>NZ_CP108215.1:0-5342304 GCF_045160825.1 Streptomyces sp. NBC_00104 | reverse complement strand
ACGACACCTGGCAGATGAAGCAGCCGCAGAACACGGCGGACGTCAACTGGCTGATCGCGACGACCCCGGCCGCCGAGCGCGCCCTGTGGCACTACCTCTGCTCGATCGACTGGATCACCAAGGTCAAGTCGGGCTGGCGGGCCCCCGACGACCTCCTCCCGCACTTCTTCCCCGACCCGCGCGCCGCGAGCCTCACCACCCAGGCGGACTGGCTGTGGGTGCGGATCCTGGACGTCGTCCGGGCGCTGGAGGCCCGTACGTACGCGGGGACCGGGGCGCTGGTGCTGGAGGTCGTCGACAGGGACGGGTTCGCGGACGGGCGCTACCGGCTGGACGCGGGCCCGGACGGGGCGAGTTGTGTGCCGACGGGCCAGGACGGGGACCTCGTGCTGGAGGCCGCGGACCTGGCGGCGCTGTGGCTGGGCGACGAGTCGGCCGTACGGCTCGCCGCGCTCGGCCGGGTGCGGGAACAGCGGAAGGGCGCCGCCTCCGTAGCCGACGCCCTGCTGCGGACGTCCAGGCGCCCGTGGTGCCCGGACATCTTCTGAGACCTTTCCTGGTGTGTGTGCGGTATCCGTAGCTGTTCAGTTGTGGTTGTGGCTGCGCATTCAGTTGTGGCTGAACCATTCAGTTGTGGCTGTGCGGACCGGTCGAACTCCCGGCTCCCCTCCGGAAGGGAGGTCGATCGGTCGGTCTGGGTGTCGCTCCCGATGTCACTCTCGGTGTCGCCAACCATCTGAAAGTTTGACCATGTTGTGAAAGTTGGCGACCAACTCCACCGTACTTATCTCCGCTTGGAGTCGTCTCATAACCACCTTCCCACGAACTGCCCTAAGATGGCGAGAAGTTGTAGTGTTTGTTCGTGGAGCGGGAACGAACGGCCGTCGATGGGCGGAAGTCGTCACAGCGGCCCCAGAGGTCACATCACGAGGTGGCCGACGTGTTGCGCGGCCGGATCAGGTCCGGCGAGCTGCGACCGGGGCAGCGCATGCCCACCCAGGCGAAGCTGGCCGACGAGTTCGGCGTCGAGCGCGGAGCCGTACGGCAGGCCTTGCGCATCCTGCAGTCGGAGCACCTGCTCACCAACGTTTCCAAGGGCAGCCCGGCGACTGTCGCCCCAAGCCGGGGAGCGGCGGCCCTCGGCGGGCCCGGAGCGGCCCCGCGGCCCACGATGGTGGAGCTTGCCCCCCGCATATCCGCCGCCTTCGCGGCCCCGCATGTGAAGATCGACGCCCTCTGCCTGACGTCCGTGTCCCTCACGCTCGCCGTGGGTGAGCCGTTGCGCGAGATTCACGCGGGGCGCATAAAACCGGCCAGGGTCGACGTCCGGGTGATGCTGCCCAGCCGTGACATCCCGCTCGCCTTCCCGGCCCCGGTCGTCGCCTCGGCCGACGGCCGGCTGCAGCGCCGCTGGCTCGCCCAGCGCAACGCCCAGGGGCAGGTCCTGAAGCACAACCTGCTGGCGTTACGGTCCACGCACGGCGTCGACGTCCATGTCTCCTTCCGCGCGCTGCCCTTCACCCCACCCGTGAAGCTGTACCTCCTCAACGAACGGGAGGCGCTGTTCGCGTACTACACGATCCAGCGGAAGGAGGCCGAAGTGGACAGTGAGCACCTGGAGATGTACGACGCCGAGGGCACCCAGTCCACGCTGTTCGCGTTCGAGCGGAGCGCGGCCGCCGCCCCGCGGGACACGACCTTCGTCGAGCAGTCCCGCCTCTGGTTCGACGCGCTCTGGGAGACCATCAGCTCCGACCTGCTGCTCACGACCTGACGGGGGTCGTACGGGGGTCGTACGGGGGTCGGACGGGCCCGTGCGGGCCCGGCGGCGGGCCTCACATCGCGGGCCCGGCGAACATCAGCGCGAGGATGACCGCGCCGATGGAGCTGCATGTGTGGTTGTTCGCCTTCAGCCCGATGGTGAGGAACAGCAGGCCGACGAATCCCATCGTGCCGAAGCGCCACTCGACGAATCGCTGGAAGGCGAGGACGGCGAGGGCGGAGATGAGGGCGATGGCAGCGGGCATGGTGGTACCTCCTCCGAGGGGCTGGGCGACCGGGGCCGGCGTGGGGGGAACTTTCGCCAACTTGACCAAGTTGGCAACCAACTTTGTTTAAATGGTTCCCACTTGGTCTATGTTCATAACCACCTTCCCGTGAACTCCCCAAAGATGGGTGCTAGTTGTAGCGTTTGGTCGTGACCCAGGAGAACGTTGCAGTGAACGGCAGCAGAAAGCTCTCGTCCCAGGAGATCGCCGCCACCCTGCGGGACCGCATCCGCGGTGGCGACCTCAGGCCCGGCGAGCGCCTGCCCACCCAGGCCGAACTCGCGGAGGAGTTCGGCGTGGAGCGCGGCACGGTCCGTCAGGCCCTGCGCGCCCTGCAGGAGGACGGGCTGCTGAGCAACGTGAGCAAGGGGAGCCCGCCCAGGGTCGCCGAGGCCGGCCATGCCGCGAGGGACGAGCCGCAGCCGACGATGGTGGGCCTCGGCCCCCGCCTGGCCGAGGCCTTCTCCGCACCGCACGTCCGCGTCGACGCGGCCTGCCTCACCGCCGAGACCCTGATGATGGCCCTCGGTGAACCGGTCCGCCGCATCCACGAGGGAACGATCCGCCCCGAGTCCATCGACGTCCGCATCCTCCTTCCCTCCCGGAAGATCAACCTGGCGTTCCCGGTCCCGGTGGAGGCGCGCGGCGAGGACGACGAGGAGGACCCCGTCCACAAGCGCTGGCTCGACCAGCGCAACGCGCAGATCCGCGTCCTGCGCCACAACCTCCTGGCCCTGCGCACGTCCCACCAGCTCGACGTCCGCGTGGCCTTCCGCGCCCTGCCCTTCACCCCGCCCGTCAAGCTCTACCTCCTCAACGGCCGGGAGGCGCTGATCGCGTACTACATGCTCATGCAGCGCGAGGAGCAGATGGCGGACGGCCCCCTGCAGATGTACGACGCCTTCGGCACCCAGTCCCTCCTCTTCTCCTTCGAGAAGGAGACCGGCCCCCGCGACGCCGCCTTCGTCGATCAGTCCCAGCAATGGTTCAACGCCCTCTGGGAAACCATCACCACGGACCTGACACTCTCCTAGTGACTCCTGATACGGCGCAGACTGAACCGGTGACAGTAGAGACAGAGTCCCTTCGAGAACTGATCACTCCCGTCCGCTTCGTGCTCTGGGACCTGGACGGGCCGATCTGTCGACTGTTTTCCGGGCATCCCGCGCACCAAGTGGCCCGAGACCTGGTCACGTTGATCGACAGGCGCGGGCTGGGCGGCCTGCTGACGGAGCGGGAACGGAGTACGGCCGACCCCCAGGTCGTCCTCCTCGGTCTGGGCCGCCGCCACCCGAGCAGCGACCTGATCATCGACCTGGAGAAATGGCTCACCCAGCAGGAGCTGACCGCCGCCCCGAAGGCGTACCCCACCACCTGGGCCGACCCGCTCATCCGGACCTGGTCGCGGCGGGCCCGATTCGCCATCACGACCAACAACTCGGCGCTCGCGGCCGCCCGTTACATCGACACCCGCGGCCTCGCCGACTGCTTCCCCTATATCTACGGCCGCACGCGCGACCTCGACCTCATGAAGCCGCACCCCCACATCCTGCGCCAGGCCCTCAACGCGATGGGCGCCGACCCCTCGCGCTCCCTGATGCTCGGCGACGCCCCGACCGACTTCGAGGCGGCCCGGGACGCCGGCGTCCCCTTCCTGGGCTACGCGCGTAACGAGCGCAAGCTCAAGGCGCTTCTGGAGGCGGAGGTCCCGCCCGAGCACATCGTGAACTCACTGAAGCCCGTCCTGGACATCCTGCGTACCCGACTACCGGATCAGGCCTGAACCATCAGCAGGACGAAGAAGAGCGCCGCCCAGCAGGCCGGGCGGACATGACCGACCCGGAGAGCCACGGCCGCCATGAGCAGGAGTACGAGCCCGAGGGGGCCGAGCGTCCGCGAGACCAGATGACCCGCGGTGAACTGGACTGCTGCCACCACCACTTCCCGTAGAAACATGTTCTCCACCCCGTTCTGCCGACTGCCTCACCGACCAGTCCAATTGGTCGGTGATTGACCTGTGATTGGTATTCCCGATTGGGCTGATCCCTTAACAGGCAGTCCAGTTGGAGCGCTGGTTGGCTGGAACTGGTTTGCTTGACGGTCGTGGGCGGTACGGTCGGGGTGTGGGTGATGAGCGGACCGGCGAGGGCGGCGGCAGCAAGTTCGGGCGGGCTCTGGAGACGCTGCGGGCTCGGATAGGGGACGGCACCTATGCGGTGGGGGCGTCCCTGCCTCCGCAGCGCGAGCTGGTCAAGGAGCTCGATGTCTCCCGCCACACCCTGCAGCGGGTCCTGACCAGGTTGAGCGAAGAGGGCTGGGTCGAGTCCCGCCAGGGGAGCGGCACCCGGGTACTGAGTGCTCAGCGGGTGCCGCCCCGGGCAGCGGGCAGGGTGACTCTGCGCTCGTTCTTCGATCATGCCTTCGAGCAGAGTGAGGTGCTCCTGGACATCAACACGCTGACGTCGGAGTCCGTGGGTACGCACATCCGACTGCAGGCCGAACGGGTCCGCGACCGGGAGATCACCCCCGAGCGCATCGTCCTGCGCATGCTGCTGCCCCGGGAGTCGATGTCCCTGCCGTATCCGGCGGCCAAAGGGTCCGATGAGGACACGCGACCTCAAGAACGCCTTCGTGGGATCACCCGGGTGCATGAATCATCTCTGCGAGAGGCGCTGGAGGATCTCCAGCGAGAAGGCCTTGTCCCGCGTGTCGACGTCGCGATCCGGCACGCGCCGCTGACGCCGACCTTCAAGGTGTATCTGCTCAACCGGACCGAAGCGCTGCACGGCTTCTACCAGGTGGTCGAGAGAGAGATCGAGGTGGACGGCGAGGGGATCGAGGTCCTCGACGTACTCGGACTGGGCGCCACCCTGACCCACCACGCCGGGGACACCGATCCGTCGTCGCAGGGGACCGTCTTCGTAGAGGCCGTCCAGGCCTGGTTCGACTCGGTCTGGAACCTGCTCACGGACGAGAGCGACTGACCGTCAGGGACGAGAGCGACTGACCGTCAGGGGGGCGCACGCCGCGATGAGCTGGGCATGTGACCCGACCACGCCCCGCGCACCCTCGCGGAGCAGGAGCCGGCCCCGCTCGTGATCCGTCGCGTAGCCCAGGAACCCGACCCCGGCGGCCGTGGCGGCCCGGAGGTCGGTGAGCTGGTCGCCGACCAGGACGGCGTGGGCCGGGCTCATACGGCTCAGAGTCCGCAGGGCCCTGTGGACCGACGCCGGGTCGGGCTTCATACGGCGCGGTTCACGAGGATCACGGCCGCAGACCGCCTCGAACTTCCGGGACATCCCGTGAAGTTCGAGAAACTTCCGCACAGGTCCCTCGGCGTTGTTCGTCACGATCGCCAGACGCTTCCCGTGACCGAGCAGGGTGTCCAGCAGCAGGTGGATCCCCGGTGCCGGCACGGCGGAACCCGCGGCCTCGTACTCGTACCGCGTGACGATGCCGTCCGCCGCGCCCAGGGCGGCCGGGTCGAGGACGCCATCCCTCTTTCGGTCCAGCATGTCCCTGAGGAGATGAAGGACGCCGTGCGAGTCGTCGCATGCCTCGACGGCGGGATCGAGTGCGTTCCACTTCCTCCGCGCCATGGCCTTGATCTCCCCGGCGATGGGCTGGGTGGACCGCCCGGCGAACAGGTCGCAGACGGGGCCGTCGAAGTCGAGGAGGACGGCTCGGGCGCTGCCGAGCAGCCGCCGCAGGCGAAGCGGATCGGTCGTCCCGCCGAGCGTGGGATTCATCGCTGTCATCGTGGTGAGTGTGGTGCAGGGCCGGCCGCCCGCTCCGGGAGCGGGAGACCTTCGGGCAGTCGCTCGATGCGTGTCTGTACGGGCCCCGGCGCGTGAGCGTTCAACCAGTGGACCGCCACCGGCGAAACACCCGCTTCTGGCACGATGCTCGCCCACGGAGGAGTAACGTGCCTCCACTTCCTTGATTTCACCCCTGGTGCGACCACGGCGAGAGAACGGGCAATGCCAGCTGAATCGGATTCCACGGGGCGGCGCCGCGCCGGTGAGATGAGCGCCGACCCGGGTGGGGTGGAGGGACCGCTCAGCGGCTACCACCACGAGACCTACGTCTTCCGGCTGCCGCCCGAGGCCGGGGTCGGGGGGAGCGCACGGTGGAAGTGCCGTGACCCGAGAGAGAGCCTGCTCTGGTTCGACCGGCGCTGCTTCGACTCGGAGGAGCGCCTGCTCACCGAGTTGCAGGGGCGCATCGACAACATCCCCGATCTCATCGAGGTCGAGGGCACCGTCCTCCAGCGGTTCATCGAGGGGGACACCCTCGGGGCGCTCCACGCGTCCGACACGGCGGTTCCGGAGAAGGAGTTCGAGCAGATCCTCGCCCTGTTCCGGCAACTGGTCGCCGTCACACCCGGGACCCTTCTGGTGAAGCGGAGGTGCGAGCGGCGGGACCGCGCGCCGGAGGGCGACAGCGCGGGCTTCCTCGACCGGTTGATCCGCTTCACCGAGGAGCGGGTCTACGGGGACAACCTCCCGGAGTACGGGGAGCTGTTCGCGGCCCTGCGGCTGGACTTCGACTCCTTCAAACAGCTCCGGAAGCGTGTGGCCGGCCTGCGGGAACGCCCGTTCTGCCTCCTCCACGCCGATCTCCACCGCGAGAACCTCATCGTCGACCGCGAGCACCGGCTCTGGGCCATCGACTGGGAACTCGCGATGTTCGGCGACCCGCTCTACGACCTGGCCACCCACCTGTACCTGATGCGATACCCGCTGGAGCAGGAACGGAGGATGACGCAGCGGTGGTGCGCGCTCGTCGAGGACGTCCGGCCGGGGAGTTCGCGGGGCTGGCGGGAGGACCTGCCGAAGCTTCTCGACTACAAGAAGGCGCAGTCGGTGTTCACCGACGTGATCCGCACCTCGCAGTCCCTGCGCCTGGAGGCGAAGGTGGACCGGAGCCTGCTTCGCCGTGCGAGCTGGACGGTCTGGGACGTGCTGAGCAGAGGCGCACAGCCCCTGGGCGTCGAGGAGGCGCCGGGCGTGTCGGTGATCGAGGCCGCGCTCACCCGGTGGCTCCGGGCGCGTGGCGGTGGTGCTTAGGCTCGACGGCATGAGCGAGAGCGGGCTGCGGGAGCGCAAGAAGCGGCGGATGTACGAGACGGTGTCGGAGGTCGCGATCCGGCTGTTCCTCGAGAAGGGGTTCGACGCGGTGTCCGTGGCCGAGGTGGCCGCGGCGGCGGAGATCTCGAAGCCGACGCTCTTCCGGTACTTCCCGGCGAAGGAGGACCTCGTGCTGTACCGGATCGCCGATCACGAGGACGAGACGGCGCGGGTGGTCGCGGGGCGGGCCGAGGGGGAGTCCGTGGTGGGGGCGGTGCGGGCGCATTTTCTGGCGGGGCTGGCCCGGCGGGACCCGGTGACCGGGCTGAACGACCATCCGCAGGTGCTCGCGTTCCATCGGCTGCTCTACGGGACGCCGTCGCTGGTCGCCCGGGCCTACGGCCATCTGGAGCGGGCCGAGGCGGCGCTCGCCGAGGTGCTCGGGGGCGGGCTCGACGCGCGGGTCGCCGCCGGGCAGATCGTCGCCGTACGGCGGGTGCTCGCGGAGGAGAACCGGCGGCGGGTGGAGCGGGGGGAGCCGATGGAGCGGGTCGAGCGGGACGCCGTCGCCGCCGCCGAGCGTGTGTTCGGGCGGCTGGAGGGGGCGCTTCCGCTCGGGGCGGTCTGAGCGGGTGGGCCCGCGAGCCCGGACAGCTCTTTTCCACCAGGAGCCCTTTCCCTCCGGGGTGAACCGCCTGTCGGGTGAACCGCCTGTCGGCCCAGCGGGCGAGTGGGGTGTGGGCTACCGGCCCAGCGGTGTGCCGGTCTCCGGCGGAGCGGTCTCCCGGTCTCCTGGTCTGCCGGTCTGCCGGTCTGCCGGTCTCCCGGTCTCCTGGTCTGCCGGCCGGCCGAGCGGGCGGGTGGGCGGGCCCTCGCGCCGTCCGGAGGATTCGCCCGCTGTCCGCTGTCCGCTGTCCGCTGTCCGCTGTTCGCTGTCCGTCGTCCGTCGTCCGTCGTCCGTCGTCCGCGTCCGTCGTCCGCCAGCCGCAGCCTGACCCCTTTCGTCGGTGCCGGGCCGCCGTCAGGGCCGTCGGTGAAGGTGCGTCAGTGGTGGTGGCCGCGCCTGCCGAGGGTCTCCACGGGGGTCGCGCCGGGGCGGGTCCACTGCGGTACGGGGCGGCTGGTCGGGCCCCAGGTGGCGTTCCCGTCCGCGTCGGAGCGCCAGGACCAGCACGGGCTGCCCCCCTCGGGGCGGCCCTCGGGGTTGTCCTCCCACGCCTCGCCGCGGCCGTAGGGCGTCATGTCGAGCAGGCCGAGGGACCCGTTGACCCGCTCGTTGCCGCGGCCCGTCGTGGAGTAGGTGAGGAACACGCGGTCGCCGTCGCGCAGGAAGCAGGCGAGGTAACCCATCTCGCCGCCGACCGGCGGGTCCACGCCGCGCACCGAGTACCAGGGCTGGGTGTAGCCCATGAACGCGACGTAGGAGGCCACCTCCTCCCACGGGCCCGTGGTCAGGATGGCGAACGAGATACCGCGGGCGTTGAGATAGACGGCGTCCTTCAGATGCCAGGCCGTGGTGGTGCAGCCCTCGCACTGTCCCTGGTGCGGCGCGCCGTCGTACCACATGTGCTGGTAGACCACGAGCTCGTCGCGGCCCTGGAACAGGTCGAGGAACGGGACCGGGCCGTCGGGTCCGACGACCTCGACCGTCCCGTCGAACTCCACCATCGGCAGCCGGCGGCGGGCAGCCGCGAGGGCGTCGCCCTCACGGGTGTGGGCCTTCTCGCGGACCAGGAGCTCGTCACGGGCGGCCTGCCAGGTGGCCAGGTCGACGACGGGCGGGCGGCCGGGCAGCGGGGTGGTCGGGTCACTCGGTGTGGCCGTCATGGCGTCCTCCGTGGTGTCTCGTGCCGGGCGGCGTCGTACGACGCGTACGACGGTCACGAGTACGGACTCGCGACCCGGCCGGAACTCATCGCGGCGGGGACGCCCTCGTCGAGCCTGCAGGGGCCCCGTCGGGCGGACAAGTTCACTGACGCGCTGGGGGGAGGCGATGTCCGTGCGATGGTCGCCCCCGATCGGCGAGTCTCTCGGCAATCAGTGAGCCTCAGTAAAGAATGTGACTCGGTTACGTTTTTTGGTACGCTCGGTGGAATGACGCCTCTCGAACCTGCCGCCGACGCCGAGCTCCGGCACGCCCTCGCCCACGAGCGGGCGTACCACGACACCTGCCGCGCCGCCCTCGCCGCCATGGTCGAGGGGGCGGGGGAGCAGGTCGTCGTCGGGGAGGACGTCTCCGCCTCGGGGGCCGACGCGGAGGTGCTCGGGTACCGGCTGCGCAGCCACGCCAAGGAGATGCGTGAGCTCCCGGAGGGGCCGTTGTTCTTCGGGCGGTTGGACTTCGCCGCTCACGTCCGAAGCGATCACGCCGGGCAGAGCTACCACGTCGGGCGGCTGCGGATCAGTGAGGATCCGGCCGCGCCGCCCCTCGTCGTGGACTGGCGGGCGCCGGTGTCGCGGGCGTTCTACCAGGCGAGTTCCCGTGATCCCCGGGGTGTCGCCGTACGGCGTCGCTTCGGGTGGGCGCCGGGCAGCCGCGGCGACTCGGACGACCTCACGGGGCTCGAGGACGAGCACCTGGAGCGCCTGGACCGGCGTGGAGCCTCCAGCGACCCGGGCCCCGCCTCGGGCGGTCCGGACGGCCGCGACGGTCTGGGCGGCCCCTACGGCCAGGACGGCCAGGACGGCCAGGACGGCCAGGACGGCCAGGGCGGCCAGGGGAGCCCCGGAAGCCTCCTCGCCGCCGAGATCGAGCGACCCCGCCTCGGCCCCATGCGGGACATCGCCGCCACCATCCAGCCGGAGCAGGACGACCTGGTGCGGGCGGATCTCACCACCTCCGTCTGTGTGCAGGGCGCCCCGGGTACGGGCAAGACGGCTGTCGGCCTGCACCGCGCCGCCTACCTCCTCTACACCCACCCCCAGCGCATCCGCCGCGGCGGACTGCTGATCCTCGGCCCGAACCGCACCTTCCTCTCGTACATCGCGGAGGTTCTGCCGGCGCTGGGCGAGACAGGCGTACGCCAGTCGACGGTCACCGACGAGATCGCCCGGCACCCGGTCACGGCGGAGGACGACGAGCGGGCGGCGGTCGTGAAGCACGACGCCCGGATGGCGGAGGTGCTCCGCCGGGCCCTGTACACCGGCGTCGCGGGCGGCGGCGGATCCGGGGAGCGGTTCGACTCCCTTGTCCTGGCGGAGGGTTCGTATCGCTGGCGGGTGTCCGGGGACGAGCTGCGACGGATCGTGGCGGACGTACGGGCGGAGGAACTGCCGTACGACATCGGGCGGGAGCGCGTCCGGGCGCGGGTCGTGCGGCTGTTGCGGGAGCAGGCGGAGCGGCGGGCCGGGCCGCGCCCGAACGCGTGGCTGTACCGGGTCTCGCGGTCGCGGCCGGTCGGCGCGTACGTCGACGCCGGATGGCCGAAGGCCCGGCCCGAGGAGGTGGTGACGCGGCTGCTCGGGGACCCGGACGCGCTCGCCGACGCGGCGGAGGGACTGCTCGACGCGGACGAGCAGAAGGCCGTCTCCTGGACGAAGCCGCCGCGCACGTGGCGGTCGGCCCGCTGGTCGGCCGCCGATCTGGTCCTCCTCGACGAGGTCGCGGGGCTCCTCGCCCACCCCGACGGCTACGGCCACGTCGTCGTCGACGAGGCCCAGGACCTCTCCCCGATGGAGTGCCGCGCGATCGCCCGCCGGGCGGCCTACGGCTCGGTGACCGTCCTCGGCGACCTGGCCCAGGGGACCACCCCTTGGGCCGCCCGCGACTGGCCCCGACTCCTCGCCCACCTGGGCAAGCCGGACGCTCAAGTCGTCCCTCTCACCACCGGTTTCCGGGTGCCGCAGGCCGTCGTGGGGCTGGCGAACGGGTTGCTGGGGCGGCTGGCGGTGGACGTGCCCGCCGCCCGGTCCTTGCGCAGGGGCGGGGAGTTGCGGATCAGGAGGGTGGACGGGGCAGAGGCCCGGGACGAGGACGGCGAGGGCGGCGAGGGTGTCGCCGCCGAGACCGTGGCCGCCGTGCGGGACGCGCTCGCCCGCGAGGGGTCCGTCGGGGTCATCGCGGCCGACGCGGAGGTCGTTCGGCTGCGGAAGGTGCTCGGCGAGGCCGGTGTCGTGACGGGCGGCCCGGACGAACTCCGTTCGCGCGTCACGGTGTTGGGGGCCGGGATGGCGAAGGGGCTCGAGTACGACCATGTCGTGGTCGTCGAGCCGGCCGCGATCGCGGCGGCCGAGGGGCGGGGGCTGCACCGGCTGTATGTCGTACTCACCCGGGCGGTGTCACGACTGGACGTGGTGCATGCGCGTGCGCTGCCGTGGTGAGACGGGGGGCATGCGGGTGCCTTGCCGTGGTGAGACGGGTGCGGGCTTGTGCCGCCGTGGTGAGACGGGTTCTGACGTGAGCCGCCGTGGTGAGACGGGTGCGGGCGGGCCTGTGCCGCCGTGGTGGCGCGTGCCACGGGATCTGGCGGCAGGCCGTGTTACCGGAAGGCGGCGGAGTCATGACCGTACCGGCACCTTGGTGATCGGGCCCGTGGCTACGGTGAGCGGGCGCCGGTGAGCGGCACACGAGCCCGATCTCCCTCCCCCCAGGGGGCTCGTGCGCCGCTCGCCGGTTGATCACGCGGGCCGACGCGCCCGCTTCCGCGTCCCTCTCACGGGGATGCGCGCCCGCCTTCGCGCCTCGCTCACGGGGTGGTGGGCTCGCTCTCGCGCCCCGCTTCCCACTCCTCGGGCTTCGCCGCGGCATCCAGCGCCGGGATCAACTGCTCCTCCTCGTAGGTGAGATGGGCTTCGAGTTCGGCGATGAGCCGCTCCACCTCGGGGAGTACGGCGACGGGGTCGGCGTTCTCGGCGGTCACCACCCGGCGCAGGTCCTCGACGAGGGCGGCGATGCGCTCGTGTTCCTCGTGGAGGCGGGTGAGGGTCGGGGCCAGCTCGGGGTGGCGTTCGCCGAGGAAGGGGAACAGGCCCATGTCCTCGCCGGTGTGGTGGTTGTGGAGGCCCTGGCAGAAGGCGAGGCAGTTGACGCGGAGCTGGGCCCCGAGGTCGGCCCTGCCGCCACTCGCGGTCAACTCCTGCTTTATCAGGGCGAGTTCGCGACGGAAGGCGTCATGGACGACCTTGAGGGCCTCGCCCATGGAACCGGCGTTGATGTTCGGCGGGCCGGCCACGGGGGCCTCGCGCAGGGCGACGACGGGGATCGTGCGGTCCGTCTTCGCCTGGTACTCGGCCCACCCCGGATCGGACTCGACCGCCCGCGCGAACGCCCGGTCCCGTTCCTCGCCGTCCAGGACGACGGCATCGGCCTCGTAGGTGAACGCCCCGCTCTCCACGGTGACACGGGGGTCGGCCGTGATGTTCCGGTACCAGTCGGGGTGCTGGGGCGATCCCCCGGCCGACGCGATGACCAGGATCGTGCCGTCGACGTCGGGGAGGTAGCCGAGGGGGGTGGTGTGCCGGTTGCCGGTACGGGCGCCGGTGGTGGTCAGGAGGATCAGACGGGCGCCCTCGAAATAACCGCCGACCTTGCCGTGATGGGCGCGGAACTCGTCGATGACTTGCTGATTGAAGGGGTTGGGCATTCTCTGCTTTCCATGGATGGCGACAACGGTTGTCGCGGAATTCGGGCAGGGGTGATTACCGCAGCGCGCGCGTCAGCACATTGCCGTCGGAATGTGCGGTGGGGCGTTTTCGCGGTGCGGTGCGGTGCGGTGCGGTGCGGTCCGGTGCGGCGCGGTGAGGTGCAGTGCAGTGCAGTGCAGTGCAGTGAGAGTTCGGCGCGCGCGAGAGCGCCAAGGGAATACCGAGGAGCACCGAAGGAACTCGGAAGAAAGAGAACGGTGTTCGGTGCGCGGAACTTCAGCAGGCGGGCCCCTGGCCCGCCCCGGCCTCACTCGGAGGCCGGGCAACCAATCCGCTCACGGCTCAAGGCCGACCCGGCAGTCATACGACCCACATTAAGGGGAGGGGGCGGGGCCGGGCAACGCATATTCGGCCGGGATTCCGGCGTACGTGGGCGGCAGGACGGCCGCCCGGAAAGCACACGCTCTCGATCGGCCGTGGGTCACGCCTTTCGGTCGGCCTCCTTGGCCGCGCGTTCCAGTCGGCCGCGATAGTCCTCCCACCACGCCGGGTCACTCGACGGGGTGCTGGTGTTGCCCTCGTTCATGCCGACCGCGCCGTCGATGAGTTCCCGGAGGATGTCGGCGTGCCCGGCGTGCCGGTGGGTGTCGGCGATCACGCGGACGACGGCGTGGTGCAGCGTCACGTCGTCCTTGCCGTCGGGCCACCACGGCACCCGGCCGACGGTGTCCAGCGGCAGCGCGTCGAGGGTCGCGTCCGCGTGTGCCCAGGCCCGGCGGTAGAACTCCACGATGTCCGCGCGGGACTCGTCGGCGGTGGCCCACATGTCCGCGTTGGGCTCGGCGTCACCGTCGAGCCAGGGCAGTGCCTCGCCCGACGGCCGTCCGAAGGTGTCGCCGAGATAGCCCAGTTCGACACCGGCCGCGTGCTTCAGCAGCCCCAGGAGGTTGGTGCCGGTCGGCGTCAGCGGGCGGCGGGCGTCGTACTCCGACAGCCCTTCGAGCTTCCACAGCAGGGCATCACGGGCGGACTGCAGATAGAAGAGGAGGTCGGCCTTGGCGTCCGAAGCGGCGGCGGTCATACGGTCAGTCTGCCGCTCGCGCGATCGTTGTCCACCGTCTTTCCGCCGCCTGCCGCCTGCCGCCTGCCGCCTGCCGCCTGCCGCCTGCCGCCTGCCGCCTGCCGCCTGCCGCCTGCCGCCTGCCGCCTGCCGCCTGCCGCCTGCCGCCTGCCGCCTGCCGCCTGCCGCCTGCCGCCCGCCGCCCGCCGCCCGCCGTCCGCCGCCCGCCGTCCGCCGCCCGCCGCCCTTTCCGTCGTCCCTTGCCCTCCGTCGTCCGTCTCCCTTCCCGCGGTCCCTCCCGCAGTCCCTGCCGCAGTCCCTTCCGCAGTCCCTCACCTTCCTTCGTCGCCTCGCCCGCAAGAACGTCAGGCCTGCGGAGGACCCGCCCTTCCGGGTGGACCCGGACCGAGGCACGGTACGCATCTGCCGCACTGCCGACCCCGAGGCGCAGAAACCGCCCCCCGGCGCAGGCCCGTAGCCAGGCCGGGGGGGCGCTCCACAACTTCCCTGGTTCTCAACCGGCTTGAGGTGCGGCACCCGAGAAGTCGTACACGGCGAAGTCGGTGATCCGGACGTATCCGAGGCGTTGGTAGAGGGCGTTGCTGGTGGGGTTGCCGGGGTCCGTGAACAGCACGACGTCCGTCGCTCCCCCTGCCAACGCGGCGCGGCTCGCCTCGACCGTCACCGCGCCCGCGTAGCCGCGGCCCCGGAGGTGGGCCGGGGTGTAGACGGGGTCCACCCGGACCATGCCGCCGACCATCGAGGTCGCGGCCGCCATGGAGACGGGAGTGCCGTCGGGGGTCTCCCAGAACGTGAAGTGTCTGTCGGCGAAGCGCGATTCGGCCCAGGAACCGGCGTCGATCAACTTGATGGAGGAGTCCTCCCCGACGTCGACGCAGAACTCACGGCACCAGCGGATGAGGTGCTCGCGGTCCTCCTCGCCCACGAGGCGACCCCGGCCCTCCGGGAACGGCTCCGGCGGGGTGAGTGTGCCGAGGCGGTAGAGATGGAGCCGCGTGGTGAGGACCGGATTCGCGCCCGTCCGCCGCTGCCAGGCCTCGGCGAAAGCGGTGGACCCGTCGTGGTCCCCGCCGACGCCGGGGACGGGGTGACCGAGGTCGGCCAGGCGGGCGGCGAGCGCGTCGGCCTGCTCGCGGGTGACCGAGGTGAGGCTCAGTGGGCCGGACGGGGTGCGCTGGAAGAAGGCGGCGTGGACCTCGTCCCCTCGCTCCAGTCGGCCGAATACAGGGGCTGCGGCGCCGTGCGCGGGCGCCCCGTTCGTCCGATACTTCTCGGTCACCGTCAGCGGCATGGTGTGCAGGGCGGGGCGCGAGCGCAGAAAGTCCCCAGCTCGGGACAGGAACGCGTCGACGTCTTCGGTGAGGTGCCAGTCATCCGGGCGCATGCCGCATGGTGTCCCGCTCCGCGGGCCTGCCCCGTGCTTTTCCGCCAGGACGAGACAGGGGGCTTCCTCCCGCTGTCCGGCCCTCTGCGCCGAGAAGGTGGCGATCGTCCTCTCCGCTCCGTCGTCAGGCTCCGTCGGCAGGCTCCTGCGAGAGGCTTCTGCGGCAGGCGTGCGGTGGCGACGGCCCCAGTCCGTTCGACCGCGCGACGATCCGATCCGCCGGGAGCGGTGGCACTCGAAGGACACCGGCTGACCGCCGCCCGCCCGCGCCGGAGCAGACGCACGGCATCCCCTGCGTCCCCTACTACGTCCCCTACGCGGCCTTCGTCATCGGTCGACCGCCGGGGTGCGCGCGGGCGACGGAGACGGGGCTGCCGCCGAGCCCGCCGAGATCGTTGTCCAGAAATGGTCGACCGGTCACGGGTCCGCCCGCGCCCGTGCCCGTGCCCGTGCTGCATGACGCCATTCGGCGCCACTAAGTGCCACTCGGTGCCACGTGGTGCGCCACTTGTGTGTCGAGTGGCGCCGTACGGTCTCGTGGGGAGCCGGATAGAGCCGCTGAAGTCCCGTGGTGCCAGGCTGGTCCTGCTTCCGGTAAAAGCAGTCCGACCTGCGAAAAGGTGGCGCGTGTGGGCCTCCCTCGCCCCCTCTCGTCGCCTTCGCGGCGCCAAACCTGCTTCCCGTGGCGCCATTAGTGTGCCATTATGGCGTCATGGACCTCACGCCCTACGTCGACCGCCTCCGCCAGGAGCTCGCCGTCGCCGCCGAAGCCGGCGGTGACGAGGCCCGCGCCCTGGCCGACCGCCTCACCGCCCCGCTGGACTCCGCGACCCGCCTCACCCTCCTCACCGCGCTCTCGGCGGCCATGAGCGAGGTCACCCGCGAGCTGGCCCCGGGCTCGGTCGACGTACGGCTCCGGGGCGCCGACCCGGAGTTCGTGGTGACCCTGCCACCCGCCGCCCCGGTCCACGAGGCCGCACCGTGGACCGAGGCGCCCACCCCGCCCCCGGTGCCGGAAGGCGACGACGGCGCCTCGGCCCGTATCAACTTCCGCCTGCCCGCCCACCTCAAGGCCCGCCTGGAGGAGGCGGCCGGCCGCGAGGGCCTCTCGGTCAACGCCTGGCTGGTCCGCGCCACCTCCGCCGCACTCGGTCCGACGGCAGGTGCCCGTACGAGCGCGCCCCCCGCCTCCGCACCGAACCTCGCCACCGGCGACCGGGGCTTCACCGGCTGGGTCCGCTGACGCACTGAGCCCCCTCACCGACTGCATCACCGACTGCATCACCGACTGCTTCACCGGGCTTCACCGACTGCCGCACGACTGCCGCGAGACCACTTCATCCACCCATCCGGAGAGGACGGGAGATCCGTCATGCCTTCCTACGACACCCCCAAGCCGATCACCGCGATCGTCGAGTACTCCATCGGCACCGCCCGGATCATCGCCTCCGACCGCACCGACACCGTGGTCGAGGTCCACCCCGCCAACCCCTCCTCGGACGCGGACGCCAAGGCCGTCGACCAGACCAAGGTGACCTGCTCCGGCGGTGTCCTCACGGTCAAGGGCCCGCGCAAGTCCTCGCTTTTCGGGCGGGTGGGCGGCATCGACATCGTCATCGCCCTGCCGGCCGGCTCCGCCCTCGAAGGCACCGCCCAGGTCGGCGACTTCCACTGCACCGGACGCCTGGGCGAGACCCGTCTGAAGACCTCGGTCGGCGACCTCCACGTGGAGGAGGCCGCCGCCGTCCGACTGCACGGCGAGCTCGGCATGGTCCGCCTGGACCGCGCCACCGCCTCCGCCGAGATCGTCGCCGCCGGCCGTGTCGCCGTCGGCACGGTGGACGGCGGCCTCACCGTCAAGAACGGCAACGGCGACACCGAACTCGGCGAGATCACGGGCCCCCTGGAGGTCGCCGCCGCCAACGGCCGGATCGATGTCGGCACCGCCCACGCCGACGTGGAGGCCAAGTCCGCCAACGGCGGTATCCGCCTGGACCGCGTCACCCGCGGCAAGGTCACCCTCCGCGGCTCCACCGGCAACCTGGAGGTCGGCATCCCCGAGACCACCGCTGCCTGGCTCGACATCCACACCAAGGTCGGCACCCTGCGCTCCACCCTCGGTTCCGCCGAAGGCCCCGGCGACGCCACCGACACGGTGGAGGTCAGCGCCCGCACCTCGGTCGGCGACATCCACATCCGCCGCGCCTGACCCACAGGGCGGCCCGCGCCCGTGAACCACACCTCTCCTTCCCCTCCGCCAAGGAGCTGTCTGTCATGCCCACAACACAAATGAAACGCGACACGGCCACCGCCACCGCCACCATCACCGCCACCGGCCTCGCCAAGTCGTACGGCGACAAGCAGGTCCTGCGCGGCATCGACCTCGACATCCCGGCCGGCTCCGTCTTCGCGCTCCTCGGCCCCAACGGCGCCGGCAAGACCACCACCGTCCAGATCCTCTCGACCCTGATCGCCGCCGACTCCGGCACCGCCCGCCTGGCCGGCCGCGACCTGGACCGCGAGCCCGACGCCATACGCGAACTCATCGGCGTCACCGGCCAGTTCGCCGCCGTCGACAACCTCCTCAACGCCGAGGAGAACCTGCTGCTCATGGCGGACCTGCACCATCTGCCCCGCCGCGAGGGCCGCCGTCGCGCCGCCGGACTGCTCGCCCGCTTCGACCTCACCGAGGCCGCCCGCAACCCCGTCTCCACCTACTCCGGCGGCATGCGCCGCAAGCTCGATCTGGCGATGACCCTGGTCGGCGACCCGCGCATCATCTTCCTCGACGAGCCCACCACCGGCCTGGACCCGCGCTCCCGCCGCACCATGTGGGAGATCATCCGCTCGCTGGTCGCGGACGACGGCGTGACGATCTTCCTCACCACCCAGTACCTGGAGGAGGCCGACCAACTGGCCGACCGGATCGCCGTGCTCGACGGCGGAAAGCTGGTCGCCGAAGGCACGGCGGACGAGCTGAAGCGGCTCATCCCCGGGGGGCACATCTCGCTGAAGTTCGCCGACGCCGTGGCCCTGGACCTGGCGGCCTCCCACTTCGCCGCCACCGCTCGCGACGACGAGGAACTCACCCTCCAGATCCCCTCCGACGGCACCGTCCCCACCCTCCGCGCCGTCCTGGACATCCTCGACGGTGCCGGGATCACCCCCGAGGCCCTCTCCCAGCACACCCCGGACCTCGACGACGTCTTCCTCACCCTGACCGGCGACAAGCAGCAGCAGGAGATCTCCCGATGAGCAGCGTCAGCTACGCGGCCCGTGACTCCGTCACCATGTTCCGCCGCACCATGAAGCGCGCGATCCGCTATCCGTCGGTCGTCATCACCATCGTGATGATGCCGGTCCTCTTCCTGCTCCTGTTCACCTACGCCTTCGGCGGCGCACTCGGCGCCGGCATCCAGGGCCCACAGACCCCGAAGGGCGACTACATCGACTACATCGCCCCCGGCATCATCCTGATGACGGTTGCCACCGGCTGCATCGGAGCCGCGCTCGGCGTGTGCATGGACATGACCGAGGGCATCGTCAACCGCTTCCGCACCATGTCGATCTCCCGGGCTTCCTTCCTCACCGGCCACGTCCTGGGCACGCTCGTCCAGACCGTCTTCGGCACCGCCGTGGTCACCGGTGTCGCCCTGGCCATCGGCTTCCGCCCGGATGCCACCGTCGTGGAGTGGCTCGCCGTCCTCGGCCTGCTGTCCCTCCTGGCCCTCGCCCTGACCTGGCTCGCGGCCGGGATGGGCCTGGTCGCCAAGACCGTCGAGTCCGCCAGCAACATGCCCATGCCCATCACCTTCCTCCCCTTCCTGGGCAGCGCGATCGTCCCCACCGACTCCATGCCGTCCTGGATGCGCTGGTTCGCCGACCATCAGCCCTTCACACCCGTCAACGAAACCCTCCGCGGCCTCCTGATGGGCACCGGGATCGGCAACAGCGGCTGGATCGCCCTGGCCTGGTGCACGGGAATCGGAGTGACCGGCTACCTCTGGTCCAAGGCCGCCTTCAAGCGGGGCGTCCGCAGCTGAACGCCCCGGCTGCGGATGTCATATACGCTCATATCGGCCTTGACCCGCCCGGAACCGAACGGATCCGGCTGAATCCGCCCGGTGAGTGGCGTGGCGCACTTTTGCAAGCGGGTGCTTGCAAAAGTTAGCGGGGGTGGGGCATGGTGGAGACATGGCATCGCTCAACGTCGGCAATCTCGGTGAGTACCTGCGTGAACAGCGGCGAAACGCGCAGCTGTCGCTCAGGCAGCTCGCCGACGCCGCCGGGGTGTCCAATCCGTATCTGAGCCAGATCGAGCGCGGGCTGCGCAAGCCGAGCGCGGAGGTGCTGCAGCAGGTCGCCAAGGCGCTGCGGATCTCCGCCGAGACGCTGTACGTGCGGGCCGGGATCCTCGACGCCGAGCGGGACGGGGAGGAGCGCCGACGCGAGGACACGACACGCGCCGTCCTCCTCGCCGATCCCACGCTGAACGAGCGGCAGAAGCAGGTGCTGCTCCAGATCTACGAGTCCTTCCGCAAGGAGAACGGGTTCGAGATCGACCTCGGCACCGGCGCGGCGACGGACGCCGAGGAACCCTCGGCCCCCGGCCCTCGTGCGGCCGACGGCGACGATGCCGGTCCGCGGCAGACGGAGGGTCGATGACTTCGATGACTTCGACGACTGCGATGACCTGGGCGATCCCGTCAGCCTCGGTGGCGCGACCGGCTCGGACGAACGACCCAGCCGTCGACGCGGACCGGAACCACACAAAACCCTCAGCTGAAGCAACCCGGAGGACCATCACCATGGCCATCACCGACGACATCCGCAAGGCCGTCACCGACCCGACGCCGTTCTACTTCGCCGCCGGCACCGCCGACCTCGCCCTCCAGCAGGCGAAGAAGGTCCCCGGCATCGTCGAGCAGCTGCGCGCCGAGGCGCCGGCCCGGATCGACGCCGTACGCCAGACCGACCCGAAGGCCGTGCAGGAGAAGGCGACCGCCCGCGTCAAGGAGACCCAGGAGAACCTGCAGACCAAGGTCACCGAGCTCATCGGCACCCTCGACACCGACCTGAAGAAGCTCGGTGAGACCGCTCAGGACCTCGCTCTGCGCAGCGTCGGCGTGGCCGCCGAGTACGCGGTGAAGGCCCGGGAGACGTACGAGAAGGTCGCCGAGCACGGCGAGCAGGCCGTGAAGACCTGGCGTGGCGAGGCCGCGGAGGAGATCGAGGAGCTCGCGATCGCCGTCGAGCCGAAGGCCCAGCCGGTCAAGGACGAGCCGGAGGCCGCGAAGCCCGCCAAGGCCGCGCCCGCCCCCGCCCCGGCCGCCAAGCAGGCCGCCGCCGCGCCGAAGAAGGCCCCGGCCCGCAAGACGCCGACCGCCGCGAAGAAGACCACTCCGCCCGCCAAGTAAGCGGCAGGACACCCTGCCGAAGTGGACGACATAGCCGACGGCGGAGTCGGCGACAGAGCGAGAGGTACCCGCGTGGTATCTCGCGGTACGGATACGGGCCGGGCACCTTTGGGGTGGCCGGCCCGTTCTGCGGGTACGGTGGCCGTAAGTCGACTCGATCCGGGTGGTGGGCATTGTGCTGTTGACGGCGTTCGGTGACTTCGTGTCGCTGCTCTACCTCGCCATGCTGCTCCTCGCGGTGACGGCGCTGGTCATGGCCGCACTGGCACGCGACGACGCGTATCGTGCCGCCGACAAACAGAACAAGATGTTCTGGCTGATCCTTCTGGGCGTCACGGTGGTGGTGAACCTTGTGGTGCCGATGCTCTTCCTGCAGATCGCGGGGCTGATCGCGACGATCGTGTTCCTCGTCGACGTACGGCCGGCGCTTCGGCAGGTCTCCGGAGGCGGCGGGGGCCGCCGCGGCTCCAGCAGCGACGGTCCGTACGGGCCGTACAACGGCGGCCGGTGACCCCGTCCCGGGCGGACGGGCGGTGGACCCGTCCCGGGCGGACGGGCGGTGACCCCGTCCCGAGCGGACGGCGGTGACCCCGAGCCAGGCCGAGTGGATGCAGGCGAGGCCCGCTTCGGTCAGCCCTCTCGGTCCAGCAGGAGGACCGCCACGTCGTCGGTCAGTTCGCCGCCGTTGAGGTCGCGTACCTCGTTCACGGCGGCGCGCAGCAGTTCCTCGCCGCGCAGGCCCTCGGCGAGCTGGCGGCGGACCATCGCCACCATGCCGTCCTGGCCCAGCCGCTCCTTGCCCTCGCCGATCCGGCCCTCTATGAGGCCGTCGGTGTAGAGCATCAGACTCCAGGCGGCGCCCAGTTCGATCTGGGTGCGCGGCCAGCGGGCGTTCGGGAGCAGGCCGAGGGCGGGGCCGCCGTTGTCGTACGGCAGCAGCTCGGCCGGCGGGGTGGTCCGGCCCTGGCCGTGGCGGGCGATCAGCGGGGACGGGTGGCCGGCGAGGCAGAGGCCCGCGCGGCGGCCGTCGGGGGCGATGTCGACCGTGCAGAGCGTCGCGAAGATCTCGTCGCTCTCGCGCTCGTGCTCCAGGACGCGCTGGAGCGTGGACAGCAGCTCGTCGCCGCACAGCCCCGCGAACGTCAGCGCCCGCCAGGCGATCCGCAGTTCCACACCGAGCGCCGCCTCGTCGGGGCCGTGCCCGCAGACGTCTCCGATCATGACGTGCACGGTGCCGTCGGGGGTGCGGACCGTGTCGTAGAAGTCGCCACCGAGCAGGGCGCGGGAACGGCCCGGCCGGTAGCGGGCGGCGAACTTCAGGGACGAGCCCTCCAGGAGGGGCGTCGGCAGCAGACCGCGTTCCAGGCGGGCGTTCTCCTGGGCACGCAGCTTGGACTCCGTGAGCCGGCGCTCGGCCGTGTCCGACCGCTTTCGCTCCACCGCGTAGCGGATCGCGCGGCTCAGGAGACGGCCGTCCAGTTCGTCCCGGAAGAGGTAGTCCTGGGCGCCGACCCGTACGGCCTCCGTGCCGCGTTCGGCGTCGCCGGAGTCGGTGAGGGCCAGTACGGCGTGGCGGGGGGCCAGCTCCAGGACGTGTTTGAGGACGGAGAGTTCGTCGGCGGGGCGGTCGGCCGCTTCGGCGTCCGCGTCGGCGGGACGGGCCGGGCCCGGGAGCGCCAGGTCCAGGAGGATGCAGTTGACGTCGTCGGTCAGCAGCCGCTGGGCCTCGGTGAGGTTGCGGGCGGCGCGGACGCGGATCGGTTTGCCCGCGGAGTCGAGTAGTTCGGGCACGTTGAGGGAACCCGCGGGGTCGTCCTCGATGAGGAGGACCGTGAGGTTGGTGGGGCCGGACTGGGGGGCCGGACCCGTGGGGCCTGCCGGACTCAGGGCGCCGGGGCCGGGCGGGTTTGTGGCGTTGTCAGCAGGGGCCAGGGCCGAGGCGTTCATGGCCGTCCCCTCTCCGGACGGTCCGCTGGGCGCGGACACGGCGTGCGCCTGACCACTCTCCGCGGCCGGTATGGCTCTCTGCCGCGGTACGGGTACGGGCATCGTCTTGGGTTCCTTCCCTCCCCCCGAGGGCACGGTGGGGCGAAGGACCTCGACCCACCGACGGGGACCTTAGCGCCAGGCGCCGCCGCAACGGAATGGTTGGCGGGACGCCGGGCGGCAATCGGCCCGCGTCATATGCCGCATCCTGTATCGCACTTGGACATGGCAGGGCTTTCTCCTGGGATGACGAATGTCACGCGGCGGAGGTTGAGCCGGGGTGGGGAAGGTGGTGAGAGTCACGTGGGGTGGGTCACGCGGGGGTTTTCGGGGCGGGGTCAGGGGGCCGGGGGTCCGGGTGGCCGGGTGGCGGCCTTCGTTCGGCTGCCCCTGGGACTCACGCCCGGCCCGCGCCCGGGGTGCTGTGCCCGGTGGGCCCCGGCCGGATGCGAGTGAGACCCCCGCAGTTGGCGGGACACCCGCACCGACCCCGCGACCCCGCGACCCCGCGACCCCGCGACCCGCGCCCGCGGCCCTCAGTACCCGGCCTTCAGCCCGCGGCCCTCAACCTCCGGCCCGCTGCCTTCAGCCCGCGACCCCGGCTGACGCCGCCGCGCGGTGTCCCGTCTACGCGTCCGGTCGTACGACTCCCAGGATCTGCATCGTCCCCGCGCCCGCGATCGTCACCTTACGGTTCGGTCGGGGGGCGTGGACTACGGAGCCGTCGCCCAGGTACATGGCCACGTGGCTGGCGTCGGAGTTGTAGATGATGAGGTCGCCGGGGCGCATGTCCTGGATGTCGATGTGCTTGAGCTGCCGCCACTGCTCCTGGGAGGTGCGGGGGATGGTCAGGCCGGCGGCGGCCCAGGCCTGGCTGGTGAGGCCGGAGCAGTCGTACGTCGTGGGGCCCTCGGCGCCCCATTCGTACCACTTGCCTATCTGGTCCGTCGCGAACTTCACGGCCTTCTTGCCCTGCGGGGACGCCTTGCCGTTGATCTCGTCGAGGATGCCGGAGTCCAGCCACGCGGCCTGGGACTCCTGCGCGGCGTCCTCCTCCAACTGCGCCAGCCGCTCCAGTTCGTCGTCCTCCAGCTGTGCTTCCAGCTCCTCGGCGGCGGCGATCTGCTTCTTGATCTTCTTCTTGGCCTTTTCCTTGGCCTTGCGGTTGGCCTCGAGCTTCTCCCAGCGCGCGGAGGCGTCCTTGGAGTACTGCTCCAAGTCCTCCTGGGTCCGGTTCATTTCGGCGAGCAGGCCCTTGGTCGCGAGCTGGCCCTGGCGCAGGCGGTCCGCACCCTCCAGGAAGTCCTGGGGGTTCTGGCTCAGCCACAGCTGCACCTCGGGCGGGAGGCCGCCGCCGCGGTACTGCGCGCGGGCCGCGGCGCCGATGAGATCCTGCAACTTGTCCAGCTTCTGCTGGCCTTGGACGACCTCGTGGGCCAGGTCGACGATCTCCTCGGACTGCTTGTCGGCCTTCTCCTCGGCCGCGTTGTACGCGTCCGTGGCGACCGAGGCGTCGTGGTAGAGGCCCTCCAGCTTCAGACGGACGGTCTCCAACTCCTCGTTCGTCACGGGAGTCGACACGGGCGAGGGCGTCGGGCTCGTGCTCGCGCTCGGGGTCGGATCGGTCGGCGTCGTCTGGCTCGCGTACGCGGTGACCGGTGCGCCCAGCACGGTCATCGCGCAGACCACGGCCACGGCGGCCATGGTCAGGTTCCGCTTGCCGGCTCCCATACCCCTTGCCTCCCACCCCAGTTGAAACAGAAATGATTAACCGTCAGTAACTTGCCGGTGCCCGGGTGATCGTGTCACGGCGTCGCGGAATGCGACAGAGGTGGGCAAGGACTCACTTCCCCCCATTCCTTCTTGGTCCTCCCTCGCTCCCACCTGCCGTGACGTCGCCCCCGCCCGTGTGACGAACGGCCCGACGGTATCGTTCCCATGTGTCACCATATCGTCGCTCTGGGTGATCAGGGTGCGGCTTGATCGGACGCTCACCTCCCTGGCGCCAACGCCTCCCACGCCACCGTGACTTCGCCCTGCCGCCAGCGCGTCACCCCGTCCCGTACCGGCCAGTCCGCGCTCAGCGTGCGGACGGCGCGGATCCAGCGCTGGCGGGCGCCGTACGAGGCGTACGGGGCCGCGGCGGCCCAGGCCCGGTCGAAGTCGCGGAGGAAGGTGTGCACCGGTTCACCGGGGACGTTGCGGTGGATGAGTGCTTTGGGGAGGCGTTCGGCGAGATCGGAGGGGCGGTCGAGGGAGCCGAGCCGGGTGGCGAAGGTGACCGTGCGGGGGCCCTCCGGGCCGAGGGCGACCCAGACGTGCCGGCGGCCGATCTCGTCGCAGGTGCCCTCGACGAGCAGACCTCCGGAGGGGTAGGGGCCGGCGGAGGGGTAGGGGGCGGTGGGGGAGTGGGGGCCTGCGGGGCTCATGGCGCCGGGGCTGGTCGCGTGGCGGCTGCCGGAGGGAGGGGGTGTGGCGGGTTCGAGGCGGGCGCACAGGCGCTCCCAGACGGCGGCGACCTCCTCCTCGTCGTACTGGCGCAGTACGTTCGCCGCCCGGATGAGGGTCGGGCGGCCCGGCACCGGCACCTCGAAGCCGCCGTGCCGGAAGGTCAGGCCCTCGCACTCGTAGGGCTTCGCCGCCGTGACCCTGGCCGGGTCGATCTCGACGCCGACCACCTGGGTGCGGGGCGCCGCCGCGCGGAGGCGGAGCAGGAGCTCGACGGCGGTCCAGGGGGCGGCGCCGTAGCCGAGGTCGACGGCGAGGGGCGTGGTGGCGCGGCGGAGTTCGGCGCCGTGCGTCGCCGCGATCCAGCGGTCCATGCGGCGCAGGCGGTTGGGGTTGGTGGTGCCGCGCGTCACGGTGCCGACTGGTCTTGGCGTCGCGGTGCCGACTGGTCTTGCCATGGGGTGAGCGTAAGCGCGCCTTCCGCGGCTCTCGGCCCAGGCCCCGTGCCGTGCGAGGCCGCCTGCTTGCGCACGCTCCTGAAGGCGGCGCGTGCCCCTTCATTCCCCACGGGCCACTCCCCACGGGCTCGAACGGTTGAGCGAAGCTCGGTAATAATTCTGCAAAGAGGAAATGGAACGGCCTCCTCCGGCGTTCCTCCTGCCTAGAGGGACCCCACGCCCTCCGAACGGCATGCCCGCAGCGAGGAGGAACGCCACGTGAGCCACTACGTCAGCAGGCTCGGGCGACGCTCTCCGGCCGCGGCGGCGCGGCTGAGGCTGCACCGCAAGCCGCGACGGGTCGCGATGCTGTCGGTGCACACGTCACCGCTGCACCAGCCCGGTACGGGCGACGCGGGCGGGATGAACGTCTACATCGTGGAGCTGGCGCAGCGGCTGGCCGCGCAGGGCGTCGAGGTGGAGATCTTCACCCGCGCCACGACCGGCGCCCTGCCCCCGACGGTCGAGCTGGCCCCGGGGGTCCTGGTCCGGCACGTCGACGCGGGCCCGTACGAGGGGCTGGCGAAGGAGGAACTCCCGGCCCAGCTGTGCGCCTTCACGCACGGTGTCATGCAGGCCTGGGCGGGCCACCGCCCCGGCTACTACGACCTGGTCCACTCCCACTACTGGCTCTCCGGCCACGTCGGCTGGCTCGCCGCCGAACGCTGGGGGGTCCCCCTGGTGCACGCCATGCACACGATGGCCAAGGTCAAGAACGCCGCGCTCGCCGACGACGACACCCCCGAGCCCGCCGCCCGTGTCATCGGCGAGACCCAGATCGTCCGCGCCGCCGACCGCCTCATAGCCAACACGGCCGAGGAGGCCGACGAACTCGTCCGCCACTACGAGGCCGACCCGGCCAAGGTGGCCGTCGTCCACCCGGGTGTCAACCTCGACCGCTTCCGTCCGGCCGACGGCCGCGCGGCGGCCCGGGCCCGTCTCGGCCTGCCGCAGGACGCCCTGATCCCCCTCTTCGCCGGCCGCATCCAGCCCCTGAAGGCCCCCGACGTCCTCCTCCGCGCCGTCGCCGTCCTCCTCGACGAACGCCCCGAGCTGCGGTCGAGGATGGTCGTGCCGGTGGTCGGCGGGCCGAGCGGCAGCGGCCTCGCCAAGCCGGAGGGGCTGCAGAAGCTGGCCGCGCGGCTGGGCATCGCGGATGTCGTACGGTTCCGGCCGCCGGTCGGCCAGGAGCAGCTCGCGGACTGGTTCCGGGCGGCGTCCGTGCTGGTCATGCCCTCCTACAGCGAGTCCTTCGGGCTCGTCGCCATCGAGGCGCAGGCGGCCGGTACGCCGGTGCTGGCGGCCTCGGTCGGCGGCCTCCCGGTCGCCGTGCGGGACGGGCAGACCGGTTTCCTGGTCCAGGGCCACGATCCGGTCGCCTACGCGCGCGTGCTGCGCGATTTCGCCGACACCCCCGACCTGCCCGCCCGTATGGGCGCGGCCGCCGCCCGCCACGCCGAGTCGTTCGGCTGGGACACGTCGGCCGCCGCCACCGCGGACGTGTACACCGCCGCCATGCACGAACACCGCCGCCACTGGGCGCGGGCGCACCACGGGTGAGCCGTCGGTCCGCCCGTACCGGGCGCACCACGGGTGAGCCGTCGGTCCGCCCGTACCGGCGGGTACGCTCGCCCCATGGCTGACGAAGCGTCGATCATCGAGCAGGTCCTCACCGAGGCCGAGCTGGAGTGGGAGAGCACGGCACCCGGCACGTACGTCGTGAAACTCCCCGGCACCCGCAAACTGTCGACGACCGTCTCCCTGATCGTCGGCAGGCACTCCCTCTCCCTCAACGCCTTCGTGATCCGCCACCCCGACGAGAACGAGGCGGGCGTCCACCGCTGGCTCCTGGAACGCAACCTCAAGCTGTACGGCGTGAGTTACGCCGTCGACCCGCTTGGCGACGTCTACGTCACGGCCCGGCTGCCCCTCTCCACGGTCACCCCCGAGGGCATCGACGGCCTCCTCGGCCAGGTCCTCGAAGCGGCCGACGGCGCCTTCAACACCCTCCTCGAACTGGGCTTCGCCTCCGCGATCCGCAAGGAGTACGCCTGGCGCGTGTCCCGGGGGGAGTCGACCCGCAACCTGGACGCGTTCAGCAACCTCACGCGTGAGGTGGCCGACCGCTCCGGTAGCGGCCAGGGGTGACACCCACCCAGCGCCTGAAGTGCCGTGTCAGATGCGCCTGGTCGTAGAACCCGGCCATCGCCGCCGCCTCACCCGGCCGCATCCCGTCCAGCAGTAGCCGCCTGGCCCGCTCCACCCGCCGGGACATCAGGTACTGGTGCGGCGCGATCCCGAAGGCCGCCCCGAACGCCCGCACGAGATGCGCCGGGTGGGCGTGCACCGTCCCCGCGGCCTCCTCCAGCGTCACCCCGTCCGTGACCCGCTCGTCGAGCAGTTCCCGCAGCCGATGGGCGACCGTACGGCCGTCGGCCGGGGTTCTCCGCGCGGACTGGGCCCGTGGCCGTAGATGCTCCCGCAGCCGCTCCCCGACCAGCGCCAGCCGGCTCTCCGCCTCCAGCTCGTCCCCCGGCCGCGCGAGCGCCGCGTGCACCTGCCCCACGCGCCGCCGCAGCAGTGGATCCCGCAGGTCGGGCTCGTCCACCGCCGCCCCGATGAGACTCTCGTCCAGCGCGCTCGAATCCGGGGCCGATACAACACCCGCTTGCGGAAACCGTTCCTAGGGACTGAGCGGGAGTGAGTCCTGTTGCCAGGTCTCATGCTCGGCCGAACGCCCCGGACGGTGTTGGGCGTTCTGGTTGCCCGCGTTCGCTCCGCGTCCGGGCGGCACGGATCGTGTCCGTGGTCCGGGGATGCGGCGGCGGGGTTCCTCACGCCCAGGAACACCTGGTCGGGCCTGGACGGTCCGATGCCCCACCGCATCGCTCCGGTGCTGTGGGGGCGGTGTCGTCCGTCGCCGGATCGGGGGTTGCTGGGCGCGCCTTCCGATCGCCACGGCGGCAGCGTCGTGGCGGGTGGTGGTGCGGCTTGTGGTGGTGAGGGGTTTCTGCCAGTGCTGGGCGCCCCAGCGGCTGGTGTAGGCCGGGTCGACGGCGATGACCGCGATCCCGGTGGCGTCGGCCATCGAGGCCAGCCGGGCGCGGAGCTTGCCGGTGGGCATGCCGGAGACCAGCCGGCGGAAGCGTGTGCGGCGTCCGTGCTTCTCCCGGGTCTTCTCCGCGCCGAAGTCCAGGTCCTCCACCGCGATCGCCTTCACCCCACAGGTACGGGCCCAGTGCAGAAGGCGGGTGAGCGCGTGGCGGACCTGGGCGTCACGATGCTCGGCGGTGCCGGTCAGGCCGTAGAAGAAGCGGCGCGGGGCGCCGGTCGGGTTGCCGTGGAGATCGAGGCGCCAGGCGGCGAGGTGATCGGCGTTCAGGTCGACGCCGATCACGCCGTGGGCGAGCGCGGCCTCCAGTGGGAGGGTGGGGGTGGGCGGGGTCTGCCAGGACGCGGTCACATACCAGCGGTCCCTGCCGGTGTCGTAGTGGATGCGGTAGGCGATCGCCCGGTCGGCCGCGACGCGGTCCGCCCACTCGCCGCCCCGGTGTGCGAACGCGACCCGACCTGCGATGACGTACCGTCCGTGCGGGGCATTCGCCAGATGAGCCAGCGGCGCGGGGAGCTTGAGGCTCATCTCGCCGTCCGGGCTGATGCGGATGGTCTCGTTGCCGTAGCGCTTGCCGGACTCCCCGTCCGCCTGGCAGAACCAGCGCTCCGCCTCCCACCGCCCACGCCACCCGGACTCCGTCAGCCCGGCCGCCTCCAGGTGATGCCGGGTACGGACCAGGCGCTTGCCGCCGCGCACCACGTACACGATGCCGGCCTCACGGTCCGCCCGCGCGGCGGTCAGCCGGTCCTCAAGCACCCGCAGACGCCTCGACTTCGCATGCCACTCCCGCGCGGACCGGTAACCCCCGGGCGCCTTCTTCGTCCCCTTCTGCCCGACCGGCAGGGACAGCCGGTGCTCGATGGCACGGACACCGGATTCCAGGGTGTGGATGTGCGCGAGCTGGCAGCGGCGGGCCAGCGCCCACTGGTCATGCGTGGCTTTGGTGATACTGCCCGCCCACCGCGACGACGACAGCGCCGTCAGCTCCCGCTTACGCACCGCCCACGCCTGACCGGAATGCGACAGGCCGTCCCGGCAGCGGACCTTGAGATCCTTCGCCGCCAGCGACCCCAGATGCGCACCCACCAGACGCAGCACCTTCTCATCACCGGGCGTCAGCTGCTTGAGACGGGTCCGGACAGCCACACCACTCGGACCGGACACGACGAACGACGCCGCGACACTCCGCAGCTCACCCACCCCGTCACCCCCTGCCCGACCCCACCCGAAGAACCCGTCGCCATGAGAAACGAGCACCACCCGGGAAGGTCACGCATTCGATGCGAGAACGTCAGTTCCCTACCGAAACCCGCCCCCACGGCCGAGACACGCGACCCGGCACAGACCACCCACACTCACCCCCGCTCACCAGAACGCTCCTGAACGCACTCCAGCGGCAGCAGCTCCAAACCCCACGGACGTAAGTGGCTAAGGCAGTGAACACGCCTTACGAACCCGCTCAGGAACCGGGCCACCCGATGAGCAACCCCAGTCACTGCCGAAGACGAATGAGGCGAGGAGCTGCCTACCTGTCCGCCTATCGGCCGCATGGGCGACGATTCCCGGCCGTGGATTACGCTCGGAGCCATGGCCGACGCACCGTACAAGCTGATCCTCCTCCGCCACGGCGAGAGCGAGTGGAACGAGAAGAACCTGTTCACCGGCTGGGTGGACGTCAACCTCACACCGAAGGGCGAGAAGGAGGCGACGCGCGGCGGTGAGCTGCTGAAGGACGCCGGCCTGCTCCCGGACGTGCTCCACACCTCCCTCCAGAGGCGCGCCATCCGCACCGCGCAGCTGGCCCTCGAGTCCGCCGACCGCCACTGGATCCCGGTCCACCGCAGCTGGCGTCTGAACGAGCGCCACTACGGCGCCCTCCAGGGCAAGGACAAGGCCCAGACCCTCGCCGAGTTCGGCGAGGAGCAGTTCATGCTGTGGCGCCGCTCGTACGACACCCCGCCGCCCCCGCTCGCGGACGACTCGGAGTTCTCCCAGGCCTCGGACGCGCGCTACGCGACCATCCCGCCGGAGCTCCGCCCCCGCACGGAGTGCCTCAAGGACGTCGTCACCCGCATGCTCCCCTACTGGTACGACGGCATCGTCCCCGACCTCCTGGCCGGCCGCACGGTCCTCGTCGCCGCCCACGGCAACTCCCTCCGCGCCCTCGTCAAGCACCTCGACGACGTCTCGGACGCCGACATCGCGGGCCTGAACATCCCGACAGGCATCCCCCTGTCCTACGAACTGGACGCCAACTTCAAGCCCCTCAACCCCGGCGGCACCTACCTCGACCCCGACGCGGCGGCGGCGGCCATCGAGGCGGTCAAGAACCAGGGCAAGAAGAAGTAACCAGAGCCGAACAAGCCCCCTACCTGCGGTTTCCCTGCGGGTGGGGGGCTTTTCAGTGGCCTCGGGCCGTCTCTGGGGCTGGGGCACGGGGAGGCGCACGGGTGCCTGATCGTTCGGCGCACCGCTGTCGTGGCTGACGGTCGCCGGTTGCGGCGTTCGCCGACTGTCGTCGTGCCGGTCATCGTGCCCGGCCGTTCGGGGGACAGGCGGGCCTCCGCCGGCGCTTTCCTCGCCTCGCAGGGCATCCCTTGACGCAACGAAAGGGAGACACGATGCCGCTCTACCTATCGAGGTTCAGCTACACCCCGGAGACATGGGCGAGGCTCATCGGCCATCCGGAGGACCGCGCACAGGCAGCTCAGTCGTACATCGAGTCCGTCGGCGGGAAGCTCCATGGCTTCTGGTACGCCTTCGGCACGCACGACGGCTACAACCTCTGGGAAGCTCCGGACAACGTGTCCATGGCCGCGGTCGCGTTGGCGATCAGCGGAGGCGGTGCGCTGAGTTCGTTCGAGACGACTGTTCTCCTGACCGTCGATGAGACGGTGGAGGCCTTGCGCACAGCCGAGCAGGTCCGGTACCGGGCTCCTGGCGCGTAGCGGTCCGGATCGGTAGCGAGACCCGGGGAAGAAGACGTAAGCATCTCTGACCAAGAGCCCCCTGCCGATGGCTGATGCGCGGACAGGGGGCTCGTTGTGTTGCGTGGATGGATGGATGGATGGATGGGCGGCGGTGGCTAAGCCGCGCCACTGACGTCCGGGGCGATGAAGCGGCGGTGCAGTGGGGTGAGGGCGGTGGCGTCGGGGGTGCCCTGGATGCCGGCCTTCTGGATGGCGGGGAGGAGGCGTTCGATGAAGAAGGTTTCGAACGCCTGCTGGGATTCCCAGACGTCGGTGACGTGGAGTCCCTGGTCGTCGAACCAGGCCACGTGGACCTGCCCGCCGGCCGCCGGGATCTCCTCCCAGGCGACCGCGTCTCGCACGGTGTCGTACTGCTCCGGAGTCACCTCTGCCCAGTGCATCGACATCACTACGGCCATGTGTAAAGCCCCCCTTGTGCTACCGGTGTCGGCATGGGGATGGTTCCATCCCGCGAGCTCCGCCGGACAGGGCGTGCGGAGGCGTACCGGCGTCTGTCGGCCGCTCTCGCGCGCTCAGACCGTGAGGGGGACCGGGTGGATCTCGTCCGCCTTGTGGCCGGCGCGTTCGTGGATGCGTTGGACGGCCTCGGCGGAGGGGGCCTCGGAGAGGCAGTAGACGGTGCCGGACTGGGGGTCGGCCCAGGCGCGTTCGAAGTGGACGTTCTCGTCCTTCTCGATGTCGAGGTCGGCCTTGTGCGCGGCCTGCAACTGGTCCGCGGTGATGCCCTTCATGTCGTGGTGGACGTCCATGAACTTGGTCATGGCCCGCACCTCCTTCTTCCTTTTCCTCTTCCCGTTCCTCTTCCTTGCCTCTCCCCTCATGCTGCGCCCGCACGGCCGTACGGGCGACTCCGCGGTGCGCTAGCGTCGCCCGTCATGCGCATGCTGATGTGGGTGGGGATATCGGCGGTCGGGGTCATGGCCGCTGTGGGGGGCCTGGTCGTGGGGGTGCCTGCTGCGTCGTTCGTCATGGAGTACGGGTGCGGGCCCACGGAGGAGCGACTCGGAGAGGCGTTGGCCGGGGACCCCGTGCTGGACGCCGGGGTGGAGGAGGCCAGGGCCGAGGAGTCGTATCAGGAGTGCGACGACGACGATCTGAACGTCGTCGCGGGGAAGGCGTACCGGTACGGCGGGGACCGGGAGAGCGTGCTCGTGCACTACCGGGACGCCGCGCGGGCCCATGGGTGGCGGTACCGGACGAGTGACTGTTTCACCAAGTCGATCGACGGGTCCGTGGCGAGTCTGATCCTGGAGGGGCCGGCCGACGGCTCCCTGCAGGTCGAGATCATCGCCGCCGACGGTGCCACCGAGCACTGGTGCTGAGCGAGCCTGAGCGAGCATGAGTGAAGGGGACCCGTCACGAGCGACTGGCCCCCTTCGTCCGCGTACAGCCCGCGTACAGCACGCGTAGGAACCCGCATACGGTCCGCGTACGAAAGCGCCTGCCTACCGGTCAGCCGCACTGGCACGGGTTGCCGGACTGGCACCCGCACGCGCATCCGGAACCGCAGCCGCAGGCGCCGAAAAGGGGCAGGGTCTTGATGTCGGCGGGCTGATGGGTGTCCCGGACCTGTGTCGGGTCCGGCGTGCTGGGGCTGGCGGGGGATTCGGCCATGGTCCCTCCTCGAAGAAGGCGGCAAAGGCTCAAGGCACCGACGGCTGGTGCCCGTACCCGTTGGTTGCCCCATTGCACGCCCGTTCAGCCGGGCGCATCAACGGCGCACAGAGGCGTCCGCCCGCCCGGCCGGACCATCGAGCGCCGGACCATCGAGCGCCGGACCCTCAAGCACCGAACCATCAAGCGCCGGCCATTGCGGGTCGGCCATCGCGGGTCGGCCATCGAGCGCCGGAGCCCCCGCATGTGGAGCCCCCGCATGTGGAGCCCCCGCATGTGGAGCCCCGCGCTCACCGCTCTTCCCGCGCCGGGCAGGCAGCCCTACTCCTCATCCACCCCCGCGACCGGCTGGACCGGCTGGACCGGCTGGATGTCCGCCTGCAGCTCGTCCGCGTGTTCGCCCGTCACCAGGTACACCACGCGCTTGGCGACGGACACCGCGTGGTCGGCGAAGCGCTCGTAGTAGCGGCCGAGGAGGGTGACGTCGACGGCGGTCTCGATGCCGTGCTTCCAGCGGTCGTCCATGAGGTGCTGGAAGAGGGTGCGGTGGAGGAGGTCCATCGCGTCGTCGTCGCTCTCCAGCTGGAGCGCGAGGTCGACGTCCTTGGTGATGATGACCTCGGCGGCCTTGGCCATCAGGCGCTGCGCGAGCTGCCCCATCTCCAGGATCGTCGCGTGCAGGTCACGCGGGACCGTGTGGTCGGGGAAGCGGAGCCGGGTCAGCTTGGCCACGTGCTGGGCGAGGTCGCCGGAGCGCTCCAGGTCGGCCGACATGCGCAGCGACGTCACGACGATACGGAGATCCGTCGCCACCGGCTGCTGCCTGGCCAGCAGGGCTATCGCGCGGGCCTCCAGCTCGTGCTGCAGGTCGTCGACCTTCTTGTCGGCCTCGATCACGCTCTCGGCCAGCTTCAGGTCGGCGTCGAGCATCGCCGTCGTGGCGCGTCCGATGGCCGAGCCCACCAGTCGGGCCATCTCGACCAGGCCCTCACCGATCGAGTCAAGTTCCTCGTGGTACGCGTCCCGCATCAGGGTGTCCCTCTCTTACGTACGTCTGCTCGTGGGTAACCAGGAAAGCCGTGCCGAAGGCCGTTCCGCCAGGCCAGGACGACCGAATGAACGGTCACCGGGGGCCCGCATGAACCCCACGCTCCCACGTTCCGACCCGTACGCGTCCGTTTCGGCCATCTCAAATGAACCAATACTGGCTCCAAGGTGAACTCTGGGCGACGAGTGTTCGAGGTCGCCCTCCGATCGCTGTGGGGATGTCCGACCTCGTGCCTAACCTGGATGCATGGACGTGAACGCGGCGGTCGCCGCAGCGGCAGCGATCGCCGGAGTGCTCACCGGTGTCATCGCCGTGTTGGCGTTCCGCTTCAGCGAGCGCGAGCAGAAGCGTCCCACCAGAACCTCCCTGCACACCGACCCGGTGCTTCCGCCCGGCGTCGACACCGTGCTGTCGGTGCTCCGCTCCTCCGCCGTCGTGCTCGACGAGGCGGACGCCGTCGTCAAGGCCAGCTCCGCCGCGTACGCCCTCGGGCTGGTGCGCGGGGGGAAGCTCGCCGTCGAGCCGATGCTCAGGATGGCCCGCGACACCCGCCGCGACGGCGAGATACGCCAGGTCGAGCTGGACCTGCCCCGGCGCGGCACGGGACGCGGCGACGCGCTCGCCGTCTCCGCGCGCGTCGCGCCGCTGGGCTCCCGGCTCGTGCTGCTCCTCGTCGAGGACCTGACCGAGGCCCGCCGGATCGAGGCCGTACGGCGTGACTTCGTCGCCAACGTCAGCCATGAGCTGAAGACGCCGGTCGGCGCGCTCTCCCTCCTCTCCGAGGCCGTCATGGGGGCGTCGGACGACCCCGAGGCCGTGGAACGGTTCGCCGGGCGCATGCAGATCGAGGCCACCCGGCTCACCAACCTCGTGCAGGAACTCATCGACCTCTCCCGGGTGCAGAACGACGACCCGCTGGAGGACGCCGAGCCCGTACGGGTGGACGAGCTGGTCGCCGAGGCCGTCGACCGCTGCCGCCACCAGGCCGGCACCAAGCAGATCACCATGGCCTCGAACACGGGGGTGCCCGAAGGGCTCGAACAGGGTGGTGGCGGGCGACGGGCGGGCGGCACCGCCGAGCTGCGCGTCTGGGGCAATCGGGGGCAGCTGGCCGCCGCCCTCGGCAACCTCGTCGAGAACGCCGTCAACTACTCCCCGGCCCGCACCCGCGTCGGCATAGCCGCGCGCCGGGTGACCGCTCCCGGCGGGGACCATATCGAGATCGCCGTGACCGACCAGGGCATCGGCATCTCGGACAAGGACAAGGAGCGCATCTTCGAGCGCTTCTACCGCGTGGACCCGGCCCGTTCCCGCCAGACCGGCGGTACGGGTCTCGGTCTCGCGATCGTCAAGCACGTGGCCGCCTCGCACGGCGGGGAGGTCACGGTGTGGAGCTCGGAGGGACAGGGCTCCACGTTCACCCTCAGGCTGCCGGAGGCGGGCGTGGCCCGTGACCGCGCGGCCCAGCACCCGGACCTCGACGACGAGGACGGACAGCCTCACCCCGACCCATCCCCGTACGGACCGTACGAATCGCTTCCTGCCCCGGAGGTCCTTCCGTGACCCGAGTGCTCGTCGTCGAGGACGAGGAGTCCTTCTCCGACGCCCTGTCCTACATGCTCCGCAAAGAGGGCTTCGAGGTCGCCATCGCGACCACCGGGCCCGACGGTCTCGACGAGTTCGAGCGCAACGGAGCCGACCTCGTTCTCCTCGACCTCATGCTGCCCGGTCTGCCGGGTACCGAGGTCTGCCGTCAGCTGCGCGGCCGTTCCAATGTCCCGGTGATCATGGTGACCGCCAAGGACAGCGAGATCGACAAGGTCGTGGGCCTGGAAATAGGAGCCGACGACTATGTCACGAAGCCTTTCTCCTCCCGCGAGCTCGTCGCCCGTATCCGGGCCGTACTGCGCCGCCGCGGCGAGCCCGAGGAGGTCAGCCCGGCCGCGCTGGAGGCGGGCCCCGTCCGTATGGACGTCGACCGTCACGTGGTCACTGTCTCGGGCTCCAAGGTCGACCTCCCCCTCAAGGAGTTCGACCTGCTCGAAATGCTGCTGCGGAACGCGGGCCGCGTCCTGACCCGTATGCAGCTCATCGACCGAGTCTGGGGCGCCGACTACGTCGGCGACACCAAGACCCTCGACGTCCACGTCAAGCGCCTCCGCGCCAAGATCGAGCCCGACCCGGGCGCGCCGCGGTATCTGGTGACGGTGCGAGGCCTCGGCTACAAGTTCGAGCCGTAGGCCGACGGGCGCATGCTCGCCGTACGCCGAAGGGCGGCACCCCTCGCAGGGGGTGCCGCCCTTCGGCGTTGGTGTGCGTGGCTCAGTGGCCCGCGGTCTCCTCGGAGGCCGAGGCGGACGGGGAGGACGTCGAGCCGGCGGCGGTGCCCTCCTCCTCTGCGGACGGTGAGCCCGAGATGGACGCGGACGGGGAGCCGGAGGTCTCGTCGGCCGGCGTGGGGCTGGTGGCGGGGGCCTCGGGGAGGTCGCTCGGGCCCCACTTCTCGAAGTAGTGCTCGGCGGGGACCACGAAGGCGCGCAGGCTGACCTCGCCGGTCTCGCTGAAGTTGAAGGTGACCTTCTGGGCGTTGCCGTCCTGGACGGCCTCGGTGACGTCCGTCAGGACCGCGGAGGCGTTGCCCTCGCCGCCCAGGACCACGGAGCCACCGGCCGGGACGACGATCTTGCCGCCCTTGCCCTCACCCTTGGCCGGGGTGACCTCGGCGGTGCCGGCGCCCTCCACGGTGATGGAGTCCAGGGTCTGGTCGGTCGTGGCGCCGTTGAACAGCGTCGCGGAAACCACGGCGGGGCCCTTGGTCTCGGTCCCGGGCTGGGTGACCACGATCGCGTTCTGGATCTTGATGTCACCGACGCTGGTGGCCGCGTTGTCCGGCTTGACCCCCAGCGTCTGGGCGTTGCTGCCCGCGGAGCACGCCGCGAGTGAGGCGATCGAGAACGCGAGGGCGGCGGCGGCGAGGGCGCCGCGTCGAAGGCTGCTGCTCACGGCTGCGGCAACTCCTAGAACGTGGGCGGTACGTGGTCTGTAGCGGCCTTAGGTTACCGAGCCGTTCCGCCGCCGCCGCACCCGACCCTCCCCAAGTCTCCCGACAAGTCACCGGAAGCAAAGGGCGGAGGCGTCACCCGCACGCCCGTCCGGCATTCACATAACCGCCTTCGATCTCGCCGCCGCCGCGCCCTGGATTTCCACCAAGGAATGCGAGGCGGTACAGAAAATCGATCAGCCGCCAGAACGTCTGCTGGAACGCCCGCCAGAACATCGGCCAGAACGCCGGTCAGAACGTCACCGGAACGCTCGCCGGAACAGCGCAGAACACGATCCGGTAACGGCGGAACATCGCCCGCGGATCGAACTCCTTGATCAATTCCGGATTCGTCTCGTACCCGACTCCACTAGCCGAACGGAGTAGCGGAAGTCGCACGCCTGGAGCCGGACAAAGCGGGACGTTAGGATGCTCGTGGCGCCCTCCGGATGCGTGTAACGTACGCGTTTCACTCCGCCCGGAGAGCCGCTCCGACCTGCGAATACCCTCCTCCGTTCGGCCCTCGCAGCACGTTCCTGTTGCAGTTGTCAAGCCCCGAGATGCGCCCTGACCTGCGAAAACGCCATTCAGAACACGCCGTTTCCGTGTTACCCTGGATAGCCACGGAAGGGGTACCTGTCACATGACGTTCAAGGTTGGCGACACCGTGGTCTATCCCCATCACGGGGCCGCGCTGATCGAGGCCATCGAAACTCGCCAGATCAAAGGCGTGGACAAGACCTACTTGGTGCTCAAGGTCGCTCAGGGCGACCTGACAGTGCGTGTGCCAGCGGACAATGCGGAGTTCGTCGGCGTGCGTGATGTGGTCGGGCAGGACGGCCTGGACCGGGTCTTCGAGGTACTGCGCGCACCGTATGCCGAGGAGCCCACGAACTGGTCGCGTCGCTACAAGGCAAACCTGGAGAAGCTCGCCTCCGGCGATGTCATCAAGGTCGCGGAAGTCGTGCGTGACCTGTGGCGTCGAGAGCGCGAGCGCGGACTGTCCGCCGGTGAGAAGCGCATGCTCGCCAAGGCCCGCCAGATCCTGGTGAGCGAGCTCGCCCTCGCGGAGAACACGAACGAGGACAAGGCCGAGGCCCTGCTCGACGAGGTTCTCGCGTCCTGAACTGACTCCTGAGGCAGGCAGCCAGCCCGCTCAGCCGTTCAGCGCAGCACATTGAAATGCCGCGGTGCCCGATGACGTAGGTAATGTCGCCGGGCGCTGCGGCATGTTCGTACCCGGATGCCGTACGCCTGAACGGGGTCACCGATACTTGGTGCGCCCCGGTACTCAGTAAGTGGTCGTACTTGGCGTGCCGGGCCCGGGCAGCTGGCTCGACCAGATGTCACGGAAGGGTCCGGTCAAGGTGTCGCGCCCGGCACGCTGTGGCCATACCCACGTAGGCCGAGCACACAAACCTGACAGGAACCGATGTCTGACGATTCGCGCCCTTCACCGTCCGGAACCGGTACGGCGACCCGCACGGCGACCCGCACGGCGGCCGTGATTCCGGCCGCCGGCCGGGGCGTACGCCTCGGCCCGGGCGCCCCCAAGGCGCTACGCGCGCTGAACGGCACCCCGATGCTGATCCACGCGGTGCGGGCCATGGCCGCGTCCCGTGCCGTCTCCCTGGTGATCGTCGTGGCGCCGCCCGACGGCGCCCCGGAGGTCAAGACCCTGCTCGACGCGCACGCGCTGCCCGAGCGGACCGACTTCCTCGTCGTACCCGGGGGTGAGTCGCGCCAGGAGTCGGTCAAACTCGGCCTCGACGCGCTGCCGCCCGGCTTCGACATCGTCCTCGTCCACGACGCGGCCCGGCCGCTGGTGCCCGTCGACACGGTCGACGCGGTCATCGAGGCCGTACGGGACGGGGCGCCGGCCGTGGTGCCCGCGCTGCCGCTCGCGGACACGGTCAAGGAGGTCGAGCCGGCGGACGCGCCGGGGGCGCCGGAGCCGGTCGTCGCCACGCCGCAGCGGGCTCGGCTGCGGGCGGTGCAGACGCCGCAGGGGTTCGACCGGGAGACGCTGGTCCGGGCGCACGAGACGGTCACCGGGGAGGTGACCGACGACGCGAGCATGGTGGAGCGGCTCGGGCTGGGAGTCGTGGTCGTGCCGGGGCACGAGGAGGCGTTCAAGGTGACGCGGCCGCTGGACCTGGTGCTCGCGGAGGCGGTTCTGGCGCGCAGGAGGCTCAACGATGGGTTCTGAGACGCCACCGGTACCGGTGCCCCCGGTACCGGGTTCCGTGGTGGTGCCGCAGGTCGGGATCGGTACCGACATCCACGCCTTCGAGGAGGGGCGGGAGCTGTGGTGCGCCGGGCTGAAGTGGGAGGGGCAGGGGCCGGGGCTGGCCGGGCACTCCGACGCGGACGTCGTGGCGCACGCCGCCTGCAACGCGCTGTTCTCCGCCGCCGGGATGGGCGACCTCGGGCAGCACTTCGGGACGGGACGGCCGGAGTGGTCGGGCGCGTCCGGGGTGACGTTGCTGGCGGAGGCCGCACGGATCGTGCGGGCCGGCGGGTTCGCCATCGGCAACGTGGCCGTGCAGGTGGTGGGTGACCGGCCGAAGATCGGCAAGCGGCGGGACGAGGCGCAGAAGGTGCTGTCGGAGGTCGTGGGAGCGCCGGTGTCGGTGTCGGGGGCGACGACCGACGGGCTCGGGTTTCCCGGGCGGGGTGAGGGGTTGATGGCGGTCGCCACGGCGCTTGTCGTGCGGGTGGGCTGAGCCGAGGGTTTCTCGCCCCCGCCGCCCCTACCCGTCCCATCCCGGGGCTGCGCCCCAGCCCCCCCCGCTCTCGTGAGTCGTTCGGGTGCGGGAGCGTCGTGGTTGCTCGCGCCGTTCCCCGCGCCCCTTGAGGGCCTGCGGCCCGTCAAAGGGCCGCAGGCCCCGGTGCCGGGTGTGCACACGTCACGAATCTGTTGTCCTTGGGGCGAAGGGCTCGGGGCACGGCCGGTGGCCCACTACCCTGGGAGTCGTGACTATTCGCCTGTACGACACCAGCGCCCGGCAGATTCGTGATTTCGCCCCGCTCACGCCGGGTTGTGTCTCGATCTACCTGTGTGGCGCCACGGTGCAGGCGGCCCCGCACATCGGACACATCCGGTCGGGGCTCAACTTCGACATCATGCGTCGGTGGTTCGAGTACCGCGGGTACGACGTGACGTTCGTGCGGAACGTGACGGACATCGACGACAAGATCATCGCCAAGGCGGCCGACCAGGGCCGCCCCTGGTGGTCGATCGGGTACGAGAACGAGCGCGCGTTCAACGACGGGTACGGCGTGCTCGGTTGCCTGCCGCCGACCTACGAGCCGCGTGCCACCGGGCATGTGACCGAGATGGTCGAGATGATGCGCGGGCTGATCGAGCGCGGACACGCGTACGAGGCGGACGGGAACGTCTACTTCGACGTGCGGTCGTTCCCCGAGTATCTGCGGCTGTCCAACCAGGAGCTCGACAACCTCCTCCAGCCCTCCGGGGAGGGTGAGACCGGCAAGCGCGACCCGCGTGACTTCGCCATGTGGAAGTCGGCGAAGCCCGGGGAACCGACCTGGGAGACGCCCTGGGGTCGGGGGCGGCCGGGATGGCACCTGGAGTGCTCGGCCATGGCCCACAAGTACCTGGGCAGCGCCTTCGACATCCACGGCGGCGGCCTCGACCTGATCTTCCCGCACCACGAGAACGAGATCGCGCAGGCCAAGGCCTTCGGCGACGACTTCGCCACGTACTGGGTGCACAACGCCTGGGTCACCATGAGCGGCGAGAAGATGTCCAAGTCGCTGGGCAACTCGGTGCTCGTGAGCGAGATGGTCAAGCGCTGGCGGCCCATCGTCCTGCGCTACTACCTGGGCACCCCGCACTACCGGTCGATGATCGAGTACAGCGAGGACGCCCTGCGCGAGGCCGAGTCGGCGTTCGCCCGTATCGAGGGGTTCATCCAGCGGGTCGTCGAGAAGGCCGGCGGAGTCGTCGAGCCCGCGGCCGAGGTGCCGCCGGCGTTCGCCGAGGCGATGGACGACGACCTGGGCGTGCCGCAGGCGCTCGCCGTCGTGCACACCACGGTCCGTCAGGGCAACAGCGCGCTGGCCGCCGACGACAAGGAAGAGGCCGTGGCGCGGCTCGCCGAGGTGCGGGCCATGCTCGCTGTGCTCGGCCTCGACCCGCTGGACGCGCACTGGGCCGGTGACGGCGGCGACCGCGGCGAGGACCTCCACGGGGTCGTCGACACGCTCGTCGGGCTGGTCCTCCAGCAGCGCGAGGCCGCCCGCGCCCGCAAGGACTGGGCCACCGCGGACGCCATCCGGGACCAGCTCAACCAGTCCGGTCTGGCCATCGAGGACAGCCCCGACGGTCCGCGCTGGACGCTCGGCCCACGCTGAGTCCTCCGGTCACCCGGATCGATCGACCTTGATCGATTGTGCCGCCCGGCCATCCGGGCGGCACACTGCATTACGTACACACGCACACTTCTCAGAGACGGGTAGGTCATGGCCGCTCACAACCGCCGCATGTCCGGCAAGAAGGGCGCGCAGGTCGGCAGTGGCGGCCAGCGGCGCAAGGGGCTCGAAGGCAGGGGGCCGACGCCGCCCGCCGAGATGCGCAAGAAGCACAAGGCGAACCGCATCGCGAACGCCAAGGCGAAGCAGGCCGCGCGCCGCCCCACGCCGCGTGGCCGCGGTGGCAAGGGCACGTCCGAGATGGTCGTCGGGCGCAACCCCGTCGTCGAGGCGCTGCGCGGGGGCGTGCCCGCCTCGACGCTCTACGTCCAGCAGTTCATCGACAACGACGAGCGGGTGCGTGAGGCGCTGCAGCTCGCGGCCGAGCGCGGCGGCATCAACCTCATGGAGGCGCCGCGGCCCGAACTGGACCGCATGACCAACGGGCTCAACCACCAGGGGCTCGTCCTCCAGGTCCCGCCGTACGAGTACGCGCACCCCGAGGACCTGGTGGCCGCCGCGCACGACGAGGGCGAGGACCCGCTGATCGTCGCCCTCGACGGGGTGACCGACCCGCGCAACCTCGGTGCCGTCGTCCGGTCCGTCTCCGCGTTCGGCGGCCACGGCGTCGTCGTGCCCGAGCGGCGCGCGGCCGGCATGACCGCCGGTGCCTGGAAGACGTCCGCCGGCACGGCCGCCCGTACGCCCGTCGCCCGCTGCACCAACCTCACGCGCACGCTGGAGGCGTACAAGAAGGCGGGTGTCGTCGTGGTCGGTCTCGCCGCCGACGGCGAGTCCGAGGTCGGCGACCTGGAGGTCCTGGACGGGCCCGTCGTGATCGTGGTCGGCAGCGAGGGCAAGGGCCTGTCCCGGCTCGTCGGTGAAACGTGCGACTTCCTGGTGCGGATCCCGATGCCGGGTGGCGCCGAGTCGTTGAACGCCGGTGTCGCGGCGGGAGTTGTGCTGTACGAGGCGTCGCGGCGCAGGGCCTGAAAGGGGTCCTGGCTGGGGGTTCGGGATGTTCTGGATCACCTTGACGCGGTCCGGACAGATAGGGGCGGTCAAAGCAGTGTCCTAACGACACGTCACTCGGTTAGATGAGTGTGGACACCAGAACACCCCGCACACCCACGGGCGACCGTTCGTCGGGATTCGGCTCGGGATTCGACTCGGGATTCGACGACGCTCCCGCGCTGAGCATGGTGAAGGTGCCGAGCGATCCGGCGCAGGTCATCGTCAACCACGCGAGTTTCCGCGTGCAGTTGGGCGTCTCCACGCGGGCGTCCCCGCGCATCGCACGGCACTCTGCCGCCGAGGACACCGCGCGCATCCCCCTCGTGGGCACGGTGGGGCGCTCCGGCGCGCCCGCCGCCGGGCGCCGGCGCGCGCCCGTCGTCTGGAGCGGGAGGTCCGCGCCGGACGACACCGGAGCCCACCGGCTCCTCCAGGCGGTGCGCGGCGCGGGCGTCGGCGCCCCCGACCCGCTGAGCGACACGGGCTCGACCCAGGTCATCCCCCGCCTCGACGGCACGGGCAGCGGTGGCTACGACACCGAAAGCGGGCGCTACGGCGCGGACTTGACCGTCGAGACCGTCGAGACGCCCATCGTCGGCAACCAGCGCACCCACGGCGACCACGCCGCCCCCGACGGCACCCGGCTGCTCCCCGCCATGCGGAGCGTCGGCAGCACGTACGACGAACCGGGGTACGACCAGACGGCGCGGTACGGCCAAGGCGACTACCCCGACGGGGAGTTCGCCAACGGGCAGTTCGGCGACGGGCAGTTCGGTGACGGGCAGTTCGGCGACGGGGAGTTCGCCGACCCGTACGACGACGGCGCGGACGAGCGGAGCGGGCGGCGGGCCGGCAGCGACCCCGTCCGGCACGCCTACTACCCCGGCCGACGGATGAACCTCGGCGTGGTGCTGCTGCCGCTGCGCGTCTTCCTCGGGTTCATCTCCCTCTACGCCGGCATGGGCAAGCTCTGCGACCCGCACTACTTCGACGGCGGCAAGCGCGGCTCCATGGTGAAGTGGCTGAACACGCTGCACCCGTGGGAAGTCGCCGAGCCGCTGCGGCAGTTCGCCCTCGAACATCCGGTGGGCTCGGGGCTCGTCATCGCCTTCGCGCAGGTCATCGTCGGTGTGCTGACCGTCCTCGGGCTCTGGCAGCGCGTCGCCGCCGGAGTCGGGGCGCTGCTGTCGGCCGCGCTGCTCGTCACCGTCAGCTGGAAGACCGTCCCCGTCTACGAGACGCCCGACATCATCTACCTCGCCGCCTGGTCCCCGCTGATCATCGCGGGCGCGCCGGTGTACTCCGTCGACGGGCGGCTCGCGGGCGGCGCCTGGCGCAGGCTCGGGCCGCGCGCCCACATCTGGGAGCTGCGGCGGTACGTGCTGCGGCGGGGCGCGCTCGTCACCGCGATCGTGGTCGGGCTGACGCTGCTGGTGGGGTCCGTGCTCGGCGGGGCCGTGCGGGACGCCGACCGGATCGTCGTTCCCGGGCCCGGCGAGGCACCGCGCAACGAACTGCCGGGGTCGCCGCTGCCGGGTGAGCCGACGAAGCGCCGCCAGGACAGCCCCTCCGCGTCCAACTCGCCCACCGCGGGCGCGACGTCCGCGAAGCCTTCGGAGGCGGCCACCACGCCGGGGGCGACCCAGGACACCGGGGCCGTCACCGGGGGGCAGCCGAGTCAGACGCAGGGCACGGCCGGGCAGGCGCCGCCGCCGCAGTCCGCGCCGGTCGAGCAGGTGCCGAGCACCACCGCCGGGCCGAGCTCCAGCGGGAGCACGGGTGTGGGTGCCTCCGGCGGTACGACCGGGGGGTCGGGCGGCTCCACCGGGGGTACTGGTGGGACCTCTTCGGGTGGGCAGCCCGGGCTGGTGGGGGGACTGCTCGGGTAGGCGCGCAGACAGACAGATGGGCCCCGCGTGATTGTCGCGCGGGGCCCGTCGTCGTGCGTGGCATGGACGCCCGAGAGCTCGGGAGGCGCTGTGGTGGGGCGGCTGCGGGCCGGTGTGTGGCTGGTCGCGGTTCCCCGCGCCCGTTTCGGGGCGCCGCCCCCTCAACGGCCCAGCGCCGCCAGTTCCTTCGCTGCCTCTGTCAGGTCCTTGGCCGTGTCGATGGCTCGCCAGTAGGCGCCCTGGGGGATGGGGAAGCCCGCCAGGCGGCGTTCCCGGGCCAGGCGGGGGAAGGTGGTGCGCTCGTGGTCGCCACGGGCGGGGAGGAGGTCGGTGAACTCGGGGGAGAAGACGTAGACGCCGGCGTTGATCTCGTACGTCGTCGGCGGGGCCTCGATGAAGTCGGTGACGCGGCCGAAGCCGTCCGTCTTCACGGCGCCCCAGGGAATGCGGGGGCGGGCCAGGGCGAGGGTGGCGAGGGCGTCGCGTTCGGCGTGGAAGTCCGCCATGTCGCGGAGCGAGAAGCGGGTCCAGATGTCGCCGTTGGTGGCGTACCAGGGGCGGTCGGGGTGGGGGAGGTGGGAGGCGGCGTACTTGAGCCCTCCGCCTCGGCCCAGGGGCTCCGACTCGACGACCGTGGTGACGCGGACCGGCAGGTCGGCCGAGTCCAGCCACTTCTGCAGGACGTCGGCGAGATGGCCGCAGGAGACGACCACGTCGGTCACGCCCTCCTCGGCGAGCCAGGTGAGCTGATGGCCGATGATCGGGGTGCCCGTACCGGGGATCTCGACCATGGGCTTGGGCCGGTCGTCGGTGTACGGACGCAGCCGGGAGCCCTGGCCACCGGCGAGGACCACGGCTTGAACGGGGCGCGACGCGGCGTTCGGATCGGTCATGACCGAACTGTACGTGGCGCCCCGTTCGCGGGAGCACGGCCCTGGGATCGGTATACGGGGTGGAAACGGGGCGGTATACGGGGGCGCGACCCCTGGAGCCCTTGGAGCCCCTTAGGGCCCTTAGGGCCCGTCGGAGCCACGGAGGGCGGCCGGGCCTCTGGAGGGGCCGCTACGGTCCCTGTCGGGCTCTCAGCGCCGCCCCGCGCGGCCTTCAGCTGTGCAGGGCGGCCACTCCCGTCGCGAAGGACGTGTCGCAGACCGGGCGGGCGTAGGACTGGGCCCGGGTGGGGCCGTAGGCGCGGACGGCGGCGCGGCCGAGGGCGCGCGCGATGGACGTGCAGTGCCTCGCCAGGGCCGGGCGGCCGTTCACCGCCTGCTGGAGGTGGGTGAGGGCGACGCCCGGGTCCTCCTTCTGGAGCTCCACGAGCAGCTTGTCGCGCAGCACTTCGTGCGGGGCGCGGGTCTTGGCGCGCTGGGAGACCTCCGAGGCGGCGAGTACCGACTCCGCGGGGTCGGAGCCCGACCAGTTGACCCGGGTGACCGCGAGGGTGCCGGAGAGGACCAGGACGACGGGCAGGACCAGGGCCAGGGAGCGGCCGATCCGGCGGGCCGGGCCGCGGCCGTGCCGCGTCCGTTGGGTGTGGGTGTGGGTGTGCTTCACGCGAGTGAGGGTAGCGCGGGGTAGTGATATGGCGACATTAGGTCACCGGTACGGGGGATGTCGAAGCGCCGTTCTCCGAGTGGCAGGTTGACGCACACTGGTCGAAATGAACCGATTTGCCGGGGTAGTTGGTGGCAGCGAAAAGGGCCCCGCAGATGTTTGCGGGGCCCTTTTCGTCAACCTGGGTGATTTATCCCGGGCCGGTGGTTTCGCGAACGGCCATGCACGGCCATGCACGGCCGTGCATGAACGGCGGTGTCCGGGTCAGTCGGAGAGGCGCTCGCCGGTGGAGGTCGAGAACACGTGGTTCTCGCCCGGACGCGGCACGACGTGCAGCGTCGCGCCCTTCTCCGGGACCTGGCGGCCGTTGACGCGGACCACGAGGTCCTTGGTCCCGCCGCCGACCTCGGCGGTGCCGTAGACGTAACCGTCGGCGCCGAGCTCCTCGACGACGTTGACGGTGACGGCGAGGCCGGCCGGGGCGTCGTCGGTGTCCTTCGACAGGGAGGAGGCGACGGAGCCGTCGTGCTCGACGATGTCGAAGTGCTCGGGACGGACACCGACGGTGACGGTGGTGTCACCCCGGTCGGAGGCGGCCTTCAGGGCCTCGCGGTTGACCGGGACGACGCTGTTGCCGAACTTCACGCCGCCGTCGGTGATCGGGACCTCGACCAGGTTCATGGCCGGGGAGCCGATGAAGCCGGCGACGAAGAGGTTGGCCGGGCGGTCGTACATGTTGCGCGGGGTGTCGACCTGCTGGAGCAGACCGTCCTTGAGGACCGCCACACGGTCGCCCATCGTCATGGCCTCGACCTGGTCGTGGGTGACGTAGACGGTGGTGATGCCGAGGCGGCGCTGCAGGGACGCGATCTGCGTACGGGTCGAGACACGGAGCTTGGCGTCGAGGTTCGACAGCGGCTCGTCCATGAGGAAGACCTGGGGCTCACGCACGATGGCACGACCCATGGCGACACGCTGACGCTGACCACCGGAGAGGGCCTTCGGCTTGCGGTCCAGGTACTCGGTGAGGTCGAGGATCTTCGCGGCCTCTTCGACCTTCTGCCGGATCTCCGCCTTGTTGACGCCGGCGATCTTGAGGGCGAAGCCCATGTTGTCGGCGACGGTCATGTGCGGGTAGAGCGCGTAGTTCTGGAACACCATGGCGATGTCCCGGTCCTTCGGCGGCAGGTGCGTGACGTCGCGGTCACCGATGCGGATGGCGCCGCCGTTGACGTCCTCGAGGCCCGCGAGCATGCGGAGCGAGGTGGACTTGCCGCAACCGGACGGGCCGACCAGAACGAGGAACTCGCCGTCCTCGATCTCGATCTCGAGCGCGTCTACGGCGGGCTTCGTGGAACCCGGGTAGATCCGGGTCGCCTTGTCGAACGAAACTGTGGCCATGGGTCGTAGACCCCCTTCACCGGCAGGAACGTGCCGGACGATCCGAGTAAAGGTGGTGATCCACCGCGGACGTTTCCACGGTGGTGTAGTCCACGGGAGTGGATTGGGTCAGGACGGTACCTTCCGTTCACCAGGTCTGTCAGTACCTGGACCCCTGTGAACTTCGCGGAAATTTTCGACGAGTGCGCCCTGTGACGTGGGTACACTGCACGGGCGCCCCCGCGAGGGGCCACGCCTCCTTAGCTCAGCTGGCCAGAGCAACGCACTTGTAATGCGTAGGTCGTCGGTTCGAATCCGACAGGGGGCTCTCTTGCTGCCCCAGGCCAGATGTTCTCTGGCCTGGGGTTTTGCGTTCAGCGCAGGCGGTGGGCGATTTCGAGGGCGTCCGGTGGGAGGGGGCGGCCCTCTTCGATCTCCCAGACGGCGTTCTGGAGGAGACGGGCGAGGGTCCAGGCGCGGGCCCGTTCGCGGTCGAGGGACAGGACGTCGGTCATCGCGTCGAAGCGCCAGCGGACCTCGGCGGGGTCGAAGCGGTTGTCGAGGGCCGGCCAGAGTTCGAAGGCGGGGTCGCCGGCGAGGGGCTTGGGGTCGATGGCGAGCCAGGGCGCTCGGTCGGCGGCGAGGACGTTGTCGAAGTGCAGGTCCCAGTGGAGGAGACGGTCGCCGGGCTCGGTGACGACCTCGCGTACGGCGGCCGCGCAGTCGGCGATCAGGCGGCGGTGGGACGCGTCCGGGATGCGGGTCAGTACCGCCGGCGTCCGGTCCAGCATGTCCGTCGCGATGTCGGACAGGCGGCGCATGTCCGGTGGGGCCGGAGTGGTGGTCAGGTGGGCCAGCAGGTGGGCGATGACCAGGACGGCCTCGCGGGTGTCGGGCTCGTGGGACAGCATGCGGGCCGGGTCGAGGCGTTCGAGCAGCATGGTGCCGGTTTCGGCGTCGTGGGCCAGTAGCCGTACCGCCCCGTCGCCGTCCCAGACGCGCAGGGCCACCGGTTCGCCCGCGCTCTCGGCGTCGAGGATCTGGAGCTTGAGGACCGCCGGGGTGTCGTCGGCCGTGCGGACCACCGGCAGGACCAGGGCGCACATGCCGTGCAGGGCTGCCCCGTCGAGGCGCAGCCCCCAGCGGTCCAGGAACCCGGCGGCGAGGTCGGGAAGGGCGGCGGCGAAGGCCACGCCCTCCTCCGCGAAGAACATCTCCAGCGTGGCGGCCAGCTCCTCGGGGACATCGATCACGAGGCCGACACTACGCACGCGCCCTCCCCTTTTCCCTTGGATTTCCGGCCCGGTGATGCCCGTGCGCCACGGAATCCGTAGGTGACAGGGCCCGTCGGCAGGGGCTAGCGTCCGGCCGTGAGCAGCACGGACGCGATCGTCGGCACCGTCAACGGTGGGATCTCCTTCTGGTACGCGCGGGCCGGCCTTCCCGTTCCGAGGGAGCCGCTGGCCGGGGACGCGTCCGCCGATGTGGTGGTCGTGGGGGGTGGGTACACCGGGCTGTGGACGGCCTATTACCTGAAGAAGGCCGCTCCCTCTCTGCGCATCACGGTCCTGGAGCAGAAGTTCTGTGGGTACGGGGCTTCGGGGCGCAACGGTGGGTGGCTCTACAACGGCGTCGCCGGGCGGGACCGGTACGCGCGGCTGCACGGGCGGGAGGCCGCCGTGCGGCTGCAGCGGGCCATGAACGAGACCGTCGACGAGGTCGTGCGGGTGGCGGGGGAAGAGGGTGTCGAGGCGGACATCCATCGGGGTGGGGTGCTCGAAGTCGCCTGTACACCGGCGCAGTTGGGGCGTCTCAAGGCCTTTCACGAGCACGAAGCGGCCTACGGCGAGGACGACCGCGAGCTGTACGGCGCCCGGGAGACGGCCGAGCGGATCAGGGTCGCGGACGCCGTGGGGTCGACGTGGACGCCGCACGGGGCGCGGCTGAACCCGGTGAAACTGGTGACGGGTCTGGCGGCCGTCGTGGAGGGGCTGGGAGTGACCGTTCATGAGCTGACGCCGGTCACCGAGATCCGTCCGGGGCACGCGGTCACGCCGTACGGCACGGTCCGGGCGCCCTATGTGCTGCGCTGCACGGAGGGCTTCACGGCGAACCTCAAGGGGCAGCGGCGGACCTGGCTGCCGATGAACTCCTCGATGATCGCCACCGAGCCGCTGACGGCCGAGCAGTGGGCGACGATCGGCTGGGAGGGCCGCGAGACGCTCGGCGACATGGCGCACGCGTACATGTACGCCCAGCGCACCGCCGACGACCGCATCGCGCTCGGCGGCCGCGGCGTGCCGTACCGCTTCGGTTCCCGGACGGACAACGACGGGCGTACGCAGACGGCGACGATCGAGGCGTTGTACGAGATCCTGGTGCGGTTCTTCCCCTCGCTGACGGGGGTGAAGGTCGACCACGCCTGGTCCGGCGTGCTCGGGGTCCCCCGCGACTGGTGTGCCACGGTCACGCTCGACCGGTCGACGGGGCTCGGCTGGGCGGGCGGTTACGTCGGCTCCGGTGTGGCCACCGCCAACCTCGCCGCCCGCACCCTGCGCGATCTCGTCCAGCGGGACTCCGGGCAGGCCGGGGCCACCGAGCTCACCTCGCTGCCGTGGGTGAACCACCGGGTGCGCAAGTGGGAGCCGGAGCCGTTGCGTTGGGTGGGCGTGCAGGGGATGTACGCGACGTATCGCACCGCCGACCGGCGGGAAGCCGCCTCGCAGAAGGGGGAGTCGTCACGGTTGGCGCGGTGGGCGGACCGGGTGGCGGGGCGGCACTGAGGGGACGGCACTCACGGGACGGCTCAGTACTGGCGGCACGACTCGGCACGGGCGGCAGTCGCCGTCGGCGCCGAGACGCGGCCGCGCCCGGCGGGTGCTGCTGGGCCAGAGGCCGGCACGCGGTGCGGCGGGCTCGGGGCGGGCGGTGGGGGAGGTGACCGCGGCCCGGCCCGCGCGTCCGACGGGGCCGGGCCGTGTGGCTCGGGGCGTCGGTGGGATCACGGCCGGGCCGGGTGCAGGGGATGTCACGGCTCCAGCACGACCTTGCCGGTGGTGCCCCGGTTCTCCAGGGCGCGGTGGGCGGCGGCCGCCTCGGCGAGGGGGAAGCGGTGGACGGCCGGGGTGAGGCGGCCGGTGGCGGCCTCGGTGAGGGCGCGGAGTTCGAGGGTGCGGATGGGGTCGGGGCCGCCCGCCCGGCGCAGCATCTTCTCGCCCAGGACCGTCTCCGAGACGCCCTCGACGACGTACGGACCCGTGCCGGTGCTCCCGCCCGCCGACCAGCCGAAGACGAGGTGCCTGCCGCCGGGGGCGAGCAGGGCGACGGACTCCCGCGCCGCCGCCCCGCCGACCCCGTCGAGGACGATCGTGGCCTTCCCCCGGTACGCCGCGACCTTCTCGGGCCACGCCGCGTCCGTGTAGTCGACGGCGAGGTCGGCGCCGTTCGCCGCCACCCGGGCCGTCTTCTCGGGCCCGCCGGCCAGGCCGACGACCGTGGCGCCCGCGTTCTTGGCGTACTGCACGAGGAGCGTGCCGAGGCCGCCGGCCGCCGCCGGGACCACGACCACGTCGTCCGGGCCCGGTGCGGCGAAGAGCAGGATTCCCATCGCCGTACGGCCCGTGCCGATCATCGCGACGGCCTCGGCGTAGTCGAGGTTCTCCGGGATCTCGTGCAGCCGTTCGACCTCGGTGACGGCCAGCTCGGCGTAGCCGCCGGGCACGAAGCCGAGGTGGGCCGTGACCCGCCTGCCGAGCCAGTGCTCCGGGACGCCCTCCCCGAGCGCCTCGACGACTCCGGCGACCTCCCGGCCGGGGATCGTGGGCAGTTCCGGTGCCGGTGCCGGTCCCGGGTGGCCCTCGCGGATGGCCGTGTCCAGCAGATGGACGCCCGCCGCTGCGACGGCGACACGCACCTGGCCCGGGCCGGGCTCGGGGTCCGCGACCTTCTCGTACGTCAGGTTCTCGGCCGGGCCGAAGGTGTGCAGACGGATGGCGTGCATGTGGGCCCCTTGGGAGGTCTCGCTTTCGCGTGGTGTGCGTTCACCTGGCGTGCGTCCGTGTGGCGTGCGTCCGTGTGGGGTGCGTACGCCTGGCGCGCGCTCGCCTGGTTTCGCCTGGTGAGCCTCAGCCTCCGACCTCAAGCATGCTTGAGGTCAAGCGTGTTCTTCGACCTTCTGCCCAGCGCCAGCGACACGGCCGCGAGGGCGCTGTTGAACGACACCTCCGAGAGCACGCCCGGCGCCGCGACCTGGTCGCCCGCGAGGTACACGCCGTCACCCCGGTCCACGGCCGGGCGGTCGCGCCAGCTGGTGCCGGGCAGGTCCACCGCGCCCGTACGGCCGTTCGCGGTCGCCTCGCGCCGCCAGGTGACCCGGTCCCGCCAGCCGGGGAAGCCCAGGTCGAGCAGGTGCTCGGCCCGGGCGACGCCGTCCGCCCGCGACTCGTGCGGACCGATCGGGAACTGCCCCTGGAGCACCTGCTCGCCCGCCGGGGCCAGCGTGCGGTCCTGCGCGGTGAACCGCTCGATCCAGCCGGGCGCGTCCAGGTCGGAGACCGCGAACGCGTCGCCGCGGCGGGTGCGTACGGCGAGGTCGACGAGGGCCGTACGGCCGCTCGGCCAGGTCAGCGAGTCGTCCTTGAGCAGGCGGCGGGCGGCGTCGAGGGAGGTGGCGACGACGACCGGGCCGCTGGACGCGCGATGGCCGCGGTTCCCGCCGCTGTCGCGGCCGGTGAGGGCGTCCAGACTGTCGACCCGGCTGAGGGTCTCCATACGGACGCCGAGGTTCCAGGCGCGGGCCGCCATCCGGTCGATGACGCTCGCCCAGCCGCCGCGCGGGTAGTGCGCCTCCGGGGGCAACTTCGTGGCCCGGCGCAGCCGTTCCTGCACGAACGCGGCGGACAGGGAGCCCGCGTCGTGGTGGAACAGGGCCACCGCCGAGTAGTTGGCGGCGGCGCGCGCGGCCTCCTCGCCGGCCTGTTCGGTCGCCCAGGTGAGGAAGTCGACGTCGACGGGCGCGTGCCCGCCCGTACGGCGTGGGCGGAGGAGCTTGAGCATCGCGAACGGCGGGGTCCGGCGCAGGGCGCCCTTGTGGTGCAGGCGCAGCCGGGCGGCCTCCCGGGGCGGGAGGGGCGCGAGCGGGCCGATCAGGTCCCGCTGCTCGAGCCAGGTCCAGTGCGGGCCGCCGCTGTACAGCGCGTGCGGTCCCTCGTTCGTCCGGTACGGCCCCTCCGTGGTCCGCGCCCGGCCGCCGAGCGTGTGGTGCGCCTCGTGGACGGTGACCCGCGCGCCCGCCTCGGCGGCGGTGATCGCCGCGGTGAGCCCGGCGAAGCCGCCGCCGATGACGGTGAGGTGGGTGGGGGGTCGGGAGGCGGCGGACGTGTGGGTGCGGGTGCGGGGGGTCGTGTTCGTACGGGAGGAGGGGCGGGGCGTGGCTGGAGCGCGGTGCATGGCTGGGGCTCCCTCGGGTCGGTGTCGGCCGTCGCGGTGGCTGTCTGTGGGTACGACAGATCGAGGGCGCCGGAATGTGACATGAGGGCTGTCGGTAGGGGCCGGGGGCGTGTTCGCGCAGGTCAGGTGGATTGTCAGTGGTGGGGTGCAGGATGGGGGCATGGTGAGGGCGAGGTCGGTGGTGAAGGCGGCACGGCGGCCGGAGGTGCGGCTGCCGGTGCTGGAGGCGTACGCGGGCGGGGGGTTGGAGCCCGACGGGGACTACGACGGGCTGGAGTTCCGGGAGCAGGACTTCGTCGGGCAGGACGGCGGGGGTGCCCGTTTCATGGACTGCGCGCTGACGGGCTGCGCGCTGGACGAGACGCGACTGCACCGGGCTCGTGTGCTCGACTCCGTCCTCACCGGGATACGGGGCGTCGGGACGCATCTGGCCGAGGCGACGTTGCGTGACGTGGAGCTGGTGGACGCGCGCCTCGGTGGGGTGCAGATGCACGGGGCCGTGCTGGAGCGGGTGCTCGTGCGCGGGGGGAAGATCGACTACCTCAACCTGCGTGAGGCCCGGCTCAAGGATGTGGTCTTCGAGGACTGTGTCCTGGTCGAGCCGGATTTCGGCGGTGCGCGGTTGGAGCGGGTCGCGTTCGTGGGGTGCGCGTTGAAGGGGGCCGACCTGAGCGGGGTGACCTTGGTGGACGTGGATCTGCGGGAGGCCGCGTCGGTGGAGATCGCGCGGGGGGTGGAGCGGTTGTCGGGGGCGGTGATCAGTGCGGCGCAGTTGATGGACTTGGCGCCGGTGCTGGCGGGGGAGATGGGGATTCGAGTGGAGGGGTGACGTGCGGGGGTGCCGGGTGGGTTTCGCCGCCGCGCCCCTGAAGGATTCCGGGCGCGACCCATGCCGTCGAGGGGCGCGGGGAACTGCGCGACCAGCCCCCACCTGGCCCGCGAATGAACAAGGCGTCGCCCCTACGACATCCCTACGGCGCCCCTACGGCACCCTGGGGAAGCGGGCCTGGAGGGTCCAGATCGCCGGGTTCTCGTCGAGGTCGTCGTGGAGGTCGCACAGGTCGGCGATCACATCGTGCAGGAAGTCGCGGGCCTCGCGGCGGAGCTCGGCGTGGGAGAAGGTCAGCGGTGGTTCCTCGGCCGGCATCCAGTCCGCCTCGACGTCCACCCACCCGAAGCGGCGCTCGAAGAGCATGCGGTCCGTGGACTCGGTGAAGTCGAGTTCCGCGTACTGGGGCCGGGAGGCGCGGGAGCCCGCCGGGTCCCGGTCGAGCTTTTCCACGATGTCGCACAGCGCCCACGCGAAGTCCAGCACCGGCACCCATCCCCAGGCTGTGGACAGCTCCCGGTCCGCCTTGGTGTCGGCGAGGTAGACATCACCGCAGAACAGGTCGTGCCGCAGCGCGTACACGTCCGCGCGGCGGTAGTCCGTCTGCGGCGGGTCGGGGAAGCGGTTGGAGAGGGCGTAGCCGATGTCGAGCACGTAGGCGATGGTGTCATGTCCTCGTAGGATCTCCGACGTGTCCCGATCCGCACCGGTTGCCCGTGCCGCCCTGCTCACCGTCGCGTTGGCACTCACGCTCACGTCGTGCACCGAGGGCGGCGGCGAGGCCGAGGGGGCCAGGGGTTCCGCCGGCCTCCGGGACCCGTACTTCCCGAAGCTCGGCAACGGCGGCTACGACGTCACCCACTACGCCCTCACCCTCGGGTACGAACCCCCGCCCGAGACCGAGGACGCCCCCGCGGACGACGCAGACGACGCCCCCGAGGACGCCCCCGAGGCCGCCGCCCACCTGCGTGCCGCCGCCGTCATCACCGCACGGGCGACGCGGGACCTCGACTCCTTCAACCTCGACCTGAAGGGGATGGATGTCGAGTCGGTCGCCGTCGAGGGCGTGGCGGCGCGGTGGAAGCGGGCGGGGCAGGAGCTGACCGTCACCCCCGGGAAAGGACTCGACGAAGGGGAGACGTTCCGGACGACCGTGCGGTACTCGGGCGCCCCGACGACGATCACCGACCCCGACGGCTCCCGGGAGGGCTGGCTGCCGACCGCCGACGGCGTCCTCGCGCTCGGCGAACCGACGGGCTCGATGACCTGGTTCCCGGGCAACCACCATCCCTCCGACAAGGCGGCCTACGACATCGAGGTCACCGTCCCCGAGGGCCTGCGGGCCGTCTCCAACGGGGAGTTGAAGAGCGAGTCCACCAAGAACGGCCGTACGACGTACTCCTGGCACACCGCCGAACCGATGGCGAGCTACGTGGCCACGATCGCGATCGGCACGTACGAGATCCGGCGCGCGACGGTGGGCGAGGGCGAGGGCGAGGGTGAGGGTGAGGGTGAGGGCGGTGGCGAGGGTGACGGCGGTGGCGCGGGCCGGATTCCGGTGTACGTCGCCGTCGATCCCTCGCAGGCCGAGGACAGCCGGGCGGTCCTCGACCGGATTCCTGAGGTCGTCGAGTGGGCGGAGGGGAACTTCGGCCCGTACCCCTTCTCCTCCACCGGCGCGATCGTCGACGGGCCGGACGACGTCGCGTACGCACTGGAGACCCAGAACCGACCCGTCTTCCCCGGCGCCCCCGACATCTCGCTCCTCGTCCACGAGCTGGCCCACCAGTGGTACGGCGACTCCGTCACCCCGAAGAGCTGGCGGGACATGTGGCTCAACGAGGGCTTCGCCACGTACGCCGAGTGGCTGTGGGAGGAGGACCACGGCGGCGACACCGCCCAGGAGACCTTCGACGCGCTGTACGAGGGCGACTATTACCAGGACGACGCGTCGAACGAGGCCGTCTGGGACTTCCCGCCCGCGAAGCCGCCGAGCGCCGCCCGGATCTCCGACAGCCCGGTGTACGAACGCGGCGCCATGGTCCTGCACAGGATCCGCGAGGAGGTCGGCGACGACGCCTTCTTCGATCTGCTCCAGGGCTGGGCGACCGCGCACCGTCACGGCAACGCGGACACGGCCGACTTCACGGCGTACGTCGAGGAGTTCGCGGAGAAGACGGCTCCGGACGCGGACCTGACCCCGGTCTGGGACGACTGGCTGTACGGGACGGGAAGGCCCCCGATGGCTTGATCCTGCCGCCGGGGCCCCTCGCGGCCCTGGCACCGGGGCCGGACCCTCCGTAGCCTTCGCCGACGAAAGCCTTCGCCGACGGTCTGCCGGACCGCCCCGAGGCGGCGGTGTCGCCCGGCCGTCGGTTCGGGAGCACGGCGAAGGTCACGTGCGGGAGAGCGGGAGAGTCGGCCGACGCCGGAGGAACGGCCCCGGGAAGCGGTCGTCAGGCCCGCCCGGGTTCGGTGAGGTCGGCCGGTGGGGCCGGAGGGTTCTCGGCCTCGGCGGCTGCCTCGAACTCCGCCAGCAGCCGCGCCAGTTCCGGTGGCCACACGGGCTCCGCCTGAGCGACGAGTTCCGCGCGGGTCCACCAGCGCCACGCCAGGATGCCCTCCTCGGCGCGCGAGGCGGCGAGGAGGCCGCCGACCGGTTCTCTACGTGGCCTCCGGGCCACGTAGATGTCGTCGTGCTGGCGGACGGGGGCATCGGCGCGGGTGAAGTCATGGGACCAGGTGCAGAGGAAGGCGCCCGGTTCCAGGTCCGTCCAGCCCGTCTCCTCGCGCAGTTCCCGCCGGGCACCCTCGCGCGGTGTCTCGGCCGCCTCCAGACCGCCTCCGGGCAGGGCCCAGTGCACGCCCACCTCGTCGTTGTGGTACTTGAAAAGGAAGACGGCACCTTCCGGATCGAGGACGGCGACCCGTGCTGCCCGGCGTTGCCTTCGCAGCGTCTTGCGCAACACCGTGCAGGGGCGCCCCAGTTGCCGGTCGCGGCGGTGTTCGACGACCTCGTAACCGAGGGACGTCCAGAACGCCAGGGCGCCGGGGTTGTTGTCGAGCGCGGCCAGCCGTACGGCGGTACGCCCTGCCAGCCGGAACCGTTCCTCGACGAGGCTTGCCAACTGACGCCCGTATCCCCGCCGTTGAGCTCCGGCGTCGACGAGCAGCAGCCCGATCCACGGGTCGGGGTCGGCCGGATCGGGATGCCGGGAGAGGGTGATGGCGACCCCGACGAGCCGTCGGCCACCGCCACCGCCCCCGCCGTCACCGTGACGACCGTCGCCGCCACCTTCGCCGTCCTTGTCACCGTCGGCGCCGTCCCTGTCACCGCCCTCGCCGTCGCGTGCGAGCAGGATCTCCACGTCCGGGTTGGCCAGCTCCACCGACAACGCGCCGGCCACCTGTTCGGGACGGATGTCGTTCGCGTCCGGGAAGTCACCGCTCAGGGCGTAGAAGTCGCGGTTGGAGGCGTGCAGGGCGGTGATTTCGGCGAGGAGAGGGCCGGGAATGGTGCCGTCCTCGGCCGTGCGGAGGGGTTCGAGGTCACCGACGACACCGTCGGGGGAGTGGGGTGGTAGCTGCTCACCAAGGAGTGCGCACAGGGCCGAATGAGCGATGCCGACCTGCGGCCCCTGGCGGGGTTCCGGCGCACCAAGCCCGCACGAGGCCCTCATGCTCGCGGCCTGACAGCTCGAATCACGCATTCCTCAGCAGAGTCGTAAACGGCGGAGCACTGGACAAGATCAAAGGTAGATCCCGGCGCACGGCGGGGAGTGGGCCGCTCGGCTCGGAGCCGGTGCCAGACCCGATCGATACCGTGCGGGGCATGCTGCTGCTCGAACCGTTCCTAGGGACTGAGCGGGTGTGAGCCCGTTCAGCCGCGCGCCCCGAACGGTCTTGGGCGAGCTGGTCCCCGGCGTACTCGACCCGGGGGCGGCGACACGCATCCTGTGCGTGGTCCGGACCCCGGAGGCCCCCGCGGCCGGAGGCCGCTGATGGACACTGCCTACGCGACCTGGCCGATCAGGTACGGCCAGAGGCGACGGGGAGGCCCTGAACCATCACTCCGGTGGAGCAGGGGCCCCGCACGCCGACGCCGTACCCGGTGTCCCAGGTCGCACAACCACGTTAGCCCGATCAGCCCAGAGCACCGCAAGCTCACAAGTGGACGATCACACGATCGAGCTAACTCGGCCTTGTGTGCACTCCTTGGTGAGCAGCTACCAACCCGTCGCGCTGGTCCTGGTCCACCACAGCCTGCGGTTCCCGACCGCCTCGTGGAAACAGGTGCGGTCACGGCTCGACGCGGGCATGCCCCAGAAGACGGCCACGCCGGACCAGGACTTCCCGGACGAGGCCGCCATCGACCACCAACGGCGGCACTACCGCTCGTACCGCGACCACCTCGCCTTCGACATCGCGGCGCACACGCTCTTCGTCGTGGGCAGCCCCACCGCGTTCCGCGAGTACGGCACCGCCCTGCGTGGCCTCGTCGACCAGGCCCCGTCGTTCCCGTACCGGTACCCGCACGCCGGGCACTTCTGTGTCGAGCTCGGCCCGGGGCCCTGGTCCCGGATGCGGAACCGGCGGCGCGTACCCGCCCCACTGCACATCCAGTACTCCGCCGACTGGCGGGTGTGAGGGCGGGGCCGAGGGCGAGGCCGGGAGCGGGTGCGAGGCGAGGCCGGGAGCGAGGGCGGGTGCGAGGGCGAGCGCGGGCGGGACGGCCGAAGGCCCCGCCGGTGTCGCGGCGGGGCCTTCAACGGTGCGGCGCGGTCGCTCCCAGAGGTCGGAACGCCAGTACGCCAGTACGCCAGTACGCCAGAACGTCAGAACGTCAGACGCTGACGCCGAAGTCCTGGGCGATGCCGACCAGGCCCGAGGCGTAGCCCTGGCCGACCGCGCGGAACTTCCACTCGGCGCCGTTGCGGTACAGCTCGCCGAAGACCATGGCGGTCTCGGTGGCGGCGTCCTCGGAGAGGTCGTAGCGGGCGATCTCGGCGCCGCCGGCCTGGTTGACGATGCGGATGTAGGCGTTGCGGACCTGGCCGAAGTTCTGCGAGCGGTTCTCGGCGTCGTAGATGGAGACCGGGAAGACGATCTTGTCGACGTCGGCGGGGAGGCCCGCCAGGTTGACGTTGATCGCCTCGTCGTCGCCCGCGCCCTCACCCGTGCGGTTGTCGCCGGTGTGGACGATGGTCTGGTCCGGGGTCTGCTTGTTGTTGAAGAAGACGAAGTGGCCGTCCGAGTAGACCTTGCCCTGCGGGTTGACCGCGATCGCGGAGGCGTCGAGGTCGAAGTCCGTGCCGGTGGTGGTGCGGACGTCCCAGCCGAGGCCCACGGTGACGGCGGTCAGGCCCGGAGCCTCCTTGGTGAGCGAGACGTTGCCACCCTTGGACAGGCTTACAGCCATGGTTGGGAGTCCTTCCCTCGTTGCGTACGTGCCTTACAGGCTTCGTGCCGGGGACGAAGCTACCTGTACCCCTATGAACGTCGGGAGGGGCGCCAGAGGTTCCAGCGGTTTTTACTTTCTTTACCCGGGTCCCTCCGTTGCTGTCGTTGCTGTCGTTGCTGTCGTTCCGAGTGCGGCCGGGCGCCCGGTGAAAAAGGCGTGACGTGGACCGGACATTCGCGCGACCATGGGGGCATGTCCGGTCCTCACGTCATCCGTGGCTCCGTCTCGCTTCCCGAGGCCGAGCTGATCTGGCGTTTCTCCCGGTCCTCCGGTCCCGGCGGACAGCACGTCAACACCAGTGACTCGCAGGCCGAACTGCGGTTCGACCTCGCGAACACCGAGGCGCTGCCCGAGGTGTGGAAGGCGCGGGCGCTGGAGCGGCTCGCGTCGAGGCTCGTCGACGGGGTCATCAGTGTGCGGGCCTCCGAGCACCGTTCCCAGTGGCGAAACCGGGAGACCGCCGCCGTACGGCTGGCCGCGCTGCTCGCGGAGGCGACCGCGCCGCCGCCGAAGCCGCGTCGGGCGACCCGTATCCCGAGGGGGATCAACGAGCGGCGGCTGCGGGAGAAGAAGCAGCGGTCCGACACCAAGCGGGGGCGGTCGGGGCGGGACTGGGGCTGAGGCCTCCGGCCCGCCCGGGTGTTACGGGGCCAGCTGCCGGTAGCGGCCCCGGAAGTAGGTCAGTGGGCCTCCGTCCGCGGTCGGCGACGTCGAAGCCAGGACTCTGCCGATGACCAGGGTGTGGTCGCCGGCGGTCACGCGTTGTTCGGTGTGGCATTCCAGGGTGGCCAGGGCGCCGGTGATCAGGAGGGCGCCGGAGATGTCGCCTCGGGTGTGGGGGAGGTCCTCGAAGAGGAGGCGGTCGCTGACACGGTTCTTCATGGCGAAGCGGCCGGCGACGGCGCGCTGGTGGTCGGAGAGGACGGAGACGGCCCACCGGGGCTGCTCGGCGAGGAGGTCGTCCATGCGGGAGCCCTCGCGGAGGCTGACCATGACGAGGGGCGGGTCGAGGGACACGGACATGAAGGAGGTGGCCGTCATGCCGACGTCCTCGCCGCGCGGGCCCTGCGGGTCCAGCGCCGCCTCGTGCGCGGTCACCAGGACCACACCCGCCGCCAGTCGGGACATCGCGGCACGGAACTCGTCTTCACTCACCCCCTCAGCATGCCCGCCGGGCACGGAGCCGGGAGCGGCCGGGGTGCGCCCGGCGGCCACGGGCGCATGTGCGAGAGGAACGGGACGGACGGGAGGAACGGTGCGCGGTGTCACCGGCGGGGCTGAGGGCGGGGTCTTCGACACGTCCGCACGCTAATCCGCGGCGGCCGGCCACCGCATCGGGCCACGGCCCGACCCGTCACCCGGACCTGCGACCTAGGGCCCTTCTGATGGATCTCCGTGGCGTCGCGACGTCCGGGCCCGCTCCCCGACCACACTCGGCCCCCATCGGCCCCGCTCAACCTCGCTCACAGTGCCTACACAGAGTTCTGAATCCTGTTCAATAAGCGCACGAGAGAAACGCATAAACTCCACTCAATTGCTCATCTTCTGTTGTGACTTGAGTCACAGGAGCCATATTTTGTTGACCCTGTGTACCGAGTGGGCTTCGCGCTGTGATTCAGTGGCGGGGATGCTGCAAGCTGTAAGCGGGAACTGTAAGCGGTAGTAAGCCCGCGAGTTAAGCAGGTTACCTGGAGCCTGGAGCTGCCACGAGATCTCGGGGGGAGGGCGAATGGAGACCGAGTCGGAGCCCTACGTCCGTCTGACGACGCTGCGGCAGCTGCACCAGGTGATGGCGGACATGAACACCGCGCGCAGCCTGGCCGACACGCTGCAGACCGTCGCCGACGGTGTGGTCAACGGCCTGGGTTACGAACTGGCCTGCGTGAACCTCGTCCGCCCCGACGGCGACCTGGTCGTCGCCGCCCTCTCCGGGAACAGCGCCGCCGAGGCCCTCATCACCGGCCGCGTCGGCTCCCGCGCCTCCTGGGACCGCCGGCTGAGCATGGGCGAGGCCTGGGGGGACCTGCGGTTCATACCGCACACCGAGGGCTGGGTGCTCGACGAGGACGACGTACCGCAGTGGTACACCGACGGCCCGGCGCCCCGCTTCGAGGACGAGTGGCACCCCTCCGACCGGCTCTTCGCGCCGATGTACACCCCGGGCGCCGGTGGCGCCTCCTGCGGTGAGCTGCTCGGCGTCGTGTCCGTGGACCGGCCGCGAAACGGTCGGCGACCGGGCGCATGGGGACGGGAAGCGCTCCAGATGTACGCCTTCCAGGCCGCCATCGCGATCAGTAACGCTCGGCTGCGCGCCAACATGCAGCGTGCACTGGTCAGGCTCGAAAGGGAGCAGCAGGCGCTGCGCGCCAGCGAGGAATCCTTCCGGCAGGCCTTCGAATACGCCCCGAGCGGTATGGCCATCGCGGAGATGGGCGGCGATCAGCACGGCCGGATCCTGCGGACCAACGACGCCCTGTGCCGGCTGCTGGGGCGCCCCGCCTCCGCCATGCGGCGGTACGCGTTCTCCGACCTCGTCCACCCCGAGGACATAGGCACCCTCCTGCGGACCTCCGCCGAGGGCGGGCGCGCCGAGCTGCGGCTCGGGCGGCGCGACGGGACGTACGTCTGGGTGTCGCTGCGCAACAGTGTGGTCGCGGACGCCGCCGACGGGCCCCGCTTCCTGCTCACCCACGTCGAGGACATCGAGGAGCGCAAGCGGCGGGAGCTGCAGCTCGCGCACCGGGCCTCGCACGACGCCCTCACCGGGCTGCCGAACTCCGCCGAGCTGCGCTCGCGCCTCTCCGCCCGCATCTGTCAGCGCCCCCAGTCGCTCCCGGCGGGTGCGGCGGCCGACGCGATGGACGCGGCCTTCGGGCAGTTCGGGGAACAGGAACAGGGGGAGTACGCCGTCGGCGAGCAGCCGGCGCGGCTGCCGCACCCGTCGTTCGACGCGTACGAGGCCGCCGGGCACAAGGGGCACGCCTTCGACTTCCACGCGGCAGGCGGGCCGTACGACGCCTTCGACCACCATGTGCACACCGTCGCGCCGGAGGACGAGCGGGACGACGGGACCAAGGGGCTCGCGGTGCTCTTCTGCGACCTCGACGGGTTCAAGTCGATCAACGACCGGTTCGGGCACAACTCGGGCGACGCCGTCCTCATCGAGGTGGCCCGGCGCCTCAGCCGGGGTGTGCGCGACGGCGACACCGTGGCGCGGCTCGGCGGTGACGAGTTCGTCGTCCTCGCCGACGGGCTCGGCCGCGCGGACGCCCAGGACCTCGCCGTACGCCTTCGCAACGAGATCATTCAGCCGATCCGGGTCGACGGCCGCGCCATGCGCGTCGGCGCCAGTTTCGGCATCGGATGGGCCCACTGCGGAATGACGGCGGACGAGGTGTTGAAATCAGCTGACGAGCGGATGTACGTCGAGAAACGATCTCGTCCCAGACAGCACAGGCGGGCCGGATAGCGGCCGGAGTGACCCCTGCGACACTCGGAGAGAAGCCCAGGTCAGAGCCTGATCACGGCTGGAAAACGCCTGGTGGGCGGTGCATGGGTGGGACGATGAGGTCCGAGTCACCCGTTTGGGTCACCACGAGCGGGTAGGCTCGCTCTCCTACACCCCAACGCAATGACCCGCCACCCGTACGTGTAAGTACCGCACCGCTGAGGAGACCTAGGGATGACGCCCGGCAACAACGGCGCGAGCACGCCCGAGGACGACGACCCGTTCGGCTACCTCTACGAGGACGGGCAGGCCCGAGGAGCCCAGCCGCCCAGCGCGAGCTACGGCTACCCCAACGCGGTCAACCGGGCGCGGCCGGTCGGTGAACGCCAGTACGGGCAGCAGACCCAGCAGGCCCCCACCGCGCAGTACGGGCAGGTCCCGCAGCAGGGGTACGGCCAGCCGCAGGGCGCCCCCGGTCAGCCGAACGCGCACTACCAGGCCCCCGAGAGCTTCTCCGGCGGCGGCGCCCAGACGACCCGCCAGCAGGGATACGGCAACGGCGGGGGCGGTGGCCGCGGCCGTGGCCCCAACACCAAGGGTCTCCTGATCGGCGCGATCGCCGTCGTGGCCGCCGTGGTGATCGGCATCAGCGTCGCCATGCTCGGCGGCGACGACTCCGACAAGGCCTCGGGCAACGACACCGGTGCCTCCACCGGCCCCACCACCCAGGAGAGCGCCGACCCCAGCCCGTCGGCCAGCAAGTCCAAGAAGCCCGAGGCCGCCGAACTCCCCAAGGCCGAGGCCAAGACCCTCCTCCTCGGCGGCAACGCGGCCATCGCCTCCGACGTCCCCGGCGCGAAGTCGGAGGGCGGGGTCTATGTGGGGAACTTCAACTCGGTGGGTTCGTCGGTGACCTGGAAGGTCGAGGACCTCGCCAAGTCCGGCCAGTACCGTCTGTACGTGCAGTACGGCATCCCCGGTGTGGATGCTAATGCGACGCTCGTAGTGAATGGAACGGTTCAGAGCCGGCCGCTCAACCTCAAAAATTTCGCCGAATCCCCGAAGGGCGACTACGCGAAGGGCTGGCAGAACACATGGTCCCTCGTCACCCTGAACAAGGGGACGAACGAGATCAAGATTGAGTGCAATGAGGGCAACCAGTGTGACGCGAATTTTGATCAGCTGTACCTCAAGCCTCCTGAGTAGGCGTTGAAGGCCTGTAGTCCCAGAATGGCTTCGTAGAGTGCAACAGTTGAGGGCCGCCAGCACTGCACTGACGGCCCTCAAATCCCCCGCTCTTGGGAAGGCGTCACCCCGGGCATGGCCCGGAGAACGTCACTAGCCCCAGACGGCTACGCTCTTGAAACGCCACGGAGTATTGGCCGAGTAGTGGCCCGTCCTGATGTCGATTCGGTCGCCGTAGCAGGACTCGTCCCTGTAGATGGTGATGAGCCTGCCGGTCTGGTTAGACACCGATCGGCCGCTGAACGGGTTGCACCCGCTTGAGTTGTTCTGGAGGCGCCTCGTCCCCTCGAAGTTGGCGCTCGTCCACGAACAGGCGTAATTCTGCGGGCACCTCGTCGCGGCGGACGCTGGCTGGGCGGTCGTGAGCGGCAGTATGGCCATCGCAGTGGCTCCGACTAGGGCAAGCAGGCGCGGCTTCATCAAATGCCTTCTCTTTCTTGATCGAGGTTGGCCGATCAAGACGATTTCGCACGTGAGTTCGAAGTGCAACAGGGAAATGCGCCACAAGACTGGCTTGGATCGCGGGCGGGTAGCGTTAGGCCGCCGTGACCTCCCCCGTCACCGCCACCTGCCCCACCAGTTCCTCGTACGTCTGACGGTCGAACTCGCCCGCCACCGGGGCCAGTACGGTCGCGGCCGAGAGTGCGACGGCGCGGGCCAGGCGGTCGGGCCAGGGCAGGCGGTCGACGAGGCCCGACAGGAGGCCCGCCACCGCTGAATCGCCCGCGCCCGTCGGGTTGCCGCGGAAGCGGCGGGGCGGGGTGGCGCGCCAGTGGCCTTCGGGGGTGTGGGCGAGGAGGCCCTCGGGGCCGAGGGAGGCGACGACCGCCTGGGCGCCGCGGCGCCGGGCGTCCCGGGTCGCGCGGGACGGCTCGTGGGAGCCGGTGAGTTCGGCCAGTTCGTCGGTGTTCGGCTTCACCAGATCGGGTCGGGCCGCCACCCCGCGACGCAACGGCTCGCCGCTGGTGTCCAGCAGGACGGGGACGGAGAGGGTGCGGGCCGTACGGACCAGGCCCGCGTACGCGCCCACCGGAACCCCCGGCGGCAGGCTGCCGCACAGGGCCACCACCGAGGCGGAGCGCAGCAGATCGACGTACGCCTCCTGGAAGGCGGACCACTCGGCGGGCGCGATCAGCGGGCCCGGCTCGTTGAGCTGGGTCGTGTCACCGCTCGCGTCGGCCACGGCGATCGTCCGGCGCGTCGCACCCTCCACCGGCATCAGCGCGTCCACGACACCCGGGGTGTGCGTGAGCCGGTCCCGCAGGGCCCGGCCGGTCGCCCCGCCGACGAAGCCGGTGACCGTCACCTCGTGGCCGAGTGCCGCGAGTACCCGGGCCACGTTCAGGCCCTTGCCGCCGGGCCGTTCGGTCACGTCGGTCACCCGGTGCGTGGTGTGGGGCCTCAGGTCCCGTACGCGATAGGTGATGTCGAGAGCGGTGTTCAGTGTGACCGTGAGGATCACCTGGGCCTACCCCCTTGGGTCTCGGCTGCGCGCGTTCGGTCCGCACTGACCGGAATGCGAGCGCCGGAAGCTGTCACGGAGGCTCGATCATGCCAAAGGAGCGGCGGTCGGCCCAGTCCCCCCGGGCCAACCGCCGCACTCCGCACCGCATGCCAACAAACGGACGGATCAGGTCGGTTGGGGACCGATCGCCCGTAGGCCGGTCCATCGGCCCATGGGTCAGCCGCCGAACGGGTCCACCACCCACTCGCCCTTGCGCAGCACACCCTTGAGGTCGAAGTCCGCGTCGAGGAGGACGAGGTCGGCGTCCTTGCCGGGGTCCAGGGAGCCGATGCGGTCGTAGAGGCCGAGGAGTCGCGCCGGGTTGGCGGAGAGGGCGGCGACGGTGTCCTCGATCGGGAGGCGGTCGACGGTGACGGCGCGTTTGAGGGCGCGGTCCTGGGTGAGGGTCGAGCCCGCGATCGAGCCGCCCTCCATCAGCCGGGCCACCCCGTCCACGACCTCCACCGCCATCGGGCCGAGGGTGTAGCGGCCGTCGCCGAAGCCGGCCGCGTCCATGGCGTCGGTGATGAACGCGACCCGGTCGGCGCCCGCGTGACGGAACGCCAGCTGGAGCGAGGCCGGGTGCAGATGCGTACCGTCGTTGATCAGCTCGACCGTGATCCGCTCGTCCTCCAGGAGCGCGGCGATCGGGCCGGGCTCGCGGTGGCCGAGCGGTGGCATCGCGTTGAAGAGGTGGGTGGCCACGGTCGCGCCCGCGTCGATGGCCTGAACCGTCTGCTCGTACGTCGCGTCCGTGTGCCCGATCGCCGCGATGACGCCGTGTTCGGCGAGGAGGCGGACGGAGTCGAGGCCGCCGGGGAGTTCGGTGGCGAGGGTGACCATGCTCGCCCGGCCGCGCGCCGCGTCGATCAGTTTGCGGACCTCCGCCGGGTCGGGGTCGCGGAGGAGTTCCTCCAGGTGCGCGCCCTTGCGGCAGGGGGAGATGAACGGGCCCTCGAAGTGGATGCCCGCGATGTCGCCCTGCTCGGCGAGTTCGGAGAGGAGGCCTGCGCGGTGGGCGAGGCCGTCCATGTCGTCGGTGACCGTGGAGGCGACGAGGGTGGTGGTGCCGTGGAGGCGGTGGGTGCGGATGCCTGTCAGTACGTCGTCGATGGTGCCGGAGGTGAAGGAGGCTCCGCCGCCGCCGTGGTTGTGGAGGTCGACGAAGCCGGGGACCAGCCAGTGGCCGCGGACGTCGATGGTGTGGGCGTTCTCGGGGGCGCTTTCGGTGATCTTGGTGCCGTCGATGGTGAGACGGGCGTTTTTCACGGTGCCGGTGGGGAGGACGACGTTGGCGCCTTCGAGGACGTACGGATGCGCTGTGTGGGGCGGCCGCGGGTTCGTGGGGGCTGGTCGCGCCCGCGCGGCGGTAGCCGCATGTTCAGCGCTGCCCCGCGCCCCTGCTGGGGCGCTGTCGGAACCGGCGGCAGAAAGTCTCTGCTGATCGGCCATCAGGGGGTTACCTCCGAAGGGTCCTTGGGGGCTGTGGGGGCCGCGGGGTGTGTGGGGGTGAGGAGGTCCCAGGCCATGAGGCCGGCACCGAGGCAGCCCGCGGTGTCTCCCAGGGCGGCCGGGACGATGGAGGGGACCTTCTGGAAGGTCACCCGGTGTTCCACGGCGGCCCGCAGGGGGGTGAACAGGGTGTCACCGGCCTCCGCCAGGCCGCCGCCGATGATGAGGGTGCGCGGGTCCAGCAGGGTGAGGGCGGTGACGAGGCCGTCGGCGAGGGCGTCGACGGCGTGCTGCCAGACGGCGCTCGCGCGCGGGTCGCCCGACTCGACGGCCTTGGCGCAGTCCGCCGCGTCCGCCTCGGGATCGCCGGAGGCCTCCGCCCAGGCCTGGCTGACGGCCGCCGCGGAGGCGAACCGTTCCAGGCAGCCGTGCTGGCCGCAGGGGCACGGGATGCCCCCGGGCCGTACGACGATGTGGCCGATCTCGCCCGCGAAGCCGTGGGCGCCCGCCTCCACCCGGCCGTCGACGCCGATCGCGCCGGCGATCCCGGTGCCGAGCGCCACGAACAGATAGCGGTCCGTGCCCCGGCCCGCGCCCACGCGCCCCTCCGCGAGCCCGCCGGTGCGCACGTCGTGGCCGAGGGCGACCGGGACGCCGCCGAGGCGCTCGGCGAGGAGCGCGCGCAGCGGGACGTCGCGCCAGCCGAGGTTGGCGGCGTAGACGGCCATGCCCCGGTCGGAGTCGACGATGCCGGGCACGGCGACGCCAGCGGCGGCCGCGGGCTCGCCGAAGCGCCGCTCGCCGTACGCGCGCAGCTCGGCGGCGAAGTCGAGGATCGACCCGACGACCGCGTCCGGTCCGCGTTCGCGCCCGGTGGCCAGGCGCGCCTGGTGCAGCAGGACGGGGGGTCCGGGGGGTGTCCCCCCGGACGGCGCGGTGTCGGCCCCGACCAGTGCGGCCTTCATCCCGGTGCCGCCCACATCGAGGGCGATGACATGTCTCACGGAGGACAGTGTGGCCCTTCGACCCACGAGAGGTCTAGTCCACTTACGTGGTATAGACCTTATGGGGCCAAGTGGTGTAGACCTTATGGAGAAGTTCGAGAAGTTCGAGAAGTTGAGAGATTGACGGCTTTGGGCGCAGGACCTGTGATCCAGGCTGTTGTGTGCGGGGCACGTGCGACAGGTTGGGGCAGTAGGTGCGACAGTGGCAGCGGCGGACGAAGAACGGCGTCAGGAACAGCGGGATGGCGGCTCTGTCCGCGCTGGGGCTGATGGCGACCCTTGCGGGCTGCGGCGTCTCGGAGGCGAGCGGCTCCGGCGTCACCCTGAAGCTGGTCGCCGCCGACTACGGCGACTCCGAGGCCAACAGCTCCCGGAAGTACTGGGACGCGGTCGTGAAGGCGTACGAGAAGAAGACCCCGGGCGTCACGGTCGACGTCAGCGTCTACTCCTGGAACGACGTCGACCGCAAGGTCAAGGAGCTGGTCGCCGCCGGTGAGGCGCCCGACTTGGCCCAGATCGGCACCTACGCCGACTACGCCTCCGCCGACCGGCTCTACGAGGTCGACGACCTGCTCTCCATCCCCGTCCAGGCCGGTTTCCTGCCCCAGCTCGCCGACGCGGGCAAGGTGCGGCGGGTCGCGTACGGGATGCCGTTCGCCGCGTCCACCCGCGTCCTCTTCTACAACAAGAAGCTCTTCGCCCAGGCCGGCATCGACGGCGCCCCGCGCAGCTGGAGCGAACTGGCGTCCGATGCCGAGGCCCTCGACGAGGCCGGGGTCGAGACGCCGTACGCGCTGCCGCTCGGGCCCGAGGAGGCCCAGGCCGAGACCATGCAGTGGCTGCTCAGCGGCGGGGCCGGCTACACCGACAACGTCGGCACCTACCGGCTCGACTCCGACGAGAACGTGCGGACCTTCACCTGGCTCAAGGACAAGCTGGTCGACAAGGGCCTCACCGGGCCCACCGCCCCCGCCGAACTCAACCGCGCCGACGCGTTCGCGGCGTTCGCGCGCGGTGAGGTCGGCATGCTCAACGGGCACCCCACCCTGATGCGGATGGCCGCCGACCGGGGCGTCGAGTACGGCACGGCCGCCATGCCGGGGTTCGACGGGCGGGAGCACGCCACCATGGGGGTGGCCGACTGGATGATGGCCTTCAAGCAGAACGGTCACCGCGACGAGATCGGTGACTTCCTCGACTTCGTCTACAGCGACGAGAACGTCCTCGACTTCTCCCGGGAGTACGACCTGCTGCCGGTGACCGCGTCCGCGTCCGAGGCGATGGCCGCGGAGAAGGACGACGCCGATCTCACGCCGTTCCTCGACGAGCTTCCCGACGCCCGGCTCTACCCCGTCGGCAAGACGTCCTGGGCGGACGTCAGCGCGGCGGTCAAGGAGCAGATCGGGCGGGCGGTGCGGCCCGGTGCGGAGCCGGGGGCCGTGCTGGAGCAGCTGCAGCAGACGGCGACGGGTGCGGACCGGGAGGAGTGAGGGGCGCCTCATAGCTCGGGGGTGCGGCTGTGTCGGCGGGTGCGGGTCCGGTGGGGGCTTCTCGCGCAGTTCCCCGCGCGCGCAGTTCCCCGCGCCCCTGAAAAGCAGGGGCTGCGCCCCCTGCTTTTCAGGCCCGCAGGGGCCTGGTCTTTCAGGGGGCGCGGGGAACTGCGCGACCAGCCCCCACCCACCCGCGGCCGAATGTCATACCCGTCCGTTACCGTCGTCGCATGGAAGAGCTGGACGTCCGGGAGCAGGCCATCCTTGCCGTGGAGCGGCAGGGCTGGGCCGGACCCGGGGCGAAGGAGCGGGCCATCCGGGAGCGGCTCGGAATCGCCCCCGTGCGGTACTACCAACTGCTGAACGCCCTGCTCGACGACCCGCGCGCCCTCGCCCACGACCCGGTCACCGTCAACCGGCTGCGCAGAGTTCGGGAGGGGCGCCGGGCCGAGCGATGACGGATAGGGTCTCAGGCATGGGCAGCCACAAGGACGCAGAGAACCCCAAGGCCACCTTGCCGACACCCGTGACCCCGGCCGGGCGGGACGCGCTGGACGCGATCCTCGCCCGCCCCGGCCGTACGGTGATCGCACTCGACTTCGACGGCACACTCGCCCCGATCGTGCCGGACCCCGAACAGGCCCGCGCCCACCCCGACGCGATCGCCGCGCTGTCCGCGCTCGCCCCCAAGGTCGCCTCCGTCGCCGTGGTGACCGGCCGCCCGGCGGGCGTCGCCGTCCGCCACGGCGGCTTCGCCGGCGTCCCCGGCCTGGAACACCTCGTCGTCCTCGGTCACTACGGCGCCGAACGCTGGGACGCCGTCAGCGGCACGGTCACCGCCCCCGCCCCGCACCCCGGTGTCGCGGCGGTCCGCGCGGAGCTGCCCGGCCTCCTGGACGGTGTCGGCGCGCGGCAGGGCACCTGGATCGAGGAGAAGGGCCGGGCGGTCGCCGTCCACACCCGCCGCGCCACCGACCCCCAGGCCGCCTTCGAAGCCCTGCGCGCCCCCCTCGCCGACCTCGCCGCCCGCCACGGCCTCATCGTCGAACCCGGCCGCCTGGTCCTCGAACTCCGCCCGCCGGGCATGGACAAGGGCGTCGCCCTGCGCGACCACCTGACGGAAACCGCCGCCGAAGCCGTCCTCTACGCCGGCGACGACCTCGGCGACCTCCCCGCCTTCGCCACCATCGAGAAACTCCGCACCGAGGGCACCCCGGGCCTGCTGGTCTGCAGCGGCAGTACGGAGGTCACCGAACTGTCAGAGCGAGCGGACCTGGTGGTCGACGGCCCGGAGGGCGTCGTACAACTCCTGGCGGCGATCGCCGAGCACCTGGAGGGAAGGGGGGCTTAGATCGTCGAGGGGCCGCAGGCCCCTCAGGGGCGCGGGGCACCGCGCGACCAGCCACGACGCTCCCGCACCCGCCCCCAAACAGCTCCTCCGAGCTACTGGGCGCCTTCCAACGCCCGCAACTGATCCAGGAACCACTGCGTGGGCGGCAACGCCGTGGCCGCGGCGGCGAGCCGTTTCATCCGCTCCGCCCGTTCGTCCACCGGCACACTCAGCGCCTCGTGCAAGGCCCGCGCCGTACCCACCACGTCATAGGGGTTCACGACCACCGAGTCGTCCCCCAGCTCCTCGAACGCCCCGGCCTCCCGCGACAGCACGAGCACGCACCCCTCGTCGGAGACGACCGGCACCTCCTTGGCGACGAGGTTCATGCCGTCCCGGATGGGGTTCACCAGGGCCACGTCCGCCAGCCGGTACGCCGCCAGGGACCGTGCGAAGTCGTCCTTCAGATGGAGGATGACCGGGGTCCAGCCCGGCGTCCCGTACCGCTCGTTGATGTCGTCCGCGACCCGCTGGACCTCGGCCATGTAGTCCCGGTACACCGCGAGGTCCTGGCGCGACGGGTACGCGAACGCGACGTGCACGACGCGCTCGCGCCAGGACGGCTGGTCGTCGAGGAGCTGCCGGTAGGCGTGCAGGCCGCGCACGATGTTCTTGGAGAGCTCCGTGCGGTCGACGCGGACGATCGTGCGGCGCGGGGTGCCCTCCGGGGTCGTACCGATCTGCTCCCGCAGCAGGGCGATGCGGTCGTCGACGTCCGGCTGGTGGGCGCGGGCCCGCAGGAAGTCCGCGTCGGCGCCCAGGCCGTGCACGCCGATCCGGGTGCCGGACGGATGGCCGGGGCCCAGGACGGCGCGACAGCACTCGGTGAACGCGTCCGCCCACCGCTGGGTGAGGAACGCCGCCCGGTCGGCGCCGAGGATGCCGTCCAGCACCTGGGCGGCGATGTCGTCGGGGAGCAGCCGGAAGTAGTCGACGGGCGCCCACGGGGTGTGCGAGAAGTGGCCGATCCGCAGGTCGGGGCGGAGTTCGCGGAGCATCCGGGGGACCAGGGCCAGGTGGTAGTCCTGGACCAGCACGGACGCGCCGTCCGCCGCCTCCTGGGCGAGCGCCTCGGCGAAGGCGCGGTTGTACGTCTCGTACGACGCCCACCGGCGCCGGAACTCCGCGTCGAAGATCGGCTCCAGCGGGGTCTGGTAGAGCATGTGGTGCACGAACCACAGCGTGGAGTTGGCCACGCCGTTGTACGCGTCGGCGTGCACGTCCGCGGGGATGTCGAGCATGCGGACGCCGGTCTCGGCGACGCCGCGTCGTACGGCCTCGCGGTCGCCGTCGCCGAGGGCGGAGCACACCCAGACCGCGCCCGACTCCGGGTCGATCGCGGAGAGGCCGGACACGAGGCCGCCCCCGCCTCGCTTGGAGGTGAGCTCGCCGGTCTCGTCGTCCAGCGTGTAGGTGACGGGACCCCGGTTGGACGCGACCAGTACCTGGGCCGAGCCGTGCGTTGATGCCATACGGCTCAACCTAGCCCGGGGGTTCGGTGGTCAAACGTGCGGTTCGGCCGTATACAGGAGTGCCCATGGGGTTGGGGGGTGTGCGTGGGGCGGCGGGTGCGGGTCGGTGGGGGCCGGTCGCGCAGTTCCCCGCGCCCCCAAAAGACCAGGCCCTGCGGGCCTGGAAAGCACGGGGCGCAGCCCCGGCTTTTCAGGGGCACGGGGAACTGCGCGACCAGCCCTCCACCGGAGCCGCACCCGCCGACGAACCGCGCCCCCACCCCCTCACGCGGCCCTTCGCTCCACGTACTCCGCGATCTCCACCATCGGCGGCCTCTCCTCCAGGTCCACCGAATACGTCCGCGGCTCGAACCCCTCCCGGCCCCGCTCGAACTGCGTCAGAACGGGACGGATCATGTGGCCGCGGGCCAGCCGGAGCTGGGCCGTGCGATAGATCGCCGCGGACATACGGCCGAGGGCCTGCCCGTCCTGGTGCCGGTGTTTGCGGATGCCCACGTCGACCTGGGACAGGGCGTCCAGGCCGACCAGATGCAGCGCGTCGACCAGCATGCCCAGCTCCACGCCGTAGCCGACCGGGAACGGAAGCTGCTCCAGGAGGGAGCGGCGGGCCGCGTACTCGCCGCCGAGCGGCTGGACGAAGCCGGCCAGCTGGGGCCAGTGCATGTTGAGCAGGGGGCGGGCCATGAGTTCCGTCACACGGCCGCCCTGGCCGGCGGCGGAGCCGAGGGGGCGGTCGTACATCGCCTTGACGAGGTCGACGCCGGGATCGGTGAGCAGGGGCCCGACGATCCCGGAGACGAAGTCGGACGAGAACTCCTTGAGGTCCGCGTCGATGAAGCAGACGATGTCGCCGGACGTCACCAGCAACGACCGCCACAGGACCTCGCCCTTGCCGGGCACGGTCGGCATGCGGGGCAGGATGTCGTCGCGGTGCACGACCCGGGCCCCGGCCGCGGCCGCGACCTCGGACGTTCGGTCGGTCGAGCCGGAGTCGACGACCACGATCTCGTCGACGAGCGGGACCTGCCGCATGAGGTCATGACGGATGATCGCGACGATGTCGCCGACCGTCTCCTCCTCGTTCAGCGCGGGCAGGACCACGCTGACGGTCTGATGGGTGGCGCGTTTCGCGGCCATGATCTTGTGGAGCGGGCGGTCGGCCATGGACCAGGAGCGGGTGCTCAGCCAGCGCTCGACTTCCTTCAGCACAGTGCGCGGCTCCTCTGCGTTCATCTCGCGGTTCGGACGGCTCACTCAACTGTCCTGGCCTTCGGTTACAGTCTTGGACAACGCTGGTGACCATCGCATGTCGCTGCTCGTCCGCGTATACAACCAAATACCGCTCATCCAGAGGGGCAGAGGGATACGGCCCGATGAAGCCCCGGCAACCCTCCAGCCGGTCTCGTACCGATCGACGGCGCATCGACGCGTCACCGACGATCGCTCCGCGAGGCTCCCGGCTCGGGAAGGTGCCAAATCCGTCTCACGGCGAAGTGCGTCGTGAGGAAGATGAGGAGAAAGGGCCTCGCCTCCATGGCTGCGCAGACTGTTGCAAGCACCACCGACTCCACAGTAGACCTCGGCCCCGCCGCCGCCCTGAGCTGTCGCGAATGCGGTCACCGCGTTCCGCTGGGACCGGTCTTCGCGTGCGAGGAGTGTTTCGGACCGCTCGAGATCGCGTACGACTACTCCGCCTACGAAACGGAAGAGCTCCGCAAGCGGATCGAGTCCGGCCCCGCGAACATCTGGCGGTACGCGCCCCTGCTGCCCGTCCCGGCCGACGTGGCCACCAAGCCGAACATCAACCCCGGCTGGACCCAGCTCGTCAAGGCCGACAACCTGGCGGGCGCGCTCGGCGTCGACGCGGGCAAGCTCTTCATCAAGGACGACTCCGGCAACCCGACGCACTCCTTCAAGGACCGTGTCGTCGCCCAGGCGCTGGAGGCGGCCCGCGCCTTCGGTTTCACCACCCTCTCCTGCTCCTCCACGGGCAACCTGGCCGGTGCCGTCGGCGCCGCCGCCGCCCGCGCCGGCTTCCGGTCCTGCGTGTTCATCCCGCACGACCTGGAGCAGGGCAAGATCGTCATGGCCGCCGTCTACGGCGGCGAGCTCGTCGGTATCGAGGGCAACTACGACGACGTGAACCGCTTCTGCTCCGAGCTGATCGGCGACCCGGCCGGCGAGGGCTGGGGCTTCGTGAACGTCAACCTGCGCCCGTACTACGCGGAGGGCTCCAAGACCCTGGCGTACGAGATCTGCGAGCAGCTCGGCTGGCAGCTCCCCGACCAGCTGGTCGTGCCGATCGCCTCCGGGTCGCAGCTCACGAAGATCGACAAGGGGCTGCAGGAGCTGATCAAGCTCGGGCTCGTCGAGGACAAGCCGTACAAGATCTTCGGTGCGCAGGCGGAGGGGTGCTCGCCGGTGTCGGTGGCCTTCAAGGCCGGGCACGACGTGGTGCGGCCCCAGAAGCCGAACACGATCGCGAAGTCGCTCGCGATCGGTAACCCGGCGGACGGGCCGTATGTGCTCGACATCGCGCGGCGCACCGGTGGGTCCGTCGAGGACGTGACGGACGACCAGATCGTCGAGGCGATCAAGCTGCTGGCGCGGACGGAGGGGATCTTCGCCGAGACCGCGGGCGGGGTGACCGTCGGGGTGACGAAGAAGCTGATCGAGGACGGTGTTCTCGACCCGACGCTGACGACCGTCGTCCTGAACACCGGTGACGGTCTCAAGACGCTGGACGCGGTGGCCGGGACCGGGCTGACGGCGACCATCCGGCCCAACCTGGATTCGTTCCGGGAAGCCGGTCTTGCGTAAGGCTTGGTAGTCACTCGTCTGCGGGTCCGTGGGGGCTGGTCGCGCCCACGCGGCGGTAGCCGCACGTCCAGTACAGCCCCGCGCCCCTGAAAAACACAGCTGACCGGAGGTCCCATCGTGAGCGTTTCCGTCCGTATCCCCACCATCCTTCGCACCTACACGGGCGGCAAGGCCGAGGTGACCGCCGAAGGGGCCACCCTCGCCGAGGTCATCGCCGATCTGGAGAAGAACCACAACGGGATCGCCGCCCGGGTTCTGGATGATCAGGGCAAGTTGCGGCGATTCGTGAATGTGTACGTGAATGACGACGATGTCCGGTTCGAGCAGGGGCTGGAGACGGCCACGCCGGACGGTGCGGGCGTGTCGATCATTCCCGCGGTCGCCGGTGGCTGACCCTCGGTCGCCGGTGGCTGACCCGCGATCGGTACCCGCCGGTAGTAACCGTCGGTAACATTGATTACCGAGCGTTCATCGAATTGCCCTCTCCGCCAGAGAAGCGGAGGGGGCAATTCTCTATGATTGAGCGCGGTACAGTTGGGGAACCCGGATCGATCGCCGTAGTGATTTCATGCCGGGCGCATATCTGATCGCGCCGCACGCCCTATATGAAGTAGCCAAAGTGTGCAGGCCTTTTGCGTATTTCGTTCCTTTTATGGGGCCCGACTTGCCCTGAATTCGGGCGAATTGTTCGTACATTCCCGACCGGTCGTGTCCAGAATTCTCGTCCGATTGACCTGTTGCAGAGGGCAGTTGGACAGATACATTCGGCCGCGGTCGACGCGTTCCGGCGCACACCCCCAACCGTTGGGGGGTGAGGTCTGACCCGGATCCGCGAAGTGTGGATCTGTGCAAGGGCCAGTAATAGGGGAGTTAGGCATGGCTCAGGGCACCGTCAAGTGGTTCAACGCGGAGAAGGGGTACGGCTTCATCGCGGTCGACGGTGGTGCGGATGTATTCGTCCACTACAGCGCGATCCAGATGGACGGTTACCGCACCCTGGAAGAGGGCCAGCGGGTCGAGTTCGAGATCTCGCAGGGTCAGAAGGGGCCGCAGGCGGACATGGTCCGACTCGCGGCCGGCTGAAGTACGCGCCGGGTTTAACGCAGCGACGTTCTTCGTTCTTCAAAGGAGGGCCCGCACCCTGTCCACGGGTGCGGGCCCTTCTGCGTGCCCGTGACCGGGGCGGTCCGGGCCGAGGCGCGGTCGAGGTGAGGGTCAGGCGGGGTCGAGGCGGGGTCGCGTACGGGGGCGCAGGGGCGCGTTCACCTGCGGATCACCGAGAGCCGCTTACGCCCGCCCGCCGCCCGACCACCACCCCTCGACGAGCCCGCTTCGCGGGCGCACCTTGCACTCGGGCATGCCGAGTGCTAATCATTGGCGTTAGCACTCTGAAGGTGAGAGTGACAACGAGGACCGGGTCGGTGAGGCCCGCAGGCCAAGTGGGGCAAGGAACCACGAGGCAGGCAGGCCGTCCGTCGCGGGCGCCAGCGCGGTCCGGAGCAATCCACCCCAGTCCGGGAGGACCACTTCACATGGCCAAGATCATCGCGTTCGACGAGGAGGCACGGCGCGGCCTCGAGCGCGGCATGAACCAGCTCGCGGACGCCGTCAAGGTGACGCTCGGCCCCAAGGGCCGCAACGTCGTCCTCGAGAAGAAGTGGGGCGCCCCCACGATCACCAACGATGGTGTTTCCATCGCCAAGGAGATCGAGCTCGAGGACCCGTACGAGAAGATCGGCGCCGAGCTGGTCAAGGAAGTCGCGAAGAAGACGGACGACGTAGCCGGTGACGGCACGACGACCGCGACCGTCCTGGCCCAGGCGCTGGTCCGCGAAGGCCTGCGCAACGTAGCCGCCGGCGCCAACCCGATGGCCCTCAAGCGCGGTATCGAGAAGGCCGTCGAGGCCGTCTCCGGTGCGCTGCTCGACCAGGCCAAGGAGGTCGAGACCAAGGAGCAGATCGCCTCCACGGCCTCCATCTCCGCCGCCGACACCCAGATCGGCGAGCTCATCGCCGAGGCGATGGACAAGGTCGGCAAGGAAGGCGTCATCACCGTCGAGGAGTCGCAGACCTTCGGTCTGGAGCTTGAGCTCACCGAGGGCATGCGCTTCGACAAGGGCTACATCTCGGCGTACTTCGCGACCGACATGGAGCGCATGGAGGCGGTGCTCGAGGACCCCTACATCCTCATCGCCAACTCCAAGGTCACCAACGTCAAGGACCTGCTCCCGCTCCTGGAGAAGGTCATGCAGTCGGGCAAGCCGCTGCTGATCATCGCCGAGGACGTCGAGGGCGAGGCCCTGTCGACCCTGGTCGTCAACAAGATCCGTGGCACCTTCAAGTCCGTCGCCGTCAAGGCCCCGGGCTTCGGTGACCGCCGCAAGGCCATGCTCGGCGACATCGCCATCCTCACGGGCGGCGAGGTCATCTCCGAGGAGGTCGGTCTCAAGCTGGAGAACGCGACCCTGGACCTCCTGGGCCGCGCCCGCAAGATCGTCATCACCAAGGACGAGACCACGATCGTCGACGGCGCCGGTGACACCGACCAGGTCGCCGGCCGGGTCAACCAGATCCGCGCCGAGATCGAGAACAGCGACTCGGACTACGACCGCGAGAAGCTCCAGGAGCGCCTGGCGAAGCTCGCGGGCGGCGTGGCCGTCATCAAGGCCGGTGCCGCGACCGAGGTCGAGCTCAAGGAGCGCAAGCACCGCATCGAGGACGCCGTTCGCAACGCGAAGGCGGCCGTCGAGGAGGGCATCGTCGCCGGTGGTGGCGTGGCCCTGCTGCAGGCCTCCTCGGTCTTCGAGAAGCTGGAGCTGGAGGGTGACGAGGCGACCGGCGCCAACGCCGTGAAGCTCGCCCTGGAGGCCCCGCTCAAGCAGATCGCCGTCAACGGTGGCCTCGAGGGTGGCGTCATCGTCGAGAAGGTGCGCAACCTGCCCGTCGGCCACGGCCTGAACGCCGCGACCGGTGAGTACGTCGACATGATCGCCGAAGGCATCATCGACCCGGCGAAGGTGACGCGCTCTGCCCTGCAGAACGCCGCCTCCATCGCCGCGCTCTTCCTCACCACCGAGGCCGTCATCGCCGACAAGCCGGAGAAGTCCGCCGCGCCCGCCGGCGGCGGTATGCCGGGCGGTGACATGGACTTCTGATCGACCCCGGTCGATCACCGTCCTTCAGTACCGAGGGCGGCACTCCCTGGACGCAGGGGGTGCCGCCCTCGGGCGTGTCCTGGGTCACGGCGGACGAGGGCGCGGCGGCGGAATTCCGTGGCGGGCGGGGCGGTTGTGCGGAGAGACGCTGTATGCGTGCGCATGTAGTGCATGCTCCATTCAATTCGATGCCCGCATCGCAGTACGTGTCGATGTTCCGTCGACGCCCTGTCGATGTCGACGTAGATGTCGACGCAGATGTCGATGTCGATGTCCCGACGACCTCTCCGAGGAGTCCCCACGTGACCACCGCCTCCACCTCCACCTCCACCTCCCGCGCCGCCGAGGTGCTGTCCCGGCCCGTCACGATCAACGGTCTGACCGTTCCGAACCGGATCGCCATGGCGCCCATGACGCGGGAGTTCTCGCCCGGTGGGGTACCGGGTGCGGACGTGGCCGCGTACTACGGGCGCCGGGCGGCCGCGGGGGTCGGTCTGATCGTGACCGAGGGGACCTACGTCGGGCACGAGACGGCCGGGCACCTGGACGGGGTGCCGAGGTTCGCGGGCGAGGAGCAGCTCGCCGGGTGGGCGAAGGTCGCGGAGGCCGTGCACGCCGGCGGCGGCACCATCGTGCCGCAGCTGTGGCACATCGGGACCGTCCGGCAGCAGGGCAGGCTCTTCCCCGAGGCCCCGGTCCTCGGCCCCTCCGGCCTGCGGTTCGACGGCACCGAGGCCGAGGGCGGCCGGGCCATGACGCAGGCCGACATCGACGAGGTCATCGCGGCCTTCGCCCAGTCCGCCGCCGAGGCCGAGCGCATCGGCATGGACGGCGTCGAGCTCCACGGCGCCCACGGCTACCTGATCGACCAGTTCCTCTGGGAGCGCACCAACCGCCGTACGGACGCCTACGGCGGTGACCCGGTCGCCCGCACGAAGTTCGCGGCGGAGATCGTGGCGGCCGTGCGGGACTCCGTGTCCGCCGACTTCCCGGTCATCTTCCGCTACTCGCAGTGGAAGCAGGGGGCGTACGACGCGCGGCTGGCCGAGACGCCTCAGGAGCTGGAGGCGCTGCTGAGCCCGCTCGTGGCGGCCGGTGTCGACGCGTTCCACGCCTCCACGCGCCGCTACTGGCAGACGGAGTTCCACGGCTCCGAGCTCAACCTCGCGGGCTGGACGAAGAAGCTCACCGGCAAGCCCACCATCACCGTCGGCTCGGTCGGCCTGGACGGCGAGTTCCTCGCCGCGTTCTCCGGTGAGGGAGCGACACTCAAGGGCATCGACGACCTGCTGACCAGCCTGGAGGCCGACGAGTTCGACCTCGTCGCCGTGGGCCGCGCGCTGCTCCAGGACCCTCAGTGGGCGGCGAAGGTGCTCGACGGCCGCTTCGGCGAACTGAAGGCGTTCGAGCCGGCGGCGCTGGGCTCGCTCAGCTGAGGATCTTTCGCCAAGTCTCCCCATTACCTGGCGAGTACCTGGCGGTAGTGAGCCAATCCCGTCATATGTGTCGCTGTAGGGTCGAGACCACAGCGTCGCCAGGCACCCCAACTGCCGCTTTTAGGGAGGCAGTTGGGGTGCGTTGTTGTCTGCGACAGCTCCCCTTCACCCCCCACGAACGGGACGAGAGATCCAATGGCACGACACAAGCTCACCCTCAAGCACAAGCGGTTCATCGCGGCCGGTGCCGCAGTGGCGGCCGTCGCGGGCGGTTTCGGCGTCGCCGCGACCGCGGGCGCCAGTGAGACCACCGGGAAGAAGCCGGTGGAGAAGGTGCTCGTCAAGACGGTGTTCGCCCCGGCCGGCACCGCGGATGCGGCGCGCGCCGTCACCTACAACACCGACCTGGTGCCCGTCGCCGGGCGCGTGCAGGTCAAGGAGGAGCTGCGGCGCGACGGCGGTACGCGGATCGAGCTGCGGCTGCGGGACCTCACCGCGAACCGGGTGTACGGCGCGCACGTGCACACCAAGCCGTGCGGCAAGCTGCCCGCCGACGCCGGGCCGCACTACCAGGACGAGGTGGACCCGAAGCAGCCGTCCGTGGACCCGGAGTACGCCAACGCCGAGAACGAGGTGTGGCTGGACGTGACGACGAACGACGACGGCTCGGCGCGTTCCATAGGCGTCGTCGACTGGCGGTTCCGGGAGGGCGGGGCCCGTTCCGTGGTGCTGCACGAGGCGGCGACGTCCACGCACGAGGGGCACGCGGGGACGGCCGGGGCGCGGCTGGCCTGCGTGAACGTTCCGTTCAAGTAGGCGATCGTGTGCCGCCCGAGCCGATCACCGGCACGGGCGGCAGGCGGAACCTCCGCCGCGCCCCTCGTCTTCGACCCGTCCGCCCACATCGGGCAGACGGTCACCGTCGCGTTCATGGGGCTGTGCCCGGGCCGGTATCGGGACGGGTCAGTCGGCGTAGTCCTTGAGTTTCTCGGTCTTGAGGGTGATGTCGACAGGGGTGGGGATCTCGACGGTTGCGCCCCAGGGGTAGGAGGGGGCTTGCTGGTAGCGACCGTCCCTCGGCTCGCTGAAGACCGTCAGGGTGTTGTTGTCGCGGTCGATGAGGAGGTAGACGGGGATGCCGGCTGCCGCGTAGCCGACCGGCTTGTCGATACGGTCGCGCTGGTCGGTGTCGCGGTCGCGGGAGGTGATCTCCACGGCCATGAGAGCGCCGTCGGGGTTGGACCACTCGCCGTCTCCCCGGAAGTGATCCACCGGCACCAGCGTGCCGTCAGTGCGCGCGCGGCCCTTGCGATAGGCCTCGGCCTTCACTCCGGACTCGGGCACGAGATCCAGGTCGGGACGGTGTTGCATGCACTGGCGCAGCAGCCACATGAAGATCGAGCGGTGGTTGCCGTCAGGCATGGCCTTGACCTTTACATTTCCGTTGATGTACTCGAGCCGCACGGTTTCGGGAGCCACGGCGGCCAGCTCCTCGAACTCGTCGACATCGAGCGGGCCGTGCCGGACGCACAGCCTCCCGCCGAGAAACTCCAGCCGGTTCCGCAGCTCCGTCGGAGCCCTGCGGACGAGTTCTTCGAAGTCCTCGACGGACATCTGCGGACGCTCGGCGGTATCAGGGGTCATGGGGTCGCCTCCTTCCTCCCATCGTGCCCCGGTGTGGTGACGACGGACCGTAGGAGCGGTCATACGGGTGTCCTTTCTCGTGACTGCTGTGACATCGCCACACGGATCTGGGCCGCGTGGGTGTGTACTGCGGCGGCGGACAGGGGCGTGTTGGGTTGAGTAGGGGCGCGTTCGCCTCGGCAGGCGCCGCACATGCCGCCCGGTAGGGCCTCGGGACGGCCCGCGATGCCGCACTTCGCGCACTCCAGCATGCGGAGGGGAGGGCGTACGGGGTCGGGGAGGGGCGCCGGTTCCGGGGGGAGCTTGGCGAGGAGGCGGGTGCGGAGGAGGGCCGCCGGGCTGTGGACCGGGGTCGGGAGGCCGGAGGTCAGGGCTTGGCGGATGGACTCGTCGGTCGCGCCGCGCTCGAACCAGGGCAGCAGGAGCGGGGCCAGTGCCGCGCAGTCCGCCTGGGAGAGGGAGAGTGCGGGGGCCTCCCGGCCCAGCGCGGCGAGGAGGATGTGGGCCCGGGAACGGGTGGGGGCCTTCTCCGGCACCTGCCCCGGCACCTGCCCCGGCACCTGCCCCGGCACCTGCCCCGGCTCCTGCGGTACGTCGCCCCGCGTGAACCTCGCCCACCAGTCGTCGTCCCGTGCCGTCCGGGAGAACCACGATCGGGTGATCCAGCGGGAACCTCCCGAGCCGGCCTCGATGGACTCCCGGCCCCGGCGCAAGTGGCCCGCCTCCTGGAGCCTGTTGAGGGCCGTGCGCAGCGCGCACTGTCCGTACGGGAGTGTCTTGGCCAGCGTTTTCACGGAGATGTCGGCGCCGTCGGGGAGGCGGTCGATGTACGCGGCGACGGCTGCTTCGCGGGGTGGGAGGTCGGCGAAGTCGTGGGCCGTGCGGGGGTGTTGGTCGGGGGCGGTGCGTTTGCCGTAGCCCGGGTTGGCCATGGGGTGGGGGCGCGGAGGGTGCGGGTCCGCGTGCGCGGGCAGGGAGGCAGCACTAAGGTTGGCATCAGCCATGGGATCGAACCGTGTCTTTCGATCTCGTAGGTCAAGCCCCCGCCGGTGTTGGTAGCACCTGGCGGGGGCTGTTTCGTCTGCGGGCACGGTATCAGCATCGTCACCGTGCGTGGCAAGTCGAACGCGTCAAGTCAACTCGCCGGGTGGGGGGGGGTGAGGCCCGCCTCCCGTTCCTTGAAAAGAGGGCTCGGAGCTGGGGGCTTGAGCTTCGGGGGCGTTAATTCGGTCGCCGGGGGGTGGGGCGGCTGAGTACTGTGGCGCCACTTCGACGATCACGCTCTCCAGAAGGACGCCGCAGAACGGGAGCGGGCGCACACGCACACGTGCGTGGCCAGGAAGCGGGCGGCAGTGATTTTGCCCTGCCCTTCCACCGCTCACAGGAGTGTTCCGCCATGAGCCCCGTTTCCGTACCCGCACGCATACCCGTCGGGCTCGGTCTGCCCGTCGACGACCCCGCCGGCCTGCTGACCTGGGCCCGGCTCGCTGAGGAGAGTTCGTTCAGCACGCTGGGACTGCTCGACCGGCTCGTCTACGACAACCCCGACCCGCTGGTCACGCTGGCCGCCCTCGCCGGGGCGACGAGCCGCATCCGCGTCCAGACCGAAGTCCTGCTCGCCCCGCACTACAACACCGCCATCCTCGCCAAGCAGACGGCCACGCTGGACCGGATCTCCGGCGGGCGCTTCACCTTCGGCATCGGGATCGGCGGGCGGGAGGACGACTGCCAGGTCGCCGGCATCGACATCCGGCGGCGCGGGCGTCGGCTCGACGAGCAGCTGGAGCAGTTGCGCTGGGCCTGGTCCGGGCAGCCGTACGCGGAGGGCGTCGGGCCGATCGGGCCGCTCCCCGCGACCCCCGGCGGCCCCGAGGTCCTGTTCGGCGGCTTCGCCCCCGCCGCCCTCGAACGCGTCGCGCGCTGGGGCGACGGCTTCCTCGGCGCGGCGCTGCCTCCGGCCCACATGGACCGGATGTTCCGTGAGGTCGAGACCGCCTGGGAGAACCACGGGCGGGCCGGGCGCCCGAAGCTCGTGGCCCAGGCCAGTGTGGCGATCGGTGGGCCGTCGGTGATCGCCGACGCCCGCGCCAACCTGCTGCGGTACTACGCCTTCACCGGGCGCGCGGAGTACATGGCCGAGGGGCTGCTGACCACGCCGGAGGCCGTACGCGGCGCGGTCGACGCGTTCGCCGGGATCGGGGCGGACGAGGTGGTCCTGTATTGCTGGTCCTCGGACCCCGCCCAGATCGGCCGTCTCGGTGAAATGCTGTTCGATCAGGAGAAGTTGTTGACGGACGGGGGATCTGGTGGGCAAGAGACGTGTGCGGAAACTGCTGCGGAAGATGGAGAGCGGTGAGCCCGTGGAACTCGTCGTCAGCATGACGACGATGAAGGGGCTCACCCGACTCGCCTTCATCGCGCAGCAGTTCGGGTACGAGTACGCGGACCTGAACCTGAACGACAACAGGTTCGCGCTGCGCGTCGTGCCCGACCCGAGCCGGGAGGGCCGGGAGCGTGCCGCGCGGAACCGGGAGCGGTATCCCGAGGCAGGGGACGGGGGCTCGCTGCCGCCCGTCGTGCCCGCCGAAGCCGAACTTCTCAAGGCCCGCATGGTGTTCGACCTCGGGCACCAGTTCACCGACAAGCAGCGGATGGCCATCTCGGGTCTCGGCTTCACCGCGCTGGTCGCGGCGATCGCGTTCCGGTTCGCGGACGGCGCCACCGGTGTCGTCATCGCCGTCGGCGTCTGGGCCGCGCTCATGGGCCTGGTGTACTTCGGGCTCGGCTACAGCCGACGCCGCACCGCCAGGTATGCCGCCCGGCTCCAGGCCGCCGGGTTCACGCCGGTGACCGACCAGGTCGGGCGGCTGCGGTATGTGCCACCGGGCGGACGGCTACCGGGGCACGGCAACCCGTTCGCCTAGCGCGACTTGAGGTCCTCGACGAACACGGACCACACCTCGGCCCGGAACACGAGCTTCGGGCCGAGGGGGGTCTTGGAGTCGCGCACGGGGATGTGGGTGGGGTGGCCTTCGGCGACTTCCAGGCAGTTGCCGCCTCCGCCCTCGCTGTACGTCGACTTGCGCCAGCGGGCGACCTCCAGGCAGTCGCCGCCACCGCCGCCGCTGTAACTGGACTTGTGCCATATGGCGGCGCTCAGGTCGTGGTCAGGGATGTTCCTCATGGGCATAATCCTGCGCCAACGCCTCGATCAGGGCCAGGGACTTCTCAGGCGGGAGGGCGGAGGCCGCGAGTAGCTCGAAGGTGAGCCGCAGCTGGCTGACGAGGGCTGGGTCGTCCTCCAGCCGTCCGACACGGACGCCCTCGAAGTAGACCAGCGGAGGGGCGTCGTCGAAGTCCATCAGCTTCAGCGCGCCTTCCATGGCCGTGTGCGCTCCCGCGCTGAACGGCAGTACCTGCACGATGACCCGGCTCCGGCGGGCCAGGCCCGCGACGTGAGTCAGGGCTTCCTCCATCACGGCACGGCCGCCGGTCTCTCGGCGTAGCGCGGCTTCGTCAAGCACCGCCCACAGCAAAGGTTTTGTTGGATCGTCGAGGAGCCGGGTCCGTGCGATCCGTCCCTCCACCCACCCCTCGATGGTCTCCTCCGGCGCTGTCGGGGCGTAGGCACGGTTCACGGCTCGTGCGTACGCGGGCGTCTGGAGCAGTCCGGGGATCAACATCGGCGTGTACTGGCGGATCGCCGTGGCCAGCGCCTCCGCCTCCGCTGCCTCTGCGAAGTGCTCGGGATAGCGGGACTTGGACGCCGCCTTGCAATTGCGGCTGAAGAAGTCCCCCGTCTCCAGCGCCACATCGATCAGCCGCGCGATCTCCGGCTGCAGGCGTCGTACGGCCGACTCCAGCTGGCCCACGAACGACCCGCTCACGAACAACCGCTGGCCCAGATCATCCTGACTGAGCCCCGCCCGCTCCCTCGCGTGGCGCAGCTCGGCGCCGAGCAGCGCCCGGGGTGACGACGACGGGTCGAGGTCCTTCGGTCCTGGCATGGCCGCAACTTCCTGTCCAGCAGTCCCCCTGTTGGGGCGTCGTATCTGGCCAGGCTAGAGGCCCCTCGGCCACGCTGTGTGGTGAATCGGCAACCCAGCGTGGAGGAAGCGGACGTGAAGAACAGAGCGGCGGCGAAGGGGCGGAGCACAGTGCGGACGACCGAGGAAGCCGTGGAGCAACTCGACCAGGCCCTGCGCGGAGTCGGCATCGTGCTCCCGTCGCTGCGCGTGGACCCGGTGACCGGGGCCAGTGAACTGCCCTACCCGCTCGTCGAGTTGGGGTGCTGCAACCTCCAGGTCGCCGCCGACCTCGCCGCCGTGCTGCGGAAGGCGGCTCGGACGTGACCGCCCCGCAGCGGTCGTACGCCGTGGACGTACGGGACGGGCGGCTCGGCGAGGTGATGGGCCGGGAGGGCGGTTACGTGCAGTTGCGGCCGGTCGGGGGCGGCCGGGAGTGGGACTGTCCGCCGGACACCCTGCGGGAGGCGACCCCGGGGGAGGTGCTGCGGGCCCGGGTGCGGCGGGTCAACGAGGAGGGGCGGCTGCCGTGTTGAGCCGTTGCGGCGTCGGGGCGTCCAGGACGGCCGGGCGTCCGGGACGGCCGGGCTCCTGGGCCGAGACCGGGGTGGCCTCTCGTCCCCTCGCTACAGATTGCCCAGCGGCTCGATGTCCACCCGGACCGGCTCGCCCCAGATGCGTGTCACGTCGTAGTCGGTGAACTCCTGGACCAGGCGGTAGGCGATCGCGGGGCGGGGGCCTCGGCGCTGCGCGGCGAGGTAGAGCTCGGCCTCGCGGCGGTCGCGGCGGGGGGTGCCGCACAGCTGCCAGACCTGGCCGTTCCACGCCTCCGGGAGCCAGCGCTGCTGGGGCTGGGGGCGGTCGTCCCGTACGCCGTAGCGCGAGGGGGTCGGGGTGGCGGGGCCGGCGGGGCGGGCCGGGCCGTAGCTGTCGTTCAGCTGGGTGCGGCGGGCGGCTCGGCGGCGGGTCTCGCAGAGCAGGCAGCGGTCGGGGGCCTCCTCGTCCACGGGGCCGTTCGGGTGCTCGGCGCAGCGGGTCGTCGGGGCGGCCGTCGTGACCGTCTCGTCCAGCAGCTCCAGGGCTCGTCTGAGGTCGGCCTTCACCTCGTGCAGCCGGGCGTCCGGGGTGTCGGCGTTCAGCGCGTCGCCGTGCTCCCCGAGGAGACGCAGGGCGCGGCCGAGGGCGGTGAGCTGCGCGTGGTTCACGGGCGCGGTCCTTCCCGGGGAGGCAGGGGAGACAAGGGAGACATCAGCGATCCCCACCACCGTGCCACACGCCACTGACATTGATACTCGTAAGCGGGTTCCGGTGGTCGTGGCTCTGCCACTGACTGACACCCTGCTGGGTTGTCTTCCGGCTGTACCGTCCGGCTGCCGGGGCCCGTTCTCCATGGCTCCGGCCAGGTGGAACATGACCTGATAGGAGCTTGGTCAGAAGCCCCCTCAATGTCCTGTCTGCCCCACCCGGCCGGTGCCGCCTCCGGCTAGGAAGGCATCTCCAGCATGACATCAGCGGGCACAGCAGACATGGCCGGCCAGTGGGTGTTCGGCGGCGTGGACTCCCATGCCGACACCGTTCATGTCGCGGTCGTCACCGGCAACGGCGGCCATCTCGCCGACGCCGAGTTCCCCACCACCTCCGCCGGATACGCGGCAGCCCTCGCGTTCCTGTCCGCACACGGAGACGTGGCCGCGATCGGCGTCGAAGGCACCGCGTCCTACGGAACGGGTTTCACCCGCGCCGCCCGCGCCGACGGTCTGACCGTCATCGAGGTCAACCGCCCCGACCGGGCCGAACGCCGCCGCAGCGGCAAGTCGGACCCCATCGACGCCTACGCCGCCGCCCGCGCCGCACTCTCCGGACGCGCATCGAGCGCACCCAAGGACGAGACCGTCACCGGCATACGAGCCCTCCACAACGCCGCCCGGTCCACGGTCAAAGCCCGCACCGCCGCCATGAACCAGATCGGCCACATCCTCATCGGCGCCCCCGACACCATCCGCGCCCGTTACCGGGCCCTCGGCGGCAAACCGCTGATCGACACCCTGGCACGCCTGCGTCCCACTGGAGACGCCGTCCACACCGCCGTCCTGACCGCCCTGAAGAGCCTCGCCCGACGCGTGAAGGCCCTGGCCGCCGAGCACGACGACCTCACCGCCGCCCTCGACGACATCGTCGCCGGACACAATCCGGGCCTGCGGGCCGCCTACGGCGTCGGCCCCGACACCGCGGCCCAGCTGCTGATCACCGCCGGCGGCAACCGGGACCGCCTGCGCACCGAGGCGTCCTTCGCAGCTCTGTGCGGCGTCGCCCCCGTGCCCGCCTCCAGCGGCAAAACCAACCGTCATCGCCTCTCACGAGGCGGCGACCGGGCCGCGAACGCGGCCCTCTACCGGATAGCCCTCGTCCGCATGTCCAGCGACCGCCGCACCCGCGACTACGTGGCCCGCCAAACCACAGCAGGCCGCACCAAGAAGGAGATCATCCGGCTCCTCAAACGGGCCATCGCCCGTGAAGTGTTCCGCTACCTCACCACCACAGTCACGGTCCCCGACATCGCGGACCTGCGGCCCGCACGCCAGGCCAAGAACATCACCCTCACCGCCGCCGCCCACCACTTCGGTGTCTGGCCCACCGTCATCTCCGGCATCGAACGCGGCACACGCCGCGACGACGACCTCGCCAACGTCTACCGCGACTGGCTCACCACTGCTTGACAGCCAATAGGAGCTTCAGTCCCCGAAGGTCGGGCTCAACCTCGGAGGGGTATGTACATTCCATGAGGGGATTACCGGAAATTCTGTACATCGCGGGAGGCCGCATGTCTCTGACACACATCGACATCGACGATGAGGCGCTGGAGACCGCGAAGCGCCTGGGTGGGCACCGGACGAAGACCGCAGCGGTGGCGAAGGCGCTGGAGGAGTACAACATGCGGCTTCTGCGCGCCACCGCCCACGACAAGTACTTCGAGCTTGCCCAGGAGTGGGACATCGAAGGGGCCGAGGCCGCGCACCGTGCGGACAAGGAGGCCCACCGCGCGTGACCGGCTACCTGCTGGACTCGTCGGCCCTGTGGCGCCTGCTCCGGGACCGGCGTCTTCACGAGGCGTGGCGCCCCGTCGTCATGGACGGCGACCTCCGGTCGTGCTATCCGCAGCGGGCGGAGTTCCTGCGCTCGGCACGCGGCCTCAAGGAGTACGAGTACAGCGCGATGTTCGCCGAGCTCTACGACGACGTCTCCGTCCCGGAGGGCGCGCCCCACTGGATCGGCGGGCTGCAGCTGCGGGCCGCCGAGCGAGGCGAGCATCAGGCGCTGTCCGCGGTCGATCTGCAGGTCTGTGCCACCGCCGCTCACCACGGTCTTGTCGTCCTGCACGACGACAGGGGCTTCGTGACGGCCGCTCGCCTGGCGGTCGAACTCCGTCAGCTCGACGTGCGCCGAGGGCCGCCGCCGTAGAGAGCTGATGCGGTGTCTGCTCCGGGGGCACCCGCCTGTGCCTGCCCGCGGAGTATCAGCCCGTCGTCATCGCCGCCGCCAGGGCCGCCCTCAGGTGGCCGTCGTTCTCCGTCAGCAGGCGGGTCGCCGTGCTCGGGTCCACGCCGCTCAGGATGGTGAGGATGGCGTTCTTCACCTGGCCGCCCGAGGCGGTGAGGGCCGTTTCGATCTCGGTGTCCGTCGCGCCGGTGGCGAGGGCGACGATGCGGTGGGAGCGGGCGCGGAGCTTGTCGTTGGTGGCCCGGACGTCGACCATCAGGTTCCCGTAGGTCTTGCCGAGACGGATCATGGTGATCGTCGAGAGCATGTTCAGGACGAGCTTCTGGGCCGTGCCCGCCTTGAGGCGCGTCGAGCCGGTGACCAGTTCCGGGCCGACGACGATCTCGATGCCGTGATCGGCCGCCGCGGCGAGCGCGCTGGCCGTGTTGCAGGACACGCCGACCGTCAGCGCGCCGGTCGCGCGCGCGTGCTCCACCGCGCCCACCGCGTACGGCGTGCGACCGGAGGCGGAGACGCCGACCACCGTGTCGTCGGGCGTCAGCGCGAGCGCGTCGAGGTCGGTCCGGGCCAGCTCCGCCGAGTCCTCCGCCCCCTCGATCGAGGTGACCACGGCCTCCTGGCCGCCCGCGATCAGGCCCACCACCTGCGAGGGTGCCGTGTTGAACGTCGGCGGGCACTCGGACGCGTCCAGCACGCCCAGTCGGCCCGCCGTGCCCGCGCCCGCGTAGATCAGTCGGCCGCCCCGGGCCATCCGCTCGGCGATGGCGTCGATCGCCGCCGCGATCAGCGGCAGCTGCGCGGAGACGGCCGTCGGCACGGCGGCGTCCTCGGCGTTCATCAGCTTCGCGATGTCGAGCGTGGGCAGCTGATCGATGTCGGCCAGCTCCGGGCGGAACGCCTCGGTCGTCAGCGACTCCAGCTCGGCGCGCACGGAGAGATGGTGGGGGAGGGCGGAGGCGTGGGGGGAAGTGGCCATGGTGACTCATTCCGTACGGTGCGGTGCGACTGTGCCTTCGGGGCAGACGCGGTGGTGGTCCGCGGGTTCGTCGTGGTCGATCGCGCTCCGCGGCGCAGCCGCGGTGGTCACGGTTCCGTGCCCTGACGGGGCGCTCGTCCCCGGCCCACCTACCGCGACGGCCCCCCGACCCGGTGCCGATGCGCCAACGCCTCGTAGGACGCCGACAACGCGGGCGCCGCCGACTCGTACGTCCGTTGCGCCACGCCGACGAACAGGCAGTCCACCACCAGCAGTTGACTCGTCCGGGACGACATCGCCGCCGGCCGCAGCTCGCTCTCCCTGGCCGTGGACGTCGTCAGGACGTGATCGGCGTACTGGGAGACCGGTCCGTCGGGCCGCCCGGTGATCGCGATCGTCGTGGCCCCGTGGTCGAAGGCGACCCGCAGCGGCTCGATGACGTCGCCCGTCGAGCCGGAGTGGGTGATCGCTATGGCCACGTCCTTCGCGCGGAGCTGCACCGCGTTGGTGACGGCGAGGTGCGGGTCGCTGTGCGCGTGCGCTATCAGCCCTATGCGGAGCAGCTTCTGCGTGAGGTCCTGGGCGACCAGCCCGGACGCCCCGACACCGTAGATGTCTATGCGGCGGGCCCCGGCGAGCGCGCCGACCGCCGCGCCGAGCTGGACCATGTCGAGTCCGGCCGCCGTGTCCGCGAGGGTCTGCTGCTCGTCGTACGCGAGCTTGGCGACCACGTCGGGCAGCGGGTCGTCGACCGCGATGTCGGCCGTGACCGAGGGCGCGCGGCCCGACTGCTGGTGGGCGGCGAGGCCGGCGAGGGCGAGGCGCAGGTCGCGGTAGCCGGGGTAGCCGAGGAGGCGGGCGGTGCGGACGACCGTCGCCTCGCTGGTGCCGGTGAGAGCGGCGAGGCCGGTGACCGTGAGCGCCGCGCAGCCCGCGGGATCGCTCGCGACGGCCTCCGCGACCCGCTGCATGGAACGGGTCATGGAAGGGGCCAGCGTCCGTACCTTCGCGGCGAGGGCGGCGGGGGCGGGCGGCGCTCCCGCGGTGCCGCTCTTCCCTCCGGGCGAGCGACCCGGGGACCGGCCTTCCGCAGGTGCGGAAATTTCCTTCACTTCATCGCTCACCTTATGAAAGATATTTTCTTTCCGGTCGTATGGTCAAGGGCCGCACAATGGATGCATGAGTCCCAGCAGTGACCCCGTGAGCCCCCTCGGCCCCCTTGAGCAGGCGCTGCACGCCGCCCGCGCCCTCGTGCTCGCCGACCTGGCATCCGGCGAGGTCGCCGACGCGGACATCGTCTCGATGGTCGAGGACTCCGTCGTCCAGCGCCGCTGGTGGGTCGAGCAGTGGCCGGACGGCGCGGCGTACGTCGCCGGGCTCGTCGCCCAGGACGTCCAGGACGCCCTGCTCGAACGGTACGGCCGCTGGCCCCTCTGCCCGGTCTGCGGCGTCGGCGACCCGCACGCGCTCGACGTCGAGCCCGAGCTCGGGCCCGATCCGCAGTGGGTGTGCCACAAGGCCGGGGTGCGGGTCGCGGCGCTGGGGACGCTGGGCGCCGCGTCCGGAGGGGCCCCGTCCCCGTGACCCTCTACATCGACCCGCCCACCTGGCCGGGGCACGGGCGCATGTGGTCCCACCTCGTCAGCGACGCGTCCTTCGACGAACTGCACGCCTTCGCCGGGCGGTTGGGCATCCCCGAGCGGGCCTTCGAGCGCGACCACTACGACATCCCGTCCCACCGCTACGAGGCGGTCGTGCGGGCGGGTGCCGTGGAGGTGGGCTCGAAGGAGTTGCTGCGCAGACTGACGGAGGCGGGGCTGCGCAGGCCCAAGCGGCGGGGACCACGGCGTGAGGGGTCGGGGACCACGGCCTGAAGGGGTCGGGGCCCATGCCTGAGGGGGCGCGGGCCATGGCCTGAAGGGTCGGGGACACACCTGAGGGGTTGCGGGCCACGGCCTGAGAGGTCGCGGGCCACGGTCTGAAGGGCCGGGGCACTCGACACCGCTCGGGCCCCGGCGTACGTCAGGCGCGCGGACCGAGTCGTACGTCAGGCGCGCAGGCGGAGTTGTACGTCAGGCGCGCAGGCGGAGTTCGTACGCGAACTGCGCCCCGTGCTCCCCGTCGCCCCAGTCGTCGCTGACCTTGTCGAATCCGGCCCGCGAAAGGACGTTCTGGGACGGGGCGTTGACCTTGTCGACGACCGCGAACAGCGACCGTACGTCCCCCGGCTCCCGGCTCCGCTCCCGCGCCCAGCCGGCCAGCGCGCGCACCGCGTCGGTCATGTGACCGCGCCCGCGCGCCCCCTCGACCAGGTCGTAGCCGATCTCGACGCGGCCCTCCTCGTCCGGCGCGCCGTGGTAGCCGAGCGCGCCGACGGCGAACCCGTCCTCCTTGCGTACGAGCACGAACATGCCCCACTCCGGCCGGTGCACCCCCGCCTCGTAGGCCTGGAACACCATGCCCGCGCCGACCCGGGTCCCCTCGACCGGCCCGCCCGCGATCCACGCGAAGCCGCCGGTGCCGCCCTCGGCGAGATCGGCCGCGGCGGCCGGGTGGACGCCCTGCAGGACGACGTTCTCGGCGTCGATGTGCAGCGGATTGCTCCAACGCCACTCCGTGACCGGTGCGCGCCCCGGCAGCTCGCCCCGGCCGGTGGCCCACAGCAGGGTCGTCCAGGGGTCGTCACCCGGCCTGACGTGCGGGAAGAGGCGGGCGAGCACGGACTCGCACAGTCCGAGCCCGGCGGGCGGCACGGCCGCGGACGCCGGGAGCCCGAGGCCCTCCGCGATGTCGTGCGTGTGCAGCAGCACCTCGGCGACACCCATCGCCGCGAAGCCCTCACGGTCGGCGGCGCGGAACGGGTACGGGTGGAAGGCGCGGACCGAGCGGGGGGTGGTGTGGACGGCGGCCGTGAGCAGGGCGCCGGTCGTGCGGATCACCTCCAGCACGTCGGCGTTGTTCTCGCACTCCGCCATGTCGATCTCGAACGGTACGTAGCGTGCCGTCGGCCGCCCCGCCAGCTGTCCCGCGTAGGCGATCAGGTCCGACGCGACGTGCTCGGCGGTCTCCCGGCAATCCCACTCCAGCCGACCGGCCTTGACGCCCTTCCAGTCCTGGTCCACCACCGTCCCCAGCACCGTCAGGCCGTGTTCGACGGCTTCCTGAACCTGTTCCCCACCCATTGGTCGCATGGCGGCGAGGATAGGCGGGCTCAGACGTCCGTACGTACCGGATTTACGGCGCTGTCACCGCTCCCGGCCACGAGCCGGGAGGCCCGCGTACGCCGGTGGAGGCGCAGCGAGACGGCCGTGGTGCCGATGGCGGCCGCGGTGATGGCGCCGCCCGCCCAGGCCGTGGAGGCGAAGCCGTGGCCCGCGTCGATGACGACGCCGCCGACCCAGGGGCCACCGGTGTTGCCGAGGTTGAACGCGGCGGTGGTGGTGGCGCCGGCGAGGGTCGGGGCGGCACCGGCGACGTTGAACAGACGGGCGTTGAGGGCCGGGGCGGTGTAGAAGCAGGACACCCCGAGGAGGAAGGAGAGCAGGACGGCGGCGACGGCGGACTCGGCGAGCAGCGCCAGGGCGACGAGCAGCACCGTGGACGCGGCGGTACCGGTGAGCAGCACCCCGAAGAGGTGCGCGTCCGCGATCCGTCCCCCGACCGCCGTGCCGATCAGCGCCCCGATCCCGAACAGCGCGAGAACCGTCGGCACCCAGCCGTCGTCCAGCCCGGCCACGTCCGTGAGCAGCGGCGCGAGATAGCTGAACGCGCAGAAGACGCCGCCCGCGGCCAGCGCCACGATCGTGATGGAGAGCCAGACCTGGGGTTCGCGGTAGATCCGGGCCTCTCGGGCGAGCCGGGGCCGCTGGTCGGGCAGCGGGATGGCCGGTACGAGTGTCACGACCCCGACGAGCGCGATCGCCGAGGCCACCGCCACCGCCCAGAACGCCGACCGCCATCCGAAGTGCTCTCCGAGGAAGGCCCCCGCCGGAACCCCCAGCACATTGGCGATCGACAACCCGCCGATCATGATGGCCAGGGCGCGGGCCCGCGCGTTCACCGGCACCATCGCGACGGCCACGGCCGCCCCGACCGCCCAGAACCCGGCGCAGGCCAGCGCGCTCACGATCCGGGAGGCGAAGAGGACGGCGTAGGTGGGGGCGAGGGCCCCGGCGACCTGCCCGAAGCCGAAGATCGTGATCAGCGCGACGAGGGTCGTACGCCGGGGGAGGCGCAGTGTCGCCACCGCCAGCAGCGGCGCCCCGATCACCATCCCGATCGCGAACGCCGAGATCAGCAGTCCCGCCCGTGGGATGGACACGTGCATGTCCTCGGCGATGGGCGGCAGCAGCCCCGAGAGCATGAATTCGCTGGTCCCGAGCGCGAAGACGGCCAGGCCGAGGACGTAGACGGAGAGGGGGACGCGGAAACGGGCATGGTCGGGAGCGGTGGCGGATGAGGACACATTCATGGGCAACAGGCGGTCACGGGGTCGCATTCCTTCCCCCGGACAGGGCCGGGAAGTCGGTCTCGTCAGTCCTCCGTCAGTCCTTCGTCAGTCCGGTCAGCTCCGCCCGCAGGTTCTCCCGAGCTCGGCCCTCCCACTCCCGCTGCCCGTACGGCGTCCTGAACAGCCGGGGCAGATCGAGCAGTTGGCGCAGCACAGCCGCCCGGCCCGCCCGGAACGCCTCGTCCGGCACGAACCCGTACTCCGCCCGCACGGCGGCGGCATAGGCGGCGTACGCGTCCGGTGCCGATGCCAGGATCGCGAGATCCGCGTCGCACAGCACCTGCCCGTTCGGGTCGTCGTCGGCCGGATCATGGGTGACGGTCAGCAGCACCAGCCGCACGACCTCCGCCACCTTCTCCTCCGCGACCCCGGCCTCGCGCAACGCCCGCTCGGCGAGCCGCGCCGACCGCTCCTCGTTCGTCGACCGCTCCGGCAGATACACGGCGTCGTGGAACCAGGCCGCCAGGCGGACGAGATCCGGGTCCGCCGCGTGGTCCTCCAGCACCTCGACGCGGTCCAGCACCGCCGTCAGGTGATCAAGGGTGTGGTACTTCCGCTGGGGCTCCGACCACCGCTCGATCAGGTTGTCGGCATACGGGGACGGCGGGGGATCGCAGGCCCCGTCCCGGGCGGAGAGCAGCGCGGGGAGCCAGCGGTGGCGAAGGGCTTCCCGGCGGGCCGCGTCGATGCCGGGGACGCCGGGGACGCCGGGGACGTCGGAAGCGCCGGAAGCGCCGGAAGCGTCGGAGGTGTCAGGGTCGGGCATATACGCATTGTGCCTGTGCTGTGCACACAGCGGGCCTCTCCCCCTAGCGTGGATCCCATGACGACTGTGGCTGATACACACGACGTACGGGACCCCGGACTCCCCGCGCGGCTGCTGGCCGGTGAGCGGGACGTGCTGGTGCCGCTGTTGCGGGGGCGGCCGGAGGGGGACTTCTCGGCGGGGACCTGTTGTCCGGGGTGGACCGTGCGGGATGTGCTGGCGCACTGCTCGGCCGCGCTGTCGCGGGTGGTGGAGGGGCGGTTCGAGAAGGGCGTGTTCGGCCCGGAGTCGAACGACCGGGACATCGCGGAGCGGGGCGAGTGGTCCGTCGCGCGGATCGTGGACGAGCTGGAGCGGGGCATGACCGACGCGGGCCCGGTCATCGCCGAGGCAGGCGGCGTGCTGGACGGGGTCGCCCTCGGGGAGTGGGTGCACGCCGGTGACGTACGCGAGGCCTGGGGCCTGCCCGACGCGTACGGCGGCGCTCAACTCGCTCCGGCGATCGAGCTGTTGACCCATCTCACCCGGGCGCGCGGCACCCGCCCCCTGCACGCCGACCTCGACGACACCGACGAGCCCCTGCTGCTCGGTGCCCCGAGCGGCGAGGCGCCGCCCGCGCGCTACCTCGGGGACGCCACCACCCTCGTACGGCTCTACTCCGGACGCCGCCCACCCGCCGGCACGTCGTACGAACTGGCCGGCGCGACCGAGGCCGAGCTCAACCTTTACGCCGTCTGACGGTAAGCGGATGGTCGTCGGGTGCACGAAGGAGCACCTGGCCGAGCTGGTCGAACAGTACAAACACCCGGCCATTCATCGACCCCCGGCTCTGGGCCGGGAAGATGGCCAGGGCTCCGCAAAGGCATGGCGCGCTCCCGGGGAGCCGATCCACATCGGTCCCGCAGAGGGCGAGAGACGCTCAGCCTCAGCTCGGAGTGCGGTCGACGGCCGGTGGCGAACCCTGGGCAGTGAACCTGCCGGACCCCGGTGTGACTCCCTACCGGCGACGGCCGCGCGTACTCGAAAACGTCGGCACCGAGGTCCACAGGAGCGAGCGGATCACCACTTACTGAGTTCGGGGGCAACTCCCCCTTGAACAGCCGGTCTTGTTGCGGTGCGCCGCATCGAGGGTAGATGCGGACGGTGGTCGTCCGCATGCGAACCGTGACAGCGGCGTCCAACGGTCCGGGTTGTTGCTAAATTGGACTAGACCTGTAGTCGTCACCGATCGATGCCCGACGGAAGGGGCCCCATGACCACGCGCGCGCTTCTGGAGGTGATCGCCCTCGACGCCGAGGACGCCGTCGCCGCCCAGGCTGGAGGTGCCGACCGGCTGGAGCTGGTCACGGACATGGGGGCCGACGGACTCACCCCGACGGTCGCGACGTTCGTGGAGGTGCGCGCCGCCGTGGACATCCCGGTACGGGTCATGCTGCGGCTCGCCGACGGGTTCGCGGCGGGGGACGTGGACGCGCTGGTGCGGGCTGCGGGCGACATGCGGTCGGCCGGGGCGGAGGAGTTCGTGCTCGGGTTCCTCGGGGAGGACGGCGGGACCGATCTCGGCGCCGTGGAGAGGGTGGTCGCGGAGCTGGACGGACGCGCGTGGACCTTCCACCGGGCGATCGACCGCGCCGCCGACCGGGACGCCCTGCGCAAGCAGCTCGCGGACCTGCCGGGGCTGGACACCTACCTCACGGCGGGCTCGGCGGCGGGGGTCGACGACGGTCTGCCCGTACTCCTCGCGGAGGCGGCCCGCCGTGGCGACCCCGGCTACACGCAGCGCCTCATGATCGGCGGAGGTCTGCGCCTCGACCACGTCCCGCGCCTGCGCGCCGCCCGCGTCGACGCCTTCCACATCGGAGGCGCGGCCCGCCCCGAAGGATGGACCGCGCCGGTCGCCGCCGATGCCGTACGGGAATGGCGCAGGGCACTGGACAGGCGTCGCCATGGCCGGGGTGCCCCGGGAGCGGAGCCGTCGCGGGTGCGGACGGCGCCGGGAGCGAGGTAGCGGGCGTTCAGGCCGATGCGCGCCACGTCGCTGGCGTCGGGGCCGGAGCGGTGCAGCAGCGCGACGCCCAGGAGGACGGCGTCGCCTGCCGCGACCGGGACGGGAACAGCGTCGCCATGCCCGAACCCGGCCTCGGCCAGGACGGCTTGGTCCGCGCGGCCGCGTCGCTGTCCGTGCTCGGCCTCCAGTTCATGCGACAGGTAACCGAGTTCGTGGGAGCCGGGGGCGATGTGCAGGCAGCCGTTCTCCACGGTGGCTTCGGTGAGGGCGAGCCAGGCCGACACCGACGCTGCGGGCTCAACGAGTCACCCCGACAGGTCGCAACACCGGGTTGCGACACTAACCTGCGGTGGTGACCGGAACCGAGCTGGATGAGTTGATCGTTGCTGACGGCGCGGCGCTGCGCGCGTGGCTGCTGGACAACCACACCGCCTCTCCTGGCGTGTGGCTCGCCCTGACCAGGAAGGGCGGCTCCGTCACCACGCTGACCTGGCAGCAGGCGGTCGACGAGGCACTGTGCTTCGGCTGGATCGACGGGCAGGCCCGCAAGCGCGACGAGGGGAGTTCCTGGAGGCGGTTCACCCCGCGCCGGCCCCGCAGCGTCTGGTCCCAGCGCAACGTCGCCAACGTGGCCCGGTTGGAGGCGGCCGGCCTGATGCTGCCCGCCGGCCGCGCCGCGGTGGACGCCGCGAAGGCCGACGGGCGGTGGACGGCCGCCTATGCGCCGTCATCGGAAGCGGAGGTGCCGGCCGACCTGCGAGCCGCGATCGCCGCCGAGCCGGCGGCGCAGGCGATGTTCGAGGTGCTCACCAGGACCAACCGCTTCGCCCTCATCAGCCGGGTCAATGCCGTCAAGCGGGCCGAGACGCGCACCCGGAAGATCGCCGAGTGCGTGGCGATGCTGGTCCGGCACGAGACGGTCCACCCGCAGCGAGCCAAGCCGGCGGACCCGCCGACGTCGTGACCGGGCGTCTGCCGGAACGGACAAACCCACGCTATTGAGCGGAACTGTTCTCGAAACTCTGTCTCGTCCGCTTCAAGAAGCGTGAAGGTCTCCGCTGGTGCGCGGTCAGCCGTATCGTTCGACGAGCGCGTTGCCGATCGAGGCCAGGTGGTCTCGGACACCCGGAGGGCCGGTCACCTCGAGCCATTCGACCAGCCCGGCGAGCTCGCCGGCGAGCATGTACTCGCTGTGGCCGCGGATCACGACCTCGATGCGGCCGTCGGTCGTGGAACCTCCCACGTCGAGCCGGCCGCCGAGCGCCATCCGGAGTATGCCTATCCCGTGGGGTGTGCATACCGCCTGGATCTCCAGCGGCGTTCGTTTGCGGTCGACCTCGTCGGTGATCTCGCACCAGCTCTCGGCAAGGTCGAAGTCCTCGGGTCGGTGCACGGGATCGTCGGTCGGGTCGGCGGACGACACGCGGTCGATCCGGAAGGCCCGTCGGCCGGTCTCGGTGTTGGAGACGAGGTACCACGCCGGACCTTTGGCGACGATGCCCAGCGGGTGGACGGTTCTCTGGGTGTCGACGCCTTTGCTGTCGACGTAGCCGAGCCGCACCTGGACGCCGCGGATCACCGCGTCCTGGAGTTCGTCGAGGAAGTGAGGCGGCCGGTGCTCGACCCGGCTCGCCCCCCATCGCTGCGGGTCTATGACCAGCGACGACGCTGCTGCCTCGGCCTGCACCCGGAAGGGCTCCGGCAGAGCATGGACGAGCTTGCGCAGAGCTGCTTTCACGGCCGGCGTCGCAGCCGAGGCCGGGCCGACAGCCAGGAACAGGGCGCGGGCCTCACTGGCGGTCAACCCGGACAGGTCGGTACGGGCGCCGCCCACGAGGCGCCAGCCGCCGCCTCGGCCCTGCACGGAGTACACGGGCACCCCGGCCATGGTCAGGGCGTCAAGGTCGCGGCGGGCGGTGCGCTCGGAGACCTCCAGCTCTCGGGAGACCTCTGCTGCTGTCACCTGCTCGCGCCGTTGCAGCATGAGGAGGATGGCCACCAGCCGGTCGGTTCGCACGCCGACAAAGCTTTCACATAAACCGGTCATGGGGTGACCGGTTTATGGCAGCAGGATGGCGACATGACCTCACCGAGGAGGTCGACCGCTAGCGAACGCCCCCAGAGAGGAAATGCAAATGTTCAATCCAGCCGATTTTCCCAAGCCCACCCTCATTCCGGTCAACGGTGTGGAACTCGAAGTCTTCGAAGCAGGCCGAGAGAACGTGGGAAAGCCCATCGTGCTCTGCCACGGCTGGCCGGAGCACGCCTTCTCCTGGCGCCACCAGATGCCCGCCCTCGCCGCAGCCGGCTACCACGTCATCGCACCGAACCAGCGAGGTTACGGCAATTCGTCCCGCCCGGTCGAAGTGACGGACTATGACATCGAGCACCTGTCGGGTGACCTCGTCGCGCTCCTCGACCACTACGGATACGAAGACGCCACCTTCGTCGGCCATGACTGGGGCGCGTTCGTCGTCTGGGGACTGGCCCTGTTGCATCCGAACCGTGTAAACAAGGTGATCAATCTGAGCCTGCCTTACCAGGAGCGCGGAGAGAAGCCCTGGATCGAGTTCATGGAAGATATGCTTGGTGGCGACTTCTACTTCGTCCACTTCAATCGGCAGCCAGGCGTCGCGGACGCCGTGTTCGAAGACAACACCTTCCAGTTCCTTCGCAACCTGTACCGGAAGAACGAGACCCCCAGGGAGCCTCAGCCGGGTATAGCGCTGATCGATCTCGCCAGAGCGGAAACACCACTCGGTGATCCCGTAATGAGCGACAGTGAACTGGCTGTTCTCGTCTCCGCTTTCGAAGCATCAGGGTTCACGGCCAGTGTGAATTGGTACAGAAATCTGGACCGCAACTGGTGCCTGTTGGCGGACGTGGACCCGATCATCCAACAGCCCACCCTCATGATCTACGGCGACCGCGACGTGATCTCGAGGTCTGAGAGACTGACAGAATTCGTGCCGAATGTGGAAGTAGTCAGTCTGGATTGCGGTCATTGGATCCAGCAGGAGAAGCCGGAAGAAACGAACCAGGCCATTCTCAAGTGGCTGGACCAGCGGGATGCCGGAATGCCCCGCCGCAGGTCGCGATGATCACGGTAGGGGCTCTGCCCCAGTAGCCAGCCCTTCTTGGCGGTGACGTCGCGCAGCACCGCAAGCGCGGAGCGGACCTGGCTGTGGGTCAGTTCGGTGGCCCGCATCAACTGCAGGGCGGTTGCAGGTTCCGGGATCGCGTAGATCGTCCGCGTCCAGCGGGAGTTGACGTGGCAACAGCACAGGCACGAGACCGGTGATCATCAGGGTGTCTACGCCAGCTGATCACATCGAGGTCCCGTGCCTGCCGCTCTATCCTCTCCGGTCCCTGCCGTTCTGGCGAAACTGGGTCCCCTCCACCAGCACGACACCGGCCGCCTGCGCGCCCACCTCCAGTGCGTACCCGACCCGCGTTCACGTCGCGGACGGTGGTATCCCCTGGTCGGCTTGCTGCTGATCTGTGCCTGCGCAGTCGTCTCCGGCGCCCGGACCATCACCGAGATCACCGAGTGGGGACAGCGCGCCACCATCACGGTGCTGGAGCTGCTCGGCATCCGCCGCCACCTGCCCGGACGTCGCCGCGCCCCGTCCCACGCCACCTTTACCCGGCTCCTGGCCAGCCTCGACGGCGATGCCCTGGACGCCGCGATCGGCGCCTACCTGACCGGACACGACCACACCGCCGTCGGCGCCACCGGCTCGGCGCCGCGACCGGCGATCGCGGTGGACGGCAAGGCGCTGTCCGGCTCCGCGCACCGACACCGGCGCCACCGGCACCTGCTGTCCGCCGTCACCCACGGCCCCACCGTCACCCTGGCCCAGCGGGAGGTGGGGGCCAAGACCAACGAGACAGCCGCCTTCCGCCCGCTGTTGGAACCACTCGATCTGGCCGGCGCCGTGGTCACCTTCGATGCCCTGCACAGCGTCAAGGACCAGGTGCGCTGGCTGGTGCAGGAGGAGAAGGCCCACTACATCGCGGTGATCAAGGGAAACCAGCCGACCGCGTCGGCCCAGGTCAAGGCCCTGCCGTGGGAGCAGGTGCCCGTGGCACACACCGTTTCCGGGACCGGGCACGGGCGGCGGGAGTCTCGCTCGGTCAAGACCATGGCCATCGCGGCAAACCTGGGCGGGATCGCCTTCCCCGAAGCGCGGCTGGCCTTGCGCATCCACCGGCGCCGCCAGGAGAGCGGCAAGCGGCAGACCCGGGAGACGGTCTACGCCGTCACCAGCCTCGATACCCACCAGGCCAGCCCCGCTGACCTGGGCGGATACGTGCGCGGGCACTGGGGAATCGAAAATTCCAGCCACCATGTCAGAGATGTGGTGTTCGCCGAGGATGCCTCCACCGTCCACACCGGCAACGCGCCGCGGGCGATGGCCGCTTTGCGGAACCTGGCCATCGGCAGGCTGCGGCTGCTGGGAGCCGACAACATCGCCAAGACCACCCGAGCGATCCGGGACGCACCCGAACACGCCGTCTGGATCTGGGGCATCACCGACAGCCCGCTCCTACCGGGAACTTGAAGCCGTCCTGGGAACAACGCCCGTGAGAAGGGTGTGACGTTCGGTCCCCCTCACAAGCTCAGCGACCGTATCGGACGTTGGGAACCCAGCAGGATTCGTGCCGCTTCGACGAGCTCAGGTTCAGACCCCCGGTGATATGCCGAGGCTTATACCACCGGCCAACCCTCCCGAGTTCACCCAGCCGCTGTAGGGCCTGGTATCCCCGAAGCACACCGACCAGGACTTCGGCCCGACCCCTGAGGACCGGCATTTCCAGTAGCCCACCTCGACATTTGTTGCGTTGACCAGGTCCACCTCTGCTGTGGTGGAGAAGAGGGCGAGGTTGTTGTTACGCACGATCACCGCCCCCTGTACGGAGCCCCCCTTTGGCGACCTGATCGAGCAGACCTGCGCGACCACATTGGGGGCGATCTCTCTGCTGCTGTTGCAACTCCACGTACTGGAGCTGGAGGTGATCGGGTTTGTGTCGCCGTAAGGCTTCCAGCTGCCGATCTCCTCGGCTGCGGCAGCTGTCGTGGTGACCAGCAGGCTGCCGCCGACGATCGCGCCGGTCATGGCCAGGGCGGCCAGTTTCTTCATAGTGCGTTCCCCTCATAGTTATCGCCGTCACGATTCGTAAGGGCTTCACCATGTTCGGGTGCCGCACTGAAGCGGAGTACCTCTAACCATTCAGGTTGAACGTACGACCTCAATGTGCTGGTGTTCGGCCTGGCTCCGGGCAGGGCTTGATCAAGTTCTGTAGGTGTCCGGTGACTGCTCAGGTCACACAAGGACCTGAGCAGTCACCCGCAGGAATGGGAGAGGATGCAGCAGCAGGCACAGGCCACCTCATGAGCATCTGGCTTAGACACCACAATGATCACGAAGCCCGTGCATGCCCTGTGAGGCGCCCCAACCGGTCACAACCCGACCAGCCGCACAACCCCGGAACTTGCAACCGCCCTGCATCAACTGCGGCAGGTGCAGGCCGACGGGGCGGGCCGACATCAGCACCCGGCAGAGGGCCTCGGCGTACTTGCGGGCGGCATCGCCCGTGCGCCGCGATCGGCTACTCGCCCCGTCGCCCCCTCGCCCTCGCGCGGGGTTTGACCCCTGGCATTACGCAGCGTTACATTTCCGTTGGTCGTAGCTATACGAGAACAGGGCCAATGCCTGTGCTGCGGCCACTTCTGTCGCCTCCCGTCCGGCGTGAATCCGGAACCTCGGAGTCGTACTCCCCGTGCAGGCCGGCGGGTCCGGGCGTCGGGCCCGTGCCCCCGCCGTCGCCGAACTGACCGAGTTCTTCGTCAAGAAGAGGGAGCGCGGTAGACGAACGAGGGGAAAGGGTCCGTTGTGCCCGCCTGCCAGGCCCGTTTGATCTCGTCGGGGGCCGAGCCGCGGGCATGGGCGAAGGCGGTGAGGCAGGCTGCGTGGACGGCGGTCTGGTCGGTGCGCCGGGTCAGGGCCAGCAGGCGGCGCAGGGCGGAGACGGCGTCGTCGAAGTGGCCTGTGGTGAGGTGGGACTCGGCCGTCGAGCGGAGGGTGTCGGCAAGGTCTGTGAGGACGGCGGTGAGTGAGCCCATGTCGAACCCGGGGTCCGTCTCCATCAGGTCCCGCAGGATGGTCTCGGCCTCGTCGTAACAGGCCAGCGCCTGCTCGTCGTCCCCGGTACGTCGAAGGGACCGAGCGAGGATCCCCAAGCGCTGGGCGGTCAGGGACTGGTATGGGTCCTGGTCGGTTTCGGCAAGTCGGCGGGTGATGGCCAATGCCTCCCGTGCGTGGGCCACCGTGTCGTCCAGGACGTCTACTTGGCGCTTCCGGATGACGAGGTTGGCCAGCGTCCGGGCCAGTTCCGGTTCGTACTCCTGGGGGTCACGGCGGGCGGCTCGGCGGTAAACGGCGACGCTGCGCTCGGTGGCCTCGACGGCCTGGCGGTGGGCGCCGCTCTGCCCGTGGCAGTAGGCCATATCGTCCAGAGCGCAGGCGAGCATCGGCTCGAAGGCACCGGGATCGGTGACGGTGAGACGGGCGCACAGATCCGACAGTTCCTGCAGGTCAGCCAGCTTTTGCGGATCAGACTGTTCGGCCGCGGGGGACACGGCCCTCCCGCCACCAAGGTAGGCGCGGCTTTGCAGGGCCAGGGCGAGCCGGGGCTCGCCGATGTCCGGGGTGCGCTCGACCAGCTCGCGGCACACGGTCACGGCCCGCTCGGCGCTTTCCCGCGCGCGCGACGGGTCGCCGGTCCTCCAGTGGCACCAGGCCAGGTCGGTCAGAAGTTGGGCGCGCAGTTGCAGGATGTCGGGGTAGAACCAGGGGGTGACGTCGGCGGCCCACCATTGGGCGTCGGTGCCGGCCGCGATGGCCTCCTCATACCGGCCGAGAGTACGCAGGCCGCCGGTCAGCTCGATCAGCACGCGGACCTGTACCTTCAGGGTGCGCAGGAGCACCTTCAAAAGGGGCATCGCGCGCAGCAGCGCGGCGCATTCCATGTAGAGGGCCACGGACTCCTCGACGCGGCCCATGGTGCCCAGCACCCACGCTTGAATGCGCAACGCACCGGCGAGACTGCCCAGTGACTTGTCCCTGCCCCTGGGTACGGCATCCCGGTAGGCCGCCACGCATTGCCGGGCTGTCTCCAAGGCCTCGTCGAGCCGCCCCATTTCTGCGAGGACCAGCGTGCGCACGCGCAGGGCGTAGGCGGTCTGTGTCTGGGACATCCGGGCGCCGGGGACGGCCAGGGACTCGTCGGCCGCGGCGAGCGCGTCGTCGTACTGGTCGGTCAGATACAGCGCATCGGCGTAGTGCACCAGGGCACGCGCCAGGCCGTCACAGTTACGCCGCCGGGGGCCTCCACGAGAGAGGAGAGCGCGGTACACCGCGACGGCCTCCGCGCTCCATGCGAGCCGCCGCGCCGGAGGCCGTTGCCACAGCAGGAACAGTCCGGGAGTGAGGCATCGCAGCAACGCGGCCCCGAGCAACGGCCCACCCACCCCGACGCCGGCCCGCGCCAGCGTCCGCGGCAGTGGCAGAAGGATCCGCACAGCCCCCATCCACCCCCCTTTCAGAGAGATGACTGGCTGGATGACTGCCGGGACCGCGCCTTGGTTGTATGAAGACAGGTATGAGGTGGCGGTGGGGTGGTGGTTCACGGTAGTCGTGACGCGCGGGCCGGGAGATCGAGAAGTGAGTCAAGTCCACGCCCGCCGAGCACGGCCTGCAGAGCGGGGAGTTGTCCGGGGCGCCCCCACCAGGTTCGGCGAGAGCCCGGTCATCACTCTCGTCCGGCGCTCCCGCAAGCCAGTGTGATGCGCCGTAGATCCGTCGGCAGAAGCGGGCGATGCGATCTGGCCCGGACGCGGGCCGTCATTCTGCGTAGTCGTTCACGAAAGCACGCTCAGTACCTCGCACCGGGCCGAACGGCGCAGGGCACTGGACAGACGTCACGCGTGAGCGTCGGGCGTACGGCGCCGCCTCGTGCCGTACGGCGCCGTACCCGTGCGGCGCCGCACTCACCCGGCCGACGCCGCCCGCAGGGCTAAGCGTTGGGGTTGAACGAGATCCCCGAAGGCATCGCGGCCGACAGGTTGGACGCGAAACTGCCGTCCTTGAGGCCGAAGTTGGCGCTGCCGAAGTTGTACGCGACGAGGGTGTCGCGGATGGCGGTCGACGGGTAGCCGTTCCAGCCGACGAGCGGCGGGTACTGCCAGGTGCCCTCGTGGTTCTCCGGCGGCTCGTCGTTCGAGTTGGCGAGGCGGAAGGCGTGCGTGCGGATGCCGTCCTTGTGGTAAACGATCTTGGGGTGCGTGCCGGACCAGCGGACGGAGGACGCGGCGTACACGCTGTAGCCGCCGTGGGCGGAGGTCGAGACGTACTGGGCCGTGCCGTTCTGCACCCAGACCACGACGTGCTCCCAGTCGTGCCGGTGCCCGCCGATGCTGCTGCCCGCGACCGCCTGGTCCTTCTCGAAGTAGAGGTCGTACATGATCGCGCACCAGCCGTTGTTGCACTTGTAGCGCGAGTAGCCGTTGGTGTTGTCCAGGTCGGACTGGTCGTGGCAGTCGCCGCTGAGCGAACCGGTCGGGCTGAGCCCGCCGTTCACCGTGCCCGTCGGGCCGATCGCGGGGGTGGGGTAACAGCCGTCCGTGTCGTAGTCGTAGGCCGGCTGCCAGGTCGTCTCCAGGGTCTCCGCGTTGGCCGGCAGCGCGGCGGGCGGAGCCGCGTACGCGCTGCCGGCGACGCCGACGACCAGGGCGACGGTGGCGCCGAGGGTGACTGCGGATCTGCGGAAACGGCGCGAAGTGCGCGTGCGCGAACGTGTCTTCACTGCGACCTCCTGATGGACCGCGGCGCGGGGGTGACGGCCGGGAGCCGGGTGGGGGCATGCCGACGATGGGGGATGGCATGCGCAGGTCAGGTTCGCCCTACTCACGGGTAATGCACAAGTGTCAGGAGGTGTCGGAGTGATGAAGAATCAATCAATGTGAGCGGCCTGTGAGTTGGGTGAGTGCCGGGCGCCGCGACTCGGTGTCACATCACGGGTAGATATCCGCCACGTAGTTGTTGTGTGCGAAGTCGCCGTGCGGGCCGCCCTGGAGATCGTTACGCGCCCGCCCGCGTGCATAGTTGTCTCCGCCCCAGCCAAGCGGGGGCATGACAAGTTTCATCACACGGGGACGGGCTCCATGCCATTCATACGCCGTCGCGGCCTCACGGCCGCGGCCGCCGTGATCGCCGCGATCATGGTCACCACCACCACTGCCTGCAGCAAGACCGAGGAGAGCGGGGCCAAGGCCTCGGACTCCTCGACCGCCCAGGCGGACGCGGGCGACAACATCGACACCGGCGAGAACGAGAGCGGCGGTGACACGACCATCGGCGGCTTCAAGCTCCCCGAGGGCGTGCCCACCGACCTCAGCGGTGACGCGCTGCGGAAGTGGAAGGACGGTGGCTGGCAGGACTTCAGCGGCGACTGGGCCTCCAAGGCGGAGGACTTCGCCAACCCGTACATCGAGAACTTCTGGACGCCGGAGCGCATCGCCGAGGCCGAGGAGAACCTGCCGGACCTGCCGGCGGTCGCCGAGGCGGGCAACACCGCCACCGGTTCCGGCAAGACCACCCAGGTCTGGCTGCCCGACGGCAAGGTCAAGAAGCAGAAGGCCGCCAAGGTCAAGGCGACTTACCACAAGAACGCCGCCCCGGTCGGCAAGCTCTTCTTCACCACGCCCCAGGGGTCGAGCGTCTGCTCGGCCGCGGTCGTGAAGGACCCGGCGCACCCGGGCAAGTCCAACCTCGTGTGGACCGCCGGGCACTGCGTGCACGCGGGCAAGGGCGGCGGCTGGTACCGCAACATCGCCTTCGTCCCGTCCTTCAACAACACGGGCAAGCTGAACATCGCCCAGGCGTCGAAGAACTACCGCGCGGGCAACGTCTCCCCGTACGGCATCGCCTGGGCCGACTGGGCCACCACCTCAGGCACCTGGATCAAGGGCGGTGCCGCGAGCAAGGGCACCGTGGCCGCCGCGTACGACTACGCCGTCCTCCACGTGAAGCCGGAGAAGGGCGCCAAGTCCCTTGAGGAGCGCGTCGGTTCGGCCCTGCCGGTGTGGTTCAACGCCCCCGCCGCCAACAAGGTCAAGAACATGAAGGTCCGCGGCTACCCGGCCGAGGCCCCGTACGACGGCTCGAAGATGTACCACTGCCAGGGCGCCACCAAGCGCTTCGTCCTCGGCTACAGCTACCCGAGCGACTACCCGGCCCAGTACATGGTCGGCTGCACCATGAACGGCGGCGCCTCCGGCGGCCCCTGGTTCACCACCTACAAGGGCCGCACCTACCTGGTCTCCAACAACTCCCTGAGCGACCGCTCCACGTTCATCACCGGGCCGCGGCTCGGGAAGAACGCGAAGCAGGTCTACCTGGCGACCAGCAACAAGTTCAAGTAGGCACAGCGGAGTTCCGCGTGATCGGCCCCCGGTGACCTCGGTCGCCGGGGGCCGATCGCGCATACCGCCCCCACCGCCCCCACTGCCCCCACCGCCCCCACGCTCGACCGGGGCAGGTGAGGCGGGCTAGGTCAGCTGCGGCGGCAGCGGGGCCGCGTGGGTGACGATCAGGCCCGACACCGCTCGGGTGAGGGCCACGTACAGGCGGCGCAGACCCGTCCGCTCGTCCGGCTCGCCGTCGACGACCGCCCGCGGTTCGTCCAGGACGACGTAGTCGTACTCAAGACCCTTGGCGAGCGACGCCGGCACGAGAGTCAGCCGCGTCTCGTACGTCGTCTCCTCGCCCGGCGCCAGATATCCGATCCCGGCCGCCGTGAGCGCCTCGGCGAGCGCGGGCACGCGGGCGTCGGCGGCGATGAGCCCGGTCGACCCCTCGTTGCGGAGCAACTCCTCGCAGGCGGCGATCACTTGGGAGTCGTCCGTGATCGTCCGCACGTCGAAGAAGCCCGGGTTCTCACGGACCGACGCGACGGGCGTCAGACCGGGCGCGATGTGGGGGAGGAGCCGGGAGGCGTACGTGATGACGTCGGTCGGGACACGGAAACCGGCCGTCAGCTCCTCCACATGGGCTTCCGCCTTGCCGAGGTGCGTCAGGGCCTCGGCCCAACTCCTCGTCGCCCACGGGGTCGTGCCCTGCGCGAGGTCGCCGAGGACCGTCGCGGACCCCGTGGTGCAGCGGCGGCCGACCGCCCGGTACTGCATGGGGGACAGGTCCTGCGCCTCGTCGAGGACGACATGCCCGAGCGAGTGCGTGCGCTGCACGAGGTCGGTGGTCTCGTCGACGAGCACGGCGTCGGCGGCCGACCACCTGACCGACTTCACGCTCCGCGCCGGCTTCGCCCACAGGATCGTCTTCTGCTCGTCGTCCGTGAGGATCCCGTCCGCGTGGGCGGCGAGGAAGTCCGCGTCGGAGAGGAGACGCAGGACGAGCCTGGCGGGCTCGACGGGCGGCCAGATCGCCTTGACCGCCGCCTTCACGGCGGGATTGCGGGCCACCGCGTCCTGAACCCGGTCGTCGGGCGCCTCGCCGGACCGTTCCATCTGCACCAGCACGGCGTGCGCGATCCGCTGCGGCAGAGCGTCGCGGGCGGCTCCGTACCGGATGTCCCGGTCCAGCAACTCTCGCACGATGTCCGTCAGTTCGTACGCCGGCACGCGCCAGCGACGCGACCCCCGGACGACCACGACGGGTTCGGTGGGGAGGGTGACGTGCGACCGTACGGCCCGGCGGAGCACCTCGGCCATCCGGGCGTCGCCCTTGACGACGGCGGCCGGCGCCTCGTCCGCGCTCCGCACCTCGACATGGGCGACGAGGTCGTCGACGGTCGCCTGCTTGACCTCCAGCTCGCCCAGCGCCGGGAGGACCTGCTCGATGTAGTGGAGGAAGGAGCGGTTCGGCCCGATGACGAGGGTGCCGGTGCGGGAGAGGCGCTCGCGGTGGGCGTAGAGGAGGTAGGCGACCCGGTGCAGGCCGACGGCGGTCTTCCCGGTGCCGGGGCCGCCCTGGACGCAGAGGGAGCCGGCGAGGTCGGACCGGACGATCTCGTCCTGCTCCGGCTGGATCGTCGCCACGATGTCCCTCATCGGGCCGACGCGCGGACGCTCGATCTCCTGCTGGAGCAGCTTGCTGGTGGCCGCCGCCTCGGCGGGGTCGGAGAGGTGCTCGTCCTCGTACGCGGTGAGGTCGCCGCCGGTGTACCCGAAGCGGCGCCGCAGTCCGACGTCCATCGGGTCGGTCTTGGAGGCCCGGTAGAACGGCTGCGAGACCGGGGCACGCCAGTCGATGACCATGGGATCACCGTCCGCGTCGTGCACATGCCGACGCCCGATGTGCAGTGACTGATAAGCGGCCTCCGGCCGCGGGCGCTCCCCTTCCGCTCCCTCGGCCTGGTCGGCACGGGGTGCGTGCAGATAGTCGAGGCGGCCGAAGAAGAGCGGGGTGTGGCTCAGGTCGGCCAGCGCCTTGATCCGCTCCTCGATCTGGCGCGCCAGCACCTCCGCGTTCACCCAGTTCGCGGTGACGTCCTTGATGTCCAGCGCCTCCACGTCCTCCCGCATGGCCCGGAGCGCGGAACGGGAGGCGGCGAGGTGGGAGCGTTCGCGGGAGAGGGGGTCGGTGGGGGCGGGGGGAGCGATGACGGCGCTGGGGGCGGGGTCGTCGGGGTGCGCGGGCAAGGGGGTGCCTCCGGTGGCCTACGGGACCTAGGGGTCTGCCTCAGGGCGGGTTCTGCCCAGTGGCGGTGACCGACCGGTTTCCGTCCGGGCGGCGGCGCTCCACGAACGGGAGGCGGGCAAGAGCGGAGAGTGTAGGTGAGGGGAGGGGGCGGGGGCCAACGGATTTCCCCCGGCTCGCCCGTGTGGGGCCCCGATCCACGCTCGTCGTACCCCTAGGGGGTGCGTACGTCGCGGGTACTAGGGGTGGGCGAGACCTGAGGGTGAGCCGGGGGCTCAGCGGGTTCACTCCGGAGACCGACGTAATCCAAAGGCGGACGTTCCACCATGGAGACATGAGTGCAGCGACTTTCATCCCAGCCTCGGCCTCCGGCCGACCCGGTCCGCCGCCCGGCGCGACCGGCATCGACGACCACCACAACCGCCACCGCCTCGCCGACGCCCTCCGCGCCGTCCGGGTCTTCGCGACCGCCGCGTTCGGCGTCGTCGTCCTCGGCGAGTACGCGGAGGAAGCGGGCATACGCCGCCGGTGAGGCCCGGCCCACCAGACGTACGTACGCCGCTCACCCCGACCGGCCCACGGGGCGGTCACCCCTGCCGCTCAGCCCCTCGCCGCCCTCGTCGGCGGCCTCAGCCTTCCTCGGGCAGCAGGATGTCCGCGTCGTCGAAGATCCGCAGCATCACCAGGAGCAGGCGACCGCGGGAGACCATGTACTCCGCGACGATCTGCGAGGTGAGCCGGATCTCGCGGTCCTGGTCGCCCACTCCTATGGTGCGGGAGAGGTCGGTGTACGGATCGCGGGCGAGCAGTTCGATCGCTTTGTCGAAGGAAGCCCGGCGCGTGGGGTCGAGCCGGTCGCGGTCACGGGCCGCCGGCTCGGTGTACAGCACCTCGTAGATGTCCTCGTGAGGCATGGTGCCCTTCTTCCTTGCCATGCTGGTACGACTCAGCGTACCGAGCGCGGCCACCCCGTGTGACCTGTTGCTCAGCCTTCCGTCAGCAGCTCGTCCGCGTCCATGATCCGGTAGGCGTAGCCCTGTTCGGCGAGGAAGCGCTGGCGGTGGGCGGCGAAGTCCTGGTCGATGGTGTCGCGGGCGACCACGGAGTAGAAGTGCGCCTGGTGGCCGTCGGCCTTGGGGCGCAGGACGCGGCCGAGGCGCTGGGCCTCCTCCTGGCGGGAGCCGAAGGTGCCGGAGACCTGGATGGCGACCGTGGCCTCCGGGAGGTCGATGGAGAAGTTCGCGACCTTCGACACCACCAGGACGTTGATCTCGCCCTGCCGGAACGCGTCGAAGAGCTTTTCGCGCTGCGCGTTGCTGGTCTCGCCCTTGATCACCGGGGCGTCCAGATGGGCGCCCAGTTCGTCGAGCTGGTCGATGTACTGCCCGATGACGAGGATCTGCTGCCCCGCGAAGCGGCGGACGATCGCCTCGGCCACCTTGCGCTTGGTCGCCGTGGTGGAGCAGAAGCGGTACTTCTCCTCCTGCTCGGCGGTGGCGTAGGCGAGCCGCTCGGAGTCGGTCAGGTTCACCCGGACCTCGACGCAGTCGGCGGGCGCGATGTAGCCCTGCGCCTCGATCTCCTTCCAGGGCGCGTCGAACCGCTTGGGCCCGATGAGCGAGAACACGTCCGACTCCCGCCCGTCCTCCCGGACGAGCGTCGCCGTCAGCCCGAGCCGCCGGCGCGCCTGCAGATCGGCGGTGAACTTGAAGACCGGAGCGGGGAGGAGGTGCACCTCGTCGTAGACGATGAGACCCCAGTCGCGGGAGTCGAACAGCTCCAGGTGCGGGTAGACGCCCTTCCGCCGGGTCGTCAGCACCTGGTACGTGGCGATGGTGACCGGCCGGATCTCCTTCCTCGTCCCGCTGTACTCGCCGATCTCCTCCTCGGTCAGCGACGTCCGCTTCACCAGCTCGTGCTTCCACTGCCGCGCGGAGACGGTGTTCGTGACGAGGATGAGGGTGGTCGACTTGGCCTGGGCCATGGAACCGGCCCCGACCAGCGTCTTTCCGGCGCCGCACGGCAGTACGACGACACCGCTGCCGCCGTGCCAGAAGTTCTCCACCGCCTGCTTCTGGTAGGGCCGCAGGGCCCAGCCGTCCTCGGCCAGCTCGATCGGGTGCGCCTCGCCGTCCACGTAACCGGCGAGGTCCTCGGCGGGCCAGCCCAGCTTCAGCAGGGTCTGCTTGATCTGCCCGCGCTCGGAGGGGTGCACGGCGACGGTGTCCGGGTCGATCCGGGCGCCGACGAGCGGAGTGACCCGCTTCGACCGCAGGATCTCCTCCAGCACGGGCCGGTCGGTGGTGGTGAGGACGAGGCCGTGGACCGGGTGCTTGGAGAGGGTGAGGCGGCCGTAGCGGTCCATCGTCTCGGCGACGTCCACGAGCAGCGCGTGCGGCACCGGGTAGCGGCTGTACTGCACCAGGGCGTCCACGACCTGCTCGGCGTCGTGCCCGGCCGCCCGCGCGTTCCACAGCCCGAGCGGCGTCACCCGGTAGGTGTGGATGTGCTCGGGCGCCCGCTCCAACTCGGCGAACGGCGCGATGACCCGACGGCACTCGTCCGCCAGCTCATGGTCGACTTCCAGGAGCAGCGTCTTGTCGGACTGCACGATGAGTGGACCATTCACGCGCGACACCCTTTCGATACGGCCCGGACCAGCGTGAGGGGGGTGTTGTGAACATCCCCTGGTCGTCGTGGGCTCTTCGGCGCTTCGGCCAAACGTCCAGTGTGCCTGATCGTTCCGCCATTCAGTTGGGGTCGCCCGTGCGATCCCGCCCACCTTGACCAGTGTTATTGAATGTCTATTCATTCCCATGAGTGGCGGGAATTCAGATTTGCGCCCATGGTTCCGAAGAATGGCGAACCGTGCAGCCACCCACCCCGGCCGACACCGCCGATCCGGTCACCCCGTCCGTCTCCCCGCAGGGCACCACGCTCGGCTACGCCCTGTTCGCCACGCGCTGGCTCCAGGCGCCGCTGTACTTCGGTCTGGTCGCCGCGCAGGGGGTGTACGTCTACAAGTTCTTCAACGAGTTGTGGACGTTAATCGTCCGGTGCGTGAGCGGGAGTGCCACCGAGACGTACGTCATGCTCGCGGTGCTCAAGCTGGTCGACGTCGTCATGATCGCCAATCTGCTGATCATGACGATCGTCGGCGGCTACGAGACCTTCGTCTCCCGCATCGGTCTCCAGGGCCACCGTGACCAGCCCGAATGGCTCTCGCACGTCAATTCCAACGTGCTGAAGGTCAAGCTCGCCACCGCCATCGTGGGCATCTCCTCCGTCCATCTGCTCCAGATGTTCGTGGACGTCCACCACACCTCCCACCACGCGCTGCTGTGGGGCACGGTCATCCACATGGCCTTCATCGCCTCGGCGGTGCTGCTGGCGTACATGTCGGGGCCGATGCTGCGCGAGGACAAGGGCCACGGTTCCCACCACCACGGCCCGCCCGACGCCCCGAAGCCGCCGCAGGGTCCACAGAGGCCGACGGAACCCACGGAGCGGAGGGAGCCGAAGGGGTCCGCCACCGCCCCCGTGCTGCTCCGGTCGCCGCTGCCGATCCCGGCCCAGGCCACCTCGTACGAGAACTACGAGAACTACGAGACGTACGAGACCCGGGGCGCCCCCTCCTCCCCCGAGACCCGTTTCACGCGGGGCGGAGCGCGGCTCGTGCGGGACGAGGCGCGGCGCACGGCGTACGGGGACGAGGGCGGGTCCGCGTTCGGCGGCGAGGCCGGGGCCGAGGGGCGGGTGCGGGCGGCCGGGTTCCCGGCGCGGAAGTTGCTGGAGGAGTTCGACGAGGGGCACCCGCGATCGTTCGACCGGCGGCTGCTGGCGCGGCTCGGGACGCTGGACTTCGTCGCCACCGGGCGGAACGTGGTGTTCGTCGGCGCCCCCGGCACCGGCAAGACGCATCTGGCGATCGGGCTCGGCGTACGGGCCTGCCAGGACGGGCACCGGGTGCTGTTCGCGACCGCCACGGAGTGGGCCGCGCGGCTGGCCGGGGCGCGGGCCGAGGGCAGGCTGGCCGAGGAGCTGTCCGCGCTCGACGCCTGCCCCCTGCTGATCGTCGACGAGGTCGGCTACCTCCCCTTCGACACGGACACCGCCCGGCTCCTCTTCCGGCTGGTCGCCCACCGCTACGAGCGGGCCTCGCTGATCGTGACCAGCGACCGGCCGCTCGGCCGCTGGGAGGAGATCTTCGGCGGGGCCGCCCCGGCGATGGTCGACCGCCTCGCGCACCACGCCGAGATCGTCCTGCTCGAAGGGGACAGCTACCGGCTGCGCCGCGCTACTTCAGCAGGCTGACGTTCTGGATCAACGGCCCCTCCACGCCGACGCCCTCGCCCACCAGCGTGCCGAGTTCGGGCAGGGGCAGGGGTAGGGGCGGGTTCGCGGCGGCAGGGGCGGCGAGTGCCCCCACCAGGGCGACGGCGGCGGCAGCGGAGACGAGCGTGGCGAGCGGGCGCATGCGTAGGTGGGGCCTTTCGAGCGCAGGGGTCGATCTCGATCGGACACAGGGTGGCTGCCCCGCGTCACGCGAGAGGATGCGCCGGGTGCCCCGCCCTCGCCCATGGGTGGGAAAAACGGGGATGGCCTGCATGAACTCCCGCATACGCCCGAATGGGTGAAGCGCGGGAGACCGCTTGATCAACTCGCTCAGAGCGAGTCGTCCGCCAGTTCCGCGACGCCCGTGATGCGGTGCAGCGGGAACGTGCGTACCTCGTCCGCCGTGTGGTCGTACGCCGTCACGAAGCCGCCCTCGACGCGCACCGGGGCGATGACGCGCTGGCTGGCGGAGCCCTCGGCGTTGACGTAGCCGATCCACAGGGACTCGCCGGTGAGGACGGCGGCCTGCATCGTCGCGAGGGTCTCGGCGGAGCCGGTGCGGGGCAGTTCGCCCGTCGGAGCGGCCGGGCCGCCGGTCGTCCTGCGGGGCGTGGTGGAGGCGAGATCACCGGCGCGGATGGCGCGGATCGCGGCGCCCAGCAGGGTGTCGTCCGGGACCGGCGGGCCGTCCGGGACCGGCTCCGGGGCCGTGCGGGCGGGCGTGCGGTGGGCGTGGGCCCGGGTGATCAGGACGTCGCCCTCCGCGGACTCGGCGGCCGGCGCGTACCCCATCGCGCGCAGCCCGTCGAGCAGTGTCCCCGGGTCCGCCTGGGCGGCGAGGACGGTCGGTGCCAGGCGCCGCAGCCCGAGCCCCTGCGACCGCTTGTCGGCGAGGATCTCGCTGAGCATCGCGTCGTCGTCGCAGCGCACGTACGCCGACGCCGCGCCGATCCGCAGATGGCCGTGGCGCCGGGCCACGTCGTCGATCAGATACGCGAGCGGCTGCGGGACCGGCGTACGGGAGTGGGCGGTCAGGAAGTCGTGCAGGTCGGAGGCGCTCCGGCCCGCGTCCAGCGCCCGGCGCACCGACCCCGGCGTGAACCGGTACACCGTCGCGCCACCCTTCGATTCCACGTCCGCCAGGACACCCAGCACGTCGGCCAGCGGCCGCTTCAGCGGGCCGGGCGCGACGGCCGTCAGGTCCGCCTGCAGCAGGACGTGGTCCAGCGGCTCGGGGAGCAGCGGCGCGAGCAGCCGGGCGGCCCGGGCGGCGGCCGCGGCCTGCTCGGCGACGGGGTCGGGGGAGGGGGCGGGGGCGGGCCCGGGATGGTGCGGCAGCGGGACGTGGTGGGCGGGGAGCTTGTCGCCGGGGGTCGCCGGCAGCTCGGCCGTGGCCACGGCTTCGTGAGGGAGGCCGAGGAGCGCCCGGCCGTGCGAGGACAGCGCGCCGCGCCCGGTGACACCGAGCGACTCGGCCTCGGAGAGGGTCCACCGGGCGACACGGGCGCGCAGGTCGTCGGCCTGGCCGGCCGGCGGTGCGGGCCGGCCGGGCGGTGCGGGTTGCTGCTGGGGCGGTGGGGACTGCCGGCCGCCGCGGGTGGGGCGTTCCCAGCGGAGGCGGGCCAGTACGGAGTCGGGGGTGGCCGAGGCGCCTGCGGGGAGCGCGGCGAGCAGCGCGAGAACCCGGTGGCGCACCTCGGGCGCGGCCGAACGGTCCAGGCCCGGGCCCAGCGCCGACAACGTACGGTCCTTGGCGTCCCGTTCGCCGATGACGCCCGGTGTACGGGTCGCCGTCAGCCAGGCCGTGGCGAGCCACGCCCAGCGCTCGGCGGCGGGCAGCTCCAGCCACTCGTCGTACGCGGGGGTCGCGGCGTACCGTTCGTCGGCCTCGCCGTCCGACGCCAACAGCCCGGCGGCGTAGGCGAGTTCGACCCAGAACGCGGCGACGGGCTCGGACACGTCGAGGGCCATGGCGGTCCGCTTCAGGTCCCGCACGCTGAGCCCGCCCGCGCGCAGTACGCCCGGCCCGCCCTCGTCCCAGTCCTTCAGCAGCTCCTCCACGGTCGCCAGCGCGGTGTAGGCCTGGCCGGCCGCCGTGGCGTCCACAACCTGTGGATGGTGCGCGGCCGCCGCCTCGACGGGCGGCGGCACGGGCTCGACCTCCTGGTGCGCCTTGCCCGCCCGCAGATGCAGGGCGACCTCACGGGGGATGACGACCGTGCCGGGGGCGGTCGGCAGGAGCAGGCCCCGGTCCAGCAGCCAGCGCAGATGGGCCGCCGGGCTGGCGGTGACCTGGCCGTACGGCGGGCCCCACACCAGACGGGTCAGGACGTCGAGGGACTCGGGGGGCGCGGACGCGAGGAGCGCGGCCATGCGCCGGCGGTCGGTGAAGAGGCGGCTGAGGGCGGTGACGGCCGACACCGAGTCGTGGGTGCTCGCCAGACCGGCCTCGGCGACGATCTCCTGCACCCGACCCGGCGACATACCGGCCGTGGCCTCCGCGACGGTCGGCCCGAGACCGGTGGGGGAGGGGTGCTGCGGCGAGGGGGCGAGCAGCTCACGGGCCGTGCGCACGAGGCGGAGACGGTCGTCGGGGCCCCACACCAGGGCCTGGTCGCGCAGCGTGCCGAGCGCGTGGGGCAGCGCGGCGGTGACGGCGGGGTCCGCGTCGTCACCGGCCAGCAGGGACGCGAGTTCGTCGTACGACGCCGGGTCGGCCGCCACGGCCAGCGCCTGGGCCGTCTGGAGGGCGAACCGGTCCAGGCGCTCCAGGGCCCGTACGACCGACGCGCGGGTCCCGGCCCGGGTCGCCAGCTGGGTCAGGTCCGTGGGCACGGGCGTGATGAGGTCCGGCCGCGCCCGGAGCAGCACGGCGAGCGAACGGTCGTCCCGCCCGCGCAGCGCCTCCGCCAGCGAACGGGGGGCCCCACCGGCCGGCGCCGCCTCCGTGGGGATGTGCTCCTCGGTGCTCATCCGGCCAACGTTAGCGCCTGGGCTGCGCCGGACCGGGGCGCCTGGTGGCTCGGGGCGGACTGTGTTCGGGCGGCTGCGGGTGGGAGGTGGCCGATCGCGCGGTTCCCCGCGCCCCTGAAGGGACGCGGCGGCACCTCGCACCGCCGAGCCGGACCCAACCCCCAACCCCCGACCGCCGACCCCCAACCCCGACTGCCGGGCGCCGAAGAACCCCGCTCGGAAGCGATACCGTCGGGGGAGTACGCGCGCCAACCCCGGAGGGGCTTCGTGGGGATTGAGAGCGACCAGGTCGTCTACGAGTATCTGAGCCGGGTCGGCGACCTGGCTCAGCAGCGGCAGTTGCCGTCGGCGACGCGGATGCGTCTGGTGTCGGGGCTGCGGGACGAGATCGACCGGCGGCGGGCGAAGGCGCCGGTGGACAGCCCGGCCGCCGTGCGGCGCATCATCGCCCGCCTGGGTACGCCGGACGAGGTCGTCGAGGCGGCGGGCGCGCCCGGTGACGTACCGGAGCCTCGGGCGGCCGCCGTGCCCGTGCAGCGGGTGACCGGTGGGGACGAGGACGACGCGGACGCGGAGGAGCGGCCCAAGGGGCTGTCCAGGAGTCTGCGGCGGGTCGTTCCCCGGCCGCGTCCCGCCGAGGCGGGGCCGTCTCCCGTGGTGGGTGGCGCCGCTCCGCCGCATCTCGCTCCCCTGCACGAGCTGGGGGACGGCGACGCGCAGCCCGACTGGTGGCGGGTCGGTGGGGGCGGTGGGCCCGGGGGTGCTGATCTCGGGTTCGGGCTCGGGGACGCGGTGCCGGGGTTCGTCGGCGGTGTGGAGATTCCCGAGTTGCTCAAGCCGCCGCCGGTGAAGGCGGAGGGGGAGAGCGGGGCGGTCGAGAAGGCCGGGGCCGCTGCCGGGGCCGCTGCGGGGGCCGCCGGGAAGGGGGAGACTGCTGCGGCGGTCGAGACGGAGGAGGGCGGGTCGCGGCGGCGGTTGCCTCTGCCCCGGTTGCGCCCCGCGGGTGGGGGGTGGAGCAATCCGCTGCTGTTGCTGGCCGCCGTGCTGTTGGTCGCGGGGGCGGTCATGGGGAGTCTGGTGCCGTTGGGGCTCGGGTGGCTGATCGCCTATCTCTCGCGGCGGTTGACGCCGGCCGAGTCGAAGTGGGCGGTCATGGGCATTCCGGGGGTCGTGGCCGCCGGGGGGATCGTCTGGCTCTGGGGGCGCGGCGACGGACGTTGGGGCGAGCCGATCGCCCAGGGCCACATGAGCGACGCGCTCGGCGACACCTGGCCCTGGATGCTCCGCGTCGCCGCCGTCTCCTCCGCGCTGTACCTCTTCTGGCGCTCCCAACGCCCCCGGTGAACAGGGTTTCTCTCGCCCCCGCCGCCCCTACCCGTCCCTTCCTCAAGGGGCTGCGCCCCTTCGCCCCCCAGCCGCGGGTCCGGTGGGGGCTGGTCGCGCAGTTCCCCGCGCCCCTCGAAAAGCAGGGGCTGCGCCCCGTGCTTTCCGCTTCCCGCACCCGGCCCACGAATCCCCCGGCTCACAATGGACGGCATGAACTCTCGCGTGCTGACCGTCGGGTTCGATCTCGACATGACGTTGATCGACTCGCGGCCGGGGATCCGTGCCTGTTACGAGGCGCTGGCGGCGCGGACGGGGACGTACATAGACGCCGATCTGACGATCACGCGGCTGGGGCCGCCGCTCGCGGAGGAGCTGGCGCACTGGTTCCCGGCGGCGGAGATCCCCGCGATGGCGGACCTCTACCGCTCGATGTACCCGACGATCGCGATCGCCGCGACCCCCGCCATGCCGGGCGCGCCGGAGGCGATCGCGGCTGTCCGGGCGGCCGGTGGCCGGGCGATCGTGGTCACGGCCAAGTACGAGCCGAACGCCAAGCTGCACCTGGAGCACCTCGGCATGGAGCCGGACGAGCTCGTCGGCGACCTGTGGGCGGAGGCCAAGGCCCGGGCGCTGCGCGAGCACGGGGCGAGCGTGTACGTCGGCGACCACACCGGCGACGTACGCGGCGCCCGCACGGCACAGGCGTACGCCGTCGCCGTCGCCACCGGCCCCTGCGACGAGCGGGAGCTCCAGGAGGCCGGCGCCGACGTGGTCCTCACGGACCTGACCGCGTTCCCGGAATGGCTCGACACGCACCGCCGGACCCGCTCCCGGTAGGCCCCGGAGCCGGGCATGACCGGAGTCCGGTGGGCCCCGGAAAGCGCTGGGGCCGGAGTCCGGCAGGACCGGAGTCCGGCAGGTCCCGGAAAGCGCTGGGGCCGGAGTCCGGCAGGACCGGAGTCCGGCAGGTCCCGGAAAGCGCTGGGGCCGGAGTCCGGCAGGACCGGAGTCCGGCAGGTCCCGGAAACCGCTGGGGCCGGAGTCCGGCAGGACCGGAGTCCGGCAGGTCCCGGAAACCGCTGGGGCCGGAGTCCGGCAGGACCGGAGTCCGGCAGGTCCCGGAAAGCGCTGGGGCCGGAGTCCGGCAGGACCGGAGTCCGGCAGGTCCCGGAAAGCGCTGGGGCCGGAGTCCGGCAGGACCGGAGTCCGGCAGGTCCCGGAAAGCGCTGGGGCCGGAGTCCGGCAGGACCGGAGTCCGGCAGGTCCCGGAAAGCGCTGGGGCCGGAGTCCGGCAGGACCGGAGTCCGGCAGGTCCCGGAAAGCGCTGGGGCCGGAGTCCGGCAGGACCGGAGTCCGGTGGGCCCCGGAAACCGCTGGGGCCGGAGTCCGGCAGAACCGGAGACCAGTAGGACCCGCAAACCGCTGGGGCCGGAGGCCAGTAGGACTCGGAAACCGCTGGGGCCGGAGTCCGGCAGGACGGAAACCGGCAGGAACGGAAACCGCTAGGCTTAGAAACGCGCCTCGCGCGCCCTTCTGCGTCCCGCGGCGGCGGATTGGAGGACTCCGGCGCCGGCGAGGAGGAATCCGACGCCCATGAGCATGCTCAGGACGAACATGTAGGTGGGGAACGGAGTCGTTCCGAGGAACAGCGGGGCCACGGTGACGAGAGTGGCCACGGCGCCGACGATGAACACGACGGCGCCGGCACGGATCAGCCGGTCACCGGGTTCGGCGGAATTCGGTTGGGTTTTGTCACGCACCCGACCAGGGTAGTTCCCGGCGCCAGGGAACAGCCGGCCGACGTCTTGTCACCCGCCCCCGGACCAACCGACGTCATCCGACCGATGTCCCTGAGCGTCGGACCTGGTCGGAGCGGGCCGGCAGAGGGCGGTAGACGACGAGCGGGCAGACCCCACAGGCACGCGAGCCTTCCTGGGCGAACCACCGGCAGTCGCTCCGGATGGCGCATCGCGGCAGGCCGCTGTCGGACGCCTCGGGCGTGTCGGCGGGTCTGGCGCTGATCAGGCGGCCGATGAGGGAGCAGTCCCGTCCGCTCCAGTTCTCACAGCCGCCCTGTCGGCACCCGTCGGCGAACCGGAAGCGTGACTCGGGGTCGCCGTGCTGCCCGCAGGCGTCGAGGAACTCCTGGTCGACGGGGAGGGCGGGACGGAGGTATCCGAGGCGGCCGTCCTCCCCCAGCACCGCGATGAGCACGGCGCCTTCATGGCATGGGGAGCTCGGACACGTCATGCCCTGCGTCACCACCGGGGGATGGGCCGGCGAGCCGGTACCGGCGTCCGGACCGGGCATTCAGACCTCCATCGTCCGTACGCGGAGCCCTTGTGTGTGCCCCGGCCGGCCCAGTGACTCCACCGCGAAGCCCTGGCCGAGGAGGTCGACGGAGCGGCCGTCGAGGTTGACGGCGGCCAGCTCGATCAGCACGGCCTTGCGGACGGCGGCGTCGAGGCGCTGCACCACCTCGTCGGGCAGGTCGATCCCGTCGATGTCGACCTGGAACTTCTGGCTCTTGTTCGGCATGGCAACCTACCTCGTCTCACTCGGTCGCCCGTTCTGAAACCGGTTCCGGGGGCGTACGGGTCGGGCGTGCCGGGCCGCTCGACGGCGGCCGCACTCGGTCAGCCAAACACCGCGCCGGGCGCCGTGCCATCGCTCGCGTCCGACCGGGTGTCCCCGGGCGGCGGCTGCCGCCGCCGTGTCCAGAACGACGTGTGCCAGCGTTCTTCGGCGCTGTAGCAGAGAGCTCGGGCGCGAACGAATTCCGTGTGGATCGCCTCGATGCGTTCCGCATATCCGCTCAGCGCGTGCGCGTCGCCCGCCGCGTCGGCGGTGACGGCCTCCGCAGCCGTGAGGCCTGTGGCCAGGGCTGTGGTGATGCCGCGGGCGGCGATGGGGTCGCAGGCCGTGGCCGCGTCTCCGACCGCGACCCACCCGGGTCCGGCCGCGGGGCAGGTTCGGGAGGTCGAGGCCCGTGCGATCCGCAGCGGGGCCGGCGGGTTTGTCGTGCGGGGGTGCAGGCGTGCTCGGACGTGCGCGGTCGCCATGAGCTCCCGCCACCAGACGTCCGGTTCGTGGAGCGAATGCCCGGCGGCGACGTCGGCGTCGGTCATCACCATGGCCAGGGCCGCTCCGCTGGGCAGTGGTGCGGTGTACCACCAGCCGAGGGGCACGGACTCGACGAGGGAGGCTCGTGGGCTGCTGTGGCACGAGCGCTGGGGCGGGGGCAGGCGTGCCGCGAGAGCGACCAGACGGTCGTCGCGTCGGAGGGTGGCGCCGACACGCCGGGCGAGGCCGGCGTTCGCGCCGGTGGCGTCGATGAGGTAGCGGGCACGGATCGTCTCTCCGCCGAGAGTGATGCTCCAGTGTCCGGGAAGCCGCCGTGGGGCGCGGGCCGGGCAGGGTCGGTGCAGGGCGCCGGCCTCGCGGGCGGCGTCGAGCAGCGCGCTGTCGAAGCGGGTGCGATCCAGGTGCCGCCCCGGCCCATGGGGGTCGCGGAGGAAGTCGGTGTCGGTGAGTGTGCTCCCTCCCCAGGCCGACTGGTTCCCGAAGCACGGTGTGTGCGGTGCGTGGGTCACGCGGTCCAGCACGCCCAGGCCTTCCAGCAGGGGCCCGGCCTGAGGGGAGAGGCTCTCGCCGAGCTTCCAGCCCCGCCGGGCGCGGCCGGGCTCGGCGATGAGGACCGAGGCCCCCTGGCGCAGCAGGGTCAAGGCGGCCGCCACGCCCGCCGGTCCGCCTCCGGCGATCAGTACGTCGCAGGTCTCCTCCCCCGGGCGGAGGGTCATCAGTGGACCGGGCCCATTCCGCGGACCTTCGGCCGGCTGACGCCACCGTCGGCGCATGCCTGGGCCATGGCTTTCGACAGGACCGGTGGAGTGACCATGACCTGGGATCGCGGTGGGGCCAGGTCCGGCAGAGGGCAGCCGGCCGTGATCCACTCGACGGTGATGTCGCGGCCGGTTCTGTTCGTGCCGGGCACAACGGCGGCGAAGGCCCTGCCCATGGCGTTCGCCGGGGCGAGGAGATCGCTGAGGAACGAGCTTTCCTCAGGGTGGCCAGGGGAGACGAGCCGGTTGTCCGAGTGGGCGATCGCTGCGAGGAGCGACCCCGTCGGCTGGGCGAACCACCATGCCACCGATTCCGTCCTGGTGCGGCCGGGGTCCGCGGGATCGGGGCCGCTGATGACCACATTGGTGTGGGCGGTGTTGCCCGCCTGGCGTCGGCGGAGGGTGTCGACCAGGAGAATCATCGCCTCCAGGGGAGTCAGTTCCGCTGGGGGCGGCTGAGCACCGAGCGAGCGTGTCCACTCACGCCACAGCTCCAGCTCGTCGTCGGTGAAGACCTTGTACATGGGGCCGGTGGAGGTGGTCAGCTCGAAGAAGGTGCTCTTCTCCGGGTCACCGGCCGAGATGAGGCCGGATTCCTGAAGTTCGTTCAGCAGGCCCGGCGGGTCGAGGAACCAGTTGTCGATCCTGTTCTCACCGAGTTGCTTCTCCCCGTGGTTGAGGGAGGCGAACGCCGCTTTGCGTTTGACCACGTCGACCAATCGCATTTCCGGAGTGGGTGGGAACTTCAAGAGGTTCGACAGATCGTCGTACAGCGTGCCGGTTCGGGCGAAAGCGACGTAGCCGTTCCAGATCCGCTGCCACTGCTCCTGTACGGCTGCCTCACCGCCGCTGTTGTAGACCGCTTCCAGGTGCAGGAGGACGGCATCGCGGGCTTTCGCGCCGTGTCCGTCCGCCGCGTTGTCGATTCCGATGTGCAGCGTGTAGAACTGCGGGTCGATGCCGTGGTATTCCAGCAGCTTCACCGTGGGCCTCAGCCAGAGCACCTCCCACTCCAGGTTGAGCGTCATGCCGAGCAACTCGGGGAAGAACTCCTGGGAGTGCTGGGAGATGGCCAGCTCGAACGCGGGAAGCGTGTAGGCCGAGTCGAGCATCTCGGGCAGCGTGGCGAACTCGTAGGAGTCCACCGGCGGCAGGTACAAGCCCACGCTGTGCATCAGGCCGGAGTAGATGTTGGCGTGGTTCAGGGCCGGGTTTCCGTTGCCCGTCTCATCCATCCAGATGGAGAACAGGAATGCGTGGACTTCGGAAATCGGCCCGGCCGGCGTGATGTTCCGCAGCCATGCACCGTCGAGCAGGTTGAACGGCGCGTACTGACGAATCCGCTCGACGACGTCACGACGGGTCCGGAACATGTCGTCCGTCGCCGGATCATAACTCTCGACCCACTCCAGGATGTCGGTGTAGATGCGCTGCAGGCGCGACTCGAGCGCGTCGGCCGAGAAGCGGAACGGGCGCAGTGTCAACGGCAGGCTGGGGTCGTCGGCTTGTGCCGCCGCGGCACGATCCAGGACCTCTTGCGCGTACTGCCTGGCAGCCTGCGCCTGTTCCGGAAAGCGGTCCGGGTGCTGGAGCACGTAGAGCCACTCGCGGTCGCTGAGCCCGGCCTGTCTGGCCCGCTCCGTCTCCACGAACACCTTCTCGCCGCCCGCACCGGCGCGAGCGGTCACAAACCCGAGGGAGCTCCACTTGTCGACCATGTCGTTGGAGCCGCGAACGGTCTCGTTGAACTCGGAGACCCTCTCCAGGTACTGCTGCGCGGTCTCCCCCGGCTGTCGCGCGAGGTCCACCGGCCGCATCACCTGCAGCCCGAGGCCGCGTGCCCAGGGCTTGCGGGCCGTGTCCAGTTCCGACAGTTGTCCGGCAGCCTTCGTCGCCGCTCGGATCAGGGTGCGGTACTGCTCCTCCGGCAGCACGTCGTCGGGGCGCTGGGCCGGCCACCAATGCGTATTGCACTGAAAGAAGTCTCCCTGCCAAGGCACGGCCATGTGCTTGGTGACGTCTCCTACCGCCAGCTCTTCGCGCAACCGGAAGGGCCCCTGCCAGGTCTCCGGTTCGTCGGCGATGAACGTCATCTCGATCCCGGGGAAGAACGGTCCTCCGACGCATGCCTCGAGCGCGGCCCGGACCAGGGCGTGCGGCTGTTCCGCCGGCGGCAGGTCGGTCAGCGGCACGGGTTCCGCGGGGTTCGTTCCGTCGGCGACGAAGTCTCCTTCGGCCCAGCGCCGCATCCGCTCGTACTGCCCCGGGAGAAGCGCGAACCATCTGCGCGGGTTGCCGTCGACCGGGTCACCGCCGTCTCCCGCGAGCTGGGGCATGAACGAGTAGTTCGCTTGCGTCACATCCTGGGCGCCGGGGGCGCGCAGCCGGGCGAACACCGCCTTCCGGAACGGCGCGTCCCCAGGGGCGTTGGAGGCCAGGCGCGCCAGCCGGTACGCGTCGAGGAAGTCGGCGCTCCCGCCTGTGCCGTGTCCCCGCAGGGCATTCCTGTTCACCCACCTGTATCGGCAGATACGGGCGAGCAGCGGGTGGATGTCCCGGGTGAACGACACCTCGCGTTCCGGCGGGAGCGAGCCGGCGCGTTCGGCGGCTTCCCGGGCCACGTCGTAGAGCGTGACCAGGTTGGTGATGTCCGGGGCGAAGTCGGGAGGCGCCACGAGGACCCACGCCGGCTTCACCGGTACCGACCGGCCGCCGCTCACCGTGACCGTCGCCGTGACCGGGCCGTCAGAGGTGTCGTCGAACCAGTGGTCGTTGTTCGCGTAGTGCAGGACGGGGTTGTCCGGCTTCACGGACGCCGAGCGCCCGTACCCGCCCAGCACGAGGAGCCGACCCGCCTCGTCCGTACGCAGTTCGCCCAGGGATACCGTCGTCCCGAGGAACTTCCCGCTGTCGAAACGGGCGCCCGTGCCGTCCGCGTGCACGCCTTCGACACTGCGCGGGCCGGGGGCGATCACCAGGGATGCCCGTGCCTGCGGATCGGCGGGGTCGATGTGCCCGTTGCGCCGGTTCTCGGGCTGATCGGACGGGTTGTTACGCCCGTTGAACTTGAACCAGGCCCCCTTCGCGTTCGCCAGCTCCACCGTCCAGCGGATCTCTGCCTCCGCGGCGGTCACCTCGCCGAGCACGTTGTGGTCCTTGTCGTACGCGTAGACACGGAATCGTGCCGCCTGGCGCTTCACCCGTCCTTCGGAGTCCTTGAACCCGCCGGCCGGGTCGACACCGACGCCTGGTGCCTCCGGGCCCACGAAGAATTCGCCTGGGCTGTTCCCGACACGGGCGATGCCGAGGGGCGGATGGATTTCGCAGGAGGCGATGTCGTCGGCGTTCATGGCCCAGCGTCTATCACGCGTGCGCAGATTCCGTCGGCATATGCGGCAGTGGTCGTATTCCTTCGAGTGACCGGCAGGGCAATCGGGCTATGTGATGCGTGTCCTGCTGCGGGCGGTGGGATTCCTCACTCGTCGCACACCCTGTCGCAGTGCCTGAGGAAAGGTCCGGGAACATGGCTGAGAAGGATTTCATCGACGCGCTCTCCGACGTACAGCTCGACGAAGTCTCGGTGGATCCGGCCGGCCGGATCGTCATCAACAATTCCGCCGCGGCGGCTCGCGTCTCCAACATGGTGCAAGCAGAGCCGATGTTGCCGGAAGTGACGGTAAGCAGCGTCAATGTCATGTGTCGCCCCGGGCGATGACGAGGACGACGCTCAGCGCACCACAGGGACGAGTGCTGGCCTCGTCCCTGTCCAACCACAGGCTGCACCTCATTCTCCTCCCCACCGAGCAGTGCAATTTCCGGTGCGGCTACTGCTACGAGGACTTCGCGGTCGGCCGTATGCCCGCCTCGGTGGTCGAAGGCGTGAAGCGGCTGATCGACCGGCGCCTGGACGGGTTGCGTTCGCTCGACGTGTCCTGGTTCGGCGGTGAACCTCTGCTGGCCCTGCCCGTCGTCGAGGAGGTCTCCGCACACATCGGACGGAGGGCGGCCACGAGGCCGGATCTCTCCTGCACGGCCGAGATGACGACCAACGGCTACACCCTGGACGCGGTCACGGCCGAAAGGCTTGCCGGCCTCGGCGTCGGGCGCTACCAGATCTCCCTGGACGGCCCGCAGGAGATGCACGACCAGAGCCGCGTCCGCGCCGACGGAAAGGGTTCCTTCACGAGGATCTGGAAGAACCTGATGGACATCAGGGAAAGCGCCGTGCAGGTCCATGTGACGCTACGGATTCACCTGACCGCCGCCAACCTGGCCGGCATGCCGGATTTCCTCGGGCGGATCCGTGAGACGTTTCTCCATGACTCCCGTTTTTCGGTCAGGCTCAAGCCGGTGGAGCACCTCGGCGGACCCAACGACCAGCACATCGGCATCGTGCCGGAGGAGGACCGGCCACGGGTTCTGGCGGAGCTGACCGCCCTGGTCTCCTCCGATGATTCCGACGATCCGGGCGGCTTCGGTTCCCTCAGCGGCCAGGCCGAGGTCTGCTACGCGTCGCTTCCCGACTCCTTGGTGATCCGGGCCGACGGATCCGTCGGAAAGTGCACGGTGGCGCTGACCGATCCGGCCAACACCATCGGGCGGCTGCGGCCGGACGGCACCCTGAGTATCGACAACACCCGCTTGCGCCCTTGGCTACGCGGATGGTTCACGCAGGACGGGGAGGCGGTCGCCTGCCCGTACCAAGGGATGTCCCGGCCCACCCCGCCTCCCCTTCTGCAGATCACCTCGCGCTGAAGCCGCGTCCCTCGGGGATACGAGGGTCCGGCTCGGCCGACGCCCGGTGGATCTTCTCGTGGCAGGCGGGTCGGGTAATGCTCCGCCCGGTACGGGCTGCCGCTCCCGCTTCCCTCCGAGGCCGGCGCGAGGCGCCGGTTGTCGAGTTTGAAACGTCCCACGAGCAGATGCGCGATCGCCTTACGGCGCGGGTGCCGGTGGAGTTCGCCGCAAGGCCGGCCGGCATGGAGGGGAAGCGAATTCCTCTTCACCATGATGGTTGCCTTTGCCGAGCTTGAGCGAGACATGCTCATTGAGCGCGCACCCGTGCTGGTCTGGACGCCGCCAAGGCTCTTGGAGTCTCCCGCGCCCCTCTGAGCCCCTGCCGGCACAGGTAGGGGCTCAGTCCTGTTTCCAGGCGTGATTAAGCCTGTGTGTCGCTGGGGAGAGCCCCGGTAGGCTGTCATGACGGCAGTTCAAGGGTGTCCGGTGTCAGTCCGGCAGCGATAGAGGGAGCGTGTGCTTTGCCGACTGGCAAGGTCAAATGGTTCAACAGCGAGAAGGGCTTCGGCTTCCTCTCCCGCGACGACGGCGGTGACGTCTTCGTCCACTCCTCCGTACTGCCCGCCGGTGTCGACACCCTGAAGCCGGGTCAGAAGGTGGAGTTCGGGGTGGTCGCCGGTCAGCGCGGCGACCAGGCTCTTTCCGTGACGATCCTGGAGCCGGCCCCCTCGGTCGCCGCCGCCCAGCGCAAGAAGCCCGACGAGCTCGCCTCGATCGTGCAGGATCTGACGACGCTCCTGGAGAACATCACGCCGATGCTGGAGCGGGGCCGCTATCCCGACCGGGCCGCGGGCAACAAGATCGCGGGTCTTCTCCGCGCCGTGGCCGACCAGTTGGATGTGTAGCCCCGCCGACTCCGGGGATTTCTAAGGGAATTCGAGTGCGTCGGGGCCGAGGGGCGGTACCAGTCCCTCGGCCGCCGCACGCGTGAGCAGACCCCTGACCGCCGCGTAGCCGTCCTCGCCGAGATCGGCCGTGAACTCGTTGACGTACAGCCCGATGTGCTGGTCGGCGACGGCCGGGTCCATCTCCTGGGCGTGTTCGAGGACGTAAGGGCGGGAGGCCTCGGGGTCGTCCCAGGCCGCGCGGACGGACGTACGGATCGTCTCCGCGACCCTCGTCAGCGTCTCCTCGCCCAGCGAGCGCTTCGCGATGATCGCGCCCAGCGGGATCGGCAGGCCGGTCGTGTCCTCCCAGTGCTCGCCCATGTCGGCGAGCTTGTGGAGGCCGTAGTTCCGGTACGTGAAACGGGCCTCGTGGATGACGAGACCGGCGTCGACCTTGCCGTCCCGCACGGCCGGCATGATCTCGTGGAACGGCATCACCACGATCTCGCCGACCCCGCCCGGCAGGGTGTCCGCCGCCCAGAGGCGGAAGAGGAGATACGCGGTCGACCGCTCGCTAGGCACGGCCACCGTACGGCCGGTGAGGTCCGTGCCCGGCTCCCGCGTCAGCACCAGCGGGCCGCAGCCCCGCCCGAGCGCGCCGCCGCAGGGCAGCAGCGCGTACTCGTCGAGGACGTACGGCAGGACGGCGTACGACACCTTCAGGACGTCGAGGTCGCCGCGTTCGGCCATGCCGTTGGTGATGTCGATGTCCGCGAACGTCACGTCGAGCGCGGGCGCGCCGGGGACCCGGTCGTGGGCCCAGGCGTCGAAGACGAAGGTGTCGTTGGGGCAGGGCGAGTACGCCATCCGCAGCGTGCCGGTCCCGGCGGGGGTGGTCGCGCGGCTCATGGGTGTCGCCTCAGGGCTCATAGGGCTCATAGGGGTCCCAACTCTCCAGTACGGGCGTCAGCTTCCCGAAGGCCTCGGTGAGTGCGGTCAGCGCGTCGCCGATGCGCCAGGCGGCGCGGTCCCGCGGGCCCACGGCGTTGGAGACGGCGCGCAGTTCGAGGACGGGCGTGGTGTGCGCGGCGGCGGCCTCGGCGACGCCGAAGCCCTCCATCGCCTCGGCCAGCGCGCGCGGATGGCGTGCGCGCAGCGCGGCGGCGCGCTCGGCGCTGCCGGTGACCGTGGAGACCGTGAGCACGGTGCCGGTGCGGGCGCCGGTGGCGGCCGCGGCGGCGCGTACGAGGTCCTGCGGCGGGTGGTGGGTGACGGTTCCGAAACCCAGGTCGGTGACGGGCAGGAAGCCGTCGGGCGTGTCGGCGCCGAGATCGGCCGCCGTGATCTCGTCGGCGAGGACGAGGCAGCCGAGGGGCGCCTCCGGCAGGAAGCCGCCCGCGATCCCGGTGGACACGACCAGCCCGTACGGCCTGCCCTCCAGAACCGCCGCGGTCAACGCCCCGGCGGCGGAGGCGGCGGCCAGGGCGGGGCCCACACCGGCGGCGAGGAGGTCGACATCCAGGCCAGAGGAGGGCGCAGAGCGCCGATCGGGCGGGGTGCCGTGGCCATGACCGGCGGCCGGGGAGCCGTGTCCGGGATCGGCGGCCGGGGAGCCGTGTCCGGGATCGGCGGCCGGGGAGCCGTGTCCGGGATCGGCGGCCGGGGAGCCGTGTCCGGGATCGGCGGCCGGGGAGCCGTGTCCGGGATCGGCGGCCGACGGGCCGTCGTCGTGCCCGGACGGCAGGGCGCCGTCGTCGTGTCCGGACGGCAGCGGGCCGTCGTCGTGGCCGACGGCTCGGTAGCGGTGGAGGGTCGCCGCCGGGAGCCGTACCTCGGAAGTGGGGCCCGGGAGCGCTCGTGCCACCGCGTCCCGTTCGGCGGGGACGGCGGTGGCTACGAGAATGCGCATGAGCGGCGGGTGCGGATCAGGCGTCCGGGTTCTTCAGCTCGAAGTTCCACACGCCCTCGATCTTCGAGCCCTCGGCGTTCTGCTCGACGACGCTGATGGTCAGCGACTTCTGGGCGGGCTGACCGGGCTGGGTGGCGAAGAGGTCCGCGTTCTCGAACGACCAGTACGTCTTGTCGAACGTGTTGTTCGTGGCCTGCTCCCCGTTGATCCACAGGGCCCAGCCCGTCTCGGACACCTCGGGGTCGACACCGATGCGCAGGGTCTCGCCCTGGGGCAGCTCGATCGACTTGGAGGGCTTCTCCTGCGCGCACTCCTTGGCCTGTGCGGCGTCCAGGGTCCGGTAGCACGCGGCCTCGGCGCTGATCGAGTCGGTGCCGATCGTGACGGTGGCCATCGGCGTCGGCTCATCGCAGGCAGACAGGACGAGAAGTCCGGCGGAAACAGCGCCGAGAGTGGCTGCGGCGCGACGGCCGCGTCGACGAGCGGCTCCGCCGCGGGGCTGGGAGGTCATGGGCGAAGGCTATCTGGCATGTCCAGGGGTGCCCTTACGTGGGGTCCGGCGTGCCGGGTCGGTCATGCCACACGGGGGCGGGGCGCGCCGCCGTGGCGGGCGGAGGAGAGCAGGCCACGGACGGTGGTGAGCCAGCCGGCGGCGACGATCGCGGCGGCCACGGCCATCCCGAGGGTGCCGTTGAGGGGGAGGGCGATGCCGATGGCGCCGCCGACCACCCAGGACATCTGGAGCAGGGTCTCGGAGCGGGCGAAGGCCGAGGTCCGCACCAGCTCGGGGACGTCGCGCTGGATCAGGGCGTCCAGGCACAGCTTCGACAGGGCCTGCGAGAAGCCGGCGACCGCGGCGAGGCAGGCGATGAGGAACGTGCCGAAGAACAGGACCGCCGTGATCGCCACGCCGAGTTCGACGGCGACGACGGTCACGATGATCAGCTCCGGCGAGCGCTGTTTCGCCCAGGCGCCCACGGCCGTGCCGAGCGCGTTGCCCGTACCGGCCGCCACGGCCACCATGCCCAGCGAGACGGCGGCGCTCTGCCCGTCCAGCGGGTGGATGCGCAGCAGGAACGCCAGGAAGAAGATCAGGAAGCCGGAGAGGCCGCGCAGGGCGGCGTTCACGGCGAGGGCGTGGGTGACGGCCGGGCCGACCGTCCGCAGCCCCGGCCGCTTGAGCGACTCACTGCGGTGCGGGCCGTGCAGATGCTCGGCGTCCGCCGCGAGCAGGGCCCTGTCCTCGCCCTTCGCCGAGTCGACCTTCGAGGGAAGCGTGAAGGAGAGGAACGTCCCCGCGACGAAGATCAAGAAGGCGCCGTAGAGCGGCCAGCGCGCGCCGATCGCCTGCAGTCCGGCGCCGATGGGCGCGGCGACGCCGGTGGCGAGCAGGCCGCAGAGGGTGACCCGGGAGTTGGCCTTCACCAGGGAGAACCCGGGCGGGAGCAGCCGGGGTACGACCGCGCTGCGGACCACTCCGTACGCCTTCGACGCGACCAGGACGCCCAGGGCGGCGGGGTAGAGCTGGAGGCTGCCCGTCTCGACGGCGCCGACGAGGAGCAGCGCGAGGAGGGCGCGGACCAGCATCGCGCCGGCCATCGCGGCGCGGCGGCCGTGCGGGAGGCGGTCCAGGAGGGGGCCGATGACGGGGGCGAGGAGGGCGAAGGGGGCGAGGGTGATGGCGAGGTAGAGGGCGACGCGGCCGCGGGCCTCGTCGGTGGGGACGGAGAAGAAGACCGTGGAGGCGAGGGAGACGGTGATCATCACGTCGCCGGCGCCGTTCACCCCGTGCAGTTCGATGAGTTTGCCGAGGCCCGATTCGCCGGCGCCGTGGGCGTGGGTGGCCCTGCGGATGCCTCGGGCCGGGCCCGTGAACGGGAGGTGCAGGGCGCGGCCCACCGAGCGGACGGTGCCGGTCACCCGACCCGATCCGCGCGCTTCGCCCCGCTCGGCGCCGTTCACCTCGTCATAGTGCCCCGAGAAGGCGGGCCGTAGTGCGGTTACCGCTCGTATGGCTGCGGGGTGTGTTGGCCGAGGGCCGGTGGGTGCTGGTCGCGCGGTTCTCCGTGCCCCGGGCACGGGCGACGGTGACTGCGCGGCGCCTGCTTTTCAGGGCCGGTGGGGGTCCGCGCGAGCGGCCACGCACCACCCGCGGACGCCCGACGAACCGCCCTCCCGGGCTCCCGGGCGTGCCGTTCAGGCCAACCGGCGCCGAAGCCGAGCGCCGTGGAACCGTACGTCGGTGTGGGCGTGGAGCCCGGGAGAAGGTAGCGTGCATAGCGCGCCTGCGGCGGTTGTTCTCGGCCGCGCGCCTCTCGTTCATCCCGCAGAATGGATGACATAGGTGCGCCCGAGTGCGATCGGGCGCGGACGTCGACGCGGCCCACTGGTCCGCTCCGTCCGCACCCCTCGCCGAGGGAGGCGCACTCGTGAGACGGCGTAGGAGAGAAGCGATACCTGTGAGCGCAGCGACAACGCGAAGCCGCACCCCCGACCGTCTGTGCGCCGAGGCCGTCGACCTCGCCCGCGGCGCCGCCGAGGAGGCCGCCGCGCCCGGCGTGGTGGGCGAGCACGCGGGGCTCGTCTCCGAGGGCGACCGCGTGGTGACGCACTTTTTCGAATGCAAGGAGATGGGCTACCGCGGCTGGCGCTGGGCCGTCACCGTCGCCCGTGCCTCACGCGCGAAGTTCGTGACGCTGGACGAGGTGGTGCTGCTCCCCGGTCCGGACGCGCTGCTCGCGCCGGAGTGGGTGCCGTGGAGCGAGCGGCTCCGGCCGGGCGACATGGGCCCCGGCGACCTGCTGCCCACCGACGCCGAGGACCTGCGGCTGGAGCCCGGGTACTCCGGCGAGGACGAGCCGCTGCCGAACTCCCCGGTCTCGCACGACATGGCCGAGCTGGTGGAGGCGGAGGACGCCGAGGTCACCGCCGGGGTACCGGCCAACCTGCCGCTCGTGCCGACCCGGGGGTCCATCGCGGCCGTCGCCGAGGAACTGGGGATGCGGCGGGCGCGCGTCCTGTCCCGGTACGGGCTGCACACGGCCGCGGACCGGTGGGAGGAAGGGTTCGGGGCGAAGACCGCGATGGCCCAGGCCGCGCCCGCGGCGTGTGTGAGTTGTGGATTCCTGGTGCCGATCGGGGGGTCGCTCGGGCAGGCCTTCGGGGTGTGCGCGAACGAGTACGCGCCGGCGGACGGCCGGATGGTCTCCCTCACGTACGGATGCGGGGGCCACTCGGAGGCGGCGGTCATGCCCGCTCCGCCCCGGCCGGCCCCGCCCCGGCTCGACGAGACCCGCGTGGATCCCTTCCCGCTGCGGCCGTCGCCGGATTCCGGTTCGGTGCCGGTGGGGGCCGAGGAGGCCGAGGACGAGGCGGATCTGGGGCACTCGTAGGGTTCGTGGGTTCGCCTGAGAGTCCGGGGGTTCGGTGCGTCGGCGGGTGCGGGTCCGGTGGGGCTTCTCGCGCAGTTCCCCGCGCCCCTGAAAAGCAGGGGCTCCGCCCCGTGCTTTTCGGCCCGCCGACCGCCGCCTTCAGGCCCCGCAGGGGCGTGGGTCTTCAGGGGCGCGGGGAACTGCGCGACCAGCCCCCACGCAGCCGCACCCGCCGAAATTACAGGTACCCCCCACCCCCCTGGGCGTCCGGCATACGCAGCGCAGCGACGCGGTACCTTCGTGCCATCAGGCGACAGGAAGAAGTGACCGTGAGCAAGTTCGTGCGGCCGGCGGCCGAGGGTGCGGACCCGTTCGGGACGGCTCGGCTGCGGCGGGGCGTGCTCGACGCCTGGGCGACCAGCCCGGCCCGGTTCCGTGAGGATGCCAACGCCGAGGAGGATCTCGTCCTCGGCGGCTACCGGGACCGTCTCGTCGTGGAGTTGGCGCAGAACGCCGCCGACGCCGCCGCGCGGGCCAAGGTGCCGGGACGGCTGCGGCTCACCCTCCGCGACGGCGTCCTCGTCGCGGCCAACACCGGTGCCCCGCTGGACGCGGGCGGCGTCGAGTCGCTGTCCACGCTCCGCGCGTCCGCGAAGCGGGAGCCCGCTGTCGGCGCTGACAGCGCTGTCGGCGCGGTGGGACGGTTCGGCGTCGGTTTCGCCGCCGTGCTCGCCGTCACCGACGAGCCCGCCGTCGTCGGGCGCCACGGCGGTATCCGCTGGTCGCTCGCCGAGGCCCGGCTGCTCGCCGCCGACACCGCGCGGCACAGCCCGGGGCTGGGCGACGAGATCCGCCGGCGTGACGGCCATGTGCCGCTGCTGCGGCTGCCGTTCGCGGCCGAGGGGTCCGCCCCGGAGTCGTACGACACCGTGGTCATCCTGCCGCTGCGCGACACCGCCGCCGCCGATCTCGCCGAGCGGCTGCTGCACGCCGTCGACGACGCCCTGCTGCTCGCGCTGCCCGGCCTCGATGAGGTCGTCATCGAGGTCGGCGCCGGTGAGGTACGGACGATGCGGCGGCGCGTGGAGGGGGCGTACGTCGTCGTCGAGGACTCGCGGGACGGGGTCACGCGCTGGCGTACCGTCGCCGAGCACGGGGTGATCGAGGGCGCCCTGCTCACCGACCGGCCCGTCGAGGAGCGGCTGCGGCCGCACTGGTCCGTCACCTGGGCGGTGCCGACGGGGCCCGACGGCGCGCCGGTACGGCCGCTCACCAGCCCCGTCGTGCACGCGCCCACACCCAGCGACGAGGCCCTCGGCGTGCCCGCGCTGCTCATCGCCTCCTTCCCGCTGGACACGACCCGGCGGCACGCCGCGCCCGGGCCGCTCACCGACTTCCTCGTGCAGCGCGCGGCGGACGCGTACGCCGGACTGCTCGCCGCCTGGGAGCCGGTGGACGAGGGGATCATCGACCTCGTGCCCGGCCCGCTGGGCAAGGGCGAGCTGGACGGCGCCCTGCGCCAGGCGATCCTGGAGCGGCTGCCGCGGACCTCCTTCCTCCCGCCCGCGCACCGGCCCGATCCCGAGGACGAGGACGACGACCTTCCGGCCTCCCTCCGGCCGCGTGACGCCGAGGTCGTCGAGGGGGCCGGCGCCGAGACCGTGCACGTTCTCTCCGACGTACTGCCCAGCCTGCTGCCCGCCGGGCTCGAACGGCGCGCGGAACTGCGTACGTTGGGCGTCGCGCGCCTGCCGCTGGGCGACGCGATCGACCGGCTCGCGGGCCTGGAGAAGGCGCCCGACTGGTGGCGGCGGCTCTACGACAGCCTCGCCGGCGTCGACCCGGACCGGCTGTCCGGGCTCCCGGTGCCGCTCGCGGACGGACGGACGACCATCGGGCCGCGTCAGGTGCTCCTGCCGACCCCCGACGGGCCGCAGGCCGCCCCCGAGACCCTCGCCCGTCTCGGTCTGAAGGTCGCCCACCCGGACGCCGCACATCCGCTGCTGGAGAAGCTGGGCGCCCTGCCCGCGACCCCGCGCGCCGTGCTCACCACCCCGCAGGTACGGGCCGCCGTGGCCGCGTCCCTGGACGACGACGGCGGTGTCTGGGACGAGGAGGACGGACGACCGGACGCCGACGAACTGGCCGACCTCGTCCTCGCCCTGGTCCGAGACGCCGCCCTCGACCCCGGCGACGAACCCTGGCTCGGCGCCCTCGCCCTGACCGACGAGGACGGTGAACTGGCACCCGCCGGTGAACTCGTCCTCCCCGGCAGCCCCTTCGCCCAGGTCATCCGCGAGGACGAACTCGCCTTCGTGGACGCCGAGCTGGCCGACCGCTGGGGCGAACAGCCGCTGGCCGCCTGCGGAGTCCTGGCCAACTTCGCCCTCGTCCGCGCCACCGACGTCGTCCTCGACCCGGACGAACTGGAGCCGCGCGACGGGGACTTCGCCGAACCCGACGACGCCGGGCTGCTCGACGCGGTGGACGTGTGGTCCGAGGACATCCTCGACCGGTTCCCGGACAGCCCCGTACCGCCCGTCGCGACCGAGATCGTGGCCGTGCGCGACCTGGACCTCGTCGACGAGGACCGCTGGCCGGAGGCGCTCGCGCTGCTCGCCCGGCCGCCGCTGCGCGACGCCCTCGTCCAGCCGGTACGCATCCTGCTCCCGGACGGCACGCACGAGGTCGTACGCCCCTACACCGCCTGGTGGCTGCGCGGCCACCCGGTCCTCGACGGCCGCCGCCCGGCGGGCCTCCTGGCGGCCGGCGGCGACCCGCTCCTGCACGGCCTGTACGACGAGGCCGACGCCACCGGCTTCGACGACGAACAGGTCCTGCGGGCGCTGGGCGTCCGGACGTCGGTGGCCGCGCTGCTGGACGAACCGGGAGGCGCCGCCGAGCTGCTGGAGCGCCTGGCCGACCCGGACCTGCCCGTGTCCGCCGCCCAACTGCACGGACTCTACGGCGCGTTGGCCGACCTCGATCCCGAACAGGTGACGCTGCCGGACGAGTTGCGCGCGGTGGTGGACGGCGAGGTGACCGTCGTGGACGCGGCCGACGCCGTGGTCGTCGACTCGCCCGACCTGCTGCCCTTCACCTCCGGGATGCCCCTGCTGCCCGTACGGCCGTCCCGGGCCGCCGAGTTGGCCGAGCTGTTCCAGGTGCGGCGGCTCAGCGAGTCGGTGACGGGCGAGGTGGACTCGGAGGGCACGGAACACGACGTACCGGAGTCGGTACGGGTCCTGCTCGGCCCGGCCACCCCCTCGTCGTACTTCGAGCATGAGGAACTGGTCGTCGACGGAGTCGAGTTGGACTGGCGCCGCACCCGGGACGGCGTACTGCACGCCTCCACCCTGGAGGGGGTCGCCGCCGGGCTGGCCTGGGCGGCGGGTCAGTGGCCACGCCGCTTCGAGGTGGCCGCGCTGCTCGAAGACCCGTCCAGGACGGCGGAGTTGGCGCGGGACCGCTGGTTCGACTGAGCGTGCCCGCGCGCGGCGGGCCGGGTCGGAGTGGGGATACGCACGGCAGGAGAGGCGAGCACACGATGGCGGCGCGGGTCACGGCTGTGAGCGCGAACGGGACGTACTCCTTCAGCAAGCCGAACCGTGCGAGCATCACGCTGCTCACCGGTCTCGGCGTCGAGGGCGATGTCCACGCGGGGAGGACCGTCAAGCACCGGTTCCGTATGACGTACGAGCCGGACGCGCCCAATCTGCGTCAGGTGCACCTCATCCACGAGGAGCTCTTCGACGAGCTGGCCGCGAAGGGCTTCACCGTCGCGGCCGGTCAGCTCGGCGAGAACATCTCCACCCGTGGGATCGACCTGCTGGGCCTTCCCACGGGGGCTCTGCTGCACCTCGGCGACGAGGCGATCGTGGAGGTCACGGGGCTCCGCAACCCGTGCGACCAGATCAACACGTTCCAGAAGGGGCTGCTGAAGGAGGTCTTCGAACTCGACGCCGCGACAGGGGACTTCACCTTCAAGTCCGGGATCATGGGGGTGGTCCGGCAGGGGGGAACGGTCCGTCCCGGCGACGCGATCGACGTCGAGCTTCCGGTGGGGCCACATCACCCGCTGGAGCGCGTATAGCGGCTTTTGCCGGGTTGCGTCCGGGGGTCGGTGTGATCTGGACGACATCTTCACGGGAAACTCGAATCTCGTACAACCATTCGCCTCCCTCGTGAATCTGATCACCCGAACCGACGGGTTTCTCAGGAGTCACTCGACTCCCGGAAGTCGACCGGCTCAACAGACCTGAACCGGATCTCCTGGGACCGACCGTCCGCGAGATCCCTTCCACGTGGGGAATGCATTGAACAAGCGTGCCATCGTGGGTGCCGTCACCGGCGCCCTGGCTCTGACCGCTTTCGTCGCCCCGGCCGCGCAGGCCGCTCCGACCGCCGGCGACACGAAGATCTCCAACGTCGTGGTCAACGGCGGTAAGTCGGTCGTCGTCGGCTCCGGGAAGAAGACCTTCGCGGTCTCCTTCACCGCCACGGACGACTCGGGCATCAGCCTCAAGGACGTCACCGTGGTCCTGTACCACGGCGCGAGCCTCGAGACCGCCGACAGCGGCGCCGTCGCCAACGGCAACGACGACAGCCGCGCCACCTGCAAGAAGGTGAACGCGACGACAGCGTCCTGCAAGGCGAGCTTCACCGTCGAGACGCAGTCCAACCTGATCAACTCCGTGGCCGGCACCTGGAAGGTCTGGGCGCTCGCCGCGGCCAAGGACGCCGACTACGTCGAGAAGGACCCGGCCAAGACCTTCAAGATCCAGCGCCAGACGAAGCTCACGGGCGCGAACGCCTCTCCGGAGCCGGTCAAGAAGGGCAAGACCATCACGGTCACGAGCAAGCTGACCCGTGCCAACTGGGACACCGAGAAGTTCCCGGCGTACGGCGGCCAGTCCGTGAAGCTGCAGTACAAGAAGGCGGGCACGTCCGTCTACAAGGACGTCAAGACGGTCAAGACGTCCTCCACGGGCGTCCTGAAGACCACCGTCAAGGCGACCGCCGACGGCTCGTACCGCTACGTCTTCGCGGGCAGCTCGGGCACGGCGGCCGTGACCTCGGCGGCCGACGCCATCGACGTGAAGTAGGCAGCGAGCCCACGGGCTCACCCCTCTCGGCCGGTATGTCGCCGCGGCGGGAGGCAGGAGGACGCGCCGGGTGAACCGGCGCGTCCCCCTGCACACCAGATCACGCGGGCCGACAAACCCGCGTTGTTTCCGGGCTCGATGTGACGACGCCCTCGGGCCCCATTTCTTCACCGGGGGAACACATGCGTATCCGAACCACCGCGGTCGCCGTCTCCGGCGCCCTCGCTCTCTCCGCCTTCGCCGCTCCGGCCGTGTACGCCGCGGACGACTCGGCGAACGGCATCGCCACCTCCCCGCAGTGGGCGGCGGCCACCGCCGCCGGCGGGCCGTCCGCGTTCGGCGCGGCCACCGCCGCCGACGGAGACCTCGATGTCTCCTTCTCCGCCATGAAGGTGAACGGCGGCAAGCCGATCGTCGTCGGCGCGACCAAGCACCGCACGGTGTCGGTCACCTACAAGCTCACGCACGCCGCGGACCTCGACATCACCTCCGAGGACTTCGCCAACGGGCCCTTCCTCTACCTCAAGTCGATGCCCGGCTCGGTGGAGGACACGCTCGAGGTGCCGGTGCTCTTCGGCGACGAGGCGGCGTCCTGCACGGCCACCTCCGCGACCACCGCCAACTGCAAGGCGCTCATCGACATCAGGCCTGCCGACGGTGAACTCGTCAACTCGTACGCCAAGACCTGGAAGGTCGGCGGCCTCGCCCTGCAGTTCGACGAGGACTCCCTGGAGCTGGGCGAGACCTGGCAGGGCGAACTCGGCACCGCCAAGCTCCAGCGCGAGACGAGGCTCACCGGCGCCAACGCGGCCCCCGAGCCCGTCAAGAAGGGCAAGACCCTCACGGTCACCAGCAAGCTGACCCGCGCCAACTGGAACACCAACAAGACCCCGGCGTACGGCGGCCAGCCCGTGAAGCTGCAGTTCAAGAAGAAGGGCACGTCCGTCTACAAGGACGTCAAGACGGTCAAGACGTCCTCCACGGGCGTCCTGAAGACCACCGTCAAGGCGACCGCCGACGGCTCGTACCGCTACGTCTTCGCGGGCAGCGCGGGCACGGCGGCCGTGACCTCGGCGGCCGACGCCGTCGACGTGAAGTAAGCGCGGTAGCCGTAAGAGGTGTTGGCGCCGGTTCCGGGACTTCCCGGGGCCGGCGCCTTTCTCGTAAGAAGTCGTCAGGGGACGGTTACCGGCGCTTCGGCGCTGTCAGAGGCTCGGGAAGAGCAGCGCGAAGAAGAGCCACAGCAGCACGGCCCAGAAGAGGGCCGCCGCCAGCGACACGAGCAGGGAACTGCGCCACTTCAGCACCAGGAACGGGAAGAGCACCAGGGCCGCCCAGTGGCCGGCCACGTCGATGGACACGCGTGCGGCTTCGCCGAGGGTTCTCGCGCGGCCGGTGGAGATGCGGCGCAGCAGTCGCTGGGAGGCGAAGCCGTACAGGCCGAAGACGATGGGGAAGAACCACAGCGGTGTGATCGTGACCAGCTCGGACTCCGAGAACTCGTCGAACATGACCAGATAGACGAGACCGGCGCCCAGGAGGCCGCCGATCAGCGCGGTCACGTAGATCGCGGTCAGGGCGGCCGGCTCGATGGCGCCGGCCGGTACGGGGACCGGCGAGGCGTACGGAACGTCGGGTGCCGGGACCCGGACCACCTGGTGGCAGTGCGGGCAACGGACGTCCTGCCCGACACGATCGGCCGGAGCCGAGATCAGGTGTCCGCACGGGGCGTGGAACTCCACCTGCTGATACGGGTTCATGCGCTGTCTCTCCCCTCCCTGTGCCGCCTCGCGATGCCGCTCGAAGCCGCTCGAAGTCGGTGACGCGACGGCGCGGCCCCAACGAGGTCGGTCGGAGGCGAGGACGCCGACGGGGAGCGTCCGGTTTCCGACGCGGGCCGTACGTCCTGCGCGGGCCGTACGTCCTGCGGGGGTCGTACGTCCTGCGGGGCCGTAGGCCCTACGCCGGGAAGCGGCGGTCCACCCACCTCCACAGGAACTCCAGTACGGCCGACGCCCCCGCCGCGACGGCGACCGCGGTCCACGGCATCGCCGTCCCCACCAGCCGCAGGGCGAAGAAGTCCTGCAGCCAGGGGACGACGAGGACCACCAGGAAGCCGGCGCCCATCGCGGCGACGAGGCCCAGGCGCCACCAGGTGTACGGGCGGGCGATGATGGCCAGCACCCACATGGAGATCAGGAAGAGGGTGAGGGTGGAGGCGCTGGTCTCCGCCTCCAACGAGCCCTCGCCCGCGTAGTGGTGACGGGCGATCAGATACGTGGCGAAGGTGGCCAGGGCCGCCAGTACGCCGCCCGGGATCGCGTACCGCATCACCCGGCGTACGAAGTGGGGTCGCGCGCGTTCCTTGTTGGGGGCCAGGGCGAGGAAGAAGGCCGGGACGCCGATCGTCAGGGTCGAGAGCAGGGTCAGGTGGCGGGGGAGGAAGGGGTACTCCACCTGCCAGCAGGCCACCAGGACGGCGAGGAGCACCGAGTAGACCGTCTTCACCAGGAAGAGGGTCGCGACGCGGGTGATGTTGCCGATCACCCGGCGGCCCTCCGCGACCACCGACGGCAGCGTCGCGAAGCTGTTGTTGAGGAGGACGATCTGGGCGACGGCCCTGGTGGCCTCCGAGCCCGAGCCCATCGCCACACCGATGTCGGCGTCCTTGAGGGCCAGGACGTCGTTCACGCCGTCCCCGGTCATCGCGACCGTGTGGCCGTGGGACTGGAGCGCGCCGACCATGTCCCGCTTCTGCTGCGGGGTGACCCGGCCGAAGACCGTGCCGGAGTCGAGGGCCCGCGCCATGTCGTCGCGTTCGGCGGGGAGCCGGCGGGCGTCGACGACCTCGCCGGTGAGGCCCAGTTTTCCGGCCACCGCGCCGACCGACACCGCGTTGTCGCCGGAGATGACCTTCGCCCGTACGTTCTGTTCCTCGAAGTAGCGGAGGGTGTCGGAGGCGTCGGGGCGCAGCCGTTGTTCGAGGACGACGAGGGCCGTGGGGTGCGCGCCGGTCGCGACCTCGGGGTCGTCCAGCTCCCGGGTCACCCGGGCCAGCAGGAGCACCCGTAGCCCCTCCTCGTTCAGGTGTTCGGTATCGGTGAGGGCCGGGTCGCCGTCGGGGAGGAGGACGTCGGGGGCGCCGAGCAGCCAGGTGCTGGTCTCGCCGTCGCCCTCGCTGAAGGACGCGCCGCTGTACTTGCGGGCCGAGGAGAAGGGCAGCGACTCGGTGCAGCGCCAGTCCTCGCTGTCCGGGTAGGCGTCGACGACGGCCTGGAGGGAGGCGTTCGGGCGGGGGTCCGATTCGCCGAGGGCGCCGAGGACCTTGCGTACGTACGACTCGTCCGCGCCGTTGAGGGAGCGCACCTCGGTGACGTCCATGCCGCCCTCGGTGAGGGTGCCCGTCTTGTCGAGGCAGACAGTGTCGACGCGGGCCAGGCCCTCGATGGCCGGCAGCTCCTGGACCAGGCACTGCTTGCGGCCGAGGCGGATCACCCCGATCGCGAAGGCGACGGAGGTGAGGAGGACGAGACCCTCGGGGACCATCGGCACGATGCCGCCGACCGTGCGGGCGACGGAGTCCTTGAAGTCGTTCTCCTTCACGACCAGCTGGCTGATGATCAGGCCGATCGCGGTCGGGATCATCATCCACGTGACGTACTTGAGGATGGTGGAGATGCCGGAGCGGAGTTCCGAGTGGACGAGGGTGAAGCGGCTCGCCTCCTCGGCCAGCTGGGCCGCGTAGGCCTCCCGGCCCACCTTCGTCGCGGTGAACGCGCCGCCGCCCGCGACCACGAAACTGCCCGACATCACCTGGTCGCCGGGCTGCTTGACGACCGGGTCGGCCTCGCCGGTGAGCAGCGACTCGTCGATCTCCAGGCCGTCGGTCTCGACGCACTCCCCATCGACGACGATCTTGTCGCCGGGGCCGATCTCGATGACGTCTCCGAGGACGAGGTCGGAGGTGCCGACCGACACGGCGACCCCGTCCCGCCGGACCGTCGGCCTCGCCTCGCCGATCACCGCGAGGGAGTCGAGGGTCTTCTTCGCCCGCCACTCCTGGATGATGCCGATGCCCGTGTTGGCGAGGATCACGTAGCCGAAGAGGCTGTCCTGGAACGGCGCCACGAACAGCATGATCACCCAGAGCACGCCGATGATCGCGTTGAACCGGGTGAAGACGTTCGCGCGGACGATGTCCACCGTGGAGCGGCTGCTCCGTACGGGTACGTCGTTCACCTCGCCGCGGGCCACTCGTCCGGCCACCTCGGCGGCCGTGAGACCGCGCGCCCGGCCCGTGTGTGCCGTGGCCGGGGCGGTGGTGGGGTGCACAGGATCGAGGTCGGTGCCCGCGTCGATGTGCGTCATGCATTCGACGGTACGTGCGGATTTGGGGGTTCACCCGCCGAGTGCGCGAAAGATCCGACCTGGGGAGGAGCGGGGAGAGGACGCCGTGATGCCGTGGTCGTACACCACCGCTCCTTCAGTCCGTTCGGCCCGTTCAGTCCGTTCGACCCGTTCGGCCCGTTCAGTCCGTCCGGCGTCCGGCGTCCGGCGTCCGGCGTCCGGCGTCCGGCGCTCCGCGTCCGCGGTCGGGGGCGAGGCCGAAGGCCCGGCGGCGGGGGTCTGGTGGCGCGGCCTCCGGTGACCGGCTTCAGCAGGGGGCGCCTACTCGACCGGCGTCACGTCGGTGGCGTCGGTGTCGGTGTCGGCCTCGGCGGCGGCCTTGCGCTCCGCGTCCCGCTTGATGGCCGCGTCCCGTCTGCGTACGTAGTAGATGCCGATGAACCCGAGCCCGCCGCCCGCCAGGCAGGTCCACACCCACCAGGTGTGCCCGTGGTCCTCGTACCAGCCGTAGAAGGGGAGCTGGACGACGAAGAGGACGAGCCACAGGATCGTGCCACCGATGATGGTCGGCACGATCGGCCCCTCCAGGGGCTCCGGTGCCTCGTGCTTGGGGATCCACTTCGCCATGGGCACAGCTTACGAGGCGGACGGGTCTACGCGCGGAGATGGCATTCCCTGCATCATATGTTCATACTGAAACGGTTTCTGTTTGGCCACTTCTGTTCGTAGAAAACTCCAACGGTGTGCGAGACCTGTTGGGGGTGAGGTCTCGTATGTCCCCGCAGGGTTCCAGCTCCCTCGACCGCTACTTTCGGATCACGGAGCGCGGCAGCACGCTGTCGCGCGAGATCCGGGGCGGTTTCGCCACCTTCTTCGCGATGGCGTACATCATCGTGCTGAACCCGATCATCTTGAGCAGCGCGAAGGACATGTACGGGCATCAGCTGGACTACGGCCAGCTGGTCACCGCGACCGCGGTCACCGCCGCCTTCACCACCCTCCTGATGGGTGTCATCGGCAATGTGCCGATCGCGCTGGCGGCGGGGCTCGGCGTGAACACGGTCGTCGCCCTCCAGCTCGCCCCGCGCATGTCGTGGCCGGACGCGATGGGCATGGTCGTGCTGGCCGGCTTCATCGTGATGCTGCTGGTGGCGACGGGGCTGCGGGAGCGCGTGATGAACGCCGTGCCGCTGAGCCTGCGCAAGGGCATCTCCATCGGTATCGGCCTGTTCATCATGCTGATCGGGCTGGTCGACTCCGGCTTCGTCACCCGTATCCCGGACGTCGCCCGGACCACCGTGCCGCTCCAGCTGGGCGCGAGCGGGCATCTCGACGGCTGGCCGGTGCTCGTCTTCGTCCTCGGCGCGCTGCTGACGCTCGCGCTGATCGTGCGCAAGGTGCCGGGCGCGATCCTCCTCTCGATCGTCGCGATGACGCTGCTCGCGGTCGTCATCGAGGCCGCCGCCGACCTGCCCGCGGGCTCCTGGGGTCTGACGACGCCGACGTGGCCCGGCAACCCGGTCGCGAGCCCCGATTTCGGGCTGCTCGGTGAGGTCAGCCTCTTCGGCGGCTTCTCGAAGGTCGGCGTGCTGACCGGTGTCCTGTTCGTCTTCACGGTCCTGCTGTCGTGCTTCTTCGACGCGATGGGCACGATCATGGGCGTCGGCGACGAGGCCGAGCTGACCGACGCGGACGGTCAGATGCCGGGCATCAACAAGGTTCTGTTCGTCGACGGCATCGCCGTCGCCGCCGGTGGCGCGAGCTCCTCGTCGGCCACGACCTGCTTCGTGGAATCGACGGCGGGTGTGGGTGAGGGGGCGCGCACCGGCTTCGCGAACGTCGTCACGGGCGCCCTCTTCGCCGTCGCGCTGTTCCTGACGCCGGTCGCCACGATGGTCCCCTCCCAGGCGGCCACCCCGGCGCTGCTCGCGGTCGGCTTCCTGATCCTCGCGAACTCCGTCCGCGAGATCGACTGGGCGGACTACACGATCGCGATCCCGGCCTTCGTGACGATGGTGATGATGCCGTTCACCTACTCGATCACCAACGGCATCGGCATGGGCTTCATCACCTTCGTCGTCCTGCGCCTGGCCGCGGGCCGCGGGCGCGAGGTGCCGGTCGCGATGTACGTGGTGTCGGCGGTCTTCGGTTTCTACTACCTGATGCCGGCGCTGGGGCTGACGTGAGCGGCACCCGGGTTCCTTTCGTCGCTTTCGTCGCCCGGGTTGCTCACGTCACCCCGTAGAACTTCTCCGTCTCGTCGACGGCGGTCTGGAACCGCTCGTCGAAGTCGTCCCGGATGAGCGTCCCGATCACGTAGTCCTGGACGCTCATTCCCCTTTTCGCCGCGTGGGTCCGGAGCCGTTCGAGCAGCTCCTCGTCTATCCGCAGGCTGAGCACAGTGGTCCCCATATGTACGAGGGTCAGGTGTGCTCTGGTCTGTCGTGTCATGTTCTGCGTACTAGTCACTCATATGAGTGATGTCGGTGCCGGTATCGGTATGAGTGGCGGGGCTCACGGGCACAGCTGTGGAGTTCCGGTGGTCTTTAGCGAGAGTAATGAGTTACGCTAAAGAACATGCCTGACCTGAACCATGGCGACGACGAGGCCGCTGTGAACGCCCTCCGTTCCGCCGTGATGCGCCTGTCCCGTCGGCTCAAGCACCAGCGGGTCGACGAGTCGCTGAGCCCGACCGAGATGTCGGTCCTCGGCACACTCGCCCGCTGCGGCACCGCCACCCCCGGTGAGCTGGCCCGCAAGGAGCATGTGCAGCCGCCGTCGATGACCCGCATCGTCGCCCTGCTGGAGAGCAAGGGGCTGGTGAAGCTGGAGCCGCATCCCGAGGACCGGCGGCAGAAGGTGGTCACCCAGACCGAGCGGGCCGAGGCGATGTTGGAGGAGAGCCGCCGCAAGCGCAACGCGTTCCTCGCCTCCCTCGTCGAGGGCCTCGGCGAGGACGAGTGGGAGAAGCTCCGCGCCGCCGCGCCGGTGCTGGAGAAGCTCGCCCATCTCTGACCCCGCGCCCGGCCGCCGGGTGCGCCGGAGCCCTGGGGGTACGCCGGATCGGCCGCCGGTGCGCCCCGGCCTGCAGCCCGTGCGCCGTCGGGGGGCGTGCATGGGCCGACGTGAAAACCAGCAGACAGAACAGGAGCGGTGAGGCTTACACAACCGCAGGACACACCCGCGTTTCACGCAAGGAGGCGAGCCCTTTTGAGTACGGGCCCCGGAACACCTTCCGTCCCCGCACCCCCGACCGCCCACGAGCCCCCGCCGACCCCCGACGCACCGGAAGCGCCGCCGGATACCACCGGCCCGCCGCACCGAGCCGCAGTCCCTCCACCGACGCCGAACGCCGTCGGCCTGGGGAAGACGCCCGTCGGCAAGCCGAACGGGGATGCCGCCCGCCTCGTGATGCCGGAGCCCGGCGCTTTGGTGGTGTCCGATGCCGCCGGTTCGGGGAAGACGCCCGTCGGCAGGGCGATCGGGGACGCCGCTCGCCTGGTGAAGGCGGAGCCCGGCGCCCTGGTGGTGTCCGCTGCCGCCGGTGCGGAGAAGCGTGGCGCCGCCGCTTCGGTTCCGCCGGAGGCCGTCTGCCCGGTGCAGGCGAGGGGCGCCGGTCCGGGGAAGTCCGGGGCGCCGACGCCTGTCGAACCGGCCGCTGGATCCGACGCCCTTCCGCTCGCGCGAGCCGCCGAGCCGACGGCCGAGGGGCCGTCCGGGGCTGTCGCCGGCCCCGGCCCCGGCCCCGCTCAGGCCCCCGGCCTGCCGGTGAGCGCTCCCCTCTCCTCGCCCCCTGCCTCTGCCGCTGCCTCTGCTTCTGCCGTTGGCTCCGGCCCGTCGGTGACCGCCCCCGACTCTTCGCCGGGCGCCGTCGATTCCTCGTCGGACACCGCCGAGTCCCCCGCCACCCGTGAACGCGTCTCCATGTTCCGGTCGTTGCGGGTTCGGAACTACCGGCTGTTCTTCGTCGGGCAGGTCGTGTCGAACATCGGCACCTGGATGCAGCGGATCGCGCAGGACTGGCTGGTACTGAGCCTGACGGGATCGTCGACGGCCGTCGGGGTGACGATGGCGCTGCAGTTCCTGCCGATGCTGCTGTTCGGCCTGTACGGCGGGGTGCTGGTCGACCGGTTCCCCAAGAGGCGGCTGCTGTTCCTGACACAGACGTCGATGGCGGTCACGGGGCTGGCGCTCGCCGCGCTGACGCTCTCCGGGCAGGTCCAGGTGTGGCACGTGTACGTGGCCGCCTTCGCCGTGGGCATGGCCACCGTGGTCGACAACCCGGCCCGGCAGTCGTTCGTGTCGGAGATGGTCGGCCCCGGCCAGCTCCAGAACGCGGTCAGCCTCAACTCGGCGAACTTCCAGTCGGCCCGTCTGGTCGGCCCCGCCGTCGCCGGTGTGCTGATCACCACCGTCGGCTCGGGCTGGGCCTTCCTCTACAACGGCCTCTCCTTCGTCGCCCCCCTCACCGGTCTGCTGCTGATGCGGACCCGCGAGCTGCACCCCGTCCGCCGCGCCCCCCGCGCCAAGGGCCAGCTCCGTGAGGGCCTGCGCTATGTGGCCGGCCGCCCCGAACTGCTCTGGCCCATCGTCCTCGTCGGCTTCATCGGCACCTTCGGCTTCAACTTCCCCGTCTGGCTGTCGGCGTACGCGGACGACGTGTTCCACGCCGACGCCGGCGCGTACAGCCTCTTCAACACGCTCATGGCGGTCGGCTCCGTCGCCGGTGCCCTGCTCGCGGCCCGCCGCGGCACCGCCCGGCTGCGCGTGCTGATCGGGGGCGCGCTCGCCTTCGGCCTGCTGGAGATCATGGCCGCGCTGGCCCCGTCGTACTGGATCTTCGCCCTGCTCATGGTGCCGATAGGGATGTTCGGCCTGACCGTGAACGTCACCACCAACACGGCCATCCAGATGGGCACCGACCCTGCGATGCGCGGCCGCGTCATGGCCCTCTACATGATGGTCTTCCTGGGCGGTACGCCTCTGGGCGCGCCGATCGCGGGCTGGGCCACCGACGCGTACGGCGCCCGGATCGGCTTCGTCGCCGGCGGTGTCGTCTCCGTGGTCGCCGCGGTCGTCGTGGGCCTGATCCTCGTCAGGGCCGGTGGGATGCGGCTGTCGGTGGGATGGAACCAGGGGCACCCACGGGTGCGGGTCCTGTCCCGGAAGCGGGCCGACGAACCGAGGTCGGTACCGGTCTGAGCGGTGGCGCTCCGCCGGGGGCAGCCGTGACGCCTACGCAGGTGCCGCGAAGCACCGCCGGGCGGCTGCGGCGTCGTGGTGGTCGGGCGGCTGCGGCGGCGTCGTGGTCGGTCGGGCGGGCGGCTGCGGTACGTGGTGGTCGGTCGGGCGGTTTCCCGCTCCCCCTTTCGGGGCGCGGTGGTCGCCAGGTGATCCGGCCACCTGGGAAGGTGGCGGGCATGAGACTGTTCGCCGCTGTGCTTCCGCCCGCCGAGGTCGTCGATGAACTCGGCTCGGTGATGGGGGAGTTGAAGGGTCTGGCCGGTGCGGACCGGTTGCGTTGGACCGCGTCGCCCGGCTGGCACTTCACGCTCGCCTTCTACGGAGAGGTCGACGAGGACGTCGTACCGGAGCTGTCACGGCGGCTGGAGCGGGCCGCGCGGCGGAGTGAGCCGTTTCCGCTGGCGGTGCGCGGTGGCGGGCAGTTCGGGCACGGCCGGGCGTTGTGGGCGGGGGCCGAGGGGGACCTCGGCGCCCTGCGGCTGCTGGCCGACCGCGCGGAGGCGGCGGCGCGCAAGGCCGGGGTGCCGATGGGGGAGCACCGCCGGTACACGCCCCACCTGACCGTGGCCCGCAGCCGCGAGGACTTCGACGTACGGCCGTTCGTCGCCGTCCTCGACGCCTTCGCCGGGCGTCCGTGGACGGTGGCCGACCTCGCGTTGGTGCGCAGCGATCTGCCGACGTCCGGCGTGGCGGGGGAGCAGCCGCGGTACGAGGCGGTCGGGCGGTGGGGCCTTGGGGCGGCCGGATGACCGTTCGGGCCGCCGGTTAGGCTCGGTGGCGTGGACCCGAAGACCCGTAACCGGATCATGGCCGGTGTGCTTGTGCTGATGTTCGTGGTGGTCGCTCTCTCGGCGGCGCTCGGCAAGTAGCCGTCGCGTGCCGGCGCCTGCCGGGGAACTGCGGACCGTACCGGACCTGAGGCCCGTACCGAACCTGAGGCCCGTACCGGACCTGAGGCCCGTACCGAACCTGAGGCCCGTACCGGACCTGAGGCCCGTACCGAATAAGGCCCGTACCGGACATGAGGCCCGGTGGGGGCTTGTCGCGCAGTTCCCCGCGCCCCTGGAAGCAGCGGGTGGTGCCGCCGGTCAAGCAGCGGGCGAGCGGCCGACGCTCACCAGGCGAAGGCCTCCGGCGACGGGCCCGGGCCCGGGAAGATCTCGTCCAGGGAGGTCAGGAGCTCGTCGCTCAGGTCCAGCTCGGCCGCGCGGATCGCGGATTGCAGTTGCTGGGCCGTGCGCGGGCCGACGATCGGGCCCGTGACGCCGGGGCGGGTGAGGAGCCAGGCGAGGGCGGCCTCGCCCGGTTCGAGGCCGTGCTTGTCGAGGAGGTCCTCGTAGGCCTGGACCTGGGCGCGTACGGCGCTGTCGGCGAGGGCGTCGGCGGAGCGGCCGGAGGTACGGCGACCGCCCTCGGCCTCCTTCCTGATGACCCCGCCGAGCAGCCCGCCGTGCAGCGGTGACCAGGGGATGACTCCGAGGCCGTACTCCCGCGCGGCCGGGATGACCTCCATCTCGGCGCGGCGCTCGGCGAGGTTGTAGAGGCACTGCTCGCTGACGAGGCCGATGGTGCCGCCCCGGCGGGCGGCGGTCTCGTTGGCCTGGGCGATCTTGTAGCCGGGGAAGTTGCTGGACCCGGCGTAGAGGATCTTGCCCTGCTGGACCAGGACGTCGACGGCCTGCCAGATCTCCTCGAAGGGGGTGGCCCGGTCGATGTGGTGGAACTGGTAGACGTCGATGTAGTCCGTCCGCAGCCGCTTGAGGCTGGCGTCCACGGCCCGCCGGATGTTCAGCGCGGAGAGCTTGTCGTGGTTGGGCCAGGAGTCGGCGGAGGCCGCCATGTTCCCGTAGACCTTGGTCGCGAGCACGACCTTGTCGCGGCGCTCGCCGCCCTTGGCGAACCAGTTGCCGATGATGCTCTCGGTGCGGCCCTTGTTCTCGCCCCAGCCATACACGTTCGCGGTATCGAAGAAGTTGATGCCTGCATCCAGCGCCGCGTCCATGATCGCGTGGCTGTCCGCTTCGTCCGTCTGCGGACCGAAGTTCATCGTGCCGAGGACCAGTCGGCTGACCTTGAGTCCTGTGCGTCCGAGCTGTGTGTACTTCATGACTCCTTAGCCAAGGCGGTGGAGTGCGCTCTAGGCAAGCGGGGCGGGTCCGCGGCGGCCCGGGTGGGTGGGATCTTGACGCTATCTCGCGGTTAGTGCTTTCCTTCGGTAAGCATCATATTGAATCTTCAAGTTACCCACTTGGGAGCATCGTGACCCCCACCACGCCTGCCCGCCGCGCCCTCGTCGCCGCCCTCGCGGCCGTCGCGCTCACCTCGACCGTCGCCGTCGTCCCGGCCGTCGCCGCCCCGGCAGCGGCTGCGGCATCGGCTGCGGCATCGTCGACGGCCGCCGCCGAGCGGAGCGCGTACGGCGATGCCGCGCGCCTCGGGTACCAGAAGGCTGTCGCCGTACGCGTCCTCAAGGGGGTGTTCGAGGAGGGGGACACGGCGGTCGTGGACCGTTACGTGCGGCCGGACTACATCCAGCACAACCCGCTCGCGCCGGACGGGGCGGAGACGTTGAAGGGCCTCGCCGGGGTGATGAACCAGCAGTTCCCGGACGCCGAGTACGACGTCAAGCGGGTCGTCGCGCAGGGCGACCTGGTCCTCGTGCACTCCAACGTGGTGCTGACGCCCGGCAGTCGGGGCTCCGCCGTCTTCGACATCTTCCGGTTCCAGGGCGGGCGCATCGCGGAGCACTGGGACGTGGCACAGGAGGTGCCGGAGTCCTCGGCCAACGGCAACGACATGTTCTCCACGGTCAGCCGGCCGAGGACCAGTACACCGGGGCCGGCCTGGCTGACCGCGTACAACGAGAAGCTGGTGACCAAGGCGTTCGACCGGCTGCTGGTGCGGAAGGACCTCTCGGCGCTCGACGAGTACTGGGGCCCCGAGTACCACCAGCACAACTCGAACATCGCCGACGGCGTGGCGGGGGCCGAGGCCGGTCTGGGCGGCTACTTCCAGCAGTTCCCCGGCCTCACCGTCTCGCGCAAGCGCGTCATCGCCGAGGGCGACCTCGTCGCCGTCCACAGCCACTACGTCAACGCGCCGGGCGAGCGCGGCCAGGCCGTCCTCGACCTGTTCCGGGTGCGGAACGGGAAGATCGTCGAACACTGGGACGTGCTCCAGGACGTTCCGGCGACTGCGGCGAACGACAACACGATGTTCTGACCGCCGCACCGTTTCCCCGATGGGCTCGGCGGTCATGATGTCCGGCACGGGTGCCGTTCGGGGGGACGACTGTGGTGAGAAGCCGTGCGTTCGGGTGGGTCCTACCGGTGTTGACCGGCCTGTTGTGCGTGGTGTGCACGCTGGTCACGCCGGGGGCCGCGTGGGCGGTGGAAGACCCGTGTCAGAGTGCCGGGCTCGTCGGCGCCGAGGTCGGCACCTCGGTGCGGCTGGAGCACGACAACCGGACGTACACCAGGGTCGTCACCGAGCTGAGGGTCGATGTTCCGGCGACCTGGCCGCCGGCGTACGGCCTACTGCTCAGCGCGGACAGTCGGCCGTACATCACTGCGATGTCCTGCCTCGTCGGCGCCGATGCCGAGAAGCCGCGCTGGTGGGAGCGGCTGGCCGGGCACCCGATCGTGACGGCGAAGGACGGCCGGATCGAGGTTGTCCACGAGGCGTACGGCTGGGTCGACGACCAACGGCAGTACTCCCAGGTGGGGTTGTGGCAGTTCTGGTCGCTCTCCAGAGAGCAGTGGACTGTGCAACTCATGCCGCCGCCCGCCCTGTGGGGCGCCCGGTGGGACGAGATCACGGTCGATCCTGGCGGACCCGGAGCCGAGTGGGCTCAACCCGAGATCAGGGAGGGCAAAGGGTCCACGGCTCTGGTCTGGCGGCCAGGGCGGGTGCAGCGGAGTATCGACCTGGCGGATCCGACGGGGGTTCCTGGAGAACTCACTGTGAGTGTCTGGGTCAGGCCGCCCTGGCAGCGCTCCTGGGCCGCCTGGAGCAGCCACCCGATCGCCGAGGGGCTGGACTTCCTCGGTGTGGTGCTCTGGGTGTCCACGTACTCCGCGCTGCTGCTGATGGCGGTCCGGCGCTACCGCGGGCGACCTGGCACACCCACCGATCTCCAGTCGCGCGCGCTGAGCAACCTGAAGTGGTGGACTCTGACCGCTGCCGCTTCCTGCACCTTCGCCGCCGCCGATGATCTGGTCGAGCGGTACCTGGGCTTCGTGGGGCTGGACCTGCAGTTCGGGCAGCAGCAACTGATTCAGCATGGCTTCGCCTGGGCATCAGCATGCGCGTTGTTCGGCTTCGCCCGCCCGCCGCGACGTGTTCGTTGGGCAGCCCTCGCGGTCGCGCTCGTGGCGTTGGCCTGCATCGTGCCGCACGTGGTGATCGCGGCGTCCCTGGAGAAGCCCGTCAACTGGGAGACCGAATACGGCGCTCTGGAGATCGCCGTCGCGTCGCAGACCGTCAACTCCTTCTGCCTCGTGGGCCTGCTTCTCCTGGGCTTCGCCGCGGCGGCTTGGAGACTGGCGGCCGACGGACGGCTGTTGCCGAAGAGCCGTCGTTTTCCCGGCCGGGACCGCGTATTCCGGATGCGGGTCGCTGGCCCCTCGGTCTTCGTGGCCACTTCGGTCATGGCTCTCTGCTTCGCGCTCGTGGAGGAGCAGAATTGGCAGCAGAGCAGCAGGTTGATGGACCGGACGGATCGCGGCTTCGGACAGTCGCACCGGGAAGGCTTCCTCTGGGAGGCGCTCTGGTCGGTCTCCAACGTCGAGGACTGGCTCATCGTCGATCACGGTCGGCTGCTCACGAGCCTGGCCGTGATCGCCGTACTCCGCACTTGGCACGACTCCACCGCTCTGTCCCCCCTGCACGACTGGGCGGACCGCCTCCCGCTCCTCGTCTTCTTCCCGCTCGCAGTCGGCCTGGACACCCAGAACCATCTCGACAACGCCCTGCTCGAATTCCTCTGGATACCCCTCTACATGCTGGCCCTGTTCGGGGTCACGGCACTGCTCGCCCGCCGTTCCGTCCTCGCCCAGCCCTTCGAGATATCCAGACGACCCTGTTCCACGGCGGCGGGTCCGGCCGCCCGCAGGAGACTGCTGGATAAGGCCCGTTCCTACCGTGAGATCCACGCCGAACTGCGCCGCCTCGACCAAGGCCTCTTCGGTGATGTGCCTCCCAAACGGGACGCCCTGGAAAGGCGGTTGAAGAAGCTGCACGACTGGCGGGTGAACAGTGCCCCCGACGCCGCCCCCGACCGGTTGCCCGCCAGGGTGTCCGTGGTCGACGTGGCCCTGGCCCTGGGGCCGCGCGACGACTGGTGGGGCAATGGCGTTCGCGGCGCCCGTTTCGCCCTGGTGCCGGGGATGCCGGCCGCAGTCCTCAACACATGGTCAGAGGGCATCCGAGGGGAGGGCTGGCAGAACACCCTCGACGACCTGCTCGGCTTCCCCAGCCTGGCGATCACCCTCGTCTCCTGGACGGCCATGTTCGCCGGGGCGGGCTTCGTTCTGGGGGCGCTGTGGCGCGTGCTGCCGGGGCGGCGAGGTGCGGTCAAGGCGCTGCCGGTCGCGACGGCTTTCGCGGTGCCGGTGGGTCTCGACGTGCTCGTGGCCCGGTTGATGCGGGAGAGTGCGGCCAATGTCGCGTTGTACGTCCTGACGATGCTCTTCGTCCTCACCGTCACCGGGATCGCGCTCGATCTCGACACGTTCGCGGGGGAACGGCGTTACTGGCAGACCCGGTTGGGGCTTCTCCTGTCCGTCTACCAAATGCGGTACTACTCGCTCCAGGTCGCCTATCTCATCGGTCAGATCATCGCCATCATCACCATCTGGCAGTTCTTCGCGGAGCCGGACGCGGTGCCGTCGGGTGGGGAGGCGCCGCCTTCGTCGTCGAACGAGGGGGCGGGGGGCTGAGAGGCGGGAGGCCTCGTCGCGCTGCCCTGGCCGGCCGTCGAGAAGGCGTACGTCGGCGCGGTCAACCGGCGGCCGGGCGACGGCCTGGCCCTCGTGCTCGACCACCGCACGGATCCGGCGGACCCCGGGTCGGGGCAGCGCGTTCTGGACGGACCCCCGGCGGTGCGAGTGGCGGGTGGTGGCGCCCACGTCCTCGGCGTTCCTGGCGGCGCTCGGCCTCAGCACTTCGGGAGGGGCTGCGGGTTCTGGCGGTCCTGGTGACCCCGGGGGAGGGGTGGCTCGGGCGGGCGGCGGTAGGAGAGGAGGAACAGCGGGGTCGCCAGGAGGAGGACGCCGGCGGCGGCGATCGCGGCGCGGGGGGTGGTGAGGGCGGCGAGGAGACCCCAGAGGGCCGTCATGGCGGCGGTGGTGAGTTTGCCCGTGACGGACCAGGCGGTGAGGGTGCGGACGACGCGGTCCGGCGGGGTCCGGGTGAGGCGCTGGGTGGTCAGCACGGGGTTGTAGACGCTGATGCAGGTGATCAGGCCGAGCTCGACGACCATGACGAGGACGAGGCCGGCGGGTCCCGGGCCGATGAACGCCAGCCCCAGCGGCCAGCACACCCGCAGGGTTCCGGCGATCCGGATGACCTTGTGATGGCCGTGCCGGGCGACCAGCCGACGGGAGAGGCGGGAGCCGATCAGGCCGCCGGCGCACGGGAGGGCGAAGGCGAGGCCGTACTGCCAGGGGGCGAAGCCGAGTTGGCCGACCATGAGGATGACCAGCAGGGGTGCGGGCGCCATGATCAGGGCGTTGACCAGGACGGTGTTGAGGAAGAGGGGACGCAGGGCCGGGTCGCGGAGGATGTACCGCCAGCCGTCGAGGAGGTCGCCGGGGCGGAGACGGGGCGCGGGAGTGGGGCGGGGGGCGTTGCCCTGTGTGCCGGCCGTGCCGTCCGTGCCGTCTGTGCCGGCCGTGCCCTGCGTGGGCTGCGTGGGTTGAGAGGACCGCGCGGGTGTCATGGGTGGTGCGGGTGGTGCGGGTATGGCGGGTGCCGTGGCCTCGGTGGGCTTCGCGGGCTCGGTGGGCCTCGCAGGCCCGGCGGGGTCCGTCGGCCTGGCGGGGTGGGGCGGCTCGGCGGGCGTCGCGGGCATGGCGGGCTCCGTCGGCTCGGCGGGCTTCGTCGGTGGCGTGGGTGATGCGGTGCGTACCGGGTGCGGTTCCTTGCCGCCGATCGCTCGGATGCCGGCTGCCGAGAGCAGGTAGCTGGCCGCGTCGGTGAGCAGGGTGGTGACCGGGCCGAAGAGGCCGATCGCGGCGCCGCCGAGAGGCGGGCCGAGCATGGTGGTGGTCCAGGTCGTGGCCTCGAAGCGGCCGTTGGCGGCGACGAGGTGCTCGGGCGGGACCAGGGACTTCAGACAGGCGCCGCTCGCCGCGGTGAAGGCGATGTCGGCCACGGCGACGATCACGGACACCAGGAGGAGCTGGGGGAAGGTGAGCAGGTCGAGGGCGTAGGCCGCCGGGACGGTCAGCAGGGCCGCGCAGCGGACCAGGTCCATCGTGATCATCACCGGGCGTTTGGGGCGGAACTCCACCCAGGGGCCCAGCGGTACGGCCACGGCCGCGCCCACCGCCAGGCCGGTGGCCGCCAGCGCGGAGACCTCGGTCGGGCCGACGTGCAGGACCAGTACCGCGATCAGGGGGAACGCGTCGAACGACAGCCGCGTACCGAACGCACTGACCGAGTACGCCGCCCACAACCACCGGAAGTCCCGCCCCAGCCCACCGCCCCGCGCCATCCCCGCCCCCGCCTCCGCCGCGCCGCTCGACGCGGCCCGCGCGGGTCACGTCCGACCGGGTCATCCAAGCGAGCGAGAGCCGACCGATCAAGCGCGGAGCGCCCGAGCCGGGAGGCCGCGGACGACGCCGTCAGCCTCGGGGGAAGTCGGCGGTCGGAAGGACCAGGCCGAGGAGGGTGGTGCTCATGTCGACGTCGCCGCCGTAGGTGACGGACAGGTCGCTGACGTAGTCGCCGTCCTTGGGCTGGGTGAACAGCCGGCACTTCCCCGCGTAGGGGTTTGGAGCTGCTGCCGCTGGAGTGCGTTCAGGAGCGTTCTGGTGAGTGGGGGTGAGTGTGGGTGGTCTGTGCCGGGTCGCGTGTCTCGGCCGTGGGGGCGGGTTTCGGTAGGGAACTGACGTTCTCGCATCGAATGCGTGACCTTTACGGGTGGTGCTCGTTTCTCATGGCGACGGGTTCTTCGGGTGGGGTCGGGCAGGGGGTGACGGGGTGGGTGAGCTGCGGAGTGTCGCGGCGTCGTTCGTCGTGTCCGGTCCGAGTGGTGTGGCTGTCCGGACCCGTCTCAAGCAGCTGACGCCCGGGGACGAGAAGGTGCTGCGTCTGGTGGGTGCGCACCTGGGGTCGCTGGCGGCCGCGTTGTCGCTCTCGGCCATCGCGATCCTGTCTTCAAGGACGGTCATCGTGGCGTTCCTCCCCGGCCGCCCCTCGATCGAAGACGGCTGCGCAGTACAACGATACGCACGGTGACCTGGGCGCGGTCGGTACGGCGAAACTCCCTTGCGCGGCCGGTGTCCCAACGGTTTGGGTCGGCTTCCATGACCACGACCGCGCTCGCCGCCCTCCACCGCCCCGACCGTTACCCCCGCGCCTCCGCCTACGACCCGGCCTGGCTGCTCGACCTCGACATGGGGCCGAATCCGCTGTGGCTGTTGGAGGACCTGGTGGGGGACCTCGAACTCCGGCCCGGGATGCGGGTGCTGGACCTGGGGTCGGGGAAGGGGGCGACCTCCGTGTTCCTGGCGCGGGAGTTCGGGGTGGAGGTGGTCGCCGCGGACTGGTGGATCCCCGCGGAGGAGGCGGCGGCCGTCTTCGAGGAGGCCGGGGTGGGGGACCGGGTGACGGCGGTGCGGGCGGAAGCGCACGCCCTGCCGTTCGAGGAGGGGAGCTTCGACGCCGTCGTCAGCGTCGACGCGTTCGAGTACTTCGGGACGGCGGACAGCTATCTGCCGTACCTGGTGCGTTTCCTGCGGCCCGGCGGGCAGCTCGGTGTCGCCACGCCGGCCCTGACCCGGGAGGTGCGCGACCTCGGGTTCATACCGGCCCACATCAAGGACGTCGTCGGCTGGGAGGCCATCGCCTGGCACACCGCCGAGTGGTGGCGGTTCCAGTGGGCGGTCACCGAACTGGTCGACGTCACCTCGGCACGGCTCCAGGAGGACGGCTGGCGGGACTGGTTGCTGTGGGCGCGGGCGGGCGTGGAGCGGAGGCCGTCGCCGTCCGGGGGCGTCGATCAGGCGGTCGTGGAGATGCTGGAGGCGGACGAGGGGGAGTATCTGACGTTCGCACTGGTGACGGCCAGGAAGAGCGAGTAGGGCCACTGTTTCGCACCGCCTACGCCGACCGGTCTGTCACGACTCCTCGTACGGTCCCCCCAGCCCCCACGCCTCGTGCATCGCGTTCGCGAAGGTCGCCGCGATCTTGTGTTCGCCGGAGGCGTTGGGGTGGGTTCCGTCGTAGGTGTCCCAGTGGATGTCGTACGACGGGGGTGGCGAGGCCAGGAGGAGGGGGGAGCGGGGTTCGTCCAGGTCGGCGGCCGTCTTGCCGAGGAGTTCGTTGAAGCGGGCGACCTGGGCGGCGAAGGGGGCGTCGGACTCGGCACGGACGTTCGGGGTGACCGGGAGGAGGACCATGCGGACGTGCGGGTTCGCCTCGCGGGCGGCCTCGACGAAGCGGCGGGTGTTCTCGGCGGTCTGCTCGGCGTTGGTGTAGAAGCCCAGGTCGATCAGGCCGAGGGAGACGAGGAGGACGTTGGCGCGGTGGGCGCGGATCGCGTCGGCGATCAGCGGGGCCATGTGCAGCCACCCCTCGCCCCAGCCCGCGAGATGGGCGCGGGGGAAACGCGGGTCCGTGTCGGCGTACTCGTACGACGTCGGCGTGTCCGTCGCCTTGTCGTAGAGCGTCTCGCGCGGGCCGACGATCTTGAAGGGGCCGTCGTGCGTCGTGCGCAGGTGCTGCCAGAGCCGGAAGCGCCATGTGTGTTCGCCCGCGCTCCCGATCGTCATGGAGTCGCCTACGGGCATGAACCTGAGCATGCGCTCATCATGAACGATCGCTACCGGCTGGTAGGCGCCGGTCGCCCCACCCGGCCCTGTGAAACCTGCCACGTGGCGCCTCCTGGCTCGCGGGTTCGGGTGCGTCATGGCTCGGGGGTTCGGGTGAGTCGGCGGGTGCGGCTCCGGTGGGGGCTGGTCTTTCAAGGGGCGCGGGGAACCGCGCGAGAAGCCCCCACTCGCCCGCCCCCGACCACCACCCCGCACCCCCACGGCGCTCCCCCACCCCACCCGGCGGAGCGAGATGGCAGGCTTGGGCGCATGCGCCGTCGCCCCCTTCACCCCCGCCGCCGGTTCCGCGCCGGCTTCGCCGGTCTCGCCGCGATCCTGCTGGCCGCCCTCCCGGCCGCGCCCGCGGTCGCCGACGACGACGGGTTCACGATGCAGGACTCGCGGATCACCGAGTCGAGCGGTCTCGCCGCGTCGCGTCAGCATCCGGGCGTCTACTGGACCCACAACGACAGCGACGACGGGGCGTTCCTCTACGCCGTCGACAGCGAGAGCGGCGAGACGGTCGCCACGGTCACCCTGACGGGCGTCGGCACCCCGCGTGACGTGGAGGCGATCTCCATGGGCCCGGGCAACAAGCTCTACGTCGGCGACATCGGCGACAACCTCGGCGGCACCTGGGCGTACGTGTGGATCTACGAGCTCCCGGAGCCGAAGGAGCTGAAGGACCAGACGATCAAGGCCACGCAGTATGTCGTGAAGTACGAGGACGGGGCGCGGGACGCGGAGGCGCTGATGGTGCATCCGAAGACCGGGCGGGTCTACATCGCCGACAAGAACGAGGCGGGCGGGTCGCTGTACGAGGGACCGGCCGAGCTTTCCTCCTCCGGCACGAACGTGTTCAAGAAGGTCGCCTCCGTCCCCGATCTGGAGGTCACCGACGGCGCGTTCTCGCCGGACGGCAAGCAGCTCGCCCTGCGCGCGTACTTCGGCGGCATCCTCTACGACTGGAACGGCGGCAAGATCAAGAAGGTCGACCGGCTGAGCGTGCCCTTGCAGCGGCAGGGGGAGTCGGTGACCTTCAGCACCGACGGCTCGAAGGTCATGTACGGCAGTGAGGGGTCGGGCAGCTCGGTCGTCGCGCGGGAGGTGCCCGGCGGCGGCTCCGGAAGCGGCGGCTCCGGCTCCTCGTCCTCCGACGGGAACGGCTCCGGGACCACCCAGGCGGACGGCGACGGGACCAGCTCCACCTTCAAGGTCGGCGCCCTCGCCGTCGGCGGGGCGGTCGTCGTCATGTGGGGCTTCAAGCGACTGCGGCGCCGACCGTCCTGAGCCGCCACCCCGGCGGCTCACCACGCGGACACTGACCGCCACCTCGGCGTCGGCCGCCGCTCCGGCGCGGTCCGCCCCCGGCTAACCGCTCCGGCGCGGTCCGCCGTCCCCGTTCCCTCCCCCGCCCCGCCGCGCGACGAGGGTCTCCAGGCCGTCCAGGAGGCGCTGGAGGCCGAACTCGAAGTGGTCGAAGTCCGTGCCGAAGGCGTCCTCGGAGAGGCTGGAGAGGAGGGGGTAGCGGCCGGAGGCCATGAGTTCTTCGAGGACGGGCGCCTGGGCCTGCCAGAACTCCGCGTCGGTGAGGCCGGACCGGTGTTCCGCCTCCTGCTGGTAGAGCTGGGTGCGGGCGGCGCCGACGACATAGCCGTCCACGGCGATGATCACCGAGATCAGTTCGGGGTCGGTCAGCCCCATGGACTTGATGCGGGAGAGCACCTTCTCCATGCCGTCGAGGGCGCTCGGGCCGAGCACCGGGCGGGACTGGTTGACCTGGAGCAGCCAGGGGTGGCGGCGGTAGAGGGCGAGGGTCGCGCGGCCCATGGCCTCCAGGGCGGAGCGCCAGCCGCCGTCGCCGAGGTCGGCGGGGTTCTCGGAGGGGCGCTGGACGCGGTCGAGCATCAGGTCCAGCAGTTCGGCCTTGCCGGGGACGTAGCGGTACAGGGACATGGTCCCGGTGCCGAGTTCGGTGGCGACCCGGCGCATGGAGAGGGCGTGCAGACCCTCCGCGTCGGCGACCTGGACGGCCGCCTCCACGATCCGGTCCAGGGTGAGCCCCGGCTTGGGGCCGCGGCTGGGGCGCCGCCCGGTGTCCCACAGCAGATGGAGTGTGCGGACGATGTCCCCGCTGCCGCTGGTCTCCGTACCGCCACCGACGCCGCCAACCCCGCCAACGCCGGCTCCGCCACCGGTACGGCCGCCGCTCGCGCCGTCGTCCGTACCGCTCTTGCCCCTTGTCATGGACCCGAGTTTAGGTCCTCGCGGAAAAACTGGGTACGACGTACGCGCAATCGGGTACGGTGTACCCAGTTGGAGTCGGAAGGGGGACTCATGAGCGACGGAAACGGCGCCGGAGGCGGCGACGGATACGCGGTGCGGGCGGAGGGCCTGGAGAAGCGGTACGGGGAGAAGCGGGCGCTCGACGGTTTCGACCTCACCGTCCGCGAGGGCACGGTGCACGGCCTCCTCGGCCCGAACGGCGCGGGCAAGACCACCGCCGTACGTATCCTCTCCACGCTGGTGCGCCTGGACGGCGGCCGGGCGACGGTGGCCGGCCTCGACGTGGCACGGCACCCGCGCGAGGTGCGGGCCCGGATCGGTCTCACCGGTCAGTACGCGGCCGTGGACGAGGTGTTGACGGGACGTCAGAACCTGGAGATGTTCGGCCGGTTGTTCCACCTGGGCGGGAAGCGGGCGAAGCTGCGCGCCACCGAGCTGCTCGCCCAGTTCGATCTCACCGACGCCGCCGACAAGGGCGTCGGCAAGTACAGCGGCGGCATGCGGCGCAGGCTCGACCTCGCCGCCTCGATGATCCTCGCCCCGGCCGTCCTCTTCCTGGACGAGCCGACGACCGGTCTCGACCCGCGCAGCCGGGGTGAAGTCTGGGAATCCGTGAGGGCGTTGGTGGCGGGCGGCACGACCGTGCTGCTCACCACGCAGTATCTGGAGGAGGCCGACAAGCTCGCCTCGCGCATCACCGTGATCGACCAGGGGCGGGCCATCGCGGACGACACCCCGGACGGGCTGAAGAGCACGGTCGGCGGCGACCGCATCGAGGTCGTCGTGGCCGAGCGTGCCGACATCCCGCGCGCGGTGAAGGTCGTCGCCCGCGTCTCGGACGGCGAACCGGAGTCGGACGAGACGGAGTTGCGCGTCCACGCGCCCGTGACCGACCGTGTCTCCGCCCTGACCGAGGTGGCCCGCACCCTCCAGGACGAGGGCGTACGGGTCGAGGACATCGGCCTGCGAAGGCCCAGCCTGGACGACGTGTTCCTGCGCCTGACGGGCCACCGCGCGGCGAAGCCCGGGACCACGGAGAGCACGGAGGGCACCGGGAACGCCGGGAACACCGGGAACGCCGGGAACACCGAGAAGAGGGCCGCCGCATGAGCGCCGTCGACCTGACCACGCCGAGCCCGCGCGGCCGCACGTACTGGCTGCTCGCCGACGTCTGGAACATCGTCCGGCGCGGCCTCACCCACTACCAGCGCCAGCCGGTCAACATCGCCTGGCAGCTGGGCTTCCCGATCCTCTCCGTCCTCCTCTACGGCTATGTCTTCGGCAGCGCCATGCAGGTGCCCGGCGGCGGGGACTACCGGGACTTCCTGATGCCGGGCATGTTCGTGATGACGATGGCCTTCGGGTTCATCAACACGGCGACCCTCGTGGTCTACGACTCCACCAAGGGCGTCATCGACCGGTTCCGCTCCATGCCGATGGCGCCCTCCGCGGTGGTCGCCGGGCGCGGGGTGACCGATCTGCTGGCCGCCTGCGCGGAGTTGGCCATCATGATGCTGACGGCCCTCGCGATGGGCTGGCGCCCGGACGCGGGCCTCGGCTTCCTGGCCGCGTTCGGACTGCTCCTCTGGCTCCGCTTCGCGCTGATCTGGATCGGTGTCTGGCTGGGTCTGCTGGTCCCCAACCCGGAGGCGGCGGGCGGCCTCTTCGCGGTCGCCTTCCCGCTGACGATGATCTCCAGCATCTTCGTCGCCCCGCAGCTCATGCCCGACTGGCTGGGCTGGATCGCCGCCTGGAACCCGATCTCCTCCACGGCCGCGGCGACCCGCGAGCTGTTCGGGACGCCGGTCGGCGGCGGTGACTCCTGGGTCGAGCAGAACGCGCTGCTGATGGCCGGGGTGTGGCCGGTGGTGCTGACGCTGGTCTTCCTGCCGCTGGCGGTGCGCAGGTTCCAGAAGCTGAGCCGGTGACGTAGGCGGTCGTGGTCGGGGCCGCACGTCGAGGCGTCCGGTGTATCGGGTGACGCCTGTATCAGGTGACGCCGGACGTCTTGACGTGTTCATGCGACCTGTCTTCCATGGGGGATGCGGGGGGTGGGAGCGCTCCCACCCTGTTTCGGCCCCGCGCCTCCCGAGGAGGAAGCAGCGAAATGTTCCGCAGCTTACGGAGAACCCTGGGCGCCCTGTGCGCGGCCGCCGCCGTGCTCGCGCTGCCCCTGGCCGGCGGTGCGCATCCGGTGGCCGCGCTGGAGGCCGACGCGGCCGAGGTGGGTGTGGCGGAGGCCGGTGCCGGTTACTGGCACACCAGCGGCCGTCAGATCCTGGACGCGGACGGTCAGGCGGTCCGTATCGCCGGTATCAACTGGTTCGGCTTCGAGACCGCCAACCGGGTCACCCACGGCCTCTGGACACGCGACTACAAGAGCATGATCGACCAGATGAAGTCGCTGGGCTACAACACCATCCGGATGCCCTACAGCGACGACATCCTCAAGTCCGGCGCCATGCCCGACAGTGTCAACTACTCCGACGGCAAGAACGCCGATCTGCAGGGCCTGACGTCCCTCCAGGTCCTGGACAGAATCGTCGCGTACGCCGGTCAGAGCGGCCTGAAGATCATCCTCGACCGCCACCGCCCGGACGGGGCGGGCCAGTCGGCCCTCTGGTACACGTCGGCCGTCCCCGAGACGACGTGGATCACCAACCTGAAGGCGCTGGCGACCCGTTACAAGGGGAACTCGACGGTCATCGGCATCGACCTCCACAACGAGCCCCACGATCCCGCCTGTTGGGGCTGCGGCGACACGGCCAGGGACTGGCGTCTGGCCGCCCAGCGCGCCGGCAACGCGGTCCTGTCCGTCAACCCCGACCTGCTGATCCTCGTCGAGGGCGTCCAGACGTACGACGGCGTCTCGGGCTGGTGGGGCGGCAACCTGATGGGCGTGGCCCAGTACCCGGTGCAGTTGGACGTGCCCAACCGGGTGGTCTACTCGGCTCACGACTACGCGACGAGCGTCGCCCAGCAGAGCTGGTTCAGTGACCCGTCCTTCCCGGCCAACATGCCCGGCGTCTGGGACAGATACTGGGGCTACATCTTCAAGCAGAACATCGCGCCGGTGTGGGTGGGCGAGTTCGGTACGACGCTCCAGTCGACGGTGGACCAGCGATGGCTGGCGGCCCTGGTGACGTACCTGCGCTCCACGTCGGCGTACGGCTCGGACTCCTTCCACTGGACCTTCTGGTCCTGGAACCCCAACTCCGGTGACACCGGAGGCATCCTGAAGGACGACTGGCAGACCGTCGACACCGTCAAGGACGGCTACCTGACGAGCATCAAGGCCCCGGGCTTCCCCTCGGGCGGCGGCTCCGGCGACCCGGGAGATCCGGGTGACCCCGGCGACCCCGGCGGCGGAACGCCCGCCTGCACCGCCGCCTACACCGTCAGCAGCGACTGGGGCAGCGGTTTCAACGCCGAGGTGAAGGTCACCAACACCGGTACCACCGCGATCAGTTCCTGGAAGGTCACCTGGACCTGGCCCGGCTCCCAACGCGTCACGAACATGTGGAACGCGTCGTACACCCAGAGCGGCGCGACCGTCACCGCCGCGAACGCCGCCCACAACGGGGCGGTCTCCGCGGGCGGTTCGGCGAGCTTCGGCTTCGGGGGCGCGCCCGGGGGCGGGGGTGTGCCGAGTGTGAGCTGTGCGGCCGCGTGAGAGGGACGGCGTGAGAGGGGGTGCCCGGTGGCCAACCCGGGCACCCCGTCCGCCCGCGCCCGCGCCCGGGCTCCGGCCACGGCCGAGCCCCACCGGCCACCCGTCCATCCCCGGCCGCTCACTCGGATCCGGTGACCCACCCGGTCGCCGTCGGCATGCACGCGGCCATCGTCCGCGCGACCGAGCCCGCCACCGGCCCACATACCGATCCCGCCACAGGCCCACATGTCGCCGCGATCGCCGAGGCGGCTGGTGACTCCGATTACGGTGCCACCGCTTGACCGGGGCACCGATGTGAACGCAAGGGCGAAGCAGCCGGACCCGTGATCTCAACTCGGCACCCTCCCCCGAGGGATGCACCGCGACCCGCGTCAAGGGCGGTCTGCGCGGCATGGATGGCCCATGGGGGCCGACCACAGACTTCCTGACTCTGGTGATCAGCACACGCTGTCCGTCGAGTTGGCCCAGAAGACCAGGAAGGACCATGTCTGGGCTCCGACGGTCCCGTCCACGGTGATGCCGGCGCAGCGCTGGAACCGCTTTGTCGCCGAGTGGGTGACCGGCCCGAAGTCCCCGTCCTCGTCCAGGTCGGCGCGTGTCATGGCGTTGTTCAGGTAGCACTGAACCTGCTGGACAGCGCTTCCGGACGATCCGGCCTTCAGTGTCGGCCGCTTGATGGTGTAGTTGCAGACGTCTTCGGATCCGTGGGCAACGAGCCTCTCGGGCAGCGCTGCACTTGCCGTTCTCGCGCGAGGCACCTCTGATCCAGCGCTCTGAGGTGCCGCTACGGCCGCGCCTCCCGCGAAGACGAGAGAGGCGACCAGAGCCACGGTAGTGGTCAGGCGTCGCATGTCCATCACCTCCAAAGACACACCCCCAGTACTACCGTGCGCTTCCGTCCCAGAGGCTGCATCCCGGCGATGACATCAACCGCGCTCGCAGGAGTTGCGCCTGCGAGCGAAGTACCGACCTGCTGCTGAGCTGTTCGCCGTGCGAGATGCTGCTGAGTTGCTCGCCGTGCGAGTCGGCTGCGGTACGGGCCGCGCCTTCGCGTACCTCGCGGCGCGGGATCACCGCGCACGGCGTCGATCTCTCCCGGTCATGGTGAAGAAGACCGGCGAGCGGTGGGCCGCACCGGCGCGGTCTTCGCATGCGGGGAGGCCCGGGAGTGGCCGGCTTCCTGCGAGGAGACCCACGACGCCGTCTGCTCGGTCTTCGGTGCGGCCTGGTTCGCCGACCCTGGCCGCCTCTTCCCGCTCGTACGGGCGCGGCTGAACCCGGGCGGCGTTTTCGTGTTCTCCCCGCCACCGGCGATCCCTGGCGCGTACGGTCCGCAGGGCATGTACAAGGGTGGCTTCGCGGGCAGGGCGATGTTCACCTACCGCTACAGCTACCGCCCCGCCGTCTGGGAACGCCTGCTGACCCGGGCCGGTTTCGGCGCGGCCAAGGCCCGTGTGCTGGCCAGGGCCCTGGTGTGCCGGCCGCTCCGAAGCCGGGGCACATCGGCACGTTGATCGTCCGCGCGGACGTCAGTCCCAGGTGAGGTGATCGAACTCCCCGGCCTTGGCACCGGTGAGCATGGCGGCGATCTCGGAGCGGGTGAAGAGGAGGGCGGGGCCTTGGGGGGCTTTGCTGTGTCGCATGACGATGCCATCCGCGTAAGCGGCGAACTCGACGCAGTCACCATCGTGCCCGGAGGCGGATGACTTCTGCCACGCAACGCCCAACGCGGATGCGTCCGGGACTATGTGATGCGACATGCCGAATTATCCTTTGCGGTAAATTTTCAGATGGCTTTCCGTGAGCTTCAACGAGTCGGTGCCTCTGAGGGATTCCGACATCATGAGCCGGTTGAAAAGTCTACAGTAGGCCCGAACTTCTCCAGGCTCCTCAAGGAATCGAGTGCCGGTCAGTCCCTCAAGGTAAACAATGTCGGGCTCCCATTGTTCTGGAAACGAGAGGATGACGAACGGGCCGAACAAGGCCGCGTGAGATTCGGAAGCTTCTGGCAGTACGTGAATGTTGATTGTGCCTGGGTATTCCTTGGCCAGAGTCAACAAGTGTTCGAGCTGAGCGGCCATTACGTCGGGGCCGCCGACTGTGTGCCGGAATACGGACTCCGAGATGACGCTCCAGAAGACCAGGGGGTTCGGTCGATCGAATGCTTGTTGTCGCTTTTTCCGGATGGCGAGGCGCTCGTGTTTTTCTTCCTCGTCCATGTCGGGTACCAGTTGGCTGATCACGGCAGCCGCGTATTCATGCGTCTGCAGCAGCCCGGGAATCAGGGTTGTTTGTGCGTTGTATGTGTCCGACGCGTCTGACTCGTAGCCGATGTAGTCGGCGTACATGGCGCTCACGACGGAGCGGATGTCGGTCTCCCAGCCGCGGACGTTGCCCCGCCTGCGGAGGTCGGCCACGTATGTGCGTAGGCCCTGATCCTCGGCGCCGTATCGGTCGAGCAGTCGCTCCAGGTCGTCGACGCTGATGCCCAGACGCCCGGCCTCGATGCGCGACAACTTGGACTCGGACCAGCCGAGTTCACTTGCCACGGTGTCCTGACTGCCGTGAGCGCCGTCCTCGCGCAGTCCTCGAAGGATGGACCCGAGCCGCACTTGGCGCGCAGTCGGCTGCAGCATCCGGCGCGTCGCCACGTGCGCCCCCTTTCCCGTTTCGACCAGCGATAGCAGCGTGCCGGAGGCCTGTTCGGCAAACAACCTGACAAGCACTCGAAAGAGTTGAGCTTCCTTGCAGGGTTGCAATCTCCCGAATTCGGCATGCAGGATTGCAACATGGCGCTTCGTAGTCGAGTGCCTACCCTCCGTCCTGACGTGCCCCCCGAGGGGATTGCCCGCATGCCCGATGTGACCGCACAACGCAACTACCCCACCACTGAACGGTCCGTGGCACGTGCCCGCGCCGACTGTTGGGACTTCCTCAAGTCCTGCGACCTCCCCGGGTCCCTGGATGCCATGGCCGACATCGTGCTCGTGGTCAGCGAGTTGATGACCAACGCGGTCACCCACGGATGTGTCGGCGGTACCTCCGGTCGACAGGTGCGCATGGCCATCGAGAAGGCCGGTGACGTCATCCGCGTAGAGGTGCGGGACACACGGAGCGACAACATGCCGCGCCTGTGCGAGGGGAGCGCCTACGACACCAGGGGACGGGGCCTCGTACTCGTCGAAGCGCTCGCGGACTCCTGGGGCGTGAAGCCGGAAGTTGTCGGAAAGACCGTGTGGGTGGAGAAGAGGTTCGGGCGGTGACCGGGCTCATCGGCTCGGCCGGCGGCGTGGCTGCCTGCGTCGGCATGGTCCTGGGCGTCCTGGGTGCCATGGGCGTTGTCCGTGCCAGGCGTCCGCGTTCGCCGCAGCGGAGCGGTGGTTGTGGCGTATTGGCGCCCGGCGTCGAAGGGACCCCACGGCAACCGGACCTGTATGTGTGGCCTCACCTCAGCCCGGAGAGGGCGCGTCGGCGTCGCTGGTGGAGGTGTTCTGAACGGCGACGGGCGGAGAGTGGGCGAGGCTCGCCGTTTCTCGCGTCCGAACCGTGTTGGGGGCGTCCCGTCCTGCCCGCCCGGGACGAGCAACCTCAGGACGCGGACACCATGGTGCGGCTCTATGTCTCCGTGCACGTGGCGTGCGGGGAGCGGTGGACGTGAGCGTGAGTGGTGGGGAGTCCCGGCGCCCTCTCGACCCTGTCGGGGTCACCTTCGGCGAGTGGCTCGACCATGTCGTCGCCTGTCGGCGTGGCCGCCGCGTACGAGGCATGGACTGCTACGAATCCATGTGGTTCGAGGCCCTCCACCTGCGTGCGAAGCGAGCCGCGCGCAGGGCTCCGCAAGGACCGTCCTCGCATTGAAGAGGCGCGCCCGGCACTCGCCGGACACCCTTGTCGGCGGGCGGCATGTCCCCGATGGGGGCCCAACTTGCCCTTTCTGTGGGGCATTTGAGAGTTTGCAATGACTCAATTCGGTCAAGTCTTGGTCGAATGTGTTCTTGTGTGGCGTGCTCTTCCGGAAACATGCGGCACGGGCCGCGTACCTCGTGGACCTGAACCCCCCTCACTTGTTCTGAGAGAACTCCACATATGAGAAGAAGCGCAGCCGTGTTGAGCGGTGCCGTTGTCGTCCTGGCGGGGACGCTCACCGCCGTACCCGCCAGCGCGTCGCAGTCCGCGCAGACCGTCCAGGCCGCCGCCGCGAAGGTCGCCTGGAAGAAGTGCGCCACGGACAACTCCCCGACGCTCCAGTGCGCGTCGGTCAAGGTCCCGCTCGACTACGCGAAGCCGAGCGGGAAGAAGATCACGCTGGCGCTGTCCCGCGTGCCGCACACCTCCAAGACGTACCAGGGCCCGCTGCTGGTCAACCCGGGCGGCCCCGGCGGCAGCGGTACGGGTCTGGCCGCGTTCGTCGCGTCCTCGCTGCCGAAGAAGGTCGCGGCCCAGTACGACGTCATCGGCTTCGACCCGCGCGGAGTGGGTGCCAGCAAGCCCGCCCTGGACTGCAAGCCCGGTTACTTCAACCCGGTGCGCCCGGACTCCGTGCCCAGCACGTCCGCGATCGAGAAGGCCAACCTCGACCGCGCCCAGTCCTTCGCCAAGGCCTGCGGTACGAAGCACAAGGACGTCCTGCCGTACATCAACACGATCAGCGCCGTGAAGGACCTGGACTCGATCCGTAAGGCCCTCGGCGCGAAGAAGATCAACTACTTCGGCTACTCGTACGGCACCTACCTCGGCGCCGTCTACGCCAAGCTGTACCCCGAGCGCGTACGGCGCCTGGTGCTGGACTCGATCGTCGACCCGACGGGTGTCTGGTACGAGGACAACCTCGACCAGGACTACGCCTTCGACAAGCGCCACAAGGCGTTCATGAAGTGGGTCGCCAAGTACAACTCCACGTACAAGCTCGGCACCGACCCGAAGAAGATCGAAGCCAAGTGGTACGCCATGCGGGCCGCCCTCGCCAAGAAGCCCGCGGGCGGCAAGGTGGGCGCCTCCGAGCTGGAGGACACCTTCATCCCGGGCGGCTACTACAACGGCTACTGGCCCTTCCTCGCCGAGGCGTTCGCGGCCTACGTGAACGACAAGGACGCCGACCCGCTGGTCGAGACGTACGAGAACTTCGCCGCCATCGACTCCTCCGGCGACAACGGCTACAGCGTCTACGCCGCGGTGCAGTGCCGTGACGCGTCCTGGTCCCGTGACTGGAAGAAGTGGAGCAAGGACAACTGGGCGGTGTACAAGAAGGCGCCGTTCATGGCCTGGAACAACGCCTGGTACAACGCGCCGTGCGCGTTCTGGCCGACCAAGTCGCTGAAGCCGGTGAACATCGCCAACTCCAAGCTGCCTCCGGCGCTGCTGTTCCAGGCGACGGACGACGCGGCCACCCCGTACCAGGGTGGTCTCACCGTCCACAAGCTGCTCAAGAAGTCCAGCCTGGTCGTCGAGCAGGGCGGCGGCAACCACGGCATCACGCTGAGCGGCAACAGCTGCCTCGACAAGTACCTGGCGACCTACCTCACCAACGGCAAGGTGCCGCACGGCAAGGGCAAGGTCGACGCCACCTGCAAGAAGCTGGCCGACCCGAAGCCGCAGGCCCCGCAGGAGGCTTCGGCCCAGTCGACGCTGAGCTCGACGCAGGGACCGACCGCGACGAGCGGTGCCACCCTGCACGGGATCCTCGGCTTCCGCGGCTGAGCGCGTCTGCCTGAACAGCACCTCGTACGGCTCGTACGGCAATGACAAGGGCACCCGGCGTATCGCCGGGTGCCCTTGTCCTGCGACTCACGTGATCAGGAAGCGGCCATCATGTGATGGCGCCGAAGCCCTGACCCCAGACCCTCAAGTCTGGCGTCCAGTGACGTGATTGCGGTCGTCGGCCGTCGGCCGTTAGTTGCACCTGACGCGGATCTGCGCGCTCCAGGTACCGTTGCTCTCCTGCCAGGTGCTCCGGTCGACCAGCGAGATGTCATTGCGGTTGGGGCACTGGTCCCGCGCCTGGGTCAGCGCGTTGGCGTACGCCACGCCTTCCTGTGAAGCGTTGCCCCGGCCCGTCACCGTGTCACCCACGTTGGCCGCGGCCGCGATACCAGTGGCACCGAACGCCATGGTCCCGGCCAGAGCCGTCACCACAAAAGCCTTCTTCGCGAAGGTCCTCATTTACTTACTCCTTATGTACAGTGAAAGCCGGAAGGGATGCGGCATCGGATCTCCCGTGTCTTCCGACCCGAACTGCCCTTCCTCTTCCGCGAGTTCACCGTAACCCCGCTGATCACCAGACGCCGGCGGCGTCCATGTAATCTCCCCACTTCTCTGATCAGGCTCTGATCAGACTCTGATAATCGACGCTGATTACTCGATTAATTTCGTAGAGATAAGAGAAAGCGGCGCTGCGCGACGGACTGGCTTTCTTGTGACCGGCAAGGAGAGCAGGCGCGGACGGGGCTTCTCGGTTCCCAGTGGCGGGTGGACACCGCCGACGCCCTTGGACTCCAGCAGCGGTTCGTGTCCTGATCCAGGTGGGGCAGGAGAGCGTCCCAGGAGTCGCCGGATCTCTGAACCGGACGCCCTGCGACTACCGAAGCCCTGGCCGCCCTCTCGTGTGTGCGATGGCCCTAGACCCGGGTGAGGTGGTCGAACTCCCCGGCCTTCGCGCCCGCGAGCATGGCGGCGATCTCGGAGTGGGTGAAGAGGAGGGCGGGGCCGTCCGGCGCCTTGTTGTGTCGGACGGCTACGCCGTTTTCGTGGGCAGCGAACTCGACGCAGTTTCCGTCCCCTCCGGAGGAGGGTGACTTCTGCCATGTGGTGGCTACTTTGGAGGCGTCCGGGATTATATTCTCCGACCTTCCTGCCTAACCTATGCGGTAGTTGTTGAGGTGGCTCTCGATGAGTTTCATCGATGCGGCTCCCCTGAGGGAGTCGGACATCATGAGTCGGTTGAACAGCCTGCTGTACGAATGGACTTCCCCGGTCTCTTCCAGGAACCTGTTGCCGGTCAGCCCTTCGAGGTAGACGATGTCGGGCCCCCAGCGTTCGGGAAACGAGAGGACGACGAATGTCCTCCTGCGGTATCGATCGGGAGGATGAATTCGCGGGCGATCCGGTGCTCGTCGTCAGTGAGTTGGTGACGAATGCCGTAACTCACGGTCGGGTGCCGGGTACTTCCGGCCGACGGGTCGGCATGTCCACCGAAAAAGACGGCAACATCTACCGCGTTGAAGTGCGGGACACCCAGCGCGATGCGATGCCTCTGCTGTGCGAAGCGCGAAATGGCCTGGACGGCGGGGGCAGAGGGCTCTTGCTCGTCGACTCCCTGGCGGACAAGTGGGGCGTGCGGCCGGAGGGTATCGGAAAAACCGTGTGGGCCGAGAAGGAATTCGGCACGGGGAACGTCGGCGAGTGAAGCAAAGGTGCCCCGCAGTGGCGTAGAGGGCCATTGCGGGGCGCTGTGTCAACAGCAAGCGAGGGAGCTGTGGACGTGAGGAACCCCGGGCGAGGCAGGCCGAGCGGCTGCGGCGGAGCGGTGGGAGCCTCCCGCTGCTGCCGGAGGAGGAGTGCCGGCAGCGGGGGTCAGGCGGGTGCCGGCCGCGTCCTGTCGAGCTGCCCGACGAGGGCAGTGGGAGACCGGGCACCCGGTGCGTACCTACGTGCTCGTCGCCCTCGGCGAGGTGTCGGGCCGTGGTGATCGTGCCGCTCGGGTACGGCACGCGGTGGAGGAGCGGGAGTTCCTCGCCTGGGCCACGCATGTGCGGAGGTGCGTCAGCGGGTGCCGGGTCAGCCTGGGCGTGGAGTGCGCCGAGGCGGTCCCTTTGCGTGAGGCCGTACTCGAGGCGTGGGCAAGGGCGGCGCCTGGCCCGTGAGTGCCGAGGCGCCCGGCGATGGTCGCCGGGCGCCCTTCAGCGTCGTACGTGTCGTAGATGTCGTACGGGAGTGATCAGAGCTTCTCGATCACGTAGTCGACGCACTTGGTCAGGGCCTCGACGTCCGCCGGGGCGATCGCCGGGAACATCGCGACGCGGAGCTGGTTGCGGCCGAGCTTGCGGTAGGGCTCGGTGTCGACGATGCCGTTGGCGCGCAGGACCTTGGCGACGGCGGCGGCGTCGATCTCGTCGGCGAAGTCGATCGTGCCGATGACCTGCGAGCGCTTGGCCGGGTCCGAGACGAACGGGGTCGCGTACTTGGACTCCTCCGCCCAGGTGTACAGCCGGGTCGAGGAGTCCTTCGTACGGGCCGTGGACCAGCTCAGACCACCCTGGCCGTTGATCCACTCCAGCTGCTGGTTCAGCAGGAAGAGGGTCGCGAGGGCCGGGGTGTTGTACGTCTGGTTCTTGCGGGAGTTGTCGATCGCCGTGGGGAGGCTGAAGAACTCCGGGATGTGACGGCCGGAGGCGTGGATCCGCTCGGCGCGCTCGATCGCCGCCGGGGAGAAGACACCGATCCACAGGCCGCCGTCGGAGGCGAAGGACTTCTGCGGGGCGAAGTAGTAGACGTCGGTCTCGGCGATGTCGACGGGCAGGCCGCCCGCGCCGGACGTGGCGTCGACCAGGACGAGGGAGCCCTCGTCGGCGCCCTGGACGCGCGCCAGGGGGGCCGCGACGCCCGTCGAGGTCTCGTTGTGGGTGAAGGCGTAGACGTCGACGCCCGCCTCGGCGGCCGGCTCCGGGTGCGTGCCGGGGTCGGAGGAGACGACCGTCGGCTCGGCGAGCCAGGGGGCGAGCTTCGCGGCCTTGGCGAACTTCGAGCTGAACTCACCGAAGGTCAGGTGCTGGCTCTTGTTCTCGATCAGGCCGTGGGTCGCGATGTCCCAGAAGGCCGTGGAGCCGCCGTTGCCGAGGACGACCTCGTAGCCCTCGGGGAGGGAGAACAGCTCGCTGATGCCCGCGCGGACCTGGCCGACCAGGTTCTTCACCGGGGCCTGGCGGTGGGAGGTGCCGAGCAGGGAGGTACCGGTGGCGGCCAGCGCGTCCAGCGCCTCCGTCCGCACCTTGGAGGGGCCCGCGCCGAAACGTCCGTCGGCGGGCTTGATGTCAGAGGGGATCTGGATATCAGCCACGACCGCGAGCGTAGCGGCTCCGCGAAACATGGGCGAAACGGTCCGTCGGGTGAGACGGCGCGTTCGGCTGTTGGGCGGGGCGCCTGATGGCTCGGGGGTTCGGGTGTGTTGGCCGGTGCCGGTGCGGGTGCGGGTGCGGGTGTGGGTGCGGGTGCGGGTGCGGGTGAGTGGGGCTTCTCGCGCAGTTCCCCGCGCCCCTTGAGGGCCTACGGCCCTCGCGGGCCGAAAAGCACGGGCGCAGCCCCTGCTATTCAGGGGCGCGGGGAACTGCGCGACCAGCCCCCACCGGACCCGCACCCGGGGGCCGGTGTTCAAGCCCGGCGGGCCGGCCCCGGCGTGAACCTCACCGGCAGCTCCAGCCATCCCCGCAGCCAAGGAGACGTCCGCCGCGTCAGGGAGGTGGCCGGCACCGCGAGGTCCAGGTCCGGCAGCCGGTCCAGGAGGACCTCGATACCCGTTCGGGCGATGACCTCGGCGGTCTCCTGGGCCGGGAAGGGGCAGCGGTGGTCACCGTGGCCGAAGGAGAAGTGGGCGTTGTTGCCGCCGGTGAGGGCGGACCCGTGCGTACGGACGCGAGGGTCGGAGTTGGCGCCCTGGAGACCGAGGACGACCAGGTCACCCGCACGGAGGACACGGCCGCCGAGGCGGGTGTCGCGGGTGGTCCAGCGGCCGGCGGCGTTCTGGACGGGGGCGTCCTCCCACAGCACCTCGTTCATGGCCTCGGCCACACTGCTGCGCCCGCCGAAGAGAGACGCCGCGAAACGGTCGTCCGTCAGCATCAGATGGAGGGAGTTGCCGATCCAGTCGGCCGTCGGCTGGTGGCCCACCGCCAGCATCACCATCACGTCGTGGGTCACCTCCTCGACCGTGACCTCGTACGCGCGCGCGTTCGCCAGGAGCCGGGAGACCACGTCGTCCCCGGGCCGCTGCCCGCGCTCCGCGACCAGCCGGGCCATCGCCGTCCGCAGATACCCCTCGGCCGCCATCGCCCGGTCCCGGCCGTCGAGGATGTCGTTCAGCGCCGCCACCAGTCCGGGACCGTGCTCCTCCCGGAAGCCGAAGAGGAACGCCAGGACGCGCACGGGCAGCAGCGCCGCGAACTGCCCCACCAGGTCGGCCGCGCCCACCCCGCACACCACGTCGATCAACTCGTCGGCGAACCGCTCGACGTGACCGCGCAGTTCGAGCGGTTCGACCGCCTCCAGCGCCTCGTCGATCAGCGCGACACGCTGCCGGTGCCGCTCGCCGACCGTGCCGAGGACCGACGGCTGCTCCGGGCTGATCACGGGGAGCAGCGGCCAGTCGGCGGGGATGTTCGGCCACTGGTTCCACAGACCGGAGTCCCGGCTGAACAGCTCCGGATCGCTCGTCACCTGGTGCAGCTCGCGGTAGCCGAGCACCAGCCACGCCGGTACGCCCCCGTCGAGGAGCACGGGTGCCACCTCGCCGTGCTCCCGCCGCAACTCCCCGTACAGGGCGGCGGGTTCGCCCCGGAAGCGCGTGTCGAAGAGGGGCACGGGCACGGCCGCGGGCAGGGGGACCGCGTGGCCGTCGCCGTTCTCAGAGGTTGCGAAGTCCAACTAACACCTGCTCCAGAATGTCCAGATCGATCAGCATGGCCCGGTCCGGATGCCGGGCACTGACCCGGCCCGCCGTGAGGAGGTCGGAGAGCAGGACCTTGGTGATGCTCACCGGCAGCCGCAGCTCGGCGGCGATCTCCACGACCGCCGTCGGCCGCTCCGTCAGCCGCAGGATCGCCACATGCTCCGACTGCATGCCCGGCATCGGCTGGCTCTCCGCGACCACCAGGGTCACCAGGTCGAACGGGGCTCCGGGCGCGGACCGGCTGCGCCCCCCGGTGAGCGTGTACAGCCGGTCGGGCAGATCGTCCCTGCCGGGCCGGCTCATGACGTACGGGGCGCCAGAGCCGTAGCCGTAGCCGCGGTCGTCGTCGAGGCGGCGGTCGTACCGGTCGCCGTGCGCGTCGGGTGGCGCGGCTTCGCGCTCAGGTGCTCGCCGAGTTGTTCGACCAGCTCGCTCATGTTGTGTCCGACGAGCCCGGCGTCCGCGTCCTCGTCCGTCACCACGGCCAGATGCGCGCCCTCGCCCGCCTCCACGATGAACAGGACCCCGCCGTAGAACTCCGCCATCGCCGACCGCACGCCCCCGCTGCCGTCGCCGAACTCCACGGACGCCCCGTGGGACAGCGACTGGATGCCGGCGGCGATCGCGGAGAGCTGGTCGGCCCGGTCGACGGAGAGCTCGGGCGTACGGCACAGCCTCAGGCCGTCCCGGGAGAGGACGAGCGCGTGCCGGGCGCCCGGAGTGCGTTCCAGCAACCCCTCCATGAGCCAGGTGAGCCTGTCGTCGGCGGTGATGCCGGTGCCGGTCATGGGGTGTGGTCGCCTTCCAGGTGGGGGTGCGTGCGCGGGTCCGGGGCGTGGGGCCGCTGTCCGGCCGGGTCGGGGCCCGGATCCGCGTCCGGGTCCGGGCCCGTGGTGGCCGGAGAGGAGGGGCGGAAGGAGGCGGAAGGGATGCCGTCGTCCGGGCCGGGGCGGGTGCCCTGCACGGGTTCCCACGCCTGCTCGCGTACGGGTTCCCACGCCTGCTCACGTACGGGATCGAGCTCCCACTGCGCCTCCCGTACGGGCTCGGGTCCGGGCGCCCACGGGAGCTCCGCGGCGGCCTCCGCCTCCCAGGCCGCCTGCTTCGCCGCGTCCGGCCGCCACGCGAGTCCCCGCGCGGGCTCGGGCTCCCACCCGGCCTCCGGCACGGGCGGCCCGGGCTCCCACGCGGCCTCCCGTACGGGCTCGGGTCCGGGCGCCCACGCCGATCCCGCCACGGCACCCCACTCGGACTCCCGCACCGGCTCCAACTCGGGCTGCCGCAGGGCCTCCGCGGGCGGAGCGGCGTCCCGTACGGGTTCCAGGGCGGCCTCCCGCACGGGGGCCTCGGCCGGGTTGGGGTGCCGGTCCACGGCCGCGGCCGTCTCCGGTGTCGACGGTGCTCCCGGCATCCCCGTGGAGCCCTCGTCCCCGGCGGCCGTCCCCTGGACGAACGCCTGGTCCAGCCCGCCCGTGCCACGCACCGCGCGGCGGAAGCTGCTGAAGCGGACGGCGCCCGTGCTGGCGTCCTCGGCGGGCCGGGAAGCACGCTCCGCACCGCCGGTGGCGTCGGCGGCGTCGGCGGCGTGTGCCCGGGTGCGGGCCTCCGCCTCGGCGAGGGACTGGCCGCGACGGCGCCGGGGGAGGGAGTCGAAGGCGGTGGGCGTCTCGTCGTCGGCGGCCGGAGTGCCGGGCTCGGAACCGTCGGAACCGCCCGGCTCGAAGCCGGTGGGGGGGCCGGTGGGGGAGCCGGTCCCGGAAACGGACCCGGAGACCGACTCGGAGTCGAACGCGGAGCCGCCCGTGCCGAACGCGGAGCCGCCTGCGCCGAAAGCAGGGCCGCCCGTGCCGAATTCGGAGCTGAACGACGAGGTGAAGGAGGAGTTGGCGGGGGCGTCGTAGGGAGAGGTGTAAGGCGAGGCGTAGGAGGCGCCGAACGCCGTGGTGGCGGGCGGGGCGTCGGGGGCGGGGGCGGGAGTGGGGGCCGGCGGTCCGGGCCGGTAACCGGACAGGGAGTCGATCAGGGCCTCGGCCACGGGATCGGCCACCGGGGCGGCGGGGACCTCCGTCGGGAACTCGTGGGTGGGCGTCGGCTCGGCGTCCAGGTCGTGCGGGGGGCGGACGGACCCGTAGGGCGACGACTGGGCGGGCGCGGACGCCGTGGGAGCGGTGGTCGTGGGAGCGGTGGTCGTGGGAACCGTGCTCGCCAGGACGTCCTGGGGGATGAGCATCAGGACGCCCGTACCGCCGCGCGCGGACGGGCGGAAGGAGACCCTCAGCCCGTGCTTGCGGGCGAGACGGCCGACGACGGCGAGGCCGAGGCGGGTGCCGGAGAGGCTCGTGAGGTCGGCCGCCTCGCCCGACACGGCGCGTTCGGCGCGCCGGAGCTGGACATCGCTCATCACGAGCCCGGAGTCCTCGACGGAGATGATCGCGCCCGCCGGGACCTCCTCGACGTACACATGGACCTCGGCCGTCGGCGGCGAGAAGTTGGCCGCGTTGTCGAGGAGTTCGGCGAGCGCGTGCATGACGCCCTCGGCGGCGTGACCGGCGACGGCGGCCTCGCTGGAGGAGTGCAGCCGGATCCGGCGGTAGGCGCCGATACGGCCCATCGCGCCCCGCAGGATCGACTCCATGGGGATCGGGCGCGCCCAGCGGCGGCCCGAGCGCGCGCCCGCGAGGACGGCGACGGAGTCGGCGAGACGGCCCGCCTGGGCGGTGCGGTGGTCGAGGTGGAGGAGGTCGGCGAGGACGTCCTCGTCGGCGTGACGTTCCTCCATGGCGCGCAGGTCGGCGAGGGTACCGGTGGCGAGGGCCTGCATACGGCCGGCCACGTTCGCGGTGACGGCGAGGAGGACGGTGCGGTCGGTCTCGGCGCGCTGGGCACGTTCGGTGAACAGGGCCCGCTCCTGGGCGGTCTCCTCCGCCGTCCGGTCCCGTTCGCCGGACAGCCGTTCGCGTTCGCGCTCGGACTCCGCGGTCAGCCGCGCCCGTTCCCGTGCGTACTCGGCGGCGATCCGCGCCCGTTCCTGGACGAACTCCTCGGTCAGCCGACCCCGCTCCCGCGCGAACTCCTCGGCCGTCCGGACCTGCTCCTGGAGCAGCAGACCGGTGTCCCGGGAGACGGCGTTCAGGCGGTGGCGCAGCAGTCTCGCCGACACGCGCGCGTGCGCGGCGACCGCGACGGCGAGCGTCAGCAGCAGCGCGGCCACGCCCGCGCCGCCCGCGAGGGGCACCCGTACGGACTGCGGTGCCACCGCGACCGCGGCTCCGGTGGCGGTCGCGGTGAGCACGGCGGTCACCAGGGGAAAGGGAAGGACTGAGCGCAGGGCGGGGCGTTCGCCTGGTGAGCGTGGGGGGCTGGGCGCGGTCATCGGCTGGTGTCCTCGGTCGGTTCTGAACTCGGTAACTCAGTCGGTTCCTGGAGGCGGTAACTCGGTCGGTCCCTGAACGAGAAGCGACGTCTGGTGCTCAATTGGCCGTCACTATATGGGAGTTCGTGACGGTGGTTGGCCGGTTTCCGGTTAGCTCTCCGGAATCCGGCCAACCTGCCCGGTGGGCGGCGCGCCGCCTGGCCACCGGCCACCCCGTCACCTCACGGTCACTGTCAGTGGTCGGGTGCATCCTGGGACGCATGACGGAACTCGGGGGTACGACGGGCCGGGGGGACACGAGCGCGCGGGACGCGGCAGGTGGTGCGGTAGGTGACGCGGACACGGCGAAGCTGCGGGGCGCGCTGTCGGACGCGCTGCGGGCGGCGGGCGTGCGCGGCGAGGCCGCCTTCGACGTGACCGCCCGCGCGCTGACGACGATGGACGCCTCCAACTACCGGCGCGTGCCGCTGGGCGTGGTCGCGCCCCGGGACGCGGACGACGTGGCGGCCGTCCTGTCCGTGTGCCGGGAACACGGCGTCCCGGTCGTGGCACGCGGAGGCGGCACGTCGATCGCCGGGCAGGCCACCGGCACGGGCGTCGTCCTGGACTTCACCCGCCACATGAACCGGCTCGTCTCCCTCGACCTCGAGGCGCGTACGGCGGTCGTCCAGCCCGGCCTCGTCCTGGACCGCCTCCAGGAGGCCGCCGCCCCGCACCACCTGCGCTTCGGCCCCGACCCGTCCACCCACAGCCGCTGCACCCTCGGCGGCATGATCGGCAACAACTCCTGCGGCTCGCACTCGGTCGCCTGGGGCACGACGGCCGACAGCGTGCGCGAACTGTCCGTGCTCGACGGGAGAGGCCACGCGCTGCGGCCCGGGCAGGGCTGGTCCGGGGCGCCGGACGGCCTCCGCCCCCTGGTGGAGCGGGAGTTGGCCCGCCTGCGCACCGGCTTCCCCGACCTCCCCCGCCGCATCTCGGGGTACGCCCTCGACGCCCTCCTCCCGGAGAACGGCGCGGATGTGGCCCGCTCCTTCTGCGGCTCCGAGGGCACGCTCGGGGTGCTCACGGAAGCGGTCGTCCGCCTCGTCGAGGCCCCACGCGCGCGTGCCCTCGCCGTCCTGGCGTACGCCGACGAGAGCGCGGCGGCCGAGGCGGCCCCTGGTCTGCTGCCGCACGGCCCGCTCACGGTGGAGGGCATGGCCGCGGACCTCGTGCCGCCCGGCGCGGTCGGCCTCCCGGCGGGCGGGGCCTGGCTGTTCGTGGAGACGGGCGGCGACACGGCCGCCGAGGCGCGGGCGCACGCCGGCGCGCTCGTCCGCGCGGCGGAGGCCGACGGCGCGCTCGTGGATTCCCTCGTGGTGACGGACGCCGCCGGCCAGCGCGCGCTGTGGCGCATCCGGGAGGACGCGAGCGGTACGGCGACCCGGATGCCCGACGGCAGCGAGGCCTGGCCCGGCTGGGAGGACTGCGCGGTACCGCCCGCCCGACTCGGCGCGTACCTCCGCGACTTCCGGGGTCTGCTGCGCGCCCACGACCTGCGCGGCACGCCCTACGGCCACTTCGGCGACGGCTGCATCCACGTCCGCATCGACTTCGACCTGCTGACACCGACGGGCATCGCCCGCTTCCGCCGCTTCTCCGAGGAACTGGCCGAACTGGTCACCTCGCACGGCGGCTCCCTCTCCGGCGAACACGGCGACGGCCAGGCCCGCGCCGAACTCCTGCCGACGATGTACGGCACCGCGATGGTCCGGCTGTTCGAGCAGGTCAAGGGCGTCTGGGACCCGGACGACCTCCTGAACCCCGGCATGCTCGTCCGCCCCGCGCCGCTGGACTCGAACCTGCGCTTCGCGGTCCTCCCGCGTACGCCCGTGCCGGTGGAGTTCGCGTACCCGGACGACGGCGGGGACTTCTCGGCGGCGGTTCGGCGCTGCGTGGGCGTCGCGAAGTGCCGTACGACCGAGGTGACTCCGGCGTCCGGAGCCGTCATGTGCCCCTCCTTCCGTGCCACGGGCGAGGAGGAGCACTCCACCCGGGGCCGGGCCCGCCTCCTGCACGAGATGCTGGCCGGCGAGGTGGTCACCGACGGCTGGCGCTCGCCCGAGGTGCGGGACGCCCTCGACCTCTGCCTCTCCTGCAAGGGCTGCCGCTCCGACTGCCCGGTCGGCGTCGACATGGCCACGTACAAGGCGGAGTTCCTCCACCACCACTACACCGGCCGCCGCCGCCCGGCCGCCCACTACGCGATGGGGTGGCTGCCGCTGTGGCTCCGCCTGGTCGCCCGTACGCGCACGGCAGGACTCGTCAACTTCCTCGCCGGTGTGCGCCCTTTGGCGGGGGTGGCGAAACGGTTGGGCGGGATCGCGGGGGAGCGGGAGCTGCCTCGGCTGGCGAGGGTGCCGTTCACGCGGTGGTACGAGGGGATGCTCAGGGAGCGGGCGAAGCGGGAGGAGGCGGCGGCCGTGGCTGAGGTGAAAGCGGTGGCCGAGGCGGAGGAGGGGGCGGGCATCGACGGGGACTCCGAGCGCGTCGGCGATGTCGAGGGCGTGGGTGATTCCGAGGGGGAGGGCGCTCTCGCGGACCTCGGCGAGGACGGGGACGGCGGGGACGGCGGGGACGGCGGGGACGACAGGGACGACGAGGATGACAGGGACGACGAGGACGACGAGGGCGACGACGACGGCGGCGAGGGCGACGACGGCGGCGATGATGAGACGTACGAGGCGCCCACGACCGTGCTCCTGTGGACGGACACCTTCACGGAGTACCTCTCGCCGTCCGTGGGACAGGCGGCGCTACGGGTGCTGGAGGCGGCCGGGCTGCACGTGATCGTGCCGCCGACGCTGTGGATGAAGCGGAAGCCGGCCTGGGCGCGGAGGGCCGAGGCGGGCGAGGAGGTCGCCCTCACCCAGCTGAGGCTGACCCGGGCCCTGTTCGCGATGCGGCAGGGCCGGGTCTGCTGCGGTCTGACGTACATCTCGACGGGCCAGCTCGACCGGGCCCGCGCGGTGCTGCGCCGCACGCTCGACATCCTCGACGTGTTCCTGAACCCCGTCCCGCAGCGGCCGCCGGCCGAGGACCCGGACCTCGCCCCACCTCCCCTCCCCGTCGTCGTCCTCGAACCGAGCTGCGCGGCGACGCTCCGCACCGACCTCCCCGAACTCCTTCCCGACGACCCGAGGGCCCACCGACTCGCCGCCTCTGTCATCACCTTCGCCGAAGCACTCGAACGCCACGCCCCGCACTGGACCCCGCCCGCCGTCGACCGCCCGGTCGTCGGCCAGACCCACTGCCACCAGCACGCGGTACTGGGCGACGCCCCCGACCGCCGCCTCCGCGCCGCCGCCGGACTCACCGGCGACCTCAGCGGTGGCTGCTGCGGCCTCGCCGGCAACTTCGGCTTCGAGAAGGGCCACTACGACGTCTCCGCCGCCTGCGCGGAGGACCAACTCCTCCCGGCCGTACGGCAGGCGGCCGACGACGCGCTCGTCCTGGCGGACGGCTTCTCCTGCCGGACCCAGCTGGAGCAGCTGGCGGGGAGGCGGGGGGCGCACCTGGCCGAGGTGCTGGCGGAGGGACTGGAGCGGGCCGAGGGGGTGGTGAGGGAGGAGCCGTCTGACGAGCCCTCCCGGTGACCGCTTCGAAGAAGGTCCGGAAACGGGCGCTTCGGTGCTGGTTTTGCGGAACGGGCGTCGCCTGCTCAGTGGTCCGCCCCGAGCCCCGCCGCCCGGCCCTCCTCGTCCCACCGGATCTCCAGGACCCGCACGACGGCGTCACGGTCGAGGGGCCCGAACACATGGGGGAACAGCACGTCCGCCCCGACTCCCGGAGGCGGAGCGGGAGCGGCCGCCTCGAACTCCACCCTGGCCTGCAGCCGCTCCTCGTCGATGACCAGCACGTGCAACGGCCTCGGCGCGTCCCGGTAGAAGGCGTTGACGACGGCCAGAGTCGTCGCCTCATCCGGAGAACAGTGGACGAAACCGTCCTCCGGGAGCGACGCGGGGGCGTACGGCCGCTCGGGTCGGGCGTTCCAGGCATCAAGGGATACGACGTGGTAGATCACAGGCTGTTTATACAGCCTGCTCGTACAGCAGCGCCCGACGGCCGCGACGGCGGGCGCCCGGCCACCGACCTTGATCGATTCAGGGCCGCCGCCTCATGCTCTGACCGGGAACCTTCGCCGGGTCGGTGGACCAGGATGAGATACCTGAGCCGTTCGGTAATGTGTTCGTCCGGGAGGGCCCGAACGGCTGCTGCCAGGTGGCAACGGCAGCAACAGCCGGAGACACGTCCCATGACCACGGACGTCGGCACGGCCTCCGGCCCCTGATCCCACAGGACGGACCACGAGACGGACGGGGGAGCACAGATGACGACCGCTCACGGCTTATCCGGGGTTGGGAGCAGCCCACCGCCAGAGAGCGACACGGTCATCGACGTACGGGATCTGCGGATGCGCTACCGCAGCCAGGACGTGTTGAAGGGTGTCGGCTTCACGGCCCGGCGCGGCGAAGTCGTCCTGCTGCTCGGCCCGAACGGCGCGGGCAAGACGACCACGATCGAGGTCCTGGAAGGCTTCCGGATGCGCTCGGCCGGTGACGTGACCGTCCTCGGCGCTGATCCGGCTGGCGGGGACGAGCGGTGGCGTGCGCGCCTGGGCATCGTGTTGCAGTCCTGGCGTGACCACGGCAAGTGGCGGGTGCGGGAACTGCTCAACCACCTTGGCTCGTACTACGCGCCGTACTCCACGGCCCTCGTACGGCGGCCGTGGGACGTTGACGAGCTCCTCGCCGCCGTGGGGCTGACCGAGCAGGCGGACAAGCGGGTCGGAACTCTGTCCGGCGGGCAGCGCAGGCGTTTCGACGTGGCCGTCGGCATCGTAGGCAGGCCTGAGGTGTTGTTTCTGGACGAGCCGACGGCGGGTCTGGACCCGGAGGCGAGGAACGAGTTCCACGGCCTGGTACGCGGGCTGGCGGACGAGAACACCACTGTTCTGCTGACCACGCACGACCTTGCCGAGGCGGAGAGGCTCGCCGACCGGATCCTGATTCTGGCCGGCGGCCGGATCGTGGCCGATGGGTCGGCCGAGGAGCTGTCGCGGCAGGCATCGGCCGAGGCCACTGTGCGCTGGACGCGGGACGGGCGGCCCTTCGAGGAGGCGACGGCCGAGCCCACCCGGTTCGTCCGTCGGCTGTTCGAGGAGCACGGCGAGACGATCGGCGGGCTGGAGGTGCGCCGGGCGAGCCTGGAGGACACCTACTTGACGATGGTGCGGGAGATCGAGGCGGGGAACGCTCCCGCTGAGCGGGCGGTGCACGCTTTCGGGGAGGGATCGCGATGAGTCCGCTGTGGTACGCGGCGGGAGTGGGAGTGCGGCGCGGCTGGACCGAACTCCGGCAGACCCTCACCACCGGCCAGGACGTGTTCGGCTACGTACTCTGGACGGTCATGCTCCTCGTGCCTCTGTTCCTGCTCAAGGACGACCCGCTGAAGGGCGCCGGCATCTCGACCGGCGCGTTCATGCTGCCGAGCATGATGGGCATGACGCTCGCGTTCACCGGCATGATGACCACGGCACAGCTGCTCGCGACCGAACGCGAGGACGGCACCCTGCTGCGGGCCAAGGCCGTGCCGCACGGCATGGTCGGCCACTTGGTCGGCAAGATCATCATGGTGTCGGGCACGGCTCTACTCTCCATGGCCCTTCCCTTCGCCGTCGGCATGTTCCTGGTGGACGGGGTGGCCCGGCAGGGCGGCGGAGCGCTGCTGACGCTGGTGTGGGTGATGCCGCTGGGTCTCCTGGCGACCCTGCCGATCGGCGCCGTCATCGGCTCACTGGTCAGCAGTCCGCGCACCGTCGGCTTGCTGATGCTCCCGGTGATGGGACTCATCGTGATCTCCGGGATCTACTTCCCCCTGTCCGAGCTGCCCCAGTGGCTGCAGACCGTCGGGCAGATCTTCCCCGTGTACTGGCTCGGCCTCGGTCTCCGCTCGGCGCTGCTGCCGGCCGATGCGGTCGCCGCCGAGATCGGCGAGTCCTGGCGGCACCTGGAGACAGCGGGCGTGCTGGGCGCCTGGGCAGTCGCCGGGCTGCTCCTCGCACCATCCGTCCTGCGCAGGATGGCCCGCCGCGAGTCCGGGGCCGCGATGGCGGAACGGCACCGGAAGGCGATGCAGCGGGTCGGTTAGTGATGTGCCGGGGATGCCAACCCGGCTCCTGGTCAGGCCGCGTTGGGCAGAGGGCGTCCGCCCCAGCGGACGCCCTTCTCGCTGCGGATGCGGGCGCGTTCCTTGCGCTGGGCGGCGAGCACGTCGGGGTGGCGGGCGTTCGCGTTGCGCCAGCGCAGGTAGCGGTGCGAGGCCCGGGTCTGCGCCGTGTGGTCCGGATCGTTGGAGTTGGTCAGGGTGAACTGCCGCAGCGGGCCGAAGTGCGCCTCGATGGGTTGGCCCAGGAGGCGTAGGTCGGGGTGAAGCTCGGCTCGACCTTGTTCTTCTTCGCCCAGCGGCGGATGTCCGCGCCGGTGTGGGCGAAACAGGGGCCCCGCCGTTCGAGGGCGGCAGGAACGGGCCCGCCGTCCTCACCCCTCCTGTCCTCAGTTGAGCCGCCGCAACCGCCGACCACGACTCTCGGCGACCCGGAGTGCGTCGCCGAGGGCCTCGGCCAACCGCTCGGCCAGAAAACGGAGTTCGCCGCGAGGGGTGTCCGGGAGCAGGTTCTGGGCGTGGGCGAGGAGTTCCGTGCCCATGCCGAGCTGGATGGATTCGGTGCTGTCGGCGAGACGGGAGATCGGTCCGCCTTGGTCGTCGGTGATGAGGTAACAGGGCTTGCCTTCGAGGCCGGCCCAGGGCAGCAGGCGTACGTCTGCTCTCGGTTCGAACGCCTCGGCTTCGGGCTCTGCTTCTGCTTCCATCACGCGACCTCCGTTTCGCGGATCCAGTACGGGCCAGGCACGTCGAATCCCATGGCCGCCATGACCACTTCTCGGTGTCGCTGCCATTGCTCGTGGGCGGCGACGTACGGGCGCACGGCGATGGTGGCGGCGCCGTCGATGGGGGTGTCGAGGCCGTATGGGCTGCGGTGGGCGGGGAGCGAGGCGTCCAGCGCAGGGGGTGGGGCGGTCGGTGCGAGACGTTGGCTGAGGGCGGAGGCTCGATGCCTGCCGCGCGGCCTGGGGAACAAGCCCACCCAGGTGAGAAGGCGACCGATAAGGTCGGACATGTCATTGGCTCCGTTCACAGTTCGCTGATGACCGCGCCCCCGGACGGCTCCACCCGTCGCGGGGGTTTTCTGCACTGCCTTCGCGGTCTACCGCAGTCTACTGCGGTCGCGCGGTCTACCGCAGAGTTTTAGCGTCCACCGCATGAGTACCGAGCTCGACCGCACCCGACCCGTCTGGCGGCAGGTCGCCGCAGCCATAGGGGCCCGTATCGTCAGTGGCGAGTACCCGGTGGGCGCCCGCGTGCCGTCCGTCGTCGAACTGGCCGCCGAGTTCGGCATCGCGACCTCGACGGCGCAGAAGGCGCTGGCCCACCTGAAGGCGGAGGGCTTGATCCGAGCCGAGGTCGGTCTCGGGTCTTTCGTCGCCGAGCGGTCGGAGGGGTCCCCGGAGCAGCGGGAGGCATAGTCCCGGACTGAGTGCGGCAGGGTTCGCAGAGAAGTCGGTCGTCCGGGAGGCTCCGTGAGCGCGAACAGCTGGGTCAGCACCTCGATGCCGTATCTGACGCCGCGGGAGAAGGGGCAGGGCGATGCCTGGGGCGCGGACGCGGCGGCCCAGGGGCGCCGGGGCACCCAGCGGATTCTGTACGCCGGTGAGGTGGCGGCGCCCGCCGAGGTTGCGGGGCTGTTCGGGCTGGCCGAGGGTGAGCCGGTCGTCGTACGCCGCCGCCTGATCCTCCTCGACGACCAGCCGAACGAACTGACCGACACCTACTATCCGGTCGGCATCGCCCGCGGCACCCGTCTCGCCGGAACCGCCAAGATTCCCGGCGGTGCGGTCACGTTGCTCGCCCAACTGGGCCATGTCGCCAGCCTCGTTCGCGAGGACGTGACAGCCGACCTCCCGGACGACGAGGAGCGGGAGACCCTCCGGACCGCGCCGGGAGAACCGGTGCTCCGGCTGACCAGGGTCACCCTCGACCGCGACGACCGCCCGATCCAGGTCGACCGCATGGTGATGCCGGCGAGGCGCCAGCGACTGCGCTACGAGATCGCGATCGACAACGGAGTCGGATGACGATGCCCAAGGCCGAACCCGACGCCTCCGACCGCCGCTCCTTCCATGAGCGCATCGCGGCCGACCTGCGCGACGACATCATGAGCGGCGAACTCCCGCCCGGATCCAAGCTGCCCTCCACCACCCACCTCAAGACCCGCTTCGACGCCTCGAACGCCACCGTGCAGAAGGCACTCCAACTCCTCAAGGGCGAGGGCCTGGTGGTGGGGCGGGCCGGAGCCGCGGTCACCGTCCGGGAACACCGCCAGCGCACGATGCGGCCCGCCGCATTCATGGCACCTGCGGTGCCCGGGGAGCCCTACCGCTGGCTCACCGAAGCGGCCAAGCACGGCACGAGTGCCCGCAGTGACTTGCTGGATGTGGTCGAGTGCCGTCCGCCCGCCGACATCCGTGCGGCCCTCGGTCTACCTGAGGGCGGCTTGGCGCTGCTCCGCTGCCAGCTGCTCCTCATCGACGACGAGCCCGCTGAACTTGTGCGGTCGTACTACCCGTTGGACATCGTCCGAGATACGGCGATGATGGATCGTCGCAAGATCAGGGGCGGCACTCCCACCCTTCTCGCGGACCTGGGTTATCCACCCCGGCGCAGTGTGGACCGCGTCTCCGCGAGGATTCCCACCCAGGACCAGTACCAGGCGCTGAACCTTCCCGGCAGCCTGCCAGTGCTGCGTACCCTTCGCGTCGTCTACAGCGACGATGAACGTCCCATCGAGGCGACGGTCATGGTGAAGGCGGGCCATCTCTACGAGTTGGAGTACGAGTTCACGCCTGAGTGACCTGTACGACCCATGGGCCACGGACCCCAGGCTCACCGCTGTGGCGGTCCGGTGGGTGAAGTGTGAAGGGCTTTGGTCGGCGTTGCCTACTGGCCAGTCGTGTTTTAGGCATGGGATCAAGAACTTCAGATCTCAAGTAATACATAAGTGAAAGGGATGGCCTCCGCCTCATGACACCCCCCACCCCGAGGCCCAGGAACCTGCTGCGCGGCGCGCTCGCCGTCATCGCCGCCGGGCTCGCCGCCGTGGTTCCGCTGGCGGGAACGGCTGCCGCGACTCCGTTGACCGGCAAGGCCCAGCGGACCGTCACCACCGCCGACGGCGACACCTTCCGGCTGCGGCTGAAAGCCGGCCCCGTCGTCCTGCCCGCCACCGGCGGCACCGTCAACGTCAAGGGCGCCGGATACAACCGCGCGCAGGGCATCTTCCTCGCCTTCTGCGTGATCCCGGACGGAGTCAGGGTCGGCGACCCCTCGACGTACACCACACTCCCCGGCCCCTGTCTGCCCGGCCGTGACGCGCAGGACGGGTCGTCGCGCCGGATCACCGACACGGGGACGGGGACGCCGGGCATCACCCTCCCGTACGAGAAGGGCGGCAGGTTCCGTACGACGCTGAACCTCCGGCCCGAGATCGCGGACGGCAAGGTGTGCGGCGAGACCGTACGCTGCGCCATCGTCACCCGCGCCGACTTCACGGCGACGAACGAGCGGCTGTACGACCAGTACATCCCGGTCCACTTCGTGCCGGGCGGCGTGGTGAGCTGACGCGATCACGGGCAGGGGCCCGGGGCGAGGTCCGGACTGTCCTCGCCCCGGTCGCTCCGGTCGCCCCGGTCGCCCCGATTACCCCGGAACCTCCATCTTCCCCCGCCCCGCCTGCGTCCGCACCGCCCCCATGCTCGCCCCGATGACCAGCGCGATCGCGAGGGCTTCGAGGGCGGAGAGGGCCTGGTCGAGGATCAGGAAGCCGGCGGTGGCGGCGATCGCGGGCTCCAGGCTCATGAGGACCGCGAAGGTGGAGGCGGGCAGGCGGCGCAGGGCGAGGAGTTCGAGGGTGTAGGGGAGGACGGAGGACAGTACGGCGACGGCGGCGCCCAGGGCGAGCGTCGTCGGGTCGACGAGCCGCGCCCCCGATTCGACGATCCCCAGCGGCAGGAACAGCACCGCCGCGACGGCCATGGCCAGCGCCAGCCCGTCGGCCTGCGGGAACCGCCTCCCCGTGCGCGCGCTGAAGACGATGTACAGGGCCCACATCAGCCCGGCGGCGAGGGCGAAGGCGACGCCGAGCGGGTCGAGGTCGGCGAAGCCTCCGCCTCCTCCGAGGAGGAACACGCCGCAGAGCGCCAGCCCGGCCCAGACCACGTTCACCGCTCGGCGGGACGCGAGGACGGAGAGCGCCAGTGGGCCGAGCACTTCCAGGGTCACGGCGAGGCCGAGGGGGATGCGGGCGAGGGCCTGGTAGAAGAGGCCGTTCATCGCGGCCATGGTGACGCCGAAGACGATCACCGTGCCCCAGTCGGTGCGCGAGTGCCCGCGCAGTCGGGGGCGGCACACCACCAGCATCACCAGCGCGGCCACCGCGAGCCGCAGCGTCACCACCCCGAGCGCCCCGGTCCGCGGCATCAGTGTCACCGCCAACGCCCCGCCGAACTGCACGGATATCCCACCGGCCAGCACCAGCCCCACCGGCCCGAGGGAACCCGGGCGACGGGGGGCGCGGGAGCCGCCGGAGGTGAGGCCGGTCGATGGCGCCGTCGCGGCGGCGGGCGCGGACTGGTCAGCGCTGGGGAGTGTCACGGGGGCCGTCCAGGAAGAGCGGGGAGCGGGGAGCGGGGAGCGGGGAGAGGGAGGGGGTGGTGGCGTGCTTCGTTCAGTATGAGGGACTGGATAGTTCAAAGCAATGGACTAAGTCAGGTCCGTAATCAATTTTGGAGCTTACGCTGGCGTCGCTGAGGTCTTGGTGGATGGCCCCGGAGGTCGCCCTCGTTTCGCCGCCAAAAAAATCCAAGCACGCTTGCTTGTTTATGATTCCGCTGCCATGCTCCCCCCATGGCCGACCCCACGCCCGTCATCGACGATCTCCGTGCCGAGAGCGAGGCACTCGACCTGCTCGTGGCCGAGCTGAGCCCGGAACGGTGGGCGCTTGCGACGCCCGCCCCCGGCTGGACCGTCGCCCACCAGATCGCCCATCTCGCCTGGACCGACCACTCCTCGGTGCTGGCGGTGACCGACCAGGACGCCTTCGCCCGTGAGGTCGAGAGCGCGCTGACCTCGCCCGGGGACTTCGTGGACAGTGGCGCGGAGGAAGGGGCCGGGAAGCCGCCCGCGCGGCTGCTCGCGGACTGGCGGGCCGGGCGCGAGGCCCTGGAGGGTGCCCTGCGCGCGGCACCCGAGGGCGCGCGGTTCCCCTGGTACGGCCCGCCCATGTCCACCGCCTCCATGGCCACCGCCCGCCTCATGGAGACCTGGGCCCACGGGCTGGACGTCGCCGACGCCCTGGGCGTCCCCCGGATCGCCCCCGGCGACCGGCTCCGGCACATCACCCGACTCGGTATCCGCACCCGTGACTTCGCCTTCGGCGTGCACGGACTCACCCCGCCCTTCGAGGAGTTCCGCGTCGAACTCACCAGCCCCGCCGGCGAGTTGTGGACCTACGGCCCCGAGGACGCGACCGACCGCGTCAGCGGCCCCGCCCTCGACTTCTGCCTCCTGGTCACCCAGCGCGCCCACCGCGCCGACCTCGCCCTCCACGCCGAGGGTTCCGACGCCGACCGCTGGCTGGACATCGCCCAGGCCTTCGCCGGCCCACCCGGGCCGGGACGCGCACCCGAGGGAGCCGAAGCGGTCGACGGCGCCGAAGCAGTCGAGGGGGCCGAAAAGGCTGCGGGAGCAGAAAAGGCCGAGGGAGTCGAAGCGGCTGCGGGAGCCAAGCGGGTCTCCCGATGACGGCGGCCCCCCTCCGCATAGGCAACGCCTCCGGCTTCTACGGCGACCGCTTCGACGCGATGCGCGAGATGCTCACCGGCGGCGAACTCGACGTCCTCACCGGCGACTACCTCGCCGAGCTGACCATGCTCATCCTCGGTCGCGACCGCCTGAAGAACCCCACCGACCGCACCGCCGGGTACGCGCGCACGTTCCTCCGCCAGCTGGAGGAGTGCCTCGGCCTCGCTCACGAGCGCGGCGTGCGGATCGTCGCCAACGCGGGCGGCCTCAACCCCGCCGGACTCGCCGACGCCGTAAGGGAGTTGGCGGACCGGCTTGGTATCCCCGTCCGCGTCGCCCATGTCGAGGGCGACGACCTCACCGCGCTCCACCCCGGCAGCCTCGCCGCCCACGCCTACCTCGGCGGCTTCGGGATCGCGGCCTGTCTGCGGGAGGGCGCCGACATCGTGGTCACCGGCCGGGTGACGGACGCGGCCCTGGTCACCGGGCCCGCTGCCGCCCACTTCGGCTGGGGCCCGGGGGAGTACGACCGCCTCGCGGGCGCCGTCGTCGCCGGGCACGTGCTGGAGTGCGGGGCCCAGGCCACCGGCGGCAACTACGCCTTCTTCCACGAGGTCCACGGGGCGCACGGGGCCCACGACCTCCACGGGGCCCGTGCGCCGGGCCCGGCCGGCCTCCGGCACCCCGGCTTCCCCCTCGCCGAACTCCACGCCGACGGAACGGCCGTCATCACCAAGCACCCCGGCACCGGCGGCCTCGTCGACGTCGGCACGGTCACCGCCCAGCTCCTCTACGAGACGGGCGGCGCCCGGTACGCGGGCCCCGACGTCACCGCCCGCCTCGACACGATCAGGCTCACCCAGGACGGCCCCGACCGCGTCCGCGTCGAGGGCGTCCGCGGCGAGGCCCCGCCCCCCACCCTCAAGGTCGGGCTCAACCGCCTCGGCGGGTTCCGCAACGAGGTCACCTTCGTCCTGACCGGCCTGGAGATCGAGCGCAAGGCCGCCCTCGTCCGCGACCAGCTGGAGACCGCCCTCGCCGCCGCCAAGTACCGCCCGGAGCACGTGGACTGGGAGCTGGCGCGGACCGACCACCCCGACGCCCGCACCGAGGAGACCGCCAGCGCCCTCCTCCGGGTCGTCGTCCGTGACCCCGACCAGAACGCCGTCGGCCGCACCCTCGGCGCAGCCGCCGTGGAGCTGGCCCTCGCGAGCTACCCCGGCTTCCACGTCCTGGCCCCACCGGGAAAGGGCGCGCCCTACGGGGTGTTCGAGGCGGCCTACGTCGACCGGGGCACCGTCCCGCACACGGCGGTCCTCCACGACGGCCGCCGGCTCCCCGTGCCCCCGGCCGACGACACCCTCGTACCGCGACCGGTCGACGAGCCGCCCCTCCCGGAGCCGCTGCCCCCCGGACCGCTGCGGCGCGCGCCCCTCGGCCTCGTCGCCGGAGCCCGCAGCGGCGACAAGGGAGGCGACGCCAACATCGGCCTCTGGGCCCGTACGGACGACGCCTGGCGGTGGCTGGCACACACCCTCACCACCGACCGCCTGCGCGAACTCCTCCCGGAGACAGCCGACCTGACCGTCGTCCGGCACGTCCTGCCCAACCTCCGCGCCCTCAACTTCGAGATCGTCGGCATCCTCGGCGAGGGCGTCGCCTCGCAAGCCCGCTTCGACCCCCAGGCCAAGGCCCTCGGCGAATGGCTGCGCTCCCGTCACCTGGACATACCGGAGAGCCTCCTTTGACTGTCCTCAGCTCCGCCCTCGACCCGGGCGCCCCCGACCACACCGCGAACCGCGAGGCCATGCTCGCCCGGCTCGCCGAAGTCGACGCCGAGCACGCGAAGGCCCTCGCGGGCGGCGGCGAGAAGTACATCGCCCGGCACCGGAAGCGTGGAAAGCTGCTCGCCCGCGAGCGCATCGAACTGCTGCTGGACCCCGACACGCCCTTCCTCGAACTGTCCCCGCTCGCCGCCTGGGGCAGCGAGTACACGGTCGGGGCCTCCCTTGTCACCGGCATCGGGACCGTCGAGGGCGTCGAGTGCCTGATCACCGCGAACGACCCGACCGTACGCGGCGGCGCGAGCAACCCGTGGAGCCTGAAGAAGGCCCTGCGGGCGAACGACATCGCGCTCGCCAACCGCCTGCCCTGCATCAGCCTGGTGGAGTCCGGCGGCGCGGACCTGCCGTCCCAGAAGGAGATCTTCATCCCCGGGGGCGCGATCTTCCGCGACCTCACCCGGCTCTCCGCCGCCGGCATCCCCACCATCGCCGTCGTCTTCGGCAACTCCACCGCCGGCGGGGCCTACATCCCCGGGATGTCCGACCACGTGATCATGGTCAAGGAGCGGGCGAAGGTGTTCCTCGGCGGGCCGCCGCTCGTGAAGATGGCCACCGGCGAGGAGAGCGACGACGAGTCGCTGGGCGGCGCCGAGATGCACGCGCGCGTGTCGGGCCTCGCGGACCACTTCGCCGTCGACGAGCAGGACGCCCTCCGCCAGGCCCGCCGTGTCGTCGCCCGCCTCAACCACCGCAAGGCGTACGCCGATCCGGCCCCGGCCGCGCCCCCGAAGTACGACCCGGAGGAACTGCTGGGGATCGTCCCCGGCGATCTGAAGGTGCCCTTCGACCCCCGCGAGGTGATCGCCCGGATCGTCGACGCCTCCGACTTCGACGAGTTCAAGCCCCTCTACGGCACCAGCCTCGCCACCGGCTGGGCGAGCCTCCACGGCTACCCGGTCGGCATCCTCGCCAACGCCCAAGGGGTCCTCTTCAGCGAGGAGTCGCAGAAGGCGGCCCAGTTCATCCAGCTCGCCAACCAGCGCGACATCCCCCTCCTCTTCCTCCACAACACCACCGGCTACATGGTCGGCAGGGAGTACGAGCAGGGCGGCATCATCAAACACGGCGCGATGATGATCAACGCGGTCGGCAATTCGAAGGTCCCCCATCTCTCCGTCCTGATGGGCGCCTCCTACGGCGCCGGTCACTACGGCATGTGCGGCCGGGCCTACGACCCCCGCTTCCTCTTCGCCTGGCCCAGCGCCAAGTCGGCGGTGATGGGCCCGCAGCAGCTGGCGGGCGTGCTCTCGATCGTCGCCCGCCAGTCGGCGGCGGCGAAGGGGCAGCCGTACGACGAGGACGCGGACGCCGCGCTGCGCGCGATGGTGGAGCAGCAGATCGAGTCCGAGTCCCTGCCGATGTTCCTGTCGGGGCGGCTCTACGACGACGGGGTCATCGACCCCCGCGACACCCGCACCGTCCTCGGCCTGTGCCTGTCCGCGATCCACACGGCGCCCTACGAGGGCGCACGCGGTGGCTTCGGCGTCTTCCGGATGTAAGGAACGTGAGGAACCACCATTGACACCAGTGACATCAGTGATCACTTCTGTTCTCGTCGCCAACCGGGGCGAGATCGCCTGCCGGATCTTCCGCACCTGCCGTGAGCTGGGAATCCAGACGGTCGCCGTGCACTCCGACGCCGACGAGCACGCCCTTCACTCACGCGTGGCCGACAGGGCCGTACGGCTGCCGGGCGCGGCCCCCGCGGACACCTACCTGCGCGGCGACCTGATCGTGAAGGCCGCCCTCGCGGCCGACGCCGACGCGGTCCACCCCGGCTACGGATTCCTCTCCGAGAACGCCGACTTCGCCCGCCAGGTCCTCGACGCGGGCCTGGTGTGGATCGGACCGCCGCCCGAAGCCGTCGAGGCGATGGCGTCCAAGACACGCGCCAAGGAACTGATGGGCGTCGAACCCCTCACCGAGGTCACCGAGAACGACCTGCCGGTCCTGGTGAAGGCGGCGGCCGGCGGCGGCGGACGAGGCATGCGCGTCGTACGCCGGCTCGACGATCTGGACGCCGCCCTGGAGAGCGCCCGCGCCGAGGCCGCGAGCGCCTTCGGTGACGGCGAGATCTTCGTCGAGCCGTACGTGGAGAACGGCCGGCACGTCGAGGTCCAGATCCTCGCCGACACCCACGGCACGATCTGGCCCCTCGGCACCCGCGACTGCTCCCTCCAACGCCGCCACCAGAAGGTCGTCGAGGAGGCCCCGGCCCCCGCCCTCTCCGCAGAACTCAACGACGAACTCCACACGCTGGCCGTCCGCGCCGCCCGAGCCGTCTCCTACGTCGGCGCGGGCACGGTGGAGTTCCTCGTCGCCGACGGCAAGGCCCACTTCCTGGAGATGAACACCCGCCTCCAGGTCGAACACCCGGTGACCGAGGCCGTCTTCGGCCTCGACCTCGTCGCCGAACAGATCCGCGTCGCCGAGGGCCACGCCCTCCCGGCCGATCCCCCGCGCGCGCGTGGCCACGCGGTCGAGGCCCGCCTGTACGCCGAGGACCCGGCGCGGCACTGGACCCCGCAGACCGGCACGCTGCACCGCCTCGCCCTCCCCGAGGACGTCTCTCGGGGGGTCCGCCTGGACACCGGCTACGCCGACGGCGACGACATCGGCGTCCACTACGACCCCATGCTCGCCAAGGTCATCGCCCACGCCCCCACCCGGGCGGAGGCGATCCGCCGCCTGGCCGCCGCCCTGGACCGGGCCACCCTCCACGGCCCGACCACCAACCGCGACCTCCTGGTCCGCTCCCTGCGCCACGAGGAGTTCACGACGGCCCGCATGGACACGGGCTTCTACGACCGCCACCTCGCCGACCTGACCAGCCCCACTCCGGACCCGTACGCCCCCTTGGCCGCCGCCCTCGCCGACGCCGCCACCGAAGGCGACCCGCGCTTCGGCGGCTGGCGCAACGTGCCCTCACAGCCACGGACCAGGCGCTACGCGAGGGCGGCCGAGGAACACGAGGCGACGTACCGCCACACCCGCACCGGCCCGGAGGCCGACGGAGTGACGGTCGTCCACGCCGACGCCCACCTCGTCGTCCTCGAAGTGGACGGCGTACGACGGAAGTTCGAGGTGGCACGCCACGGCCCCCACCGCTACGTCAACACCACCCACCTCACCGCCCTCCCCCGCTTCCCCGACCCCACCACCCAACAGACCCCGGGCTCTCTGCTGGCCCCCATGCCGGGCACGGTCGTCCGCGTGGCGGAGGGCCTGAAGCCGGGCGCAGCCGTACAGGCCGGCCAACCCCTCCTCTGGCTGGAGGCGATGAAGATGGAACACAAGATCACGGCCCCGACGACGGGCACGCTGACCGCCCTGCACGCGACGGTCGGCCAACAGGTCGAGATGGGCGCCCTTTTGGCCGTAGTGCAAGCCGAACTCCGCTAGGGGCGCGGGCCGTATCGATATGCGGCTCCGCCGCGCGGGCACGACCAGCCACAACCCACCCGCACCTCCCAACGGCAGACGCACCCTCCCCTCAGGAGCCCCCATGACCCCCGTCCTGGAATCCGAAGAACACAAGGCCCTACGAGCCGCCGTCTCCGCCCTCGGAAAGCGCTACGGCCGTGCATACATAGCCACGGTCGACAAAGAGGGCCGCCACCCCGACGAACTCTGGTCCGAGGCAGCCAAACTCGGCTACCTCGGCGTCAACCTCCCCGAGGAGTACGGAGGCGGAGGCGGCGGCATAGCCGAACTCTCCATCGTCCTCGAAGAACTCGGCACCGCGGGCTGCCCCCTCCTCATGCTCGTGGTCTCCCCGGCGATCTGCGGCACGGTGATCGCCCGCTTCGGCACGGAAGCCCAGAAACAGGCCTGGCTCCCCGGCATAGCCGACGGCACCCGCCTCATGGCCTTCGGCATCACCGAACCCGACGCCGGCTCCAACAGCCACCGCATCACCACCACGGCCCGACGCGACGGAGGCGACTGGCTGCTCACCGGCCGCAAGGTCTTCATCTCCGGCGTCGACAGGGCGGACGCCGTCCTCATCGTCGGCCGCACCGAAGACGCCCGCACCGGCAGCCTCAAGCCCTGCCTCTTCATCGTCCCCACGGACACCCCCGGCTTCGAGTACCGCCAGATCGACATGGAACTCCGCGCCGCCGAGAAGCAGTTCGAGCTCTCCTTCGACGACATCCGGCTTCCCGCGGACGCCCTGGTCGGCGACGAGAACGCCGGTCTCCTCCAGCTCTTCGCCGGCCTCAACCCCGAGCGGATCATGACGGCCGCCTTCGCGATCGGCATGGCCAGGTACGCCCTCGCCAAGGCCGTCGACTACGCCCGCGACCGCACCGTATGGCGGCAGCCCATCGGCGCCCACCAGGCGATCGCCCACCCCCTCGCCCAGTCGCACATCGAACTCGAACTGGCCCGCCTGATGATGCAGAAGGCGGCCCACCTCTACGACGCGGGCGACGACGCGGCGGCGGGCGAGGCCGCCAACATGGCCAAGTACGCGGCGGGGGAGGCCTGCGTGAAGGCCGTCGACCAGGCCGTGCACACCCTCGGCGGCAACGGCCTGACCCACGAGTTCGGTCTCGCCTCGCTGATAACGGCCGCCCGCGTGTCTCGTATCGCACCGGTGAGCCGGGAGATGATTCTCAACTACGTCTCCCACCAGACCCTGGGCCTGCCGAAGTCGTACTGAGCCGTCGAACGCGGCCGTACGAGCCGGCACGCGAGGAGGAACCATGTTCCGCAGCGAGTACGCAGACGTCCCGCCCCTCGAACTCCCCATCCACGACGTCGTCCTGGGCCGCGCCGCCGAGTTCGGCGACCTGCCCGCGCTGATCGACGGCGTCGACGGCACGACCCTCACCTACGAACAGGTGGACCGCTTCCACCGGCGTCTCGCGGCCGCGTTCGCCGAGGCGGGCGTCCGCAAGGGAGACGTTCTCGCCCTGCACAGCCCCAACACGATCGCCTACCCGACCGCGTTCTACGCGGCCACGCGCGCGGGCGCCACGGTCACCACCGTGCACCCGCTGGCCACCCCGGGCGAGCTGGCCACACAACTGCGGGACTCGGGGGCGACCTGGATCGTCACGGTCTCACCCCTCCTCGAGACCGCCCGCGCCGCCGCCGAACGTGTCGGCGGCATACGGGAGATCTTCGTCTGCGACAGCGCCCCCGGCCACCGTTCGCTGATCGACATGCTCGCCTCCGCCGCGCCCGAACCCGCCGTCGACATCGACCCGGTGACGGACCTGGCGGCCCTCCCGTACTCCTCCGGCACGACCGGCGTCCCCAAGGGCGTCATGCTCACCCACCGGTCCATCGCCACCAACCTCGCCCAGCTCGAACCGGTCATGCCGGCCGCCCCCGGCGACCGCATCCTCGCCGTACTCCCGTTCTTCCACATCTACGGGCTCACTGCCCTGATGAACGCCCCGCTGCGGCTCGGCGCCACGGTCGTCGTCCTGCCCCGCTTCGACCTGGAGGTCTACCTCGCGGCCATCGCCAAGTACCGCATCACACACCTCTACGTCGCCCCGCCGATCGTCCTCGCCCTCGCCAAGCACCCGGCCGCCGAGCGCTACGACCTCTCGACGGTCCGGCACATCCTCTCCGCCGCCGCACCCCTCGACGCGAAGCTCGCCGCCGCCTGCTCCGCCCGCCTCGGCCTGCCGCCCGTCGTCCAGGGCTACGGCATGACCGAACTCTCCCCCTGCTCCCACCTGGTCCCCCTCACCCAGGCCGCCACCGCGCCCCCCGGCACCGTCGGCAAGCTCATCGCCGGCACCGAGATGCGGATCGTCTCCCTCGCCGACCCCGGCAAGGACGTCGGCGTCGGCGAACAGGGCGAGATCGTCATCCGCGGCCCCCAGGTCATGAAGGGTTACCTGGGCCGCCCCGAGGCCACCGCCGACATGATCGACGCCGACGGCTGGCTCTTCACCGGCGACGTCGGCCACACCGACGCCGACGGCTGGCTGTACGTCGTCGACCGGGTCAAGGAACTGATCAAGTACAAGGGCTTCCAGGTCGCCCCCGCCGAACTCGAAGCCCTCCTCGTCACCCACCCCGGCATCGCCGACGCCGCCGTCATCGGCCACTACAACGACGACGGCAACGAGGTCCCGCACGCCTTCGTCGCCCGCCGGCCCACGGCGCCCGAACTCTCCGAGGGCGAGGTCATGATGTACGTCGCCGAACGCGTCGCCCCCTACAAACGCGTCCGCCACGTCACCTTCGTCGCCGAGGTGCCCCGCGCGGCGTCCGGGAAGATACTCCGCCGCGAACTCAGGGAGCGCCTGTGACCGACCTGATCCAGCACGCCCACCACCGGGGCGTCACCACCCTCACCCTCGACTCCCCGGCCAACCGCAACGCCCTCTCCGCCGCCCTCGTCGCCGAACTCCACGACACCCTCGACCGGTGCGGCAAGGACGACACCGTACGGGCCGTCGTCCTCACCCACACCGGAAACACCTTCTGCGCCGGCGCCGACCTGCGTGACCCACCCGACCCGCAAGCCCTCGTCGATCTCCTCCGCCGGCTCCTCGAACTGCCCAAACCCGTCGTCGCCCGCGTCACCGGACACGTCCGGGCGGGCGGCCTCGGCCTGCTCGGCGCCTGCGACATCGCCGCCGCCGGACCCGAGGCCACCTTCGCCCTCACCGAGGTCCGCATCGGCGTCGCCCCCGCCGTCATCACCCTCACCCTCCGCCCCCGCACCGACCCCCGCGCCCTCGCCCGCTACTCCCTCACCGGCGAGAGGTTCGACTCCGCCGAAGCCGCCCGCATCGGCCTCCTCACCACCGCCGGCGCCGACGTCGACGACCTGCTCGAACCCATCCTCGACGGACTGCGCCGCGCTTCCCCGCGGGCCCTGGCGGAGACGAAACACCTGCTCACGGCTAAGGTGCTGGAGAACTTCGACCTGGACGCGGGCGAACTGACCCGGATTTCGTCCCGGCTGTTCGCCTCCGCCGACGCCCGCGAGGGCATGACGGCCTTCCTCGAAAGACGGGAACCGGGATGGGTGTTGTGAACACGGCGGACGACACGACCGAGGACACCGGCACGGTGGCCGACCGGGGCCCCAAACAGGACCGCAGCCGGGTCACCCGCAAACGCCTCCTGGAAGCCGCCGTGTCCTGCCTCGCCGAACACGGCTGGGCCGGCTCCACCGTCTCCGTCGTCGCCGAACGCGCCGGCGTCTCCCGGGGCGCCGCGCAACACCACTTCCGCACCCGCGAGGACCTGTTCACCGCCGCCGTCGAATACGTCGCCGAGGAGCGCTCCCTCGCCCTGCGCGCCCTCTTCCCCGAGGGCCCCGCCGACCGCCGGGCCGTCGTCGCCGCCATCGTCGACCTCTACACCGGCCCCCTCTTCCGCGCCGCCCTCCACCTCTGGGTCGCCGCCTCCAACGAGGACCAGCTCCGCCCCCGCGTCACCGAACTGGAAGCCCGCGTCGGCCGCGAGACCCACCGCATCGCCGTCGACCTCCTCCGCGCCGACGAGACCGTCCCCGGCGTCCGCGAATCCGTCCAGGGCCTCCTTGACATGGCCCGGGGCCTCGGCCTCGCCAACCTCCTCACCGACGACACGGGCCGCCGCGCGAAGGTGGTGGCCCAGTGGGCGGCGCTGCTGGACGACGTACTCGGCTGACCGACCGGTCCCTACGGACACAGCCGCCCCGCCGAGGTCACGGACTCAGCCGTTCCTCCGAGTCATGGACCGAGCCGTTCCTCCGAGTTACGGACCGAGCCGTTCCACCGAGTCACGGACCGAGCCGCTCCTCCGAGTCACGGACCGAGCCGTTCCACCGAATCACGGACTCAGCCGCTCCACCCGCCACGACCCGTCCGGCTCCGCCACGTACCGCAGCCGGTCGTGCAGCCGGTTCCACCGCCCCTGCCAGAACTCCACACTCCGCGGCGCCACCCGGAAACCACCCCAGTTCGGCGGCACCGGCACCTGCTCACCCTCCGGATAGCGGGTGTGCAACTCCTCGTACGCGGCGTCCAGTTCGGCCCGCGAGGAGATCACCAAGGACTGCGCGCTGGCCCACGCGCCGAGCTGCGAACCATGCGGCCGGGTCCGGAAGTACGCCGCCGTCTCGTCCCGCCCGGTCCGCCGCGCCGTACCCGTCACGATCACCTGCCGGGCGAGCGCGTGCCACGGGAAGAGCAGCGAGACATGCGGGTTCTCCGCCAGGTCACGGGCCTTGCGGGAGTCGTAGTTGGTGTAGAAGACGAAGCCCTGCGCGTCGTACGCCTTCATCAGCACCGTACGAGAACCGGGGCGCCCCTCGGCGTCCGCCGTCGACACCACCATGGCGTTCGGCTCGTAGACCGCCCCCTCCTGCGCGGCCTGCCAGAACCACCGCCCGAACTGTTCCATCGGATCACCGGCCAGCTCGCTCTCGTCGAGCCCTTCGGCACGGTACTGCTTGCGCATGAGAGCGGGGTCGGGCACGGGTTCCAGGCCGGGATCGTTCACGCGGTCATCTTGCCGTATCGACGGCCGACCGGAAGGCTGGTGGCACTGAGTGCCGCGCGCCCTCCCCAAACCTGGCACTCAGGCGTAAGGTGCTGGAACATTCCGGTGGGGCCTCGCATCCGCCGCCCCCGCCGGTCGCCCCCTGTCGCACACATCAAGAGGAGCCGCCTGATGTCCGACTTCGTACCCGGACTCGAAGGAGTCATCGCGTTCGAGACGGAGATCGCCGAACCGGACAAGGAAGGCGGCGCACTCCGGTACCGCGGCGTCGACATCGAGGACCTGGTCGGCCACGTCTCCTTCGGCAACGTCTGGGGCCTCCTCGTCGACGGCGCCTTCCGCCCCGGCCTGCCGCCCGCCGAGCCGTTCCCCATCCCCGTCCACTCGGGCGACATCCGCGTGGACGTCCAGTCCGCGCTGGCCATGCTCGCCCCGGTCTGGGGCCTCAAACCGCTCCTGGACATCGACGAGCAGCAGGCCCGCGCCGACCTGGCCCGCGCCGCCGTCATGGCACTCTCCTACGTCGCCCAGTCCGCCCGCGGCCAGGGCCTGCCCATGGTCCCGCAGCGCGAGATCGACAAGGCCCAGTCCGTCGTCGAACGGTTCATGATCCGCTGGCGCGGCGAGCCCGACCCCAAGCACGTGGCGGCGGTCGACGCGTACTGGACGAGCGCCGCCGAACACGGCATGAACGCGTCCACCTTCACGGCACGGGTCATCGCGTCCACCGGCGCGGACGTGGCAGCGGCCCTCTCCGGCGCCGTAGGAGCCATGTCCGGCCCCCTCCACGGCGGCGCCCCCTCCCGCGTCCTCGGCATGATCGAGGAGATCGAACGCACGGGCGACGCCGACGCCTATGTGAAGCGGGCCCTCGACAAGGGCGAACGCCTCATGGGCTTCGGCCACCGCGTCTACCGCGCCGAGGACCCCCGCGCCCGAGTCCTCCGCCGCACCGCCCGCGACCTCGGCGCCCCCCGCTTCGAGGTGGCGGAAGCCCTGGAGAAAGCCGCCCTGGCCGAACTCCACGCCCGCCGCCCCGACCGCGTCCTCGCCACGAACGTCGAATTCTGGGCCGCGATCGTCCTCGACTTCGCCGAGGTCCCGGCCCACATGTTCACGTCCATGTTCACCTGCGCCCGCACGGCCGGCTGGTCCGCCCACATCCTCGAACAGAAGCGCACCGGCCGCCTCGTCCGCCCCTCGGCCCGCTACATCGGCCCCGGCCCGCGCGACCCGAGGGACATCGAGGGCTACGGCGACATCGCGCGCTAGCCGCTCCCGGCGACATCGCGCGCCAGCCGTCCCCGGCGGCGGTCACGCGGGGCTGAGCAGCCCCGCGTGATGCCGCTCGGCAACCAGCGGATGCGCCCGCAGCTTCCCCTTCAGCTCATTGAACCCGTACTCGGCGAACAGCGGATTCCCCGGATCATCGGTGACCCCGGGCGCGGTGGAGGCGTACGGAAAGACGAGCGGCTCGACCCGGGCGTCGAGCCGCGGGTTGTAGAAGAACGGCACGGAGAACCGCTCGGTGGCCCCGGGCGGACTCACGACCCGGTGATGGGTGGCGACGAGATACCCGTTGGTCGCCACCTCCAGCAACTCCCCGAGGTTGACCACGAACGCCCCCGGAATCGGCGGCACCGCATGGAACACCCCGTCCGCCCGCTCCACCTGAAGCCCACCGACCTCGTCCTGCAACAACAAGGTCAGAAACTCGTAGTCCTTGTGGGCCCCCACCCCCTGATCGCCCCCATCCCCCGCACTCCCGGGATACCGCACCAGCTTCAGATGCGGATGCGCCCGCTCCCCGAAGATCGGGTCGTAGAAATCGGCAGGCGCCCCGATGGAGACCAGCAACTCGCGCAGCAACCGCTGCGCCACCGAACTGAGCCGATCGATCCACGCGAGGGCGGCGTCCCGCAGCGCGGGCAGTGAACCGGGCCACTGATTGGGCCCCTGCAACCACCAGTAGGCAGGCTCGCCGGCCCCCGGTGTCCGCGTCGGCCGCTCAGCCCCGATGTCCAGCTGATCCCGCCAGTCCCGACTCCCGCCCGTCCGCTCGTCCCCGGTCCGCGTATACCCCCGGAAGTGCGGCGAGTTGACGTTGTCGAGGGCCAGCCGCTCGCTCTCGGGCAGCGCGAAGAACTCCCGCATGGCGCTGGTGAGCCGCCCGATCTCCTCCTCACTCACCCCATGCCCGACGAGCTGGAAGAACCCCACGTCATGCGCGGCGCTGTGCAACTGCGCGTGCAACAGCGCGCGCGCCCCGGGCCCGCGATCGGCGGCGGAGAGATCGATGATGGGCAACTGCGGGTACGACGGATCCGTCGAGGTGTTCGTCATGAGATGCGTCCGCGAGAGAAGAAGGGCCGGTTCCGGATTCCGAGGTCAGACGGAAGACCGACAGCCCGTGCTCGTGACGCGCACGTAGTCCACGTGCCGGCGTCGAACGAGTATCGGAAGCATGCTCCGACAATACTCCGCTGACGAGCTTTCGAGCGTGCCCCGCGTCACCTGCGTGTGATCATGGGGAAAACCCGCCCCTACACCCATGCAAACGCAGGCGACCCGCAGACTCTGGGTCCCTCCGCCCAGGGGGCGGAGAAGCCGGCCGGACGTACCGGCGAGTCTGCGGGTCGGGTGACTGCTTGAGATTGGGCCGGCTGCGTGCTCCGATCACACGCGGGTCCGACACCGCACTGAGTATGGTGACGGGCTGCTAGCCCGCAGCCACCTCTTCCGTCCGGTATGCATACATCTGCCGAACCACCTCCCTTCTGAAGTAGTCACAACCCTAGGCAGCGTCCTGGAGGCACTCAAGCGATTTTCCGAAGGAGTTACTCCACGATCTCCTCGCGCCTGGCGTAGCTATAGCCGTCGCCCCGCTGCAGCAGCTGCAGATTTCGGTGCCTCACGTTGAACCGACCCTGCGGCGTGGTGAGGCTGTGCTGACCCATGGCCCGGACAGAGATGCGCCCCGTCCAGGTGCCTGCCCACCTCCCCGAAGGCACTGTGGCTCTCACGAGATCACCGGTCATGTACCCGAAGTGCTGCTTCGTACGAGGCCGCCTCAGCCGGGGGAATCCGAACCGATCGGGCGTGGTGCGAGCGTACGAGCCGCGTCCTGTGGCTTTGGCGACGAGGACAGGATCAGCAACCCGGACGACCGTGTCACCGCCCTCGTGATCAAGTGCTCCGACGCAGAGGGCATCGAGGGTGTGCGTCTTGGTCAGCCCGACAGCGATGCGGTTCTCTTGCGTCTCGGTGCCCAGCCAGTGGTGGACAGGTCTCCGAAGAGCCTGCAGATCCTTCAACAGACGCCAGCGGGTGCTGTTCATGGCGGCGGCGTCCTGTAGCCGTGCTTTGACCTGCTCGAGGATCTTGGCGAGGCGTTCCGGCCGGTGAGTGAGAAAGGCGTCGACGGCTTGGCTTCCTTTGGCTTGGTTGCCGGGTGCGCAAGCGAGGACGAGGTTGGAGATGCGGTCCGAACCTCCCCGGCTGCGAGGTCGCAGGTGGTCGATGTTCAGTGGTACGCCGGTCGCGTCACAGTAAGCACACGCACTGCCCCACTTCGCATGCAGATAAGCGCGGGCATTGGCGCCCGCGAGCGGGCCGTGCTGATACTCAATGCCACGCAGTGTTCTGCCCGCACTCATGGAGTGGGTGTCGAAGGAGACGCTTTCGACGTGAATCTCAGTGATGGGCGCGTAGCGGCACATGCGGGTTGCTACGGAGAGAGTGGTGTCGACGCGGTGCCGCAGCGATGGTGGCAGCCCGCCCTGAGTAAGGGCACGGTTCCGTGAACGGCAGGCCCGGTAACGGCAGTTGGCGGAACGCCGCCGATGTCGGTACCCGGCACGCTGCTGCATGCACTTGTGGATCTGGTCGCCGCGGTGCTGCAATTCGACGGAGATCAGCCCGCGCCGGACCACGACCGTGCGCCCGGCTCCATCGATTTCCTTCTTCTCATCAGTGAGAACGAGGCCCGTCCCTTTGGAGCCGGATCGATGCGTAATTGAAGGCCGTCGACCTCGGACTCGGCGTGTGTGCGGTCCTTGAGCCGGATGGTGAAGGGAACCTGCCGGGCGACCACGGCTCGCCCCTTCCCGAGGAGTTCGCGGGCGCGGGAAGGATGGCACGGCATGAGGGGCTTGCCGTCCTTGGAAAGGACAAAGACCCTGCCCGCGCCGACGCCACCCGCGTACGCGTCACCTCGTGTGGGAACGTCACCGTCCCCGTTCTCTGCCGCCTCCACTGCCGGGGCAGTGGTCTTGGCGTGACGCCGATGGGCCCTGGTGTCGTGCCCGCCGGTCTCCCCTCGCCCATGTATCCCGCCGGTGCCCCGCGCGCCGACGGGGTGTCCGTGAGCCGTTTCGTCCCTGCTCCCAGGGGTGTCTGCTCCCACGGATTCCAGAGCAGGCTGCTGAGGAAGCACAGCCTGGTGGGTCTGCTCACCTGCGGGGAACGTAGTCATCGGGGCACCTCCCTGATCATGAGATCGTGATGACTGAGGCTGGTCACTCGACGACCGTGTGGCCGAGGAGCGAGTGACCTCCTTTCGGCGTGTCTTCGAGACGTTAGCGATCTAGCGCCATGCCAATGCGGATCTCGCCGCAAAAGCACTCATTCATGCGGATCATCCCGATTTTTCGAACGGATAACCATGTCTGGAGCTAGCCCTAGTTGGGGGCTCTACTCGGCCTCATGAAGGCCGTCTGGGCCCGTGAACAGTACGGCGAAGACCCCGTGTACCCGGGTGTCGTCCGGAAGGGTCCAGTGCCCGGTGACGTGGCCTTTCGCGCCCTCCGGCAGGTCGAGAGGGCCGGGCCGTAGGACGCGGTTCAGGTGGAGGACGGTGGGGCCGGGGTGGAGGGGGAGCTCGGTGGCCTTAGGGGTGTCGGTCGCGGTGAGGGCGACCACGGACAGCGCGCCCTCGCCGGTGTAGGTGCGGGTGACCTCGTGGTCCGGGGTGTCGGTGAGGCTCTGGGCCTGGGGTTCGGCCTTGCCTTCGAGCAGGGCCAGGAGCTGCGTGATCAGGACCGGGTCGTGGCAGCCGTCGTAGGCCCAGCGCCTGCCCAGGACGCCGTGGTCCATGGTGCCGATGAGGGCGTGTTCGGCGTCGGGAAGCGGGGCGCCCCGGTAGGTGAGGGGGGCCAGGTAGTGGACCGGGGCGGGGCCGGAGGTGTCGGTGGCGACCATGAACTCGATGCCGACCTCGCCCTCCGGGTCGTCGAGACGGAAGCCGCCGGCCTTGGTCAGTTCCGGGGCGTCCGGGCCGCCGGCGTACCAGGGGCGGGTGGGCAGCCAGGAGGCCAGGAGTTCGAGCTTGGTGGGCTTGAGGGTGGTTCGGTGGATGAGCGCCATGGTGGGGATTCTCCGCCGGTCCGATGAGCGGACGCGAGCCCTTTCTCCCGCCGCTGAGGTGCTCGCCGTCCCACGAGGCCGTGCTGCGCGCTTCGCCTACTCCGCCGGCCTCTCCAGCGCCTCCAGGTCCAGGGCCGATGCGATGTGTACGGCGATGTCCTCGGCGTAGAGCGCGTCGGTGCGTTCGAAGGGGGTGCGGCCGGCGTTGCGGAGGAAGGTGACGACGCCGAGGGTGCGGCCGCGGCTGCGGAGGACGGCGCAGAGGGAGTGGACGGTGTCCGGGGGCCACTGGCGGCCGGTGGCCCAGATGCGGGCCGCTTCCGGGGGTGCCGTGCCGGCGCTGGCGCGGACCGAGCCCCCGCGCTCCACGCACTGCAGGGCGGGGTGGCCGGGGCCGTAGCGGACGGGGATGCCGGCGTGGCCGGCGAGGTGGCTGGGGCCGGGCTGGCCGGTGGGGGTGCCGGCGGCGCGTACGAGGCGGGCGGGCCCTTCGCCGTCGGCGAGGGAGCCGCCGGCGACGCGGTCGATGAGCGCGTGGTCGGCGAAGCCGGCGAGGGCGAAGTCGAGGTGGACGGTCGCGGCCTCGCCGGGGTCCTCGCACTCGGCGGCGGCGCGCGCGGCCCGGTGGAGCTGGTTGAAGCGGAAGCGCAGCTGGGCGGCCTCCTGCTCGGTCTGCTTGGACTCGGTGATGTCCTGGAAGAGCCAGCCGACGCCGAGGGGGACCGGTTCCTCGGCCAGCGGTGAGGCGAGGCGGAGGAAGCCGCTGCGCCAGCAGCGGCGCTTCTCGCCGTCGGGGGTGCGGACGCCGACCCAGATCTCGGCGGGCGCGGGCGGGGCGCCCTCGGCGAGTACGTGGGTGAGGGCGCTCTCCAGTTCCTCGACGCCCTGGGCGAGCAGTTCGCCGAGGGGGCGTCCGAGGACCGCCGTACGGCCGATGCCGAGGGAGCGGGCGGCGTGCGCGTTGACGACGGCGGGGCGCAGGTCGGCGTCGACGAGGACGACGCCCCAGGACGCGTCCTCGAAGAGGGCCTCGCTGAGGGCGATGGACCGTTCGAGGTCGATCTGCGCGTGGACCTCGCTGAAGGCGCAGTACAGGCCGGCGGGCTTGCCGTCGGGTCCGCGTACGGCGGCGGACTGGGTGCGTACGAGGACGCGTCCGCCGTCCTTGGTGACCAGGGCGAACTCGTGCACCTGCCGGCCGGAGGCGTGCATGGCGGCCATCAGCCGCCCCTCGACCTCCTCGGCGTCGGCGGTGCGTACGGCCCACCCGGCGAAGCCGCGGCGCCCGACGGCCTCCTCCGCGCTCCAGCCCAGGATGCGTTCGGCCTCGCGGTTCCAGTGGGTGACGACGCCGTCGGCGTCGAAGGCGCACAGGGCCGCGTCCATTCCGTCGAGGAGGGCGGCTAGGAGATCCGAGCCACCGGAGTCCGTGGCGTCCATGGATCGCTCGGTGCCTTCGGTGTCCTCGGTGTTCACCGTGCCCTCGATGTCCTCGGTGTCCTCGGTGTCCTCGTTCGTCGGACCGTCCCGCTCGGGCTTGTCGGGCCCGAGCTCGTCGGTGGTCCCACCACGCCGGGAAGCACTCACCTGAACCCCCTCCAGGCTCCGTTGCGTCCGCATGTACGGCTGGTACGGCGCGTCGTTTCGCTCACTGGTCATCATTCAACTCGAACGTGACCCAGCCCACATCTGCTTCGCGCAAGATATGGACGAAATCGTTGTACGCCGGATTTCCTCCTCACCCTTCTCAGTGTTCCCACGAACCCGGGGGTGCAGTCAGCGCAGGTAGAAGATCCGGTCTCCGTACTCCCGCATCACCCGGTCGTTCCAGTCGAGCCCGCCGTCGACGTTCCCGGAGCGGAGCAGGGGCGGCTCGATGCCCCGGTCCGCGAGGGAGGCGGCGGCGGTGGCCATGACCGACTGGAGGAGGGCGGACGTGACGACGGTGGAGGCCGGGGCGAAGGGCGCGGGGATGCTTTCGAGGGTGAGCTCCGCGTCGCCGACCGCGATCTTCGAGTCGAGGACGAGGTCGCAGTGGTCCTTGAGGAAGGTGCCGGAGGAGTGGCGCGACGTGGTCTGCGTGGCGTAGGCGACCGAGGTCACGCCGATGACCTTCACCCCCAGCTCCCGGGCGTGCGCGGCCATCTCGACGGGCAGCGCGTTGCGGCCGGAGAGCGAGATCACCACGAGCAGGTCCCCGGCGCGCAGGGGGCTGGTGTCGAGGACGGCGGTCGCCAGTCCGTCGATCCGCTCCAGTGCCGACCCGAGGGTGGCGGGCTGTACGTCGACGCCGACCGCGCCGGGGACGGCCAGCAGGTTCATCAGGGCCAGACCCCCGGCGCGGTAGACGAGGTCCTGTGCGGGGAGGGACGAGTGGCCGGCGCCGTAGGCGAAGAGCCGGCCTCCGTCGGCGACCGTGTCCGCGATCATCCCGCCGGCCGCGGTGATCGTCTCGCTCTCCTCGTCCCGCACGCGCTCCAGCAGTCTGATGGCCGCGTCGAGGAATCGCCCGCCCGGCGTGCCGTCGTCCATGTGTGAACCCCTCAGCCCTCTCGCCGGCCCGCAGTGTCGCGGATCACGTTAGAGGTCTGGACCACTGGGGTGTCAATATGGCCGGAGGGTACCTGCGGGCTTTCCTCGGTGCGTTTTTCGGCTGCGGGCGCGCGGGGGTTGGTCGCGCAGTTCTCCGCGCCCCTTGCGAACCCCGGGTGCGACCCGTGCTGTAACCGGGTGCGACCCGTGCTGTAACCGGGTGCGACCCGTGCTGTAACCGGGTGCGACCCGTGCCGTAAAAGGGGCGCGGGGAACCGCGCGGCCGGCCACGTACGACCCGCACCCGCCCCCACCGAAACCTCCCGAGCTCTCCCACCGATGAAAAGAAAGGGGGCGCCAGGTCACAAATCGGCCACCCGACGGGAGTCATACCGCCGTCGTTCCCCCGCCATCACCCGGTTGTCAGTCGGATGCGTAAGAATTGGGTCCAGGGCCAGCGCAGCAAGCCGGTGTGGCCGTCGAAGCCTCCGGCTGAATCTCTCGAGGGGCACGTATGTCCGGACTGATCGATACGACGGAGATGTATCTCCGCACCATCCTCGAGCTGGAGGAGGAAGGTGTGGTCCCCATGCGCGCCCGGATCGCCGAGCGGCTGGACCAGAGCGGCCCCACGGTGAGCCAGACGGTCGCGCGCATGGAGCGCGACGGCCTGGTGTCCGTCGCCGCGGACCGCCACCTGGAGCTCACCGAGGAGGGTCGGCGGCTGGCCACGCGCGTGATGCGCAAGCACCGCCTCGCGGAGTGCCTGCTCGTCGACGTGATCGGCCTGGAGTGGGAGCAGGTGCACGCGGAGGCGTGTCGCTGGGAGCACGTGATGAGCGAGGCGGTCGAGCGCCGCGTCCTGGAGCTGCTGCGCCACCCCACCGAGTCGCCGTACGGCAACCCGATCCCGGGCCTGGAGGAGCTGGGTGAGAAGGACGGCGCGGACCCCTTCCTGGACGAGGGCATGGTGTCGCTCGCGGACCTCGACCCGGGCACGGAGGGCAAGACCGTCGTCGTGCGCCGGATCGGCGAGCCCATCCAGACGGACGCCCAGCTGATGTACACGCTGCGGCGCGCGGGCGTGCAGCCCGGGTCCGTGGTGAGCGTGACGGAGGCGGCCGGCGGTGTCCTCGTGGGCAGCGGCGGCGAGGCGGCGGAACTGGAGGCGGACGTCGCCTCCCACGTGTTCGTCGCCAAGCAGTGAACGTCAAGCGCTGAACGTCAAGCGCTGAGCACGGATCGCTGACGCCGGGCGACGGCGCCGAGCTCTGCCGCGCGGACATGCCACCGGTCACGCCCACGGCTACCGGTCACGCCCACGGCTACCGGTCACGCCCACGGCCACCAGCCAAGCTCACGGTCGCCCGCCACGGGTACTCGCGCCGACCGATTTCGACCGCCCGGCGTCGTCCTCCGACACCCTGCGTCGGCCGCTGTTCGGCCGGCGTCGGCGGATGTCCGTATCGCCCGCCAACTCCCGATGCGGGAGGGGAAGTTGTGACGTATTGGGGTCCATGTCCGGGATCCCGTCGAATCCAAGATTCAGTGCGCCGAATCGCAGCGCTCGGGCCGTTCGCGTGCGAGGCTTGCGCGTGAGGCATATGACCTGAGGGGCTCTTGGCCGCCCGAGACGGCGATCTCCGGTGGCAGGGGAGGGGGCGGGGCGGATGTGCCGTGGACATGAGGAGGGCTCCGGCGCCATGCGGCGCCGGAGCCTGTCCTCCCCTGTGCTGACCCGGAGCCCCGAGCTCCCAGGGTCATCCCCTTCGGACCGTTTTCCCCGAGCGGTCCGCCTCCCGTTGAAGATCTCCCCTCGGCGGCGGCGGGCAATCCTTGGCGAAGGTCACTCGAATGAGGGGTGTTGTCGCCAAGAGCGACATCTTCGAATGTGTATTCGATAGCGTGTGCGGCGTGGCGTTGCGTGACCCCTGCCATACCTGACGCGCGCACCCCACACGTAACGTGTCAACCGATATGCACGCTGTAACAAAAGTGCCCGCCGTCCGAGCGGCGCGCACGGCGATGACAACAGCTGGAGCAACGGGGCAGAAGCAAGGGCAGAGGCAACGGCGGAAGCCACGGCAGAAGCGACGGCGGATGCGACGCGGAAGCAGCAGCGGGACAGCGGTACGACAGCAGTTGGGACGAGTGGACCGGCCGGCTCGAAGCGGGAGCGAGAGGCGGGAGCGAGCGGTCCGGGCGGGAGTCTGGGGGGTGCCAATGGTGCGGCGCATCGACGTGACGGGAGCGGGCGGCGTAAGTCTCGCCGCCTGGGAGTTCGGCGACCCGCCCAAGACCGGAGACCAGGTCGGGGACATCGCGGGGGCGGGGGCGGGGGCGGGGCAGGGCGCCGCGGCCCAGGCCGCGGAGACGAGCGGCGGGCACGAGCCCCGGCCCGGAGTGCTGTTACTGCACGGCCTCATGGGCCGCGCCTCGCACTGGGCTCCCACCGCCCGCTGGCTCTCCGAACGGCACCGCGCCGTCGCACTCGACCAGCGCGGCCACGGCCAGAGCGCCAAGCCCGAGAAGGCCGCGTACACCCGTGAGGCCTACGTCGAGGACGCCGAGGCCGCTGTCGAACAGCTGGGCCTCGCCCCGGTCGTCCTCATAGGTCACGCCATGGGCGCGCTGACCGCCTGGCAGCTGGCCGCCCGCCGCCCGGACCTGGTGCGCGGCCTGATCATCTGCGACATGCGGGCCTCGGCGCTCGGCGCCGCCTCGCAGCGTGAGTGGGAGAGCTGGTTCAAGGCCTGGCCGCTGCCCTTCGCCACCCTCGCCGACGTCCGCAAGTGGTTCGGCGAGGACGACCCCTGGGTGGAGCGCCCCAGTCCGTCCCGGGGTGAGTTCTACGCCGAGGTCATGCACGAGGGCCCCGACGGCTGGCGGCCCGTCTTCGACCCCGAGCAGATGCTGACGACCCGTGAGACCTGGGTGTACGACGCGCACTGGGAGGAGCTGACCCAGGTGCGCTGCCCCGCCCTCGTCGTCCGCGGCCTCGACGGTGAGCTGGGCCGCGCCGAGTCCCAGGAGATGGTCCGCGTCCTGCCCCGCGGCCAGTACGCCGAGGTCGCCGACGCCGGGCACCTGGTCCACTACGACCAGCCGGACGCGTGGCGCGCGGCGATAGAGCCGTTCCTCGACAGCTTCTCGGACTGAACGAAAGGGCCCCGAATCGCTCCGGGGCCCTCCTGCGTTCCACGCGGCCTGCGTTGTACGGCCTGCGTTGTACGGCCTGCGTTGTACGGCCTGCCGCCGCGCCGCCCTCGGCGCGGCTCAGCCCTCCGCGTTCCTCCGTCGTCGCATCCACCACACCAGCGCGGCGCCCCGTGCCTCAGTCATGACGGTCACCCTAGAGAGGGGGCAGTGTCGGAGATGCGGGGGAACTGCGCGGAACCTCAGCCTCTCCGGCGTCTGCGCACTGCGCACTGCGCACTGCGCACTGCGCACTGCGCACTGCGCACTGGGCGCGGGGCGCGGGGCGCGGGGCGCGGGGCGCGGGGCGAGGGGAGCGGGCAGGGGACGGGCGGACGGCGGGATCCTCACATCAGAGCGGCCCTGCCCCATACCCTGACAGTGTCGAGCTGTTCAGAGAGGGGCAAGGCCGTGTCGTCTGAAGCTGCTACCCCGGACCCGTATGCCGACCCGCTGGTCTTCGGCCAACGCCTACAGATCCTGCGTACCCGCAGGGGTATGACACGCGACCAGTTGGGCGGACTCCTCGGCAAGACCGGGTCCTGGGTCAAGGGCGTCGAGACCGGACGCCTGAAGACGCCCAAGCTGGAGACGATCCTGCGCATCGCCGAGTTGCTGCGCGTCCGTGATCTGTCGGACCTCACCGGCGACCAGTCCGTACACATCGACTTGTTCGCCGGTCCCGGTCATCCTCGACTCGCTCCGGTCAAGGCCGCGGTCGACGCCTTCCCGCTCACGACGGTCCCGGGGCGTGGCCGACGCTGCGAAGGAGCGCCAACATGCGATTCGTATCACAGGCATTCGAACGGGTGAGAGCCCTGCTGTGAGGACCCCGGAAGGCAGGCACACGCTCCCTTCCCGACCATCCCGTACAGGCGCCCGTGTCCGCGGTGCAGTCGCCGCCGGAGACATGGGGCTCGGCGCTCGCGTTCGCATGCCGGTGCCGTGACGGAGGTGGTCCGGCCCCGATGGACACCGGGCATCCTCTCGTACGCGCCTACGTCCTGCCGCCTGAGGAGCGCCAACGCGTTCTGGCTGTACGTCAGTTCACGGGGGTGGGCTGATGACCGGTGGAAGGGTCGAGTCGAGCGTGCGGAACGCCGAACTGCCCATGCTGCGCGCTTACCGCCTGTGGTTCGAGCACACCACGAAGTGTGCCGACTGCGAGGGGAGGCCCAAGGCACAGGACGGTTGTGAGACCGGACGTGAACTCTGGGGCACGTACCGCCTCACGCGGATCGGGAGGCCGTCATGAGCTGGCGAATCGAACGCACTTCTCAGCGAAGGCCGGTGACCGGCTGTTCCTCTCATCATTGGTTAAGCACAGCTCAGGGGGTGTCGTACGCCGGGAGGAGCAGCCGCTGCGGACCAGCTGGTCAGCGGACCGGTCGCCACGGTCCATTGCGGCTCCAAAGCTCTTTGACCTGGACATGCCCCGCGTTCAACGTGTCGTGGTGGACGCTCCACCTCACGCGAGAGGTCGCTCCGTCAACGGGGTATGGATTGGCTCCAGTGAAGACAGAGAGGCAACTCGTGAACGGTGAGGGCCCCATGCCGCAGTGGCACTTCCCAGAAGGTGCTGGCCTTCCGGTGCGTCAGCTGGTTGAGAGCACCTTGGCCCCCGTCGTCGTTCTCGACGGGCAGCTTCGCCATCTGTACGTCAACCCCGCATGGGTCGAGGCCAGCGGCGTGCCCGCCACCGCATTCCTGGGGCGAACGCTCGGGGAGGTGCTGCCGGACCTCCAGTGCCCGGACGACGTCCTGTTCGAGGTACTCGCGGATGGGCAACCTCGGGAGGCAACCGTCTCAGGAACGACGAGGGTCGCCTCGCCGCTAGGTGACAGGCTCTGGCGAGCGGTCTATCACCGGATCGATCTGCCGGGCCAGGACGCGTGTCTGTGCGGGATCAGCGTGGAGATCAGCAATCTGCGCCGCTATCTGGACGACCTGGAGACCGCGCATCAGCGGCTCGCCCTGCTGGACGCTTCCACCACGCGTGTGGGCACCACGCTCGACATCGCAACCACGTGCCAGGAGCTGGCCGACTTCCTCACCCCGTCGCTGGCCGACACCGCCGCAGTGGGACTCGTCGAGGAGCAGTTCACCGGCGCTCCCCCGCCCCCTCCCGGCTTCCTGAGGCTGCGCAAGATGAAGGGTGCGGCACTACCGGGACTGGAATGGCTGCTGCGCCAACTGGGTGGACCCGGACCACACGTCGACCTTCCCCGCGGCTCGGCCCCACGGCGTTGCATGGACAGCGGGCGGCCATGGCTGGGCAACCTGGCCTCGGACGAGCTGTTCCAGAAGGTGACCGTGGACCCCGAGCGCGCCAGGATCTTCCGCGCGGCCGGCATCCACTCGCTTCTCATCGCCCCCCTGATCACGGCGGGCCGCGCGGTCGGCGTCGTCCTTCTGGGCCGGGCCGGCACATCGCCGCCCTTCCATGACGACGACGTCGAGACGGTCCAGGCACTGGCCGCCCGAGCCGCCGTCTCCATCGACAGCGCGCGCCGCTACAGCTACGAACACACCATGGCGCTGGAACTCCAACGTGCCCTGTTGTCCGAACCCAGTGCCCCGCACCCCACTGTGGAAGTGGCCGCCCGCTACCTCCCCTCCGGCGACAGCGTCCTCGTGGGTGGAGACTGGTACGACTCGATTGCACTGCCGGACTCCCGCACCCTGCTGGTCATGGGCGACGTGATGGGCCACGGCTTCCAGGCCGCTGTCGCCATGAGCCAGTACCGCTCTCTGCTGCGCACCATCGCCACGTCCGGGATGAGCGTCGACAAGATCCTCGGCGAGTTCGACCGCCGGGTCGCACACGTTGGCCTCGACCGCCTCGCCACCTGTCTTCTCGCGGTCATGGATTCCCGGGCGGGCACCTGTACAGCGGCCAGCGCTGGGCATCTGCCGCCCGCCATCGTGCGTCCCAGCGGAAGCACGGAGATTCTGTGGCTCCCGGCCGGCCCACCCATCGGCACCGGGCTCGGTGGCTACGAATCGATCACCGTACGTATGGAACGCGGCACCGCACTGCTGCTCTACACCGACGGGCTGGTGGAGCGACGCGACACGGACATCGACGTCTCGGTGCAGGCGCTCGCGACGCTGAGCCTGCCGGCGGACCGCACTCTGGACGACATGCTTGACACACTCCTGACCCACCTGACGAACAGCGCGTACGAGGACGATGTCGCGATCCTCGCCGCCCGCCAACGCGACGAGAATGAGTGACCCACACCACTCAAGCTTCCCTACGTTGTTCTGCGGGACGTGGTGAGCCCTTCGTATGGTTCATCCACCCAGGGGCGTCGGGTGTGGCTTTCAAACTTCTGCCACTTGTGGCTTCCATCGATTGGCCGCCCGACGCCCCACGACGACTCGGCTGCCAATTAGGAATTGCGAATGATCGCTACGTAGGGAATCGACAGCGAGGTCGTCCGTGGGAGGCACCAGCAACACCACCGCACGGAGGCACCACATGGCCGCGATCTGGGCTGGCATCGACGCAGGCAAAGCCCACCATCACTGCGTCGCGATCGACGAGAGCGGCCGCCGGCTGCTGTCGCGACGCGTCGCTAACGACGAACCCGAACTGCTCGAACTCCTCGCCGACATCCTGGCCCTGGGGGACGAGGTGACCTTGGGGCATCGACCTGGCCGACGGCGGAGCCGCCCTGGCCATCGCGCTCCTGGTCAACCGCGACCAGCCGGTCCACTACATCTCCGGCCGGGCCATCCACCGCGCTTCCGAGAGCTACCGCGGCGAGGGCAAGACCGACGCGAAGGACGCCGCCGTCATCGCCGACCAGGTCCGCGTCCGCCGCGATCTGCATCCGCTGCGGGCCGGCGACGACACCGTCATCGATCTCAAGATCCTCACCGGCCGCCGCATGGACCTGGTCGCCGACCGCACCCGCACCGTCAACCGCCTCCGTGCCCAGTTCACTGGCATCTTCCCCGGCCTGGAGCGGGCCCTGGACCTCACCAACACCGGCCCGCTCACCCTGCTGACCGGCTATCAGACCCCCGCGGCTATTCGCCGGATCGGCGTCAAGCGGCTGGAGACCTGGCTGCGCAACCGCCACGTCGTCCGCCCCGACCGGCTCGCCGAAACCGCTGTCCAGGCCGCCGAACGGCAGCACACGAGCCTGCCCGGCGAGAAGCTGGCCGCCACGTTGGTACACACGCTGGCGAAGGAAGTGATGAGCCTCAACCAGCAGGTCGCCGAGCTCGACAAGGCCATCGAGGCCCGGTTTCGCGACCACCACACCTTCGAGGTGATCACCAGCATGCCCGGCCTGGGCGTCATCCTCGGCGCCGAGTTCCTGGCTGCCACCGGTGGGGACATGACGGCATTCGGCACCGCCGACCGCCTCGCCGGCTTCGGCGGTGTCGCCCCGGTGCCCCGCGATTCCGGGAAGCTGAGCGGGAACCTGCGCCGTCCGCAGCGATACAACCGCCGCCTCCAACGCGTCTTCTACACCTCGGCGTTGTTCAGCATTCGGCACTGCGACGAGTCGCGCCGGTTCTACGATCGCAAACGTGCCGAAGGCAAGCGCCATACCCAGGCCGTCCTCGCCCTCGCCCGCCGCCGCGTCAACGTCCTCTGGGCCCTCCTGCGAGACGGACGGTGCTACGAGCCGGCTCCGCCGGCAAGGGCTGCCGCATAGGAAGGGACGCGACACGCTGCGCGCGGCCAGGTGGTCTGACCGACTCCGTCAGACCAGACAAAACTCGTTACCTTCCGGGTCTGCCATCACCACGTGATCCGGCCTGCCCTGCAACTCGTCCTCGCGGACCACGGTCGCGCCCGCAGCGGTCAACCGCTCCACCGCCTCGACCACGCGCGGCCAGCGCACCTCCCACGGGGTTTCACGGCCGCCACCAACTTGCACGTCGATATGCAGCCGGTTCTTCGCCACCTTCGGCTCCGGCACCTTCAGGAAGGACAAGGTGGGGCCCACGCCGTCCGGATCTGAGAGGTACGCCCCGTCATCCCACTCGTCCTCCGGAACCTCATGATGCGAGAACCACTCCTCCCAGCTCCCGAACCCTGCGGGCGCGGGCTTCTCCTCGTAGCCCAACGCCAGCGCCCAGAACGCGGCCAGCTTCCCCGGGTACGCGCAGTCGATCGTCAAGCTCCACTTGGTCCCCATGAGCCCTCCCCAGTCGGATGAACGGACTGTACTGCGCTCCTCCGACACCTCCTGCCCGCTGCCTCAAGCGTGCGCCGCGGCTTGACAAACGGCATTAGGAATCGATGGGAATCGCTCAACCTTCGCTGCAACAGATCCCGGACGCGCACCGCAGATTCCCGAGAGCATGCTCGCGCCCTCCCTCAACCCGGTGTCCCGGCGACTCCTCGGCCGGCTCTGCCTGACGTCCGAGCGTTATGTCCGACTGGGGCGACCGCCTGTCATGTGAACGAACCCGCACAGTGCGACCACCGCGCGCGCTACGCGTTCGCCGCGGGCGACCACGAGGCGATCGGCACCGAGCCCCGCACGCCACCGCGGCCTGGTCGGCGCATTGGTCAAGGCGCATGTCGACGATCAGCTGCAGTAGCGGCGCTGGTGGCGGCGGTGGAGAGGGGCCGCGGCCGACTGTCCACCCGCCGACGCTTTCCCACCCCGCGCATCGCTGGGCAGCACGGTTTCCGAGAGAAACTCAAGGATCGTTGAAGTAACCAGTACCCCGTAGGTACCTTCCTGGTCGACGGCGCTTTTGACAGCGTTTCAGGGAGGCCATTGACATGCGGATCGTGTTGTTCGGAGCCACTGGGATGATCGGCAGCCAGATCGCCGCCGAGGCGCGCAGACGGGGGCACGAGATCACCGGCGTCACCCGCGGCGGGAAGAACGGCACCCGGGCGGCGGACGCGAGCGACCCCGATACCGTCGCGCGCCTGGTGGCCGGCCACGACGCGGTGGTGCTGGCGGTGTCGCCGCCGCGCGGCGGCAGCGAGTCCACCGAGTCGCTCCTGGAGGTGGGCCGGGGCGTACTGGACGGCGTGCGCAAGGCCGGGGTGGGTCGCCTGGTCGTGGTCGGCGGCTCGGGCGCCGTCGAGGTGGCGCCAGGTGTACGGGCCGTCGACGCCACCGGGTTCCCCGAGGAGTTGCTGCCGCGCGCACTCGCCCAGATAGCACTGCTCGAACTCATCCGGGACAGTGCCGATGACCTGGAGTGGAGCTACCTCTCCCCGCCCATGGTGCTGGAGGCCGGTGTGCGCACCGGTGTCTACCGGACAGGCGGTGACCAGTTTCTCGTCGACGGCAAGGGTGACAGCCGGATCAGCATCGAGGACTACGCCGTCGCCCTTGTCGACGAGTTGGAGAAGAAGGCACATATCCACCACTTCGTCCACGTCGCATATTGATCGAAAAGAATAGGGGAGAGGTGGACAAGGAAAGCATCTTCGTACGCGTACGGTTCGATGTCCGAGAAGAACGGCACGAAGAATTCGAGAAGTTGGTGGTCGCGCTGCGCCAGCAGGCCGACGACGAGCCCGGCACCAGAAGCTACCGGTGGTTCTCGGCCGAGGACGGCAGCTATCTGGTGATCGAGGAATACGCCGACTCCGCGGCGGCCATGGCGCACATGGAGCGTGCGGCGGCACTGCTGGAACGGTTGACGGAATGCGCGGCAGTCGGGGCCGTGGAACTCCACGGGCCGATCGGGTCCGAGCTTCGGGAATGGGTGGGGTCGAATCCGCAGCCGACCACGTTCACGGACTTCCCCGGCCGCCAGAGCACCGAAGACTGAGACAAACGCATCAAAGAGGAGATAAGTAATGCTCAAATTGGTCGACAGTAATGATCATCGAGCCGTTCGCAACCTGAACAACATCGTGGACCTTCACGAAGTGATGATCAACCAACGGCGGCCCGCGGAAGCCGTGGCGCAGTTCCTGGACCCGGGTTACATCCAGCACGACCCGCTCCTCACCACTGGTGCGGAAGGCTTGTCGAGTTTCTTCGACAACGTCCTCAAGGACCGCCCGCACGCTCGTTGGGTGGGTCATCGCGTCATCGCGGTGGATGACTACGTGTGGATTCACTCGAATTTCCTCAACCTCTTCAACGACGATCCGGACGACACGGGGATCGCCGGCGCGGACATTTTCAAGATGAACGCCGACGGCAAGGCGATCGAGCACTGGGAGGTCCTGCAGATCGTAGGCACTCCGGAAAACTCGGCGCCCTGGTTTGCGCCGGACCTCCCGGCTGCCAACACGAACGGGCTCTTCTGAGTTCCAAGCGAGTTCAAGGTGAGTCCCAAGTGAATTCCCAGTGATTTCGAATTGAGTCAAAAAGCGGCCCGCCCTGCACGGTCATCGACCACAGCACCATGGTCTCGTGCAGGGCGGTCCGTATCTCGCGGTCGCGCTGCCACAGCGCGCGCGGCACGCCACGAATGGAGCTTCCATGGCCGCTTCGTCCGCCAACTGGATCGCCACCCACCGATCCGCCGTCATCAATCCCCATAAGGACTTCACACTCTTCGAACTTCGCGGATTCGCCGACCAGACCGTACGCCAGCCGCTGCGCATCGCCGGCGGAGGTGAGGCCCTGCGCATACGCCTCAGCAACCGTTACGGAAAGGAGCCGCTGGAGATCGCCGGCGCACACCTCGCCAGGCGCACCGAAGCAAGCGCCATCGTCCCGGCGAGCGACACCGTGCTGCGCTTCGCGGGCGCCGGCACCGTCACGATCGGCGTGGGAGACGAGGTCGTCAGTGACCCCGTCGAGCAGAAGGTGAGCGCGGGGGAAGAACTCGTCCTCAGCCTCTATCTCCCGCACGACACGGGCCTGACCACCTACTCGGCGGTCCCCTACGACATCGGGTACGCGGTCCCCGGCAACCAGCTCACCGCCCCGTCCTTCACGGCCGCCGAGGAGCTCACGACCGGGCACTTCCTCACCGGCGTCGACGTTCTCGCCCCGGAAGGCACCGCCATCGCCGTGGCCTTCGGGGACTCCTGGATCGAAGGCTTCGCCACCACGCCCGGAGCCGACAACAGCTTCCCCGCTCAGCTCGGCCGTCGTCTCCCCCGCGGCTGGATCGTCAACCAGGGCATCTCAGGCAACCGGCTCCTCACCGACGGCATCGGCGAACACCTCCTGGCCCGTCTCGACCACGATGTGCTCGACGTGCCCGGCGTCAGCCACGTCCTCATCCACATCGGCCTCAACGACCTGGGCGTGCCAGGCACCCAGTCCTTCCCCGAACCCCCGGTCCTGCCGGACCTCGACGACCTCGTCGCCGGGTACGCAACACTCGCCGACCGCCTCCACGCTGCCGGCCTCGTCGCCGTCGCAGCCACACTCGGCCCCTACGAGGGAACGGTGTACGACGGTGCCGACACCCCGGCCGGTCAGGCCCTGCGCCACCGGATCAACGACTGGCTGCTCGGCCCCGACCAGCCCTTCGACGCCGTCCTCGACATCGCCGCCGCGGTCGCCGACCCGGAGCGACCCCGGCGGATCCGCGAGGAGTACGACAGCGGTGACGGTCTCCACGTCAACGACGCCGGCGCGAAAGCCATCGCCGACGCCGTCGACCTGTCCATGCTGCGGCTCGGTGATTAGCCCACGAACTCGTCCGCGGAGCGGGCGTCGTGGGCCTTGCGCAAGGACAGGACCTCGTCCACGTGTTCCGCGGCCCACGTGTTGATCGGCTCCATGACGGGCCGCAGGGAGTGGCCCAGCGAGGTCAGTTCGTACTCCACGCGGGGCGGGACCTCGGCGAAGACCGTCCGGGTGACGAGGCCGTCGCGTTCCATCCCCCGCAGTGTGTGGGTGAGGACCTTGGGCGTCACGTGGTGAAGCAGTTCGCGCAGTTCGCTGAACCGCTTGGGGCCGTCGCCCAGGTTCAGCACGATCAGCACCGACCACTTGTCACCGATGCGGTCGAGCACCAGCCGGGGCGGGCAGCAGATGTCCGAGTTGTTGGCAGCAGCCTTCATATCCGAAGGGTACTTAAGGATCGTTGAAGTAGACAGTATCCCATGGATACCTTCTCGGTGACGGCGCGTGTGCGGCACTACCCCTTGCTCACCGCCGTGAGGATCTCCGGCAGTCGCCCGGCCGTGCGGGGTGCTGCCAGCCGCAGGCCCAGTTCCGCGAGCCCCGCCCCGTACGCCGTTCCCACCGGTAGCAGCAGCCACGTCCAGGAGTCGCCGTCCGCCGAGACGTGCAGCCAGATGGTGAGGCCGATGACCGGGAGGCAGAGGAGGGCGGCGGCGATCATGCCGCCGAAGACGGAGAGCCAGGCGAGGCCGGCCTGGCCGGGGGCGACGTTCTTGTAGCCCTCCTGGGGGATGGAGTAGGGGAAGCGGGCGGAGGTCCAGGCGCCGGTCGCCAGCATCGCGCCGAGGAGGGCGAAGGAGAGACCGAGGGCTTCGGGGAGGGCGGGCCAGTCGCCGAGGAGCGCGGTGGTCAGGACGGTGACGAACGTGGCGTACGGCAGGGTGATGACCAGCAACGCCAGGGCCCGGCCGCGCAGTTCGACGTACGCGTCCCGGGTGGACGAGATCGTCATCGCGACCATCCAGAACGCCGACGTGTCCTGTCCGAACTGGTTGTACATCAGGACTCCGAGCATCCCCGCCGCGAAGCAGGCGAAGTAGATCGAGCCGGTGCCCTGCACGGCGTTGAAGACGGGCACGATCAGGCCGATGGCGAGCGAGGTCACCCACGCCGCCTTCGTCTTCGGGTCCCGCCCGATGTAGCGCAGACTGCGTTCCATGATCGTACCGGTGCGGCCGGCGGGGAGCAGTCGGCTCAGGCCGGTGGACCGCGTCCGGGTCCGCGCCCGGCCCGTCTCGACGGCCTGGAGCGTCGAGCCGTCCGGGGAGGTCATCAGCCGGGTGAGCGTCCGTGCCCACAGACGCAGCAGTACGGTCAACGCGAGGGCCGACAGGGCCAGTTGGGCGGCCCCGACCCCGTAGGAGCCCTCGCTCGTCGCCCGCACCGCACCGATCGCGGAGGACGGCGGGATCCAGCTCAACACATCCGCCACCGGCTCCAGTTGGCCGAGTCCGGCCGTGCCGAGGCGCTGAACCACGAAGTTGACGACCTGGAGGCCGATCGCGATCACGAGGCCGCTGAGGACGGCGAGGTCGCGGCCCCGACGGCTGGTCAGGAGGCGGATGTTGGCGGCGGCCACGGCTCGGGCGAGCGCGACGCAGCAGAGCAGCGCGAGGGGGACGGCGAACACGGCGGTGACGTACGCGGCCGGGCCGTGCGCCACCGCGACGACCGATCCGAGGAGCACGCACAGGGTGAACAGCGGGCCGATGCCCACGAGCGAGGCCGCGAGCAGTGCCCGTGCGAGCGGGCGCGGGCGCAGCGGCAGCATCACCAGCCGGGTCGGGTCCAGCGTCTCGTCGCCGCTGGGGAAGAACAGCGGCAGCACCGCCCACCCGAGCGCCAGCAGGGCCACCAGCGGCACGGTCACGGCCGCCGCGTGCTCGTCGCCGCGCAACGCGATCAGCCCGATCAGCTGAAGCGCCGCGAACAGCAGCACGAGGACGACGGAGAAGACATACGCGGCCCGCCGCCCGGCCGACTGCCGCAGTCCGTTGCGCAGCAGCGACAGCTTCAGCCGTACGACGACGGAGGTCACCGACGCGGCACCCGTCGAGCCCGTCGAGCCCGTCGTGCCCGCTGAGCCCGTCGTGCCCGCTGAGCCCGTCGTGCCCGCTGAGCCCGCTGAGCCCGTAGTGCCCGCTGCGCCCGTCGTGTTCATCGGCCGCCCGCCCCGCCGCCGAGCCAGTCCAGATCCGAGCCGGTGTCCCGGTCGCCCGCGCCCACCAGCTCCAGGAACGCCCTCTGCAGCGAGGGCGCGTCCCCCCGTACGTCGGCGAGGGGGCCGTGGGCGCGGATGCGGCCGGCGACCATGACGGCCACCCAGTCGCAGAGGGACTCCACCAGCTCCATCACGTGGGAGGAGAAGACGACGGTGGCGCCGGAGGCGGTGTACCGCTCCAGGACGCCCCGGATGGTCTGCGCGGAGACGGGGTCCACGCCCTCGAACGGCTCGTCCAGGAAGAGGACTTCGGGGTTGTGGAGGAGCGCCGCGGCGAGGCCGATCTTCTTGCGCATGCCCGTCGAGTAGTCGACGACGAGCTTGTGCTGGGCGCCCGCGAGATCGAGGACGTCCAGCAGCTGGGTGGCCCGCTTGTCGACCTCGGCGCCGGGCAGTCCACGCAACCGGCCGGTGTAGGCGAGGAGTTCACGCCCGGTGAGGCGTTCGAAGAGCCGCAGCCCCTCCGGCAGGACGCCGATGCGGGCCTTCACCTCGACCGGGTCCCGCCACACGTCGTGCCCGACGACCTCCACCGAGCCCTGGTCGGGGCGGAGCAGTCCGGTGACCATCGACAGGGTGGTGGTCTTCCCGGCCCCGTTCGGCCCGACCAGCCCGATGAACCGCCCGGCGGGCAGTTCCAGATCGATCCCGGCGACGGCGGCCTGGGCCCCGAACCGCTTCCAGAGCCCCTGGACACGAACAGCTGCAGCACCACTCACACCGGCCGCCCTTTCGGGTAGACAGCGCCCCAGGTCTCTGTCTTCAGGGGCGCGGGGAACCGCGCGAACAACCACGACTCACCCGTAGCCGCGAAACCGATCCGCAGTCCCCACCCGGAGTGTTACCGACGCCCGTCCCTGCCGCACGCATAGGCGAGCGGCGAGATCAGTTCCTCGGCATCCGGCAGCCACCGGTTCGCCGGCGTGGGCCGCCGAGCCCACTGCACGGCCCCCCGCGACCCGTACCGCGTCGGCGGAGCCGCGACGTACTCGCCCTCACCCAACGCCTTGAGGTCCAGCACGAGCGGCGACCAGCCCAGCTTCCGTACGAGGTCGGGGACCTTGACGGAGGCGCCGGGCAGCACGAAGAAGTGCATCCGGCGATCCGGCGTCCAGGTCACCGGGCCGAGGGTCAGCTCCATGCGTTCCATACGGGCCAGCGCCAGCAGGCCGGCGGTCTCGGGCACGTCGATCGTGTCGAACGTACGGCCGGTCGGCAGCAGGATCGACGCGGTGGACTGCTTCGACCACAGACGGCGCGCGACGGTCGCACTGCCTGTCGCCTGGGTCGCCCAGTCCTCGCGCGCCGGGTGCGCGCCGGGGGTGGCGCACGCCGTGTTGCCGCAGGAGCACTGCTGCATCCCGTCGACGGCTTCCAGCCAGGTACCGGGGAACACGTCCCAGTGGCGTTCTTCGGTGTATCGAACGGCGGTGTCCAGCAGCGATTCACCACGCTGCTTCGGGATTTGGGCAGCTTCAGGGCCCGCGATGGTCTCTTCCACGATGAACACAACTCTAGCGGTCATCAGGGGTTACGGAAGTCACATGCGCGGGGGAGAGCATCGTCAACGGGGCCGGGGCGCATGGGTGCATGGCCGGGGGCGCGCGGGAGGGATCACGGAGTGAGCCGGGTAGCCACGTGTGGGGTACAGCATCCGTGTTTACCCCGGCAATCCTGGTATGTCTCGCATCTTCGGTATGTCGGCGGGGCATTGATCTTCGAGGCCGGATCTTTTCGATATGTGGGTACGCGTTTTCGGTACGCGTGTTCGGTGTGTGGGTGCCGTGCGCATCGGCGGCGCGGGACCACGTGTGCGAAGAGAGCGGGCCGCTGAAGACACGTCAACTCGGTGCGTGGGCACGGCACCACAGCCACAGGGGGTACGCCATGGCCGCAAGGCCGCTCGTCGCCAGGCAGCCGAACGAACGACTGCAGGCGCTCATCCAGGAAGCGGGCTGCTCCAACGCGGGGCTGGCCCGTCGGGTCAACATGTGCGGCGCGGAGCACGGTCTCGATCTCCGCTACGACAAGACGTCCGTCGCGCGCTGGCTGCGCGGACAGCAGCCACGGGGCCGGGCGCCCGCGATCATCGCCGAGGCCCTCGGCCGCAAGCTGGGCCGTACGGTCACGATCGACGAGATCGGCATGGCCAACGGCAAGAACCTCGCGTCCGGCGTCGGCCTCCAGTTCTCGCCGACGGTACTGGGAGCCATCGAGCAGGTCTGCGAGCTGTGGCGCAGCGACGTGGGGCGGCGGGACTTCCTCTCCGGGTCGTCCGTCGCCGCCTCCGCGCTCGTCGAGCCCAGCCGCGACTGGCTGATCTCCGCCCCGGACTCCCAGGTGGCCCGCTCGGCGGGACCCCGGGTGGGGCTCGCCGACGTGGCGGCCGTGCGCGCGATGACGCAGGCGCTCGTCGACCTCGACCACCAGTACGGCAGCGGGCATGTACGGCCGGTCGTCGTGCACTACCTCAACAGTGTCGTCTCGGGGCTGCTGGCCGGCTCCTACCGGGAGGCCGTGGGGCGGGAGTTGTTCGCCGCGGTCGCCCGGCTGACCGAGCTCGCCGGGTACATGGCCGTCGACACCGGGCAGCCCGGGCTCGCCCAGCGGTACTACATCCAGGCGCTCCGCCTCGCCCAGGCCGCGGGCGACCGCGCCTACGGCGGATACGTCCTCGCCGCGTCCATGAGCCATCTCGCCGCGCAGCTCGGAAACCCGCGGGAGATCGCGCAGTTGGCGCGCGCCGCGCAGGAAGGGGCGCGGGGGCGGTCCACGCCGCGGGCGGAGTCGATGTTCCACGCGGCGGAGGCGCGGGGGCACGCGCTGATGGGAGACGCGCGCGCCGCGCAGGCGGCGGCGGGGCGGGCCGTGGAGGCGCTGGAGGCGGCGGACCCCTTGTCCGGGGACGACCCGGCGTGGATCAAGCACTTCGACGAGGCCTATCTGGCCGACGAGTTGGCGCACTGCCACCGGGATCTCGGGCAGGCGGAGGCGGCGGCCCGACGGGCCGAGGAGTCGTTGGCCAAGCATCCGGAGTCGCGGGCCCGGCGGCGGGCGATCGGGTATGTGCTCCTCGCCACGGCGCAGGTGCAGCAACGAGAGGTGGAACAGGCCTGCCATACGGGGCTGAAGGCCGTGGAACTGCTCGGGTCGCTCCGGTCGAATCGGGGGGCCGAGTACCTGGAGGACTTCCAGCAGCGGTTGGAGCCGTTCAGGGAGGAGGCGGTGGTCAGGGAGTTCGGGGCGCGGATGGATCTTCAGGCCGCGTAGCGCTCACGCGGCGGAGCCGCAGGACGAGGCAGCACCGCGCCCCCCCCGGGGAGGGGCCTGGCCCCTTACTCGGGGTGCGGGTGGTGCGTGGGCGGTCACCGGGACCCGGTAGCGTGAGTCGACGATTCCGCAAGTCCCCCATTCGTAGGAGTCTCGGTGACGCAGAGTGGACAGGGCGAGGAGCCCTCGGCGCGGACCGCGCGCGAAGGCATCGTGCTGCCCTCGGACGGTGGGGCGCCGCTCCATCCGAGCGATCTGCCGCCGGCCCCGCTGCCGCCGGCCCCGGTCCAGCCGTGGGACCAGCAGCGGCAGTGGAGCTCCGAGGGGGGCGCGGCGCCCGCCCAGCCGCCGTCCGACCCCTGGAACAGCGCGCAGCCCGCGCCGGAGTGGGGTGGCCAGGGGGCGCAGGACGCGTACGGCGCTCAGGGCGGATACGACGTCCAGGGGGGCCAGACGGAGTACGGCGTCCAGGGGGGCCGGACCGAGTACGGCGCTCAGGGCGGGTACGGCACCCAGGGCGGGATGCCGTTGCCGCCCGAGGGCGCGCAGGGGCCGTCGTACGGCAGCGAGGGGTACGGCGGGGCGGGATCGGGCGCGCCGCTGCCGCCGGCCGCGGGTGAGGTGGCCCTGCCGGCCGCCGCGCCGCCCCAGCCGCCGCAGAGTGCGCCGCTGCCCCCCGTGGACGAGGGGGCCACCCAGTACATCCCTTACGTACCGTCGGCCGGGGCCGCGCCGGTGGACGAAGGGGCGACGCAGTACATACCGCCGGTCGTCGCGGAGGCGCCGGTCGGGGAGGCCGCCACGCAGTTCCTTCCCCCGGTCGGGCCGGGCGCGCTGCCGCCGGAGGCGTCGGCCGAGGCGACGACGTATCTGGGGCGGGTGCCGGACCACGGCGCGGGGCCCCTGCCGCCCACCGCGCACCCCGCACGGCCGACGCACGCGGCGCCCGCCGGGAACCCGGACGCGGAGCCCACGCAGTACATACCGCCGGTACCCGCGCAGCCCCAGCCGTACGGCGCGCCGGGGCCGCGGCAGGCGCGCCAGCAGCCGGACGTGTTCGACAGTCTCTTCCGCGACGAGCCCGGGGCCGGGGGCGCCGCCGGGGCCACGCAGCAGATGCCGAAGATCGACCACGCCCATCCCGCGCCGCCGCAGGGCCCCGGTGCGCCCGGCGGCCATGGCGGCCATGGCGGCCATGGTGGGCGGGCCTCCGCGAGACGGGAGAGCGGGGGCGGAGGGAGTGGCCGTACGAGATCGCGGGTGCCGCTCATCGCGCTCGTCGGCGTGGGGATCGCCGTGCTCGGGATCGGGGCGGGTGCCCTGATGGCCGGGTCGGGGGACAAGGGGACGCAGAGCGACAACAAGCCCGTGTCGGCGAGCGGGGCGCCCGAGGAGTCGGCGTCGTCGTCGGCGGACCCGGCGAAGGAGCAGGCGGTCGCGCTGGACAAGCTGCTCGCGGACAGCGGCAACAGCCGGAACAGCGTGATCAAGGCGGTCGCCAACATCAGGAGCTGCACCAATCTGGGCCAGGCCGCCACCGACCTGCGGGACGCGGCGAAGCAGCGCAACGACCTGGTCACCCGGCTCGGCGAGCTGTCCGTCGACAAGCTGCCGAACCACCAGGCCCTGACCACCTCGCTCACCAAGGCCTGGCAGGCCTCCGCCTCCGCCGACAACCACTACGCCGCGTGGGCCGACCAGGCCGCCGGGAAGAAGGGCTGCAAGAAGGGCCAGGCCCGCGCCACCGGCCAGACCCAGGCCGGCAACCAGGCCAGCGCCACCGCCAGCGCCGAGAAGGCCAAGGCCGCCGAACTCTGGAACACGATCGCCACCACCTACGCCCTGACCGAACGGCAGGCGGTCCAGCTGTAGCGGTCCGCGACCGGACGCTCGCGACCGGACGCTCGCGACCGGTCGATCGCGGCCGGGCCCGCGCCGACGAGATCGGGCCCGAAGAGGCGAGGATGACCAGGGGGCCACCACCCGGCTCGGATGCGCTCCCGGTCGCGCCCGGTCCCTTCCGGTCGCTCAGCTGTCCGCTTCCACCAGCGTCTTCTCGACATTCACGAACCCCCGTCGCGCCGCGACCAGTTGGCCCTTGCGGACGACCTGGAAGGTGACTTCGGGGTTGATCAGGCGGGGGAAGCCGGCGGAGGCGATGAGGTCTTCGAAGCGCCAGCTGAGGGGTGGGGTCAGGCCGCCCGTGGTGACCTTCAGGCCGTCGTCGAGGACTCGGCGGATCGCCTGGGAGGTCACCTCGCCGTCGCCGAGCGCCTCGATGGCGGCCGTCAGGACGGTGTACGCGATCCACGTGGTCTGCACACCCGGGTCCGCCGGGTCGATCCGGTTGTCGTCGAAGGCGTGCTCCTGGATCACCTTCTTCATCCGGTCCCACCGCTTGTCGGTCTCCACCGGGTACCAGCCGGTGACGTACGCCCCCTCGTACGGTCCCGACCTGCCACCGGTCGCGTCGAGCACCGTCTGGTCGACGCTGCCGAGGACGGTCCCGGTGCGGACGCCCGGATAGTCGCCGCGGTCCCGGCGGAAGGAGTCCATGAAGGTGAAGGTGCGGTCGCCCAGCGCGGGGACGACGCATCCCTTCGCGGCCGGGTCGGTGCCGGCCCGCCGCAGCGCCTCCCGGGCGTGCCCCCCGTACTCGGTCGCGTCCTCGGCGGCCAGCTGGTCCTCGGACTTGTCGTGCCCCCCGGACCGCAGCCCCGAGTCCAGCAGCAGCGGCAGCTGGTCGCCCGCTATCGAGTCGGGGCGTACGAGGGCGACCGGGCCGCAGGCCTTGGCGAGCTGTTCGCCGAGGCCTGCCATGAGGGAGGCCTGGCCGCCGTTGACCGGGTAGGACAGGGCGCTGGCGAACTCGTCGTCGGTGACGCCGTAGCCGCCGATGTACGGGATGCCCGCCGACTCCAGCGGGGCGAGGAAGGAACGGCCGTGCTGGCTGTACGACCCGACGACCGCGACGACGTTCTCGTCGGCGGCGCGGCGGGCGCACTTCGCGGCCGTCACGGTCTGGTTGCGGTCGTTGCAGGTGAGGATCTTCAGCTCGTGGCCGTTGATGCCGCCGTTGGCGTTGACCCAGCGGGCGTACGCCTTGGCCATGGCGGGCATGCCGGGCTTGTTCGTCGCGGCCGTCTTCTCCGGGGCCCAGGTCATGACGGTGACGGAGCCGTCCCCGGAGCCCCCCGTGGTCCCGGGGATGGCCCCGCACCCGGCGACGAGTGACGCGCACGCCGCCAGCGTGGTGGCCCTGACCAGGCGTTTGGCGAGCCCTTGGAGTCGGTCTGCGGGGAGGGGGGTCCGTCGTGCCCGGAAGCCAGTCATGGCTCCGCACGATTCCGCCACATCACCAACCCGGGCGTGACGGGTGGTCAACGCGAGGTGACCGGGAGGTGAATTGCGAAGAGCTACGATCGTATTTTCGCGTGGTTTCAGAGAGGAACGCACGATCCATGACCGTCCAAGGTCCGGAGACCCCTTCCCGTCGCGGGCGTCGCTCATCCACCATGGGCGGCATGCCACTGAACGACATGCCGTGGTGGCGCTGGCGCAGCAATGTGCGCTCCGCGCTGCACATGCTCTCCGACCCCGCGTTCCAGCAGAACGTCTGGCTGGCCGGTGTCGACGGGTACGGGGACGTCACCGACGCCGTGTACCGCCTGGTCGAGGACACCTGGCTGGACAACTGGTCCGCCGAGAAGTACGTGGGCACGATCTTCCGTGACGCCCAGGAGGCGGCCCTCGTCGACAGCGCCGTGCTGCGCGTGCTGCGGATCATGCACCAGGTCGGCCCGGACGCGCCCGTCTCCGCGTACCTCGACCACGACGCCTGGCCCGAGGCCGTCCGCGCCGCCCGCGAGGCTCACGTACGCCTCTCGGTGAGCGACGGGGAGGACCCGGACACACCGCCGCGCACCCTCGAGGTGCTGCGGATCATGACCAGGGCGGCGTAGGCGGGGGTCCGGCGGGCGGGTGTGCGGATGTGGCGGGTGGATGCGGGGGTCCGGTCTTCGGGACGATTGCCGACATGGGTACGCCATATGGGACCCTGTCGGGCATGAACGAGCAGTCCACCCGAGCCGCGGCGCCCGCCGACCAGTACGTCCTCACCCTCGCCTGCCCGGACAAGCAGGGCATCGTGCACGCCGTGTCGAGCTACCTGTTCATGACCGGCTGCAACATCGAGGACAGCCAGCAGTTCGGCGACCACGACACGGGTCTGTTCTTCATGCGCGTCCACTTCTCGGCGGAGGCGCCGGTGAGCGTGGAGAAGCTGCGGGCCAGCTTCGCGGCGATCGGTGACTCCTTCCAGATGGACTGGCAGATCAACCGGGCCGACGAGAAGATGCGCATCGTCCTGATGGTCAGCAAGTTCGGCCACTGCCTGAACGACCTGCTCTTCCGGGCGAGCATCGGGGCGCTGCCGGTGGAGATCGCGGCCGTGGTCTCCAACCACACCGACTTCGCCGAGCTGGTGGGGTCGTACGACATCCCCTTCCACCACATCCCGGTGACCAAGGAGACCAAGGCCGAGGCCGAGGCGCGGGTGCTGGAGATCGTGCGCGAGGAGAACGTCGAGCTGGTCGTTCTGGCCCGCTACATGCAGGTCCTCTCCGACGACCTCTGCAAGCAGCTCAACGGCCGCATCATCAACATCCACCACTCCTTCCTGCCGAGCTTCAAGGGCGCGAAGCCGTACCACCAGGCCCACGCGCGCGGTGTGAAGCTGATCGGGGCGACGGCGCACTATGTCACCGCCGACCTCGACGAGGGGCCGATCATCGAGCAGGAGGTCGAGCGGGTGGGGCACGGGGTGACGCCCGAGGGGCTCGTCGCGGTCGGGCGGGACGTGGAGTGCCAGGCGCTGGCGCGGGCCGTGAAGTGGCATGCGGAGCGGCGGATCCTGATGAACGGGCGCCGGACGGTCGTCTTCGCGTAGGGGCTTCACGTAGGGGCTTCGCCGGGCTGGGGCGCCTGATGGCTCGGGGGCGTCTGCTGTAGGGCGGCTGCGGGTGGGTCGTGGCTGGTTGCGCCGTTCCCCGCGCCCCTTACGGGGCCCGGCGGCCCCGAGCGCGGGCCCGGCTCGGCCCACGCTTCGGCACGCTTCGGGGCCGCTACATCCGGCTCAGCGCCGCCGCCGCGAACAGGACGTCCCTGATCGCCTCGCGGTCGCCGCCCTGGCCCGCCGCCGCTTCCTCGGGAGGGACGTGCCCGGCGGCGAGGCGGCAGAATTCGACGCCGTCGAGGGCCACGTGGGCCACCTCGTGGTCGGCGGAGCCGCGGGCCGCGGGGGAGTCGAGGGGGATGAGCCACTCCCCGCCGCCGGAGCCCTCGATCTCCAGGCGGAGGCTGCGGCCGGGGGCGCCGGCCGGTACGAGGTGGCGGCCGGGTGGGGGCGGGGACGCCAGGCCGGTCCGGCGGCGCTCGGCCAGGGACACGGGCAGCATGCGGGCCGCCAGGTCGATCATGCCGTGCAGATGGCGGCCGGAGGGCGGCTCGTACGGGTAGTCCACGGCCTCCGCGATGTCCTCCGCGTGGATCCAGCACTCGAACGCCCGGTCCAGCATCGCGTCCCGGAGAGGGAGCGCGAAGCCGCCGTACGAGACCGCCAGGCGACCGGGCTTGTCGGAGTCGTCCGGGCCGCCGCCCGTGAACGACACCGTGCGGACGATGTCGTGGCTCTGCTGCCGCCAGGGGGCGCGCAGGGCGCGGGTGGGCGGGAAGTGGGACGCCTTCCAGTACGCCTCGGTGCGGGCCTCCGGCGTACCGTCGACGGGTTCGTCGTGGCCACCCTCCAGCAGGCCGAGCGGATCGTCCAGACCGAGTGCCGCCGCGACGAGCCCGTCGACGGTGAGCAGGTGGGCGATGACCCCGGCGACGGTCGTACGACGGCTCGCCGGCCCCTCCCCCTCGAACCAGCGCAGCCGTACGGGGGCGTGCCAGTCGGCGGCGCCGATGTCCTGCAGCAACGCGTCCAGCCGGGCCGTCTCCGCGTCGTACGGGGCGGCCCAGCGGGGGACGGGGATGCGCGGTGGGCGGCGGCCCAGACAGACATCCAGCACCTGGGTACGCAGGGCCGGGTCCAGGTCGAGGCTCTCCGGCGGATGCAGCAGCCCCACGGCCTCCCGCAACCGCCGCGCCTCGTCCGCGCACGGCCCGCACACCCCGAGATGCTCCTCGACAGCCAACGCCTCCTCCGCCGAACACGCCGCCAACGCCCAGGCCCCGAGCAGCGCCTTGAGCACCTGGTGCTCCAGGACGAGGGGAGAGGCCGGGACGGGCGCGGCGGCCGGGACAGGCGATACGGGCGGTACGGGCGGCACAGGCGGTACGGCCGACTCGGGCTCCCAAGGCTCCCGAGGCTCCGAAGGCTCGGAGGGCACGGCAGTCTCGGCGGGATCGGAGGACACGGAGGGCTCCGAGGGCACGGCGGGTTCCGAAGGCACGGCGCGTTCCGAGGCCTCCGGGCGCACCGCAGGCGCCGGTGGCGGTGTCGCTTCGGGTGACGGGTCCGGCAACGGCAGCCCGGTGTCCTCCACGGAGGTGCGCGGCAGCGGTATGCGCGGCGGCCCGACCGGTTCGTCGTGGCCGCCGCGCCGGGGCCCCTCGGGACCGGACGGTCCACCGCGGCCGTTCCCACGGCCGCCGGGCGTCGCCGCGTGGCCGTCGCCGCCCACGGCGCCATCGCGCCCGGGCGAGTCCCCCGAGCCCGGCCCGTCGGACCGGCGGGGCTCGTGCGGCCCGTCGGAATCGCCGGGCTCGTGCACAGCGTCCCCGCCCGACGACCCGTCCTCCGAGGTCCCCTCGCTGCCGCCGGACCGGTCCAGGTCCCGCCCGACCTCCTCGTGGGGCCCTTGCGCACCGTCCCCGCCCGACGGCTTCCTGGCCGACGGCACCCGGCCGACGGCCGGTCGGGTGGAGGGGTGGTCGGGCTGCTCGTGGGGCTGCCGGCCCTCCGGCTCGTCGTCGTACGACCCGGACGGGGTCGGTTCGCCGGTCATGCCGTGGCCCCGGGTTCGGGCGGGGCGCCGGAGAGGCGGGTGTCGTGGGCGGTGGAGAGGAGCTGGAGGCCGAGGCGGAGGCGACGGCGGGCCTCGTCCTCGGTGACGCCGAGGTCGGTGGCGGTCTGGCGGTAGTCGCGGCGCTGGAAGTACGCCAGCTCCAGGGCGGCCCGCAGCGGGGTCGGCATCGCCTGCACTATGTAGTCGGCGCGGGCCGCGACCGACGCGTGGTGGACCTTGCGCTCCAGATCCTCGGTGGTGCCCTCGCCGCCCCGGGCGAGCGCGGCGGCCTCGGTGACGCGCAGTCGCTGCACGGCCAGGCGGTGGGTCAGCGCCGCCACCCAGGAACGCAGGGGGCCCTGCTTGGGGTCGTACGCCTCGGGGTTCTCCCAGAGCTGGAGGAACACCTCGCGGGTGATGCCGTCGGCGCCCCGCTCGTCCCCGAGGACGCGGTGGGCCAGCCCGTGCACGAGGGACGCGAACCGGTCGTACAGCTCACCGAGCGCGGCCGCCTCGCCGCGCGCCAGCCGCTGCTGCATCCTGCGGTCCCAGCGGGGCGGAGCGTCCTTCGTCGCCATACGGCCCCCTCACCCTGCTCGTACCTGCGCCGTTCCTGATGACCACCGAGCCGCGGACCCCGTGCCGACCCGGTGTCGGCCCGGCCCGATTCCGGCCCGATTCCGGCCCGATTCCAGCCTGTGTGCACTGCCGTCCCGAATGTAGTCGGCACCGCTGACCGCGCACGCCCCTTTATGGCAATGTGCGCCCCTCGCGAGGGCGGAGGTGGTATGTGCCTCCTGTGCAAGCCGTTTCCACGCCGCCCACGTGGGTGTCTGCCCGCCTTTCGCGTGTCTGTGCGATCCCGCCTGGCGCCTGATCTGCGCGAATCCGACCCTTCGGGACCGTATCGGATCCATTCGCGATCAATGGTCGATCACATGTGACCGTACTGGAGGGAAATCGCACCGAAAAGGCCCCGGAAATGGCTCGCTTACCACGCGCCTCCGGCGGGCCACGGGTGTTTCATGGAGCGACGGCGGGGCAGCCGCGCAAGCAGGAAGCGGTGCAGTGGCTTCCGGTTCGGCGACTGAGAGGCATCGCGGTGGCGTTCGAAGTGACCGACGGCGGGCAAGGCGAGTGGGCCGTGCTGCACGTGTCCGGAGAGATGGACCTGGTCACGTCGCCCGTGCTCCGCCAGCGGGTTCACGACGCGGTGGCCGACGGCCGCCGAAGTCTCGTCCTCGACCTCTCCGGAGTCGTCTTCTGCGACTCCAGCGGCGTGGGGGTCATGATCGCCACCCGCCGCCTGATGCGTTCCTGCCAGGGACGGCTCCGGCTGATCCTCCCCGCCGACGGCCACGCGGGCGGCGGCCCGGCCGAGGGCGCGCACGTCAGCCGCGTCCTCGCCGCCCTCGGCGTCCGCCGCCTCTTCGACGTCCATCCGGACGTCCGCTCGGCGGTCGCACCGGAGTCCGAGGACGAGGCCGACCAGCTGTCGGCCTGACCGCCCGCACCCTACGCACCCTCCACCAGGTGAGCAGTACGTATGCGTGAGTTCGCCCACCCGTCGGTGTCCCGGCTGCCACACAGTTGTCCCAGGATTCCCGCAGTCTTGGTACAAGCGCCGCTTTCCCGCTCCGCCAGGGCCCCTGACGTCGTACGCTCCGTCCGAGAAGCACCCCACTGACGTAAGGCGGGCCCGAGGAGACATGGTCAGCAGCGAGTACGAGCGCAGGATCGCCGCCCGGTTCGCCACCTTCGACCAGGACGGCAACGGCTGGATCGACCGCGAGGACTTCAGCGCGGCGAGCAAGGCGGTTCTCAACGAGTTCGGCACCACCGCCCGTTCCGACAAGGGCCAGGCGCTGTACGGCGGCGCCGAGGCCTTCTGGCAGGGTATGGCCGGAATCGCGGACCGGGACGGCGACCAGCGCATCACCCGGGACGAGTTCGTGAACGGCGCGGTCAAGCGACTGCGCGACAACCCCGACCGTTTCGCCGAGATCGCCCGCCCCTTCCTGCACGCGGCCCTCGCCGTCGCGGACGCCGACGGGGACGGAAGGGCCACGGTCGAGGAGACCGCCCGGATCCTCAAGGCCCTCGGCGCCCCCGAGGAGGTCGCCGCGGCGGCCGCCGCCACCCTCGACACCGACGCCGACGGCAAGGTGGACGAGGTGGAGGTCGTGACCGCGTTCGCCCGCTTCTTCACCGTGCCCGAGTAGCGACCCGCGTGACCACGGGCCGGTGCGTGGCCCAGTGGCTCTCACTGGCTCTCAGTGGGCCAGTGGGCCAGTGGGCCAGTGGGTCAATCGGTCAGTGGGTCATGAATAGCGCTCGCGCAGCTTGTACTTGAGGACCTTCCGCAGGGTCTCGTTGCGCGGAAGGGCGTCCACCACCTCCACCTGCTCCGGCAGCTTGTGGACGGACAGCCCTTCCGCGCGCAGCCAGTCGGTGACGTCCCGCAGGGTCAGGGGGCCGGCACCCGGCGGCTGTTCGACCACCGCGCACACCCGCTCCCCCCGCTCCGCGTCCGGCAGCCCGATCACCGCCGCGTCCTGGACGGCCGGATGCCGGTGCAGCAGGTCCTCTATCTCCTTCGCCGAGATGTTCTCGCCCTTGCGGATGATGACGTCCTTCAGGCGGCCGGTCAGTACCAGGTGACCGCTGTCGGTGACGTGCCCGAGATCGCCCGTGACGAAGAACCCGTCCGCGTCGAAGGCCGCCGCCGACTGCGCCGGATCCAGATACCCCCGGCAGACGGCCTCCCCGCGCAACCGCACCTCCCCGTCCTCCGCGATCCGTATCTCCATCCCCGCCGGCGGACGCCCCTCCGTCGTCGCCAGGTTCTCCGCCGAGTCGTCCGGCGCCCCCATCGTGATCATCGGGACCTCGGTCATGCCGTATCCGTGGGTGAGTTGCACGCCCATCTCCCGTACGACGTTGTGGTAGACCTCGGGCGGCTTCGGCGCCCCGCCGCCCGCGAGCAGGCGCAGGGAGGGAACGACCGGCACACCCGGCTGTTTGCGCTGCTCGGCCAGGAACATGGAGTAGAACGCCGTCGACCCGCCCGCCACCGTCACCCCGTGCTTGCGGTAGCCCTCCAGTGCGGCCGGCAGCGCGAAGTGCTCGAACAGCACCGCCGGGAAGCCGTACAGCAGGAGCATCACCATGTAGTCGGGGCCGCCTATGTGGGCGTACGGGAAGGCGATCGAGCCGACGTCGTCCGGAGTGAGCCGCAGCGCGTGGGCGAGGCAGGAGCCGCCCGCGATCAGTGAACGGTCCGTGTGGAGGACGCCCTTGGGGTCGGAGGTGGTGCCCGAGGTCCAGTAGATCCAGCGGACGGAGGTGCCGTCGGCCGGCGGGGCGGGGAGCGTCGTGGGGTCGCCGTCCGGAAGGCCGTCGTACGCCTCGAAGACACCCCGCGCTTCCAGCCGCCGCGCCATCTCCGTGTGGTCGAAACCCCGCCACTCGCCCGGCACCGCGAAGAACTCCGCCCGGGACTCCCGGAGCGCGAAGCCGACCTCGCGGTCGCGGTAGAAGGGGATGACCGGGGACTGGACGGCGCCGAGGCGGGCCAGGCCGAAGGAGAGCAGGGCCGTCTCGATACGGGTGGGCAGCTGCCAGGCGACGACCGTGCCGGGGCGTACGCCCATGTCGTACAGCCCGGCCGCCACCCGCTCGGCGCGGGCGCGCAGTTCGCCGAAGCTCAGCGTGCGGTCGTCCTGGAGGAGGACGGGCCGGTCGGGGGTGAGGTCGGCGCGGCGGGCGAGGAGTTCCCAGAGGGTGCGGGACTCGCTGAGTGCGTGGGCGGTCTGGTTCACGGCGGCGGCCCCCTGCCGGAGAAAGCTGACGGCTTGTCAGATCGTGGCCAGAGCGTAGGCCGGGGCGCCTTGTCGGTCCAGGGGTGTGCCACTAACCTGCTCACCAAGGATCTGACGGTCCATCAGATAACTGAGGCAACGGAGTGGGGAACCCATGACCGAACTGCCCCGCATCATCAGCGTCGACGACCATGTGATCGAGCCCGCGCACCTCTTCGACACCTGGCTGCCGGAGAAGTACCGCGACCGTGGCCCGAAGCCCCTCACGGCCGGGATCGGTGAGCTCGCGTACGTCGCGGGGAAGTACCAGATCACGATGGACCCGGACGGGCCGCCGACGGACTGGTGGATCTACGAGGACCTGAAGTTCCCGTACAAGCGGAACATCGCGGCCGTCGGGTTCGACCGGGACGAGATGACGCTGGAGGGGATCACCCGGGAGGAGATGCGGCGCGGCTGCTGGGACCCGAAGGCGCGGCTGGCGGACATGGACCTCAACCACGTCGAGGGCTCGCTCTGCTTCCCGACCTTCCCCCGCTTCTGCGGACAGACCTTCGCCGAGGCGCACGACAAGGAAGTGGCCCTGGCCTGCGTGCGCGCGTACAACGACTGGATGGTCGAGGAGTGGTGCGGCGACAGCGGCGGCCGGCTGATCCCGCTCTGCCTGATCCCCCTCTGGGACGTGGGACTGGCGGTCGAGGAGATCAGGCGCAACGCCGCCCGGGGCGTCCGGGCCGTCACCTTCTCCGAGATCCCCACCTACCTCGGACTGCCCTCCATCCACTCCGGCTACTGGGACCCCTTCTTCGCGGTCTGCCAGGAGACCGGGACGGTCGTCAACATGCACATCGGGTCCAGCTCCCAGATGCCCGCCGCCTCCCCCGACGCGCCCCCCGCCGTGCAGGCCTCGCTCTCCTTCAACAACGCGATGGCCTCGATGATGGACTTCCTCTTCAGCGGGGTCCTGGTGAAGTTCCCGACCCTCAAACTCGCTTACAGCGAAGGGCAGATGGGCTGGATCCCGTACGCCCTGGAGCGCGCCGACGACGTGTGGGAGGAGCACCGCGCCTGGGGCGGCGTGCGCGACCTGATCCCCGAGCCGCCGTCGACGTACTACTACCGGCAGATGTTCTGCTGCTTCTTCCGCGACAAGCACGGGGTCGCTTCGCTGGATGTCGTGGGGCGTGACAACGCGACCTTCGAGACCGACTACCCCCACGTCGACTCGACCTTCCCGCACACCAAGGAGGTCGCCCTCGACCATGTGAAGGGCCTCGACGACGAGACCGTCTACAAGCTGATGCGCGGTAACGCGATCCGCATGCTCGACCTGGACTTCGACAAGTAGCCGGGCCGGGGGCGCGGTCATGGATCTCTCGTACACCCCGGCGGAGGAGGAGTTCCGGGCGCGGCTGCGGGAGTGGCTGGCGAAGGTCCTCCCCTCGCTGCCGCCGAAGCCGTCGCCCGACGACTGGCCCGGGCGGCGCGCGTACGACCTCGGCTGGCAGCGGATGCTGTACGACGCCGGGTACGCCGACGTCCACTGGGACGCCTCGCCGACCACGCGGCTGATCTTCCTGGAGGAGACCGAGAAGGCGGGCGCCCCGTATGTGGGCGCCAACTTCGTGGGGCTGCTGCACGCCGGGCCCACGATCGCCGCCGAGGGGAGCGCCGGACAGCGGGCACGCTGGCTGCCGCCGATCCTGCGCGGCGAGGAAATCTGGTGCCAGGGCTTCAGCGAGCCGGAGGCCGGATCCGACCTCGCGTCCCTGCGTACGCGCGCGCGGAGGGACGGCGACGCGTACGTGGTGACCGGCTCCAAGATCTGGACCTCGCACGCCGAAGTCGCCGACTGGTGCGAGCTGTTGGTGCGGACGGATGCTCAGGCGCCGAAGCACCGGGGCATCTCCTGGCTGGCGATGCCCATGGACGCGCCCGGTGTGACCGTACGGCCCCTGCGCACACTCGCCGGCTCCACCGAGTTCGCCGAGGTCTTCCTCGACGAGGTACGGGTGCCGGTCGCCAACCGGGTGGGCGAGGAGAACGACGGGTGGCGCGTGACCATGGTGACGCTGTCGTTCGAGCGCGGAACCGCGTTCGTGGGTGAAGTGGTCGCCTGTCGGCGGGTGTTGGGGGAGATCGCGAGGGAGGCGCGGGCGAACGGGCGCTGGGACGACTCGGGTGTGCGGCGGCGGCTCGGGCGGTTGAACGCGGAGTTCCGGGCGCTGTGGCGGCTCACGCAGTGGAACGTGAGCGAGGGGGAGGCGTCGGGAGGGGTGCCGGGGGTGGGGGGTTCCGTATTCAAGCTGAGGTATTCGCGGACGCGGCAGGAGTTGTACGACGTGGCGGCGGAGGTTCTGGGGGCGGACGCGCTCGATCTGGAGCGCGGATGGGTGCTTGACCGGCTCAGTTCGTTGTCGTACACGATCGCTGCGGGGACGTCGGAGATTCAGCGGAACATCGTGGGGGAGCGGATTCTGGGGCTGCCCAAGGGGTGACTGGGGGTTTGGGGGCGCCCAAGGGGGTGGGGGTGTTGTGGTGTGCGGGTGCGGGTGCGGGTGCGGGTGCGGGTGCGGGTGCGGGTGCGGGTGCGGGTGCGTTGGGGTTGGGGTTGCTTGCGCAGTGCCCCGCGCGCCTGACAAACACGGGCGCGCTGTTGTGCTCGGGGTCGATGAGGGGTTGTTGGCTTATGCGATTTCAACTCACTGCGGATCAGCGGGCGTTGCGCGACGGCGTGCGGGACGTGGTGGCGCGGATCTTCGGGCGGGAGGCGTTGTGGAACGCCGTCGACCGGGGCGGTGGCCTGGACAGGGGGTGGTGGCGGGAGCTGGGGGCGGCGGGGTTCTTCTCGCTTCGGCTGTCCGAGGCCGAGGGCGGGGTCGGACTCGGGGTGCCGGAGGCGGTGTTGGTGTTCGAGGAGGCGGGGCGGGCGCTGCTGCCCGGGCCGCTGGTGGCCACGCATCTCGCGGCGGGAGTGGTGCCGGGGGCGGCGACCGGGGAGGTCGTCGTGACCGCCGTCGGGGGTGGGGGGCTGGTGGAGTGGCTGGAGGAGGCGGATGTGGTGGTGGGGGAGGCGCGAGGGGCGGTGGCGTTGCGGTCCGTGGATCCGTTGACGCCGCTGCACCGGGTGCCGGGGGCCGATCCCTCCGCTCCCTCCGCCGGCCTCGATGACCTCTTCGTGCTGCTCACCGCCGCCGAGCAGTTGGGTACGGCGGTCCGGGCCTGTGAGGCCGCGGTGCAACACGCCCGGACGCGGGAGCAGTTCGGGCGGCCGGTCGGGGCGTTCCAGGCGGTCAAGCATCTGTGTGCCGAACTGCTGGTGCGGGTGGAGGTGGCGCGGGCGGCGGTGTACGCGGCGGCCGTGACCGTCGATCCGGTGGAGATCGCGGCGGCTCGGCTGCTGGCCGACGAGGCGGCGGTGCGCGGGGCGCGTGACTGTCTGCAGGTGCACGGCGGTATGGGGTTCACCTGGGAGGCCGACGTACACCTGTGTCTGAAGCGGGCGTGGGTACGGGCGGAACGTGGCGGATCGATCACGGAGAGTGAGGAGTTGTTGGCACGGGAACTGCTGATCGAGGCGGGTTGACCGCGCTGACCAGGACGGAAGCGGAAATGCGTGGCACCGTCCCGGTCGAATGTCGCGGAACGTGGCATACCGGAATTACCGAGCGTTGATACCGTGTTGTGTCCTAGGCGTGACTTGTCACGGCCTGGAGTCGGAGTCCTACTCCGGTACCTTCTGGTGGATGCGAGTGGTTCCGAGGTCGAGCCGAGCCGGTGTTGCCCCTGTGGCGGCCCCGGATCCGGCGGTGCCCGGCGCTCGTGAAGTGGGCCGGAGTCTCTTCGTCCCGGTCTGTTCGACTCCCCACGATGAGCGTCGCACAGTATGCCGTATGCGTACTCCTTCGCGCTGGAATATGCCCGAAGCGCTTGTTGGGGTGACTGTACGTCAACCATGCTGTCCTGTAAGGGGATCACGTTCCGTGATCCCGGTGCCGACGGTATCGATGGCGGTGGCGTCGGCCAGGCAGCAGATGACCACGATCGTGGCCCCCGAGGGGCGTGCGGCGATGTGTCCGCCGGTTCGGATGGTGTGAGCGGTGCAGGTGCTTCAAGTGCAGCTGGAGATCCGGCCCGACCCCGCAGAGGTGGGTCGCGCACGGAGATGGGCCCGTTCACGGCTCGCCGGGTCCGGGATAGGGGACGACGAGCCACTCGCCGAGACGCTGATCCTCCTCGTCTCCGAGCTGGTCACCAACGCGGTCGTGCACACCGGCCGTCCGGCGGTGCTGCGGCTGCTGCTGTCCGGCCTCCGTGACGGCTCGACCGGCACGGTCCGTCTCGAGGTCGCCGACACCAGCGCGTGCCCGCCGGCGCCGCGGTGCGCCGACGGCGACGAGACGGGCGGGCGGGGCCTCGCCCTCGTCGAGGTCCTCGCGGACCGCTGGGGCTGGTCCTACGAGGGTGTCGGCAAGCGCATCTGGTGCGAGCTGGACCGGGTGGTCCCCGGGGTGGCCGGGGCGGTGGGGGTCTCGGGGGCGTCGGGTGGTGCGCAGGGCGCGGGTGGTGGCGCTGTCGCGCCGGCGGTCTATCCGGCGTGCAGTGCGGTGACGGGGGTCGCGGCGGTAGCCCGGGAGAGCCTGGCGTACGAGGTGGTCTAGGCAGGGAGTTCCTGGTGGGCCGGAGGTGCGGTGGGCCAGGTGTGGTTCCGCTGCTCGGCGGTTGCGAGGTGCCGCCGCGCCCACCCGTGCCGCCCTGGCGGCACGATTGCCCGCAGGGGGCGGCGGCCGGGCGTCCCCCTTCAGGGGCGCGGGGAACTGCGCGATCAGCCACGTACGGCCTGCAGTCGCGCGATGGCCCGTACCCCCGTACCCCCGTACCCCCGTACCCCCGTACCCCCGAGCCGCTGGGCGTGCGCGGGCGAACGGTATGCGCGCCGCACACGCCTGCGCGCGAGCGCACGGCGTTGGAGGGTCCCCCGGTGGTAGCCGAATCGTGCGCCGGGACGTGCTTCCGTACGCACCGTCGCGACGCCGGTTTTGTGTGGCTGATCCCTGAACGGGTGTTGACGTGCCGTGTCCGTTTGATCACGCTTGTGGTCAGCGATTCGCCGCGAGGGGACGGCGAGGGTCTCGGTGACGGAGGCCCTCGACGAGCGTGGGTCGCGTTTCGGCGTCGGCTCCCCACGGGGTCAAGGGGGCAGGGCGGGTACGCCGAGGCCGGATGGCGGCGCGCCGTGCCGTGCTCGGGGCGGGCAGCGGCGCGCCGCCGGTCGACCAAGGCGCCCAGGGCTCTGGGACCTTGAGGCCTTGGGGTTCTGCGGTTCCGGGATTCCGCGGTTCCCGGGTGTTACAGGATGGCGATCGGGGCCACCGGTGTGCCCGTCGCCCCGACGAACGGCTCGGGCATCGCCGAGAGCAGGAAGTCGTACCGCCCAAGTTGTCCACAGGCTGTGGACAACTTTTCCAGATTCCAGTTCTGTCCCTGCGGCATGCCCATCTCGACCAGGTCGAGCGCGTGCACCGGAAGCCACAGGTCCTCGATCTCCGGCGGGAAGATCTCGAACGTCAGGGTGTCATTGGCGACGGCCGCGACATCACGCGCGTGGAACCACTCCGGGGTGCGCAGGGACAGCCCCGGGGACGGGAACGCGTACGCGTGCTTGTCGCCGGCGAGGTAGACCTGGATCTGACCGGTGCGGACGAGGACGATGTCGCCCGCGCGGACCCGGGTGCCCGCCAACTCCTCGGCCGCGTCCAGGTCTTCGGGGGTGACGGCGTGGTTGCCGGGGAGGCGGTCGGCGCCGAGGCCCAGGGCGCGGGGGACGTCCAGCAGGACACCGCGCGAGACGATGTGCCGTGCCTTGTCGATCCCGGCGAAGGCCGCGCCGCCGTGCGGGGTGATGGTGGCCGCGGGGCGGCCGTTGTAGATCCGGCCCGAGTGCGAGACATGGGTGAGCGCGTCCCAGTGGGTGGCCGCCTGGAGCCCCATCGTCACGGCGTCGTCGCTGCACGCGACCGTGCCCGGGCCGAAGATCTCCTGGTTGATCTGCACCATCGCGTGCAGCGGGTTCACCCGGCCCGGCATCATCCCCGTCTGCACGCCGTCCTGCTGGAGGGGCAGCGCGAGCGGGACGCGGTGACCGGAACGGACCGAGGCGGCGGCCTCCCGTACGACCTCGTCGGTGATCAGGTTGAGGGTGCCGATCTCGTCGTCCGCCCCCCAACGCCCCCAGTTGTTCACGCGCTTGGCGATGTCCGTGAACGCGGCGAACTCCGTGGGTGATGACATCGGGGCCTCCCCGGGGCTTGTGGTGGCGTATCCGACGGGTCGTAGAATCGCCGTGCGAGCAAATCTAACGGTCCGTCAGAAACCGCGTTGAGGGGAAGGGGCCGGGGTGGGAAACTTCTTGGCAGGCAAGGTCGTCGCCGTCACCGGAGCGGGGCGGGGGATCGGCCGGGCGGTCGCCCTCGGCGCCGCCGCCGAGGGCGCGCGGGTCGTCGTCAACGACTACGGCGTCTCCGTCGACGGCTCCGAACCCACCAGTTCCGTCGCCGAGACCGTCGTCAAGGAGATCGAGGCGGCCGGGGGCGAGGCGGTCGCCGTCGCCGACGACGTCTCCACGATGGCGGGCGGACAGCGGGTCGTGGACACGGCGGTCGAGGCGTACGGGCGGATCGACGGGGTCGTGTGCGTCGCCGGGATCCTGCGGGAGCGGATGCTGTTCAACATGGCCGAGGAGGAGTGGGATCCGGTGATCGCCACGCACCTCAAGGGCACGTTCACGGTGTTCCGGGCCGCGTCCGCCGTCATGCGCAGGCAGCGGGCCGGGACCTTGATCGGGTTCACGAGCGGCAACCACCAGGGGTCCGTCTCGCAGGCGAACTACAGCGCGGCCAAGGGCGGGATCATCTCGCTGGTGCGGAGCGCCGCGCTGGGCCTGCACCGGTACGGGGTGACCGCGAACGCGGTGGCGCCGGTCGCCCGTACCCGGATGTCCGCCGGTGTCCCGATGGAGCTGACCGAGATCGGTGAGCCGGAGGACGTGGCCGCGTTCGTGGTGTACCTGCTGTCGGACCGGGCTCGGGAGGAGCGGATCACCGGGCAGGTGTACACGGTGGCCGGGCCGAAGATCGCGGTGTGGGCCCAGCCGGGTGAGCTGCGCTCGGCGTACGCGGACGGGGGCTGGACTCCGGAGCGGATCGCGGAGGTGTTGCCGGGGGCCGTGGGGGTGGATCCGATGCCGATGCTGGAGCGGGTGGAGGCGATGGCTCGGGCCGCCACCTCTGGAGAACGGCCGAACGCCTGAGGGGGTGGGGGTTGGGGGTGCGTCGGCGGGTGCGGGTTCGTTGTGGTTGCTCGCGCAGTTCCCCGCGCCCCTGAAAAGCAGGGGCTGCGCCCCGTGCTTTTCGGCCCGCCGCCTCGCCGCCCAGTGGCCCAGTCGCCCTGCAGGCCCGCAGGGGCCTGGTCTTCAGGGGCGCGGGGAACTGCGCGACCAGCCCCCACTCACCCGCAGTCAACGAACGCACCCGCTTGTCGCGTCGGTACCGGCTCACCGTGGAGGTGGCATGGACTTCGGGTTCAGCGCAGAGGACGAGGCGTTCCGGGCGGAAGTGAGGGTCTGGTTGGGGGCGCACGCCGGGGTGGGGGAGGACCGGCGCGCCTGGGAACGGACGCTGGGGGCCGCCGGGTGGATCGGGCTCGGGTGGGCCGAGGGCGGGTACGGGAACCGTACGGCGAGCCTCGTCCAGCAGGTCGTGTGGGCCGAGGAGTACGCGCGGGCCGGGCTCCCGGCCAGGTCGGGGCACATCGGCGAGAAACTGCTCGCGCCGACGCTGATCGCCTTCGGAAGCGAGGAGCAGAAGGGGCGGTTCCTGCCGACGATCGCGCGTGGTGACGAACTCTGGTGCCAGGGCTACAGCGAACCGGGGGCCGGGTCGGATCTCGCCGGGGTGCGGACCAGGGCGGAGCGCGCGGGGGACGGGTCGTACCGGATCACCGGGCAGAAGATCTGGACCTCGCTCGCCCACGAGGCCGACTGGTGTTTCGTGCTGGCCCGTACCGAGGCGGGGTCCGGGCGTCACCACGGGCTGTCGCTGCTCCTCGTTCCCATGGACCAGCCGGGGCGGATCGAGGTGCGGCCGATCCGGCAGATGACCGGGACGAGCGAGTTCAACGAGGTGTTCTTCGACGGGGCGCACGCCCGCGCGGAGCACGTCGTCGGAGGCGAGGGAAACGGCTGGCGGGTCGCCATGGGACTCCTCGGCTTCGAGCGGGGGGTGTCGACCCTCGCCCAACAGATCGGTTTCGAGGAGGAGTTGAGGGACGTCGTACGGGCCGCCATGGGCAGCGGGGCCGTGGACGATCCCGTCGTACGCGATCGGCTCGTACGGCAGTGGGCCGAGCTGCGGGTGATGCGGTGGAACGCGCTGCGGACGCTGGGCGGTTCGGAGGGTGGTCCGGGGTCCGGGTCCGGGTCGGGGTCCGGTGCGGGGCGCGGGGGCGTGGAGCCCGGCGCGCCGAGTGTGGCCAAGTTGCTGTGGGGGCGGTGGCATCGGCGGCTCGGGGAGCTGGCGATGGAGGTGCGGGGCGCGGGCGCCGTGGTGGGGCCGCGGGAGTGGTCGGCGGAGGAACCGTACGCACTCGATCCGTTCCAGCAACTGTTCCTGTTCAGCCGGGCCGACACCATCTACGGCGGTTCCGACGAGGTGCAGCGCACGATCATCGCCGAGCGGGTGCTCGGTCTGCCGAGGGAGCCGAGAGGCTGAGAGGTGGAGCCATGCGCGGAGTGGTGTTCGACGGCGAGCGGGCCGAGGTCGTCGATGATCTGGACGTACGGGAGCCGGGGCCCGGCGAGGTCCAGGTGGCCGTCTCGGCCGCCGGGCTCTGTCACAGCGACCTGTCGGTGGTGGACGGGACCATCCCCTTCCCCGTTCCCGTGGTGCTGGGGCACGAGGGGGCCGGGGTCGTCGAGGCGGTGGGCGCGGGGGTCGGGCATGTCCGTCCCGGGGACCATGTGGCCCTGTCCACCCTCGCCAACTGCGGGGCCTGCGCCGACTGCGACCGGGGGCGGCCGACCATGTGCCGTCGGGCGATCGGGCGGCCCACGCGGCCGTTCTCGCGCGGCGGGCGGGAGGTGTTCCAGTTCGCCGCGAACTCCGCCTTCGCCGAGCGGACCGTCGTCAAGGCCGTGCAGGCCGTACGGATACCGCGGGACATTCCGCTGACCTCCGCCGCGCTGATCGGGTGTGGGGTGCTGACCGGGGTGGGGGCGGTGCTCAACCGGGCGCGCGTCGACCGGGGGGACGGTGTCGTCGTGATCGGGGCCGGGGGGATCGGGCTCAACGTCGTGCAGGGCGCGCGGATCGCCGGGGCCACGCGGATCGTCGCCGTGGACGCCAATCCGGAGAAGGAGGCGGTGGCGCGGCGGTTCGGGGCCACGCACTTCCTGACGTCGGTGGAGGGGGTGCGGGACGTCCTTCCCACCGGCGCCGACCACGCGTTCGAGTGCGTCGGCCGCGTCGAACTCATCCGCCAGGCCATCGACCTGCTGGACAGGCATGGCCAGGCGGTACTGCTGGGCGTGCCCGCCGCGACCGCCGAGGCGTCCTTCCTCGTCTCCTCCCTGTACCTGGACAAGTCCATCCTGGGATGCCGGTACGGCTCGTCCCGCCCGCAACGGGACATCGCCCTCTACGCCGAGCTGTACCGGGAGGGCCGGCTGCTCCTGGACGAGCTGGTCACGGCCACGTATCCGGTGGAGGACTTCGCGAAGGCGGCTCAGGACGCGGGGGAGGGGCGGGTGGCGCGGGCGGTGCTCACCTTCTGATCACCCGGTGGGCAGGCTTCGGGGCAGCGGCGGCACGGTGGCCCCGGCGGTCCTGAACGTCCGCCGATACGCCGTCGGGGTCACCCCCAGTGCCCCCTGCAGATGCTGCCGCATCGACTGGGCCGTTCCGAAGCCCGCGTCGTGGGCGATCTGGTCGATGGTCAGGTCGGTGGACTCCAGGAGGTGACGGGCCCGTTCGACGCGTTGCCGGGTGAGCCACTGACCGGGGCTGATGCCGACCTCCTCGCGGAAGCGGCGCGTGAACGTGCGGACCGACATGGACTCCCGCTCGGCCAGGTCGCGGAGCTGGATCGGTTCGTGGAGGCGCCCCAGGGCCCACGCGCGGGCGGCGGTCGTGGTCGCGGCCTGCGGCTCGGGCAGCGGCCGCCGGATGTACTGGGCCTGCCCGCCGTCCCGGTGCGGCGGTACGACCGTACGCCGGGCCACGTCGTTGGCGACGCCGGTGCCGTGGTCGCGTCGTACGAGATGCAGGCACAGGTCGATCCCGGCCGCGACGCCCGCCGAGGTGAGGACGTCGCCGTCGTCGACGAAGAGGACGTCCGCGTCGACCCGGACCTTCGGGAAGAGCCGCTGGAAGTGCTCGGCGTGGTACCAGTGCGTGGTCGCCGGGCGGCCGTCGAGGAAGCCCGCCGCGGCCAGGACGTAGCCGCCGGTGCAGATGGAGACCAGCCGGGTGCCGGGGCGGATGTGGGCGAGGGCGGCGGCCAGTTCGGGGGTGAGGACGCCGTCCTCGTAGACCGGGCCCAGCTCGTACGCGGCGGGGACGACGACCGTGTCGGCGGTGGCGAGGATCTCCGGGCCGTTCGGGACGAGGACCGCGAAGTCGGCGTCCGTCTCCACCGGGCCGGGCGGCCGGATCGAGCAGGTGACGATGTCGTACAGCGGGCTCCCCGCCGCGTCCCGCGCCTTGCCGAAGATGCGCTGCGGAATGCCCAGCTCGAAGGGGAGCAACCCGTCGAGGGCGAGGACCACGACGCGGTGGCGGGTGGGCCGGGCGGTGCCTGCGGTGGTGCGCTCGGGGGTGGGTTCGGGGGAGCGCTCGGGGGCAGGTTCGGCGGTGGGCTCTGCGGCATGTTCGGCGGTGGGTTCGGCGGTGGGCTCTGCGGGCATGGCCCGATCCTAATGAATGCTGTCCTCCCGGCCACTCGTCCGGGATGACCGCAGCTCGGAAGCTTGACGGCATGACCCAGACAGCCGACGACGCCCCGAACGCCGCCGACGCCCCTTCCGTCGACTCCGTTGACCCCCTCGACTCCGTCGAAGCGCGGAGGGCCGCCGCTGCTCACCATCCGGTGGATGCCGGCCCCCGTACCGGCCGTACCCGTATCCACCGCGCCTGGTTCGTCGCCGCCGTCACCTTCGTGACGATCATCGGGGCGGCGGCCTTCCGTTCGCTGCCGGGTCTGCTGATAGATCCGTTGCACGAGGAATTCGACTGGTCGCGCGGCACGATCGCGTCGGCGGTCTCGATCAACCTGGCGCTGTACGGCCTGACGGCCCCCTTCGCCGCCGCGCTGATGGACCGCTTCGGGATCCGCCGGGTCGTCGCGGTCGCGTTGACGGTGATCGCGCTCGGCGCCGGTACGACGGTGTGGATGACCTCGGCCTGGCAGCTGATGCTCTGCTGGGGCCTGCTGGTGGGGCTCGGCTCCGGTTCGATGGCGCTGGCCTTCGCGGCGACCGTCACCGACCGCTGGTTCACCGAACGGCGCGGCCTGGTCTCGGGCATCCTGACCGCCGCCTCGGCGTCCGGGCAGCTGATCTTCCTCCCCCTGCTGTCGTGGATCGTCTCCGAGCGCGGCTGGCGGCCCGCCTCCGTCACGGTCGCCCTCGCCGCCCTGGCCGTCGTCCCCTTCGTCTGGCTGCTGCTGCGGGACCATCCGGCGGACGTGGGCCTGAAGCCGTACGGGGCCAAGGAGTTCGTGCCGAAGCCGGGGCCGGTGCCGGGGGCGGCGCGGCGGGCCGTGGCGGTGCTCTTCTCGGCGGTGCGGACGGGGCCGTTCTGGCTGCTCGCCGGCACGTTCGCGATCTGTGGCGCCTCCACGAACGGCCTCATCCAGACCCACTTCATTCCCGCGGCCCACGACGAGCACATGCCCGTCACGGCGGCGGCCTCGCTGCTGGCCGTCATCGGGGTCTTCGACGTCCTCGGCACGATCGCCTCGGGCTGGTTCACGGACCGCTTCGACGCGCGGCGGCTGCTGGCGGTGTACTACGCGTTCCGGGGCATCTCGCTCCTCTTCCTCCCGATCCTGCTGGGTCCCGCCGTGCATCTCCCGATGATCTTCTTCATCGTCTTCTACGGCCTCGACTGGGTGGCCACCGTCCCGCCCACCATGGCCCTGTGCCGTGAGCACTACGGCGCCGACAGCGCCATCGTCTTCGGCTGGGTCCTCGCCTCCCACCAGGTCGGCGCCGCCCTCGTCGCCTTCCTCGGCGGCCTCGCCCGCGACACCTTCGGCTCCTACGACGTCGTCTGGGTCGCCTCGGGCGGGCTGTGCGCGGCGGCGGCGCTGATGGCGCTGGTGATCAGGCGGCGGCCGGTGGGGAGCGCGGGGGCGGCCTGACCCGTCCCACGGATCCGGCGGGCCCCTCGACGCGACGTCTCAGCCGGCGCGGTCGAGTGGTTCGAAGCCGACGTGGAGGCGCATGCCGAGGGCGACGGCGAACCGTTCGAGGAGGGGAAGCGTGGGCATGGTCCCGCCCGCCTCGAACCGCGCCACGGCAGGCTGCAGCATCCCCGATCTCTGTGCGAGTTGTGCCTGCGTCATACCCAGCGCCTCGCGCCGCTCCCGGACCGTCCGGCCCAGTTCGAAACGGATCCGCGCGGCGTCGTACGCCTCTCGCCCCTCCGGTGAGGCGAGGGCTTCGTCCCGTAGGTCGTTCCAGCTTCCGCGCTCACTCATGCATCACACCTCGTCCACTGTGTGCCGTTCCTCGACGCGGCGCGCCATGGCCCGCCGGGCGCGGACGATCTCCGCGGTCTCGCGCATCCGCCGCTTGCGGAACGCCGTCAGCAAGATGATCCGGCGCCCGGAGGCGATCCAGTAGGTGATGCGGACCGCGTCGGAGTCCAGATGGAAGCGCCGCTCCCGCAGTTTGCCGTCCAACTCGCGCGAGTACGGCTCGGTGAGCAGCGGGCCGCGAACCGCGAGCAGGTCGACGTAGAACGCGACCGTACCGCGATGCCCGGCGGACAGCCCGAGGAGCCACTGTTCCACCTCCGGCTCCAGCTCTACTTCACCCCACGTCATAACAGCGACGTTATGAACAGGCTAGCCGGTGGGTCCGTGGTTTGCGCGGCGTTCACGCGAAGGAGTGGTCCCCGGTCCTGCTGTCAGGCCCTGAGCTCCCCGAACCGTCCCCGGTGGAACAGCAGCGGCGGCACGGCTTCGCCGCCCGTGCCCAGCGCCTCCACCCGGCCCACCACGATCAGATGGTCGCCGCCGGTGTGTACGGCGTGGATCGTGCAGTCGATCCAGGCGGCGGCGCCGGTGAGGCGGGGGGAGCCCGTGGCAGGGGCCGGGTCGTGGGCGACACCGGCGAACTTGTCCGCGCCGCTCACCGCGAAGCGACGGCACAACTCGCCCTGGTCCGCGCCGAGTACGTTCACGCAGAAGACGCCCGCGCGGGCGATCCGGGGCCAGGTCGTCGACGTACGGCCGACCATGAACGCGACCAGCGGCGGGTCCAGGGAGAGGGAGGAGAAGGACTGGCAGGCGAAGCCGGCGGGGTGGTCGTCAGGGTGCTCGGTGGGGAGTTGGGTAGGGAGTTCCGTGGGGTCGGGGCCGGAGTCGTCGGCCGCCCGGGTCGGTGCCGGTGCTGGTGCTGGTGCCAGTGCCAGTGCCAGTGCCAGTGCCGGTGCGGTGATCACCGTGACGCCTGTCGCGAAGTTCCCCAGGACCCGCCGGAATGTGGCCTGGTCGACCGGCGCGCGCTCGTTCTCGCCGACGCAGCGCAGGTCGGGGCGGGGCAGCGCCTCGACGACCGGTTGCGCGATCGTCGTCCCGGGGCGCCTGTCCGCCGCGTCCGTCGCGGCCGCCCTGCTGCCCGTGTCCGCCTTCAGGTAGCGGACGGCGGCGGCTGCCATACCCGCGTGTCCCATCACGACGTCCATTGAAACTGACGGTCCGTCAGAAGTGAAGCCCCGCACCCAGGGCTTCTGGGAGCTCCCGGAGGCTTCTTACGGGCTCTCCCGGCCCGTCAGCGGCCCTCGTAGTGCGGTGTCCGTCGCTCCACGAAGCTCGCCACGCCCTCCTGGGCGTCCCGCGTCGTCATGTTGATCTCCTGGGCGGCGGCCTCGGCGGCGAAGGCGGTGGCGCGGTCGGTGTCGAGGGAGGCGTTGACCAGGTGTTTGGTCAACGCCAGGGCGCGGGTCGGGCCGGCGGCGAGGCGTTCGGCCCACTCGCGGGCCGTCTTCTCCAGGTCCTGGGCGGCGACGACACGGTTGACGAGACCGAGGCGCTCCGCGTCGGCCGCGGACAGGGCGTCGCCGAAGAACATCAGCTCCTTCGCCCGCTGGGGGCCGACGAGGCGGGGGAGGAGATACGCGCCACCCCCGTCGGGGACGAGGCCGCGCCGTACGAACACCTCGATGAAACGGGCCTCTTCGGCCGCCAGCACGAGGTCGCACGCGAGGGCGAGATGCGCGCCGATGCCCGCCGCCGTGCCGTTCACCGCCGCGATCACCGGCTTCTCGCAGTCGAGCACGGCCGAGATGAGGCGCTGGGCGCCGAGCCGGATGGTGCGCGCCACGTCGCCCGCGAGTCGCTCCCCGCCGCTCGCAGCCGCGCCCCGCAGATCCGCCCCCGCGCAGAATCCGCGGCCCGTCGCGGTGATGACGACCGCGCGTACGGAGGGGTCGGCGGAGGCGTCGGAGAGGAGGCGGATGAGGTGTTCCCGCTGGTCGGGGGTGAGGGCGTTCATCGCCTCGGGGCGGTTGAGCGTGATCCACGAGACGGCGTTGTCAGTGCCGTGCCGTATCAATGAGTCACGGGATTTTTCGGGATGTTCAAGGGGGGAAGCGGACATGTGGGTGCTCCTGTTTTTACGGGGAGTGATGGATGTCCTCGGTGTGCGGGATGTCCTCGGTGTGTGGGATGTTCTCGGTGTGCGGTGGCGCTCAGCGGCACACCGCCAGCGCGTCCAACGCCACGGCCCCCTGCCCCCTCGGCAGCACCATCAGCGGGTTGATGTCCAACTCCGCGATCTCGTCCCCGAGTTCGAGCGCCATGCGCTGCACGCGGAGCACGACCTCCACGAGGGCGTCCACGTCGGCCGGGGGAGCCCCGCGCACGCCGTCCAGCAGGGCCCGCCCGCGCAGTTCGGCGAGCATGGCGTGGGCCTGGTCCTCGGCGAAGGGGGGCACGCGCACGGCGGAGTCGCGGAGAACCTCCACGAGGACCCCGCCGAGGCCGACCGTGACCGTCGGCCCGAAGAGGTCGTCGTGGGTGACGCCCACGACCATCTCCACGCCCCGCTCGACCATCTGGCAGACCAGCACCCCGTCGAGGGAGACGTCCTCGTAGCGGGCGATGTCGGTCAGGTCGCGATAGGCGTCGCGGATCTGGCTCGCGGAGGTCAGGCCGACCTTCACCAGGCCGAGTTCCGTCTTGTGGGCGATGCGGGCGCCGGACGCCTTCATCACCACGGGGTAGCCGACGAGGCTCGCCGCGCGGACGGCCGCCGCCGCGCTCGTCACCAACTGCTCGCGCGGCACACGTATCCCGTACGCGCGCAGCAGCTGCTTGGCCGCGTGCTCGCTCAGCTGCTGCCCCGGCCGCATCAGTGCCTTCGCCTTGCGGAAGGAGGGGGAGGGGGAGCGTGGCGCCTCGTCGAAGGGGGAGCGGTAGGCGCTGGTGAAGCGGGTGTGGTCGAGGTGGGCGCGCACGGCCGTGATGCAGTTGGCGAAGGTACGGAAGGTTGCCACCCGGGACGACCCGAGCAGTGTCTCGCGGTACGCGGCCTCGGTGCCCACCGGCGACCCCCACACCACGCACACCAGCTTGTCCGTCCGCTCCGCCGCGGCCACCAGGTCCTGGGCGAGCTTGTCGCTCATGGGCGGGAAGGGGCCGGTGATGGGACAGATCAGCACCCCCACCGCCGGGTCGTCGAGGATCGCGTCGAGGATGCGGGGGCCGCGCCAGTCGCCCACGGGGTGGCCGCCGTTGTCGACGGGGTTGGCCACGTTCAGATAGCCGGGAATCCACTGGTGCAGCTCGGCCTGCTTGGCCTCGGAGAGCGTGGGCAGGGGCAGGCCGGCCTCGGTGGCCAGGTCGGCGAAGTGCGCGCCCGTGCCGCCCGAGATCGAATAGACGACGACGCCCTCCGCCCTCGGGGCGGCTGGGCCCGGGGTGGTCGAGTACGGGGTGCGAGGCCGTCGCGCCCGCGCCAACAGGGTGGCGGTGTCCTGGAGTTCGTCGAGTCCGTCGACGCGTATCACGCCGAACTGCCGCATCGCCGCGTCGACCACCGCGTCCGCGCCGGTCAGCTTGCCGGTGTGGGAGGCGGCGGTGCGGGCGCCGGTCTCGGTGCGGCCGACCTTGACGGCGACGACGGGGACACCGCGCCGGGCGGCCCGGTCGGCGGCGAGGAGGAAGGCGCGGCCGTCCTTGAGGCCCTCCACGTATGCGGCGATGGCGCCCACCTCGGGGCGTTCGGCGAAGTAGGAGATGAAGTCGGCGGTCTCCAGATCGGCCTCGTTGCCGGTGGGGGCCCAGTGGGAGAGGCGGATGCCGAGTTCCTGGAGGGAGAAGACGGGGCGGCCCTGGTGGCCGGACTGGGTGATCAGGGCGATCGCCGGGCCGTCCAGGTCGTCGCGGAAGCGCTCGAAGGCGTTGAGGTTGGTGTTGGGGCCGAGCAGCCGCAGACCGTCGGCGCGGGCCACGGCGGCGGCCAGCCGCTCCTGCGCGGCGGCGCCCTCCGCGCCGGTCTCGGCGAAACCGGAGGCGAAGGCGACGGCGAACTTCACCTTGGCCTCGGCCAGTTCGTCGATCAGGGGGAGGGGATCGGAGACGAGCAGGACGGCGAGGTCGACCTGTTCGGGCAGGTCGGCGACGGAAGGGGCGCAGGGGATGCCGAAGACCGACTCACGCGTGGGGTGCACGGGATGGAGCCGGGCGCCGACCCGTTCGGACCAAGCGAGCAGTTGCCGGGTGATCCCGGTGTTCGGCCGGCCTTCCGTGTCCGAGGCGCCGACGACGGCCACGGATTCCGGCCGGAAGAAACGGTCCAGATCGGGGACGTCGGCGTACAGCGGACGTCCGCTGACGTCCAGGTCGCCGGCCGCGGCGGGCCTGCCGTGCACGGCCTGTGCGGGGTGCTCGCCGCACGCGATGGCCCGGGCCCGGCGGGAGTCGGTGGTGAGGGTGCCGTGGGTTGATCCAAGCATCGGTCCGCCCGCTCCTGTGTGACAGCCAATTCAGTGACGTGACGCGTTCACGTATCTGACGACACGTCAGATGTCAGACTACTGAACTGACGCTCCGTCAGGAATGGGTGTGCGAGCAAAGTTACGCGGCAGTAAGGAGGTTGTACCCGCGCGGGGCGGGGGTCAGACGTAACGGCCGCGTCCGTTGGCGACCGTCCCGTGTCGGCGACCGCGTCCGTCCGCGACCGCGTCCGGTGTCACCGCCCCGCGTCCCGCGCCCGGCGCCCCGCGTCCCGCGTCCCGCGTCCCGCGTCCCGCGTCCGGTGCCCCGCGTCCCGCGCCCCGCGTCCGGCGCCCCGCGTCCGGCGCCCCGCGTCCGGCGCCCCGCGTCCGGCGTCCCGCGCCCCGCGTCCCGCGCCCGGCGCCCCGCGTCCCGCGTCCCGCGTCCGGCGTCCCGCGCCCCGCGTCCGGCGCCCCGCGTCCGGCGCCCCGCGTCCGGCGTCCCGCGCCCCGCGTCCCGCGCCCGGCGCCCCGCGTCCCGCGTCCCGCGTCCGGTGCCCCGCGTCCCGCGCCCCGCGTCCGGCGCCCCGCGTCCGGCGTCCCGCGCCCCGCGTCCCGCGCCCGGCGCCCCGCGTTTGCTCAGCGTGTGGTGCGGATCCGTATGGTGACCGCGTCGCGGGTGGCGACGCCGCCCGTCTTCGCGACCGCCTTGGCGATCTTCTCGGCGTCGAGGGCGAGTTCGCGGAACATGCCGCTGATGGGGTTGGTGAAGCCGGTGAAGTAGAGACCGGGGGCGTTCTTGGGGGAGCGGGCCCCGTGCACGACGGGCTTCCCCCGCTCGTCGAGCACGTCGAGGTGCCCGACGAGCCCTTCCAGGGCGCGCCGGTAGCCGGTGGCGGCGATCACGGCGTCCGTCTCGACGCGGGTGCCGTCGCCGAGGACGACCTTGCCGTCGTCGAACCCCTCGACCGGGCCGACGATCTCGACCTTCCCCTTCCGTACGGCGTCGACGAGCCCGACGTCCTGCACGGGAATGGAGCCCTCGTTCACCCGGGAGTAGAGGCCGGTGTCGGGCCGGGGCAGGCCGTGTGCCGACAGGTCCGGCACGCTGAGTTTCGCCACCGGCCTGGCGAGCCGGTCCACGAGGGTGACGGGCAGCCGCCGTACGAGGACGGCCGTGTACTGGGCCGCCCACCCGGCGGTCGAGCGGCGCACGATGTGCGGGGCCGTCCGCACCGCCAGCCGTACGCGCGCGGCCCCGCCCTCGACGAGGTCGACGGCGATCTCGGCGCCGGTGTTGCCGATGCCGACGACCAGGACGTCACGGCCGGCGTACGGCTCGGGGTTGCGGTACTCGGAGGCGTGCACCAGGTCGCCGGCGTACACGTCCCGACCGGGCCAGTCGGGGAGGTGGGGTGTGTGGTTGTAGCCGGTGGCGACGACGACCGCGCTGCCGGTCAGCTCGCGGCCGCCGGTGGCGTGCAGCAGCCAGCCGGTGCCGTCCGCGCTCCGCTCGACGCGGGACACCTCGACGCCGGTGACGATCTCCAACTGGTGCACCTCGGCGTACTTCTCCAGGTACCGCACCACGTTGTCCCGCGCCACCCACCGGCCGAAGCGGCGTGGCATGGGCAGTCCGGGCAGCCCCGACAGCCGCCGGGTCGTGTGCAGGTGCAGCCGGTCGTAGTGCCGCCGCCAGGACGCGCCGACCCCGTCCGCCTTCTCCAGCACCACGGCCCGCACGCCCTGGGCCCGCAACGCGTACGCGACGGCCAGCCCTCCGGGGCCGCCGCCGATCACGTAGACGGGGCGGTCGGAGACAGGTGTCGCGGAAGCTCTGGAGTCGGCCATGTGCCCGAGCGTATTCACGCCCTCACTTGATGGGTCTCAGTCAAGCCCGGAATTGGTTGCGGATTGATCACGGGTGTAGGAGACGTGGGTGGGATCTGTGGCGTAGGCCCCTTGGAATGTGGGGGAGGGGTGGTGGGGGACGTGGCGACGGCGAGGTCCGGCCGTGGTCAGGGATTGGCGACCCTGGGGCTCGCGGCCAGGGGATTCCCGCGGGCTCCAGTCAGTAAGGAGTACACTCCTTAGGGGTGTACTCCTAAGGAGGAGTCGTGAAGCGTCAGGCGGGGACGGCCAAACCTCCCCACGTGTTCGACCGTGGGCCCGAGTGGGAGGCGCTCGTCGCCTTCGTGAACCGACCCCTGCCGCAGGCCATGCTCGGGGTGGTCAGCGGTCGGCGCCGGATGGGTAAGACGTATCTGCTGAGGGCCCTCGTCGAACAGCGCGGGGGCTTCTACTTCGGGGCCACGGCGGGTACCGCCACGGAGTCGCTTCGTCAGTTCAGCGCCGCCCTGGCCGAGCACGTGGGTTCCCCGGCGTCCTTCTCCTTCGCGACGTGGGACGACGCCATCTCCTTTCTCTTCGGCCTGGCGTCCCCGGACGAAGAAGGAGCGGACGAGGCACCCTCGCGTCTCGTCGTCATCGACGAGTTCCCCTATCTGGTGAAGGTCGCCCCCGAACTCCCCTCCCTCATACAGCGCGAGATCGATCGTCATCAGACGCGGGCGAGCCGTATGCGGCTGCTCCTCTGCGGTTCGGCGATGTCGGTCATGGGCGGGCTGCTGGCGAGCACGGCGCCCCTCCGGGGCCGGGCTCAGCTCGAACTTGTCGTGAGGCCCTTCGGATATCGGGCCGCCGCGGAGTTCTGGGGCGTGGCCGAGGACCCCGCTCTCGCGGCCCGACTGCACGCCGTCGTCGGCGGTACGCCCGCGTACCGCCGCCAGTTCCTGGCGGACGACGTTCCCGAAAGCCTGCGCGCGTTCGATGACTGGATCTGCCGTACGGTCCTCTCGCCGTTCAGCCCGCTCTTTCGTGAGGCGCGCTACCTGCTCGCCGAGGAGGCCGACATCCGGGACACCGCCCTGTATCACTCGGTCCTGGCCGCTGTGGCGCAGGGCAACTCGACGCGTGGTGGCATCGCCGGATACATCGGCCGCAAGTCCGTGGACATCTCGCACCCGCTCAACGTCCTGGAGGACAGCCATCTCCTGGTGCGGGAGTCCGACGTCTTCCGGGCGGGCAAGTCGCAGTACCGCATCACCGAACCGCTGATCAACTTCTACGAGGCCGTCATGCGTCCCGCTTGGGCCCGGCTGGAGAGTGGCCAGGCGGCGGAGGTGTGGGGGCAGGCGGCCGAGCGGTTCGCGGCGCAGGTGGCCGGACCGCACTTCGAGGCGGTCTGTCGTGAGTATGTGATCGGGCCGGGGCGCTCGTTGCTCAGTACTTCGCTGGGGGAGGTCGGCAGCGGCGTCGTGACCGACTCCGCGGAGCGTCGGCAGCTGCAGGTCGATGTGGCTGTCGCCGAGCCGGGTTCCGGGGGGCGGCGGCCCTCTGTCGGCCTCTTGGGAGCAGCGAAATGGGGCACCGTGATGGGAGTCGGTCACCTGGAGCGGTTGAGCCGGGCCCGCGAGGTGCTCGCCGGGCGGGGCTATGACACGGACCGCTGCGGGCTGGCCTTCTTCAGCGCCGCGGGATTCAGTGACGCGCTGCGCACCGAGGCCGAGCGGGGCGGCGTGCTGTTGGTCGGTCTCGACGAGCTCTACGGCCGTGCCATGCCGATCGGGTTCGTGTCCTAGGTGCCGTCGGCCCGCCCGGGTCTCTTGCGCATTCATCCCTGTTCCGCTGAACTGACGTACCGTCAGAAACCCCGCTCGGGTGCGGAAGGGCGATGTCCATGGACACGATCTGGCTCAGCGGTGCCGAATGGCTGGCCGTCCTCCGTATCGGGGTCGGGCTGTGGTGGCTGGAGAGTTGGCGGCACAAGGACAAGAAGACCTGGTTCGAGGGGGCCGGGATCGAGTGGGCGGCGGGGGTGGCGGAGAAACATCGGTGGGAGGCCGTGCGCAGTGGCTTCGATGTGGTCGTCAAACCGCGGCCGCGCACCATGGCCTACGTCGTCGCCTACGCCGAACTCGCCCTCGGGCTCGGGCTGATCCTCGGGGTACTCACACCGGTCGCCCTGGTCGGCGGGCTGTTGCTCAACGTCCTCTACCTCGTGCTGATGATCCACGACTGGGCCGAGCAGGGGCAGAACTCGATGATGGCGCTCATCTCGGTGGTGGGGCTGTTCGGGATGTCCTGGCAGACGTGGTCCGTCGACAGTGCGCTGGGGCTGTTCTGATGGGCGGTGGCGGTGGCGGGGGCTCCGCGCGGTTCGATCTGCCCGACGCCGATGAGTTCAGCCGTACGTACTGGGACGCGGCGGCCGAGGGACGGCTGCTTCTGCGGCGCTGCGGGGCGGCGGGCTGTGGCCGGGCCCACCACTATCCGCGCGAGTTCTGCCCGTACTGCTGGAGCGAGGACGTGCGGTGGGAGGAGGCCTCCGGGCGCGCCACGCTCTACACCTGGTCCGTCGTCCACCGCAACGACCTGCCGCCCTTCGGTGAGCGGACGCCGTACGTCGCCGCGGTCGTCGATCTCGTCGAGGGGCCACGGATGATGACCGAGGTCGTGGAGTGGGGCGAGGGTGACGGGGAGTTGCGGGCGGGGAGGGAACTGGAGGTCGTGTTCCGCGAGGGCGGGGGCTTCGCGGTGCCCGTATTTCGCGCGCGGTCGTGAGGGCTCACGCGTTTCAATGGGGGCGTGAGCCGTACTGATGAGCGATCCTCCGGTCCTTCCCGCCGATCCTCCGTCGAGCCGCAGGGTCACGGGCTGCGGCTGGGCGCCTGGGACGCCGAGTCCGACGCGGATGTCGAGGCGTGGTTCCGGGGGCGCGCGGATCCGGACTTCCGGCGGTGGAACACGCCCATGACGCTGGACGAGAGCCTTGAGGGCGCCCGCGAATCGCTGCGGCAGCGGGCGGAGTCCGCCGCGGAGGGGAAGACCGTGGCCTTCCGGGTCACGGACGCGGAGAGCGGGGTGACGCTCGGGCAGGTCGGGCTGAGCGGGATCGACCCGTATATGCGGAGGGCCGTCGTCGGCTACTGGGTGCTGCCCGAGGCCCGTGGGCGCCGCATCGCCACCCGCGCCCTCGACCTCGCCGCCCGCTGGGCCTTCGCCGACCTCGGCATCCACCGGCTCGAACTCGACCACGTCGTCGGCCATGCCGCGTCCTGCCGTGTCGCCGAGCTGTGCGGGTTCGCGTACGAGGGGACCCTGCGCGGGGCGGCCTTCGACGAGGGGCGTCACGACGCCTTCCGGGACGCGCACCTGCACGCACGGCTGGCCACGGACCCGGCGCCGCAAGGGATCTGATGAACACGGACGACGGAAACGGGTACGCGGGCGAAGGCGGAGAGGGACACGTGGGAGTGGGAGCGGAAGAGGGAGAGGGCGTGGGCAGGGGCGGATCCGGTGGTGGGGGCGGTGGCGGGTACGAGGCCGTCGACGACCCGGACGGGTACTTCGGTGAAGTCGTCGCCGCGCATTACGACGACACCTCCGCCGACATGTTCGCCGCGGAGGCCGTCGATCCGGTCGTGGACTTGATCGCCGGTCTCGCGGACGGCCCCGGAGGGGATGCGCGGGCGCTGGAGTTCGGGGTCGGCACCGGGCGGATCGCCCTGCCGCTCGCCCGGCGGGGCGTGCCGGTGCACGGCATCGACATGTCGCGCGCCATGGTGGAGCGGGTGCGGGCCAAGCCGGGTGGCGAGGACATCGGGGTCACCATCGGGGACTTCGCCACGAGCCGGGTGGACGGCCCCGGCTTCACCGTCGCCTACCTGGTCTTCAACACGATCAACAACCTGACCACGCAGGACGCCCAGGTGGACTGTTTCCGCAACGCCGCCGCGCATCTCGTGCCCGGCGGCCGCTTCGTGATCGAGGTCGGAGTACCGGACCTGCGGAGGCTGCCCCCGGGGCAGAACGCGGTGCCGGTCCGGGTCGGGGCGACGCGGCTGGGGTTCGACACGTACGACGTGGCGACGCAGGGCATGAGGTCGCACCACATGATGGTCGTCGACGGGCGGCCGGTGTACTGGTCGCTCCCCTTCCGGTACGTCTGGCCGGCCGAGCTGGATCTGATGGCCCGGCTGGCCGGGATGCGGTTGCGGGACCGGTGGGCGGGCTGGAAGGGGGAGCCGTTCACGAACGACAGCACCACACACGTGTCCGTTTGGGAGAAGGTCTGAGGCGCCGGCCCGACACACCGGCGCAGCCCGCCCACTGCTCCACGTCGGAAACGCGTCAGCTCCGCAGCATCGTGGTGCGGCGTCGATCTGCCAGAACACGGATCGTGCCAGGCGCGTAGGGAGCGGCGGCGGAAGGGCCTGGGGCCTTCGGTGGCTGCCCGGCCTGTCTGCCGGACGTTCGCTAGGGCCACAGCAACTCCGTGACCCAACCCCCCTCCTCCCGGCGGTAGTCGAGCCGAACGTGTCGTCGCCGCGTGTCCCCCTGGAAGAACTCCACCTCGTCCGGCTCCACGACGTACGCCGTCCAGGAGGGCACGGCGACGTCCGGTTCCCGCTCGGCCCGCGCCCAGGCGGCCTCCGACGCGCGCTCCAACTCCTCGTAGGAGGGGAGGACTTCGCTCTGGTGCCCGACGAGGGCGGCGGCCAGCGCACCCGTCGAGCGGGCGTGCAGATCGGCGTGGGCGACCTCGGCGGGTTCTACCGTGACCGGGCCCCGCACCCGGACCTGGCGGCCGAGGAGGGGCCAGTAGAAGCCGAGGCACGCGTACGGGCGGGCCGCGAGCTGCCGTCCCTTGCGGCTGCCCGCGTGGGAGGCGAAGTGCCAGCCCCGCGCGTCCACGTCGTGCAGCATCACCGTACGGACGTCGGGCCGGCCCTCCGCGTCAGCCGTGGCCAGCGACATGGTGTGCGGCTCCACCTCACCGGCCGCCACGACCTCCCCGAACCAGGCGGCGAAGAGCGCCACCGGTTCGGCGGGGGCGGTGGCCGGATCGAACGGCGGCAAGGCGCTGACCTGCGGATCCCAGACCCGCAGCCCTCGCAGGACCTGGACGAACGCGGACGGCCGGGAGGGTGCCGGAGAGGGGGACTGCGGCTCGGAAGGGGGCTCGATCATGGGTGGGACGGTCTCACACCGTGCCCAGGTCGGACGAGACCCACCTCTCGGGGCGCATGCGGATGATCACCTGTTCGCCATGGTTCCGGGAGGCGAAGTCGACGTAGCCGTCGACCTTGTCGGCCGGGAGGTAGCGGGCGGAGATCTCGCGGAGCTGGTCGAGGGTGGCCGGGGCGGTGTCGGTGACCGGGCCCTCGACGGAGACGTAGCGGATGGTGGGTTCGAGTCGGTCGATCATCAGGGAGAAGCGGCCGGCGGCCTGGATCAGCCGGTTCTTGCGGGTGTCCAGCCCGGTCATGACCCAGATGTCGCCCCCGGGTTCGTACTGGTACCAGATCGGCACCGTCAGCGGTGCCCTGCCCTCCCCGGCGTCCACCGCCAACGCGGCCACATGGGCCTCGGCCAGAAACTCCTCGCGCTCCTTGCGGGACAGTGCCATGTCGCTTCCTCCGGGACTGCTACGGGGACGCCTTCGTCTGCCGATTCCCTACAGCGCGCCCTCCCCGCCTCGTATTCCGGCTGTGGAAGGCACGTAGTGGAAGGCATGTGGTGGACGGCGTGTAGTGGACGGCATGCGGTGGACGGCGTCAGGAAGGCGCAGGTGGCGGAGCCGTCCTCGGGGTGGTCGGCCGGGAGGGCCTCACTCCCGTCCCAGCACCACCGTCCCCGACGAGCAGAACCAGCCGCCCGTGCCCGAGGCCACGGCGAGGCGGGGCAGGTGGCCGTCGGGGGCCCGGACCTGGTGGGCGCCCGCCTCACCGCGCAGTTGGCGTACGGCCTCGACGAGGAGGAAGAGGCCGCGCATGCCGGGGTGCTGGGCGGAGAGACCGCCACCGTCGGTGTTCACGGGGAGGTCGCCGGTCAGGGTCAGGCGGCCCTTCTCCACGAAGGACCCGCCCTCTCCCTTCGCGCAGAAACCGAGGTCCTCCAGCGTCACGAGGGTCATGTAGGTGAAGGCGTCGTAGATCTCGGCGAAGTCGATCTCGGCGGGGCGCACGCCGGCCCGTTCGAAGGCCAGGCGGCCGCTGACCGCCGCCGGGGAGACCGTGAAGTCGGGCCACTCGGACATGGTCGTGTGCGAGGTGTACTCGCCCGTGCCGAGGATCCAGACGGGGGTCGTCGGCCGGCAGTCCCGTACGTACTCCTCGGCCGCCAGCAGCACCGCCGCCCCGCCGTCGGAACGTATGCAGCAGTGCAGCTTCGTGAACGGGTCGGCGATCGGCGGGGAGGACAGGACGTCCTCCACGGTGAGCGGCGTGCGGAACATCGCCTCCGGGTTCGCCGCCGCGTTCGCCCGGGCCTGTACGGCGACGGAGGCCAGCTGCTCCAGGGTCGTGCCGTACTCGTGCATGTGGCGGCGCGCGGCCATGGCGTACTTGGCGATCAGGGTGTGCCCGTAGGGGACCTCGAACTGGAGGGGGCCGCTCGCGCCGAAGGAGAGGTTGCCCGTGCGGCGGCCCGCCTTGATGTCCGCGCGGGCCGTGGAACCGTAGACGAGGAGGACGACGTTCGCGTGCCCGGCGGCGATCGCGTCCGCCGCGTGCGCCGCCATGACCTCCCAGGCCGACCCCCCGACCGAGGTGGAGTCCACCCAGGTGGGCCGCAGGCCCAGATACTCCGCCACCTCCACTGGCGCCAGCGTGCCGAGGCCGGCCGACGCCAGGCCGTCGATGGCCGTGCGCTCCAGCCCGGCGTCGGCGAGGGCCCGGCGGGCGGCCTGCGCGTGGAGTGCGTACGGGGTCGCGTCGTCCACCCGGCCGCAGTCGGACAGCGCGGCCCCGACGATCGCGACCCTTCGGCCGCCACCACGAGATGCTCGTGCCGTGTCGCGACGGCCACCGGTTCCGGGTAGGGCTGGCACAGCGGTCATGGATCTGACGGTACATCAGATCTATCGACGGCAACCCTGTGCTTCGGGTGCCTTCCGGCCTAATATGACGGACCGTCAGATCGAGACGTTGGGGGAGCAGGAGGGGGACCGCCATGGATGCCCGCTTCACCGCCGAGCAGGAGGAAATCCGGCGTACGGTACGGGAGTTGCTGCTCAAGCGCTGCGGTCCGGAGGAGGTCCGGGCGGCCGTGCGGACGGGGGAGGGGCACGACGGCGGGCTGTGGGCCGCCCTCTCCGAACAGCTCGGGCTGCCGGGACTCGCGCTCCCCGAGGCGTACGGCGGTGTCGGCTGCTCGGCAACCGAACTCGCCCTGGCAAGCGAGGAGTTGGGACGCGCCCTCGCCCCCTCGCCGCTGCTGTCCACCTCCGTCCTGGTCGCCCCCCTGATCCTCGCCCTCGGCACCGAGCGGCAGCGCGCCGAACTGCTGCCCCGCCTCGCCTCCGGCGGACTCACCGCGGCCCTTGCCGTAGCGGGCGCGGCCCTCGCCACCGCGCTGGCGCTGACCGGAGACAACGGGAGCGCGTGGGCCGGCGGCGGACGCGCGGGCGGCGTCCAGGCGCGACGCGTCGGGGACGGGTGGCGGCTCTACGGGGAGGCCGGACAGGTTCTCGACGGGCACAGCGCCGGCCTGCTGCTCGTGGCCGCGCACGCCGGGGGGTACGCCCGCTCGCGGACGCTGCTGTTTCTCGTGCGGGCGGTGACCGGGGAGACCGGTGCGGGTGCGGGTGCGGGTGCGGGTGCGGGTGGGGGTGCCGGTGCCGGGCTCGTACGGGTGCGGCAGACCTCCATCGACGAGACACGGCCGGTGGCTCGGCTCGAACTCCGGGATGTGGAGGGAGAGTTGCTCGGTGATGAGGTCGATGTCGATGTCGACGTCAGTGCCGATGCCGGTGCCCGTGCCGGTGTGCTGTCGGCCTTGGCCCAGGTCGGGGACGCGGCGGCCGCCGTGCTCGCCGCGGAGGCCGTGGGAGCCGCCGACCGGGCGTTGGAGCGGACGGTCGCGTATGTGCGGCAGCGGGAGCAGTTCGGACGGCCGATCGGGTCGTTCCAGGCGGTGAAGCACCGGCTCGCGGACGTCTACGTGCGGGTGCGGGCGGCCCGGTCGGCGGCGTACTACGCGGCCTGGGCGGCTGCCGCCGAGCCCTGTACGGAGGGCGGCGAGCGGGTCGGCGGGCTGGCGCTCGCCCAGGCGCTGGAGGCGTTGCGGGTGGCCGCCGGAGAGGGGATCCAGTTGCATGGGGGGATCGGGTTCACCTGGGAGCACGAGGCGCAGCTGTACTTCAAGCGGGTGGCCGGGGACGAGTCGCTCTTCGGGCCGGTGCACCGGCTGCGGGGGCGGGCGGCCGACGAGGCGGGCGTCTTCACCGTCGACGGCCCGGGCGGGCAGAGGGAGGTGCGGGGCTGATGGCTTCGAGGAACACGGCGGGGATGGCCGAGGGGATGAAGGGCATGGGCGTACGGCTGGTGCAGAAGGTGTCCTCGGCTCCGGCGTTCGCCCGGGTCGCACCGCATGTCATCCCCGCGCTGGACCGGGCCGTGCACCGTGTCACCCGGGGCCGGGTGCTGCTCAGCGCGCAACTGCTGCCCGGCGTCGTCCTGACCGCGACCGGCGCGAGGAGCGGGCAGCCGCGGCGTACGCCGCTGGCCTGTATGCCCGAGGAGGGGCGGGACAGCTGGGTCCTGGTCGGGTCGAACTTCGGCCGCCCCGGCCACCCCGCCTGGAGCGCCAACCTGCTGGCCCACCCCGACGCCGAGATCAACTGGAAGGGCCAGGACATCCCCGTCACCGCGCACCTGCTGGCGGGCGAGGAACGGGCGGCGGTCTGGCGGGAGTTGCTGAGGTTCTGGCCGCCGTACTCGACGTACCAGGCCCGGGTGGACCGGGAGATACGGGTGTTCCGGATCGTACGGCGGTGAATCGTGCCGGTGCCGGTGCCGACGCCGAGCCGATGACGATCGCCGTACGGTCGTGATGACGGGCGTGATGCCGCCCAGCGGGTCCCCCGGCAGTCCACCAGCGGTCCCCAGGCCCCTGGGCCCCCTGAACGCGGCAGGCGGCACGCCTCGCCCGAGGGTGCCGTCTGCGTGACAGGAATCGCGTCCGGGGCGTGCCCGGGTGCTCCTGGTTACTTCGTGGGTTTCTTGCCGGTGATGCCCAGGTGGACCAGCAGGGCGAGGTTGGGCTTCAGTTCGGCCTGCTTGACGCCCCAGGTCTGGAAGCCCTTCTGGTGCCCGGAGACCGAGGCGAGCATGGCGACGAGGGAACCGGCGAGGGCCGCCGGGCTGACGTCCTTGTCGACGCGGCCCTTGGCCTGGAGCTCGGAGACCGTCTCCGAGAGGGAGTTGGTGACGGAGTTCAGGATCTTCATGCGGATCTTGTAGAAGCGTTTGTCGCCCTCGGCGGCGCCCAGGTCGACGACGCGGAGGATCGCGTCGTTCCTGCGCCAGAACTCCAGGAAACCGTCGACGAGTTCCTGGGCGGTCTGCCAGCCGGCCTTGCCGACCCAGGACCGTCCTTCGAGAAGGCGCGTCAACGTGGCGCCCTCGGCAGCCATTTGCTCGGCGATCTCCAGGACGGCACCTTCGACGTCCGGGAAGTACTGGTAGAAGGTCGCGGGCGAAGTCCCCGCCTTCCGGGCGACATCAATGACTTTGACGTCCCGGTAGGGCGACGAGCTGAGCATCTCGCTGAGGCAGTCGAGCAGCTTCTGCCGGGTCGCCTGCCCTCGTCGGCCGGCCACGCGGCCGTCGACGGTACGCACTTGTCCTGTCATGCCGTCAGCTTACCGAGGGGTGATCGGAGCGCGATTCGGCCGACTGCAAATGGGGAGCATGGGCTTCACCAAGGGGTTCGTGGGATGGCCCTGCGGTGCGGTGGCGGATTTTCTTCGCCCCCGCCGCCCCTACCCGTCCCTCCCCCCACTCTCGGCTTCGCTCGAGCGGGAGGTGCCCCCATCCAGGGGCTGCGCCCCTTCGACCCCGGTCAGGTGTGGTCTTTGGCTGCGGGCCGGTGGGGCTTCTCGCGCAGTTCCCCGCGCCCCTGAAAGACCAGGCCCCTGCGGGCCTGAAAAGCACGGGGCGCCCCCTGCTTTCAGGGGCGCGGGGAACCGTGCGACCAGCCCCCGCCGAACCCGCACCCGCCGACTAACCGAACCCCCCGCGTGATCTCTCGCGCAAAGACGGCGGACGCGCCCGACGCGCGCCCCACGTGCGCCGCCGTTAGCTTGGCCCTATGGCCGATGAGACGGGAGCCGTCACCGGGGCGGGAGCCGTCACCGGGGCGGGAGCCGCCGCCGGGACGGGAAGCGTCCCGTACCCCGAGGGCGTCCCCTGCTGGGTGGACGCCCAGCTGCCCGACGTGGAGGCGGGCAAGCGGTTCTACGGCGAACTCTTCGGATGGACGTTCAGGGTGGCCCCCGGAGACGGCGCCCATGAGGTGTGGGCGTACCCCTCGGGCGCCTCGACCCCGCTCGCCGCCCTCGCCCCCAAGCCCGACGGCCGGCTCCCCACGGCCTGGACGCTGCACTTCGCGACCCCGGACGCGGTCGCCCTGACCGCCCGGATCACCGCGGCCGGCGGTCAGGTGATCATCCCGCCGACCCCGGTCGGCACGCTCGGCACGGCCGCGCTGGCCACCGACGCCGAAGGGGCCGTCTTCGGTCTCTGGCAGGCCGGCAGGCACACCGGCTTCGGGCGGCGCCACGAGCCCGGCACGTTCGCGTGGGCCGAGTTGTACGCGCGGGACACCAAGGCGGCCAATTCCTTCTACGCGCACCTTTTCCACGACGCGCTCTTCGGCCCGGACGCGGCCCCGGACTTCGGCCGGGCCACGCTCACGGACGTCTTCCCGGCGGAGATGCCGCCGCACTTCCTGGTCCACTTCGGGACGGAGGACTGCGAGGCCGCGCTCGGGACCGTCAGCCGGCTCGGGGGCCGGGTGCAGGTGCCGCCGTTCGGCACCTCGTACGGAAATGTGGCGGTCGTCACGGACAATCAAGGCGCGTCGTTCGCGTTGCTCCAGCAGTGGGACGGAAACGGCTGGCGGGAGGCCCCGCAGGAGGCGGACCAGGCCGAACAGCGCCCGGACGAGCTGCGGCAACGGGGGGACGACCGGGGCGAGGACGAGGCCCGGCCGGCGGGAGAACACGGGGCGACCGGCCCGGAGGACAAAGGCTGACCAGCGGGAAGACCGCTTACGGCCGGACTTCGGCCGACTTCCGGCCGGCCTTCGGCCGATCCCCGCGACGCGAGTGAAGAGGCCGCCGCGTGGGCAGGCGTACGGGGTTGTGCGCCGGTGGTACGCGGACCGCCGTACTGTCCCATCATCCGGGCTCCCGCTTCCCGAAAGGCGGACAACGTGGTTTTGTCCTGAGACACCCCGATCCGCCCCCGGGTTCGCACCTGCCCCCGGTAGCAGGAAGAATCGGGGTGCGTGCCGCCATGGCGGTGCGGTGGTGAGACGCTGCACGGGGGTCGCGCGCACAACGTGGGTGACGCGGTCCGTACGGGGAGGTGGCAGGGCAAGTGGTGGATCAGCTGACGCAGCACGATCCGCGGCGGATCGGGCCGTTCGAGGTGCTGGGACGGCTGGGTGCCGGCGGCATGGGGCTGGTCTATCTGGCGCGCTCGGCGTCGGGGCGGCGCGTGGCGATCAAGACCGTGCGGACGGAGCTGGCGGAGGATCAGCTCTTCCGGGTCCGGTTCACGCGTGAGGTCGAGGCGGCCCGCGCGGTGTCCGGTTTCTACACGGCGGCCGTGGTCGACGCCGACCCCCGCGCGGCCGTGCCGTGGCTGGCGACCGCGTACGTCCCCGCGCCCTCGCTCGAGGAGATAGTGAACGACTGCGGCCCGATGCCGGTCCAGGCCGTCCGCTGGCTCGCCGCGGGCGTCGCCGAAGCCCTGCAGTCCATCCACGGCGCCGGACTCGTCCACCGCGACCTCAAGCCCTCCAACGTGCTCGTCGTCGAGGACGGTCCGCGCGTGATCGACTTCGGCATCGCGTCCGGTGTATCGAACACACGTCTGACGATGACGAACGTCGCCGTCGGCACGCCCGCGTACATGTCGCCCGAGCAGGCGAAGGACTCGCGGAGCGTCACCGGCGCGAGTGACGTCTTCTCGCTCGGCTCGATGCTCGTGTTCGCCGCCACCGGACACGCGCCGTTCCACGGGGCCAACCCGGTCGAGACCGTCTTCATGCTGCTGCGCGAGGGCCCCGACCTCTCCGGCCTCCCGGACGACCTGCGCCCCCTCATCGAGTCCTGTATGCAGATGGACCCGACCGCGCGCCCCAACCCCGCCGACCTCCAGGCCCAGCTCGCGCCCCATCTCTTCGGCTCCGGCTCGGACGACAGCGGTACGGCGTCGGCGTGGCTGCCCGAGAAGGCGGTCAGCATGATCGAGACGCGCCGGGGCGGGCGCGCCGTGCCCAAGCAGCAGGCTTCCGGCGGGCGCAGTGGCGGCGGTCGCCCGACCGCCCCGGTACCGCCGCCCCCGCCGTCGTACGACCCCGCGCCCGTGTCGCCCGTCTCCCTCGGCGCCCCCGACACCGGGCCGGTCCGGCTCGCCGGCGGCCAGGTGCCCATCGGGCCCGGTCCGCGCGTCGCCGACGCCCGCGCCGCCGCCGTGAAGGCGCCCCCTCCCGAGGCGGGCCTCGCCGCCTCCTGGTCCCGCCCGCGCGCCGGCGTGAACGGCGCCGACCCCGCGCCCTCCGCGAGCGCCCCGCCCGCCCCGGAACCGGCCGCCTCCGGCTGGCGCCCCTGGCGTTTCCGCATGTCGAACGACGTCTGGGGCACCCCTTCCGTCGCCGACGACCTCGTCTACGTCACCTCCTTCGAGGTGCACGCCCTGGACGTGGCCACCGGCCGGCGCCGCTTCAAGACCCGGGACGTCGCCTGGTCGATGGCGGTCGCGGACGGTCGTATCCACGCCTCCGACGGCCCGACCCTCTTCGCACTCGACGCCCGTGAGGGCGCCGACCTGTGGCGGCTGTCGACGGACGCCTGGGTGTACTCGCTGAAGGCCGACCGGGGCACGGTGGTCACCGCCACCCGGGGCGGCGGCGTACAGGGCTGGGAGGCGTCCAACGGGCACAAGCTCTGGGAGCTCGCCGGCGCCCAGGCCGACTTCGAGTCCCCCGAGGCGGGCCCGGTCGTCCACGACGGCACGGTGTACGTCTGGAAGGACGCCCGGCTGCGCGCGCTGGAGGCCCGTACGGGCGACGAGCGCTGGTCGTACCCCATCGGGGACGCGGCCTCCTGCGGCGGCGTCCCCGTGCGGCTGACCCCGGCCTCCGACGGCTATGTGTACGTCTCCGCCGGGAGCCGCGTCCTCGCCGTCGACGTGGCGAGCGGGCACGTCCGCTGGCACTTCGAGGCTCCGGCCGTCTTCCTCTCCGCGCCCACCTTCGCGCCCGGCCCGGCGGTCACGGGCGGTGGCGTCTACCTCGCCGACTACCTCGGCACGGTCTACGCGCTCGACGCGACGGACGGACGGGACCGGTGGAGGATCGCGACGGAGTCCCGCTCCTCCCTGGAACCGGTGCTGGTGGCCGCCGGGCACGTCCACGTGGGCAGCGGCAAGGGGCTCTACACCCTCGACGCGGTCACGGGAACGCCGAAGTGGCGCTTCCAGGCGGGCGGGGAGATCGTGGGGGCGCCCTCGGTGGCGGAGGGGCGGATCCACTTCGGCTCGACCGACCATCTGCTGTACACGCTGAAGGCCGACGACGGGCGGCTGCGGTGGAAGCTGGCGACGGGCGGTGAGATCACCGGGTCGCCCGTGGTCAAGGACGGTGTCGTGTACGCGTGCAGCAAGGACCGGTGCGTGTACGCGCTGGACGCGGAGAAGGGGACGGGGACGGCGCGGACGACGTGAGGGCGGGTCCGGTCCCGTAACGGGCGAAGCCCCTTCAGGAGCGAAGCTCCTTCAGGGGCGCGGGGCCGCCGGACGTCCTGCCCTACGGGCCGTGCGTCAGAGCGAGGCGCAGACGCTGACGTGGTTGTACTGGGCGGCGGTGCCCAGGACCTCGTTCTTGACGCCCTCGATCTGGGTCAGGACGGTCGCGTCGCTGACAGCGGTGGGTCCGGCGACGAGGCTGGCGTGCGGGGCCAGGCCACCGGAGACGTTGTCGAGCGCGGCGTCGGAGATCTCGACGGTCTCGACCTGGGGAGCGGAGTTCATGAGGAAACTTCCCTTCGTATGGATGATCCACAAGGGGGGGGGTGGCCCCGCTGGGGACTAGCGGGCCCCGGCCGCAGACGTGCGACCCCGTTTCCGGAGACTCGCGCGTTGCTGCCGCGGTGCCAGGGATCAAAGCACGGAGCACGCCGGGCATCCAATCAACCGGACCACGCGCCCGGGAAGTCGAACGAGCAGGCGACGCAACCGTGCAGGCCGGCACACGATTTGAGGACACCTTCTCTACGTACCGTGCGATATCGGGACGCGGCTGAGCAGTGCCACCGGGATTGAGAACAGGACACTTCATGCCAACTTCATGCCGGCGGAGCGGCATCCGGCATGCCGCTGCGCGGCCGCATCGCGCGGCGTGATGCGGCTATGTACGCACTGTGCAGATTCCCGGAAGCCGGAAACCACGCAGCCTCGGACACGGACAGTTGTCGATCGGTGCCAGGGCGGTGGGTGTTCCCCGAGTGTGAGGTCACGCAGGGCCGCGCGTGCCCCGCGTGCGGCTCTCTCTGCTTCGCGGTACCGGTCAAGTGGGCCGCCACGTACGGCCGTACGATGTCCCGCTCCACGTCCCCCGAGTCCGGGTGCCGCGGCCGCTCGGTCCGCGTGAGCGGACGCGCTTCGCCCCTGCACGTCTACGACGCAGGACAGCACCCGCGGCATCCGCAGATGCCCGTCCTGCCGCTGCCCAGGCCTGATGGCTCCAGGCGCCCGGATGGGGAGAGCGACGGTTCCCGCTGGGCGCTTGTCCGATTCCACGGCCAGGCAACTCCGTGACCGCGCGATCGACCGGCTCCGTGTTCCTCACGTGCTGTTAGGGTGTCGTGCGCCTGTCAGCGGAAGGGATCCGTTTGCGGGTGTGACATCAAAACAACGCTACTCAACGGGGGTTGAGCCAGTGCAGTCTCGTCATGTCCGGGCCATCGCGGTTTTCGGTATCGCCGTGTTCGCACTCACCGGAGCCCGCGGCTCCAGCGGCGGAGGCTGCTCCGGCGGCTCTTCGTCATCCAGCTCCTCCAGCTCCAGCGGGGGCAGCGACAGCGGCGGTACGACCACCACGGGCGGGAGCACCACCTCGGGGACGGGCGGGACGTCCAGCTCCAAGGGTGCCGCCAGGGATCTGAAGATCGAGACCTGTGAGTACGACCGTGGTCTGGCCGCCCGAGTCCGTGCCACCAACAGCAGCTCGGGCACCACGTACAGCTACACGTTCGACGTCGAGTTCACGGACGCCGACGGCAAGCGTGTCGCCACCACCGAGGGTGGCGCCATCCGGTCCGTGCCCGCCGGTTCCTCCGACGTCCTTGACGTCAAGGTGAACGAGGGCTCGGTGGACGACAGCGCTTTCGCGGCGGGTGGCGGCACCTGCAAGCTGACCGGCCTGTCGCGTACCGCCGAGTGAGGGGGCCTCTCATGCGCGGACAAACACGGGTGCGCGGGCTGAGGTTCGCGTCGATGGCGGTGATCGTCGTGCTCGCGCTGACCGGGTTCTCGACGGGACGCGGTTCCAGCGGCGGTTCCAGCTCCAGTTCCAGCGGCGGCAGCGACGGTGGCAGTGGCGGCGGCTGCAGCTCCTCCTCCCAGGACCACGACACCTCGTCCTCGTCGTCGGGCGGCACATCCGGCCTGGGGAAGAGCGACGACTACGACGACTACGACGACAGCTATGACGACTCGTACGACGACTCGTACGACGACTCCTCCACCGAGGACACCGGCTCGGGCGAGGCACAACTGGAGTCGGCGACCGTGCGGTTGGTGACGTGCGCGTCCGCGAAGCAGCCGTACGCGACCGTGGAGGTGACCAACCCCAACGCGGTCGACGCCGAGTTCTCGGTCATGGTCTCGTTCATCGACAAGAACGGAGCCCTGGTCGAGAACGGGGAGTGGCAGGTCGAGGTGGCCGCCGGCGACAAGGCGACCTCCCGCATCGAGATGGCCGAGCAGACCATGGCGGCCTCGGTCGACCGCTGTGAGGCCGAACCGGAGGCCGAGCCGACGAGCTGACCCGGGCGACGCCGGGTGCTCACCGCACCCGGCGTCCACCAGGTCGGCGCCCCGAACGGCTCCGCCCGCCCTGCGCCCTGCCGCTTCCCGGGCTGCCCGACAGGCCGGACCACGCCCATCGGAGCCGAGCTGAACACCGGAGAAGAACCGCACGTGAGAACGGGTATGAAGTCCTCGCCCTCCGCATCGCCCCGGTCTTCCCGGTTCTCCCGGTCCTCCCGGTCCTCCCGGTCCTCCAGGGCGGCCGCGTCCGGTGCGTCGCGGCTCGGCTGGCTGGACGCGTTGCGCGGCATCGCGGCGCTCGTCGTGGTGTTCGACCACTCGTCGTACTCGTTCATGGCGGAGTTCCGACGGGAGCTGATGCCGGAGTTCAACACCAGCCGCTACGGCATCATGGTGTTCTTCCTGGTCAGCGGCTACATCATCCCCGCGTCGCTGGAACGCCGGGGCAGTGTGAGGACGTTCTGGACCGGCCGCCTCTTCCGTATCTACCCGCTGTGCGCGGCCGTCGTCACCGGTCTGCTCGTGGCCGACCACTTCGGCGTGGCGGAGATCCGGGACTTCGGCGGACAGAGCCTCACCTCGGTGGCCCTGGCCCATCTCACCCTGTTCCAGGAGCTGTTGGGCACCCCCAATCTCCTGCTCGTCCTGTGGACCCTCTCGTACGAGATGGCCTTCTACCTCCTGGTCGTCGGCCTCTTCACCGTCCGCCTGCACCGGCGGTCCGGCGCGGTCGCCGTCACCCTGGCGGCGCTCGCCGCGCTGAGCGTGGCGGCGGGGTTCGCGCTGCCGGCGTCGGCCCTCTCCGACGCGCTGGGCACCGGCAGGCTGATCGCGCTCGCGTCGGTCGTGATGCTCATCGCCATCTGCTGCGCGTGCACCGGGTCGGCCGCGCTCAGGGTGTTCGGGGGCGTGCTGGGCGGGGTCCTCGCGCTGGCCCTGGTCGCCTTCAACGGCACGGTGCCGGTGTGGGAGGGCCTGGTGATCCTCGCCGTGATGTTCCTCGGTACGGCGGTGTACCGGGCCGACACCGGTCAGAGCAGCTGGGCGTGGGCGGGGTGCGCGGCGGCGTTGGTGGTCGCCTGCGCGGTCGGGAGCGCGTATGTCGACGGCGACGGGGGCCACTTCACCCGGCGCGCCTGGATCGTGTCCTTCCTGCTGGCCGTGGCCACCTTCGGCATCGGGCTGGCGCTGCGCCGCCGACGGATCCCACGGCTGCTGACGTTCCTGGGCATGATCAGCTACTCCGTCTACCTCGTGCATCCCCTGCTGCTGGCGGTGAGCGACGGCACGATCGGCCGCCGCCGCCACGACGACCTCGTCCTCGAAGTGGCCTTCTACGCCGTGCTGTTGCCGGTGTGCGTGCTGACGTACTACTGCGTCGAGGCACCGGCCCAGAGATGGGGCCGACGCCTGACCCGCCGTGACACCCCGGACCGGGAGGCCGATCACGCAAGACGCTCGGCCGGGAAACCCCAGCCGAGCGTCTCGCCGAGATCCTGGCCGTGACCAGGTCCTCACCTTCTCTCCGTGTTGATCAGCGGATGTCCGCCCACTGCCCTCTGTTCACTCCGTCAGGGTCCGGCACCACGCACCAGTCCCCCATGACGTCGTCGGCCAGGACGAGTGTGTATCCCTCGGCGACGACTTCTGAGAGATCGTCGGCTCCACCGGGGAACGCCCGATAGGGCAATTCGCCAGGCAGCAGCGGAGCCTTGAAGGCGGTGAAGTCGTCCTCCAGTGTCTCGGATCCTGGCCGCAGATCCGGGTCGGTGACCACACAGAGGAGAGAACGGGGCCGCACCAGCTCGGCCACTTCCCCGGCGTTCTGCCGGGTCACCAGGAACCACGTGCAGCCGAAGGAGCCGTGCGCCCAGCGCTCGCACAGCAGCGTCACGTGATCCGACATGTCCCGTACCGCGGACCAGAAGCTCTCGTCCGCGACAGCCCGCACGAGCCCTTCCGTGTCTACCGGATCCGGATCCGAGTTCCGCCACTGGAGGCTCACGCTCTCGCCCCGGAGCCCCGTGAGCTCAGTGGCCACCTGCGGTGTGGTGTGCAGGTGCACGGCCCCTTCCCACCCCGACACGATGTGGAGCCGACCCGGCAGGGAGAGCCGGCAGTACGGGCCCCTCCCGGCAGCCATTCCCTCGACGAGATCGACTGCTTGTGAGGGGCTGACATCGACACCGTTGCGAAGATTGGCGTATCTGCCCGGCAGAGGCCGGTTCACCAGCAGCTCCCCGACCTCGAGGGCATCGGCCTCGCTCTGCTGGATCACGATCGCGAGGATCCCGCGCAACTCCGCCGCGTACGCACTCCAGTGCCGTGCGTCAGCCAGCTCGGATCGCACGCTCTCGGTGTGCGGGCTGAGAACGAGTTCTCTCATTTCGCTACCTTCTTGAGCCCCTGAACCACTCCCGACGGTGAGATGTCCAATCCGTAGGTTCCGTCCCGGGCCGAGTCCTTGGTCGACTGGAAGGGGTTCTTGAAACTCGCCCCCTTGAATATGGCTTCCTTGTTGTGTCCGGTCCTGTCGTAGGTGATGTACCTGGGCTGGCCGCCGGCTGCCTTCTTGTGCTCCCAGATCGCGGCCCCACCGGCGGACCGCTTGTTGGTCTTCGTGTATCCCAGGAACTGCGCGACGTCGTCCGCCTGCGAGCGGGTGAGCGAGTTGCAGTTGGCGTTGCTGTTGTGGACGAGGACCGGGGTGGCACCCGCCAGCACATGGTAGGTGTGGAAGTCCGCCACAGTGAGGTTGTGCACGGTGGCCGACTGGGTCCAGCGACGGACCTCGGTGATGCGGACCAGGGACCCGGTGGCCGTACGGAGCTGTTCGCCCGCGGTCAGGTCGGTGGCGTCGGTCCACGTGCCGAGCGCCGGGACCCAGAACGGGTGGCCGGCTGTCGCGGTGATCGTGGCGGTCTGCTTCTTGCCGTCGACCTCGATGGCAAGGGTGACCCTGACCAGGTTCTTCCGGCCTTCGCCGATGATCTCGGCGGTGACCGTCTTGACCTCGGTGCGGCCGGTTCTCGGGTCCGTCGAGAGGACCTTGTCTCCCGTTCGCACGTCCTCGATCGCCTTGGTCGTGCCGTCGGCCATGAGGACCTGAGTGTCCGGGGCGAAGCTGTTGCAGGGTGCTCCCCGGCCGGCCGCGCCGCCCAGGTAGGCCAGCAATCCCGTGTAGACGACTTCCTTGACGACGTTGCCCCGCGCGACGGCGGCGGCCTTCTCGTTGCATTCCTCCGCGTGATAGACGCAGTAGGTCGCCGCGATCTCCTTGGCCTTCTCGACGTCCTTGCCGCCGTGCAGTACATAGAGGAAGGCTTGGCGGCATCCCTCACGCCCGAAGCAGGCGGTACCTTCCTGGCCCTTCTGGGAGTTCTCGTAGACCGGGTTGTACCAGAAGTCGTCGGTGAACTCCCCGTTCATCCTGGGGTGCCAGTAATCATCCGCTATGTGGTCGATGTCGTTCGACACCGGGGTGTTGGCCGCCACCCAGTGCTTCTTCGCGGCCTGGGAACGCTTGTAGATGTTGCCGCGGCGGTAGTCGGTCGTACCCGATTTCGCGTCGTAGCCGACTTCCTTCTGGGTTTTCTTGCTGCAGTTCGCGAGGGAGTACTGGCAGGAGTTGGGCCGGGACCCGATCTCTGTGCCCGCCGGGTCGGAGTGGGTCAGCGGGTTGTTGTTGGCGTAGGCGTAGCCGTGCATCTGCTGCGGATCGGTCGCCGTGAAGACCGGGTCGACCGACAGGAAGCGACCCAGGGCGGGGTCGTACTCGCGCGCGCCCAGGTGCGTGAGCCCGGTGGCGGTGTCGACGGTGCCGCCGACGAAGCCCTTGGTGCCGGGCCAGTTGTTCGGCTCGGTGCCGCGTGGCCCGCCGAAGGGCAGGGTGCGGCGCTGGGTCAGGGCCTGGGTGGTGGCGTCCACGGACAGCTGGGCCGTGCCGTGGTGGTCGGCCAGGGCAAAGGAGAACTTCCCGTCATTGGCCTGGACGGCCATGTGGCCGCCGCCGACGTCGAAGTAACGCGTGCCCTTGGGGGCCGTCGCACCCTTGGCCAGGGTGATCTCCGTGGCACCGAGGTACAGCGTGGTCTCGGTCGGGGTCCGGCCGATCAGACGGTTGCCCTCGGTGTCGTACAGATACTCGGTGACCTTGTCGCTGCCGCCCTCCACGGGCTGGGTGACCTTGGCCAGATGGCCCTCGGCGTCCCAGTCCAGCGTCTGGGAGGTGCCGTCACCCAGCAGACGGGTGTGCGTGTTGCCCGCGTCGTCATAGCCGAAGCTGTCGGTGGACTTCACGGTCCCGGTGGTGTTGTCCACCGAGGTCACCGCGTGCGGCCGGACGGCGCCCGGGTCCGGGTAGTGGTAGCTGCGCTTGGTGTCGGAGCCGCCGGACGCGGTCGCGTGCTGGGTCTCGGTGAGCCGGTTGCCGACCTTGTCGTAGGTGTAGGAGGTCCAGTACGGGGCCGGGCCGCCCACCGCGCCCGTGCTGGGCGTGGCGACGCAGCCGATGGTCGACTGGGCCCAGGCCTCCTTCACCCGCCCGAGGTGGTCGTAGCTGAAGCACTGGTTGTCGGTGCCGGAGCGGGAGGTGTCGGAGACGGACAGGACGTTGCCCGCCTCGTCGTACGCGTAGGTGTTGAGCTGGTCGACACCCGAGACGTCCTGGCGGTCCACCCGTGAGGTGGCCAGCCGCTGGGTGCCCCACTGGTAGGTGTTGGTCTCGTACGTGGCCTTTCCGCCGTTCGCGGCCATGGAGTACTGCAGCGGCTTGCCGGTGAGGCTGTAGTCGGTGCTCGCGGTCAGGTTCAGCGGTCCGCTGACCCCGATGGGCCGCAGGGTGCCGTCCTCGTAGGTGTGGGTGACGGTGTTGGCGGCCAGATCACCGGCCTTGGGGTAGCCGACGCCCTGCACCGTGCCCGACGCGTTGTAGCTGGTGGTCGACAGATACGTGCCGGCCAGCGCGCCCTCGGCCGACGGGATCGTCATCGAGGTGCGCAGCGGCCGGTACAGCCGGTCGTAGGCGACGACGCTCGACTTGTACTCCTGGCCGCCGCTGTAACGGGAGCTGGACGCGAGCTGGCCCTTGGCGCCGCTGATGGTGTCGTAGACCCACTTGGCGCGCAGCGTGCCGGACGACGAGTTCTCCCGCAGCTCGGTCTTGCGGCCCAGGCCGTCGTAGACGTAGGCGAGGACGCCCTTCGCGTCCCTGGAGGTGGTCATCAGGGACCGGTCGTCGTAGTCGAGATGACCGGCGCCCTTGTCCGGGTCGGTGGTGTCGGTGAGCCGGCCCATCAGGTCGTACGTCCACGTCCAGGCGTTGCCCGCCGGGTCGGTGACCTTGGTCAGCTCACCGCGCGGCGAGTAGCCGTACGACGTGGTGTCGTAGTCGGCGTCGGCGGCACGGGAGTGCAGCAGGCGCAGTTCGGTGGTGCGGCCGCGGGCGTCGGTGACGGCGGTCTGCGCCGTGCCGCCGACGGGCGGGATGACCGTGGTGCGGTCACCGCCGTAGACGGTCTTCGTGACGCCGAGCACCGCTCCGCCGTCGCCGTTGCCGGCGATCGCCTTCAGTTCGGTCACCCGGCCGAGGCCGTCGTAGGTGTACCGGTCCTGGGTCTCCACGCTCAGCGCGTCAGCGGGCTTGAAGAGCGTGCTCGACGGCGCGGCGGTGATGTAGTAGGGAGCGAACTCCTTCGTCTTCAGGCCGCGTTCGTCGTAGAAGGTGTCCGTCAGCAGTGTCCCGCCGTCGGGCCCGGGAGCCTGCGTCTGGCGGGGCCGCAGGAAACCGTCGTAGAGGGTGTAGACGGTGTCCTGCGCACCCGAGTTGCCGATGGTCTTTGTCCCCACCGCGATCGGCTTGCCGTCGGTGATGGTGTAGGTGAACTCGTTGCTGGGGGTCTGGCCCGTCGTCCGGTCCGGCAGCCACACCTTGGTGGCGCGACCCAGCGCGTCGTACGCGTAGGTCGTGACCTTGCTGTTGGTGTCGGTCTCGGTGAGCGGCAGCCCGCGCAGCGCCTCGTAGGTGGTGGCCGAGGTCTGCGCGGTCGTGCTGTCGCCCGCCGTGGCGGGCGGGGTGGTCACCGTGCTGCTCGTCGCGAAGCCCGTGGTCGGGGTGTACGCGGTGGTGGTGGTCCGGCCGTCGGAGCGGGCGGTCCTGGTGAGCACGCCCGCGGCGGTGACGGTGACGTCGGCCGTCAGGTCGGTGGTGGTCAGTGCCCGGCCGTAGCCGTCGAAGGTGGAGCTGGACTCCAGGTAGACCGCGCTGGTGCCGTTGTACGTCTTGAGCTTCGCGGTCCTGGTGGCGTCGCCCTTGGTCGCCGCGGCGCCGTACGCCCCGCCGTCGTAGGCGGTGCGGACGTCGGAGACGACGTCGGCCGGGCGGCTCGTGGTCGCGTCGCACGCCTTGGCGACCGTCTCGACGCGCGCCGGGAGGCCCAGGGGGACGCTGCCGGAGACATGGGTGGTGCGGGTGCACTGGTTGTCGGCCGCGGTGGTCGTGTCGCCCAGGTCCTCGCTCTGGACGACCAGGCCGGTGGCGGGGTCGTGGGTGTCGGAACCCGAGGTGGTCCGCCACTTGGTGCCCGCGCCGTCGTCCAGCGAGGTCCACGACTTCGTGGACGCGGTGCCGGTGAAGTTGGCGGTGACGGTGCCCCAGTCGCGGACCTTCTTCGCGGTCTCCTTGTGCCAGGGCCGGCTCACCGTCTTGTCGAGGACCTTGCCGCCGGGACCGGAGTAGGTGACGGTCTTGTACGCGAACCCGGCCTGCGACTCGTGGTCGGTGATCGGATCGCCCTCGCCGTCTCCCAGGGTGACACTCACGGACTTGGTGCCGCCGGAGGTGTCCTTGCGGTCGCCGTCCATGCCGCGCAGGAAGTACGAGTCGGTCTGCGACTTCATGGCCGAGGCGCCGCCCTGGCCGCCCGTCCGCACCCGTACGTGGCCGTAACCGCGCCACTGCGACCAGGTCTTGGACTTGGCCTTGGTCATCCCGTCGTCATCGTCGTAGTGCCAGGCCGCGCCGTCCAGGTAGTCGTACAGGGTGACCTGGTCGGGGGAGCCGCCCGTGCGGTCGGTCGAGGTGACCGAGTCGACGACGTACTTGTTGAACCACTGCAGGTCCGGGTCGTCGGTCGAGCTGCCGCCGATGTACTGCGGGAAGCAGCGGGTGGTGTTGGTGTGCGGGGTCGGCAGCGCATCGAAGTCGCAGACCGGTGCCGAGTAGCCGACGTCGATCTGGCCGCCCGAGTCGTCGGCGACGGTCGACAGCCGGGACTTGATGTACGGGGCGTAGCCGTCGCCGGTCTTGTCGAGCCGGTTGGCGAGCTGGGTGTAGGCGAAGGTGGTCTTCGGCAGCGTGATCGAGGCCGTGCCGTCGTGGCCGGTGCGCTGGACGGAGTCCAGCAGCAGCTGGTAGTCGGTGTCGGCCATGCCCCAGCGGTGGGTCAGCTTCCAGGAGTCGACGTCGCTGTACGCGCCGGACACCAGCACCTGGGTGGTGACGCCGGTCAGCCGCTTGCGGGTGAAGAACGCCGGGGAGTACCGGCCCTCGTCGCAGTCGGTCCCCGCCTCGCAGTTCAGGTCCCACGGGGTGTCGTACCAGTACGCGGAGTCCGTGGAGATGGACGAGCACGTGGTCGAGCTGTCGGCGATGCACCGCTCGCTGTTGCTGAGGTCGACCTTGGCCAGCGCCTTCGCCGAGTACATGGCGGAGGACTTCAGCCCGTACTCGACGCGGTCCAGCGTTCCGCCGCGTACGTACGGGGTGTCGTCGGCGGCGGTCACGTTGCGGCCGTAGGAGTTGGTCTCCTTGTCGTAGTAGTACGCGACCGCGTTGCCGCGCCGGTCCACGACGTAGTCCAGGTTCCAGCGCCAGCCCTGCTGGCACCAGGACGCCGCGAACGTGGAGGCGTTGCACGGCTCGTCGGTGTTGTTGCCGAAGACCGGCACCGTCCACGTCGAGTCCGTGGTCTCGTTGCCGCTCGCCCAGCCGGGCAGCCGGTTGTAGCCGAAGTAGTACCGCGTGCCGTCGGGGGTGGTCACCCGCCAGTACTCGTCGTTGCGCGCCCCGTTGGACCGCACGTTGTCGCTGGAGCCGTAGATCCGGTCGATCTTCGTGCCGTCGTCGTTCTGCAGCTTCCAGGAGTTGGTGCCGTTCGGCACCAGCTCCCCGCCGGAGCCGTTCAGCGACAGGGTGGCGTTGTCGTACGCCCAGCACAGATCGCCCGGCTTCTTCCCGTCGGCGTTGGTCGCCCCGTCCTCCTCGCAGCCCTTGTAGCTGCGCTCGATGAAGCCGGGCGCCAGCTCGAAGCCGTCACCGACCCACGACGCCTGGTTGTTGGTGTTGCCCGTCCGGCCGTCGACACCGCCGGAGGAGTACGAGAGCCCGACCTGCGGGGTCAGCCCACCGGGTACCTGCGGCACCGCCATGTCGTACGACCAGGCGAACGAGCCGCTGCTCAGGTCCGTGTTCCAGGTGGACGAGGCCGACAGGGACGTGGCCTTGTAGTCACCCTTGTCGCTGCTCGCCGCCGCGGTGGCCGCCAGGACGGTGGCCGAGCCGGCGCTGAGGGCGACCGACTTGGTGGTCAGCGTCTGCTTGTCGGTGTCGTTGACGGTCTCCACGGGGCGCGTGGTGCGGCACTTCGCCTTCTGCGGTGTGGTGAGTGCGCAGGCGGGGAGTTGGACGAAGGTGAGGCGGGAGGCGTAGTTGCCGCCGTAGAGGCCGGCGAAGGAGGAGTAGTCGAGCGCGGCGCGTGCCTTGCCCGCGCGCTGCTCGGTGTTCTGGCGGGGTGTCAGGGTGAAGACGGGGCCGTCGACGCCGGTCTTGCGGGCCGCCTTCTTGGACAGGGTGCGCACGGTGTAGGTGCCGTCGGCCGCGTCGGCGGACTTCTTGACGCGGGTGTCCAGGGTGAGGGGGAGTCCCTTGACCCGGGTGGTGGCCTTCTGAAGGGTGACGGTCGCGGTGGTCGCCTTGGGCCAGGTGGTGGCCGGGTCCTCGGCGGGTGTGCGGGGGCCCTTGGTGATCTTGCGGGGTACGGCTTTGCCCGCCGGGCCGCCGGCGACCGGGTGCTCGGCCTGCGGCAGCGCGGGCTTGCGCCAGCCCTGGGCGACGGCGGGCAGGCTCGACGCCTGTATCAGTGTCCCGGTCAGCACGGCGGCCGTGGCCATGGCTACCCGCCGCCATGGCCTGCCTGTTCTCCTGCTTGGTCTGGCCTTCATGCGCGTCTGTTTCTCCCGTTGAGTGGTGAGCGTCGAGTGTTGAGTTGCGAGCGTTGAGCGTTGAGCGTTGAGTGGCGAGTGGCGCGTGGCGGTGGATGGGCGACGGTTACTTCACGGCGCCGAAGTTTCGGATCTTTTCCACTTGCCTCTTGACCAACTCGTCGGGAATTCGGGCCGGCTTCTTCCCGTCGGACGGGTTCGGCCTGACGAAGTGGTGGAACATCGCGACCGTCGTGCCTTGCCGCAGCACCACCACGGCGTGGGGGACCCGGATCTTCACGCCGTCCGGATACGACACGACCTCGACCAACCGCACGGAGACGGATTCGTCCCCGTATCCGGGATCGGGTTGCACCTCGACGTCCTCGTAGGCCAACCGGCCTTCCTTGAAGGCGGTGCAGTTGTCGGCCGCCGTACGGAAGTCCCGCACCACCCGTTTCGCATCGCCGGTCCTGTGCGAGGCGAGAGTCATGACGGCCCCGGGGCGTGTCCCCTTGCCGCCGTACGTCCGGTTGATCCGCGCGTGGGCCGCGTAGGCACTGCTGCTCCGCCCGAGAGTCCGGGCGATCGCACTGCACCGGTCAGGCTCGGCCCTCCTCTCGGAAGGACCCGTGCTCATCGGTATACGGCCCGGCTTCTCACCGTCGCGCTCACCCAGCGCGACGAGATCGAGATCGGCCTCGGTCCACGGCTCACGTGAGGTGCTGTTCGCCGAAGAGTCCCTGCCCTCGGAACTCGCGCTGCCCTTTCCGGTGTTCTCTCCGCACGCGGCGACGAGAAATGCGGCGATCACCGCGGCCACCGCACCATTGATGCCTGATCTGCGCACAATCGTTCGTTCCCTGTTCTGAGGATTACGGTCTGGAGCGCTGGAGAAGTCCGGACGGCGAGCCGGAGGCCACAAGAGCCCCGTCGAAATTCTCTTCCGACGGGGCTCCCGTGCCGCCTCAGATGTTCTGTCCGGTTCGCGCTGTGAGCCTGTCACTCACGGCTCGGGCGTCCCCTTTTCGCCCACCGAAAAGAGGGCGCTCTCGATCGCGTGGCGAAGATGTGGCCGGGCGTCACCTGCGTCGGCCTTTCCCAGCAGGACGGAGAGGAAATCGGAATCCGGGTAGCCATGCGTCCCTTCATCCTTCATCGCCCGTACCTGGGACCAAAGGGCGATCATCATCTCGTTGCAGGCCTGAGCCTGCCGCATCCCCCGTTGAATGTCCCCGGCGAAGGCATCACGTGCCGAGATCCCGAGCCGGTGGCCCATGGCCAGCAGGAACGCCTCCTTGGAGGGCGAGTTCAGGATCGCCAGAACTTGGTCTCGAATGCTCATTGGTCCATATCCCAGAATTCTTCGTCCGTGGTCGGTCGACGACCACCGTAGGACTCGCGCGGCAGTGAATCGACGTCGTACCCACGTGACCTCAGAACCGAGACCCTGGTGTTGCCGTTCATGATGGTTCCGTCCGGCTTCACTATCAGTGGCTCGTGCGCTCCCGGCCTCAACGAGTGGACGATGTCGTCGGTGTCCTGCTTGTGCCAGAAATTCAGCGAACTCTTGTCGAGTGAACTGTCGGGATGCAGCGACTGCAGAGGCGGATCACACGGACTGGCGTTGTGGACGAGGACCGGCGTCTCTCCCGCCAGCACATAGTAGGTATGCAGGCCGGCCACCGTGAGGTTGTACGTCCGGGCCCGCTTCGTGAAGGAGCGGTTGCCCGTCACGATGACCGTGTCGCCGGCTTCGGTGAGCAGGGTCATGCCCGCGGCGAGGTCGCCCGCCTCGATCCAGTCCCGCTCGGACGGGGACCAGAACGGGTGCTCGTGCGTCGCCGTGAGCTCGTCGATGCCGTTCTCCGTGGCGATCGACAGCTCGTTGAAGTGCTTGTCGTCCTCGGTGCCGATCAGGCGGGTCACCCTCCGGGGACCGGACGCGCCGGTCTCGGGATCGGTGGCCATGACCTCGTCGCCGAGCTCGATGTCCTCGATGTCCTTGGTGGTGCCGTCGGCCATGAGGACGTCGGTGCCGGCCAGGAAGCACTTGCAGCCGCGCAGTGACTTGGAGACTCTTCCGCCCTTGCCGCCCCCGACCGCCATGGCGATCAGGCTCTCGATGACCTTGCCGCGCTCCCACGCCTCCGCGTCGTCGACGCACTTGGAGGCGTTGTCGAGGCAGTAGGTCGCGGCGATGCGCTTGGCCTTGGTGTAGTCGGCGTCGGTGAGCCTGTGGCCGCCGCGGGTGGCCCGGGTCAGGAAGTTGTTGGCCTCCAGGCATGCCAGCCGGCCGAAGCAGGCCTGGCCGACGCTGCCGTCGTTCTCGTAGACCGGCGTGTTCCAGTAGTCACCGTCCGGCGCTCGGCCGCTGGGTGAATACTCCGAGAACCAGGCATCGAGCTGGTCCGTATCGGTCGAGGCCGGCGCGTGCTGGGAGATCCACACGCTGTCGTCGTTGCTCTTCGTCGTGCTCTTGGACGTGGACTTCTTGGTGGTCTTGGACGCGCCCTCGTACCCGTCCGAGGTCGGCCAGCCCTTGCCGTCGTTGCAGCTGTCGCACCACAGACCGGTCGGGTCGGAGAACGTGAGCGGGTTGTTGTTGCTGTACGTGTAGCCGTGCATCTGCTGCGCGTCGGACACGTCCATGACCGGGTCGACGCTGAGGAAGCGGCCGGTCTCCGGGTCGTACTCGCGGGCCCCGATGTGGGTCAGACCGGTGGCCTTGGTGTCGTCGGTGCCGCCGACGAAGCCCTTGGTGCCCGGCCAGTTCGCCGGCTCGGTGCCGCGGGTGCCGCCGAAGGGCAGGGTGCGGCGCTGCGTGAGCTGCTGGTTGGCCGCGTCGACGGCCAGCTGGGACGTGCCGTGGTGGTCGGCGAGGGTGATCGAGACGCTGCCGTCGTCCTTCTGGACGCCCTGGTGGCCGCCGCCGAGGTCGAAGTAGCGGGTGGCCCTGGCCGTGGTGGAGCCCTTGGCCAGGCTGATCTCGGTGGTGCCGAGGTAGAGGGTGGTCTCGGTGGGGGTGCGGCCGATCAGGCGGTTGCCGTCGGTGTCGTAGAGGTACTCGGTGACCTTGTCGCTGCCGCCCTGGACCGGTTCGGTCACCTTGGCGAGGTGGCCCTCGGCGTCCCAGGCGAGGGTCTGGGTGTCACCGTTCAGCGTGCGGGTCTCGGTGTTGCCGGTCTCGTCGTAGCCGTAGCTGTCCTCCGCCGCACCCGTCGCGTCGGTCGTGGTGACCGAGGTCAGGGTGTGCGGCTGCGCGGTGCCCGCGTCCGGGTAGTCGTACGCCCTCCTGGTGTCCTTGGCCGTGTCGCCGGCGGTGTCGTGGATCGTCTCGTTCTGCCGGTTGCCCACCTTGTCGTAGGTGTAGGAGTGCCAGTACGGGGCCGGGCCGCCGAGGACACCGGCGCCGGGCGCGGTGGCGCAGCCGGTGGCGGGCTGGGTCCATGCCTCGGTCAGGCGGCGCAGGTGGTCGTAGGTGAAGCACTGGGTGTCGGTGCCGGAGCGGGAGACGTCCGACACGGACAGCACGTTGCCCGCCTCGTCGTAGCGGTAGGTGTTGTGCTGGTCGACGCCCGCGACGTTCTCGCGGTCCACGCGGGAGGTGGCCAGGCGCTGGGTGCCCCACTCGTAGGTGTTGGTGGACCAGGTCTTCTTGGCACCGCTGTGGGACAGTTCGTACTGCAGCGGCTTGCCGGTGAGGCTGTAGCTCGTGGTGGACTTCAACCCCTGACTGCCGTCGACGCCGGTCAGGCGCAGGGTGTCGTCCTCATAGGTGAAGGCCACCGTCGCCGCCGGCAGGGAGCCGGCCTTCGGGTAGCCGGCGCCCTGCACCGTGCCCGACGCGTTGTACGTGGTCGCCGAGAGGTAGGTCCCCGCCAGGGCGCCCTCGGAGGACGGGACGGTGACGGAGGTGCGCAGCGGGCGGTACAGCCGGTCGTAGGCGACGACCTTGGAGCTGTAGGCGTTGCCGCCGCTGTAGCGGATGGACTCCGCGAGGTGGCCCTTGGCGCCGCTGACCGTGTCGTACACCCACTTGGCGCGCAGGCTGCCGCCCGACGACCCCTCCCTGATCTCGGTGCGGCGGCCGAGGTTGTCGTAGCCGTACCAGAGCGCGGGGAACTCCGCGTTGGGACGGGCGTCGTCGGTCGTGGTGAGCCGGCCCCGGTCGTCGTACTCGCTGACGGTGGTTCCCCTGTCCGGGTCGACGGACTTGGTCTGCCGGCCCAGCAGGTCGTACTGGTACTCCCAGGAGTTGCCCGCCGGGTCGGTGACCTTCTCCAGCTTCCCGCCCGCCGTGTAGCCGTACTTGGTGGTGTCGTACGCGGCGGTCGCGCTGCGCGTGTGGTGCCGGCGCAGCTCGGTGGTCTGGCCCCGGGCGTCGGTGAGCTTGGTGGTGGCGACGTCGCCGACGGGCGGGACGACCGTGGTGCGGTCGCCGCCGTAGAGGGTCTTCGTCGTGGACAGGACCGCGCCGCCGTCGCCGTTTCCGGCGATCTGCTTCGTCTCGGTCCGCCGGCCCAGACCGTCGTAGGTGTAGCGGTTCTGCGTCTCGACGCTCAGGGCGTCCTCGGGCTTGAACAGGGTGGTGGACGGCGCGACTTGCGCGTAGTAGCTCGCGAACTCCTTGGTGACCAGGCCGCGTTCGTCGTAGAAGGTGTCGGCCAGCAGGCTGCCGCCGTCCGGGCCGGGCTCCTGGGTCTGGCGCGGCCGGAGGAAGCCGTCGTGCAGGGTGTAGGAGGTGCGCTGCGCCCCGTCGTTGCCGAGCGTCCGGGTGCCGACCGCGGCCGGCTTGCCCTCGGCGATGGTGTACGTGAACTCGAAGTTCGGGGTCTGGCCGGTGGTCCGGTCGGCCAGCCACACCTTGGAGGAGCGGCCCAGCGCGTCGTAGGTGAGGTTGGTGACCTTGGTGTTGGTGTCGGTCTGGGTCTGCGGCTGGCCGCGGAGGATGTCGTACGTGGTCGTCGAGGAGTGTGCCGTGGCCGCGTCACCCGCCGTGGCCGGGGGCGAGGTCACCTTCGTGCTGGTGGCGAACCCCGTGGCCGGTGTGTAGGCGGTGGTGGTCGTACGGCTGTCGCCGCGTGCCGTCCGGGTGAGCACGCCGGCGGCGGTGACCCGCACGTCGGCGGTCAGGTCGGTGCTGGTCAGCGTACGGGCGTAGGAGTCGAAGGTGGCGCCGGACTCCAGGTACACGGCGGTGGTGCCGTCGTACTTCTTCAGTACCGCGTTCGCGGTCAGGTCGCCCTTCGTGGGGGCCGTGCCGTAGGCACCGCCGTCATAGGCGGAGCGCACGTCGGAGATCACGTCGGCGGGACGGCTGACCGTCGAGCCACAGGTCTTGGCGACCGTCTCCACGCGGGAGGCGAAGGTCAGGATGTTGTCGGTGGTGTTGGTGGCGTAGGCGGTGGTGGTGCACCTGTTGTCGGTGGACGTGGCGTTGTCGCCGTGGTCGTCGACCTGCGTGACGCGTCCCGCCACGGTGTCGTGGGTGTTGGCGAGGGAGGTGATCCGCCAGGCCGCGCCCGCACCGTCGTCCAGCGAGGTCCAGGTCCTGGAGTGGGCGGTGCCGGTGAGGTTGGCCGTCACAGTGCCCCAGTCGCGGGTCTTCTTCGCCGTCTCGTGGCGCCAGGGGCGGTTGACCGTCTTGGACAGGGCCTTGCCGCCCGGCCCCGAGAAGGCCACGGTCTTGTAGGCGAAGCCGGCCGCCGCCTCGTGGTCGGTGATCGGGTCGCCCTCGCCGTCTCCCAGGGTGACGCTCACGGACTTGGTGCCGCCGGAGGTGTCCTTGCGGTCGCCGTCCATGCCGCGCAGGAAGTACGTGTCCTCCTGCGTCCGCATCGCCGGGGCGCCGCCCTGGCCACCGGTCTGGACACGGACGTGGCCGTAACCGCGCCACTGGGACCAGGTCTTGTGCTTCTCCTTGGTCAGCCCGTCGTCATCGTCGTAGTGCCAGGCCGCGCCGTCCTTGTAGTCGTAGGTGACGACCTGGTCGGGGGAGCCGCCCGTGCGGTCGGTCGCGGTGACGGAGGTGACCACGTACTTGTTGAACCACTGCAGCTCGGGATCGTCGGTCGAACTGCCGCCGATGTACTGCGGGAAGCAGCGGGTCGTGTTGGTCTGCGGGGTCGGCAGCGCGGCGGAGTCACAGACCGGTGCAGAGTAGTTGACGTCGGTCTGGCCGCCGGACTCGTCGGCGACCGTGGACAGCCGGGCCTTGATGAAGGGGGCGTAGCCGTCGCCGGTCCTGTCGAGCCGGTTGGCGAGCTGGGTGTACGCGAAGGTGGTCTTCGGCAGGGTGACCGCCGGGGTGGCGGTGTGACCGGTGCGCTGGACGGAGTCGAGCAGCAGCTGGTAGTCGGTGTCGGCCATGCCCCAGCGGTGGGTCAGCTTCCAGGAGTCGACGTCCTTGTAGGCGCTGCCGTCGTACACCTGCGTGGAGACCTGGGTGAGCCGCTTGCGGGTGAAGTACGCCGGTGAGAACCGGCCCTCGTCACAGTCCGTGCCCGCGTCGCAGTTCAGGTCCCAGGGCGTGTCGTACCAGTACGCGGCGTCGTTGGCGATGGAGTCGCAGTCGGTCTGCGCGTCCGGGATACAGCGCTCGCCGTTGGTGAAGTTCGCCTTGGCCAGTGCCTTCACGCTGTACATCGAGGCGGACTTCAGCCCGTACTCGATGCGGTCGAGCGTGCCGCCGCGGACGTAGCGGGTGTCGTCCTCGGCCTTCAGGTTGCGGCCGTAGGAGTTGGTCTCCTTGTCGTAGTAGTAGGCGATGGCGTTGCCGCGCGCGTCGACGACGTAGTCCAGGTTCCAGCGCCAGCCCTGCTGGCACCAGGACGACGCGAACGTGGAGGCGTGGCAGGGCTCCCCGGAGTCGTCGCCGAAGACGGGGACCGTCCAGGCGGAGTCGGTGGTCTCCTTGCCGTCCGACCACCCCGGCAGGCGGTTGTACCCGAAGTAGTAGCGGGTGCCGTCCGGGGCGGTGACCCGCCAGTACTCGTCGTTGCGGGCGCCGTTGCCGCGCACGTTGTCGCTGGATCCGTTGATCCGGGCGACCTTCGTGCCGTCGTCGTTCTTCAGTTTCCAGGAGTCGGTGCCGTCCGGGACGAGTTCACCGGCCTTGCCGTTGAAGGTGAGGAAGGCGTTGTCGTAGGCCCAGCACAGGTCGCCCGGCTTGCCGCCGTCCGCGTTCTCCACCCCGTCGTCGTCGCACGGCTTGTAACGGCGCTCGATGTAGCCGGGCCACAGGTCGAAGCCGTCGCCGAGCCACGAGGACTGGTTGTTGGTGTTCCCCGTCCGCCCGTCGATGGAGGCGGAGGAGTACGTCATCCCGACGTTGGGCTTCAGACCGCCGGGCACATCGGGTACCGCCATGTCGTACGACCAGGAGAAGGCACCGGTGTTGAGGTTGGTGGCCCAGGTCGCCGAGGGGGAGAGCGGGCTCGCCTTGTAGTCGCTGCCGACGCTCTTGGTGTCCGCCACGGCGGCGAACACGGTGGGACCGCCCGAGCTGAGGGCCACGTCGGACGTGGTCAGCGTCTGCTTGTCGGTGTCGTTGACGGTCTCCACGGGGCGCGTGGTGCGGCACTTCGCCTTCTGCGGTGTGGTGAGTGCGCAGGCGGGGAGTTGGACGAAGGTGAGGCGGGAGGCGTAGTTGCCGCCGTAGAGGCCGGCGAAGGAGGAGTAGTCGAGTCCGGCGCGGACCTTGCCGCCGCGCGGGGTGCTGTTCTGGCGGGGTGTCAGGGTGAAGACGGGGCCGTCGACGCCGGTCTTGCGGGCGGCCTTCTTGGACAGGGTGCGCACGGTGTAGGTGCCGTCGGCCGCGTCGGCGGACTTCTTGACGCGGGTGTCCAGGGTGAGGGGGAGTCCCTTGACCCGGGTGGTGGCCTTCTGAAGGGTGACGGTCGTGGTGGTCGCCTTGGGCCAGGTGGTGGCCGGGTCCTCGGCGGGTGTGCGGGGGCCCTTGGTGAGCTTGCGGGGTACGGCTTTGCCCGCCGGGCCGCCGGCAACCGGGCCCTCGGCCTGCGGCAGCGCGGGCTTGCGCCAGCCCTGGGCGACGGCGGGCAGGCTCGACGCCTGTATCAGTGTTCCGGTCAGCACGGCGGCCGAGGCCATGGCCAGCAGGCGCCACGGCCGGCCTGTTCTCCTGGGTGGTCTGGACTTCATCGCTACTCGTTTTCCTCCCGTTGAGTACTCCGCGGGCAGCGTGCAGCCGCGCACGGCGGAGTGAGGCGATCGGCGACAGGGGGCCGGGGCCACCGCGTGCGGCGGCGCGCCCCGGCCCCCTGGCCGAGCCGGTCAGCCGCCGCTGGGAACGGCGGTGTCCACGCCCGGCATGCCGACGGCGAGGTGATCGATCTGGGTCTCGGTCAGCGCGCCCTGGAAGACCCAGACGTCGGAGAGCGAACCGGGGAAGTACTGGCCGGACGTGGTGCCCGTCGTGTCCCGGCCGAGCTGCAGCGTCTTCGCGGCCTTGTAGGTCAGCACGTCGTCGGCCCACGAGACGGTGTCGGCGCAGCTCGCGTCGTCCTGCGCCCCGTCCTCGTCGGCGTCGGCGCAGGCGGTCTCCTGGAGTTCGCCGTTGACGTAGAGGCGGACCTCCTTGGAGAACCCGTCGTAGACGAGTGCCAGATGGTTCCAGTCGGTGGGGCTGTAGAACATGCCGTTGCCGACGTCGGACACGGCGGCGGAGTCGCTGTCGGAATCGGCCGTGGCGATCCGCCAGCGGCCCGGATCGGTGGCCGGGGTGGCGCTGGGCTCGTAGCGCACCGCGAACGCGCTCTTCTTGGCTCCCGGAGCGCTGACGACGGTGACCGGGCTCGTCGGTGTCGCGGCCGCCTGGACGTAGGCGCTGACGGTGAAGCTGGCGGCGGTGTCGACCGGGACCACGGAGGCCGCCGCGTAGTCGTTGGTGCCGTCGAGGACGACGGCACCGTCGACCCAGCCCGAGCCCGTCTGGGCGCCGTTGTAGAGGGTCATGGCGTTACCGGAGGCCGAGGCGTCGGGCGACAGCGACGGAGTGCCGGTGGCCGTCTCGAACTTCCAGCGGCCCTTGACCACCGCGCGCTGCTTGAACAGCTGCTGCACCTCACCGGCGGACACCGGCCGGTCGAAGAGCCGTACGTCGTCGATCTGGCCGGGGAAGAACGAGGTCGGCGTACGTTCGAACGCGCTGGCGCCGATCTGCACCGCGCCCCCGGCGTACCAGGTGGAGGTCGTGGCCGTGGTGCCGGCCAGGGTCCCGTTGACGTACAGCGAGAGCTTGTCGGCCACGGTGTCCTGCACGCCGACCAGATGCGTCCACTCACCGCCGTACGCGGTGGTTCCCGTGGGCTGCATGGCCCTCACCACCGTGGAGTCGGCGGTGTCGGCGCTGTGCTGGTTGAAGATCCAGCGGTCGTAGGTACTGGAGTAGTAGAGCTCCGGACCCGTCACCGTGGTGCCGATCTGCGAGGCGACCGTGGCGGCGTGGGTCGGCTTGGTCTTCGGCAGTTTCACCCAGGCCGAGACGGCGTAGCTGTACGAGGTGTTGATGTGCGGGCCGCTGGTGACGGCGTAGTCGTCGGTGCCGTCCAGGGTCAGGGCGTTGCCGTCGACCCCTGCGGCGCCTGCCGTGGCGCCGCCCTTGAGGACCGCGGGGTTCACATCGGCCCGGCCGGTCAGCGCGATGGCGTCGGCGGCGTCGTCCATGTGGAAGACCGCGCGGGCCGGACGTCCGGCGCCGATCGAGTCCGAGCTGTAGAGGGTCGACACCTCGGCCGCCGACAGCGGCTTCTCGTAGGTCTTCACCTCGTCGATGGCGCCGGGGAACGGCGCTGTCGGCGTGCCGCTGAGGACGTTGGCGCCGATCACCATGCCGCGCCGTGCGTTCCACCCCGTGCTGTAGGCGGTGGTCCCGGCCAGCGTGCCGTTGACGAACAGTTTCAGCTGCTGCTCACCGGCGGCGTACATGCCGACCAGATGCGTCCACTCGCCGGCCCTGACCCCGCCGGCGGCGGCCTGCATGGCCCGGACGGGAGTGCCGCTGGTGCTGTCGGAGCTGTACTGGTTGAACACCCAGCGGTCGAACCCCTTGGAGTAGTACAGCTCGAAGCCCGGCGCGTTGTTGCCCCGCTGGGAGGCGACGACCGCCGCGTCGGACGGCATCGCCGACAGCTTCACCCACGCCGACACCGAGAAGCTCACGTCGGTGTTGATGGTGGCGACATCGGTGACGGCGTAGTCGTCGACACCGTCGAACCGCACCGCCTTGCCGATCTTGCCTTCCACGTCCGGCGTCGGGCCGCCGTGCAGGGTCGCGGTCTGCTGGGGTGCGCTGCCCGCCGCCTGGGTGGCGCCGGCCGCCTCGTCCATCGACCAGCCCGCGCGTTCGAGCTGCCCCGCCTTGACGCGGAACTGGTAGGTGCGGATCTCGGAGCCGTTGCCGGCGGCGTCGAAGGACCGCGCGGTGAAGGTGTTCAGGCCCGGCTTGAGCGGCAGTACGGGGACGGTCCTGGCGGCTCCGCCCGAGGTGGTGACCGTGTTGGCGGACACCGGGTCGCCGTTGACGCCGTACCAGTACTTCGTCACGTCGGAGACGGCCCCGGTGATCACGAAGTTGCCGTACTGGCCCACTCCGTCGTGCCAGGGGTCCTCGGGGTCCTCCGGATCGGAGGCCGGGTAGATGGCGGAGGAGATGCTCGGTGCCTTCGGCACGCTCGTGTCGTACACGAAGTAGCAGGAGGTCGCGTCACCCGTGTACGACCACGGTGAGTACTGGGCCCCGTCGAAGGACTGGACGTACCAGTTGACCGTCTTGTTGGCGGGGATGGAGGACGGCAGGTTGATCACGAAGTCCGAGCCGGACGCCTTCGCCTTCGTCAGCCCCGACTTCCAGCGGGTGACCGAGCCCTTGCCGTCCCCGGTGTCCCAGCTCGCCCGGAACTCCACCTTGACGGCGTCGCCGTCGGGGTCGGTGATGTCGTTCGCGCGGATCGTCCCCAGGGTGCGGACGCGCGGCGCGTTCTCGGGCTTCTTGCACGAACCGCCGTACTCCATGACCAGCTGCGACATCTTCACCTGCGGCGGCGGCCGGTTGTACTGCACCCGCAGGAAGGCGTCGTCCGAGAACCGCTTCCAGCCGTAGGCGTCGGACTCGCTCGCCGCCTTCATGCCGAAGGTCATCGTCGACCACTTCTTGTCCGCCGCCAACTGGATCGCGGACTTCACGTTGAACTCGGCGTCCTTCGCGGCACAGCCCGTGAACCCGTAGGCGAAGGACTCCGTCTTGAGGTGGTCGATCCAGAAGCCGGACGCTTTCTGGGAGTTCCAGGTCGTCGACGAGGAGATGTCCTTGGTGCGCCACAGCTCCACACTCCGGTCGGAGCAGGACGCCGACCAGGTGTTGCGGACCACGAACTCGGCCTCCAGCACGGTCCGGCCCGCGAACTTGGAGGTCGGGATGCGGTAGAAGAGCCGCTTGGTGTCGTGCGGGGCGCAGTAGGCCCAGTTGCAGTACCCGAGGCCCGCGTCCGACTCGCCGTTGAACTTCCACTGCGGCGACGACGCCCAGTACTCGGAGGCCATCGTCCACGCGGAGGCCTTCGGGGAGTAGAACTGGGGGTCGATGAAGACGGGGTACACCGTGTCCTTGCCCCGGAGCACGTCCCTGTCGGGCGTCAGCACCAACGCGTCCTGCGCGGCGGGGACGTCCACACCGACCGGGGCCACGTTCGCGGACTCGGCGGCGACGGCCTCGGGGTTGTCCCCACCGTCGTCGGCCGCGGTGACGGCGGTCGTCGTGACGGACGCGGTGGTGGAGCGCGGTGCGGAGACCGACGACGCCTTCGAGGCGGCCTCGTCGGCAGACTGTGTCGAGGACTGTTCCGTGGTGGCGGGCGCCTTGTCGCTGGAGTCCCACATCACCGGGCGAGGGGCTTCGAAGACCGCGCTTCCGGCGCCCTCGTCGATCGCCGCGAGGCCGCCGTCCTCCGTCTCCTCGACCCGCATGCCGTCGGCGTCCAGTTTCAGGCGGAGTTCGTTCAGCTCCGTGCTCGCCGCGGCCTCGGCCGACTTGACGACCAGAAGCTGGGTGAAGCCGTCCTGCTGCGCCGTCATCCGCAGATCCACGTCGGGCAGCACGTCCGGGTAGGTGACGGTGTTCCCGCTCAGCTCGGGAGCGGGCAGCTTCTCGGGCCAGGACAACGCCAGTTCCCGGCCGTTCTTGGTCATCCGCACCAGCGGGTCGGAACCCCCGCCCGAGAACGTCAGGCCGACGGTGGTGGCCTTGGGCGCGACCGCTCCGTTCGCGCCGCGCGCCAGCGTGGTGTCGATGTTCCGCCACTCGCCGTCTACGCGCGTCCGCACCGGACGCAGATGCTCCCGGGCCTCCAGGTGCCCCTCCGGGGTGGCGTACACCTCGCTGCTCTCACCGCGCAGTGAGGCGATCTCCACCAGCTTGCCCGTGCGCGCGGCCTTGGTCAGGGCCGCGGTGTCCTCGCCCGCTCCGCCTTCTCCGGCCTCTTCCGCCGTTCCGCCCGATGCGGCGGTCTTGACGGCCTCGGTGGCGTCGACGGCCGAGGTGCCGGCACTCCCGCCGGCCACTGCCATCGCGCCCTCGGATGTGCTCGCCGCCAGCATCAAGGCTGCGGAAAGCACCACGCCGGCTCTGCGGAGCCGACGTCTTCCCCCGTGCGTATTCATATGTGGTGTCCCCCGCCAAGCGGTGTTGAGCTATGACTGGATATGAGTGATCAATCGATCAGGTCGCAACATACGTACATCTCCAGCCACTTACCAGAGACTCACATGGGGGCAAAACGCGTGAGCCGCTTCAAGCAGGCGAAGTCGAAGAGTGAAACACTTCACGTTTGCTTCGCGAAATGTCCACGATTGAACACGTCTCCCCCTCATCGCGTCCGGAACCCGCCCGGCCGCCGCGCGGCGAACAACTTCCCCTGGGATCGCGCCGGTTGGTTGCCCAGCGAGATCAGGTGCGGGGCGTACGCGAGAGCGTGCGCCCGTGCCGCTTCCCGGGCGGACCAGCAGGCCCGGACCGTGCCCTGGACGGCCTCCGGCGGATACCCGGCGATCACCTCGGCGCACCGAACGGCGGCGGCGACCGCCTCGCCGGGTTCCGTCACCTCCGACACCAGCCCCACCTCGTAGGCCCGGCGCGCCGACATCCGCTCGGCGGTGCCCATCAACGCCATCCGCGCGGCCTCCCCGTACGGCATCCGCTGCGCCATGAGGACGGACTCGAAGGCGCTGACCATGCCGTAGGTGGTGTGGGGGTCGAAGAAGGTGGCGGAGGAGTCGGCGACGACGAACTCCGCCTCGCCCAGCAGGTAGAAGGCCCCGCCGCAGGCCATGCCGTTCACGGCCGCGATCACCGGCTTCCACAGGTCGTTCGACTTGGGGCCGACCCTGAGGAGGGGATCCTCGATCGTGTAAGGGGAGTTCGGCTGCGGTACGGCGGCTGCCGCGTCCCTGTCCAGGCCCGTACAGAAGGCGCGGTCGCCGGCGCCCGTCACGACGACGGCCCGTACGGTGTCGTCGAATCGCAACTCCCGCCAAGCAGACGTGAGTTGTTCGGCCGTGGCCAGGTCCAGGGCGTTCAGCTTCTCCGGGCGGTCCAGGGTCAGGAGCGCTACGCCCGTGTCCTTGTCCGTCGTCGTGCGCAGGGTCACGGTCGCTCCAGTACCCATTGGGGGAGGCCGGCGGCGGTGAAGACCACCTGGACCCGTGCGCCGATCCGGAGGCGTTCGACGGGGACGGAGTCGAGGCGGGCGTCCGGCTCGGTCACCAGGTTGCCGACGAGGCGGATGCGGGGGGCGTCGGTCAGTTCGACGAGGACGACGTGGTACGGGGCCTGTTCGGCGTAGTCGGGGAGGAGGGGCGGGTGGGGGCGGACGTAGGACCAGACGCGGCCGCGACCGGTCACCCGGCGCCACTCGGCCGCGAACGAGCGGCAGTGCGGGCAGCAGGGGCGGGGCGGGAAGCGGAGTTCGCCGCAGTCGGCGCAGGCCTGGATCCGCAGTTCGCCTCGGGCGGCGTACTCCCAGAAGGGGGCGCCGTCGTCGTCCACCACCGGTGCGAGCATCTCAACTCCCCTTCTTCGTAGTGTCGTTGTGGCGATGTTCAGTTGCGGAGCAGGAGCGCCGAGGTCGGGACCCCCTCGCCCGCCGTCACCAGGCAGGTCGCCGCGCCCGGCACCTGGGCGGTGCTCGTGCCGCGCAGCTGCCGTACGCCCTCGGTGATCAGGTTGAAGCCGTGGACGTAGGCCTCGCTGAGGCCGCCCCCGGAGGTGTTGAGGGGTAGCCGGCCGCCGATCTCCAGGGCGCCGCCCTCGGTGAAGGAACCGCCCTCGCCGCGGCCGCAGAAGCCGTAGCCCTCCAGGGAGAGCGGGATGAGGGCGGTGAAGGCGTCGTAGATCTGGGCGACGTCGATGTCGTCCGGGGCGATGTCCGCGTGTTTCCACAGGTGCCGGGCGGCGGTCCAGGCGGGGCCGGTCAGCGGGTCGTCGTTCCAGTAGTTGACCATGCCGTGGTGCTGGGCGGGCAGGCCCTGGGCGGCGGAGTGGACGTAGACGGGGGTCCGGCGGCAGTCGCGGGCGCGCTCGGCGGAGACGAGGACGCACGCCAACGCCCCGTCCGTCTCCAGGCAGTTGTCGAAGAGGCAGAGGGGCTCGCTGATCCATCGGGAGTTCATGTACATCTCGCGGGTCAGCGGGCGCTCGTACATGATCGCGGCGGGATTCTGGTTCGCCCTGTTGCGGCAGGCCAGGGCCACGTTGAAGAGGTGGTCGCGGGTGGTGCCGTACTCGTGCATGTGGCGGCGGGCGAGCATGGCTATCTCGTCGGCCGGGCGGAGCAGGCCGTAGGGGCGGGTCCACTGGGCCGGGGTGGGGAGTTGGGCCGTGGTGTTCTTCCACGGTCGGGGGCCCGAGCCGCGCTTCCGGGACCGCCAGGCGACGCCGACCGTGGCCTGGCCGGTGGCGATCGCGGCGGCGAGATGCGCGACCGTGGCACAGGAACCGCCGCCGCCGTAGCCGACCTTGCTGAAGAAGGTGAGGTCCCCGAGGCCGAGCGCCTTGGCGACCTCGACCTCGTCCGTCTCCTCCATCGTGTACGAGGCGAGCGCGTCGACCTCGTCCGGGGACACCCCCGCGTCGTCGAGGGCGGCGAGGATCGCCCGGCACGCCAACGCCCTTTCCGTCTCCGGTAGTTGTTTGGCGAAGGGGGTCTGGCCGATGCCGACGATCGCTGTCGCGTCCTTGAGTACGGCCATGGGAGCCATGGGGCACACCTCCGCACAGGGGCATGGGCCAGGGGCTGTCCGGCCGACGGCAGCCAGGGGCTGTCCGCCGAGTGGCCGGCTGCTGACAGTCCGTCAGGGTACAGCTAATCTGACGGGTAGTCAGCTAATGCTGGGACACTGGTTCTCGGGTACGGAGGCCTGCTGTGCGCGGTGACTTGGATGGGCGCGGGGACGTGGAGTGGGTGACCGTTGCGGGGCTGGTCCGCTCCGCGACCGAACGGTTCGGCGCGGGCGAGGCCGTCGTCGACGGCCGTACGCGGGTGTCGTACGCGGAACTGGGCGCGCGGGTGGAGCGCGCGGCGGCCGCGTGCGTCGCGAACGGGGTCGAGGTCGGCGACCGCGTCGCCCTCTGGGCGCCGAACTCCCTCGACTGGATCGTCTCCGCGCTCGGCGCGGTCTCGGCGGGCGCGGTGCTCGTCCCGCTGAACACCCGCTTCAAGGGCGGCGAGGCGGCGGACGTCCTGGCGCGCAGCCGGGCGAAGCTGCTGTTCATCACCGGGACCTTCCTGGGGACCTCGTACGTGGCCTCGCTGCGGCGGGCGGCGGGGGCGGACGCCGGCCGACTGCGGGCGCCGGGGGCCGGGAGCGTGTGCGAGACCCCCGGTCCGCTGCCCGGACTCCCGCACCTGGAGCAGGTGGTGGTGCTGTCGGACGACGCCCCCGCCGACTTCCGTACCTGGAAGGACTTCCTCGCCGGCGGCGACGGGGTCGGGGCGGGGGAGGTGCGGGCGAGGTCGGAGGCGCTGACCGGTGACTCCCCCTCCGACATCATCTTCACCTCGGGCACCACGGGCCGCCCCAAGGGCGCGGTGATCACCCACGCGCAGACCCTGCGGGCGTACGAGGTGTGGAGCGAACTGGCCGGGCTCCGCCGGGGCGACCGCTACCTCGTCGTGAACCCCTTCTTCCACACCTTCGGCTACAAGGCGGGCGTGATCGCGTGCCTCATGCGGGGCGCGACGATCATCCCGCAGCCGGTGTTCAACGTGGAGACGGCGATGGCCAACGTGGCGGCCGAGCGGGTCTCGGTCCTCCCCGGCCCGCCGACCCTCCACCAGTCCCTCCTGGACCACCCCGCCCGCGACGACCACGACCTGAGCACCCTGCGCCTGGTGGTGACGGGCGCGGCGGTGGTGCCGCTGCGCCTGGTCGAACGGCTGCGGGCGGAACTCCGGGTGGACACCGTCCTGACGGCGTACGGCCTGTCCGAGGCCTCCGGCATCGTCACGATGTGCCGGCGCGGCGACGAGCCGTCGGTGATCGCGTCGACGTCCGGGCGGGCGATCCCGGGGACGGAGGTGCGGGTCGTCGACCCCCTGGGGTCCGCCCTGCCGCCCGGCTCTCCCGGAGAGGTCCTCGTCCGCGGCTTCAACGTCATGCGCGGCTACTTCGAGGACCCCGCGGAGACCGCCCGCGCGGTCACCGCCGACGGCTGGCTCCGCACCGGCGACGTCGGCGTCCTCGACCACGACGGCAACCTCCGCATCACCGACCGCATCAAGGACATGTTCATCGTCGGCGGCTTCAACGCGTACCCCGCCGAGATCGAGCAGTTGCTGGGCCTGCACCCGGACGTCGCGGACGTGGCGGTCATCGGAGTCCCGGACGCCCGGCTGGGCGAGGTCGGCAAGGCGTACGTCGTCCGCCGGCGAGGGTCCCTGGTGACGGCCGACGACCTGATCGCCTGGTCCCGGCGCGAGATGGCCAACTACAAGGTGCCGAGGGCGGTGGAGTTCGTGGGGGAGCTGCCGCGGAACGCCGGCGGGAAGGTGGTGAAGGGGGAGCTGCGGGGGCGGGTGGTCTGACGCGCTCTTGCCTGAGGGGGTGCGAGGCCGAGGTGTGCTGGTATCACCGGATAGCCATGCCTGGTATCCGGTGATACCGTCCAGGCATGGCCAAGACCCAGATCAACATCCGCATGGACGACGACACCGCCGAGATGGCGCGGCAGGCGGCGGCGACGCGGCGGATACCGGTCAACGAGTATGTCGAGCAACTCATTCGGAACGACAACGAGCAGGTGCGTGCCGTCTTCATGGCTGCCGCGCAGGAGGTGCTCGACGAGTACGGCGATCTCCTCGACGAGATCGAGGGGGAGTCCGGTAGGTGAACGTCGACATCGACCTCGCATGGATCCTGGAGGTCGCGCAGCGGGCGGGCCAGGACGACCCTGCCATCGACGACTACGGAGTGGCGATCGCCGCCGTGGAACGGCATCGGGCGGTGCTCGTCGGCCAGGACGTGTACCAGGGTGCGTACGCCAGGGCGGCGGCCCTTGCCCACTCCCTCGGCCGCATGAGGTGGCTGGAGCGCTCGAACCTCCGGGTGGCGGTCGCGGTCGCCCACGCGTATCTGATCGCCTCCGGGGCCCCGGCCAAGCTGGATCAGCGGCGGGTTTCCGCGCTGGCGGCCGAGCTGAAGAAGGACAGCTGTACCGCTGGAAGCGTGGCCGAGATCCTCCGGTCGTGGGCGGTCTAGAGACGGTCTGGAGACCGCCCCCGGACACACCTCGGCCGCGGTGGCTCCCCCTCCGCGCCACCGCGGCCGATCCCCGTCGGGAGGAAGGTCTACTTGCCGCCCAGGTCCAGGGCGGGCGGGGCGGGTGCGTGCTGGTCCAGCGTGGTGATCGCTCCGTCCTTGCTCGGCGGGGCGGGCGCGTGCTGGTCCAGCGTGGTGATCGCTCCGTCCTTGCTCGGCGGGGCGGGTGCGTGCTGGTCCAGCGTGGTGATCGCTCCGTCCTTGCTCGGCGGGGCGGGTGCGTGCTGGTCCATCGTGGTGATCTCCGGGTCCTGCTTCTTCTTTTCGCTCATAGCTGGAACTCCCCGTGAGTGAGCGGTGCTTCTCGGTGGAAGCGCCCGTTCGGCGACTCCCCCGGGGGTCGCCGAACGGGCGTTTCAGGCGGCCTCAGGGTAGCCATGAGGCCTGCGAGATCCGCCTGCCCCCCGACGCGACGGATCGATGGCCTGAGACTGTCAGCCACCCATAAACGTTCGATGAACGCCCCGCCCCAGGGGTGTCACGCCGCCGCGACCGGATGGAGCAGGCCACGCACCTCGGCTGCCTCGGACGAGCCGGCCTGCTCGTACGCCGTGAGCGCTTCACGCCAGCAGGCACGGGCACGGTCTGACTGCCCGAGGGCCACCAGCGCCTTGCCCAGCAGGGTCAGGGCGTTGGCCCTCATCCAGTCGCCGCCGATGCAGCCGATCGCCAGCGCCTGTTCGGCGTGCTGGGCGGCCTGCGCGGGGCGACGGGCCGCCAGGTGGACCTGGGCCACCCGGAAATGGGTCGTACCCTCCCAGAGCCGCTGACGGTTCTCGGTGAAGATCCGCAGTGCCGCGTCGAGCTGCTCCAGGGCCTCATGGAGCCGACCCGCCTGCGTGAGCACGGTCCCCGAGGCATAGCGCGCGTTCGCGAGGCGTACGGACAGACCGAGCTCGTCGTAGATCTCCACGCCTCGCTGGGCGAGATCGACAGCCCTGGCGGTACGGCCCATCGAGGCGAGGGAACGGGACAGGTTGCACACCGCGCTGGCCTCGCCGGGCTTGTTGCCGTCCGCCTGGAACGCCTCGATGGCCCTGAGCAGGAAGACCTCGGCGTCCGGGAAGCGAGCGGTGCAGATGGCGATGATCCCCAGCTGGTTGGGGGCGGTGCCGCTCGTCCAGGGGTCGCCGGCCGTCCCGTTCACGAGATCGGCGCGCTCGGCCTCCTGCTCCGCCTCGTCGAAACGGCCCGCCTGGCTGAGGACCTGGGCCAGCGTGATGCGCGCCCTGGTCTCGGCGCGCGCGTCCTTGAGCGCCGCGGCCGCGTCACGTGCGGCCAGCGCGGTCGTCTCGTAGCGGCGGGAACCGGCCCCGGACTCCGCCAGATCGATGGTGGCCAGCAGCAGGTCGACAGCCCGTCGCAGGGTGGATGCCCCGAGGGACTGCTGAACGCACGCGAGCAGCGGCTCCGCCTCCGCGTGCAGCCAGTCCAGCGCTTCCGAGGCGGAGGGGAACTCCCGGCCGTCGTACTGACTCTTCTCCAGATGCGCGATCGTCCGGTCCCCCGGCCGCTCGATCGCGTACACCCTCGACGCCGTCGCCAGATAGAAGTCCAGCAGCCGCGACATCGCCGCGCTCCGTTCGCCCGGCGGCTGTTCGTCCCGTTCGGCACATGCACGCGCGTAGAGACGTACGAGGTCGTGGAAGCGGTAGCGGCCGGGCGCGGCGGATTCGAGGAGGGACGTGTCGACGAGGATCTCCAGGACGTCCTCGGTGTCCTCCGGGGGCAGATCCAGTACGGCGGCCGCGGCGGCCAGGGAGATGTCCGGGCCGTCCGCGAGGCCGAGCAGGCGGAAGGCGCGGGCCTGGGCGGGTTCCAGCTGGCCGTAGCCGAGCTCGAAGGTGGCCTTCACGGCCAGGTCGCCGGCCTGCAGCTCGTCCAACCGCCGCCGCTCGTCGGCGAGTTTGGCGGCGAGGACGGAGACCGTCCAGGTTCTGCGCGCCGCGAGGCGGGACGCGGCGATGCGGATGGCGAGGGGCAGGAACCCGCAGGCCGCGACGACGTCGAGCGCGGCCTTGCGCTCCGCCGCGACGCGCTCCTCGCCGACGATCCTCGTGAAGAGCTGGAGGGCCTCGTCGGGGGACATCACGTCGAGGTCGACGAGGTGGGCCCCGGCCAGGTCCACCATGCGCACCCGGGCGGTGACGAGGGCCGCGCAGCCCGCCGTACCGGGCAGCAGGGGCCGTACCTGGGCGGCGTCCCGCGCGTTGTCGAGCAGGACCAGCACCCGGCGGCCGTCCAGGACCGACCGGTACAGCGCGGCCCGCTCCTCCAGGGAGTCGGGGATCGCGGAGTCGGCCGTGCCCAGCGCCCGCAGGAAGGAGCCGAGGACCGTCTCGGGCTCGGCGGGGCGGGCCCCGGCGCCCTGGAGGTCGACGTACAGCTGGCCGTCCGGGAAGGCCGACCGGGCCTGGTGGGCCACATGCACCGCGAGGGTCGTCTTGCCGACGCCGCCGATGCCGGCCAGCGCGGACACGGCCATCACCTGGCCCTCGGCGCCGGACGCCTCCGCGAGGACCCCGCTCAAGTCGTTGACGAAGGCGGAACGACCGGTGAAGTCGGGCACGGTGGCGGGCAGTTGGGCGGGGCGGACGGGTGTCGCGGCGGGCTCGGGGGCCAGGGGCGCGGAGGGTTCCGCGAGGCCCGGGTCCGCTTGCAGGATGCGCTGCTGCAACTCCCGCAGCCCCGGGCGGGGATCCACGCCCAGTTCGTCGGCGAGCAGGCGGCGCGTGTCGGCGTACACCGCGAGGGCCTCCGCCTGCCGTCCGCTGCGGTACAGCGCCAGCATCAGCAGTTCGCGCAGCCGCTCCCGCAAAGGGTGCGCGGCGGTGAGGGCGGTCAGCTCGGAGACGGCCTCCGCGTGGCAGCCCTGCTCCAGGTCCATGTCGAGGCGCGTTTCGACCAGTTGGAGACGCCACTCCTCAAGGCGGGCCCGTTGGGTCTCCGCGTACGGCCCCGGAACGCCCGCCAGGACCTCGCCGTCCCAGAGCCCCAGCGCCTTGTTCAGCAGATGGCGGGCATGGCACAGATCCCCGGAGTTCTTGGATTTCTCCGCGTCGGTCGCCAGTTCCTGGGCCTCGGCGAGGTCCAGCGCGCCGCCGGACAGTGCGCGGACCGCGTACCCGCCGGACTCGCTGACCAGCACACCGGGGAGCACCTTGCGCAGCCGTGAGGCGTACGTCCGTACGGCGGCCAGTGCCTGCGACGGCGGATCGTCGCCCCACAGCGCGTCGATCAGCTCGCTCGCGGTGGCCGTGCGGCCCTCGCGCAGCAACAGCGCGGCCAGCAGGGCGCGTTGCTGGGGCGAACCGGTGGCGAGGGGTTCCGCGCCGCGCCAGGCCCGCACGGGTCCGAGCACGCCGAAGCGCAGCTCGGCAGCCGCCCGGGGGTCCGCTTCCGGAATCTGAGCGTCCACGGAAACCCTTTGCTCCGGCACTCGCGGCACACCGATCTCCGGCACTCCCGGCTCACCGCCCATCGACGCCCCCTAGGACCTCCCTGACAACCCAGCCAGTTTGCCTTGTTCATGGCGGATCCGTCAGCCGTGCGAGAGCTCGATCACAGGTAGCCACGCGGGATATCACCAGGTCCACACAAGCTCTCCCCGCGGATGCGCTCCCCGATGTCCGCCCGGCGCCTGGCGTGTCCTGGCGGGGCGGACCGGGGGCGGTGCCCCACGAGAAGGCCGGAGGGGCGGCCGAGGAGCGAGCGAATGGCGGTCGAATGGCAGTCGAGTGGCGGTCGAATGGCGGTCGAGGAGCGGTCGAATGGCGGTCGGCGGGGTGGTTGAGGGACGGGCGAGGGGAGGGTGAGGGGTGGGCGAGGGGGAGCCGACGAGATTGCTGACGGACCGTCAGATCAGCGCTACCGTGACGCACATGGACACCATGGAGACGAGCGCCACGGATCCCACCACCTTCCCGAAGATCATCTCCGTCGACGACCACACGGTGGAGCCCCCGAACGTCTGGCAGGACCGGCTCCCGAAGAAGTACCTGGACATAGGGCCCCGCGTGGTCCGCGCGCCGCTGAAGGAGATGACGTTCCTCGGCGGCCGCTTCAAGCCCGTGATGGGCGCCCCCGGCGACGACGGCCCGATCGGCGACTGGTGGGTCTACGAGGACCTGCACCGCCCGCTGACCCGCCTCGACACCGCCGTCGGCTACTCCAGGGACGAGATCAAGCTGGAGATCATCACGTACGAGCAGATGCGCCCCGGCTCGTACGACGTCCCGCAGCGTCTCGCGGACATGGACGTCAACCACGTCCAGTCGGCCCTCTGCTTCCCGACCTTCCCGCGTTTCTGCGGCCAGACGTTCACCGAGGCCGCGGACCACGAGCTGGGGCTGCTCGGCGTCCGGGCGTACAACGACTGGATGGTGGAGGAGTGGTGCGGACCCGAGGCGCGGGGCCGCCTCATCCCGCTCACCCTCATCCCGCTCTGGGACGCGGAGCTGGCGGCGGCGGAGGTGCGCAGGAACGCGGCGCGCGGGGTCCGTGCGGTGGCCTTCTCGGAGATACCCCCGCACCTCGGGCTGCCGTCCGTCCACACCGACGACTGGGACCCCTTCCTCGCCGCCTGCGACGAGACCGGCACGGTCGTGGCGATGCACATCGGCTCGTCGAGCCGTATGCCGTCCACCTCCGCCGACGCGCCGCCCGCCGTCGGCTCCACGATCACCTTCGCCAACTGCTGCTTCTCGATGGTCGACTGGCTGATGAGCGGCAAGTTCGAGCGTTTCCCGAACCTCAGGGTCATGTACGCCGAGGGCCAGATCGGCTGGATCCCCTACATCCTGGAGCGCGCGGACGTCGTCTGGGAGGAGAACCGGGGCTGGGGCGGCGTCGCCGACAAGGTCCACCGCCCGCCGTCGGAGTTGTTCGCCGACCACGTCTACGGCTGCTTCTTCGACGACGCGTTCGGGCTCCGCAACCTGGACGCGATCGGCGTCGGCAACGTCCTCTACGAGACCGACTACCCGCACTCCGACTCCACCTGGCCCGAGTCGCGGCAGGTGGGGGAGACCCAGATGGGGCACCTGGACCCCGACGTCGTCGACCGCATCGTCCGCCGCAACGCGATCGAGCTGCTGGGGCTGACGGAGGAGGGGCTGTGGGCGGGGCCGGGGAGAGCCCGTTGAACGGGGCGGGCACGACGCTCCGTTACGGGATGCAGCTCCCCGTCCAGTCGCAGAGCACCCTCTACGCCGAGCCCTGGGAGGCGGACGCCGGGCCAAAGGACCTGGCCGAGATCGCGCGGGCCGCCGACCGGGCGGGGTTCGCGTACGTCGCCACCTGCGACCACGTGGCCATCCCGCGCCGCCTCGCGCCCGCGATGGGCACGGTCTGGTACGACCCGGTCGCCACGCTCGCCTACCTGGCGGGGGTGACGGAGCGCGTCCGGCTCCTCAGCCACGTCGCGGTCGTCGGACTCCGCCACCCACTCCTCACCGCCAAGCAGTACGCCACCCTCGACCACCTCTCCGGCGGCCGGCTGATCCTCGGCGTGGGCGCCGGGCACGTACGGGAGGAGTTCGAGGCGCTCGGTGTCGACTTCGACCGCCGGGGAGCCGTCCTGGACGAGTGCGTGGACGCGCTGCGCGCCGCCCTAGGCCCGGACGAATTCCCCTCCCACCACGGCAAGTCGTACGACTTCGAGGGCCTCGGCCAACGCCCCCGCCCCGCCCAGGACCGCGTCCCGGTGTGGGTCGGCGGCTCGTCCCCCGCCGCCGTCCGCCGGGCCGCCGTCCGCGGCGACGGCTGGCTGCCCCAGGGTGATCCCCGCGACCGACTGCCGGCCCAGATCGCCCGGCTGCGGCGGCTACGGGAGGAGGCCGGGGTCACCGCCCCCCTCACCGTCGGCGCGATCACCGAGCCCCTGTACGTCGGCGACCCGGACTGGGACGTCGGCCGCCGCACCCTCACCGGCCGCCCCGAGGTCCTCGCGGAGTCGCTGCGGGCGTACGGGGCGATGGGGGTGGACCAGATCCAGGTGCGGTTCCGCAGCCGTAGCAGAGACGAACTCACGGACCAGATGGGGGAGTTCGGGGCTGAGGTGGGACCGCTGCTGTAGAAGCCGCCCGCCCTTCCCCGGAGGCTGTGGAAGGGCAGGCGGCTGATGGTGCTGGGTCGGCTACCGGGGTTCTGTTTCCCGCTCGGCCCGGCAGCGGGGGCAGCGGCACGGGGGCCACTCGTGCGACTTCGGCAGGCGCTCGGTGTCGTGCTCGCTGGTGACCGTGCGCTGCTGTGCACGGCCGTCGGTCTCGCCGTCAGGGCTGATCCGGTAGGTACGGATGGTCAGTCGGGAAGCCCCGTTCTCGGGGTACCGCCCAGCCTTCACCGGGTCCCGTCCGGGCAGGGGGCGTGCCGGGAGCACGGGCAGGCGGACATCGGCAGCGGGCCCGTGGTTCCTGGCGGCGTCAGCGGTACGTCGGCCGCTCGACGACACCGCCGGTGCAGATCCTCGTGGTCGGGTCGCCCGGCGAGCGCGCCCTCGGCCGACGGCGCCGCGTCTGTCTCCGGCGTCCTCAACCCGCCACCACCTGCTCGGCGCCGACGACGTGACGGTCGAGGTCGATGCCGAAGTCGGCAGCCAGGATCAGCGCGAGTCGTCGCCGGGACTGCCGCGCCTGCTCCCGCTCGACGGCGACGAGGTAGGGGCGGACGAGGGGGGAGGCGGCGCCGTCGAGAGGGGTGCCCGTGTCCAGGCTGTACGGGGAACGCGGGGCCGGGAGGGGCCCGGTGGCCGTCGAGGATGCCTCGGACTCGCGTCCGGGGCCTGGCTCGAAGAGGCGCGTACCAGCCCGCCTCCTGCCGGTACCTGGGGCGAAGGTGCCCAGAACGCACCGCAAGAGCGCGTGGATAATGCCCATTGTCTTCAGCTCCTTTTCAGCTGGTGACCATGCCCCGGGAGGTCCCACAACCTCGCCGGGGTCTTACGTTCCCGCAGGGTAACGGACTGTACTACCCCCGTCTAGCCTCTGGGGTAGCTATGGCAGGTACACGCTCGCCACCTAGTGTCTGCGCTCATGACCATTGACCGGGAAGGGCCAGTCCCGCCGTACCGTCAGATCGCCGACAGCCTGCGCGCCCGCATCGAGGACGGCAGCATCCCGACCGGCCGCCGTATCCCGAGCCTCGTCGAGCTGGAAGCCGAGTTCGGCGTGGCCCGTGACACCTTGCGCAAGGCCGTGAAGGTGCTCAAGGACGAGGGGCTGGTGGAGACGGTGACGGGCATGGGGGTGTACGTGGTGGACAGGCGGCCTACGGGCTCGGCCGACAGCCGCTGACGCGCGGCGCCTCTACGCTCGCCTCATCGACCTCAACCGTGGCAAGCCCGTCTGGCCCCGGATCGCGGACGAGTTCCGCCGCCGTATCGACGTCGGCACGTATGCCCCCGGCAGCCGGTTTCCCGCTGTGGTGGACCTGGCCGCGGAGTTCGGCGTAGCCGCGTCGACGGTGCAGAAGGCTGTGGCCTCCCTTCGCGCGGAGGGCAGGCTCCGTACCCTGCTGGGGCAGGGCTCGTTCGTCGCCGACCAGGAGAAGTGACCCAGTCCTGCTGGACCTGTGTCAGCCCAGCGCCTCGATTGCCTTCAGGATCAGAGCGCGAGCGGTCGGCCCGTACACGGCCATGCCCCGCAGTTGCTCGAAGGCCTTCAGGTAGAGGGTGATCTCGTCGGGCTGGGTGATTCTCACGCGGGCTGACACGAGCTCCACGGACACGAGTTCGTCGTCGTAGATGTGGAACGTCTCCCGCGGCCACTGAACGCGCTCCTGGGTGCCCATCGGGATGATGCCGAGCGACACCGACGGCAGGGCTCCGGCCGTGAGGAGGTAGCCGAGTTGCGCGGCCATGGCGTCCGCGTCGGCGATCTGGCAGTGGAGGACGGACTCTTCGACCAGCAGGACGAAGCGGCGCCCCGGTTCGTGGATGACTCGAGAGCGTTCGACCCTGGCCCGGGCCGCCTCGGCACTGTCGTCGAAGGGGAGTTCACGGAAATGGGCGGCCCTGCGCAGAATGCCCGCCGCGTAACCTTCCGTCTGCAGCAGTCCGGGGACGAGGGTGGATGAGTACACACGGAACAGCGCGGTGCTGTTGAAAACCTGCGCGGAGCTTTCCTGCAGTTGCTTCAGGCCGTTACGGACCTGATGGCGCCACTCCCGGTACATCGACTCGGCGTTCACCGACTGGACGATGAGGTTGTCGGCCTGCTCGTCGGCGTGGACCGCCCCGCACCAGCGGCGGATGTCCTTCGCGGTGGGACCGGTGACGGCGTTCTCGATGCGGGACGTCTTGGAGTGGTGCCAGCCGCACCGGTCGGCCAGCTCGACGACCGTCAGTCCCGCCTCCTTCCGGAGGTCGCGCAGGCGTCGGGCGACGGCCTCGCGCGCGGCCTGGGCGGATGACGACGGGGAGAGGGGCATGAACGGGCCTACCGGGCTTACTGTCAGCGGATTTCGTACTGGTTGTGTGGAACGGCACGCGCCCACACCGTCGCGAACGCCGCCGAGCACAACTCGGCGACTGCCGGGTCGTCGGTGATCTCCTGGCCTGCCGAACGACCGTCGCCGGTGAAGTGATTCCACCGGACCAGCCGGTCGTCGAACAGCCAGAAGTCGTTGCCGGGCAGCGCGATGTCCGAGGCCTCTCGGCGGGGCAGCCAGCGCACGTGCTCGCCTGCGGCGATGTTGGTGAACGTGTTCGAGTGCTCGAAGCGGATGTACTCGGTGACCGGCTCGGAGATGATCCGGGCTCGGCGTACGACGATCCCGCGAGAGACCGTCTCCTGGATCAGGTCGAGCCATGGTCGCCACCATGACGCCCGATCCTCCGGGTCATGGCGGTACCCCGCACGCCACTGGGCGAATGGACCCTTCTCGTTGTCGACGGCGTAGGAGTCGCGCATCTCCAGGTGAACGGCCGAGCGCTCGCAGCCGGCGATCAGCTCACCGAACGGCGGCACGCTCGACGGCATCGCAGGCCTCCCTGATCATGTGCACCATCCTGGCCGGGATACGGATCACTGCCTCCCCGTCCGGAATCCCTGCTCCGTGACCCGGTACTTCGAACGCGGCGCACTCCGCTTCGAGTTCACGGCCGGGCTTCCATCCCTGGAAGACAAGCTCCTGGTTCTCCTGATCGACCCACACCGTCGGGCTCTCGTCGTCACCGGTGTTCGGATCGATCCCGATGAACAGCAGTGGCACGTCAGTCCCCCTCGACTAGCTGTGCAGACTTCTGCACCAGAGTGGGCTTCGGAGGCGAGCAGGGTCAAGGGTGCTTCGCTGCCAACTTTCCTGCCCAAAAGAGCACTTGCACATATCTGCACAGTGTTGGGCGCGGTGTGCCGCCGCTGCCTAACGTCAGCAGTCACGACGAAGCCTCGGCGAGACGACAGCCTCGCGAGGCGTGGCCACCGCTGCTGAGGAGCGCCGAATGGCAGCAACACCAACCGTCTGTTCCGGGGCTGCGGCGGAGCGGGACCCGATCCCGCTCGACATCGAGACGATGCGCGTCACCGCACGCCGTCTGCTCGCCGAGAGTGCCGAGCCGCCGTCCTTCGACGAGTGGGAGACGCTCACCCTTCAACTGCGCGGCCACATCATGGTGGCCCTCCCCGAGGTGGAGGCCGCAGCCGGAGCGCTGCCCGAGGGGGACGTGCCCCGCGCCTGCGCGCTCGCCTGTGTCGGCGAGGCCCGCAGGCGACTCGGCCTCGAACCCGGCCCCACGCTCCCCGCCGGCATCGCGCACGCCCAGCGTCTCGCCCGCTCGGTGAATGCCTTGTGCGACCACCATGAGAACCTGACCAAGCGTGAACTCGACACGGAGCGAGGCCTGTTGGAGCCGCCCGTCCGCGTTCCCTCCCTTCGCCCCTGGGGCCTGTCCCGCCTGGAGCCGTACCCGGCGCTGCACGCCGTCGCCACCGCCGTGGCCCTGGACCCGATGTCGCAGACGGCTGTCTTCCACGACGTACACGGACGCCGCGTCGAGCTGGGCAAGCACGGCACCGGCTCCGGAACGGAGACCAGGACCCAGACCAGCCAGGGGGACGGCTCCGGCCCCTCCAACTCGGACGAAGGTCATGATCAGGACGCGGACCAGGACTGATGGCCTCGCCTCGCCCGGTCGTCGTCCTGACCGCCCTGGACGACGTGACGTCCGACCACGTCATCACAGCCCTGAACGACCGGGGCGTCCCGGTCGTACGGCTCGACCCCGGTTCACCGGCCGAGGTGACGTTCTCCGGAAGGGCGGGCAGCGGCTGGTCGTGGCACGGTCCGCTCACCACCCCTACTCGCGCCCTCGGCCTGGAAGACGCCCGCGCCGTGTACTACCGGCGTCCGACCCCGTACGTTCCGGCCGACGGTCTGGACGACCAAGAGAGGGACTTCGCCGTGGCCCAGTTCCGGCACGGTCTCGGCGGACTTCTCGCCGCCCTTCCGGGTTGCCTGTACGTCAACCACCCGCACCGGAACTCGGGCGCGGAGTTCAAGCCCCGCCAGATCACCGAAGCCGTACGGGCCGGGCTGGACGTACCCCCGACGCTGATCACCAACGACTCCGCAGCCGCCCGGTCCTTCGCCAGGGAGTACGGGCCGGTGGTCTACAAGCCGCTCAGGTCGACCACGTACCGCGCGGGTGGTGCGTCGCGTACGGTCTGGGTCCGCCCGGTCGCGGCCGACGAGATCGGCGATGGTGTCGCCGCCTGCCCGCACCTGTTCCAGCAGGCCGTCGCCAAGACCGCCGACGTGAGGGTGGCGGCAGTGGGCGAGCGTTTGTTCGCCACACGGATCACCATCGACGGCGATCACCTCGACTGGCGGTTCGACTACGGCCTGATCAACTGCACGCCGATGAAAGCGGCAGATGTCCCTCTCACGGTCCGTCGGGGCATCCGCGCCTATCTGAAGGCATTCGGTCTGCTCTTCGGCGCGTTCGACTTCGCCTTGGAAGCGAGCGGGGCGTGGCGCTTTCTGGAGTGCAACGCGAACGGTCAGTGGGCGTTTGTGGATCCTGAAACGACTGGGGCCATCACCTGGGCCCTGGCCGATCTGCTGGAGAAGGGACACCCGGTATGACCGACACCCCGCTCGCGGACGAGCGCCGTGCGGTCGAGCTGCGTCATGCCTTGGCCGACCGGCTGGAACAGGGCGGGCATCTTCGGTCGGCGGTCTGGCGGTCCGCCGTCGAGGCCGTGCCCCGGCACGAGTTCGTGCGCGCGTTCTTCCGGCGGTCCGACGGGCCGCGAGGCACGCTCTGGACGCCGGTCCTTCCCGGCCCCGACGACCTGGGCGCCTGGCTGGAGGAGGTGTACGCCGATGTCACGCTGGTGACCCAGCTCGGCGGTCAGCTGCATCCGGCGGACGTGGAGGGGCCCGTCCACGGCGATCCGACGTCCTCGTCCACCCTGCCGAGCCTGGTCGTACGGATGCTTCAGGACCTCGATCCGCAGGACGGGGACAGGGTGTTGGAGATCGGCACCGGTACCGGCTATTCGACAGCCCTCATGTGCGAGCGTCTCGGGAGTGAGTACGTGACCTCGGTCGAGGTCGATCCGGCCGCCGCCGCACGGGCCAGGGCCGCGCTCACGGCGGTCGGCCACGAACCGGCGCTCGTCAACGGCGACGGCCTCCTCGGCCACCCCGAAGACGCCCCGTACGACGGGCTGATCGCCACGTGTTCCGTGCGTACCGTTCCCGGGGCCTGGCTCGAACAGGTGCGGCCCGGGGGCACGATCGTCACGACTGTCTCCGGGTGGCTGTACGGGTCGGGCCTGGTGAAGCTGACCGTCGGCGAGGGCGGCACGGCCGAAGGGCGGTTCCTGCCCGGCACGGTGCGAGGGCACCGGGCCCTGACAACGAGGGGCAGCGGACGAACCGCACCGCCGTACGGTCGGCCCGACCCGACGACGCGGTCCCGCCGACACAACGCGGAGATCCCGCGATCACCTCGCCACCGCTGGAACAGGTCGCCGCCCCGCGCTGTCTTCGCGGGGCGCGCTGCTACCGCGGTCGCATCAGGTGCAGGTCCTCACCCCACGCGTCCAGGACGGCGCCGTGCCCGGCCCGCCGGGCCACGGTCTCGACCTGGGCGAAGAGTCGGCGCTGCGCGGATACGTCGCCCGTGGCCGTGATGTGCTGAACGGCGTCGAGGAGCGTGCCGGTGTCCCAGCCGGGCAGCGGGAACCGGGCCAGCTCCCACTCCAGGTACTTGTTGTAGGGGCGGGGACGGCGGTCCAGGGCGAAGAGCGTCTCCAGCAGGAACCGGACGCTGTCCGCGGCGTCGAGCCGGGCCGCGAGCGGATGCCCGTCGCGGTCGTTCTTGACCGAGCGGTAGAGGGAGTTGGCGTAGGCGTCGAGCCATCCTCCCGCTTCCCGGAAGGCCTCCTCGGCGTCGAGCCGGGCCTTGGCGGCCAGGATCCGGGCGATGCCTCCGCCCAGCCGGTCGAGCACGACCCGGGCGCGGGCGAGGGCGTACCGCTCGAAGCCGGGCATCCCGGCGGCGCGGAACGCGTCGAGGGAGAGGACGACGAGGTCGAGTTCCGGGGAGCGGTGCCCCGCGAACCGGGTGAGAGCCGTCGTCGCACCCTCGGCGAGGACGACGTACAGGTCGTGGTCCGAGTGCTCGGTGGTCATGCCCTCGTGGGCCCGGGAGCCCTTGAGGACCAGGCCGACGACAGCCGGGTCGGCGGCGGCGGTGGCGACGAACGCGTCGTAGGCGAGGGGCTGTTGAGCAGTCATGGGTGATCTCCGGTGTGATGACGACGGGTATGCCGATCGGGCGGCCCCACGACTCGTCGGGGCCACCCGCACCCTCTGCGGCGGCACTCGGCCACCGCCCGGCAGATCAACGCACAGCCGGACCCTACCGCCCCGTCCGCGCGGAGGCAGCCGACCGTGGTGCGACGCGGGTCGGGACAGCCGGCCCCGTGGGGACGGCCGTCGGGCAACCGGGCTCGGGCACCCCGTGCGCGGCCGGACCCCCGTGCGGCCGTGTAGGCCGTTTGCCGGTGTCGTCGTGCGCGGTCCCGAAGCGGTGCCAACGATTCCAGGTGTGCCTGTCAGGCGATGACGTACGCCTGTGTCCGGGGCACGTGGACGGAGGTATGTGAGCATGAGACATCGGATAGTGGCCCTCGCGGTGGCGGGTGTGCTGGCCGCGGCGGTCCCGGCCGGCGCGGCTTCCCCGGAGCCCGTGCCCGGGTACGGGTACGAGGACGGGTACGAGGACGGGGACGGGGACGGGGACTCACCGCCGCCGGGGCCGACCCCTCCGCCGCCCGGTTCGGCGTCCCCGGACGGCGAGGCCTGGGCCTGGACGCAGCTGACCAGCGGCGGCACCCAGATCCGATACGTGTCCACGGACTCCAGCCAGACGTGCCCCAGCGTGCGCTACACGTACGGGGGTAGCCAGCACACCGACCCCCTGGGCCGGAGGAGCGAGCCCCGGGGGCTCCAGTTCCCGACCACCGTCTGTGAGGCCGAGGTACCCCTCACGGCCTCCGACGCGACGCTGGTTCCCGCGACGGTACGAGCGGCCAGGCTGCACCCGTCGACGGGTCAGCTGCCTCTGCCGAACTGGACCTCGACCACCCGTCCCGCCAGGATCGGCGTGATCGGCGACACCGGCTGCGAGCTCCCCACGGACATGAACGAGCCGGCGCAGAACTGTGCGAACCGCTGGCCGTTCCGGCAGATCGCGGACAGTGTCGTCGACCGGACGAGGCCGAATCTCGTCGTCCACGTCGGTGACTACCTCTACCGGGAGGACCCCGGCAGGGGGAACGACAATCCGGCGGGCTGCACGAGCACCGCCGACGCGGCCAACTGGGCCTGTGTGGTCGCCGACTTCTTCAGGCCCGCCGAACGGCTGCTGGCCACGGCTCCCGTCGTGCTGGCGCGGGGCAACCACGAGGACTGCAACATGAACCAGCAGGGCGGCGCGGGCGGCGCGTGGTTCCGCTATCTCGCCGACGAACTGCGCTCCAACGGTTCCTGCAGCCTGTTCAGCCGGCCTGCGATGATCCACGCCGGCACGCTGACCCTCGCTTCCGTGGACTCCTCGCTCGCCGACCGGAGGGACGACGGCAGCACAGCGAACCAGGGCACCTACACCACGCAGTTCAACGCCGTGAACCAGGCCGCGGCGCTGGCTCCCGGCGACGTCTTCGTGGTCACGCACAAGCCGCTGTGGATGGTGAAGGCGGCCGGACAGACGCCGGGGGCGGTCACCTGGGCGACGCGGGTTCTCGACGGGGCCGTCGCCAACACCCAGCTGCGTCACCTGCAGAGCAAGGTGCGCATGGTGCTCTCGGGACACTTCCACCTCGCCCAGAAGCTCGACTTCGACAGCACCCGCCCACCCCAGCTGACCCTGGGCAACTCCGGTGGTCCCCTGGACAACGGCCCGATCGACGGCAATGTCGAGCTGCAGTCCATCGGCACGCCGCCGCAGCAGGTGAACCAGTCGGTGACCAAGCTGCGGACCCCCGGAGGTCTGGCGATCTACGGTTACGGGGACCTCCGCTGGGACGGCACGACCTGGAATCTCACCTTCCGTGACAGGACCGGCGACCCCCTGGGCAGCAGCTGCCGGCTGAGCACGAGCACCGACCACCGGAACTTCGTCTGCTAGGAGCCGTTCGAGCATGTTCGGGCATGTTCGGGCAGCGGGGCGGAGAACCGTGTCAGCGGCTTCTCCGTCCCGCCGTCGGAGTGGGCGGGCGCGGGACGGGGGCGGGGGCGGGACGGGGCGGCCGAACCTGTCAGACAGCTTCGCGTTTCGTTCTTGAAACTTCGAACAACTTACGCCGGAGTCACGTATGTAGGGGAGTCATGGCTTCGGCGGAAGGACACGCGAAGTGCGATCCCCCCGGCACGTCGGCACGTCCCAGTACGTAGGCACCCCCGTTTCAGCTGTTCCCGCACGCCCCTCCCGCGTCCCGGCACACCCACCCCACCTGCCGGAACCGTCGTCCCAGGGCCTGTCCGTCGCGCTCGCCTGTGCCGAAAGGGAGTGGCCGCACGACGACTGGCCGGCCCCCGACGACCGGTACGTGAGCAGCGCGCTGCACATCCCGCCGCCCTATCGCGCACTCCGGGAGACCGAGGCGGATGTCGTGGTCCTGCGCTGCGAGGACCCGTCGGTCTCCTTCGCGGAGCTGCTGAAGGCCATGGGCTCCATGAGCGCTCCGGTGATCGTCGTCAGCCCCCGCCGGGACGCCGAGGTGGTGGTGGAGGTGTTCCGCGGCGGGGCCGGCTACCTGGTCGAGGGCGACTACTGCACCTGCATGCTCTCCTCGGCGGTCATGGCCGCCACGGTCGGCCACACCTACTTCTCGCCCGTCGCCTGCGCCGCCGTCCGGGACGCGGCCCGGCAGCTGCCGGACCACGGGGAGGCGATGGAGCGACTGCGCTCGCTGCTCTCGCCCCGCGAACGCCAGATCATGGAACTCCTCTCCACCGGTCTCGGCGCCCAGGAGATCGGGCTGCGGCTGCGGCTGAGCGAGAAGACCGTCCGCAACAACCTGAGCAACGTCTACGCCAAGTTGGATGTCCGGGGGAGCACGGAGGCGGTGCTGCGATGGCTGGGGGCGACCCCCGGGGTTCGCGTATGAGAACGCGGGACTGAGCGCGTCCAGGAACACGGGGAGCCTGTTTGGGAAACCGCACAAAAGAATCCCCCGCGCAGGGCACGGGGGATTACTCGGGTTTATCCGGCCGCTATTGAATGGTGACTTCGGAGAGCGGAACCTCGATGTCGGTCACGTTCGCGCCACCCTCGTCGAATCCGGGTTCGGCGCGGGCGCTGTTCTCGCTGTTGATGATTCCGTTGGCCTGGGGCGTACCGCACTGGACGTTGCGCAGCCAGAGCCGACCGTCCGGCGTTCCGCTGGGCAGGAGCTGCGGATAGAAGACGTGCACGGTCGCGGCTCCCTCACTGGGGGAGAAGAACACCTTCTGGCCGTCCTGGGCGTCCTTGTAGGTGGCCTTGAGGAAACCGCTCACGTCGGTGCGCTTGTGGGACCACATGAAGAAGGCGATGTGGTCCGGCTTGACCGTGTCACTCCTCGAGAAGGAGAACGACGACGTGGTGTCGTCGCGCTTGATATTGAATTCCTGCGTGGCGAACTTGATGCCGATCTCGAAGATGGAGCTCGCCAGCTTCGTGCTGCCGTCCGTGTTGAAGCCGTCCTCCAGCTGAATGACGCGTGTCACGGACGCCGTGCCGCTGAAGGTCTTCGTCGCCGCGGTGCTGACTCCGCAGTTGTCGGTCACCGAGGTGACCCGTTCGTTGGGGCCGAGGCTGTTGGCCTTGGACTGGACGTCGACGAACTCGCAGTTCTCCAGCTTGTCCGAGTCCGTACGGCAGTCGGTGGCCACCTCGTCGGGGGTGGCGGCACCCGCGCTGTACATCAGCGGGACGGCCAGTCCGAGGGCGACGACCGGCGCCAGCGCGAGGGTGATGCGCTTCTTCTTGCTGCGGTGGTTGCCGCTGCGCCCGGTGCGTGTCATGTGTGTCTCCTGCGAGGGTGATGAGGGGGTTGTGTGCTGGTGGGAGGGGTCGTCCCGTGGGGGGTGGGGTGATCCCGTGGGGGGAGAAGTCTGTGGGGTGGGGCGGGCGCCCCGAGGCCGTCGGCTGCCGGCCGTCGGCCGCCGGTCTTCGGTCAGCAGTCCTCCAGGACGACCTTGCTGGTGCCGTCCGCGAGTCCGGGCGTACCCGCGGCGCTCTCCAGGATGACCGGGCCCTCGACGACCTCCGGCGCCACGAAGTTCTGCTCGGGGGAGGGGTTCACGGCGAAGCTTCCGGGATCGGCGTCGAGGTGCACCCGCCATTCGCCGGTCATGCGCTGCATCTTCGGTGTGAACGTCACGTGCATGACCTTGCCGACGGGCACTTCCCGCTGTTCCGACTCGCTGGCGGTGGCCGTCTTGATGGTCATGTCCAGCGTGCCCTTGTGCTTCACCCAGCCGCCGCTCAGGGCTCCGAAGAGACCGCCGAGGGCGCCCTGCTGGGTCGCGGTGTACTTGCCCTGGCCCTGGCCCACCGCCTTCGAGAACTCGGTGGTCACCTTCGACGGTTCGGTGGCGTTCGGCTCGCAGTTCGGGAAGTCGACGGTGACCTTCTCCGTGGGACCGTCGAAGGTCTCGAACTTCGTCTCGACGAAATCACAGGTGTCGGACTCGAAACCGTCCCCGAGACCACCCCCGAAATCCCTCGTCGTCTGCTGTTTTCCGTTGAGCTTGGCAGTCCTTTCGCACATCCTCATGATCTGCTCGGGCGTCTTCTCGTCGGCCGCGCTGGCCGACGGCAGCAGCACGGCTGCGATAGCGGTACCGGTCACGAGTGAGGCACCGATCGCCAGGTATCGGACCTTCTTGTTCTTGAAGCGCCTCTTCGCCATGCTCGGCTCTCTCCTTGGGGGTGGCTTTACCTTCTGATGACGGATTATTGAGGTCCCGTACGTGTTGTGGACAGGGTCAAATGTCCCTACCCATTGGTCACTTGAGATCGCAATCGCAAGCATGCGCTCGCCCGCGCCCCGCATCTGACGCTTCGTCAGCTACGGAGGTACGCTGACCTCGGTCAACGCACCGCGAAGGGAGTCCACATGGGCAAGCTCGACGGACGTGTCGTCCTCGTCACAGGCGCCGCACGCGGCCAGGGGGAGCAGGAGGCCCGGCTGTTCCGGGCGGAAGGGGCCGAGGTCGTCGTCGCCGACGTCCTCGACGACCAGGGCGAGGCCCTCGCCAAGGAGCTGGGCGCGCACTACGTCCACCTGGACGTGAGCAGTGCGGACGACTGGACGGCCGCCGCGGCCGCCGCCAAGGCCGCGTACGGCCGCGTCGACGGGCTCGTCAACAACGCCGGCATCCTGCGCTTCAACTCCCTCGTCGACACCCCCCTCGACGAGTTCATGCAGGTCGTGCGGGTCAACCAGGTCGGCGTCTTCCTCGGCATCAAGACCCTGGCCCCCGAGATCGAGGCGGCCGGCGGCGGCACGATCGTCAACACCGCCTCGTACACGGGGATGACGGGCATGGCGTACGTCGGCGCGTACGCGGCGACCAAGCACGCGATCGTCGGCCTCACCCGCGTGGCCGCGCTGGAGCTGGCCCGCAAGGGCATCCGGGTCAACGCGGTCTGTCCCGGCTCCGTCGACACCGCGATGACCGACCCGGGCGACGAGGCGTCCGCGGAGGCCGTCGGCAAGCTCTACCGCAAGCGGATTCCGCTCGGCCGGATCGGCCGCCCCGAGGAGGTCGCCCGCCTCGCCCTCTTCCTCTCCTGCGAGGACTCCTCCTACATCACCGGACAGCCGTTCGTGATCGACGGGGGCTGGCTGGCCGGAGTGAGCCTGTGAGCCGGTGACCTTGTGACCGCACGGCATCTGTCCGAACCCGTCCATCTGACGGTACGTCAGCTATTGACGCTCCACGGGGCCGGTGGAACAGTCGGCCGTATCCAGATCTGACGTACTGTCAGAAACAGTTGCCGGGTATCGCTGAGGACGGTGAACCTCCTTGGAATTCGGGCTCTTTGTACAGGGATACGTGGGCAAGCGGGCCGAGACCGACCCACTCGCGGAGCACAAGGCGCTGATGGAGGAGACCGAGTACGTCATCCAGGCGGACAAGTCCGGCTTCAAGTACGCGTGGGCCTCCGAGCACCACTTCCTGGAGGAGTACTCGCACCTCTCCGCCAACGAGGTGTTCCTGGGCTACCTGGCGCACGCGACCGAGCGGATCCATCTGGGGTCCGGCATCTTCAACCCGCTCGCCCAGGTCAACCACCCGGTGAAGGTCGCCGAGAAGGTCACCATGCTCGACCATCTCACCGAGGGGCGCTTCGAGTTCGGCAGCGGGCGCGGGGCCGGCTCGCACGAGATCCTCGGCTTCATCCCCGGTGTGACCGACATGAACTACACCAAGGAGATCTGGGAAGAGACCATCGCCGAGTTCCCCAAGATGTGGCTCCAGGACGAGTACGTCGGCTTCCAGGGCAAGCACTGGTCCCTGCCGCCGCGCAAGATCCTGCCCAAGCCGTACGGGAAGTCGCACCCCGCGATGTGGTACGCCGCCGGGTCGCCGCCGTCGTACTCCATGGCCGCCCGCAAGGGACTCGGCGTACTGGGCTTCAGCGTGCAGAAGGTCTCCGACATGGAGTGGGTGCTGGAGAAGTACAAGACGGCGATCGTCGACGCCGAGCCGATCGGGGACTTCGTCAACGACAACGTGATGGTGACGACGACCGCGATCTGCGCGCCCACGCACGACGAGGCGGTGCGGATCGCGGTGAACGGCGGGCTGCACTATCTGCCCTCGCTCGTCTTCCGCTACCACGACACGTTCCCGCGGCCGGACGGCTTCCCCGTGTGGCCGGAGACGCTGCCCGAGTACAACGAGGAGTTCATCGAACTGCTCATCGAGGAAGAGCTGTTGATCTGCGGGGACCCCGACGAAGTGGTCCGGCAGTGCAAGCGGTGGGAGCAGGCCGGGGCGGACCAGCTGAGCTTTGGGCTGCCGGTGGGGGTGCCGAAGGAGGCGACCCTGCAGACCATCCGGCTGGTCGGGGAGCACGTGATCCCGAAGATCGACACGGATCCCGTGCACCGGACGTCGCGGTTCCGGGCGGCGGGTTGAGGTCGGTACGGCGGCCGCGGGGCGGTGGGGGCTGGTCGCGCCCACGCGGCGGAGCCGCACATCGACGCGGCCCCGCGCCCCTGGGCCGACCGCGGTACTCGGTTGCTACTAGGCGCCCGGAGGGGTGAGGCATGCTCGACCATGTCATCAAAGGTGTGACCGTCGTCGACGGGACCGGCGCTCCCGCGTACACCGCTGACGTGGGGATACGCGACGGTCGTATCGCCGTCGTCGGGACCGTCACCGAAGAGGCCCGCACGTCCGAGGACGCGGCCGGGCTCGTGCTCGCGCCCGGGTTCGTCGATCCCCACACCCACTACGACGCCCAGCTGTTCTGGGACCCGTACGCGACGCCGTCCCTCAACCACGGGGTGACGACCGTCGCGGGCGGGAACTGCGGGTTCACGCTGGCGCCCCTCAACCCCTCCCGTCCCGAGGACGCGGACTACACGCGGCGGATGATGTCCAAGGTCGAGGGGATGTCACTGGTCGCGCTGGAGGAGGGGGCGCCCTGGAGCTGGCACGGCTTCGGGGAGTACCTGGACGCCCTCGAAGGACGGATCGCCGTCAACGCGGGCTTCATGGTGGGGCATTGCGCGCTCCGGCGGTATGTGATGGGCCCGGATGCCATCGGCGGGCAGCCCACCGACGAGCAACTGGACGCGATGCTGCGGCTGTTCCACGAGGCGATGGAGGCGGGGGCGTGGGGGCTGTCGACCACGCAGTCGTCGACGCACAGCGACGGGGACGGACAGCCGGTCGCGTCGCGGCATGCGAAGCCCGCCGAACTCATCGCCCTCTCCCGGGCCGTGGGCGAGCACGAGGGCACGCAGATCGAGGCGATCGTGGCGGGCTGCCTGGACCAGTTCGGCGACGACGAGATCGATCTGTTCGTGGAGATGAGCGCGGTGGCCGGGCGGCCGCTCAACTGGAACGTGCTGACCATCGACGCCGCCGTCCCCGAGCGGGTGCCGAGGCAGTTGGAGGCGAGTGAGCGGGCGCGGAAGGCCGGCGGCCGGGTGGTCGCCCTGACGATGCCGATCCTCACGCCGATGAACATGTCGCTGGGTACGTTCTGCGCGCTGAACCTGATCCCCGGGTGGGGGCCGATCCTGGGCCTGCCGGTGCCCGAACGGATCGAGCGCCTGCGGGATCCCGACGTCCGCGCCGAGATGCTGCGGCGGGCGGACAGCAAGGAGGCGGGCGTCTTCCGCCGGCTCGCCAACTTCGGGCGGTACGTCATCGGCGACACGTACAGCGAGGCGAACGAGGGCCTCACCGGGCGGGTCGTGAAGGACATCGCGGCGGAGCGGGGGCAGGAACCGTTCGAGTGCCTGGTGGAGATCTGCGCCGCCGACCACCTTCGTACGGTCCTGTGGCCCATGCCCACCGACAACGACCCCGACTCCTGGGCCCTGCGCGCCGAGACCTGGCGCCACGAGGACGTGCTGCTCGGCGGCTCGGACGCGGGCGCCCATCTGGACCGTATGTGCGGCGCCCCGTACACCACCCGGTTCATCGGGGACTGTCTGCGCGGCCGGAAGCTCGTCGGGCTCGAACAGGCGGTGAAGATGCTGACCGACGACCCGGCGCGCCTCTTCGGCCTGCGGGAACGGGGGCAGGTGCGGGAGGGCTGGCACGCGGACCTCGTCCTCTTCGACCCGGCACGCGTCGACGCCGGCAAGGCCACCCTGGTGCACGACCTGCCGGGTGACAGCCCGCGCCTCGACTCCAAGGCGATCGGCATCCGGGCCGTCTGGGTCAACGGCGTCGAGGCGATCCGCGACGACGTGGTGACCGGGGCCGTGCCCGGCAAGGTGCTGCGCAGCGGACGGGACACACGGACGGTGAGTACGAAGTGAGTTCCGCAGGGGCGTCCGAAGGGGCGTCCGAGGGGCAGCGGTTGTTCGTCGGGGGCTCCTGGGTGGAGCCCGACGGAGGGCACTACGAGGTGGTCGACCCGGCGACGGAGAGCGTCGTCGGGTGGGCGCCGCAGGCCTCGCGGGACCAGGTGCACGCGGCCGCCGCCGCAGCCCGCGAGGCCTTCGGCCCGTGGTCACGGACCCCCGCCGCCGAACGGGCGGCGATCCTCGCCCGGACGGCGGACCACATACGCCGCCACCTCGTCCCGTACGCCGAACTCGCGCAGGCCGAGAGCGGTGCGACGACCGGTACGGCGCGGGCGATGCAGGTGGGCGTGGGCGCGGCCCGTTTCCGGCGGTACGCCCGCGTGGAGCCGGTGGAGGAGCCGATCGCCCCCCAGATCAACGAGGCGGGCCCCTTCGGCAGGGCGGCCGTGATGGGCGCCCTGGCCGTACGGCAGCCGGTGGGCGTGGTCACCTGCGTCACCTCGTACAACAACCCCTGGGCCAACCCGGCCGGCAAGATCGCCCCGGCCCTGGCCATGGGCAACACGGTGGTGGTGAAGCCGGCCCCGCAGGACCCGCTCTCCGTCTACCGCATGGCGGAGGCACTGGAGGCCGCCGGTGTTCCGCCGGGTGTGGTGAACGTGGTGAGCGGGTCGGGCGCGGACGTCGGCGAGGCGGCGGTCGATGCGCCCGACGTGGACATGGTGAGCTTCACCGGCTCGACGGCGGTCGGACAGCGGATCGCGGAGGTGTGCGGGCGCGGGATGAAGCGCCAGCTGATGGAACTGGGCGGCAAGGGCGCGGCGGTCGTCTTCGACGACGCGGACGTGGGCTCGGCGGTGGCCGGCATCGCCACCACCTTCTCCTTCTACAGCGGGCAGATCTGCACGGCACCGACGCGGGTGATCGCGCAACGCGGCGTCTACGACCGGCTGGTGACCCAACTGGCCGCATACGCGGGGCGGTTGCCGGTGGGCGACCCGCGCGAGCCGGGCACGGTGGTCGGACCGGTGATCTCGGCGGCGCACCGGGACCGTGTCGAGTCGTACGTCGAGCTGGGCCGCAAGGAGGGCGCGCGGGTGGTGGCGGGCGGTGAACGGCCGCCGTACGACCGGGGGTTCTTCGTCGCCCCGACCCTGCTCGCCGACTGCACCCCCGACATGCGCGTCGTCCGCGAGGAGATCTTCGGCCCGGTCGTCGTCGTCCTCCCCTTCGACGACGAGGACGAGGCCGTCACCCTCGCCAACGACAGCGACTACGGCCTCATCGACTACGTCTGGTCCGGCGATGTCGCCCGTGCCTTCCGCGTGGCCCGGTGCCTGAGGGCGGGGGGAGTGGGCGTGAACACCGTCGGCCGCAACATGGAGGCCCCCTTCGGCGGCTTCAAGAAGAGCGGGGTGGGGCGTGACGTGGGGTCGTACGCGCTGCACGCGTACAGCGAGACGCAGGCGATCGTCTGGCCCGGCTGATGTCTTCCGTGCGGCCGTCGGTGACGCAATGATGTTCGAATGCGGGATGTGCGGCGTGGTGGGCGAGTGGCGAAGGCGTGGCGTTGGCCGCTGTGGGGTGCGGTGGTCGCCGTCGTGGGCGCCCTGTTCGTGCCGATCGGCGCACTGCTCTGGGTGCATCTGTCGGTGACACTGGGCGCGATCGTCACCCTCGTACGCATGGCGAACCGGGAGGTCCCGTTCCCGGTGGCCGTGGCGCAATGGCGGCTCGGGGGCGACGATCCCGACGTACTGCGCGCCCGTGCCCTCTCGGCGGTGGCGTGCCTGCAGCAGGGGCAGCCCGCTCTCGCGGTGTACCGGCTGAAGTCCGTGCTGCCGGACCTGGCCCGCGCCTTGGGGCCGGACCACCCCGAGACGCTGTCCGCCCGCGTGCTGGGCGTCCAACTGCGCGGCCAGATCGGTGACTTGCCCGACCGGCTCACCGCGGTCGACGAAGTGATCTCCGACATCGGCCGCGTCCTCGGTCCCGGCCACCCCGACACGCTCGCCGCCGTCTACTGCCGAGCCGAGTGGCTCGGCCAGGACGGCCGTACCGACGAGGCGGAGGCGGCGTACACCGACGTCATCGCCGCGACCACGGAGCATCTGGGCGCCGACCACAACATGACGTTGATCGCCCGCAGTTCACTGACGATCCTGCGCCACGACCGGGCCGGCCGGACCGGCGACGGGACCGCGTCCGCTGTCGCCGTCGACGACATGGCCGCCGTCGTCGACGCGATGGAACGCGCCCTCGGCGCCGACGATCCGACCACGGCCTCCACCCGCCGCCTCCTCACCCAGTGGCAGAACGCCCGGCCCCGAGAGACCGGCTGATGGACCGCCCTCTCCTCTACCTCGATGTGGACGGACCGTTGAACCCGTACGCCGCTCAGCCGGAGCGGCGGCCCGCCGGTTACACGACCCACCGGATGAAACCGCAGGGCTGGATCGCCCAGCATCCGGAGAAGCCCGCGGCGTACGTCAGGCCGTTACGGGTCTGGCTCAACCCGGACCACGGCCGCCGGCTGCTGGAGCTGAGCGAGCTGTTCGACCTGGTGTGGGCGACGACCTGGGTCGGTGAGGCGAACACCTACATAGCCCCGGTCCTCGGGCTGCCGGAACTGCCGGTGGTGGACTGGCCTCAGAGCCCTGTCACCCAACGGTCCGGGGTGGCCCCGGAGCCCGGCGTGTTCTGGAAGACATCGCGTCTCGTCGAACACGCGGCGGGGCGTCCGTTCGCATGGGTGGACGACGAGATCGGCACCGCCGACCAGCGGTTCGTGGCCACCCACCACCGGAACTCCGCCCTGCTGCACCGCGTCGACCCCCGGCTCGGCCTGCGCGAACCGGACTTCGCCACCCTCGCTGCCTTCGCCCGGACCACCGGCCGGGCGGGGTAGAGATACGGTCGGCCGATGATCGTGTGGGTGAACGGGGCCTTCGGGAGCGGAAAGACGACGTTGGTCGAGGAGCTGCGGGGGCTGTGGCCCGAGGCGCTGGTGTTCGACCCCGAAGTGATCGGCTACGTGCTGAGGGAGATCGTGGAGGTGCCGACCGGCGACTTCCAGGACCTGCGGCTGTGGCGGCGGCAGGTCGCCGAGTCTCTGGTGGGCCTGGTGGAGGAGTACCGGCGGCCGGTGCTGGTGCCGATGACCCTGGTGAACCCCGCGTACGTGGCTGAGGTGTTCGGCGCCATCGAGGCGGCCGGCATCCCGCTCCACCACTTCTTTCTCAAGGTCCCCGAGGGGGTGTTGGTCGCCCGGATCGACGGCCGCAGCTTCACACCGGACGACCCCGAGCAGGACGAACGGGTCCGGCAGTGGTGCAAGGGGCGGATCGCGGCGTGCGTGGCCGCGGCCGACACCTTGCCCACCGACACGGTCTTCCTGGACGGCGAGTCGAGCCCTGGCGAGCTGGCCGGACTGGTTCTTCGCCGAGTAGCCGAGTAGCCGAGAAGCAGCTCCGCCGAGTGGCCGGGTGAGGGCGCGTGAGCCGTCGGGCTTCGGTGTCTAGTCGCCGAGGTCCTGTTCCGCCGGCTCACCGCGACCGATCGACAGGGACCAGCGCACTCCCGAGGTGGCGGTGACGGAGACCGTGCCGGCGCGCTCCGCGTCGTCGATGGCGAACTGGTTGCCGATGCTGGTCACTTCCCCGTCGAGGCAGTCCATGGGGAAGGAGGCGTCCATGGGGCGCAACACGACCTCGATGGTGCCCTTGCCCTCGCAGTTCACCGCGACGGTCAGGGCCTTGCCCTCGTCCTTCTCCGCCTTGCCGAACTCCAGGTGCGCACTGCCCTGCGTCCGGTTCTGACGCAGGACGACGCGCTCGGCGAAGTGGTCCGGGGCACGGTTCGCCAACTCGCTCCGCGAGTCGAACTGGTTCGAGTCGGCCGCCGGTGTCGCCTTCGCCGGGGTCGGCCCGGCCGTCCGTACGGGCCGCTGCTCCCGCGCCTCCGTGTCGCCGCCCGACGAGCAACCGGTGGCGGAGAGGAGGGCGGCAGCTGACATGAGCGTCAGGGTGATGAGTGTGCGGCGTGACATGAACTACCCCCGTCGGTCGGCCCGTTGGTGGCGGGCGAGGCCGTGATCGTGGCACCGGGCCGAGAGCTGCGACAAGGCGAAGGGGCGACTTCAGCTTGATCTAGCGCGGAACCCCGGGCGTTCACGTCCGGGAGGAAGCGCTTCTCTGGATCGCTCTGACTTGCAGGTGCTCACGGGTCTGCACTGTTGACCTCAGCCAGGGCGCTTCTGGTTCTCGATGTACTCCTTGATGATCTCCAACGGTGCTCCGCCGCACGAGGCGGCGAAGTACGAAGGCGACCAGAAGTGGTCACCCCACAGGTACTTACGGATATGGGCTGGGAACTCCTGGCGGAGCCGCCGGGCAGAGACGCCCTTGAGAGAGCCGACCAGCCGGGACAGGGCGACTTTGGGCGGGTAGTGCACCAGCAGGTGGACGTGGTCCCTCTCCCCGTTGAACTCCACCAGCTCGGTGTCGAAGTCCGCGCACACGTCACGCATGACCTCCTCGCAGCGCCGAAGGATCTCATCGGTGAACGGGCCGCGCCGATACTTTGGTGTGAAGACCAAGTGCGCGTGAAGGGTGTAGACGACTGTTCTACCCCTACGAATATTGGGGTTTGGTTCCCAGCGTGGTGACATAGATCAATGATACGATCACGCCTGTGAAACTCGTTGTGCAGGTGAAGCTGATGCCGGAGGCCGGGCAGGCCACCGCGCTTCTCGCGGCCCTGCGCACGGTCAACGAGGCCGCGAACTGGGTGTCGGCGGTGGCGTTCGAGCAGGGTGTGCCGCGTGAGTACGAGCTGCGTAAGCACACCTACGCGGAGTTGAAGTCGCGGGGGTTGGGGGCGCAAGCAGCCCAGCACACCATCAAGAAGGTCCGCGACGCCTACACGACACTCAAGGCCAACATCAAGGCTGGGAACCTCGGCAGACCGGGCTCGAAGCGGCGCAGGAAGGCCGAGTCCAAGCCCGTCGCCTTTCGGCCCGAGGCAGCCCAGCCGTACGACGACCGGTGCCTGAGCTGGCAGTACGACGCGCAGACGGTGTCTATCTGGACCACTGCCGGACGCATCCGGGGTGTGCGGTTCGTCTGTTCCGCCGACGGCCTCAAGATGCTGCGTGAGCACCGGCAGGGCGAATCGGATCTGGTGGAACGCGACGGCGTGTTCTACCTGATCGCTACCTGCGAGGTCCCCGAGGAGAAGCAGTACGAGCCCGACGGGTTCATCGGCGTCGACCTCGGCATCGTCAACATCGCCACTACGTCCACCGGCTACCAGGCCGCCGGGCGCGACCTGAACCACCACCGCAAACGCCACGGCGATCTACGCGGCAAGCTCCAGCGCAAGGGCACCAAGTCCGCCAAGCGGCTGCTGAAGAAGCGCAACCGGCGCGAGCAGCGCCATGTCTCCAACACCAACCACATCATCGCGAAACGCATCGTGACCGAGGCTGAACGCACCTCGGCCGGAATCGCCCTGGAAGATTTGGGCGGCATCCGGCAGAGGGTACGGCTCCGCAAGCCCCAACGGGTCGCGCTCCACTCCTGGGCCTTCGCCCAGCTCGGAGAGTTCATCGCGTACAAGGCACGCCGAGCAGGCGTGCCCGTGGTTCACGTCGACCCTGCCCACACCTCGCAGACATGCTGCGAGTGCGGGCACGTCGACAAGAAGAACCGGGTCGACCAGGCCCTCTTCATCTGCCGGAACTGCGGGGTCGTTGCCCACGCGGACCGGAACGCTTCCCACAACATCGCCCAACGTGGCGCCGTGGTGTGGAACGCGGGGCGTGAGTCACGCGTCCCAGCCACCCCGTAAAGGGGTGGCAGGACGGAGGAGCCCACCCAGCCGCCAGCTGGGCACTACCTCCAAGCCCGGCCCTTCAGGACCGGGTCAAGTTGACGCGTGCATCAGGTCCAGCGCCTGCTTCAGGTTGTGCTCGGCGATACCCGCCATGAACGCCCGGTCGGGGAAGTCCCCGTCGAGCAGCCGCAGTGGCCCCGCCGTCAGCGAGAGCCGCTGCGCGAGCATGTAGAGCGCGAGCCGGTCCTCGTCCAATCCGGCCGCCGCCAGGGGCTGGTAGGCATCGTGCAGGCGGATCCGTAGAAACACGTGCTCCCACTCGACGTCGAAGTACATCGTGCCCTCGATGTCGATCGCCACGGGGTTCCCGTCCGTGTCCACCAGTACGTGGTCGGGCCCCAGTTCGCCGTGCACGACCGCGTACTCCGCGCGCGGCCGCACGGCCGCCGCCAGGTCCAGCAGCCGCTCCTCCAGCCGGTCGCGGGCGTCCGCTATCCGTGGATCGCGGGAGGCTGCCTCGGCGAGGTCCCGCAGCGCACGTTCGAGAACCACTCCCTCGCACGACGTACCGCGTGAGGACCCGCCCGCGTCGACCACGGCGACCTTGCCGTAAGCCGGGGCCCGGTGGAGCCGCATCGCCTCCAGCGACTCCGCGAGCCGGGCCATGACCGGAGCGGCCGCCCGCCGGTCGCGCGCGAGCAGCTCCTCCAGGCTCTCGCCCTGAAGGTCCTCGACGATCGCCAGGTCGGCCGGGCAGTGGGCACCGTCGCGGTCGACGAGACGGATCGCCGGGACGCGGACGCCGAGCGTGTCCAGCCGCGTGTGCGCGGCCTCGAACAGATCGAGTCCGAGGCCGGGTGAGAACGGGTCGGTCAGGTCGTCGTCCCCCTCGGCGGCAGGCCAGTAGTTCTCGGCGTCGTCCCACAGGTAGGCGATCGCGGTCGTCGCGTCGTCCATCACCAAGCGGTACACGCCCTTCTTGCTGCCGCCCGCGACCCGCTCGACCGCCGCCAGCCGCCGTCCGCCGCCCAGCGCGGCCCGCGCCGCACCCGCCAACTGCTCCCGTGCCACTGACCTGGAAGCCACGTTCCGAACCGCCTCTCCGCCCCGACAATTCGTCCGGCGATCAGTTGAACACGGGAGCCTGTCAGCACGCGAAGGACGTCAGAACGCCGACGCCGCCTGGCTTCCACGATGTCGAGGAGGCGCCGGTACTTCTCCAGGAGTGCTTCGGCGTCGAGCATCGCGGGTCCGTGGAATGGGGCTTCCGGGTACAGCGGCTGCTGACGGAACTGCGAGAACGGGTAGGCGGCTGAGCTCGTCGCCGAGCGGTGAACGGAGTCGATGTCACCGGCCGCCACCAGCACCGTGATCTACTCCACCAGGGCCAGGGCCAGGGCCAGGGCCAGGGCGACGGCAGCGGTAAGCCTGCTGGGCCCCCTGCCGACCACGATCGCGGGACGTGAGCGGCCTTGAACAACGGCCTGCTCGAGGAAGCCCAGTTCGGCCGTTCTGCTCACGAGCGGCACCCCGGCAGCACCTCGGTCGTGCGCCGTCGTGTCGTACGCCTGTGTCATCGCGTTCCCTGCCTGCTCAAGCGAAGCCTCTCTCATGGAGTTGTGCGGAGTCGGACTCATACGCGGGGGCCGGACCGTTACGAAGCCTCGGTCCGGCCGCGGTCCGCCTGCGGACGTGCTCACCCGCATCAGGCGGGCTGCCCCACCCCTGCCTTCGACTCGGTGTCGCCCGGCGCTCCGGTGAGCACGCGGATCTCCGTCTCCGTGTAGTCCGCGCCGCCGGGCTCCCGCCGGTCGCGCACCGAGCCGATCCACCCCAGGAAGAAGCCGACGGGTATGGACACCAGGCCGGGGTTGCGCAGCGGGAACACCGCGAAATCGGCGTCCGGCAGCAGCGCGTGGGGGTCGCCTGAGACGGCCGGGGACAGCGCCACCAGCAGCACCGCCGTGCTCAGCCCTCCGTACATGCTCCAGATCGCCCCCCGGGTGGTGAACCCCTTCCACCACAGGGTGAAGAGGATGGCCGGCAGCACCGCGGAGGCCGCGATCGCGAAGGCCAGGCTGACGAGGAACGAGATGGGCAGGTGCTGGGCGTACAGCGACAGCACGATGGTCACGAGCCCGATGAAGACGACCGCCAGCCGTGCGACCAGCAGTTCGCTCTTCTCCGACGACCTCCCCCGCATGATCACCGCGCCGTAGATGTCGTGGGCGAGCGCGCAGGCCACAGTGAGCGTGATTCCGGCGACGACCGTCAGGATCGTCACGAACACCACGCAGGAGATCACGGTCAGCAGGACGGTGCCGCCCACGTGCTCGGCGACCAGCAGGATGGCGGTGTTGCCGGAGTCGGCGTCGGCGACGATGGTGTCCCGGCTGAGCAGGGCAGTGGCGCCCAGCCCGTTCACCACGACCAGCACGACGAAACCGAGGTTCAGCAGCCCCATCCACTGCACCGAGCGGCGGGCCCTGGGACCGGTGGAGACGGTCGACAGGCGCATCAGGACGTGCGGCAGCCCGGCCGCTCCGAGCAGGAACGCCACCTGCAGACTCACCAGGTCCAGCTTGCTGACGCCATCGTCGTAGCGGATGCCCGGGCGCAGGAACTGCTCACCGAAGCCGCTGCGCCCGGCCGCCTGCGACAGCAGGTCCGCCGGGTTCCAGCCGAAGCGCCACAACACCGCGAGGGCGAGGGCGACGCACGCACCGATCATCAGGACGGCCTTGACGGTCTCCAGCAGGGTGGTCACCCGCATCCCTCCGAGGACGACGAAGAGGATCATCACCAGACCGAGGCAGGCCACGATGCCCCGCTGAGCGGCCGGCCCGTCGTAGCCGAGGACGGGCGCGGCGAGCACCCCGGCTCCGACGAGCTGGGCGATCAGGTACGGCAGGGAGATGAACAGGGTGGTGATCCCCGCCGCCAGGTGCACCGGACGCGACCGCAGACGGTGGGCGAGTGTGTCGCCGACGGTGAACCGCGAGGTGCTGTGGTACGGCTCGGCGACCAGCATCAGCACCACCACCCAGGTGACCGCCGGCGCCAGTACGTAGGCGATGCCGTCGAACCCGTTGAGGGAGATCTGTCCGGGGTTGCCGAGCATCGAGGCCGCGGACATGTACCCGCCGAAGAGCGCGATCCCGTTGACTGCCGACGACAGCCGACGTCGGCCGACGTAGAAGTCGCTGAGGTCGGTGCCCTCCGATGTGGTTCCGAGGAGGGAGAGCAGCAGGGTGAGGACGACGAAGATCGCGAAGATGGCGAGGACGGGGCCGACGTCGTGGGGCGCGGCCAGGGCGACGAAGGTGTTCACCGGTGGCCCTTTCGCTGGGGCGGGAGAACGGGTCTGAGCCGCGCCGCCACTGGATCGAGCTTGGTGCCCGCGTAGCGCCCGTACCACACCATCGCCCAGGCGGCGAGGGCGAGTTCCACGAGGATGAGCACGAGGCCGATGTTGACCGGCCCGAGCAGCCCGGTCCCCATGAAGCCCGGTACCTCGGCGGCCAGGACCACGGCGCACACCTGCCCGCCGGCCACGGCGGCGGCGACCTTCGCGGGCGGCTTGCGCGCGGCGCGAAGCTTGCGCAGAGCGGCGGCGTCGTTCCGGGACGGGAGTGACCGCAACTGCTGGGGGGCGCGGTCGGACCATGAGCCTTGCTCGTTGGTTTGGGCGCGGGGACCGGAGTGCCCGTACGGATCGGTGTCGTCGTGACGGTCGGTTTGCTCGTACGGGTGCATGGGTGTCCTCAGCTTGGAAGGGCGCACAGCCGGCGGAAGGACTCGCGTGGTCGGGGGAAGCGGCATATGTCTGGAGCCGACGGGCCCACAGCCGCGAAGAGTTGGTCTGACACGATGCACCGGGGGTGCCCGGCCGGGTGCCGTCCGACAGCGCAGACGTCCGTACCGTCCGCCACCGGGGCCGCAGCGCGACCACCAGGCACCTGCACCTCATTGGCCGTTCACGGTGCCGTAACGGCCCGCCATGCGACAAGGCTGGTCAGGCAACGATCCGGCCTACTTGCGTACGTTTCGTTCTTCGACGAGCGACCGAGCCGGCTTGCTGTGGCGGACACAAACCCTTGCAGTGGCCTGTCGGTGAATGTTGTGCTTGTGGAAATGGGCCAACGGGTGCGGTTCCTGGTCGCGTTGGGAGAAGGGCATGGGCAGGTCGTCCCCGGACGTCATCGTCCCTTTCGGCGTTCCGTCACCGGCCCGCGAAATCCTGGAAGCTGGGCCCCCGAGGTCCCCCACGACTGGTGGAAGGCGGGTGCGCCGCGACGCCACATCGGAACTGAGGCACTACGAGCAGATTGCCCGGACGTACGGGCACACCTGCATCTCGCCTTCCGCGTTGGACGAGGAGGGCCGCGCGCTGCTGCTGCGCGCCTGTGCTGCGCTCGCTCGGATCTGGCACCTGTGGCTCCAGCGTGACGACGGGCCGAGCCATGAAGTCCTCCTGGGTTACGACGACTTCGGGCAGCCCGTGAGCGGGCCGCGGTTCGTGCACGAGCCGTGGGAGATCGCGCGGACTCTGCTTGCCGTCTGCCCTGCGGCGGGTGACCCCGCCGACATCGACGGGATGTCGCCGGAGGAGGCCGTGGCAGCGATCACGGCTCAGGTGGAGGGACTGGAGTCCGAGGCCGCCGACTTGCGGGAACACGGTACCGAACACCCGCAGGAGCTCACCGCATTCACCGAGTGAGGGCACCGAGAGAGCCGAGAGCGCCGGCGGTGTGGCTGAAAGGCCGACGTTGCAGCTCCGGAGTGTTCGGTTGCGCGGCTGCACAAGTTACTCATTGGGCACTTGCCGGGTGAGTAGAGACATCCGGACCTTCGCGCTGTAGGTTGACATTTTGTTGAACCCGCGCGGTGCTCGGCCGTCCGCCCTGCCCGTCATGTCTGTGCGGCCTGGGCGCCTGGCCTGTCGTGACGCCCGGGGTGTGCACGCCACCGCGCATGTCGGACGAGGGTGTTCGGCGTGCGCGGCTCCGTGCGGGAACGGACTTTCCCCCTCTTTCCCTCGTTCAAGGAGTACGCGCATGCGCTTGAGCAGATCGATCACGGCATCTGTGGTCATGAGCATGGCAATAGGTGTGGTGCTGGCGCAGGGCGCGGCTCACGCGGGCTCCCCGGGGGCCCTGTCGCGTGACTGTTCCGACCTTGTCCGCATACGGGCCTTCTCCGACGACCTCGACAAGAAGACGCTGGATGACGTCTACGTGGGCAATCTGTCCGCCCTCGCCGTCGACCGGGGCGGCCGGATCACCGCGGTGTCCGACGAGTCGTACGTCTACTCGCTCGACGTGCGGGAGAGGGCCCGTTCGCTGAGCGCCGAGGCGGTGGCGGTGGCCTCGCTCACCGACGCGAACGGCAGGGCGCCGGACTCCGAGGGGCTGGCCGTCGACCTGGACGGCACCCGGCTGATCAGCTCGGAGACCGAGCCCTCCGTCACCCGTTACGACCGTGACGGCACGGCGGTCGAGGCACTGCCGGTACCGGCGGCCCTCGCCGTCGCCCCGGCTGGACGGGCGGTACGCAACCAGACCTTCGAGGGGCTGACGCTCCAGCGCGGCGGACGCACCCTGGTCGCCTCGATGGAGGGCGCGCTCTCCGGGGACCAGGCCGACGTGGTGCGGCTGCAGACCTGGCACCGCGCAGGCCTTGGCAAGTCCTTCAAGGTCGGCGCCCAGTACGGCTACCAGGCCGACACAGGCCTGGGAGTCGTCGAGCTCGCCGCTGTCGGAGACGGCCGGCTGCTCGTCCTCGAACGCGGCTTCACCGTCGGCGTCGGCAACACCGTCCGCCTCTACTTGGCCGACCCGCGCCGGGCCGACGACGTCAGTGGCACCGAGGCCCTCACCTCGGACGGCCCGGCCCGGCTGGCGTCCAAGACCCTGCTGGCCGACCTTGTCGACTGCCCGAGCCTCGGCGCGACGGCCGAACAGCCTCAGCCCAACCCCCTGCTGGACAACATCGAAGGACTGGCCGTGACCGGCCACACAGCCGCCGGGCGCCTGCGGTTGCTGCTGGTCAGCGACGACAACGAGCGGGAGACCCAGATCACCCGCCTGTATTCGCTCGATGTCCGGCTGCCGCGTTGAGTGATCGGGCAGCCGTGACGTGGCCGGCGCGTCGTCCCACGCGACCGCGGGAGCGACGGGCCGGCCGAGGCGGGTTCAGTGGTTCGGCCCGAGCGGGTGGCTGAACCCCTGATCGGAGATGAGCCCCGCCGCTTCGCAGAGGTCGGCCGCGAACCGCTCGACCGCGTCGTAGGGGAAGCGGTGGCTGGGGCCGCTGACGGAGAGGGAGGCGATGACCTTGCCGGAGAGGCCGGTGACCGGGACGGCGACCGCGGTCGGGCCCTCGTCCCACTCGCTGCTGCTGACCGCGTAGCCGTGATGCACCGCCTCCTGCGCTCGCGTGCGCAGTTCGTCCGCGTACGCCTCGCCGTGCGGGGAGGAGGCGGCGACGCGGCGCAGCAGGGTGTCGGAGGCGTCCCGCAGGAGGATCTTGGAGGAGGCGCCGGCCCACAAGGGCTGCTCGTCACCGATGTCGACGACGTGGCGCAGAGGGTGCGGGCTCTCCTCGTGGGCGACGCAGACGCGTCTGAGGTCGCGGGCGACGAACACGTTTCACTCGCCGCCGACGACATCGCCGCCACCGCCCGCCGACTCCGCACAGCCGGCACGCGACTGCTCCAGATCCCCGCCACTACTACGACGACCTCGACGCCCGCTACGAGTTCACCCCCGGCGAGCTGGACACCTACCGGGAACTCGGCATCCTCTACGACCGCGGCGAGCAGGGCGGCGAGTTCCGGCACCTCTACACGGCAGCCGTCGACCACGCCTGGGATATTGTTCAGAATTTCTGTCTGACTGGGACCTTTGGGGATCTGGGAGAGTTGTGCGAGTTGTAGTGCCCATCCGGGTCACGTTCACGTCGTCCAAGACGGCACCGCCCACCAGCCGCAGATGCTGATCATGACCGATGCCGAAGCCGCCGACCGGCTCACCGCCACAGCGCCCGGGGACATCTGACCCTCGCCCCTGCATACAACGGGCCCGGGGAGGCGACCTCCCCGTGCCCGTTGTATGGAATCGTGCACTGTTACGACGGCGCGACGCACGTTTATTTCTACAAGAATGAAGTGACCGAAGAAATCTACTGATGCGACTACAAGATCAAGCTGGGTGGAGGGGAGAGAAGGTGAGAGTTCGCTATTTGGGTTCTCCGGATTCACCGCCCAATCCCGTCGACGGCAGGTACCACCTCACCCCCGGCCGGGAGTACGTCGTGCTCGAACTGCATGTGAGTAGCGACGGTTCTTCCTCGCTGCGAATCGAGGACTCGTCGGGTGAACTCGCTGGCCTGTACAGTGGGAAGTGCTTCGATCAAGTGTCGGACGTCATCCCTTCCCAGTGGAGTGTGGAGATCAACCGCCGGGGTGGTTTGAGCCTCGGGCCGAGGGAATGGATTGCAGGCGACTTCTGGGAGCGCATGATGGAACGTGACCCAGAAGCGGAGTCCAGTTTCGAAGTAATTCGAGACGCGATTCTGGCAGAGGATCCCAGCACGTAAATCGCTGCTTCATAACTTCCTGTCACAGTCGGCCACCACCCAGGCTGAACGCCCCCGACACGGGTTGCGTAGCTTGGTAGCCCGCAACTAAGCGCGAGTCGCAGGTCCACGTCCTGCCCAGCTTTGAGAAGGGGCCCCGGCACTGGCAGGGCCCCTTCTGCACGCGCTTCATGAAGCCCCCGGCCTACCCAGCCGACCTCGCCGACACCCTCGGTTTTGTTCAGCGGTGTCCGGCGGTGAGCCGGCCGTCGAAGGTGATGTCGAAGGCTTGGAGCGCGGCCTTCCAGTGCATGGTCCAGCGTTTGCGTCCCGTGTCGGTCGGGTCTGTGGACGTGGTCCCTCGCCCCGTTGAACTCCACCAGCTCCGGCGACAGTTGAACACGGGAGCCCACCAGTACGCGGAGGATGTCAGTCGCGACGTGGGAGTTCCTTCAGCGAGCGCAGCAGGGCGCCGAAGGCAGAGGGGGCGGCGTCGAGTACGGCTTGGGTGGGGTCGGCGGACTCGATGAGGCGGATGGTGGTGGGGTCGGCGGATATGTGGACGCAGGCTTCGCCTTCTTGGCAGTGCGAGGACTTCTGCATGGCGGCGACGTGGACGCAGGATTCGCCCTGGCCGCAGTAGGACGACTTCTGCCAGGCGTAGGCAGGCATGGCTTTTACCCTTCACAGGTCGTGGACGAGGTTGTGGATGAAGTCGCGCGATTTCGACGGCTTGAGGGCTGCTTGTTCCATACGGTCCAGCAGCATGCGGTAGGTCTCCAACTGGGCTTCCGCGTCCACGAGTACAGGCCCGTGAGACTGATCCAGTGAAACCGTGTCGAGTTGGGGGACGGGCCCGTACGCGTAGAAGATGTTCTGCCCGGAACCGGGGTAGGCGCCGATGGCGAACGGGATCACCGTCACGGTGATGTGCGCCTGTTCGCTCTGTTCCACGATGTGATCCAACTGACGTTTGGCGACGGAGGGGCCGCCCACCGGCACACGTAGTGCGGCTTCGTGGATGATCGCGCGGAACGGCACCGCGTCGTTGTGGTCCAGTAGCGCTTGACGCTGGAGACGGTGACTCACCCGGTGCTCGATCTCGGAACGGGAGAACTCGGGAACCACCTGCCGGAAGATTTCGCGAGCATGGTCGGTGATCTGCAGCAGTCCGGGCACGTGTGCCGTGTTGGCCGAACAGAGCGCGGTCGCGTGATGCTCCAACTCGGCGATGTTCAGGAGCGTGGGCGGGAGCACTTCGCGAAACGTCTCCCACCAGCCGCGTGACTTGTCGGTCGAGATGTCGACCAGGGCCTCAACGAAGGCCTGGTCCGCACATGAGTAGGCGCGGGCCATCGCTCGAAGCCGATCGGGGCTGACACCGAACCGGGCCGACTCGATGTTGCTGAGTTGGCCCTGGCCGATGCCGAGGTGCCGTGCTGCCTCGGTGGCGGTCATACCCGCTCGTTCGCGCATTTTGCGCAGCTCGACAGCCAGCCGGAGGCGGCGGGCGGACGCCACGGGCTTCGGGGGCATGCGAACTCCTCTTGTTCAGGACCGACTGGGGTATCACCCACACGAGGGAAGCTTGTCGAAGTTTTCGCGGATTCATCAAAAGTTACTTGCGTGGGCTCTATTTTATTTCCAGGCGCCCCACCCAGAAGTGCCCCGCTCGACGGAGCGGCGACGGCCACTGGGTACTGCTCGACCCCGACTTCGACTGCTCAACGACACGATCCAACTCCCCTCAGTGACCGGAGACTTTCATGGCCACCGTATCGCCGTCGCTCGACTACACGCTGCGCCTTCCCCGCGACCCGCGCTCCCCCGGCGTGGGACGTGCCACCCTGCGGGCCGTGCTGGCAGCCCATGACCTGGATGAACTCCGCCCGGTGGCAGAGCTGTTGGCCACGGAGTTGCTGACGAACGCCCACCAGCACACCACGAGGGAGTACGCCCTGCGGGTGGTGGAGATCGGCGGGCGGTTGCGGGTGGGGGTGTGGGACCGGGACTGGCGGGTGCCGGCCGGGTTCGAGGGCAAGGGCGAGCGCGTCGATGTCCACGCCGACTCGGAGCGCGGTCGGGGGCTGTGTCTCGTGCGGGCCTGCTCCGAGGATCGGGGAGTGTCCGTCCTGCGCGACCTCGGCGTCTCGCGGGGCGGGAAGTTGTTGTGGGTGGACTGCGGGGCCGCGGTGGGCTGAAGCAACCCTGCCGGGGGTGCGGCGGTCTTACCCGGCGTCGTGATCGGAGGGTCGGCCTCCGCCCGACTCGTACCGGCGACCGACCGGAAAGGGCGTACTCCATGAAACCCGATCCCGATCCCAATCTCTGCCTGGCCGTTCCGGAGGGCTTCGACGACACGGACGCCGAGTCCCAGGTGCATCCCATGGCGAGGAAGCTGTTTCCCGCCACGACCGCCGCGGACGCCTTCAGGAAGGCCCATGAGTGGGTGGGGGAGCACGACGTCTTCCTCGTGGACGTGTCATGGGACTTCGCACACGACGAGGACGAGCCCTACACGCTGAGCATCTACTTCACCTTCGAGCTGGAGCCCGAGGACACCTGACAGGGCCAAGGGCTGTCCCGCAACCGCTGTTTGTGGCAGACGCTCTGGCGGGAGGAGCTGGACCCTGACGGCCGTTCGTAGGCCGGATGACGGGCGTCCCGGCGGCGCGGTGCCGGCCCGATCTCTGTCCAGGCGGCCGGAGTGCCTGCTCGCTCGCCGGCTCGGTGCCGGTGTCGCCGGAGACCTGGCGCTGCCGGCGGTCGCAGGAGACGGCGACGGCCCCGGTCGGCGCTGTGAGGCGGCCGGCGGGCATCGGCTGTGTCAGGCTCCGTGATCCCCGCGCGGCCGCCCTGCTCGGACCGCAATTTCCTGCTCATCGATCGGTCGATGGATGAGCAACGGTATCTCGCGCGCGAAGCAGACCGCGAAGAGTTCTTTGCGAAGGACTCTTCGCGAAGGACTCTTCGCGGTTTAGCCTGTGCGGTGTGACCGACGCGATGAAGAGGCCAGAGGGCCCCAAGGTTGAAGAGGACTCCGTTGTTCTGGATGCCAAGGGGCTGCGTGCCATGGCGCATCCGGTGCGCGTGCAGCTGGTTGGACTGCTGCGGAAGTACGGCCCATCGACAGCTACCCGTCTCGCGGAGCGGCTGGGCGTGAATTCCGGGACGGCCAGCTACCACCTGCGCCAGCTCGGCGCGGCCGGTTTCGTTGAGGAGGACGCCGGGCGGGGCAACGCGCGAGAGCGCTGGTGGCGTTCCGTGCATCAGATGACGGAGCTCAACGACCGGGAGCTGGTCGATCGGGAGCCCGAGGCCACCTTGGCCTTCCTGCAATCCGTCGCCGCCACCTACACCTTGCGCACCCAGCAGACGCTGAACGAGTTGCAGACGATGCCCCGCGCGTGGCGGGACACCTTCGACATGAGCGACTTGGCCTTGCGGCTCACACCCGAAGAGGCCGTCGCCTTGCGGCAGGAGTTGCGGGCCGTCATCGCCCGGTACCGGAGAGATACGCCCGAGGCGGCGGCGAGTGCCCCGGAGGGAGCCGAGCGGGTCGGCGTCATCACGCAGTTCCTGCCGGAACTGGATGCGCCCGCCCCGTCGGCGGCCCACTCCGGTTCTGAGGCCGTGACCGGAACGGAGACGTCGTGACACGGGACGGCTTAGGCGCCGACAGCATGTCCACAAGGCGGTCCTTACGGCCCCTCGGTGGGGTGCTGGCGGCCATAGCCGTGTCGCTGACCGGTACGCGGATCTCGGCGGTCGCGCTGCCCTGGTTCGTCCTGGTCACGACCGGCAGCGCCACCCAGACCGGGCTGGTCGCCTTCTTCGAGATGGCTCCCTACGTGGTGGTCAAGGCGTTCACCGGACCACTGGTGGACCGGGCCGGCCCACGGATCGTTTCCTGGACGACGGACCTCGTCAGCGCAACCGCTGCCGCCGCCGTCCCCTTACTGCACGCCCTGCACCTGCTGTCCTTTCCGCTTCTGCTGGCCCTCGTCGCGGTGATCGGCGCCGCCCGTGGACCCGGCGACCTGGCCAAGGAAGTCATGGTCCCGGAAGCGGCTGAGCGTTGTGGGGTGCCGCTGGAGCGGGCCACCGGCCTGTCCGGCGCGACCGAGCGGCTCGCCTCCACCGTCGGCCCGGCGGTCGGCGGTTCCTTGGTGGCACTGCTCGGCCCCTTGACAGGTCTCGTCGTCAACGCAGGCTGCTTCGCTCTCGGATCGGTGATCATCGCCCTGGCGCTGCCCCGCCGTATGGGAGAGCCGGCCGAGGGCGCCTCGTCGCAGGCGGAAGAGACGAAAGCGGGCTACTGGAAACGCTTCGGTGAAGGCCTCACCTTCCTGCGCACCGAGCCGCTGCTGCTCATCGTCATCATCATGGTGGGCATCACCAACCTGCTCGATGCGGCGTTCATGACGGTTCTCCTGCCCGTCTGGGCCAAGGAGTCCGGCAACGGGCCGACCGCGATCGGCCTCACAGGCAGCGCGATGGGAGCCGCGGCGGTTGCCGGGAGCCTGATCGCCGCGGTGGCCGCACACCGGCTGCGGCGCAGGGTCGTGTTCTTCACCGGGTTCCTGTTGGCCGGGGCCCCGAGATTCCTGATCCTCGCCGTCGACGCCCCGTTGGGAGCGGTGCTGGCCGTCTTCGCCGTCAGTGGATTCGGTGCGGGCTTCCTCAACCCGGTGATCGGGGTCGTCCTCCTCGAACGGGTGCCCCGCCGGATGCTGGGCCGGGTCAACGCGCTCCGCGACTCGTTGGCCTGGGCAGGAATCCCGCTCGGTGGGCTGATCGCCGGGGCGGCGGTGGCCTCCGTCGGACTGGTGCCGGTACTGCTCGTCTGCGGGGCCACGTACTTCCTCACCACGAACCTGGCAGGACTGCGGCCGGAGTGGCGCGAGATGGACCGTCCGGGTGGGAGAGGTGTTCTGAAACGCCACCCTGAGGAAGAAGCTCCACCAAGGCTCCCTGACCGATCAACCCGCGGGCCCGGCGCCGGTGCCGGCACAGCGCATTAGCCGCGCAGGTCCACCCGTACCGTCAGCAGCTCCGCCCCCAGCACCCGTACCGCCGCGCTGTTCATGCGGGGCAGGGTGCGCAGGCGGGCCACCGCGTCGTCGTCCGGGAGGAGGTGGGCCGTGCCCTCGTGCCAGTGGCCCCGGATGCGGACGCGGACCGAGGGGTCGGCCTTGATGTTGCGGATGTAGTGGGACTTCTCGCCGTACTCGGAGACCAGCCAGAACGTGGTGCCGACGCGGCGCCCGCCGATGGGGGTGCGGCGGGGGAGGCCGGAGGTGCGGCCGGTGGTCTCCAGAACCGTCTGGAGCGGTACGCGGCGGAGGACCGGGTTGGCGACACGGCGCTGGAAGGCCGTGACGACGCGTTGCTTGAGGCCGGCGTGGCCCGGATGGTTCGCGTGGTCCGCACTGCGGGACATCGGCGTGGTTCTCCTCGGGGTGTGGGAGGTACGGATTACAGGATCGGGTACGGGGTTACGGGGCGAAGGCGGTGGGTGGCCGGTGCGGGTCGTGACATGGAATCTGTGGTGGAGGTTCGGGCCGTGGCAGGAGCGGCAGAAGGCGATCCTCGCCGTGCTGCGTGAACTGCGGCCCGACGTGGTCGGGTTGCAGGAGGTCTGGGAGCAGGGCGGAGAGCACTCGGCAGACGCGGCAGACGCGGGGGCAGACGCGGCGGCGGGTGTGGTGAGCGCGGCGGATACGGCGAATGCCGCGAACACGACGACCGCAGCGGGTACGGCCACCGCAGCGAACCCGGCGGATACGGCGAACCGGGAGAACCTGGCCGGGTGGCTCGCCGGGGAACTCGGTATGCACTGGGCCTGGGGCACGTACGGCGACCCCGCGCGCTGGCAGCGGCGGATCGGGGACCCGAGCGTCGGGATCGGTAACGCCGTGTTGAGCCGGTGGCCCGTGCTGGAGCGGGACACCATCGGGCTGCCGACGGGAGAGGGCGACAGCGGGCGCGGCGCCCTCTATGCCCTCCTCGACGCACCGGCGGCACCCGTCCCCTTCTTCACCGCCCACCTCAGCTCCGCGACCGACGCGTCCGCGGTGCGCTGCCGCCAGGTCACCGCGCTGGTCGAGTTCGTCGCCCGCCACCGGGGCCGAGGCGCCCACCCGCCCGTGATCACCGGGGACTTCAACGCCTGGCCCGACTCCGACGAGGTCCGGCTGCTCGGCGGGTACAAGACCGCGCCCGCCGTACCCGGGCAGTGCTTCTTCGACGTCTGGGAGTACGCCGAGCCGGGAGCGCCGTCGGCCACCTGGGACATCGCGAACCCGTACGTCGCCAAGTCGTTCGGGCCGAGCGTGCGGGTCGACTACATCCACGTCGGGCCGCCGGGCGCCGGCGGAATCGGGCACGTGCGCGCCGTACGGAGGGCGGGCGACGCCCCCGTCGACGGCGTATGGCCCTCCGACCACATGGCGGTCGTGGCCGACCTGACCGACGGAGCGAACGGATCGGATGGAGCGGACGACGACGTGCGTGACGGCGGGGCCGGGGGCCACTGAAACCCCCGGTCGCCCACCCCCGGAAAACCTACGGCTTCCTGCCCAACCCCCCGTGCTGCCCGATCGGCTTCGGCTCGCCCGCCGCCGTGTCGTCCGGGCGCCACAGCGGTACGGAGACGATGCCGGGGTCGATCAGGTCGAGGCCGTCGAAGTAGCCGGTGATCTGGTCGATGGGGCGGAGGAAGTACGGGACGGCGCCGGTCTCGTTGTAGGCGTCCTGGGCGCGCTCGTAGTCGGGATCGGTGCCCCGGGAGCCCTCGTTGATGTTGAGGTAGCTGCCGGAGGGGAGGCCGTCGAGGAGGCGGCGGACGATGTCGCGGGCCTCCTCGTAGTCGCGGACGTGGCCGAGGATGCCGCTGAGGATCAGAGCCGTGGGCCGGGACAGGTCCAGCGTCGCGGCCGCGGCCTCCAGGACGCGGTCCGTGTCGTAGAGGCTGGCGTCCACGTACGCGGTGGCCCCCTCGGGGGCGGAGTACAGCAGCGCGCGGGCGTGCGCGAGGACCATCGGGTCGTTGTCGACGTAGACGATCCTCGACTCCGGCGCGCTGCGCTGGGCGACCTGGTGGGTGTTGTCGGCCGTGGGCAGACCGGTGCCGACGTCCAGGAACTGCCGGACGCCCTCCACCTCCACCAGATGCCGGATGCTGCGCCGCAGGTACGCGCGGCTGCTGCGGGCGATGGTCACGATGCCGGGGAAGGCGCCGGCGTACGCGTCGCCGGCCGCCTCGTCCACCGCGTAGTTGTCCTTGCCGCCGAGCCAGTAGTTCCAGATGCGGGCGGAGGCGGGCACCGAAGTGTCGACCTTCTCCTTCGCCGCCGGAGCCACCGCCGGGTCGGGCGTGGTCGCGTGATCGGTCATGGGCGCCGTCTCCTTGGCCGTGCAGGTGCGTCACGCGTACGGAGGTACGGACGCACGTGTTGTGTCGAGCCAAACCTAAGGCCCAACACAGCTATTCCGTACGCGGGTTCCCCCTACGTTCGCCGGACCTTCCAGCTGGCTGCTATCGCGCCCTGTCGCTGACCGTTGTCGCCGACCGATGTCGCTGACCGTTGTCGCCGACCGATGTCACTGGCCGTTGTCGCCGGGCGATGGCGCCAGCCGAAGTCGCCGACCGTTGTCGCCGTCCGAAGTCGCCGACCGATGTCACCGCCTTATCGCCGCCCAAGGAAGATCGGGTTCGTGAAGGCCGCCAGCGGGCCGGGGAAGCCCGGGACGATCGGCGGGTGGCGGACCTCGGCACGTACGTACGCCGCGTACGAGGCCGTCGTACGCCACTCCGCGGACCCGGTGCCGGACGCGGGAAGCGCGGCCGAGGTGAACAGGACGCCCTGGTCGGTGACGAAGCGGAGGGTGCAGTCCGGGGAGCCCGTCGCCTCCAGGCGGACGGTGACCGGCGTGTCGGCGTCCACCGGCAGCCGCTCGCCGATGCCCGCGTGCTCGCCGCGCGCCCCGGAGGCCGTGAAGGACACGGACACGTCCTTGGACTCGGCGACGTACGAGCGTCCGGCCCGCAGCCCCTCCTGGATGGCCTCCCTGGTCAGGTCGTCGGCGAGGACGACCGTCTGGGGGCGGCCGACCGGGTCGGGGTCGCGGTGGGCGTCGCTGTTGCCCATCGCCGGGATCCACCCCTGGCGGCCCTCGCGCACGGCCGCCACGAGCATGCCGTCCCAGTCGGCGAGCGCCACCTCGTCCTCCGGCGAGTACGCCCCGTTCCACACCTCCACCGCGTCCGCCTCGCCGAAGCCGAACTTCCAGTTGCAGCCGATGCAGGTGGCGTGCGGATGGGCCGGGACGACCAGGCCCCCGGCGCGCCGGATCTGCCGGGCGTACTTGCCGAACCGGTTGTCCCGCGCCCGGTACCGCCAGTCGACGAACGTCCCCGGGTCGATGCCGAGCGCCACCACGTGGCCGTTGCGCGTGGTGACCTCCTCGCCCAGCAGGATCAGCAGGTCGTCACCGGCGTGTTCGGCCCAATGGGCGTGCGCGGACGGGGTGTTGTGCTCCGAGCTGTTGATGAAGTCCAGTCCCGCGGCCCGCGCCAGCGCCGCCAGCTCGGCGAGCGTACGGCGGCCGTCGGAGTACCAGGAGTGCAGATGGCAGTCGCCCCGGTACCAGGCCCGGCCCCGCCCCTTGGCCCGCTCCGGCGGGTACACCGGCTTCACCGCCGCGGCCGGCCTGCCGTACGTCAGGGTGATCGTGATCTCGTACGGCAGCCCGCCCGGTGCCACCGTGTACGGGCCCAGCGCGATGTGCCACGTGCCGGGGCGGACCGGGCCCGGGAGGTAGCCCGGAGTCGCCTCGTCCGCCCGGATGAAGAACTCCGTGCGGGCGCCGCCGGACCAGCCCCGGAAGCCCTTGCCGCCCAGCTCCGTGCCGCGCTCGTCGAAGACACCGATGTCGAGCGCGTTGCCCATGGTGCCGGCCGGGACGGTCAGCCTCTCGTAGCTGTACGAGACCTTCAACTCTCTTACCCCCGGCGGCACTTCGACCGGCAGATACGCGAAATCGGGGGACCCGGTGGGGAGGGTCCCCCGGATGGTCTTCGTCTCCTGGCCGCCGTCCGCGGCCTCGGCGCCGCTCGTCCCAAAGGTCACGCTTCCCAACGTAAGCGCGGCCGCCGCCGACGTCACGAACAGCGCGCGCCTTCCGAGTCCGTTCCCGTCACCGTGGTCGCCGTGGTGGTCGTCGCACATGCTGCTGCTCCCCAGGTCGGTCGTGCGGGACATGGCATGGGTGGTGCGGGGCGGTGCGGGGTGGTTCCGAGAGTGGTGCGGGGGTGGTCCGTGGTGTGTGTGCCACCTTCGTATTCGGTGGTGAACTGCGGGGCAAGGGAGGGGAATCGGCGGGTTTCCACTTGGCCGAGTTGCGCCGGGTCATGACGTGCCCGCCGACCGCGACGAAGAGCCGGTCTCCTGGAGCTGCAGTACGCCCGCCACACCCCGTCATGCGTGAGATAGTGTCCGGATTTCGGACACGGTGAACGGGGGTACGCGTGAGGTTCGTCTGGCTGTTCTGGCTCAGGGCCCACTTCGGTACATACGGGTACAGCCATGGACTGCTGCGCGGCTCGATCGGCACGCTCGCGGTGCTCGTGACCGCCGCGACGATCTGGGCCATGGTGCGCGAGAGGAACCCCACCGTCGCCAAGATCGCCGCCGGTGTCGTAGGTGTCGCCGGCGTCGGGTGGCTGGCCGCCCACTGAGGTCGGGTCCATGGAGGGACGCCGGTGTCAGCCATCAGGTTCCGACCGGTCGGTATGGACATTCGTGGGCGGAGCGGTTAGAGATGACGCATGCGCATCTCCGTGACGATCTTCCTCACCGACGAGACGATCACTCCGACCCGGCTCGCCCGCGAGCTGGAGCAACGCGGTTTCGCGGGGCTCTACCTCCCCGAGCACACGCACATCCCCGTCGAGCGGACGACGCCGTACCCGGCGGGCGGGGAGCTGCCGCGCGAGTACGGCCGCACCCTCGACCCCTTCGTCGCACTCGGCCAGGCCGCCGCCGTCACCGAGCGGCTGGGCCTCGGCACCGGGATCACGCTGGTCGCCCAGCACGACCCGATCGACCTCGCGAAGCAGATCGCGACCGTCGACCACCTCTCCGGCGGCCGCCTCACCCTCGGCCTCGGCTACGGCTGGAACGTGGAGGAGGCCGCCGACCACGGGGTCGTGTGGCGTACCCGGCGGGACCTGGTGCGGGACCGGATGGCGTTGATGCGGGCGCTGTGGGCGGAGGAGCCGACGGCGTACGAGGGGGAGTTCGGGAGCGTACGGGCGAGTCAGGCCCATCCGAAGCCGGCGCAGAAGCCGCGCGGGCCGGTGGTCGGGCCGCGCACGCTGATCGGTGGGGCCGCGGGGCCGAAGCTGTTCGCGCACATCGCCGAGTACGCGGACGGATGGCTGCCGATCGGGGGGCGGGGGCTGGGGGAGGCGTTGCCGGTGCTGCGGGCGGCCTGGGCGGACGCGGGGCGCGACCCGGCGGCGCTCCAGGTGGTGCCGTACGCCGTGCAGCCGAGTGCGGGGAAGCTGGCGTACTACGCGGAGTTGGGGATCGAGGAGGCTGTGGTGCAGCTGCCTCCGGCGGGGGAGGCCGAGGTGCTGGGGGTGCTGGACTCGTACGGTGCGCTGATGGAGCGCTGATGGGGTGACAGGTGCGGGGGCGCCCGGTGCCGATGTCGTTCCGGAAACCGTCCGGCTGCGGTGGTCGACACGGTCCCCCGCCCATGCGCCCCATGCGCCCTTTTCGGGGCTCCGCCCGCGGACGTCATCGGCCGCGACCTCCCGGAGGTCGCGGCCGATGCGCGGTCGTCAGGCGGTCGCGGTCACTTCACCGCGGGACCCACCCGGAGCGTGACCGTGGAGCCGTCCTTGGCCTCCTTGATGATGGTGATCTTGGTGTTGGTGTTGGTGATCTCGACTCCGGCCGTGGGGTTCTTCTTGTCGTAGTACGTGTGGGTGCGGTCGTTGAAGGTCGACACGCCCTTCTTCGACGTGATCTTCAGCGTGACCTTCTTCCCCCAGTGCAGCGTGAACGCGTCCGTGCGGCCCAGGGTGAACGTCGAGTCGTGCGTCTGGTGGTCGTTCCCCGCCAGCTCTCCGTCGGACCACTTCAGGGCCTTCGGGTGGGCGTCGACCGGCAGCAGCAGACCGACACCGGGGTGCTGGCTGGTGTTGTTGTCCTGCTGCGAGGTGTCCCACTTCCAGATCAGCAGGCCGTTCTGGTACGGGTAGCGCTCCACCCAGCCCGGACGCGTGGAGTTGATCGCGAGCTTGAGGGCCTTGTCGTACGACACGTACTGGCGGTTCTCGGCGATGTAGTACTGCTCGTGCTCCGTGGTGTAGGAGCCGCCGAAGCGGGAGAAGCCGGCTGCCGTCCAGGCGGGGTCCGCGGTCTCGGCGTTGTCCGAGAAGAGGGGCGAGCCGTCGGCCGTGACGGTGATCCGGTCGGCCACGAATCCCTTCTGGGCCACGTACACGTCGGTCTGGTAGCGGAAGCGCAGGTCGATCTTCCGGCCCGCGTAGGCGTCCAGGGAGTACGACAGCTTCTTGAAACCGTCCGTCGTGCCGTCCAGGGCCGGCCTGTCACCGCTGTCACGGCTGATCGGCTGGCCGTCGGCGGTGCCGTCGATGGCGGTCCAGGTGGCGCCGCCGTCGGTCGAGACCTCGGTGTAGAGGTAGTCGTAGTCCTTCTCGATGTCCCACCAGCCGTCGAGCGTCAGCGCCGCGGAGGTCCTGCCGGTGAGGTCGACGGAACGGGTCAGCGTGTTGGACAGGTTGTCGGCGCTGCCGCTCCACCACTGCTGCGAGCCCTCCGTGGGCTTCACGACCTCGACGTTCACCCGCTTCTTGGGCAGCTCGACCACGAGGGCCTGCTTGTCCTCGGTGTTGTACTCGGCGACGCCCAGCGTGTGCGTGGACTTCTTCCCGGCCTTGGCCGTGTCGTAGTTCAGCCACCCGAGCTGCAGTTTGTCCCAGGCGGTCATGTCGCCGGGCAGGTCACCGATCTCGGTCTTGCTCTGGCCGAGCCACGAGCCGCCCGACATCAGGGTCCAGGAGCCGGTGGAGTTCTCACCCTTGCCGCTGGTGTCGTAGTGGTCCGGCAGACCGAGGTCGTGGCCGTACTCGTGGGCGAAGACACCGAGGCCGCCGTTCTCCGGCATGATCGTGTAGTCGCCGACCCAGAGGCCGGTGTCGCCGATCGGGGCGCCACCGCGTTTGTTGCCCGCGGGGCCGGTCTTGTCCCAGTCGTCGCTGAACGCGTACCAGCGGTGCGACCAGATGGCGTCCTCGCCCTGCGGTCCCCCGCCGGCCTCCTCGCCCTCACCGGCGTGCACGAGCTGGAAGTGGTCGATGTAGCCGTCGGGCTCGTTGAAGTCGCCGTCGCCGTCGAAGTCGCCACGGTCCCAGGTGTCGAACTTCGCCGCCTCCGCCTTGATCTCGGCGTCCGTGCGCCCGGCCGCCTTCTGCTGCTCGGCCCAGGCGGTGACGCCGTCCGCGACGACCTGCCAGGCGCAGGTGTCGGGCTGGCACTTGTTCGAGCCGTAACGGGCCTCGTTGTAGGGGACCTTGACCCAGTCCGAGACCTCACCCTCGACCGAGTAGCGGCCCGAGGACTGCTTCTCGTAGTACTTCTTCATCGACTCGGTCTTCTTGCCCGTGCCGAAGAGCAGCTGCTCGTAGTGCTTCCGGTTGTAGTCGGCCCTCCAGGCCGTCGTGTTGTTCTTCTTGCGGTCCGGCTTGGCTATCCGGTTGTGCAGCGGGCCGGGCGTGCCGCCGTAGGCGCTGTCCGTCTGGTCGCCGAACTCGACCAGGACCGTGAAGATCCTGTCGGTCTTCTCGCGGCCCAGCTCGACATACTTGGGGTCGCCCTTCTTGCTCTTCAGCCGCACTACCTGGGAGCCGTCACGGTTCTTGACCGTGGCGTCGCCGGATATGACCTGCTTCAGGGCCTCCTCGCGCTGGGCGGCCTGTGTCTTGCTCAGCGGGCTTTCGAGGTCGTGCTCGTGTGCGGCGTGGGCGTCGGCCGGGTCGTGGTGATCCGCGGACGCGGCCGGCGTGTGGTCTTCGGCGGCCTGCGTGGTGGTGACGGTGAAGCTCGTGAACGTCGCCACGGCGGCGAGGGCGACACCGGTTGCCGCGGCCCTGAACGTCCAGGGTTTGCTGGTCACTTGTGGGGGGTTCCTTCCTGGACGCGGTCACCTTGCGGGCGCGCGGCGGACAGTCCTCTCCAGCGACGCCTGCGGCTCGTGACACGCGTGATGGTTCAAGTAAACGTATTTGACAGGGAGTTGAGAGAAAAAGAAAGTTCGAGATCGTCTATGGCACGAGTAACTTCATCGCGCGACGGCCGTTGCCGGACTTGTGCACCATGCGTTCACCGATCCATCAAAGGAAGTGCACGGATGGGTCGGATGAGTCGGATGAGTCGGATGGGCGGATGGGCGGATGGGTGAATGGACCGCCCTGTATGAGTGACGGTTATTACCGACCGGTCATTATCGAGATCATTCCCGACCCTCATCGGCCATTGGGCAGTTATTACTGAGCAGTTACTACCGGGTGGTTGTCGGCGGGTCTTTCGTCAGGGGAATTCGGCCCGGCCGTGCGGTGTGCTCTTCGTGGGTCCGTCGGTTGCCGACGAGGTGCTGACGAGGTGCTGACGAGGTGTCGACGAGGTGCTGATGAGGTGCTGACGAGGGACGCGGACGCTCCCTCGGTCGATCTCGGCCGCGCCCCCACCCCGGCGGAGCGTTGAACAGCCAGGGGGCGCCTGCCGCGAGGTCGCCAGTTACACCGCGTAACGGAAACCGGCCTCATCGCCTGCCCGTGGCTGCCTGGGCTGCTTCTGTCGCTCGTATGCTCGACGGATGACGACTTCCGCGATCTCCGGAACCGGCCCCACCGGGCGCCCCGGCGGCACCGGCCCGACCGAGAACTCCATGCGGCGTGCGCTCAAACGGGCGAGGGACGGTGTGGCGCTCGATGTGACCGAGGCGGCGGTGCTGCTGCAGGCGCGCGGCGCGGATCTGGAGGATCTGGCCGCGTCGGCGGCGCGGGTGCGGGACGTGGGCCTCCAGGAGGCCGGCCGCCCCGGTGTCATCACGTACTCGAAGAGCGTGTTCATCCCGCTCACCCGGCTGTGCCGGGACAAGTGCCACTACTGCACCTTCGTCACCGTGCCGGGCAAGCTGCGGCGGGCCGGGCACGGGATGTTCATGTCGCCGGACGAGGTGCTGGACGTGGCCCGCAAGGGGGCCGCGCTCGGCTGCAAGGAAGCCCTGATCACGCTCGGCGACAAGCCGGAGGACCGCTGGCCGGAGGCGCGCGAGTGGCTCGACGCGCACGGGTACGACGACACGATCGCGTACGTCCGGGCCATCTCGATCCGCATCCTGGAGGAGACGGGACTGCTCCCGCACCTCAACCCCGGCGTGCTGAGCTGGACGGACTTCCAGCGGCTCAAGCCCGTCGCCCCGTCGATGGGGATGATGCTGGAGACCACCGCGACACGACTGTGGTCCGAGCCGGGCGGCCCGCACCACGGCTCCCCGGACAAGGAACCGGCGGTCCGGCTGCGGGTCCTGGAGGACGCGGGCCGTTCCTCCGTCCCCTTCACGTCCGGAGTCCTCATCGGGATCGGGGAGACGTACGAGGAGCGCGCGGAGTCGCTCTTCGCGCTGCGGAAGGTGTCCCGGGCGTACCACGGCATCCAGGAACTGATCATCCAGAACTTCCGCGCCAAGCCGGACACCGCGATGCGCGGCATGCCGGACGCGGAGCTGGACGAGCTGGTCGCCACGGTGGCCGTCGCCCGGCACATCATGGGCCCGTCGGGCTGCGTCCAGGCCCCGCCGAACCTCGTCGACAGCGAGTACGAGCGGCTGATCGCCGCCGGGATCGACGACTGGGGCGGCGTGTCGCCGCTCACCATCGACCATGTGAACCCCGAGCGGCCCTGGCCGCAGATCGAGGAACTCACCGAGCGGTCCCGCGCCGCCGGGTTCGAGCTGCGCGAACGCCTGTGTGTGTACCCGGAGTTCGTGACGCGGGGCGAGCCGTGGCTCGACCCGCGCCTCCTGCCGCACGTCAGGGCCCTCGCCGACCCCGGGACGGGCCTCGCCCTGCCGGACGCGGTCGTCGAGGGGCACCCGTGGCAGGAGCCCGAGGAGGTCTTCGTCGCCGCCGGCCGTACGGATCTGCACACCTCCATCGACACCGAGGGCCGTACCGGCGACCGCCGGGAGGACTTCGACTCCGTCTACGGCGACTGGGGCGCCCTGCGTGAGGCGGCGGCGCCCGGTATGGCCCCCGAGCGCATCGACACGGACGTAAGGCAGGCGCTGGCGACGGCGGCCGACGACCCCACGAAGCTGTCGGACGACGAGGCGCTGGCCCTGCTGCACGCGGACGGGCCGGCGCTGGACGCGCTCTGCCGGATCGCGGACGACGTCCGCAAGGCGGCGGTCGGCGACGACGTCACGTACATCGTCACCCGGAACATCAACTTCACGAACGTCTGCTACACCGGGTGCCGTTTCTGCGCCTTCGCGCAGCGCCGCACGGACGCCGACGCGTACACGCTCTCCCTCGACCAGGTCGCCGACCGGGCCCAGCAGGCCTGGGACCTCGGCGCGGTCGAGGTCTGCATGCAGGGCGGCATCCACCCCGACCTGCCCGGGACGGCGTACTTCGACATCGCGAAGGCGGTGAAGTCCCGCGTCCCCGGTATGCACGTCCACGCCTTCTCCCCGATGGAGGTGGTGAACGGCGCGACCCGGACCGGCATGTCCATCCGCGAGTGGCTGACGGCCGCGAAGGAGGCGGGCCTGGACTCCGTCCCCGGCACGGCGGCGGAGATCCTGGACGACGAGGTCCGCTGGGTCCTGACCAAGGGCAAGCTGCCGGCGGCCACCTGGATCGAGGTCATCTCCACCGCCCACGAGCTGGGCATCCGCTCCTCCTCGACGATGATGTACGGCCACGTCGACCAGCCCCGCCACTGGCTCGGCCATCTGCGCACCCTGGCCGGTATCCAGCAACGCACCGGCGGCTTCACGGAGTTCGTGACCCTCCCCTTCATCCACACCAACGCGCCGGTGTACCTGGCGGGCATCTCCCGCCCGGGCCCCACCATGCGCGACAACCGGGCCGTCACCGCCATGGCCCGCCTCCTCCTCCACCCCTGGATCCCCAACATCCAGACCAGCTGGGTCAAACTCGGCACGGAGGGAGCGGCCGAGATGCTCCGCTCCGGCGCGAACGACGTCGGCGGCACCCTCATGGAGGAGACCATCTCCCGCATGGCGGGCTCCTCCTACGGCTCCTACAAGTCGGTGAAGGACCTCATCGCGGTGGCGGACGCGGCGGGCCGCCCGGCCAGGCCCCGCACCACCCTGTACGGCGAGGTCCCGGAGGAACGGCAACGCGCGGCGGCGGTCTCGGACGGCCATCTGCCGGAGCTGCTGCCGGTGCTGGACTGAATGCCGGGGCCATTCCGGCTGCGCTCTGCTCCTCGGTGTCCTTGGGGTGGCGGGTGGACGCGTAGACCCCGCCGCAGCGTGGTGGCGCACGCTGCCGCTCCGCCATCCGCTGAGCCAGAATGGTGGCGGCTGGAATCCGGGACGAGGGGGACGTACGGGTGGCACAGGCTCGGCTGTCGATGCAGGAGCTGATCGGACGGCGCAAGCGTGCGGGCTTCGTCGGGCGCCGCAATGAACTCGACCTGTTCCGGGGCAACTTCGACACCTCCCCGGAGGACGAACGACACAGCTTCGTCTTCCACATCCACGGCACGGCGGGTGTGGGCAAGTCGTCGCTGGTGCGCGAGCTGGAGGCCGTGGCGACACAGCGGAAGGCGCTCACCGCCTGCACCGACGAGACGGTGAACAGCGCGCCGGAGGCGATGGCGGCGATCAGCGCGCAGTTCGCCCGGCAGGGCGTCGAGTTGAAGGCGCTCGACAAGCTTCTCGCCGCCTACCGCCAGCGTCGGCATGAGGCGGAGACGGCGTCGGCCGCGCTGGATGCCGGGCCGGACTCCGGCTCACCCGCACCGCCCTCGGCGGGCAGCATGGCGGTGACGCAGGCCGGGCTGATCGGGCTGGGCATGGTTCCGGTCGTGGGCGCCTTCGCGGGGGCGATCGACCCCAACCAGGTCGCCAACGGGACGGATCGGTTGAGGGCGGCGCTGAGTGCGAGGTTTCGCAATCACGACGACGTGCAGCTGGTGCTTGAGCCCTTGAAGATCCTCACACCGGTCTTCGTCTCGGAACTGGACCGTGTGGCGGCCGACGTCCCCTGGATCGCCCTCTTCTTCGACACCTACGAGCGGACCGCTCCCTTCCTCGACGCCTGGCTCCTCGACCTCGTCACGACGGACCGCTACGGCGCCCTCCCCGCGAACGTGATCCTCACCCTGGCGGGCCAGCACGGGCCCGACCCGGCCCGCTGGGGCGACTACGCCGGCTTCGTCACCGAACTGGCCCTGGAGCCGTTCACGGAGTCCGAGGCGCGTCAGCTGCTCGCGGCGAAGCAGGTGGTGGACGAGGACGTCGTACGGGAGGTGTTGCGGCTGTCCGGGGGGCTTCCGGTGCTCGTGTCGACGCTGGCCAAGGACGCGGGCGGTGGCGCGGGAGCGGTGGGTGACCCCAGCGCTACGGCCGTGGAGCGCTTCCTGAAGTGGGAGCGGGACCCGGCACGGCGCGCGGTCGCGCTGGCGTGTGCGTTGCCGAGGTGGCTGGACGAGGACGTGTTCCGGATGGCCGTGGACGACGGGGAGGCCGAGGGGGCGTACGACTGGCTGCGCGGGCTGCCGTTCGTCACCGAGAGGGAAGGCCGGGTCCGCTATCACGATGTCGTGCGCACGGCCATGCTCCGGCTCCAGCGGACTCGCGCACCGAGGCAGTGGGCGGAGGCACACGCACGGCTCGCGGAGGTGTTCGGCCGGTGGCGGGGCGAGACGGAGGAGGGGGTGGACAGGGAGGAGCTGTGGCTCAGCGACACCTGGCGCGAGCTGCGGCTCGAAGAGCTGTACCACCTGCTGTGTGCCCGGCCGGGGAACGCTCTGGGGCGGGTCCTCGCGGACGTCGTCAACGCGTGTGACGCGGACACGGCGGCGGCGCGGGGCTGCGCGCGGGTGTTGTCCGACGTAGGGAAGCAGACGGACACGGAGACGCTACGCGGATGGGGTCGTGACCTTCTCGTCGCGCTCTCGGCGGAGCCGTGTGGAGAGTTGTCCGCGCTCGCCCTGCTGCTGGAACGAGCCGACCTCGACGCGTCCGCGCGCGCCGACGTGTACAACGCGCGTGGGCGGAAACTACGGAAGACGGGCGACTACGACGCGGCCCTCGCCGAATACGACCGGGCCGCGGCGCTGAACCCCGAGTCGGTCGAGGCGTACTACGGACGCGGCATCGCCCATTCGCGGCGGCGCGACGCGGCAGCGGCCCTGACCGACCTCGATCGAGCCGACCAACTGCTCCCGGGCACCGCGCGGATCATCTTCGAGCGGGGAGAGGCCCTGCGGATCATGCGCCGTTTCGAGGAATCCATCGAGGTGTTCGACCAGGTCCTCGCCTTGGACCCCACGTACAAGAAGGCATGGGGCAGCCGGGCGAGCAGCAAGTACTTCCTCGGCGACCACGACGGGGCGCTTGCCGACTTCGACCGTGCGATGGAGATCGACGACGAGTACCTGTGGGGCCTGGTCCAGCGGGGAAAGCTGCACCGGGACCAGGGGCGGCCGGAGGAGGCGTTCGCCGACCTCGACCGGGCGGTGGAGGTCGCGCCCGACAGTGTGTGGATCGCCTCCGAACGGGGGGACCTCTACCGCTTGGCCGGGCGGAACGAGGAGGCAGCCGAGGAACTCGCGCGTGCCTGTGCGCTCGATCCCGAGTACGCCTCCGCGTACGCCGGTCGCGGGTATGCGCTCGCTCGCCTCGGCCGTGACGCGGAGGCACGCGCGGCCTTCGACCGGGCGATCGAACTGCGTCCCGCCTACAGCTGGGCGCTGGTTCACCGTGCGCTCCTGCGCGGTTCCCTGGGGGACGAGGAAGGCCAGTTCGCCGACCTGGACGGTGCCGTCTCGGTTGAGGGCGCGACGGGGATCTGGGCACTGCACCAGCGGGCCGTCGCGTATTCCGCCACCGGCCGCCGTGTGGAGGCGCTGGCCGACTGCGAGCTCGTGCTGCGGCGTCACCCCGGTGACGACTTGGGCCGTCAATTGAAGATGATGACCCTGGTCTCGCTGAGCGTGGACGACGAAGCGGCTGCCGAGCTCGACCGGGTGCTGGAACGGGACCCGCTCAACGCGGCCATGCTGGCGAACAGAGGTGTCGTGCGCCTGCGGCGGGGGCGGTACCTCGAAGCGCTTCGGGACCTCGACCAGGCGATCCTCCTCGACCCGGACGAGGCGAACCTCTATGTCGCCCGAGCGAAGACCTGCATCGCCATGGGGCGGCTTCCCCAGGCTCTCGCCGACCTCGGGCGGTGCGTCGAACGAGGAACAGCGGTCGAGTGGGCCAGCCGGAGAACCGCCGAGGTGCTGTTCTGGTGCGGACGTCACGACGACGAGGCCCAGCGGCCGGACTGGTACGTCGACACGATGCCCGAGCGGTGGGAACGCGCGCGCAACGTCGGTGGGTGGATGCGCGTGCCCGGCTTGGTGGACGTCCAGGTCAAGTCAGCACTGAAGCTGAGCATGTCGACGGGGCTGGGGGCGGCAATGCCCCTGTGGCATGCTCCGCTGCGGGCGAGCGCGCAGGTGGACACGCCAGTCGACGCGACGGTCACATTCGCGCAGGCACTGGCCGGTTGTGCCCTGGGCGACTGGTCGCGGGCCGACTCGGCGATCACCGAGGGACTGTCCCTGAGCCATGACTGGGAAGATCTGGCCGACCTGACGGTCCAGCTGACCCTCCTGTCCCGCAGCCCCGACGCCGATCCGGCACTTTTCGCCCCGCGCCTCGCGCGGGTCACCGAGGCGCGGAACGCCTTCCAGGCGCGTTATGCGGCGCAGTAGGAGCCGACGAACGCCACCCACGAGCTTGCGGCGAAGTCGAGTTGTGCGCCCTGTTGGTCCTTGGAGTCGCGGACGTGGACGGTGGGGTTGGCGGGGGCCAGGGCGACCTCGACGCAGTCGGGCTCGTCGCTGCCGCTGTAGCTGCTCTTGAACCACTCCAGCGCGGAGGTCATGTTTCTTCTCCCAGCACTTTCTCGATGAAGGCTCGCGACTCCCGGGGTGAGAGCGCCTGGGCCCGGATCATTCCATAACGCATTTCCAGGATCTGGACCTCCCGGGGGTCGCAGATCACTCGGCCGTGCAGATGGGACGCCGTGTACCCAAGTGTTTTGCCGTCCACATCTTCAGCACCCGGAAGGCACCGCTCAGGCCCGCGTGGTCCACCCGGTCCGTCGGCATCACCTGAATCTCGACGTGGCGCAACTCGCCGATCTCCAGCAGGTGTTCGAGCTGTCGCCGCAGCACCATTCTGCCTCCGACAGGTCGCCGCAGCGCCACCTCTTCCTGGACAAACGTGATCGACGGTCGAGGCGCACGTTCGAAGACGGCCTTACGCGCCATGCGCGCGGCGACATGACGGTCGATCTCCTCATCCGTGTATGCGGGACGCCTCAACTCGTACACAGCCTGTGCGTACTCCGGCGTCTGCAGCAGACCATGAATCTGGAGGCTGGCGCAGGCACCCAGCTCAACCGCCTCGTCCTCCAGTTTCTTCAGATCCCGAACCTTCTTCGGATACCGGGCCTTCTCCACGTCCTCCTTCATCGCCGCGAGCTTCCCGCCCGCCCCCAGAACCTCATCCGCCGTGTCCAGGAACTCCGGCTTCGGCGCCCGCCGTCCGCGCTCGACCGACGAGACCATCTCCTCGCCGTACCCGATCGCGGAACCCAGCTCGCACTGCCGCATTCCCGCGGCCTCGCGCCACGCCTTGATCTGTCGCCCGACCGCCTTCAGTACGGCCGCGGACTCCTCGTCCTCCATGCTGCCCATCTCCCATTTCCCGTCTCTCGCGTACGAGCCGTACGGCCCGCGACGGCACCCGGTCAGTCACGCCAGGTACCGGGGTCGTCACTGTTCAGAGTAGGAACGAGTCGCGACGCTGAGTGACGTGAACCAGGAAACCCTTCGCCAAGTCCCCGCCAGTGCGTACCTCTTCACGAGGCAGTTGTCCGCAACTCGAAAAGGTGCTCGACTGGCCAGACTGCTCACCGAACGGCAACTGGGCGATGGGGGCGTGCCGTTGGGTGGCGCGGCCCAGGTCGTGGCCGAGCCCGGTGTCGAACGCCGTGCTTCCGGAGGGGACTCCTGGCCCGGCCGCGGACGCGGAGGTCGGTCAGTCGATCGTCCGGTCGTTCGTCGGCAAGTAGGTCACCAGCAGGACCACGCCGCTCAGCAGGAACACGCGGAGGGCGGCGTCCAGGCCGTTCCAGTCGCCGGACTGCCACATGACGAACCATTCACCGCCGATGGCGATGAAGCCGGCGCCGAAGAGGAGGAGGACCATGAGGAGGCCGAGGGTGCTGTAGCGGCGGGCGGTGTGGAAGGTGTGGTGGCCGAGACCCCGGGCCCAGAAGTAGGTGGCCGCGAGCAGGACCAGGGCCGAGACGGTCTCCCAGATGATGATGAGGACGTAGGCCGCGTCCTGGATGCCCTTCGACTCGATGGCCCGCCACATGAGGTCCTCGTCCTTGAACGTGGTGTCCATGGCGAAGACATGGCGGACGAACTGCTGGTTCGTGCCGAAGTCGGTGATGTTGCTGAACGCCACGAGCGCCATGTACAGGGCGACCGTGCCGACAAGCAGCGTCGAGGCCAGGGGGAGAAGCGAGCCACGGGGGGTCTGGGATTCAGCCATGGTCCAACTATGTGCGTGGTCATGGATCATCCCCAGGTGATTTTCGGCGCGTTGGATCACGACGAGAGCCGTCGTTGGCGGAAAACCGAGGGTGGCCGGAGGGGTGCGGAGTAGGGGGCCGGGCCACCTCGTGAGCACTGCTCTGGTAGGCGGGCGCCGCCCTGCTTCGTGAGCACTGCTCTCTTAGGTGAGTACACCACCGCCCTGCGCCTGGGCACCGCCGAGGCCGAGCAGGTCCTGCGCCGCTTCACCCGCGGCGGCCCCAAGCACCCCACCTACCAGGCGATCGAGGACTGGGCCGGGCTGTGAGCACGGCGTTCGTCTGCGGCTACCTCGCCGACGTCGACAGGTCCTCGCCGATCCGAAGTCGGCCGGCACGCTCACCGACGCCGACCGGCGGGCACTGTCCCCGCTGTTCTGGACCCACGTGAACCTCTACGACCGGTTCGAGCTGGACATGAACAGGCGCCTCGAACTGGACCTGACCGCCAAGGCAGCCGCAGTGCCGTGGCCGCGCACCGCCGAGGGTGAACCGGCAACGGCCTCCGCGTGAGGGGACCGGCTTGGGGCGCAACACCGAATCGCGCCGCAAGCCTCACTCGATCGAGGAGGCTTGCGGAGCGAGCAGTGGGTAAAGGGTGGGATGGCGGATTCCGTTGAGCCGGTTGTGCCGCTTGATGGCGACGATGCCTGGGTGGAGATGCTGCAATCTCGCCTGGGCAAGAGAGCCTGACTCGCCTGCCCCTCACCCCGCCCAGGATCAGGTGGTGCGAATCTCATATGCCGCTAATCTGGAACAAAGACACCCAACGGCAGGACACTACGCGGCTACAAGGCAAGGCCGTTCGCTAGAGGGGTTAAGCGCAGCGAACGCGGCTGTTGACGAGGCAACAAGTGCACCCGGCAGGACCGGTCTGGGCGTAGTGAACCTCCGGGGCGAAGCTACCAGCTCACATGGGCCAAATTCTCAGATCAGAAAGGCCGAGACATGGCAGCGCAGCAATTTTTCGTCGACTGGACGTTCCGCAACGACGAGAAGACCCGGGCCGTCGGAACCCTGGGCGGCCATAGGGTGACGCTCACCGGGGAGGGCGCCGCGGCAACGCCGGCAGTGAGCCCCTTGGGTGCCGCTTACCTCCACCAGGACTGGCAGCAATTTGAGTTGGCGCAATTCAGCCCGCCACTTCGGGCCTCAGACATGATAGAAATCGTCGGCCTTGCCGGCCATTCCTTCAACGTCGTATTCGAAACTGACGTGCAGGCCATCGTTCTTCACCTGGGGTCGCTCGCCTCAACCCTGGTGTTCACGAACCTTCCGGCGGGTACGACAGTCACCAAGCTCAGCGGTGACGATGACTTCAAGGTCGTCGACGGAAACAAGGTCGTAGGCAAGTATGTGCCTTTCAGTGGCGGAGTCAGTGACTCCAACGGCAGCGTTCAACTCAAGGGCCTCCAGCCCTTCAGCTCGATTGCGTTCACCCTCGAACCGCTTCCCACCGTCTCAGGGCACGACGGCGTACACCTCCAGATCGGCGGGACGGTAGAACCGCTTCAGTTCGTCGACTGGACGTCCCGCAACGACGAGAAGACCCGGGCCGTCGGAACCCTGGACGGCCAAAGGGTGACGCTCACCGGGGAAGGCGCTGCGGCAACGCCGGCAGTGAACCCATTGGGCGCCGCTTACCTCCACCAGGACTGGCAGCAATTTGGGTTGGACTCCTTCACCCCGCAACTGCCCTATTCAGACATGATAGAAATCGTCGGCCTTGTCGGCCATTCCTTCAAAGTCAAATTCGAAGCCGACATGAAGAACCTCGTCTTCCATCTGGGGTCGCTCGCCTCAACCCTGGAGTTCACGAACCTTCCGGCGGGTACGACAGTCACCGAACTGAGCGGCGACGATGACTTCGAGGTCGTCGGCGGCAACAAGGTCGAAGGCCAGTATCATCCTTTCAGCGGCGGGGTCAGTGACTCCAACGGCACCGTTCGCCTCAGCGGGTCCCGGCCCTTCCGCTCGATTGCCTTCACCCTGAAACCAAATCCCCCCGTCTCAGGGCACGACGGCGTACACCTCCAGATCGGCGGGGCGCCTATCGTCTGAGCTGAGCTCGGACAGCGAACCGCAACGCAATGCCCGTCTAGTCGAGCAGCTGTCCGCCGCGGGACAGGCCGATGCCCGGTGATCCAAATGGAACTTCCTAGACCTGCCAGTTCCACACCGCTTCTCGCCGGCTTCCGTGTGACGATCGGCGCGCACTGGTAATTCTCGCAAATTACCAGTTGTGCGAGTTCTGCGAGATCCCCGGAAGTGATCGCGTTTCCGCAGGTCGCCACTCGCAGAAGTCCTCGCAAAACGTGGGTGTTGTGCGAGACAGTTCTGACACACTGCCGGGGTGGATATGACGCCCGATCAAGCCGCCTTTGAGGTAGAACAAAACGACTGTCCGAACTGCGAAGCTCCCGCTGGGAGCCCGTGCCGCACGCGCGGCGGCAGATGCGCGACGAAGTACCACACCCCGCGCTTCATCCTCGTCCCTACACTCCGCGAGGAGCCGGAGGTCCTCGCGCCCGAGGACCGGGGACCAGGGCGGCCGTGGAAGCCCGGTCCGCCCGTCGAGGCCGCGCCGGCCACCGCGGTGGCCAAGCCGATCCGGATCGGGTAACGCGCGCTGCTCGACCGCCCGGCAGGAACTCGCCTCCCAGCTCAACGCGCTCGCCCGCGCCGACTGCAAGCGGATCTTCTCCGAGAAGATCTCGACCCGGGTCAAGACCCGGCCGGAGCTGGAGAAGGCGCTCAAGCTCGCGTACGACATCAAGGAGGCCGCCCCGACCAAGAGGTCATCCTCACCGTCCACGAGCTCAAGCGCCTTGCCCGCAACGCCGCCGAGCTGATGACGCTCTCCGGCCAGCTCCAGGGCGCCGGGGTCCAGCTCGAACTCCTCACCGGCCCGCTCACCGGCATCTACGACCCGGGCTGCATGGGCGCCATGTTCTTCGCCGTCCTGGCCGCCGCCGCCCAGATCGAGCGCAACTACATCCGGGAAAAGCCCCTGGAAGGCCAGGTGACCGCCGCGTCCAAGGGCAACCACGGCGGACGGCCGAAGGCCATCGACGACGACATGCTCACCTTCGCCGTCGCGCTCAAGGACAAGGGCGTCCCCGTCCCCGAGAGCGCGAAGAAGCTGACCATCAAGGTCGGCAAGAACGCGGGCAAGTCCCCGTCGGTCGCCTCGCTGTACTGGGCACTGGGCGAAGCCGAACAGCAGCAGGACGACGGGGCCCGGGTGATCGAACAGCGCCGCCCGGTCCCCGCCCGGATCACCGGACCCGGCAGCGGCACCCACCCCGAACTTATGGAACGGCTCACCCGTCAGGCCCTCGAAGGCTCGAACGACGACGTCCTGGAACTGCTGGCCCAGCGGGCCGCCGACGAAGGGAACCCCAGGTGATCCCACTGCCGCCCATCCGCACGAAGGGGCCGGTGTCCTCGACGCCACCGCCCTGGTGACACCGGGCCGTTCGGCCGCTGGCCCGACCCGAAGGCCCTCCTGCGCAGGTACTGCGAAGCCAGCCCAGATGACGGCCAGGCCCGCACCCTCACCGCGGGCGAGGAGCATTTCACCGTGACGTGGCACCTGCTGCCCTGCCCGCACTACGCGGCCGATCGCGGCCTGGCGAGAGAAGAGGACTGAGGTTACACAGCGCTACATGTCCCTTCACCGTAGCCATACGAGAGCAGGGCCGGGTACGGCGGCTGTTCGTGTCCACGCGTCTGGCGATCGGAGTGGATCAAGAGTGGATCAACAGGTGTGTCCCACGTGACGTTTAGCGCTCGTCGAGAGCCCTGATTGGACCGTTCCCATTCCATTACAGTGCTGGACTGTCGAGCCGTACGGGCGTACGGATGTACTGACGTACTGACGTACGGGTCGGGCAAGGGCCGTGAGGAGGCCGGGGTGGGTGCGACAGCCGGTGCCGTCTGGGGGCGGGTCGAGCAGCAGGACTTCCGCAGCCGTGTGCGCGGAACGCTGCTGGGCGCGGCCGTCGGCGACGCGCTGGGCGCGCCGGTCGACCACCTCACCCTGGCGCAGATCGGTGAGGCGTACGGCCCGGAGTGGCTGACCGATCTGGTCTCCGCGTACGGCAGGCGCGGCGCCATCACCGACCTCACCCAGCTCGCCCTGTTCTCCGTCGACGGCCTGATCCGCGCCCAGGTCCGCCGCGACACCGGTGTCTGGCACCCGCCGACCGATCTGCACCGGGCGTATCTGCGCTGGGCGGCGACCCAGCGGGACTGGGGCCCCGACGAACGCCGCAAGGACGACGGCTGGCTCGCCCGCGAGGAGTGGCTCTACGCGCGCCGCGACCCCTCCGTCATCTGCCTCCTCGGCTTCGGCGACGGGACCATGGGCACCCTCGACGCCCCCAAGAACCCCGGCGCGTCCGGCGCCGAGGCCGCCGCCCGCTCCGCCCCCTTCGGCCTCCTCGTCGGCTGGGAACCCCAACTGGTCTTCCAGCTGGCCGTCGAGTGCGCGGCCCAGACCCACGGCCACCCCATCGCGTACCTGGCCGCCGGCTCCTACGCCGTCATCGTCCACGCCCTCGCGCGCGGGGAGAGCCTCGACGCCGCCGTCCAGAAGACCCTGGTGCTGCTGGCCGCCCGCCCCGGCCACCAGCCCGTCGCCGACGCCCTCCAGCAGGCCGTCACCGCCGTCCGCCAGGGCACGCCGTCCCCCGCCGTCGTCGAGCGGCTCGCCGGTGACGGCGCGGCCGCGGGGGTGCTGGCCGTCGCCGTCTACTGCACCCTGGTCGGCGAGGACATACGCCACGGCCTGTGCCTCGCCGTCAACCACGGCGGCCCCTCGGGAGCCGCCGGCGCCCTGACGGGCGGCCTCCTCGGCGCCCTCCACGGCGAGACCGCCCTGCCCCCGGCCTGGCTGGCGGAACTGGAGGGCCGCCCCACGATCCTCGTCCTCGCCGACGACTTCGCCCTGGAAATGACCCAGGGCCCGTCCCTCCACGCCCCGGGCGGCGCGGTACCGGGCTGGCTGACCCGCTACCCCCGGGCCTGAGTCCACGCGACCGGGAGCAGCGGAGCCCGCGCGGTGTCGTGAGCCGGTTGCGGGATAGCGTGCCGATCATGGCTGACTGGAACATACGTCCGGCGCTGGCGACGGACGTCGAGCCGATCGCCGAGCTGCGTGCCGTGGTCATGCGCCCCGACCTCGAACGCCTGGGCCGCTACGATCCCCACCGCGTCCGCCAACGCTTCCGCGACTCCTTCGACCCGGCCCACGCCTGGGTCATCGAGGTCAGCGGCACCTTCGCCGGCTGCGTGGCCCTCCGCCCGGCCGCCGACGCCCACTGGCTGGAGCACTTCTACCTCGCCCCGCATCTCCAGGGCACCGGCATCGGCACAGCCGTACTCGCCACCCTCCTCAGCCGCTGCGACCACGCCGGTATCCCGGTCCGCCTGAACGTCCTGCAGGGGAGCCCGGCCAGGCACCTCTACGAACGCCACGGCTTCCGCCTGGAGACGGAGGACCCGGTGGACGTCTTCATGGTGCGCGACATATAGGCGGCCTGTTTCGGCGCCCCGTCTTCCTACCCCGGCGTCACCGCCATCGCCGCCCTCCTCACCATGGGTGGGAGTGGCCACCTCCCTCCCACGGCGCGGTCACCTCGACCTCGACGACCTCGGCCTCCACACGCTCCCCCTGCCACTCCGCCGCCGTCCTCCCGTGCCCGCCGAAACAGGTTTCGTGCCGTGCCCGGGGCGCCCTACCGTAGCCCGGTGACCACTCAGATGATCATCCTCAACGGCGGCTCCAGCTCGGGGAAGTCCGGGATCGTACGGTGCCTGCAGGCCGAACTGCCGGACCAGTGGCTGGCGTTCGGCGCCGACTCCCTCATCGACGCAATGCCCGCGAGGATGCAGACGTCGGACGGCGGCATCGAGATCTCCGCCGACGGCCAGGTCGGCATCGGGGCGGACTTCCGCGCCCTGGAACAGGCCTGGGCCCAGGGCGTCGTGGCCATGGCCCGCGCGGGCGCCCGCATCATCATCGACGACATCTTCCTCGGCGGAGCGGCATCCCAGCAGCGCTGGCAGAACATCCTCGACGGCCATGACAGCAATGACGGCCAGGGCGGCCAGGGCGGCAATGACGGTCAGGACGGCGTCGACGGCGTAGGCGCGCTGGACGTGCTCTGGGTCGGGGTCCGATGCGACAGCACTGTCGCTGCCGGCCGCGAGGTCGCCCGGGGAGACCGAGTCCGGGGAATGGCCGCGGCCCAGGCGCACCTCGTCCACGAGGGCGTGCACTACGACCTGGAGGTCGACACCACTCACACCGAGTCCCTGACCTGCGCCCGCACGATCGCGGCCCACATCAGCTGACCCACGGCGCGGTCCGGCCCGGTTCGGAGTCGTAGGTCTCGCAGGTTCGCTGTTACCTCTGGCAGGTGGGCGGCGAACCATTCGGCGAGGTGGGCGAAGAGGGGGCGAGGCTGCGGCCGAGTTCGGTGATCTCGTACTCGACCCGGGGCGGAACCTCGTGTGGGCGGTTCGACGACGGCCGCCCCCGGACACCTCCCGGGTGCGGCCCTCGTGGCCTCGCTGGCGGACCTCCGTCGGGTCCTCAGACCCCGCTGGGGCTGGACGCGTCCTTCCCCTGAGCCGGTACGGCGGCAGCGGCTCCGGCGCCGCCCTTGCCGTCCCCGTCGCCGTCCGAGTTGATCTTCTCGATGATCGCGAGCCGCTCGGGCGTGTCCTCCGGCTTGATGAAGCCGATGACGATGTACAGCACCAGCGAGACGGCCAGCGGGATGGACACCTGGAACTGCAGCGGCACCCCGCCCTCGACGCTCCAGTGGATCGGGTAGTTCACCAGCCAGAAGGCGAACAGCCCGCACGCCCAGCTCGTGAGCGCCGCCGTCGGCCCCGACCGGCGGAACGGCCGCAGCAGACCCAGCATCATCGGGATGGCCATCGGTCCCATCAGCCCGGCGACCCACTTGATGACGACGGTGATGATGTCCTTGAAGGCGGGCGAGTTGACCTGCGTGGCCGCCGCCATCGACAGACCCAGGAACACGACGGTCGCGATCCGGGCGACCCGCAGCCCCTGCCCCTCGCTCCACGTCCGCGCCCGCCGCCAGATCACCGGCGCGCAGTCCCGCGTGAAGACGGCCGCGATGGCGTTCGCGTCGGACGAGCACATGGCCATCGTGTGGGAGAAGAAGCCCACGATGACGAGGCCCAACAGCCCGTGCGGCAGCAGCTGTTCGGTCATCAGGGCGTACGAGTCCGACCCGTCGCCCTTCTCCGACGTCACCAGCAGCGGCGACATCCACATCGGGAAGAACAGCACCAGCGGCCAGACCAGCCACAGGATCGCCGACAGCCGGGCGGAGCGCTCGGCCTCGTACGGGGTCGCCGTGGCCATGTAGCGCTGGGCCTGGTTGAGCATGCCGCCGTTGTACTCGAAGAGTTTGATGAACAGGAAGGCGAGCAGGAAGACCGTGCCGTAGGGGCCCACCAGCGGTTGGCCGTGGCCCTCCAGCTCCGGGCGGTCCCAGACGCCGAAGAAGCCGCCGTAGTCGCCCAGTTTGCCCGCCACGGCGATGAACATCGCGACGCCCGCCAGCAGTTGGATGACGAACTGACCCAACTCCGTGAGCGCGTCCGCCCAGAGGCCGCCGATCGTGCAGTAGACGGCCGTGATCGATCCGGTGATCAGGATGCCCTGGTTCAGGGAGATGCCCGTGAAGACCGACAGCAGGGTCGCGATCGCGGCCCACTTGGCGCCGACGTCCACGATCTTCAGCAGCATGCCGGACCAGGCCAACGCCTGCTGCGTGCCCAGGTTGTAACGGTTCTTCAGGTACTCCAGGGGGGACGAGACATGCAGCCGTGAGCGCAGCCGGTTGATGCGCGGCGCGAACAGCTTGGAGCCGATGGCGATGCCGAGCGCGATGGGGAACGACCAGGTCACGAAGGACGTGACGCCGTAGGTGTACGCGATACTGGCGTAGCCGGTGAACATCACCGCGCTGTAGCCCGACATGTGGTGCGAGATGCCGGAGAGCCACCAGGGCATCTTGCCGCCGGCGGTGAAGAAGTCGCTGACGTTGTCCACGCGCTTGTGCGACCAGACGCCGATCGCGACCATCACACCGAAGTAGCCGATGAGCACGGCCCAGTCGAGACTGTTCATGGGCCCCCTTCCAGGGTCCGCCGCCAAGGTCAGGCATGTGAACTCTGGGTTCGGTGGCATGCCCACGGCAAGGAAGTGGAAGGTCAAGAGGAGGTAAAAAAGTTCCGAGCGGTGACTTGGGTTTATGTATATGAACTGCGGGTGGCTGAAAAGAATCACCCTCGTTCCTCGGCGGGGCCGTCGGTGAGGGCAGGTCAGCGCATCAGTTCCCCGGCGTTGACGAGCAGGGACTGGCCGGTGATCGCCCGTGCGCGGTCGGAGGCCAGGAACGCCACCGCGTCCGCGACATCCCCGTCCGTGGCCAGCTCCGGCAGTGCCATCCGCTCGGCGAGCCGCGCCAGCACCTCCGCCTCGGACACGCCCTCGCCGTGCGCCGCGAACCGCACGTACGCCTCCACGGGCGGCCCCCACATCCACCCCGGCAGCACGGTGTTGACCCGTATCCGGTGCGGCCCCAACTCCCGTGCCAACGAGTACATCGCGCTCGTCAGCGCACCCTTGGACGCCGCGTACGCGGCCTGCCGCACCTGCGAGGGCGCGGCCACCGCCGACTGCGTGCCGATGATGACGACCGACCCGCCGCCCGCCGCCTTCAGGGCGGGCAGGCAGGCCCGGGTCATCCGCAGGGTGCCCAGCAGGTTCACGTCCAGGACCGCCTGCCAGGTGGTGAAGTCGGCGTCCTCCAGGCCCCCGAAGTAGCTGTCCCAGGCCGCCACGTGCACCACCGCGTGCACGCCCCCGAACCGTTCCCGCGCGAGCGCCGCGAGCGCCGCGCACTGCGCCTCGTCGGTGATGTCGGTCGCCCGGTAGGCCGTGTGCGCGCCGTCCGGGTCCACGTCCGCCGCGGCCTTGGCGAGATTCGCCTCCGTGCGCGCCCCCAGAACGGCGTTCCCGCCGTCCCGTACGACCGCCGCGGCGACCCGCTGGCCCAGCCCGGGACCGACTCCCGAGACGACGACGGTCTTTCCCGCGAGCAGTGACATCGGAGACCTCCCGGCTCTGGCGCAATATCTGACGGAGCGTCAGAGTATGGGCGACCGCAGGTGGACGGAAGGGGAAGCACATGAGCGAGGCCAAGCGCATGAGCGAGGACACCCGCAGCGCCACGTACGCCGAACTGGCCGCCGTCGGCCCGTACGGCGTCCGCCCAGGCCACGCGCTGATCACGATGGTCGAGCCGCACCCAGGCCATGAGTACGCGTACAACCGCTGGTACGAGGACGACCACTACTACGCGGGCGCGATGGCCATGCCCTGGATGTTCGCGGGGCGCCGCTGGGTGGCCACCCGCGACCTCCAACTCCTGCGTACGCCGGAGAAGTCGGCGATCGCCCAGCCGGTCACCGCCGGCTGCTACCTCTCCACGTACTGGATCACCGACGGCCGCTACGACGACCACATGAGGTGGACCGTCGCCATCAACCGGCGGCTGAATCGCGACGCACGCGTCTACCAGGACCGTACGCATGTCTTCACGGCCTTCCAGGACCATGAGGCGACCGTCTACCGCGACGGGGCCGCCGGGCCCCGCGACTTCCACGCCCTCGACCACCCGTACGCGGGCCTCGTGCTCCAGGTGATCGACGCCGAAGGGCCCGAGGAGCGCGCCGAGTTGCTGGAGTGGCTGCGGGCCCGGCATCTGCCCAAGCGGCTCGCCGGTTCGCCGGCCGCGATGGTCACCGTCTTCCGGCCCACCCCGCTGCCCGTCGACCGGATGTCGTACGTCAAGCAGGTCGAGGGCGTGGACACCCGCCTCACCCTTCTCTGGTTCCTGGAGGCCGACCCGCGCGACTGCTGGGAGGCGTACTTCGACGGACTCGGGGAGGCGGTCGCGGAAAGCGGGCTGGGGAGGCCGGAGTTGCTGGCGCCGTTCGTTCCCACCGTGCCGGGGACGGACACGTACGTGGACCGGCTGCGGTGAACCCGGTCACCCCGGGGTGATGCCACGGTGATCCCGGAGTGATCCAGCGGTGATCCCGGGGCGGGGCGGGGTGAGGACAAGGCCGAGCCCCCTCGGCCAGGACGGCGGGCCGGTCGAGAGGGCTCTGTCAGTAGGTGTATGTGAAGTTGGGGTGGTGGTGATGGTCGGGGTGAACCATGGTCACGCGAGGTCGAAGGCTCCCCGGCTGACCTCGGCCACGAACGCGCTCCACGAGTCGGCGGGGAACGCCAGCGTCGGACCGTCGGAAACCTTGGAGTCACGCACGGACAGGGCCGAGACGACGGGGGACTTGACCTCGACGCACGCGCCGTTCCCCGTGGAGTAGGACGACTTGACCCACGTGTCCGTGGCGCCTTGCTGAATTGCCATTTCTGCTCCGCTTGCCGGTTTGTCGTTGAGTTGCTGTCGCCGAGCCGTGAAACCTTGCTGACCGTTTCCGGAACCCACGGTTCGGTTTGCGCCAAGGTCGTTGATTTCCTTGACGTGATCGACGCTACTCGCCAACATCGGCTGGCGAAGCGACTATTCACTCGGGTGGGTGGCATATTCCATGAGGGTCTTCCCTCCGAGTGTGTCGAGGGTGTATCTTCCGGCCCCTTCAGCCCCGCGAGGGCTCGAATCCAGCCTTCGGTGGGCTTTCAGGGGTCGTTCGGCGGTCCCTGCCGGGGCTCAGCGCGGCCGAAGCTCCGCGTACTCCTTCGCGATGTCCGCGATGAACTGGCGGGATTGCTCCACGTTCAGGGCCTGCGCCCTCAAGTGCTCGTACATGACGCTGTATTTCTGGACGTCGGCGGGCTTCTCCAGATAGAGATCGCTGGTGACGCCCTCGATGTAGACGACGCTGGAATCCGACGCGTCCGGGAACTCCAGAATCGCGTACTGCCCGTTCAGACCGGGATGCGCGCCCAGGTCGAAGGGGATCACCTGCACGGTGACGTGCGGGAGTTGGGACTGCTCGACCAGGTGCTCCAGCTGCTCGCGCATGAGGGAGCGATTGCCCACGACACGGCGCAGCGCGGCCTCGTCGAGGACCGTCCACAGCCGCAGGGGGCTCTCCGGCGCGGAGATACGTTCCTGTCGCCTCAGCCGTACCTGGACCCGGTTGTCGATGTCGCCGGGCATGGTCTCCGGCAGCGCGCCCGCGATGAGCGCCTCGGCGTACGGGCGGGTCTGCAGCAGCCCGGGGACGACCTGGGGGTCGTAGACGCGCAGGCTGGCCGCGTCGGTCTCCAGGCCGATGTAGACGCTGTACGGGACGTCGCCGAAGGCGTGCCACCAGCCCTGCTGGCGGGAGTCCTTGGCCATCTGCATCAGGGAGTCGACGACCCGCTGGTCCTCGACCTCGTAGACCCCGCAGAGATCGCGGACGTCGCGCTGGCTGATGCTGCGGCGGCCGTTCTCCAGGCGGCTGATCTTCGACTGGGAGACCAGCAGCCGCTCGGCGACCTCCTCGGCGGTCATGCCCTTGAGCTCGCGGAGCCGACGCAGCTCCTGGCCCAACCGGCGTCGCCTGACGGTGGGATTGACATTGGACGCCACGGGACGTGCACCTCCGGCTGCGTGCCTCTACATTGCGTATCTGCTGCTGAGCAGATTGCCACCAAGGTGCTGAGTACCGCTGGAAAACAGCGGATATGCGCTGCGCACGCGCCGTTTGCACCGGTGATTTTCCGCCGTGGAGGGATCTCCGCCGGATGGACGCGTAGGGACGGGGCGTGAGGTGCGCGCACATGCGGCCGCGCGGGGCGTGTACGGCCGTATGTGGGCCGTACACGCCCCGCGCGAGCCGGCGGCTCCCGAACCGGGTCCTGGGGTCCCTGCGTGTGGTTCGGCGCCGACGGTGCAAGCAGTGCGTGTGGTGCTGTGGTGGAACGGGTGGCGCGTGTGATGCGGTGGGGGCGGGACCCGCGGCTCTGGGGTCCGGCGCCCACGCGCACCTCGGTGCTCAGCGTGTGCTTGTCAGCGCATGCCTCTCAGTGCGCCACGACGCGGGCCATCGAGCCGCGGCGTGGCTGCATCGGAACGCCGCGCGCGGGCTCCGGTGCGGGTGGCCTGGCGCCGGGGGCGGCCTGACGGCCGGTCGGTGCCGGGCTGCGACGCGGCTGTGCGGCCACGCCGTTCTGCACGTCCATGACGGCGTGGGCCACCAGGCCACCCATGGGGTCGTGCCGGATCAGGTCCCGCAGCCGGGAGCGGGACGAGCGTCCCTCGTTCCCCGGATACAGGTGCTTGCCGAGGCCGACCGCGTGCGCCAGGGCGGCGAGCGCCGCGGTCCGCGGGTCCGGCGGGACGCCGGTGCGGATCGCGGAGTCCAACCGGGCTCGGATCTCCCGGCTGATCTCGGTCTGACTCGCCTGGTAGCGAGTCGTCGGCAGCACTCCGCACATCTGGCCCGCCACGGCATGCACCATGCCGCACCGCTCCAGATGCGAGAGGTAGGTCTGGCGAAGCCCGAGACGCGGCCCGCCAATCCAGTGGATCGCACGTACCGGAGCGCCACGCCTTCGCAGCAACTCCAACGCGCAGTCCAAAGTCGGATCTCCAGTCGGCCGTGGGGACACCACGGCGATACGATCCCCGTCTGGGGCTATCCGTCCGGCCAGCGCCAGCTCCACTAGCTGCGCTCCGGCCAGACCAAGGTCGAGCGACTGCGGCTGTGCGGTGGTACCCGTGGCCGGGTCCAGCGCCAGTAGCAGAAGCTCCTCCGGAAGTGTTCTGCGGCTCATGCCCATCCATGCCTCCCCGCGTGGATGAATGACAGGGTGACCCCTCTCACATTCATCTGTCGAGAGTGCGTGACCGAAATGTAGTGGAACCAGTAGGTATGTCGTTCTCGTCTACCGCAGGGGTTAAGCCCGCACACAGGACACTGGTACATGGTTCGGACAGCGGCGCGGCGCGGCGGCGCCCGCGGTGACTAGTGTCCGGGCGGCGGGTTTTCACGGATTCACGGTTCGGTTGGGCGCGCGCTCCTAGGACGGGCGGCGCGCGGGAGGAGGCATCGGTGGCGGGCACGTCCCCCGACAGGTCGAAGCGGTACGAGTCGTCGACGGAGTCGACGCCGGGGAACGAACCACCGATCCCGGCCCCCGGTCCCGCCAAGCCATCTCCCGACCCTCGCCTCGCGATGTCCCGGGAAGCCGCCCCGAAGGTCGACCAGGCGACGGCGGTCTTCTCCCGCCGGGCGCTGCTGGAGGCCGCGGAGGCGCAGGGCCTGACCCTGGACGACCCCGAGACGGGCACGGACTCCGGCACGGCGAAGCCCGCGGTGCGCGAGAGCGGCGCGACGGGGACCGCCGGGGCGGGGACCGCCGGGGCGGGGACCGCCGGGGCGGGGACCACCGAGGCGGGGACCACCGGGGCGGAGGTCGACGCTCCGGTGGCCGACGATCCGGAAACCGGCCGGGCGGCCGCGGCTGACGCCGAGGGCGCGGAAGAGGCTGATTCGGGCGCCGAGGACTCGGGTGACGCCGGGTCGGACGTCGGGGACTCGGACGGCTCCGGCGCAGATGCCGTTTCCGGGGGCGGTGAGGGGGCGGACGAGCCTGCGGAACGCTCGGACGATGACGCGGACGCCGCCACCGAGGCGCGGGCCGACACGGCCGAGGACGAGCGCGCCGACAGCGAGCCCGCAGCCGAGGCCGGCACCGGTGAGGCCGGCACCCGTGAGGCCGACACCCGTGAGGCGGGCGCGAGCTCCGAAGCGGACGCCGACGCGCCCGAGTCCGACGACGCGCCCGAGTTGGACGACGCGCCCGAGTTGGACGACGAGCCCGAGTCCGAGTCCGCCGATCGCGCGGCAGACTCCGCTCCGGCGAAGAGTGACGCGGCGGACTCCGTCCCTGAGTCCACCCCGAAGGTCGATCAGCCGACCGCGATCTTCCGGGCTCCCCGGCCACCCGCCGTGGATCAGCCCACCACCATGCTCAAGCTGGGCGGTGGCGCCGCCAAGGCCGCCGAGCCCGTCGAGGACGACAAGCCCGGCAGGCCCGACAGGGCAGACAAGGCGGACAAGGCCGACAGGGCGGAGAAGGCCGACAGGGCGGAGAAGGCCGACGCCGAGTCCGGGCGTGCCGGAGCTGCCAAGGGCACCGAGGGCGCGGCGAGGAGCGACGGCGCCGAGGCCGTACCCCCCGCCGAACGCACCAGCAAATTCGTCGCGTTGAAGCCGCTGGACGAGCCCGCCGCGCCCAGGCCCCCGGCGGCGGCGCCCGACGCACCCAAGCACCCGGCGGTACCCGACGCACCCAAGCACCCGGCGGTACCCGACGCCCCCGCCATCAGCCCGGCGGAGGCGACGCGGACCATCCCGCAGGTGGGTCCGGAGCGGACGACGCAGCAGCCGTTGCCGCCGAAGCCGCCGCTGGACCTGCTGGCGGAGCTGACGAACACGCCGCCCCCGCGCCAGACCCCCGTGCGGACGATCATCCGCCGGGTCAAGATCTGGACGCCCCTGGCCATCCTGCTGGTGATTGTGTTTGCTGTCGCACAGTCATTCCGTCCGCTCCCCGCCCCCGCGCTCGCCCTGACCGCAGACGAGTCGTACGCGTTCAAGGGCGACAAGGTCGACCTGCCGTGGCCCGCCGAGGGCCAGGGCTGGATGGACGTCAACGGCATCGGCACGATGGACAGCTTCGGCGAGCAGAAGCCCGTGGCCATCGGCTCCGTCGCCAAGGCGATGACCGCGTACGTCATCCTCAAGGAACACCCGATGAAGCCCGGCGCGAAGGGCGCGACCATCCCCGTCGACGCGAAGGCGGAGACCGAGGGCGGCTACGACAAGGACGGCGAGTCCACGCTCAACACCGTCAAGGAGGGCGACACGCTCTCCCAGTACGACGCGATCGCGGCCATCATGATTCCTTCCGCGAACAACATCGCGCGGCTGCTGGCCCGTTGGGACAGCAACGGTTCCGAGGAGGCGTTCGTCAAGAAGATGAACGCCGCCGCCAAGGACCTCGGGATGAAGAACACGAAGTACACCGACCCGTCCGGTCTGAAGGAGACGACCGTCTCCACCGCCGAGGACCAGGTCAAGCTCGGCAACGAGCTGGTGAAGATGAAGGCCCTCACCGACATCACCAGGCTGCCCTCCTGGAAGGACCCCTCGGGCCAGCCCTGGAGCAACTACAACCGGCTCGTCCCGTACAACAACGCCATCGGCATCAAGACCGGCTCCACCACGGCCGCCGGCGGCAACCTGCTCTTCGCGGGCACGCAGGAGGTCGGCGGCGAGACGGCGATCGTCGTCGGTGCGATCCTCGGCCAGCACACCCCGCCGATCATCGACACCGTCAACGCGGTCAGCAAGACCGCGATGCTCGCCGCGCAGGAGGCGCTGACCTCCGACACGATCCTGAAGAAGGGCGACGTCGTCGGATACGTGGACGACGGGCTCGGCGGACAGGCCCCGGTCGTGGCCACCAAGAACGTCTCGGCGGTCGGCTGGGCCGGCAAGACCGTCAAGCTCGAACTCGACGCGGGCTCGACCATCCCGCACGAGGCGAAGTCGGGCACCGAGGTCGGCTCACTGATCATCGGCGACGGCTCCGGCGAAGGCGTGGAAGTCCCGGTCGCCCTCCGGGACGACCTCACCGAACCCGGCTTCACCTCGAAGCTGACCCGCGTGAGCTGACCCGACCGAGCCGACCACCCAGCGACCACCGGCCTCCGGGACTCCGGGCCCCCGGGACGGCTCGCACAGGCGCTGAGGCGCCCCTTCCGACCCGACGGACGGAGGGGGCGCTTCCGCGTGGAGGGCGCTTCCGCGTGGAGGAGATGCTTCCGCGTGGAGGTGCTTCGGCGCAGAGAGCACTTCCGTGCGGATGGACTGTTTCGACGCAACCCCGCGAGTTCGGTTTGCCGCCGGACCCGGGCGCGCCGGCCAGCAGGGTGAACGACCCGCGCCGGGGCGGCCCCTCACCGCGCGGCGCGCACCCGCGTCACTCGTCCTCCCCGTCGCCCTGCTCCGCCTTCTCGTCCGCTTCCTTCTCGCACTCCAGGGCCGTCGTCCGGGACGGCCCGCCGTACTGGGAGCTGATCCGTACGTCCCCCGGCTCGTGCACCGTGAGGCGGGTGAACTCGGTGAGCTCGCCGTCGGACTCGCGGTCGGCGGTGAGGCAGCCGTTGTCGGCCCAGAGCCAGGGGGAGTAGGCGACGCGGACGGTGATCTCGCCGGCCTTCGGCATGTGGACGACGAGGTTGGCGCCGTCGGCGCTGACGACGGAGGCCGGCTTGTCGACCAGCGGGGTCGCGTTCTTCACCCGGTAGATCTTCCAGTTGGCGTCCTGCCAGACGGGCTCCAGATAGTCCGGCCCGCTCGTCACCAGCGCGTGTTCGAGCTCGGCGGGCCCGTCCGGCTCGCCGTTGACGAGGACGACGAAGCCGACGGCCCACTGCGAGAGCCAGGCCCTGTACGCGGCCGGTGTGAAGGCCCCCTCGGGCACCTCGGTCCCGCCGTGGCCCTCGTAGAAGAGCCGGCCGCGCTCGACGTCGGCCTGCCGGTTCCAGCCGCGCGCCATGTTGATGTACGGCGCGAGGATGGCGGCCTCGCGGTGGTCGCGGGCCGGTACCACCTCGACGCGGGTCTTCCAGGCGCCGAGCCGCTTCAGCTCGTTCACCACGCCGTCGGTCTTCACCGCCCACTCGGGCACCTTGGTGTTGGTGACGATGTCGGCGGTCGTCTTGCCGGTCAGCCAGGTCACCGAGAGCACCAGGGCCACCGCGCCGGCGATCCGCCGCCGCCGGGGCGTGAACCAGGACAGCGGCAGCCGGGAGTCGTCCGTGCGCGCCTCGCCCCGGTAGAGGCAGATCGCCAGGGCCGCCGCCGGGCCCGCCAGTTCCAGGAGGCGTTCGACGTTGGTGCCGATGGGGGTGGGGATCAGATAGCAGAGGACCACGCCGAGCGCGTAGATCGCGGCGCTCAGGCGGAGCACCCGCCAGGCGCTCGGCGCGACCAGTACGACCACCGCGCACAGCACGACCGGCGGCCAGATCCGGCTGAAGGCCATGGGCTGCTCGCCCTCGAAGGGGAACAGCAGCGTGGTCACGGCGACGACCGCCACCGGTGGCACGAGCAGCGCCGCCGCCCGGCCCCACTCCCGGCACAGCAGATACGCGGCGCCGACCACGAGGAGGAACAGCCCGGAGACGGGGCTCCCCAACGTGGACAGCGTCGCGCACACCGCCGCGACGGTGAGATGGCGCCCGCCGCGCCCGCTCAGCACCGCCAGCAGGGCACCCAACGCGAAGGCCGTGCCCAGCATGAACGTGGAGCGCCCCGACACCACCTGGCACCACAGCGAGAACGTCGCCGCCAGCGCGACCGGCACCGGCGCGCGTACACCCGTACGAGTGACGACCGCACCGGCCAGCCAGGAGGCCGAGAGCCCCGACACCAGCGTGACGGGGACGACGCCGCACGCCGCCATCAGATATGGGGAGAGCACGCTGTAGTTCGCCGCGTGCAGGCCCCCGTACCAGAACAGGTTGACCGCGGAGTCCGGGTACATCTTCGCGAACTCCGCCCACGCCACCTGGGCCGCCAGATCGCCGCCGCCGGTGGCGAAGACCGCCCACCACACGAAGTACAGCGGCAGGGCGCACAGGGCGGCCGTGAGGGGCACCCGGTGGCGTTCCCGCCACGGCTCGCGCGGCGGCGACGGTTTGTCGGCGCGCGAGACCGGTCGTCGTGGGGTCAGGTCGGCAAAGGCCACTGCGGCTCTTCCGTTCCGTTCGACTCGTGCGGGCGGGTGCGGGTCTTCACAGGCGTCTTCCCGGACGTCTTCCCGGACGTCATCCGTCGTTCTCCCTGTGGTGAGGCAGACGCTGTTGAGGTAGACGCTAATCACTCGCTGACAGTTGGCCGACAGGACGTGTGCGATCCGCTGCGGCCGTAGGGAAACCCCTACGGCCGCAGCGGTCACGGCTGTGTCAGGGTCAGGATGCGACCGGGAACGCCACGTCGCACACCGGGTCCTCGGGGCCCGCCGCGTCCCAGTCCGCGAAGTAGATCTCACGGCACGGGCCGGTGACCTCCAGACCGTGCCCGGCGATCCACCGCTCGACCGCCTCGAAGGCCGCGAGGATCTGCGGATGGGCCACCTGGGCCTTGCTGATCCGGGTGTACGCGAACCGTCCCGCCGGCTCCACGCGCACCTTCGTCTCCCAGGCCCGCCCGTGCTCGGCCGCCCACGCCCGGGCGGCGCCCTCGTCCGCCACCGGCACACACGACTCGGCGGGCCCGTCGCTCTCCATGGACACCTCGGAGTGGTACACGACGAACGGCGCGCCGGTGGACCCGCCGCAGGCCGCCGCCCCCTCCTCCAGCCGCCCCAGCGACGCCCCGATCCACGCCGGCAACTCGTCCGCGAGCGTGTGCCGCGACTGGGTCAGCAGCACCTGCGGGGCCGTGTCGACCGTTTCGACCGTGAATGTTCCGTACGTCTCGTCCATCCCGGACTCCCTTCCCGACAACCGTCCACGGAGGTAGGCGACAAGGGTCCGCTGGGACGCGAACCGTTCCTCGGCCCCGGCCCAGTACGCGGCGAGCCGGCCGGCGGCCCGCGCGCCGTCCAGCTCGACGACGTCCACGATCTCGGCGATCCGCGCGAGAGGCATGTCGAGCTGCCGCAGCAGGGCCACCAGACGGGCACGTTCGATCTGGTCGGCCCGGTAGTACCGGTAGCCGTTCACCTCGTCGACGTACGCCGGCGTGAGCAGCCCCAGCCGGTCGTACAGCCGCAGCGCCTTCGCCGACAGCCGCGCGCGGGCGGCGAAGGCACCGATGGTGAGCAGGTCGTCCAGATCGTCCATGTGCACTGGGTCATCCTCCGTCGCCGGGCGCCTTCCGCCCGGCGAGAGGGACGGTGCCCCTTGCCCCAGGGGCAAGGTCAACGGCGTACGGCCCGGAGGCCCGGAGGCCCGGAGGCCCGGAGGCCCGGGGGTCCGGAGGTCCGGAGGGGCCGAAGGGGTGGGAGGGAGGGTCAGCCGATGGCCTTCTCCACGGCGGCGACCAGCTCCGCCGACTCGGGCTCGGTCTGCGGCGAGAAGCGGGCGACGACCGAGCCGTCGCGGCCGATCAGGAACTTCTCGAAGTTCCAGCGGATGTCACCGGTGTGCCCCTCGGCGTCCGCGTGGTCCACCAGCCGCTCGTACAGCGCGTGCCGGCCCTCCCCGTTGACCTCGACCTTCTCGGTCATCGGGAAGGTCACGCCGTACGTCGCCGAGCAGAACTCCGCGATCTCGTCGGCCGAACCCGGCTCCTGTCCGAGGAACTGGTTGCACGGCACGCCGAGCACGGTGAAGCCCTGCGCCGCGTAGCGCGCCTGGAGGGCTTCGAGGCCCGTGTACTGCGGGGTGAGGCCGCACTTGGAGGCCACGTTCACGACGAGGACGGCCTGCCCGGCGTACTGCGCGAGGTCCGCGGAGCCGCCCTTCAGGGCGTCGATCTGTACGTCCAGGACAGAGGGGGTGGTGTTGTCTGTAGTCATAAACGGATGCTATCTCCGGAAGGGTTTTCGCCCCCGCCGCCCCTACCCGTCCCATCCCTGGGGGGCTGCGCCCCCAGACCCCCCTTGTCGGCCTGGGCTTCGTCCTGGGCCTGGGCTTCGTCCTGGGCCTGGGCCTCGTCCTGGGCCTCGGCCTCGTCCTGGGGCTCGTCCTCGTCCTGGGCCTCGTCCTCGAACGCCGGACGGGGTGAAGGGGCGGCCCGCACCAGCACCTCCCCCTCCGCCGTCCGCGCGTACAGGACCGACCGGCCGGCCCGTCCGCGCCGGACCAGCCCGGCGTCCAGCAGCACCCTCAGGTGGCGGCCCACGGAGCCGAGCCCCTGTCCGGTCACCGCGCACAGCTGGGTCGTGCTCATGGGGGAGTCGAGGAGGACGAGGACGCGGGCGCGGGCCGCGCCGAGGAGCGGTCCGAGGGCGGCGGGTACGGCGGCGGTGCCGCTTCCGTCGGCGAGGACGCCCGAGCACGGATAGACGACGGCGTAGCGCTCCCGTTCCTCCCACGCCACCCACCCCGTGCGCTGGGGCGTGATCGGCACGAAGACCAGCCGCGCCCCGGAGATCTCGCGCGGCGGGTACTCGTGCGGATTGACCTGGAGCCGGTTCTCGCCGAGCCACCGCATCCCCGGCCGCATCGCGTCCAGCACGGCCGCCCAGCCGCCCTGCCCCAACCGCGCGGTCCGGGCGAGCACATCGGCCTCCAGCACGCGCCGGCGCCGCTCCCAGTACGGCCGTACGGTCTCCTCCCACACGTACGTCAGGAGGTCGGCCGCGCGGTCGGGCAGGTCGTCCCGGCGCAGGGCGGCGGGCAGGGGGCCGCGCAGGGAGAGGGCGAGGTGGGCGCGGGCGGCGACGGGGTCGGCGCCCCGGACGCGGGCGACCTCGACGGCGAAGGTCTCGTCCTCGCGCGGCGTGGGCGTCAGGAAGTCGGCGATCCACTCCCTGCCCAGGCCTGAGCGGATCAGCAGCGCGGTGACGGGGTTCCGGGCCAACTCGGCCCGGTACGCGGGCAGATGGGCCGTCAGCCAGGCCCGCTCCCCGGGGTGCGTGCCGGTCCCCGCGTGCAGCATCTTCAGGCTCGCGAACGTCTCGGCGAGCGGCGAGACGACGAACCGGCTCCCGGCGAGGGTGTCGGCGTTGACCTGCCACCAGCCCACGGGGACACCTCCGGGTTCGCTGCGAGCCCGCCCCGGCTTCGGCGGAGCTTTCGCGTGTGCGCGAAACATTACGGCGGGCGGGCGACGGGCCCGAGGGTCATTTCCCATGCGCAGCTATCAAGACCTCTTCCGCACAAGGGAGTTCACCCCTCTCTTCCTGTCCTCCTCCCTCCAGGTGGCGGCCTCCACGATCGGCGGCCTGGCCCTCGGCACCTCCGTCTACGAGGCGACGGGCTCCCCGCTCCTGTCCGCCCTCAGCATGTTCGGCCCCTCGCTCGCCCAGGTGATCGGCGCGACGACCCTCCTCTCGGCGGCGGACCGGCTGCCGCCGAGGGCGACGATGACGGGCCTGGCCGTGGTCTTCGCGGCGGGTACGGGGGTGTTGGCGCTGTCCGGGTTGCCGCTGTGGGCGGTGTTCGCGGTGATCGCGGCCCAGGGCCTGGTCGCGTCCCTCGGCGGCGGAGTCCGCTGGGGCCTGCTGAACGAGATCCTCCCGAAGGACGGCTATCTGCTCGGCCGCTCGGTGTTCAACATGCTGCACGGGCTCACGCAGATCGCCGGCTACGCGACCGGCGGCGCCCTGGTGGCGCTCCTGTCCCCGGCGGTCACGCTGCTGGTGTCGGCGTCCCTCTACGCGGCGGCGGCCCTCTGCACCGCCCTGGGCCTGACCCGCCGCGCCGCGCGCGCCTCCGGCCGCCCGTCCGTCGCCGAGACCCGGCGCACGAACGCCCGCCTGTGGTCGTCGGCCCGGCGTCGCCGCCTCTACCTCGGCCTGTGGATCCCCAACGGCCTCGTCGTCGGCTGCGAGTCCCTGTTCGTCGCGTACGCCCCCGACCGCGCGGGCCTGCTCTTCGCCTGCGCGGCGCTCGGCATGCTGACAGGCGACGTGACGGTCGGCCGCCTCCTCCCACCCCGCGTACGGGACCGCCTCGCCACCCCTCTGCTCCTGCTCCTGCTCCTGGCCACCCCGTACCTGGTGTTCGCCCTCCACCCGCCGACCCCCGTCGCGGCGGCCTGCGCGGCCCTCGCCTCCGTCGGCTTCGGCGCGAGCCTGGTCCAGCAGCAGCGACTGCTCGCCCTGACCCCACCCGAACTCACCGGCCACGCCCTGGGGTTGCACTCGGCGGGCATGCTCACGTTGCAGGGGGTGAGCGCGGGCCTGGCGGGCGGGGTGGCCCAACTGACCTCGCCGGGTACGGCGATGTCGGTGATGGCGGGGGTGTCGGTGTCGGTGACGCTGGTGCTGTGGGTGGCGGGGCGAGATGAGAGGACAGGGCTCACGTCACCTGCGTGTGCGTCTTGATGGCCTGTTCGTAGCTGGAGTGATGCGCCATGGGTACAGTTACGCGGCTACACCAGCCCAAGGATGATGCGAACGCACTCTTCCACACGCCGCATCTCGCTCGGGTCCAGCAGGCCGAGACGCCGCCGAAGCCTTGGTTTGTCCACGGTGTGCAGGTCGGTGCAGTTCACGTACGACTCGTCGTACTTGGCCACCCCGCAGTCACGACCGATCGGAACGTGGGTGGAGGTGGGGCCACTCGTTCCGGTGATCACGGCGACCGTCAGCGCCGACAGCGGTTCGGCAATTCGGTTCACCGTGAGTACGACCACCGGATGCGGGCCGACGGGGCCGGGCAGGGCGCAACCCCACACCTCGCCCCTCAGAGCGGAGCCGATGTTCACCATTCGGTCTCGTCCGCTGCCGCCAGTTCGTCCGCCGTCGCGGGCAGAACGCCAGAGGGAGTCGGAGCCTGGGCGCCCTGATAGAAGTCGCGGATCTCCTGCGAGGCGGCAACCTCGGTCGCCTCGCGAGAGAGCAGTCGAAGCCCTTCGCGCAAGGCGTCGGAGAGCGAGTGCAGCTTGAGGGTCTGCATCACCTGTTGCAGATCCGCCAGCTCATCCGGGCGCAGCCGCACCTGGGCCACGCTCGTCGCACTGCTGGCGCCCTGTTGTTGGCGCGCCTGTGAGGTCGAGGCCGCGGCCGGTGTGCGCCTCCTGGTTGTGGCACCGGAGGCCCGGCTCTTCTTTTCGGACTTCGGAACCATTCCTACCTCCCTTCCCCTTGTGTATGACAAATGTCGTACAACCAGTGTCATCCTCGTGTCCAAGCTGGTCAAGGGCGAATGAGGCACTGGCTCAGCCAGCCGCCCGAAGCTGGTCATGGGACCGGCAGTCCCGGCAACGGCTCTCTCCGGCCGAGCGGAACCCCCGGTCGCAACCGTCGCAGTTCCGCATGCGCCCGACCGCCGGACGTACTACGGGTTCCGCGCGCTCCATGCTTCTGGCCGGTGCGGGCAGGGGTGTCTCCTTGAGCCGGTAGGCGAGGATGCCGGCCGGGCGGACCAGGAGGTCGGCCGGAAGTCTTGCGGTGAGGTGGTCCGTGATCTGTGTGGGCAGGAGGCCTGCCGCGAGCCACCGGGTGACGGCCGGGGCGAGGCGGGCGGCTTCCCGCACGGACAGGACGAGGCGGGGGTCGACCCGGCGCAGGGCCGCGAGTACGGCGATGGCCTGCGGGTCGGCGTCGGCGAGCGGGTTCGGTGTCTCCGCCTCGGCATGTACGGGCGCGGCCACGGTTTCCTCCACGGCCGCGGAAGCGGGCGTGACCGCCGCGGCGGCGGGCTGCTTACGGGGTCGGCGGGGCTTGGGCGGCTCCGGAGGCCCGTCCGGGTCCGGATCCAGGTCCGGACCGCCGCCGGGGACGTCGTAGAAGTACGTCCGGGTACGGACCTGCCCGGTGGGCGTTCGCTCGCGGCGGCGTTCCAGGTATCCGGCCGCTTCGAGTTCCCTGAGCGCCCGCGAGATCAGGATCTCGCCCTCGGTGAAGTGCTCGCACAGGGCGGCGATGGTCACGGGAGTGCCGGTGGGCAGGGAGAGGATGTAGACGGCCACGCCGACCGTGACCGCGCTGCCGCGCCGCTGGGCGAGGGCGTTGGAGATCACGGTGAAGTCGGCCGTGAGGCGGGTGCGTACGTGGATCACGCCGGAGGTCGGAGCTCCGGCGTCGGCGCGCAGGGGCGCGTTAGACTGCGGGTCAGCCATCGGGAAGCTACTACTTCCTGGTTGGTCAGGCCCTCGTTCGGGATTGCAGTCCCGACCGGGGGCCGTATCTGTTTGCGGTTGTCGCGGCGAACGTAACCGCCCGTATCCCGCGCCTGCAAGCCGGTCACTCGGACGGGTGACGTGGGCTTCGCGGCCGGGGAGGGTGGGTGGGCGGGTAGTTCTTTCCCCCGGTTCTTTGGGGAGGTCAGCGGCCCGCCGGACCCTCGTGGACAAGGGCCCGGTGAGCCCGGAAGACGGACGGCGGCCGGATCCCGGCCACCTCAGGGACGGTGGTGCCCGGCCTTCAACTCGCCTATGAAGGCGGTCCAGGTGGCGGTTTCGAAGCAGAGCGCCGGACCGTGCGGGATCTTGCTGTCACGGACGGGGACGACGGCGCCTCGGAACCGGTCGGCCACCTCCACGCAGTCGCCCCCGGCCTGATTGCTGTAGCTGCTCTTGTGCCAGGCGGCGCCGTTCAGATCGGGACGGGAGATTCGAGCCACGGTAGTTGCCCTCCATCGTGGACCGGATCACGCTGAGTGGCGGCGGACGGCCTCAAAGGCTGTGGTGCCCGGCCTTCAACTCGCCTATGAAGGCGGTCCAGGTGGCGGTGTCGAAGCACAGCGTCGGACCGTGCGGGGCTTTGCTGTCACGGACGGGGACGACGGCTCCTTGGAACTGGTCGGCCACCTCCACGCAGTCGCCCCCGGCCTGATTGCTGTAGCTGCTCTTGTGCCAGGCGGCGCCGTTCAGATCGGGACGGGAGATTCGAGCCACGGTAGTTGCCCTCCATCGTGGACCGGATCATGTCGAGTGACATGAGCGGGGGCAGGGCTGCCGCCCGCAGCCGATCGTAAATCACCTTGTAGCGACTGACGTTGGCTGGTTCCTCGATGAGTTGGCCGTAGTCCGAACCCTCTGTGTAGGTCGCCTCTGAGCCGTCCGGCAGGGTCAGGACTGTCAGCGAGCCGCCCATCGCCTCGTGCCCGCCTTGGTCGAACGGTAGTACCTGCACGGTGATGTGACGCTCCGCTGCAGCGTCAAGCAGTCGCGCCAACTGCTTCCGCATCACGGCATGGCCGCCGATCGGACGCCGCAGGACCGCCTCGTCCAGGATCACGCACAGCTCCGGCCGGTGGGGCGAACTCAGCCGTTCCTGCCGTCCCAGACGGGCAGTGACACGCTCCTCCAACTGCTCTTCGCCGTCCAGCAGAGCGTCCAGGCTGAGAACGGCCCGCGCATAGTCCTCCGTCTGTAACAGACCCGGCACCACATGAGCCGCGTACTGCCGGATGGCCACCGCCCGCTCCGAGTACTCCATGAACTTGCGCGACCAGTCCGGAAACGCCTCCCGGTACACGTACGGCCAGAGATCCACCAGCAAGTCGTCCGCGCCGAGGACCGCGTCCAGCGCACGCGCCAGCTCCAGCGTCGGCTTCGCTCCGGACGCCCGCTCGATCTGCGTGATCCGCGTGCTCACCACGTGCGTTCTGTCGCCGAGTTCGGCCTGGGTCAGTCCGGCCGCCGTGCGGAGTCTGCGTACCCGTGCGCCGAACAGCGCCGCCATCGACGTACGCGGGTCAATTCCGTTGGCCAAAGCGTCACTTCCGTTCCTTACGGGCTGAAAAGTAAGGCTGTGTCACCTGTCGAGCGTAGGGCGATCGGACGACTCTTGAGCACGGAACGTGACGAATCGTGTACGTCACGGGATGTCTCAGCTCGACAGACAAGGACGGACCAGCCGTGCTGACAGGAACGACCGCCGTGGGAGACGAGTCCTCTGAACTCCCCTCGATCGCCGAGCAGTTCGTCTCCTCACCGCAAGGTGCGCAGCTCGCCCGACACTTCGCCGTCCGGCGTATGGCGGACTGGGGCTACCCGCCGGCGTCGGACGTGTCGTGCACGGTCGCCCTCGTCGTCGGCGAACTCGCGGCGAACGCCGTACGGCACGGCCGCGTCCCCGGACGCGACTTCGGCCTCCGGCTCGCTCTCGACGTCCCTGCGGGCCTGGTTCGTGTCGAGGTCGCGGACGCCGCCTCCGCGAAGCGGCCGCCCACCGCCCCGCCCTCGTCGTACGCCGAGGGTGAGTCCGGTCGAGGGCTGCTCCTGGTGGATGTCCTGGCCGTGCGCTGGGGGTCGGTGCCCCGTCGGCCCGGGGGCAAGACCGTATGGGCGGAGTGCGCCTTGTAAGCGCCTGGCGGCGGGGGTGCGGGGGCGTGGAGGCCAGTCGGAGGGCCGCTCCCGCCGCCCGGGTCGGGCAGGCGGGAGCGGTGTGCCCCTTCTCGATCGGCACGAGGGGCACGGCTTCCCGGACGGGAAGGTTCCGGCGCTCGGAGCGCCCGCGTGCCCATGATGCGACGTGCCGCCGGAAGGGACTCCCGGAGTACCGGGAACTTCGCCCCGAAAGCCTGTACTGCCTGATGTTTTGCGGTTGTTGCGCGCTAGGAGGCGGTACCGTGCGCGCTGTCGCGGGGCGGCCGCATTGTTCCGCGATTCACGGATGTCATGGCGCGAGGGTGAGCGGGCCCAGCATGCTGACGTCCGGCTCCTCGACGACGCGTCGGCACCGCAGAGGGGGGCCTCTCGGACGTACGTATGTGTCTCGGAAGGTACCGATGTCCAGAAGGCAAGTCTTATCCGTCATCGTGCTGTTGACGGTCCTCGGGTGGAGCGTGGTGCTCGTCGCCGTCGGTGAGACGGCCGCGGCCGCCGCCGCGGTCCCGGCGCTCGTACTGAGCGCGGAACAGGTCGTGACGTCGATGACGGGCACGACACGGGTGCCCGTGGCGAACGACGAACGAGTACGTGTGGCGGGCGACGGCGAGCGGCTGCGTGTGGCGGGCGACGGCGAGCGGCCGCGCGTACCGGGTGACGAGGAGTGCGTCGGGTGACCCCGCCGTCCCTGTCGAGGCGGCCCGGCGGCGGCGCGCCGACGGGCCGGCCGGGCCGGAAGCTGGGGCCGATAGCGGAGGGCGTGGGCAGGGCCCACCGGGCCTGGCTGGAGCCCCTGCGGATCCGGTTCCTGGCCAGCGGCCTGACGATCGGCGAGCTGAGCGACCGGTCGGGCTGGGCGAAGTCGAAGATCTCCGAACTGCTGCGCGGCACGGGCCGTTACCCGCGCTGGGAGATCACCTACGGCCTGCTGGACGTCCTCGACGTACCGACGTGGCCGATGCGGCGGCTGTGGATGGCCGCCGCGCTGGAGGCGCGGAAGAAGCCGGACTGGATAGACGGCTGCATCCAGAGCCGTCAGAACCCGCAGAGCCAGAACCCGCAGAGCCAGAACCCGCAGCGCGGGGCGGCCCTGTCGACCGGATCGGCGGTGCCCCCGCTGGAGCACCAGGCGTTCACCCAGCTCAACCGCGCCGCCTATCTCGCCTACGCCCGGCTCTTCGTGGGCGAGGCGGAGGCGCGCGAGGTGGTCACGGAGACGTTCGACGTGCTGTGGTTCCGCTGGGCCGAGGCGCTGGCCAGTTCCGACGTGGTGCCGTTCGCGTGGTCGGTGCTGCGCGGGAGCGTGATGGCCCGGGCCTGCCACACGGACGGCTGCCCCGAGCTCGCCCGCACCGCGTTCGACACGGTCGCCCTGAGCCTGGTGTCGACCCCCGCGGCGCGGTTCGCGCAGATCGAGGAGTCGATGTCCCTCTTCAAGGCCATCAGCAGGCTGCCCGCCCACCAGCTGGACGTCATGGTCCTCACGTACCTGCGGGGCATGGACCACGCGGCCGTGGCCGATGTCCTGGGCGTCCCGATCGCCTCGGTGCACACGGCCGACCGCTACGCCCGCAAGACGCTGAGCGCAGCTCTCCGACCCCAGAACGACCTGGGAGAGACCCCGGAATGATCCCCACCCCGATAACCCCGACGACTCCGATGGACGACCTCCTGGCCCGTGCCCTGCTCCGCGAAGAGCCGCACGTACCGCTGGACGTGGTCCCCGGCGCCCGCTGCCGGGACTCCTTGCTCCCGCTCGCCGGACGACACGACCGTACGAGCACGATGGCGGCCCGCGATCTGCGCACCCTGTGCGAGGCGGTCCTGGCCCACACCACCTCCGACTCCCTCCAGGGCTTCGTCACCGAGCATCTGCCGGAACCGCCGGGCGCCCGCGTCCTCGGCTGCATCCTCCAGCTCGCCGACGCCGAGGACAGTGCCCGCTCCTGGTGGCAGTACGCGGCCGGTGCCGGCGACGACCTCGCCTCGTACTGCCTCTACCTGCACCATCTGATCCTGGGCGACACGGCGGCGGCGGCGTGGTGGCGCGAGCAGACGAAGATCGCCACCCGCCCGGCCCCCGAACCCCTGATGGCCGTCCCCGACCCCGGTGTCCCCACCACCTACGACGCCAGTTTCCCCACCGTCCTCCGGGCCCTCACCCACCTCGACCGCACCACCCCACCCCGCCGAACCGAACTCGTCGACGCGGTCATGCACTACGTCCCCGGAGCCGTGGCCCTCGGCTACGTCGACAACCCCGACTTCGAACTCCCCCTGCCGGGGCCCGACTTCGCGGAACACATCAGCATCCTCCTGGCCGCCGCGTCGACCGCGGCCTCCTGGATCACACCCCCGCCCCTCCACTCCACCTCCCCCCGCCTGCCCCGCCGCCCCCGGGAGTCCTCCGGCTCCGAGCCGACGACGCACGGCTGAGGCACGGGCGACGCGTGGTGGGGGTCAGCGGAGGTGTGCGTCGAAGAAGGCCATGGTGCGGCGCATGGAGGTGGGCCACTGGGGACCGAAGGTGTGGCCCTCACCGGGGTACTTGATCAGCCGTACGTCCTTGCCGGCGGCCTCGAACTCGGCGGCGGCGCGTTCCGACCAGGCGAGCGGGCAGGTGTCGTCGGCTGTGCCGTGGTGGATGAGGAGGGGCTCGGTGACGCGGTCGACGTAGGTGAGGGGTGACGCTTCGCGCCAGAAGGTCGGGTTCGAGGCGGGGGTGCCGTGCGCGGCCTCGATCTCCGCGACGACCGGGTCGCCCTCGGGGCGCTGGAAGTGGTCGATGTTCTCGGCGGGGCGGGAGCTCACCGGGGCGAACGCCACGGCCGCGTCGAACAGGCCCGGGGCCACCACCAGCGTGTTGTAGACGACACCGCCCCCCATCGACCTGCCGAGCAGACCGATCCGGTCGCCGTCGATCTCCGGGCGGCCGGAGGCGCGCAGGGCCTTGGCCGCGCCGATGACGTCCTCGGTGTAGCCGAGGCGGAGGTTCACGTCGTTGTCGGGGTCGTCGTCGGAGCCCGCGTGGTCGCGGTAGTCGGTGTGCAGGACGACGTAGCCGTTGCGGGCCAGCAGATCCTGCTCCCGGGCCAGCCCGCGCCCGGTGGTGTAGACGGCCGGGTCGATGTACCCGTGCGCCAGCACCAGCGCCGGGAAGGGGCCCTCGCCCTCGGGGATGTTCATGATCCCCGAGATGGTCAGGCCGTCGGCCTCGTACGTCACCGCGTAGCGGGTGTACGCGGCGGTCCGGGCCAGTACCGCGCCGAGGCGGAGGTCGGAGCCCTCGTGCCGGCGGGCGATCAGGCCCGGGATCGAGACCGGGTTCACCGGCGTCGGCGTCGGCGTCGGGGTGGGGGACGCCTGCGTGCCGAGTGGATCGGGGCTCGTCGCCGAGGACCTGCTCGCGGTCGGTCGTGCCGTGGGGGCGGTGCTCCCGTCGTCCCCTGCGGCACAGCCGGCCAGGGCCACCAGCACCGATACCAGCCCGGCGGCGACACAGACCCTGACACGAACCCTGACACGGACCCGGCCTCGCAACCGCATGAGCTCAGTATCCCGCGTCGAGCACGAGACGGGCGGGCTGCCGGAGGGGGAGAGCAGGACGGGCGGGCTGCCGGAGGGGGGGAGAGCAGGACGGGCGGGCCGCCGGAGGGGGAGATCCGGTGGCCCGCCCGTCGAGAGCGGTCGGTCAGGAAGCGGTCGCCGTCAGCCCGCGTCGGACGCGTCCAGGCGGTACAGGCCGCTGTAGTCGCTCACGGCGCTGCCGTTCTCCTTGACCCACGTGGCGATCTCGGAGGCGGCGCTGCTGCTGCCGCCCTGGCCGCCGCCCTGGCCGCTGTCGCTGACGACGATGTAGTGGAGCTTGCCGGCCTTCACCAGTGCCTTGAGCTTGGCGAGGGTCATGGCCTCGTCGCTGCCGGACCAGCCGCCCATGGAGATCACGGGCTGACCCGACTCCAGGATGATCGAGGAGGCCGTCTGGTCGGTGGCCACCGCCACCAGCCAGGTCGCGCCGTCCTGGTTCTTCTTCAGGTACGTGATCATCTCGGAGGAGACCTGGGAGCCGCCCCCCATACCGCCGCCGCCCGTGCCGCCACCGTCTCCACCGGCCTGACTGCTGCTGGAGCCGCTGGAGCCGCTGGAGCCGCTGGAGCCGCTGGAGCCGCTGGAGCCGCTGGAGTTTCCGGTGCTGCTGGAGGTCGAACCGGAGTTGCTGGAACCCGAGTTGCCGGTTCCGCTGGGCGCGCTGCCGCTGGGTGCGTTGCCGGTCGGCGCGTCCCCGCTGGGCCGCTGCCCGCCGCCCATGCCGCCGCCACCGCCCATGCCACCCCCGGTGTTGGGGCCGGCCGTCGGGTTGGTGCCGCTGGAGCTCGCGGTGGTCGCCGCCGACACCGAGTACGCGGCGGGCCCGGCCAGCAGGGCGACGACCGCCGCGAGGGAGGCGAGCCCGACGAGCTTCCGGCGCCGCGTGAACCGTCCGACGAGGAGCCCGATCACGGCGACCGCGCCGGCGACACCGGCCACGACCTGGGCGACCGTGTAGACCGTCCCGGAGCCGGAGACCCGCTGGAGCAGCACGACCGCCCAGACCGCGCTCACCGCGACGGCCAGCGGCAGCACCCACCCCCACTGGGCGACGGACCTCTCCTTGAAGGCGCCGTACAGCATGACCCCGCCCGCCCCGGCCAGGGCCGCGATACCGGGGGCCATGGCGGTGACGTAGTACGGGTGGAACGTGCCCTCGGCGAGGGCGAAGGTCAGGTAGTGCAGGACGAACCAGCCGCCCCAGAGCAGGAGGGCGGCCCGCTTGGCGTCCGTGCGCGGGGCGCGGCCCCGCAGCACCAGACCGCCCACCAGGGTGATGAGCGCGAAGGGGATCAGCCAGGAGATCTGGCCGCCCATGATCTCGTTGAACATCCGGTAGACGCTCGCGTCGCCGCCGAAGCTGGCCCCGTTGCCCTGCGAGCCCACCGACGAGCCGGCACCGAAGATCCGGCCGAAGCCGTTGTAGCCGATGACCAGGTCCCAGACCGTGTTGTCGGTCGAGCCGCCGATGTACGGGCGGGAAGAGGCGGGGATGAGGTCCACGACCACCATCCACCAGGCGCTCGACACGATCAGCGCGACCGTGCCGACGGCCAGGTTGCGGATACGGCGGCCGAGCGAGGCGTTCGCCGCCCAGAGGTAGACCAGGAGGAAGACCGGCAGGACGACGTACGCCTGCATCATCTTCGTGTTGAAGGCGAAGCCGATCGCGACACCGGACCAGACCAGGGGCATCAGCCGGCCGGTGCGTACGGCCTTCATCAGCGTGGCGGCGCCGAGCAGCATCAGGAAGACGAGGACGGGGTCGGGGTTGGTGTCCCGGGTGATGGCGACCGTGATCGGCGTGAGGGTGAGCGCGAGCGCGGCGATCGTGCCCGCGACGGCCCCGAAGTCACGCTTGACCATCCGGTACAGCAGGGCCACCGAGCCCACGCCGACCGCGACCATCGGCAGCATGATCTGCCAGGTGCCGTAGCCGAACACCCGGGCCGACAGGCCCATCACCCACAGCGCGAACGGCGGCTTGTCGACGGTGATGAAGCTGCCCGCGTCCAGCGCGCCGAAGAAGAACGCCTTCCAGCTCTGCGTGCCGCTGTAGACGGCCGCGTTGTAGAACGTGTTGCCGGTGAGGGAGGACAGGTTCCAGGCGTACAGCGCCGTGGTCAGGACGAGGACCGCCCACAGGGCCGGGCGCGCCCAGCGCGGGTCCTCCGGCGCGCCGGTGAACATCCTGCGGGCCCGGGCGGCGAGACCGCCCCCGGCTCCGGCGGCTCCGGCGGGAGGAGCTTCGGCCCGATGCCTCGGGCCGCCGTCCCGCCCGGTGGTGGGCGGCGGGGCGAGGGTCGTCATGACGCGTACTCCATGTCCTTGAGGTTCCGCGGGAGTTGGGGGAGGGATGCGGCGGCGCTCCCGGTGGGGGATGCGGTTGTACGGGAAGCCGTACGGGGAGCCGCATCGGAAGTCGTACGGGCTCGGTGGGCGGCCGGAACCCATGAGCGTCGCGCCCGGCGTGGCACGTCGGCCACGAGGACCCGGCGGTCGACCGTCGCCCGGAGCATGCGGCCCATGCCCTTGAGGTCGTCGACGGCGGTACGGACGATGTCGACGCGGCTGTCGGGGTCGTCGACCCAGTCGACGGGGACCTCGTGGATGCGGAGCCCGTTGCGCTGGGCCAGCACGAGGAGTTCGGTGTCGAAGAACCAGGCGGTGTCCTCGATGTGCGGGGCGAGCGCGCGGAAGACGTCGGCGCGCACTGCCTTGAAGCCGCACTGCGCGTCGGAGAAACCGGCGGCGAGGCCAAGCCTCAGCAGCAGGTTGTAGGAGCGGGAGACGAACTCACGCCTGGGGCCGCGGACGACATCGGCCTGCCGGTGCAGCCGGCTGCCGACGGCGAGGTCGCTGTGGCCGGAGAGCAGGGGAGCGACCAGCGGCAGGAAGCCTTCGAGGCCGGTCGAGAGGTCGACGTCCATGTAGGCGACGACGTCCGCGGCGGACCGGCTCCACACGTGCTTGAGCGCGCGCCCCCGCCCCTTCTGGTCCAGATGGACGGCGTGGACGTGCGGGAGCCGGTCGGCCAGCGCGAGAGCCGCCTCCCAGGTGGCGTCCGTGCTCGCGTTGTCCGCGATCGTGATCCGGAACGGGAACGGGAAGGATGCTTCGAGGTACGCGTGGAGACGGCCGACACCGGCGGCGAGGCCGTGCGCCTCGTTGTACACCGGCACCACGATCTCGACCGAGCGCTGCCGGACGCCTCCCGCGTTCATTTCGTTCATGACAGCGACTGTCGAGGCCGCTTCTGGGGCGACGCTGAGCGAGTACTGAGGGAAGGATGAGAATCAGCGAACTCACAGCTTCCCCACAGGGGACCGGCTCAGGACGCACAGGGCCGAGGCGCGCCCACGGGTTCAGGATTCAGGACTGGTAAGGCTGCTGCTGCGGCTGTCCGTACTGCTGGCCGCCGTGACCACCCGCGCTCTGCGCCTGAAGGCGTTCGGCCTGCTCGGCGCTCACCTTCTGCTCCGCGCCGCAGAAGGTGCACTGCGTCTGGTACTTCGTCGAGATCGGGAACAGCGGCACGAAGAACAGCGTGAACTTCGTGACCCGCTGCCTGAGCGTGTGCGCGGCGGGGTTCCCGCACTGCCCGCACACCAGCGTCAGTATCGCGAGCTGGTAGAGGTATCCCTTGGTGCCGAAGATGATCACGATCTCGATCCTTCCCGGGGTGCTTGCCATCAAGTGTGCCCGTCCCGCACTTCTTCACATCGCCGCTGAAGATCGCTTCCCCGGAGTCGACGTCGGGGGAGACCTCGACCTCGACCTGGAGGAACGTTTCGACCTTGTCCTTTGCACGCCCACGGAACGGTGAGGGAGCGTCCGGCGAGGATACGCGTGTCTGGGAGCTTGTCGAGGCTCTCGTGACCGCCGTGACCGCCGTGACCGCCGTGACCGCCGTGACCGCCGTGACCGCCGTGGAGGTCGCGGCGGCTACGGTCATGGCGCACGGCGCACGGCGCACGGCTTACGGCGTGTCTGCGGAGGTGGCCGGTACCTCCCGCTCGGCGTCGGCGGTCCTGTCCTGCCCGAACAGCCTCGCCGACGCGTCCACGTGCGCGAGGCGGCGCAACGCGTTGAACACCGCCGCGCCGAGGACCGTGCCGACCACCACGCTTTCCACCCGGTCGTCGACCGCCACCCGTCGATCCACATAGTCCAGGTCGGCGCGGGCGACCAACTCGGCGGCGTCCGCGTAGTCGTCGAGCAGTTCCCAGAACCCCCCGTGTCCGACCCTCTCCATGGCGGCAAGCGCCCGGGCCAGGTCCCCGGCGGCCGGGTCCGACCCGTGCGCGCGCCAGCCGCGCCGCGCGATCAGCTCCGCGACGACGGCGCCCGCGGCCGCCGACTCCGCGTCGTCGTCACCGCTCTGGGCCGTGCCGAGGTGGTCCGCCGCCGCGCCGAGCACCTTGTGCACCGGGCGGGCCGGGTCGTCGACCGCGCCGAGGACTTCCGCGATCGCGGCCACCTTCAGGCCTCCCACATCGAGCAGCGCACGGATCAGCCGCAGCCGGCGTTCGTGCGTCTCGTCGTAGTTCGCCTGGTTGCGACTGGTCAGTTCGCCGGGCGGGAGGAGCCCTTCGCGGACGTAGTACTTGATCGTCGGCACCGGCACTCCGGTGCTGCGGCTCAACTCGCTGATGCGCACGGCCTGTTCACTCCTCGTTCCGCTGTCCCGGGCTTGCCAACCCTGTCTCCCATGATAGATAGTGCCGCTATCAGATAGTGGATAGTATCGCTATCCGCTTCGCTGGGGAGGATCGGAGGAGACAGGTATGCCCGTATGGCGTTCATGGCACCGGCCGTTGGTGGTGTTCTCGCTGTCGATGGTGGTTCTCGCCGTCGTGTCCGGGGTGGGGCTCGTCGTCGACGACCGACAGCTCGTGGGCTCACCGATCTGGTTCAAGCCCTTCAAGTTCTCGCTGTCGTTCGTGGTGTACGGACTGTCGCTGGCCTGGATGCTGTCGCTGCTGCCCACCCGCCGCGCACGGCGGGTGGGTTGGTGGGCGGGCGTGGTCGTCGCGATGGCGAGCGTCGTCGAGATGGTGATCATCACCGGGCAGGTGGTGCGCGGGAAGCGCAGCCACTTCAACCTCGAAACACCCTTCGACGAAGCGCTGTTCAACGCGATGGCCATCACCGTCGTCATCCTGTGGCTCGGCACCCTGGCCATCGCCGTCCTCCTGCTCCGCGCCAGGCTCGCCGACCGCGCGTCCGCCTGGGCGATGCGGTCCGGCGTCGTGCTCGCCCTCGCCGGAGCGGCGGTCGGCTTCCTGATGACACAGCCGGCGCCCGGCCAGCAGCGTGGGGTCTCCAGGGTGGTGGGCGCCCACAGTGTGGGCGTACCGGACGGCGGCCCCTCGATGCCGCTGACCGGCTGGTCGACCACCGGCGGCGATCTGCGGGTACCGCACTTCTTCGGCATGCACGCGCTGCAGTTGCTTCCGCTGGTGCTCATGGGGCTGGTGGCCCTGGCGCCGCGTCTGCCGCGACTGCGGGCCGAGCGGGTACGTCTGCGGCTGATCCTGGTCGCCGCGGCCGCCTACGCCGCCGTCTTCGCCCTGCTCACCTGGCAGGCGCTGCGCGGGCAGTCACTGACCCGCCCGGACGGGGCGACGTTGACGGCGGCGGGGCTGATCCTCGTCGGCGTCGCGGCTGGCGCGTACGGGGCACTGCGGACCGCGAGCCCAGAGCGGGCAGCAACGAGCCTTCCCGGGAGGGAAGTTGACCCGACCGAGCCTTCCGGCACCTCCGAGGCTTCCCCTACTTCCGAGCCGTCCACTGGCTCCGAGCCGTCCAGCGCTTCGGAGCCGTCCGGCGCTTCCGACACCAAGGAGCCTGTGGCATGACCGGTCTTCTCTTCGAGGTCTCCTTCTGGCTGGCCGCCCCGGTCTGGCTGCTCATGATCTTCGCGCCGGGGTGGGGCCCGACCGCCCGTATTGCCGCGTCGCCGCTGACAGTGGTGCCGGTACTGGCCGTCTATCTCGTGATGGCGCTGCCGGTCTTTCCGGAACTCTGGGAGGTGGTCACGAACCCGGACATCGACAACTTCCGCGCTCTGACGGTGCTCGCCAACGGCGCGGGCGCGATCTGGGCCCAGATCATCGCCTGGGACCTGCTGATCGGGCAGTGGATGTATCGCGAGGGGCGGCGGCTCGGGATCCATCCGCTGGTCATGGGGCCGCTGCTGGTCTTCACCATCCTGCTCTCGCCCTTCGCGCTGCTGCTCTTCCTGCCGCTGCGTGCAGCGAAGCAACGGCTGAAGGAAGCTCCGGAGAAGGGGCCGGAGAAGGAGCCGGAGAAGGGGCCGAAGGAACGGCCGGCAGCCAATGGCCGGGCGCCTGAGCCCAGTTCAGGCACGCTGCCCTCGGGGCGTGCCGGTCGGCCCCCGGCCGTACAGGAGCGGTAGAACGCGGCGCGGTCCGCTGCCGTCACCGCATCGGCGTCGTGGGCGGGGCACGGCGACGCCCTGTGTGTCACAGTCTCCCGGCCTGCGGTGTGAGGGCGGCGCAACTGAAGTTCCCACGGGCCTAACAGGCCGGAAACCGGCCGCTATGGCAGTCGGACTAGCTTCGTGACATGAGGGTGTCGACGTCATTTCGGCTGCTGCCCGGCAGGCTCAGCGGGCTCGGCGCAATCGCCAAGGGCCGTCTCGGCAGGGGCGGTTCAGGTCGCCGACGCGGCAGCCGAACGACTCCCGGCGACCGGCCACTGACCAACCGTCGGCCGCTGCCCGGCTGGCGCAGCATCAGAGGACGTGTGGCAGTGGTCATCACGGTCCCGATCTGCCTGCTGTTGGCGGTCGCCGGCCTGGCGATGTACGGCCGCGCCGAGGCCCTGGGCGACGCGCGGACGACTCGTGCCGAGGTCGGCCTCAGCCTGCGGGTCCAGGCGCTGGTGCACCAGCTGCAACGCGAACGCGGCCTGACCAACGGCCTGTTGGGCGGCGAGGAGAGCTTCCGCACGCCACTCGCCGCTACGCGCAAGCGCGTTGACACCGCGCTGCGCGGAATGCGCCACGAACCCGCCGTCGCGGATGTCATCCAGCGGCACTTGCGACGCCTCGCCACCATCCGTGCCGCAGTCGACAAGGACACCCCTGCCGACCAGGACACCCCTGCAGACAAGGGCACCCCTGCCGGCGGGGACACCGCCGGCACGACCTACAGGGTCACCGTCGGCACGGACACCGCCGACCGGACCGCCACCCTCGCCTTCTACACCACCGCCGTCGACGCTCTCAACGCCGTCGACCCGGTGACGGAGACCGCGACGCGCGCCGACCGTCAACTGCGCGACGGCTTGGCGGCGTTGCAGGAACTGGCCGCGGCCAAGGAGTCCGTCGCTCTCGAACGCGGTCTCCTCAACGGCGTGTTCGCCGAGGGAGCCTTCCACGGCCGCGAGTACCTCACCTTCACCGAGGTGCGCGCCACGCGCGTCGCCGCCCTCACCCGTTTCCGCCAGGTCGCCACCGCGCCCCAGCGCGCCGCCCTGAAGAAGGCCTTCGGCACCAAGGACGCCCAACGCGCCACCGCCTACGAGAATCAGGCGGAGGGCGCCGCCGACGGCACCGCGCTGCGCGCCGACGTCGGCACGTGGTGGGACGCGATGACCGTACTCGTCGACGATCTGTACGCCGTCCAGCAGTCGGTCGGTGACGACGTACGGGACCGGGCCGACCGGCTCAGTGACGAGGCGGAACTGGGCCTCGCCGCCTACCTCGTCGCGGGAACACTCATGGCCGCTCTCGTCGCGGGCCTCGCCGCCTTCGCCTCACGGTCCCTCACCCGTCCGCTCGGCGCACTCGCCGCGGCCGCCCACGACGTGGCGCGCCACCGGCTGCCCGCGACCGTCGCCCGTATCCAGCAGCCCCCGCAGTACCCATCCGCGCAGTACCAATCCGCGAAAGACCAATCCTCGAAGTACCCATCCGCGCAGGACCAAGGGGAGATCCTCCCGTCGGCGGAGGTCCCGGACGCCGCCGAGGCACAGTTGTTGGGTGGCGCGGCGGAGATCGCCGAGGTCGCGGCGTCCCTGCGCCAGGTGGAACGCACCGCCCTCCACCTGGCTGCCCAGCAGGCCGGCCTGCGCCGCAACACCACCGAATCGCTCGCCAATCTCGGCCGCCGCAACCAGAACCTCGTGCGTCGCCAACTCAGCCTCATCACCCGTCTGGAACGGCAGGAACTCGACCCGGATGCCCTCGCCGAGCTCTTCGAGCTCGACCACCTCGCCACCCGTATGCGGCGCAACGCCGAAAGCCTGCTGGTCCTGGCCGGGCAGAATCCGCCGCGGCCCACGACGGCACCCGCCGACGGTCTGGAAGTCGTTCAGTCCGCGGTCGCCGAGGTGGAGCAGTACCGGCGGGTCCTGATCGCGGCGGTGGAGCCGGTGCGGGTGCGCGGGCACGCCGTCGCGGACGTCGCCCACCTCCTCGCCGAACTCGTCGAGAACGGGCTGAACTTCTCACCTCCGACCGAACCGGTCGAGGTGCACGGCTGGTACGACACCCAGGACGACACCTACTGCTTCGCCGTCGTCGACCACGGCATCGGCATGTCCGAAGCCGACAAGGAACGTGCGCGCGCTCGTCTCTCCGAATCCGGCGAGGAAGCCCTTCTCGCCGCACCCACCCGGTTCCTCGGCCACCTCGTCGTCGGCCGGCTCGTCCACCGCCTCGGTGAAGGCGCGCAGGTCCAGCTCTTCGACACCCCCGGCGGCGGGTTGTCCGCCCTCCTCGTCCTGCCCGGGCGCCTGCTCGCCCCGGCGCAGGACCGCTCCGCCACACCCCCACCCCCCGCCAGGCCCGCCGTTTCCGCCCTGCTCAACGGCTTCCGAGCAGGTGTCGCCCGTGCCGAGGCCAGAAGCACCCAAGGAGTGTCATCGTGACCACCGCCGTCCAGAGTTTCGGCTGGCTCATCTCGGAGTTCGTACGCACCACCGACGGTGTCATCGACGCCGTCGCCGTCTCCTCCGACGGCCTCCTCATGGCCGCCTCGGACGGCCTCGGCCGAGATCGTGCCGACCACCTCGCCGCCGTCGTCTCGGGCATCACCAGCCTCGCCCAGAACGCGGCGGCCACCCACGGCTTCCACGGCATGAAGCTCGTCATGATCGAAATGCTCGGCGGCTTCCTCATGGTCGGTCGCATCCGCGACGGCAGCTGCCTCGGCGTCCTCGCTCCCGAGGGATGTGACGTCGGCCTGGTCGGCTACGAAATGGCCGTCCTCGCCGACCGGGCCGGCGAACTGCTCACTCCACAGCTGATACGCGAACTCAATTCCACGCCCCTGGCGGCGGGATAGTCACAGCGCGTTCCGGCTACCCGCCCTACCCGCCCTACCCGCGCCGCCCCGGCACCGGGCAGCCACGTCGACACCAGCCCCGTGTCCGCGCTGCCTTCCGGGGGCAACGGGTCAAGCGGACCAGGCGTGGCCCTTCCCTCCCGTCCCCCTGGAGGGAAGGGCCACTGACCTCCTGCGCGGGCTGTGCCCCGGCCGTCAGCCGTGGTGCCACCCCGTCAAGGAGGCGAGGCCGTCCTCCAGGCCCTGACGGAACGCGGACCGCCGTTCCTCCGGCATGTCGAGAAGCAGCCGGTCCTCCAGCTTCTGCACCGCCGGCGCGCACGCCGTCAGCAGTTCCTCCCCCTCCCGGGTCAGCCGGGCTTCCATGATCCGCCGGTTTCCCGGGGCATGGGCGCGCTCGATCAGCCCGCGCTCCTCCAGCGCGCGCACCATCTCGTGCATCGTCTGGGGTCTGACGAAGGAGCGGCGGGCCAACTGGGCGGAGGAGAGCCCGCCTCGGTGCCGCAGCACGGTCAGGGCCGTGTACTGGAACGTGGTGAGCCCGTACGGCCGTAGGGCCTCGTCCATGAAGGAGCGGATGGCCAGTTCGAGTTGCTTGACGAGATAGATCGTCAGCGGGCCCTTGTGGCCCTCGGGGTCCGGATCGGCATCCGCACCCGGCCCCGGCCCCGGAGCCGACGCCGGATCCCGATCGGCTGCCTCCGCCATCGTGCGCACCTCTTGGTCGGTCGTCGGGAAGGTCGGGCGAGACCGTCGTCGAGGTCAGACGCCCGGTGTCTTCACCCGATAGCCGACAGGTAGGAGTTCAAGGTCACGTCGGCGAGCCACGGTACCCCACAGCCCATGGGGCATCCACAGCGTCATCCCGATGGCCAGGGCGCCGAGCCCGATCAGGTACCAGGTGCCTCCGGTGTCGCCGAACCAGTCCTGCACCAGGAAGAACACGATCGCCCCGATGACCGGTCCCTCGAAGGTGCCGAGGCCGCCGATGACCACCATGAAGATCATGTACGCGGACCAGTGGACCCCGAAGATGGAGTCCGGCTGCACCCGCAGGGTGTTGGCGAGGGTGAGTCCGCCGGCTGCGGCACCGCCCACCGCCGCCAGCACGAAGACCAGCCGTTTCGCCGAGGTGACCCGTACCCCGACGGAGGCCGCGCCCACCGGGTCGTCGCGGATCGCCTCCAGCGAAGCCCCCAGCCTGCTGCGCAGCAGCACGAACACGGCCAGCAGCAGCACACTCATCAGCGCCAGGGCGAGCCAGTACACCTGGGCCTGCCGCACCGCCGGATCGGTGGCCGACAGATCGGTGAGCGAGCGGCCGGAACCGCCGCCGAGCGAAGGCGTGTTCACGACGACCAGCCGGAAGAACTCCGCGATCGCCCACATACCGATGGCGAACTGTCCACCGGTGAGCCGGAACGCGAGCAGCGAGGTGGGTACGGCGACGGCACCCGCGAGCAGGGCCGCCAGGACGACCGCGAGAAAGGGGGTGACGCCTCGGTCGACGAAGAGGAAGACTCCGTACGCGCCGAGGCCGATGAAGCCCTGCTGGCCGACGGAGACCAGACCGGCGTAGCCCGCCAGCGCGTTCCACATGGCCGCGACGATGACGAGGACGAACAGGGTCGTCAGCTTCGCGGTCGCCTCGGGCGTGAAGACGAAGGGCGCGAACGCCAGCGCGAGCAGCAGGGCGGACAGGGCACCGGACGCCGTACGGGAGACGGGGGTCCACCGGTGGATGGTGGCGGTGGCGGTGACGGTGGCGGTTGCGGGGGCGACCGGTGGTGCGGTGGTCATGTGCGGCTCCTTCTCATGCCGAGCAGTCCCTGCGGACGGAAGGCCAGGACCGCGAGGAACACCACGTGTCCGGCCACGATGGAGAAGCGCGGATCCACCTGCGCGCCGACCGTCTGGGCGACGCCGAGGACCATGCCCCCGACGAGCGTCCCCCACAGCGAACCGAGCCCGCCGATCACGACGACCTCGAAGGCGAACAGCAGCTGGGTCGGCCCCATGGACGGGCTGAACGACGACCGCATCGCGAAGAACGCTCCCGCGAGACCCGCCGTGGCGACGGCGATGGCGGCGGCCCAGGCGTACACCCGGCGGCTGTCGATCCCGACCAGCTCGGCGGTGTCCGCGTCGGCGGCGGTGGCGCGGATCGCCCGGCCGATGCCCGTACGGGCCAGCAGCAGTTGCAGCCCGCCGAGCAGCGCGACCGCCACCGCCACGGTCAGCACACCGAGGTACGGGATGCTCACCGACGACCCGAGCTGGAGACCGGACGTGGACAGCGAGCCGACGTCCAGGGAGCGGGAGTCGGCGCTGAAGATCTCCAGCAGCACGTTCTGCAGCACGATCGCGAGGCCGAACGTGGCCAGCATCGACGACATCTCGCCGGTGCGCAGCGCCCTGCTGAGGATGCCCCGCTGCAACGCCACTCCGACCAGGCCCATCACGGGCAGGACCAGCAGTACCGCGAAGAACGGGCTGATGCCGACGGCGGCTGCCACCACCGCGACCAGGAACGCGCCGAGGACCGCGAGGTCCCCGTGGCTCAGGTTGACGGTCCGCATCACGCCGAACATCAGGGAGAGGCCGCAGGCGAAGAGCGCGTAGACACCGCCGAGCATGACGCCCTGCACGATGGCGTTGATCCAGTTCATGCCGGCTCCTCCTGCGCGGTTGCGGCCGTGGCGGCGCGGTCCGGGGCCGCCGCCCTGCCGAGTCCGAAGTACGCCTCGACCACCTGCTCACGGGTGACCTCGCCCGCGGGTTCGTCCAGGACGACGCGGCCTTCGAGCATGCACAGCACGCGCCGGGCCACCCCCAGGGCGCGGCCGAGGTCCTGCTCCACCAGCAGCACCGTCGTACCGCCGGAGAGGATCGTGCCGAGCGAGTCGTAGAGGGTGTCGACCACGATGGGCGCGAGGCCCAGCGAGACCTCGTCGAGCAGCAGCAGCCGGGGGTTGGTCATCAGCGCCCTGCCGATGGCCACGGCCTGCTGCTCGCCGCCCGAGAGGTTGCCCGCGCGCCGCTTCAGCAGTCCGTCGAGCAGCGGGAAGGCGGCCACGACGGCTGCCAGGTCCCACGGTCCGGGGCGCCGTACCCGGGACGCGACCAGCAGGTTCTCCTCCACGGTGAGGTCGGCGAAGAGCCGCCGTCCCTCCGGGACCAGCGCTATTCCGGCCGCGACACGGTCGTGGGCCCGCCGTGCCGTCACCTCCACACCGTCCAGGCCGATACGGCCCTCGGCCGGCCGGTGTGCTCCGGCGACGGCCCGCAGCAGGGTGGACTTTCCGGCACCGTTGGCCCCGACCACCGCCACGACCTCGCCCTCGTCCACGGCGAAGGAGACGTCGCGGACGGCGCGCAGCAGACCGTGCCGTACTTCGAGATTCTCGACCGACAGCAGACTCATGCCGCGCTCCCGAGGTAGGCCTCGACGACCCGGGGATCGGACATGACGGCGTCCGGTTCGCCCTCGGCCAGGACCCGGCCCTGCGCGAGACAGACCAGCCGGTCGATCACCCGCAGCAGCGCGTGGATGACATGCTCGATCCAGACGATGGCGATGCCGTCGGCGCGCAACTGCCGGATGGTGGCGATCAGTTCGTCCGTCTCGGCGTCGGTGAGGCCACCGGCGATCTCGTCCAGCAGCAGCACCTGCGGATCGGTCGCCAGCGCCCGCGCCATCTCCAGCCGCTTGCGTTCCAGCAGGGTGAGCGCGGCCGCGGGCCGGTTGGCCTGGCCGAGCATGCCGCAGCGCTCGAGTACGCCGAGCGCGTGCCGCTCCGCGGCCCGGCGCCGGTGCGAGCCGCCCTGCACCGACGCGACCAGCACGTTCTCGTAGGCCGTCATGCCGGTGAAGGGGCGCGGCACCTGATGGGAGCGCCCGATGCCGCTGCGGCATCGGCGGTCGACCTTCCAGCGGGTCACGTCCTGACCCTGGAAGGTGACGCGGCCCTCGGAGGGGGACTGGGCCCCGGAGAGGATGTCGAGCAGGGTCGTCTTTCCGGCGCCGTTCGGGCCGACGATGCCCAGGGCCTCGCCGGGGGCGAGGGTGAGGTCGATGCCTTCGAGGACGACCAGGCTGCCGAAGCGGCGGTGGATGCCGTTCGCGGTGAGCACCGGCGGGGCCGGGGCGGCCGCCGGGGCGGCCTCCCCTGTCCCCACGGTGTCGGTCACCGGCTCAGCGGAGGGGCTCAAGTTCGCCTCCGAGCGGGATGTCGCCGAAGGCGCCGTTGTCGACGATGACCGGCTCGACGGCGAACTTGCCGCCCCCCGTGGCCTTGCGCCACTGCGCCATGACCAGGGGCTCCGTGGACACGTTCTTCACCGGCCCGGACGTGAAGTCCAGCGGCCCGGCGACGGTGGTGAGCCTGGCCTTGCCGAGGGCGGCAGCCAGTTCCGCCCGGTCCTTGGGGTCGGAGGTCGCCTTCAGCGCGTGGGCCGCGACCTCGAAGAGCGCCATGTTGGACCCGATGACCTGGTTCCACTGCTTGCCCGTCGACTTCTCGTAGTCGTCGGCCAGTTGCCCGGCGGTCTGGTCGGTGAGGGTGGACGTGAACGGGAACTTCGGCGACCACCAGAAGCCGGCGCTGAGGCCGTGGCCGAGCGACCCGAGCGCCTCGATCTGGGAGGGGAGGAGACCCGTCTTGGCGATGGACGCGATGCGCGGCCGATAGCCCTGCTGCCGGGCCTGCTTCCAGAAGGTGGCGAAGTCGGGCGGCAGCGGGAAGGTGTTGAAGATCTCCGCGTCCGCCTTCTTGAACGCCGCGATCTGCGCCGAGTAGTCGTTCGTCCCGTCCTCGTACGCCCCCGGGTCGACGATCCTGAACCCGCTCTTCTTCAGCTGCGGCCCGAGCCCCTGCCGGATCGCCTTGCCGTCGGGGTCGTTGGGCCACATGACGCCGACCCGCCGGTTGGTCTCCACCCCGCCCTTCGTCCACAGGGAGGTGTACGCGGCATGGATCTCCGCGACGCCGATGAAGAAGTGGTAGGTGTACGTGAACGGCTTCTCGGGGGTGGCGCCGCGGCCGAAGTACCAGGCCTCCCACGGCACGGCAGTCGACAGACACGGGACCTTGGCCGCCTCGCACGCGTCGGCGACGGGGTTGACCGTCTCCGGCGTGGAGGTGACGAGCATCAGGTCGATCTTCTCGCTGTTGATCAGATCGGTCGCGACCTGCGCTGCGGTCTGCGGATTCGACTGACTGTCGCGGTCGACGATCTCGACCGAGTACTTCTTGCCGTCGATCTTCAGCCCGTCCTTGAAGGTGGCCCGCATCTTCTTCAGCAGATACGCGTTCGGCTCGCCGAAACCCGCGGCCGGGCCCGTACTGGGCGAGACATAGCCGATCCGGAGCACCGCGTCGGTCTGCGCCGAGGACGCCTTGATGCCACCGCAGGCGGTCAGCAGACCGCCTGCGGTGAACAGCCCCGCGGCACCGGCCGTTCCCCGGAGAACGGATCTTCGGGACAAATTGCCGTTCACGGGTGTGCTCATGGGTGCGCTCATGAATGCCTCCGGGCACGTCGAGGGAGCGGAACTGAGGGTGGTGAAGCTGCTGGGGGGAGCCGGAACGGGCGGCTGAGGCCGCTGGGGGAAGCCGGGGCCGGCAGCGGAGAGCGGTGGCGGGTTCCTTCGCGTCCCGGTAGGGCCGGGCGACCCGCCCGATATCAGGAACCCTGATGATGACCACGATGATGCACACGCCGACGCCGGATGACAAGGGTGTTGCCGAGACGTGTCGGACGCATCGTTCGGGGTGCCACCCCCCCCGCGTCTCGGAGGGGGAGAGGTTGCCGCAACAGCCTTGACGGGGCCCGCGCGGCAGGCGTAATTGTTTCTCAGGTTCCCTGATGTATCAGCGGGGCGGACCGCGCTCGACGCACGCCTCGGGCCCTCCACCCACTTCCCCACCGGCCCGCACGCGCGGCCCCGTCCACCGTCACACCCACACTCACAGCCGCACTCACACTCACACTCACACTCACACCCACAGCCTCGTCTGCAGACGAAGCCGAGGCCGTGGCCTCACGGCTGCGACCGGCGCGCGCCGCCCTGGCCACCCGGTAAGGGGGAGGCGTGCGAGCGCTGGACGCCCACGACTGCGGACGGCCTCGCCGGGCGCGCCACTCCGCACAGGTCGGAGGCAGTCCACCGGTGATCAAGGCCGCGTCGAAGGCCGAGGCGGGATCGAGGCCGAGCATCTCGCCGACCTCCGCCGGGCACACGGTGTCGGGACGCGGGAGTTCCTGCCTGCGGCACCCAGCGGCGGAGCTGCCCGCGTCCACACGGCCTTCCAGGATCACCGCTACCAGGTCGCGGATCCCGGTGGCCGACCTCTTCACCGCCTGCACGCCGTCGACCCCAGTCGTACGATCTGGCGCGACACCCCCCGGGGTCTACGCCCTCCACGCCGGTCGGCCACGTCCCTGATGCCGCTGCTGACCCACTGATCAGACATCAGACATCAGACATCAGTAGCCGGGCGTGGACTGCCGTGGAAGACCTGGCTGGTGTGCCAGTCGCGGTGGGCGGCTGCGACTGGGCGTGCGCCCGGCTGTGGGCCGACGAGCGGGCGGCCGGCGAGCGCTATGACATGTTCGCGGGCAGCGGGGCTGTGGCCGACGAAGCGTTGCGAGACCAGGATGCGGTGACTGTCGCCAACCCCGAGGACACCCTTGTCGAAGAGCTTGTGGTGCAGTGAGCACAGGCACAGCCCGTTCTCGATGTCGTCGGGTCCGTCGAACGCCCACCACCGCACATGCGCTGCCTCCAGCCCGACCGGCACCGCGCCGAGCCTGCCGTCGTAACCACAGAAGGCGCACCGGTACTCGTAGGCGGTCAGCACCAGTTCCCGCATCCGCCGGTCCCGCTGTCGTCTCACGGTCGAGAGGTGCTCGGTCTCGGTCGGCTCCAGCTCCAGGCCGACGGCTTCGCACAGTTCACTGTGAAGCGTGGGCGGGAAGTGCAGATCGAGCAGCGACCGCGCAATCCTGGCGAGCAGCTGCGGTTCGCGTCGCAACGCAGTCCTCAGATCCGGCGCGAGCTGCCCGGTGGCACCTGTCTCGCGGAGATCCCGCACCCCGGTCCCGGGACTGCCGGGCCCGCGATCGGTACGCACTTCCCACACACCGTCGCTGACCAGGTGGTGGAACGGATAGGCGGGCGTCGTCTTGTTCGGTGGCCCGTACTCGGTCAACAGCCGCTGGAGGTCTCCTTCCACCGCGGTGTAGCGCAGCCCGCCGTCGGCATCCTCCTGAAACCGGCCGAGGGCATACAGGAGCAGCAGCGGCTTGTGCGGAGCGCGTGTCCCGCTCCTGGTCCACTGCCTCAGCTTCGCGGTGCGCTCCAGCCAGTCCATGGCCCGTGATCGTAGTGACGTTCTGCCAAGTCCAAGAGGCGGAGTACGTGTGCTGCAGCGCAGGAACCCTCCCGCCCGCCGGACGGAGGGCCTCCTGGACTGGCGCTTTGCTGTGCCCCCGGCAGGATTCGAACTTCGACACCTGCTTTAGGGGAGGGGCTCGGGCGTCCCGCCGGTGACCTGCGGCTTTCTTGGCTGTGCCAGGAGGCAGTAACTCGCCCGCCAGTCGCCCTTGTCGACCCTTGCTGACTCCTGCATCCGGCACGGCTGTGGCACGCGGTGATGCGATCCTTTACCCGCCGCTCCGATCGTTGATCTTGTCGGTCCTGGTGCGGGATTCTGAGCAGAACGAACCGGAGGGAGACGTAACGTGGCTGTCCCGTGGGCACTCCTGATATCCACCGCTGGAGGCATCGCCGCCACCGTAGTGGGTGTCATCGCCGGTGGCATCGTGGGCCGGCGCAGCCAGAACCGTCAGTGGCTCCAGGAGGCACGAACCGCCGCCTACGAAAAGTTTCTCCAGGCCTTCGGAGCCGTGGAAATGGAGCTACGCGAAGCGTTCGTGGACAGACGCGCGCCTACCGTCGTCTGGGCGCCGTTCAATGCCGCTCTGCAATCGATGTCCCTCGTGGCAAGCCAGGAGGCCATGGCGGCGGCTGAGCAGATCTGCGACGTCGTCGAGAAGTTCACGATCCTGTTCCACGGCCGGCAGCCGGCGGATCTTGAGGAACTCCGGCCGATTCACAGCGGGTTGTACGAGGCACACGTGAGGTTCGTCAACGCGGCCCGCCGCTCGCTCGATCCCTCGCAGGAACATCTCGTCCGGGCACTTGGCGGACCGTCATCGTGGAACGGCGTCGAGTCCGCCTGGTCGCCCGGGCACGGGGCTCCCCGATAGACCGTCCTTCCTCATACTCCAGTCATAGATCGTGGTTTTCCGTGACTGAGCGCTTCAGTCGGCGAGTGAGCGGTTGAGTCAGCGAGTCGAACGACGCCGGCCGCCCGCGGAGACGCGTGTGCCGGCCTGCGGCAACACGACAGCGGCGCCGCAGGCCAGGCAGGACGCTCCCGGACGGGACAGCCGGGTCAGCTGTCGATGCACGAGGGCCAGTGGTCTTCCGCCCAATCCGGCCAGCCCGGCCAGCCCGCCGGTGGGGTGGGGATCTCGCCGCCGTCGAGTTCGGCGGCGTCAGGCACCTGGAACTGCTCCCGCCACTGGTCTACCTCGGTCTCGCTCATCGGGAACGTCTGATGCGGTGCCGTCGCCTGGCGGTGCGTGATGCGGGCGAGCTGGACGTCCTTGTCCACGGGCACGTAGACCACCTGGCATGCTGCCCCGACCGACCGTGCCAGCCAGCGCAGTGCCGATCGTTCATCGCGGCCCCAGAGCCCGTAGTCGAGCACGACGCTGGTCCCCAGCCGCAGCGCCTGCAGGGCGACCGAGATGAGCCGCCCTTCGAGCACCCAGCGCTTGCCGTCGGCCATCGGATCGCCGAACAGCGGGATCATCCAGTGATCTGGGGTCAGCCGCAGCGCCCGGTGCGTTGCGGCGAGCTCCTTGGCCCGGGTGGTTTTCCCGGCTCCGGGGAGCCCGACCATCAAGAGCAGGGTGGCGACACACGGGTCCCGCGTGACGATGGGGCCGGCCGCATGCGGGCACGGACACGGGCATGGGCACGGACATGGGCATGGGCATGGGCATGGGCATGGGCATGGGTTTTCGTACTGTGAATCGAAACGCTGCGACTGAGACATGACTCCCCTGATCAGGCAGGATGGCCCGGCAGCACAAGAGCAAGCGTGTGACTGCCGACAGGACACTGATCCGGCGGTACGTCAGCAAGGGGCCGCGGTACGGCAACCTCGGATACCGCCGCTAAGCGGCGGTACGGGTAGTCATGGCGGCGCAGCAGCACATGCCTGCACCATAGCCGAGCCGGACGTCGATCCGTCAGCCACCTTCGTGTCAAGCGAACCGGGCTCACCGCTCAGTCCTGCGGCGCCCTGAACGTTGCTCCGCCCATTCAAGCGCTCATCCGTCAACTGAAGTGCCCAGTCACCTTCACGACACCAACTCGGGTCGGCCGAGCCCCTGGCCCACCGCGACGGTGACGTCCTCCCCCGCTCTTGTCCCCTTGTCCCAAGGTTGTGGGCGGGCAGGCGGAAACCCGTAGCCCTGGTACCAGCAGCAGTACGCAGCCCGATGCACGCGGGGTATGCCGATGACCACAGCTTCGAACGGTGTGCCTCACCCGCCGCGCCCGTCGTCGCATCCGCCGCGGACCATCCGTGACAGCCGGGAGTCGCTGCCTGAGGACCAGCGTCGGCACTTCGACGCCGATGTCGTCGCCGAGCTCACGACCCGGGCGAAGCCCGACCCGCGTGTCCTGGCCTGGTTCCGGTCCACGGCCCGCCCCAACCGCTTCCAGAGGGTGATCACCGTGGCCGAGATCGAGGCCGACGTTGCCGCCGCCCCGGATCCCGTAAGGCAAGCTCGCTACGCACAAGCCCTCGCTGCGGTACGGCACGAATTCCGTGACCGCATCGCACCGACCGTCGACCGGGAGCGACCGCATCGCACCGACCGACGACCGGGAGCGACCGCCTACCTCACCATCCACAAGACGCTCAAGGCCGCCGGCACCAGCATCGCCCCACCGCACGGCCTGATCGCCGCCCCCGCCCTGGCCAACGGCGGGACCCGCCTCCCCTCGCGTCCTGGGCGGTCGAAGTGTCCCAGGGGCGGGTGCATGGTGGGCGGGGCGGCGTGGTGCTGCCGCGCCATCGGCCGACTTCGACCGGTGTTCAGTAGGCCCTGTGAGCGTTCTGGTCAGCCGCTGGGAGGCGGTTGCGATCGAGGTCCGTCACTTCGACATGATGAAATCCAGGGCGTAGCCGGGAGCAGTCGTCCAGTAGGTGACACGCTGGAAGTCGTTGGCGTACAGCGTGTCGACGGGCATGGGGACATCGATCGGCTTGCCCGCGCTGCTGCCGGGCTTACGGCCCTGGAGGCTGAGGGTGATGCTCTTCGCCTCGTACTCGTCCATGGGGCCGTTGACGAGCAGAGCGGCATATCCCTCCTCACCCGGAGCGAGGGTGACGGGCACGCCCGGGTTCGGGTCGCTCTCCTTGATCACGGGGGCTGTGGTCCGACCGTTGCCGAGCCGCACGAGGGGGTAGCGGTAGAGGTTGCACTTCTTGTCGCCGGCGTTCTGGACGGTGAGGAGGAGGTGCCTGGCGTCCTTGCTGTCCGCGGGCTCCGTCACGGCGGACACCCCGAGGACCTTCTGGGAACAGGCGGCGATGGTGCTCTTGGCGCCGCTGCCGCCCGAGCGGTGCGTCACCGCGTCACTGGCCTTCCCGCCGGTCGTTCGCGGTCCGGTGGTGGAGGCCTGTGCCGACACACCACACCCGAGAGCCAGGACGAGACCCGCGGCCACGGCCACACGGTGGGCCGCAAGGGACTTCACGTTCATATGCGTGTTCCTTTTCTGATCGGTATGAGGTCGCGTGCCGGGCTGTCGCCGCCACACCACCCGCCTCCTTCTCGTACCGCGGTGGCGGGGGCGAAGGTGGTCGGGCGTCCCATTGAGCGTCCGAGCCCTGCACCCGGGTGCCCAAAGAGACGGGTGTCTCCGTGGACGGGTGAGTCCGGGGGCGTGGCGCTGCCGTGCGGTCGGCCGCTGCAGCCGGTGCGACAGCCATAGCGTCAAATGCCGCATGGGGCTGGGACAACGGCTGCTCCCGACCTGCAACAGTGGGACGATCCCACCCCCGACAACCTGCGGAGACAAGGAAGCCTGGGATGTCTGTCCGGGATGGGAACCCACTGAGGCCGGCGTCCGGACACCTGGGGGACTCGACCCGCGCCCGCCGCCTTGGCCGACGACGGTGCAAACGGCCCTGCCCCAGAGCCCGCGCAGCGGTGGTGACCCCGGAGGGCAGAGGCGATCGGGCAACAAGGGTCGAGCAGCCCGCTACCAAGTCGTGTGCGTCGACGCCCCGGACCGTCCCCGACCGACCATCCCCGACCATCCCCGACCGTCCCCGACCCACTCCTCCAGGCCGCGCAGCTCACCGGTGGGAAGCGGTGATCCGATGCGGTGTGCGGGCCCGGCCGGCGGCGGCGCGGAAGGCGACGCCCCCGGCGCCGCGGGTGAGGGTGGTCCCGAGGAGAGGGACGGCGCCAACCTGCAACCATCCCAGCCTTATTGACGTGCAGGTATGGGGAGTGCCGGGAATGGCGTCCGGGATCAGGACATGACGGGACGGCACAGGCCGACGGATGGATGCGGGTACGGACCACATGGATGCAATCCACGACGACATAGCGGAGTTCGCGCTGCTGCTGACACGTCTGAAGGACCGTACGGACCGCAGCTACGCGGCGCTGGCCCGCCGGCTGGACATGAATGCCTCCACACTGCACCGCTACTGCGCCGGTGAGGCGGTGCCCATGGACTTCACCAGGATCGAGCGGTTCGCGGCACACTGCGGAGCCTCCCCCGAGGAACGCGTGGAGTTGCACCGCCGGTGGATCCTGGCAGTCGCGGCACGGCAACGCCCACGCCCGTCCGATGCCCGGCGGGCACCGACGCCCCACGACCCCACGAGCACCATGGCATCGGCCGCATCCGCCAGCCACAGCAGCCCGGCGGACAAGGCACCCGAGTCGGCCCCACCGGCCGACCCACGCCCGGGGCCGAACTCACCGGCCGACCGGCGGCCCCATGCCTGGCGCCCTCGACGACGGCCCGTGCGATCAATAGCGGTGGCGGCCTCGCTCGCCCTTGCGCTCGCCGGCCTCACCGCATCCGCTGCCGAACCCCCCTCCGGCGGCGGTGGGGCGTCGGCCTCCGCCCGCACCACACCGGAACCCTCAGCGCCGGCCACGCCCAGCGACGGCAGCCCGCAGAAGAACCGGGCGAGCGCCGACACGGTCCCGCTCACCTGGACGGCCAACTCCCAGCTGTGGCAGCTCGAATGCGACCACAACTACGTCATCGCCAAGCCACCGCAAGAGGTCCCACCGCCGCCGAACCCGGCGGACGCCGCGGTGTGGGCCGCGTCCCAGGAGGCGGTGCACGGGCGCACCACCAATCTGCGGATCTCGGTCCAGGGACGCGGCTCCGCCGCCGTCGTCCTGGAAGCACTGCATGTGCGCGTGGTCAACCACACCACCCCCGCCTCCCGCCGGGGCATCGCCTACTCCACGTATGAAGGCTGCGGCACCATCCTCGTCCCCCGCTACTTCTCCGTGAACCTCGACGCGCACCGCCCCCTGGCCCGTTCGATGCCCGGCAACGACCCGGACAGACCGACTCCCGCGATCGACTTCCCCTACCAGGTGTCCCTGCGGGAGCCGGAGGTCCTGATGGTCTCCGCGAGCACCGAGTCCTGCACCTGCGACTGGTACCTCGAACTCGACTGGTCCTCACAGGGCCGAAGCGGCACGGTGCGCATCGACGACCACGGCCGCCCGTTCCGCACCACCAGCATCAAGGGGCTGCCGCAATACTGGTACCGCAACCCGGGTGGATGGGTCCCCATGACCGCTGCCAACGACCAGGCGGAAAGCGGCGGCTGACGAAGCAACAGTCCGCACAGCCCGTCCGACGGCAGGACAGGAGGGGGCCGGGGGCCCGGCCATCCCCGCCGTCGACGGGAGCCGGGCGGGGCCGGGGCAGGGAGTGGTGCCGCGCACTGCGTGAGTCTGTTCGGCTTCAGGTCCCGCAGCGCGCAAGCCACCGTATGGTGTCAAGGCCTACCGACTCCCGCGGGCCCTGATGAACACGGCCGTGGACGACGAGCTGATGCGGCGCAACTCTTGCCGCGTCAAGGGGGCGGACCGCTACGACGTGTCCGAGCGGCCGATCCTCACGGTCGCAGTGGTCTTTGCCGTTGCCGATTCCACCACTCCGCCTCTATCGACGGGCCGAGGACAAGACGGACCGACTGCTGGACGAGCCGACGTCCCTCGGCGAGCCGTACTCGCGGCACTTGGGCGGCAAGCTACGTGAGCTCCGCTTCGAGTTGGACGGCGAAGCCGTACGCATCCCGTACTGGCTCGCGCCAGGACAACGGATCGTACTGCTGACGGTCTTCCGTGAGACGAGGATGCGTGAAGCGGCGGAAGTCGAGCGGGCGCACCAGGCTCAGAAGGTTTGCGAGGCCGAGCATGGCCATGCCCAGCACACGTACGAGCGGCGCAAGGAGAGCTGATGAATCACAGCACCTGGAGGACACGCCGGGCTCGGCGGCTTGCGGGCGAGGCGGTGGAGTACGACCAGGAGTACGTGGACGCGCGGCTGGCCGGCGATCTCCGGCAGGCGGTCCACAACCGTCGGGTCGAGCTCGGCCTGTCCCAGGCGGAGCTGACAGAGGGGGCCTCGAATCCTTGCCGGGTGGTGCCTGGTGCTGCCACGCGGTGCTGATTCCCCTGGTCAGAACCGCACGGCGAGCCACTTGATCCGGCTGATGCCGCCCTGTATCGGGCCGTCCGTTCACGCATCGCTCACGCGCCGCCGACTGCTGAGCAGCGCGTGGTCAGATCTGGCCGAGGTCGATCTCCACCGGGAAGGGGGCCGCTACCTTGAGGACGCCGGTGAACACGTCTCCGTCCCGGTAGGTCTTCGTCGCGGGGTCGAGAACGTAGGTGTACACGAGAGGAACGCCTGTCGCGGCTTGCTCGATCCGCCAGTAGAAGGCGATGCCTGCCTTGGCGTACTGGTCGACCTTCACGATCCGGTCGGTGGTCTCCGAGCCCGGCGACACCACCTCCGCGACCATCAGCACGTGCTCAGGACGGGTGGGGGTGATGTCGATCGTGTCTGCGCGGTACACGACGACGTCCGGGCGGCGATTGGTGAGCGGGACGTCCTGAAGCCGGACGTCGAAGTCGGTGTCGGCGTTCCACTCCGGGCCCGCGGCGGCATCCAGGGCGTTCGCCAGAATCCGGGCCAGCCGGTTGTGCCGCTTGGACGCACTCGGACTCACGACGACCATCCCGTCCACGATCTCGATACCGGCGCACTGCTCCTCGGACCAGGACTCGTACTCCTCCGCGGTGATCTGCTCATGCATCCACGCCGGGGCCATCATCTCGGCCGTCATGAAGCACCTCCCGGACACTGTGCTGCGGGCCCGATCCCGCTGGATTCAGCGTACTGTCCGCCATCCGTCCGGCACGCTGATCTCGCTCACGCCCCCTTCCCGTCGCCGGCATCCGACCAGCGAGCCCACGACAGTGAGGAACCAGCGTGGTGGACCCGTCACCAGGGGTCGGAAATCTTCGTCATGGTGCCGCGACGCCGCCCCGCGCGGCTGGCGCCGACCTGAAGGACGTCCAGGAGTTGCTCGCCACTCCTCGATCACCATCACAGCCGACACGTACACGAGCCTGTTTCCCGAAGCCGACCTGGCGATAGCCGTGGCCGTGGCCCAACTCGTACCGCGCGCACGCGCTGTCTCGGGGATCATGGCCCCTGAAGCGGAGGCTCAGCCCAACAACAGGGAGAATCCCGGCCCGGACTCCGTGCCGAATGATGCTGATCGGTTGGGAGAAATTCGGGAGATCAACTCCCCATCTGCTCCGCAAACGGCCCCGGACGAGACGTCCGAGGCCGGATATAACCCCTCCCTGGGGGGATAAACCCCAGGTCAGGGCGATAACGCGTTGTGCCCCCGGCAGGATTCGAACCTGCGACACCCGCTTTAGGAGATTTCCCTGGACGGGGCTGTGGCCTGCGGAAATATCGACTACAGCGTGTCTGGCCCGGGGAAACGCTCCGCAATTCTCACGTCTTCGCGGTGCTTCCCGTTCCTGTGTGTGCTGCATACGTGCTGGTGGATGCTGTCCGACGAGGGCACCGGTTGCTCAGGGGAGCTGGCGAGTGGCCGGAGTGAGGTACAGGCGGCGTCTCGTCATCGTCAGACCTTCTCGACTCGCACGGCGTGTCCCGCGAGGAGTTGATTCATGTCGTCGGTGTCGGAGGTGAAGACGGTTGCCTGAGCTCCCTGCACGGCTTCCCGCCCGGCCACAGCCGCCAGAATGGCGTCAATGGCGTACTTGTGCCCATGCAGGCCGGCTGCTTTCAGCATGTCGCGCGCCATGGCGATCACCTGGTCGTCCGTGTGCACGATGCGGATCCGGGACAGCGTCCAGTTCCACAGTGCCTGCCTCGACGTTTCGCGAGGGTCCCACGCCTCCAAGGTCGTGAGCGCCGAGGTGACGATCGGGATGTCCAGCCGCGGAGCCGTCTTGATCAGCGCAGCCATCTCCCGATCGCCCTGAACCGCCTTGGAGAGAGCCTCGGAGTCGAACACGAAGACTCGCTGTCGCGGCCGGTGCAGCTTCGCTCGGGCGGTGCGGCTCACGCAGCCTCATCCGAGTGTGATCGCTGCTCGTCATGCCAGCCGTCAATGGCGGCGATGCGGTCCAGCGCTGCCTGCTGCTCGTCGTCCGTCACGGCGCCGTGCTCTTCTTCGAGACGTTCGGCCAACTCGCGCAGTCGGTCCATGGCGTCCTGATGAGCGGCGGCGGCCGCGATGTAGCCGGACACCCCGCGCGCGTCGACGCGCTCCTTGATCGATTCCACCAGCTCTTCCGGCACGGTGATGGTGATCTTCCGAGTTGCCATACTTCAAGTATGCCAGATCCGATCTCGTCCGGCGCAGCTTGGCCTCCTCGGGGTCCTCACCTGCCCGGGCCGCCCTCCCGACGGATACCGCGCAGGTCTGCGAGAGGCGCGTCTGGGGTTCGCATGGGCATGTGGACTCTTTGTGGACTCCAGACGTGAGGAAAGGCCCCCGTTCGAATGGAACGAGGGGCCTCGCCTGATCACCCTCACGCGGCATGGAGGCAAGGACCAGCGTGTGACGGCTCGTCTCGCGCCGTCCGCTCACGCATCGCTCACGCGTGTGGCGCCTGTAAATGTGTGATGTTGTCTACGTATCAGCCTGAACCGCCCTGGGCCCGTATGTCGACGACACCGAGGGGCGAGGCAGCCGCGAGTCTGTCCGGCGCCAGCTGGGACGGTCGGCTGGGCGATGCCCTGAAGCCCCCGGCGACCCGGTGGATGGACCACCAGTGCGAAGCTCTGCACACCACCTACCGCGACCTCGGTCGGAAGACGTGGGACACATGGTCCGCGTACACAGGTGCTGAGCGCGTCACACGGCGACGTTCAACGGCGCGCACGCCGACATCCGTGCCGCTTTCGGCTGACGCACGCGCAGCCGACGTCGAACCGTCCCAACCAACGGGGTCACCACCGTGACGATCACCTACGCGCAGCTCGACCACCTCAACCTGTCCCGCCTCGACCACGCCCTCACCGCGTGGAAAGAGGTGGTGCGGAAGATGAAGGAGGAGCCGACCGGTCTCCGATGCGCCGTGGGCGCTGTTGTCTGCTGTCACACACGCCACAGGCCGCTGCCGGGCCTGTAATGCTCAGGAAATGCCGTAGACATCGGGACGACGATGCGGCGGCCTAGCCTCTGACTTGGGGTGGTTGTCGATGGGAGATGTTCTCGCGGTACAGCCCGGCCGTATACCGGCCGTTGGACTCGGCCCGATGCTGAACGCGGCCAGGCTCCGGCGCGGTTGGCGGTTACGCGAAGCCGCACGGCCGCTCGGCCTGTCCGCTTCCTACCTGCACGATGCGGAAGCCGGACCGTGCCGGCCGTCGCGCGATGTCGCGGACCTCGGCCACTCCGCGGGGCGCGCAACCCGACTCAGAGGACCAGGAGCCACGCCCAGGTACTGGGTTGTGAACCCGTTCGTTGCGGCGTCTTCGACAGGAGCCCCCACGCACGGGCCTCGCGCTGTGCTGGTTCGTGGGCGGTGGTCGGCACGTGATCTCGGCGGGGTGAGAGGCGACAGTGAGCGGACACGATGAGCCTGCGGAGCGACGTTCGGTGGACGGGCATCCCGCCGATCGCTGGCAGCGGGTGCTGAGTCACCGTGAGTCCTTGCTGAAGGTGGCGCGACGGCGGTCCATGAATGTGGATGACGCCGAGGACGCGGTACACGAAGCCATGGTCCGTGCGGCGGAGAACGCCAACGTGGACGACGCCCGGCTGGGCGCGTGGCTGACATCGGTGACGATACGGCTGTGCGTCGACCGGTATCGGCAGATCAACCGCGAGGTCGATGTTCACGCCCGTTCGGCGCGCGCCGCGGCCGGACCCGCCACGGTGGAGGAGGCGGTGTGCGACCAGGCGGAGGCGAAGTGGCTTGCCGGCCACAGCACGGACCTTCCGCTGCGCCAGGCGGAGGTACTGAGCCTGCGGGCGCAGGGCTTTGACCTCGCACAGATTTCGCAGCGCACCGGACTCAGCTACCAGGCGGTTCGGTCGCTTCTGGCCAGGGCTCGCAGGGCGCTCCGCGCCGTACTGGAGGCGACACTGGTTCTCGCCGTCTGGGTGTGGCGCGGGCGGCCGCGAGTGGTGAAGGAAGCCGCGCAGACATCCGCGCAGACAGCCGCGTTGGCGTCCGTGGCGGTGACCCTGACGGTGGCGGGACTGGCCCTGAGCGCACCTTCCGAAGCGGAGACCGAGGAGGATCCGCTTGCGCGGCGTCCCTACGTGACGCATCTCCCCGCCGGTCCGGGGCCCTCAGCGGGGCGAGAACCGATTCCGTCCGAGACGGCCTTGTCCGGTCTTCCCGTCGGGCTCGGGGACGGTCCGGTGTCGCGGACGGCCGCGGGTCCCCTGCCGCCGGCGTCCGCGGCCCCGTCGAAGCTGCCGGGCACTGTTCTGCCAACCCTGCCAACCTTGCCTGCCCTGCCAACCTTGCCCGCCCTGCCAACCTTGCCCGCCCTGCCGGAAGGGCCCGAACTGGCTCTGCCGACGGGGCCGGACGTGTCCGCCGTAGTCCCGTCCCGGCTGCCGGTTCCGCTGCTCGACCCTTCGGGGCCGGCCCCGCTCGATCGAGCCGGGCCGTGCGCTTGCCACACTGCTGCCGGACCGCTGACGACGGGAATGCGGCCGCCGCCTCGGCGCTGAGGTCACAGCGTCCGCGCACTCTCTCGAAAAAATCTCTCCTCTCGTGCGACTCACGCGCCGCTCGTCCCCGTAGAGCAGGTGACGTATCCACGCCGCTGCCGCCAAGGCGGCTCTGTGAGGAGGCGAGTTGCGCGTGACTCGATGCAGGAGCCGAACCGGCAGCCGCGACCACAGGTTCTCCGCCGACCAGGCACGCGAGGCCGCGCAGCGCTTCGTCCAGGACAGCGTCTCCGGTTTCTCCGCCGACCGGCAGTTCGTCGGCCAGGAGGCCGTCATCCACCTGGACGGTGACGCACTGCGGCAGCCCCGTCGGCGGGCCATCGCAGCGGGCGAGGCCGGTGCCCGTGCAGTCACCGCGGAGGTGGACCGCCGCACCGCTGCCGTCGTCCATCTGTCCGCCGCTCAGGGAACAGCCGATGCGGCGGCCTTCCCCGTCAGTCCCGAAGACGCGAGCGCCGCAGCACGGGCGGCCCTGGGAGACGAACACCTTCCCACGGCCGCCGCCGGTGACACCCGGCATGCCGGCCGAAGGACCGTCACGATCGACCATTGCCTGAGCGGACGCGCCGAAGCTCTGTTCCGTGACATCGAACGCCTCGAAACCGATGCCCGCACCCGAGCTGTGCCCGGACGGCGGGGCGCGTACGGGATCGAAGCCGATCGCAGTCTTCCCGTGGCCGAGGGCGTACCGCGCACCGTGACCCGGTACCGCTACGGGGGCGCGCGGTGGCCACCGCCGACGTTGAGGAAGCGCCGAGCGGCGCCGCCCCGGGCGGTACTCCGCCCGCCGGCATCCGCACGTTGGCCATGTCCCGCACCACGCACGAGGCCTCCATTCCGGACCCGTACATTGACGGCCCCGGCCATGGAATCGGGCGTGAAAGCGGCAACTGCTCCGAATACCGGTTCTCACGGCGACGGCCTGGGGATGGTGTACGACACGGGAAATTTCCGGGCCGACGCCGCGGCCCACCACTACCAGCCGAATCCCTGCACGTTCACACCGAAGAGCATCAGTCCGACCACACGCCACAAGAAGACCAGTGGCGGTTCCTATGTACGACTCCCGGCGCACCGCAACGGGAGTGGTTTTCTCCGTCCGGCCGCTGCGGAACGACGGGAGCCACGCCCGCGCGGTCATCGACCGAAACAGTGGCGGCCTATACTGCAATCCGATCTCCGATATCGGCATCGCCAATCAGTGCGACATCTACCAGAACGGTTCGCGATGGATCCACCGCGATCACGACAAGATTCCCGATAACCAGTTCCATCGCTACGGCCAGTATCCCGGCGAGGCGTACGTGCTCGACCTGATCCTCGGAAATAATCCCGTGGCGCAATAAGTGCTCTGCCCCGGTTGTGTGTCGAGTCTGATCGGCGGTGCCACACACCCGGCTGCTTACTCATGTCGGAGAACTCCTTGGTCGAAGCGCCGACTTCCGTTCACATAATGAGCTGGACTCTCGGTGTCGTTTTTCTTTTCGCTTTCTCCTTGTCTTCCTGTGCTTTGGCGGCCGGGTGCCGTCCTGACGGGCCGGCTCCGGGGCGTCGGCGGGTGTCGAAGAGAGGGGCGCCCGGCATCTGCTCACCGTCACCCTGCGCCAGGCTGCACGACACTTGAACAGGACACATCGGTGAACTGGCCCTTGGCGGTCTGCCTGTCGACGATCCGGCCGTCGATGCGAATGGAGCAGGAGACCGACCCGGCCTTCCCGCCCGTCGCCATCACCTGCGTCACGGCCGCCCCGGGTCCGGCCGTGATGGCGACTTCCTTCCTCCACGGGAGCTTGACGTTGTCCACGCTCTTGTCGTTGTTGATGCCGTTCGCCCGGTAAGTGATCAGTGCTGACGTCGCCCCGGGGCTCGTGACCTGGTAGATGACCGTGTGCCGCGTGGGCTGGAGCGCCTGCCGCGCGCGCTCCTCGGGGCTTGGTCCTTCGGGGCCGCCGGTGGCCGCGATGATGGCGCCGCCGGTAGTGGCGAGCAGCAGGACGCCGAGTGGCCAGAGGAACCATCTGGCGCGGTGACCGTCTCGTGCGGGAGGCATGGGAATTCTCGCTTTCTGTCCTGTGCGGCCGGTCGGGCATGGCCGAGTCCGGTGAATCGCGGAGGGCCGTTCTCGGCCCTGGGGCGCCGACGGCTCCTGCGTTCGCGCTGTCATGGTGGCATTCGGCCGGCTCCCTTGACCAGTGTTCACGGAATTAATCCTGGCTAAGGCTGACGGTCCTGTGTTTGATCCCGCTGGTAACCGGTTCTGCTGGGGTCGTCATGGTCCTTCCATGCTTCCCGCGGAACGTGACCGGCATGCCACGGGCTTGGAAGGCAAATACCTGACACTTTAGCGTGATCACCGTGTCGTCCTGACCCGTTGGAACGCCTTGATTTCGCCCTTAGGTCGCTCGCCCAGCGTGTCTGCCTTTTGTTTTCGTTGGTGTTGTAATTACGCCTCAATGCTCGTCTTCACGTGCTCCTGAGATCCAGATTGAAGCTCTATTAATCTTCGGTTAACAATGCAGAGATAAGCGGGACATAAGGGCTCGGTAGATGTTTCGCTCCGTGCCGTGAAGGTGAAGTCTCGGCTGCCGTTCGGAGGCGGAACAGGATGCGGTTCGTCGGATTTCGTCGGGCTCCTGGCTCCATGAATGTCCAGCGGCGACTGTGAAGCCTTTGTGGTGGTGCCTGCCGATGTACTCATCTCTAATTGCGGGAAGGGTTAAAATGTTCATTCTCAATGCGCCACGCATGCGCTCGTCCAGGGGGTGGCGGCAACGCCGGCCCTGGACGACGCGTGCTGTGGCGGGCGCCATGGCGCTCGCCCTGAGCGGGTTCGCCTTGGTCATGGCCGCTCCTGCGGCTTCCGCGGCGACGCACTCGGTCTCGATCAGGAATCTGCAGTACAACCCGGCCAGCATCGACGTAGCGGTCGGCGACTCCGTGACCTGGTCGAATGACGACAGCGTCATCCACAGCGTGACCGGGGGGCCGCTGAACTCACCCGACCTCGATCCGGGGGAGAACTACTCCTTCACCTTCTCGTCGGCTGGGACCTTCGACTACCGCTGCAAGTTCCACCCGGACATGACCGGCACCGTGGTCGTCGGCGGTTCGTCGTCGCCCTCGCCGACCCCGACCTCCACCAGCACCTCCAGCCCGACGCCGACGCCGCCTCCCACGGGCACCAGCTCCCCGGCGCCCTCGGGCGGTACGGGCGGTGACGGTGAGGGCGGTGGCCCGGTCGGCGTCGGGCCCCTGCCCGTCTCCTTCCACCTCACCGACAACCAGAACGCGTGGTTCGACACGAACACCAACCTGTTCGGCGGTCGTGCCCTCGCGGTGGCCGAGATGCCGCGCGTACCGATCAGCGCCACCACGTCCAGCCTCCCGGGGCTGAACCTCGACGGTCTCCCCCTGATAGGTGAGGCGACCGGCGACGGCGGCCTGCTCGGTGGCGACGCCCTCGGCGCGCTCAACGGCGACCTGCCCGGCCTCGACGAGTTCGACTACGACGGCTCGGACGCACCGCTGATCGGCGACCTCGGGGTCGACCCGCTGAAGCTGCTGGGTCTGGACTCGACCAAGGACGCCATCAACAAGGTCCTGCCCGATGGCGACCCCCGCGCCAAGGAGGCGGCCACGCTGCTCGACCAGCTGTCCGACGAGATGGAGGACAAGCCGGCGAACGCGCCGACCACGCTGGACGACCTGCCGGTCGGCGCCGATCTGCTCCCGCTTCTGGAGGACATCCAGAAGTACGCCGAGACCAACGACCTCGAGCTCCCGGTGACGGCGAACTTCGACGTCTCGGCTCCCGCCGCTGCCTCGGCGCACACCGTCACCGGCCTCATCTGGCCGGAGAAGGCGAAGGGCTTCCCCTTCGACCAGGGCGGCGCCTTCGTCGGCAAGACCAGCGTCCAGCTGACCGAGCCGGGCCTGTACGCCTTCGCGTGCAAGGTGCACCCGTTCATGCTCGGTGCGATCGTCGTCGACGACCCGCTCACCCCGGGTCTGGACTTCGGCGAGAAGCTGCGCGTCAACAGCCGCTCGCTGAACGTGCCGTCCAACGCCGACATCATCGCCGAGCTGGTGCAGAAGTTCTTCAACATCACGACCCCGGGCAACTGGCAGCGGTACAGCGACACCGAGGCCACGCAGTGGAACCCGTCCTACCCCCCGGCGCCGATCCTGATGAACACCAGCGACGGCAAGCAGGAGCTCGTCCCCAGCCTGGACGCGTACCTGAAGAACAAGTTCAACACGCCGAAGACCCTCCCCGCCGCGAACAAGAAACCCAGCGTCCCGGGCGTCGGTGAGGTCTGGGTGGACACCCAGTTCGAGAAGTTCGCGGGCAAGTCCAAGCCGGGTGCGGCCACCAAGATCGACGCCTCCGACTGGACCGTCGAGCGCAAGGTCGCGCTGCCCCAGATCAACATGAACAACCCACACAACATGTGGACGGACCGCGACGAAAAGTACATCTACCAAACCGAGTGGTTCAGCGACAAGCTGGACGTCTTCGACCGCAAGACCGGTGAGTTCATCCGGCAGATCAAGGTCGGCCCCGACCCGTCCCACGTCATGACCAGGACGGACACGGACCAGCTGCACGTCGCCCTCAACGGCGGCGGCGCGGTCATGGAGCTGGCACCGGGCGGCACCGGTATCGACCGGCGCATTCCCGTCCAGGCCGCGGGTGACAAGATCGCCCACCCGCACGCCCACTGGATGAGCGGCGACGCCAAGCACATGGTCACGCCGAACGTGAACACCTACGACTCGACCATCGTGGACATTCCGACCGGCGGCATCCGCAAGGAGAGGACCGGCGAACTGCCGATCGCGACCGGCATGACACCGGACGGCGCCAAGGCGTACGAGGCCAACTTCCTCGGTGGCTCCGTCTCGTGCATCTCCATCAAGGAGGACGCGTGCGTCGACGGCGGCACGAAGACCCACTACAAGGAGATCGACCTGTGGGGCGACTACGACCCGGTCAAGGGCGCCACGGGTGACTTCGGTGGTCTGCCGATCCAACTGCCGGTGACCCCGGACGGCAGTGCGCTGCTGGTGGCGAACACCCTGACGTCGAACATCACGGTGATCGACCCGAAGACGGACAAGATCGTGAAGTACCTCCCCTGTGACTCCGGGTGCCACGGCATCAACTTCGGGGCCAAGAAGGGCGGAGGCTACTACGGCTACGTCTCGAGCAAGTTCTCGAACGCCATGTCCGTCGTCGACGTCGACCCGAACAACGACGGCGACATCTCGGACGCCAAGGTCGTCGGCCGGATGCTCCTGACCGGTGACGACAACACCAAGATGGACGACAAGATCACCGGCTACGCCGGTATGGGCGGGCAGGGTGTTCTCGCGGTCCCGCTGGTCTACAACGGCTGGGCTCAGCGCGTGCCCGGCAACGCGGTCAATGACCAGCTGACGTGCCGTCAGCGCAACCCGATCGACTACGAGAGCAAGTGCTCGTAGCGATCCACCACGGCCGGGGGGCCGCCCGCGGGCGGCCCCCCGGTTCTCCTCAGAGCCCTCATGAGCGCATGAGAAGGACACACTTCCATGGAATCTCCCGACCCCGCGTACCCTCCACCGGCCGGACCCCGCCGCACGTTCCGCCTCTCCCACGTCGTGGCGTCGAGCGCCGCGTTCTTCGCCGTCATCGGCCTGACCTCCTTCGCTCCCGTCCTCATGAAGCAGTTGGCACCCGACGCTCCGCACCGGCCGAACCCGTCCGCGGTCGGGGCGCCCGGCGAGGCCAAGGATCTCGGGGACGGCACCCAACTGGCGCCCTACGAGGTCGTCGACGGGGTCAAGGTCTTCAAGCTCCACGCGGCGCCCGTCTCCTGGGAGACCGCGCCGGGCAAGGTCCGCGAGGCCTACGCCTTCAACGGCATCGTCCCCGGCCCGGTGATCCGCGTGAACGAGGGCGACCCGGTCCGCATCGTCGTCGAGAACGATCTGCCCGAGCCGACAGCCGTGCACTGGCACGGCATGGACCTGCCCAACAGCCAGGACGGCGTACCCGGCCTCACACAGCCCGAGATCGAGCCCGGCGAGAGCTACACCTACGAGTGGAAGGCGATCAGCCCGGGAACCCACTGGTACCACTCGCACATGCATGGCGAGCAGGAAGGCAAGGGGCTCTACGGATCCCTTGAGGTCGTGCCGAGGACCGGCGACATCCGGGCCGACCGTGACTACCGCATCATGATCGGCGACGGCGCGCTGGGCTTCGTGTTCAACGGCAAGAGCTTCCCGGCGACCGAGCGCCTCAGCGCCCGGGTGGGCGAGAAGGTCCGTATCCGTCTGATAGGCACCGGCCCGGAGATGATCCACCCGATCCACCTGCACAGCGGCCACTTCACGGTGGTGGCGCAGGACGGCCGGCCGCTGGCCGTCCCGCAGGAGATGGACACGCTGAACGTCGGCGTGGGACAGACCTACGACATCGTCTGGACACCCACCAAGACCGGCAAGTGGATGATCCACTGCCACATCTTCTCGCACTCGGAGACCCACGAGGGCATGGCAGGACTCGTCTCCATCTTCCAGGTCGACCCGGCGGTCGTCTCCGTACCGGACCTGCCTCTCATCGACTGAGCACAGCGGCCCACCGTCTCCCCCTCCCCGCGTCCCCGTCCTTTGCTGAAAGGAACCGATCCCCATGATTTCCCGCGCTCCCGGGCATCCGTCCAGCCGCCGCCTGTCGGTCGCGACCGTCGCCGGAGCCGCCGTCGTCGTCTTCCTCGCCGCGCCCGGTGCCTTCGCCCACGTCTCCGTCAACCCGGGGACGGCCGAGCCCGGCGGCTTCACCAAGGCCGCCTTCCGGGTGCCCAACGAGCGGGATGCCGACTCCACCGTGCAGGTGGAGATAGCCTTCCCGGCCGAGCACCCCCTGGGGCACGTGTCGGTCCAGCCAGTTCCCGGCTGGAAGGCGACAGTGAAGAAGGAGCGGCTGAAGCAGCCGATCGTGGACGGTGACCACGAGATCACCGAGGCGGTCACGTCCGTCCTGTGGGAGGGCGGCACGATCCGCCCAGGGGAGTTCCAGGAATTCCCCCTGTCCCTGGGGCCGCTTCCCGAGGACGCCTCCGAGATGGTCTTCAAGGCGGTGCAGACCTACTCGGACGGCGAGGTGGTGCGCTGGATCGATGTCCCGGAGAAGGGCGCGGCCGAGCCCGAGCACCCCGCACCGGTCCTCGCACTGAAGAGCACCGCACCGGTCGCGGCGGCGGCACCGGCCGCGGCCAGGACCCCGTACGAGGCGGAGGCGCCCGCCACCGACATGGTGTCGCGGCTGCTCGGCGGCAGCGGGCTGGCCGTCGGCCTCGCCGCCCTCGGCTGGGCCGCGGCCGGGCGGCGCGCCACCGCGACGCGGTCCGCCCAGGCGGAGAGGCAGGAAGAGATCACGGTCTGAGAGAGCCGGGGGCGTCGGCGGCCCCGTCCCCCCAGGCCGTCGGCGTCCCCACTGCCTCCGATGAGAGAGATCACGATGCACCGAGCAACGCTCCACCCGTCCGTGCACGCATGCGTCGCACTCCTGCTGGCAGCGCTGGCCGTGGTCGCCGGCTCCACCCCGGCCCGAGCCCACGCCTCCGTTGTGTCGACGGCACCGGCCGACCGGCAGGTGCTCGGCACCCCTCCACCACGGGTGTCCCTGACGTTCACCGAACCCGTGAGCCTCGGCCTGACCCGCGTCAGCGTGATCGCGCCGGACGGCGACACGGTTGCGACGGGCCGGCCGGAGCATCCCGCGGGCAGGGCCGAGGAGGTCGCCGTCAGGCTGCGGACCCTGTCGGCCAAGGGCACCTACACCATCGTCTGGCACACGGTTTCCGCCGACTCCCACCCCGTGCAAGGCACGTTCTCCTTCAGCGTCGGCCGGCCCACGGCCGGGAGCTCGCCCGCGTCCGCCGGCCCGTCCGCGGGCATGGAACACGGCGCGGTGACCACGGCCGGCGCTCTGCAGAGCGCGGCGCGATGGGTCTCCTTCGTGGGCTTCGCCGTTCTTGTGGGGACCGCCTTCTTCGTCGCGGCCTGCTGGCCCGCCGGGATCCGGCGGCGCCCCGTCCACAAGCTTCTGTGGACCGGCTGGTCCGCCCTCATGACGGCGACGGTGCTCTCCCTGCTCGTCTACGGGCCGTACGCGGCGGGCACCTCCCTGTTCTCCGCCCTGGACGGGCGCCTCATCGCCGCGACGCTGGGCAGCCGCATGGGCCTGATGCTCGTGCTGCGTGCCGTGCTGCTCGCTCTCGTTGCGGCCGGACTGGTCCTCGCCCGCCGACGAGTGACCGCCGGCAGTCCGGTCCCGGGCGACCGGGCGGAGTACGCACTCGGGGCGGGGCCCTCGTCCGGGCCCGGAGGTCGGGGCCGGATGCGCAACACCGTCGCCGTGCTCGGCGTCGGCTGCGCGCTCGCCCTGACATGGAGCCTCGCGGGACACAGCGCAGCGGGCCCACTGGCCGCGCTCGCCGTGCCGGCCGACACGGTCCATCTCGTCGCCATGGCCGTCTGGACGGGCGGGCTCGTCGCCCTGGGCACGGTGCTGCTGCGGTCGCGGGACGCCCCCGACGCCCCGGTTCTGGAGCCCGCCGTCACCCGGTTCTCGCGCGTCGCGGGGATGTGCGTCGTCCTGCTCCTGGCCACCGGACTCTTCCAGGCCTGGCGGCAGCTGGGCGGTGTGCCGGCACTGCCGGGCACGCTGTACGGACGTGTCCTGCTCGGCAAGTTGTGCCTGGTTGCGGTGCTGGTCGGGCTGGGCGCCGGGGCCCGTGCATGGGTGCGGCGCCACTACGGCCCGGCGCCGTTGGTGGTCCAGGGTCGGCGCAGGCCGACTCGGCCGGGGCCGGACGGCGGCCAGGTCCGGCGCTTCGGAAGGCTGGTGATGGCGGAGACACTGATCGCCGCCGTCCTGCTCGCGGTCTCTACCGTCCTGGCGAACACCGACCCGGCGACCGCGGACGGCGGGACCTCGGCGGACCAGCAGGGCCGGCGTCCCGCGGCGGGAGCGGCGCCCGCCGGACCCCGGACCGCCGTGCCGTTCAGCCGGGCGGCCGCCTTCGACAGCGGGGGGCAGAGCGGAAAGGGTGTCGTCGCCGTGGTGGTCAGCCCCGCGGCGAGAGGGGTGAACGAAGTCCACCTCGCGGTTCTCGACACCCGGGGACAGCCACGGGACGTGCCCGAGGTACGGGCGGAGTTCAGCCTGAGCAAGCCCTCGGTGGGGCCGATCCGCGTTCCCCTGACGTACGCGGGCCCCGGCCACCACATCTCGAGCGCCTTCTCGCTGCCCCTGCGCGGGCGGTGGCAACTGGCGCTGACCGTACGCACGTCCGACATCGACCAGGACGTCGTACGCATTCCGGTCGATGTCCGCTGAAGGGTCGCCGCGGCGGTGGCCCGGACGAAGGAGGATCGCGACAACGTGTCGAACACACGCGACGCTCGCAAACTGTCGGTTGACGGACTTGAGGATCTGCGGCGGTGTGCCGTCGCGGCCGTGGAGTCGGGTGTGCCGCGCACGGAGGTCGCGCGGCTGTACGGAGTCTCCCGGCAGACCGTGGGGGCCTGGGTCCGGGCCTACCGGCTGGAGGGCTCCGACGCGCTGCGCCCGCGCAGACGCGGCCGACGACCGGGCGACCAGCTGGCGCTCTCGTCCGCCCGGCAGCTCTGGATGCTCCGGACCATGACGACGACGACGCCCGACAAGGTGGGACTACGGGACGTGCTGTGGACCTGGCAGTCCCTCGCGGCGCTGGCCCACCGGGAGTTCGGCGTCGTCCTGGGCACCACGACCATCCGCAACTACCTGACCCGGTGGGGATTCTGTCCGGACACATCGCAGCCGACCCGGATGCTCCCCCACCGCGCCACCCTGGCGCACGGGCTGCGCGCGACGACGGGCGCCGGGACGGCCGAGGCGCAGAGGAGACCGGTGACAGAGACGCTGTGGACCGACCATGCCCGCGTGCGCTGGTGCGTCTGCGGCCCCCCGGCGGACCCCGATTCACGTATGTCCCTGCACTCCGACGTCCTCTTCGCGGTCACGAGCCGCAGGGCCGTGCTCTTCACGCCGGCCCGGGACCCGTACGACGGCGAGGAGATACGGGAGTTCTACGCCCGCCTGCTCAGCCGGCACCGCGGCCCGGTCGTCCTCGTGCCCGGCTGGGAACCCACCCGCCGGACGGAGCTGCTGGACCTGTGGCTCAGCACGCACACCGAGAGGACGCCCGTCGCACTGTGACGGGGAGGCCGCAGCTCTGGGCAGTGCCTGGACGGCTGCCGCGTCGCCGGCCGCCGTCTGCCGGCTGACGTCCCCCTACTGATCGCACCGCACCGCCCCCCGTCCAGCCGCCTGGATCGTGCAGTCCCGTAGCCGTGACGCGATCAACGCCGCCCAGTGTGCGGGACGCGCCGATCGGGCCGATGCGGTGGCCTGGACCTGACCGACCACTGAAATCGGAGGTTGACAACCGGTGAGAATCAGGAACGAACAGGTATCCACGTGCAGTTGTCGCAGTGTCACGCGGGCCGATGCGCCGGGGAGCGCGGACGGCCCCGCCGCCCGATCGTCGACGGGAGGGGTTCTCGCGACGGCGGCACGCTTCGGCAGGAGGCTGCGCAAGGGGACGGCGACCGCCGTCCTGACGGCTGCCGCGGTCGCGGCGCTGACCGCGTCCCAGGCCCCCGGCCTGACCGACAGCGGTCGGCAGCGCACGGACACTCCTGCGGCCGACACCGACACCGACACCGACATTGACACCGGCGCGACCGGCGAGGCCCCTTACTACACGGATCTGCCGCCCCTCGACAGCCCCGCCCAGATGCCCAGCACGGGCGACGATGACGGTGACGCCAACACCGGTGAGCCCGAAGCCGGCATACCCGTCACCGTCCTGCAGGCGTACCAGAAGGCACAGGCCGCCCTCGCCGAGTCCAAGCCCGGCTGCGACCTCACCTGGCAACTGCTCGCGGCCATCGGCAAGGTGGAGTCCGGGCAGGCCCGCGGCGGACGCGTGGACGCGAACGGCACCACGCTGTCGCCCATCCTCGGGCCCGTCCTCAACGGCAACGGCTTTGCGAAGATCACCGACACCGACGGCGGCGCGTACGACGGCGACACGGTGCACGACCGCGCCGTAGGCCCCATGCAGTTCATCCCCTCGACCTGGGAGAGCTGGGGATCCGACGGCAACGGCGACGGCAAGAAGGACCCCAACAACATCTACGACGCGGCGCTCGCCGCCGGCCGCTACCTGTGCGCGGGCGGCCGCGACCTTTCGGTGACCCCGCAGTTGCACGCGGCGATCCTCAGCTACAACCACTCGCAGGCCTACCTGAACACGGTCCTGAAGTGGCTCGAGTACTACCGCGAGGGCACCTACGCGGTCCCGGACGGCACGGGTGTCCTGCCGACCGGCCGCAGCGACGACAGCGACGGGCCGAACCCCAGCCCGTCACCGAGTACGCCCGGTACGTCCGAGCCGAGTACACCGAACCCGGGCACCACGAAGCCGGGCAACACGCAGCCGGACGGCGGCGGTTCGACGAGCCCCGGCCCGAACGATCCCGGCACCGAACCCGGCTCGCCCGCGCCCAGCCCCGCGCCCACCCGCCCGGTGGCGCGCCTGGAAATCGCGGACACCGGGGAGCTGACCGCGACGGCGGGCGACGCGTCCGGTGAGGGGGTGGCCGTGCGGGCCGAGACCCCGTCGGACACGGGCGTGCCGAAGGTCACGGTGCGGCTCCCGATCGTCGGCGACACGGACACGGCTCTCACCGGCGGCGAGAACGTCCGGCAGTAGGCGCACCGAGGCTGCGATCTGGGTGCTGCCGGTCGAGCACCTGGTCGAGGTCCTGGTCGAGGTTCTGGTCGAGGTCCTGGCGTGGGCCGCGCGGTTGCCCGCCGTCACGCGGGCTGGTGCATCAAGCGCTCCACGCGGAGCCGAAGCCGCTTGACGGAGACACCTGCAGGAAGAGTTGATGCCCTTGCCGCCGCGAGCGTCGGGGGTATCAGCGCCGGCTCAGCACTGCTGGCTGGGCCGTGCTGTGGCCGGAAGGGGGCAACCACGGTGGCGGCCGACGCGCGCACCAGACCCTCGACGGGCGCGAGGTCGGGCTGCCGTTTCCGCACAGCCCGTGAGCAGCGGGTGTCCGCGGAACACGGAAGCAGGAGCGCCCCGTGCATACCGTCGCAGTCGGTGCTGCTCTTCGCGGGCGGCTGCGGCGGGGGCGCAGTCCGGCTCGTACCGCGCCCCCGCCACCTCCGAGAGCACCGCCCCCGAAGCGGAGCCCGAGCCTGACGACGCCGACGAGCCCGGCTGGAGTCCGTGCCGGATGGCGCTGATCCGTTGGGAGAAATATCGGGGTCTGGAGGCCCGTCCGCTCACGCAAACGGCCCCGGACGAGGAGTCCGAGGCCGAATAGAACGCCTCCCTGGGGAGGAAGCCCCAGGTCAGCGGCGTAACGCGTTGTGCCCCCGGCAGGATTCGAACCTGCGACACCCGCTTTAGGAGAGAGGCTGGGGCGCCTGGGCAGTGACCTGCGGCTTCGCTGGCCCAGCTAGTCAGCCCGGATGTAGCCGCCTGCCACCCCTCTTGACCGTGGCTGACCCCCGCATCTGGCACGGCTGTGGCACGCGGCTGCTGACCTTCTGATCCGTAGTTCGATAGAGATCGGTCGGGGGCGGTCATACCGGTTGCTCAGGTGTGTCTGAGGGGGGATGGTCGGGGGCGGTTGCTGGGGTTGCTGTATCTGGTTGCTGTACAGCTGCCGCTGCTCTGCGGGCGAGGGTGAGGTTGTTGCGGCTGGTCAGTGTGTCGGGGTGGGTGTCGCCCTGGATCTGCTCGCGCTGGGCGAGGGTGGCCTGTAGCAGGGGGATGGCCCGCCCCAGATCCCCCACCGTGTAGTAGGCGGCGGCTAGGTTGTTGCGGCTGCTCAGTGTGTCGGGGTGGGTGTCGCCCAGAACCTGTTCGCGCTGGGCGAGGGTGGCCTCGTACAGGGGGATGGCCCGCTCCAGGTCCCCGGCCGACTGGTAGGCGTAGGCGAGGTTGTTGCGGCTGGTCAGTGTGTCGGGGTGGGTGTCGCCCTGGATCTGCTCGTACTGGGCGAGGGTGGCCTCGTACAGGGGGATGGCCCGCTCCAGGTCCCCGGCCGACTGGTAGGCGGCGGCTAGGTTGTTGCGGCTGCTCAGTGTGTCGGGGTGGGTGTCGCCCAGAACCTGTTCGCGCTGGGCGAGGGCGGCCTCGTACAGGGGGATGGCCCGCTCCAGGTCCCCGGCCGACTGGTAGGCGTAGGCGAGGTTGTTGCGGCTGGTCAGTGTGTCGGGGTGGGTGTCGCCCTGGATCTGCTCGTACTGGGCGAGGGTGGCCTCGTACAGGGGGATGGCCCGCTCCAGGTCCCCGGCCGACTCGTAGGCGCCGGCGAGGTTGTTGCGGCTGGTCAGTGTGTCGGGGTGGGTGTCGCCCAGAACCTGTTCGCGCTGGGCGAGGGTGGCCTCGTACAGGGGGATGGCCCGCTCCAGGTCCCCGGCCGACTCGTAGGCGCCGGCGAGGTTGTTGCGGCTGGTCAGTGTGTCGGGGTGGGTGTCGCCCAGAACCTGCTCGTACTGGGCGAGGGTGGCCTCGTACAGGGGGATGGCCCGCTCCAGGTCCCCGGCCGACTCGTAGGCGTAGGCGAGGTTGTTGCGGCTCCTCAGGGTCTTGGGGTGGGTGTCGCCCAGGATCTGCTCGCACTGGGCGAGGGTGGCCTGTAGCAGGGGGATGGTGCGGGCTGTGTGGCCTTGGTAGTGGAGACGGTTGGCGGCGGTGGCGTACGCGGCGGTGAGGCGGGGGTTGTGGTGTCCGGGCGGAGTGGTGGCGGCGAGGGTGACCAGGTGAGGGGTGAGCGTGTCCCACTGGCGGTCGGGTATGTCCTGTCCGGGGAGCGGGGTCAGGTGGTGCAGGACTGCTTGTTCGGCGCGGTCGCGTCCTTGCAGGTGCCGGGGTGGTTGGGGGTGGTCGGCGGGTTTGGGGGTGCGCAGGACGGTTTGGACCAGGCGGTGGACGGTGACGGTGGTGCCGGTGTCGGTGACCATGCTGTAGGCGGCGAGGGTGCCGATGGCTTCCGCGATGTCGTCCGGGTCAGCGTCGGCCGGGGTGAAGAGGGTGTGGGGAATGTCGTCGGGGGCGAGCCAGGCGGCGGTGTGCAGTACCTCCACCGCCAGCGGATGCTCCGCCTCCAGGGTCTGGAGGGTGACGTTCCAGACGCGGGCGATGGTGCGTTCGGCGTCGATGCCGTGGGCGGTCCTGTCGAGTTTGGTGCCCAGGCGGCGCCGGTAGGCGTCCAGGCTGACCCCTTGGTTCTGGGCGAGGTAGGCGCTGGCCTGTTTGACCGCCAGCGGCAGACACCCCAGCTCAGCGACGAGCGCGCGGGCGTTCACTTTCTGCTGTGGCGTGGGTCTGGTGTCCTTGAACACCAACTGGCACAGCAGGGTGGTGGCGTCGTCGGTGCTGAGGTTGCCCAGGCAGAGTGTGGCGGCGCTGTCGGGCCAGCCGGTGGTGCGGCGGCTGGTGGCCAGGTGGTGGCCCTGGTGCAGGGCGCCGGTGTAGGGGGCGAGGTCGGCGGGGTCCTCGACGTTGTCGTAGATGAGCAGCCACCCCTGGTGCCAGGCCAGCCACTGCCTCGCCCACGACACCTGTGCCCCGCGCTCGGCTGAGGTTGCCCAGTCGGGGACCAGTGCCGTGGTGAGTTCAGTGAGGGATGTCTCGATCTCGTCGGGGGAGGCGGCGTTGATCCACCAGATCAGGGTGTAGTAGCTGCGGTGGCGGTGGGCGTAGCGCTGGGCGAGCGTGCTCTTGCCGATCCCGCCCAGCCCGTGCACCGCCCCACTCTGGGTGATCGCTCCCTCGCCCCCGCCCGTCAGGATGCGGCGCAGCTGGCTCAGCTCTTCATCCCGGCCCAGGCAGAGCGTGGCCGGGGGCAGGTTCGAGGTGCCCGGGGCCGCAGTGACCTTGTCCGGCGCATGCAATGCTTCAGCTGGCAGGACATGCAGATCACCTGTGTACGCGTCTCTGATGCGCTGGGCCCCGATGGTCCGCTTGCCGGCAGCCTTGATGCGCGGTCCGGCAGCGGTGTCGTCCGTCGTCACGGCTGTGGCGGGGTGTGGCCGTCACCGGTGATGGCGGTGCGGATGTGCTGGGCGGCGATCGACCGCTCACCGGACGCCGTGATGGTGACCGTGCCCGCAGCCGGGGCGGGCAACAGGGCCGACAACTCCTCCCGCAGTGCGGGATCGTCCTGCAACGCACGTCGCAGGAGCCTGCTCAGCACCGCTGTGGAGTAGGTGTCGTCCTGTTCGTCGGCGGCCTCGTCCACCACACGTTCCAGCTCGGCCCGGCCCGCCTCGTCCCCGCGCTGCCAGACGAGTTGAAGAATCCGCTGCCCGAGACCCACCGTGGCGTCAGCGGCAACGTCCTGCGCCCGCGTCAGCACCGCTACTCCGTATGCCCCGACCGCAGCCGTCAGGTACGGGCTCGCCTGCTCCACCAACTGCACAACCTCAGGCCCCACTTGCTCCCCCTGTTCCGCGCGGCTCCGAAGGAACCCAGCGTAGAAACACCGCCCCTGTCGTGAAGCCAAAACGCCCGAACCGCCCGCAACGGTTCCAGCACCGATCACTGGCCACGGGTGAGGACAACCTCACCGCTGATACGCCATTAGCTTGGGAAGCTCAGGTGATCGCGGCTCGCTGTTGGGCTGACCTGCGGCGAAGCGGTGTTGATGCTTGGTGGCCGTCGACTTGGTTCCCCTTGATCCCCGTGGCACCACAGGATCTGGCAGGCGTCTGGCACGCACCTCTTCGTCCCGAACTCTCGGCTAAGTAGTCATTGCGGGCCCTTGGGCTGGTCATCGGCTGGAGATGGCTGCTGAGGGTCCGGGACGGTCGTAGACGTTTCTGCACTCCTTTGCTGTACAGCCTCGGCGGCCTTACGAGCACTGGCGAGGTTGCTGCGGATGGCATGGGTGTGGGGGTGGGTGTCGCCGAGGACCTGCTGGCTCTGGGTGAAGGTGGTCTCAAACAGAGGGATGGCCCGTCCCAGATCCCCCGCCGCTTGGTAGGCGTAGGCGAGGTTATTACGGGTGGCGAGGGTGTGGGGGTGGGTGTCGCCGAGTATCTGCTGGCTCTGGGTGAGGGTGGTCTCCAGCAAGGAGATAGCGCGGTCGAAGTCTCCCATCCGCTGGTAGGCGTTGGCGAGGTTGTTGCGGCATGCTTGAGCGTCGGGGTGGGTGTCGCCGAGGATCTGCTGCATCTGGGTGAGGGTGGTCTCCAGCAGGGGGATGGCGCGGTCGAGGTCTCCCACATCGTGGTAGGCGTAGCCGAGGTTGTTGCGGCTTTGCAGGGTGTGGGGGTGGGTGTCGCCCAGGACCTGTTCGCGCTGGGTGAGGGTGGTCTCGTACAGGGGGATGGCCCGCCCCAGGTCCCCCGCAGCTTGGTAGGCGCCCGCAAGGTTGGTGCGGCCTCGCAGAGTGTCGGCGTGGGTGTCACCGAGGATCACCTGGCACTGGGTGAGGGTCGTCTCAAACAGAGGGATGGCGCGTTCGAGGTCTCCCGCCAACAGGTAGACGTAGGCGACGTTGTTGCGGCTTCGCAGAGTGTCGGGATGGATGTCGCCGAAAACCTGCTGGCGCTGGGTGAGGGTGGTCTCCAACAGGGGGATGGCCTTCCCCAGGTCCCCCACCGCCTGATAAGCGCCCGCGAGGTTACTGCGGCAGGCCCGGGTGTTGGGGTGGGTGTCGCCGAAGACCTGCTCGCACTGGATCAGGGCGGCGGTGCGCAGCGTGATGGTGTGGGCGTCGCGGCCTTGCTCGTACAGGTACTGGGCTGCCCGGTGGTAGGTGTCGGCGGTGTCGGCTGATGCGGGGGTGTCCGGTGGCGTGGACTCGGCCAGGGCCAGGACATGTGGGAGCAGGCGTTCCCATAAGGTAACGGGCTCGGGCAGCGAGTTGTCCGGCGTGGTGGGCAGGGCCTGGTGGACAGCCTTTTCGGCCTCCGCGCGGCCCGGGGCGTAGACGTCGGGCAATGACTCGGCCGGAGTGCGGGTGCGCAGGACGGTCTGTACGAGTCGGTGGACGCTGACGCCTCGGCGGTCGTCGGTGAAGGCGATCATGTTGTAGGCGTGCAGTTCGCCCAGGGCGTTGCCCAGTGCGATCGTGCTGGGGGCGAGGGCCGCGAGGAGAGTGCGGGGGATGTCGTCGGGGGCCAACCACGCCATGGTGTTCAAGAGGGTGACCGCCAGCGGGTCGCGATCGGTGATGACGATGAGGGTCTGGTCCCAGATCTGGGCGATGGTCCGCTCAGGGGCGTCAACGTCACGGTCCTCATCTAGGACGAGCCCCAAGTCCTGGCGGTAGATATCCAGGTCGGTGCCGGTCCGGTAGGCGTAGGCGCCAGCCTGTTCCAGGGCCAGCGGCAGACAGCCGAGATCCTCCGCCAGCCGCCGCGCCGCCTCACGCTCTTCGCCGGTGGGGGTGAGGCCAGGAAAGGCGATGGCACACAGCAGGTCGGTGGCCTCACCCAGGGGGAGCAGGCCCAGGGTCATGGCGGGGGCCAGCTTGTGCCAGGAGCTGGCGGCCCTGCGGCGTCGGGACATCGACCAGGAGGGGCTCACCGTCACTGTTCGCCGGGCTCAGGCTGAGTTGCAGAGCGGTCGGCTCTTCGACAAGGCGCCGAAGTCTGCGGCTGGGGTACGTACCGTCTCCTTCCCGGCCGAGCTGCTCGGCGAGGTCACGCGTCATCTGGAGCAGTTCGCCGCTCCTGGCCGTGACGGTCACGTCTTCGTCGGGCCGCAGGGCGGGCAGCTGCGGCGGAGCAACTTTCGCGACGACTGGGTCAAGGCGCGGAAGGCGGCAGGTGTCACGTCCGAACTGCACTTCCACGATCTTCGGCACACCGGCAACACGCTGGCCTCGACGGCCGGGGCCAGCACGCGGGAGCTGATGACGCGGATGGGGCATAGCAGTTCCCGGGCCGCGCTGATCTACCAGCACATGACCAGCGACCGGGACCGCACCATCGCTGATCGGCTCGGGGCGATGATCCGTGAAAGTGGGGGAGAGGAAGCTTCCGGCTAAGACTCGTTTCAGCGACCCTTGTGGAGTTCTCAGCCCCTGGCACCTGTAGATATCAGGCTGCCAGGGGCTGATCGTGTGGGATAGAAACGGTCGCATGGACGCCGCAGTGCTTGAACAGATGTTGGACGAGATCTTCGATCACGCCGTCGTCCACCATGGATACACCAGCTACATGCGCGACTACGAGGTCATCGTCTACGTGACGGCGGATCCCCGCGCCGACGTCGAGCCGGCGTATCTGCGGTATCTCTTCCGGTACTGCGTTGAGGCTCGGTGCGAATCGTCCGTGCTGCCGGAGACGTGGCGTGTCTCTTTGGACGACCGCCTCATCGACCATGAGACGGGCGTCGACCTCGACGGATACGTCTGGGGTGTGAAGTGGCATTCCTTGTACCCAGGTGCGAAGGTCCTCTCGCAGTCGGAAGCGACCCGTCGTTGGGCGCAAGCTGTGGGGATCGACTTCCATGAGGTTCGCATCGAGACGAACGCGCACCACCTCACGCTGCTCTTTTCGGACCTGCAGGTCAGCGAGGTGCCGGACGGATACGTGCCCTTTCCGACGGAGTAGCGGGTATCCCTTCCGCCCGACGAGCTGCCGAGTGGACGTAGTGGCACGCGTGTGGCACGGCCTCGAACACGACGAAGGGCCAGCCTGGGAGGAAACCCTCCTGAGCTGGCCCTTTTCCTGTGCCCCCGGCAGGATTCGAACCTGCGACACCCGCTTTAGGAGTTTTCCCTGGGCAGGGCTGTGACCTGCGGAAACGCCCACTTCGGGGTGCCTGACCTGGGAAAACACCCCTCCGTAGTTCTCGCGTGTTCACGCGGTTTCCCGGCCCCATGTGTGCTGGATCCGTTCTGCCAGCAGCTTTTGACGGGGGATCCGCTGCTCATGCAAGTGCTTCTGCGGGATGGCCTCTTGCCTCGAAGGACGAGCCGAAACGTGGTCGGGGGATGCGCCCTCTGTTCTCGACCGGTCACGGTTCTGCTTGCAGCCCCGGGAACAGGGTGCGAGTGCGGTGGGGGTCGGGAGCAATGAAGACCCCGTCGGCCGTGACGAGGATCGCGTCAGGGTCTGTCTGGATGGTGATCGACCCGCTCACGAAGATCTTGCGGTCGTCCGTGCTGGTGACGCGGGCGAGGATCCGCAGAGGTGTCTCCAGTGGGACCGGGCGGTGGTAGCGCATCTGGAGGGAGACGGTCAGGCCGGGCGTTCCGGCTGCTGCGCAGGCGCGGCCCATGAGTTCGTCCAGGAGCATGGCGCTCATGCCGCCGTGGCCGTAGCCGGGCGGCCCTTCGTGGGCGATGCCGAGCGTGCAGTGACCCACCAGGCCGTCGGCGGTGGGCTTCACCTGTACGGGCGGGGCCAGCGGGCTCCCGGCCCCGGTCACAGGGCTGTAGATACGTGTCCCTGTGGGGAACTCGTCCACCTCGGGGATCTCCGCCCGCGACCGCCGTCGGCCCGTCAGCTGGCTGGTGATGGCACGGACGCCGTCCGCCACGCGGTGGAGGGTGTCCGGGGAGGCGGCGGTGCGGACGGTGGCTTCCACCAGAGCGCGCAGTTCGTGGCCGAGGCGGGTTATGGCCGCCCTTTGGTGTTCCAGTTCCTCGGCTGTCGTTCGCGTGGGTCGTGTGGCAGTGCCAGTGGGTGGCGGGTCGGTGAGGGAACTGTGCATCGGGCTTCTCGGTGGGGTGGGCTGGTGGAGTGAGTGCCGGGTGGGGTCAGTCATCGGCCCGGACGAAGACCGGCTTCAGGTGCTTCTCCGGCAGCGCGGTCGGCAGGTCCTCCCAGTCGATGACGTGGGAGACGACTTTCTCGGGGGCGACCTTGCCAGAGGCGGCGAGTTCGAGGGCGTCGGGGATGTGGGCGCGTACGTTGTCGCGGGCGATGCGCAGGGTGACGCCGGTGAGGTACATGTCGAGCAGGGGCAGCTCGCCGGGGCGGAAATGGTTGCCCGCCGACTCGCAGATCCCCTCCGGACTCAGGGACTTGACGGCCAGGCCGAGCTGGTCGACGCGGCCGGTGGCCTCGACGGCGATGTCGTAGCCCTGGGGGATCGGTTCCAGGGCTTCGGCGGTGGCGGCTCCGAACGCGCGAGCCAGGGTGCGGTGTTCGGGGTCGGGGTCGACGTAGAGCACCTCGGAGGCGCCGAGCGCGCGGGCGATGTCGCACACGTAGAGGCCGATGCTGCCGCGGGCGACGACCAGGACGCGTGCTCCGGGGCGGGCCTTGAGGTGAGGGGCGACCAGGCGCCAGGCCAGGGACCAGTTGTCGCTGGCGGACGCCATGGCGACCGGGTCCAGCCCGGCCGGTAGCGGGACCAGCATGGCGTCGGCGTAGGGCACGCGGACCAGGTCGGAGAAGAGCCCGCCCCAACTGCCGCCGATCGGTGCGCCGTACATCGCCATGTAGGGGACGGCGGTGCAGTGCGCGGTCAGCCCGGCCCGGCAGCGCTCGCAGGTACCGCAGTTGACGGACCAGGGGACGACGACCAGGTCACCAGGGGCTACGGCGGTGACGGCGTCGCCGGTTTCGACGACCCGGGCGACACACTCGTGGCCGAGGGCAAACGGCGGCTCGATGAAACCGTGCCCGGCCAGGATGGAGGAGTCCACGTCGCAGGAGGTGGCGGCCACCGGTGCGACGATCGCCTCCCCGTCGGACTGGAGTTTCGGGTCGGGTGCCTCGCGCCACTCGACGGTGCGCTTGGCGACATAGGTCAGTTCACGCATCGGTGCGCTGTCCCTTCGCCAATGCCACCAGGTCGTCGTAGCGAATGACGGAGCCGCCCGCGCCCCACGTGCCGTCGGGCTGCTCATGCACCAGCACCCACACCCGCAGGGCGTCGTCCGGGCCGAGGCCGGCCGCGGCCAGGACGTTCTTGGTCGCCTCCTCGACCAGGCCCGCCTTGCGGCGCTCGGACAGGGCTCCTTGCGGGACGGTGACCTCTACCAGGAAGCGCGGCGCGTCGTCCTCGGCGGTGGTCTGGGCATCTTCCGGCAGTTCGGTGAGGTAGCTCCACGCCTGGGCGCGGAAGAACGCCGTGTCGGGTGCGCCCTCCCAGCGCAGCAGTACGGCGGCGAGGTCGCGCTGGATGCTCTGGCGGCCTTGTTCGGTCAGGGCGCCGGCCGGGGCCGTGAGCCGGATCATCGGCATGGGCATACCTCTCTTCGTTTCGTTCGACTCTTCGCTCGACGACGCAGTTCTATGACGGTCGTTATAAGCGACGGCCACGCTAGACTATGACGGCCGTTATAGCCAGTGGGGTCAGAAGGGATCGTGTACGTGACCAAGCCCAGCCCGGCGGCGCGCGAGCGGATTGTGGCCGGTGCGGCCGACATGATCAGCCGGCGTGGTCTGAACGCGACGAGCATCCGTGAGATGGCCAAGCACGCCAGGGCGCCGCTCGGCTCGACGTACCACTACTTCCCTGAAGGCAAGCAGCAGTTGGCCACCGAGGCCGTCCGCTATACGGGCGAGTGGGTCGCGCGCCGTCTGCGGAAGGAGCTGGAGGCGGGGCCGGTCGCCGGGTTGCGGGCGTTCCTCGCCCTGTGGCGCAAGATCGTCGTCGACAGTGACTTCAGGGCGGGCTGCCCGGTTCTCGCCGTCTCCATCGAGGAGCCGCCCACTGACGAGACGCCCCCCGCCGTGGTAGCCGCCGCAGACGTCTTCACCGCATGGGAGAGCCTGCTGTCCGCCTCGCTGCGCGAGCATGGCGCCGAGCGCGAGGAGGCGGTCCAGCTCGCCACCCTCGTCGTCGCGGCCGTAGAGGGGACCGTGGCCATGTGCCGCGCCAAGCGCAGCATCGAGCCCCTCGACCGCACTGCGGAGCAACTGCAGGCGCTGATCCTCGCCACGATCAAGGGCTGAGTCGGCCCGCGCTCGACGCCTCGGGCTTCAGACGCCCAGCGCGGCGCGGACGGCTTTGACCCTCTCCTCCGTGAACACCCCGCTGTCGAGGAGCGGGAGGACGGACAGTACGCCCCCGGACGAGCCCCAGCTGCCCTCGTCGATCACGCGGAAGTTGACCCACCACGTCGGTGACGGCTTCTCCAGTCCGAAGGCCGCCGCCAGTGCGGCAAGGACGCGCTCGATGACCTGGCCTCGTACGTCCGGCTGCCAGGCGGCGTCCATGACCGCGATGTCGATCACCATCACGTCGAGTTCCTGGTCGGCGTCCGAAAGCAGCCGTCCGCCGATCGCCATCATGTCCCGCTCGCGCTCGACGAAGTGCACCTGGAACCCGACGCGGGCGGCCGGAGCCGGCTGTCCCACCTCGGGTACCAGTACCGCGTCCGTCAGCGTCTCGGCCAGCTCGCGGCGCTGCTCCAGGCCCAGGCGGCCCCTCGGGGCGTTCACGGTAATGATCGTCACAACATCCTCCTATGACAGTCGTTATAGAGGTCGGCATATTACACCCGTCTATAACGACTGTCATAGGGGGCGGTGTGGGCGCTCAGTCGGAGATCACGGCGGTGCGGTGGATCCACTCGCTGCCCTGTGCCGCCGTGTGCATGAAGGCGGCCACGTCCGCACGGCTGATTGTCGGGTTGCCCTTCATCGGTAGCCGGTCGTCCGCCCGGTAGGTGCCCTTGACGGGGCCGTGAGTCAGCCTGGTCGGGTACACCACGGTCCAGTCCAGCCCGCTGGAGCGGATGCTCTCGTCCGCGATCGCCTTGTCGGCGTAGATCGACCGCAGCAGCGTGCCGTAGATCAGCTTCTGCGCGCTGCTCGACCAGCCGAAGGTGTGGCCGACACCGAACGAGGACAGCCACACCAGACGGGAGACACCCGCTTCTCCGGCCGCGCCGATCACGGCCGCAGAGGCGCGCGTGAACAAGCCGTCGGCGCGCACCGAATTGCCCCTGCCGAGCGCGGAGACGATCGCGTCGTGCCCGGCCGCCGCGGCGGCGAGGTCGCGGTGCGAGGTGGCGTCGCCGGTGACCGTGGTGACCTGCTCGGCCAGGTCACCCAGGGCCGCCGGATTGCGGACGAAGGCCGTGACCGAGTCGCCGGATCGCACGGCCAGGTCGAGGACATGACGACCGGTGGGACCGGTCGCACCGAGGATCAGCAGCTTCATGACAGGGGGCTTCTTTCGTGTGCGATGTCAGGAGAGGTCGGCGAGGTCTTCGTCGGTGAGGGCGATCGCGGCGGCAGCCATGTTCTCCTCCAGGTGGGAGAGGGATCCCGTGCCCGGGATGGCCAGGGCCACCGGCGATGAGGCCAACAGCCGGGCCAGGCCGATCTGGGGGACGGTGGCGCGGTGCCGGGCCGCCACCTTGGCCAGACGCTCGTCGTCGAGTTCCCGACCGCCACCCACCGGGAAGAAGGGCACGAAGGCGATGCCGGACTCCTCGCATGCGGCCAGGACATCCGCTTCGTCGCCCTGTGCGGCATGGTTCTGCACGGCAGTGACAGGTGCGATGGCGCGAGCCTCCGCGAGATGACCGGTGTCGACGTTGCTGAGGCCGAGGTGACGGATCAGGCCCTCCTCACGCAGTGCCGCGAGCGCCTCGAAGCGCTCGGCGAGGGACTCACCCTGCGGGGGTTCCATGGCGCCGATGCGCAGGTAGACCAGGTCGAGGCGGTCCACGCCCAGGCCATCGAGGTTGGCTTCGATAAAGCCACGCATGTCGGCCGGGGTGCCGTGGGAGAGGCCGTCGGGGCCGACGACTGGGCCCACCTTGGTGGCGATGACCAGGTCGGACGGGTAGGGGTGCAGGGCCTCACGGATCAGGGTGTTCGCTCGCACCGCACCGCCGGCGCTGAAGTAGAAGTCGGCGGTGTCGATGTGGTCGACCCCGAGTTCGACGGCGCGGCGCAGTACGGCACGGCCGGCCTCGGGGTCGCGGGCGGGACCGCCCATGCCGTCCTTGGAAGGCAGGCGCATGGCGCCGAAGCCGAGCCGGTTGACGGGGAGGTCGCCGCCGAAGCGGAAGTCATTGCTCATGAGCTCCAGCCTGCAAGGCCCGGCACCGGCCGACGAGCCCGTGGCATTTTGCTGCCACCGGCACAATGGACGTATGCCACAGGTCGTGATGCTTCGCGGTGATGTTGAGTTCTGGGCGCGGATCAAGCCCTTGACGGAGTCCAACGACGTGGAATGGGTCAACGTGGCCCGCGACCTCGACACCTGGCCCGGGGCGCGTGAGGCCGCCCGCCTGACGATGCGTCGTGACGGGGCAGTTCCGGCCCGCAAGCTGTACAGCCCCGCCGTTCTCGCCGACGAGCGCGACCGGGAAGTCCTGCGCGAGATGGCTGCCCACGGCATGCGGATCAGGATCGCCGCCACCCCGTTGTCCCGGGGAACCTTCTTCATCGACCGGCGAACCATGATCCTCACCAGTCCCATGACGTCCGCCCCGGCCGCTCACGGACACCGCACGTACACCATGAGCGCCGCGCCGGCCTTGGTCGACGGGGCCTACGCGCTGTTCGAAGCCGCTTGGGAGAGCGCGACCGACCTCGCTGCCTTCCTCAGTCCGCAACGGCCCCTGATCGACGCCCAGACCGGCAGGGTCCTGCGCGCCTTGACCTCCGGCGTCACCGACGAGACAGCCGCACGGGAACTCGGCATGTCGCTGCGCACCTACCGCCGCCGGGTCGCCGAACTGCTCGTCACCCTCAACGCGGGCTCCCGTTTCCAGGCCGGAGTACGCGCGGGCGAGTTGGGCCTGATCTGGGGGTGATTGCCGCCATCAACCGACACGCTCAGCCACAGCCGTGGGCAGCTGTACTCGACCTGTGCTACCTACCCCTTGGCAAGGACATACGCGAGTGTCGCCGCCCTCTCTGCCATCCGCCGCTTCCACGGGATCTCGTCTTCCTCGGCGATCTCTTGCCACAGTGCCGCGGTGGCCGCGCCGAACGCCGCGAGGGCTGCTGGTTCGGCGTCCCGCCATGACGGGAAGCGGCCCGCGAAGGCGACCGCCTCCTCCACCGGGTGGCCGGAGTCCGTGAGTCGCAGTGCCAGGGCGCCCGGGTCGATCCATGCTGCACCTCGCGTCGGCCACGCCCAGTCGACGAGCCGAGCCTGTTTGCCGACGATCAGTACGTTATCCGGGGCGAAGTCGGTGTGCAGGAGGGTGTCACCGCTGAAGTACTGCAACGTCCCCGGCGGGGCGTAGTCCGCCCACCGGTCGACAGCGTCCTTGATCTCGATGTCGGCCGGGGCCGTGGCTGCTTGTAGTTCGGTGAGCGCGGCTTCCACGAGCGGCAAGTCGGGTGAGCCGGGCGAGTAGTCGGCGTGGCGGCCGTCGACCACCTCGTAGCCGAGAAGGCTCCAACCATCGAGCTCCAGGTGCCAGTACAGGCGTGGGCAGAACGCCGGACGATGGGGGGCGATCGCCGCCTCGCGGCGCTGTGCACCGACCTGGGGGTGGTCGGTCGGGATGCCCTTCACGAAGACCCTGCCGCTTTCGGTCTTCAGGACAGAGGCGATGCCGGAGTTCATGCCGCCCGGGGTGGTGGCTGCCTGATGGACGGCGCCGGTTTTGTCGGAGATGGCCCGTCGGATGCCGGCCGGGAGCTGCTCGAAGGGGATGCGGGACATGGACACGCGCGGTTCCTCAGGGGTGCTCGGGTATGGGGAATGCCGCCCCAGCCAGGGTACGGCTGGGACGGCACTGAGGGGGTGGAACGAGCGGGCGGCACAGGCGCCGCCCGTGGCGGATTTAATACGGCTGGTCGTCACCGGCCGAGCAGCTGCACTCGGCGCCCTCGGCAGCCTCGTCCAGGTCGGCGATGATCTGGAACTCGTCGTCCTTGATCGACAGGGCGGTCAGCGGCACCGGTGGGGCACTGGTCGGCATTTCCATCGGACGTCGGCCGATGGTGAGCATGACCGGTTCGCGGGGCGGAGTCAGGGTTGCGGTGGGCGGAGTCATGATCCGTAACCTCCATGCTGGCAGTAGAGCTCTCGTCGGTCCCCCGCCTCCTGGTAGAGCCTGGCCAGCGGCCGGCACGTGCGGCACGTGCCGACCTTCGTGCAGCCGGAGCATCCACCGGTGCGGAGCTGTAGGGACTCGGCGACCGCGCCGAGTCGGGGGAGGGCTTCGACGCCCTCGGTGATGAGGTTCACGCTTGGGTCGCGGCCGACCTTGCAGATCGACGCGATGCCGTGTGGGTTGACGTGGAAGAACGTGTGGCCGGCGTTGCAGCCGGTGAAGACGCTACGGGCCTTGAGATGGTCCAGTGCCTGCGTCACCAGGGGGTTCGCCTCGCCGTCGATCGTGGGCGACATGTTCGTGAAGACCTGGTGCGGGAAGCCGTACGACTTCGCGAGGCACACCATCGCGTCTGTCTCGTGCGCGTTGTCGTCCGAGACGATCACGTTCAGGCGGACCGGCAGCCTGTCCTCGCGGGCGGCGTCCAGGCCCATCAGGAACCGGCCGAACGCCCCGCGGTTCCGCGTCACCTTGTCGTACGTCTCGGCGGTGGCGCCATAGACGCTCAGGGTCAGTCGGTATGGCCGGTGGCGGGCGAACAGGTCCCGGATCGGCTGCTTCCGTAGCGAGGAGCCGTTGGACGAGACCTGGACCATCATCCCGAGCTGGTGGGCGTACTCGTACGCGGCGCCGAACTCGCGGTCGATCAGCGCTTCACCGCCTGTGATCTGCAACCACAGGACACCGGCGTCCCTCAGTGTCTGGAGCAGCGCCTGTTTACCCGCCCAGTCCAGGCCCTCGAACCGCTTCTCCCCGAGGTAGCAGAACTCGCAGTCGTAGTCACAGCCGAGGTTGATCTCCCACGACGCCTTGCCGTACCCGTACCGGGACCGCTCGCGGACGAGGACGACGTCGCTGACTGGCGACGAGGACAGTTCGGTCCCCCACGCCTCCCTCGCCGCGTCGGCCAGCCAGTCGGGGACGGATCGTCCTTCCGTCCCCGCAACCCGCAGTTCCTCGTAGCGGACCTCCGGGATGCGCACGCCGGCCGCCAGGCCGGGCTGGACAAGAAGGTACTGGGCGAGAAACGGGCTGGCCACGAGCTGCGGAGCTGTTTTGGTCCCCAGTCTCTCGGCGCTGGTGTTTGTCTCGGTCATGGAACCTCCACGGGCTGCATACGAGCGGTGGGTCGGGCCTGGTGGTGCGCGGCGATCAGGTTGGTCGCCTGCTCAGCCGGTGGATCCCCTCGCCAAGTGCGGGTCAGAGGTGTGATCCGTGCGTGTCGAGGCGGTCACGCCGATCGCGGAGCCGTACGAGGCGGAAACGAGCACGATCAGCAGTGGTCCGGCGGTAGCGGTCAGCCTGCGTGATCTGGGCGGCGAGACGGCCGTTTACGGCTTCCACCAGGCCCTCCACGGGCGGGTGATGATCTCCCGGTACGTATGGTGCGAGGGATTGCGGCCACCGTGCGTAAACACCCAGCTCTGCGGGTCGGCGAAGTCGGTGCCGGGAGGCGATGTCTCGCCACAGACCGCGCACTGCATCGCGTACGTGGTGGGCTCTGCGTCGGCCTCCCGGTCGGGCTGGAGGGTCCACTCCTGGTGGCGCATGATCGTGCGGCTGGTCATCGAACCGCCTCCAGAGCTGTGGCGACGTAGGGGTGCTGGAGAGCAGCGCGGAGGGCCTCCGTGTCGGTGAGGGTGTCGTCGTCAGGCAGTTCGCACCACCCGCCGAACCAGTCGTCGAGCAGCTCCAGGCTGGGTGCGACGAGCCAGGAGTTGGTGGAGAGGTGCCGTACCGGCAGATCGTCCCAGCTGGTTGCGGTGCCGGTCGGGACGGCGTAGTAGAGACGCCCGTTGGGCCTGTCGTAGAGCACGGGGCCGACGGAAGTACCAATGCAGCGCAGATAGGACAGGGCTAGGAGGCCGATCTCGGCGGAGGTGCGCACGACGTCCCAGCCGTCGCCGACCTTCAGCAGCCGCAGCCCCGGCACGTCGTTCACCATGGGAGCTCGTCGCAACGCATCGCGCACGGACATCACGCATCCCCCTGCGGCCAGAAGCTGTGGCTCGCGCCGAGCGAAGAAGTGGATTCCGCGGTCGGCGTGAAGTGGCGGACCACGATCAGACGAGCGCCTGCTTTTGTTATCTGACGCTTGCGCTCGGTGCCGAGGCCCTTCGGGCCGAGGTGACTGAGAGCCGGAACCACGGCACCGTAGGCATCGGGGAGTTCGAGCGCGTCGAGCAGACCGACGAAGGCCGGGGACCGGGTGATCACCGTGGAGTCGCGTTCGGTGAAGACACCGCACAGGGCCAGTTCGTGCCGTTCGCAGTACTCGGTGAGGCAGTCGACGAGCGCCGCGTGGCGGGGCAACCCGCCGGTGATGTGGCGTAGGTAGCCGAAGACCTGGGGGAAGGCGACGGGGCGGCGTTCGGTGATGAGGTCGTCGTCCATGCCTATAGCGTCGGCCGTCGTGAACGTCCTCGAAATGACCTGCTGTTGTACTTCCGTTGCACTTCCCACCCCACGTCGTCACCGACAGTGCTTCCATACGTGACGGAGGGAGGTCATCCGTGGTCAGCGTGCAGCAATGGACAGGTCAGGAGGCGAGCGCCCTGCGCGCCGCGTTGCGTATGAGCACGCGCGCTTTCGCCGAGCACCTCGGTGTCGCGCTGCGCACGGTTGCGAAGTGGGAGAGCTTCGGCGCGGAAACACAGCCCCGACCGGACACCCAGGCCATCCTCGACACCGCACTCGCACGGGCGGATTCCGCCGCCCAAGCCCGCTTCGAGGCAACGCTGTTCCCTGAACGGAAGAGCGCGCGGCCGGCGGACTACGAGACCTGGACCGAGGACATCGAGCGCGCTGTTGTCTGCATCAGCCGTCAGGACTTCCCGTTCGCCTCAACCCTGTTGAACCGGTGGTTGAGTAGCCGTGCACCCCAGCAGCTGGACGGCAAGGGTCTATATTTGTACGGCCGTTCCCTCGTGCTCCTGGGCGACCTCCAGCGCGATCAGGGCGCGATCCTCGGCCCACTCTCCGCCCGCCACTCCTACCTGACCGCTCGGGGCATGTTCACCGAGCTCGACATCCCACGCCGGGTGGCTCAGATCGAGCTGTCCCTGGCCGTCGTTCAGGAGATGTCGGGCGAGTTGGAATCCTCCGCTCGCCACTACGAACTCCTCGCCGGGGACCAGCGCCTGAGCCGACGTGACCGTGCCAGGGCGCGGCTGTGGGTGGGTACGGCGCTGAGCAAGGAGGGCGACAACGAGTACGCCACCAACGCGATGACGGCCGCCACTCGTGCCTTCGAGGACCTGGGCGAGCCGGAGGACTGGTCGGTCGCCCACCAGAAGCTGGCCCTGGCCTGTCGCGGTGCCGGCGACCTGAAGCAGGCACTGCACTACATCGACATCGCGCGCACCACCGGCACGGTCGACTCCCCGATGCAGCGGGTGAGGCTGGACACCGCGTACGGGCACATCCTTCTGTCGGATGCGGCGACCCGGAATGATGGGCTGTCCGTCCTCGATCAGGCGGCACAGGTGGCCCGGCAGTACGGGCTGAGCCACCAGCTGCGCAGTATTGAGGGCATCCGAAAGGGCCAGCAAGGATGAGCCAGGGAGTGCCAGTGCCGGAGCACCAGCAGCGCCAGATCACCGACGAGCAGTTCCACGACGCGACGCTGATCTGGAATTATCACCAGATGGGCCACGAGCTGCGGCCCTGCTCGGCGGCGATCGGCTTGGGCAGCCACGACCTCGGGGTCGCGACTACTGCGGTCGACCTTTATCGCGCCGGCCTTTTCCCGGTCGTGGTCTTCAGCGGCGGCAACAGCCCCACCACCCGCGCTCGCTTCCCGCGCGGCGAGGCCGTCCACTACCGCGAGCATGCGCTGAGCCTGGGGGTGCCAGACGCGGCGATCATCGTGGAGTCGAAGGCCGCAAACACCGGCCAGAACATCACGTTCTCCCGCGAACTACTGGCCGAGGCCGGGGTGGAAGTGCAGTCGCTGCTGCTGATCTCCAAGCCGTACATGGAGCGCCGCTCGTATGCGACCTGCCGCAAGCTGTGGCCCGAGGCTGAGGTCGTGTGCGCCTCCGAGCCGCTGGAGTTGGACGACTACATCAAGTCCATCGGCGACGAGAAGCTCGTCGTCGACATGCTCGTCGGTGACCTGCAACGGGTGATCGAGTACCCGAAGCTCGGCTTCGCCGTCGAGCAGGACGTACCGGGGGATGTGTATGACGCTTACGAGAGCCTCCTGGGCGCTGGCTTCGAAAGCCGCCTCATCAGCACCTGAGCCGCCCAGCGCCGATGCGTCGGACGGGCTGTGCGCGATCCACCAACCGAACCTGTTTCCCCGGCTGTCCACGCTGGCGAAGCTGTTCTCCGCCGACCTGTGGGTCGTCCTGGACGACGTGCAGTTCGCCCGGCGCGACTACCAGCACCGCGCCCGTCTCGCCGCCCTGGACGATCCATCCCGACAGCAGTGGCTCACGCTCCCGACGCACCTTCCCCACGGGCGCCCGACACTGATCAGCCAGGCACGGCTCGTTGATCCGCGTCGCTCGCGCCGGACGGTCCAGCTTCTCGTCCGCCAGTACTACGGCCGCAGCCCCTACTGGGGTGCTGTGTCCGAGGTACTGGACGCGCTCGACGAGTCGGACCGTGTGGCCGACCTGGCGAGGACATCGACGATCGCCCTGCTCAGCGCTCTCGGCTGGTCGGGGAAGGTGCAGGACAGCAGCGTGATCCCGACCCGGCAAGGCCGCTCCGAGCGCCTCGCCGACCTCGCGGCAGCCACCGGCAGTACGCACTATCTGTGCGGCACTGGTGGTCTGCGTTACCTCGACGCCGGTCCCTTCGACACCCGCGGCATTCCAGTGTTGCCCTTCCACATCCCTGTGGCTGACCCGCTCTGGCGGTGGGCTCGTCGATCCAGCAGCCTGTGGGCTCTGAGCAAGATCGGGCCCGATGCGTTGGCCGACCAGCTGGCCGCCCAACGAGAAGCTCACCATCCTGGAGCCCACGCGTGACCGAGCCCACCACTAAGGAACCGGCCAAGAAGCCCTTCCTGTACGTAGTCGTCTGTGCGTGCGGCATCGCCGGTGACGTCGGCAAGCTGATTACCGCCGCGCAGGAACAGCACTGGGACGTCGGCGTCATCGCCACCCCACAAGGACTCGGTTTCCTCGACGCGGAGGCGGTCGAGGCGCAGACCGGCCGCCCGATCCGCTCGGCATGGCGGTCACAAGGTGAACCGCGCCCGACTCGGCCGGCGGATGCGATCGCGGTTGCCCCGGCCAGCTTCAACACCGTCAACAAGTGGGCCGCCGGGATCTCCGACAATCTCGCCCTGGGCGTCCTGTGCGAAGCACCCGCCATGGACATCCCGGTCGCCGTGCTGCCGTACCTGAACTCAGCCCAGGCCGCCCACCCCGCGTACAGCCAGAGTCTGGAACGGCTACGCGAGATGGGCGTCCTGATCGACTCGTACGAACCGCACCGGCCAAAGGCCGGCGGCGGGGCCGACCGTTACCGCTGGGAGGAAGCGCTGGAACTCCTCGCGCCCAGGCTGTCCGCACCGGTCTGATCAGCGCCGCCGTGTCGGTGACCCCTGCGGTGGCCGAGCAGTGGTTGCCGCGGGGTGGACCGGCGCGCTGGGCCGTTGCATGGCACTGTGGGCCCTGGCTGCCTGGGCCCAAGGACCGGGAACGTGGCGCTCGCCGAGGCGGCGGATACGCCAGGTCAGCGCGCGGGCGGGACTGTGGGCGTCGTCCAGGGCACGTTGGTGCAGCGCTTGGCCGAGGACGGTGGCTGCGTTGTGTCCTGCTGCCTCTGCCTCGGCGAGCACGGTGGCGAGTGCGTCCCAAGCGGGGTCGTTGAGGATGCGCTCGGCGTGCTCCGGAACCACATCCTGAAGGTGGTGGGCGAAGCGGCGCTTGGTCTGCGGGCCGGGTGCCCGGCTGGCGAGGCCGACCAGGACGGGCTCGGCGGTCTGCGCGTACGTGGTCTGCAGGTGGAGGAGCGCCTGTTCGGCTGCCGCTTCCTGCTGGGCGTGCTGGCGGGTGCGGTGCCAGTGCAGCGCGAAGGCGACCGCGGTGAGTGCGGCGTCCAGGAGCATCGTGAGACCGGTGCCGTCAGTGTCCTGGGGCCTCTCGCGCCAGATGGTCTGGATGCTGCGGTGCAGGGCGCGGGTGCTGGTGAGGTCGGCGGCGATGCGGGAACGGGTGGCGCGCTCGAAGGCGGCGGCGGCTTGTTCGAGTTCGGCCCGCACCGCTGTCGGTGCCATGGCGGGCAGCAGGTCCAGCGTTGCACCGAGCGCGACGAGTTGGCCCTGGGCCGTCTGCTCGTCGCCTTTCGTGAGGTGGTGGGGGATGCGTTCGGTGGCGGCGGTGGCCTGGTGCCACGGGTTGCCAGGCTGGATGGTGGCCGGCTCGGGGCTGGTGGTGGCGAGGCGTTCGCGGATCTTGGGCAGGGAGAGGTCAGGGGCGAGCGTGGAGCCCGCGAACCACACCGGGTCGCCTTCCTCGTTCACGTTGCCGGGCAGGGCGAAGTTGCAGCCGAGCGCGTCGCCGGAGGGAGCGAGCTTGAGGCGTACGTCCACGCCGGTCGCCTCCAGCAGCGAGAAGAACTCGGCATCGTCGGCCGCGGCGGCGACCGCGCGGCGCACCCGCATGCGCAGGATCTCGCGGGCGGTGGCGTCCTGGCCCTGGCGTTTGGCCTTGAAGTGTTCCTTGCTGGTGGGGCGTTTGGCGGCGGTGCCGTCGCCCGGCTTCAACCGCCGTAGTCCGTAGTCGACTTCGATCTGTCGGGCCTCGCGCTGGACGGCCCGGATGTCGTAGTCGCGCTTGGGACGGCGGCCGTCCTGGCGGACGAGGGTGGCGGCGATGTGGATGTGGTCGTCGGCGTGCCGTACGGCCACCCAGCGGCAGGCTTCGGTGTCCCCGGCGGGGGCGATGCCGGCGGCGGCCACGATCCGGCGGGCGATCTCTGCCCACTGTGCGTCGGACAGGATGGGGTCTTCGGGGGCGGCGCGGACCGGGCAGTGCCAGACCGTCGTCTGAGGAGCCCGGCGGCCGAGCATCGCCACCGGCTGGTCGAGCTGGGTGTAGAGCTGCTTCTCCACCTCCTTCGGGTCGCGGTGCGGGCTGCGGCCGGGGTCGGGGGCGAAGTCGTTCCAGGACGCGACCAGGTGCGGGTCGACGTGCTCGTTGGCGTCGCCCTTGCCGAAGAGGTAGGCGATCAGACGGCGGGTGCTGCCCTTGCCTGTGATGATCTTCGGTATCACCGGCCCTGCCTTCCCTCGGTGACCTGGGCGACGGCGGTGTCCACGTCGGCGATCGATGCTTCGACGCGGGCCAGGAGCCGGTGGACGACGTCGTGCTCGGGCCAGGCGCCGTCCTTGTGGAGGTGCCAGGTGAGCTGGTTGAGGTTGTTGCCGAGCCAGCCGAGCTGCCGGTTGGCGGCCATCAGCGCCTTCACCATGGCGCGGTAGTCGGCGATCGCGGCCGTGGGGTCCTCGGCGCGGGCCGCGGCGAGCGACGCCTCGGCGACGTAGCCGCCGATCTGCATACGGCTGAGCGCGGCGGCGTGAGCGAGGTCGGTGAACTCGCTGTCGCTGTAACGGGGGTGGACGCGGCGCTCGCGCAGGCGCGGCTGACGCAGACGGCGCTGCGGCTTCGTCGTCTGCGCAACGTGCGGCGACGGTCTGGCGGCTCCCGTCTCGGTCGGCACCCCCGGGCCGACCCACCCCGGCACCCTCTCGGCGCCGGGTGCCTCCGCCACCCCAGGGGCGGAGGCCGGGTAAGGACTCCTTACCCGACAACTTGCTGCGCTGTCTGGGGTTGCGATGTCGGATGAGGCGTTATGCGGACTGTGGTGCTCAGGCTGCTGGATAGGCACGTGCGGTTCTCCGTGGGGCGTACGTGAGGGGTGGGGTGTGGTGCCGGGTCTCGTCCCGGACGGTCGACGAGTTGCTGAGGCGCGTGACTGCGACCCGTGCTCAGGCGGGACGTCAGGTCAGATCGGTGGGCAGGGGTGTGCGGGGAGAGTCCCCGAAGCCATGTGGCTCCCGGTCCCGGCTATGCGGGACCAGGCGGCGACGTTCATTGGGGACGGTCCCCGTGACACAGCGTCAGGGGGACCGTCCCGGTTTTGCGGTCCCCAAGGGACGGTGTCGGTTGCGGGACCGGTCCCCGGCTTTCGGGGACGGCTGTGGGGACCGGCTTCAACGTGCCCTGAGCAGCGGATTCTCAGAGGGACGGTCCCGTCTCTGCCTGTGTACGGGCCGTCCCCCAGGCACTGTCGCGGTCCCCGGTCCCGCCTTTTCCCGGTCCCGGTGACGGGGCGTGCTCCGTCCCACGGGGCACCGAGGTCGGTCCCGGTAGGTGCCGCGCATGGAGTTCCTCGGGACGGTCCCCCGCCGCCGTATACGGCTCTTCGCGGACCGACGGGTGCCAGACCGTGGACACACCGGTGGCGACCTTCGCGCGAGGCGTCGCGGACCAGCCATATGACCGGCAGGGCGAGGCGCCGCGTACGAGGCCAGCTAGGGGCAGAGACGCTGACGTGATGGACACACAGCACTCCGCGTAGCGGGGAAGAGCCTGGGAGGCGGGAGGTGTGCTGACTCGTCGCACCCGTCGCATGCCTGCTCAGGGCAGGTACGGGAGTCCGGCGTGATACGGGAGGACCCGTCACAGCTGCGCGACCCGTCACGGGGTTGACCTGGGATGCGACGTGTGTGACGAGTGTTTACGGGTTTACGGTCGGCCCGTGATGGGTGGTCTCGTCACCGTTGCCGGGTGCCGGCTCCTCGGGGCAGTAGCGAGCCCAGGCGTCGGTAAACTGCACGTGGGTGAAGCCCCTGGCCTGTCGTCCGCCCTCGAAGCGGAGCACGGCCGCCTGGATGCCGAAGTCCTTGAGCAGGATCCCCAGGTAGCGTGAGGTCAGGCCCGTGTTGCGGTACTCCGCCCATGGAGCCTCCTGGTCCTTGAGGAGTTCCTCCAGCAGGTCCCGGGTGCGCATGATGTCGGGATCGCCGTCACGCGCGAAGACGCGGCGGATGTCCCGCAGCAGGCGGGTCTTCAGGTTCGACTCGTCGTCCTGGCCCAATTCGGCCGCGCACATGGCCACGCATGCTGCCCGGGCCTGCTCCGGCCAGGAGCCGCCTGCCAGCTCGGCGACGACCACCAGCGGTTCCCAGGTGTCCGCCGCCCGGTCCTGCACCGGCATGGGGGGCACCAAGTCGGCGGCGGTTTCGAGCAGAGGGCGCAGCCACGCGGCGAGCCGGTCGCGCACTTCGTGCAGCGCGGGGATGTCGCGGCGGGAGCGGAACTGCTCCACCCGCTCCCCGTTCTTGCGGCGCTGCATCCGGATCACCACCGCCCGGTCCATGATCGTGTCCGGGAGGTCCCCGATGCCGGCGAGCGCGGCCATGGCGAAGGTGGGGAACGCCTGCGGCTTGTGCTCCGGGCCGGAGATCCGCAGAGCGGGCCGGTTGCGCTGGTGACCTGCGTTCAGCAGGCCGCGCAGCTCCTCGTTCTTCTCGGCCGCCTTGATGCTGCCGAAGATGGTGTCGGCCTCGTCCACCAGCAGGGTGGGCGGGTCGTCGCCGATGGCACGGAAGACCACCGCCGGGCTGGTGTTGACCGTGATCAGCGGCTCGCGCACCGTCTCCGTGATCACATCCAGCAGACGGGACTTGCCGCAGCGCTTCGCCGGCCCGACCACGGCCAGGCGCGGTGCGTGCTGCAGCGCGGGCTGGATGTGCGTGGCCGCGACCCACAGCGTGACGGCGGTCAGTGCCTCGCCGCTGGGCAGGATCACGTACCGTGCGATGGCCTCCCGCAATTCGTCCAGCAGCTCCGCGCCTTCTGCGGCTTGCTGCGGTTCCTCGTCCTTGGTGGAAGAGGTCTGGGGGGTGGGGTGTCGGTCCTGGCCGGGGACGGCGACGGGCGGCCAGGCGGGCGTCGAGGGTGCGGTGGGGGACGTAGGTTCGTCCACAGGCGTTCCTCCCTGGTGGGCCGGACGGGCAAGGCCCGGCCCACCGGTTCGATCATTCAAGGGTGATGGGGCGGGGACTCTGTGGCTCTCGGCGTTGGCTCGCCGAGGGCCGTTTCACTGCCACGGAAGCGCGGTTTCAGACCGCGAGGCCGTACGTGGACCGGGCGTTCACCCAGGCGTCCACCTCGGACCAGCGGTAGCGCAGGTGACGGCCGACCTTGTGCACCTTGGGGCCGATGCCCCGGTACTTCCACTGGTAGAGGGTCTTCACCGGCACCCCGAGGTACTCGGCGACCTCAGCAGGGGTGGCCAGCGGGCCGCGCTTGGCTGCCTCGGCGGGGGCGGGGGCGTTGGTGCTACGGGAAGAGGTATTCGGCACAGGGCTCCTTTTCGGTCTTGGACAGCGGGCCTGGACAACACAGCCACACCCCGGGAGGAAAAGTCCAGCGTTGGTTCTGAAACTCTCCAGCACTTCTCGGTGTGGTCGGCGATTCCAAAACAGTAAGGGCGGATCGCCGGTTGTCGAAATCGCTCCATCCGCCGACACAATTCTCTGCGGCGAAACAGCCGGTCGAGCGAGCACCCGCAGGCGTCGCCACAGCTCACATGGGTCACGGAGCGGCTATCAGAGCCACCGCCTACCCGCTAGACAGTAAGGCAGAAACTTACCTAAACCACCTATTTCGTGCGCGCGAAGGTAAATTAGCATGACGCCCAGCCGAAACAACTCGGGATGGGCTGCGAATTGCTGAGACGAACACCACTCTGCCCCCGAACGACTTCTATAGAGTTTAAGAACCAACTCTTGCCATAGCGCCTGGCTGCAAGTTAAAGCTATCTGTCATGGCATCCCGACCTGTCGAAATAGGCCCTGCCGGCCTCCACTCCGCCCGCGCTATCGAGCACCTACGCCTCGCGCGCGGCCTGACCCAGCACGACCTCGCCGCCCGCTGCACAGCACTGGGCCGCCCGATGACCAACACGGCCCTCAGTCGCACCGAACGCGCCCGCCGCCGCTGCGACGTCGACGACCTCGTCACGATCGCCACCGCACTCGGCGTCCCTCCCGCGACCCTGCTCCTACCGCTCGCGTTGGCGACCGCTGCTGACCGGAGGGGGTGCTAATTGGCGCGCGTCTGGATTGAGGACCGCATAGGGCACGCGGCCTACGTGCGGGCCGTGGCTGAGGCCAAGCAGGCAGGGCGTACGCCACCCGGGCGCTACCGCGTGCGCTGGTACGGCCCGGACGGTAAGCCCAAGATGAAGACCCTGGCCCGCAAGATCGACGCCGACGTCGAACGGCTCAGGATGGAGTCCCGCCTCAACGACGGCTCCTACCGCGATCCGGCCGCGGCGCGCGTGAAGTTCGCTGAGGTGGCGGACTCCTGGCTTGCTGCCCAGCTCCACCTCAAGCGATCAACTCGCAACCGATACCGCGGTGTTCTCGACGTTCATGTGATCCCCCGATGGGGCACCACGCCCCTCGACCGCATCCATTTCGAGGAAGTCGCCGAGTGGCTCGCCGACATGCTGTCCGGCCAGGCGACGGGCGGCCGGAAGCTCAGCCCACGCTCGGTCCGCAAGGCGTACGTCATCCTCAGCCAGGTGCTCGCCTACGCGGTCAAGTCCCGTCGCCTGGCGGTCAATCCGGCGGTCGGAGTGCCCCTCCCGAAGGCGGCACCGACCGACCACGTCTACCTCGACGACATGCAGGTCGACGCTCTGGCCAATGCGGCAGGCGCCTACCGGGTGTTCATCCTGCTGCTGGCCTACACAGGTCTGCGCTGGGGCGAGGCGTCCGCGCTGAAGGTGGGGCGTGTCGATCTGGACGCCTGCCGGGCGCACATCATCGAGGCGTACGTCGAGGACAACGGCAAGCTCTACCTCGACACCCCCAAGAACCACGAGCGTCGGTCCGTACCGATCCCGCGATTCCTGGCGGAGGAGCTGAGGCCCCACGTCCAGGGGCGGGGCGACGAGGCACTCCTCTTCACCGCCCCGCAGGGCGGACCGCTGCGGGCCCGCAACTTCCGTCAGCGCTTCTTCGCGCCGGCCGTCGTGAAGGCCGACTTGGGGCACCTCAAGGTCACCCCGCACAAGCTGCGCCACACGGCGGCCTCGCTCGCCATCGCCAGTGGCGCGGACGTCAATGTCGTCCAGACGATGCTGGGCCACAAGTCCGCGACGCTGACCCTGGACACGTACGGGCACCTCTTCCCGGACCGCCTGGACGAGGTCTCGAAGAAGATGCACAAGCGCCGGGCCAAGCAGTTGGCCAAGGCGAAGGCCAAGCTGGAGAAGGCGGAGCGGAAGACTCGCGAGGCGGCCGAGGAGGTGGCGGCCCTGGAGGAAGATGCCGCGTGACGTGTGCCTAATCCGTGCCGGGGAGCCGTAAACGAAGGGGCCGCCCAACCGCTTCCCTGTCAAGTTCTTCTGTTCAGTCTCCTGAGCTCCTGAGTGCGTGCTTTTGATCCCAGGGACCGTGCCTGCGGTGATCGATAGGTTGTGCGCGGTGAATCGAGCGGTTTGTGCCGGTCAGGGGTGCCCCGTTGCCGCCGCGTCGTTCGGCCACGATTTCGGCGGCGATGGACAGAGCGGTCTCCTCGGGCGTTCGGGCGCCCAGGTCGAGGCCGATCGGCGAACGAAGGCGGGCCAGTTCGATTTCGGTGGCTCCGGCCGCACGCAGGCGTCGGGTGCGGTCCTGGTGGGTGCGGCGCGAGCCCATGGCGCCGACGTAGGCGACCGGAAGCCGTAGCGCGATACGCAGCAGGGGTATGTCGAACTTGGCGTCGTGGGTGAGTACGCACAGCACAGTTCGGCTGTCGATGTCGGTGGACTCCAGGTAGCGGTGTGGCCAGTCGGCGGTGACCTGGTCCGCTTCCGGGAAGCGGGCAGTGGTGGCGAACATCGGGCGGGCGTCGCAGACCGTCACGTGGTAGCCGAGGAACTTGCCGATCCGGGTCAGGGCACCCGCGAAGTCGATCGCCCCGAAGATGATCATCCGGGGTGGTGGAACGCTGGATTCGATCAGCAGGGTAACCGGTCTTCCGCAGTGCGAGCCGTCCTCGCCGATGACGGCAGTGCCGGTGTCGTGCATGGCTCGGGCCATCGCGGCGGCGGTGGCATCCAGTGCGCGGTGACCGCCGAGGGTGCCTCCGTGGGAGCCGTCAGGACGTACGAGGAGGGGCCGTGCGGTCAGGTCGCCGGGTCCATCGACGATGCGGGCCAACGCCACGGTCTCGCCCGCCGAGAAGGCGGCCAGTGCCGCCGCGATCACCTCACCGTCCGCCGTCCCGGCTCGCACCGGGGTGATCAGGATGTCGATGATGCCGCCGCAGGTCAGGCCCACCGCGAAGGCGTCCGAGTCGCTGTAGCCGAAGCGTTCGAGGACCGGTACGCCGTTCTGGAGCGCCTGTCGGCACAGTTCGTACACCGCGCCCTCCACGCAGCCGCCGGAGACGGAACCGATGACCACGCCGTCGCTGTCGACGGCGAGGGCGGCACCTACCGGTCGCGGCGCGCTGCCGGTGACGGCAGCCACGGTGGCTACGGCGAAGTCCCTGCCGCTGGCGACCCAGTCGGTGAGCTGGTCGGCGATGTCGATCATTTGGTCTCCAAAACAGGCCGGTGCGAGACGCGAGGAAGGTCTCCTCGCTGGTGGTTGAACCGGCCGGACCTGGTCACGCTTTGGCGTGCTCGTCAGCTTCGCTGGCCGCGCCCGACCGGGTGGACGTCGTCGATGTCTTTGCGCGACAACAGCCGAGCCGGGCAGTTGGTCGGCGACGGTGGCGTCCTACCAGGTCATCCTCGGAAACGAAATGAGCGTGGAAGGCGCTGTTGGCCAGCCTGGTGGCGGCCACGAGTATGGATGCCGCCCGCCGAGGCCGGGCAGTGGTTACAGCGTCTTGTCCAGGGAGATCGGTAGGTCGCGGACGCGTCGGCCGGTGGCGTGGAAAACGGCGTTGGCGATCGCGGCTGCCACGCCGGTCACGCCGACCTCGCCGAGACCGATGATGCCCAGGGGCATTGTCTTGTCCGGTTCGTTGAGCCAGGCGACGTCGATCGGCGGGATGTCGGCGTGCACCGGCAGGTAGTAGGAGTCGAGGCCGGCGCTCATGGTCCGGCCGTTGCGGGGGTCGATCAGGGTCTGCTCCGACAACGCCATGCCGATGCCCATGACGATGGACCCGCGCAGTTGGCTGGCGGCGGTCTTCGGGTTGATGACGTGGCCGACGTCGAACATGCCGAGCCAGCGTGAGATCCGTAGTTCGCCGGTGTCGGCGTTCACCCGTACCTCGCAGAACTGCGCGCCGCGGGCGGCTTTGGACCAGCGTTGGTCTTTCAGGAAGGTGGTCAGGAACCGGCCTTGGCTGCGTAGTGCGCCGAGCCGGGTGGTGGATCCGACCGAGGCTTCGAGGAAGGGGATGTGCGCCGCTCGTAGGGTGGTCGCCGGTTCTTGACCGGTGGTGCCCGTACGCCGGGCCAGCGCGGTGACCTTCCGGGTGAGTTCGGCGCAGGCGGCGAGGACGCTGGTGGCGACGGTCGCGGTCTGGTTGGAGTTGCCGGCCATCGGCCCGGGCGGCAGGGCGGTGTCGCCGTACTCGACCCGGACCTTCTCGTATCCGATGCCGAGCGCGTCGGCGGTGATCTGTGCCTGGACGGTCGCGGCGCCCATGCCCATCTCGTGGAAGCTGCACTGCACGAGCGCGGTGCCGTCGTCGCTGAGCCGCACCTTGACGTCGGCGGTCAGCCGCACGGCCGGGTGGTAGGCCGCGGCCGTGCCCATGCCGACGAGCCATTCGCCGTCGCGCATGGAGCGCGGTCGGGGATCGCGGTCCGCCCAGCCGAAGCGTTCGGCGCCGGTCTGGAAGGCTTCGCGCAGCATCCGCTGGGAGAACTTCTTGCCGCCGGTCGGATCGGTCTTGGGTTCGTTGCGCATCCGCAAGGCGATCGGGTCCATCGCCAGTTCGTAGGCGAGTTCGTCCATGGCCGATTCCAGTACGAAGCTGCCGATCGCCTCGCCGGGGGCACGCAGCGAGGTGTTGGGCAGCAGATCCATTTCGGCGAGGTTCTGCCGGGTGAGCATATTGTCGGCGCCGTAGAGGTGCCGGGCCGGTGAACTGGTCGCTTCGAGCAGGCCGCCGACGGAGCCGGTGCGGGTGATGCTGTCCTGGATCAGTGCGGTGAGTTGGCCGTCGCGGGTCGCGCCGAGCGCGATCCGGTTGCTCGAGGCGGTGCGCCCGCCGGCGGACCAACTGACGGCCTTGCGGCTCAGTGCCAGGCGCACGGGTCGCCCGACGGCCTTGGCCGCCATCGCGGCGATGACCGTGCCGGGCCAGACGGCGAACTTTCCGCCGAAGGCGCCGCCGACGAACTCGGCCCGCACCCTGACGTGGGATGCCGGCACGCCGAACCGCCAGGCGAGGTACTTGTGGGTCTGATCGGTGGACTGGGTGGTGTCGTGCACGGTGAGGTGGTCGCCGTCCCAGGTGGCGGTCGTCGTGTGCGGTTCGATCGCGTTGTGTTGCAGGCCGGGCGTGGTGTAGTGCAGGTCGACGGAGACTTCCGCGGTGGCCAGCGCCGCGTCGGCGTCACCTTTTTTCGCCACGCCGGCGAAGGTGAGGTCGCCCTTGGCCACGGTGGCGTTCTTCTGCTCGACGGCGAAGTCCACCCGCGCGGGCACCTCGCGGTAGGTCATCGTGACGAGCGGGGCGGCCTCGTTCGCCGCGGCCGAGTTTTCCGCGATCACGACGGCGACGGGTTGGCCGTCCCAGAAGACCTGATCGGTGTTGAGGTAGTCGACCGCGGTTCCCGAGATGCTCGGTCCCAGGTCCCGGATGATGTTGGCTTTGCGTACCGGGCGGATCCGCGGCGCGTTGAGATGGGTGAGGACCGCCAGGACGCCGGGCACTGCGGCTGCCGCGGCGGTGTCGATGCCGGTGATCGTGCCGCGGGCGATGGTGGCGTGCACCATGGTGGCGTAGGTGAGGTTCGGGTAGCGGTGCTCGGCGGAGAACAGTGCCGTCCCGGTCACTTTCGCGTGGCCGTCGCGGCGGTCGACCGGGCGGCCGACCGCGCCGCCGACCGGCACGGACGCATCCGTGTTCGAGCCGGGTTCGCCCTGGGGATTGGCGTGTGTGGTCACGATCCGCTCCGTTCGGTGGTGAGTTTGCGAAGCACGGCCACGACCGTCCGGCGGGCCAGGTCGATCTTGAAGGCGTTGCCGGACAGGGGAATGGCGGCGGCGAGCTCGGCGGCGGCGGCGGTGGCGAAGCTCTGCTCGGTGGCTTGGGCGCCGAGCAGCAACTGCTCCGCGGCACGTGCCCGCCATGGCTTGGTCGCGACGCCGCCGAGTGCCAGCCGGACGTCGGTGATGCGGCCGTCGGTGCCGATGTCGAGGGCGGCGGCGACCGAGACGAGGGCGAAGGCGTACGACGCCCGGTCACGGACCTTGCGGTAGTGCGACCGGGCGGCGACCGGCAGCGGCGGCAGCTCGATCGCGGTGATGAGTTCGTCGGCTTCGAGTTCGGACTCCCGATGCGGGGTGGTGCCCGGGAGCCGGTGGAAGTCGGTCAGCGCGATGCGGCGGCTGCCGCGGCTGCTGCGGACCTCCACGACGGCGTCGATGGCGGCCAGCGCGACGGCCATGTCCGAGGGGTGGGTGGCGACGCAGTCGTCACTGGTGCCGAGCACCGCGTTGCCCCGGTTGAAGCCCTCGCGGGCCGAGCAGCCGGCACCAGGCTCCCGCTTGTTGCACGCCGAGGCCTCGTCGTAGAAGTAGAGGCAGCGGGTGCGTTGCAGCAGGTTGCCGCCGACCGTGGCCATGTTACGGATCTGCCCGGTGGCGCCCAGCAGGATGGCCTGGGACAGCAACGGGTAGCGGGCGCGCACGTCCGGGTGGGCCGCCAGGGTGCTGTTGCGGACCAGCGCCCCGATGCGGAGCCCGCCGTCGGGGAGTTCCTCGATGCCGTTGAGCGGCAGCCGGGTGATGTCGATGAGCGTGGCGGGCGCCTCTATGCCTTCGCGCATGAGGTCGACGAGGTTGGTGCCGCCGCCGAGGAACTTGGCGCCGGGCTCGGCGGTGATCTGCCGCAGGGCGGCGTCGACGTCGGGGGGACTGAGGTAGCTGAAGGTCTTCATGACGCGACTTCCTGGATCGCCTCGGCGATGCCGTTGTAGGCCCCGCAGCGGCAGATGTTGCCGCTCATCCGTTCGCGGATCTCCGCGGGTGTCAGTGTTTCGGGGGTCAGTCCCTCGGTGGCTGCGCTCGGTGCGCCCGCGGCGTACTCGCTCAGCATCCCGATCGCCGAGCAGATCTGGCCCGGCGTGCAGTACCCGCATTGCAGGCCGTCTTCGCGGACGAAGGCCTCCTGCAGCGGGTGGGCGATGCCCTCGATCGTGGTGATCTCCCGACCTTCGTACTGCACCGCCAGGGCCAGGCAGGACACGATGCGTCTCCCGTCGACCAGCAGTGTGCAGGCGCCGCAGGCCCCTTGGTCGCAGCCTTTCTTGGTGCCGGTCAGCCACAGGTGTTCGCGGAGCACGTCGAGCAGGCTGACCTGCGGCGCGACGTCCGCGATGTGGTCTTCTCCGTTGATCCGGAGTCGAAGCTCGGGCATTGGGGTCACGTCCTTGCCGGTGAGGATCGGTGGCCGGCGACTCGGGTCGCCGACCCTGTAGGTAGAGCCGTAGTAACGCCCGCAGTAGGCGGTTTTCCGGTATTTCGTCGCCGCGCCGCCCAACCGGTCTCCCAGACGTCGACCCGCTCATCGACATCGAACCGGGATGGCATAGCTGGATTCGACAGGCAGACGCGTTCAGAAGGAATGCGGGCCGAATCGTCCCCACGCCACGACTGCGGCCATCGCCAGCAGCACCAGATTGAGCATGATCGCCGGGGTTTCCTTCTGGCGGGCATGGGTGATCGCGGCACCGATCATGAGCGCGATCAGGCCGGTCGCGGCCAGCGGCACCAGAATGGGAGCGATGTCCACGAGTGCGGGCAGGGTCAGACCGACTGCGGCAAGCACCTCCAAAGCCCCGATCGCCTTGACGGCGACGGGATTGACGCCCTCGACCCAGCCCAAGCCGGCTGCAGCCAGCTTCTCCTTCGGCCGGAGCACCGTCATCAGACCGACGGCCAGAAATATCGCCGCGAGCACGCCCGCAAGGATCCACAAAAGTATGTTCATCAGGACTTCTCCACGATTGGTTGAATGTTCAACTGCAAGATATGTCTTGATCGCTTGAGCCCCGACAGTGAACCCCTACCGCAGAACCGGTCTCCCAGACGTCGGCCCGTTCATCGACGTCGCAGAGGCCGAGCAGGCACGACTCGACGTGGCGATCGTGGTCGGGTGGGCTGAGGGTGGGAACTGTCCGGCACGAAGGACGCCGTCGGCAGGGCAACGGTCATCGCGGACGGCGGCTACCGCATGTACGGGACAGCGCTCAGACCGGGAACTTCACACCGGTGAGGTCCTCGGAGACCGTCCACAGGCGTTGCTGGACGGTCCGGTCGTGCGACTCCGGACTGGACTCGACGACCTTCGGGTGTCCTCGGGACTCGCCCATCCGGTCGGGGCCGTAGTACTGGCCGCCGCGGACGGCGGGGTCGGTGGCCGCGCGCAGGGTCGGCAGGGCGCCCATCTCCGGCTTCTGGCTCATCAAGGGCCCGATCACGGGGGCGATCACCCGCATCGCGGCGGGGAGGTTGCGCACCAGGTCGGTATTGGCCAGACCCGGGTGTGCGGCCACCGAGATCGTGGTGCTGAGCGAGCCGAGGCGGCGTTGCAGTTCGTAGGTGAACATCAGGTTCGCCAGCTTCGACTGCCCGTAGGCCGCGACGCGGCTGTAGTCCCGCTCCGACTGCAGGTCGTCGAAGCGGATGGCGGCCCGCATGCGGTGGGCGAGGCTGCTGACCGTCACCACCCGCGAGCCCTGCACGGGCAGCAGCATGTCCAGCACCAGCCCGGTGAACGCGAAGTGCCCGAGGTGGTTGGTGCCGAACTGCAGCTCGAACCCGTCGCGGGTGGTCTGCTTCGGCGGCTGCATCACACCGGCGTTGTTGATCAGCAGGTCGATCCCCCTGTGTGTGCCGTGCAGGTCGGCCGCGGCGGCGCGGACCGACTCCAGTGACGTCAGGTCCAGCTCCTGCACGGTGACGTCGCCGGATATGCGGGCGGCTGCCTGCCTGCCCTTCTCGACGTCCCGCACGGCCAGCACCACCGTCGCCCCGTGTTCCGCCAGAGCACGGGCGGTTTCAAAACCCAGGCCGGTGTTGGCGCCGGTCACGACCGCCACCCGCCCCTTCTGCTCGGGGATGTCACGCTCGGTCCACTTCATGTCAGTCTCCCTATAGACCGGTGGTCTCTTGTGGCCTCGACAGTAAGAGACCGCCGGTCCGCTGTCAAGAGACCGCTGGTTTGTAAACTGGGGTGCATGACATTCCAGCGAGCACGCAGCAAGGAGCAGCGCGAGATCCGGCGCCAGACGATCCTGGACACGGCGACGGCGATGCTCGACGAGATGCCGGTGGCCGACATGAGCCTCAACGAGCTGAGCCGGCGGGTCGGGCTGGCCAAGTCGAACGTGCTGCGGTACTTCGAGTCCCGTGAGGCGGTGCTGTTCGAGCTGCTCGTGCGCGCCATGGAGAGATGGCTGGCGCAGGTGCCGGACGAACTGGCCAAGGGTGTCGACCCACACCTGTCGGCGCGTGAACGCGGCGACCAGGTGGCCGCGGTACTCAGCGCGTCCCTCGCACGCCAGAGGGTGCTGCTCGATCTCGTCAACGCCCAGGCCAATGTGCTGGAGCACAACGTGTCCGTCGACGTCGTGCTGCGGCACAAGAGGTCAGCCATCGCCGGCATCACGACCACGGCCGACCTCATCCGCCAGTACGTGCCCGAAGTCGGCGATGGCGCCTGGACGGTGGCCTTGATGACGGTGATCCTGGCCGGCACCCTTTCGCCCTACTGCCGGCCCTCCGCCAACGTGCTCGCCGCCTACGAAGCCGACCCCACCGTGACGGAGCTCCGCCTGGACCTGCGCGCCACCCTGGAAATCACCGTCGCCACGCTGATCGCGGGCACGGTGGCGCGGGCCTGACGTTGTCGTCAAGGTGCGCCAGGACGAACTGCTCGCGCTCCAGAAGGGCGCGATGGGAGCAACTCGACGACACGATGCAGCAGATGCGCCGCTCCTGGGACGCCGGCGCCGCCGTCATCGACGCCCTCAGCCACCCCAATACTCCACTTAGCGGCGAAGATTCGACGCCATAAAGCCCCGAAGATCACAAGCTGGAGAGTGACGAGACGCTGCAGGCGATGTGGGACACGATCGAGCACGGCGGCCCGGACTTCATGTCCAAAGGCGACTGATGATCGATTCCGGCCGGCTGGAGGGTGTACCGGATAACCGCCTATTATCCGGTACATGAGCCGACCGGCGACGATCACTACCAGCGCCGCCGCCCGGCGTGATCATGCGCGACTCGTGCACGTTGTCCGGTACATGACGGGGGCGGTGCCGGTGAACACCGACCTGGCGCCCGCCAAGAAGGCGGTCGTCTTGCGGGTCGCTGTCGACCGGTTCCTCCGTCGTCTTGTCAACGCGTTCCTCATCGCACCCGCCCTCGGCCTTATCCACCGTTTGCACTGGTCAGGATGGCGACGGCAACACCACTCCGCGCCAAACGATCGCACTACACCCGCCGACTCAGCCTCGAACTCCAGCCATGATCTCGAACGGCGGCTGCCGTACTAGGGCTGAGGCGGTCGGAACGGCAGTACGTTGATGGGGATGGTGGAGCCGGACAGCGGTTCCTCCGTGCCCGTCCGGCTGACGAGGACGGCGCTGGCGAGGGTCAGGGTGGTGACCAACTGTCGGAGTTCTTCCAGTTCGGCTTCCTTGAGCTTATTGACGGTCTCCCGGAGCCGTCTCTCCGGCTCCGGGACCTGCCGGGTCTCCGTGCGGACGCGTTCGTAGAACTCGTTCTTCAGGTCTGCGTGCCGCCTCATGATGGCCATGCGATGGACGCCGGCCTCGGCGGCCAGAGCGACGACGGTGAGACTGCCGTTGGGGGAGGTGGCTTGTCCGGTCAGGAGCCGGTCCATGGCTTCGCGGATGCAGGCGCGTTCGTCCTGGTGCTGCTGGTTCATGTGAGGGTCTCGCAGGGTTCGGCGGTGGCGTCGTGGGCGTCGGCGGTGGTCCGGAGACGGTCGGCGTTGGCCCGCAGGCGCTTGCCAAGTGGGCCCGGAGTTGAGGCGGCCAGCTGGTCGATCTCCTCGGCCCGCTCCCGCAACTGACGGGCGTGCGTGTCGGTGCGAACTGTGTTTCCGCAGCCGGGCTGGCAGTCGTACTGCTTTGGGGCGGTCGCGCCGGGGTCGGGTGCGCAGAGCGCGTTGTCCCGTTTGAACGCGCAGATCAAAAAGGCGTCGGGGTTGTCGAAGAGCACGACGCCATCCCTTGCGAGGAAGGCGGCGGCCTTCTTCGCGAACGTCTTGGGGACAATGCGGCCCTCGAAGCGTGGAGCGGTGGCTGCGGCGGCAAGAGCTCGGTGGGCCGCCGGTCCGGAGACCTTCTCGCCGGCAGCGACGCGTTCGCGTAGATGGGCGGCGGTGTCGGCTGCGGCGAGGGCGGTCTCGACATCGAGGACGGAGTGGATCCCGCTGCGGCTGCGGGAGCCGTAGCCGCTGGAGACACGGGCGTCCAGGACGGTTCGCATGTGCCCGTACTGGATCGCGAGCGCGATCAGTCCGCCTGGACGGCGTGCGATGTGCCAAGCCAGAGTTCTTCTGAACCGGGACGCTCCGATCGCGCCGTGCGGATCCTCGGGGATGATCTGGCCGAGGAGACCTTGGGCCCGTGCCTCATCATTCGCGAACTGTACGAAGCTCTCGATCCGCCTGCGCAATCCGTGCTTCTTGATGGCTCCGTGGTAACTGCGCTGGCTGGCGAAGTCGTGGTGAGCGGCACTGAGCAGAAGCTCGCCCTCAGGAACCATGCGTTCCAGGACGCGGACGGCGTGAACGACCGGGGTGATGGCGACCCAGGGAACTGCTCGTTCCTCGCCTGCGGAGATGTGGTTGCCGTCATCGTCGGTGACGTTCTTGAAGTGGTGGCTTCGGATCAAGTGCCTGCCCGAGGCGCCGTCGGCGGCGGGTTCGGGGTCAGGACAGCAGCCGGCCCGGAGACCCTGTACCTCCTGTCCGCGCATCCCGGTCAAGTACAAACAGATGATCGTGGCTGCTGTGCCCAGGTGCCGCATCAGCTCCGGGGCCTCGCCGAAGTCCATGTGCTCGCGCCAGGGCTTCCCGTTGATCTGTCCGGTGAATCATTAGGGAATCCTTGAACCACGCGGTGGGGTGGCCCTTGCGTCCGCCTCGGATCAGGTCAGCCGCGCGGTCGATGACCTTTCTGCCGGGTCTGGTCTATCGCAGCAGCGGCGGCATCCCCGGCCAGCCGCTCGATCTCCTCGGGCGCTCCTCGCTCGTCGAGCATGAAGAGCCGGCCGCCAACGAGATGGGTGGTCGTCTTCCAGCCGAGACGACGCCCCGCCTCACGAGCGGCGCGCCGGACGTCCTTGAGCTCGCCCATCTCCGCAAGATCGTCGCTGCCCAGGATCAGCTGGCCGTAGTAACCCTGGTACTCGGGCCTGAGTACGGCCCGCATCATCGACTCAAGTCGGTCGATCAACTTCTCGTACCGGCGTCGAGCCAGCTCATCCTTGACGGGCATCCTGCACAGCTCCCCACCGTCCGCACCCACGGCATGTGTGCCATATATGTGCTGCAGGCACAGAGGCCCTCCCGCCCGATGGGCGGAAGGGCCTCTGACCAGGTGTTTCTCTGTGCCCCCGGCAGGATTCGAACCTGCGACACCCGCTTTAGGAGAGCGGTGCTCTATCCCCTGAGCTACGAAGGCAGGGGCTTGTAGAAAACCTTGTCGAAAATCCAGGGCGTGGATCTTCGACGCGGAGTACAAGCCCGCTGGTCAGACGTGGTGCAACGCTCTCCGCCGGGTCACCTGAGCAGACAACGCCACGTACCAATGGCTGACCAGGGACAGCGTAGCGGATGCGCGCGAGCGAGGGTCCCCTGTATAGGGGCAGGATAGCGGCGCGGCGAGCTTGAACGCCTCTGACCTGCTGTTTCTGTGGCTTGCAGCGAATGAGTGGTGGGCGTTGAGAGGGCAGGAGTCGAGAGCGGTTGGACCGTTCTGTTCCCTGGGTCAGTTCGTGGGGCCACTTGGCGCTGCCTCGCGGCGTCCGGCATGACAAGCCGTCCCCTTGTTCGTGGAGGGAGGGGGTCTCTGTGATGGGCGCAGGCCGGAACTCACATTTTGCTGGTGCGGTAGCCAGCCCGGCACGCAGGGCCGGAATGCTGCAAGGGTGCGGAGCCGCACCCATTTCACGATGCGCGCTTCGTGAGGTAGGCCGAGGCTGGTCAGACCTGGGTGTGCAGGGGACCCGAGTTGTAGGTGATCGCGTCGGTGAATGCCTGGGGCAGGTCGAAGGGGTGGCCGGTGGTGTCGGCGTAGGCGCGGTGCAGGTTGAGGACGATGCGTTCCGCGTCGGGCAGGTCGGCGAATGGGCCGAGGTGGCAGGTGCGCGCCGCTTGCAGGGGTGTGAGGCCGTCGCGCAGGCCGGCCTGGGCGGTGGCGAGTACGAGTCGGTAGTAGGCGCGGTGCTGGTCGAGCACCGTCGGCAGGGCGTGTGCGTCGATGACGGGGCCGTGGCCCGGTACCACGTGTTCGGGGGCGAAGGAGGCGATCCAGGCCAGGGTGCGCAGGGCGCCGTCCAGGGAGCCCATGAACACCAGCGGGGTGACGCGGTGGAAGAGCAGGTCTCCGGCGAACAGCACGCGTTGTTCTGGGAGCCAGGCGATCAGGTCGCCGCTGGTGTGCGCGGGATGGCCGGGGTGGTGGAGTTCGACCGGATGGCTGTCGCTGTGCAGGGTGAGTGCTGTGCGGATGGTGAGATCCGGGGCACGCCGGGTGACCGCGCCCCAGTCGGGCACGGGCTGCCAGATCGGCGGGCAGCCGTCGATGACGGTGTCGGCCAGGATGCCTTCGCGGGTCGCCTCGTGCGCGATGACCACCGTGGTGCGGGGCAGCAGGCTGTTGCCGTGGGTGTGGTCGCCGTGCAGGTGGGTGTTGACCAGGTAGCGGATCGGTGTGCCCGGTGCCGCCCGGCCGACGGCGCCCAGTAGGTCCCGGGTGCGGTTCTCGGTGGCGCAGGTGTCGATGAGGACGGTGTGGTCGTCGGTGGTGACGAACCCGGCGTTGTTGATCCACCAGGAGCCGTCGTGCTGTATCCAGGCGTACACGCCGGGGTGAGGTTCCCCCGCTGCGCGGGAGTGGCTGACTAGCAGGTCAGGGCGGGTTGACGTGGTTTCAGGTTCACTGGTTCGGTCGCTGCCTGGTCGGCGTAGTGCTTCTCTTCGTACTCGATGGGGCTGAGGTAGCCGAGGCGCTTCTGGATGCGGCGGGGGTTATAGAAGCCGTCGATGTACTCGAAGAGCGCGAGATTCGCCTCGGCCCTGGTGGCGAAGACGCGGCCGCGGATGCACTCGGTCTTGATCAGCATCCACAGGTTCTCCGCCAGGGCATTGTCGAAGGAGTCGCCGACCGAGCCCATGGACGCCTGAACTCCTGCTCTGACCAGGCGTGTTGTGAGCTTGACAGACGTGTATTGCTCAGGTTCAAGGAGTCGTCGCAACACTTCCGCTTTGTGCTGATGGTAGGTGACTGTCGAGAGCCTCGGCGGGCGTCTTCCAGTCAAGGGTCTTGCGGGGTCGGCTGTTGAGGGCCGCAGCGACGGCCGCGAGGTCCTGGCGGGAGTGCCTGCCGAGATCGGTGCCCTTCGGGAAGTACTGCCGCAGCAGGCCGTTGGTGTTCTCGTTCGTTCCTCGCTGCCAGGGGCTGTGCGGGTCGGCGAAGTAGATCTCCAGACCTGTGTCGATACGGAGCTGGGCGTGTTGCGCCAGCTCCGAACCCTGGTCCCAGGTCAGGGACTTGCGGAGCTGGGCGGGCAGGTCGGTGATCGCCTCCGCGAGAGCTTCCCGTACGGCCTCGGCTCCGTGACCGGCCAGCGCGGGACCGTTCTTGGCCCGTGGGCCGCCATGGCCGGGCATGGGCGGCAGATGCAGCAGCATCGTGAACCTGCTGGTGCGTTCCACCAGGGTGCCGATAGCGGAGCTGTTGAGGCCGATGATGAGGTCTCCCTCCCAGTGCCCGGGAACCGCCCGGTCTTCCGCCTCGGCGGGCCGCTGGCTGATGAGCACCTCCTCGGTCACGAACTTCTTCCCCCGGCCGGCGGTCCGGGCCCGGGGCACCCGCAGTGCCCGGCCGGTGCGCAGGCAGGCGACGAGCTCACGCTTCAGCGCGCCACGGCCCTGGATGTAGAGGGCCTGGTAGATCGCCTCGTGCGAGATGCGCATGGACTCATCATCGGGGAAGTCGGCCGTCAGCCGGTGGGAGATCTGCTGAGGGCTCCACGAGGTGGCCCAACGGCGGTCCTGGCGCCTGGGCTTGTTCCGTCCCTTCCACCGCGGAGCCGTGGGTCCCGGCACCGGCGTGCCGTCCGGGTGACGGAGCTCTCCGGCAAGGCGGTCCTGAACGTACTCGCGCAGCCGCTCGTTGCCGGCCAGCTTGGACGTCTTCGGCCGCTGCGCGGCCAGTTCGGCCTTCCACTGCGCGACCGAGGCCCGGTATGTGAGCTGCCCGCAGCGCGTGGCGGCGTTGCGCCGCAGTTCCCGCGAGATCGTTGACGGGTCCCTGCCCAGCTGGCGGGCGATCTCACGGACCCCGGCATCCTGGGCCTTCAGCAGCGCGATGTCCTCGCGCTCCTCGAAGGAGAGATATCGGCCCGAAACCGGGTCAAGCTGGATCGACGGCATTCCGCCACGTTCCCTGAACCAGCGTGAGCCGACCGGTCCCGACACACCGCATGCGATCGCCGCGTCCTCACTGGTCAGCCCTTCGGCGATCTTCTTCCAGAAGGCGCGTTCCACCTCCCTGCGGACCGGCGGCTTGCCTGGCGAGCGCATCGCCGGACGCCCCGTAACCGCCGTCGTCCACCCTGCCGGACGCCCCATCGGGCACCTCCATGATCAAGGTGTTGCGACGACCGATTGAATCCGCCTTGCGTGCCGTGATCGGCGTGGTGGACGAGTTTGCCAGGGGCGACCTCGCGGCTGGCCAGCGCGTACTCGAGGGAGGTGAGGACCAGGTCGGCGTCCGCGCGGGCGGAGGTCTCCCAGGCCACGACTCTGCGGGAGAAGGCATCGCGGATCGCCGACAGCCACAGGGGCCCCTCCAGGGTGGGGATCATGGTCAGGTCGGTGACCCACAGCCTGTTCGGCGCGTGTGCCGTGAAGTCGCGTTGCACCAGGTCAGGAGCAGGGTCGGCGTCCGGGTCGCGGCGGGTGAAGCCCTTGCTCCTGCGGGGGCTGATCCCGGCCAGGCCTGCTTGGCGCATGAGCCGCTCGACCCGCTTGCGGCCGACGTGGACACCCTCGCGCTTCAGGACGGCATGGATCCTGGGCGATCCGTAGATACCGCCGGAGTCCTGGTGGATCTGCCGGATCTGTCCGGTCAGCTCGGTGTCCTGGCGGATCCGTTCGCAGGGGTCCTTCTCGGCCTGGCGCCAGCGGTAGTAGGTGGAGGAGGGGATGTGCAGTTCCCGCAGTACGGGCTCGACCCCCAGGTGCGGGTGCTCGTCGAGGAGCGTTCTCACCTGGGCCGGGTCGGGTCGAGCTGCGCGGCGAAAAAAGCCGAGGCCGTCCGCAGGACCTCGTTCGCCCGGCGCAGGTCCCGCACCTCGCGCCGCAGCTGGGCGAGCTCGTTCTTCTCTTCGGTGGTGAGCAGGTCATCCCGCTCGCCGGCGTCGGCCTCAGCCTGCCGGATCCAGTTCCGCAGGGCTTCGTGATGCACGCCGAGTTCCTCGGCCATGCGGCGGATCACGGGCTTCGGCTCGGCGGTCCGGTACATCCGTACCGCACGCTCGCGCAACTCCAGCGGGTACTTCCTCGGGGCAGGCATCGTCTGGGCTCCTCTCATGAGACCCATCTGACCTGCTGTCACCTTTCCCCGCATCTCGGGGTGCCTCTGTGTCCTGTCAAGTAGCTTGAGCCAGACGGTGCTTGGACTTTCGCTCATCGGCGATCATGACGCGCCACACATGGTCGGCAAGGCGGCGTTTCAGGCAGCGTTTGGCTTCCCTCGGTGTCTTCCCTTCGGAGAGTTTCCGCTGGTAGTAGGCATGCCCTGGGGCCTTCGGCATCCTGATCTGAGTGACGGCGATGGTGTGGAGAACGGAGTTGAGCTGACGGTCGCCGGAGCGTGAGAGCCGGTGGCGGGCCTTGTCCGCGCTGGCGATCTCGACCGGGGCGACGCCGGTGTAGTTCGCGAACGCCGCCGCAGTGGCGAACCGGCTGGCGCGCCCGACGCGGCCGACGAGCCGTGCCGCCAGCACCGGCCCGACGCCGGGCGTGTTCATCAGCGTGCTGCCCGAGGACTCGACCAGTTCCTCCATGCGTACGGCGTTCTCCGCCAGCCGCTTGTCCAGCGCCCGGATCTCCGTGACCAGGTCACGGGCTAGGTCCCTGCGGATCTTTTCGACGTCGCCGGCGGGGCGGACCGTGCGCAGCAGCATGGCGGCCTGGTCCGCCGACAGCTGAGGCGGAGCCCCGCCGGGCAGCAGGTCACGCAGCACGGCGTGCAGCTGGTTGACGGTGCGGACCCGGGCCTGGGCGAGGTTGACGCGTCGTTCGTCGAGCAGGGCCAGGGCCGTGGTGTGATCGTCCGCGTTCACCTCACGCCCGTCTCCGTGGATGTGAGCCGTGGCCGCGGCGGCAGCATCGATCCGGTCGTTCTTGCGGCCGCCGCCACGGGTGAGTTGACGGACGCGGCTGGTCGCCGAGGCGGGTACATCGACGACAGTCTCGCCGCGGGCGACGAGCCACTGGGCCAGGTGGCGGCCGAGCCCGTTGGCGTTCTCCACCACCCACTTGCGCTGCGGCCAGCGGCGGCCCCAGGTCAAGAGCCGCCGGTAGTCCGCCAGGTTCGCGTCGATCCTCAGCGAGCCCGCCTGCTGATTCGAGGCAGGGTCGACGGCGGTGGCGGTGTGAGTGGACTTGTGCGGGTCAACACCGAGCAGTATCACGGGAGTTCGTTCCTCACGGCCGGACGACAGGACGTCCACGGCCGACACGCCGACTTCGGGAACCGCTGCCGGGACACGCCTCTGTTGAGTCAGACCGTGGCCGGACACCGGGCCGGCGGCACACCCCGAGCGGGCCAGCCCCAGAAGGGCGGCAGGAACCTCACGAGCCATCCAACCCAGCGTCCTGACGGAACGCTACGAGCGGCCAACCCGACCGCGCTCCGCTACGGCCAATACAAGTCGGGAACCTCAGGGCCACGGCGTGGGCGGTGCCTGCCGCGTCCGGTGCCGGGCTCTGGGCGGGGGTCATCGGTGGCCTCCTTGGGGTGCGAGGGCGTTCGGGTGCGAGGTGGCCCGCAGATCGCCGACGGGGCGCTCGGCACGCTCGGTCACGCGACAGGTCTGGGTGCCCAGGTGCTCGACGCTGAGGGTGACGGTGCCCCCCGGGGCCAGGGGAGGGTGGGCGTCGAGTCCGCGGCGTCCCCACAGTTCGGCCAGGCAGCCGCCGCCGCAGGTCCCGGAACCGAGCATGTCACCGGTGCGGACCTCGGTGCCCCGCGAGGCGTAGGCGATCATCTGGGCGTAGCTGAAGGCCATGTTGCTCCACACGTCCTGGCCGACGACGGTGCCGTTGACGGCGGCCGTCATCCGCAGGTTGTAGGCGTTGCCCGCTCGGTAGGGCTCGAGTTCGTCGGGGGTGACGAACACCGGGCCGAACGTGGTGGCGCTGTCCTTGCCCTTTGCGGGGCCGAGGCGGACCTGCATTTCCGTGAATTGCAGGTCGCGCGCGGACCAGTCGTTCATGAGGACGTATCCGGCGATGTGGGACTCGGCCTCGTCGACGCTCAGGTCCTGGCCACCTCGCCCGATCACGGCGGCGACCTCGAGTTCGAAGTCGAAGCGTGTGCAGCCGGGCGGGATGCGCACGTCGTCCCGCGGGCCGTGGATGGAGTAGGGGTTGGTGAAGTAGAAGGCTGGCGCCTCGTACCACTGCTCGGGCGGTCCTGCCTCTGGTCCGCCGAGCCTGGCCACGCCCTCGATGTGGCTCTCGAAGGTCATGAAGTCCCGCACGGTCGGTGGCTGGGGAATCGGTGCCCGCAGCCTGAGCGAGGCGTAGGGGTGCACGGCGCGGGGATCGCGCAGCGCGTTGTCTGCGGCGTTGTGCAGTCGCTGCGGGTCGTCGAGCAGGTCGATGAGACGGATACCGGGTGGGAGCGCGTGGACGAGGTCGTCGGTGTCGAGTACGCCGTCGCCGTCGCCGTCGCCGTCGTTTTCGGTGTAGGTGACGAAGCGCATGACTACTTTCCGGGCTGCTGGTGCTCGGGGGTCGCTTGAAGTTCCGCCGACATACGGGCGATGAGGCCCCAGCCCTCCGGAGGGGTGCCGGGCAGGGGACGCCCGGCGTCGGCGAGCCGACCGAGGACTGTTTCGGCCGAGGCGTCCGCCCGTGCGAGCAGGGCCGGAAGGTCAGTGCCGGTGAGTCGGCCGTCGCGCTTGGCGAAGCGGCCGGCGACCAGGACGTGGCGGACGTCGGCGGGGGTGGTCTGGAAGACGAGGGTGCCGGCCGGGTCGAGGTGCGGGTGCTGGGACATGCCGGGCCCGCCGGTCACGATGATGTCGGCCTGCTTGCCGGGGGTGAGGCTGCCGATGCGGTGATCGAGTCCTATCGCCTCGGCCGCGTTGACGGTGGTCCAGGCCAGTGCCTCCTGCGCGGTGATGGTCACCGTGGTGGGGTCCGCGCCTGCGAGGTTGAGGTTCTCGGTGTCGGCCCAGCGTTGGAAGGCCAGGCCCATGCGGGTCTGGGTGAACAGGTCGCCGGTGTTGAGGGAGACGATGTCGCAGGACAGGGTCGGTTTGATGCCGTGCCGGCGGGCGGCTGCGAAGGCGGGGCGGCCCATGCCCATGTTGAGTTCGGTCTCCACCGAGATCGACAGCTTGGCGCCGTGGTCGGCCAGCAGGCGCCACTCCTCGTCGGTGAGGGTGTTGCAGTGCACGTGGACCTGGTCCGGTCCGAGCAGGCCCGCCGCGGCGAATTCGCGCACGCCGCTCGGCAGTGACCACACGCAGCCGGTGTGCGTGACGATCAGCGCGTCGCGTTCGCGGGCGGCGGCGATCTCGGCGCGGGTGGTGTCGAACGGCAGTGTGCCGTACTCGGTGAGTGCCACCCCGAGGGTCAGCAGTGCGTCCCGGCTCGGGAAGTGGGTGTCGGCGACTCGCCGGAAGTCCGCGAGGCGCAAGGCGTGGTCGGTGAAGTGCGGCGGCTGGAGCGGGTTCGACTCGAAGAAGCCGTAGCCGAACACCGCGCGGATTCCCGCGTCCCGCAGCCCGGTGATCGCGGCGTCGGCGTGCTCGGGTGTGTTGTTGCAGTGCGAGAAGTCCAGGATCGTGGTGACGCCGGAGTTCAGGGCGTCCAGGGCGCCGAGGTGATTGCCCAGGTGGACGTCTTCGGCGAGGTAGGCCGGTGAGACGCCGAGCCGGATGCCGAACAGGTAGTCCGCCAGGGTCCAGTCGGCGCACAGGGCGCGCAGCTGCGTCTGCCAGGTGTGCCGGTGGGTGTCGATCATGCCGGGTGCCACGATGTGTCCCGTGACGTCCACCGTCTCCGCCTCGTCGACGGAGAGGTCCGGTGCCACCGCGGCGATCACACCGTCCTCGATCAGCACGTCACCTCGAGGCAGGTTTCCCAGGTGCGGATCCATGGTGAGGACGGTGCCGCCGCGCAGCACAACGCGATGCCGAGCCATGATGATGACTCCTTTGTCATCCGAGCCACAGAGGCAGTGCCTCCCGTGGACTCACCTCACCAGAGGAGGAAGCCGGGGATCATCAGCCGAAATGGTTGCGAACCGGCCGTGACCGAGGGGTTGACGGCTCGACCTCCGCTGACGTAGACGGAAGCACCGGCTGCACGGGCGGTACGGAGTGGGAGGCACGGAGGCACAGGGATGGACATCCGGGCGCTCCGCTACGCGGTGACACTGGCGGAGGAACTGCACTTCGGCAGGGCCGCGCAGCGGCACTACATCAGTCCCCAACCCTTCGGTCGCCATATCCAGCGGCTGGAACGGGAACTGGGCACCCAGCTCTTCGCACGCACCAGCCGCCGGGTGGCCCTCACCCCTGAGGGAGAGCGGCTGATCGCCGAGGCACGGGCCCTGCTCGGCACCGTGGACTCCCTCACCGAACAAAACCGCCGCCGCACCGACGACGAAAAGCTCCTTACGCTGGGCGTCCTGGGATTCGGACTCGCCGAACGCTGGACGGACCTGACTGCGGCGGTGCACGGACACGATCCCAAAATCGCCTTCTCCTACGCCGAACTGGACCTGGCCGACCAGTACGAAGCGGTCCGCAGCCACCGGGTCGACGTGGGCATCGTCCAGTACGTCGGCCCCGTCGACGGGCTCGTCTTCGAGCACGCACTGACCATGCCCCGGGTCGTGGTCGTCCCCGCGCGCTCCCCTCTCGCCGACGCCGACCGTCTGACTGAGGCCGACCTCAGTGACAGCCCGTGGCTGCCTACCGCCCTCGCCCATCCCGCGCTCGAAGTATGGTCCGGCCCCGCCGCCGGCGGATCTCACAGCCGTGGCGCCCTGCGCAACCCCGCCGCCATACCAGGAGCCGTGGCGACAACCGGCCGCATAGCCCTGCACGCCGAGGCCGCCGGCCGCTTCTACCCACACCCGGACGTCCGGTTCGTCCCGCTCGACGGACCGCCCCTGGAGATCGCCGTCGCCACCCGCGCCACCGACGACCGGCACGCCATCGCCGCCGTCCGTCACGCCACGCGACTTCTCGACAGAGTTCCGTGAGTCAGCCAGGGAAATCCGCGGGGTTTCGGCGCTGCGCTCGCCTCGCTGACGCCACAGGCGAAGAACCAGGCGGTTCGCGCCTTCCATGGTCTGCCTACGTCCCACTCAAAGAGTCCGGCGATGTCCACCGACCCATCGGCGGAGTCCCTTGAGGTCGTGCAGCCCTGCGCGAGGTGAGTCGAACGATGTCGTCGAGGGCCCCGGTGGCCCGATGGCGATCGCTTGTGTCGGGGCTCCGGCCGCCATGACCAGCGAGGCCGGCTTCGCGGTTCAGATCCCGCGCGAGCAGGCGTATTCGTCGCTGTGCCCAGCGCCGGCCGTCGCGAAGCGTTGAGCGGCCCGTGGGGGCCTCGTGGTGCCGCGTACGAACGACGATTTGTCGGTAACTCCCGCGGCAGCCACGGAGTGATCGACCTTCCGGGACGCCTCTCGGCGGTGGCAGCACGCTTCGTCGCGGGCAGTCGGGGCGCAGCCCTGCCGTGCCCCATCCCCACAACCGTCATCGGTGACAACGTCGGCGTGCGGTGCTCAGAGGACCGGAACGGGCACAGTCGCATTTATGCCACTGAAACAGTATCCAGTGACATAGGCCCCAGGGGCAGGCTGTGGCTGAGGTCTCACGAACCGTGCCCCTGCGGGCACCCCGCCGGTGGAGATCGTTCGGACGCCCGCCGGGTGATCGAGGCGTGCCTTCCAGGTGGCGAGGCGAAGAGCGAGGGTCGCTAGGCGGCGCGGCGAGGGTCGGTACGACCGCATCGACGAAGCCGCGCACTCGCAGGGAGTGCCGGAGCCCGCACCGCAGCGAGTGTCCTTCCGCCGACGAACCACATGTCGGGAGCGCACTCGGTGAGCACCACCCGAATCGACTCCGGCTTCGCCCCGCGAGTCGTCTCGGCCGCAGTGGTGATGGCCTCGCCGAGCGCTCGCAGCTGTTCGGGACCGTCTGATCTTTGACGCAGAGAGGTGCCGTTCCTCGGACACTTCCCGGTGTCGGCGGCGGAAGTCCTGGTGGGCGCCGGACTAGGCCGTTGACAGGCCGTCGAGAAGGAGGTCGCCGAGCTGGGAGAACGCGTCCCCGGCGGTCAGCCCGGTGCGTTCGAGCAGGGTCCCGGAGTGCACGGCGTCGATGGTGACTGCCACGACCTGGGCGGCGAAATGCCCGTTGAGCGCGCGGAAAACGCCGGTCTGCACGCCCTCCTCGATCAGTTCGTGGACCCGTTGCGCGGCGGCGGCGGAGTTCGCGCGGTAGATCTGTGCGGTCGGTTCGTAGCCGACCATGTCGTCGTAGAAGGCATGGGAATGCCGGCGCATGGCCGTGCCGACGCCGACGAGGTAGACGCGGATCCGCTGCCGGGGGTCGTGCTCGGCCTGGACAGCCTGCTCGATCTCGGCGGTCGCCTCCCGGAAGAAGGCGCGGGTGACCGCCAGTACCAGTTGTTCCTTCGTGGAGGCCAGGCTGTACAGCGTCGCCTTGGAGCACCCCAGCCGCTGGGCCAGCTCGTCCATGGTCACCGCGGTGAAGCCTTCGGCGAGGATGATCGCCTCGGCCTGGCGCAGGAGTTCCTCCCGCCGGGAAGTGTCGACGACCCGCCTGCGCGCCGTCCGGCGCGGGCGTCGGTCACGCGAGTCGGTTCGGGCCGTCACCGCAGCAGCCTCCCATGAGCAGCCCCGCCGGAAGCGGGGAGTTCTCGTCCGGGCCGGAAGGCCGACCCGCCCTTGCCTGCGGGTACCAGCGTACCGCTTAACGTACCCACAGTGAGCCCCCGTGGGTGACGTTCAGGCAAGGGGGTGCCGAACCTGTTCGGGACGCGCCTCCCGGTCCCTGGGACCGGCTGAGGCCCTACGTGCGTGCGGCTCGCGGTTACCGGATCGAGGATCCGATGGAGATGCCGCCGTCCACGTCGAGGACGACTCCGGTGATGTAGCCGGCGGCTTCGCTGGCGAGGAAGGCGGCGGCTTCGGCGATGTCCTCGGGCCTGCCGGTGTGCCGCATGGGGATCTTGTTGGTGAGTTTGTCGCGTGCGGGTCCGTTCATGGAGGCGAGCATGGGGGTCTCGATGAGGCCGGGGGCGATGGCGTTGGCGGTGATGCCGTGGCGGGCGCCTTCGAGTGCGAGGGTGCGGGTCATGCCGACGATGCCGGCCTTGGCGGCCACGTAGTTGGTCTGGCCGAAGTTCCCGCGCCATGACATGGAGGAGAAGCTGACGATGCGGCCGTAGCCCTGGCGTTTCATGGGGCCGAACGCGGCGCGGGCGCAGTGGAAGCCGCCGGTGAGGCTGACGCCGACGACCGCGTGCCAGTCGTCGTCGGTGATGTCCTCGACGCGGTTGTCGCGGATGATGCCGGCGTTGTTGACGAGCACATCGAGGCGGCCGAGAGCGGTGGTGACGCCGGTGATCCAGGCGTTGACCTGGGCGGAGTCGGTCACGTCCACCACGGCGGCGCGAAGTTTCGCGTCGTGGGCGTCGGTAATGGTCCCGGTGGCGTCGGTGAGGGCCTCTTCGTTGACGTCGGCCAACGCGACCGTGGCGCCCTCGGCGGCGAACCGGGTCGCCATCGCGAGGCCGAGGCCCTGTGCCGCGCCGGTGATGGCGACGACCCGTCCGTGGTAGCGATTCACGTGGTGTCCGCTTTCGTGGTGGTGTGGGGTGGTGCGAGGAAGGCCCGCAGGGCGTCGGCCACCGAGCTGGCCTGCCAGTTGTCGGCGAAGGTGGCGAGTTCCTCGCGCAGGGCTTGCTCGGGGGCGATGCCGTCGATCCGGTGCAGGAGTGTCTTGAGGCGTTGCTGGGCGGGGCTGTTGCTGTCGGCCAGTTGTCGGCAGATGCGGGTGGCGGTGGCGTCGAGGTCGGCCTCGGGCACGATCGCGTGGATCCAGCCGGTATCGGCGAAGGCGGTCGCGGGCAGCAGTTCGCCGGTGAGCAGGAGCCAGCGAGACAGTCCGCGTCCGACCGCACCGGGAAGCCGGACGCTTGACCCGCCGGCCGGTACCAGGCGCCTCTGGACGTGACCGTCGCCGATCAGCGTGGTGTCGGCGGCCACGACGACATCGCAGGCCAGCGCGAGTTCGAGACCCCCGGCGACGGCGTGACCGTGCAGCACGGCGACCCACGGTTTCGGGCTGGCCGCGATACGGCTGAAGCAAGCCGATACGTCGGTCAGGAAGCCGACCGGGTTCTCGCCCCGCTCGTGCAGCTGAAGGAACTGGTGGAAGTCCCCGCCGGCACAGAAGCTCGGCCCCCTGCCTGCCACGGCGATGACCGCTGTGCCGGGGTCGGCCTCAGCGCTGGTGACCTGCTTGTCCAGGGCTTCTACGAGGGAGATGTCGAGGGCGTTGCGCCGCTCCGGGCGGTTGAGCAACAACCACCTGACGGTGCCGCGTTGCTCGACGATGAGGGGGTCCGTGTCGGTCACTGTGCCTCTCGGCTGGAAAGTTCGGCGCGTCGGCGGTTGCGCAGCAGGTAGCGCTGGGTCTTGCCGCTGGGCGTCTTGGGCAGGGCGTCGATGAAGTGGATCGTGCGGGGGTAGGCGTGGGCGGCGTAGCGGGTCTTGACCAGGAACTGGAGTTCGGTGGCCAGTTCCGGTGAGGCGTCGGTGCCGTCGCGCAGGACGACGTACGCCTCGATGACCTCGCCGCGGACGTCGTCGGGTGCGCCGATGACGCTGCACTCGGCGACCGCGGGATGCTGGGCGAGGACGCTCTCGATCTCGAAGGGCCCGATCCGGTAGCCGGCCATGATGATGACGTCGTCGTCGCGGGAGGAGAAGAAGAAGTCACCGTCGGCGTCGATCCGTCCGGCGTCGCCGGTGAGGTAGTAGCGGCCGTCGGGGGTGAACTTGGCGTCGCTCTGCCCGGGGATCTGGTAGTCGCGGAAGGTCATCAGCGGGCTCGCGGCGACGTCGATGGCGACCCGGCCGAGCACGCCCGGTCCGGCGGGCTCGTCCTTGTCGTCGGCCAGGACGGTCAGGCTCCAGCCGGGCACCGCCCGGCCCATCGACCCCGTCTTGAGCGGACGGGCGAGTTCGGGGTGGTGGTGGTTGGCCAGGGGCATGCCGACCTCGGTCTGGCCGAAGTGATCGTGCACGGCCAGGCCGAGCGTGGCGCCGGCCCACTCGTTGACCTCGGGAGTCAGCGGCTCACCCGCGCTGGACGCCCGTTCCAGGCGCAGCCCCCGCGGCACGGGCACCGACGAGGAGCGCAGTCCCCGGTACACGGTCGGGGCGGCGGCGAAGTCGGTGACCCGGTGGTCGACGAGGGTGCGCCAGGTCGTCTCCGGGGAGAACCCGTCGGCCAGCAGCAGGCTGGGGATGCCGGCGGCCATCGGGGCGACGACGGCGGAGTACAGCCCGTAGGCCCAGCCGGGGTCGGCGGCGCACCAGTAGCTGCTCTCCCGGGTGACACCGAGACCGTACTCCAGGTAGATCTGCCACCCCGTGATGTAGGAGACGGGGTGGATGACGCCCTTGGGCTTGCCGGTGGTACCGGAGGTGAACATGTGCACCAGGGGCCCGTCCCCGCTCGTGGTGACGGCGGGGACCGGCTCGGGTGACGCGGCCGCGACGAGGTCGTCCAGCGACATGTCACCGCCCGGAGTGCCGGTTCCGGTGACGACGATGCGGCGCGCGAGGTCGTCCGGCATGTCGGGGCCCGGGTCCAGTTTGTGGCGCTGGTCCGGGTCGACGACCACCACGTGCGCACCCGCGCCCTCCAGACGCAGGGCGATGGCCTGGGGTGCGAACGCGGTGAACAGCGGGACGTAGACCGCGCCGAGCCGCCAGATCGCCATGATGACGGTGACCAGGTCGGTGCTCTTGCCCATCAGGGTCGCCACCCGGTCACCCGGCCCGACGCCGAGCCCCTGCAACGCCCGCGCGTAGCGGTGAGAGTCCGCGGCGAGCTCGCCGAAGGTCAGTGTCGAAACCTTGCCTGTGCCGTCCACCACGGTGAACGCTGTGCGGTCGGCGGGGTGCCGGTCGCACAGCAGCCCGGCGACGTCGAGTGAGGGAGCCGCGAAGGTCGCGGTCAGCACGGCGACCCGGTCCGCGGCGCTCACGACTGGTCCTTGCGGTCGATGACGGGCAGGACCAGACGGCTGGGGTGGTTCGGCCCGTGATGGATGTGGTTGATCGCGGGGATCATCTGCTCCTCGCTCTCGCGGGCGATGACGCCTCCGGTGTTGGTGTTGCGGTCGTAGCGGGGGAAGTTGCTGCTGGAGACGTCCACGCGGATGCGGTGACCGGGTAGGAACACGTTCGAGGTGGCGGTCATGTCGATGGTGATCTCGTAGACCGTGCCGGGCTCCATCATTTCCTCTGTGGCGAGGCCGCCCCGATAGCGGGTGCGCAGGATCCCGTCACACAGGTTGATCGCCTTGCCGTCGGGGAAGACGTCGACGAGCTTGGCGGTGAAGTCGGTGTCCACCGCCGACGAGGAGACGAACAGCTTCAGGCTGACCGGGCCGGTGACCTCCACGGCCTCGTCGAGCACGGGACCGGTGAAGCACAGGACGTCCTCGCGGTCGGCGACCGTCCGCTGGTCGACCGGGCCGCAGAACCCCAGTGTCGTCGGCATGGACGCCCCGCCGGCTGAGGGAACCGGGCGGCGCGGGTCGTAGAGGTAGGTCTCGTACCCGGCGTCGGTCGGCGTCTCGGTGGTCAACAGGCCGTCGCCGTCCGCGGTGTTGGCGTGGCCGGCGCTGGTGAGGTGGAAGTCGGTCCACCTCGTGTCGGGCAGCGGCCACTCCTGCTCGTCGCGCCACTGGTCGATGCCCATAACGAAGATCTTCACCGGTGCCACGTCGTCCAGAGCGGTGGTGTCGCCGCGGAGCCAGCGGTCGAAGAACTTCACATGCAGCCCGGTCAGGCCCAGCATCTGCGCACTGGCCAGTGGACCGAAGGAGCGGTCGGGATAGACGCCATTCGTGGACAGGTGATCCCACGGGCCGATGATCAGCCGTTGCCCCTCGCGCGCCTGCGCACTGCCGGCCTGCCGGCGAGCGGTGGTGTAGGTGCGCACGGTCTGGCCGATGTAGAGGTCGTACCAGCCACCGATGTTGAGCGCCGGGACGGTGACGTTCTTGAGCTCGGGGGTGAGCTCCATGGCATCCCAGTACCCGTCGTGGGAGGGGTGGGCCATCCAGTCGTCCCACCACTTCCCGTACGCCGCCAGGACCGGCACCTCACCCGTCGGCAGCACATCGTTCAGCGGCTCCGGGAACAGGAACGCCTGACCGAGCTGCTGCAGCTGCGACACGAAGCCCTCGCCGGCCGCCAGGGACCGCTGCGCGTCGGCCGCGTACATCATGGCGTTCCACACCGTGACCAGGCTCAGTGACAGCGCACCGCCTGCGGAGAACCAGGGCGCCTCATAGTTGTCGATCGAGGTGAAGGCCGGTGCGATCGCCTTGAGGCCGGGAGTACCGGTCACGGCGGTCTCCCACTGGACCATGCCGAGGTAGGACGCCCCGTACATGCCCACCGTGCCGTCCGACCACGGCTGGTCAGTGATCCAGGCGACGGTGTCCTCACCGTCGGCCCGGTCGGCCATATGAGGAACGAACTCGCCCTCCGAGCGGTGGGTGCCCCGGCAGTCCTGCACCACCACGGCGTAACCGGCCTCCAGCAAAGCGGGGAGATTGGGCAGAATTCCCCCCAAAGTGATGCCCATCACGTCCTTGCCGTACGGCATGCGCACGAGCAGCGTCGGAGCCGCCCCCTCGGCCGGATGCCACACGTTGGCAGCCAGAGCCACGCCGTCACGCATCGGAACTCGGACGTCTATTTCGTACAGGTGCTGCATCGGTGCTCCTCGTTGAGCCGACGGCGTTACCCTCGGATGATGCGGGGTACGTTAGGAGGTACTTTCGTACCCTGTCAATTACCCTCCCGGTCGCCAACCTCGATGGGTCAGAGCGGCTGGGGCCATTCGTGGTCGCGCAACCGGCCGACCTCGTAGCCCCGTTGCTCACAGGTGTCGAGGATGCGCGGGAGCGTGCCCAGTGCCGAGCGCCAGGCGTGCGCCCGGGGCGGACATGCAGTCGGAGTCGTGGAGCAGGATGGTGCCGCCGCCGTCCAGGTAGGCCGTGACCGTCAGGTGGACGGACTCCGGTGTGGCGCGTGCGGTCCAGTCCTCGCCCCAGCAGGTCCACAGCACGGGGGTGAGACCGAGGCGGCGGGCGGCCAGATGGGCGGCGGTCGACATGACGCCGTACGGGGGAGACCAGCTGTTCGCTTCCTTCAAGCCGTGGCAGCGGCTCTCCTGCGGGCACGCCCAGGGCCGACAGCTGGCTGAAGGCGTCGAGATCGAAGAGGTTTGAGTGGACGTTAAGTCCGTTTCTGGTAGCGGCCTCGTCCGGGCTGGGTGAGGAAGCCTTGGCGGGTGAGGCGTCCGAGGCGGCTGCGGGTGATGTTGACGGCCGCTTCGTCGGTGGGCATGCCGAGGAGTTCGTGCAGTTCACGGGCCCTGAATGCCCGGCCGGGGTGCTGGTTGAAGGAGTTCACGATGGCCTGGTAGGCGGTGCTCGTCTCGGGCGGGCCCGGTTCGGTTCCTGCTGGTGCGGCCTCCGAGATGACCTTTCGGGCGGTGGCCAGCTCCGCGAGGCGGGCCTCGGTCTCGGCCAGGGCGGCAGTGAGGTGTTCGATCTGGCTGCGTAAGTCCCCGGCTCGGGCGGCGGCCTCGTCGTGCTGGGTCTGGAGACAGGTGAGGAGTTCGGTGATGTTCACGCGGCCAGTCCGAGGGAGTCACGCCAAGCCGGACTCGGTGCGGTGAGGCGGCGGGTCATGTTCGCGGTGGAGGCCCAGTAGACGCGTGAGGCGGAAGTGTCGGGCCGGTGGTCGTACTCACGGGCGAGGCGCCGGTGCAGCATCAGCGTGCCGTTCGTTTGTTCCACCACCCACCGCTTCGGCTGCGGGACGAAGCCTTTGCCCTGGTCGGCCGGGGTGCGGCGGACGACCTCGACGTCGATGTCCAGCAGGGCGCCATGGATGACGACTTCGTCCTTGAAGCCCTGGTCCACCAGGGCCTTCTCCAGGCGCATCCCGCACCGCTCGGCGGCCTGGTCGAGCAAGGCGGTGCCGGCGGTGTTGTCGTGCACGGACGCGGCCAGCACGACCACCCCGATGATCAGCCCCATCACATCCACGGCCAGGCCCCGCTTGCGCCCGTCGATCAGTTTGCCGCCGTCAAAGCCGCGGCTGTCGGCCCCGACCACGGCGTCCGCCTTGACCGACTGCGAGTCGATCACCCCGGCCGTCGGCTCCGTGTCCCGGTCCAGCCTTTCGCGGACCTGACCGCGCAGTCGGAAAGCGCAAGGCCAGGCGTCCCACTCGCGCCCGCGCACCGCACGGCCACTCCGGACCTGTCGGCCACCGGGCTGCCCATCAGCAAACCGATCCGCCGGGAACATCCCGCTTCGCGGGACGTTCCGGAAAACCAGGATCAACCCCTACGAGCCGACCCCACCGGGATTGACGAAACAAATAGGGCCCTCGAGTGGTGCAACTCACGTACGGGCTCCTGGAGTTACCGAAAGATAGAGAAAATTGACTCTAGCGATGTTCGGGATGCCTGACGAAACTCATTGTGCGGCTGGATCGCAAGTGATCCAGCCGCACACGATCTTCTCCGAACGGCAGAAGGAATGCCATCCATGACCGCAGAAAAAACCACGGCCGCTGCCCCAGTCGGCGGCCGTGGTCACAAACGCCACTCCCGCTGGCTCAGCGGAAAATATGTCGGGGGTTTCCTCGCCCTCGCAACGATTCTGGGAGTCGCTGTTGTGGCGGCCCCTCAGTTCCAGGAATCGGCGAGTGCCAGCGAAGTTTGGTTCGGGAAAATCGCAGGCGAAGGCTCCCTCCCCAGCGGAACTCTGAGCGTCGGGTTGAACGGAGAGGGAGCCGTTGCCCGATGCGCGACGATCGTTCCTGGGCGTGCCGTCAACAACTTCAACGACGGGGCTGCGCTAATCTCCGCCCAAGCGGGATCATTCAACATTGTCGCCTTCCGTAGTAGCGACTGCACGGGCTCGATCTTCACCGGCGCCGCATTCGAATTCCAGGTCGATCAGGACCTCAGGGAGACCGGCCTCCACTGTACGGAGGTCGTTCTCAATCCGAGCGGCTTCCACCAGTTCATCGACTGCGGCGGCTGATAGAGACAGCTTCTCGCAGGTGCTGGCCCGGGGCAGGACGCGGCCGTCTTCGTCTGCTCCAACAACGGGTGGGCGACAGTAACCCCGGCACGTGTCGGCCTGCCTGACATCCGTACCTTCCGAGAAGCGTTCGTTCTGGCCGTCTTCCCTTTCGTACTCGAAGCAAGGAACCGTAATGAGCATGCTCACTCGTGCGCGCCGCATCGTTCCCGTCGCGCTGCTGGCGGGGGTCTCCGCCGTGGCGCTGGCGGCCTCGCCGGCCTCCGCCGCCGTCAACCAGATCAACGTCAGCACGTCGGCCATTCCGAGCGGGGCCAACTGCGTCTACATCACGGCGGAGCCCCCGTCCGGCTCCGGCCGGATCGGCGGCCCGTACACCTTCAACACGGGCGGGAGTTTCCAGATCGGCAGCTTCCCGGTGAACGCCGGTGAGACCGCCCGCTTCGAATGGCACAGCAACAACTGCGGCCCGCAGTCCTTCCTGCGGACGAACTCCTACGTCGTCCCGAACGTGAGCACCTGGAACATCACCTGATTCCGCCCACGGGCTCTGCCCGTGGCACAGAGCCGGCCGGTTCACGCGAACCGGCCGGCTTGTCGGCGTACGGGCCGGGCGGGCCCGATGCCGCCGACGGCTACCCGCGCCCCGAAGTCACGGATGACCGGGCGCAGTGGGTTCGAGATGCCCCAGCCAGCGCAGGATCGCCGCCGACTGGCTCCGCACGTCGAGCTTCCGGTAGATACGGCTCAGATAGTTCCTGACGGTCTTTTCGGTCAGGAACAGCTCACGGGCCACATCCCCGACCCTGCGGCCGGAGGCGAGCAGGTCCATGACCTGACGCTCCCGCGGCGACAACTGCGGCCGCAGGTCCGGCACCGCGATGCTCGTGGCGGCGGGTTCTTCCCGCTCCTTCTCCGCGTCGGAGGCCAACCTGAGCTGCTTCGCGGCGATCAATGGGTCGAGGAAGCCGACGCCACAGGATGTGTGCGCCAGGGCCTCCGCGAGCAGACAGGGGTGCCGGTTCTCCAACAGATAGCTCACCGCCCCGAGATCCAGTGCCAGGGACACATCGTCCCAGTCGAGCCGGGGCGCGAGTACCGCGGCGGGCGGGAGCGACCCCTCCGTCTCGGCCGCAAAGCGCTTCAGTTCTTGCGCCATACCGGCGCCGTGCAGCAGCAGGACGTCGTCGCTCGGGCATATGTCACTCGGCTCTCGCACCAGCCGGACATCGAGCTGGGACAGAGCGGCCGGTGCGACGCCGTGTCGGCTGAGAAGGGCTATGGATAACGATGTCACATCGACCGGGACAGTCTGGTAGTCGTTCTGACCGTGCACGATATCTCCAAGCGAGGAGGGTGCGGGAGCCTTGGGGGACTCGCTCGACGTACTTGAAAGCAGGACTCCCGCACCACCTGAAAAACCGATCGGTTTCCATCACTGTAAACCGATCGGTTTCCGTATGCAAGTTCAAGCTGGAAGAAGGGCGGAATGGGGTTTACGTCAAGGCCAACGAAGGCGCCCTGTCAGGGGTGCAGGGCCTCCTCGGAGGGCGTTTACCCGTGCTTGTTCCGCTATGCGGTTTCATCCCCGCCCTTGCATTGAGAGCTTTCGAGGCGTAAGCGGTATGTGTCTCAGGCTTCGCCGGGAAGGCTGACGCCCGTCTCGGCCACTTCTGCTCCCGGAAGTCCGTCTGGTTTGAAAATGACACAGACCCGCCCAGTATTCAGCGGAAGCGAGCCTTTCGGCACGCTCATGATCCATCTGGGGCGGGAGCCAGCGCAAGCCGTACCCCAGCGACCTGTCCGACGCCCGATGGGCTTTGATGGAACCGACGTTGACGGCCTGGCGAAAGGCCCGGCTCGACCGCAGGCCCACAGGAAAACCGGCCAAAGTCGAACTGCGCGATGTGTTCAACGCGATCCTCTACGTGAACCGTACGGGAATCCTTAGCCCACCATCGAGGCAAGCCGCGCAACTGGCCTGTGCGAGTGGTTGGGCGCTGAATTCGGGACGCTGGCAGGACGCAGGTAATCGGGAGTGGCTGCCTGGGCACCATCACCTACGCCGTCTGGCTGTGGGTGGCCGGGCGCGTGCGGTGTGGCGGTGGGCCACCGGGGCGCTGCGCAACGTCTGGCCCGGTGCGCTCGCGGACGTCGGAGAGGGTCACTCCAGGGGCGAGTTCGACCAGGGACAGGCCGTCCGGGGTGATGTCGAGGACGGCGAGGTCGGTGATGATCCGGTGGACGCAGGCCTGCCCGGTCAGCGGCAGCGTGCACTCGTCGACGATTTTCGGTGAGCCGTCCTTGGCGTTGTGTTCCATGAGGACGACGACCTTGTCGGCGCCGTGCACCAGGTCCATGGCACCACCCATGCCTTTGATCATCTTGCCGGGTACGGCCCAGTTGGCGAGGTCCCCGGCTGCGGAGACCTGCATGCCGCCCAGCACGGCCACATCGATGCGGCCGCCGCGGATCATCCCGAAGGACAGCGCCGAGTCGAAGAAGGAGGCGCCGGGCCGGACGGTGACGGTCTCCTTGCCGGCGTTGATCAGGTCGGGGTCGACCTCGTTCTCGGTCGGGTAGGGGCCGGTGCCCAGGATGCCGTTCTCCGAGTGCAGCACCACGTGGACGCCGGGCGGGAGGTGGTCGGGGATGAGGGTGGGCAGTCCGATGCCCAGGTTGACGTAGGAGCCTTCGGGTAGTTCGAGGGCGGCGCGCGCCGCCATCTCGTCGCGGGTCCAGGCCATCAGTGCCGCTCCTTCCGCGCGCGGACGGTGCGCTTCTCGATGCCCTTGTGGTCGGTGGGGACGGGGCCCACGACCCGGTCGACGTAGATGCCGGGCAGGTGGACGGTGTCGGGGTCGATGGCGCCGGGTTCGACGAGTTCTTCGACCTCGGCGATCGTGATCCGGCCCGTCATCGCCGCCAGGGGGTTGAAGTTGGCGGCGCTGCGGTGGAAGACGAGGTTGCCGTGCCGGTCGCCGCGGGCGGCCCGCACCAGGGCGAAGTCGGTGGTGATGGCCTCCTCCAGGACGTACGTCCGGCCGCGGAACTCCCGCGTCTCCTTGGGCGGGGAGGCCACGGCGACGCTGCCGTCGGGGCCGTAGCGCCAGGGCAGTCCGCCCTCGGCGACCTGTGTGCCGACCCCGGCCGGGGTGTAGAAGGCAGGGATGCCGGTGCCGCCGGCGCGCAGCCGTTCGGCGAGGGTGCCCTGCGGGGTGAGCTCCACCTCCAGCTCACCGGCGAGGTACTGGCGGGCGAACTCCTTGTTCTCCCCGACATAGGAGCCGGTGGCCCGGGCGATCCGGCCGGCCGTCAGCAGGACGCCGAGCCCCTGGCCGTCAACGCCGCAGTTGTTGGAGACCACGCGCAGTCCGCCGACGCCCTGGGCGTGCAGGGCGTCAATGAGGACGGTGGGGATGCCGCACAGCCCGAAGCCGCCCACCGCCAGAGATGCCCCTTCCGGTATGTCGGCGACCGCGTCGGCGGCCGAGGCCATGACCTTGTCCACGTTGTTCGTGCCTTTCTCGCGGTGCCGGACGGGCGGTCCGGCACCGGGGTGTTGTCAAAGCCGGTTGGTGAGCGGGCAGGAGTCGGGGACGGGGCCGAGCCGTCGCCCCGCCCGTGTTTCCCGGACGTACGGCGGTCATTGCCTGCGGCGGGCTGGGGGCAGGGGAACCGGAGCGACGCCCTCGACGACGGTGTTGCTGAGGGTTCCGATGCCCTCGACCGTCATGGTGACGGTGTCGCCGGGGATGAGCGGTGGGGGTTCCAAGGCACCGTTGCGGCCCCAGAGTTCGGCCAGGCAGCCGCCGTTTCCGCAGGTGCCGGAGCCGAGGACGTCGCCGGGGCGGATCCATGTGCCGCGGGAGGCGTACGCCGCCATCTCCTCGAACGTCCAGGCCATGTTGGCGAGCCTGTCCCGCCCGATCGTGTCGCCGTTGACCTGGACGGTGAGGGCCAGGTCGAGGAAGCCCTCCGCGTCGCGGTGGGGTTCGAGTTCGTCGGTGGTGACCAGCCAGGGGCCGAGGGTGGTGGCGGTGTCCTTGCCCTTGGCGGGGCCGAGTTTGACCCTCATCTCGCGGCCCTGGAGGTCGCGGGCGGACCAGTCGTTGAGCACCGTGTAGCCGATGATGTGCTCGCGAGCCTGCTCGGGGGTCAGGTCCCGGCCGGCCTTGCCGATGACGGCGGCCACCTCGAGTTCGAAGTCGAAGCGGAGGCAGCCGGGTGGCACGGGTACGTCTTCGTGGGCGCCGATCGTCGCGTACGGGTTGGTGAAGTAGAACGCGGGCGCGGCGTACCACTCCTCGGGGACGGTGTCACCGTATCCCCGGGCGACACCCGCGACATGGCTCTCGAAGGTCATGTAGTCGCGGACGGTCGGCGGCTGGAGCGGCGGCAGCAGCCGGACTTCGGCCACGGGCACGGACGGCGAGCCGGCCAGGGCGTGTTCTCCCTCCCTGCGCAGGGACTCCTCGCCCTCCACGACCAGGTCCAGCAGCTCGGCAGGGTATTGGAAGGGGTGGACGTGGTCATCGGCGACAACTCCCGCCTGCTGCTTCCCGTCGTGCACGAAGGTCGCGAACTTCACGCCGCGCTCTCCTCTGCCTCGGTCGGGGCGGGGTGGATCCAGGCGGGGCGGATCGCCGGGCAGCCGGCGATGACGGTGCCGGTGTGCCGGGCGGGCGGGCCGCCGGAAGGGACGGCGGGTGCGCCGGGGACGGTGCTGGTGACCATGTTTCTCCTTGGCGGGTTCGGGGAGACCGAGGCGATACGGCCAGGCAGTGGCCCCGGGGGCTGACGCGGCTCAGAGGCCGGGGCAGGGGCAGGCGAGGCCGGCCATGCGGTCGAACAATTGGGGGCCGTCGAGCGGGGGCAGTGAGGGGTCGAGCTCGCGGTAGACGGTATGCACGTTGACGGCGAGGCGTTCGCTCTCGTCGAGGTCGGCGAAGCGTCCGAGGCTGATGTCGCGTCCGGCCGCCTCGGCGGGCATGCCCGCGTTGAAGCGGGCGGTGGTCTGTTCGTGGACGTACGACAGGTAGTCGCGGACGGTGCGGACCGAATCCTTCGTGGTGACCGGGCCGTGTCCGGGCACGATGATGTCCACGTCGAGGCTGAGGAGCAGGTCGCAGGCGGCGAGCCAGTTGGCGAACGGGCCGTGCCATATGACGGGTGTGGAACCGGCGAAGACGATGTCTCCGGTGTAGACGGTCCGGGCCCGCGGGACATGGACGATCGTGTCCCCGGCGCTGTGTGCGGGGCCCACGTCGATCAGACGGACCTCCGTCCCGCCGATGTCCAGGACCGTCTCGCCGTCGAAGACCCGGTGCGGAAGCAGGGGCTGGATGCCGGAGTAGTCGAAGCGGCCGAAGATCCGGCGGGCGAACCGTCCCGCGACGGTTTCCGCGCTGGTGAACGCGCGCATCTCGGCCGGGCCCACCTGCCGCATGTCGGTCAGCGTTCCGCGGGCCGCGATGATCTCGGCGTGGTCCACGAGTTGGTTGCCGAACCAGTGGTCGCCGTTGCCGTGGGTGTTGACCACGGTCGAGATGGGCGCGGCGTCGGTCACCGGCGCCAGCCCGTCGAGCATGGCCCGGGTGAGGCGCAGGTCGTAGAGGGTGTCGACGAGCAGGGACTCGCCCCGGCCGGTGACCAGCCCGGCGTTGCTCATTCCCCATCCGGCCGTACCCGCTACCCACGCATGACAGCCATGGCCGAGGTCGATCCGGCCGGCTGGGGAAAGTACGGAAGTCACGCTGCCTCCTCCACGTCCCGAAGCGGCAAAGTCGAGACTGAGATCCATTGATGGACTGGAGTCCATTCATGGGGCGTAATCTAAAGAGGTGGCCCGGGGAGGGTCAATACCTGTGTGCGCCTGTGCTGTACTGGGCCCATGACGATCTCTGAGGCGGGGGGCGCACCCGCACAGGACGCCCCACCCCTCGGGCGGCGCGAGCGGAAGCGGCAGCAGGTGCGTGACCAGCTCTACAGCGCCGCGGTGGGGCTGTTCGTCGCCCAGGGCTACGAGGCGACGACCATGGAGCAGATCGCCGAGTCGGCCGACGTCGCCCGAGCCACCGTCTTCAACCACTTCTCGCAGAAGGTCGGCTTCCTGGAGGAGTGGGGCGTCCGCCGCCGAGCCCGGGTCGCGGCCATCCTCGGCCAGGAGCACGCCGAGGACCTGCCGGTCGGCGACCGGCTGCGCCGCTACCTGGGAGAGATGGCCGACCTCAACGTCGCCTCCCGTGCGGAGACCACTGTCCTGATGGACGCCTCCGCACGCTTCGGCCGCCTGCTGCAGGACCCCTCCCTGGAAACCGAACTCACGAAGATCGTCGAGGAGGGGCGGCAGCGCGGAGAGATCCGGTCGCAGGTCGACCCCGACCAGGCCGGCGCCCTGCTCGCGTCCTGCTACTTCTCCTCGGTCCTGCGCTGGATCCGCGAGGAGCCGCCGCCGTTCGACCTGCCCGGCCGCCTCGACGGGGCGCTCGACATCATCCTGCTGGGCATCCTCGCGCACCCCTGACCGGAGCGGAGGAACGGGGGAGCGCCGCCGAGGCGCATGGCCGCTGCTCCCGCCGGGTGGTGCGGTCGTCGGTGTCCCGCCGATGGCGGGCGGCGACCTCGCCGGGCTCGCCGCCGGCCCTGCGGCGCCACCGTCTCGCCCTGGCGTCGGCAGACTTGAGAGCAGAGTTGGACTTGAGTCCAAGAATCTTCGCTTGAAGTGTTGACGGTCATGTGGTCGCGGCTTATGTTCAACCCGTCGATCGGGTAGCAAGCCGCGAAAGCCCGCAAAACGACTCTCCCCGCTTCATTCGTGCACGCCGGTTTCCTCCGGATGCGTGCCTCTTCCTTCATGCCGTTCCCGCTCCGTAACCGGGAGGTTCCCGTGCGCCCTCGTACCCCCCTTGCCGCTCTCGCCGCCGGTCTGGCGCTCGCCGTCACAGCGTGCGGAGGGGGTTCCTCCGGGTCCTCCTCCGCTGATGACGGCCCGATCGAGATCGGCATGATCACCTCGCTCACCGGTCAGCTCCAGACCCTCGGTACCGAGGGCCGCAAGGCCGCGGAACTGGCGGTCGAGCAGATCAACAAGGACGGCGGGGTCCTCGGACGGAAGCTGGAGCTGACGGTCAAGGACGACAAGAGCCTGCCCGACCAGTCCGTACTGGCCTTCAACGCGTTCAAGGACCAGGGCGTGACCGCGGTCCTCGGCTCACCGTCCGCTGGGTCGGCGCTGGCCACGGTGCCCGCGGTGGACCGGGCGGAGATCCCGTACGTCTCCCTGTCTCCGGCCGATGAGCAGGTGGCGCCCGTCCACCCCTACGTCTTCGTCGTACCGGCCCTGGCCTCCGACTACGCCGAGAGGCTGTTGCAGTACTACAAGTCGGAGGGCGTCACCAAGCTGGCCGTGGCCTACGACACCAAGACCGCGTATCCGACCGCCGGCTACAAGGCGATGAAGGCGAAGGCCGAGAAGTACGGCATCAAGATCGTCGCCACCGAGGAGATCCAGAGCACCGCCTCCGACTTCAGCGCCGTCTTCACACACGTCAAGGGCACCGACGCCCAGGCGCTCGCGGTATGGGTGACCGGCCCCGCCTCCGTCGTCCTCACCAAGCAGTACGCCGCCTCGGGACTGGACATCCCGATCGCTTTCACCGGTTCTCAGGCCAGCAAGCTGTGGCTCGACCCGGCCGGCAAGGCCGCCGAGGGCGCCATCGTCGCCAGTTCCATCGGCCTGGTCGGCGACACGCTCCCGGACGGAGCCCAGAAGAAGGCCATCGAGGCCGTCAACAAGCCGTTTACGCAGAAGTACAACTACCCGCCGCCGCAGTTCGCGCAGGACGGATACACCGGGGTCCAGCTGCTGGCCGCCGCCATCGAGAAGGCGAAGAGCACCGACCACGAGAAGATCCGGCAGGCGATGGAGGAGCTGACGCTCACCACCCCGAACGGCACCTACCGCTACAGCGCGAAGGACCACTCGGGCCTGTCCCCCGACTACATCTCGGTCAACGCCGTCACCGACGGCACGTTCGTGCCGACCGTCTGGTCGAAGAGCGAGTTGGAGAAGGTGGCCAAGTGACCGAGGCCCTGCTCAGGGTGAGCGGCCTGTCACGGTCGTTCGGCGGGGTGTACGCCGTGGACGGCGTCGACTTGACGGTGGACCGTGGGAGCACCCTCGGAATCATCGGCCCCAACGGGGCGGGCAAGTCGACCCTGTTCAACCTGGTCAGCGGTCAACTGCCCGCCGAGCGGGGCGAGATCCGACTCGACGGACGACGCATCGACCGGCTGCCGCCCCATCACAGAGCCCGCCTGGGGATCGCCATCGTCTTCCAGGGCGCCCGCACCTTCCACGGGATGAGCGTGCTGGAGAACGCGATGGTCGGCGCCCACGCCACCACCGGCGCCGGGTTCGCGGCAGCCGCACTCAGGCTGCCGCGCCACCGCCGGGAGGAACGCCTGATCGCCGAGCGGGCACGCGAGGCGGTACGGCGGGTCGGGCTCGCGGCCTGGGCGGACCGCCCCGCGGAGCTGCTGCCGCTCGGGCAGCAGCGCGCGCTCCAGGTCGCCCGCGCCCTGTGCGGGCAACCCACCCTGCTGCTCCTCGACGAACCCGCCTCCGGACTGCGGGCCGCGGAGCGGGACCGGCTCGCCGACCTCATCGAGCAACTGCGCGCGGACGGACTCACCATCATGCTCGTCGAACACGACGTCGCCCTCGTCGGCCGCCTCGCCGACCGTGTCACCGTCTTGGACCTGGGCAAGGTCATCGCCGAGGGCACACCGGACGAGATACGTACCGACCCGCGGGTCGTCACCGCGTATCTCGGCACGGAGGCGGCCGCATGAGCGCATCGCAACCGTCCCCGAGCGATGTCGTCGAGGTGCGCGACCTGGTGGTCCGCTACGGCGCGGCGACCGCCCTCGACAGCGTCTCGCTGCGTGTCGCGCCCGGTGAGATGGTCGCCCTCGTCGGCCCCAACGGAGCCGGCAAGTCCACCCTGGTCAACACCCTGACCGGGATCCTGACACCGGCCTCCGGCAGCGTGGAGGTACGGGCCAGGATCGCCCAGGTACCCGAGGGACGGCAGATGTTCGGCGACCTCACCGTCGACGACAACCTACGCCTGGGCGCCTGGCAGCTGCGCGGACGCGGCCAGAGCCGCCGTAAGCAGCGTGACACCTCATGGGTGTACGAGCTCCTTCCTGACCTGGTGCGGGTACGCGACCGGAAGGCGGGCGGGCTGTCGGGAGGCCAGCAGCAGATGGTCGCCGTCGGACGCGCCCTGATGAGCCGGCCGGAGGTCCTCGTGATCGACGAACTGTCCCTCGGTCTCGCGCCCCTCATCGTCGCCGACCTCGCCGAGCACCTGACCGAGCTCAACCGGGAGCAGGGCACGGCCGTTGTGCTCATCGAGCAGAACGCGCGGCTCGCCCTGGACCTGTGCAGCCGCGCCTACGTCCTGGAAGCGGGACGGATCGCCGCGGAGGGCGACAGCGCCGAACTGGCCGCCAGCCCCGACATCGCCCGGGCCTACCTCGGCGAGGCCCAGGTACTCCCAGGCCCTCCGGACGCTCAGGACGACCAGGGTCCGGACGACCGGGGTTCGGACGACCCGGGTCCGCACGACCGGGCCACGGCCGACCCCGCACCCACGCCCGGCACCGCCAAGACCGCCCGGGGCAACCAGGACACCGCCGTCCAGGCCGTCCAGGCCGCGCAGGCCGCGACACGGGAGGCGAAATGAGCGACTTCCTCGTCTACCTCATCACCGGACTGGGTACCGGCTGCGGCATCGCGCTGATCGGCAGCGGCCTGGTGCTCATCCACCGGGTGACGCGGGTGGTCAACTTCGCCCAGGGCACCTTCGCCGTCGTCGGGGCGCTGACCGCCATCTCGCTCCTCGACACCGGCCTCCCGCACGGGCTCGCCGAACTGCTCGGGGTCGCCGTCGCCGCCGTCGTGGGACTGCTCTTCGGCGTGATCGCCATCGGCCGGCGGGGCACCTCGCCGCAGGCCGCGCTGATGGTCACCCTGGGACTGGGCATTCTGGCGTACGCCGTGGAGGTCATGCTCTGGGGGGACCAGGGCCGGTCCTCCGAGGGGCTCTCCGGCGCCGTGACCGTGTTCGGCGCCCGGATCCAGACCCACTACCTGCTCATCATCGGCGTCACCATGGCCGTCTTCGCCGCGATGGCCACGCTGTTCGGCCGTACCGACGCCGGCAAGGCCCTCTCCGCGTGCTCCTCCAACCCGTACGCCGCCCGCGTCGTCGGGATCTCCGTCACCCGCATGGGGCTGATCGCCTTCGCCATTGGCGGCGCTCTCGGCGGTCTGGCCGGCGTTCTGCTGGCGCCCCTGAACTCGATGGCCTTCGACTCCGACGTGGCGCTGATCATCAACGGCTTCGCGGCGGCGGTCGTCGGGTCCATGCATCACATCGGCCGCACCCTTGCCGGTGCGCTGTTCCTCGGAGTGGCCGAAGCGATGGTCGCGGGCTATGGAAGCGCCACGTACCAGACCGTGGTGGCGCTGGGTCTGGTCCTGGCGCTGATGATCGGGCAGGCGGCCCGTACCCACAGCGTCGTGGCGGAGGCCGGATGACGCCTCATCAGTCCTCTGTGGGACGCCCGCTGCCCTCCGCGTACACCGGGCGTATGCACGCATGGGTCACCCCGTCCGTGCTCGATCCGTATCAGCCGCACCAGAAAGGCAGCACGACATGAGCGCCGTCACCTCCGGCCGTGACCGGGCCACCTCCCAGTCCTCCGGCGGTGCGGGGGACACCGAGTCGTCGGACGCCCGGGGGCCACTCGGCGCCCGTTTCGCCGGCCGGGGAAGGCGGGCCGGCCTCGTCGCGGCCGGCGCGGCGGTGGCCGTGACCCTCGCCCTGCCTCCGATGCTGACCGCCGGCCAGCTCTCGGTGTACATCCTGCTCGCCCTGTCCGCCATGGTCACCGTGGGGCTGAGCCTGCTCATGGGGTACGCGGGCCAGGTCTCCATCGGCCAGGCGTCGTTCTACGCCATCGGCGCCTACGCGGCCGGCCTGCTGGGCGTCCACGGCACGCCGCCGCTGCTGGCGCTGGCCGCGGCACCACTGATCGCCGCCCTGTTCGCCGCCGCCATCGGCGGACCGTTGCTGCGGCTGCGAGGGCACCACCTGGCCTTCGCCACCATCGCCCTGCAGCTCATCCTCATCTCCCTGCTCGGCGAGGCGGACTGGGCCGGTGGTTCGGTCGGTCTGCAGGGCATCCCGCGACTCTCCGCCGGAGGTACGGAACTCGGCGAGGACATCCACTACGCCTACCTGGCCTGGGCTGCCGTGGCCGCCACCGTCCTGGTCGCCCGTAACGTCGTCACCTCACGGGCCGGCCGCGGACTGCGCGCCCTGGCCACCAGCGAGACGGCGGCGAGCGCCAGCGGAGTGCCGGTGGCCCGCTACAAACTCGCCGTGTTCACCCTGGCCGCCGCGTTCGCCGGACTCGCCGGAGGGATCTACGCCTTCTTCATCGGCTACATCAATCCGGGGTCCTTCCCGGTCCTGCTGTCCATCCAGTTCCTGGTGATGGCCGTCGTCGGCGGGCTCGGCACCATCTGGGGCGCGCTCCTGGGCGCCACCGCGATCACCCTGATCGTGCAGTTCCTCAACGACCTGGGCTCCAGGCCGGGCATGCCCGCCAGCGCCCCCAGCATCCTCAACTACGCCGTGTACGCCGCCCTTCTCATCATCGTTGTGCTGTTCCTGCCGCGCGGCATCGTCCCCGCACTGCGCGACGCGTGGCAGCGCCGCATCGCGGGGCGAGCGTCCTCGTGATCCGTCGCGCTGAGTCTCCTCTACGCATGGGAAGGGAATCCGCTGCGGGCGGGTCCGAGACCGATCCCCGAACTGGCGCGATCGGCTTCGGATCGGCTGAGCCGGTCCTCCAGCAGCCGTAAGGGACGCGTTCAGGACGCAAGGACAGGAACAGACTGAGAAGGAGTGAGGAGTCTGACCCTTTTCACCCCCGCTGAACTGCGAAAACGTTACGGATGAGCACGGATCGGCAAGGGCCGCCAAGATCCTCAATGGACGCATAATCCGTCGGCCGTGGCTTCGAGTACCACCCGCCTCGCTGAGGGCCTGTTCTGCCCTACTTCCGACTCCTGCATATCGCTCCCTACCGATATGAGCGGCAGGCCGCTGATTCCTCGGCTACCGAGGTATGACATGCGTCGGGCTGGGCGCTGCCGCTCCTGCCAAACCAGCCACGAACAGCCAGTCCGCGCGGACATCGGGGCACACCGAACGGCGCCCTTCTACTCGGACTTGCGGGTGAAAACCGATCGGTTTACGATGAGGGGGATCGATCAGTTCTCGTCGCGGAGGCGGGCAGGGCCAGCCCATCGCTAGGAGTGCGGATGGCTTCCCCGTGCGACGCCGAAGGGCAGCATGCCGAGATTCCCGCGACCTCAGTCTCCATCCAACAATTTCGGCGTTCTGCTGCCGGTGCCCCGCGCCCGCCCAGAGCAGCAAACACCAGTTTCCTGAGACCGAAGAGGGTATTGGCAATGAGTGTGAATGCGCAGAAGAAGAAGTTTTACGCCCTGAATATGTTTGACGTGGTCGACGTGGAGAAGTACCTCGCGTATTTCAGCCGTCTGCCCGAAGTTGCTCCGAAATATGGTGGTCGAATGGTGGCGTTTGGCCGTTTCCGGGACAGCGTAGCCGGTGACCTCGCACCACGGCAGGTTCTGTTTCTCGTTGAATGGGAGTCCGAGGAGGCGTTCAACAGCTTCCGGGACGATCCGGACTTGGCCGACTTGCATCCGCTGCGGGAGAACGGGACGGCGTCCTATATCTGGCAGACGTTCGATGGTTCCGATATGAGCAACCCCGCCGACGTTTCGATTGACGATGTACTGGCGGTGCTCAAGCCTTAACCTCGGCATTTCGCGCGCCCAGCAGACTCGGAGGTCTTCGTGACGTAGTAGATCTTGAGTCGTAAGCTCGTTGTCGCCTGCCGGTGGAAGTCCGGTCCGGGTAGCTGCCAGGAGGCCCGGTAGCAGACTGGCGGCGTCGGGGGGAAACGCCCGGCGTCGAAGCCCAGTGTCGAAAGCCCTGTAAGGGGGAGCAAAGCAGCGGTCCGTAGCATCACGCGAAGCCTGCGGCGTCGTTAGAGGCCCGCCTTTTGGGGCGGGGACAGGGAGTGCCGAGCCCCCGAAATCAGGGCGAAGGCCATGGAAGCGGCGAAGATCCTGGAGATGCAGCCGTGAGGGACTCCCCGGCGTATGGGGCATGGAACGTTGCGACGGTGACAGCGGGAACTGGGGAGGCCCTCCCCGGCCCGGCGGCCTGCGGACAGCTGCCGCCGGAAGCTGCGCGTCCTATAACCGGGTGCACCCCGGGAAGTGGACGCGAGTCGGGTGGGCGTCGGAGGCGGCCGTAGTACCGCGATGAGCCGGCGGACAACACAACCGCCGGCCAGGGAAGGGCCGCTGCTTCGTCGATGCGCAGTCTGTCTGGAGGGGCTTGGTGAGTGCCGTTTCGGCTAGTTCCGCCACGTCGGGATCCCTGAAGCTGGATCCGGTCCGAGCCTTGCAGCATGCGCTCTACCGGGCGGCCAAGGCCGATCCCGGACGGCGGTTCCACGCGCTGGGGGACAAGATCCACCGCAGGGACGTCCTGCGGCGCGCGTGGGCAACGGTGCGTCGGAACAATGGCGCGCCGGGCATTGACGCCACCACTCTCGCTCAGGTCGAGGAGTACGGCATCGACCGGCTCCTTGATGAATTGGCCGTGGAACTCAAGGAAGGCTGCTGGCGGCCGCTGCCCGCGCGCCGGGTGTTCATCCCGAAACCCGGCACGACCGCGGAACAGAGACCGCTGTCGATCCCTTCCGTCCGCGACCGGATCGTGCAGGCGGCGCTGAAGATCGTGCTCGAGCCGGTCTTCGAGGCCGACATGCTCCCGTGCTCGTTTGGGTTCAGGCCCAGGCGCGGGGCGCACGATGCCCTCCAAGTCTTGATCGATGAGGCATGGCGGGGCAGGCGCTGGGTGGTGGAGACGGATATCGCCAACTGTTTCGAGGCGATTCCGCATGAGAAGTTGATGCAGGCGGTCGAGGAACGCGTCTGCGACCGGTCGGTCCTCAAACTCCTGCGCGTAATGCTGCGGGCCGGGGTGATGGAGGACGGGCAGGTCCGGCGGCCGGTGACCGGAACCCCACAAGGCGGTGTGGTTTCACCGTTGATGGCGAACGTCTATCTGCACCGGCTGGACCGGGCATGGGACGTGCGTCGTCATGGGGTCCTGGTCCGTTATGCCGACGATGCCGTGGTGATGTGCACTACCCGCGAGCAGGCCGAGGCTGCCCTTGGGCAGCTGAAGGTCCTGCTGGCCGAACTCGGCCTGGAGCCGAAGGCGGCCAAGACCAGGATTGTGCACCTGCAGGTCGGAGGCGAGGGAGTGGACTTCCTCGGTTTCCACCACCGATGGGTCACGTCCCGGCCTCGCGGCGGGCGGCATCCGATCGCCTTCCTCGCTCGCTGGCCCTCGGACAGGGCGGTGCAGCATGCTCGTGACCGGATCCGTGAACTCACGGAGCGGCGCAGGATGTTGCGGCCGGTCAAAGTGATCGTGGAGGACGTGAACGCGTTCCTACGCGGATGGGCCGCGTATTTCCGGTTCGGGAACTCGGCCCATCGGTTTGACCAGATCAGCTCGTACGCACGGATGCGGATCGGCGGGTTCATCGCCAAGAAGCACCGGCGCAGCCGGAAGTTCGGCTGGTCGGTGGTCGCCCACGCGGCCTCCGGCTCGTTGGGGCTGGTCACCCTGCACGGGACCGTCGTTGCACCCAGACCCTTTCGGGACTGGCGGGGCAGGCCGAATGCCGGTGGTGAACGGCGTCGGTGAGCCGTGTGCGGGAGAACCGCACGCACGGTTCGATGCGGCGGGGGCTGGAAACGGAGCGTACGTACTACGCCACCGCGCCAGCCCCCGACCCTACATGACGGCTCGTCAGTGCGACTGGCGGGCCGTTTCGGCTTGTTGGGCTGATGGCGGGCAGCGTGAGGGCCCTGCTGTCGCGTGGGGTGCCCGCCGGGTTCCACAGCTGCGGTGCGGTTGTGCTGCTCGCAGGGAAGGGAACGTTCTGGTCAGTCGGGGTTCGGCAGGGCTTCGAGCCGGGCCAGGGTCTCGGTGATCACACGGTTCCACGGCCAGTGGTGGGCGAGGCGGAGGATGCGGCGGTGGCCGGTGGTGACCAGCCGGGGGCGGTGGAGAACGGCCGTAGGCAGAGCTTGCTACCGCTTCCTCGCGGAGTCCGAGCCGCTGCGGCGGATCACCGGCGGTGTCCGCTCGATCGTCTGCAACGGCGTCCAGGGGACGCGGGCCTGGACCGGGGCCGGGTGAGGACGACCGTCGGCCTCATCGCGGCCGCACGCTTCGGCTTATGGAGTGACGGGCTGGTTCCGGCCGACAGGGGCGGAGGCGCATCCCCGACGAGGCGAAGCCCGAGAAGACCGCCCCGGCGTAGCGGAACCGTACTCACCTGCCCGCTCGCCGCGGGTGGTGCCAACGTAGTCCCGGCAAAACATCGAAAACCGATCGGTTTCCATTTCGTCCACATCGAGTTAACCTCGCAGTATGACCACCGTAGTGAAGCCAAGTACCAGAGAGCGGCTGCTGGAGGCAGCGGCCACGCTCACCTACCGAGATGGTGTCGGCATCGGCATCGACGCCCTGTGCAAGGCGGCCGGAGTGTCGAAGCGCTCCATGTACCAGCTGTTCGAGAGCAAGGATGAACTGCTGGCGGCAAGCCTGGAGGAACGCGCCTCCGCCTTCGTGGCCGGGCTCCTGCCGCCGGCGGACGACGGCCGTTCACCCCGCGAGCGGATCCTGAACGTCTTCGAGCAGCTGGAGTCGCAGTCGGGTGCGCCCGAGTTCCAAGGCTGCCGGTACCTGGCTGTCCAGGTTGAGCTCAAGGATCAGAGCCACCCTGCGAGCCGGGTGGCCCACCGGATCAAGGCGAACCTGACGGGTTTCCTCCGTGCCGAGGCCGAGAAGGGTGGCGCGAGTGATCCCGACCTGCTGGCCCGGCAGCTGATCCTGGTCTTCGACGGCGCAAGCGCCCGCGCGGGGATCGGTGCCGACAGACTGACGGGGCTCATCGCGCCCACAGTGGCTACCCTGCTCGACACGGCAGGCATGCGCTGACGTATCGCGCCTGGGGCTGCTTGGGCGCGGTGATCAGGACGTGGTGGGAGGGTTCGCTGCGGGCGCGGTCCAAGTGGCGGCTGATGACGAGGCGCTGGATCGCCCCGCGTGTCGTGGTTGGGACCAGGGTCCTGACGACCGTGGTTGCCGCGCGGCGGCTTCTGTCGGAAGCGTCTCTGCGAAAGAGCCGGTCGGAGCCTTGTCATGCGTCTTGCTCATCACTGAGGTCTGGGGCGACGAGGCCGGCGTCGGCAAGGGTCGGGTCACCTCCGAGTTCGCCGCGTTCCCGGGCCTGATACCCACCAGGGTTCATCTCTGCCGGCCCCGGAATCCAGAAGCAGAAGGGCTGGTTGAGCGGGCCAACGGCTATCTGGAGACCTCCTTCCTGCCGGGCCGTTACTTCACCGGCCCCGACGAGCCGGCGTGTCCACCGCACTTTGGGGATCCGCCCGAGCGGCCGGTGGGAGGCGGATCGGGCCGGGACGCTCGCACTGCCGCCCGTTGACCCGCCGTCCTGGTGGCGGTTCGGGATCCGTCTGGGACGTGATCACTGCGTCCGCGTCGACACGTGGCGACGACTCCGTCGACCCCGCGGTGATCGGCGGGATGGTGACCGTGCTCTGCAACAACGTCGAGGTCATCATCCTGGCCCAGGGCGGCGAGATCGTGGCCGCCATCCCTGCTGCTGGGCCCGCCACCGGACTCTCACCGACCCGCATCAGTTCCTGCTTGCACTTGCGCTCGAAAACCGATCGGTTTACCTTGGTGTGAAACTGATCGGTTTCTCAATCTGTGGAGACAGTCATGACCGCTTTGAAGGACGCGAACGTCTTCGTCACCGGTGGCAGCCGGGGCATCGGCAAGGCGCTGGTGGAGGAGCTGTACGCGCGCGGCGCCGCCAAGGTCTACGCCACGGCCCGCGACCCGCGCAGCGTGACGCACCCCGACGCCGTCCCGGTGGCACTGGAGGTCACCGACCCGGCGTCCGTGGCGGCGGCCGCCGCACAGGTGCAAGACGTCACCGTGCTGATCAACAACGCCGGCGCCTCGGTCGGCGCGTCCTTCCTCGACTCCCCGGTCGACGACGTGCGCCGGGAGTTCGAGACCAACTTCTACGGCCCGCTGCTTCTCGCCCGGGCCTTCGTGCCGGTCATCGAACGCAACGGCGGCGGTCACCTCCTCAACGTGCACTCCGTGCTCTCCTGGATCGCGCTCGGCGGCTCCTACAGTGCCTCCAAGGCCGCCCTGTGGTCGCAGACCAACTCCCTGCGCCTGGAACTGCAGCCGCGCGGCATCTCCGTCACCGGACTGCACGTGGGATACGTCGACACCGACCTGGCGGCCGGCGTCGACGCACCCAAGTCCGACCCGCGTGACGTTGCCGCACTCGCCCTCGACGGCGTCGAGTCGGGAGCGTACGAGGTGCTCGCCGACGACATCTCGCGGCAGGTCAAGGCGGGCCTGGCCGGGGATCTGGCCGGCCTGTACCCGCAGCTGGCCAAGTAGGTCGCGGGCCACGGCGGGGGCTGTGGGTCGCACGCCATCGGCGTCACCTCTCCCTGCCCGACCCACACCCGAATCACCCATCCGCAGTTCACACGCCAGGAGTTGGCGAGATGCCCATCCAGGAGTCACGTCCCACGATCCACATTCCGGGGACCACCAGCCACACCCTCGCCCCGCGTGCGGGACGCCACAGCCGTGAGGGAACGCTGCGCTACCTCAAGGCGGGCACCGGAGCCCCCCTGGTTCTGCTGCACACTCTGCGCACGCAGGCCGAGCACTTCCGCTTCCTCATTCCGATGATCTCGCATCAGTACACCGTGTACGCCCTCGATCTGCCCGGAATGGGCTACTCCGAGATCGTGCCCGGCGCCTCGTACGAAGAGCCGGCGCTGCGCGCGGGCGTCGAGCGGCTCCTGACCGAACTCGACCTCTACGACGTGACGTTGGTCGGGGAGTCGTTGGGCGGGGTGCTCGCCCTGACCACCGCGGCCGACCTGCCGGAGCGGGTACGGCGCGTCGTCGCGGTGAACGCGTACGACTACCGCGACGGCATCGCCCGCTCCAGTGTCCTCGCGCGCGCGGTGATCGGCGGGATCATCGCTCCTGGGGTGGGCCCGTTGATCGCCCAGCAGGAGCCCAAGCCCGTCCTGCGCAGAATCCTGCAGGGCGGCGTGGGTGACAAGACCGCTTTTCGGGAGGACTACCTGGACGAGCTCCTCCAGTCAGGCAGGCGTCCCGGCTTCCCGACCGTCGCCCGCGCTCTGTACCGGAACATGCCCAGCCTCATCGCGGCCCGCGCGCGCTACCCCGAGGTCAAGGCCCCCGTCCACCTCGTCTACGGCGAGCACGACTGGTCCCGGCCCTCGGACCGCGAGGCCAACAAGAAGCTGCTGCCCGCCGCCGATTTCACACAGGTGCCGGGAGCGCACCACTTCATCGCACTGGAGAGGCCGGAGGTGGTAGCCGACCTGTTGAACGCGGTGGCGTGACCGCCCCAACAGTGCCGTGGCCACTCCCGTCCCGTTCGGGGGTGGAGCGGGATGAATGTCGACTCCACGATGTCGCGCAACGGCGTCGTGGTGGGTGAGGGAGGGGTACTTGGCGGTGATGCCGATGGAGTGGGCGATGTTCAGGCTCAGCTGCGTGACGCACCGGACCCGGGGAGACGCCGGCACCGGTGACCCGACGCGGGCGCTGACCTTCCGTGGACTCGCCGGTCACGGACCGCGCCGCTGCGCTCCCGCCTGCCCGAGGGCGAGCGACCTCACTCCTCGAAGCTGTCAGTTGCTTGACGCAACGTGCTAAATTCGCAGCATGCTGGGCCGAACATACGACAGTCAAGTGTGCTCCATCGCCAGGACTCTGGAGGTTGTGGGCGAGCGCTGGACCTTGCTGATCATTCGCGACGCGCTGCTTGGCCTGCGCCGGTTCGAGGAGTTCCAGGACAGTCTCGGTATCGCCCGCAATGTACTCACCAACCGCCTCTCCCAGCTGGTCGACGACGGGATGCTGGATCGGGTCTGTTACCAGGAGCGGCCCGCCCGCTATGAGTACCAGCCGACGAGCAAGGCCAAGGGCTTGCTCACCGCGTTGCTTTCCTTGATGCACTGGGGCGATGAGCACGCCGAGGATCCGGCCGGCCCTCCGCGGGTCACGAGCCATGCGGGATGCGGAGGCAGCGTTCGGGAACAGCTCGTGTGCACGCACTGCGGACAAGTGGTGGGCCCGGACACCGTTCATCTGCTTCCCGGCCCGGCGCTCACCAACTCGCCGGCCTGACATCCGAGATATTCCTCGACGGACTCGCCGCCACCAGCTGGGGTGCGTACCGAGTCGCGATCAGGGGTGGCCAGCGTGAGGTCTGTTCCACATCATCACGGCGCGCGGTTGACGCTCAACGATGATCCTCTCTTTGGAGAGATCTGCATCGCGACCGACGGGCGGGCCACCCCCGCTTTCCGCTTGCTCAGTACGCGTCATCACCAGTTCGACCGTCGTCCGGACCGATGCAAGGGCGGCTGACGGGCCGGCCGACCCGCTCTCTGCTCAGGCAGGGTTGAACTGCCCGCTGTCGGTGATCCGTCTCTCCACTTCGACATCCCGCGCCCGACTGCTTCGCCGACGCCGCGGCAAGCCGGCCTTCCGTCCTCCGTAGCAGGAGCGGTGGTGGACGGCCGACCAGATGACGAACTCCCGCGGTATCTCCCACGTTTGCCTGCCGGTGTGAACCATCGGAGCCCACCCTCCTGTCGCTGTAGTAGCTGCTAGCAGCACGGCTCGACCCTGAGTTGCTTCACGAAACTCGCGCAGCTAGGGTCCGAGTTGCTTCATGAAACTTGAAAGTATCCCCGCCCCCGTGAGGTGACGCTCGATGGCCAGGAACAAGCTCGAAGACCATCCCACCGTCGTCCAAGCCCGCCGGCGTGACCGCACCGCCGCCCGGCCCGCCGAGCCGCTGGATGCGTCGTGGCTGCGCCAGCTGTGTCTCGACGCGGGCGCGGACGACGTCGGCTTCGTCGAGATCGACCGGCCGGACATCGCCGACCAGCGAGAGGACCTGGACGCCGCGCTGCCGGGTGTCCGGACGTTGATCAGCATCGTGTCCCGAATGAACCGGGAGAACATCCGCACTCCTGCGCGCTCGGTCGCCAACCTGGAGTTCCATCACACCGGTGACGAATCCAACGAGGTCGGCCGGCACGTGGTGGGCGAGCTGGAAGCGGTGGGCGTGCGCGCCATCAACCCCGCGATGGGTTTTCCGATGGAGATGGACAAGTTCCCCAGGAAGGCGTGGGTCGTCTCGCACAAGCCGGTCGCCGTGGCGGCGGGGCTCGGCAAGATGGGTATCCACCGCAACGTCATCCACCCGAAATTCGGCAACTTCATCCTGCTGGGCACGATCCTGATCGACGCCGAGGTCAGCGAATACACCCGGCCCATCGAGTACAACCCCTGCCTGGAATGCAAGCTGTGCGTGACGGCCTGCCCGACCGGGGCGATCGCCTCCGACGGTCACTTCAACTTCTCCGCCTGCTACACGCACAACTACCGCGAGTTCATGGGTGGCTTCGGCGACTGGGCCGAACAGGTCGCCGAAAGCCGTAACGCCCACGACTACCGTGCGCGAGTGAGCGACAGCGAGAACGCCTCGATGTGGCAGAGCCTGTCCTTCGGCGCCAACTACAAAGCGGCCTACTGCATGTCGGTCTGCCCGGCCGGCGAGGACGTCATAGGCCCCTGGCTGGACGATCGCAAGGCACATCTGACCCAGGTCGTGCGCCCACTGATGGACAAGGAAGAGACCGTCTACGTCGTCCCGGGTTCCGACGCCGAGCAGCACGTGGCCGACCGGTTCCCGAACAAGCGCACGAAGCATGTGGCGATGAGCCTGCGAGCGAACAGCATCGACGGTCTGGTGGAAGGCCTGCCGCTGATCTTTCAGCGCGAACAGGCCAAGGACATGTCCGCCACCTACCACTTCACCTTCACCGGTGACGAGTCCCGGCAGATCACCGTGACCATCCGCGACCGTGAACTCGAGGTCGCCGACGGACATCACGGTGAGCCGGATCTGAGGATCACCGCCGACACGCGGACCTGGCTGCGTTTCCTCAGCAAGCCTTCGCTGTTGGCGTGGGCACTGGTGCGGCGCCAGATCAAGCTGCAGGGATCCCCCCGACTGCTGCGCGACTTCGGCCGCTGCTTCCCGTCCTGATCGGCCAGAAGCCAGAAAAGAACGCACCACAGAATCATCACTGTGAGAACCGAAAGGCGGATCATGAGCACTCTCGGCGCCGAAGTCGAGTTCGACCTCGTGTTGGAACGCAAGGAAACGACGGCCGAAGGCGTCGTGCTGCTGACGTTCCGCGACCCGGAAGGCCGTCCACTGCCGGAATGGCAGCCCGGAGCCCACATCGACCTGATACTGCGAGCCGACCTGGTCCGGCAGTATTCACTGTGCGGGGACCCGGGAGACCGGTCCCGGTTTCAGGTCGCGGTGCTGCGTGAACCGGAAAGCCGCGGCGGGTCGAGTTACGTGCACGACGGCCTCACGCAAGGTGATTCGGTACGCGTCCGTGGGCCACGCAACCATTTTCCGCTCGTGAAGGCCAAAAAGTACGTGTTCATCGCGGGCGGAATCGGGATCACCCCGATCCTGCCCATGGTGGCAGCCGTCAACGCGACCCGCGCCGACTGGCGCCTCGTCTACGGGGGCCGCACCCGAGCCTCGATGGCGTTCGGTGAGACTCTGCAGCGGGCCTACGGAGACCGGGTGAACCTGCGGCCGCAGGATGAATACGGGCTGCTGGACCTGCCTTCGCTGCTCGGCAAGCCGCAGCGGAAGACAGCCGTCTACAGCTGCGGTCCGGAACCGCTGCTTGCGGCGGTCGAGGCCGGGTGCGAGAAGTGGCCGAGCGGATCTCTGCACCTGGAGCGCTTCGCCCCGAAGAAGGACGCCACCGCCGGGCCGCAGAGCAGCTTCGAGGTCGAGCTGGCCCGGTCCGGCAAGAAGCTGCTGGTCTCTGAGGACATATCCATTCTTGAGGCCGTCGAAGGTGCCGGTGTGCCGGTGATGACGTCGTGCGAGGAGGGAATCTGCGGAACCTGCGAGACGAAGGTGCTGTCCGGGGAGATCGACCACCGCGACTCGGTCCTGGACGCCCAGGAGCGCGCCGCAGGCGACACCATGATGATCTGCGTCTCCCGGGCCAAGGGCAACCGCCTGGTCATCGACCTCTGATCCACTTCGGGAGCAGATGACCGGGCCGCGCAGCCGGTCCTGTGGGTGGTCGGGCGTTGACGGTTCGCCTCAGGTCGGATCGCACGAACACAGTGAAGTGCGCCATGACCGCGAGGAAGACGTGGGCGGGGGCTCCTGCTGTCCACGGCCACCGGCTCCCCGGACCGGGCCTTCAGCCGTCAGGTCGGCGAGACCACCTGGGCAGACCGCGCAGATGATGAGTCGGATCGTCGCCGCAGTCGACGCGATGCGCACATTCAAGGGAGTCAGCAGGCGTGCGCCGAGCCGGGCCAGAGCCTCCTGCGGAGCATTGCACCCGCCTGCACCACCGCCGTGATCGACCACATCTCCCGGAAGGGCCCAGACTGCTGCGCGTCGTGCGGGAGGCCGCTCCCGGTCACGTTCTCCTCAACAGCACGCTCGCGAAGCGGCCCTTGAACGGCGCTACGGGCCGGAGCGGCCCCCCTTGGGGGTCCTGGCGGCGGAGACCAAGCCGTTCTTGACCTCTTCGGTCTCGAAGAGCGGGACGGCGAGGTCGAACAGATAATGGTCGGCGGCCGGGATGCCGCCCGTGGCCCACGCGTGCAGCAACGCCTTGTGCACCACGTGCGCCCGGTGGGGCCTTCGGCCATCCTGCGGGCGGAAGGACTCGGCTTCGCAGCGCAGTTCGTCGTCGGGGACGACGCGGTTGATGACCACTGCCTCGGGATGTACGAGGCGGGCGCGTGGATCGCCCGGGCCGTCCCGAAACCGCTCCTGGTTATTACTGAGGCCGCCGAGACGGTGATTCCCGCCAACATCCAGCCGGCCGCATACGAGCGGGCGCTTCCCCCGAAGAAGCTGGTGATGCTGCCCGGCGGGCACTTCGACGCCTGCGCTGAAGGGTTTACCGCGCCGCGACGGCGGGGGCGCCGCCGGTGGACAGGCCCTTCGGCTTCCGCAACGCCGACCATCGACGCCTGCGCACGTGGTGCGTGACCCACGCGCCGAGCCCGCAAGGGCCTTTGCACCGCTCGGCTGTGAAGAACCGGACCCCCGAGCGCTTGCCGCCTGGAAACCGATCGGTGTACGGTTGGCGTGAAACCGATCGGTTTCCGAAGCGCTTGTGACCCACGGGCATCGGCGCAGCGCCAGTCGGTCGGAGTCGTTGATCGCCAAGCTCATGCAGGGATCAGTCCCGAGCGCGCCGCACCCGGCGCGTGCTGATCTCCTGCGCACCTCTGGAGTCAAAAACCATGTCTTCTCATGCCACCTCCACCATCTTCGTTATCGGCGGTACAGGGGCCCAAGGGATGCCCATCGTCCGCGCTCTTGTCGCAGACAAGAAGTACTCCGTCCGGGTCCTCACCCGGGATGCCACCTCCCCGCGGGCCCAGGAACTCCTCGCGCTCGGCAACGTCTCCATCCTCGAAGGGTCATTCGCCGACGAGGACGTGCTGCGCGAAGGGTTTCGCAGCTGCGACGGGGCGTTCGTCAATATCGACGGGTTCAACACCGGTGAGAAAACCGAGACCTACTGGGCCTTCCGCAGTTATGAGATAGCGATCGAAGAAGGAATCAAGTTCTTCGTCTACGGAAACCTCGACTACGCCCTCAAGAAGTCAGGCTACGACTCCAGGTTCCGCACAGGCCACTATGACGGCAAAGGCCGCATGGCCGAATGGGTACTGTTCCAGAACGAAAAGAACAGAGACCGGATGGGAGCGGCGGTCTTCACGTCAGGTCCCTACATCGAGATGGTGATCTCGCCGCTCACGCCCATGACGCCCAGCATCGAGGACGGTGTCGTCACGTGGCGAGTCCCGCTGGGCGAGGGAGCCGTTCCGCACGTGGCTCTCGAAGACTGCGGATTCTATGTCCGCTGGCTCTTCGACCACCCGGAGCGGGCCAATGGCATGGACCTCGAAGTCGCCATCGAGCACATGACCTATGCCGATATGGCGGCGGCGTTCGAGAAGGTCACCGGGCATCCGGCGCAGTACATCGACACCGATCTGGAAACATATTGGAACAGTCCGGACCTGAAGAATGTTGCTGATCATCCTGCCGGATACAATGCCGACCCTAACGACAAGAGCACGATGAGCTTCCGCGACAATTTCACGGGCTTCTGGAATGTGTGGAAGCACGGAATCATCACCAGGGACTACGCCCTGCTAGACGAAATCCACCCCAACAGGGTCCGAAGCGCTGAGGAGTGGTTCCGCCGCGAAGACCAGTCGGGCAGGGAACTCGGCAAGGGAAGTCTCTGGGAGAGGGTCCAGCCGGAGAACTGGAGCATGGACTCCGCGGTCCTCAAGAGCAGCGCGGATTTCCGAACGGGCAAGTTGTAGACGGACGCGATCGGCGCCGCCTACGGCCCGTCCAACACGGTCAGGACGGGCGATCGGGCGTTCCGGCAGGGGAGTGCTTCAGATCCTCATGCGCCCCCCATCAGTTCATTTGAAGTAACTGAGCCTTTTCAGACGGGCCACTGATCGGCTGACGGGCCGACGTCCGCAACGCCCGAGGCTCCTGGGCCGTTGAGAGAGGTGTTCGGCGTCTCAACTCATCAGCGCAGGAGCCTCGTTGGTTCCCTAATCCGTTAGCAAAGAAAATCATCGGACGCAAGCGGCACATCGTCACCGACACGCTCGGCCTCCTGCTCCTGGGCCGACAACGGCTACATGACCAAAGCCATCGAACGCCGCCGAGATCGGCATCGACCTGGAAATCGTCCAGCGTGATCCCGCCCTCCGCGGCTTTCGCGTCCAGCCCCGCCGCTGGGTCATCGAACGCACCTGGCTGGCTCATGCACCACCGCCGCCTGGCCCGCGACTACGAAACCCACCCGCACCGATCAGCCGCCATGATTCAGCTCGCCGCCATCAACCTCATGACCCGCCGCCTCACTCATGAAGCCACCCCGAACTGGCGCGACAGTCAAACCAAATGAAACGGACAAGCAAGAACCAAACACTCACTAACCTCGGCATTTCATGACGGCTCGTCAGTTCAACTGGCGGGCCGTTTCGGCTTGTTGGGCTGATGGTGGGCAGTGCGAGGGCCCGGCTGTCGCGTCGGGTGGGCGCCGGGTTCCACGGCTCCGGAGGGGTGGTGCTGCTCGCAGGGAAGGGAACGCGCTGGTCAGCCGGGTTTCGGCAGCGCTTCGAGCCGGGTCAGGGCCTCGGTGATCACACCGTTCCACGGCCAGTGGTGGGCGAGGCGGAGGATGCGCCGGCGGCCGGTGGTGACCAAGTGGGCAGCGGTGGAGAACAGCCGCAACCGTAGGCGGCGAGGCTCCCAGAGCCGGGGCTTGCCGGTCAGGGCGAGCATCGGCATCCAGGCGAGCAGGTCCAGGGCGATCTGGACGATCTCCAGCCAGATCCGGTTCTGCGCCATGTCGTGAAGCGGGAGATTACGCAGGCCGGTGGCGCGGGCGGCCCGGATGCGGTCTTCGGCACGGGCGCGCTGGCGGTGACGCAGTTCCAGCGCGGCGATCGGGACGTTCTTGGTGTTGGTGGCGAAGCAGGTCAAGCGCATGCCGTCGGCATCGGTGAAGCGCAGCTGGGCGCCGGGGTGCGGGCGTTCCCTGCGGACGATCAGCCGCATCCCTTCGGGCCAGCCCTTCAGGCAGTCTCCGTCGAGTTCGGCCACCCAGGCGCCGTCGCGGATCTGGCCGCCGTGTTCGACGGCCACCGTCCAGGCCGATGCGGGAACCTTCAAGACGGTCTGATGGATGGCGTCGGTGATCGTCATGCCGACCGAGTAGGACAGCCACCGGCCCCGCGCGGACAGCCAGTTGACGAACTCGTGGGTGCCTCCGCCCGAGTCGGTGCGGATGAGCGTCCGCCGTCCACGGCGGTACTTCTTCGGCAACTGCCTCAGGGCGAGTCCGGCCGCTTCGATGTGATCTGCAGCGGTATCGCTCCCCGCGTTGCCCGGCCGCAGCAGACCGGCCACGGGTTCGCCGGACCCGCCCTGGCCGTGGTCGACGAACCCCAACAGCGGGTGGTGCCCGAAGGTCTTCTTCCAGGTCGCGGCTGCATCCTGCTTCTCGGAGTGTGCGATGACCAGCACCCCGTCCAGGTCCACGGTCACTTGACCGTCGGCATCCGGAGCTGCCTGACCGGCCAACGTCCAGACCCGTTCACGTACTTCGGCCCGGGCAGTACGGATCGCCGTCAGGGCCCGATTCCCGCCCGACGCGAGGGTGTCGATCAACCGGGAGACCGTCGGATCGGAGGCCACCGGCCCGAACACCGCAGGCTCGGCCCGAAGCATGCCCACATCCGCCAGGCAGTCCCCGCCCAGCGCGACCGCGAGCGCCACATCCAGCAGGACCTTGCCCGGATCATGCACCGCCCGCGGCTTGCGCCACGGCGCCAACGCCGCCGATACCGCCCTGTCCAGGCCGGTCTTGCGGATCGTCTCCACCAGCAACACACCGCCGGCCTGGGAGACCACCCCGCGACCCCCACCTTCGGTACGGACACGCGGGTAGGACCCGATACGCTTCTTCATCTGGAGAGTGCTTCTTTCACGCGACGACCTGGACCCTAGACAAGTCCCATCGTTGCAGGTCAGGAGCACTCTCCGCGTTTCTGATCACCTACCGGACGCCCCGCCACGTGAAAGCGCGAGGCTAATCCCGCTGGGTCAACGACTGATGGGCGCAGATGCGCAGCGTCCGCGTCCTCGAAGGACGCGGACATCAACTACCCGACGAGGCTCGTCAGTTCACGACGTTCTGCCGGGCTCCTCAACCGTCCGCTGGTTCGGCAGCGGCACGGGCGTGCATGAGGAGAGCCTCGGTGCCGTACAGGAAGACCTCGATGCTCCAGTCGAGTTGCCGCCTGTCGTAGGTATCGACTCCGCGCTCGACGATCCGGGCAAGGTTTTCGAACATCTGCTGGCCGCGTCCCTCGACCGCTTCGCGCGTCAGGCGCGGCCGGATGCGTTCGCCGCCGCGTGAGACGAACAGGGCGTCGCGGGCGTAGGCCCAGCAGATGTTGGTCAGCAGGGCGAGGGAGCGCACCGTGGTCTCGTCGTCGAGGCCCGCTTCTGTGAGCTTCCTGGCGATGGCCTCGGCCGGCTCGGCGAACTGCGTGTAGAGCGAGCCGTCCGGCATGAGGTGTTCGGCGAGGGCGTCGGCGGCGATCACGCTGTCGGCAAACGCGACCGCGTAGATGCGGCACGCCTCCTGCCATGAGGCGTCCACCGGGATGTCGACGGCCGATGAGCCCTGCGAGAACGCATCCAGGGCCACCAGCCTCAGCAGGGACTCCCGGTCGCTGACGTGATGGTTCACGGCCTTCCGGTCGACGCCGAGCTTGTCGGCGACAGCCTGCATGGTCAGTGCGTCAGCGTCGATGGACCGGGCCGCTTCGATGATGCGCGCCAGGTTGAGTCCCGCCCTGCTCCCGCGCGCCCTCCTGCCATCGGAAGGATTCCGTTCTGCGGTATTCACGACTTTTGTCTCCTGAGCGTCCGAGGGGTTGACGAGGCGCGCATCCGAGCTTAGCTTGCAGAACAGCGGTAATTCCCGGCCGGGAATTAAGGGCTGGGAACCGAACGAAGGAGTTCGAGCATGAGCACGGTCGTCCAAGGTCAGAGCGGCAAGCCGGCCAAAAGGAAGATCACACGGGAGGACCTCCTGGGCACCGAGCGGCGCTGGCGGCGCTTCGGTGAGCCGACGCCGGCCGGCGGTTCGCTGAACGAGGACGGCACGCCCGACTACGGTCTCTTCGGGCCCGGCAGCGTCGTCTGGGAGGTCCTCCTGCACCCGGCGACGGTCGTCCTTCTCAACGCCGCCCAGGGTGCGGTCCAGACGAAGGGCTACAACCCGATCAACGCGGGCCTTCGCGACCGCGATCCGGTGGTCCGCAAGGCGCGCGAGGGCACGTTGGACATGATGGACGTGTACGACCGGCTGTCGCGCAACTCGGGCATGCACGCCCCCATGTGGCTCGGCGACAGCAAGACCGCCAAGCTCATGTACAGGCACCTGCACAACATCCACAAAAGGGTGGCCGGCGACGTCATCGACACCGGTCGTCCCGAACTCGGAGGCTATGCGGCGAGCGAGCCCCGCGACGCCATGTGGGCTGCTCTGACAGAGATGCACCCGATGCTGCGGGTCTACGAGGCGTTCGCCTTCCGGGACGGCAAGCTGCCGCACCGCCTCTCTCCCGAGAAGCGCGACCAGTTCATCGCCGAGACGGCGGCGTACCTGCGGCTCGTGGGCGCCGACGAGGAGGAGATCCCGGCGAACATGGCGGAACTCGGCGCCCTCTACGAGAAGTACGCCGACCTCTTCGAGCCCAGCACGACGGTCAACACCATGCCGGACACAGGGCAGGACTGGGTCAAGCTGTCGATGGACACGGTGCTGAAGAACTTCCACATCTCACACCTGCGGGCGATGATCCCCTACCTGCTGCAGAGCACGCTGATCGAGCTGCCCGTCATGGGCGCGCTGCCGGCCAAGACCCGCCGCTCGATGGGACTGAGCCCGCGCAAGGACAAAGCCGCGGTCCGTGCGGCGAAGCTCTTCCTGCCGATCGCCTGGCTGATGCAGCAGGGCCCGTACGAGCGCTACATCCTGCGCCGTATGTGGGGCCCCGACAGCGTCCGGCTGCTCGAATCCGCCCGCCGACTGCACGAGCAGACCCTCGCCGAGCGCGCCATGGGTCAGCTGGCCAGTGACGTGACGGGCGCTTCGACCGCCGCGTGAAACGACGCGCCGACCCGAGTAAGCCGTACGCCCCGCGGACGGCAGCACGTCGGCGCCGCCGACCCCATTGAGCCGCACAGAGCCGCATCAAGGAGTACCTCCACATGTCCACCCTGAGTTCTGAGACAACCACCCCCGCGCCCGAGCACATCAGCCGCCAGGAACTGGACCGGCTCGTCGCCGTACAGCGAGAGGCCTTCCGCGCCGAGGGCGACCCGACCGCCGAAGTCAGGCGCCACCGGATCGACCGGCTGGTCCTCGCCATGCTCGACGCCGCCGACGACATCGCCGCGGCGCTCGCCGAGGACTACGGCCGCCGCCCCGGCACTCTGACCAAGGCGAGTGAGATCCTCGGCCTCGTCGAGGAGGCCCGGGTGCTGCGCCAGGGGCTGGAAGAGTGGATGAAGCCACTCCCGGTCGACGGCCCCATCCCGGCCTTCATCCAGCACAAGCCGCTGGGTGTCGTCGGCGTCGTCACCGCCTGGAACTTCCCCGTGGCCTTGGCGGTCCGCCCGGCGCTGGACGCCCTGGCCGCGGGAAACCGCGTGATCATGAAGTTCACGGACGTCCATGTGCGCACCGGCGAGGTCTTCGCCCAGGCTGTGGCCAAGTACCTCGGCGAGGATGAGGTCGCCGTCGTGTGCGGCGACATCAGGACCGCCCAGGAGTTCTCCGACCTGCCTCTCGACAAGATCATCTTCACCGGATCGCCAGCCGTGGGCCGACAGGTGGCCGCGGCCGCCGGGGCGAACCTCGTGCCCGTCACCCTGGAGCTGGGCGGGAAGAACCCCGTCGTCGTCGCTCCCGACGCCGACCTGGACATGGCCGCGCACCGCGTCGCGAGCACCCGGATGCTCAACGGCGGCCAGGTCTGCCTCTGCCCGGACTACGTCTTCGTACCCCGGCAGCACCTCGAGGAGTTCACCGCCTCCCTCCAGTCCGAGCTGGCCGGCTTCTTCCCGACCTACCTGGACAACCCGGCGGCCGTCTCCCTGGCCAACGAGCGCAACTTCGACCGGGTCCTGGGCCTCATCCAGGACGCGGAGGCGAAGGGCGCCCGGAAGATCACGGCCGTGGCCGAGGAACCGTCCCGCGACGCCCTGCTGATCCCGCCGACGCTGCTGCTCGACGTTCCGGCCGAGGCCCGGATCATGAGCGAGGAGGTGTTCGGGCCCGTGCTGTCGATCCACCCCTACGACGACGTCGCCGAGCCCCTCGACCACATCGCCGACCACCCGGCGCCACTGGCCGCGTACTGGTACGGCGAGGACGGCGACAGCTTCGACCGTTTCCTGAACAGCACCACCTCCGGCGGTGTCACCCGCAACGACGGCCTGCTGCACCACATGGTCGACGCTCCCTTCGGCGGGGTCGGCAACTCCGGCAGCGGCGCGTACGGCGGCAAGGCCGGCTTCGACGAGTTCACCCACCGCAGGCCGGTGGCCGCCCAGACGAGCCCTCGCGGCATCACCGACGACATGGTCGGCTCCGTCCTGCTGGCCACCGGAATGGAGTTCGGCATCGATCAGGCGATCAGCGGCGCGGCAGCGGAGATCCGCGAGCGGCTCGGGAGCTGAGGAGATCGAGCCCCCGCACCCCACCCCTGCCTACGCCGAACACCCGGAGAACGTCATGTCTTACGCAGGAGTCGAAGCCGACCGCGTACTCGTTCAGCATGCCCTGGCCCTGCTGGGCCGACTCACACCCCAGGAGTGGGCGAGCCCCAGTGCCCGCAAGGGCTGGAGCGTTCAGGATGTGGTCACTCACCTGGGCTATTCGTCCAGACGATCGCCGACCCGACCCTGGTCCTGCCGGTCAACCCCTCCGGCAAGGCCGAGAGCCTGAACGACCTGGCTGTCTCGGAGCGCCTTCACTGGAGCCCGGAGGAGACGCTCGCCTACTACGAGAAGCAGGCGTCGGCGGCGCTGCCCGTCCTCGCCGCGCTCCAGGAGCCGCCGGCAGCGGACACCCCTCTGATCATGGCCGAGCTGGGCGCGTACCCGATGAGCGCCCTCGCCGACGCCGTCGCCTTCGACCACCTGGTACACGTCGGCCTCGATCCCGCGGCACCGACCGGGCCTCTCGCGTAGCCCGGCCCTCCCCTGGACAAGGCCCGGCCGGCGCCCGCCCTGGACTGGATGACCACGGGCCTGCCACAGATGTGCGGAGCCGCCCTGGCACCCGTGCTGACCCGCGCCGTGCTGTTCCGCCTCGAAGGCCCGGGAGGACGCAGGTTCCTGCTCGCCCCCTCAGCGGACGCCCCCGCACCGATGGCGCTGATCCCCCCTCCAGGCGGACCCTACAGCCGCAGACACCGTGACCTCCTCCACCACGGACTTCCTCTCCTGGGCGACCACCCGCTCGCCGTGGCGAGACGCCGTCCGGCTCGACGGCGACGAGGCATACATGTCCCAGGTCCTGGACCGAATCGACGTGATCTGACCGGTCCAACCGGTCTGACCCGCCCCCACACACGCACCGCACGCACCCGCAGCGGCCCGCCTCCGGCGGTTCCGCAAGACCGACCTGCGCACACTCATCGGAGACACCCATGAACAGCCATCTGACCGGCCGCACGGTCCTCGTCACCGGGGCCGGCAGCGGCTTCGGCCGCCTGATCAGCGAACTCGCCGCGGCCCGCGGCGCGAAGGTCGTCGGCGCCGACGTCAACGCCGACGGGCTGGCGGAGACCGCCACCGCCATTGAGAAGGACGGCGGCGCCTTCGTCCACCAGGTCACGGACGTGACGGACAAAGAGCAGACAGACGCCGTCGCCCGGCTCGCCGTCGAGCAGTTCGGCAGCATCGACGTCCTGGTCAACTGCGCCGGGATCATGCCACTCGCCTTCTTCGCAGATCACGAGCAGGCCTGGCGTGCCTGGGACGCCTGTATCGACATCAACTTCAAGGGCGTCGTCCACGGCATCGGCTCGGTCTACGACCAGATGACGCGCCAGGGCCGGGGCCACATCGTCAACCTCTCCTCCATCTACGGCAACGCGGGGTCTGCGGGCAGCGGCGTCTATTCCGCCACCAAAGCGGCGATCAACGTGCTCTCCGATTCTCTGCGCGTCGAGTCCCAGGGAAAGATCAAGGTCACCATCGTCCGGCCGACCGGCATACCCGGCACAGGTCTTGTGAACTCGGTCATCAACCCCGAGGCCATCCTCGGGATCATCGGCCACAACATGGCACGGTTCCAGGCCCGCACAGCACAGGCGACCGCGGGCACCTTGCCACCCGAGTACGCCGACTCCGACGACCCGCGTTACTGGGTTCCCACGCCGAAGGAACTCGCCGAGAACGTGATCTACGCGATCGACCAGCCGTGGGGCGTGTCCATCTCCGACATCACCGTCCGAGCCACTGGCGAGGACATGATCCTCTGACCCGGAAGCGACGGTACGTGTGAGCACCCTTCGCCCCACCGCCCAGGTCTTGGGTTCTGATCAACGTCGCCACACCCGACGTCCGGGTAGGCGATGGAAAACAGAAGCGGCACTGCCGGGGGGCGCCCGAACGGTAAGTGGATGCCCCTTGAGGTGAAGCAGAGGTTTCTCGAACTGATACACGAAGGTGTGAGTATCAGAGGAGCCAGCCGCATCGTCGACATCAACCGTCGAACGGGGCAAGAGTGGATCAGCGGACGCGGCGAGCGCGTGAAAACCACGAAGCCGGGCCGGCAGGCAGTGCGAGCAGCGGTGCAGCCGTTGGTCGGCGTTCGGCGCGGGTTTCTGGGCGCATCCGCGCAGGGACGAGCGAGTCGGACGCCGACCTGCGGTCTCTGTGCGCTCTCTGTCCGAGGAGCAGCGCATACGCATCGCTGACCTGCGGCGCGAGAAGAGTCCGTCCGGTCGATCGCGGCCGAGCTGGGGCGCAGTCCGTCGACCATCAGCCAGCGTGCCCGAGCCCTGCTGCACCCAGATCACCGCCAACTCCCAGTCATGGCGGTGCGACGTTGCCGAGGTGGCCCGAGCGGCACTGGCCGGTGACGGATCCGCTGCCGTCGAGACCGCCGTTGAGGTTGCCGTTGATGTCGATGGCGGCGACCGGGAGACAGCCGCCCCCGTCGTAGTCGAAGACCGGTTGGAAGGTCTTCTGGAACGTGGTGGTGCTCTCGGGCAGGGAGTCACTACGCCGGCGTGGGCACTGCTCGTCATACCGATGAGCAGCGCGGCGGTGCTCCCGCGACGATGACGGCCCGGCCGAGGCGGCCGAGAAGGGACGTGCCGCGGTTCTTGCCGCGGCTCATGACTGCGTGGGGTATCAGCGGTTTCTCCACTCGCTACGCGGGGTGCGCCGGTGATCCGCCGTGGCTCAACAGACGCTGGCAAGTGGTGAGTTGAACGGCACCTGCTTTCACCCAGGGCTTTCGATAGTTGAAGGTGCAACCTATGGTGATGGGTGCGTCATGAAGATCGTTGCGTCTGATCTCCGTGTGAATGGGTGGACCTATGGGGCGTCCCGAAAGACCCGTTGACCCTGCTGCCGGCCCTGTGCAGCAACTTGCCCATGAGTTGCGGGAGTTGCGCAGGGTGGCCGGCAGTCCGTCGTACCGTGCGATGGCCGAGGAGGCGGGCTTCTCCGCGACGACGCTGTCGCAGGCGGCGGCCGGGGAGCGGCTGCCGTCGCGGGCCGTCGTCCAGGGGTATGCGCGTGCCTGCGGTGGCGACACGGGCGAGTGGGAGACGCGCTGGAAGGAGGCCGAGGCGGCGGTCGCGGCCGCTCTCGCTCAGGACGAGGGGGACGGGGCGGCGCCGTACCGAGGCCTCGCCCGGTTCGAATCGGACGACCACGAGCTGTTCTTCGGCCGCGACCGGATCCTGGCAGAGCTCTGCCGGCTCGTGTCCGTACACCGGTTCGCGGCGGTTCAGGGCGCCTCCGGCAGTGGCAAGTCCTCGCTGCTGCGGGCCGGCTTCCTCCCGCGTGTCAGGAAGGAGATGGCCGGAAGCGTGGGTGCCGTGCGCGTCTTCACGCCCGGAGCCCGGCCGGCCGAGACCTACGGGCATCTGCTGACACCGGCGGAGGGCGAGCCGGAGCGCTGGGTGGTGGTGGACCAGTTCGAGGAGGTCTTCACCCTGTGCCAGGACGAGGCAGAGCGCGCCCGCTTCATCGAGCTGCTGCTGACCGCCCGCGACCCCGCGTTCCGGCTACGGGTGGTCATCGCCGTGCGCGCCGACTTCTGCCCGCGCTGTGCCGACCACCCGGAGCTGGCGGACGCGCTGCGCCGCGCCGGGCTGGCGGTCGGCCCGATGACCGCGGACGAACTGCGGGACGCGGTGGTGAAACCCGCGCTGGCGGCCGGTGTCCTGGTGGAGCGGTCGCTGGTTACGAGGATCGTCGAAGAGGTGCTCGACCGTCCCGGCGCGCTGCCGATGCTCTCGCACGCCCTGCTGGAGACCTGGCGGCGGCGTAAGGGCCGCATGCTGACGACGGCCGCGTACGAGGCGGCGGGCGGACTGAATGGCGCGATCGCGACGACCGCCGAGGAGGTGTACGGGCAGTTGTCCGCGTCCCAGGCCGTCGTCGCCCGGCTGGTGCTGCTGCGGCTGGTCGAGCCGGGGAGGGGCACCGTCGACACGGGGCGCCCGTTCACCGCGGCTGAACTCCGGGAGTGCAGGCACTCCGAGACACCGGTCGTGGTGGAGCGGCTGGCCCGGGCCCGCCTGCTGACCGTCGACGACGAGGTCGTCCGGTTCGCCCACGAGGCGTTGATCACCTGCTGGCCCCGGCTGCACGGCTGGGTCGAGCGGGACCGCGAACGACTGCGTCATCATCGGCAGCTCACCGAAGCCGTCCGCGCCTGGCTGGAGCACGACCGTGACCCCGGCACCCTCTACAGGGGCACCCGCCTGGCGCGTGCCGAGGAGATGTTTCCCGGCCACGACAGCGACCCCGCTCTGGGGGCGGTGGAACGGTCCTTCCTCACCGCCGCGTGCGAAGCCCGCGAGGCAGAGAGGCGGGCCGCCGCCCGCTCCACCCGGCGGTCCCGCCAACTCGTCGGCGCCGTCTCGGCCGTCCTCGCGGTGGCGCTGGTCACCGGCCTGGCCGCCTGGCGGCAGCACGACCACAACCAGCGGCAGCGCACGGAGTACTCCGCTCGGCGGATCGCCGCCGTCGCCGACGGGCTGCGCACCACCGACCCCCGCGCCGCTCTCCTCCTCAGCGTCGCCGCCTGGCGTATCGCTCCGCTGCCCGAGACCCGCCGCGCCCTCCTCGGCTCCCTCGCCCAACCCGAACAGGACGCCTTCAGCGACGCCGCCTCGGGCCGCCGTTCCCAACGCTTCCTCGCCGACTCGGGCCGCACCCTGCTCAGCGTCGACGACCACACCTGGCAGACCTGGAACCTCGGCACCCGCCGTACCATCGCCTCCGGCCGCCTCCCCGACGGCGAGGTCCTGGCCGCCGCCCCGGACGCCCGTCTCCTGGCCATCGCCGGGAAAGAAGGCTCCGTACGCCTGTGGGACACACACACGGGCCACTGGGCGGGGGGCGAGGCGTCGCCGCCGGGGCAGGAGGGGTTCGCGTTTGGCGCGAGCGGGCGCAGTTACGTGGTGGGTGAGGCCGATGGTGACCATGTGTGGCTGCGGTCCATCGCCGACGGCAGGGTGCTGTTCGAGACGCCGAAGGCCGGGCCGGTGAACGTGGTGCCGAGTGCTGATGACCGGCTGGTGGCGGTGTGTCCCGCCGGGAAGACGCCGCAGGTGTGGGAGCTCGACGGGCGGCGGCATGCAGTTGTCGTGCACGGGTCGTGGGAGCGGGCCCCAGAGGTGTGCGGTGAGGAATCGGCCGTGCTGTTCGGGGGAGGTGGCCGTTTCGCAGCCGTGTCCGAGGACGAGGTCTGGGTGTGGGACGTGCGCTCCGGGGACCTCGTCGCCGAGATCCGTGACCCCGGCGTGCGGCACGCGTCGTTCGACCGCAACGGCACCTTCCTGGCGACGGCCGGATCCTCCGACGAGATCCGGGTATGGCGGTTGTCGGACCCCGCCGCACCCGCCCTGCGCCACTCCGTCAACAACCAGCACCTGCACGGCGGCCTGGCCTGGGACCCCGGCCCACGCGTCCTCCGCTACCTCGAAGGCAGCACGGTCCACACTCTCGACCTGACGACGACGGTCACCGCCGCGTGGCGAGCGAGCCCGATGGACGGCACACTGATCAGCCCGAACGGCCGGGTGTTCGTGACGGCGGAACGGGTCGGGGCCGGCTTCCGCTTCCAACTGCTCGGCACCGAGGACGGCCGCCTCATCCGTACGCTTCCCTCCCCGTCCCGGCCCCTGCCCGTCTCCAGGGACGGCGGTCCGGCCGTACCCGGAGACGGGGCCGTCCCGCAGATGGCGTTCAGCCCCGACGGCAGCAGGTTCGTCTACGGCGTCACCGCGTCGGGCGGGCGTTCCGCACCCCAGCGGTTCACCGTCTGGGACCTGACCCGTGACCGCGAGCAGAGCACGCTGGACCTGGCGGGAACCGTATCGGCGACGGCGGTGACCGCGCTGGCGGTGACCTCCGACGGCCGTACCCTGTTCATCACCCGGACCCCGGCCACCGGCGAACCGGGCAACGAACGGTGGGACACCACGACCCGCCGCCGGATCGACGGTCCCGACCTGGCCGGCGCCCGGCTGGCGCTCAGCCCCCGCGAGAAGCTGGTCGTCGGTGACAATCGTGTCGCCCGAGACGACTTCGGCCGGAGCGTCGCGCTGGACCTCGTCCAGGGCGAGCACATCACCGCGCTGGCGTTCAGCCCGGACGGCCACAGCCTCGCGGCGGGCGACCGCACAGGCCGCGCCGCCCTGTGGGACGGCCGACTGCACCGCCGCGCCGGAATCCTGCCTAACGTCTTCCCCCGGCCGCTCGGCGACACCCCCGAGGCGGTCGCTGCCCTCGCCCTCAGCCCCGACGGTCATACCCTCGCTGTAGGCGGCGAGGTCGGCACGCTCCAGCTCTGGGACACCGCCAGCCAACAGCCACTCGGCGCACCCCTCCCCACCCCCGGCGAGCCGATCCGCTCCCTCGCCTTCAGCCCCGACAACACCACCCTCCTCGTCGCCGGCAGCCGCGTCCCCCTCCGCCGCTACACGGTCGACCCGAGCCGCGCGGTAGCCGAAATCTGCGCCCGCGTCGGCAACGTCGACCTGACGAGAGCGGAGTGGAGCACGTACGTACCTGACGCGCCGTACAGAAGGGTGTGCGGCCGGCCGGGCCGGTGGTGAAGGCGGGCTCCGTCCCATGCCCTACTTCGTGGTGATCTCGTCGTGTCGGCAGCCGTGGCGACAGGCGCACAGCGACGCTGAACCGTTTCCATTCCGCCGCGAACAGCGGCGACCCGGACATCATGTCGCTTCTCACCCGCCCGTCTGCGAGAGCATTGTCCTGGCGGGGGATCTCACGGCGTTACCCGCTCTGACGGTGGTGTCCCGACAGCGTCGCCGATCCGTGGCAGAGACCGATACAGGCCAGCCACTGACTCGGGGTCCGGGGTGTCACGCCGAGGCGCTTCTGGGCGGAGCGCTCGGCTGTGATCGAGCGGTCCGGCCTCGTACCGAGGGCCCGGTACATGTCCGCGGCTCCCGGAGTGCAGCGTCGCCCGGTTCATCACCCTGCTCGAAGGGCCGTGGGCCGCCCTGATCGTGCGCGAGCTCCTCCGCGGACCGCACCGCTTCACAGACATGCGCGACTCGGTCGAGTACCGGCTCACTCCTCTCGGAACGGGGGTGGCCACGGCACTCTCGGGGCAGTCACGCCAGCGCGGTCAGCAGGTCGGCCAGCACGTCGGGCCGTTCCAGGGCGATGAAGTGGCCGGCCTTCGGGACCTGTGTGAAGTCGGCGGCGGGCAGCAGTTCCTTGTTGGCTTCCCGGTCCGAGAGTCGCGACCAGTCGTTCTCCCCGTAGACGAGGTGGACGGGCGCCTTGACCTGCGTGTAGCGCGAGCGGGCCGCGATGAGGCTGGGCAGGGCCTGGTACACGCCCCGGGCGACGGCGGAGTAGCCGGGGCGGCCGCCCACCTGGAGGAGCTCGTCGATGTAGTCCTCGCGCAGTGCGCTCTTGTCGCCGAGGCCGCCCTGCAGGATCTTGCTGAGGACGGGCTTGGGCTCCACGCCGGCGATCACCGGACCCACCCCCGGGGCGAGGACACCCGTGACCACGACACGGGCGAGAAGGCTCGACCGGGCGATTCCGTCGCGGAAGTCGTAGGTGTTCACCGCGACGACGCGTCGTACCCGCTCCGGGAGATCGGCGGCGGTGGTCAGGGCGAGCACCGCCCCCATGGATTCCCCGACCAACGTCACGTCGTGGAGGTCCAGTTCGGTGAGGAGCCGCTTGACGCCCGCGCGCATCGCCGGCTCGTCGTACGCGGCACCGGGCACGATCTCGGAGTAGCCCATCCCGGGAAGGTCGAGGGCGTACACGGTGTACTGGTCCGAGACCAGCGGGATGAGGTGGCGGAAGTGCTCGGCCTGCGTGCGCACGGTGTGCAGCAGGATCAGGGGGGCACCGGTGCCCGCCTTGAGGTAGCGCAGCGTTCCCTCACGGCTGTCGCGTCCCTCGCGGGGGGCGATGGTGTGGCTGGTGGTCCCCGGGATGTGAATCGTGGGACGGGACACGTGGCTGGGCATCTTGTCCTTCGATGCGGTCATGGCTACCTCCGAAGACTAGGAAACCGATCGGTTTCCACTACGGTAAACCGATCGGTTTCCAGGTGCAAGCTCAAGGACGGAACCAGCCGGGTCGGGCCGCCGGCTTGAGACCGGCTTTCCGATCGTGTCGAAGGTGTCCGCGACGACGGTCAGCCCTCTGCGTAAAAAGTCCTGACCAGCATTCATGCAGATCAGGACTTGATCCGGAGTGGTCCTCGCGCAGTGCGTACCACGCCATCGAGTGGGGCCAGGCCGTTGGTCGTGAGCATGCCGAGCCAGTCAGGCGACGTGGGGCATCACGGACGTCGAGCATGGCGGCGAACTTGCGCACCAGGTCATGCGCCAAGGTGCGCCCCGGCGGGCAGTAGCGTCGTTGTCGGCACGGGATATCAGTTGCTTCGCGTGGAGCCACGACAGTGCCGCGTACTGGTTGCCCCCGGGGTCAGATGACGCGGTCGGCCACCCGTACCCGCTCGGCCGCCTGGAGCGCGGTTCGCAGCTCGGCGGCGGGAACGGGGCGGCCATGCGCTGTGAAAATCTGCGTATCGGGCGTGGAGGGATCGGCGAGGTAGAGGCGGGTGTAGGCGGTGGTATCGGGTTCGAAGCGCCAGCTCTGCGCGAGCGATCCGGTGTCGACGGTGTCGAATCCCAGTCGGCTGATCAGCGTCGCCGCGTCGGTTTTCGCGCCGGCGTCGTCACCGGCGATCGGCAGTGCGGTGCGGTCGGCGGCCCCCGGGCTCTCCGAGGGGCGGGCCAGCTGGGGGATGTGATGGGCCAGGATGTTGTTGAAGGCCTTGACCAGCCGGGCTCCCTCGAAGTGCCGGTGGACCAGCTCACTGGTGGTGACCTTGTCATCGTCGAGCTCGGTAATCCGGCCGTCGCGGGAAGGGTAGTAGTTGCTGGTGTCCAGCACTGTCTTGCCCGCGAGCAGTGCGGCCGGGACGGCGGTGTGCGCAGTGAGCGGTACAGACAGCAGGGCGAGGTCACCAGCCTGGGCCGCCTGCTCGACCGTGCCGGCCGTGGCCAGCGGGCCCAGCTCGGCGATGAGGTCGGTGAGGCTCTGCGGGCCTCGGGAGTTGGACACCACGACGGGGATGCCTGTCGCGACCGCGAGGCGCGCGACGGCGGCGCCGATGTTTCCGCTTCCGATGATGCCGAGGGTGGTCATGTCTGCTCCTGCTTTGGATTGAGGGAGGGGGCCATGTCGTGCAGTGGTCACGGGCGGCGCCGGCGCCGGCGCCGTGCCGGAACCGGCCTTTACCGGCGCGGAGATCGGACCTGAAGACCCGGCCGGCCGTCGAACCGGAACACGGGGACCTGTCCAGCGAGGGCGGCGAACTCGTCGAAGTGGCGGGCCGCAGCATGGACAGGCGCAACCGTGAGTCCTCAGTCAGCCTGGAGGAAGGGGTAATCGGTGTAGCCCTCTGCGCCCGGTACGTAGAACAGTTCCGGCCGCGGCTCGTTCTCGGGGTGTCCGTTCCGCCAGCGTTCGACCAGGTCGGGGTTGGCGATGAGAGCCCGGCCCACGACCACGGCGTCGGCGTGGTCGGCCTCGATCCGCTGTATCGCGTCCTCGCGGGTGGTCTGCCCTCCGAGGAAGCCGCTGTTGACGAGCAGCTTGCCGTCGAAGCGCTGCCGCAGCTCCTGGACCAGCTCGCCGCCCGGCTCGGTGTGCAGGACGGAGAGGTAGGCCAGGCCCAGCGGGCGCAGTTGGTCCACCAGGGTGCCGTAGGTGGCCAGGACGTCATCCCGGTCGGTCTCGAAGACGTCCGCGAGGCTGATCTCCGGCGAGATCCGCAGCCCGACCCGCTCGGCACCGACGGCCTGGGCGACCGCCGTGACGACCTCGACGACGAAGCGGGCGCGGTTCTGCGGCGAGCCGCCGTATTCATCAGTGCGCTGGTTGGCCGCCGGGGAGAGGAACTGGTGGAGCAGGTAGCCGTTGGCGCCGTGGATCTCCACGCCGTCCGCTCCCGCCTCGATGGCCCGGCGGGCCGCGGCGACGAAGGTCTCCAGGGCTGCCTGGGTCTCGGCGCTGGTCATCGCTTCCGGTATGGGGTAGGGCTGCTCGCCCTTCTCCGTGAACGTCTTGCCGTCGATGGCGATCGCGCTTGGGGCGAGCACGCGCCGCCCGCCGTTGGTGTCGGGGTGAGCGGCGCGGCCGGCGTGCATGATCTGCAGGAAGATGTGGCCGCCCTGGGCGTGCACCGCCTCGAACACCCGCTGCCAGCCGGCCGCCTGCTCGTCGGTGGCGATACCCGGCGCGCCGACCCATCCCTGCGACGCGTGGTCGGGGTAGGTGCCCTCGGTGATGATCATTCCGGCGCTCGCCCGCTGCCGGTAGTACTCGACCATCAGTTCCCCGGGAATGCCGGAGGAACCGGCCCGGACCCGCGTCAGCGGTGCCATGACGATGCGGTTGGAGAGCTCGGTCTTCCCGAGGGTGACCGGGGAGAAGAGTGACGGAACAGGGGAAACTTCTGAGGTGTTGGCGGGCATGGGTGTCCTTCTGCAGTGCGGTGGACAAAGGGGGAAGGTCATTCCGGTCCTTCACTGTAGCCCATGTACGCACTAACGCGTACATGAGACATCGGCACCCTTCTCTCATGGCCAGCCGCGCCTCGTCCCCGTTCGTTCACCCCGACCCGGACGACTTCGGCCTCTTCAAGGCGGGAGGGCGCCGCCCGCGTGGCACCCCGCGCGGACGCCGACAGCGCCTGACACCCCGTGAAGCCCGGCCCGGACCCGGGCGGGACGGCCCGGCGACCGGCGGACACATCCCGCAGGCCCGCCGGCGGGAGACGGGCCCGCCGACTGCACCGCTCGGCGTCGCATTGACGCCGCGCTTCGCCGGAACCCGTACGACTGGCCGCCGCCGAGGCGATGGCGCACCATCTACGCCCGCCGTATCGACGGTCGGGCCAGGCCGCTAGGCTAGGGAACCTTCCTGGGTCTGCCCGTCACCGCCTCGCCCCCGCCTGTGGGCTGTCCGGTATGCGAGGTCCACCAGGTCGACGGGCGATGCGCCGGGCCAGGGTTCTGTGCATTTGGCTCGGCATCAGGTTCCCGCGGAAACCTGCCCACACTGTCCGGGCAGGCAAGCCTTGGGTGAAAAGCCTCATGGTTGACCCCAGGAGGCGCGGTCTTCCAAACCGGCGATCCAGGCAGGCCCGCTTCGGCACACAGACCGGGATGCGTTTCCAGGGAGCCCGGTCTGGCCGCTGCGGAAGGCCGGGTCGGCACTGGTCCGGGAGGTGTCCGCCGATCGGCGGGTCGTCCCGATCGCGTCCACGCGGGGGCGCCTCGGAGTGTCAGGCGCTGTCGGTGTCCGCGCGGGGTGTCACGCGGGCGGCGCCCTCCTTGAGGACGAGGTCGATCAGTCCGGGGAACCGCTGGTCCAGTTCTTCCTTGCGCAGCGTGTTGAAGCGACGGGTGCCGACGTCGTGCTGCCGGATGACGCCGGCCTCGCGCAGGACGCGGAAGTGGCGGGTGAGCACGGACGCGGTGGCGTCCTGCCTGAAGACGCTGCAGGCCAGGCCAGGAGAGGCGGCGAGTCCGACGACGATGGCGAGCCGCGTCTCGTCGGTCAGCGCACTCATGACCTTGAAGAGGTCGAAGTCATCCGGGTCGGGGTGAACGAGCGGAGATGCGGTACGGCTGGCCATGAGAGAAGGGTAACGCCCCTTCATGTTCGCGTTCACGCGAACATGCGTTACGGTGAAGGAGCAGGCCCGGCCGGAAGAAGGCCGCCGGGCGTGCCCTTCCCCCTCCCCGCAAGGAGAACCACGGCATGACCACTGTCGCCGCATACGCAGCCCCTGCCGCCAAGGCTCCGCTGGAGCGCACCACCATCGAACGTCGCGCGGTCCGTGAGCAGACGTGCTGATCGACATCAAGTTCACCGGCGTCTGTTACACCGACGTCAGCCAGGCCCGCGAGGGCTGGGGCAAGGCCATCTTCCCGATGGTCCCGGGCCGCGAGATCGCAGGAGTCGTCTCCGGGGTCGGCCCCGGTGTCACCAAGTACAAGGTCGGTGACCGCGTGGGCGTCGGCTGCATGGTCGACTCCTGCCGCGAGTGCGACAACTGCAGGCCGCCCTTGAACAGATGTGCACCAACGGCGGTATGAAACCCCACGTTCGGCGCCATCGGCCGTGACGGCGAAGTCACCTACGGCGGCTACTCGCAGAAGGTCGTCGTCGACGAGAACTACGTCGTGCGCATCCCCGACGGTCTCTCCCTCGACGTGGCCGCACCGCTGCTGTGCGCCGGCATCACCATGTACTCCCCGCTGAAGTGATGGGCGGCATCGCCGAGACCCAGGAAACGCTCGACTTCTGCGCCGAGCACGGCCTCGGCGCAGAGATCGAACTGATCGCCGCCTCCGAGATCAACGAGGCGTTCACGCGGAGGGAAGCCCGCGACGTGCGCTACCGGTTCGTGATCGACAACGCGACGATCTGAGACCCGCCGCACCCGCCGCACCCGCTTTGACATGTGAATTACATCAAGAACGGAGCACACCCCATGACCGCAACAAACACGAAAGAGTCGACGACGCACCAGAGCGAACCGGCTGCGGAGGCCGTCGGCCGCCTTCGTGCGACGTTCAACACCGGCGTCACCCGCGGACTGGACTGGCGTATCGACCAGTTGCAGCGACTGCGGGCACTGCTGGTCGAAAACGAGAAGGAGTTGCTCGAAGCGCTCTGGGCGGATCTGAGGAAGAACGCCGCCGAGGCGAAGATGGCGGAGATCGACCTCACCGTCGGTCACATCGACGAGACGCTGGCGGGTCTCGAGGGCTGGCTTCAGCCGCGCCCGGTGGGGGTTCCTGCCTTCCTCGGTCCCACGACAACGGCTTACACCAAGTACGACCCGCTCGGGGTCGTCCTGGTGATCGGCACGTGGAACTTCCCGGTGCACCTTCTCATCGACCCCGTCATCGGCGCGCTGGCCGCCGGAAACACCGTGGTGGCCAAGACGAGCGAGATCTCGGTGCACACCTCGGCGGTGCTTTCCCGCCTCCTGCGACAGTACTTCGACGCCGACGTCCTCACTGTGGTCGAGGGAGGCGCCGAGGTGACCACGGCCCTCCTGACACAGCGTTTCGATCACATCTTCTACACGGGTAACGGCACCGTCGGCCGGATCATCATGGCCGCGGCGGCCAAGAACCTCACCCCGGTCACGCTTGAACTCGGGGGCAAGAACCCGGTTTTCGTGGCGCCCGACGCTGACGTGGACGAGGCTGCGAAGCGGCTGGTCGGCGGCAAGTTCTCGGTGAACGCGGGACAGTCGTGCGGAACCACGGACTATGTTCTGGCTGATTCGGCCACCGCTGCCGCGCTGGTTCCCGCCCTCCGCGCGGCGGTCGAAGCCCAGTTCGGGTCCACGCCGCAGACCGCCCCCGACTACGGACGGATCGTCAGCGAGCGGCATTTCGACCGGCTCACCCGTCTGCTGGACTCCGGCCAGGTGGCGGTGGGAGGCAGGCACGACCGCGACGACCTGTTCATCGCACCGACGGTACTCACCAATGTCGACCCCGCATCGCCGGTCATGCAGGAGGAGATCTTCGGTCCGATCCTCCCCATCATCGAAGTCGCCGACCTCGATGCCGCCATCGCCTTCATCAACGAACGCGACAAGCCGCTGGGGCTCTACGCCCTCACCACTTCCGAGGCCACCAAGTCGCGCCTGGTGAACGAGACGTCCTCCGGCGCCGTCGCCTGGGGCTCTCCGGGGATTCAGGTGCTCGTGCCCGGCCTGCCCTTCGGTGGCGTCGGCGAAAGCGGCATGGGCCACTACCACGGCCTGTACTCCCTCGAGACGTTCAGCCACCTCAAGGCTGTCGTGGACGTGCCGCTCAGCTAGCCCGACCCGGAATGTTCCGTAGGGCAGTCATGGTTGGCCTGTGCTCGGCGGGTGGAATGTCGCATCGTCCGCCGGAGCGCGGCCTGTAAGAACAACGGTGGTCGGGTCGGCCACGCGGAAAAGGACCTGCCCTCTCGTCGGGCAGGTCCTTTTCCGCGTGGCCTCCCACCGAACCGGATGTGGCGCTGGGTAGGCGGCCTGCGAGATCCCCGCTGAACAGGGCCTTTTCCGACGATCCTCACCGGCCCGGGCTGTTGACGCGGCGTCTGACGTCTCAACCACGCTGCTCGGGGGCCTCGTTGGCCATCTATCCTGCCGCACTCGACCTGCCCCATGTGCTCGTGGAGTGGGTCACCGTGCTCGTTGTCACCTGTGAAGGCGACCGCCGCTGCAAGCTCCGCCCGTCCCAGCGCGCGATGGTGGCACTGGTGTACCTCCGCGAACACACCACCCTGGTAAAGATCGCTGCCGGATTCGGGATCAGCGAGTCCACCGCCCACGCCTACACCAGCGCGGTCGTCCACCTGCTCGCTGAACGTGCGCCGGGTCTGCCGAAGGTCCTGCGCGAGGCCGAGTCGGACTTCGTCCTGCTGGACGGCACGCTCGCCAAGTGCGACCGGGTCGGCGACGGGCGGGCCGACTACTCGGCCAAGCACCGCCGGCACGGGGTGAACGTGCAGGTGGTCACCGATCCGGGCGGCCAGCTGCTGTGGCTCTCACCCGCACCGCCGGGCCGGGCGCACGACCTGACCGCCGCCCGCACCCACCGGATCATCCGCATCCGCGTCCTCCGCAGATCCCGGTGCGGCCCACATCGCATGACGTCAATCGCCAAAGCCGTCCTCACCTGGAGCGGCACCGCTGAAGACGCTCACTGACGGACTCTGCGGCGGGTTCCGCTGGTGTGGCGTTGCCCGTCGTCGGGGTCCATCTGGCCGGGGGAGACCACGGCGCGGGTGAAGAAGTCGCACAGGGCCCCGAACAGCTCCGGGTCCGGGTGGCGGCTGCGGTCATCGCGTGCCTTGATGGCGCAGTTCAGGACGACCACGTGCGCGCGCCGGGCCCGTTCCGCAGCGTCCGGCCCGTTGGCGTCACTGGACCCATGGGCGGCGGCCCCGTCGGACCCGGCGGCCCCGTCGGTCTCCGCGGGAAACCGCGCCGAGGCGGGCGCATCGCCGTCCAGCTCGGCCCGCCACCGGTCGAACGTCGCGGCTTCCTCCTCGGAGCGCTGACAGGCCGCGTCTCGGTCCGGTTCACGGGATGAAATCACGCAGGTGAAGCGCATGTGACGAAACCGTTGACGGAATCAGTGCCCCCGCTTATCTTCTGACCGAATTTGCGAACAAGGTTCGAAATTACGGACAGGGACGGTCCCGCATGCCAAAGATGTCAGAGCAGCCCCCCGCCAGACACCGCAGATCCCTGATCCTGTGCGTGCTCGCCGTACTGATCGCCATGGTGTCGGCGACGACCCCGGCCGCCGCCGCCGAAGGCCGCCCGTACACCAACCCGGTCAAGACGGCCAAGGGAGCCGACCCCTGGCTCGAGTACTACAACGGCAACTACTACCTGGTCACCACGTCCTTCACCGGTGTGCTGACCATGCGGAAGTCACCGACCCTGGCCGGGCTCTCCACCGCCCCCAGCGTCCAGATCTGGAGTGACACCACCTCCACCCGCAACACCAACATCTGGGCGCCCGAGATCCACTTCCTCGACGGCCACTGGTACCTGTACTACTCCGCCGGGCAGAGCGGAGTCGCCTGCTGCGACTCCCAGCGCACCCATGTCCTGGAGAGCGCGGGCACCGACCCTATGGGCCCGTACACCTACAAGAACCAGCTCAGCGGCTCCAACCTCACCCCCGGCGGCTGGCTCATCGACGCCACCGTCCTCCAGAACAACAACAACCTGTACCTGATCGGCAGCGGCTTCATCAACGGCAGCACGCAGAGCCTGGTCATCGCGCCGATGAGCAACCCCTACACGCTGGCCAGCAACACCTTCACCATCATCTCCAGCCCCACCGCGAGCTGGGAGACCTCGGGCGGCCCGGTCAACGAGGGCCCCGAACCGCTCTACCACAACGGCCGCACCTTCCTCACCTTCTCCGCCAGCCACTGCACCACCGCGGACTACAAGCTGGGCCAGCTGGAACTGACCGGCACCGACCCGCTGAACCCCGCCTCCTGGACGAAGAAGTCCACACCGGTCTTCCAGCGCGATGACGCAGCAGGCGTCTACGGCCCCGGCCACAACGGCTTCTTCAGCTCGCCGGACGGCACCGAGAACTGGATCGTCTACCACGCCAACAACACCGCGACCGGCGGCTGCGGCAACGCCCGTACCACGCGGGCGCAGAAGTTCACCTGGAACGCGGACGGCACGCCGAACTTCGGCACCCCGGTCGCGCTCGGCACGACGCTGCCCGGCCCCGCGGGCGAGACGGCGACGACCCCGACCGCGTACACACTCGTGAACCGCAACAGCGGCAAGTGCCTGGACGTCGAGGGCGGCAACACCCAGGACGGCACCAACATCTTCCAGTGGACCTGCACCGGCGGCGCCAACCAGAAGTGGCGCGTCGAGGACCTCGGCAACGACACCAGCCGGCTGGTCAACGTCGCCACCGGCAAGGTCATGGACACCGCGAACTGCACGACGCACGACGGCACGGACATCGCCCAGTGGTCCTGGCTGAACAACAACTGCCAGAAGTTCCGTCTGGTCTACACGGCCACCGGGGACTACGTGCGGATCGTGAACGAGAACAGCGGCAAGGTCGCCGACGTCGCGAACTGCGGCACCCTGAACGGGACCGACGTACGGCTGTGGACCTGGCTGAACAACAACTGCCAGCAGTGGCGCCTCGTCCCCACGACCTGACTTCCCTTCGCATCCCCGCATCCGCAATCTGGAGCAACCCCTTGAGACGCAACGCCGTACGGCTGCTCACGGCAGTCCTCTTCGCCCTGGTGGGCTGTCTCGCCGGGCCCGGCACCACCGCCCACGCGGCCGTTCCCGCCTCCCCCGCCGTGACCTACACCAACCCGCTCGCCGAGAAGCGCGCCGACCCGCACATCTTCAAGCACACCGACGGCTACTACTACTTCACCGCGACCGTGCCCGCGTACGACAAGATCGTGCTGCGCCGGGCGACCACCATCCAGGGTCTGTCGACGGCCCCCGAGACCACGATCTGGACCAAGCACGCCAGCGGTGTGATGGGCGCCAACATCTGGGCACCGGAGATCCACTACATCGGCGGCAAGTGGTACGTGTACTTCGCCGCGGGCTCCACCAGTGACCAGTGGGCGATCCGGATGTACGTTCTGGAGGGCACCGGAGCCAACCCGCTCACCGCGACCTGGGCCGAGAAGGGCCAGATCAGGACGACGTGGGAGAGCTTCTCCCTCGACGCCACCACCTTCGTCGTGGGCGGTGTCCGCTACCTCGCCTGGGCTCAGCGCAACCCGGCCGAGAACAACAACACCAGCCTGTTCATCGCCAAGATGTCCGACCCCTGGACGATCACCGGCACTCCGGCGGAGATCTCCCAGCCGACGCTGTCCTGGGAGACGATCGGCTTCAAGGTCAACGAGGGCCCGGCGGTGATCGAGCACGGCGGCAAGGTCTTCATGACCTACTCGGCCAGCGCGACCGACGCCAACTACTGCCTCGGCATGCTCACCGCCTCCGCGACGGCCGACCTGACCAACCCGGCGTCCTGGACCAAGGGTTCCCAGCCGGTGTTCAAGTCCAGCGACGCGACCTCGCAGTACGGGCCGGGCCACAACTCCTTCACCGTCTCCGAGGACGGCAAGTCCGACATCCTCGTCTACCACGACCGCAGCTACAAGGACATCACCGGCGACCCGCTGAACGACCCCAACCGCCGCACCCGCGTCCAGAAGGTGTACTGGAAGGCCGACGGCACCCCCGACTTCGGCATCCCGGTCGCCGACGGGATCACCCCGCAGCGCTTCTCGTCGTACAACTTCGCGGACCGCTTCATCCGCCACTTCGACTACCGGGGCCGCATCGACGCCAACGTCAGCCCGCTCGCGGACTCGCAGTTCCGCGTGGTCACCGGCCTGACCGGCAGCGGCACCGTGTCACTGGAGTCGACCAACTTCCCCGGCTACTACCTGCGGAGCAACGCGAGCTTCGAGGTCCGGCTGGAGAAGAACGACGGCACGGCACAGTTCGCGTCCGACGCTACCTTCTACCAGCGGGCGGGTCTGTCCGACTCGGCCGGCATCTCCTACGAGTCGTACGGATCCCCCGGTCGTTACGTCCGCCACTACACCTACCTGTTGTACGTGCAGACGCCGAGCACGGCCACGGACCGGGCGGACGCCACGTTCTACGCCCAGTAACACCTGCGGACGGCTCTCACCGGAGACGCGGACCGGCGTCGTAGGCAGCCTCGCCGGGGCGCTCGTCGACCGAGACGCAGCCCTGGGGCGGGCCGTTCAGTACCGCGCGCACTGCGGTCAGGACGTCCGGGGCCACATGGCCGGCCCCCGCCGTCTCCTCCGGCCGGGTCCGGCCGGAGGAGACGGCGGGGGCCGTGGCCGCCCGCCCGGCGGGCGGCTTCGACGTGCGCGCCGAGGTCACTGACGACCACGCACTCCGACGGGGCCGTGCACACCCGTGCGACCGCCAGAGGATCAGCCCCGGCTCGGGCACCCGGCAGTGGCAGCCGTCGTCGGGAGCGTGCGGACACCCCCGAGGCTGCTATGTCGTGTCAAGCCGCTTGAGCGAGTTCTTCGACGTTTCCAAGTCGGTTCCGGTCGACGCGCTCAAGGATCTTGAAGATCTGGCGGCAGACCACCCGCTTGAGGCATCGCTGCGCGTCACGGGAGGTCTTCCCTTCGGCGATCTTGCGTGCGACGTACGTCTTCGTAGGGGGATCGAGCCGCATCCGGATCAAGGTGATCGTGTGCATGGCCCGGTTGAGCTGCCGGTCGCCGCTACGGTTGAGACGGTGACGGTTGGTCAGCCCGGATGAGGCAGGGATCGGCGAGACACCGGCGAAGGAGGCGAAGGCGGCTTCCGAGCGGAATCGTCCCTGATGAGACCAGCTGACCAAGATTTGGGCGGCGGTGATCGGTCCGACTCCGAGCAGGTCGAGAAGCTCGGGAGCCTGCTGCCGCACCAGGGTGAGGATCTCGTTTTCGAGTTCCTTGGCCTCGGCCTGCAGGGCCTGGACGCGCTGGGCCGTGGACCGCATGGCCCGCACCGTCATTCGGTGCTCGAGGTCCTGGGACGGGCGGTCACGGAACTGAGCGCAGTAGGCGATCTGGGCGGGGCGCTTGAGCTTCCGCAGCTCGGCCCGGAGGTCGTCCGGCGCGGAGACGATCAGGGCTTTGAGCTGGTTGATCGCGGCGGTGGAAGCGAGGACCGCGCCGTGACGGGTGGCAAGCAGCACCCGCAGTGCCTCGCGTTCGCCGCGAAGGCGGGGCTGGATCAGATGCTCGGTGGCCAGGGCCTCTTTGGCGGCCCGGATGGCGTCGAGCATGTCGGTCTTGCGGCCTCCGCGGTTGGCGGCTCGTTTCGGGCGGCAGACCTCGACGACCTGCTCGCCGGCCTGATCCAGGAAGACCGCGAGGCCGGCGCCGTAGCTGCCGATACCTTCCAGGGCCCAGCAGCAGCGGCGGCCGGGAACCTGCTGGCGGGCGAAGTCCAGCAGTCGCCGGTAGCCGCGGGCGTTGGCCGGGGAATCGGTACTGGCCAGAACGGCGCCGATGGGGCTGACGGCGGCTGCGGCGAGGGTGTCGCGGTGGGTGTCGACGCCGATGACGCCATCGACTTGTTCTGCGAGCATGGTCATGCGGTTGCTCTCCTCCGGACGGACGGACGGCCGTGACGGCGTCGGCCTGGGTGGAGTCACCACGTGGCGGAACTGTGATGAGTCACGCCGGAAGGCGGACAAGCTGCTGATCAAGCCAACGGGTGGGCCGGGCCGACGCCCGCGTCCGGCAGACATCTCGGGGGAACGGCAGTCCCTGACGGGACGCCAGTTATGTTGCGAGTCATGCCGGATCACGAGCGTCGAGCCTGGCAGCAACCCATCCCGGGCCGCAGAAGAACTCTCACAGTTATGTTTTCCGCGGCTCCGCAACGGGGCCGCTGGCCTCTGGGCGCGGCATGACTGTTGCCCCCTGTCGAAGGCATGACCTGGGGGGTGGTGTCACCGGGCCCGGGAGGTGCCGTCGGAGACGCTGATCAGAGGTCCGGCCACCACCCGGTCCGGCGCAACGCCGGACAGCTCGCGGATGGCAGGTCTGCATAACGTGGATGCGCGCGTACGACACCGCTGCCGAGGCCGGAACGTTCAACACCCTGGGAAGGGCGCGATGTTCGACACCGCAGACGTGGGCGTGTTCCTCGGCCTGGACGTCGGCAAGAGTGCCCATCACGGCCACGGGCTCACCCCGGCCGGCAAGAAGGTCCTCGACAAGCAGCTGCCCAACAGCGAGCCGAAACTGCGGGCCGTCTTCGACAAGCTCACCGCCAAGTTCGGCACCGTCCTGGTGATCGTGGACCAGCCCGCCTCCTTCGGCGCCCTGCCCCTCACCGTCGCCCGCGACGCGGGCTGCAAGGTCGCCTACCTGCCCGGACTCGCGATGCGACGGATCGCCGACCTCTACCCCGGCGAGGCCAAGGCCGACGCCAAGGACGCCGCGGTTATCGCGGACGCCGCCCGCACCCTGCCCCACGCGTTGCGCTCGCTGGAACTCACCGACGAGATCACCGCAGAACTGACCGTGCTCGTGGGCTTCGACCAGGACCTCGCCGCCGAGGCCACCCGCGCCTCCAACCGGATACGCGGCCTGCTCACCCAGTTCCACCCGTGGAACGCGTCCTGGGCCCGCGTCTGGACCACCCGGCCGTCACCTGGCTGCTGGAACGCTACGGCTCCCCGGCCGCGCTGCGCAAAGCCGGCCGCCGCAGGCTCGTCGAGCTCATCCGGCCCAAGGCCCCGCGCATGGCCGCCCGGCTGATCGACGACGTCTTCGACGCGTTGGACGAACAGACCGTCGTGGTCCCGGGGGACCGGCACCCTCGACATCGTCGTGCCCTCCCTGGCCCGCTCGCTCGCCGCGGTCCACGAACAGCGCCGGGCCCTGGAAGCCCAGATCAACGCCCTGCTGGAGGCCCACCCTCTTTCCAACGTCCTGACCTCGATGCCCGGCGTCGGCGTCAGGACCGCCGCCGTCCTGCTGGTCACCGTCGGCGACGGCACCAGCTTCTCCACCGCCGCCCACCTCGCCTCCTACGCCGGACTCGCCCCGACCACGAAGTCGTCCGGAACGTCGATCCACGGCGAACACGCCCCCAGAGGCGGCAACCGGCAGCTCAAACGCGCGATGTTCCTGTCCGCGTTCACCGCCCTGCACGATCCGGCCTCCCGTGCCTACTACGACAAACAACGCGACCGCAAGAAGACCCACACCCAGGCCCTCCTCCGCCTCGCCCGCCACCGCATCAGTGTCCTGTTCGCGATGCTCCGCGACGGCACCTTCTACGAATCCCGCGCCCCCGAAGCAGTCGCCGCACGACCTGCACATTCAGGAACAAGGCAGACACGGCAGGGTTGACGAAGGGCATAGAGGCCCCGCCTACTACGCGCCGTGGGGCAATCTCGTCATCTTCCCTCACCGGACCGCGAGATCCACACCGGCAAGGTCGCTTCGTCGCCGACATGGCCTCCGGCACCGGCGTCGGCGGCCGCGCACCGGATGGTCGAGCTGTCGGCACGGGTGAACGCCCAGTGTGAACGGGAGGCGCGGAGCGAGGACGGCTTCGGCGCGCAGATCCGGGCCGCCGCCGACCGTGGCGATCCGACCTACCAGCCGACGCATTTGGTGGTGTGTTCCCTGCTCACGGTCGGCGTCGACACTGCCGGGCGCGTCGTGCCCGGACATCCCGAAATCTTAGGGATTACGCACCGGTAGGGATATTTGACCCTAGTGAACCTTTGAGGTCTCTGTGAAAAGTGAGGCGTACAGAAGCCTCCTGCCCGACAGGGCCCTGGCCTACAGGGACGGGCATGCAGAGAAGGGCCACACGCAGATGAGCTCGGTCTCCGATCCAGCCACGCCGCCGAGGGCGGGCCGCCGCGGGCACAAGCGCGGCTCCCGGTGGTTCAAGGGGAAGTTCCTGGTCGTCTTCCTCGCCGTCGCCACCCTGCTGGGCGGCGCCGCCGCGGTAATCCCCCAGCTCCAGGAGAAGGCCAGTGCGGCCAACGACGGCAACGACATCACCTGGGACATCGGCAACGGAAACGCCGGCGCGTCCCGCTACACCGCCATGCTGGAGGCGGTGCGGCAGCGCGCGTCGCAGGGCCGGTTCGTGCTCGACAGGACGCACCGCACCCGCCCCGACGCCATCGATGACTTCTTCAGCGTCGACATCAGCGTGCAGGACGAGGGAACGAGCACCCCGAACCGGATCCGGGTGCACATCCGCGCCAGCGACCTGTTCGTCGTCGGCTGGCTCAACCAGAACGAAGCCATCTACAACCGGCTCGAGACCAAACCTCCCGCCCTCCTGGACTGTGCACCGAATGGTGGGGCCTGCACGCCGACCACGCTGAACGACACCACCTTCAACGGCAGCTACGTCTCTCTGGAGCGCCAGGTCGGCGACCGCGCGAACATCCCGCTCTCTCCCAACTCGGTCCGGCAGGCGGTCCGCGACCTGTCCAGGAGCGGGTCCACCATTGCCCAGCAGGCCCGCGGCATGATCGTTCTCATCCAGGTGATCTCCGAGGCCGCCCGGTTCCGCCCGATCGAGGAGCTGGTCCGCAACACCTTCACCACCGAGGCGGCGACTCCGACGCCGGCCATCGTGGAGCTCGAGAACAGCTGGGACCCCATGTCCGAGATCGCCAACCGGCATGTCAACAACCCCAACGACGAGGTCATCAACACACTCATGCGCACGCACGCGGGCGTCCTGGGTGATCTCGGGATAACCGATTCCCGGGGCGTGGCCGTCGCGCTGCTCGGGATAGCGATTACCGTATCCATCCCCTAGCGACGACCCGGGCGACCGGCAGATCGACGACATACCGGTGCCGAGCGGCCGGGCCGCACGCGATGTGCGCGCCCGGCCGCTCGGTCATATGAACGGAGCCTGGCGACCTTCATCGCCGGAGTCGTCTCGGGCACGAAGACGGTGGCCGGGCCGCCCTGCTGCCGGGCGGCCCACGCCCAGGCTGGTCCGGCGTTGCCGCCCGCCAGTCCGGCGACGCCGGCACCCTCCCCGAGGCAATGTCACCCCCTGCCTCGGGGAGGGTGCCGGCGTCGCGGTGGGCCTGGATGAAGTTCTGCGCGCCGCGAGCCTTGAAACTGCCGGTGTGCTGCATGTACTCCAGCGCCGGCCAGACCTGGCACGACTCCGGTTCGTGGCCGTCGAGCGCGTCGCGGTGGGCGGTACGGACGGCGCCGGGGTCGACCGGGGCGAGGGTGACGGCGCGGACCCGTCCGGCGATCCGTTCGGCGGCGGCCTTGATGTCGCCGTACGTGAGCTGTCCATCAGATGTGCTACCGCACGGCGTTGGCCGGGCAGTACGAGGGTGACGACTCTGCCGGACTCACCGTCGCGAGCGGTACGGCCACCTCGGAGCACGTAGTCCTTGTGGTCGCCGGGCGGATCCACGTTGACCACGAGATCGAGGCACACCCAGCGCCAGGCCACCGGGACCGAGATCGCCGCCCTGCTGGAGGCCCTCCCTCTTTTCCACCTCCTGACGTCGCTGCCCGGCATGGACGCCAGGACCACGGACGCCGTGATCGTCGCCACCGGCGACGGCACCGACTTCCCCACCGCCGGACACCGCGCCTCCTACGCCGGACTCGCCCCCCCCACAACGAAGTCCTCGGGCACCTCCGTCCGCGGCGAACATGCACCCCACCGCGGCAGCCGGCTCCTCAAACGCGCCCTATTCCGGGCCGCGCTCGCCACGATCGGCTGCAAGAGTGACCCCGCCTCCCGGATCTACTACGACCGCCAACGAGAGCGTGGCAAAATACCCGGGCGATCCTCCGGCTCGCCCGGCACCGCGTGAACGTCGTCCACGCGGTGATCCGCAACGGCCCCCGCTACGAACCCCGCACCCTCGACCTCGCCGCCTTAGAGGTCCTAACAAAGGCGTTGGACGTGGCGGTGGGTGATCAGACAGGTGGCGAGGCCGAGGAAGGCTTCGTGGATGTCGTCGCGTCGTTCCCAGCGGATGCGCAGTCGGCGGAAGCCGTGCAGCCAGGCGATCGTCCGCTCGACCACGTAACGGAAGATGCCCAGGCCGGAGCCGTGTGGCTGGCCTCGTTCGGCGATGACGGGGCGGATGCCGCGTTGCCACAGCAGGCGCCGGTACTTGTCGTGGTCGTAGCCGCGGTCTGCGAGGAGCGCGTCGGGTCGGCGTCTGGGCCGGCCGACGACGCCGGCCACGGCCGGAACCTTGTCCAGCAGGGGCAGCAACTGCGTGACGTCGTTGCGGTTCCCGCCGGTCAGCGACACTGCGAGCGGGATGCCCTGTGCGTCGGTGAGGACGTGGTGCTTGCTGCCCGGACGTGCGCGGTCGACCGGGCTGGGCCCGCTTTTGGGCCGCGCCGTGCCGCCCGGACGTGGGAGGAGTCGATCACCGCCCGCGACCAGTCCAGCTTCTTCGCGGCCCGCAACCTCCTCAGCAGCACCACGTGCAGCTTCTCCCAGACCCCGGCCTCGTTCCACGCGGCCAGACGCCGCCAGCACGTCATGCCGGAACCGAAGCCCAGCTCCTGGGGCAGGTACTCCCACTGGATGCCGGTGTGCAGCACGAACAGAATCCCGCACAACGCCTGCCGGTCCGGGACCCGCGGCCGGCCCTCCACCAGCTTCGGCCCCGGTTCGGGCAGCAACGGCTCGATGAGCGACCACAGTTCATCCGACACGATCCACGGCCGCGACTGACGTTTCCCCACGGCCAGACCAACGACCACCCGCGCCGAAAGTCACATGATCAACAACTTCTGTTAGGACCTCTTACACACCCACCCAACCTTGCCCGATCCATCACGCCCGCGCACCGGCACGGCCGCCCTCGCCATGCCGGCCCTCACACTGCCCGCCAGGCATCCGATCCGCCGGGAACATCCTGCTTCCCGGACTCTTCCCGAGAACCAGACCAAACCACTCTGAACAACCTCCATCGGGGTTGACGAAACAGATAGAGGCACCCCCACGTCGAACGGGCCGAGCAGGTCGTCGACCCGCCGGTCGACACGGCGGACCTCGGCGTCGGTGAGCACTATGCGCGCCACACCGGACTGTTCGGTGACGAACTCGGTGCCGATGCCGTGCAGCCGCAGCAGATCGACCGCCTCACGGGCCCGGCGATGGGCCGGACGCGGTCGGGGGCGGCGTTGTCCGGGACGTCCTCCACGAGGGTGCCGTCACGTTCGAACAGCACGGCCTTGACGCGGCTCACGGCGCCACCTCCTCGCTCACGATTCACCCGGCCTTGGGGCAAGGCCCGGGTCAAGGCCCGTTCGAACTGCGGCGAGTCTCCACGCTGCCCTGCCGCACCACGATCGACAAGGGCTTCTGACCTTGCTCGACAGCCAAGTGCAGCTTGGTGGTGAACCCGCCGCGCGACCGTCCCAGCCCGTGATCGACCGGCTCGGTGAACACGCCCCGGTGGTTCCTTCTGCAGGTCGCCTTGCTTGCGGGCCCCGGCCGCATGCTGATGGGCGCGACAGACCGTGGAGTCGACGCTCAGGTCCCATACGATCGCACCCACCGCATCGGCCAAGGACTGGAGCCGGGTCAGGATCCGGTGCCAGGTACCGTTCCGCTGCCACTGGCGGAACAGGTCGTAAACCCGGCCCCACGGCCCGTACTCGACGGGCACGTCCCGCCACGGAACACCGGTACGAACCCGGAACCGTATGCCGTCGATCAGCCGCCGCCGAGACCAGACGGGCGGCCGCCCTGCCCTGGCACCCTTCGGCAACAACAGCTCCAGCACCGCCCACTGCTCGTCCCTAAGATCTCCCCGCCCCATGAACCGTGATCATTCGCAGCCCAAAATCCACTTTCGATACACGGCCTGGTATGCATTTCTTGATGCGTCAAGTAGAGCGCGATCAGGAGGCATCAACATACGGGCCTTGACCCGGAATCTTGGACACGGGCTATGCGGCTGGGGCCAGGGTAGTTGATGTTGTTTGGAGTGCTGTCTCGTAGGTGATGGGGCTGCGTTGTCCGAGGCTGGAGTGTCGGCGTCGGGTGTTGTAGCGGTGCAGCCAGCGGAACAGGTCGAGGCGGGCTTCGTGCTCGTCGGCCCAGGCCCTGCGGCCCTGGAGGGTCTCCCGCTTGCAGGTGGCGTTGAAGGACTCGGCGAGCGCGTTGTCCGCCGAACTGCCGACGGCGCTCATGCTCTGGATCACGCCCGCCCGGCGGCAGGCGTCGGCGAACGCTCTGCTCGTGTACTGGGCCCCGTGATCGGTGTGCATGACAGCGCCGGCGAGGCTGCCGCGGCACCGCTCGGCGGCGGCCAGCGCGTCGATGACGAGGTCGGCGCGCATGTGGCCGGCGATCGCCCAGCCGGCCAGGCGCCGGGAGGCGAGGTCGATGACCGTGGCCATTCTGTGGAATCTGTGACCTGCGACTTCAGTTCTGGGAGCTTTGCCGGACTTCGATGATCGGTAGCAGTTGGGCGGTGATGGGTCCGCTCAGCTCGCGGGGGCTCGGGCCGGCGGGTGTGGGGGTGTCGGCGAGCCGGTCGAGGAGGGAGTCGAGGGCTGCCTGGCCGTCGTCGACGGCGGCGCGTTCGTCATCGGTGAGCGGGATGGAGACGAGTATCCGCTGCAAGTTGGCTTTGGCTTCCAGGAGTTGAGCCCGGCTGGAGTCCTTGGGCGTGTAGAAGTCACAGCGTGCGCAGGCCATGCGGTGCTGGCACTGCTCGAAGAAGCTGTAGGTGCAGTAGCCGTGGCCGAGATCGTAGTGCTGCCAGGGCTCGCCGCCTGCGGCGGCGCCCGAGGCGACCGCGTCGCGGTCGACGAGGACCTCGATGGTCCGCAGGTTCCGGGAGAAGTATCCGGCCTCGGTGTATGCCCTGGTCAGCGTGTTCGGTGTGATCTTCGCGTAATGCTGGGTGCTGGTCGGGCTGCGGTGCCCGAGCCATGCCTGCAGTTCGAAGAGCGTCATCGGCTCCTTGGCGTTGTAGAGCTGGCTGGCGATGGTGGAGCGTGCCCGGTGACTGGTGATGTTGCCGCGGACGTCGGCGGTGGGCACTCCGGCCTTCTCGCAGAGCGAGGGGATCAGGGTGCGGTTGATGTAGTTCTTCGCGACGGGGTGGGCCCGGACGGAGAAGAGCAGGTCAACGCGCTCGTTGGTCTTGGCGTCGAGGCGCTTGGGCTGGGTGGGCCGCTGGGCCTGCCAGGCTTCGATGGCCTGGCCGACGATCGGGTCGACGGGCTTGGTGAACGCCGTACTGGTCTTGTTCACGGGGACATCGAGGAGGCAGACAGCCTGTTCGGCCAGGACCTCACGGGAGGCACCGTCGATGGGGTGTCCGTCGTGCTGCCAGCGGACGCAGCCGACCCGGAGCCGGGAGATCTCGTCGCTGCGCAGGCCGGAGAAGAGCCAGGTCAGAGCGAGAGCGCGGATCAGTTCCAGGGGGTAGTAGCTGCCCGCTGAGGTGCCGGGGAGGTCGCTGGCCTGGAGGTTGAGTCCGGCCCACAGCAGTTTCGCCCAGACCTCGTCGGCGATGACGCGAGGGTCGGTGGAGATCAGGGCGGCGATCGTGCGGGGCACCGCCAGGGCTCGGTTCGTGTCGAAACGCCTGGGGATCCATTCCCATTCCTGCAGGTCGCGCAGGAACGTGCGGGTGCCCATCAGGATGTGGGATTTGGTGCGTGGGGCGATCGGGTCGCCGAGACGCTCGTGGAGGTGGTCGGTGCGCTGGACGTAGTCTCCGACGGCCATCTTGTCGACTGCGGCGACCCAGTTCGCGCAGGTCGACCGCGTCCAGTGGGCCGGATCGACGGCGTCGGGATGTTCGGCAGCCAGCCAGCGGCCGGTCTTGGCCATGTTCGTACGGATGTTGTTGCGAACGGCCGTGGTGAGCGTGGAGGTGTCGTACCAGCGTTGCAGATAGCCGGCCCACGGCTCGGGCACTCCGGCCAGGCCCGGAGCGTGGTTGAAGCCGGGTCGGACCGGGACCCGGCAGTGCCCGAGATCGGCCAGGACCTTCTGCAGTGCGTAGAACCCGGAGGCATAGCGGGGGCCGGTGGCCGGGTGGGCCTGCAGGCGGGCGAACGCCTCGGTGGTCAAGTCCTCGAGGCGGGGGCTGCGGTTGATCAGCAGCGCCTGGGCCAGCACTCCGGGCAGCCGGTAGCGGCCATCCTCGCGGCTCTGGCTGCGGTAGCCCCAGCCCTCCGAGACCTTCGCGACCTCGGCCATCGCCGTCTGCAGCATCTGTGGCCCGAACAGCAGCTCGGCCAGGTAGAACCGGTTGAAGTAGCCCAGGTGCTGGTAGTCGGTGAAGCCGCCGAGGAGATGGGCCAGGGCGATCAGGAACGGGCGGGTTGCGGTGTCCGTCGGCAGTGGCTGGGCTGTGCGGAACGCGGTACTGCCGGTGGAACACAGCCCGGCCCAGTCCCAGGGCGTCCACCCCCACCAAGAACGGTCCAGGGTGCGGCAGTTGGCCAGTACGATCGCCACGGCCTGGGCTCCGGCCCGGCGGTGGCTGACCTCACCGTCGTGGTGCAGGACGCCGCGGGCCTGGTCGAGAGGGTCCACCAGCCGGGTCAGGGCCCTCCAGTGCACGGCGGTCCGACGCGGAATCCCGCCGTGAGCCCGCTGCCGGCGCAAGGCCCGCAGGTCCATGGCCGCCAGCGCATCCCGCTCCCGGCCGAGCAGCTGCGGACGGCAGTCGAAGCCGTCCAGCGCGAACACCCTCAGCCGCTGCGTCCCCACCTCGGGTGTCGAGATCAGCGGCCTGACCTGGGACGGGATCACCACGGGGACCTTCCCGCAGTGGTGAGTGTCTCGACCCGCCAGGCGTGCAGATGCGACATCGAGGCGTTCAGTCGGGCGGAGAGCTCCCGGCCCGAGAGGTGGATGTAACGCAGGGTCGACTCGGTGCTGCGATGTCCGGCGAACGAGGCGATCGCGTGCACCTCCCAGCCCATCCGGGCCAGATCCGTCAGACACAGGTGCCGCGTGGTGTGCGTGGAAAACCGTGTCACCTCCGCGGTGAGCGCGATCCGGCGTACGACCTTGGACCACGTCCACAAGGTCAGTGGCTGGGCCGCGTTGCGCCGCGACTCCGACAGGAACAACGGCCCCCGCGCCCGCGACAACGAAGCACGGTGCCGCAGATACTCGCCGAGCAGCACGCCGGTGGACGCCGAGTAGGGCACCACCCGTTCCTGACGCGTCTTGGTCGTTTCCGCCCGCACCCGCAGTGTGCGGTGGGCCGGATCGATGTCGTCGGTCCGCAGCGAGCACAACTCCTCGCGGCGAAGCGCCGAGTCGTAGGCGAGAGCCAGCATCAGCCGGTTGCGCACCGGCTCGGCCCGGAAGACCTCCAAGATCCGCAACCACTCGTCCTCCGACGGGATCCAGGGCAGCTTCACCATCCGCGGCACCAGCCCCCGCGCCGTCCCGCCACCGGTCCGGCCGGGGGTGTAGCGGCCGCGGCCCACCGGATTCGACTCCCGCACGCCCTCCTCGACGAGGAAGTCAAAGAACAGCCGCACCGGCACGAGCCGCTGCTGCAGGGTGGCGTTGGACAGGCCCGCTCCCGAGTCCAGGGCCAGAACGTTCGCACCACCGCGACTCGGTCGTGTCCTCAACTCCCGTACGAACGCGGCAACATGGACGCGACTGGCCGCCTCCGGGGCGATCCCCTCCCGCTCACAGACCAGCAGGAACTCACCCAGTCCCCGGGCATAGGCGTCGATCGTCCGAGGCGCCCGCCCCAGATCCGACCAGATCTGCAGCCACTCGGCCGCCCGCTCATGCCGCCCCAGGACCGGCCACTTCTCCGACAACACCGTCACGGACACGTTCAACGCGACACTGGCACCGTCGTACCGCCCCGGCCGTAAGGTCCATCCGTCAGCGTGATTCCACGTAACTTATAGATACAGGAACTTCCCGCCGGCCAGCGGGAGGTAGGTGATGTCGCCGACGTACTTCGTGTTCACCGCGGCTGTGGTGAAGTCGCGGCCGATGAGGTCGGCTGCCTTCGCGGCGGCCGGGTCCGCGATGGTGGTGCGGTGCCTCCTGCGTAGCCGCAGTCCGGCCAGGTTGGCCTGGCGCATGAGGCGGGCGACCCTCTTGTGATTGACCAACTCGCCTGCCTCACGCAGTTCGGCGGTGATCCTGGGGACGCCGTAGGTGCCGTCCGAGTCACGGTGAACCGTGCGTATCCGGGCGGCGAGTCTGGCATCGGCCGCCTGGCGGGCCTCCCGGTCGGCCGCGGTCTTGCGCCAGTAGTAGAAGCTGGAGCGGGCGATGCCGAGGATGGTGCACAGCCGCTTCACGCCGAAGCGGCGCTGGTGGTCTGCGACGAACTGGAAGCGGTTCACCAGCGCGTCTCCCCGGCGAAATACTTCGCCGCCTTGCGCAGGATGTCGCGCTCTTCCTCCAGCTCGCGGACCTTCTTGCGCAGGGCCGCATTCTCCGCCTCCAGGGGCGTGGGCGGCTCGGCGGGTATCTCTGCCTGGCGTCCCTGGGGCCGGCTTGCCCCGGCCGCCCGTACCCAGTTCCGCAACGTCTCCGGATTGACACCCAGATCAGCGGCAACCGACCTGATCGTCGCTCCGGGCCGCGACTGGTACAGCGCGACCGCGTCCGCCTTGAACTCCGGCGGGTAGTGCTTCATGACCACGAGATGTCCGTTCTCAGATCCTCAAGATCCAGTGTCTCGTGTGTCCAAGATCAGGGGCCAAGGCCCTACGTATCCCGCTGACCAGTTGAAACCCTGCGGCCGCAGAGTGTGGCGTTGATGACAGCGGCGGTACGCGCCGCCGAACAACCCGGAACCGCTGCCCGGATTTGATTGCCCTGGTGAAGTCAGGTGCCGATCAACTCTCCGCTTGTCAGTCTCGCTCCCGCCAAGCCGGATCACCGGCATCCCCCCGCGCAGAGCCAAGTGGAGTGAACCCCGCATGCCGCAAGCACTGATGAAGAGCAGGAAGTCCCGTCTCGGCCGCCTCGGGCGGGCCGCGCTCGTCGCGGTCAGCGCCGCCGCGCTGACCATCGGCCTGACCGGCAGCGCGCACGCCGGCGTGCTGACCCCGCTGTCCGAGCGCGCCACCACGTTCCAGAGACAGTTCCAGCCGGTCTTCGACTACGACTCGGACGGCTGCCTCCCCGTGGCGGCCATCGACAACAACGGCAACCTCAACGGCGGCCTCGACGACAGCGGGCCCGTCACCGGCCAGTGCCGCTCCGGCCACCTCGGCAACGCCAACACTTATTCGCGGGCCAAGTGCAACAACGGCTGGTGCGGGATCGTCTACACCCTGTACTTCGAGAAGGACATGAGCTGCGACAACTGCACCGCCACGTCGCACCGCCATGACTGGGAGTCCGCGGTGATCTGGATCCGGCAGGGCGCGGGCACGCCCGAGTACGCGTCCGTCTCCCACCACGGCAGCTACACGACCTCGCAGTTCAGCGCGCTCCCGAGGGACGGGGTCCGCCTCAAGGTCGTCTACCACAAGGACGGCGTGTCCACCCACGTCTTCCGCTTCGCCCAGTCGGGCGAGGTCGCGGAGGCCTGGGGCAACGGCGGCTGGGACTTCCCGCGCCTGGTCAGCTGGGACAACTTCAACAACGGCAGCAGTGTGGATCTCCGGGGCAAGATGAACTCGGCCACCTGGGGCGACGCCAACTTCCCGCTGAAGGACGGCCGCTTCAGCGAAGAGCTCAGCAGGGCCAAGAGGGACGCCGCCGCCGGCATCCCCTTCGACCCGTGGGCCGCCGGCTGACGGACGCAGGAACGCGCACAGAAGGGGGCCGGCCTCGACGGCACTACCCCGCCATCGGCGGCCGACCCCCTCATCACGTAAATCCGTTGAGCGTTTCGTCGGCGGCGCTTTCGGCGGCAAGTTCGCGATGCGGCCCGGCACGATCCTGGCGGCGCTGGCGGCGCTAGCGGCACGGGCGACCAGCAGGCCCGTGCGGCTGGTGCTTTCGCGGGAGGCGGTCTACCGGACGGTGGGCGGGCGCACCCGTCCATCCCGCGGGTTGCGCTGGGAGCGGACCGCAACGGCAGGCTGACCTCGCTGGTGCACACCAGCGTCACCCGCACCGGCCGGGTCGGCGGTCATCGCGAGCAGGTCACCTCCCCGTCGCACGCATTGATCTTGGATCTCGGTTGGATCACTGCTGGGACTGGTGAGGTGTCTGCTGCCTAACGTCATCACCTGTGGCAGTTGACTATCTTTCAGGAGAGCAGAAGGCCCGGTACACCCGCTTCGCCGGCGAGTCGTCCGTTCAGGATCTGGAGGAGTGAGCCTTTTCCAACCCTGCTCGCCGCGAGCGTGGTGCTCGACTGGTCATGCACCTTCGGTGTCCAGTCGTTCCGCGGACTGGAGCAGGTACTCGGGCAGTTTTGAACTGGCCGCCAACACCTCGATGCCGATGAGGCGGCCCTGCTCGTCGAAGTCGAGGTTGATCACGCCGTCGACGTCCACTGGATCGCAGGGATACATGCGCGCGGACTTCACGCGGGCCTGCGGTTCGGTGCGGTATACGTACGCTGCGTTCACGGTCTTGTCGTAGGTGACTCTGACGTCTGTCACGGTGAGCGGTCTCCCTTGGTGTCGTTGATGGTGGCGCTGTCCTTGTCCATGCCTCCGGCCTCAGCAACCTCCGGCTGCCGTGGCGAGGTGCAAGGCCAGGACGGCCTTGACGATGTCGGTGCTGCGGGTGGTGCTGCAACGGAGTTTGCGCCCGGCTCGGATCCTGGCGGGGGAGGAGTTCACCGCCCGCTTCCCGGCTGGGAGCGTGCTCCAGCGGCCCCGGTAAGGCTCGGATCGTCCCCTGAGCTCCCTGATATCCCTTGTCTGCCCACGTCCGGATGCCGGCTTGGGTGAGCGCTTCGATGATGCCGTGGGTGCGTGCGGCCTTGATGTCGTGGACGGCACCTGGCAGGGCAGGTGAGGCCCAGAGCAGGCGTCCGAACGCGTCGGCATCACCAGCGCCGAACTCGACGTCGACGCCTATCTGTCCCTGCTCACCGTCAACGGCACCCTGGCCATCGTCGGTGTCACCCCGAAGTTCTCCCTCGACCGCTTCAGCATGGTGCGCAACCAGCGGGCCTTCGCCGGCTCCCAGATCGGCGGAATCCGCACCACCCAGCAGATGCTCGACTTCTGTGCCGAGCACGGCACCGGTGCCGAGGTCGAGGTCATCCCGGCGGAGCAGATCACCGAGGCGTACGACCGCGTCCTCGCCTCCGACGTGCGCTACCGCTTCTCCATCGACGCCTCGACTCTGGTGACCGCGCCCTGAGGACGGTCTCCGCCATCGGAGCCGGTCACGCGGACGGGGGCGCCCGAGAGGGCCAGCCCCAGTGCTACGCCGGCTCACGCCCTGTACCCAACGCCTGCAGCGCCCCTGATCGCTCCAGGAAGAAGCGTCGGCTGGTGGCGTTCTGGGCGAGAGCGAAGCCGAGAGCGAAGACCTTCTGGCGATCGAGGCCGTAGGAGATCATCCGGTTGTTCCACAAGCTCTGGTCGAACTGGCTGTGCACCGACTCTGAGTCGCTGCGGTAGGGGTAGAGCTGCTGGTGGGTGAGGGTGGACTCCGGGATCTGCTGAAGATACTCGGCGCGGTGGAAGTCGCGCTCACTGTCGCTCTTGAGTCTGCGGCCGGTGGCCGGATCCGTGCCGGTGCGGTCATGGGGGGTCGTGGTGATCGCGACCTGGACGCGGTACGAGTGGGCGCCGTGACGGCAGGGAATGAGCAACAGGTGGTACCAGCGTGACTTCGTACGTCCCTGTCGGTGTTCCAGACGGCTGACAGGGACAGGGATCAACGTGCTCGTGCCGTCGTCGAGGAGAACACGCTCGGCGATGCGGCCCTGGTCGCACCACAGGTCATGGCGGCAACGGCCGAAGCGCACGAGCTCGTAGGCCCGGGGTTTGACCGAGCCGTGCTGGCGGTTGATGACCAGCAGTCCGCGGCGGGCGAGGGCGTCGCGGTGGACGCCGCGGAACGCTCCGTCGTAGATGACACCCATGCAGCCGGGCAACTGGCTGCTGAGCTGAGCGAAGGAACGTACGGCGACGGCGGCTTCGTCCTCGTAGTCACCGCCCGCGACGTGCCGGACCGCCAGGATGACGCGCTGCCAGTAGCCGTTGTCACGAGCCGAGGCGAAGAACCACTTCGTGCCTCGTGCGAGACGCTTCTCCTTCTCGCCGTTCTCGTAGTAGAGGCGGGCCGCGGGGTCTACACGGTGCCTGCGCATCTCCCCGGTGGTGGTGTCGACGGTGAAGGCGTGTTCCGCCTTGGAGGGCGCTTTGGGGACAGTGGCGTCACCTACGAGGAGTTGACGGCGCTCGGGTCTCACCCAGTTCCGTGCGGCATCGCCTGGGAACAGGCCCTGTTTGAGGGCTTGTTGGACGGCTTGCTGCTCGAAGAGATCCTGGAGCGGCTCGATGCTGGGGGCCAGGAGTTTCTCTTCGGCGTACAGGTACTGGCCACGGCTCGGCGGGGTGAGCGGCAGCAAGGCCGCTGACGTGCGTCCGGCGTTCCGCCGTATGGAGGCGCGGACGGCACGCCACTGTCTGTTGTCGAGTGTGCCGACGGCGGACCGTTTGGAACCTGTGACGGTCATCAGAGCGGCGAGTAGGACGTAGATGACGGCTGGGTACTGGCGGGGGCATCCTCGGCTGCTCGGTGCGGGCAGTAGTTCGGCCATCTCGTAGATCAGAGGTTCATCGAGGCAGTCCGCGATCCGCTGTGGCTGCGTGCGCTGTTCGGAGTCGTTCAGCTGGCGCTTTCGGCTTGGCCGGAGGTGCTGAGAGAGGGGGTCGCCGAAGACGTCGTCAGGCACCGAGCGCCTCCTGCCCGTCCTCAGGGCCGGGAGTGCGCCAGGTGTGGCCGATAACGGCTGCGGCGCGGTCCAGGGAGCGCAGGCCGAGGCGACGGGCGGCGTCCTCGATGTGCCCGGTGCGTTCGAACTCCGCGACGGCGGCCCAGGCGGTGACCGAGGATGGCTTGATGTCCTCTTCGTCGCCCAGACCGATGCGTTTGAGGAGGTCGCCAAGGGCGACGCACGCGCGGGCCTGCAGGTAGGCGTCGGAGCCGTGCCGGTCGGACACGGCCAGGCGGGCGTTCGGTGCGGACTCCCTGCGGAGTTGCCGTGCGCTGACGAACTTGGCGCGGCTGGTCAGGACGTTGAGGCCCCAGTCGTCCAGGGGGCACCAGCGTGCGTCCGCCTTGGTGGAGCCGTGCATCCACACGCGGCGGTGGCTGACGTCGAGGTCTCGTACGCGGATGTGCCCGATCTCCCCGCTGTGACCGCCGGCCAGCGCGAGCGCGGCGGCGGCTCCATGACGGCTGGGGCGGGTGACGAACGAGGCGCGGTGGCGCAGATCAATGACCTCGTCCTCGGCCAGCGGTCGCACACCACCGACCGCGCGAGCGGGCAGGACGATGTCCCGGGCGGGGTCGGCGTCGCTCAGACCGAGTTCGCGCATGGTGCGGTAGGCGGTGCGGACTACCGAGCGGCGTAGCCGCATCGTGGCCGCCGCAGAGTCGGTGACACGGCCGTGGCGGCTACGGCCGCGAGCGGTGACGAAGTCCTCCGTCAGATCGGCGGTGACGTCGCCCAGGACGACGGCGCCGCGCAGCTGCATGTAACGCTCGAACCGTTTGAGCAGCAGACCGAACTTGTCCAAGGTCTGCTCGGTGAACTCGCCGCGGGCAGCCATGGACTGCCAGGCGTCCTGGACACGGTCGAGAGCGAGTGTGAGGGATGGGTCGCTTCCCACGGTGAGAGCCCTTCGCTGGGGTGGCACCAGCACAACCGGCTGCGATCCCCGAGTTGCGGGGTGTGTGAACGAAGGGTGCGAATCGGTTGAAAGCGTGGTGTTCCATACATGCGACACCTTGGGCATGGATGATCTCCGCGGCAACAGGAGGGAGGCGAAAGGGGTGACGGACACAGCGGCCGCGCTGGCAGGACGTAGACACGCTCAAGCGCGATGCCGACATGAGCGCGCCGTGGCGGCACGACCGTTGACCACCTGGCTCAGACGCGTGCAGGCGGGTGAAGAGGCGCCACGGTGGGGAGGCGCCACGGTGGGGAGGCCACGCAGCGCCCGAGGAGAGGGCTCGGTCAGCCTCTGGTCTGCTGTGGAATCCGCGGAGCCAGTGAGGCGAACACGGTCTGGTATGCGCCCATCAATGCGATGAACTGGTCATCGGGCAGTGCGGAGATCTGGGCGGGAGTGGCGCTCATCAAGGGGTCCAGGACTCCCCATGGCTCCGGCTTCTTCGGCGCGGAGGCCGTGGGAGGCTTCTGCGTGGCGGGGAGTGTGAGCCGTCCCTGCTCGTCGCGGTCGACGAGCAGGGCGTACACCAGCCACTCCGTGAGGTAGAGGCCGCGTTCCGCGGGGCCCGGGGCGCCGGCCTTGAGCCGTCGGGCCAGCTCGGCCTCCTCCAAGGGCCCGGAGGACAGGTGTTGTACGGCGGATCGCTGGAACCACTGGCCTTGCCAGCTGTCCCGCAGCAGAAGCCGGGCGCGTGCCGAATCGGTGCTTCGCAACTGTGCGAGGGTCAAACCGAGCTTGGTCAGTGCCAAGGAGCCGGGGTCGGCCCGGAAGATCCCGGCCTGGGCGAGGAAACCTGCCGTCCCGCTGACGGACCTCGGAGAGATACTGAGCCGCTTGCCGACGGTCGTGGCCCTGACGGCAGACCGGCCGGGGCCGCCGAGTTCGGCAATGGCGTCGATGACTTCAAGCTGCCGGCGCGGGGTGAGGCGCTCGGTCGGAAGAATCCGCGATCGCGAGGAATCGGAGAGCGCCATCACGCACCTCCTGTGTGCAGGGGGCACCAGGTCACAGGAAGTGCGGAGGAGCGGCATTTGCTGATGTACGACGTCAGAAATGGCATAACGGGCCCTCAGTTCGTGTCCTACTACAGGGGTTTCTGATCAGGGCCCGACGCGGAACAGGGGCTATGCCCTAGGGTGGTGTTCGATGCGTGGGCCCTCAGCTGACGTGTCACCGGCGCCGCTGGAGGAGAACGGCCAAGTACTCTCTGGCGGCGCCACGCGCACGTTGCTGCTGGGTGTGAGGTTGTGACCTCTAGATGTCTGTGCGGTACCCCTCCGGGATCTCCAGCAGCCGGTAGGCGCCCCGGCGGACGATTTCCACCGTCTCCTTCTTGTGCAGGGTCGCCAGGGCGGCGCGGATCGCACTCGCGGTCGAGTCCGGCCGGACCTCTCGTACGCGCTCGTAGATCAGCGTCAGTGGAGTGATCTCTCCGACGTTGAGCGCGTCCACCACGAGGTGCTTCAGGGAGCGCCCTGAAGCGCTCGGAGAGGCAGTCCTGTCCGTGGCAACCTGCTCCGTTTGTTCGGCGTGGGAAACAGTGTCCGATGCGCCCTGTGCCTGCTGCCCCGCGTATGCCTCGGCGGCCTCGACGGTCGCCAGGACAGCGGCATGGCGTTCAGCCGCGACACGCTGAATGTATTGGGTTTCCTGCAGCACCCGCTCAGCTTCCGTCACGGCCAGATCGGCCGCTTCGCGGCGGGCTCGCTCTACATCTGCCAGCTCCCGGAGGCGAGCGATGAGCGGCTGAGCAGGAGTGCTCGTCGCGTTACCCACCACACCCTCCTCGGCTGTCCCGGAGCGACTTGTGGATCACCCTACCTGCCGTCGTAGCCAAGCGCAGCAAGTAGCTGAATGCTCCGTGAGCAAAACGCATCTGATGGTCCGTCTGCTCCGGTCGGGTAGGTGGGTTCATGGTGATCTGAGATGTCTTGAGTCCCGGGGCTTCGCTCAACATGCCGGATAGTGAGGTGAGTTGATGCATCAGATCAGCGGCGTGTAGTGGCAACTCGCCTGATTCCGAGGGTGGTTCCGTGGCCGGGGAGTGGCGCGTCGGCAATTGCTGGAGGAAGGGGAGACGTAGATACCCAGTCGTCGTATGTGACCCGCAGACGACGGTTTCCGGCATCGTGGGGGACGCTGGATGAGCGTGGCGTCCTGGGTCCGGACCGCACTTCGAGGTGTTGCAGCGCTCGCAGAGCCCGCCAGGGGCAGTGCTGTGCGTGGCACGATCGGGCCATGCCACGCAGCAACAACGACAAGCCCCCTCTGTTCTATGTGGCGGACGGCACCTGGCCTGAGGTGACCCTCGCCTCGGATGCTCCGCTGAGCGCTCACTGCGGCCTGTTGCTGGCCCGGGACCTGCGCTGGACGATGCGGTCACGTGGTCTGTCCCTGCGGGGACTCGCCGAGGTCGCCTACGTCGCCCATTCCACCGTCGCCCGTGTGGTCAACGGTGACGTGCTTCCCGACATCGGCACTCTCACGCGCCTGGAAGACGCCCTCGACCATCAGCTCTGGCCGGGGCCGTCCGCAGTGCGGTCGGCCGCAGCCGCGGATGCAAGGACCGCTGGCGAAGTGGAAATGGTCATGCCTGTACGTGATCCCAGGGCTTGAGCGTGCAGGCGCCCCAGGAGAAGCGACGTAGCCGCGCCTGTCGCACGTGTGCCGCGGTGTCACCGTAGGAGGTGTTGAGATGACGCCGACAACGACGACTGCCACACTTCCCGCGCCGGCCGACTTCAGAGCTGCCGCCGCAGACTGAGCGTGGTTGCCCGTGGTCCATGTGTCGTCGATGAGTAGCACGTTGTCGCCCCACAACGCCGATGACGTGTAGCGCTGGGAGGAAGCCACGCGGCCGAGAGCTGCCGCATCCGGCATCGGGCTGAGCAGGTCGCGGTAGCGGCTTCGGGTGACGGCGACCATGTCGGCGACGATGTCCCGTAGGGGACCACGGCATCGGCGACCTCCGTTCCGAGGATCTTCGTCGCCTGCTGGCAGGGCCAGCACGTGGGGTAGCCGTTGTTCGCCACGCCCCGGCAGACCTGGCAGACGCCGGGGCCGGGCAGCAGTGGGTGGACGAGGAAGTTGGTGTAGCGGGCGGACAGCTCGCCGACGGTTGCCACCCCGGCCGCTGGTTATGCCCAGGTGAGCTCGCCCGTGGCCGGAACGAGGGAGTGGAGTTCGGAGAAGACGTCGTCCGGGCCGTCGATGACGGTGGTGTTGGGCCGGGAAGCGTACTCGCGCGCCCATTCGCGGGTCATGAGGGAACGCATCAGGAAAACGCGTCGACCGTGCTCCAGGGCGAGGCGGGCCTGCATGCGGGCACCGCTGCGGTAGGCGGCCTCGACCACGACGGTGGCCAGGCTGTAGCCGCTCATCACGGCATTGCGCATGGGGAAAGATGCTTTCGAGGGCGGAGCATCTGGCCAGAACTGGGAGATCACGAGTCCCCGCTCGGCGATCTCCTGCTGTAGCCGGGCATTCTGCGCCGGATAGGTGCGCCGGAGGCCGGTGCCGATGACGGCGACCGTGCGGCCGCCGACGGCGAGCGCGGTGCCGTGCGCGGCCGTGTCGATTCCAGCGGCGAGACCGCTGACCACGGTGACGCCCCGCTCGGCCAGGCCGCCCGCGATGGCACGGGCCTGGGCGATGCCCTCCGGGGTGGGATTGCGGGTGCCGACGACCGCGACCCGCAGATCGTTCTCGACCGACATTCCGCGCAGGAACAGGAACGGTGGGCGCTGGTGGACCAGCCGCAGGTAGAGCGGATAGTCCTCGTCCAGAATCGTCACCAGCCGCATGCCTTCGCGCTCCCAGGCGGCGATTTCCGCGGCGACGGCTTCCAGGTCTGCTGCGGGCTCGGTGTCGAACAGGGCGCCCTGACCTGAGGCATCGAGCACGTTGTCCAAGACCTCGCGTGCGCTCCCAACCGTCTCGACCTGGTCAGTCAGCTCGGGCCAGGGGCGATCGCCGCGCCGCAAGAGTGCGACGAGGGCGGCTCGCTCCAGCTCCTGGTCCATGCGGCAAGTATAGGAAGGGCGGCCTTGGGGGGCCGAGGAGCGGAGAAACTCGATTCGCGTAGTGGCGTGATCGCGGAGCGTTGTTCCACTCACGATGACAGGCCGGGATCCTCCGAGCTGTCCGCGGGGCTGCGGAGGTCTGCCAGGATCCGCTTGATGTCCGCGGTCAACGTCGTGGGTGTCGAGACCCTGCCGACTCGAACGGAGATAGCGCCCGGAGTGTCAGGCGGATCAGCTTCCACCAGGTATCCCACTTCAGTCAAAATGCCGAACAGAGCCGCGTGAAGATGGCGTCGGGCGGCTTCCTGCGCGCGATCCGCCGGGCCCATGGGCCAGCCCCGCAGCTGTTCGTCGGCCGCGGCGCGACGGAGGCTGCGAGAGACGAACCATTCCACGCCGACTGACTCTCCGCGATCGGTCACCACGACACCGTGGGCACGGTATCGGTCGTCGTTGTCCGCTTCGGGCAGCCCGGCGGCAGCCAGCAGCGTCCGGATCTCCAACCGCAGCGGACCGCGGCCTGGCGGCTGGAGTCGATGCTGAGCACTTGTCACGAGGCATGCTCCTTGGCTGGGAAAGTAGTCATTCGACGAGAGTGATGATGCCGTCAGGAATCCAGCCCTCGATATATCCACGTAGAAATGGGCCGAGCTCGCGTGGGTACGAATCGAATTCCTCGCCCTCGACATTCGACAGTGGATGCCATACGTAATAGGCGTCCGTGGCGGCGCGGGCGCGGGCGCGGGCGCGGGCGCGAAGACGGATCGATCTCATTTTGCTGCGACGGACGACAAAGATGCGCATCGATTCGTCCGAACTGTCTCGCTCTGGTAGCGGGTTGTAATTTCCGACAACCGGAGTGCGAGCAAGGAACCAGTGGGAGAAGAGTGGGTCCAGGACATGAATGACAGAGAATCGTGACGGCAGGATGCGGATCACGCGAGAAGCGACCGGTCGCCAGGAGGACTCGCCATGAACCCTGTACAGCAGTACACGATCTTCGCGGTCGATCACAGCCAGAGCGGTGTGCCGCGACCTATTTCTGAATGCGGTCCTCATGCCTTGAGCATCAGTCAGAACCGGTACATACGCCTGCGCTGAGCCGGAAAGGAATGAAGCCGAGAAAAATGGGCCATTCATTGAAGCGGGACGTTGGCTACGACGACGTCTGGCTGTTGATGCTGCAACGCTGGCCGACGCAACCGAGGACAGGCCCTGACCTGCAGCGATCAGCTGAGCGTTTCCGAATCCGACGGTGTGCGTTCCGGAGCGATCTCCTGGCCACCCGCTGACCTGCGGCGATGGGGTTTTCTACAAGCCCCACGAAGGCAACGAAGGCAAGGTGCCCGGTCAGTGTAGCGGGTGGTGGGCGAGTGGGTGGGGGGTAGGCATCCGGGGTGGTCGGGTGGGGTTGGTCGGGGCGGTGGTCGCGTGGGGTGACGCGGGGCCGATCGCATCGGGGTGTCGCGGGGGCGATCGCGGGGTGGCCAACAAATCGGTTTTCTCGTGTGGTCGGCGGGCCTAGCATTCCGCCGTTGCTCCGAATGGTGTTCGGTATTTCGAACGAGTGAGTGTGAGGGGATGTGATGCCGTTGTCTGCGGTTATCGAGGCGCGTGGGCTGTCCAAGGTGTTTCAGACGACCGTGCGGCAGCCCGGTTTCGCGGGGGCGCTCAGATCGCTCGTCAGTCCGCGGCGTGTGGACAAGGTGGCGGTGCAGGACGTCGAATTCAGTGTGGGCAAAGGGGAGTTGCTCGCACTGCTCGGTCCCAACGGGGCCGGCAAGTCCACCACGATCAAGATGCTCACCGGCATTCTGACGCCCACCTCGGGCGAGGCGCTCGTCGCCGGGGTCGTCCCGCACCGGGACCGGGAGCGCAACGCCCACAACATCGGGGCCGTGTTCGGGCAGCGGACGCAGTTGTGGTGGGATCTGCCCGCCCGGGAGTCGTTCGAGATCCTCCGGGATATCTACGGGGTTCCGGAGGGACAATTCCGGGCCCGTATCGAGGAGTTCGACGGGCTGCTCGAGCTCTCCGAGTTCTGGGACACCCGGGTCCGGCATCTGTCGCTGGGGCAGCGCGTGCGTTGCGATCTCGCCGCCTCGCTGTTGCACGACCCGCCCGTCGTCTTCCTCGACGAACCCACCATCGGCATGGATGTGGTGGTGAAGGAGCAGGTACGGCGGTTTCTGCGGCACCAGGTCGAGGAGCGCGACCGTACCGTCCTGCTCACCACACACGACATGACCGAGGTGGAACGGCTCGCCGAGCGCGTCGTGCTGATCAACCACGGTCGGATCGTCCTCGACGGCTCGCTCCAGGAGATCCGGCGGCGCTTCGGCGGCACCTGGCAGGTCCGGGCCACACTCGCCGACCCGGCCGACGTCGAGCAGATTGAGCAGGTCGAGCAGGTCGAGCAGGTCGAGCGCGGTGCGAGGGCCGGGGCCCCCGTGCCGTTGCCCGGGTTCGCCGGTGTGGGTGTGCTGCGGCGCGAAGGGCCGCGGGTCGTGTTCGGGCCGGTGGGGGAGGACGCGCCCACCGTCCACGAGGCGCTGAAGGTGATCATCGGGAAGTACCGGGTCGCGGACCTCGCGCTGGAGGAGAACGACCTGGAGGACGTCATGCGCGCCGCCTACCTCAGCGACGTACCGCAGGACGTAGGGAAGGACGGGCAGCTCGGTCCGCAGCACGGTCCGCAGCACGGTCCGCAGCACGGCCCGGAAGACGGTCCGCAAGACGGCGGTCAGGACGACGCCCGGTCCGGCGTAACGGCCCAGGAACCGGCCGCCTCCGCCTCCCCCTCTGCCACCACCTCCACCTCCTCCACCACCACCCCCCAGAGCGGCTGACCCATGCCCACCCCCACCGGAACCCCGGCCAAGCCACCTGAAGCCCCCACCCCCACCCCGATTCCCACTCTCACCCCCGACCCCGTCCCCAGCTCCACCCCCACCCTCGCCGCAACCCTCTCCCGTGCCCGCCGCGTCTCCTGGATCACGCCGCGGGGCGAACTGCTCGCACCACCACGGATGACCGCCACCGCCGTACGGCTCCTCGTCCAGGTCTGCCTGGTCGTCTACCTCTGGCGGGGGCTGTACGCGAACACCGCCTCCAGCGCAGGGCTGAACGAGACCCAGGCCGTCGGCTACGCCGTACTCGCCGTGCTCGCGAACCGCATCCGCGGCCTCGACCGGCGCGCGGGCCGCGACACGGTGATCCAGCATCTGCACTTCGGGACGATCGTCTACTGGTACCTGCGGCCGATGAAGCCCCAGCGCTACTACGCGCTGCGCGCCCTCGGCGACCAGTTGTACGGCTTCGGCTGGGTGCTCGCCGGATACGTGCTGTGTCTCGCCGTCGGGGTCGTCGCCCCGCCCGCCTCCCCCTCGGTGGCCGGGGTCTTCGCGGTGAGCATGCTGCTCGGCCAACTGGTCCTGTACTACGTGATGATGCTGGTCGACCTGCTGTGCTTCTGGACCCTGCGCAACGAGGCGGCCCTGATGATCCTCGTCTTCGCGCAGAACCTGCTCTCCGGTGTGTACGCGCCGCTCTGGTACTTCCCGGACTGGTTCATCACGCTCAGCTCGTTCCTGCCGTTCCAGGCGACTCTCGGTGTGCCGCTCTCCATCTACGTCGGGCGCATCGGCGTCGGCGACGCCTTCGGGCAGATGGCGGTCCAGGCCGTCTGGATCGTGCTGCTCGCACTGCTCACCCGCCGGCTCTGGGACCGGGCCGGCCGACGTGTCGTGGCCCAGGGAGGATGACCATGACCACCCCACACGGGCCCGCGCACGCCTGGCGTGTCGTCTGGCGGATCACCAAGCTCAACTTCAAGGCCCGGCTGGAGTATCGGGGCGAGTTCCTGATGGGTGTCGCCGTAGGGGCGATCTGGCAGGTCTCGATCGTCGTCTTCGCCTCCGTCCTGCTCACCCGGTTCCCCGGCCTCGGGGGCTGGTCCAGCACCGACGTGCTGCTCATCGCCAGCATGCGCATGCTGGCCCACGGGCTGTACGTGCTGTTCCTCGGCCGCGTCCAGTACATGAACATCCTCGTCCAGGAGGGGATCGTCGACCCCTGCCTGATCCGCCCGATGCCGGTCTACCGGCAGATCCAGCTGGCCTTCTTCCCGGTCAACGCCATCGGCGACCTGGTCGTCGCGGTCGGGCTGTTCGTCGCCGCCCTCCAGCGCAGCTCCCTCGACTGGACGGCGGGCCGGGTCACGTACGTGGTGGCGGGTGTGCTCGGCGGAATGCTGGTCGAGGCCGCGCTCTTCACGGCGCTGGCCGCCGCCGCGTTCCACTTCCCGGCCACCTCGTACTGGAGCCAGTGGCTGGAGGAACTGATGGCGACCTTCGGCAGCTATCCGCTCAGCATCCTGCCGAAGGCGGCGTCCGCCGCGTTCACCTTCGTCGTACCGCTCGCCTTCATCGCCTACTTCCCGGCCGGCGTGCTGACCGGCCACGGCGACGCGATGGGCGTACCGGAGGCGCTCGCGGTCGCCTCGCCCTTCATCGGCCTGACCGCCTTCGTCCTGTCGCGGCTGCTGTGGAACTGGAGCCTGAGCAAGTACACGGGCGTCAACGGGTAAGCGAGACAGCGGGAAGGCGGGAAGGCGGGAAGGCGGTTATGTGGGTAAGCGAGTAAGCGAGTAAGCGAGTAGCGGGAAAAGGGAGTTGGAGGTGCGGTCGCGTCGGAGTCACCCTGGACCGGCGGGTCACTTCAGCCGCGTCTCCAACCCGTCGAGCACCCGGTCGAGCCCGTACCGGAACCCCTCCTCCCGGGCCTCCCGCGGATCCGTGCCGCGCTGTTCGGCGTAGCCCTCGCGCAGCAGCGGGTAGTCCTGGGCGGCCTCCTCGGCGGCCGGCCACAGCCGTTCGACCATGGTCCGCTCGTCCTGGCCGCTGCGGGCGAGGACGTTGAGCCAGGCGGCCTCACTGGTGGCCATGCCGGTGACGTACGCGACGAGCGTCGAGAGCGCCCGGTCGGCCTCGTCGGCCGGGAACCCGGCGGTGGTCAGCAGGTTCAGCATGGCCTCGGAGATCCGCATCCAGTTCGGGCCGAGATAGGACATGCCCAACTCGCCGAGCACGGAGGCCAGCCACGGGTGGCGCAGGATCGTGGCGCGCAGCTCGTGGGCGCAACGGGCCGTGTCGGTACGCCAGTTCGCCTGATCGGGGGAGGAGGGGACCTCGATCTCGCCGTAGATCTCGTCGACGGCCAGCTCCAGCAGCTCGTCCTTGTTGGCGACATGGCGGTAGAGGGAGGTCGCGCCGGCGCCCAGGCGGGCGCCGAGCTTGCGCATGCTCAGCGCGTCGATGCCCTCCTCGTCGAGCAGCCGCAGTGCCTCGGCCACGATGTGTTCCCGGCTCAGCGCGGGCTGCTCCCGCCCGGTCCGGGGCCGGGTCCACACGGACTGGAACCCTTCCGGCTTCCTGACCTGCTTCTCGGGTGCCATGGGACGCCTCTCCTCTGCCTGCGTACGGCTGACGCCGCCAGCGTACGGGCGATGCCGCCTGCGTACGGGTGACGCCACCAGCGTACGGGCGATGTGGCTTGCGTACGGCTGGCGCTATCAGCGCACGATGTTCGCATCCATCGGTGGCCGGACTCCCGGTCAGACGCTGGCCGGGCTCCCGGTCAGACGTCGGCCGGGCTCCCGGCCGGACTCCCGGTCAGACTTCCGGGACCCGCCGGAACATGCCCGCCACCCTCAGCTCCCCCTCGATCCGCCCCACCGCGTCCCGCAGCTCGGGCAGCACCTCCGCCACGCACTCCTCGACCGACCGCCGGCTGCTGTGCATCGCGACATTCACCGCGGCGACGACCCGCCCGCCCCGCTCCCGCACCGGCACGGCGATGGACCGCAGCCCCTCCTCCAACTCCCCGTCGACGAGGGCGTAACCGGCGTCCCGCACGCGCTCCAGGACGGCCAGCAGCTCCCGCCGCTCGGTGACCGTGTGCGGGGTCAGCCGGACGAGACGCTCCGGGAGGGAGACCTCGGGCAGCAGATCGGCGAGCATCACCCGCCCCAAGGACGTCGCGTACGCCGGCAGCCGCGTCCCGAGGGTGATGTTGACGCTCATGATCCGGCTGGTGGCGACCCGTGCGGTGTACTGCACCTCGTCCCCGCCCCCGGTGAGGATCGCGAGGGACGCCGAGTCATGGACCCGCGCGGAGAGTTCGGCCAGGTGCGGCGCGGCGATCCGGGGGAGGGGCAGCATCGACAGGGGCGGGAAGCCCAGGCCCAGCACCCGGGGCGTGAGGCGGAAGACCCGGTCGTACGACTCGACGTAGCCGAGGTGTTCGAGGGTGATCAGTGCTCGCCGGGCCGTCGCCCGCGCGAGCCCGGTGGCCTGGGCGACCTCGGTGAGGGTGAGTTCGGCTCGCCCCTCGCCGAAGGAGGTGATCACGGTGAGCCCCCGGGCGAGCGACTCGACGAACTCCCGGCCCAGTTCCTGCTTGGAGGCGCCGGTCCAGGCGGCCAGTCCGGAGGGACCCGAGGAGCCGCCCCCGGCAGTGGCCATGACCATGACCGTGGCAGTGGCAGTGGCAGTGGCCGTGGCCGTGGCCGTGGCCGTGGCCGTGGCCGTCCGAGGCTCCCGCAACTCCCGTTCCATCCGCGCGACGGTCGCCCGCAGCCGTGGCAGCAGCGTCGTCCGCAGGGACTCCGCCGTGTGCCGGCTCGTATGGCTGACGACGCTCGCCACACACACGACCCGTCCCGTACGCGGATCCCGCACGGGTACGGACACCGCCACCAGCCCCGGCTCGATCAACTGGTCATCAAGTGCCCACCCTTGGGCGCCCGCCCGGGCCGTACGGTCCTCGAAGTCGTCGTACGCGCCGCTGCGCGGAGGCACCGCCGGGAAGCCGTGGCCCTCCGGGTCGGCCGCGCGGCGGGCGTTCCACCGGGCCCAGTCCGCCGGCTGCCACTCGGTGGCGAACAGCGGGCCCGGCGCGGTGCGTTCGGCGGGCAGGAGGTCGCCGATGCGGAAGCTGAGGGACATCGCGCGGCGCCGGGTGGCCTGGTGGATGAAACGGACCCCGTCCCGGTCGCCGACCGCGAGGGACACCGACTCGTCCAACTCGTCGGCGAGGGCGTCCGCGTGGGCGTCGAGGAGACGGGGGAGGCGGATGGCGGCCAGATAGGCGTTGCCCAGCTCCATCAGGCGGGGGGCGAGGACCGCGTCGCGGCCGTCCAGCCGTACGTAGCCCATGCGGGCCAGCGTCGCCGTGATCCGGTCGACCGTGGACCGCGCGAGCCCCGTGGCCTTCTCCAGCCCGCTCAGACTCAGCGTCCCGTCCGCCTCGGTGAGCCGGCGCAGCACGGTGATCCCCCGCATCAGGGGTGCGACGGCTTCGGCGGGCGCGGGGTCGGTGGCCGCGTGCGGGACGTTCGGGAGCATGGGGTCACGTTAATGCGACCGTGCCGCACCACCGCGCCGGGCGCCTTGTGACTCGGGGTTCGGGGTTCGGGGTTCGGGGGTCGGGGGTCGGGGTTCGGGAACGATGCCGGGGCCGGGGTCCGGGGTTCGGGAACGATGCCGGGTCCGGGGTCCGGAACGATGCCGGGTCCGGGGTCCGGGGTCCGGAACGAGCCCGGGTTCGGGACCGACAAGAAAAACCGTCACCGTCGACTCACCACCACCCGATGGTTCCCCCCGACATCCACCCCCGCCACCGCGATCTCCACCCCCGCCCGCACGTCCTTGAAGGTCTCACCCGGCACGAACGGCGCGTCGGACAGCTCCGCGTGGACGTTGGGGCTGCGGGTGCACCCTCCGCTGTCACGGCGGGAGTCGTGGACCTTGATGGGGCCGTTCCCGGTGTCGACGGTCGCGTCGACCCGGTAGACGAGCACACCGGGCCGGCACACCACCGCGTCGTTCCCCGCCCGCGTCCGCAGCTCGACGACGTACGCCGTCCGGGGGCTGAGCGGCACGACGACCAGCTTGCCGCCGCCGGCGGTGGCGAGCGGGGTCAGCATGTACTCGGCGGTGCCGACGGCTGCCACACAGGCGACCTGCTTCTCGTCGAGCCAGCCGAGCTTCCACTTGTGCCAGCCCAGCAGATCGTTGTCGACGCCCCAGTCCTCGCTCATGATGTCCCAGTGCCCGACCGCGCCCCCGCCCTCGTGGGTGTAGAGGTCGGGCAGCCCGAAGACATGGCCGTTCTCGTGGGGGAGGACCCGGTATCCGGTCTCCCCGTACGTGCCCGAGCCGTCGTCCTGGCGGCTGTAGACGAACGACGCGTTGGCGACCGGCACGCCGTCCGCGACCGGCGCCTCACGGTTGCCGGCGAAGGTCACCGACAGGACGGTGTCGAGAGCGGACGGGCCGGCGTTCGGGGTGACGAGGACGTTGATGAGGTCGTACGACCGGAAGTCCACCAGCGGATCGGCGGCCCGCACCATGTCCTGGACCAGCCGGCGGTAGCCGGGCTCGAAGGGGGCGCCGCGCTCTATGCCGTACGAGCGGAAGGATCTCGGCATCCGCAGCCACTCGGTGAGCGGGGCCTCGGGGCGGTAGTCGATACGGCCGTAACTGCTGGTCCTGAACCATTTCTGGGTCTGCGGGGCGAACTCCGCGAAGCGGTCCATCGCGCTGCCCTCGCCGGGCGCGTCGGAGAAGTCGACCATCAGGTTGAGGGCACGGACCGTGCCGGTGGAGCGCGAGTAGCCGGGCGGGGTCGGGACGCCCTCGGACATCTGGGTGCCGAGCGGGCCGCGGATCATGCAGGGACCGAGCGCCGAACCGCGGGCCAGGGCGGTGGCCCCCGCGGCCGTCGTCGTCCCCTTCGCCGTCAGATGCCCGGTGCCCGCGGAGGTGCTGACCGCGAGCGTGAGGGCGGTGACGGAGGCGAGCGCGACGACACGGCGCGGCCGTATCCGGCGCGGAGGTATCCGGCGCGGCTGTATCCGGCGCGGAGGTATCCCGCCTCGGCGGAACGGCTGCAGCATGCACACGCCCTTCGCTTCCACGGCAGCCGCCCGGTGACGAGGCTGCGCCCTTTCGATCACCCTGTGTCGAGGGGTGCGCGGGCGCGCGCTGGAAGGGCCGAACGTGGGTTTCACCTGCGGGTGGGGCCGGGGCGGAGGAGTTCGGCCGGGCACCTCGTCGCACTGTGACCCAGGTCACGGGAAAAGACTTCGGAGACGGGAAATAACCGGGGATCGTTTCCCCGTTTAACCATGCGTCCGAGCGAAACGGGGACTCCATCCCCGGATAGTCACCGGGCTCCCCCCATGCCACTGGACACAGGAAGAGGAGTACGCCGTGGAGACCGCCACCGCCGTGCAGCGCAAGGTGTCCCGCCCTCGGGCCGACGCCGTGCGCAACCGGGAGCGGATCGTCACCGCCGCCCGGGAGATGTTCGTGGAGTTCGGCCCCGAGGTGCCGCTCGACGAGATCGCCCGCCGGGCCGGCGTCGGCAACGCCACGTTGTACCGCAACTTCCCGGACCGCGACGCTCTCGTCCGTGAGGTCGTCTGCTCGGTCCTGGACCGTACGGCCCTCGCGGCCGAGGCCGCGCTCGCCGAGACCGGCGACGCGTTCGAGGCGCTCTCGCGCTTCGTGCACACCTCGGCCGACGAACGGGTCAGCGCCCTCTGCCCGATGGTCCAGAGTACGTTCGACAAGCACCACCCCGACCTGGAGGCGGCACGCGAGCGCCTGGAGGAGCAGGTCGTGGGCATCATGAAGCGCGCCCGGGACGCCGGGCAGCTCCGCGCCGACGTGGGTGTCGGCGACCTGATGATCGCCGTCAGCCAGCTCAGCAGGCCCCCGGCCGGCACCCAGTGCGCGGGCGCCGACCGCTTCCTCCACCGCCACCTGCAACTGTTCCTGGACGGCCTGCGCGCCCCGGCCCCCTCCCGACTGCCCGGTGCTCCCGTGACCGTGGAGGACCTACGGAGGCCCTGCTCGCCCTGAGCCACTCGCCCTGAGCGACCAGTCCTCCGCAACCGGTCCCGCGCAACCAGTCCTGCGCAATCAGTCCCGAGCAACCAGTTCCGAGCAACCAGTTCCGAGCAACCAGTCCTGATCCACTCGTACTGATCCACTCGACCTGACCGATCGGGCCGCCCGACCTGAACCACCGGGCTCACGGCCGTCGATGACGACGAGCCGTGACCCCAGGACGCCCTGGGACGTGCCCTCGGTCCTCGCTCTCCCTTACCGCGCCCTTTTCCTGCCACTCCCTACCGATCCCTACCGAACTTTCCGTCACGAAGTCCCGAAGTGGGTACCTCCATGTCCGAAACAGTCCGCAGCGTCCCCGGATCGGTGGACGATCCGCACAACGACGCTCACGCCAGCCGCTGGAAAGCGCTCGTCTTCATCGCCCTCGCCCAGTTGATGGTCGTGCTCGACGCGACCATCGTGAACATCGCCCTCCCCTCCGCCCAGCAGGACCTGGGGATATCGGACGGCAACCGCCAGTGGGTCATCACCGCGTACGCGCTGGCCTTCGGCGGTCTGCTCCTCTTCGGTGGCCGTATCTCCGACCTGTGGGGCCGCAAGCGCACCTTCGTCACCGGTCTGATCGGCTTCGCCGGCGCCTCCGCACTGGGCGGCGCGGCCACCAGTGAGGCGATGATGCTGGGCGCCCGCGCGCTCCAGGGCGCCTTCGGCGCGCTGCTCGCGCCCGCCGCGCTCTCCCTCCTCGCCGTGATGTTCACCGACGCCAAGGAGCGCGCCAAGGCCTTCGGCATCTACGGCGCGATCGCCGGTGGCGGCGGCGCCGTGGGCCTGATTCTCGGCGGCTTCCTCACCGAGTACCTGGACTGGCGCTGGACGTTCTTCGTCAACATCCCGTTCGCGGTGATCGCGGCGGCCGGCGCGTACTTCGTCATCCGTGAGCCGGCGGGCGGCCGCAACCGCTCCCCGCTCGACATCCCCGGCGTGGTCCTGTCCACCCTGGGCCTGGTCTCCCTGGTCTACGGCTTCACCCGGGCCGAGTCCGACGGCTGGGGCGACTCGATGACGATCACCCTGTTCGTCGCCTCGGCGGCGCTCCTCGCGGCCTTCGTGTTCGTCGAGTCCAAGGTCAAGGCCCCGCTGCTGCCGCTGCGCGTGATCACCGAGCGCAACCGCGGCGGTGTCTACCTCTCCCTCGGCCTCGCGATCATCGCGATGTTCGGTCTGTTCCTCTTCCTGACCTACTACCTGCAGATCGTGAAGGGGTACTCGCCGGTCAAGACCGGTTTCGCCTTCCTGCCGATGATCGTGGGCATGATCACCGGATCGACCCAGATCGGCACCCGCCTGATGACCCGGGTCCCGCCGCGCCTGCTGATGGCCCCCGGCTTCCTGGTCGCCGGCCTCGGCATGCTCCTGCTCACCCAGATGGAGATCGATTCCTCGTACGTCGGTCTGCTCCTGCCGGCCCAGCTGCTGCTCGGCCTCGGCATGGGTACGGCGTTCATGCCGGCGATGTCCCTCGCGACCTACGGTGTCGAACCGCGTGACGCGGGCGTGGCCTCCGCCATGGTCAACACCTCGCAGCAGGTCGGCGGCGCCATCGGCACGGCCCTCCTGAACACGATCGCCGCCTCCGCGACCACGTCCTACATCGAGGACCACATCGGCGCGGCCACCTCGAAGCCGGCCGCCCAGCTGGTCCAGCTCCAGGGCATGGTCAACGGCTACACCAATGCCATCTGGTTCGCCGTGGCCATCCTCGTGGCCTCCGCCGCCATCGCCTTCACCCTCGTCACGACGGGCAAGCCCGACATGACGGCGACCACGGGCGAGGGCGAGGACGCGACGAACGAGGTCAAGGTCCCGGTGATCGCCCACTGAGGCACCGGTCTGACGCTTGACACCGGAGGGGTGGGACAGGGGCGGAGCCCTTGTCCCACCCCTCCGGGGCGTGGCAGGGGGAAGCTCCCTGCCCGACCCCTCCAAGGGCGCGGGCAACCGCGCGACCAGCCAAGCCCAAGACGGCCCGCGGGCGCAGATGGCCCGCGCCCACCCGGCGGCCGCAGCCACGCACACCGGGCGGCCGCAGCCACGCCCACCGGGCGGCCGCAGCCACGCCCACCGGGCGGCCGCAGCCACGCCCACCGGGCGGCCGCAGCCGCACACACCCGGCAGCCGCACACACCCGGCAGTCCCACGGCGACCCACGGCTCCCCTTGCGGAGCGCTACCGCAGCCAGGGCAGGTCCGCACCCGCCTCCGACGGCTGGAGCCCCTCCGCGATGATCCCCATGATCTCGCCGAGGGCCTTCTGCTGCTCCGCCGACAACCGGTCGAACAGCGCCTGCCGCACCGCGGCCACATGCCCGGGCGCGCTCTTCGAGAGCATCTCGAACCCCGCGTCCGTGAGCACCGCGAACTGTCCCCGCTTGTCCACGGGGCAGTCCTCGCGCCGCACCCACCCGTTCTTCTCCAGCCGGGCCACGGCGTGCGACAGCCGCGACCGCGTGATCTTCGTCCGCATCGCCAGCTCGGTCATCCGCAGCCGCCGCTGCGGTTCGGCGGACAGCACCACGAGCAGGTGGTAGTAGAGGTGCGGCATGCCCGCGTCGCGCTGCAACTGGCGGTCGAGATGGTCCTCCAGCAGGGTGGTGGCGTGCACATAGGCGAGCCAGGTGCGCTGCTCCTCTTCGGTGAGCCAGCGGGGTTCTTCCTCGGCGGATGGGGTCTTCATACCCCCACTGTACGAGGCTCCTTCTTGAAAATTGAACTATAGAGATGTAAGGTGAAACAACAAATATTGAGACTTCAACTACTGGGGAGTCAGGGGGAGTCTCAAGTGCCTGGAGCGTCAGGCGCCACCAAGGAGACAGAAGCGACCACCGAGCCCGCCGAGGCGTATGTGTCGTGTGCGTCGCGTGTGTGTTGAGGGAGTCACCCCTATGTCCGCCGCCACCGCCGAGCGCATGCCCGCCCTGTATCTGAGCCACGGGGCCCCGCCGCTCGCCGACGACCCGATCTGGCCCGGCGAGCTCGCCGCCTGGTCCGCGACCCTGCCCCGCCCCAAGGCGATCCTCATGGTCTCCGCCCACTGGGAGGAGGCCCCCCTCGCCCTCGGCGCGGTCGACCGCGTCCCCCTGGTCTACGACTTCTGGGGCTTCCCCGAGCACTACTACCAGGTGCGCTACGGGGCCCCGGGCGCCCCCGAGCTGGCCGCCTCGGTCCGCAAGCTGCTCCGGGCCCCCGGCATCCCCGTCCAGGACATCCCGGACCGGGGCCTCGACCACGGCGCGTACGTCCCCCTGGTCGAGATGTACCCGGACGCCGACATCCCGGTCCTCCAGATCTCCATGCCGACCCTGGACCCGCTGAAGCTGATGGACATCGGCCGCAAGCTCGCCCCCCTCCGTGACGAGGGCGTGCTGATCGTCGGCTCCGGGTTCTTCACCCACAACCTCGCCGCCCTCCGCCAGGCCGGCGTCCCCACCTGGTCCACCGAGTTCGACGACTGGGGCCACCGCGCCCTCGAGTCCCGCGACTGGGACGCCCTCCTCGACTTCCTCCACAAGTCCCCGGCCGGGCAGCTGGCCCACCCCCGCACGGAGCACTTCGCGCCCCTCTTCGTCACGATGGGCGCGGCCGAGGCCTCCGGCGAACTGGACGCCCAGAAGTCGGTGATCGACGGCTTCTGGCTGGGGCTGGCGAAGCGGTCGGTGCAGTTCGGCTAGCCGCTGACGGAGCGGTCGGACGGCGTCCCGCCGACGACGGGGCGGGTCGGTTCGCGCGGGCCCATGGACCGGGGTCGCTTACCTGGGCCCACGGGTCGGGCCCACTTACCTGGGCCCCCGGGTCGGGCCCACTTACCCGGGCCCCCGGGTCGGGCCCACTTACCCGGGCCCCCGGGTCGGGCCCACTTACCCGGGCCCCCGGGTCGGGGTCGCTTACCTGGCAGGTCATCGACTCCGGCCCGTCCGGCTGCCAGGCTCGTCGGCGTACGGAGCCCGACCGACCGGAAGGACGCCATGCCCATGTCCATGCCCGCCTATGCCATAGCCCACCTGAAGGACGCCGCCCCGCACCCGGAGATCGCCGAGTACATCGAGCGCATCCCCGCCACCTTCGAGCCGTACGGCGGCCGCTTCCTCGTCCATGTCGCCCGGCACGAGGTGAAGGAGGGGAGTTGGCCCGGAGCCGTCGTGGTGATCGGCTTCCCCGGGATCGCCGAGGCGCGGAGCTGGTGGGACTCACCCGCGTACCAGGAGATCGCCCCACTGCGGTCACGGCACATCGCGGGAGACATCATCCTGGTCGAAGGGGTACCGGACGACTACGACCCCACCGCCACCGCGAAGGTCATGCGGGAGTCCCTGGCCGCCGACTAGGAGATCCCGCCTCACAGCCCCTTCTCGTACCAGGCCACATCCCAGTACCGCCCGAACTTCCGCCCGACCTCCCGGTACGTCCCGACGTACCGGAACCCGAACCGCTCGTGCAGCCGGGTGGAGGCCTCGTTCGGCTGCGCTATGCCGGCGTAGGCGCGATGGACGTCCTCGTCGGCGAGCGCCTCGAACAGTGCTTTGTACAGCAGCGTGCCCACGCCCCGGCCGCCCGCGTCCGGGGCGAGGTACACCGACACCTCCACCGAGGTGTCGTACGCCGGTTTCGCGCGAAACGCGCTGCTCGTGGCGTACCCGAGAATCCGCTGTGAGTCGGCGCCGGCGGCAACCATCAGGCGGTGCCGTCCGTCTTCAAGGTGGGAGAGCAGCCAAGGGCGGCGCTCTTCCGGAGTGAAGACAGCGGTATCGAATGTGATGGGCGTCTCACGGACGTAGTGGTTGTAGATGTCGGTGAGGGCGGCGAGGTCGGTCTCGACTCCTGGTCTGACCTGCACCTCTGCGGACTCCGCCGACATCCCGCCTCCTCCTGTGGCGGCACAGGGTACTGCAAGATCAGAAAAATAGTGGGACGGGTGGGGAATTCTGTCCTGATTCCAGTCGTTGTTTCCTTCGGAAGCAGGGCACTCGGGAGAGTGTCCGAGCGGCCGCACAAGACACACGTAGGACCAGACACGACCCTGCCAGCCCACCATCGCAAGGGAGCACGCATGGCAACCCGTGCCGTCGCCGCTCGTCGTTCGTCCGCCTCCGGCCGGGCCGACGCGGCTCGCAGCGTTCGCGCCTCTGGCGGCGAGATCGCCGACCGCGACCTGGTCGGCATGTACCTCGACGAGATCGCGCGTACGCCGCTGCTCGACGCCGCCAAGGAAGTCGAGCTGTCCCAGATCATCGAGGCGGGTGTGTTCGCGCAGCAGATCCTCGACGGCGAGGAGGCGGCCAGGGCGGACGCCACCCGCGAAGAGCTCGAGGCCCTCGTCGCGGACAGCGAGCGGGCCAAGGACATCTTCATCCGGTCGAACCTGCGGCTCGTCGTGGCGGTCGCCCGGCGTTATCCGCGCAGTGGCCTGCCCCTGCTCGACCTCATCCAGGAGGGCAACGCCGGCCTGGTCCGCGCGGTGGAGAAGTTCGACTACCGCAAGGGCTTCAAGTTCTCCACGTACGCCACCTGGTGGATCCGTCAGGCCATCACCCGTTCGATAGCGGACCAGTCGCGCACCATCCGGCTGCCCGTCCACCTCGTCGAGGAACTGGGCCGGATCCGCCGCGTGCAGCGCGAGTTCAACCGCGAGCACGGGCGTGACCCCGAGCCCCAGGAGATCGCCGCCGAACTCGGTTCCAACGCGGACCGCGTCGTCGACGTCCTCGACTGGGCCCGCGACCCGGTCTCGCTGAACATGTCGGTGGACGACGACGGCGACACCCAGTTCGGCGACCTGCTGGAGGACACCTCCGCGGTCTCGCCCGAGCAGTCCGTGCTCACGCTGCTGCGCAGCGAGGAGCTGGACGACCTCATCGGGCGCCTCGACCAGCGCACCGCGTCCATCATCAAGATGCGGTACGGCATCGAGGACGGCCGCGAGCGGACCCTCACCGAGGTCGGCAAGGAGCACGGGCTCACCCGCGAGCGGATCCGCCAGATCGAGAAGCACGCCCTGCTCGAACTGAAGAAGCTCGCCCGCGACACGGGCTTCGACGCCGTCGCCTGATCCGCCCGAGGAACAGCGGATACGGCAACGGATTAGGCAACGGATAACGCAACGGATAACGCAACGGGTACGGATCACGGCCGGTACAGACCAAGGCCCCGTACGGCCCAACCCCTGGGGCCGATGCGGGGCCTGGCCCGGCGTATGGTCGTACCTCGACCACACCTTGGCCGTACTACGCCGCTACTTGGCCGTACTGTGCCGCTTCAACTCTGCGTTCCCGGGGCACAAGACTTCAGGGCCCACGACTTCACCGGCCCGGAGCCGTCAGGCCCGGGACCCGGAGTTCGAGGGAACCACAGCAACCGCCGCCCCCACGACCACGGCTGCGACCATCACGACCGCAGCCATCCGAAGCCGAGTCCCGACGCTCTCCCCCCAGCGCCGGGACTCTCCCAGAGCCGGGCTTCGGCGCCTCCCCCCCCGGCGCCGGAGCCCGGCTCCATTTCCGCTACCGAGGCGCGGGGCCGAGGCGCAGGACCGAGACGCGGGACCGAGGCACGGGCCGAGGCGCGGGCTGGCACGGGCCGACCCGAAGGTGCTCGGGGCAGGCAGACCGAAGGGCCACCCCGGACCTGAACCCCGGGGTGACCCGAACGGCAGATTGTGCCACAGAGGCGACCTCCGCCCGAGCCGTGGCGAGCGTCATCCCCGCACGTCAGAGGCCCGGAGCCCCTCGCCTCACCCCTCCGCGCCGCCCGCCGCACGAGCCAGTCGCGAGCCCAACTCCCGTACGTAGCCCACCAGTTCCGGCGGCTCGTGCACCGTGAAGTCGCAGTCGACGACGGCGAGCCGTACGGCCAGCCACTCCATGGAGTCGCCGACGGAGGCCCGCAGCCGGCAGCTGCGCTCGTCGACGGGTTCGGGCGTACCGAACCAGCGGGGCAGCCGGGCCGCGATGAACTCGGCGGGCGCGGCGAAGGTGACGTCGAACGCGTACGCCTCCTGCCGCCGGTACATCGACTGCTTCAGATACTCCTCCGCACTCCCCTTCGGCAGCTCGCGCGGTGTGAACCGGGCGCCCGTGGCGAAGGGTTCCTCGACCCGGTCGACCCGGAAGGTGCGCCAGTCGGCGCGGTCGAGGTCGTACGCGACGAGATACCAGCGGCGGCCGGTCGAGACGAGCCGGTACGGCTCGCAGTGCCGCCGCGAGTCCGTCCCGTCGCCGGAACGGTAGGCGAAGCGCAGCCGCTCCCGACCCGCCACCGCCGAGGCCATCACGGTCAATGTCTCGGGGGCGACGGTCGCCCCGTCGCCGCTGGTCAGGGGAGTGGTGGCGGCCTGCAGCGTGGAGACCCGGTGGCGCAACCGCGACGGCAGCACCTGTTCGAGCTTGGCGAGCGCCCGTACGGACGCCTCGTCCACCCCCTCCACCGCGTGCCCGGCCCCGGCCCGCAGTCCCACCGCGATCGCCACGGCCTCCTCGTCGTCCAGCACGAGCGGGGGCATCGCCTTCCCCGCCACCAGCCGGTACCCGCCCTCCGCCCCTTTCGTCGCCTGCACCGGATACCCCAGCTCCCGCAGCCGGTCGATGTCCCGCCGAACGGTTCGCCGCGACACCCCGAGCCGGTCGGAGAGCTCACCGCCGGGCCACTCGCGGGGGGTCTGGAGGAGGGAGAGGAGTTGAAGGAGCCGGCCGGGGGTGTCGGTGGTCATGAGAGCCCCTCTCCGTCCGATGGTTTCCCTGGTGTCGTCATGACCCGAGCATGCCGGAGAAGTAGGACACGATCTGACCTACTGGACCTCTACTTTCCATGCATGACCTCGACAACGAGCGCCCTGAAGGGGCGCGGGGCTGTTACATCTGCGACTTCGTCGCGTGGGCGCGACCAGCCACGGACGACCGTCAGTGACCCGACGACAGAAACCCGAACGGCGCTCGACGCGTCCCCCGGCGGAGCCGACCGCCGCCGCTGGATAGCCCTCGCCATCGTCATGACGGCCGCCTTCATGGACCTGGTCGACGTCACCATCGTCAACATCGCGATCCCCTCCATCCAGCGAAGCGAAGGCGCCACGTTCAGCCAGATCCAGTGGATCACCGCCGGCTACGCCCTCGCCTTCGCCGCGGGCCTGGTCACCGGCGGCCGGCTCGGCGACATCCACGGCCGCAGGCGGATCTTCCTCCTCGGCATCGGCGGCTTCACCCTCGCCTCCGCGCTCTGCGGTCTCGCCGCGAACCCGGAGATGCTGGTGGCGGCGAGGATCGCGCAGGGCGCGACCGCCGCGCTGATGGTGCCGCAGGTGCTGTCGATCGTGCACGCGACCTTCCCGGCGCACGAACGCGGCAAGGTGTTCGGGCTGTTCGGCGCGATCGTGGGTCTCGGCGCGGTCTCCGGCCCGCTGCTCGGCGCCCTGCTCATCGAGTGGAACCCGCTCGGCCTCGAATGGCGGGCGATCTTCCTGATCAACCTGCCCGTCGGCATCGCGGGCCTGATCCTGGGCCGCCGTTTCATCACCGAGTCCAAGGCCCCGCACGCCCTGAAGCTGGACCTCGTCGGCGTCGTCCTCGTCACCGCCGGCCTGCTGATGCTGCTCTACCCGCTCACCCGGGGCCATGAGACGGGCTGGCCGCTGTGGGGGTACGTCTCGATGGCCGGCTCACCGGCCGTGTTCGCGGCGCTGGTGGCGTACGAACGGCGCAAGACCGCGCGCGACGGATCCCCGCTGATCGAACTGTCGCTGTTCCGGGTGAAGAGCTTCGCCGCCGGTATCGCCGTACAGACCGTCTTCGGTATCGCCCTCGGCGTCTTCTTCCTCGTCTGGACCCTCTACCTGCAGACCGGCCTCGGCTGGAGCGTCCTGCGGGCCGGCCTCACCGGCATCCCGTTCTCCCTCGCGGTGTCGGTCGCGGCCGGGGTCTCGGTCCAGAAGCTCGTCCCGCGCTTCGGCCGCAAGGTCCTCCAGGCGGGCGCGCTGCTGATGGCGGCCGGGGTGCTGCTCTACCTGGCCGAGTCCGCATGGTACGGCCTCGCCATCACCCCCTGGCAGATGGCGTTCCCGCTGGTCGTGATGGGGGCGGGCATGGGGCTCATCGTCGCCCCGCTGACCGACGCGATCCTCTCCGGGGTGCCGCGTGAGCACGCCGGTTCCGCGTCCGGGCTGATCAGTACCGTCCAGCAGATGGGCAACGCGCTGGGTCTCGGCCTGGTCGCCGTGATCTTCTTCGGCGTCATGGACGACCACCTCGCCCCGGCCGCGATCGGCCCCGCCTTCGTGGACGCCTTCGAGTACGCCCTCGGCTGGGTGGCCGCGGTCCTGATCGCGATCTTCCTGCTGATGTTCGCCCTGCCGGGGCGGGCAGCCGCGGAGACCGACGAGTCGGCGCACTGACCGGCGGCAGGAGGGCGCGCTGACCGGCGGCAGGAGGGCCCGCTGACCGGCGGCGGAAGGGCGCGCTGACCGGCGGCAGGACGGAGTGCCGACCGGCGGCGAGAGCGGGGCCCGGCACCTCCGAGGTGCGGGGCCCCGCTCTCGGCGTACGCCCGATCATGTCCGAGTCGGTCCGAATCTCGCCCGAACCTGTTTACTTTCTGGAAATCCGGGCGTAGCCTCCCAGCGAAACCACAGAATCGGGCATCAGTCGGAGGCGAACGGACATGTACGCACCGGAGCGGCAGCAGGAGATCCTCCGGCTCGCCCGTGACGGCGGCCGGGTGGACGTGGTGTCGCTGGCGGAGGAGTTCCAGGTCACGGCGGAGACGATTCGCCGGGATCTGAAGACCCTCGACCGCGCCGGCCTCGTCCAGCGGGTGCACGGCGGCGCGATCCCCGCCGGCCGCCTGGACTTCGAGCCCGACCTCGCCGAACGCGAGGGCACCGCGGCCGACGAGAAGGACCGCATCGCCCAGGCCGCCCTGGCCGAACTGCCGAGCGACGGCACCGTCGTCCTCGACGCCGGTACGACGGTCGCGCGCCTCGCCGCCGCCATCCCGCTGGAGGCCGCGCTCACCGCGGTCACGCACAGCCTGCCGATCGCGGCCCGCCTGGCCGACCACCCGGGCATCCAGCTCCACCTGGTCGGCGGCCGCGTCCGCCACCGCACCCGCGCTGCCGTGGACGCCTGGGCGCTGCGGGCCTACGGCGAGATCCGCGCCGACGTCCTCTTCGTGGCGGCCAACGGCTTCTCCGCCGACCATGGCCTGACCACCCCCGACCTCGCCGAGGCCGCCGTGAAGCGGGCGGCGGTGGCCGCCGCCCGGCGCGTGGTGCTGCTCGCCGACTCCTCCAAGCACGGCCAGGAGCACTTCGCCCGCTTCGGCGACCTGAGCGACGTGGACCTGCTGATCACCGACAGCGGGCTGAGCCCCGAAGACGCCCTGGCTATCGAACGCAAGGGCACCGAAGTGCTGCGCGTCCCGGGCCCCGAGCGCATCAGCGGCTCCGGCACGGGCCGGACGGACGACCCCCGGACAAACGGCCCGATCAACGGCCGGAAAGACCACTCATGATCCTCACCGTCACCCCGAACCCGTCCCTCGACCGCACGTACGAGGTCCCCTCCCTCGACCGCGGCGAGGTCATCCGGGCCACCGGCGAACGCATGGACCCGGGCGGCAAGGGCGTCAACGTCTCCCGCGCGGTCGCCGCCGCCGGCCGGCGCACCGTGGCCGTACTGCCGCTCGGCGGAGCACCGGGCGCGCTGGTCGCGGACCTGCTCGACGCGCAGGGCATCGAGGTCGCACGCGTGGCGGTGGCCGGGGCGACCCGCTCCAACATCGCCCTCGCCGAAGCCGACGGCGTCCTGACGAAGATCAACGCACCCGGCCCCGAACTGTCCCCCGCCGAACAGGAACTCCTCCTGGAGACCGTCCGCGCCCAGTCCGCCGAGGCCTCCTGGATCGCCTGCTGCGGCAGCCTCCCGCGCGGCCTCGCCCCGTCCTGGTACGCCGAACTCGTCGCCCGCGCCCACGCGGTCGGCACCCGCATCGCCCTGGACACCTCCGGCCCGGCCCTGCTCGCCGCGCTCCGCGAACGCCCGGACGTCGTCAAGCCCAACGCCGAGGAACTCGCCGAAGCCGTGGGCCGCCCCCTCGCCACGGTCGGCGACGCCGTCAAGGCCGCGGAGGAACTCCGCGCGATGGGCGCCGACGCGGTCCTCGCCAGCCTCGGCGCCGACGGGCAACTCCTCGTGAACGCCTCCGGCGCCTGGTTCGGCACCGCCCGCGTCGACGCCGTCCGCAGCAACGTCGGCGCCGGCGACTCCTCCCTCGCCGGCTTCCTCATCGCCGGCGGCCACGGCCCCGAAGCCCTCGCCTCCGCCGTCGCCCACGGCGCCGCCGCCGTCCAACTCCCCGGCAGCGTCATGCCGACCCCGGCCCACCTGGACCCGGCGGCGGTGACGGTGACGTCGGAGGTACCGGCGGACCGGGTGCTGAAGGAACCGGTCTCATGAGCGGAAGACCGCGAACGAACCTTCGTTTTGGCGGCGGGGGTGGGGTTCGGCCTGATGGTCTGGGCGCTCCGCGAACGAACCCTCGTTTTGGCGGCCGGCCGGTACCTCACGGCACCGGCTCCCGCGCCCCGCGAACGAACCTTCGTTTTCCCTTACCCCACGCCCCCTCCGTCCCCCTCCGCCTCTCCCTCCCTTGGTCGGCCCCCGTGGCCCGCACCCCCCACTCTTCTGTCCCCACCCCCGCCCGTCACATCCCCTGGGCGATACGCGTGCGAAGGAGCCCGCGATGAGCGAGATGATCACCGCGGACCTGGTCGACCTCGACCTGTCCGCCGATACGAAGGAAGCGGCGGCGCGTGCCCTCGCCGAGCGCATGGTGACGAAGGGCCGGGTCACCGACCTGGACGGCTTCCTCGCCGACGTGGCAGCCCGTGAGGCGCAGATGCCGACCGGCCTCGACGGCGGCATCGGCATCCCCCACTGCCGCAGCGAGCACGTCACCGAGCCGACCCTCGCCTTCGGTCGCAGCACGGCCGGCATCGACTTCGGCGCGCCCGACGGTCCCGCCGACCTGATCTTCCTGATCGCCGCCCCGGCGGGCGCGGACGACGCCCATCTGACGATCCTGTCCTCCCTCGCCCGCCAGCTGATGAACACCGAGTTCACGGACGCCCTCCGCGCCGTGGACGACGCGGCCCACGCCGCCGCGCTCATCCGGGGCGACGAGACGGCACAGCCCACCGAGACCACCTCGGGCACCGAAGACTCCGCGGCGGTGTCGGGCGGAACGGCCTCCCCCGACGCCGCCGCGGTCAGCACCACCGCCGCCGCTTCCCCGGCACCGGACGCCACCGACGAGCCCGCCTCCGCCCCCGCCCCTGCCCCCGGCGCCCGCCCGTTCCGTATCGTCGCCGTCACCTCGTGCCCCACCGGCATCGCGCACACCTACATGGCCGCCGAGTCGCTGGAGAACGCGGGCCGGGACGCCGATGACGTCGAGATCGTCGTCGAGACCCAGGGCTCGGCCGGTTTCACCCGCCTCGACCCGGCGGTCATCGCCGCAGCCGACGGCGTGATCTTCGCCCACGACGTGCCCGTACGGGAGAAGGACCGGTTCGCCGGGAAGCCCACCGTCGACGTCGGCGTGAAGGCGGGCATCAACCGCCCCGCCGAACTGATCACCGAGGTCCGGGGCAAGGCCGAGCGCGGTGAGGTCACGGCCGCCGCCCGCCCCGGTACCCCCGTCGACCGCGCGGGCGAGCCCGGCGAGGGCTACGGCACCAAGCTGCGCAAGTGGCTGATGTCCGGCGTGAGTTACATGGTCCCGTTCGTGGCGGCGGGCGGTCTGCTGATCGCCCTCGGCTTCGCGATCGGCGGCTGGGAGATCAACAACGCCAAGCCGGTCACCGAGCAGTTCGACTGGCTCCAGGTCGACAGCTGGGCGGCCCTGCTGTTCCAGATCGGTGCCGTCGCCTTCGGCTTCCTGATCCCCGTCCTCGCCGGTTACATCGCGTACGGCATGGCGGACCGGCCGGGTCTCGTCCCGGGCTTCGTCGGCGGCATGATCGCCGCCAACATCAACGCCGGCTTCCTCGGCGGTCTGGTCGCCGGTCTGATCGCCGGTGCGGTCGTTCTCGGTATCCAGCGGATCAAGATCCCGCCGGTGATGCGCGGCATCATGCCGGTGGTCGTGATCCCGCTCGTCTCGTCGATGGTCGTCGGCTTCCTGATGCTGGTGGTGATCGGCAAGCCCATCGCCGAGGCGCAGAAGGGCATGACGGACTGGCTGAGCGGCCTCTCCGGCAGCAACGCCATCCTCCTCGGTGTCCTCCTCGGCCTGATGATGTGCTTCGACCTGGGCGGCCCGGTCAACAAGGTCGCCTACGCCTTCGCCACCGCCGGTATCGCGGTGCAGGACCCCAGCGACTCCGCGATGAAGATCATGGCGGCGGTCATGGCGGCCGGTATGGTCCCGCCGCTGGGCATGGCCCTCGCCACCACGATCCGCAAGAAGCTGTTCACCCCCGCCGAACGTGAGAACGGCAAGGCGGCCTGGGTGCTGGGCGCCTCGTTCATCTCCGAGGGCGCGATCCCGTTCGCCGCCGCCGACCCGCTGCGCGTGATCCCCGCCTCCATGGCGGGCGGCGCGGTCACCGGCGCACTGGCCATGGCCTTCGGTTCGACCCTGCGCGCCCCGCACGGCGGTATCTGGGTCACCCCGCTGATCGGCAAGCCGCTCCTCTACCTGCTGGCCATCGCGGTCGGCACGGCGGTCACGGCCGGCCTGGTCATCGTCCTGAAGGGCATGCGCAAGACTCAGCCGGGCGCGGCACCGGAGTCCGCTCCCGCCGCCAAGACGGAGACGAAGGAGCCGGTCGCGGCCTGAACCCGGGACCGTACGACGGCCGTGGCCGCCTCTCACGCGAGCGGGCCACGGCCGTACGCGTTCCCCTGAGCGGGACGGGGATGGGGACGGGGGCGGTGGCCGGGGGACGGGGCCCGCCGGGTCGGGGGTCGAGCTGCGCGCGTCCGCACGGGTTCCGGGCCGCGCCGGGGGCGGCGAGGCGCCCCGTGCGCCCCTTTGGGCGCTTTTACAACCCGTGTGACTTGTACGCCGTACCTGCGAGATACGTCACGATCCGGGCTCAAAGTCCCATCCGGTGGTGTCTACTGGACGGCATGCCTGAGCACGTGTCGATCCTCCAGCTGTTGGGCGTGGTCGCCCTCGCTCTCGCGGCGGTCATCTGGGTCGCCGTGCTCGTCCGCGTACTGGACCGCGACCGCCAAGTCCACCGCGGCCGCTTCGCCGAGCTGGCCCGGCGGCGCGGGCAGCGGCTGCGGGGCCTGCCCCAGCAGCGCCGCAAGGGCCCGCACGTGGAGCACGTGGAGCTGACCCCGGCGGAACAGGACGCCTTCGCGTTCCTGGCCCGCCAGTTCAGCGACGACCGCCGGGCCTGAGCCCTTCCCTCCGCGCTCCCGGCCGAGGTCTAGCCGAGCGTCCCCGCCCGGCGCTCCATCGCGTCCCGGGCCGCGTCCTCCGTCGCGTACACCTCGCACATGTGGCGTCCGTCCGGTGTGGCCGTGTGCTCGACCTCCCAGAGGGAGATCTCCTGCCCGTCGGTGAGCAGGAACGCGTGCTCGTAGAGCGAGAAGTTCAAGCCGGGCCGGCCGGGCCGGCCGTGCCGCCCGGGACGGTGCGGCCGGCCGAAGGCCTGGGTGATCTCGTGCGCGAACGCGGTCCGCAGCAGCAGGGTGGCGAGCTCGTCCCCGGGAGGGTCCTGGTTCTCGGCGCGGCGCAGCAGCCGACGGGCGTGGTCCGCCGAGTCGTCCGGTACGTAGTCGTGGCGCGGCTCGGGGAACGCCGCCAGCTCCACCACGGCGGGCAGCTCGAAGTCGGAGGCGTCCGGCGGCAGCGGCAGGCGCGCGGTGGCGGCCCGCAGCTCCTCGTCGTCCGTGTACACCTCGTGCTGGGTGTCGCTGCCGGGAGCCGTGTTGTGCACCAGCTCCCACAGGGTGACGGCGGAGCCGTCGGCGAGCAGCCAGGTGTGTCGGTACGTCGCCCGGTGCAGCCCCGAACTGTAGTGCGCGGAGTGCAGCGAGCTGTCGTGCGCGAGGGCGCAGTCGAGCTGTCGTATCGTCTCGTCGGGCAGCTCGAAGGAGTTCAGGGCGCGGCCGAGGAGTCGCGCGAGGTGCTCCTCAGGAGACTCGGGCGACTCGGGTGGCTCGTACGCTGCCGTCTCGTACGGAACGCTCAAGGTTTCTCCCGGCGTTGCTGCATGTCACCTTGTGGGTGCATACCGTAGCCCCTCGATCGGACATCATGTCCGGGAACCGAGAAAACGTACGCCCGTAAAACGAGGAGGCCGCGCGGTTGGTTCCCGCGCGGCCCGACGAACTCCCGGAACACCGGGGTCAGATGGCGTCGCCCGCCGTCCACTCGCTCCACGACATGTTCCAGCCGTTGAGGCCGTTGTCCGGCGAGACCGCCTTGTCGGGGGAGTTCTTGACGATCACCACGTCGCCGACCAGTGAGTTGTCGAAGAACCACTTGGAGACCGTGTCGCCGTTCGCCCCCTGGACGTCCGCGAGGCCGACGCAGCCATGGCTGGTGCCCTCGCGCCCGAAGGGCGGGTTGGACCTGTTGTACCAGTAGTTGCCGTGGATGAAGGTGCCCGAGGTCGTCAGCCGCATCGCGTTCGGCACGTCCGCGATGTCGTACTCACCGCCGAAGCCGACCGTCGACCCGTTCATCCGCGTCTGCCGGAACTTCTCCGAGATCACCATCTGGCCGTTGTACGTCGGGTTGCTCGCACTGCCCGCCGAGATCGGCACGGTCTTGAGCGTCTTCCCGTCCCGCACGACCGTCATGGTCTGCGTGTTCACATCCACCGTGGACACCTGTGAGCGCCCCACGGTGAACGTGACCGTCTTGTCCTGCACCCCGTACAGACCGTTCGCGCCCTCGACGCCGTCCAGGTCGATCTTCATCGTGACCTTGGAGCCGGCCTTCCAGTACTCCTCGGGCCGGAAGTCGAGCCGCTGCGCCCCGAACCAGTGCCCCACCACCTCCTGCCCGCTGTTCGACGTCACCTTGATGTGCGACTGCACGGCCTTCCGGTCCGTGATCGCCTTGTCGAAGGTGAACGACACCGGCATGCCCGCCCCGACGGTGGTGCCGTTGTCCGGCGTGTACGTCCCGATGAAGCTGTTGGCCGTCGACACGGTCGTGAAGATGGAGTTGGCGGCCGACGTCTTCCCGTCGGCGCTCTTCGCGGTCGCGGAGATCTGGTACTTCGTGCCCCGCTCCAACTGCTCCTTCGGCTTCCAGGACCGCCCGTCCGCGGCTATCTCGCCGGCCACGGCCGCGCCGCCCTCGGCGACGGTCATCTTCACCTCGGTCAGCTTGCCGCCGCTGACCTTCACACCGGTCGCGTTGATGGACGCACCCGTCGAACCGTCCTTCGCCGAGATCGTGATCCGCGCTGCCGCGTCCTCGGCCGAAGTCCCCTTGCCACCACTCTTGTCGTCGGCCTTGGCGTCCCCGCCGCAGCCGGTGAGGGTCAGCGCACCGACCACCAGCACGGCACAGGCCCCCACCGCACGCCGCACAGCAATCTTCGGCCTTGTCACGATCTGCTCCAGCTTCTTCGCGTCTAGGCGATCCACGTCATCCGCTCCGGTACGTGGACATAGAGCGAACGACGGCCGAGCGGGTTCCCCCGGTCTCCGTCTCGTGGCATCACGTGACAGAACCGGGACAATCGCCCTCGACGACCCCTGCTGGAACTACCGGCCTCTCAAGCCCCCCTCGTCCCCCTCGCCCCCTCATCCCCCGCGTACAACTCCCCGTAGGACGGCCACACTCCACCCGGCCCGTCCACCGACTCGGCCGCCCGTACCGCCCGTACGATCGCCCGGGTCACCAAGTCCGCCCCCGCCGCCAGGAGTTCGTTCAGTGCGAGCGGGCCGGCCCGGGGCGGCAGCGGCCGGGCGCCCGTCGCCAGCGTGAACACGGTGTCCCCGTCGTTGAGCAGATGCACAGGGCGTACGGCGCGGGCGATGCCGTCGTGCGCCGTACCGGCCAGCTTCTGGGCCTGGGCGCGGGTCAGGTCGGCGTCGGTGGCGACGACGGCAAGTGTGGTGTTCAGCGGGGGAGGGGGGCTCATCGCTGCGGCCTCCGCGACCCGTCGGCGCGCGTTCTCGTGGACCTCCGGCGCCGGATACGCCGGCCGCCCCTGGAACAACTCCCCGTACAGCACCCCCGTCTCCGGATCCATCGCCGATCCCGCCGCGTTCGCCACCACCAGCGCGGCCACCGTGATCCCCGAGCCCAGCACGGTGCTCGCGGTGCCGATGCCGCCCTTGAGTAGTCCGACCGTCGCCCCCGTCCCGGCACCCACGCACCCCTCCGCCACCGGGGCACCGGGCCTGCTCGCGGCGGCTGCCTCGACCGCGGCCCGGCCGGTGGCAGCGTCCGGTCTGGCCTTGAAGTCCCCGCCCCGGCCCAGGTCGAAGACACAGGCGGCCGGCACGACCGGCACCACGTGCGCGGGGTCGAGGCCGACCCGTACACCCCGTCCGCGCTCCTCCAGCCAGGCCATCACCCCCGACGCGGAGTCCAGGCCGTACGCGCTGCCGCCGGTCAGCACCACCGCCTCGACCTTCTGCACCAGGTTGCGGGGGTCGAGCGCGTCCGTCTCCTTGGTGCCGGGGCCGCCCCCGCGCACGTCCACGGCCGCGACCGCGCCGCCCTCCGGAGCGAGCACGACCGTGGTACCGGTGAGCCAGCCCCCGCCCACCCGGGTGGCGTGCCCGACCCGCAGGCCGGGGACATCGGTCAACGCGTCAACTGCCCTGGCCGTCATGAGTGATTCACGATGCCCTCGGCCGCGTGCGCCTCCGCCACGCCGTGCACCGGTCGGACGCCCGCCCGGGCGACGGCCACGACGAAGCACAGGTCGAAGAAGAGCTCCGGCGGCGAGGCGACCCGATGCTCTTCCCCACGCCCCCGTGCGACCAGCCTGCGCACCGGCTCCCGGCCGACGCCGGAAGGGGCGGCGGAAGCCGACGACGAGGCCGCGCCGGAGCCCAGGGGTGGCTCCGGAGCCGAGGGGGTCGGGGGCGTGGAACTGGGCGTCATGGGGCCAAGCACACCAGAAAAGCCGGTGGAATTCTCGCTCGGATGTTCACACTCGGATGTTCACAAGGGCTCGGGTGGACCGGGGGAGTGCGCCGACAGGCCCGGCGCGTGTGGGAGCGGGCCGGGGGAGAGCCCGGGGCCGGAGGCCGTCCGTGCTCGGGGCCGTACTCTGGAGGCATGAGTACCGCTCCCGCCTCCGAACCGCGTGACCCCAAGGCCGCGCTGGTCTTCGACGACCCGCTCAGCCGGCCGTCGTCCGACGACACGGACCACGGGTGGGGCGAGCGGCCCGGGGACGGCGGCGACAGCGCCGCCGACCTGAAGCGCTTCCTCGACGAGAAGCCGCCCCACCACATCTGACACCGCCGGCCAAGGGCTTCGAGCGGCGCTACTCGCGGTCGTGTCCCGAGCCGCGCTGGGCCACCAGGGCGTCGCGGATCTCCTTCAGGACCTCCAGCTCGCTCAGCTCGATGACCTCGTGCGTACCTTCCTTCGCCTTTCGGCGGGCTTCCTGGCGGGCCAGGTACTTGGCCATGGGGAGCACCATCAGGAAGTAGACGACGGCCGCGGTGATGACGAAGCTGAGCGTGGCGCTCAGGACGGTGCCCCACATGATCGGGATGCCTGTGGTGACCGTGCCGTCCGCCGCCACCTTGCAGGGGTGCTCCAGACACGAGCTGTACCTGTCGAGGTCCTTGGTGCCGAAGGCCCCCACCAGTGGGTTGATGACCCCCTTCACCAACGAGTTGACGATGTTGGTGAAGGCCGCGCCGATGACCACGGCGACGGCCAGGTCGACGACGTTCCCCCGCATCAGGAAGGCCTTGAAGCCCTCCCAGACGCTCGGATCCTTCTTGTCGCTCACCACGAGGCCTCTCTGCGCTGGTTGTGGAACAAACGACTCCGCAACCTACGTCAGGGCAGTGCCGGGGTGTGCAAGTGGGTCCCTCCATCGTGGGACTTGACGGGTGGGGGCCGGTGCCGGGGTCCGCGGTCACCACAGCGTCACCGCCAGGCGGGACGTGGCGCCCGCGCCGGCCAGCCGGGCCGCGGTGCGGCGGGGCACGGTCAGGACGACCAGGGCTCCGCTCTCGGTGGCGCTCGCGGTCGGCACCTTGACCACCCGGGCGCCGCGGGCGACGATCCGTGCGGCGCCGCCCGTCGCGGACTCCTCGGCCGCGATCACGTCGACGCGGTCGCCGGGGCGCAGCAGTCGGACCGCCGCGGCGTCGGCGATGCGTACCGGCGCGGTCACCGTCTCGACGACGGTGGGGCGCTCGGGAACCGGGTCGGCCACGGCGTGACCCCTGACCCGTTCGGCTTCCCTCGGACCTGCCCCCGTCGCCAGGAGGGCTGCGGCGGTCACCGCCAGGCCCGCGGCCATGGCTCGCCTTCGGCAGCGGGCGAGACGGCGGAGCCGGTGGGCGCCGCCGCGTACCCGTAGCGGGGCGAAGTGCGGGACCTCGCAGGTGGGAGGGGTGTCCGTGCCGGGCGGTCCGCCGGCCCAGGAGGGGAGGCGCATGGATGCGGACGCGGACGCGGAGGAAAAGACGGGAGTGGACGCGGAGGAAAAGACGGGAGTGGACGCGGACGAGGACGTGAATGAGGGACGGGACATGGGGCCACCACCTGCTGTGCGAGATCGGCTTGCCGTCCCACGATGGGGCTTCGCGGCGGAGCCCGCTGAGGCCTGTGGACTACCCACCGACTGTGGAAAACCCCACCACCCGAACGGGGAGTTCCGCCCTTCGCCCCGCACCGGCCGCGGCGGCACAACCACCCCGCCACAGCCACAGCCACAGCCACAGCCACAGCCACAGTCGCGGCCAAACCGCAGCCGCAGTCGCCGCCACGTCACCGCCGCAGCCACGCCCCGCCGCTAAAGCCACGGCCACCCCGCCACCGCGCTACGGCAGCTCGAACCCCGGATCCATCCCGCCCAGCGCCTTCGTGCACAGGCAGTCCCGGCCGGCGTTCGGCGGTAGTGCGGCGACCGCCTCGAACAGGACGCCGCGGAGGCGGTCGATGTTGGCGGCGAAGACCTGGAGGACTTCCTCGTGGGAGACGCCCTCGCCGGTCTCGGCGCCGGCGTCGAGGTCGGTCACGAGGGTCAGGGAGGTGTAGCAGAGCTCGAGTTCGCGGGCGAGGACGGCCTCGGGGTGGCCGGTCATGCCGACCACGGACCAGCCCTGGGCCTGGTGCCACAGCGACTCGGCGCGGGTGGAGAAGCGGGGGCCCTCGATCACGACGAGGGTGCCGCCGTCCACGGGCTCCCAGTCGCGCCTGCGCGCCGCTTCGAGGGCGGCCTCGCGGCCGACGGGGCAGTAGGGGTCGGCGAGCGAGACATGGACGACGTTGGGCACGGTGCCGCCGGGCAGCGGGAGGCCGTCGAAGTAGGTCTGGGCGCGCGACTTCGTGCGGTCCACCAGCTGGTCCGGGACGAGGAGCGTGCCCGGTCCGTACTCCGGCCGCAGACCGCCCACCGCGCACGGGCCGAGCACCTGGCGCGCCCCGACGGAGCGCAGGGCCCACAGGTTGGCGCGGTAGTTGATGCGGTGCGGCGGCAGATGGTGGCCACGGCCGTGGCGCGGGAGGAAGGCGACCCGGCGTCCGGCGATCTCGCCGAGGAAGAGGGAGTCGCTGGGCGGCCCGTAGGGGGTGTCGACCTGTATCTCGGTCACGTCGTCGAGGAAGGAGTAGAACCCCGATCCGCCGATGACGCCGATCTCCGCCAGGCTCGCCCCTGCCGCCGCGTCGGCCACCCCGACCGTCGGCCCGACCTCGTTGTCCACGTGCTCCGTGTTCGCCATGCCCGCACCCTAACCGGGGCCCGGAAACCGCCGAAGACCCCGCCGGTCGTCGTACGACGGCGGGGTCCCGGACGGAGGCGCTACGCGGCCGAGGTGCTGCTGGTGGAGGAAGAGCCCGATGAGGACGACTTCGACTCCGAGGACGACGAAGACGACGAGGACTTCGCGTCCGACGACGACTTCGCGTCCGACGAGGAGGACTTCGCCGTCGCCGGGCTGCTGCTCGACGACGAGCCGCGGCTGTCGTTCCGGTAGAAACCGGAGCCCTTGAAGACGATGCCGACCGCGGAGAACACCTTCTTGAGGCGGCCATTGCAGCTGGGGCACTCGGTCAGGGCGTCGTCGGTGAACTTCTGCACCGCTTCGAGGCCCTCACCGCATTCGGTGCACTGGTACTGGTACGTCGGCACTGGTCTTCCTCCTGGCACTCTCACTCGATGAGTGCTAACGACAGTCCATAGTGACCTATTCCCCGGGGATCAGTCCACTGTCACCGGCACTCGGTGACCGACGACACGCGCGACGGTACGACTCCGGGGGGTGCCCACCAGCCGCGTACGCAGGGCCAACAGGGTCGCCAGGGCCAGTGCCGTACCGGCCGCCGGCACCAGGAATCCGGCGCCGGTCCACAGCCGGTCCTCCAGTTGTCCGGCGGCCGTGACGGCCGCCGCCTGGCCGAGCGCGACCGCGCCGGTCAGCCAGGTGAAGGCCTCGGTGCGGGCACCGGAGGGGACCAGGGAGTCCACCAGCGTGTAGCCGGTGATCAGGGCCGGGGCGATGCACATGCCGACCAGCAGGCCGAGCACGGCGAGGACGAGCACGGAGTCGGCGGTCCACAGGGCGGCGGTCGCCAGCGCGAGGGCCGTGTAGCCGACGATCAGGCGCCGCCGAGGGGACACCTTCCACGCGAGGGTGCCGCAGACGATGCCGGAGAGCATGTTGCCGGCGGCGAAGACGCCGTACAGGACTCCGTTCAGTCCCGGCTCGCCGATCGACTCGGAGAAGGCGGCGAGCGAGACCTGCATGCCGCCGAAGACGGAGCCGATGCCGAGGAAGGTGACGATCAGGACGCGCACCCCGGGGACGGACAGGGCGGAGACACGCTCCACGCGCGCGTGCGCCACGGGGACGACCTTGGGCTGGGTGCCGCGCTGCGCGGCGAACAGCAGACCGCCGATCAGGGTGAGCCCGGCCTCGGTGAGCAGGCCGGCGGCCGGGTGCACGGCGGTGCAGAGCGCGGTCGCGACCAGCGGGCCGAGCACGAAGGTCAGCTCGTCGGTGACCGACTCGAAGGCGGCCGCGGTGCTCGTCAGGGGCGAGTCCTGGAGCTTGACGCCCCAGCGGGCCCGCACCATGGGGCCGATCTGCGGCACCGAGGCGCCCGTGGGCACGGCGGCGGCGAAAAGCGCCCACACGGGGGCGTCCATCAGTGCCAGTGCCGTCAGGGAGAGGCCCGCCGCCCCGTGGACGAGGATGCCGGGGATCAGGACGGCCCGCTGACCGTGACGGTCGGCGAGACGGCCCGTGCAGGGGGCGAACAGCGCCATGGAGACACCGGTCACGGCGGCGACCGCGCCGGCCGCCCCGTACGAGCCGGTGGTGTGCTGGACCAGCAGCACGATGGAGATGGTCAGCATCGCGAACGGCTGGCGGGCCGCGAAGCCGGGCAGGAGGAACGTCCACGCGCCACGGGTGCGCAGCAGCTGCCCGTAGCCCGGGCGGGACGTCTTCGAGGTGTTCGAGGTGACCGTGGATGCCACGGCCGTGCCTTTCCGCCGCCTGGTAGCGCGCCCGTGCGGGGGGCGCCGAGAGCTGTCCTCTTGCGCTACTGCGGTAGATGCCGGGCCCACGCGGAGGGGGTGTCTCGGCCGCCATACGGTCGCGCCAGCTCTGCGTCAGACAGAGTTGGTCCGATCAAGTGCGCCTTCATCGTACAGGGGGATCGGTCGGGTCACCTGTGAAAATGAGCACCATGGGCGACCGCACCCCCGATTCCAGAGGGTGTGAACAGTGTGAAACCTGCTCTTAACCACCTTCTCCGGAGATCCTCAGCGCCCCGTCCCGCCCTGGCCCTTCCTGTTCCCCGTGTTCCCGTTCGTCGTGTTCCCGTTCCCCGTCCCCAGCCAGTCGGCCAGCTTGCCGCCCTGGCCGACGGCCCTGAGGCGGCGCTCCGCCTGGTCCCGTACGGGGTCGGTGGCGACGACGAGCAGTTCGTCGCCGCGTCGCAGCACCGTGGTCGGCAGCGGCACGAAGGAGGTGCCGTCGCGGACGACGAGGGTGACGGCGGCGCCCGCTGGGAGCCGGAGCTCGTGGACCTCGACGCCGTGCATACGGGACTTCTCGGGGATGTCGACGGACAGCAGGTGGCCGCGCAGCCGCTCCAGGGGCGCCGATTCGATGCCGAGGTCGGCGGCCTCGTCGCCGGAGCCGCCCAGACGCAGTTTGCGGGCCAGCCAGGGCAGCGTCGGCCCCTGGACGAGGGTGTAGACCACGACCAGCACGAAGACGATGTTGAAGATCCGGCGGCTGCCCTCGATCCCGCTCACCATGGGGATCGTCGCCAGGATGATGGGCACCGCCCCGCGCAGCCCGGCCCACGACAGCAGCGTCTGCTCCCGCCACGGCACCCGGAACGGCGTCAGCGCGACGACGACGCTCAGCGGCCGCGCCACCATGGTCAGCACCAGGCCGATGACGAGCGCGGGCCAGATGTCGTCGCCCATCTCGTGCGGGGTGACCAGCAGTCCGAGCAGGACGAACATGCCGATCTGGGCGATCCAGCCGACCCCCTCGGCGAAGCCCCGCGTGGCCGGCCAGTGCGGCAGCTTGGCGTTGCCGAGGACCACGGAGGCCAGGTAGACGGCGAGGAAGCCGCTTCCGTGGGCCAGGGCGCCGGCCGCGTAGGAGGTGACGGCGATGGCCATGACGGCGATCGGGTAGAGGCCGGACGCGGGCAGCGCCACGTGCCTCAGGGCCCAGGCCCCCAGCCAGCCCACGGCGAGCCCGATGGCGGCGCCGATCGCCAGTTCCAGCGCTATCTCGCCGATCAGGACGTACCAGTGTTCGACCGGTCCGGCCATGGAGAGGGCGGCGACGAGGATGACGACGGGGGCGTCGTTGAAGCCGGACTCGGCCTCCAGGGTGCCCGTCACGCGCGCGGGGAGGGGGATCTTGCGCAGCACTGAGAAGACGGCCGCCGCGTCCGTGGACGACACCACCGCGCCGATGATGAGTGACTGCCGCCACTCCAGCCCGATCAGATAGTGCGCGCCCGCGGCCGTGACGCCGACGCTCACCGCGACTCCGACCAGCGCCAGCGAGCCGGCGGCCGGCAGGGCCGGCTTGATCTCCTTCCACTTCGTGCCGAGGCCACCCTCCGCCAGGATCACGACGAGGGCCGCGTAGCCGATGACCTGGGTCAGTTCGGCGTTGTTGAAGTGGATGTCGCCGATGCCGTCCTGGCCCATGGCGATGCCGATGCCCAGGTAGACGAGCAGGCTGGGGAGCCCGCTGCGCGACGAGATCCGGACCGCGGCGACCGCGACCAACAGGACGAGAGAGCAGACGAGCAGGAGCTGGTTGAGGTCGTGGACAGTCAGAGGGCCGAACCTTTCTCGCCGAACCGCACGTGGTTCCGAGTGTGGGCGATGCCGAGCACTGGAGGTGGGCACGCGCGCGTGTGGGCATGCGAAGCCGATCACGGAAACCGTGCGGTTGCGGTTACGCCAGTGCAAGTACTTCGTTACCTTACCTAACTCTTGACGATTTCTTGACGCTTTCGAGGGCAAGATCGAACAGTCGTCCGCGCCAGTTCCCGACTCCGCGTCAAGTCGCGTCGGGCCCTGCGCCTATGGTTGCTCCAGCGTTCAGTACAAAGCACAGCCCGACCTGCCGCTCGTGTTAGGACAGCAAGGACAGCGATGCCCACCGACAACCCCGCCTCCTCCGGCCAGCAGTCCGGCAAGTCCGGCAGGAAGAAGGGACGCAAAGTCCGCCTTCTCCTGATCGTCCTGGTCCTGGCCATCATCGGTGGCGTCGGCTACGGGGCGTTCTGGTCCGTCTCCACCGTGCGCGCCTCCTTCCCGCAGACCAAGGGGTCGATAACCCTGGACGGTCTGTCGGGACCGGTCGACGTCAAGCGCGACGGCCAGGGGATCCCGCAGATCTACGCCTCCTCCGACGAGGACCTGTTCATGGCACAGGGCTACGTCCAGGCGCAGGACCGGTTCTACGAGATGGACGTGCGCCGCCACATGACGGCCGGCCGCCTCTCGGAGATGTTCGGCGAGAGCCAGGTCGACAACGACGAGTTCCTGCGCACCCTCGGCTGGCACCGGACCGCCGAGGAGGAGTACGAGAAGACGCTCTCGGCCGACACGAAGAAGTACCTCGACGCGTACGCCAAGGGAGTCAACGCCTACCTCGCCGGCAAGGACGGCGAGGAGATCTCCCTGGAGTACGCGGCCCTCGGCTTCTCCAACGACTACAAGCCCGAGGAGTGGACCCCGGTCGACTCGGTCGCCTGGCTGAAGGCGATGGCGTGGGACCTGCGCGGCAACATGCAGGACGAGATCGACCGCGCCCTGATGACCAGCCGCCTCGGCCCCAAGCAGATCGCCGACCTGTACCCGCAGTACCCGTACGACCGCAACAAGACCATCGTGCAGGAGGGCCAGTACGACGAGCTGACCCAGACCTGGTCGGACGGGTCCGGGTCGACGCAGAGCACCGACGGCTCCACGCAGGGCACCGGAACGGGCACCGGCGGCACGGGAACGGACACGGGCACCGCCGGAACGTCCACGGACTCCGGGGCCCTCCAGACCCAGCTGGACGGCCTCTACAACGTCCTGGAGGACCTGCCCGAGGCCGTCGGCGTGAACGGCAACGGCATCGGCTCCAACTCCTGGGTCGTCTCCGGCGACCACACCATCACCGGCAAGCCGCTGCTCGCCAACGACCCGCACCTGTCGGCGGCGCTGCCGTCGGTCTGGTACCAGATGGGCCTGCACTGCAAGTCCGTCTCCGCGAAGTGCCAGTACGACGTCGCCGGCTACACCTTCTCGGGCATGCCCGGCGTGGTCATAGGACACAACGCCGACATCGCCTGGGGCATGACCAACTCCGGCGCCGACGTCACCGACCTCTACCTGGAGAAGCTCACCGGCGACGGCTACCAGTACGGCTCCAAGGTCCTGCCGTTCGACACCCGCGAGGAGACCATCGAGGTCGCCGGCGGCACGTCCAAGAAGATCGTCGTCCGCACCACCAACAACGGCCCCCTGCTGTCCGACCGCAACGACGAACTCGTCCAGGTCGGCAAGAAGGCCACGGTCGACCAGGACGCCCCCGACCGCGGCGACGGCTACGCCATCGCCCTGCGCTGGACCGCGCTCGACCCCGGCACCTCCATGGACGCCGTCTTCGCCATGAACAAGGCCAAGGACTGGGACGGCTTCCGCGAGGCCGCCGCCCTGTTCGACGTCCCCTCGCAGAACCTGATCTACGCCGACACCGAGGGCAACATCGGCTACCAGCTGCCCGGCAAGATCCCCACCCGGGGCAAGGGCGACGGCTCGCTGCCCGCGCCGGGCTGGGACACCAGGTACCGCTGGAACGGCTACATCGACCAGGACGAACTGCCGTACGAGTACAACCCGGAGCGCGGCTACATCGTCACCGCGAACCAGGCCGTCGTCGACGAGAAGTACCCGTACACGCTCACCGCGGACTGGGGCTACGGCACGCGCGCGCAGCGGATCACCAGCCTCATCGAGTCGAAGATCAAGGGTGGCGGCAAGATCTCCACCGACGACATGCGGCAGATGCAGATGGACAACAGCAGCGAGATCGCCAAGCTGCTGGTGCCGCTGCTGCTCAAGATCGACGTCAACGACAAGAACGTCCGCGAGGCGCAGAAGCTCCTGGAGGGCTGGGACTACACCCAGGACGCCGACTCGGCCGCCGCCGCGTACTTCAACTCGGTCTGGCGCAACATCCTCAAGCTCGCCTTCGGCGACAAGCTGCCCAAGGAGCTGCGCGTCGAGGGCCAGTGCCTGTCGGTCGAGCCGGTCAACTCCACGGGCCCCGCGGACGAGGACCAGCGGGTGCGCGAGTGCGGCAAGCGGGACGCGGACCAGGCGCAGCCGGACGGCGGCGACCGCTGGTTCGAGGTGGTCCGCCGGATCATCGACGACCAGGACAACGCCTGGTGGTCCACGCCGAAGACCCGCACCCAGGTCGCCGTCGACACCCGTGACGAGCTGTTCAAGCGGGCCATGCGCGACGCCCGCTGGGAGCTGACCGCCAAGCTCGGCAAGGACATCGACAGCTGGAACTGGGGCCGGCTGCACCGCCTGTTCCTGAAGAACCAGACCCTCGGCACCGAGGGCCCCGGTTTCCTCCAGTACATGCTCAACCGCGGCCCCTGGAAGCTCGGCGGCGGTGAGGCCACGGTCAACGCCACCGGCTGGAACGCGGCGGGCGGCTACGAGGTCGTCTGGGTGCCCTCGATGCGCATGGTGGTGAACCTCGGGGACCTCGACAAGTCCAAGTGGATCAACCTCACCGGCGCCTCCGGGCACGCGTACAACGCGCACTACACCGACCAGACCGACAAGTGGGTCAAGGGCGAGCTGCTGACGTGGTCGTTCTCGGACAAGGCGGTCGAAGCCGCCACGAGCGACACGCTGCTGCTGAAACCGTGACGCCCGCCTGAACAGGAAAGCGGCCTCCACGCACGCGTGGAGGCCGCTTTCGCGTCCGGATCACCGGAAGCGGCGTACCCCCGAAGGCGTCACCACCGCGTGGACCGGGCGGTCGTGCGGTTCTTCCGGGACACGGTCCACGACCTCCGTGTCGTACAGGAGCACCACCAGCGCCGGGTCGGTGCCCGCGCGGTCCAGGCGGGCCAGGACGCGGTCGTACGAGCCGCCGCCCCTCCCCAGGCGCATCCCGCGCCCGTCGACGGCCAGGCCCGGGAGCAGGACGACCTCGGCGGAGGTCACGGCGTCGGGGCCGAACCGGTCGCCCGCCGGCTCCAGGAGCGCCATCCGGCCGCCGTGCCGCACGCGCGCGAGGGAGGCCTCTCCCACGTAGACGCCCCAGTCGAGGTCGTTGTCGGGCAGCAGGACCGGGAGCAGGACGCGCACGCCCCGGGCGCGGAGTGCGTCGAGGAGCGCGAGGGTGCCCGGCTCGCTCCCCACGGAGACGTACGCCGCGACCGTGCGCGCCCGCGCCAGTTCGGGCAGATCGAGCGCCCGGCCCGCAAGGGCGTCCGTCGTTTTCCGGACGTCATCCGGAGTCAACCCGTTCCTCACCAGGAGGAGCTCTCGACGCAACATTCGCTTGGAAAGCTCCGGTTCAGGTCCCATCCGGCTCATCGGTCGCTCCAGTTTTGTTCGTAATCGGCTTATATGAGAGCGAATTCATCGGAGCCACAGATTCCTCACAAAGGCACCCGTTAGGGTTGCGGCCATGAGTGAGGCGAACCCCAGGATCAGCAAGGCTGTCATCCCCGCGGCGGGTCTGGGCACCCGGTTCCTGCCCGCGACGAAAGCGACTCCCAAGGAGATGCTGCCGGTCGTGGACAAGCCGGCGATCCAGTACGTGGTCGAAGAGGCCGCGTCGGCGGGGCTCGACGACGTCCTGATGATCACCGGCCGGAACAAGCGCCCCCTCGAGGACCACTTCGACCGCAACTACGAGCTGGAGTCCGCCCTCCAGAAGAAGGGCGACGCCCACCGGCTCGCCAAGGTCCAGGAGTCCAGCGACCTCGCGACCATGCACTACGTCCGCCAGGGCGACCCCAGGGGCCTCGGCCACGCCGTCCTGTGCGCCGCCCCGCACGTGGGTGACGAGCCCTTCGCCGTCCTCCTCGGCGACGACCTGATCGACCCCCGCGACCCGCTCCTGAAGCGCATGGTCGAGGTCCAGGAGCACCACGGCGGCAGCGTCATCGCCCTCATGGAGGTCGCGCCGGAGCAGATCCACCTCTACGGCTGCGCGGCCGTGGAGGCCACCGAGGACGGCGATGTCGTCAAGGTCACGGGCATGGTCGAGAAGCCGGACCCGGCCGACGCCCCGTCGAACTACGCGATCATCGGCCGCTACGTCCTCGCCCCGCAGATCTTCGACGTCCTGCGCCGGACCGAGCCGGGCCGCGGCGGCGAGATCCAGCTCACCGACGCCCTCCAGCAGCTCGCCGTGGACGAGAAGGTCGGCGGCCCCGTGCACGGCGTCGTCTTCAAGGGCCGCCGCTATGACACCGGGGACCGTGGCGACTACCTGCGTGCCATTGTCAGACTCGCATGCGAACGTGAAGACCTGGGACCGGACTTCCGGACCTGGCTTCGCAGTTACGTAGCCGAGGAGATGTAGCCACATTGAGCACCGCCGCGACCCGCACCACCGGACCGGGCCACCTCTGGTCGGTGACCGAGCACCTGGAGGACATCCTCGCCACCGTCCGCCCCCTGGAACCCATCGAGCTGCAACTCCTCGACGCCCAGGGCTGCGTCCTGGTCGAGGACGTCACGGTGCCGGTCTCACTGCCGCCGTTCGACAACAGCTCGATGGACGGGTACGCGGTGCGCGTCACGGACGTCGCGGGCGCGAGCGAGGAGTTCCCGGCCGTGCTCACGGTGATCGGGGACATCGCGGCGGGCCAGGCCGAGCCGCCCCGGGTGGGACCCGGCGAGGCCGCCCGCATCATGACCGGCGCCCCCCTGCCGCCCGGCGCGGAAGCGGTCGTCCCGGTGGAGTGGACCGACGGCGGCCTCGGCGAGGGACCCGTCTCCGGGATGCGCGCCCGCAGCGCGAGCCCCGAGGGAGCCACCGGCCAGGTCGCCGTGCACCGCGCAGCCGAGGCACGCGCGCATGTGCGCGCCGAGGGCAGCGACGTCCGCGCCGGCGACCGCGCCCTCGCCGCGGGCACGGTCCTCGGCCCGCCGCAGCTCGGCCTCCTCGCCGCCATCGGCCGCGCCACCGTACGCGTACACCCGCGCCCGCGCGTGGTGGTGCTCTCCACCGGCAGCGAACTGATCCCGCCGGGCGACACGCTGGCCACCGGCCAGATCTACGACTCCAACAGCTTCGCCCTCACCGCCGCCGCCCGGGACGCGGGCGCCATCGCCTACCGCGTCGGTGCCGTCACCGACGACGCCGAGACGCTCCGCTCCACCATCGAGGACCAGCTCGTGCGCGCCGACCTGGTGGTCACCACCGGCGGGGTCAGCGTGGGCGCGTACGACGTGGTCAAGGAGGCCCTGGAGTCCGTCGGCGACGAGGACGAGGAGGGTGCCGGCATCGACTTCCGCAAGCTCGCCATGCAGCCCGGCAAGCCCCAGGGCTTCGGCACCATCGGCCCCGACCACACCCCGCTCCTCGCCCTCCCGGGCAACCCGGTCTCGTCGTACGTCTCCTTCGAGCTGTTCGTCCGGCCCGCCATCCGCACCCTGATGGGCCTCGACGACGTCCACCGGCCGACGGCCACGGCGACCCTCCGGGCGCCCAAGGCCCTGACCTCGCCCGCGGGCCGTCGGCAGTACCTGCGCGGGACGTACGCCGACGGCGAGGTGACGCCCGTCGGGGGCGCCGGATCGCACCTCGTGGCGGCCCTCGCACAAGCCGACGCGCTGATCGTGATCCCCGAGGACGCCGAGTCGGTCGAGCCCGGTACGGAGGTCCAGGTCGTCCTGCTCGGCTGAACCATCGAGGGTGGCGTACCGTGTCGCGCACAACAGACCGCGCGCCGCACCGCGACGGGCCCCGATCGGGAGCGCCACACCACCATGAGTACGCCGCAGGACCGACTGACCCACATCGACGAGGCGGGCGCCGCCCGCATGGTCGACGTCTCCGGGAAGGACGTGACCGCGCGCACCGCCCGCGCCAGCGGCCGGGTCCTGGTCTCGCCCCAGGTGGTCGAACTGCTGCGCGGTGAGGGGGTGCCCAAGGGCGACGCCCTCGCCACCGCGCGCATCGCCGGGATCATGGGTGCCAAGCGCACCCCCGACCTCATCCCGCTCTGCCACCCCCTGTCGGTGTCGGGCGTCAAGGTCGACCTGTCGGTCGCGGACGACGCCGTCGAGATCCTCGCCACCGTGAAGACCACGGACCGTACGGGCGTCGAGATGGAGGCGCTCACGGCGGTCTCCGTCGCCGCCCTCACCGTGATCGACATGGTCAAGGCGGTCGACAAGGGCGCGGTCATCACGGACGTACGCGTCGAGGAGAAGACGGGCGGCAAGTCGGGCGACTGGAGCCGGGCATGACGGCGCCCACCGGGGACGCCCGCACCGCGTCGTACCGCGCGCTCGTCGTGACCGCCTCCAACCGGGCCGCCGCCGGGGTCTACGAGGACCGGGGCGGGCCCTTGATCGCCGAAGGGCTCGCGGGCTTCGGCTTCACCGTCGAGGGCCCCCAGGTCGTGCCCGACGGCGACCCCGTGGAGGCCGCGCTGCGGGCGGGTGTCGACGCCGGGTACGACGTGATCGTGACGACCGGCGGTACGGGTATCTCGCCCACGGACCGCACCCCCGAGGCCACCCGCGCGGTCCTCGATCACGAGGTGCCGGGCATCCCCGAGGCGATCAGGGCGTACGGCCGGGACAAGGTGCCGACGGCGGCGCTCTCCCGGGGCCTCGCCGGAGTCGCGGGCCGGACGCTGATCGTCAACCTGCCGGGCTCGACCGGGGGCGTCCGGGACGGCCTGGCCGTACTGGAACCCCTGCTGACCCACGCCGTCGACCAGATCCGCGGCGGGGACCACTCCAGACCCGGTCACGGGGGTGCGAGCTGAACAGCCCATCCTGGCCCGTAGCGCTGGTGGACGGCGAGATCGTCCTCCGGCCCATAAGGATGCGCGACCAGCGGGACTGGCGGGAGGTCAACCGCCGCAACCGGGACTGGCTGCGGCCCTGGGAGGCGACCATTCCGCCGCCCACTCCCAGCGGGCCCATCGCGCACCGGCCGACGTACCGTCAGATGGTCCGCCAACTGCGGGCGGAGGCGAACGCCGGCCGGATGCTGCCGTTCGTGATCGAGTACCAGGGGCGGCTGGTCGGGCAGTTGACGGTCGCCGGGATCACCTGGGGCTCCATGTGCTCCGGTCATGTCGGCTACTGGGTCGACGAGTCGGTCGCCGGGCGGGGCGTGATGCCCACGGCGGTCGCGCTCGCCGTGGACCACTGCTTCCGGACCGTCGGACTGCACCGCATCGAGGTCTGTATTCGCCCCGAGAATCGGCCCAGCCGACGGGTCGTGGAGAAACTCGGATTCCGCGAGGAAGGCCTTCGTCCACGATATCTTCACATCGACGGCGCCTGGCGCGACCATCTCGTCTTCGCGCTCACCGCCGAAGAGGTCCCCGAGGGGCTGCTCGCCCGCTGGCGGCGGGAACGGGCGCGGAACGCGGGCTCCGACGCGGGCAAGCCCGGACAGTCCCAATAAATGAAATGCATGTTCGAAGGAAATGTACGAACGGCGACCGGATGCGATCGGCTTGAACGAGTCGAGGACGTTCTCGGCACGTTAATTTCGCGGTCTCGGTGACCTGCTGATCGGATCGGTCACAAAAAAAGCTCGAAATATCAGCCAGATCGTGCGACACACCGGCTCAATTGGCGGATGGCCTCACGCAAACCCCTCTACCGTGTGAGTCGTGAGCAGCAGCGGCCTCATCTACGCAGTCATCGTCGGGGCCTGGGCCGCCTACTTGGTGCCGATGTGGCTCCGTAGGCAGGACGAGCTGAACGAAGCCCGTCCGACGGAACGCTTCAGCACCGCCATCCGGCTGCTTTCCGGCCGGGCGGGGATGGAGCGCCGATACGCCAAGGACCTGCGGGCGCGCTCCACCGAAGAGGGGGAGCCCAGCGCCGATCCGGACGGCGTCACCGACTCGGTGGACGTCCGGGCCTTCGCCATGCCTCCGCGCCGGGAGCACACGAAGGCGCAACTGCCGGTGGAGCGGGGTGAGTCGCCGCAGCACGCGCAGCAGCAGTCGGCGAAACCGGCTTCACAGGCACAGGCACAGGCACAGGCACAGGCGAACGCACAAGCACAGGCGAACGCACAAGCGCACGCACCGGCACAGGCGAAGGCGGTGCCCCAGCAGGGCGGTGGGCCGTCGGCGAAGCCGGGGGCGGCCCATGTGCCCGCGCCCGCCCGGGTGAAGCGTCCGGACCGGCAGACGGCGGGCGCACGCCGGGGCGACTCGGCGGAGGCCAAGGCGCGGGCCCAGCGCTCGAAGGTGCTCGCGCGCCGGCGGCGTACGACGGTGATGCTCTTCCTCGCCTTCACGCTCGGCGCGGTCGTCGCGGCGGTCGGCGGACTCGCCTTCCTGTGGGCGCCGGCCGTACCGGCGGTGCTGTTGAGCACGTACATCGCGCATCTGCGCCGCCAGGAGCTGAAGCGGTTCGCGTACACGATGGACCGGCGGCAGGCCGAGGTGGCGGCGCAGCGGCTGCGGGAGCGGCAGCCCCAGCGGCGGCGCCCGGCGCCGGACCCGGTGGACACCGACGAGCCGGAGGACGGACCGGAGAACGAGGAGGGCCGGGCCGAACTGACCGCGCTCGCGGCCGACCGCCGAGCCCTCGTCGAGCAGACCGACCACGCCGAGTGGGTGGACCAGCAGCGTGAGCGCCAGCGGCGGCCCGGCCAGGGCGACAGCTGGGACCCGGTCCCCGTCCCGCTCCCGACGTACGTCACCGCGCCGGTCGCACCCCGGGCCACCTCCGGGGTCGACCTCAACGCCCCGGACGCGTGGAGCTCCGCGCGCTCCAGCGCGGCCGACCCGCACGGCTCGTCGGGTGCCCCCTCGAACTCCGCGCCCGCCCCTGGGCGGGAGCAGGAGGGGGAGCGCGGCGGCGAGGAGCCGGCGGACGACGCCGGCTCCGGTGACGGGGCCGACGCACCCGACGGCGGCCGTTCCGACGCCCGCCGCGCCGCGTCCGCACGCCGCTCCCGCGAGCGGGGGCGCACGCCGCTCTTCGACCAGTACGAGGACGGCGACCGTCCGCGCGCGGCCAACGAGTGACGCGCGCCCCCTGGATCTCCCACTCCGCTGACCAGCCACGAGCCGGCCGCGAGCCGCTCGGCGGCCCCCCGGGAACGGATTTCCAAGCACCGCGATGGGGATGCTAGAGTTTCACTCGTTGCAAGGGCCTGTGGCGCAGTCTGGTAGCGCACCTCGTTCGCATCGAGGGGGTCTGGGGTTCAAATCCCCACAGGTCCACGCACAGATCAGAGCCCCCAGTGGTGATCACCGCTGGGGGCTCTGACGTGTTGTCAGGACGGGGTGGCGGCGCCTGTTGCCGGTTCGGTGATCGCGTCGAAGTACGGCCAGCCGTCCACCTCGACCGTCTGGGCCGACGGGTGGAGGTCCAGGTTCGGGGCGGCGGCGTCCAGGAGGCGGCGGACCGTGCCGGGCTCGTGGAGGTTGAGGTAGGCGTGGTCGGAACGGCGGACCAGGGCGCCGGAGTCGAAGTAGCAGTTCGAGACGACGCGGTCCTCGGACGGGCCGAAGAGCAGGACCAGGCGGCGGCGCCGGGGGCCCTCCGGGTAGAGGGACAGCTTGAGGCGGCAGTGCTCGTGGGCCACACGGTGGGGGAGTTGGCGGACCGTCCAGTGCCAGGTGGTGTCGCCCACGACGAGACGGCGGAGGCGGTTGTTCTTCGTCACGGGGACACCGTAGGCAGCCAACGCCGATGCGGGCACCGGGATTTACGGGCCCCAGGGCACGGAGGGCACGGTCAGAGGGGCTTCGCGAAGCACAGGCTCAGATCGTGGAATCGGTAGTAGCCGAACTTCGCGCAGGGCTCGTAGCCGCTGGAGGTGTAGAGGGCCACGGCCTCGGGCTGCTTGGCGCCGGTTTCGAGGACCATGCGGGTGCGGCCGCCGGCGCGGGCGTCGGACTCCAGGTCGGCGAGTATGCGGCGGGCCAGGCCCAGGCCGCGGGCCTCGGGGGTGACGTACATCCGCTTGATCTCGGCGTCCCCGTCCTGGTAACCCTCGTCGTTGGTGTCCTGGCTGCGCCAGCCACCCGTGGCGACGGCTCTGCCGTGCTCGTCGTAGGCGATCAGGTACAGCCCGGCCGGCGCTTCGAAGTGCGCCGGGTCCATGGGGGTGGCGTCGCCGTCGTCGCCGTAGCGGACGCTGTACTCGGCCTGGACCTCGTCGTTCAGCTTGACGGCGTCGGGGTGGTCGAAGGACACGCGGCGGATAATCATGTGCTGCATCGTACATCTATGCAAGAGGCGGGCTGCGGTCAGGTGTGATCTTCGTCGGGATCTGGACGCCGTCCTGGGTGCGGGTATCGTGCCCGGGTGCTGACTGTGACCTCTGTGAATGTGAACGGGCTGCGGGCCGCCGCGAAGAAGGGTTTCGTGGAGTGGCTCGCCGGGACCTCGGCGGATGTGGTGTGTCTGCAGGAGGTGCGGGCCGAGCCGGAGCAGCTGCCGGAGGGCGTGCGGCAGCCCGAGGGGTGGCATGTCGTGCACGCCCCGGCCGCCGCCAAGGGGCGCGCGGGCGTGTCGCTCTACAGCCGCCGCGAACCCGACCGGATCCAGGTCGGGTTCGGATCGGCCGAGTTCGACGGGAGCGGGCGGTACGTCGAGGCCGACCTGCCCGGCGTCACCGTGGCCAGCCTCTACCTTCCCTCCGGTGAGGTCGGGACCGAGCGGCAGGACGAGAAGGTCCGGTTCATGGGGGAGTTCCTCGCCTATCTGAAGGAGCTCCGGGAGCGGTCCGCCGCGGACGGGCGCGAGGTCGTCGTGTGCGGCGACTGGAACATCGCCCACCAGCAGGCCGACCTCAAGAACTGGCGGGGGAACCAGAAGAACTCCGGGTTCCTGCCGGAGGAGCGGGCTTGGCTCGGGCAGGTCTTCGACGCCAGTGACGGGGCGTACGTCGATGTGGTGCGCGCCCTGCATCCCGATGTCGAGGGGCCCTACACCTGGTGGTCGTACCGAGGGCGGGCCTTCGACAACGATTCGGGATGGCGGATCGACTATCAGGTGGCCACGGCCGGGCTCGCCGCCAAGGCGGTCAAGGGGTTCGTGGAGCGGGCCGCGACGCACGCAGAGCGGTGGTCGGACCATGCGCCGGTGACGGCGGTTTACGACCTCTGACGCGCCGGGGCCGACCGCCGGGGCCGACCGCCGGGGCCGACCGTCGGGGCCGATCCCGGCTACGGCCCCTGATCGCCCGCTTCGGCCTGCCGCAGCCGCCGGTCCAGGGCCAGGGACAGCTCCGCCTCCGCTACGTTCTTCGCCAGGGGGCGTAGGCGGTTGAGGTCCTCGGGGGTGCGGCCGGGCTGGGTGAGGATCAGGTCGGTGAAGAGGGTGGCGAGGGCTTCGGCGTGTTCGCGTACGCGGCGGCCGGCGGTGAGGACGTCGGCGAGGGGGACGCCCTCGCGGACCAGCGCGGCCGAGACCTCCAGGAGGCGGCGGCTGATGTGGACGATCTCGCCGCCGTCGGTGGCGAGGTAGCCGAGTTCGAGGGCGGCGGCGAGGTTCTCCGAGGTCGCCTGGTCGCCGAAGTGGTCGGCGAGTTCCTCGGGGGAGAGGCGGACCGGGACCTCCTCGGTGGGGGCCCCGAGGCCGAGCAGTTCGCCCACGTCGCGGCCCTCGTCGAAGGCCTCCGCCAACTCGGCTATGCCGCTGAGCGTGTGACCCCGCTCCAGCAGCGCCGAGATCGTGCGCAGTCGGGCCAGGTGCGTGTCGTCGTACCAGGCGATACGGCCCTCGCGGCGGGGTGGCGGGATCAGTTTGCGCTCCCGGTAGAAGCGCAGGGTGCGGACGGTGATGCCGGCCTTCCCGGCCAGCTCCTCCATGCGGTACTCGTGTCGCTCGCCGTCTTCTGCCACGCGCGCAGCCTATGTCGTACCGCTGGTAACTCCAGAGGGCCCGACCCCTACCCATCGGTACGGTCCTGCCCTACGCTCCCACTGCGCCAGTGATTACTGGCGTGGACACGAGGTGCGAACGCGGTGTGCGCACGCGATGAGGCGTGGAGGTACCGGATGGCCGAACGGCAGCAGGGGCAGGGGCGGCGGGGGCCGCATGTACGGGTGGCGGTGGTCGGGTCCGGGTTCGGCGGGCTCGGCGCGGCCGTGCGGCTGCGGCGTGAGGGGATCACCGACTTCGTCGTCCTGGAGCGGGCCGGTTCCGTCGGCGGCACCTGGCGGGACAACGACTACCCGGGGTGCGCCTGTGACGTGCCGTCCCATCTGTACTCGTTCTCGTTCGCGACCGACTATGAGTGGCCGCGCGCCTTCTCCGGGCAGGAGCACATCCGGGCCTATCTGGAGCATGTGACGGACGTCTTCGGGCTGCGGTCCCATATTCGCTTCGACTCCGAGGTGATGAGGATGGCCTGGGACGGGGAGCGGTTGTGCTGGGACATCGAGACCGCGACCGGGCCGCTGTCCGCCGATGTCGTCGTCTCCGCGACCGGGCCGCTCTCCGATCCGAGGATCCCGACCGAGGCGGAGCTGCCGGGGCTGGGCTCGTTCCCCGGCGAGGTCTTCCACTCCGCCCGCTGGGACCACGGCTACGACCTGCGCGGCAAGCGGGTCGCGATGATCGGTACGGGCGCCTCGGCGGCCCAGATCGTGCCGGCGATCCAGCCCGAGGTCGGCCGGCTGACCCTCTTCCAGCGGACCCCGCCCTGGGTGCTGCCGCGGGTCGACCGGGGCATCGGCGGCGTCGAGCGGTGGCTGCACCGGCAGTTGCCCTTCACCGCGCAGGCCCGGCGCGGACTGCTGTGGGGCATGCGGGAGTTGCAGGTGCAGGCCTTCACCAAGCGGCCCAAGGTGCTGGGCGTGGTGGAGCGGGTGGCGAAGCGGAACCTGGCCCGGACCGTCAAGGACCCGGACCTGCGCGCCCGGCTCACCCCCGACTACCGCATCGGCTGCAAGCGCATCCTGCTGTCCAACACCTACTATCCGGCGCTCACGCAGCCGAACGTCGACGTGGTCGCCTCCGGGCTGGCCAAGGTCGACGGCTCCACGCTCGTCGCCGCCGACGGGTCCGCCGCCGAGGTCGATGCGATCGTCTTCGGCACCGGGTTCCATGTCACCGACATGCCCATCGCCGACCGGGTCGTGGGCGCCGACGGCCGGACCCTCGCCGAGGCCTGGGCGGACGGCGGGATGCGGTCGCTGCGCGGGTCGTCGGCCGCCGGGTTCCCGAACTGGATGACGATCATCGGGCCCAACACGGGCCTCGGGAACTCCAGCATGATCCTGATGATCGAGTCCCAGCTGAACTACATGGCGGACTTCGTACGGCAGTTGGACGTGCTGGGCGGCCGGGCCGCCCTCGACGCCCGGCCCGCGGCCGTGGACGCCTGGAACGAGCGGGTCCAGAAGCGCATGGAGGGCACGGTCTGGAACACCGGCGGCTGCACCAGCTGGTATCTCGACGCCAACGGCCGTAACACGACCGTCTGGCCGGGGACGACGTCCGAGTTCCGGGGCGCGACCCGACGGGTCGATCTGAGCGAGTACGCGGTGCTGCGGCCGGCACGGCCGGGTACGGAGAACGAGGAGACGCCCAGGAAGGGCGACACGGCGAAGGTGGAGGCCGGAGCGTGACCCGACTGACCCATGTGAAGCACGGGCCCTACGCGCCGCCCGTCGCCGTAAGAGAGTTGGCGGCCGTGTCCGCCGACGGGGCGCGGCTGCACGTCGAGGTGCACGGACCCGAGGACGCGCCCGCGGTGGTGCTGGTGCACGGCTGGACGTGTTCGACGGCGTACTGGGCGGCGCAGGTCCGGGACCTCGCCGTCGACCACCGGGTGGTCGTCTACGACCAGCGCGGTCACGGCCGCAGTCCCGCCTCCGCCGTGTGCAGCGCGGACGCCCTCGCCGACGATCTGGAGGCGGTGCTCGCGGCGACGCTCGCGCCGGGCGAGAAGGCGGTCCTGGCCGGGCACTCCATGGGCGGGATGACGCTGATGGCGGCGGCCGGGCGGGCGCGCTTCCGGGAGCACGCGGCGGCGGTCCTGCTGTGCAGCACGGGCAGTTCGAAGCTGGTCGCCGAGTCGCTGGTCGTGCCGATGCGGCCGGGGCGCGTGCGCACCTGGCTCACCCGGCAGGTCCTCGGCTCGCGGGCGCCGCTCGGGCCGGTCACGCCCGTCGCTCGGCGGATCCTCAAGTACGCGACCATGGGCCCCGGTTCGTCGCCGGTGATGGTCGAGGCGTGTGCGCGGATCGTGCACGCGTGCCCGGCCAGGGTGCGGCACGCCTGGTCGCATGTCCTCGCCTCGCTCGATGTCGACCACGGGGTACGGGAGTTGACGGTGCCGACGGCCGTCGTCGTGGGCACGGCGGACCGGATGACCCCGCCGGTGCACGCGCGGGCGCTGGCCGCCGCGCTGCCCGACTGCGTGGGCGTGAGCGAGCTGACCGGGGTCGGGCACATGGCGCCGGTGGAGGCGCCGGAGGCGGTCACCGCCCGGATACGCGGGCTCGTGACGACGTACGCGACGAGGTACGCGACGACCGGGCGGGACGAGTTGGAGGAGGCGGGCGCATGAGCAACGGCAGCACCCTGGAGGGGCGGGTCGCGGTCGTCACCGGGGCCGCGCGGGGCGTCGGGGAACTCCTCGCGCGCAAGCTCTCGGTGCGCGGGGTGAAGGTCGCGCTCGTCGGCCTCGAACCGGACGAGCTGAAGCGGGTGTCGGAACGGCTGTACGGGGACAGCGAGTTCTGGCACGCCGACGTCACCGACCATGAGGCCATGGCGCGGGTCGCGGCGGAGGTGAAGGAGCGGTTCGGGCGGATCGACATCGTCGTCGCCAACGCGGGGGTCGCGAACAGCGGGCCGTTCGTGGACTCCGACCCGGACTCCTGGCGGCGGGTCATCGAGGTCAACCTCGTCGGATCGGCGGTCACCGGGCGGGCGTTCCTGCCGGCGCTGATCGAGAGCCGGGGCTATCTGCTGCAGATCGCCTCCCTCGCCGCGATCACTCCGGCGCCGATGATGACGGCGTACTGCGCGTCGAAGTCGGGCGTCGAGGCGTACGCGCACTGTCTGCGTGCTGAGGTCGGGCATCAGGGGGTGGGCGTCGGGGTCGGGTATCTGTCCTGGACCGACACGGACATGGTGCGCGGCGCCGACAAGGACGAGGCGCTGCGGGAGTTGCGGGAGCGGCTGCCGTGGCCGGCCGGCAAGACGTATCCGCTGGGGCCGGCCGTGGACCGGCTCGTCGCCGGGATCGAACGGCGGTCCAGTCATGTGTACGGGCAGTGGTGGCTGCGGGGGATGCAGGGCGTACGCGGGTATCTCCCCGGGCTCATAGGGACGTTCGCGCCCCGGGAGGTGCGGCGGATGGAGCCGCGGCTTCGTGAGGTGTCCAAGGGGCTGGTGGGGGCCGGTGGGGCCGCGGACGAGCGGACGCGGGGGGTGGGGGCGCCGGAAAGCGGATGATCCCGGGCGGGTGGCTGAGTGGGGATGACGGAGCGTTACTGATCGAAATGCGTGGGATGTCGGCGCGTGTTTGTCTGGTCGAGGCCCGATCCCCTCACCCACTACGGGAGTGAATCCACATGGGCATGAAGGACCAGTTCCAGGACAAGGCTGAGCAGCTGAAGCAGCAGGCCAAGCGCAAGGCCGGCCAGTCGCCGGAGGAGCACCAGCGGGCTCAGCGGCCTGGTGAGCGTGAGCGCGAGCGTGACAACGGGCGCGAGCACGGGCAGCCGCAGCGTGAGCGTCAGCCGCAGCACGGGCAGCCGGAGCGTGGTGCGCCGCGACGGGACGAGGAGTCCGAGCGGCTGATGCGGGACGAGGAAGACCGGTTCCGGCAGGACTACGAGGGGTAGGTGCCGGCTCGGCTTCGGTCGTGCGTGACGTGGGGCGCCCTCCTTTTCAGGAGGGCGCCCTGCGTTTGTGTTCGCCGCCCCTACGGGGCTTGCTGGCGTCGCGGTAGCTTCGGGCGGGATCTGTTCGGGGTGTTCGTGTAGTCCGGGGGGTCCGCCGGGGGGTGGGACTTCAGGAGGTCCAGGGCCAGGGACACCGCCGCGTCCAGTTGGGTGTTGCGGCCCTCGGCCCAGTCGAGGGGGGTGCGGAGGACTTCCAGGTCCGGGGTGACGCCTCGGTTCTCGATGGTCCAGCCGTACGCGTCGAACCAGGCGGCGTTCATGGGGACGGTGATGACCGTGCCGTCGCCGAGTTGGTGGCGGCCGGTCATGCCGACGACGCCGCCCCAGGTGCGCAGGCCGACGACGGGGCCGAGCTTGAGGAGCTTGAAGGCGGCGGTGATCATGTCGCCGTCGGACGAGGTCGCTTCGTCGGCCAGGGCCACCACCGGGCCGCGGGGGGCGCTCGACGCGTACGACACCGGCTGGGCGTTTCGGGTCAGGTCCCAGCCGAGGATCGTGCGGGTGAGTTTCTCGACGACCAGTTCGCTGATGTGGCCGCCCGCGTTGCCGCGCACGTCGACGATCAGGGCGGGCCGGGACACCTCCATGCGCAGGTCGCGGTTGAACTGGGCCCAGCCAGAGCCGCCCATGTCCGGGATGTGGAGGTAGCCGCAGTGGCCGCCGCTCAACTCGCGGACGACCTCGCGGCGTTTGGCGACCCAGTCCTGGTAGCGGAGGGGGCGTTCGTCGATGAGGGGGACCACGGCGACGCGGCGGGAGCGGCCTGCGCCTTCCGTGGTGGAGAGGCCTTCGCCCTCCGCGGTGGAGAGGCCTGCGCCTTCCGTGGTGGAGAGGCCTGCGCCCTCGGCGTCGGAGGGGCCCGAAGGGCCTTCCGAGGAAGCTTCCTCGGAAGGGTGGTGGGCGACGGGCTGGGCGAAGGTCAGTTCGACGGTCGAGCCGCCCGCGCCCGCGAGCAGGGGGTACGGGCCCGTCGTCGGGTCCACCGGGCGGCCGTCGACGTGGGTCAGGGCCGAGCCCTCCCGGATGCCAGTGCCGGCCAGGGGGGAGCGGGCCTTGGAGTCGGACGAGTCGCCGGGGAGGATGCGGCGGATCGTCCAGTCGTCGTCCCGGCGGACGAAGTTGGCGCCCAGGAGGCCCTGGCGGCGCTGGTAGTGGGGTGGGCCCTCGTTGCGGCGCGCGGCGGAGACGTAGGCGTGGGAGGTGCCCAGTTCGCCCAGGACCTCCCTCAGCAGGTCCGCGAACTCGTCGGGGGACGCGACCCGTTCGACCAGCGGGCGGTACTGGTCGAGGACGCCGTCCCAGTCGATGCCGCTCATCTTCGGGTCCCAGAAGTACGCGCGGATGAGGCGGCCGGCCTCCGCGTACGACTGGCGCCACTCCGCGGCCGGGTCGACCTCGTGCAGGATGCGCCGGAGGTCGATCCAGACGGTCGAGTCGCTGTCGCCGGACTCGGTGGAGGGGACGGCCCGCAGGTCGCCCTCGTCGACGACCACGAGCCGCGAGCCGTCGCCGCTGACCGCGAACCAGTCCAGATGGTCGACGAGTTCGGACTTCTTGGCCTTGCTGATGTTGAAGTATTCGAGGGTCGGGCGGCCGGTCATGTCGTCCGGGTTGGCGAAGGTCTCGCCCAGGGCGCCCGAGATGGGCCAGCGGAGCCAGACCAGGCCGCCGCCCGCGACGGGGTGCAGCGCCGAGTACTTGGAGGCGGTGACGGGGAAGGGCGTGACGCGGTTCTCCAGGCCCTCGGTCTCGACGGTCACCGTCCCGCCGGTGTCCTCGTCCTCGGTCGGGTCCATGCCCCCGGCGACCGGGCGGCCGTCGGGGTTCAGGGCGAAGGGGGAGGGCGTGGCGGAGGAGAGCGGGACCAGGTAGGGGCGGCAGCCGAGCGGGAAGGACAGGTCGCCGGTGTGGACGTCGTAGACCGGGTCGAAGCCGCGCCAGGACAGGAAGGCGAGGTAGCGGCCGTCGCGCGTGAACACGGGGTTCTCGTCCTCGAAGCGGCCGTTGGTGACGTCGACGACGATCCGGTCCTTTATGCGGGCCATCTTGATCTGGCGGAGGGTGCGGCCGATGCCCGGGTGGGACCAGGTCAGCCAGGCGCCGTCGGGTGAGAAGGCGAGGTCGCGGACGGGGCCGTTGAGGGATGTGATGAGCTCGGTGACCTCGCCGCTCGATTCCTCGGAGCCCGCGTCGGCAGCCGCTTTGCCGGACGCGTCGAACGCATCGGACACGTCGAACGCATCGGGGGCCTCGGATGCCTCGGACGCGTCCGACGCCTCGGACACTGTGAGGAGGAGGACGCGGCCGTCGTCGGCGGCGATGGCCAGGCGTTCGCCGCGTGGGTCGGACACCAGTTCCAGGACGCGGCCCAGGCCGCCGGAGGCGAGGCGGCGGGGCTCGCGGTCTCCGGTGGCCCGGGGGAGGTAGGCGATCTCGATCGCGTCCTCGCCGTCCGCGTCCGTCACGTACGCCACCTGGCCGCCGGAGCCGAGCATCTCGGGCAGCCGGACGCGTACGCCGGGGGTGTCGGCGATGGTCCGGGCGGGGCCGTCGCGGTGGGTCAGCCAGTACAGGCTGCCGCGTACGACGACCGCGCTCGCCCGGCCCGTCTCGTCCACGGAGATGCCGTCGACGTGCTGGGCGGCCGGCACCTGGTATCGCCGCCGCCCGGTGAGCGCCCCGCCGAGCCGGATGTCGAGGCGGCGGGGGACGGCGTCGGCGGCGAGGTCGTCGACGAGCCACAGGTCGCCGGCGCACTGGTAGACCACCCGGGTGCCGTCGCTGGCCGCGTGCCGGGCGTAGAAGGAGTCGTGGTCGGTGTGGCGGCGCAGGTCGGAGCCGTCGTACGCGCAGGAGTAGAGGTTGCCGATGCCCTCGTGGTCGGAGAGGAAGGCGATCCGGCCGCCGACGAACATGGGCGAGTGGAGGTGCCCGTCGAGGTCGGCCAGCAGCCGCTCGCCGTGCAGCCAGAGGCGGCCCATGGCTCCGCCCCGGTAGCGCTTCCAGGACGCCGGTTCGTGCGGGGGCGTCCCGGTGAGCAGCAGGGTGCGGCGCTCGCCGTCGATCTCGGCGCACTGGATGTCGGAGACCGGGCCCCAGGGGAGCTTGCGGCCGGGGTCGCCGTCCGTGCGCACCTTGTAGGCCCAGGTGAAGTACGAGAACGGCTCGCCGTGGGAGGCGACGGCCAGGATGTCCGAGCGGCCCCCGGTGTCGGGGGTCGGGGGCGTCCAGCCGCGGACCTCGGTGTCGGGGCTGCCCCAGTGGGTGAGCCGGCGTGCGGGTGCCCCGCCGTCCACCGGCGTCAGATGGATCTCCGGGAGGATGCTCCGCCAGCTCGTGTACGCGATGTGCCGGCCGTCGGGCGAGAAACGGGGCGTGCTGACCTTCGTACGGTCGACGGTGAGCCGCCAGGCGCGGTCCGAGCCGTCGAGAGGGGCCAGCCACAGGTCGTCCTCGGCCACGAAGCAGAGCCGGTCGCCGTTGAGGTGGGGGAAGCGGAGGTAGCCGGTGTCCCGGCCCGTCCCCTGCTCCCGGCCTGTCCCTTGCTCGTAGGTGTCGCTCACCTCTCCCATGCTTTTCCTCTCGGGAGGCCCCGGCAACTTCACCGCGTGACCCACGACACGAACGAAACCGTTTCGTTTTCTTCAGCTCTCGGTATATCGTCTTAAGCGTACGAAACCGTTTCGTTCGAGAGGCGGTGTGTCCGGCCCGTGCCATGCCGTGCGGCCGGTAGCCTTGTCGTCTCGAACGTGCAGCCGGAGCAAGGGGAGTGGGATGACTGAGACCACGACGGTGCGCCGCAGTCGGATCACGCCCGAGCGCGAGGCCGAGCTCTACGCGGCCGTGCTCGACCTGCTCCGGGAGGTCGGCTACGACGCCCTCACCATGGACGCCGTGGCCGCTCGCACCCGCTCCAGCAAGGCCACCCTCTACCGCCAGTGGGGCGGCAAGGCCGAGCTGGTCGCGAAGGCGATCCGGCAGGAGAAGTCGATGACCTGGACCGGTGTCGACACCGGATCCCTGCGCGGCGACTTCCACGCCCTGGTGCGGCGCGAGGACGACTGCGCCATGGAACAGAGCTCCGCGCTGATGCGTGGGCTGGCCATGGCGGTGCACACCAACCCCGAACTGCTCGGGGCGTTCCGCGAGTTCCTCGTCGAACCGGAGATGGCGGAGTTCCAGCGGGTGCTGCAGCGCGCGGTCGACCGCGGTGAGGTCCGGCCGGACAACCCCGCGCTCGAGTTCGTGATGCACATGATGCTCGGCGCCTTCGTCACCCGGACGCTGCTCGAAGAGCTGCCGCCGACCCAGGCCTTCCTCGTCTCGTACATCGACGCCGTGGTCCTCCCCGCCCTCGGTGTACCGATCGGCTGACCCACCACTGACACCCCCACCGGCACCCCACTGACCCACCTGTGCGACAGCCGCCCGACGTGCGGCTGAGCACCACCTGACGCCACCCGCTCATGTCGTCGGGCCGATCACCCCTGCCTTGCCTCGCCCTGCCTCCTCCCTCCCCGCGGCACGGGCTGATCCGTCCTGCCCTCTGCACCTCCACGACCTGAACGGGAGTACCGCCCCGTGGCCACATTCCTCTACAAACTCGGTCGACTCGCCTTCCGGCGACGACACTTCGTAGCCCTGCTCTGGGTGGCACTGCTGACGCTCGCGGGCGTCGGCGCCGCCTCCGCGCCCGCCGCCGGCTCGTCCTCCTTCTCCATCCCGGGGACCGAGGCCCAGAAGGCCTTCGACCTGCTGGAACAGCGCTATCCCGGCATGAGCGCCGACGGCGGCACCGCCCGGGTCGTCTTCAAAGCGCCCGACGGCGAGAAGATGACCGACGCCGCGAACAAGGCGACCGTCGAGAAGACCGTCGAGGAACTGGGCGACGGCTCCGAAGTCGTCTCCGTCAGCGACCCGTTCACCACCAGGGCGGTCAGCAGGGACGGGACGGTCGCCTACGCCTCGGTCACGTACAAGGTCCCGGGCATGGAGCTGAAGGACTCCTCCAAGGAGGCTCTGGAGACCGCCGCGCACAAGGCGCAGGACGCCGGGCTGACCGTCGAGATGGGCGGTGACGCCCTGCAGGCCGAGCCCGAGACGGCGGCCACCGGCGAGATCATCGGCCTCGCCCTGGCCGCGGTCGTCCTCGTCGTCACCCTGGGCTCGCTCGTCGCGGCCGGGCTGCCGCTGCTGACGGCGATCATCGGCGTCGGCATCGGCGTCTCCACCATCACCGCCCTCGCCGACGCGCTCGACCTCGGCGACACCACCTCCACCCTCGCCCTGATGATCGGTCTCGCGGTCGGTATCGACTACGCGCTCTTCATCGTCTCCCGCTACCGGTCCGAACTGGCCGAGGGCCGGGAACGCGAGGAAGCGGTCGGCCGGGCCGTCGGCACCGCCGGCTCGGCGGTGGTCTTCGCGGGCCTCACGGTCGTGATCGCGCTGGCCGGTCTCGCGGTCGTCAACGTCCCGATGCTGACCAAGATGGGGCTCGCGGCGGCGGGCACGGTCGTCATCGCGGTCCTCATCGCCCTCACCATGGTCCCGGCGCTGCTCGGCTACGCGGGCCGCAGGGTCCGGCCGGCCGGTGAGAAGGGCAAGCTGCTCGGACGCCGCAAGGCGAAGGGCTCCGCCACGGATTCCGGCAAGGAATCCGCCGTGGTCAAGCCCAGCATGGGCACCCGTTGGGCGAGCTTCGTCGTCCGTCGTCCGGTCGCCGTGCTGCTGTTCGGCGTGGTCGGCCTGGGCGCGATCGCGGTCCCTGCCACCCAGCTGGAGCTGGGCCTGCCCGACGACGGCTCGCAGCCGACGTCCACCACGCAGCGCCGGGCGTACGACCTGCTGTCCGAGGGCTTCGGGCCCGGCTTCAACGGCCCCCTGATGGTCGTCGTCGACGCCAAGGACAGCGCGTCCCCGCAGGAGGCCGCCACCGCGGTGACGGACGGGATCAAGGGTCTCAAGGACGTCGTCACGGTGACCCCCGCGACGTTCAACAAGGCCGGCGACACCGCGATGATCACGGTGATCCCGAACTCCAAGCCGTCCTCCACGCAGACCGAGGACCTGGTGCACGCCATCCGTGACGAGGGCGCCGGCGTGACGGCGGACACGGACGCGAAGGTGCTGGTCACCGGCGCCACGGCGATGAACATCGACTTCTCGCAGAAGCTCACCGACGCGCTGCTCCCGTACCTGGCGCTGGTGGTGGGCCTCGCCTTCCTCCTGCTGATCGTGATCTTCCGGTCGATCCTGGTTCCGCTGAAGGCGGCCCTCGGCTTCCTGCTCAGCGTGCTGGCCGCGCTCGGCGCCGTGGTCGCGGTCTTCCAGTGGGGCTGGCTGGCGGGGCTCATCGGCGTCGAGGAGACCGGCCCGATCATGTCGATGATGCCGATCTTCATGGTGGGCGTGGTCTTCGGCCTGGCCATGGACTACGAGGTGTTCCTCGTGACCCGCATACGCGAGGCCTACGTCCACGGCGAGAACCCGAACCAGGCCGTGGTGACCGGCTTCAAGTACAGCGCCCGGGTGGTCGCGGCCGCCGCGGCGATCATGATGGCCGTCTTCGCCGGCTTCATCGGCTCGGGCGAGTCGATGATCAAGATGATCGGCTTCGGCCTCGCCATCGCCGTCCTCTTCGACGCGTTCGTCGTCCGTATGGCCATCGTCCCGGCCATCCTCGCCCTCCTGGGCGACAAGGCCTGGTGGCTGCCGAAGTGGCTCGACCGCGCGCTGCCGAACGTCGACGTCGAGGGTGAGGGCCTGCGGGCCCACGACGACGCGGCGAAGAAGTCGGCCGAGGACGACGAGGACAGGGAGCTGGTCCGCGCCTGACGCGACGGACGGCTGCCGAGCGGGATCGGCTGCCGAGCGGGATCGGCCTGCCTGAGCAGGACCGGCTGCCGCGCAGGACCGCCGGTGAGGGCCCGTGGGGACGGGTGCCCTCACCGGCTTCCGCGTTCCCGGGGTCCGCCGGGTGGCTGGGCCTGGGCATAGAGGACAGGCGGCATAGCGGACAAGATCCGGCCTATACGGTTCCTAGCGTGGTCGTACGCGTCACCCACCGGAACCGGAGCGACCGACCATGGACACCGACACCGACACCGACACCGACACCGACACCGACACCGACACCGACACCGACACCGACACCGACACCGACACCGACACCGACACCGACACCGACACCGACACCGACACCGACACCGACACCGACACCGAGATCCGTCCCTTCCGCATCGACATCCAGCAGGCCGAACTGGACGACCTGGAGGACCGGTTGGCGCGTACGCGCTGGCCTCGAGAGCTGCCGGGCGAGGGGAACGGCTTCGGCAGGGGCGCGCCGGTGGCGGCGGTGCGGGAGCTGGCCGAGTACTGGCGCACGACGTACGACTGGCGGGCCCAGGAACGCCGCCTCAACGCGTTCCCCCAGTTCCTGACCGAGATCGACGGCCTGGACGTGCACTTCCTCCATGTGCGCTCGCCCCGGCCCGACGCCGTCCCTCTCCTGCTTTCTCACGGCTGGCCCCACTCGGTCGTCGAGTTCACGCGTCTGATCGGTCCGCTGACGGAGCGCGGGTTCCATGTCGTGGCCCCGTCCGTCCCCGGCTTCGCCTTCTCCGAGGGGCCGAGGGAGGAGGGCTTCGGCATCGACGACGTGGCGCGCATGTGGGCCGAGTTGATGCGCCGCCTCGGTTACGACCGCTACGGCGTTCAGGGCGGCGACCTGGGCGCGTACCTGGCGCCGGCGGTGGCTCGTACGGCCCCCTCGCATGTCGTCGGCGTCCACATCAACGGTGGCTTCGGCTTCCCCACGGAGAAGGACGTCCCCGAACTGACCGACGCCGAGCGGGCCCACCACGAGATGATCAAGCAGTGGTCGGTCGGCGGCGTCGACCACCACACCCTCCTCCGCTTCGCCCCGCAGACCTTCGCGTACGCCTGGAACGACTCGCCGGTGGCCCAACTCGCCTGGATGATGCAGAAGTTCGAGGACTTCGGCATCCGTGACCACGACCGCGACCGTGACCGTGACCTGTTCCTCACGAACGTCGCGCTCTACTGGCTGACGGGCACCTCCGGCACGTCGTCCTGGTTCATGTACAACCGCCGGGAGTTCGCGTGGCCGGAGGGGCAGAAGCACGCCCCGACGGGCGTGTACTGCGGCCCGCCCGCGATCCGCCGCCTCGCCGAACGCGACAATCGGATCGTGCACTGGCCGGAGTCGAACCCGGGGAGCCACTTCGTGGGGATGGACGAGCCGGTGGCACTGGCGACCGACATCCGCGTCTTCTTCGACAGGATTCTCTGACTGCGAGGGCATGACCGGTGACCGATGCGACCGATGAGATGAGACCGATGTGGCTGATGTGACCGGTGAGGGCGGCGACCGCGGCGACCGCGGTGACAACCGCATGGGGCCGCCCCACTTCGGTACCGAACGCGAGACGCTCCGCGCCTTCCTCGACTATCACCGCGCGACGCTCGCCATGAAGTGCGCTGGCCTCTCGGACGAGGAGCTGCGCAGCCGGTCGATGCCCCCGTCGGCCCTCTCTCTGCTGGGCCTCGTGCGACACATGGCGGAGGTGGAACGGGCCTGGTTCCGCCGGGCCTTCGAGGATCACGACGCCCCCATGGTGTGGTCGAAGGAGATCGACTTCCAGGCGGCGTACGACGCGAGCGCCTCGACGCGGGCGGAGGCGTTCGGGGCGTGGGAGGCGGAGGTGGAGACCTCGCGCCGTATCGAACGGGAGGCGGAGTCCCTGGACCTCGCCGGTTACCAGCCCAGGTGGGGCGAGGAGGTCTCGCTGCGGATGGTCATGGTTCACGTGCTGCTGGAGTACGGCCGCCACAACGGTCACGCGGACTTTCTGCGGGAGGGGGTGGACGGGACGGTGGGGGCGTGAGTACGCGGCCTCAGAAGTGCTGCTTGGCCGTTCTGATCAGGCGGGCGATCCCGTCCCGGGTCCGTACGCGGCGCTCGTCGAACTCCGGCCTGCTGTCGGCCTTGTGGACGGCGGTGACATCGGCGAGGACGGTCTCCGCGGCCAGGCTCAGGGCTTCGTCGTCCGTGAGCATCTGCACGCGGAACAAGGCCTCCTGCGCGCCGGAGCGCAGGTCGTACGCGCGCACGCGGACCGTGTCGGGGTCCTCCGGGGGCGGCTGTTCACGCTCGCAGAACCACAGGTGGACGAGGCAGCGGCGGTAGTTGATCAGCGCGCCGGCGTACGCGGAGTAGGCGTCGAGGCGCTCCTGGCGAAGCCTCTCCCGGCGGGCGAACTCGTGGCTCCGGTCCGTGGTGCGCTGCTGGAAGGCGAGCGTCAGACCCGAGCCGAGGAGTGTGCCGAGTACGGCTATGCCACTGGCGATGATGGTCTCCACGGTCCAAGCTGATCACGCGGGGATGGACGGCGACAGGTGGGGCGCCGGCAGGCGGGGCTGTGGGAGGCGTGGGTGGAGAGACTGCGGCGGGCCTTTCTGGACTTCGACCGGCGCCACGGCGGTGCGGAGCCTCCCCCGAAGGTCCAGGTCTTCGTGGCCCGGCACCCGGTGGGCACGGGCCTGCTCTTCGGCGTCACCTTCGGCCTGCTGGTCGCCTCCGGAGTGTCCGCCTTCCACGACCCCGTGCTTCTCCTTCAGGCGGCCCTGCCCGGGGTGGGTTTGGGGCTCTTCGTGTGGCTCGTCTGCCGCGTCGAACGCCGCCGTCAGGCCCACTACGCACGCAACGGAGGCTTTCGCTGGGACCCTCCCCAGCCGCCCGTCCGGGACGGCACCCTGCCGGTCTGGTTCGAGGGCCTGCTCTGGCTCAGCTACTGGACCGTCTACCTGGTGCTCATCTGGCTCGTGGGCCAACTGCGGAGCCCACCCTTCACCTGGGTCCAGAGCGCGATCTACGCCGGGTTCCTGATCATCGGAAGCTGGGCCGTGCGCCTGACCAAGGAACGCCGACGGCGACGGGGCCGTTGACCACCAGCACCGAGGCAGGGGTCACTCCCCGGTGTCGGCTCGGTCCTCGCCGAACACCTCGGTGACGGAGGTGGCCCTGATCGCGCGGGTGAACCAGCGGTTGAGGGTGTCGAGGTCGTGGCAGGAGGTGATGCGGTCGCGATCGGCATCGGACACGTGCACGTCGCGGCCGTCGAGGAGCAGCAGGATGTCCTCGATCTTTGCCTCGGTCAACCCTTTGGCCACGCCCTGCGCGACCCCTTGTGCGACGCCCTGCGCGACGCCCTGCGCGACGCCCTGCGCCCTCCCCTCCGCCCGGATTTCCTCGGAGATCGGCGACGTGAAGAACGAGAGGTCGGTCATGAGGTCCCTCCAGGTAGCGGCGGCCGAGGTTTCGCCCAGCCTCTGAGATGTCAGTTCTACGAAGATCGTCGCGGTGTCGGGGTCGCGGGCTTCGAGGCCCTTCAGAGCGTCTACCAGTACTTTGAGTATGGCACCGGCGCATGGGTCGCGGCGGTGAAGGACAGCGGACAGAACGGTCAGTGGGATGTCGCGGCGAGCCTGGACCGGGTCGTCGATGACCGGCACGTTGTCCGGCCCCAGGACCAGAGGGCGCAGTGTGAGGGAAGGCCACTCGGGTGGGCCGAAGTCCACGGCCTCGGACGCCCAGGCGGCTGTGCTCCGGCTGTCGCACACCACGAGGAGAACGGCGGGCATCTGGTACTTCGCGTGCAGGTGCGCCACGTAGTAGGCCCAGTTCCTGGGCTTCTCGGGGACTTTCTTTCCCTGGGCCTCGACGGCCAGAAGGAACTTGCCCTTCTTCGTCTCGATACTCAGCAGCGTGTCCACCCGCCGTTCCAGCGGACGGTTCTCCGTCAGGTCGGTGGGGAACGGCGTGGCCGAGACCGGATCGTCGAAGGGGATGCCGAGTGCTCGTACGGCGCGGGCGAAGACACCGGGGTCCTGTTGGAAGATCCGGTGCATGGCTTCGTGGGGGGAACTGACCATCGGGTGGTGTCCGGTCCTTTCGTCACTCTTGGGTGTGAGCATATGACGGACAACTATGCTCAGACCTGGCGGAGTTGGGAGTATTCACCCGCAGGGGTGATAGGCGCTCTCGTGCTTACCTCCGCCCACACCGTCTTCCGCGGCTTCGGTCCCTCCGCCACGCCCCAGCGGTCCGCCAGTGCGGTGACGAGGAGGAGGCCTCGGCCGGACTCGTGGTCGGGGGCGGGGTGTTGGGGGCGGGTGTCGGTGGCTTCGATGCGGAGCGTGTCGCCGATGACGTAGAGGGTGAGGCGGAAGTCGCGGCCGGCCACGCGGGCGTGGGTCGCCGTGTTGGCCGCGAGTTCCGCGACGACGTGCCCGCACCGGGTCCAGGGCGAGCCAGGCGGGCGCCGCGTGGTGTGGGGGACGGGAGTATGCTGAAGTTGCCTATGGGGATGTCGAGTTGGACAGTTGCGGCACGTCGTCCACATCACAGGGGGACTGACCACCCGATGATCCGCGCGATACGACTCCGAAGACGGATACGCAGCGCCGACACGCGGGTCGCGGTCGGCGTGGGGGCAGGGGACCTCCTCCTGTGCTGCGTGCTCCTTCTGGTGGCGGTCGGGGTGTGGTTCGTGGAGCCCACCACCAGCGAGGAGGAAACCCAGGCCTGGCATCTCGCGGGCCGGATCTACGGCTACTGGCTCCTGAGCGGGCTGGTTCTCTTCCCGGTGCTGGGGATGACGCGGACGCTGGTCGTCGACCTGACCGCCATGATCGTGGCGCCTGTCGTGCTGTTCGCGCTCGTGATGCTGTCGGCCGCACGGTGACGTAGGTCCGCGCCGCCTGAGAAGGTGTCCATGGCGGACACCTGGGAAGCACACAGCAATCGCTCATAGCATCCGGGCATTCCATGACGGGACATTCCGAAAGCGCGGTCGGCATCATGAGCACAGCGAGCAACAGCGGCGGCAACAGCAGCAGCGGCAACGGCCACAGCCACGGCCACCACCACCACCACGACGACGAGTTCGACAGAGGGCTCTCCTACGACCTCCCCGTGTTCGCCCGCCGCCGCATGATCAGACTGCTGGCCGGCGCGAGCATGGTCCCGCTGGTGGCGGCCTGTTCCTCGGACGACTCCGGCAACGGCGCCGCGTCGGACTCGTCCTCCTCCGGCTCGTCCTCCTCCTCGTCCTCGGGCAACTCCTCCGGCTCGGACTGCGAGGTCATCCCGGAAGAGACGGCCGGCCCGTACCCCGGTGACGGCTCGAACGGCCCGAACGTCCTCAAGGAGAGCGGTGTCGTCCGGCGGGACATCACCAAGAGCTTCGGCTCGGCCGACGGTGTCGCCGAAGGCATCCCGCTGACGATCACGCTGACGGTCGTCGACCAGGCCTCCGGCTGCGACACCCCGAAGGAGGGCGCGGCCGTCTACCTGTGGCACTGCGACCGGGAGGGCAGGTACTCCCTCTACACCGACGGCGTCACCGAGGAGAACTATCTGCGCGGCGTCCAGGAGACCGACGACAAGGGCCAGGTCACCTTCACGTCGATCTTCCCGGCCTGCTACACGGGCCGCTGGCCGCACATCCACTTCGAGGTCTACGACAGCCTCGACGACGCCACCGGCGGCCAGGACGTCGCCGCCACCTCGCAGCTCGCCTTCCCCAAGGACGTCTGCGACACCGTGTACGCGACGGACGGTTACAGCCAGAGCGTCGAGAACCTCAGCCAGCTCTCCCTGGAGAGCGACATGATCTTCAGCGACGGCTACGACCAACAGCTCGCCACCACCGAGGGCAGCACTGACAAGGGCTACACGGCCACCCTCACCGTGCCGGTGTGACGCGGCTGCCGGGCCGCGGAGCCGGAGCCGCCCCCGGTTCCGCGGCCCGGCTCGGCTCGGCCGAGGTGCGCCGTGTGCCCCTCCGCTCAGTGCGCCACCGGCGTGGCCGTGTACGTCCGGCGCAGGAAGCGGATCAGCGCCTTCGTGTCGAACTGCATCACCGCCACCCCCTGGGCGGAGTGGAACTCCATGACGGCCTGGACGCGGCCGCAGGGCCAGATACTCACGGGGCCGGAGGTGGTGGGGGTGCGGAGGCCGCGTTCGAGAAGGTCGCGGGGGAAGGTCCACTCGTCAGGGCCGGGCAGGCGCACGCGGACGGCGGAGGCGTCGGGGTCGTAGCGGAGCACGACCGGCACGGTGTCCCGGTCCTCGGGGGAGTCCGTGACGACATGGGCCCGGGCGTACTGCTCGACGGTGACAGACATCGGGCAACTCCTCAACGCTGAGTGACGCAAGCAGAAGCTGTGAATCCGCTGTCCGCTGCCTCTCCAATGTCGCATATTTTCCGCCCGGCGCCCCCGGAAGCCCTGTGAGGGTGCCGGAGGCCCCTGTCAGGGCGTGGCGGCAAGGTCCTGAGTACCCCGCGAGGGCGCACGGGAACCGAGGGGGAGGGGGTCCGTCCCCCGGAGTTCGGCGAGCCGTTCGCTAATCAGTCCCGCATCGCTCTTGCAAGAGACTCGCAATAGGGCTCTATCATCGTAAGGTTCCAGCCACCCGCAGACCCCCCGCCCCACCCCCCCCAGCCAGTGCGTCCCACCCGGTGGCCCGGCCCCCGACCAGGAGAGCGAGCCCTCGTATGCACGTCCCCGACGGATTCATCAACGCCCCCGTCTCGGCGGTCGCCGGAGTCGTCGCCGCCGGTGCGGTCGCCGTGAGCCTGCGTGGCGCCCGGCGTGAGCTGGACGAGCGGACGGCGCCGCTCGCCGGGCTCGTCGCCGCGTTCATCTTCGCCGTGCAGATGCTGAACTTCCCGGTCGCGGCCGGGACCAGCGGACATCTGCTCGGCGGTGCCCTGGCCGCGATTCTCGTGGGCCCCTGTACCGGGGTCCTGTGCCTGTCCGTGGTGCTCCTGATGCAGGGCATCCTCTTCGCCGACGGCGGCCTCACCGCCCTCGGCGTGAACATCACGATCATGGGGGTCATCACCTCCGTCGTCGGATACGCGGTCTTCCGCGGGCTCGTCACCGTCCTCCCCAGGAAGCGGCGCTCCGTCACCGTCTCCGCCTTCGTCGCCGCCCTGGTCTCCGTGCCCGCCGCGGCCGCCGCCTTCACCCTCGTCTACGCGATCGGCGGCACCACGGACGTGCCGATCGGCTCGGTTCTCACCGCCATGGTCGGGGTCCACGTCCTCATCGGCATCGGCGAGGCCGCGATCACCGCCGCCACCGTCGGTGCCGTCATCGCCGTACGCCCGGACCTCGTCCATGGTGCCCGGGGCCTGACCGCCCCGCTGAAGCTGCGTGTCAACGGCGAGCTGGTCGACGCGCCCGCGGCCGGGCCGACGCCCGCACCCGGGCCGACGCCCGCACCCGTGGCCGCCCGGTCGCCCCGCCGGCTGATCCTCGCCGGCCTCGGCGTCTCCCTCCTCCTCGCCGGTGTCGTCAGCTTCTACGCCTCCGCAAGCCCCGACGGGCTGGAGAAGGTCGCCGCCGACAAGGGCATCGACGCCAAGGCCGAGGACCACGCCGCCGCCGACTCCCCGCTCGCCGACTACGGCGTCGAGGGCCTCACCGACGCCCGGATGTCGGGCGGTCTCGCGGGCGTGATCGGCGTCGGCGTCACGGTCGTCGCCGGTACGGGCGTCTTCTGGTCCGTACGCAGGCGGCGTACCGGCGAGGGCGACGCCACGTCCCCCACCTCCGTGCCCGAGAACGCCTGACATGGGCGCGGGTCACGCACACAAGCTCTACCGGCACGCGCACTCGCCCGTGCACGCCCTGCCGCCGCACACCAAACTGGCGGCCGTCTTCGCCTTCGTGATCGTCGTGGTGTCGACGCCACGGGAGGCGATGTGGGCGTTCGGGCTGTACGCGGTGCTCCTCGGCGCGGTCGCGTACGTGGCCCGCGTACCCGCCGGGTTCCTGCTGAGGCGGCTGCTGATCGAGATCCCGTTCGTCGCGTTCGCCGTGCTCATGCCGTTCGTGGCGCAGGGCGAGCGGGTCGAGGTCCTCGGGGTGTCGCTGAGCGTCAGCGGGCTCTGGGGTGCCTGGAACGTCCTCGCCAAGGGGACGCTGGGCGTCGCCGCCTCCGTCCTCCTCGCGTCCACGACCGAGCTCCGCGAACTCCTCCTGGGGCTCCAGCGCCTCAAACTGCCGCCGCTCCTCGTCCAGATCGCGTCCTTCATGATCCGCTACGGCGATGTGATCACCGATGAGATGCGACGGATGCGGATCGCGCGCGAGTCGCGCGGGTTCGAGGCGAGCGGCGTACGGCACTGGGGGGTGCTCGCCACGTCGGCCGGGGCGCTGTTCATCCGCTCGTACGAGCGGGGCGAGCGGGTCCATCTGGCCATGATCAGCCGGGGGTACGCGGGCACCATGCCCGTCATCGACGAGGTGACCGCGTCCCGGGCGCAGTGGTCGTACGCCTTCGCCCTCCCGGTCGCCGCGCTCGTCGTATGTCTGCTGGGATGGAGCCTGTGACCGCGTCCAAGAATCCCGAGGATCTCCTGCCCCCGTCCCTCGACTCCGTGCCCCCGTCCCTCGAAGTCGCCGGCCTGGCCTTCGCCTATCCCGACGGCCACCAGGCCCTCTTCGGCGTCGACTTCACCGTCGGGCGAGGGGAGAGGGTCGCCCTGCTCGGGCCGAACGGGGCCGGGAAGACCACCCTCGTCCTGCACCTCAACGGCATCCTCACCGGGGGCGCGGGCGCGGTGACCGTCGCCGGGATGCCGGTCGGCAAGCGGCACATGGCCGAGATCCGGCGGAAGGTCGGCATCGTCTTCCAAGACCCCGACGACCAGTTGTTCATGCCGACCGTGCGGGAGGACGTGGCCTTCGGGCCCGCCGCGGCGGGAATGAAGGGCGCCGAGCTGGAGGCCCGGGTGGACAAGGCCCTCGGGCAGGTCGGCATGACGGAGTTCAAGGAACGGCCGCCGCACCATCTCTCCTTCGGGCAGCGGCGCCGGGTGGCCGTGGCCACCGTGCTCGCCATGGAGCCCGAGATCCTCGTCCTCGACGAGCCGTCCTCCAACCTCGACCCCGCCTCGCGCCGCGAACTCGCCGACATCCTGCGGTCGTTGGACGTCACCGTCCTCATGGTCACGCACGACCTGCCGTACGCCCTCGAACTGTGCCCGCGCTCGCTGATCCTCAGCGACGGGGTCATCGCGGCGGACGGGGTGACCGGTGAACTCCTCGTCGACGACGAGCTGATGCGGGCGCATCGGCTTGAACTGCCGTTCGGGTTCGACCCGCGAGCGGTGAGGGCGGGATAGGGCTCGGGATAGAGCTCGGGGGTACGGGTTGTTCGCCGGGTGCGGGTCCGGTGGGGCTTCTCGCGCAGTTCCCCGCGCCCCCCAAGAGCAGGGGCTACGCCCCATGCTCTTCGGCCCACGGCCCACGGCCCACGGCCCACGGCCCACGGCCCCCGGGGCCGAGGCCCACGGGGCCGCGGGGCCGTGGCCTTTCAGGCCCCCCGGCCCGTCGCCTTCCAGGCCCGCAGGGCCTGGTCTTTCAGGGGCGCGGGGAACTGCGCGAGAAGCCCCACCGGACCCGCGGACAACCACACTCGCCCCGACCGGCCCACGCGAACATCCGCAACAATGGCCCCCGTGACGAATCAAGCGGATGCGCAACGGCACGGTTCGCTACTCCTCGACGAGCAGTTGTGCTTCGCGCTGTACGCGGCACAGCGCGCGGTCACCGCCGCGTACCGCCCGCTGCTCGACGAACTCGGCCTCACCTACCCGCAGTACCTGGTCATGCTCTCCCTCTGGGAGCGAGGCGAGACCACCGTCAAGGAACTCGCGGGCGCCCTGCGGCTCGACTACGGCACGGTCTCGCCGCTGCTGAAGCGGCTGGAGTCGGCCGGGCTGCTGCGCCGGGAGCGGTCGCCGCGGGACGAGCGTTCGGTGCGGATCGCTCTCACCGGGCGCGGCGAACAGCTCCGCGACCGCGCGGCGGCCGTCCCCGCCACCCTGACCGCCGCCACCGGACTCCACGGCCCCGAGGTGGTCCGGCTGCGGGAGGAGCTGTGGCAGCTGACGGCGCGGGCGACGAAGGCGGCGGGCCGCTGAGCGGGCGAGGGCGAGGGCGAGGGCGAGGGCGAGGGCGATGGTGAGGTCGAGGGTGAGGTCGAGGGGAAGGGGGCGAGCGAGGGTGACCGGTCGGCCCCTCCATCTCCATCTCCCTCTCCCCTTCCCCGGATCGGCGGTGACCTTGTGTTACCCGTGGTTACTACCCCCGGGTAACCGATAGGCACCTACCAGCCGGTACCTTGTGCACGATGTATTCGTGCGCGCCTGTCCTGGGGAGGCCACGCGCTCGTCCTGGGGGAGGCCAAGGGAATGACTGACGACGCCGCGGGGGAGACCCTTTCCGATACTCGTCCGACGAAGATCATGTACGTCGCCGAGGCCACCGCGCACGGCGGCCGGGACGGCTACATCAGCAGCCTGGACGGCCAGATCGACCTCAAGGTCGCGATGCCGCCGGCGATGGGCGGCGACGGCAACGGCACCAACCCCGAGCAGCTGTTCGCCGCCGGGTACAGCTCCTGTTTCCACAACGCGCTGGTCCTCGTCGGCCGCCGCGCGGGCTACGACCTGACCGGCTCCACCGTCGCCGCGAAGGTCGGCATCGGCCCCAACAAGCAGCGCGGTTACGGCCTCGCCGTCGCCCTCAGCGTCTCCCTCCCGGTCCTCGACCAGGACATCGCGGCCAAGCTCGTCGACGCGGCCCACCAGGTCTGCCCGTACTCGAACGCGACCCGCGACAACATCGACGTCACGATCGTGCTGGGCTGAGGCGGCCGAGGCGGCTGAGGCGGCCGAAGCGGCCCCGGGCCGAGGAATCCGGGGCCGTGCGTGTACGTTGCACCCGTCGTCGTGGGAGTGAGTCGTCGTGGTGAGTGAACGGACAGGGAGCACCGGCGTGGACGTGAACGGTACGGTCGCCGAGGGCTTCGAGCCGGTGCGGGCCGCGTTCGTGCGCAACTTCGAGGCGCTGGGCGAGCGGGGCGCGGCGGTCGTGGTCTACCGGCACGGCCGCAAGGTCGTCGACCTGTGGGCCGGCACCCGGGACGTCGACGGCGGCGAGCCCTGGCAGCACGGCACCGCCCAGATCATGCGCTCGGCGACCAAGGGCGTCGCCGCCGCCGTGCCGTTGCTGCTGGCCGAGCGCGGCGAGCTGGACCTCGACGCGCCGGTGGGCCGGTACTGGCCGGAGTTCAAGGCGCGCGGCAAGGACCGGGTGCTGGTGAGGCAGGTGCTCAACCACCAGGCCGGGCTTCCCGTCCTCGACCGTCCCCTCACCCCCGGCGAGGCGCTGGACCCGCGCCGGGGCCCCGAGGCCGTCGCCGCGCAGTCCCCCGCCTGGGAGCCCGGCACCGCCCACGGGTACCACCCCCTGACGTACGGCTGGATGCTCGACGAACTGGTCCGCCGCGTGACCGGCCGGGGGACCGGCGAGTGGATCGCGTCGGACATCGCCGCCCCGCTGGGCCTGGAGTCGGACCTGTGGCTGGGGCTGCCGGACTCGGTGGCGGCGGCGGGCCGGGTCGGCTACGCGGGCCGGCTGGAGTCGGCGCCCGAACCCACGGGCGGCCTGCGGGTCCGCGCCAAGCGGTCGGTCACCGCGGCCTACGACGACCCGGACTCCCTCACGCGTCGCGCCTTCGCCGCGATCACGCCGTTCCCCGACCAGAACGACCCCGCGTACCGCGCGTCCGCGCTCCCCGCGACCAACGGCATCGCCACGGCGGACGGCCTGGCCCGCTTCTACGCGGCGCTCATCGGCGAGGTCGACGGCGTACGGCTGTTCGGCCCGGCGACCCTGGAGGCGGCCCGCGCCGAGGAATCCTCCGGCCCCGACCGCGTCCTCGTCATCAACAGCCGCTTCGGCCTGGGCTACATGCTCCACGGCACCGCCTCCCCGCTGCTGGCCCCGGGCTCCTTCGGCCACCCCGGCCGAGGCGGCCCCCTCGGCTTCGCCGACCCCGACTCCGGCCTCGCCCTCGGCTACATCACGAACGGCTACCGCAAGTCGGTGACGGCGGACCCGAGGGCTCAGGCGCTGGTGCGGGCGGTGAGGGAGGCGCTGGGCTAGAGGGCGCTCCGGTCCTCAGCGGCGCAGGGAACCGCGGAACCAGCCCCGCCCGGCCCGAAGCCGCAAGGCCCGAAGCCGCCCGGCGGGAGCGCGCCCCGGCTGGCAGGTGCCCCCGGCTGGCAGGTGTCCCAGGGCTGGGAGGTGCCCCGGGTCTGGCAGGTGCCCCTGGCTAGGAGGCGTACCCGGAGGCCGCGCCCCGCGGAGCGGCCGTCGCGGACGAGCGGCCGGACCGGCCCAGGGCTCCCCCGCTGGTGTCCTGGCCCGATCCCGGAGATCCGGACGGCCGCCCGCCGCGGCGGCGATCTCCAGGATGCGCGGAATTCCGCCCGCTGTCGTTGGCTGACGGTCCACTCTCACTTGGCAACGCGTCCACTGTTCGCCGCAGCTCACCCGGCGGCATCCCGTACGCCGCCCGGAACGCCCGGCTGAACTCGGCCGCGCGCGGAAACCCCCAGCGCGCCCCGATCGCGTGGATCGGCGTGGCCCGCAGCACCGGGTCGGGGTCGGTGAGGTCGCGGTGCGCGTTGCGCAGCCGCTGGTCGCGGACGTAGGCGGCGACGGTCAGGCCCTCCGCCTGGAAGAGCCGGTGCAGATAGCTGCGTGAGATGTGGTGGACGTCGGCGATGGCCGTGGGGGTGAGGTCGGGATCGCCCAGGTGCCGCCGTATGAACGCCTTGATGTTCAGGAGCAGCGTCCGCCCGTGAGCCTCCGGCGTCAGCCGCGGCTCCGTGTCGGCGGCGTGGGCGAAGAGCGCGGTGATCAGGTCGGCGACGACCGTGCCGAGGCGGGGCGCGTCGGCGGGCCGGTACGGGGCCGTGTCCGCCGCCAGCTGCATCAGGAACTGCGCGAGCAGCGCGCCGACGCCCTCCCGGCCCGACAGGCGGCTGCCGATCACCTGGTCCGCCCTGCGCGCGGGCAGGGCGACGAGTGAGCGGGGTATTTCGAGGCCGACGGTGGTGACCGGGTCGGTGCCGGTGAGGATCTCGTACGCCATCGAGGTGCAGTTGACGTGGAAGTCCTGCGCCTCGTACGCGACCTGCTGTCTGCCCCAGGTGGCGGCGCCCTCGCCCTGGAGGAGAAGGGACAGGTGGAACGTCTCCGGGTCGGACTGGCGGATCATCTTCGGGGTGCGGCGGAAGACGATCGGGTCGAAGGTGGCGGGCCAGATCGTCACGTCGCCGAGGGGGATGAGGCGTTGGTGGGCGTAGTAGTCGTCGGCGGGGCCGGGTCGCGACTGCGGGAGGGGGACCAGGCCCATGGGCGCGTGCGTCTGCCGCAGCAGCTCCGCCCAGGCCTCGAACCGGGCGTCCACCGGGAGGTCCACGGACCGGAAGACCGACTCGTGCAACACGGGGCCAGTCAACCACAGGGCTGCACTGCGGCTGTTGGGCACCCGAAGGCCGCGGCCGGGCGGGTTGGCTCACCGGCGCTCACGGCGCCTGCGGGCCCACCGCGCCCACCGCGCCCACCCGTGCCGCCCCAGCGGCACGACTGCCCGCGGCTGTGCGGGGCTGCGCGGGCCGGGGCGGACGGGTGGGCCGCGGTCGACGTCGGCCGTGCTCGTGCCCGTGCCCGTGCTCAGAGGGCTATCGGGTGGGACGTCCGGCCCGATGCCTCGTCTATCTCGTCGTGGGCCTTGGTGAGGAGCTTCATGGCGAGCTCGTTCAGTGCCCTCGCCCCGGCTATCTCCTCGCCGACCCGGGGTTGATTGGAGTCGGTCTGGTGGCGGCTGGCGTAGCCGTTGGCGCGTACTTCCTTCCCGTCGGGGAGCCGTACGAGGGCCGCCGCCCGTGTGCGCTGATCGTCCTCCTGGAACTCCAGCTCGATGTGCCATCCGACAGCGGTTTTCATCATGACGATCACCTCCGGAACCGCTCTTTCCAGAGTGCTCCTCCGCGGCCGCGGACGCACGGCCTGGCCGGCACGCGACGCGTCTACCCGGCCCGCAGCATCAGCCCGATCCCCACCACCACCAGCCCCGCCGCCACGATCCGCGGCGCCCCGAACCGCTCCTTGAAGAACACCGCCCCGATCGCCGCCCCCACGATGATCGACGACTCCCGCAGGGCCGCGATGGGGGCCAACTCCGCCTTCGTCTGGGCCCACAGGACCAGCCCGTACGCCGCCACCGACAGCGCGGCGCCGAGCAGGCCCACGGCGGCGAACGGCCGGAGCAGGGCGACCGTCCCGCCGCGCCACCTCCAGACCGCGTACGCGGGGATCGCGAGCCCCTCCAGGGCCATCAGCCAGGCGATGTAGCCCAGGGCGGACCCGGAGGCCCGTACGCCGAGGCCGTCCACGACCGTGTACGAGGCGATCGACAGGCCCGTGGCCAGCGCCGCCCCGATGGCCGCCCAGTGCGGCCGGTCGCCGCGCAGGCCCCACAGCGCGACCCCGGTCAGCCCGGCGCAGCTCAGCAGGATGCCGGCCGCCGCCCAGCCGTCCGGCACCTCGTGGGCGAAGACCGCGGCGAGGACGGTGACGACGAGGGGCGCGGAGCCGCGCGCGATGGGGTACGCCTGGCCGAAGTCGCCCAGCCGGAAGGACGTCATCAGCAGCACGTAGTACACGAGGTGGATGACCGCCGAGGCGATCAGATACGGCCACGCGCCCGCCTCCGGGAGTGGCACGAACGGCACCATCGCGAACCCGATCAGCGCGCCGCCGCCGGATATCAGGGCGAAGCCGACGAGCTTGTCCGTGATCTTGTGAGCGATCGCGTTCCAGCTGGCGTGGGTGACCGCGGCGAGCAGCACCGCCGCGGTGACGACCGGCGTCACGCGTTCCGCTCGGGGGTGCCCTCGGCGTCTGCGGTGCGTGCGGCGTCTGCGGCGTCTGCGGCGTCTGCGGTGTCTGCGGCCTCCCGGACGTCCACCAGGGTGGCGCCCGCGTGGGCGATCAGCGCCTTGGGATCCATGGGGAAGACGGTGTACGGGGTACCGGCCGCCGCCCACACCGTGGCGTGGTCGAGGAGCGAGCGGTCCGCGAGGACGCGGGTCCTCGTCCGGTGTCCGAAGGGCGGGACCCCGCCGATCGCGTACCCGGTCGTCTCCCGTACGACGTCGGCGCGGGCCCGGGTGACCTTCTCGGCGCCGAGTTCACGCCGGACCAGTTCCACGTCCACCCTCGACGCGCCGTCCATGAGCACCAGCACCGGGACGCCGTCCGCCGCGAAGATCAGCGACTTGCAGATCGCGCTCAACTCGCAGCCGAGCGCGGTGGCCGCCTCCGCCGCGGTCCGGGTGGCCTCCGGGAACCGGCGGATCTCGGCGTGCAGTTCGCCCAGACCCAGCGCGGTGAGCGCCTCGGCGAAACGGGGGTGGGCTCCGGAGCCCTCGGTGTCCTGTGCGTCGTTGGTCATGGCGGGCACGCTAGCGGTGGGTGTACCCGCCATGCGACCGGGTTGTCGAGGTGGTACGGCGGGTGCGGGTGGGTGGGGCTGGTCGCGGCCCGCGCCCACCTGCCCGTCGCCTTCCAGGCCCGCAGGGGCCTGGGCTTTCAGGGGCGCGGGGAACTGCGCGAGAAGCCCCACCGGACCCGCACCCGACGAACAACCCATCCAGCCACAGAGACGCACTGGACCGACTGATCCGTTTCGCTGACGATCGGGGGATGACAGAGACTCCGCCTACCCCGCCCGCCGACGGCACCCGCGCCTTCCTCATCCTCCACGGCTGGCAGAACCACCGCCCGGCCGCCCACTGGCAGCACTGGCTGGCCGACCGCCTCACCGACCTGGGCCACGAGGTGGCGTACCCGCGGCTGCCGGAGGCGGACGACCCGGACCTGGAGCGGTGGCTGGCGGAACTGGACGCGCTGCTGGGCGAGTTGGCGGACCGGCGGATCACGGTGGTCTGCCACAGCCTGGCCTGCCTGCTGTGGCTGCACGCGGTGGCGCGGGACGACGTCCTGTCCGGCCCCGTCGACCGCGTGCTCCTCGTCGCCCCGCCCGCCCCGGAGGTCCTCCTGGAGCACCCGGAGGTCGCCGAGTTCGCCCCGCCGCCGCTGACGCCCGCGCGGCTGGCCCTGGCCGCCTCGTACACCCGGGTCGTCGGCACCGACAACGACCCGTACTGCCCCGGCGGCGCGGCCGTCGTCTACGCCGAACCGCTGGGCCTGCCCGCCGACGTACTGCCGGGCGAGGCCCATCTCGACCTGGACGCGGGCTACGGTTCCTGGCCGTCGGTGTTCGACTGGTGCCTGGACCCGTCACCCGAGTCGTACGAGAAGGCCCCCGTCCTCGGCCGTACGTGACCGGCTGGGATCAGCTGCCGGCCGTCAGTGGCCCATCGTCAGCCGTCGACCGTCGACCGTCGACCGTCGACCGTCGACCGTCAGCCGTCGACCGTCAGCCGTCGACCGTCAGCCGCCCATCGTCAGCCGCCGACCGTCAGCCGCCGACGGTCAGCCGCCCATCGTCAGTGGCCCGTGGACAGCCGCCGACCGTCAGTGGCCCGTAGGCAGCCGCCGACCGTCAGCCGCCCGTAGGCAGCCGTCGTCCTCAGCTGCCGGCCTTCAGCAGCGCCGCCACGATCGGGCCCGCCGACTCGCTGCCGTGGCCGCCCTGCTGGACGACTCCGGCGGAGGCCAGGTCGCCCTTCCAGGCGGTGAACCAGCCGTTGGGCTCCTTCTGGCCGTCGACCTCGGCGGAGCCCGTCTTGGCGCCGTAGTCGGGGCCGAGGCCCGACATCGCCTCGGCCGCCGTACCGGCCGCGGCGGTGTACCGCAGGAGTTCGGTGAGCTGGGAGCGGACGGTGGCGGACATGGGCCGGGTGGCGGTCGCGAGGGTGCGGCCGTCGACGGACGGCGCGACCAGATAGGGCTGCTTGAAGACGCCCGTCTTGGCCGTCGACACCACCGACGCCATGTTCAGCGGATTCATCCGCACCCCGCCCTGGCCGATCAGCGAGGCCGCCATCGGGGCGTCGCTCTGCACCGGCACCGCGCCGTCGAAGCTGGACACGCCGATCGCCCAGTTGTTCAGGCCGAGCCCGAAGACCTGCTGGGCCTCCTGGGTCAGGGAGTTGTCGTCCAGCTTCTTCGCCTGGGAGATGAAGGCGGTGTTGCAGGAGCGCGCGAAGCTCGCCTTGAACGTGCCGTTCTTGATCTGGAACTTGTCGTCGTTCTGGAACTTCCAGCCGCCGTACGACGAGAACTTGGGGCACGGGTGGACCTTGTCCGCCGAGGCCAGGCCCTTGTCGATGAGCAGCGCCGACGACACGATCTTCATCGTGGAGCCGGGGGCGAGCGAGCCCTGGAACGCCACGTTGAAGCTGCTGGAGTTCGCCGCGGCCAGGATCTCGCCGGTCGAGGGCCGCATCACGACCACCGACGCCCGCTTCGTGGCCGCCACCTTCTCCTCGGCGACGGCCTGGAGCGCCGGGCTGAGCGTCGTCTTCAACTCCCCCGGGGTGCCCTCGCTCAGCTCCAGCAGCGTCTTGTCGGCGGCCTTCTCCTTGGCGGACTTGTCGTCCGACTTGTCCGACCCAGCCGACCCATCCGACGCGTTCGACTCGTCCTGCGCCGGGTCCGCCCGGACGATCCGCAGCTCGACGCCCGCCTTGCCGCCCGCCTTCTTGCCGTACTTCTCCCGCAGGCCGTCCAGAACCGAGCCCAGCGACGGGTACTTCTTCGTCGTCAGTTCGCCGCCGTCCCGGTCGAGGGCCTTCACCGGGGGCGTTCCCGCCTCGCCGGTCACCAGCCGGTCGCCCTCGTCGAGGTCGGGGTGGACGACGGACGGCTGCCAGTCGACGACGGGTTCGCCGTCCTTCTCCGCCCGCACGACGGTGAGGGCGGACTTGTACGTCAGCGGCTTCTCCGTGCCCTTGTAGGAGACCGTGCCCTTGACCGTGAACGGCACCTCGTCGCCCGAGCGCTTGCCACGGGTGAGCGTGACGTCCTCGATGTGGGCGTCCTTGGTGAAGCCGGTCAACGCGGTCTTCGCGGACGCCGAGTCGTCCGTGGCGGCGGCGGCCTTCGTGACGGTGCCCTTCTGCCAGGCGGTGAGGAACGTGGTCGCGGCCGTACGGACCTCTCCGGCGGACAGGGGACCGCTCTTCACGGCCTTGGCGTCGGCCGAACCGTCGTCGGCCGAAGCACCGGCGCCGAACACCGTGTACACGGCGACCGCTCCGCCACCGAGGGCGGCGACCGCCACGCCGCCCAGCACCAGGTGCCGCCGTGACCTGCCCGACTTCGCGGCCTTCCGCTCGTCGACACGCCTTCTCTTACCCACGCTCCCGACCTTCCGCTGCCCCCGGCTGCCTCTCGTCCCTCAACGAGAACCACCACACTAGAGTCCCGCGGATCACTCCGTGGGTTCGGCCGAGGATATGTGCGGGTGGGTGGGGGCTGGTCGCGCCCCGCGACGGAGCCGCACATCGACACGGCCCCGCGCCCCTGGAAAGCAGTGGCTGCGCCCGTGCTTTCCAGCCCGCAGGACCCCCTGCCAAGGGGCCCAGGATCGTCATCCAAGGGGCCCAGGATCGTCATCCAAGGGGCGCGGGATCGTCATTCAGGGGCGCGGGGAACGGCGCGAGCAACCACACGCAACCACACACAACCGCACCCCGGAACCGATCCGCACCCCTATGGCGCGACCGGGGCGCTCACCCCCCGGCCTTGAGCACCTCCACCACGATCGGCCCGGCCGACTCGCCCCCGCGGCCGCCGCCCTCCGACATCGCCGCCGCCGCCACATCCCCGCGGAACCCGGTGAACCAACTGTCGGCCACGGCCTGCCCGTCGATCTCCGCTGACCCGGTCTTCGCCCCGATGTCCCCGCTGAGCCCGTTCATGACGGTCGCCGCCGTCCCCTGCGTCGCGGTCAGCCTCATCATCTGCTTCAACTGTGACGAGGTGCCGGCCCGCAGACCCTTCGCCGTGGCCAACTCCCGGTCGTCCAGCTTCGGTGACACCAGATACGGCTGCCGGAACTGCCCCGTGATCGCCGTGGACGTCACCGACGCCATGTTCAACGGGTTCATCAGGACGTCACCCTGACCGATGGCGTTGGCGGCCCGGTTCGGCCCGCCGGACGGCGGCACCTTGCCGTCCATGGAGACGATGCCCGTCTTCCAGTCGTCCCGGCCGATCCCGAACCGCTCCTGCGCCTCCTCGGTCAACGACGCGTCGGTGAGCGGCTTCTCGTCGATCAGCTTGATGAAGGCCGTGTTGCAGGACTGCGTGAAACTCTTGGCGAGCGTGGCGTTCGGGGTCTCGTCGGCCTTCAGGCCCGGCAGGTTCTTGAAGGTCTGGCTCATCCAGGTGGCCGTGTCGGGACAGGGGGCGGGGCCGTTCATGGAGGTCACGCCGTTGTCGATGAGCATCGCGGCGGTGACGATCTTCATCGTGGAGCCGGGCGGGAGTTCGCCCTGGAAGGCCGCGTTGAAGCCGTCCTCGCGGTTGTTGGCGACGGCCAGCACCTGACCGGTGCTGGGCTGCAGGGCGACCACGGACGACTCGGCGTACTTCTTGACCGCCTTCTCGGCCGCCGCCTGCGCCCGCGCGCTGATCGTGGTCTCCAGCTTGCCCGCCCTGCCCTTGGCGAGGGTCAGCAGGGTGGTGTCGCCGGCGTTCGTGGTGGTGCGCAGGATGCCCAGCTCGACACCGGGGGTGCCGCCCGCGTCGGCGCCGTAGCGTTCGCGCAGGGTGTCGAGGATCGGTCCCAGGGAGGGGTACTTCTCCTTGGTCAGCACCTCGCCGTTCCGGCCCACGGCCTCGATGGGCGGTGCCGCGGCCTCCCCGGTGAACAGCGTGTCGCCGTCCTTCAGTTCGGGGTGCACGACGGAGGGCTGCCAGTCGACCAGCGCCCGCCCGGTCGTCTTCCCGCGCACGACGGTCAGCCGGCTCTTGTAGGCGAGTTCCTTGCTCTTCCCCTGGTACGACACCGTCGCCTCGACGGAGTACGGGACGGTCCGGCCGCCGGTGCCGGTCGGTCTGCCCGGCTCGATCTTCACGTCGTCGATCCGCGCGGTGTCGACGAAGCTGCCGAACACCTTCCCCGCGTCCACCGCGTTGTTCGTGTACGACGACGCCGTGGCCGAGTCGCCCTTCTCCCAGGCCGCGAAGAACTTCTCCGACGTCTCCCGGACCTCGTCCGCGCTCGGCGGCCCGGTCCGTTTCTCCGGGCCCGCACCGCTCTCGTTGAGCGCCGTCACGAAGTTGTACCCGCCGTACCCGGCACCCCCCACCATCGCCGCGAACACCCCGCCGACTATGGCGACCTTGACCCCCTTGCGCATCCCGCGCCCCTCTCCCCGTGCCTACCCCGTCGCGCCCTGATGGCCTTACGCCAGGCGGCCTCCAAACCCTTTGAACACGTTCAGAAACCGCTTGCCGAGGCTCACTGTAAACACGCCGGAGTGACGCGTGGGAGAAATGCTTCCTGTGCGTGCCCTGATTGTTAGCCCAGCAACCCCAACGAACCGGGTTCAGGCCAGCGCGCCCGGTTATCCGGCCATATCGGCCGCGGTCGGCATCGGGCGCGGGTGGTCCGCAGGGCGTCGCGGTGGGTTGCCCGGTCGGGGAAGGCGGCGCGGTGGGTTTGCCCCGTCGGGGAAGGCGAGGCGAGAAGCCCTGGCACGCAGCAGGCGCTGTCCTCGTCGTCCTCGATCTCGATCTGGCGGACGCGCACGCGTTCTGCCCCCGGACAGCCTGGCGACCTCGCGCCGTCGGGACCAGCTCCGCACGGCACGGCGCGTCACGACACGTCACGTCACGTCACGACACGGCATGGCACGAAAAGGGTAGAGGTTCTCGCGGCGCTATGCGCTGGGGTCGCGGAGGCCGACTGCGTCGTGGCGCCAGAACGGCTCCGCGTAGACCAGCGTCCCTGTCATCCATGGCTCGTACCCCGGGAGTCCGAGGGCCTGGAAGGCACCATCCGGAATGCGCAGGGACGGTTTTCGGAAGCCCTGGTCGTCACCGGGCGCGAAGCCGAAGCGGGAGTAGTAGCCCGGATCGCCCTCCAGGAAGACCAGGGGGACGGCCCGCTCGGCGAGGGTCTTCAGCCCGTGCCGGACCAGGGCCGAGCCGATACCGCGCCGGTGATGCTCGGGCATGACGGCCAACGGGCTGAGCACATGCACCTCGACCAGTCGCCGAGGGGCGTCGAGCAGACCGCGGGTGAACATGATGTGCCCGACGATCTGCCCGTCGAGCTCAGCGACCAGTGAGAGACCGTCCGCGGGCGTGATCGTGCCCCGCAGGGTATCGACCAGGTCGGCCACGACAGGGCCGTGATCACCGAACGCCCGCAGGTGGATGTCCCGCACGGACTCTCTGTCGCTCGGAAGTTCCTCGCGAAGATCCATGACCGGAGGGTAAGGACCCGTCCCAGTCGCTCGCACACGGTTTTGAAGCCCGAAGGATGCGCGGTGAGTGACGTAACGACCAACGACGACTACGAGGGCGCGGCAGACCGCCGCGCCCTCGTAGTCGTCGTTGGTCCAGCTAGACCCAGGTGTCCAGCCACATCCGCGACCGCCAGCTGTCGATCGGGATGGCCTGGCCCGTGAAGACGGGCCAGAAGTAGATGAAGTTCCAGGTGATGAGGAGGACGAGGACGCCGGCGGCGGCGGCGCCGGCCACTCGGCGGCGTTCGGGCGCGCCGGGCGGGCCGAGGATGGCGCCGATCATCATCGTGACGGCGAGGCAGAGGAAGGGGAGGAAGACGATGGCGTAGAAGAAGAAGATCGTGCGTTCCTGGTAGAGGAACCAGGGGAGGTAGCCGGCGGCGACACCGCAGGCGATCGCTCCCGCGCGCCAGTCGCGGCGGAAGAACCAGCGCCACAGGACGTACACGACCGCGAAGGCGGCGGCCCACCACAGGAGCGGCGTGCCGATGGCCAGGACCTCGCGGGCGCACTTGTCGGCGGTGTCGGTGGCGCAGCCGTCCTTGCCGGGCGACGGGGACTCGTAGAAGTACGAGACCGGGCGGCCGACGACGATCCAGCTCCACGGGTTCGACTGGTACGTGTGCGGTGACGACAGCCCGATGTGGAACTCGTAGACCGCGTGCTCGTAGTGCCACAGGCTGCGCAGCCAGTCCGGCAGCCAGCTGAACCAGCCGCCCTTGCCCTCGGTCGCGGCCCAGTTGCGGTAGTAGCCGCCGGTGCCGTCGTCCGGGGAGAGGATCCAGCCCGTCCAGGAGACCAGATACGTGACGATCATGACCGGGACCGTGGACAGGAACGCGAGGCCCAGGTCGCGCTGGAGCATGGCGATCAGCGGCCGGCGGGCGCCGGCGACCTTGCGGGCCGCGTAGTCCCAGAGCACCGCCATGATCCCGAAGAAGATCAGGAAGTACAGGGCGTTCCACTTGGTGCCGAGGGCCAGGCCCAGGCAGAGGCCGGCCAGCCAGCGGTACGGGCGCGGGCCCAGGCGGGTCGTCTCGGCGATGAGGGAGTTGGGGCGTACGACTCCGTCGCCGTCCGGGGGGAGCGCGGCGGCCAGGCGTTGGCGTGCCTTGTCGCGGTCGATGACCAGGCAGCCGAACGCGGCCAGCACGAAGGACATCAGCACCTGGTCCAACAGTGCCGTGCGGCTCATCACGAAGTGCAGGCCGTCCACCGCCATCAGGCCGCCCGCGAGGCAGCCGAGGAACGTCGAGCGGAAGATCCGGCGGCCGATCCGGCAGAGCATCAGCACGGACAGCGTGCCGAGCAGGGCCGCCATGAAGCGCCAGCCGAACGGGTTGAACCCGAACATCAGCTCGCCCAGCCCGATCACGTACTTGCCGACCGGTGGGTGCACCACGTACGCCGGGTCCGTCGGGATCGGAACGTTCCCGTTGTTCTGGAGGATCAGCTCGTTGGCGTTCTTGGCCCAGTTGACCTCGTATCCGCGGTGGACGATCGCCCACGCGTCCTTGGCGTAGTACGTCTCGTCGAATATCACCGCCCTCGGGCTGCCCAGGTTGTAGAACCGCATCAGCCCCGCGACCAGCGTCACCAGCAGCGGACCGCCCCACGCCGACCAGCGGACCAGGCGCCCCGCGACCTCCTCGCGCAGCCCGAGCACGGCCCATACACGCGGGCTCGGCCGGGTGTACGGGGGCACCAGTCGGGTGCGGACGTCGCCTCTCGGCGGCGCCGCGTAGCCGAATCGGCGCAGGCGGTGCTGCCACGACGGCCGCTGGTCTTCGGTGGCCTGGTCCTGCCGGGTGTCCGTGGAGGACGCGGTACTGGTCACCGCGCCATCGTAGGGAACACCGCTGTGTGAGTCCCGTGGGACGGGGATGTGGGGGCGCCTGATGGCCCAGGGCGCATGCCGTTCCCCGGCGGCGGGTGGGGCGTGGCCGGTCGCGCCCACGCGGCGGAGCCGCACAGCGGCACAGGCCCGCGCCCTGTCAGGGGCTTCGCCCCTGGGAGGATGGAGGCGTGACAGGAATCCTTGTGTTGGCAGGCACCCCCATCGGCGATGTCGCGGACGCGCCGCCCCGGCTCGCCGAGGAGCTGCGCGGTGCGGATGTGGTGGCCGCCGAGGACACCCGGCGGCTCCGGCGGCTCACCCAGGCGCTGGGGGTCCAACCGGGTGGGCGGATCGTCTCCTACTTCGAGGGCAACGAGGCCGCGCGGACGCCGGAACTCGTCGAGGCCCTGGTGGGCGGGGCGAGGGTGTTGCTGGTCACGGACGCGGGGATGCCGTCGGTCTCCGACCCCGGGTACCGGCTGGTCGCCGCCGCCGTGGAGAAGGACATCCGCGTCACGGCCGTACCGGGGCCTTCGGCCGTGCTCACCGCGCTCGCGCTGTCCGGGCTGCCCGTCGACCGGTTCTGCTTCGAGGGCTTCCTGCCGCGCAAGGCCGGGGAGCGGCTCGGACGGCTGCGCGAGGTCGCGGAGGAACGGCGCACGCTCGTGTACTTCGAGGCGCCCCACCGCCTGGACGCGACACTCGCGGCGATGGCCGAGGCCTTCGGCACCGGGCGGCGGGCCGCCGTCTGCCGTGAGCTGACCAAGACGTACGAGGAGGTCAGGCGCGGCCCTCTCGGGGAGCTGGCCGAGTGGGCGGCGGCCGGTGTGCGCGGGGAGATCACCGTCGTGGTCGAGGGGGCGCCGGAGAAGGGGCCGGAAGAACTGGACGCGGCGGAGCTGGTGCGGCGGGTTCGCGTGCGGGAGGAAGCGGGGGAGCCGCGCAAGGAGGCGATCGCGGCGGTGGCCGTGGAGGCCGGGGTGCCGAAGAGGGAGGTCTTCGACGCGGTGGTGGCCGCGAAGAGGGCTGCGCCGTAGGGGAGGGGGCCGCGTTGTCGGGTGCGGGTGCTTCGTGGCTGATCGCGCAGTTCCCCGCGCCCCTGAGGGCCTACGGCCCTTTCGGGCCGAAAAGCACGGGGCGCAGCCCCTGCTTTTCAGGGGCGCGGGGAACTGCGCGAGAAGCCCCACCCAGCCGCACCCGACAACGCGGCCCCTCCCCTGCGGCGCTTGACAGCCCATGCCCAGGTAAAGCCGCGCAAAGGGCAACTCTTGTATCGACGGCCTTCCCACAAGGGAAGGCCAAAACGGCTTCAACAGTCGGCAGGTGGGGTGCACTTCGGGTCTGCCGAGGCGTCAACTGGGTGGTGAGGGCGTACACGTCCCCACCGTCCAGCGGACAAGAGGAGCTGGCAATGACCGAGATCGCAGAGCGGGCCGTCCTGCGGAACACCGCCACCGCCGTCGTTCACGAGTCGTACTCGTTCGCCTGCATGCGCTGTGGGCACGGCTGGGAGCAGTCGTTCGAAATAGAGCACCACAACGACGCCCAGGGGCACGACTTCGTGATGTACGTGGCCGACGGCCAGGTCGTGCCGTCTCCGCTGTCGCGGCCCACGTGCCACAACTGCGACGGTCATGTCGTACGGATCATGCGGGCGGGCCAGGTGTCGTCGGTGCGGGACGCCGAGCGCCGGCGGCACGTGCCGAAGCCCCGCCCGGTGGCGGTGGACGCGACGGACGCGACGGACGTCGAGGCGCCCGGCGCGGCGGAGCCCGAGGAGCACCACCACTGGCACCTGTCCGACCTGCTGCACCCGTTCCACCGCAAGGCGAGCTGACCCTCCCCCCAGCGAGCCTGGAGAGCATGCCCCGATCCCGCGATTCGTAGGATCGGGGCATGCCTTCGAACGACTCCGGCAACGCGTCCGGCAAGAACGACAAGAACGCCGCGCCCCCGCTCCCCGAACCCCTCCGGGTGCCGGTCGCGGATGCGCACACCCATCTGGACATGCAGTCCGGCACGGTCGAGGAGGGCCTCGCGAAGGCCGCCTCCGTGGGGGTGACGACGGTCGTCCAGGTCGGCTGCGACATCAAGGGCTCCCGCTGGGCCGCCGAGACGGCCGAGCGGTACGCGGCGGTCCACGCGACGGTCGCGCTGCACCCCAACGAGGCACCGCGGATCGTGCACGGCGACCCGGACGGCTGGTCCCGGCAGGGCGCGCGTACGGCGGGCGGGGACGCCGCGCTCGACGACGCCCTCGCCGAGATCGACCGGCTGGCCGCGTTGCCGCAGGTCAAGGGGGTCGGGGAGACGGGGCTCGACTACTTCCGGACCGGGCCGGAGGGCAAGGCCGCCCAGGAACGGTCGTTCCGCGCGCACATCGAGATCGCCAAGCGGCACGGCAAGGCGCTGGTCATCCACGACCGCGACGCCCACGACGACGTGTTGCGGATCCTGAAGGAGGAGGGCGCGCCCGAGCGCACCGTCTTCCACTGCTACTCCGGCGACGCCGACATGGCCGCCGTGTGCGCCGAGCACGGCTACTTCATGTCCTTCGCCGGGAACATGACCTTCAAGAACGCCCGGCCGCTGCGCGACGCGCTCGCCGTCGCGCCCCTCGAACTCGTCCTCGTCGAGACCGACGCGCCCTTCCTGACACCCGCGCCGTACCGCGGACGGCCCAACGCGCCGTATCTCATTCCGGTCACGGTTCGGGCGATGGCCGAGGTGCGGGATATCGGCGAGGACGCGCTGGCGACGGCGCTCGCGGCGAACACGGCGAGGGCGTTCGATTACTGACGGGTCACGTTTCGTCGGCCGTCCGAGGGACCCCAAAAAGATGATCAGCTCCCCGTGTCGCGACACTGCGTGACCACGTTGCTTTGGAGGGTGACCGGAGTCCGCTAGGTTCACGTCGCCCGACCCGGACCCGGATCCCTCTGGAGCGTGTCGTCGTGAGCAACGTGCAGTCGTCGTCGTACGAGACCTATGGCCCCCCGGAGGGTACGAGTTGGCAGCCGGCGTACGAGGCCGGGACGCTGCCGCACGGGGCCTACGCGGACACCTACCGGCCCGCCTACGAGGACCGGCCCGGCCATGAAGACGGGCCCGGCCACGAGGACGGGCCCGGCCACGAGGGCCCTGAGGGGCCGATCCCCGAGTCAGCCGCGCCGGCCGGTGGTGGTCGGGGCGCCTCCCGGCGGGCCGTGCGGCGCAGACGGGGCGCCGGGAGGCTCGGTTCGTTGCGGCGGCTGGTGCCGCAGGCGCTGGTGGTGGCGTTCCTCGCGGGCGGGACCTCCGCGTTCGTGGCGAAGGACAAGGCGATCGAGCTGACCGTGGACGGGCGGCCGCGCATGCTGCACACCTTCGCCGGCGACGTCACCGAGCTCCTCGCCGACGAGGGGGTCGCGTTCGGCGCCCATGACGTCATCGCGCCCGCCCCCGGTACCGCGCTGAGCAGCGGTGACGAGGTCGCCGTGCACTACGGGCGGCCCGTCGCCCTCACCCTGGACGGTCATCAACGCAAGGTCTGGACGACCGCCCACACGGTGGACGGGGCGCTTCAGCAGCTCGGGGTGCGTGCGGAGGGCGCGTACGTCTCGACCTCGCGCTCCCGGCGCATCGGGCGTGAGGGGCTGGAGCTGGACGTCCGCACCGAACGCACCGTCACGATCATGGCGGACGGGCGGACCCGGACGATCCGTACGAACGCGGCGACCGTGGGGGAGGCCGTGGAGCAGGCCGGGGTCACCCTGCGCGGGGAGGACACCGCCTCGGTCGCGTGGTCGAGCTTCCCCCGGGACGGGCAGACCGTGACCGTGATGCGGGTGATCGGGTCCAGGGAGGTCCGCGAGGAACTGATCCCGTTCCGGGTGCACCGCATGGAGGACCCCGCGCTCTTCCAGGGCACGGAGGTCGTCGAGCGCGCCGGCCATCCGGGCACCCGTCGGCTCACGTACGCGCTTCGCACGGTCAACGGGGTCGGGCAGCGACCCCGGCTGCTGCGCACGGAGGTGCTGCGTGAGCCGCGGGACCAGACCGTGAAGGTGGGGACGAGGGCGATGCCGACGTCCGTGGCGGGGGCGGACGGGTTGAACTGGGCGGCGCTGGCCGCGTGTGAGTCCGGGGGGCGGCCGAACGCGGTCGATCCATCCGGGACGTACGGGGGGTTGTACCAGTTCGACACGCGGACCTGGCGGAGTCTCGGTGGCAGCGGTCGTCCGCAGGACGCGTCCGCGAGTGAACAGACCTTCCGGGCGAAGAAGCTGTATGCGCAGCGGGGGGCCAGCCCCTGGCCGCATTGCGGGGCGCGGTTGCGTGGCTGACCGCAGGCTTGGGGTGGGCGGGTTGTTCCTTGGGTGGGGTGTCTGAGGTGGATGGGTGGGTGCGGGTGAGTGGGGGCTGGTCGCGCAGTTCCCCGCGCCCCTGAAAGACCAGGCCCTTGCGGGCCTGGAAGACGACGGGCCCGTGCCCCTGGAGGACCGGGCCCTTGCGGGCCTGGAAGACGACGGGCGCGCGCCCCTGGAGGACCGGGCCCTTGCGGGCCTGGAAGACGACGGGCCGGGAGGCCTGGAAGACGACGGCCGGAGGCCTGGAAGACGACGGGCCGGTGGGCCTGGAGGGCGACAGGCCGGTGGGCCTGGGAGGCGACGGCTCGGCGGGGTGAAAAGCGTGGGGCGCAGCCCCTGCTTTTCAGGGGCGCGGGGAACTGCGCGACCAGCCCCCACCGGACCCGCACCCGCCGACGCACCGAACCCCCCACCCCCCAAGGCGCCCGAGAACCGAACCCCGGCCCCCGCCCCGTACCCTGGTGCCGTGACCAGCCCCACCCCCGACGCCCTGCTGGGCCCCGCCGACGTCCGCGAACTCGCGGCGGCGCTCGGCGTACGCCCCACCAAACAGCGCGGCCAGAACTTCGTGATCGACGCGAACACGGTCCGCCGGATCGTGCGGACCGCGGACGTCCGCCCGCAGGACACGGTCGTCGAGGTGGGTCCGGGTCTCGGCTCCCTCACCCTCGCCCTGCTGGAGGTCGCCGACCGCGTCACCGCGGTCGAGATCGACGACGTGCTCGCCGCCGCGCTGCCCGCCACCATCGCCGCCCGCATGCCCACCCGCGCCGGCCGTTTCGCGCTCGTGCACTCGGACGCGATGCAGGTGACCGAGCTTCCCGGCCCGGCCCCCACGGCCCTCGTCGCGAACCTCCCCTACAACGTCGCCGTCCCCGTGCTGCTGCACATGCTCGAGACCTTCCCGACCATCGAGCGCACGCTCGTGATGGTCCAGGCGGAGGTCGCCGACCGGCTCGCCGCCGGGCCGGGATCGAGGGTGTACGGCGTGCCGTCGGTGAAGGCGAACTGGTACGCGGAGGTCAAACGGGCCGGGAAGATCGGGCGGAACGTCTTCTGGCCGGCGCCGAACGTGGACAGCGGGCTCGTCTCGCTGGTCCGCCGGACCGAGCCGATCAAGACCACCGCCGCCAGGCGGGACGTGTTCGCGGTCGTCGACGCGGCCTTCGCCCAGCGGCGCAAGACGCTCAGGGCCGCCCTCGCCGGGTGGGCCGGTTCCGCGGCCGCCGCCGAGGCCGCCCTCGTCGCCGCCGGAGTCTCCCCGCAGGCCCGCGGTGAGTCCCTGACGGTCGAGGAGTTCGCCGCCATCGCCGAGAACCGTGTCTCCGAGGGCGCAGAGGGCGCAGAGGGCGCAGAGGGCGCAGAGGGCACTGAACGCGCAGAGGGCACTGAACGCGCCGAGGGCACCGAACGCGCAGAGAGCGCCGAGCGCGCCGACGACAAGGAGTCCCGTCAGCCGTGAGCGTCACCGTTCGCGTCCCCGCCAAGGTCAATGTGCAGCTCGCGGTCGGCGGTGCCCGGCCCGACGGGTTCCACGACCTGGCCAACGTCTTTCTCGCCGTCGGGCTGTACGACGAGGTCACCGTCACCCCCGCCGACGAGCTGACGGTCACCTGCGAGGGCCCCGGCGCCGACCAGGTGCCCCTGGACCGTACGAACCTCGCCGCCCGGGCCGCGCTCGCGCTGGCGGAACGCCACGGCATCGAGGCCGCCGTCCACCTGCACATCGCCAAGGACATCCCCGTCGCGGGCGGCATGGCCGGCGGCAGCGCGGACGCGGCCGGCGCGCTCCTGGCCTGCGACACCCTGTGGGGTACGAACGCCTCACGCGGTGAACTCCTCGACATCTGCGCCGAGTTGGGCAGCGACGTGCCGTTCAGCCTGGTGGGCGGGGCGGCTCTCGGCACGGGCCGGGGCGAGCGGCTCCAAGCCCTCGACGTGGGCGGGGCCTTCCACTGGGTCTTCGCGGTCGCCGACGGCGGGCTCTCCACACCCGCCGTCTACCGCGAGTTCGACCGGCTGCACGCGCACGACGCCGTCCCCGAGCCCGTGGCCTCCCAGGTGCTGCTGGACGCGCTCGCCAAGGGGGACGTCGACGCGCTCGCGGCCTTCCTGCCGGACTCCAACGGCCTCCAGCCCGCCGCCCTCTCGCTCTTCCCGAAGCTGAAGGACACCCTCGCCGAGGGCCGCGCGGCCGGCGCGCTCGCCGGACTCGTCTCCGGCTCGGGCCCGACCACGGCCTTCCTCGCCCGGGACGCCGACTCGGCCCACACCATCGCCGAGGGGCTGCTCGCGTCCGGTACGTGCCGGGCGGCGCGGGTGGCCGTCTCACCGGCGCCGGGGGCGACCGTGCTCCCGGCCGCCCAACCGTAGGTACTCAGAGGCGAGTTGAGTACGTGAGCGCTGACGCCCACCCGGGCGTCGGCGCGACCGTACTCCCATGAGTGCAAGCGTGAGTGCGAGCGTGAGTGCGAGCGAGCTAGCCGCCGCCACCCCGTCCACCCGTGACCGGTACGTCGACCTCCTGCGCGTCGCCTCCCTCGGCACGGTCGTCCTCGGCCACTGGCTGATGGCGGCGGTCACGACCGGCGGCGGGGGAGACGGCGGGGGAGACGGCGGGGTCGAGGTGGGCAACCTGCTCGCCGTCGAGCCGCGGCTGCAGATCCTCACCTGGGCCCTGCAGGTCATGCCGGTGTTCTTCTTCGTCGGCGGCTTCTCGCACGCCCTCTCCTACCGCTCGCTCAGCCGCAGGCACCCGGGCGGCGGCGTCTACCCCGCCTTCCTCCGCGCCCGCCTCCAACGGCTGCTGCGGCCGACCCTGGTGTTCATAGGGGTGTGGGGCGTCGTCGCCGTCCTCCTCCAACTCGCGGGCGAGGGAGGGGGACTGCTCGACGTGGCGCTGCGACTGGTCGCGCAGCCGCTGTGGTTCATCGGGATCTATCTCGCGATGGTCGCTTTCACTCCGCCGCTGCTCAGGTTGCACGAGCGATGGGGGTGGGGCGCGTTCGGCGGGCTCGTGGCGGCCGCCGCGCTCGTCGACGTCCTGCGCTTCGCGCTCGACGTCCCCTTCGTCGAGTTCCTCAACTTCGCCTTCGTGTGGCTCGCGATCCACCAGCTCGGGTTCCTGCGCGCCGACGGGCGGCTGACGCGGCCGTATCTGCTCGCCGGGGCCGGGCTCGCGGGGGCCGCGCTGCTGGTGGCGTACGGGCCGTATCCGCTGTCGATGGTCGGGATGCCGGGCGAGAAGGTGTCGAACATGGCGCCGCCGACGTTCGCGCTGCTGTGCCACGGGCTGTGGCTGGTCGGTGCGGTGGAGTGGCTGCGCGGGCCGGTCGCGAGGTGGCTGGAGCGGCCGAAGGTGTGGCGGGCGGTCGTGGCCGCCAACGGCGTCTCGATGACGGCGTTCCTGTGGCATCTTTCGGCCATGCTCGGGGTGTACGGCGTGCTGCTCGCCCTCGGTGCCGACCTGCCCGCGCCCGCGACGGGCGCCTGGTGGACCCAACTGCCCCTGCGTATCGCCGCCGCGGCCGTCCTCACGGCGGTTCTCGTCGCCGCCTTCCGGGGTGTCGAACGGCCCGCCGCCCGACCGTCCCGAACGAACGGTTCCCGCAGGTCGGGCGCGTATTCCGGCCCCGCGGCCGCCCTCGGGGTGACGCTGTGTCTCTTCGGTGTGCTCGGGCTCTCCATGGTCGGGTTCGGCGGGCTCTTCGAAGGGCGTTCGGCCCTGCTGATCGCCGTTCAGGTGACGGCGCCGACGGCGGTGGCGATGACACTCGCCGGGTGGGCGCTGGTGGAACTCATTGGTCGCGGTGAACGGTCAAGTGCCTGACCGAGGCGGTCCGATGGAGGAAGCGTGCAGGTCAGGCATTGGTCTGACATACCCCTGAGTTTGTAATCCACGCCACAGTATTTTAATGTTCAGCAAAATCCCCTCTGGGTCCATTTAGTGGGATTCGCCCGCCGTTTCCGGGTGGCATGATCTCGATGCCCGGTGTCTTGTTACCAGCGGTACTTCCCGTGCGCGTGGTGTCGTCCCCGCGGCGGGCGAGAGGGGTTCCTCATGGGACACATGGACCACTTCAGCGCCGGATGGGTCACCCCCGTCCTCTCCTACGTCATGGCCTGCGTCGGCTCCGCGCTCGGACTGCGCTGCACCGTCAGGGCACTTGAGGCGGAGGGCGCCTCCAAGCGGAACTGGCTGACGCTGGCGTCCTTCGCCATCGGCTCCGGCATCTGGACCATGCACTTCGTCGCGATGATGGGCTTCGGCGTGGAAGGGACGTCGATCCGCTACGACGTCCCGATGACCGTCCTCAGCCTGGTCATGGCGATCGCCGTGGTCGGCGCCGGTGTCTTCACCGCCGGTTACGGCCGCTCCCGGGTCCGCGCGGTGGCCTTCGGCGGCCTCGGCACCGGGCTCGGCGTGGCCGCGATGCACTACACCGGCATGACCGCGCTCAACCTGCACGGCGAGGTCGGCTACAACCCGGCCCTGGTCATCGCCTCCGTGGTGATCGCCGTCGTCGCCGCGACCGCGGCGTTGACGCTCACGCTGATCGTGCGCGGGGGTCTCCTCGCCGCGCTCGCCGCGCTCGTCATGGGGCTCGCGGTCAGCAGCATGCACTACACCGCGATGTACGCCGTGAGCATCGATCTCACGCCCAGTACGGACCCGTTGGCGGGCGCCACGGCCACGGAGTTCCTGTTCCCGCTGGCCGTGTTGCTGGGGTCGTTCCTCTTCCTGGCCGCGGCGTATGTGGCGTTGTCGCCCACGGGGAAGCGGGCGGAGTCGTCCTTCGCCGATGAACTGCTGCGTGAGGTCGAGCTGTCGACGGCGTGAGCGCTCCGCTCCGAACGCCGTTCTTCTGAGCGCCGTTGTGACCTGCGGGCCGGTGGGGGCTGGTCGCGCCCGCGCGGCGGAGCCGCACATCGACACAGCCCCGCGCCCCTTCGGGGCGTGGTAGCCCCCCGTCCCGAAGAGGTCCGCATGAAAGTCTTCCGTATGACCGCCCGGCTGCGTCCCAGATCCGTGCGGGCGAAGATCGTCGCCCTGCTGATGCTGCCCATCGTGTCGCTGATGGCGTTGTGGAGCTACGCCGCCGTGACGACCGTGGCCGCCATCGGTGACACCGAGCGGGCCAAGGACGTCAACAGCGAACTGCTCGCGCCGGTGGCCGAGTTCGTGACCGCGCTGCAGGCCGAACGGACGGCCGCGATGCGGTACGCCGCCCGGCGCGCCGAAGCGGGTCTCGACGACCTGAGGGCCGACCAGCAGACCACCGACAAGGCCGTGACGGTGCTCCGCGAGGGCCTCACCTCCGCCGGCTCGGACGCGGCCCTCATCGACACCGGTCTGCCCGCCCGTCTGGACACCCTCGAAGCCGACTTCAGCGACCTCGCCGCCCTGCGCGCGAACAGCATCGGGGGCGCGAGGGACGCGGTGTCGACGGCGTACACCGCGTACTCGGTGGTCATCGACCACGCCTTCGCCGTGACCGGCGCGCTCACCAGCGAGAAGGGCACCGACGCGACCTCCGAGGCGCGCGTCGTCCTCGAACTCTCCCGTGTCCGTGACGCCGTGGCCCGCGAGCAGGCGCTGCTGGCCGCCGCCACCGCGTCCGGGACGCTGAGCAAGGAGGGTTACGCGCGGTTCGTCGGCGCCGTCGCCACCCGGCGCGAACTGCTGAAGCCGGCCGTCGCCGACCTCAGGGCCGAGCACCGGCCCGCCTACGACGTGCTGCTGGACAGCGACCGTTACGCCTCCCTCGTCGAGATCGAGGACGGGGTGACGGACGCCGGCGCGGGCCCGGTGTCGGCGGCCGTGCTGAAGGACTGGGACTCCTCCTCGGCGGCCGTGCTCAAGGGCCTGGCCGAGGCGGAGAAGGACGCGGGAACCGGCGCTGCCGCCAAGGCGGACGCCTTCGGCTGGGACACGCTGGGCGCGTCCGGCGTCGCCGTGGTCCTCGGTCTCGTCGGCGTGCTCCTGTCGCTCCTCGTCTCCGTGAGCGTCGGGCGCGGCCTCATCGTGGAACTCCTCGACCTGCGCAACTCCGCCCTCGAAGTCGCCGGGCGCAGTCTGCCGCAGGCCATGCGCAAACTGCACGCGGGGCAGGGCGTCGACATCGACGCGGAGGCCCCGATGCGGCGTCTGGCGGGCGACGAACTCGCCCAGGTGGGCAGCGCGTTGACCGCCGTGCAGCGGGCCGCGCTCAAGGCGGCCTCCGAGCGCGCCGAACTCCTCAGCGGCATCTCCGGGGTGTACGTGAGCCTCGCCCGCCGCAGCCAGGTGCTGCTGCACCGCCAGCTCGACCTGCTCAGCGTGATGGAGCAGCGGCAGCGGGAACGGCAGGACCACGCCGAGCTGTACGACCTCTACCGCGTCGACTACCTCGCCACCCGGATGCGGCGTCACTCCGAGTCGCTGCTGATCCTGTCGGGGATCGCCCCCGGCCGTGGGTGGCGCGACCCGATCGCGCTGTCGGACGTCCTGCGGGCGGCCGTCGCCGAGATCGAGGACGCGACCCGGGTCGAGATCTGGGCCGCACCGCGGGTGTCGCTGAACGGCGGTTCCGTCGCCGACGTCATCCACCTGCTCGCCGAACTCGTCGAGAACGCCGCCGCGTTCTCCCCGCCCTCCACCAAGGTCCAGCTGCGCGCCGCCCGGCTGCGCGACGGCATCCTCGTCGAGGTCGAGGACAGCGGCTTCGGCATGAACGAGGAGGCGATGGCCGACGCCAACCGCAAGATCCAGTCGGAGAAGGTCGACCTCCTCGACGCCAAGCAGATCGGGCTCATCGTGGTGAACCGCCTCGCCGGCCGCCAGGGCCTGCGCGTCGAATTGCGGCAGTCGACCGACGGAGGCGTCGCCGCGGCCGTCTTCATCCCCGAGCACCTGATCCGCGACGACATGCCCGTCCACCACGAGTCGGCCCCCGACGGTCGCTCACCGGCCCCGGCCCCGGCCTCGGCCCCGGCGCCGAGCCGGCAACAGCGCCGATAGGGGCCCGCAGGACAGCCGTGCGCCTCGGGTGGTGGTGTCCCCGGGGCGCACGGCCTTTTCCACTTCCCGCGTTTCGGCGTTCCCGCGTTCCCGCGTTCCCGCGTTCTTCGCTTCCCGCGTTGGCGCGGCCGGTCTAGAAGGTCAGCTTCCAGCTGTTGATGTAGCCGGTGTCCGCGCTGTAGACGTCCTGGACCTTCAGCTGCCAGGTGCCGTTGACCGTCGTCTCGCTGGACGCGTTGACCGTGTAGGTGGCGTCGACGTTGTCCGTGGAGTCGGAGGAGCTGCTGCTCTTCAGACGGTACGTCGAGCCGTCCGGGGCGACGAGGTCGATGACCAGGTCACCGCGGTAGGTGTGGACGATGTTGACGTACACGGACAGGTCGCTGGGCGCGCTGCCGGTGAGACCGCTGACGGTGACGGGCGAGTAGACGGCGGAACCGGTGTCCGGGATGGAGACGTCGGTGGTCGACTCGAAGGCCGTACCGGTGTCGCCACCGTCGTCTCCGCCGTCGTCCCCGTCACCGCTCGGGGTGACCTGGAGCAGCAGGTTGGGGCTGCCGGTGCCGACGCCGGTGAGGGTGGAGGCGGAGGCCGCCGAGGTCAGGGCCGTGGTGACCGCGGAGGGCGAGGCGCTCGGGTTCTCGCCGAGGTAGACGGCGGCGGCGCCGGCGACGTGCGGGGACGCCATCGACGTACCGGAGTAGGTCGCGGTGGCCGTGTTGGAGCTGTTCGACGCGGAGGTGATGGACGACCCCGGCGCGAAGATGTCCAGCGACGAGCCGTAGTTGGAGAACGACGACCGCGCGTCGGCGCTGGTGGAGGCGCCCACGGTGACGGCGCTCGCGACCCGGGCCGGGGAGTAGCTCGACGCGTTGGCGTTGTCGTTGCCGGCCGCGACGGCGTAGGTGATGCCGGCCGCGATGGAGTTGGCGACGGCCGCGTCGAGGGTGGAGTCCGCGCTGCCGCCGAGCGACATGTTGGCGACGGCCGGGAACTGGGCGTTCTCGGTCACCCAGTCGATACCGGCGACGACGCCGGCGGTCGTGCCGGAGCCCTCGTCGTCGAGGACGCGGACGGCGACGATGTCGGCGGCCTTGGCGACACCGTAGGTGGTGCCCGCGACGGTGCCGGCGACGTGCGTGCCGTGCCCGTTGCCGTCGTCGGCGGAGGAGTCGTCGTCGACGGCGTCGTAGCCGTAGGAGGCCCGTCCGCCGAAGTCGGTGTGGGTGATCCGTACGCCCGTGTCGATGATGTAGGCGGTGACGCCGCTGCCCGCGCTGCTCGGGTACGTGTACGAGGAGTCGAGCGGCAGGTCGGCCTGGTCGATGCGGTCCAGGCCCCAGGTCGCGCCGGTCTGGGTGTCGCTCATGTGGACGGTCTTGTTGACGGCGACCGCGGCGACGGCCGGGTCGGCGGCGAGCTGCTTCGCCTCCGCCTCGGTCATCTCGGTGGCGTAGCCGTTCAGCGCCTTCTTGTACGTCTGCTGCACCTCGGCGCCGTACCGGGTCGCGACCGCCTTGCCCTTGCTGGAGGCCGCCTTGAAGGGGAGGCTCTCCTTGAGCGTGACGATGTAGCTGCCCTGGACGGCGTTCTCGGCGTTGGCGCCGACGATCTTGCCCTCCGCGGGTGCCGCGACGGCGGGGGTGGCGGTCGCGGCACCGACGGTGAACAGGGCCGCGGCGGACACCACGGCGGCGAGCGCGCCGCGTCTGCGGCGGCCGGGGGCGTGGGGGGCGGGGGAGTTCTGCACGAACATTGGGGGTGGTCCCCTCTCGTGAAGACTTGCGCGGACTGACCATGTGGGGGGTGGCGTCCTGGTCGCATACGGTGACGGTATTGACGGGGTCACGTCAATAAGGGGAATCCCTACGTCCGGGCTGCGCCGCTTGGCGGGGGCGCCCCAAGGCTCGGGGTGTCCTGTGATCGGGCGACTGCGGGTGGTTCGTGGCTGATCGCGCAGTTCCCCGCGCCCCTGAAAAGCGGGGGCCCGTGCTTTTCAGGCCCCCGCCGTCTCTCGGGCCCGCCCACCCGCCGTCCAGCAGGCCCATCCGCCGTCTCTCGGCCCGCCCGGCCGCTGTCCAGCAGGCCCGCCCGCCGTCTCTCGGGCCCGCCAGCCCGCCGTCTTTCGGGCCCGCCCGGCCGCTGCCTAGCAGGCCCGCCCGCCGTCTTTCGGGCCCGCCCGCCCGCCGCCTTTCGGGCCCGCGGGGCCATCGCCTTTGAGGGGCGCGGGGCCATCACCTTTCAGGCCCGCCCGGCCATCACCTTTCAGGGGCGCGGGGCCTGGCCTTTCAGGCCTGCGGGGCCTGGCCTTTGAGGGGCGCGGGGAACTGTGCGAGAAGCCCCACGCACCCGCACCCGCAAACGCTCCCGCACCCCCGAGCCATTAGGCGCCCCGCACCGCCCGCATCACCCGCTCCGCCTTCTCCAGCCACCCCAGCTATGAGCCACTCGCGCTGGGCGCAGCCCAGGTGGCAGAGGGCGATCGCGCCGGCGGTGCGCTCGGGCGTCCACAGGAGCGCGGCCAGGCGCTCGTCCCACGCCTCGTACGCCGCGTCGAAGCCATCGTTGGAGCACGCCCCCGGCGTGGGTCGCGGCGCACGACGGAGCCCGCCTCCCGCTTCGGTCGCGGTGCTCCTCGGAGCCCGCCCCCGGCTTCGGGGCGTCTCCCCCGGCCCTCGTCCCCGCCGCCCGTCACACCCCCGCGCCCCGCGGACTACTCTGGAGGGTCGATCGTCCCCGTGGCAGGAGAGTAATGGCCGTCAACCTGGTCAATGTCGAGAACGTCAGCAAGGTGTACGGCACCCGCGCCCTGCTCGACGGGGTCTCGCTCGGCGTCTCCGAAGGGGACCGGATCGGCGTCGTGGGGCGCAACGGCGACGGCAAGACGACCCTGATCCGGATGCTCGCCAAGCTGGAGGAGGCCGACACGGGCCGGGTCACCCACTCCGGCGGCCTCCACGCCGGCGTGCTCACCCAGCACGACTCCCTCGACCCCACCGCCACCGTCCGGCACGAGGTCATCCGGGACCTGGCGGACCACGAGTGGGCGGGGAACGCCAAGATCCGGGACGTGCTCACCGGGCTGTTCGGCGGGCTCGACCTGCCCGGCTTCCCGCAGGGGCTCGACACCGTCATCGGTCCGCTCTCCGGCGGTGAGCGGCGGCGCATCGCGCTCGCCAAGCTGCTCATCGAGGAGCAGGACCTGATCGTCCTCGACGAGCCCACCAACCACCTGGACGTCGAGGGCATCTCCTGGCTCGCGGGCCACCTGCGGGAGCGGCGCTCCGCACTCGTCTGCGTGACCCACGACCGGTGGTTCCTGGACCAGGTGTGCACCCGGATGTGGGACGTGCAGAAGGGCTCGGTCTTCGAGTACGAGGGCGGATACTCCGACTACGTCTTCGCCCGCGCCGAGCGTGAGCGCATCGCCGCCACCGAGGAGACCAAGCGGCAGAACCTCGTCCGCAAGGAGCTGGCGTGGCTGCGGCGCGGGGCCCCGGCCCGTACGTCGAAGCCCCGGTTCCGGGTCGAGGCGGCGAACGAGCTGATCGCGGACGTACCGCCGCCGCGGGACACCAGCGAGCTGATGAAGTTCGCGTCGTCCCGGCTGGGCAGGACCGTGTTCGACCTGAAGGACGTCACCGTGCAGGCCGGGCCGAAGGTGCTGCTGAAGCATCTGACGTGGCAGCTCGGGCCGGGCGACCGGGTCGGCCTCGTCGGTGTCAACGGCGCCGGCAAGACCTCCCTGCTGCGGGCCATGGCGGACGCCGCGCGCAGCGAGGGGGAGAAGCAGCCGGCCGCCGGGCGGGTCGTCACCGGCAAGACGGTCAAGCTCGCGTACCTGTCCCAGGAGGTCGCCGAGCTCGACCCGAACCTGCGGGTGCTCCAGGCCGTGCAGCAGATCCGCGACCGCGTCGACCTCGGCAAGGGGCGCGAGATGACGGCGGGGCAGCTCTGCGAGACCTTCGGGTTCAACAAGGAGAAGCAGTGGACGCCGGTGGGCGACCTCAGCGGTGGTGAGCGGCGGCGGCTCCAGATTCTGCGGCTGCTGATGGACGAGCCCAACGTCCTCTTCCTCGACGAGCCGACGAACGACCTCGACATCGAGACGCTCACGCAGTTGGAGGACCTCCTCGACGGGTGGCCCGGCTCGATGGTCGTGATCTCCCACGACCGGTTCTTCGTCGAGCGCACGACCGACAAGGTGTTCGCGCTGCTCGGCGACGCGGCGCTGCGGATGCTGCCGCGCGGGATCGACGAGTACATCGAGCGGCGTCACCAGATGGAGGAGGCCGCCGCCGCGGCCTCGCCCGTCGCCGTGAAGGCCGCCTCGGAGAAGGCCGTCTCCGCCGCCGACTCCCGTGCCGCGAAGAAGGAACTCCAGAAGATCGAGCGGCAGTTGGACAAGGTCACCGAGAAGGAGGCGAAGTTGCACGCGCGGATCGCCGAGAACGCGACGGACTTCGCGAAGGTGGGGGAACTGGACGCCGAGTTGAGGGCGTTGCACGGGGAGAAGGAAGAGCTGGAGATGCGCTGGCTGGAACTTGCCGAGGACGCGTAGCGGTAGAGCCGGGCGGCTACTCGCCGTTGGGGCTGATGTTCGATGCCGGGTGCGGGTTGTCCGTGGCTGATCGCGCAGTTCCCCGCGCCCCTCAAGGGCGCGGCTCCCGGCCGGTGCTCATCGGTCCCCCCGCCTTCAAAATGCTTATCGCGCACGGCACGCACGTCCCGTGAAGGGGGCGTGAAGGAGCGTAACGAGGGCATCACGGGCCGGTTCTCCCTTGGGAACAGGGGAGCGACCGGCCCCGTGCGGGGGAGCGTCGCAGTGATAGAAAGAGCCGTCTGAGAAGAGCCTTCACAGTCTGAGAAGCGACACCACGCGTGACCACGGGTGGCTCGAAAGCAGCGAACAGGGGGAAAGCGCTGATGGTTCAGCCACCCGATCAGCCACCGCAGGGCGGCTACGGAGCACCACAGAATCCGCCACCGCAGTCACAGCCGCAACCGCCGCAACAGCCGTACGGCTACCCGCAGACCCCGCCGCCGCAGGGCCCGCCCGCGCCGGCCCCCGGCTACGGCTATCCCCAGCAGCAGTCGCCCGCGCAGCCGGGGCCGTACACGCAGCCCGGCCCGTACGGCCAGCCGCAGCAGCCCGGCCCCTACGCGCAGCCCGGCCCGTACAACCCGGCGTCGCAGGCCGGTTACGGCTACCCGCAGTCGCAGTACGCGGGCGCGCCCACCCCGCCGCCGGTCGGTGGCGGCGGCGGTGGTTCCAGGAACCCCTTCAAAGGCAGGCCAGCGATGGTCGTCGGCGCCGCCGTGGCCGCGCTGCTCGTGGTCGGCGGCACGGTGTTCGCGGTGACGAGCCTCGGCGGCGACGGCGAGAAGAAGCCGGTCGCCAAGGAGAGCGCGAGCCCCACCGACGACGGCAAGCCCTCCCCCACGCCCACCGGGCCCGTCAACCAGGGCGACGGCAGCGGCGACGGCGGCGAGGACCTCGACATCTCCGACCTCAACGCGGACCGCAAGGCGGGCGAGGCGAAGGTGCTCTGGTACAAGAGCGCCCCCGACGCCCCCGGTTCCGGCGCGAGCGCCCCCGGCCTGTGGGTCACCGACAAGGTCGCGGTGAAGGCCGCGTACAAGCAGTTGTTCGCCTACAACGTGGGTGACGGGAACCCCGCCTGGGACCCGATCGAGTTCGAGGGAAAGATCTGCGCGGTCACCCCGAAGGCGACCTCCGCCGACCGGATCGTGGTCTCGTACCAGAGCGGCACCGGGAGCGACGCCGAGTGCGACCAGCTCCAGCAGATCGACCTGAACACCGGTGACAAGGGCTGGTCGACGGAGCTGGAGAAGGGCGACCTGTTCGACAGCGCCATCAGCGTCGGACTGTCCGTCACCGGTGACACGCTCATGGTGGGCCGCTCGCAGTCCGGCACGGCCTACGACATCGACACCGGCAAGAAGCTGTTCGACAAGAAGAACTACGGCCAGTCGTGCTACCCGGCCGGGTTCGCGGGCGGCGCGCGGCTGATCTCCGTCTCCTCCTGCGCGGTGACCACCGACAAGGAGCACGACGAGGTCCAGGAGCTCGACCCGAAGACCGGCAAGGCCAAGTGGACGCGGAAGATCCCCAAGGGCTGGAAGGTCGAGCACGCGTACTCGGTGGATCCCCTCGTCCTCTACCTCACCAACGAGGACGAGAACACCTGGAACATCTCCACCCTGAAGGCCGACGGCTCGACCCGCTCGCAGGTCGACTCCGACGACTCGTTCGCGCCCGAGTGCGACGGCGGGATCCTCACCCGCGACATGCAGGGCTGCACGGGCGTCGCGGCCGACGCGAACACCCTCTACCTGCCGACCGAGGAGAAGGACGGCACGAACGAGATCGTCGCGCTGAACCTCGCGACCGGCAAGGAGAAGTGGCGTCTCACGTCACCCTCCTCCGACGCGGAGATCTCCCCGATCAGGGTCGAGGGTTCGAAGCTCATCGCGTACGTGGAGTCCACGCGCGACGCGGGCGGCCAGGTGGTGTCCGTTGCGACCACCGGCAACAGCCGCCAGGCGACCAAGCTCATCCAGATGCCGGCGAGCGCCGCGGAGATCGAGAGTTCCTTCTACTCGAAGGCCATCGACTACGTGGACGGGCGCTTCTACATCTCCACGACCCTGCTGAACGGTGTCGACGACGCGAAGGAGAAGTTGATGCTGGCCTACGGCAAGTGACGCGCGCGACCGCCGCGGGCCGCGGACCGGCCCTTCCGAGCCGTCGCCGTGGGCCGTCGCCGCGGGCCGCGGACACCGGCCTCCCGACGCCACCGCCGCCCGGCCCCGCCGTAGCCCGGTCGACATCCTCATCCGTCCCTCACCCGTCCTCCGAGATCCGCTTCGAGGTATCCACGTCATGACGCAGCCGCCGCCCCCGCCGAACCAGCCCCCGGGCCCGCCCCCGAACCAGCCGCCCGCGCAGCCCCCGGCCGAGGGGCAACAGCCCGCCCAGCCTCCGGCCCAGGGCCAGCCGCCGCAGGACACCCCGCCGCAGGGCGGTTTCGGCGCGCCCACGCCCCCACCGCCCGGCGGTTTCGGCGCCCCGACGCCCCCGCCCGCGCAGGGCCCGGGCTACGGCTACCCGCAGGCGCCCCCGGCGCAGCAGACCCCGCCGCCGGCCCAGCCGCCGCAGACGCCCCCGCCCGCGCAGGGCCCCGGCTACGGCTACCCGCAGACGCCCCCGCCCGCGCAGGGCTACGGCTACCCGGGCCAGCCCGGTCAGCCGGGCCCCTACGGCCAGCCGCAGCCCGGCCCGTACGGCCAGCAGCCGCACCCCGGTCCCTACGGGCAGCAGCCGTACGGCTATCAGCCGCAGACCATGCCGATGCAGCCGCAGGTGGGCCAGGCCCCGGTCGGCAAGAAGAAGGTCAACTCCACGGCGATCATCATCACCGCGGCGGTCGCGGCCATCGCGCTCATCATCGGCGGCGGTGTCTATGTCGCCACCTCCAGCGGCGACGACGACAACGGCAAGAAGGACACCGCCAGTTCGGAGGGCACGACCGGCGGCAAGGACGACACCAAGGGCGACGACGACGGCGGCTCGTCGTCGTCCGGCGGCTCGTCGACCGGTGGCGTCGAGGTGCCGACCGAGGCCCAGGAGAAGGTGCCGTCCAGCACCAGCGCGAAGATCCTCTTCCAGGTGCCCGCGCACGAGGTCAAGGAAAAGCTGACGATCGACAGCGTCAAGGGCTCCTGGCTGACGAAGACCACGTACGCCAAGGCCGCCCTGAACAAGATCATCGGCTATGACCCGGACAGCGGTAAGTCCAAGTGGACGCTGGACCTGGCCGGTCAGACCTGTGCGGGCTCCCGTGAGATCACCACCGAGGGCATCGCCGTCGTGGTGACCGAGTCGGCCAAGCGCAAGAACAACGACGACCGCCAGCCCTGCACCGAGGTCACCGCGTTCAACGTCGAGACCGGCAAGCATGTGTGGACCAAGAACGCCGACCTCAGCGGCAGCAAGGTGCCGTTCGGCGAGGTCACCATCTCCGGTACGACGGTCGCCGCGGCCGGCGGCTACTCCGGCGGCGCCGCGTTCGACGTCAACTCCGGCAAGGTGCTGTGGTCGCCGAAGGCCGGCGAGTGCACCGACGAGGGCTACGCGGGCGGCGCCCAGCTGATCGCGGTCCGCAAGTGCGGCGACTACGGCAGCGAGACCTTCGAGGTCCAGCTGCTCGACCCGAAGTCGGGCAGCGTCAAGTGGACCTACAAGGTGCCCTCCGGCATCCAGCGCGCCAAGATCATCTCCACGAATCCGGTGGTCTTCGGTGTGGTGACGGGCAGCGACGTCCCGCTGACCGGCACGACCGACATCTTCTCGCTCGACGACAGCGGCAAGCTGCGCGCCAAGATCTCCATCCCGGACGACAAGTACGACTACGAGTGCCCGGTCCGCGGTGTCTGGGCCTGCAAGGGCATCTACGTCGGCAACGACAAGGTGTACATGCCGACCAAGAGCCACGACGGCACCGGCTCCTACAGCTCCACCAACGAGATCGTCTCCTTCTCGCTGGCCTCGGGGAAGTCCACCGGCGACCGGGTCGACGCGGGCGACGACTACGAGCTGTTCCCGATCCGCATGGACGGGCCGAACATCATCGCCTTCAAGGACGGCCCGTACGACAAGGGAGCCCAGGTCGTCTCCGTCGACGGCAAGACGCTGAAGCAGACCAAGCTCCTGGAGACCCCGTCCTCGGAGTCGGTGCTCCGCGCGATCAGCGCCATGACGCCGACGATGAGCGAGATGCTCTACACCGACGGACGGTGGTTCATCGGCTCGGAACTCGTCAGTAAGCCGTATTCGGACGACGAGAAGGAGTACACGGCGCTCGGCTTCGGGGCGAAGTAACCCCACGCGCCCCCTCGGCCTCGCGACACGGCCCCGCCCCAGCTCAGGGGCGGGGCCGTGCACGTATCCCTCATCACGCTCGAATAGGAGGGAATTTCGGTAATCCGGGGCACTTCTCTCCCGTAGGGGGAGCGCAACGTCGAACAAGCGTGTAGCTTCCGGGGGCATGAGAGCGGGGGAGTCGACGGGGAAGTCGGGGGGCTTCTGTCCGTGAGGACCAGTGGGCAGCCATAGTGGGCAACCATCTGGGGGGACTGGGGGGTGGGGTGGCTCGATGGGAGTGCGGCTCATGGTGGTCGACGACCACCGACTGCTGGCCGAGGCGCTGGCCTCGGCGTTGAAGCTGCGCGGGCACCGGGTGCTCGCGGCGGCGGCGCCCGCCGCCGGCGCGGCGGAGCTGGTGATCACAAGGGCACCCGAGGTGTGCCTGCTCGGTACGGCGACACCCGCCGAGCCGGGCATCTTCGACCCGGTGGTCAGGATCAAGCGGGAACGCCCGCAGGTGGCGGTGCTGGTCCTCGGCCCGGTGCCCAGCCCGCGCGGCATCGCGGCGGCATTCGCCGCAGGCGCCTCGGGCTACGTCCGGCACGACGAGCGCATCGAGGGGGTCGAGCGGGCCATCATGAAGGCCCGCGCGGGCGAGGCGGCCGTGGCACCACAGCTGTTGCAGAGCGCCTTCGCCGAGCTGCTGAACCCCGCCGCCCAGCCGGACGACGAGGGCCAGCGGCTGCTCCAGATGCTGACGCCTCGCGAGGTCGAGGTGCTGGTCCGGGTCGCGGACGGCGAGGACACGAGACTGATCGCGGCGGGCATGGGCATCGCCCCGTCGACCGCCCGCACGCACGTCCAGCGGGTCCTGATGAAGCTGGGGGTCGGCTCCCGCCTGGAGGCGGCGGCACTGGCGGCCCGCACGGGGCTGCTGGACCGGGCGGGGCCGGTACCGCAGGGGCCGCCGGGTCCGCCGGGGGCGGAGGTGTAGGGCGGTCGGCTCGCGGCGCCCGGCCGGGTTCGGGCGCGCGACGGCATGGGGGAGCCGCACCGGGCCGACGGCTCGATGCGGCTCCCCGGGGATGCCGGATGCGGGTCAGTTCACGCCAAGGGCGTTCAGAACCGCCTCGGCGACATGGTCGGCGGCGTTCTTGTGGCCCTGGGCGTTGGGGTGGACGAAGGCCACCTGGAACGGGTCGAGGCTGGTGAAGAGGCCCTCGACCCACCTGCCCGCGTCACAGACGCTGTGGTTCCGGGTGGAGTCGGAGAGGCCGACGAAGGTGTCCCCGTGCTCAGCGGCGGCCTTCTCGATGGTGGCGTTGAGCGGGTTCAGGACGTCGTCGCGGAGCCAGTCGAGGTCCCCCGGGGTGATGGAAGCGAACTGCTCCAAGTCGTTGTACCGGCACTTGGACGTGTCCTCGGGGATGACGGTGGGGTAGCCGACGTTCACGACCTTGGCGTGCGGGGCGCGCTCGTGGAGCGTGGCGAGCATGTCGTCGTAGTCCTGGCTCACCTTGGTCAGCCGCTCGGGGATGTTGTCGGCCAGGCTGTCCCGGCACGGCGTGCCCACGCCGCCGCTGCCGTCGCCCAGTTGCAGGCAGGTGAAGAGGATCTCGGCGAACCCGAGGGTGTTGCCGCCCGCGCCGACGGTGATCACGTCGGTGCCGGGGCTCACCGCCTCGGACTGGGGCGGCACCGGGGGGAACGGGTAGTCCGGGTCCTCGGAGAACGGCGGCAGGTGGCGGCCGATCGGCTGCTGGGCGTTGAAGGTGATGTCCTCGATGGTGGCGGCACCACAGCTGACATTGGTGAGTTCGACCAGTGAGCCGAGGTCGCGGTCGATGACCTGGGGGTACGACAGGTCGGTGCGCTCGCAGCCGTCACGGGGGATTTCGAAGACCTCACCCGCTGCCGGGATGACCCCGGCGGTGTAGGAGTCGCCCAGGGCGACCCACTCGTAGGCCGCCGCGGCCGCCGGGGTGGCGCCGGCGAGTTGCACGGGGACGAGGGCGCCTGCGGCGAGAGCCACGGTGGAGCCCAGCACGGCCAGTCGAGTGCGCATGTTTGCCACGAATCCTCCAGAGATACGGTTTTGGCGGCGCTATGACCGTACGAGGAGGATTACTCAGCGCACTAGATCCAATACGGACAGTGACTTACCGTCAGGTCTCCGGGATCACCCCGGTCACGGGTGACGTGTTCTGAACAGGCGAGGTCGACATGTGGGCCAAGTGGGCCCCTCTGTCGACGGATCCGGCGCGACGTGTGATCGCCGCGAAGGCTTTCCCGGACAACCCCTCGGATCCCGGCCCGCCGAGCGGCCTGCGTCGGCTGTCCTGTTCACGACCACCGGCCGACGCGGACGGTGCTCAACCGTGGAGGGCGAGGTGGACCTCCCCCTCCACGGCACCGCGTTCATCGATGCGGAACCCCGGCCTTCCCGGGCCGGGCGCACACGGCGTGGTCGACCAGGTCCGTGATGCCTCGGATCTGGCGTGCGGCGGTCTCCTCGACGGCGGGCCGGCTGTGTACGGCGACGGTGACCGCGACGCGACCGCCGGACGTCGTCGCGGGCCACGCCAGATAGCCGAAGCCGCTGCCGCTGTGTCCCCAGTAGCCGCCGCCGCAGGTCAACGGCGTCCACTCCAGGCCCAGGCCGTAGCGCGACCCCGGTACCCCGTCGGGGCTGTCCGGCACGGCGACCGTGCGCCGCATCTCGGCGAGCTGGGCGGGGGCGAGGAGCCCGCCGCTCAGGAGCGCGGAGAAGAAGCGGTTGGTCTCGGCGGCGGTGCCGATCAGCGAGCCGTCGGCGTCACCGTCGAAGGGGAGGTAGGCGAGGGTGGTGTCCGTCATGGGGCCGCCCTCCGATCCGTCTGCGGACCGCTCGAACTGCTGGTAGTTACGGGAGTGGGGGCGCGGCATGCGCGGATCGTCGCCCGGGTTGAAGGTGCGCGTGAGCCCGAGCGGGCGCAGGATCCGGTCCCGCACCTCTCGGTCCCAGGTCCGGCCGGTGACCGCCTCGATCACCATTCCGGCCAGGATGTAGTTGGTGTTGGAGTACTCCCAGCGGGCCCCCGGTTCGAACACCGGCGGATGCGTCATGGCGAACGCGACGCGCTGCCGCGAGGTGTAGGTCGTCGAGCGGTGCTGGAGATAACCGGCCTCGCTCAGGTCGGGGACGACGTCCGCGATGTAGTCCGGCAGGCCGCTGGTGTGTTGGAGAAGCTGACGGACGGTGACCCGGCGGCCGTCGTTCCCCTTGCCCCGGACCACGCCCGGCAGCCAGCGCTCCACGCTGTCCTCCAGCGACAGCCGCCCCTCGCCGACGAGTTGGAGGACGACCGTCGCGACGTACGTCTTCGTGGTGCTGCCGAGACGGATGTACTCGTCGCGGGGCACGGGTGCGCCGGTGGCGAGGTCGCCCACGCCGCTGCGGGCGGTGCGGGTGCCGTGAGGTGTCTCCAGCCGTACGGACACCCCGGTCACGCCGGTGTCGCGCAGGGCGTCGGCATCGCGTTGCAGGGGGTTCGCCGCGCCTTGCGCGTGGGCCGGGGCGAGGCTGGTGAGGAGGGCGAGAGCGAGGGCGACGGCTGAGGCCGTGGCTGTTCGGCGGATGGGCATGGGATCACCGTAGGAGTGGGCATTCCGGACATGCCAGCCGGTGAGCCCCCGCGTGTCGCCGGGGGCTTGCCTCAGTCCGCCGTAGTCCCGGGGCCACCGGCTTTTATGTGGTGGAGGAGGGCGGCGAGGGGGGTGGGGGTGGTGCTGAGGTGGGTGGCGGGGGTGTCGGATTCGCGGAGGTGGAGGGTGGCGGGGGAGGTGGCGATTTCGACGCAGTCGTTGCCGTCACCGAAGCCGGAGAACGATGACTTCTGCCAGTTGTCGGGGGCGGCGGCTAATTCGACACAGGTACCTCCTTCGCCGCCGTCGGAAAACGTCGACTTCTGCCAGGTGCAGGGGATCGTCATGGGCTGCCTCGAGGTTCTTCGTCCGAAGAGCTTCGGTGATCACGGGCGGCGCGGGGTGAACCTGCCGGAGGTTATGGCGCGGAGGAGTTCGGTGACCGGGGCGGGCGTGGTGGTGAGGACGGCGCCAGGGACATCGGATTCGCGGAGGCCGAGCAAGTGGGGAGATATGGCGGCCAGTTCGACGCAGGTGTTTCCCTCACCGCCCCCGGAAAACGTGGACCTCTGCCAGCGCAGCGCGTGATTCATGCAGCTCACAGCTCCTTCATCAGGCGGTGGATGAAGTCCCGTGACGCGACGGGATCCAGCGATGCCTTCTCCACCTTACGGAAGAGTGTTCGGAGCTGTTTCAACTGTGCTTCCGCATCGATGAACAGGGTGCCGGTGGGCGTGTCGCGGAGCACCGTGTCCAGTTGGGGCACCGGACCACCCAGGTGCATCATCGAGGCGGCGGCACCGGCAAAGCCGTCCTGATCAAGAGGGATGACGCGCACCGCCGCGTGCCCTTGTTCGATCTCGTCCAGGATGCGGCGGAGTTGGGCGACTGAGGTCTGCCGATCGGCCACGCGGACCCGCAGCGCGAACTCGTGGACGATCGTCTCGTACGGCAGCGGATGCTCACCCTCGATGACCGCGCGTCGCCGCATCCGGTGTTCCACCCGGGGAAACAGCTCGCTCTCCGGCAGTTCAGGACGCGTGTAACTGAAAACCGCTCGCGCGTAGTCGGAAGTCTGCAGCAGTCCGGGCACGTAGGCGATGGCGACCTCGTGCAGGAATGTCGCATGGTGCTCCGCCTCGGCGACGTCCAGGTTCACCTGGGGAAGGACTCCCCGGTACTCCTCCCACCAGCCGCGTGTGCGGTCGGCCGCGATCGCCACGAGGGCCTCGATCAGTTCCGTGTCCGAGCAGGCGCAGTGGGCCGCCAGTCTGCGCAGCCGCTCCTCGCCGATCGCCGAACTGCCGGCCTCGATCTGGCTCATGTGGGCTGAACTCGCCCCCAGGAGTCCGGCCACTTCCTTGGCGGGCTTGCCCGCCGCCTCCCGCAGCTTGCGCAGCTCGGACCCCAGGCGCACCTGTCGTGCCGTGGGCTGGTTCCGCATGGTCATCCGAGTAACTGCCTCTCCACGACTCCTCGTTCGGGTGTCAGATTACGGCAGGCTGTTGCGAGGGTATTAATTTATACCCTACTTTCAGTGACGCGCCGCACACTCTGCGGAACGCCGGGACCCCGGAAGCGCACCACTCCGTCCTGCCATGACGGCTGAGGCAATGCCACCGCCCGCACCCCACCCTTCTTCCGACGGAGCTGCCCCATGCCCGAAAACGCCCCCGAACCTTGGGAGTACGTCCTCCACATCCCCCACGACCCCCGAGCCGTCACCGTCTCCCGCCGCACCCTCCGCCTCATCCTCACCGCGCACGGCCTGACCGCCCTCCTGGATCCCGCCGAACTCCTCGCCACGGAACTGATCGCCAACGCCGTACTACACACCAAGGGCCCAGCGGCCCTGCGCGTGCGCTGGTCGGGCACCACCCTGTGGATCGGAGCCTGGGACGCGGACCCCGGACCCCCGGAACCCCCGGCCCGGTTGGCGGCCACGCCCGACACGGAATCCGGCCGAGGCCTCGCCCTCGTACGGGCCTGCACGGACGTATGGGGCTGGCAGCCGTCCTCCCGCTTCGGGCACCGGGGCAAATACGTGTGGTGCGAACTGCTCTGTGACCCGGTCGCGGCATGACGCGTTGATCACTTCGAAAGAAAGGAGGGAGAGCCGATGGTCAGCTCGCCGCATGAGGCGCTGCACCGGATCTTCCAGAAGGATCCCGCGCTGCTCACCCGCGCCCTGTAACAGGTGCTGGACGTGCCCTTCCCCGAGCCGCGCGAGTTCGCGGCCATGAACGTCGACCTCACGGAGATCGAACCGGTCGAGCGGCGCGTGGACACGCTGTTGCGGGCGGAGACCGACGAGGGGACGTATCTCCTGGTCGTCGAGTCGCAGGGGAAGAAGGACGAGGGCAAGCGCCGCAGCTGGCCCTACTACCTCAGCTACTTGTACGCGAAGTACCACTGCGACCCGGTGCTCATCGTGATCACCCAGCACGGCGCCACGGCTCGCTGGGCGGCGCAGCCCATTCACCTCGGGGTGCGCGGCCGCCCCTCGCTGACGGTACGGCCACTGGTGCTGGGCCCGGACAACGTACCGGTCATCGAGGACGAGCGGGCGGCCGAGCGGGACGTACCCCTCGCAGTCCTCTCGGCGATGACGCATGGCAAGGGGCCCAAGGCTGCCGCCATACTGGAATCCCTGGTAACCGCCCTACGGACCATCGACGCGGAGAGCGCCGCGGTCTTCGTGCAGTTCGTCGACTCGTGCCTGAAGGACCCCGAGGCACAGCAGATCTGGAGGGACCTCATGACGGATACGCAGTACTTCTGGCGACACCCGCTCGCTGAGCAGACACGTGAGGAAGGCCGTGAGGAAGGCCGGATCGAGGCTCAGATCGAGATGATCTTCAAGACCCTCGAATGGCGTGGCATCCCGGTGCCGGACCAGGTCCGCGAACGAGTCACCGACTGCCCCGACCGAGCTCAGCTCATGGTCTGGGCGGAACGGGCCCTCTGCGTGACCGACGCCGAGGACCTGTTCCGCTGACCGAGCGGTGGGCCGGATGATCCGTCGCGGAGTGAGCGGGACAGGCTCGACGGCTGCGGGTCGGCTCGCCATTCGTGTGGGGTCGGCGTGCGGTCAGACCCGCTCCAAGGGGCGGTGCGGCCCGGCGGGAAGTTCCGCCTTGATCGTGTCGCCCGGACGCACCGCACCGCCCTCCCTCACGATGCTCATGATTCCGGCCTTGAGCACGAGGTTCCCGGCCTCGTCGCGGCCGACAACCCGCTTCAGCAGCCCGTCCTGGAAGTTGTCGATCTGCAGGCAGGGATTGCGCAGCCCGGTCACCTCCAGCACCGCGTCGTCCCCGATATACAGCAGTGTGCCGACCGGCAGCCCGAGCAGATCGATGCCGCGGGTGGTGATGTTCTCGCCGAGGTCGCCGGGCCCCACCTTGAATCCCTCCGCGCCGACCTCGGCGAAGAGCTCCTCATGGATCAGGTGAACCTGGCGCAGGTTCGGCCGGGTGGGGTCCTGCGCCACCCGCGAGCGGTGCTTGACCGTCACTCCGGCATGTACGTCACCCTCTACGCCGAGCCCGGCGAGCAGCGTGACGCTGTCCCGGTTCGGCTTGGTGAACGAGTACTCGCCGTTGCTGCTGACCGCCGTGACCGTTCCGCTCATCCTTGGCTCCCCCTCCTCGGTGAAAACGACAGTCACGACCCTAGCCTCGGGTCTGTGTGCGAGGGCCCGAGCGCACCCAGGGCGCTGCTCGGGGCCCCGCTCCCTTTACTCCGTCGGCCGCTCAACACCGAGCAGGATCGACGCCGGCACCACGTGTCGGCACCCTCGCCGGGGGCGGTTCCTCCATGCCGGGGCTCAAACGCAGACGCCGTACCGCGCGCTGTCGGCAGCCATGAGCCGTAGCTCGGCCGTGAGGTCGGCGAGATTCTCCCTGCGCGGCATGGGGCGGCTCGCTTCAGTTGGGATCTGGTGATCTTTGTTTGTTTCTGATGGTGACGAGCGTCGGAACTTGTGCTTTGATGTGTTTGGTTCTGTTTGATGGGTGGGATGGGGAGTCCGGCGTGAAGAAGACCTCGACCCGGTTGGCCGACGGTCGTGAGCTGATCTACTACGACCTGCGCGACGACACCGTGCGCGACGCGGTGGACAAGCGGCCCCTGGAGCGCACCGTCACCACTTCGGAGGTGCGCCGGGACCCGCTGCTCGGTGACTCCGTCGCGATCGCCTCGCACCGGCAGGGCCGCATCTACCACCCCCCGGCGAACGAATGTCCGCTCTGCCCCTCCGAGGGCGACCGGCTCAGTGAGATCCCGGACTCGTCGTACGACGCCGTCGTCTTCGAGAACCGCTTTCCCTCCCTCGCCGGCGACTCCGGCCGCTGCGAGGTCGTCTGCTTCACCTCGGACCACAACGCGTCCTTCGCCGACCTGACCGACGAGCAGGCACGCCTCGTCCTGGACGCGTGGACCGACCGCACCGCGGAGCTGTCGCATCTCCCCTCCGTCGAGCAGGTGTTCTGCTTCGAGAACCGCGGCGCCGAGATAGGCGTGACCCTGGGGCACCCGCACGGGCAGATCTACGCGTACCCCTTCACCACACCCCGCACCGCGCTGATGCTGCGCTCCCTCGCGGCCCACAAGGACGCCACCGGCGGCGAGAACCTCTTCGACGCCGTCCTGGAGAAGGAGCTCGCCGGCGAGCGGATCGTGCTCCGGACCGAGCACTGGGTCGCCTTCGTGCCGTACGCGGCGCACTGGCCGTACGAGGTCCACCTGTACCCCACGCGCCGCGTGCCGGACCTCCTCGCCCTCGACGAGGACGCGCGCTCAGAATTCCCCAAGGTTTATCTGGAACTCTTGAGGCGCTTCGACCGGATCTTCGGCGAGGGTGAGCCTCCGACGCCGTACATCGCCGCCTGGCACCAGGCGCCGTTCGGCACACTGGAGGAGTTCGACGGCGTCAACCGCGACGACTTCGCGCTCCACCTCGAGCTTTTCACCATCCGCCGCACCTCCGGCAAGCTGAAGTTCCTCGCGGGTTCCGAATCCGGCATGAACGTGTTCATCAACGATGTGCCGCCGGAGCGCGCGGCCGAGCGACTGCGAGAGGTAGCGAGTTCATGAGCGGTAAGTACCTGGTCACCGGTGGCGCGGGCTATGTCGGCAGCGTGGTCGCCCAGCATCTGCTGGAGGCGGGCCACGAGGTCGTCGTCCTCGACAACCTCTCCACGGGCTTCCGCGAGGGCGTGCCCGCGGGCGCGTCCTTCATCGAGGGCGACATCCGCGACGCCGCGAAGTGGCTGGACGCCTCCTTCGACGCCGTCCTCCACTTCGCCGCGTTCTCGCAGGTCGGCGAGTCCGTCGTGAAGCCCGAGAAGTACTGGGACAACAACGTCGGCGGCACCATGGCGCTCCTCGGCGCGATGCGCGAGGCGGGCGTCCGCAAGCTGGTCTTCTCCTCCACCGCCGCCACGTACGGCGAGCCGGAGACGACCCCGATCGTCGAGTCCGCGCCGACGAAGCCGACCAACCCGTACGGCGCCTCCAAGCTCGCCGTCGACCACATGATCACAGGCGAGGCCGCCGCCCACGGGCTGGGCGCCGTCTCGCTGCGCTACTTCAACGTGGCCGGCGCGTACGGCTCCTGCGGCGAGCGCCACGACCCCGAGTCGCACCTGATCCCGCTGGTCCTCCAGGTCGCACAGGGCGGGCGGGACGCGATCTCCGTCTTCGGCGACGACTACCCGACCCCGGACGGCACCTGCATCCGCGACTACATCCACGTCGCCGACCTCGCCGACGCCCACCTGCTGGCGCTGGCCGCCGCGCGGTCTGGCGAGCACCTCATCTGCAACCTCGGCAACGGCAACGGCTTCTCGGTGCGCGAAGTGATCGAGACCGTCCGCCAGGTCACCGGCCACCCGATCCCCGAGGTCGTCGCCCCGCGCCGCGCCGGCGACCCGGCCACCCTGGTCGCCTCCGCCGCCACCGCCCGCGAACGCCTCGGCTGGAACCCGTCCCGGGCGGACCTCGCGGAGATCGTCGCGGACGCGTGGGAGTTCGCGCAGGCGCGGGCGAAGTAGCCCGGGTGCGAGCCTGCTCGCGCCTGCTCGCGCCTGTTCGCGCCAAGTCGCGCGGGTTCGCGCCTGTTCGAGCCAAGAAGTGTGCCGGCTCAGCCAGTTCGCCGGCTGAGCCAGTTCGTCGGTTGAGTACGGAAAGGTCAGGGTCAGGGGATGAGCGAGGCTGTCGTCGTCGCCGAGCGGTTCGAGGAGCTGTACGGGGCGGAGCCGGAGGGAGTGTGGGCCGCGCCGGGCCGGGTGAACCTCATCGGTGAGCACACCGACTACAACGACGGCTTCGTCATGCCCTTCGCCCTCCCGCACACCACGATCGCGGCGGTGTCCCGGCGCACGGACGGCCGGCTGCGCCTCCACTCCGACGACATCGACGGCGGTGTGGTCGAGCTGTCCCTCGACGGGCTGACGCCGGAGGCCGACCGCGCCTGGACGGCGTACCCGTCCGGCGTCGTCTGGGCCCTGCGCGAGGCCGGCCACACGGCGGTCACCGGCGCCGACATCCACCTCACGTCGACGGTCCCGACGGGCGCCGGCCTCTCCTCCTCGGCGGCGCTGGAGGTCGTGGTGGCCCTGGCCCTCAACGACCTCTTCTCCCTCGGCCTCAAGGGCTGGCAGCTGGCCCGCCTGTGCCAGCGCGCGGAGAACGTCTACGTCGGCGCCCCGACCGGGATCATGGACCAGACGGCCTCCGCGTGCTGCGAGACCGGCCACGCCCTGTTCCTCGACACCCGGGACCTCTCGCAGCGCCAGATCCCCTTCGACCTGGCCGCCGAGGGCATGCAGCTCCTCGTCGTCGACACCCAGGTCAAGCACTCCCACAGCGAGGGCGAGTACGGCAAGCGCCGCGCCGGCTGCGAGAAGGGCGCGGCCCTGCTCGGCGTCGACGCGCTGCGGGACATCGCGTACGACGAGCTGGACGCCGCCCTCGACCGCCTCGGCGACGAGGAGGAGGTCCGCCGCCTGGTCCGCCACGTGGTGACCGAGGACCAGCGCGTCGAACGTGTGGTCTCCCTCCTGGAGTCGGGCGAGACACGCGCGATCGGCCCCGTCCTGGTCGAGGGCCACGCCTCCCTCCGCGACGACTTCCGCATCTCCTGCCCCGAACTCGACCTCGTCGTCGACACCGCCCTGTCCGCCGGCGCGCTCGGCGCCCGCATGACCGGCGGCGGCTTCGGCGGCTCCGCGATCGTCCTCGTCGACGCTCCCGACGCGGACACGATCACCAAGGCGATCGAGGAGGCCTTCGCCGCGGCCGGCTTCACGGCCCCCCGCGTCTTCGTGGCGGTGCCTTCGGCGGGGGCACGACGGGTTTCTTGACCTGGAGATCATGACGCGAGAGTCATGACTTGAGGTGTGAAGTGTGAGGTGTGAGGTGTGGGGCGGGGCCGGAGGGCCCCGCCCCACAACCATGACCACCGCCAACTCTCCCCACTCCAGCGCCACATCTGAGTACGAGCACTCATGTGTTCACGGAACTCGCCCACGACACTGTCACACCGGGTAGTTAGAGTTGTCGGTGAGGTAGCGGCTTTCATGGGAGGGCAACGATGTCGAACGGCGACGGGACGGATGGATCCTCGGGTGGTTCGTGGGCGTCCAGCCTGTTCGACTCCGCATTCGACTCCGCGCGGGACGCGGCCACCGATCTGGTCACCGAACTGTCGTCGATCACGGCCTTCCAGAAGCGCGTCGACCAGCTGATCAGCGACCTCAAGGACTCCGACGCCGGCCCCGGCAAGGTTGGCCAGGAACAGCTCGTACGCACCCAGTTCGGCGGCGGCAACGGCGAGTGGGCGGAGGCTGCGGGCCTGTTCACCGCGTACGAGACGGTGATCACCGAACTGGAGAACCTCTCGAAGCTCCTCTCCGACTCGATGGAGGGCATGGGCATCGCCGTCCTCGCCGCCCACAAGGGTTACCAGAACATCGACCTCGACATCCGCGACCGCATGGCGGCGATCAGCGCGGAGACGACGGAGCACTACGGCGGGGCGTACGACCCGGGTCTGCCACAGCGGGGCGGTACCAGCCGGGACGCGACACCACCGGATCAGGCACAGGCACCCGCGGACGGCGGCGACTCGGGAGGCACGATCTGATGACAGGCGGCATCTTCGACGGCATGAGCCACGAGCGCATGCTCCAGTGGCTCGACCAGGCCAACAGCGGCACAGTCCAGTCCGCTGCCGACCGGCTGGCAACCGTGGCCGAGGAGATCCACAAGATCGCCGACGAGCTCAAGATCCGCCCCCAATGGGTCGAGTGGAAGGGCGAGGGCGCCGACGCCTTCCGCGCCTGGACGGCCGACCTCGCCAACTCCACCTTGCGCTTGGGCGACTTCAGCGAGAGCTCCGCGAAGTGGCTGGCCCAGGCCTCCGACGCCATCGCCCGGGCCCAGGCCGCGATCCCGCGCACGGCGGAGGGCGCCCAGGCGAACCTCGACGCGGCGACGATGGCGCACAACGACCCCGACGCGGACACCATCTCCGCCAAGTCCGCAGCCGAACTCGCGGCGCTGGCGGCCGGCAAGGAGAAGGTGCGGCAGGAGGCCGCCGCGGAGATGGTGAAGCTGGGGCAGGCCTACGAGTTCTCGGCGGTGCAGCTGAACGCGCTGGAGAGGCCCAGGTTCGCGCCACCGCCGACGGCGGTTCTTCCGCACGACTCGAGCTATCAGAGCGTTGACCTGGAACGTCCGGGCTCTTCCGAGCAGAGCGCCTCTTCGCCCCGTGGCGTTGTTCCGCTGGATTCGGCGCCGAGCAGGGATACCGGTTCCGACACCTCTGACGTGAGGCGGTCGTTGGACACCCGGTCTTCAGAGCGCTCCGCGCCGTCGGTGGATGAGCCTCCGACCCGGATGGGTCTCGATTCCGTAGAGACGTTGCCGCAGGACAAGCGGACAGCGACGGGTCCGCCAAGCGGTCCGCCCAGCGCTGGACGGTTGGAGGGGCCTGGAAGTCCTCCGCACTCGAATTGGGTTCCCCCAGTGACGGGCAGGCAGGGTCTGCCTGCCGGTGGCCCGCCGGCGCAGGGGCGGTCGGCCGTGACTGGCCGTATGCCTCAGTTCCCTGCCGGTCCAGCTGTCCCGTCTCCGAATGCCGCGCGGGTCCCGGGCGGTAGTAACGGCATCATCGGCGGTCGTCCGGTCACCCCGCCGTTGGGCGGGCAGGCGGGAACGACCCATCGTGGAACAGTGGTGGGGGCACCACCCGGCACGACGGGGCGTCCCCCGATGGGTCCCACGACCGGTACGGCGGCTTCCACAGGGCGACCGGCCGGTCAGCAGGCACCGACGTCCGGTCGCCGTCTCCCCTCGCCGAACGGCGGCGTCATCGGAGGCGCTCCGCAACAGACGGGCCGTACGGTGCGCAGCTCTGGTGGCTCGGGTGGGACGGCCGGAACCGGTACGACCTCCGGCGGTGGTACGACGCGTGGCGGCATCGTAGGCGGTGCACCCAGCGTGGTTCGCCCTGGCACGAACAGAGGAACAGGCACTCCTCGCGTATCCGGGCCGACCACCTCAACGAGCACGGACAACAGGAACGTTCGGCTGCACCGCTCGGCCGACAATGAGGAGAGCCGACGGCAGGGCAACAGCCAGACCGCACCACCGACGGTCGATTGACGCGTATCCCGGAACGGAGACAGTGAACCTGATGCGCATCACCAGCACTCGGCACGGGAGCCACCGTGCTGCGGCGTCCGCGATACTCAGCCTGCTGCTGGTGGGCACCGCAGGGGCACCGGCCTACGCAGAGTCCATCCGCCAGCAGCAGTGGTTCCTCGATGCCATGAAGGCCGAGGAGATGTGGCAGACCAGCACGGGGAAAGGCATCACGGTCGCCGTCGTCGATACCGGAGTCGATCCGGACAATCCTGACTTGAAAGGGCGGGTGCTCGATGGCAAGGACTTTGCGCCCTCGAGCCGTGCTGGCGACGAGCACACGGACTATGACGGCCACGGCACCGGAATGGCCGGACTCATCGCTGGTACGGGTGCACTTGAGAGCGGAAACGGTGCGCTCGGGCTCGCCCCTGATGCCGACATCCTCCCTGTCCGGATGCCTGATGACGGTGACGTCAGTCCGTTTGAAGTGTCTGCATATTTCAGCAAGAGCATCCGCTATGCGGTCGACTCCGGAGCCCAGGTCATCAACGTCTCGATGGGTGGTGGCATCAAGAGCCCTGAGTTGACCGAGGCGGTCAGGTACGCCCTCGACAAGGGCTCACTTGTTTTCGCAGCCACAGGCAACGATGCCGACAAGCAGCACCATGTCAACCCCCTGGCTGCCACGCCCGGTGTCATCGCTGTAGCAGCGGTGGGCAAGAACCTCCGGCGGGCGTCCTGGTCCCAGTACGGCCCCGAGGTGGATGTCTCCGCCCCTGGCGAAGACATGGTCCACGCCTGTGGCAGCGAGACGGGCCTCTGCAAGACCAGCGGCACCAGCGATGCCACCGCCATCGCCTCCGCCAGCGCCGCCCTTATCTGGTCCAAGCACCCGACCTGGACCAACAACCAGGTCCTCCGAGTCATGCTCAACACCATCGGAGCCCCCACCGACGGCGCCAAGCGCAACGACTCCATCGGCTACGGCATCGTCCGCCCCCGCATCGCCCTGCAGAACCCCGGCGACCCGGGCCCCGCCGACGAATACCCGCTCCCGGACCTCGCGGCGGCAGCCTCCGCGTCGCCGTCTCCCGAGCCGTCGGCAACCGATGGCGCCGATTCCCGGGCCCAGGAGAAGAACACCGAGACCGAGACGACAGCCTCCACGTCCCAGGACAACTCCATGGTGTGGATCGTCCTGGGCGGCATCGCCGCAGCACTTCTCGGCGGGACGATCACAGCCTTCGTAGTCGTCCGCAAACACCGTGCCCCGAAAGCCGTGCCGAGCCCGGTAACCACGTACCCCCCGGGCCAACTCCAGTACCCCGCACCGCACTATCCGCCTTCTCCGTACTCACCTCCCAACGCCCCGGGCCACCACGCTCCCACCGACCGGGGGACGGGCTCCACCTGAGGCCAGACATCAGGTCCCTGCCGGCCCGGACGTGTGTGAAACCTTCATGTGAGACGCCGTGTAGGCGATTCACGTCAAGGGCTGCCTTGGTAAGTTGAAGCGGCGGTAAGAAGCGCCGCGAGCAGTTGTGAGCGCGAGCCTGGTGCATACGGGACTTCGGGGGGAAGCGGGCGCATGGCCTGGGATGAGTGGGAGCAGTCGAAGGCCAATGTGGCTGGGACACCTGGAACGCACATGCAGCTCAACCAGCTCGCCGACCAGGGGAGCGCCAGCGGCGGCGATCTGGTGGTGCACCAGGACGACTTGGGGGCCGTAGGGCATGAGGCGTTCATCCTCTACGACCAGCTTCACAAAGAGGCGGACATCGCGGGCGCCGGTTCTGAAAAGACCGGTGTCGGATCCACCGCTCAGTCGGCCGCCACGCTGAAGTCCCACAATTTCGAGATGGGCGGCGCCTTGGAGACGACGGTCGAGATCTGGACGTCTCAGGTGAAGTCGGTCCTTCAGGCCTGCGCGCACATCTCCAACCATCTCGACTACAGCAAGAAGTTGCACGCCAACGACGACGAGAAGATCTCCTCCGTTCTCCAGTCCTATGACGGATTGACCGTTCCGGTGTCCCAACTCAACGAGTACTTCAAGTAGGAGCGCCCGATGTCCCTTACCTACACGGACCTCCTCGAAGTCGATCTGGGAAAGCTCGGCACGGCTGTCTCCGACTGGAAGAAAACCGTCGACGGCCTGAAGACACTCTCGGAGAATGCCCGCAAGGGCATGCAGGCGAAGTCGGACGCGGCTCGCTGGGCCGGACAGAACGCCACGGTGACACGCGGGTTCGTCACCAAGACGGCGAAGGAGATCGCTGACCTCCGTACCGAGGCGAACAGCATCTACCACGTCCTTGACGACGCCCACACGGAGCTGGACTCACTCCAGAAGAAGATCAAGACGGCGGTCCAGGTGGATGCCTCGAACCTCGGTATCCGCGTCGACGACATCGGCGACGGTCAGGTCCGTTGCTTCTTCGTGCATATCCGGGGCGACACCGACGAGCGCACGCAGGAACAGCTCGACGCCAAGCAGGAGTTGGAGGACCGGATCAACCGGCTTCTCGCCCGAGCGTCGGAGATCGACGCTTCGGTTGCCCGGGCCCTGCGCAAGAGCCACGGCAACGACCGACACAACGCCGGGCACAGCTCGTACGACTCCCTGGACGAAGCACAGGCGGAACGTGCGGCGGAACTCGCCAAGCTCGGCCCGGAAATGACGGATAAACAGTTCACCGAACTGAACTCCATCATGAAGCACAACGCGAAGGACCCCGACTTCTCAACACCCTTCTACAAGTCCCTCGGCGGCCCGAAGGAAGCTCTGGACTTCTACGGCCGCATGGCGCTGGACGGCACGGCAGGTGATCACAAGACCCGACTCGATCTCACCAAACAGTTCCAGCACAACATGGGCATGGCACTGGCCTCGGCGACGGACCCCGACAACAAGCCGCACCTGCCATCGAGTTGGGCCACGGAGTTCCGCCGCCTGGGGACACAGCCGATCCAACTACAGCCAGGCGCTCCCCAGTCTCCCTACGGCTACCAGATCCTGAGTGGGCTCCTTCGATCTGGCAACTACGACCACAGATTCCTCAACCCCATCGCAGAGCACATCGTGCAGTTGCACCACAAGGACCCCTACCGGTTCGTCTCGAACAAGCCGCACACGGGAGACCTCGACTTGGGTTTCAACCCGTCGGGCCGGTCGGGAGCCGGCTACGACCCGCTGACCGGCGTGCTCGAAGCCCTGGGCCACAGCCCCCAAGCTTCTACCAAGTTCTTCAACGACGAGGTACCCACGGTCTACAACGACGACGGGACGGTCAAGAAGAACGCGACCCTCGACTACAAATACTTCGACGAACTGACGGACAAAGACTTCGAGTGGCCGGCCGACACCCTTTCCCACCCCGGCAGCGACGAGGCCGAGAAGGCCCGCAGTTTCGGCCCGGACGCCCTCGGCCACGCCCTCGAGTCGGCGACAACAGGCCACCCGTATGGCGCGAACCCCCCTGAACTGCACCGCGACGAAGAGACCGCCAAGGTCATGGAGAAGGTCATGGGGCGCTACAACATCGCCTCCGAGGACGCTCCCCCCGAGGTGATGATGGACAGCCTGGCCAGGATGGGGGCGGCGTATATCGACGACCTCAACTACTCCATCAAGGACTTCGGTGGCTCGGGCGATGAGTTGCAGCGCGATCAGATTTTCCTGCACAGCAGCGACGGTTCCACTCGCACGCCATTCGGTGAAGTGGAGGCACGGAACTTCATGATGCTGGTGGCGGGGGACGAGGAGGGGTACAAGACTCTGACCGTCGCTCAGCAGATTTATGAAGCGAGTGGATTTGTGGCTCTCCAGGACGATCGGGAAAGCGGAGTCTCTTTCGCGCACAATGCGGCCAAAATGCATGGAATCCTCGATGAATCGCGATCGCATCAGATTCGCGAGGAGTTCAAGGATATTGAAGGTGCGGAGAATTTGAAGATGGAGCAGGCCGGAGAATGGAGGAAGTCGGCAATGACGGGTGGCGTCTCGCTGCTCGTGGCCGGTGGGACTGCATTGTTTCTGGGACCCGCCGCCGGGGTTGTCGCCGCCACTGTCGTACCGATCGTCGTGGAATCGGGGGGTGAGGCGGTTAACACGGCCTATGGCACACACACGTTGCAATATTTGGAGGATAATGAATACAAGAATGATCCGGAAGCCTTGCGGCAGGTGCAAACGCTTGAGAAAGTCGGTGAACGGGGAGCGTGGGTTCCCTTCTCAAACTACGCTGATGCTGTTGGTATGAGCGCAGAAGAAAAGAATGCACTCCTCCCTGGAATCGAGGGATCATACAGAGATGGCAAGGATGCGATCTCGGACAATGAGAAGGTGTCCTGATGCGGTTCTTGGGCAAGGTATTTCCAGTCCTGGGTGTCGTCGTTTTTATGTCTTCAACGCTTTCGTCCTGTTCCGACGAGAGTAGTAATAGAAGTAACTCGCCAAAGGGTTGGAGTGTGTGTAATGAGCTGTTCGGCTCCAGCAGTGTCGATGCCCTTCAGGGCGAGATGGGAAGCGGGGTTCTGCGTGTTGAAAATTCACTTACTCCCGTAGATGAAATAATGTTGTCCCTCTCTGGCATGGCGCGACGTTGGGAGCCTGGGAGTGAGTTGCATTACGCCATCTCGGAACATCCGTGCGATTTGGGTGTTGAGGGAAGAAGTGATGAATTTCTATCCTATGTGAGTTGGTCCGCCTATTCACAGCAGAGGATCAAGGCGGGTGAAGCAGGAGGCGGTTGGCAGCCTGTTGGCAAGAGTATCTTCGTCAAGCGCGAAGAAGGCGGATTGCACCTAGTTGCAGTGATTTCCTGCAAGGTGGAGGGGACTCACGAAGACCAAGAGTCTCAACTTCCTCTAGAAATCGAGACCCAAGTGCGAAACGTCCCAGATTTTGATGTGGAGGTCCTGCGTAAAATGACGGCACACTTCACGCGCGAGCTGGTGGACGGTCTCAAGTGTAAGAACAGTCCAGAAGTTCCGGGCGCTATTTAAGGATTTCTGCGTATCAGTCCATGCTTCGGTGGGTATACGACGTGGCGGGTGGTGGGAGCGGTGTTGGTAAGCGTTCGTGCAGTCCGCGATACGCTGTAAAGGCGGCTCATGGCCATTGGGGTGTGGAAAACAAGATCCACTACGTGTGGGATGTCACCTTCGGCGAGGATGTCTCGCGCATCCGCAGCGGCCACGAACCGCAGAATGCCTCGACGTTGCGATCGGTGGCCATGAACTACCTCCGCGCCATGGGCAGTTCCATCGCGGACGCCAAGCGCCGGATCGCCCGGTCACCCCACAAGGCACCCCTGGACCTCTTCGGCGTACCCACCGACCTGCGACTTTGCTGAGAAATTCGACTTTGCGTCAGCCCTGGAGTTGGGGTGTGTCAATCGCCCGGAGATCCCTGACAGTTTGGCGGGCGATTGGGGAAGCCGCTTCGTAAAGCTTATGCGTGTCTGGTGGGTGCGTCGTCATGGCGACGGGTGTCTGTGAGGCCTTTCAGGAACGCGGCGAACGTATCTGCCGACACCGTGAGGATGGCTCCGCGGGGGACCTTCGAGTCCCGTACGCCGACCCTGGCTCGAAGGCTGGCGATCTCCACGCACTCGTTGCCCTCGCCGCCGCTGTAACTGCTCTTGAACCATGTCACGGTCACGGGTTCGGTAGGGGAAGTGGCTATGTCGGTCATGGGGACAACTCCTGTCGTGCTCTGGCGATAAGACGCAGCGAAGCCGCAGGGTCGGCGGCTTGCGAACGAAGGTAGTCGAACGTCAACTTGTAGGCACCCACGTCCTCTGAGTCGTCCAGGTACAGCCCACGTCGGCGCATCTCGATGTAGACGACTGCCATGGAGTTGAGGGGTTCGCGCTCGTCGTCCCGTCCCAGAATCACGAAGTGTCCGGCCCCGGCGGCGTGGGCCCCCGCGCTGAACGGCAGGATCTGAATGTCGATGTCGGGGCTCTGGGCCGCTTCGTGAAGATGCTTGAGTTGCTGGGTCATGACCTCGCTGTCTCCAACCGTTCTGCGCAGGACTGCCTCGTCCAGGACCACCCACAGGTGCAGAGCCGGGTCACGCCGCAGGATGTACTGGCGCTGGACGCGTGCTTCGACCATGCGCTCGATCTCTTTGTTCGAGCTGCGGACTTCACGTGCCTGGTGGATGGCGAGGGCGTACTCCTTGGTCTGGAGCAGACCGGGAATCACGGTGTTCGCGAAGACGTGTTCGTACGCCGCCGCATGCTCGAAGGAGACGAGGGGGTCCATCCACTCCGGTACCGCGCTGTTGCCCACCCACCACCCGGCGGCCTGCGACTTGGCGAGGTTCACGAGAGCTTCCCGCTCCTGCGCGGTGGCTGCGCACGCATCAGCCAGAGCTTTGACCGTGGCCCATCGAATGCGGGCGCGGTCCTGCCATGCTTCGTAGCGGCTGACGGTGGTTGTGCTGACGCCGGCTCGCTCGGCCACCTGAGTCTGTGTCAGTCCGCAGCGCTCCCGCAGTGAGACCAGCCCGCGCGCGATCTGCATGCGTCCGGCCGGACCCGTCTGTGTGGCGGTCATGTGCCATGTCCCTTCTCGCGCTCAGCGGCCTCATCCCGGTCGCGTCCTGCCGCCTGGTGCCGACTCTATGAGCGGCTTGGCTGGGTCGGACATCAATGCGAAGACAGTCACCCACATCAGTGAATTCCCTTCACGTTGAATCCCATCATGGGATTCCCATGGAAGGCTTCCCGTCAGTTCGGGGTCGACTCTGAAGGGCTGGAAACATGAGCGGATTCATGGAGCGGACGATCGGTTGGCTACGGAGATTCACGGTCTCCTCGGGTCGTCACCGTGCAGGTCGGCCGTCAGCGGTGCGACCTGCGCGTAGTGCGAGCGCCGGGCGCCTCCCGTCGGATTGTTCCCCCCTCGCCCCCACGGTCCAAGCCTGGTACGAGCCCATCGACGGCACCACCACCCGCCTCGTCCGCCCCTACCTCGCGGCCTACGAGCGTGAAGAGAAGGTCCGGCTCCAACGACTGCGCCGCGACACCCTGTGGTGTGCGACGTACGGGGTCGACCTCGACACCCGTGACATCCACGCGCGGCTGGAGGCGGCGTGATGGGTGACAGGGATGCGACCCGCGTACGGCTCCTGCCGTGGACCGGCGCACACGGTCAGCCTTGCCTCCTCCTCGCGGACGGCGGTGGTGACGGCTCTGTCTCTCGGCTGGCCGACCGGATCGAGAACGGGCGACTGGGCCTGGCGGAGCGGCTGCTCAGCCGTGCTCGGGATGTTCTGGCCGGTAGTGGCGGGAAGAGGGATGGGGAACTTGGTTCTCTGGCAGCTCAGTTGTGTGATGCGCTCGCGGACGCGTTGCTGATCGCCCGGTCTCGGGGCGCTCGTCTTGGCGGAACCCGGGTCGCACCGCCGTCGGCGGACGGTATCCCCGGCGTCCACGAGGCACTGGTATGCGCAAGCCCCGTCGAACCGCGAGCGTTCGGTTTGCTCTCGCTGTCCGGCGCGGACTTCGCCTCCGCAGGTGTCGCACGGAGGTACGTGCGCGCCACGGCTCGGTGGTGGGGCCTGGCGCCGGATGCCGTGGACGATCTGGAAACCATCACTGGTGAGCTGACGGCCAATGCTCTGGAGCACAGCGACAGCCACGTCATTACGGTCTCCGTGGCACTCACCGCCGCAGCGGCCACCGTGAGCGTGACCGACGCGGGCACGGGCCGCCGGGCCGTGGCGCAGTCCCGGCCGCCGGGCCCCGCACAGGAACACGGACGCGGCCTGTTGATCACCGAAGCTCTGGCCACCGGTTGGGGACAGCGGTGGACGGGTGACGGCCTGACGGTCTGGGCCGAACTCGCCACCCGGTCACAAAGGGTGAATTCAGAGTCATGAATGGGTAACAAGGTCAATCTTGTGGTTGATCGGTATATGACTGAGATTGCGATCAGTGCGGCCCGTTCCGACTCGGCGACCTCGTCCGTCGCGCCGCCCACGGCCGCGAGATCATCGCCCTCACCGACCACGGGCACGTGGCCGCCTTCTTGTCTCGCCGCAGGTGATAGAGGATCTCGAAGACGCCCTCGCGGTCGCGGAATACCAGCGGCGCAAGGCCGAGGGGATGCTTGAACCCGGTATCCCCACGGCAGAGGTGCGCAGGCGACTGGGGCCCGAACCGCAGTGACCTACGAGATCACCTTCGAACCGCACGCCGTCAACTCCGCACCCGGCCCAGGGTCAGCTGAGCCTCTTCGTCAGCGTGTACTCCGTGATCCCCGGCGGATAGTCGGGGATCACGCACACCACCTCGTAGCCGAGGCGTTGGTAGAACTCCGGGGCCTGGAAGTCCCAGGTCTCCAGGCGCACCGAGTGGCAGCCGCGTTCGCGGGCGGCCGTGCGCTCGGCCCGCGACAGCAGGTGTGAGCCGAGGCCCTTCCCCCGGTGGCGTTCGTCGACCCAGAGGTAGGTGACGTGAAGCCAGGTGGCCCAGGTGTGGTCGACCAGGCCGCCGGCGAGGTCGCCCGCCTCGTCCACAGCCCACACCTGGAGCGGAACCTCCCGTTCACCAGGGGTTCCCCGCAGGTCCCGGAGGATCGGCGAAGCCGCGGTGTTGTCGGCCCGCAGCCGGGAACGCAGCAATTGGCTTCGTTCCCTGTCGACTTCTGTCTCCATACGAAACATGCGGCACACCATAAGCGTGCTGGACAACCAGTTCTGCAAATTACCTTCCGCTCCTGCCCCCCGGCCTTACTCTGATGAACAGCACCGGTGGGGGCCGGTGCTGATCAGGGGGCGAGACAGTCGGGTACGACGCCCGGAGTGGGGGTAGCGGTTCAGCACGGCGGCGGCCGTGCGGCTGCGACGCCCCGTCCCAGGTGTAAACCGGGGCACGCTCCGGGCGCCGTACTCGCGCCGGTCGTCCCCCGACCAGTGGGGGTTTCAGTGGTTCGCATCCGAGTCCTGGTCGTCGACGACCACCGTATCTTCGCCGAGTCGCTCGCCGCGGCCCTGGCCGCCGAGCCGGACGTCGACGTGTCCGCCGCCGGCAGCGGCCCCGCCGCGCTGCGCTGTCTGGACCGCGCGGCGGCGGAGGGGCGCAAGTTCGACGTGCTGCTGGTCGACGCCGACCTGGGGGGCCATGTCCACGCCTCCGGCGCGCGTCCGGCCGCCGTACCCATAGCCGTCTCGGACAGCGGCGAGGACGGGCTCGTGGACGGCATATCGCTCGTCGTGGGTGTGCGTTCGGGACAGCCGAGCGTACGGATCGTCGTCCTCGCCGAGAAGGACGATCCGCGCCGGGCCGCGCTGGCCCTGCAGGCGGGCGCGTCCGGGTGGGTCGCCAAGGACTGCTCGCTGTCCCGGCTGCTCACCGTGATCCGGGGAGTGCTGCGCGACGAGACCCATCTGCCGCCCGCGCTCCTCACGGGTGTCCTGCGGGAGCTGACCGCCGCGCGCAAGCACCGCACGGAGAGTGAGCGGCTCGTCGAGTCCCTCACCCCGCGTGAGCGCGAAGTGCTCCGGTGCATGGTGGCCGGGCTGGGGCGCAAGGCCGTCGCCGAGCGCCTGTTCCTCTCCCCGCACACCGTCCGCACCCATATGCAGAACGTCCTCGGAAAGCTGGGCGTCCACTCCACCCTCGCCGCGGTCGCGCTCGCGCGCCGGGCGGGTGTCGGGCCCGTGGACCTAGCCGGGGATGTTGTCGAACGGGGCGGTCAACTGGCGTAGCAGGCCCGCCAGTTCGCCCCGCTGGGCGCGGGACAGCTCGGCCAGGATCGCTCGTTCCTGGTCGAGGAGTCCGGCGAGCGCCTGATCCGCCCGGTCCCGGCCCTCGTCCGTCAGACGGACGAGCACACCCCGGCGGTCACTGGGGTCGGGCAGCCGTTCGACCAGGCCTTTCTTCGTGAGCCGGTCGATACGGTTCGTCATCGTGCCCGACGTCACCAGCGTCTGTGTGAGCAACTGGCCGGGGGAGAGCTGATACGGGTTCCCGGCACGCCTCAGCGCGGTCAGCACGTCGAACTCCCACGGCTCCAGCTGGTGCTCGGCGAACGCCAGCCGGCGCGCGCGATCGAGATGCCGGGCGAGTCTGCTCACCCGGCTGAGTACTGCCAGCGGCTCCACGTCGAGGTCGGGGCGCTCCCGGCGCCACGCTGCGACCAGCCGATCGACCTCGTCCTCCATGGCGATCAGTGTAGTGGTTGTGTCGATGTGGAGTCTCTTGATGTCGAGAGGATTAGCTCCAAGTCTCTTGACTTCGAGATATGCGGCTACGAGAGTGGAGGTGTCCGGAACCGGCGACAGACGCCCGAGCGCCAGGAGGTAGTCCCCCTATGCCCGCGACCAGCCCCACCTGGGACCCCCAGCAGTACCTGCGGCACGCCGGCCACCGCGCCCGCGCCTTCCTCGACCTGCTCGCCCACGTCCCCGAACCGCCCACGGAACACCCCCGGGTCGCCGACCTCGGCTGCGGCCCCGGCAACGTCACCCGCCTCCTCGCCGACCGCTGGCCCTCGGCGCACATCACCGGGTACGACAACTCGCCCGAGATGCTCGACAGGGCGCACGTCGACCACGAGGGGCCCACCCCGGGCGGGGGCCGCATCGACTTCGCCGCGGCGGACGTCCGCACCTGGGCGCCCCCGGAGCCGTACGACCTGATCGTCAGCAACGCCACCCTCCAGTGGGTGCCCGGGCACCTCGCCCGCTTCGCGGCCTGGGTCGACGCCCTCGCCCCCGGCGGCACCTTCGCCTTCCAGGTCCCCGGCAACTTCGACTCGCCCAGCCACCGCCTCATGCGCGAACTCGCCCGCTCCGCCCGCTGGAAGGGCCGGCTCGGCGAGACCCTCCGGCACGACGACGCGGTCCACCTGCCCGCCGACTACCTCGCCGTTCTCGCCGACCTCGGCTGCGAGGTCGACGCGTGGGAGACGACGTACGTCCATCTCCTCCAGGGCGAGGACCCGGTGCTCGACTGGGTGAAGGGGACGGGGCTGCGGCCGGTCCTCACCGAACTGGGCGCGGACGCCGAGCCGTTCGTCGCCGAGTACCGGGCCGCCCTGCGCGAGGCCTATCCGCCCACGGCGCACGGCACGCCGTTCCCGTTCCGCCGCATCTTCGTCGTCGCCCGCAAGCCGGGGGTGAGCCGGTGATCGCCGCCGTCGACCACGTCCTCCTCGCCGCCCCGCCCGGCTCGGAGGACCGGCTGCGGGCGTACTACGTCGGGGTCCTCGGGATGACGGAGATCCCGAAACCGCCCGCGCTCGCGGTGCGGGGAGGGTGCTGGTTCGGTGCGGGGGAGGTGATTCTGCACCTCGGGGTGGAGGCGGGCTTCCGGCCGCCGAAGAAGGCCCACCCCGGGTTGCGGGTGCGGGGCATCGACGCGTACGCCGCCCGTCTGACCGGGCGCGGGGCGCCGGTCGTCTGGGACGACGACCTGCCGGGGTATCGGCGGTTCTACTCCGAGGATCCGGTGGGGAACCGGCTGGAGTTCCTGGAGTCGGCCTGAGCTGTGGAGCCGGCCTGAGCCGTGGAGTCGGCCTGAGCCGTGGAGTCGGCCTGAGCCGTGGGGAGGGCTCTGAGGTGCGGGCAGGGAGTCCGAGGTGCGGGGCGGGGAGTCCGGGGCGTGGGGAGGGGGCGCGGCGGGTCCGTCGAGGGGGTGCGGGGGCGATGTCGATGTTGTGCAAAATATTGACGGCAGGTAGATGCACGCCTACCTTCGCGGTGTTCCTCCCTCGTTCCCCTTAGCTCCAGGGAGACCCGCATGCCCCCGTCCCCCCTCCCCAACCCCGCCGAACAGGCCGAACAGGCCCAGCGGACACGGCAGTTGCGTCGTGTCGCGCTGTCCGGGCTGCTCGGTACGGCCGTCGAGTTCTACGACTTCCTCGTCTACGGAACGGTCGCCGCGCTCGTCTTCGGTGAGCTGTTCTTCCCGGGCGCGGACCCGGCGGTCGGCACGATCGCCGCGTTCGGGACCTTCGCCGCCGGATACGTCGCCCGCCCGCTCGGCGGGATCCTCTTCGGGCACTTCGGCGACCGCCTCGGCCGCAAGTCCATGCTGCTGCTGACCATGGGTCTGATGGGCGGCGCCAGCTTCCTGATCGGCCTGCTGCCCACCTACGACACCATCGGCGTCTGGGCCCCCGTCCTGCTGATCACCCTGCGGGTGCTGCAGGGCATCGCCATCGGCGGTGAATGGGGCGGCGCCACCCTCATGGTCGTGGAGCACGCCGGGGAGAAGCGGCGCGGACTGTGGTCCAGCTTCACGCAGATGGGAGCACCGCTGGGCTCCCTGCTCTCCTCGCTCGTGGTCACCTTCGTCGTCGCCATGCCCCGCGACGAGTTCGCGGCGTGGGGCTGGCGGGTGCCGTTCCTGCTCAGCGTCGTCCTGCTGGGCGTGGGGCTCTTCGTCCGGCTGAAGGTGGTCGAGAGCCCGCTCTTCGCCCAGGTCAAGAAGGACCGCACGCAGGCCCGGCTGCCGATCGTCGACGTACTGCGCCGCCCGCGCGCGCTGGTGCTCGCCGCGTGTGTCGGTATCGGCGCGTTCACCGCACAGTCGCTGCTGACCAGCTACCTGATCGCCTACGCCACCGGTATCGGCTACGCCCGGCCGCAGGTGCTCACCGCGCTCACGGTCTCGGCGTCCGTCGCGCTGGTCGTGCTGCCGTGCGCGTCGGCGCTCTCCGACCGTGTCGGCCGCCGCCCGGTCGTCCTCGCCGGAGCCATCGCCTCCGCCGCACTCGCCTTCCCCGTCCTCGCCCTGGTCGACTCCAAGTCACCCGGACTGCTGATCCTCGCGGTCGTCCTGGGACACGGCTTCGCCCAGTCCGTGATGTACGGGCCGCTGGGCGCGCTGCTCACCGAGATGTTCGGCACGAAGGTCCGCTACACCGGGGCGTCGCTGGGGTACCAGCTCGCCACGCTCATCGGCGCCGGGTTCTCCCCGATGATCGCGGGGAGTCTGGTGGCGGCCAACGGGGGGTCCAGTACGCCGATCTCGCTGCTGGTGTGCGGGGGTGCGGCGATCACCGCCGTGACCGTGTGGTTCGTGCGGGAGACCCACCGGGAGTCACTGGGTGGCGGGTCGTCCCTCCGGGAGGGGGCCGCGAAGGAGGGGGTGGCCTCGTAGGCGGTGCGGTGAGCTCCGCGTGGGGTGGGGGACTGTCGGTGGTCGTTCGGCTGCGGCCGGGTGGGGCTTCTCGCGCAGTTCCCCGCGCCCCTTTCGGGGCGCGGCCGTCGGCCGGCGCCCCAGCCCGGACGCGGACCGCGTCGGCCCCAGCCCCGGCCGGGCCTGCCGTCACGTGTTCCTCGGCCCCCGGCCGGGCCTGCCGTCACGTGTTCCTCGGCCTCCGGCCAGGCCCGCCGTCACGTGTTCCTCGGCCTCCGGCCAGGCCCGCCGTCACGTGTTCCTCAGCTCCGGCCGGGCCCGCATCAAGTAGCCCCGGCCCCTGACCGGGGCCGTACGGTCCCCGTACCCTTACCGCTGTGGAGGACGAGATCCTGGACGCCGATGTCGTCGACGCGCCGCAGTTGCGGCCGCAGTCGTTGGTGATGTCCTTCTTCGGGAATCACGTGCTGGACCGGGGGGAGAGCGGCCTCGGGGTGTACTCGGGGAGCATCATCGACGTGCTCGGGCGGGTCGGTACCGGGGAGCAGGCCGTGCGGTCGACGCTGACGCGAATGGTGAACCGGGGGCTGCTGCGGCGGCAGCGCGAAGGTCGGCGGATGTTCTTCGGGCTCACTCCGCACGCGGAGGACATCCTGCGCGACGGCGGACAGCGCATCTGGCGCGACGGCGCGGTCAACGAGGACTGGGACGGCACCTGGACCCTCCTCGGTTTCTCCCTCCCCGAGTCCTGGCAACGCCAGCGCCACGACCTGCGCTCCCGGCTCACCTGGTCCGGATTCGGCGCCCTCTACAGCGGGCTGTGGATCGCGCCGGGGCGGGTGGACGTGCGGGAGATCGTCTCCGAACTGGGTCTGGACGCGCATGTGAAGGTGTTCCACGCGCAGGCCGACGAGTTCACCGACGTCGGGCTGATGATCCGCGAGAGCTGGGACCTGGAGACGCTGGCCGCGCGGTACGTCGCCTTCGACAAGCGCTGGACCACCGCCGACCTCGCCGCCGCGGACCCGATCGCCACCCGGCTGCGACTCGTCGCCGAGTGGCTGCGCGTCATCCGTACCGACCCGCGCCTGCCCCTACGGCATCTGCCGGCCGAGTGGCCCGCGCGGCAGGCCCAGGACACGTTCCGGCGCATCGCCGAGCAGACGGCGGGCCCGGCCGGCCGCATGGCGGCGGAGGTTCTGGAAGCGACCCCGTTGCGGCCCGCTCCGCTCGAAAGGCCGTAGCAAAACGGAGTTTTGCATTCCGTGCCCGATACTCCCGGTGCGGGAGTGGCTGATATTGTTCTTGGGCTTTCCTTTGTGCGGGATATATTCTCGTTTCACTTTTTGTTGCCTCTCGCTGTTGTCCGGGGAAGCGGGAGTTGGGGCTGTGACCAGGGGGGATCTGGGCCAGTGAGTATCTGCTGAGCTGTCCGGCGCGCTTGACGGGGTTTGTGACGCGCGCCACATAGGCTTTCCGCCGTCCGGTCGGGATTTCATCGCACGATGCGCTTCCGCGCGTATCCCTTTGCGGCTTTCCCGGTGGGCCGATTTCCGCTGCGCTCATTCAGCCACTCATTCAGCCACTCACGCACTCACTCATTTCTTGATTGTCGACCACGTATCGCGTATTTAGCCGTGCCCGTGCGTGCCCCTGACCTGACCGCCAGGGGGGCGCGGGTGCGATGCCGCCCGCGCTCGGGCGGTTTCCAGGGGGGAAAACATATGAAGATCGCATTCCTGATCAACAACGCCTTCGGCATCGGCGGCACCATCCGCTCGACGGCCAACCTGTCCGCCGCGTTCGCCGACCGGCACGACGTCGAGGTCGTCAGCGTCCACCGCTCCCGCGACGAACCGGCCCTCCCGTTCGACCCGCGCGTCCGCCTGACCTCGCTGATCGACCTGCGGGAAGGAAGCCCCGGCCACGAGGGCGACCACCCGCTCACCAAGCTGCCCGGCACGATGTTCCCCTACACCGGGGCCACCGGGAACCTGCCCTACACCGCCCTGCAGGACGAACGCATCGGCGGCTTCCTCGCCCGCACCGAGGCCGACGTGGTCATCGCCACCCGCCCCGACCTCAACGGCTATCTCGCCCGCGACGGACGCCGCCGCTATCTGCGCGTCGGCCAGGAGCATCTGAGCCTCGACCAGTACGGGGAACCGCTGCGCACCGACCAGAACAACGCCATCGCCGGACTCGACGCCTACGTCACCGTCTCCGAGGCCGACGCCGCCCAGTACCGCGCCGCCCTGCCACACGTCACCACCGCCATCGTGTGCGTCCCCAACGGCGTCCGGGCCCCCGCCGTCGAGCGGTCCACCCTGGACTCCCAGGTCATCGTCGCCGCCGGCCGGCTCATCCCCATCAAGCGGTACGACCGGCTGGTGAACGCCTTCGCCAAGGTGGCCGCCGAACACCCCGGCTGGACCCTGCGGATCTACGGACGCGGCCCGCAGAAGGAGAACCTGCGGGAGCAGATCGACCGGCTCGGGCTGCACGACCGCGCGTTCCTCATGGGAGCGGTCTCACCGATCGAGACCGAGTGGGCCAAGGGCGCCGTCGCCGCCGTCTCCTCCGACATGGAGTCGTTCGGCATGACCATCGTCGAGGCCATGCACTGTGGGGTCCCCGTCGTCGCCACCGACTGCCCGCACGGCCCCGGCGAGATCATCGCCGACGGCGAGGACGGCATCCTCGTCCCGCTCGACGGGGACGTCGACGCCTACGCCGACGCGCTGAACCGGATCGTCACCGACGAGGCCCTGCGCGAGCGGCTCGGCAAGGGGGCGCTGGAGAAGGCCGACGCCTACGCCCCGTCCGTCATCGCCCGCCGCTACGAGACCCTCTTCGAGGAGCTGTCCCGGTCCCGGCGCCGCGGATGGGACGGCGCCGCCCGGCTGAGGCAGTTCGCCGCCCGTGCCGTCCGCCCGCGTCCCGCGAAGGCCGCGCCCGAGGCTCACGGGAGCGCTCCCACGCCCGCCGCGCACGCCCGCGCGACCCCCGACGGTGGTGTGACCGTCCTCCTCGACCCGGCCGAGCTGCCTTCCGGGCCCCTCGACTTCATCGCCCGGCTGCGCCGCGACCCCGGCAAGCGGCAGGTCCGGGTGCCGGTACTGCCGAGCGCCGACGCGCCGGACACGGTGTCCGGAGCGACCCTCCACCGAGTCGAGCACACCCTCGCCGAGGGCCGGTGGGACTGCTATGTCGCGCCACGCGGCACCAACAAGCGGGTGCGGCTGACCGCACGGATGGTCGAGCAGGCCGCGCTGGTCGGGCGGGCGCCGAGTGTCGACCAGCGGGGAGTGGGGGCGTGGATCCCGTACGCGACCGCCGACGGGTTCCTTGCGGTGCGCTCGTGGCTGCGGCCCGCGCATGCGGAGATCGACACGGTCGAGGTGGGGGACGGGTCGGTGACCGTGACCGCGACGCTGTACGGGGCCGCGTACGGGGCCGCCGCTCCGGTGGGGGAGGGGGCCGTGGTGCGGGTCGTCTCCCGGACCGATACGGCGTACGACTTCTCCGTGGCCGCGTGGGCCGTGGGCGAGCGCGGGTTCCGGTTCACCGTTCCGTACGGCGAGATCATGGCCCGGCGGAGTGTCGAGCACGATCTGTGGGATCTGCACCTGGGGGAGGTTCCGGTGGGGCGGATCGGTGGGGATGTGGTGGAACGGCGGAAGACGGATCTCGTGCCCGGGCAGGTGTTCCAGCACGGTGAGCGGGGGCGGACTCGGGTGCGGCCGTACTTCACCGTGAACAACGAGCTGGCGCTCAGCGCGAAGGATGTTGACGAGGGCGCCCAGTAGCTCGGGGGTTCGGGTGGGTCGGCGGGGTGCGGGTGCGGTGGGGCTTCTCGCGCAGTTCCCCGCGCCCCTGAAAAGCAGGGGCTGCGCCCCTTGCTTTTCAGCCACTCACCCGCACCCCGCAACGAATCCGTACCGCCCACTAACTCTTGCGGTGGCCGATCAACCGCGGCTTGGAGTTGAGGCCGTCCAGGCCGTGCCACGCCAGGTTGACCAGGTGGGCGGCCACCTCCGCCTTCTTCGGGCGGCGGACGTCCAGCCACCACTGACCCGTCAGGGCGACCATGCCGACGAGGGCCTGGGCGTACAGGGGGGCCAGCTTGGGGTCGAAGCCCCGGCTCTTGAACTCGCGGCCGAGGATGTCCTCCACCTGGGTGGCGATGTCGGAGATCAGGGACGCGAAGGACCCCGTGGACTGGGGGATGGGGGAGTCCCTGACCAGGATGCGGAAGCCGTCCGTGTGATCCTCGATGAAGTCGAGGAGCGCGAAGGCGGCCTGTTCGAGCAGTTCGCGGGGGTGGCCCGCCGTCAGGGAGCTGGTGACCATGTCCAGCAGACGGCTCATCTCGCGGTCCACCACCACCGCGTACAGGCCCTCCTTGCCGCCGAAGTGCTCGTACACCACCGGCTTGGACACCCCGGCCTTCGCCGCGATCTCCTCCACCGACGTGGCCTCGAAGCCCTTGGCGGCGAAGAGGGCTCGGCCGACCTCCAGCAACTGCGCCCGGCGCTCGGCGCCCGTCATCCGGGTGCGGCGGACACGCCGCGGCTTGTCGTTGCTCGGGGTGCTGCTGGAGTCGGTCGCCACGGCGTCAATCATGCCGCCTCGGCGGGCGCCTTCCGCTGCCGGGAGCCGTCCTCACCCGTGTTACGCCTGGAATCGATACGCGAGCGTGACGGCCAGCGGACGTCGGACGCCCAGCCGAACACTTCGAACCAGCGGATGAGCCGGGCGGAGGAGTCCAGCTGACCGCGCTCCACACCGTGCCGGGCGGAGGTGGGGTCGGCGTGGTGGAGGTTGTGCCAGGACTCGCCGCAGGAGAGGACCGCCAGCCACCACACGTTGCCCGAGCGGTCGCGGGACTTGAAGGGGCGCTTGCCGACCGCGTGGCAGATCGAGTTGATCGACCAGGTCACGTGGTGCAGCAGCGCCACCCTGACGAGCGAGCCCCAGAAGAACGCCGTGAACGCGCCCCACCAGGACATCGTCACCAGGCCGCCGATCAGGGGCGGCAGGGCGAGGGAGAGGCCCGTCCAGAGGATGAACTGGCGGGAGATCGCGCGGAGCGCCGGGTCCTTGATCAGGTCGGGCGCGTACTTCTCCTGCGAGGTCTGCTCCTCGTCGAACATCCATCCGATGTGGGCCCACCACAGGCCCTTCATCAGCGCGGGGAGCGTCTCGCCGAAGCGCCATGGCGAGTGCGGGTCGCCCTCGGCGTCGGAGAACTTGTGGTGCTTGCGGTGGTCGGCCACCCAGCGGACCAGCGGGCCCTCGACGGCCATCGAGCCGGCGATCGCCAACGCGATCTTCAGCGGACGCTTGGCCTTGAACGAACCGTGGGTGAAGTGCCGGTGGTAGCCGATCGTGATGCCGTGGCAGCCCAGGTAGTAGAAGAACACCAGCAGGCCGAGGTCCAGCCAGCTCACGCCCCAGCCCCAGGCCAGCGGCACCGCCGCGAGAAGCGCGAGGAACGGGACGGTGATGAACAGGAGCAGCGTGATCTGCTCGATCGAACGCTTCTGCTCGCCTCCCAGCGTGGCCGACGGAGCGGGGGAGTCGGTCACTGCGGAGCCGGGGGAATCGGTCGCGTTCGAGGCGTCTTCGATCACATCGGACCTTGAGCTCATGGGGCGTCCCCTGTGGGGTTGAGGTGGTGAGAGGGGGAGGTGCCTGCGGCAACAGCGTGCGGGGGTCACCTGTCGGCACTCCCTACGGTTCCGTAACCTACGGCATCGTAAGTATGGCAGTGCGGTGCCGGGCGGCAAGAGCCCGCCGGTCTGCGCGTCCAGGTGTAGCGGGTGGACTTGGTGGACAGGTGGCACTCAGTGCCGCAAAAGTGGCACCTGTCACCGGGGGCGCCCAGGTGGACGCCTATCCTGGACTCGTTCGGACAGCGCGGTCCGCTCTGAATCCTGCCCGGACGCCAGGGCCCGCACAGGGGCCGCTGCCGCCGGGCCCCCACCGGGTTCCCCTCCAGACGAGCTTCAACACTGCAAGGAGCCGCACCTGTGAGCAGTGCCGACGACCAGACCACGACGGTCAGCAGCGAGCTGCGCGCCGACATCCGGCGCCTGGGCGATCTACTGGGCGAGACCCTCGTACGACAGGAGGGCCCCGAACTCCTGGAACTGGTCGAGCGCGTCCGCCGCCTGACCCGCGAGGACGGCGAAGCCGCCGCCGACCTGCTGCGCGGCACCGAACTGGAGACCGCCGCCAAGCTCGTCCGCGCCTTCTCCACCTACTTCCACCTGGCCAACGTCACCGAACAGGTGCACCGAGGCAGGGAACTCAGGGCACGCCGTGCCGCCGAGGGCGGTCTTCTCGCCCGTACGGCCGATCGCCTCAAGGACGCCGACCCCGAACACCTGCGCGAGACGGTCCGGAACCTCAACGTCCGCCCCGTCTTCACCGCCCACCCCACCGAGGCCGCACGCCGGTCGGTACTCAACAAGCTCCGGCGCATCGCCGCGCTCCTGGAAACCCCCGTCATCGAGTCCGACCGCCGCCGCTACGACACCCGACTGGCCGAGAACATCGACCTCGTCTGGCAGACCGACGAACTCCGCGTCGTCCGCCCCGAGCCCGCCGACGAGGCCCGCAACGCCATCTACTACCTCGACGAACTGCACGCCGGCGCCGTCGGCGACGTCCTGGAGGACCTCACGGCCGAACTGGAGCGCGTCGGCGTGACGCTCCCCGACGCCACCCGCCCCCTCACCTTCGGCACCTGGATCGGCGGCGACCGCGACGGCAACCCCAACGTCACCCCCCAGGTGACCTGGGACGTCCTCATCCTCCAGCACGAACACGGCATCAACGACGCCCTCGAACTCATCGACGAACTGCGCGGCTTCCTCTCCAACTCCATCCGCTACACGGGAGCCACGGAAGAGCTGCTGACGTCACTCCAGGCCGACCTGGAGGCACTGCCCGAGATCAGCCCCCGCTACAAGCGCCTCAACGCCGAGGAGCCCTACCGCCTCAAGGCCACCTGCATCCGGCAGAAGCTGGAGAACACCAAGCAGCGCCTGGCCAAGGGCATCCCGCACGAGGACGGCCGCGACTACCTCGGCACCGCCGAACTCCTCCGCGACCTCACCCTCATCCAGCGCTCGCTGCGCGAGCACCGCGGCGGCCTCTTCGCCGACGGCCGGATGGACCGCACCATCCGCACGCTGTCCGCCTTCGGCCTCCAGCTCGCCACCATGGACGTCCGCGAACACGCCGACGCTCACCACCACGCCCTCGGCCAGCTCTTCGACCGCCTCGGCGAGGAATCCTGGCGCTACGAGGACATGCCCCGCGAGTACCGCCACAAGCTCCTCGCCCGCGAGCTGCGCTCCCGGCGCCCGCTGGCCCCGACGCCCGCCCCACTCGACGCCGCCGCCGCCAAGACCCTCGGCGTCTTCGAGACCGTGAAGAAGGCGCTGGCCGTCTTCGGCCCCGAGGTCATCGAGTCCTACATCATCTCGATGTGCCAGGGCGCCGACGACGTCTTCGCCGCCACCGTCCTCGCCCGCGAGGCCGGCCTCATCGACCTGCACGCCGGCTGGGCCAAGATCGGCATCGTCCCGCTGCTGGAGACCACCGACGAGCTCAAGGCCGCCGACACCATCCTGGAGGAAATGCTCGCCGACCCCTCCTACCGGCGGCTCGTCGCCCTGCGCGGCGACGTCCAGGAGGTCATGCTCGGCTACTCCGACTCCTCCAAGTTCGGCGGCATCACCACCTCACAGTGGGAGATCCACCGCGCCCAGCGCCGCCTGCGCGACGTCGCCCACCGCTACGGCGTCCGGCTCCGGCTCTTCCACGGCCGCGGCGGCACCGTCGGCCGCGGCGGCGGCCCCTCCCACGACGCCATCCTCGCGCAGCCCTGGGGCACCCTGGAGGGCGAGATCAAGGTCACCGAACAGGGCGAGGTCATCTCCGACAAGTACCTCGTCCCCTCCCTGGCCAGGGAGAACCTGGAACTGACGGTCGCCGCCACCCTCCAGGCCTCCGCCCTGCACACCGCCCCCCGCCAGTCGGAGGACGCACTGGCCCGCTGGGACGCGGCCATGGACCGGGTGTCCGAGGCCGCCGAGGCCGCCTACCGCCGCCTGGTCGACGACCCCGACCTCCCCGCGTACTTCTTCGCCTCCACACCCGTGGACCAGCTCGCCGACCTGCACCTCGGATCCCGGCCCTCGCGCCGCCCCGACTCCGGCGCCGGACTCGACGGCCTGCGCGCCATCCCGTGGGTCTTCGGCTGGACCCAGTCACGGCAGATCGTGCCCGGCTGGTTCGGCGTCGGCTCCGGCCTGAAGGCACTGCGCGACGCGGGCCTGGACACCGTGCTCGACGAGATGCACGAGCAGTGGCACTTCTTCCGCAACTTCCTCTCCAACGTCGAGATGACGCTGGCCAAGACGGACCTGCGGATCGCCCAGCACTACGTCGACACCCTCGTCCCCGACGAGCTCAAGCACGTCTTCGCCACCATCCGGGCCGAACACGAGCTGACCGTCCGCGAGGTCCTGCGCATCACCGGCGAGGACAAGCTGCTCGACGCCACCCCCGTCCTCCAGCAGACCTTCTCCATCCGCGACGCCTACCTCGACCCGATCTCCTACCTCCAGGTCGCCCTCCTCAAGCGCCAGCGGGACGCTGCCACCGCGGGGGAGGAGGCGGATCCGCTGCTGGCGCGGGCGTTGCTGCTCACGGTCAACGGGGTGGCGGCGGGGCTGCGCAACACGGGCTGATCTCGGGTTCGCTTTCGGCTGACGGCCCGGTGGGGCTTCTCGCGCAGTTCCCCGCGCCCCTGAAAAGCAGGGGCTGCGCCCCCTGCTCCTCAGACCGCCCGCAGAACCTCGGCGAGGCCCTGACCCGGCCGTCGTCAGCCCAGGCCCGCAGGGGCCTGGGCTTTCAGGGGCGCGGGGAACTGCGCGAGAAGCCCCCACCGGACCGTCAGCCGCGAACCCGCCTCAGAGCGCCACCCACGCCGCCGTGATCAGCGCCATGCCCAGCCCGCCCAGCACCCACGCCGACCGCACCATCCGCAGACCACCGGCCACGACCACCGACGCGAGCAGCAGGGCGCCGCCGAGGGGCACCCACGCGTGCAGCAGACCCGCCGGCCCCGTCCGTACGACATCACTGCTGCCCGGCTTCACGACGACGGTGTACGTCTCACCCGTCTCCACCGCCACCGACCGCTCGATGTCGACCCGCTCCCGGGCCCGCGACCCCGTCGACACCGGCTCGTACGGCCCCCAGCAGGTCTCGCCGTCGCACCGGGACACCGTCATCGTCCCCTGCTCGCGCCCCTTGCTCAGCATCACGTGCTGGGCGCAGCCCCAGGAATCCCACACCCCGGCGATCAGGATCACCACCGCGATCACACCCATCGCCGCCAGCCGCCCGTACCGCAGCGCGGCCGACGCACCACCGCCGGCCGGGCGCGGACGACGCCGCGAACGGTGAGCGGGGGCTTTGGTGGCAGGCATGGCGGGGATCATTGGCCATGGCACGGCGGTCGGTCAACTCCCGCAGGCCAGCGCCGGGAACGAGCACATCAGGACTTATCCGGATCAGCTCAGGAGTTGTACGTCCCCTGCGCCCGCTCCAGCCCCTCGATCACCAGACACTCCACCGCGTCCGCCGCCCGGTCCACGAAGTAGCCCAACTCCTTGCGCTCCGCGGCGGAGAAGTCCTTCAACACGAAGTCCGCGACCTGCATACGGCCCGGCGGACGACCGATCCCGAACCGCACACGGTGATAGTCCGGCCCCATCACCTTCGTCATCGACTTCAGCCCGTTGTGACCGTTGTCACCCCCACCGAGCTTCAGCCGCAGCGTGCCGTAGTCGATGTCCAGCTCGTCATGGATCGCGACGATGTTCGCCACCGGCACCTTGTAGAAGTCCCGCAGCGCCGTCACCGGCCCGCCCGAGACATTCATGTACGACATCGGCTTGGCGAGGATCACCCGACGGTTCCCCGGCCCCGGAGGCCCGATCCGCCCCTCCACGACCTGCGCCTGCGCCTTACCGGCCCGCTTGAACCTCCCCCCGATCCGCTCGGCCAGCAGATCGGCCACCATGAACCCCACGTTGTGCCGGTTCGCCGCATACTCGGGCCCGGGATTACCGAGGCCGACGATGAGCCACGGAGCGCTCGGATCGGTCGTCACGTGCATGTCTCCTTGATACGCGCCAGCCGCCGCTTCCGTGAGGGAAGCGGCGGCTGACGAACCGATGACAGAGCCGAGGCTCAGGCCTCGGCGGCCTCGTCACCCTCGGCGGACTCGTCCGACGGCTCCTCCGCCTGGGCGGACAGGACCTGGAGGACGACGGCGTCCTCGTCGATCGCCAGCGTGGTGCCCTCGGGCAGCGGGATGTCCTTGGCGAGGATGGCGGCGCCGGCCTCCAGGCCCTCGATGGAGACGGTGACCGACTCGGGGATGTGCGTGGCCTCGGTCTCGACCGTCAGCGTGCTCAGCACGTGCTCCAGCAGGTAGGCACCCGGAGCCAGGTCACCCTCGGTGTGGACGTAGACCTCGACGTTGACCTTCTCGCCACGCTTCACCAGAAGCAGGTCGACGTGGTCCAGGAAGCCCTTGATCGCGTCACGCTGCACGGCCTTCGGGATCGCCAGCTGGGTCTTGCCCTCGATGTCCAGGCTGATCAGGACGTTCGGGGTACGCAGCGCGAGCTGCAGCGCGTGACCCGGCAGCGTGATGTGCAGCGGGTCGGAACCGTGGCCGTAGACCACCGCGGGAACCTTGCTGGCACGACGAATACGGCGGGCGGCACCCTTGCCGAACTCGGTACGGGTCTCGGCTGCGAGCTTGACCTCGGCCATGTTCACTCCTCGTAGTACTGGGGAAAGGTGGTCACCCGGCCAAACAATCGGCCTGCTACGAAGAGCGCGTCGATAACGGACCGCCGTACACACACGTGTACGGCCTCCCTCGCCGAGCAACTGGCACAGTTTACGCAGCGGGAAGGCCGTACACGAAATCGATCTAGACGAGAACCGTCACTGCTCGTCGAAGAGGCTCGTCACCGAACCGTCCTCGAACACCTCACGCACCGCGTTCGCGATCGTGGGCGCGATCGACAGCACCGTGATCTTGTCCACCTCCAGCTCACCCGGCGTCGGCAGGGAATCCGTGAAGATGAACTCACTGACCTTCGAGTTCTTCAGACGGTCCGCGGCCGGACCCGACAACACACCGTGCGTCGCCGTCACGATGACGTCCTCCGCACCATGGGCGAACAGGGCGTCGGCCGCGGCACAGATGGTCCCACCGGTGTCGATCATGTCGTCCACCAGGACACACACCCGGCCCTCGACCTCACCCACGACCTCGTGGACGGTCACCTGGTTCGCCACGTCCTTGTCACGCCGCTTGTGCACGATCGCCAGCGGCGCGCCCAGACGGTCGCACCAACGGTCCGCCACCCGCACCCGGCCCGCGTCCGGCGAGACCACCGTGAGCTTGTTCCGGTCCACCTTCGCGCCCACGTAGTCCGCCAGCAGCGGCAACGCGAACAGATGATCCACCGGACCGTCGAAGAAGCCCTGGATCTGGTCCGTGTGCAGATCCACGGCCAGAATCCGGTCCGCGCCCGCGGTCTTCATCAGATCCGCCACCAGACGCGCCGAGATCGGTTCACGCCCACGGTGCTTCTTGTCCTGCCGCGCGTAACCGTAGAACGGCACGATCACGGTGATCGAACGAGCCGACGCACGCTTCAACGCGTCGATCATGATCAACTGCTCCATGACCCACTTGTTGATCGGAGCCGTGTGGCTCTGGATCAGGAAGCAGTCCGCACCTCGCGCCGACTCCTCGTAGCGGACGTAGATCTCACCGTTGGCGAAGTCGAAGGCCTTGGTCGGGACCACCCCGACACCCAACTGCTGGGCGACCGCCTCGGCAAGCTCGGGGTGGGCGCGGCCGGAGAAGAACATCAACTTCTTCTCGCCGGTCGTCTTGATCCCGGTCACAGCACTGTCTCCTCAGAGGTTTCTCAGCCGGGCACGCGGAAGCCGCAGGCTCAGCTGGGGTGCGGGTGTGCACCTATCACGGTACGACGTCCTTGGCGCACCTGTTTCCGGTCAGCCTTCGCTTTCGGCCTCCCGGGAAGCCGTCTCGGCGGCCTTCGCCGCCGCGCTCCCCGGACGCTTACGAGCCACCCAACCCTCGATATTCCGTTGCTGGCCACGGGCCACGGCCAGCGAACCGGGCGGCACATCCTTCGTGATCACGGACCCGGCGGCGGTGTAAGCACCGTCCCCGACCGTGACAGGCGCCACAAACATGTTGTCCGAACCCGTCTTGCAGTGTGAGCCGACGGTCGTGTGGTGCTTGTGCTCGCCGTCGTAGTTCACGAACACACTCGCCGCGCCGATGTTCGTGTGGTCACCGATGGTGGCGTCACCGACGTAGGACAGATGCGGGACCTTCGTCCCCTCGCCGATACTCGCGTTCTTCGTCTCGACGTACGTGCCGATCTTGGACTTGAGCCCGAGCCGGGTACCGGGACGGAGATACGCGTACGGCCCCACGGTCGCCTGCGGCCCGACCTCGGCGCCGTCCGCGACGGTGTGGTCGACACGGGCGCCGGCCCCGACCCTGGTGTCCTTCAGCCGGGAGTTCGGCCCGACCTCCGCGCCCTCCGCGAGATGCGTGGCGCCGAGGAGCTGGGTGCCCGGGTGGACCAGGGAGTCCTGCTCGAACGTGACGGTGACGTCGACCCAGGTGGTGGCGGGGTCGACGACGGTCACACCGGCGAGCATGGCCTCCGTGAGCAACCGGTCGTTGAGGATCCGGCGGGCCTCGGAGAGCTGCACACGGTTGTTGATACCGGCGATCTCACGATGATCACCGGCTACGGAGGCCCCGACCCGGTGCCCGGCCTCGCGCAGGATCCCGAGGACGTCGGTGAGGTACTCCTCGCCCTGGCTGTTGTCGGTCCTGACCTTCCCGAGCGCGTCGGCGAGCAGCTGGCCGTCGAACGCGAACACCCCGGAGTTGATCTCACGGATCGCGCGCTGCGACTCGGTCGCGTCCTTGTGCTCCACGATGGCCGTCACGGCCCCGGAGGCGCCGTCACGGACGATCCGGCCGTACCCGGTGGCGTCCGGCACCTCGGCGGTCAGCACGGTCACGGCGTTGCCGTCGGCGGAGTGCGTGGCGGCGAGCTGCCGGAGCGTGGCCCCGGTGAGCAGCGGGGTGTCACCGCAGACGACGACGACGGTCCCGTCGACGACTCCCCCCAGCTCCTCCAGCCCCATCCGCACCGCGTGCCCGGTGCCGTTCTGCTCCGCCTGGACCGCCGTACGTACGCCGGGGTCGACCTCGGCGAGGTGCGCGGTGACCTTCTCGCGGGCGTGTCCCACCACGACGACCAGGTTCTCCGGGTCCAACGCGCGCGCGGCGGCGAGTACATGGCCGACCAGCGAACGGCCACAAATGCTGTGCAGAACCTTCGGTGTGGCCGACTTCATACGGGTGCCCTCACCCGCTGCGAGTACGACGACGGCTGCCGGGCGGGTTGCGCTCACGGGGATGCCCTTCGGCTGTGGATGGGTGAGGTGTGGACATCCGCAGGATACCGGGGCGTTGTGAGGGGGAAATGTGAGCGGGTCCTGACCCTGCTACGTGGGTGAGGACCCGAACTTGGTAAAGCTCCCCCGCCAGGACTCGAACCCGGACAGATGGCACCAAAAGCCACAGTGCTGCCAATTACACCACGGGGGATTGAATTCGACCAAACCGGACATCTAGTCAGGCCGTCGAGTGGCGCCTCCTACTATGCCGTACCAGGCGCCTTCCATGCGACGGTATAGATCGGCGCTCTGCCGGACGTAGATGACGAGGCAGCCGTGGTAGGTCTCGCCCGTGTTCTTCCGGATCGTGCGCGGGTTGTGCCTCTTGAGCGTGGCCCTGCTGAACGCGGACACGTCGACGCCGACGACATCGGCCCAATACCTCTCGGCGGCCTCTACGTCTGCGGACTCATGAATGCTGACTCGGAGGGTCAAGCGGTCTCGTGTTACCCCGAGGAGCGTCAGCCAGCTCAGGAAAAGCCTGATCATGTTCGGATCGCTGTTGATGAATTGCAGGACCTCGGTGCGGCGGTAGGGCTTGTCCTTGGAGCCTTCCGCCCAGTACAGGCCGACGCCCACGAGGAACAGTTCACGATCCGAGAGCTCGCCGATCGCTGCTGCCGCAGCCTGCTTGACGGTCTGGCGCGCGCGGTCCTGTTCCGCGCGCAGCCGTGTGAGCCCGGCGTTCATCCGTGCCTGCTGCTCCTCGGGTGTGCGGCGCGGCTCCGGTGTCGGCAGGTCGCGCACCCAGAGTGACACCGAGCTTTTCGAGCAGCCCAGCTCTGCCTGGATCTGGTTGTACGTCCAGCCCTGTCGCCGGAGCTCTCGCGCCTTCTCGCGGAGGTCGTCCTTCGCCCTGGGGCGCTTCGTCCATTCCGGAGGTGGTTCACCTTTGACGAGTCGCTGCAGGGTTTCGCCGTTGTGGACGCCCAGCTCCTCTCTGATCTGCCGGAGGCTGAGGCCGGCTCGCCGCAAGGCGACCGCCCGCTCGCGCAGGCCCTCGAAGTCGGCGTACTTGCCGTGTGCGTGTGCCATGGGCATAACGTCCGGGTGGAATGGTGGGTTCCGGGGTCGAACGGCAGGCGATTCAGCAGTTCGAGCGATAGTGGGCGGTTTCGCTTCTGTTCGAATGTGGCGCGTGGTGTAGGCCAGTACGGGAAACTCGCCGGAAAAGCGGGGGCGCTCGAACGTAGGCTTGGGTTATGACCACGACGGGGGAAGACCACACCGCGGCCGGGACGGGGGATGGGGCCGGGCCGTGGTGGTGGGAGCGGTGGCGGGGGTTGTTGCTCGACGGTGGGCTGGCGTTGGTGTCGGCGGTCGAGTGCGCGGTGGAGGGTGTCGAGTTCGCCCGGAACGCAGCGCTGCCGGAGGCCGTGGGGGTGGCGTTCGGGGCGCTCGCGGGTTCCGTCCTGCTGGTGCGGCGGATGTGGCCCGTCGCCGTGGTGCTCGTCTTCATCGCCGTCGCGCCCGCTCAGATGGGGTATCTGATGGGGCTGGTCGGGCTGTACACGCTGGCGGCGTCGGAGGCGCCGCGGCGGATCATCGGGGCGTTGTCGGGGATGGCGTTCGCCGGTGTGTTCATCGTGTGGTTCGTGCAGGCGACGCAGAGCGATATGCAGGGGGACGGGGCGGTCGGTGGCGGGGACGTGTTCGCGCCGTTCCTGGCGTTGACGATGGCGATCGGGCTGACCGCGCCGCCCGTGCTGCTGGGGCTGTATGTGGGGGCGCGGCGGCGCTTGATGGAGAGTCTGCGGGAGCGGGCGGATTCGCTGGAGCGGGAGCTGCAGTTGCTCGCGGAGCGGGCGGAGGAGCGGGCGGAGTGGGCTCGGGGGGAGGAGCGGACCCGGATCGCCCGGGAGATGCATGACGTCGTCGCGCACCGGGTGTCGTTGATGGTCGTGCACGCGGCCGCGTTGCAGGCCGTGGCGCGGAAGGACCCGGAGAAGGCCGTGCGGAACGCGGCGCTCGTGGGGGACATGGGGCGGCAGGCGTTGACCGAGTTGCGGGAGATGCTCGGGGTGTTGCGGTCGGGGGAGGGGTTCTCCTCGATGGCGCGGGTGGAGCCGGCGCCGGCGCCGGTGCCTCTGGCGGCGGTGGGGGTGGCGGCCGCGGCGGCGGCTTCGCGGGCCGAGGACGAGGCCGGTGAGGGGCCTTGTCTGGCTGAGCTGGAGGTGTTGGTGGGGCAGTCGGCGGCTGCGGGGATGGTCGTGGAGTTGTCGGTGGAGGGGGAGGTGCGGGTGTATGCGGCCGAGGTGGAGCAGACGGCGTACCGGGTGGTGCAGGAGGCGTTGACGAACGTGCACAAGCATGCGGCGGGGGCGAAGACGCATGTGCGGTTGGCGCATCGGGTGGCGGAGATCGCGATGCAGGTGGAGAACGGGGCGCCGCCGGAGCCGGGGGCGGCGGGGGCCGCGCGGTTGCCGAGTGGGGGGAACGGGTTGCTCGGGATGAAGGAGCGGGTGGCCGAGCTCGGGGGTGTTTTCGTGTCCGGGCCCACTGAGGCCGGGGGGTTTCGGGTGTCCGCGGTGATTCCGGCGGCGTAGGGGCGGGGCCGGACCTGTGCGCGCGGGTGCCCGGCGGCTTCGGCTGGGCGCGGGGTGGGTCTCGCTCACCGGCGCTCGCGCGGCGTCCACTGCGCCCACCCGTGCGGCACCTCGCTCAGCGGCGCTCGCGCGGCACCACTGCGCCCACCCGTGCGGCACCACCGCGCCCACCCGCGCTGCCTTGCGGCAGGACTGCGCCGGGCTCCTCCAGGAGGCCGTCGGGCCCGTTCAGGAGGCCGTCGGGCCCGTTCAGGTCGCTGTCAGGCGGGTTGGTTCGATGCCTGCGAGCAGGGTGGTGAGGGCCGTGTCGATGTTGGGGCCGAGGTACCAGTCGCCGGTGTGGTCGAGGGCGTAGGCGCGGCCCTCGGTGTCGATGGCGATGAGGGAGCGGGTGGCGGTTTCGTGGCCGAGGGGGCAGACCTCGGTGTCGAGGGCGCGGCCGAGGTCGCCGAGGGTGCGGGCCATGTGGAGGCCGTGCAGCGGGTCGAGGTGGAGGTCGGCGGGGGCGAGCTGCCGGCCGGGGCCCTGGGCGGTGAGGCGGAGGCCGCCGAATTCGGCCCAGGCCTCGACCGCGGCCGGGAAGACGGCGTGGCGGTGGCCGGCCGGCGAGGCGTGCTCGCGCAGGGTGTCGGCCCAGATCTCGGCCTGCTTTATGTCCCAGCGGCCCGGCTGCCATCCGGCGGCGCGCAGGGCGGCGTCGACGGGGACGGAGAAGCGCGTGGAGGTGCGGTCGGTGTGCATCTGCCCTTTGTTCGTCGGGGGTTCGTCGGCGGTGGTGAATTGTGGTGGGGGCGGGGGCGGGGGCGGGGAGCGGGTGGGGAGCTGGTGGGGACTTCGGCCGGGACTTCGGCGTATCAGGATGGCCCGCGTTCCCGGAACGGTTTCGGGTTTCGTGTTTTCTGTCGCGGTCTTCGGGAGACGGGTTTCTGGGCCGGGCGGTTTCCCGGGTCCCGGCTCGGTTCAGCTCGCCTGTGTCGGGTCCACGATGCGGACGCCGAAGTGGGCGCTGAGGGCCGTGCAGGAGCGGCAGGGGGTGGCGAAGGCGCCGTGGAGGGGGTCGCCGTCCTCGCGGATGTGGCGGGTGGTGAGTTTGGCCTGCTTGAGGACCTTGCGGGCTTCGCCGTTGGACATGGGTCTGCGGGCGGCGCGCCTGCTGCGCGTGGCGTCGGCGCCGGCGATGTGGCGGGAGATGAGGATGGCCTCGGCGCAGCGGCCGGTGAAGCGGTCGCGCTGTGCGGTGGCGAGGGAGTCGAGGAACTCCTGGACCAGGGGGTGCAGGGGCGGGGCCTGGTCGCCGCGGGCGGCGGTGCCGGTGAGGGTCTCGCCGCGCACGGAGAGGGCGGCGGCCACGGTCGGCAGGATGCCGTCGCGGCGGTGGAGGAGGGCGGGGACATGCGGCTGTTCCGCGCTGCTCCAGCCGATGCGGGGGTCGCCCGAAGGTCCCGCCTGCGTCGCACTCATGATCGTGGTCCCCTCCTATTGCATCCCCCGTCGGCGGACACAGAGTGCCAAACGGCGTGGCCGGTGCGGAAGCTGGGACGGTACGACACGCCCGTTCTTCGGCGTTGCGTGAGGGTGGTGTGACGGCTGGTCACGGAAGCGGAGGCCCGATGACCGGTGTCGCCGTACCGCATAGGCTGTCGACAACCGCGATCCGTTCGGTCTTGCGATCGAGGGCGGACAGAGCAGGCCATAACGGTGCCTTCTCTGCTGTCGGAGAGCAGTGCGACACAGCGACAACGCAGCCAGAACAGGTCACACAGAACGCCGCAGGGGGCTACCGCCATGACGACAGGTCGGCTCGGGCAGCAAGCCGCGCCGCCGAACGCGGCCTACGCCGGGCAGGTCGTGCAGTTTCCGGATCCGGTCCGGGCCGCGCGTCATCCGAGGGGTGTCCGTGTTGACGCGCACGGCTTTCCGGACTTCTCGCCGTACGCGCGTGCGGCGGCGGAGATCGCCGATCCTCCGGAGGGGTTCGGGGTGGACGAGCTGCGGTTGACGGACTACGTGTCCGCGAACGCGGCGCTGGCGGCGACGGGGCACGAGCTGTGGGACACGATCCCGCCGGTGGCGACGCCGCACGGCTGGACGTGGCATCACGCGCCGGGTGGCCGGCGGCTGGAGTTGGTGCCGGTCGAGGTGAAGGCGCTGTTGCGGCATCACGGTGGCATCGCGACGGCGCGCGTGGACCAGCACAAGCGGGGCACGCGGCCGTTGCAGGAGACCCGGCCGGCGCACTTCGGGCTGCCGAAGTCGTCGGCGGTGGCGGTGACCGAGACGCAGGTGCAGGGGGTCGAGGAGGACCTCGGGTACCGGCTGCCGGGCGCGTACCGGTCGTTCCTGAAGGCGGCGGGCGGTTGTGCTCCGGTGGGGGCGGCGCTCGACGCGGAGTTGGGGCTGCTGGTGGACCAGCCGTTCTTCACGGTGCGGGACGAGGCCGCGGTCAACGACCTGGTGTACGTCAACAAGTGTCTGCGGGACCATCTCACCAAGGACTACCTGGCGGTCTCGTTCGCGCAGGGCGGGATTCTCGCGGTGAAGGTGAAGGGTGACCGGATCGGGTCGGTCTGGTTCTGCGCGTACGACGATGCCCGTGACGTCGATCCGTCGTGGTCGCCCGCCGAGCGGGTGGAGCGGTTGCTGCTCCCCGCCGGTGAGGACTTCGACGCGTTCCTGTCCCGGCTGGCGGGCAATCCGCCGGAATTGGAGACGGTGGCCAACCTGATGGTGGACGGTGGCTTCGCGACGGCTGTGCCGGTCGCCGCGGGCGCCGCCGCGTCTTCGGTGGGGGAGTGAGTTTTCGATGGTGACGTTCGCTCAGGCGCAGGAGCGCGCCGAGGAGTGGATCAACGGCGACCTGCCGGGCTATCAGCACCGTGAGGTGCGGGTGCGGGAGTTCGAGCTGGGGTTCGTGGTGTGGGCCGAGGACCGGACGGACGGCCCGCGTTCCGACGGTGGCGCGCAGCGGCTGGTCATCGCCCGGGACAGCGGGGAGGCCACGCTGTGGCCGTCGTTGCCGGTGGGTGAGGTGATCCGCCGCTTCGAGGAGGAGTACGGCCGTGCGGAGGGGGCTCCGGCCGCGCCGGCGCCTCCGGCGCGGGTGGACCTGAACCAGACGTCGTTCCTGTTGACTCCGCCTGAGTGGTTGCAGGACGCGGCGGACAGGATGGGGATTCCGGACCACCGCTCGGGTGCCGGTGCCGGTGCCGGTGCCGGTGCCGGTGCCGGTTCTGGTTCTGGTTCTGGTTCCGGGGTGTCCGACGGTGCCGGGTCCCGGCCGGTCGCCGCCGACACGGGCGGTTCCGGCTCCGTGGGCGCCAACGGCGTGTCCGGGGTCGGCGGTTCGATGCCCGAGACGCTGGCGGGGCCGGGGGGAACGTCGCCGTCGGACGGCCGTGGGGTGCCCGCCGCGCCGGCCGACGCCACGCCGTGGCCGGCCGCCGCGTCGGTGGACGACGAGGTGCGGGACGCGGTGCCGCCGAGGGACATCGAGCCGCAGGACGCGGTGCCCGCGGGGGCGACCCCGTGGGCCGGGACGGACACCAACGCCGAGGCCGAGGACGACCGTTCGGTGCCGCTGCCGGAGACGGTGTTCGCGCCGCAGCTGTCCGAGGTGGGCGACGCGGACGACACCCCGCCGCCCAGCGCGCTGCCGGACGCCAAGACCGCGCTGATCTCCGGCGGCAGCCGGCTTCCGCGTACGGCGGTGTCGCCGGCCGTGGGCGGCCCCGGCCCCGACGCGGGCATGCCGGGCGCCCCTTCGCAGCCGCACCAGCAACCGCCGTCGGGTCCGGGCACTCCGCCGCCGGGTGCGCAGTCCTACGGCTATCCGCAGGGACCCGGTGGCCCGCAGGGGCCGGGGACCCCGCCGCCCGGTGCGCCGTCGTACGGCTATCCGCAGGGGGCCGGTGGTCCGCAGGGTCCGGGCACTGGGCCGGGCCGGCCGCTGGCGCCCCACGCCGGTGACATCGCCGACGCCGCCACGAGCAAGGCCGCGCCGCCTCCGCGCCGGGGCGGTGGGCCCGGTGCGCCGCCGCCTCCGGCTCCGCCCGGCGCCCCGGGGACACCGGGCGCCCGTCCGGGTGGCACGCCCGCGCCGCAGTCCGGGCCCGGTGCTCCGGGCACCCCGGCGGGCGGGTACGTGCCGACCCAGCTGGTCTCCTCCCTCGGCCCGGACGGGCCGGAGGGCCTCGGCGCTCCGGGTCGGCCCGGTGCTCCCGGTGCCCCCGGTGCTCCTGGTGCCCCCGGTGCTCCTGGCGTGCCGCATCCGCCCGGGAGCACACCTCCGGGTGGCATGCACCACGCGGCGACGATGCTGGCCGGGCCGGCGGTGGGCGGTCCGGGCGCGCCGCAGCCGCCGGGACCTCCTGGGGCTCCTGGGCAGCCGGGTGGTCCCGGTGCTCCCGGTGCGCCGCAGCCGCCCGGGGGTACGCCCGCCGGTGGTGTGCACCATGCGGCGACGATGCTGGCCGGGCCTGCCGTGGGCGGCCCTGTCGCGCCCGGTGCGCCCGGTGCTCCGGGTCAGCCGCCGGCCGCTCCCGGTCCCGTGCACCACGCCGAGACGATGCTGGCCGGGCCGCCGCCCGGTGGTCCCGGTGCGCCCGGGGCCCCGCAGCCGCCCGGGCCGCCCGGGATGCCGTCGGGGGCTCACCAGGGGATGCCCGGACAGTCGATGCCCGGACATCCGGGTCAGTCCGGGCCGGTTCCCGGGCCGCCGGGGCAGCCGATGGGCGCTCCGCCCGCGTACGGCTATCCGCAGCAGCCCACCGGGCAGCCGACCGTCGGCCCCGGCTACCAGGCCGTCCTGCGGTTCCGGGCGCCGGACGGATCCGAGCAGCAGGTGATCCGGCGTTCGGCGCCGGGCACGCCGCACCCGGAGTGGCAGATCTTCCACGAGCTGCGCGGGCTGAACATCCCCCCGGAGGCGGTCCTCGAACTCCACACGGAGCTGGAGTCGTGCGAGCTGCCGGGGGCGTACTGCGCGCGGATGATCCGTGAGCAGTGGCCGAACGCGCGCATCACGTCCATCGCCCCGTACGGCAAGGACCATGCGAGCCGGCAGCAGGGCATGGCCCAGCTCATCGCGCACCAGGGGGAGTTGCACCAGGTCGCGGACGGTCCGGCACGGCTCGCGCCGGTGCGGGCGCCGTTGCCGCCGGTGCAGCCGGCGCCGCCGATCCCGCCGGAGGCGATCGGGCAGGAGCTGGCGGCGGCGTTCGGGCCGGGGGTGTTCCGGTTCGACCAGCAGGCGGTGTCGCGGCAGGGTGTTCCGCCGATCGTGGCGCACACGCTGGTCGTGGCCGGGCTGCCGGTGGACATGGGGCCGTTCTTCTGGGCGCAGGCCCAGCCTGGCCGTCCGGTGCCGACGCTGGCGGAGCTGGCGCAGGAGCGGGGTGTGCAGCCGGCGGCGGACGCGGGCTCGTACCTGGTGATGGGCAGCGACTTCGGCAAGGCGCTGTGTGTGCAGTACGGCACGGCGAACATCGTGGCGGTGCCGGTGGAGGCGGGGCCGGGCGGTGCGCCCGTACCGCCGCAGTTCGTGAACACCGGTCTGCCGGAGTTCGCGCGCTGCCTCGCCCTTCTCGGCCGGATGTGGCGGCTGCGGTTCGGCCTCAACCAGGAGCAGGCGGGCCGCTGGACCGTCGACTTCCAGGCACAGCTCGCCGCCCTCGACCCGGCGGCGCTCGCCTCGCCGGAGAGCTGGTGGTCGGTGCTGCTGGAGCAGATGTGGGACGGACTGCTGTGATCCGTCGCGGCTGACGGCCGCCGCACCGCACGCACGTCGCAAGGGCCCGGCCCGGTCTCGTACGACCGGGCCGGGCCCTTCCGTGTGCCCGCGCCGTACGTCCGCTCCGTACGTCCGCTCCGTGTGCCCGTTCCCTACGCCCGCTCCTTACGCCCGATCCGTGTGCCCGTTCCCTCTGCTCGCCCACGCTCCCGTGACCTCCTACGGAGTGTCGCGTTATGAACACTTCTGCCCGATACATCAAGATGTGCGCGCAATCATCATTGCGTGTGCGTCCGGCGGAGAGGGCCCAGCATGAGCAGCGCACCGACGGCACCCCATGGCTTCGAGTTCGACCTCGTGCGGCGCGGCTACCGCCCGGAGCAGGTCGACGCCCACGCGGTGGACCTCTCGCGGGACCGGGACGCGGCGTGGGAGCGGGCGGCCCGGCTGACCGTGCTGGCCCGGGAGATGGGCACGGAACTCGACCGGCTGCGCGAGACGGTGGCCGGGCTGACCCCGCAGACGTACGAGGCGCTCGGCGGGCGCGCCAGGGAACTGTACGAACTCGGCGTCGAGGAGGCCACGGCCGTCCGCGAGGGCGGGCGCCACGACGCCCGGCGGATGGTCGCCGAGGCGGAGGAGGCGGGGCTGCTGCTGCGGGGGGCCGCGCAGGCGTACGCCGACGAGGTGCGCGGGGAGGCCGAGGAGCGGGCCCGGCACCTGTTGCTGGCCGCCCAGGCCGAGGCCGACGATCTGCGCAAAGAGGCCCGGCGCGGGGTGAAGGAGGGGCGGGGCGAGGCGTTGGCCGCGCTGCGGGAGATGCGGGAGCGGACCGAGGGGATGCTCGCGGAACTCGAGAAGGAGTACGGCGAGCGGGTGGCCGCCATCGAGCGGGAGGTCGCCGAACGGGAGGCCGCGTTCGATGCCGGGCAGGCCGAACGGGTCGCGCGTGCGGAGGCCGCCCTCGCCGAGGCCGAGCAGGGGCTCGCGGACGCGGAGGCCGACGCGGCGCGGATGCAGGAGGAGGCGGAGGAGCGTGCCGCCGAGTCGTTGACGGAGGCTCGGCGGCGGGAGGAGTGGGTGGCTCGGGAGACCGAGAGGGTGTTGCGGGAGCACGGGGAGAGGTGGGACGACGTCCGGGCGCATATGGACTGCATCCGGGACAGTCTGTCGGCGCTGACCGACTAGGGCGCGATGCCGGGTCGGTCCCCCCTTCTCCTCGGCCCCCTTCTCCTCGGCCCTCTTCTCCTCGGCCCTCTTCTCCTCAGCCCCTTCTCCTCAGTCCCCCCTTCTCGTCGCGCCCGCCAGGATCCAGCCCTCCACCGCCTCGTACTGCTTGCGCTGTTCGTCCGCCGTGGCGCGGCCGGAGAGGACCGTGCCGAGCCAGCCGAAGGCGAAGCCCAGGGGGATGGAGACGAGGCCGGTTGTGGTGAAGGGGAACCAGTTGAAGTCGGCGCGGGGGAAGGCGGAGCCCGGGGAGCCGGAGACGAGGTTGGTGCCGGTCATGAGGACGAGGACGGAGAGGGTGCCGCCGATGAGGGTGTACATGAGGCCCGTACGGGTGTAGCGGCGCCAGAAGAGGCCGTAGACGAGGGCGGGGGCGAGGGCGGAGGCGCCGAGGCAGAAGGAGAGGGTGACCAGGGGCTGGAGGTTGCGGTGCTGGACCATCGTGGCGAGGACGATCGCGGTGATGCCGACGGCGCACGCCGACAGCCTGGCGATCGTCATCTCGCGGCGGGGGGTGAGGGGCTGGGTGGCGCGGGCCGCGAAGACGTCGTGGGCGAGGGAGTTGGCGCAGGCGAGGATCATGCCGGCCACGGAGGCGAGGAGGGTCAGGAAGACCGCCGTCGTGACCGTGGTGAAGAGCAGCGTCTCCGCCGTGGACACGTCCGTGCCGAACGCCGCCATCGAGCCCAGCAGATAGGCCGTGTTGCCCTGCGGGTCGGCCGCCGCGATCACCTCGCGGCCGATCAGGGCCGTCGCGCCGAAGCCGATCACCGAGATGATCAGGACGAAGAGGGCGACCGAGGGGACCGCCCAGGACAGTGAGCGGCGGACCTGACGGGCGTTGTTCGCCGTGTACATGCGCATGGTGACGTGGGGGAGGCAGGCGCCGCCGAGGACGACTGTCAACTGGGCGCTGATCATGTCGAGTTCGGGGTGCGGGCCGCCCGAGAACTGGAGCCCCGAGTGGAGGTAGCCGGTGCCGATGCCGCTCTTGTCGGCCGCCGCGCCGAGCAGCAGGCCGGGGTTCCAGTCGAACTTGTGCAGGATCAGTACGGCGACCAGGGCGCCCGAACCGAGCAGCATCACGATCTTGAGGATCTGGATGAGGGCGGTGCCCTTCATGCCGCCGATCGCCGCGTAGCCGATCATCAGCGCGCCGACGATCACCACGACACCGGTCTTCAGGCTGTCGCTGGAGAAACCGAGGACGAACGCCAACAGGTCGCCTGTGCCCGCCAGTTGGACGAGCATCATCGGCATCAGCGCGGCGATCGTGACGACGCAGGCGATGATGCGGACGGACCGGCCGGGCATCCGCCGCGCCAGCGCGTCGCCCATCGTGAACCGGCCCGCGTTGCGCAGGGGTTCGGCCAGCAGGAACATCAGCAGCATCAGGGACAGGGCCGTGCTGAGGGCGAGGACCACGCCGTCGTAGCCGAAGAGGGCGATCACTCCGCCGGTGCCCAGCACGGTCGCCGCCGAGATGTAGTCGCCCGCGATGGCGAGGCCGTTGCGCATGGGGGAGAGCGAGCTGTAGCCGGTGTAGAACTCGTCGAGGTCGTCCCGGTCCGGGCCCGTCATCACGCACAGCAGCAGGGTGATCGTGGCGACCGCCGTGAACCCGACGAGCGACATGGCCTGGGCCGACCCGCTGAACTCGGCGAGGCCGCCCACGGCTGTCGTCGAGGGGGCGGTGGGCGACGGCGAGGAGGGGGCGGAGGCCGTGAAGGAGAGGACGGGTGTCATCGCGTGGCCCTCCGCCCCGCGTCCTGCCGTGCGTCCCGCCTCGCGTCCACCGCCGCCAGGTCGCGCATCCGGTCGGCCAGCGGGTCGACGCGGTGGCGCGCGGTGTGCTCGTACAGCCAGATGGCCAGGCACGTCACCGGTACCTGGAGCAGACCGAGCAGCAGGCCCGTGGACAGTCCGCCGCTGACCTCGCTCGTCATGAACGACGGGGCGAACGCCGACAGCAGGAGGAACAGCACGAAGTAACCGAGCGCCGTCAGTGTCGCCACCCGCCGCTGCCAGCGGTACGCGCTCCGCAGCACCCGCAGATCGCTGTGGTGGCCGAGGGCGGAGTGGCGGGGGCCGCGAGAGGGCTGATCCCGGGCCGGGTCCGGGGCCGGGTCCTGGTCCTGGGGCATCCAGGGGTAGGTGTCGTACGAGGGGGACGAGGTGTGCGGTGGGTACGAGCGAGCTGAACTGTGCGGTGGGTGCGGGGGTGACGAGAACGGGTCGGTCATCCCTTTGTCTCCTTGCGCGGCTCGGGTCCGGTGCGGACCGCAGGGAGGGGGGCGGGCGTGAACGCTACCCGTGGGTGCGGCGGTGCGCGAGGGTTTCGGCAAACTGATCGGTCGGTATGCGCTTACCCGGCGGATCCGGCGCTGACCTCGGGTGTTACCCGGATTAACTCAGGTTTTTGAACGAGGGTCAGGAGGGGTCTGTGCGCATGCTGTGCGCAGAGTGTGAGATGCGCCTCACGGATCGCCACTTGGTCAACAAAAAGACACTGGTTACCCTCCCTTCGACCAACGAATAACCAAAAAATAAAAAGCGGGGGGAAGAGTGCGACCACACAGTCGCAGTCGAGCCATGCGCGGGGCGACGACCATCGCCGCCGCGGTGCTCGTGCTGGCCGGTGGCCTACAAGCCACGCCGGTGCGGGCGGCGGACACGGATACGGATACGGGGAGTTCCGGCCTTACGGCCGACGACGGGGCACGGGGCAAGGACTTCTGGGAGGACGACGAGTTGCCGGCCGCCACGGCCGAGGCTCGGGCCTCCGAGCGGGCCGTCGCGTCCAAGAAGCCCGTCGAGGTCGACGAGTTGACGTCGTCGACCAGCAGGGTCGTCGCCCATCCCGACGGCACGTTCACCGCCGAGACGGCGACGTCGCCCGAACGCGTCCGCAAGGACGGCGCGTGGACGGACGTCGACACCACGCTCGTCACCCGGCCGGACGGCGGCCTCGCGCCGCGCGCGGCCGAGGACATCCGGTTCTCCGGCGGCGGCACCGACGAGCCGCTGGCCCGGATGGTGACGGCCGGCAAGAAGTACGCGGTGTCGTCCCCTTGGGCGCTGCCGAAGCCGGAGGTCGACGGTTCGTCGGCCGTGTACCGGTCGGTGCTCCCCGACGTGGACCTCGCCGTGCAGGCCCACCCGGACGGGTTCACGTACCACCTGGTGGTCCACAGTCGCGAGGCCGCCGCCAACCCGGCCCTGGAGAAGGTGAGTTTCCCGGTCGAGGCCGAGGGACTCTCCGTGCGCACGGACGACTCCGGCGCGGCCTCGTTCGTGGACGACTCGGGGTACGCGGTCGTCTCCAGCGGCTCGGCGCTGATGTGGGACGCGGGCAGGGCAACGGGCACGGCCACGGATGCCGGCACGGCCGCCGCGAAGGCCCCGGCGAAGACCTCGGCGGCCTCCGCGAAGAAGGCCGGGCCGAGCACGGCCTCCGCCTCTTCCGCCTCTTCCGCCTCCTCCGCCTCCTCCTCCGCCTCTTCTGCCGAGGCCGTCGCCGAGACCCTGAGCGCCGACGCCGAGTCCCGTACGGCCGTCATGGACACGGCGGTCACCGACGACACCCTGACCGTCGTCCCGGACCAGGGCTTCCTCGCCGACGAGGCCACCACGTACCCGGTGGTCCTCGACCCGCCCGCGGTCAAGGCGACGCTCACCGGGTGGACGGCGCTGTGGTCCAACTCGCCCGGCACCAGCTTCTGGAAGACGAAGCACGCGCTCGGCGTGGGCTACGACGCGTTCGTCGACAACAAGAAGTCGCGGTCGCTGTTCCAGTTCGACACCCGCAGGGTGGCCGGCAAGAAGATCCTCAACGCCACCTTCACGCCGTACGCGATCTGGTCGGCGAACTGTGTGAAGCAGAACGTCGACCTGTACCGCACGAGCTCGATCTCCTCGTCCACCACCTGGAACTCGCAGTCCACGTCGCTGAAGTGGTACACGAAGGTGGACACGGTCTCGGCCGCGAAGGGGCACTCCTCCGAGTGCCCGGACGGTGACATCGAGTTCGACGCCACGGCGGCCGTCGCGCACACCGCGAAGGCCAAGGACACACTGACCACGCTCGGCCTGCGGGCCGACGAGGGCGACCCGATCGCGTGGAAGCAGTTCATGTCGCCGCTGGACCCGGAGGCCACGTCCGCGCGCAAGCCCCGGCTGTCGATCACGTACGTCACCCCGCCGGACAGCAAGCCGTCGTCGGTGAAGATGTCCGACCCGAAGGTCTCCTGCTCGGCGTCCTCGGCGCCCGCGCAGATCCGGGACGCCACGCCCCGGCTGACCGCGACGCCGACGTCGAGCGACGCCTCCAACGCCTCGCTGCGACCCCACTTCGAGCTGTACAAGGGCACCGCCACCACGGCGACCTCGCTGAAGCCGTCCACCTGGACGGACAGCGGCACGGCCGGAACCTCCGTCACGGCGACCCTGGAGGAGAACGCCGCGTACAGGTTCCGGGCGCGCACCGAGTACAAGTACACCTGGCAGGGGGCCACCCACTCGCTGTACGGACCGTGGTCGGGCTACTGCTACTTCAAGGTGGACTCCAAGGGCCCGCTGCTGCCGAAGGTCTCCTCGACCGTCTACAAGGAGTGCGCGGGCACCAGCTGTGACCCCGCCGACCCGGAGCAGGGCAGCGTCGGTATGACCGCCGGCTTCAAGGTCGAGGGCGGCGCCGGCGACGTACGCCGCTACGACTGGTGGCTCAACGGCGCGAAGCTCGGCAGCAAGACCTTCACCGCCAACACGCCCGCCTACGAGATCGAGGCCGCGCCCGACAAGCGGCTGACCAACACCCTGCGGGTGCAGACGTACGACGGGGCGGGCAACGCCAGTCCCCACGCCGACTACCAGTTCCGGGTGGCCAAGGGCTCCGACCCGGTGGCGAGCTGGAAGTTCGACGAGGGCAGCGGTACGACCGCCGCGGACTCCTCCGGCAAGAACCGGCCGCTGACGCTGGCCGCCACGACCTGGACCGACAAGGCGCGGCTCGGTGGCGGTCTGCGCACCGACGGCGCCACCAGCTCGGCCTCCACCGCCACCTCGGTGCTGGACACCACCAACAGCTTCACCGTCTCCGCGTGGGCGAGGCTGACCTCGAAGGACCACGTCGCCACCGTGGCCACCCAGAGCGGCACCAGCGGCGGCGCCTTCCAGCTGTACTACTCGGAGTCGTTCGACCGTTGGATCTTCAACCGGTACGGGACCGACGTCGACTCGCCGACGATCGTCCGCGCGCTGTCCAAGAAGCCGCCGGTCGCGGGTGCGTGGACGCATCTGATGGGTGTGTACGACCACAACAGGAAACAGATCCGGCTGTACGTCAACGGACAGCTCCAGGCGGCCACGGAGTTCACCACACCGTGGGCGGCCAAGGGCACCTTCGAGGTCGGCCGGATGAAGTCGCTGGGGAAGTACTCGTCCTGGTTCGAGGGGGAGATCGACCAGGTCCAGGTGTGGAACCGGGTGGTCTTCGACAACGAACTGGAAGCGATCGTCAACGCCGAGAACCCGGCCACCGGCCACAACGAGGCAGCCCTGCTCGCCAGTTGGGCGTTCAACGTGCCCGTCGGCCACACCGCCCTGGACGGCTCCGGCAGGGGCAACGTGCTCCGGCTGGACACGGGCGCGTCCTTCGCCGCGACCGACGACCCGGCCCACGGCGACGTGCTGGAACTCGACGCCGCGAAGCTGGGCCGGGCCACCTCGGCGGTGGAGCTGGACGAGTCCGGCAGCTACAGCCTGGCGGGCTGGGTCAACCTGGACGTGTCGAGGCTGGAGAACACCACCTTGCCGCACTCGGCGACCGTCTTCTCGCACCCGGGCGCCGAACGGAACTCCTTCCGCCTCTGGTACCGGCAGGAGGCCGGCCAGACCGTCGGTGACTGGAACTTCGGGCGCTACGAGACGGACGTCCTCAACGGACCGGCCGCCGGGGTCGTCTCCGACGAGGTCAACTCACCCGGCGGCTGGGTGCATGTCGTCGCCGTCTTCGACTCGGTGAACAGCTCCATCAAGCTGTATGTCTCGGGGCAGCGGCAGGGCGACGAGGACGGTGTCCTCAGCGACGACGCCTACCAGCCCACCGGACCCCTGATGGTCGGCGGTTCACGCCGCCACGACACCGGCGAATGGGGCAACCCGCTGGCCGGCCAGCTTGACGACCTGCGCGTCTACGCGGGCGTGCTCTCCGACGCGGAGATCACGCAGCTGGCGACGGTGGACGAGCCGCCGGTGCCGATCGAGTAGCCGCGCACCCTGCTCCCTTCTCACGGCGTGCCGGGCCGTCGGCCCGGCACGCCCCTCCCTCTTTCTCACCTCTTCATCCAGGAGAACCCCTCACGTGTTGTCCAGGAACAGCTCACTGCTGCCCAAAAGCTGGGCATGGAGCAGAGCGGGCCGACGCCGGCTGGCGTCCGTCGTCCTGCCCGTGTCCACGGCGGTCGTCGCCACTCTGCTGAGCGCCGCCCCGGCGCTCGCGGCCGACGAGAACCGCGACCACAGCGCCCTGCCGAAGGCCAAGTACGGCAAGGCGGAGCCCTTCGACCCGAAGGCCGCCAAGGTCAAGGACCCGACCGTGGCCGCCGCGCGCGAGTCGCTCGCCAAGGCCCGCGCGAAGGTGACCTGGCCGGGCGCGTCGGTTGTGAAGGTCCGGCCGTCGAAGGCGGGCCGGACGGCCAAGGCCGCCGCAGGCGAAGCCGAGGCCGAGGCGCCGAAGGTGCGCGTCCTCGGCCGCAAGGCCACCGGCGAACTCGGCATCGACGGACTGGTGTTCACCGTCTCCGGTAGTGATGGTGCCAAGACCGCCACCACCGTCGACTACAGCTCCTTCGCCGACGCCTACAGCGGCAACTGGTCCTCCCGGCTGCGTCTCGTCCAGCTCCCCGCGTGCGCCCTGACCACGCCGGAGAAGGCGGAGTGCCGCAGGACCACCCCGGTGGCGTCCGAGAACGACGCCGAGGCGGAGACCGTGACCGCCCGGGTCACCCCGCCCAAGGCCAAGACGGCCAAGGCCGGGCCCGCCGCCATGGTCATGGCCCTGTCCGCCGCGGCCGGCTCCGACCAGGGCACCTACGAGGCCACCCCGCTGGCGGCCTCCTCCACCTGGTCGGCCGGCGGCTCCAACGGCGACTTCACCTGGAACTACCCGCTGGAGACCCCGCCGGCCCCGGCGGGCCCGGCGCCCAACCTGTCCATCGGCTACTCCGCGCAGAGCGTGGACGGCCGCACCTCCTCCACCAGCGCGCAGCCGTCCTGGGTCGGCGAGGGCTTCGACCTGTCGACCTCGTACGTCGAGCGGGCGTACGGCAGTTGTGAGGACGACGGCCAGGACAAGAAGTACGACCAGTGCTGGAAGGAGGACAACGCCTCCCTCGTCCTCAACGGCAAGTCGACGCCCCTGGTGAAGGAGGGCGGCAAGTGGCGGCCCAAGAGCGACGACGGCGAGCGGGTCGTCCACGACACCGGCGCCGTCAACGGCGACGACGGTGACACCGGGGAGAACGGCGACAAGGGTGAGTTCTGGACGGTCACCTCGACCGACGGCACCCAGTACGTCTTCGGCAAGAACCGGCTGCCCGGCTGGAGTTCGGGCAAGGCCGAGACCAACTCGGTGTGGACGCTCCCCGTCTTCGGCGACGACTCCGGCGAGCCCGGGTACTCCTCCGGCGACTCCTTCTCCGGCCGCGCCAAGACCCAGGCCTGGCGGTGGAACCTCGACTACGTCGTGGACCCGCACGGCAACGTCATGACGTACTGGTACGACAAGGAACTCAACCACTACGCCAAGAACGGCACCACCGGCAACGGCACCGAGTACGTCCGGAGCGGCTGGCTCAAGCGCATCGACTACGGCCAGCGCACCGACACGATCTTCTCCACCACCCAACCGGCCGCGGCCCGGGTCAAGTTCACGGTCGCCGAGCGCTGCCTGCCGGTCTCCGGCGGCGAGAGCTGCGGCTCGCTGACCTCGTCCAACCGCAACGCCTGGCCGGACGTCCCGTTCGACCAGATCTGCGCCGCCGACAAGCCCTGCACCGACCAGCCCAGCCCGTCGTTCTTCACCCGCAAGCGCCTGACCGACGTCACCACCCAGGTGTACGACGGCTCCGGCAGCGCCGACACGGACTATCGCGCGGTCAACGCATGGCACCTGGGCCAGACCTTCCCCGACCCGGGCGACGGCTCCGACGCCGGCCTGTGGCTGGACTCCATCAAGCGCACCGGCAAGGTAGGCGGCGACGCCTCCCTGCCGGCGGTGACGTTCAGCGGCATCCAGCTGCACAACCGCGTCGACCGCACCGGCGACGACGTCGCCCCCTTCATCAAGTGGCGGGTCCGCTCGGTCCTTTCGGAGACCGGCTCCAAGCTCACCGTCAACTACTCCAAGGAGGACTGCGTCGCCGGTACGGACGTCCCGTCCGACCTGGACTCCAACACCCGACGCTGCTACCCGGTCAAGTGGATCCCGCCGTCCAACCCGACGCCGGGCACCGACCCCAAGCCGCGCACCGACTTCTTCCACAAGTACGTCGTCACCCAGGTCACCGAGTCCGACCCCTACGGCGGCGCCCCGCTGAAGCAGACGGACTACACCTACAGCGGCGGCGGCGCGTGGGCGTACGACGACGAGTCGCCCATCACCCAGGCCAAGTACCGCACCTGGGGCATCTGGCGCGGCTACCAGAAGGTCACCACGACCACCGGCGAGCCCTCCGGCACCCGCTCGAAGTCGACGACCCTCTACTACCGGGGCATGGACGGCGACAAGCAGTCCGGCGACACCACCCGCAAGGAGACGGTCACCGACTCCACGGGCAAGGCGGTGACGGACTCCGAGCAGTTCGCCGGCCAGGTCCGCGAGCAGATCACGTACAACGGCGTCGACGGCGCCGAGACCAGCGGCACCGTCAACACGCCCTGGTCCCGTACGACCGCCACGGACAAACACTCCTACGGCACGGTCAACGCGTACCTGGTCCGCACCGCCTCCACCGTCACCCGCACCCCGGTGGCCGGCGGCACCACGCTGACCTCCACCAAGTCGACGACGTACGACCCGACGAGCGGTCTCGCCCTGAAGGAGGAGACGGACGCGGCCGGTGAGAAGGACTGCGTCGTCACCGAGTACGCCGTCAACGAGTCGGCGTGGATCCTGTCCCTGCCCAAGCGGGTGGAGAAGGTCTCCACCGGCTGCGACGCCACACCGAAGAGGACGAACGACCCGAAGACGACCGATGTGATCTCGGACGTCCGGGTGTCGTACGACGACCAGGCGTACGGCAAGGCGCCGACGAAGGGCGACGCGACCCGTCAGGAGCGCGTCACCGGCTACGGCACCGACGGCACCGCTCAGCTCCAGACCGTCACCACCGCCAAGTACGACGCGCTGGGCCGGCTCACCGACAGCTGGGACACCAAGGGCACCCGGACCAACCACGCCGAGTACACCCCGGCCGCGGGCGGCCCGCTGACCAAGATCACCGAGACCAATGCCCTCGACCACGCCACCACCACCGAGTACGCGCCCGACTGGGGAGTGCGGACCGCGACCGTCGACCCGAACGGCGGCCGCACGGAGCTGGCGTACGACAGCTTCGGCCGGCTCACCGGCGTATGGCTCGCCGACCGTGACCGGGGCGCCGACCAGGCGCCCACGCACAAGTTCGAGTACAAGGTCCAGAACACCGACGCGTCCTGGATCGCCACCAAGTCGCTGAACCAGGACGGCACCTCGTACCGCACCGAGTACGCCATCTACGACGCGCTGCTGCGGCCGCGCCAGACCCAGACGCCCGCCGCGTCCGGCACGGGTCGCGTCATCACCGAGACGAAGTACGACACACGCGGCCTGGCCGTGTCGTCGTCGGCGGACTACATCGACACCACCGCGCCCTCGGGCAAGCTCGCCAATCTGCTGACGGCGGCCCCGGCCGGTACGGAGACGGTGTACGACGGCGCCGGCCGGCCGGTGATCGAGAAGGTCCTCACCAACGAGAAGGAGTTCTCCCGCACCACCCACACCTACACCGGTGACACCACCACGGTGGAGCCGCCGACCGGTGCGCCCGCCGTGCGCGAGAAGGTCGACGCCCGCGGCCGGCTGTTGGAGAAGCTGGAGTACGACGGCAACAAGGCCACCGGCTCCTTCAACCGCCTCGCCTACGGCTACGACCACGCCGACCGGCTGACCTCCGTCAAGGACGACGACGGCAACGCCTGGTCGTACGGCTTCGACCTCCTGGGCCGGCAGACCAGCACCTCCGACCCGGACGCGGGAGCCAGCACGTCCGAGTTCAACGACCTCGACCAGGTCGTGGCGACCACCGACGCCCGGCAGAAGAGCGTCGGATTCACCTACGACCTGCTCGGCCGGACCACCGGCAAGCTCGACGGCAAGGTCCCGGTGGTGAACGGCGCGCCCGCGCCCGAGGACGCCAAATACCTTGCGCGCTGGACGTACGACTCGATCGCCAAGGGCCAGCTCACTTCGGCCATCCGGTACGTCGGCGGCAAGACCGGCAGCGTGTACGCGCTCACCAACGCCAAGTACGACAAGGTCTACCGGGTCCTGAACGAGCAGTACACGATCAGCAAGACCGAAGGGGCCCTGGCCGGCACCAACGGCACCTGGACCATCGCCAACGCCTACAACCTCGACGGCACCCTCCAGAAGCGCACCATCCCCGCGATGGGCGGCTTCGACCAGGAGGTCCTGAAGTACGGCTACACAGAGCAGCGGATGCCGGACACCCTGGACGGCCTCACCGGCATCGTCCAGAACACCGACTACCTGCCGGCCGGCGAGCAGATCCGCACCACGCTGGGCGTCTCCTCCACGGCGGACTGGACGGAGGTCAACCGGTCCTACGAGACCGGAACCAAGCGGCTGGCCCGCCAGAACGTGGTCTCCGAGACCCACACCGGCACCGACGCGGACGTGTACTACCGCTACGACCTCGCCGGCAACCCGGTCGAGATCGAGGACAAGGCCACCAGCCCCACCGACCGCCAGTGCTTCACCTATGACGGCCACCGCCGGATGAAGTCCGCCTGGACGACCACGGCCGACTGCGCCACCGCGCCCGCCACGGGCAACGTGGGCGGCCCCGGCAAGTACTGGCAGTCGTTCTCGTACGACAGCGCCGGCAACCGCAAGACGGCCACCGACCACCTGTCCGGCGCGACCACCTCGTACGTCTACAAGACGGCCGACCAGCCCCGCCCGCACGCCCTGGCCTCCACCGAGACCAAGAAGGACGGCGCGGTCACCGCCACCACCGGCTACACCTACGACAAGGCGGGCAACACCGACCTCAGGACCGTCGGCGGCAAGACCCAGGACCTCGACTTCAACACCGAGGGCAGCCTGGAGAAGGTCACCGAGGCGGACAAGTCGACCACCGAGTACCTCAACGACGCGGCCGGCAACCGGCTCATCCGCCGTGACGCCACCGGCACCACCCTCTACCTGGGCGAGACCGAGCTGCGGCTCGACAAGGCGGGCAAGGTCTCGGCGACCCGTTACTACGTCCACGGCAGCGACATGGTCGCCGTGCGTACGTCGGCGGGCCTGTCCTGGATGGCCGGCGACCACAACGGCACGGCGAACGTCCAGGTCGACGCGGCCACCCAGCGGGTCACCCGGCGGCAGATGAAGCCGTTCGGCGAGGACCGGGGCACGGCCGCCACCGCGTGGGTCGGTGAACGGGGCTTCGTCGGCGGCATCAAGGACCCGACCGGTCTCACCCACCTCGGCGCCCGCGAGTACGACCCGACCACCGGACGATTCATCAGCGTCGACCCCGTCGCGGACCTCAAGGATCCGCAGCAGATCAACGGCTACGCCTACAGCAACAACAACCCGGTCACCTTCGCGGACCCGGACGGCAAGTTCTTCTTCGCCCTGGTCGCGCTGATCATGGCCGTCGTCCCGCTGGTCGTGGCGTACTACAACTACGTCAGCAACAAGTCCTCCGGCTCCAACGGCTCCGGAGGCATGTCCACGATGGGCAGCGCCAACTACGGCAGCGGTGGCACGGGCACCGACTGCTCGGCCACGTATCCGGCGTACAAGCCGGGCTGCAACACGAACGTGGAGCCTGAGGATCCACGGGCGGAGGGGTCCTTCAAGGACTTCGCGGCGTCGGCCGGTCATGCGTTCCTCGAGGGCTGGGAGGGCCTGGCCGAGCTCACCCCGGCCTGCTGGTTCCAGGACTGCGGTGCTCCCACGGACGCCTACGACGACTTCGTCGAAGGCAAGGGCGTCGACGAGGACTCTCAGGCGTACGACGCCGGCGAGGACGTCGTCGGCGTCGCGGGGATGCTCAACATCAGCGGGTGGCTCAAACTCCTCTCCAAGAAACTGGTGAAGGAGACCAGCCAGAAGGCGGCCAAGGAAGCGGACGCGCCGAACCCCGGCTGCACCCAGTGCTTCCTGGCGGGCACCGACGTGCGGATGGCCGACGGTTCCACCAAGGACATCGAGGACGTCGAGGTTGGTGACGAGGTCCTCGCCACGGATCCGGAGACCGGCGAGACGGGTGCCCGCAAGGTCACCCACCTCATCGTCACGGAGGACGACAAGCACTTCAACGAGCTGTCCATCGCCACCGAGGACGGCGTCGAGAAGCTCACGGCGACCCATGAGCACCCCTTCTGGTCGCCGTCCGAGCGGGACTGGATCGAGGCACGCGACCTCCGGCCGGGCATGACCCTGCGCACCGACGAGGGCGACACGGTCGTCATCACCGGCAACCGCGCCTTCGAGCGGCACGCCCGCACGTACAACTTCACGGTCGCGGACCTGCACACGTACTACGTGCTGGCGGGCGAGACTCCGGTTCTGGTCCACAACTCGAGCTGCCCCAGGTTCATCGTCGACAAGGCCGGTAATGTCGTCGAACTCCCGCAGGTCCAGAAGACGATCAGCAAGCAGAAGCAGGATCGTCACATTCTCAATGGAAACGGATATCGAGGCGGTGGCTACTTCAATTCGCACGCCGATGCCCAGAAGGTGCTCGACGCCTACCACGGAGGTCAGGCACAGGTCATGGGCGTGACCAAGAACGGACACATCCAGATCAGGGTCTCCAGCGTCACGGGGTACGACAACAACCCGCGAGCAGGCCGACTGGGCGTGGCCACGAACATCTTCATGATCAAGGGAACGAAGAGTCCGAGTGTGGTGCCGATGAATCCCAGCGCGAGTGCGCCGTGACCGGCCCGGACGCGCTGCGGCGCGAGAACGGCATCGTCCTGGACGCTGTCCAGGCGCTGTTGGGCCTGATCTCCTCGGATGTGATCGCCGTGGCGGTCCTCGTCGAGGCGCATCGTGTGGAACTGACGTTCTGGGTCCGCGGCCGCACTCCCGAGATCGAAGAGGACGTGGACCAGGCCGTCTTCGAGCTGGACGCCCTGTTCTCCGAGGAGCACCCCCTCATCGAGAGCCGCATCCACGTGGGGCACCCGGATCCGACCATGCTCGGTTCGTACGGTCGGATGATCTATTGGGCGAAGTGACGACTCGATGAACCAGTTGCCCCGTCGGCGGATTCGTCCGGCGGGGCAACTCCCTTTCCGGGGCTGCTCAGCCCTTCAGCACCGGAAACCTCCGAGGCGCCACCACCAGCAGCACCAGCAGCGCCGCCACCGCCGCGCACCCCGCCCCCAGGTACACCGCGTGGACCGCGTCCGCGACCGCTCGGCGGACCGGCTCGGACGCCGGGCCGGAGCCGAGGTCGTGGGCGATGGCGTCGAGGTTTCCCGAGCCGCCCAGCCGGGAGGCCAGCACCCCGTTCGCGACCGCCCCGAAGGCCGCCGCGCCCAGGGTCTGCCCGGTCTGGCGGCAGAAGAGGATGGAAGCGGTGGCGGTGCCCCGCTCCTCCCACTCCACCGACGACTGGACGCCGATGATCAGGGGGAGCTGGAAGAGCCCCAGCGCGGCGCCCAGCAGGAGCATCAGCAGCGTCGGCTGCCAGGGTTCGCCGGGGTAGGGGAGGAAGGCGAACGAGAAGAGGACGAGCGCTGCCGCCGTGATGCCGAGGATCGACGTGTTCCGGAAGCCGACGCGGCGGTAGACGTGCTGGCTGAGGGCCGCCGACAACGGCCAGGTCAGAGTCCAGACGGAGACGACGAAACCGGCGGCCACCGGCGCCAGGCCCAGCACCGACTGGGCGTACGTCGCGAGGAACACCGTGGGCGCGACCATCAACAGCCCGAGTGCGCCGAGCGCCAGGTTCACCGACGCGATCGTGCGCCTGCGCCACACCCAGCCCGGGATGATCGGCTCGGCGGCCCGGCGTTCGATCAGCACCAGCACGGCGATCAGGGCGACTCCCGTGCCCAGCAGGGTGAGTGAGGGCCAGGAGAGCCAGGACCAGGCCACCCCGCCCTGCACCAGCGCTGTCAGCAGGGCCCCTCCGCAGGCGAGGATCGTCAGGGCGCCCGCCCAGTCGATCCGGGGCCGGCTGGTCGACTCCCTCGGCGGCTCGTGCAGATGACGGGCCAGCAGCCACAACGCCGCCGCCCCGAGCGGCAGGTTGATGAGGAAGATCCAGCGCCAGTCCGCGTACGCGGCCAGGACACCGCCCACTCCGGGGCCCGCCACCGCCGACACCGCCCACACCGTGGACAGTCTGGACTGGATCCTGGGCCGTTCTTCGAGCGGATACAGATCCGCCGCCAGCGTCTGCACCGTGCCCGCGAGGGCGCCGCCGCCCAGGCCCTGGACGATCCGGAAGGCGATCAGGGCGGCCATGTTCCAGGCCAGCGCGCACAGCAGCGAGCCCAGCAGGAACAGGGCGGCGCCCACGACGAGGACCGGTTTGCGGCCGAAGGTGTCGGAGAGCCTGCCGTAGACGGGGAGGGTGACGGTGGCGGCGAGCAGATAGCCGGAGAAGAGCCAGGAGAAGACGGAGAAGCCACCGAGGTCGGCGACGATCTGCGGTACGGCGATCGAGACGATCGTGGCGTCCAGCGCGGCCAGGCCCATGGCCAGCATCAGCGCGGCGGTGACGGCTCTTCGGCGGCCGGTTCCGGTGTGCCGTGCCGAGTCGCCTGGCGCGGGTCGTGTCTCGCCCACCGGATCGCCGTCCACCGGATCGCCGTCCACCGGATCGCCGTCCACCGGATCGCCGTCCACCGGGCTGTCGTCCACCAGATGCCTTCCCCTTGCACCTATCTGCCGCCGACCACCATGCCATTGACCCTGACGCCACGGCAGGGTGCAGCCTGGTCGCGCCGGAGGGAGACGGAGGGAGGAGTCGAACCCCGAGGCCGTCTCCTCCCGGCGGGCGAGATCCCCTAGGGGTACCTCCGTACTACGGCCGGGGGCGGGTTCGTACCGCCGGAGGACGAGACGGCAGGCCTCCCGTCCTTAACCTGGCTTTACGCCGCTGGGGGGCGGTGCACCGGAGCGGTGGGGGTGGGGTTTTCCCCAGCAGAAGACTGCGCTGGGCACCAGCGCGCCGAACCCCCTCGAGGACCAGACTCATCGACGTACCACTTCGGAACTTCGAAACCTCGAAACCCCGGAACCTCGGAACCTCGAACGCAGCATCGGCATCACCTGCCGACCGACTTAGGAGACATACCGTGACATCGGCTGTGACCATCACCAGGCACGGGGGTACTGGAGGGACTACGGCCGTTGCCGCGCGGGCGCGGCAGGTCGTGAAGGCGTACGGGTCCGGTGAGACCCGCGTCGTCGCCCTCGACCATGTGGACGTGGACATCGCGCGGGGACAGTTCACCGCGATCATGGGCCCCTCGGGGTCCGGCAAGTCCACCCTCATGCACTGCCTCGCCGGACTCGACACCGTGACGTCGGGTCAGATCCACCTCGACGACACCGAGATCACCGGACTCAAGGACAAGAAGCTCACGCGGCTGCGCCGGGACCGGATCGGGTTCATCTTCCAGGCGTTCAACCTGCTGCCGACGCTGAACGCGATAGAGAACATCACGCTCCCGATGGACATCGCCGGGCGCAAGCCGAACAAGGAGTGGCTGGGGCGGGTCGTCGACACCGTCGGCCTGAGCGACCGGCTCAAGCACCGGCCCACCCAGCTCTCCGGCGGCCAGCAGCAGCGCGTCGCCGTGGCCCGGGCACTGGCCGCGCGGCCGGAGATCATCTTCGGTGACGAGCCGACCGGCAACCTGGACTCGCGGGCCGGCGCCGAGGTGCTGGGCTTCCTGCGCACGTCGGTCGACGAGCTCGGCCAGACCATCGTCATGGTCACGCACGACCCGGTGGCCGCCTCGTACGCGGACCGTGTGCTGTACCTGGCCGACGGCCGCATCGTCGACGAGATGTACAAGCCGACCGCCGAAGCCGTGCTGGACCGCATGAAGGACTTCGACGCCCGGGGGCGTACGTCATGAGTGTCATGAAGACCTCGATGCGCAACTTCTTCGCGCACAAGGGACGGATGGCGCTGTCGGCCATCGCGGTCATGCTCTCGGTGGCGTTCGTGACGGGGACCCTGGTCTTCACCGACACGATGGGCACGACGTTCGACAAGCTGTTCGCGGCCACCGCCTCCGACGTCACGGTCAGCGCCAAGGGCGCCTCGGACAGCGGTGAGACGCAGTCCGACAACGGCAAGCCGCCGGTCATGCCGGCATCGGTCGTCGACAAGGTCGGTGGCGCGGACGGCGTGAAGGCGGCCGAGGGGACCGTCTTCTCGACCTCGGTCACCGTCGTCGACGCCGACAAGGACAGCCTCTCGCCCACCAGCGGCGCCCCGACCATCGTCGGCAACTGGAACGCCAACGACGCCCGCACCATGAAGATCTCGTCCGGCAACGCCCCGCGCGGCCCCGACCAGATCGTGGTCGACGCGGACACCGCCGACAAGCACGACCTGAAGCTCGGCGACGCGATCGGTGTGATCAGCGCCGTCGGCACGCACGAGGCGAAGGTCTCCGGCATCGCAGACTTCCAGGTCACCAACCCGGGCGCGGCGATCTTCTACCTCGACACCGCGACCGCCCAGAAGGCCCTCGTCGGCGAGACGGGCGTGTACACCAACGTCAACATCACCGCGGACACCGGCTTCACCGACGCGCAGGTGAAGAAGAACGTCTCCGCCGAACTCGGCGCCGCCTACAAGGTGCAGACCGCCAAGGAGATCGCGGACGCCAACGCCAAGGACGTCGGCGAGTTCATGGGCGTGATGAAGTACGCGATGCTCGGCTTCGCCGGGATCGCCTTCCTCGTCGGCATCTTCCTGATCATCAACACCTTCTCGATGCTGGTCGCCCAGCGGACCCGCGAGATCGGCCTCATGCGGGCCATCGGCTCCAGCCGCGGCCAGGTCAACCGGTCGGTCCTCGTCGAGGCGCTGCTCCTGGGTGTCTTCGGCTCGATCCTCGGCGTCGCCGGCGGTGTCGGACTCGCCATCGGCCTGATGAAGCTGATGAGCGCCACCGGCATGAACCTGTCCACCGACGACCTCACCGTCGCCTGGACCACCCCGGCGGTCGGCCTGCTCCTCGGCATCGTCGTCACCGTCCTCGCCGCGTACGTGCCGGCCCGGCGCGCCGGCAAGGTCTCCCCGATGGCCGCCCTGCGCGACGCCGGCGCCCCGCTGGACGCCAAGGCCGGAGTCGTACGGGCCGCGATCGGCCTGCTCCTGACCGGCGCCGGCGGCTACTGCCTGTACCTGGCGTCCGCCGCCGCCAAGGCGAGCGAGGGCTCGATGTGGCTGGGCGGCGGGGTCGTCCTGTCCCTCATCGGCTTCGTCGTCATCGGCCCGCTGCTCGCCGGTGCCGTGGTGCGGGTGCTGGGCGCGGTCGTCCTGCGGGCCTTCGGACCCGTCGGCCGGATGGCCGAGCGCAACGCGCTGCGCAACCCCCGCCGTACGGGGGCCACGGGCGCCGCCCTGATGATCGGTCTCGCCCTGGTCGCCTGTCTGTCGGTCGTCGGCTCCTCCATGGTCGCCTCGGCCACGGATCAGCTCGACAAGACGGTCGGCACGGACTTCATCATCCAGTCCGACACCGGCCAGCTGATCACCCCGCAGGCCGTCGAGGCGGCGAAGTCCGCCGAGGGCATCAAGAGCGTCACCGAGTACAAGTACACCCAGGCCGACTTCACCACCCCCGACGGCAAGACACTCAAGAAGACGGCGATCACCGCCGCCGACCCGAGCTACGCCACCGACCTCGCCACCGAGGTCGTCGCGGGCAGGCTGGCGGACGCCTACAAGCCCGACTCGATGTCCGTGCACGAGAAGTTCGCCAAGGACCACGACGTCGAGCTCGGCTCGAAGATCGCCGTCGCCTTCAAGGACGGCCGCACGGCCGACCTGACCGTCCGCGCGATCACCAGCAGCGACGTCGTCATCGACGCCGGGGCGATGTACACCTCCATCGACACGATGGCCACGTACGTCCCCGCCGACAGGATGCCCCTCGACCAGCTGCTCTTCGCCTCGGCGAAGGAGGGGCAGGACGCGGCCGCGTACAAGTCCCTCAAGGACGCGCTGCACGACTACCCGCAGTACGAGGTCCGCGACCAGACCGACTACAAGGAAGCGCTGAAGGGCCAGATCGACCAGCTCCTGAACATGATCTACGGCCTGCTCGCCCTCGCGATCATCGTCGCGATCCTGGGAGTCGTGAACACGCTGGCCCTGTCGGTCGTCGAGCGGACGCGCGAGATCGGTCTGATGCGAGCGATCGGTCTCTCCCGCCGCCAGCTGCGCCGCATGATCCGCCTGGAGTCGGTTGTCATCGCCCTCTTCGGCGCGCTGCTCGGCCTGGGCCTGGGCATGGGCTGGGGCGCCACCGCCCAGCAGCTCCTCGCCCTGGAGGGCCTGAAGGTCCTCGACATCCCGTGGCCGACGATCATCGGGGTCTTCATCGGCTCGGCCTTCGTGGGCCTGTTCGCCGCGCTGGTGCCGGCGTTCCGGGCGGGCCGCATGAACGTACTGAACGCGATCGCGACGGAGTAGCCACCGAGCGGCCATCGGCCACCGGCCACCGGCCACCGGCCACTGAGCACGGGGGAACGGGGGAACGGGGGAACGGGGAACGGGGAACGGGGGAACCGGGGAACCGGGGGAGAGCCCGGCGTCGGGAAGCGGAGGCTTCCGGGCGCCGGGCTCCACCCGTCTCCGGGGGGCGTGATCAGCAGGACGAGGTGATCAGCAGGAGGACGTGATCAGGGGGACGTGCTCTCGGGGGACGTGCTCGCGGGGGACGTACGTTTCAGCAGCACGTATCCCTGGATGACGCCTCGCAGCACGTACGCGTCCCGCGGATGCAGCTGACGGGCGAACGCGGGGACGTCCTTCACCCAGCCGGAGGAGTTGTTGAAGGCGATGTAGTCGGGCGCGATCCCCTTGGCGCGGCCGATCCAGAAGACGCGGCAGCGGGAGGTCAGCCGGCTGATGGGGCCGATGTTGGACTCGACGGTGGCCCCGTCCGGGATGGTGTCCAGCAGCTTCTCCACGGCCCTGACACCGGCCGGGACACGATAGGCGTCGGCCTTGGTGAGGCCGCCCAGCGGCAGCGCGGTCGTCAGGGCGAGCGCGGCCGCGAGGACGGCGGCGGGCAGATGGAGGGAGTACGAGCGCAGCCACGGGCGGGAGCTGCGGCGGGCGGCCGGGAGCGCGTCGACGAGCGCGAGGGTGACGATCGGCATCAGTACGGCGCTGTAGTGCCAGCTCGTGCCCCAGTAGTGCTGGTCGGAGGAGACGAACCGCCAGCCCAGGGTGGGAAGGAGGGCGAGGAGGATCGGTGAGCGCAGGGCGAGCAGTCCGCTGGTCGGGACCAGCAGCCAGAGGAGGGTGCGGATCTTGACGTCCACGCCGTCGAGGGGGCCGGAGCCGCCGACCTTGGCGAGGTAGTCGGAGGCACCGGCGGTGTTGAAGGCCGGGATGACCACGGTGAAGGTGAGCAGCGTGGCCGCCGCGCCGAACGCCGCGACCGCGATGGCGTACGGCACCACCCGGGGTGAGCCGTGCCGCCGGGCCCGTAGCGCGACGACGACCGCGATGGCCGCCAGTGTCAGCCCCTGGTCCTCCTTGACCAGCACCAACGGGAGCGCCCAGAGCAGCGCCGCCCGCCACCGCCGCAGCAGCAGCGCCTCCAGGGAGAACGCGATCAGCGGAACCGCGAAACAGATCTCGTGGAAGTCGAAGTCCACGGCGTTCTGCAGTCCCCACGACAGCCCGTACGCCACCCCCAGCGCGAGCCCCCGGGCCCGCCCCAGCACGCGCGTCGCCGCCCGGGTCACCGGTATCGCCGACAGCGCGAACAGCGCCGCCTGCGCGACGAGCAGCGTCACGGGGGACGGAAACACCCGGTAGAACGGCGCGAGCAGCACGGTGACCGGGCTGAAGTGATCCCCGAGAACGTTGTACCCCGGCCCCTTCAGCTCCACGACCGGTGCCTGGAAGTGCGCGTACGCCCGCACCGTCTGTTCGAAGATCCCCAGGTCGTACGAACGGGTCCCCATCCGCAGGTACCGCCCGACCGACACCGTGGCGTACGCCACGAACAGCCCGACCGCCAGCAGGTACGGCTCACGGCCCGCAAGGGGGAATCGCCGGTCACGGGGCGGGGCCGAGGCCGCGAACGGCCCCGGTATGAGCGACGGCGCCGACGGCTTCGTGGACGGGGCGCTCGGGACCATGGGTGCTCACGTTCGGCTGGGGGCGGGGGACAAGGGGTGCCTCAAGAGACTAGGCGGCCTGTGTTCGCAGGGGCGCAGCCCCTGCTCTCAAGGGGCGCGGGGAACTGCGCGATCGACCACGACGCTCCCGCACGTACGAACAAACGCACAGGGAAACGCACAGGGACCCGGGGGTCGAAGGGGCGCAGCCCCTGGTGACGGGGACGGGTAGGGGCGGCGGGGGCGAGACAGAAGTCGTCCACACCCCCCACACCGCTCGTCGTACCCTGGACACCCCCGGCCCGTCACACGAGTCCGGGCGTTCGTGTTGCCCCAGCAGCCCCACGAGCCAGTAGCCCCACCCTTGAGCCCCACACCTTGCCCACCCGGACGGGAAACGCCCTCAATGAGCCTCCACGGTCTGCTAGACGCCGTAGTCAAGGACGCCCCCCTCGCGGAAGCGATCAGGGCGGCGTCCGACGGCCACCGCACCCACATCGACCTGGTCGGCCCCCCGGCGGCCCGCCCCTTCGCGGTGGCCGCCCTCGCCCGGGACGCCGGCCGCCCCGTACTCGCCGTGACGGCGACGGGCCGCGAGGCCGAGGACCTGGCGGCGGCCCTGCGCTCCCTGCTCCCCCCGGACGGCGTCGTGGAGTACCCGGCGTGGGAGACGCTCCCGCACGAGCGCCTCAGCCCGCGCAGCGACACCGTCGGCCGCCGTCTCGCCGTCCTGCGCCGCCTGACCCACCCGCGCCCCGACGACCCGGAGACCGGCCCGGTCTCGGTGGTCGTCGCCCCGGTCCGTTCGGTCCTCCAGCCCCAGGTCAAGGGTCTCGGCGACCTGGAACCGGTCGCCCTGCGCACGGGCGAGACGGCCGACCTGAACCGTACGGTCGAGGCGCTGGCGGCAGCCGCGTACTCCCGCGTCGAACTCGTCGAGAAGCGCGGCGAGTTCGCCGTACGCGGCGGCATCCTGGACGTCTTCCCGCCGACCGAGGAGCACCCCCTCCGGGTGGAGTTCTGGGGCGACGACGTCGAGGAGATCCGGTACTTCAAGGTCGCCGACCAGAGATCGCTGGAGGTCGCCGCGCACGGCCTGTGGGCGCCGCCCTGCCGTGAACTCCTCCTCACCGACGACGTACGCGCCCGCGCGCGTGCCCTCGCCGAACGCCACCCGGAACTGGGCGAACTCCTCGACAAGATCGCCGAGGGCATCGCCGTCGAAGGGATGGAATCCCTCGCTCCGGTCCTCGTCGACGACATGGAACTGCTGATCGACGTCCTGCCGAAGGGCGCCATGACGATCGTGTGCGACCCGGAGCGGGTGCGGACGCGGGCCGCGGACCTGGTGACCACCTCGCAGGAGTTCCTGCAGGCGTCGTGGGCGGCGACCGCCGGAGGCGGCGAGGCACCCATCGACGTCGGCGCGGCCTCCCTCCGGTCCATCGCGGACGTCCGCGACCGGGCCCGTGAGCTGGACATGATGTGGTGGTCGGTGTCGCCGTTCGCGGCCGACGAGGAGCTTGAGGCGGACACCCTCAAGCTGGGCATGCACGCCCCCGAGACCTACCGCGGCGACACGGCCAAGGCCCTCGCCGACACCAAGGGCTGGCTCGCCGACGGCTGGCGCACGGTGTTCGTGACGGAGGCCCACGGCCCGGCCGCCCGCACGGTCGAGGTGCTCGGCGGCGAGGGCATCGCCGCCCGGCTGGCGGCCGACCTGAAGGAGGTCGCCCCGTCCGTCGTGCACGTGGCGTGCGGCTCGATCGACTACGGCTTCATCGACCCGTCCCTGAAGCTGGCGGTCCTCACCGAGACCGACCTGTCCGGACAGAAGGCCGCCGGCAAGGACGGCGCCCGGATGCCCGCCCGCCGCCGCAAGACCATCGACCCGCTCACCCTCGAAGCGGGCGACTACATCGTCCACGAGCAGCACGGCGTCGGCCGCTACATCGAGATGGTCCAGCGGACCGTGCAGGCCGCGACCCGTGAGTACCTGGTCGTGGAGTACGCCCCCGCCAAGCGCGGCCAGCCCGGCGACCGCCTCTACATCCCGACCGACCAGCTGGAACAGATCACGAAGTACGTCGGTGGCGAGGCACCCACGCTGCACCGCCTGGGCGGCGCCGACTGGACGAAGACCAAGGCGCGCGCGAAGAAGGCGGTCAAGGAGATCGCCGCCGACCTCATCAAGCTGTACAGCGCGCGGATGGCGGCGCCCGGTCACGCGTTCGGTGCGGACACGCCCTGGCAGCGGGAGCTGGAGGACGCCTTCCCGTACGCCGAGACGCCCGACCAGCTGACGACGATCGCCGAGGTCAAGGAGGACATGGAGAAGACGGTCCCGATGGACCGCCTGATCTGCGGCGACGTCGGCTACGGCAAGACGGAGATCGCGGTCCGGGCCGCCTTCAAGGCCGTCCAGGACGGCAAGCAGGTCGCCGTCCTCGTCCCGACCACCCTCCTGGTGCAGCAGCACTTCGGCACGTTCAGCGAGCGGTACTCGCAGTTCCCGGTGAACGTCCGGGCCCTGTCCCGCTTCCAGACGGACACCGAGGCCAAGGGCACGCTGGAGGGGCTGCGCGAGGGCGCGGTCGACATCGTCATCGGCACCCACCGCCTCTTCTCCTCCGAGACCAAGTTCAAGGATCTCGGCCTCGTCATCGTGGACGAGGAGCAGCGGTTCGGCGTCGAGCACAAGGAGCAGCTGAAGAAGCTGCGCGCGAACGTGGACGTCCTGACGATGTCCGCGACGCCGATCCCGCGCACCCTGGAGATGGCGGTCACGGGCATCAGGGAGATGTCGACGATCACGACGCCTCCGGAGGAACGGCACCCGGTCCTGACCTTCGTCGGCCCGTACGAGGAGAAGCAGATCGGCGCGGCCATCCGCCGCGAACTGCTGCGCGAGGGCCAGGTCTTCTACATCCACAACCGGGTGGAGTCCATCGACCGCGCGGCTTCCCGGCTGCGCGAGATCGTCCCCGAGGCACGCATCGCGACGGCCCACGGCCAGATGTCGGAACAGGCCCTGGAGCAGGTCGTCGTCGACTTCTGGGAGAAGAAGTTCGACGTCCTCGTCTCGACGACGATCGTGGAGTCGGGCATCGACATCTCCAACGCGAACACGCTGATCGTGGAGCGGGGAGACACCTTCGGCCTGTCGCAGCTGCACCAGTTGAGGGGGCGTGTCGGCCGAGGCCGGGAGCGGGGCTACTCGTACTTCCTGTACCCGCCGGAGAAGCCCCTGACGGAGACCGCGCACGAGCGCCTCGCGACCATCGCCCAGCACACGGAGATGGGCGCGGGCATGTACGTGGCGATGAAGGACCTGGAGATCCGGGGCGCGGGCAATCTGCTGGGCGGCGAACAGTCCGGCCACATCGCGGGCGTCGGCTTCGACCTCTACGTCCGCATGGTGGGCGAAGCCGTCGCGGACTACCGCCGCCAGCTGGAGACCGGGGGGATCGAGGAGGAGCCGCCGCTCGAGGTCAAGATCGAGCTGCCGGTCGACGCGCACGTCCCGCACGACTACGCGCCGGGGGAGCGGCTGAGGTTGCAGGCGTACCGGGCGATCGCCTCCGTCAACACCGAGGCCGACATCGCCGCGGTACGCGAGGAACTCGTCGACCGCTACGGCAAGCTCCCCGAGCCGGTGGAGAACCTGCTGCTGGTCGCCGGTCTGCGCATGCTCGCCCGCGCCTGCGGTGTCGGCGAGATCGTCCTCCAGGGCGCCAACATCCGCTTCGCCCCGGTGGAACTGCGGGAGTCCCAGGAGCTCCGCCTCAAGCGCCTGTACCCGGGCACGGTCATCAAGCCGGCCGCCCACCAGGTGCTGGTGCCCCGCCCGAAGACGGCGAAGGTGGGCGGGAAGCCGCTGGTCGGACGGGATCTGCTGGGGTGGACCGGGGAGTTCCTGGCTTCGATTCTGGGCTCGTGAGGGCGTAGGGGACGTTCGCCGGTCGACGGCGCCCGCCGTCCATCGCGGGCGCCCGCCGTCCATCGCTGTCGATCGCTGTCGATCGCTTGCGGAACGACCCGGCATCCGTACCGCGGCCCCGGCCGGAGAAGTCCGGTCGGGGCAGCCGCGGGCCGAACGTCAGGGCCGCGCGCGTGATCAGGCGCCGCGCTTGAACTGCTGGTTGGTGCCGCTGCCACAGCCCCACTGGATGAGCTTGGCGCCGTCGGTGGTGGACTTGTCCAACACGTCGAGGCACTTGCCGCTGCGGCGTGAGACGAGGCGGAGCCAGCCGTCACCGGCGTCCTGGAGCTGCCACTGCTGGTTGCTGCCGGTGCCGCAGGTCCACTGGATGATCGGGTTGCCGTCGGCGGTGGAGTTGTTGGCCACGTCGAGGCACTTGCCGCTGTGCCGGGCGACGACCTGGACGTATCCGCTGCCCATGTCCTTGAACCACCATGCCTGGTTCATGCCGCCGTTGCAGGTGTACTGGGTGATCTGGGTGCCGTCGTCCAGGGACCTGCTGGGCACGTCGAGGCACTTGTTGCTGTGGCGGGCGGTGATCGTCTCCCAGGGTCCGCCGACGCCGTCGACCTTCCCGGCCGCGGTGTCGACGTTGATCTGCGCGAACCAGTCCATGGTCATCGTGGTGTCGGTCGGGAACTCCAGCGGCAGCCACACGTACTTGGACGCGTTCACGTTCTGGTTGAAGGAGTTGCCCCAGCGGTCACCCATGTAGAGGTACTCGGTGCCCGAGCTGCCCTGCACGGGAAGGACGAACGTGGTCTGCGAGCCGTACGCGGTGGCGTCTCCGACGTTCTGCAGGGCGCCCCAGGTGCCGGTGATGCTGGAGGCGGTCGCGTACATCTGCTGGTTGGGCCGCCAGCCGGTGGCGCCGGAGGTGAGCAGGAAGTAGACGCCGTTGCGCTTGAACAGGGCGGGAGCCTCGCGCAGTTGGCCGGGCCAGAGCAGCTGCACACGGGTTTCGACGGTGAGGTAGTCGGGGCTGAGGCGGTAGATGTGCAGGTCGCGGTTCTCGCGCGCGGCCGAGATCATGTAGCCGGTGCCGTCGTCGTCCGTGTAGACGGTGATGTCGCGGGACATGTGGCCCAGCGGGCGGAAGCTGCCCTGCCAGGTGTAGTCGCCGTCGACGGTGTCGGAGACGGCGACGGCGGCGCGGGCCTGGGTGTAGTCGGTGGCCAGCTCCTTGTGCATCCACATGACGAACTTGCCGGTGGACGCGTTGTACATGACCTTGGGGCGCTCGATGTTGGCCGAGGCGAGCTCCGGGTCGCTGGCCTGGGTCAGGACGTGGCGTCGGAACTCCCAGGTCTTCAGATCGGTCGAGCGGTACGCGGACACATACCGGAATGAGTTGTCCTCGTTGCGGTTCTCTCCGAACCAGTAGTAGTACGAGCCGACCTTGATGACGCCCCCGCCGTGCGCGTGCACGACGGCACCTGTGGTGTCCGTGAACTGGGTGGCGTTGGGGATGGTGACGGTGGCCGCGTGCGCGGTGCCCATCAGAAGGGTTTGCGGGAGGAGACCTATCAGCACGGCAAGCAGGAAGAGCCAGACACGACGCATCGGGGGTTCCATTCACGACAGGACAGCACGAGAACAACCAAAACCTGGCTGAAACCAACGTGCAGCATGAGAATGCTTGCGACAGATGCGTGTCAAGAGTGTGAACGTGTTGAATCGCGCGGATGTCATCCGGGCGCCGCAAAGTCCTGAATTATCCTGCCTGAACTGGCAAGTAGGTCGACCTGAGGCTGTGCGACGGGTCGAATACTCACGGAGGTCCGGTTCGCGGGATGTTTGGTCGAGTCGATTTCTGTTCGAAGTTTCGGCTCCCCGGCTTCGCGTTTCGGCCTCGCGTCCGGCATCCCCTGGGGTGAGCGGGTCCCGGCCGGCGATCCGTGAGTCGGCCGTCACGCCGGGGGACCGGCGACTGGGTGGCCGTGCGGGAGATCTCCTCCGGGTCCCGGGCGACCACGATCGCCGTCAGGTCTCCCGACGTACGCTGACCGACCATCTCCCGCACCTGGGGGCTACGGTGTTGAGCAGGGGAGACGGGGAACCCCACGCAGGACCGCGTGCGTGCACAGAACAGAGGAAAGGGGTGTCGCGTGGTGCGTCTGAGGGGTGGGGTCGCCGTCGTCGCTCTGGTGCTGGTCGCCGCGACCGGCTGCGAATTCGACAACACGGAGGGCTCGGCCGGACCGCGGGAGAGCCCCGGCGGGGGTGGCGGCGCCGCGTTCGCCGCCGCGGAGGCGCTGACCGTCAAGGGGCGGGCGCCCAAGACCGATTACGACCGCGGCGAGTTCGGCAGCCCCTGGGCCGACACGGACTCCAACAGCTGCGGCACCCGCGACGACATACTCAAGCGCGACCTGGACGACGTGAAGTTCCGGGCCGACGACTGCACGGTGGTCTCCGGGGTGCTCGACCCGGACCCGTACACCGGCGGTGACGTGCCGTACGTCCGGGGCCGCAGCAAGGTCGACGTGGACCACATCGTGGCCCTCTCCGACGCGTGGCAGAAAGGCGCCCAGCAGTGGGACGACAGCAAGCGCATAGCCCTGGCCAACGACCCGCTCAACCTCCTGGCGGTCGACTCCGGCACCAACCGCGGCAAGGGCGACGGTGACACGGCCACCTGGCTCCCGCCCAACAAGGCGTACCGCTGCACCTATGTGGCCGCCCAGGTCGCCGTGAAGACGAAGTACGACCTCTGGGTCACCTCCGCCGAACAGTCCGCCATGAAGCGCGTCCTGACCACCTGCCCCGACCAGAAACTGCCCACGGGCGGCAACCCGACCAAGGCCCCGGCCCGCTTCCACGCGGACTGAGGTGGTCGCGGTGCCGCCCGGCGGGAGGGTGCGTCAGCCGAAGTCCTTGTCCAGGTCGATGATCTTGCCCTTGGGGGCCTCGGCCGGGACGGGCTTGTTGTAGTCGGTCAAGGTGAGGTCGCTCGGCTCGTCGGCGGACTTGCTGACGACCCGCAGGAGGTACGGCTTGCCGTCGGTGGCCACGTACAGGGTGTAACGGTCCTTGCCGTCCTTCTCGTTGAGGACGATCGCGGGGGTGCCGTCGACCTTGGCGGCCTTGCCGCGCGTGGCGTCGGAGTTGACGTCCTTGAAGTCGGCGAGCACGGTGTCGAGGTCGCAGAAGCTCGCGATGTCCTTGGAGTCCTCGGCGGTCGCGGACGTCTTGGTCCACTTGCCGGCCAGCATGTCGACGAGCATGTCGGCCTCCTCCTTGGACGAGTCCTTCGACTGGGCCCGCACGAACGCCTCGTCGTACTTCATGTAGATGGTGTCGTCGACCTTGACCAGCTCGGCCTCGCCCTCGCCGTTCATGCTCAGCGTGCCGGCGCAGTCGCCTTTCTTGTTCATCGCTATGTCCATCTGGACCGTTTCCCCGGAGCTGTCCTCGCCCTCGCCCTTCATCCGGAGCGATTCGGCGTCCGAGGTGGCCTTCACGGCCTTGTTGGCGATCTCGCCGCCGGTCAGCCCGGCGAACGGGCCCTTCGGCTCGTCCTTGTCCCCGGGCAGGCAGCCGGTGAGCGAGAAGGTGGCCGCGGCGGCGATGCAGAGAGCGGCGAGTGCGGTGCGACGCATGGGAGTTCCCCCCTGGGAATCGGTGGTGAAGCGAGAAGTGAGCGGTGTCGTCGGGTGGTTGGTGAGCTGTGGCGTCAGTACGCGCGGGTGGCGAGTACGTCGCCCCAGGAGTCGTGAACCGTGCCGCTGTCACGCGCGCCGTGCTTCCGGTGGAGCAGACCGACCGCCGCCGCGTTCGGCGCGAGCTGGGTTTTCATCCCCATGGCCGTGTTCCTCCCCCGGTGTGTGACAGCGCAGCCGACGTGTGACCACCCGGATCGGGCGGTCCGTCGTTCGATGGGTCAATGACAGCAGAGCTTGTGAACCGAGTCAACACAGTTCACAAAGTCGAGCGTGTACACGGCGTGTATGGGTAGATCTTGCGTGCGTCGGTATGCTCGACGTCACACCACCAGGTACGAGGGGAGCCGGGCGCGTGCAGGGGAACGGGACAGAGGTCACGGCCGCGGACATCGCGCGGCTCGCCGGGGTGGGTCGCGCCGCCGTCAGCAACTGGCGGCGACGGCACGCCGACTTCCCCAAACCGGTCGGCGGCACCGAGACCAGCCCGGCCTTTTCGCTCGCCGAGGTCGAGGAGTGGCTGCGCAACCAGGGCAAGCTCGCCGAGGTGCCCCTGAAGGAACGCGTCTGGCAGCAGGTCACCGGCCACCCGGAGGGCCCCGTGACCGCCCTGGTGCACGCGGGCTGCGCGCTGCTCTACCTCCACGACCGGCCCCTGGCCTGGCTGGAGTTGAGTGCCTGCCCCGACGACGGGCAACTCGCCCGGATTCTGCCCGAGCCGCTCTGGCACGTCCTCACCCCGCGCTTCGGCCTGGTCCGTGAGCCGGCCGTGCCGCACCCGACCCCCGCCGAGTTCCTGCCCTCGATCCCGCTGCTGCGCGGCGCCACCGAGCTCGCGGCCGACCTGGGCGCGCGCCAGACCTTCGAGTTCCTGCTCGCCCGGCACCTCGACGCCAACCCGCGCCAGTACACGCTCACTCCGGGCGAGCTCGCCGAGCTGATGGCCGAACTCGCCGGGCCCGCGCGCTCGGTGCTCGACCCGGCCTGCGGCACCGGCGCCCTCCTGCGCGCCGTCGCCCCGCGGTCCGGCCAGGAGCTGTACGGCCAGGACAGCTCCAGCGACCTGGCCGCCCTCACCGCGCTCCGCCTCGCCCTGCGCGGCAAGAGCACCATCCGCACCGCCCCGGGCGACAGCCTCCGCGCGGACGCGTACGAGCACCTCAGGGCCGAGGCCGTCCTGTGCCACCCGCCGTTCAACGAGCGCAACTGGGGCCACGACGAACTCGCCTACGACCCGCGCTGGGAGTACGGCTTCCCGGCCCGTACGGAATCCGAACTCGCCTGGGTGCAGCACGCGCTGGCCCGCCTGGAGGACGGCGGCACCGCCGTGCTGCTGATGCCGCCGGCCGTCGCGAGCCGCCGCTCGGGGCGCCGTATCCGCGCCGACCTGCTGCGCCGGGGCGCCCTGCGCGCCGTGATCGCGCTGCCGGTGGGCGCGGCACCGCCGTACAACATCCCGCTGCACCTGTGGGTGCTGCGCAGGCCCGGTAAGGCGCCCGTGCCACCGGAGTTGCTGCTCGTCGACACCGGGCGGCTCGTGCCCGAGGGACGGAGCGGGGTGGACTGGACGGCGGTGCGCACCGCCGTGCTCGACGCCTGGCGGCCCTTCGACCGGGCGGGCGAGGTGACGGAACAGCCGGGGCTCAGCCGTTCGGTGCCGGTCATCGACCTGCTCGACGACGACGTGGACCTGGCCCCCGCCCGGCATCTGCCGCCCCCGGCCGCGGGCGGCGGCGCCGAGGAGCTGACCGCCGTACGCGAACGCCTCGGCGAGACCCTGCGGCTGACCGCCGACCTCGCGCCCCCGGTCGCCGACGGGGTGGAGACCGCGCGCTGGCCCCTCACGACGGTCGGCGAACTCGCGCGCGGGGGAGCCCTCGTGCTGCGCACGGGCGGGAGCGGCCCCCACGCGCGCGTGCTCACCGATCACGACGTCCTGGCCGGCACGGCCCCCTCGGGAACCCTGCCGGAGACCGGTGAGGACCCCGTGCTCGTGGAGCCCGGCGACGTCGTCGTCCCCGTCCTGGGCGGCGGCGGGGTCGCCCGGGTGATCGACGAGGAGACCGCCGGCGCAGCCCTCGGCCGCAACCTCACGCTGCTGCGCCCCGACCCGGCCGCGCTCGACGCGTGGTTCGTCGCCGGCTTCCTGCGCGGCACCGCCAACAGTCGCCAGGCCAGCAGCTACGCCTCCACCGCGACCCGCCTCGACGTACGCCGCCTCCAGTTGCCCCGGCTTCCCCTGGACCAGCAACGCCGCTACGGCGAACGGTTCCGCGCCCTGGCCGCCTTCGAGGCCGCCCTCCGCCAGGCGGGCCGCCTCGGCGAACGCCTGGTGCGCGGCATGTACGACGGACTGACGGACGGTACGGTCGCCCCGGACTGAGGCGGCGGACCTCGTGGTCAGGGCGGCCCGGCACCGCCAACTCCCTCCACGATCCCGTCTACCGGACGGAACCGCTCCGCCTCGGGCGGCGTGACCAGCACTGCGGTACTACAACGGTTGTCCACAACCCTGGACGTCATGTCGTGATCGACCGATACCCTCGGGACGACATCGCAACTCGCTCTCACCAGGCCCTCAGGAGCAGCCATGCACGGCCACGGCTACGCGCCGACACCGCCCCCCGGCCCCGATCAAGGGGGCCAGGTCACACTCCGTGTGATCTTCGTGGTGGTCGCGGTCATGAGCTGTGGCCTGCTCGCCTGGGCGTGCCTGCTGCGGCTCGCCTCGGTGACCCGCAGGACCCTGGACTGGTGGCTGTTCGCCCTCGCGGTCGTCCACATCGTCGCGACGCTGTACATCATCGGCACCGACCCGGGCGAGGAAGAGTTCACCACCTGGCGCGGCGACGTCGGCATGTCGATGCTGTTCGGCGGCCTGATCGCGATCGTCGCGTACTACCTGGCCGCGGACATACGCCACTCCAGCCGCTCCCGGACGGCCCCGCCGTCGCCGTACGCCCAGACCACGGGGTACGCGCAGCAGACCGGGTACAGCTACCCGCCGGTCCAGGTCCCGCAGCCCTACACCCCGGCCCCGCCGCTCCCGCAGCCGCCCGTTCAGCACCAGCCCCCGCAGCCCCCGCAGCATGCGCAGCCGCAGCCCGGGCCGGAGCCGCAGCGCCCCGGGCCCGCCCGCATAGACCAGGTGCGCGCCGAGCTCGACGAGCTCAGTGACTATCTGCGCAACCACGAAGGAGACCGGTGATCCAGGGGCAGGGGACCGGACGCCTGATCACCGGCCGCTACGAACTGTCCACGCTCATCGGCCAGGGCGGCATGGGACAGGTGTGGACGGCGTACGACCAGCGCCTCGACCGGCGCGTGGCGGTCAAGCTGCTGCGCCCGGACAAGGTCGCGGGCCAGGAGGCCGACGAGCTGCGCCGCCGCTTCGTGCGCGAGTGCCGCGTCACGGCCCAGGTCGACCACCCCGGCCTGGTGACCGTGCACGACGCCGGCAGCGAGGGCGAGGAGCTGTTCCTCGTCATGCAGTACGTCGACGGGGCCGACCTCGCCGACCACCTCGCCGAGCACGACCCGTACCCGTGGCAGTGGACCGTCTCGGTCGCCGCCCAGCTGTGCGCCGTGCTGTCCGCCGTGCACGCGGTACCGATCATCCACCGCGACCTCAAGCCGCGGAACGTCATGGTCAAGCAGGACGGCACCGTCACCGTCCTCGACCTCGGCGTCGCCTCCGTCATGGACACCGACACCACCCGCCTGACCCACACCGGTTCGCCCATCGGCAGCCCCGCCTACATGGCCCCCGAACAGGCCATGGGCGGCGCGGTCGGCCCGTACACCGACCTGTACGCCCTCGGTGTGCTGATCCACGAACTGCTCAGCGGGAACGTCCCGTTCACGGGCTCCACGGCCCTCGGCGTCCTGCACCGCCACCTCTACGAGCCGCCGGTCCCCGTCCGCCGACTGCGCCCCGAGGTGCCCGAGAACCTGGAGGCCCTGGTCCTCCGGCTGCTCTCCAAGGACCCGCAGCACCGCCCGTCCTCCGCGCAGGAGACGTACGAGCAGCTCCTCCCGCTCCTCCCCGCGCGCGGTATGCCCACCGGCTCCCCGCTCGACCCCACGCGCCCCTTCCTGCGTCCGCACGCCCCCTGGCCGGACCGGGCCCGCATACCCGCGCCGCAGCCGTCGGCCGCGCCCGACCCCGCGCCCGCGGCCGACAAGCCCGACGTGGCCGGCGCCGTGGACGAGGTCAAGCGGCTCCTCGGCGAGGGCCGCATCACCCAGGCCGTCGACATCCTCGGCGCGATCCTCCCGGCCGCCGCCGCCCAGCACGGTGAGCACTCACCGGTCGTCCGCACCCTGCGCAAGCAGTACGCGGCCACCCTCATGGACGACGGCCAGTACCGCCGCGCCCTGCCCGAGCTGCGCCGCCTCGCCGACGAGCGCGCCACCGAGGCCGGCCAGGCCGACACCCAGGCGCTGCGCTTCCGCTACGACTCCGCCCAGTGCCTCGAACAACTCGGCGAACCGGCCGCGGCCCTCGCCGAGTACCGCTCGCTGCTGCCGTACTACGAGAACCAGTACGTCGGCGGCGACCCCGAACTCTCCCTCGACGTCCGCCGCCGCATAGGCCACCTGCTCCTCGCCCTCGGCGACCGCGGCGCCGCCCACGAGACCCTCGGCCGCCTGCTGCTCGATGTGGAACGGCTGCGGGGGCCGGGCCATCCGCTGGCGGGCGAGGTCCGGCGCACGCTGCAGTGGCTGGGGCAGGTGCGCGGCTGACACGGGCGGCCGATCCTGGCCATGGTGGGACAAAAGGTGCGACGGTCGCCGCCCGGCGCCGCGCGTGGGCCGGTGGTGGCTCGGTCCCGGTACGACGGTGCCCGAAGTCGGCGTGAATCGTTGGTCGAATGGCTGGCCGAGAGCAGGGCCACTGCCTACCATCGATCACCGCAAGACTTTGTGCACCGCCGCACAATCTCCTCGGGAGGCCCACTTGCACCGCCGCCGTCGCACCGCGCTCCTCCTCTCCGCCGCGATCACCGCCGCGGCCCCGCTCCTCACCGCCTGCGGAAGTGACGCGCATCCCGGCGCGGCGGCCGTCGTCGGGGCCGACCGGATCACGGTCGCGCAACTGGAGAACCGGGTGAACGAAGTGCGCGCCGCCCAGCGCGCCGCCATCACGGACGCGGACCAGTACCAGCAGGTCGTCGCCCAGAGCGGCGCCCTGACCCGCAACACCCTGAACGGCATGGTCCTGGAGAAGGTCCTCGACCAGGCGCTCGACGACGCCGGCGTGACCGTCACCCGCAAGGAAGTCCAGCAGTACCGTTCCGACCTGGAAAAGGAGGCCGGTGGCGCCGAGGCCCTGGAGGCGGCCTACCTCCAGCGCTACAGCGTCGCCCCCGAACAGCTGGAGGAGAGCCTCAGCAGCGACGTCGAGGTCCAGAAACTCTCCACCGCCCTCGGCGCCGACCTCAACACCCAGGAGGGCGGCACGGTCTTCTGGCAGGCCCTCTCCGAGGCCTCCAAGAAACTCGACGTGGACCTCAATCCGCGCTACGGCAGCTGGGGCGTCGACCCGACGTCCGGCCGGGTCGGCCTGCTGGACGCCAAGACACCGTGGCTGAAGGACGTCACCGCGGCGGGGACACGGGAGTCGGCGTAGCCGGCGGGCCGGTGCGCTGATCCGGTACTCGGGGCACCGGCCCACGGCAGGGCGCGGCAGAGCAGGGCCGCGGCAGAGAAGGGTGCGGCAGGGCAGGGTGCGGCAGGGCACAGCCTGTGGATAACTTCGGGGGTCGTCCGTGACGTGCGTTACGTTCGTGGGGTGAACGCACACCGCCCCGACGGCGCCCCCGCCACCCCGGCCCCCGAGACCGGCCCCGGCCGAGTCGTCCTGCTCACCACCAGCCACCGCGTCGCCCCCGGCCTGCTCTCCTGGCCGGCCTGGCAGGCGCTGCACGGGGCGGACCGCGTCCTCTGCGCGGACGAGGCGCACCCCCAGCTTCCCTACCTCCGCGAGGCCGGCATCACGGTCGAGCGGGCGACGCCGACGGCGGAGGAACTGGTCGACGCCTGCGCCGACGACCGCACGGTGGTCGTGGTGGCCACCGCCGAGGGCGAACCCCACCTCACCGACGGCCTCGCCCGCCTCGCCGGCTCCGGCCGGGTCCGGATGCCGTCCCTGGAGCTCCTCCCCGCCTCCTATGACCTCCCCGGCGCCCGCCTCCTCGACCTCGTCCAGGTCATGGACCGCATCCGCGCCGAATGCCCCTGGTCCTCCCAGCAGACCCACAAGGGCCTCGCCAAGTACGGCATCGAGGAAGCGTACGAACTCGTCGAAGCCATCGAGGAGGGCGACCGCGACGAACTCCGAGAGGAGCTGGGCGACGTCCTCCTCCAGGTCGTCTTCCACGCCCGCATCGCCGAGGACGACCCCGACACCCCCTTCTCCATCGACGACGTGGCCGCCGGCATCATCACCAAACTCATCCACCGCCACCCCCACGTCTTCGGCGACGCGACGGCCACGACCCCGGAAGAGGTCAAGGCACACTGGCTCCGCACGAAGGCCGTGGAGAAACAACGCGAGTCGGTGACCGACGGCATCCCCCTGGGCCAGCCCGGCCTCGCCCTCGCCTCGAAGCTGGCGTCACGGGTGCGCGCGACGAACCTGGACGTTCCCCTCCCGGCCGGCGAGGGCCCCGGCTACGAACTGCTGGCGATGGCAGTGCGAGCCGAGGCGGCCGGAGTCGACCCCGAGGCGGCGCTGCGCGCCGCGGCCCGGGTGTACCGGGACGCGGTACGGGCTGCTGAGGGGCTGCACGCTTAGTACCGTTGTCCTTACGGGTGGTCGCGACGCGTGGGGGCTTGTGTGGGACGGGAGTCGGACGACAGGACCGGGGGCGAGCGCTCCGTGGAGGCCGGCGGAAGCGGCTCCGTCGCCGCCGGCGGCGACATCACCAACGCGATCACGGGCGGGACCTTCACCGCACCCGTCATCCAGGCCCGCACCAGCGGCGACACCCTGACGGGATCTCAGTACACCGGTGACCACGTCGACTTCCGTGACGCCACGTTCAACGACCGGGTCACCGCCGCGGAGCACCACTACTACGCCCACATCCCCGCCCCCGCGGACTGGCGGCCGGTGACCGACGCCGAACCGCTGGAGTTCGGCGTACGGCTCACCCAGCACGTACCCGGCCAGCCCGACGTACCGCCGTACGTCCCCCGCGACTGTGACGAGGAACTGCGCGCCAAGCTCGCACACCGTGGTCTCGTACTGATCCTGGGGGAGCCGTACACGGGCAAGTCGTACACCGCGTGGCACGGGGTGCGGGGTCTGGCGGGCCACCGGCTGTACGCGCCGGACCCCGGCGAGGACCTGCGCGGGTTGCTCGCCGCGCTGAAGGGCGAGCCCGGCCAGTACATCGTCTGGCTCGACGAGTTGACCGACCACCTCGGCGAAGACGGCCTGGACCCGAGGATGTTGGCGCGGCTCACCGGCCTGGGCGCGGTCCTGCTCGGCACGATGAGTCCCGACGAGTACTACCGCCGCCGCTCCGGCGACACCCCCGGCGACCGCGCCATAGCCATGGCCCGCACGGTGGACCTGCCCCGCCGGTGGAGCGAGGCCGAGCTGGAGCGCCTGGCGGCCCACGACGACCCGCGCGCCTACCCGGCGTACATGTGGAGCGGCGAGGAGGGCGCGGCGTCGTACTTCGCGGTCGGGCACCTGCTGTTCGACGAGTGGCGGCGTGAGGGGACACGGACGAGCCACCCGCGCGGGCAGTTGCTGGTCCGGGCGGCGGTGGACCTGGCGCGGTGCGGAGTCACGGGTGCCGTACCGGTCGAGCTGCTGCGACGGGTCCAGGAGCAGTACGGGGACGAGGAGCGTGAGTCGTTCGAGGACGCCCTCGCCTGGGCGACGACGTCGATGTTCGGGGTCGCGGGGCTGCTCGTGGCGGGGGAGGAGACCGACACCTGGCGGGCGTACGGGGCACTGGTCGCGGAGGCGCTGAGGTCGGAGGACCTGGACACGGTCCCGGACGGCGTGTGGTGGCTGCTGCTCGACGCGACGGAGGACGGAGCGCCGATCGACCGCGCCGCCGTGCTCGACGCGGCCCGCGCGGCGTTGCACCGGCGGTTCGAGGCGGGGGACGCGGAGCTGATGTTCGCCTTCGCCGACCGCGTCGGTGGCGAGGAGCACGAGACCCTGTTGCGCGGAGCGGCCGACGCGGGCCACGCCCGCGCGGCCGAGGACTGGGCGGCGCGGCTGCTGGACACCGGGGACGAGATGACCGCGCTTCGGTACCTGCACGCCGCGGCGGAGAGCGGCAGCGTCACGGCGGCGCGCGAGGTCGGTCGGCTTCACCGGGCCCATGCCGAGCGATGGTTGCGTGTCGCGGCCGAGAGCGGTGACGGCAGGGCGGCACACGAGTTGGGCAAGCTGCTGGTCGGCAGCGGAGGCACGATCGAGGCTCTTCGCTGGTACGTCAAGGCGTTCGATGCCGGTCATGAGGCGGTGGCCGCCAGCCTCGGCACGCTGATGATGAACTGGAACCGACCTCAGGACGCCGAGTTCTGGCTCCGTCGCGGTGCCGCCCTGGGGGACCCGCTGGCGGTGTTCAACCTTGCGATCCTTCTGGATCATTGGACGAACCATGACGAGGAAGTGGAGCAGCTCCTGCGCAGATTACTGGCGGAGGGCTACTCCGTGGCGCCCCAGGCACTGGGCAGCTTCCTCCACAGATCCGGATCCCATGAGGAGGCGGAGGCCGTCCTCACCCAGGCCGCCCTGCGAGGCAGCGGCGAGGCCGCGTTCCTGCTGGGTGCCTTCTTCCTGCAGGCCGGTGCAGGAGACGAAGCCACGGTGTGGTTCCGCAGAGCCGCACAGCAAGGTCATTACGACGCCAAGATGCAGCTGGGTGAACTGCCGTCACCCCCATCGGACCCGCCCGCTACCGTCGACGAGTGACCAACCAGCCCGCACCCACCCCCACCGGCACCCCCCAGGGGACCGGCGCCGCTCCCGCCCTCTTCACCTGGGAGTTCGCCACCAACCCCTACCCGGCGTACGCCTGGCTCCGAGACCACGCCCCCGTTCACCGGACGCGTCTGCCCAGTGGTGTGGAGGCCTGGCTGGTCACCCGTTACGCCGACGCGAAGCAGGCTCTCGCCGACGGGCGTCTGTCCAAGAACCCGGCGCATCACGACGAGCCCGCGCACGCCAGGGGGAAGACCGGCATTCCCGGGGAGCGCAAGGCCGAGTTGATGACGCATCTCCTCAACATCGATCCGCCGGACCACACCCGGCTCCGCCGCCTCGTCTCCAAGGCCTTCACGCCCCGCCGGGTCGCCGAATTCGCCCCCCGGGTCCAGGAGCTGACCGATCAGCTCATCGACCGGTTCGCGGACAAGGGCGAAGCCGACCTCATCCACGAGTTCGCGTTCCCCCTCCCCATCTACGCGATCTGCGACCTGCTCGGCGTCCCCCGGGAGGACCAGGACGACTTCAGGGACTGGGCGGGGATGATGATCCGGCACGGCGGTGGGCCGAGGGGAGGGGTGGCCCGGTCGGTCAAGAAGATGCGCGGCTATCTCGCCGACCTCATCCACCGCAAGCGGGAGGCCCTCACCGAGCACCCCGCCCCCGGCGAGGACCTCATCTCCGGGCTCATCCGCTCCTCCGACCACGGTGAGCACCTCACCGAGAACGAGGCCGCGGCGATGGCGTTCATCCTGCTGTTCGCCGGGTTCGAGACGACCGTCAACCTCATCGGGAACGGCATGTACGCCCTCCTCACCCATCCCGACCAGCGCACCCGCCTCCAGGACTCCCTCGCCGCGCGGGAGACCGCGCTGCTCGAAACCGGCGTCGAGGAACTCCTCCGCTACGACGGCCCCGTCGAACTCGCCACCTGGCGCTTCGCGACCCAACCCCTCACCCTCGGCGGGCAGGACATCGCCCCCGGCGACCCCGTCCTCGTCGTCCTCGCGGCGGCCGACCGCGACCCGGCCCGCTTCGACGACCCCGACACCCTCGATCTCTCCCGCCGGGACAACCAGCACCTCGGCTACGGCCACGGCATCCACTACTGCCTCGGCGCCCCCCTCGCCCGCCTCGAAGGGCAGACGGCGCTGGCCACGCTCCTCACCCGCCTCCCCGACCTGCGACTGGCGGGGGATTCTGCCGATTTGAGGTGGCGAGGAGGGCTCATCATGCGCGGATTGCGCACGCTTCCGGTCGAATTCACCCCGCGGGAGCGGCCGGTGACCGGGTTGGTGAGCAACCCGTAGTCGTACCCGGGCGGGCCGTAGCCATACCCCATTCCGTGTCAGAAGATGACACTCCCTCAAGTCTGTGATCTTCACGTGATCTACGCTGCATTAACTTGTGACAACTGATCGACTGCGGCTACGTTCACACGTCAGTGCGAAGAGGTCACCACGCCCGTCGCACAGGCCACTGCTGTCGCGTGAAAGGCAACCGCATGCTCTCCGGGAACGGTCGTCACCGTCGCCCCCGTCAGGCTCCGGCCCTCCTCGTCGCGGCGGGAGTGACCGGCTCGGCCATCGCGATTCCACTCCTCGGCGCCACCGGCGCGAGCGCGGCCGGCGGAACCACCTGGGACCAGGTGGCGGAGTGCGAGAGCGGTGGCTCCTGGAGCGCGGACACCGGGAACGGACGCTACGGCGGCCTTCAGCTCACCCAGGCGAACTGGGAGAAGTACGGCGGTCTGGAGTACGCGGCGACCGCCGACCAGGCCAGCCGTTCGCAGCAGATAGCCGTCGCCGAGAAGGTGCTCGCCGGCCAGGGCGTCGGCGTCTGGGCCACCTGTGGACTCCTCCACAACCTCGGAGGCGACTCCGGTTCCGCCGACGTGGACACGGGCGTCGCGGACGACTCCTCGGACTCTGAGGATTCGTCCAGTTCGTCAGGTTCATCCGATACATCGGATTCGTCCGCCTCGACGGACGCGGCCAAGTCGGGCAAGTCGGCCGACTCGACCGACTCCACCGGACCGACGGACTCCACCGGCTCCAGCGGCTCCCGCGGGCCGAGCGAATCGTCCGAATCGTCGGGATCGTCCGCCGATGTCTTCGAGGGTTCCACCAAGGCCAGAACCGGCACCGACTCGGACGACTCCGCCGGCTCCGGCAGCGCAGACTCGGACAAGTCGGGTCAGAGCGACAGCTCTTCGGCTGCGGACGACAGTGAGGGTGGCACCGGCCGTCATCGCGGCGCCAGTGCCGACGAGGACGTCGACGCGGACACCGAGGCCGGCACGGACGCGGCCGACGGCTCCCGCACCGACTCCGCGTCCTCCGGCCGTCACGCCTCCCGTGATGGCGACGCGGCGCGTGAGGTCGTCGACGGCGCGTACACCGTCCAGGCGGGCGACAGCCTGACGGGCATCGTGAACTCGCTCGGCCTGGGCGGCGGGTGGCGGGAGCTGTACGCCGAGAACGAGGCCACGGTCGGAACTGACCCGGACCTTATCCTTCCCGGTCAGACCCTCGAAGTCGGTGTCGAAACGGGCGAAAAGTAGCGGCAGTTCAGGTCACGGTTCGCCCCTGAATGCCCGTTTTGATCTCCGTGGGAGATGAATCACAGACCCCCTGATCGTCTTTGAAATCCGGCGAATCACGTGTCTACGGTCGTGACCGCTCGCCACAGCGGGCCCCTGCGGTCGGTACGCCGAATCCTGCCAACGGCCGCATGGAACAGTCGTCGCGTCAAGCGCCGTAGGCAGGAGCGGGGGACCCAAGGTAAGTGCCGGGTCCGGTGGTTGCGGCCCTTCGGGGGCGCACGTCCGGAACCGGCTCGGGGTGAAGCCGCGCCATGTGAGCCGAAAGGCGAGCGGGCGCGGCCGGGCAACTCAACCGGCCCGAACCCGACAGCTCACCTCGCAGGCGTCGGTGAGGGGATCACTCCATGCTGTTTTCCAGCAAGGGCAAGCACCGCCGTCCGTCCAAGGCGGCTCGCGCCATCGCCGTCGCCGGTGTCACCGGTGCCGCCGCCATCGCCGCTCCGCTGATGGTCGCCGGCAGCGCCTCCGCCGCCACCGCCTCCGAGTGGGACACCGTCGCCCAGTGCGAGTCCGGCGGGAACTGGTCCATCAACACCGGTAACGGCTACTACGGCGGTCTGCAGTTCTCCGCCTCCACCTGGGCCGCCTACGGCGGTACGCAGTACGCCTCCACCGCCGACCAGGCGAGCAAGGCCCAGCAGATCGCGATCGCCGAGAAGGTCCTCGCGGGCCAGGGCAAGGGTGCCTGGCCCGTCTGCGGCACCGGCCTGTCCAGCGCCTCGTACGACGGCGCCGCCGCCTCCAGCGGCAACTCGGACTCCGGTTCCTCCTCGCAGGAGAGCACCCAGAAGAGCACCGAGAAGAGCAGCCAGGAGACCCGCGCCTCCCGCTCCTCCGAGCGTGCCACCGTCGAGACCCCGACCGGCAAGAAGGTCGAGAAGGGCGACGGCGAGTACAAGGTCGTCAGCGGCGACACCCTCAGCGCCATCGCCGAGAAGAAGAACGTCAAGGGTGGCTGGGAGAAGCTCTTCGAGCTGAACAAGGACATCATCGACGACGCCGACTTCATCTACCCGGGCCAGCAGCTCCACCTGAGCTGACCCACGGCGATCGCGACGGCCGCCGACCGCCTGCCATCCCCACGGCCGCCCCCACGGCCGGGCAGGCGGGGCGGGGCGGGTTCGGCCGGGCCGAAAATCGAGCCGCTCTCCAGCTGAACCACAGCCCGCTCACATCCGTGTCCTCCATAGTGAAGACCTCGTGAGGGCCGTCCCCCCGTCCCCACGGGCTCCCCGCCCCGGTGCGCATTCCCCCGTACGCACCGGGGCGGGGCTTTTTCATGCCCGTCTTCCTCGCCACTCCCTCTCTCCTCTCCCTCTCCTCTTCCTCGCCTCTCCCTCTTTCTGTTCACTTTCTCGCCCACCCCCCTTTGTTCCGACCTGAAACAATGGGTACGGTCTGTCTGTCCACGGGACGGTCGGTCGGCTGCCGACGGCCCGGGGGCGGTTAGGCTCTAGTCGCAAGGCCCAAGCGGCCCCGCACAACCAGCGTCACATCCCATGAAGGAGATGCTCGTGCCGTCCATCGACGTCGTCGTAGCCCGGGAAATCCTCGACTCGCGAGGCAACCCCACCGTCGAGGTCGAGGTCGGCCTCGACGACGGCAGCACCGGTCGTGCCGCCGTCCCGTCCGGCGCCTCCACGGGTGCCTTCGAAGCCATCGAGCTCCGTGACGGCGACCCCAACCGCTACCTCGGCAAGGGTGTCGAGAAGGCCGTCCTCGCCGTGATCGAGCAGATCGGCCCGGAGCTCGTCGGCTACGACGCCACCGAGCAGCGCCTGATCGACCAGGCGATGTTCGACCTGGACGCCACCGACAACAAGGGCTCCCTCGGCGCCAACGCCATCCTCGGCGTCTCCCTCGCCGTCGCCCACGCCGCCTCCGAGGCCAGCGACCTGCCGCTCTTCCGCTACCTGGGCGGCCCGAACGCGCACCTGCTGCCCGTTCCGATGATGAACATCCTGAACGGCGGCTCGCACGCCGACTCCAACGTGGACATCCAGGAGTTCATGATCGCCCCCATCGGCGCGGAGTCCTTCTCCGAGGCCCTGCGCTGGGGCGCCGAGGTCTACCACACCCTCAAGAAGGTGCTGAAGACCAAGGGCCTGTCCACCGGCCTCGGCGACGAGGGCGGCTTCGCCCCGAACCTGGAGTCCAACCGCGCCGCGCTCGACCTCATCCTCGAGGCCATCAAGCAGGCCGGTTACGTACCCGGCGAGCAGATCGCGCTCGCGCTCGACGTCGCCGCGTCCGAGTTCTACAAGGACGGCAAGTACGAGTTCGAGGGCAAGTCCCGCTCGGCCGCCGAGATGACCGAGTACTACGAGGAGCTCGTCTCCGCGTACCCGCTCGTCTCCATCGAGGACCCGCTGTACGAGGACGACTGGGCCGGCTGGAACACCATCACCGAGAAGATCGGTGACAAGGTCCAGATCGTCGGTGACGACCTGTTCGTCACCAACCCCGAGCGCCTGGCCCGTGGCATCGAGGAGGGCTCCGCGAACGCCCTGCTCGTCAAGGTGAACCAGATCGGTTCGCTGACCGAGACCCTGGACGCCGTCGAGATGGCCCAGCGCAACGGCTTCAAGTGCATGATGTCCCACCGCTCCGGCGAGACCGAGGACGTCACCATCGCCGACCTCGCCGTCGCGGTGAACTGCGGTCAGATCAAGACCGGCGCCCCGGCCCGCTCGGACCGCGTCGCCAAGTACAACCAGCTGCTGCGCATCGAGGAGATCCTCGACGACGCCGCGGTGTACGCCGGCCGCTCCGCCTTCCCCCGCTTCAAGGGCTGAGCCTTCCCCCACGTCCGCTCCGCGGACCACGGGCACAGCGAGGGCTGAGCCGTTGAGGGCCAAGCCTGAGCCAGTCGTACGTACGTCCCCGTACCGGTCCCGTACCGTGTGCGGGGACGTACGCGCGTGGGAGACACGCAGGACGCACTGAAGAAGGGGAAGCGGGACATGGCCGTGAAGGACCGGGACCGGGACCGTTTCTCCACCGCGACCCGGCTGAAGGTGCTCGGTGAGCAGACGGCCGCCCGGGTCTACCGCTCCCAGACCAAGCGCCAGGCCCGCCGTTCCCGGCTGACCGGCCGGGCCGCACTGCTCGCCCTCGTCCTCTGCTCGATGATCGTGGCGCTCGCCTATCCCATAAGGCAGTACGTCTCCCAGCGCGCCGAGATCGCCGACATGCAGCGGCAGCGCCAGGAGGCGCGCGAGCGGGTCGAGGAGTTGCGCGACCTCAAGGCGCGCTGGCAGGACGACGCGTACGCCGAGCAGCGCATCCGGGAGCGGCTGCACTATGTGATGCCGGGCGAGACCGGCTACACCATGATCGACCCGGACGCGGCGAAGCAGTCCCGTACGACCCAGGGGGCGGCCGACCGCCCCTGGTACACCAATGTCTGGGACGGGGTCGACAAGGCCGACGCCGCCGACAGCTGAACGGCCACCCCGTGACCGTGAACCGATGAGCCACACCGAGGACTTGAGTAGCAGGTTATGCAGACCCCTCCGCCGCCCACCCCGCGTACCGAGCCGACCGACGCCGACGTCGAGGCCTTCCAGCAGCAGTTGGGCCGCCCGCCGCGCGGGCTGCGCGCGATCGCGCACCGCTGCCCGTGCGGGCAGCCGGACGTCGTCGAGACGGCGCCGCGCCTGCCGGACGGAACGCCCTTCCCCACGACGTACTACCTGACGTGCCCGCGCGCGGCCTCCGCGATCGGCACGCTGGAGGCGAACGGCGTGATGAAGGAGATGACGGAGCGGCTGGCGACGGACCCCGAGCTGGCCGCCGCGTACCGGGCCGCGCACGAGGACTACATCGCCCGCCGCGACGAGATCGAGGTCCTTCAGGGCTTCCCGAGCGCGGGCGGCATGCCGGACCGCGTGAAGTGCCTGCACGTCCTCGTCGGACACTCGCTGGCGGCCGGGCCCGGCGTCAACCCGCTGGGCGACGAGGCCATCGAGATGCTGCCGGAGTGGTGGGCGAAGGGCCCGTGCGTGGTGCCCGCGTCCGAGCCCTCGAAGGATGCCGACAAGTCGAAGGATGCCGACAAGTCGAAGGATGCCGACAAGTCGAAGGATGCCGACAAGTCGAAGGATGCCGACAAGTCGAAGGATGCCGACAAGTCGAAGGATGCCGACAAGTCGAAGGATGCCGACAAGTCGAAGGATGCCGACAAGTCGAAGGATGCCGACAAGTCGAAGGATGCCGACAAGTCGAAGGATGCCGACAAGTCGAGGGAAGACGACGCGTCGAAGGAGGACGACCAGTGACCCGTGTCGCCGCCGTCGACTGCGGTACGAACTCCATCCGGCTCCTCGTCGCCGACGCCGACCCCGCCACCGGTGAACTCGTCGAGCTGGACCGGCGGATGATCATCGTCCGGCTCGGCCAGGGCGTCGACCGCACGGGCCGGCTGGCCCCCGAGGCGCTGGAGCGGACCTTCGCGGCCTGCCGGGAGTACGCGGCGGTCATCAAGGAGCTCGGCGCCGAGCGGGTCCGCTTCGTCGCCACCTCCGCCTCCCGTGACGCCGAGAACCGGGACGAGTTCGTCCGTGGGGTGTTCGACATCCTCGGCGTCGAGCCGGAGGTGATCTCCGGCGACCGGGAGGCCGAGTTCTCCTTCACCGGCGCGACCAAGGAACTGATGGGGCGCGCCGACCTCGCCCGGCCGTATCTGGTCGTGGACATCGGCGGCGGCTCCACCGAGTTCGTCGTCGGCGACGACCGGGTGCGCGGCGCCCGCTCCGTGGACATCGGCTGTGTACGGCTGACCGAGCGGCACCTGGTACGGGACGGCGTGGTCGTCGACCCGCCCGAGCCGGAGCAGATCGCCGCGATCCGGGCCGACATCGAGGCCGCGCTGGACCTCGCCGAGCGGGACGTCCCGCTGCGCGAGGCGCACACCCTCGTCGGGCTCGCCGGTTCGGTGACGACCCTGTCCGCGATCTCCCAGGATCTGCCCGCCTACGACTCGGTCGCCATCCACCACTCCCGGATCTCCCACGACCGCGTCCGCGAGATCACCGAGTGGCTGCTGCGGTCGAAGCACGCCGAGCGGGAGGCGGTGCCGTCGATGCACCCCGGGCGCGTGGACGTGATCGCCGCGGGCGCCCTGGTCCTCCTCGCCATCATGGAGCGGATCGGCGCACCGGAGGTTGTGGTGAGCGAACACGACATTCTGGACGGAATCGCCTGGTCCGTGGCCTGAGGGCCGGCTCGGTCCCGGGCGGGTTTCGGGGCTCTCCCGGCCGCCCGGCGGCGCTTGTGAGCACGTGTTCACTACTCGCCGGTAGCCTCGCTTGAGCTGTTCGGATAACGTATGAGCGCGTCCGAGGGGTGCTCCGGTACCCCTCGTCGACCTCCCGCCGAGAAACTTCGTGAAGTTCTTCACAAGAGAATCGGCCCAGTTGAGCGATGTTTTGAGGCTCCGCAGAGCCTTCGGGGGTCCGAAGGGGTCAACCGGGGGTCGCCGAGGGCGTTTCGCGGGGGTCTCGTCCGTGTGAAAACGGGGGCCGGTCCGGGGTGTCCACAGGGGGTCCGTGAGGCCGGAACGGCAGTTCACGCGGCCTTGACAACGACGCGCCGTACAGGGGGGTTCCCGCCTCGGGCCATGACCTGGGTCACGGGGGCCGCGCAGTGTAGCAGAGGGCGTGGGGAAGCTTGTGAAGGGGCGCACGAGCGACCCCCGGATGGCGGGTACATACTCGATGGCATGAGCACCACGGAGCGTCCCAGGATCCTCGTAGTAGGCGGTGGGTACGTAGGCCTGTACGCAGCTCGGCGCATCCTCAAGAAGATGCGCTACGGCGAGGCGACCGTCACGGTCGTCGACCCCCGGTCGTACATGACCTACCAGCCCTTCCTCCCCGAAGCCGCCGCCGGCAGCATCTCCCCCCGGCACGTCGTCGTCCCGCTGCGACGCGTGCTGCCGAAGGCGGAGGTCCTCACCGGTCGGGTCACCACCATCGACCAGGACCGCAAGGTCGCCACGATCGCCCCGCTGGTCGGCGAGGCGTACGAGCTGCCTTTCGACTACCTGGTGATCGCGCTCGGCGCGGTCTCCCGCACCTTCCCGATCCCCGGCCTCGCCGAACAGGGCATCGGTATGAAGGGCATCGAGGAGGCCATCGGCCTGCGCAACCACGTGCTTGAGCAGCTCGACAAGGCCGACTCCACGACCGACGAGGACGTCCGCCGCAAGGCGTTGACCTTCGTCTTCGTGGGTGGTGGCTTCGCCGGCGCCGAGACCATCGGCGAGGTCGAGGACATGGCGCGCGACGCCGCGAAGTACTACAAGAACGTGTCCCGCGAGGACATGCGCTTCGTGCTCGTCGACGCCGCCGACAAGATCCTCCCCGAGGTCGGCCCGAAGCTCGGCAGTTACGGCAAGGAGCACCTGGAGGGCCGTGGGGTCGAGGTCTACCTCAACACCTCCATGGACTCCTGCGTCGACGGTCACGTCGTGCTGAAGAACGGCCTGGAGGTCGACTCCAACACGATCGTCTGGACCGCCGGCGTCAAGCCGAACCCGGTCCTCTCCCGCTACGGCCTCCCGCTCGGCCCCCGTGGCCACGTGGACGCCCAGCCGACCCTCCAGGTCACCGGCACCGACTACATCTGGGCCGCGGGCGACAACGCCCAGGTCCCGGATGTCGCCGCCCGCAAGGCCGGCGTCGAGAACGCCTGGTGCCCGCCGAACGCGCAGCACGCGCTGCGCCAGGCCCGGGTCCTCGGCGACAACGTGGTCTCCGGCATGCGGGGCTTCCCGCAGAAGGAGTACGCGCACTCCAACAAGGGTGCGGTGGCGGGCCTCGGCCTCCACAAGGGTGTCGCGATGATCGTCATGGGCAAGATGAAGATCAAGCTCAAGGGCCGTCTCGCCTGGTACATGCACCGTGGCTACCACGGTCTGGCCATGCCGACCTGGAACCGCAAGATCCGTGTCTTCGCCGACTGGACCCTCGCGATGTTCCTCAAGCGCGAGGTCGTCTCCCTCGGTGCCATCGAGACTCCCCGCGAGGAGTTCTACGAGGCCGCCAAGCCGGCGCCGGTCGCTGCGGCTCCGGCCAAGACCAAGACCGAGGAGAAGGCCAAGGCCTCCTGACCCCTCCCGGTCACCCTCCGCCCGACCCGAAGGACCTCCCGCCATCCGTGGTGCGGGGGGTCCTTCGGCGTTCCCGAGACTCTTGGGTCCGTGACGCGGGAGAGCTCGGTGCGGTGCGGTGCGGTGCGGTGCGGTGCGTCGGCGGGTGCGGGTGCGTCGTGGTTGCTCGCGCAGTTCCCCGCGCCCCTGAAAAGCAGGGGCTGCGCCCCGTGCTTTTCAGCCCGCAGGGCCTGATCTTTCAGGGGCGCGGGGAACTGCGCGAGGAGCCCCACCGGACCCGCGGCCGGACAACACACCTCACAGCGGGACTACGGCAGACCCCCACCCGTGTTTACCGTGGCGTTGGACATTCCGGGATCTCTCGTCACGGAGGTGTGCGCCATGCAGGACGCCGCGTCGCGGCTGAAGGCCCTGTTCGAGCAGGTGCTGGGGGCCCCGCTCCCGGTCCGGCTGCGGGCATGGGACGGTTCGGAGGCCGGCCCCCCGGAGGCCCCCGCACTGGTGGTACGGAACCGCAGGGCCCTGCGCCGGCTGCTGTGGAAGCCGGGCGAACTGGGTCTGGCCCGCGCCTGGGTCGCCGGTGACCTCGGCGTCGACGGCGACCTGTACGCCGTACTGGACCTGATCGCCGGACACGTGTGGGAGCGGGACGAGGACGCCCGGAGCCTCACCGACGCCCTGCGCGACCCGGAGGTCCGGGCGGCCGTCAAGGGCCTGCTGAAGCTGGCCGGCCCGGCCGTCCTCCTCCCGCCCGAACCGCCGCGCGAGGAGGTCCGCGCCCGCCACCGGCACACCAGGCACACCGACAGACGGGCCGTCAGCCACCACTACGACGTGGGCAACGACTTCTACGAGATCGTCCTCGGCCCGTCGATGGTGTACTCCTGCGCCTACTGGCCGGCCGCCGACGGCACCGCCACCCTCGAAGCCGCCCAGTACGACAAGCTCGACCTCATCTGCCGCAAACTCGGCCTGACCCCGGGCGCGCGGCTCCTCGACGTCGGCTGCGGCTGGGGCTCCATGGCCGTGCACGCCGCCCGCGAGTACGGCGTGCGCGTCGTCGGCGTCACGCTCTCCCAGGAGCAGGCCGCGTACGCCCGTAAACGCGTCGCCGACGAGGGCCTCACCGACCGCGTCGAGATCCGCGTCCAGGACTACCGCGACGTCACCGACGGCCCCTACGACGCGATCTCGTCCGTCGGCATGGCCGAACACGTCGGCGTGGACAAGTACCTGGCGTACGCCGAGGACCTGTACCGGCTCCTGGCCCCCGGCGGACGGCTGCTCAACCACCAGATCTCCCGGCGGCCGCAGCGCGACGAGAGCACCTACTCCGTCGACGGCTTCATCGACGCGTACGTCTTCCCGGACGGCGAACTCGCCCCGATCGGCACCACCGTCACCCAGCTCGAACGCGCCGGGTTCGAGGTCCGCGACGTGGAGTCCCTGCGCGAGCACTACGCCCTCACCCTGCGCGCCTGGGTCACCCACCTCGAAGCCGGCTGGGCCCACGCGGTCGCCCTCGTCGGCCCCGGCCGCGCCCGCGTCTGGCGCCTCTACATGGCCGCCTCGGCCCTCGGCTTCGAACGCAACCACCTCGGCGTCAACCAGGTACTGGCCGTACGGCCCCCGGAAGAGGGTGCATCGGGGCTCCCGCTCAGGGCCCGGACCTGGGGAACCTGACCGCCCGTACGGGGTGTGAGCGGCCCTGTACGGGCGCGTGGACCGGGGCCGCACGCGGGCGTGAGGGGCTCTCGTGCGGCACCGTGCACACGGACGTGGGCGGGCCCCCGTTCCCTTGCGGAACGGGGGCCCGCCCGTCTGCTGTCACGCCTCCCGCGCGGCTACTCCGACTTGATCGCCGCCAGCATGTTCAGCTTCGCCGCGCGGCGGGCCGGCCACAGCGCGGCCAGGATGCCGACCGTGGCGGCCAGCAGGAGGAAGACGGCCATCCGGGCCCAGGGAATGACCAGTTCGTACGTGGGCATCCTGCTGGCGATCAGTTCGCCGGCGGCCCAGCCGAAGAAGACGCCGAGGCCGATGCCGAGGACACCGCCGAAGAGGGAGATGACGAGGGACTCCAGACGGACCATCCGCTTGATGCCCCGCCGGTCCAGTCCGATCGCGCGGAGCATGCCGATCTCCTGCGAGCGCTCGAAGACCGACATGGCGAGGGTGTTGATGACCCCGAGGACGGCGACGATCACGGCCATGGCCAGCAGGCCGTAGAGCATGTTCAGCATCAGCGTGAACATCTTCGCGATGTCGTCGGAGAGGTCCTGCCCGCTCTGCACCTTGATCGCCGGGTTCTCGCCGAGCGTCTTCTCCAGCCGGTCCTTGGTGGCGTCGGAGGCGCCGGCCGAGGTCTTGACCATGACCATCATGTCGGCCGGGTCGGCGGCGGCCGGCAGCCGCTCGGTGAGCGTCGCGTTGTCCAGGAGGATGCCCCGGATCAGCTCGTTGCTCTCGTAGACCCCGGCGACCGTCAGCTTCTCCTTCTCACCGCCCCGGAACCCGGCCGTGAACTCCGAACCGGCCTTCCAGCCGCGCCGCTCGGCGGTGTCCGCGTCCACGACGACGTCCGAGCCGCTCACCTTGAACGTCCCGTTGTCGACGGGGAGGTCGGTCAGCTTTCCGATCGCCGAGCCGTTGACCCCGGTGAGGTACTCGGTCTCGCCCCCGATGCGGGACTCGGCGTTGCGCAGCGGCGAGACGGCGGTGACGCCCTCGGTGGTGGAGAGCTTCTTCTCCACGTCGGGGGAGAGGAAGTTGCCGTTGGCCATCGAGACGACGTAGTCCGCCTTGATCGCGTCGGCGGCCATCCTGGCGATGGACTGCTGCAGGCTGCCCGCCATCACCGTCATACCGGTGATCAGCGTCAGGCCGATCATCAGCGCCGAGGCGGTCGCGGCGGTGCGGCGCGGGTTGCGGACGGAGTTCTGCCGGGCGAGCTTGCCGGAGATCCCGAAGACGCGCATGAGCGGGGCGGCGCCCGCGATCAGGGGGCGGGAGAGGAGGGGGGTGAGGACGAAGACGCCGATGATCAGCAGCACGGCGCCGATACCCATCGGGGCCTGGCCGTCCGAGCCGTCCATCGTGGTGGCGTACAGGACGGTGGCGACGCCCGTGCCGGCGAACAGCCCGCCGATCGTGTTCCGTACGACGAGCGACTTGGTCGTCGCCTTCGCGTGGACGCTGCTCATCGCGGCGACCGGCGGGATCCTCGCCGCGCGGCGGCCCGGCAGCCAGGCGGCCACCATGGTGATGAGTACGCCGACGAGCAGGGCGGTGGCGACCGTGCCGGGGGAGACCACCAGCGGGCCGTCGGGGACCGTCTCACCGAGGGTGCTGATCAGGGCCCGCATCCCGGCGCCGATGCCGACACCGGCGGCGAGACCGGTGACCGCGGCGACCGCACCCACGACGAACGCCTCGATCAGCACGGACCGGGTCACCTGGCGGCGGGAGGCACCGACCGCGCGCAGCAGGGCCAGTTCCTTGGTGCGCTGGGCGACCAGCATCGTGAAGGTGTTGGTGATGATGAACGTGCCCACGAACAGGGCGATCCCGGCGAAGACCAGCAGCGCGTTCTTCAGGCCGCTCATCTCCGCGGCGATCTGCGTGGCCTGGTCGTCGGCGAGCTCCTGGCCGGTGGTGGTGTAGGCGGTGTCCTCGGGGAGGAGCTTGTCGATGGCCGTCTGGAGCTGGGCCTGGCTGGTCCCGGCCGCCGCGGTCACGTCGATCTCGTCGTACTCGCCCTCCCTGTGGAAGAGCTTCTGCGCGGTCGGCGTGTCGAAGAGGGCGAGGCTGCCGCCCGCCGCGACGTTGCCGTCGTCCGTCGTGAAGATCCCGCTGATGGTGGGTGTGAGGACCGGCCCGTCGACGGAGAGACGGATGGTGTCGCCCACCTCGTACCCGGCGCGCTCGGCGGTCTGCGAGTCGATGGCGATCTCGTTCGCGCCCTTGGGCGCCCGGCCGCCGTCCTGGATCGGGTACCGCGGGTCGTCCGTGCCCCAGAGGTTCCCGCCCTGCGACTGGAAGCCGCCGCCGATGAGCTTGCCGTCCTTGTCGGCGAGGGCGGTGAACCCGCTCACCACACCGATCGCCGACTCGGCGCCGGGCGCCCGCTCGACCTTCTTGAGCAGTTCCGGCGTCAGCTTCGGCTGCTCCGCGACGCTGTCGCCCTCGTCCGGGCGGTACCCCGCCCCGATCGCGACGTCCACGTGGTCGAAGCCCTTGGCCGAGCTCTTCTGGAGCGCGTCCGAGACGGTGTTCGTGAAGACCAGCGTGCCCGACACGAAGGCGACGCCGAGCATCACCGCGAGCACGGTCATGAGAAGCCTGGCCTTGTGCGAGAGCACGTTGCGCAGGGCGGTACGGAACATGTGTGGGGTCCCTGTCAGGGGTCGGAGGGGTGGCGGTGGTGGGTGGTCGAGCGCTGTCTGCCGGGCGAACTCCGCAGCGAACTCCGCGAACTCCCCTAACTCGTACGGCCCTTGGTGTCGAACCTCTTCATGCGGTCCAGGACGGAGTCGGCCGTGGGCTCGTGGATCTCGTCCACGATGCGTCCGTCGGCGAGGAAGACGACCCGGTCCGCGTACGCCGCGGCCACCGGGTCGTGCGTCACCATCACCACGGTCTGCCCCAACTCCCGTACGGAGTTGCGCAGGAAGCCCAGCACCTCGGCGCCCGAACGCGAGTCGAGGTTTCCGGTCGGCTCGTCCCCGAAGATGATGTCCGGCCGCGAGGCGAGCGCCCGCGCCACGGCCACGCGCTGCTGCTGGCCGCCGGAGAGCTGGGCGGGCCGGTGGCTCAGCCGGTCGGCCAGGCCCACCATCCGGATCACGGTGTCCAGCCACTGCTTGTCCGGCCTGCGGCCCGCGATGTCCATCGGGAGGGTGATGTTCTCCAGCGCCGTCAGCGTCGGCAGCAGGTTGAACGCCTGGAAGATGAAGCCGATCTTGTCCCGGCGGAGCTTGGTGAGCTGCTTGTCCTTCAGGGAGCCCAACTCGGTCTCGCCGATGCGGACGGAGCCGGCCGAGAAGGTGTCCAGGCCCGCGACGCAGTGCATCAGCGTGGACTTCCCGGACCCCGAGGGGCCCATGATCGCGGTGAACTGGGCCTGCCGGAAGTCGACGGAGACCTGGTCCAGCGCGACCACCCGGGTCTCGCCCTGTCCGTAGACCTTCGAGAGTTCCGTGGCGCGGGCGGCCACGGTGGTGGCCCGGTCGGCGAGGGGAGTGGTGGTCACGGGTGGGAACTCCTGTCGGGACGACGGCGTTTGGGGTGTTCGAGGAACGGCCGGAGGCGCGCCCGGACGTGGCGAGGGGCATGCCGGAGGTCGTTCGTTTCGTGGATGCCTCCATCGTCGCGACCGAGGGGCGCCGTGTAGTCAGCCGCTGTTCTGGTTCCGGGGGCAGACTTCTGACGGACGGACGGGCGTCGCGTCATACCTGGGTATGACGGGGGGCGAGCCGCGAGGGCTCTGCGGGACGCCATGACCGACACGAGTCACCGCGTCACCACGTGCGTACTCGGTGCGGCCGCTCGTTCGGGCGGTGAAATTCCGTCATTCCGCATACGCCCGGGCGAGGCGTCCGAAAGGCTATTGGCAAGTGCGGATGGCGTGTTCCGTGGGCTGATGCACCCTCAGACGTCAATAAAATAAGACAACATCGGTCCGCTCGTCGACTGTTCGGGGGAAGCGTCCCGATAGGCTCTAAAGCTCAGCGCGGAGCCCATGGCCTGCCCGGATGGTGGAATGCAGACACGGCGAGCTTAAACCTCGCTGCCCCTCGCGGGCGTACCGGTTCAAGTCCGGTTCCGGGCACCTCCGATCAACCCTGAACATTTCCCCCCACCCCCCTACAGACCGCCCAGTGCGACATGCGCCCCGCACTCCCCGAGCGCACGCTGTCTCCATGACCCCCCGGCACTCCTTCGGGACCCCCGGGAGGCCCACTGAGGCAGCCCCGCGGGCCGCAGTGGGCCTCTTCGTCCACCACGCCGTCCGGCCGGCCCCCGTCGCCATGGAGAAGACTCCTGACTCACGGCGGCGCGGCCTCGCTCGGGATCGTGATCGGCGCGGCGATCGGTCTCGCCGTCGGAGAAGACTCGAAGGGCGGTGGCGCCGCCCGGCCGACGGCGACGGTCACCGCGACGCCGACGGGCGCGACGGTGCCCGAGGCGGCTTCCACGCCGAGTGGCACCCGTGCCGGGGCCGCGAAGAAACCCACGGCCGACGAGTTCCCCGGCGACGGCACCTTCATCGTCGGGCAGGACATCGAGCCCGGCCGGTATCGGAGCGACGGTCCGCAGGGCGGAGACGCCACCTCCTGACCCCTGGGAGCGGGATCGGCTGACGGGGTGAGGGTGGTGGTTGATCTCCGGGGGATCGCGGGCTTGTACCGGGTTGGTCATGGGTTGAGGGGTGTGGGGCGGGGGAATCACGGAGACGCGTAGCGTGTTCGATGACAAGGCAGGGAAAGATCCTCCCCAAGCAGTAGAGTCAATCCTTTGCCTACCTATTACTCTTGAGCCAAGGCCACGATGGGTGGCCATGGAGGAGTGAAATGAGGAGCAGCAACCCGGTCTTCTCGCGACGGGGGTTCAGCCGCGACAACGGCCACGCGGGCTTCAACACCGCGCCGCAGGCCGGGGGAGCAGCTGTCGGCACCCAGGGCAACCCCTACGCCCAGCAGGGTGGCAACCCGTACGCGACGAACCCGTACGCCCAACAGGACGTGCAGCAGGGCGTCCCGCCGCAGGCCCCGGCCCGCACGGGCGCCATGACCATGGACGACGTCGTCATGCGCTCGGCCATGACGCTCGGCACGGTCGTCGTCGGCGCGGTCCTCGCCTGGGCCCTTCTGCCGGTGTCGCCCACGAGCTACGGCCTGGCCATCGGCGCCGCGCTCATCGCGTTCGTCCTGGCGATGGTGCAGTCCTTCAAGCGCAAGGCCTCGCCCGCGCTGATCCTGACGTACGCGGCCTTCGAGGGTGTCTTCCTCGGCGTGCTCAGCGAGATGTTCAACACGCAGTGGAGCGGCGCGCCCTTCCAGGCGGTGCTCGGCACCATGGCCGTCTCCGGCGCCACCCTCCTGGTCTACAAGGCCGGCTGGATCCGGGTCACCGCGCGGTACGCCCGCATCGGCATGACCATCGCGATCGCCTTCATCCTCGTGATGGCGGTCAACCTGCTCCTCGTCGTCTTCGGGCTCGCCCCCGACGGCGGACTGCGCAGCATGGGCCCGCTCGGCGCGGTCGTCGGCATCCTCGCGATCCTGCTCGGCGCGTTCTTCCTGACCCTCGACTTCAAGCAGATCCAGGACGGCATCGCCTACGGCGCCCCGCGCGAGGAGGCCTGGCTGGCCGCGTTCGGCCTGACCATGACCCTCGTGTGGATCTACGTCGAGATGCTCCGCCTGGTCGCCATCTTCAGCGGCGACGACTAGAAGCGGGGGCTTGACCGCCCAACCGTTGAAGGGCCCCCGAACCGCGAGGTTCGGGGGCCCTTCGTAGTTTCCGGCGGCTTCAGCGGAGCTTCCGCGCGGCCCTCCTCAGGTCGTACTCGTGAATGATCGCTTTGGCGTGGCCGTACGCGAGGTCGTACTCGTGCCGGAGCCAGCTGACCTTCTCCTCGAAGTTGAAGAGAGCGGGGCCTTCGTCGACTTTGCGGATCCAGTCGGAGACTTCACGACCGGTGCAATGGGGGATGCGGGCGAGCAGGTTGCGATGGGTCTCCTCAGAGAAGACTTGGGACATCGGCGCCTCCGGACGAAAGGGAATGTAAGCCGGTCCTTCAGGTCACGTTGCCTGAGTGGCGGCCTGTTGGCAACAGTCCGGTAGGGGCGCGTACGCTCGCGGCGTGCTTGATACGACGCCGTTGACCCGTGCCGTGGACCATTTCGCCGACCGGTTGCGGGCGGCTCCACAGAGCCGGCTGCAGCGGGGCGCCGCCGCGGAGGCGCTGGCCCTGGCCAGGGAGTTGGCACTGCGTGCCCAGCGGCTGGAGTCCCCGGAAGGGCCTCTGCACGAGATGCCGGACGTGGGGATGTTCGCGGCGGCTGATCAGGTTACGGTCGCCGGAAACGATCTCGCGCTGGTTCTGGGCGACGAGGGGGAGCTGGCGGAGGCTGTGGGGCTGGTGGAGGAGGCTCAGCGGAGGGCCGCGGTCTGAGATCGGGTGCCCATGAGCTCGGGGAGCGTGGTGATCGGGCGGCTGCGGGTGCGTGGCGGCTGATCGGGCGATTCCCCGCGCCCCCGAAGGGCGCGGCTGCCCTTCATCGGCAGTCGAGAACGGCCTGCGGCACATGGCCCTGCGGCACACGGCCTGCGGCTCACGGCCCTACAGTGACGCGATCACCCTGTCCGCCAGGATGTAGACCATGTCGTCGCCGCACTGGAACGTGAGGGTGTAGGCGCCGGAGATGCCCGAGCCGCCGAGGAGGACGGGGGTGTCGCCGGCGTGGAGGGCGCCGGCGAGGCGTTCGGCGGTTTCGCGGTGGCCGGGGGTCATGCACAGGGTGGTGCCGTCGGCGAAGACGTAGACGTCGAGGGTGCCGAGGGGGCCCGGGCGGACGTCGGTCAGCTCGGTGCGGGACGCGGCGAGGTCCTCCAGGCAGGCGACCGTGCGCTCGTGGTCGTTGGTGACAGGTGACTGCACCGGCACGAAATCGGGGTGCGAGGGGTGACGGCGGCGGGCCGCTGCCAGCTCCGCGGACTCCCCGGCGAACTCGTCGCCCTCCAGGCTCGGCTCGATCACCGGCTCCAGGTGCTCCAGACCCGCGAAATCGGACTGCCGGGGCAGGAACAGCTCACTGTCGGGCAGTCCCAGCAGGGACGGCGTGTCCGAGACGTCACGGGACTCCTGGGCGGCCCAGAACGCCCGCGCCTCGGCCAGCTCACGCTCCCGCTCCTCGGCGAGCGCCTCGGCGACGGCGGCGCGTATCTCCTCCGTGTCGGAGGCCGGACGGGCGGCCGGTACCAGGGCGCGCGGCCCGGCGGCCCGGCTCTCGGCCAGCTCGGTGCGCAAGGCGGCGACCTGTCGGCGCAGCCCCGAGAGGGTGCGCAGGACGGCGACGCCCACGGCGGCGGTGGCGGCCGTGGCGAGCAGCAAGGCGATCGGCATGGCGCTCACTGACGTACTCCCGGTTCAAAGTCGACCCCCGACTTCCTACATCAGCTTGAAGGGCGGACTAACCAGCTGTCAGTGCGTAACGTCACGAAACGGGCAGGAATCTGGTCCCGATGTTTGGTGGTGAAACGGCTCTGAGCTGCGTAAATCGCTCTCCGGCGGGAGATAGGTCACATCCTGGGGGAGATTGGATCACAAAACGGCCCGGAGCCCCGCAGAATCCGGGACTCCGGGCCACAGCATCACGGTGCGCGTCCGTACGGTCACGGCTCCGCGCGGGTGTGCTCGGTCAGCTGAGGCGCTCGATGACCATCGCCATGCCCTGGCCGCCGCCGACGCACATCGTCTCCAGGCCGAACTGCTTGTCGTGGAACTGGAGGGAATTGATGAGCGTGCCGGTGATGCGGGCGCCGGTCATGCCGAAGGGGTGGCCGACGGCGATGGCGCCGCCGTTCACGTTCAGCTTGTCCAGCGGGATGTCCAGGTCGCGGTATGAGGGGATCACCTGGGCGGCGAAGGCCTCGTTGATCTCGAACAGGTCGATGTCGTCGACGGTGAGGCCCGCGCGGGACAGGGCCTGCTTCGACGCCTCGACGGGGCCGTAGCCCATGATCTCGGGGGAGAGGCCGGAGACGCCCGTCGAGACGATCCGGGCGAGCGGGGTCAGACCCAGCTCGCGGGCCTTCGTGTCGGACATGATCACGAGGGCGGCGGCGCCGTCGTTCAGCGGGCAGCAGTTGCCGGCGGTGACCAGGCCGTCCTCGCGGAAGACCGGCTTCAGGCCCTGCACGGCCTCCAGGGTGACGCCCGCGCGCGGACCGTCGTCCTTGGCGACGACCGTGCCGTCGGGCAGCGTCACGGGGGTGATCTCGCGCTCCCAGAAGCCCTTCTTGATGGCTTCCTCGGCGAGGTTCTGCGAGCGGACACCGAACTCGTCCATGTCCTGCCGGGTCACGCCCCACTGGCGGGCCAGGTTCTCGGCGGTCTGCCCCATCGCGATGTAGGGGTCGGGGAGCAGGCCGTCCTCGCGCGGGTCGTGCCAGGAGGCGCCCACCGACTTGGAGACGGCCTCCGTGCGGGCCTCGGCGTCGGCGAAGAGGGGGTTGCGGGCGGTGGGGATGTCGCTCGTGCCGCGCGCGGTGCTGCTGACGACCTCCACACCGGCCGAGATGAAGACATCGCCCTCGCCGGCCTTGATGGCGTGCAGGGCCATGCGGGACGTCTGCAGCGAGGAGGAACAGTAACGGGTGACCGTGCAGCCCGGCAGGTGGTCCATGCCCAGCTGGACGGCGACGATACGGCCCAGGTTGTGGCCCTGCTCGCCGCCGGGGAGGCCGCAGCCGAGCATCAGGTCGTCGATGTCCCTCGGGTCCAGCTCGGGGACCTTCGCGAGGGCGGCCCCGACGATCGTGGCGGTCAGGTCGTCGGGGCGCAGGTCCTTCAGCGAGCCCTTGAAAGCGCGGCCGATGGGGGAGCGGGCGGCTGAGACGATCACGGCTTCGGGCATCACGGCTCCATTGGCATGCGACGGAAAGCAGGGCTGTGGGGGAAGTTACCCGTACGTATGGTCAGGGTCACGGTATGGCGGGTGTGACTCCGGCCGCACTTTTCTAAGCGCTTGCTTTTTGGTGGGAGCGCCTCATGACTCGGGGGTGCGGGTGGTGTGGCGGGTGCGGGGCCGGTGGGGGCTGGTCGCGCAGTTCCCCGCGCCCCTGAAAAGCAGGGGCTGCGCCCCATGCTTTTCGGCCCACCGGTCCGTCGTCTGCCAGGCCTCCCGGCCGTCGGCTTGCAGGCCCACCGGTCCGTCGTCTGCCAGGCCTCCCGGCCCGTCGCCTTCCAGGCCTCTGGCCGACGTTGCCAGACCTACCGGCCCGTCGTCTGCCAGGCCTCGCGGCCGTCGTCTGCCAGACCTACCGGTCCGTCGTCTTCCAGGCCCGTAGGGGCCTGGTCTTTCAGGGGCGCGGGGAACTGCGCGACCAGCCCCCACCGGGCCCGCGGTCGCCAACGCACAGGTACTCCCGAGTCACTAGGCGCCCGGCTGCGCCTCCGCGGCGGCGCTGGGGGCCGGGTCCGGCACCGGCACCCGACGCCGACGCCGCCTCTTCAGCAGAGCCCAAGGCCCACGCGGCCCCGTAGGCATCGCGGCCGTCACCTCGGTGCCGGCCTCGGACGCGGCCTCGGCGGCGGCGCGGGCCACCGGCAGGAACCCCTCGCGGCGGCTGACGTCCGGCCGCTCCTCCTCCGCCGGCCACAGGCCCAGCGCCGCGCACACCGTCGGCAGGACGGCCATCGCCGCTGTCGCGTACCCCTCCGCGGAGGGGTGGTAGTTGTCGGGGCCGAACAGCTCGCGGGGGTTCTGCTCGAACTCGGGGCCGAGGAGGTCGCCCAGCGACACGGTGCGGCCGCCCTGTTCGACGGTTCCGATCGTCTGGGCGGCCGCCAGTTGCCGTGAGGCCCGGCGGGCGAGCCAGCGCAACGGTTGTTGCACGGGCTCGATCGTGCCGAGGTCGGGACAGGTGCCCACCACCACCTCGGCCCCGGCGGTCCGCAGCCGCCGCACGGCCGCGGAGAGGTGACGGACCGAGCGGGTCGGAGGCATCCGGTGGGTCACGTCGTTCGCGCCGATCATGATCACGCAGACGTCGGGGACCTGGGCCGGGTCCTCCAGGACCAGGGCCACCTGCCGGTCGAGGTCGTCCGACTGGGCGCCCGGCAGCGCGACGTTGCGCAGCCGCACCGGGCGCTCGGCCACCGCCGCGAGCCCCGCGGCGATGAGGGCGCCCGGGGTCTGCCGGGACCGGGTGACACCCTGACCGGCGGCCGTGGAGTCGCCGAGCATGACGAGCCGGAGCGGGGGATCGTCGGGGGCGTCGTACGCGTTGCCGTACGAGCTGTACGGGCGGCCGTACCGGCTGCCGTACGCGCGTCCGTACAGGCCCTCGGCGCTCGGCGGATGCGGGCTGTGCCCGTTGCCCACGACCCGCTTGGCCATCCGTACCTCGGCCAGCAGCACACCCATGGCAGCCGCACCGACCAGCCCGATGCCACCACCGCCGTACGCCGCACCCGCCGCGATGCGCCGGGCCACCCTCGCCCTAGACATGCTCGACATCCGTCGCCGCCACCTCCTCGTACCCGTACACCCACTCATTGCCCCGTACCGGCCCTCGGCCAATCCCGACGGCAGGTGAACAGGGAGAGGAAGAGTGAGGGCGGGGCTTAGGCTGGCGGAACATCACGACATCCCTTTTTTTGCGGCTCCGGAGACAACGGTGCGATTCCACGACTCGATGATCAGCCTCGTCGGCAACACCCCGCTACTGAGGCTCAACAGCGTGACCGAGGGCATCCAGGCGACCGTCCTGGCCAAGGTCGAATACTTCAATCCCGGCGGCTCCGTGAAGGACCGCATCGCCCTGCGCATGATCGAGGCGGCGGAGAAGAGCGGCGAGCTGCTGCCCGGCGGCACGATCGTCGAGCCCACCAGCGGAAACACGGGCGTGGGGCTGGCCATCGTGGCCCAGCAGAAGGGGTACAAGTGCATCTTCGTGTGCCCCGACAAGGTGAGCACCGACAAGATCAACGTGCTTCGGGCCTACGGGGCCGAGGTCGTCGTCTGCCCGACGGCCGTCGACCCCGAGCACCCGGACTCGTACTACAACGTGTCCGACCGGCTGGTCCGCGAGACGCCCGGCGCCTGGAAGCCGGACCAGTACTCCAACCCCAACAACCCGCTCTCCCACTACCACTCGACCGGCCCTGAGCTGTGGGAGCAGACGGACGGGCGGATCACGCACTTCGTGGCCGGCGTGGGGACCGGCGGGACCATCTCCGGCACCGGCCGCTACCTGAAGGACGCCAGTGACGGTCGCGTCCAGGTCATCGGTGCCGACCCCGAGGGGTCCGTGTACTCCGGCGGCTCCGGGCGGCCGTACCTCGTCGAGGGCGTCGGCGAGGACTTCTGGCCGACCGCCTACGACCGGACCGTCGCCGACGAGATCGTCGCCGTGTCCGACAAGGACTCCTTCCAGATGACCCGTCGGCTGGCCAAGGAGGAGGGCCTGCTGGTCGGCGGCTCCTGCGGGATGGCCGTGGTCGCCGCGCTGAAGGTCGCCGAGCGGCTCGGCCCGGACGACGTGGTCGTCGTACTGCTGCCCGACAGCGGGCGCGGCTACCTCAGCAAGATCTTCAACGACGAGTGGATGGCCGACTACGGCTTCCTGGAGGACGAGGGGCCCAGCGCGCGCGTCGGCGACGTCCTCAGCCACAAGGTGCACGGCGCCATCCCCTCCCTCGTCCACATGCACCCGGACGAGACGGTCGGTCAGGCGATCGAGGTGCTCCGCGAGTACGGCGTCTCGCAGATGCCGATCGTGAAGCCGGGCGCCGGACACCCGGACGTCATGGCCGCCGAGGTCGTCGGCTCCGTCGTCGAACGGGAGCTGCTGGACGCCCTGTTCACCCAGCGCGCCTCGCTCGACGACCCGCTGGAGAAGCACATGTCGGCGCCGCTGCCGCAGGTCGGCTCCGGTGAGCCGGTCGGTGACCTGATGTCCGTGCTCGGCAGGGCGGACGCGGCGATCGTGCTCGTCGAGGGCAAGCCGACGGGTGTCGTCAGCCGGCAGGACCTGCTCGCGTTCCTCGCCAAGGGCGGTGCCGGGCAGTAAAGCGCCCGCTTCGGTGACAAAAGAGCCGCAAAGGGCCCTTCGCGTCGAAGATTTGCCCGGCTCGGGGGTTTGACTTCGCAGAAGTGGTACGAGCGCGTCACGTCCGCGCAGCACCCGCTTAACACGGGTCCGGCACATTAGTGGGTGTCGGCAGGGCGGGAGCGGCTCCCCGCCCCGGCCGACAACCAAAACGGCGCCAAGGACCTCCGGAGCGGCTCCCGGACCTCCATGGACGCCAAGGACGCGTAAGCCCGGTCCTGACCCGGCCCGCGTCCCTCGCGGGGACCGCCGTCGTCCCGCCCCCCGTCACACGGGGGTGCGGCGGTCCCCGCGCATATTTCCTCTGCTTCTTCCGGGAACCTCGCCGGGGTCACTCTGTCCAGTCCGAGTCCCCGCCCTTGCCCCGGCGTCGCCCCAGGGTCGGTGAACCCCGCAGGGCCCACGCCACGTTCACGCCCACGATGCCCGCCCAGGTCACGAACAGGCCGGGGAGCTCGGCCACACCTCCGCCGATGCCGGAGAGCGGGATGGCGACGACGAGGGAGACGACGCCGAAGCCGTAGCGTTCGCCCCAGGTGTCCGTGGACTTGTCGGGGGAGCGGCTGCCCCGGGCCACCACCATCTGCTGCTCGGCGACCTGACGCCGGACCCGCCGGTCCACCGCGCCGTCGATGCGCTGGTCGACCTTCTCCAGGAAGGAGTCGACGAGCGCGGACTCGTAGTCCTCGCCCAGCTCTCTGCGGGCGTGCAGGGTGGCGGCGAGTTCCTTCTTCAGCTCCGTGTCCCCGAGCTGTGCGTCACGGGCATCCATACCGGTCATGCTGTTCACGGTAGGGAGCCGGTGGCCGCCTGGCACTGGGGTTAGCCCCCCTGTTCGCGCACCGGCTTCCCCCGGCCGCGGTGCCCGCCCGGTCGTCCCGGCCGTTGCGCTCGCCCGGTTGCGAACGACCGGGCAGTGGTCGATCAGCGGTGACGTCGAGCTCTATCGCTTTGCCGACGACGGACGCATCCACCACATCGACGTCTATTACAAGGACGCAGAGGCGGTTGCCGAGCTCGCCTCCCCGTCAGCCTCCGATCCGTCGGACTCCGGTGTTGCGGCGGGAACCTCCTGACCGGCCGTGTCGGGTCCCTCGGCGACCCAGCTCAGCAGCATCCCGAGGGCCTCGGCCGTCGGTGAGCCGGGCCGCGGCAGGTAGGTGAGCAGTGAGCGGTCGGGACGTGCGGGCACGGTCAGCACGTGGTAGTCGAACTCGAGCGCGCCGACGAGCGGGTGCACGATACGGGCGACGCCCAGCCGCTTCTCCCGTACGTCACCGGTCGCCCACAGCCGCCGAAACGGCTCGCTGCGGATGGCAAGCTCACCGACCAGCGCGGCCAGCTTGGCGTCGTCGGGGCGGCGCCCGGTGAGCAGGCGCAGCTGGGCCACGGTCTCGGTGGCGATGGCCTCCCAGTTCGAGTACCGGGCTCGGGCCTCGGGGTGCAGGAAGAGCTCGCGTGCCGCGTTGCGGGGCTGGGGCATGCGGCTCACCGCGAACACGGCCTCGGCCGCGGCGTTGGCCGCCACGATGTCGAGGCGGGCGCCGAGGAGCACGGCGGGCGTGTCCCCCATGGCTTCCAGCAGCCGCACCAGCGGCTCGTCGGGTACGGCTCCCGATACCCGTTGCGTGGCTCTCGCCCCGGCGCCGGCTCGGCTGGAGCGAACCAGGTTGCGCAGGTGTTCGGTCTCGACGTCGGAGAGGGAGAGTGCCTGCGCGACGGCATGGAGTACCTGGTCGGAGACGTGTGCGGTACGCCCCTGCTCCAGGCGTTGGTAGTAGTCGGGGCTGATGCCGGCGAGCAGGGCGACCTCCTCGCGTCGCAGCCCCGGTACCCGCCGCCGGGTGAGAGTGGGGGGCAGCCCCGCCTGTTCGGGCGTGATGCGCTCGCGTCGGGTGCGCAGGAACCCACCGATGGTCGTCTCCACCCGATCGACGCTACGCCGGTCACGGCAGCCCTGCCTGGCCCTGCTGGACCCAGGTAGGAGCGGACCTTCCTCGAACCTCACCGGCAGGCCACCGTCGGACCTGCGACTTCCATCGGGGAGGCGTGGAGAGGAAGACAGGACAGATACGTGCAGCAGTAGTTCGAGAGGCCGGCGGCCCCGAGGCGATCGAGATCATCGACGTGGCGACACCCGAACCGGGGCCCGGAGAGGTCCTGGTCAAGGTGGCCGGCGCCACGGTCAACTTCGCCGACGTCATGGTGCGCATGGGGCTCAACGTCCAGTACGGCGCGACCGCGGCGCGCGCAGTTCGGCCTCGGCACGGATGTGGCCGGCACGGTCGCCGCGCTCGGCGAGGGTGTCACCAGGTTCGCCGTCGGGGACGCCGTCCTTGGTACTCAGGAGCGACTGGACCGCCCGTTGGGCACGCAGGCCCAGTACGTCGTACTGGAAGACGGGGAACTCGCCCCCGCGCCGAGTGGAACAGACCTGGTGCACCTGGCCACGGTCGGGCTGAACGCCACCACCGCCGACCAGGCGCTGGACGCGCTGGCCCTGGAGCCGGGTCAGTGGCTGCTGGTGTCGGGCGCCGCCGGCGGGGTGGGACTCTTCACGGTGGAACTCGCGCGGCTGCGCGGCCTGCGCGTGATCGCCCAGGCCGGACCGGCCGACGAGAAGCTCGTCCTGGAGGCCGGAGCGCAGCTTTTCGTCTCGCGCGACGACGACCTGGTGCCCACGGTGCGCCGACTGGTGCCCGGCGGTGTGGACGGCGCGGTCGACGCGGCCAACCTGGCCGCCGGGGCGGCGGACGCCGTGCGGCACGGCGGTGCGTTCGTGTCGCTGCTCAACTCCGCGCCCATGGCGCGTCGCCAGGTGCGCATGACCAACATGGCGTGGCACACCGACGCGGAGCGCCTGGCCAAACTGGCGGCCTACGCGGGCGCCGGCCTGATCAGCCTGCGGGTGGCCAGAACCTATCCGCTGGAGCAGATCGCGCAGGCCCACCAGGCACTCGCCGAGGGCGGGCTCCGCGGCCGGATCGTCCTGGTCCCCGACCATGAGTGAGACGAGCCCGGTCGCGAAGAAGCGATTCGAGGGGCGCACGGTGGTCGTCACCGGGGGCGCCACCGGCCTGGGACTCGGCGCCGCCGAACGTTTCGTCGCCGAGGGCGCCACCGTCTACCTGGTCGGCCGCCGGCAGCCCGAGCTCGACGCCGCGGTCGCCCGGCTGGGTCCTGCCGCGGTCGCGGTCCGCGCCGACGTGACCGTCAACGACGATCTCGACCGGCTCTACGCCACGCTCGCCGAGCGCGACGGACAGGTGGACGTGGTGGTCGCCAACGCGGGCGCACCGTCATTCGGCACCATCGACAGCTACACGGGCGAAGAGCTCGACGCGTCCTACGCCCTCAACCTGCGAGGCGTGGCGTTCACCGTTCAGAAGGCGTTGCCGTTGATGCCGGAGGGCGGATCGATCGTCCTGGTGAGCTCCATCGAGGGGGAGCGGGGCAGCCCCGGTCTCGGGGCCTACGCCGCCATGAAGGCCGCCCAGCAGTCCATGGCCCGTACCTGGGCCAACGAGCTGCGCGAGCGACGCATCCGGGTCAACGCCATCAGTCCCGGCGTGGTCTGTCACCGGGTCGACGAGCGGTGCCGCGTTCTCGACGTCTGCGGGCTCCTCTGCCCGATCCTCCCGAGAGGCCGCGGTCCACAGCCAGGCGGCAGCAACACCGCGGTCCCGCGTCCACCGACTTGGGCGCCGTCCCGTTCCAGAGCCGGGATGCGTCGGCGCACTCGTGGTGCGGGGCGGCGCCTGTCGTGGTGGGCGCGGTCCACGAGGGCTGGTCCGGCGGCGTCAGTGGGCGTCGGGTTCGATGGCGTTGGCCGCGGCACCCGGGCCCGTTCGGGCGAGGCGGACCATGGCGCGGTAGAGGGTGGTGGGCGCCGGGGCTTCGGGCAGCGGGGGGATCGGTGCCCCGGAGGTGGCGTAGGAGCGGATCATGTGGCCGACGAGACGATGCCAGGTGTCGGGGGCGGCGTCGCCCGTGGCGGCGATGACGCCGGCGTTGGCCATTTGCAGGATGACGAGGTCTTCCGGGACGAAGTCCTCGCGGAGGTGTCCGGTGCCGCGGGCGCGGGCGATGAGTTCGAGGAACCCGTTGTACGACTCGGAGCGGCGGGCCTCCAGCGCTTTTGCGGTGGGGAAGGTCATGGTCAGGACGTCGGCGAAGCCGCGGTCGGCGGCCTGCATGGCGCAGACGGCGTGGATGTAGCCGGTGAAGCCGTGCCAGGGGTCGGGGTCGGCGAGTGCCTCGGCGACAGCGTCGGCGTAGGCGTCCATGCGGTCGGCGAAGACCGCGTTGATGAGCTCCTCCCGGGTGGCGAAGCGCCGGCCGAGCGTGGCTTTGCCGACTCCGGCCTCGCGGGCGACGGAGGCCATGGAGACCCCCAGCCCTTCGGTGGCGTAGAGGCGGCGGGCGGCGGCCAGGATGAGGTCGCGGTTGCGTTCGGCGTCGGCGCGCAGTCTCGTGTCGGGCTGCTGGTCCGAGGTCTGGTCGGACGGTGCGGAGGTCATTCACCCATTCTATCTAAGTGGGCCGGGCGGCCCGATTCTGTTGTACGCTGGGCAACGGATGAACCGGGAAGGTCGTACCACTTATGGAGGGGTCTTCCGCCGGCCTGCCTCAGGACGACGACAAGGGCCAGGACGTCACCGGCCACACCATCATGGCCGACCCAGACCCAGACCCAGACCCAGACCCAGACCCAGACCCAGACGCCCGGATCCTGGCCTCCCTGGCCGAGCAGGTCGCCTCCGGCGCGCTGCGGGTACCGGCCGCCTTCGGCACCGGCACCCCGGGCGAGATCGCCATCTCCTGCTCCTGACCCACGCCCAACGGAAGAGGAACGACCGTGCCCACCCTTGCCATCGTCGGCGCCGGCCCCGGTATGGGCCTGGCCATCGCCCGCACCTTCGGCAGCCGCGGCTTCGACGTCGCCCTGATCGCCCGCACCAAGGACAAGCTCCGGACACTCGTCGACCAGCTGCGCCAGGAAGGCATCACCGCCGCCGCGTTCACCGCCGACGTCCTGGACAGGCCCTCCCTGACCGCCGCCCTGGACGCAGTGAAGGCCCGCTTCGGCGGCATCGACGTACTGGAGTACTCGCCGGCCCCGCACTCCCCGGTGCCCGGCCTCACCCTGGCCGCCCCGTCGGAGGCCACGGTGGATGACCTGCAGCCGCAGATCGAGTACGTCTTCTACGGCGCCGTCGCCGCGACCCACGCGGTGCTGCCCACGATGCGCGAGGCCGGCGCCGGCACCCTGCTGTTCACGACTGGCGGCGGTTCGGTGGATCCCCTTCCCATGCTCGGCAACGTCAACGCCGCCGGGGCCGCTCTGCGCAACTGGGTCATCAACCTGAACAAGGAGCTGGCCGGCAGCGGTGTGCACGCCGCGCACGTGGCGATCAACGTGTGGATCGGCGGGGGCGGCCCGGAGGGCTTCCCGACCGCCACGCCCGAGCGGATTGCCCCCTGTACTGGGACCTGTACGAACACCGCGACCGCCCCGAGGCCGTCTTCAACGCCTGACCGGCCGGTCCACCCCGCTCCTGGGCCAGGGCATCCGCTCCCTCCCCGCCCGGTCCCCGTTCCCGCCCGGTCCCCGTTCCCGCCCGGTCCCCGTTCCCGCCCGGTCCCCCTCCCCGCCCGGTCCCCGTCCCCACCCGGTCCCCCTCCCCGTAAGGAATCCGTACGTGAACGTCTTCCTGTGGATCGTGCAGGCCCTGCTCGCCGCCATGTTCGCCATGGCGGGCGTCATGAAGTCCACCCAGCCCAAGGACAAGCTGGCCGAGAAGCTGCCCTGGGCGGCCGACCTCTCCCAGGGCACCGTCCGCCTCATCGGCATCGTGGAGTTCGCCGCCGCCCTCGGGCTGATCCTGCCCGCGGCCACCGGCATAGCCCCCGTACTGACCCCGCTGGCCGCGACCGGCCTGGTCGTGGTGATGGTGCTGGCCGCGATCACCCACGCCCGCCGCAAGGAACCCGGCGCGATCGCCTTCAACGCCGCCCTGTTGATCCTGGCCGCCCTGGTGGCCTGGGGACGCTTCGGCCCCTACAGCTTCTGACTTCCCGCCGCCCCCTGCAGCTTCTGACTCCCCGCCGCCCCCTGCGCCTTCTGACTCCCGCCGCCCCCTGCAGCTCCTGACTTCCCGCCGCCCCCTGCAGCCTCTGACTCCCCGCCGCCCCCTGCGCCTTCTGACTCCCCGCCGCCCCCTACAGCTCCTGACTTCCCGCCGCCCCTTACGGCTTCTGGCCCCCACCGCGAAGGATCCCCCTGATGCGTGTCACCGTCCTCGGCGCGACCGGTGCCATCGGCCGCCTCGTCGTCCAGCGGCTCCTGGACGACGGCCACCAGGTCACCGCCCTGGTCCGCACCCCCGCGAAACTCACCCTCACCCACTCCCAACTCGCGCTCGTCACCGGGCAGTTGTCCGACTGCGACGCCGTCGAGCAGGCCGTCGGCGGCGCCGACGCGGTCATCAGCGCGCTCGGCCCGTCCCTGAAGCGGTCCACCACCGGCACCCAGGTGACCGACGGAACCCGCACCGTCGTGCAGATCATGCAGGCGCAGAAGGTGACCCGCTTCATCGGCCTGGCCACACCCTCGCTCGCCGACCCGAAGGACAAGCCGCACTGGAAGCACAAGGTGCTGCCCGTCACGGCCGGGCTGATGTTCCCCAACGCGCTGGCCGAGCTGAAGGGCATGACCGAGGCCGTCACCTCCTCCGGCCTCGACTACACGATCGCCCGCATCACCAACCCGACGGACAAGCCCGCCACGGGCCGCATCCGCTCCGGCTTCCTCGGCCACGACAAGGTCGGCTCCGCCATGAGCCGCGCCGACATCGCCGCGTTCCTCGTCTCCCAGCTCACCGACACCCGCTATCGGCGGGCCATGCCCGCCATCAGCAACTGACCCAGGACCGATCCGCCATGACCTTCGAACTCGGCGTCTACTCCTTCGGCAACACCCCACGCCTCGCGGACGGCAGCCGCGGCCCCACCGCCCAGGCCATCCGCGACGTGCTGGAGGCCATCAAGCTCGCCGACGAGGTGGGACTGGACTTCTTCGGGGTGGGCGAACACCACACGCGGGCGATGCCCCTGTCCTCGCCCACCTCCGTGATCAACGCCGCCGCGGCCTCCACCCACCGGATCAAGCTCGGCACCACGGTCACCGTCCTGTCGACCGACGACCCGATCCGGGTGTTCCAGCAGCTCGCGACCGCCGCGTCCCTCGCCCCCGGACGCGTCGAAGCCGTCGCCGGACGCGGATCATCCACGATCACGTTCCCGCTGTTCGACCACGACGAGCACGACTACGACATGCTGTACGCCTCCAAACTCGCCCTGCTGACGGCGGTCAACGCCGGCGAGAACGTCACCTGGAACGGCCCCCACCGCACACGGCCGTTGGAGGGTGTCACCGCCTTCCCCCGCCCCGAGGGGCCGCTGAAGATCTGGCTGGGCACCGGCGGCAGCCCGGACTCGGTGCACCGCGCCGTCGAGTCGGGGCTGCCGATGTTCCTCGGCATCCTCGGCGGCACCCCCGAGCACTGGGCGCACTACGGGCACGCCTACCGCGCCGCCTGGGCCCAGGCCGGCCACCCCGCCGAGCGGGCCGACATCGCGGTCGCCGTACACGGATTCGTCGCAGAGTCCGCCGCCCAGGCCTGGTCCACGTACCTGGAACACGAGCACCGCATGATGGCCGAAGGCAGCGCCGAACTGGGCCGCCCGTCCCCATCCCGAGCTGACCGCGCCGCGAACTACGGCTCCGACGGCATGGTGTTCGTCGGCAGCCCCGACGAGATCGCCGACCGCATCCTCCACCTGCACGGGCTGCTCGGTCACACCCGCCAGATCCTGCAGATGGACGTCGGCGGTATGCCGCAGCGCGACTTCCTGCGCGCCATCGAACTCCTCGGCACGAAAGTGCTCCCCCAGATCCGCGCCGAACTGTAACTGCCGCCGCGCCGGTACGGGTCAGCGTGTCGGCGCGTCAACGGCGCGGCGCTCCAAGCCTGTCGGTGGGCCCACCACGCCCCCGTGAGTTCGCCGTCCGCGATGTAGGGCCAGGCCCCTCCCCCAGCCGGATCCATATCTGGAACGGTCGAACCACTTGATGTAGCATCAAGTGAAACGCCCTACCCATTTATGGATGGCGGAGCGTTGCGGGCCGCTGTCCACCCCCCCCACAAGGAAGGACTCCGATGAGCACATGGGAGAACGCCAGGCTCCGGGTCGTCTTCGACGACTTCCAGTCGACGGTGGCGGACCTGATCGTCAAGCATGGAGTGACTGAGGAGGAGTTCCAGCAGGCCCTCGCGTTGATCAAGGAGTTCGCCGACGCCGACGAGTTGTCGCTCGCGATCTTCCACTTCTTCGCGTATGGCGTGATGGCGTCCAAAGAGGGCGGCACGTACGCGAATCCGGAGAGGGACGGTGCGACGCCGTGGGTTCCCGTCGGGCCGGCTTATGTGCCAGGCGCGCCGGTCCTGGAGCGCCCCTACGAGCTGCCCATGCGTCCCGACGAGCCCGGCGAGGTGCTCCTCGTCTCGGGACAGGTGCGCTCCACGAGCGGCGAGCCGGTCCCGGGTGCCGAACTCGACCTCTGGATGACCAACAACGCCGGCGACTACTCGGGCCTGACCCCGGAGATGCTCCTGCCGCTGGTCCTGGAGCTCGATGAGAGCCTGCCCCCGTTCAACCTGCGCGGCAAGATCCTCACGGACGACGAGGGACGCTTCGAGTACCGGACGGTCATGCCCGGCATCGAGACCCTCGGCCTGCCCCAGGACGGGCCGCTGCAGCGGTTCGCCCGGAAGCTGGAGCGGGTCGACGTCCGCCCGCTGCACATCCATACGATCGTCACCGCCGCCGGGTTCCACACGCTGACGACACAGTCCCACTTCTCCGGCGACCCGAATGTCCATCACACCCTGGAACCCCGCTCGACACCCGAGGGCTCCGTGTTCCGGACCGAACTGCATGACGACCCGAACGACTTCAAGGCCCGCGGCCTGGACGCGCCCTATTACACGATGACCAACGACTACGTGCTGCGCCCCGCCCGGTGACGTCAGCCGTCTGAGCGTCGCAGGCCAGCGGCGGCGTACGCGTCAGCAGGGCACGGCGTCTGGCGTGGCGTGGCAGAGCGATGCGGTACGGCGGAGATCACGCCGAAGGCGTTCGGGCTCGCGGCTGACCGCAGTCCTCGTCGGCGCTCGGACACCAGGCAGGCTGCCGTGGCGGCTGTCCGCGCCGGTCCTGGACCGCACCCTCGGGCGTCCTGCCCGAGGGCTTGCAGGCCACGGGGTGTGTGGGCCTCCGGGGCAGCCCTCCGCGCGAGGTGGTCACGAGCCGGCCAGGTGCTCGGCGAAGAACTCCTCGATCCGGCGCCAGGCGTCGGCGGCGGATTCCGGTTCGGGCCCGATCCCTGCGATCCGGGTGAGGGGGCGCAGCAGGCGCGGGGCGTTCTCGGCGTCGTTGAGGAAGGAGTGCCCGGCGCCCGGGTACTCCTTCACGTCGTGCGGTACGCCGGCCCCTTCCAGGACGGACTCCAACCTGGCCGCTGCTCCCTTGAGCATGCGGTCACGGCCGCCGTAACTGGCCACCACCGGGCAGGACTCGGCGAGGGCGCGCTCGGCGTCCTCGGGCAGCAGACCGTAGTTGACGGAGGCCGCGTCGAAGGCGCCACGTCCTGCGGCGACCAGGGCGAAGCTGCCGCCCATACAGAAGCCGATGACACCGACCCGTCCGGTGCAGTCGGGGTGTTCGGCCAGTGTCTGCCGGGCGGCTTCCAGGTCTGCCCAGGCGCGGCCACGACCCGACGTCGCGGCGCGCATCGTCGGTACCAGGCAGCGGCGCGCGCCGCCGTCGGCGAACAGATCCGGCATCAGCGCCAGGTATCCGGCCCGCGCGAGGCGCTCGGTCTGCCGCAGCATGACGTCGTCCACCCCCAGGGCCTCGTGGACGACGACGACACCGGGCCAGGGGCCGATGCCCTCCGGGCGGGCGAGATGGCCGCGCAGTCGACGGGAACCGCCGAGAGACGTGCTGAGTTCGGTCAGGTCGACCGGGGTGGGTGCAGGCATGGTGTTCTCCGAGTCGGGGGTGCGGGGAAAGGGCGAGGGACCGGACCCCGGGAATGCGTCCGAGCGTGAAACCGGCCTGCCGGGCCACGCCCGGCGTCGGTGGGCAGGCAGCCGCCCGGACGGCGAGGACCGGATAGCGGACCGGATAGCGGACCGGATAGCGGACCGGATAGAGGACCGGATATCCGAAGAGGGTCACACCAGGGGGTCACGGCGCGCGCTGCCGCCCGGGGTTCCACGGCGCGGCGTGCTCAGTCGGCCGGGGAAGGACTCCGCGAGTCCTTCCCCGGCGCGGGCCGGGGTGTCGAGGGTGCGTCCTCGGTGTGGCCCGGAGGGCCGGTCTCCTTCTGCCGGCCCGGCGTCCGGTGGCCGTTGCGGGGCCGCGGTATGACGAGGGCCACGGCGGCGGCGATCAGCGCGCCGGCGGCGGCGATGCCGAAGGACAGGGTGTAGGCGTGGGCTGTCGGCTGGGCGCCGGTGGCACCGGAACCGCCGGCGAGGACACCGGCGATGACCTGCGTGCCGAGCGAGGCACCGACCGCACGCACCAGGACGTTGATGCCGGTCGCCTCTCCGGTCCTCGTGGGCTCGACCGCGTCGACGATGAGGTTCGGCATGGCGACGAACGACATGCCGACGCCGGTGAAGGCGAGCGTGGTGAATCCCAGTACGGCGTGCTGGGAGTCATGATGCGCGGCGAGCAGAAGCAGACCGGTGCCGGTGATCAGGCTGCCCAGGGCGAGGGAGGTTCTGCCGCCGAGGCGGGCGCTGAGGAGGCCGGAGAGCGGGCCGGCGGCCAGCATCGTCAGGGAGCCGGGCAGCATGACCAGTCCGGCCAGGGTCGCGTCGCCCCCGAAGCCGTATCCGGTCGCCGTCGGCGCCTGGATCAGCTGGGGCACCAGCAGGAACACTCCGAACTGCCCGAAGCCGACCAGCAGGCTCGCCAGGTTGGTCATCAGCACCGGCCCTCGCCCCAGGACACCCATGTCGATCAGCGGCTCGGCCGTGCGGCGCTCCACCAGTACCAGCAGGACCAGGACGACCGGGCCGGCGGCGATCAGTCCGAGGGCCGGGCCGCTGCTCCAGCCCCACTCGTCGGCTCGGCTGATGGCGATCAGCGGGGCGCTGATGCCGACGGCCAGCAGTACGGTGCCCGGCAGGTCGACCCGGCCCGGGGTGTGGTTCACCGACCGGGGGAGCAGCGTGTACACGGCGACGGCCGACAGCAGCGCCAGCACGGTACCGGTCCAGAAGATCCAGCGGTACGAGGCGTGATCGACCAGCAAGCCGCCCATCAGGAGCCCGATGCCCCCGCCGACGCCCACGACGGCCGACACGAGTCCCAGGGCGCCGGCTCGTCGCTCCTCGGGCACGATGTCGCGGATGATGCCGAAGCACAGCGGGAGGATGCCGCCGCCCGCGCCCATCACCACCCGCCCGGCGACCACGAGGCCCAGACTGTCGGCCGGCGCGGCCATGGCCCCGCCCACGGCGAACAGGGTCAGCGCGACCACGAGCATTCGCCGCCTGCCGAACATGTCGCCCAACCGGCCGATCACCGGCGTCAGTACCGCGGCCGACACCAGGAAGCCGGTGAACGCCCAGGTCACGCCCTGGGTGCTGCTGCGGAGTGAGGTGGCGATGTCGGGCAGGGCCGGTGCGATGGATGTCTGCGCCAGCGCGTAGGACAGCGACGCCAGGCCCAGTACCGCCAGGCTGCGGCCGACCGGTGTTCTGTCGGGAGAGTGTGCCGTGTGCGCCATGACTCGACTTCCTTGAGGCCGGACCCCGGGCCCGGCTGTGATGGGGGGACCAGGTCACTTCCGCTCGGTGCGCTCCGCTCCGCTCCGGTGCTCCGCTCCGCAGTGGACCTGGCCGGCAAGGGCCGCGGAGCGCTCAGGCGGGGGCGGTGGGGGCATGGGTGAACGACGACTCCCCGCCATAAGTGGGTCGGTCGGTCCACTTGAGACTACTTCAATCGGATAGCTCTATCCAGATTCCCGTCGGCAAGATGTGAGCGAGGGTCCGCGCGGGGCAGGGCGCCGGCGCCCGGGCTACCCCCGGCCCGAGCCGAACCTCCGGATCGTCCTGCCGGGGATCTTCCGGCGCCGCCGAGGCGTTGGCGGGCCTGGAAAGCGAACAAACCCCAGGTCGCCGGCCTGGGCTTTCATCGTGCAGCGGATGACGGGAACCGAATCCGCGCTCTCGGCCCGGGAAGCGGCGCCACTTGGGAGGCGATGGCGTCCCGCCGGGTGCGCGCCGTTGCCTTTGGCGGGCGGCGTTTCCGGTTGAAGGGGTGCTCGCCCTACGTCTTCAGCGTTCGTGACTTCGCCCGCCCGTCACTTTCCTCTGCGGCGTCCGGCCTCACCCGGTACTCACCCGGTATCTCGTGCCCCGTATCCCTTGCTCGGCCTGCATAGCCTCATGCAGAGTTCTCGGTGTCTGAATATGTGGTGTCTGCTGGGGGCTGAGGAGGCTGCGGGTGATGTCCTCTCGGATCGTGGGCGCGACGGACGCCCCCACCGCCGCCGTGGCGGTGGCACCGGCCGGGTCCCTCGTCCTGGACGGGCGCGCGCTGGGTGTCGCCGACGTCGTACGGCTCGCCGACGGGGCCGTGCGGCCCGTGCCCGACGACGCGGCCATGCGGCGGGTCGAGGAGTCCTGGGACGCGGCCCGGCAGATCGCGGCGACCGGACGCGTGTACGGCCGCTCCACCGGCGTCGGTGCCAACCGCACCGAGGACGTGCCCACCGAGGCCGCCACCGAGCACGGTCTGCGGCTGCTGCGCAGCCACGCGGGGGCCATCGGGGAGGAGCTGCCCGCCCGGCAGGTGCGGGCCATGCTCGCCGTACGCGCCAACCAGCTGCTCGCGGGCGGCGCCGGGCTCCGGCCGACCGTGGTCACGGCGCTCTGCGAGGCACTGGAGAGCGGGGCCCACCCCGTGGTCAACGAGTTCGGGTCGGTCGGGACGGGCGACATCGCGGCGCTGGCCCAGATGGGGCTGGCATTGGCGGGGGAGCACCCGTGGCGGGCGCCGGTGCGGACGGCCGAGGCGGAGGCCGGGGCGCGGTTCGCGTCCGGGACGGGCGTTCCCGGGGAGCGGTGCGCGTCCGGTGCCGGTGCCCCCGAGGCGCAACCGCTCGACAACAACGACGCGCTCGCGCTGATCAGCAGCAACGCGCTCACGCTCGGACAGGCCGCGCTCGCGCTCCACGAGTTGCGGGGGCTGATCGCCGCCACGCAGGTCGTCGCCGCGCTGTCGCTGCTCGCCGTGGACGGCTCGCACGAGGCGTACGCGGCGCCCGTGCACGTCGCGCGCGCCCACCGGGGGTCGCGCGAGGTGGCCCGGCGCATGCGGGAGTTGATCGGGGCCGCCGACCGGCCGACCCCGCCGCTGGGGCGGATCCAGGACCCGTACGGCTTCCGGTGCGTGCCGCAGATCCACGGGCCCGCGCTGGACGCGGCGGACGCGCTCGAGGGCGTCCTGGAGGTGGAGATCAACGCGGCGGCGGAGAACCCGCTGATCTGTGCCGAGGACATGGCGGCCTACCACCACGGCGGCTTCTACCAGGCCCAACTCGCCCTCGCCCTGGACCACTTCAGACTCGCCGTGACGCAGGTGGCCCGGCTGTCGACGTCCCGGCTCTCCTCGCTCAACGAGCCCGCGTACACCCGGCTGCGCCCCTTCCTCGCCGATCACGAGGCCGCCTCGTCGGGCGTGATGATCCTGGAGTACGCCGCCGGGGCCGCCCTCGGTGACCTGCGGGCCTTCTCCGCCCCCGCGTCGCTCGGCCACGCTGTACTCTCCCGGGGCGTCGAGGAACAGGCCAGCTTCGCCTCGCTCGCCGCACGGCAGACGCTGCGGGCGTGCGGCGCGTACCGGCTCGTCGTCGGCTGCGAACTGGTCGCCGCGGTGCGGGCGTTGCGCCAGCGGGATCTGCGGCCGGATCCGGAACTGCCCGTCGGGCGGGCGCTGGAGCTGGCCGAGACCGTGCTCGACGCGGACCCGGCCGACCGGCCGCTGACGGCGGACGTGGGCGCGGCGGCCGTACTGCTCGATCGGTTCACCGAGATCTGGACGGACGTCCAGGAGGATCCGCGGAGGGGGAGCGCGTCATGAGCGCGGACAAGGGCACGGGTGTGACGGACAGTCCCGCCGCGCGGCTGCAGACACTCTTCGAGGGGCACCGGCTGACGCCCACCCAGCGGCGCATCGCCCACAGCATGGTGCGGCGGGCCGCCGACGTGCCGTTCCTGTCGAGCGTGGAGCTGGCGGAGCTGGCCGGGGTCAGCCAGCCGTCCGTGACACGCTTCGCGGTGGCGCTGGGCTTCGACGGCTACCCGGCGCTGCGCCGGCATCTGCGGGACGTCGCGCCCGCCGAGCCGGCCCCGGACACCACCGCGTACAACGAGTACCAGCAGGCCGTCGAGGCCGAGATCGAGAATCTGCGGCATCTGGCCGAGGTGCTCGCCGACCCCGGGCCGGTGGCGCGGGCCGGGCGGCTGCTGGCCGCGTCCCGCCCGCTGCCGGTGCTCGGACTGCGGGCCGCGGCCTCCCAGGCGTACGGCTTCGCCTACTTCGCCGCCAAGGTCCACCCCGACGTGCGGCTGCTGCACGAGGGCGGCAGCATGCTCCACGACCGCATCGACGCGGCCGTACGGGCCGGCGCGACCGCCCTGCTCTGCTTCGCGCTGCCCCGGCATCCGCGCGAGGTCGTCGAGACCCTGGCCTACGCGAAGGAGGCGGGGCTCTTCGTCGTCACGGTCGCCGACTCCGCCTTCGCGCCCGTCGCCAAGGTCTCCGACCTGCTCCTGCCCGCCGCCGTCGGCACCGGGCTCGCCTTCGACACCGCCTGCGCCCCGATGCTGCTGGGCCGGGTGCTCCTGGAGGCCATGTGCGACGACCTGCCGGAGGCCCAGGCCCGGCTGGAGGAGTTCGACGCGAAGGCGGCGACGCGGGGGCTGTTCGTGGAGTAGCCCGCCGTTCGGCAGTGGGTTCGCGTGATTCTCAGGCACGTTTCACGTTCGCTGGTTATCGTGCCCGCGACTGTTGTACGGCCTTGGGATTTTGGGATTGACGGGAGGCGGGAGCGTGGCGCGCGGAGGGCAGGGGCTTGCTCGGGTGGCCGTCGTGGTGCGGGCCGGGGCGGCGCCGCTGTGGTGGCTGGGAGTGGTCGCGGCGGGGGTCGGCGCAGTGCCATCCGGGCTGACCGGGCGGCGGATCGGGGTGCTGGCCGGGGCCGTACTGTTCATCGTCGCGGCCGGCGCGGTGGCGTGGGCGCGGCGCGGCCGGTATCTCGCACCGGCGCGCGGAGCCGTGCGCGCCGGTAAGCACGACGTCCTCCAGGACCGGGCCGTGACCCTCCGCAACTGGCGCCGGGGCCACCGCTGGTGGCTGCTGCTCGGCTTCGCGGCCGCGCTCGGCTCGTCCTTCGCGCTCCCCGCGGCGGGCGGCATGCTCCTCGCCGGCCTCGGTACCGGGCTCCGCCTCAAGGCGGGCTGGCTCGGCCGCCGCGAACTCGGCACGGGGCAGCTCTTCTGGGTCCGCGTCGACTGGCTGTCCGGGCGGGGCGGCCGGCCGACGGGCAGCAGGGTGGCCGGATACCGGGTCACCGGCATCGGCGCGGGCGACGCGGCGCCCGGGGGCGGTCGGCGGAGGTAGGGCCGCCGCTCGGCGGTCCTACGCCCGCCGCTCGGCGGCCTCGGCCCGGGACGGTTCGTCGCGCCGGGCCCGGGATGGTTCGCCGCGGTGGGCCCGGGACGGTGCGTCGCGGTGGGCGTCACTCGCCGCGCGTCCGCAGGACCAGCTTGTTCACCGCCCACAACCCGATGCCGATGGCCAGGAGCACACCCGCGCGGATGTAGACGTCGGCCGGGCGGTCGGCCAGCGGACTGGCCAGGATCAGGGCCGTCAGGGCGCCGAGGACCGGGAGCGCCGTCGGCGTGCGGAAGTGGGCGTGGTCGACGCGGTCGCGGCGCAGGACGAGCACCGCGATGTTGACGACGGCGAAGACACACAGGAGCAGGAAGGCGGTGGTGTCGCCGAGGCCCTCGATCTCGCCGGTGGAGACGAGGCCGATCGCCAGGAGGGTGACGAAGACGATGCCCACGACGGGGGTGCGACGCCGGGGCAGGACGCGGGCCATACCGCGCGGGAGGATGCGTTCGTTGGCCATGCCGTAGCAGAGGCGGGAGGCCATCATGATGTTGATCAGGGCCGAGTTGGTGACCGCGAAGAGGGCGATCAGGGCGAACAGCTTGTGCGGGAAGTCGACGCCGCCGGCCTTCACCACTTCGAGGAGCGGGCCGCTGGAGCCCTCCAGGGTCTCGGCGTCGACGAGGAGCGACGAGGCCAGGGCCACCAGGACGTAGATCGTGCCCGTGACGGCCACCCCGATGAAGATCGCCCGGGGGAAGGTCCTGGTCGGGTTCTTCGTCTCCTCCGCCATGTTCACCGAGTCCTCGAAGCCGACGAAGGCGAAGAAGCCGAGGGCCGTGGCGCCGAGGACGCTGGTGAGCAGGGCGTATCCCGTGCCGCTCGACTCGAACTCGGTCAGGCGCGACGGCTCGCCGTCGCCCGAGAGAACCGCCCAGGCCCCGATCGCGAGGACGATCACCAGACCGGTCAGCTCGACCAGCGTCAGTACCACGTTCGTCTTCACGGACTCGGAGACGCCCCGCAGGTTCAGGGCGGCCAGCAGGACGATGAAGGTGATGGCGACGAGGGTGGGCGGCAGGGCGCCGTTCGTCAGCTCGTCCAGGTAGTCGCCGCTGAAGGCGCGCGCTGCGGCGCTCGCGGACGACAGGCCCGAGCACATCACCATGAAGGCGACGATGAACGTCAGGAAGGGCAGCTTGAACGCCTTCTGGGTGTAGAGGGCCGCCCCGGCCGCCTTCGGGTACTTGCCGACCAGTTCGACGTACGAGGCCGCCGTCAGGACCGCCACCACGAAGCCGATCACGAAGGGCAGCCAGAGGGCCCCGCCGACCTTCCCGGCGACCTTGCCCGTCGTCGCGTAGATGCCCGTGCCGAGGATGTCGCCGATCACGAAGAGGATCAGCAGCTTGGGTCCGAGCACCCGTTTGAGGCCGCCCTCCTCGGCGGGCGCGGGCGCTCCGGCGGTGCTTTCTGCATGGGACATCAGAACCCCCCGATCGGTGAGCCGACGGTTGTCCGACGGTGATCCGTCCGGGGGAGACCTGCCCGGTCGCGGGCCATGGATGCGTTCGCAACCGATTCCCAGAGCTTCACGAGAGGTTCGACGGCGGGGCCACGGCTCGCGGGACGCGCCCCGGGCACCCTGGGGCGCGTGGGGGTCCGGTGACGTTCAGGCGGTGCTCAAGGTCCGCTTGGCGAGCTCGTACGCCGGGAGCATGTCCTCGTGTTCCCGGGTGTCGAGGCCGCCGAGATGGACGACGACGGGCCCGTCCGGGGTGACCGTGACGAAGGCCCGCTCCTTCTTGGTCTCCTCCAGGGCCTCGCTGGTGTAGAGGTACGCGACCTCGGTGCCCAGGACGCCGGAATCCGAGGAGAACTCGCTGTACTCGGCCTTGCCGGTGTTTCCCTCGGCCGCCACGAACTCCTTGAGCAGCGCCTGCGCCTCCCCGACCTTCGCACCCGCCTCGCCGGTCCAGACACGGATGAAGCCGATGTTCCCGGCGGGCTTGGCGTCGATCTCGCACGCGGCGGTGAACGGGCCCTGGTGCAGCAGCCCCTCGGCCAACTCGGCCGCGAGCTCGTCCTCCTCGGAACCGCTCCCGCCGCCGGGGGCCTCCGTCTCGATGGCCTCCGGCTGCCACTTCTCGGCCGTGTCGAAGGTGACCGGCAGTTCGCAGGCGGAACCGGCCGCTCCGACGCTGCCGCCGCTCTTCACGGCGTCCTTCGCGTCAGCTGTCGCCGACTCGGCGGCGCTCGCGGACGGCTTCGCGTCGCCGTCCTCCGCCGACTCCGAGCACCCCGTCAGCACCCCGGCCAGCAACGCCACCTGCGCCAGCAACGCCACCTGCGCCAGCACCGTCCCCCGTACCGCTCTTCCCACAGCCACCCTCTTCTCCCGGTTCAGGGCGGACACGGTAGCGGAGGAGCAGCGGCGGTGTTCGCACGGGCGTGCGGTGCTGGGGTCGGGCCCGGGTTCCTGCCGGGGAACGCGCTCGGCGGCGCTCCCCGGGTGGGTGCGCCGCCGGAGCTCCGGTGTCGGGTGGGTCAGACCTCCAGCTCCGCCTCGATCCGCTTCAACTGGTGCCTGGCCATGGCCAGGTTGGCCCGCTTGGCGTCGAGGACCAGGTACAGGAAGAGGCCGTTGCCGCCGCGGCCGGTGAGCAGGCGGATCAGGTGGTACGCGTCGGACAGGGTGATCAGGATGTCCTCGATCTCGCCCTTGAGGCCGAGGTGTTCCATGGTGCGCAGCTTTGCGCGGACGACGTCGGTGTTCCCGGCGGCTGCGACGGTGAGGTCGAACCCCTTGCTGCCGCCGATCGTGCCCAGTGCCATGCCGCTGGTGTAGTCGACCAGGGCGGCGCCGGTCGCGCCCTCGATGGACGCGAGGGCCTCTTTCAACGCGGTCTCCGTGTTGGCCATGGTGTGCGGTGTCCTTTCAACTCTCAGTGGTGGTAGGTGCGTTGGGAGTGGTTCGGGGGGTGGGTCGTGGGGTGGCGGGGCGGGGAGTCCGGCGGGGCATGGTCGACCTGACCGTGGCCTTGGCCGGTGTCTGGGGCGAGACCGCGGCCGTGCTCGCGGTCCTCGCCACCGACCGGGCCGGGTTGGTGGCGACCGCCTTGGCATGGGCCGTGGCCGGGTCGTCCGGCCGGGGCAGGGCGTCCATCAGCTCACCGATCCGGCCGCCGGCGCGGCGGCCCTCCAGGTGCAGCCGGCCCACGTTGACCCGGTCCTGGGCCAGCAGCGTCAGCACGGCGGAGGAGCCCGCCGCGTACGTCGCCACATAGCCGTGGTCGCCGCGCAGCAGCAGTTCGCGGAGCTCGCCCCGGCCGGCGGCGTCCGTCATCCGTACGGCGACGCCGAGCGCGGCCGCGGTGAGGGCCGCGAGGCCCTCCGGTTCCACGCCGGGGGTGTCGTGGGCGAGGACCAGCCCGTCCACGCTGGCCGCGAGCGCGCCGGTCAGCTGGGGTACACGGGCCCTCAACCGGTGCAGTTCGTCGAGGACTTCGGCCTCCGCGGCCATGAGCAGTCTCCTCTCGGCGGGACGCTCCCGCTGCCGCTCAAAGGGCCTCCAGCGCATCCCTGAGCCTTTGCAGTAGAGCCACGTCGGGGTCTGTGGTGGTGAGCGGCCAAGGTGGGACGGGGGTCGGTGCCCCGCCGCCCACCACCCCCGGTTCGGCGGCGGGGTCGCGGCCCGGGCCGGGCGGCGGGGCGTGGCCCGGATGGGTGACGGGGGCGTGTTCCTGGTGGGTGGCGGGTGATGCGTGGTCCGGGCCGGTCGGGATCGGTGGTGTTCCTGCCGGGCTGTGCCGGGTGGAGGAGATGAGGCCCGCGGCCGCCAGCCGCCGTACGTCCACGAGGGTGTGGAAGGCGGGGCGCCCCAGGGTCAGGGAGATCTCGGCGGCCGTGCGGAAACCGTTCACCTGGCCGAGCACGGCTCCCTGGCGGGCCGGAACCGGCGGTCTGTCGAGGCCGGCCGCCCTGATCAGCGGGGCGTCGTCCGTCGCCGGGTCGGGCCAGATGCGGTGCAGGAGGTCGCGGCGGCGCCGGGCCTCGCGCTCCACGGCGGCCACCGGCACCGGGCGGATCGGTCCCAGCCAGTGCGCGGCCCCGTAACGGAAGCTGGCCGGCGCGCTGCTCGGACCGAGGACGAAGTACGCCGCGTCGAACAGCGCCCCCGCGTGGCACAGCTCCAGCGCGCCCCGGGCGACCCGGCCGCTGTCCACGAGGAACCGCCCGACCCGCAGGCCGGCCCCGGCCGTGTCGACCGCCTCCCGCCAGCCGTCGGTGTCCAGCATGCCGCCGGTGGTGAGCAGCACGTCGAGGCCCGGGGACCGGGGGCTCTCGGCGTGCACGACCTCCCCCTCGGACAGATACAGCGAACCGCTCTCGCGCAGCAGCACACCGGTGGCCCGCTCGGCGGCGAGCCGGCTCAGCATCGGGGAGACGGCCTGGCGGAAGTGCTCGCCCCGCACCGGCAACGGGGGTGCTGGTGTGGTGATCACGCTCATGCCAGCACCAGCCGTCCCGCCATCTCGCCGAGCCGGATCCGGGCCAGCGCGAGGTTGCCGTCCGAACGGGCCAGCCACAGATGCAGGAACACACTGCTGTCGAACGTCGTCCGCACGAACCGCAGCACGTGGTACGTGTCCCGGTTGCTGACGATCAGGTCCTCGACCGGCAGATCCGCCCCGGACCAGTCGGAACCCTCCTCCGGCGCGAACGCCCGGTGCTCCGCCGCGAGCCGTGCCAGTTCCGCCGCCTCCGCCGCCGTCGTCTCGTGGTCACCGCCGGGTGCTTCCCCGACCGTGCCCAGCGCCAGTCCGCTGGTCCAGTCGACCACCGCGGCGCCCAGGGCACCGGGCAGCCTCATGGCCTCCACCAGACACTCGTCGATTCCGGGCACCGTGGCTCCCCTCCTGCCTGCGGTTCGGCTGAGTGACGCAGACGCTACGCAACGTGTGCGCGAGGGGTGAGGGATCTGGCATTTTCCAGCGGAACATGCGGACAGGTGACTAAGGTGGGTCGACTTGCCTGGTTTTCACCGCTGTTGGGGACCGGGAGGCGCATCCGTGCCCTGAGGTGGGCCTATGCGGCCGCCCCGCATGCCGGGCGCGGAGGAGGCGCCGGGCGTCAATCATTCTGGGGGGCTTGAGGGGCGTACGAATGGGGGCACTTGCCCCTACCGGGCGCCCCCGGGCAAGCCAGGGGCGCGGGGAACTGCGCGCTCGGCCACGGACAACCCGCAGCCGCCACACGACACCCCCCCCCGCGAGCTACCGGGCGAACATCCGCCACGCGACAGTTCCCCCCGAGCTACCGGGCGCCTCAAAGCCCCAGCAGGCCCGCCCTCTCGGCTCCCCCCGCCTCGGCCACGATCTCCTCCACGGTCTGCGGCCGCCGCACCACCGCGAACCGCATCTCCCCCTCCCCGGGGGCGTACCCGTAGATCCCGGGCCGGGGCAGAGAGTTGTACGCGTAGTGGTGCGCGAAGTAATACGCGCCGGTGTCCAGCGCGGCCGCATGATCCCCCGGCTCGAACAGTGGCAGCGCACGGCCCTCCGCCAGCAGGTCCCCCGCGAAACAGGCGGGCCCCGCCACGTCCTGCACCACCGCGGGCCCCTCCTTCACACACCCCTTCGCGTCGTACGCGGCGACTCGCAGCGGCCAGGACCCCGGTGCGTACACCGTCCGGGTCGCCACCTGCACCCCGGCGTGGGTGACCGCGATGGCCCGGCCGCCCGCCCTCTTGGTGTACTCCACGCGGGCGAGGATCGTCCCGTGCTTCGCGAGCAGCGACCTCCCGAACTCCGTCACCAGGCCGTACCGCCCGTCGAACAGCCCCGGCACCGCCTCCGCCAGCAGCCGCGCGTACTGCTCGTACGTCGGTGTCGCCGCATCCGACGCGAAGTTCACCGGCAGTCCGCCGCCGATGTCGATCGTGTCGATCTGCCGCCGCCCGATCCGCCGGTTGATCTCCTCCGCCAGCTCGTACGTCTCGGTGATCCCCCGTGTCATCAGCGACAGGGGCATCCCCTGCGACCCGGTGTGCGCGTGCAGCCGGCTCAGCCAGGGGCGGTCCAGATACGCCTGGACGACCCACTCCCGGGCGCCCTCGTCCCGCAGCGCCACCCCGAACTTCGACGTGGCCGTCGCCGTGGACAGCGCGTCGATCGTGCCGCCGCCGACCTGTGGGTTCACCCGGATGCCGAGGGGGGAGCGGGTGGTGGCGGAGCGGACGAGCGCGTCGATACGGTCCAGCTCCTGCGGATTGTCCGCGTTGACCGCGATACCCAGCGCCAGCGCCTCGCGCAGCTCGGCCGGGGTCTTGGCGGGGGAGTCGAGCACGGTCCGCTTCGGCGGCACCCCGGCCGCCCGCGCCAGGGCCAGCTCCCCGGCACTCGCCACCTCCGCGCCGATCCCCGCTTCGCGCAGCAGCCGCAGCACGGGCACGAGCGGTGTCGCCTTCACCGCGAACGCGTGCAGCACGGGTGTCCCGGGCGCCGTCACCGCGTCGAACGCCCTCCGCAGTGCCGCCGCCGAGGCCCGGATCCCGGTGACGTCGAGGAGCGCGACGACCGGGTTGCCGGGACCGAGCAGCCCCTGCTCCACCGCCGCCCGCACCGCCTCGTCCCGCCGGGCGACCCGCTCGCCCTCGGTGTCGAACAGCCGCAGCGTGCGCTCGGCGTCCCCCTCGTCCAGCCCGTGCGTGTGTTCCCCCCTCGCTCCGATCCGCAGGCGGGCGCGGTCCCCGGCCGCCCCCTCCTGGCGGGCGGCGGGCCTCTCCCCACCGGTCCCGTTCGTCACGTCTCCCATCCGGTCCCCCGCTGTCGTGTCGTCGTCCGAGCCCGTACGGCCCGTGTGTCCAGCCAAACATCCGCGGCGGGCCGTCGCTGGCCCTACGGCTGTATTGACTAGCTCTATTCATCAAGTCAGGATGTGAATAGTTGCTGTATAGCGAGGAGGCAGACCGTGTCAGGACCCCGCCCCGTTCGAGCGCCACGCGGTACGGAACTCAGCACCCTGGGCTGGCAGCAGGAAGCCGCCCTGCGGATGCTGCAGAACAACCTCGACCCCGAGGTCGCCGAGCACCCCGACAAGCTCGTCGTCTACGGCGGCACGGGCAAGGCCGCCCGCGACTGGCGCTCCTTCGACGCCATGGTCCGCACCCTCAAGACCCTCAAGCAGGACGAGACCATGCTCGTCCAGTCCGGCCGTCCCGTCGGCGTCATGCAGACCCACGAGTGGGCGCCCCGCGTCCTCATCGCCAACTCCAACCTCGTCGGCGACTGGGCCAACTGGGAGGAGTTCCGCCGACTGGAACAGCTCGGGCTGACCATGTACGGCCAGATGACCGCCGGCTCCTGGATCTACATCGGCACCCAGGGCATCCTCCAGGGCACCTACGAGACCTTCTCCGCCGTCGCCGCCAAGAAGTTCGACGGCACCCTCGCCGGGACGATCACCCTCACCGCCGGCCTCGGCGGCATGGGCGGCGCCCAGCCCCTCGCCGTGACCATGAACGACGGCGTCGCGATCTGCATCGACTGCGACCCCCGCGCCATCGAGCGCCGCATCGAGCACCGCTACCTCGACGTGAAGGCCGACTCCCTCGACCACGCCCTCCAACTGGCCGTCGAGGCCCGGGACGCCCGCCGCCCCCTCTCCATCGGCGTCCTCGGCAACGCCGCCGACCTCGTCCCCCAGCTCCTCGCCATGGGCGCCCCCATCGACATCGTCACCGACCAGACCTCGGCCCACGATCCGCTGGCCTACCTCCCGGTGGGCGTGGACCTCGACGACATGGCGTCGTACGCGGCGAAGGACCCGGCCGGGTTCACCACCCGCGCACGTGAGTCGATGGCCCGGCACGTCGAGGCCATGGTCGGCTTCCTGGACGCCGGTGCCGAGGTCTTCGACTACGGCAACTCCATCCGCGGCGAGGCCCAACTCGCCGGGTACGAGCGGGCGTTCGCCTTTCCCGGCTTCGTCCCCGCCTACATCCGGCCGCTGTTCTGCGAGGGCAAGGGCCCCTTCCGGTGGGCGGCCCTCTCCGGCGACCCCGCCGACATCGCCAAGACCGACCGGGCGATCCTCGACCTCTTCCCCGAGAACGAGTCCCTCCACCGCTGGATCAGGATGGCCGGCGAGCGCGTGCACTTCCAGGGCCTGCCCGCGCGCATCTGCTGGCTCGGCTACGGCGAGCGGGACCGGGCCGGTGAGCGGTTCAACGACATGGTCGCCTCCGGGGAGCTGGCCGCGCCGCTCGCGATCGGCCGCGACCACCTCGACGCCGGCTCCGTCGCCTCCCCCTACCGCGAGACCGAGGCCATGCTCGACGGCTCCGACGCCATCGCCGACTGGCCGCTGCTGAACGCGATGGTCAACGTGGCGTCCGGGGCGTCCTGGGTGTCCCTGCACCACGGTGGTGGCGTGGGCATGGGCCGGTCGATCCACGCCGGTCAGGTGACCGTGGCGGACGGCACGAAGCTCGGCGGGGAGAAGCTCCGGCGTGTACTGACCAACGACCCCGGGATGGGTGTGATCCGGCACGTCGACGCGGGCTACGACATCGCGGAGTCCGTCGCCGACGACCGGGGCGTACGGGTGCCGATGCGCGAGGGCGGCGACGCGTGACCCGGAGCGAAGAGGAGCGTGGCCAGGACCCGTCGGTGGCGGCCGAGGTCCCGTCGCCGGCCGCGGGTCCGGCCGTGCCCACCCTCCCCCACTCTCGGCTTCGCCCGAGCGGGGGGACCTCCATCGCCCCGCGGAACGACCGCCCACAGCCTGGATCGACCGACGGAGGCGGTGCCTCCTTCCACGAGATGTGGCGGGAGCTCGAGCCCATCGGCCGGCACCCCGACTCAGGCGGATACCGGCGGTTCGCGTGGACTGCCGCCGATGCCGAATGCCGGGCCTGGTTCGAGGAGCGGGCCCGGGACCGGGGGCTGGCCTACGAGGTCGACCGGAACGGCAACCAGTGGGCCTGGCTCGGGGACCCGGAGCAGGGTGACGCCGTCGTCACCGGGTCGCATCTCGACTCCGTGCCCGACGGCGGGGCTTTCGACGGCCCCCTCGGTGTCGTGTCGTCCTTCGCCGCGCTCGATGAACTGCGGGCCCGGGGTGCGCGGTTCGACAAGCCGTTCGGGATCGTCAACTTCGGCGACGAGGAGGGCGCGCGGTTCGGCCTGGCCTGTGTGGGGTCGCGGCTGGCCGCAGGGCGGCTCACCGTCGAGCAGGCGGGGCGGCTGACCGACGGGGACGGGGTCACCCTGCCGCGGGCGATGGAGGCCGCCGGGTACGACCCGGAGGCAATCGGGCCGGATCCGGAGCGGCTCGCGCGGATCGGGGCGTTCGTCGAGCTGCACGTCGAGCAGGGGCGGGCCCTGGACCTGTCCGGGGACGCCGTCGGGATCGCCAGTGCCATCTGGCCGCACGGACGCTGGCGGTTCGACTTCCGGGGCGAGGCGAACCACGCCGGAACGACGCGGCTCGTCGACCGCCGGGACCCCATGCTGTCGTACGCGGAGACCGTTCTCGCGGCCCGCCGGGAGGCACGGCTCGCCGGTGCCGTCGCCACGTTCGGCAAGATCTCCGTCGAGCCGAACGGGGTCAACGCCATTCCCTCCCTCGTGCGCGGCTGGCTCGACTCCCGCGCCGAGGACCAGAAGACCCTGGACACGGTCGTCGGCGCGATCGAAGAGGCCGCCCGGGACTACGCCCAGGAACACGGGATCGAGCTCGATGTCGTCCGGGAGTCCTTCACTCCCGTCGTCGAGTTCGAGCACGCGCTGCGGGACGAGATCGCCCGCATCCTGGGCCGGGACGCGGCCGACCTCAAGGTGCCGGTGCTCGGGACCGGCGCCGGACACGACGCCGGGATCCTCTCCGGGACCGTCCCGACCGCCATGCTGTTCGTGCGCAACCCGACAGGCGTCTCGCACTCCCCGGCCGAGCACGCCGCCGAGGACGACTGCCTGGCCGGGGTGACCGCGCTCGCCGACGTACTGGAAGGGCTGGCCCGCAGGTGACGGAGACGACCTACTGGCTCGAACACGCCTGGCTCGGCACCCATGTCGAGCCCGGCGTGACCCTGACCGTGGCCGGAGAGGGCACCCCCCGGGCCGGCCGCATCACCGCCGTGCGCGGCGAGACGCCCACCCCGCCCCCGGGCGCGGTCGTCCTGCGCGGGCTCACCCTGCCCGGCCTCGCCAACGCCCACAGCCACGCCTTCCACCGCGCCCTGCGCGGAACCGTCCAGGTCGGCTCGGGCACCTTCTGGACCTGGCGCGAGGTCATGTACCGGGTGGCGGACCGGCTGACCCCGGACACGTACCACGCCCTCGCGCGGGCCGTGTACGCGGAGATGGCGCTGGCCGGGATCACGGCCGTGGGCGAGTTCCACTACGTGCACCACGCCCCCGGCGGCACCCCGTACGCCGACCCGAACGCCATGGGCGAGGCGCTCATCGAGGCCGCGGCCGAGGCGGGCATCCGGATCACCCTCCTCGACACGGCCTACCTCTCCGCCGGCTTCGGAAAGGCGCCCGACCACCATCAGCTCCGCTTCTCCGACGGCACCGCGGAGGCCTGGGCGGAACGCTGTTCAGTTCTCAAGGACCGGGATCACGCGCGGATCGGGGCGGCCGTGCACTCCGTACGGGCCGTGCCGGCCGGGCAGCTGGCGACGGTGGCGCGATGGGCCGAGGAGCGGCGGGCCCCGCTGCATGTGCACCTGTCGGAGCAGACGGCGGAGAACGACGCCTGCCACGAGGCGCACGGCCGCACCCCCGCCCAACTCCTCGCCGACCACGGTGTCCTGGGCCCCCGCACCACCGGCGTCCACAACACCCACCTCACCGACGAGGACATCGCCCTCATCGGCGACAGCGGCACCGGCACCTGCATGTGCCCCACGACCGAACGGGACCTCGCGGACGGCATCGGACCGGCCGTCGCCCTGCAACGGGCGGGCTCCCCGCTCTCCCTCGGCTCCGACAGCCACGCCGTCGTCGACCTGCTCGAAGAGGCGCGCGCGATGGAACTGAACGAGCGGCTGCGCACCCGTACACGCGGTCACTGGACGGCGGCGGCCCTCCTGCGGGCGGCCTCGGCCGACGGTCACGCGGCGATCGGCTGGGACGACGCCGGTGCCCTGGAGACGGGCGCGCTCGCCGACTTCACGACGATCGCGCTCGATTCCGTCAGGACAGCGGGGCCGCTTCCACGGCTCGGTGCGGAGACGGCGGTATTCGCCGCGTCGGCAGCGGACGTGTCGCACACGGTCGTGGGAGGTCGGCACGTCGTACGGGACGGGGCGCACGCGCTCGTACCGGATGTGCCGGGAGCTCTCGCGGACGCCGTCGAAGCACTGCGCGGATGACCCCCGGCCGCCCGCCCACGCGACCGGCCCCCGAGCCGGCCCCCGCACCCGACCCCACCGCCGACCAGGCCACCAAGGACGCCATGAGCAGCCCGACGAACGTCAGCCCCGCCCACTCAGCGAGCACCGCGAGCACGCTCATCACCAACATCGCTGCCCTGGTCACCAACGACCCCTCCCTCGGCGACGGTTCCCCCCTCGGACTGATCCAGGGCGCGGCCGTCGTCATCGACGGTGAACGCATCGCGTGGACCGGTGATCAAAGCAAAGCACCCGCCACTGACAATCGGGTCGACGCCGGTGGGCGGGCGGTGATCCCCGGCTTCGTGGACTCCCACTCCCACCTCGTCTTCGCGGGCGACCGGACCGCCGAGTTCAACGCCCGCATGTCCGGCCGGGCCTACAGCGCGGGCGGCATCCGGACGACCGTCGCCGCCACCCGCGCCGCCACCGACGAGGAACTGGAGGCCAACCTCACCCGCTACCTCCGTGAGGCCCTCCGTCAGGGCACCACCACCTTCGAGACGAAGTCCGGCTACGGCCTGACCGTCGAGGACGAGGCGCGGGCGCTGCGCATCGCCGCGCGGCACACGGACGAGGTGACGTACCTCGGCGCCCACATCGTGTCCCCCGACCACGCCGAGGACCCCGCCGCCTACGTCGCGCTCGTCACCGGCGAGATGCTCGACGCCTGTGCCCCGTACGCCCGTTGGATCGACGTCTTCTGCGAGAAGGGCGCCTTCGACGGCGACCAGGCCCGGGCGATCCTCACGGCGGGCAGGGCCAGGGGCCTGCACCCGCGCATCCACGCCAACCAGCTGTCGTACGGCCCCGGCGTCCAGCTCGCCGTGGAACTCGACGCGGCGAGCGCGGACCACTGCACCCACCTCACCGACGCCGACGTGGACGCCCTCGCCCACAGCCGGACGGTCGCCACGCTCCTCCCCGGCGCCGAGTTCTCCACCCGCGCCGAGTGGCCGGACGCCCGCCGCCTCCTCGACGCGGGCGTCACCGTGGCCCTCTCCACGGACTGCAACCCGGGATCGTCCTTCACCTCGTCCGTCCCCTTCTGCGTCGCGCTCGCGGTGCGGGACATGGGGATGACGCCGGACGAGGCGGTCTGGTCGGCCACGGCGGGGGGCGCGCGGGCGCTCCGCCGCGACGACGTCGGCCGCGTCACGCCGGGCGCGTACGCCGACCTCGCGCTGCTGGACGCGCCCAGCCACGTCCACCTCGCCTACCGGCCGGGAGTCCCCCTGGTCACGGACGTATGGCGCAGGGGCGTACGCGTCGTCTGACCGGGCCTCAGGCGGGGTGTCCGCAAGGCGTCGAGCCCTCGAGCCCTCGGGCCCGGGGGCTCAGGCGTGGACGGGCCCGGCGCCCGCCCGCCACCGCTGCCCGTCGCGCCCCGACACCTCGTCGAAGGTGACGGAGCCGAGCGCGTCCGGGGTCACGGCGTGCCCCGGCGCGATCGCCGGGCGGATCACTCCCCGGGAGTCGACCTCGAACCTCAGGTTCTCGCCGTTGTCCCCCTCCAGCGAGTCGCACTCCCAGATGCCCACGCCGTCGTCGGTCGCCCCCCGGCTGTCGAGGCACAGGTCGGGATCGGCGAACGACTGGAGGGCGTTCCGGTGGGAGTCGAGGCGCCAGCGCTGGGTGGCGCGCGCGGAGCAGGTGGCGGTGACGACGTCGGTGCCCTTCTCCAACTCGCCCCGGATGTCCAGGCACAGGCCCGAGGCGATGTTCACCACCTGGGCGTAGGCGCCGTTCAGCGGCGGCCCGTACGGCAGCGACGGCGTAGGGAGGCCCGTCCTCGACGGACTCGGACTCGGGCTCCGCGTCGGCTTCTCCTTCGCCGGGGGCTTCGAGGGGCTCCCGGTGTCCGAAGGGGTCGGGGACGGCGTCGGGCTCTGCGGGACCGTCGGGGTCACCGGGCGCGACGGCGGCGTCGCGGGCGTACCGACGGAATCCGCCGCGCCGTCGGACGACGAGCCGACCGAGCCCGAGAACACCAGGAACGCCAGCAGCGGCGCCAGCGCCACCCCCAGGGCCACCGACGTCAGCACGAACCGCCGGGACGGCGACCACCCGGCCCCCGGCACCCCGGCCTCGGCAACGGCCCCGGTGCCGGCCCGGCTTGACGCCCCGGCCCCGCCGTCGTGGGCCCCGGCCGCTGTCCCGGCACCGGCCCTGCTCCCGGCCGCGCCCGCCGCACGGCCGGCGGCCGTCGCGGTGCCCGCCGCCGCGTCGGCCCGAGCACCGGTGCCGCCTTCGACGGCGGGACCTTCCCACGCCTCCGCCCCGGCCAGCGCACCGCCCCGGGGCTCCGCCCCCACCCCGTCCGCCGCACGATCCCTGCCGCCGGAGTCGGAACCGACGCCGAAGCCGGAGGAGCTCCCGGAGTCGGAACCGACGCCGAAGCCGGAGGGGCTCCCGGAGGCGGGGCCGACGTCGGGGCCGGCGTCGGAGCCGAAGCCGGACGCCGCCCATGCCGCTGCCACGGCGGCAGCCGCGGCCGCCGCCTCCGCCCCTGCCCAATCCCCTGCTCCGGAGCCTGTCCCTGTCCCGGCCCCGGCCCGAGGCCCCGTCCCCGCCCCGGCCCAAGGCCCGGCCCCGGCCCCGGTCTCCGGTTCCCCGAAGCCCCCCGCGGCCTCCGCTCCGGCGTCCGAACGGCCGCCGTCCCACGCGCCGGTTCCGTCCCGCGCACCCGCATCGTCCCGCGCCCCCACACTGTCCCGCGCCCCCACCCCACCCCGCGCATACGCCGTACCGCCCCAGGGCAGCAGCCCCTCCGCGAGGGTCGCGCGCGGGCTGTCGCGCAGGGCGCACAGCTCCTCGTACGCACCGGAGCAGTACGCGCAATGCTCCATATGGGTGTGCAGATCCGTGCTGTGGCGGGGGGTGTCCGGTCGTACGGACTCCTCGATCAGCCGGCGGAAGTCCTGGCAGCGGGGGTCGTCGGAGGCGGCGAGGCGCACTCTGAGACAGGCCTGGCGCAGGGCGAGGAACGCGGAGTCCCGCTTGTACGTCACGTCGTCGGGGGTGAGGCCGAGGAGTACGGCCGTACGGTCGTCCGGTTCGCGCTCCACGACGCCGTACCAGATGAGGCCCTGCGGGCGGGGCGGCAGGAGTTCGAACGCCGCGAGCAGGGGCGGGACGGGGCCGTCGGGGCCCGTGGTGTCCAGCACGAGGCGCAGGGCGGGGTCGAGACCGGTCGCGCCTCCGTCCCCGGCCCAGCCGGCGGCGACCCGGGCGGTCAGCAGGAGCAGCCGGTGGCGCCAGGGGACGGTCGGCTCGATGCCGCGCGCCGTCTCCCGGGTGGCGACCGTGAACGCCTGTGTCGCCAGCTCCCGTGCCGAGGACTCGCTCGCGGCGCACAGCCGGGCATAGGCGAGGACGGCCGGGTGGTGACGCTCACGCAGCTCGCGCAGGGCCTGGTACGCGGTCGGCGAGTCGGCGCGTAACAGCGCGGTGAGCCGCGCGTCGGACGCCTTCGCGTGCCGGTGCTCGGACACCTCGTCGGGGCGTGCGCCCGGCGTGCCGGTGTCCTGCTGGTGCCCATGGCCGTCGTCGCCGCCGGGGCGCTCGTCCCGAGCCCGAGTCATCCTCGTGCCTCCTCGCACCCCCGTGTCCGCCAGTCGGCTTCTGGCATACCGAACAGTCTGGCGCGTGACCATAGTGGCGGAAGGTGAACCGAGGGGAAGGGGTTTCTTGCGGTAAGGGGGTGAGTTGTGGGGTGACCCGGAAACAGTTCGGCCGGGTACGTCAGGAGTGTCGCAACTCCTGCCGCACCCGGCCGACCCATGTCTCCGTCCACGCCGCCGCGCCGATGTCGTCGGCGTCGGCACGCGCTCACTCCTCCAGCGTCAGCCCCTTGCGCAGCCGCACCAGCGTGCGGGAGAGCAGCCGGGACACGTGCATCTGGGAGATGCCCAGTTCGTCCCCGATCTCGGACTGCGTCATGTTGGCCACGAACCGCAGGGAAAGGATCTGCCGGTCGCGCGGCGGCAGTTCGGCGATCAGCGGCTTCAGGGACTCGACGTACTCGATGCCTTCGAGCCCGTGGTCCTCGTAGCCGATCCGGTCCGCCAGCGCGCCCTCGGAGTCGTCCTCCTCGGGCTGGGCGTCCAGCGACGAGGCGGTGTACGCGTTCGACGCGGCCATGCCCTCGACGACCTCGTCCTTCGTGAGGCCGAGGCGCTCCGCCAACTCTCCCACCGTCGGAGCGCGATCGAGCTTCTGGGCCAGTTCGTCGCCGGCCTTGGCCAGGTCGAGCCGGAGTTCCTGAAGTCTGCGCGGCACGCGTACGGACCAGCTCGTGTCGCGGAAGAAACGCTTGATCTCGCCGACGATGGTTGGCATCGCGAAGGTGGGGAACTCGACGCCCCGGCTCAGTTCGAAGCGGTCGATGGCCTTGATCAGGCCGATCGTGCCGACCTGGATGATGTCCTCCATCGGTTCGCTGCGCGAGCGGAACCGGGAGGCGGCGAACTTCACCAGAGCCAGGTTGAGTTCGACCAGGGTGTTGCGAACGTACGAGTATTCGTACGTGCCTTCCTCGAGGGACTCCAGCCGCTCGAAGAGGGTCTTGGACAGGGCCCGTGCGTCCACCGGCCCCACCTCGTCGTACGGGGGGATCTCCGGAAGGTCGGCGAGCGCGTCGCCCGGATCATGGGCGAGGTCGGCCTGCGTCTCTTCCGGGGCGGATGCCGACGTCGCCCTCTGGGTATGCGATTCGTCGAGCCGGGGTGACATGATGTCCTCCATCGTTCTCGGCATATGGCCGCCGATGCCAATACGTGCACTGCGGTGTGCGGCGCCTCCAAAGCCGGCCGTGTCGATTGGTGTCACTACTAGCCCTACCCGGTTTCCCGACGTCGTCGCAAGTGCCTCCTGTGGCGAAATGTCCCTTTGCGGGCGATTGTTCGGGTGTCGGGGAGTGTGGAGAAGGCGTAGTGTTCGAGGGCGAGTCAACAGTCACGACGGTCGGGAGAGAGACGGCATGGACCGTGGGACGGTCGGCAGCGCACAGTCGGGCCGGCTACGGGTCGAGGTGCGGGAAGAGGGCCCCAGTGCCGTCGTGACCCCGGCGGGTGAGCTCGATCACCACACCGCCGACCTGTTGCGTGAGCCACTCGAGAGCTGCCTGGACAAAGGATTCACGCGCCTGGTGGTGGACTGCTCGCGCCTGGAGTTCTGTGACTCCACCGGGCTCAACGTCCTGCTGGGCGCCCGGCTCAGGGCGGAGTCGGGGGGTGGCGGTGTCCATCTGGCGGGAATGCTCCCGGCGGTGGCGCGGGTCTTCGAGATCACCGGGGCGGACGCGGTGTTCACCGTCCACGACACCCTTGATGCGGCCCTGGGCGACTAGGGCTCCGGTCGGTCGGCCGTGACCTCCGTCATGGACGCCGTCGGCCGGGCCGGTCGGCGTCCGCGACCGGCCACCCGCCCTCGGTACCGACCCCCAGGTGTCACCTCCCGGCCGGCGGGTTATTCGCGTCACAGGTTGTGTGCCGAAAACATGGGTGTTCTGACGGTTCGCTCGGGCAGGAGACATCCTGAACGGGTCGGCGGACGAGTCGGCGGCGGCCCGGAAGCGGCTCGGCGACGGGGCGTGGACGGGCGGCGGCGTGTACGCCAGAGGTTCGGCGCCGGCCCGGCGACGGCTCGGTGCAGTACGACGAAGTGCGACGGAAGTACGGATGGCGCAACGGATGACAGCAGAAAACGGCACGTACCGCGGGCCTCGGTCCCGCACCCTTGATGAGTCCTGAATCGTGCACTGGTGAATCGGTGAGGTGAAGCGCTGATGAGCACCACCCGGCCTTTCTCGCCGGGCGACCGCGGCCCGGAACCGGGTGCCGGCGGCGCTTCCGGGGTGTCCGGCGGGGACCCGCCCGCGGCCCCCGCCGCGGGCAGTCAGTCCCGTCGGCTCAGTTTCGAGGGTGAGAGCGGGGTGGTGCCGCTCGCCCGTGACTTCACCCGCCAGGCGCTGCACGCGTGGGGGTGGTTGCCGGCCGCGACCGCGGATCAGCGGGCCGCGGCGGAGGACGTGCTGCTGGTGGTGTCCGAGCTGGTCACCAACGCGTGTCTCCATGCGGGGGGCCCGGCCGAGTTGCGGATCGGGTGCGACAACAAGGTGCTGCGGATCGAGGTGTCCGACCGGGGGGCGGGGAATCCGGCGCCGCGGACACCGCATCGGGCCGGGCGGCCGGGTGGGCACGGGATGTTCATCGTGCAGCGGCTGTGTCTGGACTGGGGGGTCGTACGGGCTCCCGGGGCGGCCGGGAAGACCGTGTGGGCGGAGTTGGGGGCACCGGCCTGAGTGCCATGGCGCCGTCGTGCGCCGGCGGCCGCGGGTTCGTCGTGGTCGATCGCGCGGTCCCCCGCGCCTCCGTGGTTCCCCGCGCCCTCGTGGTTTCCCGGGCCCTTGTGGTTTCCCGGGCGCGCTGAACGCCCGGCGGGCCGGTCCGGGCCATCGACACACATCCGACACTTACGTGTGTCTTCCTTCTCCACGAGCCCCGGCGTAGCTTGAGCGGCCGATCTGATGTTCCGTCAGAATGTGGGGTGCCGAGGTGTCGTACCGGACGTACCAGAAACGAACCGCCGCGCTCGCGTCCCTCGTGGCCCTGGCCGGCTCGGCGGTGCTGATGGCCGCCCCGGTGGCCCATGCCGAGGTCGTGGACGTCGAGTACAACTGCAAGACGCCGATCGGGGACAAGTCCGCGGTGTCGCCGATCGACATCAAGGGTGTCGAGAGCGGCGACGGCTACAAGATCACGATGTCGTGGCAGAAGGGCGTGTCGTCCAGCCCGGTCGAACTGGGCAAGGGCGCGATGACGCCGAGCGCCACGATCGAGTTGGGCGGGGCCGACAACGGGACGCTCACGGTGACGGGGCCGGCGAACCAGGAGGCGCTTCCGGCCAACACGCCGATCAAGATCAATGACCTGAGCGGTACGTACACCCCGAAGAAGACCGGCAAGGTCGACTTCACCGCGGGTGTGCTCACCATCAAGGCCCTCGGCACGGTGACCACCTGCACGCCGGGCAACGACCCCGGCCCGTCGCTGACTCTCGACGTCACCGCCGCGGGCGGGAGCGCCTCGGGCGGGTCGGGGGGCGGGTCCGACACCGGCGGTTCGGGTGGTACGGGCGGTTCGGGCGGCGAGTTGCCGCAGACCGGGCCCCTCGACTCGGCGGTCGCCCTCGGCACGCTCGGTGGCACGGTGCTGCTCGCGGGGACGGCGGGGGTGCTCTGGGTGACACGCAGGAACCAGGCGGTACGTCGCTGACGGGAGCCGAACGTGATCAGAAGGCGGCGGATCCCGGCGTCGTACTCGACCTCGCACTCGACCCCGACCTCGACCTCGCACTCGACCCCGACCTCGACCTCGCACTCGACCTCGACCTCGCACTCGACTTCGACCTTGTACTCGTACCCGACCTGGGCCTCGGCGCGGGTGCTCGCGGTGGTGTTCGCCCTCGTCGTGGTGCTCGTGGCGCCCTTCGCCGGCGGGGTCGCGCAGGCCGCGGACAAGCCGACCGTGAAGCTGTCCAAGTCGCAGGCGGGGAACGGTGGTTCGGTCACCGTGACCGGGGACGGCTGGCGGCCGAAGGCGATCCTGATGGTGCTGATCTGCGGTCAGTCCGTGCCGTCGCGGGGTGTGCCCGGCGGCACCGACACCTGTGCCAACGGCGACGGGCGGGCCGTGACCGCCGACGACAAGGGCGACTTCCGCCGGGAGTTGCCGGTGGCCGAGCCGCCGGTGCCGTGTCCGTGCGTCGTGCACGTCTCCACCATCACGGGGCCGAAGGCGGCGGCGGACGCGGCTTTCCAGGTCGCCGGGCACTCGGTCGAGCCGTTGCCGCGGGAGGCGTCCGGCGGACGGCTGTCGCTCCTGACGGACAGCCGACTGACGGGCTCCAGCGGGCTGTTGACCTGGTTCGGGGCGCCGCCCGCACGTGAGCTGGTCCTCACCGTCGGCAACGTCGGCACCTTCCCGGTCAAGGACCCCCTCTTCCAGGTCGGCACCTCCCACGGGGTGTTCGCGCCGCAGTGGGAGGAACAGCGGTGGCGCGGCACGATCCAGCCGGGCCGCGAGGCCCGCATCACCCTGCCCGTCGACCTCGCGGCCGGGGCCCACGGCGACTACACCGTCTCCCTCGAGTACGGCGGCAGGGTTCTCACCGAACAGCCGTGGAGCGTCGGCCGCCCCTGGGGCGTCACCCTCTTCTGGCTGATGCTCAGCCTCGTCGTACCCGCCGCGCTGTTCCGGATCGGCATGGCGGTGGTGGACCGGGTGCGGCCGGGGCGCGAGGCCCCCGGGCGAAGGGCACGCGGGCGGCGGATGCCCGGACTTCCGCCGTGGGTGCCCAGGCCGAGCCCCTCGACCGCCGCCCACGCACAACCCCGTACGCCGTCCCCCTCGCCCACGACGTCGGCCCTGCCGTGGTTCGCACCGGACACGGATCCGGGGGTGCCGCGGGCCGCGCGGTTGTCCTCGGCGCGGGAGGACACCTCCACGTGAGGGACGAGGAAGGGCCGCCGCACCCGCGGGTACGGCGGCCCCTCCCACGGACCCTCGGGCGCCGGTCTCAGTGGACGTCGCCGGTCAGGGCCCTGACCTTCCTGCGGTACATGTAGATCGCGAAGCCGGCGAGGGCGGCGAGGGTGGCCTCCACGGCGACCATGCCGGTGCCGCTGAGGTCGAAGCCGCCGACGGCGGGGTTGGAGAGCAGGCCGGTGACGGAGTCGCCCGCGGTGACCGCGAGGAACCACACGCCCATCATCTGGCCGGCGTACTTGGCCGGGGCCATCTTCGTCGTCACGGACAGGCCGACCGGGGAGAGGCACAGCTCACCGACGGTCTGGATGAAGTAGATGCCCACCAGCCACATCGGGCTGGTCAGCGTGCCGTCCGCCGCCATGCCCAGCGGGATCAGGAAGAAGAAGAACGAGACGCCGACGAGCACCAGGGCCATCGCGAACTTCACGGCCGTGCCGGGCTCCCTGCCCTGGCGGTTCAGCCACAGCCAGAGCCACGCGAACACCGGGGCCAGCGCCATGATGAACAGGGGGTTCAGCGACTGGTACCAGGAGGTCGGGAACGCGAAGCCGAGCAGCGATCCGGCCACCTTCGCGTCGTTCGAGCCGAACGCCTGGACCGTGGACGCGCCCTGGTCGTAGATCATCCAGAACACGGCGGCGGCGACGAAGAACCAGATGTAGCCGGTCATCTTCGACTGCTCGGCGGTGGTCAGCTCCTTGTCCCGCTTGATGCGCAGCAGCACACCGGCCGGGACGACCAGACCGATGACGGTCAGCGGGATCATCGCCCAGTTCAGGGTGAAGTGGCCGCTGAGGCCCACGGCGCCGTAGAAGACGGCCGCGACGGCCAGCCACAGCAGACCCTTGCGCAGCCAGGAGGCGCGCTCCTCGGCCGCCAGCGGCTTGGGGACGAGGTCGCTCCTCGGGCTCAGGGTCCGGCTGCCGGCGAGGAAGGCGGCGAGGCCGATGGCCATGCCGACCGCGGCCATGCCGAAGCCGAGGTGCCAGTTGACCTCCTGGCCGACGGTGCCGATGGCCAGCGGGGCGAAGAAGGCACCCGCGTTGATGCCCATGTAGAAGATCGTGAAGCCGCCGTCGCGCCGGGGGTCCTCGGGGCCGTCGTAGAGATGGCCCACCATCGTGGAGATGTTGGCCTTCAGCAGGCCGGAGCCGGCCGCGACCAGCGCCAGGCCCGCGAAGAACGGCGCCTGACCGCCCGGCAGGGCGAGCACCAGGTGACCGCACATGATCGTGACCGCGGCGATCGTCACCGTCTTGCGGGGGCCCCAGACCCGGTCGCCGAGCCAGCCGCCGGGCATCGCGAGCAGGTACACCATCGCCGAGTAGACGGCGACGATCGTGGTGGTGGTGGCCAGGTCCATGGCCAGGCCGCCGCCCATGCTCCCCTTGCCGGCGTCGGGGCCGCCGGAGAGCAGGTAGACGGTGAGGAGGGCCTTCATGCCGTAGTAGGAGAATCGTTCCCACATCTCGGTCATGAAGAGAGTGGCCAGTCCGCGGGGGTGGCCGAAGAAGGTGCCCTCGGTGCCGGGGGTTCCCCGGCCGGCCGAGTCCTTCGTCAGGCTGGACGCCATGGTCGTTCCTTGCAGGTCGGGACGGAGCGCGTGGGGGCGCGCGCCCGGTGGAGGGGGTCGGCCGGGACCGGCCGGCCGGGACGTCCGCCCCACGCCCACGGGGAGTCCGCCCCGGGACACGGGGCGGCGGACGGCGACCACCGGGATCCATGCCCCTCTACGCGCGTCGACGCGTCGATGCGTCCCGCGTGTTCGGGGTCCGGCCACAGGTCATTCCGCACATAAAAGAGACCTTCAGCGCAGATATACCGCCAAAGGCCCTCACGTGTTGCTACAGGCGTTCCGTCACCATACGCCACAGGACTGCGGGAAATGGAAGCGCTTGAGAGGCGGATCACAGGTAAGAATGGAACCTTGATCGCACATTCGAAGGTCATTCAATGGTTCGCGTCGCGTAGACGCAGGAGGTGACCACGGAGGGCGTGGCACGGCGACGCCGTGTTCACGGGATCGCCGCGCGACCCGCACCGGACCCGGGCGCCTTCTCCACACGTCGACGCGGATCTTCACCGGGGGTGGGACGAAACACCCGCCACAGTGGATCATGCCCCGCCGAAGTAGGAGAACCAGGGGAAGCAGGTGTGAATCACGCTTGTCGATCCCCCTCCACCTGCGGTTCTCGGCGGACTACCATCACCTCATGACCCGTGTACTGCTCGCCGAGGACGACGCGTCCATCTCGGAGCCGTTGGCTCGCGCACTGCGCCGGGAAGGGTACGAGGTGGAGGTCCGTGAGGACGGACCCACCGCGCTGGACGCCGGAACGCAGGGTGGCGTCGACCTGGTCGTCCTGGACCTGGGGCTGCCCGGGATGGACGGCCTGGAGGTGGCCCGCCGGCTGCGCGCCGAGGGCCTCACCGTGCCGATCCTCATCCTGACCGCGCGCGCCGACGAGGTGGACACCGTCGTGGGCCTGGACGCGGGCGCCGACGACTACGTCACCAAGCCCTTCCGGCTCGCCGAGTTGCTGGCCCGTGTCCGGGCCCTGCTCCGGCGCGGCGCCGCGGAGCCGACGCAGCCGCCCGCCACCCATGGGGTGCGGATCGACGTCGAGTCGCACCGGGCGTGGATGGGGGAGGAGGAGCTTCAGCTCACCGCGAAGGAATTCGACCTGCTGCGGGTGCTCGTGCGCGACGCGGGGCGGGTCGTCACCCGTGACCAGTTGATGCGCGAGGTCTGGGACACGACGTGGTGGTCGTCGACGAAGACGCTGGACATGCACATCTCCTGGCTGCGCAAGAAGCTCGGCGACGACGCGGCGAATCCGCGGTACATCGCGACGGTGCGCGGGGTCGGGTTCCGCTTCGAGAAGAACTGACCGGCAGGGGCCGGGCGCCGAGCGGCACGGGGGCGTGTGCCGTGCGGCGGCCGCAGGGGATGCGCGGCTGACCGCTGACCGCTGACCGTGCGGTTCCCCGCGCCGCTCACGGGGCGCGGCCCTGCCGCTCGTGGGCCGCGTCCGGCGAGCGCCGGTAAGCGACACCGCCCCCCGCCCGGCACCAGGCGCCGGGTGTCGCACAATCAGAGGTCCAGGAACACCCGCCCGCCCGGAGGGCAACCGTGCGCCGCCGTCTCATCCAGTCCACCCTCGCCGTCGTCCTCGTGGTCATCGCGGTCTTCGGCGTCTCCCTCGTCATCGTCGAGACCCGCACGATCAGCACCAGCGCCCAGGAACGCGTGGAGTCCGAGGCGGTCCAGCTGACGAGCATCGTGGACAGCCGCATCATCGGCGACGAACGGATCACCGCGGAGGTCCTCAGGGACCAGGTCGGCGACGAGCGCTACGCCCGTATCGAGATCCCCGGCCAGGCCACGATCGAGATCGGCGAGAAGCCCGTCGGCGACGTCATCCGCCATGAGGCCAAGGGCGAGAAGGACGAGGTCGTCACGGTCGAGGAGTCCCGTTCGGCGGTCAGCCGCGAGGTCGGCCGCACGCTGCTGATCATCGCGGCGGTCGCCCTGCTCGCCGTCATCGCCGCCGTCGTCCTCGCCGTACGCCAGGCCAACCGCCTCGCCTCCCCCCTCACCGACCTCGCCGAGACCGCCGAACGGCTCGGCTCCGGCGACCCCCGCCCCCGCCACAAGCGCTACGGCGTCCCGGAGCTGGACCGGGTCGCGGACGTGCTGGACTCCTCCGCCGAGCGCATCGGCCGCATGCTGACCGCCGAACGGCGTCTCGCGGCGGACGCGTCCCATCAGCTGCGGACGCCGCTGACCGCGCTGTCCATGCGGCTGGAGGAGATCACCCTCACGGACGACCTCGCCACGGTGAAGGAGGAGGCCCACATCGCGCTCACCCAGGTCGAACGCCTCACGGACGTCGTGGAGCGGCTCCTCACCAACTCCCGCGACCCCCGTAACGGCTCCGCCGTCTCCTTCGAGCTCGACGAGGTGATCAAGCAGCAGCTGGAGGAGTGGCGGCCGGCCTACCGGAGCGCCGGGCGGGCCGTCGTCAGCTCGGGCAAGCGCCACCTTCAGGCGGTGGGCACGCCGGGCGCGGTCGCGCAGGTGCTGGCCGCGTTGATCGAGAACTCGCTCATGCACGGCGGCGGCACGGTGGCGTTGCGCACCCGCGTCACCGGGAACCAGGCGGTGATCGAGGTCACCGACGAGGGGCCCGGCGTTCCCGCCGACCTCGGGGCGCGGATCTTCGAGCGGGCGATCAGCGGGCGCAACTCGACGGGGATCGGGCTGGCCGTGGCGCGCGACCTCGCGGAGGCCGACGGGGGGCGCCTGGAGATGCTCCAGGCGCAGCCGCCGGTGTTCGGGCTGTTCCTGTCGCGTACGCCGGTGCGGACGCCGTCCGGCGATGACCGGCCCGTTCGGTAGCTCGGCGGTGGGGTGCGGGCGGTGTGCGCGGACGCGCCGTGGCTCCGGGGCGTGCGACGGCGGGTGCCACAGCGGGTGCGGGCCGGTGGGGCTTCTCGCGCGGTTCCCCGCGCCCCTTCGGGGCCCGGCCCTCAGCGGCGCTTGCCCGTGACCGCGGGTGGGTGGGCGGCCCCCGCTTCGAGGAACGATTCCGCGCTCGACACGGCCTTGCGGGCCGGGAGGGCCCGGAACACCCAGCTGCGGTACGACCAGAAGCGGAAGAGGGTCGCGATGCCGATGCCGAGGAACTTGAAGATGTTGGACTGCAGGGGGCTGTCCCAGTCGAAGCCGTAGGTCGCGGTGTACAGGACACCGTTCTCGATCACCAGCCCGACCGCGCTGAACAGCAGGAAGAGCGACAGCTCCTTCGTACGGCCGCTCTTGTCACGGTCCCGGTACGTGAAGTAGCGGAACCCGACGTAGTTGAACGCGATCGCGACGATCGTCGCGATGACACTGGCCCGCACGACCTGCAGGTCGGTGGTGTGCCGCACGAGGTTGAACACCGCGAGGTTCACCAGCAGCCCCGCACCGCCCACCGCGCCGAACTTGGCGACCTCTCGTACGAGCTGGTCGATCCGGCGGCGCAGGGCGCCGCGGGGCTTCGTATCAGGCCCCGAGGTGGTACTTCCCATGGTGTGCGGCCCCCGTCGCTCGGTCCGGTCGGTGTCGTGCCGGTGGTCAGCCGGTTGCTGGTCCGTCCGAAATGAGTTGATCTTCGGTCGAAATCCACTGGTTCAGCCATGCTAACCAGCGCCCCTTGGCAACGCCTGTGCGGAAGCTCACACCCGGGACGCGGGGGAGGTCCCGGGGCGGTCCGGTGGGGAAACGGGCGGGGAAATCGGGCACCGGGGAGTGGCCGATTCCGTGGCCGATACCCTGGGGGCGTGACGTTCCCGGTAGTCGGCATGGTCGGCGGGGGGCAGCTCGCTCGTATGACACACGAGGCGGGCATCCCGCTCGGCATCAGGTTCAAGCTCCTCAGTGACACCCCTCAGGATTCCGCGGCGCAGGTCGTCGGCGATGTCGTCATCGGCGACTACCGCGACCTCGACACGCTGCGTGCGTTCGCGCAGGGCTGCGACGTGATCACCTTCGATCACGAACACGTACCCACCGAGCATCTACGGGCCCTGGAAGCGGACGGTATCCCCGTACGCCCGGGCCCGGACGCGCTCCAGCACGCCCAGGACAAGGGCGTGATGCGCGCGAGACTCGACGCGATCGGCGTGCCCTGCCCACGGCACCGCATCGTCGCGGACCCCGACGACGTGGCCGCTTTCGCCGCCGAGGGCGAGGGGTTTCCGGTCATCCTCAAGACCGTGCGCGGCGGCTACGACGGCAAGGGCGTGTGGGTCGCCCGGTCCGTCGAGGACGCCGCCGAGCCCTTCCGCGCCGGTGTCCCGGTCCTCGCGGAGGAGAAGGTCGACTTCGTCCGGGAGCTGGCCGCCAACGTCGTACGGTCGCCGCACGGCCAGGCCGTGGCCTACCCGGTGGTGGAGTCGCAGCAGGTGAACGGCGTCTGCGACACCGTCATCGCGCCCGCCCCCGACCTCGACCGGGGCCTCGCCCTCAGGGCCGAGGAGCTGGCCCTCACCATCGCCAAGGAACTGGACGTGATCGGCCACCTGGCCGTCGAGCTGTTCCAGACCCGCGACGGCCGCATCCTGGTCAACGAGCTGGCCATGCGCCCCCACAACTCCGGCCACTGGAGCCAGGACGGCGCGATCACCTCGCAGTTCGCCAACCACGTACGGGCCGTCCTCGACCTGCCGCTGGGCGACCCGCGCCCGCGCGCGAAGTGGACCGTCATGGTCAACGTCCTCGGCGGCGACTACCCCGACATGTACTCCGCGTACCTGCACTGCATGGCCCGCGACCCACAGCTCAAGATCCACATGTACGGCAAGGACGTGAAGCCCGGCCGTAAGGTCGGTCACGTCAACACCTACGGCGACGACCTCGACGACGTGCTGGAGCGCGCCCGTCACGCCGCCGGCTATCTGAGAGGCACGATCACCGAATGAGCCCTGTCGTAGGCATTGTCATGGGTTCGGACTCCGACTGGCCCGTCATGGAGGCCGCCGCGCAGGCCCTCGACGAGTTCGAGATCGCGTACGAGGTCGACGTCGTCTCCGCGCACCGGATGCCGCGCGAGATGGTCGCGTACGGCGAGGAGGCCGCGGGCCGGGGCCTCAAGGTGATCATCGCGGGGGCGGGCGGCGCCGCCCATCTGCCCGGCATGCTCGCGTCCGTGACCCCGCTGCCGGTCATCGGGGTCCCCGTGCCGCTGAAGTACCTCGACGGGATGGACTCCCTGCTGTCGATCGTGCAGATGCCGGCCGGTGTGCCCGTCGCGACGGTCTCCGTCGCCGGGGCCCGCAACGCCGGACTGCTGGCCGCGCGCATCCTGGCCACGCACGACGAGGAACTCCTCGGCCGTATGCGGGAGTTCCAGCAGGAGCTGAACGACCAGGCCACCGAGAAGGGCAAGCGCCTGCGCACCAAGGTCGAGGGAGCCGGCAACGGCTTCGGCTTCGGGAAGTAGACGCGACGCGATGACGGGGATCACGGGGGACACGGGGGACATGGGTATGGGCATGGACATGGCGTCACTGGAGGCGGCCCGGGAGCTGCTGCGGGAGTTCCCGGTCGCGGACGGGCACAACGACCTGCCCTGGGCACTGCGCGAGCAGGTCCGCTACGACCTGGACGCGCGGGACATCGCCACCGACCAGAGCGCCTTTCTCCACACCGACCTGGCGCGGCTGCGCGCGGGCGGCGTCGGGGCGCAGTTCTGGTCGGTGTACGTCCCCTCGGACGCCGAGGTGCTGCCGAGTGCCGTCTCCGCGACGCTCGAACAGATCGACTGCGTACGGCAGTTGATCGACCGTTACCCCGCCGAGCTGCGGGCCGCGCTGACCGCGGCCGACATGGAGGCGGCCCGCGCCGAGGGCCGTGTCGCCTCCCTGATGGGCGCCGAGGGCGGCCACTCCATCGACAACAGTCTCGCCACCCTGCGGGCGCTGTACGCGCTCGGTGTCCGCTACATGACGCTCACCCACAACGACAACATCGCCTGGGCCGACTCCGCGACGGACAAGGCGGCGGTCGGCGGCCTCTCGGCCTTCGGCCGGGCCGTCGTCCGGGAGATGAACCGCGAGGGCATGCTCGTCGACCTCTCGCACGTCGCCGCGACGACGATGCGCGACGCGCTCGACACGTCGGTGGCCCCGGTGATCTTCTCCCACTCGTCGTCGCGGGCCGTCTGCGACCACCCCCGCAACATCCCGGACGACGTCCTGGAGCGGCTCCCGGCCAACGGGGGAGTGGCGATGGTGACGTTCGTGCCGAAGTTCGTGCTCCAGGCCGCCGTCGACTGGACGGCGGCCGCCGACGAGAACATGCGGGCCCACGGCCTCCACCACCTCGACACCACCCCCGAGGGGATGGCGGTGCACCGCGCCTTCGAGGAGCGCAGCCCCCGTCCGGTCGCCACGGTGTCCACGGTCGCGGACCATCTCGACCACATGCGCGAGGTCGCCGGCATCGACCACCTCGGCATCGGCGGCGACTACGACGGCACGGCCTTCACCCCGGACGGCCTGGGCGACGTCTCCTCCTACCCGAACCTGATCGCCGAGCTCCTCGACCGGGGCTGGTCCCGGGCCGACCTGGCCAAGCTGACCTGGCGCAACGCGGTCCGGGTGCTGGGCGCGGCGGAGGACGTGGCCCGGGACCTCCGGGCCCGTACGGGCCCGTCGAACGCGACGCTGGAGCAGCTGGACGGGTGACACCGGGTGCCGCCCGGGCGTCACCCGGGTGGCGCAACGACGGCCCCGCCGCGGCCGTACAACCCGAACGCCCCACCCACCAGGAACGCGGGCGGCCTCCGTGCCACGGTGACGAGTACTGCGATCACCCAACGGCTACGGAGGTCCGCCATGGCAGATCTGCAGGACGAACTGCAAGCGGCGGGTGAGGCGGGGGAGCTCGACACCCCGCCCACCACCGGTACGAAGGGCAAGTCCAAGCCCACGCCGAAGCCGGGCCCTCGGCTTCCGGCGGCGGAGCCCGAGGCGACGGCCGACGGCACGACCGGGACCGCCGGGCCCGGGACCGCCGCGTCCGGGACCGGCGAGCCCGCGCCCGCCGAGGGCCCCGCGGCCGGGACGGCCGAGCTGACGTGGGCCGAGCCCGGGACGGCGGAGTTCCGGACGGCCGAGCCCGGGACCGCCGCGTCCGGGACCGCCGCGTCCGGGACCGGCGAGCCCGCGCCCGCCGAGGGCCCCGCGGCCGGGACGGCCGAGCTGACGTGGGCCGAGCCCGGGACGGCGGAGTTCCGGACGGGCGAGCCCGGGTGGGCCGGGTTCCGGACGGGCGAGCCCGGGTCGGCCGAAGCCCTGACCGCCGAGCCCGGTGAGGCCGAGCCTCCCGATGAGCTGGCGGCGGCGCACTCCTTCCTCGTCGAGCACCCCGTCGCCGACGGCTACAGCGGGCTGCCGTGGGTGCTGCGCCATCTGCCCTGGTACGACCTGGAGCTGGGCGAGGGCGGGGTGGACACCGATGTGCCGCGGATGCGCAAGGGCCACATCGGCGCGCTGTTCTGGTCCCTGCACCTGCCGGAGGGCCTGACGGGCGAGCGGGCCGTCGGCGCCACCCTGGAGCAGCTGGACCTGGTCCGGACCGTCGTCCACGCCCACCCCGAGGGCCTGCGGCTCGTGCACAGCGCGGGGCAGACCACCGACGCCCGCAACTGCGGCCGGGTCGGCGTCCTGCTCGGCCCCGCCGGAGCCCCCGCCCTCGACGACTCCCTCGGCATCCTGCGCGCCCTGCACGCGCTCGGCCTGAAGATCCTCACGCTCGCCGGTGTGTCCTGGGCGGGCGAGGCCGGGCTGACCAGGTTCGGCGAGGAGGTGGTCCGCGAGATGAACCGCATCGGCGTCCTCGCCGACGTCTCCGGAGCCCCCGAGGCGACGGTCCGCCGGACCCTCGCCGTCTCCCGCTCCCCGGTCCTGTGCACCCGCTCGGCTGCCCACGCCCTGCGCTCCCACCCCGCCAACCTCTCCGACGACCTCCTCGCCGAGCTGGGCGAGGCCCAGGGCCTGTGCATGGTGCCGCTGACCGCCGAGCAGACCGGCCCGTCCATCCCGGACGTGGCCGACCACCTCGACCACGTCCGCAAGATCGCCGGCCCCGATTGCGTCGGCCTCTCCGGCACGTACGACTCGGGCGCCGCCCACCCCGCCAGCCTCACCGACGCCTCCTGCTACCCGCACCTCGTCGTCGAGCTGATGCGCCGGGGCTGGCCGGCGGACGACCTCGCGCTCCTCACCTGGGGCAACGTCCAACGCGTCCTGCGCAGCGCCGACTTCACGGCGCGGGCGGCCCAGGACCGCCGGGAGGCGTCGACGGCGAAGATAACGGAGCTGGACGGATAGGCAGCCGGGCCGCCGGGCCGCGTGGCCGCCGGGCGCCTCGGCCGTCGCGCGGAGTCAGCAGGCGCAGAGGCAGAACGGGTGCCCGGCGGGATCCGCGTACACCCGGAAGCTCCGCGAGCGGTCCTCGGCGTCCAGCGGCCGCGCCCCGAGCGCGAGCACGTCCTTCTCGGCCGCGTCCATGTCCTCCACGGTCAGGTCCAGATGGAACTGCTGCGAGGCGTCGGGCGCGGGCCACTTCGGCGGTACGAACCCCTCGGCGGCCTGGAACGCCAGCGACGGGCCGCCCGGCACCACCAGGTCGACCCACTCCCCGTCGCCCTCGACGGTGCCGCCCAGCACGCCCGCGTAGAAACCGGCGAGCGCGCGCGGATCGGGACAGTCCAGGACGACGACACCCAGCTTGGCGACAGCCATGACTTCCTCCTTGAAATCGGTGTCACTCCACGGGTCACCCACCTCGGTTACCCCAAACAGGCGGGCAACCAGTAACCGTTACTGCATGCTGCCCCATAAGGGGTAACATCGCAAACGGAAAACGGAGGTACCGTCGCTGCCATGAGTGAGAGCGCGCCCGCACCCGATGGCCTCGCCCTGGTGGAGGCGCTGGTGAACACCCTCGACCTGGAGTCGGGCGCCGACACGCTCGACACCGCCGAGGGCCGGGCCCCGTTCGGTGTCGCGGAGGCGGAGCTGGCGGACGTACGCGAGTTGCGCGAGTCGCTGCGCGCCGTGTGCCTGGCGCACGCGGGCCACCGGCCGCACCGCGCGGTGACCCCCCTGGGACAGCTGTTGGCGCGGGCGCCGCTGTACGTCGCCGTCGACGGGCGGGACGGCTCGGCGACCCTCGCCCCCGCCGACGAGGGCCCGCTGCTCTCCCGCGTGGCGGCCGCCGTCGCACAGGCGCTGACCGCCGGTACCTGGCTCCGCCTCAAGGCCTGCGAGCTGCCCGAGTGCCACTGGGCGTACTACGACCGCAGCCCCGCCGGCCGCCGCCGCTGGTGCTCGATGTCGGTCTGCGGGGCGCGGGCGAAGATGCGCCGGTACCGGGCGAAGGCCTGACCGCCCGACCCGCCGGCAAGGCGAGGACCAGCACGGCGGGCACGGCACCGTGGGCCGCCCGCCGCGCCGCTCTCACGCGAACTCCGCGGCGACCGGCAGCGCAGCCGCGTCGCGGGGCGCGGCCACCCGAACCGGAACCCGGTGCCCGGCGCAGCAGCCGGGCGGTGCCGACCACGAGCAGCCGGTCGTCGGCGCGCTCGCCCACCCGCAGCCACAGCAGCGCCGGGAAGGCGCCCCCGTGCACTTCGAGATCGGCGAGGAGCCGCAGTCGGCGCCCGCCGTCGAGGGAGTCGCCTTGCGCGGAGAGGAGGACGGACCTCGCCCCGACCCTTCCGGCGGACTCGACGGACTCGACGGACTCGGCGAACTCGAAGCGGAACACGGGCTGTTCGGGTCCGTCCGGCACGGTCAGCGACGCCCCGGTGAGGGTGACGCGGCGGCGGCCGGTCGGCAGCGGGCCGTACCGCGGTGACGGTTGTCATCCCGGATTTCCTTGGAAAGCGGTTCCCGAGGTGTGGGGAGGATGTGGAGAATGGGGTGGGCGCCGGTCCGACCGGCTGAGCCCCGGCCGGACCGGCGCCCACCTTCGTCGCGGGACGCGTCAGCAGCTGTCGGTGAGGAAGTCCTCGGTGGGGGCGCGCAGTTGCCCGGCCCGGACCGTGTGCATCTGCACGTAGCCGTCCGCGTTCAGCAGGTGGGTGACCCGCTGCCCGAGCGACTGCTCCAGGTGTGCCTTGTCAGGTGTGCCTTGTCGATGTGGTTCAACAGCACCGTGAGGGTGTCGTCGGAGATCGCCCCGCCGCCCTCGACGACCGGCGCCGGGATGGTCTCGACCCCCACCGTGCGCATCTTGGGATACGAGTCGAGCGCCGTCGCGGCAGGGGGCGATGCCGGGGGAGCGGCGGCCCCGCCCTTCCAGCCGGATTCGGCGAGCCCCAGGAAACCGCGTCAGGCGGTCGGCCGCCCCATCGCCCGGTACGTCCAGCCCGCCCGCCGCCACAGCTCCGGGTCCAGCGCGTTGCGGCCGTCCAGGACGAGCCGTGTCGACGCGACCTCGCCCAGCGCCGCCGGGTCCAGCTCGCGGAACTCGTGCCACTCGGTGAGGTGCAGCACGATGTCGGCGCCCCGCACGGCCTCGATGGCGGAGTCGGCGTACCCGAGCGTCGGGAAGATCCGCCGGGCGTTGTCCATGCCCTTGGGGTCGTAGACGGTGACCTGGCCGCCCTGGAGGTGGATCTGCCCGGCCACGTTGAGGGCGGGGGAGTCGCGTACGTCGTCGGAGTCGGGCTTGAAGGTGGCGCCGAGCACGGCGACCCGCTTGCCGAGGAAGGACCCGCCGTCCAGCGCCTGCCGGGCCAGCTCCACCATCTGCCCGCGCTGGCGCATGTTGATGGAGTCGATCTCGCGCAGGAACGTCAGCGCCTGGTCGGCGCCCAGCTCACCGGCGCGGGCCATGAACGCCCGGATGTCCTTCGGCAGACAGCCGCCGCCGAACCCGATGCCGGCCCGCAGGAACTTCTTGCCGATCCGGTCGTCGTGCCCGATGGCCTCCGCCAGCTTGGCGACATCGCCCCCGGCGGCCTCGCACACCTCGGCCATGGCGTTGATGAAGGAGATCTTGGTGGCGAGGAAGGAGTTCGCGGAGGTCTTCACCAGCTCGGCGGTCGGGAAGTCGGTGAGGATGAAGGGCGAGCCCTCGCCGACCGGCGTCGCGTACACCTCGCGCAGCAGCTTCTCGGCCTTGTCGCTCCGCACACCCACCACGATCCGGTCGGGGTGCAGCGTGTCGTTCACGGCGAAGCCCTCGCGCAGGAACTCCGGGTTCCAGGCCAACTCGGCGTCCGCCCCGGCCGGCGCGTGCTCGGCGAGATAGGCGGCCAGCCGCTCGGCGGATCCGACCGGCACGGTCGACTTGCCGACGACGAGGGCCGGGCCCGTCAGATGGGGGGCGAGCGAGGCGAAGGCGGCGTCGACGTACGACATGTCGCAGGCGTACTCGCCGTGCCGCTGCGGGGTGTTCACGCAGACGAAGTGGACGTCACCGAAGGCCGCGACCTCGGCGTAGTCGGTCGTGAAGCGCAGCCGCCCGCTCGACCCCTCGATCCCGGCGACGTGCTTGCGCAGCAGTTCCTCCAGGCCCGGCTCGTACATCGGAACCTCGCCCCGCCGGAGCATGTCGATCTTCTCTTCGACGACATCGAGCCCGAGCACCTCGAACCCCAGCTCGGCCATGGCCGCAGCGTGTGTCGCGCCGAGGTAGCCGGTGCCGATCACGGTGATCTTGAGGGCCATGCGTACTCCTGGGATGTCCGGCCATGAGGTGTCGACCATGCTCTGGTCGAGTGCGCTGCACGAGCATAGTCGGGGCGTGTTCGAGCCCTTCACCGGGCAGATTCCCCGGGGGCCGGCGGCCTGTCGTCAAACTCACGTATCACTCGGCGTGCCCCGACCACTAAAATTTGGGTTACTTAACGGTAGTTAGCGTCAGGAGCGTGAGAGACCTTGGCCGGATCGGCTGATTTCGACCTGTACCGCCCGTCCGAGGAGCACGACATGCTCCGCGACGCGATCCGTTCCCTCGCCGAGGCGAAGATCGCGCCCTACGCCGCCGCCGTGGACGAGGAGGCCCGCTTCCCGCAGGAGGCGCTGGACGCGCTCGTCGCCAACGACCTGCACGCCGTGCACGTCCCCGAGGAGTACGGCGGCGCCGGCGCCGACGCGCTCGCCACGGTCATCGTGATCGAGGAGGTGGCCCGCGCCTGTGTGTCGTCCTCCCTCATCCCGGCCGTCAACAAGCTCGGCTCGCTCCCGGTGATCCTCTCCGGCTCCGAGGAGCTGAAGAAGAAGTACCTGGGCCCGCTCGCCAAGGGCGACGCGATGTTCTCGTACTGCCTCTCCGAGCCGGATGCCGGCTCCGACGCGGCCGGCATGAAGACCCGCGCGGTCCGCGACGGCGACCACTTCATCCTCAACGGCGTGAAGCGCTGGATCACCAACGCGGGCGTCTCCGACTACTACACGGTGATGGCCGTCACGGACCCGGAGAAGCGCTCCAAGGGCATCTCCGCCTTCGTCGTCGAGAAGTCCGACGAGGGCGTCTCCTTCGGCGCCCCGGAGAAGAAGCTCGGCATCAAGGGCTCCCCGACCCGCGAGGTCTACCTCGACAACGTCCGTATCCCCGCCGACCGCATGATCGGCGAGGAGGGCACCGGCTTCGCCACGGCGATGAAGACCCTGGACCACACCCGCATCACCATCGCCGCCCAGGCCCTCGGTGTCGCCCAGGGCGCCCTCGACTACGCCAAGGGCTATGTCCAGGAGCGCAAGCAGTTCGGCAAGCCGATCGCCGACTTCCAGGGCATCCAGTTCATGCTCGCCGACATGGCCATGAAGGTCGAGGCCGCCCGCGCCCTGACGTACCAGGCGGCGGCGAAGTCCGAACGCGGCGACAAGGACCTCACCTTCCAGGGCGCCGCGGCCAAGTGCTTCGCCTCCGACGTCGCCATGGAGGTCACCACGGACGCCGTCCAGCTCCTCGGCGGGTACGGCTACACCCGCGACTACCCGGTCGAGCGCATGATGCGCGACGCCAAGATCACCCAGATCTACGAAGGCACGAACCAGGTCCAGCGGATCGTCATGGCCCGCAACCTGCCGTAACTCCTTCGGCGCAGTCCGTACACAGCCCCCGGCGCCCCGCCGGGGGCTGTTGTCGTACGGGGCGTATGGGGCGGATTGTTTCCGTCCGCCCGATGGCGGGCGGGGACGGGGAGGCGTAGGACGGAAGTGCACGGGGCCCGCCCCGGACCCCGCTCCCGTCACCCCCCAGGAGGAGCCATGACGCAGCAGCAGACCGGAAGCATGACGGCCATGAGCAAGGAGATGCAGGACTGTGTCAACGCCTGCATGGCCTGCCACAGCATGTGCGAGGAGACCATGAGCTCCTGCATGCAGGCCGGCGGCCAGGCCCAGATGCAGATCATGCGCGCCCTGATGGACTGCGCCGAGATGACCCGTATGTGCGCGGACATGATGATGCGCCGCTCGCCGCTGTCCGCCGAGATGTGCGCGATGTGCGCCCGCGCCTGTGACATGTGCGCCGAGGCGTGTATGTCCATGCCGGACGATCAGCAGCTGATGCGCTGTGCCGAGGCGTGTCGCCGCTGCTCGGAGATGTGCCGGACGATGGCGGGCGCGACCGCCTGACCCACCGCGTACGACCGCGTACGGCCGTGTACGACCTCGTACGACCAACGGCCGAGGGGCACCCCGTCACGGGGTGCCCCTCGGCCGATGCGATCCGTTGCGATCCGGGTCAGTTGCCCGACACCGTCACCGTCTCGTCGTTCTTCAACTGCTCCACCAGCTGCTTCACCTTCGCGGTGTCCCACTGGAGGTTGCCGTTGTCGGCGTTGCCCGAGATCGGCATGTTCATCGACTTGCCGTCGCCGCCCGTCACGCCCTTCATCGCCCAGAACATGTCGGCCAGGTCGAACAGGCTCATGTCCTTGTCGACGATCAGGGTGTCCAGACCGGCGCTCATCGTCGGGTACAGCTTGAACGGGTTCAGCACCGTGCTGGGCGTCGCCGTCTGACTGGCGAGGGCCGCGAGGAACTTCTGCTGGTTCTTCGTACGGTCCAGGTCGCTGCGGGCGAGGGCGTAGCGGGTGCGGACGAAGGCGAGGGACTGCTCGCCGTTCAGCGTCTGCTTGCCCGCCTCGAAGTCGGCACCGGACTTGGTGTCCTTCAGGCCGCCCTTGGGGATCTCGATCTCCACGCCGCCGACCGCGTCGACGATGTTCGCGAAGCCCGCGAAGCCGATCTCCACGTAGTGGTCGATGTGCAGACCGGTGTTGGCCTCGACGGTGCGGACCAGCAGCTCGGGCCCGTCCTCCGCGTACGCCGCGTTCAGCTTCACCTGACGGCCGGTGCCCTTGAAGGTCTTGCCGGACTCGGAGCCGACGAACGTCGGTATCTCCACGTTCGAGTCACGGGGCAGCGAGACCAGCGTCGGGCCGTTCGAACCGGTGTGCAGGATCATCATCGAGTCCGTGCGCTTGCCGTCGGCGGACCCGGTGTGGAGTTCCTTCTTCTGGTCGTCGGACAGGCCCTCACGGCTGTCGGAGCCGACGATCAGGTAGTTGGTGCCCTCGCCCGCGTCCGGCCGCTCGATGACCTTCGACAGGTCGACCTCGCGGTTCAGCTTGGAGTCGGCCCAGAAGTACGTGCCGATCGTCGTCGCGAGGACCACCACGGTGACCGTGATCGCCGTCAGCTTGATACGGCGCCCCCAGTTCGGCGCGGGGCGCTCACCGCGGCCGCCGCCGGGACCCCCGGGGCCGCCCGGCCCACCGGAGCCGTAGACCTGGCCGGTGTTGTAGTCGCTGTTGTACCCGCCGCCGTACTGGTCGGGTCCGTTGCCGTAGCCGTCGGCGTACGAATCGCCGTACGACGGCTGCTGGGGCACGCCGCCCTGAGGGGGTGCCGACGGGCCGCGACGGACCTGGCGCATCACGCGCGGCCCGTCGGGCTGTGCGCTCGCGTTGCCGTGTCCGTAGCCGCCGCCGCGGTAGTCGCCACCGCGATTGTCGCCGGACCATGCCTCGGGCCAATCGTTCATGTGCCCCAGTGTGCCGGGTAGGGCTGTGCCCTTTACAAGGGTCGATGAAAAACAAAGGCAGGGCTGTTGCGAAGCTGACACAAATTGCACGGTTTTGTAGGGGGCCAGGCGTCTATTGGGCCGGGGCCGGCTGTTCAGAGGCGAGTGCGGGTTGTTCGTGGTTGCTCGCGCCGTTGCTCACGCCGTTCCTCGCGACCCTCGGGCGGCCGGGGCCTCAGGCGCACGACACCTGGTCGCCCCTCACCACGCCCGACTCGCCCTGCTCGGGGTTCTCCGCGCGTACCCTGCGGACCTGCTTGAAGTCCGTGCCGGTGATCACCCTCAGGGTGGGGCCCTGGGCGCGGACCGGGCGCAGTTCCGAGCCCGGGAGGGCGGTGGCGAGGGACTGGGCGGAGCGGTCCCAGCGGGGGTCGTAGACGACGAGGGTGCGGGCGACGTTCTGCCGCGGGGCGTTCACCGGGATTCTGGTGGTGCGGAAGCCGGTGGCGGCCAGCTGGCGGTCCACCTCCTTGCCGAGGCCGGGGACGGCGGTGCCGTTCTCGACCTGGACGCGGATCTGCTGGGGGGCCACGTCGACGAGGGTGTACGTGCCGCGCGCCTTGTAGGGGGCGAGGGGGCGGTCCTCGCGCAGGGCCTCGAAGAGGCGGGCGGACTTGGCGTCGTCCCACTTGAGGGTCGAGCCGATGCCCTCCACGGCGTATCCCATCCGTCCGATGGGCACGGTGGTGAACTCCGAGGAGGCCGGTGTGAGGTTCCGCAGCGCGCGGCCGAGGTCGATCAGCTCGCCGGTGCCGAACTCCTTGTCGGCGCGGACGGACCCGAGGACGGCCTGGGTGACGTCCCGGAACTTCATCGGGTTGAGCAGGACACCGGAGGAGGTGGCCTGGGACATCAGGGACGCCATGAAGCGCTGCTGGCGCTTCATCCGGCCGAGGTCGGAGGAGCCGTCGGCGTGCCGGGAGCGGACGTACTGGAGGGCCTGGCCGCCGTCCAGCTCGTGGGTGCCGGCGGCGAGGTCGAGACCGGTGTAGGAGTCCTTGAGGGGGCGCGTGGTGCAGATCTTGACGCCGCCGAGCACGTCGACGGTCCGCATGAAGCTGGTGAAGTCGACCTCGACGTAGTGGTCGATCTTCACCTTGGTCATGTGCTCGACCGTGCGCACGGTGAGCTGCGGTCCGCCCTCCGCGTAGGCCGCGTTCAGCTTGATCGGGTGGGCCTCGCGGGTCTTCCCGGTGGCGCGGTCGGTGTGCGCGGGCGTCTCGGCGTACGAGTCGCGCGGCAGGCTCACGACGCTCGCGCGCTCCCGGTCCTCCGAGATGTGCACGATCATCATCGTGTCCGTGCAGTGGCAGGGGGCCCCGCCCAGCCGGTACCGCCGCCGTTCCTCCTCGGTGATCTTGTCGCGGCCGTCGGTGCCGACCAGCAGGACGTTCATGCCGTGGCCGGCCTCGGGACGGTTCTTCATGTCCTTGAAGGCGTCGACCCGGGTGATCTCGTCGTCCAGGCGGGTCACCACCGCGTGTCCGATGCCCGCGGCGGCCAGCACCACCACCGAGAGCGTGGTCACCGCCCGCACGGCCCAGCTCCGCCGCCGGGGGCGTGCGGGGGGCCGGGGCTGCTGCGCACGGGCTGGGCGGCGGGGCGGCGTGGACACGGGGGACACCTCCGCGGGACCGGTTCAGGGGAAGTCAGGGATCCGTGAGCACCGTAGGGCGCCGTGATCCGTGCCCCGTCCCCGTGACCGGGCGGCGCGCGTCGGAGTCCCCCGTTCGCGGTAACGTGAGCCCCCTATGAACGCCAAGCCCGACGTGCAGCTCCCCGCCGTGTCCGTGATCATGCCCGTCCTCAACGAGGAGCGGCATCTGCGCGGAGCCGTCCAAGCGATCCTCGCGCAGGAGTACGCCGGCGAGATGGAGGTCGTGATCGCCCTCGGGCCGTCCACGGACCGCACGGACGAGATCGCCGCCGAGCTCGTGGCGGAGACCGCGTCTTTCGAGAGCAAGCGCGTGCACACCGTCCCGAACCCCACCGGCCGCACCCCCGCCGCGCTCAACGCCGCGATCAAGGCCTCCCGCCACCCGATCGTGGTCCGGGTCGACGGCCACGGCATCCTCTCGCCGAACTACATCGCCACCGCCGTACGGCTCCTGGAGGAGACCGGCGCGCAGAACGTCGGCGGCATCATGTACGCCGAGGGCGAGAACGACTGGGAGCACGCGGTCGCCGCCGCCATGACCTCGAAGATCGGCGTCGGCAACGCCGCCTTCCACACGGGCGGGCAGGCCGGTCCGGCCGAGACGGTCTACCTGGGTGTCTTCCGGCGCGAGGCGCTGGAGCGGCAGGGCGGCTACAACGTGGAGTTCATCCGCGCCCAGGACTGGGAGCTGAACTTCCGGATCCGCGAGGCGGGCGGCCTCATCTGGTTCTCGCCCGAGCTGAAGGTGTCGTACCGGCCGCGGCCCAGCGTGAGGGAACTCGCCAAGCAGTACAGGAACTACGGCCGCTGGCGGCACGTCGTCGCCCGGTATCACGAGGGCTCCATCAACCTGCGCTACCTCGCCCCGCCCACCGCGGTGTGTGCGATCGTGGCCGGCGTCCTGGTGGGCGGTCTGCTCACCCCGCTGGGGTACGTCATCCCCGGCGGCTACCTCGCGGCGATCGTCGCGGGCTCGATCCCGGCGGGCAGGGGGCTGCCGCTCAAGGCGCGCCTCCAGATCCCCGTCGCCCTCGCCACCATGCACATGTCCTGGGGCTTCGGCTTCCTCACCAGCCCCAAGTCGCTGGCCAAGAAGGTCATCGCCTCCCGCCGCCCGGCGGTGCTCACCGAGAGCTGAGCGCGGGTGACGTACGACATCGGGCCCCTCTCCTGACCGAGAGGGGCCCGACGCGTGTACGGCGACGACTACCAGGTGAAGTTCGGGTTGACCTCCATGCAGGCCTTCTTGTTCGCGCCGTTCAGGGCGTCCGCCGACTCCGGAGTCGTGTCGTCGTCCTTCTCGGCCTTGTACTCGTTGCCCTCACGCCAGTCGGCGCCGACGACGAGGGTGATCCCGCTGACGTCCGTGGACTTCTCCACCTGGCCGAGCGGGATGCCGAGGGCCTTGGCGACAGCCTGGGCGTCGCCCTCCAGTTCGGCGCTCGGATAGCGCACGACCGTCTTGTCCTCGACGACCGCGGTGGTCGTGGACGAGGAGGACTTGGCGAAGCCCTCCTCGACGAGCAGCCGGGACACCGTGTGCGCGCGGCCGGCGATTGGGGCGAGGGTGGAGGTCATGGTGCCGTTGATCACCAGAACACCGATCTCGTCCTTCGCCGCCGCCGGGTCGTCGGAGGTCGCGTCCTCGGTGGTGCTCTTCTTCTTGTCCTTGCCGTCGAGCGCGATGTCCTCGCGCACCAGCCGGAACAGCTTCTCCGCGTCGCCCTCCTTGGGCACGACGCGCGCGCCGACGTACGTGTACGGCATCGTCGTCATCGTGATCCGGGCCGGCTCGACCTTGCGCAGCTCCGTGCTGAGGTCGTAGAGCGTGGCGACGTCACCGAGACCCTCGTCGACGGTGAGCGCCTCGGTGGCCTCCTCGGCGAGCCTGCGCAGCTTGTTCGGGTTGGTGATCGTGGCGTTCTCGCGCAGCTCACGGACCATCGAGTTCATGTACTGGTGCTGCGCCTTGGCGCGCGCGATGTCGCTGCCGTCCTCGAAGCCGTACCGGGTGCGCAGCCACTGAAGGGCCTGCTTGCCCTTGATGTACGTGGTGCCCTTCTCCAGCTTCAGCCCGGAGCCGTGGCCCTGGCTGTCCTTGGACTCGATGTTGTCGGTCACGCACACCGGCACACCGCCGATCGCGTCGGCCATCGACACCACACCGGAGAAGTCGACCATCATGAAGTGGTCGATGCGTATCCCTGTCAGCTCCTGCCAGGTGGCGACCGTGCAGCCGGGGCCGCCGCGGCGCAGCGAGTCGTTGGTCATCGCCGAGGTGCTCGCCTCGTACACGTCTCCGTTGTCCGGGTCGGTGCACTTGGGGATGGGGAGGAGGGTGTCGCGGGGCATGCTGACGACCGACATGTTGGTGCGGTCGGCGGACAGGTGCAGCAGCATCTGGACATCGGCGAGCGGCGGCCCGTTGAAGGTGTCCTTGGCGCCGCCGAGTTTCTGGTTCTCCTCGGTGTCCCGCGCGTCCGAACCGATGAGCAGGATGTTCAGCGGGGTCTGGCCGAAGGCGTTCGGCGTCGGCTCGGCGATCTTCGTGTCGCCGAGGTTCAGCTTCTCCTTCTTGATGTTGCCGTTCAGGTGCTGGTAGTAGAGATAGCCGGCACCCGAGGTGCCGAGTATCACGACCGCCAGAACCGTCGCCGACCAGCGCAGCACCCGTCTGCGCCGGGGCTTCGCGGAGGTCTTCGCGGAGGTCTTCGCACGCCCCCGCACGCCCCCGCCCTTGCGGCGGTTCCCGCGGCGCTGCTCGGGGACTCTGACGTCCGTGTCGCCGTTCGAGCCGGACGAGTCGCCCCGCGGTTCCTGGTCCCCGTCCCGTTCGCCGGGTTCCTCGACGCGCGGTCGCCCCCCGTCCCCGCGCACGTCACTGCGTACCATCTCCCTGCCCCTCCCCACCCTGCCGTGGCGGGGCCGTCCCCGCCTCCTGTTGGACTGTCGAGACCCCAACTCGGATGTACTCATGTTCTGTTGAACGCGTCATGCGTTCCGACCGGATGACATGCGGACACGAGTCGGTACGACGGCACAGGCCGTCCGACGACATTCGGAACCGATCCGGCGGGCGCATCCTCGCGCCCGCCGGTATTCACCAGACTTCCGTGGCACTCGCGTCGGGTAAGACGCGCCACGACCTCGTCAGGTCATCAACTGGCGCACTTTTCCTTGTCCGCGGTGCTCTTCTGGACGTCGAGGTCCGCCGCCGACGTCGCGCTCAGCGACACCCCGGCGCCCTCGAAGTCCTTGCCCAGGGTCAGCACCATCGCGGGCAGACCCTGGGAGTTGGTCTCGCTGTTGCCCTTGCCGGGCTTCAGCGCGGACGCGGACAGACCCATGAGGTCGGCCAGCTTGCGCGCCTGGTCGGCCTGGTCGGGGTCGTACGCGAGGGTCGTCTTCTTCAACGTCTTGTCGGCGTTGCCGAGTTGGCTCGACTTGGTCACGCCGACATCATTCTGCAGCCAGTTGAGAGTGGCCTGTGCGCTGCCGGCCTCGGCACCGCCGTTGTAGACGTTGACCCGGACCTCGGAGGCCTTGGCGCGCGTGCCCTTGAGCTTCGCGGCCTCCTTCTCCTTGGCCTGCTTCTTCACCTCGGTGAGCGAGATGTCCTTCCTGATCGTCGCGAACAGCTGCTCGGCCTTCTGCGGCGTGGGCAGCACGGTCGCGCCGTCGGTGTTGTCGACGACCGGCACGGTGGTGAAGCTGATGTTCTTCGTCTTGACCTTGCCGACCTCCTGGCCGAGCGAGGCCAGCTTCTTGATGTCGGTGATCCCGGAGTCGACGGACAGGGCGTCTGTGGCCGCCTCCGCCAGCGACAGCACCTTCGTCGGGTCGGTGAGCGTGTCCTTGGACTTCATCTGGCGGATCATGGAGCTGAGGAACTGCTGCTGCAGCTCGATCCGGCTCAGGTCGCTGCCGAGGCCCACGCTGTAGCGGGTGCGCAGGAACGCCAGCGCCTGCTCGCCCTCGATGGTGTGCTCGCCCGCGGGGAGGTTCAGCTTCGACTTCTCGTCGTTGATGGGCTTCGCGAGGCAGACCTCGACACCGCCGATGGCCGTGGAGAGCGTCTTGACCGCGTTGAAGTCGGCCACCATGAAGTGGTCGGGCTTGATCCCGGTCAGCTCCTCCACGGTACGCATCGTGCAGCTCGGGGTGCGACCGTCCTGGCCCAGGCTCGTGTTGAACCGGACGTTCTGCGTTCCCGCGATGTTCTTCTCGGAGCCGTCCTCCTGCGTCGTCGGACAGTCCGGGATGTCCACGATCATGTCGCGGGGGATGCTCATCGCGGTCGCGTTCGTACGGTCCTTGGAGACGTGCAGCAGGATCGTGGTGTCCGCGTGGCCCACGCTGCCCGAGTCGCCGTACTTCTCGTTGCCCTCGCCGGTCCGCTTGTCCGTGCCGATCACCACGAGGTTGATCGCCCGGTCCTTGCTGAAGCCGCCGGTGCCCGCCCCGTCGTCCGAGATCTTGTCGATGTTGTCGTTGAGGTGCTGGTAGTACAGGTAGCCCGCGGCGCTCACCCCGACCACCAGGAAGGCCAGCGAGCCGGCCGTCCACACCAGGATCCGCTTGCCCACCGACTTCTTGGGCTTCGTCCTGCCCCGGCCACCCCGGCGACCCGGCAGCGGGTCCTCCTCGGGCGTGCCTCGCCGGCGCCGGGGTCCCGGCAGGGTGTCGGGGATCTCCCGGGTGTCCGTGGCCGCCGACGCGGAACGCGCGGAGGCGCCGGCCGTCGCCCTGGCCCCCGCCGCGACGGGCGCGGCCCGACGTGGCCTCGGCACCGCCGACTGCGGTGCGGAAGGGCTCAGTCGCAGTTCGTATTCACCGGTGCTCGGGTTGAGTACCCACTGGTCTGCGGGGTCGATGTCGTCCGCCCGCCCACGGCCTTGCGCGTCCACGGTTGTCTGATTCCTCCGTCGGGGCCACGCGGCGCCTTCCCCCTCAAAAGGCGCTCGGGTCTCGATGCAAGTGGTGCGTGGCCGAGAAGGCCTGTCGCACCGGATCGCTCACACTAGCCGCCCGATCAGGCGTCAAGCGACGGCGGTGACAAATTGCACGTCCCTACAACTGGGCAATCTGCCCATTTCCTAGAGCATTTGTTCCTTGTGTTGACGTGTGCTTTACCTGCGGACCCCCTTCGGGGTCACTCGCAGGCCTCCTCCGCGGCCGTACTGCCGCGGAATGTCGGCATCGGATCGGGGGTCCCGGAGAGGCTTCCCGAAAGCTCTTCCGCGTGCCCTTCCCGCGTCCCCTCCGGCAGTTCCCGCGCCACCGCCAGGGGTGCGTCGGCGCGCAGCCGCGCGAAAAGCCGCCGCGCCGCCGGCTCGACGAGTTCATCACGATTGGCGTTATGCGCATACGACTTCCGGGGAACGGTCAGGAATTGCACCTTTTCCATGGGGATCGTGCGCAGGCCGCGCACAAGGTCGTAGAGCCCGCGCAGACTCGCCAGTCCCGGGTCCGTGGTGAGGGACGACGTGGCCGCGTCCAGCACCGGATACAGCTTGACCGGATTCAGCAGGACGTCATTGCCGCGCACCTTCGCGGCCAGCGCCGCGAGGAACCGCTGTTGCCGGTCCATCCGTTCGGTGTCGCTGCCGTCCCCCAGTGACTTGCGGGCCCGCACATAGCCCAGGGCCTGCTCGCCGTTCAGCTTCACCTTGCCCGCCGGCAGGCGCAGTTTGGCCTGCTTGTCGTGAATGGGTTCGGTGAGACACACCTCGACCCCGTCGACGGCGTCGACCATCTCCTTGAAGCCGCTGAAGTCCACGACGACGTGATGGTCGATCCGAATGTCGGTCATCCGCTCGACCGTCCGGACGGTGCAGGCCGAACCACCGCTCTGGAAGGCGTAGTTGAACATCGTGAACACCGGTTCCGTGCGACTGCCGTCCGGCCGCCGGCAACTCGGCACGTCCACCATCAGATCCCGTGGCAGCGACACCGCGGTCGCGCTCCGCCGATCCGCCGCCAGATGCAACAGGATCGTGGTGTCCGACCGCTCGGTCCCCGAATCCCGCCCGTACTCGTCGTTCCCGTCCCCCGACCGCGAGTCCGACCCGATGAGGAGAATGTTCTGCGCGCCCCGCACCAGCGCCGTCGGCCGCTCCTTCTCGAACCGCGCCAGCTCGTCCGCCGCCGTCCGGTCCGACGTGATGTTCCCGTCCAGCTTCTGGTACGCCGCCCACCCCACCCCCAGGGCCCCGACGAACACCAGCACCGCGCCGCCCCCCACCCACCGCACCCACCGCCGCCGGCGCCGACGTGTGCGCCCGGCCCCGGTGGGTGAACCACCCACACCGGGCCCCAGCTCACGCGCCTTCCCACCGACGTCGTCCACTTCCGGCCACCCCTCACGGCGTACGAGCGACTCGTTGCTCTTACGACGATGGCGCGGGTGGGGGTGGGGGGCGGCCGGGGCTAGGCCGAACGGGGGAGGGGCGCCGTCCAGGGGCCTCAGGGGCAGCCGACCTGCTGTCGGGGGCGCGGGGAACTGCGCGGGGAACTGCGCGAGCAACTACGACGCACCCGCAGCCGCTCTACGACCTCACCGCTGCGACCTCACCGCTGCGACCTCACCGCTGCGACCTCACCGCTGCGACCTCACCGCTACGGCGTCAGCGCTACGGCGTCAGCGCGCGACAGCCGAGACCCGCTCGCTCTCGATCCTCTTGGCCAGCCCATCCTCACCCAGCCGCTCAAGATGCCGACACAGCACCACGGACCCCCCGGTGGCGAGCGGCCCGTACAACCCCGCGGCCAACCCCTCCCAGGTGTCGTACGGCAACCCCGACAGCAGGCGAGACCCGGGCCCTGTCAGCCCGAGGTCACCCGCCTCCGCCCGGGCCCGCTCCACGACCTCCGCGCCGCTGAACTCCCGCCCGGCCACGACCAGCGCCGCCTCCTCGGGATCCACCGGCGCGTACGCCACGAACCGATCCCCCTGCGACGGCACCTCGACGGCATAGTCGGCGAACCCCGAAGGGGCCTGCGGGAAGCGCCCCCCGAGCGGCCGCAGCGCGAGAGCGATCCGCTCCCCGGAGCACGCCCGAGCCGCGTCCAGCGTGTCCGGTCCGCTCACCACGATGTCGGCCGTCCCCGGATCCCCGGCGACCTCGGCGACCACGCCCACCGACGCACACGCCAGCAGCCACACCGCCGTCTGCCAGTGCGCCGGCAGCAGCAGCGCGACCCGGTCACCCGGCTCGGCCGACAACTCGCCCTGGAGGAGGTTCGCGGTCTTGGCCACCCAATTGGCGAAGGTGGCCACGGACAATTCGACCCGCTCGCCCGTGGCGTCGTCGTAGAAGGTCACCAGGGGGCGCGCGGGATCCGCGGCCAGCGCGGATCGCAGCAGGTCGGCAGGGGTGCGGTCGGTGGCGTTCACCCGCGTAAGCGTACGCGGGGCCGCTCGCCCCGTGGTCCCCGGGCGAGCGGGAAGCGCCACCGGTTCGGCGGAGCGGAGCCGACGCCTCGTCAATTCAGAGTTGGACAGATATGTATGACTATGTCCAGGATCGGACACATGCGTAGATCACGATTCCTCGCGTCCTCGATCGGCGTCACCTGCGCGGCGGCACTCGCCCTCCCGGCGGCACTCCCGGCGACGGCATCCGCGGCGACCCCGACGGACTCGTCCTCCACTGCGATCCTTGCCCCGGCGCAGTTCTCGGCCCCCACCGGCCCACTCGCGCTCGCCCCCGTGGCGGGCAGCACCCAGTCGCTTCCTCTCGTCCCTCTCGGAGAGGACCGAAACCTCGGTCCGGCCGCCCCCGAACAAGGCTTCGGCAAGCGGGACGTACGGTCGTTCTCGCTGGTGGGCGTCGTCTGGGACGACCCGGACGCCGAACTCGAGGGCCGCGTCCAGGTCCGTTCCCGTGCGAAGGACACCGCCCGCTGGTCCGGCTGGCAGGACGTCGAGACACACAACCACGAACACGCGGCCGACCCCGACACCGCCGAAGGCTCCTCGGGCCGCGTGCGCGGCTCCACCGCTCCGCTGTGGGTCGGCGACTCGGACGGCGTCGAGGTGCGCGTACGCGCCGAGACCCGTGGCCGTACGGCCGCTCCGGGCGTCCAGATGCTCCCGGACGGCCTACGTCTGGAGCTGGTCGACCCCGGCTCCGGCGCCCCGGCGGGCGCGGCGGGACCGCAGGCCGGTACGGGCGCCGTGCAGGCGGCCGAGCCCCCGCCCGTCGGCACCCCCGTGGACACCCCGAGGCTGGGCGCCCTGACCGCCGAGTCGGCCGCAGCCTCCGCTGTCAACGCCGACCTCGCGCCACTCGGCGCCACCACGATCCCGGCGCTGTCGCGCAAGGAGACGGAGGAGCGGCTGGCGAACCTGGCGCCCGGGGTGAAGCCGTACATCGGACCGCGTCCGCGGATCGTCACGCGGGCCGGCTGGGGCGCCGACGAGAAGCTGCGCGAGCGCGACTTCCGCTACACCAACCGGGTCAGCGCGGCCTTCGTGCACCACACGGCGTCGGGCAACAACTACAAATGCGCGCAGGCCCCGTCCGTCATCCGCAGTATCTACCGCTACCACGTCGTGAGCAGCGGCTGGCGCGACATCGGCTACAACTTCCTCGTCGACAAGTGCGGAAACATCTACGAAGGACGCGCGGGTGGTGTCGCGAAGGCCGTCATGGGTGCCCACACCCTCGGTTTCAACACCAACAGCATGGGCATCGCGGTCATCGGCAGTTTCGGCACCACCAAGCCGCCCGCCGCGTCGGTCAAGGCGATCGCGCAACTAACCGCCTGGAAACTCGGTCTTTACGGGGCGAACCCGAAGGGCAAGACATACCTCACTTCGGGTGGTGGCAATCTCTACCCAAAAGGTAAGAAGGTGCTACTGCACGTGATCTCCGGCCACCGGGACGGGTTCGCGACCGAGTGCCCGGGGGGGCGCCTTTACGGAAAACTCGGCGCGGCACGCACGGCGGCCGCCCGCTATCAAGGCCGATAGCGCGGCGACAGGGTGATGGAGGGGAACCGGGGTGCGAGCACCCCGGCCAGAAACCAGTGACCCGCCGGAGGTCACACCGGACACGAACCACAGCACAGGCCGAGGGCGCGCCCGCCGCGCCCTCGACGGCATCCCCGTCGACGTGCCTCTCCGCGCGTCGACGGTCAACCGCACGGCCGCGAAGGCGCCATGGAACGGTCTGCATACACTGGCCGGTCGAATGACAGTTCGGCCGGTCCCGGCAGGAAGCAGAGACGACAGGTGACAGAAGCGATCCTCCTGGTCGGCGGCAGAGGCACCCGGCTGCGTCCGCTCACGGTGCACACTCCGAAGCCCATGGTCCCGGCGGCCGGAGTCCCCTTCCTCACGCACCAGTTGGCGAGAGCCAGAGCGGCGGGAGTCGACCACATAGTCCTCGCCACCTCCTATCTGGCCGAGGTCTTCGAACCCCACTTCGGCGACGGCTCCGCCCTCGGCCTCCACCTCGAGTACGTCACGGAGGAGGAGCCCCTGGGCACGGGCGGCGCGATCCGCAACGCCGCCTCGCACCTCCACTCCGGCCCCGAGGACCCCGTCCTCGTCTTCAACGGCGACATCCTCACCGGCCTGGACATCCGCCGCCTGGTCGCCACCCACGAGTCGACCGGAGCGGACGTCTCCCTCCACCTGACCCAGGTGACCGACCCGCGCGCCTACGGCCTCGTCCCCACCGACGGGACCGGCAAGGTCCTCGCCTTCCTCGAAAAGCCCCAGACACCCGAGGAGATCGTCACCGACCAGATCAACGCGGGGGCGTACGTCTTCCGCCGCTCGGTCATCGATACCATCCCGGCGGGCCGCCCGGTCTCGGTGGAACGGGAGACGTTCCCGGACCTCCTCGCAGCGGGCGCCCATCTGCAAGGCATGGTCGACTCGACGTACTGGCTGGACCTGGGCACCCCCGCGGCCTTCGTCCGCGGCTCGGCGGACCTCGTCCTGGGCCGCGCCCCGTCCCCCGCCGTGCCGGGCCGCTGCGGAGACCGTCTCGTCCTCCCCACCGCCCGAGTCGCGGGCGACGCCAAGCTGACCGGCGGCACGGTGGTGGGCGAGGGCGCGTTCGTCGGCGAGGGCGCGAGGGTCTTCGGCAGCACGGTCCTGGCCGGCGCGGTGGTCGAACCCGGCGCGGTGATCACCGACTCCCTCATCGGCGCCCGCGCCCGCATCGGCGAACGTTCCATCCTCACCGGCGCCGTCGTCGGCGACGGCGCCGTCATAGGCGCCGACAACGAGCTCCGCACCGGCGTCCGAGTCTGGTGCGACGCCCAAATCCCCACGGGGGCGCTCCGCTTCTCGTCGGACCAGTAACCGCTGGGCGCGTTCGACGCCTGCGGCCGAGTGGGGGCTTGTCGCGCAGTTCCCCGCGCCCCTTGAAAGGGCCTGCGGCCCCTTTAGGGGCGCGGGGAACTGCGCGAGCAACCACGACGGACCCGCGGCCGGGGGTCAACGGGGCGCCGCCCCTTGAGGATGGGACGGGTAGGGGCGGCGGGGGCGACCTACAACCGCCCGATATCCCCGCGCGGCATCCGCGGCACCCGCCGAGCCGGCCCCCGCCCCGACAACAGAACCAACCGAGCCGCCCGATGCCGCTGCCCCGCATACGGCTCCAGCAACGCCAACATCACCGCGTCGTCCGCATCCCGATCCCCCGCCAAGGCGAACCCCACGATCCCCGGCAGATGCAGATCCCCCACGGTCACCGCATCCGCCGCCCCATGACTGCGCTGCACGGTCTCCGCCGACGTCCACGGCCCGATCCCCGGCACCAACTCCAACCGCGCCTGCGCGTCGACCGGCGACATCCCCACGGCCTCCTCCAGCCGCCCCGCCACCCGGACCGCCCGCAGAATCGTCGACGCCCGCTTGTCGTCGACCCCGGCCCGATGCCACTCCCAGGACGGAATCAGCGCCCACTCCCGCGCCCCCGGCATCACACACATCCGCCCCGGCACGGGCCCCGGCGCCGGCTCCCCGAACTGCCGTACGAGCAAGCGCCACGCCCGATACGCCTCGTCCGTCGTGACCTTCTGCTCCAGCACCGACGGAATCAACGACTCCAGCACCAGCCCGGTCCGCGTCAGCCGCAGCCCCGGCCGCCGCCGCCAGGCCATCGCCACGGCCCGATGCCGAGGCACGAAGACCTCCGGTGCGTCCGACGCCCCGAGCGTCGACGGCAGCTGATCGAGCAGCCACCCGGCCCCCGGCCCCCAGGCCTCCGCCTCGACGACCCCGCCCCGCATCGCGACCCGCAGCGTGCCGGCCCCCGCCGGCGTACGGCTGGCCCGCCACACGGAGCCGTCCGGCATCGCCCGGAAGGTCGGATCCCCGGGCCCCCGCCGAAGCGGCCCCAGCACCAGCCCCAGATCGAGCGGCCCTTCCGGCACCCACGTCCGTCGCCGCCCTGCCATCGCCCCCTGCCGAGGCACCCCACCAGGCACGACGACATCCCCACCCCGCACAGTCGTACGAGTGGGCCGCTGAGGGAAACGTCCGGCCACGAAATGGTCCTAGAAGTGATGCGGCGGTCTATGGGAGCGGTGCAGTGCGAGAGCGGTGCCCTATGAGCCTAGGTGCCCGTGACGCTTTCAGGGGCGCGAGCACGCACAAACGAACCCGCACCCGCCCACCTCACCGCACCTCGACAAAGGCCTCCGCATCCCGCTCACCCCGAGCCGGAGGCGACCCGGCCGCGTGCCCCACAGCGACCGCCCCCATCGGATCCCACCCCTCCGGCAGCTCCAGCACCCGCCGCACGACCTCCCGGCAGAACATCGTCGACGACACCCACGCGGACCCCAGCCGCTCCCCGGCCAGCGCGACGAGGAAGTTCTGCACCCCGGCCCCGGCGGCCACGACGAACATCTCCCGCTCGGCCGCATCCCGCCGCGCGTCCCCGTAGACGTGCGACCCGTCCATCACCAGACACGGGACCACCAGATACGGCGCGTTGCGCAGCACGTCCCCGCGCCGCACCCGCTTCGCGATCGACTCCTCGCTCTTGCCGTCCCGCCGCAGATCCGCGATCCACGCGTCCCGCATGGCGTCGAGCAGCCGCACCCGCGACTGCTCGGACTCCAGCAGCACGAACCGCCACGGAGTCGTGTGATGCGGCGCCGGCGCGGTGACGGCGGCGGCCACGGCCCGCCGCACCGCCCCGGGATCGACCGGCTCGTCCGTGAACGCCCGGACCGTACGCCGTTGGGTCACGGCCAGCCGTACGGCCTCGGAGGTGCCGAGCCGGAACATGTCGTCCCGCGCCCCCCGGACCAGCGCCCGCGTCCCCTCGCCGTCGTCCTCGGCCACGACATGCCCCAGCCCCCGTACGACGGCGACAGGCAGCCCGGCGGCCTTGCCCTTCACCAGGTCGCCGGCGGAGGCCAGCTCGTCGCCGGTGGCGACGACGGTCGCGCTGAGCGGATTGCCGTGCGCGTCGGTGCCGCCCCGCAGGTCGTCGAGGACCCGCACACCGGCCGCCCCGATGGCGACATCCGTCAGCCCACTGCGCCAGGGGCGTCCGAACGTGTCGGTGACGAGGACGCCGACCTCGACCCCGAGCGCGTCCCTGATGCCGTCCCGGATCGCCCGCGCGGAGGCGTCGGGGTCCTCGGGCAGCAACAGCACGGTCCCGGAGGGCGTGTTGGAGGCGTCGACCCCGGCGGCGGCCATCACCAGCCCCTGCCGGTTCTCCACGATCCGCAACATCCCGCGCCGGGCCACGACCCGTACGGTCTCGGCGTCGATGGCGGCCTCGCGGTCGACCGCCTCGACGACCCGCCCCTCCGCCTTGGACACGATCTTGGAGGTGACGAGCAGCACGTCCCCGTCGACCAGCCCCGGCTCGGCCGCGGCGATCAGCTTCGCGAGGTCGTCCCCCTTCTGCACCTCGGGAATGCCGGGCAGGGCCCAGACGCGGTATCCGGTACTGGGCGGCACGTCTCTCCCACGCTCCTCGCTCACGCTGCCCGCACCTCCTCCGCCAGGGCCAGCGCCGCACGCGCCATCTCCGCCGTCGCGTCCAGGTCGGTCATCATCAGCGGAATGGCCCGGCACCGTATCCCGGCGGTCTCGACGCGCTCCACGACGCCCGCGTCGACCGTGTCGACGAGCCAGCCGTCGAGGAGCCCGGAGCCGTAGTGCTCGGCGACGGCCGCGGCCGTGGACTCGACGCCGACGGCGGCGAGGACCTTGTCGGCCATACCGCGCACGGGCGCGTCGCCGACGATGGGGGAGAGGCCGACGACCGGCACCCCGGCCTCGGCGATCGCCTCCCGGATGCCGGGCACGGCGAGGATGGTGCCGATGGAGACGACGGGGTTGGACGGCGGGAAGAGGATCACGTCCGCCTCAGCGATGGCCTCCAGGACCCCGGGCGCCGGCTTCGCCTGCTCGGCGCCGACCGGCACGATCGCCTCGGCCGGCACGGAGGCCCGCAGCCGCACCCAGTACTCCTGGAAGTGGATGGCCCTGCGCTGGCCTTCCTGCTCGACGGCGACATGGGTCTCGACGCGGTCGTCGGTCATCGGGATGAGCCGCACGCCCGGCTTCCACCGGTCGCACAGCGCCTCGGTGACCGCGCTCAGCGGATACCCGGCACTGATCATCTGCGTCCGCACGATGTGGGTGGCGAAGTCCCGGTCGCCGAGCCCGAACCACTCGGGCCCGACGCCGTACGCCGCGAGCTCCTCCTTGAGGTGGAAGGTCTCGTCGGCCCTGCCCCAGCCCTGCTCCTCGTTGATGCCGTCGCCGAGGGTGTACATCACCGTGTCGAGGTCCGGGCAGACCTTCAGCCCGAAGAGGTGGATGTCGTCCCCGGTGTTGCCGATGACCGTGATGTCCGCGTCCGGCACGGCCCGCTTCAGACCGCGCAGGAACCGGGCACCACCGATGCCGCCTGCCAGAACCACAATGCGCATGGGAGCCAGTTTGTCAGGCGGGTACGACAGCGGCCCGCCCGGCCGCGAGCACGGCCGGTTTCACACGGTCCCGGTCAGACCGTGACGGTCGCCGCCCCCGCCGCGCAGGCCTTCGTGTGCATCGGCATGTCCGTCAGGCCGGGGTAGTAGACGTGCAGGCTGATGGCCGGTTCCAGCGCGTCGTTGACGACCTCGTGCGCGTAGCCCGGCGCGAACACCCGCTGCGCGCCCGCGCCGAGCACGCGCGAGCCCCGCTCGGTGCGCTCGGTCAGCGTGCCGTCGAGCACGGTCAGTACGCCGGAGGAGCCCCCGTGGTCGTGCAGCCCGGTGCCCTGCCCCGGCACCCAGGACAGCAGCCACACCTCGTACCCGGGGCCGGTTCGCAGCCGGTGGTACCAGCGCGTCGTCGCGTCGTACTCGACGAGGTGCTCCCACTGGGAGCGGTCGTCGGCGAGGGAACGGGCCAGTCCGGCGAACTCGGCCACGGTGACCGGGTGTTGGCGCGGCGCCTGGAGGAGGTGCGGTACTTCGAGAAGGTCGCCGGCGATCTGGAGGTCGCTGTCGCTGTTCATGAAGTGAGGTGGTCCTCGACGGAGAGTGCGGGGGGCTGGGTGTCGCGTACCGTCCGCCCGGGTCACGGGCGGGGCGGGGTGTGCCCGGCTTCCGGGCGACGGGGACGGCGGCCGAGCCGGGAGGGGCTCAGCGGCAGCCGGAGCGCGTACGGCTCAACAGCTGGAACAGCAACAGCTACAGCGACAGCGAGCAGCACCGAGGGACCCGGCGGAGCGGGTCGAGGTGAGTGCCAAGTTCGCGAGCATGCCCACAAGCACAGCGGTTCACACTCCCGCTGTCAACTTCACGTCCGGTATGTGGATGCCGGTTCACCTCTTTCGGTACATCCGCGCGGCGAAAGGTTTGTGCTCGGGGTACCGGGGAGACATGGCGTCCAACCGGGCAAGCCGTCGGCACGTGCGCGTGGAGGGCCGTCGGCGCCCCCGGAGCGAGTCGGGCTCGAACGAGCCGGAGTGAGCCGGAACGAGATCGAACTCCTGGGCGTCCTTTGACGTAAGGGAGGGAGAACCCATCCGGAACTCCCGTCTGCCGCCAGGCTGCTGTCAGGGTTTATGCCGATTTGAACACTTTCCGCATAGCCTTGGTTCCGCAGAGTGAATAAGGGGCTCAATAGCAGATCTCGGCTTGACTCGCCCGTAGCAGCACACTTGTAATTTCACTCGTGTCGTTCAGCCGAAAACGGTAACGGCCGCACGACGGGGACGCGAAAGACGGACGAGGGGCGCACATGACCGAGCTCGTGCAGCAACTGCTGGTCGACGACGCGGACGAGGAACTCGGCTGGCAGGAGCGCGCGCTGTGCGCCCAGACCGATCCCGAGTCCTTCTTCCCCGAGAAGGGCGGCTCGACCCGCGAGGCCAAGAAGGTCTGCCTCGCCTGCGAGGTCCGCTCCGAGTGCCTCGAGTACGCCCTCGCCAACGACGAGCGGTTCGGCATCTGGGGCGGCCTGTCGGAGCGCGAGCGCCGCCGCCTCAAGAAGGCGGCCGTCTGACCCGTCCCGGAACATCCGACCCGTCCCGGAACAGTCGAACAGGAACAACCGAACATGTACGGCCCGTCGCACGTGGGTTGTCCACAGGCGGCGGGCCGCCCTGCTGCTCAGCCGTTAGTGTGGGCCCTCGTCCGAGACGTCCCGCTGTCCCCGCCGGACACAGACGTCCACCGCAGTCCATCGAACCGGGGCCCGTACCTCGATGTCCGTGCACAGCCACACCGCAGCTCACCACGACGCTGCCACTCCTGAGTTCCCACGTCATGTGGTGACCGCGGTCCTCGTCGCGCACGACGGCGCCCGCTGGCTGCCCGACGCGCTCGCCGGGCTGCTCGGCCAGGAGCGCCCCGTGCAGAGCGCCATGGCGGCCGACACCGGCAGCGCGGACGACTCCGCCCGGCTCCTCTCCGAGGCCCTCGGCGAGGACCGCGTCCTGCACCTCGCCCGACGGACCGGTTTCGGGCAGGCGGTCGAGGAGGCCAACCGCACCGCGGGCGTCCTCACCCAGGACGACCTCGCCTACCTCCGGCGCCCCAGCGGCTGGGACCCGGTCACCCGCAGCTGGCGCGACGACGCGTACGACATGCCGGAGCTTCCCCACGGGGAGCCGGTCCAGTGGCTGTGGCTGCTGCACGACGACTGCGCCCCCGAGCCCGACGCCCTCGCCCAACTGCTGCGGGCAGTGGAGAACGAACGCGAGCTGGGCCAGGACGACGTCGCCGTCGTCGGTCCCAAGCTGCGCGGCTGGTACGACCGCCGTCAGCTCCTGGAGGTCGGCGTCACCATCGCCAACTCCGGCCGCCGCTGGACCGGCCTGGACCGTCGTGAGCAGGACCAGGGCCAGCACGACCACGTCAAGCCCAGCCTCGCCGTGTCCACCGCCGGCATGCTGATCCGCCGCGACGTCTTCGAGGAACTGGGCGGCTTCGACCGCCGCCTGCCCCTCATGCGGGACGACATCGACCTGTGCTGGCGCGCCACCGCCGCCGGGCACCGCGTCCTCGTCGCCCCCGAAGCCGTCGTGCGGCACGCCGAGGCGTCCGCGCGCGAGCGCCGCACCGTCGACTGCGTGGGCCGCAGCGCCGCCTCCCCGCACATGGTCGACAAGGCGGGCGCGATCTACACCCTCCTCGTCAACTCCCGCACGGCACAGCTGCCCTGGGTGCTGCTGCGGATCGTCCTCGGCACCCTGCTCAGGACCGTCGCGTACCTCGTAGGCAAGGTCCCCGGACAGGCTGTCGACGAGATCCGCGGTCTGCTGAGCGTGCTGCTGCGGCCCGAGCGGATCATCGCCGGGCGGCGCAGGCGAGGCCGTTCGCAGCTGGACAAGGGGGAGCTGCGGCCGCTGTTCCCGCCACCCGGCGCGACCGTCCGGGCCACCGTCGAACAGGTCGCGGGCGATCTGTTCGGCCGCTCCGACGCCGAGACCCCCCAGGCCGGACGGCACGGCGGCGCGGTGGAGTCGGGACCCGGGGACGACGACGCCGACTTCCTCCAGGTCGAGCAGTTCGCCCGGCTCAAGCGCATCGCGCGTGCGCCCGGGCCCGTGCTCTTCGCGCTCCTGCTGCTCGCCTCGCTCGTCGCCTGCCGTGAACTGCTCGGCGGCGGCGCGCTCGCCGGCGGCACCCTGCTGCCCGCGCCCGACGACTCCGCCGAGCTGTGGTCGCGCTATCTGGACGCCTGGCACCCGGTCGGCGCGGGCGGCGCCGAGGCCGCTCCGCCGTATCTGGCCATCGTGGCCATGCTCTCCTCCCTGCTGTTCGGCTCCGCCGGACTCGCCGTCACCGTGCTCCTCGTGGCGTCGGTGCCACTGGCCGGCTTCACCGCGTACTTCGCCTCGCGGCCCCTGGTCGAGTCCCGGCTGCTGCGCGCCTGGGCCGCCGTCGTGTACGCCTTCCTGCCCGCCGTCACCGGCGGGCTCGCGACCGGTCGCCTCGGTACCGCCGTCCTCGCGATCCTGCTGCCCCTCATCGCCCGCGCGGGCGCCGCGGCCGGCGGCCTGAGCAACAGAACAGGGGCGCGCGGCAGTTGGCGTGCGACCTGGGCGTACGCCCTGCTGCTGGCGATCACCACCGCGTTCACCCCGATCGTGTGGCCCATCGCGCTGCTCCTCGGCCTCGGGCTCCTCGTCGTCCGCCGCCGCGAGATCGCCGCCTACGGCCCGCGCTTCCTCGCCCAGCTGGGCACCCCGCTGCTGATCCTCGCCCCCTGGTCGCTGACGCTGCTGCCGTTCGGCTTCTTCGAGGAGGCCGGTCTGGAGTACGGCGGGAGCACCGCCTCGGCGACCGATCTGCTCGGCATCAGCCCCGGCGGCCCCGGCACGGTCGGCGGGCTGACGCTCGTCGGCATCGTCCTGGCCGCGCTGGCGGCCCTGCTCCGCTCGGAACGCCAGCCGGCCATCCGGACCGCTTGGACGGCCGCCCTGGTGGCCCTCGTCCTCGCGGTCCTCTCCAACGGCTCCACCTGGGCGGGCCCCGCGACCCTCGTCTACGGCATCGCTCTCCTCGCCGCCGCCACCCTGGGCGCCGACGGGGCACGCTCGCGCGTGGCCGAGCAGAGCTTCGGCTGGCGCCAGCCGGTGGCCGTGCTCATCGCGCTCGCCGCCGCCGTCGGCCCGCTGCTGGCCGCCGCCGGATGGGTGCTCGGCGGCGCCGACGGTCCCCTGGAGCGCCGCGACCCCGTCCAGGTGCCCGCGTTCGTCGCCGAGGAGAGCGGCACCCGCGACCAGGCCCGCACCCTCGTCCTCGACAGCGACTCCACCGCCAGGGTCGGCTACACCCTGGTCCGCGGCTCCGGCGTCCGCCTCGGCGACGCCGAACTCACCGCCGCCGCGGGAGAGAACGAACAACTCGACAAGGTCGTCGCCAACCTCGTCGCGGGCTCCGGCGCCGACCAGACCGACGAACTCGGCGGCTTCGCCGTGCGCTACGTCCTCGTCCGTCCGGGCGCGCCCCGCGAGGTCGGCCGCGTCCTGGACGCCACACCCGGCCTGAGCCGGCTCAGCCAGCAGGACGGCAGCGCCCTGTGGCGGGTGGACCGCCAGGTCGCCCGCGTCACCATCGAGGCCTCCTCCGGCGACGCCAAGGCCGTCGCCGCGGGCCCCGTCGACGTGCACACCACCATCCCGGCCGGTGGCTCGGGCCGGGTCCTGCGCCTCGCCGACACCGCCGACGAGGCCTGGGCCGCCACCCTCGACGGCAGGCCGCTCACCCCGACCACGGTCGACGGCTGGGCCCAGGGCTTCCAGCTGCCCGTGGACGGCGGCAAGCTGGACGTCACCTTCGACGCCCCCGTCAGCCACACCGGCTGGCTGTGGGCCCAGGGCTCGCTCGCCGTCGTCCTCGTGGTCCTCGCCCTCCCCGGCCGCCGCCGGGACGTCGACGACGACCTCCCCGACGAGCCCGTCGCCGTGCCCGCCCAGGACATCACCGGCGACGGCCGCCGCGCCCGCCGCCTGCGCGCCCAGGCCGAGGCCGAGGCCGAACAGTCCGCCGACCCCGACCTGGCTTCTCCGCCGGAGGATGTCCCGGCCGCGGCCACCGTCCCGCCCCAGCACGGATACGGCATGGGGGTCCCCCCGGGCGAGGACGTTCGAGGCTGGGGGAGGGACACCGCGCACCACGCGGGTGCCGGCGCCGAGTACGGCCAGTACGACCAGCAGTACCAGGGTGCCCAGCAGTACCCGGCGGGCACGTACGACCAGCAGCACTACCAGGCCGACCCCTACCAGGGCGGCCAGTACGACCCGTACGCCTCCTACGGGGGCGACCCGGCCTCGTACGACCAGACGTACACCCAGGGCTACGACGCGACCTACGACCCGTCGCACGGCACCGGCACCGACAGTGAGCGCCCCGACGGGAGCCAGCAGTGAACCGCACGACCCTGTCCCTGATCGCCGGCGCGACCGCCCTCGCCGCCGTCACCGGCTTCGCCGCGCTCTCCGCGCCCGACGCCTCCGGCGGCGACACCACGGCGAAGGCGGCCGCCCAGCTGCCCGTGCAGCGGACCAGCCTGCTCTGCCCCCAGCCGAGCACCTCGGACCTCGCGGAGACCGCGTACACCTCCTTCACGCCCGTCACCAAGGGCACCGGCGGCGACGGCAGCGCCGAACTCGTCGCGGCGGGCGGGGAGTCGACAGACCCCGGCAAGGGCGACAAGGACGGCAAGGGCGACGAGGGCGGCAAGGGCGACGAGGGCGGTGACAAGGACGGCGGCAAGGACAAGGCCGCCAAGCCCGTCGTGGAGGTGAAGGAGCCCGGAAAGCCCGTCGCCGGCAGCACCGACGGCGGCGACTCGCCCGCGCTGATCGGCACGGCCGAGGGGAAGTTCGCGCCCGGCTGGACGGTGCAGGAGACCACCGAGGTCGCCGCCGGCACCGGTCGCGGCCTGCTCGGCGTCAACTGCACCGCCCCGGACACGGAGTTCTGGTTCCCGGGCGCCAGTACGGCCGCGGGCCGCACCGACTACGTCCACCTCGTCAACCCGGACGACTCGGCGGCCGTCGTCGACATCGAGCTCTACGGCAAGGACGGCGCCCTGAAGTCGACGGTGGGCGACGGCATCACGGTCCGGCCCCGCGCCGACGAGCCGGTCCTGCTGTCGACGCTCGCCACGGCGAAGGAGGCCGACCTCACGGTCCATGTCAGGGTCCGCAGCGGCCGGGTCGCCGCCGCGGTCCAGGCCCTCGACGACAAGCGGGGCGGCGACTGGCTCGCCGCCGCGGCCGACCCGGCCGCCAGTCTGGTCCTCCCCGGCATCCCCGAGGACGCCACCTCCGTGACCCTCGTCGCCTTCACCCCCGGCGAGACCGACGCCGACCTGAAGCTCCGCCTCGCCTCGCCCAACGGCCCGATCACCCCCGCAGGCAACGAGACACTGCACGTCAAGGGGGGCATGACCGCCACCGCCGACCTCGGCGACATCACGCGCGGCGAGGCCGGTTCCCTCCTGCTGACCCCCACCGACCAGTCGGTCCCGGTGGTGGCCGCCCTCCGCGTCGTCCGCGGCAAGGGCGACAACCAGGAGACGGCCTTCATCCCGGCCACCCGCCCGGTCGGCGCGCGCGCGACGGTGGCCGACAACCGCGCCAAGGGCACCACCCTCGCCCTCACCGCGCCCACCGGCGCGGCCAAGGTCAAGGTCACCGCGTCCGCCGGCAGCGGTGGCGGCGAGCCCACGACGAAGACCTTCACGATCAAGGCCGGCACCACCCAGAACGTCGACCTGCCCGCCCCGGCCGGCCTCAAGGGCACCTACGCCCTCACCGTCGAACCCGTCTCCGGCGGCCCCGTCCACGCCTCCCGCACCCTGGAATCCAAGCTCGACACCGTCCCCGCCTTCACCATCCAGACCCTCCCGGACGACCGAGGCACGGTGGCCGTCCCGGAGGCGCGGCAAGACCTGTCGATCCTGCAGAGGTAGTGCTCGCGCAGTTCCCCGCGCCCCTGCTCTTCAGGGGCGCGGGGAACCGCGCGACCGGCCCCCACACACCCGCAGCCGACAAACGCACCCGAGCGGGGTCGAAGGGGCGCAGCCCCTGGGGATGGGACGGGTAGGGGCGGCGGGGGCGAAACCCCTGCCGGGCGCACCCACCGGTGTCAGTCCTCCCCGTACCGCGGATCCACCGTCTCCGGATTCAGCCCCAGCAGCTCGGCCACCTGCTCCACCACGACCTCATGCACCAGCGCGGCCCGCTCATCGCGCCCCTTGGTACGGATCTCCACCGGCCGCCGGTACACGACCACCCGAGCCGGCCGCCCCTCCCGCGCCGCGACGGTCCCCCCGAGCGGCACCGCCTCGTCGTTCCACGCCCCGTCGACGGGCCCGTCGAGCCGCGGCACCTCCAGCACGAGGAAGTCGATGTCCGCCAGCTGCGGCCACCGCCGCTCCAGCCGCTCCACGGAGTCCTGCACAAGATCCGCGAACACCTCCGCACGACTCGCCGCGAGCGGCACCTGCGGCGGTGCGATGGGCCCGCGCATCCCCCTGCCGTGCCGATCTCGGCGGCGGGGCCCGGGTGCGGAGGCGGCGCGGGGCGGTACGAGGTTGTCCATCACCTGTGAAGCGTAGTCCCCACGAGGTCCGCCCGCCCGGCTCCACACTCCCGGCCGCGCCCGCCGGCCCGACACCGCTGACCTGGCATGTCCAACCGGCTCGCCGCACGGCGGCGCCCAGGAGGGCCGTACGGCATGTCGCAGGATGACCATTCCGGTCAAGGTTGGGCTCGATTCCACATCTCCCCAAGACCGGCGAACTCGCGTCAATTGACATGGTATGTACGGAAAATCGACCGCACTCAAGGCTGTTCGGCATCCCGGACGGGGGGCTACTCGCAGGTCAACGCGGTGGGTTCGGAGGGGCGTGTGGGGCGTTTCACAGCGCGACACGGTGGAGTGACCTGGTGGAGAGTCGTCGCGGCCCGCTCAAGAGTGCGGTACCGTCCAACGTCGTGAGCCCTGTACGTCGCTGTTCGCGCACCGCTTGCGGCCGCCCCGCCGTCGCGACGCTGACGTACGTCTACGCCGACTCGACCGCGGTCCTCGGCCCCCTCGCCACCTACGCCGAACCCCACTGCTACGACCTGTGCGCCGAGCACTCCGAGCGCCTCACCGCCCCGCGCGGCTGGGAGGTCGTACGGCTGCTGGACGCCTCGGCTCCCGCACGCCCCAGCGGTGACGACCTGGAAGCGCTTGCCAACGCCGTGCGCGAGGCGGCCCGCCCGCAGCAGCGCGCGGCGGAGGCCGGTGGCGGCGCGCGCAGGGCGGACCCGATGGAGGTCGCCCGCCGCGGCCACCTCCGCGTGCTGCGCTCACCCGACAACTGACGCTCTGGGTGGGGCCGTTGCCGTGCTCCCGAAGTCGTCGGTGTCGTCGGCGCCCTCGTGGCTCTTTCCGTTCGCGTCGTTTCGCGCGGTGACGCACGCCTGTTGACGCCGTGGCGGCACGGACGCGATCATTCCGGGTGCCCGTGCCGTGAGAAACCGCTTTCCGCATCGCGGAATCGGGGAGGCTCCCGTGTACGTCCAGCACCTGGAACCCGTGGCCGGTTCACTCGGCCTGTCCGCCCTCGTCGCGACCCTGCCCCTCGTCATCGTCCTGGTCCTGCTCGGCGTCGTGCGCCTGAAAGCGCACCTGGCGGGGCTGATCGGGCTTCTGGCGGCCGTTCTGGTCGCCTGGCTCGCCCACCGCATGCCGCTCGGCCAGACACTCTCCAGCGCCGCCCAGGGGGCCGCGTTCGGCTTCTTCCCGATCATGTGGATCGTCGTCAACGCCCTGTGGGTGTACCGGATGACCGTCCACACCCGGCACTTCGACATCCTGCGCCGCTCCTTCGGGCGGCTCTCCGACGACCCACGCATCCAGGCGCTCGTCGTCGCGTTCTGCTTCGGCGCGCTCCTGGAAGCCCTCGCCGGCTTCGGCGCGCCGGTCGCCATCTGCTCCGTCATGCTCGTCGCGCTCGGCTTCGAACCGGTGAAGGCCGCCGTGGTCGCCCTGGTCGCCAACACCGCGCCCGTCGCCTTCGGCGCCATGGGCACACCGGTCGTCACCCTCGCCCAGGTCACCGAACTGCCCCTGGACACCGTCGCGTCCGTAGTCGGCCGCCAGACGCCCCTGCTCGCCCTCGTGGTGCCCCTGGTCCTGGTCTGGCTCGTCGACGGACGGCGCGGGCTGCGCGAGACCTGGGTGCCCGCCCTGGCCTGCGGGTCCGCCTTCGCCGTCGGCCAGTTCATCGCCTCCAACCACATCTCCGCCCAACTCGCCGACATCGGCGCCGCCCTGCTGGGCGCGGGCGCCCTCGTCGCCGTACCCCACGCCCGCCGCCCCGCCGCCGAGCCCGTACGCGCCGCCGTACTGACCGGCGTACGCAGCGAGGACCTCGACGAGGAGGACCCGCCGCGCGAAGTCCTGCGCGCCTACGCCCCGTACGCGCTGATCGTCGCGATCTTCTCCCTCGCCCAGATCCCCGTGGTGAAGGACTGGCTGGCCGGGGCGACACAGACGTACGACTGGCCCTTCCTGAACGTCGCGAGCCCGGACGGCGACCCGGTGGGAGGCAACGTCTTCACCTGGCCCATCGTGGCCACCGGCGGCACCCTGGTGCTGCTCGCCGGGCTGTGCACGGCCGTCGTCCTGAAGGTCCACGCGCGCGTGGCCGTCAGGGAGTGGGCGGCCACGGTGCACGAACTCCGCTTCGCCATCCTCACCGTGACGTCCGTCCTCGCCCTCGCCTACGTCATGAACCTCTCCGGACAGGCCGCCACCATCGGCCACTTCGTGGCGGCGGCCGGCGCCGGGCTCGCCTTCCTGTCCCCGGTCCTCGGCTGGTTCGGCGTCGCCGTCTCCGGCTCGGACACCTCCGCCAACGCCCTGTTCGGTGCCCTCCAGGTCAGCGCGGCCCGTGAGTCGGGCCTGTCGCCGGAACTGCTCGCCGCCGCCAACAGCTCCGGCGGCGTCCTCGGCAAGATGATCTCCCCGCAGAACCTGACCATCGCCTGCGCCGCCGTCGGCCTCGCCGGGCGCGAGGGCGACCTGTTGCGCAAGGTGCTGCCGTGGAGCCTGGGGCTGTTGCTGGTGATGTGCCTGATCGTGGTGGGACAAAGCACCCCCGTACTGGAATGGATGCTTCCCTGAGGTACCACCGCGAGGCACTCCCGCCGGGGCCTTGGTGCCGTTCTCAGAGGTCACACGGCCGGCTGTCGGCCCGGGCGGGTAGTTTGGGGCGACCGGTGAGGACTTCAGGAGGGTTTGACCATGACTGCTGACCTGTCGACGATCGTGAAGGCGTACGACGTACGCGGGGTGGTCCCGGACCAGTGGGACGAGACCCTGGCCGAGCTCTTCGGGGCGGCCTTCGTGCGGGTGACCGGCGCGAAAGCCATCGTGACCGGCCACGACATGAGACCCTCCTCGCCCGGCCTGTCGCGTGCCTTCGCGCGCGGGGCGGCGGCGCTCGGGGTGAACGTGACCGAGATCGGCCTCTGTTCGACGGACCAGCTGTACTACGCCTCGGGCGCGCTGAACCTGCCCGGCGCGATGTTCACGGCCTCCCACAACCCCGCCCGGTACAACGGCATCAAGTTGTGCCGCGCGGGCGCCGCCCCCGTCGGCCAGGACACCGGCCTCGCCGAGATCCGCGAACTGGTCGAGGGCTGGAGCGAGTCGGGCGCGCCGGCACCGGCCGCCACGCCGGGGGCGATCACCCGGCGGGACACGTTGGAGGACTACGCGGCGCACCTGCGCGGCCTCGTCGACCTGACCCCCATCCGCCCCCTCAAGGTCGTCGTCGACGCGGGCAACGGCATGGGCGGCCACACCGTCCCCACGGTCTTCGCCGGCCTCCCCCTCGACCTCGTCCCCCTGTACTTCGAACTGGACGGCACCTTCCCGAACCACGAGGCCAACCCCCTCGACCCGGCGAACATCGTCGACCTCCAGAAGCGTGTCCGCGAGGAGGGCGCCGACCTCGGCCTCGCCTTCGACGGCGACGCCGACCGCTGCTTCGTCGTCGACGAGCAGGGCGACCCCGTCTCCCCCTCCGTGATCACCGCCCTGGTGGCCGCCCGCGAGCTCGCCAGGCACGGCGGCAAGGGCACGGTCATCCACAACCTGATCACCTCCTGGTCCGTCCCGGAGGTGGTGCGGGAGAACGGCGGCACGCCGGTGCGCACCCGCGTCGGCCACTCCTTCATCAAGGCCGAGATGGCCAGGGCCGGCGCCATCTTCGGCGGCGAGCACTCCGCCCACTACTACTTCGCCGACTTCTGGAACGCCGACACGGGCATGCTGGCCGCCCTCCACGTCCTCGCCGCCCTCGGCGGCCAGGACGGCCCCCTCTCCGGCCTCGTCGCCCAGTACGACCGCTACGCCGGCTCCGGCGAGATCAACTCCACGGTCGCCGACCAGACGGGCCGCCTGGCCGCGATCCGCTCCGCGTACGAGGACCGCGCGGGCATCACCCTGGACGACCTCGACGGCCTGACCGTCTCCGCCGCCGACTGGTGGTTCAACGTCCGCCCCTCCAACACGGAACCGCTGCTCCGCCTGAACGCGGAGGCGAAGGACGAGACGACCATGGCGAAGGTACGGGACGAGGTCCTGGGGATCATCAGGGCGTGAGTACCGGGCCCCGAGCCCCAACCCCGGCGCCGACCCCCGCACGGCGGTACTCTGACCAGGCCGCACCGCACCGACCCGCCCCCGAAGGGACCCGACATGCCGCTCGAAGCCGGCCTCCTGGAGATCCTCGCCTGCCCGGCGTGCCACGCCCCCCTCACGGAGGAGGACACCGAGCTGGCCTGCACGAGCCAGGACTGCGGCCTCGCCTACCCGATCCGGGACGGCATCCCCGTACTCCTCGTCGACGAGGCCCGCCGCCCCGCGTGACCCGCGCGATCAGGCTCCCGCGCAAGGCCTAACCCCGCCCCGGCCGGGAAACCCGGCGTAGAGGCGAAAAGGCGTAACAGGGCACCCGGCGATCGGAGGCTGCCGCCCATGCTCGACGACTCGCTGCTAGACACCCCCGAAGCCCTCGCGGAGGCGGACCGCCGCGACCTGCTCCGCGGCGCCGCCGAGGCAGGCGCCCGGGTCCGCACGGCGATCCGCCTCGGTACCGAGGCGGGCATCCCCGAACTGAAACCGGACGGCCGCCCCCGCGCCCTCCTGATCGCGGGCCCCGGCATGGCCTCCGCGGGCGTCGCCGACCTGCTCGGCGCCCTCGCGGGGTCCAGCTGCCCCATCACCCGCCTCCACCCCACCGGCGTGGCCCCCGCCGCGGGCGCCCTCCGCTGGGAGCTCCCCGGCTGGGCGGGCCCGGTCGACCTCCTCCTGGTCGCCACCGCGGACGGCAGCGAACCGGGCCTGGCGCTCCTCGTCGACCAGGCGTACCGCCGAGGCAGCACGGTCGTCGCCGTCGCCCCGCCCCGCACCCCCGTCGCCGAGGCGGTGGAAGGCGCCCACGGCCTCTTCGTACCGATGGCGACCGCCCCGTACGAGCAGGAGGCGCCCCTCGGCGCCGCCGCTCCCGGAGTCCTGTGGGCGCTGCTCACCCCGATGCTCGCCCTGCTGGACCGCACCGGCCTGATCGACGCCCCGCCGGACGCCCTGCAGAAGGTCGCCGACCGCCTCGACCGTGTCGCCGAGCGCTGCGGCCCGGCCATCGCCACCTACAGCAACCCCGCCAAGACGCTCGCCGCCGAGCTGGCCGACGCGCTCCCGCTGATCTGGACCGAAGGCCAGGCCGCGGGCCCGGTGGGCCGCCGTTTCGCCTCCGCGCTCGCCGAGCTGGGGGGCCGCCCCGCCCTCGCGGCCCAGCTGCCGGAGGCACTCGCCTCGCACACGGTGCTGCTCTCCGGCCCACTGGCCGCGAACGCCGACCCCGACGACTTCTTCCGCGACCGCGTCGAGGACGCACCCGTCCTGCACGCGCGCGTGGTGCTCGTCCGCGACCGCCCGACCGGTGGTCTGAGCGGCGTCCCGGCCGCCCGCGAGCTGGCCCTCGGCCACGACGCCGCGATCAGCGAGCTGGAACCCGAGGAGGGCAGCGACCTGGAGACCCTCGCGGAGATGATCGCCATCACCGATTTCGCCGCCGTTTACCTGTCGCTCGCTTCCGGAGCCTGATCTTTACCGGAGTCCGCCCCTGACCGGGGCATCGGCCGGCTCCCCACCTACGGAGAAGCACACACCATGGACCGCCTCGACAACACCGTCCGCCCCTACGCCTGGGGTTCGACCACCGCCATCCCGCAGCTCCTGGGCGTGGCCCCCACCGGCGAGCCGCAGGCGGAGATGTGGATGGGCGCCCACCCCGGCGCACCCTCGCGCACCGGGCGCGGCCCCCTCACCGAGGTGATCGACGAGGCCCCGGAACGTGAGCTGGGACGTCGAACGGTCGCCAGGTTCGGCCCCCGTCTCCCGTTCCTCCTGAAGCTCCTCGCCGCCGGCGCCCCGCTCTCCCTCCAGGTCCACCCCGACCTCGAACAGGCCAGGGAGGGCTACGAGGACGAGGTACGGCGCGGCATCCCGATCGACGCGGGCCACCGCAACTACAAGGACGCCAACCACAAGCCGGAACTGATCTGCGCCCTCACGGAGTTCGACGGCCTCTGCGGCTTCCGGGACCCGCTCCAGGCCGCCGATCTGCTCGCCGCCCTCGACGTCGACTCCCTGAAGCCGTACGTCGACCTCCTGCACGCCCACCCCGAAGAGGCCGCGCTGCGCGAGGTGTTGACCGCGGTCCTGGGCGCCGACCCCGAGGAGACGGCCCACACGGTCACCGAGGCCGCGGCCGCCTGCGCCCGTCTCGGCGGCGCCTACGCCCCGTACGCCGACATCGCCCACCACTACCCGGGCGACCCAGGCGTCATCGCAGCCATGCTCCTCAACCACGTACGCCTGCAGCCCGGCGAGGCCCTGTTCCTCGGCGCCGGCATCCCGCACGCGTATCTGAACGGCCTCGGCGTGGAGATCATGGCCAACTCCGACAACGTCCTGCGCTGCGGCCTGACCCCCAAGCACGTCGACGTCCCCGAACTCCTGCGCATCGTCCGCTTCGAGGCGACCGACCCCGGCGTCCTGCGCCCCGAGGCGTCCCCGGATGGCGAGGAGGTCTACGAGACGCCCATCGACGAGTTCCGCCTCTCCCGCTTCGTCCTTCCCGAGGCCACCGCCCCGCACGACCTCACCCGCGCCACCCCGCAGATCCTCCTCTGCACGGCCGGTTCGGTCCGCGCGGGCGAACACACGCTCGCCCCCGGCGAGTCCGTCTTCGTACCGGCGGACGAGAAGGCCGAGGTGTCCGGACCCGGCACCCTGTTCCGCGCCACCGTGGTCGCCTGAGCGGCGCGATCCCTTGGTGAGCGGCGTCAACCCTCCCTGATCCACGGCCTGACGCGACGACGCCGGACCGGGCTGCAACAATGCCCCCTGCAAAAGGCGGGCAAAGCCCGGCCGGTGACGGACGGAAGCGTGGGTACACGTGCCCACGCACAGACATATGCGTAGGCGAAGGGACACCTCGGACACATGAGCGCGTCAGGCGGCACCAAGGCGATCGTGGCGGCACTCGCCGCCAACCTCGCGATCGCGGTAGCGAAGTTCGTGGCGTTCCTCTTCAGCCACTCGTCGTCGATGCTCGCCGAGTCCGTGCACTCGCTCGCCGACTCGGGCAACCAGGCACTGCTGCTCCTCGGCGGCAAGAAGGCCAAACGCGAAGCGACCCCGCAACACCCCTTCGGCTACGGCCGCGAGCGCTACATCTACGCCTTCCTCGTCTCCATCGTCCTCTTCTCCGTCGGCGGCATGTTCGCCCTCTACGAGGGCTACGAGAAGATCAAGCACCCGCACGAGATCGAGAACTGGTACTGGCCGGTCGGCGTCCTCGTCTTCGCGATCATCGCCGAGTCGTTCTCCTTCCGGACCGCCATCAAGGAATCCAACGTCCTGCGGGGCAAGAGGTCCTGGACCGAGTTCGTCCGCCACGCCAAGGCCCCCGAGCTGCCGGTCGTCCTCCTGGAGGACCTCGGTGCTCTCGTCGGTCTGATCCTCGCCCTCGGCGGCGTCGGCCTCGCCCTGCTCACCGGTGACGGCGTCTGGGACGGCATCGGCACCCTCTGCATCGGCGTCCTGCTCATCCTCATCGCGATCATCCTCGCCGCCGAGACCAAGTCCCTGCTCCTGGGCGAGGCCGCCGGTGTGGAGGACGTCAAGAAGATCGAGGCCGCGATCGTCGACGGCGACACGGTCCCCGGCATCATCCACATGCGCACGCTCCACCTCGGTCCCGAGGAACTGCTGGTCGCCGCCAAGATCGCCGTCCGCCACGACGAAACGGCCACCGAGGTCGCCCACGCGATCGACGCCGCCGAGGCCCGCATCCGCGAGGCCGTCCCGATCGCCCGCGTCATCTACCTGGAGCCCGACATCTACAGCGAGGCGGAGGCCGCCAAGGGCGCCGACGCCGAGGCCGCCCCCGGCGGCCCGGCCCCCACCGCCGAACACTGACCCACCGGCCACTCCACCAGGCACCGAGCACCGGGGCCCGTCGCGAACCGTCGCGACGGGCCCTTCGCCGTCCCCGGCCCGCCACGGCTCGCGCCCCCTACGGCTTTCCGCCTCAGGTCCGCCCGCCCGCCCACACCACTCCCTTCGGCTTGATCCTGTACGCAGGCGGACTGGGGCAGGCCGGGCCGACCGGTGTAGCTTGGGACGGAGCCAGACGTCGCTGCTGATGGCGGTCGGGCGGTCCCCTCGCGGACCGACCGAGGGAGAGAGGGCCTCCGACGGACTGCGCTGCGCGCACGCGGGCATGCCTGTGTCCTCTTCGGGGCACCCCTGTGTCCGCCGCCGCGCAGACCAGCCCTACCCACCCTCGACCCGACACCGAGGAGCAGCTCGCATGACGACTGTCGACAACCGACAGGACTTCAAGGTCGCCGACCTCTCCCTGGCCGCTTTCGGCCGCAAGGAGATCACCCTCGCCGAGCACGAGATGCCCGGCCTGATGGCGATCCGCAAGGAGTACGCCGAGGCCCAGCCTCTCGCCGGCGCCCGCGTCACCGGCTCCCTGCACATGACCGTGCAGACCGCCGTCCTCATCGAGACCCTGGTCGCCCTCGGTGCCCAGGTCCGCTGGGCCTCCTGCAACATCTTCTCCACCCAGGACCACGCCGCCGCCGCCATCGCGGTCGGCCCGAACGGCACGGTGGACAACCCGCAGGGCGTCCCGGTCTTCGCCTGGAAGGGCGAGACCCTGGAAGAGTACTGGTGGTGCACGGAGCAGGCGCTGACCTGGCCGGACAGCCCGACCGGCGGCCCGAACATGATCCTGGACGACGGCGGTGACGCCACCCTCCTCGTCCACAAGGGCGTCGAGTACGAGAAGGACGGCAAGGTCCCTGCCGTCGACACCGCCGAGAACGACGAGCACCGCGTCGTCCTCGAACTCCTGAACCGCACCATCACCGACGGCTCCCAGAAGTGGACCCAGCTCGCCTCGGAGATCCGTGGTGTGACGGAGGAGACCACGACGGGTGTCCACCGGTTGTACGAGATGCAGCGTGACGGTGTGCTGCTGTTCCCGGCGATCAATGTGAACGACGCGGTCACCAAGTCGAAGTTCGACAACAAGTACGGCTGCCGGCATTCCCTGATCGATGGCATCAACCGGGCCACGGATGTTCTCATCGGCGGCAAGACGGCCGTCGTGTGCGGTTACGGTGATGTGGGCAAGGGCTGTGCGGAGTCGCTGCGGGGGCAGGGTGCCCGGGTGATCGTCACCGAGATCGACCCGATCTGCGCGCTGCAGGCGGCGATGGACGGCTACCAGGTCACGACGCTCGACGAGGTCGTGGAGACGGCCGACATCTTCATCACCACGACCGGCAACAAGGACATCATCATGGCCTCGGACATGGCCAGGATGAAGCACCAGGCGATCGTCGGGAACATCGGCCACTTCGACAACGAGATCGACATGGCCGGTCTGGCGCGGATCCCGGGCATCGTCAAGGACGAGGTCAAGCCGCAGGTCCACACCTGGACGTTCCCCGGCGGCAAGGTTCTCATCGTGCTGTCGGAGGGCCGTCTGCTGAACCTGGGCAACGCCACCGGTCACCCGTCGTTCGTGATGTCCAACTCCTTCGCGGACCAGACGCTGGCCCAGATCGAGCTGTTCACCAAGCAGTCGCAGTACCCGATCGGCGTCTACACGCTGCCCAAGCACCTCGACGAGAAGGTCGCCCGTCTCCACCTCGACGCGCTCGGCGTGAAGCTGACCACGCTCCGCCCCGAGCAGGCCGCCTACATCGGTGTCGAGGTCGAGGGCCCCTACAAGTCGGACCAGTACCGCTACTGATCCGCCCGGCGGCGGGTGCGTCCGTGCACGGGCGCACCCGTCTCGGCAGCAGCGCCCAGGCAGGCCCCCGCACCCCCGTGCCGGGGGCCTGCCCGTTCGGCTCCCGCCCCGCACGTCGGCAGGACCAGCCCGTCAAGACCCAGGACCCCCATGCCCCGCGGCCGGTATTCGCTCCATGACCCGCACGACCACACCCTCCTCGCCGAAGAACACTTCCACTGCGCGCCCGGCCCGTCCGGCTGGCGCTATGTCTCCCAGCTGACCGCCCCTTCCGGTGACCATGCCGGTTCCGTCGACCTCGCCCTCGACGACCTCGGCCGCCCCATCCGCCTCGAACTCCACGCCGCGAGCTGGCAGGTCCGCGGCGCCGCCCTCGACGGCGTCACCTGGGTCCGCACCGACCCCACCGGCACGGAGGCCACCGAAGGCAATGTCCGCGCGCACGCCTTCACCGGCACCTCCCCGGCGTTCCTGATCGCCACAGCCCGCCTCCTCCGTCTCGCCCCCTCGACACCGGCCACCCGCGTACGCCTCGTCGCCTTCACCGACCCGGTCCTCGCCCCGCGCACCCTGGACCAGTCCTGGGCCTTGATCGAAAGAGAAGCACACGCCACTGACAACGGCCCCCTGACCGTGGACGAATACCAGGTCACAGCCCTGGACACCGGCGAGCGGCACACCGTTCACATCGCGGGCGACGTCGTTCTGGCGGCACCCGGAATCGAGCTGGACCACCTGGAGACACCGCCCTCGACGTTCGACTGAAGCCGACGTCCGACTGACGCCGAGTCCGGCCGACAGCGGCTCAGCGGGCGGGCCGATCAGCCGTGACTCACGCAGGCGGCGCGAAACCGGTGCTCGGCCGCCCGTCAGAGGGCTCCTGCGGCGACTCGGGGGCCACCGGCGCGGGGGGAACGACAGCGCCGGGACCACCGGCCCCGGGACCAGCACCTGCGGCTCCCGCCGGCGGTACGTACCCGGGGGCGCTCGGAGGCGGGGCCGGGCTCACATACCCCCCAGGCGGCGCATACGCCGGAGCGACCGGAGGCTGAGCCACCGGCGCACCCCACCCCGGCCCACCGACCGGCGCCCCCGGTACGACCGCACCGGGCGTACCGGCAGGACCCGGCACGCCACCCCCACCCGCACCGGCCGAGCTCCCGAACGCATGGCGAGCCTCCCGAGCCTGCCGCTCGTGCACCACGGCCGCCAGATACGCGCCCGGGGGAACCCCGTACGGCGCCGGAGCGCCCGTACGGGCGGCCAGATCCGAGGCGAGACGTTCCGCCATGGCCGCGCCGACGTGCGGGTCCAGCTGCCGCATCCGCGTCAGGTACTGGCGGATGGCCAGCCACAGACCGTCCGGAACGGCGGACAGGTCGAGCTCGGAGAACTGCCCCGCGAGCCAGGGCGGCGGAGGAGGCACGAACGCCGCCTGCCCGGCCGGAACCCTCTCCCGCACGACCAACGTCCCCGCGAACACGTCACCCAGCCGGCGACCCCGCGCCGACACGAGCGAGGCGATGCAGGCGACGACCCCGAACGTCATCAGGATCTCGACCACCCCGACCGCCCCACGCACCAGCGCGTGCCGGAACCGGATCGGTCCACCGTCGTCCCGCACCACCCGCAGCCCGCACGCCAGTTTTCCCAGCGAGCGCCCATGGCTCAGCGTCTCCACCGCGATCGGCCCACCCACCAGGACGAGCAGGAAGCTCGCGACGGATATCGCCATCTGGGCCGCCTCGTCGAGGCCGGCCGTCGACAGCACCAGGATCAGGACCACCGCGAGGTAGACGACCATGGCCACGATCAGGTCGAGCAGCACGGCCAGCGCCCGGCTCGGCAGCTTCGCGGGACGCAGCTCCAGCGCCACCGCCTCGCCCGTCACTAGCTCACTCACACCCGTAGTCCTTCCGGTTTCATCCCCTGACCTGCCCCGAGAGTGGCCAGTCTGCCAAGCTGAGGTCACATCGCGCCGCAGTACGACCAGTACGACAAGCCGACACGCGGTATGAGAGGGACGAGGAGCAGCACACCCGATGGACCTCGATGTCTTCGTGTCCGCCCATCGCGCGGAGTGGGACCGCCTCGACGCCCTGCTCCGCCGCCAGCGCCGCCTCGACGGAGCCGAGGTCGACGAACTCGTCACCCTCTACCAGCGCACCGCCACCCACCTCTCGCTGATCCAGTCCAGCGCCCCGGATCCTCAGCTCACCGGGCGCCTCAGCCAACTGGTGGCACGCGCGCGTAGCGCCGTGACGGGAAACCGACGGGCCTCCTGGCGCGACATCACCCGCTTCCTGACCCACGGCTTCCCCGCGGCTGTCTACCGTTCCCGCCACTGGTGGGTCCCCACCGCGCTGCTCTCCACCCTCGTCGCCGTGCTCCTGGGGTGGTGGATCGGCACCCACCCGGAGGTCCAGGCCAGCATCGCGGCCCCCGACGCCCTGCGCGAGATGACCCGCCCCGGCGGCCAGTACGAGACCTACTACTCGAGTCATCCCGCCGCGTCCTTCGCGGCCCAGGTATGGACGAACAACGCCCAGGCCGCCGCGATGTGCCTGGTCCTGGGCATCTTCCTGGGCCTGCCGGTCCTCTGGATCCTGCTCCTGAACATGCTCAACCTGGGCGTGGGCATCGGCCTGATGACCTCGGCCGGCCGCCTCGACGTCTTCCTCGGCCTGATCCTCCCGCACGGCCTGCTGGAACTGACCGCTGTCTTCGTGGCCGCAGGCACGGGCCTGCGCCTCGGCTGGACCGTCATCGACCCAGGCCCCCGCACCCGCCGTTCGGCCCTGGCCGAGGAGGGACGAGCCGCCCTGGGCATGGCGATAGGCCTGGCGCTGGTCCTCTTCATCTCCGGCGCCATCGAAGGCTTCGTCACCCCGTCCGGCCTGCCCACCTGGGCCCGCATCGGCATCGGAGTCCTCGCCGAGCTCGTCTTCCTCGCGTACGTCTATGTCCTGGGCGGACGAGCTGTCAGGGCCGGTGAGACGGGCGATGTCGAGGAACACGAACGAAGTGCCGCGGTCCCCGTGGCCGCCTGATGTGCGTTGACCCCCGTCGGGCTGTTAGTCTCCTCTTCGTTCCCGCAAGAGCCGTTGACACGGTGCGTGTGGGGAGGTAGATTAGAACAGTTGCCTAGAGGTGGACATGCCCCAGGCGGCAGTGAAATCTATCGGCTTGTCGTGCAAAGCAATTTCACGAGTGAGCCCTATCCGATGAATCAGGAACGAGTGGCCGGTCAGTCCGGCGAAAAACTTCTGATAAAGTCGGACTCGCCGAAAGAAAGTCGCAAGGCAATCAATTAGGCACGGCCCTCCAACGGCCACCGGAAATGAATTCCGACCGGGAACGGAACGGAAAACGGATCTGGTAGGGTTGGAAACGCAAGACCGAAGGGAAACTGCCCGGAGGAAAGCCCGAGAGTAGCTTGGGTGAGTACAAAGGAAGCGTCCGTTCCTTGAGAACTCAACAGCGTGCCAAAAATCAACGCCAGATATGTTGATACCCCGTTCCCGGCCGGTTTCGGTTGGGGCGAGGTTCCTTTGAAGTAAAACACAGCGAGGACGCTGTGAACGGTCGGGCTTATTCCGCCTGACTGTTCCGCTCTCGTGGTGTCGACCCGCGCTTTTCATTAAGCACAGTCGGGAAAACATTCACGGAGAGTTTGATCCTGGCTCAGGACGAACGCTGGCGGCGTGCTTAACACATGCAAGTCGAACGATGAACCACTTCGGTGGGGATTAGTGGCGAACGGGTGAGTAACACGTGGGCAATCTGCCCTTCACTCTGGGACAAGCCCTGGAAACGGGGTCTAATACCGGATACAACACTCTCGGGCATCCGATGAGTGTGGAAAGCTCCGGCGGTGAAGGATGAGCCCGCGGCCTATCAGCTTGTTGGTGAGGTAACGGCTCACCAAGGCGACGACGGGTAGCCGGCCTGAGAGGGCGACCGGCCACACTGGGACTGAGACACGGCCCAGACTCCTACGGGAGGCAGCAGTGGGGAATATTGCACAATGGGCGAAAGCCTGATGCAGCGACGCCGCGTGAGGGATGACGGCCTTCGGGTTGTAAACCTCTTTCAGCAGGGAAGAAGCGAAAGTGACGGTACCTGCAGAAGAAGCGCCGGCTAACTACGTGCCAGCAGCCGCGGTAATACGTAGGGCGCGAGCGTTGTCCGGAATTATTGGGCGTAAAGAGCTCGTAGGCGGTCTGTCGCGTCGGATGTGAAAGCCCGGGGCTTAACCCCGGGTCTGCATTCGATACGGGCAGACTAGAGTGTGGTAGGGGAGATCGGAATTCCTGGTGTAGCGGTGAAATGCGCAGATATCAGGAGGAACACCGGTGGCGAAGGCGGATCTCTGGGCCATTACTGACGCTGAGGAGCGAAAGCGTGGGGAGCGAACAGGATTAGATACCCTGGTAGTCCACGCCGTAAACGGTGGGAACTAGGTGTTGGCGACATTCCACGTCGTCGGTGCCGCAGCTAACGCATTAAGTTCCCCGCCTGGGGAGTACGGCCGCAAGGCTAAAACTCAAAGGAATTGACGGGGGCCCGCACAAGCAGCGGAGCATGTGGCTTAATTCGACGCAACGCGAAGAACCTTACCAAGGCTTGACATACACCGGAAACGGCCAGAGATGGTCGCCCCCTTGTGGTCGGTGTACAGGTGGTGCATGGCTGTCGTCAGCTCGTGTCGTGAGATGTTGGGTTAAGTCCCGCAACGAGCGCAACCCTTGTTCTGTGTTGCCAGCATGCCCTTCGGGGTGATGGGGACTCACAGGAGACTGCCGGGGTCAACTCGGAGGAAGGTGGGGACGACGTCAAGTCATCATGCCCCTTATGTCTTGGGCTGCACACGTGCTACAATGGCAGGTACAATGAGCTGCGAAGCCGTGAGGCGGAGCGAATCTCAAAAAGCCTGTCTCAGTTCGGATTGGGGTCTGCAACTCGACCCCATGAAGTCGGAGTTGCTAGTAATCGCAGATCAGCATTGCTGCGGTGAATACGTTCCCGGGCCTTGTACACACCGCCCGTCACGTCACGAAAGTCGGTAACACCCGAAGCCGGTGGCCCAACCCCTTGTGGGAGGGAGCTGTCGAAGGTGGGACTGGCGATTGGGACGAAGTCGTAACAAGGTAGCCGTACCGGAAGGTGCGGCTGGATCACCTCCTTTCTAAGGAGTACTTCTTATCCGGCTTTGCCGGATCAGAGGCCAGGACATCAGCGAACGACTGATGCTGGTTGCTCAAGGGTGGAACGTTGATTATTCGACCGGTTCACGGGTCGGAGGCTGTGAGTACTGTCCGTAAGGGCGTGGAAAGCATGATCTCCGGACGTCGATCGGGTCGGGCACGCTGTTGGGTGTCTGAGGGTATGGCCGTTCAGGTCGCCTTCAGTGCCGGCCCCAGTGCACTCGGACTTCTGGTCCGGGGTGATGGGTGGTTGGTCGTTGTTTGAGAACTGCACAGTGGACGCGAGCATCTGTGGCCAAGTTTTTAAGGGCGCACGGTGGATGCCTTGGCACCAGGAACCGATGAAGGACGTGGGAGGCCACGATAGGCCCCGGGGAGTCGTCAACCAGGCTTTGATCCGGGGGTGTCCGAATGGGGAAACCCGGCAGTCGTCATGGGCTGTCACCCTTGCCTGAACACATAGGGCAAGTGGAGGGAACGCGGGGAAGTGAAACATCTCAGTACCCGCAGGAAGAGAAAACAACCGTGATTCCGGGAGTAGTGGCGAGCGAAACCGGATGAGGCCAAACCGTATGCGTGTGAGACCCGGCAGGGGTTGCGTATACGGGGTTGTGGGATCTCTCTTGATCAGTCTGCCGGCTGGTCGGCGAGTCAGAAACCGTATGGGTAGGCGAAGGACATGCGAAAGGTCCGGCGTAGAGGGTAAGACCCCCGTAGCTGAAATCTGTACGGCTCGTTTGAGAGACACCCAAGTAGCACGGGGCCCGAGAAATCCCGTGTGAATCTGGCGGGACCACCCGCTAAGCCTAAATATTCCCTGGTGACCGATAGCGGATAGTACCGTGAGGGAATGGTGAAAAGTACCGCGGGAGCGGAGTGAAATAGTACCTGAAACCGTGTGCCTACAAGCCGTGGGAGCGTCGCGTATCGAGCTTTGCTCGGTGCGTCGTGACTGCGTGCCTTTTGAAGAATGAGCCTGCGAGTTTGCGGTGTGTTGCGAGGTTAACCCGGGTGGGGTAGCCGTAGCGAAAGCGAGTCCGAACAGGGCGACTTTAGTAGCACGCTCAAGACCCGAAGCGGAGTGATCTAGCCATGGGCAGGTTGAAGCGGAGGTAAGACTTCGTGGAGGACCGAACCCACCAGGGTTGAAAACCTGGGGGATGACCTGTGGTTAGGGGTGAAAGGCCAATCAAACTCCGTGATAGCTGGTTCTCCCCGAAATGCATTTAGGTGCAGCGTCGTGTGTTTCTTGCCGGAGGTAGAGCACTGGATAGGCGATGGGCCCTACCGGGTTACTGACCTTAGCCAAACTCCGAATGCCGGTAAGTGAGAGCGCGGCAGTGAGACTGTGGGGGATAAGCTCCATGGTCGAGAGGGAAACAGCCCAGAGCATCGACTAAGGCCCCTAAGCGTACGCTAAGTGGGAAAGGATGTGGAGTCGCACAGACAACCAGGAGGTTGGCTTAGAAGCAGCCACCCTTGAAAGAGTGCGTAATAGCTCACTGGTCTAGTGATTCCGCGCCGACAATGTAGCGGGGCTCAAGCGTACCGCCGAAGTCGTGTCATTCATACAATAGGGCCAACGCCTGTATGGATGGGTAGGGGAGCGTCGTGTGCCGGGTGAAGCAGCCGCGGAAGCGAGTTGTGGACGGTTCACGAGTGAGAATGCAGGCATGAGTAGCGATACACACGTGAGAAACGTGTGCGCCGATTGACCAAGGGTTCCTGGGTCAAGCTGATCTGCCCAGGGTAAGTCGGGACCTAAGGCGAGGCCGACAGGCGTAGTCGATGGATAACCGGTTGATATTCCGGTACCCGCTGTGAAGCGTCAAACATTGAACCAGGCGATGCTAAGTCCGTGAAGCCGTCCCGGACCCTTCGGGGAAAGGGAAGTGGTGGAGCCGACGGACCAGACTTGCAGTAGGTGAGTGATGGGGTGACGCAGGAAGGTAGTCCATCCCGGGCGGTGGTTGTCCCGGGGTAAGGGTGTAGGACGTCAGGTAGGTAAATCCGCCTGGCAATAGTCTGAGACCTGATGCCGAGCCGATTGTGGTGAAGTGGATGATCCTATGCTGTCGAGAAAAGCCTCTAGCGAGTTTCATGGCGGCCCGTACCCTAAACCGACTCAGGTGGTCTGGTAGAGAATACCGAGGCGTTCGGGTGAACTATGGTTAAGGAACTCGGCAAAATGCCCCCGTAACTTCGGGAGAAGGGGGGCCATCACTGGTGAGAGGACGTGCTCCTCGAGCTGGGGGTGGCCGCAGAGACCAGCGAGAAGCGACTGTTTACTAAAAACACAGGTCCGTGCGAAGCCGTAAGGCGATGTATACGGACTGACGCCTGCCCGGTGCTGGAACGTTAAGGGGACCGGTTAGTCACTCTTCGGGGTGGCGAAGCTGAGAACTTAAGCGCCAGTAAACGGCGGTGGTAACTATAACCATCCTAAGGTAGCGAAATTCCTTGTCGGGTAAGTTCCGACCTGCACGAATGGCGTAACGACTTCTCGACTGTCTCAACCATAGGCCCGGTGAAATTGCACTACGAGTAAAGATGCTCGTTTCGCGCAGCAGGACGGAAAGACCCCGGGACCTTTACTACAGTTTGATATTGGTGTTCGGTTCGGCTTGTGTAGGATAGCTGGGAGACTGTGAACTCTGGACGCCAGTTCAGGGGGAGTCGTCGTTGAAATACCAGTCTGGTCGTGCTGGATGTCTAACCTGGGTCCGTGATCCGGATCAGGGACAGTGTCTGATGGGTAGTTTAACTGGGGCGGTTGCCTCCCAAAGGGTAACGGAGGCGCCCAAAGGTTCCCTCAGCCTGGTTGGCAATCAGGTGTTGAGTGTAAGTGCACAAGGGAGCTTGACTGTGAGACCGACGGGTCGAGCAGGGACGAAAGTCGGGACTAGTGATCCGGCGGTGGCTTGTGGAAGCGCCGTCGCTCAACGGATAAAAGGTACCCCGGGGATAACAGGCTGATCTTCCCCAAGAGTCCATATCGACGGGATGGTTTGGCACCTCGATGTCGGCTCGTCGCATCCTGGGGCTGGAGTCGGTCCCAAGGGTTGGGCTGTTCGCCCATTAAAGCGGTACGCGAGCTGGGTTTAGAACGTCGTGAGACAGTTCGGTCCCTATCCGCTGCGCGCGCAGGAATATTGAGAAGGGCTGTCCCTAGTACGAGAGGACCGGGACGGACGAACCTCTGGTGTGCCAGTTGTTCTGCCAAGGGCATGGCTGGTTGGCTACGTTCGGGAGGGATAACCGCTGAAAGCATCTAAGCGGGAAGCCTGCTTCGAGATGAGTATTCCCACCCACTTGATGGGGTAAGGCTCCCAGTAGACGACTGGGTTGATAGGCCAGATATGGAAGCCCGGTAACGGGTGGAGTTGACTGGTACTAATAGGCCGAGGGCTTGTCCTCAGTTGCTCGCGTCCACTGTGTTGGTTCTGAAACCACGAACAACCCCATTCCCTTGTTTGGTCACGGGGGATGGTGCGGTTGAGTGTTTCATAGTGTTTCGGTGGTCATAGCGTGAGGGAAACGCCCGGTTACATTCCGAACCCGGAAGCTAAGCCTTACAGCGCCGATGGTACTGCAGGGGGGACCCTGTGGGAGAGTAGGACGCCGCCGAACAAATATTGCGAAAGGCCCACACCTTATGGTGTGGGCCTTTTTGCGTTTCCGGGTTCTCCTCTTTTTGGGATTCCTGGCCAGAGGAGTTGGCAGAGGGATTGATGGATCAGAGACGTCCTGCCGCCTTCAGCGCCAGATAGGCATCCGCCAGGGCCGGCGCCAGGTCGTCCGGAGTGGCGTCGACGACCGTGACGCCGTGTCGGCGGAGTTGTTCGGCGGTGCGGTGACGGTCCGCCTGGGCCTGGGCGGCTGCTGCGGCCTCGTAGACGGCATCGGTGGTGCCTCGGGAGTCGGCCATGCGGGCGATGTGCGGGTCGGCGACCGAGGCCACCAGGACCGTATGGCGCTGGGTGAGGCGGGACAGGACCGGGAGAAGGCCCTGTTCGACGGGGGCCGCGTCGAGGGTGGTGAGGAGGACGATCAGGGCGCGGCGGGGGGCCGTACGGAGTGCGGTGGCTGTGAGGCCGCGGGCGTCCGTTTCGACTAGTTCGGGTTCGAGCGGGGCCATGGCGTTGACCAGGGACGGGAGAACGTCGCCCGCTGTGCGGCCCTGGACGAGGGCTCGTACGTGGCGGTCGTAGGCCAGGAGGTCCACGCGGTCGCCGGCGCGGGAGGCCAGAGCGGCCAGGAGAAGAGCCGCGTCCATGGAGGCGTCGAGGCGGGGCGCGTCACCCACACGGCCCGCGGAGGTTCGGCCGGTGTCCAGGACGAGGAGGATGTGGCGGTCGCGTTCGGGGCGCCAGGTGCGTACGGCGACCGAGGACTGACGGGCCGTGGCGCGCCAGTCGATGGAGCGGGTGTCGTCGCCGGGGATGTACTCGCGGAGGCTGTCGAACTCCGTGCCCTCGCCTCGGGTCAGGACGCTGGTGCGACCGTCGAGTTCGCGCAGGCGGGCCAGTTTGGACGGCAGGTGCTTACGGCTGGTGAACGGCGGGAGCACGCGTACGGTCCAGGGGGCTTTGTGACCGCCCTGTCGGGCGAAGAGGCCGAGGGGGCCGTACGAGCGGATCGTGACCCTGTCCGCCTGGCGGTCGCCGCGGCGGGTGGGGCGCAGCCGGGTGGTGACGCGGCGGCGCTCGCCCGGAGGGATCGTGAGGCGGTGGCGGGAGGCGGCCACTTCGGAGCCGGGCAGCCAGCTGCTGGGGGGCCATGCATCGCGGAGGTGGGCGCGCAGGGGACGGTTGGAGGGGTTGGTGACCGTGAGGGTGACGTCCGCGGTTTCGCCCAGGCGTGCGGAGGTGTCGCCGGAGCGAATGAGGCCCAGGTGGCGCACTGGTGCGGCCAGAGCGTAGTCGCAGGCGCATGCCAGGGCCAAGGGCGCGTTCACGGCGAGGATGCCCGTCCAGCTGGGCTCCCAGATGCCTACGGGGAGGGTGCCGAGGGCCGCGAGGAGTGCGGCGCGTCCGGTGGGGGCCATCAGCGGGGGACGGGGACGTGGGCGAGGATCGCGTTGATGACCGAGTCGGCCGTCACGCCTTCCATCTCGGCTTCCGGGCGGAGCTGGACGCGGTGGCGGAGGGTCGGGAGCGCGAGTGCCTTGACGTCGTCGGGGATGACGTAGTCGCGTCCCGTAAGCCAGGCCCAGGCGCGGGAGGCCGCGAGCAGGGCCGTGGCACCTCGGGGGGAGACACCGAGGGTGAGGGACGGGGATTCCCGGGTGGCGCGGCAGATGTCCACCACGTAGGCGGTGATCTCGGGGGAGATCGTCGTCTTGGCCACGGCGGCGCGGGCGGCTTCGAGGTCGGCCGCGTTCGCGACGGGGCGTAGTCCGGCGGCGCGCAGGTCGCGCGGGTTGAAGCCCTCGGAGTGGCGGGTGAGGACGTCGATCTCGTCCTGGCGGGAGGGGAGCGGGACCGTCAGTTTGAGGAGGAAGCGGTCCAGCTGGGCCTCGGGCAGGGGGTAGGTGCCTTCGTACTCGACCGGGTTCTGGGTCGCCGCGACCAGGAACGGGTCCGGGAGTGGGCGGGGGGTGCCGTCGACCGTGACCTGGCGTTCCTCCATGGCCTCCAGCAGGGAGGACTGGGTCTTGGGCGGGGTGCGGTTGATCTCGTCGGCGAGGAGCAGGTTGGTGAAGACCGGGCCGGGCTGGAAGGAGAACTCGGCGCTGCGGGTGTCGTAGACGAGGGAGCCGGTGACGTCGCTCGGCATGAGGTCCGGGGTGAACTGGACGCGCTTGGTGTCCAGCTCCAGTGCGGATGCGAGGGCGCGGACGAGCAACGTCTTGGCTACTCCAGGGACTCCTTCCAGTAGGACGTGTCCGCGGCAGAGGAGGGCGACGACGAGGCCGGTCACAGCGGGGTCCTGGCCGACCACGGCCTTGCCGATCTCGGCGCGCAGGGCCTCCAGGGAGGCTCGGGCGGCGTCCGGATCCCCGGTGGTCCCGGCGTTGTCAGTGGTCGGGTCCATCATGAACGGCGTACCTCTCTTTCGAGGGCGTCGAGTTGGTCGGTGAGGGCGATGAGGGCCGTGTCGTCGCTGGGCGGCGGGCCGAAGAGGAGGGCGTGCAGGGGCTGTCCGTCGCCGCGGAGGTGGGCGGACAGGGCGGGGAGCAGGGCCTCGGGCGTGTGTGCCCGGGAGACCGGGACACCTACGAGAGGGGCGAGGCGCGTGCGGGTGGTGGAGCGAAGAGCGGCGGCCGCGCGGTCGCGGGCCCCCGCCTTGCGGTAGAGGCGGGCGCGGCCTTCGACGGTTTCGGAGGCGCGGATCGCGACGGGGAGTTTCTCGGGCACCAGGGGGCCGAGTCGGCGTGCCCGCCACAGGGCGGCCAGGGCTCCGGCGAAGAAGAGTTGCAGGGTGCCCCAGAGCCAGCCCGAGGGGAGCAGGTCGAAGAAGCTGCGGCTGCCGGAGTCGGGGGCCGAGTCGTCGGCGAGCGAGGGGAGGTACCAGACCACATGGGGGCGCGAGCCGAGGAGTTGGAGGGCGAGGGAGGCATTGCCCTGCTCGTCGAGGCTGCTGTTGTAGAGGATGTCGGGAGCGCCGAGGACGACGGTGTCGCCGTCCCCTTCGGCGGCCGGGACGCGCACCAGGGTGGGCAGGCCGTCCTCGGGGTAGCAGGTGTCGGCCGCGCCGGAGACGACGTGGTAGCGGACCCCGCCGGTGTCGGCGCTGCCCGCGCGGCGGGCGGCGGACAGCTCGCAGCGGGGCGTGAGCGTGGAGTCCAGGCTGAGGGCCGCGTCGGCGGTGACTCCGGGCGCGAGGGTGCTCACGGACGGGGGGCCGGGGGCGACGAGGACCGTGCGGCCGTCAGAGGCCTCGGTCGCCGCGCGGAGGCGGCTCTGCTGGGCGTCGGTCAGCAGGTCCGGGACGGCGACCAGGAGGGTGGTGTCGGGGCCGGCCGCGGCGCTCGCCTCGTCGAGAGTGGTGACCAGACGCGTGGACACGCCCCGGTCGTCGAGGAGTTCGGCGACGGCGCGACTGCCGTCGGTGTCGGCGGAGCGCGGATCGAGGCGGCCGTGTTCGGCGCCGGAGCGGATCACGGCGATCACGACGGCCGCGGCCAGGAGGATCACCGCCGCGAGCACGACACCGCGCGCGCGGGTCCACACCTGGCGGGCCGTGGGCGAGACCGAGGTGGACGGGAGCGTGGCCTCGGTGGTCATCCGGCGGCTCCCGGGCGTGTGTTCCGGGCCGTGCTCGCGGTGTCGGCGGCGCTGCTGGCCAGGGCAGGCTTGGTGCGTTCCAGGTCGGTGTCGAGGTCGGCGAGCCGGCGGTACGTTCCTTCGGCCGCGGAACGGCCGCCGTATGTGACGTCGTCGAAGTCCCGGGCGGCGGCGTGCAGTCGGTCCGCGTGGGCGGGGAGCACCGAGCCGGCTTCGGAGGCCGCCTCGTCGGCGGTGCGGCCTGGTCGTACGTCGAGCAGGGCGCGTTCCTCCAGCGAGCGGACGACGGCCCGCATGCGTTCCTGGACGGCCTGGTTCCAGTGGCCCTGGGCGGCCTGCGCCTCGGCGGTCGCGCGGTGTTCGGCGGCGCTGCGGGGGCGGTCGTCGAAGAGCACGGCGGAGGAGGTCGGCGTGCGGTGTGGGGTGCCGAGGCGCCACCACAGCGCTCCGAGGAGGGCCAGTACGGCCAGGACGATGACCACGAGGCCGAGCGTGCCGCCGGGGGTGGCGGCCGAGGCGGCGCCGAACACCTTGTCGAGCCACTCCCAGAAGGCGTCCATGGCGCGCTCGTACCAACTGGGGTCGTTCTCGTGGTACATGCCCTTGGACAGTTCGCGCCGGGCCGCCTCCCGCGCGGGGTCGCGCGGGAGGGTGACGGGTGGCTCGTCCGCCGAGCGCCACGACATCGGTACGGCTGTCAGTCCTCCCCCCGACAGACTCACCCCATCAGCTCCCCGGGGTGGCGCCGGGGGCGTCGCCGTAGCCCTGGAGACCGGCGGCGCGGCCCAGCTCGAGGTCGAGGGCCTCGCGGCGGATGCGCTGGTCGATGTAGAGCAGCACGGTGACGCCCGCGCTGATCGGGAAGGTGAGCGTGGACCCGATCACCGCGCCGACGCCGCTGATGACGAGGTAGGTCCAGCCGAGTGCGGTGCCGCCGGTGGCGAGCAGGCCGGAGATGCCGTCGCCGTCCAGGGCCGCGCCCGCGAAGGAGAAGGGGATCACGACGATCGACGCGACGACGTAGGCGATGATCGCGGCGAGCAGCTGGATGCCGAGGACGCGCCACCACGAGCCGCGCACCAGCTTGACGGAGCGGTTCATCGACTTCCCGACGCCCTGCTTCTCCAGCATCAGGGCGGGCGAGGCGAGCGAGAAGCGGATCATCAGCCACACGGTGAGGACGAAGGCACCGAGTCCGCCGAAGAGAGCGAGGAGTACACCCCCGCCGGTGGAGCCTCCGGCGGCGAGAAGGATGCCGGGCAGGACGCCCACGGTCATGATCAGGCCGGCGACCAGGAGCAGCAGGATGGTCAGGCCGCCCAGCCTGAGGAGCTGCGGGCGGGCGTCCCGCCAGGCCTCGGCGATGGTCACCGACTTGCCGAGGACGGCGCGGCTGGTCACGGTCGTGAGCAGGGCCGTCGCGATGATGGTGCCCAGCAGGGAGATCACCATGACGACGGAGGTGCTCAGCAGGGTGTCGCCCAGGGCGCGGCCCAGTTCGCCGGGGGTGGCGGTCGGGTCGTTGAGGGCGTCCGAGCTCGCGGTGTCGTTGAGGACGAGGCCCTGGAGCAGGATGACCCCGATCTGGGTGATGACCGCGACGGCCAGGGAGATGCCGAGGACCGTGCGCCAGTGCGTGCGCATGGTGGAGACCGCGCCGTCCAGGATCTCGCCGATGCCGAGGGGGCGCAGCGGGATCACACCTGGCTTGGCCGCGGGTGGGGGGCCGCCCCAGCCGCCGCCCCAGCCGGGAGTGCCGTAGCCCGGGCCGGGGGCGCCGTAACCGGGGTGGCCTCCCGGGGCTCCGGGGCCGCCTGGCGGGCCGTAGCCGCCGGGGCCGGGGTGCTGGGGGCCGGGGTGGCCGCCCCAGCCCGGGACGGGCGGTGGTGGCGGGGTCTGGCCGGGAGCCTGCGGACTCGGAGCGGACCACTGGGCGGGAGGCGGCTGCTCCTTGGACCACTTGGACGGCGGCTGCGTCTGGTCCGCGCCGGTCTGGTCCGTCGGCTGCGCGGAGCCCTGCTGGTCCGGCTCCTGGCCGCCCGAGGGGGCGGATCCGGGCGAGGCCCAGCCCGGAGTGTCCTTCATCGTCGCTCCTTCACGGTGCCCGTCCGCGGTCGCGGCGGCAGGTTGGCGCCCATCGTGCCACGCGGTGTCCGAGAAGTGACCGGGGGCCGTATGTGCTGCGCACCTTCAATTGTCCGACGGATACGGGGCAGACTGACCGCATGGCTGATCAGTACGCGCGATCCGGCGACGACATCCGGCCGACGGGGATACCCGCGATCCGTTGGGACGAGCCGCCCGAAGGCCCCGTCCTGGTCCTCCTCGACCAGACGAGGCTGCCTGCCGAGGAGGTCGAGCTGGTGTGCACGGACGCGCCCGCGCTGGTGGAGGCGATCCGTTCGCTCGCCGTGCGCGGGGCGCCGCTGCTGGGAATCGCCGGGGCGTACGGCGTCGCGCTCGCCGCCGCGCGCGGGTTCGATGTGGAGGAGGCCGCCGACGCGCTGGGAGGTGCCCGGCCCACCGCGGTGAACCTCGCTGTCGGTGTGCGCCGGGCGCGGGCCGCGTACCGGGCCGAGCTCGGCCGGACGGGCGATCAGAAGCGGGCCGCCGAGGCGGCACTGGTCGCGGCGCGGGCGCTGCACCGGGAGGACGCCGAGGCCAGTTCCCGCATGGCCGCGCACGGGCTGGCGCTGCTCGACGAGCTGCTGCCGGGCGGCGGGCACCGGGTGCTCACGCACTGCAACACCGGGGCGCTGGTGTCGGGTGGTGAGGGCACGGCGTTCGCGGTGGCGCTCGCGGCGCACCGGTCGGGGCGGCTGCGGCGGCTGTGGGTGGACGAGACACGGCCGTTGCTGCAGGGTGCCCGGCTGACGGCTTATGAGGCGGCGCGCAGCGGAATGGCGTACACCTTGCTCACGGACAATGCAGCGGGTTCGCTGTTCGCGGCGGGGGAGGTGGACGCGGTATTGGTGGGCGCCGACCGGATCGCCGCCGACGGATCGGTGGCGAACAAGGTGGGGACGTATCCGCTGGCGGTGCTTGCCCGGTATCACCACGTGCCGTTCATCGTGGTGGCGCCGGTGACGACGGTGGATCCGGACACCCCGGACGGGGCGTCCATCGAGGTGGAACAGCGCGCGGGCCATGAGGTGACCGAGATCACGGCACCTCAGGTGCCGGTGGCGGGAGCAGAGGCGGGAGGCGGGATCGCGGTGGCACCCCTGGGGACCCAGGCGTACAACCCGGCGTTCGACGTGACGCCGGGCGAGTTGGTGACGGCGATCGTCACCGAGGAGGGGGCTGTGTCGCCCGTGACCGCTGATGCGCTTGCCGAGCTGTGTGACAGGTCACGCCAGGTAACGATTTAGTTAATGGGATGATGGCATTCATGAAGGGACGAGTCCTTGTCGTCGACGACGACACCGCACTGGCCGAGATGCTCGGCATTGTGTTGCGTGGTGAAGGTTTTGAGCCGTCTTTCGTAGCCGACGGCGACAAGGCGCTGGCCGCGTTCCGTGAGGCCAAACCGGATCTGGTGCTGCTGGATCTGATGCTGCCGGGCCGGGACGGGATCGAGGTGTGCCGCCTGATCAGGGCGGAGTCCGGGGTGCCGATCGTGATGCTCACGGCCAAGAGCGACACCGTCGATGTGGTGGTCGGCCTGGAGTCGGGCGCGGACGACTACATCGTGAAGCCGTTCAAGCCGAAGGAGCTGGTGGCCCGGATCCGGGCGCGGCTGCGGCGGTCGGAGGAGCCGGCGCCGGAGCAGCTCGCCATAGGTGACCTGGTCATCGATGTGGCCGGGCACTCGGTGAAGCGGGAGGGGCAGTCGATCGCCCTGACGCCGCTGGAGTTCGATCTGCTGGTCGCGCTGGCGCGGAAGCCATGGCAGGTGTTCACTCGTGAGGTCCTGCTGGAGCAGGTCTGGGGGTACCGCCACGCGGCGGACACCCGTCTGGTGAACGTGCATGTGCAGCGGCTGCGTTCCAAGGTCGAGAAGGACCCGGAGCGGCCGGAGATCGTGGTGACCGTCCGTGGTGTCGGATACAAGGCAGGGCCCAGCTGACATGTCCGGTGACAGTGCCGCTTCGGCGCCCGGCCAGCCGGGGACCCGCGCGGAGCGGCCTGTCGGCCGGAAGTCGTCGGGATCCCGCTGGGGGCGTCTCCTGGAGGGCGGGTTGCTGCAGGGCGGAGTCCAGGGCAGCCCGGTCCTGAGGCTGTTCATGCGCTGGGTGCGCCGCCCGCTGCTGCCCGTGATGCGGCTGTGGCGGCGCAACATCCAGCTCAGGATCGTCGTGACGACCTTGCTGATGTCCCTCAGCGTCGTGCTGCTGCTGGGCTTCGTCGTCATCGGGCAGGTCCGTAACGGACTGCTGGACGCCAAGGTCAAGGCCTCGCAGAGCCAGGCCACCGGAGGTTTCACGGTCGCCGAGCAGAAGGCGGACAGCGAGGCGAGCGCGGCCGGGAACGAGAGCGCGGAGCCGGACGGCGACCGCGTGCAGAACGTCAGCGAGTGGATGACCAACCTGGTGAGTTCGCTCTCCAGCGGAGGCCAGGGCGCGTTCGACGTCGTGACGCTCAGCCCCGCCTCCGCCGACGGCGGCCTCGGACCCCGGGTCTCCGGGGGCGTGCAATGGGACCTCAGTGTGCCTGTGGAGCTGCGTGAGCGGGTCGACGACGGCACCAGTGCGGTTCAGAGCTACACACGGATCTACTACGACAACGGCCAGGATCCCCAGCCGGCCCTGATCATCGGCAAGCAGGTCAGCGACCCCAACAGCAAGTCGTACCAGCTGTACTACCTCTTCCCGCTCACCCAGGAGGAGAAGTCCCTGAGCCTGGTCAAGGGGACGCTGGCGACGGCCGGGCTGTTCGTCGTCGTCCTGCTCGGGGCCATCGCCTGGCTCGTGGTGCGGCAGGTCGTGACGCCGGTGCGGATGGCGGCCGGGATCGCCGAGCGGCTGTCCGCCGGGCGGCTGCAGGAACGGATGAAGGTCAGCGGTGAGGACGACATCGCACGGCTCGGCGAGGCCTTCAACAAGATGGCGCAGAACCTCCAGCTGAAGATCCAGCAGTTGGAGGACCTGTCGCGGATGCAGCGGAGGTTCGTCTCCGACGTGTCGCACGAGCTGCGTACGCCGCTGACGACCGTACGGATGGCGGCGGACGTCATCCATGACGCGCGCGTGGACTTCGACCCGGTGACCGCGCGGTCGGCCGAGCTGCTCGCCGATCAGCTGGACCGGTTCGAGTCGCTGCTCGCGGACCTGCTGGAGATCAGCCGGTTCGACGCGGGCGCGGCGGCCCTGGAGGCCGAGCCGATAGACCTGCGGGCGGTCGTACGGAAGGTCGTCAGCGGGGCCGAGCCGCTCGCCGAGCGCAAGGGGACGCGGATACGGGTGCTCGGGGACCAGCAGCCCGTCGTGGCCGAGGCAGACGCCCGGCGAGTGGAGCGGGTGCTGCGCAACCTGGTGGTCAACGCCGTGGAGCACGGTGAGGGCAAGGACGTCGTGGTCAAGCTCGCGGCGGCGGGCGGCGCGGTCGCGGTCGCGGTGCGGGACTACGGGGTGGGACTCAAGCCGGGCGAGGCGACCCGGGTCTTCAGCCGTTTCTGGCGGGCGGATCCGGCACGCGCGCGTACGACCGGCGGTACGGGACTGGGGCTGTCCATCGCCCTGGAGGACGCCCGGCTGCACGGGGGCTGGCTGCAGGCGTGGGGCGAGCCGGGCGGCGGCTCGCAGTTCCGGCTCACCCTGCCGAGGACGGCGGACGAGCCGCTGCGGGGCTCCCCGATACCCCTGGAGCCAAGGGACTCCCGGCGCCATCGTGGCCTCGACGACGCCGGTCTGCCGCTCGGCGGTGGTGGCAAGCTCGCCACGGTGCCGGTCCAGGCCGGTGAGCACGGTGCCGCGAGGACGGCCATAGGGCCCCGGCCGGGCGCCGGACAGGCTCCGACGGCCGATCCGACGGCGCTGCCGGGCAACGGCGCGCGCGTGGTGCCCCGGCCCGGATTGCCGCCCTCGACGCCGCCCCCGGCAGCGTCCGCGCGGCCCGAGGACGGCGCGGGGCGCGCCGAGGAGAGGGCCGCGAGCGATGCGGAGCGGCAGCACGAGCAGGGGGAGGCATTCCGTGGGCGCTGACCGCGCGAAACGCGGCCGCAGGCGTCCGGTGCGGGCGACGGCCTGTGTCGGCATCGGTGCCGTACTGCTGGCGGGGTGCGCCTCGATGCCGGACAACGGTGACATGCGTGATGTCGAGTCCACGCCGAGGCAGGACGCCAAGGTGCGGGTCTTCGCGCTGCCGCCCGCGGAGGACGCCGAGCCGCGGGAGATCGTGCAGGGCTTCCTGGAGGCCCTGACCAGTGACGACCTGAACTACGAGACGGCTCGCAAATACCTGACCGGTGACGCGCTCAAGAACTGGGAGCCGGGCGAGTCGACCACGGTCCTCGCCGAGGCGCCCACCCCGTACACCCAGGTCACGGGGGACGGGCCGGAGGCCGACGAATACCGGTACGTGCTGTCCGGCGACAAGGTCGCCCTGGTGGACGGGCAGCACGCGTACGCGCCCACCGGCGGCGAGTACCGCCGGACCGTGCACCTCACGCGCGTGAAGGACACCCGGCAGTGGCGCATCGACGCGCTGCCGCCGGGAGTGGTGCTCGGCAGGTCCGACTTCGAGCGCAACTACAAGTCCATCAACAAGTACTACTTCACCTCCGCCGCGCAGTCCGGTGAGCCGGGGACGGTCGCCGACCCGGTCTACGTGCGCAGCCAGGTCGATCCGGTGACCCAGGTGGTCCGGGACCTCCTGAAGGGCCCCACCAGCTGGCTCAACCCGGTCGCGAGGACGAGCTTCCCCTCCGGTACGGCCCTGCGGAAGGGCACCCGGGCGCTGACCCCCGACGACCAGAACAGGCTGGTCGTGCCGCTGAACAAGAAGGCCGACCGCGTCTCGGACAGCAGATGCAAGGAGATGGCCGCCCAACTCCTCTTCACCCTCCAGGACTACATGCCCACGGGTGTCGACGAGGTGGAGCTGCAGGGATCGACCGGCGCGCAGCTGTGCGAGCTCGTTGAGGGCCAGGCCGGCATCGTCGCCTCGCACGGCTTCGGCAAGAGAGCGGTGTACGAGTACTTCATCGACGGCGACCACAAGCTCGTACGGCTGTCCGAGCGGGACGCGGTGACCACGCCGACGGCCGTTCCCGGCGCGCTCGGTGAGGGCCAGGAACAGCTGCGGTCGGCTGCCGTGTCGCGTGGTGAGGACCGGGCGGCCGGTGTGTCGGCCGACGGGAGCGAGCTCTACGTGACGCCGCTGACGGCCGGTGGCGCGCTCGGCGATCCTGCGCTGCGCAGTTCCGGTGCGACCGCGAAGGATCGGCTGACGACGCCCAGTTGGGACGGGCGGGGCGACCTGTGGGTGGCCGACCGGAACCCCAAGAACCCCCGGCTGCTGGTCCTGGCGGACGGCATGGGTGAGCCGCTGGAGGTCAGGACGCCCCGCCTCGAGGGACGCATCGAGGCGGTGCGGGTGGCCGCCGACGGGGTGCGGGTCGCGCTGATCCTGGAGAACGAGGGCAAGCGGGCGCTGTACATCGGGCGCATCGAGCGGGACGCCGACGCGGAGAGCACCACCGTCTCGATCGTCGAGCTGCGGTCAGTGACACCGGACCTGGAGGACGTCACCGCCATGTCGTGGGCGGGCGACAGCCAACTCGTGGTCGTGGGGCGTGAACAGGGTGGCGTGCAGCAGATGCGGTACGTCCGGGTCGACGGCTCCCCGACGCCGGGCTCCGGGCCCTCCGCGCTCACGGGCGTGGAGGAGATCGCCGCGTCCGAGGACGAGAGCCAGCCGCTCGTCGCGCACTCGGCCGATGGGATCGTCCGGCTGTCCCCGGGGGAGCAGTGGCAGACGGTGGTCAAGGAAGGGTCGGCGCCGGTCTATCCCGGGTGAGGGCCCGGGGCGATGCGTGCGGTGGGCCTGGTCGTGGGTGGGTGCGGCCGGTGCGTGCCGGACGCGCCGTGCGTGTGGTGCGTGTGGTGCCGCTGGGGGAGGGCTCCGCGGGGGTGTCCCGCGGCGGGCCGCTGCGGTGGGCGGACGTCGAAGGGGCGGTGGCCGGGGGTGCCGGGTGTCGCCCCGCTTGTCCGTCTGTGGCCGGCGGCGGCCGTGGTCCGGTCGGTCCGGCCCTTCCCGCAGGCCCTCCCGCAGGCCCCTCCCGCCGAGCGGAGTTTGTACCTCCCCTAGGCTTTCGTGACTCCGGCTCCGGCAGCGGGCGTGGCAGGTCAAATGGGCAGGGCGTCGACGGGGAAACGGGAGTCGAGGGTGCCGGCCGGTCTTGTTGTGGTGGCACTCGGGCTTTTTCGGGCACTCGTCGTTCGTGTGGGTGACAACCCTTCTGCGGTTCCGGTGAGTTGTCCACAGGCGGTTGTCCACAGGGGTGGCGGCGCTTCGCATGCGTGGGCACAGTGGTGGGCATGCGGGGGTGGTGGCAGGACCTCACGGATCTGGTGCTGCCGGCCGAGTGCGGAGGCTGTGGGAGGTCTCGCGCGGTGCTCTGCCCGGAGTGCCGCGCGGCGCTGACCGGGGCCGCGCCGTGCCGGGTGCGACCGGTGCCGGAGCCTGCCGGGTTGCCGGTGGTGCACGCTGCGGCGCCGTACGAGGACGCGGTGCGGGCCACGCTGATCGCACACAAGGAACGGGGGGCGCTGGCGCTCGCCGGACCACTCGGCACGGCCCTGGCGGGGGCCGTACGGGCGGGCGGTGGCGACGGGCCGGTGCTGCTGGTTCCGGTGCCGTCCGCGCGGCGGGCGGTGCGGGCGCGGGGACACGACCCGGCGCGGCGGATCGCGCTCGCGGCGGCCGGGGAGCTGCGGCGTACCGGGACGTCGGCCCGGGTGGCCGGGGTGCTGCGGCAGCGGCGTGCGGTGGCCGACCAGTCGGGGCTGGACTCCCGGCAGCGGCTGGGCAACCTCGCGGGCGCCCTGGAGGTGGCCGCCGGGGGTGCCCGGCTGCTGGGCGGTGGTGTGGTCGTGCTCGTGGACGACCTGATGACCACCGGTGCCTCGCTCGCGGAGGCGGCACGGGCGGTGCGGGAGGCCCGCGACGGCTGGGCGGCCGCGCCGGGCGAGTTCGACGCACGACGAATGGCAAAGGAGGCGAGGTGGACACAAGGGGAAACGGGAATGGTGGACGTGGACGGCGGCGGAGACGGGATCCGCGCGGCGGTGGTCGCCGCGCCGCCCGACTCTTTCCAAATAAACCGGAACTGACAGAGATCTTGCATCGTTGCAGGTAAGGAGAGGGTCAATTCACCTGAACGGAGGTACGTCCCGGTAGAGGGTGACGACATCCGTCCGGGCGAGATATGTTCGGTTGTGAGGGAATGGCCCCGGCCGTTCACCACATATCCGAATGCTGTGCTGCGGGTTTTCTGAATCACCCCGTGCCGGTGGGGTGGAGATCTTGTCCACGGGGGAGGAGGAGGTGGAAGTCACCGAGTCCGCGGTTCCGGGAGCCACCGGAACCTGGTGCACAAGGGAGATGCTCCGCCATTGGAGCGGAGTGATCCGGGAACGGAGTTCTGCGTGGACATCGTCGTCAAGGGCCGCAAGACCGAGGTGCCCGAGCGGTTCCGCAAGCACGTGGCCGAGAAGCTGAAGCTGGAGAAGATCCAGAAGCTCGACGGCAAGGTGATCAGCCTCGACGTCGAGGTGTCCAAGGAGCCCAACCCCCGACAGGCCGACCGCAGTGACCGAGTGGAGATCACGCTCCACTCCCGCGGGCCGGTGATCCGGGCCGAGGCAGCGGCAAGCGATCCGTATGCGGCGCTCGACCTGGCGGCGGACAAGCTGGAAGCCCGGCTGCGCAAGCAGCACGACAAGCGTTACACGCGCCGAGGCGCGCGCAGGCTTACGGCCGCGGAGGTCGCCGACCACGTCCCCGGCGTGGCGACCCTCAACGGCAACGGATACGTCGCCGACGAGGAGCAGCCGGACGGCGTGCCCACCAAGAAGATCGGTTCGCTGGAGGTGAAGGGCGAAGGCCCCCTCATCGTCCGCGAGAAGACCCACGTAGCCTCCCCGATGACCCTCGACCAGGCTCTCTACGAGATGGAACTGGTCGGGCACGACTTCTACCTCTTCGTCGACTCCGAGACCAAGGAACCGAGTGTCGTCTACCGGCGGCACGCCTACGACTACGGCGTCATCCACCTCAGCACGGACCCGATGGTCGCCCAGGCGCATGGGGACGCCGCGGGTGGCGCGCTCGGCGGCTGACCGCGCCGGGTGACAGCTGAGCCGGTGCCCCTGGAGGGCTTGTGCGCCCCCCGGGGGCACCGGTGTGCGACCCCTTGTGGCCCGCTCTGTCACCGCAGCGTCGGCCAGGCATGAAATCATGGCTGAACCGGCCCCAACCGGCGGTCCGTTGCCTTGGGTTGGCGATGGCACAGAAACACAGGCCACGGCCTTCAGGGGGAGGAACGATGGCGGACAGCAGTTTTGGACCGATGCGTGACGAGGATGCCGATGACGGCTCCGTCGGCATGGGCTCCGCCGCGGGCTCCCCGCGCAAGGAACCGATCCGCGTTCTCGTCGTGGACGACCACGCGCTTTTCCGCCGCGGCCTGGAGATCGTGCTCGCCGCCGAGGAGGACATCCAGGTCGTCGGCGAGGCCGGCGACGGGGCGGAGGCGGTCGACAAGGCCGCGGATCTGCTGCCCGACATCGTGCTGATGGATGTACGGATGCCCAAGCGTGGCGGTATCGAGGCGTGTACCTCCATCAAGGAGGTGGCCCCCAGCGCGAAGATCATCATGCTGACGATCAGCGACGAGGAGGCCGACCTCTACGATGCGATCAAGGCGGGGGCGACCGGTTATCTCCTCAAGGAGATCTCCACGGACGAGGTGGCCACGGCCATTCGCGCGGTCGCCGACGGGCAGTCGCAGATCAGCCCCTCCATGGCGTCGAAACTGCTCACCGAGTTCAAGTCGATGATCCAGCGAACCGACGAGCGGCGTCTCGTGCCGGCGCCGCGGCTGACCGACCGGGAACTGGAAGTGCTCAAGCTCGTGGCGACCGGTATGAACAACCGGGACATCGCCAAGGAGCTGTTCATCTCCGAGAACACCGTGAAGAACCATGTGCGCAACATCCTGGAGAAGCTGCAGCTGCACTCCAGGATGGAGGCCGTGGTGTACGCGATGCGGGAGAAGATCCTCGAGATCCGCTAGGCCGGGCCCAGGTCCCCGAGTCCCTGAGCCCCCGAGTCCCCGGATCTTCGGTTCCTCGGGTCGCTGGGCCGGTGGGTCACGTCAGGGCGCGGACCAAGGGATCGCGTAGTTCGGGAGCGTCCACTCGCTCCACGCGCACGTCCGTGCAGTCCACCCAGGTCGCCGCCTCCAGGAGGGCCTGGGCCACCGCCGGGATCGCCTTGGGGCCGTCGAGGGTGACCTGTTTGGCGACGAGGGTGCGGCCGTCGCGAGCGGGGTCGACGCGGCCGACGAGCCGGCCGCCGGACAGGACCGGCATCGCGAAGTAGCCGTGGACGCGCTTCTGTTTGGGGACGTACGCCTCCAGGCGGTGGGTGAAGCCGAAGATGCGTTCCGTGCGGGCCCGTTCCCAGACGAGGGAGTCGAACGGGGACAGGAGCGTGGTGCGGTGGCGGCCCCGCGGGGGCGTGGCCAGGGCCGCGGGGTCGGCCCAGGCGGGTTTGGCCCAGCCCTCCACGGTGACCGGGACCAGGCCCGAGTCGGCGACCACCGCGTCGAACTGCTCGCCCTTGAGGCGGTGGTAGTCGGCGATGTCCGCGCGGGTGCCGACGCCGAGGGCCTCGCCGGCCAGGCGGACCAGACGGCGCACGCACTCCGTGTCGTCCAGCTCGTCGTGCAGGAGGGTGTCCGGGACGGCGCGTTCGGCGAGGTCGTAGACCCGCTTCCAGCGGCGGCGCTCTACGCAGACCACCTCGCCGTACATCAGGGCGCGCTCGACGGCGACCTTCTCGCCGGACCAGTCCCACCATTCGCTGGTGCGTTTCGCGCCGCCCAGCTCTGTGGCCGTGAGGGGGCCTTCGGCGCGGAGTTGTTTGATGACGCGGTCGTAGGCGTCGTCCGGGAGTTGGTGGTTCCAGTGGGGGCGGGCTCGGTAGGCGCGGCGGCGGAAGGCGAAGTGGGGCCATTCCTCGATGGGGAGGATGCAGGCGGCGTGGGACCAGTACTCGAAGGCGTGGGGGCGTGCAGGCTGCGCGCCGGTGGATGCGGTGGACGTGGTGGACGTGGTGGTCCAGTAGGCCTTGTCGACCGTGGTGCGGCCTACGGCGCCGAGGCGGGCGTACGGGATGAGTTCGTGGGAGCGGGCCAGGACCGAGATGGTGTCGAGTTGGACCGCGCCCAGGTGTCGCAGGACGCCGCGGACGCCGGATCTGCGGTCCGGGGCGCCGAGGAAGCCCTGCGCCCGGAGGGCGAGTCGGCGGGCCTCGTCTGCGGTGAGTTCTGTGGTGGGGCGCGGGAGGGAGGTCATGCTCCGCAGGGTAGGGGAGGGGACTGACAGCGGGGGGTGAGCTGCGGGGTTGGGTGTGGAGGCGGGGGGCGGGCGCGGGCGCCGGTGTCGGTGCGGGTGCGGGTGCGGTGCCCGGATCGGGTGGGGTGCCGTGCCTTTTTCGCCCCAGCCGCCCCTACCCGTCCCATCCCAGGGGCGCTGCCCCTTCGACCCCGGCCCCTCCTGGGGGCTGCGCCCCCAGACCCCCATCGGCCTTCGGCCTCGTCCTCAAACGCCGGACGGGCTGGATGGCGCGGCCTCGTCCTCAACGCCGGGCGGGCTGGATGGCGTGGTCTTGTGTTCGGACGCCGGGCGGGCTGGATGGCGCGGCCTCGTGTTCGAACGCCGGGCGGGCTGGATGGTGTGCCCCGTGCTCGGATGCCGGATGGCATGGTCACGGAGCGGGATGGGTTATCGGCGTGCCGGTAGATAGGGCGCCGGAGACGGTAGGCCCAGGTCTGAGGGGAGCAAGGAGGCTATCCAGCAGTCGCGGCGGACTCCGTTGTTGTTGAGGGCGGATCTGAGGGTGCCTTCGAGGGTGAAGCCGGTGTGTTCCGCCACGGAGCGGGAGGCGGTGTTGCCCACTTCGGCGCGCCATTCGAGGCGGTCGAGGGCGAGGGTGGTGAAGGACCAGTGGGCGGCGGCGCGGGTGGCCTCGGTGATGTAGCCGTTGCGGCGATGCTCCCTGGTGGCCCAGAAGCCGATCTCGCCGGTGCCGAGGGAGCGCATGGTGATGCCGAGCATGCCCGCCAGTTCGCCGGAGGCCAGGAAGAGGCCGAAGGTGAACATGGAGGCGGTGGCCCAGCCTTCGGGCACGGCCTGCTCGACGAAACCCTTCGCGTGCTCACGCAAGTACGGTGAGGGGATCGTGGTCCAGCGCTGGATGTCCGGGTCCTGGGCAGCCGCGTACACCGTGTCGGTGTCGCGCCGGTCCACGGTGCGCAGCAGCAGGCGCTCGGTGGTCAGGGTGACGGGTTCCATCGGGCGATTCTGCTCGGCGGAGCGGAAGGGCGCCATCCCGATTGAGGCTGTTCTGTGGACGGCGGGGAGATGGTGCGAGGGCGCGGTGCGTGAGGAGGCGGTCACAATTCGCGCATTTCGTGGACGGAACGCGGCACCAACCGCAACGCCCGCCCGTTGTCCTGGTAGCTGTCACTGCCAGACCTCCCTGCACGGCGGGGTCCTCGCTTACGATGGCCGTTGCTCAAGCTGTGATTTAAAACTGCCAACTGTCATTGAAACCGACCGTCCCAGGCCCGACCGGCAAGGAGACAAGCCCCCGTGTCCGTCCTCTCGAAGCTCATGCGTGCAGGCGAAGGCAAAATCCTGCGCAAGCTGCACCGCATCGCGGACCAGGTCAACTCCATCGAAGAGGACTTCGTCGACCTCTCCGACGCCGAGCTGCGCGCCCTCACCGAGGAGTACAAGCAGCGGTACGCCGACGGTGAGACCCTCGACGACCTGCTCCCCGAGGCGTTCGCCACCGTGCGCGAGGGCGCCAAGCGTGCACTCGGCCAGCGCCACTACGACGTGCAGATGATGGGCGGCGCCGCCCTCCACTTCGGCTATGTCGCCGAGATGAAGACCGGTGAGGGCAAGACCCTCGTCGGCACGCTGCCCGCGTATCTGAACGCGTTGTCCGGCAAGGGTGTCCACCTGATCACGGTCAACGACTACCTGGCCGAGCGCGACTCCGAGATGATGGGCCGCGTCCACAAGTTCCTGGGTCTGAGCGTCGGCTGCATCCTTGCCAACATGACGCCGGCCCAGCGCCGCGAGCAGTACGCGTGCGACATCACCTACGGCACGAACAACGAGTTCGGCTTCGACTACCTCCGCGACAACATGGCGTGGTCCCAGGACGAGCTCGTCCAGCGCGGCCACAACTTCGCGATCGTCGACGAGGTCGACTCCATCCTCGTCGACGAGGCCCGTACGCCGCTGATCATCTCCGGCCCGGCCGACCAGGCCACCAAGTGGTACGGCGACTTCGCCAAGCTGGTCACGCGCCTGAAGAAGGGCGAGCCCGGCAACCCCCTCAAGGGCATCGAGGAGACCGGGGACTACGAGGTCGACGAGAAGAAGCGCACCGTCGCCATCCACGAGTCCGGCGTCTCCAAGGTCGAGGACTGGCTGGGCATCGACAACCTCTACGAGTCGGTGAACACCCCTCTGGTGGGCTACCTCAACAACGCCATCAAGGCCAAGGAGCTCTTCAAGAAGGACAAGGACTACGTCGTCATGGACGGCGAAGTCATGATCGTCGACGAGCACACCGGCCGTATCCTCGCCGGCCGCCGTTACAACGAGGGCATGCACCAGGCGATCGAGGCGAAGGAAGGGGTGGACATCAAGGACGAGAACCAGACGCTCGCCACGATCACCCTGCAGAACTTCTTCCGCCTCTACAAGCGCCACGACCACAACGGCAAGGAACAGCCCGGTCTGTCCGGCATGACCGGTACGGCGATGACCGAGGCCGCCGAGTTCCACCAGATCTACAAGCTCGGTGTCGTCCCGATCCCGACGAACCGGCCGATGGTCCGCAAGGACCAGTCCGACCTGATCTACCGCACCGAGGTCGCGAAGTTCGAGGCGGTCGTCGACGACATCGTCGAGAAGCACGAGAAGGGCCAGCCGATCCTCGTCGGTACGACGTCGGTCGAGAAGTCCGAGTACCTGTCCCAGCAGCTGAGCAAGCGCGGCGTCCAGCACGAGGTGCTCAACGCCAAGCAGCACGACCGGGAGGCGACGATCGTCGCCCAGGCCGGCCGCAGGGGCGCCGTGACCGTCGCCACGAACATGGCCGGCCGTGGTACGGACATCAAGCTCGGCGGCAACCCCGACGACCTCGCCGAGGCGGAGCTGCGTCAGCGCGGCCTCGACCCCGAGGAGCACATCGAGGAGTGGGCCCACGCCCTGCCCGAGGCCCTCGCGAAGGCCGAGGAAGCGGTCAAGGCGGAGTTCGAGGAGGTCAAGGAGCTCGGCGGGCTCTACGTCCTCGGCACCGAGCGGCACGAGTCGCGTCGTATCGACAACCAGCTGCGCGGTCGTTCCGGCCGTCAGGGCGACCCCGGCGAGTCCCGCTTCTACCTCTCCCTGGGCGACGACCTGATGCGGCTCTTCAAGGCCCAGATGGTCGAGCGCGTGATGTCCATGGCGAACGTGCCGGACGACGTCCCGATCGAGAACAAGATGGTCACCCGCGCGATCGCCTCCGCCCAGTCGCAGGTCGAGCAGCAGAACTTCGAGACCCGGAAGAACGTCCTCAAGTACGACGAGGTTCTCAACCGGCAGCGCGAGGTCATCTACGGCGAGCGCCGCCGCGTCCTGGAGGGCGAGGACCTGCAGGAGCAGATCCAGCACTTCATGGACGACACCATCGACGCGTACATCGCCGCCGAGACCGCCGAGGGCTTCGCCGAGGAGTGGGACCTCGACCGGCTGTGGGGCGCCTTCAAGCAGCTCTACCCGGTGAAGGTCACCGTCGAGGAGCTGGAGGAGGCCGCCGGGGACCGGGCCGGGCTGACCGCCGAGTTCATCGGCGAGTCCATCAAGGACGACATCACCGAGCAGTACCAGGCGCGTGAGGCGCAGCTCGGCTCCGAGATCATGCGTGAGCTGGAGCGCCGGGTCGTCCTCTCCGTGCTGGACCGCAAGTGGCGCGAGCACCTCTACGAGATGGACTACCTCCAGGAGGGCATCGGTCTGCGTGCGATGGCCCAGAAGGACCCGCTGGTCGAGTACCAGCGCGAGGGCTTCGACATGTTCACCGCCATGATGGAGGGCATCAAGGAGGAGTCCGTCGGCTATCTGTTCAACCTGGAGGTCCAGGTCGAGCAGCAGGTCGAGGAGGTTCCGGTCGAGGACACGAAGCCGTCCCTGGACAAGAACGACGCGGTGCCGGCGCAGGCGGGTGCGTCCCGGCCGGAGATCCGGGCGAAGGGTCTGGAGGCACCGCAGCGCCGTGACCGTCTCCACTTCTCCGCGCCCACCGTCGACGGCGACGGCGGCATCGTCGAGGGCGACCTCCCCGAGGACGAGCCCATCCGCTCCGAGGCCGACGGCCTCACCCGTGCGGAGCGCCGCAAGCAGCAGGGGAAGACGAGCCGCCGCCGCAAGAAGTGAGGGCCACCCCTACAGGGCGCTCCGCGAGGGCGCTCCGCGAGGGCGCTCCGCGAGGGCGCTCCGCTGGGGCGAGTGGTGAGACACGAGCCGTGAGGCTGTGACAGGGCCGGGCACCTTCGGGTGTCCGGCCCTTCGTGCGTTGCGGGTGGGGTGGGCGAGCCGGGCGTCGGTTCAGACGCCGGGCGTTGGTTCAGGCGCGTACGGCGGGCAGGTGGGCCGGTGGGCGGCGCGTACGGCGGCTCGTGGGCAGGTGGGCAGGTGGGCAGTCGGGCATGGCGGGCAAGTGGCCACGGCATGCTGGGGGCTGGTCGGCTGCGGGGGTGGCGCGGCCGTGTGCGGGTGCTGAGGGGGCAGGACGTACGGCCGCGCGGGTGGGGTGGTTCTTCGGGTGCGGGCGGGGCTCAGTCGTCGGTCGGGTGGGGGAGCCTGGGGCCGCCGAGTTCCACCGCCGTGCAGCGCCAGCGGTGGTCGGGGCCGTGTTCCAGGCGGAAGGCCATGGCGCGGAGTCGGTCGCCGGCGCCGATGCGGGCGAAGACCTCCAGGGCGCCCGGGCCGGCCACGTAGTAGCCGATGTCCCGGACGACGGGGTGGGCGCCGTGAGGGGTGCGCAGGGGGCCGCGTTCGGCCAGCCAGGCCAGTTCGTCGTAGGCCCTTCCGGCGGTGTGGCGCAGCATGCTGTGGACGGGGCGGCGGCCGCTGAGGACGGCGAGGAGGAGGTCGGCGAAACGGTCGGTGGGGCGGGGCTGGGGGACGGGTCCGCTGTGGGCCGGGGCCGGGGGCGTGGGGGCCGGGAACCGGGGCGTGGACAGGCGGCCGCCACCCGGAGTCGTGCGGGCCGGCGTACGGCCGGGTCGGCGGGTGTCGTGGCGGACGGGTGGGCGGCTGCCGGGGTGGCGCTTGGTCCTGGTCATGACCTTGTTCATCGGAGATCCCCGTTCGTCGGTGAGGCCGCGAGTACCAGTCGGTAACTTGGTGATGGGGATCTTGTACGAGGCCGGAGGGGGTCGTCGCAAGGGAGCGTGGGGGTCTGTCGGGGGCCGCGAGAAGTTCACCTATCAGGGTGATGGGGAGGGGGGTCGGGCCCGGCGGGGCGGGGGTGGACCGGGTGAGGTGGCGGGCCTGGGGTGGACGCGTCCGCAGGGGCGGGCGGGGACCCGAAAGGGGACGCCCGCACGTATCCTGAAGGCCCTCCGGAGGCTTCGCGGAACCTCTGCGACGAACCGAAACGCATCGCCGGACGAACCGCCGAAACGCTCCGAGGCGCTCCGAGATCACGACTACGAAAGCGGCCTGCCATGCGCGTCTACGTCCCCCTGACCCTTCCCGGGCTCGCCGAGGCGTACAAGACGGGTGAGCTGGGGGAGGGGGCGTTCGTCGCGTACGCCGTCACGCCGGCTCTGCGGGAGTGGTATCTGTCCGACGACATCGAGGAGTTGGAGTACGCGGCGCTGAACCGGGCGGCGCTCGCGTCGTTGCGGCTGGTGGCCGTGGATCCGACGGCTGCTCGGCGGAGGGTTGTCGTGGCCGTGGATGTGGCGGACCGGGATGCGGTGGCCGACCCCGACCGGGGGCTCGATCCGGTGGCGCTCGGGGAGGTGCGGGTGGCTGGGCCGGTGCCGTTGAGCAAGGCCGCGGCTGTGCACGTCGACTCGCTCGAGGCCGAGGGGGAGGTGGGGGAGGCCGCGGATGCGCTGGGGGCGGCGGATCAGGGGGATGACGACGCGCAGTTCATCGTGGACGGGGCGGACGATCACGAGTTGCTCTGGTATGCGACACAGGAGATTCCCAACCTGGTGGGGTTGGGGGGCTGAGCGTCCCCGGCGGGGCCGAGGGTTCCGGCGGGGTTGGTGCGCGGCGCCCTCCGCTGGTGCCGGGCGGGGACGGGTTTCGCGTACCGGCGCTCGCCGGGTGCCGCTGCGCCCACCCGTGCCGCCCCAGCGGCACGATTGCCCGCAGCCACGGCGGCCACGGCGGCCACGGCAGCTACGGCGGCCACGGCGGCTACGGCGGCTACGGCGGCTACGGCGGCCACGGCGGCCACGGCGGCCACGGCGGCCACGGCGGCCACGGCAGCCACGGCAGCCACGGCAACGCTCGCGGCTGCTGGCCGGTACGGCGGTTGAGACGGCGCTCGCAGTTGCGGCGGCGGTCGCGCTTGGCTGCCGCTGCCGCCGCCGCTGCGGCGGCTGAGGTGGCGGCCGTGACTGCCCGTGGCCGCGGTGGCCGGCGCGGTCGTCGCGGCTGGCCGTAAGGGCCGGGTGCGGAGTCGGGTCCGGGGTCTGGTCGTGGGCGGCGGTGTGCGGCCCCCGTTGGGTTGTCGGTGGTGGGGGGTACCTTTTCGGGTATGGGGAAGCACGGAGTCGGGGCGCATATCGTCTGGGACTGGAACGGGACGTTGTTCCATGACAACGAGGCGATCATCGGGGCGACGAACGCGGCGTTCGCGGAGTTGGGGATCGAGCCGATCACCTTGGAGCGGTACAGGGAGCTGTACTGCGTGCCGGTGCCGAAGTTCTACGAGCGGCTGATCGGGCGGCTGCCCACGGACGAGGAGTGGGAGGCCATGGACGTGGTCTTCCATCGGTACTACGCGGAGCACCGGGTGGCCTGTGGGCTGACCGCAGGCGTGCCGGCGCTGCTCACGGACTGGCTTTCGGCGGGGCGCAGCCAGTCGATCCTCAGCATGTATGTGCACGAGGAGCTGGTTCCGCTGGTCCGGGGGTTCGGGATCGAGCCGCATTTCGTCCGGGTCGACGGGCGGACCGGTCCCTCCGGGGGCAGCAAGACCGAGCACATGGTGCGGCATCTGCGCCGGCTCGTGGGCGTGGAACCGAGACGGACCGTCGTGATCGGGGACGCCGCCGATGACGCGGTCGCCGCCCGGCATGTGGGGGCGCAGGCCGTGCTCTACACCGGCGGCTCCCACGGCCGCGCCAGCCTGGAGGGGGTCGGCGTGCCCGTCGTGGACACCCTGGAGGAGGCCGTCGCCGAGGCCGAGCGGCTGGCGGCGTAACCCCCTCCCCCCTCCCCTCTCACGTCACCGGCGCCTTCGCCCGCAGCACGGTCAGGAACTCCCGCATCCAGCGGGAGTGGTCCGGCCAGGCGCGGGCGGAGACGAGGGTGCCGTCGACGACGGTCTCGGCGTCCTGGAAGGTGGCGCCGGCGGCCTGCATGTCGAGTTCGAGGGCCGGGTACGCGGTGACGCGGCGGCCGTGCAGCGCGTCCACGGCGGCCGTGAGCAGCGGGCCGTGGCAGATCTGGGCGACCGGCTTGTCGGTGTCGAAGAAGGACTTGAGGATCTTGCGCAGCTCGGGGTCGTTGCGGAGGTACTCCGGCGCCCGGCCGCCCGGGACGACGACGGCGACGTACTGGCCGGGGTCGACCTCGGAGAAGGCCAGGTCGGCGGGCCAGGTGTAGCCGGGCTTCTCGGTGTAGGTGTCGAAGCCCGGTTCGAAGTCGTGGACGACGAAGCGGAGCTTCTTGCGGCTGGGGGCGGCGATGTGGACGTCGTACCCCTCCTCGCGGAGGCGTTGGTAGGGGTACAGGACCTCCAGCGACTCCGCCGCGTCGCCGGTCACGATGAGGATCTTGGGCGTCATGGTGGGGCTCCCCTCGGCAGTGCGGCGGACGCGGCCGGGCGCGAGCCGGCGTCGGCGCGTCCTCCGCCAGGGCTTCCTTCGTCAGGCTATGGCTTCCTGGGCAACGTGCATCCGGGGTGCGGGTTTGCCAAGGGGGTGTGCGGATTCGGGGTGCGGTGAAAGCGCGTATAAGCTCGGTTGCGCGGAGGTAAGCTCAAAAGTGCGCGATGGGCACTGTGCAGAACGTCAAAGTTCGACCCCCGGTTTTGTACACATACGGCTCATGACGTGCCCCCCGTCCGGAGGGATAGCCTTGTGGCGTGATCAGCGCGATAGCTCGCGGGGACGCCTTCGTCCCTGCCCTGCGCCCGGTGAGCACGGACTACATCCGTGGCCGGGCGGCGGTCGCTGGTCCTCGCGGGCGGGAGGGAGCCACGAAGGCTCCCGGGACGCCGGGTGCACCCATGGGGCGGACGGCGCCGAGAGCAGCGTCACACCTCTGCCGGGTGCCGAGAATGGCTGATTACCCCCCGCTCATCTCACCCTGCGGCATAGCGTCGAAGCAGACCGGACACCCCGTGTCGTGGTGGCGCGTCGGAGGGGACGAGTTCGTACTTCCTTCTACGTCACGCAACGGCGCGCGACAGGAGCCAGAGGACAATGCAGACCAAGCTGGACGAAGCCAAGGCCGAGCTGCTCGAACGGGCCGCCCGGGTAGCTGAGAACAGCCCGGTCGGGGGGTATCTACCGACTGGGACGACGAGCGAGAGTACGTCCGGCGAACCGGACCACGAGACCGTGCTCGCGTTCCTCCAGCGCTACTACCTGCACACCGCCCCGGAGGACCTGAGCGGCCGCGACCCGGTCGACGTCTTCGGAGCCGCCCACTCCCACTACCGGCTGGCCGAGAACCGCCCCCAGGGCACGGCCAACGTACGGGTCCACACCCCGACCGTCGAGGAGAACGGCTGGACGTGCAGCCACTCCGTCGTCGAGGTCGTCACCGACGACATGCCCTTCCTCGTCGACTCCGTGACCAATGAGCTGTCACGGCAGGGACGCGGCATCCACGTCGTCATCCATCCGCAGGTCGTCGTACGACGGGACGTCACCGGCAAGCTCGTCGAGCTGATCATCGAACCGGCCGCCGTCGCCGCGGCGTCCGCCGCCGTGGCAGCCGGTGAGACGCTGCCGCACGACGCGCACATCGAGTCCTGGATCCACGTCGAGATGGACCGCGAGACCGACCGGGCGGACCTCAAGCAGATCAACAACGATCTGCTCCGTGTCCTGTCCGACGTCCGCGAGGCCGTCGAGGACTGGGAGAAGATGCGGGACGCGGCGGTCCGGATCGCCGACGGGCTGCCCGCCGAGCACACCGCCGACGACCTGCGCGACCAGGACGTGGAGGAGGCCCGCGAGCTGCTGCGCTGGCTCGCCGACGACCACTTCACCTTCCTCGGGTACCGCGAGTACGAGCTGCGCGAGGACGACTCGCTGTCCGCCGTCGCGGGCACCGGGCTGGGCATCCTGCGCTCCGACCCGCACCACGCCGGGCACGACCAGCACCCCGTCAGCTCCTCCTTCGAACGGCTGCCCGCCGACGCCCGCGCCAAGGCCCGTGAGCACAAGCTCCTCGTCCTGACGAAGGCCAACAGCCGGGCCACCGTCCACCGGCCGTCCTACCTCGACTACGTGGGCGTGAAGAAGTTCGACGCCGAGGGGAACGTGGTCGGTGAGCGGCGCTTCCTCGGACTGTTCTCCTCGGCCGCCTACACCGAGTCCGTGCGCCGGGTGCCCGTCGTCCGCCGCAAGGTCGACGACGTCCTGAGGGGCGCCGGATTCTCGCCCAACAGCCACGACGGGCGCGACCTGCTCCAGATCCTGGAGACCTACCCGCGCGACGAACTGTTCCAGACCTCGGCCGACGAGCTGCGCTCCATCGTCACCTCCGTGCTCTATCTGCAGGAGCGCCGGCGGCTGCGGCTCTACCTCCGCCAGGACGAGTACGGGCGCTACTACTCCGCCCTCGTGTACCTCCCGCGCGACCGCTACACCACCGGCGTACGCCTCAGGATCATCGACATCCTGAAGGAGGAACTGGGCGGCATCAGCGTCGACTTCACCGCCTGGAACACCGAGTCGATCCTCTCCCGGCTGCACTTCGTGGTCCGCGTCCAGCCCGGCACCGAACTGCCGCACCTCAGCGACGCCGACAAGGACCGCATCGAGGCCAAGCTGGTCGAGGCCGCCCGGTCCTGGTCGGACGGGTTCGCCGAGGCGCTCAACGCCGAGGTCGGCGAGGAGCGCGCCGCCGAGATGCTGCGCAAGTACGGCAACGCGATCCCCGAGGGGTACAAGGCCGACCACAACCCCCGCTCGGCCGTCGCGGACCTCGTCCGCCTCGAAGCGCTCGACCAGGACGAGGACTTCGAGCTCAGCCTGTACGAGCCGGTGGGCGCCGCGCCCGACGAGCGTCGCTTCAAGATCTACCGCAAGGGCGGCTCCGTCTCGCTCTCCGCGGTGCTGCCCGTCCTCAACCGCATCGGCGTCGAAGTCATCGACGAGCGGCCCTACGAGCTGCGCTGCGCGGACCGGACGACGGCGTGGATCTACGACTTCGGGCTGCGCATGCCCAAGCCGCAGGCCGGGAGTGTGGACTACGGCGGGGACGACGCCCGGGAGCGGGTGCAGGAGACCTTCGCCGCCACCTGGACCGGACAGGCCGAGAACGACGGGTTCAACGCGCTCGTGCTGAGCGCGGGCCTCACCTGGCGGCAGGCCATGGTGCTGCGCGCGTACGCCAAGTACCTGCGGCAGGCCGGGTCCACCTTCAGCCAGGACTACATGGAGGACACCCTCCGCGACAACGTCCACACCACCCGGCTGCTCGTGTCGCTGTTCGAGGCGCGGATGTCGCCGGACCGGCAGCGGGCGGGCCGCGAGATCGTCGACGCGCTGCTCGAGGAGGTCGACGCGGCGCTCGACCAGGTGGCGAGCCTCGACGAGGACCGGATCCTGCGGTCGTTCCTGACCGTCATCAAGGCGACGCTGCGCACGAACTTCTTCCAGGAGGCGAGCGGCGGCAAGCCGCACGACTACGTCTCCATGAAGTTCGACCCGCAGGCCATCCCCGACCTGCCGGCGCCGCGACCGGCGTACGAGATCTGGGTGTACTCGCCGCGGGTCGAGGGCGTGCACCTGCGGTTCGGGAAGGTCGCCCGCGGTGGTCTGCGCTGGTCGGACCGGCGGGAGGACTTCCGGACCGAGATTCTGGGCCTGGTCAAGGCGCAGATGGTCAAGAACACCGTCATCGTGCCGGTCGGCGCCAAGGGCGGCTTCGTCGCCAAGCAGCTGCCCGATCCGTCGGTGGACCGGGACGCGTGGCTGGCCGAGGGCATCCGGAGCTACAAGACCTTCATCTCCGCGCTGCTCGACATCACCGACAACATGGTCGCCGGCGAGGTCGTGCCGCCCGCCGACGTCGTACGGCACGACGAGGACGACACCTATCTCGTCGTCGCCGCCGACAAGGGCACCGCGACCTTCTCCGACATCGCCAACGGGGTCGCCGAGAACTACAACTTCTGGCTCGGGGACGCCTTCGCCTCCGGCGGCAGCGCCGGCTACGACCACAAGGGCATGGGCATCACCGCGCGTGGTGCCTGGGAGTCGGTGAAGCGGCACTTCCGGGAGCTGGGGGTGGACACGCAGTCCGAGGACTTCACGGTCGTCGGCATCGGTGACATGTCCGGTGACGTGTTCGGCAACGGCATGCTGCTGAGCGAGCACATCCGGCTGGTCGCCGCCTTCGACCACCGGCACATCTTCATCGACCCGAACCCGGACGCGGCCACCTCGTACGCCGAGCGCCGTCGCGTGTTCGAGCTGCCCCGCTCCAGCTGGGCCGACTACGACACCGATCTGATCTCCACCGGCGGCGGCGTCTTCCCGCGCACCGCCAAGGCGATCCCGATCAACGGCCACATCCGGGACGTGCTCGGCATCGAGGAGAAGATCTCCAAGATGACCCCGGCCGACCTGATGAGGGCGATCCTCAAGGCACCGGTCGACCTGCTGTGGAACGGCGGCATCGGCACGTACGTCAAGTCCTCGGCCGAGTCGCACACCGATGTCGGCGACAAGGCCAACGACGCGATCCGGGTCGACGGCGCCGACCTGCGCGTCCAGGTCGTCGGCGAGGGCGGCAACCTCGGCCTGACCCAGCTGGGCCGGATCGAGTTCGCGCAGAAGGGCGGGCGGGTCAACACCGACGCCATCGACAACAGCGCGGGCGTGGACACCTCCGACCACGAGGTGAACATCAAGATCCTGCTCAACGGCCTGGTCCGGGACGGCGACATGACGGTCAAGCAGCGCAACAGGCTGCTCGCCGAGATGACCGACGAGGTCGGCCGGCTCGTCCTGCGCAACAACTACGCGCAGAACACGGCGATCGCCAACGCCCTCGCCCAGTCCAAGGACATGCTCCACGCCCAGCAGCGCTTCATGCGCCACTTGGTCCGTGAGGGCCACCTCGACCGGGCGCTCGAATTCCTGCCCACCGACCGGCAGATCCGCGAGCGCCTGGGCACCGGACAGGGCCTCACCGGCCCCGAGACGGCCGTCCTCCTCGCCTACACGAAGATCACGGTCGCCGACGAACTGCTGCACACCTCGCTGCCGGACGACGCCTACCTGCGCAAGCTACTGCACGCGTACTTCCCGGCCGCGCTGGGCGAGCGGTTCCCCGAGCGCATCGACAGCCACCCGCTGAGCCGCGAGATCGTCACGACCCTGCTGGTCAACGACACGGTCAACACGGGCGGTACGAGCTTCCTGCACCGGCTGCGGGAGGAGACCGGGGCCTCGCTGGAGGAGATCGTCCGGGCGCAGACCGCGTCCCGCGCGATCTTCGGGTCGGCCGCGGTGTGGGACGGCGTCGAGGCGCTGGACAACAAGGTGGACGCGGCCGTCCAGACCCGGATCCGGCTGCACTCCCGCCGCCTCGTCGAGCGCGGTACGCGCTGGCTGCTCAACAACCGGCCGCAGCCGCTGGAGCTCAGCGGGACCATCGCCTTCTTCAAGGAGGACGTGCACCTGGTCTGGGGCGAGCTGCCCAAGCTGCTGCGCGGCGCGGACCTGGAGTGGTACCAGAAGATCTACGACGAGCTGACGGGCGCCGGGGTCCCGGAGGAGCTGGCCACGCGCGTCGCGGGCTTCTCCTCGGCCTTCCCCACGCTCGACATCGTCGCCGCCGCCGACCGGGTCGGCCGGACGCCGATGGAGGTCGCCGAGGTGTACTACGACCTCGCCGACCGGCTGCGCATCACCCAGCTCATGGACCGCATCATCGAGCTGCCGCGCGCCGACCGCTGGCAGTCCATGGCCCGCGCGGCGATCCGCGAGGACCTGTACGCGGCCCACGCGTCTCTCACCGCCGAGGTCCTCTCCGCGGGCAACGGCACCTCCACACCCGAGGAGCGCTTCAAGGTGTGGGAGCAGAAGAACGCGGCGCTCCTGGGCCGGGCCCGCACGACCCTGGAGGACATCCAGAGCTCCGACGCGTTCGACCTCGCCAACCTGTCGGTGGCGATGCGGACGATGAGGACGCTGCTGCGCAGCCACTCGTAGAGCGGCAGGCGGTACGGCGAAGGGGGCGCCCCACGGTTGTGGGGCGCCCCCTTCGTGTGCGGTGGCGGGCTGGGCTAGTCGGTGATCTTCCAGAGCGTCAGCTTGCCCTGGACCGTGGGGACTTCCCAGCTGTAGTCGCCCGGCGTCAGCGCGGTGATCTCGTACATGGCGAGGTTGCCGGATGTGGTGACCGTGCAGAGCCTGGTGCCCTCGTCGATCTCCGCCTGATCGCCGAAGTCCTCGGAGTCCAGGGTCGAGGGCAGGACGTTCGTTCCCGTGCCTTCGGCGCACTCCTGGGGCGTGGCGCCGACGCTCTTGCCCATCGTCGTCTCGAAGTACCAGTAGCTGTTGTTCAGGTACATGTCTTTCAGGTCGTCGGCCATCGCGTCCTCGGTGTCGACCTCGGGCTTGTCGAAGTCGACGTTGACGTAGTCCGAGCCGGTGGGGGTGCGGAGGGTGAAGGCCTTGCCTTCGAAGAGGGCCGTGTACCGGGCGTTCTCGGGGATGGTGGGGGACCCGCTCGGGGTCGTCCCGTCCCCGCCGCCGTCCTCGCCGTCGGAGCCGGCGCCGGAGTCGGCGGCGGACTCGGTCGGGGTCGGCGTCGAGGCCGCCTTGTCGCCGTCCTCGTCCTTGCCGCTGTCCTTCGTGCTGTTCGCCGTGGCGTTGCTGTCGTCCTTCTCGTCCAGCACATACACGGCGGCCGCCGCGCCCGAGCCGGCCACGAGCACGAGGGCCAGGGCGACGAGGGCCGCCTTCAGGCCGCGGCGGCTCTTCTTGGGAGCGGCCGGTGCGGGTGCCGGGGGCTGCGGGGTGAGGTGGTAGGTGTCGGTGGCCGGGGGCGGGTAGCCGTAGCCGGGAGCCGGGGCCTGGCCCTGTGCCGGGGGGCCGAAGCCGGTCGGTGGGGGCGTCGGGGCCGCCTGCGGTACGCCCTGGGTGGTGCCCTGCTCCGCCGGGTTGTGCGGCGGTGCGGCGGGAGGCGTCGGGGCGATGGTCGCGGGACCGGCCGGGGGCGCCACCGGAGGTGCCGCGGGCATCTGGGGCGCCGTCGGCTGGGGCGGGGTCCGGGCGGAGTGCTCGCGGCGGGCGATCTCGGCGGTGAGGGGCTGCGGCAGCCAGCCGGTGAAGTCTCCGATGCCTCGGCCCGCCGACTCCTGGCAGAGCGCGGCCAGTTCCTCGGTGCCGATGCGGTCCGCCGGCTCGGCGGTCAGGCAGCGCTCCAGCAGGGGCCGCAGCCGCTCGTCGTACCCGTCGAGCTTCGGCGGACGCTGGGCCGTGTTGGCGATCTGCGCGGCGATGGTGATGGCGCCGCCGTCGCCGTACGGGTGGCGTCCGGTGGCCGCGACGGCGGCGATCAGGCCGAGCGAGAAGACGTCGGTGGCCGGGGTGACCGGCTCGCCGAGGGCGTGCTCCGGCGACATGTACTGCGGGGTGCCGATCAGGCCGCCGGACTGCGTGAGGTGGGTGGCGTCGGCGGCGCGGGCGATGCCGAAGTCGATGACGTACGGGCCCTGCGAGCCCAGCAGGATGTTGCTGGGCTTGAGGTCGCGGTGGATGACGCCGGCCGCGTGGATGGAGGTGAGGGCGCGGGCCGCGCAGCCGACGAGCTGGAAGACGGCGGGCAGGGGGAGCGGTCCGAAGGCGACGAGGGCGTCGTGCAGGGGGATGCCCGCGATGAACGCCGACGCCAGCCAGGGGAGTTCGCCGGTGGTGTCGTGGTCGACGACCGGGACGATGTGGTAGCCCTGCACGCGGCGGGCCGCCTGGACCTCCTGCTCGAAACGGCGGCGGAAGTCGGGGTCCTGGCCGTATTCGCGGCGGATGACCTTCAGGGCGACGGGCTGGCCGCCGCGGGTGTGCGACAGATAGACCGTGCCCATGCCGCCCTCGCCGATGCGGGCGTGCAGGTGGTATCCGGCGGTCTCTCGTGGGTCCTGCGGTCCCAGAGGGCTCAGGATGTCGCCAGTGCTGCTGCTGATGGGAGCCTCCCCCGGTACGGTGCGCAACTCCTGTGCACTGTTGGGCTCTTGTTGGGCGGGACCAGAGCTTATAGGGCGTCCGGCGGCTGTTGGCTGTGCCCACCCGTTCCGCCTTGCGGAACGACTGCCCACAGTGGTACGGACAACGGACCTCGGCCTACGGTTCCCGGCGCACTCTCCTGCGCCACTCCTCGTCCCGCACGGTGATCGGGGCCGTCGACGGGAGTTGACGGGCCGTCGGCGCTTCCGAGAGCCGTGGGGCCGGTGTCGTCGGGGCCTCCGTCAACGACAGGGCGCGGAAGGCCGTTTCGATGATGGCCACCGACGTGGCGAAGGGGGCCGGTAGCCAGGAGCCGAAGTCGCGGACGTCCCGGCGGGCCGCGCCGGCGCAGTGTTCGGCGACGGCGGCGGCGGAGGGGCGGGCCGCCGGGTCGGCGGTGAGACAGCGGCGGATGACGTCCAGGAGCGGGCGGTCGATGCCGTCCAGGGTGGGCGGGGCGATGTCGGTGGCGGCGATGCGGGTCGCGATGGCCAGGGGGTTGCCGCGGCCGTACGGGTGGTGTCCCGTGGCGGCGACCGCGGCGATCAGGCCGAGCGCGAAGACGTCGGACGCGGAGGTGACCCGGCGGCCGAGGGCGTGCTCGGGGGACATGTAGCGCGGGGTGCCGATGAGGCGTCCGGCGGTGGTGAGGGTGGCCGCGCCCGCCGCCCGGGCGATACCGAAGTCGAGCAGCCAGGGCCCGTCCGCGGCGAGCAGCAGGTTGGCGGGCTTGACGTCGCGGTGGATCACCCCGGCGGTGTGCACGGCGTCCAGCGCGTAGGCGGCGCAGGCCAGCAGCTGCAGGACGGTGGGGACGGGGAGCGGGCCGTGGGTCTCCAGGGCCTGGTCGAGGGGGACGCCCGGGACGTAGTGCGTGGCGAGCCAGGGGCGCTCCGCGCCGGCGTCGTGGTCGACGATCGGCACCAGGTGGTAGCCGGAGACCCGGCGCCCGGCGGCCACCTCGCGGGCGAACCGCTCACGGAAGGCGGGGCTGTCGGCGTACTCCGGACGGACCAGTTTCAGCGCGACCGGCTGGCCGCCCCGGCTGCGGGAGAGATAGACGGTGCCCATGCCGCCCTCGCCGATCCGGGCGTACAGCGGATACCCGGCGATCTCCCGCGGATCCTCCGTCCGCAGCGGCTCAGGTACCACCCCGCGCATCGACCGCCCCCTCCGCTCAGCCTGTCTCCGGAGCGTATCGCGGCGGGCGTCCCCCGGTGGCGGATGAGGCAACCCGTGCACCGTCGCGGACATCTACCCAAGTGGCCCTCAACCGCACCAGGGTCTATAGAGGGTAGAAGCAGTGGTGAAACCGGATGAATGGGGTGAACGCGGACGTGGACCAGCGACCCGCCGTATCCGTCGTCGTGATCGTCTACAACGACGAGGCCAGGCTGCCCACGGCCGTCCGCTCGGTACTGGAGCAGACGCTGCGGAGCGTCGAGGTCGTGATCGTCGACGACCACAGCACGGACGGCTCGTACGAGGTGGCCGCCCGCCTCGCCGCCGAGCACCCGGACCGCGTACGCGCCTACCGGCTCCCCGGGAACAGCGGCGGCTGCGGCGCGCCCCGCAACCAGGGCATCCGTGAGACCCGCGGTGAGTACGTCCTCTTCCTCGACAGCGACGACGTCCTGGAGCGCAACGCCTGCCGGAACATGCTGGAGGCCGCCGAGAGCACCGGCGCCGACCTCGTCTCCGGTCTCTGCGTCCGCGTCCACGTGGACACGCGCACCCGGAAGGAGGTCAAGTGGTACCCGTGGCTGTACGCCCGCACCCGTACCCTCGACTCGGTCTCCGAGCTGCCCGACCTGCTGGTCTACGACACCCTGTCCACCAACAAGTGCTACCGCCGTGACTTCCTGGTCGACAACCGCCTGGAGTTCCCCGTCGGCATCCACTACGAGGACCTCTTCTTCTCCGCCCAGGCCTACGCGGCCGCCCGCCGGATCACCCTGATCCCGAACCGGGTCTACGACTGGAACGTCGTCGAGAGGACGGAGTCCAAGTCGATCAGCAACCGGCGGGCCGAGATCGCCAACTTCGCGCACCGCATGGAGATCCACCGCCGGGTGGACCGGCTCCTCGCCGACCAGGGGATGCGGGAGCTGAAGTTCCACAAGGACGTCAAGTTCCTCAAGCACGACCTGGTGCTGCACCTGCGTGACCTGCCGTTCCGGGACGCGGCCTACCGCCAGGAGTTCGCCGGGCTGGCCCGCGCCTACCTGGCGTCGATCGACCCGGCCGCGTACGACGAGGTCGAGCCCATCCACGCCATCTGCGCCCACCTCCTGCGGATGAGCGACTGGGACAACCTGCTGCCCGCCGTGGACACGCTCACCAACCGCGACAAGGTCTCCGCGCCGCTCGTCGAGCGCGACGGACGGATCTACTGGTGCGCCGAGCACCTGGACGCCCCGGGGGAGGAGGGGGAGTTCGCCCGGCGGATCCTGGACGTCACCGAACTCGGCTACCACGCCCGGCCGGTCGGGAAGCTGTTCCTGCGCAACGAGCTGACGGAGTACCGGGAGACGGGCCGGGGCGCCGTCCGGCTCGCCGGGCGCGTCACCAACCCCCTCGGGGTCATCCCGCCCGGCGCCCGGCTCACCGCCGAGCTGGAGTTCTACGCCCGCCGCCCGGGTGTGCGCTTCCAGACCTTCCGGGTGCCGGTGGCGACCGTGCGGCACGACGGCCCGTACGTGTCCTGGCAGGCCACCGCCGACATCTCCAGGACCCTCCGTCCGCTCGGCATCGTGGACGCCGTCTGGGACGTACGCCTTCACCTGGACGTCGACGGCGAGCGCACCTCCAGCCGGCTCACCGCCGCCGAACCGGGCCTGGCCACCGGCGCGTTGCCGGTCCGCCCCCGGCTCACCCGGCTGGTCGCCGACCGGGTCGAGCCGCAGATCTCGGCCCGCGGCCACCTCGCGTTCCGCCTCGTCCCCGACAAGAAGGCCAACGTCCTCGTCACCCGAGGCCTGCAGGGGACGCCCGGCAGGCTCGCCAAGACCGGCTACCGCAAGGCGAAGACGCTGCGCAAGAAGGCCACCTCCGGCGACACCAAAATCCGCCTTTATCACGAGGTCTTCCAGCGCATGCCCATGCGCCGGCGCCTGGTGGTGTTCGAGAGCCACCTCGGCCGGCAGTACAGCGACAGCCCCCGGGCGATCTACGAGGAGATGCGCCGTCAGGGTCTCGACTTCGAGGCGGTGTGGTCGTACACGGGCCGTCCGAAGGGCTTCCCCGCCGACGCCACCCTCGTGCGCCGCTGGTCGCTGCCGTATCTGCGGGCGCTGGCCCGCGCCGAGTTCTGGATCGACAACCAGAGCTTCCCGCTGAAGCTGACCAAGCGCCCCGGCACGACCTACCTCCAGACCTGGCACGGCTCCGCGCTCAAGCGCATGGGCTTCGACGAGTCCGGCTGGAAGCTCAAGACCCGTGCCGAGCAGGCCGAACAACAGCGCACCCTCGACCGCTTCGACCACTTCCTGATCCGCTCCGAGCACGACGTCCGCACGCTGGCGAAGGCCTTCCGGCTGCGGGAGAAGGTGCTGCTGCGGGTGGGCTATCCGCGCAACGACGCGCTCGTGCGGGCCAGAGAGGCGCGCGGGGCGCGCGGGGACGGAGCCCGGGCAGCGGCCGAACGCGCTTCGCTCGCCGCCGAGTTGGGTATCCCGCCGATCCCGGCGGACAAGAAGGTCCTGCTCTACGCCCCCACCTTCCGCCACCAGGGGCAGCGCCGCTTCACCCTCCCCTTCGACGTGGAGCGCTTCGCCGAGACGTTCGGCGACGAGTACGTCCTCCTCGTCCGCGCCCACTACCTCAACCACGTCGTGCTCCCGCCGTCGGTCCGGGGCCGCGTCATCGACGTCTCGGCCCACCACGACGTGAGCCCCGTCCTCGCTCTCGCGGACGCCCTGATCACGGACTACTCGTCGGTGATGTTCGACTACGCGCTGCTGGACCGCCCGATGCTCTTCTTCACGTACGACTACGAGGAGTACGTGCACGAGGGCCGGGGCACCTACTTCGACCTCCTCGAACGGGCGCCGGGCCCGATCGTGCGCACGGAGGACGAGCTGACTTCCGTCCTGCGGTCGATGCCGCTGGAGGAGCAGACGCTCAAGTACGCCGCCGCGCGGGAGCGGTTCACGGCCGACTTCGGCGAGTACGACAAGGGGACGGCGGCCCAGAGCGTCGTCGACCAGTTCTTCTCCGAGTGGAGGCACAAGTGACCGGGCGGGACGTCTTCCTGGTGTCCAACAGCGTGGACGAGACGGGCGGAGTGACCAGCTGGTCCCATCACCTGGCCCGCCTCCTCACCGAGCGCGGCCACCGCGTCCACGTCATCGGCGTCACCACCCCCGAGGACCCGCACGACCTCGGCGAACTCCCGTACCCCACCACCAGGTTGTACGACGGGCAGCCGCCGGGCCCCGGCCGGGCGCGGGACGCGAGCAGGCGGGACAAGGCCGCCGTGCTGAGCGGTCTGTTCCGGGCCGCGCGCCCCGGCGGGGTCGTCATCGTGACCCAGGTGTGGGCGATGGAGTGGGTCGGGCTCGCCGACACCGCCGGTCTGACCGTCATCGGGATGAGCCACGAGTCCTTCGAGACCTCGCGCCGCTCCTCGCGCTTCAGGCGGGTGCTGAAGCACTACCGGGACGTCGACCGGATGCTCGTCCTCACCCGCGAGGACGCCGACCTGTGGATCGGCGAGGGCCTCGACAACGCCTCGTACCTGCCCAACGCCGTGCCGTGGGTGCCGGAGGTGCCCTCGCCGCGCACCGGGAAGGCCGTCGTCAGCATCGGCCGGCTCAGCGACGAGAAGGGTGTCGACATGCTCCTCGACACATGGGCCGAGGTGGCCCCCCGCCACCCCGACTGGACGCTGCTCGTCTACGGCTCCGGCGAGGACGAGGACCTCCTGCGCAAGCAGTGCACGGCCCTGGGCCTCGACGACTCGGTGTCCTGGATGGGCCGTACGCACGACGTACCGGGCGCCCTGCGCGGCGGCTCCGTCTTCGCCCTCTCCTCCCGGGGCGAAGGCTTCCCCCTCGCCCTGATGGAAGCCATGGCCATGGGCGTCCCCTGTGTCGCCTTCGACTGCGCACCCGGCGTCCACGAGATCGTGCGGGACGGGGAGGACGGCCTGCTCGTCGCCCCCGGCAACACCGGCGAACTGGCCCGCAAGCTGGACCTGTTGATGACCGACAAGACCTTGCGCGACCGCATGGGCGACCGGGCGAGGCAGAACATCCGCCGCTACGGGACGGCGGAGATCGTGGACAGGTGGGAGGCGTTGTTCAGCTTCCTGGAGAGGTAGCGCCTCCTGGGGCCCTTTCGGCTTTCGGCTTTCGGCGCTACTTCTTCCCGCCGGTGAACTTCTCGTACTCCTTCAGCACGTCGTCCGTCGGCCCGTCCAGACGGAGTTCCCCGCGCTCGAGCCACAGCACCCGATCGCACGTGTCCCGGATCGACTTGTTGTTGTGGCTGACGAGGAACACCGTGCCCGCGTGCTTGCGCAGCTCGCGGATGCGCGCCTCGGACCGCTTCTGGAAGGAGCGGTCGCCGGTCGCCAGGGCCTCGTCGATCAGCAGCACGTCGTGGTCCTTGGCGGCGGCGATGGAGAACCGCAGCCGGGCCGCCATGCCGGAGGAGTACGTACGCATGGGCAGCGTGATGAAGTCGCCCTTCTCGTTGATGCCCGAGAAGTCGACGATCTCCTCGTACCGCTCCTTGACCTGCTCCCGGGACATGCCCATGGCGAGCCCACCGAGGTGGACGTTCCGCTCACCGGTGAGGTCGTTCATCAGGGCCGCGTTGACGCCGAGCAGGGAGGGCTGGCCGTCGGTGTAGATGCGACCGTTCTCGACCGGGAGGAGTCCGGCGACGGCCTTGAGGAGGGTCGACTTGCCGGAGCCGTTGGTGCCGATGAGCCCGATGGCCTCGCCCCGGTACGCGGTGAAGGACACGTTCCGCACGGCGTGCACCGTGCGCACACCGGCCGCCTTCTCGGTCTTCTTCCGCCGCAGGATCCGGTTGAGCGCGGCGGTGGCGGTCCCGCGCCCGGCCCCGGTTCCGTTGACGCGGTAGACGATGTCGACGGAGTCGACGACGACGGTGGGGATGGGCTCGGCGGCGGTGCCGGCCCGGCCCGCCTCCTGCCGCGCGCCCGGAACGGTGGGGGTGATCGTGTCGATGTCAGCCACGGCCGTACGTCTCCTCAGCCTTCCAGAAGTAGATGAACCCGCCGACGCCCGCGAGGAGCGCCCAGCCCGCCGCGATCGCCCAGACGTGCGACGGCAGTTGGCCCCCGTGGAAGCTGTCGATCAACGCGAAGCGCATGAGGTCGATGTAGACGGCGGCCGGGTTGCACTCCAGCACGACGTGCACGAACGCCGGCAGGTCCCGGTCGGCGAGGATGCGGTCCATGCTGAACATCACGCCCGACGCGTACATCCAGGTACGCAGCACGAACGGCATCAGCTGCGCGATGTCCGGCGTCTTGGCGCCGATCCGCGCCATCACCATCGCGATCCCGGCGTTGAACACGAACTGAAGCGTCAGCGCGGGGATGACCAGCAGCCACGACATGGCGACCGGCACCCCGAAGGCCAGCAGGATCACGACCAGCGCGGCCATGGAGAACAGCAGTTGCTGGAGCTGCTGCAGGCAGTACGACAGGGGCAGTGAGGCCCGGGGGAAGTGCAGGGCCCGGACGAGGCCGAGGCTGCCGGATATGGCCCGGGTGCCCGCCATGATCGAGCTCTGGGTGAAGGTCCACACGAACACGCCGGTCACGAGGAACGGGACGTAGTCCGGCACGCCGTTCTTGGTGCCCATGAGCAGACCGAAGATCAGGTAGTAGACCGCCGCGTTCAGCAGCGGGTTCGCGATCTGCCAGACCTGGCCCAGCTTCGCCTGGCTGTACTGCGCGGTCAGCTTCGCCGTGGCGAAGGCGGTGATGAAGTGCCGCCGGGCCCACAGCTGCCGTACGTACGCGCCGAGCGAGGGGCGGGCCCCGCTGACGCTGAGGCCGTACCGCTCGGCGAGCTGGGCCGGGGTCTCGGCTGGGGTGCCCGGGGCGGCCGGGGGGATGGCCGCCGTCGGGGGTGGCGGTGTGTGGAGGACCTGGCTCACATCCGCTGCTTTCGCTAGTGGGGGGGCGTCCCGCGTACGCGGCTGTCCGGCTGTTCGGCGAATGGGCTGTTCGGCGTCGCACGCTTCCTACGCTGCCCTTGCCCTGCTCTTACGTCGGGACGGGACCGTATCGTCGCAACGCGAGAGTAAGCCGATGCGACGTCGGAACGCAACCGTTTCGTCGTCACGCCCCTATGCTGTGAGCCATGACGACGAACGCCGACCCCTCCGCAGCGCAGCCGCCGCCACGGCCGCGCCGCCGGGCCCCCGCCGGGGCGGCCGTGCTGCGGGAGGACGTGACCGAGGCGATCCGGGCGGCGGTCTTCGAGGAACTGGCGGCCGTCGGCTACGCCCGGATGTCCATCGAGGGGATCGCGCGCCGCGCGGGCGTCGGCAAGACGGCGGTGTACCGGCGCTGGCGTTCCAAACTGCACCTGGTGCTGGACCTCGTCTCGGCGGTGGCGGTCCAGGGCCTGCCGATGCCGGACACGGGTTCCCTGGAGGGTGACCTCCGGCTGCTGTACGAGGTCACGTCCCGAGCCCTGCGCCACCCCGTCGCCGGCCAGATCATCCCCGACCTCCAGGCCGAGGCCGCCCGCAACCCCGAGATCGCCGAGGCCATGCAGAAGGCGCTCCGCGAGGGCCAGCAGAGTGTCGCCACCGGGATCGTCGCGGCGGCGGTCGCCCGGGGCGAGGTCCGGGCGGGTGTGGACGAGGACCTGGCTCTGGACGTGATCTCCGGCCCGCTGTACTGGCGGTCGGTGGTCGTCCGGGCATCGAAGCTGCCGAAGGGGTATCTGGAGAGCCTGACCCGGGCTACGGCAGGGGCGTTGCGGGCGTTGTAGGGGCGCCGCTGCGGAGCGCATCGAGGGCGGGGAAGGTGGACCCGAACGTTCCGCAGGTGGGTGGCGTCATCATCACAGCCGCTCAGAAATGGGGTCGCCGTGACTCTCTTACGCTCCCGCGCCCGTTCCGTCCTCTCAGCTGCCGTACTGATCGCGGGGATGGTGGGGGCGACCGCCGCCTGTGACGGCGAGACGCCTCCCGAACCGACCGGGAGAGCCTCGCCGAAGGGCACCACGGCGCGGATCGACATCACGTGGCAAGAGCCTGCCTCGTACGTCTACACACTCACGTCGAACTCTCAGGTCCTGGCGGGGACCTTCCGTGTGACGGTCCGGGACGGCAAGGTGGCCGAGGCCGTCGGCCTCGACGACGACAGCCGGTGGACGGTGGAGCAGGGACTTGACCGGATTCCCAAGATCGGCGACCTGTTGGACCGGCTGGAGAAGGCCTGGCACGAGCAGGCGGACACGGCGGAGGTGGAGTACGCCGCCGGTGGGTATCCCTCGCGGATCACCCTCGACATGGAAGAGAACGCCATCGACGACGAGGCCGAGTACGTCATCAGCGCCTACGAGCCGGGCGACGGCTGAGGCTGTCAGGACGCCTCCTGAGCCGCCAACCGCGTTGCCAGGTCGATGAGTTCGGGCGTGCGCAGTACGCGCTCCCCGAATCCGGGGAGGGGTACGTGCAGCGGCTCCAGCCACCGCTCCGGGATGGCCTCGGCGCCGTACACCGCCCCCGCGAGCCCTCCGGTCACCGCGGCGACCGTGTCCGTGTCGCCGCCGAGGTCGACGGCCGCGCGTACGGCGTCCTCGTAGTCGCCGGTCGTCCGTACGGCCCACACGGCGGAGCCGAGGCAGGGCCAGACGGCGCCGTTGAACTCGGTGGCCTGGTCGGGGTGCCAGTCGGGGGCGAGGACGACCGCGTACCGGGTGCGGTGGTCGGGGTGGAGGGCGGCAAGGGTCTCGGGGAGCGCGGCGAGCGGGTCGCCTCCGGCCAGCGCGACCCGGAGCAGTTCGTGGAAGGCGGCGGTGCCTTCCCAGGCCGCCGGGTCGCCGTGCGTGAGTGCGGACAGCTGCCGCCCGGCGTTCATGGTCGGCTCCCGGCCGTCCCCCGCGAAGTACACGGCGGAGGTGGCGGCCCGCATCAACGCGCCGTTGCCTGCGGCCCTTAGGTTGACCTGGAAATGGATGCCTGCGGCGAGGTCCCAGGGGTCGCCGCTGGTGAGCACGTCCTCGGTCTGGATGCCGATGTCCTTGGGGTCGGCGATGGCCCAGCGCTGGAACCGCCGGAAGACATCGGGCAGTTCGAGCCCGCCGTGGTCGAGGAGCGACTCCCCGACGAGGACCGCCATCTGCGTGTCGTCGGTCGCCTCACCGGGGTCCCACCCGCCGCCCCCGCACATCTCCCCGCCGTGCCCGGCCTTCGGGAAGCGTGCGGAGAAGGCCCCTTCGGGGCCGAACTCGAAGGGCGCGCCGAGCGCGTCGCCCACGGCGGAGCCGAGGATCGCGCCGAGGGCGCGCTGCGGGTCAACGGCCGCCAAGGGTACCTGCTTTGAGAGTGGTGAGGAGGGCGTGGAGGGGGGTGGTGGTGAGGTGGGTGGTGGGGGTGTCGCTTTCGCGTATGAGTATGCGTATGGAGGCGGGGGTGGGGGCGAGTTCGACGCAGTCGTCGCCTGAATCAGTGCCGGAGAACGAAGACTTCTGCCAGTGCAGGGGGTCGCGCATGCCGGTTCCTTTCACAGATCGCGGGCGAGGCGGGCGATGAGGTCGCGGGACTCCGTGGGTGGGAGAGCCGTGGCCAACACTCGCTCATAGCGTCGCCGATACTGCAACAGGTGCGACTCGGTTCCGAAGAACTCCCCACGATGGGCTGTGTCGATCTGGATGGTGTCCAACTGGGGGACGGCTCCGTGCAGATAGAGCAGGGAGTACCCGTTACCGGCGAAGTCGTCGGTGTCGAAGGGCAGGACGCGTACGGTCACGTTGGCCAGCTCGGACCGTTCGAGGATCTGCTCCAGTTGCCGCCGGTTCGTGCGGCTGCCACCCACCCGGATGCGGAGAGCCGCCTCGTGGACGACCGCTTCGTACGGTGATGGTGAGGCCTGCCGCGAGCGCGCGCCCGCTACTCCGGCCTGAATCCCGGCGCGTACCAGGAAAGGATCTGCTTCCCATTCTCGTCCCACTCCAGTTCCGCGAGCGGGCGATGGCCGTCCTCGGTCATGATCCGCTTTGCTGCGAGGGAGCCGTCGGGATGCCATCTCCGGGATTCCCCGGTCGGAAATCCCCCGCGCATGGTCCCGTCGGCTCGCAGGGTGCCGTCCTCGTACCACTGTCTGACCGGGCCGTCCACGATTCCGTCCCGGTGGGTTTCCAGGCTGACCAGCGCACTGCCCTGGAATTCGACGACCTCACCGGTGAACAGCTCGCCCTGATAGAAGAGGCGCTCTCCGTCGTCGACCTCCACCCCGGGGGCGTCGATGTCGATGCGTGTCGTCACGTCAGAGGAGGTCGGTCAGGTCCGGGCCCCGGCCGTCGATCACGTCGGGTCGCTTGATGCCGTGGCCCTCGGCGCTGCCGAAGTACGTGGGATCGCCGGGCTCGGCGGGGACGCCCAGCAGCGCGTCGAGGGACCGGAGGGCTGCCGTGAGGCGTGGGGCGTTCTGTCGCTCGATGTCCGGATGCGGCTCGCCCCGAAAGTCGAAGGGGCCCCAGATGTCGTGGAAGACGGCCAGTTCCGCCCAGATCCCGGGTGCGTCGGGGGCTACCGTCAGCTCGACCAGCCGGTGTTCCCCGCGCTTCTCGCCCGTCGCGTCGAGCCAGGTCCCGGCGCCCATGACGAGGATGCTCCCCACCGACGCGTCGGGGAAGCCGGCGGGACGGCTCCGCTCGACGCGTGAGGGTACGTCCTCGTCGTCGATCGGCCCCTGGAGCGACATACGGGTGATGAGCCCGGTGCCGCCGCTGCCGTACACGAACCAGTCCCATTCGAGGCTGTCGGGTACGAGCAGCTCGTGCTCGCGCAGCACGGCGGACATTCGGGCCGCCACGGACAGCGCGGATCTCAGGCAGGGGGGCACGAAGCCATCGAGTTCCCATGTCCATGACGCGCACGTGCTGCGGGAGCGGAGGAGCGTTGACATCACTCACCACCGTCACTCACCACCGCGACCTACCACCGTCACTCACCACCGCGACCTACCACCGTCACTCACCACCGCGACCTACCACCGTCCCGTGACGGTTCAGTCGCCGTGCCCGGCGAGTTCGCGCAGGTCGTCCAGCAGGAGGGGGCGGGGCTCGGCAGTCGGGGGGATGTGGCCGGCGACCGGGTCGGCGGGCGTGCGGGCGCAGGCGGTGAGAGCCTCGGTCGGGGTCAGGCCGTGCTCGTACGACTTGTGCAGGCGGTCGAGCCAGACGAGGCCTGCCTTGCGGGCCTCTTCCCCGGCCGCCTCGCGGGGCTCGAAGCTGGCGGCGGCGTCCGCGTCCGAGGCCCAGAGGTAGCCGAGGACGCCGCCGTGGTCGGCGACGACCGGGACGTACCGGACCTGCCCGGCCCTGGACCGCTTGTAGCCCACGGAGTCGAAGACGGGTCCGTGCCGGAAGACCTCGGTGCGCCTCGGGATCTCGAAACGGGACCACACGTCGGAGGGGGAGCCGTCCGGTTCGAAGAAGTTGTCGACGCCCGTCTCGGTCGGCCTGCCGAAGTACGTCGGGTCGTCCGGGTCGATCTCCGCGTCCAGCACCTCGGACAGGTCGCGCAGTGCTGCGGCCAGCCGTGGGTAGTTCGCGGCGTGAACGCCGGCCTGAGGGCGCCCCTCCAGGTCGTACGGCATCCAGGCGTCCGAGAAGGTCCTGAGGTCGGCGGTGACGTAGTCCAGGAAGGCCGAGGCACCGAGCACGAACAGCCGCTCCTCGTGGGTCTCGCCGTCCGCGTCGGGGGTCCGTACAACACCGTGGCAGACGATGTCGGCGTACACGGCACCGATCTCGCCGGGGCGCAGCTCCCCCTCGATCCGGGCAGCCAGTGTCCGGACCGTGTCGGCGGCGGACGGCACCTCGCCGAGCGGGAGGTCGCCCTCGAAGAGGCGGTTGTCCGAGCCGCCGGCCTCGTGGACGGACACATGGACCGTCGGAGCGCCGACGGCCAGCCGGTGCCGCGCGAGAACGGCATACGCGCCGAGCAGGGCCTGGAGGCACTCCGTGACATCACTTCCGTTCTCGGTGTCGCGTCCCCAGGTCCAGCGGGCGACAGGGGTGCTGGCGATCACAGTGCTGCCTCCGGCATGAACGTACCGTCGGGCGGGATCCGCATGACCCCGTCCTCGACACGGATGATGAACTGCACGTTGGTCTTCCCGTACACCTCGGTGAGCCGCTGTGCCGTCCTCATGGCCGCATGGTCGGCCATCGTGCCTTTCGTGTCGACCACGAACGTCTTGAAGTCGGCACCGGACTGCGCCAACTGCTGCATGTTGTCGAAGATCTTCTTGACGGTCCTCTTGGGGTTCGCGACTTCCTTGAACTGGTAGCCATGGACGTTGCCGGCCGCGTCCCGGGCCATGACGTCCAGGTCCGTGCCCTCGCCGGTCCTGACTCCGGGCTTGATGTCGAAGCCGCCCTTGACCTCGAAGGAGATGTCGCGGACGCCGCTCTCGTACAGCCGGTTGCCCAGGCGCAACTGCTCGATGCCACCGGACATCTTGTCCGCATGGGCCAGGCTGGAGACAGTCTGGTCGAAACCCGTGGCGCCGTCGAAACGGCCGGACGCGATGGTCTCGGCGACCTCCCGGCCGGCGGGATGACCGGCCAGGTTGTCCAGCACCCGCTCCAGGTCGCCGGGCTTGACCTTCGTCCCCCGCATCTCCTGACGGACCCGGTTCTCCAGCTCACCGCCGCGCTCGAACGGCTGAGGGTCGCCGTCCTGCCGCTCCCAGCCACCGGGGTCGTTCGCCCCGTCGTCGGCGGCACCCGTGCCGCCGCCCGGCGGATCCTGCGGAGGCCCACCACCCGGGCCGTCGCCGCCACCGGGGCTGTCGGTACCGCCGCTGCCGGGTCCGTCGGTCCCGCCGCTGCCCGGCGTCTCCCTGTGCCCGCCACCCGCAGGGGTCTCCGTAGGCCCGCCGCCCGGCGTCTCGCCACGACCGCCACCGCCCGGCGTCTCATGACTGCCGGCCGGTCCCCGGCCCAGGTCATCGGCGCGGCCACCCGGCAGGTTGTCACCGCGCCCGCCCGGCAGATTGTCCGTACGCCCGCCCGGCAGGCCGTCGTCCCCGACCCGCCCCACAGCCGTACCGCCGTCGCCGACCTTCGCCCCGGCCCCCACCAACTCCGGCTGAGGCTGCGAGACATCGGCGCCGCGCTCCGCCGCGGTCCCCTCGTGCTTGATGCCGTTCAGGGACTCCCGCACCGTGCCGTCGGCGTTGTGCACGAGCAGGGTGTCGGTGTCGAGGTAGACGACCTCGCCCTTGGGCGTCTCCATGCGGACGCTGTTCTCGGGGGTCAGGCCGGCCGGGAGGTCGTCCGTGATGTTCGGCGCGTCGGCGATCTGGTACGTGCCCTCGCCGAGCCTGATGTGCGTGCCGTCGGTGATGCCGCGCAGGCTCGCCATGACGTCGCTGATCTTCACCGCCGTCGCGCCGACGCCCTTGGTGATGTACGTCATCGGGTCGACGATCCTGCCGGCCTTGCCCGCGAAGGAGATGGCCTTGGCGATGGCGCCCGCCTTGCCCGCGCCGGAGACCGCGCCGCCCGCGCCGCCCGTGAAGATCGTGGTCACGACGTTGAAGGTCACCGCCCCGGCCGCCCGGGCCGGGTTCTTGCCCCACTCGTCGTAGGCGATCAGCGCCTTGCCGGTCTCCACCACGGCCGTACGGGAGTCGCGCAGCCAGGAGGGCAGCTTGTCGTCGGGGGCCAGCCAGTACGCGGTGCCCACCACCGGTACGGCGGTGATGAGGATGCCCGTGGCGAGCTTGCCGAGGCCGACCCAGGCCTGGCCCGCCGCGTCCCAGCCGTTGAAGCCGACCAGCGTGCCGAGGCCCTTGATCGTGCCCCACACACCGTCGACGACGAAGCCGACCGCGAAGTCCCAGACGTGCTCGTGGACGTAGTACCAGGGGTTGGACTCCTCGACCGGGTCGCCCCAGGGCAGACCGCCGACGTTGTCGAGGTCCTCGCCCCGGTAGCCGTACATGTTCTCTTTGTTCGAGCCGTCGTTGACGACGAGCGCCTCGCCGCCGACCAGCGCGACGATCTTGTTGTAGCAGTCGCGTTCGGCGGCCTGGAACGCGGCGTACGTGGCGTTGATGTCCGAGCGGCGGTTGTTGTTCTCCTCGACGAGGTCGCCGTCGGCGCGCCACTCGTCGTCGCCCTCGATCTTGCTGCGGAAGGCGATCGCGTCCCGGCGGAGCTGGTCGAACTTCTGCTTGAGCGGGCCGACGGCGGCGGCGTACGTGTCCAGCGCCGAGGCCACGGTCTGAAGTTCGGTGGCGAACTCGTCACCCTTGGCCGCCACCGGCGCGGTCGTCGCGAACAGCGCCTCCGCCTCGGGCGCCTTGTAGTACGCGGAGAGGCCGCCGAAGCGGGTGTGGATCGCCGAGCCCGAGTCCTTCAGGGAGGTGCCGGCCGAGCGGACGCCCGCGATGTTCTGGTCGAGCAGCTCCAGGTTGCCGGTGAACTCGGGGACCTCCTCCGGGATGACGGGGATGTCGTCGCTCACTTCGGCCCCTGCCCGCCGTTGCCGTCGACACCCGGCGGGGGAGGCACCACCGTCGCCTTGAGGGCGTTGGCCTGATGCGTGGCGGCCATGTCCAGGTCGCCGGTGACGTAGGCGTTGGTGGCGTCGGCCGCGCCCTGCACGGAGTCGATGGTCCGCTGCGCCATGTACGCCAGCTTCTGCTGCCGCTCCTGGAGGTAGCTGCTCAGCGCCGCGGCGACCGGGCCGACCGGCACCCGGGGCGTCCCCGTGGCCACCGGCCCGATCATGGGACCGTTGAACTGGCCGCCCGGCACGGCCGTACCGGCCGACTCGGCAGCGCTCGCCATGTTCGTCACCAGTGAGTTGGCGGCCTTCTCCAGGCCGCCCGCCGCTTCACCGGTCGAATTCAGCGTGGTCTGCACGTTGATCGGATCGATGTCCCAAGCCGGCACCGTCGCTACCCCCGTAACGCCCTGTCGGACACGTCGTACTGTCGTCGCCGTACTGTCTGTCGTCGTCGAACTTGTCGTTCTGCTCGTCGTTGACTTCCCCTAGTACACACGAGCAAACGGCACCGGACAGTTCCCACTTCGCGTCGATTCAGTCACAGGCGCTGACGCCGCTTCGTCCAGCCCGCCCACGCCGAGGAGATCATGTCCTCGACGCCGTACCGCGCCTTCCAGCCCAGCTCGGCGGCGATCCGGTCCGCCGAGGCGACGACCCGCGCGGGGTCGCCCGGACGCCGGTCGACGACCGAGGGAGGCAGGTCGTGGCCGGTGAGCGCGTTGATGCGGTCGATCATCTCGCGCACCGAGACGCCGTCCCCACGCCCGATGTTGAGGGTGAGGTCCGTGCCCGGCGCCTCGCACAGCCGCCGGGCGGTCGCCACATGGGCCTCCGCGAGGTCGACGACGTGGATGTAGTCCCGCACGCACGTCCCGTCGGGGGTCGGGTAGTCGCCGCCGAAGATCTGCGGCGGGGCGCCCTCGGAGAGTTTCTCGAAGACCATGGGGACGAGGTTGAAGACGCCGGTGTCGGCCAGTTCGGGGGTCGCCGCCCCCGCCACGTTGAAGTAGCGGAGGGAGGCCGTCGACAGCCCGGTCGCCCGGCCCGTGGCCCGCACCAGCCACTCGCCGACCAGCTTGGTCTCGCCGTACGGGCTCATCGGCGCGCACGGCGTGTCCTCCGTGACGAGGGCCCCGTCCCGCGCGGCGGCGGGCATGCCGTACACGGCGGCGGAGGACGAGAAGACGAACGACGCGACCCCGGCGTCCGTGACGGCCGACAGCAGGGTGCGCAGGCCCTCGACGTTCTCCCGGTAGTAGTGCAGCGGCAGTTCGACGGACTCGCCGACCTGCTTCTTCGCCGCGAGATGGACGACGCCGGTGACGCCACGATCACGGATCACCCGGGCCAGCCGCTCGCCGTCGAGGGTGGAACCGATCTCCAACGGCACGCCCTCGGGCACCCGTTCGGCGATCCCCGTGGACAGATCGTCGTAGACGACGGCCTCCTCGCCCGCGTCGAGCATCGCGCGCACCACATGCGCCCCGATGTATCCGGCGCCACCGGTGATCAGCCAGGTCATGGACGACCGTCCCCTCGTAGTCAGAGCGATGTCGAGCGATGTGGAGCGATATCGAGCGATGTGGAGTGATGCGGAAGCGATGTCACAGCGATGACGCGGGTGTGATCAGGTCGGTCATCAGTGAAGCAGGCGTTTGAGGCGACGGCGTACGACGTCGGTCAATCCTCGCCAACCGGGCGCGAGCCGTACCGCGAGCGCCCCCGCGTGGGTCGCGTACGGCTGTACGAGGAGCACTCCATGGCGCGTGCTCGGCAGTGCGCTCCGGCGCAGCAGCCCGGCGCCCGCGAGGGCGTGCGCGGTGGTCTCCCGGTGGCTGCCGTCCGCGAAGCGCAGCCGCAGCCGGAGGTCCCAGGTGCCGCTGCCCAACGCGGCGAGATCCAGCGGGACTTCGGCCGTCCAGCTGTCGACGTCCGGCTCGGCGGTGAGGGACGCCGTGCCGACGAACCCCACCCGCCCGTCCTCCCGCTCGACGAACTCCACCTCCACGGTCTCCGGCCCCGCCTCCGCCATCCGCCCGTACAGCTCGTGCAGTCGCAGCCGGAGCGTCGTTCCCCGCGCGCGCGGCCGCAGTTCCGCGTCGACGGCGGCGGGCAGCAGGTGCACGGGGCGGACGAGGAGGTGGTCCAGCTCCACCTGGGGCAGGTCGGCGGACCAGACGGGGGAGCCGTCGCCCGCGCACGCGTACGGCGGTGCCAGCCGGGCCGGGCGGGCCGCGATCTCCTTGAGGCGGGCCAGGTCGCGTGGCTCCTCGGCGGCGAGGATCACCCGGGCGACGACCCGGCCGGGCGCGGGCGCCGGCGTGAAGTCACCCTCGTCGAAGGAGGCCAGGTACGCGCGCGTCAGGGCCCACCACTCGCGCCGGTACTCCGTGCCGCGCAGGTCCAGTTCGCGCGCGTACATCCGCAGGCTGTGGTCGAGGAAGCGCGTCCGCGTGGCCCGTGCCAGCCGCTTCTCGCCGGCGCCCAGGAGGATGTCGTACGACATCCGGTCGGCCTCGATACGGGCCTGCCAGTTGGCGATGCCGGAGCGGTCGAGGGAGAGGGAGAGACGGGCGGCCGACCGGCGGACGTGCCAGACGTACACCGGGTCGGGGATCAGCGCGACGCGCGGCGCGGCGGCCAGCACGCGCGCGCCGAACACGAAGTCCTCGTACGGGAAACGGCCCTCGGGGAAACGGATCGCGTGCTCGCGCAGGAAGGAGGTGCGGTAGAGCTTGTTGACGCAGAGGGTGTCGTGCACCAGGCGCGCGCGCCGGGACGGGTGCTCCACCAGCGTGCGCCGGGCGTACAGCTCGGGCTGCCAGGGGGTCTCCCGGCCGGACGGCAGCTCCCTGCGCACGCACAGCCCCGACGCGACCGGCGCGTCGTGCTCCAGGGCCGCACCCAACAGCGCGTCCACGGCGCCGGGCGGCAGCACGTCGTCACTGTCCAGGAACATCACGTACGGCGAGGCCGCGGCGTCCAGCCCGGTGTTGCGCGGGGTGCCGCAGCCGCCGCTGTTGGACCGGCGCCGAATCACCCTCAGGCGTGGCTCCGGTTCGGCCAGGTGCTCCAGCAACTCCCCGCTGCCGTCCGTCGAACAGTCGTCGACCGCGATCACCTCACGGACGGCCGGCCCCTGCGCGAGCGCCGAGCGCACGGCGTCCGCCACGTGGGCGGCATCGTCGTACCCGATGACGACGACCGAGACCTGCGCCTGCTGAAGAGCCATGGTTGCCCCGCACCTGTGAGAGGTATGTGTGCAATCTTCCCTTAAGGGAGGCTTCGCGGCCCCGTGGGGAAGATGGCGCGCGGGAGATCGGGGTTCCGTTTGAGGTTGTGGGATTCTGTCGGCGCGCTCGGGCGGCGCGAACGGGTCGGACAGGCCGAACGGGTCGGACAGGCCGAACGGGTCGAACGGGTCGAACGGCTCGGGTCGATCGCCGAGCGGGTGACGGTCAGTCCGTCGGCTCCTCCAGCGCCGCCTCGTCCAGGGCGACCGTCAGGCGGTCCAGGCGGTCGCGCAGATCGCGGATCTCGTCGATGTCGAGGGTCGTCGCGGAGACGATCCGGCGCGGCACGGCCAGCGCGCGCTCCCGCAGGGCGGTGCCCTCCTCGGTCGGCCGCACCACCACCGACCGCTCGTCGCGGGCACTGCGCTCACGCCGTACGAGACCGGCCGCCTCCAGCCGCTTGAGCAGTGGCGAGAGGGTTCCGGAGTCGAGCCTCAGATGCTCGCCCAGCTTCTTCACGGGCAGCTCGCCCCGCTCCCACAGCACCAGCATCACCAGGTACTGGGGATAGGTGATCCCCAGGTCCTTGAGGGCCACGCGGTAGACGCTGTTGAAGGCGCGCGAGGCGGCGTGCAGGGAGAAGCAGATCTGCCGGTCGAGACGGAGGAAGTCCTCCTCGGAGACCTGCCCGGAGACCTCCTCGGAGATCCCCTCGGGCATGGGAGCGGCACTTGTGGTCATGGGTCCAGGATAACGCCTGCCCGCCATTTAGTTGTGGACAATTGAATTGTGTGCTCTACTGGAGTCCGTGAACGGCGGTCGGACCGGACCGCCGGACGTGACATGACCTGTGAAAGGGATGGTTCTCCCATGGACGCGCTCTACACCGCTGTCGCCACCGCCACCCACGGCCGCGATGGTCGCGCCGTCAGCAACGACGGCAAGCTCGACCTCGACCTGGCCCTCCCGGTGGAGCTCGGCGGCAACGGCCAGGGCACCAACCCGGAGCAGCTCTTCGCCGCCGGCTACTCCGCCTGTTTCGCCAGCGCCCTCGGCCTCGTCGGCCGCGCCGCCAAGGTCGACGTCAGCGACGCCGCGGTGACCGCCGAGGTCGGCATAGGCAAGCAGGGCGAGGGCTTCGCCCTCAAGGTCACCCTCCGCGTCGAACTTCCCGACACCGTCGACGAGGCCACCGGCCGCAAGCTCGTCGAGCAGGCCCACCAGGTCTGCCCCTACTCCAACGCCACCCGCAACAACATCCCGGTCGAGCTGGTCGTCGAGTAGGTCCGGCTGTTCGGGAGGGGCTGAGACCCGCTGGTCAGGGACGCGGGAACCGCGCGTCAAGCCCCCACCGGCCGTCACGTCGCGGATCGCTCCGAACCACCCCCTACGGAGCGATCCGCGCCAGCACTTCCCCGGTCTCGGGACTCCAGTCCACGACCACCGCCTCCTCCGGCACCCGCTGCCACCGCGACAGCACCAGCCACCGCACCCCGTACCGCCGCGCGATCACCGCCCGCCCCGCACGCGAGGACGCGGGATCCAGATACGCCCGGACATCCGCGTACCGCCGCACCCGCTCCCCCTCCTCCACCGCGGGATCGGGCCAGGTGGGTGCCGCCATGTTCACCCCGTACCCCGCGATCGCGCGCCCCGCGAAATACCCGTCGGTGATCAGCACGTCGCCCGCCCGCACATGCCGCGCCACCCAGTCGTACGAGGGCCACCGCGGCGGCTGCTCGAAGCCGACGGGGTCGAGCGCGGGCGGCACGACCGTCCCGGCCTGCACCGTGAGGAACCCCGCGCACGCCCCCGCGGCCGCCGCGCCCCCCAGCGCCCGCCGCGCCCACTCCCACGGCCGGGGCGCCGCCAGCTCCACCGTCAGGGCGAACTGCGCGGGCACCGCCGCGAGCCCCAGCACCCGGCCGTACGTGTAGTGCCCGCTGACCCAGCCGTACGCCACCACCAGGCACTCCGCCGTGAACATCAGCACCAGCGGGTCCCTCCGAGACCTGCGCCCCCGCACCCACAGCGCCGGCAGCCCGAGCAGCGCCAGCCAGAGATGTCCGGCCGCGCCCTCGTAGAGGGTCCGGTGCATGCCGTCCACGCCCGTGTTCCCGGCCAGCGACAGGATGTCGTAGTACGGCCACGAGGCCGCGACCGCCAGGGCGACCGCTCCCGTCAGCGTCCAGCGCCCCACCAGCGGCCCCCGCCACCCGCACTGCCAGGCCGCCACGATCGCCAGTGCCCCGGCCACCGACGCCACGGCCGTGATCGGGTGCACCAGCAGGATCAGTCCGTACAGCGCGCCGAGACCGGCGTACGCCCCCACGCTCCCGAGGCCGCTCGGCCCGACGTACCGCACCCGCCAAGAGAACCCGCCGCCCCGCGCGCGTTCCCCCGTCCACGCCCACGCCCAGAACGTCAGCCCGATGGCGAACGTCGACGGATAGCCGAGGGTCGTCGCCATCGACATCAGCCCGAGATAGCCGCTCCACAGGACCCGCTCGGTGCCCCACAACAGCGTCATGAACGGCAGCGCGAGGACCGGTGCCCACGGCCGGGGCGTCAGCACACGCACGAAGCGGCCGATCCCGGTGAGCAGCACCACCAGGTTCACCGGCCCGGCGAGCTTCACCAGCGACCAGCCGCTCAGCCCGGTCAGCCGTGCGAGGGCGCCCTGGGCGACGGTGTACGGGGAGTAGTAAGGGCTGCCCGCGCCCGGCAGGGCGGCGGTGGGGTGGGCCGGGTGCAGCAGGTCCCAGCGGAGCCGTTCGACGACCGCCGCGTGCTGGCCGGCGTCGCAGCACAGCGGCACCCGCCAGTAGGCCAGCGTCATGACCAGCCAGAACAGCCCGCCCATGACGACATACGGGGTCGGCCGCCGGGTCAGCCAGGTACGTCCGCCGCGCAGGGCGGTGACCCCGAGGGCGACGCGACGACCGGAAGGGTGACCGGTCTGGACTGTCTGAGGCATTTGCCGTTTATTCCCGATATTTTCATCCGGGTCGGCGGCTCAGCGCGCGGTCACCACATCGAGTGAGCGGCGGGGGGCGGTGATCCGCTCCAGTGACAACGGCAGCCCCAGCACCGGCAGCAGCCACGCCACCACGATCAGCCGGTCGCCCCAGATGGTGATGTCCGGGTGCCCGGCCTGGTTGAGGATCCCCGTGAACGCGCCCGCCAGCACGAACCACCCGAACACCGGCCGTTGCCGCAGCGCGCCCCACGCGCCCGCCACCAGCGCGGCCGGGAACAACGGCCGGGTCAGCTGCTGACGCCCCCACTCCACCCAGAAGCCGAGCTCCAGACGCAGGAACTCCGGCCACGGCCGGGCCCGGTCGGGGCGCGTGAAGTGGTCGGTGAGGAGGTCCTGCAGGCTCTCCGTCGCCGCCGGGTAGTGCAGCAGCCTGGCGAGCGCCAGCGTGCACACCACCGCGCCCGCCGAGACCGCCCCGACCGCCCGCACCCACGGCTCGACCCGCTCACACCCCTCTCGTTCACCACCGCGTGCGCGCAGCGCGACGACCACCGCGCACGCCCCCACCAGACACACCCCCAGGAACAGCGCCTGCGAGTGCTTCACCGTGAACAGCGCCGACAGGGAGCCGCCCACCAGCGGCACCCCCGTCCGCACGCGCCCCTCCATCGCCAGGGCACACCCCCACAGCGCGGCCAGCGTCAGGGCCAGCAGCAGTCCCTCGGTCATGGGCCGCATGGCGGTCGTCCCGCACGGGAGGACGTAGTAGAGGGCCTGGCCGGTGAGGGCGACGGGGGCCGGGGCGCGGACGGCGCGCAGGACGAGGAAGGCCAGCACACCCCCGGCCGCCGCGATCAGCACACTCGCCAGCCACACGCCCCACATGACCCCGAACACCGTGACGAACGGGGCCAGCAGCACCGGATACCCGGGCCGCACCTCGAAGATCCGCTGGAACCGCTCCGAGGTGAACGGCGCGATGGGGCCGCCGGTCTGCCCGGCCGCCAGCCGCCGGTCGACCGTCCGCCACAGCTCCCGGCGGCACTCCTCGGCGACCCGCGCGGCCGGGCTCGGCGCGCGGAAGCGCACCACGTCCACGCTGTGGTCGCGGGCGGCCGTCGCCGCCCGGCTCCCGCAGTAGTGGTCGATGGTCCCGGCCGCCGACTCCCGCAGGCTCGCGCCGCCGAGAGTGAGGGCGTACGAGACGTAGTTCCTGGTGTCGGGGGTGGCGCGCCCGGTGACACCGGCGAACTGGAGCAGTGCGAAGCCGGCGGCGAGCAACAGCACCCACGCCCGCACCCTCATGACCACACGAGGCCGGTGGCCGTCGACGACCCGGCCCGCCCCGGCGCGGGAACCGCCTGCGCCGCCTCACCCGGCATCACCGTCCGCACCACCCGCTCGGCCGCCCGCCCGTCGTCGAACTCGCAGTACCGCTCCCGGAAGCCGGCCCGCGGCCGAGCCGACTCCGTGTCCTGCCACTGCCCGGAGTCGAACAGCCGGGCGAGCTCACGGTAGGAGCGGGACCGGTCGTCCACGGCGATAACCTCCAGGTCCCGGTACGACTGCTCCAGGACCGAGTCGAGGCACGCGCGCAGGAAGCCCCGTACCTCGACGACGGGGACGATGACACTGAAACGGGGCATGTCCGTCAGCTCCTCACGAGGGTCGCGGCGGCGGGCGCCGGGGCCGGCGTGCGCTCGGCGAGCGGCACGACGGGCGGCAGCGCCTCCGGCCGCTCGCCGAGGAACACCCGCCGTACGACCCGCTCGGCCGCCCGCCCGTCGTCGAACTGGCAGAACCGCTCCCGGAAGACGGCCCGCAGGACGTCGGCCTTCAGGTCCGCGTACGACCCGTCACGGAACAGGTCCGCCAACTCCCGCTCGGTACGCGCCACATGACCGGGCGGTGTGGTCGGCAGGTCGAAGCAGACGCCCCGGGTCTCCCGGTAGACCTCCCAGTCGTCCGCGAGGATCACGATCGGCCGGTCGAGGTGGGCGTAGTCGAACATCAGGGACGAGTAGTCGGTGATCAGCGCGTCGGCGGCGAGGCAGACGTCCTCGGTGGAGCGGTGCGCACCGACATCGATGATCCGGCCGTCGCTCCCGCGGGAGGTTCCGTCGCCGGAGAACCCGTCGCCGGAGAACCCGTCGGAGAAGTGGTGCGCCCGCAGCAGCACCACGAACTCCTCGCCCACCGCCTCGCAGAAGGCCGCCAGGTCGAGCCGGGGGCCGTGGCCGGTGGCGTGGTCGCGGTGGGTGGGGGCGTAGAGGACGGCCTTCCTGCCCTCGGGAACACCCAGTTCGCGCCGGGCGCGCGCCACGTCCTCGGCCGTCGCCGTGTAGTAGACGTCGTTGCGCGGACAGCCGTACTCCAGCTGCTCGTACCGGCCCGGGAAGGCCCGCTCCCAGGTCTCGGTGGAGTGCCGGTTGGTGGAGAGGCAGAAGTCCCAGCGGTCCACGCGCCCGAGGAGGTCCGTGAAGCGGCCGGACGCGGCGGCCGCCACCGGGTACGGGGACCGGCGCACGCCCCTCGTCGTCAGCGGGGTGCCGTGCTGGGTCTGGAGGTGCACGGTGCCGCGACGCTTGACGACCGCGTCCGCGAAGTCGGCGTCGAAGTCGGCGTTGTGGACCAGGTACTTGGCGCGGGCGAGAACCCGCCAGGAGCGCCGGCTGCCGATGACGGCGTACTCGACGTCCGACGGGAGACGGTCCACCGCGTCGGGCTCGACCAGGAACACCGAGCGGAGCCACGGGGCGAGCTCACGGGCCTTCGCGTGGAGGGCGGCGGGGTCGCGGCCGACGCCACGGCCCCGGTACGCGCAGTACACGGCGAGGTTCCTGTCCAGCGGGAGGACGCGCTGGGCGGCGTACAGGGCGCGGGTCAGGGGCGCACGGGGGCGGGGCAGCGCCGCCAGGGCTCCGGCCACCGCCCGGTGGGCGGCGCACAGGACCCGGAACCCGGCGTACGAGCCGGTCGCGAGCAGCCGGTGCTGGACGCCGAGGCTGCCGGTGGGCGGGCGGAAGCCGGCCGGGTGGTGGAGGCGGTAGAGGTGCGTGGCGCGGCGGAAGAACGCGCGGCGGTGGTGGGCGGGCAGCCGCTCCGGGTGGGCGAGGCTCCGCAGCACGACCGCGAACAGCTGCGCGAACAACGCCTCCGACAGCCTTTGTCCGGCCGCGGCCCTGGCGAGTACCAGCTCCACCTGGTCGAGGAGTTCGAGCTGGTGGTCGCCGGGCGCGTCCAGCCGGCTGCCCCGCCGGCGCAGCAGATGGCGTACGCAGACCGTGTCCCGCAGCTCGGCCGTACGGTCGGCGGCGAGCGCGACCAGCCCGCTCCAGCCGAGGTCGGTGAAATGGCCGATGGGGAACATGAGTTGGCGCTCGCCGAGGAAGTCCCGGCGGTAGGCCGCGCTCCACGCCGGGGTGTCCGGACCGGTCGGGCGCACGACGGTCGTACCGCCCTCCCACCAGTGCGCGCGTTCGTGCGCGAAGTACAGGACGTCGGGGTCGCCTGTCCCGCCCAGCCGGTCCGCGATCGCCTGCAGCGCGCCCGGCGCGAGCGTGTCGTCCCCGTCCAGGAACAGGACGTACGTCCCGTGCGCCGCGGCCAGTCCCGCGTTGCGGGCGGCGCTCAGCCCGCCCGAGGGCGACGACTGGACGGGGGTCACCCGGGTGTCCCTGGTGGCGTACGCGGCGCTGACCGCCCCGGCCGGTGAGTCCGCCGCCGCCTCATGCACCGGAATCAGCTCGAAGTCACCGAACGGCTGACCGAGAACCGACTCCAGAGCGAGCGACAGGCGCCCTTCGACACCGTACGTGGGGACGATGATGCTGAAGCGGGGCATTCTTGCCTTTCGGGTTCGGTGCGTGGGGCGCGTGGTTCGGCTGGGGGCGGGTGGGGGGCTGGAACGAATGCACGGGGCGCAGCCCCTGCTCTTCAGGGGCGCGGGGAACCGCGCGAGCAACCACGACGAACCCGCACCTGGGGGTCGAAGGGGCGCAGCCCCTGGAGGGGATGGGACGGGTAGGGGCGGCGGGGGCGACTGAAAACGCTGAAAACCGTTACGCGCGCAGGGAGTCGTCCGCACCCGGCTGGGCCTGGCCCGGGACCGTCGCCAGCGGCGACGACGGCCGGGCCGCGGCGGCGGACGGAACGGGGTGGCGCCCGGACAGCGGGACGAAGCCGACCGGCGCGGTGTCACCCAGCACGACCCGCCGCACCACCCGCTCCGCCGCCCGCCCGTCGTCGTACGGACAGAACCGGTCACGGAACGCGGACCGCAACTGCGCCGACCGCGACCCCCGCCAGTGCCCCGTGGCGAAGATGTCGATCAGCTCGTCCTCGCTGCGCGCGACGGCGCCCGGCGGGAAGGACCGCAGATCGAAGTACGTGCCACGCGCCGCCTCGTACGCCTCCCAGTCCTCGGAGTGGATGACGATGGGCCGGTCGAGGTTGGCGTAGTCGAACATCAGGGACGAGTAGTCCGTGACCAGGGCGTCCGAGGCGAGGCACAGGTTCTCCACGCTCGGATGGCCGGTGACGTCCAGCAGGCGGCCGTGCGCCAGGTCGGTCAGCGGGGAGTCGTACGCGTGGTGGGCGCGGGCCAGGATGACGAAGCGCGGCCCGAGCTTGCGCAGCACCCGCTCCAGGTCGAGGTGTGCGCGCTGCGAGTGGCGGTAGTCGCGGTGCGTGGGGGCGTACAGGACGGCGACCGAGCCCTCGGGGATGCCGAGGTGTTCGCGCACCCGGGCCACGTCCGCCGAATTCGCCCTCAGAAAGACGTCGTTGCGCGGTGAGCCGTGTTCGAGGGTCGTGTACGGGGACGGGTAGACGCGTTCCCAGACGAGGGTGGAGTGACGGTTTCCGGACAGGACGTAGTCCCACTGGTCGCTGCCGCGCAGCACGGCCGCGAAGTCGGTGCCGCGGGCCGCCGCCGGCCGGTCCTGGAGGTCGAGGCCCATGTGCTTGAGCGGTGTGCCGTGCTGGGTCTGGAGCAGAACCTGACCGGTCCGTTTGACCAGGCGCCGGTCGAAGTCCACGTTGTTCACCAGGTACTTGGAGCGGGCGAGCGCCGTCCAGTACGCCAGCGAGCCGGGGAGCACCCGCCGGGTCGCCACCGGGAGAGTGTGGTGGTGCTCCGGGCGCGCGACCCACGAGGTGCGCATCCCGGGGACATACGTACGGAACGCGTTCTCCAGCGCGGCCGGGCTGCACACATAGCCGCGGCCCCCGTACGCCGCGAACACCGCCCGGTCGGCACGCAGCGGGAGGAGGCGCTGGACGCGGTAGTGGAGGCGCAGCCCGGCGGCGCGGAAGAGGCCGGCCAGGTCCCGCACCAGGCGTCCGGCGCCCCGGCCCAGCCGCGCCCCGGCCCACAGCACGCGGTGGACGCGCGGGCTGCCGATCCGCAGGAGCGCGTGCCGGAGCCGGGCGCGGGCGCGGACGGGGGTGCCCGGGGTGCGGTAGCGGGCGCAGTACGCGCGGACCGTGCGCAGGAACTCGGCGCGCGCCTCGCGCGGCAGCCGGTGGCGCCGGGAGAACACGGAGGTGAGGTGGCCGACCATGTGCCGGAACAGCACCGGACGCCACTGCGCCAGCTCCGGCCGCTCGTCGACGTACGCGAACACCCGGTCGTACTGCTCGAACACGTCGAAGTGACCGCGTGTGGTCGCCCCGAGCAGGCTGCCGTGCCGGCGGCGCCGGTGGTGGACGCAGACCCGGTCGAGGGTGGCGACGGACGCGGCGGCCATCAGGACCGGGTACGTCCAGGCCGTGTCCTCGTAGATGCCGGGCGGGAAGCGGAAGTCGTGGTCCTCGACGAACTCCCGTTTGTACGCCTTGTTCCACACCACCGGGCGGACGCCGAGCAGGCCCGGGCGGTCGTCGAGGCGGAAGGGGGCCGGGCCCTGCTCGGTGAGCTGGAGCGCGCGCTCGTCGCGGACCGGCTCGCCCGACCAGGAGGTTCGCGCGAAGTCGTGGACGAGGACGTCCGGTTCGCCGGTCTCCTTGACGCGGTCGGCGATCGCCTGGAGCGCGCCCGGCGTGAACGTGTCGTCGCCGTCGAGGAAGAGGAGGTAGTCCCCCCTCGCGTACTCCATTCCCTTGTTGCGGGCGGCACCCGGCCCCGCGTTCTCCCGCAGGCGCACGGTTCGCCGTACACGGGGATCACGGGCCGCGATCTCGTCGGCGATCGACCCGCAGCCGTCGGGGGAGGCGTCGTCGACGACGATCAGTTCGAGGTCGGTGAAGGACTGGGACAGCACGGAATCCAGGCATTCGTGCAAGTACGCCTGAACCTTGTACGCGGGAACGATGACACTGAACCTGGGCAAGGAGGACATCCATGGGTCGGCGCGGGCATACTGCCCGGAAACGGCCGATGGGATGATTTGGTTACGCGGTGTGTTCCATACGGGGGATATCCACGGGGCCTGGGGGCGCACGGGTGAACTCGTGGGCGTGCGGGGTTTGTTCACGCGGTTGGGCTCCGCCGGGGTGGGGGCGCCCAGTAGCTCGGGGGGCCGGGGTGTCGGGCGGGTGCAGGTGCGTGGGGGCTGGTCGCGCAGTTCCCCGCGCCCCTAAAGACCAGGCCCCTGCGGGCCTGAAGACCACGGCCTCGTGGGCCTGAAGAGCGACGGGTCTGCGGGCCGAAAAGCACGGGGCGTAGCCCCGGCTTTTCAGGGGCGCGGGGAACTGCGCGACCAGCCCCCACGCACCCGCACCCGCCACTACACCCCCAACTCCCGAGCTATGAGGCGCCCTTGCTCCTACTTCACCGCCCCCGCCATCACCCCCGACACGAACTGCCTCTGGAACGCGAAGAACACGGCGAGCGGGATCACCATCGAGATGAACGCGCCCGGCGCCAGGATCTCGATGTTGCTGCCGAACTGCCTTACCTGCTGCTGGAGCGCGACCGTCAGCGGCTGGGAGTCGGAGCTGGAGAAGACCAGCGCGACCAGCATGTCGTTCCACACCCACAGGAACTGGAAGATCCCCAGTGACGCCAACGCTGGTGCGGCCAGCGGCAGTACGACCGTCGTGAACAGCCGTATCTCGCCCGCCCCGTCCAGCCGCGCCGCCTCCAGCAGTTCACGCGGGATCTCCGCGAAGAAGTTGCGCAACAGGAAGATCGCGAACGGCAGTCCGAAGCCGACGTGGAAGAGGACGACGCCGATGATGTCGCCGAAGATCCCGAGGTCCCGGAAGAGCCCGGACAGCGGGATCAGCGCCACCTGCACCGGCACGACCAACAGCCCCACCACGACCATGAACCACCAGTCGCGGCCCTTGAAGTCCAGCCAGGCGAAGGCGTATCCGGCCATCGCGCCGATCAGGACGACCAGCAGGGTCGCCGGCACCGTGATCCAGATGGTGTTGACGAGGGCGTGGGTGACGTCGTCGTTCTCCAGCAGCGACCGGTAGCTCTTGGTGGTGAGTTGGGCCGGAGCCGAGAACACCTTCCACCACCCGGAGGCGGAGATGTCGGTCGGGTCGCGGAACGACGAGACCAACAGCCCGAAGGTGGGCACCAGCCAGAACAGCGCCACAAGCAGCAGGAACACACGCAGTGCGCCGCCCGCCGCGCCGCTCGCGAGCCGGGCGGCGACGGAGCGCTTGGCGCGTACGGGCTCCTCGCGCGCCGGAGTCCCCGGCGCGGGGGCCGGCGCGGGGGTTTCGAGAGCGGTCACCGCTGGCGCTCCTTCCTGAGGCGCCGGATGTTGACCCACATCACCGGCAGCACGAGCAGCAGCAGGACCACACCGATCGCGCTGCCGAGACCGAAGTCGCCCCCGCCGCCGTACGACACCAAGTAGAGCTGCAGGGCGAGGACGTTGGCTTCGTCCTGGGTGGGCTGGGGCGCGATGATGTAGACGAGGTCGAACACCTTCATCACGTTGATCATCAGCGTGACGAGGACGACGACCAGGACCGGCGCGAGGAGCGGCACGGTGACCTTGCGGAACACCTGCCACTCGTTCGCCCCGTCCACCCGGGCCGCTTCGAGCAGGTTGCGGTCCACCCCGGCCAGCCCCGCCGCGATCAGCACCATCGCGAAGCCCGCCCACATCCAGACGTACGAGCCGATGACGGCCGGGGTGACGAGGGTCGGGCCGAGCCAGTCGATGCCGTTGTAGGGCGCCGCGAAGTTCGAGCCGGGCAGCTTGAGTTGGGCCCCGTCGGCCGACTTGGGCAGGCTGAACGTGCCGTCGGAGCCGCTGGTCGCGGTGGCGACGACCTTCCCGTCCTTCACCGCCTCGACCTTGACCCCCTCCAGCGCCTTCTCGCCCGGGTCGACGGCCCCCTTCTCGCCACCGCCACCGAGCCGGAAGTCCAGCCAGACGGTGCCGGTGACGTCGTCGCCGGTGGCGGCCTTCGCGTCCCGCGCGTCGCCGGGCAGCCGGTTGGGAGCGATGCCGACGAGGGGAAGGAGCGCCGGGGTGCCCGCCCGTACGGTCCCCTCCGTGGTGAACGACCCGCCGCCGGACGCCTTCAGGTCGCTCACCTGGGCGTTGGGCCGGGCCTTCGGGTACACGGACTCGTCGACGAAGACGTCGTGCACGGACGTGACGACCGCGTTGGCGACGCCCTGGTCCGGATCCTGCTCGTACACCAGCCGGAAGATGATGCCCGCGGCCAGCATCGAGATCGCCATCGGCATGAAGACGATCAGCTTGAACGCCGTTCCCCAGCGCACCCGTTCGGTCAGCACCGCGAAGATCAGACCGAGCGCGGTGACGAGCGCCGGGGCCACCGCGACCCAGATCGCGGTGTTGCGTACGGCGACGAGGGTGGAGTCGTCGGAGAAGATCTCCGCGTAGTTGTCCAGGCCGACGAAGCCCGAGCCGTCCGCGTCGAACAGGCTCCGCCAGACCGAGTACCCGATCGGGTAGACCACGAGCGCGCCGAGCAGCACCAGCGCGGGCAGCAGAAACAGCACCGCCACCCACAGCCGCGTACCCGTCACGCTCTTGCGCGGTGCGGCGGGGGGTGCCGGAGTCGCACCGGCGCCCCCCGCCGTCTTCGTCACGGCAGACGACATGGGTCGCCGTCAGCCGTTCCCGTAGGCCTTCGCCGCGTCGGTCTCCAGCTGCTTCTGGGCACCGGCCACGTCGTCGGGGCTCTTCAGGAAGTCCTGCAGGTCCTTCCACTCACCCACGCCCTGCGTGCCGCCGAACGCCGCCGGGGCCTGGTCGGACATGTCGAAGCGGAAGTCGTCGCCCGCCGCGAGCAGTGCCTTGGCGATCTCCCGGGTGACGTCGTCCTTGTAACTGCCGTCGTCCATCTCCTTGTTGGGGGAGAGGAAGCCGCCCTGTGCCGCCCAGATCTCCGCCGCGTCGGTCGAGGCGAGGAAGGTGAGCAGCGCCTGTGCGCCCTTGCCGTCCTTCAGCGCCACGGCCGCGTCGCCGCCGGTGACCACGGGGGAGTCGTCGCCGACCGCCGGGAACGGGAACACCTTGGCGTCCGTGCCGATCTTCGCGTCCGTGTCACCGTTGATGGTGACGGCCACGAAGTCGCCCTCGAACACCATCCCCGCCGGGGTCTCGCCACCGAAGGTCTGCGTGATCGACTTCGGATACTCGGTCTGGAGCGCGCCGGAGGCGCCGCCCGCGATCAGGTCGTTCTTGCCCCACAGCTCGGCGAGCGTGGTGAGGGCCTCCTCGACCGACGGATCCGTCCACTTGATCTCGTGCTTGGCGAGCTGGTCGTACTTCTCCGGGCCCGCCTGAGAGAGATAGACGTTCTCGAACCAGTCGGTGAGCGTCCAGCCGTCCGCGCCGCCGATCGACACGGCGGGGGAGCCGGCGTCGGAGAGCGTCTGGGCGGTCTGGATGAACTCGGCCCACGTCTTGGGTTCTTCGGTGATACCGGCCGCCTCGAAGGCCGCGGTGTTGTACCAGACGAGGGACTTGTTGGCGGCCTTCGCGTACACGCCGTACTGCTTGCCCTCGTACGCGCCCAGGTCCTTCCAGCCGTCCGAGAAGTTCTTGTCCAGCTGTGCCTGGGCCTCGCTGCCGAGCGGTTTCACCCAGCCCTTCTCGGCGAACTGGTGCAACACGCCGACCTGCGGCAGGAACGCCACGTCCGGCGGCTTGCCGCCCTCGATCTTCGTACCGAGGAACGTGGAGGTGTTGTTGCCGGTCGGCACGAAGGTCACCGAGGCGCCGGTGCGTTTCTCGAACTCGTCCAGCACCTTCTGGAAGTTGTCCAGCTCCGGGCCGGTGAAGACCGCCGCGACCTCCAGTTTCTGGCCGTCCAGCTTGGGGAGTTGGACGGTGGCCTCGCTGCCGCCGTCGTTGCCGGTGTCACCGTCGCCGCCGTCGTCGTCACCGCCGCACGCGGTGAGGGAGAGGGCGAGGACGCCTGCGGCGAGGGCCGCGAGGGCTTTTGACGTGGGTGGATGGGTGTGCCCGCGGTGGGGATGGTTCTTGCGGGTACGAAGAATGCGACGAATGCGGTGGATGTTGCGCATCACTGACCCCGTTCTCCGTGCGTCGTCGAACGTAGAGCGCTGTCCCGTGGGCTCTGGTCTACGCCGGGTGCCCGGGGGCGGCAAGAGCGCCTGCGGTGTCAACTCCTTGATCGTGACCGCGTCGTGACCATGGGGGTGGGTGACGGGCGCTCAATCGCCGTGAGGTGATGCGTCGTTGACGGGCTGTCGGCCCACCGTGGTCGCTCGCGCGGTTCCCCGCGCCCCTCAAGGGCGCGGCTGTTGCCCGGCGGCGCTGACACTTCCTGCCCCGGTCAGCGCCTTCGACCCCCGGCCGCCCCCGGCGCCGGGGGCCCTCACAGCAGGGACGGTACGCCCGTCGCCGAGACCTCCCGTGCCGCGCGGTCCAGCGCACTGGCCAGCAGGGCCAGGTCCGTGGGGCCGTTCCCCAGTTCCCGGACGGGGCGCCGGGCCGGCGGATCGCCCATCCGCGCCCAGTCGATCGGTACGACGGTCGGGCGGAGGGTCGCGGTGCGCGGGATGCGGCCCGTGACACGGCCCGCCTGGAAGGCGGTCGTGCGGCCCCCCTCGCCCAGCAACTCGCCCCGGCCCGGCGCGGGTTCGTCCGGCCCCGGCACCGGTGCGCTCAGGACGACACGGCCGCCGGCCGCCCGCCCCAGCTCACTCTCGCCCGCCCGTCCGCCCACGCCGGTCGTGGCGACGAGATGCACGCCGAGGCGCTCACCCTCCCGGGCCACCGCCTCCAGGGCCCGGACGACCGACCCCGCCGCCGGCCGCCCCGTGGACCCCAACGGGGGTGACAGCAGCGCGTCGAGGTCGTCGACGATGACGACGAGCCGGGGGAGTTCCGTGGCGGGGTTCCGCCCCGCCGCGCCCCTGCCGCCCTGGTCGGTGTTCCTGCGGCTCGCCGCCGGCCGCAGCCGAAGCGTGGAACTGGACGACGAGTCGAGATCGGCGGCCCCGGCCGAGCCCCCTGCCGACGCGCCGGGCGTGGCCGTCCCGGACCTCGCCGCCCCCGACGTCGCCGAGCGCTGCGGGACGATACGGCCCGAGACCTCACGCCGCGTGTGCCACTCCACGAAACCGAGCCCGCCGAGCAACTCGAACCGGCGCTTCAGCTCGGCGATCAAGGACTGGGCGAACTCCCGCATACGGACGGGGTCGTTGGCCGTGAGATGCGTACCGACATGGGGCAGGTCGGTACAGGCCCCCAGCCCCTCCCCGGCCCGCCCGCCGCCGGCACCGGAGCCGGCACCGCCGTCCCGACCGTCCACGAGGGCGATGCCCAGCCGGTCGGGCCGCTCGGCGGCGGCCAGCGACGCGGCGACGGCCCGCAGCAACTCCGTACGACCGCTGCCGGCAGGCCCCTCGATCAGCAGATGGGGGCCCTCGGCGACGAGGTCCACGGAGACCGGCCCGCGCGGCCCCGCGCCGAGCACGGCCCAGGCCCGCCCGCCGAGCGCCGTCGCGTCGTCGGTCGCGTCCGCCCACCGCGCCATCAAGGACGCCGGGGTGGCCCGCGCCAGCCCCAACTCGTCCAGCAGCCGCGCCGACTGCGGCAGCGGCGCCGACACCCGCGCCTGCCGGTCCCCGGCCGTCCCGTCCGTCCGCAGCGGCGCCAGCGCCCGCGCGAACCGCTCCGCCCACGCCGCCGACACCGCGTCCAGCGTGGCCACCGTGCCGTGGTTCAGCAGTCCGGGGGCGTCGTTCGGGTCGAGCGGGGCGAGGTCCCGGGTGCCGGGACGCGTCCGCTCGTCGGCAGCGGAGAGCGCGCGCCCCCCGAGGTCGATGTGGGTGTGCGTACGGCTCACCGAGGCGTGGTCCGCCGGAGCGGACCGGTGGACGCGGCCGGAACGGTCGGAGTGATCGGGGCGGGGGCGGCCCGACGGGGTGTCGGGGGCCGTACCGCGCGCGTGGTCGGCGGACGCGGGGGGCGCGGAGCGCGTGGTCCCCGTCCGGCCGGGCCCGGCCGGACCCGCCGCCCCGGAACCGCTCCCCGCGCCGAACCCGGCGGAGGCGACCCGCAGCAGCCGTAGCGCCGTGGCGACGTCACCGCTGAGCAGGGCGACCGCCCCGCACGCGCGGAACGCGGGCGAGGCCTCGCAGGCCGCCGTGTACGTCTCCGTCACCGGGGAGGCGGGCGACGCGGACTCCGTCTCGGCGAGGCACACGACATGGATCCCGGCGCGGGGGCCTTCCTGCGCCAGCCGCACCACGGCCTCGCGCACATCGGCGCCGCCGGGGTCCCCGTCCACGATCACCACCGTGTACGGCCCCGCGAAGCCACCGTCCGCCGGTTCGTCCTCCCGGGCCCACGACGGCCGCCGCACGGCCCGCCGCCCGGAGCCACCGTCCGCTCCGTCGCCCGTCCCACCGCGATCGGTGCCGCGACCCGCGAGGTCTCCGGCCCCGGCGCCCGCTCCGGTCGTACGCCCGGTCGTGTGGTCCGTCGGCCCCCCGGGCCGGTGGTTCGTCGGCTCGCCGGGCCGATCGCCCGTCGCGGCGTCGTGGCGGTTACCGGACGGCTTCGGTGCCCCGGCCGCCGCCGCACGGCCGCCGCCCTCGCCCGCCGTGCTCCCGGGCGCGTGCCCCGCCGTGTCCGCCGCGTGGTCCTCCAGACGGCGGAGCAGCTCGTCCAGACGTGCCGTCGTCTGCTCACGGTCGTAGGCGAGGAGAAGGCGGCAGTCCTGGCCGTGGGCCGGGCGGAGATGGGGGAGCCAGCCGAGCCAGGACCAGTCGGCGGTGCGCTGCTCGGCGGAGCGGGAGCGGTCTGCGCTGATCAGGACCAGTTCCAGGGTGTCGGGGGAGTGCAGCGCGGCGAGCTGGGCGACGACCGCGCGGGTCAGCCCCATCAGCCGGGGGCGCGGCCCGGCCAGCCCCAGCGCGCCGACCTCCCGCAGCCCGGTGGTCACCGGCACCGCCGGCAACAGCCCCGATCCGTCCGGCGCCGCCCGGTCGGCCGTACCCAGCCGCACCGTCAGCGCCTCCGGGTGCCCCGGCCCCCGCTCCCACAGCCGGGCGCCCGGTCCGAGCGCGGTGAGCAGCAGCGCGGCGGGGTCCGGCCACGTCTCCGGCAGGCGCTTCCCGCCCGGGAGCACCGAGGCCATCGCCCCGCGCTCGTCCTCGTCGTACTCCGCGTCGTACTCGTACGGGTCGTACTCCGCCTCCGCCTGCCCCCGCCCCCCGGCCAGCCTCCGCGCCCAGGCCCCGAACCCACCCCGTTTGCGCACCCCACGCGGCACCTCCGTCCCCCGGAGGGGAGTGCCCTTACGGGTGCCGGACTCGGCCGGACCGCCGACGTCCCCGGAATCCTCCGGCCCAGGGGCCCCACGGAAGCCTTCCGGGCCGCCGGCACCCCGGGAGCCGCTGGCTCCACCGGGCTCACCGGCGCGGTCCGGTCCACCGGAGCCGCCGTGCCCGCCGGACGTGCGCGTATCAAGGGCGTCGCGGGAATCACCGGGCCCGTACGGATCACCGGCCGCGCTCGGGTCGCCGACGCGGCCATGGGCTTCCGCCCCGCGCCCGCCCGTCGCCCCCATGTGAGGTCCCTCGTGCGGCCTCCGGTCGGCACCGGACACGGCCCCCCGCCCCGTACCGGCCGTGGGGGACCCCGCTCGTCCCGCCGTCCGCTCGATCCCGGGCACCCCGCCCTGCCCCGGCACCGTCCGCCGCTCGGCACGACCGTGCCCCGGATCCTCGGCCCCGTGCCCCGCCGCACCCCCGCGAGACCCTCTCCCGGAGCCGGAGCCGGAGCCGGAGCCGGAGCCGGAGCCCCGCTGAGCCTCCGCCCCCGAACGGGAACCCCCATCGGCCCCCACACCTGTGCCGGCGTCGGAACCGCCGCCCGCGGAGCCCGAAGCCCCGCCACCGGAGCCCGGGCCCCTGCCCGCGGAACCCGAACCGTCGGCCGTCGAGCCGAAGCCGGTACCACCCCCGGGGGCCCCCGCCCCCACCGTCACCCGGACGTGGCCCTCCCCGTCGGGCGTCGTCCCTATGCCCCGCGCCCCGGACGACGAGGCCAGACGGAGGGCGGACTCGCCGATGCGGAGGAGGGCACCCGGGGCGAGGCGGACCGGGCGGTCGCCCACGCGGGTGCCGTCGAGGGTGGTGCCGTTGGTGGAGCCGAGGTCGACGACGGAGACGCGGCCGTCGGCGGAGAGGGTGACGGCGCAGTGGAGACGGGAGACGTCCGGGTCGTCGAGGGGGACGTCGGCGTCGGCGGAGCGGCCGATGTGGATCTTGCCGCCGTGCAGCAGGTGGACGCCGCCGGCGTCGGGACCGGCCACGACATGGAGCTGCGCGGCGGCCTCGTCGACCTCGGGGCCCGGCTCGGAGGGGGCGCCCAGGGAGAGCACCGCGCCGTCGATGAGGGGCGGCTCGCCGAGGGTGCAGCGCTGGGCGTCGAGGCGCTCGGCGCCGGCGTACAGCACGACCTGCCCGCCGCCGACCTCCCGACTGCGCTCCAGCCGCTCCGCACCGCCCTCGCCGACGGCGGAGGCGAGGCCCGAGGCCACGGCGGCCAGCGCCGTCCCGGCGGGCGCCGTGACCAGCACGTCGCAGGCCGTGGCTCGTCCTCGCGGCTCAGAGGGCGGTCCCAGCGGGTCTACGACGGTCAGCCGGATCTGCATCGCCGTCAGCGGTCCCTTCCGCGCGGGCACCCGCGACGACGAGGACGAGACTGCGCGGTCCCCACCGCAGACTTCCCCCACCGCTCACGGGCACGTCGGCCAGTACTGGAGGCATCCTCGCACCTGCCACTGACAACACGCCCGTCGCCCACCGTCAAGTGATCTTGATTGGTCGGCTCTGCCCCCAAAAGTGCCTGACCAGTGCCCGCCAGTTGATCACTTGAGATCGGTCACGTCCGCCTCGCGTCCGCATTCGGGATCGGTCGCGTCCGCATCAGGGACGGGGCACGCCCGTATCCGGAACCCCGTACGTCCGTGTCCGGCAACCAACCGCCCACGGGTGAGCGTCTTTCCATCGAACGCACACGGGTACCCGTACGTACTCGCGGACACGGACACCGACAGGCAGCACACAGCAAGTCGGACCAAGTCACAGCAAAGCGGGCGGGAAGAGTCAGGAAGAGGACAGCCCGGTACCGAGGACGGCCGCACTACAGTGGGTCGGAACGTCCGCGGAACTCCAGGGCGTGACCAGGCAAGCAAGCAACAGGGAGCGCATGACGTGCGGCCGGTAGGGAGCAAGTACCTCCTTGAGGAGCCGATTGGACGCGGCGCCACAGGCACCGTCTGGCGCGCCCGCCAGCGGGAGACCGCGGGGGCCGAGGCGGCGGTGCCCGGGCACCCCGGCGAGACCGTGGCGATCAAGGTCCTCAAGGAGGAGCTCGCGAGCGACGCGGACATCGTGATGCGGTTCCTGCGGGAGCGCTCCGTGCTGCTCCGGCTCACCCATCCGAACGTCGTGCGGGTGCGGGACCTCGTGGTCGAGGGTGATCTGCTGGCGCTGGTCATGGACCTGGTCGAGGGCCCCGACCTGCACCGCTACCTCCGCGAGAACGGTCCCTTCACGCCCGTCGGCGCGTCCCTGCTCACCGCGCAGATCGCCGACGCGCTCGCCGCCAGCCACGCCGACGGCGTCGTCCACCGCGACCTGAAGCCCGCCAACGTGCTGCTCAAGCAGGACGGCGGCCAGATGCACCCGATGCTGACCGACTTCGGCATCGCCCGCCTCGCCGACTCCCCGGGGCTGACCCGGACCAGCGAGTTCGTCGGCACGCCCGCGTACGTCGCCCCCGAGTCCGCCGAGGGCCAGCCGCAGACCTCCGCCGTCGACATCTACGGCGCCGGCATCCTGATGTACGAACTGGTCACCGGGCGCCCGCCGTTCAACGGCCAGTCCGCGCTCGAAGTCCTGCACCAGCACCTCAGCGCCGAGCCGCGCCGCCCGTCCACCGTCCCCGACCCGCTGTGGACGGTCATCGAGCGCTGCCTGCGCAAGAACCCGCGCGAGCGGCCCAGCGCCGTCAACCTCGCCCGCGCGCTCCGCATCGTCGCCGAGGGCGTCGGTGTGCACGCGAACTCCATGCAGATCGCCGCCGCCGAGGGCGTGGGCCACATCCTCGCCCCCGACCCGGCGCCCGCGCAGGTGCCGGGCGCCCCCGAGCCGTTCGGCTCCGCCGACCCGACGCAGGTGCTGCCGCACGGCGCCGGTTCGTACGACCCGAACGGCGCGACCAGCGTGCTCCCGCACACCTCGGGCCCCGCGGGCTCGGGCGACCCCACGACCGTGCTCCCGCACACGTCCGGCGCCGACCCGACCTCCGTCATGCCGCCGGTGCCGCCGCACGACCCGGGCGGGCAGCAGCCCGAGCAGCCCCACCCCTGGCAGAACCAGCTCCGCGCGGCCCGCGACCGCAACGAGCAGACCCAGGTCCAGTACCTCGACCCCAGCGAGGACCCGCTGCGCCGCCGCCCCCAGCGGCAGGCGGGCCGCCCGCAGCAGCCCCAGCAGCCTCCGCAGCAGCCGCCGCGCAGGCAGCAGCGCCCGCCGCAGGGCGGCCCCGGCCAGGGGTACGGCCACCCGCAGCAGCAACAGCCGTACGCCCCGGCGCCCCCGCCGCCGCAGCAGCCTCAGCGTCGGCAGCCGCAGCGGCACGCGCCGGCGCCGCAGCCCCAGCAGCCCGCGCCCCGGCCCCAGCGTGAGCCCCGGCCGCCGCGCGAGCCGCGTCAGCGCAGCGCCAACCCGATGCGGATCCCGGGCCTCGGCTGCCTCAAGGGCTGCCTCTTCATGATCGTCCTCTTCCTTGTCGGAGGCTGGCTGATCTGGGAGTTCACACCCCTCCAGGGGTGGATCGGCACTGGCCAGAGCTGGTGGGGCCAGCTCACGGACTGGGTCGGCGACGTGGGCAAGTGGGTCCGCGAACTGGACAACGGCACGGGCCGGTGACGCGGGCCCGGGGGTCGAGCCCCGGGCAATGACCCGCGCCTGATCCGACGTCGACCCCGACCCCGACCCCGACCCCGCCTGGACCTCGGCTTCGGCTTCGGCGACGGTTGTGAGCGGCTGTGGGCGCTCTTCCCCGCGCCCGTGAAGGGGCACAGTCACCCACGGCCTTGGCATGCCCGCGTGGTGCGGTTGGTGGTGTCTCGTCGCCGGGGTTGGGGATTTGTCGATATCTGAGGGGTGATTTCCGCCTCGGCGGTGAAGGTTGGGGCCCGGGGCGCGTAGCTTTGTCGCCAACACGCGGCCTGTAGGAGCAGTCTTGGGACGGAAGATCGGAAGCCGGTACACCGCGAACCAGATTCTGGGGCGGGGCAGCGCCGGCACGGTGTGGCTGGGTGAGGGCCCGGAGGGCCCCGTCGCCATCAAGCTGCTGCGCGAGGACCTCTCGTCCGACCAGGAACTCGTCAGCCGTTTCGTCCAGGAGCGCACCGCGCTGCTGGGCCTCGACCACCCGAACGTGGTCTCCGTACGCGACCTCGTCGTCGACGGCAACGACCTCGCCCTCGTCATGGACCTCGTCCGGGGCACGGACCTGCGCACCCGTCTGGACCGGGAGCGGCGCATGGCCCCCGAGGCCGCGGTCGCCATAGTGGCCGACATCGCCGACGGCCTGGCGGCGGCGCACGCGGCCGGGGTCGTCCACCGGGACGTGAAGCCGGAGAACGTGCTGCTGGACATGCAGGGCCCGCTGGGCCCGGGCGGCGCGCACCCGGCACTCCTGACCGACTTCGGTGTCGCCAAGCTGATCGATTCCCCTCGCCGCACCCGCGCCACGAAGATCATCGGTACGCCGGACTATCTCGCCCCCGAGATCGTCGAGGGCCTGCCGCCCCGTGCGGCCGTGGACATCTACGCCCTCGCGACCGTGCTGTACGAGCTGCTGGCCGGGTTCACGCCGTTCGGCGGCGGGCACCCCGGCGCCGTGCTGCGCCGCCACGTCACCGAGACCGTCGTCCCGCTGCCCGGCATCCCCGAGGAGCTGTGGCAGCTGCTCGTGCAGTGCCTCGCCAAGGCGCCGGCCTCGCGGTTGCGGGCGTCCGAGCTGGCGGCGCGGTTGCGGGAACAGCTGCCGTTGCTGGCGGGGATGCCGCCGCTGGACGTCGACGAGCCCGGGACGGAGTCCGGGGACGAGTACGAGGAGGCGCCCGCCGAGGCGGAGGCGCCGCGGGAGCGGGTGCGGCGGGGGGCGGTGCCGCTGGTGCCGGGGGCCAAGCCGGACTCCAACCGGGACACGCACACGTCGATGCGGGTGCCGGGGCCGGACGAGCTGGCGGGGGGCGCGCGGGGGACGGCGCGGGTGCCCCGGGCGGCGGGAGCGCCTCGGCCGGGGTCCGCGCGGAACCGGGGGAGTGCGGTTCGGCGGCGGCGGATCACGTTGGGCGCGGCGGCGGTGGCGTTGATCGCTGCGGTGGGGATGGGGGCGTGGGCGGCGACGTCCGGGGACGAGGACGGCGGGGCGCCGTCCGACACGAAGAATTCGGCCCCTGGGAACCCTTGAGTGCTTCGGGCGCCTCATAGCTCGGGCGGTGCGGTTCGTTGGCGGGTGCGGGTTCGGTGGGGGCTGGTCGCGCAGTTCCCCGCGCCCCTAAAAGCCCAGGCCCCTGCGGGCCTGGAAAGTCCGCGGCCCTGCGGCCCTGGAAAGTCCACGGCCCTGCGGCCGCCCTGGAAAGTCCACGACCCTGCGGGCCTGAAAGACCAGGCCCTGCGGCCCTGGAAGGCGACGGGCCTTCGGGCCGGAAGTAAGCCGGAAGCAAGCCGAAAGCAAGCCGGAAGCAATGGGGCGCAGCCCCTGCTTTTCAGGGGCGCGGGGAACTGCGCGATCAGCCCCCACTCACCCGCAGTCGACGAACCCACCCGGCGGGAGCCCCGGGGCAAGGGCCCGGCGGGGGCGCACCCCGCATGGCTCGCCCGGCGGAGCCGTTAGGCTGGGGGCGTGGCAGTCGTCGATGTATCCGAAGAGCTGAAGTCCCTCTCCTCGACCATGGAGTCGATCGAGGCCGTTTTGGACCTCGACAAGCTGAGGGCAGACGTCGCCGTGCTCGAGGAGCAGGCAGCCGCGCCGTCCCTGTGGGACAACCCGGACGAGGCGCAGAAGATCACCAGCAAGCTCTCCCACCTCCAGGCCGAGATCCGGAAGGCGGAGGCGCTGCGCGGTCGCATCGACGACCTCGGTGTGCTCTTCGAGATGGCCGAGGAGGAGGACGACCCGGACACCCGCGCGGAGGCCGAGTCGGAGCTGGCCTCCGTCCGGAAGGCGCTGGACGAGATGGAGGTTCGCACGCTCCTGTCCGGCGAGTACGACTCCCGCGAGGCCCTCGTCAACATCCGCGCCGAGGCCGGCGGCGTCGACGCCGCCGACTTCGCCGAGAAGCTGCAGCGGATGTACCTGCGCTGGGCGGAGCAGAAGGGCTACAAGACCGAGGTCTACGAGACCTCGTACGCGGAGGAGGCGGGCATCAAGTCCACCACCTTCGCCGTCCAGGTGCCGTACGCCTACGGCACGCTCTCCGTCGAGCAGGGCACGCACCGGCTCGTCCGTATCTCGCCCTTCGACAACCAGGGGCGGCGCCAGACCTCCTTCGCCGGTGTCGAGATCCTGCCCGTGGTCGAGACGACGGACCACATCGAGATCGACGAGTCCGAGCTGCGGGTGGACGTCTACCGGTCGTCCGGGCCCGGCGGCCAGGGCGTCAACACCACCGACTCCGCGGTCCGGCTCACCCACCTCCCCACGGGCATCGTCGTCTCCTGTCAGAACGAGCGGTCGCAGATCCAGAACAAGGCGTCCGCGATGAACGTCCTCCAGGCGAAGCTCCTCGACCGGCGCCGGCAGGAGGAGCAGGCCAAGATGGATGCGCTCAAGGGCGACGGCGGCAACTCCTGGGGCAACCAGATGCGTTCGTACGTCCTGCACCCGTACCAGATGGTCAAGGACCTCCGCACCGACCACGAAGTCGGCAACCCCGAGGCCGTGTTCAATGGCGAGATCGATGGCTTCCTGGAGGCCGGAATTCGCTGGCGCAAGCAGCAGGAGAAGTAGGGCGGCCGAATTCAGCGCTTTGTCGACAAGGCAACTGCCTTCCAGTGGAAGACAGTTGCCTTGTCTGTGTGGGGATGTCTGGGTCTTACGTCACACTCACATGTCGTTGCCGAGGTCAAATGCGGTGAACGGGACATCGCGTACGCAACGACCTTGACGTTGCTGCGAAAACTGGGAAGGCTGGCGTGTGGCATGCGCATTACCGGGGTGCATGTGAACCGGGGGACTTCGAATCAACCGACTGCTCCCGTCGATCGCGGTCCCGGGCGCTCTGCTCCATTTACTGATGAGCTACTGGGGGTAGCAGCCATATGACGAAGAAGACGCGGATCCGCGTGGCGCGAATAGCCGCGGGGGCCGTGATCGCCGCAGGCGCCTCACTGACCGCCGCGGGTGCCGCTTCGGCGCTGGACCTCGGTGTCGGCGTGGGTGTCAGCACCGACGACGGTGGTTCGGTCGAAGCCGGTGTCTCGGTCCAGACCGGCAACGACACCGAGGGCAACACCATCATCGGTGCGACGACCGGCACCACGGGTACGACTGGTACCACGGGTACGTCCGGCGACACGGGTACCACCGGCACGACTGGTACCACGGGTACGACTGGTACCACGGGTACGTCCGGCGACACGGGTACGACTGGCACCACGGGTACCACCGGCACGACTGGTACCACCGGTACGACGGGCACGACTGGCACCACGGGCACGACTGGCACCACGGGTACGACTGGCACCACGGGTACCACCGGCACGACTGGTACCACGGGCACGACCGGCACGACTGGTACCACCGGCACCACGGGCACGACCGGTACGACTGGTACCACGGGCACCACCGGCGGCAACAGCTCGACCGGTGGCAACAGCTCCACCGGTGGCAACAGCTCCACCGGCGGCAACAGCTCGACCGGTGGCGACGACTCCACCGGCGGTGACGACTCCACCGGCGGCTCCACCGACGGCGGCTCCACCTCCGGTGGCACCGACCCCGACGGCGGCAACGACGAGGTCGTCCAGCAGGAGGGCTCCTCGGCCCTCACGGACACCGGCTCGGAGACCGAGGCTCAGGGCGCCGGCAGCGGCGAGCTGGCCGAGACGGGTGCCGCCGAGACCACGTTCCTGCTGGTCGGCGCCGCCACGATGATCGCCGGCGGGATCGGCTTCCGTCTGCTGCCGCGCCTCATGGTCGGCCGCGGCGCCGCCGCCTGACCGCTCGCGGTCAGGCACAGCCACACATGAGTACGCGAGGCCCGGGGCAGCCAGCCCCGGGCCTCGTCGTATGTCCTGCCGTATGTCCTGCCGTGTGTCCTGTGCCGGCGGGCGTCCTATGCCGTCTGGTGCGCCAGCAGTGCCACCGCGGTTATGAGGATCGCCAGGAGGGCGATCAGGGTCATGGGGCTCAGGTTCGCGAAGGGGTTCTCCTGCTGGAGTCGCTCGCGGCTCGCCCGGCACACATGGCAGCGGCCCTCGGCGACGGGGGACGCGCAGTTCGCGCACACCAACCGGTCGTACGTCATGCGCCTCGCCCTCCTTGCAATGGCCTCACACAAACCCCAACGCCTAGCGGAACCGAACCGTTCCTCTACCCCACTGTGCCAGGTTCCCGCGGAGGTTGCGCGGGCGCCTCGAAATTGCGGTGGTCGCCCCTCGTCGTGCGGCCGCGGGCCGGTGGGGGCCTGTCGCACGGTTCCCCGCGCCCCGTACCGGGCCGGGGGCGGTACAGTCTCGTCCATCCATTCCCGACGGCTTGTGGTGCATCCGTGATCCGATTCGACAACGTGTCCAAGGTCTACCCCAAGCAGACCCGCCCCGCACTCAGGGATGTGTCCCTGGAGGTCGAGAAGGGCGAGTTCGTGTTCCTCGTGGGGTCCTCCGGCTCAGGAAAGTCCACTTTCCTGCGGCTGATCCTCCGGGAGGAGCGGTGCAGCCAGGGCCAGGTGCACGTCCTGGGCAAGGATCTCGCGCGCCTGTCCAACTGGAAGGTGCCGCAGATGCGCCGCCAGCTCGGGACGGTGTTCCAGGACTTCCGGCTGCTGCCGAACAAGACGGTCGGCGAGAACGTCGCCTTCGCCCAGGAGGTCATCGGCAAGTCGCGCGGCGAGATCCGCAAGTCCGTGCCGCAGGTGCTGGAGCTGGTCGGCCTGGGCGGCAAGGAGGAGCGGATGCCGGGCGAGCTGTCCGGCGGTGAGCAACAGCGCGTGGCCATCGCGCGGGCCTTCGTGAACCGGCCCAAGCTGCTGATCGCGGACGAGCCCACCGGCAACCTCGACCCGCAGACCTCCGTCGGCATCATGAAGCTGCTCGACCGGATCAACCGGACGGGCACCACCGTGGTGATGGCGACCCACGACCAGAACATCGTGGACCAGATGCGCAAGCGCGTCATCGAGCTGGAGAAGGGCCGCCTCGTCCGCGACCAGGCGCGCGGCGTCTACGGCTACCAGCACTGACCGCACAGTCCACGGAAAGGCTCAGCGAGACGCCATGCGCGCCCAGTTCGTCCTCTCGGAGATCGGTGTCGGTCTCCGCCGCAACCTCACGATGACCTTCGCGGTCATCGTCTCCGTCGCCCTCTCCCTCGCCCTGTTCGGCGGATCGCTGCTCATGAGCGACCAGGTCAGCCAGATGAAGGGCTACTGGTACGACAAGGTCAACGTGTCGGTGTTCCTCTGCAACAAGAGCGACGCGGAGTCCGACCCCAACTGCGCCAAGGGCGCGGTCACGACCGAGCAGAAGAACCAGATCAAGTCCGATCTGGGGAAGATGTCGGTCGTCGACAGCGTCGCCTACGAGTCGCAGGACCAGGCGTACAAGCACTACAAGGAGCAGTTCGGCGACTCCCCGCTGGCCAGCAGCCTCACCCCGGACCAGATGCAGGAGTCGTACCGCATCAAGCTGAAGGACCCGGAGAAGTACCAGGTCATCGCGAGCGCCTTCAACGGCCGTGACGGCGTGCAGTCGGTGCAGGACCAGAAGGGCATCCTGGACAACCTGTTCCGGCTGCTCGGGTACCTGAACCTGGCGGCGCGCGGTGTGATGGCGGTCATGCTGATCGTGGCGCTGCTGCTGATCGTCAACACGGTGCGTGTCTCGGCGTTCAGCCGTCGTCGTGAGATCGGGATCATGCGGCTGGTGGGCGCCTCGGGCTTCTACATCCAGGCGCCGTTCATCATGGAGGCCGCGGTCGCCGGGATCATCGGCGGCACGGTCGCCTGTGCCTTCCTGCTCCTCGGGCAGTACTTCGTGATCGACAACGGGGTCTCACTCTCCACGAACCTGCCGCTGATCAATTTCGTCGGCTGGGACGCGGTCCTCGTCAAGCTGCCGCTCATCCTCACGGTGAGCTTCCTGATGCCGGCGTTGGCCGCTTTCGTCGCGCTGCGCAAGTACCTGAAGGTGTGACGCACGCCCCTGGGGCCGTACCGGCAAGGGCCGGTGCGGCCCTTCGCGTTGTCCTAGACTCGCCGACATGTCAGGCCGCGACCTGTTCTCCCAGCCCCGCCGCATCGGCCGCGGGGCCGCCCTGACATTGGTCTTCGCGAGCGTGCTCGCCACGGGCGCCGCGACCGGCTCCTTCGGCGATCCGCACGGCATGATGACGGCCGCCACCCCCTCCCGCTCCGCCCCGGCCGACAAGGAGCAGGACGTCGCCGACGCCGCCGCCGAGGCCATGGCCGAGGGCAAGTCCCCCGTGGAGGCCGCCGAGCGTGCCGTCAGCCGCAGCGGCGACCGGTGGGGCGCGGTCTACTCCGAGGGCGAGTACGAGCAGTTCGAGGAGGCCCTCGACGGCGAGTACACCGGCGTCGGCCTCTGGACGCGGCGGGAGCGCGACGGCCGTATAGAGGTGACGCGCGTGCAGGGCGGCTCGCCCGCGGCGGGCGCCGGGATCCGTGCGGGCGACCGGCTCGTCAGCGTCGACGGCGAGAAGGTCGACGGCCGCCCGGTCACCGAGGTCGTCTCGTTACTCCGCGGCGACGCGATCGACGGGGGCACCGAGCCCTCCGAGAGCGCGGCCGCCGGTACGGAGGTGTCGCTGGGGCTGCAGCGCGGCACCCGGACCTGGCACGAGACCCTGCGCCGGGCCCGCCTCTCCACCGAGGACGTGACCGTGAGCCACACCGCGGGCGGGGTCGACGTCATCACGGTCGACGCGTTCACCAAGGGCTCCGGCGATCTCGTACGAGCCGCCGTCGAGCAGTCCGCCGACGCCGCCGGCTTCGTCCTCGACCTTCGCGGCAACTCCGGCGGCCTGGTCTCCGAGGCCGTCACCGCCGCCTCCGCCTTCCTCGACGGCGGCCTCGTCGCCACGTACGACGTCAACGGCGAGCAGCAGGCCCTGCACGCCGAAGCCGGCGGCGACACCACCAGACCCCTGGTCGCGCTCGTCGACGGCGGCACGATGAGCGCGGCCGAGCTGCTCACCGGAGCCCTCCAGGACCGGGGACGCGCGGTGGTCGTGGGCTCCCGCACCTTCGGCAAGGGCTCGGTGCAGATGCCGAGCCGCCTCCCCGACGGCTCCGTCGCCGAACTGACCGTCGGCCACTACCGCACCCCCTCCGGCCGCGGTGTCGACGGCCGTGGCATCACCCCCGACCTGGAGGCGGACGAGGACGCCCTCCAGCGGGCCGAGACGGTACTGAGCGGCCTCGGGCAGTGAAGGGCGCTAACCGCCTCCGTCGACCCGGGTACGTGCCCCCTGGGCGCCGCTCCCGTTAATCGGCTTCCCGCGGACCCCCTGCGTAGTGCGAAAATGGACGGCACTATGAGCAAGGGAATGTACGTACCGAAGGAATCCCAGCCCAAGCAGGGCGGGACGGCCGCCAAGAGCGGCCGGGACGGCGAGAAGGGCGGCAAGCGCAAGATCGTCGCCCAGAACAAGAAGGCCCGGCACGACTACGCGATCATCGACACCTACGAGGCGGGCCTCGTGCTGACGGGCACGGAGGTCAAGTCGCTGCGCGAAGGACGGACCTCGCTGTCCGACGGCTTCGTCCAGATCGACCGGGGCGAGGCGTGGCTGCACAACGCCCACATCCCCGAGTACCACCAGGGCAGCTGGACCAACCACTCCGCGCGCCGCAAGCGCAAGCTGCTCCTGCACCGCGAGGAGATCGACAAGCTGGAGGCCAAGGCGCAGGAGACGGGTCACACGATCGTGCCCCTCGCGCTGTACTTCAAGGACGGCCGGGCGAAGGCCGAGATCGCTCTCGCACGCGGCAAGAAGGAGTACGACAAGCGGCAGACCCTGCGGGAACAGCAGGACCGGCGGGAGTCGGACCGCGCGATCGCGGCGGCGAAGCGGAAGCAGCGCGCCTAGCGTGCGGGGCGTGCGGGCGCGGCACGGGGAATACGGTGGCATGCGCTCGCGTTGGTCACGTACGATGGCATCCGCACCTCACAGCGGGTGCACACCCCCTCCTCGGAGGGATTGAAAAAACAACATGGGGATGATCGGTTTCGACAGCGGATGTCGAACCAGGGGAAGCGTGTCGAGGAAGCGGCCACGATCTCGTAAACCACAGGCCGAAAAAAATAATCGCCAATTCCAACAGCGATTCTCCCAAGCAGCAGTTCTCTCTCGCCGCCTGATCTCAGGTAGCGAAGCGACTGCTCCTTACTCAAGGGAGTGTCAGCCCGGGAGTGTTCCCGACCCGGATCCTGGCATCAGCTAGGGGACTAAACCTTGATCCCGGTCACGGGGTGAAGAGGGAAATCTAACAGTGACTGAGCCCGTCGGCGACTTGTTCGCGTGATCGCCGGGGCTGAGAAAATCACAGCGAACTGCACACGGAGAAGCCCTGATTCCTCACCGTTGGACGCGGGTTCGATTCCCGCCATCTCCACAATTCCCATGTGGGCGAGGCCCCGCTGCGACACCGCAGCGGGGCTTTCGTCATGTCCGCACCCGTCACCCGCTCACCCGTCACCCGGTCACCCGTCACCCGGTCATTCGGTCACCCGGCGGGCCGTGCTCGCCCGGACGGTCAGCCGGGGCGGGAGCAGGGTCGCCTGCGGTACCGGCACGCCGTCCAGCTTCTTCATCAGGAGGGCGACCGCCTGCTCGCCCACCTCCGCCGCCGGGATGGCGATGGAGGTGAGGGGGACGCGGAGGTTCGTGGCGAGGTCGTCCGGGCAGAGGGCCGTGATCGAGAGATCGGCCGGGACGCGCAGTCCCAGGTGCTCGAAGGCATCCACGAGGGGGTCCAGGATCGCCTCGTTGTGGATGACCACGCCCGTGAGGGCCGGTTGTTCGCGCAGGAGGCGTTCCGCGACCGCGCGGGCAGCGGCGGGGGTGGCCTCGCAGGGGTGGACCGTGGAGGCCATGCCGTTGCGGGTGGCGGCGGAGGTGAAGCCCTGGACGACGCGCTGGGCGAAGGACGTCTGGCGGACGTAGACCTCGGGCGGGGAGCCGATCAGGCCCACCACACGGTGGCCCAGGCCGGCCAGATGCTCCACGCAGAGCTCGCCCGCCGTCTTGAAGTCCAGGTCTATGCAGGTCAGGCCGGAGGGGTCGGCGGGGAAGCCGATCAGTACCGACGGGCGGTCCAGCGTGCGCAGCAACGGCAGCCTGGGGTCGTGGAGTTGGACGTCCATCACGATCAGCGCGTCCACCAGGGCCGAGTCCGCGACCCGCCGCAGGCCCTCCTCGCCCTCCTCCTGCGTCAACAGCAGGACGTCGTGGTCGTGTGCGCGGGCCGTCGTGACGGCCGAGACCGCGAACTGCATGACCACCGGCACATGGATCCCGGCCCGTAAGGGCACCACCATCGCCAGCACGTTCGACTTGCTGCTGGCCAGGGCCCGGGCGCCCGCGTGCGGACGGTAACCCAGCTCTCGGATGGACGCCTCGACCCGCTCCCGCGTCTCCGCCGAGATCGGCCGCTTGCCGCTCAGGGCGTACGAGACGGTGCTGGGGGAGACGCCCGCGTGCCGGGCCACATCCGTGATCTTCACCGTCACACCGACCTCGTTCCCACGGGGTCCGACTCCCCGTCCAGGTCCATCGTCAGAAAACCCGTACCCGCCTCCGCCCGGACCTCACGGTCGCCGGCCGCGAGCCCCCAGGGTGCCCTCGGGTCGCCGCACGACGCCCGCAGCACGTTCCCCTCCCGTACGACGGTGAAGGTCACGTCGCCCACCGGCACCGTCACCTGGGCGCCGTGCGCGAGGCCGTACGCGTGCAGGGTGACCCCGTCGGCGTGGTCGTAGTCCGGGCGGTCCGTCACCGCGCCGACCGGGACGACGGCGCCCGGACGGACCAGGAGCGGCACGCTGGTGAAGTCGTGGTGTTCGCGGACCCAGCGGGGGCCGGTGACCGTGTCGCCGGCCGGGAAGCGGGTCCAGGTGCCCTCGGGGACGTAGTACGTGACGTCGCCCTCGTCGTTGAGGACGGGCGCCACGAGGAGGTCGGGGCCGAGCATGTACTGGCGCTCCAGATGCGCGCAGCCCGGGTCGTCCGGGAACTCCAGCACCATCGCGCGCATCATCGGCACGCCCTCGGTGTGGGCCGTGCGCGCGGCCTCGTAGAGGTAGGGCATCAGGCTGAGCTTGAGGCGTGTGAACGTCCGTAGGACGTCCACCGATTCGTCGTCGAAGAGCCAGGGGACCCGGTACGAGGACGAGCCGTGCAGGCGGCTGTGGGAGGAGAGCAGGCCGAAGGCGATCCAGCGTTTGAAGAGCGCGGGGGAGGGGGTGCCCTCGAAACCGCCGATGTCGTGGCTCCAGTACCCGAAGCCCGACAGCCCCAGCGACAGCCCGCCCCGCAGGGACTCGGCCATCGACTCGTACGTGGACTCGCAGTCGCCGCCCCAGTGGACGGGGAAGCGCTGGCTGCCGACCGTCGCCGAGCGGGCGAAGAGCACCGCCTCGCCCTCGCCCCGGTGTTTGCGCAGGACGTCGAAGACCGTGCGGTTGTAGAGGTAGGTGTAGTAGTTGTGCATCCGCTCGGGGTCCGTGCCGTCGGACCAGGCCACGTCCAGGGGGACCCGCTCGCCGAAGTCGGTCTTGAAGCAGTCGACGCCCTGGGCGAGCAGCGCCTCCAGCTTCGAGGCGTACCACGCGCGGGCCGCCGGGCTGGTGAAGTCGACCAGGGCCATGCCGGGCTGCCAGAGGTCCCACTGCCAGACGCCGCCGTCCGGTCGGCGCAGGAGATGGCCGAGGTCCCTGCCCTCCGCGAACAGCGGGGAACGCTGCGCGATGTACGGGTTGATCCAGACGGAGATCCGCAGGCCACGGCGTTTGAGCCGGTCCAGCATGCCCTCCGGGTCGGGGAAGACGCGGGGATCCCACTCGAAGTCGCACCACTGGAACTCGCGCATCCAGAAACAGTCGAAGTGGAAGACGGACAGGGGGAGGCGGCGCTCCCGCATGCCCTCGATGAAGGAGGTCACCGTCTCCTCGTCGTAGGAGGTGGTGAAGGAGGTCGACAGCCACAGGCCGAACGACCAGGCGGGCGGCAGGGCCGGGCGGCCGGTGAGGGCCGTGTACTTGCGGAGGATCTCCTTCGGGGACGGGCCGTAGATGACGTAGTACGTCAACTGCTGGGTCTCCGCGCTGAACTGGACCCTCGACACGACCTCCGAGGCGACCTCGAAGGACACCTTGCCGGGGTGGTCGACGAAGACGCCGTAGCCCGCGTCGGTGAGGTAGAACGGCACGTTCTTGTAGGCCTGTTCGGTGGCGGTGCCGCCGTCCGCGTTCCAGACGTCGACGACCTGGCCGTTCTTGACGAGCGGGCCGAAGCGTTCGCCGAGGCCGTACACCGAGGTCCCGACGCCGAGGCCCAGTTGCTCGCGGAGGTAGTGGGCGCCGGACGCCTCGCGCATGATGCCCATCGACTTGGGGCCGCTGGTGGTGAGCGTGCGGCCGTGGGCGAGGAAGTCGACGTGCCAGGGGCCGGTCCGGGACACGCGGACCGACAGCTCTCCGGCGGTGAGGGTGGCGTGCTCGTCGTCGTACGAGGTGTGCGGGGTGAACTCCTCGGTCGTCAGCTCGAACTGCGGGCCGCGGGGCCGTTCGCCCTCGAAGTGGGTGAACGTGACGCCGATGACGTCGGGCATCGGCGCGTGGGCGCTGATCGTCACGACCGGTCCCTTCAGCAGGTCGCCGCGGTGGCGGATGGGCTGGGTCGGGGCGTGCACCTCCAGGGCGCCGCCGTCCGTGGCGGTGACGTCGAGGACCTCGACCGGGTGGGCGGCGGTGACGCCCTCGCGGAGCAGCCAGTAGCCGTCGGTGAACTTCATGTGGGGGTTCTCCTTACGTCACGGCCTGCTTCACGGCTTACGTCACGGCTTACGTCACGGCTTACTTCACGGCTCCCACGGCGATGCCGCGGGTGAGGGTGCGCTGGAAGAGGAGGAAGAACACGAGAGCGGGGAGCAGGCCGAGCAGGGCCGCCGCGTTGGTCATCGTGGCGTCCATCAGGCGCTGGCCCTGGAGGACGCCCAGGGCCACCGACACGGTCTGGTTGTCGTTGGAGATCAGCATGACCAGGGGGAGCAGGAACTCGTTCCAGGTCCAGATGAAGAAGAAGACCAGCAGCACGCCGAGGGTGGGGCGGCTGACGGGGACGACTATCCGCCACAGCACCTGCCACTTGGTCGCGCCGTCGATCCGGGCCGCCTCGACGATCTCGCGGGGGAACTGCCCGAGGACGGAGGAGAGGAGGTAGGTGCCGAAGGCCGCCTGGACGACCGTGAAGACGATGACCACGCTGAGGCGGGTGTCGTAGAGGCCCGCTTCCTTGGCGAGGAAGTAGACCGGGTAGACCAGCGCCTCCTGCGGCAGCATGTTCGCCAGCACGAAGAAGGCCAGGATCCAGGTACGGCCCCGCAGCCGGCCGATGCCGATCGCGTACGCGTTGAGCACGGACAGGACGACGGCCAGCACCGCCACCGATCCGCTGATCAGCACGGAGTTGAACAGCTTCTGGCTGTAGTCGACCCGCTCCCAGAAGTCCTTCAGCCCGTCGAGGTAGAGGCCGTCGGGGAGGCTGAGCGGGCCGCCCTGGGAGTACTCCGCCGGGGACTTCACCGCGTTCACGGCCACGATCAGAAACGGGACGATCATGAAGAGGGCGGCGACGCAGAGGGCCACGAGGACCGGGTAGCGGCGGACGGCGGTCATACGCGTGTCCCTTCCTCGGCGTCCTCGGCGCGCGTCTGGAGCCTCAGGCCGATCAGGGCCAGGGCGAGGACGATCACGGTCAGGACGGTGGAGATCGCGGCGCCGTAGCCGACCTGGGTCTTCTCGAAGAACGTGGTGAAGGAGAAGTAGGACGGGACGTCGGTGGCGCCGCCGGGGCCGCCCTTCGTCAGGACGTACACCGCGCCGAACACCTTGAGCGCGGCGATCGTGCACCACAGCAGGACGACGTGGATCTCGGGGCGGATCTGCGGCAGCGTGATGTGCCGGAAGCGGCGCCACCAGCCCGCGCCGTCCAGCTCGGCGGCCTCGTACAGCGCCGGGTCGACGCGTTGCAGGCCCGCCATGAAGACGACCAGCGGGAAGCCGAGCTGCACCCACACCATCACGGCCATGACGGTGTAGAGGGCGAGGTCGGGGTCGCCGAGCCAGTCCTGCTGCCAACCGCCCAGTCCGATCGCCTTCAGCAACTCGTTCAGGGAGCCGTTCTCGGGGGCGAGGATCCAGCTCCAGACGATGCCCGCGACCGCGATCGGCAGCACCTGGGGGAGATAGAAGCAGGCACGGAGGACCGCGGTGACACGGCTGCCGAAGTGCTTGCCGACGTAGTCGAACAGGGCGGCGGCGAGGACCAGCCCGAGCCCGGTCGGTACGACGGCCATGGCGACCACCATGAACAGGCTGTGCCGGAACGACGCCCAGAAGTCCGCGTCGCCCATCAGCTCCCGGTAGTTGGCGAGACCGGACCACTGGGGACTGCCGACACCCTGCCAGTCGGTGAAGCTCACCCCCGTGTTCATCAGCAACGGGACGATGACGACGGCGAAGAAGGCGAGCACGCCGGGCAGCAGGAACAGGGCGTAGGAGTCACGGGGGCGGCGGGGGTGGTGCGTGCGGCCGGCGCGCCCCTCCTTGCCGACCGTCGTCCCTCGCTCCACGGTCACCGTCACCGCTCCGGTACGTCCTTCTCGTAGGCCTCCCCGATCGCGTCCAGGTAGGCGTCCGGGTCCGCGCTGCCGGTCATCAGCTTCTGGGTCTCGGAGACGAGGACGTCGTAGAAGCCGGGGACGGGCCAGTCCGGGTAGAAGGCCAGGCCGTCCTTCTCGGAGAGGGCGTTGAAGTCGGCGATGAGTTCCTTGGCCCGCGGGTCGGTGATGGCGGCGGGGTCCGCGGCGACCGGGACGCCGCCCTTGTCGCCGAGCAGGTTCTGGATCTTCTCCGACATGGTGATGTCGATGAAGTCGTAGGCGAGTTCCTTGTTCTTCGCGCCCTTCGGGACGACCCAGAGGTTGCCGCCGGAGCCGAGCGTGAGGTTCGTGTCGGGCCACGGGAACGTGCCCCAGTCGAACGTGTTCTCCGCCTTGAACCGGCCGTACCACCAGCTCCCCGAGAACAGGATGGGCGCCTTGCCCTGGATGAAGGAGACGCCCGCGTCCTCGGACTTCGTCCCCGTCGACTTCTCGCTGATGTACCCCTTGTCCACCCAGTCGGCGAAGGTCTCCGCCCCGTACGTCCACGCGGCGTCGTGGAAGTCGGCCTTGCCCTGGTACAGCTCGTACGCGTCCACCCAGGCGCGGTCCGCCTTGCTCAGCGCCAGCTGGTACAGGTACTGCTGCGCCATGTACTCGGCGCCGGCGTTCGCCAGCGGGGTGATGCCCGCGTCGACGAACTCGTCCATGGCGGCGGTGAGTTCGGCGAGGGTGGTGGGTTCGGAGATGCCGTGCTTCTCGAAGAGGTCCTTGTTGTAGAAGACCATCGTGTACTCGGCGTAGTTCGGCACCCCGTACCACTTGCCGGAGCCCATGACGCCGCCCGCGTCGTACTGGCTGGTGGTGCGGACGCCCGCGCTGAGCTTCTTGTCCCAGCCGCGTGCGCTCACTTCAGCGGTGAGGTCGGTGAGGAGGCCCTGCTTGGAGAGGAGCCCGGCGGTCGCGTTGCCCTTGTTGTACTCCATGAGGTCGGGCGCGTCGGAGGAGTTGAGGACCATCGGGGCGGTCTTGCGGATCTGTTCGAAGCCCTTCTCCTCGAACTCGACCTCGACGCCCGGATGGGTCCTCTCGAACTCCTCGATCGCCGCGTTCCAGGCAATGCCCATCGCGCTGTCGGGGCCCTCGTAGTGCCAGAGACGGAGAGTCCCGCCGTCACCGTCACCGCCACCGCCGCTGTCCGAACCGCCGCAGGAGGTCAGGAGCAGGGCCCCACTGAGAGCCGCCGCGGCCACCGCCGTCACACGCCTTCGTGCCGTTGACATCCTGTGCCTCCAAGGGAGTCGGATGGGTCTCGGGACGTCACGCGGCGGCCGTACGACGATCGTCGAACGGCGTGGTCGAATCGTTTCGATGCGTGACGTCGAAGCGCTTCGACGGAAGGTAAGGGCGGGCTAAGGGCGCGTCAATGGTGCGGACGGGAATTCGTGGGGCGTTCGACTGGGCGAACGGTGGCGGTTCCTTCGGCCGTGCGCTGTGCCGAGGCGATCAGGAGTGCCAGGGCCGCCGCGGCCACCGGCACCGCGAAGCCTGCCGTGCCGGTGCCCGCCGTGTGGTCCGCGACCCAGCCGCCCAGCGCCGATCCGCCCGCTATGCCCCCGAGCAGGCCGGTGACGGCGAGCGTCATGCCCTCATTCAACTGGCCCTCGGGAGTGCGGTGTTGGACGAGGGACATGGCGGTGACCATCGTGGGGGCGGTGGCCATGCCGGCGAGGAGGAGGGCCGGGGCGAGGAACAGGAGGGAGCCGGTGACGGTGGCGGCGAGCCAGGGGAGGGCCATCAGGGCGGTCATCGCGGCCAGACAGCGGGGGAAGCGGCGTTCCGCGGGGACCGTCACCCGGAGCGCGCCGTAGGCCAGGCCCGCCGCGCAGGAACCGGCCGCCTGGAGGCCGAGGATCACGCCCGCCGCGGAGGCGTGGCCCCGGGCGTCCGCGTAGGCGATGGTGACGACCTCCAGGGAGCCGAAGACCGCGCCGGTGGCGAGGAAGACGGCGAGGAGGGGCGGGATGCCCGGGGCGCGCAGGGGGGACCTGGTGGCCGTACGGCCGGTGGGGGGCGGTTCCGTGGCGCGCTGGGTGGCGAAGATCAGTACGCCGGTCATGCAGAGGATGCCGCCGACGAGGGTGCCGGCCTCGGGGAACAGGGCGGTGCAGAGGAAGGCCGCGATCACCGGGCCGAGCATGAAGCAGAGTTCGTCCGCCGCCTGTTCGAAGGAGTTGGCGGTGTGCAGTGCTGCCGGGTCGTCCTTCAGGAGGTGGGCCCAGCGGGCTCGGGACATGCCGCCGGTGTTGGGGGTCGTGGCCGTGGCCGCGTAGGAGGCGAAGAGGGTCCAGTCGGGGGCGTTCCAGTGGACGCAGGCGATCAGGGCGAGGCCGCCGAGCAGGGCGAGCGCGGTGGAGGGGACGGCCACCCTCGCCTGGCCGTGGCGGTCCACCAGGCGGGCGGTCCAGGGGGCGACGAGGGCGGTCGCGGCGAGGCCCGTTGCCACGACCGCGCCGGCGAGGGCGTATGAGCCGCGGGAGCCGGCGATCATGAGGATCGCGCTCACGCCGAACATGCCCATGGGGAGGCGGGCGAGAAGGCCTCCGGCGGTGAAGGCTCGGGCGCCGGGGATGCGGAAGAGGGCGCGGTAGGGGGTTGTGGCGCCTGAGGGGCCGGGGGTGGTGGCGTGTGAGGGGCCGGGGGTGGGTGTTCGTCGGCGGCCGCGGGTCTGTCGTGGCTGGTCGCGCAGTTCCCCGCGCCCCTTGGGGCGCGCTCCTCCTGGGCGGCGTCTTGGCGTGAAGTCGGCTGCCACCAGCGTGTCGGCGGTGACGGTCAGCAGGGGAGCCGAGGGCTTCCTGGAAGGCGGTTGCGGCATGGGGTACACCGTCGCCCGGCCCGTGATCCACCGTCCAACACCTACTCCGTGGCCATTCACGCACCCCGGTTGTAAATTCGCCGGATGTCCGCTGCCCCCTATGCCGTCGAGCCCCGCCTTCTCCGCGCGTTCCTCACCGTCGCCGAGGAGTTGCACTTCACCCGGGCCGCCGCTCGGCTCTATGTCGCCCAGCAGGCGCTCAGTCGCGATGTCCGGCGGCTGGAGCGGGAGTTGGGGGTGGAGCTGTTCGTGCGGAGTACTCGGCAGGTGGCGCTGACGGGGGACGGGGAGCGGCTGGTGCCCCATGCGCGGCGGGTGTTGGCGGCGCAGGAGGAGCTGGTGGCCGCGTTTCGGCAGGTGCGGCCGCTGTTGGTGGATCTGAACTCGCCGGGGCTGGCCACGGGGGTGCGGGTGCTGCGCCGGGCCCGGGAGCTCGTGCCGGAGCTGGAGTTGATGGCGCGGTACGAGAGCGGGCTGACCCATGCGGCGGCCGAGATCCTCGCGGGGCGGCTGGACGTGTCGTTCGGGAGGTTCGCGGGGCTCGAACCGGCGGTGCGGGCACGGCTCGAACAGCAGCCGGTGCGCTACGAGCCGATGACGGTGATCCTGCCCGAGGACCACCGGCTGGCCGGGCTGGACGCCGTACCGCTGGCGGAACTCGCGGGTGAGCGGGTGTACGCGGGGGCCGGGAATCCCCGTACGCCGGAGTGGACGGATCTGGCCGAGCGACTGTTCGAGGGGCGGGGGATCGAGGTCGCGGCGCCCGCCCCGCTGGCCGTGGGGGAGGAGGAGTTCCAGCGGATCATGGCCAAGACGAGGACGCCGGTGCTGGCGGTGGTGGACTTCCCGCCCATGCCGGGCACGGTGTCGCGGCCGCTCGTCGCCCCCGTACCGCTGTCGCCCGTCTCGCTGGTGTGGCGGAAGGGGCTCGCCCATCCGGGGCTCGACGCGCTGCGGCGGGCCGCCGCCGAATTGGCGGGGGCGGAAGTATGGCTGTCAGATCCGGAGGACGGGTGGATTCCGGTCACAGATGCACTCATCATGATGACCTTCACCTGACATCACACACGTGCACATCTCTCCCACCCCTACATTCGTTGATCCAGGTGCGTGTGATGTGCGGGGCGCCCCGGATCGGGTGGGGGCCCGGTCCGGTACAGGAAAGTGCGACAGCCAGCCATCGGACACGCACCCGGAACGATCCCGTGGGGGGAAGTGCGTGCACGTCGAGAACTGGCCCAAGGGCATTCAGCCGCAGCGGACCGATGGCGAGGGCCTTGACCGAGGCCGTGGTGGTAGCGGCTCGGCGGACGAGGTGGTCTGGCCCGAGGCCGCCGGCAGAACGGGAGCGGTGTCCCGGGTGGAGAGGGACCACGGGGCGGGGGCCCACGGACAGCCGAGCGCATCCGGGGCCGCCAAGCGTTCGGGGGCTGCCGGACTTGCCAAGCCTTCGGGGGCTGCCGGACTTGCCGGGGCTTCCGGAGTGGCCGGGGCTTCCGGAGTTGCCGGGGCCTCCGGGTCGGCGGAGCGGGCGGCGGGGCGGTCCGGTGTCGTTCCGGCGCCCTGGGAACAGCCCGACCAGCCCGGCCGGAATCACGATCCGCACGAGGTGACCGTCCAACTCGACGGTGTCGGGCGTGAAGTGGACGACAAGCCGGGCAGGCACGCCGGCAAGGACGGGGACGCGGCGGGTGCCGGTCAGGACTCCGACGGTCCGGTCTTCGTCGACGAGTCGGGACGGCGCAGGAACCTCTACCGGCGGCTCGGTATCGCCGTCGGCACCGCCTGCGCGGCGTACGCCGTGGTCATCGTCGGCACGCTGGTGTCGGGCAACTCGGACGCGCCCTGGCTGCCGGTGCCGATGCAGAAGGCCGACAAGCCGGCGGGCAAGGTGGACACACCTCCGCTGCCGGCCGAGTCGGACGACCTGGCCGACACCGCGGAGGGCCTCGTACCGGACTCGGGTCCGGGCGCGGGCCGTACGGGAGCGACCTCCTCGCCCGGCGGCAAGTCGCCGACCGGTTCGTCGGGCAGGGCCAAGCGGCCGGAGACGTCCGTGAGCGCCAGGCCCTCGGCCGGCCCCAGCGCCAGTGTGGCGCCGCAGCCGCAGCCGAAGCCGAGCACCAGCGTGAAGGATCCCGAGCCGTCCGCCTCCGCGTCCGAGCCGCCGAAGGTCGATCCCAGCCCCTCGGCCTCGCCGTCGCCTCAGCCCTCGGACTCCGCCGCCCCCGCTCCGGGCTCCGGCACGGACACCGTCGCCGACGGCCCGGCGTCGCCGGCGCCCGTCGAGCCCGCGCCGTCGACGTCGGAGAGCCCGCAGAGCCCGCAGGAGCCGTCGAGCCCGCAGAGCCCGCAGAACCCGGAGAGCCCCGCCTGATGACCCGCTCCCCACGTGGCGGCACGCCCTCGCGTGCCGCCAAGAGCCGTACCCGCGTACCGCGTTCGTCGCAGAGCGGGGAGGGCGGCACCTCCGACAGCACGGTGAACGACTCCTCGAAGCGTGCGCGGAAGAGCCCGCGGAAGAGCCCGCGGAAGAGCCCGCGGAAGAGCCCGCGGAAGAGCCCGCGGAAGCGTTCCGGGCGGCGTGTGCCGCTGCGCTATCTGCTGCCCTGTGTGCTGCTCCTCGCCCTGATGGCCATGCTCATGCTGCGCGGCTACGTGCACAGCGAGATCCTCGCGGACCACCGGGTCCAGCCGCCCGTGTCGAACGACGAGGTGCCGAAGAAAATACTGAAGGGCGGGCCCGTGATCGACACCCGCTCCGGACAGCAGCGCAGCCTCGACGTGCCCGACTACGAGCTGGTCCTGACGTTCGACGACGGGCCGGACCCCACCTGGACCCCCAAGGTCCTGGACATGCTGGAGAAGCACGACGCCAAGGCCGTCTTCTTCATCACCGGCACGATGGCCTCGCGCTACCCGGACCTGGTCCGGCGCATGGTCGATGAGGGCCACGAGATCGGCCTGCACACCTTCAACCACCCGGACCTCTCGCTCCAGACCAAGGACCGCATCGACTGGGAGCTGTCCCAGAACCAGCTCGCGCTCGCGGGCGCCGCCGGCATCCGCACCTCGCTGTTCCGGCCGCCGTACTCGTCGTTCTCGGAGCGCATGGACAACCGGACCTGGCCGGTGACGCGGTACATCGGCAGCCGCGGCTACATCACCGTCGTCAGCGACACCGACAGCCAGGACTGGCAGCGGCCGGGCACCGACGTGATCATCCGCCGGTCCATGCCGGAGCGCGGCGAGGGCGCGATCGTGCTGATGCACGACTCCGGCGGCGACCGCTCGCAGACCGTCGCCGCGCTGGACCGGTACATTCCCCGACTCCAGGTCAAGGGCTACAAGTTCGACACCCTGACCGAAGCCCTCAAGGCGCCCACCGCGCACACCCCGGTCACCGGCCTCGGCCTGGTGAAGGGCAAGGTCTGGGTGACGCTGGTGCAGGTCTCGGAGAGGACGACGAGCGTCCTCGTCGTCGCCCTCGCGGTCGTCGGCGTCCTCGTCCTCGCCCGCTTCGGCCTGATGCTGATCCTGTCGATCGCGCACGCCCGCCGGGTCCGCCGCCGGAACTTCCGCTGGGGTCCGGACGGGCCCGTCACGGAAGCGGTGTCGGTGCTCGTCCCCGCGTACAACGAGGCCAAGTGCATCGAGAAGACGGTCCGTTCGCTGGTGGCGAGCGACCATCCCATCGAGGTGCTGGTCATCGACGACGGCTCCAGCGACGGCACGGCCCGGATCGTCGAGGAGCTGAGCCAGGACCTGCCGGGCGTCCGCGTCGTACGGCAGCTCAACGCGGGCAAGCCGGCCGCCCTCAACCGGGGCATCGCCAACGCCCGGCACGACCTGATCGTCATGATGGACGGCGACACGGTCTTCGAACGCTCCACCGTCCGCGAGCTGGTCCAGCCCTTCGCCGACCCCCGGGTCGGCGCGGTGGCGGGCAACGCCAAGGTCGGCAACCGGGACACCCTCATCGGCGCCTGGCAGCACATCGAGTACGTGATGGGCTTCAACCTCGACCGCCGGATGTACGACGTCCTGCGCTGCATGCCGACGATCCCCGGCGCGGTCGGCGCGTTCCGCCGCGAGGCCCTCGAACGCGTCGGCGGCATGAGCGAGGACACGCTCGCCGAGGACACCGACATCACCATGGCCATGCACCGCGACGGCTGGCACGTCGTCTACGCCGAGAACGCGCGGGCCTGGACCGAGGCCCCCGAATCCGTCCAGCAGCTGTGGTCGCAGCGCTACCGCTGGTCGTACGGCACCATGCAGGCGATCTGGAAGCACCGGGGCTCGTTCTTCGACCGCGGCGACTCCGGCCGCTTCGGGCGGGTGGGCCTGCCGCTGGTGTCGCTGTTCATGGTCGTGGCCCCCCTGCTGGCCCCGCTCATCGACGTGTTCCTGCTCTACGGGCTGATCTTCGGGCCCACGGAGAAGACGATCGGCGCCTGGCTGGGCGTCCTGGCCGTCCAGGTGGTGTGCGCGGCGCTGGCGTTCCACCTCGACAAGGAGCGCATGACGCACCTGATCTCGCTCCCGCTCCAGCAGATCCTCTACCGCCAGCTCATGTACGTCGTCCTGCTGCAGTCGTGGATCACGGCGCTGACCGGCGGCCGGCTGCGCTGGCAGAAGCTGCGCCGGACGGGGGCCGTGGGGCTGCCGGGCGAGCCGCAGGAACAGGCGGCCGCCGTACCGCAGCCGCAGTCGGGAGAGCGGAGGCCGGTCGGATGAGCACGCTCACACAGGACTCGACGCCCCAGAGCCCGCCCGCCCCGGCCGCCCCCGGCCGGGACCGCTACTTCGACCTCCTGCGGGCCCTCGCCCTCTTCCGGGTGGTCCTCTACCACCTCACCGGCTGGGCCTGGCTGCCCCTGCTCTTCCCCTCCATGGGCGTGATGCTCGCGCTCGCCGGCAACCTCATGGCGCGCTCGCTGAAGCGCCCGGCACCGGCCGTCATCCGCGGCCGGCTCCGCCGGCTGCTGCCGCCGGTGTGGCTGCTGGGCGTCGTGGGCGTGACGGGGATGGTGGCCCAGGGCTGGGGGCCGGACGCGGACGGGCATCCGCTCTGGTGGTGGTTCCACCTCATGTTCTGGATCCTCCCGATCAGCGACCCGCCGTACGCCGAGGGCCTGCCCGGGGTGCACGGCCTCATCGGCGCGGACTGGGCCGTGGAGCTGGCCGGACCCCTCTGGTACGTCCGCGCCTACCTCTGGTACGTCGTCCTCTCCCCGGTCCTGCTCCGCGCGCTGCGGGCGGTGCCGCTGGTGACGGTCTTCGCGCCGATCGCGCTGGCCGGGGTGTTCGAGCTGGGCTGGCTGGATCTGCCGGGCGAGCGGTTCGACTCGGGACTGACGGACTTCAGCACCTTCGGCGCCTGCTGGATCCTCGGCATGGCCCACCAGGAGGGCCTGCTCAAGCGCCTTCCCCGGTACATCGTCCCGTCCGTCGCCCCGGCGATCGCCCTGCTCGGCCTCTGGTACGCCCTGAACCACGACTTCGGCAACGGCAACGACCTGGACAGCATGCCGTTCGCCCAGTCCCTGTGGTCCCTGGCCACGGTGGCACTCCTGCTGCACATCAGCCCGTCGTGGCAGGAGTGGCCGGGGCGGCTGCGCCGCTGGGACGGGCTGATCACCCTCCTCAACTCCCGTGCGGTGACGATCTATCTCTGGCACAACACCTGCATCCTGATCGCCGCGACCCAGTGGGACCGGCTGTGGAGCGTGGTGTTCCTCGAACAAAACGTCCCGTGGCTGCTGGAGAGCGTCTGGCCCGTGCTGGTCGTGACCTGGCTGCTGATCGCCTGCTGCGTCGTCGCCTTCGGCTGGGCGGAGGATCTGGCGGCCCGGCGGAGGCCGAGGTTGTGGCCGAACGGTGCGGGGCGCGGGCGGAGTCCGCGAAGGTCGTGAAGCGGCGGGGAGCTTGGGGACGGTCGGTCATGTATTGACCGCGTAACCAACCGGGATACGCACTTGCGTACGACTGAGCGGGTGGTGGATGTTGGGCTCGCTGGAGGCAGGTGTTCCGCGCACTTCTTGCCTCGTCGACGACTCAAGGAGTGACCCCCGCCGATGACTCAGCCTCCCGGCCAGCCGCCGTACGACGGTTACGGCGCCCAGCCGCCGCAGCAGCCGTACCCGGGGCCGTACACGCCCCCGCCCGGCGGCCAGGTGCCCGGCCAGGCGCCGGCCCCGGGGCAGGTCCCCGGTCAGCCGCCGAACCCGTACGCGACGGCTCCGCAGCAGCCGTACGGGACGGCTCCGCAGCAGCCGTACGGGGCGCCGGGTATGCCGGGGGCGCCCAACTACGGCCCCCAGTACGGGGGTTACCCGCCGCCGCCCCCGCCCTCCGGTGGTGGCGGAGGCAAAGTCGCGCTGATCGTCGTGGCCGCCGTGGCGGCGCTCGCGGTGATCGGCGGGGGCGTCTTCCTCCTCACGAGCGACGGGGACGACGAGAGCACGGCCAAGCCCGGCCAGAGTGTCTCGGCGCAGGCGAGCGAGTCCGAGAGCCCGTCCGAGTCGGAGGCCACCGAGGAGGCGACGGACGAGGCCACCACGCCCGACGGCGGTCTGGACGACGGCGGTTCGAGCACCGCGCCCGCCAAGGGTGTCGAGGGCCAGTGGCAGGACGACGAGGCCCGAACCCTGACGATCGGCGCCGAGCAGACCACCGGGGAGGCCGAAGGTCAGCACCCGCTGTCCTACATCGACATGGTCGGCGGCAAGGGCATCATGACCGGCGTCGGCAAGTACCGCGACGAGAACAACTTCCGCATGGCCCTCACCCCCATGGCCTCGAAGAACGTCAGCGACGACGACGTCACCTTCGCCACGGTCCGCCGCTCCGGCGACGACGTGGTCATCACCTGGGAGGCCGGCGGCACGGACACGCTCAGCTATGTGGGCGAGGCGTCGAGCTGACCCTTCTTCACCTCTTCACCTCCGCTCCCTTGAGGGTCCGTATGAGGGAGCGGAGGGGGGCTGGGGTGGTGGTGAGGATGGTGGTGGGGGTGTCGCTTTCGCGGAGGAGAAGGTGTCCGGTGGGTGCGGTGGCGAGGTTGACGCAGTTGGAGGCGTCGCCGCAATAGGTGGACTTCTGCCAGTGAAGCCTGGACATGCCGGTGCCTTTCACAGGTCGTTCGCGATGCTGTGGATCAGATCTCGGGACTTCTCCGGCGCGAGGGCGCAAGCCTCCAGGCCGTCGATCACTGATCGGTACTTGGCGAGCTGGGCCTCACTGTCCAGAAACTCGCAACCGTGGTGGCTGTCCAATTGCACGGTGTCAACCTGGAGAACGGGTCCGGCTGCGTAGGTGATGCTTTGCCCCGCGCCTGGGAAGCTCGCATCGCCGAAGGGGATGACCCGGATGGTGACATGGGGGAGTTCGCTCATGTCGACAAGGTGCCTGAGCTGTTCGACGGCCACGGCTCGGCCGCCGAATCCCATCCTCAGAGCCGCCTCGTGGATGGTGACCAGATACGGGGTGGGGCTGCTCCGGTAGAGGATTCCCTGTCGCTTGATCCTGTGAGTCAGACGGTGCTCGATCTCGTGCTGCCGCAGTGGGGGGACCACCGTCCGGAAGAGTGCCCGGGCGTGTTCGGTGGTCTGGAGCAGCGCGGGAATATGGACGAACAGGGCCACCCGTAGTGAGGCCGCGTGATGTTCAAGCTCCACGAGGTCGATCAAGCTGGCCGGGAGGTGTTCGCGATACTCCTCCCACCAGCCGCGCGTCCGCCGTCCCGTCATCGCTGCCAGCGCGTCGACGTACGCCTCGTCGAAGCAGTCGTAAGCCCGGGCCATGGAGCGCACTCGGTCGGCGCTGATGGGGGTGCGGCCGGTCTCCATCATGCTGACGCGCGCCTGGTTGACCCCAAGCAGTGTGGCGGCACCGGTCGCGGTCAGCCCTGCGCGCTCGCGGAGTTTACGCAGCTCGGCGCCCAGTCTCCGCTGGCGCAGCGTAGGACTGTTCGTGGGCGGCACGACATCTCCCCTCAGCGGTGTGCATCCCTCACAAGAGTGAAACGGTGATGCATTCAGTTAGTTTGGTTAGATCCATCTAACCATCTGTCCTACGGTGGACACGTACCGCCCAACTGGCCCCGCCTGTAAGCCGGAAGCGCACCACCCCAGGCACTGCCACCGCTGAGCCATGGCCGTTGAGCGAGCCCAAGTCCCCTTCCTCCCCGGAGGTGTTCATGGTCACCGTATCCCCGCTCGACTCCCGTTCGCCCGAATGCTGGAAGTACGCCCTGCGCCTGCCCTGTGACCCCCGGGCCGCCCGCATCGCCCGGGTGACCGTACGGGCGATCCTGTCGAGCCACGGCCTCCACGAGATCGTCGACGTCACCGAACTGCTGACCTCGGAGCTGGTCACCAACGCGTACCAGCACACCAAGGGACCCTCCTCCGTGCGCCTGGTCGCCCTCGGTGGCGGGCGTCTGCGGGTCTTCGTCTGGGACGACAGCGCGTACGTCCCCCCTCCGTTCGACGACCCCGATGCCGCGCCGGTCCCACCCTCCCCCTCGACGGACATCGACCACGGCCGAGGCCTCTTCCTCATCCGGCAGTGCGCCGACCGGTGGGGGTGCTGGCCGGTGGAGGGCGGGAGCCTCGGGAGAGGCGGAGGGAAGCTGATGTGGTTCGAGCTGGGCGGGGCGGGGGCGGAGCCCCGATGCGTAGCTGTCTGACCACGGGCCGCGCCGAAATCGCCGTAGGAGGGGCTGTCGGCCAGTACGGTCACGTGTCCGTGCCCCGAGTGCCGTCGCCGCCGCGCCCTCGCTGAGACCCACAAGGCCCGCGGCCAGAAGGAGCCCCAGCACGTCAAGCCCGGCTGAGGGCCTCGAACACCCTGCGGCACGTCGCGGTCGGCGCTCGTCCGCTCCGCCCAGCTCAACCCGGAACCGGCCGCCCGGCTGCCCGCCGTCGAAGCGAGGATCGGCCACCGAGTGATAAGCGTGCACCGGTATTCCCCGGGAGGCAGGAAGGAACGTACCGGGTAGGGCTGATTTTCCGAGGGTTACGCAGTGGATGGAGTTAAGCGATCTATCCTAGATGTCCTCCCACCATTCCCAGTAGCGTTCTACGGGGGCGTAGTGACCCGTCTCCCGGGCATGTTCTTTGGCTTGTTCCCGCAATAGATTTCGGTCCTTGGACGCCTCGGAAACGAATTGGCTTTCATATGCGCACCACACTGCGAAATAGCCAGGAACGTAGTACCGGGGTGGGTGATGCCTCGTCGGCACTCGTCCTGCTTCGCGAGATATCACCGACCCAACTGGTATGGCGACTGGTATGGCGCGCCGACGTCGATTTGCTTCAACAAGTCGTGAGTACGCTTCCGCCTCTGCAGACTGAGGCTTTTTCATGTATAGGCGTACAGGCACTCCATCGCCGTCAGCCTCTGTGCCCTTGAGTACTTCGATGCTTTCGATCATGTCGAGTTCGAGGGGCACCCACTCGACGCGGTCCTCGCTGAATAGAATCCGTTCGTCTTGGTCTGCCGCTTTAGCGATGCCGATGATCGGGGGTTTATCCGCTGCGAATTCATCTCGCCGCAGCGCATAAAGAAAGTCTTGTGGTGAGTATGTGTGCTTCGTGCCACTCATGATTGTCGACCTAGCCTAGGAGGGCTGCTCCGGATTTTCTACCGAAGATGCAGGGGCCCACGTCTCGGCAGGCTGCTTTGGTATGTGAGTCAAACTCTGCCTGTAGTCGCGTGAACGCCGCTTCGTTTCTGGTCGAGGGCTCATTCAAGCCTAGGTCCGGTCAAAAGGTCCTGCAATCGGAGAAACTGCACGCCGCTCACGATCCGGAGCAGTTGTCCTTCTCTCTTCACACGGCGGGCGCTGCTCGCCCGGTGGCAGGACGTCAAGAACACATCCAGCGTCCGTGACGCGCCCCATGGCGCAGGGCGACCCGCGGCCTGCGGGCACCCGAACAGCGTCCCTCCTTGCGAACACTGTTCGCAGTGCGTACAGTGTTCCTCATCGCCGCACAGTGTGCGGCGACGGCCGAACCGAAGCCGAACCACGACCCGCCCCCGAAGGGACAAGCCATGTCGCACACCGCCCGCACCGCCAGCCCCACCCGCACCCCCGACCTCGCCCACTGGCAGCGCCGCCTCGACACCCTCCGCGCCACCCACGACGTCCCCGGCGCGACCCTCGCCTTCCTCGTCGACGGCGAGGTCCACGAGCTGGCGAGCGGGGTGCTGAGCCGGGCGACCGGCGTCGAGGCGACCACGGACTCCGTCTTCCAGCTCGGCTCGATCGCGAAGGTCTACACGGCCGCCCTCGTCATGCAGCTGGTGGAGTCCGGCGAACTCGACCTGGACGTCCCGGTGGTGAAGGTGCTGCCGGAGTTCGCGACGGTCGACCCGGCGGCCACCGAGGTCATCACGCCCCGCATGCTCTTGTCCCACACCAGCGGCCTGACCTGCGACTTCCATATCGACACGGGGCGCGGTGACGACGCGATCGCCAGGTACGTCGAGGCCGCCAAGGGCGTGGCGATGGACTGCCCGCCGGGTACGGCGGTGTCGTACAGCGGGATCGGGTACGTCGTGCTCGGCCGGATCGTCGAGGTGCTGACCGGGCTGACCTGGGACCAGGCGCTGAAGGAGCGGGTGTTCGCGCCGCTCGGGCTGGCGCACACCATGACGCTGCCGGAGGAGGCGCTGCCGTTCCGCGTGGCCATGGGTCACCTGGCGGGGGAGGACGGGACGCAGGTCCCGGCGCCGGCCTGGGACCTGATGCCGCGCGCGGCCGGACCGGGCGCCCGGGTGCTCGCCACCGCAGGTGACGTCGTCCGGTACGCGAAGGCCCACCTCGACGGCGGTGGCGGGATCCTCCGCCCCGAGACCGTGACCGCCATGCGGGCCCGCGAGACCGACGTACCCGACAAGTGGACGGTCAGCGCCGACGGCTGGGGCCTCGGCTGGACCCTGTACGACTGGGACGGTGTTCCGGGCTACGGGCACGACGGGGCCGCGACCGGCCAGTACGCCTTCCTCCGGGTGGTGCCGACCGAGGGCGTCGCCGTCGCGCTGCTCACCAACGGCGGCTCCTCCCGCCTGCTCTACGCCGATCTGCTGCGCGAGCTGATGGCGGAGCTGGCCGGAATCACTATGCCCGCGCCGTTCGCCCCGGCCGCCGAGCCGCCCGCCGTCGACATCACGCCCTGGACCGGTACGTACAAGAGGGAGGGAGTCGTCATCACGATCGGCGAGAGGAACGGCACCCCGCACCTCACCTACGCCTTCGTCGACGGCATGGTCGGCTACTCGCCGGACCTGGAGATGGAGCTCGTCCCCCTGTCGGACACGGTCTTCGCCGGCGCGGGCGGCGGCGCCTCGTTCGCGGAGGACTGGATGCCTGTGGTCTTCGCCACGCTGAGCGACGGCACCCGGTGTGCCTACATTGGCATGCGGGCCGCGCCGAAGGTGGCGTGAGAAGGCCCTGACCCCCTTGCGGGCCTGCGGCGAGTCCCTCGGCGCAGGCCCGATGTGGTGCTCTGTGGCGATTGGCTCACCGATTCCTCACCGGCCGGTCCACGCATCCGTGAGAGCAAAGTTCCTTTCCGGTCACCCGGTGCCACAGGCAGGAAACGCGCTGTCCCTACCTTCGGGACTCATCACCCCTCATCACCCCCTTTGCAGGACCGAGCCGGAGAACCGTGGAGGCGTCATGACAGCCCCTAGCACAGCCCCCGCCGCAAGCAGGGGAGGCCGCTGGATCGAACACTGGGATCCGGAGAACGAGGCCTTCTGGAACGAGACCGGTGAGAAGGTCGCCCGCCGCAACCTCATCTTCTCGGTCCTCTCCGAGCACATCGGCTTCTCCATCTGGACCGTATGGTCGGTGATGGTCCTGTTCATGGGCCCCGAGTACGGGCTCACCCCGGCCGACAAGTTCTTCCTCGTGTCGATGGCCACGCTGGTCGGCGCCATCGTCCGCATCCCGTACACCTTCGCGGTGGCGATCTTCGGCGGACGCAACTGGACGATCGTCTCGGCGAGCCTGCTGCTCGTCCCGACCGTCGCGGCCTTCGTCGTGATGGAGCCGGGGACCTCGTTCAACACGTTCCTGATCTGCGCGATGCTCGCCGGCATCGGCGGCGGCAACTTCGCCTCCTCCATGACGAACATCAACGCCTTCTTCCCGCTGCGGAAGAAGGGCTGGGCGCTCGGTCTCAACGCGGGCGGCGGCAACATCGGTGTCCCGGTCGTGCAGCTCATCGGTCTCGCCGTCATCGGAGCCAGTGGCGGCCCGCGCGTGCTGCTCGGGATCTACATCCCCTTCATCGTCATCGCCGCCGTCCTCGCCGCGGTCTACATGGACAACATCTCGTCTGTGAAGAACGACACCGGTGCCGCGAAGGACGCCGTGAAGGAGGCCCACACCTGGATCATGTCCTTCCTCTACATCGGCACCTTCGGCTCCTTCATCGGCTACAGCTTCGCCTTCGGCCTCGTCCTGCAGACCCAGTTCGGCCGTACGCCCCTGGAGTCCGCCTACGTCACCTTCATCGGCCCCCTGCTCGGCTCGCTGATCCGCCCCCTCGGCGGCGCGCTCGCCGACAAGTACGGCGGCGCCAAGATCACCCTGTGGAACTACGTCGGCATGGCCGCCGCCACCGGGATCATCGTCATCGCCTCCATGCAGAAGTCGCTGCCGCTCTTCACCACCGCGTTCATCGCGCTCTTCGTCCTCACCGGACTCGGCAACGGCTCCACCTTCAAGATGATCCCGGGCATCTTCCAGGCCAAGGCCCTCGCCAAGGGCCTGGAGGGCGAGGAGGCCGCGGCCTACGGACGCCGTCTCTCCGGTGCCTCCATGGGCATCATCGGCGCGGTGGGCGCGCTCGGCGGCCTCGGTATCAACCTGGCCTTCCGCCAGTCCTTCCTCTCGGTCGGCTCCGGCACCGGCGCCTTCGTCGCCTTCCTCGCCTTCTACGGCCTCTGCTTCGCGGTGACCTGGGCCGTATACCTTCGCCGCACGGCTTCGAACACCTCCGCGACGACGGCCACGACGGAGTCGAAGCCGCAGCTCAGCTACGCCGAGGTGTGACATCGCCCATGCGGTGACACGCGTGACGTAACACCAGCGACATCATCCCGAACCGAGCCTGTCACGCACCGTTGACAGGCTCGTTCGGCATGTAGGTGCCCCAGCCAGGTACAACGACTCGAGTGCGGGACGAGAGCCATGTACGACGAACAGCGACCCGAGCGATCAGATCGAGCCGATCGACCAGACAGGACGCATCTGATGGATCGGACAGCGCAGCCGGAACACGGGCCGCTCGCGGGGTTCACCGTGGGGGTCACGGCCGCCCGCCGGGCCGACGAGCTCGGGGCGCTCCTCCAGCGCCGCGGAGCCGTGGTCGTCCACGCCCCCGCGCTGCGCATCGTGCCGCTCGCCGACGACAGCGAGCTGCTCGCCGCGACCAAGGACCTGCTCGACCAGGCGCCCGACATCGTGGTGGCGACGACCGCCATCGGTTTCCGCGGCTGGGTCGAGGCGGCGGACGGCTGGGGCCTGGGCGAGGCCCTTCTGGACCGGCTGCGGGGCGTCGAAGTCCTGGCACGCGGACCGAAGGTGAAGGGCGCGATCCGGGCCGCGGGTCTCACGGAGGAGTGGTCCCCTTCCTCCGAATCGATGGCCGAAGTACTGGACCGTCTGCTGGAGCACGGTGTGGAAGGCCGCCGGGTCGCCATCCAGCTCCACGGCGAACCGCTCCCCGGCTTCGTGGAATCACTGCGCGCCGCGGGAGCGGAGGTCGTGGGCGTGCCCGTCTACCGCTGGATGCCCCCCGAGGACATCACCCCCGTGGACCGTCTCCTCGACTCCGCGGTCTGCCGCGGTCTCGACGCCCTCACCTTCACCAGCGCCCCGGCGGCGGCGTCCCTGCTCTCCCGTGCCGAGGACCGGGGCCTGCTCCCGGAGTTGCTCAACGCCCTCAACCACGACGTCCTCCCCGCCTGCGTCGGCCCGGTGACGGCCCTTCCGCTCCAGGCCCACGGCGTGGACACGGTCCAGCCCGAGCGCTTCCGCCTCGGCCCCCTCGTCCAGCTCCTCTGCCAGGAACTGCCCGGCCGCGCCCGCACGCTGCCCATCGCCGGCCACCGCGTGGAGATCCGCGGCCACGCGGTCCTCGTCGACGGCGCCCTCCGCCCCGTCCCCCCGGCCGGCATGTCCCTGCTGCGCGCGCTCTGTCGCCGGCCGGGCTGGGTCGTCGCCCGCTCCGACCTCCTCAAGGCCCTCCCCGGCGCCGGCCGCGACGAACACGCCGTGGAAACCGCCATGGCCCGCCTCCGCACGGCCCTCGGCACCCCGAAACTGATCCAGACCGTCGTCAAACGCGGCTACCGCCTGGCCCTGGACCCGGCGGCGGACACGAAGTACGACGCGTAGGGGGAGTACGGCGGGTCGTTCGGCCGCGGGCGATTCGTGGTGGAAAAGCACGGGGCGCAGCCCCTGCTTTCTCAGGGGCGCGGGGAACCGCGCGACCAGCCCCCACCGGGCCGGCGGCCGGGGGTCGAAGGGGCGCAGCCCCTCTTCTGAGGGGCGCGGGGAACTGCGGGAGAAGCCCCACCGGGCCCGCAGCCGGGGGTCGAAGGGGCGCAGCCCCTGGGGAGGGACGGGTAGGGGCGGCGGGGGCGAGCAAATCCGCCCGGACACCGAAGGGTTCCAGCCCAGGGTGCGCCCAGGCACTGTAGGGGGTACGTACCCCTGAGGCGCACCCCCACCGGCCGGCGAACCCAAGGCGGTGACAGGCACATGGCACACGCCCCCCGCTTCGACTGCGGCCACCTCTGCCTGGACTTCCTCGCGACCACCCACCCCGAGGAACAACTCGACTCCCCGGACAGCCTGCGCACCTGGATCACCGCCGCCGGCCTGGTCCCCGAGGGCACCCCCCTCGACCACATCGCCCCGCACTGGCTCGTCGGCTTCCGAGAACTCCGCGGACACATCGGCCGGTTGGTCCGCGCCGAACCGGACCGCAAGCCCGACTCCCGCCCCTTCGACATCTCCCTGGCGAGGGTCAACGAACTGGCCCGCGCGGCGACTCCGGCCCCCCGCGCCGTCCGCACCGCCGACGGCACCCTCACCCGCGCCCTGGACCACACCCCGGAGTGCGCGACCCTGCTCGCCCTGATCGCCCGCGACACCGTGGAGCTGCTCACCGACCCGGACGCCTGCGCGAGCCTGCGCCAGTGCGCGGGCGACAACTGCCCCATCGTGTACGTCGACACCTCCCGCGGCCGGCGCCGCCGTTGGTGCTCCAGCGAGATCTGCGGCAACCGCGAACGCGTGGCCCGCCATCGCCGCCGAGCAGGCCTGGCCCGCGCGTAGTTGGGGCGGAAATGCCCATCCGCCCTACCCGGCCCGGCAGTTGGGCAAACGTCTGGTCTCCGTAAAGAAGCAGCAGTGCTGTTTTTCACATCGCGACGCGGGTGTCTTCACAATTCCCGCCCATGCGTGCCGGTTTAAGCGCGGATATGGACACACTTGTCCCCCACTGGCCCCACCTTCCCCGCGTTGAATCGAGAAAGTTGTGGCTCAACTCTGAACACACAACTGATTACCTACGTATCCCGATGTGAGCGACCGACTGGGGGAACCCCCGGACACCGGAGGTAGCCGTGCGCAAGGATTCCGCTGTGGCCGATGAACGCCCGCACAGGGCCCGACATCGCGCATCACAGCCCTCAGAGCCAGACGAGGAGCTGATGCGCGCGCTGTACCGCGAGCACGCTGGACCCTTGCTCGCGTACGTGCTGCGTCTGGTCGCGGGCGACCGCCAGCGTGCCGAGGACGTTGTGCAGGAAACTCTCATCAGGGCCTGGAAGAACGCCGGTCAGCTCAATCGAGCGACCGGATCGGTACGCCCCTGGCTGGTGACGGTCGCACGCCGCATCGTCATCGACGGCCACCGCAGCCGGCAGGCCCGGCCGCAGGAGGTCGACCCGTCGCCGCTGGAGGTCATCCCCGCGGAGGACGAGATCGACAAGGCGTTGTGGCTGATGACACTGTCGGACGCGCTGGACGACCTGACCCCTGCCCACAGGGAGGTCCTGGTCGAGACCTATTTCAAAGGGCGTACGGTCAATGAGGCGGCCGAGACGCTTGGCATCCCCAGTGGCACCGTCCGCTCCCGGGTGTTCTACGCCCTGCGGTCGATGAAGCTGGCTCTAGAGGAGCGCGGGGTGACGGCATGAGCAACATCTACGGGGGGTATGGACCGGGAATGCCCGGGTCTGTGCAAGGAGCCCAAGGTTCCGGCGACAACATCCATGAAACCGTCGGCGCTTACGCCCTCGGGATACTGGACGACGCCGAAGCCACCCAGTTCGAGATGCATCTCGCCACGTGCGAGTGGTGCGGTCAGCAGCTGGACGAGCTGGCCGGTATGGAACCGATGCTGGCCGCGCTCGCGGACCTGCCCGCCGCCCAGGGCACACCGGCGATCGGCGAGTCCCTGTCCGCGAAACCGACCACGGGACTCGCGGACCGACTGGTCGGCGAGGTCGTCCAGCACCGCGCGAAGAAGAGCCGACGGAACTTCTTCATGCTGGCGGCCGGCGTCGCCCTGATCGTCGGCGGCCCGACGGCGGTGTTCGCGACGACGGGCGGCGGGGACGAGGCGTCACAGAACGCCAATGTGCTCTCCAGCCCGGCCAAGGATTCCTTCATGCACATGAAGGCCAAGGACAAGGTCTCGGGGACCGACGCGTCCACCCAGGTCAGCGCCACGGTCGGCATGGAGTCCAAGGCCTGGGGCACGCACGCGGTCCTGGAGCTGAAGAACGTCAAGGGTCCGGAGAAGTGCTCGCTGATCGCCGTCGGCAAGAACGGCGAGCGCGAGACGGTCACCTCCTGGTCCGTCCCGGAATGGGGCTACGGCATCAAGAACGCCAAGACCGAGCAGGCCAAGAACCCGCTCTACGTCCACGGCGGAGCCGCCTTCACCCCTGACGAGATCGACCACTTCGAGGTCCTGACCTTCAGCGGGAAGAAGCTCGTCTCGGTCAAGGCGTGACGGATTGAGACAAGCGGCGAACGGACCCCGGTCGGGCACATAGCCTGTCGGGGTCCTTTTCGCGTACGGTAGACGGCTGCCCAGCACGTCAGAAGGGGGCCCGGGTGGCCGCTCAGGTTCAGCAGGAAACGCTCGACTCCGCTCACGACTCGGTGCGTGAGAAGGAGATCGGCGTCGAACAGGAACATCTGGACCGGGTGTACCGGCGTCTCGAGGAGAAGATTCACGAGGCCGAGTTCCTGATGAACGACGCGGCCAAGCGCGGTCAGGTCGGCACCCCGGGTGCGCTCGCCGAGAGGGACGCCCAGGTCTTCCGCGCCGGCGTCCATCTGAACCGCCTGAACAACGAGTTCGAGGACTTCCTCTTCGGCCGTATCGACCTGCTGCTCGGCAGGGACGGCAAGAAGGGCCCGGACGGCGCGTACACCGCCGTCGAACCGGCCGAGGGCGCGGTCCGCCCCGACAACACCGCCGACATCGCCGAGACCCTCCACATCGGCCGCATCGGTGTCCTGGACTCGGAGTACGCGCCGCTGGTCATCGACTGGCGGGCCCCGGCGGCCGCCCCCTTCTACCGCTCGACCCCGGTCGACCCCGGCCGCGTCGTACGCCGCCGGGTCATCCGCTCCAAGGGCCGCAAGGTGCTCGGAGTCGAGGACGACCTCATGCGCCCCGAGTTGAAGGCCTCCCTCGACGGCGGTGAGCTGGCCGTCATCGGCGACGGCGCCCTCATGGCCGCCCTCGGCCAGGCCCGCAGCCACACCATGCGCGACATCGTGGCCTCCATCCAGGCCGAACAGGACCTGGTGATCCGGGCCCCCGCCGCCTCCGTGACGTACGTCGAGGGGGGCCCGGGCACGGGCAAGACGGCCGTCGCCCTGCACCGCGCCGCGTACCTCCTCTACCAGGACCGGCGCCGGTACGCGGGCGGCATCCTGATCGTCTCCCCGACCCCGCTGCTGGTCGCGTACACCGAGGGCGTCCTGCCCTCCCTCGGCGAGGAGGGCCAGGTCGCCATCCGCGCGATCGGTTCGCTGGTCGACGGCGCCGAGGCCACGCTGTACGACTCCCCGGCCGTGGCCCGCGCCAAGGGCTCGTACCGCATGCTCAAGGTGCTGCGGAAGGCCGCCCGGGGCGCGCTGGAGTCGAGCGACGCGCCCACCCGCCTCCGCGTCGTCGCCTTCGGCCGCCGTCTGGAACTGGAGGCCCCCGAACTGGACCGCGTCCGCCACAACGCGCTCGGCGGCACGGCTCCCGTCAATCTCCTGCGCCCCCGCGCCCGCAAGCTGCTCCTGGACGCCCTGTGGGCCCGGTCGGGTGCGGCCGGCCGCCACACCGACCCCGAACTGGCCGCCGAGCTGCGCTCCTCCTTCGACGAGGACATCGCGAGCGAGGACGACTTCATCGCCTTCCTCGACGCCTGGTGGCCCGAGCTGACCCCGCGCGGGGTGCTGGCCGCCATGGCCGACGAGCGCCGCCTCGGCCGCTGGGCCCGGCGCATCCTCAATCCGAGCGAGGTCCGCCGGGTCGCCCGCTCCCTGAAGCGGGACGGCCTCTCGGTCCACGACATCGCCGTGCTCGACGAACTCCAGGCGATCCTCGGTCTCCCGGCCCGCCCGAGGAAGAAACGCGAGCTCGACCCCCTGGACCAGCTCACGGGCCTGGACGAGCTGATGCCCGTACGCGAGGAGACCCAGCGGGAGCGGGCCGAGCGGCTGGCGCAGGAGCGGACCGAGTACGCGCACGTCATCGTCGACGAGGCGCAGGACCTGACGCCGATGCAGTGGCGGATGGTGGGCCGCCGCGGCCGCCATGCCACCTGGACGGTCGTGGGAGACCCCGCCCAGTCGTCGTGGTCCGACCCGGACGAGGCGGCCGAGGCCCGCGACGAGGCCCTGGGCACCCGCCCCCGCCGCCGCTTCACCCTGACGGTCAACTACCGCAACCCGGCCGAGATCGCCGAACTGGCGGCGAAGGTGCTGGCGCTGGCGATGCCCGGCTCGCAATCCCCCTCGGCGGTCCGCTCCACGGGCGTCGAGCCCCGCTTCGTCACGGCCGCACGGGAATCCCTGTCCCGCACGGTCCGCGCGGAGGCCGCCCGCCTGCTGGACCTCGTCGACGGCACGGTCGGTGTCGTCGTCGCCATGAACCGCCGCGACGAGGCCGCCCGCTGGCTGGCCGGCCTCGGCGACCGCGTCGTCGCCCTCGGCAGCCTGGAGGCGAAGGGCCTGGAGTACGACGCGACGGTGGTGGTCTCACCGGCGGAGATCGCCGACGAGAGCCCCGCGGGGCTGCGTGTGCTGTACGTCGCACTCACCCGGGCGACCCAACAGCTGACCCTGGTGTCGGGGGAGCGGGACGAGCCGGACGCCCGGGGCGTCCCCGACCTGCTGCGCGACTGAAGGCGCCAGTTCCCCGCGCCCCCGCCTTTCGGGGGCGCGGGGAACTGGCGCCCCAAAAACAACTCCCGTACGGGAATGGCCTTACGGGATCTGTTTGTTAGCCTGGGTACGGCACCGGCTCGATCCAAGCCCCCGGGCCCAACCTTCGTCGCTTAGAGCGACCACTTGCCGCGAGGCGAGCATGGCGGGTCGGTGCCACTGAACGTAAGAAGAGGTCCACGTCGAATGTGACGTGGACCTCTTCTTGTTGAGAACAAAACGTTCGCAACCCCGGACGGCTAACGCCTACCCGGCGGTAGGTGCGACGATCGGACCGCAAAACGAGGCAAACGCAGTAGCAGCGAAAGCAGAGGAAGTCGGCCATGGCAACGGCGCCCAGCGTCTCCTACTCGATGACGGTCCGGCTGGAGGTGCCCGCGAGCGGAACCGCGGTCTCCCAGCTCACCGGAGCCGTCGAGTCCCACGGAGGCTCGGTGACCGGCCTCGACGTGACCGCATCCGGCCACGAGAAGCTCCGCATCGACGTCACCATCGCCGCCACCTCCACCGCGCACGCCGACGAGATCGTCGAGCAGCTGCGCCACATCGAGGGTGTGACGCTCGGCAAGGTCTCCGACCGTACGTTCCTGATGCACCTCGGCGGCAAGATCGAGATGGCGTCGAAGCACCCCATCCGCAACCGTGACGACCTCTCGATGATCTACACGCCGGGTGTGGCCCGCGTCTGCATGGCGATCGCCGAGAACCCCGAGGACGCCCGCCGCCTCACCATCAAGCGCAACTCCGTTGCGGTCGTGACGGACGGCTCCGCCGTGCTGGGCCTGGGCAACATCGGCCCCATGGCCGCGCTGCCCGTCATGGAGGGCAAGGCGGCCCTCTTCAAGCGATTCGCCGGCATCGACGCCTGGCCGATCTGCCTGGACACCCAGGACACCGACGCGATCGTCGAGATCGTCAAGGCCATCGCCCCCGGCTTCGCGGGCATCAACCTGGAGGACATCTCCGCGCCCCGCTGCTTCGAGATCGAGGCCCGCCTGCGCGAGGCCCTCGACATCCCCGTCTTCCACGACGACCAGCACGGCACGGCGATCGTCGTCCTCGCCGCCCTGACGAACGCACTTCGCGTCGCGGGCAAGGCGATCGGGGACATCCGTGTCGTCATGTCGGGCGCCGGCGCGGCCGGTACGGCCATCCTTAAGCTACTCATCGCCGCCGGGGTGAAGAACGCCGTCGTGGCCGACATCCACGGTGTCGTGCACTGCGACCGCGCCGACCTGGTCGACGCCGCCGCGGACTCGCCGCTGCGCTGGATCGCCGACAACACCAACCCCGAGGGCCTCACGGGCACGCTCAAGGAGGCCGTGCGCGGCGCCGACGTCTTCATCGGCGTCTCCGCCCCCAACGTCCTCGACGGCGACGACGTGGCCGCCATGGCCGACGACGCGATTGTGTTCGCGCTCGCGAACCCCGACCCCGAGGTCGACCCCGCGGTCGCCCGGCAGACGGCGGCCGTCGTGGCCACCGGCCGCTCCGACTTCCCGAACCAGATCAACAACGTGCTGGTCTTCCCGGGTGTCTTCCGCGGTCTCCTCGACGCCCAGTCCCGGACCGTCAACACGGAGATGATGCTCGCCGCGGCGACCGCCCTCGCCGACGTCGTCACCGAGGACGAGCTGAACGCGAACTACATCATCCCGAGCGTCTTCAACGACAAGGTCGCGGGCGCGGTCGCCGGCGCGGTGCGCGAGGCCGCCAAAGCGGCGGCGTCGGCCTGAGCCCTCGCTGTGACGGTGGCCACGGCCCCGTGCCATCGGCGCGTCGCGGGGCCGGAGGGCTTGTGCCGCCCTTTAGTGTGGCGGCCAAGCTCAGGCCTGCCACGACTCCCAAGGGTGTTCATGTGACTCCCAGGGGTGTTCGTGTGACTCCCAGGGGTGCTGGATTGGCTTTCCCGCCGCAGGTGAGTGCAGGATGCGTTTCTGGGCGCGAGGGTCTGACGACGGACCCGGGTCCGCCTCAACGGCAAGAAGAACACGGGAGTAACAACATGAACCGCAGTGAGCTGGTGGCCGCGCTGGCCGACCGTGCCGAGGTGACCCGCAAGGACGCCGACGCCGTGCTGGCCGCGTTCGCCGAGGTCGTCGGCGACATCGTCGCCAAGGGCGACGAGAAGGTCACCATCCCCGGCTTCCTGACCTTCGAGCGCACCCACCGTGCCGCTCGCACCGCTCGTAACCCGCAGACCGGCGACCCGATCCAGATCCCGGCCGGCTACAGCGTGAAGGTCTCCGCGGGCAGCAAGCTCAAGGAAGCCGCGAAGGGCAAGTAGCCTTGCCATCTGTCCTTCATGGGACGGTGTGGCGCGCGTAGAACGCCTGATGGGGGCGGCACCTGGTTTCAGGTGCCGCCCCCATCGACGTGGGGACGAGCGCGGTGACGAAGCTGCGGGCCGTCCGTGGCTGGTCGCGCAGTTCCCCGCGCTCCTGAGAAGCAGGGGCTGCGCCCCGTGCTTCTCAGGAGTCGGCCCTGGCCCTAGCCGAGGGCCTTCCCCGGCAGCTCGACCTTGGCTCCCAGCTCCATGAGCTTCTCCATGAAGTTCTCGTAGCCGCGGTTGATGAGCTCGATGCCGTGGACCCGGGAGGTGCCCTGGGCGGCGAGCGCGGCGATCAGGTAGGAGAAGCCGCCGCGGAGGTCGGGGATGACCAGGTCGGCGCCCTGGAGGCGGGTGGGGCCGGAGACGACGGCGGAGTGCAGGAAGTTGCGCTGGCCGAAGCGGCAGTTCGAGCCGCCGAGGCACTCGCGGTAGAGCTGGATGTGCGCGCCCATCTGGTTCAGCGCCGAGGTGAAGCCCAGCCGGGACTCGTAGACCGTCTCATGGACGATCGAGAGGCCGGTGGCCTGCGTCAGGGCGACGACCAGGGGCTGCTGCCAGTCGGTCTGGAAGCCGGGGTGGACGTCCGTCTCCAGCGCGATCGACTTCAGCTGGCCGCCGGGGTGCCAGAAGCGGATGCCCTCGTCGTCGATCTCGAAGGCACCGCCCACCTTCCGGTAGGTGTTCAGGAACGTCATCATCGAGCGCTGCTGGGCGCCCCGGATGTAGATGTCGCCTTCGGTCGCCAGCGCGGCGGACGCCCAGGAGGCGGCCTCCAGGCGGTCCGGGAGCGCCTTGTGGTTGTAGCCGCCGAGCGAGTCCACACCGGTGATGCGGATCGTGCGGTCGGTGTCCATCGCGATGATCGCGCCCATCTTCTGCAGAACGCAGATGAGGTCCTCGATCTCCGGCTCGATCGCCGCGTTCGCGAGCTCGGTCACGCCCTCCGCGAGGACCGCGGTCAGCAGCACCTGCTCCGTCGCGCCGACGGACGGGTACGGCAGCTGGATCTTCGTACCGCGCAGCCGCCGCGGCGCCTCCAGATACTGTCCGTCCTCCCGCTTCTCGATCTTCGCGCCGAACTGCCGCAGCACCTCGAAGTGGAAGTCGATCGGCCGGCCGCCGATGTCGCAGCCGCCGAGACCGGGGATGAAGGCATGGCCGAGCCGGTGCAGCAGCGGGCCGCAGAACAGGATCGGGATGCGCGACGAGCCCGCGTGGGCGTCGATGTCGGCGACGTTCGCGCTCTCCACGTTCGTCGGGTCCATCACCAGCTCGCCCGGCTCGTCACCCGGGCGGACCGTTACGCCGTGCAGCTGCAGCAGCCCGCGCACGACCCGCACATCGCGGATGTCGGGCACGTTGCGCAGCCGGCTCGGACCGCTGCCGAGCAGCGCGGCGACCATGGCCTTGGGTACGAGGTTCTTCGCACCGCGGACACGGATCTCGCCACTGAGCGGGGTGCCGCCGTGTACAAGCAGTACGTCGTCAGAGCCGTTGACGGTCATGGATCTCGCGTTCCGTGGAGTTGGGCAGAGGCTTTCCGGCGTGGGCCGGCCGACGGACCCGTGGTGCGGGGGCCGGCGAGGCGCGAGCCGGAGAGCTAGCGTAATCGCCGCCCACCCCCCTTCCGTAAGCCCCAGGAGTTCTCAGCCACGTCATGGGTTTGCCACAACACGAACCGTTCACCACCGGCCACACGGGGTCACCACCCCGGCTGTGCGCGGGGTTCGCGCCGGTGCGCCCGCCCGTCTCCCACCACCGCCCCGACGAGGGCCCTACGGGCCACTGGCCTGGATTCATGTCCGCATTCACACCGCTACCGGCATTGCCTCCCCGGATGAGGGCGGGATGCGGGATCATGTCTGGCATGACCGAGGTGTCCTCGCTCACAGGGCGGCTGCTCGTGGCCACGCCCGCCCTGGCGGACCCGAACTTCGACCGCGCTGTCGTGCTGCTCCTCGACCACGACGAGAAGGGCTCCCTCGGCGTGGTCCTCAACCGGCCCACCCCGGTGGGCGTCGGCGACATCCTGGAGGGCTGGGCGGAACTCGCCGGCGAACCCGGGGTCGTCTTCCAGGGCGGCCCGGTGTCGCTGGACTCCGCGCTCGGCATCGCGGTGATACCCGGCGGCGGCTCCGTGGACCGGGCCCCGCTCGGCTGGCGGCGCGTGCACGGCGCGATCGGCCTCGTCGACCTGGAGGCCCCGCCGGAACTGCTGGCCTCCGCGCTCGGCTCGCTGCGCATCTTCGCCGGGTACGCGGGGTGGGGGCCCGGCCAGTTGGAGGACGAACTGGCGGAGGGGGCCTGGTACGTCGTCGAGTCCGAACCCGGCGACGTCTCCTCGCCCTGCCCGGAGAGACTCTGGCGCGAGGTCCTGCGCCGTCAGCGCAACGAACTCGCGATGGTGGCCACGTACCCGGACGACCCTTCGCTCAACTGAGGCGGAACAGGCGCGACGGCCATGCCCCGCGCTCGCGCCGCGACCGCCCGCGCCGACTGGCCGGGGCCGGCGCGAACACGGCGTCACCGCCGGTGGTGTCCGTTGTGCAAGCCAGGGACCCACAGTCCCCGGCGTTTGATTACCCTTGGCGTCATGAGCACTCTTGAGCCCGAGCGCGGTACTGGTACGGGGACCCTCGTCGAGCCGACGCCGCAGACGTCGCACGGCGACGGTGACCACGAGCGCTTCGCCCACTACGTCCAGAAGGACAAGATCATGGCGAGCGCCCTCGACGGCACGCCCGTCGTGGCGTTGTGCGGCAAGGTGTGGGTCCCGGGCCGTGACCCGAAGAAGTACCCCGTGTGCCCCATGTGCAAGGAGATCTTCGAGTCCCTCGGTGCCGGTGGCGGCGACCAGGGCGGCAAGGGCGACGGCAAGCAGTAGCCGGAGGTCCGGGCGTACCGCCGGGTGCGGTGCGCCGGGTCGTTCGGGGGCGGCCGCGGTGCCTGCGGTGCGGGTGCCGCGGTTCTGTCATGCCTGGGGGCGGTCGGCGCGGGGAGTGCCGGCCGCCGTTCGTTTTCGGCCGTTGATCACCGAACTCCCCCATTCCCCGCCCCGCGCGGCCATCGTTGCGTTGCACGGAGTGCGTCTGCTGGTCACAAGGTGGTTGAGACCTCTTGTGGGCGTTGTCATGTACTCCCTAGCCTCCGAGGTGTTGTAGAGAGCAAAACGCTCGTTGCACATGCTGCAACGCTCCGCTCCCCCCTCGGAGGATGCTCCATGAAACTCGCCGCCCGACTCGTCGCGCCCGTAGCGGCCCTGGCCCTCGCCGGGCTGACCGCCTGTGCCCCCCAGACCTCCGACAACTCCTCCTCCGGGGAGGACAAGACGACCGGCACGCTCCGTGTCTGGCTCTTCCAGGAGGTGAGCAACGAGCCGAAGCAGAAGGTCGTCGACGAGGTGGTCTCCGCCTTCGAGAAGGCGCACGACGGCGCGAAGGTGAAGGTCGAGTACATCCCCGTCGAGACCCGCGCCCAGCGCATCAAGGCCGCTTTCAACGACCCGAAGAGCGCCCCGGACCTCATGGAGTTCGGCAACACGGACACGGCCGGCTATGTGAAGGACGGCGGACTGGCCGACGTCACCACGGAGTTCAACGAGTGGTCCGAGTCCAAGGACTCCGACCCGACCGCCAGGACGTCCGTGACGGTCGACGGCAGGATCTACGGGGCGCCCTTCTTCGTGGGCGTGCGCGCGCTGTACTACCGCACCGACGTCTTCGAGGAACTCGGTCTCCAGGCCCCGAAGTCCCTGGACGAGCTGACCGCCACCGCGAAGAAGATCCGCGCCGCCGAGCCCGACCTGTACGGGCTCGTCGTCGGCGGCGCCTACACCTACGGCGCGATGCCCTTCGTCTGGGCCAACGGCGGTGAGATAGCCGAGGGCAAGGGCGGCTCGTACGCCTCCACCATCGACAGCCCGGCCGCCCGGAAGGGCATCGAGGCGTACACCTCGCTGTTCGGCGACGACAACTGCCCCGCCGCCAAGTGCGCGAGCATGGGCGGCAACGACACCGTCACCGCGTTCGCCGCGGGCAAGGCGGGCATGGCGATCGGCGGCGACTTCAGCCACGCGGCCGTGGAGGCCGGCAAGGTCAAGGGCAAGTACGCGGTCGTCCCGCTGCCAGGTGTGAAGTCCGGTTCCGTGGCCCCGGCGTTCGCGGGCGGCAACAACGTCGGCGTCCTGAAGAGCACCACGCACCGCACCCTCGCCGTCGACCTGATGAAGCGGCTGGCGTCCAAGAAGACGCAGGGCGAACTCTTCGACGCGATGGGCTTCCTGCCGACGTACACCGACGTCCGCGCCGAGGCGGCCAAGGAGGAGCCGTTCATCGAGCCGTTCGTGACGACGCTGTCGTCCGGGACGAAGTTCGTGCCCGCCTCGCCGGCGTGGGCGCAGATCGACGCGTCGCTGGTGCTGCCGACGATGTTCCAGGAGGTCGTCAGCGGCAAGAAGGACGTGGCTGAGGCGTCGAAGGACGCGGCGAAGCAGATGAACGATGCGTTCAGCTCCGCTGGTTGAGCGGGGGGCGCCCAGTGGGGTGGGGGGTGGGGAGCGTGGGCGGCTGCGGGTGAGTGGGGGCTGGTCGCGCAGTTCCCCGCGCCCCTTGCGGGGCGGTGGCTGGACCCCTTGGCTCTATCTCGCCCCCGCGCTCGTCGTCCTCGGTGGGCTGCTCGTCTATCCCGTCTACCAGCTCGGCCTGATCTCGCTCCTCGAATACACCCAGGCCCAGGTCAGCGGCGGCGAACCGACCTCCTTCCAGGGCCTCGGGAACTACGCCGAACTGTTCGGCGATCCCGAGTTCTGGCAGGTCCTGCTGACCACGGTCGTCTTCGCGTCGGCCTGTGTGGTCTCCACGCTCGCCGTCGGGTGCGCGCTCGCCGTGCTGCTGACACGAGTACGGGCCGTGCCCCGTCTCGCGCTGATGCTGGCCGCGCTCGGCGCGTGGGCGACCCCCGCGATCACCGGCTCCACGGTGTGGCTGCTGCTGTTCGACCCCGACTTCGGCCCGGTCAACCGGATCCTCGGGCTCGGCGACCACTCCTGGACGTACGGGCGTTACAGCGCCTTCTTCCTCGTCCTGCTCGAAGTGGTGTGGTGCTCCTTCCCGTTCGTGATGGTGACCGTCTACGCGGGCATCCGCTCCGTACCCTCCGAGGTCCTGGAGGCCGCGGCCCTGGACGGTGCCTCGCAGTGGCGGATCTGGCGTTCGGTCCTCGCGCCGATGCTCCGCCCGATCCTCGTCGTCGTCACCATTCAGTCGATCATCTGGGACTTCAAGGTCTTCACCCAGATCTATGTGATGACGGGCGGCGGCGGTATCGCGGGCCAGAACCTCGTACTGAACGTGTACGCCTACCAGAAGGCCTTCGCGTCCTCCCAGTACAGCCTCGGTTCGGCGATCGGCGTGGTGATGCTGGTGATTCTGCTGGCGGTCACCCTGGTGTATTTGCGACTGCTGCGCAGGCAAGGGGAGGAGCTGTGAATTCGTCGGGTTTCGTACGGCGGCCCTGGCGGCTCGCGGCGGAGGCGTCGGCCCTGGTCATCGCGGTCGTGGTGGCGTTCCCGCTCTACTGGATGATGTTGAGCGCCTTCAAGCCGGCGGGTGAGATCGAGTCGACCGAGCCACGGCCCTGGACCCTCGCACCGACCCTGGATTCCTTCCGACGGGTCTTCGGGCAGCAGGAATTCGGCCGCTACTTCGTCAACAGCCTTGTCGTCGCCTGCACGGTGGTGGTCGTCTCCGCGCTCATCGCGTTTCTCGCGGCGACGGCGGTCACCCGATTCCGCTTCCGATTCCGGACCACCCTGCTGATCATGTTCCTGGTGGCACAGACGGTGCCCGTGGAGGCGCTGACCATCCCCCTCTTCTTCCAGATGCGGGACCTCGGCCAACTCAACACGCTGGGCGCGCTGATCCTGCCCCACATCGCCTTCTCCCTGCCGTTCGCGATCTGGATGCTGCGTGGCTTCGTGAAGGCCGTACCGGAGGCGCTGGAGGAGGCGGCGCACCTCGACGGGGCGAGCCGTTCCCGATTCCTCTGGCAGATCCTCTTCCCGCTCGTCTTCCCGGGGCTGGTGGCCACCAGCGTCTTCTCCTTCATCTCCACCTGGAACGACTTCCTGTTCGCCAAGTCGTTCATCATCAGCGACACCTCCCAGTCGACCCTGCCGATGGCCCTCCTGGTGTTCTACAAGCCCGAGGAGCCGGACTGGGGCGGCGTGATGGCGGCGTCCACGGTGATGACCATTCCGGTGCTGATCTTCTTCGTACTCGTACAGCGGCGGCTGGTCTCCGGACTGGGCGGCGCGGTCAAGGACTGACGTGAGTGAACTGATTCCCGCGCCCGGCCGCGTCGACGCCGGTCCCGGCGAGGTACGGCTGACGGCGCACTCCCGGCTCCACGCCCGCACCGGGACCGAGGGCGTCGGCCACTGGCTGCGCACCGTCCTGCGGGAGGCCACCGGGCTGCCGCTGCGCGAGGCGGGGGAGCTCGACGACACCGACGAGGACGGCATCGGGCTCCGACTCGACCCCGGGCTCGGCCCCGAGGAGTACCGCCTCGTCAGCGACTCGTCCGGCGTCCTCGTCGAGGGCGGCGGCCCGGCCGGTGTCTTCTGGGGCGCCCAGACACTGCGCCAGCTCCTCGGCCCCGACGCGTACCGCAGGGCCCCGCTCCGGCGCGACCGCGCCTGGGCCGTGCCGCACGTCACGATCGAGGACGCCCCCCGGTTCGGCTGGCGCGGCCTCATGCTGGACGTCGCCCGGCACTTCATGCCCAAGGACCAGGTGCTGCGCTACCTCGACCTGATGGCCGCGCACAAACTCAACGTCCTCCACTTCCACCTGACGGACGACCAGGGCTGGCGGATCGAGATCGAGCGGTACCCCCGGCTGACGGAGGTCGGCTCCTGGCGGGCGCGCACGAAAATCGGCCACAGGGCGTCACCCCTCTGGGAGGAGAAGCCGCACGGCGGCCACTACACCCGGGACGACATCCGGGAGATCGTCGCCTACGCCGCCGAGCGGCATATCACCGTCGTCCCCGAGATCGACGTACCGGGGCACTCGCAGGCCGCCATCGCCGCGTATCCGGAACTCGGCAACACCGATGTCGTCGACACGACCTCCCTCACCGTCTGGGACACCTGGGGCGTCAACAAGAACGTACTCGCCCCCACCGACACCACCCTGCGCTTCTACGAGGGGGTGTTCGAGGAAGTCCTGGAGCTGTTCCCGTCGGCCTTCGTACACATCGGCGGCGACGAGTGCGCCAAGGACCAGTGGAGGGAGTCGGCCACCGCGCAGGCCCGCATCCGGGAGCTGAGGCTCGCCGACGAGGACGAGCTGCAGGCGTGGTTCGTCCGGCACTTCGACAACTGGCTGACCACGCGCGGGCGTCGCCTGATCGGATGGGACGAGATCCTGGAGGGCGGCCTGGCTCCGGGGGCGGCCGTGTCGTCCTGGCGGGGCTACGGAGGTGGCATCACGGCGGCCCGGGCGGGCCACGACGTGGTCATGTGCCCCGAGCAGCAGGTGTATCTGGACCACCGTCAGGACGGCGGCCCCGACGAGCCGGTGCCGATCGGCTTCGTACGCACCCTGGAGGATGTCTTCCGGTTCGAGCCGGTTCCACCGGAGTTGACGCCCGACGAGGCACGGCATGTGCTGGGCACCCAGGCCAATGTGTGGACCGAGGTGATGGAGGATCCCGCACGCGTGGACTACCAGACGTTCCCGCGCCTGGCGGCCTTCGCCGAGGTGGCCTGGAGCCGGCTTCCGGCCCCCGCCGAGCGTGACTTCGCCGACTTCGAGCGCCGGATGGCGGCCCACTACGCGCGACTCGACGCCCTGGGGGTCGGTTATCGGCCGCGTTCGGGGCCGCGTCCGTGGCAGCGGCGGCCCGGTGTGCTCGGACGTCCGATCGAGGGGACGCCCCCGAACGTGTGAGGCGACCGCGAAGCCGTAGGTCCGAAAGCGCGTGCCCTGCGACGGTGGCCGCACGGGGAACGAGAGCACAAGAGGCGTAAAAGGCACCGAAAGTGTCAATGTGCCTCTATGGGTGATGCCGTGCCAAAACGGACCATATCTCGAGTGAGGGGGCGAATGCCTCCTAGCGGACCCCCGCGTTCGGGCCTCGCGAGAATGTGCCAGAGTTGCCACGTCCGCCCTGTCAGCACGTACGGTACGGCAACACAGGCGGACCAGGTGGGGCAGCGGGAAGGGGCAGCCGGTTTGACCACGCACGCACCGCAGGCGGCGCAGGCCGTGACCCTGCCCGGCTCGCTGGACGAGGCCGTGGCGGCTCTCGCCGCCATGCCCTGGGCGGTTCCGGTGGCGGGCGGCACGGACCTCATGGCCGCGGTCAACTCCGGACAGCTCAGGCCTGCCGCGCTGGTCGGGCTCGGCAAGATCAGCGAGATCCGCGGCTGGCAGTACCAGGACGGACACGCCCTGCTGGGCGCCGGACTGACGCACGCGCGGATGGGGCGCCCGGACTTCGCGGCGCTCATTCCGGCGCTCGCCGCCTCCGCGCGCGCCGCCGGACCACCACAGATCCGCAACGCCGGCACCCTCGGCGGCAACATCGCGACGGCCGCCCCCACCGGGGACGCGCTGCCCGTGCTCGCCGCCCTGGAGGCCACGCTGATCATCGCGGGCCCGGGCGGGGCCCGCCGTGAGATGCCCGTCTCCCATCTGCTGGCCGGGATGGAGATGCTGCGCCCCGGCGAACTCATCGGCTTCGTGCGGGTGCCGCTGCTGCACGCGCCCCAGGTCTTCCTGAAGGCCACCGGGCGCACCGGCCCCGGCCGCGCGGTGGCCTCCGTCGCCCTCGTCCTCGATCCCGCCCGGCGCGGGGTGCGGTGCGCCGTCGGAGCCATAGCGCCGATGCCGCTGCGGCCCCTGGACGCCGAGGCCTGGGTCGGCCGGCTGATCGACTGGGACGGCGAGCGCACCCTCGTGCCCGAGGCGCTGCAGGCCTTCGGCGAGTACGTCGCGGCCGCCTGCATCCCGGACCCGGCCCCCGAGGTCGACGGCTCCGTACCACCGCTACCGCCCGCCGTACTGCACCTGCGGCGCACCGTCGCCGCGCTGGCCCGACGAGCACTGGGGAGGGCACTGTCGTGACCGACGACCAGCACGGAGAGGGCACCCCGCAGCAGGGGGGCCAGGGCGGCTGGGAGCGGCTGCCGCAGGGCGACTACGACGACGGCGCCACCACCTTCGTACAGCTCCCCGAGGGGGGCATCGACGCGCTCCTCGCCGCCGACAGCCCGCTCGCGGCGCCCGGCCACGGCTATGTGCCGCCGCAGATAGCGGCGAACGCCACGGCCCACACCGCCGGAACCGACCCGTCCGTCCCGGGCACGTGGGCGATGCCGGCCGGGGGTGCCCAGTGGCACGACCCGAACGCCGGGCAGCCGCAGCCCCCGACGCAGGACGGGTTCACGTACAACCCCGGCTCGACCGGGCAGTGGACGTTCGAGGAGCCGGCCGCGCAGGAAGGCACCGCTCCCGGTCACGACGTGACCGGCGAGTGGTCGATTCCGGTCGCCGGGGGTGATCTTCCGGACGAATCCGGTGAGTTCAGCACGTCGGCCCTGGTCGAGCAGTGGGGCGGCACCCCGCCCGCCACGCTCCCCGGCGGAGCCGCAGCGCCCTGGGCGACGGAGGAGATCGGCACGGCGTGGACCGCGCCGCCGCCCCCGGCCGAGGAGCGCGGACCCGAGGACCGTACGGCGGGGGAGAGCGCGACCGGCGCTGCCCCGGACGCCCCTGGGGAGCCCTCCACGGCCCCTGGGGAGGCGTACGCCGGTGCCGCCCCCGAGAGCCCCGGGGAGGCCCCGGAAGCCGCCCAGGAGCCCGCTGAGCCGGTCGGCGAGGGCGACGCGGAGCCCGAGGGCCCCGAGAGGCCCGAGGAGCAGGAGGCGGCCCCTGAGGCACCCGAGGCCGCCGGGGGCGACCCGGCACCGGCCGACGAGCCCGCCCCCACCCCGCCCCCGCACGACGACCACCCGCTCGCCTCGTACGTCCTGCGCGTCAACGGCACCGACCGGCCCGTCAGCGACGCCTGGATCGGCGAGTCGCTGCTCTACGTGCTGCGCGAGCGGCTCGGCCTCGCGGGCGCCAAGGACGGCTGCTCGCAGGGCGAGTGCGGCGCCTGCAACGTGCAGGTCGACGGCCGGCTCGTGGCGTCCTGCCTGGTCCCCGGCGTCACCGCCGCGGGCAGCGAGGTGCGCACCGTCGAAGGCCTCGCCGCCGACGGCCGGCCCTCGGACGTGCAGCGGGCCCTCGCCAGGTGCGGCGCCGTGCAGTGCGGTTTCTGCGTGCCCGGCATGGCGATGACCGTGCACGACCTCCTGGAGGGCAACCCCGCCCCCACCGACCTGGAGACCCGCCAGGCGCTCTGCGGCAACCTGTGCCGCTGCTCCGGCTACCGGGGTGTCCTGGCGGCCGTCCGCGACGTCGTCGCCGAACGCGAGGCGCACTCGGCCGCGGGCAACGAGGCCGCCGCGGACACCGACGAGGCACGCATCCCGCACCAGGCGGGCCCCGGCGCCGGCGGCGTCAACCCGGCGGCGTACGACTCCCAGGGAGCACCCCCGCCGGCACCGCACGACCCCGACCGGTCCTACGGCGGCCAGGGGCTGTCGTTCGCCGGCCCGGACGACTCCTACGGCGGCCAGGGCCAGTCCTTCGCCGGCCCGGGAGACACCTACGGCGGCCAGGGCCAGTCCTTCGCCGGCCCGGGAGACACCTACGGCGGCCAGGGTCAGTCGTTCGCCGGCCCGGACGACTCCTACGGCGGCCAGGGCCAGTCCTTCGCCGGCCCGGGAGACACCTACGGCGGTCAAGGCCAGTCCTTCGCCGGCCCGGACGACTCCTACGGCGGTCAAGGCCAGTCCTTCACCGGTCAGGGTGATACCTACGGCGGCCAGGGCCAGTCGTTCGCCGGTCCGGACGACTCGTACGGCGGGCAGGACGACTCGTACGGCGGTCAGGGCCGGTCGTTCGGCCAGGACGGAGGCCAGGCGTGAGCAACGAAACCGTCATCGCGACCCCTGCGGGCCCCGGCGACAGCGCGCCCGCCCCCGAGCAGTTGCCGCACGGCCTGGGCGCGTCCCTGCCGTCCGCCGACTCCCGGGCCAAGTCGGAGGGCACCTTCCCGTACGCGGCCGACCTGTGGGCCGAGGGCCTGCTGTGGGCCGCCGTGCTCCGCTCGCCGCACCCGCACGCGCGCATCGTGTCCATCGACACGTCCCACGCGCGCGAGATGCCCGGCGTACGGGCCGTCGTCACCCACGAGGACGTGCCGGGCGTCTCCCTGCACGGCCGCGGCAAGGCCGACCGCCCCCTGTTCGCCTCCGAGGTCGTACGCCACCACGGCGAGCCCATCGCGGCCGTCGCCGCCGACCACCCCGACACCGCGCGGATGGCCGCCGCCGCCGTCATCGTCGAGTACGAGGTGCTCGACCCGGTGATCGACCCCGAACAGGCCTTCGAGGCCGAGCCGCTGCACCCCGACGGCAACCTGATCCGCCACATCCCGCTGCGCCACGGCGACCCGAACGCGGCCGGTGAGATCGTCGTCGAGGGCCAGTACCGCATCGGCCGCGCCGACCCGGCCCCCGTCGGCGCCGAGGCCGGCCTCGCCGTGCCCCGCCCCGACGGCGGCGTCGAGCTGTACGTGGCCTCCACCGACCCGCACACCGACCGCGACGCGGCCGCCGCCTGCTACGGCCTGGCCCCCGACCGCGTCAAGATCGTCGTCACCGGTGTCCCCGGCGCCACCGCCGACCGCGAGGACCAGGGCTTCCAGCTCCCGCTCGGCCTCCTCGCGCTGAAGACCGGCTGCCCGGTCAAGCTGACGGCCACCCGCGAGGAATCCTTCCTGGGCCACGCCCACCGGCACCCCACCCTGTTGCGCTACCGCCACCACGCGGACGCCGAGGGCAGACTGATCAAGGTCGAGGCGCAGATCCTGCTCGACGCGGGCGCGTACGCCGACACCTCGTCGGAGGCGCTGGCCGCCGCCGTCTCGTTCGCCTGCGGCCCGTACGTCGTCCCGAACGCCTTCATCGAGGGCTGGGCGGTACGCACCAACAACCCGCCCTCCGGCCATGTGCGCGGCGAGGGCGCCATGCAGGTCTGCGCCGCGTACGAGGCCCAGATGGACAAGCTCGCGAAGAAGCTGGGCATCGACCCGGCGGAACTGCGCATGCGCAACGTGATGTCCACGGGTGACGTGCTGCCGACGGGCCAGTCGGTGACCTGCCCGGCCCCCGTCGCCGAACTCCTCCAGGCCGTCCAGGAGTTCCCGCTCCCCGGCCTGCCCAAGGACACCCCCGAGGAGGAGTGGCTGCTGCCCGGCGGCCCCGAGGGCGCGGGCGAGCCGGGTGCCGTCCGCCGAGGCGTCGGCTATGGCCTCGGGATGGTCCACATGCTCGGTGCCGAGGGCGCGGACGAGGTCTCCACGGCCACCGTGAAGGTCCACGACGGCATCGCCACCGTCCTGTGCGCCGCCGTCGACACCGGCCAGGGCTTCTCCACCCTCGCCCGGCAGATCGTCCAGGAGACCCTGGGCATCGACGAGGTCCACATCGCCCAGGTCGACACCGACCAGCCCCCGGCGGGCCCGAGCTGCCGAGGCCGCCACACGTGGGTCTCCGGCGGCGCGGTCGAGCGAGCGGCGAAGATGGTCCGCACGCAGCTGCTCCAGCCCCTGGCCCACAAGTTCGGCATGTCCACGGAACTGCTGCAGATCACCGACGGCAAGATCACGTCGTACGACGGTGTCCTGTCGACCACGGTCGCGGAGGCGTTGGACGGCAAGGAACTCTGGGCCACCGCCCAGTGCCGCCCGCACCCCACCGAGCCGCTGGACGGCGCCGGCCAGGGCGACGCGTTCGTGGGCCTGGCGTTCTGCGCGATCCGCGCGGTCGTGGACGTCGACATCGAACTCGGCTCCGTACGGGTCGTGGAGCTGGCCGTCGCCCAGGACGTCGGCCGGATCCTCAACCCGACGCAACTCGTGGCGCGTATCGAGGCGGGCGTCACCCAGGGCGTGGGCGTGGCCCTCACGGAGAACCTGCGCACCCCCCGAGGCCTGATCCGCCACCCCGACCTCACCGGCTACGCCCTGCCCACCGCCCTCGACGCCCCCGACATCCAGATCGTCAAACTGGTGGAGGAACGGGACGTCGTGGCCCCCTTCGGCGCGAAGGCGGCCAGCGCGGTACCGGTGGTCACGTCACCGGCGGCCATCGCGGCGGCCGTACGGGCGGCCACGGGACGCCCCGTCAACCGCCTGCCGATCCGGCCGCAGGCGGCGGTGGTGACGGGGGCGTAGAGCCCCTGGCACAGCTGCTGACGTAGCCCTTCGGCAGCCCCTCGGTAGCCCCGGGGACAGCCCCTGAGGTGCGTGTTCGCGCGTACGTCGGGCGTTGTCAGTGGGGCGGCGTAAGGTTCTTGGCAGTGGGGACGACGACCGCTCGGCGGTGCGGGGCTCCTCGCTGGGGGAAGCACGCTGCGCACCATGTGCCGGGGGGAGCCATGAGCACAATGACGATGGGGACAATGGGCCTGACGGACCTGAACGACCTGAACGATCTGACCCACTTGAACGACCTGGCGGTGCTGACCGGGGGACCGGTCACGCGCTCCGGACTGGCGCTGGACCTGCCCGCCAGGCTGCTGGACGAGGAGTTCGGCCAGAGCGCGGTGTGGCGCTTCGAGGACTTCGACTTCCCGGCCACGCTCACCCACGAGCCGACCCGGCGCTTCCTGCGGGACATGGGGCTGCCCGAGGACCACGGCTTCTTCCAGCTGGACACGGACATCCCGCTGCCGACCCTCGCCGAGTACTACGCGGACGAACGTCCCGGCGAGTTCGCCCTCGAGCGACTCCCGGCCGGAGCGGCCCACCTGATCCGCCTCGGCCACTTCGTCGAGGGCAACAGCCTCGTCGTCGACGGCACCACCGGCGCGATCCTCAACTGGAGCGAGCGCGAGTCGACCCTCTGTCCCCTCGACGCCGACATCTCCACCCTCGCCTTCACCCTCTGGCTCCTCCACCGCGAGAAGCACGAGGGAACCGCCGCGGGCTGCTGGGTGGAGACACTGCGCAACAGGGCCTGCGCGGACCTCTGAGACCGCCGGGCACACAAGGATGGCCGACCACTGAGAAGCGGTCGGCCATCACACCGTGCTGGAGGCCGTGGCGGGAATCGAACCCACGTAACTCGCTTTGCAGGCGAGCCCCTGAACCACTCGGGCACACGGCCGTTCTCGTGTTCGTTTGTCCTTCCACAGCCGTGGCGGGAATCGAACCCACGTAACTCCCCGCGAGCGGAGCTCGCTGATGGATGCAGTGCAGGCGAGTCCCTGAACCACTCGGGCACACGGCCGGGTCGGGAGTGGCGGGGTTGTGGTGCCCGTCGCTCCGAACTCGATGTGTAGACCGTAGGCGGGGCTCGGGTGGGGGCTCAAGGGGTGCGGGGGTGCTGCAACGGGACTGCCATACGCCGTTCATGAACGGCGGGGCGTACGACGAAAGTCCCAGGTGGTGGGGGACTCCGGACAGGGGCGAATGTCGGTGGTGCCTCTTACGCTGGCGGGCATGGCCGACTCCGAAGCGCGTGGCACGGGCGTCACGCGGACCCCTGACCCGCCCGTGGCTCCCGACGGTGAGGAGAGCGTGCTGAGCCGCTCCTACCGGGGGCTGAGTATCGGGATCGTCTCGGTCGTGCTGCTGATCGCGTTCGAGGCCATGGCGGTCGGCACGGCCATGCCGGTCGCGGCGCGGGAGTTGGACGGGATCTCGGCGTACGGGTTCGCGTTCTCGGCGTACTTCACGACGAGCCTGTTCGGGATGGTGCTGGCGGGGCAGTGGTCGGACCGGCGGGGGCCGTTGGGGGCGCTGACGGCGGGGATCGGTGGCTTCGCGGCCGGTCTGGTGCTGTCGGGGACCGCCGGGGTGATGTGGCTGTTCGTCCTCGGCCGGGCCGTGCAGGGGCTCGGCGGCGGGCTGGTGATCGTCGCGCTGTACGTGGTGGTCGGGCGCGCGTATCCGGAGCGGCTGCGGCCGTCGATCATGGCGGCCTTCGCGGCGAGTTGGGTCGTCCCGTCCGTGGTCGGCCCGCTCGTCTCGGGCGCGGTGACGGAACAGCTGGGCTGGCGCTGGGTGTTCGTGGGCATTCCGGTGCTGGTGGTGCTGCCGTTGGGGCTGGCGCTGCCGCAGATACGGCGAAGGGCCTCCGGGCCGGTGAAGACGGCGGGAGCGGAGGGAGCGGCGGGAGCGGAGGGAGCGGAGAGGACGGCGGGGGCGGAGGGGACGGCGGCGCGGGGCGACTCCTCCTCCTCTGACGCCGCCTCTTCTTCCTCCGCCTCTTCTTCCTCCTCCTTCGACCGTCGCCGCATCCGGCTCGCCTTCGGTATCTCGCTCGGGGCCGCGCTGTTGCAGTACGCGGCGCAGGATCTGCGGTGGTGGTCGGTGGTGCCGGCGGTCGCGGGCGCCGGGCTGCTGGTGCCGGCCGTGCTGGGGCTGTTGCCACGGGGGACGTATCGGGCGGTGCGGGGGCTGCCGTCGGTGGTGTTGTTGCGCGGGGTGGCGGCGGGGTCGTTCATCGCGGCCGAGTCGTTCGTGCCGTTGATGCTGGTGACGCAGCGGGGGCTGTCGCCGACGCTCGCCGGGTTCTCGCTCGCGGCGGGTGGGGGGACCTGGGCGCTGGGGTCGTGGGTGCAGGCGCGGGCGCGGGTGGAGCCGTACCGGGAGCGGTTGATGACGCTGGGGATGGTGCTGGTCGCGGCGGCGATCACCACGCTGCCGGGGGTGCTGATCGACTCCGTCCCGGTGTGGATCGTGGCCGTCGCGTGGGCCTTCGGGTGCTTCGGGATGGGGCTCGTCATCTCCTCCACCAGCGTGCTTCTGCTCCATCTCTCCGCCCCCGAACAGGCCGGTACCAACTCCGCCGCCCTCCAGATCTCGGACGGCCTCTCCAACGCCCTTCTCCTCGCCGCGGGGGGCGCCGCCTTCGCCGCGCTGGGCGGCGGTACGGTCGCCCACACGACCGGCACCACGGCCTCCGGTGCCGGTTCGCACCCGGTCGCCTTCGTCGCGGTGTTCCTGCCGATGGCGGGGGTGGCGCTGGTGGGGGCTTGGGTGACCACGCGGTTGCGAGCCATCTCCATCTAAGAGTGGTACCACTTTGACCCCTGTCGATGGTACCGTTTTGGTATGGCTATGAACCTGCGTCTTCGTGACGATCAGACCGAAGCTCTGAAGCTGCGTGCCGACGAGGAGGGCACAAGCATGCACGCCATACTGCTCAAGGCGGTGGATGACTACCTGGCCAGGACGGCTCATGAGGCCCTTGTGCGAAAGGCCGCCAAGGAGCAGACCGTCAAGTGGGCCGAGCTGTTGGAGCGGCTCAAGTGACATGCGTCTATCTGTCGGCCGAGGACGTCCTGGCCATCGCCGAGCTTGCCGTCGATGACCAGGACGTTGTCGTTCGGGACGCGGGCCTGTTGGAATCGGCCGTGCATCGCCCCTCTGCCTCGATGTTCGGGCAGGAGGCGTACACCGACCTGTTCGGGAAGGCGGCGGCCCTCCTGCAGTCGCTCGTGATCAACCATCCCCTGGTCGACGGCAACAAGCGCACGGCCTGGACATCCTGTGTCGTCTTTCTCGCCATGAACGACGTGCAGCTCCGGCCGGACATCGACGCTGCCGAACGCCTTGTGATCGCCGTGGCCACCGGTGACGTGGATGAGGTCAAGGTCATCTCCGAGGCTCTGCGGGAGCTTGCCGAGCAGCCGATGTGAGCTGAGTCCCACCTGCGGGCGACCCGGCCCCCTTCGCGCGTTGACGGAACCGGGTCGCCGGTAGGGTGGCCCGGTTGTCATACGTGGCCGAGGTGTCCGAGTCGCTGCGCGAGTCGCCCTGGGCTGCCCGCCGAGCCGCTCGACCCCCAGACCGGAGACCGTGACTACTACCGCCGCCTCCTCGAACCACCACCTCTCGCCCGCCTTTCCCGGCCGTGCCCCCTGGGGTACCGCCAGCAAGCTGCGTGCCTGGCAGCAGGGGGCGATGGAGAGGTACATCCAGGAGCAGCCACGTGACTTCCTCGCGGTCGCGACGCCGGGCGCCGGGAAGACCACCTTCGCGCTGACGCTCGCGTCCTGGCTGCTGCACCACCATGTCGTGCAGCAGGTGACGGTCGTGGCGCCCACCGAGCATCTGAAGAAGCAGTGGGCCGAGGCCGCGGCGCGGATAGGGATCAAGCTGGACCCGGAGTACAGCGCGGGGCCGCTCAGCAAGGAGTACGACGGGGTCGCGGTCACGTACGCGGGTGTGGGCGTGCGCCCCATGCTGCACCGCAACCGCAGCGAGCAGCGCAAGACCCTCGTGATCCTCGATGAGATCCACCACGCGGGAGACAGCAAATCCTGGGGCGAGGCCTGCCTGGAGGCCTTCGAGCCCGCCACCCGGCGGCTCGCGCTCACCGGTACGCCGTTCCGTTCCGACACCAACCCCATCCCCTTCGTGACGTACGAGGAGGGGATGGACGGGATCCGGCGGTCGTCCGCCGACTACACCTACGGATACGGCAACGCGCTCGCCGACCACGTCGTGCGGCCCGTCATCTTCCTCTCCTACAGCGGCAACATGCGCTGGCGGACCAAGGCGGGGGACGAGATCGCCGCGCGCCTCGGCGAGCCCATGACCAAGGACGCGGTCAGCCAGGCCTGGCGTACCGCCCTCGATCCGCGCGGCGAGTGGATGCCGAGCGTGCTGCGCGCCGCCGACCAGCGGCTCACCGAGGTCAGGAAGGGCATCCCGGACGCCGGCGCCCTGGTCATCGCCACCGACCAGGACTCCGCCCGCGCCTACGCCAAGCTGATCCGCGAGATCACGGGGACGAGCGCGACGGTCGTCCTCTCCGACGACTCGGGCGCCTCGAACCGTATCGACGAGTTCAGCGCCGGCACCGACCGGTGGATGGTCGCCGTGCGGATGGTGTCCGAGGGCGTCGACGTGCCCCGGCTGGCCGTGGGGGTCTACGCCACCACCATCTCCACCCCGCTCTTCTTCGCCCAGGCCGTCGGACGTTTCGTACGGTCCCGGCGGCGCGGCGAGACCGCGTCCGTGTTCCTGCCGACCATCCCCGACCTGCTCACCTTCGCCAACGAGATGGAGGTGGAGCGGGACCACGCCCTCGACAAGCCGAAGAAGGAGGGCGAGGAGGACCCGTACGCCGAGGAGGACAAGCTCCTGGCGGAGGCGGAGCGGGAGCAGGACGAGGACACCGGCGACCAGGACATGCTGCCGTTCGAGGCGCTGGAGTCCGACGCCGTGTTCGACCGGGTCATGTACAACGGCGCCGAGTTCGGCATGCAGGCCCACCCCGGGAGCGAGGAGGAGCAGGACTACCTCGGGATTCCGGGGCTCCTGGAGCCCGACCAGGTGCAGTTGCTGCTCCAGAAGCGGCAGGCCCGCCAGATCGCGCACAGCCGCAAGAAGCCGGACGCCGAAGCCGACCTGGTGGAGCTGCCGGCCGAACGACGGCCCGTCGTCACCCACAAGGAGCTGCTTGAGCTGCGGAAACAGCTCAACGGCATGGTCGGCGCGTACTCCCATCAGACCGGCAAGCCGCACGGTGTCATCCACACCGAGGTGCGGCGGGTGTGCGGCGGACCGCCGAGTGCCGAGGCCACGGCGGGGCAGCTGCGGCAGCGGATCGCCAAGGTGCAGGAGTGGGCCACCCGGATGAAGTGACGTGACGTCCCGGGGAGCGAGCAAGCAAGCGGGCGGGCGGGCATGCGAGCGGGCGGGGGGCATGCGAGCGGGCGGGCGGGCATGCGAGCGGGCGGGTCAGGGCAGAGCACGCTCCGGGGAGTGCGCTCTGCGCGGTGCGCCCGTACATAGCGTCACAAATCGAAGTAGTCCGTACCGGTCACTGCCCGGATTCTGGACGGAGTCTTCCGCTCAGCGAACCCGCTCGTCTACTGTCCCGCTACGCACACGCCCCGTGGCAGCGCCGCCGCGGAGCGCAGCCGTGAAGCGACTCCGCCCGGATCATCCGGGTTCAGCCGATCGGCGGCCTCTGTAGCGCGTCGCCGACGGGACCGGTGACGCATCAGCCGTGACAGGGGTCGCCGCCCTCACCCAAGAAGGAGTGGGCGTCGTGACCGCGGAGACCTCTCAGACGCTTGATCGGGGACTGCGTGTCCTCAAGCTGCTCGCCGACACCGATCACGGGCTGACCGTCACCGAGCTGTCCAACAAGCTCGGGGTCAACCGGACCGTTGTGTACCGCCTGCTCGCCACCCTGGAGCAGCACTCCCTCGTACGACGTGACCTGGGCGGACGTGCCCGGGTGGGGCTGGGGGTGCTGCGGCTCGGGCGGCAGGTGCATCCGTTGGTGCGGGAAGCCGCGCTGCCCGCGTTGCGGTCGTTGGCCGAGGACATAGGGGCGACCGCCCATCTCACGCTCGTCGACGGGACCGAGGCGTTGGCCGTCGCGGTCGTCGAGCCGACGTGGACGGACTACCACGTGGCGTACCGGGCCGGGTTCCGGCACTCGCTGGACCGGGGTGCAGCGGGGCGGGCGATTCTGTCGGGCCGGCAGCAGCCGGGGGACTGGCCGGGGTACGCGCTCACGCACGGGGAACTGGAGGCGGGGGCCAGCGGGGCCGCCGCGCCGCTGCTCGGGGTGACGGGGGTCGAGGGCAGCGTGGGGGTCGTCATGCTCGCCGACGTGGTGCCGGAGCGGGTCGGGCCGCGTGTCATGGACGCGGCCCGAGAGGTGGCCGACGCGTTGCGGTGAGCGGGTCGGCCGTCGGCGGCCCGCGGGTCATGCCAGGGCGTCCAGGGTGTCCAGCCAGTCCAGCAGGTGTTTGTTGAAGATGTCCGGCTGCTCCATGTTGACGTAGTGGGCGGTGCCCTCGACGGAGATGGCCCGGCCCTCGCCGGCGACCGTGCCGACCAGGCGTTCGGCCATGGCGATGAGGTCCGGGGCGTCCAGGGCGCCGTTGATGGCGAGGGTGGGGGCGGTGATGGTGGCGGCGCGGGCCCAGGTGTCGGTCACCGGGACGTGCCAGTCCGTCTCGCCGACGGTGTGCTTGGCGGCGGTGGCGCGGCTCATCTCCCGTACGCGCCGCACGACGTCGGGGTCCACGTCGTCGACCGCGCGGTGCGGGCCCGCGACGGCCTCGCCGACCACGTCGAGCCAGCCCTCGATGTCGCCGGACATCAGCGTGCCGTAGTACCGGGCGACGCTGTCCTTGGTCCAGGGGTCCGTGTGCTCGGGCTCGCTGGTCCCGACGCCGCTGACGACGAGGGCGCGTACGAGTTCGGGGTGCTCCAGTGCCGTGTCGACGGCCGTGCCCCCGCCCATCGACATGCCGATCAGGACCGCCGGGCCGGTGTCCAGGTGACGCAGCAGCGCGGCGAGGTCGTCGGTGAGGCGGAACGGCCTGCTGGCGTTGGCGGAGGCCCCGTGCCCTCGGGCGTCCGGCGTGATGACGCGGTGGCCGGCCGCCAGGGCGGGCACCAGATCGCGCCACATGCGGTGGTCGGTGAAGCTGCCGTGCAGCAGCGCGAGCGGGGTGCCCGAACCGACGTCCTGATAGGCGAGCGGACCGTCGTCGGACAGGAATGTGCGCGTGAGGGCCTGCGAGGCATCTGTCATGACAACTAGGGTGTCATGTTGGAGGGGTGGATGACAACCAGGTTGTCATTCTGCCCGCGGCGGAGTCCCGCAGGGGAGCGTGGAAGAGAATGATGCGGTGACAGAGAACGATGCGGTGACAGAGAACGATGAACCGCTGCCGCCCGACGCGCTCGCCGGGCGGCTGTCCGAGGTGTTCGCCGTCCTCGGTCCCCTCTACCGGCGGACGACCCGCGCGCTGGAGCTGAAGGAGCGGAAGGAGGGGTTCCCCGTCGGCGTACGCGCCGTCCTGGAGCTGTTGCGCATGGGCGGGAGACCCATGACCGTGCCCCAGATGGGACGGACACTGGCGCTGAGCAGGCAGTTCGTGCAGCGGATGGTCAACGAGGCGGCGGGGCAGGACCTCGTCGAGGCCATCCCGAACCCCGCGCACCAGCGGTCCTCCCTGATCCGGATCACCGACACCGGCCGGGCGACCATCGACGCTCTGGTCGCCCGGGAGAGGCTCCTGCTGGAGCGGGCCGGCGGTGATCTGACGGGGGCCGACGTCGACGCCTGCCTACGGGTGCTGACGCATCTCCTCGCGCTCTTCGAGGACGTGGACGTCAACTGAGGCCCGGCCGACGCGCTGCCTCGGCCCCGCCCCCGGGCACCACCGCCCCCTGGCCGGAAGGACCCCTCACGTTAGATTGATCCCGTGCTCTCTCGTCTCTCCAGCCTTTCGCGTCCCGTGGCCGTAGCCGCATACGCCCTGCCCGTCGTGGGGCTGCTCGCCACGGCGGTGTTCGCGCCGTTGCCGTTCTCCGTGGCGCAGCCGGGGATGACGGCGAACGTGCTCGGCGAGAACAAGGGGGAGCCGGTGATCACGATCAGCGGCGCGGAGGCCCGGAAGACCAGCGGTCAGCTGCGGATGACGACGATCGAGGCGACCGGTCCTGACGCCCGCGTCGGGCTCGGCGAGGTGATCGACAGCTGGTTCCGCACGGACCAGGCCGTGATGCCGCGCGACGCGGTCTATCCCAGCGGTGACACCGCCGAGGAGATCCAGGAGTACAACGAGGCGGAGATGAAGGAGTCCCAGGACACGGCCACCGAGGCGGCCCTCGCCTACCTCGGCGAGCACTCCGACGACATCGAGGTCACCCTGCGCCTCGCCGATGTCGGCGGCCCCAGCGCGGGCCTGCTCTTCTCCCTCGGCATCGTCGACAAGCTCGACGGCGACGGCAGCGGCGGTGACCTCACGGGCGGCCGCGTCATCGCCGGTACGGGGACCATCGACCCGGAGGGCCGGGTCGGCGCGGTCGGCGGGGTCACCCTCAAGACCCAGGCCGCCCACCGTGACGGCGCGACCGTCTTCCTCGTCCCCAAGGCCGAGTGCGCGGACGCGAAGGCCGAACTGCCCAAGGGGCTGCGGCTCATCCCGGTGACGACCCTGAAGGGCGCGGTCGGCTCGCTCGTGGCGCTGGAGACGGGCAAGGGATCCGTACCCGGCTGCTGACCGGGGACTGAGGACCGCTGATCGCTGATCGCTGATCGCAGACCGCAGACCGCAGACCGCGGACTGCTGACCGATGGAGCCGTACGGAGTAGCCCGGGGGTCACCCCTCCTGTACGAACCCCTCCGCCACCATCCACTCCAACGCCACCCGGTGCGGATCCTCCCCGTCCACGTCCACCCTGGCGTTCAGCTCGCGCGCCACGTCGTTGTTCAGCTTCTTCGTGATGGGCGCGAGGACGTCGGCGATCTCCGGCCACTCCTTCAGCGTCGCGGAGTTGATCTCGGGGGCCGCGTTGTAGTGGGGGAAGAACCTCCGGTCGTCGGCCATCACCGCGAGCTTCATCGACGCGATGCGCCCGTCGGTCGTGTAGACCTCCCCGAACAGGCAGCTCCCCTTGGCCGCCTGGGTGTAGATGATCCCGCTGTCCATCTGCGTGATGTTCCCGGTGGGCAGGCTCATCCCGTACGCCTTCTGCATGCCGGGCAGCCCGTCCGCGCGGTGGGCGAACTCGCTCTCCACGCACAGGGTGACGGCCTCGGGCTCCTTCGCCGCCAGCACGGCCACGTCGGAGAGGGTCTTCGTGCCGTACGCCTTGGAGTTGGCGCGGTTCAGGGCGAGGGCGTACGTGTTGTCGAGCGCGGAGGGCGGCAGCCAGGTCAGGCCGTTCTTCAGGTCGGCGTCACGCACCTCCTCCCACTGTCGGCGCGGGTCGGTGAGGGGGGTGCTGTTGCCCTGGTAGGTGATCCAGGCGGTGCCCGTGTACTCGTACATGGCGTCCGCGTCCCCGCTCCGCACCGCCTCCCGGGCGCCGAACGACCCCTGGATGCCGGTGCGGTCGAGCACCTCCGCGCCGGCCGCCTGGAAGGCGATGCCCATGACGGCGCCGAGGATCAGGTTCTCGGTGAAGTCCTTGGAGGTGACGGTCAGGTCGGCGCCCTCCAGCGGTCGGCCCCGGCCGACCGAGCCCGGCTGGACGTCGTCGGTCATCGGGGAACCGCTGGTCAGCCCGCAGCCGGCCACCAGCAGACTCCCCAGCAGCAGGGGCGCACGCCGGCTCATGAAGCCGCCTCCAGCCCCCGTGGCCGGAGCGCCAGTTCGGCCAGCGAGGCGAGCCAGTCGACCAGCAGGGCCAGGGTGACCGTGAGGATCGAGCCGAGCACGAGGACGGGCATGCGCTGGGTGGTGATGCCGGTCGTGATCAGTACGCCGAGGCCGCCGCCTCCGCCGAAGGTGGCGAGGGTCGCCGTGCCCACGTTCAGGACGAGAGCCGTGCGAACGCCCGCGAGGATCAGCGGTACGGCCAGGGGGAGTTCGACACGGGTGAGCACCTCCGCCGGGGACATGCCGATGCCCCGGGCGGCTTCGAGGAGGGTCGGGTCGTTCGCCTTCAGACCGGCGATCGTGTTGGCGAGGACGGGCAGGACGGCGTAGACGATCATGCCGATCAGGGCCGCCCTCCGGCCGATGCCGAGCCAGATCACCAGCAGGGCGAGCAGGCCGATGGCCGGGGTGGCCTGGCCCATGTTGGCGACGGTCAGGGCCACCGGGGTGGCCCTCCGGCACGCTTGCCTGGTCAGCAGGACGCCCAGTGGGATCGCGATGATCAGCACGAAGAAAGTGGAGATCGCGGTCAGCTGGATGTGCTGCCACAGGGCCTGCCCCACCTGCCCGTTCGACAGCGCGTTCACGGAGATCGCGTCCAGCTCGGCCTGCTGGAACCAGATCCAGGTGGCGAGGAGGACGACCACGAGGACGGAGGGCAGGAACGTCAGCTTCTGCCAGGTCACCCTGGGGGCGGGCGGCCTGTCCGGCGGCGGGGTCTCGTCGACGGGAGGCGCCGAACCCGGCGCGGACGGCCCGGCCGACGCGGGCGTGTCGGCCGACGCGGGCGTGTCGCCCGGCCCGGAGACGCCATCCGCGGTGATCGCCGAGCCTGCCTCGGCGGGGGTGGCGGTGGTCGTGTCGGTGGCGGTGGCCTTGATCGCGGATCTCACTTCGGCGGCGGCTCCGGTATCGGCGGCGGCTCCCGTATCGGCGCCGGTGGTCGCCCTGGTCGTGAGATCTGCCCCGGTAGGGGAGCCTGCTCCGGTCGGGGAGCCCGTTCCGGTTGCGGTGCCCATCTCGGTGGTGGAGCCTGCCCCGCTCGGGGAGCCCGCTCCGGTCGCGGAACCCATCTCTGTTGTGGAGGGCGTCCCGGTCGTGGGGCCCGCCCCAGTCGTGGAGCGCGCCCCAGCCGTGGGACCCGCGCCAGCCGTGGAGCCCGTCTCGGCAGCCGTCATAGCGCCCCCTTTTCTCTGTCGACCTCCTGCTCGGCGGGCGCCTGTCGGGCCAGGGTGTCCTCCAGCCCGTGCCGGTGTTCCGGTGCGTCCAGCCGGTCCGCCGCCAGCAGCCCGCGGACGGAGTGGAGCAGGGTCTCCGTGTCCAGGACGCCGGTGTACTGTCCGTGCGGGCCGGTGACGGCGACGCGCCCCGCGCTGTCGGTGAGCACGGCCTCCAGGGCGTCCCGCAGGGTGGCGTCGCCGGTGACGGTCCTGTGGACCGGGGTCCCGGCCCGCGCCGGCGACCCCGCGGCGCGCGTCAGGTCCCCGCGCCGCAGCCAACGGCACGGCCGTCCGCGCTCGTCGAGGAGCAGCACCTCGCCGGTGCCGCTCGCCCGCAGCCGCTCGACGATCCGTTGCGGCGGATCGCCCACGTCGGCCGTCGGACAGTCGGTCACCTCGACGTCCCGTACGCGCGTCAGGCCGAGCCGCCTCAGGGCGGCGCCCTCGCCCACGAAACCGGAGACGAAGTCGTCCGCCGGGCCGGCGAGGATCGCCTGCGGGGTGTCGAACTGCGCGATGTGCGACCGCTCCCGCAGGATCGCGATCCGGTCGCCGAGCTTGATCGCCTCGTCGACGTCATGGGTGACGAACACGATCGTCTTGTGCAGCTCGCGCTGGAGCCGGAGCAGCTCGTCCTGGAGGTGGTCGCGGGTGATCGGGTCCACCGCCCCGAACGGCTCGTCCATCAGCAGGACGGGCGGATCGGCGGCCAACGCCCGTGCCACGCCCACCCGTTGCTGCTGACCGCCGGAGAGCTGACGCGGATACCGGTCGCGGAACTCGCCCGGGTCGAGCCCCACCAGGTCCAGCATCTCCGCCACCCGCGCCCTGACCCGGGACGCCGACCAGCCGACCATCCTCGGCACGAGCGCGATGTTCTGGGCGACGGTCATGTGCGGGAAGAGACCGGACGACTGGATCGCGTAGCCCACCCTGCGCCGCAGCCTGACCGGATCGATACCGGTGACGTCCTCACCATTGATCCGGATGGAACCGCTGGACGGCTCGATCAACCTGTTGATCATCTTGAGCGTCGTCGACTTGCCGCACCCCGACGGCCCGACGAGCACGACGGTCTCGCCCGCGTCGATCCGCAGGGTGACGCCGTCGACGGAGGGCTGACGACTGCCCGGATACCGCTTGCCGAGGTCGACCAACTCGATGGTGGCCCCCGTCGTGCCGCTGTCAGCCACGGATCCCCCTCGGAATCGTCAGCCGCCCGATCAGCACATACGCGGCGTCGAACAATAGTGCGAGGACGACGATGCCGAGCGTGCCGGCGAGCACCTGGTTGAGCGCGTTCGCGCTGCCCAGCGAGGCGACACCGCGGAAGATCTCGTTGCCCAGGCCCGGCCCGGAGGCGTACGCGGCGATCGCGGCGATGCCCATCAGCATCTGTGTGGAGACCCGGATCCCGGTGAGAATCGGCGGCCAGGCGAGCGGCAGTTCGACCCGCAGCAGCCGCAGGGACCGGGACATCCCGATGCCCTTCGCCGCGTCCACCAGCGCCGGATCGACCCCGCGCAGGCCCACGATCGTGTTCCGTACGACCGGCAGCAGCCCGTACAGCGTCAGCGCGATCACCGTCGGGGCCACGCCCAGCCCCACCACCGGGACCAGCAGACCGATCATGGCGAGGGAGGGGATGGTCAGGAGGGTGGCGGTGGTGGTCGTGGCGAGCCCGGCGGCCCACTCCCGCCGGTAGGTGACGACCCCGATCAGCACGCCGACGGCCGTGGCCACGACCATGCACTGGAACACCGCGCCGGCCGTTTGATACGCGTCGAACAGCAGCTTCTCGCGATAGCTGCCGACGTACTCCCAGAAGCTCACCGGCACGCACCCCCAGGCTCGGCTAGGTCGTCGTCTCCCGGGCCCCGTCGGTTCACTCGTGGAGCGACGCCTGCTCCACCAGCGGGATGATCCGCAACGGAACGGGGTTCTCCATGACGATCGCCGTGGCGGCCCGGACGATGCCATCAAAACCGACGACCCGGTCGATCACCCGCTGGAGATCGGCGTTCGAACGGGCCACCAGCCGGCACAGCATGTCCCCGCTGCCGGTCGTCGTGTGCAGCTCCAGCACCTCCGGCACGGTCGCCAAGTGCGCCCGCACGTCGGCCCCTTGCCCCTGCCTGATCTGCAGCGTCGCGAACGCCGTGACCGGGTACCCGAGCGCGGCCGGGTCCACCTGGGGACCGAACCCGCGGATGACTCCATTCGACTGAAGCCGGTCGAGCCGGGCCTGCACCGTGCCCCGCGCGACCCCCAGCCGTCGTGACATCTCCAGCACCCCGATCCGCGGCTCCCGCGCGAGCAGGACGATCAGCCGCCCGTCCAGATGATCGATCGCCATGAGACCTCCCGGGATGGTCACCCTGTACAGAACCAGTTGGAGGATGGATTCTCCACTGGGCAGATTGTCCAGCAGAATCACGAACTGTTGCGCACCTTGTGGAGGCGGGTGGAGTCTGCGGCCATGGCAGCCACTTCCGCGCACACACGCGACATCCCCGACACCGCACGGCAGGCGGACCCCTTCCCGGTGAAGGGAATGGACGCCGTCGTCTTCGCCGTGGGCAACGCCAAGCAGGCCGCCCACTACTACTCCACCGCGTTCGGCATGCGCCTCGTCGCCTACGCCGGCCCCGAGACCGGCAGCCGCGAGACGGCGAGCTACGTCCTGGAGAACGGCTCGGCCCGTTTCGTCCTCACCTCCGTCGTCAAACCCGCCACCACCTGGGGGCACTTCCTCGCCGAGCACGTGGCCGAGCACGGCGACGGCGTCGTCGACCTCGCCATCGAGGTCCCGGACGCCCGCCGCGCGTACGCCTACGCCATCGAGCACGGCGCCCGTTCCGTCGCCGAGCCGTACGAGGTGAAGGACGAGCACGGCACGGTCGTCCTCGCCTCGATCGCCACCTACGGCACGACCCGGCACACCCTCGTCGAGCGCACCGGCTACGACGGCCCGTACCTCCCCGGCTACGTCGCCGCCGACCCCCTCGTCGAGCCGCCCGCCCACCGCACCTTCCAGGCCATCGACCACTGCGTCGGCAACGTCGAGCTCGGGCGCATGAACGAGTGGGTGGAGTTCTACAACCGGGTCATGGGCTTCACGAACATGAAGGAGTTCGTGGGCGACGACATCGCCACCGAGTACAGCGCGCTGATGTCGAAGGTCGTGGCGGACGGCACCCTGAAGGTCAAGTTCCCCATCAACGAGCCCGCCATCGCCAAGAAGAAGTCCCAGATCGACGAGTACCTGGAGTTCTACGGCGGCGCGGGCGTCCAGCACATCGCGCTCAACACGAACGACATCGTGCGCACGGTACGGACGATGCGCGCGGCCGGGGTGCAGTTCCTCAACACCCCCGACTCGTACTACGACACGCTGGGGGAGTGGGTCGGCGACACCCGTGTCCCCGTCGACACCCTCCGCGAACTCAAGATCCTCGCCGACCGGGACGAGGACGGGTACCTGCTCCAGATCTTCACCAAGCCGGTCCAGGACCGGCCGACGGTCTTCTTCGAGATCATCGAACGGCACGGGTCCATGGGCTTCGGCAAGGGCAACTTCAAGGCGCTGTTCGAGGCGATCGAGAGGGAGCAGGAGAAGCGCGGCAATCTGTGACCGGGCGCCTCACAGCCCGGGGGTGACTGCGCTCGGGCGACCGCGGATGGTTCGTGGTCGCTCGCGCAGTTCCCCGCGCCCCTGAAAGACCAGGCCCCTGCGGGCCTGGAAGACGACGGACCGGTGGGCCTGGAAGACGACAGGGCGGTGGGTCTGGAAGGCGACGGGCCGGTGGGTCTGGAAGGCGACCGGGCGGTGGGTCTGGAAGGCGACGGGCCGGTGGGTCTGGAAGGCGACCGGGCGGTGGGTCTGGAAGGCGACGGGCCGGTGGGTCTGGAAGGCGACCGGCCGGTGGGCCTGGAAGGCGACGGGGCGCCGGGGTGAAAAGCACGGGGCGCAGCCCCTGCTTTTCAGGGGCGCGGGGAACTGCGCGACCAGCCCCCACCGGACCCGCACCCGCCAACGCACAGGCACCCCCACCCCCTCACGCGAACCGCCGCCCCCCACCCACCGAGAAGTACGGATTGAGACGCCGCGCCTCGGCAAGATGCCGCCGGGCCGGGGCCGCCAGGCCCAACGCCCGCTCGATCACCCCCCGGTGACAGGCGTACGCCGCACTCCGCACCTCCCCACCCCGCGCCCGGTCCGTCGCCCGCCGCGCGAACCCCAGCGCCTCCTCGTCCTTCCCGGCCCGGTGCAGCGCCCACGCCAGCGCGTCCGCCACCCGCAGACCCGGCTGCCGTTCCCACTCGGCCCGGAGCACCCGCACGGCCACCTCCGGATCCCCGTGGTCCGCCTCCAGCGCCCCGAGGACGAGCGACTCGTTCACCCCGGCCCCGGCGGCCCGCGCCACCAGCGTGCGCACCACGCCGTACTGCTTCCGCGCCTCCCCGGCCCGCCCCAGCGACGCGTACAACTCGCCCAGCCGCAGCGCTACCTGGGCCGACGGCCGCCGTGACAGGGCCACCCGGTACGCCCGCACCCCCTGCGCCGTCCGCCCCAGCGCGGCCAGCGCCCGCCCCCGGCACGCATCGGCCTCCGGCTCGCTCCCGGCGGCTTCGCAGTACCGCAACGACTGCGCCGCCTCCCCCCGCTCCCAGGCCAGCTCCCCGGCCCGCACCCACCACGCGGCGGCCGCGGCCGACGGCCCCACGGGCGTCGTCTCCGAAGCCGCCGCATCGGCGATCGTGGTGGCCGCGTCCTCGCGTGCCCCCTGGTCCCAGTAGACCTGCGCGGCCCGCGCCCGCGCCGCCGGCCCGGAGTTCAGGGTGAGCAGCCTGCCCAGGGCCGCGCGGGCCGCTTTGTACCGGCCGAGCCCGTCGTACGCGTCGATGAGCAGGGCGTACGAGGTCCAGCGCTCCGGCGCCACCCGTACGGCCTCCTCGCCCCAGTGTTTCGCCGCCCGGAAGTCGCGGCGGGCGTTCGCGAGCGCGGCGAGGCCTTCGAGGGCGTCCACGTTGCCGGTCGGCCGCAGGCGCAGCGAGGTGCGCAGGGCGTTTTCGGCCTTCGGGTAGTCGGCGAAGGCGCCGGTACGGCGGGCCCGCTCGGTGTACGCCACGCCGAGCACGGCCCACGAGGTGTGATCACGCGGACGGTCCCGCACCCGGGCCTCACGTTCCCGGACGACCGAGGCCACCGTGGGCAACGCGGCGGGCGCCCCGGCCGTCATCACGGCCCGGGCCCGCCCCTCGGGCCCGGCCGCACCCACCACCCGGGCCGCCCGCCCGCCGCCGTCTCCGCCGCCACCGTCCCCGTCGCCCCCGTCCGGCGGCACCACCATCAGCACACCCCCGAGCACAAGACACCCGACGACCGCCCAGGCCACCCCCCGCCCCTGCCCCCACCGCCGGGCCGCCCGCTCCTCGTTCTCCACAGACATGCCGCTCACTGTGCGTCAATACGACGACCACATCCCGCACCCGAACGCTCGCGCCGACGGGTTCACACCGATGGCCGTGAGTGCGAACCTGTGATCATGAGCCGTATCCAAGCCCCGAGTGACGAGACGACCGGCAACCTCGTCGACCGTCTGCTGAGCGGCCTGCCACCGGAGGCGGTCCACGTCGATCCGGACGTCACCGCCTCGTACGCGAACGACATGGCGAGCTTCTGCGAGGCGGGTGTCCCGGCGGTCGTCGTGCTGCCCCGGACCGTCGAACAGGTGCAGCACGTCATGCGCGTCGCCACGGAACTGCGCGTCCCCGTGGTCCCGCAGGGCGCCCGCACGGGCCTGTCCGGCGGCGCCAACGCCTCCGAGGGCTGCGTCGTGCTGTCCCTGACGAAAATGGACCGGATCCTCGAGATCAACCCCGTCGACCGCATCGCCGTCGTCGAGCCCGGCGTCATCAACGCGACCCTCTCCCGCGCGGTCAACGAGCACGGCCTCTGCTACCCGCCGGACCCCTCCAGCTGGGAGATGTGCACGATCGGCGGCAACATCGGCACGGCCTCCGGCGGCCTGTGCTGTGTGAAGTACGGGGTGACCGCCGAGTACGTCCTCGGCCTGGACGTCGTGCTCGCCGACGGCCGGCTGATGTCCACCGGCAGGCGCACCGCGAAGGGCGTCGCCGGCTACGACCTCACGCGGCTCTTCGTCGGCTCGGAGGGCTCGCTCGGCATCGTCGTCCGCGCGACCCTCGCCCTCAAGCCGCAGCCGCCCCAGCAGCTCGTGCTGGCGGCCGAGTTCGCGTCGGCGGCCGCCGCCTGCGACGCGGTGTGCCGGATCATGGCCGGCGGGCACGTCCCGTCACTGCTCGAACTCATGGACCGTACGACCGTGAAGGCCGTCAACGACCTGGCCCACATGGGACTCCCGGAGACCACGGAGGCACTGCTGCTGGCCGCCTTCGACACCCCGGACCCGGCCGCCGACCTCGCCGCGGTGGGCGAACTGTGCGAGGCCGCGGGCGCCACCCAGGTCGTCCCCGCGGACGACGCGGCGGAGTCCGAACTGCTGCTCCAGGCACGGCGGTTGTCGCTCACCGCGCTGGAGGCGGTGAAGGGCACGACGATGATCGACGACGTGTGCGTGCCGCGCTCGAAGCTCGGCGAGCTGATCGAGGGCGTGGAGCGCGTCGCCCAGAAGTACGACCTGACCATCGGGGTCTGCGCACACGCCGGCGACGGCAACACGCACCCCACCGTCTGCTTCGACGCGGCGGACCCCGAAGATGCCCGGCGCGCCCGCGAGTCCTTCGACGAGATCATGGCCCTCGGCCTGGAACTCGGCGGCACGATCACCGGCGAGCACGGCGTGGGCATCCTCAAGAAGGAGTGGCTGGCGCGGGAGCTCGGCCCGGTGGGCATGGAGATGCAGCGGGCGGTGAAGTCCGCCTTCGACCCGCTGGGCATCCTCAACCCGGGCAAGCTGTTCTGACCCCCTCGGTGCCGATTCCCTCGGTTCTGACGCACCCGCCTCACTGGGCGAGGAGTTCGGCCAGGCCGTCGTCGATGCGCAGCATGTCGAACTCCGAGCCCGGCGGCACCACCCGCAGGGTCCGCTCCAGCCAGGCCGACACGGCGGCGGCCGGCGCTTCGAGCAGCGCGTCCCCGTCCGGCGAGCTGAGCGCCATCAGCACGACGCTGCGGCCCGACACCTTCGTCGGCCACACCCGCACGTCCCCGCGCCCGCACGGCCGGAACACCCCCTCGACGAGCAGCTCCCGCGCGAACGTCCAGTGGACCGGGCGGTCGGAGTTGACGTGGAAGGTGATGTGGACGGCGTAGGGGTCGTCGGTGCGGTAGCCGAGCTTGGCCGGCACGGGGATGCTGCGCTCGGGCGACAGGACGAGTCCGAGCTCCAGCTCGCGCTCCACTACGGTGTGCCGCATGGTGATCGTTCCTCTCTCGTGGAGGGGCCCCGTGGGCGGGCCCGTACGAGTGAGAGGGGCGTGGGCCCCGAAGCATTACGCGGGTTCGCGAAACTTTTTTCCGGCGGGTTCACCGACCGGCTTCCGCCGCCGCGGGCCCTCTGGGCCCGTAGCAGATCCGTGCGCGAATGGGGCGGGTCCGGCGGCAGCGGTCATGGGACTTGCCGGCGTCTGGTAGATGTGTATGCCCTCCACCAAACCCACGAGCAGATACGGGACGACGGACATGAGTGCCCCAACCCCGGCCCCCGGTGACGACAGGCCCCGTGAAGGGTATTACCCGGACCCGTCCATTCCTGGATATGTCCGGTACTGGAACGGCGCGGCCTGGGTGCCGGGTACGAGCCGTCCGGCGCCCTCCGACGGCACGCCGCTCGCCCCGCCGCCCGGCTCCGGCTCGGCCGGCACGGTGGAGGAGACGGGCCCGCACTTCTTCGACGAGGACCCCGCGCCCGACGGCGAGTCGGGCCGCTCGTCCTCCGACAGCGCCCTGCACGGCTCCCGCCCCGAGCCGGCCTCCGCGTGGGGCGCCGACCGCTCCCGCCAGACCGGTTTCGGCGGCGACAAGGACCGCCGGGTGTCGTGGGGTTCCGCCCCCGGCGCCGACCCCCGCCTCTCCCTCGCGGCCGAAGCGGACGGCGACCCCGGTGACTCCGGGCCCACGGCGAGCACGGACGGTACGGCGACGATCCCTCCGGCGGAGGCCGACGGGGACGCCGGGGCCTCACCGGGCACGGTGGTGTTCCGCCGTCCCGACACGTCCGGGCGGCCCCCGGCCGGCGAGGGCGCGGAACCCCTGCGGACGGACGGGACGATGACGTTCCGCCCCTCCGCGCGCGCGGGGCAGCCGGACGGGGCCGCGCCCGCGGCGCCCGGCGTCTTCGGCGGTCCCCTGACTCCCGCCCAGATCGCCGCGCAGCAGGCCCTGGGCCTCGCCCCGCAGTCCTCCTCGCCCGCGACGGCACCGTCCGGCCCCCAGCAGGGTCCGCAGCCTCCGCAGGGTCCGATGGCTCCGCAGCAGGGCCCGCAGGCGGGCCTGCCTGTGGGCGGGACCGCCCCGGCGGCTCCGGCTCCGGCTCCGGCGGCCGTCGCGCCGACCGCCCCGGCCCCACGGCAACCGGAGCCGCAGCAGCCCCAGTTCGGCGGCGCGTTCCCCCAGCAGGCCCCGCCGACCTCACCGGCGGCGCCCACCCCGCAGGCCGCCCAGCCCGCGCCGGACGTGCCCCAGCAGGCCGCCGCCCGGCAGTCGGCCGAGGCCCCGATGGCCGTCGGCACCGGCGGCGGGCAGCCCTCCTGGGCGCAGCAGGTGCACCGCCTCGCCGGGGGCGAGGGGGAGCAGCCGGTCGCGCCGTGGAAGCCGGTGGTGGAGGACCCCTTCCAGGCGGCCGCGCGACGGCAGGCGGAGTCCCGGCCCGCGGGGCTCGGCAGACGGCTGGGCGCCCGGCTCGTGGACAGCCTGGTCGTCGGCGCCGTCACGGCCGGGGCGGCCGTGCCGTTCGGCACCAAGGCGATGGACCACATCGACGAGAAGATCGACGCGGCCAAGCTCTCCGGCGAGAAGGTCACCGTCTGGCTGGTCGACGGCACGACCTCCGTCTACCTGGGCATCATCCTGGGCGTCCTGTTCCTCGTCAGCGCCCTCTACGAGGTGCTGCCCACCGCCAGGTGGGGCCGCACCCTCGGCAAGAAGCTGTTCGGCATCGAGGTCCGGGACATCGAGGGCCACGAGCCCCCGTCGTTCGGGCGCTCGCTGCGCCGCTGGCTCGTCCACACCGTCTCCGGGCTGCTCGGCATCGGTGTGATCGGCGTCCTGTGGTGCGTGTGGGACAGGCCGTGGCGCCAGTGCTGGCACGACAAGACGGCGCACACGTTCGTGGCGGGCAAGTAGCGGCGGGCAAGTGGCGGCGGGCGAGTAGCGGCAGGGGCCGCGTGGGCCGGACGGGGGCGCGGGGGAACCGCGTACCCCGGACGGCCCCGTGCCGGATGCGGAGCCTGGGGGTTCGCGGTCGACTCGGGCCATGAGTACCGAACCGCCGCCCTTCGGCTCCGGTCAGTCCCCGGACGACGACCCGTTCAAGAAGCAGCAGCCCCCGCCGGGCCGGGGCGGCGGCTCCCCGTACGACCCGCCGCCCGGGCAACCGCCGCCGTACGGGGGCGGGCAGGAACCGCCGTACGGCGGCCAGCCGCCCCCCTACGGCGGCGGTCCCTACGGCGGCGACCCCTATGGCGGTGGGCCGTACCCGAACGATCCGCTCTCGGGCATGCCGCCGCTCGCCGACAGCGGGAAGCGGGTGCTGGCGCGGATCATGGACATGATCCTGGTGGGGATCGTGGTGGGGCTGCTGGCGTGGGCGTTCAGGATCGGCCAGTACACGGTGGACTCGGACGACTGGGAGTTCGGCAGGTCCCTCGCCCAGGAGGCGCTGGCCGCGATCCTCTACATCGCGTACGACACGTACTTCGGCGTCAAGAACGGCCAGACCCTCGGCAAGAAGCTGATGAAGCTGCGGGTGGCGAACCTCAACGACGGGTCCACGCCCTCCATGCAGACCGCGCTGATCCGCGCGGCCGTGCTGTGGATCCCCTTCGCCTTCTGCTGCGCCTGCGTCTGGACGGCGATCGCGGGCGGCTGGAGCTTCTTCGACAAGCCCTACAAGCAGGGTCTGCACGACAAGGCCGCGAAGACGGTGGTGGTCAGTACGGCTTGAGCGCGCGGTCGCACGACAACGGCGGGTCCGGGATCGATGATCCACGGGCCCGCCGACGCGTTTCAGCGAGCTGTCACCGCGTGCCGGTTCAGGACCCCGTCGGCTCGTGCACCGGCTCTCGTACCGCCTCGGACCGCACGGCCGCCGGGGCCGGGGCACGGGCCGGGGCCGGCGCGGCGACGGACACCCCGGGGCGGCGCGTGGCGGCGCCGGGCGCGGGCTTGGGCAGCGGCACGGTCAGTGCGACGAGCAGGCCGAGGGCCAGGGCGGAGAGGGCGATCACCGCGATGCCCGCGCCGGAACTCGTCTGTGACAGCAGCAGCATGGCGAGGGTGGACAAGATCACGGTGCAGGAGCCGTAGGCGAGCTGTGCGGTCGTCGGACGAGGCATGGCAATCGTGTCCTCGGGTGGGGTCTCCCCGTGCCTCTCTCGATGAAGGGGAGGTTGCGGATACGAATCAAAGGTGAAGCCGTGCAGTCGGCTTGGCTTCTGCCGACCTCCGGCGCTCCGCCAATCGACTCTATTCGCCAGGGTGCCCGAGTGGAACGACAGGTAAGCGTGACCTGACACACGGTGCCGGGTGCACAGGGGGCGCACGGATTCATGGGGTCCGGCAAGTGGACGCGTATGCGCGCCGGTTCGAGAGGTGTGTGGGCGATGCACGTAACGTCCGCATAACGAACAAGCGCTTCCCGTAGACGCCGATAATGCACTTGACCTGTCCAAGTCAAGATCTATTTTTTCTCTCGAAACTCCGGTCGAATGGCGTCACTTGACTACACGCGTATACCGCGCGCGGACTCCTCCACACAGGGCCATCCCCTTCCGCGCGAACGGGCGCGGGGGAGGACCTCAAGTGACCAGTAGACCCTGGATGTTCAGAGCGGCGGCGATCGGCGTCGCGGTCGCCACGGCGGCGACCATGTCGGCCCTCACGGTGGCGCAGGCCGCGGACACCGCACCGGCGGCGTCCGTGGACCGGCACGACCCGGCGGACCGGGAGCACGCCGACCACGACCTCGAAGGCCCCCTGAGCAAGACTCAGGAGGCCCAGCGCGAGGAGGCCCTGCAGCAGGTCATATCCGGCGACGCCACGGTCAAGGACCGTGACGGCTCGCAGGTCGTGCAGCTGAAGAGCAAGAAGGGCAAGAGCAAGTACGTCGAGCTCGGCCGCGAGAAGACCGACAAGATCTTCACGATCCTCGTCGAGTTCGGCGACCAGGTCGACAGCCGCTACGGCGGCACCGCGGGCCCGGCGCACAACCAGATAGCCGAGCCGGACCGCGCCCAGGACAACTCCACGGCCTGGCAGGCGGACTACAACCAGGCGCACTTCCAGGACCTGTACTTCGGCACCGGCAAGAAGACCGAGTCGATGAAGAAGTACTACGAGAAGCAGTCCTCGGGCCGCTACTCGATCGAGGGCGAGGTCTCGGACTGGGTCAAGGTCCCCTACAACGAGGCCCGCTACGGCAACAACGCCTGCGGCCAGTCCACCTGCTCCAGCGTGTGGAACGTGGTCAGCGACGGTCTGACGTCCTGGGTCGCCCAGCAGAAGGCAGCGGGGCGCACCGACGCCGAGATCAAGGCGGACGTGGCCGAGTTCGACCAGTGGGACCGCTACGACTTCGACGGCGACGGCGACTTCAACGAGTCCGACGGCTACATCGACCACTTCCAGATCGTGCACGCCGGTGAGGACGAGTCCGCGGGTGGCGGCGCGCAGGGCGAGGACGCCATCTGGGCCCACCGCTGGTACGCGTTCGGCTCCGACGCGGGCGCCACGGGCCCCGACGGCAACAAGCTCGGCGGCGCCAAGATCGGTGACACCGGCATCTGGGTCGGCGACTACACCATCCAGCCCGAGAACGGCGGACTCGGTGTCTTCGCCCACGAGTACGGCCACGACCTCGGTCTGCCGGACCACTACGACACACAGGGCGGTGACAACTCCACCGGTTTCTGGACCCTGATGTCCTCCGGTTCCTGGCTCGGCACCGGCAAGGAAGCCATCGGCGACCTGCCCGGCGACATGACCGCCTGGGACAAGCTGCAGCTCGGCTGGCTCGACTACGACACGGCGAAGGCCGCGACGAAGTCGAAGCACAAGCTGGGTGTCGCGGAGTACAACACCAAGGACAAGCAGGCCCTGGTGGTGGAACTCCCGAAGAAGGAGGTCACCACCGAGATCGTCGAGCCGGCGCAGGGGGCCGGCCAGTGGTGGAGCGGCAGCGGTGACAACCTCTCCAACACCCTGACCCGTTCGGTGGACCTCACGGGCAAGGCCTCGGCCGCGCTCACCCTCGACGGCTGGTACGACATCGAGGCCGAGTACGACTACCTCTACACCGAGGTGTCGACCGACGGCGGCGCCAACTGGACGCCGATCGACGGCACGGTGGACGGCGCGGCGATCCCGCGCGACGCCAGCGACAAGCCCGCGCTGACCGGTTCCTCCGCCGCGTACAAGAAGCTGTCGTACTCCCTGGACGCCTACGCGGGCCAGAAGTTCGACCTCCGCTTCCGCTACCAGACGGACGGCGGTGTGGCCCCCAAGGGCTTCGCGGCCGACTCGATCGCGGTGACCGCCGACGGTTCCGTCCTCTTCTCGGACAACGCGGAGAGCGCGGACGCGGCCTGGACCACGAAGGGCTTCTCGCGCATCGGCGCGTCGATCACGGACGACTACGCGCAGTACTACATCGCCGAGAACCGTCAGTACGTGTCGTACGACAAGACCCTGAAGGTCGGCCCGTACAACTTCGGCTTCTCGACGACGCGTCCGTCCTGGGTGGAGCACTTCCCGTACCAGAACGGTCTGTTGATCTGGAAGTGGGACACCTCGCAGGCGGACAACAACACCAGTGTCCACCCGGGCACGGGTCTGGTCCTGCCGGTCGACTCGCACCCGGCGGCGCTGAAGTGGGCCGACGGCACGGTGATGCGCAGCCGGATCCAGTCCTACGACTCGCCGTTCAGCCTCTACCGCACGGACGGTCTGAAGCTGCACAAGGCGGATGTCCTGACCAAGATCCCGTCGTCGAAGGGCGTGTCGACGTTCAACGACCGGACCAGCACCTACTACGACGAGGCGAGCCCGCTCGCCGGTGTCAAGATCACTGACACCAACACCAAGATCAAGATCGTCAAGGAGGCCAAGGACGGCTCCACGATCTCGGTCCAGGTGGGTCCCGCAGTGAAGTAAGCGGTATTTCCGCAGGTCAGAGCATGTTCGGCCGCGACCCCCTTGGCGGGTCGCGGCCGGACGTGTTTAGGTGCGTGGTGTGGTTTTCTTATTGACACTGACGCTCACGGGGGTGTGACCTGCATGGCCGCAGGAGGTTTCTGCAAACTGCCGGACGGCAATGTCGTCGTCGCCCTGAACCTGCCGGGGGCGACGGCGACGGGCACGGGGAGCGCGCTGCCCGGCGCCGGGTCCGGGGGTGCCACCGGGGCGCTGCCCGGGCCTGCGGCGGGGGGCGGCTCCGGGGCGCTGCCCGCGGCCGTCGGGGCCCTGCCCGTCAGCTGGGCCGGGACCGCGATCGGCGCTCCCGCCGTGTCCGGGGCACCCAAGGCCGTGTTCGGCGCGCCCGCCGGGCCCATGGTCGGCGTTCCGGCCGGGGCCGTGCCGGGCGACGGATCCGTACGTGTCCTCGTCCTGGCCGCGAACCGGGCCCGCGCTCTCACCCGGCTCCGCAACCTGGGCATGCGCGCGATCTACCTCCGCGGCAACGCGGCGCCCCCGACCCCGGACGAGATCACCGCGGTCCTCCACCACCCGGACGGCCTCATCTGGCGCACCTCACCCGCCTGCCCGGCCTCCACGACCCCCGAGCTGTGGCACCCGATCAGGGCGCTGCTCCGACGGCCGACGGTACGGGTGTGAACCGGCACCGGGGCTCGGCCCAGGGCGTGGCTTCGCTCACCGGCGCTCACCGGGTGCCACCGGGCCGGCCCGTGCCGCGCCCCGTCCTGCCGCTTCAGCGGCTACACCACCGGCTTGCCCGAGAGTTCCACGCCCGCCTCCCGTAGCTCCTCCAAGGCCCGCTCGGTCGTCTCCTCGGACACCCCGGCGGTCAGGTCCAGCAGCACCTGGGTGCGGAAGCCCTCTCTCGCGGAGTCCAGGGCGGTGGCCCGTACGCAGTGGTCCGTGGCGATGCCGACGACGTCGATCTCGGTGATGTCGCGGGCGCGGAGCCAGTCGGCGAGGGTGACGCCGTTCTCGTCGGCGCCCTCGAAACCGCTGTAGGCGGCGGAGTACGCCCCCTTGTCGAAGACGGCGTCGACCGCGCCGGAGGCGATCACCGGGGCGAAGTTGGGGTGGAACCCGACCCCCTCCGTGCCGGCGACACAGTGGGCGGGCCAGGAGTGGACGTAGTCGGGGTTGTCGGAGAAGTGGCCGCCGGGTGCGATGTGGTGGTCACGGGTGGCCACCACGTGCTGGTAGCCGGGGCCGGCCGCCTGGCCGATCAGCTCGGTGACGGCGGCGGCCACATCGGCACCGCCGGCCACGGCGAGGCTGCCCCCCTCGCAGAAGTCGTTCTGCACGTCGACGACGATCAAGGCGCGGCGCATGGTGTCGGTGTCCTTCGACTCTTCGGTTCTCGGGTGTGTGGGGTGTGTGGGTGTGGTGGGATCGGCCGAGCTGCTGCACTGCGGGACGCTGAGCCACGAAACGCTGGACTTCGAAACTACGAACTTCCGAGCCTAGAGACTTCGAGAGCTGTTCGGGAGGGGGCATCCGGCGCTCGCCCGATGCGCGGACCGGAGCACAGGCCGAACACGCGGGCGCTCGGGGGCTCGCGGCAGAGCACGCCGGGCACGTTCACTCCGGCCCGCCCCCGGCGTGCTCCCGCCCGCTGCCCCGCACGTATCCGCACGTACCCGGGCGGCTCAGACGTACTCCGTCGGAATGACCGCTTCCCCGCGCGACAGCTGCGTCGCCGACAGCGGCAGGTTCGCCCGCGCGGCCGCGTGCCGCTCGCGTACGACGTCCAGCGACTCCCGGGAGAGCACCCGGCCGTCCTCGATCAGGCGGACCAGGAGCTGCCGGTCCTTGAGCTCTTCGGGGACGGGCCCGGTGCCGACGACCTCGGCCTCCGCGACGCCGTGCTCGTCCAGCCGCCGGGCCGCCCACTTGCGGCCCCCGACGGACGTCTTCCCGCCGGTGGACTTCTTCGCCACGGGCACCAGCGGCTCCGTGGGGTCCGCGGACTCCGCGCGGGCGACGAGCTTGTAGACCATCGAGCAGGTGGGGTGCCCGGACCCGGTCACCAGCTGCGTGCCGACGCCGTACGCGTCCACCGGCGCCGCCGCCAGCGAGGCGATGGCGTACTCGTCGAGGTCCGAGGTCACGATGATCCGCGTCTCGGTCGCGCCCAGCTCGTCCAGCTGCTGCCGCACCCGGTGGGCGACGAGGAGCAGATCACCGGAGTCGATGCGCACGGCGCCGAGCTCGGGCCCGGCGACCTCCACGGCGGTCCGTACGGCCTCGGTGACGTCGTACGTGTCGACGAGCAGGGTGGTGTTCCGGCCCAGCGAGTCCACCTGGGCCTGGAAGGCGTCCCGCTCGCGGTCGTGGAGCAGCGTGAAGGCGTGGGCGCTGGTGCCGACCGTCGGTATGCCGTAGCGGAAGCCGGCGGCCAGGTCCGAGGTGGAGGTGAAGCCGCCGAGGTACGCGGCGCGCGAGGCGGCCACGGCGGCCAGCTCGTGCGTGCGCCGGGCGCCCATCTCGATCAGCGGGCGCCCTCCGGCGGCGCTCGACATCCGGGAGGCGGCGGCCGCGATGGCCGAGTCGTGGTTGAGGATGGACAGGATCACGGTCTCCAGGAGGACGCACTCCGCGAAGGTGCCCTCGACCCGCATGATCGGCGAGCCCGGGAAGTACACCTCGCCCTCCTGGTAGCCCCACACGTCCCCGCCGAAGCGGTAGCCGGCGAGCCAGTCGAGGGTCTCCGCGTCGATGACGGAGCGCTCGCGCAGGAAGCCGAGAACGCCCGGGTCGAAACGGAAGTTCTCGACCGCGTCCAGTACCCGCCCGGTGCCGGCGACCACGCCGTACCGCCGTCCCTCCGGCAACCGCCGTGTGAAGACCTCGAACACCGAACGCCGCTCGGCCGTACCCGCTTTCAACGCGGCCTGCAGCATCGTGAGTTCGTAGTGGTCCGTGAAGAGCGCGGTCGAGGGGACGTCAACCGGCAAACCAAGGTCCGCTGTGTTCATGGCAAGGGATCGTACTCCCATCTCGTCAGTCTGACGATTTCCGGGCGGTCATTCGACGATCCGTACCTCGCGGGGCCCGGTCGCGGGGCCGCATTTGTGCGTACACCCCCCTGTGGTGGCAGCATGGGCCGTGTGACGGCAGCCGCACCCATGGAGATCGAGAAGACCGAGTCGGCGGAGGAGGTCTTCGCCGTACCCGAACCCGACGTTCCGTGGGTGACGATCGTCCACAACGATCCGGTGAACCTCATGAGCTATGTGACGTATGTCTTCCAGACGTACTTCGGGTACTCGAAGGACAAAGCCACCAAGCTCATGCTCGACGTCCACCACAAGGGCCGCGCGGTCGTCTCCAGCGGAACACGCGAGGAGATGGAACGCGACGTGCAGGCCATGCACGGCTACGGTCTGTGGGCCACCCTCCAGCAGGACCGGAAGTAGCGACGCACCTGATGCCAGGACAATTCGAATCGCTCCCCGGCGGCGGCGCGGCCGTCGCACTCGACGAGGTCGAGATCTCCATCATCCGCTCGCTGGCGGTGCAGCTCCTGGAGCTGATCGGCCCGGGCCCGGCCGAGGACTCCGGCGACGACCCGCTCGCCGAACTCTTCGCCGAGGGCCCCAGCGAGCCGCCCAAGGACCCCGTCCTGCTCCGGCTGTTCCCGGACGCCTACAGCGACCCCGAGGGCACCCCGACGGCCCGGCAGGCGGAGGAGCAGCGGGCGTACTCCTCGGAGTTCCGCCGCTTCACCGAGAACGACCTGCGGGCCGGCAAGCGCGAGAAGGCCCTCGTGGTGATCCACTCCCTGGACGCGCTGGCGGCGACCGGTGAGGGCGGAGCCGTACTGAAGCTGTCGGCGGACGACTCCCGGCAGTGGCTCGGCTGCCTCAACGACCTGCGCCTGGCCATCGGCTCCCGGCTCGACGTCGTCGACGAGGAGGACACCGACCTCCTCTACCGCCTCCCGGACGAGGACCCGCGCAAGCCGATGGTGATGGCCTATCTGTGGCTGGGCGGTCTGCAGGACTCGCTCGTCACGACGCTGATGTCCTGACGCCGGATCCCCGCGGTTCCCGCCCCTCCACGGCCGCCGCACGTCCGCGGCACGTCCGCGGCACGTTCGCTCCATGGCTTCTCCACGGACGCTCCGCGTTCGCTCAGAGGACACTCAAATCCGGATAACGATCGTGTCACCGCACCCGTGAGGGATGCCCTCACGGGTGTTCTTTGTCCGCTTCTCCCTGTGCCGTGCGCCACAGAACGCCCAGTGGATCACTATTGCGGCCGTGATAAATCTTCACGACCGCCCGACGGACACCACCCTTGTCCCGTCGGGTGCGCCACCGAGCCGGCCATCGCCGGCCAGGCACTGCTCCATCACATCCGGGGGGATCGGAACCCGATCCCGGGTCGACGAACGGCTCGGATCGGCCCAGCGTGGAGAAAGGCGCACAACACATGACCTCCGCTCAGGTCAACAAGAACGGCGACGAGGCCGTCCGTGGCGACACCCCCGAAGAGGGGTACGAGCGCGGGCTCGGCAGCCGCCAGGTCCAGATGATCGCGATCGGCGGCGCCATCGGCGTCGGCCTCTTCCTGGGAGCCGGGGCGAACATCGCCAAGGCCGGCCCCAGCCTGATCTTCATGTACGCCCTCGCCGGCGTCATCATCTTCTTCATCATGCGGGCGCTCGGCGAGCTGCTCCTGTACCGCCCGGTCTCCGGCTCCTTCGCGGAGTACTCCCGCGAGTTCCTCGGCCCGTTCTTCGGCTACTTCACCGGCTGGACGTACTGGCTGATGTGGGTCGTCACCGGCATGGCCGAACTCACGGCCGCCGCGATCTACGTCAACTACTGGTGGCCGGAGATCCCGCGTTGGGTGACCGCCCTGGTCTTCCTGGTGGTCCTCTTCGGCGCCAACCTGATCTCGGTGAAGCTCTTCGGCGAGATCGAGTTCTGGTTCTCGATGGTCAAGGTCACCGCCCTGCTCGGCATGATCGTGATCGGCCTCGGCGTCCTCACCTTCGGCTTCAGCGCCGCCGGCGACACCGCCGCCGTCTCCAACCTCTGGGCCTTCGACGGCTTCTTCCCCAAGGGCGTCGGCTCCTCCCTGATGACCCTCCAGGGCGTGATGTTCGCCTACCTCGCCGTCGAGCTGGTCGGCGTCACCGCCGGTGAGTCCGAGAACCCGGAGAAGACCCTCCCCAAGGCCATCAACACCCTGCCCTGGCGGATCGCGCTCTTCTACGTCGGCGCCCTCACCGTCATCCTCTGCGTGGTGAAGTGGACCGAGTTCGCGCCCGGCGTGAGCCCCTTCGTCGCCGCCTTCGCCAAGATCGGCATCCCGGCGGGCGCCGCCATCGTCAACTTCGTGGTGCTGACGGCGGCCCTGTCCTCCTGCAACTCGGGCATGTACTCCACCGGCCGCATGCTGCGCACCCTCGCGGACAACGGCGAGGCCCCCCGGGTCTTCAGCAGGCTGTCGACGACGAAGACCCCGGCGTTCGGCATCACCGTCTCCGTGCTCTTCATGGGCATCGGCGTGATCCTGAACTACATCGTCCCGGAGAAGGCCTTCGGCTACGTCGTCTCCGTCGCCACCGCGGCCGGCATCTGGACCTGGCTGATGATCCTGATCAGCCACGTCCTCTACCGCCGCGGCGTCGACGCCGGCCGCCTGCCCGCCTCGTCCTTCCCGGCCCCGGGCGGCGCGAAGTGCAGCTGGGTCGCCATCGTCTTCCTGCTCTTCGTCACCGGCCTCATCGCCTACGACGCCGACTCCCGTGTCTGCCTGTACGTCATGGCCGGCTGGGCGGTGGCCCTCGGCATCGGCTGGGCCGTGCTGAAGTCCCGCAACCCGGAGGTCACCGACCGCCGTGATGCGGAGTTCGAGAAGGTCGGCTGACCCCACGAGTCCCAGCATGTGGGCTGTTCCGTACCACCCCCCGGTACGGAACAGCCCCTTTGCTTATCCTGCCAGCATGCTGACCATCACCCAGGCCCTCGTCGACCAGATCGTCGCCCACGCGCGCAAGGACCACCCCGACGAGGCGTGCGGCGTCGTCGCGGGACCGGCGGGGTCGGACCGGCCCGAGCGCTTCATCCCGATGCTGAACGCGGCCATGTCGCCCACGTTCTACGAGTTCGACTCGGGCGACCTGCTCAAGCTCTACCGCGAGATGGACGACCGCGACGAGGAGCCCGTGGTCGTCTACCACTCCCACACGGCCACCGAGGCCCGCCCCTCCCGCACCGACATCTCCTACGCCAACGAACCCGGCGCCCACTACGTCCTCGTCTCGACCGCCGACACCGACGGACTCGGCGAGTTCCAGTTCCGCTCCTTCAGGATCGTCGAGGGCGAGGTGACCGAGGAGGAGGTGAAGATCGTCGAGGCGTACTGACGGGTGCCGTACTGACGGGTGCCGACGCCGGCACTCGTGCGCAGAGAAGCCCCGCCGGCGAGCGGAACGCGCGGATACGGTGTCCGTACACCGCCTCGCGCACACAGCAGCAGCCCGCGACGGAGACGCTCTCGACTCCGTGGCCGCGCTCCTCGGCCGCTGCCCCGACCCGGACGCCGTGTTCGTCGCCTCCGACCGCATGGCCTCCGGCGCGCTCCAGGTGCGGCGCGAGCACGGGTGCCGGGCGCCGGGTGTCGGATGCCGGGTGTCGGACGACTGGACCGTCGTCGGCCTCGACGACCTCGCGCCCAGAACGGCTCACCGAGGTGCGCCGTCTCACTCCCCGGCCCGAATTCGTCCGGCATGTGGGATCACACTCCGGGACCCCGGTCGGGAATCGATACGATGAGCGCATGGTTCTTGACGACGTGAGCGAGAAGACGCCGGGCGCACTGCTCGTGGCGCGGCTGCACGTCGACCTGTGCAGGCTTGCCAGCGCCATCTGTTGACGCCGACCCCTGCCGCCGTACGGCCGTGAGCCGCGGCGCCAACCCCGTGTGACCACGCACTTCGCGCTGCCGCGCGCTCTCCGACCCGACCACTCCCGACAGGAGCCGCACATCATGGCCATCGAGGTCCGCATCCCCACCATCCTCCGCCAGTACACCGACGGTCAGAAGGCGGTGGAGGGAGCCGGTGCCACCCTCGCCGACCTGTTCACCGACCTCGAAAGCCGTCACACGGGCATCCACGCCCGCATCGTGGACGGCGGCGAGCTGCGCCGCTTCGTCAACGTGTACCTGAACGACGAGGACGTCCGCTTCCTGGAGGGCATCAACACCAAGCTGTCCGACGGCGACAACGTGACGATCCTGCCGGCGGTCGCCGGCGGCATGGCCTGATCACCCATGCGCTACGACTCCCCGCTGGCCGCGGTGGGCAACACCCCTCTGGTGCGCCTGCCGCGGCTGTCGCCGTCCGCCGACGTCCGCATCTGGGCCAAGCTGGAGGACCGCAACCCGACGGGTTCGGTCAAGGACCGTCCCGCCCTGCACATGATCGAACAGGCGGAGAAGGACGGCCGTCTGACCCCCGGCTGCACGATCCTCGAACCCACCTCCGGCAACACGGGCATCTCCCTCGCCATGGCGGCCAAACTCAAGGGCTACCGCATCGTGTGCGTCATGCCCGAGAACACCTCCCAGGAGCGCCGCGACCTGCTCGGCATGTGGGGCGCCGAGATCATCCCGTCCCCGGCGGCCGGCGGCTCCAACACGGCCGTACGCGTCGCCAAGGAGCTCTCCGCCGAGCACCCCGACTGGGTGATGCTCTACCAGTACGGCAACCCCGACAACGCGGGCGCCCACTACGCGACGACGGGCCCCGAGATCCTCGCGGACCTCCCCTCCATCACCCACTTCGTCGCCGGTCTCGGCACCACGGGCACCCTGATGGGTGTGGGCCGCTACCTGCGCGAACAGAAGCCGGACGTCAAGATCGTCGCCGCCGAGCCGCGCTACGACGACCTCGTCTACGGTCTCCGCAACCTCGACGAGGGCTTCGTCCCCGAGCTCTACGACGCGTCCGTCCTCACCACCCGCTTCTCCGTCGGCTCCGCCGACGCGGTCACCCGCACCCGCGAGCTGCTCCAGCAGGAGGGCATCTTCGCGGGCGTCTCCACCGGGGCCGCGCTGCACGCCGCGATCGGCGTCGGCAACAAGGCCGTGAAGTCCGGCGAGCCGGCCGACATCGTCTTCGTCGTCGCCGACGGCGGCTGGAAGTACCTCTCCACGGGCGTCTACACGGCAGCGACGACGGAAGAGGCCATCGAGACACTGCAGGGCCAGCTCTGGGCGTAGGGGTGCGTCGCCGGGCGCGGGCGCGTCGTGGTTGCTCGCGCAGTTCCCCGCGCCCCTGAAGGACACGGCCCCTGCTTTTCAGGGGCGCGGGGAACTGCGCGAGAAGCCCCACCCACCCGCACCCGGGGGTCGAAGGGGCGCAGCCCCTGGGCGAGGGACGGGTAGGGGCGGCGGGGGCGAAAAAGCCCCCGTCAGTTCGACAGGTGGCGGACCTGGTCCCACAGGGTCGGGTCGGCCACCCCCGCCTTACGACGGAAGTCCCGGACCGGCACCTCCCGCAACTCGCCCGTCTCCAGGAAGCTGGGTCGGCCTCGCGTGTCACCGACGGTGCCCGGCGGCAGGGGGATCACCCCGGCACGCGCGTCGCGGTACCTGCTGGTGATCTTGGCCACGCGTGCCCGATCCCCCCGGACGGCCAGCACGAGACAGGGCCGGTCCTTGCCCCCGGGCCCGTCCTCGAAGGGCACGACGGCCCACCAGATCTCGGCGGGCCGGGGCCGCGGCACAGACCCCCGCACCCGCTCGGGGCGCCCCGGCGGCCGGGTCCGCCCACTCGCCCGCCGCGTCCGTCGCGGCGGCCGCCGCGACCGCCCCCACCCGTCGACGAGCGTCGCGACGAGCGCCAGCAACACCACCGCCGCGAGCGCCAACCACCAGGACGTGTCCATAGCCACGACGGTACCGGCGCACGCAACGCCACGCCCGCCCTCTCGCACGCTCACGCGCCCTTTGACGCCACCTCACCCCGGCTCACGCGCGCCTCAACGGCCCCACCACCAGCCGAACCGGTGACACCACAGGTGAGTTCGCCCACAACGGCCCCTGGCGGAGGAGCGACCCACCCTTTTGCGCCTTACGCTCAACGGACCGCACAACTCTTGTTGCACCCACGCCCGTCCTTCGCAACCCCGCCAACTGCAATCCGCAACCCGTCTGCACGTCACGACTGACACGACTGTCACGACTTCACGCCAGCGCGGAGGTTCCAGCTCTCATGAAGCTCACCGTCGTCGGCTGCTCGGGGTCGTTCCCGTCCGCGGAATCGGCCTGCTCGAGCTACCTCGTAGAGGCCGACGGCTTCCGGCTGCTCCTCGACATGGGCAACGGTGCCCTAGGCGAGCTGCAGCGCCACTGCGGTCTCTACGACCTCGACGCGATCTTCCTCAGCCATCTGCACGCCGACCACTGCATCGACATGTGCGCGTACTTCGTCGCACGCTACTACCGCCACGACGGCGGCCGCTGCGCCCCCATCCCGGTCTACGGTCCCGAGGGCACCGAGCAGCGCCTGACCACGGCCTACGCCGACACCCCGTCCGCCTCCTCCATGAGCGAGGTCTTCGACTTCCACACGGTCAAGCCGAGCACGTTCGAGATCGGCCCCTTCACCATCCACACGGAACGGGTCGCCCACCCCGTCGAGGCGTACGGCATCCGTATCGAACACGGTGGCCGGGTCCTGACGTACTCCGGGGACACCGGCGTCACCGCCGCCCTGGACGAACTCGCCCGCGACGCCGACCTGTTCCTGTGCGAGGCCGCCTTCACCCACGGCAAGGAGAACATCCCGGACCTCCACCTCAACGGCCGGGAGGCCGGTGAGACGGCCGCCCGGGCGGGCGCCCGCCGGCTCGTCCTCACCCACGTCCCGCCGTGGACCGACCCGCAGGTCAACCTCGTCGACGCCCGCGCGGTGTACGACGGTCCGGTGGAACTGGCGGTGCCCAGGGTGTCGTACGAGATCTGAGACGCCGTACGCGATCCGAGAAGGCGTACGCGACCCGAGGCGGCGTACGCGATCGGAGCACGACGTACGCGGAAGGCCCCCGGAGCGGACTCCGGGGGCCTTCCGCGTGCTCGGGGGAGCCGTGGCGGCTACTTGGCCTCCGCCTTCTGCAGCTCCGCCAGCTCCTCGTCCGACTCCCGGCCGGGGGTCGGCAGGTTGAATCGGACGATGGCGTACCGGAAGATCACGTAGTAGAGGACGCCGAAGCACAGGCCGACCAGGAGCAGTGCCCAGGGCTTGGTGGCGATGCCCAGGTTGAGGCCGAAGTCGATCACGCCGGCCGAGAAGCCGAAGCCGTCCTTCATGCCGAGTGCCCAGGTCAGGGCCATGGAGATGCCGGTGAGCACGGCGTGAATGGCGTACAGGACCGGGGCGATGAACATGAACGTGAACTCGATCGGCTCGGTGACACCGGTGACGAACGAGGTCAGCGCCATGGAGAACATCATGCCGCCGACCACCGCGCGCCGCTCGGGGCGGGCCGCGTGGTAGATCGCGAGACAGACGGCCGGCAGGCCGAACATCATGATCGGGAAGAAGCCGGTCATGAACTGTCCGGCGGTCGGGTCACCGGCGAGGAAGCGCGCGATGTCACCGCTCTTGCCCTCGTACGAACCGGCCTGGAACCACGGGAAGGAGTTCAGCAGGTGGTGCATGCCGACCGGGATCAGCGCGCGGTTGGCGATGCCGAAGATGCCCGCGCCGACCGCACCGGAACCGACCAGCCACTCGCCGAAGTTGTGCAGACCCGCGCCGAGGACCGGCCAGATGTAACCGAAGACGATGCCGATGAACAGGCCCGCGAAGGCGGCCAGGATGGGCACCAGGCGGCGGCCGCCGAAGAAGCCGGCCCAGTCGGGCAGCTTGGTGCGGTGGAAGCGCTGGTAGAGCAGGGCGACGACCAGGCCCATCACCACACCGCCGAGGACACCGGCGTTGACCGCCTTGTCCACCATCACGACCTTGCCGTCGACGGCGGTGGCCACCTGCGGGAGGTTCGGGTCGGTGAAGGTGCCGAGGACCTTCTGGAAGACGAGGTAGCCGACGACCGCGGCGAGGGCGGTCGAGCCGTCCGACTTCTTCGCGAAGCCGATCGCGATGCCGACGGCGAACAGCAGCGGCATGTTGTCGAGGATGGCGCCGCCGCCGGCGGCCATGAAGCCCGCGAACTTGGTGACGAAGCCGGGGAGCGACTCGCTGCCCAGCATGTCCGTGGTGCCGAGCCGCACGAGCAGGGCGGCGGCCGGCAGCACGGCGACCGGCAGCATCAGGCTGCGGCCGATGCGCTGCAGCACAGCCATCGTGCGGGAGCCCCAGCCGGGGCCCTTGTTGTCTGCGGCCGCGGGAGCGGCGCTGGCCGTGGTCACAACTTCCTCCATGAGAGCAGGGCGCCGCCCGGGGACGGGAGTGTGGGGGAGGGCAGCACGGGAGAGGTCTACACCATTCAGTGGTGTAGACCTGTTGTAGCACGCGAGGGGTCGGCCAAGGAACCCGCGATTCCCGTTTTATGCCTTCGTGATGTCACCGGGCCTTCGCCTCCCGTTCCCCACCCGGCGAGAGCCCCCGCTTGGCGGGCGACCCCCGCGTGGTGTAGACCAGTCGCGAACGATTCGGAACGCTCCACACGGTCATCAGGGAGAAGCGCCATGGCCACCAAGGCTGAGAAGATCGTCGCCGGGCTCGGCGGCCTCGACAACATCGACGAGGTCGAGGGCTGCATCACCCGGCTGCGCACCGAGGTCCATGACGCCTCCCTCGTCGACGAGGCCGCCCTCAAGGCCGCCGGCGCCCACGGCGTCGTCAAGATGGGCACCGCGATCCAGGTCGTCATCGGCACCGACGCCGACCCCATCGCCGCGGAGATCGAGGACATGATGTAGGGCCCCGAGTCCCCGAGGCCCCGAATGCGGTGAGGGGGTGTCGCGCGACACCCCCTAAGCTCAGCGGCATGTCTCGAATCGACGGCCGCACGCCCGAACAGCTCCGCCCGGTCACCATCGAACGCGGGTGGAGCAAGCACGCCGAGGGCTCCGTCCTCATCTCCTTCGGCGACACGAAGGTCTTCTGCACCGCCTCCGTCACCGAAGGCGTCCCGCGCTGGCGCAAGGGCAGCGGCGAGGGCTGGGTGACCGCCGAGTACTCCATGCTCCCCCGCGCCACCAACACCCGCGGCGACCGGGAGTCCGTACGCGGCAAGATCGGCGGCCGCACCCACGAGATCTCCCGCCTCATCGGCCGTTCCCTGCGCGCCGTCATCGACTACAAGGCGCTCGGCGAGAACACCATCGTCCTCGACTGCGACGTCCTCCAGGCCGACGGCGGCACCCGTACGGCAGCCATCACCGGCGCGTACGTCGCGCTGGCCGACGCCGTCTCCTGGGCCCAGGGCAAGAAGCTGATCAAGGCCAACCGGCAGCCCCTCACCGGAACCGTCTCGGCGGTCTCCGTCGGCATCGTCGGCGGCGTCCCCCTCCTCGACCTCCGCTACGAGGAGGACGTGAAGGCCGACACCGACATGAACGTCGTCTGCACCGGCGACGGCCGCTTCGTCGAGGTCCAGGGCACCGCCGAGGCCGAGCCGTTCGCCCGCGAGGAGCTCAACTCCCTACTGGACCTCGCCGTTTCCGGTTGCACGGAGCTGGCGCTCCTGCAGCGCAAGGCGCTTGATACGGTCCTCGAAAGGTAAAGGGCACGCCAAGAGCGAGGCCTGCCGGTGGCAACCACGGCGGCCCCGCCCGCGTCCTTGCACGTACGGGTGCACGGCACACCACCGTGCACCCGGCCACACAGCAGTAGCCGTTCATGCACCACGCAGGGGGCCGTCAGGCCTGCACCCAGTTCCTCAGGAGGACCGTTCCATGGCCGCGAGCCGCCGACGTCGTATGACCGCCATCGCCGGAGCCGTAGCGGCCGTCGCCCTGACGGCCGGACTCACCACCGGCTGCGACGCCGTGAACAAGGCCCTGGACTGCGTCCAGACCGCCGACGCCATCGCCCAGAGCGTGAACGACCTCCAGCAGGCCGTCCAGACCGCCGCGGACGACCCCGCGCAGCTGGAGGAGTCCCTCGCCTCCATCGACAAGAACCTCGACGAGATCGGCGACAAGACCGACAACACCGACGTCAACAAGGCCGTCGACTCGCTCCAGAAGGCCGTCACCGACACGCGTACGGCCGTGGAGAACGGGGACACCACCCCCGACATCAGCGGCATCACGGACGCGGCGGGCGAGCTGACGAAGGTCTGCACGTCGTAACTGCCGTAACTGCCGTAACCCATGCGAACCGGGAGGCGGGGATCGCGATACTGGTGGGCATGACCCGCCTGATCCTCGCCACCCGCAACGCCGGCAAGCTCACCGAGCTGAAGGCCATCCTCGCCGACGCCGGCCTGAGCCACGACCTCGTCGGCGCGGACGCCTACCCGGACGTCCCCGACGTCAAGGAGACCGGCGTCACCTTTGCGGAGAACGCCCTGCTGAAGGCCCACGCCCTCGCCCGCGCCACCGGCTTCCCCGCCATCGCCGACGACTCCGGCCTCTGCGTCGACGTCCTGAACGGCGCCCCCGGCATCTTCTCCGCCCGCTGGGCAGGCACCCACGGCGACGACAGGGCCAACCTGGAACTGCTGCTGGCCCAACTCGGCGACATCGCCGACGAACACCGGGGCGCCCACTTCAACTGCGCGGCGGCGCTGGCCCTACCCGACGGCACGGAAAGGGTGGTCGAGGGTCAGCTGAGGGGCGTACTGCGTCACGCCCCCACCGGCACGAACGGCTTCGGCTACGACCCGATCCTCCAGCCGGAGGGCGAGACCCGGACGTGCGCCGAGCTGTCGGCGGAGGAGAAGAACGCGATCAGTCATCGAGGCAAGGCGTTCCGGGGGTTGGTGCCGGTGCTGCGGGAGCTGTTGGGCTGACTTCATGGAAGAGCCCCGCACCTTTGAATCGAAGGTGCGGGGCTTTAGTTTCCTGTGGGCCCGGTGGGACTCGAACCCACGACACACCGGACCTAAACCGGCGCCCTCTGGCCAGCTGGGGTACGGGCCCGCAGCCTCGCTCACTCTACCGGGCCTCGGGGACGCGGTACGTGGCGAGATCGATTTGAGTAGGTGGCTGTCTGGCTGTGGCAGGAAGGGCACAGATACCGGAGGTTTTCGCGGCGGTTGTCCAACCGGTCACCATTGATGTGATCGATCTCCAGGATCAGTGTCCTGCCTTGCCAGATGTCGCCGATGCCGCACGAGGTGCAGACGTGCGGCACACCGAGGTCGTCGAGGGCACGACGTAGCAGGGCGGTCCTGGTGCGGTTCGAGCCCGGTTCCAATCGGCGCAGGATCTGGTCGGGGGACTTTCGGTGCCGCGACACGGTGCCGCGAAAGTGGCCCTGCCCGGTGAAGTGATCAGTGGCGATGCCGTGTGCCAGCAGAGTGCGCTTCACTCGTGTGCGGGCGGCACCATTGGTGTCGTGATAGCCGAGGATCTTGAGTAGGCCAGCAACGCTGGTGGCTCGGGCAGCCGCTGATGCGAGAACGTCCGGGGGAAGACCTTCGAGGCTGCGTCCGTACCTGCGTGTGAAGTGCGACGTGTCGATGCCGTATTGATCCAGTCGCTTTCTGACGAGCCAGTAAGGACTGTCCTCCGGCGGATAGCCCAGATACTCGAACATCTCGCGGATGCTGTGCGACTGGGCCGCCGCCTCTTCCAGTAGTTCGCGCGCATAGGACCGCTTCTCTCGGGGCGGAAGCGGCTCTTCGGTGAAGTGTGAGGTGTCGATCCCATAATGCTCCAGCCTGCGGCGCAGGTAGCGCTGAGGACCGCAGCCCAAGGTCGTGCCCAGCCGCCGCATCATGTCCACCAGGCTCGTCGAGATGGCCGCGGTCCTCATCAGCACGTCCCTGGTGTACTTGGGAGTGTTCATGCGCTCTTCCACTTCCGACGTCCCCGGTAAGTGTCGGTCGTGGCGTGACAGTTGGGGCACAGCAGCCGTAGATTCTCCGAGCGGTTGTCCCACCAGTCGCCGCTGATGTGGTCGACTTCGAGGCGGAGCGGCTTGCTGTTCCACTCCGGCCCTGTGCCGCACGCCGCGCAGACTTCACGGACTCCCGTACGCAGGAGTTCTCGGAGCAGCCGGTCACCGGGGACCCTTCCGTCCTCGGGGGTGCGCAAGGTGAGCGGGTTGCCGAGCGATCCCTTCGGGCGCCCTTTGCGCGCGGAGTTGAAGTGGGAAGTGTCGATTCCGAGCGTGGCGATCCGGCGACTGATGTGAGTTTGGTTGCCCCCGACCTGGTTGATTCCGAGGTGGCGCACCACGTCCTTGATGCTGGTCGACACCGCCACGGCGGCACGTAGGCGCTCTTCCGTGTGCCGGACCCGGCTTGTAGCGAAATGCGAGATGTCCACGTCGGCCTCAGCCATCTTCTGGCGTAGGTAGCGCCTGCTTCCTGGAGTCGGTCTGCCGCCGCACCATCGAACGGCCTCGTCGATGTGCCTCGTCTCGCGCGCTGCTTCCTCCAGCAGTTCGCGGGTGTACCTGACGGTCATGACCTCTCCGTTCCCGGCCACCTGTTCGTGGCTCGTACGGAGTAACGAGCCGTAAATCAGACGGTTACGCCCGGAATGCGGAACGGCCCGTACCGGGGTGATCCGGTGCGGGCCGTTCTGTGGGGCGGAGGCGGGCCTCAGATGCCCAGGTCCTTGATGATCTTGGCTACGTGGCCCGTCGCGCGGACGTTGTACAGGGCGTGTTCGACCTTGCCCTCCTCGTCGACGATGATCGTGGAGCGGATGACGCCCATGTAGGTCTTGCCGTAGTTCTTCTTCTCGCCGAAGGCGCCGTAGGCGTCGAGGGCGGTTTTGTCGGGGTCGCCGAGAAGGGTGACCTTCAGCGACTCCTTCTCGCGGAACTTGGCGAGTTTCTCGGGCTTGTCGGGGGAGATGCCGAGGACGTCGTACCCGGCGTCCGCGAGGAGCTCCAGGTTGTCGGTGAAGTCGCAGGCCTGCTTGGTGCAGCCGGGGGTCAGGGCGGCCGGGTAGAAGTAGACGATGACCTTGCGGCCCTTGTGGTCGGACAGGGACACCTCGTTGCCGTCGGCGTCCGGGAGGGTGAAGGCGGGGGCCACGTCCCCGGGCTGGAGTCGCTCGCTCATCGGGCCAGCGTAATGGCGGGCCCTGGCGGTGCGGTGCCGGGTGGAGCTGACAGACTGTCGCAACCAAGAGATTTCACCGACAACCGACAACGGGAGGCCGCGCGGTGGCGGAGAGCTCGGACATCAGAACCCCGGCCGAGATCGAGGCGGACATCAAGCGCCGCCGCGACAACCTCGCCGAGACGCTCGACGAGATCGGCGTCCGCGTGCACCCCAAGACGATCGTGGGCGACGCCAAGGCCAAGGTGGTCTCCAACATCGACCACACCCTGGGCAAGGCGTACGTCTCGGTCAATCGTGTGGTCAGTGACGTCAGGGGCCAGTTCGTCGACGAGGACGGGGCGCCGCGGGTCGAGCGCATCGTGCCCGTCGCCCTCGTGGTCGTCGGTGTCGTCGGTGTCGTCGGGCTCCTCACTCTCGGCACTCGACGTCGTAGGACCTGACGGAGACAGGTAGGTTCGGGGCGTGAGCGAGAAGACCCAACACGACAAGTTGCCCATCCGGATGCTGCACGACCGTGTGCTCGTGCGGCAGGACACCGCCGAGGGCGAGCGGCGTTCCGGCGGCGGCATCCTGATCCCCGCGACGGCGGCGGTCGGCCGGCGCCTCGCCTGGGCCGAGGTCGTCGCGGTCGGCCAGAACGTCCGGACCGTCGAGCCCGGCGACCGCGTCCTCTACGACCCGGAGGACCGTGCCGAGGTCGAGGTCCGCGGTGTCGCGTACGTCCTGATGCGCGAGCGGGACCTGCACGCCGTGGCCGCGGACCGGTTCGAGGGGTCGGAGGACTCCACGGGCCTGTATCTGTGATGCGTAGGTGTGAGAACGCGGCAGGGGCTGGTGACCATGGTCACCAGCCCCTGCCGCGTTCTACGGGTGTCTGCCGTGTTGCCGCTCGTGGCCGTGGTGGGGTTGAAGGCCACCTCCGGCCACGGAGCGGCCGCGGCTACCCGAACGGACCCTCCGCCGTCCCGCCGGCCCCTGTCGCCGCTCCTCCGCCGTCCGTCGTGCCGCCGTCGGTCGTGGTGCCGCCGGTGGAGCCGGTGCCGCCGTCGGTCGTCGTACCGCCGGTGGAGGTGGTGCCGCCGTCGGTCGTGGTGCCGCCGGTGGACGTAGTACCTCCGTCCGTCGACGTGCCGCCGGTGGAGGTCGTCCCGCCGTCGGTCGTGGGCGTGCCGCCGGTGGTCGTGCTGTCGTCGGTGCCGCCGTCCGTCGGGCCGTCGGTCTCCTCGTCACCCGTGGCGCCGCCGGTCTCCTCGTCGCCGGTGGCACCCGGCTCGTCGGCGGGGGTGCTGGGCGGGGTGTAGACGACGTCGGCGCCGATCTGGAGGTCGAGGTCGAAGTCCTTGACCTTCTTGCCCTTCAGGGCGGCCTTGGTGAACTGCGCCCAGATCTCCGTGGGCGCCCCGCCGCCGTTGACGCGGTTCAGGCCCATGGTGCCGTACAGCGGCTTGTGGGCGCCCGTCTTGGGGTCCTGGCCCATGACGGAGACGACGGTGGCGAGGTCGGGGGTGTAGCCGGCGAACCAGGCCGCCTTGTCCTCCTCGGCGGTGCCGGTCTTGCCGGCGACCGGGTGGCCGGAGGCCTGGGCGGCGGTGGCGGTGCCGCTCTCGACGACGCTCCGCAGGACGGCCGTGGTGGTGTCGGCGGCCTTGCGGCTGACGGCCTGCGTGGACTCCGTGGAGGGGAGTTCGACCGCCGCGCCGTCCTTGCTGATCTTCTCGATCATCGTGTACGTGCCGTGCTTGCCGTGGTTGGCGAGCGTGGCGTACGCCTCCGTCATGTCGAGGACGCTCGCGGTGGCGGTGCCCAGGGCGATGGACGGATACGGGTTCATGTCCGGGGTGCTCTTGGGCAGACCGAGGTCGATCGCGGTCTTCTCGACCTTCTCGGGGCCGACGTCCACGGCCATCTGCGCGTACACCGAGTTCACGGAGCTCTGGGTGGCCTGGCGGACGGTGATGTTGCCGTAGTTGACGTAGTCCTCGTTCTCGGGGGCGTACGTCTCGCCGGGCCAGCCCACCACCGGGCGCTTGTTGGTGCCGTCGTAGACGGTGTTCGGGGTGATCGCCTGGCCGCTCTGGTTGTTGGAGGCGTTCTCCACGGCGGAGGTGAACACGAACGGCTTGAAGGTCGAGCCGACCTGGAAGTCGCGGCGGGTCGCGTTGTTCACGTACTGCTTGGTGTAGTCGATGCCGCCGTACATCGCGATGACCTTGCCGGTCTTCGGGTCGATGGAGACACCGCCGGCGCGGACGTAGTTGTCGACCTTGCGGTTCTTCTTGTCGAGCTTGTCCATCAGCTGGTCGTCGACGGCCTTGATGAAGGCGTCCTGCATCTTGGGCTGGATGGTGGTGGTGATGCGGTAGCCACCGCCGTTCTCCAGCGCCTCCTCGTCGATGATCTTGTGGTCGTAGAGGTACGACTTGATGGCCTCGACGAGATAGCCGCGCTGTCCGGAGAAGGCGCTGGACGTGGTGGCCTGCTTCGGCATCGGGAACTTCGCGCCGGTCCGCTCGGACTGCTTGAGCCAGCCCTCCTTGACCATGCCGTCGAGGACGTAGTTCCAGCGGGCGACGGCCGCGCCCTTGTTCTCGGGGTGGGCGACGACGTCGTACATGCTCGGCGCGTTGACCAGGGCGGCGAGGTAGGCGCCCTGCTCGGCGGTGAGACGGTCGGCGTCGACGCCGTAGTAGGCCTGGGCCGCGGCCTGGATGCCGTAGGCGTTGCGGCCGAAGAAGCTGGTGTTGAGGTAGCCCTCCAGGATCTCGTCCTTGGTCACCTCGCGGTCCAGCTTGATCGAGATGAAGAACTCCTTGGCCTTGCGGGTGACGGTCTGGTCCTGGGCCAGGTAGTAGTTCTTCACGTACTGCTGGGTGATCGTCGAGCCGGACTGCTTGCCCTTGCCGGTCGCGGTGTTCCAGGCCGCGCGGGCCATCGCCTTGAGGTCGATGGCCGGCTCGGAGTAGAAGTCGCGGTCCTCGGCGGCCAGTACGGCGCGCTGGGCCTCCTTGGAGACCTTCGACAGCGGGACGTTCTCGCGGTTGACCTCGCCGTCGCGGGCGATCTGGCTGCCGTCCGCGTACAGGTAGACGTTGCTCTGCTTGGTCGCGAACGCGTTCGCCTTGGGGATGTGGACCATGTTGTAGCCCAGCACGAAGGCGCCGACGATCAGCATGAGCCCGATGACGAAGGCGCCGAGCACCATGCGCCAGGTGGGGAACAGCCGCCTCCACCCCTTGCGCTTGGGCCGCTTGGGCTTCTTCCCCTTGCCGCCCCCGGCTCCGGGGTCGGGCGTGATGTCGGGCACGGCGGCGGGCGCGGGGGCGGTGGCCGCCCCGGCGGGGATGACGCCCAGTGCCTGGGTAGGCGTGTCCTGCGCCGACCGGGCGGGCGCCGCGGCTGCCTTACCGGCCGGGATGACGCCCAGCGTGGTGGTGGGTGTGTCGTCACCGGCCGCGCCGGCTGCCGCGCCGGGCGTCCGGGGGGCCTTGCCGTCAGGGGCGCCGGAGGGCCTGGCGTCAGGGGCGCCGCCGGGCGCGCGGTCGCGCGCGCCGAGGGGGCCGGGGCTACCGGGGCCGGCGGGGTTGCCGCCACGCGCGCCGGCGGCCCTCGCGGCCCGGGCGGCACGGGCGGCCTTGGCGTCGGGGGCTCCGGCGGGCTTGGCGTCACGTCCGTCGACGGGCCTGGCGTCACGGGCTCCGGCGGGGTTGCCGCCGCGCGCGTCGGCGGGCTTGGCGTCACGGGGCCCGGTGGGATGGCCGTCGCGGGCCTGGGCGGGCCGGCCGTCACGAGCCCCGGTGGGCTGACCGTCACGGGCCTCGGCGGGCTGACCGTCACGGGCCCCGCTGGGCTTGCGGTCGGAGGCCGGTGTCGGCTTGGCCTCCGGCGTCCGGGTGGATCCCGCACCGGGCTTTCCGCCGGGCGCCGAGCCGGGAGGAGTCGAGCCGGTCTGCCTGCCGGGCACCGCGTCGGTCTGCCCGCCGGTCTGCCTGCCGGGCACGGCACCGGTCTGCCCACCGGACTTCCCGCCGGGAGCCGCGTCGGTCTGCCCGCCGGTCTGCCTGCCCTGCACGGCACCGGTCTGCCTGCCGGGAGCCGTGCCGGGCTTGCCGTGCGGCCTCCCGTCGGGCGTCGTGCCGGGCTTCCCCGCGGACGCCCCGTCAGGCCTCCGGGGGGACGCCGAGTCAGGCCCCCCGGCGGCCGCGTCGGGCCCCCCGGCGGACGCCGCGTCAGGCCTTCGTCCACGTGCGGCGTCGGGCGTCCCGCCACGTGCCGCTTCGGGCGTCCCGCCCGGCTTCCCGCCCGGTGTCGTGCCGGGCGTACCGTCGGTGTTCCCCATGGCGGCGTGGTCGCCGGACCCCGGAGGCGTGCCCGGAGTGCGTGGCCCCGGGTCTCTCGGTGCCCAGCCCGGGCCGTTCCGCTTCGGCTGCGGCTCGTCGCTCATCGTGCTGCCGTGCTCCTGTTTTCGCGTCGTACGTTCATTTCCGTACGGACTCGTACGCTTTGCGCCCGCTCCGGGCCGGTTCTGCACCCCCGAGTAAAGACTCTCGTACCGCTCGATCCGTTCCCGGATCGCGGCACGTGCCCCGCACACCCCATGAGCACCACCGTCCGCCCCCGAAAACGCGTGGCAGGCCACTCCGGCCGCGGACTAGGCTTCTTCGCTTCGGCCCGAATCGGTCCAGGCCTCGGCCTTTCGCCTAACTCTTCGCAGCGGATGGGGGTTTCCTCGTGGGCACAGGGCGGTTGTACGCCGCCGTCGCCGCCGGTGGTTTCAGGCGGTACGCGACATATCGGGTGGCCACCGCCGCGGGGGTGTTCACCAACACCGTCTTCGGCTTCATCCTTGCATACACCTACCTGGCCCTCTGGCACGAGAAGCCCCACCTCGGCGGCTACGACCAGGCGCAGGCCCTCACCTATGTATGGGTCGGGCAGGCGATGTTCGCGGTGATGGTGCTGGGAAGCGCGGGGTTCGAGGAGGAGTTGATCGAGCGGATCCGGACCGGGGACATCGCGGTCGACCTGTACCGGCCCGTCGACCTCCAGCTGTGGTGGCTCGCCGCGGACATGGGCCGCGCCCTGTTCCAGCTGCTCGGACGAGGTGTCGTCCCCATGGTGTGCGGGGCGTTCTTCTTCGACCTGGCGCTGCCCTCCGGCCCACTGCCCTGGCTCGCCTGTCTCGTCGCGGTCGCTCTCGGGGCCCTCGTCAGCTTCGCGATCCGGTACATCGTCGCCCTGTGGGCGTTCTGGCTCCTCGACGGCGCCGGAGCGATGCAGATCACCTGGCTCACCGGAGTCTTCTTCTCCGGGATGCTCCTGCCGCTGAACGTCTTCCCCGGCGCGCTCGGCGACCTCGCCCGCCTCCTGCCCTGGTCCGCGCTGCTCCAGGCCCCGGCGGACGTCCTGTTGGGCGAGGCCGACCCCTGGGGGACGTACGCCTTCCAGCTCGCCTGGGCGGCGGTGCTGCTGGCGGTCGGGCGGCTGATCCAGTCGGCGGCGACGCGGAAGGTGGTGGTCCAGGGTGGCTGACCTCGATGAACTCGCGGCGGAGCACGCGGACGGGCGCGGGGGCGCGCGGGTCAGGGAGACGGCCGGGGAAAATCCGTTCGGCGAGTACGGCGTGGCCGGCCGCGTACGGGACGGTCTGCGCGCTTATCGCATGATCGCCGCCATGTGGATCCGCTCCACGATGGCCTACCGCGCCTCCTTCGCCATGACGACCTTCGGGAACTTCGCGGCGACCTCCTTCGACTTCGTCGCGATCCTGCTGATGTTCTCCCAGGTCGACGAGTTGGGCGGCTTCACCCTGCCCGAGATCGCTCTCCTGTACGGCACTTCCGGGATCGCGTTCGGCCTCGCCGATCTGATGATCGGCTCCATGGACCGGCTCGGCCGCCGGGTCCGCGACGGCACCCTGGACACCCTTCTCGTCCGCCCGGTGCCGGTGCTCGCCCAGGTCGCCGCCGACAAGTTCGCGCTGCGCCGCCTCGGCCGGATCACCCAGGGGCTGTTCGTCCTCGGGTATGCCCTGACCACGCTCGACATCGCCTGGACACCGGCCAAGGTGCTGATGATCCCGCTGATGGTGGGCAGCGGCGGAATGATCTTCGCGGCGGTGTTCGTCGGGGGCGCGGCCTTCCAGTTCGTCGCGCAGGACGCCTCCGAGGTGCAGAACGCCTTCACCTATGGCGGCGCCACCCTTCTGCAGTACCCGCCGGCGCTCTTCGCCAAGGACCTGGTGCGCGGGGTGACCTTCGTCCTGCCGCTCGCCTTCGTCAACTGGGTGCCCGGAATGTACGTCCTGGGCCGCCCCTACCCGCTCGACCTGCCGACCTGGCTGGCCTTCGCCCCACCGCTGGTCGGCGTGGCCTGCTGTGCGCTGGCGGGGGTCGCGTGGCGGGCGGGGCTGCGTTCGTATCGGAGTACGGGGAGTTAGGGAGCCGAGGGACATATGAGCGAGGCACTGGGAGCGGACGCGGTCGGGGACCGGTTCATCGAACTCGACCGGCTGGAGAAGGTCTTCGACGTCCGCAAGAAGACGGGGTTCCTGCGCCGGGAGCGGCGCGAGGTCCGGGCGGTCGACTCGATCTCCTTCACCGTGGCGCGCGGCGAGATGGTCGGCTACATCGGCCCGAACGGCGCCGGGAAGTCGACCACCATCAAGATGCTGACGGGCATTCTGACCCCGAGCGGGGGCCGTCTGCGGGTGGCCGGCATCGACCCGTCGCGTGAGCGGACGCGGCTCGCCCGGCGTATCGGGGTGGTGTTCGGGCAGCGTACGACCTTGTGGTGGGACCTCCCCCTCATCGACTCCTACCGGCTGATGCACCGTATGTACCGCATCCCCGACGCCCGTTACCGCGAGAACCTCGACCGTTGCGTCGAACTCCTCGAACTGGGTGACCTGCTGGACGTGCCCGTACGGCAGCTGTCGCTCGGTCAGCGCATGCGCGGGGACATCGCGGCGGCTCTGCTGCACGACCCCGAGGTGCTGTACCTGGACGAGCCGACGATCGGGCTCGACGTCATCAGCAAGGCCAAGGTCCGCGAGTTCCTCAGGGAGCTCAACACCGAGCAGGGCACCACCGTGCTCCTCACCACGCACGACCTCCAGGACATCGAGCAGCTGTGCCGCCGGGTGATGGTCATCGATCACGGGCGCCTGATGTACGACGGTCCGCTGACCGGGCTGCACGAGGTGGGCGAGAGCGAGCGCACGCTCGTCGTCGACCTGGAGCGCGAGCTGCCGCCGATCGAGGCCGCGCCCGCCCGGGTCGTACGGGTGGAGGGGCCCCGGCAGTGGCTCGCGTTCCCCGCGTCGGAGTCGGCGGCCCCGCTGGTGGCGCGGATCGCCTCGGAGTATCCGCTGGTGGACCTGTCGGTGCGGGAGCCGGACATCGAGGCCGTGATCGCCCGGATGTACGCGCAGCAGGCGGAGCGGGTGGGGGAGCCGGGGCCGGCCGTCTCGTAGCCCCGCGCGGGGGTTCCTCGTAGGCTGATTCGTATGACGGACGACCAGCCGGATCTTCCGGCCGCCGCGGACCTTCGTGCCTCCGACGCCGATCGTGAACGCGTCTCCGAGCAACTGCGGGACGCCCTGGCCGAGGGGCGGCTCGACATGGAGGAGTTCGAGGAGCGGCTGGACGCGACGTACAAGGCGCGGACGTACGGCGAGCTGGCGCCGATCACCCGGGATCTGCCGGGTGCGGGGACCGTGGCGCCGCCGGCCGTCGTGCCGCCGCCGTCCGTGTCGCTGGTCAAGGGGCCTGCGGAGGACGCGAGTTGGCCGGAGCGGATCGTCGGCGGCGACGGCACGTCCACGTGGGGCGTGGCGGTCATGTCCGGGTTCGAGCGCAAGGGGCGCTGGACCGTGCCCCGGCGGTTCGACTGCTTCGCGTTCTGGGGCGGCGGGGAACTGGATCTGCGGGAGGCGTACTTCGCGGAGCGCGAGGTCACGATCAACTGCGTGGCGGTCATGGGCGGGATCAACGTGATCGTGCCGCCCGGCGTCGAGGTCGTCGTCCGGGGCATCGGGATCATGGGCGGCTTCGACCACAGCGAGGAGGGCGTACCGGGCGACCCCGGCGCGCCGCGCGTGGTCATCACCGGGTTCGCGTTCTGGGGCGGGGTCGGGGTCGAGCGGAAGGTGCCGAAGGCCGAGCGGCAGCGGCTGAAGGAGGCTCGGCGGCAGGAGCGGTTGGAGCGGCGGGAGGCGCGGCGCGAGCTGCACGCCTCCCATCTTGACCATGTGCACGAGATGCGGCGGGAGCGGGAGCGGCGTAGGGGCGGGGAGCGGTAGGCCGTATGGCGACTGCGGGTGCGTTGCCGACCGCGGGTGCGTCGTGGTTGCTCGCGCAGTTCCCCGCGCCCCTAAAAGACGCGCAGTTCCCCGCGCCCCTAAAAGATGCGCAGTTCCCCGCGCCCCTGAAGATGCGCAGCTCCCCGCGCCCCTAAAGATGCGCAGTTCCCCGCGCCCCTGGAAGATCTACAGCTCCGCCGGAGCGGCGCCCTTCAGTTTCTCCAGGTCGAAGACCTCGGCCATGCGGGCGTAGCCCTTGTCGCTGGGGTGGAGGTGGTCGCCCGAGTCGTAGTCGGGGCGGAGGCGGCGGGGGGCGTAGGGGTCGCGTAGGGCCTTGTCGAAGTCGACGTAGGTGTCGAAGACGTTGCCGGAGCGGATCTCGGCGTTGATGGCCTGGCGGACGGACTCGCGCTGGTCGGAGTAGCCACGGTGGCCGTGGAAGGGCATGAGGGTGGCGCCGACGACGCGCAGTCCTCGGGCGTGCGCCCGCTCGACGAGCCGGCGCAGGCCGGCGGTGACGGCGGCGGGGTCGGTCCGGCCCGGGTTCTTGATGATGTCGTTGACGCCGAGGTCGACGACGACGGCCCTGACACCCGTTCGGCCGAGGACGTCGCGCTGGAAGCGGGAGAGGCCGCTGGGGTTCTCGGCGGGGCGGCCGTTGCCGTTGGTCAGGACGCGGTTGCCGCTGATGCCCTCGTTGACGACGCTGTAGCGGGGCGTGTCGGAGGAGCCGGCGGCGGCGCGGAGGCGGTCGGAGAGGACGTCCGTCCAGCGCCGGTTCTCGCCGACGGTGGAGGTGATGCCGTCGGTGAGCGAGTCGCCGAGGACCACGACCGTGCCGTTGGACTCGTTGCTCAGCACGTCCAGGGCGGTGACGTACCGCCAGTGCAGGGACTGCGTGGTGTACGGCTCCCCGGTGACGTCCGCCGTCCGGTCGCCCTCGGCGGTGTACGAGATCTGCCGGGCGTGCGTGTGGTAGGTCGCGGGGCCGGAGGGAATCGGGGAGTAGGTGGTGATCAGCACGTCGCTGTCGTGCGGGATCGCCACCCGCACGGCGTCGCTCACCACCTGCTGACCCGCCGCGATGACGACCGTCGGGTTGCCGGCGAACGTGAGGCGGCGCATGGTGTCGGCCGCCGCGGCCGGGGTGTCCTGCGCGGCGGCGACCGCGAGCGAGGCGTGGGTGATGGTCAGCGGCTGCTGGCCGTAGAGATTGGACAGGGTGACGCGGGCACTCGTACCGGCGGCGGTCGTGTGCACCACGTTGCGCACCGAGCGGCCGGCGAGGCCGTCTCTCTCGGTGCCCGGCTCCGACCCGTTCGGCGAGGCGGCCCAGGCGCCGACCCAGACGCCGGTGGAGGCGGGGGCGGCGCTGTTGTGGGGCGCGCGGGCGAAGGTCTCCTGCCGGTGGGTGCTGTCGTCGATGCCGACGCCGACGTATATCGCGGCCGAGATCGCCACGATCAGGGCGGACATGGCCGCCAGAAGTGCATAACCGTGATGCCTGGTCATGCGGTGTGTTACTCCTCGGGCTGTGGAGCCCCGAGGCTCCGATGTGATCACCCCATGATGCGGCATGGGATGGGGGCTGCTTGCGAGAACCCCCATCGGTTCCCCCGCCCGGACAGACGCGGGGAACTCCTGTTCCGTTCCAGGAGTAGGTCTCAGTAGATCTATGGAGTACGTCACCAACAGTTCGAGGAGCTGACGATCCGACGGGTTCGAGGAGCCGAAGAGCTGACGAACCGACGAGTTCGAAGAGCCGAAAAGTCGAAGAGCGGACGAGTTCGAAGAGCCGAAGAGCGGAAGAACCGGACAATGGGTGCGGGGGACAGGAACGGGTGGAGTGAATGGACCGTACGAAAGCGGAGGACGCGGCAGTGAGCGCCGAGCCGCGGGTGTCGCACCGCACCATGACCGCCTTCAGCGCCGCCGACGAGGAGAAGCAGCGGGGCGTGCGGCAGATGAAGCTCATCGCGGCCGGGCTGCTGCTCTTCGTCGCGGTGGTGTACGTGCTGGCCAAGTGGGCCTCGCACGAGGGCGCGGGCGCCTGGGCCGGCTATGTCGCGGCGGCCGCCGAGGCGGGCATGGTGGGCGCGTTGGCGGACTGGTTCGCCGTGACCGCGCTGTTCCGGCATCCGCTCGGGCTGCCCATCCCGCACACCGCGATCATCCCCACCAAGAAGGATCAACTGGGCGTCTCGCTCGGTGAGTTCGTCGGCGAGAACTTCCTCTCGCAGGACGTCGTACGGCAGCGGCTGCGGGCCGTCGGCATCGGCAGCCGGCTCGGCGCGTGGCTCGCCGAGCCGCAGCACGCCGACCGGGTGACGGCCGAGCTGGCGACCGCGCTCCGGGGCGCGCTGACGGTCCTTCGCGACTCGGACGTGCAGGCCGTGGTCGGGGAGGCGATCACCCGGCGGGCGGGCGCCCAGGAGATCGCGCCCGGCATCGGCAAGATGCTGGAGAAGGTCGTCAACGACGGCGGCCACCGGCGGATCGTCGACCTGATCTGCACCCGCGCCCACGACTGGCTGGTCCTGCACGACGCGCAGGTGATGGACGCCGTCGAGGGCGGCGCCCCCGGCTGGACCCCCCGGTTCGTGGACCGGAAGGTCGGCGAGCGGGTCTACAAGGAACTGCTGCGCTTCGCCACCGAGATGCGCGACTCGCCCACCCACCCGGCGCGCGGTGCCCTCGACCGCTTCCTCACCGACTTCGCCACCGACCTCCAGTCCGACACGGACACCCGGGCGCGGGTGGAGCGGCTGAAGAACGAGGTGCTCGGCCGGGGCGAGGTCCAGGACCTCATCGCCTCCGCCTGGACGGCCGTACGGTCGATGATCGTGTCCGCCGCCGAGGACGAGCGCAGCGAACTGCGGCTGCGGGTCCGCGCGTCCCTGCTGTCGCTGGGGAGCCGGATGGCCACCGAGCCGAGCGCGCAGGCCAAGGTGGACAAGTGGGTCGAGGGCGCGGCCGTGCACGTGGTGACGACCTACCGCGCGGAGATCACCTCCCTCATCACCGAGACCGTCGCGAGCTGGGACGCCGAGCACACCACGAAGAAGATCGAGGCCAACATCGGCCGCGACCTGCAGTTCATCCGGATCAACGGCACGGTGGTGGGTTCCCTGGCGGGCCTGCTGATCTACACGGTCTCGCGGGCGTTGGGGGCGTAGGACGTCCGCCGCCACTCCGGCAGTTGGGGCGTACGACGGGCGGGTGGCCGGGTGGCCGGGTGGCCGGGTGAGCGGTGGGCGGTGGGCGTGATCCCTGCTCGTGCGGGCACTCGGGCCGGGTTCGCTCGGAGTGGAGGGAGCCCCAGCCCATGACCGTCACAGCCCCGAAGTCACCGGGTGTGATCACCACCGCCGTACCGGCGCGACTGGACCGTCTTCCCTGGTCGCGCTGGCACTGGACGATCGTGATCGGACTCGGCACCGTGTGGATCCTCGACGGTCTGGAAGTGACCGTCGTGGGCAACATCGCGGGCCGACTGTCCGAGGAGGGCAGCGGACTGCCCATCACATCCGGGCAGGTCACGGGCATAGCGGCCGCCCTGTACGTGGCGGGCGCCTGCGCGGGCGCCCTCTTCTTCGGCCGGATGACCGACCGGTTCGGCCGCAAGAAGCTGTTCATGGTGACGCTGGTGGTCTATCTGGCGGCGACCGCGCTGACGGCCGTCTCCTTCTCCACCTGGTGGTTCTTCCTCTTCCGCTTCCTCACCGGCTTCGGCATCGGCGGCGAGTACGCGGCCATCAACTCCGCGATCGACGAGCTGATCCCGTCCAAGTACCGGGGCCGGGTCGACATCGTCATCAACGGCAGCTTCTGGCTCGGCGCGATCGGCGGTTCGCTGCTGGCGATCGTCGCCCTGAACACCGACCTCTTCCCGGCGAACGTCGGCTGGCGGCTGACCTTCGCCCTCGGTGTGGTGCTGGGCCTGGTCATCCTGCTGGTCCGCCGGAACGTCCCCGAGAGCCCCCGATGGCTCCTCATCCACGGCAGGGAACAGGAGGCCGAACGGCTGGTGGCGGACGTGGAGGCGCAGGTCGAGGAGGAGACGGGCCGTCCGCTGCCGCCCGCCGCCCAGGAGATGACGATCCATCAGCGCGAGAGCGTCGGCTTCGGCACGATCGCCCGCACGGTCTTCTCCCGGTACCGCCGCCGTGCCGTCCTCGGCTTCTCCCTCTTCATCGGGCAGGCGTTCCTCTACAACGCGATCACCTTCGGCTTCGGCGCGATCCTCACCACGTTCTACGACGTCCCGACCTCCGACACCGGCTACTACTTCGCCGTCATCGCCGCCGGCAACCTGCTCGGCCCGCTCCTGCTCGGCAAGCTGTTCGACACGGTCGGCCGCCGGATCATGATCTCGTCGACGTATCTGCTGTCCGGCGTCCTGCTCTTCGGCACGGCATGGCTGTTCGACCGGGGGGCGCTCGACGAGGTGACCCTGACGGCCTGCTGGTGCGTGGTGCTGTTCTTCGCCTCGGCCGGAGCGTCCAGCGCCTATCTCACGGTCTCCGAGGTCTTCCCCATGGAGACCCGGGCCATGGCCATCGCCTTCTTCTACGCCATCGGTACCGCCGCCGGCGGGATCAGCGGCCCGCTGATCTTCGCCGAGCTGACGGAGTCCGGCGTCGTCGCCGACACCGTCCTCGCCTTCCAGATCGGCGCGGGCCTGATGTGCGCGGCGGGCCTGGTGGCGGCCTTCCTCGCGGTACGCGCGGAGCGGCGCTCCCTGGAGGACATCGCCGAACCGCTGTCGGCGAAGGCGTGATGCTCCGCTGCGGGCGCCGGGATGGGCGGTTGGTCGTCTGCGGCGCCGTCGTGGCTGGTCGCGCAGTTCCCCGCGCCCCTTCGGGGCGCTGCCCCCGGGGTGCGTTCCGCCCCCTGGGTGCGGGTGAGTAGGTCGGACTGAGTATCCGTACTCTGTCGGGCCGGCGCCCACCCAGGAACCCTCGTACGCATGACCGAGAAGCTGCTCCGCCCCCTGCGCACGCGCCCCTGGCCGGAACGCTGGCTGACCCGCCTGCTCGGCGCCGCGCTCGCCGCGGCCGCGTACCGCCTCTGCCTCCCGTGGGACCTGCGCAACCGCCCCGAACTGGAGGGCGCCCTCACGGAGACGACCCCCGTGACCGTCACGGGGGTCGTCGTGTTCGCCCTCGTCCTGCTGCTCCTCGCGGCCTACTTCGGCCACCGGGACGCCCTGGCCTGGCCGCTGCTCCTGGCCGCCGTCCCGCCGTCCGCCCTGATGTACGTGTCCTTCCACGCCCACACCGAGCCCCCGGACGCCGCCGTCTGGCCGCTGTCCTGGGCCTTCTTCACGCTGGTGCTGGGCGCGTGGGGGCTGATCGCGGGCTCGGTGGCGCGGCGGTTCCGGGCGGAGCCGGTGGACGAGAAGTGGCTGATCCACAGCCGGTCCTGAGCCGGTCCCAAGCCGGTCCCAGGTTCGGCGGTGGCCGCCGCTCAGCCGTAGAAGTACCGCCGGGCCTTCTCCTCGAAGTACGAGGAGTAGGCGAGGCCGACGACCGGGGTGCCGCGGTACGTGCCGACGTACTGCTGGGTGCTGTCGACGACGACGGGCCGGGCCATGCAGGCCCACTTGTTGCGCTGCTGGGCCTCGGCCCACCGTACGGCCGCCGGGTCCACCCGGTCGCTGACCAGGACGGGGAACGCGCCGATGCCGTTCTGGATCCCGGCCGGCAGACCGCCCTTCGTCTTCTTCGCGTACGTCAGCACCTGGTCGGTGAAGGTCTCGATGGTCGGGATGGTTATCTCCTGGACCGCCGCCGCCACCGTGAACAGGTGCAGCTTCGTCCCCATCCAGCTCCATTTGAAGTCGGCCCGGCGCCCGATGAGCACGGGCACTCCGGCCCACTCCTCCCACCAGGTGCGGCATTCGTCGGCGGCGAGACGGGCGGCCACGGAGGCGAGGTAGGCCTGCGAGGGCGACTGCTGTGCGTACATGGCCGGATCATGCACCCACGCGAGCGTCGCTGGGAAGTCAGGCGCCCGTGGTCGATCCGGGCCGCACGATCATCAGGACCGTGACCGTCGCCCAAAGCAGGTTGAACACGCCGGTGAACATGGCGAGTCGGGCGGTGGCGGCCCCGGCGCCGACGGCCGTCCCGGTCCCGCCGGCGCTCCCGGCCCCGGCCCCGTCCCCTCGGGCGACGTCCTCCAGGATCTCCTCCTGCCGCGGCAGCACGAGCGCCAGCAGGACCATGGCCGCGAGAGCGGTCAACAGCATCGACACGATCAGCCAGGCGTCCTTCAGCACCCCCATGCTCATCGCCGTGGCGAACCCGAGTACGGGCACGGCGACGCCCACACCGCCGTACACCCGGCAGATCCGGTGCAGCAGCCGCAGGGCCGACACCGCCCGCTCGTCCTCGGGTTCGGCCAGCGCTTGGCGGGCGCTCGGCGGGAACATGCTGGCCGCGACGGTGATGGGTCCGACGGCGATGATCGCGGCGAGGACGTGGAGGGAGAGGAGGAACTTGGTCACGAGGGGACGTTATGGGGTGGGCAGGGCGCGGAGTAGTGGCGGGATTGCCATGACTCAACGGATTCTCGCCAGCGGTCGATCGGGCTGGGGACGCAGGGGGAGGGACAGGGGGGTAGGGGTGAGCGCTTGGCGGAAACCCGGTGCATGCCTACGCTCTCGCCATGCACACCGTGGCCGTACTGGCGCTCGACGACGTGATCCCCTTCGACCTGTCGGCCCCCATCGACACCTTCGGCTGGGCGCGGCTGCCGGACGGGCGGGAGGCGTACCGGGTGCGGGTCTGCTCGGCGGCGGGGGGCGGAGAGGTGAAGGCGGGGCCGTTCAGCGTGCGGGCGCCGTACGGGCTGGAGGCGCTGGCCGAGGCCGACACGATCATCCTGCCGGGGACGGCCGACCCGACCGTGCCGTTGCCGCCGGGCGTGACGCGGGCGCTGCACGCGGCGGCGGCGAGCGGGACGCGGATCGCCTCGATCTGTGTGGGCGCGTTCATCTTCGCGGCGACGGGCCTGCTGGACGGCCTGCGCGCCACCACGCACTGGATCGCGGCCCCCGACCTGGCGGCCCGCCACCCGGCGGTCACCGTCGACCCGAACGTCCTCTACGTCGACAACGGCCAGTTCCTGACCTCGGCGGGCGCCGCCGCGGCCATGGACATGTGCCTGCACATGATCCGCAAGGACCACGGCTCGGCGGTCGCCGCGTTCACCGCCCGGATGTGCGTCATGCCTCTCGAACGGGAGGGCGGCCAGGCCCAGTTCATCGTCCAGGACCGGCCACCGGCCCCCGCCGGCGCCACCATGGAGCCCCTGCTGCGCTGGCTGGAGGAGAACGTGGAGCGGGATCTGACCCTGGACGACATCGCCCTCCACGCCGGCACCAGCACCCGCACGTTGAACCGCCGCTTCCGCGAACAGACGGGCACGACGCCCTTGCAGTGGCTGCATCGGGCGAGGGTCCGCCGCGCCCAGTACCTCCTGGAGTCCACCGACCACACGGTCGACCGCATCGCGACCCAGGCGGGCTTCGGCTCCCCGACGGCGTTCCGGGACCGCTTCAAGCGGGTGGTGGGGACGAGCCCGTACGCGTATCGCCGGGCTTTCAGGGGGGAGCGAGTGCCGCAGAGCCACCTTTAGGGGCGCGGGGCTGCGACCTCGTGCGTCTCCGCCGCGTGTGCGCCGCGTCTCCGCCGCGTCTCCGCCGCGTGGGCGCGAGCAACCCCGCACGACCCGCGTCTGCCCGCATGCCCCGACTCCGCCCGATTCCCTCCGGCTCTCTCCGATTCCCTCCGGCTTCCTTCGGCTCCTTCCGGCTCCCGCCGACCGGCGGGCCCCCTACCCCTTCCGGTCAGCCACCACCCAAGAGGCCAGCGCGACCACCCCGGCCACCCCGAACACCGCAGGCCAGGCGCCCACCTTCTTCGCCAGTGGATGCGACCCGGCGAACGCGGCCACATAGCCGGCGGTCAGCGCCCCCGCCGCCTTGGCCCCGGCCGCCTTCTGCCACTGCTGAGCCGCCGCGGCCCCGGCGACGGTCAGCACCGCCCCACCGAGCGGCCGCTTCTTCGTCCACCGGGCCACCCCGTACCCGCCGATGAGCCCGCTCGCGGCCACCGCCGCCGTGGGAACCTTCGCCATGCCTGTCTGCCTCCTGCGTCGACGTCTCCCGGCCGAGGTTACTGCGCGGTCACCCGCAGTCCGCCCCGAGGCCCCCGGACGGCCACGGCCAGCAGGGACGCGACCACGCAGACCGCGCTGAGGGTGGTCCAGACGACGTCGTACGCGCCGAAGAGGTCGCGGGCCGTGGCGCCGAGGAACGCGGAGGCGCCCGCGCCGAGTTGGTGCGCGGAGTTGACCCAGCCGAAGACGATGGGCCCGTCCTCGCCGTAGACGCGGTCGCTGAGGGCGATCACGGGCGGGACGGTGGCGACGTCGACGAGGCCGTAGACCACGACGAAGGCGACCATGGTGGGGGTGACCGCGGACGAGAACACCATCGGCAGCGCCAGCAGGGTGAGCGCGCGGACCGCGAAGTACGCGGACAGCAGACGGCTCGGGTCGAAGCGGTCGGTGAGCCAGCCGGAGAAGACCGCGCCCAGCGCGGAGAACACGCCGATCAGCGAGAGCAGCGACGCGGCGGCGGTGGCGCGCATGCCGTGGTCGTGGGCGGCCGGCGCCCAGTTGCTCCACATGATCCCGTTGGTGGAGGCGCCGCAGATGACGAACATCCCGGCCAGGACCCAGAACGGCCCGGTGCGCGCGGCGTCGAACAGCACCTTCAGGGCGCGCCGCGCCGCCCCGGACGCCGGCGGCGGCTTCGGCACGAACTCCGTCGCCCCGTACGGCTTCGTGCCCACGTCCGCCGGGTGGTCGCGCATCAGCAGGAGGACGAGGGCGGCCACCGCGAGGGCGACGAACGCCAGCGTCACCACCGGCGGGCGCCAGCCGTGCCGGTCGACGCCCCAGGCGAGCAGCGGCAGGAAGAGCAACTGGCCCAGATGGCTGGAGGAGCTGAGCACACCGGTGACCAGTCCGCGCCGCCGCTCGAACCAGCTGCTCGTGATGCTCGCCGCGAACGTCATGGTGAGGCATCCGCTGCCGAGACCGATCAACACGCCCCAGTACGCGGTCAGTTGCCAGGGCCGGGCCATCACGCTGGTGAGCAGCGCACCCGCCGTGACGAGCAGCAGGGCGCCGACGACCACGCGCCGGATGCCGACACGGTCCATCAACGCGGCGGCGAAGGGGGCCGTGAGGCCGAACAGCACCATGTTCACCGAGGCGGCGAGGGCGATCTGGCCCCGGTCCCAGGCGTAGCTCTCGTGCAGCGGGGTCACCAGCAGCCCGGGGACGGTGGTGAAGGCCCCGGCGGTGACGATGGCCGCGCCGGCGGCGACGGCCACCGCCCAGGCGCGGTGGAAACGGGGGCCGGCGGGAGGATCGGGGCGAGGGCCGGGGCCGGGGCCGGGGCCGGGGCCGGGGGCTGGGCTTGGTCCTGGGCCGGGGGCGTCGGCGCGGTCCTCGTGCTCGGTGTGCGTCGTCGGGCTTGTCGGGGTCGTCGGGGTCCGTGGGCTCGTACGGCTCGTTCGGGTGGTCCGGGTCGTCCGGCTCGTTCGGGTCGTCAACTCAGCCATGTCTCCAGCCTGGTGACCGCGTCCCGTCCCCACGAGTGGCCAGACGGACCGCATGCGCAAGAATATGGCCATGCCTGTCTTCGCCCACCCTGGACGCCACCGCGTCGCCGTACTCGCCCGCCAGTTGCTCCTGCCCATCGAACTGGGAATCGTGCACCAGTTGTTCGGCCAGGCCAGAGAGGGGGCGACGGCGGAGGGGGAGCCGCTGTACGAGGTCGTCACCTGCGGGCTGCGGGCCGGTGTCACCCGCACGGACGGCGACTTCACCGTCAACGTCCCTTATGGCCCGGAAGTCTTGGCCGAGGCGGACACCGTCATCGTCCTGTCGTCCCACGAGGACTACGTCCAGGACACCCCTGACCTCACCGCTTCGCTCGCGGACGCCCTCGCCCGGATCCGCCCCGGCACCCGCATGGCCTCCATCTGCACCGGCGCCTTCGTCCTCGCCTCCGCCGGGCTGCTCGACGGGCACACCGCCACCACCCACTGGCGGTACACGGACCTGTTCGCCCGGCTGTTCCCCCGGGTCGAGCTGGATCCCGACGTGCTCTACACCGACGGCGGAGACGTCCTGACCTCGGCCGGCTGCGCCTCCGGCATCGACCTGTGCCTGCACATGATCCGCCGCGACCACGGCACGGCCGTCGCGGGCGACGTGGCCCGCCGCACGGTCGTGCCCCCGCACCGCGAGGGCGGCCAGGTCCAGTACGTACGCCGCCCCGTGCCCGCCCTCGCGGCGCCCGCCACCTCCGCCGCCCGGGAATGGGCGCTGCGGCACCTGCACGAGCCCGTCACCCTGGGGCAGTTGGCGGCCCGGGAGGCGATGAGCGTGCGCAACTTCAACCGGCGGTTCCGCGACGAGGTCGGGACGACCCCGATGAACTGGCTCGCCCAGCAACGCGTCGAGCGGGCACGGGAGTTGCTGGAGGAGTCGGACCTGCCGGTCGACCAGATCGCCGCGCGCACGGGCCTCGGTACGGCGGCCAACCTGCGCCGGCACTTCCAGGAGGCGCTGGGCACGTCCCCGAGCGCGTACCGCACGACGTTCCGCGGTGCGTGACATGCGTGGCATGCGTGGCATACGCGCCATGCCTGACGCCGAGTGGGGCGGCCCCTTCGAGGAGCCGCCCCAAGCGGTACGCCGTACGGCCACGGCCACGGCCACGGCCACAGGCCCTACGGCCGGACCTCGCCGGTCACATCCCCCGGGGGAGCTCCCGGTTGCCCAGGTGCTGCGGCCGGGGCGCGGCGGCCGCGTACGGCTCCTCCAGGGCGTTCTCCACGCTGTTGTAGACGATGAAGATGTTGGAGCGCGCGAACGGGGTGATGTTGCCGTTCGAGCCGTGCATCAGGTTCGAGTCGAACATCACCGCGGAGCCGGCTGGCCCGGCGATCTGCCTGATCCCGTGCTCCTGGGCCATCCGCGTCAGGTGCTCCGGGCCGGGGGAGCCCACGGTGATGCGGTGCACCCGCAGCGACTCCTTGTGGAAGTCCGGGGGCGTCTCGCCGACCGACGGGACGAACGTCCGGTGTGTCCCCGGCATGACCATGAGCGGGCCGTTGAACTCGTAGTTCTCGCTCAGCGCGATGGACACGCTGAACGCGCGCGGCTTGGGCATGCCGTCCTCGGCGTGCCAGGTCTCGAAGTCCGAGTGCCAGTCGAACTGGGCGCCGCCGAAGCCGGGCTTGTAGTTGACCCGGCTCTGGTGGACGTACACCTCCGAGCCCAGTACCTGCCGGGCCACGTCCGTCAGCCGCGGGGAGGCGAGCAGATCGGCGAAGACCTCGCTGACCTTCTCCACCTCGAAGACCGAGCGGAGGCGGTCGGAGTCCGGTTCCAGCACCACGCGGCCGCCCGCCAGCACCGCCGGGTCCTCGCTCAGCCGCTGGAGTTCCGCGCGGTAGAGCTGGACCTCCTGCTCGCTCAGCAGGTCGTCGAAGACGTGGTAGCCGTCGGCCTCGTAGCGCTCCAGCTCCCGCCGGCTCAGCGGCCCTTCCTGGGTTCCCCACACGGTCGGGTCGAGGCGCGGCTGGGCGACGGCCTCGCCGGTGACGCGGGTCGGGTAGCTGTCGATGCGGGTGGCGGCGGTGGTCATGCCTTCTCCTTCTCGGGGTGGGTGCCTGTGCCTGTGCTCGTGCTCGTGCCGGTGTTCGGGGCTGCGTCCGTGCCGGTGCTCGGGCCGCTGAGGGGGCCGATGCGGTGCAGGACCTCGTCGTGGTGGCCGTCGCTGAGCCACGCGGCCGGGAACAGCACGCGCTCGGCGACCTCGGCCGACCGCTTGCGGGCGTACTGCTTGAGGACCATGAGGATGGCCTTGTTGTCGGCGGAGACGGTGGCCTCGACGTACCGGGCGCCCCGCTCGCGCTGCCGCTCGGCCGCGGCCTCGAAGAGCCGTACACCGAGAAACGGGATGCCGTGCCGGGGGCTGACGGCCGTCTGCCAGACGAAGTACGTCTCGGGCTCGTCGGGGCGCCGGTAGCCGGTGAGGAAGCCGACGATCTCACCGTTCACGGTGGCGAGCAGCGAGCAGTCGGCGAAGTCCCGGAACCACAGGACGTAGGAATAGGGGCTGTTGGTGTCCAGGCCGGGGGTGTTCTTCACCAACTCCCAGACGGCGAAGCCGTCTTCGGGGCGCGGCTCGCGGAAGACGGCCCTGCGGGCCGGTTCGGCGGCCGTGTCCTGGGCGGTGGGCTGGGCCGTGTCCTGGGCCGTGGGCTGCGGGGCGGTCGAGGTGGTCACGGTCGGCCCGCCCCCTCACCGGTCAGCTCGCTCGGCTCGGTCACCCCGGTCAGCAGGGGGTACGCGCCGGACGCGTCGTGGTCCTCGGCGCCGGTCACCGGCGGGTTGAACACGCAGACGTAACGGGAGTCGGTCTTCGGTCGCAGGGTGTGCCGCTCATGGCCGTCGAGGAGGTACATCGTGCCCGGCGTGATCCAGTGCCTCTCGCCGGTCTCCTCGTTGGTGAGCTCGGACTCGCCCGCCACGCAGAGCACGGCCTCGATGTGGTGGGCGTACCACATGGTGGTCTCGGTGCCGGCGTAGACGGTGGTCTCGTGCAGGGAGAAGCCGACCCGCTCCTTGGCGAGCACGATGCGCTTGCTCTCCCAGGTGCCCGACTTCGCCTTCACATGACGGTCGGTGTTCTCGATGTCCTTGAACGATCGGACGATCACGGTGAGTTCAGCCTTTCGGTGGTCGGTCAGCCGGTCAGCCGGTCAGTCGGCTAGTCGGTCTGGTGCTCCGGTCTCGTGCTCCGGTCGGGCGGTCTGTGCGCGGTGGTCAGGCGGTCTCGCGGACGGCTCGGGCCAGGACGCGCAGGCCCTCGTCCAGTTCGTCGGGGGTGACGGTCAGCGGCGGCAGCAGCTTGACGACCTCGTCCTCGGGGCCCGACGTCTCCAGGAGCAGGCCGAGTTCGAAGGCGCGGCGGCACACGGCCGAGGCCCGCCCCCGGTCGGTGAACTCGACGCCCCAGACCAGGCCGCGGCCCCGGTGGACGGCGTCCCGGTGCTCGTCGACGAGGGCGAGCAGCGCCTGTTCGACCTGCTCGCCGCGGACGAGGGTCTGCTTCTCCGTCTGGTCGTCGGCCCAGTACGCGGCGAGCGCGGCGGCCGAGGTGACGAACGCGGGGTTGTTGCCGCGGAACGTGCCGTTGTGCTCGCCCGGCGCCCAGACGTCCAGCTCTGGCTTTAACAGGGTCAGGGACATCGGCAGCCCGTACCCGCTGATCGACTTCGACACGGTCACGATGTCCGGGACGATGCCCGCCTCCTCGAAGGAGAAGAACGCGCCCGTACGCCCGCAGCCCATCTGGATGTCGTCGACGATGAGCAGCATGTCCCGCCGCTCGCACAGCGCGGCCAGCGCCCGCAGCCACTCCGGGCGGGCGACATGGACACCGCCCTCGCCCTGCACGGTCTCCACGATCACCGCGGCGGGCGTGTCCAGCCCCGAGCCCCGGTCCTCCAACAGCCGCTCCAGCCAGAGGAATTCGGCGAGCTCGTCGGAGCGGTCGGAGCGGTCGGAGCGGTCGGAGCGGTTGGAACGGTCGGAACGGTCGAGGTAACCGTCGTACGGCAGCGGAACGGCGTGCACGAGGGGCACTCCGGCCCCGGCCCGCTTGAAGGCGTTGCCGGTGACGGCGAGCGAACCGAGCGACATGCCGTGGAAGGCGTTCGTGAAGGACACGACCGACTCCCGGCCCTTGACCTTCCGCGCCAGCTTCAGCGCGGCCTCCACCGCGTTCGTGCCGGTCGGCCCCGGGAACATGACCTTGTACGGCAGGTCGCGCGGCCGGAGCACGAGGTTCTGGAACGTCTCCAGGAACGTCCGCTTGGCGGTGGTGGCCATGTCGAGGCCCTGCGTGACGCCGTCCCGCTCCAGGTGGTCGAGCAACGCCCGCTTGAGTACGGGGTTGTTGTGCCCGTAGTTGAGCGAACCGGCGCCCGCGAAGAAGTCCAGGTAGACATGACCGTCCTCGTCGTACAGCCGGCTGCCCCGGGCCCGGTCGAAGACGGTGGGCCAGCCCCGGCAGTAGCTCCGGACCTCCGACTCCAGGGTCTCGAAGACGCTCAGGTCGGGCGGGGCGATGGTCATACGGCGGCCCGCTCGGGATCGGCCGTGACGCCCGAGGCGAGGACGAAGTCGGTGAAGGTGTCCACCGAGACGAAGTCGTCCGCGTCCAGTTCCTCCGGGTCGACGGCCAGGCCTATCGAGTCCTCCAGCGCCATCAGCATCTCGAGCATCGTCGTGGAGTCCAGGTGCAGGTCGTCGAAGAGCCGGATGTCGCCGTGGAGACCGGTGACGGGCCGTTCGAGGACGTGGGTGAGGGCGTTTTCGAGCGCGGTGACGACATTCTGACGATCCATCACATGTCCTTATCGGTGGGGTGGGTTCGATGAGCGGGGAAGGTCGTTCGAGGACGGGCGGGGAAGGTCGTTCGAGGACGGGCGGGGAAGGTCGTTCGAGGACGGGCGGGGAAGGTCGTTCGAGGACGGGCGAGGTAGGTCGTTCGAGGACGGGCGGGGCAGGTCGTTCGAGGATGAGCGAGGTAGGTCATCGACGACGGTCAGTGGGCCGGTGCGAGCAGGTCGGGGGAGGAGATCAGGGCGGCCAGTCGCTTCCGGTCGACCTTTCCGTTGCCGTTCACCGGCAGCGCGTCGAGGCGTACGCAGCGACGGGGGATCTTGAAGGGCTCGATCAGGTCGCGCATGCGCTCGCGCACCTGCTCCGCCGACAGGTCCCCGACCACGGCGAGCACCGCGGACCGCTGCCCGTCGGGAGGCAGTACGGCGGCGGACACGACGCCTTCGACCCGGGATGCCGCGGCCTCGACCTCGGTGGCGCTGAGCCGGAAGCCGCGTTCCTTGTAGAGGTCGTCGCGGCGCCCGGCGAAGTAGAGGTAGCCGTCCTCGTCCTGTCGGCCGTAGTCGCCGGTGCGCAGCTCGGGGAAGAGCCCTTCGGCGCGTGGGAAGCGCTCGGCGGTCAGGTCGGGGCGCCGCCAGTAGCCGGCCATCACATGCGGTCCCCGGACCACGAACTGCCCCACCTCACCGGCCGGCAGCCGCTCACCGTCGTCCCCGACGACGAAGACCTCGGTGCCGGGCAGCGGCAGACCGCAGGAGCCGGGCCGGGTGAGATCACCGTCGGGCGGCATGATCGCGGTGCGCTTGCACTCGGTGAGGCCGTACATCACCTGGATCCGCAGCCCCGGCAGCGCGTCGCGCAGTGCGGCCATGGTGGTGTCCGACAGCGCCGCCCCGGTGTTGGTGAGCAGCCGCAGCCCCCGCAGCGGGTCCGGTTCACCGGTGCCGCGCCGCAGCAGCCAGGCCAGCCGGTCGGCCACGGACGGCACCCCCGGCAGCACTGTCGCCCCGCTCTCCTCCAGACTCCGCAGCAGCGGCGGCCCGGCCTCCGCGACCGTGCCGAGATGCAGCCGCGCTCCGCTCAGCGCGGACAGATAGAGCTGGTAGAGGCCGTAGTCGAAGGAGAGCGGCAGCGGGCAGTACACGACGTCGTCGGCGCGGTAGCCGAGGCAGGCCTGGATGGCGGACGCCGCGAACAACACCTGCTGGTGCGTACTCACCACCGCCTTGGGCAGGGCCGTGGTCCCCGAGGTGTAGATGAGGCTGACCGGGTCGACGGTGAGGGGGCCGGGAGTGGGGGCGGGGATGGGGTCGGGGGGAGTGGTGCCGCTGTGGGGGAGAGGGTCGGTGCGGGGTGCCCCGGGCGGGGGTGGGGGCGGGGGCTGGGTCTCGGCGCGAGGGTCGAGAGCCGTTCGTACGAGGTCCTCGATCCGTACGGCGGTGACGCCGGCCCCGTCCGCGGTACGGAGGGCCTCGGGGTCGTCGGAGACCAGGGCGCGGGGCTCGCAGTCACCGAGCACGTGTTCCAACGGGCCGCCCCGCACCTGCTCGTGCAGCACGCTGAACACCGCCCCGATCCGGGACGCGGCATACACCAGCATCGCCACACCGAGCCCGTCCGCCGCCTTCATGACCAGGCGGTCACCTCGGCCCACCCCCTCCCGCCGAAGCCGCCCGGCCAGCCGCACACTGGCGTCGGCCAGCTCGCCGTAGGAGAGGACGCCACCGCCGCGTGTGCTCAGGGCGGGGGCCCGGGGGTCGCGCTCGGCGGCCTGGTCGAGGAGGTGATGGAGGAGGTGGGGGATGGGGGGTGCTGAGGGGGACGGGGAGGCGGACGGGGGTGCGGGGCGCTCCGAGGGGACCGGGAGCTGCGGGGACGCTACGGACATCAGTGCTCCCTCGTCGCGGCGGTGGCGGTGGCGGTGGCGGTGGCGGTGGCGGTGGCGGTGGCGGTGGCGGGCGTAGGCGTGGTGCTGGGTGTGGGTGTGGTGGTGGCCGCCGGCCGGGCGGGTGAGGTGGCCCTGCCCACGCTGCCGGTCCCGGCGGTCTCAGCCGACCTGGGGGTCCCAGCCGCCCCGGCAGGCGCAGCGCCCCCGTTGGTACCGGCCGCCGCCCCCCTGTTCCTCGCGGCCTTCCCGATCGGCACCACCGTCGTGGCCGTGGCCGCGCAGACGAGCTGGGGTTCGTCGAGCACCTCGGCCGCGCTGTCACCGGCGCCGGGCCGGGCGGCGATCACCTTGTGGGCCCGCAACTCCACGATCCGGCGCAACCTGGTGCTGCGCACGAGCCGACCGCTCGCCTCGATGTAGTCCCCGGGGTTCACGGGCGCGGTGAACCGGACGTCGGAGTACTCGGAGAGCAGCCCCTCGTCGCTGTCCGTCCGTACGGTGATCTCGGTGACCAGATCCCCGAAGAGCCGCAGGACCCGGGCGCCGTCGACCAGACCACCGCCGTAGTGGGCCTCCTCCTGACCGATCCGTACGCGCAGGAAGGCCATGGTGTGCTCTTCCGCGTGCCGCTCCGTGCTGCGGTGGTCCTCGTCGCTGTCCGCCGCGGTCGACATGATGGCGAACTCCTTTCTGTCAGCGGGGCTGTCGGTGGGCAGGTCGATGGGCATGCCGGTCGGCATATCGGTGTGCCTGTAGGTGGGGCGGCAGATGGGGCTGCAGGTGGGGCTGTCGGTGCACTCGGACGTGCCGCCGGGAAGGGCGATCGCGACCGCCGCGACGACGTTCTGCTTGTGGGTGATGGACAGGGCGATGTCCGGCGGCGACAACCGCGCCGCGCGGCCCCGGAAGCGGACGACGGGAGCCCCGTCGGTGTCCCGGTCCACCCAGATCTCGTGGGGCGCGACACCCTGGAGCATCCCGGTGCCCAGCACCTTGAGCACGGCCTCCTTGGCGGCGAACCGTCCGGCCAGGAACTCCAGCCGGCGCTCGGCGCCCATCGCGTCGGCGAGAGCCGTCTCCTCGGGGGCGTAACCGAACCGCAGGAACCACGGTCGGCCGAGCAGCGCGCGGAGTTCGTCGCGGTCGAGCACGTCGACGCCGATCCGGAGACTCAAGGCATGCCGTCGACGTCGGAGCCGGGTCGGGAGCCGGGTCCGGAGCTGGGGATTGAGCCGGAGCCGAAGCCGGAGCCGGAGGTTGAGCCGGAGCCGGAGGTTGAGCCGGGGCTTGAGCCGGAGCCGGATTCGGGGTCCGCGTCGGATGCGAAGCCTGCGCCGGATTCGGGGTCCGCGTCGGACGCGAAGTCGACGAGCCGCTGCTTGGAGAGCAGATCCTCGGTGGTGTCCCGCTCCCTGACCAGATGGGCCCGGCCGCGGTGGACGAGGATCTCGGCCGGGTAGCCGTGGCTCAGGAAGAGCCCGGGTGACGCGGTCGGCCCGTACGCCCCCGAGCGCTCCACCCCCAACAGGTCCCCCGGCCGCACCTCGGGCAGTTCGACCTTCTTGGCGACCACGTCGTTCGGCGTGCAGAGCGGGCCGGTGAGGGTGTACCGGCGCACAGGCGGCCCTGGCGGCCCTGGCGGCCCTGGCGGCCCTGGCGGCCCTGACGGCCCTGACGGCCCTGACGGCCCTGACGGCCCTGACGGCCCTGACGGCGAGGTCGGAGGGGACGGCGAGGTCGGCGAGGTCGGCCCGTTCGGTCGACTCAGGTGGACGACGGGGAAGTTGCGCTTGACGAAACTGCCGACGCCGACCGCCGCCATGTGGTGGTTCGTGCCGCCGTCCGCGACGACGAACGTCTCACCCCTGGACTCCTTCACATACCGGGCGCGTACGACATACGTACCGGCCGTCGCCGTGAGGAAGCGGCCCAGCTCGATGATGAGCCGGCACCTCGGGTTGCGCGCGGCGAAGGGCGCGATCACGGCGCGCATGCCCTCGCCGAGGGCGGCCAGGTCCAGGTCCTCCTCGTTGTCGAAGTAGGCGACTCCCAGACCGCCGCCGAAGTCCACGGTCTCCAGCGGGAAACCGAGCCGCCCAGCCAGATCCTCGGCGGCGGCCAGGACCTCACGGGTGTTGCGGACCACGTCCTCGTGGTGGAGGAACCGGGTGCCCATGTAGGCATGCACGCCCCGAACCCGGATGTTCCGCAGCTCCGCCAACTCGGCCTTGGCGCCCCGCAGTTCCTCTTCGTCGATGCCGAACTGCCGGGGCTTGCCGCCCATGGCGAGCCCGGACCCCTTGGCGCTGAAGGCGGGATTCACCCGGAGAACCACGGGGACCCTGCCGTCCCCGTCCCCGTCCCCGTCCCCGTAGCCGTAGCCGTAGCCGTAGCGGCCGCTCCCGCGCTCGGCCGTCGCGGGCTGGAGCGCCGCCAGCCGGTCCAACTGCCGTATCTCTTCGAGCGATTCACACACCACCGCGTGAATCCCCGCCTCGACGCAGGCCGTCAGTTCCCGCAGGTCCTTGCCCGGTCCCAGGAAGATGACGTCCTGCGGTGCGACGCCGGCCCGGAGCGCGGTGACCAGTTCGGCGTACGAGGAGACCTCGGCGCCCGCACCCCGCGCACCGAGGAAGGCGCACACGCTGATGTTCGGGTTGGCCTTGAGCGAGAAGAAGATGTCGACGGACTCGGGAAGCAGACCGCGCAGCTCGCGAAAGGTCCCCTCCAGTACGTCCCCGTCGTAGACGAACAACGGCGTGCCGAATTCTTCGGCCAGGCCTTCGAAAGTATTTCCCTGGATCTGGACGCCCTGTGCACTCACGAAATTCCCTTCCTGGGTTTTCCGGCCCCCGGTTGTGCCGTCACTGCCAGCCGGAGTCGTCCTGAGAGTTCCGAACCGTCCCCTTGGATGCCACGAATGCCATGAATTCCATGCCCATTCCTGTGAGGGTGGTGGGGTGCTGCTGACAAACAAGAGTTTTGCGGCTCGGAGATGCCGAGGGAAGTGGAACCCGATGGCCCAAACTGGCCGTGGCCTATTCAGTCCTGGGGCGGACGGGCCAGCCGACGTCCGGCACGAAAAGGGGCGACTCGGAACACTTCACGTGCCAGGTCCGCAGGTCGGGCCGGCCCGCGACCGCCCGCCGCCACAGCCGTACCGCCGCCGCCTCGGCCTCTTCGATACAGGCAGCGCGCAGGAAGAACCCCACCACCGGTAGCGCGGGGTCGTCCCGGTGCACGGTGACGTGTTCGAGCGCGTCGGCGTCACCGGCGCATGCGGCGATCGCCGCTCCGGTGTCCGCGGGCAGAGGGCTGCCGCTGCCGCCTCGACGGCCGGGCTCCAGGGCAAGGTGAATGAGATACATCCCCCTAGCTTGGGCCGCCCGCCGCATATGCCCTGCCGACGGTCGCTGGACGGTTCGGGCCATGGCCGGGACCGGCCTCGCCTCGCTGACACGTGTGATCAGCCCTGTTGGCCTCGGGTCCCGTTGACCCTGTTGGCCCCGTTGCCCCTGTCGGCCCCGTCGGCCCGTTGGCCGTGTTGACCATGCCGCCCCCGTCCGCCCGTCCGCCCGTCCTCCCGCCCGTCCTCCCGCTCGTCCGCCCGCCTGCCCCGTTGGCCGTCTTGCTCCCTCTCGGCCCTCTCGGCCCTGTCAGCCCTGGATGAACCCCTGCTGGGCGGCCCGCACCCCGGCCTGGAACCGGCTGCGCGAGCCGAAGTGCTCCATCAGGGTGGTGGCGATACGGCGGGCCGTGCGCGCCGAGACCCCGAGCCGTTTGGCGACCATCTCGTCCGTGTGCCCCAGCGCCAACAGGCGCAGTGCCTCCCGCTGTTGGGCATTCAACCCGTCGGGCTCCCGCGGGTGGCTCTCCACCCCGAACGGTTCGGCCGTCTGCCACACGTTCTCGAACAGGGCGGCCAGGGCGGCCACGGTGCCCTGCGCCCGATGGATCGTGACCCCCGCCGCCGTGTCGTCGCTGTTCGCGGCGATGAGCGCGACCCGCCGGTCCCAGATGATCATCCGGTTGGGCAGTGAAGGCGCCGTCCGTACCTGCGCCCCGTGCGAGGTGAGCCACTCCGCGTGCGCCAGCGTGGCCGTGTCGTTGCGGATGCTGTCGAGGTAGACGGTCCGCATGCGTACCCCGCGGTCCAGCAGGCGCCGGTTCAGCGGCCGGGAGTTCCGCATGTTGGCCTCGGTCTGGGCGCCGCCGGGCGCGAAGGTGAGGAACTCGTCCTCGACCTCGTTGTTCATCGCGGCCAGATGATCCCGGATATTGTCGAGCCCCTCGACGTGCTCCGCGTCCCCCTTCACGGTCGCGGAATCCTCGAGGGCGAATTCGGAGAGGATGCGGGCGGCCGCCGCCCTGCCCTCCTCCACCCGCTGCTGCTGAACGGCGAGTTCGGCCTGCTGCCGGGCTATCAGCATTTCCATGCCCAGCTGGGGGTTGAGTGCGTGCATACGCTGCGGGTCCTCGGCGGACGGTCGTATGAGCGCCATTTCGCTGAGTCTGTCGAGAGCGGTTCGTATTTCTTCCCGGGAGAGGCCTAATACGTCACTCAGCCCCGTGACCCCGGATTCGGGGTGGGCCAGCATCCCCCGGTACACGGATTCAGTGCGGGCATCAATCCCAAAGACATCGAGCATGCGTCTCATCCATCTCCAGTACGGGTCCCCTTCGCACGCTCACACCAGGAACCCGTGGTGACGCCGACGCCGACCCGGGCCCCCTCTCGTGATCATGCGTTGCTGCTCCGCTACCCCGAGTGGCGCCCACCACGCCCGCCTCCAGCCCGCCTTCAGGGGATGTGCACACCACGCGCGCGTTTTGTGGACGGAACCCTGGGTAACCGGGGTCGGGCCACGTTCCTCCCCGCCCTCCGGGCCGGCCGACGTGTTCGGCTGATGGCCCCGGGGCCGGGCCGGGCCGGACCGCCGCCCCCCGGGAGCTCGCGATCGGCTGAAACGCTCAACTGAAACGCTCGGCCCGTAATCCCCACCCGGGCCGGGCGGCAGCCCCCGCACAGCCCGGGTTGCCTCCCCGCACACCGGGCTGCCTCCCCCGCACCCCGGATTGCCTCCCTCGTGCCCCGGGCCGCCGCCCCCACCCGGGCAGCAGGGCCGCCGCCCCCATCAGGGCCGGGCTGTCGCCCCCGCACCCCGGATTGCCTCCCTCATGCCCCGGGCCGCCGCCCCCACCCGGGCAGCAGGGCCGCCGCCCCCATCAGGGCCGGGCTGTCGCCCCCGCACCCCGGTCTGTCGCTCCCACACGCCGGGCTGCCTCCCTCTCACCCCGGGCTGTCTTCCCCGCACCCCGCACCCGTTGAGACCATCGGCCGATGGCCTCCACCACCGCCCACCTCACCACCCCGGACGGCGTCCGCCTCGCCCACCGCGACCACACCCCGCCCCACGCGCACGACCACACCCCGCCCCACGCGCACGACCGCAACCTGCCCCGCGTGCACGACCGCACTCTCCTCCTCCTGCACGGCCTCGCCGGCCACATGGGGGAGTGGGACGACCTCCTGCCGTCGCTCCTGGCGGACGGCCACCGCGTGGTGACGTACGACGGCCGGGGTCACGGCGCGAGCACCCGTCGCCCGGCGGACATGAGCCGGGCGGCCTGTGTACGGGACGCGGTGACGGTGATCCGTGAACTGGGCCTGGCTCTCCCGGGACAGGCCCCCCTGACCCTCGTGGGCCAGTCCCTCGGCGGCCACACGGCCTTCCTCGCCGCGGCCGCCCACCCGGAACTCCTCGACTCCCTGATCCTGATCGAGGCGGGCCCGGGCGCCCCGGATCCCGCCCTCCCCGCCCACATCGCCGCCTGGATGGACAGCTGGCCCACCCCCTTCGACTCCCCTTCCCGGGCCTCCGACTTCTTCGGTCACGCGAGTTGGTCCCGCAACCTCGAACACCGCCCCGACGGCTGGCACCCCCGGGCGGACCGCGCCACGATGCTGGCCGCCGTCGGGGAGTTGGCCGAGACGTCGTACCACCCCGAGTGGGCCGCCACCACCTGCCCCGCCCTGGTCGTACGCGGAGCCCGGGGCACCATGACGGCAGCCGACGCCGCCGGGATGCCGGCGTCCCGGGCCCCGGGCACCAGGACCGACCTCGCCGTCATCGAGGACGCGGGCCACGACGTACACACGGACCAGCCCCACCGCCTGCACGCGGCGATGACCGGCTTCTTCAACTCCCTTGCGACGAACGGCAATTGAGTCGCATGGGAATGTGATCCACGTCACCGCCGAGGTGTGGGGGAAGTGGTCCACGACCCCCTCGTAAGCCTGGCATGCTCATGCATGGCTACTGGGGGGTAACCGCCGTGTGCGCACCGTCCTCAGGACGGTTGTGCCGCCACGGCCCACCCCCCACCGCCAGGTGTCATCTCTCGACTCGCACCCGCTTTCCGTCATTTCCCCTTCCTCTCACCCCTCCTGAAGCGCACCCCCCTGTCACCGCTCCCGAGGACTCACGCGTGTACAAGCTCAGAAGACATGCCCTGGTTTCGGCACTCTCGGCGATCACCGTCGCGACCCTGCTCGCCACCGGCTGCTCCACCGACTCCCCCTCCACCGCCGACAAGGCGGCCGCCACGACGGCCGAGACCTCCGGGCCCGGGGCGGCCGAGGAGCAACTCGCCGTCGTGTCCGCCCCGACGGGCGACGCCACCCCCACCGCCGTGGCCGACGCGAACGCGGCCGACCAGGGCAAGGCCGAGAAGTCCCCGCTCAAGGTCGCCTCGTACGACAGGAAGAGCGGCCGGGCGGTCATCTCGACACCGCCGTCCGATGCGAAGCCCGAGCCGACGGCGACCCCGTCGAAGACGGCCTCCGCTTCCCCGGACCCGGACGAGGACGCGGGCTCCGGCGCGGACTCGGACACGTCCCAGGGCACCGACGCCGGCACCGGCACCGACGCCGGCACCGAGGGCGAGGCCGGTACCGAGGGCGAGGCCGCCAAGCCGAAGGCCGCCGTGGCCGTAGGCGACGTCATAGCCAGCGCCCCCGCGCCCGGCGCCCCCGACGGTGTCCTGGCCGAGGTGACAGACATCGTCGAGACCGCGGCGGACGGCGCCACGACGGTCGAGACGGAGCCCGCCAAGCTCAACTCCGTCCTGGGCGAGAGTGAGGCGGACGGCACGGTCCCCGTCGACCCGTCCACCCTGGAGGTCGACCCGCTCGTCCAGGGCGTGAAGGTCTCCTGGGCGAAGACCGGCGACCTCACCTTCGGCCCCGAGGGCGCGAAGCTCCCGCTGGGCAGCCTGCGCATCGACGTGGGCGCCGCCGTGGAGACCGCACCCGGCGCCCCCGCCTCGGCGGCCGCGTCGGTCGAGGGCTTCGTCCAACTCGCCCCCGAGGTCGCCTTCTCGTACGACGGTTCCGGGTCCGGCACGGGCTCCTCGCCCGGCGGCGCGTTCCTGGGCCTCACCGGCGACTGGGCCTCCCAGTGGTCGCTGAAGGGCCGCGCGGCCGGCTCGACCGACGGCAAGCCGATCCGTATCCCCTTCGCCGAACTGCACGCCGACCCCGTGATCCAGGTCGGCCCGGTCCCGATCGTCGTCAACCTGGACCTCGTCTGCTACTTCCAGGTCGACGCCGACGGCCGCGTCACGGTCGACGTCGAGCAGGACCTCAAGGGCGACTTCCGCGTCGGCGGCAACTTCACCTGGGCCAAGGGCTGGCAGGGCGTCAGCGAGTCCCACATGACCGGCGAGCCCCTGAAGACGACGGTCACCGCCGTCGGCGACGTCAAGGCCGCGATGGGCGCCGAGGCGACGGTCGGCCTCTACGGCACGGTCGGCGTCACCGCCGACGTCGCCCCGTACCTCCGCGCCGAGGCCGACGCGACGGCCGAGGGCTCGGCCGACGGCACCGGCTCCGTCTCCGGCTCGTGGGCCCTGTACGGAGGCATCGACCTCACCGGCACCCTCAACCTCCAACTCTCCATCTTCGGCACCCCGATCTTCCAGACGAAGATCCCCCTCGGCGCCCTGCACGAGGAGTGGCTGCTGACGAAGGGCGAGGCGAAGACGTAGTAGATCGCGGTAGACCGCGCCCTGTTGGACCGCAGGCCCTGCCCCACCTCCGAGTGGGGCAGGGCCTGCGCCTTTCGTCCGACTGATGACGCGGCCATCCCCACCGCGGCGCCCCAACCCACTGGACCCACTGAGCCGCTGCACCCATTGCACCCACTGAGCCGCTGAAGCCGCTGGAACCACCCGACCCGAACCCTTGCTCCCAGGGCGCCCTCGGCGGGAGAGAATCGCGCCATGGGGACCAAGAAGCTCACCGCCCGCGCACTCAACCGCGCCACACTCGCCCGCCAACTCCTCCTCACCCGCGAGCCGTTGGAAGTGACCGAGGCGGTACGCCGCGTCGTGGCCCTCCAGGCCCAGCAGCCGGCCTCCCCGTACATCGCCCTGTGGAACCGCCTCGCCCCCTTCGACCCCACAGCCCTGGACGCGGCGCTCACCGACCACCGCCTGGTCAGATCAACCCTGATGCGGATCACCCTCCACACCGTCCACGCCGACGACTACGCCCCCTTCCGCGAGGCCATGGAGCCCACCCTCCGCGGCTCCCGCCTGGGCGACCCCCGCTTCAAGGCCTCCGGCCTGACCGCCGCCGACGCGGACGCCCTCCTCCCACCGCTCCTGAAGCACGCCGAGGGCCACCCCCGCACGGCCGCCGAACTGAAGACCTGGCTGGAGGCCCAGGTAGGCAGGCCCTTGGACACCAGCGCCCACCGCCTCCTGCGCCAGTACGCCCCCCTCTGGCACCAACCGACCGGAGCCCCCTGGTCCTTCACCACCCGCCAGTCGTACGTCACCGCTACCACACCCCCGTCCCTCACCGACCCGGAAGCCGCCGCCGAGGGCCTGAAAACCCTGATCCGCCGCTACTTGGCCGGCTTCGGCCCGGCGACGGTCGCGGACATGGCCCAGTTCGCACTGGTCCACCGCCCACGGGTGAGGACGGAGCTGCGGTCACTCGTGGACGAGGGCGAACTCGACGTACTCCAGCCATCGGAAGGCAAGGAGGCGCTCTACGACCTCCCCGACGCCCCTCGCCCCCCAGCGGACACCCCCGCCCCACCCCGCCTGATGGCCATGTGGGACAGCACACTCCTCGCCTACGCCGACCGCAGCCGCGTCCTCCCCGCCGAGTACCGCAAGTACGTGACCCGCATGAACGGCGACGTACTGCCGACGCTGCTGGTGGACGGGTACGTGGCGGGCATATGGCGCCTGGTGCCCCCGGCGGAGAGCAAACCGGATGGGGGGCGGAACGAGCCCGGCGGCCCGGACGACGGACCCGGGGCGATCGAGGCGACGGCCTTCCACCCCCTCCCCGAGGAGACCTGGACCGCCCTGGCCTCAGAGGCGGCAGGCCTGACGACCTTCCTCACCACCCGCGACCCGGCCCCCTACCGCCGCTACGACCACTGGTGGGCCAAGCCCCTCCCAGCCACGGCGGAGACCCGCGTGCTGCCCGGCGCCTGACCACGCGGCGGACGCCTCGTAGGAACACGGGTGGAGGCCTAACGTAACGGCATGCGGGACAAGCGCATCACTCAGAACCAGGACACCGCGGACAGAGAGCAAGCGGACAGACAGGCAACCGTGCAGGAGCAGGCATCCGCCGTCCGCGTACTCCTCCACCACCTCCACATCCCCCTGGGCCCGAAGCAGTACCTACGAGGGGTCCTGCCCGCCCCCAAAAAGCCGCCCGGCCCTCCGCCTCGCGACGGGCCGCCGCAAGGCCACACCCCCCGGACCTCTACGTCTACGAGATCCCCCTCACCGACGCCGACAACGAGCCCACGACTTCCCACCACATCCTCGCCCTCCTCCGAGCCGCCCACCGAGGCACCGCCCTGTATTCCTCAAGCCGCCTCGCGAAAACGATGGGCATGCTCCTCATCCACCTGGACCCGGCGGAAGACGCCACCACCAAGGAATCCCCCACCTACCGCCAGACCACCTTCCTGACCACCCTCACCTGCCCACCCTCACCGGACGAAGCCCCTTCCCCCTCTCCCTCATCGGCTTCCTCCCCATGACCCCCGACACCCTCCGCCTGTACCTGTCCCCACCGGAACCCCCGGCCCCCTGGCCGCCGATGTACGCCTCTCGGGCCCCCTGACAGCCATCGAGGCCGCCCTCCCAGCCCTGCTCACGGAGAAGGAACGTTGGAAGAAGGACAAGACGGATCCGCACTGCTGGCGGCGGGTGGACTTGACCGACTGGTCGGGGTCCTGAGCCGCAGCAAGAGTCGTCGCATGGCCGCGACGCCCTGGAGCCGACGAGTACTTGCTGCATACCGACGATAGGACGGTCGAGCCGCAGCTGTGATCAGGGGTCCGAAGGCAGCATGTGGTGGCTCCGTTCGTCGTCGCTGAGGACGCGGAGACCCGGCCACGGGCTGCCGCTTCCAGACGGACGAAATCGGGCTCGGCGGGCCATACGCGAGCGCTGCCGTCCGAGGACCCGGTCAGCAGGCGTGTGCCGTCCCGGGGACCAGGCGACGGAGATCACCTATGTCCTGGTGCACTCCGATGATGGCGATCTCCTCAAGGGTGTCGGACGCCCAGACGCGTACGGGGCGGTCGTCGGACCCGATGGCGATGAGTCGGCCGTCCGGTGAACACGCGACGCGTGAACATGACCCTCGTCCCCCTTGAGCACCTCGATGCGGCGGCCCGTCGCGGTGTCCCAGACGGCCACGGTCCAGTCGCCGGGGGGCGACGCGCTCTTCGTCCGGGGACCAAGTGACATCGTTGGCGTAGTTCTCGTGGCCACGCAGCGCTGTGAGCTGTCGGCATTCGGCGATGGCCCACAGCCGGCAGGGCGGCGCACCACCCTGGCCAAGCGGGCCTTCGCCGACGCCGAAGATTTGATCACCGTTGTCCGCCGGGGGGACTCCCCGTGTCCCCGCCATGACGGCATCACGCATTCACGGTCAGTAGTGAGGACTTCCAGGCTGATCATCACTATCGCGGGCACAGCTATCGTGGGCGAGGCCCTTACGTCTAGGGAGGCCGTGCATGCGTGGGCTCGGAGATCACCTGACCATCGGTGAGCGGATCGCCTTCCACCGGAGGCGACGCGGCTACACACAGCAGGTGTTGGCCGGCCTGGTGGGGCGCAGCACGGACTGGTTGGCGAAAGCGGAGTCGGGTCGGCGAAAGCCTCCCCGTATCGACATGCTTGCCGAACTGGCCCGTGTGCTCCGAGTGCCGCTTGGCGAGTTGCTCGGGAAACCTGTCCTGATGGAGGACGAGAGACAACAGGACGACGTACCGGCTGTCCGGGACGCCCTGATGAGCCCGCGCCGCCTGTCGCGGTTGCTCTTCGGGCCTGAGGCGGAGAACCAGCTCCCGAGCCCCGGTCCAGTGGCTCCGACTGTCGAAACGGCATGGGACGACTACCAGGCGGGTCGGCTCGGCAGGGTGATCGCTGCGCTTCCTGGACTCCTTCAGATCGCCCAGGGGCTGGAGGATCGTGCTGTGCGTTCCGCCGCAGAGCGCATGGATTCCTGGGCAGTCTCAGCACGTATTCACCATCTTGCAGCTACGACACTTGCCAAGGTGGGAGAGTCCGACATGTCGTGGCTGGCTGCGGAGAGAGCCATGAGGGCTGCCGATGAGTCGGAGGATGCGCTGGTATTGGCCTCCGCTGCACGATCGGGTACTCATGCCCTACTGGCCAATGGCAGGTATGACGATGCGCTGGAATTGGCGGTCGCCGCGTCGAGATGGCTGTCTGCCCGGATCGAGCAGAGCGATCCCGCTGCAGTGAGCTTGCTGGGCATGATCCACCTTCGGGCGGCGATCGCCGCAGCCCGGCATCAGGACCGCTCGACAGCCATGAGTCTGTTGGGCCGTGCCGAGGAGTTGGCCGAACGACTTGGCTCGGACGGTAACCATTGGCACACATGCTTTGGCCCCACGAACGTCATGCTGCATCGGCTTTCGGCCGAACTGGATCTCGACAACGTTTCGTACGTCGTGGAACACGGCGAGGTCGATGTGGACCACATGGCAGCCGAGCGAGGGGTTTCGCATCGCATCGACTTCGCCCGAGCGCTGTCTCTGGCCGGGCGACTGGACGACTCGTTCGCTGAACTGCGCGCAGCCGAGTCCGTGTCCCCGCAACTCGTGCGGAACAATCCTCGTGTCCGTGACACGCTGCGGGACCTGATCAAACAATCTCCGGTCACGGGCGGTGCTCGGTCGTCGGAGTTGTTCGTAATGGCTCAACGTTGTAGGGCGGTGCAGTGAGCACAAGCAGGGGCTGGACTCTGGGAGTTGTGGGTTCCAGTGCTGGAGGTGTCGAGTCCTTGCGGACTGGGCTCGTCGAGCCCGCTCTCTCCCGAGGGTGGCGGGTGGCTGTGGCGCTCACGCCGACTGCAGCTCAGTGGCTCCGTACGAGCGGTGAGATCGACCGTTTGGAGGAGCTGACCGGCCTGGCCGTCCGGTACGAAGCACGCTTGCCCGGTGATGCCAGTCCGCATCCGAAGGTGGACTGTTACGTGGTCGCCCCTGCCAGCGCCAATACGGTGGCCAAGCTCGCGACCGGTATCGCCGACAACCAAGCACTGACGCAGGTCGGAGAAGCCATCGGCACTCTTGGCTTGCCTGTTGTGGTGTTCCCCCGGGTCAACGCGGCTCACGCCCGCCATCCCGCATGGAAGCGTCACATTACGGCACTGCGAGACGCCGATGTCCATCTCGTCTACGGGCCCGACGTCTGGCCACTGTACGAGCCGCGGGAAGCGCCTGTCGAACGTCCGTTGCCGTGGTCTGCTGTGCTCGACGCAGCCGACCGAGCGATGGAATGACGACCCGTCAACCTAGTTGAGCTGCAGCGACACAAGGACCCGGACAGACTGTCCGGGTCGTTTTTTTGTCACCCACCCAACATTGCTGTCATGCCGATGGCGTGTGAGCAGCATGGACTGGCATCGAACTGGCCGGACCGCAGCTGAATTTCGGCAAGTCGCGGGCGCCTTTTCCTCCATCGCTCGCGTACCACGCAGAACGGGCTTGTGGTGAAGTGCGCTCAAAAGACGAACAACCAGAAATGCACGCTGGGAATCCTAGGAAAGGTTAGTCCTGTGATGGCTGCACATCATCTCATTGTGGTCGGTTTCGATGCGATAGTCGCCAACAAATACCTTCCTTGCATCCAGAACGCTGTCCGGTTGGGCCATATCGACTCCTATTCCATCATCGACCTGGAGTCCCAGAGGTCGGCAATCGAGCAGCGTGTTCGCGCCGTTGACCTGAAGCCGCGAGGAATCGTCTACCTTCCGGACTCCGAGGCTCGAGTGCAGGAGACGCCGCAGGTAGTCATTGCAGCCGCAGTACGACGCCTCTGTGTACCAGGCGCCCCGGCGAAGGTATACATCGCCACGGAAGTACGGGCGCACGAGGCATATCTTCGGTTCTGTGTGGAGAACCACATCAACTCGCTCGTTGAGAAACCCGTGTTGGCCTCCATGGTCGACGGTCGTTTCAAGCCGTCGTGCATCACCAAGACCATGGAGGAGCTCATCGGAGTCTCCAGTGACTCGCCGGTGAAACACTCGGTCATGACCTTGAGTCGCTACCACCAGATTTACAACCAGAAGGTGATCGCTTCGCTCAAGGAGAGGATTGAGAGATGGGAAGCTCCCGTGACTTCCTTCCATCTTCGGGCGGCCGGCGGAGTGTGGAATCTCCAGCGCGAGTTCGAGAGCCGCGACGATCACCCGTACAAGTACGGCTACGGAATGATGATGCACGGCGCGTACCACTACGTCGATCTCGCGACGCAGATCCTCTCGCTCAACTCTGCCCTGTTCCCTGAGCGCCAGTTCAAACTGGAGCTCAGCGGCTTCGGCGCGTTCCCCATCGACCAGCACCAGCGGATGTCCCGGCCGATCACGAGGAGGTTCCAGGACTGTGATCCGCTCTGGGCAGATGACGCCGACGACGGCTTCCGGTTCGGCGAGACCGACGTAACCTCCACGTTCCGTCTCGTCGACATCGCGTCGGGCAGGACGGTCTCGCTCGGCACGCTGTCCTTCGAGCAGACCACCCCTTCCATCCGGAACTGGGACGAGCTCCCTCCGGACCTTTACAACGTGAACGGCCGCACTTCGAGCGTCGACATGGAGGCCCAGATGGCGACGCTGTTCTCCACGCACGTCCACTGCTACGACATCCCTCGTGGTGTCAGCGCAGACGGGATCGACGCCTTCGCCCGTGTGACCACGCGCGCCAACGCCACCCTCCTTCCCGACGAGCAGTACGTGTCGGAGGAGTCGTTCGACGGGCTGTTCCACAGCGACAGCAACCGTCAGCTCATGGAGCACTGGCTGAACGGCACGGAGGAGCGGAGCTCCCTGGCCAGCCACCTCCTCCCCATGAAGGTGACCGAGGCGCTCGCCTCAGCGGTCCACACTCCGGGCCGCTTGATCGAGGTCCCGTTCTAGTGGCTCGCAGTGCCCATCTCACAGGCACTGAGGAGGAGTTCAATGGCTGACCTTGTATCGAAGGCGTCCGTACATGCCTTCTACGTGGACGCAATCCAGCGAGAGAGGAACACGGCGGAGAACCTCCAGGCCCCGACATCGGAGCGGTTCAACCTGCTCCTGGACTCGGTCGGGGAAGGGACTCCGCGGACGGCTTTAGACATCGGTTACGGCGCAGGGAACCACACCGTTGCCATGGCTCGGGCGGGGTTCAGAGTGGTTGCTGTCGACCAGGTCCCCAGCAGCGTGCTCCTGCGGCGCCTGGACGGGCAAGGGGACTTGGCCCAGCGAATCGACGTACGGGAGTCGCTCGTTGAGGAGTACGCCATCGACCGGGACTTCGGGATAGTCGTCGCCAAGGACGTACTGCATTACCTCGCAGAACCCGACGTCGAGTCCGTGCTGGAGAGCGCGGTCGCCAACGCACGGTCAAAGAACTATCACTACCTTGAGGTCTTCACATCGATCACTCGCAGATCCGCAGAGGGTCGGCTCCGGCAAATCGAGGGTGAAGCAGGCTACTCGCCCGAGTCTTTCCAGCGCCTCATCGAGCGTGTCTACCACCGGTGGGACGTCACGCTGCTCTGGGATGAGCACGCCGAAACAGACAGCCGAACCGGGGCCAACTGTTTCGAAGCGGTCCGCGCCACCGTCATTGCGGCAAACACGTCGGCCTGATCAGGAACAGGGAGATCATCGTGAAGTCGACCACGCCAGCAGGGATCAGTTTCGTCATCCCTTGCTTCAACTCGGGCGATTACCTTATCGAGGCCGTGGATTCCCTCATCGGGCAACCGCACGTGTTCCCGTACGAGGCCCTGATCGTGGATGACGGATCGGACGATGAGAGCACGCTCAGCGCGATCGCAGCATGCGGCGATCGACCGGAGGTACGGGTAATCCGCCTCGGTCGCAGCGGGCACCACGCAGCCAGAAACGCTGGTGTCGAAGCCGCAGGCTTCGAGTACGTCATGCAGCTCGATGCCGACGACCGCCTCGCCACCGCTCCGGAACTCCTCGCAGACGGCAGCTATCCGGACCGCGCGGTTGAGATGCTCCGGACACACGACCACGTGGCCTTCGTCCACACGATGTCCCGCATGATCGGCGAATTCGAGGGCCTCACCATCTCCTCGTATCCGTGCCGGGAGGAGCTGGTGCTGCGCAAGCACCACGTGCCCACTTCGATCGTCTACCGCCGTGACGACGCGATCCGCGGCGGCATGTACGACCCGCAGGTACTGAAGTGGGGGGACTGGGCGTTCGCCGTGAACCTACTCGCCGGGCGTTTCCGCAACGGAGCCCATAACGCCATCGTGTGCATCTCCGGCCCGCTCCATGAGTACCGGGTGCACTCGCGTGGCCGGCGCGTGTCCAACGCCGCGATCTCCGAGTTCGACATGACCCTCCTCGTGGTCAAGAAGAACCTCGACCTGTTCCAGCACCACTTCCAGCGCGACGGCAGTGCAGAAGACATTGCCCGAGACGTCCTCGCGTCGAAGCCCTCTCGACTCGACGACCTGATTCGCATGGCCACGCACGACATCGAGCAGGCCCTGACGGTCGCTCGCCAGAGAGAGTTCACCTTGGCGAGTCCGTTCGAGTGCCTGGGAATTCCGTAACCGCCGCACACTCAAGCAAGAAGCCCCGGACCACGGTCCGGGGCTTCTTCACTGGCCTGGCCGCTAGGCAGATGGCAGATTGTCGATCTGGGTCTGGAGACGGACGATGTCCTCCTCCGCCTTGGCGAGGCGGGCGCGGATCTTGTCGACCACGTTGTCCGGGGCTTTGGCCAGGAACGCCTCGTTGCCGAGCTTGGCCTGTGCCTGGGCCTTCTCCTTCTCGGCCGCGGCGAGGTCCTTGGCGAGGCGCTTGCGTTCGGCCTCGACGTCGATCGTGCCGGAGAGGTCGAGTGCGACCGTGGCGCGGGCGATGGGGAGCGTCGCGGTTGCGTTGAAGTCGTCGCCTTCCGGCTGGAGACGGAGCAGCTGGCGGATGGCGGCCTCGTGGGCAGCGAGCTGCGTGCCCGACAGGTCCAGACGGGCCGGGACCTTCTGACCCGGCTGCAGACCCTGGTCGGAGCGGAAGCGGCGGACCTCCGTGATCACCTGCTGGAGGTTCTCGATCTCGGCCTCGGCTGCCGGGTCGCGGAATCCGCTGTCCGTCGGCCAGTCGGCGATCACGATGGATTCGCGGCCGGTCAACGTCGTCCACAGGCTCTCGGTGACGAACGGGACGATCGGGTGGAGGAGGCGCAGGGTGACGTCGAGGACCTCGCCCAGCACGCGGCTGGAGACCTTCGCCTGCTCGCCGCCCTCGAAGAAGGTGGTCTTGGACAGCTCGACGTACCAGTCGAAGACCTCGTCCCAGGCGAAGTGGTAGAGGGAGTCGGCGAGCTTCGCGAACTGGTAGTCGTCGTAGTACGCGTCCGCCTCGGCGACGGTCGCGTTGAGCCGGGACAGGATCCATCGGTCCGTGGCCGAGAGCTTTTCGACGGGCGGGAGGTCACCCTCGATTGTGGCGCCGTTCATGAGAGCGAAGCGCGTGGCGTTCCAAATCTTGTTGGCGAAGTTCCGGGACGCCTGCACCCAGTCCTCGCCGATCGGCACGTCGGTACCGGGGTTGGCGCCCCTGGCCAGGGTGAAGCGGACGGCGTCCGAGCCGTACTTGTCCATCCAGTCCAGGGGGTTCACGGTGTTGCCGAAGGACTTCGACATCTTCTTGCCGAACTCGTCGCGGACCATGCCGTGGAACGCGATGGTGCGGAACGGGACTTCGCCGTCCATGGCGTACAGGCCGAACATCATCATGCGGGCGACCCAGAAGAACATGAGGTCGTAGCCGGTGACGAGAACGGAGTTCGGATAGAACTTCTCCAAGTCCGGGGTCTGTTCAGGCCACCCGAGGGTGGAGAAGGGCCAGAGGCCGGAGGAGAACCAGGTGTCAAGGACGTCAGTGTCCTGGGTCCAGCCCTCGCCCGTCGGCGGCTGCTCGTCGGGGCCGACACAGACCGTCTCACCGTTCGGGCCGTGCCAGACCGGGATGCGGTGGCCCCACCACAACTGACGTGAGATACACCAGTCGTTGAGGTTGTCGACCCAGTCGAAGTACCGCTGGGACATGTCGGCGGGGTGGATGTTCACACGTCCGTCGCGGACCGCGTCACCGGCAGCCTCGGCAAGCGTCTCGACCTTGACCCACCACTGCATGGACAGGCGCGGTTCCAGCGTTGTCTTGCAGCGCGAGCAGTGCCCGACCGAGTGAACGTACGGGCGCTTCTCGGCGACGATGCGGCCCTCGGCGCGCAGAGCGGCGACGATCGTGGAACGAGCCTCGAAACGGTCGAGGCCCTCGAACGGACCGTGCACGGTGATGACACCGCGCTCGTCCATGACGGTCAACGACTCCAGACCGTGCCGCTGGCCGATGGCGAAGTCGTTCGGGTCGTGGGCGGGAGTCACCTTGACGGCGCCGGTGCCGAACTCGGGGTCGACGTGTGTGTCCGCGACGACCGGGATGGTCCGATCAGTCAAGGGCAGCTTGATCTGCTTGCCGATGAGGGACGCGTACCGCTCATCGTCGGGGTGGACCGCGACAGCGGTGTCACCGAGCATCGTCTCGGCGCGGGTCGTCGCGACGACGAGAGTGTCCTCGCCCTCGCCGTACTTGATGGAGACGAGCTCGCCGTCGTCGTCCTGGTAGTCGACCTCGATGTCCGAAATCGCAGTCAGACAACGCGGGCACCAGTTGATGATGCGCTCGGCCCGGTAGATCAGGCCGTCGTCGAACATCTTCTTGAAGACGGTCTGAACGGCCCTGGAGAGGCCCTCGTCCATGGTGAAGCGGTCCCGGCTCCAGGCGACACCGTTGCCGAGACGACGCATCTGACCGGCGATCTGACCGCCGGACTCCGCCTTCCACTGCCAGACACGGTCGACGAAGGCCTCGCGTCCGAGATCGTGGCGGGACTTGCCCTCCTTGGCGAGCTCCCGCTCGACCACGTTCTGCGTGGCGATTCCGGCGTGGTCCATGCCCGGCTGCCACAGCGTCTCGTAGCCCTGCATCCGCTTGCGACGGGTCAGGGCGTCGATCAACGTGTGCTCGAAGGCGTGGCCCAGGTGCAGGGAGCCCGTGACGTTCGGCGGCGGGATGACGATGGTGTACGCGGGCCTGTCGCTCTTCGCGTCGGCCTCGAAGTGACCCCGATCTACCCAGCGCTCGTACAGCATCCCCTCTACCTCGGCCGGCGCGTACTGAGTCGGCAGTTCGGGGGAGCTGTTCGGCCCGCTGTCGGGGCGCTGAGAGTTATCGGTCACGACGGCCATTCTAGGGGCCGGGCGTCTTCGCCCTCGCCTGACTTTCCCTTGGGGAGCGGGCCTGGGTCAGGACATGAAAGTGGCCGCACGAAGGCAATCAAGTGTGACCAAGAACGCTCCCGTGCGGCCGTGGTCAGCTTACCCCGTCGACGCGCGTGCGCCTGCGCACTGCAGGGCGACGGGCGGGCAGCGGACTTTCAGCCGCGGTTGGCGCGCCTTCGATACGGACGCCCTGACGGCTCCGCGGAGGGCCGCATCGTCGGCCGTTCCCCGTCCATGCACGCTCGCTCGCAGGCAACCGTGCCGTTGGCGGCGACCTCGCGGCTCGCACGGCATACCCGGATACCGAACGCCCCACCAAGGTGTCGCCGAGTCTCCTGGAGGAGTGGATGCCGGCTCGCCCAACTGGCCGTACCGGGCGCGCGGGTCCCCGAGCCCGCTGTCAGTGTGGACTCCTAAGATCGTGTCATGGACGAGACAATGATCAGCACGGGGGAAGCGGTCGGCAGAGCTTGGTCGTTCCTGATCGCAGGCGAGGAACGGCAGTTCCAAGGTAACGCCGGTTACGAGGACGTCGTTGAGGAGTCCTACAGCTACGACTCGACGGTGGGCAACCATCGGCGTGTCGCACTGGGCGATCTTGTCGTGATTCGAAGCAGTCGAGAAGCTCTCGGCATCGGCTATGTCGAGCAGTTGGAGATCCTTCCGAACCGAGAGAAACTCCGGAGCAGGTGTCCTGGCTGCGGGAGCACCGGCTTCAAGGAGCGGACCTCAATGCGTCCCCGATTCAGGTGCAGTCCGTGCGGAATGGCATTCGACCGCCCCTCCGCAGAAACGATAAAGGTGACGTCCTACAGGGCCCACTACGGAGGAACCTGGCAGGCGCTCGAGGGTTGCCTCGAAAGGGCCTTGCTCTCCGAGCTCAGCTTGAGCAGGTCCGACCAACAGTCGATCAAAGCCATGGATTATTCCGGGATCCTTGCGGCCGTCGCCTCCAGGGGCATACGACTTCCCCGCAGGAGACCGGCATCTGTCGACGCATGGTCTCGTCCGTTCGAGCTGCCCGGCGGGCGCTGGCGCACAACGGTTGCAGTGCGACGCGGGCAGGACGCGTTCCGCCGGGCGCTGGTCCGCAGATACGGGATGATCTGTGCGGTCACGGGGCCGGCCCCTGCAGAAGTTCTCGAGGCCGCGCATCTCCGTTCCTTCGCGATCACGGAGCAGCACAGAGTTGAGCAAGGCCTCCTCTTTCGCTCGGACATTCATCGCCTCTTCGACAGCGGACTCTTGGCGATCAGATCCGATGACTTCATCGTCCAGGTTGCTCCGAGCCTCGGCGGCTACGCCGGCTACAGCGAATTGGACGGCACCCCCATACGAATACCGACCCCGGAGCTGATCGACCGGCGTGCTCTGTCGGAGCACTACGCGGCAACTGTCGCCACTTGGTGACTGGAGGCGTCGCGGAGCCATATGCCGCACGCGCCGTCCTGGGCACCCTCGAACACGACGCCGACGGTCGCATTTGAGGAGGCTTGCCGGGTCGTTGTGGCGTCGCGTCAACCGTTGGTGTCCTGCTTCATGGCATCGACGAAGGAGAGCCAAGCTCCGATTCCAACGGCGACCACAGGACCTCCCGGTTGCTTCGAGTCCCGCACCCGGGCGCCGCTGACGGCCAGCGCACACTGGACGCATTCCCCTCCCGCGCCGTTGCTGTACGACGACGTGAACCACGCCAGACGGCCGTTGACACCGGACTCTGCAATGCTCACCTGGCGAATTCCTTCAGAACAGACTCGATCAACTGGGCGGAACGTCGAGGGCTCAAGGCCGCGGCCCGCAAGCCGTCGAATGCCCTTGTGTACTCCCGAACATGATGCTCGCCTTCCAGGTAGACAGCATCGGTGATGCCATCCCGATACACTAGGTCCGGGTCTTCCGGGGCGGGGAAGCCGAGCATGGTGAATGATCCCGTGGCTGGGCAAGTGCCCGAGTCGAAGGGAAGCACCTGCACGGTCACGGTCGGCAATTCGGCAGACTCCAGGACACGTTCGAGCTGTTGTCGCATCAGTGCCCGATCCCCGATGACGTTGCGCACAGCACCTTCGTTCACGATGAACCAGGCGTCGGGGGCGTTCGGGTGAGTCAGCATGGCCTGCCGCTCCATGCGTACACGTACGGCTCTGTCGATGTCCTGGGGCGACATGTATGCACCCGTGGTGTGAAGTTCTTGGGCGTATGCCTCGATCTGCATGAGACCGGGTAGTAGTTCGCACTGGTACTGACGGAGTGTGGAGGCGTCCTGCTCCAAGCCGATGTAGATGCTGAACCACTCCGGAACTCCTGCGCTGTGAGTCTGCCACCAGCCGCGTGTCCTGGCCTGTCGCGCCAGTGATTTGAGGAACTCGCGCAGTTCGTCGCTCGTGCCGTAGAACCGACACAGCGCGTCGATGTCGGACGGTTGGACCCGACCGCTACCCGTCTCCATCCGGTTGACCTTGGAGCCGCTCCAGTCCAGTGCTGCGCCGACCTGGGCGCAGGTGAGCGCGCTCTTCTCGCGGAGCTTCTTCAACTCGATCGAGAGACGGCGACGGCGCGCCGTCGGAGAACCGGCCACTTCAACCTTCTTTCGGATAGCGGGCGTTCAGTCTTGCGCCAAGGGGCTGGCTTGCCAATCACTCAGAAGTGGGAATCCCGCTGTGCACATTGCATGAAGGGATGCGCTCAGTCCATCCTTCCCGAGACGCAACTCGCTGTGAGTGCGTGCAACGCTCCGCTGATCATGTGGGGTCAGGGGAGACGGCATGCGACGAGAGGGGTCTTCGTGATCCGGGAAGCATGTATGTCACGAAAGCCGTGGGACCTTCACTTTCTGGCGGAGCCCGAGAAAGTGGCAGACCTGCGGCGTGTACTGCGGATCCACCTTGGACTCTGGGGCTTGGACGAAGTCATCGACGCCGCCCAACTCTGCGTCAGCGAGCTCGTCTCCAACGTGATCACTCACGTCGGTCCCGGCACCCCCACCACCCTCGCAATCTCGATGAAGGGCACGCGTCTTCGGATCGAGGTCCATGACCCCGACACGCGCGCTCTGCCCACGCTTCTCAATGAGGACGTCAGCTCTGAGTCAGGGCGAGGTATGGAGCTCATCACCTTCACCGCAGATCGTTGGGGCGTTCAACTCCTCGCTGACCGGAAGGTGACGTGGTGCGAGCTGTCGACGAAGCTCACGTCGTCGCACGGCCATGTCGCGGCGCCTGGTGTCATGCGAGCTGAGGCCCTGCTTGACTATCAGAGTCACTATGAGGCGCAGATTCGTGCACGCCAGTGATCTGAGCCGATCCGGTGGCCGGCGCACGTGCCGGTCAGGGCGTCAGCGAGTGAAGAAGCCTGGTACTTGACCGTCCGGTGTCCCGACGAGGGCTGCCCGGTCGAGCAGGATGTTGTTGTTCTCGCAGCTCGTCTCGGGGAGCAGCAGACAGGCATGGCAGGCGGCCACGTTCAGGCTGTCCGCGCCGCTCGACTCGGACTCCATGCAAAGGGGGTCGTTCGAGCACCAGCTCGCTCTGTGCAGGGCAGCCCGGAGCGAGGCTTCGAGACGGTTCGGTTCACCCTGGGCGACGACACCGCCCAGGCTGCCGGCGGAGTCGCTGGTGGCCGTGTAGACGAGTACGCCTGCCATGTCTTGCTCGCCGTAGATCCGCTCGCGAAGGGAAGCTGCCGGGTAACCGCCGTCCAGACTCCATTCGTTGATCAGTATGTGTGCCAGGGCATGCAGAAGGAGAAAACGGGGCGTGACAGGTGAGGGCGGAACCGGCTTGTCCGAGTCGCCAATACGTGCTGACAGCAGCCTCTCGTGATTTTCCCGGATCCGGGCGGCGCGAGCGACTTGCCCCGGTTCCTGCTCCCAGACTCGCAGCCGCTCAGGGTCGAGACGAACGAAGACCCCTTCACCGCTCACTTCGAAAGCCGGCAGCCAACTCGGCCGGTCCAGCGAGATCACGGCCTCGCGCAGTGGGGAGTCCGCCGGACTCGGTTCCTCCACGCGCCGGAACGACTGCAGTGCCCGCACCTCGCGCAGCCGTTTGACCAGCATTACCTGAGCCAGGCCATGGGACGAGAGCAGAGCGCCGATCGGGGTTGTGGGGGGCTCGCAGACGAACTCTTGCTCCTGGTCCGCGACCTCGGGGTGCGGCGTGGACAGGCTCTGGTACTCGCCCTCGTAGATCTCCTGTCGGTAGTTGCGTGCGCGCTTGGCGATCTCCGTACCATCGGCCGGCTCCGTCGCGGCGGCCTCGGCCGTGCGCCTCCGCTCCACCTCGGCCACCACGTCGTTCCCGGTGTACTCCGGGTGGTGACGCAGCAGTTTCTGCATGCGCACGTACGCCTTTATGGACGCGGCATCCTCATGCTTGAAGATTTCGTAGTACGGCGCGACGATCTTGGCGATGCCCTGGCTCCATGGGGGGATGGAAAGAGCCGAGTACATGACCGGGAACCACACCGAGGAGGAACCGCGCTGGAGGGTGCGCGGTGGCTCCTGGCAACTCTCGGCGGGAGCGTCCTTGAGCCAGGGGCGACGGCCGGCGCACCGGATGCCGAGGTCTTTGAGGGCCTGCCGTCGGAACGACCCCTCCATGGACACCTCCTCCACCCCACAACTGCAACCGATCAACACGGCACGCAGCGATGCGGTCGAGCCGTCGGCCCGGAACGTCAGTTGCCCCCCGCAGGCCCCGGACGTCGTCCGGTTGCCCCGATGGACCCACTTCCAGTAGGGGAAGTCCTCCAGATGGCCGTGCGTGCACGCGATCACGAAGCGGGACGGGACCAGGTTTTCCTGACAGGTCGAGCACTCGGCCCGACCGACGGGCGAGTTGAACTTGCGGAAGGGCTGCAGTTGATGGCAGTGGGGGCAGGAGTACATTTCCGGGAAGCGCACTGCCCGTACGCCGTCCCGGGCCTTGTCGGGATCGGGAGCCGGTGGCATCCGGAAGCCGGAGACGCCCAACTGCCAGGCCAGACGAGGCTCCGAGATGATGGGAGCCTCGGAGATGTCCCACGAGTCGATGCCGCGGACGAGGAAGGACTCGTTCTCCACCGCGATCATGGCTCCAACGCCGTACGTCGTGATGAGCTGGGCCCGGCGGATCTCTCCGAGCTTGCGGGCGGTACGTGCCGGTGCCGACGGGAGGCCGCGGCGACGGGTGCGGGGCGGGGCGGGGCTCATGGTTCAGCGCTCCTCGAAGAAGGTGGACGAGGCGTCGACGTCGCGCAGACTCCACAGTGTCTTCCACGGCGAGGCATCGACTGACTCGTCGTCGTAGTTGGCCAACAGGGCGGGCACGCGGGAGCCACGCGGAGCCTCGTACACGAGGTTCGGGCTTTCCAGCGCCTCGGCCTGCCACCATTCGACGAATTCGTCAAAGGCCGCGGTGGTGGCCTCGAGTTCGGCCGGCTCGACTGCCCTCACCCGTTCGAGCAGGACGGTACCGACCTTCTCGCGGAGGTCGATCACGAAGTCCTCCACGCGCGCTGCCGCGTCGTTGTCGCGTGCGGCCGGCAGCATCAGCCGAGCCAGAGCCACCACCACGGCGTGCAGTCCCCGGTCGCGGGCCCGGGCGGAGAAGGGGGTCACGCTGGTGGACTCCACCTCGCGGTACAGGGCGGAGTGAAAGCTTTGGAAGTCCTCGTAGTGTGAACGGTCCCGGGAGCGAGTGGAGTTGAGCATGACCGCCACGAAGCCGGGGTGTTGCCGGCCGACCCGGCTCGTCGCCTGGATGTACTCGGCAGTGGTCTGCGGCTGACCCATCACTGCCATCAGCCCCAGTCGGTCCACATCGACTCCCACGGAGATCATGTTGGTGGCGAGCAGCACGTCCAGTACGTCCGGCATCGGGAGCTGTCGTTCCACGGCCTTGAGTCGGCGGGAGATGTCGCTGGAATTCGCCCGGCTGCTCAACTCCGTGAGGGCGTCGGCGCGACGTGCCTTGACCCCGTCCCGCACCGCGAGGTGTCCCAGGCGCTCCTGGACGTCGTCGAGGACTTGGAGCTCCGCCGCCGAGAGCAATCGCAGGCTGTTGAAGTAGCCGACAAGGGTCCAATACGCGTCCTTCACCTCAGGCGGCGCGTCATGGGTGTGCGCCCGATGGAGCAGCGACGCGTACACCCGGATCAGCAGCGTGGCCTGGCTGGTGCTGGAGGTCAGCAGGCCGACGTAGCGGCGGGCAGCCTTCCGCTCCCGTGGCGTCTCCACGGCGAACCAGGAATCTCGGGAGTCGAGGCCCGAGGGCGGAAACTGCTCCACCGAACGGGCGAACAGTCGGGCGCCCTGCTCGTCGGCGCGTCGGATGGTCGCGGTCGAGGCGATGACCTTGGGGCGATCCGCCAAGGCGTCCACGGCCGCCTCGTACAGGCCGGTCAGCGTGCCGAGCGGGCCCGAGATCAGATGGAGCTCATCCTGGACGATGAGCTCGGGCGGTCGCACTCCGTCCACGTCCCGGTTGAACAGGGCCGACGACGCGGGTCGCCACGGCATCGAAGCGAACTTGTCGACCGTTGCGATGACCAAGGTCGGACGATGGGCGTAGACGGCTTCGTCGATGAGGTGTACCGGCAGTCCCTGCCAGTGGAAGTCGCACGTGCCGGACGGGCAGTCGACGGTCATGCGTACAGCGCTTACATCGACCGAGTAGTCCGCCGCCCGCAACGATTCGCCGCACCAAGGGCAGTTGCGCAATTGGACCGGGTTCTCAGTCTCCAACTGGAAACTCTCGTTGCGCGCGAGATCGGCCAGCTTGCTCGCGGCGACAGCCAGCGTGTTGGGGGTCGCCGAACGACCCACCCACATGCCGATGGAGATCTCCTCGCGCCCCAGACGTCCCGGATCGGCTGCCCGTAGGAGTTCCATCGCGCAGATGAGCGCCGCGGCGCGCTCGAACTGTTGGAGGGTGAGCAGTCGGAGCGTGTAGCGCATGAGCACCGTGACGCCGGCCCCGGCCTCCCCGTCACGCAGGCGCCTCAGGAAGGTGGTGAAGGCGATCAGGCCGAGGTACGCCTCCGTCTTGCCACCACCAGTGGGGAACCACAGCAGGTCGGAGACCTTTCGGTCTTCGTGGTCCGGAGCGACGATCCCGGCCAGGCAGAGCAGGATGAAGGCGATCTGGAAGGGCCGCCACCGCCCGGCCTGGCTGTCCGGCTCGCCTGACCTGCCGCCCTTGATCCACGCGGTACGTGCCCGCTGGTCGGCCATCGCGAGGTTCGCCAGCTGGAACGCGTGCAGAATCTCCGGCCGATCGGGGTCCTCCAGCAGATCCACGCCTTCATGCATTCGGCGCAGTGCTCGTTTGCAAAGCTGGACCTGATCGACCGCGATTTCGCCGTACTCCGTGCCTTGCAGCAGGCGGGCCTGACCCTCCTGGGTCTCGATCCACCGCTCGTATCCGCTCAGCAAGGCGCGAAGGGCCGATACGGCTTCGTGGGCCGGGTCGGTTCCCAGCCGGTACATGGTCAGTGCCTTGTCGTCGATCTCCGGGTTGGAGTCTGTCAGCAGCACCTCGTGGGAGGGGACGAACTCGGTTCGCAGGGTGGTGACGGTCGGAGGATCCATCGATACGGATCCCACCGGAGGTAGCGGCCAGTCCCAATGCGCCGCGCAGCCATGGCCGGTGGCGAAGCTCGGCGCATGGCGGTACAGGAGGCGGCTCAGCGCGTGTTCCGAGTCGACCGCGTCCAGTGCTGTCGGCCGTGCCACGAACACCGGGCTGCTGCCGTCCTCAGCGGTGACGATCAGCTCCGGTTGGTAGAAGCAGTGCGCGTCCCGGAGGTCGAACTGGCCGACCTCCAGGCTGTTGACGACCGTGGCCGTCACGATCACCGTCCCGTCCGACTCGGACCGGGGGCGGACCAACACACGCAGCTCCAGCCCGGGATGGAGATCGAAGGGGTCGAGCAGGCCGGGCTGTGTGACGTCCACGTCGACGGGCTCGATCCGCAGGGCGGAACGACGCCAATGCTCCCGCTGGGCCTTCGTGCTTCGTGCCTCGGTCCGCTTCGCGGACACCGGATTCCCCTCGGCGTCCTCGGGATTGTAGACGGCAGTGTGTACGGTCAACCGAATCCGCGCGGACACGGTCGGGTCCACGGCGAATGTCAGACCGATGGACGACGGCATCCGGACGTTGGCCAGCGAGACGCCCAGATCGCCGGGTCCTTCCTCGACGTCCCGACGGGTGCCGAGCGACACCGCGTCGAGCCCGTCCCGCTCGGACTCCAGCTCACCCGGCTCGGCCAGGCCACTCTGGGGCAGGACACCGGACCGGTCCGGCCGCGAGCGTGGGAAGAGCACACCGACCGGGTACATGGTGATCGGCGCATCGTCGGTGAGAACCTCGTCCTCACCACCCACGGGACCGAGAAGGTCCTGCCGCAGGGCGTCGAGGAGCGAGTCGCGTACCTCGTAATGCGCCTGGTGAGTCGACCCGCTCATCCTCAGTCCCCTTCCGGTTCGTCCGCGTTCCAGTGGAAACGCCCCAGACCACACAACCGGGGTGCGACCCACGCGCCGTGCGTACCCAGTCCGGCCGCCTCGGTCGCCGCAGGACTGCCCGCCACGCTTTCCACGCATTCGACTCGCAGACCGGTGATCAGCGGCGGCCAGCGATCGACCCCCGAGTGCGCGGTGCGGCGCAGCATTCGGTGCAGGTCGGTGCGGAAGCGCTCCGACACCACCGCGATTCGTCGCCCGCCGACCACCACCGCGTACGGCGGGGACTGGTCGGCGGCGACGGGGATGCCGTGCAGCAGTACGAGCTCCGCCTCGGCACCGGCGGTGACGTCGGTCGTGAGGTACCGAGACACCTCCGCAGCATCCTGGTCAATTCCCTCCGTGCCCGGAGGCTGCTCGTGGGACACGTCCGAGCCGATCAGCTCGATGCCGTTGCGGGCCCAGGTGCTGCGACCGCCCAGGTACCAACGGTCGATCCTCTTGTCCTTGCGGAGGAGCCACGAGTTGGGGGCGTCCAGGACGTACAGATCATCCCGGGCCCGGGTCATGGCCACATACAGCAGCCGGGCTTCCGCCGCCGGGTCGTAGTCGTACTTCTTCTTCCGGACTTGGGCCGGCTCCTTCAGCACGCGTGGTTCGACGATCAGGACCCGGTCGAACTCCAGGCCCTTGGCACGGTGCACGGTCGAGATCACGAGCGAGGACGGCTGCGCCGCGGTGAGCTCGTCGGGCAGCCGGCCCTCGGCGAGCGCCCGGTGCAGCCCGACGACATCGAGGGTGCCGCGACCGCTGCCCCGCGCTACCTTGCGCACCGACCGCCACAACGCCTCCGGTGTGCTGCCGTCAGGGACCCGCAGGTCGACCAGCAGCTCTTCGAAGCGCTCCCGGCTCAGAGTGGACGCGCCGGTCGAGGCGAGGAGTTCGGCGATCCACACAGGGGCCGAGCGCTCGCGCGCCGACCGCTGCAGTGTGTGGGGGACATCGGCGTCGGCCAACATGCCGGACAACGTCAATGCCTGGCCGTTGTCGCGGCACAGGATGGTGGTGGTGTCGGGATAGTCGCGCAGCGCTGCCCGCACGAACTCGTCCTCCAGGCTGCCGAAGTTCGGTGCCGAGAGCAGCAGAGCACGCAGGTCGCCGTGGATACGCTCGGCCTCGGCGGCGGCCTCGGCCCGATCGCGGGGCAGCCGCTGCAACTGGGCACCGTAGGGCAGGGCCATCCGGGCGGCCTCGCTGCGGGCCCGGAAGTTGTCGCCCAGGTGGAGCTCCACCAGATCCTCACCGAAGGTGGCACGCACCCAGGCCAGGAAGCGGTCGGTCTCCTCGGCCCGCTGATCCGGATCGGACACCTGGAATCCGTACACGGCCTGAGCCGAATCACCCACGACGGTGAAGCCGCTGTTCTCCTGGAATCGGTCGAGCAGTGCCTCGACCATCTCCCGACGGACACCCACGAGGTCCTGAACCTCATCGATCACCACATGGGCCGGCAGGTACTCGCCGCCCTCGACCGCCCCCTTGTCGATCGCGTCGGTGGCGGCCTCGATGCGCTCGTCGAAGGTGTACGTGCCCCAGTCCGTGTCCGGGTAGGCGCGGTTGAGCAGGGCTGCGGCCCAGGCGTCGAAGGTCTGCACGCGAATCCGCTGCGCGGCGGCGGCATGCCGCTCGATCCGCTCGGTGAGTTCGCGCACGGCGGCACGGGAAAAGCTGAGCACCAGGATCTCGCCGGCCTCCAGTCCCTCGCGCTCCACCAACACGTCGAGCCGCCGCACAAGGGTGTGCGTCTTGCCGGCGCCGGCTCCGGCCGTGACCAGCACCCGGGCGTCCCAGGGCTGGTCCACCACGGCCTGCTGCGCGGCGGTGAGCCGATGCTCGGTGAGCGGGGTGACGGTCACTGGCCCTCGTTCCACAGGTACTCGAACTCGGTGAAGGCGAGTTCCTCACCGAAGTTCGTGATGTTGTCCCGCACGTTCAGGATCAGGCAGCTCTCCTTGCCACCGTTCTTCGGGCCGCGCAGACCGCGTCCGATCATCTGCTGGTAGATGTTCGGGCTGTACGTCGGGCGGGCCACGACCACGACGCGGGTGGCCGGAGCGTCGAAGCCTTGGGTGAGCACGCCGTAATTGGTCAGGACCTGGATCCTGCCCTTGCGAAAGTCGTCGATCTGCTTACGACGTTCATTGGGGGGCGTGGTCGAGTCGATCGCGGCGGCCTTGATGTCCCGGTCACCGAGCTTGGCGGCCAGTAGCTTCGCGTGGGCCACGGAGGTGGCGAACACAAGCACAGGCCAGTCGGAGGGCATGGCGGCGATCTCGTCGACGATGCGCTGGCTGCGTCCGTGGTCCTCGGCCAGCCGCTGCTCGGCGCCCTTGGGCAAGGTGGAGAATTTCTCGGACTGGGCACGCTCGTCCGCCGTCAGCGCGATGTCGGCGCCCACCAGTTCTCGGTGCTTGACCTGGGCCAGGACACCGATCTGCTGCAACCCCTTGATGGCGACGGACAGATCGCCGTCGAAGACGCCGGTGTCGAGGCGGTTGCCGAACCGCTGCACCAGCAGCCGGGTCAGTTCCTCGTTGTTCCGGTACGGGGTCGCGGTGAGTCCGACCAGGTGACGACTGGTCCGGCGGTGCGTGAGGTCGAGTTGTTCGAGCAGCCGTGTGTAGCGTGGGGACATCGCGGTGTGCGCCTCGTCGATGATGACGAGTTCGGCAGCCTCCCTCAGCCAGGCGTAGTCCTCCTTCTCCAGGCAGCTGTCCAGTTTGGCGTCGGTGGCGACGACCAGGTGCGGACGTCCGTCGACGGGGGTCGCCTCGTTCGAGGCCCAGAGCCGGCTGATGACCAGGGGAAGCTCGGGACCCACCTTCGACCAGACGAATTTCCAGCTCTGTACCGCCTGCTCGCACAGCTCTTCGGTCTGGGCGATCCACAGGACCGGACCGGGCAGATCCTCCCGATCACGGATCCACCGGATCACTCCCTCCGCCGTGACTCGTGTCTTGCCGGATCCGGTCGGCAGGCTGAGCATGCCGCGCTGGGGCATCGAGTTCTCCAGCAGAGCGAGCAGCGCCTGCGCGAGTTCCTCCTGGTAGGGGTGCAGGGAAGGGAACTCGGACGGGCCGTCGACCTCGAGGCGGGGCTCCAGCGAGGGCACCTGAGCGCCCGCGAAGGAGTCCGGGAACCCGAGGTCGGTGACAAAGCGCAAGGCCTTCGTGTTCCCGGTGAAGGAGCTGGGTGCGCGGGTGGGGAAGTCCAGAGCGAGATCCCGGGAGTGGACCCGAAGGATCGCCTCGCCGTGGGCGTTGAAGGCCATCTCCGCTATGCGTCGGGGACTCGGTTCGGCGCCGTGCTCCTGGATCTCGCTCTCCATGAGCCCGGGCGGAAGTTCGCCACGCAGGGCCTCCTCACCGATCAGCAGAGCGATCTTGTCGATGACGCTCTCGCTTTCCCGCACAGCGCGCAGCCGCCCCAGCAGCGCCTGGTCGTGCTCCTGCCTGTCCTGGAGGGCGAGAGCCTGGCTGCAGCCGGCCGCGCCGAAGCCCCACTTGAACTCCTCGTCGGCGGCCTGCAGCACCTGCAGCCGGTCGAGGGAGTCCAGTACGAAAAGGGTCTGGCCCTTCCTCGCGAACTTGAGCGGCTTCCGCTTGCTGCCCATGGGCGTGCGCACCACCTGCTCGAGCTCGGAGCAGCGCTGGATCTTGTAGCTGCTGCCTGCCTGACCGAGGCGCGCCTTGACCGTCGTGAACTCCTCGAACAGGGACACGGCCCGCCCGGTCTTGACGGGCTCGATCTCCCTGCTGACGACGTCGGAGACCTTGAGCATGCCCCATTCCTCGATCATCTCCTTCGCCGTGGCCACGTCCGCCTTGTCGGTGACCAGGAGCGCGGGGAGTCGCTCACGGACGAGTTCCTTGAACTCCACCGCGCTCATCGCGACGGCGATCTCGTTGTCGGGGCGTGATTCCCAGGAAGGTCCCACCCGGCAGCGGGTGGGCACGTCTTCGGGAAACTCAAAGCCGACCCTGTGCAGCAGGGCGTACGCGCGACCGATGAACGCGTCGTCCTCGCTCTGGAGCACCAGGTCCAACAGCTTGCCCCAGCGCTTGGTGGGCACCTCGTCGGTGGTCGTGGGCATTTTGAGCCTTCGCGCCGTCTCCTCCGCTATCTCGGCAACAGGGAGCACGGCACGGAATGCCTTGAGTTGGGGACCGACGGCCTCGGACACACGGGTCAGTCCCAAGGAGGTCTTCACGAGGCCATGCTTGGAGATCATCCAGCGCAGCGGGGACATGACCGCCTTGCGGGTGCTGGCGGTGGTTCCGTACTGCATCTGCCAGTGCTGCGAGATGTCGGATGCCGGCAGAGCCGCCACGAAGGCAGCGCGGCCCTCCTCGGACAGGGCGGGCAGAAGGTGCAGCGGTCCCAACGTCGCAGCGCCCTCGACGGTGAGGCGGGAGATGCTGGGGCGGGGGGCGGTGCTCGGCAGACTGCGGAGGTGATGGTCGTGAATGACCTGCCGGAATTCCTCGAACCACGTCTCCTCGTGGGGCCGGTATCCGCCGGTGGGGCGGTCGAACAGCCCGAGGTCGCGAAAGACCGGTTTGTCACTCTCGTGGAAGTCCAGGTCGACGGCGACGGCCTTGTCACGGCTTCCGTCGCGGGGCACCACTGGTCCGGGCAGGAGGCAGTCGCGCATCAGCCTGTAACGACCGTCCATGGTACGGACGCGCAGCGTCTTCAGCGGCCTGGGCACCTTGGCGCGAATGCGGTCGACGTTCGCGCTGCCGCCGGCGCTGCGCAGCAGGATCCAGAAGTTCGACCATGCGTTGTTGTCGTAGTTGTCGAATCCCTGGTCGAGGACACCCTCGAACCGTCCCTGCGCATCGGCGACCCTGATGCCGATGTTGTGCAGATGCCGGGCCATTTCGGGGCGCTCGGAGATCGACGGGTGGACGTAGACCATGTCGTCGCGGAGCGTGTCGGCGGAGGTTCGGTGGAAGATCTCACCGGCTACGGGGGCGACGACGCCGTGCTCCTCGGTCAGCACGATCCGGGCCTTGCGGGCTTCGGCGGTGAGCGGGGAGTCCCCACGCAAGCCTCCGGCCTGATCCTTGAGCACCATCAGCGACAGGATCTCAATGGCGTGGCACGAGGCCTCCGCTGTGCCGTCAGCGACGAGCGCCTCGAGCCAGTCCTTGACGTTCTCTGGCACCTTCCCGGCCGCATCCAGGATGTGCATCATCTTGCCGCGGCGGAGGGCGGTGTCGGAGGCGTCGACGGATGCGTGCACCCAGTTGGTGGGGCGGCCGCTGTACTCCGACCAGATCCGGACCCATTCCTTGTCAAGATTCGACGGCGTGATCAACAGGTCGCGAGGAACCTGAAGTTCCCCGTTCTGGTCAGGCAGGGAGGGACGCTGGGCAGCCATCTCCCAGAACTGCCGGAGAAAATATTCGTCAGCCCAGTTGGCCTTCTCCTTGGTGCGGCCCGGCAGCAGGGGAAGGTAGGCTGCGGGGTCCTCGGCGGGCACAAGCTGGGGCAGGGTATCGACCACCAACCGGGCCGCGACCTGCAGCAGTTCCCAATTGAAGGGGCTGCCGTCGAGAAGGTGCTGGCGATCCTCGTTTGTCTTCCACGGGGCGTTCAGGATGCCGGTCAGCGACACCACGTACTTCGTCGGGAAGAACGCCCAGAACGACCCCCTGCCGACGGGCGTGGTGTACAGCCCGTTGCGGACGGTGTATTCGGGGACCGCCCAAGAGATCTCGAGCACCGGCCGGTTGTGCAGCTCGCCGGCGCTGTCCGAGACCGCGTCGGTGGGGGAATGGGCGACTGAGAACACCTTCCACTGCTCGGTGGTCTGCTTGGCGCCGCGTGCCACCTCCTTGAGCGTGCGGTGGATGCCCTTGGGTTCGACCGAGATCTCCCTGCGCGCGGGGGGCATGGTGCGCTCGTCGTGCAGGAGCACCTGGCCGACGTGGGAGGAGAACAACTGGAAGTGGGCAGGGAAAGCTTCGGTTTCCCGCCCACTGCGACTCCTGTACCCGCTGATGTCCCGTCCGAGACGCTCGGCGGCACCGCGTATCAGGGGCAGGCGGACGACGGTGGTGGCCCAGCGCAAGAGCTTGTCCAGTACGTTGTCGTCGGCACGCTCCTGTTCGACATCGAGGGGCCGGGCCATGCGGAGTACCGGGGTTTCCAGTTCGAGGTCGCCCTGCCGGCCGATGGCCTTGGCGATCTCGGCTGCGGACCAGTCCCGGTCGAAGCCGAAACCGAAGGCACCGTTCCCGCTGAAGAACTGGGGCGAGTCGCTCACGGAGAGCACGGACTTGACGCCGACGCCGAAGCGGCCGATCTGCCCGCCGCGCTTGCGCGAGACGCTCATGCGCAGGATCGTCTCGGCACCCTCGGGCGTGACCGGAGTGCCTTCGTTCGCGCAGTAGAGGTGGGTTTCGGTCAGGACGACGTGCAGCTTGCCGCCGGGCGATGCCGCGATCTCGTCCGCCGCGTTCTGGACGAGTTCGAGCAACTGCCGTTCGCCGTAACCGCCCTGGGTGATACGACGCTCGCCGTTGGCATGCTCCTGTACCAGCCCCGGGTCGACCTGATACGTCTTCAGGACGGTTGAGGACTGTCGGATCACGGTGTCGATCACGGGCGGGAGCGTAGGGTCGGCGAGCTGCCGGTCGGCCATGAGGCACCTGTCTCGAATGAGAGAAACGAACCGAGGACACGCGGGGGGATAACGGGGGTGCCGATGCATGACGCCGGCACCCCCGGTGAAGCAAATCAGGACAGCTTACGAGAAAAGCGGAGGGGGATCAGCTGTTGATGGTGGTGACCGTGGTGACGGTCGTGACCGTGGTGAAGGTCGTTGTCGTCACGGTCACAACGGTCGCGGTTCCCTTGGCCGTGCGGATCCTCTTGGTGCGAGTGACCTTGACCTGGTAGGTGCGGGGGCTACCGGCGCGCCGAGGGGTGGTGGGGCGGCGGGTGGCACGGGACGTGCGGGGCACGGGCGGGACGAAGGGGGTGGTCGTCTGCTCCGTGGGCTGGCTCTGCGTGCGGCGGGCGAGACGCCGCCGCTCCGACGCCAGAACCTGGGGGTGGATACCGTGGCACATCAGAAGTTCGGCGCGGAGATCAGGATCCTCCGTGTTGTCGTACTCCTTGATGAACCAAGCCATCCAGGCCTCATCGTCGTTCATGTGGGTCCCCTCCCTGTGGGCGCGCCAACGAGCGCCCATGACTGGATGACGCATGCAAAGAAAGCTGTGCAACTGGTCTGAGGACAGAGCTCTCCGTCCCCCGGAGCAAGCGCATCCTCAACGGCCTTGGCCAGGTAGGGAGTTGCCTAGGAGGACCGTAGCATGCGGCTTGTCTGCCGATCTGAAGATCAGAAGAAAATTCAATCCACCCCGCTGGCGCTCGAATCGATCGCACATGTCTATTGAAATTTGACAGTGACGACAACGTCAAACAGGGTGCTACCGTGGCGCTGCCTGGAACCGATGGGGAAGTGGGGGCAATGGAGGACACCGAGGACTTCGGCGTCTGGCTTGGGCGCCAGTTGCGCCGCAGCGGGATGTCGCAGGCCGAGTTCGCTCAGCAGCTGGACCTGACGCGCGCGGCGGTGTCGGCGTGGGTCACCGGCAGGGCACGGCCGCGGGCGGAGATGATGGTCAGGATCGCCGAGATCCTGGAAACAGACGTCGCCACCCTTGTCACCAGGGACGCCGACGCCGGATCGGCCCGACCGATCGGCTGGTATCACCGGATCGCCCACCACGACGGCGGTCGGGAGTACGGCAACGCGGCCGCCTTCGCCTTCGATGCGAACCTGGCTGTACTGGCCCGGGAGGTCACGCAGAACTCCCTGGACGAGCGGCTGGACCCGCGACGTCCGGTGCGGGTGCGCTTCACCCTGCATGAGCTGACCGGTGAACACCTGCACTCCTTCCTCTCCGCGCTGAAGTGGGACGAGCTGGAGCCCCACTACACAGCGGCGGCACGGTCCCGGCAGAAGGTCGGCCGGGTCCTCGCCGAGGGGCTTCGGGCGTTGCGCGAGGATTCCTCTCTTCTGCTTCTCCGGGTGGATGACTACAACGCCTCGGGTCTGACTGGACCCGAATACGGGGACGGCCGGTACGCCGCTGTGGTCCGCCGGCAGCTCGACAGTCACAAAAGCAACGACCGGGCCGGTGGTTCGTACGGGCTGGGGAAGGCCACCCTGTGGGCAGCGAGTCGGCTGGGTCTGGTGCTGATCAACAGCACCCTGTCCGAGACGCATGAGGGGCGGACAGCCCGCCGGGTGGTCGGACGTCTCGACCTTCCTTGGCGGGAGGTCGACGGAATCGCCTACGCCGGACCTGCCTGGCTCGGTGAGCCGGACACGGAGAAAGAGCACGAAGGCGTCTCCCGCTCCTGGTGGGCGGACGAGCGTGTGGTCGCCGATCTGCGACTCGATCGGGACAGCGACGATCCGGGAACTTCCTTCCTCGTCGTCGGCGCTCACGACGCGGCCGGCAACAACGACACCCTGGAGGACCTGCACGGGGCCCTCAGTCGGGCGCTGGCCGACAATTTCTGGGCCGCCATGACCTCCGGTCGTTCGACGTCGGCCATGCTGGAAGCATCAGTCCGCGCTCTTCGCAATGGTGAATTCGTGGTTCCGGAGCGGCGGGTTGATCCGCTCGATCGGCACCCGGCGCTGACCCACGCGCTCCGGGCGTACATCGACGGCGAGACGGTCGACGAGCTCACGGCCACCGGACAGGTCGCCGCCGTGGAGGTCGCCCTTGTCGTCCCGCCGCTGCGGGCCGCCGGGCGTAGGGCTGAAGGACACAGCCACCGTGCCGTGCTCCTGGTCACTCCTGCCGCCGACATGGACGAGGAGCACAGCCGTATCACCTGCATGCGCGGCACCCGGATGACTGTCACGGCCCGGCGTCCGCGCGGCCTGCGTCCGGGAGTGGACCCCTTCCAGGCTGTCCTGCTCGCCGGTTTCGCCACCGGCGACGACGGCGCGGCGACGCATGCCGCCGAGGCGTTCCTACGAGCCGCCGAGCCTCCGGAGCACGACAGATGGGGAGCGACGGAGGAACTTACCGCCGCCTATGCCAACGCGCCTCGACGACTGACCGAGTTCAACGCGGCCATGGACTCTGCGCTGCGGGGCGTGATCGGTCGCCGGACTGCCGGTCATGGTTCGACCGGACCCGAGGTCCTCCGGAAGCTGCTGCGCCTTGATGCGCCCGCCGCGGTGAGTGGTCGTCGTGGCCACGGACACCCGCTCGTGGACCGGGTCGTCGGCAAGGTGGACAGAGACGGGGCCTGGACCTTGGACGTGACGCTGTCCGTCCCGCAGCGCGACGACCGCTGGCAGCTACTGCCGGTGGTCAAGTTCGATGTGCGATCAGGGGGGCGTCCTTCATTGGAGTGGGCGGAGCTGTCCGCGAAGGAGAACTGCGAGATCGTCGACGGCAGGCTGCTCGTCGATCCGGACGTACGGTCGGCGCGCTTCGGTGGCGTCACGGCTGTCGGCAGCCACCCGGTGGCCGCCGCCATGGCCGGTGTGATCGTGGACATCCAACAGGCACGGGAGGCTTCGGCGTGAGCACCGTGTACGCGTACCCGACCTTGGTGGGGAAGATCGAGGTCACCGTCCGAGGGGCGAGCATAGACGGGAAGCCGCTGCAGCTCTCGCTGATCTCCCAACGCGATCAGGTCGTCGCCCTTCATCAGATCGAGCGGGACGACTGGACCGAAGGCGTACTCGATCTCGAAGTCTCCCTTCCCATGGACGAATTGGCCGACGGCCCTTGGTCCGGAGTCACGTGCGTCGCCGTACTGTCCGAGGGAGCCACCAACACCCGCAGGGTGAGTCGCCTGGAACGCCGTCGTGACGACACCCACTGGCGAGGCGAGGTCCGAGTGCGCCGCTCCACTCACGTGGCGCGCGCCGTCCTGGACGTGAGTGTCGTCGGCAGTCACGGTGGAGTCGACGGGCGTGTCCTCGGTACCACGGATACGCCCTGGATCGTGGACCTCCTTGCCCGTACTCCCACGAGACAACGCGATCTGGAGATCCTGGAGGAAGATTTCCGAGACGGTCCGCAGGAGCGGCTGCGGCCGTTCATGGATGCGCCTTGGTTGATCGACACCACCGGAGACGTGCCGGCCGTTCTGCTCAACACGTCCTTCGAGGGTCTTCCCGAGCTGCTGTCCGGTGCTCGTGGCCCATTGGAGAAGGCAACCGCGGGACTGGTGGCCGCGCAGATCGCGGGAGAGGTCTGGGCGACGATGTTCCACTCCGCGCTGAGCGACCTCGAATTCGATGAGGACGGCACCCCGCGCTTCCCTGGTGGATGGCGGGAGTCAGTGCTGCGCTCCATGCTTCCCGAGGTGTTTCCCGGGCTGCCCCTCTCCGAGGCCTTGGGCGAGGCCCACAGTCGTCGAGGTGACGGCCGAGGATGGGCAGAGGTTCAGTCGCGGATTCAGTTCGCAGCCGGAAGCCGCGGCCAGGTGCCCAAGAATCTGACGGCGGCCATCCGTGCCGTAACCCGTGCCCAGGAAGTGAGCCGATGAGCCGACACCGCATCGAGCCCCCCGAACGGCTCGCGCTGCTCCCCGGTCACCTCGCCACGGCTTTCCTCACCCATGGGGTACGCGCGGGACAGGACGGCCTGCCGCAGGTGGCGATCCTCCGGGCGAGCACGCCGATCGAGGGTGACTCCGTCCGGTGGAGCGCCGCCCCGGTGCGGGAGATCGTCGAGGAGGCGATGCACAGGTTCGAGGCGGCGCGGACCGACGCCGATGCCTGGCTGGCGCCTCGGCTGCACGCGACCCTGCGGATGACCCGAGCCGAGGCGGCGAACCCCGGTCTGTGGAACTTCCTGGCCCTGGCCGTGGCGCCGGACTTCGTTTTGTGGCGGCACATGCCGTCCGGGGAGTCCAGCGACAGCGCGCCCAGGAGGGTCAACAGCGCTAGATTCGTAGGTCCTCACTACAGCCAAGCTTTCGCCCGACTGTGGTGGGCCGCCGAGTTGTTCCGTGACGGGCCCGATTACACGCCCGCGGAGATCGCCTGCCGCAACCAGGACATGACCAACACGGCGCTCCGGCTCGCTGTCATCGATCACAAGCCCACCGCACTGGCCCTGGTGCGGGTTCTCAAAGGGCTCGCCGACGAGGGAGCCACACGACTCGGGGATCGGGTCAACGCGCTCTGTACGGCAGTCAATACGGCTGGCAGCACGCTCATGTACGAGGTGATCGCTCCGGACGAGGCGCCCGACCACCACGCACTCACCGACTGGATCGACGATGCGGAATCGGCCCCGGCTGTTCCGTGGGACCGGCTTCCCGGAGGGCCGGACGACGGCACCGCTCGGCGTTCCTCCTGCGAGGCTCTGTCGCGGATGTTCGAGCGATTCGCCGCAGAGGCGCCGTTGCGTGACCGGGCTCGGTCCGGGGCGGCGCACGCTTAGAAGCATCGCAGGACAGAGGTGGCGCGTTTGTGGGCGGTGGGCGGCAGTTCGATGTGCGCTTCGGCCCGCATCCCACCATCGCGTGGGCCGAACTTGTCGGAGTGGACAACTGCCAAATGGTGGACGGAGCGCTGCGCTTGGACGAGGCACGCACCGCGACGTTCCGCGGCGTGACCGATCCCACGACACACGCTGTCAGGACGAGCCTGAGCGGTCTCGTCATCCAACTCCGCACCGGCGAAGGGGAGTCGCTGTTATGAAGGTGTTCCCGTACCCGCGCTTGCGCGGAACGGTCTCCCTGCGGGTGGACGCGGCGAGAGGGCCCGGAGGAGGACTGATGCGAGCCCTTCGTCCTACTGGTGGGGAGGGCGCCAGGACTTCAGCGCCTTGATGGCTCGTTCCTTGCGGCTCTCGTCCAGTTCCAGTGCCATACACAGGACGTGCACGGCCAGGAGCGGCGGGATCGCGTTGCCGATCTGCTGCGCGACGTCGGTGCCTCGCCAGGGGTACTCGGCCGGAAAGGTCTGCAGCAGTCCGGCCTCGCGGAACGTGAAACGGTCCTGTTCCGGACCCAGTTCAGGCTCACCGTTCGCGTCGAAGCCCTTGAGGTCGTGCACCGTGTTGCGGCGCACCTTGCCGGTGACGGTGGCCGCTGGCGCGTCGGAGGCGCGGAGTCCCCGCTTCTTGGGGTCACCCCCCGACCCGTAGTTGGAGCGGACTACGAAGTCTGTGGAGCGCGAGTCCTTGAGCGCGTCGCCCATGGAGACCCATGGCTTCACTGACGGGGAGGCCAGGGCGCCGAAGAGCGGGCTCTGCCGGAGGGCGGGGATCGGGGCCGTGGGTTTCTGCGCTGCGGAGTGGCGCTTCGCCCCCTTGCGATAGCGCTGATGCGTCACCGGCGGGAACTCGACACTTCGGCCTCTGCCGTCCCCCTGGTAACGAGCGATCAGCACCGCGCGGCGCCGTGTCTGTGGCACCCCGTACTCCTCGGTGTGCAGAATCTCGCACTCCGCGTCGTACCCGAGCTCGCGAAGGATCTCGCGGTACTTCTTCCACACGGGGAGGACGGTGGGGACCTGCTCCAGTACCACCACGTCGTAGGGATCGGACTTGAGCTTCTTCTCGACGATCCACCGAAGGGGTTGGAGAACGAGCCCGGTGCGCTCGTCGGCCCATTCCAGTTCGACGGCTCTCCGCTCCACCTCCGCCCAAGCCTTTTCCAACTTCCCGACAGTCGTGCTGTCTCCCACGAGCTGGGCCAGGTCCGTCACCTCGTCGAGGGCTTTGTGTCCCTCCCGGTTACCCGCCACTGAGTAGGTCTGGCAGGGCGGACCTCCGGTGAGGACGCGGGCCGAGCACAACTCGGGGTCGAGCGGGTTCAGCTTCGCCACGTCGCCCACCTCGGTGGTGCGGAGACCGGCGGCGTGCCGGGTCGCGCGGGTTGATTTCTCCCACTCCACACCGATTGCAGGTTTTCCGAGCACCTCGGCCGCGATGTCCAGGCCGCCCGGTCCCGCGAAGAGATCGACGATCACAGGTGGATCCTGGTTTGTGCTCGGGTGAGGTGCTCGGGTCATGAGAAGGAAGTGTAGCCGGCCGGGTGGTGTGTACCGTCCGTATCAAGCGGCCGTTCGAGAGCTCGCTATTTCTGCCCTGACCAGGGAAGTCTTCGGTCAGGAACGGAGCGCGTGGGCGATGGCCAGGCCCAGTGCCTCGCCCACCGGCGGCGGGGAGGCGTGGCCGATCTGCCGGTAGCGGGCCGTCTTCTTTCCGGTGATTTCCCAATCCTTCGGGAAGCTCTGGAGCAGGGCTGTCTGGTCCACCGTGAGCCGCACCATGGCGTCCTTGCCGAGTTCCGGCGCCCACGCGAAGTCCCGTCCGGGGATCTCGTCGCCCAGCGAGTGAGCGTTTACTCCCAGCTTCTCCCACTTCCGCTTGGTTCCGGCCGGGCCCAGGTCGGCCCCACCGCGGTTTTTCGACCCGCCGACCAGTGTCGGAGCCACGGTGGCCGCCTGGGCCGCCCAGCGGTCGGCATCCTTCCAGCCACGCGACCGCATGGAGGGCGCCAGGGCTTCGCCGGCCGACACATGATCCGTCACGGTCGGGGACGGCGACCGAAAGGCCGAGAACCACCGCTTCTTGAGCGCCACCAGCACCCCCTGCTTGCGGTCCTGCGGCACTCCGAAGTCGGCGGCGTTGAGGACGAACCAGCCGAACTCGTAACCGAGATGCTCCAGTTCGGCACGGGCGAACTCGTGGAAGTCGTGGAACCTGTCCGAGTCCGCGAGGGCGGGCACATTCTCGACGAGCATGGCCCGAGGCCTGACCCCATGGGCGAGGTAGACGGCGGCCTTCAGTAGCCGCTCCTCCTCGCCCGACTCGGCCCGGGCGGCCGTGGCGTTGGACTTCACCCGCGGTAGTCCCGCGGACAGCAGGTCCACGTCGTAACTCTCCGGGTGCTCGCTCGGGTCGAGATCCAGAAGGTCCCCTTGAAGTACGTTCCAGTGCGGTCGGTTGGCCCGTAGGGTTCGGCAGGCATCAGCGTCCTCGTCCAGGAGCAGCATCGGCTCGAAGCCGGCCCGCTCCAGTCCCAGGGCCAGCCCACCGGCCCCGGAGCACACGTCCACAAAGGTCAGCCCGCTCATCAATTCGTCCCCCGTCCCCGTTGGGCCCTCCGTCGCGTCACCGCCGCTGCGACGCGCAGGGCCACATCCTCCGCCGATTCATGCTCCCAGAACCGCAGGACCTCCCACCCGGCGGCCACGAGGTGCTCGGTGGTCTCCGCGTCACGCGCCATGTTGCGGTCCAGCTTCTGGCGCCACCACTCTGCGTTCGACTTCGGCTGCGTCGCGTGTTGGGGGCAGCCGTGCCAGAAACACCCGTCGATCAGGACTGCCACCTTGACCGATGTGAAGGCCACGTCGATCCGGCGCCGGGCCATTCCCGGCACCGGGAACTCCACGCGGTAGCGCAACCCGGCAGCGTGGAGCAGACGACGAACCGCCAGCTCGGCGGCCGTGTCCTTGCTGGCTTGCCTGCTCATACGTGCCGAGACGGCGGCCGACAACGGCTTCATCGTGCTCAAGGCGGCTGTGCCTCACGATCGTGGCTCGGTCCGGTCGATTGCAGTCCGAGTTCCCCCTGCCCGAGTCGATGGGAGAGCCGTACCGGGGCTGCTGTCCTTGTCGCCTGCGCGAGGTGACAAGGAGAGGTCGAACGCCACCGGAGCCGGCATGGATCGATCGAGTCGTTGGACTGCGGCTGCAGTTCGATTCCATCACAGCGGCGTGGCCAACCGCACAGGGTCTAGGTGATCGAGGCGGCAGTGTGGATGGGGAGCGGCGCTGCCGAGGTTGCCGTTGGACCACTCGCTTCTTTGCAGTGTCCTGCTTCCGCAGCCCGCCTCAAGGGCGCTTTGCGTCGCCTTCGGCGATGGCCCTGCGGGCCACCCTTGACCCGGGCCGCTCCAGCACGGGGGAGAAGCGAGCGAGCGGCCCGGAACGGTGGGTGGCCCGGGTGGGGTGGGGTGAGGTTGGCTGGGCTGTGGGGCGGGGTTCGGGGCGCGTTCTCGGTTCGCAAGCACGCCGATTTTGCATGGCGGCTTGCGGGGGCGAGGGGTCCGGTTCAGTCCCGGCTCGTGTACGCCGTTACGCGCCGTGGCAGCCCTCGTACGCCTGGCCCGACCCGCACCAGCAAGCGCTCCCCCTCTGCGGCGGCCAAGCCACAGCCAACCCCCGCGCCGCCAACGTCGTCGCGTACTGCGGCAGCAGTGTCGCGTCGTCCGGGGATGCGCCCTCCGATGCGGCGAAGGCCTCGTAGGACGGGACCGTGCCCGTGACGATGCCCAGGTTCGGGGTGCCGGAGGACGACAGCTCGCGGAGTGACGCCTCTATCGTCGCGAGGTGTTCCTCGTGGGACGGGTATTCGGACGTCAAGCCCGGGTATGCCGTGACCAGTTCGCCCAGCTCGGCCGTCGGCCAGTGGAGGACCGCTACCGGGAACGGGCGGGACAGGGCTTCGCGGTACGCGCCCAACTCCGCGCGGAGGCGGGAGATTTCGGCCTGGAGTTCCGCCGGGTTGTCCGAGCCCAGGGACCAGACACGCTTCGGGTCGTGGAGCTCGTCCAGGGAGACGGAGGAGGAGTGTTGGGTGTCCGCCACGGCGTCCCACTCGTCGTGGATCGCGCCCAGCATGCGGCGGACCCGGTGGCGGCCGAAGAGGAGGGCGCGGGTGGCGTAGGGGGGCTCCGGGACGTCGGTCAGGAGGAGGGTGACGGCCGCGGTGAAGGTGTCCTGGGCCGCTTCCAGTTCGTCGTGGGCCTCCAGGGCCTCGGCGACGATCACCCACGGGGCCGGGTCGCGGGGAGCGGCTGCGCGGACTCCGTCGATGATCGCGCGGGCCTCGGCCTCGTGGCCGTACTCCCAGAGGTTGGAGGCCTTCAGCGCTCGTACCAGGTGGGGGTTGTCGAGAGGGGCGGACGACGACAGCAGGCGGTCGTAGAGGGCAGTCGCGGTGGGGCGGTCGCCGGCCAGTTCCAGGTGGGCCGCGGCCTGCAGGAGCAGGTGCTCGGCGTCCTCCGGGTAGAGGTCGGCGGTCCGCTCCAGGCGTGCCGCTTCGGCGTTGTGGTCGACGTTCTCGGCAGGCGTGTCGGGGCGCATGGACGACACGGTACTGCCGATGGGGGATGGAGGGGGATGGAGGTGAGACACGGGCGGAGGTGGGAGGGAGCGGGCCAGGGGCGCGCTCCCTCCCACCTCCCCACCTCTGCCTTCGGCTCTCTCCCGGGGGTGGAGCCAGGCACGCGGGCCGGCGGCCGGTCGCCGGTGGTCGGTGGCCGACGGCTTCCGGCCCGCGCGCCGGTGGGTTCCAGTCCGCGCGCCGGTTCTTCTAGATCGTCACCGCGCGTCGGTTCTCTAGATCGTCACCCCGTCGATCTGCAGCGTCTGCACCGCCCCCGCCGCGAACGGCACCGCCACCGACTTGCCGCTCAGGCGGGTGTCCGAGTACGCGCGGTAGCGGTCGGTGCCGCCCGAGGTGTGGGTGTTCCAGCGGGGGACCAGGCCGTTCGTGCCGCCCGTCACGGTGGTGAAGCGCGAGAGGTCGAAGGTCAGGGTCTGGGCGGACGTCGAGGTGTTGATCGCCACGATCACCAGGCGCTTCGCCGCCGCGTCGTACGCCGCCGCCGAGTAGCTCGAACCCGCGTCCAGGATCGTCATGCCCGGGCGGATGTGGCGGCTGAACTGGGCCATCACGTAGTACTTGGTCTGGACGGTCGTCGGCTGGAGGGTGTTCGCGTCGTACGCGATCATCGCCCAGCCCGCCGTCGGGTCCATCACCTGCCAGTAGACCCAGGCCGTGGGGTGCAGCCAGCGGAAGTCGTAACAGAGGTTGCGGGCGAGGGTCCAGCCCGTGCCGTCGCTGTCGCCCGTCTCCGAGTTCCAGAGCTTCTTGCCGGAGGTGGTGACCACGTCCGTGTAGAGGAGGTCGCGGCGGCCCCCCGCGCCCTGGTAGCCGTGTACGTTCACCTGGCTGACCAGGGCCTTCGTGGAGGAACCGAAGGAGTTCCACGTCGAGCGGGCCGTGTCGTAGTTCGTCTCGTCCGAGGCCGAGATACGGACCGACGTCAGGCCGCGCGCGTCCAGCTCGCTGCGCATGTACGGGAGTACGGCGGCCTGGACCGCCGGGTCCATGTGGCAGCCCTCCTGGGTGCCGGTCGCCGTCCACCATGACGACGCCGGCTCGTTGAAGGGGTCGACCGTCGCGAAGTTCACGCCCCAGTTGTTCTTGGCGTAGAGGGCCACGGCCGCCAGGTGGGAGGCGTGCTGGCGGTAGTTCCAGGACTGGAGGTTGTTGCCGCCGCCCGCCGCGCCCGAGGGGTTGTGGTTCAGGCACATCCACCACATCGGGGAGTTGGCGAAGAGCTCGGTGGTCGCGCCTCGGGCCACCGCCTTCGTCAGGGCCGCGCGCTGGTTCGGGTCCGCCGTCCAGTCCCAGGCCGAGGAGGTCGGGTTCTCGTTGTTCCAGTCCTGCCAGAAGCCCTCGATCTGCTTGAACGCGGGGATGTTCGCCGACTCGACCATGGTCGAGCCCTCCACCGTGTTCCAGCTGCACGCGCCGAGGTTGTAGCGGGCGATGTTCATGCCCAGGCCGGGCAGGGCCGTGCCGTTGTACGTCGTCGTCTTGGTGGTGAACCACAGGTCGGCGAAGTCGTCCCGGGCGCCGAAGACGTTGGCCCACCAGGCGAGCGAGGTGCCCCAGCCCTCCCAGGTGCCGTACTTCGTCGCGGGGTTGATGGCGAGGGTCGCGTCCGCGTGGGCGGTGCCCGTGCCGAGGGCGGTGCCCACGACCGCGCCGCCGGCCGCCGCCAGGAGGGCTCTGCGGCCGAAGGCGGAGGGGCGGTCGGCCGTCGCGCTGTCCGCTTCCGCGGTCGGTCTCGCCTGGTCGTGTTCGTGATCGGGGGATGCAGCCATGTCAGCTCCGGGGGATGCGGGTGCCGAGGGGAGAGAAGGTGGGGATGGGGGAGCCGCCACCTACCAAACTGCTCAAGAGGGACACCGGAAGAGTCAGGGGTGAACAGTGGGGTTGTCGAGAGGTGTGACAGCGCTTTCTTCGATTTCTTTCAAGGGTTATGAGAAGGGGAGATGGAAGGGCGCGGGGCGTTGTCGCTGGGGGATGCTGCGCTCGGCGCGGCTCAGATGAGAGCATGTGTGCGAGTGGGCCGAGTGTGCCCGGGGCGAGCCCGGGCAGGCTGTGGCCGATCGGAGAGAGGGGGGAAGCCGTGATGCGTAGCTGGGTCGGTCCGCGTCCCGCCGCGATGCTTCTGCTGCTCTTCTTCGAGGTCGCCGTCCTCGACACCGGCACGCTCTCCGCGGCCGTCGCCTTCGCCGCGACCGCCGCGGCCGGTTCCGCGTTCGCCGCCTGCGCGCTGATCGCCTCGCGCTGCGCGCCCGTCGTACCCCGGACGCGCGTACGGACGGCCATACGGGACCGTGAGCGCCGTACGGCGTTCCTGCCCCAACGTGATCCCGACGCCCGTGGCCGTACGCGGCCCCGGGCGCCCGGACGTGCCCTCCTGACGGCCACCGCGTAGGGCACGCCCACCCCAGCCACTCACCTGACTGCACGTGCGTGCCCTTTCCGCGGGCCGTCGCGCCATTCCCCGGTCACCGCACGACGTCGGCGTACTCGACGTACTCGACGTACTCGACGTACGACGTCACCGGATGACCCTTCCCTGGCACGACGAGACCCCCTGGAGGGCTCCCACCCATGTCCGTTTTCGCCGACCTTGTCGCGCACCTCGCCGATCTGCTCCAGCCGCTGTTCCACGCCTCCGCGACGGCCTTCGCGATCGTCCTGTTCACGGCGCTCGTACGACTGCTCGTGCACCCCCTGTCCCGGGCGGCGGCGCGGGGGCAGCGGGCGCGGATCGCCCTGCAGCCGCAGATCGCCGAGCTGCGGAAGAAGCACGCGAAGAACCCGGAGAAGCTGCAGAAGGCCATGCTGGAGCTGCACACGAAGGAGAAGGTGTCGCCGCTGTCCGGCTGCCTGCCCAGCCTCTGCCAGCTGCCGGCCTTCTTCCTCCTCTACCACCTGTTCTCCAACCGGACGATCGGCGGCGAGGCCAACGCCCTCCTCACCCACCAGCTCTTCGCCGCCCCGCTCGGCGACCGCTGGCACGACGCGCTGGGCGACGGCGGTGTGTTCGGGCCGCAGGGGCTCGTCTACGTGGGGCTGTTCGTGATCGTCACGGGGGTCGCGGCGTTCAACTTCCGGCGTACGAAGCGGATGATGGCGGCGGGTACGGCCGGGATGCCGGCCGTGTCGGACGAGCAGCTGCCCGGGATGGCGGCGAGCATGGGGGCCGTCAGCAGGTTCATGCCGTTCATGTCCTTCTTCACACTGGTCAGCGTGGCGGTGGTGCCGCTCGCGGCCGCGCTGTACGTGGTGACCAGTACGACGTGGAGTGCGGTGGAGCGGGCGGCGCTCTATCCCCTGCCGTCGGCCGGGGCAGCCGCCGGCACGTCGGCGGCGGCTACCGCGCGGTAGCTCGACCGGGGCGGCGGCACGGCCGGTCCACTCCGTGAACCGGGTATTGCGGAGTGGACCGTGACCTTGGAGGATCGACCAGTCCTCCGATGGCTGCACCCATCGGTCGGGCGGTGGACGATCGAGGGAGAGGGCGACCATGAAGCTGCTGCGAGTCGGTACGGCGGGAGCGGAGCGGCCCGCGCTGCTCGACGCCGAGGGAGTTCTGCGGGACCTGTCGGAGGTCGTGCCGGACATCGACGGCGCGCTGCTCGCGGACGACGCGGCGCTCGGGCGGGTCCGGGCGGCGGCCGAGAGCGGTGCACTGCCCGTCCTGGACGCGGCGGGGCTGCGGGTCGGTCCGCCGCTCGCCCGGATCGGCAAGATCGTCTGCATCGGGCTCAACTACCACGACCACGCGCGCGAGACCGGGGCCGAGCCGCCCGCCGAGCCGGTGATCTTCTTCAAGGCGGCGGACACGGTGGTCGGGCCCCACGACACCGTGCTGGTGCCGCGCGGGTCGACCAAGACCGACTGGGAGGTCGAACTCGCGGTCGTCATCGGGCGTACGGCCCGGTACGTCGAGTCGCGTGAGGCGGCGCTCGCGCATGTCGCCGGGTACGCCGTGTCGCACGACGTGTCCGAGCGGGAGTTCCAGCTGGAGCGGGGCGGCACGTGGGACAAGGGCAAGAACTGCGAGACGTTCAATCCGCTGGGGCCGTGGCTGGTGACCGCGGACGAGGTGCCGGATCCGCAGAAGCTGGGGCTTCGGCTGTGGGTCAACGGGGAGTTGAAGCAGGACGGGACGACCGGGGAGCAGATCTTCGCGGTGAGTGAAGTCGTGCGGTACGTCAGCCAGTTCATGACGCTTTATCCCGGGGATGTCATCAATACGGGGACGCCGGCGGGGGTGGCTCTGGGGGAGCCTGAGCCGAAGCCGTTCCTTCGGGCCGGGGATGTGGTGGAGCTGGAGATCGAGGGGTTGGGGAGGCAGCGGCAGGAGTTCAACAACGCGTAGGCGCTCCGCTTGGTGCGGGGTGCCTGAGCGGTGGGGGCGGGGGGTGCGGTTCGTTGGCGGCCGCGGGTTGTGTGTGGTTGCTCGCGCAGTTCCCCGCGCCCCTAAAGATGCGCAGTTCCCCGCGCCCCTGAAACGATGCGCAGTTCCTCGCGCCCCTAAAGATGCGCAGTTCCCCGCGCCCCTGAAACGATGCGCAGTTCCTCGCGCCCCTAAAGGTGCGCAGTTCCCCGCGCCCCTGAAACGATGCGCAGTTCCTCGCGCCCCTAAAGGTGCGCAGTTCCTCGCGCCGTTGAAAAAGGCGCGCGGCCCCCGTGCCCCTGTGGGAGCCCGGGGGTTACAAGGTTCCCTTGAAGTGTTCCAGTGCCTTCACCACCATCGTGTGGTCCTCCAGTTGGGGGAGGCCCGAGACTGTCACCGTGCCGATCACTCCCGTGCCCTCCACCGTCAGTGGGAAGGCGCCGCCGTGGGCCGCGTAGTGGTCGGGGTCCAGGCGGGAGGAGGCCTCGAAGGTCGTGCCCTTGGCCCGGAAGCGGGCGCCGACGAGGTAGGAGGAGTGGGCGTAGCGCTCCACCACCCGGCGTTTGCGGTCGATCCAGGCGTCGTTGTCCGGGGTCGAGCCGGGGAGGGCGGCGTGGAAGAGCTGCTGGGCGCCGCGGCGGATGTCGATGGCGACGGGGGCGTTCCGCTCGCGGGCCAGGTCCACCAGGAGGGAGCCCAGGGCCCACGCGTCCTCGTACGTGAACCGGGGGAGCACCAGACGGCGTTCCTGGGCTTCGAGTTCGTCGATGCTCGGGTCGGCGGGGGCTGCGGCGTGGGCGGGGGAGGGGGAGGCGTCGGTCGTCACAGCTTCACCGCCGCGCCCTCGGCCGCCGACCTGCGCGCCGCTTCCAGTACGTCCAGCGCGGCGGCGGCCTCGTGTGCCGTGACCGGGTTCTCGCCGGTGCCGCGCAGGGCGGCGGCCACGGCGGCGTAGTACGCGGGGTAGTCGCCGGGGACGGTCGGGACGGGGCGGCCGCCGTCGGTCAGGGGGGAGTCGCCGGCGCCGATACGGCCCCAGAGTTCCTCGGGCTCCTGGCCCCAGTCGGCGCCGGGGGCGGGGCGCTCGCCGTCGCGCAGGGCCGCTTCCTGGGGGTCGAGGCCGTACTTGACGTAACCCGCCTCGGAGCCCAGCACCCGGAAGCGCGGGCCGAGTTGGGGGGTGACGGCGGAGACGTGGAAGTGGGAGCGGACGCCGCTCGCGTGGGTGACGGCGATGAACGTGTCGTCGTCCGTCTCGGCGCCGGGGCGGCGGAGGTCGGACTCCGCGTACACGAGGGTGGCGGGGCCGAAGAGGGTGAGGGCCTGGTCGACGACGTGGCTGCCCAGGTCGTAGAGGAGACCTCCGATCTCTGCGGGGTCGCCGGACTCGCGCCAGCCGCCCTTGAGTTGGGGGCGCCAGCGTTCGAAGCGGGACTCGAAGCGGCGGACCTCGCCCAGCTCGCCGGCGGCGAGGAGCCCCCGCAGCGTCAGGAAGTCGTTGTCCCAGCGGCGGTTCTGGAAGACGGAGAGGAGCAGGCCCCGGGAGTCCGCGAGGGCGGCCAGCTCGCGCGCCTCGGCCGCCGTACCGGCGATGGGCTTGTCGACGACCACCGCGAGGCCCGCCTCCAGGGCGGCGGTGGCTACGGGGACGTGCGTCTTGTTCGGGGAGGCGACGACGACCAGGTCCAGCTCGTCCGCCCGGGCCCACAGCTCGTCCGTCGTGACCGCGAACCGTACGTCCGGGAACTCGGCGCGGGCCTGCGCCCGCCGCTCCGGGTTCGAGGTGACGACCGTGTCGAGGGTCAGACCCTCCGTCGCGGCGATCAGCGGGGCGTGGAAGACGGAGCCGGCGAGGCCGTAGCCGACGAGGGCGACGCGGAGGGGCCTGTCTGCGCTGGTGCCTGTGCTGGTGCCTGTCATACCACCCACTTAAGCAACGCTGTTGCCAAAGTGCAAGCGAGAGGGACAATGGGGGTGTGAACGGCAACGGGAACGGCAACGGGAGCGGCAACGGGAGCGGGAGCGGGCGTACCGCAGGAGTGGCCGGCGTGAATCTGCTCGCCCTGCGCAGCCACAACGGAGCGCTGGTGCTGGACCTGCTGCGTACCGCCGGGGTGGCCGGGATAAGCAGGCTCGAGCTGGCCGAGCGGACGGGGCTCACCCCGCAGGCCGTCAGCAAGATCACCGCTCGGCTGCGCGCGGACGGGCTGGTGACGGAGGCGGGGTACCGGGCGTCCACCGGCGGCAAGCCGCGCACCGTGCTGCGGCTCGTGCCCGACGCCGGGCACGCGGTCGGCCTCCACCTCGACCGCGACGAGCTGACGGCCGTGCTCTGCGATCTGACCGGCACGGTGGTCGCGGAGCGGCGGGGGCCGCTGAACCTGGGGGCCGGTGCGGACGCCGTGGTCGAGGGCGCCGCGCGTGAGGTGGAGGCGCTGCTGGCCGCGGCGAGCGAGAGCCGCACCGCGATGCCGGACGACCCCACGCACGAGTCCTACGGCTCCCCCCTCCTCCCCGTACTCGGCGTCGGTGTCGCCCTCCCCGGCCCCCTCGACCATCTGCACGGCATCCTGCACCGGGTCACCGGGTTCCCGGAGTGGGACGGGTTTCCGCTGCGGGCGGCGCTGGCGCGGCGGCTCGGGATGCCGGTGGTGGTGGACAAGGACACCAACGCGGCGGCCCTGGGGCTCGCGGCGATCGCGGGGGCGCACGGCTCCTTCGCCTACCTCCACCTCGGTACGGGGCTGGGGGCCGGGCTCGTGATCGACGGGGTGGTGCACCGGGGGGCCCGGACCCGGGCCGGTGAGTTCGGGCATCAGGTCGTCCAGCTGGACGGGCCGTTGTGCGAGTGCGGGAACCGGGGGTGCGTCGAGGCGCTGTGCCTCGCGGCGATGGCGCGGGGAGACGTGGACGAGGCGGCGCGGGTGCTCGGTACGGGCGCCGCGAACCTGGTGGGGCTCCTCGACATCGAGCTCGTCCTGCTGGGCGGGCGCACCATCGAGGCCCGGCCCGACGTGTTCGTGCGGGGGGTGGGGATCGTGCTCGACGAGTGGGCCCGACTTCAGGGGGAGGACCCGGCCGTGCCGGTGCGGGTGGTCGAGGGCGGGGCGTCGGGGGTCGCGGAGGGGGCGGCCCAGCTGCTGCTCGCACCGCTGTTCGGGCGGGCGGACGGGTGAAGGGCCTCTGATGCGGCTCAGAGGCGGCTCAGAGGCGCGTCTCAGGCGCGTCCGAGACGTGATCGGGCCGCGCCTGGATGTCGCTGATCCCGCGACTGCGCCGTACGCACTGAGCCTCCGCCCTGCTGTGCCGAACCGGTCCTCCGCCCGCCGTGCCTCATCGGTGGCGGCTTTCTCGTAGGTCTCCGCCCGCCGCGCCTCACCGCCTCGGTGCGATCGGACAATCTCGGCCGTTGAGGGATAGCAGCGGGCAGCTCATCGCGTCGTGACGGTTGCCAAGAAGGGGGAGGGTCGATGAAGGCCTCGAGTCACGAAGAGTTCCGGGACTTCGTAGCGATGCGCTCCACCGCGCTGCTGCGGCTCGCGGTGCTGCTCACCGGCGGAGACCGGCACGCCGCGGAGGATCTGCTGCAGATCGCGCTGATGAAGGCGTACGGGCGGTGGACGAGCATCGAGCAGCCCGAGGCGTATGTCCGCCAGGTCCTGTACCGCCAGCAGGTCAACCGCTGGCGGCTGCGCAGACATCGCGCCGAGACGACGGTGCCGGTACTGCCCGAGTCCGGCACGGACGCCGACGCCGGCTCGGACTCCGAGCTGCGGATCGCGCTGTGGGCGGCGCTCGGTCGCCTGACGAAGCGGCAGCGGGCCGTGGTCGTGCTGCGCTACTTCGAGGACCTGCCGGAGGCCGAGGTCGCGTCGCTGCTGGGGTGCCCGGTCGGCACGGTGCGCAGCACCGCGTACCGGTCGCTCGCCAAGCTCCGGGCCCTCGTACCGGAGCTCGGGCCCGAAGGGCGCATGGAACAGGTCCAGCCGCTCAGCTACACGCCGAAGGGGGTCCGGGGATGACGACGGAGCAGGTGGAGGAGAAGGTCCGGGAGACGCTGAACGCGGTCGCCCTGGACCGGGTGAGGGCGCCCGGGGACCTGGCCGAGAAGGTGGTGCGGCGGCGAAGCCGGCGCCGCTTCTCGCAGGTCGCGGGGACGGCGGTGACCGCTGCCGCGATCACCGTGGGGGCGGTGCTCGGCTTCGGGGGCGGCGGTGCGGTCGACCAGGACCGGCCGGTGCGGCCGGCGGCGTCCCCGGAGGGCTGGAAGCCGTGGCAGAGCGACGCCCCGGGCGCCACCGAGCGGGGCTGCCTGGTGGACGGTTCCGCGCTGTACTGCGCCGGGTCCAAGTACGACGCCGCGAAGATCGACGCCAACACCGGCGAGCGGCTGTGGACCGTCAAGGTCAATCGCGAAGGCGACGCGATGTCCAAGCCGTTCGCCGTGCGCGATGGCGTCGTCTACGCCTACCGCAATCACACCGCGGAGAACCTGCCCAACGGGGACTACGCGGGCGGTACCGATCTGATGGCGGTGGACGCCGACACCGGCAAGCTGCTGTGGAAGGTCGAGATGCCGCAGGGCGACCGGGCCGCGATGCTCATCGACGGCGCGGTGCTGGCGAAAACCCCGTCGCCCCGCACGGTGTCGGCCCTCGATCCGCTGACCGGGAAGACGAAGTGGCGCCACACCTGGGACAAGGGCATCGTGTGCCAGCGGACGGTGCTGAGCGGTGTGCCCTATCTCCTGTGCATGCGGGACGCCGAGGACCCGGGCGACACCGAGGTCTTCCGCCTCGATCCCGCCACCGGAAGTGCCGAGAAGGTCACGACGGTCCCCGGCGCGCAGGAGCTCATGGGGACTTCGGGGGGCCGGATGGTCCTGTCCGGAGTGATGGACGCGGACGGAAAGACCTTGCCGTTGACCCTCGTCAGCAGCTCCGGGGAGCGGACTTCGTACTCCTACCGGGTCAAGGGGAAACTGACCACCTTGGACGTCATCGGTGACCGTCTGATCTCCGTGTCCCAGGAAGGCAAGGCCTCGGCCTACTCGCTGACCACCGGAAAGACCCTGTGGACCGGCCCGGTGGGCGTCGAGATGGGCGATGGGGAACCGGTGCCGGGCATCGCGTCTCCCGTGGTGTCGGAGAGGCGGGGGGTCGTGTACTTCTTCAGCCCGACCGGCGATCTGTCCGGCCTCGATCTGCGCACGGGTGAACAGGTCTGGCGCTCTCATGCCGACGCCGAGAGGCCGAAGCCGGGGCCCAACCACTGGGACGAGCCCCAAGTCCTGCTCTACGAGGACGTGCTGGTCGTCGGGTACGGCAGCAAGACCGTCTCCCTGCTGCCGCGGATCGGCGACTGACCCGAAGAACCACAGGCCGGGGCGGTACCTCCGCCCCGGCCGACGCCCTGGTCCGGTGTCCCGGCCGGCCCGGCCGTGTTCCGGAGGTCCCGCGTCCCGGCCGATCGTGGTCCGGTGTCCCGGCTGACCGTGGTCCGGTGTCCCTGCCGACCGTGGTCCGGTGTCCTTGCCGGCCCGGTCCGGCCCGGCCCGGTGTCCAGGTCGGACCGGTCCGACCGCCCGGTCCTCTCTGGCAGTAGGCGTCCCTCGCTCCGCTGATCGAGCGGACTTCCACCCCGATCCCGAGGCACCGGGGCGTGGCGGCGCTCCCCCTCGTAGGTAGATGGCATGGTCATGTGTTCATGCGACTGTGTACGTGCCTGACCCTTCCCCTCGCCACCGCAGCCGCCCTCGTCAGTGGTCCCGCGGCGGCGCTCGGCAGTGCCCCGGCCCCCGTACCCCCGCTCGCGGCAGCGGGGGCCGCGGCGGACGCGCGGCGGCCCGCCTGTGCCGGCGCCGGTGCCGGCAGCGGGGCCTTCCCCATCCGGACCCGTATCCGCGGCGGCCCCGCCGCCTACGTCGCCGGCGGCGGCTTCCACACCTGGGCGCTGGAGCTCACCAACACCACCTCCCGGGCCTGCGGGAACATCCACCCGGTGGTCGTGCTGGTCGACGCCGCGCGCACGCTGAAGCCGACGCAGCCACAGCTGGAGTTCTACGACGACGCCCGGGGCACCACCTCCCGGCCGGTGACCTTCGAACGGACCGACGCGGACGAGCTGGTCGGCGTCCTCGGCGGGGACGGGGACGGCGGCGGAACCGGCTTCACCGTGCCGCCCGGCCGCACCCTCACCGTCAAGGTCCGCCTCTCCCTCACCTCCGACGCGGCCGTACCGAACGAGGTCGTGGCGAACGCGGCCGTGGTCGAGCGGCGCGGCGACGACGGCGAGTGGGTGGGGGAGTCGAACGACTACCGCTTCCGGATCACCGACGGGGAGGAGGGGGACGAGCACGAGGACGAGCAGGACCGCGAGCAGGAGCGCGAGGACGAGGAAAAGGAAGAGGGCGGGCAGGACGGCGGCGGCGGTGCGGCGAAGGAGCGCGGAGGTGCCGTGCGCGGCGAGCGGCGGACGTACCCGGACGAGCTGGCCGCGTCGGGTGTGCGCCAGGCGCTGCCGTACGTGACCGGCCTCCTGCTCCTGTCCGCCGGAGGGCTGCTGACGGTGACGGTCCGCAGGCGAGCCCGGTGACCCGATTGACCCGACGGCACCGGCCCTGCTCCGCCCCCTCCCCGTGCCCCACGTCCACACCCCCGCCGACCTGACGAGCGGGCGGTCTCAGCGGCCAAGATCGACCTCCTTTTTTCAGCCACGTCTCACTAGGGTTGGGGCGAACCCGGACGTACGGCAGGAGATCGCACATGGCAGAGCGCAAGCCCATCGAGTCGTGGCTCACCGACATGGACGGGGTGCTCATCCACGAGGGCGTGCCGATCCCCGGCGCCGATGCCTTCATAAAAAGGCTCCGCGAGTCCGGGCGCCCCTTCCTGGTGCTCACCAACAACTCGATCTACACGGCGCGTGACCTGCATGCCCGCCTCGCCCGCATGGGCCTGGACGTGCCCGTGGAGAACATCTGGACCTCCGCCCTGGCGACCGCCCAGTTCCTGGACGACCAGCGGCCCGGCGGCACGGCGTACGTCATCGGCGAGGCGGGCCTGACGACCGCGCTGCACGACATCGGGTACGTCCTCACCGACCACCAGCCCGACTACGTCGTCCTCGGCGAGACCCGCACGTACTCCTTCGAGGCCATGACGAAGGCGGTCCGGCTGATCAACGACGGCGCCCGGTTCATCGCCACCAACCCGGACGAGACCGGCCCCTCCACCGAGGGCCCGCTGCCCGCGACCGGGGCGGTGGCCGCGCTGATCACCAAGGCGACCGGGCAGAAGCCGTACTTCGCCGGAAAGCCGAACCCGCTGATGATGCGCACCGGTCTGAACACGATCGGCGCGCACTCCGAGACCAGTGCGATGATCGGCGACCGCATGGACACCGACGTCCTCGCGGGCATCGAGGCCGGGATGGAGACCTTCCTCGTCCTCACCGGTCTGACGACCCCCGCGCAGATCGAGAAGTTCCCCTACCGCCCGTCGAAGGTCGTGAACTCGATCGCGGACCTCGTCGACCGCATCTGAACCCGCGACCGCATCTGAACCCGCCGGGCCCCAGGGCCGCCCCGCACTCCGCGATAAACCTCCGGACACCCGTACGGAGCAGTCGCGGCCCCTCCCCGGATGCGCCCCGGCGTCCGGCGGGGGAGTCTCAGGTGACTGGAGGTTCACCATGGGCTCATTGCGAGTCACACTCTGTGCCGGGGCGGTGGCCGCGGCCGCGCTGACCGTGCCGGCGCCCCCGGCCCACACGGCCGACTCGGGGGACGTCACGGTGGTGCCGGCCTCACCGGCGCCCGGCAGCGACATCCAGGTGCGGGCCAAGGGCTGCGGCGGGAAGACCGGGACGGCCGCCTCGGCGGCGTTCGTCGCGGACGCGCAGCTCACCCAGCTCACCGGCAAGAGCCTCGGCACGCTCGCCGGGGAGACCCGGGTACGGTCCTCGCTCGACCCCGGCACCTACGGCGTACGGATCACCTGCGACGGCAGGGAGGACAAGGTCACGGGGACGATCAAGGTCGGCGACGGGAAGCCCACGGGCACCACGCCCCCGGCCACCGAGCGCCCGGCCACCGAGCCCCCGGCGGCCAAGTCCCCGGCGGCCAAACCCCCCGCCTCCCGGCAGCCCTCGTCCCCCGCTTCCCCGGTCGCCCCCGTGCGCGCGGGCGGCGGCGGAGCGGCGGCCGGGCTGGCGGCGGCCGACCCGGCGGACGCGCGGGACTCGGCCGACCCGGCCAACTCCATGGACGACGCCCGGCACACGGGCCCCGGCGCCCGCCACGCGGTGGTCGGCCTGGTCCTCGCCGGGGTCGCGGCGGCGGCGGTCGTGGTACGGGGCGCGCGCCGGGGCCGCCGGCGCGGCACGGAGTAAGGGGTCGCCGTGTCCGGACGGGACTACTTCGACGACGGCGGCGGAACCGGGGCCGCGACCAGGTCCGGGAGCGGAACCGGGCGGGTCGTCGCCGGTGTCGCCTGGGCCGTGCTGCTGCTCGGCCTGTGGCTGTGGGGACGCGAGGTCACCGACGTACGGCACGGCATCTCCGCGCCGACCACCGGAGACGTGGCGGCGGTCGGGCGGCCGGCTCAGGCCGAACTGCCGCCCGCCGCCGCGCCGTTGAGGGGCGCCCGGCCACAGCGGCTGGACATCCCCTCGATGGGGGTGCAGGCGCCGGTCGTGGCACGCGGCCTCGACCGGGACGGGGCCATCGAACCACCCTCGTACGGTCAGCCGGGCGTCGTCGGCTGGTACGCGGGCGGTGCGCGGCCCGGGGCGACGGGTGCCGCGCTGTTCGTCGGGCACGTCGACACCGAGACCCGGCCCGCCGTCTTCTACAAGCTGAGCGCGCTGGGTGTCGGCGAGAAGATCCGGGTGGCCCGCAGCGACGGCCGGATCGCCGAGTTCACCGTGGACGACGTGCAGGTCATCGGGCGTGACGAGTTCGACCCCCAACAGGCCTACGGCGTACGGCAGTCGGGACGCGCCGAACTCCGCCTCGTCACCTGCGGCGGCACCTTCGACAAGACGAGCCGCACCTACACGGCGAACGTCGTGGTCTCCGCGTACCTGAGCGGAACGGGGCCTTGAGCGGGACGGGCCCCCTGAGCCGAGCGGGCCCTGAGCGGAACGAGCCCCCGAGCCGAGCGGGTTCCCGAGCGGAACGGGGCCTTGAGCGGGACGGGGCCTTGAGCGGGACGGGCCCCCTGAGCCGAGCGGGCCCTGAGCGGAACGAGCCCCCGCGCCGAGCGGGGTCCCGAGCGGAACGGGGTCCCGCCCCGAACAGGGCCCCCGCCTCGAACAGGGCCCCCGCCTCGAACAGGGCCTCCGCCTCGAACCGGGCCCCGCCCCGAACAGGTCCCCGAGCGCCCGGCCTTCGGTGTCCGGACGGAGGACGTACCTGGCCCGGTCGGCGACCCGCTCCCCCCGGGGCCGCCGACCGGGCCGGTCCTCTACCGCGGGTGCTCGGGCTGCGGGAGTAACCCGGCGCCGACGCGGGAGGTCTTGGAGCGCGAAGTGCACGGAAGTGCGCGGACGTGCACGGCAGGGCGCGAGAGGCCGGGGGGCCGGGGCCGTTCGTCAGCGACTCTAGGGCGTGCGGGAGCTACCGGCTAGAGGCTGTTTGACGCCAAGTCGACAGGGCGTGACTCCATGTCATCGACCCTGCTGAAGGCGGCGAGGGAAGCTCCCGGCGCGGCTTCGGGGCCGAGAGGCGCCCCGGGGAGGCGTCACGGAGGGCTCCTCGACCCCGTTCGCGGAGCCGCCGTAGCAGCTTCTCGGCCAAGGAGGCAACGACCTCGTGGGCGAGGCGGGACTTATGTCAGGATTGGGGCTTACGACACGGTGCACCCAAGGGGGAGTTGGATGTACGGCAGTAGGGGGGCCGGGGTTCGGGCGTCCGTGGCGGTGGGAGGGGTGGCGTTATTGCTCGCCGGCTGTTTCGGGGGAGACGGCGGTGATGGTGAGGAAGACCGGTCCGCCGGTTCCGGCATCACCCAACAGCCGAGCGGCACGGACCCGTTCTGGGTCAACCCGGAGGGGAACGCGGCGGCACAGGTCGCCGCCTACGAGAAGGCGGGCAAGGACAAGGACGCCCAACTGATCCGCAGGATCGCCGAGCAGCCGACCGGCGAGTGGATCGGCCCGGAGAACCCGGAGCAGGAGGCCAGGGGCTTCACCGAGGCCGCGGAGAAGGCCGACCGGGACGCCGTCCTCGTCCTCTACAACATCCCGCACCGCGACTGCGGCCAGTACTCCGGCGGTGGCGCGGCCGACGGCGACGCGTACCGGGCGTGGATCGACGGCGTGGCCAAGGGGGTCGGAGACCGCCCGGCCACGATCGTCCTGGAACCCGACGCGGTGCTCCACGTGGTGGACGGCTGCACCCCGGAGGAGTTCCACGAGGAGCGGTACGACCTGCTCAAGGGCGCGATCGAGACGCTCGGCGCGCTGAAGAACACGAAGGTGTACCTGGACGCGGGCAACGCCGGCTGGGGAGACCCCGAGCAGATCTACGACCCCCTCAAGTGGGCAGGCGTCGAACAGGCGGACGGCTTCGCCGTCAACGTCTCGAACTTCTACACCACCGAGGACTCCGTCGCGTACGGCAAGCAGCTCTCCTCGAAGATCGGCGACAAGCCGTTCGTCATCGACACCAGCCGCAACGGCAACGGCCCCTGGACCGAGGGCGACGAGGACGAACGGTGGTGCAACCCGCCGGGGCGGGCACTGGGGGAGACGCCGACGACGAAGACCGGGGATTCCCTGGTGGACGCGTATCTGTGGGTGAAGCGGCCGGGGGAATCGGACGGGGAGTGCAAGGGCGGACCGAAGGCCGGGGAGTGGTGGCCGGAATACGCGCTGGAATTGGCCAAAGCGTCCGACTGACCGTCAGACGCACTTGGGCATAGCCCTATCTACGCGAGCCCTTAATCCCATTGTCATAGACCGGTCACGGATCGTGGGCTAAAGTTTCCTCAAGATCACGGACTGCCGCCACGTCGGCCGTTCGTGACGCACGGGCAACACGGTTGCCATCAACGGGGGAAGGGGAAAGGCGTGTACGTCACGCGTGCGGTCGCCGCATCGAGGGAAAGTCGTTCCGGGCCATCGGGGGTTTCGGTCCGCGAGCAGACGGACGACCACTTACCGCTTGCCGACGCCCCGCCGTCCGGCCGGGCCAACTTCCGTCTCCGTGACCGGAGTCGGCTGTATTCACACCGCGAGGAGCGGTCTCGTCACCGCCACGGCGCAGTCCACGCGACGCGCCGCTCGAAGCCGGCGACCCACCGCATCCGGGAAGGCCCTTCCGTCGACGCCCGGACCGTTCCGTGTCCACCCGGGGGCTGTCGGGCGCGCCTCCTGCGCTGTCGTGCCGGGCAACTCGTCGGCGCGCCGGGCGCTTTCCACGGCTGAGGCCGCATTCTCCTGAATTCGGCCGGACAGGGTGAGGAAACCCTTTCGGCGTATTCCGGATCTCGTCCGTGGCATGTCCTGAAACGGCCATGCCCGCACCTTTGGCATGCCCCCTTTGGCATGCCCCTGTCTTTCTTGCGCGTGTCGTCGCCGATGCCGCCGCCGACACCGCGCCACTCGTACCACCTCCGTCACGTTCAACTCGTTTCCGAAGGTGATCGATGATCTTCCGCAATGCGTACGACCTGGTCCTCGACGACCTATTCCTCGACCTGGGCGGTTTCGTCCCCGGCGTCGACCTCACGCTCAAGATCGAGGGCCTCAATCCCGCGGGGTCCATCAAACTGAAGGCGGCCGTGGGCCTGTTGGAGGACCTGGAGCGCCGTGGCGTGCTCCAGCCCGGCGGCCGGGTCATCGAGTCGTCCTCCGGCAACCTCGGCATCGCGCTGAGCTCGGTCTGCGCGGCCCGCGGCTACCGGTTCACCTGTGTCGCGGACCCCAACACCGCGGCCATGAGCGTCCGTCTGATGCGGGCGTACGGCGCCGAGGTCGTCATCGTCGACCACCGGGACGCCAACGGCGGCTTTCTCCAGTCCCGTATCGACCACATCCACGCCCGGCTGCGCGAGGACCCCGGCCTGGTGTGGCCCAACCAGTACGCCAACGAGGCCAATCCGCGTGCCCACTACCGGCGCACCGCCCCGGCCCTGCTCAAGGAGCAGCAGGTCGACATCCTCTTCGTCGGCGCCGGCACCACCGGCACCCTCATGGGCTGCGCCGAGTACTTCCGCGAGTACTCGCCCGGGACCCGCATCGTCGCGGTCGACGCGGTCGGCTCGGTCACCTTCGGCTCTGCCCCCGCCCGCCGGCACATCCCCGGCCTGGGCACGAGCCGGCGCCCGGAGATCTTCCGTGACGGGCTCGTCGACGAGGTCGTCATGGTGCCGGAGTCCGAGGCGGTGCGCATGTGCCGGCAGCTCGCGACCCGGCGGGGGATCCTCGCCGGCGGCTCCACCGGCTCGGTGCTCGCCGCGGTCGCGGCCAGACGCCACGACATCCCCGAGGGCGCGTCCGTGGTCGCCATCAGCCCGGACCTCGGCGAGCGCTACCTCGACACGATCTACGACGACGACTGGGTCGGCGAGCGCTTCGGCGCCGCCGACGACTGACCCGGACGTCCTTGCCGTCCCCGCCCCACCGCGCATCCCGTACAGGAGTTGAAGGAGTCACCATGTTCGAATTTGATGTTGTCGGCGGCCGTACCGTCCAGGACATCGTCCGGGACAGCCGCCGGGACATCGTCCGGGTCGTGCGGGACACGTACCTCGCCCACCACGCCGGACGTTCCGTGAACCCGGACAGCTACTTCCTCCGCTTCCCCGAGAAGCCGGCGGACCGCATCATCGCCCTGCCCGCCTACCTCGACGGCGAGCGCGAGGTCGCCGGCATCAAGTGGATCGCGAGCTTCCCGGCCAACATCCAGCGCGGCATCCCCCGCGCCTCGGCCACGCTCGTCCTGAACGACGCCGAGACCGGCTACCCGTTCGCGCTCCTGGAGGCCTCGCAGATCAGCGCCGCCCGCACCGCCGCGTCGGCCGTCCTCGCGGCGAACGTCCTCACCGGGGAGCGCCGGGGCGGCAGGCTCGCCGTCGTGGGCGCGGGCATCATCGCCCGCAACATCCTGGAGTTCTTCCACGCCGAGCAGTGGGCGTTCGAGCACGTCGCGGTGCACGACCTGAGCCGGGAGTACGGCACGGCCCTGGCCGCCCACGCCACCGAGCGGCTGGAGTACCCGGCGTCCTACGCCGACACCCTCCAGGAGGCCGTCTCCGGCGCCGACCTGGTCGTCTTCGCGACCACGGCCGGAGAGCCGTACGTCCTCGAACCCGGCGCCTTCGCCCCCGGGCAGATCGTCCTCAACATCTCCCTGCGGGACATCGGCCCCGAGCTCATCGTCGGCTCCTACAACGTGCTGGACGACGTCGACCACTGCCTGAAGGCCGACACCTCCCCCCACCTGGCCGAACAGAAGTACGGCAACCGGGACTTCATCACCGGCACCCTCGCCGAGGTGATCAACGCGGAGGTCACGGTCGGCACGGACAAGCCGGTCGTCTTCTCCCCCTTCGGCCTGGGCGTTCTGGACCTCGCCGTGGGCCTCGAAGTGCACCGCGTCGCCGCCGAGTCGGGCCGCGTCACCGCCATCGCCGACTTCTTCGGGGAGACCGAGCGGTGGTGACGACCTCTCTCCAGCGGACGCGGGCCGCCGGCACCGTCGGGATCATCGGCCTGGGCTCCCGGGGCATCGGCGTCCTCGAACGCCTCGTCACCCTCGCCGCGCGGCCCGACTGGGCGGGCCGCCGGCTCGTGATCGAGGTGGTGGACCCGGACGGCACCGGCGTCGGCATCCACGCCGTGGACCAGCCCGACCACCTGCTGCTCAACACCGTCTGCGCGCAGGTGAGCCTCTTCCCCGAAGAGGCGACGGTGGGCGCGGCCGTCGGCGACCAGGGCCCCAACCTCTATGAATGGGTGACCGCCCGGGGCCTGAAGGTGGCCGAGGACGGCTACGCGCTCGGCGCCGAAGGCCGCCCGGTGCGGCCGGACGACTACCTGCCTCGGCGGGTGCTCGGCGAGTACCTCGACTGGTTCCTGCGCCGCCTCCTCGACCGGGTCCCCGAGAACGTGGAGATACGGCTCCACCGCGCCGCGGCGACCAGCCTGACCGACGGTCCGGACGACTCACGGCAGATCACCCTGGACACCGGCGAGACCCTGCGGGTGGACACGGTCTTCCTCACCACCGGCCACACCCCGCCCGCCGCCCCCGACCCGCGGGCGCCCGGAGCGGCCCGTCGCATCCACGAGATCTACCCGCCCGCCGCGGCCTTCGCGGACGTCACCGCCGGCCAGACCGTGGCCCTCGGCGGCACCGGCCTGTCGGCCATGGACGTCCTCGCCTCGCTCACCCTCGGCCGGGGCGGCCGGTACGAGGCGATCGACGACGGCCTGCGCTACCTGCCCAGCGGACGGGAACCGCGCATCCTGCTGTTCTCCCGGACCGGCATCCCCTTCCGGGCCAGGCCCGCCACCAACCGCACCGGCGGCCCGTACGAGCCGGTGGTGCTCACACCTCAGGCCCTCGACCGCCTCCGCTCCGCCCGGGACGACCGCGCCCTCGACCTGCACGGCGACCTGCTCCCCCTGATCCGCACCGAGATGCGGATCGCCTTCCACCGCCGCGGCGCCGCCCTCGCCCGGGGAACCGACGCCGAGCACACCCTGACGGCGAGGCTCCGCACGGCGGCGGACGAGGGAAGCCTGGACGCCGAGCTGGGCGCCCTGGACGTGGAACACGCCGAGCGGTTCGGGCACTTCGACCCGCAGGAACTGCTCTTCCCGGACAGCGCCGAGTTCGATTCCGCCGACGCCTACCGGAAGTGGTACGAGGAGCGGCTGCGGTCGGACCTGGTGGAGGCACGGCTCGGCCTGGAGGGCAGCCCCACCAAGGCCGGCCTCGAAGTCCTGCGCGACCTGCGCGACGTCGTCCGGTACGCCGTCGACTTCGGCGGCCTGGACGAGAACTCCCACGACGAGTTCTACGGCTCCTTCACCGCCACCCTCAACCGCTCGGTGACCGGCCCCCAGCTCGACCGCCACGACGAGCTCCTCGCCCTGCTGGACGCCGGAATCGTCAGCGTTCCCTTCGGGCCCGCGCCGCGCGTCGAGTGGGACCAGGCGGCGTGGCGGATCTCCTCCACCCGCCTCGGCACCGCCCACAGCGCACCGGCCGACTGGCTGGCGTACGCCACCTCGGGACAGCCCGACGTGGAGGCGACCGGCAGCCCGCTGCTGGCGGACCTCGTGGCGAGCGGGCGTATCCGCCGGCACCGCCCCGGCGCCCGCAGCAGCCGCGGCGTCGACATCACGGCGGACCAGCATCCCGTCACCGCCGACGGCCTGCCCGACCGGAAGGTCCGCGTCCTCGGCCCGCTCTGCGAGGGGGCCACCTTCTACAACCACTACGTGCCCTCCCCCGGAGGCCGCAACCGCGCGCTGGCGGACGCCGACCGGTGCGCCACCGCCGTACTGGCCGAACTCGCCGCCGTGACCGAGCCCGAGACCCCCAGGAGTCCTGCGCAGTGACCCTCATCGTCCACACCCGGATCGACGCCGTCGACCAGCTCGCCGAGGAAGGCATCACGGTCGCCGTCGAACCCCGCGCGGCCGGCACCACGACCCCGGCCGTCGAACTCGCGATCCTCAACCTGATGCCGGACAAGCCGGTCACCGAGACCCAGCTGCTGCGTCTGCTGTCCGGCGCCGGACTCCCCGTACGCGTCACCTTCCTGCGGCCCCGGGACCACGTCTCCAAGAGCACACCCGAGGCGTACCTGAAGGAGCACTACCTGACGCACGAGGAGGTCGCCGACCGCCGTTTCGACGCGCTGATCGTGACCGGCGCCGCCGTCGAGCTGCTCCCCTTCGAGCAGGTGACGTACTGGGACGAGCTGCGCGGAATCATGGACTGGGCGCAGGAGAACGTCACCTCCGCGCAGTACGTCTGCTGGGGCGCCCAGGCCGCGCTGTACCACCGGTACGGCATCCCCAAGTACGAGCTGCCCGCCAAGCTGTTCGGGAACTTCCCGCACCGGCTCACCGACCCCTCCTCCCCGCTCCTGGCGGACTTCGAGCCGGTCGTCGCGGTGCCGCAGTCGCGCCACACCGAAAACCTCCGCGCCGACTTCGAGAAGACCGAGGAGCTGCGGATCCTGGTCGAGTCGCCCGAGTCCGGGGTGCACATCGCGGTCGGCCGGGACGGGCGGGAGCTGTACGTCTCCGGGCACCCGGAGTACGACCCCGACACCCTGCTGCGGCAGTTCCGCCGCGACCGGACCAAGGGAGAGGACATAGCCCTCCCGGTCAACTACTTCCCGGACGACGACCCGTCCGCCGCCCCGGTGGAGAACTGGCGGGAACCCGGGCGGATCCTCTACCGCAACTGGCTGCGCGGCCTCACGCGCGACGGAATCCCCCTGGCCGCCATCGCGGCCGAGAAGTCAGGAGTGTGAACGTGTCAGTCCTCCAGGCACTGGTCTCATTCGCTCTGGTGTCCGCCCTGCTGGTGGTCATGCCGGGCGTGGACACCGCGCTGGTCATCCGCAACACCGTCGCGCGCGGCCGGCTCCACGGGTTCATCACCGGCGTGGGGGTGGGCGTCGGCGCCGTCATGTGGGGCGCGGCGATCGCGGTGGGCGTCGGAGCGCTGCTGGCCGCCTCCGAGACGGCGTACACCGTGTTCCGGATCGTCGGCGCCGCGTACATGGTCTGGCTCGGCATCGGGCTGTGGCGCTCGGCCCGGGCCATCGGCGCGGCCAAGGAGGGCGACGCCGACCTCGAACCGGAGGCCGCCTCGCTGTGGCGCTCCTTCGGCCGCGGCATGCTCAACAACCTGGCCAACCCCAAGGTCGGTGTCTTCTACGGCGCCACGATCCCGCAGTTCATCCCCGCCGGTGTGTCCCCCGCGCTCATGGGCACCGCCCTGGCCGCGGTCAACGCGGTGGAGGCGGTGATCTGGTACGGCCTGATCAGCCTCGGCGCCCACGGCCTGCGCACCTGGATGAGGCGCCGCTCGGTCCGCCGCTCCGTCGACGCCACCGCGGGCACGGTCATGATCGCCTTCGGCATCGCGATGGCGGTCCAGAGCTGAACGGCGGGACCGGGGGCCGCCGGGGACGCGGGACCCACCGCGGATCGGGGCGGTCCGGCCGCCGGGGGCCCCGAAGCCACCGTCGGCCGGAACGCTCCTGTCGCCCGCCACCCCGGGTGCCCGGCACCCACACCGAGCCCAGCAGCCCTCACATCGTTGAGGTACAGCCAGAGGCGTGGGGGAGGCCCTGAACCATCACACCGGTGGAACAGGGGCCCGCACGCTGACGCCGTACTCGGCGTCCCAGGTCGCACGATCACGCCAACCCGAACGGCCCAGGACACCGCGAGCCGGAAACCGACCATCACACGATCGAGCTCATCCGACCTCGCACGCACTCCTTGGCAAGCAGCTCTTACCCCCTACGGGACCTTCACCCACCGCGCCTCACTGGGCGTCCCGGCGTCGTCCGTCACGAACAGCATGTACCAGCCCGACTGCACCAGATTCCGGTTCTTCGGCACGGTCACCGTGATCTCGTCCCCGGTGACCTCGAAGTCCACCTCGATCGACTTCTGGTCCACATCCGTCACATGCGTCGACGCACTCGGCCGGATCAGCCGCGCCGACCTGACCGACGACCCGTGCCGCGTCCCGAACGTCGCCTTCCCGCCCCGCGCGACCGTCTTCGGCCCGCCCGACAACGTCGGCCGCGCGTCCTGGAAGAGATACGGCGGCGTGTAGATCTCGATCCGCTGCTCGAACTCCCCCGGCTTGGTGTTGGCCTTGTCGGAGTACAGGGAGTCCGACCCGAAGAAGACGACCCGCCCGTCCGGCAAGAGGATCGACCCGGAGTGGTAGTTCCGGCCCACCAGCGGGTCGGCCACCCGCCGCATCGTCCCGGTCTTCGCGTCGTACAGCCGCGCCTGAAGGATGTTGGAGTCGCCGCGCCCGCGATAGTCCTCGGAGCCGCCGGAGATGAGGACCGTGTCGTCGGGCAGGATCGAGGCCTGCGGATAGCGTGTGCCCCTGGCCAGTTCCGGCCCGTCCACGAACCTCGGCTCGTCGGCCAGCAGATCGATCAGCCGGGTCTTCTTGCTGGACCGCTCCGACTCACCGACCCCGCCACCCCCGATGACCATGTACTTCTCGTCCTGCGCCGGAGGCAACAGCACCGTCCCGGCGGTTTCGAGCAGCTTGCCGTCGCTCATCCCGGGAATCCTGGTGAACTTGTTGGTCTTCAGGTCCCAGACACCGGGGACACGCCCGATGTCGTCCGGCCCGTACCCCGCGTTCGCGCCCGAGTAGAACAGCTTGCCGTTCTGCATCAGGGAGATCGCCGGGTACGTCGGGAACTGCTGGACGCCCTTGGTGTACGTCCACTTCCTGGTCTCGGGGTCGTAGATCTCGTTCTTGCCCGGGACCAGCTGACCGATCTCGTCGAGCCCGGACAGGCTGAGGACCGTACCGTCGGTGAGGGTGGTCAGCGTCGGGTACCAGCGCGCCTCGTTCATCGGGTCGACCTTGATGTACTTCTCGGCGACCGGGTCGAACTCGTAGGCGTCCTTGATCCCTTGGAAGTCCTTCTTGTCGAGGGCGAGCTTCTGCGCGATGCCGTACGTGTTCCGCGCGTCCTCGCCCTTCAGGCCCGCGACCTTGTAGTTGTCCTCCGTCCCCGTCTCGTACTTCTTGCCGCGCCGCTCGGCCTCGACATAGGCGCGGGCGATCCCCGGCTTGTTGCCGGTGAACTTCCCGGTGTCCGGGTCGAAGGTCTTGACGGCCTTCTCGATGTCGACGGTGTCCTTGAGGACGAACGTCTTGCCGTTCGCCTTGCCGACGAACCTGGTCCCCGCCTTGATCCGCATCCCCTTGTCGGGGTTCTCGTTGTGGATGATCATCAGGCCGCCGGCCTTGGTGACGTCACCCTTCAGCTTCTCGTAGCGCTTGGTGCCGCCCGCGATGAGCAGATTGCCGTTGGACAGCTGGGTGTGCCCGGTGCAGAACAGGTCGGCCGGGGTCGGCACGCGCTTGATCGTCTGCTTGACCGGGTCCCAGACGCGGGTGTCGAACTTCTTCGCGTCGAAGTTGTCGGCGTCGTTGCCGGAACCCGCGATCAGCAGGATCTTGCCGGTGTGCAGGAGTGCGGCGTGGATCGTGTTCTGCCGGTACTCCTCCGGGAACTCCACGACCTTCCAGTGCCCGTTGTCGGCCTTGTACTCGGGTCTGTTGATCTTGTAGTCGTGGTACTTCTCGGTGCTGAAGCGGTACACCCACGGCCCGTTCATCCCGGCGAGCGCGAGGACCACCGCCCCGCCGATCGCGAGGCGACGGGCGCGGCGGCGGCCTGCACGGTCCTTCATTCCTTACGTCCCCCCAGTCCGCCCAGGGCGATCTGCATGGTCTGGTCGCTACCCCCGCCGCCCGACCCGGACGCCGCCCAGCTCGGCTTGTGCTGGGGAGCGTGCGGCGCGTGTGGGGCGTGCGGTGCGTGGGGTGGCGCGAAGGGCGCGGGAGCCGCCTCGGGCGGTGCCACCATGGACCCTTGCAGTTCGGCCGCGGCGGCGGCCTTCTTCCTGTCCTGCCGCAGCATGTAGCGCCAGACGAAGATGGGGAGGGCGGTGATCATCATGGCGAAGGTGGCCCAGATGATCATCGCGGGGTGCGCGTTGCCGAGGACGAACCCGGCGGTGATCGAGGCCCCGAAGATGACGATGAAGTACCAGTGGTACCGGAAGGTGCCGAACCACCTGTCAGGGCTCGCCGAGTCCCCCTTGGGCGTGACCACGAACTTGCTCTTGCGGCGCAGGGCCGAGTCGATCAGCGCCTTGGCGTAGAGCGGCGCGGACAGCGCGGACATCACCATGCCGGCCACACCGCCGGAGCCCTCCGGCTCGTGCGGGGAGACGTTGTGCCGGCGGTTCCAGACGTACAGGCCTATCTGGAGCGCCGAGGCGTTGCCGTAGAGCATCAGCCACACGGTCGGATCGATGTTCACACCCGAGGCGCCCAGGCCCAGGAACAGCGCACAACTCAGCGCCGCGAGAATCCAGTTGAGGGCGGACATCGGGTAGAAGATGATCATCATCGTGTAGTTGAAGAGCTTGCTCGGCGGCAGCGAGTACCAGCCCTTCCAGTACTGCTTGAGGATCGTCTCGTACGTCCCGCGCGACCAGCGCATCTGCTGGGTGAAGAAGTCCGTCCAGGCGCTGGGCCCCTCACCCACCGCGAGCACGTCCGGTGTGTACACCGAGCGCCACTTCTTGCCCGTCGCCGGGTTCCTGTGGCGGTGGATCTCGAAGCCGGTGGCCATGTCCTCGGTGATCGAGTCGTACAGCCCGCCGATCTGCTTGAGCGCCTTGATCCGTACGGCGTTGGAGGTGCCGACGAACATGGGGGAGCCGTACTTGTTGCCGGCGCGCTGGATCAGCGCGTGGAACAGGAACTGCTGGGACTCGGCGGCCTTGGTGACGAAGTTGTCGTAGTTGCCGTACACCTGGGGGCCGATGACGAAGCCGATGTTCGGGTCGCGGAAGAAACCGAGCATCCGCTCCAGGTAGTTGGGGAGCGGGATGTGGTCGGTGTCGACCGAGGCGAAGAAGTCGTAGTCGTCACCGTGCGCGTCCAGCCAGGCGTTGTAGTTGCCGTGCTTGGTCTTGGCGCGGTGCGGGCCCTTCGGCTGGTTCCACTTCGCGATCCCCTTGCGGGAGAAGTGGTGCACGCCCAGGCGCGCGCAGACCGCCTTCACGTCCGCGTCGTCGCCCTCGTCGAGCAGCCACACGTGCAGAAGCCCGCGGTGGCGGAGCCTGACCGCGGCCTCCAGGGTCTTCGTCACCATCTCCAGCGGTTCCTTGCCGGGCACGAAGGAGGTGAGGAAGGCGACTCTGGTGCCGGTCTCGGGCACCACCGGGATCGGGTCGCGGGCGACCAGGGTGGCATGCGCGTTCGACAGCACGTTCATGCAGCGGAAGAACTCGATCAGGCCGATCGAGACCAGCATGACCAGGTCGAGGGCGGGCAGGAACGCGTACTCGACGTAGTCGCGCTTGGTCCAGTGCTCCTGCTGCAGCAGCCAGCCGAGCAGGACCAGGGAGAGCAGCGGCGCGGCGGCCAGCATCAGGGCGACCCTCAGGCGGTGCGGCTCCTGGGAGATCAGCGAGCGGTACTGCACCTTGTAGGGCTTGGTCGGGTCGGGCTGCGTGAGCGGCCCCGCGAGTCGGCTGTAGTGCTCGTAGTCGTATCTCGGAAGTGTCTTCTTGAGCTTGCGAAATGCTCCGGTCCGGTGCGACGGCACCTTGGGTCGGGTCGTCTCGGACGGGTCGTGGTTGTGCCGGGCGCCCGTCGGCGTCGACGTCATGAGTCATTCCCCCCGCACACACGTCGAGTGTGTGTTCGTCGGTATTCCGTCCGATTCGGTCCCCCTCGACCGTTACGGACGCATCAGTGAGCCATCGTCACCATGTGATCTACACCATGGAGACACGGGACGACGGCCATCCGGTTGCATTGATGCCCCCTTGGCATCTTTGTTCCATGGATACGTGCATGGTGTGCTTAGGTGGGGGCCCAAGATCCCCATCCCCAGGGCGTAAACCGCCCAAGGCCCCTCAACTGCCGTGTATCCGCAGTCTCTTACGGCCCAGGGTTCTATGGTGCTCATCTTGATCGCAAGATGCGAAACGCGGTGTTTACCGGTCATACGCGGTTATTGGTGCATCGGTGGAGGATCTGTGAGGAGTGGGAGGGGAGCGAGGGGGGAGTGCGCGGCGTGACGCGCACATACGGAGAGGCCCCTCGCGTATCACTCTCGCGAGGGGCCTCTCCGGGTGGTGCGCCGCCAGGGACTCGAACCCCGGACCCGCTGATTAAGAGTCAGCTGCTCTAACCAACTGAGCTAGCGGCGCGCGAGGAAAAGTCTAGCGGAGGGGTGGGGGTGCTCCTGACCGGGGAGCACCCCCGCCGAGCGGCTACTTCAGCCAGAACTGGCTGATCGTGCGGCCGTTGACCTGGATCGTGTTGTCCGCCCGCTGCATGCTCAGGCAGACGTCGTCCCCGTACTTGGAGTTCAGTACGTCCTGGGAGTACCACTCACAGGTCACGTTCTGCAGCCGCTGCCGGGCGCCCCACTTCACCCCGAGCCGGGTGAGCTCGCTGGGCGGGTTCCCGACCTTGTCGGTCCGGTCGATGGCGCGCTGGCAGGCGATGCCGTCGCTCTTCGGGACCTCGATCACCCGGGACCAGGTGACTTCCTGCTGGCCGTTGTTGTAGTAGCCCTTCCAGTAGTTCCCGCAGATACGGGAGCCCGACTGGGCCTCGGCCGTACCGGGGACCGCTATCGCGAACAGTGCCCCGGCCGCCATGCCGGCGGCCGCCAGCGTCGCCGTGCGTCGCTTCATGCGCTTGAGCTTCACGGGTGCCTCCTTTGAAGAGTGAACTGCCGGACGAAGAGTGAACTGCCGGACGGAGAGTGAACTGCCTTGTCACATACGGCCGTTGACGGCGTAGCCGACCTTTTCCTTCTCGAAGACGTTGCGGGTCCAGTTGCCGAACCTGACGTTTCCGTTCCACTCGTAGTTGGTTCCGCCCTGGCAGCCGCGGTTCGTCCTGACCCAGCCGCCGGAGAAGTCGCCCTGGGTCCAGCGGCGCACCGCGACCTGGATGGGCTGTGCCACGTCACCGCCGTTGAGGTGCACGGTCCAGGTGAAGTTGGTGTTGATCTCGGTGGTCCTCTGGTAGCCGCCGACCAGCGGGAGCACGACGTTGTACCACTTCTTGGAGGGCGAGCTGGCGTTACCGAGATCGGTGCCGCCGCCGACCGCCCAACCGGTGTTCGTCGTCTTCGACTTGGACCACGCGTAGTCGCAGGTCCGGTTCCGGGGGCACTGGAACTCGGTGCCCCGCCAGACCCAGTCGTCCCACGTGTTGCCGGCCCGCTGCCGGGTGATCGAGCGGGTGACCTGTCCGCCGCCCGTGCCGGGGACGATCTGCGCGCCGTCGGAATAGCTCTGGCTGAAGCACTGGGTGGCCGCACTGGCCGTGCCCTCGGTCGTGGCCACCGTGGCGATGGCGAGAGCCCCGCACATCAGCATCCGATGCCACATCGCTTTACCGGGCATAATCGTGTCCTTTCCTGGAGGATGATTTCGCCGCAAGTCTTTTGAACGTGTCGAGAGAGGTGCCGGCGTCACATACGGCCGTTGACGGCGTAGCCGACCTTTTCCTTCTCGAAGACGTTCCGGGTCCAGTTGCCGAACCTGAGATTCCCGTCCCATTCATAGACGGTTCCGCCCTGGCAGCCGCGGTTCGTCCTGACCCAGCCGCCCGAGAAATCGCCTTGGGTCCAGCGGCGCACCGCGACCTGAATGGGCTGTGCCACGTCACCGCCGTTGAGATGCACGGTCCACGTGAAAGTGGTGTTGATCTGCGTGGTCCTCTGATAGCCCACGATCAGCGGAATCAGGAAGTTGTACCACTTCCCGGACGGTGAACTGGTGTTTCCCAGATTGGTGCCGCCGCCGATCGCCCAGCCCGTGGTGGTCGTCTTTGACCTGTCCCACGAGTATTCGCAGGTTCGACCCCGGGGGCACTGGAATTCCGTGCCGCGCCACACCCAGTCGTCCCAGGTGTTGGCCGCCCGCTGCCGGGTGATGGAGCGGGTGACCTGTCCGCCGCCGGTGCCGGGGACGATCCGGGCGCCGTCGGAATGGCTCTGGCTGAAGCACTGGGTGGCCGCGCTGGCCGTGCCCTCGGTCGTCGCCACCGTCGCGAGGACGAGGGCTCCGCACATCAGAACGCGATGCCACCACACCTTGCCGCGCATGGTCAGTAGACCTGCGACCACTCGGCGGGCGTGCGGTTGGCCACCTGGCCGATGAGGTCCACCCGGTTCATGTTGAGGCAGGGGTCGTTCCCGTACTTGTCGTTGAACAGGTCGCCGGCGTCCTCGCAGGTCCAGGACCGTATGGGCTGGCGCGGGTTCCATGTCACCTTGCCGTTGTAGCCCGGCAGGCTCCGGCCGTTGATGCTGTTCGTCTTGTCGATGACGCGGAGGCAGATGCCGAAGTCGACCTTGGGCACCTCGAGGACCTTGGCCATGATCCCGACCGTCTTTCCGTTGGCCCGGGCCTCCCAGTAGTTCCCGCAGATACGGGAGCCCGACTGGGCTTCGGCCGTGCCGGGCAGCGTGACCGTGGTGGCCGCCGCCGCTGTGATCACAAGAGCGGCCAGGACCGCCTTGCGCCTGAACTGGAGTGCGATCGCCATTGATGTCTCCTTGGTGTCCCCGAAAACGGTCCTCCGGGGAGGACCGAATGTCGAGGTGGGGGGTGGTCGGGAATCAATATGGAGCTGCCCCGAGGTGAAGTCAAGACTTCAAGAACCTTTATCGGGAGGCTTTTCCGAGTGCCGAGACAATGCTGTTTTCGGGCAGGCGTGAGCGCCCCTTTCGCGCCTGCGGAAAAGTGGCAGGAGGCGAGGAAAGGGGTCACGAAAAGGAAAGGAGAGTACGCGAAGGAGGCAGGCGTGGGTGGGGGGTGATGAACGGCTCCCAAAGAATGCGGGGGTCTTTGGAGATGGTTCCGTGAACGCACAGAAGGCGACGGCGGAAGAAGCGCGACATCGAGGGAGGGCGGCACTCTTTGGTGTGCCTGCCCGAAACCCCCGTGCCCCGCTTTTTCATGTGAAGAAGTCGTGCGGGACTGGTCAAGACCCGTGGGGAGACTTCTTCGTGGTTACGCGGCTCTGGTTCAGCGCTGATCATGCAGCCGGTGGGACCGGCCGTCAAGATCGAGCGTGAACGGAATCTATGAACGAAACTCTACCGGCGAGTCACTTACCGAAATTAGTAAACCGCTCGGTAACTACGCACCACCGAACGGACGTTGCCCGTTCTTGATGGGTCGCCACGAGGAGGGGAGCAGGTGTTCGCGAGGTGCCGAACCCCGCCGGCCCGGCGAGGGGAGGCTCTCGGGGCCGGGTGGGGCCGGGTGGGGCCGGGTGGGGCCGGGTGGGGCCGGGCAGGGCCGGGCAGGGCCGGGTACATCATTTGGACCGTCAGCATGCGACATGGGGAGACAGTTGAGAAACTGACGGGCGTGCAGAAGCGTGGAATTCTTCGGTCGGTTCGCGAGGGGAATCGCATGGGGACTCCGGTATTCGAGGAGATCGATCCGGGGGGCGAATGCGAATGCCCCGGTTGTGTCCACTGGCGGCGGGTCATGCCGCACTCGGCCCGGTACGCCCATCCGAGTCACCCGGCGGTCAGAACCGCCAGGAACGCCCTCGTCCTGGCCGCCGCCGGTGCCGCGCTCGGCGCGGGGTATGCCGTGCCGACGGTCGCAGCGGCCCACGGACCGACGCACCCCGGCGGTGTTCCCGCAGGTGGGGAGCCAGATACCCCTCAGGGGAAGAAGGCTCCGCTGCACGGTCCCGGCGGCCGGCCGGTGGACGGGGAGAAGCTGCCGAATGAGGTGCGGACGCCGCCGACTACCCGCGCCGAGATCATCGGACGGGCCGAGGCCTGGGTCGCCGCGGAGGTGCCGTACAGCATGCGCGAGTACTGGTCCGACGGTTATCGGCAGGACTGCTCGGGGTTCGTCTCGATGGCCTGGAACCTCCCCGGAAACGAATGGACGGGCAGCCTCGACAAGTTCGCGCAGCGGATTTCGAAGGACCGGCTGGAGCCCGGTGACATGTTGCTCTTCCATAATCCGAAGGACCCGAAAAAGGGCTCGCACGTCGTCATTTTCGGCGGCTGGACGGACTACGCGGAGACCCACTACATCGCCTACGAGTCGACCCGCCCGTACGCCCGCAGGCAGGCCACCCCGTACGGGTACTGGGACAACGCGACCCGCTATGTGCCGTACCGCTACAAGGGGCTGATCGCCGACGGCGAGGGTCGGCCGGACGGCGAGACGGACGCCGCCGGTGGCTCGGAGGCCCCCGCTGCCCCACCGGAGAGCACCGGCGCGAAGGGGTCCGCCGGGCCGTCGGGCGCCGACCGCTTCCCGGGCTCCGAGGCCTTCGGGCCCGGCGCGCGGAACAAGTACGTCGCCCGGCTGGGACAGATGCTGGTGCAGCGCGGCGGGGCCCGCTTCTACACCGGCGTACCGGGGCTGACCTGGTCGGACTCCGACCGCAGGGCCACCCGGGCCTTCCAGCGGGCGCAGGGCTGGTCGGGCCGTCACGCCGACGGGATTCCGGGCCCGCTGACCTGGATGTATCTGGTCACCGGGAGAGGCAGGAACATCCCGCCGGCCGGGAACGTGGGCCCGCAGGGGAAGCCCGCGGCGCCCAAGCCGCCGACGGTGCATCGTCCACCGGGGAAGGCCGGAGCGGGGGGCCCGTCGGGCGGGTCCGATACACCCGTCACCCTGGGCACACCCGTCACCCTGGGCACACCCGTCACCCTGGGCACACCCGTCACCCTGGGAGCGCACGTCACCCTGGGAGCGCACGTCGCCCCAGGTGCGCCCGGCGCGCCGAGGACGCCCGGCACCCCCGGCCTGTCCGGAGCCTCGGGGAAGCCCGCCTCGCCCCGGAAGCCGACCTTCCCGGGCGGGCCCGGTAAGCCCGCCCCTCCGGGGAGACCCGCCTTGCCTGGCGGACCCGCCTCGCCCGGCGGACCCGCGTCATCCGGGGCCTCAGGGACGCCCGCCTCGCACGGTGTCCCCGGCTATCCGGGGCGGGGCATGTTCCGGCCGGGCGCGGACAACGCGTTCGTCACCCGGCTGGGGCAGCAACTGGTCAGGAAGGGGTTCGGCAAGTACTACACCTCGGGTCCGGGGCCGTGCTGGGGCGAGTCGGACCGGCGGAACGTGGAGCTGTTCCAGCGGGCCCAGGGGTGGCGCGGCGGCGCGGCGGACGGCTATCCGGGCCCGGAGACCTGGCGGCGACTGTTCTCCTGACGCCCGCACCCGCCCTCCAGGACCCGCACCCGCCCTCCAGGACCCAGACCCACCACCCACTCGAACGCTCTCACCACGCTTCTTCCTGCGCGGAGGCACGGAGGCACGGAGGCACGTATGAGTACGACCACCTCACACACACCGGAGCCCGAAGGGGCCGCGCGGCCCGCCCGGCTCATCCAGAACGAGACGACCACCGAGATCCCCGTCCATCTGCTGTTCCGGGACGACCCCGCCCCGGTGGCCGTACCGGTCACCCCCGCCGTCGTGGGCCGTCGGCGCGGCACCGGCGAGCAGCCGCGCGTGCGGCAGGGGCCCGCGTCCGTGAAGCCGCGCCCCGCCGTCGAGGTCGACCCCGAGCTGGTCGAGCGGCCGGCGCGGGTGGTGCCCGGGGTGATGGGAGTGCTGGGAGGGGCGTGCGGGGTGGCCGGATGTGTCCTCACCTCGTGGTGGGCCGGGGTTTTGCCGGGCCTCGCGGTGCGGGCGCTGGGACTGCCGGGCACGTACGCGGGCGCCGGACTCGGACCGGCGCAGTGGGCCGCGTACGCCGGTGCCGGGGCGCTGACCCTGTTCGGGTTCGGCGGGCTGGCGCGGGGGCGGACCGGACGGGCCTGGGTGCTCGGACTGTTCGGGCGGTACCGGGGGACCGTCCGCCGTACCGGCCTGCTCTGGGTGAACCCGCTCGTGCTGCGCCGCCGGGTCGACGTCCGGCTGCGGCACTGGCGGAGCGAGCCGATGGCGGCCGTCGACGCGAACGGGATGGCGCTGCGGGTCGTCGTCCTCGTGGCGTGGCGGGTCAGGGACACCGCGCGGGCGTTGCTCGGGATCGAGGACCACGAGCGGTATCTGCGCGAGTGCGTGGAGGCGGCGATCTCCCGGGTGCTCTCGCGGATGCCGGCCGATGTGCCGCCGGGCGCGCTGGTCAGGGACGCGACGCTGCGGAACACGGAGGCGGTGGGCGAGGCGCTGACCCGGCTGGTCGTGGCGGACACGGCACCGGCCGGGATGGAGGTGTTCTCGGTCCAGCCGACCCGGATCGAGTACGCGCCCGAGGTGGCCGCCGTGATGCAGCGCCGCCGGATCGCGGCGCTCGACGCCCAGCACCGCGACACCGTGCTCACCTCCGTCGTCGACTCGGTCGAGGACACGGTGACCCGGCTGACCCTGCGCGGCCTGGTCGAACTCGACGACTACGAGCGCAAGGCGCTGGTGAAGGACCTGACGGTGGCGTTCTATACAGGGCGGCGCGAAGTGTCGCCGTGAACCCTGGAATTGGTATGGACATGTTCAACACCCGCTCATAATCTGGGACTTGGTCTAGACCTGGAAACACCCCACGTACTCCAGGGAGCGGCAGCATGCGCAATCTCACGCGTAGCAGGACCAAGTGGTACGCGGCCGCGGTCGGCTTCGCCACCACCGGAGCGCTCGTGCTCTCCAGTGGCGGCGCCACCGGCCACGGCTACACCGACCTCCCCGTCAGCAGGCAGAAGCTCTGTCAGAACGGCACCGTCACCAACTGCGGCGACATCCAGTGGGAGCCGCAGAGCGTGGAGGGGCCGAAGGGCTTCCCGGGCTCAGGGCCGGCTGACGGCCAACTCTGCTCCGGCGGCAACAGCAGGTTCAACCAGCTCGACGCGTCCGCCCGGCCGGGCGGCGGCGCCTGGCCCACCACCAGGGTGACGGGCGGTCAGAACTACACGTTCCGCTGGCAGTTCACCGCCATGCACGCCACCACCGACTTCAAGTACTACGTCACCAGGGCGGGCTGGAACCAGAACCACGCCCTGGCCCGCTCCGACCTCAACCTGACCCCGTTCTTCACCGTCCCGTACAACGGCCAGCGCCCGCCGTCCACGCTCTCCCACACCGGTCGTCTGCCGTCCGGGCTGAGCGGCCACCATGTGATCCTCGCGGTCTGGACGATCGCCGACACCACCAACGCGTTCTACGCCTGCTCGGACGTCACCTTCTGAGCGTCGCCCCACCGGCCCCGCGAGTTCTGAGCATCACTTGAGCTGCGCGGGGCCCCCAGGCGGGTACGTTCCCCACACGCCGCCGACCAGGGCGGCGGCCGAAAACCGGGGGAACACCATGGACGCCTTCTTCTACATCATCCCCGTGGTCATGATGACCTTCATCGCCTTCATGGCGTACCGGGTGCTGAGCCGTTGGCTCCACATCAGGAGCGCCTGGAACAGCGGCCTGACGGCCGAGGGGCGCTGCCTCAAGGCGTTCACGACGGTCAGCAAGGGCATGGGCGACCACGGCAGCGTGCGCACGACGATCCACCACGTGTACGAGTTCACGACCCATGACGGCCGCGCCATCCGCTTCGAGGAGGAGGACGGCCCGATGACGACGGTCGAGGGCGACTTCGTCACCGTCCACTACACCGACGGCCCGAACGTGGTCGCCACGGCCCACGAGCCCGGCCGGGTCAAGCAGGCGGCGGCCGGCTTCGGCCTCCTGGCCTTCCTCGGGGTGGTCTTCGCGTTCTGCGTGTTCTTCATGGTCACCTACCACAACTTCTCCACGGACCCCTCGTTCCCGACGCCGTGACCCTCCTCAACTGACGACCTGTCAGTTACCGTGCGCCCACATGGAGTCCATGAGGCGCACGGTCGCACAGCTCCTCGCCGACCGGTGGGACGACCACCGGCCCGGGCTGTGGTTCGAGGAGCAGGTCCTGACCCACCACGAGGTCGCCGCCGGAGCCGCCGCCCGCGCGGCACTGCTCGCCGACCTCCTGCCACCGGCCGCCGAACCGCATATCGGCGTCCTCCTCGACAACACCCCGGAATTCCCCCTGTGGTTGAGCGCGGCGGCCCTCGCGGGCGCCGCCGTCGCCGGTATCAACCCCACCAGGCGGGGTCCCGAACTGGCCCGCGACATCCTGCACACCGAATGCCGGGTGCTGATCACGGAACGGGACCGTCTGCCGCTCCTCGATCACCTCGAACTGCCCGGCGTACGAGTGCTGGTGACGGACACTCAGGCCTACGCCGACCTCCTCGCGCCGTACGCCGACGCCGTGCCCGACCCGACCCGGGCCACCCCCGCCCACCGCCTCCTCCTCTACTTCACCTCCGGCTCCACCGGCGCCCCCAAGGCCGCGATCTGCTCCCAGGGGCGGCTCGCGGCGGCCGGCCGGGCGCTGGTGGACCGCTTCGGGGTGCGGCCGGACGACGTGCACTACATCTGCATGCCGATGTTCCACGGCAACGCGGTCATCGCCGACTGGGCCCCGGCCCTGGTGTCCGGCGCCGGCATCGCGCTGCGGCGCCGGTTCTCGGCCTCTGGGTTCCTGGACGACGTACGGGCGTACGGGGCCACGTACTTCACCTACGTCGGCCGGGCCGTGCAGTACCTCCTCGCCACCGAGCCCCGCCCCGACGACCGCGACAACCCGCTGCGCATGGGCTTCGGCACGGAGGCGGGGGCGGTGGACGCGGCGGCGTTCGAGGAACGGTTCGGGGTACGGCTCGTGGAGGGGTACGGGTCGTCCGAGGGCGGGGCGGCGATCCAGCGGACGCCCGGGGCGCCGCCGGGCGCGATCGGGCGGGCGGCACCCGGCGACGACCTCGCGGTGGTCGACCCGCAGACCCGGAAGGAGTGCCCGCCGGCCCTCCTCACCGACGACGGCCGTCTGCTCAACGGCACCGAGGCGATAGGGGAGTTGGTGAACCGAGGCCCCAACCCCTTCGAGGGGTACTGGCGCAACCCGGAGGCGGACGCCGCCCGCCGCCGCGACGGCTGGTACTGGACCGGCGACCTCTTCTACCGGGACCCCGGCGGCTTCCTCTACTTCGCCGGCCGCACCGACGACCGCCTCCGCGTCGACAGCGAGAACCTCGCCGCCGCCGTCATCGAGAACATCCTCGCCCGCTACGAGGGCGCCGAGGCCGTCGCCGTCTACGCGGTCCCCGACCCGGTCGCCGGGGACCAGGTCATGGCGACGATCGCGGGCGCCTTCGACCCGGACGGCTTCGCCGAATTCCTCGTGTCCCAGCCCGACCTGGGCACGAAGATGACCCCCCGATTCGTGCGCGTCGTCCCCTCCATGCCCGTCACCGCCACCAACAAGATCCAGCGCGCCGCCCTCCGCCGCGAGGGCTTCCGCTGCCCGGACCCGGTCTGGTGGCGCCCACCGGGGAAATGGGCCTACCGCAAGTTCTCCGCGGTGGATCAGGCGCGGCTGGTGGCGGAGTACCGGGCGCGGGGGCGGGAGGAACTCCTGACGGGGTAGGGCCGGCCCCACCCCCGGAACACCCCCTGCGCATATGGCCGTCGCCCGCGACCCCGGCCTACCGTGACCCCATGATTCGAACGGTCGTACGGGATGTGCCGCGCACGGTGGCGTACCTGCTGAGCGGTGTGCTGGTCGGCGTGGTCCTGATGGTCGTGCTCCTGGTCCTGGGCACCGTCGGCCTCGTGCTCACCCCCCTCCTCGTGGGCCTGCCGCTGCTCGCCCTGGCCGTTCTCTCCGGCGGACCCGTCGGCGCCCTGGAACGCCGGCGGCTGCTCCTCGCCGCCCCGGGCCCGGCGCTGCCCGACCCGCACGTCACCCCGGCCGAGCCTGGTCTCGCCGCCTGGGCCCGGCTGCGGCTGACCGAGCGGGCGACCTGGCGGGAGTTGGCGTACACGGGGCTCCTCGGGTTCGTGCTGTGGCCGCTGGACGCGGCCGTGCTGTTCGGGGCGTTGGGCATGCCGGGCGCGTTGATCGGGGCGCCCGCGCAGCTGGCGATGACGAGCGCTGCCAGCGGTGACGCGCGGATCGCCAAGCTCTGGCTGATCGACTCCTACGACCAGGCCCTGCTGTGCACGGCCCTCGGTGGCGCCGTCCTCCTCGCGCTGCTCACGCCGCTCGTCCTGTACGCGCGCGCCCGTGCCGCCCTGGCCCGGCTGCTGCTCGCGCCGAACGAGGCGGAGGCGGAGCGGCGGCTCGCCGAGGTGACACGGTCGCGGGCCCGGCTGGTGGCGGCCTTCGAGGCGGAGCGGCGGCGGATCGAACGCGATCTGCACGACGGAGCACAGCAACGCCTCGTGGCCCTGAGCATGACCCTGGGCCTGGCCCGGCTCGACGCCCCGCCCGAACTGGCCGAGCGGCTCGCCGCCGCCCACCGGGAGGCCGACCGGGTCCTGGGCGAACTGCGGGAGTTGATCCACGGCGTCCATCCCCAGGTCCTCGCCGACTACGGCCTGCCGGACGCCCTCGCCGACGCGGCCGACCGGTCCGCCGTACCCGTGGAACTGGACGTCGACCTCCCGCGGTTCGCCGAGTCCGTGGAGTCCGCCGCGTACTTCGCGGTCCGGGAGGCGCTCGCCAACATCGGCAGGCACAGCGGGGCGGAGCGGGCCTGGGTCGGCGGGCGGTACACGGGCGGGCGGCTGCGGGTGGAGGTGCGGGACGACGGGACGGGCGGCGCCGACCCCGCGCGGGGCACGGGCCTCACCGGACTCGCCGACCGGCTCGCAGTGCTCGATGGGACACTGTCCGTCCACAGCCCGGCCGGCGGCCCGACCGTCCTGTCCCTGGAGATCCCGTGCCCGCAGCGCTGAAGATCGTGCTCGCCGAGGACAGCGTGCTGCTGCGGGAAGGGCTCGTGGGCGTCCTGACCCGGTTCGGGCACGAGGTCGTCGCGGCGGTCGGCGACGCGGAGTCGCTGACCTCGGCCGTGGAGTCCTGCGCCCCCGACCTCGTCGTCACCGACGTACGCATGCCGCCCGGCCTCACCGACGAGGGGCTGCGCGCGGCCCTCGACCTACGCGCCGCGAACCCTTCGCTGCCGGTCCTCGTCCTCAGCCAGTACGTCCAACGGGCCTACGCCGCCGAACTGTTGGACACAGGCGACGGCACCGGCGTCGGCTATCTCCTCAAGGACCGCATCGGCCAGGTCGAACAGTTCGCTCAGGCGGTGGAGCGGGTCGCGGCCGGGGGCACGGTCGTCGACCCCGAGGTCGTACGGCAGCTGCTGCGGCGCCGGCGTGATCCACTGGCGGCGCTCACCCCGCGCGAGCGCGAGGTGCTCGCGCTGGTCGCCGAGGGGAAGTCGAACGGGGCGATCGCCCGCGCGCTGGTCGTCACCGAGGCCGCCGTCGGCAAGCACATCGGCAACATCCTGGGAAAGCTGGACCTGCCACCGGCGCAGGACACGCATCGCCGGGTGCTGGCCGTGCTGGCTTACCTGCGGGGCTGAGGTCCACACGGCGGCGGGGGTGTGGGTGGCGGAGCCCCCACAACGCGCGGCGGAGCCGCGCAAGAACGACGATGGCGAGGCATGTTCGCGTTGTTTGCGAACATGCCTCGCCATCGTCATCGTGCGCCGCCAGGGACTCGAACCCCGGACCCGCTGATTAAGAGTCAGCTGCTCTAACCAACTGAGCTAGCGGCGCAGACTCTGTCGCTCTTCCGCTTTCGCGGCTGGCGACAGAGAAAATACTACCTGGTCCGCGGGGGTGCCTTCGACCGCTTAAACGTGAGCTGGATCTCCGTGGGACGCCCGGTGTCTAGATCGCCAGGGAGAGCAGCACAGGCGCCGCTCCCCGATTCAACGTGTTCGCCGCCGCGCGCAACCGGTGGGCGTGCTCCAGCGGAAGGGACAGTGCGAGGCAGCCGACGGCGGAGCCCGCGGTGAGGGGGACGGCCGCGCAGACCGTGCCCGGCGCGTACTCCTGGAGGTCGAGGACGGGGACCGTGGGTGTCTGGGCGTCGAGTTTGCTCAGCAGCACCTTCTCGTTGGTGATCGTGCGGGCCGTGAGCCGGGCCGGGCGGTGTCGCGAGAGGTGGTCCCGCCGGCCGTTGAGGTCGAGCTGGCCCAGCAGGCCCTTGCCGAACGCGGTGGCGTGGGCGGAGGAACGGAAGTCCACCCACTCGTGGACCGCGGGTGTGGCCGGGCTGTCGGCCCAGCCGGTGACCTGGATCTCGCCGTCCAGGTAACGGGTGACGTAGACGGCGGCGCCCACCGAGTCGCGCAGCCGGTCGAGGGTGTGCTGAAGCTGCTCGCGCAGGGCCTGCTCATGACCCTGGGCGGAGCCCAGCCGGGCGAGTGCGACACCGGTGACGTAGGCGCCGTCGGTGGTCTGCTCCACATACCCCTCGCGACGCAGCATCCGCAGGAGCGCGGTCAACCGCTCACTGTCGACGCCGGTGCGACGGGCGATCTCGGCGTCGGTGACGCCACCTGCGTGCCGCGCCACCGTCTCCAGGACGCGCAGTGCGTCCTGGGCCGAGTGGTACGGCGCGGTCGGCTCGTGCTTGAGCGCCACGGTTTCCCCCTGCGCTTCTCGGGCCGTTTTTCGGACAGCTTGCCGTGTCCCACGATACGGCCCAAGCGTCGTAGGTGGAGGGGTTGTTCGCGAGAAAATCCCCGTGCCTCCGGGCCTCCCAACTGCCGGACCAGCACTCTGGCATATGCCAAAGGCATGGCCCGGCGGATGGACCTCGGATGTTCCCACGCGTTCAGCCGTTCACCCGGCGTAGTCAGATGACCGCACCGAGGAACTCGCGCGTGCGTTCGTGCGAAGGATCGCCGAAGATCTTCTCGGGGCTGCCCGACTCGATCACCTGGCCAGAATCGAACATCAGAACTTGGTCCGAGATGTCCCGGGCGAAGTTCATCTCGTGGGTCACGCAGAGCATCGTGATGTCGGTGGTGCGGGCGATGTCCCTGAGCAGGTCGAGCACGCCCGCGACCAGCTCGGGGTCGAGCGCGGACGTCACCTCGTCGAGGAGCAGCACCTGCGGGCGCATCGCCAGCGCCCGGGCGATGGCCACCCGCTGCTGCTGCCCGCCGGAGAGCTGGGACGGGTAGGCGTCGCACTTGTCGGCGAGCCCCACCATGTCGAGCAGCTCGCGGGCGCGCGCCTCGGCCTCGTCCTTGGAGAGCCCGAGGACGGTGACGGGCGCCTCGGTGATGTTCCGCAGCACCTTCATGTTCGGGAAGAGGTTGAACTGCTGGAACACCATCCCGATGTTCTTGCGGACCTCACGGCACTGCTTGTCGCTCGCCGGGAACAGCTGCTGCCCGCCGACGGTGATCTTCCCCTCGTCGGGCTTGGCCAGGGTCATCAGCAGCCGCAGGATCGTCGTCTTGCCGGAGCCGGACGGGCCGATCAGCGTGACGTGCTTGCCGGCGTCGACCGAGAAGTCGAGCCGGTCCAGGACGGTGTTGCTGCCGAATCGTTTGGTCACGTTCTCGAAGCGGATCAGCTCGGCGCTGTCCACGGGACGGTCCACGGGCGCGCCGGAACCGGACTCGGCGTCGGGTTGCTTCATCAGCGGGGTGTCAGCGGACAAGACGTCGCTCCAGGGTTCGCAGAAGGAGGGAGGCCAGATAGGAGACGAGGATGAAGGCCACCCCGATGACGGTCAGGGGCTCGGTGAAACGGAAGGTCTCCTGGGCGTAGAGCCGTGCCTCGCTCAGCATCTCCGGGACCGTGATCACCATCAGGATCGGTGTGTCCTTGAGCATCGAGATCACGTAGTTGCCCAGCGCGGGCACCACCCGGCGGACCGCCTGCGGCAGGATCACCACCGTCCAGGTGCGCCGCACCGGCAGGTTCAACGCGGTGGCCGCCTCCCACTGGCCCACGGGCACCGCCTCGATGCCGGCGCGGTAGACCTGCATCGTGTACGTCGAGTAGTGCAGCCCGATCGCGAAGACGCCCGTGGTCAGCGCCGAGAAGGTCAGCCCCCAGGCCGGCAGCACATAGAAGAGGAAGAACAGCTGGACGAGCAGGGGGGTGTTCCGGACGAACTCCGTGGCGACCCCCACCGGCCAGCTCACCCAGCGGGTCGGCGTCCGCACGAGCAGCGCCCACACCAGTCCGAGTGCGAAGGAGACGACCGAACCCAGGGCCAGCGCCTGCAGGGTGACCAGCAGGCCCTTCCGGAAGTGCGGCAGGAAGTCGACGACCGCGTTCCAGTCCCAGTTCATCACGCACCACCTCCGGCGCTCGCGCCCTCGGCGACCCGCACGGGCGCCACGGTCGCCTTCACCGGGGCCTTGCCGATCCCGGCCTTCAGCCGCCGCTCCAGCAGCCGCATGCCCCGGGTGAGCAGGAAGGCGATCACGAAGTAGATGAGCAGGAGATAGGTGTAGATCTCCACGCTCTCCTGCAGCGCCAGCCGTACCAGGCTGCCGCTGAACGCCAGGTCACCCATGCCGATGATCGACACCAGCGCCGTGCCCTTGAGCAGTTCGACCACCAGGTTGGCGAAGGGCGGGATCATCTCCGGGACCGCCTGCGGCAGCAGGATCAGCCGCATCCGCTGCCACGGGGTGAAGCTCAGCGCGATACCGCCCTCGCGCTGCGCCGGATCCACGGCGGTCAGGGCACCGCGCACGATCTCGGCCCCGTACGCCCCGTACGTCAGCCCGAGGGCGAGGACGCCCGCCCACATCGGGACCAGCTGCCAGCCGAAGGCCAGCGGCAGCACGAAGTACACCCAGAAGATCATGATCAGCGCGGAGGTGCCGCGGAACACCTCGGTGTACAGGCCCGCGACGAAGCGGACGATCCACCGCCGGTGGGTGCGCGCGACCCCCACCACGAAGGAGACGACCGTGGCCAGCAGCGCGCCGAGGACCAGCAGTTGGAGGGTGACCCAGACGCCGCGCAGGACGAGTTCCCAGAGTCCCTGTGTCATGCCCGACAGAGCTCCTTCGTGGTCAGGTCGGTCATCTCGACCTTGGTGAAGCCGAAGGGCCGCAGGACGCGCAGCAGTTCGCCGCTCTCCTTCATCTTCCGCAGCTCGACGTTGAAGGCGTCCCGCAGCCGCGTCTCGGCCGGCCGGAACGCGAAGCCCGCCCCGTCCACCCGCGGCTGGCCGTCGACGAGCGCGGCGAACGGCTTGGTCGCCTCCGTCGTGCGGGACTTCTTGACCACCTCGCGGGTGGTCAGCGACGTCCCCGCGAACACGTCGACCCGCCCCGCCTCCACGGCGTTCAGCCCGGCCACCTGGTCGGGCACGATGACGATGTCGCTCTCCGCGTACCCGGCCTCGACGGCGTGCGCGATCTGCGCGTACCCCGAGCCCGTGGCGAACCGGGCCTTGGCGCGGATCACGTCCGCGTAGTCGTTCAGACCCTTCGGGTTGCCTTTCTTCACCACGAACGCGTCCAGCATCTCGTGGTCGGGCTCGGAGAAGATGACCTCCGCACAGCGCTCGGGGTTGATGTACATCCCGGCGGAGACGACATCGAACTGCTGGGAGTTCAGCCCGGGTATGAGCGAGCCGAACTCGGTGGGAACGGGCTGCACCCGCCCCACGCCCAGCCGTTTGAAGACGACCCTGGCCACTTCGGGCCCCTCGCCGGTCAGTTCGCCGTCCGTGTCGATGTAGCCGAAGGGGATCTCTCCCGCGATACCGAGCCGTACGACGCCCTGCGCCCGCAGCCGGTCCAGCAGCTCACCCCCCTCCGTGCCGGAGGCGGTGGCCACCCGGCTGCACCCGGCGGCGCCCAGCGCGCCCGCCGTGGCGAGCGCGGAGGCGCCGACGAGCAGGGCCCGGCGGCTGGGGTCGCGTGTCTTCCCGGTTCTCCCGGAGGTCTCTGTTGCTGGAGCCATGGCCGCGCGGCTACCCGACCCGATGCGATGTATTCACGCCACTGCCGTGGCCTTCACGCCCCCTGCACACACGCGGCCGGAACCGGCCGGACCCAGGAGGCGCCCTTGACCCCGGCTGCACCATGGAAGACATGACCGACCGCTACCTAGAGATCTCCCTGCTCAAGCGCCAGGTCGTGTGCCGGGCGAAACTCCTCGACGACCGCGCGCCGCTCACCTGCGCCGCCGTCTGGGACGCCCTGCCCCTGGCCGGCGACGTCTACCACGCCAAATACGCCCGCAACGAGATCTACGCCCTCTTCCCGCCCTTCGCCCCCCACGAGCCACCCCTCGAAAACCCCACGGTCACCCCCATCCCCGGCGACCTCTGCTACTTCTCCTTCGCCGGCACGGAACTGGCCACGAACGCGTACGGCTACGACGCCGAGGTCCGCCCCGGTACGACCCTCGTCGACCTGGCCCTCTTCTACGAACGCAACAACCTGCTGCTGAACGGCGACGTGGGGTGGGTGCCGGGGATCGTATGGGGCCAGGTGGTCGAGGGCCTGGACGAGATGGCGGAGGCGTGCAACGACCTCTGGCGGACGGGGGCGTCGGGGGAGACCCTGCGGTTCTGCCGGGCGTGACTTCGTGGGTTGTGCGAGACACGACTGCTCGGGGGCGGGTGCCCGTTGGGCGACAGGCGCGCTATTCAGAAGGACCTGCTGTTCTTACGTGGTCAACCCACGCCGACCGCCGCTGACCCGTAGCCCGTGATGTCGTCGGGCTTCACCAAGCCGTCCTCGATCGCCCGGGCCAGCATGTCCGCCTTCGTCGGTGCGGACCTGCCGACCTGCGCGTACTTGACTCGCGCCCGACGGATGTAGACGTCGACAGTGTGAACCGATACACCCATGCGCCGGGCGACCGAAGCCTTCGACATGGACTGGAACCACCACAGCAGCGCGGTACGTTCCTGCGAGGACAGCTTGGGCCTGTTCGCGCCGCGATCACCGACGAGGACGCCCGCAGCCGTCGGCGTGACGTACGGCCTGTCGCCCGCCGCCGCCAACACCGTGTTCACCAGGTGCGCCCGCCCCTCGTTCTTCGCGACGAACTCGCATGCGCCGGCCTCCAGCGATTCGAGCACCACCCGCTGCTCGGTGAACTGCGAGAAGGCGATGACCCGTTGACCCGCCGCGGCCAGCGTGGCGATATCGCCGATCACGAGTCTGCCGTGCAGATTCAGATCGAGAATGAGGACATCCGCGACGCCGGGCTCCACATCCGAGGTCTCGCCGGTGTACCCCACCGAGATCCGCGGTTCCTCGGACAGCCAGGTCTGGATGCCTTCGATGACGACAGGGTGATCGTCGATGATGGCGACGGTCAGGGGGCCGGTCGTACGGGCCATCGGGTTTCCCACCACAACTGGTCCTCCTCCTGGTCGTATGTGGAGGATACGGTGAGAGGGCCCGGCGGTTCCACGAGCGTTTCCGGCGGGGCGTCGGCCACCACGCTCACCACAACCTCCTCGGGCGACGTCACCACGGTCACCCGCGCTCGGGTGGCGGCGGCGGCCAGGACCAGCAGGGCCCCGTCCGCCAGTTCTCGGCGGACGGATGCCGGCAGCTCGGGCAGGTCGCCGTAGCTCAGCAGGGCCACGCGTACGCCGCGCCGCTCGGCGACATCGGCACAGGCCCGCAGTTCGTGCAGGAGCGGGTGCGGGGTGTCGTCCGTCTCCACGAACAGCCTCCGCAGGCGTGCCGCCTCCACGGCGGCGCGCTGGCGTACGACGGGGTCCCCCGGGTCCAGTTGACGTTCCGCCAGACCACGCAGCAGCGGTTCCACTCTGATGCGCAGGTACTCGTAGCGGCGCCGGCGCTCGGCGTGCACGGCCTCGTCGGCGGTGGCACGGGCGAGGTGCTCCGCCTGCCCCGCAGCGATCTCGGTGGCTTCCCTCGCACCGTCGTTGAGCTGCCGTACCAGGTACGTGAAGGTCAACTGGATACCGGCGGTGACGTAAACCGCGGCCAGCAGACGGGAGACGGTGACGTGGTCGAGCGCGCCGTCGGCTGCCAGGAAGCCCACCGTGACAGCGGTGTTGGCGCCGAGCAGGGTGATCAGCTCCCACAGCGGACGCTGCATCAGAAGCAGCATGCCGAACCAGCCCACGGTGTTCCACGCCCAGCTCACGTCGCTGATCGCGCCGCCCGGCGGGTACGCGGCGGCGGCGACGATGCCGGCGACCAGCGCCGCCCCCGCAAGCATCCGCGCGGTGTGCCCGCTGAGCGCGGAACGCAGCAGCAGGACGGAACCGGCCGTCTGGATGACCGTGAGGGCCAGCCAGGCGCCCGCGGCGGCGGCCTGCGGCTCGTACTCCGGCCAGCCCCTGAGCACCCGCAGGGTGTCCAGACCCAGGTGCCAGACGCCGACGATCGCCACCAGCCCGATATCGACAACCTTGGCAAAGCGGGTGGCGACCACACCCTCGACGACGTCGGCGGTCACGGTTCCCACCTCAGCACGACCTGGGTGCCGGCGCCGGGGGACGATGCCGCCCGGGCGCTGCCGCCCACAGCACGCATCCGGCCGTGGACCGATTCCCGCAGGCCGCGCCGGTGGGAGGGAACAGCCGCAGGGTCGAACCCGCGTCCGCTGTCGCAGACTTCGACGGCGACGCCCTCCCCGACGCGCCTGGCCGTGACCCGGGCAGCACGGGTGTTCGCGTGCCGGGCCACGTTGGCCAGGGCCTCGGCGACCCCTAGCGAGACGGCTTCCACGACCTCGTGGGGCAGGTCCAGCGGCGGCACGTCGAACTCGATTTCCAGTGGCGGGAGGCCGACGCGGTGCGTCAGTACGACGGTGCGCAGCGCGACATCCAGCGGTGCGGGAGCCCGCGCCACATCACGTGCCACGCCGGGATGCGCCCGCAGGTCCGCAATGATGGCCAGGTCGGCCGCGGCCCGTTCCGGCAGCGCGGCAGAGTCACGGGTGATGCTGCCGGTGCCCACCATGGTGAGCGTGGCGAGCACGGTGTCGTGCAACAGCCGCTGCTGGTCGAGTTCGTCGGTGCGGGCGGCGGACCGGGCCCGCGCCGACGCGCGCGCCGACGCCTCCTCGGACAGCGCGAGGTCCGCCCTGCGCGCTCCATGTCGCAGCAGGACCACGACAGCGGCGGCGAGCAGCCCCTGGAGCACCAGGACGACGGAGGCGTCTCGTACGCCGGCGCCCATCGCGTGAGCCGCCGCGATGGCGATCGCGGCGCCTATCGCCAGGGGTTGCCGCAGCATGAACTGTGCGATGAAGACGCCGGTGCGGGCGACCATGTCGATCCATCCGGAGCCCGCACTCGCTCCCAGGACCTCGGCTGGGACAAGGCTGCCCTGCGCCAGGCAGAGCACGAGAACGACGGCGACATCACCGGCGTAGAGCCAGGGACGAGGTTCCGGCCTGAGCGTCAGAACGGTGAACAGACCGCTCCACACAAGCAGTCCGACGACCGCGACGGCCACCCAGACCGAGCGGGCGGGCGGTGCGAAGCCGACCACGGCGACCAGAGTCGCTCCGACGGCACTGACTGATCTCAGGACAGCGGACAGACGTGCGGACCTACGCAGAAGCTGAAGTTGGGCGGGCCCCTGCGTCAGCACGCCTCCTCCACAAAGGAATTCACGTCTCCACCACGAAAAGCAAGGAATCCGACCACATTCTTCACAGTGTTTCCCCCGTATGCCGATGAGGCCCGCCTCCCCACCTGGATCCTTCCCAACTTAGATCAACACGCGGTCAGCGCACCGGTGTTGTCACGTGTTTGCGTGACATGCCCTTCTGCGGCCCGCCCCGTAATCTTCGATCCGGGCCGCCCGAAGGGGGAATTCGGGCAGTCCGTTCCAAAAAACGGAAGGTGGAGCTGAATTGACCAGAATCGGAAGAGGGCGCGCGAAGTCGACCGCGGCCGCCGGGGCTCTTCTGGCCGGCCTCCTCGGCGGTGTTCTCGCCGCGCCGTCCACGGCGGCGGCAGCCGGCTCGGGGGACGCGGGGACGCTTGGCAGGTGCGACAGGGTATGGGTGAAGAACGTCTACGGCTACAAGTCCAAGTTCTTCGGCAGGGGCCCTGTCTACTCGGACGGGCCCGGCGGAAAGATGACCCTCACGAAGATCAAAGCAGGGGAGATGGGTACGTCGATCACCGGCACGCTCGGGGTGAGTGTCAAGGCCGCTGTCGCCGAAGCGAAGGCGGAGGTCAGCACGGGCGTCCAAGTCAAGGCTACGTGGACTGCCAGCCACTCCTACGAGCGCGAGATCAGGAGGGGCAAGTACGGCAACGTGCAGTACGGGGTGAAGGGGCACACCGCCAAGGTGGAGAAGTACCTCACGCTCCCTGACTGCAGCAAGTCGCAACGGAAGACCGCGACCGTGGAGCTGGCGAACAAGAGGCAGGGATTCCGGTACTGGGAGACCAACTCCTGATGCGGCGGACTGTGGCGCTTTTGGCGGCCGCAGCCTTCGTCTCCGCGGTCGCGGCCTGCACCGGGGGCGGGGAAACCCGGGGTTCCCAAACAGGTACCCCATCGCCCACGGTGTCCAAGGCGCCACCGGCGCTGTCCGCGCCCGAACTGGAGATGGGGTTCACTGAGGTCTTGTCCCAAGGGGCGACGCGTGGCAGTGACGTATTCAGCCCAGTTCCGCTGCCAAAGGGCGTCACATTGATTGCGCTCGATTGCGTGGCTGATTCCGGATCGCCGATGGTCGACGTCGTCGTCGAAACCGTAGCGACCTTCTCGACCGACTGTAAGAGCGGTGAGGTCAGCTACTACGCACACGAACTCAACCTCTCCACGAAACGCGAGGGGCAAGTCTCGATCGAGGCGCCGGACACTGTGCGGTGGACGATGAGCGTCCAGGTGTCCAAGCCCGATGGCACGTAAGAAGAACCAGAGATCTTCCACTGGCACATCAGAAGGGGTTTTCATGAGGCTCAGGCGTGTGGGCCGGTTCGGCACCACCGGCACGTTGGTCGCCGGGGCGCTTGGCGCGTCGATCGTCTTCACCCCGTCGTCGGCATCCGCGGAAAGCGCATGGGAGTGCTATGGCACCCAAGTCAAGCGCTGCGCCGCCGTCTGGTGGGACGAGACCGCCGACACCTACCGAGCGCGGGCGAAGATCACCGACGTCGCCGGTGGCGGCAGCTACCAGGTCAAGGTCACCAACGTGAAGCTTCAGCGCTTCAGCATTGACAGCGGCTGGGTGACGCTGCGCACCGCGAAGGACGGCGACGGCTGGCATGGCACCGAGGACTTTGCCGGCACCAGCTCCGTCAACCCGTGTAACTGGCCACGGCAGAGTTTCGGCGTGGTGGCGACTTTCAGTTGGAAGGGCGCAGGCTCCGGTGAGAGGACCTGGCGTCCCAACAATTCATGGGGCCTTGTCTGCGACTGACCCGCCGAACGCGTCCGTCCCCCACTGACCGGTGCGGGGCGGACGCGTTTCCCTCAGCGCATGCGCCGAGCGCCCCGCGACCACCCGATCGGCACTACTACCGTTCGACGCGTATCCCTCAAGATCGGAAAGACAACAACTGCTTACGACGCGAGGAGAACCCGCCCGCGGGGCAGCCCGACCCGATCACATGCGGGCCGGAGCCACCCCCGCCTCGTACAACGCATGCGCCACCCGCAGCACCAGGTCGTCCCGGTGCCGGGCCGCGACCACCTGAAGCCCCACCGGCAGCCCGTCCCCGTCCAGGCCCACGGGAACACTCGCCGCCGGCTGCTGCGTCAGGTTGAAGGGATACGTGAACGGCGTCCAGCCGGTCCAGCGCCGATGCCCGGAGCCACGCGGCACCTCGACCCCCGCCTCGAAGGCCGTCACCGGCAACGCGGGCGTGACCAGAACGTCGTACCGCTCATGGAACGCGCCCATCCGCCGCCCGAGATCCATCCGCACATCCACCGCGGCCAGATAGTCGAGCGCGGAGAGCCGCACCCCGAGCTCCCGGATCTCCCGCAACCCGGGGTCCAGCACCTCCGCCTGACGCGGCCCGAGCCGCTGCGTCACCCGGGCCGCCCCGCTGAACCACAGCGTGTGGAACGCCTCGACGGGATCGGAGAAGTCGGGGTCGGCCTCGCTGACGTACGCCCCGAGTCCGGCGAGCCCCTCCACGGCCCGCCGCACCGCGAGGGCGACGCCCGGCTGTACGGCGACCTGTCCGCCCAGCGACGGCGAGTACGCGATCCGCAGCCCCCGCACCCCACCGGCGAGCGCGTCCACGAACGACCCGGGCGTGGGCCCGAGCCCCGACCAGTCCCGCGCGTCGGGCCCGGCGACGACGTCCAGCATCAGCGCGGCGTCCGCCGCGTCCCGCGTCAGCGGCCCCACATGGGCCAGCGTCCCGAAGGCGCTCGCGGGATACAGCGGCACCCGCCCGTACGTCGGCTTCAGCCCGAACACCCCGCAGAAGGCGGCCGGGATACGCACGCTGCCACCCCCGTCCGTGCCCAGCGCCAGCGGCCCGGCCCCGAGCGCGACGGCCGCCGCGGCGCCCCCGCTGGAGCCCCCGGCCGTACGCGAGAGGTCGTACGGATTCCGTGTCACCCCGCTCAGCGGCGAGTCGGTGACGCCCTTCCAGCCGAACTCGGGCGTCGTGGTCTTCCCCAGGAAGACGGCGCCCTGCTCCCGCAGCCGGGCCACGGAAGGCGCGTCCTCGTCCCAACTCCCCTCGGCCGAGATGGTCTTGGAGCCCTTCAGGGTCGGCCCGCCCCGCATCAGCAGGATGTCCTTCACCGTGACCGGCACCCCGTCCACCGCCCCGGCCGGCTCCCCGCGCCGCCAGCGCCCCTCCGACTCCCGCGCCTGCGCGAGGGCCGTCCCGGCGTCGATACGCACGAACGCGTTCACGGCAGGCTGTACCCGCTCGGCCCGTTCGAGGGCCTCGCGCGCGACGTCCACCGGGCTGAACTCGCCCTTGCGGTACCCCTCGACCAGGCGTACTGCGGACAGCGACGTCAGGTGCGTCGCGTTCGTCGCGTTCGTCGCGTTCGTCGCGTTCATCGCGTTCATCAGGTTCGTCGGGTGCGTCGGCTCCGGCAGTTCCGGCAGTTCAGGCATGCGGCCCCTTCCAGGGGAGTTCAGTGCCCGGGCACGTACCCGCGCTGCTTGTCGACCACGTTGGGCAGCGGCTTTCCCGCCTCCCACAGCTCGAACAACTCCACGAACTGGGAGCCGAGTTCGTCCCGCCACCCCACCGTGTCCCCGCTCATGTGGGGAGAGACGATCAGTCCGGGCACCTCCCACAGCGGATCGTCCGGGCCCAGCGGCTCGCGCTCGAAGACATCCAGCGCCGCCCCCGCGATCCACCGCTTCCGCAGCGCCTCGACGAGCGCGTCCTCCACCACGAGCTGCCCACGCCCCACGTTGACGAACCGCGCGGACGGCTGCATGACCCCGAACCGCCGGGCGTCGAACATGCCGGACGTGGCCTCCGTCAGCGGCGCGGCCGCGATCACCCAGTCGGCGCGGGCCAGCAGCCGGTCGAGCTCCTCGGGGCCGTGGACACCGGCCCGCGCGGTCCGGCCGACCAGGGCCGTATGGAGGCCGAGGGCCTTGAGGTGGCGCGCGATCGCCCGGCCGATCGGCCCGGACCCCACCACACAGGCCCGGCCGCCCGCCACCCGCAGCGCCTCCCGGTGCCGCCACTCCCGCCGCCCCTGCAGCTCCCAGCTGCGCGGCAGATCCTTGGCCATGGCGAGCACGAGCGCGGCGACGTACTCGGCGATCGGCGCCTCGAACACCCCGCGCGCGTTCGTCACCACGGTGTCCTCGTCGGCGGCGAGTCCGGGGCCCAGCAGATGGTCGACACCCGCACTGGCCGTGTGCACCCAGCGCGGCCGGGGCCCGTGGCCCGGCCAGGCGTCCCGCACCGCGCGCGAGGTGAAGTCCCACACCAGCAGCACATCGGCGTACGGCAGCCGCGCGGCCAGCGTCGAGGCGTCGGCGTACTCGACCGTGGCCCGTCCGGTGAGCCGCCCGAGGCGGGGACGTGGCTCGGTGTCGAGCACGAGGAGGTGCGGGCGCTGCGACGAGGTCATAGGCGTAAGACACCAATCACAAAGACAGACCACAAAAGACAGACCACAAGAGACCGACCACGAGACCGACCGCAAGAGACCAATCACAAACGGAAGCGGTTCTACCGGCCCCACGAGATGCGTGTGACATGCACTGATTGACCACGCTCGCACCCGAACCTACCTTCGTCAACACGGACTTGCGCACGGTCTGTCGTCCGCACATCTCTCTCCGTGAGGCCGGTGGCTGTCATGAACGTCTCCTTCCTCGGTGGACCCCGTCCCCAGCGCGGCGTCGGTGTCATCGCCCCGTTCGACTTCGCCCTCGACCGCGAGCTGTGGCGCTGGGTCCCGGACGACGTCTCCCTGCATCTCACCCGGACCCCGTACGTCCCGGTCGAGGTGAGCCTCGACCTGGCCCGCCTGGTCTCCGAGCACGAGACGCTCCACGAGGCGGTCCGGGCCCTGAACGAGGTCGCGCCCGAGGTCGTGGCCTACGCCTGCACCAGCGGCAGCTTCGTCGGCGGGGTGGCCGGGGAGCGCGCGATGGGCGAGGCGATGACCCGCGCGGGCGCCGCGCACGCGGTCACCACCTCCGGCGCGATGCTCGCCGCCCTGGCCGAGCTGAACGCCCGCCGTATCGCCCTGGTCACCCCGTACACCGTCTCGGTCACCCAGTCCCTGGAGGAGTACCTCGCCGAGGCGGGCATCCTGGTCACCGGCCGGTCCTCGCTCGGCCTGGTCCGGCACATCTGGAAGGTCCCGTACCACGATGTGGTCGCCATGGCCCGCCAGGCTGTCCGGGGGGCGGCGCCGGACGCCCTCTTCATCTCCTGCACCAACCTTCCCACGTACGACGTCATCCCCCAGTTGGAAGCGGAACTGCGGATGCCCGTTCTCTCGGCCAACCAGGTGACGATATGGGCGGCGCTGCGTCATCTGGGTACCCGGGCGGTGGGTCCGTACCAGGCTCTGCTCGACGAGTCGGCCAGGCAGACATTCGGTGCGGGACCTGTTCCGCCACCGCCGGTACTGCCGGAAGAACAGGAAGGTTGGGCATGACCGCACTCGGTTTCCTCTACCCGGGCCACTCCGCCGAGGACGACTATCCGCGTATAGAGCAACTGCTCGGCAGTGACATCCGGGTGGACGTGGTGCACACCGACATCGGCGAGGACGCGCACCGGGTGGACGCCCTGCGCGAGATGGGCGCCGCCGAACGGCTGGCCGCCGGCTGCGAGGCCCTCCGCCTCTCCGGCGCGGAGGCCGTCGTCTGGGCCTGCACCAGCGGCAGTTTCGTCTACGGCTACGAAGGGGCCCACGACCAGATCCGCACCCTCGCCCGCACCGCGGGCCTGCCCGCCTCCTCCACCTCCTTCGCCTTCGCCCACGCGGCCCGGGAGGTGGGCGCCACCAGGGTGGCCGTGGCGGCGACCTACCCGGACGACATCGCCCAGATGTTCGTCGACTTCCTGGCGGCGGCCGGGATCGAGGTCCTCTCCGTGCGGGGCGCCGGCATCATCACGGCGGCGGAGGTGGGCACCTGGGGCCTCGACGAAACCCTCGCCCTGGCCCGCGCGGCCGACCACCCCGAGGCCGAGGCCCTCCTCCTCCCGGACACCGCCCTCCATACCGCCTCCCACATCCCCACCCTGGAGAAGGAACTCGGCAAACCGGTCCTCACCGCCAACCAGGTCACGGTCTGGGAGGCCCTGAGGCTGGCGGACAGGAGGGTGAACGCCCCGGAGCTGGGAGCACTGTTCACGCGCGAGCCGATCGTCCAGGTGCGCTAGCCGAAAAGGCCGCACACCCCGCGCCCCTTAGGGGCGCGGGGAACTGCGCGACCAGCCACGACGCTCCCGCAGCCGACAACGAACCAACCCGCCCCCCGGGGGTCGAAGGGGCGCAGCCCCTGGAGGACGGGACGGGACGGGACGGGGCGGCGGGGGCGGGAATGACTGGCGGGAATAACCGGAGCCACCCTCCTGTTACACGGAACCGTACCCACCGCCGCACGCCCGCAGGAGGCCCCACCGTGACCACAGCCGAGATACGAGGCGAAGCCAAGGGCACCGCCCCGGTCCCCCTCTCCGTCCTCGACCTGGTCACAGTCGGCGCGGGCCGCACCGCCACAGACGCCCTCCGCACCAGCGTCACCCTCGCCCGCCAGACGGAAGACCGCGGCTATCACCGCTACTGGGTGGCCGAACACCACTCCATGCCCGGCGTCGCCTCGTCCTCCCCGGCGGTGATCCTCGCCCACCTCGCCGCCCACACCACCCGCATCCGCCTCGGCTCAGGCGGCGTGATGCTCCCCAACCACGCCCCCCTGGTCATCGCGGAGCAGTTCGGCACCCTCGAAGCCATGGCCCCCGGCCGCGTCGACCTCGGCCTCGGCCGCGCCCCCGGCACGGACGGCGCCACCGCCGCCGCCCTCCGCCGCTCCGCCCGCCTCAACGAGGGCGCCGACGACTTCCCGGAGCAGCTCGCGGAGCTGACCCGCTTCCTGGACGACGACTTCCCCGACGGCCACCCCTACCGCCGTATCCACGCGGTCCCGGGCCCGATCCAGAGCACCTCACCGGGCGGCGTCCAGTCCCCGCACCGCCCCCCGGTCTGGCTGCTCGGCTCCTCCGGCTTCAGCGCCCGTCTGGCCGGCTCCCTCGGCCTCCCCTTCGCCTTCGCCCACCACTTCTCCGCACGGAACACGATCCCGGCGCTCGACCTGTACCGCGAGTCGTTCCGCCCCTCGCCGGTCCTGGACGCCCCGTACGCGCTGATCGGCGTCTCCGCCCTCGCCGCGGACGAGGAGAAGGAAGCCCGCCGCCAGGTCCGGGCCGCCGCGCTCAACATGGTCCGCCTGCGCACCGGCCGCCCCGGCCTCGTCCCGACGCCGGAGGAGGCGGAGGCGTACGAATTCAGCGTGGTCGAACAGGACTTCATCGACTCCTGGAACGCGGACGTCGTCCACGGCACCGTCGACGAGGTCCGCACCCGCCTGGACGACCTCCAGAAGCGCACGGGCGCCGACGAACTGATGCTCACCTCCCACGCCCACAGCCCCGAGCTGCGCCTGCGCTCGTACGAGCTGATCGCGGACGCCTACGACCTGCCGGGAGCCGGGGGCGCTTCTCAGGCCTGAGGGCAGGCCGCCGCCCCCAGCAGTTCCGCGATCCGTTCCGGCGACACCGCGCGGGAGTACAGCCACCCCTGCCCGGTGTCGCAGCCGAGCCGGCGCAGCCGGGAGGCCTGCGCGTCGGTCTCCACGCCCTCCGCCGTGACGGTCAGCCCGAGCCGGTGGGCGAGCTGGACGAGGGCCTCGACGATGATCTCGTCGGCGGGGTTGGGCTGCCCGTCGTCCCCGGCGGCCCCGCTCTCCTCCTCGCTCTCGTACTGGAACCCCCGTACGAACGCCCCGTCCAGCTTCAGCACCGACACCGGCAGCCGGCTGAGGTACGCGAGGTTGGAGTAGCCCGTGCCGAAGTCGTCGATGGCGATGCGTACGCCCATGTCGCTGAGGGCCTTGAGGGCCTGGAGCGGGCGCCCGGCGGAGCCCATGAGGGCGGACTCGGTGAGCTCCAGCTGGAGCAGCTGCGGGGCGAGGCCGGTCTCCGCGAGGATCTCGGCCACGTCGGCGACCAGGTCGGAGTCCCACACCTGCCGGACCGCCACGTTCACGCTGACGAAGATCGGCGCCCGTTCGGGGTGGTCGATCTGCCAGCGGCGGGCCTGCCGACAGGCGGTGGCCAGAATCCATCGTCCGAGCTGGACGATCGAGCCGTCCTCCTCGGCCAGTGAGATGAACCGATTCGGCGTCAACAGGCCGAACTGCGGGTGATGCCAGCGCACCAGCGCCTCCACCCCGCGCACCTCGCCCTCCGCCATGCCCACCAGCGGCTGGTACTCCAGGACGAACTCGCCCCGCCCGACGGCCGCCCGCAGCGTGGACGACAGGGCCTGACGGGTCATCCGGTGGGCGTTGCGCTCCGGGTCGAACAGCGTCCAGCGGGCCTTGCCGTCGGCCTTGGCCCAGTACAGCGTCGTGTCGGCGGCCTGCATCAGCCCGGTCGCCGTCGTGCTCGCAGACTGCCGCTCGACGACCCCGATCGAGGCGGAGACGGACAGTCGCTGACCGGCCAGGTCGAAGGGCGCCTGCAGCGCCTTGAGAACCGAGTCGGCCAGGTCGGCGAGCTGCTCCGTGCCGGTCGAGTCCTCCACGAGCAGCGCGAACTCGTCGCCGCCGAGCCTGGCCACCAGCGGCGCCCCGGCCGCCGTCCCGGCCGTGCGCAGGAGGGCGGCCTCGTCGGCGCATCGGGTGAGTCGTTCGGCCACGGCCGTGAGGAGCCGGTCGCCGACGCGGTGACCGAGGGTGTCGTTGACCGCCTTGAACCCGTCCAGGTCCAGATAGACCAGGCCGATCCGGCCGGTGCCGGCCTCGTCGTAGGACTCCCGTTCGAGGGCGGAGGAGAGCTGTTCGAAGAAGAGGGTGCGGTTGGGGAGCCGGGTGACCGGGTCGTGCATCTGCAGGTGGCGGAGCCTGGCCTGAAGCTGGCGGTTGGCGCTGATGTCGGCGACCGAGAGCAGGACCGCCCGCTCCTCCTCGGGCAGCGGCGCCACCGACACCTGCACCCACAGCCAGGTCCCGTCCGGCTGTTTGAGTCGGCGCGTACAGCGCAGCCGGGACTGCCGGCCGCGCAGCACCTCGCGGTACGCGTGCCAGGTGCGGGTGTCCGAGGTGAGGTCCACCAGGTCGGCGGCGACCCGCCCGGCCAGTGGCTCGGAACCCGTCCCGAGCAGCGTCCCCATCGCCCCGTTGGCGGTGACGACCAGCCCGTCCCGGTCGACGACGGCCATGGCGAGCGGCGCGACGGAGAAGGCGGCGGGCGTCGTGGGACTGTCCCCCGGCGACTCGGACGACTGAACTGACGCATTCGCGTGACGCTCTGTGATGGCCGGCCGGACGAGGTCTGCCGCGGGCGCCGGCCCTTGGGACGTTCCGCTCACCGTTCGCTCCCGCAGTGCACTCGTTTTCGTACGGATCTTCGTGTCTCGTCGGAGCGGCCGAACCAACTACGTAGGGGCGCTCAAGCCGTGTCCGTGCAGGAAAGTGTGCCGATCATAGAGGCTGACCCCAGGGCCTTCTAGCCACTCTCCAGTCTCCCTGAACAACGACCTGATCTGACAGATCGTTTCTGCCCCGACCTGAACAGCTTCCCCGCTCCGTCGACCGCTTGTGACGTTCTGTGAGGTCCGGGGTGTCGACGGGCCGTGTCCCGGGGGTGTCGGCTTCCGGAGGCCGTCCGGCCCTCTCTCGCCCGTTCCTCACCCTTCTGGTGGATACAAACAGGGCAAAGTACTACTAATTCCGAAAATCTGGACGCGGTGTCCCCAAGATCCGCATCCGGAGGTCTCCGTGCAGCGTCCGCTTCCCTGGAAGGAACTCCTCGGCGACCGGGCGCCCGGTCTGCGCAGTGCAGCGGCCATGCTCACCTCCCTCACCGCGCTCGCCGCGACCTCTCTGATCGCGGCACCCTCCGCCGTTCCCCTGTCGGAGCCGTGCACGCTGCGGCGCACGCAGGCGCACCATTCGGAGGGCCTCGACACCTGGAACTCCGCGTATCCACGCCCCACCCGCGACCTCGACGCCGTACTCGTATTCTTGTCATTCCCGGACGCGGCCCCTCTCACCACACCGGCCGAGCTGACCGCGGATCATTTTCCGGCCACCAGTGAGTTCTTCGAACGCGCGTCGTACGGCAAGTTCGCCCTGCGCCCCCATCCGCGCCGCGCGTGGCTGGAGATGCCGCGGCCGTCGACGGCGTACGCCATACGACGTGACTGGAACGCGACGCACCGGTCGGCCTATCTCAGGGACGCGCTCGCCACGGCCGACCCGCACGTCGACTTCTCCCGCTACGACATCGTGTACTTCGTCGCCGATCCGCACGCGCCCGGCGTCGACTCGGACGCGACGAAGGTGGTCAACCTCGAACACCCGTTGGAGGTCGACGGTACGGATCTCCGCCGGGTCGTCACCGTGTTCGAGCGGCACCCGCCGGACCGTCTCGTCCTCGCCCATGAGACCGGCCACGTCTTCGACCTCCCCGACCTCTACCACCGCCCCTCCGACGGCAAGGGCGACTGGGACACCCACGTCGGCGACTGGGACCTCATGGGCAGCCAGTTCGCTCTGGCCCCGGACCTGTTCGCCTGGCACAAGTGGAAGCTGGGCTGGCTGGAACCGCGCCAGGTGGCGTGCGTACGGGGGACGGGGAGCACGTGGTTGACGCTGGAGGCGGTGGGGGCGGGGCCTAAGGGGGCGTACGAGGGGGAGACGGGTGAGGACGAGGGCGGTGCGGTCGGGTACGCGGGCGGTGGGGGAGGTGTCGTTGAGGCGGCCGGGGTCGGGGCTGGGGCCGGGGTCGGGGCTGGTGACGGTGCCGGCGGGGGCGGCGGGGGCGGGGTGGCGGCCGGTCCGGGGGTGCGGGTGTTCGGGGCCGGTCGGGGCACGAAGCTGGCGGTCGTCCGGACCGGTCCCGACAGTGCGCTCGGTATCGAGGCGCGGGGCGCGGTCGGCAACGACGCTTCCGTCTGCACGCAGGGCGTCCTCGTCTACCGCATCCGCGGCGGCGCCGAGTCCGGCAGTGGCCCGATCGAGGTCCTCGACTCCCATCCGCGCACCGAGGCCTGCTGGGAGGAGTCCGTCTATCCGCCCCTCGCGGACGCTCCGGTGGGCGTGGGTGAGAGCTTCACGGTGCCGGGGGAGGGCGTGCGGGTGGAGGTGCGGGGCCGCACGGCGTCCGGAGCCTGGACGGTGCGGATCACGACGGGGCGGTGAGGGGGTGGGTGGTGACGGGGGCGTGGTGACGGGGCGCGTGGTGTGCCGACGGGGCTGCCGGGGCCTTGGGGCCTCGGGGTACCGGCGTACCGGCGTACCGGCGTACCGGCATGCGAAAGAAGCCCCTCGCTTCCGCGAGGGGCTTCTTTCGTGTCGTGCGCCGCCAGGGACTCGAACCCCGGACCCGCTGATTAAGAGTCAGCTGCTCTAACCAACTGAGCTAGCGGCGCCTGCTGACGTCGTAGACCTTAGCACCCTGATCGGCGGGAGGAAAAATCGATACGCGCACGGTCGCGGAGGCACTCGTCCGGCCCGCCCGGACGGCTGCCCAGAGCAGTACCTCCGGCCCGGGAAGCCAAGGTCGCAGGGTGTCCGGGGCGACGAGCCAGCGGGAGCCGGGCAGGGTGACGCCGGGGCGGCCGAGCGCGGCGCCGGGGCCGCCGAAGCCGTCGCCGGCTCTGCCGCCGTCACTGCCACCGACACCGGTGTCGCCGGTGTTCCCGAGGCCGTCCGGGGCGAGGACGGCCGGAACGGTGACGGCGTCGCCGGTGCCGTGGCAGAGGAGGGGTGGGACGTCGCCGGTGCGGCCGGGGGAACTCCACTCCTCCCACTCCAGGAGGGTGGGCAGGCGGTGGGCGGTACCCGGGGAGGCGAACAGGAGGATGCGGCCTCGGTACACGGCGACCGGGCCGGAGCCGGGGCCCTCGTCCCATAACCGGTCGAGCATCCGCCGCCCGAAGAACGCCGGCACGCTGACGACGTCGAACACGGTTCCGCACGGCAGCACCACCGGTGCGGCCGGCCGCTCCTCCCACAGCGCCATCGTGCTTCGCGGATACGTTCCTGCCGAGGCCAGCCAAGTCGCCCCCTCCACCGTGACCCCCGCGACATCGACCCCGTCCCGCGGGTACCTGCCCGTCCCGACTCCACTGCTCATACACCTAGGTCTACCGCCCGCGACCACCCGACCCCGGGCGGTTACCGGAAACTGATACGCGAGATGGGCAAGTGGGGTATCTTGCCCACCCGGCATATGCCAGACGGTGTTTCGCGACCCGCCCGCACAGCCATGCACGGCGCCCGAAAACCGTGCCGCCTGGCGCTGCGCAGCCCGTGCCCGTCGGCGCGTAGCCACACCGCCGGGCCCTGCGCAGCTCCCCGCCCAGCAGCCGGCAGCCGTTGCGCCGACCCGTGGTCCCGCCCCGCTCGCCGCCGATGCGCCACAGCGCCTCGCCGTCCGCGGCCGGACACCGCACAGCCTCCCCGCCCGGCTACGGTCAGGCTGCCCGGCTGCGGGCACCCGCGCCGCCGGACACCGCGCTGCCTCCCCGCCCGGCTGCGGGCACCCGTGCCGCCGGCACCGCACGGCACCTCCCCGCCCGGCCACGGTCAGGCCTGCCCAGCTACGGGCCCCCACGCCGCCGGGCACCGCACGGCCTCCCCGCCCGGCTACGGTCAGGCTGCCCGGCTGCGGGCAGTCGTGCCGCTGGGGCGGCACGGGTGGGCGCGGGCGGCACCCGGCCGGCGCCGGTGAGCGAAACCCGCCCCCGGTCGGCCACGGCTCCGGGGTGCCGGGCACCCCCGGCCGACGCCGGTGAGCGAAACCCACCCCCCCAGCCACGCAGCGGAGCGCCTGGCGCCCCCGGCCGCGCAGCGCCCGCTCAGATGGACTCCGGCCCGCTGACATCCCGCCCCCGCGCCAGCTCCCGCCCGTACTCGACCATCTTCTTGGCGTAGTCCTCGGTCCACTCCGCCCGTTCCGCGATATCCGCCGAGGTCAGCCGATCGAACCGCCGAGGATCGGCCAGCTGTGCCGCCGCGATCGCCTGGAACTCCACGGCCCGGTCCGCCGCCGCCCGAAACGCCTGCGCCAACTCCGTCGCCCGCGACAGCAACGCCCGCGGATCGTCGATCGACTCCAGATCGAAGAAGTGCTCGGGATCGCCGGCCGCCTCCGCCGGCTCGAAGAGCAGGGGCGCGGGGCGTAGCCGCGGTTCGTTCCGATGCGACGTGGGCTCCGCCATGTCTTCTCCTCCTCGTGCGACGGTTCGGTGGCCGGTTCCCGGGGCGTCCCGGGAGGAGGGCCACCGTCCATTGTCTCGTGACAGCGCAAGTAGGCATCGACTCCACCCAGCGCCCCACACGCCGCCCCAAACACCACCCCCACACACCGGGCGCCCGAGGGCGCCGCCCCGCTCTCACCCACCCAGGGGCACCTCCCCGGACCACGCGCCGCCCGGCACCCACCCAGGGGCACCTCCCCCGACCACACGCGCCCGAGCATCGCGCACGGTCCCCGCCCTAAGGTCGCCAGGCCCCCGATGCTCCGCCAGCTCGACCAATGCTGCGTGGTTCGCCGCCCAGCCATGTCGCACCGTCCAGAGCCTCAGCCTGCCGCGCCAGGGCGGCGGATCGGTTCTGTGACCTGCGACGACCAGATCTGTTGAGACGTGGGGAAGTCGAAATTCTCAGATGATGGGGTCCCTGGTCAGCTGATTGACTGCCGTGGCGACAGGCCTTCTGACGGCAGCGATGGGAACAGGTCACTTGTCGTAGTCCGTCGAACGGGCCGGACGGCTCGCCCGTCCCGAGCGCCTGATCCGGCGATCTGTGCCACGGCGCCCTCACCGGTCGGGGGCGGTTCTTCGTCTCGGCCCATGGGGACAGAACGAGGACAGGTTCGCGGCCCCTCAGTCGATACAGAACTCGTTGCCCTCAATGTCCTGCATCGGGATGCACGAATCATTGCCGTCATACAGCGTTCGCACGTGTACCGCGCCGAGCGGGACCAGTCGTGCGCACTCGGCCTCAAGCGCGGCGAGGCGCTCCTCACCCACGAGTCCGGTGCCGACCCGCACGTCAAGATGCAGCCGATTCTTGACGACTTTGCCTTCGGGGACGCGCTGGAAGTACAGTCGCGGGCCCACACCTGAGGGATCACTGCAGGCGAACCATGAATCCCGCTGCTCAGGTGGCTGCGAGCGCTTGAAATCGTCCCAAGTGGCAAACCCCTCCGGTGGCGGCGGTACGACGTACCCGAGCACCTCGCACCAGAAACGAGCGAGGCGCTCAGGCTCTGCGCAGTCGAAGGTGACTTGGAACTTCTTGATCGATGCCATCGGTCCACCATATTGGGGCGTGCTGTTCACCGAGATCCCGGGTTCATCGCCGTACGGGTCGATGTCCCTTCTCACTAGATCTTGCAGAAGGCGGGCTGCTGACCTGGGGTGTGACAGGTAGGAGTGGGGTTTCCGCCGGGGCTGTCGGGGTGCTTCAAAGGTCGTGTTGGCGATGCCGGACGTGTGTCTCGTCGATCATGACGACGCTGATGCGTCCTGAGCTGGCCTGTGTCAGGACGGTGAGATGGCTGCGTCCAGAGTTCTCACCGAAGGTGGCTGTTTCCGGGTCAGGTCAAGAGACAGGGGGCTCGGCCGGCCCTGGAGCCGGTCTGTCTACTGGCCGTGCAGCCAGACCCGCAGCGGACCGACCGGCTCGAAGCCATGGCGGACGGCGGCCGCCAGGTCCTCGCCCTGCTCGTAGCCGACCACCGGCAGGGTGGGGAACAGCCTGTTCACGGCGTCCAGTACGACCGGGCAGGCCGCGTCAGGGCCGCCGTCCAGCGCGAAGACGTTGGAGATTCCGACCACCTGGTCACTGGGGCTCGCCACCGCTCCGGCGACCACTCGGCCGTCGGCGGACTGTCCAGCGAGCACGAAGGTAGCTGGGTCGTCGAGTAGTTCGGGTCGGAAGAGTTCCGCGTTGCCGCCCCTGTCGTCCCAGGCGAGCGCCCAGGCCCGCAGCATGTCCGGATCGCCCGCCACGTCCCAGGAAAGATCCGGCGCCAGGGCGGGCGCACTTGCCGGGCGGTGGATCCACTGTGCCTCAAAGAGCACCTGGAAGCCGGCCTCCGTCACGTCTGGATACCCACACATCGAAGGCTGCCCTGTAACGGTACTCACGCACGCCCGAGTGATGTGAGCAGCGGCTCCCTGCCTGGCGCGGGAGGGGCCGCTCCACGCTACGGCCGCCACGACACCCGGTGGTGGGACAGATGATCCATTGTGGTCATCATTGCCTCCCAGCCGTCCGGGAACTTCACGGTCACGCCCAGTTGGACCGGCTCGGTCGACGGGTGGTCGTCGAGGAGATCGGTCACGCCCGCACGGCAGACGACGATGCACGCGTGCCGGTGCCGGGAGGCGAGGACGCACAGGCGCCCGGTCTCCAGGTGGAACGCCGTCGCGTCGGGGCGCCCCGACAGCGGGTGCAGGACGACGGTGACGTCGTACTCCCGTCCCTGCAGCCGATTCGCCGTGTCCACGACCACGTCCGCGACACCCAGCTCGGCCAGCGCGGAGCGCACCCCCGCGGCCTGGTCGCGATGGGCCGTACCGACGGCGATCCGGTCGGCGGTCAGCGGCACGGGCTCCTCGGACCGCTCCGAGGTCGCCGCCCCGCCCCGGTCGAGCAGCCGCCGCACGACCCGCGCGACGGCCCGGACCGCCTCGGGATCGGTCCGTGGCGTGTGCCGGGCGGGCAGCTCCAGCAGCCCCCACCCCGACTCGGCCGCCTCGTCGATGACCCGGTCGGGCCCCGATCCGTCCGACGGCACCGCGAACCCGAGCCGCCGGTCGCCGTGCCCCGTACCGCTGCGGAAGGGGGTGAAGGGATAGAACGCGTCGGAGACCAGGGGCGCCGCCGACGCCGGGAGCCGCCACGACACCGGCAGCCGGTGCTGCGGCAGCTCGGGGTTGTGGGCCAGCAGGGTCGTCACCGCCGAGGCCGACGGATCGTACGACAGCCCCGCCCACTGCTCGCTGCCCACGATCGCGAACGGGTCCAGCTGCCCGGGGTCACCCACGAACAGCGCCCGCTCGAAGAGCCCCGCCACGGCCAGCAACGCGTCCGACCGCATCTGGTACGCCTCGTCGACGATCGCGTGCCGCCACGGCTCGACCCCCTTGACGTGCGCCCACTTCGCGGCCGTGGAGATCACGACGTCCAGCCCGGCCAGATCGGCCGCCTTCGTCGACTTGCGTACGTTCGACAGGTCGTCCAGCGCCTTGTCGTACGGGTCGCTGTCGCTGCTGTGCAGCCGGCCGACCGGGAGGTCCGGCTCCTTCTCCGCGAGCCGGATCACCAGGTCGTCGACCTGTGCGTTCGTCTGCGCGATAACCATCAACGGGCGTCCGGCGGAGGCCAGTTCGAGCGCGGCGCGGACGACGAGCGTCGACTTCCCGGCGCCGGGCGGCGAGTCGACGACGACGCCCCGCGCGTCGCCGTGCAGCGTGTCGCGCAGGATCGCGTCGGTGGCGCGGCCGGCCGCCGCCCCGGGGTCGAGCACGGCCTCGGCGGGGCTCATAGGACGTCCTCCTCGGTCACCGGGTCCGGCAGCGGTACGGCGTCGGGTTCACCCGGCGGCCCGCCGTGCGTCCACGGTGTCTCCTCCGGGTCCGGCAGCTTCGCCCCGCCCCGCTGGTCGTGCTCGAACAGGGTGAAGCAGAGCAGGTCCCCCTTCTCGGGGACCGACCCCGCCTCCGGCTCCTTGCCCCGCCCCATCCTGTCCGTGATCCGCAGCACGAGGAGCCCGCCGTCGTGCCCGCCGGTCCCGTCCTCCTCGTACCCCACGAACTCCGCCGTCTGCGGCTTCCCGCCCAGCGAGCGGTACACCTTCGCGCGCTCCCCGAGATGCGGCCGGTCCTCGGTCCGTACGGTGACCAGCGGCCGTGGGCTGGGCCGCTTGCTCTCGCTGTACGCCATGACGACGTCCGTGACCTCCCCGGCGAACGCCTCCCCGGCCAGCCGCCGCCCGGCCATGACGAGCGGGTCGTCCAGGGCCTCCTGGGCGTCGAGACGGGCCTGTTCACGCTCGCGCGCGGCCAGCTTGTTCGCGGCGGTGACCGCGTCGTCGAGGCGGGGCTGCGGGGGCTCCCCGGCGACGATCCGGTCCCGGTGGCCGGTGAAGGACCAGCGGTCGCGGGTCCACCGGTCGGCCGCGTGGGCGCCCTCCGGCAGGGCGCGCAGCAGGTCGAGGCCGTGCCAGACGGCGTCCCAGGTGGGCCGGGTGCGGCTCTCGACGAGGGCGCGGATCTCCCGCTCGGCGGCGGTCAGCGCCCCCAGCCGGTCGTCGGCCTCCAGTCCGTCCTCGGCGGCGGCCAGGGCGAGCCGCGCCCGGTCGTACCGCTCGATGGCCGGGGCCAGCAGCTTGTTGTCGAACGCCGGATCGGTCGCGGGCCCGGCGGGCGGGCACAGCAACTGGCCCTCGGCGTCCCGCGCCAACTCGGCCCGCCGCGCCGCCACCTCGCCCGATTCCCCCTCCGGGGGGTCGATCCAGGCGAGCAGCGACCCCAGGTGCTGGTCCTCCACGCCCGACTGGCCGGTCGCGTAGTGCCGCGACAACAGGTCGGTGAGCGCGAGCAGCAGTGAGGAGCCCGGCACCCGCGCCCGCTCCCCGAAGTGCGTGAGCCACCGCCCGAGCAACGGCACACGCGGCGGCGCCGGATGGGGTGCCTCCGGGTCCTGCTCGGCGGTGCGCCGGAACCGCATGGAGCGCCCGAGAAGCCGTACGAGGTCGATGCCCGTCCGGCTCGGCAGGATCAACTGGGGTGCGTCCGCGCACAGTTCGACCTCGACCTTGACGCGCTTGCCGGTTTCCGGGTCGGTCTCGCCGCGCTCGGCCGCCTCCACGACGTCGGCGTAGGAGTCCACGTACGGCAGCACGATGTCCGCCAGCTCGGCGAGGAACGCGAACCGCAGGTCACGGTCACGGGGCTGCGGCACCACCAGCAGCCGGGGCGCGTCCCGGTCGGTGCCGACGAGCGCGCCGAGCGGGGCCCCGGCCTCACCGGCGGTGGTGAGCGGCACGAGGACGAGGGGGCGGTCCGACAGATGCCGGTGCAGGACGGTGGCGGCGGGCTGGGCGCGGCCCGTGCTGACGGCTTCGAGGCGCGCGAGGGTGGCGATCAGCGACACGCGGCATCCTCCCGGGGCGCGCCCGCGGTGCCCAGTGCTTCGGCCCGCAGCTCCGCCGCTCTGCGCAGCGCGGCCACGGCGGGATCGTCCGGGTCGCCGGCGTGGCCGTGGGCCGCCGCCAGGACGTCGTCGACCGTCGTGAGGCCGCCCAGTTCGGCGCGGGTGGCGCGGCCCAGGGACGTCACCGCGCCCTCCGTGCGGGAGCGGCTCCGGCAGTGGAAGGCCAGCTCGCAGGCGGCGAGGCACTCGGGGGCGTAGCTGGCGGACAGCGTCTCCACGGCGGTCGTCAGCTGCTCCTGCGGCAGCTCCGGGGCGAAGCAGGTGCCCTCGGGGAGGGCGTCCGCGATCTCCTCGATACGGGTCAGTCGCGCCAACTGGCGGCGGGTGACCGCCCGTTGCTTGCGGACGTCCACCGCGGCGGCCGTCGGGAGGTTGGTGAAGTCCCTGGGGCAGACCAGCAGCACCCGGTGGCGGACCTCCGGGGCGGGGGCGCCCGCGCGGGCGTCGCCGCCGAGCCGGGCGGCGACCTCCTCCAGCGCCAGCACGTACACCGCGGACTGGCGGGCCGCCGCGCCCACCTTCGCCGGGTCCGCCGAACCGTCCAGCATCGGGAAGGACTTGATCTCGACGACCGACCAGGTGCCGTCCGGGTGGACCACCACCGCGTCCGGCTCCAGGAAGGCGGGGGAGCCCGCGACGTCGAGCGCGAGCATGGGGTGGTCGAGCAGCGCCCAGCCGCCGGCGTCCGTGGCGTCGCGCAACGCCAGTGCCGTACGGGCGGCGCGGCCCTCGGGGCCCACGGCGGTGAGGTCGGGGACCGAGGCCGAGGTGGGCGGCTCGGCGCCGGGGTCCAGTCTCTCGTGCACCAGCCGCAGCAACTCCGCGCCGCCGTCGGCCTTGACGCGGGCCTCGAAGGCGTTGCCCCGCATGAAGGCGAACTGGGACTGGCCGAAGGCGGAGGGCGAGCCGAGCGCGTCCGCCAGGACCGCCTTGTTCACGCCCGCGCCGTCCAGCAGCGCGCGGCGCTCACAGCCCGGGTTGGCCGCGAGCGCGGCGAGGGCGCGCGCGTCCAGCGCCTTGGGTGGGACCTCGGGGCCGCGTAGCTCAGCGAGCCGCTGCCGCAGCGCCGTCCCCTGCCTCCGAGGGGGCGGCACCCGGCTCGGGTCCGGTGATCCGCTGCCGTGGAATTCGCTCACCCGGGGAAGTCTGGCACCCTCCACTGACAATCGGGGAAACCGAGGCACGAGAGGCGACCGTGGCAGGAGCGACCGGCTCCTCCGCGCGCCGTCGGTCGCCGCCGCCGAACCGGCCCTCCGCCGCCGTCCCGAGGCCGAGGGAGGCCCGGCACCGGTCCGCGGTCCGCAGCACCAGCGGTGTCAGCAGCAGGCCCGCCCCCATCACGGCGGCGCCCGCCACGGCGTCGAGGAAGTAGTGGTTCGCGGTGCCCATCACCACGATCGTGGTGATCAGCGGGTACGCGACGGCCGCGGTCCGCACGAGACGCGAGCCGCCGCCGAAGCGCCAGAGGATCACACCGCACCACAGGGCCCAGCCGACGTGCAGGCTCGGCATCGCCGCGTACTGGTTCGTCATCCCGCCCAGGCCGCGGGGCGCGCTGGCCTCGCCGCCCCACCAGCCCCACGAGCTGTAGTGGGCCATGGTGTCGACGAAACCGTGGGTCGGGTCGAGCAGCCTGGGCGGGCAGGTCGGGAGCAGGGTGAAGCCGATGAGGCCGATGAAGGTGGAGGTCAGCAGCCAGGTGCGGGCGGCGCGGTAGCGCACCGTGCGGGACCGGAAGAGCCACACCAGGAGCGCGGGCGTGACCAGGTAGTGCAGCGACGCGTACCAGAAGTCGGCGGGGATCCCGATCCAGGGCTCACGGGTGAACAGACGGTTCAGCGGATGCTCGGCGTTGAGCCACAGGGCCTTCTCGATCCGCAGGAGCGCCAGGCCGTGGTCGACGGCGTGGGAGGTGTCGCCGCGGGCGAGCAGCCGGCCGGCCGAGTACGCCCCGTACACCAGCAGGATCAGCGGCAGCTCGGTCCACCAGCGGGGCCGGGTGGGCGCCGCCTCGGTAACCGGTGCGCCGGTCGTTCTGGTAACCGGTGCCTCGGTCGCCTCGATCTGCGGCATCCGAACGTCCTCCCCCATCTGCGTGCGGCGATGTTCACCTGTGTGTGGTGCTGCTGTGGCCCAAGTGCAAGACGATGTCCAAGACGCTGGGATCGCCTCTCGGGTTGCCCCCCGACAGCGTGAGCGATGATGGAACGGTTCGCCTCCGAATTCTTCCTTCTCCCAGAAGGCCCCTGGAAAGGTCGCTCATGGCACCGCGCATCCTGCTGGCCCGGCACGGACAGACGGAATGGTCCCTGCTCGGGAAGCACACCGGCAGGACGGACATCCCCCTCCTCGACGAGGGCCGACGCGGTGCCAAGCTCCTCGGGGAGCGCCTCCACCGGGCACCCCTGGACGGGCTGCCCGGTGTCGACGTCCGGACGAGTCCCCTCTCCCGCGCGCGTGAGACGTGCGAACTGGCCGGCTTCGGCGAGCGGGCCACCGAGTGGGACACGCTCATGGAGGTGGACTACGGGGCGTACGAGGGACTGACTCCCGCCGAGATCCAGGACTTCCGCCCCGGCTGGCTCATGTGGCGCGACGGTGTCCCCGAGGGGGAGACCCTGCGGCAGCTCTCCGCGCGCGCGGACGAGGTGGTGGCGTGGGCGCGTTCCGCCGAACGCGACGTGCTCGTCTTCGCCCACGGCCACATCCTGCGCTCCATAGCCGCGCGCTGGCTGGGCCTCGACCTCGGCTTCGCCGCCCGTATCCGTCTCAACCCGACGTCCCTGTCGGTGCTGGGCTGGGCCTACGGCGACCCCGCGATCGAGTCCTGGAACGACACGGGGCACCTGGCGGGCTGATCATCATCGGCCGCCCGGCATGGCTGCGGGCAGTCGTGCCGCCGGGGGCGCCGGGGGCGATGGGGGCGCCGGGGGAGGGGCGGCGGCACCCGACAGGCGCCGGTGAGCGAGACCGACCTTCGCCCGGCGGCAACCCCGGGTGCCCTTCGAACTACGCGGTCCGCGCGGCCCCCGCGTGCCGTTCCAGGAACGCCGACACCCCCGCGGCCCGGCGGTGCGGCAGCAGCACGCGAGCCGTGCCCGCGAGCATCTGCTGGACGCGGGAGGACTGGACCTCGTCGAGGAGGTCGAGGACCCGCATCCCGGCCGCGGCGGCCTCGTCGGGCCGCCCCCCGCGCGCGAGGTCGTCGGCGAGCTCGGCGGTGTAGAGCGCGATGTTGCGTGTGAAGTGCGGGTTCTGGAGGCCGGCGGCCCGGCGCGCGTGCCGGGCCGCCCGGGGCCAGTCGCCCAGCGTGGACCAGCACTGCGCCTCCAGGCCCTCCAGCTCGGCCTCCCCGTAGAAGCTCATCCACTCCGGGTCGGCCTCGGAGGTCCCCCGCCCGAACAGGGCGTGCGCCCGGGCCAGCGCCTGTTCGCACCCAGTGCGGTCGGCGAGCCCCGCCCAGCCGCCCGCCTCCCGCAGCGCCAGCAGGGACATCAGCCGTGGTGACCCCAGCGGCCGGGCGACCCGCTGCGCGGCCTGCGCCGCCCGTACCGCCTCACGCGGCCGGCCCGCGTCCCGCGCGAGGAACGCCGTGTTGCAGAACGCGTGCGCCTCCAGTCCCGGGTCCCCCGACATCCGGGCCGTGGCCAGGGCCTCCGCGTAGTGCGAGCGGGCGTCGTCGAACCGTCCCGAGTCATGGGCCAGCCAGCCCACGGAGATGGCCAGTTCCCCCGCCCCCGAGTACAGCCGGTCGGCGGTGGTCTGCCGGGTGGTGCCGGCGTCGAGCAGCGCGTAGGCCGCCCGCAGCGGCGCCGAGGCCCTGCGGTACAGCCCGTCCGCCCCGTGCCGGTCGTCGAGCAGCCGGATCTTGCGTACGGCCGCTTCGAGGGCCCCCGCCTCCCCCGTACCCGCCCGGTGCACGGGACGGCCCGCGGCCGAGGCCGCGCCGCCCGGGGCGAAGGGGCCGAGCGAGGCGGCCGCCATCGCGGCGGTGCCTCCGGTCATGAACGCGCGACGTTGCACGTCGCTCTCCTCGTGGTTCTGGTACGTCTCCTGCGTGCCCCGCCGGCCGTGCACATGGACCGTGTCGCCCCGCGGGTCCTGCATGTCGTACGTCTCTTGCGTGTCATACGGCTCATACGCCTCTTCCGTCTCACCCCTCACTCCGGGTGAGGGGTGAGAGCGGCTCTCGTTGCGAGGGGAGGGCGCCTCGTCGGCGGGGCGCGCCCCCCGACCGCGTACCTCCGCGCGGGGCGCGAACCCCAGGTCGGTCAGCGTCCGGCCAGGGAACATATGCAGGAACACCCGTTCGTACGCGTAGTTGGGGCAGCGGATCTCGCCCGCCTCGACCCGTCCGACGTAGCGCGCGTCACAGCTCACCCGCTCGCCGATCTCACGCGCGGCCCGCCGTACCGCCGCGGCGAACTCGCCCGGCGAACGCTGCCCGCGCAGCTGCCTGAGGGCGAGGTTCGGCCGCTGTGGACGGGGGAACTGGGACGAGGTCACCGATGACGACGTCATGGCCGGGCCCTCTCTCGCGAACCGTCGAACCATGCCGGATTCAGGAGGACTTGTGTGCGTGCTGCACGGTTGGTTCCGCTGTGTCCGGCGGGGCAAGAACGTACCGGCCCCGTCGGTGCCCCCACGCGAGGTTTGGCTACAAACCGGATATCTCATCCTGGATCTGCCATGAACTGCCATCCTTTGCGGCGCAGTTTCGCCGTAGCCGTTGACGGACTGGCGCGTTGGGCAGGGGGCTGGTAGGCGTGGGAGGCCCCGATGAAGAACCTCGAACCCCGTTCCGAGTGCGACTTGGTGACCGTGCCCGCGCGGCAGGGGCTGGAGGCGGTCGACATCCTCCGCCGGGGGGCTCTCGACGCGGTGGGGCCCGTCATGACGGTCGGGCCCGTCCTGCACGACGACACCTGCGACACCCTCGGGTTCCTGGTGCCGCCCGGTACGGCGGACGCGTGGGACGTGCCGGGGAGCACGTGCACGCACAGCGACGGCCGGGGGGCCGTGCTGGTTCCCGCGGACGGTTCGGACTGGTTGCTTCCGCCGGGGGAGGCGGACCTCGCGACCGATCCGACGGTGTTGCGGGCGGCGCTGGGCGAGGCGGCGCGGTTGATCGAGGCCGCGGACAACTGTCGGTGAGTGTGGCCCGGTCGTCGTAGGGGGTTCTGTTCGTCGGCGGCCGCGGGTTCGTCGTGGCCGATCACGCCCTCGCGGCGGAGCCGCATATGCCACGGCCCCGCGCCCCTCGAAGACGGGCCCGCGGCCCGCCGGGGTCGTGCCCCGCGCGGCGCGCCCCTCTTCGTCCGGGCCGATAATGGGTCAATGGGCAGGGCGAAGAAGGGGCAGGGGCGGCGCGGGCAAGGGGCCGACGCCGTTGTCGAGGAGGTCGACGGGGGGCTCGCCGAGCTGCTTCCGGATCGGGACCGGTCCCGGGCGTGGACGTTGCTGGTCGACGGGGCGCCGCAGTCGCATGTCGATCTCGACGATCCGGCGTACCTCTCCTTCGAGTACCAGCGGCGGCTCGGCCATGTGATCGATCTCGTCGCCCCGGCCGGGCGGCCCGTGCACGCCGTGCACCTCGGCGGGGGCGCCTTCACCCTCGCCCGCTATGTCGCCGCCACGCGGCCCCGCTCCACCCAGCAGGTCGTCGAGCGTGACGCGGCCCTCGTCCAACTGGTCCGGCGGGAGCTTCCGTTGGACCCGAACGCGCGGATACGGGTGCGGTCGACGGACGCGCGCGAGGGGCTCGCGAAGGTGCCGGACGGATGGGCGGACCTGGTGATCGCGGACGTGTTCAGCGCGGCGCGCACCCCGGCGCACCTGACGTCGACGGAATTCCTCACGGAGGTACGGCGGGTGGTGAAGCCCGGCGGGTGCTACGCCGCCAACCTCGCCGACGGCCCGCCGCTGGCCCATCTGCGCGGCCAGATCGCCACCGCGGCCGTCGTCTTCCCGGAACTGGCGCTGGTCGCCGACCCCACCGTGCTGCGGGGCAGACGATTCGGCAACGCGGTCCTCGTCGCCTCCGACCGGCCGCTCCCCGTCGCCGAACTGACCCGCCGCGCCGCCTCCGACCCGCACCCCGGCCGCGTCGAACACGGCCACGCGCTCATCGACTTCACGGGCGGCGCGGTGCCGGTGAGGGACGCGGCGGCGGTGGCCTCGCCGGCCCCGCCGCCGTCGGCGTTCCGCTGAGGCCACCGGTCCCCGGAGGTTCAGAAGTTCTGGACGTCAACCCGGGGCGCGCTGTCGTGCCAGGTGCAGAACACCGACACCCGGTCCGCACCGGCGGCGAAGTCGACGCGGATCCACGTCTCCGTCTTCCACACCTGCATCGACCAGCCCGAGCCGGGTGTCGCCGACACGAGGGTCGCGTCATCCGCGCCGAGCGAGAGGACCACCCGGCCGCCCTCGGTGTCGTATCCCTTGATCTCACCCGAGTCGCGCGGCGTGCCCGTGCCCGTGCCCGTGCCCGTGCTCGGACCGGGGCTGGGCTTGGCGGACCTCGACGGCTGCCGGGAACGCGAAGGGGACTTGGACGGCTCGCCGCTGTCGTCCGTCTCCGGTGCCTTCGTGCTCCGCGTCGGCTCCGGGAGGGCCGTCGCGGTGATCGGCGCGGGGGCACCCTGGGCCTGTGCGTCGGCGGCCGTGATGGGGAGGGCGCGGGGCGGGTCGTACGCGGTGCCGGTCATCACCGTGTGCACACCCCACCACGTCAGCGTGACCGCCGCGCCCGTGGCGAGCAGCCAGGCCAGTACGGGGAGAAGTCCTCTGCGCATCGTGGCCATACTGCCCCACGGGCCCCGGAGGTGTCGCGGCCGCGTGAGTTGTCCACAGGCCCCGACCGGCCCGTCCCGTTTGGCGTACGGTGCGGCGCATGGCACGTGTGCTCGTGGTCGAGGACGACCAGTTCGTACGCTCGGCGCTGATCAGGCATCTGACGGACGCCGGACACACCGTGCGCAGCGTCGGTACGGCCCTGGAGGCGCTGCGTGAGGTCGCGCATGTCCGCTTCGACGTGGTCATCCTCGACCTCGGGCTGCCCGACCTCGACGGCTCGGAGGCACTGAAGATGCTGCGCGGCATCACGGACGTCCCGGTGATCATCGCGACCGCGCGGGACGACGAGACGGAGATCGTCCGCCTGTTGAACGCGGGCGCGGACGACTACCTGACCAAGCCGTTCTCGGTCGAGCACCTGTCCGCCCGGATGGCGGCCGTACTGCGCCGCTCCCGCGCCTTCGCCGGGGAGGCACCGCCGTCCACGGTCATCCGCGTCGGCGGCCTCGCGATCGATCCGCTGCGCCGCCAGGCCGAGCTGGACGGCGTACGACTCGACCTCACCCGGCGCGAGTTCGACCTGCTCGCCTTCCTCGCCGGACGGCCCGGCGTCGTCGTCCCGCGCAAGGAGCTGCTGGCCGAGGTGTGGCAGCAGTCGTACGGGGACGACCAGACCATCGACGTGCATCTGTCGTGGCTGCGGCGGAAGTTGGGGGAGACGGCGGCGAAGCCGCGCTATCTGCACACGTTGCGGGGGGTCGGCGTGAAGCTGGAGCCACCCGGGGCGGGGGCGCGGCCATGAGGTGGGCACTGGTCAAGGTGTGTCTGGCGGTGACGGCGATGGTCGTGGTGGCGTTCGCGGTGCCGCTCGGGCTGGTCGTCAAGGAGATGGCGCGGGACCGGGCCTTCTCGGGCGCCGAGCGGGAGGCGGCGGCGATCGCCCCGGCGCTCTCCATCACCACCGACCGGGAGCAGTTGGAGCGGGTCGTCGCCTCGGCCGGGTCGGACGACGGGATGGCGGTCCACATACCGGCGGACGGTACGGGGTCCGCCGCGCTCGACCTGGGCCGGCAGCGGGCCTTGGACGAGGACATCGTGACCGTGCGGAAGCTGGGCCGGGCCTCCACCACCGAGGTGCCGGGCGGGTCCACGCTGCTCCAGCCGACCGCGCTCAGCTCCGGCGAGATAGCGGTCGTCGAGGTGTATGTGCCCGAGTCGGAGGTGAGCAACGGGGTCGCCACGGCGTGGGCGGTGCTCGCCGGGGTGGGCGCCCTGCTGATCGTTGGCTCGGTCGCGGTGGCCGACCGGCTCGGGGTGCGTATGGTCCGGCCCGCGCGGCGGCTGGTCGAGAGCGCGCACGAACTGGGGGAGGGGCAACTGGGCGCGCGGGTACCGGAGAAGGGGCCCAAGGAGCTGCGGCTGGCGGCGGTGGCGTTCAACGCGATGGCCGACCAGGTGGTCCAGCTGCTGGCGAACGAGAGGGAGTTGGCGGCAGACCTGTCGCACCGCCTGCGGACACCGCTGACCGTGCTGCGGCTGAACGCGGCCTCGCTCGGCGACGGGCCGGCCGCCGAGCAGACGCGGGCGGCGGTCGAGCAGCTGGAGCGGGAGGTCGACACGATCATCCGTACGGCGCGGGAGGCCAAGCCGCAGACCGCGGTGGCGGGGCCCGGCGCCGGGTGCGACGCGGCCGAGGTGGTCCGGGAGCGGATGGCGTTCTGGTCGGCGCTCGCGGAGGACGAGGGCCGCAAGTGGCGGGTGGCCGGAGTCGAGCGCCCGGTCCGCATACCCGTCGCCCGGGCCGACCTCGCCGCTGCCCTGGACGCCCTCCTCGGCAATGTCTTCCGGCACACGGCGGAGGGCACCGCGTTCGCTGTCGACGTTCACAACGGCGAGGACGCGGTGATCGTTCTCGTCTCCGACGCCGGCCCCGGCATCGCCGACCCCGAGGCGGCCATGGCTCGGGGCCGCGGCTCCGGCAGCGACGGCTCGACCGGTCTGGGCCTCGACATCGTGCGTCGACTCGCCGAGTCGACCGGCGGCGATGTGCGCCTGGGGTCGTCGGTGCTGGGCGGCACCGAGGTGCGGATCTGGATCCAGTTGAACGGTCGTGACGCGAGGGACGGGAGGGCGTCAGGGCGGAAGGGGCACCGGGGCGTTTCCGTACGCCGGCGCAAACACACCAAGGCGCTCTCCGCCTCCCCGTAGGCGCGCGCACCGTCACGCGCTCGGTCGCGAGAGGGCTTGTGCGGTCGCTGTGTCCCGTATGCGTGAGCATGTCCATGTGACGTGGCTCACGTGTGTGACGGTCACGTTTCGACAACCAGGGATTACGTTTCAACAAAGGGGGACAAGAAGTCTTGACGTATGACATGACATAGAGCTGTTATTGCGGCCACGATGTTCGGTCGAGTTGGTTTCTGATTGTTTTCGATCAGTCGCCGGCGAGGGCCATAGAGACCGAACGACTTGTCCCCCAGGGAGCCGTACATGCATCTCACACCTTCCGGTCTCTCCGTCCCCGGCCCGAGCCGTCGCACCCTGCTGCGCGGCATAGGCGGGGCCGCGGCACTCGGCGCTGGAGTCCCCCTGCTCAGCGCCTGTGGCGGCAGCGGCGGCACGGCCGCCGACTCGAAGACCGTCACCCTCGGCTCCAACGCGTCGGACGCGGTGCCGAAGAAGGCGTTCGCCGAGATCTACGCGGCCTTCAAGAAGCAGTCCGGGATCACGGTCGACGTGAACACCAAGGACCACAACACGTTCCAGGAGCAGATCAACACCTACCTGCAGGGCACGCCGGACGACGTGTTCCACTGGTTCGCGGGCTACCGCATGCAGTTCTTCGCGGCGAAGGGCCTCGCCAGCCCGATCGACGACGTGTGGGACAAGATCGGGGGCAACTTCCCCGAGGCGATGAAGAAGCTCAGCAAGGGCGCGGACGGCAAGTTCTACTTCGTGCCGCTGTACACGTACCCCTGGGCGCTCTTCTACCGCAAGAGCGTCTTCCAGGAGAAGGGCTACGAGGTTCCCACCACGTGGGACCAGCTGATCGCCCTCTGCAAGCAGATGGAGAAGGACAAGCTCGTCCCGATCGCCTTCGGCGACAAGGACGCCTGGCCGGCGATGGGCACCTTCGACCAGCTCAACTTCCGCACCAACGGCTACGACTTCCACGTCGAGCTGATGGCGGGCAAGGCGTCCTGGACGGACGCCAAGGTGCGCAAGGTCTTCGACCTGTGGGCCGAGCTGCTGCCGTACCACCAGGAGGGCGCCGTCGGCCGTACCTGGCAGGACGCCGCGCAGACCCTGGCGTCGAAGAAGGCCGGCATGTACCTGCTGGGCACCTTCGTGGGCCAGCAGTTCACGAACAAGGACGACCTGGACGACCTGGACTTCTTCGCCTTCCCGGAGATCGACCCGGCGTACGGCCAGGACACCGTCGAGGCCCCCACCGACGGCTTCATGCTCAGCAAGGCCCCGAAGAACAAGGCGGGCGCGGCCAAGCTGCTGGAGTTCCTCGGCACCCCCGAGGCCGAGCAGATCTACCTGAAGGCCGACCCGAACGTGGTGGCGGCCTCCACCAAGGCCGACACCTCCTCGTACTCGCCGCTGCAGAAGAAGGCGTACGAGATGATCTCCGGCGCCAAGAGCCTCACCCAGTTCATGGACCGCGACAGCCGCCCGGACTTCACCTCCACGGTGATGCAGCCGGCGCTGCAGAAGTTCATCCGCGACCCCAAGGGCGTCGACAGCCTGCTCTCGTCCATCGAGCGCCAGAAGAAGACGATCTTCGCGTCCTGACGACCGAGCATCCTGACGATCGACCGTCCTCACGACTGGATGACCTCCTGACATGACGACCACCCCCACCGAGAGCCCGGAGGCGGCCACGCCGCCTCCGGGCTCCGGCCCTGTCACCAAGACCGCACAAGCCGCGAAGGTGCCCCAGGGGCACCGGCGGCTCCTCACCCGCCGGGACAGGCTCACGCTGGGCCTGATGGCGGGTCTGCCGACGATCCTGCACGTGGCTCTCGTGTGGGTGACGGCGCTGGCCTCGATCGCGCTGGCCTTCACCACCTGGGACGGCATCGGCTTCGACTCGATCAAGTGGGTCGGGCTGGAGAACTTCAAGGAACTGTTCACCAACAACCCGCAGTTCTGGCCCGCCGTCCAGCACAACATCATCTGGTTCGTGGCGCTCATCCTGATCCCCACGCCGCTCGGCCTGTTCCTGGCCGTGCAGCTGGACAAGCAGATCAGGTTCAGCCGCGTCTACCAGACGGCGTTCTTCCTGCCCGTCGTGATGTCGCTCGCGGTCATCGGCTTCGTCTGGCAGCTGATCTACAACCCCGACACGGGCCTGATCAACAGCCTGATCGGCGCCAACGAGCCGGGCCACTACATCGACTGGATCGGCGACCCGGACCTCAACCTCTGGGCCATCCTCATCGCCGCGTCCTGGCGGCACGCCGGCTACATGATGATCCTCTACCTGGCCGGTCTGAAGGGCGTCGACCCCTCCCTGCGGGAGGCCTCCGCCCTCGACGGCGCCAACGAGTGGCAGACGTTCAAGAACGTCATCTTCCCGACCCTGCGCCCGACGAACACCGTCGTCCTGGTCGTCACCATCATCGAGGCCCTGCGCGCCTTCGACCTCGTCTTCGTCTTCAACAAGGGCGCCGAGGGCACGGAACTGCTCTCCATCCTCGTCACCAACAACATCATCGGAGAGTCCAGCCGCATCGGATACGGATCGGCGATCGCCGTCGTCCTCCTGGTGATCTCCCTCGCCGTGATCATCCCGTATCTGATCGCGACCTTCCGGAAGGAGCGGCAAGCGTGAGCACCATCGTCGACACCACCGCCGCGACCGCCGCTCCCAAGGAGCGCACGCCCGTCCGCCCCGCCCGGATCCTGCTGCACGTCTTCCTCGCGGGTGCGGCACTGGCGTGGCTGGCGCCCCTGCTGTGGGCCCTGTACGCCGCCATGCGCCCGTACGGCGAGACCAGCGAGAAGGGCTACGTCTCGTGGCCCGACAAGCTGAGCCTGGACAACTTCACGAACGCGTTCACCCAGTCGGACATGACGCACTACTTCGTGAACACCCTGATCATCGCCGTCCCGGCGGTGCTGCTCACGCTGTTCCTGTCGTCGATGGTCGCCTTCTACGTCAGCCGCTTCGACTTCCGCGTCAACATCTTCCTGCTCCTGGTCTTCACGGCCGGCAACCTGCTCCCGCAGCAGGTCATCATCACCCCGCTGTACCGCCTGTACCTGCTCATCGACATCCCCGGCATCACCGTGTCCGGCAAGCTGTACGACTCCGCCCTCGGCCTGGTCCTCATCCACGTGGCCTTCCAGTCCGGGTTCTGCGCCTTCGTGCTCAGCAACTACATGCGCTCCCTGCCGCACGAGCTGACCGAGGCCGCCCTCGTCGACGGCGCGTCGGTGTGGCGCCTGTACTGGCAGATCGTGCTGCCGCTGTGCCGCCCGGCCATGGCAGCCCTGGCGACCCTGCTCTCCATCTGGATCTACAACGACTTCTTCTGGGCCCTCGTCCTCATCTCCACCGGCGAGAACATGCCCATCACCTCGGCCCTGAACAACCTCTCCGGCCAGTACTTCACCGACCCCAACCTGGTCGCCGCCGGCGCCCTGCTCACCGCCATCCCCACCCTGATCGTCTACTTCGCGCTCCAGCGGCAGTTCGTCAGCGGCCTGACCCTGGGCGCCAACAAGGGCTGACAGGCCGTTCGGCGGCCCGTTCGGCGGCCCACTTTTTGAAAGAGAAGCCTTCGTGCACCACCCCTTCACCCACGTGGTCTCCGTGCCCGTGGACATCGGTACGGCCCGGGTCCACGAGGAGGGCCGGCAGTCCTGGAGCCCCAGCGGCGCCTACGCCCTCGACGCGACCCCGTACCGCCTGTCCCGCGCGGGCATCGCCGACAGCCTGACAGGAGTTGCCCGATGACCGCGCGCGAACTGAAGGTCCCCGGCATCGCCTACGGCGGTGACTACAACCCCGAGCAGTGGCCCGAGGAGGTCTGGGCCGAGGACGTACGCCTCATGCGTGAGGCGGGCGTCACCATGGTCAGCGTCAACATCTTCGCGTGGGCGCTGCTGGAACCGCGCGAGGGCGAGTACGACTTCTCCCGCCTGGACCGCATCCTGGCCCTCCTCCACGAGAACGGGATAGCCGCCGACCTGGCGACCCCCACGGCGGCTCCGCCGGCCTGGTTCTTCGTCGAGCACCCGGACGCCCTGCCGGTCGACAAGGACGGCCGCACCCTCTCGTACGGCAGCCGCCAGACCTTCTGCCCGTCGAGCCCCGCCTACCGCGAGGCGGCCCTGCGGATCGCCCGCGTCCTGGGCGAGCGGTACGCCGACCACCCGGCCGTCGTCATGTGGCACGTCCACAACGAGTACGGCTGCCACAACGGTGAGTGCTACTGCGACACCAGCGCGGCGGCGTTCCGCGACTGGCTGCGGGCCAAGTACGACGACCTGGCGGCGCTGAACCACGCCTGGGGCACGACGTTCTGGAGCCAGTGGTACTACGACTGGGACGAGATCATCCCGCCCCGCCCGACGGGCGCGGTCCCCAACCCGACCCACCAGCTGGACTGGCGCCGCTTCTGCAGCGACGCGCTGCTGTCGCTGTGCAAGGCGGAGCGGGAGGTGCTGCTGGAGGCGGACCCCACCACCCCCGCCACCACCAACTTCATGGTGATGTACAACTTCGACAAGCTGGACTACTGGCGCTGGGCGCCGGAGTTGGACATCGTCTCGAACGACCACTACCTCCAGTCGACGGACCCCGAGTCCCAGATCGACATCGCGCTCAGCGGCGACCTGGTGCGCTCGCTGGCGGGCGGCCCCTGGCTCCTGATGGAACACTCCACCGGCGCGGTCAACTGGCAGCCGGTCAACCGGGCCAAGACGGCGGGCGAACTGCGCCGCAACGCCCTGTCCCACGTGGCCCGGGGCGCCGACGGCATCGCGTACTTCCAGTGGCGGGCCGCCAAGGCGGGCGCCGAGCAATGGCACTCGGCGATGCTCCCGCACGCGGGCACGGACAGCCAGATCTGGCGGGACGTGGTCCGACTGGGCGCGGATCTGCGGTCGTTGGCCGAGGTGCGGGGCAGCGCGGGCGTCGCCGAGGTGGCGATCGTCTGGGACTGGAGCGCCTGGTGGGCGGTGGAACTCCCGTCCCAGCCGAGCGGCGAACTCCGCTTCCAGGACCTGGTCCGCGCCTGGTACGAGCCGTTGTGGCGGGCCGGGGTGGCCGTGGACTTCGTACGCCCGGACGCGGATCTCTCCGCGTACAAGCTGGTGCTGGCGCCGAGCCTGTACCTGGTGGACGACGAGGGCGCGAAGAACCTGACGGGCTTCGCGTCGGGCGGCGGCACGCTGGCCGTCGGCTTCCACAGCGGGGCGGTGGACGAGAACTGCCATGTCCGGCTGGGCGGTTACCCGGGCGCGTTCCGCGAGGCGCTGGGCGTGCGCACGGACGAGCTGTTCCCGTTGCTGGCGGGGGAGACGGTCGGGCTGAGCGGCCTGGGCGAGGGCGCCACGGCCGAGGTCTGGTCGGAACGCGTCGCCCTGGCGGGCGCCGAGCCGATCGCGACGTACGCCTCCGGCCCCCTGACCGGCGTCCCGGCGGTGACCCGCCACGCGTACGGCTCCGGCACGGCCTGGTACGTGGCCACCCGCCCGGACCCGTCGACCCTGGCGTCCCTCCTGGACCGCGTCCGCGCGGACGCGGGCGTGGAGTCGGTCCGTACGACACCCGAGGGGGTGGAGGCGGTCCTGCGCCGGGGTCCGGACGCGGACTACCTCTTCCTGATCAACCACGGGGAGACGGCGGCCGAGATCGAGGTCGCGGCCGACGCGTCCGAGCTGCTGACGGGCAAGGGCGTTGTCGTCGGCGTCGGCAGCGGCTCGGTGACGGTGGCGGCCGGGGACGTGCTGGTGGTGCGGGAACCCCGCTGACGCCGGTCGCACCGGCTTCTCTCCGGTGGGCGGCAACCCCGGTTGCCGCCCACCGGAGAGGACTCCCACCCCCCGGCCTCCCGCGCTCAGGCCCAGCCGTAGAGGGACAGCCGGGGACCGTCGGCGAGGTAGCCGCGGAGCGCACCGGCGTTGCCCTCGACGAAGTCCTCGGGAAGGGAACCTGTGTCGGCCCAGCGGACCTGGGCGTGCTTGTGCGGTTCCCGGTTCTCCAGCTCGCCGGTCCACTCGTGGACGGCGAAGACGACGGTGAGGTAGCCGTCCGGCGCCTCGACGCCCCGGGCCACGTGGATGAGGTGCACGACCTCCAGCGCCTCCGGTTTCACGGTCAGGCCGGTCTCCTCGTACAGCTCGCGCACGGCCGTCTCGGTGACGGGCTCTCCCGGCTCGCCCTTCCCGACGGGCAGGTCCCACCTCCCCTGGGCGAACTTGGCGTTCTCGCCCCGCTGGAGGAGGACGACCCGCCCCGCGGCGTGGTCGTGGACGATGACGGCGGCGGCCAGCAGGGTCATAAGTCGTGTCCTTACGTTCGGTGGACAGCTAGCATGCCGCGTATGGAGTGCTTCGCTTCCGGGCGTACTCGCCACTGAGGATCGGCCCACCGACACATCTCGCGTGATCGGCGGGCCAGAGGTGTCCGGCTCCGGATATTTCCTCCCTCAGTCACCGAGAGGCCCACTCCATGCTCATCCGCGCATGCGTCCAGGACGACCTGGCACGACTGACCCAGCTCACCATCGACACGTTCCGGCCCTTCTTCGAGGACTCTCTCGGAACACCGCTGGACGGACTCGTCCTCGCCATCCTGCACGCCGACTGGCGCGACGACTACCGCCAACAGCTCCCCACGCTGCACGACCCCGCCCGGCACAGGTACGTCGCGGTCGCCGAGACCGAAAGCGGCGTCATCGTCGGCTACGTCGCCTGGCAGGCCGACCTCACCCGCCGGCACGGCGAAATCACGCTGCTCGCCGTGGACAAGGATCACCGCGGCGACCGTACGGGCACCGCCCTGTGCGAACACGCCTTCGCCGACCTGCGCGGGCGTGGCATGCGGCTCGTCGAGATCGGCACCGGCGGCGACGCCTTCCACGCCCCCGCCCGCGCCCTGTACGAGAGCCTCGGCTGCGTCCCGTTCCCGGCGGTGCACTACTACCGACAGCTCTGACGACAGCCGCCCGGGGCGCGGCGCTCCCCTAATCGCGCCGCGCCCCGGACCCCCGTTCCCCCCGTTCCCCAGGGGGCTCCCCAGCCCCCGGCTCTACGCCCCGACGTCCCCTACGCCGAGGTCGTCACCAGCGGCGGCAGCGCCCCCGTCTTGGCCGCCTGCCCGTACCAGTACGCGCTCGACTTCGGCGTACGCGTGAGGGTGGCGTAGTCGACGTACACGGCGCCGAACCGCTTCCCGTACCCGTACGCCCACTCGAAGTTGTCCAGCAGGGACCACAGGTAGTAGCCGCGGACGTCCGCCCCCTCGGCGATCGCGCGGCGGACCGCGCGCAGGTGGCCGTGCAGGTAGGCGATGCGCTCCGGGTCGTGGACGCGGCCGTCCGCGTCCATCTTGTCGTCGTACGCCGCCCCGTTCTCGGTGACGTACATCGGCAGCCCGGGAGCCTCCCGCGAGTACCGCATGATCAGCTCGTGCAGACCCGTCGGGTCGATCGTCCAGCCCATCTCCGTACGCTCGCCCGGAGTCTGGTGGAACAGCACGTCGTCCGCGCCCGGCCACGGCGAGTGGCTGCTCGCCCCGTGGCCGTCCGCCCGCGGACCGCTCGCGTCCGCGTCCGCCGCGCCCACCAGCGTCGGCGTGTAGTAGTTCAACCCCAGCGCGTCCAACGGCTGGTTGGCCGTCGCCACGTCACCGTCCTGCACGAACGACCAGTCCGTCAGCGACGCGGTGGCGGCGAACAGGGTCTCCGGGTACGCCCCCTGCAGCATCGGCCCGTGGAAGACACCGTTCGCGAGGTCGTCGATCTTCCTGGCCGCGGCCACGTCCTCGGGGGAGTTCGTGATCGGCCGTACCACCGACGAGTTGAGGCTCACCGCGATCGAGTTGCGGGCGGGCATCGCCGAGCGGAGCGCCGCGACGCCCAGGCCGTGCGCCACGTTCAGGTGGTGGGCCGCGCGCAGCGACGCCACCGGGTCCGTGCGGCCCGGCGCGTGCACCCCGGAGCCGTAGCCGAGGAACGCGCTGCACCACGGCTCGTTCAGGGTGATCCACTGCTCGACGCGGTCGCCCAGCGCCTCGCCCACGATCCGCGCGTACTCGGCGAAGCGGTGGACGATGTCGCGCTCGGGCCAGCCGCCCGCGTCCTCCAACTCCTGCGGCAGGTCCCAGTGGTAGAGGGTGACGGCCGGCTTGATGCCCTTCTCCAGCAGCTCGTCGACCAGGCGGCGGTAGAAGTCCAGGCCGCGCTGGATCGCCGGGCCCCGGCCCGTCGGCTGCACCCGCGACCAGGAGATGGAGAAGCGGTACGAGTTGAGGCCCAGGTCCGCCATCAGCGCCACGTCGTCGCGGTAGCGGTGGTAGTGGTCGACAGCGATGTCACCGGTCTCGCCACCGGCGGTCTTGCCCGGGGTATGGCTGAAGGTGTCCCAGATGGAGGGCGTACGGCCGTCCTCCCGCACGGCTCCCTCGATCTGGTAGGCGGAGGTGGCCGCGCCCCAGAGGAAGGCGGGAGGAAAGGTCACCGGCGTTGTGGGCTCAGGCATGGAAGCGCTCCCATAGGTGGTCGTTCAGACCGACGGAGGTGGGTGGGGGGAGAGGAACAGGCGCAGAAAAGGAGAAGGGCGGACCGACAAAGGAGAAGGGCGGACAGACAGGGGGGAGAGAGGGAAGGGGGTCGAGGCGGCGGTGACCCGACCCCCGGTGAGAAGACGTACGGGAGCGAACCCGGGCCTCAGCCCTTCACCGCGCCCTGCATGATGCCCCCCACGATCTGCTTGCCGAAGATCGCGAAGACCAGCAGCAGCGGAAGCGTGCTGAGCAGCGCGCCCGCCATGATCAGGGCCTGGTCGGGGGTGTAGCCGCGGCCCAGACCGGCCACCGCGACCTGCACGGTCGGGTTGCCCAGCTGGGTCAGGACGAGGAACGGCCACAGGAAGTCGTTCCAGGTCTGGACGAACATCAGCATGCCCAGGACGGCCATCGCGGGCCGCGCGGCCGGGAACACCACGTGCCAGATCACCCGCCAGCTGCTCGCGCCGTCGACGCGGGCCGCCTCGATGATCTCGTCGGGCAGCGCCTGGATCAGGTACTGCCGCATGAAGAACACGCCGAACGCGCTGACCAGCGAGGGCAGGATCACCGCCTGGAGCTGGTCGGTCCAGTCGAGCTTGGCGACCATCATGTACAGCGGGATCACCTGGAGCTGCGGCGGCACCATCATCGTGCCGATCACGATCAGCATCAGGGCGCCCCGGCCCCTGAAGCGCAGCTTGGCGAAGGCGAAGCCGGCGATCGTGGACAGGAAGACGATGGTCAGCGAGGAAACGCCCGCCACGATCGTCGTGTTGAGGAACGCCTCGCCCAGATTGGCGTCGCTCCAGGCCACTTCGAGCTTGTCGAAGAGGTTCGCGCCGAACCAGAACGGCGGCGGGGTCTCCGCCAGCCGCGCGTTGTCACGCGATGCCGCGACCGCTGTCCAGAACAGCGGGAACAGCGAGACGAGGGTGAACACGGCGAGGATGACGTAAGCGATGGGCCCGGCGTGGTGCTGCCCGCCCGCGCGCGCCGCCTTCAGTCCGCGCTTGCGCTTCCCGTTCTTCGGCGGCTCGGGTACCGCGTCGGCCGGGGGTTTGGTGAGTGTCGTCGTCACGGCCGGTCTCCTAACTACTGGCGCGCAGCCGGCGCGAGATGACGTAGTTGATGATTCCGACCACGATGAGGATCAGGAACATCGTCCAGGCGATGGCGGAGGCACGGCCCAGGTGCTGGTTCACCCAGCCCTGCTCGTACATGTACAGGCCGAGCGTCTGGAACTGGTGCTGGGGTCCGCCGGAGGCGCCCTTGTTGGCGTCGAACATCAGCGGCTCGGCGAAGAGCTGCGAGGCGCCGATGGTCGACACGACGATGGTGAACAGGATCGTCGGGCGCAGCGACGGCAGCGTCACATGGAGGAACTGCTTCCAGCGGCTGGCGCCGTCGAGGGCCGCCGACTCGTACAGGTCCTGCGGGATCGCCTGCATCGCGGCCAGGTAGATCAACGCGTTGTAGCCGGTCCAGCGCCAGACGACGATGGACGAGACGGCGAACTGCGCGTACCACTTGTCGTTCTGCCAGTCGATGTTGTCGACGCCGAACAGACCCAGGAACCAGTTGATCATGCCGTAGTCACGGCCGAAGAGCAGCACGAAGACGAGGGACGCCGCGACGATCGACGTGGCGTACGGCGCGAGCATCACGACCCGGTAGAAGGTCGAGGCGCGCAGCTTGTAGTTGAGGAGGTGCGCGATGCCCAGCGCCATCATCAACTGCGGGACGGTCGAGATGATCCCGATGGTGAAGGTGTTCTTCGCCGCGTTCCAGTAGAACTCGTCGTCGAAGATCCGGGTGTAGTTGCGCAGCCCCGCCCACTCCATGTCGGTGGGCGCGGTCAGCTCCACCGTGTGCAGCGAGGCCCACGCCGTGTAGATCAGCGGGAACATGCCGAACGCGACGAAGAGCAGGAAGAACGGCGAGACGAAGGCGTACGGGCTCCAGCGCACGTCGCGCTGCCAGCGGCGGGACAGCCGGGCCCGCTTCCTGATCGTCTCAGGGGACTCGACGGGCGGACGGGCCGGGGCCGCGCCCCCCTCCTTGACGGGGGGCGCGGCGGCGGTGTCGTGCCGGGTGGCCATGACCGGTCACTTCTCCAGGTTGTTGTCGATGGTCTTGACCGCGTTCTCCCAGGCCTCCTTGGGCGACTTGCCCTGGGTCACGAGGATGACGCCGTTGTCGGTCAGGCCCTGCTGGATGATCTGGTCCTTCGGGCCGACCACCTGCACCGGGAGCTCCGCGGCCAGCGGCGCGTAGATCTGGCCGATCGGGGCGTCACCGGTCATCTTGTTCTTCGCGTCCTTCACCTCCGGCAGGTCGTACGCGGCCTGCGCGGTCGGGAAGCTGCCGCGCTTGGCGAAGAGCTTCGCCTGCTGCTCGGGCGCGGTCAGCCAGGCGGCCAGCTTCGCGGCCTCCTCGGCGTTCTTGCCCGACTTCGGCACGGCGAGGAAGGATCCGCCCCAGTTGGCGGCCTTCGGGGGCGCGGCCACGTCCCACTTGCCGGCGCTCTCCGGCTTCGACTTGCTCTCGATGTAGCCGAGCATCCACGGCGGGCAGGCCATCGCGGCGAACTTGCTGTTGGAGATCGTCGTCTCCCAGGCCGGCTGGAACTGCGTCTGGTTGCCGACCAGACCGTCCTCGGCCGCCTCGGCCGTCAGGTCGAACGCCTTCTTGACGGCCGGGTTCGTCTTGTAGATGACCTTGCCGGAGGCGTCGTAGAACCGCTCGTTCTCACTGCCGATGATGGCGTTGAACAGGCCGCCGGGCGAGTCCATGAAGGTGGTGCCCTTGGGGGCCTTCGCCTTGTAGTCCTTGCCGGCCTCGACGAGCTTCGCCCAGTCGCCCGTCCACAGCTTGCCGACCTCCTCGCGGTCGGTGGGCAGGCCGGCCGCCTCGAACAGGTCCTTGCGGTAGCAGATGGCCATCGGACCGACGTCGGTGCCGAGCCCGATCGTCGAGCCGTCCTTCGAGGTCCCCTGCTGCCACTTCCAGGGCAGGTAGTCGCTCTCCTTGCCGTACTTCGACAGGTCGACGAACTTGTCGGAGTAGTTGTTCACCACCTCGGCTATGTTGCCGACCTCGATGCCCTGGATGTCCTGCAGACCGCTGTTGGTCGTGAGGTGGTTGACCAGCGGCGGGTAGTAGTTCTCGTTCCGCTCGATCACCGTCTGGTCGATGTCGATCTTCGGGTTCAGCTTCTCGTACTCGGCGTAGAGGCCGGCCTCCTCGAAGCCGAAGCTTCCGAAGAGTCCCAGGGTGATCTTGGTCTTGCCACCGCCGCCGCCGTCCGACGACGAACCGTCCTCGTCCTTGCCGTCGTCGGCACAGCCGGCCAGCAGCCCGGCGCCCAGCGCCGCGACGGCCGCTATGGCCACCGTCCTGCGCGTCCTGCGGGCGATACGGGTGCCCCCACCCGACCGGAGCCGGGAGTGCGGGAGGGTACGTGCTCGCATTGCGTCCTCCTGATGCCCTGACGTGCCGACCCCCCGGCCAACTGCGTTGTTGGGCCCAATTGTTCATGCTGCGGCTCGGGCGGGGAACGTGCGGGATGTGTAAGTGCCAGGTACTGTGGGAGCGCTCCCACGAGTGATGTGTTGAAGAGTCGTCGGTTCGTGCGGGGGTGTCAAGGGAGCGAGCGCGGAGAGATGTCTTCGGTTATCGGGCTGTTAACAAACCCCGGGATCGGCGGCCGGGCATGCCCGGAAATCGCCGACGTGGGGCGGGTGGGGCTTCAGAGGTCGTCGGAGATCGGCGGGAAGGGGCCGGGTTCGAGGCGTCGGCGGCGGCGGGGTCCGGGCCGTACCGGTGCCGCCGGGCCCGGCCTCCCGGTCGCCGACACCGTTGGACTCGTGTAACCGGTCGTGTGCGACCGGGGGTGCCGGTCGTGCCGGGCGGGACGCCGTCGCCGGTGGCGGGCCCGGTCCGCCGACGTCGTCCCGGGGCGGCGCCGAAACCCGAATGACCACTTCCTGGACGTCGTACGAGGATCAGGACTGTTAGATTCCACGCCAGCGCGGTGTGAACGGGAGGCGACCATGGTGACAGGCCACGGAGCACGGGGCCGGAGCGGTGGGCGGCCGACGTTGGAAGAGGTCGCCGCTCGGGCCGGTGTGGGCCGGGGGACGGTGTCCCGGGTGATCAACGGCTCGCCCCGGGTCAGTGACGCGACCCGCGCGGCGGTCGAGGCGGCGGTCGCGGAGCTCGGCTACGTCCCGAACACGGCGGCCCGCGCGCTCGCGGCGAACCGTACGGACGCGATCGCGATGGTCGTGCCCGAGCCGGAGACCCGCTTCTTCGCGGAGCCCTACTTCTCCGACATCCTCAAGGGCGTGGGGGCCCAGCTGTCCGACACGGAGATGCAGCTCCTGCTGATCTTCGCGGGCAGCGACCGGGAGCGCCGCCGCCTGGCCCAGTACCTGGCCGCGCACCGCGTCGACGGCGTCCTCCTGGTCTCGGTCCACGCGGACGACCCGCTCCCCGATTTGCTGTCACAACTGGAAATCCCGGCGGTCATCAGCGGCCCCCGTTCAGAGCTGGAAACCCTCCCCTCCGTCGACTCCGACAACTACGGCGGCGGCCGCTCGGCGGTGGAGCACCTGCTCGAACGAGGCCGCACCCGGATCGCCACCATCACCGGCCGCCTGGACGTCTACGGCGCCCAGCGCCGCGTCGTCGGCTACCGCGAGGCCCTGGAGGACGCCGGCCGCGAGGTCGACGAGCGTCTGATCGTCCCCGGCGACTTCACGGAGGAGGGCGGCCGACGGGCCATGGCGGAGCTGCTGTCCCGCTGCCCCGACCTCGACGCGGTCTTCGCCGAGTCCGACGTGATGGCCGCCGGCGCCCGCCAGGTCCTCCGCGAGGCCGGCCGCCGCATACCTGACGACGTGGCCCTCGTCGGCTACGACGACTCGGCGATCGCCCGCCACATGGATCCCCCGATGACGAGCGTCCGCCAGCCCATAGTGGAAATGGGCCGCGCCATGATCGACCTCCTCCTCGACGAGATCGCGGACCGCCGCCCGGCGGTGTCCCGGGGGCTGGAGCGACGCCAGGTGATGCTGCCCACGGAACTGGTGGCGCGGGCTTCTTCCTGAGGGGGCGGCTGCTGCTCCCCGGGGCCGCACGTGCGTGCGCTGGGAAAGTGGCGGCGGGTCATGGCCTGTGGTCGCGTCCGTCGCGTCCGTCGCGTCCGTCGCGTCCGTCGCGTCCGTCGCGTGGGGCGAAGGCTGCGAGGGCGTCGGCGTCGGTCGCGCGTGCGTGCAGGAAGTAGTCGGCCCATTCGGTGATGTCGGGGTAGGACGATTCCTGGCTGAGCTGGGTGGCCGCGGCTTGGACGTCGAAGTGCGTGGTGCGGAGTTCGACGCCTGGGCCCAGGAGGGCCCAGTGTGCTCCGGCTCGTCCGTAGGGCATGCCGACGCTGCCGGGGTTGATCACGAGTCGGCCGTGGGCGATGCGGACGAACGGCATGTGAGTTCAGCGAGCACTGCCTCCAGGGCCGGCAGGACTCCGTGAATATCGGACAGGACGGCTACTCGGTTAGGCATGGTCACCACAGTGGGGTGAAGACAGCCGAGTGGTGTGATCTTTCGCCCCGCGCGTAGCGCCGAGTTTCAGTCGGTGGAGTCGCTGTCTCCGGTTGCGCCCGGGTTCGTCTGCTCCATGACGAACGACCCCTTCCCGCGCACAGTGACGATGAGGCCGCGCTGACTCAGGAGCTGAAGAGCGGATCGTGCGGTCGGGCGCGAGACGCTGAACTCGTCGCAGATGGCCGCCTCGGACGGGACCCGGCGGCGGGGAGGGTACGTGCCGTCCGCGATGCGCGCGCTGAGTATGACGGCGATCTGTTCGTACAGCGGCTCAGGTCCTTCAAGGTCGACAGTCATATATCGACCCTATTTGACCTGCGACGATGCCTATCGATACGTGAAGCCATGTGACATCACCTGACAACACCTTACAAGTGGCGTAATCTCTCGACATGGAAAGACCCCGGCGAGGTTGTGCGACCTCCCGGGGCATGGCCACCAGCTTCGAAGGAGCTGACGACAGTGAGCATTATCCACGCGTTCCTGCGATGGGCCCTGGGCGTTGTCGCCCCCGGCACCGGCAGGCGACGGGCCGTTTCCCGGCCTGCCGGATCACTTACGGTGCCTCGACCGCACGCGTTGCCCACGGCCCCGCGACGACTCCTGGCCCAGCGGTCCCCGTACGGGCTTCACGGCCCGCTCGACGGCGGCGCCACCGCCATGGTCCGCCCGTACGTCGTCGAGTCCGAGCGGGAGCAGGCCCGGCAGTCTCGGCGGAGGGTCGCCCTGGTGGTGCTCGCGGCGGACTTCGGTGTCGATCTCGATGATCACGTGATCGGCGCGAAGGCGGTGGCGTGATGAGCACCTGCGAACCTCCCCGCCGTCCCGGCCCGCTGCCGGTGAGCGTCGGCGACGTTGTTCGGGACGCGGGGACCGGACGGATCGGCAGGGTGATGGGGTTCGTCGGTCCGTACGTGCAACTGCGGCCAGTCGGTGGCGGGCAGGAGTGGGACGCCCGACAGGAACGGCTCAAGCCGGTGACTCGGTCCGAAGCCCTGAGTGAAGGCGTTGCCAGGAGCAACGCGCGGTCGAGAGGGGAGAGGTTGTAGCGGCGGGCCCGACGTCCGGGCACGTGTGGCAGCACGCCCCGCCGCGGCTGGGGCGTGCTGCTGGCAGCCTGGCCTCCATGGAGAACCTTGGTGCAGGGCAAAGCCCGGACCACCACCCGCTGTTGGGCCTGGAGCGGATCGACGGCCCGGTGGCGGAGTGTCTGGCCCGGATCGGTGAGGTCTTCCGGGTGTTCGAGAAGCAGGACTCGGGGTGTGTGGCGTACGGGGTGCGGTTGCCCGACCGTGCTGAGCGGTGGTTCGTGAAGACGGCCGTCGAAGCGGTGGGGCGGCGGTCGTTGGAGCGGGCGTGGGACTTTCACCGGGCCGTGCGGCACCCGGTGATCGTCCCGCAGGTGCACCGGATCGCGTTACGGGCCGGGGCGGCGGCCGTGGTCATGCCCTGGCGGGACGGTGAGGTGCTGTACGACCCCGCCGAGCGCGGCCGGCGCGACCGTACGACCCCGGGCAGCCCGATGGCCCGCTTCCGGGCCCTGCCCGTCGCTCGGGTCGAGGCGGCCATCGACCGCGTACTCGACGCTCATCTCGCCGTGGAGGCCGCTGGGCACGTCGCCGTGGATCTCTACGACGGAGCCCTGCTGTACGACTTCACGGCGCACCAGACGCACTTGGTCGACCTCGACGAGTACCGGCCCGGCCCCTTCGTGCTGGACGCCGAGCGGCTGCCGGGCTCCACCCGTCTCATGGCCCCGGAGGAGTTCGAACGCGGCGCCGTCATCGATATCCGTACGACCGTGTACGTCCTCGGCCGCATCGCCCGCCTCCTCCTCGACGCGGGTGACGAGGAGCGCGCCTGGCGTGGCACGGCGGCCCAACTGGCCGTACTGGAGCGGGCCACGCGCCCCGACCCGGCCGAACGCTTCGCGCGCGTACAGGGGTTCGCGGAGGCCTGGCGGGGCGCGGCGCCCGCTTCCTGATCCCGCGATGCGTGGGCCGGTGGGCCTGCCGTCAGTCCTGGTCCCGCCGGGGCAGATGCCGCAGGCACTCGGCGACCGCCGCGCTCACGGCGTTCACCGTGGCCGGAGCGAGCAGTTGGGGGCAGTTCAGGAAGTCCTGGAGGGGCGCCACCACGGACGACAGTACCGACTCCATCTCGTGCGGCCGTACCAGGCCGACCGCCTTCCGTAGCTCCGCGAGACCCTCCTCCTCGCGGCCTGTCAGCAGCAGGGTGTCCGCGAGGTCGAAGACGGGCCATGGGTCGGTCCCCACCGCGTCCTCCGCGGCGAAGCGCGCCAAGTGCTCCAGGCGGCGGAAGCGGCCGAAGACGGGGGTGGGGTCGGTGCCGCGGACTCCGTGGAGCAGCAGTTCCACCCGGGCCTCGTTGAGCCGCGGATAGGTGTCGTTGCCGCTCAGCTCGCTGGCCCGGCGGTAGCTGCTGAGGGCCCTCTCCAACTCCGTGGTGTCGAACCGCTCGGGAAGGTCCCGGCGGGCCAGACGCCGGTGCAGGCCGCCGAGAGTGGCCCACGTCTCCGCGTCGGAGTCGTCGAGTTCGACCGCGCGGGCGAAGGCGTCCGCGGCCGACTGGAGCGCCCCGCGCTTGCTGCGCGTGGTGCCCAGCTCACGCCAGCTCGGGGCGTGGTCGGTCCGCAGCCGGACACAGATCCGCAGTGCGGCCTCCGCCTCGGCGTGGCGGTTCTCACGGCGGAGCGCCACACCCAGCTCGAAGTGCCCGCGCAGGCTCGACGGGTTGCGGTCCACGGCGTCGTGCAGCAACTCGATGGCGCGGGTCGGGTCGTCGCCGCCCAGGGCGAGCGCGGCGTCGATGAGGTCCTCGCCCTGCTGTGAGCGCAGGCCCGCGATCTCCGTGGCCAGCCCCTCGTACTGGGAGCGCGGCACGGTGACGTAGTCGGAGCCCTCGCGCACCGGGCTGTCCACGTGTTCCGGCCGACGCAGTCCCCCGACGACGGCCTGAGTGATCTGCCGCTGGGCCTCCTTGAGCTCGTCCGGCATGGGGCCGTAGCTGATCACCCGGCTCGCCGAGGCGTTGAACAGGACCTCGCGGACGTCCTGGGCGATCAGTACGGTCACCGCGTCGCGCAGCGCCCAGCGGACGCCGAGTTCGAGGTAGACATTGGGATTGGCGCCGCTCAGGTCGGCTATGTAGACGTCGGCGTCCACGGCCTCCCGGAACATCGAGAGGTGGATCGTCCCCATGGACGTCTTCTCCTTCTCGATGACCAGTTGTGTCTCGCACTCCATCGCCTCGCCGACAAGGGCGGCCACGGGATCCAGAAGCTCGCGCCGGATCTCCGGGATGTTCGTCCAGCGGGCCTCGTCGCCCATCGAGGTGCCGGGCATCGCCACGAAGATACGGACCGTTCGCGGCGGCTCGTCGAACGCGGACGCGTCGGCCGGTCGATCGGGCGCGGGTGGTCGCGCCACCTCTGACGGTCGCTCCCCCTCGGCTGAGGCGGTGGTCTGCCTGGTCGAGCTCTGAAGGAGTTGAAGGGCGCTCCAGCGATCACGCCAGAACTCGAGCCGAGGGTCACGCGGCGCAACCGGTTCGTGTCCTCTGTCGGTGAAGCCCAGCAACGTCTGCACGAGCGCGAGCAGCAGGTCGAGTCGCGGCAGGCGCTTGCCGTTGAGTACCTCGCTGACGGTCGACGGCGGGAGCGGGCGCTCTGCGGGGGCATGCCGTTCGATCTCGCGCAGAGCGGGGTTCCCGTGCCGGATCTGAAGGGTCTTCAAGTCCGCGGCCAACTCCGCGAGCCCCTGCTGCACGTCCACGCCGTCCCCTCTCCGACACCCGTGCCCACCATCCGGCGCAGGAGAGCCCCCGGCCGTCCGAGGACGTTCGGGGACGTCCGGTCACGTCCGGGATGCTGCGGGACCGTTCGACGGCATGAGCATTCCCACTCGGCCCGGCTTCACTGGCGGCATGACCGATAAATCACATGCCACGAAGCGTTCGACCGAGCAGGGAGCGCGTGCGACGGCTCGTGGGGCGCTCGCGGAACGCGCACTCGATTTCATCGCCCTGGTGGGCTTGCTCACGGTGGTCACGGCGGTGTTCCTCTTGGCCGGGCCCGAAGCGTTCGCCGCTGTCACTTCTGTCGGCACGGGCCTGTTCGCGGCTTGGCGCGGCCATCGGCGGCAGACCTGACGAACCGAATCGGCCCCGGTCCGCTTTCGCGGACCGGGGCCGATTCACCAGGGTGAGTGACGGGACTCGAACCCGCGGCATCCTGGACCACAACCAGGTGCTCTACCAGCTGAGCTACACCCACCATGACCGGCGGTTCATCCGAAGGTTTCACCGACCGGCCGAGAAAAAGTGTACAGGGTCTTCAGGGGTGCCCGCGCACGCGTTTCGGTGGGGGGCTTTCGGGGCCCGGCCGGGGCCCCGGTGACGGGCTACAGCGCGGGCAGGACGTGCTTCGCGGCGATGGCGCGGGCCGTCTCCGAGTCGGGGCCGGGCTGCGGGACGAAGATCGCCTCGCGGTAGTAGCGGAGCTCGGCGATGGATTCGCGGATGTCGGCGAGGGCCCGGTGGTTGCCGTTCTTCTCCGGGCTGTTGAAGTACGCCCGCGGGTACCAGCGGCGGGCCAGCTCCTTGACCGAGGAGACGTCCACGATGCGGTAGTGGAGGTAGCTCTCCAGCGCCGGCATGTCACGGAGGAGGAAGCCTCGGTCCGTGCCCACCGAGTTGCCGCAGAGGGGGGCCTTGCGCGGTTCCTTCACGTGCTCTCGTACGTACGCCAGGACCTGCGCCTCGGCGTCGGCGAGCGTCGTGCCGCCGGCCAGGGCGTCGAGCAGGCCGGACGCGGTGTGCATCTCGCGCACCACCTCCAGCATCGTCTCCAGCGTCGAGTCCGGCGGGCGGACGACGATGTCGACCCCCTCGCCGAGCACGTTCAGCTCGGAGTCGGTGACGAGGGCGGCCACTTCGATGAGCGCGTCGTCGGACAGCGAGAGGCCGGTCATCTCGCAGTCGATCCACACCATGCGATCGTTCATGTGTCTCACCTTACGGCCCGTGACAGCCGTACGGCCCGGCCCTGCACCGGGATGATCAGGTGCAGGACCGGGCCGCTACGAGCCGTGGAGTGCTACGGCGCGCTGCGCTGGCCCGGCAGACGGCCCGTCGCGTACAGCTCCGGCTTGGCGCCCTCCGTGGAGAGGGACGCCGACGGCGCCAGGGCGCTCGCCGCGGCCGTGCGGCGGGCCTGGAGCGGCACCGGGGCGTGCTCCGGCGACATCGGGGACGGCCCCGGGACGCCGTGCGGGCCGTCGTGGTGGTCGCCGGGCTTGTCGCCCTGCGGACGCCGGGCCCGGTACGCCGCCCGGTACGCCGCCGGGGACGAGCCCAGCTGCCGCCGGAAGTGCCCGCGCAGCGCCACCGGCGAACGGAAGCCGCAACGCCCCGCGACCTCGTCCACCGAGTAGTCCGACGTCTCCAGCAGACGCTGCGCCTGCAGCACGCGCTGGGTGATCAGCCACTGCAGGGGAGCGCTCCCGGTGAGCGAACGGAACCGGCGGTCGAACGTACGACGGCTCATGTACGCCCGCGCCGCGAGTGTCTCCACGTCGAACTGCTCGTGGAGGTGCTCCAGCGCCCAGGCGACGACCTCGGCGAGCGGGTCGGCGCCGATCTCCTCTGGTAAAGACCGATCGAGATAGCGCTCCTGGCCGCCCGATCGACGGGGTGGGACGACGAGTCGACGGGCCAGTGCGCCGGCCGCCTCGTTCCCGTGGTCGGTCCGCACGATGTGCAGACACAGATCGATCCCGGCCGCGGTGCCGGCCGAGGTCAGTACGTCGCCGTCGTCCACGAAGAGCTCACGTGGATCGACGTGGACGGACGGATAGCGCTTGGCCAGCGTCGGCGCGTACATCCAGTGTGTCGTCGCGGGCCTGCCGTCCAGCAGGCCGGCGGCGGCCAGCACGAAGGCGCCGGTGCACAGCCCGACGATGCGGGCACCCTCTTCGTGCGCTCGGCGCAGAGCGTCGAGCGCCTCCTCCGGCGGCGGTGAGGTGATCGAACGCCATGCGGGCACGACCACCGTGCCCGCCCGCGAGATCGCCTCAAGGCCGTTCGGTGCGGTGAGTTCCAGGCCCCCTGTGGTCCGCAGCGGGCCGTCCTCGCCCGCGCACACCAGTAGGCGGTACCGCGGTACGCCGGCGTCCTGGCGGTCGATCCCGAACACCGACAGCGGTATGGAACTCTCGAAGATGGGACCGCCGCTGAACAGCAGCACCGCGACGATCTCCTTGCGGCGTCGCCCGGACAGCTTCCGGGCCGCGGCTTCCGGCGCGGCGGTGGAGTCGTGGCTCATACTGCTAAGCCCCCCTCGGTGGTCGCGGCTCCTCGGTTGTGTCGCTCCTGCACGTTTCCCCTTGGTCCTGCACGAGTCCCCCGCCGTAAGACAGTCATGATCGAATCTACTGTGTCGCGCGGTGCCGGCGTGACCAGTTCGCCACCCGGCACATTGTCGACATGGCAACTTGGCGTGAAGCATTCGATCACGAAGCGTTGCACTCGTGGGCCGTGCAGGGAAGTGCGCCTCGTCCCCGTGGCCGGTCCACGTAGGGTGCGCGTGGCCCTTGGACCCCTTTCAGTGCAGGTCGAACGGGGGGTGGAGGGGTGTTCGACCAAGGGACGTGCAGGTAACCGAAGTTGGCTGAAAAGATACGGGGGTGTGCGCGGAAACCGGTCAGTCGACCGGCGTACTCGGGCCGGAGTTCCGTCCGCCCCTGTGCGCCCCTGAGGCGGAGCGTCCACGCCGGCCGCGCCCGGGGGTGCGATCTTCGGCCATCGAACGGGCGGCCGCCGCGCGGGCCGCGCCGCGTTCGGACTGGCGCAGGAGGACGCGGCAGACGCCGGTGACCGCCGCGAGGCCGAGGGCCGCGCCCGTCGCGCCGGCGAGTGAGGTGCCGTACCAGACGAGCACGACCGGGACGAGGACGCAGCTGAACGCCGCCCAGCGGACCACGTCCGTGGCGGTGTCGGTGGGGTGAGGGGGGATCTCGTCGGCCTCGGGGACGGGCTGGGGCGCGGTGCGGGGTACGGACACGGCGGGCTCCCTCCTTGGCTCCCTGGGGTGCGGCTTACCGGGGTTCAACGCGTGTTCGAGCTGTCGGTCACTGGCGCTGCCTGATCGGGTTGCCGTGGGGTGGGTTTCGCTCACCGGAGTCACGGCGGACGGACGCGCGGCCATGAGCGCGCCCAGCGGCACGGCTGCCCGCTGGGGCGACGCGCACACCTGTGCCGCCGTGTCCGTGTTCCTGTGGAAACCGGCTGTACGTGGCAGCAACCATTGCGTTACGGGCCGGTGCTCGTGCATGCTCCCTGGAACCCCGCGCAGCCGGTGCGGGATCTGGGCGGAGGAGGCGTGCGGTCGTACCCTTGGGGGTATGGGGTCGGGAAGACGATTCCCGGACACGGCTCCGCCGCACACTGACGTCCCATCCACGTCCCACACGAGGATCCAAACGCCGAGACACCCATGGCCGGTCACGAATTCTTCGACTCCGCGGACCGCAAGCGGCGGCCCGTCGCCGATCACACGGCGGCCGAGCCCCTTGCGGCGGAAGAGGCACGCCCGTCCTGCGATCCCGCCTTCAAGCACGGCGTCGTCGTCGGCTTCGACGGTTCGACGTCCAGTGAGCGCGCCCTCGCGTACGCCGTCGGTATGGCCCGCCGCTCCGGCTCGGGCCTGATCATCGTGCACGTCGCCAATCGACTGCCCACGACCGTGTGGGCCGGCTGCGAGCCACCCGTCTTCGTCGACGTTCCCGATCACCGCACCGAGGTCCTCGGGCTGGAGCTCGCCTGCGCCGACTATCTGGCCGAAGTGCCCTGGATCCTCGTCGAGCGCGGCGGCGACATCTGCCACGAACTCGAAGAGGTGGGGCGGGAGTACGAGGCCGACGCGATCGTCGTCGGGTCCACGCACGGGATCGTGGGGCGGATCTTCGGGTCCGTCGCCGGGCGGCTCGCCAAGCGGGCGCAGCGGCCGGTCATCGTCATTCCGTGACGTTCCGCGTCGCTTCCGGAAACGCGTAAGTCTACTGGCGCGTACAGGTGTTTGTGCCCTTGTGAAGGGCATAACCCGCGTGATGCCGGACGGAGTGGTGTGACGGCCACGGGTAGTTGGCAGCGGCGTCGGGGCGTTGGGCGGCCCCGGCGCGTCATGAACGGACCCCCCGTGATGGGTGGCATCACGGGGGGTCCGTCCTCTTGTTCGGCCGCTGCGGCCGGGTGGGGGCTGGTCGCGCCCACCCGCGCGCAGCCGCGTTCCCTGCCCTTGCCTGCCTACTCGACCGTGACCGACTTGGCCAGGTTGCGCGGCTTGTCGATGTCGCGGCCCAGGGCCAACGCCGTGTGGTAGGCGAGGAGTTGGAGGGGGATGCCCATGAGGATCGGGTCCAGTTCGTCCTCGTTCTTGGGGACGACGATCGTCTGGTCGGCCTTCTCCTGCTCCCGGTGGGCGACGGCGAGGATCTTGCCGCTGCGGGCCTTGATCTCCTCCAGGGCGGCGCGGTTCTTCTCCAGGAGGTCGTCGTCGGGGACGATGGCGACCGTCGGGAGGGCGGGCTCGATCAGGGCCAGCGGGCCGTGCTTGAGCTCGGAGGCGGGGTAGGCCTCGGCGTGGATGTAGGAGACCTCCTTGAGCTTCAGGGAGGCCTCACGGGCCACCGGGTAGCCCCGGACACGGCCGATGAAGAGCATCGAGCGGGCCTCGGCGTACTGCTCGGCCAGCTTCTTGATCTCCTCCTCCTGCTCCAGCATCTCGGAGATCTGGGCGGGGAGCTTGCGCAGGCCCGCGATGATGCGCTTGCCGTCGCGGACCGAGAGGTCCCGGGTGCGGCCCAGGTGCAGGGCCAGCAGCGCGAAGGCCACCGTCGTGTTGGTGAAGCACTTGGTGGAGACGACGCAGACCTCGGGGCCGGCGTGGACGTAGATGCCGCCGTCCGCCTCGCGGGCGATCGCCGAGCCGACGACGTTCACGACGCCGAGGACGCGGGCGCCCTTGCGCTTCAGCTCCTGGACGGCCGCGAGTACGTCGTACGTCTCGCCGGACTGGGAGACGGCGATGTAGAGGGTGTCGGGGTCGACGACCGCGTTGCGGTAGCGGAACTCCGACGCCGGCTCGGCGTCCGCGGGGATACGGGCCAGCTCCTCGATCATCTGGGCGCCGATCATGCCGGCGTGGTACGAGGTGCCGCAGCCGAGGATCTTGACGCGGCGGATCTGGCGCGCCTCGCGGGCGTCCAGGTTGAGGCCGCCGAGGTGCACGGTGGAGAAGCGGTCGTCGATGCGGCCGCGCAGCACGCGGTCCACGGCGTCGGCCTGCTCGTGGATCTCCTTGTGCATGTACGTGTCGTGGCCGCCCATGTCGTACGAGGCCGCCTCCCACTCCACCGTGGTGGGCTCCGCCGTGGTGCGGGTGCCTTCCGTGGTGTAGGTCCGGAAGTCGTCGGCCTTCAGCGTCGCCATCTCGCCGTCGTCCAGCGTCACTATCTGGCGCGTGTGGGCCACGAGCGCGGCGATGTCCGAGGCGACGAACATCTCCTTCTCGCCGATGCCGAGGACGACGGGGGAGCCATTGCGGGCGACGACGATGCGGTCGTTGAAGTCGGCGTGCATGACGGCGATGCCGTAGGTGCCCTCGACGATCCGTACCGCCTGGCGGACCTTCTCCTCCAGGGTGGTGGCCTGGGAGCGGGCGATGAGGTGGGTGAGGACCTCGGTGTCGGTCTCGGAGAGGAACTCGACGCCGTCCGCTTCGAGCTTCCTGCGCAGGTCGGAGGCGTTGTCGATGATGCCGTTGTGGACGACGGCGACCTTGTTGTCGGCCGACATGTGCGGGTGGGCGTTGACGTCGGACGGGGCGCCGTGGGTGGCCCAGCGGGTGTGGGCGATGCCGGTGGTGCCCTTGAAGCGCGCGGGGACCTTGGCCTCCAGGTCGCGGACCCGGCCCTTGGCCTTGACCATCTTCAGACCGGCCGTCTTGGGCGAGGTGACGACTATGCCCGCCGAGTCGTAGCCCCGGTACTCCAGGCGCTGCAGGCCCTCAAGGAGCAGCGGCGCCACATCGCGCTTGCCGATGTAACCGACAATCCCGCACATATATACGTATCCCCTAGCCGTGGATGATCAGCCGTAGACGATGCGGCGCAGCTGCCTGAGCGTGAGCTCCGGCGGCGCGACCGCCCGGTACTTCAGGTCCGCCTCGATCCGTTCGAAGATCGTCGCGTTGACCAGGCCCTGGGCCTGGAGCTCGCGGTGGCGGCGACGGACGTAGCCCTCCGTCGTCTCGTCGAAGAAGGCGAGCACGTCCTGGATCACACGCAGCGCCTCGCCCCGGCTGAGGGGCGAGGATCGCGTCAAATGATCGACAAGTTCGTCGTGCACTCGGTAGATCCTGGGGGACGGAAGCGGGTTTCGCAAGAATTCTGCCCGATATCGGGCAGGGGGCTGTTACTGACCCTTGGGGGAACGTTGAATGTGTTATGAGTGGCTGTTCGTGCGCCGTCCATGCGGCGTCCCGTATTCCGTCGCCTGAGGCGACGAGTTTCGGACGCCATGGACATTCCTCGCATGGGCGTACCCGAGCGGCCGGCCGAGCGCATGAGCATGGCCGAGCAGCACGAGCACCTGCGCTCCACGTTCTCCCGGTTCTCCCGGGCTCGATGATCAGAGGCGGCGCGGTCACGCTCGGCGCCGTCGCGGGCGGCGCGTTCGTCCCGGCCACGGCCCAGGCCGCCACCTCGGCCGCCCCGGTGCGCCCGGAACGCGGGGCGCACCTCCCCTGCGGCATCGGGCGGGCGGTTCCTCACATCCGCTTGAGGACCGCCTGCTTGGCCAGGGTGAACTCCTCGTCCGTGAGGACGCCCGACCTGTGGAGGTCGCCCAGCTCGCGGAGGCGGCGCAGCAGGGCGTCGTGGTCCTCCTCGGGGGCCGGTCGGTCCGGCCGCGCCGGGGGTAGCGTCGGCTGGTGCGGCGCCGGGGCCGACGGGTGCGGGAGGCGGGCCTGTACGGCCGCCGCGACCAGGGCCATCAGCGGGTCCTTCTTGAAGCCCCACAACTCGACGGAGTTGGGGTCGTACTTGGGCGGCGCCTTGGTCGGCGCGTTCCGCACGGTGAAGCGGAGGCTGCCGTTCTCCAGGCCGACCGAGGGGTACCACTCGACGCCCGCTATGTCCGCCAGCGACAGCGTCCGCGCACCGGACGCGGCCTTGGCGTCCTCCGTCTTCCAGTTCCACTCCAGGCGTACGTGGTCGCCGTCGAAGCTCGCGGTGCCGTCCCCGGCGGAGACGGAGAGCGGCACGGCGGGCCCGGCGAGCAGGTAGGTGTCCACCGCGTCGATGGGCACCTCGTCCAGGAGCAGCGCGCCCCGGATCTCGTCCACGAGGTACTCGGCGACGCCGTACCGGTCGGAGTCGACGCTCAGTTGGTAGGGGTCGTTGGCGTCGGTGAGCCGGCCGCCGGTCGCCTGGAGGAGGGGGTCGGAGCCGTCGCGCAGCCGGAGGCGCAGTCGCCCCGACTTCTTGCCCTGCTCGAAGGAGACGCCCGCCAACGCGCCCAGCGGGACGGTGAGTTCACCCAGGGTCTTGCGGAGCAGGCTCACGCCCTTGTCGCGGCCCGGGGTCAGCCGCAGGGTGTCGCCGTCGAAGGTCCATGTGCCGTCCCGCTGGAGGATTTCCGCCATGGGGAGGATTGTTCCACCGGCCGGGGCGACGGGTGGTCTAGACCTGAAGGGGGTGGAGGGGTGATGGTGGGAGCGCACCGTTCGATGGGTGGAGGGAGCTCGTTGTGAGACCGCGCCACGGATCGACCCGTTTTCTCGGTTCGCTGCTGCTGGTGGCGGCCGGGATCTTCGCCGCAGGAGCCGCACCCGTGTCCGAGAACGCCGAAGCCACCGTGATCCCGCTCGGGCAGGTGATACCGGCCCCCGCCTCGGTCCGGGCCGACGGATCGCCGTACCGGCTGACGAGCGGTACGCACATCGTCGTGGACGGTGGTCCGGAGGGCCGCCGGATCGGGGAGTACCTCGCGGGGATCCTGCGGCCCTCGACCGGCTACCGGCTGCCCGTCACCGAACGCCAAGAGGCCGGAATCCGCCTGCGGCTGGCCTCCGGGGAGACGGGTCTCGGCCAGGAGGGCTACCGGCTGGAGAGCGGACGCTCCGGCGTCACCCTCACCGCCCGCGCGCCCGCCGGGCTCTTCCACGCCGTCCAGACCCTGCGTCAACTCCTGCCCACCGCCGTCGAGAAGGACACCGTGCAGCCGGGCCCCTGGCCGGTCGCGGGCGGCACGATCAGGGACACCCCGCGCTACGGCTGGCGCGGCGCGATGCTGGACGTCTCCCGGCACTTCTTCGGCGTGGACCAGGTCAAGCGCTTCATCGACCAGTTGGCGCTGTACAAGTTCAACAAGCTGCACCTGCACCTCTCCGACGACCAGGGCTGGCGCATCGCCGTCGACTCCTGGCCGCGCCTCGCCCCGTACGGCGGCTCCACCGAGGTCGGCGGCGGCCCCGGCGGCCACTACACCAAGGCCGACTACCAGGAGATCGTCCGGTACGCGGCCTCGCGCCACCTGGAGGTCGTCCCCGAGATCGACATGCCCGGCCACACCAACGCGGCCCTCGCCTCCTACGCCGAGCTCAACTGCGACGGTGTCGCGCCCCCGCTCTACACCGGCACCGAGGTGGGCTTCAGCTCCCTCTGCGTCGACAAGGACGTGACGTACGACTTCGTGGACGACGTCGTACGGGAGGTGGCCGCGCTCACGCCGGGGCGCTATCTCCACATCGGCGGTGACGAGGCGAACTCCACCAGCCACGAGGACTACGCGACGTTCATGGACCGGGTGCAGCCGGTGGTCGAGAAGTACGGGAAGACCGTGATCGGCTGGCATCAGCTGACCGGGGCCACTCCGGCGCGGGGCGCTCTCGCGCAGTACTGGGGGCTGGACAGCACGGGCGCGGAGGAGAAGGAGCAGGTCGTTGCCGCCGCGCGGAACGGGACGGGGATCATTCTGTCGCCGGCCGACCGGATCTACCTCGACATGAAGTACGACAAGGACACGCCGCTGGGGCTCGACTGGGCCGGGTACGTGGATGTGCGGCGGGCGTACGACTGGGATCCGGGGGAGTATCTGGCGGGCGCGCCGGCCTCCGCGATCCGTGGTGTCGAGGCGCCGCTGTGGACCGAGACGATCGGGACCTCGGACGATGTTGAGTACATGGCGTTTCCGAGGCTGCCGGGTGTGGCTGAGCTGGGTTGGTCTCCGGCGTCGACGCGTGACTGGGAGGGCTACCGGGTGCGGCTCGCCGCGCAGGGGCCTCGGTGGGAGGCGCTCGGGGTCGGGTACTTCCGGGCGCCGGGGGTGCCCTGGCCTGCGGCGCGGTAGAGGTCGGGGGTACGGGTGCGTCGGCGGGTGCGGGCGGGTGGGGCTTCTCGCGCAGTTCCCCGCGCCCCTGAAAAGCAGGGGCCGCGCCCCGTGCTTGTCGGCCCGCCGGCCCGTCGCCTTCAGGCCCGCCGGCCCGTCGCCTTCAGGACCCCAGGCCCGTGGTCTGTCAGGCCCGCGGGGGCCTGGTCTTCAGGGGCGCGGGGAACTGCGCGATCAGCCCCCACTCGCCCGCAGCCGAACCGCCCGCCGTCGCACACATGACACGGCGGGCACCTCGGAGGACCGTACTCCGAGGTGCCCGCCTGTTTTTGGGGGCCGTGCCAGGGGCTACACGCCCGCGATGGGGTTCTTCAGGGTGCCGACGAGCTGGAGCGCGCCCGCCGGGTCCGCGAGGTCGACCATCTGCTTGTTGTTGCGCAGCTGGAGGCGGTTGAGGCAGGACAGCGCGAACTCGGGGGCGAACATGTCGTACTGGGCGAACTTGTCGGCGAGTTCGGGCATCGAGCGCTGGTAGTCGCGGACGTTCTCGGCGACCGTGCCCCAGAACTCCTCCTCGTCCAGGACGCCTTCCTCGGCGAGGTTCGCGGCCAGGAAGCGGAAGAAGCAGTCGAAGACGTCCGTGAAGAGGGACAGGAGCTTCTTGTCCTCGGGGACCTCGACGCGCAGCCGTTCGACCGCCGGCGGCAGCACCGCCTGCGGGTCCATGACCGCGATCTCCTCGGCGATGTCCTTGTAGATCGCCCGCTCGACGACACCGTCCTTCAGGACGAGGATGACGTTCTCGCCGTGCGGCATGAAGACCAGGTCGTACGCGTAGAAGCTGTGGAGGAGCGGGGTGAAGTACGCCTTCAGGTAGCGGCGCAGCCACTCCGTCGGGGTGAGGCCCGAGCGTGCGATCAGCGCGGCGGCGAAGCCGTTGCCCTCGTGGTCGACGTGGACCAGGGAGGCCATCGTCGCCAGCGACTCGCCGTCCTGGAGCGAGGCCACCGGGCTCTCGCGCCACAGCGCGGCCAGCATCTTGCGGTACGCGGAGAACTTGTCGGTGGCGGCCTCGTACTCCAGGTGCCGGTAGCCGACGGCGGCGCGCTCGCGGATGATCGACAGGCCGGTCGACTTCAGGACCGGGTCGCCGTCGATGAGCCCCGCCAGCCAGTCGTTGATGGCGGGGGTCGCCTCCATGTACGCCGCCGAGAGGCCGCGCATGAAGCCCATGTTGAGGACGGACAGGGCCGTCTTCACATAGTGCTTCTCGGGGCTGGAGCTGTTGAAGAACGTCCGGATCGACTGCTGGGCGAGGTACTCGTCGTCGCCCTCGCCCAGGCACACCAGGTTCCGCTGGGCGACCTCGGCGGCGAAGGTGACGGTGAGCTTGTTCCACCACTGCCAGGGGTGGACCGGGATGAAGAGGTAGTCGGCCGGGTCCAGCTCCAGGTCCGTGAGGACGGAGTGGAAGCGGGCGATTGTCTCCGCGCCCAACTCGTCCCGCAGGAACGCCTCGTACTCGATGCCCACGCCCGCCGTGAACGCCGCCCGTGAGCGGTGCGCGGCCAGCCAGACCAGCTTCACCGGGCTCGCCGTCTCGGGGGCGTACGACAGGTACTCGTGGACGCCGAAGCCGAGGCGGCCGTTGTTGGCGACGAAACAGGGGTGGCCCTCGGTCATCCCGGTCTCGATGGCCTGGAAGCCGCCGTCCACCAGCTCGGCGACCGGCGTCTGCGGCTTGGTGAGCTTGTAGCAGGTGCCGGCGAGGGTGGAGGAGATCTCCTCCAGGTAGACCGGGAGGATCTCGTCGCTCAGGCCGAGGGACTTCTTCAGCTCGATGAAGAAGTCCAGGGCGGCCAGAGGGAGGTCGACGCCGTCTCGTTGACGGGTGATCGAGTCGGCGTCGACCTGCCAGTGGTCGAGGGCGCGCCGGACGGCGGTGAACCCGTAGCGGGTCGAGCCGTCGTCGCTGCGGACCTCGAAGCGGCCGTCGGCGGTGGCCTCCGGCGTGATGAGCCGCTCGTGGGCGAACTCGGCGAGGGCTTTGCGGATGAGCAGGCGATTGGCCCGTGCCCAGCGGTGGGGGGACAGATGCGCTACGGCGTCGGACAGGGTCATACGGCTACTCCTCGGGCAGCCAGGCTCTGGCTGTGAACGAACTGCTCGCGCGTGCAGAAGCTCAGCAGCGCGCGCTTCTCCGGCTTGTCGATCTCGCGGTCGGGGACGAAACCGACGACTTCGTTGAGGGCGTGGACGGCCTTGTTGGACACGTCCGGCTCGACGACGACCCGGTGGGTGGCCGGGTCCTCGAAGAGGTGCGCCATCACGGCGGTGATCACGGACCTGGTGAAGCCGTGCACCGGGGTGTCCGTCGGCGGCACCAGGAAGTGCATGCCGACGTCTCCGGGCTCGGGTTCGTACAGGCCGACGAGTTCACGGTGGGCGGGGTCGTACTTCTCCATGAGGAAGACGGGCTCGCCGTCGAGCAGCCCCAGCAGGGCGTGGTGGTGCGGGTCGGCCGCGATCTCCATGTACGCCCGCTCGACGTCCTCCAGCCTGGCGTCCTGCATCATCCAGTACGCCGCCTTGGGGTGCGTGACCCAGCGGTGCAGCAGTTCGGCGTCCTTCAGCGGGTCGAGGGGACGGAAGGTGAAGTGCACACCGTCGATGCCGGTCATACGGCGAACTCCTGGAACGCGATGGTCTTCTCGACCGGGTAGTACTCCGTGCCGAGCAGCTCCCGGATGATGTACGAGTTCCGGTACGGGCCCATGCCCAGGTCGGGCGAGGTGACGCTGTGCGTGTGGACGCCCGCGTTCTGCAGGAAGACGCCGCGGCCGGTGGTGTCGACGGCGTAGTTGCGGGCCACGTCGAAGCGGCCGTGGCCGTCGAAGCGGAGCCGGTCGTTGATCCCGGCGAGGAAGGCCGGCGGCTGGTAGTGGTAGCCGGTGGCCAGGACCAGGCCCTCGGTCTCGATCTCGTAGTCCTTGCCCTGCTCGTCCTGGCGCAGGCCGAGGGTGTACCGCCCGTCCTCGTAGGTGGCGCTGTTGAGGGACGAGTTGGTGAGCAGCCGGGTCGGGACCGGGCGGCCGCCGCTGGTGACGTTCTTCTGGTACAGCAGGTCGAAGATCGAGTCGATCAGGTCCCCGTTGATGCCCTTGAACAGGCCCTTCTGCTGCTTCTCCAGCCGGTAGCGGGTCTCCTCGGGCAGCGCGCGGAAGTAGTCGATGTAGTCCGGGGACGTCATCTCCAGCGTCAGCTTGGTGTATTCGAGGGGGAAGAACCGCGGGGAGCGGGTGACCCAGTTGAGCTGGTAGCCGTGGACGTCGATCTCGGAGAGGAGCTCGTAGTAGATCTCCGCGGCGCTCTGGCCGCTGCCGACGATCGTGATCGACTTCTTCGCCTGGAGCTCCGCCTTGCGGTGCATGTACTCCGCGTTGTGGAAGAGGTCGCCGCCCAGGCCCTGGCAGGCCTCGGGGATGTACGGGACGGTGCCGGTGCCGAGGACGAGGTGCCGGGCGTGGAGGACGTCGCCGTCGGCCGTCCTCACGGCGTAGAGCCCGGCCCCTTCGTCGTACGTCACCTCCGTCACCGTCGTGCTGAAGCGGACGTTGCTCAGCCGGTTCGCGGCCCAGCGGCAGTAGTCGTCGTACTCGACCCGCAGGGGGTAGAAGTTCTCGCGGATGTAGAACGAGTACAGACGGCCCGAGTCCTTCAGGTAGTTCAGGAAGGAGTACGGGGAGGTCGGGTCGGCGAGGGTGACCAGGTCCGACATGAACGGGGTCTGGAGGTGGGCGCCGTCGAGGAACATCCCCGAGTGCCACTCGAAGTTCGGCTTCGAGTCCAGGAAGATCCCGTCGAGTTCGGCGATGGGCTCGGTGAGGCAGGCCAGGCCGAGGTTGAAGGGTCCCAGTCCGATGCCGATGAAGTCGTGGGTTTTCACGGCGGATTCAGCGGGTTCAGGAAGCGACGCGGTCAAGGGATTCTCCCAGGTACTGCTCGGCATGGCCGGCGATCAGATCGAGTACGGCGGCGATGTCCTCGGCCGTGGTCTCGGGGTTGAGCAGGGTGAACTTCAGGTAGTGGCGACCGCCGACCTTGGTGCCCGCGACCACGGCGTCGCCGGAGGCGAACAGGGCCTTGCGGGCGTACAGGTTGGCGCGGTCGATCTCGGCCGGGTCGGTCACGGCCTCGGGGATGTAGCGGTAGACCAGCGTGGACAGCTGGGGCTCCACGACCACGTCGTAGCGCGGGTCCGCGGCGAGCAGTTTCCAGCCCTCCTGAGCCAGGTCGCAGACCTCGTCGAAGAGCTCGCCGATGCCGTCGGCGCCCATCGTGCGCAGCGTCATCCACAGCTTGAGCGCGTCGAAGCGGCGGGTGGTCTGGAGGGACTTGTCGACCTGGTTGGGGATGCGCTCGGTGACCATACGGCGCGGGTTGAGGTACTCCGCGTGGTAGGTGGCGTGACCCAGAGTGGACGCGTCCCGGACGAGCACGGCGGACGAACTCACCGGCTGGAAGAAGGACTTGTGGTAGTCCACGGTGACGGAGTCGGCGCGCTCGATGCCGTTCAGGAGGTCGCGGCGCTTGCGCGAGACGAGCAGGCCGCAGCCGTAGGCGGCGTCGACGTGCATCCACGTGCCGTACTGGGCGCAGAGCTCGGCTATCTCGGGCAGCGGGTCTATGGAGCCGAAGTCGGTGGTGCCGGAGGTGGCGACGACGGCCATGGGGACGAGGCCGTCGTTCTTGCAGCGCTCCAGCTCACGGGCGAGGGCCATCGTCTGCATGCGCTTGTTGCCGTCCACCGGGACGGAGACGACGGCGTCCTGGGCGAGGCCCAGCAGTTTCGCCGACTTCTTCACGCTGAAGTGGCTGACCTCGGAGGCGAAGATCCGCAGTTTGGCGAGGTCGTCGGTCTTGGCCTCCTCACGGGCGAGGAGCAGGGCCTGGAGGTTGGACTGCGAGCCGCCGGAGGTGAACACGCCGTCGGCGGAGGGACCGAACCCGATGCGCTCGTTGGTCCAGTCGATCAGTTTGCGCTCGATCAGGGTGCCGCCGGCCGACTGGTCCCAGGTGTCCAGGGAGGAGTTGACGGCGGAGAGCACCGCCTCGCCGAGCACGGCCGGGATGACCACCGGGCAGTTGAGGTGCGCGAGGTAGCGCGGGTGGTGGAAGTAGATCGCGTCGCGGAGGTAGACGTCCTCCAACTCGTCGAGGACGGCGGCCGTGTCGTGCAGCGGCTTGTCGAGGTCGATGTTCTCGATGCCGGGGGAGAGGGCGTCGACGGTGACACCGGTGAACGGTCGGTCGGTGGTGGCGAGTTTGGCCGCCACCCGCTCCACGCCTTCGGTCACGGTGCGGCGGTACCGCTCCGCGGTCGTGTCATTGAGCAGGTGCGAGCGCATGGGGAGGTCCTCCGAGCGGGGCGGTCCGGGCGGGACGGAGAGGTGAGTGGGGGAGAGCGGAATCACGTCGTCCTACTTAGGTAAGCCTAACCTAATTAACTTGAGTGAAACCCAGGCTCAGTCGTGACCGTGGTCACTTCGGTGGCTCTGGTGGCTCTGGTGGCTCGGGTGGCTCGGGTGGGCCTGGGCTACTCGCCGCGCTCCCGTAGCTGCTCCTCCGTCAGACCCTCACGCCAGTACCCGACAAAGGTCACCCGCCGCCGGTCGAGCCCGCGATCCCGCACGAGATGACGGCGCAGCTCCTTCACCCGGCCGGACTCACCGGCGATCCAGGCGTACGGCAGCCCGCCGGGCGGCAGTTGGGCTTCGCGGATCGAGTCCAGGGCGGTCGGCGCCCCTTCCGTCCGCACCAGCCAGGTGATCTCGGCGTCGGCCTCGGTGGCCAAGTCCTGGATGTCCGCCGCATGGTGGACCTCCAGCCAGACCCGGGCCCGCGTCCCGGCGGGCAGCGACTCCAGGATCGCCGAGGCGGCGGGCAGTGCCGTCTCGTCACCCCAGATCAGCACCAGGTCGGCATCGGCCGGCGGCCGGAAGCGGATCGCCCGGTTGTCGGCGATCGCGGGCCCGAGCAGCACGACCCGGTCACCGGCCCGCACCGCCGACGCCCACCGCGACGCGGGCCCGGCGGGCACGGCGGCCCCCGGCTCCACGCCGTGCAGCACGAAGTCGATGTCGATCTCGACGGTGTCGCCGTGCGGGTCGGAGCGCAGCCCCCGCAGGGTGTACGAGCGCATCACCGCCCGCACGTCGTCCGGCAGTTCCCGCCACGCCTGCCACCAGCCGTCACCCAGCTCATAGGGCACGGCGGGGACGTCCTGCCCCGGCTGCGGCAGGAACAGCGACAGCGACTGGTCCCTGCCGTCGGACCGGAAGAACCTGAGGTCGTCCCCCGCGAACGAGACACGCACGAGAGACGGCCCCAGCCGCCGCGTCCGTACGACCTGAAGGGCAAAGAAACGGAACGTGGCGGCTACGGCCGTCGTCATGAGGTGGCTCCTGGATCAGGGGCGGGGGACGTGTGCGGGAGGGGCGAGCTCGGCGAAGTCAGGGGCGCGGGGAACCGCGCGACCAGCCACATACGACCCGCGGCCGAACTGCGCGGGTCAGCTGACCTTCTTCGCGTTCTCGATGGCCTCGGCCAGCTCCTCCAGGAGCGGCGCGCACTTGTCGTAGGACAGGATCGGCTCGGGGTTGCGCCCGATCACCTGACCGGCCTTCACCGCCGGCAGCTTCTTCCATGTCGCCTCTTCGATGGCGTCCGGCTGGATCGCCGACGTGCGGTTGTCCATGATGATGACGTCCGCGTCGTACTTGTCGACGTTCTCCCAGCTGAGGTTCTCGAACCAGCCCCCGCTGGCCTTCAGCGCGGCGGCGCTCGGCTCGACGAAGTTCACGCCGAGGGCCTTGAAGTACTCCAGGTCGATGGAGAGGTTCGAGCCGGAGACGTAGAAGATGTCCTGGCTGGCGGAGCCGGCGAGCACCTTGATGTCGGGCTTGGCCTTGGTGGCCGCGCGCAGCCGGGCGGCGGCGTCCTCGAACCGCTTCTTGGCCGCGGTGGTCTTCTCCGACCGCACGTCGGCGCCCAGGGACTTGGCCAGCTCCAGCATGCGCTGCAGGGGCTCGGTCATCTGACGGTCGTACGCGGAGATGCCGACGCTCGGGGCGAGCTTGGCGATCTTGTCCTTGGAGGTCTCGGGCACGTACCAGAGGGTGCCGGCGTCGTCGAACAGCGTGGTGATGAGGACGTCGGGGGCGAGGGCGGCGTACTTCTCGACGTTGAACTCGTCCCAGACGTTGCCGAGGATGGTGAGCTTGCTGATGTCGAGGTCGCCGGCCTGGACGTCGGCCTTGCCGTCGGTCGTCCTGGTCGGCCCGAAGACGCCCTTGACGTCGATGCCGTAGTCGTACAGCGCGGCGGCGACACCCACGAACGCGACGATGTTCGCCGGGACCTTGTCGGTCTTGGCGGTCACGCCGCGGTCGTCCTTGAACGACCAGGGGCCGGACTTGGCGGCAGCCGTCTCCTTGCCGGAGCCAGTGCTGCTGCTCGTCGCGTCCTCGTCTCCACAGGCGGCGAGCACGGCACCGAGACCGAGTGCGCCACCGGCGGCGAGGATGCCACGGCGGGTGAGGTGAGCGGCTCTGGCGTTGGACATGTGTATGGCTACTTTCGAACGGGGCGAGGCGTCGCCCGAGGGTGAGTTCGAAGGTAGGTTAGCCTAACCTCATTACTTGTCCAGGGGGTGGTTCCAGGTAGTGGAATGCCCAGGTCGACGCCTGCCCTAATCTTTGAGTTGCCTGTGAATCGAAGGCGGGCGGGGTGTACTGGAGGGTGAGGGTGTCTGAATCGGCCGTTCCCCTCGCGAAAGGGAAGGTCCGTCGCGAACGGCCGCGACCTGCCCCGTGAACCCCAACTTCCCCGCCCCGAGGGCTCGTTGCGTGGCCTTGGAGCGTCCGAGGGCCGGGCCGCAGGCCGCCCGCCACCGAACACCTCACGCGCCGGTGGCCGGAAAGACTCGGCCGGCGCCCCAGGGGTGGATCGCCCTGGGACACCGGCCAAACGTTGTTCATGTCACTCCGCGTCGGGCCGCGTCAGCCCGTCAGCCCGTCAGGCCCAGTTCCCGGGCGATCAGCATGCGTTGCACCTCGCTGGTGCCCTCGCCGATCTCCAGGATCTTGGAGTCGCGCCACATACGGGCGACGGGGTACTCGTTCATGAAGCCGTAGCCGCCGTGGATCTGGGTGGCGTCACGGGCGTTGTCGACGGCGATGGTGGAGGAGTGGAGCTTCGCCAGGGCCGCCTCCTTCTTGAAGGGTTCACCGGCGACGAGGCGGTAGGCCGCGTCGCGCCAGGCGAGGCGGGCCGTGTGGGCCTTCATCTCCATGTCGGCGATCTTGAACTGGATGGCCTGGTTGGCGCCGATCGGCCGGCCGAAGGCGTGCCGTTCCTTCGCGTACTTCACCGACTCGTCCACACAGCCCTGCGCGAGACCCGTGGCGAGCGCCGAGATGGCGATACGGCCCTCGTCGAGGATGCGCAGGAACTGGGCGTAGCCGCGGCCGAGTTCGCCGAGGAGGTTCTCCGCCGGGACCCGCACGTCCGTGAAGGACAGTTCACGGGTGTCGGAGGCGTTCCAGCCGACCTTGGAGTAGGGGGCGGCCACGGTGAAGCCCAGGGTGCCGGACGGGACGATGATCGAGGAGATGAGGGGCTTGCCGTCCGGGGTGCGGCCGGTGACCGCCGTGACCGTGACCAGCCCCGTGATGTCCGTCCCCGAGTTGGTGATGAAGCACTTGCTGCCGTTGATGACCCACTCGTTCGTCGACTCGTCCAGGCGGGCCGTCGTCCGGGTCGCTCCCGCGTCCGAGCCGCCGTCGGGCTCGGTGAGGCCGAACGCGCCCAGCACCTCACCGGAGCAGAGGCGCGGCAGCCACTCCTCCTTCTGGGCCCGCGTGCCGAAGAGATGGATCGGCATCGCGCCCAGGGAGACCCCGGCTTCGAGGGTGATCGCCACGGACGAGTCGACCCGGGCCAGCTCCTCCAGCGCGATGCCCAGCGCCAGGTAGTCGCCGCCCATGCCGCCGTACTCCTCGGGGAACGGCAGCCCGAACAGCCCCATGCGGCCCATCTCGCGCACGATCTCGTAGGGGAACTCGTGCCGCTCGTAGAAGTCGCCGATCTTGGGGGCGACGACCTCGTGCGCGAACTCCTCGACCGTACGGCGGAGTTCTTCCAGCTCGGGGGAGAGGCGGTGGTTCATGAGACGTCAGTGCTCCTTGGGTCCTCGTGGGACAGGGCTCGTACGGTGCGGGACGGGCTGGGTCGGCCCAGGTGTCCGGCCATCCACGCGCTGGTGGCGACGAGGCGGCCGAGGTCTACGCCCGTGTCGATGCCGAGGCCGCGCAGCATCCACACGAGGTCTTCGGTGGCGAGGTTTCCGGTGGCGGACTTCGCGTACGGGCAGCCGCCGAGGCCGCCGGCCGACGCGTCGACCGTGGTGACGCCGTGCCGCAGCGCCGCGAGGGTGTTGGCGAGGGCCTGGCCGTAGGTGTCGTGGAAGTGCACCCCGAGGGCCGATGTGGGTACGTCCGCCTCGGTCAGGGCGGTGAGCAGGGCCTGGACATGGCCCGGCGTCGCCACGCCGATCGTGTCGCCGAGGCTCAGTTCGTCGCAGCCCAGGTCGAGCAGGGCCCGGCAGACCCGGACGACCTGGGGGATCGGGACGGGGCCCTCCCAGGGGTCGCCGAAGCACATGGAGAGATAGCCGCGGACATGGCCGCCCTCGGTCTTCGCCCGGGCCACCACCGGGGCGAACATGGCCAGCGCCTCGTCGACCGTCCGGTTGAGGTTGGCCTTGGCGAAGGATTCCGTGGCGCTGGCGAACACGGCGACCCGGCGGGCGCCGAGGGCGAGGGCGCGGTCCAGGCCGCGTTCGTTCGGCACCAGGACGGGAAGGTCGGCCGACAGGTCGCGCACCCGCGGGAACAGCTGCTCCGCGTCCGCCAGTTGGGGCACCCACTTGGGGTGTACGAAGCTGGTGGCCTCGATCGTCGTCAGTCCCGCGCCGGCCAGACGGTGGATGAACTCCGCCTTCACCTCCGTCGGGACCGTGCTCTTCTCGTTCTGCAGGCCGTCCCGCGCGCCCACCTCGTGGATGCGGACGCGCGCGGGCAGGTCCGGGGCGGGGACGGTCATCGGCAGGCCCAGGTCCGTGCTGCTCATCCGGCGGCCTCCTCGGTCGGGTGGGGCGCGACCACGGCCAGCACCTGGTCCATGGCGACGGTCGTGCCCGGCGTGACGTCCAGCTCGGTGACCGTCCCGGCGTGCGGCGCGGAGACCACGTGCTCCATCTTCATCGCCTCCACCACCAGCAGGCTCTGACCGGCGGCCACCTCGTCCCCCACGGCCACCTTCACCACGGTGACCGTCCCGGGCATCGGCGCCGTCAGCGAGTCCGCGCCCGCGCGGTCGGCGCCGGTGAGCGCGGCGGCGACGGGGTCGTGGTCGCGCACGTGCCAGGCGTCGCCGTCGCGGCCGATCCAGTCGGCGGCGCGGTGGAAGGTGTGGCGGACTCCGTCCAGGGTCACGGACACCTGGTCGTCCGTGACCGTGTGGGTGCCCCGCGGGTGGTGGGCAACGGGGTCGAGTCCCGGCGCCCGCAGGTCGAAGGCGGGTGGCCGGGACGCCCCGCCGAGGCGCCAGCCGTCCGGGACCGAGAAGGGGTCGGTCCAGCCGTCCCCGCGCGGCCTCAGCGCGTCGAGTCGTACGGCCGCCGCCGCCTCGTACACCGCCTCCGGGACCTCCGTGGTGACCAGCCCCTCGACCTCCCGCTCCACCAGCCCCGTGTCCAACTCGCCCGCCACGACCGCCGGATGGGCCAGCAGCCGCCGAAGGAACCCGGCGTTCGTCTGGACGCCCAGGGTGACCGTCCCCGCGAGCGCCGCGCGGAGCCGGCGCAGGGCGGTGGGCCGGTCGGGGCCGTGGGCGATGACCTTGGAGAGCATCGGGTCGTACAGGGACCCGACCTCCGTGCCCCCGGTCAGGCCCGAGTCCGTACGGACGCCGTCGCCGTCCGGCTCGCGCAGGCGCAGGATCGTGCCGCCGGAGGGGAGGAAGCCCCGGGACGGGTCCTCGGCGCAGACCCGGGCCTCGATCGCGTGCCCCGTCAGCGTCACGTCCTCCTGGCCGAAGGCCAGCCGCTCGCCCGCCGCGACCCGGAGCTGCCACTCCACCAGATCCACGCCCGTGACCAGCTCGGTCACCGGGTGCTCGACCTGCAGGCGGGTGTTCATCTCCATGAAGTAGTACGAGGAGGGGGCGCCGCCGGGGACGATGAACTCGACCGTGCCCGCGCCGGAGTAGCCGCAGGAACGGGCCGCCTGGACGGCCGCCTCGCCCATCGCGGCCCGGGTGGCCTCGTCGAGCAGGACGCTGGGCGCCTCCTCGATGATCTTCTGGTGGCGGCGCTGGAGGGAGCACTCGCGCTCGCCGAGGTGGACGACACCGCCGTGGCCGTCGGCCAGGACCTGGATCTCGATGTGCCGGGGGCGGTCGATCCACCGCTCGACGAGGAGGGTGTCGTCGCCGAAGGAGGCGCGGGCCTCGCGGCGGGCGGCGGCGATCTCGTCCGCCAGCAGTTCGGCCTCCCGGACCAGCCGCATGCCCTTGCCGCCGCCGCCCGCGCTGGGCTTCAGCAGCACCGGCATACCGATCTCCCGTGCGGCGTCGGCGAGTTGGGCGTCCGTGAGCCCGCTGCCGCTCGAACCGGGCACCACCGGCACCCCGGCCGCCCGTACGGTCTCCTTGGCGCGGATCTTGTCGCCCATGAGGGAGATGGCGTCGGCGGGCGGGCCGATGAAGACGAGGCCCGCGTCGGCGCACGCCCGCGCGAACCCGGCGTTCTCGGCGAGGAAGCCGTACCCGGGGTGCACGGCCTGGGCGCCGGTGCGGGCGGCGGCCTCCAGCAGCCGCTCCACCGACAGATAGCTCATCGACGCCGACGGCGGACCGATCCGTACCGCCGTGTCGGCCTCCCGGACGTGCCGGGCGTCGGCGTCCGCGTCGGAGAAGACGGCGACGGAGCGGACGCCGAGGGCGCGGAGGGTACGGATGACGCGGACGGCGATCTCGCCCCGGTTGGCCACCAGCACCGTGTCGAACATGGTCGGCTTCATCGGTTCCCCCTCACATCCGGAAGACGCCGAACTGGGGGTCACCCAGCGGCGCGTTGGCGCAGGCGGTCAGGGCGAGGCCCAGGACCTGGCGGGTCTCCAGCGGGTCGATCACGCCGTCGTCCCAGAGGCGGGCGGTGGCGTAGTAGGCGTTGCCCTGGCGTTCGTACTGGGCGCGGATCGGGTCCTTGAAGGACTCCTCGTCCGCCGCCGGCCAGTCCTCGCCGCGCGCCTCCAACTGGTCCCGCTTCACGGTCGCCAGGACGGACGCGGCCTGTTCGCCGCCCATCACGGAGATCTTGGCGTTGGGCCACATCCACAGGAAGCGCGGTGAATACGCCCGCCCGCACATCGAGTAGTTGCCCGCGCCGTACGAGCCGCCGATCACGACCGTCAGCTTGGGGACGCGGGTGCAGGCCACGGCCGTCACCATCTTGGCGCCGTGCTTGGCGATGCCACCGGCCTCGTAGTCCCGGCCGACCATGAAGCCGGAGATGTTCTGCAGGAAGACGAGCGGGATGCCGCGCTGGTCGCACAGCTCGATGAAGTGGGCGCCCTTCTGGGCGGACTCGGAGAAGAGGATGCCGTTGTTGGCGACGATCCCGACCGGGTGCCCGTGGATCCGGGCGAAGCCGGTGACCAGGGTCTGCCCGAACTCGGACTTGAACTCGGCGAACCGCGAACCGTCGACCACGCGCGCGATGACCTCACGGACGTCGTACGGGGTGCGGGAGTCGACCGGCACGGCGCCGTAGAGCGTGTACGGGTCGACCTTGGGCTCGACGGCCGGCTCGACCGACCAGGGGAGCGGGCCCCGGGAGGGGAGGGTGGAGACGATGGTCCGCACGATGCGCAGGGCGTGGGCGTCGCTCTCCGCGAGGTGGTCGGTGACGCCGGAGATCCGGGAGTGGACCTCGCCGCCGCCCAGCTCCTCGGCGGTGACGACCTCGCCGGTGGCGGCCTTCACCAGCGGGGGGCCGCCGAGGAAGATCGTCCCCTGGCCCCGGACGATGACGGCCTCGTCGCTCATGGCGGGGACGTACGCGCCGCCCGCCGTGCACGATCCGAGGACCGCCGCGATCTGCGGGATGCCCGCCCCCGACATCCGCGCCTGGTTGTAGAAGATGCGGCCGAAGTGCTCGCGGTCGGGGAAGACCTCGTCCTGCATGGGCAGGAAGGCGCCGCCGGAGTCGACGAGGTAGAGACAGGGGAGGCGGTTCTCCAGGGCCACCTCCTGGGCCCGCAGATGCTTCTTCACCGTCATCGGGTAGTACGTGCCGCCCTTGACGGTGGCGTCGTTGGCGACGACGACGCACTCGCGGCCGCTGACCCGGCCGATGCCCGCGATGACACCGGCGGCCGGTGCCTGCCCCTCGTACATGCCGTCGGCGGCCAGCGGCGCCAGCTCCAGGAAGGGCGAGCCGGGGTCGAGGAGGGTGTCCACCCGGTCGCGCGGCAGCAGCTTGCCGCGCGCGGTGTGCCGGGCGCGTGCCTTCTCGCCGCCGCCGAGCCTCGCCGCGGCCAGCCTGGCGCGCAGCTCCTCGCCCAGTGCGCGGTGCGCGGCCTCGTTGGCCCGATACGCCTCCGCCGCGGGATCTGCCGCGGTCGTCAGCTCCGGTGCCTGGTCCATCGTGCGGTCCCCTCACCCAGTGGTCACCTGTGGTCACCTGTTAATGAGCGTTAACGCGTTTCCACCAGGTTAACGACCGCTAACCTCCCTGTCTAGAATTGGCTCCATGGCCACGAGAACCGACGCACCCACCCGCCGCGAGCAGATCCTCAAGGAAGCCGCCCGCCTCTTCGCCGAGCGCGGCTTCCACGGTGTCGGCGTCGACGAGATAGGGGCGGCCGTCGGTATCAGTGGGCCGGGCCTGTACCGGCACTTCGCGGGCAAGGACGCGATGCTCGCGGAGCTGTTGGTGGGCATCAGCGGGCAGTTGCTGACGGGGGCGAAGCGGAGGGTGGCGGAGGCCGACGGGGGTGATGCCGAGGCGCTCCTCGACTCGCTGATCGAGGGGCACATCGACTTCGCCCTGGACGACCGCCCCCTCATCACCCTGCACGACCGCGAGCTGGACCGCCTCCGCGACAGCGACCGCAAGCTGGTCCGCCAGCTTCAGCGGCAGTACGTCGAACTGTGGGTGCGGGTACTGCGCGAGGCGCACCCGGGGCTCGCCGAGCCCGCCGCCCGGTCCGCCGTGCACTCGGTCTTCGGGCTGCTCAACTCGACGCCGCATCTGGGGCGGCCGGGATCGCTGCCGGGACGGGCGGCCATGTCGGAGCTGCTGCACCGGATGGCCCGGGGGGCGTTCGGGGCGGCAGCCTCCGGCTGACTGCCCGGTTCCGGCTGTCTGGTGAGCCGGGTTCGGGGTGGGGGTGGCGGCGGTCGCGGGCGGCGGGTCGCGTGGGGCTGGTCGCGCGGTTCCCGGTGCCCCTGGCGGCATGGGTCCGGGCCGGCGGTCTCGGATGTGCGCCAAAAGCGTGACGAGCGTTACGGGGCTGACCATCTGGACGCGCTCGCCTACTCGCCGGTACGGTTGCCTGAGCGAGCGCTTAGCCGTATCGACGGGGCCGCAACCATCGGTTGAGGAACCCCGACGGCGAGCAACCACATCCGCGAGAGCGGCGCCGGCTTAGGCGCAGAGAGGGGCCGGCGGTGCGCCGTACGGTGTTCAACGAGGATCACGAGGCGTTCCGGGAGACCCTGCGTGCCTTCATCGAGGCCGAGGTCGTGCCCGTGTACGACGAGTGGTTCGCCGCCGGCCAGGCGCCGCGCGACTTCTACTACAAGCTCGCCGAGCTGGGTGTCTTCGGGATCCGGGTGGACGAGGAGCACGGCGGCGCCGGCATCGACTCGTACAAGTTCGAAGCCGTGATGTACGAGGAGACCGCCCGCGCGGGCGTGCAGTTCGGCGGCTCCGGCGTGCACGTGCTGCTCGGCCTGCCGTACATCAAGATGCTCGCCACCGACGAGCAGAAGAAGCGGTTCCTGCCCAAGTTCGTCTCCGCCGAGGAGATGTGGGCCCTCGCCATGACCGAGCCGGGCACCGGGTCCGACCTCGCGGGCATGAAGACCACCGCCAAGCTCAGCGAGGACGGCACGCACTACGTCCTCAACGGCTCCAAGACCTTCATCACCGGTGGCGTGCACGCCGACCGTGTGATCGTCTGCGCCCGCACCGACGCCCCCAGCGCCGAGGACCGCCGCCACGGCATCTCCCTCTTCGCCGTGGACACCAAGTCCGAGGGCTACTCGATAGGCCGCAAGCTCGACAAGCTGGGCCTGCGCACCTCGGACACCGCAGAGCTGGCCTTCGTCGACGTCAAGGTCCCGGTCGAGGACCTGCTCGGCGAGGAGAACAAGGGCTTCTCCTACCTCGGCCACAACCTCGCCTCCGAGCGCTGGGGCATCGCCTTCGGGGCGTACGCGCAGGCCAAGGCCGCCGTCCGGTTCGCCAAGGAGTACGTCCAGGACCGCACCGTCTTCGGCAAGCCCGTCGCGTCGTTCCAGAACACCAAGTTCGAGCTGGCCGCCTGCCAGGCCGAGGTCGACGCGGCCGAGGCCGTCGCCGACCGCGCGCTCGAAGCCCTCGACGCCGGTGAGCTGACGCCCGCCGAGGCCGCCAGCGCCAAGCTGTTCTGCACCGAGGTCGCGCACCGCGTCATCGACCGCTGCCTCCAACTGCACGGCGGCTACGGCTTCATGAACGAGTACCCGATCGCCCGCCTGTACGCGGACAACCGCGTCAACCGCATCTACGGCGGCACCAGCGAGATCATGAAGTCGATCATCGCCAAGGACATGGGCCTGTGACACGGGTCCGTAAGGCCCCGGAAATTACTGTGCAGTACAACTGACCTCATGAGTCAGGCACCACTTGAGTCTCTCCTCGATCTGCTCGACCTGGAGCAGATCGAGGAGAACATCTTCCGCGGCCAGTCCCGTCCCGCCATCGTCCCCCGGGTCTTCGGCGGGCAGGTCGCGGCCCAGGCGCTCGTCGCCGCCGGGCGGACGGTCCCCGCGGACCGGCTGCCCCACTCCCTCCACGCGTACTTCCTGCGCATCGGCGACGCCGGCGCGCCCATCGTGTACACCGTGGAGCGCATGAACGACGGCCGCTCCTTCACCGCGCGCCGCGTCGTCGCCGTCCAGCACGGCCAGCCGATCTTCGCCCTCTCCGCGTCCTTCCAGCGGTACGAGGAGGGCCTCGACCACCAGGCCCCGATGCCCGCCGCGCCCGACCCGGAGTCCCTTCCCACCGCCGAGCAGCGACTGCCGGCGTACGGCCTCGACCCGGGCGTCGTGGAGAAGATGCTGGAGGCGCGGGCCGCCGTCGACCTGCGCTACGTCGACGACCCGCCGTACGGCCGCTACGGCGAGCCCCGCGAACCGCGCTCCCAGGTCTGGTTCCGGGCCAACGGCAAGCTCGACGACGACCCGCTCCTGCACGTCGTCCTCGCCACCTACGTCTCCGACATGACGCTCCTCGACTCCATCCTGCTCGCGCACGGGCGCGGCGGCTGGGCCGTCGGCGACGTCGTCGGGGCCTCGTTGGACCACGCGATGTGGTTCCACCGGCCGTTCCGCGCCGACGAATGGCTCCTGTACGACCAGGAGTCGCCGTCCGCGGCGGCCGGCCGCGGCCTCGGCCAGGGCCGGATCTACACGCAGGAGGGACGGCTCGCGATCTCCGTGATCCAGGAGGGTGTCGTCCGTGTACCGAGGCCGAAGACGCCCTGACCTCCGGTGGCTCCCGGGGGCCTGTGGCTTCCGGAGTCCTGTGACTCGCGGAGTCCTGTGACTCGCGGAGGCCTGTGGCTTCCGGGGCCCTGTGACTTTCGGACACCTGTTGCTTCCGGGGGCCTGTGGCTTTCGGAGTCCGGTGGCTTCCGGGGGCCTGTGATTTTCGGAGCCGGTGACTTCCGGGGTCCTAGCCGTCCTTGAGCCCGGCCTGCTCCAGCAGGTATGCCGCCATCGGGTCGTAGTAGCGCGGGCTGACCACGTGGTCGTCGAGCGGGACCACGGCCTGGAGGGTGCCCTCGGACTCGCCGAGGAAGAGGGCGGGGTCGTTGGAGTCCGCGTAGCCGACGGAGTCGACGCCGAGCTGGCCGGCGCAGCCCGCCCAGCCGTGGTCGGCGACGACCAGGTCGGGCAGCGGGCGGCCGGCGCCCTCCAGGCCCCGGAGGATGGCGCGCATCGGCTCGGGGGAGTGGGTGTGCCAGAGCGTGGCGCCGTGTTCGAGGACGGCCACGTCCGCGAACTGCATGACGTACCCCTCCTCCGTCTGCAGACCGTCCGGGATGACGACGATCTCGCAGCCGGCCGCGCGCAGCGCCCGCGCCGTCTCGTGGTGCACCTGGAGCAGCCCGCCGGGGTGGCCGGTGGCGAACAGCACGCGCTGCGCGCCCTCCGCCGCCTTGCGCAGCCGGGCCGCCATGCGCTCCAGCGCGTCGACCGTCAGGTCCGGGTCGATGGTGTCCTGGCCGTAGCGGTACCCGGGGTCGTCGTTCACGCCGACGCGCTCCGCCATCACGGCCAGCACGTCCTGCTCGTCGGTCCAGCGGTCCCCGAGCTCCAGACCGAGCCAGTAGTGGCGGTTGCCGTTGGCCAGTTCGCGGTAGTGGGAGAGGTTGTTCTCGCGCGGCGTGGCGACGTCGCCCGCGATACGCGTCCGTACGAGGTGTTCGACGAGCTCGGCGCGGCTGGGGGTCCCGGGTATCGGCATGGGTCCATTGTGAGGCAGACGACTGTGGGAGTCGCGGGCGTCCCGCCCGCTGCGACCTGCGTCACTCCGTTCGGCGCGCGGAGACGAACGTGTCGATCGCGGCGATCCGCCGGGCGAGGCCGACGGCGGGGACGTCGACGAGTTCATGGCCGAACGCGCGGTACGTCTCCTCGTGGATCCGCTCGAACTCCAGCGACTGCTGGAAACTGATGCGGCGTGCGGCCGTGGGCTCGCAGAACCCCAGGTTACGGACGAAGAACACCTGCCGTTCGTAGACGCCGTGCGTGGTGATCCGCTCGATCTCGGCGGTGAGCGCCGCGGACGGCGGGCGCCCCTGGTAGGTGGCGAGCGCGAGGGTGCACAGCGGCGAACGGTCGAAGAACCGCACGGAGTTCGTGCCCGGGGCCGCCAACTGCCGTTGTCTCTGCAGCTCGACGATCTCGTCGATGAACGACTCCCGGGTCCACGGCTCGTCCTCGCCGCGCGCCTGCGCCCGCGCGATGACATCGGTGGCGGCCTCCTCGACGACCTCGTGACCGAGCTCGGCCAGGCCCCGCAGGAGGGTCGTCTTGCCCGCCCCGGGCGTGCCGGTGAGTACGTATCTGCGCATGCCGCCCAGGCTATGGCGGCTCATCCGTCCCGCAGCGCGAACCACAACTCCATCCGTACGTCCGGGTCGTCGAGGTCCGCGCCCAGCAACGCCGCGCACCGGCCGATGCGTTGGCGGACCGTGTTGCGGTGGACGGTCAGCGCGACGGCCGTACGGTCCCAACTGCCGTGCAGCGAAAGCCAGGTGCGCAGGGTCTCGGTGAGGGCGGCGGCGCCGGGGGCGGTGGTGAGAGGGGCCAGGAGGGCGTGGGCGTGGGCGGTCGCGTCGGCCCGCGGGACCAGATCGGCGAGGGCCGTGCGGGAGCCGTGCCGGACCAACGCCGTACGGGTCGCCCTCGCCCGGGCCAGCGCCCGGGCGGCCTGCGCGTCGGCGGGCGCCCACCCGTCCGGCCCGGCCGGCGCGCTCACCCCGCATGTCCAGCCGGGCTGCGCGGTGACCTCGCGGTCGGCGGGGACGAGGACGCGTACGACGTCGCCGTGGGCGTCGACCAGCGCGGAGCCCAGGGCGGCGCCGAGCGCGGCGGCGGCGAGGGCGTCGGGAGGGCCGTCCTCGGTGGGACGGGCGTGTACGACGAGCCAACGGGTGGCTCCGCCCAGGAGAGGGGCCACCTCCTCGGGCGGGGCGCCCAGGAGCAGCCGTACGAGGGCGGACGCGCGGGCCGCGCCCGTGCCGCTCTGTTGTTCGCCGGTGAGGAGGGAGAGGAGGACGGCGGCGACGGAGGCGATCGTGTGGTCGCCGGGGTCGCGGTGGGGGGTGGCGATGCCGAGGGTGAAACCGTGGTCGGCGCCCAGGGCGTAGGCGGTGAGGTGGGTGCCGTCGACCGTGTCCGTGGCGGAGGTGGGGGTGGACGGGTGCGGGGAGGGGGTGGGGGGTTGTGGTGCGTTGGCGGGTGCGGGTTCGTCGGGGCTGGTCGCGCGGTTCCCCGGGCCCCTGTCGGGGCGCACCACCGCTGCCAGGCCGGCCAGGGCACCCGGTGTCGGTCCTCGTCCGAACGCCGCCAGTTCCGTCCCGTCCGGGCCGTACAGCACCGCCCGGCCGGACACCCGCTGGGCCAGTTGCCGCAGGACCGCTCGTACCGGGTCCGGGCGGGACGCGGCCGCCGCGAGGCTCTGCTGGGCCTCCGTGACGCGGCGGAGTTCGGCGTGGCGGGCGCGCGCCATGAGCTGCCAGACCGCGCGGGCGACGCCCGAGAAGGTCGTCCGGGGCGGGACCTCGACCAGAGGCAGGCCGTAGGTGTCGCAGGCGGCGACCAGGGCCCTCGGGACGCTGTCGTGGACGGGGGCGACGCCGAAGCCGAGGGCCGCGCCGCCCGCCGCGATGATGCGGGAGACGTAGTCGTCGAAGTAGGTGCCCGAGCCGGCCGCCTCCGGGATGTGGACGCCGGCCGTCAGCAGCAGCTCGCCGCCGAGCAGGTACGGATACGGGTCCGACATCTCCGAGGTGTGCGCCCAGTGGACGGCCGTTCCCGCGTCCACCGGCCCGGCGATCTGCCGCAGGCCCAGGTCCTCGCGGGCCAGCAGGGCTGTAAGGAGTACGGGCGGGGTGGGAGGGACGGCGGGGGCGGGTGGCGCGGACGGGTCCGGCATGGTGTGCGTTCCTTCCATCCGACGCGGCTCGAATGGATGAAACGTACACTTCGCAGTCGCTTTCCGGCCACCTAGTGTCAGTGCCCGTCACCCGTCACCCGTCACCCGTCACCCGTCACCCGGTGCGCGCGAAAGTAGAGTCATCTCCAGTAGTACATATTGGTTCATATCTATGCAGGTGCGACGAAGTACATGCAGGAAGTAGGCAGTTCCCATGAGCAGCAACGACACACCCCGCGGCCCCGTCGACTCGCCCCGAGGTCCCGTCGACTCCTCCCGCATTCCGCGCTACGCCGGTCCCGCGACCTACGCCCGGCTGCCCCGCCTCGACGAGGTGGGCCGCGCGGACGTCGCCGTCGTGGGTGTGCCGTTCGACTCGGGTGTCTCGTACCGGCCGGGCGCCCGCTTCGGCGGCAACGCGATCCGCGAGGCGTCCCGGCTGCTGCGCCCCTACAACCCGGCCCAGGACGCCTCCCCCTTCGCCCTCGCGCAGGTCGCGGACGCCGGTGACATCGCGGCCAACCCGTTCAACATCGACGAGGCGGTGGAGACGGTCGAGGCGGCGGCGGACGAGCTGCTGGGCACGGGGGCCCGCCTGATGACCCTCGGCGGCGACCACACCATCGCGCTCCCGCTGCTGCGGTCGGTCGCCAAGAAACACGGGCCGGTGGCCCTGCTCCACTTCGACGCGCATCTCGACACCTGGGACACGTACTTCGGCGCCGAGTACACGCACGGCACCCCGTTCCGGCGGGCGGTCGAGGAGGGCATCCTCGACACCGAGGCCCTGTCGCACGTGGGCACCCGGGGCCCGCTGTACGGCAAGCAGGACCTCACCGACGACGAGAAGATGGGCTTCGGGATCGTCACGTCGGCGGACGTGATGCGGCGCGGTGTGGACGAGATCGCCGACCAGCTGCGCCAGCGCATCGGCGACCGCCCCCTCTACATCTCCATCGACATCGACTGCCTCGACCCGGCCCACGCGCCGGGCACGGGCACGCCGGAGGCCGGCGGCATGACCTCGCGGGAACTGCTGGAGATCCTGCGCGGCCTGGCCTCCTGCAACCTGGTCTCCGCCGACGTCGTCGAGGTGGCGCCCGCGTACGATCACGCCGAGATCACCGCGGTGGCCGCCTCGCACACGGCGTACGAACTCACCACGATCATGTCCCGCCAGATCGCGCGGGCGAAGCGGGAAGAGCAGGAGAAGGCAGCGCAGTGACCCACGACCACGACCTGGTACTCCGCCCGACGGCCGCCCAGACGGAGGCCGCGCTGAACCCTCCCCCCGGCCGCAACGGCGGAGACCTGGTCGTGGAGACGCTGGCCGGGCTCGGCGCGACGACGGTCTTCGGGCTGCCCGGCCAGCACGCGCTCGGCATGTTCGACGCGCTGCGCCGCTCCGACCTGCGGTACATCGGCCTGCGGGTGGAGAACAACGCCGGGTTCGCGGCGGACGCGTACGGCCGCATCACCGGCGAGGCGGCCCCGCTGCTCCTGTCGACGGGCCCCGGCGCGCTGACGTCACTGGCCGCGCTGCAGGAGGCGGCGGCGGCCTCGGCCCCGGTGCTGGCGATCAGCAGCCAGGTCCCGACCGCCGGCCTGGGCGGCGGACGCCACGGCTACCTCCACGAACTCCCCGACCAGTCGGCCTCGTTCAGGGGCGTCGTCAAGTCCGTCCACACCGTCCGTACGCAGTCCCAGATCCCCTCCGCCGTCGCCGCCGCCTGGCAGTCCGCGCTGACCGCCCCGCACGGCCCGGTGTGGGTGGAGATCCCCCAGGACGTGCTGCTCGCCGAGACCTCGATCCCCGTGGTGACGGGCGGCGACGCCTTCCCCGAGGAGCTGCCCCCGCGCCCCGAACTGACCGCGCTGGCCGCCCACCTGCTGGCGTCCGCGGCCCGCCCGGCGATCATCGCGGGCGGCGGGGTCGTACGGGCGGACGCGTCCGGCAAGCTGCGGCAGCTGGCGGAGCGGCTGTCGGCGCCGGTCGTGACGACGTTCGGGGGCAAGGGCGCCTTCCCGTGGACGCATCCGCTGTCGCTCCAGTCCTGGCTGGAGGACCGGCACACGACGGACTTCCTGGAGGACGCGGACGTGTTGTTGGTGGTCGGTTCGGGGCTGGGTGAACTGTCCTCGAACTACCACACGTTCAGGCCCCGGGGCCGGGTGATCCAGATCGAGGCGGACCTGGGGAAGCTGGAGTCGAACCACCCGGCGCTGGGCATCCACGCGGACGCGCGCCTGGCCTTGACGGCGCTGCTGGAGACGATCGAGGAGACGAGGGAGGACGAGTCCGCGCCGGAGCGGGTGCGGGGCGTTCTCGGGAAGGTCCGCGAGCGCATCGACGCGCAGCAACTCACCCTGGAACAGAACCTGTTGGCGTCCATCCGGCGGGCCCTCCCGCCCCGCGCGCCCTCCTTCTGGGACATGACGATCCTGGCGTACTGGGCCTGGTCGGCGTTCGATCCCCGGGGCGCGAACACCATGCACTCCGCGCAGGGTTCCGGCGGCCTCGGCTACGCCTTCCCCGCGGCCCTCGGCGCGGCGGTGGCCGACCCGACCCACCCGGTCCTCGCCGTCTCCGGCGACGGCGGCGCGCTCTACTCGATCGCCGAGCTGGCCACGGCCCGGCAGTACGACCTCGACGTCACCTGGCTGATCGTCGACGACGGCGGGTACGGCATCCTGCGTGAGTACATGACGGACGCGTTCGGCGAGGCGACGGGCACGGAGCTGACCCGGCCGGACTATGTGGCGCTGGCCGAGTCGTTCGGCGTACCGGGGCTGCGGACGAGCCCCGAGACCCTCGCGGACGATCTGGCCAAGTCCCTTGCCACGCCCGGCCCTTCGGTGGTCGTACTCCCGGCGGTGCTGCGGATGTTCGCGCCGACGCACGCGCGGGACTGACCGCCCGGTCTCGCGGCGTCACCCGCACGGCACCGTGCCGGCTACAAGCTGATCACCGACACGGTGCCGGCGAAGAAGTTGGTGACGTAGAGGCGGGATCCGTCGGGGCTCACCGCGACACCGCGCGGGCCGTCAGCGACGGGGATGGTGTCGACCACCTCGCCCCGCGCGATGTCGATCACCGAGACGGTGTCGTACGGGAAGTGGGCCACGTACAGGCGGGCCCCGTCGTGGGTCACCGCCACCCCGTACGGGCCGGTGGCGACGGGGATCGTCGAGACCACCGCGGTGCGGTCGAGGTCGACGACGGACACCTTGCCGGAGAAGTAGTGGGTCACGTAGAGGTACTTCTGGTCGGGGCTCACCGCCACGCCGACCGGGAAGTCGAGGTCGGGTACGGTCGCGAAGTCGCCCATGGCGAACTGGTCGGTGACCCACACCCGGTCCTCCAGCGCCAGCGCCAGACAGACGCGCTGTCCGTCCGCACAGGCGGCCACCCCGTACGGCGCCTGGCCGAAATGGCTGCCGGAGACGTCGTCCGGGAGCTCGATCTTCAGCAGGAGGCGGGCGTTGGGGACCGTGACGTGCAGACGGGTGCCGTCCGGGCTCGCCGCCACACCGTACGGACCCTCGTCGACCGTGATCGTGTCCACGACCTCCTCGCGGGAGAGGTCGACGACCACCACGGAGTCCGCCCTGAAGTCGGTCACGTGGAGACGGGTCCCGTCGGGGCTCACCGCCACACTGTGCGGGCTCTCCCCGACCCGGATCGTCGTGACCGCGCGCGGGGCGGGTGGCGTGGTCGTGCTCGGAGGCCGGGCCACCTCCCGGCCTCGCTCGCGGGCCGCCTCCAGGAGACGTACCAGCGGCATATCGGCGCGTTCGGCTGCCAGACGGTCCCGGCTGTCGTGTTCGGTGGCCATGAAGGCACCTCCCGAATCCGTTGCACGAGTGGACGGTTGGGGCGCCGGTCGCGCATCGCGCGGTCACGAGGACGACGGCGTCGCACGGGCCGGCGCGGCGTCCGCGTTCGTCCGCGTTCGGCGGTGTTCGGCGGCGCGGGCCTACGGTCCAGTCTGGTGGAGTTCCAGGTGACGTGCGACTCGACGGCACTCGCCCCGGGCGCCGACGCATGACCGCCCCTCGCCCCCCGCCGCGTGCATGGCTCCGGCCCGCCCTTCGGTCGCGCGGCGCACGCTTGTTTGTCAGCATGGAGAGCTGTACGGACGGTGCGCGCCTGTACATCGCTCCACGAGCCCTGTGCGTCCCGGTGCGCATCCCGGTGCAGCGCCACATCGCGGGAGATCGAGCCATGGCCGTCATTTCCGCTTCCTCGTCCTCCGGGCCCTCCGAGAACGACGACCAGTCCGTGCCGGACTGCTCGTCGGATCCCGGGGCCGCGTTGAAGGACATGTTCGTCGACCGGTCCCAGGGCGACCGCATCGCCCGAGGGCAGGATCCCGTGGAACGGCCGGTCTTCCTCAAGCCGCACGGCACCGCCCGCGGCACTCTCACCGTCCGCGCCGACCTCCCGGACGAACTGCGCGTCGGATTCCTGGAGTTCGCCCGGCAGCGGCCCGAGGGGCTGACCGCCTGGGTGCGTTTCTCCAGCGACACCGTGCCCAGCCGCCCGGACCTGCTCACCACTCTCGGCGTCGGCGTCAAGCTCTTCGGCGTGCCCGGAGCCAAGCTGCTCGACGGCGAGCGCGACGCCGACACCCAGGACCTGCTGATGCAGAACCACGACGTGTTCTTCGTCGACACGGCTCGGGACATGTGCGAGTTCACCCGGGCCGGCGTGGTCCACCACGACTACGAGTCCTACCTGCGCGACCACCCGGTGACCCGGCGGATCCTCGACGACATGGCGAAGACCGAGGACAGCGTGCTGACGGCCACCTACTGGGGAGTGCTGCCGTACGCCTTCGGTACCGAGAGCGCCGAGAGCGCCGAGAGCACCGAGCGGTTCGTCAAGTACAAGCTGGTGCCCGCCGGTTGCGCTCCCGCCGACCCGGCGGCCACCCCGCCCGAGGAGAACCCCGGCTATCTGGGGACCGACCTCGCGCACCGGCTCGCCGCCGGTGACGCGGCCTTCGACCTGCTCGTGCAGTTCCGCACGGACGCCGAGGCCATGCCGCTCGACCGGGCGACCGTGCGCTGGGACGAGACCGTGAGCGCCCCGGTCCCCGTCGCCCGGCTCACCCTCAACCGGCAGGACGTCCGTGGCCGAGGGCAGTCGGCGTACGGCGCCAACCTGGCGTTCAACCCCTGGCACAGCCTCGCCGAGCACCGACCCGTCGGCAGCATCGCCGAAGCCCGCAGGACGGTCTACAAGGCGTCGGCCGACCGGCGCCGTGACGCGGGCGGCATCCCGGCCGCCGAACCCGGCCCCGCCCGGCCCCCGTCCACCGAGCCTCCGGGGCGCGACACCCGGGTCGTGCGGGCCGCCATCCACCCCGCGATCGGCGTCGCCCGGGTCGGCGACAGCGCCGACGGGTTCGTCCTCGCCCCCGAGACCGAGGACGAACCCCCGCTGCCCACCGGCTCGTACAAGGACGCGACCGGCGCCCTGAAGCGGCAGGCGGCCCGGTTCCGGATCTACGGCTACAACGCGGCAGGGGAACCGGTGGCCGAACTCACCGCGGACAACGCCGAGGTGCGCTGGACCGTGCACGTCGCCAACAAGAAGGCCGCCTGGTACCAGTTCCAGCTGGCCCTGGACATCCCCGAGGCCGCCCGGGCGGAGGAGAGCCAGCTCCGTAATCCCCTGGTCGCCGGCCCGGACCGCGGCAGGCTGGTCATCGACCCCGGCAGCCGCTCCGTACGCGGCCGCGACCGGGCCGGCGGTCCCGAACTGCGCTTCGACACCGGGAGGTTCCTCCGCATCCCGGTCTACCTCGGCGAGCTGCGCACCGACGGGGCCGGGCGGCTGATCTTCCTCGGCGGCCGGGGCGTCGCCGAGTCCGTCGACTTCAAGGAGGCCGAGGACTTCGCCAACAACGACGGCTGGTACGACGACATCTCCGACGGCCCGGTCACCGCCGAGGTCCGGGTCGACGGCCGCGTACTGCCGGTCGAACCGGCCTGGGTGGTGGTCGGCCCGCCCAACTACGCGCCCGAGCTGAAGTCCGTGCGCACGCTGTACGACCTCCTCCGCGACGCGTTCGTCACGGCCGGAACGCTCCCCGAACCGAAGAAGGTCTCCTTCACCCACGACATCCTGCCCATCCTGCGCCGCCTGTGCGATCTGCAATGGGTCAACCAGGGCCTGGCCACCCTGTTCGGACACGGCGGACGCGAACACTTCCTCGACCCCGACCTGCTGGCCGCCCTCGCCGATCCCGGCGCACGCCACGAGGAACTGCGCCGGCAGATCTCGAAGGCCATGCGGGACCCCGACCGGGACGGCACGTCACCGATACCCTGGCCGCCCGTCTACGGCGACGCGATGAGCCTGCCCGCCGTCTCCGCCCGCCAGTACCTGGCTCTCTCCCCGCTCCAGACACGGCTGTTGGCACGCTGGACCCGCGGCGAGTTCGTCCCCGACCTTGCCCCCGGTGCCGCCGCCACGCCCAAGCCCCTCGACCGGCTGCCGCTCGCCGACCGGCCCGCCGCCCTGGACCGCGCGGCCCTGTCCTTCTGCCTCGCCGACGCCTTCCACCCCGGCTGCGAGATCACCTGGCCGATGCGCCACACCACGCTGTACAGCGCGCCGTTCCGCATCCGCCACCTCCCGCCGGGCCCCGACCGCATGTACGGCAGGGTGCTCACCCCGCAGACCGCCCTGGCGTACGACGGGCCGCTGTACGCCCAGGGCCCCGGCCACCTGACCCGGTGGATGGCCGTGCCCTGGCAGACGGACACCGCGAGCTGCCGCTCCGGGTACGAAAGCCGGTACGACCCGTACCTGCCGACGTTCTGGCCCGCCCGCGTGCCCAACCACGTCCTCGCCGAGGAGGACTACCTGATCGCCGTCGACACCACGCGCCCGCGCGAGGAACGGCTCGCGGCGTTCGCACGGAGGGCCCCCTGGGACCGCTGGCTGCCCAAGCCCTACAAGGCCACCATCAACGCCATGGTGAAGGACTTCGGCCGGCTCGGCCTGGTCGAACGCCGTCCGGGCGCCACCGACGACCCCCTGCTGCCCGCCGAGATGCTCGTCGAGTCCGAGGTCTCCTTCCCCGCCGAGCCGGCCCCGCCGCGCGGCCGCAACCTGCTGAGCCTGCATGTGCCGCTCGCCGCCGACGAGCGGCTGCGGGAAGCCGTCCTGGCGACCGCCGTCGCCCTCGCCGAGGAACCCGACGAGGAGCTGTCGGCGGGCTACATCGCCAAGGTCGCCCGCTTCCCGGGCAACCGATGACCCGGCACGTGACCTGCCACCTGACCTGCCACCTGACCCGGCACGTGACCCGGCACCTGACCCGCCACGTGACCCGGCACACGACCCGGCACCTGACCCGGCACGCGACCGCCGGCCCCGGCGGTCAGTGGTGACGCGTCATGAGGTGTACGACGCGGTCGTCGCCGGCGGGGGACCGGCCGGCGCGGTGGCCGCCCTCGTGCTCGCCCGGGCCGGCCGGCGCGTGGCGATCGTGGACGACCCACCCGCGTCCGGGGCGGGAGCCCACAAGATCGGCGAAAGCCTGCCGTCGGCCGCCGCCCCACTGCTGCGCGACCTGAACCTGTGGCCCGACGGCACCGCCCCGCCCCACCTGCGCTCCACCGGGATGTCCGTCTCCTGGGGCTCGCCCGCGCTGCACGAGCGCGGCCCGGTGCAGGACCCGTACGGAGCCGGATGGCAGCTGGACCGCCTCCGCTTCGACACGTTCCTGCGGGAGGCGGCCCACGCGGCGGGCGCCGAGCCGCTCCATGGGCGGGCCGTGGACGCCGTGGACGACGGCCCCGGCCTGCGCCTGCTCGTGCGCCAGGGGGACAGCACACGGGAACTGCGCTGCTCCTGGGCCGTCGACGCGACGGGACGGCGCGCCGCCCTCGCCCGGCGTCGAGCGGTCCGTCGGCGCGAGGACCGGCTCGTGGCCGCCCATGTGCTGATGCCGCGTCACCGTCCGTCCACGGCGGGGGAGTCGGACCGGGAGGCCAGGACCGTCGTCGAAGCGGTCCCCGGTGGGTGGTGGTACACGACGCTCACTCCCGTGGGCCGGATCGTCGCCCACCTGACGGACCCCGACCTCGCCGACCCCCGGCTGCGCACCCCCGACGGGTTCCTGCGCGCGGCCCTGCGCACCCGGTACATCGGCGCCCGCCTCACGTCCCGGGACCTCGCCGATCCGCCGGTCCCGCGCTGGAGCGCAGCCCACGGCCTGCGCCTCACGCCGTACGGCGGCCGGGGCTGGATCGCCGCCGGTGACGCGGCGCTGGCCTTCGACCCGCTCTCCTCCCAGGGCATCCTCACCGCGCTGCACGGCGGAGCCCGCGCCGGCCTCGCCACGGCCCTGTGCCTCGCGGGCGCACCGCCCCGCCCGGTCCTGGCCTCGTACACGGACTTCCTCGACGGCGTCGCCACCGCCTACGTACGCCATCGGGCGGAGGCGTACACGGCGGAGACCCGCTGGCCGGAACTGCCGTTCTGGCAACGGCGGGGGGCCGTCCGCCGACGCGCGGGACAGGGGCCCCACGACTAAAGTGGGCATAGGGAGCAAATGGGGGAAAATCACCTGTTCCGGGGGAACAAACCACCCGCTCTGGGGGTTCGGCCATGGCATCTCAGTCACAGTGCGTTCTGGACGCGGCGGAAATCACCCAAGCCGTACAGGACCTCAACCACTCGGTGACCCTGATCGCGGGAAAGACCACCGTCGTCCGGTTGTACCTCAGGGGTACCTCCGGCCCGGCGGTCTCCGTGCGGGGCGCCATCGCCGTCCGCCGCTCCCCGGCGGAACCGGCCGGCACGATCACCTCGGTCAACGCGATCACCCTCGATCCGGCCCAGCCCCACGACCTCGCCACGTGCCGCGGGGACGCCGGACTCAGCCTCAACTTCCTGCTGCCCAGCTGGCTCACGGCCGAAGGCCCGCTCAGCGTCACGGCGGTGAACGTCGTCGACGCCGTCAGCGGGACCCCGCTGCCGCTCACCGGTCCCGCCGGACCCACGGTCTGGTTCAAGACCGGGCCGCCGCTGCGCCTGCGCGTCCTGGGTGTGCGCTACCCCTTCGGCAGCCCGGCCGACATGCGCGCCCCACGGGAGAAGGACTACCTGGCGCTGGTCTCCTGGCTGGGGCGCGCCTATCCGGTGGCCGAGGTCATCAGCTCGCGCGCGGTCGTCGACGCGGTCGTCCCGCCGGAATTCGACGCCGAGGACGTCAACGCCCAGCTCGCCGCGCTCCGGTCGCTCGACATGAGCGCCGGCGGGGACCAGCGCACGCACTACTACGGCCTGGTCGCCGACAGCGGCTTCTTCATGCGCGGGGCGGCCTCGGGCATACCGACGCTGCCCGACCCCACCACCGTGGCGTCGGGACCCACCGGCGCCTTCCCCTACGGCTGGGACTTCGACGGTGTGTACGGCGACTGGTACGGCGCCCACGAACTGGCCCACACACTGGGCCGCAGACACCCCGGCTTCTGCGGGGAGAGCCACGACGACCTGCTGAACTACCCCATCAAGAACGGCCAGCTCGGCGACGAGACCCACGGGTTCGTCGGCTTCGACGTCGGTGACGCGGCCCTCGGCCTGCCGATGACGGCACTTCCGGGAGAGCAGTGGCACGACGTGATGACGTACTGCACATTCCAGTGGATCAGTTCCTACACCTATGAGGGTGTACGGCGCCGTCTGCTCGCCGAGGACGCCCTCGTGTCGGGCACCGGCCCCGTCGCCGAGCCGACCCCGACGGTCGCGCCCACGCCGCCGCTGACCGCCGCGGTCATGGCGGGGCTCGGTGGCAGCCGCGGGCGGCCCGACGACCGCCGCCCCACGCGGACCGTGAGCAGGGTGACGTCGACCGGCCCCGGCACGCGGGCGGCGGTGGCGGGCCCCGGCCCGGACGGTGGTGCGCCCGGGCAACTCGTCAGTGTCGTCGGGACGGTGAACCTGACCCGCGTCGAGGGCAGCATCCGGTTCGTCAACCCGGTGGAGCGGCCGGCCGTGCCACCGAGCCCGCCGGCCGGGCAGGCCCCGCCGCCGGAGACGGCGGAGGGCGGACAGCCCCCGACAGCCCTGCTGCGGATCCTGCAGTCCGGTGGGACCCCGCCGCAGGAGATCCAGGTGCCGGTCAAACTGAGCTCGGAACCGGAGCCGGGCGCCGACCGGACCGGCCTGATCGACGCGGTGGCGCCCGTCGGCCCCGCTCCGGAGGCCGTGGAACTGGTCGTGGACGGCCAGGTGGTGGACACCTTCCGGCCGGGCGGCGGCCCGCCCACGCTGCGAGCCGCTCGGTACGCGAGTGCCGAGGACGGCATGTTCGGCATGGACCTGGAGTTCGACCGGGACCCTGAGCCCGACCTCTCCTACTCCGCACAGGTCAGCGCGGACGGCGGCCGCACCTGGCAGACCCTGGGCGTCGGACTCAAGGAGCCCACGGTCCAGCTCGACCGCGGTCAGTTCCGGCCCGGGGACGACGTCCGGCTGCGCATCACGACGACCAACGGATTCAGCAGTACGGCGGCGGAGACGGCACTGTTCCCCGAGTGAGGCCCGCCCGGCCGGACCCGGCGGGGGTTCGGCGTGACCGCCTCCTCGCGGTCACGCCGACCCGGCGGATCGGAACCCCTGCTCCGGTCGCGTGGGTCGCCCGGCGCTCAGCGCAGGGCCGCGCCGAACATCGCGTCCGTGGCCGGGCCCGCCACGTCGCCGGGGCCGAAGGCGAGGGCCGATGTGGTGGTCAGGCCGGTGGCCGTGCCGCGGAGGACCCAGACGGCTCCGTTGTCGCTGTTCTCGGCGGGAGCGCCGACGGCGAGGTCGGGGTGGCCGTTGCCGTTGACGTCCAGGAGGGCCGTGGTGGCACCGAACTTGTCGTCCGCCTCGGCGACTCCGGGGACCCCGGCGGTGTTCTGGTGGAAGACCTGGGTGCCGGCGCCCGTGATGCCGGAGGCGCTGCCGGGGACGAGGGCGACCGAACCCGCGTTGGTGATGTCCGTGATGTCCTCGTACGCGATGCCGAGGGCGAGGTCGGCGTAACCGTCACCGGTGACGTCGGCGACGGAGACCGCCGAGCCGACCAGGTCACCGTCCTCCTGCGCGCCGGGGAAGCCGGCCAGGCCCTGGTCGAAGGTCTGGACGTTCGCCTCGGACGGGCCGGTGGCGGAGCCGTAGGCCACGCGGACCTGGTCGGACCAGCCCTCCGCGCCCACGACCACGTCGTCGTAGCCGTCACCGTTCACGTCGCCGATGCCGGTGCCGGCCGGGTCGCGGCTGGTGTCGTCGCCGGGTGCGAAGCCGCGGGTGAAGCCCGAAGCGCCGCCCAGGAGAAGGCGGTTGCCCCAGGTGCCGTCGCCCGTGTAGTGCCATTGGACCAGGTCGTCCCGGCCGTCGCCGTTGACGTCCCCGACCTGGCCGGAGACGACCGGGCCGGTGATGGAGGACGGGCCGTTCTCGCAGCCGCCGCCGGTCTCGCAGGACGCGTCGTCCTCGTTCCAGCCCCACCACAGGGACTTGTCGAGGAGGGGGAGTACGGCGTTGGGCTGGCCGGCGCGGGAGATCGGGCCCTTCCACAGGGCCGCCGGGGCACCCTCGGGGTCGTCGCCGCCGACGTCCTGGGCGGAGAAGAGCGCGAGGTCGGTCTTGCCGTCGCCGTCGAAGTCGCCCGCCTGCGGGGCCGCCCCGAACCCGGCGATGCTCGTACCGCCGGTCAGCCCGGAGGCCGACCCCCAGAGGATCACGGAGCCCGCCGTGCCGCCCGCGATCACCAGGTCGCCGTAGCCGTCCCGGTCCAGGTCGCCCTTGGTGAACGTCGAGCCGAAGCGCTGGTTCGCGGTGGCGGAGCCGGGCACGCCGCTCGTCGAACGGCTGACGAGCTTCTTCTTCGTCGTGGAGAGCCCGCTGTTCGAGCCGTACATGACGGCCACATAGCCCGCCTTGGCCTTACTGGACACCGTGGCGTTCGGTGCGCCGACGACCAGGTCGGCGTACCCGTCCCCGTTGAAGTCGTCCGCCGCGCCCACCGCCGCGGGGGCCGCCGAGGCCGGGCCGAGCGACAGGGCGGTCAGGCCGCCGGCCAGCAGCACCACCGCTGCCAACGGGGCGCTCACTCGTGCCGTGCGGGTGCTGCGTCGTGCTCCTGCTCGTGACATGCACGTGCCTTTCGAGTCGGTGGGGTCCGGCGGTTCCGGCGGACGGAAGCGTCGCGTCCGTGTAGTCCGACTCGACTCAGGGTTCATCGGTTGTACGTGCGAATGTCAGGGATCGGTAACTGGCGGAGAGCCCCTGGACGCGGGTCCGTCCAGGGGCTCTCCTGCGAGGTGCGTCGGGCCTGTGGCTACGTCACGTCCGACGGGTCCAGGCGGTAGACACTCGCCGACTGGCTGTTCTCACCGGACGTCGCGCCCGAGTCCGACGTCGCGCTTGCGCCGTACTCGCTCGCGTCCACCGCCGTGCCGTTCTCCTGCACCCAGGCGGTCACCTCGGAGCTGAGGGTGGAGTTGCCGCCGCGGCCGCCCCCCATGCCGCCGCCGAGCTGGATGTAGTGCAGCTCGCCGTTCTTCACCAGCTCCTTGAGCTTGGCGAGGGTCATGGCCTGGTCGCTGCCGGACCAGCCCCACATGGAGATGACGGGCTCGCCGCTGCTGAGGATGAGCTGGGCCGCGCTCTGCGAACTCGACACCGCGAGCAGCCACGTGGCGCCGTCCTGGTTCTTCTTCAGGTAGGAGACCAGCTCGGTGTCGGCGCCGCCGCCCATACCGCCTCCTCCGCCGCCCATGCCACCGCCGGGCCCGCCGCCCGTGCCGCCCTGCGGGGCCTGGCCGCCGCCGGACTGCTGGTCGCCGGTGCCGTTCGGGGGCGTGCCGGTGCCGGTTCCGCCGGACTGCCCGTCCTGCTGGGTGCCGTCCTGCTGGGTGCCGTCCTGCTGGGTGCCGCCGGGCGCCCCGCTCGGGGGCGTACCCGTCTGACCGCCGCCCGGCTGCTGCCCGTTGGCCTGACCGCCGGCCTGGCCGTTCGCCTGGCCGTTCTGGCCGCCGCCCGGGAATCCACCGCCACCGGGACCGCCGCCGCCCGCGCGGTTGCCCCCACCACCGAAGCCGCCCGTCCCGCTCCCCGTCGTCGGCCCGGCGGTCGGGTTGGTGCCGCCCATGCCGCCGCCCGTGGCGGAGAGCTCGGTGGCGGCGTACGCGGCGGGGCCCGCGACCGAGGCGACGACCGCCGCGGTGAGGGAGGCGGCCAGCAGCCGTACACGGTTGCCGGAGCCGCCGGAACGGAAGACGACCAGGCCCACGACCCCGGCCACCATGACCACCGCGATCGCCGGCCACAGCCAGGTGTTCCAGTCGGTGGCCCGGCGCAACAGGACGACCGCCCACCCACCCGTCACCGCGAACGCGGCCGGCAGCACCCACAGCCACCGCTTGTCCGTGCGGAAGGCGCGCAGCAGCATCAGGCCGCCGCCTCCGCAGAGGGCCGCGATGCCGGGGGCGAGCGCGGTCGTGTAGTACGGGTGCATCGTGCCCTCGGCGAGGCTGAAGGTCAGGTAGTGCAGGGCCGTCCAGCCGCCCCACATCACCAGCGCGGCGCGCGTCAGGTCCGTACGCGGGGCGCGTCCGCACAGCACCAGGCCGCCGATGAGCGCGATGGCAGCGAAGGGCAGCAGCCAGGAGATCTGGCCGCCGAGGACGTCGTTGAACATCCGGCCGAGGCCCGCGGTGCCGGAGAAGCCGCCGCCTCCGCCGCCCCCGCCTCCGCCGTTGCCCTCGCCGCCGAGGATCCGGCCCAGGCCGTTGTAGCCCATGATCAGGTTCCAGGCCGTGCCGTCGGTGGAGCCGCCGATGTACGGCCGCTCGTCGGCGGGTACGAGGGAGACGGCCGCCGCCCACCAGAAGCTGGAGACGGCGAGGGCCACGCCCGCGAGCGACAGGTTCACGATCCGCTTCACCAGGCCCGTGTTCGCCGCGTACAGGTAGACGGCGAACACGGCGGGCAGGGCGATGTAGCCCTGGAGCATCTTGGTGTTGAAGGCGAGGCCGAAGCAGGCGGCCGAGCCGAGCAGCGGAAGCAGCCTGCCGTTGTGCACGGCGCGCAGTGCGAGGGCCGCGCCCGCCACCATCAGGAAGACGAGGAGGGTGTCGGGGTTGTTGTCGCGGTTGATGGCGACCGTGATGGGGGTGAGGGCGAGCACGAGCGCGGCGACGGCCGCGGCCCCGTGGCCCCAGACCCGCTTCACCGAGGAGTGCAGGATCCAGAGGGTGCCGAGCGCGGAGGCGATCAGCGGGGCCATCATCTGCCAGGTGCCGAAGCCGAGGATCCGGCAGGACAGCCCCATCACCATCAGCACGAAGGGCGGCTTGTCGACGGTGAGGAAGTTCCCCGCGTCCAACGAGCCGAAGAACCAGGCCTTCCAGCTCTGCGTGCCGCTGAGCACGGCCGCGCTGTAGAAGCTGTTCAGACCGGAGGAGGACAGGTTCCAGGAGTACAGCACCCCCGCCAGGATCATGATTCCGATCAGCGCCGGGAGCGACCAGCGCGGTGCGTTCTCCGGTGGCCGTACGGGGGCGGCGGGCGGCGGGGACTCGGCGGCCGGTCCCGGCGAGGCGGGGTTCGGCTCGGCGCTGTCGGGGGCGTGGGGGCGTGGGTCGGTGGCAGATGTCACCACCGCACCGTGCGGCGACGGAATGAGCGTGCACTGTGGCATGCCTGGCAGCGGCCTGTGAATGCGCACCGGGGGAAGTAGAGGGCGGGCCCGCGAGAACGGCGAACTCCCGGCCGCCGGACCGGGAGTTCGCCTTGTGCGTTGTGTGCGTTATGCGTGTTGTGCGCGTTCGTCGGGGATCAGGCGTCTACCAGATCGCCTCGACCCACTCCGGGTGGTCGATGAACGGGTTGCGGTTCTTCTGGTAGGTGTCGTAGATGACCTGGTTGCGGCGCTCCTCGAAGGAGTCCGGCGGGTCCTCGTCGTTCCAGGCCTTCAGTACGGAGAGGCGTCCGTGGTAGCGGGTGCCGCCGTTGTTGACGGAGTCGTTGGGCTCCAGGTTGGGCCAGCCGTCGTCACCCTCGTAGCGGACGGCCATGTACAGGATCATGCGGGCCACATCGCCCTTGACCGCGTCGCGGGGCTCGAAGGAGTTCGAGTCGTAGAGGCTGCCGCCGCTGTTGGTGAAGCTGCTGCCGCCGTTGTCGAAGTCGAGGTTGCCGCGGATGGCGTTGACCGTCACGTCCTCCGGGCGGAGGTGGTGCAGGTCGGTGCCGGGGCCGGCGGAGGTGCCGAAGTCGCCGTGCGACTGGGCCCACACGTGCTCGCGGTTCCAGTTGCCGGAGTTGCCGCCGTTGAGGGTCTTGCTGCGCGAGATGCCGCTGTACAGCAGCTTCACGTTGCTGCTGTTGTTCGGGTCCTGGTCGGTGACCTTCAGGGCCTCCCAGACAGCCGAGTACGACAGCTTCGTCTGGGGGCTGATGATCGTGTGCAGGGAGGACTTGAGGCTCGTACCGGTCTTGCCGATCGCGTTCTTGTAGTACGTGCTGTCGTAGGCGGTCGTCGTCGCCGAGGCCGGGGTGGCGGTGGCCGCCGGAAGGACGATACCGACGAGCACGGCCGACGTCGCGAGCGCGACCGACTTCCAACTGCGTATGCGCGCAGCGGGCATGAGGGGTGTCCCTTCCCAGAGGGCCGCGCAGCGCGAGGAGTTGCTTCGGGGAGCCTCGTTCTACGCGGGTTGACTGTGTGGGTAACCGAGAGATTGGCATGGACGGGTCAGTCCATGTGTTACGACGGGAAGGCGATTCGGTGACGTTATGGCTAACGGGGCAACCCTCGTGCCCCCACGCCCTTCCGAGTGCCCCGATGAGAGGGGAGACCCCAATTGACGTGGGGAATCAGGCGTGCTGGGCCCGTGCCGCGCCGGTCGCGGACCGGTCGCGGACCGGTCGCGGACCGGTCGCGGACCGGTCGCGGACCGATCGGTGCGCCGACCGGTCCGCCGGAGCTCACAGCCGGCGCCCAGCCGCCTCGAAGCCGTCTCCGAGGCTGGTGTTGAATGCGAGGGCGGCCGGGGTGCGTGCGGGCGGATCAGGTGCGCGACCTGCTCGAAGAGCGGAAGCGGCTGCTCCGACTCATGGATCCCACCGCCGACGACCACCACGCCCCAGGGGCGCTCGGTCGGGGACGCGACGACGGTGGGCCCGGCGGCCTCGTCATGCACGACCCGGCATGCACGACCCGGCATGCCACCCGTCATGCACGACCCGGCATGCACGACCGGCGCCGATGCCGTGTCGATGCCGTGTCGATGCCGGGTGCGTCGAGCCGGGCCGACTCCGCGTCGAGAGCCCGCGCGCGGTGTCTCCCCGTCCGGGCCGGGTACCGCATGGACGTCGTAACCGATGACAAGAACGGAAGGTGTGTGCCCCACTTGTTCGACAGCAGACTTGTTCGGCACCAGGCAACCCCGACGAGGGGTCGTCCGTCTTCCATGGAGCGATCACTCTCGCCGTGATCCGGTCCACCCGCCCGCGCCACTCACCGGAAAGCCATGCTGCCCGCCAAGAAGAGACCCAGCCAGCTGAAGAACACATCGGCCAGATAATTGATACCCATAGTCGCGCGGGCGCTCCCGCGCATAAGAAGCACCCTCGCGTCCACCGCCTGGCGTCGACCACGGGTGATCCTGTGGGTCGCGGTGAGTGCCGTGGCCATCGGATTCCTCGTCGCGCTGGAGGCGATCGCCCGGGGATACGGCCTGCCGGGGCCGGTCACCAACCAGGCGCGAGAGGTGATATTCGCCCCCAAATCGGGGCCGTTGCTCTACGCCAGTATGGCGTTGACGATGGTGGTGCTCACCTGGCGGCAACGGTTCATCGCGGCCGGGGTGGCGATCGGCATCGACGTCGTCTTCTTCGTCGTGCGGTGGATCGTCGACGCCAGGATGATGTTCGGCAACGGCGCGCTGTGGGTGATTCTGGGCTGTGCGGTCGTCGCCGTCACCCGGCGCACCGGCCGTGAACGGGCCCTGCTGCTGAAGGGCGTCGGGCTGGGCCTGCTGCTGGTGGCCGGCCGCAAGACCGGCGACGCCTGGCTGCTGATCACGTCCAAGACCCGCCCGACGGTGCTCGACCCGTATCTGGCGACCGCCGACCACGCCCTGGGCGACCCGTCGTGGCTGGTGGGCCGGATGGTCAGGGCCACGGGTCCGATCGGCACGCATCTGCTCGACTGGGTCTACATACAGCTCGCGGTGGCCGCGGTCGTCGTCACGCTCTACCAGCTGCGTCACGTGGCGGCCGAACGCCGCTTCCCGCGCCACCACCTGGTGCGCACCTTCCTGGTGATCGGCCTCCTCGGACCGAGCATCTACATGGTCTTCCCGGTGGTCGGCCCGGTCTTCGCCTACGGCCAGGGCGCCTTCGGCACCGGCGGCGGACAGTGGGCGGTGGCCCACCTGTGGCCCGACGTCCCGCCCCCGATCAGCGCCCCGCACCCGATGTCGTACGACGAGATAACCCCGCGCAACTGCATGCCCAGTCTGCACACGGCGTGGGCCACCGCGATCTTCATCCACTCCCGCGGCGGCCCGCGCCTTCTGCGCTTTGCGGGCACGTTCTGGCTGATCGCCACGCTCGGCGCGACGCTGGGATTCGGTTACCACTACGGTGTGGATCTCATCGCGGGTGTGGTCTTCACGCTCACCATCGAGGCGGCTCTGCGCACGTACGACCGCGGCTGGGACCGGTCGGGGATGCGGCTGGTCGCCTACGGCGCGACGGTGTTCGTCGGGCTCCTGCTGGCCTATCGCTACCTGCCCTTGGAGATGGCCCGGCACCCTTGGGTGGCCGGACCGCTTCTCCTTCTGGTGATGGCCTCGGTGGTGTACGGCTACGTGCGGGTCGACCAGCGGTGGGCGCCGAAGGTCGCACCGGCACGGCAGCCGGCACAGTCGGCGGGACGGCAACCCGAACTGGCGGGAATCCCTCAGCCCTTGAGCCGCTCCCGCAGCTCGTCGACATCGGCCAGGAACCACGTCTGACGGTTGCGGTTGCATTCGCGGACGAAGTCGCGCAGGGCGGAACTGGCGGTCGTGTGGCGGGATATGTCGCCGATGACGGCGAGGCCGACGCGGTACTGGACGAACTTCTGGATGATGTCGCCGGCGACGCGGGTGGGCAGGTGGAAGAACGCCTCGTCGAAGCGTTCGACGGGGACGGCGACCCAGGCGGCGCCCTGGTACCCGGCGTTGCCGATGAGATCCAGGGCGTCGCTCTCGCGGGCGATCGGCTCGCCCTCGGGAGCGCACATCAGGACGGGCACGTCGTGGATCGTCTCCAGGGTGGTGGTCATGGAGGCCGAGGCTACCGCCGGACTCCGGCCCGGTGCCGGGGGTGGGGGAACGGGCGTGGCCCGGCCGGAGGGTGGGGCGCGCGGTGCGGAGTCACCGCACCAGGTCGCCGTAGGCGATGACGTACTCGCCGTACTGATGGCGGAAACCCGAGTGGAAGTCGTCCTGCAGGCTTCCGTGCAGGTAGTTCGGGAGTTTGCCGTCGAGGGGGCTGAACTCCGCTATCGCGAGGAACAGTTCGGTGGCGGCGGTCCCGTACTTGGGGCCGCGTTCTCGGGCGGCGAGCAGGTGCCGGCCCGCCTGCGCGAGGTGGTCCCGCAGGTGCGGACCGGGGTGCTGCTTGGCCTTGTCCAGGTTCTTGGCGGTCTTCAGCTTGATCTAGCGCGGAACCCCGGGCGTTCACGTCCGGGAGGAAGCGCTTCTCTGGATCGCTCTGACTTGCAGGTGCCCACGGGTCTGCACTGTTGACCTCAGCCAGGGCGCTTCTGGTTCTCGATGTACTCCTTGATGATCTCCAACGGTGCTCCGCCGCACGAGGCGGCGAAGTACGAAGGCGACCAGAAGTGGTCACCCCACAGGTACTTACGGATATGGGCTGGGAACTCCTGGCGGAGCCGCCGGGCAGAGACGCCATTGAGAGAGCCGACCAGCCGGGACAGGGCGACTTTGGGCGGGTAGTGCACCAGCAGGTGGACGTGGTCCCTCTCCCCGTTGAACTCCACCAGCTCGGTGTCGAAGTCCGCGCACACGTCACGCATGACCTCCTCGCAGCGCCGAAGGATCTCATCGGTGAACGGGCCGCGCCGATACTTTGGTGTGAAGACCAAGTGCGCGTGAAGGGTGTAGACGACTGTTCTACCCCTACGAATATTGGGGTTTGACTCCCAGCGTGGTGACATAGATCAACGATACGATCACGCCTGTGAAACTCGTTGTGCAGGTAAAGCTGATGCCGGAGGCCGGGCAGGCCACCGCGCTTCTCGCGGCCCTGCGCACGGTCAACGAGGCCGCGAACTGGGTGTCGGCGGTGGCGTTCGAGCAGGGCGTGCCGCGTGAGTACGAGCTGCGTAAGCACACCTACGCGGAGTTGAAGTCGCGGGGGTTGGGAGCGCAAGCAGCCCAGCACACCATCAAGAAGGTCCGCGACGCCTACACGACACTCAAGGCCAACATCAAGGCTGGGAACCTCGGCAGACCGGGCTCGAAGCGGCGCAGGAAGGCCGAGTCCAAGCCCGTCGCCTTTCGGCCCGAGGCAGCCCAGCCGTACGACGACCGGTGCCTGAGCTGGCAGTACGACGCGCAGACGGTGTCTATCTGGACCACTGCCGGACGCATCCGGGGTGTGCGGTTCGTCTGTTCCGCCGACGGCCTCAAGATGCTGCGTGAGCACCGGCAGGGCGAATCGGATCTGGTGGAACGCGACGGCGTGTTCTACCTGATCGCTACCTGCGAGGTCCCCGAGGAGAAGCAGTACGAGCCCGACGGGTTCATCGGCGTCGACCTCGGCATCGTCAACATCGCCACTACGTCCACCGGCTACCAGGCCGCCGGGCGCGACCTGAACCACCACCGCAAACGCCACGGCGATCTACGCGGCAAGCTCCAGCGCAAGGGCACCAAGTCCGCCAAGCGGCTGCTGAAGAAGCGCAACCGGCGCGAGCAGCGCCATGTCTCCAACACCAACCACATCATCGCGAAACGAATCGTGACCGAGGCTGAACGCACCTCGGCCGGAATCGCCCTGGAAGATTTGGGCGGCATCCGGCAGAGGGTACGGCTCCGCAAGCCCCAACGGGTCGCGCTCCACTCCTGGGCCTTCGCCCAGCTCGGAGAGTTCATCGCGTACAAGGCACGCCGAGCAGGCGTGCCCGTGGTTCACGTCGACCCTGCCCACACCTCGCAGACATGCTGCGAGTGCGGGCACGTCGACAAGAAGAACCGGGTCGACCAGGCCCTCTTCATCTGCCGGAACTGCGGGGTCGTTGCCCACGCGGACCGGAACGCTTCCCACAACATCGCCCAACGTGGCGCCGTGGTGTGGAACGCGGGGCGTGAGTCACGCGTCCCAGCCACCCCGTAAAGGGGTGGCAGGACGGAGGAGCCCACCCAGCCGCCAGCTGGGCACTACCTCCAAGCCCGGCCCTTCAGGACCGGGTCAAGTTGACCGACTTGTCCCGCTCGCCGATGGCCCGCAGCGCGTACAGCGTCGCGTAGAGCCGGCCGCACACATACGCGGGGCTGGGCTGCTTGTCCGCCAATCCGGCACTCCTCTTCCCCCCACCGGGGCGCGTCGGGCTTTCGCGTCCTCCTTACCCCACCCGGCGAAGAAGGGAACGCGTGTACAACTATCGTTCGCCTTCGCTAGTCGACTGAGGGAACGCGCCGTTGGCGGGTTCCAGTCGCTCAAGGGGATGGGAAGGATTCGATGACTCACCGGATATCGGGGGTATCCCGGGTGTCGCGCAGGTCCAGACGGACGCGAGTGGTCGCTGCGGGGATCGGGGCGGGGATGGTCGTGTCGTCGGCGGCCATGGCGTTCGCGCCGGCCGCGGTCGCGGCGCCGACACCGCAGGTCGGCTGTACGTCGAAGCAGGCAGGGCTGGCCGAGAAGCTGCAGAAGGACATCACGACGGCGCTGGCGAAGCGGAAGGGGACGGTGGCGGTCGGGCTGTACGACCGGGTCACCGGCACCACCTGCACGCTGCGGGGCGAGACCGCCTTCGACTCGGCCAGCGTCGTGAAGGTGACGGTGCTCGCCGCGCTGCTGTACGACGCGAAGAAGAAGAACCGGTATCTCACCGACCGCGAGACCAAGCTCGCCACCGCCATGATCACCAAGTCGGACAACGCCTCCACCAGCACCCTGTGGAGGCAGCTCGGCCTCACGAAGATCAAGGCGTTTCTCACCGCCGCCAAGATGACCCAGACCAAGCCGGGCGCGAACAACTACTGGGGCCTCACCCAGATCACCGTCCGGGACGAGCAGCGGCTGCTCGCGCTGCTCACCGCGAAGAACGGCGTCCTGAGCGACAACGCCCGCGCCTACGTCCTCAAGCTCATGAACAAGGTCGTCGCCGGACAGCGCTGGGGAACGCCCGCCGGGGCGCCCTCCACCGTGAAGGTGCACGTCAAGAACGGGTGGCTGTCCCGCGCCACGCACGGTTGGCGGGTGCACAGCGTCGGCACGTTCACCGGCGGCGGACGCGACTACACGATCACCGTCCTCACCCACGGCAACCCCGACATGCAGTACGGGGTCAACACCATCCAGGGCGTCGCCAAGGTCATCCACAAGGATCTCGTGCCCGTCCCGAAGAGCGCCTCGGATGCGTCCGGCGTGCAGCGGTACGAGCCCACCGACCGGCCCCAGGAGGCGACCGTGCCGGTACCGGAGGCCGGGGTCGGCAGCGGCTGATATCCGGACGTTCACGGCGAGGCCATCCGCGTATCACCGGCGTCGTCCTACCGTGACGCCATGCCTCTCAGAAGCGTCGTCGCGACCCTCACCGCCGGCCTGGCGGCGGCCACCACCACCTTCGCCGCCGCCGGGCCGGTCCACGCCGACTCGCCGCCGAGCCACGCCTGTTCGTCGTCCGTGTCGATCGAGGCGTACTCCGACGCCCTCGACAAGACCACGTACGACGGCACCTTCGTCGGGAACCTCTCCGGCCTCGCCGTCGACCGCGACGGCTCGCTCCTCGCCGTCTCCGACCGGTCCTCGCTCTTCACGCTGGACCGCCGCACGCTCCGGCCGCGGGGCGTCGTCCCGCTCGCCACGGAGACCGGCGCCGCGCTCGACTCGGAGGGTCTGGCCGTCGACCGGGACGGCACCCGGCTCGTCAGCTCCGAGACCGAGCCGACCGTACGCCGGTACGACCGTGCGGGGCGGCTCCTCGGCGGACTTCCCGTGCCCGACGCGCTGAAGGTCGCCCCGGCCGGGCGGTCCGTCGCCAACCAGACCTTCGAGGGGCTCACCCTCCTGCCCGGCGGACGCACCCTGCTCGCCTCGATGGAGAGCTCCCTCTCCGGCGACACGGCCGGGACCGTCCGCTTCCAGACCTGGCAACGGCACGCCGGGGCATGGGACTTCCGGCTCTCCGCCCAGTACGGCTACCGCGCCGACACCGGACTCGGCGTCGTCGAGGTGGCGGGCCTCCCGGGCGGACGGCTGCTCGTACTGGAGCGGGGCTTCACCGCCGGGATCGGCAACACGGTCCGCCTCTACGCCGCCGACACCCGCCACGCGACGGACACCGGCGGCGTCGACGTCCTCACCGGCCGGGACGGCGACGGCGTACGGCTCGTGAGCAAGACGCTCCTCGCCGACCTCGTCGACTGCCCCTCCCTCGGCGCCACCGCCGAGCAGCCCCAGCCCAACCCGCTGCTCGACAACATCGAGGGGATGACCGTCACCGGACAGCGGCGGCCCGGGGGCCGGCTGAACGTCCTGCTGGTCAGCGACGACAACCAGAACGCCGTACAGACGACCCGGTTCTACTCCCTTCGGGTCCGGGTGGCCTGAGCCGCCGACGAGCGCGGTGCGGAAGCCGCCGCGACGGTCTCCGCCGAGGCTCAGTCCCGTCGTTCGCAGTCGCAGTCGGCCGACGCCCCGTCCTCCAACAGGCCGCTCTTCGCCGTGAGATAGGCGAGCTGGGCACGGCTGTTGCTGCCGAGCAGGTCGCCGACCTTCTTGAGGTGGCTGGCGACGGTACGGGGGCTGATGCCCAGCCGGCTGGCGATGGCGGCGTCCGTGTAGCCGTCGACCATGAGACGCAGTACGTGCAGCCGGGTCTCGTCGGTGAGGAGCGGGGGGCGTTGCTGGTCGTGCTCGTAGACGACCGGCTTCGCCCGCTCCCAGGCGTACTCGAAGGCGGAGACCAGGAAGTGCACGACGCCGGGGTCGGTGACCCTGAGGGCGTGGGTGCCGTGCTCCTTGCCCATGTCGGGGATGAACGCGACGGCCCGGTCACAGATGATCATCCGGTCGAAGACCTCGTCGACCGTACGCACCTCGACGCCCAGCTCGGTGACCTGCTTGATGTAGTCGAGGGTCGGGCCGTGGGCGCGGACGGTGTGCTGGTAGAGCGTGCGCTGCTTGACGCCCTTGCGGTGCGCCTCCAAGGTGCGCGGCAGGGCCTTGACCAGGACCTCTTCGGGGCGCCGGCCGCCCGGGTGCGCGGTCAGCAGCTCGGTCTTCGTGCCCTGGATCGCCTCGTCCAGCGCGGCGGTGATCGCCGGCGCGGGCGTGAGGCGCTGGGAGGACTCGCTCTCCTTGCGGCGGGCGGTGCGGTAGACGCTCTCCGCCTGGGACATGGACGTCCGTACCGCGGCCAGGGCCTGCTGCTGCTCCAGGATCAGCCGCTCCATCGGGTGCGCCAGCGCCGCGGTCGCCACCGACGGCGGGATCGGCACCATCGCCTCCGGGTCGTCCACCGCGGGGGCCACCAGCCCGAACGCGCTCACACATCCGGGCGCGTCCGCGCGCGCGGCCCTTCCCGCCAGCAGCGCGGTGCGATAGAACTCGATGCCCGCGACGCAAACCTCCGCTCGGGCCTCGATGCCCTCGCGTATGTCCGACTCACCGCACATGCCCGCCCCCTTCAGAATCCTGCAGTGCACGATCATGACCCCTTCAATCGCTTCCGGCAACCGGCGGTCCACGGCATGCTCTTCGTGTGGACAGCGGCGAAGAGCCGCAAGTCCGAGAATTCTTCTGGGGGGTACGGGAAATGAACTACATGCGCAGACTGGCCGGGGCGCTCGCTTTTGTCGCCGCCGCGGTGCTGACCCTTTCTGCCGCCGCCGAGACGGCCGACCGCACCACGGTCGCCAACGCCCAGGCGTCCAACGCCCCGGGCGACCCCGGCTGGCCCTGAGCCGGGACACCGGCCCGAATCAACGCGCGTAAAGCCGACGTAAATCGCACGTAAGGCCCGCGCGGCGATCGCACAGTGCTCACCCGACGCGTACGCAGCGCTCATGTGGCGTGCGCGCGGCGCTTCTGCGGCACTCGCCCGGACGATCGGGGGTGACGGGTCGTCAGGCGGCGGGCGGGAGTGTGTGGGTTCGCAAAGAAGGCGGTTGAGGGGGGAGCCGTCCGGCCGGATCGATGTCCCTTCGATGTCCATTCGACGTCCGGTGAATTCCGCCTGCCGGTTCATGAGTTCCGGCATGTCTGTTTCGTATTGAATCAACGAGGGAGTCCGAGGAAATGACCACCGCCATCGCCGCACCGAAGTGCTTGGTGTGCGACACCGAATTCGAGGTCCAGGACGACTGGGAAAAGGGGGAGATCACCGAGTGCACGGCCTGCGGCCAGGAGCACGAGGTGGTCGAGAAGTCCGCCGCCGGGGCGCGGCTGGACCTCGCCCCCGAGGTGGAAGAGGACTGGGGCGAGTGACGACCGCCGAGCAGGTCCTGCTCTCGGTGACGATGCTGCGGCCCGAGGAGAAGCTGCTCCTCGGGGCGCTGCGGGCCGAGGGGCTGACGGCCCGGCCGTTGCTGATGGAGGATCTGGCCGAGGTCGTGGCGGGCCGCACCGGCGGCCCGCCCGCGCTCGCCGTGATCCGCAACCTGTCCCACCGGGACGCCGTCAGCGTCTCCCGGCGGCTGGAGTACGCCGGGGTGACCACCCTCAACCGGTCCTCCGTCATCGAGGCGTGCAACGACAAGGGGCTCCAGTCGCTGCTGTTCGCACGCCACGGCATCCCGCATCCGGTCACCCGGCATGCCTTCAGCTACGACCAAGTGCGGTCAGCTGTCGACGAGTTGGGAATGCCGGCCGTCGTCAAGCCGGTGAGCGGGTCGTGGGGGCGGGGGGTCACCAAGATGGCCAACGCGGAGTGTGTCGAGGCGTGGGCCGGGGGACGGGAGTCCGCGGACGCGACCGGGAAGCTGTTCCCCGTCGTCGTGCAGGCGTACGTCGACAAGCCGGGGCACGATCTGCGGGTCGTGGTGGTGGGGCGGACGCCCGTGGTGGCGATTCAGCGGGTGTCGGAGGACTGGCGGACGAACACGCATCTGGGGGCCCGTGTGCAGCGGGTCGAGGTGACCGCCGAGATCGACAAACTGTGCCAGCAGGTGGTGGATGTGCTGGGGCCCGGGTTCTACGGGGTGGACCTCGTGGAGGACCGGGTCGCCGGGGAGCTGCTGGTTCTCGAGGTGAACGCCAATCCGGAGTTCGCCAAGTCCTCCGCGATGCACGGGGTGGACGTGGCGGGGCTTTACGCGGCGTATGTGGCTGAGCAGTTGGGTGTGCCGGCCGCCGCCTAGCCGATGGGCGCCCCTTCTTCTCGCCCCCGCCGCCCCTACCCGTCCCTTCCCCAGGGGCTGCGCCCCTTCGACCCCCGTCTGCGGGTTCGTCGTGGTTGCTCGCGCAGTTCCCCGCGCCCCTCGAAAGGGCCTGCGGCCCTTCCAGGGCGCGGGGAACTGACCGACGAGCCCCCACCCACCCGCGGCCGGACAACCGGCCCGAGGAACCACCTCCCCTCTCCACGGAAAGAGGCCCGACCTCCTATGGAACTGTTCGACACAGCCACCGTGCTCACCCGCGTCCTCACGTCGGGCGTGGTGATGAGCATCGAGAAGAGTGACCGGGAGCTGCCCGGTCTGGAACGACTGCTGACGAAGAAGACGAGGCGGAGCAAAGCCGTCCTGCTCAACAGCCGTACCGGGGCGATACACGCCGCGCTGGCCGGTCAGGGGATCGGCCACGGGGACAGCGTCGCGCTGGCGGAGCCGGACGCGGAGACCGCCGCGTTCCTGGCCTGGCTGGGCGTGACCGTGACGTCGTACGACGGGCCGGTGGCCTACGACTACATCGCGCTGGACCCGGCCAACGCCGACCGGCTCGGCGAGCTGGTCGCGGGGGCCACCGCGCCGGCGCTGGTCGTGGACCTGTCGGGCCTCGGCTTCGGCCCGGCCGCCGCCGTGCTCACCGACGACCCGCGCCTGTGGGCCCGCGCCGAGCGGCTGAAGATCTTCGGCGCCTACGACCTGCGCACGATGTGGACGCAGGAGGAGGCGGACGCCGACCTCGTACCCGGCGTGCAGTTCAACTACCGGCTCAGCCCGCTGGTCGCCGCCTGTGTGCGGATGGCCCTGACCCAGGCGGCACAGACCCAGGCGGCACAGCACCGGCCCGCCGCGACCTCCGGAGCGACCCAGTCATGATCACCGACTTCCCGAACTCGCCGCTGCCGCTGCCGAATCCGGCGGACCTCGACGACGAACTCGCCGCCCTGGGCGGCGGCGAGATCATCCCCAAGGCGCTCCGCCGCACGCTCTTCCCCGTCATCACCAAGGAAGACGTGTTCAACCTGATGCTCGCCCAGCGGCAGGCACCCGAGAAGGTCGTCGCCGACTTCGCCGAGGCCTACCGGGCGTACGTGGGCGCCGGGTACGCGCTGCCCACGGCCAGCGGTACCTCCAGTCTGCACATGGCGCTCGTGGGCGCCGGGGTCCGGCCGGGCGACGAGGTCATCGTGCCGGCGTTCACGTTCATCGCCACCGCACAGGCGGTCGTCGCGGCCCACGCCATCCCGGTCTTCGTCGACGTCGACCCGGTCACCTACTGCATGGACCCGGCCGCCGCCGCTGCCGCGATCACCGAGCGGACCCGGGCGCTCATGCCCGTGCACGTCCACGGTCTGCCCGCCGACGTTCCCGCCCTGCGCGCCCTCGCCGACCGGCACGGCATCGCCCTCGTCGAGGACGCCTCCCACGCCCACTCCGCGAAGATCGGCGACCGGGTCGCCGGATCCTTCGGCGACGCGGCCGGGCAGAGCCTGATGGCCGACAAGAACTTCCCGCTGGGCGGGGAGGGGGGCATCGCCTTCTTCGCCGAGGAGGAGTCGTACGAGCGGGCCGTCGCCTATCTCTCCGAGCACGGCATCGACTACGGGATGTCCTGGGTCGCCGCCGCCTTCGGGAGCAGCCAGCTCAAGCGGCTGCCGTACTACGACGAGATCCGGGCCCGTAACGCCGCGCTGCTCGGCGAGGCCCTCCACGAGACCGGGCTGTTCACGCCGCCGCACGTGCCGGACGGGCACGTCCACGCGTACAACATGTACCGGATCACCCTGCACCCCGAGGCCGTCGGCCTCGATGACCTGCCCGTGTACGCCGTCAAGGAGGCCGCGCACGAGCTGCTGGTCGCGGAGGGCGTGCCGGCGCGGGAGTGGCAGAACACGCCCATCCCCTGCCATCTGCCCTTCCAGCACCGGGACGGGTTCGGGAACGGCTATCCGTTCAGCCTCAACCCGGGCGCCGTGCGCGACCACCGGCCGCAGGACTTCCCCGTCACCCTCGGCATGCTCGACTCCACCCTCGTCCTCTGCCGCGAGCTGCGCTCCCCGGTCGAGTACGAGCGGATCCTGCGCTACGCCGACGCCTTCCGCAAGGTCGCCCGCCGCCCGGACGCCATCCGCAAGCTCGTCGAGGAGCGCGACTACGTGCGGCCGTACGAGAAGGCGGCCCGCCTTGGCTGACATCGGTCTTTCGAATCCTTCCGGCGAGAGGATCCGCGTCGCCGTCGTCGGCGCCAGCGGATACACCGGCGGCGAGGTCATCCGGCTCCTCCTGGAGCATCCGCACGTCGAACTCGCCTTCCTGTCCGCCGAGCGGGCCGCCGGTGCCGCCATCGGCGCGGTGCACCCGTGGCTGCGCAACCACCCGAAGGCGGGCGGGCTGAAGTTCCGGCCGCTGGCCGAGCTGGCGGAGATCGACCCCGTCGACGTCGCCTTCGGCTGTCTGCCCACCGGGGCGCTGCCCGAGCGGCTGCCGCTGATCTCGGCGCACGCCAAGCGGGTGCTGAACCTGGGCGGCGACTTCCGGCTGCGGGCCGAGGACGAGGTGCGCACGCACTACCCGAAGACCGCCGAGCACCCGCCGCTGGAGGACTTCGCTTACTACGTACCGGAGTTGAGCGCCGAGGTACCGGACGGGCGGTTCGTGAACCTGCCCGGCTGCATGGCCGTCACGACGATCTACGCGCTCTACCCGCTCTTCGCCGGGGCCGCGCCGCTGGCCACCGACCGGGTCGTCGTCGACGCCAAGACCGGGTCCACGGGCGGCGGACGGGGCAGCAACGAGCCGCCCGCCGAACGCACCGGCAACTTCCGGGTGCACAAGCTGTACGGGCACCGGCACGCGCCCGAGGTCCGGCAGGCCATCGCCGACTTCACCGGCGCGGCCGTGGACCTCCGGTTCTCCACGCACAGCCTGGACGTGGCCCGGGGCATCCTGGTCACCGCGTACGCCGAACTCCGTGACGGCGTCACCTCGTTGGACGTCAAGCGGGCCTACGCCAAGGCGTATGTGGGCAAGCCGTTCGTCCGGGTCCGCCCGGCGCCGAAGGCTCCGCAGGACTTCCCGATGCTCAAGGCGGTCGTCGGCTCGAACGTCGCCGAGGTCGCCATCGCGGTCCAGGGCGGCCAGGTCGTCGCCGTCGCCGCCCTCGACAACCTCATCAAGGGCGCGGCCGGACAGGCCGTCCAGGCGATGAACCTCATCAGCGGTTTCGAGGAGACGGCCGGCCTGCCGACGACGGCGGTGTCGCCATGACGACGCGGCTGGACCGGCCGGTGACGGGGGGCGCGCGCAGCGGCGCGTCGCCTCTCGGCACGCGGAACACGACCGGCGAGGGCACGGCGGAGAAGCACACGGTCAGGAAGCAGACGATCGAGAAGCAGACGATCGAGAAGCAGACGGCCGGCGAGGCCTCGGCTCAGCCCGGGGCCACCGCCACGGGCAACGCCACAGCCTTGGCCAACCCCTCGGCCACCGCCCCGGTTTCGGGCATCGCCTCGGCCACCGCCCCGGCCTCGGCCACCGCCCCGGGCACGGCTTCGGCCCCGGCCATCGCCATCACCACGACCCCGCCCATCACCACGACCCCGCCCACCACCTCGGCCCCGCCCACCACCACGACCCCGCCCACCACCACGACCCCGCCCACCACCACGACCCCGCCCACCACCACGACCCCGCCCACCACCTCGGCCCCGCAGGATTCGCCCGTGTCCGTCTCCTCCCGCCCCGTCGTCCGGTCCGTCCGGCCCCTCTACGTCGTCAAGGCCGGCAGTGCCACCCTCGATCGCGGGGGTATCCACAAGGAGCTCGCGGACCTGGTGGCCCGTGGCGCCCGCGTCCTGCTCGTCGCGGGTGGGGCGACCGGGATCGAGCGGCACTACGAGGCGATCGGGCGGCCGATGCCGCACCTGCGGCTGGCCAACGGGGACTCCGTGCGGTACTGCCCGCCGGAGGAGATGACGCATCTCGTCGACGCCTACGAGCGGGTGACCCTGCCCGCCGTGGAGCGGGAGCTGCGGGCGCTGGGGCTGCGGGTGTTCACGTCGGTCGCGGCGCGCGGCGGGCTCGTCACCGGCAGGGCCAACCGGCCGCTCAAGGCGGTGTCCGGCGAGGGACGCACCCTGGTGGTGCGTGATCACCGGGCCGGCGTGCCGACGGACGTCGACGTCGACGGGCTGACCGCGCTGCTGGAGGCGTACGACGTCGTCTGCCTGTCGCCGCCGGTCGCCGACCCGGCCGGCGGGGCGCCGCTGAACGTGGACGCCGACGTGCTCGCCGCCGTGCTGACCGGCGCGCTCGGCGCCGACCATCTGCGGCTGGTCACCGGCACCGCCGGGTTGCTGACCGACCCGGCCGTCCCCGGTTCGACGCTGTACGACGCCTATCCGGGCGAGGGCGCGAAGTACGCGGGCGGCAGGATGCGGCAGAAGGTACGGGCCGCCGAGATCGCCATGAAGGACAGCGGCGCGGACGTCGCCATCACCGGCCCGCACACGATGAGCGAGCCGTCCGGCTGGACCCGGTTCTGGCGTACGAAGGAGCCGGCGGCCGACCTCGGGCTGCTCACCCGGATCGCGTGCGTGCCGTCGGTCTCGCGGGACGAGGCCGAACTCGCCGCGTATCTGGCCGAGTGGTGCCGGGAGCGCGGCATCGACGCCCATGTGGACGAGGCGGGCAACCTCGTCGCCACACGCGGCGGCGGGCCCCGGCGGCTCCTGCTCCTCGGTCACCTCGACACGGTCCCGCACCACTGGCCGGCCGAGTGGCGCGACGGTGAGCTGTGGGCGCGGGGGAGCGTCGACGCCAAGGGCTGTCTGGCGAACTTCCTGGAGGTGCTCGCCCACGCGGACATCCCCGAGGACGCCCAGCTGTGCGTGGTCGGCGCGGTCGAGGAGGAGATCTCCTCCTCCAAGGGCGCCTTCCACGTCCGCGACCGGTACCCGGCCGACGCCGTCGTCATCGGCGAGCCCAGCGGTTCGGGGACCCTGACCCTCGGCTACTTCGGGCTGTTCAAGCTCCGGGTGACCGCCTCCGTGGCCAGCGGCCACTCCGCGGGGATGGACGCCGTGTCCGCGCCGGACCACCTGATCGACGTCCTCGGCCGCATCCGGGCGTCGGTGCTCGCCCAGGCGCCGGACGCGCTCAGCGCGGTCATCGACGTCCGGGTGGAGAACGGGCGGGAGCGCGGCACCGCCACCGGCATCCTCAACTTCCGGGTGCCGCCCAAGGCCGACGTGGAGGCGCTCAGGGCCGCCGCGCTGGGCCACGCCGGCGACGACGTACGCGTCGAGGTGCTGCGGGCCACCCCCGGGCACGCCGGAGGCCGGTCCAGTGCCCTGGTCAAGGTCTTTACCCGGGCCTTCGCCCAGGCCGGGATCCGCCCCCGCTTCGTGGTGAAGAAGGGCACGTCCGACATGAACACGCTGGCCACCACCTGGCACGACGTGCCGATGGTGGCGTACGGGCCCGGCGACTCCGCGCTCGACCACACCGACGAGGAGCGCATCGACCCCATGGAGTACCGCACCGCCCGCACCCTGCTCGCCGACGCGGTCCACCGGTGGTTCGCCCTGTCCGACCTGCCCGAGGGGAGCCGGCGATGACCACGGCCGTACTCGAAGAACCCCGGGTCGGGGACGGTGACCCGGTCGACCTGGTGGCCACGCTCACCGAACGTGCCGTCCGGGCCCGCCGGCTGGTGGTCGACATGGCGGCGAGCCCGCGCGGCTGCCACCTCGGCGGCAGCCTCTCCGTCCTCGACATCCTGATCGCCGCGCTGCACCGCGCCTCCGCCGACGACGGCACGGAGGTCGTCCTCAGCAAGGGCCACGCGGCCGCCGGTCTCTACGCGGCCCTGCACGTCAGCGGGGTCCTGCCGGAGAACCCGGCCCCGCTGTACGGCCTCGCCGGCCACCCCTACACCGGCCATCCCGGCCCCAAGGTGCCCGGCGTCCGCTTTCCCACCGGCAGCCTCGGCCACGGCGTCCCGTACGCCGCCGGGTGGGCGCTGTCGCAGCGGCTGCGGGGGCGGCACGGGCTCGGCATCGCGGTCGCCGGGGACGGCGAACTGCAGGAGGGCCTGGTCTGGGAGACCTGCCAGGTCGCCGCCGCGCAGCAACTGGGCAACTTCGTGCTCGTCGTCGACCGCAACGGCGGCCAGAACGACGGCATGGTCGCCGACATCTCCCCGCTGCCCCGGCTCGCGGAGCGGTTCGCCGCGTTCGGGTTCGACGTGACGGAGGCGGACGGCCACGACCTGCGGGCCCTCACCGACCTGCTGGCCGAGGACCGTTCGGCCGCCCGCAAGCCCCTGGCCGTCGTCGCCGACACCGTCAAGGGCAAGGGCGTCCGAGCCGTCGAGGGCAAGCCCGGCTGCCACTACGTGACCATCGACCAGGCGCGCGCCGCCAAGTGGAAGCGAGCGATCCGATGAGCCTGACCGACGAGCGGGCCGGGGTTCTGCCGGCGGGAGTGCCCGAGACAGCGTCGGGCGACGCGGCCGGGGCCCTCGCGGGCGAGCGGCCACAGGGCACGGCGGGCGCCCGGCCCGGTCTTCGCGCCGGGACGCGTCCTGTCGCCTCCGCCGACGAGCGGACCGTCGTTTCCGCCGACGGGGGGCCTGTCGTCTCCGCCGACGAGCGGCCCTTGGCCCCCGCAGGGCCCGCGCCCCTCACCGACCAGCGGCCGGTGACCCTCTCCGGCCGTGACGCCTACCGGGACGAGCTGACCCGGCTCGCCGCCTCCGACGACACGATCGTCTGCCTGGAGGCGGATCTGGGCGGCAAGGGACACCCCTTCCAGGCCGCCCACCCGGAGCGTTTCCTCAACCTCGGGATCGCCGAGGGGGCCATGGTGGACATGGCTGCGGGTCTTGCGGCCGGCGGCCACAAGCCGTTCGTCAGCACCTTCGCCCCGTTCGCCGCCCTCCGCGCCGCCGAGAGCCTGAAGCTGACCCTCGGCTACCTGGCCGCCGGCGTCACGGTCGTCGCGCCGTACGCCGGTGTTTCCGGCGCCTGGTTCGGGACCACCCACCACTGCCTGGAGGACCTGGCGATCCTGCGCAGCGTGCCTGGCGTGACCATCGCGGCCCCGTACGGCGACACCGAGATGCGCGCGGTCGTACGGGAGGCGGTCCGCTCCGGGCGCCCGCACTACATCCGTACGGGACGCAACGCCACCTACGAGTCCCTCCCGGCGCTTGCTGACGAACTGCCCCTCGTCAACTGGGAGTTCAGGGCCGGGCCCGAGGACGTGTGCCTCGTCTCCGTCGGCGAGGAGGGCACCCGCCTCGCCCTCGCCGCCCGGCGGGCCGTGCCCGGCACCGCCCACGCGCACCTCGTCTACCTGGACCACGAGCACCTGACCGAAGCCGCGGCCGAACTCGCCCGCCACCACGCGCGGTTCGTGGTGGTCGAGGAGCACCGGGGCCAGGGCGGGGTCGCCGAAGCGCTGGCCCTGCTGCTGCCGTCCTGCCGGGTCACGTCGGTGAGCGCCGACCGGAGCTGGCCCTCGCAGGGCGGCGACCACGAGGAGGTCATGGCCGCGCTGGGCCTGGACCTGCCCGCCGTACTGGAAGCGCTGGACCGCGCGTCGACGACGTCGACGGCCTCCGCCGGCCGCCCCACGAACTGATCGCACCCACAAGCCAATCCACGCCTGTCCAAGGAGTCCCCGTGCACATCCTCATGATCGAATGCAACCCGAACGGCATGGCCGGCATCGCCAACGCCCTCGACCTCGGCCACGACGTCACCCTCGTCTCGGTCGACCCCGACTTCTACCTCGCCGTCTCCCCGCTCACCGAGGCCGCCTACGCGCACCCCAACTGCCAGGTCATCAAGAGCGAGAAGGCCTTCTCCATCGAGGAGTTGACGGCCCTGGCCCGCGAGCTCCACGCCGAGCGCCCGGTCCACGGGGTGACCACGTACAGCGAGTACCACACGGTCCACACCGCCGCCGTCGCCGAGGCGCTCGGCCTGCCCGGGATGAGCGTCGACGGCGCCCGCAACGCCCGCCACAAGCACCTCACCCGCCTCACGCTGGACGGCAAGGGCATCCGGCAGCCGCGCTTCGCACACGTCTCCGACCCGACGAAGGTCGAGGCGGCCGTCCGCGAGATCGGCTTCCCGTGTGTGGTGAAGCCGTCCGACGGCACCGCCAGCCTGCACGTCCTGCACCTCAAGGACGAGGACGACCTCGACGCCTACCTCGCCGAGCTGGCGGAGGTCGTCGACTACGGGCGCGGCGTCGTCCGTATCCCGGACATCCTGATCGAGGAGTTCGTCACCGGTGAGCTGATCTCGGTGGAGTCGTGCGTGCTCGGCGAGGGCGAGGTCGTCAACCTCGGGCTGACCGACCGCCCGCTGAGCGGCTTCCCCCACTTCATCGAGATGGGTGCCACGTACTTCACCGGACACCCGCTCCAGGACGAGCTGTTCGAGATGACCACGAAGGTCCTGAACGAGCTGGGCGTCGACTTCGGCTTCATCCACACCGAGTTCCTGCTCGGCCCGGACGGCCCGGTGCTGTGCGAGGTCAACGGCCGGCTCATCGGCGGCATCGTGCCGAGCCTGATGCAGATCAGCTCCGGCGTCGACGCCTACCTGGAGGTCATTCGCCAGGCCCTCGGCGAGCGCCCCGAACTGCCCTTCCCCGGCGAGACCATCGCGGGCGGCCACTGGTTCGGCTCCCCGGTCGCCGGCACGGTCGAGTCCATCGGCTTCGACGGTCTGAAGGACCTGCCCGGCTTCCACAGCGCCCTCGCGTACAAGAAGCCCGGCGTCGAGGTCAGCCGTCTTTCCAAGAGCAACTTCGACTGGATCGGCCACATCATCTTCACCGGCGCCGACCGCGACGAGGTCAACAAGCGCAACGAGGAGGCCCTGGACGCCATCGACCTGCGCCTGAAGGTCGAGGTGGCCCGATGAGCCAGGCCGTACGCGGCCAGGAGGGGACGGTCACCCTGAACGGGGTGGCCGTCCCGGCCCTCGACCCCGAGGCGGTCTTCGACGTCACGACCGGGGACGGGGTCTTCACCCGTATCGAGAGGACCGGCCCCCGGCGGGGCGGCGAACACGAGCTCTGGCCCGGATACACCGAGACCCACGCCCATGTCTCGCTCCCCGCGAACTGGGACGACACGGTCGAGGACCCCCGGATCGTGGCCCTCCAGTACCTGTACCACGGGGTCACCCACGTCGTGGACATGTTCGGTTTCCCGCTGTCCGCCGACGCCTGGGCGGCCGGCCGGGAGGCCTCCCCGTGGCCATACCCGGAGATCACGCACTGCGGTTACGCGGTGACGGCGACGACCGACGCGGCGGGCCGCACCGGCCACGGCGTCGAGTTCCCGGCCCCGGTGTACATGCTGGCCGTCGAGTCCGACCTCGACCACGCCCTGCGCGCCAACGCCGAACGCGGCGGCACCTTCCTGAAGGTGATGTTCACCGACGGCACGGAACAGCCGGGCAGCCCGGTCCGGTTCTCCCGCCTGTCCGAGCGGGTGCTGCGCTTCACCGCCCGGATGGCGGCCGAGCGCGGCGTCACGGCGGTCATCGACTGCAACACCCTCCAGGAGACCCGCTGGGCGTACGAGTGCGGCTTCCGCCTCTTCGCCCACACCGTGCGCGACCGCACCCTCGACGAGGTCGACTGGAAGGAGTTCGAGGGGGCGCGGTTCGTGTCGACCCTCGCCGGGCTCCGGCCGATGATCATGACGGGGGAGGAGTTCCTCGCCGAGTACGGCCGCGAGGGCTTCGCCGAGACCCAGGACGTCCGCAACCTCGACTTCGTCCGGGGCATCGAGAAGCCGTACGGCATCGAGTACGGCGTCCAGGAGACCCGGACGGCCGCCCTCGCCGACATGCGCCGCAACGCCCTGGCCGCGCTGCGCCGCGGCGACCTCCTGGTCGGCACCGACTCCGGCAACACCGGTGCCTACCACGGCTACTCGCTGCTCAGCGAGCTGGACCTGCTGCGCGGCGACGACCCCGCACTGGACGGGATGCTGCGCCACCAGGCCACGGTCGGCGGCCGCCGCTACTTCGACGAGCTGAGCGGCCGGACGACCGGGGCGCACCCGCTGAGCGTCGGCGCCCCCGCCACGTACAACCTCCTGCACGCGTCCGCCCCCGACCGCGCCCTGTCGGCACTGCCCGTCAGGACGGTCGTCCGGGGCACGGACCTCGACCGCCCGGCGCTCGCCCGTGCGATAGCCGCCCTGCGCGCACCCCATGCTGTGACCGACCCGAAGGGAATGGCCGCGTGACCATCGAACGCAGGCGGGCGCTGATCGGCGTCAACGCCGGTATCTTCCTCGCCCACATCGGGAACTTCATCTGGTTCCCCGTCCTCGTCGCCTCCCTCGGCGGCACCGACAGCGGCTTCTGGGCCGGCGTCGTGATGTGCATGACGTACGTCGGCCGGCTCGCCGCCACCTTCTTCTACGAGGGGGTCGCCGCCCGGATCGGCATCCGGGGCGCGGTGTTCGCGGGCACCGCGACGGAGGCGGTCGCGCTGGGCCTGATGGGCTTCGGCAGCGGTGTCGTCGTGTACAGCGTGCTGGCCCTCTTCATCGGCCTCGGCTCGGGCACGGCCTTCCCGGGCCTGAAGAACGTCCTCGTCTCGTACCCCGACGACGAGCGCCCGAAGGCCTTCTCCACGTTCCAGATGTCCGCCCAGGTGGGCCTCTTCGGCGGCGCGCTGGCCGGTGGCCTCCTCGCCGACGTGGACCTGCGCACCCTGTTCTCCGTCGTCTTCGCGATCTTCATCGGCTTCTGCCTGGCGGCGTCGGCGTTCATCCCGAGGGACGGCTTCGGGCAGACGCCGGACCGGCCGGCGGAACGGGCCCCGCTGTTCAGTACGGCGGTCTTCAAGGGCATCGAGGTCCGCGGCGCCACCCGCTACTTCCTCCTCTCCGCCGTCTTCTGGTTCCTCTCCATCGGCTTCATGGTCGGCATCCCGCTGCACATGGAGGAGTACGCGTCGGGGTGGGCGCCCTCCGCCCCCTTCTGGATCACCGGCCTGACCGTGCTGGTCCTCCAGTACCCCCTGTTCAAGTTCCTGATCAAGCACCTGCGTCCGGGTGCGGTGATGGCGCTGGGGCTGGCGGGCATGGTCGTGGCGTTCACGGCGTTCGGCGCGGGCCGCACGGCGCCCTGGGTGGTCGTCGGCTGCCTCACCGTCGTCCTCGGCGAGATCCTCTTCGTCCCCTCCTTCGACATCTGGGTCGCCCGCAAGGTCCCCGCCGACCGCCTCGCCAAGGCCATGGGCGCGATGCACTTCTTCCGCAGCGCCGGCAACATGATCGGTTCGCTGCTGGCGGGTGTCCTGTTCGACCTGTCCCTCTCCTGGGACGCACCGGGCGCCAACTGGTACGTCGCGGCGGCGATCGCGGCCGCGTGCGCCTTCGTGTGCCTGTTCAGCCGGGACGAGAACCCGGCGGAGGAACGTGGGGTCGCCGCCGAGGAACGGGCGGAGGCCCCGGCGTAGGGCCACCGCGGGCGAAACCGCCGCCCACCCTGCCCGCTCCCTCCCACCCCTTGTGCAGCCTATCGAGTTTCGATAGATTTCCATCGCAACTCGATGGAAGGGTGGGCCATGGGAAAGCTGACAGTGCGTGCGCTGCGTGCCGTGCTCGCGGTGGTGCTCGCCGGCACCGTGTGCGTGCAGGCGTTGATGGTGTGGGCGTTGGCCACCGACCCGGAGGACGGGTCGCTCCCGCTGACCCCGCTGCGCCTGATCACGATCCTGGGCATGGCGTCGGCCCAGGTCGCCCTGGTCTGCGTATGGCGGCTGGTGACCATGGTGCGACGCGGAACCGTGTTCTCCCACGCCGCCTTCCGGTACGTCGACGGTGTGATCGGCGCGATCGTGGCGGCTGCCCTGGTGTGGTTCGCGGTCACGGCCCTCAACGCCCCGGGCCAGCGGGACGACCCGGGCGTCACCGTCATCATGGGCGGGATCGGCCTGGCCATCCTGGGGGTCGCGCTCATCGTGCTCGTGCTGCGGATGCTGCTCGCCCAGGCCGTCACGCGCGACGTCGAGGCGGCGCGGCTGCGGGCCGAGCTGGACGAGGTGATCTGATGCCGATCGCCGTCGACATCGACGTGATGCTGGCCAAGCGGAAGATGTCCGTGGGGGAACTCGCGGAACGGGTCGGGATCACGCCCGCCAACCTGGCGGTACTCAAGAACGGCCGCGCCAAGGCGGTGCGCTTCGCGACGCTCGCCGCGCTCTGCGAGGTGCTCCAGTGCCAGCCGGGCGACCTGCTGCGCTGGGAGGCCGAGGACGCCGCGGGCGGATGACGCGCCCCGGCGCGGGCGTGACGCGGCTTCTCGACGAGGGGGACGCCGTGCCCCGGATTGTTGCGGCGGGATGAAATCCGTGGCCCTCCGTGTTGGTGTCTTGCGGAGACCAGGACGAACGGAGGGCACCGGCGTGGTAGCGCAACAGGGGGGCGACCGAGGTTGGGCGCGCAGACTGGCCGGATATGCCTGGCGGTACCCCAAGGACGTGATCCTCGCCCTCGGGTCGTCCCTGGCCGGTATGGCGGTGATGGCGCTGGTCCCCCTGATCACCAAGGTGATCATCGATGACGTGATCGGGGACAGGACCAGGGACATGGCCCCTTGGGCGGCGGCCCTGATCGGCGCCGCCCTCCTCGTGTACGTCTCCACCTACATCCGCCGCTACTACGGCGGCCGCCTCGCCCTCGACGTCCAGCACGACCTGCGTACGGAGATGTACGGGACGATCACCGGCCTCGACGGGCGGCGGCAGGACGAGCTGTCGACCGGGCAGGTCGTCGGCCGCGCCACCAGCGACCTCCAGCTGATCCAGGGTCTGCTCTTCATGCTGCCGATGACCATCGGCAACATCCTGCTGTTCCTGATCTCTCTCGTGATCATGGCGTCGCTGTCCCTGCCGCTCACCCTGGTCGCGATCGCCGTCGCCCCCGCCCTGTGGTGGATCGCCCAGCGCAGCCGCACCAAGCTGCACCCCGCCACCTGGTACGCCCAGGCCCAGGCCGCCGCCGTCGCCGGCGTGGTCGACGGCGCCGTCAGCGGCGTACGCGTGGTGAAGGGGTTCGGGCAGGAGGAACAGGAGACCGGGAAGCTGCGCGAAGTGGGCCGCCGGCTCTTCGCGGGGCGGCTGCGCACGATCCGGTTCAACTCCAGGTACACCCCCGCCCTGCAGGCCGTCCCCGCCCTCGGGCAGGTCGCGATGCTGGCGCTCGGCGGCTGGCTGGCCGTCCGGGGCCACATCACCCTCGGTACGTTCGTCGCGTTCTCCACGTACCTCGCCCAGCTGGTCGGCCCGGTCCGCATGCTCGCCCTGGTGCTCACCGTCGGCCAGCAGGCCCGGGCCGGCACCGAGCGCGTCCTGGAGCTGATCGACACCGAGCCCACGCTTGAGGACGGGACCAAGATCCTCCCCGCCGACGCGCCCGCGACCGTCGAGTTCGACGACGTGTCCTTCGGCTACGCCTCCGAGCGCCCCGTTCTCGACGGCCTCAGCTTCGAGATCCGCCCCGGCGAGACCCTCGCCGTCGTCGGCTCCTCCGGCTCCGGCAAGTCGACCGTCTCCCTCCTCCTCCCGCGCTTCTACGACGTGACCCGCGGCGCCGTCCTCATCGGCGGCCACGACGTCCGCGAGCTGACCCTCGACTCGCTGCGCGCCGCGATCGGCCTGGTCCCCGAGGACTCCTTCCTCTTCTCCGACACGGTCCGCGCCAACATCGCGTACGGCCGCCCGGACGCGACCGACGAGCAGATCGAGACCGCCGCCCGGGCCGCCCAGGCGGACCGGTTCATCGCCGAGCTGCCCGACGGCTACGCCACCAAGGTCGGCGAACACGGCCTCACCCTCTCCGGCGGCCAGCGCCAGCGCGTCGCCCTCGCCCGCGCGATCCTCACCGACCCGCGCCTCCTCGTCCTCGACGACGCGACCTCGGCCGTGGACGCCCGCGTGGAGCACGAGATCCACGAGGCGCTGACGCACGTCATGGAGGGCCGCACCACCCTCCTCATCGCCCACCGCCGCTCCACCCTCAACCTCGCCGACCGCATCGCCGTCCTCGACGAGGGCCGCCTCGCCGACATCGGTACCCACGAGGAGCTGGAGCGCCGCTCCGCCCTCTACCGCCGCCTCCTCACCGACCCCGACGAGCTGGGCGGCGTCTCACCCGGGCACGTCCGGCCGGCGCACGCCCCCGAGGACTCCTGCGGACGCGACTCGATACGGGACGAGCTGGACGCCGAGTTCGACGCCGAGCGCGGCATCACGCCCCGGCTGTGGACCGGCGACCGGGAGCCCCGGGACACCGCCTTCGCCGGCACCCCCGCCACCCCCGAGCTCCTCGCCCAGGTCGAGGCGCTGCCCCCGGCGACCGACACCCCCGGCATCGACGAGGCCCGCGCGGTCGCCCCGGAGAAGTCGTACGGCCTGAAGCGGCTGCTGCGCGGCTTCGGGCTGCCCCTCACCCTCAGCCTGGCCCTCGTCGCCGTCGACGCGGGCATGGGCCTGCTGCTGCCCGTGCTGATCCGGCACGGCATCGACGACGGCGTCTCGCAGGCGGCCCTCGGCGCGGTCTGGGCCGCGTCCCTGCTGGGGCTGCTCGCGGTCGTCGCCCAGTGGGCGGCGCAGATCGGCGAGATGCGCATGACCGGCCGGACCGGCGAACGCGTCCTGTACTCCCTCCGCCTGAAGATCTTCGCCCAGCTCCAGCGCCTCGGACTCGACTACTACGAGCGGGAGTTGACGGGCCGGATCATGACGAGGATGACGACGGACGTCGACGCCCTCTCGACCTTCCTCCAGACCGGCCTGGTCACGGCCTTCGTCTCCGTCGTCACCTTCTTCGGCATCATGGGCGCCCTGCTCGTGCTCGACGTCCAGCTCGCCCTCGTCGTCTTCGCCACGCTCCCGCCGCTGATCGTCTGCACGGTCTTCTTCCGCCGGGCGAGCGTGAAGGCGTACGAACTGGCCCGTGAGCGGGTGTCCGTGGTCAACGCGGACCTGCAGGAGTCGGTGGCCGGGCTGCGGATCGTGCAGGCGTTCCGGCGCGAGCGCGACGGCGGCGAGCGGTTCGCGGCCGGCAGCGACAGCTACCGCCGGGCCCGGGTCCACGGCCAGTGGCTGATCTCGCTCTACTTCCCGTTCGTGCAGTTCCTGTCCTCGGCGGCGGCGGCGGCCGTCCTGATCGTCGGCGCCCACCGGGTCGACGCGGGCACTCTCACCACCGGCGCGCTGGTGGCGTACCTCCTCTACATCGACCTCTTCTTCGCCCCCGTCCAGCAGCTCTCCCAGGTCTTCGACGGCTACCAGCAGGCCACCGTCTCCCTGGGCCGTATCCAGGAACTCCTCCAGGAGCCGACGTCGACGAAGGCGGCCCCCGAACCCCTGGAGGTGCTGTCCCTGCGCGGCGACATCACCTTCGAGGACGTGGACTTCGCGTACCACTCCTCCGACGGCGCCTCCTCCGACGGCGCCGAAGCGGCCCTCAGCAGTGTGGCGCTGTCGATTCCCGCGGGCCAGACCGTCGCCTTCGTCGGCGAGACCGGCGCCGGCAAGTCGACGCTCGTCAAGCTCGTCGCCCGCTTCTACGACCCCACCGGCGGCCGGGTCACCGTCGACGGCACCGATCTGCGTGACCTCGACATGACCTCGTACCGTCACCGGCTGGGCGTCGTCCCGCAGGAGGCGTACCTCTTCCAGGGCACGATCCGGGACGCCATCGCCTACGGCCGCCCCGACGCCACGGACGCCGAGGTGGAGGCCGCGGCCCGGGCCGTCGGCGCCCACGACATGGTCGCCACGCTCGACGGCGGCTACCTCCACGAGGTCGCCGAACGGGGCCGCAACCTCTCCGCCGGCCAGCGCCAGCTGATCGCCCTGGCCCGCGCGGAGCTGGTGAACCCCGACATCCTGCTCCTCGACGAGGCGACGGCGGCCCTGGACCTGGCCACCGAGGCCCAGGTCAACCAGGCCACCGACCGTCTCACCGGCCGCCGTACGACCCTCGTCGTCGCCCACCGCCTCACCACGGCGGCCCGCGCCGACCGCGTCGTCGTCATGGCCCACGGCCGCGTCGCGGAGGACGGCACCCACGATGAACTGCTGGCCCGCGACGGACAGTACGCGCAGCTGTGGCGCACCTTCGTGGGCGAGCCGGTGCTGAAGCCGTAGGGGTCCCTCGTAGCGTGTCGCTCTGAGCGCGCAACCGTTCGAGGGGGGTTGTGCGTCCGTACATCAGTACGGGCGTGTGGCGGGAGGGGCAGCAGTGAGCAGGCGTGGGATACGTCGGCCGATGGCGCTCGGACTGGCCGTGCTGACGGCCGCCGGGCTGCTGACGCTGGCCGGGCCGACGGGGAACGCCGAGGCGGCCGCCCCGGGGTGCGGCGGGCGCAAGGTGCGGACGCTGACGTTCGACGCGGGGACCATCAAGGTCTACCGGAAGGGCAGCCGGTACGTGTGTGCCGTGCTCGTGCCCGAGAAGGCCGGGACGAACAAGGTCCGCAGGGCGTCCGTCCAGATTCGCCCCTGGGCCGGGCAGTGGGCGAAGAACAAGAAACGCCCCACCGGACCCGTGACCGTGCACGCGGGCAAGCGCGGTGTGTGGATCAAGGCGCGGGTCGGCTCGCGGACGTACGACTCGGGCTGGATCCTCCGCTGACCCCTCCCCCCTCGCACAGGGTTTTCCCTATCGCTCCCATCTGCGGCTGAAAGCAGTCCAGTTGGCCCCTTTCTTCCCTGGTGCCCCGGCGGTCGCTCCGATAGCTTCCGGCGCACAGCTGCTGCATTAGGGGAGAAACGCATGCGCAAAGCACTCAGATGGGTGCTGTCGCTCGTGGTGCTCATTGGCACGTTGAGCACGGCGGGCGCGGCCACCGCCGCGGGGTCGGACACCGCTGACATCAAGGACCGACTGCTCGGGGTACGGGGCGTGAGCCTGGTCGAGGAGAAGGCGTACCCGGGCTACCGGTTCTTCGTCCTCAACTTCACCCAGCCGGTGGACCACAGGAACCCGAAGAAGGGCACGTTCCAGCAGCGGATCACCGTGCTGCACAAGGACACGGCCCGTCCGACGGTCTTCTACACCGGCGGCTACAACGTCTCCACGAACCCCGGCCGCCGCGAGCCCACCCAGATCGTGGACGGCAACCAGGTCTCCATGGAGTACCGCTACTTCAACCCGTCCCGCCCCGACCCGGCCGACTGGTCCAAGCTCGACATCTGGCAGGCGGCCAGCGACCAGCACCGCATCTTCAAGGCGCTGAAGAAGATCTACGGCAAGAAGTGGATCTCCACCGGCGGTTCGAAGGGCGGCATGACCGCCACCTACTTCGAGCGCTTCTACCCGAAGGACATGGACGGCGTCGTCGCGTACGTCGCCCCCAACGACGTCGTCAACAAGGAGGACTCGGCCTACGACCGGTTCTTCGCCAAGGTCGGCACCAAGGAGTGCCGCGACCGGCTGAACGCCGTGCAGCGCGAGGCGCTGGTGCGCCGGGAGCCGCTGGAGAAGAAGTACGCGGAGGTCGCCGCCGCCGAGGGCTTCACCTTCAACACCGTCGGCAGCCTGGACAAGGCGTACGAGGCCGTCGTCCTCGACTACGTGTGGGGCTTCTGGCAGTACAGCCTGCTCGCCGACTGCGACAGCGACGTCATCCCGAAGGACGCCAAGGCCGCGACGGACGACGAGATCTGGACGTCCATCGACACGATCTCCGGCTTCTCCTTCTACACCGACCAGGGCCTGGAGCCGTACACGCCGTACTTCTACCAGGCCGGTACGCAGCTGGGCGCGCCCACGATCAAGTTCCCGCACATCGAGAAGAAGTACATCCGCTACGGCTACCAGCCGCCCCGGAACTTCGTCCCGCGTGACATCAAGATGAAGTTCCAGCCGTACGCGATGCGCGACGTCGACACCTGGGTCCGGAACAACGCCAAGCAGATGCTCTTCGTCTACGGGCAGAACGACCCGTGGGGCGCCGAGCCGTTCCACCTGGGCAAGAAGACCCGCGACTCGTACGTCTTCACGGCCCCCGGCGCCAACCACGGCGCCAACGTCGCCGGTCTCGTCGAGGCGCAGAAGGACCTGGCCACGGCCCGGATCCTGAAGTGGGCGGGCGTCGCCCCGGCCGCCGTGCAGGCGGACCCGAGCAAGGCCAAGCCGCTGGCGAAGTTCGACTCCAAGCTCGACAAGCGTGACGTCGAGCGGGAGCCGGCGCTCCGGCCGTAACCTGCTTGATGCGTAGGTGAGTTGAGCCCCGGTACCGCCGCCCTTCGGCGGCGGTACCAGGGCCTACTTCTGCTCCTCGGCCTCGGTGTCCAGGCTCACCCAGCCCACCTTCGTCGACGGAGCGTAGATGACGCCGCCGGCCACCAGCGGCTCGGTGTGCAGGCCCACGTCCATTCCGCTGTCGTCGTCCAGGTACGGCAGGCTGTGCCGGTACAGCGGCTTGCCGGTGCGGGCGTCGAAGACGGCGACGCCCCGGGTGTTGACGGCGTAGACGCGGTCACCGGCCTGGATCGGGGGCGCGTCGGACGGCCCCCGGCCGGGCAACTCGGTGCGCCACAGCTCCTTCCGCCCGACCGCGTCGACGGCCACCAGCTCGCCGCCCGCCGCCGTGGGCGCGATGAACAGCACCCGGCCCGGGGTGACCGACAACTCGGGTGCCCCGCTCTGGCCGCCGCCGAGGATGGCGCCGGCCTCGGTGCGGATGCCCTTGGCGCCCTTCACGAGTTCCTGGCGCAGGACGGCGTCGCTCATCGGCGCCTGCTTCTTGTCCATCCAGGCGCAGTACAGCTGCGCTTCGCCGTCCTCCTCCAGCACCGCCTCGGTGCCGGACGTACAGGTCGTGGCCAGCGCGAAGTCGTCGAGGATCCGGCCGCTGTCCTTGTCGAAGACGGTGACGTGGTCGTCGCCGAGCGCGAACTGGTCGAGGCTGGCGAACACATAGAGCCGGTCACCCGCGACGCGCAGCGCCGGCTGGTTCCCCGTACCGCCCAGGCTGGAGGTACGCGCTCCCTCCAGCCAGCTCTTGCGGCCCGTGCGGGCGTCGACGGAGTGCACCACCCCGCCCTCGTCGACCACGTACACCCGCTCGCCGTCGCCCATGAGGTTCTCGGTGAGCGTCGCCGTCGCGTAGCGCCACTTGACCGAGCCGTCGGAGAGCGCGAGCCCCATGACGCGGTCGCCGATGTTGACGACCACGGTGTCGCCGACGACGACCGGCATGTTGCTGCCGTAGTACGACGCCTCGTCGTTCCGCCACAGCTCCTTCCCGGTCGCCGCGTCGAGGCGGACCGTACGGTCGCCGATGCACACGAGGGACGACTCGGCGTACACGCAATCGCTGTTCTGGAGGTTGCGCTGCCAGGGACGCCAGCCTTCGGGACGGCGCTCCGGGCTGTCGTGGTACGCGAACGAGAAGCCGCCGGAGCCCGACTGCGAGCCGAGGTACGCGGCGGAGCCCTCGGGCTGGGTGACGGCGCCGGAGCCGGCGCTGCTGGTGGGGCGGGGGCTGCGGCCGCCCGCCGGGTCCGTGCCCTCGCCGCCGTCGCGGAGCCCGTACACCAGCCCGCCCGTCAGCCCGGTCACCGCCATGACCGCCGCCGCCACGGCCAGGACCCGGCGACGGCGCCCGCGCCGGGGCGGGGGAGCGGGGACGGCGCCCGTGTCCGTGGTCACGGCGCCCATGTCGGTGGCGGTGGAGGCCGGGTCCGGTGCTCCGGCGGGCGAGGCCGTGTCCGCGTCCGTGACTCGGGGGGCCTCGCCTTCGGCCGAGGGTGACACGGGTGGCGGCGTGGCTTCCGGTGCGGCCGGCGGATCCGTGCTGGCTGATGGATTCGTGGTGGCCGATGATTCCTTCGTGACCGGTTTGTCCAAGGCGCCCGGATACGCCTCGCCCAGCATCGTCAGCAACTCGCCCGCGTCCGGCCGTTCCTCCGGCTCCTTGGCGAGGCAGCGCTCGACGACCGGCCGCAGCCAGTCCGGCAGACCGTCCAGCTTCGGCGGCTCGTGGACGAGTTGGTACACCATCGTGTACACGTCCGTGGCGTCGAAGGGGACATGGCCGCTCGCCGCGTACGTCAGCACCGAGCCCAGCGAGAAGATGTCGCTGCGCGGCCCGACGTCCTTCTGCGCGCGTATCTGCTCGGGCGACATGAAGGGCGGGGTGCCCACCGTGACGCCGGTGCCCGTGAGGCCGGGAGCGGTGAACCCGTTGCCGTCGGCCGCGCGCACGATGCCGAAGTCGATGACGCGGGGACCGTCGTCGGCGAGCAGGACGTTGCCCGGCTTGAGGTCGCGGTGCACGATCGCGACGCGGTGGATGTCGCGCAACGCCTCCGCGAGCCCCGTGGCGAGCCGGTACAGCTCCTCGTCGGTGAGGGCCGGCCCCTTCCTGACACGTTCGTCGAGTGGCTGCCCCGGCACGTAGAGGGTCGCCATCCAGGGCGGGTCGGCGTCCGGGTCGGCGTCCACGACCGGCGCGGTGAAGGCCCCGCTGACCTGCCGGGCGGCGGTCACCTCACGACGGAAACGGCGCCGGAAGTCGTGCTGGTGGACGAGGTTGCCGCGGATCACCTTGACGGCGACCTGGCGGCCCGAGGGTGACGTACCGAGATAGACGTGCCCCATCCCGCCGGAGCCGAGGAGCGAGTCGATGCGGTAACCGGGAATCTCCGGCAGCATCTCCTCACCAGGAGCACCCTGCGGATCCTGGGCCATCGTTCCCCCACCGTCGTCGTACGGGCCGTAGCGGATGATATCGATCCGCCACGACGGCGTACGGAGAGGTGTTCGACTCAGGCCTCACGCCTGCTCACACCGGCACCGCGCACCCCACCGGCCGGTCCCCGCCCAGGCGCACATACAGATCGGTCGTCGCCGGGCACTGCGGCTTCGTGTCGACGGCCGTGGTCACCTCGTACTCCGGATCGTGCTTGCCCGCGCCGTCGCAGGCGGTCTCGCGGACCTCGCCCCGCCCGGCGCTGTAGACGCAGTCGCCGACGATGGTGCGGGGACCGCCCCCGCCGCCGGGGTCGCCCGGGTGCGGCGGCTGGAGCCCCCGCATACAGGCGTAGCCCTGCGGCACGGAACCGTCGCCGTCCTCGTCCTCGGAGGACCCACCGGACCCACCGGACCCGCTGGATTCGCCGGACCCACCGGACCCGCCGGAGGAGGGCCGGGACTCGCTGATGTGGAGGACGAAGTCGGTGGTCGGCGGGCAGAGCGGCCCCTGCCCCACCCGGCCGTCGTGTCGCGCCACGACGCGGGCGGCGGCCCGCTCGCTGGCGCAGGGCACCTCGGTGAAGCTGGTCGTCCCGAACGAACTGCACTCGTCGATCCCGAGGAACACCGTCCCGTACCCGGACGGCCGGATCGGCGAGATAGTGGTCGTGGTCGTCTGTTCCTCGGGTTCCTGACCCACCCCGCCAGACCAGGACTGACACCCCGGGAGCGCGGCGACGGCCAGGACGACGGCAGCCACGACCACCCCTGTACGCACGCTTCGCACGCGACGCACTCCTCGCACGCGACGCAACCCTCGCATGGCCACCCCCCGATGAACCCCCGTCCAGCGTGACCCTGTGGAGAGGGTCACGCCAGACGAACCGTGCGCTTTGCGTCACTTGGGGGTGGTGCGCGAGGAGTGCGGCGTAGGCCCCGTACGTCAGGGTCCGTACATCAGGGTCCGCACGTCAGGGTCCGCACGTCAGGGTCCGCACGTCAAGGTCCGCACATCAGGGTCCGCAGGTCAGGGTCCGTACGTCAGCCCGTGCCCGATCGGGTACAGGACTCGCGCCGGGTCGTCGGCCCGCTGCACCGGCACCGGCAGCTTCCCGCGCGGTGTCACCCGCCCGGCCAGCACCCGCGCCGCCGCCCGCACCTCGACGTCCGTCCAGGAATACGACGCCAAGTAGCCCTTGACGTCGGTCAGTTGGGCCACGTCGTACGGGTTCCGGACCGCGACCGCGACCACCGGGACCCCGGTGGCGAGGAGCCGTGCGACCAGGGTCCGCTGGGTGCTGGTCGCCGTCACGTTGTACGTCGCCACGATCACCGCGTCCTTGCCCTGCGCGGCGGCGACGGCCCGGTCGATGACGGCCTGCGTGGGTGCCGTACCGGTCGACAGGCTGCTCGTCGTGAAGCCGAGGGAGGCGAGTTCGGCGGCGAGGACGGTCGTCGGCGGTCCCGTGGTGCCCGACGGGGACGCCGGATCGGCGCCGACCACCAGCACGTTCCGGTGCGTACGACGGGACAGCGGCAGCAGTGAGCCCTCGTTGACCAGGAGTGTCGTGGTCCGCTCGGCGATCCGGTCGGCGGCGTCTAGATGCCGCGCGGTCCCCACCACCCGGTCGACGCCCGCGTCGCTCACGTACGGCCGCTCGAACAGCCCGAGCTTCGCCTTGAGCCGCAGGATGCGGAGAATCGACTCGTCGAGGCGGGCCTCGGTCAGCTCGCCGGCGCGTACGGCGGCGAGGACGGCGTTCCACGCCACGTCGATGGACGGCGGGTTGAGGAGCTGGTCGACCCCGGCCTTCAGCGCCAGCACGGGAACCTGGTCGTCGCCGTACTTCTCCCGTACGCCCTGCATGCCGAGCGAGTCGGTGACGACGACCCCGTCGTAGCCGAGCTGCTGCCGCAGGATGCCGGTGAGGATCGGGCGGGAGAGGGTGGCCGGGTCGCCGGACGGGTCCAGCGCGGGGACCATGATGTGCGCGGTCATGATCGAGTCGATGCCGGCCCGGATCGCGGCCCGGAACGGCGGGGCGTCGAGGGCGGTCCACTGTTCCCGCGTGTGCTCGATGACCGGGAAGCCGTAGTGGCTGTCGACGGCCGTGTCCCCGTGTCCCGGGAAGTGCTTGGCGGTGGCCGCGACCCCGGCCCCCTGATACCCCTTCACCTGCGCGGCGACGAGCCCCGAGACGGCCTGCGGGTCGGCCCCGAAGGACCGTACGCCGATGACCGGGTTGGCCGGGTTGACGTTCACGTCGGCGACCGGCGCGTAGTCCTGCCGGATGCCGATCGCCCGCAGCTCGGCGCCGCCGATGCGCCCGGCCTCGCGGGCGTCGGCCCTGGAGCCGCCCGCGCCGAGGGCCATCGCGCCCGGCAGGAGCGTGGCGGGCCTGCCGACCCTGGCCACGATGCCGTGCTCCTGGTCGGTGGAGACGAGGACGGGCAGTCCGCGCGGAAGGGAGAGGGACGCGCGCTGAATGCCGTTCGAGAGACCGGCGATCTGGTGCGGGTCGCGGGTGTTGTGCGCCCAGGAGAAGTAGATGATCCCGCCGACCCGGTACTTCGCCAGCAGCTCGGCGGCCGTCCGGACGCCGAGCTCCTGGAGGTTGGCATCGATGTCGGCCTGGTCGGGCGCGGTCGCCGAGTGCCCGTAGACCCGCATCACGAAGAGCTGGCCGACCTTCTCTTCCAGGGTCATGCGCGAGATGAGGCCGCGGAGTCGCTTGTTGTGGGGGGTGCTGCCGGCCTGTGCGTCGGTACCGAGGGCCAGGGCCGCGGTGACGCCCGCCGTGGTGGCGAGAACGGTACGTCTGGAGGGCACGTGCGCTCCTTCCGGAGGGATCCGCTGAAGGAAACTTCCAAGGTGTCACGAATATCCAGGAAGTTTCTTCCGGTCAAGGGAACGCACGGCGACGCCACGCCCGAGGGGCCGTCACCGGCGCTGTCGGAGGGGGCGCGCCGGTGACGGCGTGCTGCCGGCCGCAGGCGGCGGAGAGGGTTGGTCAGCGATCGCAGCCAGCAGCGAGGCCGACACCGCACTGCGGAGACTCGTCCGACAGCATGGCGGTTGGACGGGGAGGGGCGGGTTCGGGTTCCCCGGATCGGCCGATTCCAGGAAGTTGGTACTGGTGGGGGCGGTGATGCGGCGGTGGAGGAACGCCTGGAGCCCCGCCTCCTGCCGGAGCCGCGTAACCGCGGGTGAGTGGGGGTGAGTGGGGAACTGCGTGACCAGCCCCCATCCGCCCGCACTCACGCACCTCGCGTGCTTCGATCCCCTCACCACTGTTGAACGCGGCGCCCCGTGCTCTGCGGCTGCTGGGGGGACCGGCGGGTCGGAGGCTCGAAGAGGGAGCCGGGGGTGTCGTCCGGGTGTTGCAGCGGCACGTCGGGGCGGTCGGCTTGCCGAGGCTGGTGCGGGGCCTTGGGCTCACGGTTTCGCCCGCGCGAGGTGGACCGTTCCCAGTCGCCCTCGCCCAGCACGAGCATCGGGTCGAACATCACGACCACGCCCGCGAGAAGGAGGAAGAGGACGGGCCCCATGAGCATGGGCAGGAGGATCGACGTGGGCGACTCGCCGGTGAGCGTGCCGGGGACCGTGCCGTGCAGGTGTACCCCCACCGCGGCCATGCCGGTGTAGTGCATGCCGGACACGGCGACCCCCATCACCAGGCTGGCCCCCAGGCTGGTGAGGAAGCCCCGGATCGACACGGCCGCCCAGAGCGCGGCGGTCGCGGCGGCGATGGCGATGCCGACGGACAGGGCGACGACGGCGATGTCGTACTGGATGTAGCCGTTCAACTGGATGGCCGCCATGCCCAGGTAGTGCATGGCGGCCACCCCGAGCCCGGTCACGCACCCCGCCGAGCACAGCGTGGACGTGCTGACGCCGCGATAGCCCACGGCGAAGACCCCGACGCCGACGACCGCGACGGCCACCACCAGGCTGAGCACCGTCAGCCCGACGTCGTAGTGGATCTCGCTCTCCTTGACCCGGAAGCCGATCATCGCGATGAAGTGCATCGTCCAGATGCCGCAGCCGATCGACGTGGCCCCGAGGGCCAGCCAGCCGGGCTTCCAGGACTGTTCGTTGTAGACCGACCTGACGACGCAGCGCAGTCCGAGCGCCGCGCCTAAGCAGGCCATGACATAGGCGGCCACCGGGGTGACCGCGCCGTAGCTGAAACCGTCGACCGTGCCTTGCATATGCCAATTCCCCCCGATGCGTGGCCAGTTGCCCATGGCCGGCTGCGGGAGGTAAGTCTGCGGTAAGGACGTGCCGCAGCGCTCCGTTTTCCAAGAGTTACTGTCGGTACTTGTTCGGCGGTGGATCGGCTTTGGGTGACGCGATGGCGATTCGCGGGCAAGGTCTGGGCGAAAACGGCCTGAGCTTGATGATTCAAGCTCAGGCCATCGCTTTACGCCGCGTCGTTGAGGAGCCGTCCGAGGTGCTCCCGGCCCGCCGCCAGCAGTTCGGGCAGCGGCGCGGCCGCCTCGTACCACCGCTTCTCGTACTCCCAGCAGATCCACCCGTCCCAGTCCTTGCGGGAGAGGAGCTCGACGCACTCGCCGAGCGGGAGGACGCCCGCGCCGAGCGCGACCGGGGTGGTGTCGTCGGGGGAGGCGATGTCCTTGACCTGGACGTAGCCGAGGAAGGGGGAGAGGGCGGCGTAGGACTCGGAGGGCTGTTCGCCGCCGAGCCAGGTGTGCATCACGTCCCAGAGGGCGCCGACGCTGCCGTGGCCGACCGGGCCGAGCACGCGGATCGCGTCGGCGCCGGTGCGGTGCGAGTCGTGGGTCTCCAGCAGGACCCGTACGCCCCGGTCGGCCGCGTCCTCCGCCGCCGTGCCGAGCCGCCGTGCCGCGACGGCGTCGGCCTCGTCCGGGCTCTGGCCGCCGGCCAGGTCGGCGCCGGGGAAGACGCGGACGAAGGGGGCGCCCAGGTCCCGGGCCAGGTCGAGGAGTTCGCGGATCTCGTCCAGGACGGGGCCGTCCTCGCCCGGCGCGGCGACTCGCGCATAGCCCGCGAGCCCCAGGATCTCCACGCCCGCCGCCTTGAACTCGGCGGCCACCTCGGCCCGTTCCCCGGCCCCGATCCCCGGATGCACCGGCTCCTCGGGATGGGCGCGCAACTCGACGCCGTGATAGCCGTGCGTGACGGCGAGCCGTACGACGTCGGCGATGGGGAGGCCGGGGACACCGAGGGTGGAGAACGCGAGTTTCATGCCTTCGGACCGTACACGTCGGCCGGGGAGGTGCGGCACCCCGCCGGGGTGTGGGGCGCGGGTCGGCTGTCGGTAAGGGCTGCCGGGGCGCTTCCCCCGTTTCCAGGCGCCGGTCCGGGCCCGCCGGGCCCGGCGGTGAGGCAGTCGTCCGTTCGGGCGGGTAGAAGTCCGGTTCAGATGTCCCGCCGCTCCAACGGCTTCGTCGCGGGTCCTTGGACGATCCGGCCCTCGGTGTCGAAGCGGGAGCCGTGGCAGGGGCACTCCCAGGCGCGTTCGGCGCGGTTGAAGGCGACCAGGCAGCCCAGATGGGTGCAGCGGGCGGAGACGGCGTGCAGCGAGCCGTCCTCGTCCCGGTGGACCGCGCAGTGGTGGCCGCCGACCCGGACGACCGCACCGTCCCCGGGGGCGATGGCCTCGAGGGAGGCGTCCCCGGCGGCCGGGCCGATCCGGTCGCCGACGAAGTGGCGGGCGACCTGGGCCTGGTGCCTGAGGAAGCTCGGCGCCTCACGCACCGCGCTGAGCACCCGGCGCGGGTCGTACAGATCGCTCCACGGCACCTTGTGCCCGGTGATCTGCTTGGCCAGCAGCCGCCCGGCCATGATGCCGCCGCTCATGCCCCAGCCGCCGAACCCGGTCGCCACCCAGGTGTGCCGGCTGCCCGCGTGGAAGGGGCCGACGAGCGGCACGGAGTCGGTGGAATCGTTGTCCTGCGTCGCCCAGCGGTGGGTGAAGTCGAGCGGTCCGAAGCGCTCGACGGCCCAGTCCGCGAGCAGCCCGAACCGTTCGTCGACGTCGGCGGTGCCCGGCGTGAAGTGCTCCCCGGTGACGATCAGCAGCCGCCGCCCGTCCCCGTACGGGGCGGTCCGCACCGAACGGGTGCGCTGCTCCTGCGTGAGGTACATGCCGTGCGGGTCGGCGCCGACCGGGATCGGCGCGGCGAGGACGAGTTCGCGGCGCGGGGAGAGCCGGGTGAAGAGCAGCGCCCGGTCGAAGACGGGGTAGTGCGTGGCGACCACGACGTCCTTGGCGGTCACCGTGAACCCCGCCTCGGTCGTCAGCCGGCACGGCGTGCCCTCCCTGAGCCGCACCACCCGGGTCCGCTCATGGACCGACGCGCCCTGCCGCACCAGATCCTCCACCAGCGCCAGCAGGTACTTACGGGGATGGAACTGCGCCTGCTCCTCCACCCGCACCGCCCCCGCGACGGGGAACGGCAGCCCCGTCTCCGTCACGAACCCGGCGGGCAGCCCGGCCTCCCGCGCCGCCTCCGCCTCGGCCCGCAGCTCCTCGACGCGCCCCTCGTCCTCGGCGTACGTGTAGGCCGCCGCGTCCTCCCAGTCGCACGCGATGTCCAGCTCCTCCACCAGCGCGGCGGCGTGCCGGACCGCCTCGCTCTGGGACCGGGCGTACAGCGCGGCGGCCTCGGTGCCCCGGGTCCGCCGCAGCCGGTCGTAGATCAGCGTGTGCGACGCCGTCACCTTGGCCGTCGTATGCCCCGTGACCCCCGCCGCGACCCGGTCCGCCTCCAGCAGCGCCACGCGCCGCCCCCGCCGCGCCAGCTCCCACGCGGTGGTGATCCCCGCGATCCCGGCCCCCACCACCGCCACGTCGACGATCAGATCCCCGTCCGGCGCCGGGTGCTCGCTCTCCTGTGGCGCGCTCTCCATCCAGTACGACCGCTGCGTCGGCTGCGCGTGCTGTGTGGGCTGCATGGCTTCGGGGTCCCTTCAGGTGGGTGGCGGCTGGGTGCGGGGGTCCCTTCAGGTGGGCGGCGGCTGGGCGCGGGGGTCCCATCAGGTGGGCGGCGGCTGGGCGCGGCGGGGGGCGTCGCCTGCCCGCCGTCGTTCGCCTGCCCGCCGTCGTTCGTCGGCACCGGCCCGTCGCCGGTGGCTGGTGTCGCACCACGGGTAGATCCGGCTGTGACGACAGGTGCACAGGGCCACGCAGAAGCGGTCCGACGACACGGTCGTCCCGTCCTCCAACGTGACCTCGACCGGCCCCTCGACGAGCAGCGGGCCGGGGCGTTGCAGGGTGACGCGGCGGCGTTCAGCGGGGACGTTCGGCACGGATGATCACCAGCTCTTCCTTCTCGTCGCCGGCACCGGTGACGCTGTCCCCGGTGCCGGTGCCGCAGCGGGTGTGGGTGCGGGTGCCGCCCGCGCGGTCCCCCTCGGTCCCCAGCAGCCCGCGACCGCGCAGCCAGTCGCTCCGCGACCGCAGGACGGGCCCGAACGCGACCCGCCGGTGGTCGACGACGTCGGCCCGCAGCCCCGCCGTCCGCAACTGCGCCAGCGTCCGCGCCGCGTCGCTCAGGGCCGAGTGGACCAGCAGCAGCACCCCACCGGGCAGCAACAGTGACGGCGAGTCCCGGCAGATACGGTCCAGCACGAGCCGGCCGTCCCACCCGCCGTCCCATGCCCGGGCGGCCCCTCGGGCGGGCCGGTACCCGTCGGGCCTCGGCGCCGCTCCCGGCCCGGGACCCGGCCCCCGTCTCCGCGCCGGTGGCGGGCCCGGCACGTACGGCGGATTGGACAGGATGAGGTCGAAGGACCGCCCCGACACGGGGGCCAACAGGTCTCCCCGGACGACCGTCATCGGCTGCCGCGCCAGTACGGCGTTGACCTTGGCGTTGAGCACGGCCCGCCAGGAGATGTCGACCGCCGTGACCAGCGCGCCCCGCCGCGCCGCGGCCAGCGCGACGGCTCCCGTCCCCGTACCGACGTCCAGCACCCGGGCTCGCGGGGCGAGGGCTTCGCGCCCCAGGGCGTGGACCAGGAGATCGGTGTCGTCCTGCGGGGCGTAGACGCCGGGCAGCGACAGAGGCAGCGAGAGCGGGATCACGGGGAGAGGCCTCCAGGTCGCTCAGTGGGCCGGTCGACCGGTCACGGTCGTCCGATCACGGTCGTCCGGTCGGTCGGCCGTCCGGTCACTTGGTCCTCCGGTCCTCCAGTCCTCCGGTCCTCCAGTCCTCCGGTCCTCCAGTGGTCGTTCGGTCCTGCGGTGGTCGTCCTGTTGGCCGGTGGTCGTCCGGTGGTCGTCCGGTGGTCGTCCCGTCCTGCTCCTGTCCTCCGGTGGCCGTCCGGATGCCCGGTCACCTGGTGGCCGTCCGGATGCCCGGTCACCTGGTGGTCGTCCGGCCGTCCGGCGGTGACCCCCTGCCTGTCCGGCCATCCGGTCCGGTCGTCCGCGCGTCATCGGACCGGCGTCCGGAGCGACGACCGGCCCGCCCGCCACGCGCCGAGAAGGCGGTCGGCGAGGGCGTCCTCCAGGTGGTTGGTGGCGTCGACGCCGAAGGCCACGTCGGGGTCCAGCTGGGGTTCCTCCTCCAGCAGCCCGGCGACGACCTCCCGCCGGACGATCTGCTCGTGGACGGCGTCGGCCTCGACGTGTTCGTCGTAGAAGTGCTCGGCGGCGGCACCGGCCCCGGTCCGGCGCATGGCGCGGGCGAGCCGCCGGGAGCCGGGGGAGGAGGTGATCTCGACCGTGGCGAAGTGTCCGACCAGGGCGCCGCGCAGGGCCCGGTGCAGCCCGAAGAGGGACATCAGGTTCACCAGGGCGAGCGCCTCGGCACCGGCGGCGTCCACGTAGCGGCCGTACGCCGGGTCGAGACCCAGGTCGGTCATGAGGTCGGCGAACAGGCGCGCGTGCACCCGCTCGGCCCGGCCCCCGCCGAACTCGTCGAACTCCACCGCGGCCATCCCCGCCTTCGCCCGCCCCCACAGCCGGGGCAGCACCCAGGCGTGCGGGTCGGCCTCCTTCAGGTGGTACAGCGACCGCTGCGCCGCGTACTCACGCACCTGCCACAGCTCGCCCTCGTCCTGCAGGAAGTCACCGACCCCGCCCCCCTCGCCGCCCGCCGGTTCCACGAGCAGCTCGTCGAGCGCCTCCCGGGCGGTCACGTGCAGGGTCGCTCGATCGCGCAGGCTTTCGAGGAACGGCCACTCCAGGGCCGCCCGGCAGCGCAGCAGCTCCGGGTCCCATTCGAGGTCGGGGTCGACGTCGGCGAACCCCCGGTAGTGCAGTTCGTAGCAGAGGTAGAGGGCGAGCTGGAGATCGTCGCCGAAGGGGTCGGCCCCGGCGATCTCGCGGCTGTCGGGCGGCGGTCCCGTCCCCCGCAGACACTCCATGACCGCAGCCGAAACCGGGCCCCTGCTCTCCGGCAGCGCCGGACCTGCCACCCGGGTCTCCATGCGCGCCGGGTACCCGTGATGCGCGCGTACTCACCTGTAAGCCCTGCTCGCGCCGCCTGTACGCCCTGCTCGCGGCGCGTGGGCGCATCCGTTCACCGGGCGTGCGCGCAGCTGCTCGCGGCGCGTGGTCGCATCCGCGCGCTGGGCGTGCGCGCGCATTTGCTCGCGGCGCTCATGACGAAGGGGGCTCCCTGCGCAAGGGAGCCCCCATCCACGGGCCGTGGGCCGCGGACCACAGGCCGCCGGCCGTACCCGCGTCCGTACTTACATACGGTCGCGCTTCGCCGAGCGCTGCGTCTCCTGAATGCGCTCCTGCGCCTGGCCCTTCGTCTTCTTGGCCTCGCCGCGCGCCTGCTGCATCTTGCCCTCGGTCTGCTGCTCGCGGTTGCCGGTGACCTTCCCGGTCATCTCCTTGGCCTTGCCGGTGATCTTGTCCATACTGCCCTTGCTCTTGCCCTTGGCGGCCATGGTTTCCTCCTTGACGATGGGGGGTGAGGCGATGGCTCTCCCGCCCAACGTAAGACGCACCGATGACTGTCGCGAACCGAAGAGTCACACTCCGTGAGGTTCCCAGGTTGTGGGGCCGCCCGGATCTCCCCGCGCCGGAACCGCGAACGCCCCGAAGAAGTCCGCTGAGGCATGGAGTCCTTCCAGTCCTACCTCTACTCGCTCCTCTTCGTGGTCCTCACCATGGCCCGGCTGCTGACCCCGATGGTCGTCCTGGCCTCAGCCGTGGCACTCGCCCCGCGCGCGCGTCACCGCGAGCCGGGCGGCGGATGGCGCCTGCCGGACGCCGGATCGTGCGCTCAGGACTCCCGAGGCGCCCCGCTTGACCCCCGCACCATCAACTCCCCCCGCACCGTGGCGATCCCGCCCGGCGGCGGCTCCTCCCGCCCCATGGCGATCCGCCCGGCCCGGGCCCCCGCCTCCGTCAGCGGCAGCCGTACCGTCGTCAACGCGGGCACCGCGTCGATACTGAAGGGCAGGTCATCGAAACCGGCCACGGAGACGTCGTCCGGAATCCGCAGCCCGGAGTCCCGGAGCGCCGCACAAGCCCCCAGCGCCACCGTGTCGTTGGCGGCGACCACGGCGGTCAGCGACGGATCCCGTCGCAGCAGCTCCAGCGTCGCCTCGTACCCGGAGAGCCGGTCATAGCGCCCGTACACCGTCCACCGGGGATCGTCCTCGATCCCGGCCGCGGCCAGCGCCGCCCGGTGCCCCTCCAGCCGGTGCCGGGTGGTGGTCCGCTCCTCCGGCCCGGCGATGTATCCGAGCCGCCGATGGCCCAGCCCGATCAGATGCTCGGTGAGCAGCTGACCGCCGCCCCGGTTGTCGAAGGTGATCGCGATGGCCTCCGGCGTCGGCGGCCGTCCGCACAGCACCACCCGCGTCCCGGCCTCCGCCAGCTTCCGCAGCTTGTTGCCGACGGCGGCGAGATGTGCCGGATCCTCGATGGCCCCACCGGTCAGCACGACGGCGGCGGCCCGCTGCCGCTGCAACAGCGTGAGATACGTCAGCTCGCGCTCCGGGGAGCCGCCCGTGTTGCACACCACGCCCAGCCGCTCCCCGCCCGCGCGTCCGCCCGGCCCGCCGATCTCGGACTGGATGGCCGCGGCCATGATCCCGAAGAAGGGGTCGGCGATGTCGTTCACGAGGATGCCGACCAGGTCGGAGGTGGCGGCGGCGAGCGCGCTCGCGGGACCGTTGAGGACGTACTCCAGCTCGTCCACGGCCTTCAGCACCCGCTCACGCGTGGACGCGGCCACCGGATAGTTGCCGTTGAGTACCCGGGATACGGTCGCCGGCGACACCTGCGCACGGGCCGCCACGTCCGCCAGGGTCACAGTCATTTTTGGTTGTCCTCCGGTGCGCGTCTTGTTCGGGCTGTCGGGGAACCATACGGCCGCGATCGCCGTTCGCCCCCTCGAACAACTCGACCCCCTCGCGGTCTTGTCCAGACCGCTGCTCAGAGGCTAGCTTCTCATTGGATAGAAAGCGCTTGCTGTGACGCTCACCCTTTCGTCGGGCGTACGCGGCGCCGGACGCGTACGCACAAACGAACGCACACCAACGAAAGGACCGGCCGTGACACGCAAAACCGTACGGATCGCCATGAACGGCGTGACGGGACGCATGGGCTACCGCCAGCACCTGGTCCGCTCGATCCTCGCCATTCGCGAGCAGGGCGGCCTCGACCTCGGCGACGGCACCGTGCTGTGGCCCGAACCGATCCTCGTCGGCCGCCGCGAGCACGCGCTGAAGGCGCTCGCCGAGCAGCACGGCCTGGAGCACTGGGCCACGGACGTGGACGAGGTCCTCGCCGACCCGACCGTGGAGATCTACTTCGACGCCCAGGTCACCTCGGCCCGCGAGGAGGCGATCAAGAAGGCGATCGCCGCCGGCAAGCACATCTACACGGAGAAGCCGACCGCGACGGGCCTGGACGGCGCCCTGGAGCTGGCCAGACTGGCCAACGCCGCAGGCATCAAGCACGGTGTCGTCCAGGACAAGCTGTTCCTCCCGGGCCTGCTGAAGCTCAAGCGCCTCATCGACGGCGGCTTCTTCGGCCGCATCCTCTCCATCCGGGGCGAGTTCGGCTACTGGGTCTTCGAGGGAGACTGGCAGGAGGCCCAGCGCCCCTCCTGGAACTACCGCGCGGAGGACGGCGGCGGCATCGTCGTCGACATGTTCCCGCACTGGGAGTACGTGCTCCACGAGCTGTTCGGCCGCGTGAAGTCCGTCCAGGCCCTCACCGCCACCCACATCCCGCAGCGCTGGGACGAGCAGGACAAGCCGTACGACGCCACGGCCGACGACGCCGCCTACGGCATCTTCGAGCTGGACGGCGGCGCGATCGCCCAGATCAACTCCTCCTGGGCGGTCCGCGTCAACCGCGACGAACTGGTGGAGTTCCAGGTCGACGGCACGGAGGGCTCGGCGGTGGCAGGCCTGCGCAACTGCCGTGTCCAGCACCGCTCCGCCACCCCCAAGCCGGTGTGGAACCCCGACATCCCCGCCACCTACTCCTTCCGCGACCAGTGGCAGGAGGTGCCGGACAACGCCGAGTTCGACAACGGCTTCAAGGCGCAGTGGGAGCTGTTCTTCCGGCACGTCTACGCCGACGCGCCCTACCACTGGGACCTGCTGGCCGGCGCCCGCGGCGTCCAGCTCGCCGAACTGGGCCTGAAGTCCTCGGCCGAGGGCGTCCGTCTCGACGTACCGGAGATCTCGCTGTGACGATCCGACTTCCCGGCGCGGACGGGCTGTTGAAGCCCTACACCCCCCGCACCGAACCGCTCGCCCTCTCCACCGGCGCCCCCTTCACCTCCCGTACGGTCTTCTCGGCGGCGCACGTCGTCGCCGACCCGTACGCGGACGTGTCCCCGGATTCCCCGGCCGCCGTCGACTGGGACGCCACCCTCGCCTTCCGCCGCCACCTCTGGTCGCACGGCCTGGGTGTCGCCGAGGCGATGGACACCGCGCAGCGCGGCATGGGCCTCGACTGGGCGGGCGCGGCGGAACTGATCCGCCGCAGCGCGGCCGAGGCGAAGTCGGTCGGCGGCCGTATCGCCTGCGGCGTGGGCACCGACCAGCTCACGGGCCCCGCCTCCTTGGTGGAGATCCGCAAGGCGTACGAGGAGCAGCTGGCGCTCGTCGAGGAGTCGGGCGCCCAGGCGATCCTGATGGCCTCGCGCGCGCTGGCCGCAGCCGCGACGAGCCCCGAGGACTACCTGGAGATCTACGGCCACCTGCTCCGCCAGGCCACCGAGCCGGTCGTCCTGCACTGGCTCGGCCCCATGTTCGACCCGGCGCTGGACGGCTACTGGGGCTCGTCGGACCTCGACGCCGCCACGGACACCTTCCTCGCCGTCATCGCCGCCCACCCCGACAAGGTCGACGGGATCAAGGTCTCCCTGCTGGACGCCCAGCGCGAGATCGACATCCGCCGCCGCCTCCCGCAGGGCGTCCGCTGCTACACCGGCGACGACTTCAACTACCCCGAGCTGATCGCGGGCGACGAGAAGGGCTTCAGCCACGCCCTGCTCGGCATCTTCGACCCGCTGGGCCCGCTGGCGGCGGAAGCGGTACGGGTGTTGGACACGGGTGACGTGAAGGGCTTCCGGGAACTCCTGGACCCGACCGTCGAGCTGTCCCGCCACCTCTTCCAGACGCCCACCCGCTTCTACAAGACGGGCGTGGTGTTCCTGGCCTGGCTGGCCGGCCACCAGTCGCACTTCACGATGGTCGGCGGCCTCCAGTCGGCCCGCTCCCTCCCGCACTTCGCGCGCGCCTACGAACTGGCCGACGGCCTGGGCCTGTTCCCGGACCCGGCGCTGGCGGAGACCCGCATGAAGAACCTGCTGTCGCTGTACGGAGTGGCCCAGTGAGCACAGGACTTGAGCGCTTCAGCATCAACCAGATGACGGTCAAGCAGCTGTCGATGCCCGAACTGGTCGCAGGCTGCGTGGAGTTGGGCATCACGGGCGTGGGCCTGTGGCGCGAGCCGGTGGCGGCGCACGGCCTGGACGCCACGGCCAAGCTGGTCCGCGACGCGGGCCTGACGGTCACGACCCTGTGCCGGGGCGGCTTCTTCACGGCCATCGACCCGGCCGAGCGGGCGGCGGCACTGGCCGACAACCGCAAGGCGATCGACGAAGCGGCGACCCTGGGCACGGACACGCTGGTCCTGGTCTCGGGCGGCCTCCCGGCGGGTTCGAAGGACCTGCACGGCGCACGGGAACGCATCGCGGACGCGCTCGCCGAACTGGGCCCGTACGCGGCATCGAACGGCGTCCGGCTCGCCATCGAGCCCCTCCACCCCATGTTCGCCTCGGACCGCTGCGTGGTGTCGACGCTCTCCCAGGCGCTGGACATCGCGGAACGCTTCCCGGCGGACCAGGTGGGCGTGACCGTGGACACCTACCACATCTGGTGGGACGACACGGCCCCGGCGGCGATCGCCCGCGCGGGCGCCTCCGGCCGCATCCACACCTTCCAACTCGCCGACTGGATCACCCCGTTGCCCCAGGGTGTCCTGACCGGCCGGGGCCAGATCGGCGACGGCGCGATCGACATGAGGGAGTGGAAGGGCTACGTCGAGGCGGCCGGCTACACCGGTCCCATCGAGGTCGAGCTGTTCAACGACGAGTTGTGGGCGGGCGACGGGCGGGAGCTGCTGGCCCGGACGGCCCAGCGTTTCGTGGAGCACGCGGCGTAGTGCCCGGGCGGCGAGCCAGGAGGGAGTGATGCCCGGCTCGCCGCCCGCGCCACTAATTTCTGAAGTACTTCTTGGCCATCGCCTTGCCCAGGGAGGTCAGGACGAGCCCCTGCCGGTTGATCTGCACGAGGGGCTTCGGGGTTTTCGCCTCCAGGACGGCCAGGCCCGCCTCCACCTGTTCCGTCGTGAGCCCCAGCTTCGCCGCGAGGTCGGCCCTGCCGGACTCCTGATCGAACGCGAGGGGCGACTGCCCGTGGAGTCTGGCCATGATGGCCAGCGCGTGCGGGTTCCCCGCCCACGCCGGCGCCGCCGTGGTCGGCGCGGCCGTCTGGGGCAGGGTGTTGACGGCCGCGGCGGAGGTCGAGCCGGCCTGATCCAGGCTCTTGAACGCGCGTTCGCTTTCGTTCTTCCAGTACCTGGCCGCCTCCGTCTCCTGGTTCGTACGGTAGCGGGCCAGGGCCTGCCGGATCGTGTCTGCGTAGTCGCCGCCGGTCGCCGGGTTGTGGGGCGCCCGGTAGGGGTTGTACGGGACACCGAAGTTGGCTGCCATATCCATGACGAAGTGGTACCGGTGGATGTCGGTGAGGTCCCGGCGGTAGTCCGTGTACCACAGCGCCATCAGCGCGTAGGCGATGCTCTCCTTCATCTGCGGGTCCGCGCCGGTGACATGGGCCAGCTTCATGAGCTTGCCGGTGGTGCGCGAGGGGCCGAGCGAGACCGGGTAACCGAGCCGACCCGCAGTGTTGACCTGCGGGTTCTTCTGGTTGGGGGTGGCCTTGTCGCCGCGGAAGGTCTGGTCGACCGGCTGCCGGTCGAGCTCTGGGCCGGCCCCCGTGCCGACGCCGTCGCCGGTCCAGCCGGGCAGGTTCACCTCGGAGGAGGGATTCTCGTCGCCCTTGAGGACGTACCCCTTGAACTCCTCCTGCGTCACCTCGACGTGTTGCTCCATCCCCTCGATCTTGTAGAGGATCTCGGCGACGTCGTGGATGGCGCTGATGAGCGTGGCGAACTTCTGGGGCTGGGGGTCGGAGAGGATGCCGGCGAGCGTCTTCTCGCCGTACTCGACGAAGGGGAGGTACAGGCGCCCCAAGGCGGCCAGTTGCTCCGTCGAGGAGTCGAGCTGCCTGGCCAGTTCCGTGCTCTCCTTGCGCCGGTCCGCGAGCCACGGGGAGAGGTGGGTGTTGATGTACTCCGCGAGTTTCTCGCGGATCTTCTCGTCCAGCACGACCGATTCCGCGATCTGCTTCTCGACGTCGGCCACGGGAAGCGCCTTGACCCGGTGCAGCACGGCGGACGCGGCTTCCTCGGGCGTCTTGTAGTGGCGCCACAGGGCGTCCTTGGAGCCCTCGGGACGGGCGGCGCCGGTCGCCGGCGGGTTGGTCTGCTTCGGCGCGGTTATCCATTCCTCGAGCACCTGGATGATGGCGGGCCTGTTCTCCCGGTTCTCCCAGGCATCGAGCAGCGGGGTGCCCTGCACACCGGTGAGGATCTTGTTGTAGGCGGCCTCGGCGTCCTGCTCGCCGTCGCTCTCCCTGGCCTTCGCACCCAGCGTCAGCACCCGCTGCACCGTGGGCTGTCCCGAAGCCTGCCCGCCACCGTCGGCGGGCGTCTCGACGGCTCCGCCGCGCGGCGGGCCGCTCATCACCCGCCGGGCCGTGGCCTCGGCCTCCTGCTCGAAACGGTCGGACGGGTCGGACAACCGTGTTCCGTCCCCCGTGTCGGTGCCCGCGACCGGGCCGCGCCGCTGCTGGATCACATGAGTCAGCTCGTGCGCGAGGGTGTGCCTGTCCGCCCCGCCCGCCCCGATCACCACATGGTTGCCGGACGTGTAGGCGCGGGCGCCGATCTCCGCCGCCGAGCGCTGGGCGACCGCGTCGGTGTGCACCCGGACGTCGCCGAAGCCGGCGCCGAGGCGCGCCTCCATCTCCGTGCGCAGAGGGGTCTCCAGCGGCCGGCCCCCCGACCGCAGGACCTCGTGCACGGTCGAGCGCTGTACCGCGGGGCCGTGGCCGCAGTGGGCGTCGTGCGTGTGCCGCTGCTCCTCGACGGCTCGGGCCACCGCGGCGTTGCCCGCCAGACGCTGGAGCGCCAGCAGTGCGGCGGCGGGTCCCGGTGGCCCGTCCGTACGCCGCGCGGAGCCCGCCGTACGGGCCTTGCCGCTCCTCTGGTCCTGCGCGCGCACCGGGCTCCCCTCCATCGTGGACACAACTTCTCACCAGTACCGTCCGGACCGCGCCCGCGAAAGGACCTGGAGGGCAGCGAAGAGGGCAGGTTGGGCGCCCGCCTGGCGAGACACCTGGCCCTGAACCAGCTGCACACCTGGGGCATCCCGCACGGCTCGGAGGTTCGCCGTACGCCGGGCGGGTCCGCTGGACGACTCGGGCCTGGGCCTGCCCCTCGTCGACGACCTCGCCGACCGCCAACAGGTCCTGGACCGCGACCCACCCGGCAAGACCGTCCTGGCCGAGATCGACCTGCCCCGCCGGCTTTCCCTGGTCAGGCGCCTGTCGGCACCAGGGCGCGGATACGCCGGGCCACCTACGCCAGCCGTGGAGTGCGAGGCATAGCGCCGCGCCGGTCTGAGCGTGCGGTGCGAGCCCGTCTTCGTCTTTAGGAACGGTCGACAACTCCTATCCCGTCTCCCGCGCGGACCCCGCCCGCGCGCGGTACTCCAGGGGTGACACCCCGTACGCGCTCCGGAACGCGCGCGTGAAGTCGGAGGCGCGGACCAGGCCCCAACGGGCGGCGATGGTATGGATGGGGGTAGCGGCGAGATTGGCGTCCGCCAGGTCGCGGCGGGCGCCGGTGAGACGCTGGTCCCGGATCCAGGCCGCGACCGTCTCGCCGGGGGTGTCCTCCTGGAACAACCGGTGCAGATAGCTCAGCGAGATGTGATGCGCAGCGGCTATCACGGGCGGTGTCAGCTCCGGGTCGTGCAGGTTCTGCCGGATGAACGCCCGTATCCGGGTCGTCAGGGCCCGCTGCCGGGTCTCCGGCGGCAGCGCGTCCTCCGCCTCCAGCACCTGGGCGAGCCAGGCGGACAGCAGGTCGATCAGGACGGTGCCCAGCCTGGGCGCGTCGGACGGCCGGAGGGTGTCGGCCTGCTGCTCCAGGCCGGTGAGGAACCCGGTCAGCAGGGCGCCCACCCCTTCCCGCGCCGCCAGCCGTCGGCCCAGCAAGTGCCGGATGCGGGCCGGCGGCAGCGGCAGCAGCGCCTTGGGGAAGTCCAGGCCCACCCCCCAGACCACCTGACGGCCCAGGCCGACCGGTGCGTGTACCTCGTACGGCCGTGACGTGTCGCTCAACCACAGGTCGCTCGGGCCGTACGCCTCGGCCCGCCCCACATGCTCGAACCCCAGCCCGCCGCCGAGCACCAGCGACAGGTGATACATCTCCGGGTCGGACTGCCGCACCAGCTTCTCGGTACGCCGGAACCCGGTCACCAGATGCGCCGTCGGCCACACCAGCACCGGACCCAGCTCCATCAGCCGCTGCCGCGCCCAGAAGTCGTCGGCGAACTCGCTGCTCATGTGACTGGGCGCGATCGCCCGGTGCATCAACTCCCGCCAGAAGTCGAACCGGTGCTCCACAGGCACGTCGTCGCTCTGGAACACCGTTCCGATCACGTCGGGGTCAGTCCTGAGCGGCGTACGGGACGAACTCGGCCCAGGCGGTGGGGGAGAGGGTGAGCTGAGGGCCGGTGGTGTTCTTGGAGTCGCGGATGTGGATGGTGTGGGGGAGGGCTACGGCTACTTCGACGCAGTCGTCGCCGTCACCGCTGCTGTGACTGCTCTTGTACCAGGACAGTTCGCTGGTGCTCATAGGTCCCCTCGCATCCGCCGCAACAGGCTCGCAGAGTCCGGAATGGTGAGAGCCTGTGACCGCATCCTGGCATATCGGCTTTGGAGGACGCTGATCTCTTTTGTCTCGGCGACAAACATCCCGCCACGTTGACCTTCGCAGTACGCGAACCAGCGGTTCTCGGGTGTCTCCAACAGTCGGATGGGACCGGCCAGCCCGGCGTGCGACTCCCGGACGAGAGGCATGATCTGGATCTCCACGTTTCGCTGTTCGGCGATCTCCAGTACGTGATCGAGGAGTTCACGTGTGACGTCCACGCCGCCCGTGCGCCGCAGGAACAACTGCTCTTCCAGAATGAAGCTGAACGCGGTGTTCGGCCGCTCTCGAAGCAGGCGTTGCCGCTCGGCCCGAGCCGCCCACTGCTCCTCGATCTGCTGGTCGTCCAGCAAAGGCAGCCGATCGTTGAACAGAGTCCGTGCGTACGCCTCCGTCTGCAACAGCCCCGGTACCAAACGGCACTCGTAGGTATAGAGCGTGATCGCCGAAGTCTCCAGCCTGGCCCACTTCCTGAACCAAGCCGCCAACCCCGGCTGCCTCCCCAGATGCTGAGCCGCACGCACCAGCGCCCCGGTGCTCCCCAGCGCCCGATCCACCCCCTCCACGAACGCCGCATCCGGCATCCGCCTCCCCAACTCCACCGACGCCACCATGTGCTTGGAGTAACCGATGACGTCGGCCAACTCCTCGCGGCCCAGCCCCGCGTGCTCCCGCAACGCCTGGACCATCGCCCCGAACGTCCGCAGACTGTCGGAGGCCTCCGGCTCCCCGCCACCCATCCCCGTCGCCGCCATGCTGCCGCTGTCGGCCACCATGGGCCACCTCCCGCGCACCCGCCCGCCGAACCACACCGTTCCACGCCATGGTGACGGTACGTCACCAGTACCGTCCAGCGAGTAACCATGTACGCTCGCGTGGCGTACGCGGCGCGGAGCTGGTGAACCGGCCTTCCCTCGGGCCACGCTGGCGGCATGACCGCACCGTCCGCCGTGCAACACGCCTTCACGGCACCGATGTTCACGCAACGCTTCAGCTCGACCCCGCTGGGCGCCCGCCTGGCGAGACATCTGGCCCTGAACCAGCTGCACACCTGGGGCATCCGGTACGGCTCGGAGGCGTCCGAGCGTGCCGAGGTGGTCGTGGCGGAGCTGGTCGCGAACGCGGTGACCCACGGCCGCGTCCCGGGCCGGGACTTCGAACTCCGCCTCTCCCTGCCCACCGGCTCCCTCCGCATCGAGGTCACCGACACCCGCGCCGAACGCCTGCTGCCGGGCCCTGGTGAGGTGGGCCCCGCCCGGCCGCTCGACGAGTACGGGCGCGGCCTCACCCTCGTGGAGGCCATGGTCGACCGCTGGGAGGTGCGGCACCGGAACCCGCCCGGCAAGACCGTACTGGCCGAAATCGATCTGCCTCGCTGGCTCTCCATGGTCAAGCGCATCCCGAGATGAACGGGGTGGAGGGGGGTGTGATGCCTGTCCCTGCCGGACTCAACAGACAGGAATCCTGTCGATCTCTACCGGCGGGTTGGGATATTTGACTCTGTGCGGGGCCTGTGAGGGCGGGTGAGACTCCCCACGCGGCGCTGAATCCGGGCAGCGGCTTCAGCCGAGTGCGAGAAGGGGACTCACGTATGACTTCGGAAAGAACGGCATCGGCCCCCGACGGGCCAAGGGGATATCAGGACGACCTTACGGACGGCATCCCGGGGAACGCCCGTAAGCACAAACGCCGTTCCCGATGGCTCAGTGGGAAGTTCCTGGCGATCTTCCTCGCCGTGGCGACGCTGCTGGGCGGCGGAACATGGTTTGCCGCGTCCCAGGGGCAGCAGGCGAGCGCGGCCGTCGACGACGGTAAGACCTTCCAGTTCCCGACGGAGAAACTGGATACCGCGATCGCCTACTGGATGAGCCGGGGCTTCCCCTTCGGCAGGCGGACCGACCGGATCGACATGACCGACCCCAACGACCCCACGAGCGCGACGACGAACCGGGTCGGCTTCATCATGCGCGGAGGCTTCTTCCTCGACGCCGCCTCCGGGGATCTCACCGAGTTCATCCGGAACATACCCGGGACGCAGGAGCCGCAGCTCCTTGAGTACGACATCGACATCCGGCCGACCCGGGGCACGAACCGCGGTGACGAGCGGATCGTCCGGGACAACGTCAACGGCTTCATCTTCTACACCCCCAACCACTACACGGATTTCCACCTCTATCAGTACCTGGAGGGCCCCAACGCATCGGACGTGACCATGCCCGTGCCCGCCCCCGTGTGCCGGGAGAGCGGCGGGGCCATCACCTGCCCCAACCCCACGGCGGGCGCCGCCGATCTGCGGGTCACGGAGGAGACGCCCACCGCCGAGGAACTGGCCGACCAGCCCGCCGAAGGGCCGGCGACCCCGGGCCCCGACAGCAACGACGACCCCGTCAACAACCCGGAGTTCGAATCAAGCAACAGTGACCTCCTGGGGATAGCGCAGCAGAGGGGCGACAACCAGGCGTCGGAGTGGGCGGTCCTCATCACCGCCCTCTGGAAACTGTTCCTGGACCCCAGTAACAGCAGTCCGAAGCCCGAGCTGTGAGCGCGGGCCCGCGCGCGTCTCACCCGGGCCCGTGTCCGGACCATGAGTGGTGAGGTGCCGTCTCCACCGGTGCGGCGCATGACCGCAGGGCCTCTTGGTGGCGCGGGGATGTCGAGATCCGCGATACCGGGAGGCCCTGTGGCGCCGCTCGTGGGTGCTCGCCGTTCCGCTGGAGGTGTTCGCCGGCATCGCCGCCGTCCTGCGGGACGAGGAGGAGGGCGGCGCGTGTACCCGGACGGATTCCGGCTCCGCGTACTGCTGTGTGGCACTCCCGGCGAACTCCCGCACCTGGCGGACCGGATGCGGGGAGCCGACGCCGGAATGTGAGCGCGTAGGGCGTCCCGTCGCTACGGGACCGTCAGCAAGTCCCGCTGGTCCTGCGGCAGTTCGACCTTGTCGGCGTAGAGGAGCGCGTGCCCCGGGTCGAAGACCAGCGCCACCTCCCCCGCCAACCCCCCGTTGGCGCTCAGCACCTGCACCACCTGGCCGCCGAGGCGGACGTCGTACTCGTAGCGGGAGCCGACGTAGGAGCTGGTGATGACCTGGGTGTCGAGCCGGTTCACGCCGGCCGGTGTCTCGGCCGAGGCCACGACCTCCAGGCGCTCGGGGCGGACGGCCACGGTGACGGAGTCGCCGGTCGGGACCCGCTGGTCGCTGTCGACCCGTACGATCTCCCCGCTGGCGTCGAGGAGCACGGTGTGCCGGGTGCCGTCCAGGCTGACCACCTTGCCGGTGAGGAAGTTGCAGCGGCCGACGAACGCGGCGACGGCGGGCGCGGCGGGCCGCTCGTAGATCTCGTGCGGCGTGCCGATCTGGATCATGTTGCCGCCCTCCATCACGGCGATCCGGTCGCTGAGCGCCAGCGCCTCGTCCTGGTCGTGGGTGACGTAGACGGTCGTGATGCCCAGCTCCTCCTGGAGCCGCTTGAGCCAGGCACGGGCCTGCTCACGCAGCTTGGCGTCCAGGTTGGAGAGCGGCTCGTCGAGCAGCAGGACCGTCGGCGAGTAGACCAACGCCCGTGCCAGCGCGACGCGTTGCTGCTGGCCGCCGGAGAGCTGGTGGGGGTAGCGGCCGCTCAGCGCGGCCAGGCCCACCTTGTCCAGGGCTTCGTGGATCAGGGTCTTCTGTCTGTCCTTCGGCACCTTGCGGATGTTGAGGGGGAGGGCCAGGTTCTTCGCGATGGTCATGTGCGGCCACAGCGCGTACGACTGGAAGACCATGCCGAGGTTGCGCTCCTCGGGCGGGAGGAAGATCCCCGCCCCGGCATCCACGAACGGCTTCCCGCCGACCGCGATCGAGCCCTCCGTGGGCTGCTCCAGCCCCGCGATGCAGTTCAGCGTCGTCGACTTGCCGCAGCCGCTCGCGCCGAGCAGGGTGAAGAACTCGCCGTCCCTGATGGTGAAGGTGACATCGCGCAGGACGGAGTTGTCGCCGAACGTCTTGGCGAGGTTCTTGACGGTCACCTCAGGCATGGTGCTTTCCCTTCATGAGCAGTCCCGCGAGTGCGACGAAGACCGCGGTGATGCCGATCTGGAGGGTGGCCAGCGCGGCGACGGATCCGGCCCTGCCCTGCGTCCAGAGACTGAGCATGGTGGTGCCGAGGATGTTGTTGTCGGCCGAGCTGAGGAAGACGGCCGGGGAGTACTCCTTGAGCATGATCACGAAGGTGAGCACCAGGGCTCCGGCGAACGCCGGCGTGATCAGCGCCCGCAGGACACGGAAGAAGGTCATCAGCCAGTCGGCGCCGGAGACCCGGGCCGCGTTGTCCAGCTCACCGCCGATCTGCATGATCGCCGGGGCGACCGAGCCGAACGCGCTGGGCAGGGCCCGCATGCCGAAGGCGATGATGACGGCGTAGATCGTGCCCTGGAGGACCGAGCCCATCCCGAACGGGGCGAGCGCGAAGGCCCAGAAGAAGCCGATACCGATGATGATGCCGGGCAGGGACTGGGGGATGAGGGCGAGGTACTCGACCGCCCGGCCCCACCTGAACGTGGAGCGGCGGGCGACCATCACCGCGAACACGGCGAGGACACTGACCACCACCGAGCCGACCCCGGCCACGATGAGGCTGTTCCACAGCGACTGCACGTAGTTGTCGGAGTCGAAGACGAGCTCGTAGTTCTTCGTCGTGACCGTCCTGAACGGCGACTGGAGCGGCGTGAAGACGAGGGTGAAGGACCGCATCACCAGCCCCGCGATCGGGATCAGGGCGCCGACGATCACGTAGAACCAGATGCACGCGATGCTCACCCACTTCAGCCAGCCCAGGTCGAGCTTGCGCGGCCGGGTCACCTTGCCGCGCACGGACACGAACCGGGCCGCGTCCTTCAGCAGCTTCGCCTGTACGGCGACCAGGCTCAGCGTGACCACGAGGATCACCGTGGAGGCGGCGCCCAGCATCGTGTAGTCGGGATCCACCGACTGAAGTCCGTTGTGGTAGAGGAAGGTCGAGAAGACGTCGATGCTGACCGGCTGGCCGTACAGCAGCGGCACGCTCAGCGTCTCGATGGAGACGGAGAAGACGAGGATCGCGGAGTAGACGATCGGGGGGCGCAGCAGCGGGACGATCACCTGGGCGAGGATCCGGAAGGGGCCCGCGCCGCAGACCTGGGCGGCCGACTCCAGCGAAGCGTCCGACTGGCGGAGCGCGTTGGCGCAGAAGACGTACGCGATCGGGGCGAGCGCCACGGCCTCCGTGAGCGCCATGCCGGGGATCGAGTACAGGTTCCACGGCACCCCGCCGAAGACCTGCTGCACCTTGACGCTGACGAACCCGGCCGGGCCGTACATGATGATCCAGCCGAAGCCCAGGATCAGCGAGGAGATGAAGAACGGCCACTGCATCGCCAGGGCGACCAGCCGGCCGCCCGGCAGCTTCGTGCGGACCACCACGATCGCCATCGGGATGGCGATGGCCAGGCTGAGGATCGTCGTCAGCGAGGCGAACAGCAGGGTGTTCAGGGCGACTTCACCGAACCCGGCCTTGGTGAAGAGGTCGGTGTAGCCGCTGAGGGTGAAGGCGCCGCCCGCCTCGTAGAGCGGGCGGTTGCGGATGCTCTGGTAGAGGGTCGGGACGATCGGGGCCAGCACCAGGACGGCGAGGAACGCCAGGACCGCGTACTGGACGACCGTGTCCCGTCCGATGCCGAGGGGTCGGCGGTAGCGCGGCGGCCTGAACGTCTCCGTGGGCGACTCGCCGGCGGGAGTGCGCGGCGGCTGGGTGAGGGTTGACATCTGTTCTGACTCCGATCGTCCCGGGGCTGCCTACTTGCGGAGTCCGTCGAAGCGCTCCTGCCAGGCGGCGGCGTCGTCCTTCGCGACCTGCTCGTACTTGACGTGGATGATGTTCTCCTCGCCGACCGCGTCGACGACCTCCTGGTAGGTGTGCAGGCCCTCGCCCTTCACGCCCTCGCGGTACGAGGCCAGACCGCCCTCGGCGACCGCGCGCTGGCCCTCGTCGGAGAGGGCGAAGTCCAGGAAGAGCTTCGAGGTCGCCGGGTGCGGCGCCTCGGCGGCGATACCGAGACCGCGCGGCAGGACGACCGTGCCGTCCTTCGGGAAGACGATCTTCACCAGGCCCGCGCTGTCCTCGACGACCGGGTAGGCGGGGGAGGCGCTGATCAGGAAGCCGGCCGTGTACTCACCGGCGACGATCTTCTCCAGCTGGGTGCCGGAGGAGGTCTCCGGGCGGGTCAGCGGAAGGATCTTCTCCAGGTCGTCCCACGCCTCCGGGTTGCCCTCGGTGAGCGCCCGCGTGACGGTGAAGCCGAACGAGCCCTCCGGGTCGCGGACCGTCACCTTGTTCTTGAACTTGTCCTCGTCCGACGTGACGATCTTCGCGAAGTCCGTCAGCGTGGTCGGCGGGGTCTCCATCAGCGACGTGTTGTACGCGATCGTCATCGGGTCCTGCGACATCGAGTACACGCTCGGCAGCAGCTCCGCGCTCTCGCCCAGCTCCTCCAGCTCCGGCGACTTGTACTCCAGGACCGTGTCCTTGCGGGCCGAGAAGTCCGCCCACGCGGTCGCCGCGCTGGAGATCAGCACGTCCGCCGGGGAGGAGCCGGCCGCGTTCTCGGACAGGGTCTTCTGGAACAGCTCGTCGCTGTCCAGCTCGTTGACGGAGACCGTCTTGATGAAGTCGTACTTCTTCTTGAAGTCCCGGACGATCGGCGCCATGTTCTCGTCGCCGAGGTTCGAGTAGACGGTGAGCTTGCCGCCCTCCTTCTCCGCCGCCTCGATCAGGTCCGCGTAGTCCGCCGGGTAGTAGTCCGGCACCTGGCCCGCCGAGATCTTGTTCTCCGCCACCTTCGGCGCGTCCTCGGTGTCGCCGCCGCAGGCGGCCAGGGTGCCGAGCGCGAGGGTCGCGGCGAACGCCGCCGCGAGGGGTCGCCGGACGGGACGCCGGTACACGGACGCCGCTCCGATGACGGGGCCGACGGTGTGCCCGGTGCCGCTGTGGCTGGATCTGGCCATGGTTCTCCTCCTGGCGCGTGCCTTCTGGCAGCTGTTGCCGGGAGGTTAGAGACCCAGGTCAGGCCGGTAAATCCCTCACCCGTCAGAGCTCGTACTGCTCGTATTGGTCGTTGAGTTAGTGACGCGAGTCACCCGCGTTGAGCAGGGGCGGATGGCTGGGAATGATCGCCCTTGAGATGGGCCGTGAGCTGCTGCAACCGCCCCCACGCCTCCGCGTCCGAGCCGTCCCCGAGGGGGTAGTGCAGCGCCGGACGGGCCGTCGGGCCGAGGTGCTTCGCCCGGACCTCGACCGGTGGCCGGCGCGCGTGGTCCAGCCCGATGGTGTGCACGTCGTCCGGGCCGAGCGTGAAGGCCACGGGCAGCGGCGGCCCCTCCAGACGGGGCGCGGTCGTCAGGTCGGCCCGCGCCACGCGCACCGAGGTCAGCATGGTCCGCAGCCCGTGCTCCCGGACCAGCGTGTCGGCCAGCGGCTCGATCCGGTCCAGCGGCGGCTCCTCGCCGGCCGCGTACCCGACCGTCAGGACGACGTCCTCCTCCACGCCCTTCGTCGTCCGTGTCACCCGGACCGTCGCCATGGCCGGCCGCTCGGGGGTGCCGACCACGATCAGCTGCGACGGCTCGGGCGCCCGCTCCCGGGCCAGGTCGGTCACCTGCCGTGGCGACCAGGGGAGGTTGACCGGCTCGGCCGTGCCCCAGCCCGCTGGTGCCGTCCCCGTCAGCGCCTTCCAGGCCGCCTCCAGCGCGCCGCCCAGCAGCAGCCGCTCGTCGGCCCTGTGCACCGTGCGCAGGGCGACGATCAGCTGCCGTCCGGGCGCCTCGTCCGCCGGGCTGCTCGCAGGGCTGCCCACCGGTCCGTTCGCCGGTCCGTTCGTCGGGCTGCCCACCGGGCGCGTGAACGCGGCGGCCACGGCCGCCGTCCCGTCCTCGGCGAACGCGGGCGAGAACGCCCCGTCCCGCCAGCGCAGCACCGCCCCCGACAGCCCGTCGTAGTAGCCGCACTCCGGGTCCTGGACGACCCAGCGGTTGGGGACGCGGGCGAGCGTCGTACGGGCGGCGGTGGTCAGGCGTACGCCGGGCGGCGTGACGATCTGCAGGGACCGCCGGGACGCCACGGCCGTGCGCATGATCTCCGCGAGCCAGCTGGTCAGGGCCACCACCGGCCGGTCGACGAGGACGACGGCCGCGTGCTCGGTCACGACGTCCACGGCGGGCTGCCCCGACCCCGCCGACGGCACGGCGGACACGTCCACGGCCTTGGTGCTCGCCGCCCCGGGGGGCCAGGTCGAGCCGCCCAGCAGCGCGTTGAGCCGCCCGCACACCACCCCCGCGAGTTTCTCCGCCTCCGGGACGGCGGTGGAGGCCCGCGCCTCCGTCCACCAGAAGGGGGTTTCCATGTCGTGGACCCCGAGCAGCCGCTCCGCCTCACCCGGCACCCGCACCAGCACCGGCGACTCCACGGACACCAGCGGACGCCCGCCGGGCCCGTGCAGCTGTACGACCGCGCCGTCGGCCGCCGCCGACAGGTCCAGGTCGGAGCCGCCGGCGTACAGACTCGCCATGAGGGCCCAGACGTCGGGCATCTTCGGGGTGAGGGCGATGACGTCCTTGGTCACAGAGACAGTCCTTGGGGGTTCGGTCCCGAGTGGGGTCCTTCGGGGGTCACGGCGAGAGTCCTTCGGGGGCGCCGTCGGTTGCCACGGCGGTCTGGATCAGCTGGTGGGCCCGGCCCCGGCGGACCAGCGTGCCCCGCCCCGCCGGCTGCGCCGAGGCGTACAGGCCGGGGAAGAGCTGGCCCTCGCTCCGCTCACCGGTCATGAGCAGCGCGGCCGTACCGGTCTCGCGGAGGGTCTGCAGCAGCGGCTCGTACATCGCCCGGGAGGCGCCCGCCACCCGCCGCGTGATCACGAAGTGCAGCCCGATGTCCTGGGCCGACGACACATAGGGCAGGAACGGCGACAGCGGCTGCTGCCCGGCGGTGGTGAGGATGTCGTAGTCGTCGACCAGGATCACGATGCGTGGCCCCTTGAACGCGGGCTCGTCGGTCAGGGCGTCCGGGTCGGCGCTCTCCGGCATCCGCTTCTCCAGCTCGCTCGCGATACCCGTCGACAGCCCCGCCGCGAGCTTCGCGTTGTGCGCGTACCCGCCCCGGTACGGCTCCGGGATCACACCCCGCAGCCCGCGCCTGGGGTCGAAGACCCCGAAGACCAGCTCCTCGTCCGAGTACCGCTCCACGAGCTGTGCCGCGACCAGCTTCAGCAGGTTTGTCTTGCCGCACTCGTTGTCGCCCAGGATCAGCAGATGCTGGTCCGAGCCGAACAGGTCCAGCAGAGCGGGCGCGAGGGCGTCCTGGTCCACACCGATCGGCACCCGGTTCGGTTCGGCGACGACCGACGGCAGCCGGTCGGACGCCAGCCGGGTCGGCAACACCCGTACGGGCGCGGCCAGTTCACCATGCCAGGTGGAGCGGATCGTACGGGCCGCGTCCTCCAGCGCCGGACCGAGGTCATCCCTCGACGGCCGTCCGTCGAGGCGGGGGAGGGCCGCCTGCGCGAACAGCTTGCCGTCGGTCAGGACGCGCCCCGGAGTGTCGGGCGACAGCGTCTCGGAGAGCTTGCGGTCGACGCTCGAATCGCTCGGGTCGTTGAGCCGCAGCTCCACCCGCGTCCCGAACATCGACTGCGTGGCGATCCGCACGTCGTTCCAGCGCAGCATGCCCCCGACGACATGGATGCCGTACCCGCCACCGCGCTTGAGCAGGTCCACGACCGTGTCGTCCAGCTCGGCGAACTCGTCACGCAGCGCCCCGAACCCGTCGATGAGCAGCACGACGTCGGTGGACCCCAGCTCGCGCAGCCCGCCCTGCCCGCGCAGGTGCCGCAGCTGGTCGACGGAGTCGATCCCGTGCTCGCGGAACAGCTCCTCCCGCTCGATCAGCATCGTCCGCACCTCGGCGACCGTCCGCGCCGCCCGCTCCCGGTCGGCCCGCCCGGCGATACCGCCGACATGGGGCAGACCGGAGAGGGCGGACAGTCCGCCACCGACCAGGTCGAGCCCGTAGATGGCGACTTCGGCGGGTGTGTGGGTGGTGGCGAGGGACAGCGCGAGGGTCCGCAGCAGTGTCGTCTTGCCGGACTGCGGGCCGCCGATCACCGCCGCGTGACCGCCGGCGACCGTCAGATCGAGCACCCAGTGCCCCTGCCACTGCTTCGCCGGATCGTCCAGCACGCCCAGCGGCACCCGCAAGGGGCCTTTCCCGACCGCCAGTTGAAGCCCTCGCTCGTCCACCTGCACGGGCCCGGCCGCCGCGTCCAGCGTGATCGCGTCGGGCAGCGGCGGCAGCCAGATCCGCCGCACCGGCCGTGCGGCGGAGGCGAGTTGGTCCACCATCACCGACATCACGGTCGGCCCGGTCTCCCGCTTGGTCGCCCTGGGCTCGTCGGCGACCTCGTTCGCGGGCCCGCTGTCGAGCGTGTTGTACGTCGGATACGTCCAGGCCGGCGGCGTGTCGTCCTCCTGTGCGACCAGTGCGGGCCCCCGGTACGCGCCCGACACGTACCCCGCCTTGAACCGCTCGTACGTCGAGGTGTCCACCTTCAGGTAACCGAAGCCCGGCAGCGGCGGAAGGTGAAAGGCGTCGGTCGTGTCGAGGACGGTCCGCGACTCGTCGGCGGAGAAGGTGCGCAGCCCCAGCCGGTACGAGAGATAGGTGTCCAGCCCCTTGAGCTTGCCGCCCTCGATGCGCTGGCTGGAGAGGAGCAGATGCACGCCGATGGAACGGCCGATGCGGCCGATGGACAGGAACAGGTCGATGAAGTCCGGCTTGGCGGTGAGGAGTTCACCGAACTCGTCGATCACGACGAAGAGGTGGGGGAGCGGTTCGAGGTCCGGTCGCCGGGTCGCGCGCAGCGCGGCGTAGTGCCCGATGTCGGCCACGTTCCCCGCGTCCTTCAGCACCTGCTGCCGCCGCTTGACCTCGCCCGCGAGGCTGGAGTGCACGCGCTCGACGAGCCCCGCCTGGTTCTCCAGGTTGGTGATCACACCGGCCACGTGCGGGAGTTCGGTGAACGGGGCGAAGGTCGCGCCGCCCTTGTAGTCGACCAGGACGAGGGCCAGGTCCTCGGGGGAGTGGGTGGCGGCGAGCGCCAGCACCAGGGTGCGCAGCAGCTCGCTCTTGCCCGAGCCGGTCGCGCCGACGCACAGCCCGTGCGGGCCCATGCCCAGCTCCGAGGACTCCTTGAGGTCGAGCAGGACGGGCTCATGACGGTCGGTCAGACCGATGGGCACGCGCAGGAACTCCCGCTCGGCGCGCGGCGCCCAGAGATCCACCAGGTTCAGGACGGCCGGGTCGTCGATGCCGAGGAGGCCCGGGAAGTCGACGGGCCCGGTGACCGGGGTGCCCTCGGCGGCCGACTCGGCGGACAGCCGCAGCGGCGCGAGCAGCCGGGCGAGCCCTTCGGCACCGGCGGCGGTGACGTGGTCGGAGGTGCCGTGCGCGGCCGTGCGGGGTGCTCCGGCCGTATCGAGATGCGCCTGCGGGTCACGAAGGTCCTCCACGACGACCTGGTCGCCCCGCACGGTGATCCGCACCGACACCTGGTCGGGCTCGTGCACCTGCTCCGCCAGCAGATGCAGCACGGTGACGCCCATGTCCGGCAGCCCGACCGCCGTGTCGGGACGCGGCAGTTCGGCGGCCGTCTCCCCGTACTCGTCGCTCACCACGAGCATGCGGGACGCCAGCCCCAGCGCCTTGCGGTCGGCGAGCCCCCGGCGCACCTCCGCCGCGTACGAGGCACGCCGGCCCAGCTCGTGCCGGAAGTGCCGGGCCAGCTGCGGCAGGCTCGGCGCGATCCGGCGGGCCGCCACCGGACCGTCGTGCTCCTGCGAGTCCAGCACATGGGGCAGCCACTTGGCCCACTCCCAGTCCGCCAGCCGCTCGCCCGGCACCCCGAGCGCCACGGCCACGTCGTCGGGCGCGTGCGAGACGGCGACCTGGACGAGGAGCGCGCGGGCCACCCGCAGCACCCCCTCCCGGTCGCCGACCACGCTGACGTTGCCCGCGCGGTCCAACGGCACCGTGATCGGGCAGTCGTTGGCGACGGAGTAGCGGGCCAGCAGCGCCCGCGCCTCGTTCAGCATGAACGGGTCCGGCGGGGTCAGCACCCCGCCCTGGTTCTGCCCGATGGCCAGATCCGCCACGGGTACGTCACCGGTACCGACCCGCACCCGCAGGAAGTCCGGGTCCTGCCGCCGCCGCTCCCAGAGCCGGGCCGGGTCGCGCACGAGGTCGTAGAGCGCCTCCGGGGGCGGATCGAGCACCCGCGCGAGCTGCCGCCGCTGCCGCTCGTCGGCGCCGAACTCCTCGCGCAGTTCCTCCAGATACTCCAGATACCGCTCGCGCTGCGTACGCCGGGTGCGCTGGGCCTTGCCGCGCTGGGAGAGGAAGAGGGCGACCGCGCCGAGCAGCGCGAAGACCAGCACGATCGCGCCGAGTGCCGCGAACTGGCTGTTCCGGATCACGGTCATCATCACGACCGAGCCCATGACACCGGCCATTGGCAGCAACGCCGTCGCGGCCGTCCCCGCCTTGCCCTCCGGGAGGTTCGGCGGCGGTTCGATCGTCCGGGCCCCGGCGGTCCCGAGCGGCCGGGTGCTCCGCGCGGGCCGATGGATCAACTGCTGGGTCACGGACGGACCCCTTCTTGTGTCGCTCGCGTGCCTGCCGTGCCTGCCGTGGCTGCCGTGCCTGCCGTGGTCGTCGCGGGTCCCCGATGGCCGGTCATCGCATCCTCACCGCCCGGGTCATCGCTTCCGCCGCCAGCGTGATCGCCGCTTCACGGGTCTCCTGGCCCAGCAGAGCCGTGCGGATGGGGCCGCCCTGGGCGAGGTGGCGGTCGTAGGGGACGGGGACGACGTGGACGCCGGACTCCTTGAGGTGGGCGACGGCCGTCCTGAGGTCCAGCGTGACGTCGGGGGAGCCCGCGGTCAGCGCGACGACGGTCGAGGAGAGCGCGGAGTGCGGCAGCTGACCGAGCCAGTCCAGGACCTGGCGGGTGCCGTTGACCCCCTCGGCGGTCATGGGCGCGACGACCACGCGCGCGTGGGCCGTGTCCATCGCCGTACGGGCCACCTCGCCGGGCAGCGTCTCGCAGTCCACCACCGTCACCGCGAAGTACCGCCGCAGCGCGAGGGTCACCGTGCGGTACGTACGGATGTCCAGCGGGGCCCCGACCCGGCCCTGGCTCCCGGGCAGCAGCCAGCCGCCGTCCGACACCGGCACCAGGTACCCGGTGACATCGGTGAGCTGCATCGCCGGGTTGAGGATCTGCGCCAGGTCGCCCGCCGCCCAGCGCACCGAGTCGGCCCCCATCCGCACCGGCAGGGTGCCCAGCGCCGCGTCCGCCTCCATCGTCAGCACCGGGTCGTGCCGGTAGTGGTTGAACGTCCGCCCCAGCAGCGCGGCCATCGTCGACTTCCCGACCCCGCCCCGGATCGACGTCACGGCGATCACCCGCCCTGTCGTCACCGGCTGCTGCAACTCCCGCGCGATCCGGGTCTCCTCCGCCACGTCCTGCGCGGCCGAAGAGGTCAGCTTCCGGATCGACCGCCCCGTCCGCCGGGCCACCGACTCCCCGTGCTGCGGCCGCCCGAGCGCATGGGCGAGCCGAGGATCGATCGTGGGCACCGAGTCGGGGGCCGGCACGGGGGTCTGGGGCACACGGGAGCCACGGGGGACGGGGGCGGCCGGGGATTCCCCGGGCCCCGGCGGGGGGTATCCGCCGGGCTGCCCCGCCCGATCCGCGTCACCGGGCGCACCCGGCGCACCGGGCGCACCGGGCGGCTGCGCGGCGGCCCGGGGGAGCCCCGTGCGGGGATCCACGGCGGGGGTGTGCGACGCGGACGGCCGTACGACGGGCGGCACGACCGGCGGGTGCGCACCGGGCTGAACCGGCGGCTGCGCGATGTGCCCCGGCTGTCCCGGCGGTTGTGCGGTGGGCCCCAGCTGAACCGGCGGCTGTGCAACGGGCCCCGGCCGAACCGGCGGCTGCGCGATGTGCCCCGGCTGTCCCGGCGGTGGTGCGACGTGCGCTGGCTGGCCCGGCGCCTGCGCGACGTGCCCCGGCTGGCCCGGCGCCTGCGGGATGTGCCCCGGCTGTCCCGGCGGTGGTGCGACGTGCCCCGGCTGTCCCGGCGCCTGCGGGATGTGCCCCGGCTGTCCCGGCGGTGGTGCGACGTGCCCCGGCTGTCCCGGCGCCTGCGCGACGTGCGCCGGCTGTCCCGGTGGTGGTGCGCCGGGTGTCCGCTGGACCGGCTGTCGCACGACGGGCATCTCCCGCACCGGCGGGTCCGCGACCACGCGAACCGGCGGCTGCGCGACGAACGCCGGCTGCGCGGGCGGCTGCCCGGCAGGCGTGCCGTGTGCCGGTGCCGGTGCCGGTGCCGGTCGGGCGGACCGGTCGCCCCCGCCCCCCTGCGCGGACCCCGGCGGCGCCGACCGCACCAGCCTCAGCGTCGGCTCGGCCCGCCGGGCGGGCACCTCCTCGGACCCGGGTGCGGCAGCGTCGCCCCCGTCGGCCCGATCCTGTCGGCCCAGCTCACGCAGCACATCCCGCTGCCAGTCCCCTGCCTGCGCCATGTGCGGCCCCCAACTCCTAGGCGAACGTGTCGAGCAGTCGTCCGTACACGCCGAACACCCCGATGAGCAGCGGGAACAGAGTGATGACGCCGATGGATTCGAGGGTGTCGCCGAAGCGCCGGAGCCGTACACGTACGTGCTCGGCGGGCTGCACGGCGAGCACCAGCAGCGGAAGGACGGCGAGCAGGACGAGGACGGCGAGCGGACCGGCCGCCTCGCCGGAGTGCTCCAGCCACGCCGAGACCAGCCGCACGGCGAGCACGGCCGCCGCGCCGAACAGCACTACGACCTCGACGACCAGCGGGAACGCCCGCGCGCGCAGCGCGAGGACGACCATGGTGACGACGGCCAGCAGCACGGTCCACTTGGTGGGCGCGCGCAGCGCGAACACCCCGGCCGCGGTGGCCGAGACGGCCATGGTGACCGTCGCCAGGGCCAGCCCGCGGTGCGTGGCGGTGAGCGCCGCCGACACCTGGAAGCGGCTCACGGAGGCGCCCCCGGAACGCCGGTCGTCGAGGCCGGAGAGCCCCGACGCCATCAGCGCCAGCCTGGGCAGCAGCCCGAGCACGACCACGGAGACCACCGCGAGAACGGCCCCCACCTCGGCCTGCTCCGTCACCGACGACGACACCGCACCCGACACGGCCGCGGCGACACCCAGCCAGCACACCGAGGCCCCGGCCAGCGCCCCCGCCCCGACCAGCCCACCGCGCCCGAGCGGGGTGAACAGCCCGAGGAGGACGAGCAGGACGACCCCGGCCGTGGCCATGGCCGCGACCCGCGGCGTCCCGGACCACTGCTGTGCTTCCGCCAACGTCGCAGCGCCGAGCAGCCCCAGCGCACCGGCCGTCGCGATCAGTGTCGTCGCCAGCCCCCGCTTCTCGGCCCGCCCCAGCAGCGCACCCGCGAGCGCGGCCACCAGCGCGACGCCGAGCAGCGCGCCGGCGACGACCCCGGGCTCGTACACGGCCCGTGCGAACATCCCGGCGGCCAGGGCCCAGCCCACCGTGGCGAACCCGGCGGTGACCCGGCGCGTGGCGGGCCGCCAGCGACGGCCCCGGGTGTCGAGATCCTCGGCCGCCTCGTCCGTGACGTCGTGCACCACGGGCGCCGACGGCGCGTCCTCGGCCCGGACGAGCCGCAGTACGGCGCCGTCCGGAACCCCGGACGACTCCAGCGTGCTGTCGTGCGCCAGCGCGGAACCGTCCGCGGTGACCAGATGCCGCAACTCGGGCCGCCCGCCGACCTGGTCGTCGAGCAGCCGCATGATCTCCGGCAGCAGCAGCCCGACCGGTTCCCGCGACGGCAGCACGAGATCGACCCGGCGCCGCTCACCCACCAGCGTGACCCGGCTGAGCGCCGTACGCGCACCGCCCGTGGCCTGCCCCAACGTCCCCGTAGACATCACGCGATCGAACCTATCACCGGGTAGAAGAGCTGGTCGGGGCTGTGGAAACCGCTGTGGAAACCGAGGCGGACGGAGTGCCGGACGGAGTGCCGGACGGCGTGACCGACGGCTGCACAGAACCTCCGTACGGGCTCTTTCCGATGATGCGGTTCGACACGAAAGACCACCCCACACATCCCGCGCACAACACCGCCGCGATGACGATCCCGGCGAAGATCTTCCCGATGCGTTCGTCCACCGAGCGCCGCTGCCGCTGCGCCCCGAACAACAGGGCGTCCCGCAGCCGTCGACGCCGCACCGACACCGACTCCAGCAACTGGCTGTCGTAATCCTGCGCTGCCACGGCTACGGGACCTCGATCACTTCTCTGTCAGCCGATCCGTTCCGTCAGCCGATCTGGTCGACCGCCGCGCGGGCCTTGGCCAGCGTGGACTGCGCGGTGCCGTCGTTCTGTTCCAGCGTGGTGCGCACCAGGCGGATGATCTCGCGGACCTCGTCCGCGGCCTTCTTCCAGCGTTCTTCCTTGCCGTGGTAGTCGTCCGAGACCCCGTCGGCCTGGAACTCGGTCATCGCGGCCTTGACGGCGGCGTCGCGGTCGCCGAGGACCCGCTCCAACTGCCCCACGATCGTGCCGAGCGCGGTCTGCACCTCGCCCGAGGCCCCGGTGTCGTACGAACGGCGGTCCTGGTTCTGAGCCATGGAGACTTCCCCCTTGATCCTGTCGATCCTGGTTATCGGGCGCCGAAGCGGGCCGCGTCGAAGTTGGCCAGGCCCATGTTCTGGTTGGCGTTGTCCTGGGACTCCACGTCACCGGTGCCGAACGCGTTGTCCATGCCCGACTGGCCGCCCAGGATCGCGGCGAGCGAGCCGTTCAGGTCGGCGGTGATCTCGTCCGCGCGGTTCTTGAACGAGTCGAACGCCAGCTTGCCGGCGCCGTTGAACTTGCCCTCCAGCGGTTCCGCCGCGCTGATCAGCAGCTGGATCAGCGTCCCGAGGTCGTCGCTCGAACCGAGCGTGCTCTTGCCGAGTTCCGCCAGGGTCGTCGACCCCATGTCGAACTTCACGTCGTGTCCACCCCCGTGTGTCCGGTTCACCTACGTCCCGAACATGCTCTCCCACAACGCGTTGCACCCGCAACGCACTTGCCTGCGAAGTGACATCATCGGGACATAATTCGAACAGCCTTGTGGCGCGGCTCCCGTGATTCCGCCTCCACGCCAGTCGTGTCCCCCTGACCCGGCATTGGCATACCAAAGAAATTCTCGGACACCGTGCAACCCTTCCGCTGCATCGCGGGTCGTACGTGGCATCAGGGCTTCTCGGAGGGGGATCCGGGGGGATCGCGGGGGTTCTGACACGGAGGGGAAAGCCGAGGGGCCCGGTCCACTGGACCGGGCCCCTCGAAACGTGTTCCCTTCAGGGAGGGGACGATTCAACTGCTCAGAAGAACACCCCGCACCGCAACAGCACATTCGCGTACGGCCGCGCCTCCCCGGTCCGTACGACCAGCCGCGCGTCCGCCGACAGGTCCTTCAGCCTCTCGTGGGAGACCAGCTCCAGCTCGGGGAAGCGGTCCTCCAGCAGTGTCGTCGCCCCCAGGTTCGCCTCGCGCACCTCGTACGCGGCGGTCGCCCCCTCGACCACGATCTCGTCGAGCAGCCCGTCCAGCACCTCCGCGAAGGACGGCACCCCGGCCCGGAACGCCAGGTCGACCACCCGCGGCCCCTGGGGCACCGGCATCCCCGCGTCGCACACCAGCACCCCGTGCCCGTGCCCCAACTCGGCTATGGCGCCCGCCAGATGACGGTTGAGTATCCCGGCCCGCTTCACAGTGCGGCGACCTCCTCGGCGGTCGGGAACGACACCTGCGCCCCGGCCCGGGTGACGGCGGCGGCCCCCACCCGGGCCGCGTACGCGGCGGCCGCGGCCGGCTCCGAGCCCGTGCCCAGTTTCCACGCCAGCGCCGCGGTGAACGCGTCCCCGGCCCCCGTGGTGTCCACGGCGTCCACCTTCACGGCGGGCACCCGCGCACTGCCCTCGGCGTTCGCGACCAGCGCGCCCTCCGCTCCCAGCGTGACGACCACCGAACGCGGCCCGAGCGCCAGCAGCGCCCGCGCCCAGTCCTCCGGCGAGCCCGCAAGCTCACCCCCGACGATGACCTGCGCCTCGTGCTCGTTGACGATCAGCGGATCACAGGCGGCCAGCACCTCGGTGGGCAACTCCCGCGGCGGCGACGGGTTCAGCACGAAGCGGACGCCCTCCGGCAGCCGCCGTACGACCTCCACCACCGTCTCCAAGGGGATCTCCAGCTGGGCCGAGACCACCCGGGACGCCCGCAGCAGACCTTCCGCCGCCCGTACGTCCTCGGGGGTCAGCTTCCCGTTGGCGCCCGGCGACACCACGATGCTGTTGTCGCCCGACGGGTCCACCGTGATCAGCGCGACCCCGGTGGGCGCCCCGCCGACCAGCACCCCCGCCGTGTCGACCCCGGCCGCGCGCTGCGAGTCGAGCAGCAGCCGCCCGTTGCCGTCGTCACCGACCCGGGCCAGCAGCGCCGTACGCGCCCCGAGCCGGGCCGCCGCCACCGCCTGGTTGGCACCCTTGCCGCCCGGATGCACGGCCAGGTCGGAGCCGAGCACGGTCTCGCCGGCCCCCGGCCGCCGCTCGACACCGATCACCAGGTCGGCGTTGGCCGAACCCACGACCAGGAGGTCGTAGTCGTACATGCGTGCTCCTTCGTCAGCCGCTGAACTCGGCCACGTTCTGGGACGTGACCACCTTCACCGGCACCATCACCGACTTCTCGACCTTCTCGCCCTCGGCGGCCTTCACCGCGTTGCGCACCGCGATCCTGCCGAGTTCGGCGGGCTGCTGCGCGACCGACGCGTACAGCGTGCCCGCCTCGACGGCCTTCAGCCCGTCGGCGGTGCCGTCGAAGCCGATGACCTGGACGGACCTGCCGGCCTGGGAGCCGAGCGCCTTGATCGCGCCGAGCGCCATCTCGTCGTTCTCCGCGAAGACGCCGTCGACGCCGGAGTTGGCCTGGAGGAGGTTCGTCATCACGTCGAGGCCCTTGGTGCGGTCCCAGTCGGCGGGCTGCTTGGCCAGCACCTTGATGCCCGGGTAGGCCTTCAGCCCCTCGGCGAAGCCGGCGCCGCGCTCCCGGCTGGCGGAGGTGCCCGCCTGGCCCTGGAGGATGACGATCTCGCCCTTGCCGCCCAGCTTCTCGGCGAGCGACTTGGCGGCCAGCTCACCGCCGCTGACGTTGTCGGAGGCGACGAGCGCGGCCGTGTCCGCGCCGTTGACCGCGCGGTCGACGGCCACCAGCGGGATGTCCGCCTTGTTGACGGCCTTCGCCGCCGGGGTCACCGCGTCGGAGTCCACCGGGTTGACGATGATCGTGCCGAGGCCCTCGCTGGTGAAGTTCTGCAGCTGGTTGGCCTGCTGCGAGGCGTCGTTCTGCGCGTCGGTGACGGACAGGTCCACCCCCAGCTTCTTCGCCTCGTCCTGCGCACCGGCCCGGATCTGCACGAAGAAGGGGTTGTTGAGCGTCGACAGCGACAGCCCGATCTTCTCGCTCTTCGCCGCCGACGACCCGCTGTGCAGGAAGGAGGTCGCACCCACGACGGCCGCCGCGACGACAGCGGCGAGCACATACGTCACCGCCTGCTTCTTCCGGTCCCCGGAACCACCGGCACCCGCCGGAACCGGAGTCGCCCCCGCCTTCCGCCGCACGGTGTCGAGCAGCACCGCCAGCGCGATCACGACACCGATGACGACCTGCTGCCAGAAGGCGGAGACGGACAGCAGGTTCAGCCCGTTCCGCAGCACCGCCAGGATCAGCGCGCCGATCAGCGTCCCCGACGCCTTGCCCGTACCGCCGGCCAGCGAGGCGCCGCCGATGACGACCGCCGCGATCGCGTCCAGCTCGTAGCCCTGCGCGGCCTGCGGCTGCGCGGAGGAGAGCCGGGAGGCGAGCACGATGCCCGCGGCGGCGGCGAACAGACCGGACAGCGCGTAGATCGCGAGCTTCTGCCGCTTCACCCGCAGCCCGGACAGCCGGGCCGCCTCCTCGTTGCCGCCGATCGCGTACATGGCACGCCCGATGTACGTACGCCCCAGGATCACGGCCGTCACACCGCCGAGGACCAGCATCACCAGGACCGGCACCGGCAGCCAGCCGCCCAGGTTGTCACCGAGGTGCGACACCGACTCCGGGAACGCGATCGGGCTGCCCTGCGAGATCACCAGCGACAGACCGCGCCCCACCGACAGCATGGCGAGCGTGGCGATGAACGGCGGCAGCTTCCCGTACGAGATGAGGAAGCCGTTGACGAGACCGCACGCGACGCCGGTGACGATCGCGAGGATCACGGCTATCCAGACCGGTACGCCCTCCGAGGTGGCGCTCCAGGCGAGGACGGTGGCCGACAGCGCCGCCACCGAACCGACCGACAGGTCGATGCCCGCCGAGACGATCACGAAGGTCACACCGAACGCGAGGATCGCGGTGACGGCGGCCTGGACGCCGATGTTGAGCAGGTTGTCGGCCGTCAGGAAGTCGCCGGACAGCACCGACATCGCGACGACGAGGACGATGAGCGCGGTCAGCGCGCCGTTGTCGAGCAGCAGACGGCGAAGCCCCGAGGCTCCCGAGGCGCCACTCGCGCCCGTCGTGCTCTTGAGCGTGTCAGCGGCCACGGGGGGCCTCCTTGTCACTGGTGAGGTTGGTGGGATGGGAGACCGCGAGCGCCATCACGGCGTCCTGGGTGGCCTCGGCGGCGGCCAGTTCGCCCGCGATCCGCCCCTGGGCCATGACCAGCACCCGGTCGCTCATACCGAGCACCTCGGGCAGGTCACTGGAGATCATCAGAACGGCGGCACCGGCGGCCGTCAGCTCGTTGATCAGCTTGTAGATCTCGACCTTCGCGCCGACGTCGATCCCGCGCGTCGGCTCGTCGAGGATCAGCACCTTGGTGTCCGCGAGCAGCCACTTGCCGATGACGACCTTCTGCTGGTTGCCACCGGAGAGGGTGCGTACGTGCTGGTGCAGCCCGGCCATCCGGACCCCGAGCCGCTCGGCGACCCGGGCCGCGCTCTCCCGCTGCCCCTTGAGGTCGACGAACCCGCCCCTGGTCGCGCCCCGCAGGGTCACCAGACCCAGGTTCTCCTCGACGGACGCGTCGAGCACCAGCCCCTGGCCCTTGCGGTCCTCGGGGACGAGCCCGATCCCGGCCGTCATCGCCGCGTTGACGTCGTCCCGGCGAACCGGGGCCCCGGCGACCTTCACGGCCCCCTTGTCGTACGGATCGGCGCCGAACACCGCGCGCACGACCTCCGTACGTCCGGCCCCCACGAGCCCCGCGACACCGACGACCTCACCGGCCCGCACCTCGAAGCTCACGTCATGGAACACCCCGTCCCGGGTGAGCCCCTCGACGACGAGCAACGCCTCCCCGGCGTCGGCCTCGCCCTGCTGCCGCGGGTACTGCTGCTCGATCGACCGCCCGACCATGAGCCGGACGAGCTCGTCCCGGGGCGTGCTCGCGGGCACCTGTCCGACGCTCTTCCCGTCGCGAATGACGGTCACCCGGTCGCCCAGCGCGGCGATCTCCTCCAGGTGATGCGTGATGAAGACGATCCCGACCCCGTCCTCACGCAGCCGGCGCACGATCGAGAAGAGCTTCTCGACCTCCTCGGTCGTCAGCACGGCGGTCGGCTCGTCCATGATCAGCACGCGGGCGTCGAGACTCAACGCCTTCGCGATCTCGACCATCTGGAGCCGCGCGATGCCGAGTTCACGCACGCGCGCGCGTGGAGACACGTTCACGCCCACCCGCTCCAGCAGCTCGGCGGCCTCGGCCTCCATCCGCTTGCGGTCGATCATCCCGAAGCGGCGCGGCTGCCGCCCCAGGAAGATGTTCTCGGCGACCGTCAGATCCGGTACGAGATTGAACTCCTGGTAGATGGTGGCGATCCCGAGCCGCTCGGAGTCCTGCGCACCATGGATGCGCACCTCCTCGCCACCGGCCAGGATCCGCCCGGCGTCGGGCGTGTAGGCGCCGGAGAGCATCTTGATGAGGGTGCTCTTGCCCGCGCCGTTCTCACCGAGCAGGACGTGCACCTCGCCCCGGCGCAGATCGAAGTCGACGCCGTCCAGCGCGACCACACCGGGGAAGGTCTTCCTGATGCCTTCGATGCGCAGCAACTCGTCCGGGTCGCTCACGACGCGCTCCTGTTCGTTACGGGGGACTCGACAGGGGAGTCGACGGGGGAGTCGACGGGGGACTCGCCGCACGAGAGGCGTACGACGAGACGGGCGGGGAGGGTGACGGACCGCGGGGGCCGCCCCTCGATGCGATCGACCAGGGCGCGTACGGCGGCCCGCCCCAGCTCGCCCGTCGGCTGGGCGACCGCCGTGATCGGCGGATCGGTGTGCACGAACCACGGGATGTCGTCGAAGGCGGCCAGCCCGACGTCCTCCGGAACGCGCATCCCCCGCGCGCGGATGGCGTCCAGCGCCCCGAGCGCCATCAGGTTGTCGGCCGCGAACACGACCTCGGGCGGCTCGGGCAGGTCGAGGAACCCCTCGGTGACCCGCCGCCCGCTCTCGGCCTGGAAGTCGCCCTGCCCGATATAGCCGTCCGGCAGCGGCAGCCCGTGCTCGCCCAGGGCCTCCCGGAAGGCCTCGACACGCTCCCGCCCGGTCGTGGTCGCCGCCGGCCCCGCGATGATCGCGAGCCGACGGTGCCCGAGCCCGTACAGATGCGCGACGAGATCCCGGACGGCGCCCCGCCCGTCCGACCGCACCACCGGCACGTCGACCCCCGGGATCCACCGGTCCACGAACACCATCGGCGTCCCGGCCCGCGCGGCGTCCAGCATCAGCGGGGAGCCGCCGTCGGTGGGGGAGACGAGGAGCCCGTCGATCCGCCGGTCCAGCAGGGTCCGTACGTGGTGGTCCTGCAGATCCGGCCGCTCGTCGGCGTTCCCGATGATCACGCTGTACCCGAGCGCCCGCGCCTCCTCCTCCACGGACCGGGCCAGCTCCGTGAAGTAAGGGTTCATCACGTCGCTGATCACCAGCCCGAGGGTGCGGGTCTGGTCCGTACGCAGCGACCGGGCGACGGCGTTCGGCCGGTACCCCAGCGTCTCGACGGCGGCCAGCACGCGCGCGCGGGCGTCCGCACTGACCGACGGATGGTCATTCAGCACCCGCGACACCGTGGCGACGGACACCCCCGCCTCGGCCGCGACGTCCTTGATGCCGGCCATCGCCGCTCCACCTCCTCGTGGAATCGATTACACGAGGAGGATTGGAATCGATTACACAGCTGTGTGGCAAGGGTGCGGCAGTGGCTGAAATCCAATCGTGACCGAGTCTCGTGAGGGGACTCGGCCCAGGGATCCCGCGAGCCGCGATGAGTCCTGCGGCGTTCGGCGGTCATAGTGGCGGACCCGTTGACGAGGAGGACTGCTGATGCGCAGCGTGACCTATTCGATGAACGTCTCACTCGACGGCTACATCGTCGGGCCGGACGGCACCTTCGACTGGTCGGCCCCCGACGCGGAGGTCTTCCGCTTCTGGATCGACGAGATCCGAGAGGTCGGCGTCCATGTGATGGGACGACGGCTGTACGAGACGATGCTGTACTGGGAGACCGCCGACCAGGACCCGACGCTCGACGACGCGGATCGCGAGTGGACCGCGCTCTGGAAGCCGCTCCCCAAGGTGGTGTTCTCCACCACGCTGTCGGCGGTGCAGGGCAATGCCCGCCTGGCCTCCGGTGGCCTGGTCGAGGAGATCGAGCGGCTGCGGGCCGAGCCGGGGGAGGGCGACATCGCGATCGGCGGCGCGACTCTCGCCGCCGAGGCGGCCGCGGCGGGTCTGATCGACGAGTACCGGGCCGTGGTCTACCCGGTGCTGGTCGGCGGTGGCATTCCGTTCTTCCCCCGGCACGAGCGCCGGGTGGATCTCGAACTCGTCGAGACCCGCACCTTCAGCTCTCGAATCGTCTACCTCCGCCACCGCGTGGTGCGTTAGCCGACTCGTCCGCCGAGGTACTCGGACCTTCGTTCTACGCGGCCGCCAGCTCGCACCACACGTACTTGCCCCGCTCGCCGAACCTGGCCGACGGCATCCACCCCCAGTACTTCGTGCAGGCCACGACGAGTCCCAGCCCCCGCCCGTCCTCCTGCTCCCCCACCTCCTCCAACTGCTGCGGCGGTCGCGGCGGTTCGGGATCGGCGTCCCACGCCCCGATCCACACCGTGCCCTCCGCCGACCGCCGCACCCGGAGGGCGGCGGGCCCCTTCGTGTGCCGTACGGCATTGGAGACCAGCTCCGCCGCGAGCAACTCCGCCGTGTCCGCCAGCCCGATGAGGCCGTGCATGGTGAGGATCAGCCGCAGGGTGCGACGGCAGATGGTCACGGCCCTGAGGTCGTTGGGGATCTGAAGGGTGTAATCCCAGGTTTCGGGCATGGGTCATCGACTCCGTGGGGATGAGGGGGATTTCGAGCACGGTGGCATTGCCGACGCCGTCATGGCAGGACGGGGCGGTGCGCTTCCGTAGCGTGTGCGGTGCATCACTGAAGGTAGGCCTAACAATTCATCCCTAGCAAGCTGGTCGCGTAATCTGACCCCGAACGAGGCTGCCGGCGAAAGTGTTGGACCAAGGAGTGAGTAGTGGTTCTGAGGCGCGAGCCAACCGCACGTCAGATGCGCCTGGCGACGGAGCTGCGCAGACTCCGTGACGCGGCCGGACTCAACGCGACCGAGGCGGCGGCGCTGCTTGGCGTGAGCCGTGTCCAGATGAGCCACATCGAATCCGGACTCACGGGCGTCAGTGAGCAACGGCTCCGGCGCCTCGCGAGCCACTACGCCTGCACGGACGTCGAGTTCGTCGATGCTCTGGTCAAGATGGCCACGGAGCGGACACGTGGGTGGTGGGAGGAGTACCGGGGGCTGCTCCCCGCGCCGTTCCTGGACCTGGCCGAGCTGGACCATCACTCTCGGTTCCAGTCCTGCCTGGAGATCCTGTACGTGCCGGGTCTGCTGCAGACCGAGGCCTACGCCCGTGCCGTACACGCCACACGAGTCCCCGAACTGACTGAAGAGGCACTGGAGTTGCGCGTGCGCCATCGCATGGCGCGTCGTGTTGTCCTCGAAGGAACCTCGCCGATCCGCCTCGACGCCGTGATCCATGAAGCGGCGCTCCGCATCATGGTCGGCACCCGGGCCGCCGCACGAGGGCAGCTCACCCACCTCCTGGAAGTCTCCGAGGCGGAGCACATCGGTGTGCGGGTTGTCCCCTTCGACATGGAGGGCTTCTCCTGGGCCAGCAGCTCGATGACCTACGTGGGCGGCACCGTGACCAGACTGGATACGGTGATCCGAGACGGCCCCACGGGTGCGCTCTACATTGATGCGGAGGATCAACTGGCCACCTATCGCGCTCGCTTCCGACAAGTGAGAGCGAGGGCGCTCGACCCCGAGCAGTCGCGCGAATTCATCGGGCGTCTGGCGAAGGAGCTGTGAGGTACTTCATGACTGTCCCCAGCAACTGGCGAAAGTCGTCCTATTCCGGCGACGGCGACGGCGACAACTGCGTGGAAATAGCGACCACCCCCACCCACATAGCCGTCCGCGACTCCAAGACCCCCACCACCCGCACCCTCACTTTCCCTGTCTCCGCCTTCGCCCCCTTCCTCGAAGCCCTGAAAGCGCACCCTCGCCGCTGACGTCCGCCGCTGCTGGACCAGCTGCCGAGCGTCGGCTCCGGCGAGGCTCCGCGATCTGCTCGCCGACGGCGGCCCCGTCCCCCGCCGTCCGCCTCACCAAGGTCTCCCGCCAGGCCCGGCAGTCCGGCGACGACCGCTCCCGGGACACGACCGGAAAACGCCGAGGCCCGCCGCACCCCCCCCGGGGGGCCTCGGCGGACCTCGGTGGTCAGCTCTGGGACTCACAAGCTCGGACGCTCACGGCGTCACGCCTCAGGACGTGAACGGCGTGGACCCGTCCTCCGCCGTGATGCTCCACAGATGATCGGCGGTCCCGTTGTCGTCCCACTGCAGCGCCGGCGCCCCGGACGACGGGGACATCCCGTCGATCCCCAGCACCAGCCCGCTGTTCTTGTTGACGAGTTTTGCGTAGCCGCCACCGGCGTCGACGATCGACCACAGATGGTCGGCCGTGAGGGTGTCCCCCCACTGCAACGCCGTGGCGCCGGCGGTCTTGGACGCGTCCTTGATGCCGAGGACCTGTCCGCTGTTGGTGTTGAAGATCTTGTAGTAGCCGTTCTCGGCCGGAACGATCTTCCACCAGTGGTTGGCGCTGCCACTGGCGCTCTGCTGCTGGACGGCGCCACCGGCGGCGATCGAGGAACCGGCGATCCCGAGCTCCAGGTTGCTGTTCTTGTTGACGATCTTCACCCGCGGTGTCTCCGGGTACCAGGACTCCAGCTCGGTGACGCCGACGAACTTGCCCGCCTGCGGTGTGAAGACCACCCGGAACTGGGACGTGGTGATCGTCGGGAAGGTCACCTCGTTGGCGTTGTTGGCGACCGGCGTCGCCGGGCTCTTCGCCTGGCTCGGCACGTTCACCCACGCCCCGTCCTTGAGGTACTGGACGGTGTAGCCCGCCGGTACCCGGATGTCCGCCCCGTCGTCGTACGTGTAGAACTTCACCTCGTTGATCTTGCGAGGCGCCCCGAAGTCGACGCCCAGATGATCGGTGGAGTTCGGCGAGCCTGAGTTGGTCCACCGGTTGTCGGGGATCTTGTCGTAACGGATCCAACCGTCCGTCGCCCGCAGCGGGGCGTCGAAGGTCGTGGGCTTGCAGGTCTGGCCGCTGTGGCAGTGCGGGCCGTTGGAGACGGTGTTGGTGTAGGAGGCGAAGGCCTTCGGGAACGGCTGGGTGACGGTGCGGCCCAGCCAGTCCTGCTCGGCGGTCAGCGGGTTGGCGGCGACGTTCATCAGGCGCGTCGGCTGCGCGGGGGTGACCGGGGCGGCCACGTTTACGGTCGTGCTGGTGGCGAGCGTCGAGGACTGGTGGATGCGCTGGCCGTCTTGGAAGATCTGCAGCCCGCTGCCCTTGCCGTAGTGCGAGCCGTCCCGGTCCCAGCGGATCGAGTAGGTGTGTCCGTGGTACGGCAGGCTCTCCACCGCGAACCAGTCCCAGCCGGACGGGACCAGCGGCTTCAGCACCAGTGTGTTGTTGGCCTGCGGCTTGATGCCCAGCAGACCGTTCAGCACCAGGTCGTTGAAGCTGGAGTGGTTGTAGTGCTCGCTGAAGTTGAACCCGTCGTAGATCCACTCGCCGGTGTCGCCGTTGGCGGCCTCGGCGACGTACGGCTTGCCGTCCTTGTGCTGGAGGTCGGCGAACTGGGCCAGCATCGTCTGGTAGTCGGCCTTGGTGACGAAGTTCTGCGCGGGGTAGTCCTGGAGCAGGTTGGCCAGGCCCGTCAGGATCTGGCTCGTCTGGTACGGCCAGCTCGGGCCGTTCCAGTGACAGCAGTTGGCGTCGTCGCGCTTCTGCTCAGCGGGGATCGCCTCGTAGTTGAAGTAGGGGTTCGCGGTGATCCGGTCGATCTCGGCGAAGCCCGTGCCCTTGGTGAACTTCAGCGTGTTGGCCCCGGCCTTCATCGGGACCTGGACCGTGACGGACTTCGACTCCGAGAACTGCCCCCAGCTGCCCCCGGCGGCGTAGCTCACGGTGACGGGGTTGGCCGTGTCACCGTTCACGATGACCTTGTGCGTCGACGTACCGGAGGTGGCGTTGGCGTAGTGGACCGTCACCGGGTACGTGCCGTTGCCGGGTGCGTCCACGGTGAAGGTGACCGCGCTGTCGTCGAAGTCGATCTGCCCGACGTACTTGCCGTTGGAGGCCGTCGAGGAGTTGTGGGTGTTCGCGTGGACGATGTCGGCCTGCTCGGCCTCGAAGTCGTGCACCCGCTCCAGCGTCGTGGGCCCGAACGGCGCCTTGAACCGCTTGGCGTCGGTGAGGTACTTCCACGCCGACGAGTACTGCGCGTCCGGGAGGTTGAACGCCCAGGGGGCGAAGCCCATCGCCTCGCGCCAGGTGGTCCGGGTCTGCTTCAGCGTGCCGTTGGTGCTGTCCGTGTTGTAGACCTGCATGAAGAAGTCGCGCTGCGGGTCCCACAGCGAGTTCTGCACGGCGGCCTTGAGCTGCGCGGCCTTGGCGTCGTAGTCGTTCGCGGTCGCCGTGTCACCGTTCATCGTGGCGATCTTGCTGATCGCCTGGGCGGCGCTGAACATGTACGCGTTGATGGTCGGCCGGTAGCCGCGGCCGCCGCTGAACCAGTTGCTGCTCTTCATCGACGTCTCGGTGTACTCCGTGGCGTCGGACAGCGGGGTCTGGTGGTACAGGTCGCTGGTGGACTGACTGCCGTTCACCGTGATGTCGGTGGTGAAGTTCGAGTCCCACCGCTTGTACAGCGCGATGAGGTGGGGGAGCGCGGACTTGATCTGCGCGGCGTCACCGGTGACGAGATAGCGCTGGTACGCGGCGCTGGTGATCCACTCGCTGAAGTTTCGCGCGCCCGAGTTGCCCGCCCCGCGCAGCCAGAAGTCCAGGTAGTCACCGGCGTAGTCCCGGTTGCGCAGCCAGCGGCCGTCGAGCAGGTGGTAGCCGGTGGCGTCCGGAAGCGCCGTGTACGGGTTCCCGGCGTACCCGATCGGCACGTCGTACTCGGTCGACACGTACCCCGTGCCCGGCACCGTGTAGCGGAGCGCGCGCTTGAAGGTGCTCCACCGGTAGTAGTAGACCTCGTCGATGTCGTTGTCGGGGGTGTCCAGGAACGGGATGTTGTCCTTGTACCACTGGCGCTCGTCGAGCTGGTTGGCGGCGAGGATCGCGTCCTTGTCCAGCGCGGCGGCGTTGGGGTCGTCGGCGGCCTGGGCGGACGTCGCACCCGGTCCGGCGGACAACAGGCTGATGGACAACACCGAGCCGCACAGGGCGGCCAGGGCGCGGCGGCTGCGTCTGGGGCGTTGACGCATAGAGGTGTCCTCCATTGGGCGCTCATGCGATGGTTCGGAATGTTCGAAATTGCGAACGTTGTTCGAAATTCTGCGAGACGGTAGTGACGAGCGCGCGGGAAAGTCAACAGGTCGGACACGGATGGTTTTAAGTGCTTCATAAGGTCGGTGGATCCGCGCTGTCGGACCTCACCGGTACCGTCGGATCATGGCTCAACAGGCGGGGAACCCCCCGGGCGAACAGCGGCTCGCCGTACTCGAAGGCGTACTCGAACGCATCACGTACGCCAACGAGGACAACGGCTACACGGTCGCGCGCGTGGACACCGGCCGAGGCGGTGGCGACCTCCTCGCCGTCGTCGGTGCCCTGCTGGGCGCCCAGGTCGGCGAGTCCCTGCGCCTGGAGGGCCGTTGGGGCTCGCACCCGCAGTACGGGAAGCAGTTCACCGTCGAGAACTACACGACCGTCCTCCCGGCCACCGTCCAGGGCATCCGCCGCTACCTCGGCTCCGGTCTGGTCAAGGGCATCGGCCCGATCTTCGCCGACCGCATCACCCAGCACTTCGGCCTGGACACCCTCCAGATCATCGAGGAGGAGCCGGGGCGCCTCATCGAGGTCCCCGGCCTCGGCCCCAAGCGCACCAAGAAGATCGCCGACGCCTGGGAGGAGCAGAAGGCGATCAAGGAGGTCATGCTCTTCCTCCAGACGGTGGAGGTGTCGACGTCCATCGCGGTGCGCATCTACAAGAAGTACGGCGACGCGTCGATCGGGGTCGTGAAGAACCAGCCGTACCGCCTCGCCTCCGACGTCTGGGGCATCGGCTTCCTCACCGCCGACAAGATCGCCCAGTCCGTCGGCATCCCCCACGACAGCCCGGAGCGCGTCAAGGCGGGCCTGCAGTACGCCCTTTCACAGGCCACCGACCAGGGCAACTGCTACCTGCCGGAGGAGCGGCTGATCGCCGACGCGGTCAAGCTCCTCCAGGTCGACACGGGCCTGGTCATCGAGTGCCTGGCCGAACTCGCCCTGCCGGACGAGGACTCCGGTGAACCCGGCGTCGTACGGGAGAAGGTCCCCGGCCAGAACGGCGAGCACGACGACCCGGTCACCGCGATCTACCTGGTCCCCTTCCACCGCGCCGAACTCTCCCTCTCCGCACAGCTGTTGCGCCTCCTGCGTACGGCCGAGGACCGCATGCCCGGCTTCCACGACGTGGCCTGGGACAAGGCACTGGCCTGGCTGAGGGGGCGTACGGGCACGGAGCTGGCCCCCGAGCAGGAGGCGGCCGTGCGCCTCGCGCTGACGAAGAAGGTGGCCGTCCTCACCGGCGGTCCCGGCTGCGGCAAGTCCTTCACGGTCCGCTCGATCGTGGAGCTGGCCCGCGCCAAGAAGGCGAAGGTCGTGCTGGCCGCCCCCACCGGCCGTGCCGCCAAGCGCCTCGCCGAGCTGACCGGCGCCGACGCCTCCACCGTCCACCGCCTGCTGGAGCTGAAGCCCGGCGGCGACGCGGCCTACGACAAGGACCGTCCCCTGGACGCCGACCTGGTGGTCGTCGACGAGGCCTCCATGCTGGACCTCCTGCTGGCCAACAAGCTGGTGAAGGCGGTGCCTCCGGGGGCGCACATCCTCTTCGTCGGGGACGTCGACCAGCTCCCCAGCGTCGGCGCGGGCGAGGTCCTGCGGGACCTGCTGGCCGACGGCAGCCCGATTCCGGCGGTCCGGCTCACCAAGGTCTTCCGCCAGGCCCAGCAGTCCGGCGTGGTGACCAACGCGCACCGGATCAACTCCGGGCACCACCCGGTCACCGACGGCATGAAGGACTTCTTCCTCTTCGTCGAGGACGACACGGAGGAGGCCGGGCGGCTCACGGTGGATGTGGCGGCCCGTCGTATTCCGGCCAAGTTCGGGCTCGACCCGCGCCGGGACGTCCAGGTGCTGGCGCCCATGCACCGGGGCCCGGCCGGCGCGGGCAACCTCAACGGACTGCTCCAGCAGGCGATCACCCCCGCCCGCCCCGACCTGACCGAGAAGCGGTTCGGCGGCCGGGTCTTCCGCGTCGGCGACAAGGTCACCCAGATTCGCAACAACTACGAGAAGGGGGAGAACGGCGTCTTCAACGGCACCGTCGGCGTCGTCACCGCACTCGACCCGGTCGACCAGCGGCTGACGGTCCTGACGGACGAGGACGAGGAGGTGGCGTACGAGTTCGACGAACTGGACGAGCTGGCGCACGCCTACGCGGTGACGATCCACCGGTCCCAGGGCAGCGAGTACCCGGCCGTGGTCATCCCGGTCACCACCGGAGCCTGGATGATGCTTCAGCGCAACCTTTTGTATACGGCGGTGACCAGGGCGAAGAAGCTGGTCGTCCTCGTCGGCTCCCGCAAGGCGATAGGCCAGGCGGTCCGTACGGTCTCCGCGGGCCGACGGTGCACGGCCCTCGACTACCGGCTCGCCCCGCGGCCGCTGTGAGGAGCGGGACGAGGACTGCGGTGAGACCGTGGTGAGGGCTGGGGTGAGGACCGCTTGCGTACCTCTCGTGAAGGCCTGTCGCCCCGTGAGTGAAATTTGATCGATCAAACGAGTCGTAAAGGTCACACAGCCCTTCCAGATGGCGGACGGAGGGGGCAGGATGAGCAAGTTGGCGGCACTCAGTGCCGCCGATGGGCCCGATGGTCGACCCCGAGTGCACTCTCCTGAGCCAATTGGGGGATGGTAGAGACAGTCAGGGCACCTCAAGGATGAGGCACTACGTCGGTGAGGGATGACGTGAGCGACAACTCTGTAGTACTGCGGTACGGCGACGGCGAGTACACCTACCCGGTGATCGACAGCACCGTCGGCGACAAGGGCTTCGACATCGGGAAGCTCCGGGCCCAGACCGGTCTGGTCACCCTGGACAGCGGTTACGGCAACACCGCTGCCTATAAATCCGCCGTCACCTATCTCGACGGCGAGCAGGGCATCCTTCGGTACCGCGGCTACCCGATCGAGCAGCTGGCCGAGCGCTCCACCTTCCTTGAGGTGGCGTACCTGCTCATCAACGGCGAGCTTCCGACCGTCGACGAGCTCGCCACCTTCCAGGGCGAGATCACGCAGCACACCCTGCTGCACGAGGACGTGAAGAACTTCTACCGGGGCTTCCCCCGGGACGCCCACCCGATGGCGATGCTGTCCTCCGTGGTCAGCGCCCTGTCGACGTTCTACCAGGACAGCCACAACCCGTTCGACGAGCGGCAGCGGAACCTCTCCACGATCCGCCTGCTCGCCAAGCTGCCCACCATCGCGGCGTACGCGTACAAGAAGTCGATCGGTCACCCGTTCGTCTACCCGCGCAACGACCTCGGTTACGTCGAGAACTTCCTGCGCATGACCTTCTCGGTCCCGGCCCAGGAGTACGACCTCGACCCGGTCGTCGTCTCCGCGCTCGACAAGCTGCTGATCCTGCACGCGGACCACGAGCAGAACTGTTCGACCTCCACGGTCCGCCTGGTCGGCTCGTCGCAGGCGAACATGTTCGCCTCGATCTCCGCCGGCATCTCCGCGCTCTGGGGCCCGCTGCACGGCGGCGCCAACCAGTCCGTCCTGGAGATGCTGGAGGGCATCAAGCAGAACGGCGGCGACGTCGACTCCTTCATCCGCAAGGTGAAGAACAAGGAGGACGGCGTCCGCCTGATGGGCTTCGGCCACCGGGTGTACAAGTCCTTCGACCCGCGCGCCAAGATCATCAAGGCTGCCGCGCACGACGTCCTCTCGGCCCTCGGCAAGTCCGACGAGCTGCTGGACATCGCGCTGAAGCTGGAGGAGCACGCGCTCTCCGACGACTACTTCGTCTCGCGCAACCTCTACCCGAACGTGGACTTCTACACGGGTCTGATCTACCGCGCCATGGGCTTCCCGACCGAGATGTTCACGGTCCTCTTCGCCCTCGGCCGCCTCCCGGGCTGGATCGCCCAGTGGCACGAGATGATCAAGGAGCCGGGCTCCCGCATCGGCCGCCCGCGCCAGATCTACACGGGCGTCGTCGAGCGCGACTTCGTCCCGGTCGAGGCTCGCTGAGCCGAGTACGCGTAGCAAAAGGGGCCCGTCCGGAGAGCCGTCCGTACGGGCCCACTGCTGTGCCCCTTGCTTTGCCCCACTGAGGTCAGCTGCTTGGCCCTCGCAGAAGCTGGGGCCCACTGCTGGCCCCGCTGCAGAAGAGGGCGCCCTACGGCGAGTGAGCCGAAGGGGCGCGCCTGTGTCGGGACGGCGAACGCGCGCAGTGCCCGACGAAGGAGGGCCGAGCACGATCGCCGTCCCGACACAGGCTTTGGCGCCCCGGAGGCGAACCGAGCCCCAAAAAAATGGGAGAAGGCGCCCTGCAACGCTGGTCCCCCCACGGGCCGGCGAGCAGGGCGCCTTCCCATGTCCCGGTGCGGATTCCCCCCACGGGATCCGGCCGGGCGTCTGGTGGGCCAGCGCCTGAATCGCTGAGCTGAACGAGCAGAGCTCGTCCTACCTATGTGCGGTCTGCCGGGACGCGTACGTACGGGAGGGCCGCTCAAAGCTCCCCGGTGCACGTGCCCCGGCAACGCAGTTCCGGGAACGTCCCCCAAGACATCCCCAGATGTCAGTCACGCCCCCCAAGACGCTTCTGACATCGCCAACTTAGACTCACGAACCCCTTCGGTGGTTACGTTCACACCACTGTGATCCGCGTCTCTTGCCCTATGTCCTGAAGATGCGCAAGAGACGCGATTCGGTGATCGAGGCCCCAGCGTAAGGATGATGCGCGAGCCTTGTGAAGAGCTTATGTGAGCCTGCTTCCGGACTCTAGAGGGACTTTTGCCCGGCGGTCACGAAAATGTCCTGAGTCGCAAGCTGTTCGTTACCACAAAAACGGACGAAAAGGCCATAGCCGCCCCCGCGATCATCGGGTTGAGCAGTCCGGCGGCGGCCAGCGGCAGTGCCGCCAGGTTGTATCCGAAGGCCCAGGCCAGATTGCCCTTGATCGTGGACAGGGTCCGCCGCGACAGCCGGATGGCGTCGGCGGCCACCCGCAGGTCCCCACGCACCAGCGTCAGGTCACCCGCCTCGATCGCCGCGTCCGTCCCCGTGCCCAGGGCGAGCCCCAGGTCGGCCGTGGCCAGCGCGGCCGCGTCGTTGACCCCGTCGCCGACCATCGCGACGGTACGGCCCTCGCCCTGGAGCCGGCGGACGACGTCGACCTTGTCCTGCGGCAACACCTCGGCGATCACGTGCTCGGGGGAGATCCCGACCGCCGCGGCCACGGACCGGGCCACCCGCTCGTTGTCGCCGGTCAGCAGCATCGGTGTGAGCCCGAGTGCCCGCAGCCGCCGTACGGCCTCGGCGCTGGTCTCCTTGACCGCGTCGGCGACCGTGACGACACCGAGTGCCACACCGTCGCGGACGACCACGACCGCCGTGCGGCCCTCGTCCTCGGCGGCTTCCTTGGCGGCCTTCAGAGGCCCGGGGAGCGGCCCGTCGAGGACCCGGCCCGCCTGGACCTCGTAGCCCTCCACGAGGCCGCGTACGCCCCTTCCGGGGAGGTTCTCGAAACGCTCGACGGGCGGCAGCGCGCCGACGCGGTCCTCGGCGCCCGCGGCGATCGCCCGGCCCACCGGATGTTCGGAGGCGTGTTCGACGGCGCCCGCGAGTCGCAGGACTTCCTCCTCGGTGACCTGGGTGACCTGGGTGACCTGGGTGGCATCGGTGACGTCTCCGAGGGGGGCCTCGGCGACGTGGACCGTCTGGAGGGTCATCCGGCCGGTGGTGACCGTGCCGGTCTTGTCCAGGACGACCGTGTCGACGCGGCGCGTGGACTCCAGGACCTCGGGGCCCTTGATGAGGATGCCGAGCTGGGCGCCACGGCCGGTGCCGACCATCAGGGCGGTCGGGGTGGCGAGGCCGAGTGCGCACGGGCAGGCGATGATCAGCACCGCCACGGCCGCCGTGAAGGCGGCGGTGGTGTCCTCCGTGAGGCCGAGCCAGACGCCGAACGTGGCGACCGCGACCAGGATGACGACGGGGACGAACACCGCCGAGATCCGGTCGGCGAGCCGCTGCGCCTCCGCCTTGCCGTTCTGCGCGTCCTCCACCAGCCGTGCCATCCGGGCCAGCTGCGTGTCCGCGCCGATCCGGGTCGCCTCGACGACCAGGCGGCCCCCGGCGTTCACGGTCGCGCCCGTGACGGCGTCCCCGACGGTCACGTCCACCGGCACGGACTCGCCGGTCAGCATGGACGCGTCGACGGCGGAGGACCCCTCGACGACGGTCCCGTCGGAGGCGAACTTCTCCCCGGGCCGTACGACGAAACGGTCCCCGACGGCGAGCCGCCCCACCGGGACCCGCACCTCCCGCCCGTGGCGGAGCACCGAGACGTCCTTGGCGCCCAGCTTCAGCAACGCCTTGAGGGCGGCGCCCGCGCGACGCTTGGAGCGCGCCTCCAGATAGCGGCCGAGCAGGATGAACGCGACGACCCCGGCGGCCACCTCGAGATAGATCGTCGACGCGCCGGCCGTCCGGGAGACGGTGAACTCGAAGCCGTGCCGCATGCCCGGCATGCCCGCGTGCCCCCGGAAGAGGGCCCACAGGGACCAGCCGAAGGCGGCGAGCGTGCCGACCGAGACCAGCGTGTCCATCGTGGCCGCGCCGTGCCGGAGGTTGGTGAACGCGGCCCGGTGGAAGGGCAGCCCGCCCCACACGGCGACCGGCGCGGCGAGCGTCAGCGAGAGCCACTGCCAGTTGTCGAACTGCAGGGCGGGGACCATGGACATGAGGATCACGGGTGCCGCGAGCAGCGCCGAGACGGTGAGCCGCTGCCGCAGGGCGGCGAGCTCGGGGTCGGCCTCGTCCTCCGCCGCCGGTTCCGTCGCGGCCTCCGGGGGAGCCGGGGGTGGTGGCTCCTCGGCCGTGTAGCCCGTCTTCACCACGGTGGCGATCAGCTCGGCGACCTCCAGCCCCGCGGGGTAGGTGACCTTCGCCTTCTCCGTCGCGTAGTTCACCGAGGCGGTGACCCCGTCCAGGCGGTTGAGCTTCTTCTCGACACGGGCCGCGCAGGAGGCGCAGGTCATCCCGCCGATGGTCAGCTCGACCTCATGGACGGGCTCGCTCATGGGGCCTGCCGCGATGGTGCTCGTCATGTCCGTGCCCGTGACGTCCGTATCCGTGCCGGACCTCAGGCCCTGCCGACCAGCTCGAAGCCCGCCTCGTCGACGGCGGCGCGCACGGCCTCCTCGTCGAGCGGGGCGGCGGAGACCACGGTGACCTCGCCGGTGGAGGCGACGGCCTTCACGGAGGAGACACCGGCGATCTCGGTGATCTCGCCCGAAACGGCGCCTTCGCAGTGCCCGCAGCTCATGCCGCTCACCTTGTAGACGGCGGTGACGGAACCCTGGGTGTCGGTCTCGGTGGTCATGTCGTTGCTCCTCATCGGGGCGTGGGGGTTCGGGTAACCCTTCAAGACGTCCACCTTATACCCCCTAGGGGTATGAATCCAAGAGGGGTCCGGGCGGGGTGGTGGGGTGCCGGGGGCGTCAGGGGTGCGGCGGATTCCTGTGGAGGGGCGTGGTGGATTCCCTGCAGGCCCGGACTGGGCCGGGCCGGGCCGGCCCGGTCAGGGGGCCGGGGTCCGGAAGGTGTGCGAGGGGCCGGCGGCGAGACGGTCGCCCACCAGCGGTTCCAGATAGCGGAGCAGGACGTTCTTCAGCTCCTGGACGTACGCGTCGCGGTCGGCTCCCTCGCGGCCGAGCACCAGCTCCAGTCCCGCCTTGTACATGGCCACGCAGACGTGAGCGGTGCGCGTGATGTCGACGGCTGATGCGTCGAGGAGGGGTGCGAGCAGCGCCTCGACCCGTGTGACCAGGGTCGCGTGCAGTGCGTCGTGCTGTTCGGCGATCTGGCCGGGGACGTCGGGGCCGTGCATCAGTGTGAAGAACACCGGGTGTCGGCAGTTGAAGTCGATGAAACGGTCGACGGCGGCCGCGACCGCCTCCTCCAGCGGGGTGGCCGGGTCGACCGGGGCGAGCGCCTCCCCGTAGGCCTCCCGCATCTCCCGCATGAGCCGCTCGCCCAGCTCGATCGCGATCGCTTCCTTGTTCGGGAAGAACTGGTACAGCGTGCCCGGCGAGACCCCCGCCTCGCGGGCGATGGCGTTGGTGCTGGCGGCGGTGTACCCGGTCGAGGAGAACACGGAGGCCGCGGCCTCGAGGAGTTGGGCGATACGGCGCTCGCCGCGGGCCTGGCGGCGGCGCGGCTGCTCTCTCTCCTGGGCCTGTTCCTTCTCCTGGTGGGTGGGCACGCGGTTATCCCCAGCTTTCCGGACGTGATTGACAAACACGAGTCGGCGCTCGCATTCTGGTGAAACGCGAGCGACCTCTCGTGTTTGCCAGTGTATGGCTCGGCGCTCCGTGCTGCCCGGCTGCGTACAGCACGGATCAGAGTGACCGATCAGAGTGAAGGGGACACCGCACCATGACCGAAGTCAACCGGCCACCCCGAGTGGGAGGCTGGACCCGGTTCGTGACCGCCCGCCCCCGGCTCTCCCTGCTCGTCGCCCTGGTGCTCACCGCCCTCGCGGTCGTGGCGGGCAGCGATGTCGCCGACCGTCTCGGCAGCGGCGGCTGGGAGGACCCGGCCGCCCAGTCCACCTACGCGACGAAGGCCCTGGAGCGCGAGTTCCCCGGCTCCCAGCCGAACCTGCTGCTGCTGGTCGACGCGGGGAAGGCCTCGGTCGACGATCCGGCCGTCGCCGCAGAGGCGACGAAGCTGACCGAGCGGCTCACCGCCGAGAAGGGCGTCACGGGTGTCGGCTCCTACTGGCAGACCGGCGCCCCGACCCTGCGCGCGGAGGACGGCCACGAGGCACTGATAGCGGCCCGCCTCACCGGCGACGAAACGGCCGTGAACAAGACCCTGGACCGCATCGCGCCCGAGCTCCGCGGCACGCACGGCCCGGTCGAGGTCAAGGTCGGCGGCATCCTCGCCGTGCGCCACGAGATGCAGACGATCATCCAGGAGGACCTGCTGCGGGCCGAGATGATCGCCCTGCCGGTGACCCTCGTCCTGCTCGTCATGGTCTTCGGCAGCGCGGTCGCCGCCCTGCTGCCGCTGGGCGTGGGCATCGTCGCGATCCTCGGCACCAACGCGATCCTGCGCGGCCTCACCGAGGTCACCGACGTCTCGGTGTTCGCCCTGAACCTCACCACGGCCATGGGCCTGGGCCTCGCGATCGACTACGCCCTGTTCATCGTGCGCCGCTTCCGCGAGGAACTGGCCACGGGCGCCGACTCCCTGACGGCCGTCGCCACCACCCTCCGCACAGCCGGCCGCACGGTCCTCTTCTCCGCCCTCACGGTCGCCGTCTCCCTGGCCGCCATGATGGTCTTCCCGCAGTACTTCCTGAAGTCCTTCGCCTACGCGGGCATCGCGGTGGTCCTCCTGGCCGCGGCGGCGGCCCTGGTCCTCCTTCCCGCGGCCCTGGTCCTCCTGGGCGACCGCGTCAACGCCCTGGACCTGCGCAAGCTGTTCAGGCGCCGCAAGGCCACCGGGCCCCGGCCCGACTCCCCGGCCGTGGAGGAAGGCGCGGCCTGGGGCCGCACGGCAGCCCTCGTCATGCGCCGCGCCCCCTACTTCGCCATCGCCACGACAGCCGGCCTGGTCCTCCTCGGCCTCCCCTTCCTGGGCGTGAAGTTCGGCACGGCCGACGACCGCCAGCTCCCCTCGACCGCCGAGTCGCACGTCGTCCAACAGCACCTGCGCGAAGGCTTCCCGGGCACCCCCGGCGGCGGTCTGGAGGTGCTGGCGGAAGGAAGGGCGACGAAGACCGAGTACGCCGCCTACAAGGAGCGGATCGCCGACCTGCCGGACGTGCTCCGGGTGGAGGGCCCCCTGGTGAAGGGCGACTGGGCCTACTTCACCGTGCAGCCGAAGGGAGAGGCGGTCGACGAGGGCGCGCAACGCCTGGTGGACGACATCCGGGCGACGGACGCGCCCTTCGAGACCTCGGTGACGGGCACGGCGGCGGTCCTGGTCGACACGAAGGCGGCGATCGGGGACGGCCTCCCCTGGGCCCTCGCCTTCATAGCGATAGTCACCCTCATCCTGGTCTTCCTCCTCACCGGCAGCGTGCTGATCCCCCTCCAGGCGGTCCTCCTGAACGCCCTCAGCCTGACCGCGATGTTCGGCGCGCTGGTCTGGGTCTTCCAGGACGGCCACCTCTCCGGACTCCTCGCCTTCACCAGCCCGGGTTCCATAGAGACCACCCTCCCGGTCCTGATGTTCTGCGTGGCCTTCGGCCTCTCCATGGACTACGGCGTCTTCCTGCTCTCCCGCATCAAGGAGGAGTACGACCACACCGGCGACCACACGGCCTCCATCCGCTTCGGCCTCCAACGCACCGGCGGCCTCATCACCGCAGCCGCCGTCATCCTCGCCGTCGTCATGATCGCCATAGGCACCTCCCGAGTCACCAACACCAAGATGCTCGGCCTCGGCATAGCCCTGGCCGTTCTCATGGACGCCATGGTCGTCCGCAGCCTCCTGGTGCCGGCCGTCATGCGCCTGACGGGCCGCGCCACCTGGTGGGCACCGGCACCCCTGAGGAGGTTGCACGAGCGCTTCGGGCTGAGCGAGGGGGAGTCGACGCCGACGGCGAAGACCGCGGAGGCGACAAACACCGCTGACACCGCTGACGACACGGGAGCCACGGGAGCCATGGACAAGGAGAGCGACGGAGACAAGGTCGAGATCTCTGGCTAGCGTTCACTCCGGACGGGACTTCCGACCGGTCGGTGAGAGCGAGGGCGAAGACACATGCGCGCGGTGGTGTTCGAGCGATTCGGGGAGCCGGCCTCGGTGAAGGACGTCGCGGCTCCCACCCCCACCCCCCATGGAGTCGTCGTCCGGGTCGAAGCAACCGGTCTGTGCCGCAGCGACTGGCACGGCTGGCAGGGCCACGACCCGGACATCACCCTCCCGCACGTCCCCGGCCACGAACTCGCCGGAGTCGTCGAGGAGACCGGCGCGGCCGTGACCGGCTGGCACCCGGGCGACCGCGTCACCGTCCCGTTCGTGTGCGCCTGTGGCGGCTGCGCCTCCTGCGCGGCGGGCGACCAGCAGGTGTGCGAGCGCCAGACCCAGCCGGGCTTCACCCGCTGGGGCTCGTTCGCCCAGTACGTCGCCCTGGACCACGCCGACGTGAACCTGGTGGCGCTGCCGGACGAACTGTCGTACGGCACGGCGGCCTCGCTCGGCTGCCGCTTCGCCACGGCGTTCCGCGCGGTCGTCGCGCAGGGCCGTGTCGCGGCGGGGGAGTGGGTCGCGGTCCACGGCTGCGGCGGCGTCGGTCTCTCCGCCGTGATGATCGCGGCGGCCTCCGGCGCGCGGGTGATCGCCGTCGACGTCTCCCCGCAGGCCCTGGACCTGGCCCGCACGTTCGGTGCGGCGGAATGCGTGGACGCGTCGGCCGGGGCGGACACGGCCGCGGCGATACGCGACCTCACCGGCGGCGGCGCCCACCTCTCCCTCGACGCCCTCGGCTCCCCGGTCACCTGCGCGGCCTCCGTCAACGGCCTCCGCCGCCGGGGCCGCCACATCCAGGTGGGCCTGCTCCCGTCCCCGACGGGCACCACCCCCGTCCCCATGGCCCGCGCGATCGCCCTCGAACTCGAACTCCTGGGCAGCCACGGCATGGCCGCCCACGCCTACCCCGGGATGCTGGAGCTGGTCCGGGCGGGCGGCCTGCGACCGGACCTCCTGGTGACGTCGACGATCCCCCTGGACGCGGCCCCCGCCGCGCTCGCGGCGATGGGCACGGCACCCGGCAGCGGAGTGACGGTCATCGAGCCGTGGAGCTGACCCGCCCACCCTGCTCGTCCCGGCCGCCCCGCCCGCTGTCGGGCCTCCCGCGATGGGCGGCCCACTCCGGCGCGAGCACCGACATCCGTACGGCGTCGATCCACTCGCCGCCCTGCCACAGGGTCTGCCGCTCGACTCCCTCGGCCACGAACCCGACCTTCTCGTAGGCGCGCCGGGCCCGGGGGTTGTGGGTGAAGACGTACAACGACACGCGATGCAGTCCGAGCCGCTCGAAGGCATGGCCGACCGTCAGCCGCACGGCCTCCGTGCCCAGCCCCCGGTTCTGCCCGCCGGGCCCGATCAGGATCCGGAAGCAGCAGCTGCGGTTGGCCTCGTCCCACTCGTTCAGGACTGTCTCACCCACCAGCTCACCGCTCGCCCGGTCCACGATGCCGAGGTCGAGGCGATCGGTTTGGTCGTTGCGGCTGCCGTACCAGGAACGCAGCCGCTCCAGCCCGAACTCCTCGGTCGGACTGCCGGTGAGCCGTACGACCTCCGGGTCGGCCAGGATCCGCGCCATCACGGACGCGTCGGCCTCGGTGAACGGCCGCAGCACGGCCCTCTCGCCGGTGAGTACGGGTTTGTCCGAAAAACTCATCCCCGGATCCTGGACGGCGGAAGGATCCGGGGACAAACGAATAAACGCATGAGCGTGGCGCGGAGCGGAGCGGATCAGTCGACCTTGCGCCCCCGGTTGCCCGGTCTGGAGGCGACCCAGGCGCGGACGGTGTCGGCGTACCAGTAGGGCTTGCCGCCCTCCACGTGGTCGGGCTGCGGCAGCAGCCCGTGTTTGCGGTACGAGCGGACGGTGTCGGGCTGCACACGGATGTGCGCCGCGATGTCCTTGTACGACCAGAGGGGTCGGTCGGTCATGGGTGGCACCTCCCCGCGCGCACCACGGCGGCGGCCGGGAAGACCGTCGGGGGAGCCGGGCACTGCGCTGGCGATCACAAACCTGTGTCCGGTCAACGACGCTCGGTGACCATCGGGAAGCCCTGTGGGTCACGTGTGACGAAAGACCCGCATACACGTGACATACGTGACAGGAAGGTGACTTTTGTGACAGAGGTGATGAAATCAAGCACCGCTCAAGTGCCGCGCCCCTGAGGGGCGCGGGGAACTGCGCGACCAGCCACGAATCACCCGCGGTCTGCCGACGACCCGCAGTTCCCCGGCGCTTCTCAGCGCCCGGCTCTCAGCGGAGCGCTCACGCCCCGCAAGACCTCAAGAACGCCCGAGTGCGCTGGGCGATCGGCAGCGGAGTGTCCGGCGCGCAGGGATACATGTCCTGCTCGACGATCGCGAACAAATCGATGTCGAGCTTCGCGGCAGCGGCCAGCACCGGCCCCAGCTCGGGCACACCCTTCGGCGGCTCGCACATCACGCCCTTGGCCACGGCCGGCCCGAACGGGATCTCGTTGGCGCGGACGTCGGCCAGGATCTCGGGGTCGACCTGCTTGAGGTGCAGATACCCGATGCGCTCGCCGTACGTCTCGATCAGCTTGACGCTGTCGCCGCCGCAGTAGGCGTAGTGCCCGGTGTCGAGGCACAGCGACACCACCGAGGAGTCGGTGCCGTCCAGGAAGCGGACGACGTTCTCCTCGCTGTCGATGTGGGTGTCGGCGTGCGGGTGGACGACGATCTGGAGGCCGTACTTCTCCCGCACCTCCCGCCCGAGGCGCTCGGTCAGCTGGGTGAGGTGCCGCCACTGTTCGACGGTCAGCTCGCTGGGCTCCAGCACCTTGCCCGTCTTGTCGTCCCGCCAGAAGGACGGGATGACGACGAGGTGCCTGGCGCCCATGGCCTGCGCCAGGACCGCGTTGTCGGCCACGTGCGCCCAGGTCTTCTCCCAGACGTCCGGACCGTGGTGCAGCCCGGTGAAGACCGTGCCGGCCGACACTTTCAGGCCGCGTTTCGCCGTCTCCTCGGCGAGGATCGCCGGGTCGGTCGGCAGATAGCCGTACGGGCCCAGCTCGATCCACTCGTAGCCGGAAGCGGCGACCTCGTCGAGGAAGCGCTGCCAGGGGACCTGCTGGGGGTCGTCGGGGAACCAGACGCCCCAGGAGTCGGGCGCCGAGCCGACTCGGATGCGCGAGAGTGAGGACTGAGGTGACAACGACGTCATGGGAGTCAGCTTCAGTCCCGAAGCGGAAGGTGTCAATAGGTAGTCCGAATGTCTGGACAAAGTATTGACAGGGTCGCTCCGACGGGACTAGACCTTGACCGAACCGGCGCGTGAAGGGAACTCGATGGCGTACGACCTCATCACCATGGGGCGGATCGGTGTGGACCTCTACCCGTTGCAGACGGGGGTCCCGCTGCCGCAGGTGACGTCCTTCGGGAAGTTCCTCGGCGGATCGGCGACGAACGTCGCGGTGGCCGCGTCCCGCCTCGGCCGCTCCACGGCCGTCATCACCCGCACGGGCGAGGACCCCTTCGGCGAGTACCTCCACCAGGCGCTGCGCGACTTCGGCGTGGACGACCGCTGGGTCACCCCGGTCCCGGGCCTGCCGACCCCCGTCACCTTCTGCGAGGTCTTCCCGCCGGACGACTTCCCGCTGTACTTCTACCGCCGCCCCAAGGCCCCGGACCTGGAGATCGACGCCCACGAGCTGGACCTCGACGCCATCGCCGGGGCCAGGATCTTCTGGGTGACCGGCACGGGCCTGAGCGAGGAGCCCAGCCGTACGGCGACGCTCGCGGCCCTCGCCCACCGGGCCAAGGCCGGTACGACGGTCTTCGACCTCGACTGGCGCCCCATGTTCTGGTCCGACCCGGCCGAGGCCCGCCCGTTCTACGAGGAGGCCCTGCGGCACACGACCGTCGCCGTCGGCAACCTGGACGAGGTCGAGGTCGCCACGGGGATCCGCGAGCCGCACGCGGCCGCCGCCGCGCTGGTGGAGGCGGGGGTCGAGCTGGCGGTGGTGAAGCAGGGGCCGAAGGGGGTGCTGGCGGTGCACCGTGACGGTACGACGGCCGAGGTGCCGCCCCTGCCGGTGAACGTCCTCAACGGGCTCGGTGCGGGAGACGCCTTCGGGGGGTCCCTGTGCCACGGCCTGCTCGAAGGCTGGGCGCTGGAAAAGATCATGCGGCACGCCAACGCGGCCGGCGCCATCGTCGCCTCCCGCCTGGAGTGCTCGTCCGCCATGCCCACGGCGGACGAGATCGAGACAGCGGTCGCGGCGGGAGCGGTCCGGTGAACGTCGACGTCTCCGCCCTCGTCCGCACCCGGGTCCACCACCCGGAGGCCATCGCCGAGGCCGCCGCCCGCCGCACCCGGCGCCCCCTGATCGGCGACTCCGGCCGGCTGATGATCGTCGCCGCCGACCACCCGGCGCGTGGCGCCCTCTCCGTCGGCGACCGCAAGCTCGCCATGGCGAACCGCGCCGACCTCCTCGAACGACTGTGCCTGGCACTGTCCCGCCCCGGTGTGGACGGTGTCCTCGCGACCGCCGACATCCTCGACGACCTGCTCCTCCTCGGCGCCCTCGACGGCAAGGTCGTCATGGGCTCGATGAACCGGGGCGGTCTCGCGGGCGCCAGCTTCGAACTGGACGACCGCTTCACCGGCCACCGCCCCGAGGACATGCGGCGCCTCGGCTTCGACGCCGGCAAGCTCCTGCTGCGCGTCGACTACGACGACCCGGGCTCCCTCACCACCCTGGAGTCCACCGCCCGTGCCGTGGACGCCATGGCCGAGCGCCGGCTCCCCGTGTTCGTCGAGCCGTTCATCAGCCGCCGCGACCCCGCCACCGGCAAGGTCAGGAACGACCTGAGCGCCGACGCGGTCACCAGGTCGATCGCCATAGCGGCCGGGCTCGGCGGCAGTTCGGCGTACACCTGGCTGAAGGTCCCCGTCACCGAGAACCCCGACGACATGGCCCGCGTGATGGAGACCTCGACGCTGCCCGCCGTCCTGCTCGGCGGCGATGTCGGCGAGGACCAGGAGGGCGCGTACGAGAAGTGGCGGGGCGCGCTGCAACTCCCCACCGTGCAGGGCCTGGTGGTCGGCCGCTCGCTGCTCTACCCGGCGGACGACGACGTGACCGCCGCCGTGGACACCGCCGTAGGACTGTTGTGAGGGCCGCATGACACACAAGACCGAGCTGTACGTACCCAAGGGCGCCACAGCGAACGCGCGGTACGCCGTCGACATCGACCCGAAGCGGGCCGGCTGGACCCACAGCAGTCTGCGGATCGTGGAGCTGGAGCCGGGCGGCACGCACACGTTCACGACCGGGGACAGCGAGTGGATCATGCTGTCCCTCAACGGCGGTTGTACGGTGCGGGTATCGGGCGAATCCGGTGAATCGGGCGCCGCAGCGGACGCAGAGTTTCAGATCCTGGGCAGGGAGAGCGTGTTCGCCGGAGTCTCCGACTTCGTGTACGCGCCCCGTGACGCCCGGGTACAGATCGCCTCCGGCGCGGGAGGCCGCTTCGCTTTGGCAGGAGCGAAGTGCGAGCGACTACTCCCCGCCCGCTACGGCCCCGCGCCGGAGGTCCCCGTGGAAGACCGGGGCAGTGGCAACTGCGCCCGCCAGGTGCGCAACTTCGCCTCCGCCGACGCCTTCGAGTGCGACAAGCTGATCACCGTCGAGGTCATCACCCCCGGCGGCAACTGGTCCTCGTACCCGCCGCACAAGCACGACGAGAACCGGCCCGGGGAGGAGACCGAACTCGAGGAGATCTACTACTTCGAGATCGACGGTCCCCACGGCTTCGGCTACCAACGCGTCTCCCCCTCCCGCGAGGGCGGCTCCGAGGTGCTCGCCGAGGTCCGTTCCGGTGACGCGGTGCTCGTTCCCGACGGCTGGCACGGCCCGTCCATCGCGCAGCCCGGCCACAACATGTACTACCTGAACGTGATGGCCGGCCCGGGCTCCGAGCGGCAGTGGCGGATCTGCTTCCACCCCGATCACACGGAGGGGTACCGATGAGCACGACCCGGCTTACGGTCGCCCAGGCCTTGGTCCGCTTCCTCGCCGCCCAGTACACCGAACGCGACGGCGAGCGGCAGCGGCTGATCGGCGCCACCTGGGGCATCTTCGGCCACGGCAACGTCGCCGGCCTCGGCCAGGCGCTGATCGAGTACGCCGACGACATGCCGTACCTCCAGGGCCGCAACGAGCAGTCGATGGTCCACGCGGCCGTCGGCTACGCCCGGCAGTCGGGCCGCCTCTCCACGCACGCCGTGACGACGTCGATCGGCCCCGGCGCCACCAACCTCGTCACCGGCGCCGCCCTCGCCACCATCAACCACCTCCCGGTGCTGCTCCTCCCCGGCGACATCTTCGCCACGCGGGCGGCCGACCCGGTCCTCCAGCAGCTCGAAGTGCCGTACGCGGGCGACATCAGCGTCAACGACTGCCTGCGCCCGGTGTCGAAGTACTTCGACCGGATCACCCGCCCCGAGGCCCTGATCCCGGCCGCGCTCCAGGCGATGCGCGTGCTCACCGACCCCGTCGAGACGGGCGCGGTCACCCTCGCCCTCCCGCAGGACGTGCAGGCGGAGGCGTACGACTGGCCGGAGGAGTTCTTCGCCGAGCGGATCTGGACCGTACGCCGTCCCGCGGCCGACGGCTCCGAACTGTCCGCCGCCGTACGGGCGATCCGCGAAGCCGGGCGCCCCCTGATCGTCGCCGGCGGCGGTGTCCACCACGCCCGCGCCGAGGAGGCGCTCGCCGAACTCGCCGACGCCACCGGCATTCCCGTGGCGTCCACGCAGGCCGGCAAGGGCTCGCTGCGCCACGACCACCGGCAGGACGTGGGCGGCATCGGCCACACCGGCACCGCGACCGCGAACGAACTCGCCCGCACCGCCGACCTGGTGATCGGTGTCGGCACCCGGTACACGGACTTCACCACCGCCTCCGGCACCCTCTTCGCCGCCGACGGTGTCCGCTTCCTCAATCTCAACATCGCGCCCTACGACGGCCACAAGCTCTCCGGGCTGCCGCTGATCGCCGACGCGCGCGTCGGGCTGGAGGAGCTGACCCAGGCGCTCGAACTGCACGGACACCGGGTCGCCGACGCGTACGTCGCCGAGTACACGGAGGACAAGCAGCGCTGGGAGCACCGCGTCGACGCCTGCTACGAGGCCGACGAACCGGACACCCGGCCCACCCAGGCCCAGGTCCTCGGCCTTCTCGACGAGATCGTCGACGAGTCCGACATCCTCATCAACGCGGCCGGCTCCCTCCCCGGTGACCTGCACAAACTGTGGCGCACGCGGTCCCGGGACCAGTACCACCTGGAGTACGGCTACTCCTGCATGGGATACGAGATCCCGGCCGCGATCGGCGTCCGGATGGCCGCTCCCGGGCGCCCGGTGTGGGCGCTGGTCGGCGACGGCACGTATCTGATGATGCCGACCGAGATCGTCACGGCCGTGCAGGAGAACGTCCCGATCAAGGTGCTGCTCGTGCAGAACCACGGGTACGCCTCCATCGGCGGTCTCTCGGAGTCGGTCGGCGGTGAGCGGTTCGGTACCGCCTACCGGCACCGCAACCCCGACGACGGCACGTTCACGGGAGCCCCGCTGCCCGTGGATCTCGCCGCCAACGCGGCCAGTCTCGGTATGCGCGTGCTGCGCGCCAAGACCATCCGTGACCTGCGCGCCGCCCTCGCCGAGGCGCGGGCGGCCGACACTCCCACATGTGTCTACGTCGAGACCCAAACGGCAGACACAGTGTCGGGCCCGCCCCCCGCGCAGGCCTGGTGGGATGTACCTGTGGCCGAGACCGCGACCCGCGCGTCGGCGGTCAAGGCACGCGAGGAGTACGACCGGCACGTCTCAACCCGACGCCGCCATCTGTGAGAAGGAGTTTCTCGGCATGACGAAGATCGTCAACCACTGGATCGGCGGCAAGACCGTCGAAGGCGCGTCGGGTACGTTCGGGCCGGTCACGGACCCGGCGACCGGCGCGGTCACCACCAAGGTCGCCTTCGCGACCGTCGACGAGGTCGACGCGGCGGTACGCACCGCCAAGGAGGCCTTCGCCACCTGGGGCCAGTCCTCGCTGGCCAAGCGCACGGAGATCCTGTTCCGCTTCCGGGCGCTGCTGGACGCCAACCGCGACGCGATCGCGGAGCTGATCACCGCCGAGCACGGCAAGGTGCACTCGGACGCGCTCGGCGAGGTCGCGCGCGGCCTGGAGATCGTCGACCTGGCCTGCGGCATCAACGTCCAGCTGAAGGGCGAGCTGTCGACGCAGGTCGCCAGCCGCGTGGACGTCGCCTCGATCCGCCAGCCGCTCGGTGTCGTCGCCGGCATCACGCCGTTCAACTTCCCGGCGATGGTCCCGATGTGGATGTTCCCGATGGCCATCGCGACGGGCAACACGTTCGTGCTGAAGCCGTCCGAGAAGGACCCGTCGGCCTCCATCAAGATCGCCGAACTCCTCTCCGAGGCCGGCCTCCCCGACGGCGTCTTCAACGTCGTCCACGGCGACAAGGTGGCCGTCGACCGCCTCCTGGAGCACCCGGACGTCAAGGCGATCTCCTTCGTCGGCTCGACCCCGATCGCCCGCTACATCCACACCACGGCCTCCGCGAACCACAAGCGCGTCCAGGCCCTCGGCGGCGCCAAGAACCACATGCTGGTCCTCCCGGACGCGGACCTGGACGCGGCGGCGGACGCGGCGGTCTCGGCGGCGTACGGCTCGGCCGGCGAGCGCTGCATGGCGATCTCGGCCGTGGTGGCGGTGGGCGCGATCGGCGACGAGCTGGTGGAGAAGATCCGCGAGCGCGCCGAGAAGATCAAGATCGGCCCCGGCAACGACCCGACCTCCGAGATGGGCCCGCTGATCACGGCCGTACACCGCGACAAGGTGGCCTCGTACGTCACCGGCGCGGCGGCGGAAGGCGCCGAAGTCGTCCTGGACGGCACCGGCTTCACGGTCGAGGGCTACGAGGACGGCCACTGGATCGGCATCTCGCTGCTGGACAAGGTGCCCACGTCCGCGAAGGCGTACCAGGACGAGATCTTCGGCCCGGTGCTGACCGTGCTGCGTGTCGACACCTACGACGAGGGCATCGCCCTCATCAACGCCTCCCCGTTCGGCAACGGCACCGCGATCTTCACCCGCGACGGCGGCGCCGCCCGGCGCTTCCAGATGGAGGTCGAGGCCGGCATGGTCGGCGTCAACGTCCCGATCCCGGTCCCCGTCGGCTACCACAGCTTCGGCGGCTGGAAGGACTCCCTCTTCGGCGACCACCACATCTACGGCAACGACGGCACCCACTTCTACACCCGGGGCAAGGTCGTCACCACCCGCTGGCCCGACCCGGCCGACGGCCCCTCCGCCGTCGACCTGGGCTTCCCACGCAACCACTGAGTCCCGACCTCACTCTCCCCGCGCCCCGCAAAGGGCGCGGGGAGAGCTGTTCCGTGGGCGGGGGAGCCGCCATTTCGGAGGGCGGGTGGGGAGCCCGCCTCTTCGGAGGGCGGGGGAGCCGCCTTTACGGAGGGTGCGGGGGAGCCGCCTCTTCGGAGGGCGCGGGCAGCTGCTTTCAGGGGCGCGGGGAACTGCGCGAGCAACCACGACGAACCCGCACCCGCCCACAAATCCGCCCCCCGAGCTATTGGGGCGCCCACAGGGCACCCCAGGGGGCCGAAGGGGCACAGCCCCTGGATGGGAGCACTTCCCGTTCGAGCGAAGCCGAGAGTGGGGGAGGGACGGGTAGGGGCGGCGGGGGCGAGAAAGGACCCGGACCGCCCCCACTTATCAGGTTGCTGTCGAGTCCGTCACCCACCCCCGTATACCGCGACCGCTGTATGCCGAATTCCTCCCGTACGACCGTGGGATGCCCCACTCTTCCCCCCTGAGGGTGCCGTGAGGCACCGGCAGGGCCCCGTACCGTTGACGCATGGATCTTCGACTGACCGGACCGCGACTGCGCGGGGCGCTGCGGCGGAGGCCGCGGCGGACCATCGCCGCCGCGGCCGCCGTCGTCGTGCTCGCCGGCGCGGGCACCTGGACGGCCACCGCCTCGGACGAAGCGGCGCCGGTGACCCGCACCGACCAGGTCATGGACACGGCCGAGGGCGTACGCATCGACACCTCGTACTTCACCTCCCCAGGAGACGGCCGCCGTCCGGCCGTCATGCTCGGGCACGGCTTCGGCGGCAGCAAGAACGACGTCCGGCGGCAGGCCGAGGACCTCGCCCGCGACGGCTACGCGGTGCTGACCTGGTCGGCGCGCGGCTTCGGCGAGTCCACCGGCAAGATCGGGCTCAACGACCCGAAGGGCGAGGTCGCCGACGTCACCCAACTCATCGACTGGCTCGCGAAGCGGCCCGAGGTCGAGCTCGACAAGAAGGGCGACCCGCGTCTGGGCGTCGCCGGCGCCTCGTACGGCGGGGCGATCTCGCTGCTGGCCGCCGGGTACGACGACCGGGTCGACGCGATCGCGCCCGCGATCACGTACTGGAACCTGTCGGACGCCCTCTTCCCGAACGGTGTCTTCAAGAAGCTGTGGGCCGGCCTGTTCGTCAACACGGGCGGCGGCTGCGAGAAGTTCGAGACGCGGCTCTGCGAGATGTACCAGCGGGTCGCCGAGTCGGGGCAGCCCGACGCGGAGGCCGTGAAGCTCCTGGACGAGCGCAGCCCCGAGGCCGTCGGCGACCGCATCAAGGTGCCCACGCTGCTGATGCAGGGCCAGACCGACTCGCTCTTCCCGCTCGGCCAGGCCGACGCCGCCGCCAAGGCGATCAAGGCGAACGGCGCGCCGGTGGAGGTCGACTGGATCTCCGGCGGCCACGACGGCGGCGACATGGAGACCTCCCGTGTCCAGTCCCGGGTGAACGGCTGGTTCGACCGCTATCTGAAGGACGACAAGAGCGCGGACACCGGCTCGGCGTTCCGCGTCACCCGCACCCTCGGCACCGGCTCCGGCGACGGCGAGCCCCGCCTGAGCGGTACGACCGACGACACCTACCCGGGCCTGGAGGGCGACCCCACCTCGATCGCCCTCGCGGGACGCGAGCAGAGCTTCGAGAACCCGGCCGGCGCCAACCCGCCCGCCGTGTCGGCCCTGCCCGGCCTCGGCGCCGGCGGCGGTCTCGCCCAGCTGTCCTCGCTCGGCCTCAGCATCTCCCTCGACTTCCCCGGCCAGTTCGCCGCGTTCCAGTCGAAGCCCGTCACGGACGACCTCCAGATCACCGGCTCGCCCACGGCCACGGTCCACGTGAAGTCGACCAGCGAGGACGCCGTCCTCTTCGCCAAGGTGTACGACGTGGGCCCGGACGGCCGTTCCCAGGTCCTGCCCTCCCAGCTGGTCGAGCCCCTCCGGGTCGAGGGCGCCAGGTCGGGCAAGGACGTGAAGCTCACCCTCCCGGCCATCGACCACGAACTCGACGACGGCCACCGCCTGCGCCTGGTCCTCGCCTCCACCGACCTCGGCTACGCCTCCCCGGCGACCCCGGCGACGTACACCGTCTCCCTCAAGGGCGACCTGGAGGTGCCCACGCCGCTCGGCCGGGCCGACCGCACGGACGTGCTGCCCGCCTGGGTCTGGTACCTGCCGATCGCCGGCGCCGTGATCGCGGCCGTCCTCCTCGTCACCGGACGCCGCCGGATCGTCACCCCGGCCCCCGACCCGGCGCTCGCCGAGGTCCCGCTCCAGATCACCGACCTGAGCAAGAAGTACAAGAACGGCGACCGCTACAGCGTCCGCGACCTCTCCCTCCGCGTCGAGAAGGGCCAGGTTCTCGGCCTGCTCGGGCCGAACGGCGCGGGCAAGACGACGACCCTGCGCATGCTGATGGGCCTGATCCAGCCGGACGGCGGCCAGATCCGCGTCTTCGGCCACGCGATCGTGCCGGGCGCCCCGGTGCTCTCCCGGGTCGGCGCCTTCGTCGAGGGCGCGGGCTTCCTCCCGCACCTGTCCGGCCGCGAGAACCTGGAGCTGTACTGGGCGGCCACCGGCCGCCCGGCCGAGGACGCCCACATGGACGAGGCGCTGGAGATCGCCGGCCTCGGCGACGCCCTGGCCCGCGCGGTCCGCACCTACTCCCAGGGCATGCGCCAGCGCCTGGCCATCGCCCAGGCCATGCTCGGCCTGCCCGACCTGCTGATACTCGACGAGCCGACGAACGGACTCGACCCGCCGCAGATCCGCGAGATGCGCGAGGTCATGATCCGGTACGCGGCGGCGGGCCGCACGGTCATCGTCTCCAGCCACCTGCTGGCGGAGGTCGAGCAGACCTGTACGCACCTGGTCGTCATGGACCACGGCAAGCTCGTCCAGGCGGGCCCCGTGAGCGAGATCGTCGGCTCGGGCGACACCCTGCTGGTCGGCACGTCCGAGCCCGTGGACGAGCCGGTCGTCGAGAAGATCACCGCGCTCCCGGGGGTCGACTCGGCCGTCCGCACCGACGACGGCCTGGTGGTCCGCCTCGACGCCGACGGCAGCGCCCAGCGCCTGGTCGCCGAACTCGTACGGCTGGAAGTACCCGTGTCGTCGGTCGGCCCGCACCGCCGCCTCGAAGACGCCTTCCTCACCCTGATCGGAGAGTCCGCATGAGCACGCTGGCCGAGCGTGCCGAGCACGCAGAACCCGGGCCCAAGCAACCCGTCGAGGTCGCCGACGGCTACCGCGCGGGCCGCACCCTGCCCCTGCGGGTCGAGCTGGTCCGGCAGCTGAAGCGCCGGCGCACGATGGTCATGGGCGGCATCCTGCTCGCCCTGCCGATCGTGCTGCTGATCGCCTTCCAGGTCGGCGGCACGCCCGGCGAGGGCAACACCCGGATGAACCTGATGGACACGGCCACCGCGTCCGGCGCGAACTTCGCCGCGGTGAACCTCTTCGCCGCCGCGGGCTTCCTGCTGGTCATCCCCGTGGCGCTGTTCTGCGGCGACACGGTCGCCTCGGAGGCCAGCTGGTCCTCCCTGCGCTACCTGCTCGCCGCGCCGGTGCCGCGCGCCCGGCTGCTGTGGTCCAAACTCGTCGTCGGCCTCACCCTCAGCCTGGCCGCGCTGGTGCTGCTGCCGGTCGTCGCGCTCGCCGTCGGCTCGGTGGCGTACGGCTGGGGCCCGCTGGAGCTGCCGACCGGCGGTGAGATCGCGCCGGGCGCCGCCGCCCAGGCCCTGGTGATCACCGTGGCGTACATCTTCGTGTCCCAACTGGTCACCGCCGCCCTGGCGTTCTGGCTCTCCACGAAGACCGACGCCCCGCTCGGCGCGGTCGGCGGCGCCGTCGGCCTCACCATCGTCGGCAGCGTCCTCGACGAGGTGACCGCCCTCGGCGACTGGCGCGACTTCCTGCCCACGCACTGGCAGTACGCCTGGCTGGACGTCGTCCGCCCGCAGCCCGAGTACACCGACATGATCCAGGGCGTCTCGATTTCCATAACGTACGCGCTGGTGCTGTTCGCCCTGGCCTTCCGGGGTTTCGGCCGCAAGGACGTCGTCTCCTAGGTCAACGGAGGATCACCCACCGGTCTCGACGGGCCCCCGCCGTGGCCGCTTCGAGACGCATCCGCAACACCCCGTGTCGCACATCCGGGCCCCCTTCGCCGTCACAGTCACAACAGTCGCCCGCACAAGGAGCGGCAGATGACGTGGCTAGGGGGCCCGGATGCACACGTATCGCAGGAGCAATCCGACGACGAGGCCGATGCCGACGCCGACGGCGAGGCCGATGCCGACGGCACGGCGACGGTTGGGCACCGCGCTCCTCGCCCTGGGTACGGCCGGCGCCCTGCTCCTCACCGGATGCAGCGCGAGCGGCGACGGCACCTCCTCGTCGCAGGACCGGGGGAAGGCCGACAGCCGTCCCGACGACGGTTTCCCGGCCCCCGCGCCGGAGGGCACCGGCACCGGCGAACAGCGCGGCGAGCAACCGGACGACGAGTCCCGCGACATCGCCCCGTCCCCCGATTACCTCTCCACCTTCGCCCTCGACGTCGACACCGCCTCCTACGGTTACACCCGCCGCACCCTGGGCGACGGCAGCCTCCCCGACCCCGCGACGGTCCGCCCGGAGGAGTTCGTCAACAGCTTCCGCCAGGACTACGAACGCCCCGACGGCGACGGTTTCTCGGTCACCGTCGACGGCGCGCGCACCAGCGACGAGAACTGGTCCCTCGTCCGCGTCGGCCTCGCCACCCGCGCCGCCGAGGGCGACAGCAAACGCCCGCCCGCCGCCCTGACCTTCGTCATCGACGTCTCCGGCTCCATGTCCGAACCGGGCCGCCTCGACCTTGCCCAGGACGCCCTGCGCACGATGACGAACCGGCTGCGCGACGACGACTCCGTCGCCATCGTCACCTTCAGCGACGAGGCCGAGACCGTCCTGCCGATGACCCGCCTCGACGACCACCGCGGCGAGATCCGTGACGCCGTCGACAGCCTGGAGCCCACCGACTCCACCAACCTCGCGGCGGGCGTCGAGACCGGCTACGAGACCGCCGTCGAAGGCCTGCGCAAGGGCGCGACCAACCGCGTCGTGCTCCTCTCCGACGCCCTCGCCAACACCGGCGCCACCGACGCCGAGACCATCCTCGAACGCATCTCCGGCGAACGCCGCGAGCACGGCATCACCCTCTTCGGTGTCGGTGTCGGCAGCGACTACGGCGACTCCCTCATGGAACAACTCGCCGACGAGGGCGACGGCCACACCACCTACGTCTCCACCGAGGAGGAGGCCGAGAAGGTCTTCTGCGAGGAACTCCCGCGCCACGTCGACCTCACCGCCCGCGACGCCAAGGCCCAGGTCTCCTTCGACCCGGCGACGGTCGAGGAGTTCCGCCTGATCGGCTACGACAACCGGCAGGTCGCCGACGAGGACTTCCGCGACGACCGCGTCGACGGCGGCGAGGTCGGCCCCGGCCACACCGTCACCGCCCTCTACGTCGTCCGCACCGAGGAGGGCACCGAAGGCGGTCACCTCGCCACCGCCACCGTCCGCTGGCTCGACCCCGACACCCGCACCCCGCACGAGGAAGCGGTCGGCCTGGAGGCATCGGCCCTGCATCCCGACCTGTGGTCCGCCTCACCGTACGGCCTCCAGGTCGCCGCCGTGGCCGCCTACTTCGCCGACGCGCTCCGCCAGGAGGACAGCCGCTGGACGGACCTCCCGGCCCGCCCCACCCTGCGCCAACTCGGCTACCACGCAGATGACTTGGCGAGGGACCGCGAGGACAAGGACCTCTACGGCCTGGCCGAGGCGATCGAAACGGCGGACGGCATGCTGAACTAGCGCGCCCGGCGACCGGCCCCCCGCCCCATCCCCGGGGTCGTCCGAAACCATTGAAAATTCCTTACGCACCGGTAAGTTGACTCGTCGGTAATGAAGCGGTCGTGGGCCTCGGGGAGCCGTGATGGGCGTACGCAAGGACTTGAACCAGGCGAAACAGCGCGGCGGCCTGACCGACCGCGTCAAGATCGAGGTCGTCAGGGACGCGCAGGGCGTCGTCCGCGAGGCACGCACACCCGCCCTCGCGCCCCGCCCGACGAGCGGCAGTATCGGCGACCTCCCCTTCGTCAACGCGACCGAGGCCCCCGACGCCGTCGTCCTGCGCCGTGCCGACCGCCACGGCACCTACCACCCGGTCACCGCCGCCGCCTTCGCCCGCGAAGTCACCGCCGTCGCCCGGGGGTTGATCGCCGCCGGCCTCGAACCGGGCGGCCGGGTCGCGGTGATGTCCCGCACCCGCTACGAGTGGACGGTCCTCGACTTCGCCGTCTGGGCGGCAGGCGGCCAGTCCGTCCCCATCTACGCCACGTCCTCGCCCGAACAGATCGAGTGGATCGTCCGCGACTCCGGCTCCCGCTTCGTGGTCGTGGAGACCCCCGAGAACGCGGAGGCCGTCGCCACCGCCACCGCCCGCCACTCCCAGCCCCCGCACGTCTGGCAGCTCGACGAAGGCGCGCTCGCCCACCTCGCCGACCTGGGCCGGGGCATCCCCGACGACGAGGTCACCAAGCGCCGCGCCGCCCTCACCCCCGACACGGCCGCGACCATCTGCTACACCTCCGGCACCACCGGCCGCCCCAAGGGCTGCGTCCTCACCCACGCCAACCTCCACGCGGAGGCCGCCAACACCGTCGAACTCCTCCACCCCGTCTTCCAGGAGGTCACCGGCCAGGTCGCCTCGACCCTCCTCTTCCTCCCGCTCGCCCACATCCTCGGCCGTACGATCCAGATCGCCTGTCTGATGGCCCGCATCGAGATCGGCCACTGCCCGAGCATCAAGCCCGCCGAACTGCGGCCCGCGCTCAAGAAGTTCCGTCCCACCTTCCTGGTCGGCGTCCCGTACCTCTTCGAGCGGATCCACGCCACCGGCCGCGCCACCGCCGAACGCATCGGCCGCGGCGCCTCCTTCGACCGCGCACACCGCCTCGGCGTCCGCTTCGCCCGCGCCTACCTCGACAAGTTCCTGGACAAGGGCCCCGGCCCGACCCCCGGCCTGTACGCCGCCTGGGCCCTGTACGACCTGCTGGTCTACCGCCGCATCCGCGGCGAACTCGGCGGCCGTATGCGCTACGCCATCAGCGGCGGCTCCCCGCTCGACCGCGACCTCAACCTCTTCTTCTACGCCGCCGGCATCATCGTCTACGAGGGCTACGGCCTCACCGAGACCACCGCGGCCGCCACCATCGTCCCGCCTCTCAAGCCCCGCCCCGGCACGGTCGGCCAGCCCGTCCCCGGCACCGCGATCCGCATCGCCGACGACGGCGAGGTGCTCATCAAGGGCGGCATCGTCTTCGGCGCCTACTGGAACAACCCGGTCGCCACCGACGCCGCCCTCACCGACGACTGGTTCGCCACCGGCGACCTCGGCGCGCTCGACGACGACGGCTACCTCACCATCACCGGCCGCAAGAAGGACGTCCTCATCACCTCTGGCGGCAAGAACGTTTCCCCGGCCGTCCTGGAGGACCGACTGCGCAGCCGCCCCCCGGTCGGCCAGTGCATCGTCGTCGGCGACAACCGCCCCTTCGTCGCCGCCCTCATCACCCTCGATCCCGAGGACGTCACCCACTGGCTGCACGTCCGCGGCATGTCCCCGGACACCCCGCTCTCCGAGATCGTCGGCGACCCCCGGATGCGCGCCGACGTCCAGCAGGCCGTCGACTACGCCAACCAGGCCGTCTCCCGCGCCGAGTCCATCCGCGAATTCAAGCTGGTGGAAGGCGAGTTCACCGAGGAGAACGGCCTGCTCACCCCCTCCATGAAGATCAAACGCCACGCGGTCACGGCGGCGTACGCGGCGGCGATCGAGTCGCTGTACGCCAAGAAGTGAGGCGCGGGCCGACACCCGTCCGGACACACGAGAACGGGCCGCCGATGAACTCGGCGACCCGCTTCCGTGTGTCCGGTGGTGGCGTCGGTACTACTTGCCGCCGAAGTTGCCGTTGTCCGAGAGGATCGGGATGTCGGACAGGATGTGCGACAGCGGCTCGTCACCCTTGGCCTGGGTGGAGTTCTCGGTGCACTGCTGGTTCTGCGGCGCGGACAGGACCGGGATGTCCTGAAGGGCGACCCCGGCGGCCCCGATGCCGCCGACGTTGAGCTTCGCCGGCAGGCCGATGCAGGGCTTGTTGAGCGAACCCTGGACCAGCGAGAGCTGCGGGCTCATGTCGCCCTTGGTCACGGAGTTGCCGAACGCCTGGTGGGCACCGTTGCCGCTGAAGGACGTGGTCCCGCCGTCGTCGGCGAGCGCCTGGGGCGCGGTGGCGGCCCCCAGGCCGGCAATGGAAGCGGCAACAGCCGCGGTAGCCCACAGCTTCTTCATGTTCGATCCCTTCGGAAAGCGGACTCCGTTGCGGAGTTGCGCCCTGATCAACAGAACGTCCGGCCAACGGTTGCGGTGATTGCGCCTATTGGCGCAATAGGCGGCTTATCGCGGTACTTGGGTGATGCGAGTGGGTCGCCGAGGGAGTGCCGACGGCCTCCCGCCCACGGTGGTGGCGTCAGTGCTTCTTCGTGCCGTTGCCGCCGACGTTGCCGTTGTCCGAGAGGATCGGGATGTCGGACAGGATGTGCGACAGCGGCTCGTCACCCTTGGCCTGGGTGGAGTTCTCGGTGCACTGCTGGTTCTGCGGCGCGGACAGGACCGGGATGTCCTGAAGAGCGATCCCGGCGGCCCCGATGCCGCCGAGGTTGAGCTTGGCGGGCAGGCCGATGCAGGGCTTGTTGAACGAGCCCTGGATCAGCGCCATCTGCGGGCTCATGTTGCCGTACGTGGTCGAATTCCCGTACACCTGCTGGGCGTCGTTCCCGCTGAAGGTCGTGGTGCCGCCGTCGTCGGCGAGCGCCTGGGGCGCGGCGGCGGCCGAGGCTCCGACGACGGAGGCGGCGATCGACGCTGCGGCCATAATCTTCTTGATCACTTGCGATTCCCTTCTGGAAAGACCCCGTTTCCACCGGAGCGCCATGGACAACTTCCCCCCGACTCCCCGGTTGCTCTGATTCACTCCGTCGGCCCATGCGGCGGAGTGAGAGCGGGGCGTGCGGAGTGTTGTCGCTCACTTGGAGTTCGCCGGTGCGCGCGGGCCGATCGGGTGATGTGCCGAAACCGGGACGGGCATGCCGCCGTTGCTGCCAGAGCATGGACCCGCGGGTCCGCCAGGAAAGGAATGCGAAATGCTCAAGAAGGCAATGGCCGCGGTCGCGGTCGCCGCTTCCATCACCGGCCTGGGGGCCGCCACCGCCCCTCAGGCGCTCGCCGACGACGGTGGGACCACGTCCTTCAGCGGCAACGGTGCCCACCAGGCGTTCGGCAACTCCGTGACCAAGGGCGACATGAGCCCGCAGCTCTCGCTGGTCCAGGGTTCGCTCAACAAGCCCTGCATCGGCCTGCCCGCCAAGCTCAACGTCGGCGGCATCGGGGCCGCCGGGCTCGCCGCCCAGGACATCCCGATCCTGTCCGCGCCGCAGAACCAGCAGTGCACCGAGAACTCCACCCAGGCCAAGGGTGACGAGCCGCTGTCGCACATCCTGTCCGACATCCCGATCCTCTCGGACAACGGCAACGCCGGCGGCAGGAACTGATCCGACAGCGAGAAGCGGCTCGGGCCGTTCGCGCGGTGCGCTCGACCCGAGCCCTTCGTCCGCCTTCGGCTGGGGCCGTTCGGGTGGTCGTCAATTCCGCTGTTCGGTCATTTCTCCGGGCGATCGGGTGAATTACCCGACGCTCCGTGTTCCTTTGTTTCTTCCCGTGTCTATTCCTCGTTCGCAGGCTGCAGGTCATGATGCGAGCCGTTCATGCTGTGCTCGCTCGGTTTCGGCCGTCAATTGAGGCATGACCGCAGAGAAGGGAAATGACGTGAAGCTCAAGAAGAGCGCTGCTGTCGTCGCCGGCGTGATCATGGCCGTGGGTCTGGCCACCCCGGCCGTCGCCGACGCGGACGCCCACGCCGCCGCCATCGGTTCCCCGGGTTTCCTCTCGGGCAACGTGGTGCAGGTTCCGGTCCACATCCCGATCAACGCGTGCGGTAACTCCATCAACATCATCGGGCTGCTCAACCCGGCAGTCGGCAACGTGTGCGTCAACCACTGACGTCGTAGCGCACCGCACCAGCCGCTCGGCTGTGCCCCAGCCGGCCTTGGAGCGTCCTCAACGGCGCCAAGGCCGGCTTTTCCCACGTCTTCGAGCAGGAAGAAAAACGAGATGCGACAGACCCTGCGCAAGAGAATGGTCGTGGTCGCCGCGACGACGGGCCTGCTGTCCCTCTACGGCACGCCGGTGCTCGCGGACACGGGCGCGCACGGGGCCGCCTCGAACTCGCCCGGCGTCGCGTCGGGCAACACCGTCGAAGTGCCGGTCACCGTTCCGGTGAACGTCTGCGGCAACACCGTCGACGTCGTCGCCGCAGGCAATCCGTCCATCGGCAACGCGTGCGGCAACGTCGGCGACCACGCCCCGAAGAGTGCCCAGAACTCCCAGGAAGCCCCGAAGCGCCACACCACCCCGGTGGCGGAGCCCCAGTACTCCGCGGCCCCGACGACAGGGCCCGAGAACCAGGCCGCGACGGAGCCCGACGGCTCCTGGGAGACGGCGTACGAGGAGTACACGGAGCCCGACGCGCACGGCGCGGCCACCGGGTACGACGAGTACCCGCAGTACCCGCAGTACCCGCAGCACTGGGACGACGGCGGCTACGGGAACCACGACGACTCTCCGAGCGGCTACGGCGACTCTCCGAGCGGGCACGATGGCGCACAGAGCGGCTACGGCGACTCCCCGAGCGGCTACGGCGATCACCCGAACACCGACGAGGACACCGAAGGCGGCTATGGCGACACCCCGCCGACCAAGCCACCGCACAAGCCTCCGACGGACAAGCCTCCGACGGACAAGCCGCCCACGGACAAGCCCCCGACGGACAAGCCCCCGACGGACAAGCCCCCGACGAACCAGCCCCCGACGAACCAGCCGCCCACCGACAAGCCGCCCACGGACCAGCCGCCCACCGACCGGCCCCCGACGGACCGGCCGCCCACCCTGCCCGAGACCGGCAGTGACCGTGAGGCTCTGATCGCCGCCGGGGCCGCCAGCTTCGCGCTGATCGCGGGTGGGGGGATCCTGTACCGACGGGGCCGGGCCGCGTCCGGTCGTTGAGCCGCTCCGGGGGCCGGCGGCGCTGTGCGCCGCCGGCCCCCGAGCCCGTCACGGCCCGGCGGTGGAGGCCAGGTCGGCCCGCGCCTGCGGCACGGGGATCCGCCCGCCGGGCACCCCCGAGCGCAGCCGCCGCCGTACCCCTCGTACGAGGGCGGGCGCCGTGAACGACGCGCCGTGCACGAAGCGCATCGCGGGGCCGAAGCCCGCGGCGGTGGCGAGGCCCGCGAGGAACAGGCCGGGGACCGAGGACTCGAAGTCCCGCCCGACCGAGGGCGAGCCGTCGGCGAGGGGGACGAGGCCCGCGCGTACGTCACGGGCCAGCAGGTCCAGCCGCTCGCAGGAGGCCCGGAATCCCGTGGCCGCGATGACGTGTTCGGTGTCCAGCGAGGCCAGCTCGCCACCGCGGCCCACCGTCTCCAGACGCACGGCGCCGCCCGCCTCGTACGCCGCCGCGACCTCCTGGCCGAGCCGTACCTCGACGGCGGGCTCGACGCGGTCGCGTACCCACCAGGCGCCCGCGGGGCCCAGCGCCTCGGCCGCCATCCGCACCCGTCTCGCCTCCGGCAGACGGCGGTACCAGCCGGGCCGCTCCGCGTAGAACCAGTTGCGCCAGCCGCACCCCAGGCCGCTGTGCGGGGAGCGGGCCGAGTCCCACAGGGAGCGCGTCAGAGGGGGCGGCACGTCGTTCCAGCGGAGGCTGCGGGAGCGGGCCAGCACCCGGACCCGGGTGCCCTGTTCGGCGAGGAGCGCGGCCGTCTCCAGGGCCGCCTGGCCGCCGCCGATCACCGTGACGTCCATGCCCCGGAAGCGGCCGAGGTCGCTGTGGTGGCTGCTGTGGGTGACCCGGGCGGGGGGCAACTCGCGCAGCACGGACGGTACTTCGACGAAAGGGGCCACTCCGACGGCGAGGGCCACCGTACGGGCGCGGACCACCTCGCCGTCGTTCAGGACCGCCTCGAAGCCTCCGCAGCGGCGCCGAAGGTGTGTCACCAGCCGTTCGTCGACGGGCGGGAGGGCGTTGCGGGCGAACCACAGGCCGTACGAGGCGAACGTGCCGACCGGGATCGGCAGACCGTGGCGGGCCTCCACGCCCTGCTGGGCGCAGTACACGTCCAGGCGCCAGCGCCCCTCGGGGTCGGAGAGGTTGGAGGCCCACGGCTCGGACTTGAGGAACATGCCGGGCGGCATGTGGTCGCGCCAGGACGCCATGGGGCGGCCGAGGACACGCAGGCTGAGCCCGGCGGCCGCGGCATGGGACGCGATGGACAGGCCGTACGGGCCGGCGCCCACCACCAGCAGGTCGTACATCAGGGGCTGCTCGCTTTCTCGTTCTCGGCGCGGTTCTCGCCTGGGGCGTCGTCGTGCTGCACGGGAAGGGGCGCGCGGGGTGCCAGCAGCCTGCCGAGCGCGTGGCGGGGCCACAGCGACCACAGCGCGAGTCCGGGGGCGCGGTCGTCCCGCGCGTACCAGGCCAGCTCGCGCGCGCCCGGGCGGGACGGCGCGTGCGGGAGCGGCCGGGGGCGCAGCGCGGTGAGCGGCGCGTAGTTCTCCACGACGAACGTCCGGCCCGGCACCGGTGCCCCGTCCGGGACCCGGCGGCCGGTCAGGTCCAGGTGCAGGGCGCGGACGACGTCGATGCCGGCGGTGTCCGTGAAGAGCCGGAACTGGGCGCCGGGGCGCGGGTTGAAGTCGAGCAGGTGGTAGGTGCCGGTCCGGCCCTCGCGGCGGAAGTCCAGGTCGAACACGCCCCGGTAGCCGAGCGCGTCGGTCAGCCGCTCGGCCAGGGCCTGGACCTGCGGGTTCGGGGTCCAGCGGCCGACGGTGGTCAGGCCCGCGCCGGGCGGCCAGGCCCTCAGCTTGCGGCCGGGGCCGCCGCCGCGCACGACACCGGCGTGGTCGACGTACCCGTGGAAGAACCAGTCGCGGTCGAGCCCGGACGGCAGGAACGCCTGGAGGAGCAGCCGGCTGCCGGCCTGCTCCGAACGGCGGTGCAGGGCCGACGCCTCCCCGGCCGAGCGCACCATCACCGTGCTGCGCAGCCCCGCGTCGGGGGGCAGCAGCCACGGGCGGCTCCACTTGGCCACCACCGGCAGGCCCAGCTCCCGGGTGGCGGCCGCCGCCTCCGCCGGGCTGTCGGGGACCGTCGTCGCCGGGTGCGGGAGGCCCAGGCGCCCGCACAGCGTGGCGAGTTCGGCCTTGTCTGCGACCTGTTCGGCGAGGGCGGGGGGCCCGGCCGGGAGCAGGTAGTCGTCCGTGAGCTCCTCGCGCAACCGGCCGACGGCCACCGCGCTCGCGTCGTCCAGGGGGACCAGGACGGCCGGACGGCCGACCCGGGCCGCCACCCGGCGCAGCACGGCGGCGAACTCGTCGGGGGAGGCGCCGGGGCGGGGCGGGGCGTGGGGCGCGCGGATGAACCGTGAGCCGCGGACGGGGCTCGCCGCGCAGTCGGCGACCAGGTGCACCTCCACCCCGGCGCGGCCCAAGGAGCGTACGGCTCCCAGGGTTCCGTGGTGGAAGGGATTGAGGTCCGTCCGCAGCAGGACGGCCGGAACGCGGGTGTCGAGCGGCGACACGTTCATTTCGTCGGGGTCCTCGCACATTCCTTTGACGTCGGGTCACCCGTGCGGGCGATTCGGGCACCCGAAGGCCGGAGCCCCAGTTGGCGGAATTCGTATTCGTATGACTGATTGTCAGTAGGTGGAAATCGGCGGCGGAAAGCAGTGAAGTGAAGAAAGCGGAGAGGGGAGCGGACATGGCTCCACAACAGCGGCGGTCCCGGCACAGGCGGCCCCGCGACAGACGGCTGGCGCTCGTCGCGGCCGGCGTGGTCGCGTCGTTCGCCCTCGCGTCGGTCCCGGTGTACGCCGTGGGCGCGGGGGCGGTGGTCCGGGTGACCGACCCACCGGCTCCGGCCGTCCCGGTCGTTCCGGCGGCTCCGGCCACGCCCACGGTTCCGGCGGCGCCCGCCGTCGTGCCCCCGGCGCCGGTCGCCCGGAAGACGCCCGTCCCCGCCGCACCGACGGCACCCGTCGCACCGGGCAAACCGGTCGCGTCCGTCGCACCGAGCGCATCCGTCGCACCGCCGGGCACCTCGCCCGTGCCGGCCACCTCGCCCGTTCCTGCCACTCCCTCCGAGACCCCGAAGCCTCCCGAGCAGCCGCCGGCGTTCGGTGCCTATCTGCACTACGGGCCCCGCGGCGTCGCCCGGATCACCGAGCTGGGCGAGTGGCTGGGCGGCTCCGACCTGCGGGTGGCGCACACCTACCTGCCGGGCGACCGCTGGTCCAACATCGAGGGTCTGCCCGGCTTCCTGGACTCCTGGGCGGACTGGCGGCGGGACGAGGACGACCGGATGTTCGTCCTCAACGTGCCCATGATGGAGCGCAACGAGGAGGGCGTCTCCGACTGGGAGGTCCGCGCGCTGCTGCGCCGCGCCGCCGTCGGCCAGTTCGACCACCACTACCGCCGACTCGCCGAGCGGCTGGTCGAGTTGAAGATTCCGGACACCGTGATCGTGCTCGGCTGGGAGATGAACGGCATCACGTACACCCATCGCTGCGGACCCGACCCGGAGAACTGGAAGAAGTACTGGAACAGGATCGTCACCACGATGCGCGCGGTGCCGGGCCAGAAATTCACGTTCGACTGGACCCCGAACCGGGGCCGGGACGCCATTCCCTGGACGCGGTGTTACCCGGGGGACGACACGGTCGACATCATCGGTATGGACTCCTACGACCAGCCGCGCGGAATCACCTTCGACGAGCAGGTGAAGGAGCCGTACGGCCTGCAGGCACACGTCGATTTCGCGAAGGCGCACAAGAAGCCCATCTCCTATGCGGAATGGGGACTTTTCCGCAACGGCGACAACCCGGAGTACATGCGGCGCATGCTCGCCTGGATGGACGAGCACAAGCCGCTCTACAACACGCTCACGGACTACTGCCCGCACGGCGTCTGGCAGTGTGCGAGCAACCCGAAGGCGTCGGAGGTCTACCGGTCGATCCTCTTCGGCCGTGGCGCCGCGACCGCGACCGCGACCCCGAAGCCCACTCCCACCCCGACGCCGAAGCCGACCCCCACGCCGAAGCCGACGCCCACCACGCCCGTACGTCCGCCGAACTGCTCGCCGCTGGATCTGGGCGACTGGGTGGAGTACTGGATCGGCGGGAAGCTCTGCATCCGCACGGACTGGTGGGCGCGCTACCGGTGACCCGGAGCCGGCGGCGGGCCGCTCATCGCCCGCCGCCGCCACCGCGTTCCTTCCGCTCCGGGGGTTCGCCTCGTTCCCCTCGTTCCCCTCGTTCCCCTCGGTCCCGGTTTCCCTCGGGGTTCTTCCGCGCCCGCCACCGACGGACCAGTTCCTTGCCCTGGCGGCGGGCCGCCGCGTCGCAGGCGACCGCGGACAGGAGCGGGGAGGTGCGCCGCCGGGCGAGCAGCAGCCGCTGGTTGACGACGGTGTCCGGGCGCCAGCGCAGCTTGTAGGGCTCGGCGCCCCGCAGCAGGCTCAGCACCTGGTGGGCGCCGGAGCCGACCTGCCCCGCGCAGGCGTTGAGCAGCATGGTGGCGACGTCCGCCTTGCGTTCGCGCAGGCGCGGATGGGCGCCGTAGAGGTAACCGCCCGCCAGCCGGCTCGACATCAGGGTGACGTCGACGGCCAGGACGTCGCCGCCCAGCCGGAACTCGGTCACCACGGCGTCCCCCGAGCGCACCATCGGCCCGACCGAGCGGGCCAGATGCTCGGAGAAGCGGGGCCGCATGTGCTCGGTGGTCACCTTGCGGTCCTGCCACTGGAGCCGGTGCAGGTCCAGCATGGTCCGCAGTGCGGAGTCCACCTCGTCGGCGCGCACGGCACGCGGCTCGATGCCGAGGTCGCCGAGCTTGCGGAGCTTGGCGCGCACCCGCTGGGCCCGGGAGCTGGGCAGCCGCTTGAGCAGCTCGTCCATGGGCTGGGCGGGCAGTTCCAGACAGACCGAGTCGGTCACCTTGCGGCGTGGACCCCGCCAGCGGTCGAAGATCCGTTCGACGGCGGCTCCCGGCCGTACCTCGCGGAAGTCGATCAGTGCCGTCCGGGCGGCGGCCGACAGTCCCTCGGCGAGCGCGGCCGACGCCTGCTCGGCGTACTCGTCGTCGACGAGCACGTCCGCGAAGTCGGAGATCGGGCAGCCGAGCGGGACGAGGGCGGGCAGCGGACGCCGTACGAGCATCAGCGGGGCGACCGCCCGCAGCTCGCCACCGTCACGGACCAGGACCAGTCGGAGCCTGCCGGGCGTGCCGTACGACAGCCACCAGGAGTGCAGCCAGGCGTGGCTCTGGAACGGGGTGGCCGCGCCGCACCGCCGGTACAGACGGTCCCAGGCCTCGGCAAGCTCGCCGAACTCGCCCTCGTCGGAGCAGAGTTCGGCGCGCAGGGTGATGCTCGTCCCTGTGGTCAGCGTGCTGGTCACAGCTGTCCGTGGGCGTCTGCGGCGAGAGCGGGGCCCGGCACGGAGGCCGAGGGCGGGTTCTCCGGGGTGCGCCGGGGCCGGACCAGCAGGGCCAGCCCGCCGAGCAGACCGCCGGCCGCCGCGCCCACCAGACCGGTCACCGTCGACGAGGCCGAGGACGCCTCGGTCGGCCTGGGCGCGCGGGCGAACTGCCGCAGCTCCACGCGCGTCGACCCCTCGGAGTCGTTCGCGTGCCGGGTCAGCGCCCGCGAGACGGCGTTGGCCATGTCGGCGGCGAGGTCCGGCCGAGAGGAGGTGGCCGACACGGCGACCATCGGCGCGTCCGGTGAGGTCTCCGTCCGCACGCTCTTCTTCAGCGTGCCGACCGGCACTCCCGCCCATACCTGGGCGTCCCCGAGCACCGCGACCTGCGTGGCCACCCGCCCGTACGCCTGCGCGAAGCCGAGCGCCGACTGGGGGTCCGACCCCTCCGTGGGCACGGCGACGACATAGCTGGTGGCGGTGTAGACGGGCGGCTTCACCACGCCGTACGCGCCCCCGGCCGCCCCGCCGAGCAGCACACCGGTGGCGAGCAGGGACCAGGGGGGCAGGGACCTGGCGCGGGCGGGGGCGGCGTGCCCACGGATCGGGCTGTCGGTCATACGTTCAGACGTACGGTCGGTCATGCGGAACTCACTCCCAGGGACGGGGTTGGCGAGGGCGTGCTGGAGACGGCGGCCGCGTACACGTCCATGAGCTGGGCGGCGCTGCGGGTGATGCAGTAGTGGTGGGCGGCGGCGGGAACGGCACGGGAGCGCGGGCCCTGGGCGCGGACGTCCAGCAGGGCGCGTACGAACGACTCCGCGCTGCCTTGGACGCGGCGGGCGCCGGCGGTCGCGTCCGGTGGCAGGTCCTCGATCGCCGGGCAGGAGACATAGAGCACGGGCAGTCCGGACGCCATCGCCTCGACCACCGCGAGCCCGAAGGCCTCCTCGGCGCTGGGTGAGGCGAGCACGTCCATGGCGTTCATGAGGGAGGGCAGATCGGTGCCGGGGGCACCCGCGGCCGAACGTTCCCCGGTGAGCAGCACCCGGTCGGCGACCCCGGCCCGCTGGGCAGCCCGCCGCAGCACGCTCTCCTCGGGTCCGCCGCCGACGATCAACAGCCAGCACTCGTCCGGCAGTTGAGCCAGCCCACGGATCAGCACGTCGAACCGCTTGCTCGCCGCGAGCCGGCCGACGCCCCCGACGACGTACGCGTCCTCCGGCAGCCCGAGCCGTCGCCGGGTCAGCTCACGCAGATCCGGGTCGAAGCGGAAACCGGCGAGGTCGATACCGTTGGGGACGACCTCGATACGCGGGCCGGGCACGCCCCAGCGCTTCAGCCGGTCGGCGACGGTCGGTGAGACGGCGACCGTGGAGCGGCCGAGGCGCTCGCTGGCGAGGTAGAGGGCGCGCACCCCGGGGGACAGCCGGCGCCCCTCCATCTGCGAGTCGCCGAGGGAGTGCTCGGTGGCGACGACGGCCCTGACTCCCGCCAGCCGGGCCGCGATCCGGCCGTAGACGCAGGCCCGGTAGAGATGGGTGTGGACGAGGTCGTAGCCGCCCTTGCGGATCAGCCGCACCAGCCGGGGAAGCGCGGCGAGGTCGCGGTTGCCGCCCATGCCGAGATGGGTGACCTGGATTCCGTCCGAGACGAGACCGTCGGCGACGGGTCCCGGGTTGGTGAGCGTCACCACGTCGCAGGCGACCGGCAGGTGGCGCAGCAGCAGCCGCAGTTGCTGCTCCGCGCCGCCGACACCGAGGCCGGTGATGATGTGCAGCGCCTTCATGTCGGCCTCAGACCCCCTCGACGGGACGACGGCGCAGCCGGTGCAGCTTCCGCTTCAGCAGCAGCCGCAGGGCGGTGTCCTCCTCGCCGATGTGCACCCGGGGCAGCGCGTACGGGCCGTTCAGCGGGCCGGGGTCGATGGCGCAGGCATAGGCGTACCCGGCGTCCCGTACGGCGTCGACGGCGCGCTGGTCGAGGGTCCCGTACGGGTAGCAGAAGCCCTGGACCGGAGCACCGGTCAACTCCGAGAGCAGTGCTCTGCTGTCGGCGGTCTCGGCGCGCAGGGTCTCGTCGTCCGCCTGGGTGAGATCGACATGGGTCAGCCCGTGCGAGCCGACCTCGATGCCCTCGGTCCCGGCGGCCACCCGGATGCCCCGCTGGTCGAGGAGCGGCCTGCGCGGGCCCAGCGGATCCCAGGCGTTCTCGCCGCCGAGCCGTCCCGGCAGCACGAAGAGCGTGGCCCCGCAGCCGTGCGCCCGCAGCAGCGGCAGCGCGGTGTCGACGAAGTCGACGTACCCGTCGTCGAAGGTCAGCCCCACCAGGTCCCCGCCCTCGCCCCGGGCGCGGGCGGCGAGCAGCTCGGCCATGCCGACCCCGCGCAGCCCCCGGCGCCGCAGCCAGCCGAGCTGCGCGTCGAGGCGGTCGGGCGAGACGGTGATGCGGTACGGGTCGTCGGAGCAGTCGCCCACCGCGTGGTACATGGCCACCCAGAGAGGGGTGCCGGTGGTGGGCCGGGGCGTTCTGGGGTCAGCGGAAACGGGCATGCGGCAGCCTTCGTGTGACGGAACGGAGTGCGGGGGTGACGCCGGAGGCGCCCATGGCCGAGGCCAGCAGGACGAAGACGAAGGCGACGACCGCGCCACCGACGGCGAGGCCGAGGACGGGCGAGTCGATCCGGTCGGCGCAGTACATCCCCACCACGCCCGCGGCCACCGCCGCCCGTACCGGCCGGCTCATCTCGGTCACCACCTGCCGGGTGCGGATCGGCACCGCCCGGTCGCCCATCCCGTACAGCAGGAGCAGGGCGGTGACGGTGATGCCGATGGCGTTGGCGGCGGCGATGCCGAGGACGCCCCAGGAGCCGACCGTGGCCGCGCCGATCCACGAGGTCGCGACGATCCCGGCGGCCATCGCGGCCAGCGGGTACCAGGTGGGGCGACCGGCCGAGAAGTACGACCGTACGAGCGCGCTCACCAGGGCGTGGCCGAGCAGTCCGAGGGCGTACACCCGCATCACGGCGGCGGTGGCGGCGGTGTCCTGCGCGGTGAACGCCCCGCGCTGGAAGAGCAGTTCGATCATCTGCGGCCCGCACGCGAAGATCGCCGCGGCGCCGAGCAGCACGATGCACGACACCAGCGCGAGGTCCTTCTCCACCCGGCTGCGGGCCCGCTCGGTGTCGCCCTCCGCCATCGCCTGCGCCACCACCGGGAGGGTGACGGTGCACAGCATCAGCGAGAACGTCATCGGGATCTGGGCCACCTTCTGCGCGTAGTTGAGATGCGAGATGGCGCCGGCGGGCAGCGTCGAGCCGAGGAAGCGCTCGATGAGGACCTGCGACTGACGGCAGAGCGCGAAGAGCAGCACGGTGGTGATGAGGGTGAGCTCGACGGGACGGGCGGCCTCGGCGGGGGAGTCGGTGGGAGCCGCGAGGGCCGCCGGGGCGGCGGCGGGGTCGGTGGGAGAGGCGAGGAGGACCGCGGGGGCTCCGGGCGTCTCGGGTGCCTCGGGTGCCTCGGGTGCCTCCCTCTTCCGGCGCAACTGTCGCAGCAGGGACGGCAGTTGAGTGAGAATCATCAGGACGCCGCCCACCGCGACGCCCACGGCCGCCGCCCGCACCCCCCAGCGCCCGCCCAGCACGAACATCGCCGTGATGATCCCGACGTTGTAGGCCACGTAGATCGCCGCCGGGGCCACGAACCGGCGGTGGGCGCGCAGGGCCGCGCTGCAGTAGCCGGCGAGGCCGAAGGTGAGGGCGCAGGTGCCGGTCAGCCGGGCGCAGTCGACGGCCAGCCGCGGGTTCGGGAGACCGGGGGCGAGCGCCTCGACGAGGTAGGGCGCGCCGAGGATCAGCAGCATGGCCGCCGCCACGAAGGCCAGCGTCAGCCGGGGCAGCGTCGAGGCGACCAGGGAGCGGACCGGGTCGCCCACGCCGCCCCGCGCCCGGCGGGCCACGGCCACGCTGAACGCCGGCACCAGCACGAACGCCATGCCGTCCTCGATCAGCAGCGTCGCCGCGAACTCCGGCACCGTCCAGGCCACCAGGAACGCGTCCGTCTCACTGCCGGCCCCGAACAGGTACGACAACGCCTGGTCCCGGCCGAGCCCGAGCAGCGCGGCCGCCGCCGTGAGGGCCGCCGTGACCAGCGTGGCCTTCGCGAGGAACCGGCCGGTGGGCGGGGCGGCCTCCGAGAGGTCGGCGGCCCGCGCGCCGGGCACGGTCGGCTCGACCGGGCCGGGGACGGGCCCCGCCGGGTCGCCCGCGGCCGGGCCGGGCGGCACGTGGGGCGGCGGCTGAGGAGGTGTCCGAGGCGTCGACGTCATCGGGCTCCTGCCCCTTCCGGTACGCGGGCCACGGCGGCCTCGACCGGCGCGGCCCCCGTGGCGGTCCGGTCCGCCAGCGCCCACCACGCCACCAGCCCGAAGCACACGGCCGTCAGCACGGTCGTCGGCCCGCCGATGTCCGCGTACACGAAGTCCACCAGCACCCACGAGACCAGACCGCAGGCGACGAGCCCGCAGTCCAGCCCGCCGGGACCGCGTTCGCGCCGGGACCGCACCAGCCCCCGCGCCCCGCACACCCCCAGCGCCAGCCAGCTCCCCCCGAGCGTGAGGACACCGATCAGCCCCTGCTCGCTCAGGACCAGCAGGTACATGTTGTGCGGCGAGAGAAGCGCCTGCTTCTGGTACGTCGTTCCGGCCCCGCCGATGTCGCTGCCGGCGGAGAGCGCCAGCGAGGCGTGCCCGTCGCGGTGTTCGGGGAAGCCCTTCAACCCGACGCCGGTCAGCGGCTGTTCGCGCCACATGCCGACGGCCGCGGCCCACATGGTGTACCGGTCGGTGACCGACTGGTCAGGCGCGTCGGCGACCCGGGTGATGCTGCTGATCCGGTCCTGGAGCATCGCGGACCCGATCCCGAGGCCGCCGACGAGGACGACGCCCAGCGCGACGACGGCCACGAAGACCACCACCGCCCGCCGCAGTCCGGCCAGCACCACCTGGAGCCCGCACGCCACGGCCGTCGCGATCCACGCGCCCCGGCTGAACGACACCGCGAGCGGCAGCGTCAGCAGCACCGAACAGACCAGCGCCCAGGCCCGCTGCTCCGCCGTCCCGGGGGCCAGCGCGAGACCGACCGCGCACACCAGCCCGAACGACACGACGGTCGCCATCCCCATGACATCGCCGGCCCCGAAGGTCCCCACGGCCCGGATGTCCTCACCGGCGTAACTGGCACCGGTCCCGGTGGCGTACTGATGCACCCCGACGGCGCCCTGCCACAGCGCGAGCCCCACGAACGACCAGGCCACCACCCGGAAGTCGGACCGGCTCCGGACGCAGAGCAGTACCGCCGTCGGCACCAGCACGAAGATCTGGAGGTACCGGCCGAGCCCGGCGATCCCGGCCCCGGGATCGCCCGCCCCGACCGCAGCGACGGCGAGCCCGCACACCGGCAGTCCGATGACCACCGCCGCCGTACGGGTCAGGGGACGCCGCCGGTCCCGCAGGAGAAGCCCGGCGCACCACAGCACCAGCAGCCCGGAGACGGCGTCGGCCGGGGTCGCGCCGCCCTCGGCGCCCTGCGTGACCGGCAGGGCGAGCGCGGCGACCACGGCGACCACGGGCAGGACGGGCGCCGCAGCGCGCAGTGACGTCAAGGTCAGCTCCCCGTCGGACGGACGAGCGCGGTAGCCGTGCGGACCAGGATGCAGAAGTCCTGCCACAGCGACCAGTTGTCGATGTACGCGTTGTCGAAGCGGGCCCGGTCCTCGATGGAGGTGTCCCCGCGCAACCCGGTGACCTGGGCCAGCCCGGTGATGCCGGTCCGCATCCGGTGCCGGGCCGCGTAACCCGGGTAGGTCTGCCCGAACTTGGCCACGAAGTAGGGCCGTTCGGGGCGCGGGCCGACCAGGCTCATGTCACCGCGCAGCACGTTCCACAGCTGGAGCAGCTCGTCCAGCGAGCTGCGCCGCAGGAAGCGGCAGAACCAGCCCATCTCCCGCTCGTTCGCCACGCTCCACCGGGTCGCCGCCTCGTGCGCGTCGGCCGGGCGGTGGGTACGGAACTTCAGCAGCGTGAACGGCAGCCCGTCCCGGCCGATCCGCTCCTGCCGGAACACCACCCCGGGCCCGTCGCTCAGCCGCAGCACCACCGCGCACATCAGCAGCAGCGGGCTCACCATCAGCAACAGCGCCCCGGACACGACCACGTCCAACATCCGCTTTCCGGAGGCTTCATGGCGGTTCGTCAATTCGAGCCGTCGGCAGGCGAACCCGGCGAGCAGCTCGGTCGAGCCCTCCCGGTCGTACGAGGGGGACTCGGCGTCCACCTCCCACAGGGCGCAGCCGTCGGCCTCCAACGTGCCCAACAACGGGGCGCGTTCGGTGCGGGAGCCGACGACGAGCACGGCCTGGACGCCGTTCTGGACGGCCGCCCGCCGCACCTCCTCGGCGGTGGTCAGCACGGGCAGACCCTCGGTCCCGCCGGCCTGGTCGGCGACGACACCGACGGGCCGGACGCCGCACCCCGGGTGGCGCAGGAACGCGGCGGCCACGCGCTGCGCGGTCGCCGCCGGGCCCACCACCAGGGCCGCGCCGGGGCGCCGGACGAGCGCCCGGCGCCGGTGCCAGTGCACCGTGCCCCGGCCGACACAGGCCACCGCCGACTGCAGGGCGCAGCCGAGGGCCAGCTCGTGGGCGGCGAGCGCGTGGTCGGGGGAGTGCGCGGCCACACCGGCGCCGAGCACGCACCAGCCGAGCACGATCCGCCCCCACACGGCGGGCAGTTCGTCGAGCACGGCGGGCACGGCGGGCGGCCGGTACAGGCGCGCCCGGGCGTTCAGCCACGCCACGGCCAGGGCCAGGGCGGCGGCCATCAGCGGCCTCCCCGGAGCCGTGTCGCCGGTGAGCGCCAGGACCGCGAGCAGGGCCGCGCCGCCGTCCACGGCGAGCAGGGGCAGCCCCGAGGGAGGCCGGGCGACGGGCCGCCGCCCGGCCGGACGGGCCAGGCCGCCGACGGCCTCGCGCGGCGGGGCCACCGAGACGGCCGCGCCGCCGTAGTCGCGTGGCCGGCCACCGGAGGAGGGGACGGTACTTTCCGTACGTTCCGCAGTCACGTGTGGATGGACTCCCTGCACTCGGTGGCTTTCCCGCGCCGGCCGTCCGCACCGCCGAGCAGTTCGCGGTACACGTCCGCGACGGCCTCATTCGTGTGCCGTACGTCGTGCGTGGTCAGTACGTGATGGCGACCCTGGTGGCCGAGCGACTCGCGCAGCAGCGGATCGAGCAGCAGACGGGCGACGGCCCCGGCGAGCGTGGCGGGGTCCTCGACGGGCACCGGCTCCTGACCGGGCGGCAGGCTCTCGCGGGCCCCGTCCACGTCGGTGAGCACGACCGGCCGCCCGCACGCCATGGCCTCCAGCGGCGCCAGTGCCATGCCCTCCCACCGCGACGGCAGGACGACCAGATCGGCGGCCTGGTACCAGGGCACCGCGTCCGTGACCGCCCCGGCGAACAGCACATCCGCGGGCGCCAGGGCCCGCAGACGCTCGCCCTCCGGCCCGTCCCCGACCAGCACCAGACGCGCCCCCGGCACCCGCCGCGACACCGCGTCCCACGCCGCGAGGAGCACGTCCTGCCCCTTCTGCCGGCACAGCCGCCCCACGCACACCACCAGGGGTGCGGCCGGATCGACCCCGGCGAGCAGCGGAATCCCGGCGCGTACGGCGTCGACGGCGGCGGGGTGGAAGCGCCCGGCGTCGACCCCGTTCGGGATCACCGTCCACCGCGCCCGCACCCCGGCCCGCTCCCCGGTGACCCGCTCGGCCTCACTGACGCAGACCACCCGCGAGGCCCAACGCGCCCCCGTTCGCTCCCACCCGAGCGCCAGCGCCGCCATGGCGCCGCCCACCGCCTCGAACGACCAGGCGTGCGGCTGGAACACGGTCGGCACGCGCCCCCGTACGGCGAGCCGGCCCGCCAGCCCGGCCTTCGCGCTGTGCGCGTGCACCAGGTCGGGCCGTACGTCGTCGAGGATCCGCCGGAGCCGGCGCACCTCGGACACGAGCGCGGGCCCCGGCGACCGGGTGGCCGCCCAGTGCCGTACGTCCGCGCCGAGCGAGCGCAGCTCCGGGGCGAGCGGGCCGTCGGGGCAGGCCACCGTGGCGTGTAGGCCTTCGGCGAGCTGGGCCCGCACCAGGTCCGTCACGACACGGGCGACGCCGCCGTCGACCGGCTGGGTGAGATGCAGGACCCGCGACGGAGGGTCGGATGGTGACAGTTGCATGCGGGTTCCTCGCTCAAGGGCGGCGCCGGGCGGCGCGCGTCACGGCTTGGCGTCGACGGCGACGAAGAGTGCCCCGACCCAGGCCGCGTCCCGCTGCGAAACGAGCCGGAAGGCCAACTGGTCACCGCCACGCCGGATTTCGTCACCCAGTTCGAGAACATCCGAGTCGTAGCCGAGCGTGTTGGAGTACGCCGGCGTACGCCCCGCGACGACCGTCCCTGGCTCGCTGATCGTCGAATTCAGAATGTCGTCGCGTGGGTTGGCCGCGTCCCCGAGCGCGACGGCCGGACCCTGCCCGGTCGACACGGTGAGCGAATCGCCTTCGCTCCCGCGATCCCCGTTGTAGGCGACCAGGCCCACCGTCCCGCGCGCGCGTTCGGGCAGCGCCAGACCGCTCATCAGGACCCGCTGCTCCCCGCCCGTCGTCAGCGTGTCGAAGCCGTCCCACATCGCCAGGTTCCGCAGCGGCTCAGCCGGGTTCTCGTAGGCCGCCATCAGCGTCCAGCCGCCCCACGCGCCCGCCGCCGAACGGCCCATGGCCACATTGACCTGCGCCACCGTGTAGAGCCCCGAGCCGCTCGACCGCACCAATTCCGTGACGTCCGCCGAGGCCTGGAACGCGTCCGCGCCCCCCGTCACCCGGTGCCCCACCACCGAGTCCGCGAGCACCTCCTTGTACGCGCCGCCGGGCTCCGCGATCAGCACCCGTCCGTTGTCCTTCGGCGGCTTCTGCTCACCCACCCGCAGATTCCCGCCCCAGTACAGCCGCGCGTACGTCACCCGCGCGCCCGGCGGCAGCCGGACCTCGCCCCGGCTGGAGTTGTAGGTGTTCGGGTCCCGGTCGACGTCGATGTAGAACATGTCGAACTGGTCGTTCGAGGCGGTGTGCCCCGCACGCGCGTCGGCGCACGACGGCGCCGCGGGTCGGGCCGTTGTGGACCGGGGCGCCGTGGATGGGGTGGCTGTCACCGTCGTACGGCAGGTGATGGACGAGTTGGCCGCGCGGACGATCCCGCCGTGCTGCACCGCCCGGTAGCGCTGGGTGAAGGCCAGGTGTTCGGCCTCGGGCGAGGGCGAGGGCGAGGGTGGCGCGGCCGTCGCGGGAGCGCCGGGCCCCCAGAGGGCGGCGAGGGCGCAGCAGCCCACCATCGCGCGGCGCAGCAGAGGACCCGGATGAATTCGCATGCCGGCGGTGCCCTTTCGAGAGCTCGTTCGGGTGCTTGTCGGGGAAATGCCGCGGACCGTCGAGGTGCCGAAAATCTGCGGATCTGATAAAGGCCGATACGGCCTGGGGAGGTGCGCAACTCTAGCCCGCTATGAGTATTTATCTGCGGAACATGCCAACTGTGTCGGAATGGTGAAGCAGGCGGTTTGCGAGATCACTCCTTTGGAGGCACAACCCCCGGTGCGTGCCGCGCGTTGATTCAGCGCCGGGCATCCCCGCCCGAGTGATTTTGCATCAACTCCAAGGAGCACCTCTCCATGTCGCGTATCGCGAAGGGCCTGGCCCTGACCTCCGTTGCTGCCGCGGCCGTGGCGGGCACCGCCGGCGTCGCCACCGCCGACAGCGAGGCGAAGGGCTTCGCCGCCCACTCCCCGGGCGTGCTGTCGGGCAACGTCGTGCAGGCTCCGGTCCACGTGCCGGTCAACGTGTGCGGGAACACCGTCAACATCATCGGTCTGCTGAACCCCGCGTTCGGCAACAAGTGCTTCAACGACTGACGTTCGAGGACTGACGTCCCCGGCCTGACGTTCGCGCGTTAACCACGAACCGGCCGTCCTCCCCCCCGGGGGGAGGGCGGCCGGTTCGTGTTGCGCCGAATGGTGCCCATCGGTTGCACGCGGCGATCACCGATTTCACGGTGAAAGCACGATCCCTCACACCGATGGAAAGGAACATCCATGCGTGTTCTGCCCGCACGGCGTCTCGCGGCCTCCGCGCTCTGCGCCGCGCTCCTGCTCGGCGTCACCGCTCCGGCGGCCCTGGCGGTCGACGTCGAGTCGACGCCTGACCGCGCCCGGTCGGCGGCCCCCGTCCCCGGCGCGGACGAGCTCCAGGCTCAGCTCAAGGGGTTCGGTGAACTCGGCGGCGTACTGAAACCGGTGACCGAACTGCTCGACGCCGTACTCGAGGCGGACAACGGCCGGCTCTCCGCCGACCGGGCGGCCGAGCTGGGCAAGGCCGTGAAGGTCGCCATCGCCAAGGCGAAGGCGACGGCGCCGGTGACCCTGCCCGCCCGGCCGGCCAACCCGGCCGCGCCGGTGACCCCGCCCGTCCGGCCGGCCAACCCGGCCGCGCCCGCCGTACCCGCGACCCCGCCCGCCGCGACCACACCCACGGTCCCGGCGGCCCCGGCCCGGCCGGCCGCTCCACAGCTGCCCGTCACGCTGCCGGCCTACGATCGAGGCATCGCGCAGCCGGTCGGCAGGGTCGCGGCGGACCCGGTGACCGACGCGCTCACCGCGCTGCAGACGGCGGTCGACGCCCTGCTCAAGGCGGTCACCTCCAGCGACCTCGCCCAGGTGCCGCCCGCCGTCACCGGTGTGGTGACCGGCCTGGTCAAGCTGGTCGCGGCCACCCTGTTGGGCAGCGGCCTGCCCGTCCCGACCGACCTGCTCCCCGTGCGGCCGCCGGCCGACCTGCCCGTGACGCCTCCCGCGGCCGACCTGCCCATGCGGCCGCCGGTCGCCCCGCCCGTGCGGTGAGACCCGGGGGAGCCGTCTGAGGGGAGCCGCCTCGGGCGAGCCCTCCTCACCGTCAGCCGTCGGGCCGACCGCCGTCCGGGTCGGTCCGACGGCTGTTTCGTATGACCTGTCGTTCGGTGTCAGATATGACCTGTCCGGTAGGGGTTTCCGTCGGCGCGAGGGCTCGTTGGACATGGCGCAGTGCTTCCAGTATCCGAGGAGAGGAACACGATGAAGTCGCTGAAGGCCGCCGCCGTCGTCGCAGGGTCCATCGCCATCGCCGGTGCCGCCGCGCCGGCCTTTGCCTACGAGGCCGCGGACGTCACGCCCACCAGTCTCAACGGCGCGGTGAACACGCTCTTCAAGGGGCCCATCGCGCCGCAGCCACTGCAGCAGCAGTCGAACGCGCTCGACACGGAGAGCAAGGGCTCCGTGCTCCACACGGTGAGCGGCGCGACCAAGGCCCTCAACGCCGCCGGCGGCCCCAGCAAGCTCCTCGGTGGTCTGCCCCTCCAGGGCTGACGGTCCCTTTCGCGGTCTCACGGGGCCGGTTCCGCGAAGCCGCGGAACCGGCCCCGTTCGTTCTGCCGTCCCTCCAAAGCGTGAATTCCACGTTGTTCGAGGGGTGTCCCTCGTTCGTGTGGTCGGCCGTCGTGTGTCGCCTGGTCGGGTGAAAAGGCGACAGAGTCGTTTGGCGGGCCTGGATAGTGTTCCGCGGTGACTTCAACTTCCGCTGAAACCCGCCCTTTCCACCCCGCCGACCTCGGCACGCTCGTCGTCATGGCGTGGAGCGGTGAAGCCCCCGACGGGGACATGCCCTATCTGCTCGCCTACACCCTGGGCGACGGCCGCAGCGGCCCGGAGGGCTCCTCGGCCGCCGTGACGGATCTGCTGACGGGTCTCGGTCTGTCGATCGGCGAGAAGGTCGTCGACGGCTCCGCGAACCCCAGCCTGCCGGTCACCCTGCTCGTCGAGGCGGGCCAGGCCGTCGTCACCATGCCGCAGCTCAACGCCCAGTGTCCGGCACCGCCGGAGTGGCTCGCCGCCGTCGGCCGACGCGGCTTCGCCTACCTGCTCTTCGCGACCCGCCCCTGGCCCGAGGCCCAGCCCGGCATGCCTGTCGAGCCCGAGGCCCTCGCCGCCTTCGCGGGCGACACCGAGACGCTGACCAGCGCGGCGCACGTCCTCCTGCCGGCCCGTAGCCTGCGCGGCTGATGGCCGCCCCGGCAGGACGCGCGGCGGGTACGGCGGGCGGCAGCCGTGCCTTCGCGATCCTGCTGCTGATCACCGGCGCGGCCGGGCTGCTCGCCTCCTGGGTCATCACGCTCGACAAGTTCAAGCTGCTGGAGGACCCGAACTTCACCCCCGGGTGCAGCCTCAACCCGGTGGTCTCCTGCGGCAACATCATGAAGAGCGACCAGGCGTCCGCCTTCGGGTTCCCCAACCCGATGCTCGGCCTGGTGGCCTACGGCATCGTCGTCTGCGTCGGCATGAGCCTGCTGGCCGGGGCGGCCTTTCCGCGCTGGTACTGGCTGACCTTCGAGGCGGGGGCGCTGTTCGGGGTCGGTTTCGTGACCTGGCTGCAGTTCGAGTCGCTGTACCGGATCAATTCGCTCTGTCTGTGGTGCTGCCTGGCGTGGATCGCCACGATCGTCCTCTTCTGGTACCTGACCTCGTTCGACATCCGCAACGGTTTCCTGCCCGCGCCGGCCTGGCTGAGCGGCTTTCTCGGCGAATTCACGTGGGTGCTTCCGGTGGTGCACCTCGGAGTGATCGGAATGCTCATCCTGACCCGTTGGTGGGACTTCTGGACAAGCTGACCAATGAGTCAACGAGTCAATGGGGTAATGGGCCAATCAGGTAATGGGTCCATGGGCCTCTCGGACCACTGCGGCACTCGGGTGAATCTTGTGCTGAGGGAGATCTCCGGATCGTTCACCCGGTACGGACACCGAGCCCCGGATCACGGCTCGCGCACCGCCGTTTCCGCATCCGTCGCTTCGGTCGATCCCCACGATCGCCGATCCTGGATCCGCCCATTCCTGAAAGGGACCGTACCGAGATGAAGCCGACCACACGAGGAACCCTTGCCGCCGTCGTCACCGGTGTGGCGGCCGCGATGGGCGCCTCCGCCGCCCCCGCCGTCGCGGCCGAGACGGTCCCCGTCCCCGTACCGTTCGAAGGGGTGGAGCACTCCCTGAACGTGAAGATGCCCAGGCTGGGCGGGGAACTGCCGCTGCTCAGGCCGGGTGCCCCCCAGGGGCCGACGTATGTCGAGGGCCGGCTGCTGCCCGCGAGCACCCTGCCGCAGGTGCCGCTCGGCGCCGCGCTGCCGGGGATGCGGGCCGAGGCCCCGCTGCCCCGGGTCGTGGGGGAGGGCTTCGAACGGGTCGGCGTCGACGCCCCCGCCGCCGACCTGCGCACCCTGACCCCCGGGCTGAACCTCGACACCCCGCTGACCGCGCCCAACCCCGACGCGCTGGGCCTGCCCAGCCTCAAGGACCCCCAGGCGGCCGTCCTCACCCCGCTGCTGCGGACGGCGCCGACCGCGAACCTCGGGCTCGTCTGAGCCCGCGGCGACACGGAGAGCGAGGCCCGGGCCGTACGAGCCCGGGCCCGGCCGTCCGGGGGTCACCGCTACTGAACACGACGAGGAGAGAGTGTTGGTCGTCAGCAGAGTGACGGTGGACCCCGACGGCGGCCGGAGCAGAACGCGCCGCAACGCGCTGCGTGCCCTGGGCGTGTCGGCCGTCGCCCTGGCCGTGGCCCCCGTCGTCGCCGCCGCGTGGCCCCGCCGGTTGGAGCGACCCGAGGAGGCCGACTTCGACGAGACGTACCGGGGCCGTCGTATCCAGGGCGTCCCGGCCGACGCGGGCCGGGCGGCCTACCTGGGCGCCCGGACGCCCGGCCCCGGCGCGTGGGACGTCACCGTCGACGGGCGCCCGCTGCACCTCATGCGCCGAGCGGACGGCACGTACCTGAGCATGATCGACCACTACCGTTCGTACCCGACGGCGCTGGAGGCGACCCGCGCCGCCGTCGACGAACTCGGAGTCACCCAGCGCCTGCGCGTACGGGACGTGGCGGAGGGGGCGGTCGGCCATGGCCTACACCCGTAAGGACGTCAGCACGCTCACGCGCGCGGAGCGGCGGCGGTTCGTCGGCGCGCTGCTTGAGCTCAAACAGCGCGGCGAGTACGACGAGTTCGTGCGGATGCACATCGACCACTACGTCTCCGACGGCGACGGCGGTCTGCGTACGGCCCACATGACGCCCTCCTTCCTGCCCTGGCACCGCCGGTTCGTGCTGGAGCTGGAGAAGGCGCTGCGCCGGATCGACGACTCGGTGACCGTGCCGTATTGGGACTGGACCCGGGACCGTACGACGACGTCGGTGCCCTGGACGGCGGACCTGCTCGGCGGCAACGGGCGGCGTTCCGACCACCGGGTGATGACCGGCCCCTTCGCGTACGGCACCGGCGGGTGGACCATCACGGAGGGGCTCACGGACGTCGAGTACCTCACCCGGGACTTCGGCTATCCCCGCAACCCCGTCGCCCTGCCCACCGCCCGTGACCTGGAGGCGGCCCTCGCCGATCCGGTCTACGACAAGGCGCCCTGGAACTCGGTCACCCGCGGGGGCTTCCGCAACCGGCTCGAAGGGTGGGGTCAGGGGACCGGCAACGGCTCGTGGCTCACCCACAACCGCGTGCACCGGTGGGTCGGCGGGCACATGGTCGGGGGTGCCTCCGTCAACGACCCCGTCTTCTGGCTGCACCACGCCTTCGTCGACCTCCAGTGGACGCGCTGGCAACGGCGCCACCGGGGCGCGCGCTACCTGCCGGCCAAGCCGCCGGGGAGGGGTGACTCCCAGCGGGGACGGATCGTCGCGCGGGACGAGCGGATGCCGCCCTGGAACGTGACTCCGGGCGCGATGGAGGAGATCGGGAGCGTGTATCGGTACGCGTGACCGGTGGGCGTGATCGGTACGTGCGGCCGGTACGCGTGATCGGTACGTATGGCCGGTACGCGTGACAGGCAGGGGCTTCCGGGAGCGGTTGTCCGGGAGCGGCGCGAAGCCCCCGACGGTGGGACACCGTCGGGGGCTTCTTGTCGCTGTGGTGCCGCTCGGGGTGTCGGCCCCGTCAGTGGCCGTAGCCGGACGGGCCGGGGTTGCCCTTGTGGTCGTCGTGGCTCTTGTTGACGCAGACGTTGCCGAAGGCCGGGTTCAGCAGGCCGACGACGTCGATCGTGTTCCCGCACAGGTTGACCGGCACGTGGACGGGGGCCTGGACGACGTTGCCCGACAGGACACCCGGGGAACCGACGGCCTTGCCCTCGGCGCCGGCGTCCGCCGCGGCCAGGCCGGCGCCGCTGAGCACGACAGCGGACGTGCCGAGCGTGACGACGGCTGCCTTCGCGATGCGAGACATCACGTTCTCCTTCTTGATCGGTGAGCACGACCGCCTCTGCGTGGCCGCACGCCCCTTCAACGCTCCCGCGCACCGAGGGTCACGGCGTTCATCGGCGGATCACCCTTTCCGAACAGGGGTGTGGGGGCGGGCCGCACCCGGACGCCCCCGCGCCGGACGGAAAATCGGTTCGCTCACGGGAGACCGACGGCTAGCCTCCGGACGACGGGGACGGTCAGTCGCACAGCGGGGCAGAGGAGTGAACGGCGTGGAGAAGCGGGCCGAAGTACGGGACGCGAGCCCTCGGACCGAACGGGCCCAACAGGCCGAGCGGGACTCCGAGACGGAACGGACCGATGGCACGGAACGGACCGATGGCACGGGGCAGACCGATGGCACGGGGCAGACCGATGGCACGGGGCAGGTCGACGGCACGGGGCAGGCCGACGGGACCGAGCAATCCGATCCCGTGCTCCGGACCTTCGTGCGCGACGGGCGTCTCGTCCGGCTGCCCGCCCGGTGGCAGCGGAAGCTGGTCGTGCTGCGGTACGTCGCCGAGCGGACGTTCGAGCCGGGCGTCGAGTACCCCGAACGGGCCGTCGACGAGAAGCTGCGCGCCTGGTGCGAGGGCGCACCGCTGGACCATGTGACGCTGCGCCGGTACCTGGTGGATCTGGGGCATCTACGGCGGCAGTTCGGGTTCTACTGGGTACCTGAGGGCCGATCTGCGGCGTAGGGCCCGGGGTCGAGGGATACGGTTCGAGGTTCTGGTTCGTGTCCTCTCGCCGAACTGGCGGCGACCTCGCGGGTCACGGCCGAGAACGACGTGAACCGGCCGTCACCAGCGCCTTCGCGGGAACCGCACCGGGGTTGGCCGCCGGGTCCGCCGGGGCGTAACGGTGAGCATTGCCATGACCCTGGAGCTGGAGCCTCGACGATGCCCAGGGTGCGGCCCGCTGCCACGGGCAGTGGCAGCGGGCCGGCACTCACCTCACCGCGAGGGCGTCACCCGACGGTCCACTTCTGGCTTGCCGCACCCGTGCCCGTGAGCTGGACGACCGCCGCTCCGGTCGTCGTCGCGTTGTTCAGCACCCCGAGGTTCAGCCCGCTGTGCACGGCCACCAGCATGTAGACACTGCCGGTGTAACTGCCGACCAGGTCGAAGAAGAACTGCTGGTTGGTGCCGCCGTTGCAGGTCCACTGGATGAGCTGGCGGTTCTCGGCGGTCGACTTGCTGGGCACGTCCAGGCACAGCCCGCTCTTGACGTTCTTCAGCGTGTAGATGTTGTCCGCGACCTTGGTGACGGTCCACTGCTGGTCCGTCCCGCTCGTGGCTGTCGCCTGGATGATCTTGGCGTCGGTGGCGGTGGAGGCGCCGGTGACGCCGAGCCGCAGGGAACTGCCCGAGTTCGTCAGGGTGTGGGCCCCCGCACCCGGCACGCCGCTGTTCGGCGTCCAGGTGCCTGCCTGGACATCCAGTGACCAGGTCGGGTACTGGCCGAGGTTCACCGTCGTGCCCCTGATGGTCAGGGGCAGCCAGATGAGCTGGGACGCGCCGAGGTCGGAGGCGTTCCAGCGGTCACCGGCGTAGATGTACGTCGTACCGGAGGTGCCGGCCACCGTGATGATGTTGGCGGTCTGGCTGCCGTAGGTCTTGGTGCCCGGGGCGGCGAAGTTCCTCATCGCCGACCAGGTGCCGCTGACGGAGGTGGCGGTGGAGTAGACGTTGTCGTTCAGACTCCAGCCGGTCAGATGCGAGGCCAGCAGGTAGTAGATCCCGTTGGCTTTGATCATCGCGGGTGACTCGAAGCTGTTGGCGCTGCCGCCGCTGCCCAGGATGGCGACCGTGCTCACCGGGGTGAGGTAGTCGCTGGAGAGCAGGTTGACGCGCAGGCCGTTGTTGCGGTCCTCCGACAGCAGGTAGGCGGTGCCGTCGGTGTCCTGGAACAGGCCGATGTCACGGCTCAGTTGGCCCAGCGGGCGGGAGCTGCCCCGATAGTCGTAGGGGCCGCAGGGCGTGCTGCTGGTGGCGACACCGACCTTGGCCTCGGAGTAGGTGAGGCTGTCGATGTGCACGTACATCACGTACTTCTGGGTGGTGGCGTTGTAGATCACCTTCGGCCGCTCGACCACCCGGGACGGGCCGAGGTCACCGCTGCCCTGCAGGGACAGCGCGTCGCCCCGGTACGTCCAGTTCGCCAGGTCGGTCGAGCTGTAGCAGGCGATGGCCTGGAAGGACGTGTTGGACGAGGTCACGCCCGTCTTGTTCTCGCCGAAGCCGTACCAGGTGTCACCGACCTTGATGATGCCCATGCCGTGGAGTTGCAGGGTGTTGCCGCTGGTGTCGGTCCGTGCCGCGCCGGTCGTGAAGGTCACGGTGGTGGCGGCCTGGGCGGCCGAGGCGGGTATCAGGAGCGCGGCGACAGCCGCCAGCAGGGTCAGGAGCAGGACGGCGGTCGTGCGCCGTGGTCTGCGTCCGCGGGTGCTGCTCCGGTCGGAAGACGTTCCTGGGGACATGCTTCTTCACCTCTTCTTCGAGGTCCCGGCTCCGCGTCTGTTCGGAGGCAGGCACGGCGGTGCCGCTTGCGAGGCCGCAGCGGGGAGGGAGGGGGCGGGGAGGGGGCCGCGTACGAGGGGATCGTGGTGCGGCGGGGGGCCTGGTACGGCGGGGCCGGGTCCGTGACCGGCTGACAGGGAGACGTACATGTCCGCTGTATGGCGGGTTAATGACAACTGTCGGCAGAAGCCCTGTCAAGACATCGGCGTTGGTTTCTGTTTCTTTTTGACTGATCCGGTCGGGCGGGTGGGGTGATGCGCCGCACAGTTGACGACCAGTCACATGAAACTTTTACGCGGACCCGTTGACCAGCCGGAAGATCGGCGAGTAGAACAACCCCTGCAAGTCGCCGGAGTTCGTTACTGGTTGGTTTTGTTTGGACGGTGGTGCCCGGACGTCATCGGCTGCCGGCAGCGGCCAGGAGAGGTGAACACGCCATGGAGGCTTCCGGGCTGTCGCGACGAGGGGCTCCTCACGGGGGCGGCGCCACCATCTCCGACGAGCTGACCAACTGGGTCTTCCCCGACAACACCACGAACTGCAGCGCTCGGGACGAGGTCGCCCACAGCGCGACAGCGCCGCCGGACGCCATCCCGTACACCGGCACCTCCAGTACCTCCAGTACCTCCAGTACCTCCAGCACCGACAGCGGCAACCTCGGCGACCTGCCGCTGCTGGTCACCCTGGGCAGCGGGCCGTATGCCACCGTCTGCGAATCCTCCCGGGTGAACTACTCCCGGTCGATGGTCAGTTCAGGGATCGCCTGGGAACGCCTGCCGCAGGGAGCCTCGCCCACGCCGCGTCGCCGTTCCCGATCCAGGGGATGCGGCAGATCTCCGCCTCCGGCACCGTCGTTCAGCCGGCGATGTCGACCCCGTAACCGCGTGCGAGGGCGTCGAGGCCGTGGTCGTAGCCCTGGCCTACGGCGCGCAGGCGCCAGACCGGGCCCCTGCGGTAGATCTCCGCGAGGAGCATGGTGCGTTCGGTTGTCGCGGCGTCCAGGGTGGCCCGGGTGAGGGGCGATCCGCTGTTGCCGGGAGCCGCCCCGATCTGGATCGCGCCGACCGTCCCGAAGGTGGTCGCGCCGTCGATGGCCGCGGCGACGACGATTTTGCGCGTCGCGGGTGGCAGGGATGCCAGGTCGAGGGCGATGGTCTGTTCCGCCGGGCCGCCGGTCAGCAGCCGCACCGTCCCGGCAGGGCTCTCCGGGGCGCCGTAGAAGATGAAGTCCTCGTCGAAGGTGACCTGTTCGTCCTCGTCGAGGATGAAGGCGACGACGTCGATCTCGCAGTCGGCCTGCGGAGCCCAACTGGCGGTGACGTACCACTCGGGCGCGGGTCTGCCGTTCGGGATGGGCAGGTCGATGACGCCGCCCCTCGGCATCACGTGCGGCTCCTTCGGCCGGACAGCCGCCGAGGCAGGGTCGGTGGCGGTCGGGGAAGTGAGCCAATCCGCGTCGTGCAGGGGGAGTTCGAGGGCGGTGATACGGCTCATACGGCGGTCCTTCTCACCGGCAGCGAGAAGCACGACGTCGGTGACACTGGCGGACAGGTTGACCGCTGCGGATCCGCCCAGCTCGACGACGCGGGTACGAGCCGCGGCAGCATCGGCATGAGCACCGCCGAGCACCAGCACCCGGCGGTTCGTCAGCGGCTTGGCCGAGGTGCCGGCCGCCAAGGTGCCGGCCGAGTCGCCCGGTTGGCGCGGAGCGGGGACGGTCGCGCCGGGGGAGGACGGCGGCAGGACAGGTACGTTCGGGGCAGGCGCTGTGGTGGATTCGGGTTCGGCGGCCTGAGCTGCTGCCACTGCCGGCTCTTCCACCGGCGCGATCACGGCGGAAGCCGTTGTCGCCTCATGCACCGTCCCGGGCCGCACGTCGGCCAGCAGTCGCAGAAAGGTGTGCTCGTCGATGACCGGCACGCCCTCGGCGGCTGCGCGTCGGGCCTTCGCGGATCGGGACGCCGGCTCGTTGGTGACGAGCACGCTGGTGTGCCGACTCACGGAGGTCATCATGTTCAGTCCTGCGGCGACAGCCCGCCCGACCAGCTCCGCCCGCGCGTGCGCGGTCTCACCGGTTATCGCGATCTTCATCCCCTGCAGCAGCGGCCCGCCGGGAGCCATGCGCCCCGGATTGCGGTAGGCGCACGGTGTCTTGGGCGGCTTCGGCGTGAACTGCGATTCCGCCCGCGGTGGGCAGCTGACCAGCGGCAAGGGCAGATCGAGCCGCGCCGCCTCGCGCAGCGAAGCCCGCAGGATCCCGGCAAGCACCCGGGTGTCGTCCAGCGCGTCGTGCGCGCGCTGCTGCGGTACCCCGTAGTGGGCGGCCAGCGTGCCCAGTTTCATGTCGTCCGTCGGCGGGTCTACCTGACGATTTAAAGCCAAGGTGCAGAGCCGCTGGGACACCGGAAGCCACATCCGGGCACGGGCGAACTCGTAGGCCAGGAAGTCGTAGTCGAACTGGGCGTTGTGGGCGACCAGGACGCGGTCCTGGAGCATCGCTCCGATCCGCCCGGCGACCTGGTCGAAGGTAGGGGCACCCCGCAGCCGCTCGACGGTCAGCCCGTGCACCTCCACCGGTCCCGGGTCGCATCCCGGGTCGAGCAGAGTGGAGAACTCCCCGGTCTGCTCGCCGTCCGGCCCGATCGTCACCACCGCGACGGACAGCACCCGGTCCCTCCGGGGCATGAGCCCGGAGGTCTCCACATCGACCAGGGCCCAGTCGCGGGCGTAGTCGCCCGTGGCGGGCAGGCCGAAGGAGGCGGAGGCGAGACTCATGGCGCCAAGGATGATCCGATATGCGGCTCTCATTCAACCTGTATGCCGTTTTACCCTGCCCTGGAATGACGTACCGCCCTGCCGGCCGTAGAGGGACCAGGGACCAGGGAGCCGGTCCGGCCTTGCGGCGCCGCGGTGACGGGCCTCTTGTCATGTCTCTGACCAGCAAAAACGCCCTCCCGGAGGGAGGGCGGAAACGATGCGTGTGCAGAGCGCCCCCGGCAGGACTCGAACCTGCGGCCAAGCGCTTAGAAGGCGCCTGCTCTATCCACTGAGCTACGGGGGCCGGGTGTGGTGGCCTCTGTCGTGGTGCCCGGGTGTGGGCTGATCCGTGACGTTGCCGGGGACAAGGATAGGGCTCCCCAGTCCTTGTCCCTGTTGCTTCGCCTCCGTGGCTCAATGTGGAGGTTCAGTGAAGCGGTCCTGATAATCGCAGGCAGGTACGAATCGTGCACCTCTTTTGGCGCCTCGGACCCCGGGTGTTGTGCACTCGTTATGCCTGCGCCCCTCTCGCCCCCTCCGTCCCATCTGTTCTGTCGGCGCGCAGACGTAGTCATATGCTTCAGAAAGTCCACAAAATTGGGCATTCTTCGCATGTGGTGACCTTGGACGTACGGCCTCAGTTGCTAGACGCGCTCTCCGCCCTGCGCGACCGTGTCGCCGCCGCGCGCTTTCCGCTGCCCCTGGCAGGGGCCCCGCGCGCGCGTGCCAACCGCGACGAACTGCTCGCACAACTCGACGACTACTTGGTGCCCCGGTTGCGACAACCCGAAGCGCCGTTGCTCGCCGTTGTCGGGGGGTCGACCGGCGCCGGCAAGTCCACTCTCGTCAACTCCCTGGTGGGGCGGAAGGTCAGCGAGGCCGGTGTGCTGCGGCCGACGACCCGTACGCCCGTACTGATCTGCCATCCCGAGGACCACCACTGGTTCAGCGGTATGCGCGTGCTGCCCCACCTCACCCGCGCGTGGCGGCCTCAGCGGGAGCCCGGTCAGGATCCGGGCGACGACGCGTTTCCACCGAACAGGGACGGCGGCAAGGACGGCGAGCGCGTCCTGCGCGTCGAGACCGCCGACAGCCTCCCGCCCGGTCTCGCCCTCCTCGACGCGCCCGACGTCGACTCCCTGGACGCCGACAACCGCGTACTCGCCGCCGAACTCATCTGCGCCGCCGACATCTGGGTGATGGTCACCACGGCATCCCGCTACGCCGACGCCGTGCCCTGGCATCTGCTGCGGTCCGCGAAGGAGCACCGGGCGACCCTGGTCACCGTGCTCGACCGGGTGCCCCACCAGGTGGTCTCCGAGGTCTCCCGGCAGTACGCGGCGCTGCTGACCAAGGCCGGGCTCGGCGACGTACCCCGGTTCACCGTGCCCGAACTGCCCGAGTCCGCCTGGGGCGGCGGGCTGCTGCCGGGCACCGCCGTCGCACCGCTGCGGACCTGGCTCGTCCAGCAGGCGACCGACCAGGGAGCCCGGCACCAGGCCATGGCGCGCACCGCGCACGGGGTTCTCGACTCGCTGAGGTCCCGGATGCCCGAGCTGGCGAGCGCGGCGGCCCAGCAGTACTCCGCCGCCCTCCGGCTCACCGCCGCCGTCGACACCGCGTACGACAGCGAGCACGCGCGCGTGAAGGGGCGCCTGCAGTCGGGGGCCGTGCTCGCGGGCGACGCCCTCAAGCGGTGGCGCAGCTATCCGCTCGACTGCACCCCCGGCGAACTGCTCGACGCCCTCGTCGAAAGCCTCGGCACCCTGGTGCTGTGCGCCGTCACCGCCGCCGACGAGCGGATCGGCGAGGCCTGGGGCCGCGAACCGGCCGCGGTGGCCGCCGGACTGACGGAACGTGACGCGACGCGGGAGGGCGTCGAGCACCGGATCGGGATGACCGTACGACGCTGGCGGCGCGTCCTCGAGGAGTACGCCGAGGAAGAGGTGCGCGACCTCGACCGAAGCGTCGCGCCGGACGTGGAGGTGGTGGCCGCCCTGGGCGCCACAGCCCTGCTGGGCGGCCGACGGGCCCGGTCCGCGGGGGAGGGGCTCGCCGAACGGATCGGGGCGCACGGCGCGCTACGGCTCCGCGACCGCGGCGGACGGCTGCTCACCGAGTACCTCGACCGGGCCCTCGACGCCGAGCGCGACCGCCACCTCGCCCCGCTCGACGCACTCGACGTACACCCCGGACCACAGGCCGAACTCATCGCCGCCCTGTCCGTACTGCAGAAGGAGAGGTGACCGTGGTGACCGCCGTCACTGACCACACGGATCAGACCGGAGACGACGTTCCCGAGAAGGGTGAGGACACGAAAGGCGAGAAGAACGTCGACAGGAAGAAGGGTGACGTTGGTGGGGGCGGCCACCTGGGGAGGGGTGCTTCCGGCGCTTTCGGGGAAACGCGCCCGGGGAAGCCGGACGGAGGTCCGTCCGAGAGCGCCGAGGACAAGCGGACCGAGAAGACCGAAGAGCCCGAAGAGAGCGAGGGGCGGGACAGGACCGTCGGCCCAACGAGCCGCGACGAGCGTCCGAGGGGCGAGAACCACGTCCACGCGCGCGTGCCCGACCGTTCCGGCGGCGGCGCGCCCGGTGCGGGGGGCACGTCCGGCGACGCGTCCGGTCGTACGGAGTCCGGCGACCCCTGGGACGACGGGCTCATCGCCCGGCGGGCCACCGAGACGAGTGCCGTCGAGCGGGTTCCGGCCGTGGAGAACCGGACTCCGGTGGCGCAGGCGGTCGTCCCGCTCGCGTACGACGGGCACCTGAGGTCGCGGCTCGACGCGCTGCGGGAGCTGGTGGGACTGTCCCGTACGCGGTTGGAGAGCGCGACGCTGGCGGAGGCGGGACGGGTGCTGGACGAGGCGGCGGCGCGACGCAGGCTGTCGGGGCAGCACACGGTCGTCGCGATCGCGGGCGCCACCGGCAGCGGCAAGTCGATGCTGTTCAACGCGCTCGCGGGGGTGACGATCTCGGAGACGGGCGTACGCCGGCCCACCACGGCCGCGCCCATCGCGTGCAGTTGGAGCGACGGCGCGGCGAGCCTCATCGACCGGCTGGGCATCCCGGGACGGCTGCGGCGGCGGCCCCTGCAGAGCCCGGAGGCGGAGGCCCAGCTGCGCGGCCTCGTCCTGGTGGATCTGCCCGACCACGATTCGGCTGCGGTGCAGCACCGGGAGCAGGTCGACCGGATCCTGGCACTGGTGGACGCGGTCATCTGGGTCGTCGACCCGGAGAAGTACGCCGACGCGATGCTCCACGAGCGCTATCTGCGGCCCCTGGCCGGTCACGCGGAGGTCATGTTCGTCGTCCTCAACCAGGTGGACCGGCTCCCCGGGGAGGCCGCCCACCAGGTGCTCGACGATCTGCGGCGGCTGCTCGACGAGGACGGGATCGCGCTGGGGGAGCACGGCGAACCGGGCGCCGCCGTGCTCGCGCTGTCCGCGCTCACCGGGGACGGGGTGGAAGAACTGCGCGACGCGCTGGAGCAGTTCGTGGCCGAGCGGGGCGCGCCTGCCCGCCGGGTCCGCGCCGATCTGGACGCGGCGGCCGCGCGGCTGTGGCCGGTGTACGCGCATCAGCGACGGGCGGGGCTCAGCGAACGGGCCCGGGACGAGTTCGCCGCGCGGCTCGCGGACGCCGTCGGCGCGACCGCGGCGGGCGAGGCCGCCGAGCGCGTCTGGCTGCGCAACGCGGGCCGCGCGTGCGGTACGCCCTGGCTACGGCTGTGGCGGTGGTACCAGGACCGGAGCGAACCCCCGACGGGACGGCTCGCCCTGACGGCGCCCGTGGACGAGGAGGCCACTGCCCGACAGCGCGTCGAGCAGGCCGTACGTACGTTGTCGGAGCGCGCCGCGACGGGGTTGCCCGCGCCCTGGGCCCAGGCGGTGCGCGAGGCGGCCGTACGCGGGGCGCAGGGGCTGCCCGAGGCGCTGGACGAGCTGGCGATGCGGGTCGGGGCGCCGACGGGGCGGCCGCCGCGGCCGGGGTGGTGGCCGGCCGCGGTGCTCGCGCAGGCGTCCATGACCCTCCTCCAAGTCGTGGGAGGGCTGTGGCTGTTGGGGCAGATCATCGGCTTCATGGCACCGAATCTCGGGGTGCCGGTGCTGCTGATGGTGATCGGCATCGTCGGCGGCCCGGCCGTCGAGTGGGGCTGCGGACTGGCGGCACGCGGTCCGGCGCGGCGATACGGCTCCGAGGCGGAACGGCGGCTGAGGGAAGCCGCCGCGGGGTGCGGCCGGGCGCGGGTGCTGGATCCGGTGGCCGCCGAACTGCTGCGGTATCAGGAGGTGCGGGAGCAGTACGGGCGGGTGATGGGGGCGGCGCCGGTGAGGTGAGAGGCCGTTCCCGTAGGGCTGGTTCCGTAGGGCCGGTTCACCCCGTCGGGTGACGGCGTTTTCCACAACTGGCGAGTAGCACACAGGGCTCAGCGGGCTCGGCCCGACGGCGGCAGTCTGAACACGCGGCGATCACAGCACCGCCGCACGACAGACGCAGCAGCCGTACGGGACGGGCCCGTACGCGTGTCCGGTCGGCACCGGCGCCCGGTGCCGGCGTGCGGAAGGGGTTCGCGAGATGAACGAGACGATGGTGTGCGTGGTGGGGAACGTGGCGACCCAGCCGGTCTGCCGGGAGTTGTCGACGGGTTCGTCGGCCCGGTTCCGGCTGGCGGTGACCTCGCGGTACTGGGACCGGGAGAAGAACGAGTGGACGGACGGGCACACCAACTTCTTCACGGTGTGGGCGAGGCGCACGCTCGCCGCGAACGTGGCGTCGTCCGTGGCGCTGGGTGATCCGGTCGTGGTGCAGGGGCGGTTGAAGGTGCGTACCGAACAACGGGACGGGCAGAGCCGGGTCTCGGCGGACGTCGACGCGGTCGCGATCGGCCACGATCTGTCGCGGGGCACATCGGCGTTCCGGCGGACGCCCCGGGGCGAGATGCCGGTGGCGGCTCAGTCCCCGTCCCCACCGGAGCCGAACTGGGAGACACCGCCGCCGGGAGACCGGCTCGACGCCGCGACCGAACTCCGGCCGGAGCCGGTCGGAGTGACGTGACATCAGACCGAGCCGCGGTCGTGGCTTATCGGCGAATGCGTTGTGAAGAGTCCGTGCGTGCGCCTGATCGACTTGTCGATATGTGCTGTTCGCAGGCTGTGCGAGCGATAACGATTCCGATTCGGATCGGTTGTCCGACGATACGGCTGGGAAGTGCGGTGCGCCGCTTGCCTAGGATGCCGGGCATGGCCCACGGGGCTTCTGATTCTGCTGGTGGGACCCCAACCCCCCACGTCAACGGGTCCTGCTCGAAGGGAAATTCTGTGGTTTCTTCGTTCTCGGCGTCGTTCTCGGTGTCGTTGTCCGGGTGGTCCGGGTGGGCCGCGCGCAGGCGAGGGGCGACCCGCCTCGCCGCCGTGTCACTCGCGTCCGGACTCGTCGCCGCGGGTGCGATCGTCACCGCGGGCCCGGCCGCCGCCGACGAGAAGGCGCAGAGCTCGGGCGGGGCGACCGCGACCATAGGCGGCCTCAAGACGTACGGAACGGCCGTGCTCCGAACCGACGACGGCCAGGAACAGCAGCTCCCCGCCGGGCTGTTCGAGATGTTCGTCGACGGCGGCGGCACCCTGCAGACCTACTGCGTCGACGTCCAGAACCCGACGCAGAAGGACGCCGAGTACCAGGAGACCCCCTGGAGCGGAACCTCGCTGGGTGCCAACAAGGACGCGGGCAGGATCCGCTGGATCCTGCAGAACTCCTACCCGCAGGTGAACGACCTCGCGGCACTCGCCGGGAAGGCCGGTGCCAAGGGTCTCACCGAACAGGACGCGGCGACCGGTACCCAGGTGGCGATCTGGCGGTACTCGGACGGGGCCGAGGTGACGGCCCTGGACCCGGAGGCGGAGAAGCTCGCGGACTACCTGCAGAAGAGCGCGCGGGACCTCACGGAGCCCGCCGCCTCCCTGACCCTCGACCCGCCGGCGGTCTCCGGCCGTGCGGGCGAGCGGGTCGGGCCCGTCACGGTGCACACCAACGCGGACGGCGTGACCGTGACCCCGCCCTCGGACGTGACGGCGGACGGCGTGAAGGTCGTCGACGCGGACGGTGAGGCCGTGACCTCGGCCGGTGACGGCAGCGAGCTGTACTTCGACGTGCCCGAGGACACCGCGGACGGCACGGCCGAGCTGACCGTGCAGGCGTCGACGACCGTGCCGGTGGGCCGTGCCTTCGCCTCCGAGACCCGCAGCCAGACCCAGATCCTCGCGGGCTCCAGCGAGTCCACGGTCTCCGCGACGGCGACCGCGCACTGGGCCGAGAAGGGCGCGATACCCGCACTGTCCGCCGAGAAGAACTGCGCCGAGGGCGGCCTGGACATCACGGCCGCCAACCAGGGCGACAAGCCCTTCACCTTCGAGCTGATGGGGATCACCTACACCATCGACGCGGGCGAGACCCGCACGATGACGATCCCGCTCCAGGAGGACCAGGCGTACGACTTCACGATCGAGGGGCCGAACGGCTTCGCGAAGCAGTTCCGGGGCGTGCTCGACTGCCGGACGGAGACCGCGGCCGGTGCGGGCGGGGACTCGGTCCAGACGCTGAGCGAGCCGAGCCCGGCGACGGTGGGCGGCAACGCGGTCACCGACTCCGGCACCGACCTCGCCGAGACCGGCAGCTCCGGTGCCACCCCGGTGATCGGGGGCATCGCCATCGGCCTGGTCGTGATCGGCGGCGCGGTGATGATCCTCCTCCGCAAGCGGAACGCGTGACGAGGAAGACAACGAAGACAACGAAGACAACGAAGACAAGGAATCCGTAGGCGAAAGCGCTCCTTGAGAACTCGACAGTGAGTGACCGCGCGGTGACACACGCGTGCGAAGCGGCCCCGGTACGCCTCCCAAGGCGCCGGGGCCGTGCCGCTCGTGCAGGGGGTTCACCATCCGGTTTCCGTCGAGGGCTGGCCGTGCGGCAAGATGGGTGGTACTGCCCACTGCCAGATTTCAAGTTGCCGGACGGTTTCTCTTGGCTGAGTACATCTACACGATGCGCAAGACACGCAAGGCGCACGGCGACAAGGTGATCCTTGACGACGTCACGCTGAGCTTCCTGCCCGGCGCGAAGATCGGTGTGGTCGGCCCGAACGGTGCCGGTAAGTCCACCGTTCTCAAGATCATGGCGGGCCTCGAGCAGCCCTCCAACGGTGACGCGTTCCTGTCGCCCGGCTACACCGTCGGCATGCTCCTGCAGGAGCCGCCGCTGGACGAGTCCAAGACGGTCCTGCAGAACGTGCAGGACGGCGCCGCCGAGATCATGGGCAAGCTCAGGCGCTTCAACGAGGTCGCCGAGCTCATGGCGACCGACTACTCGGACGCGCTCCTCGACGAGATGGGCAAGCTCCAGGAGGACCTGGACCACGCGAACGCGTGGGACCTGGACACCCAGCTGGAGCAGGCCATGGACGCCCTGGGCTGCCCGCCCGGCGACTGGCCCGTCACCAACCTGTCCGGTGGTGAGCGCCGCCGCGTCGCGCTGTGCAAGCTGCTGCTCGAAGCCCCCGACCTGCTGCTGCTCGACGAGCCCACCAACCACCTGGACGCCGAGTCCGTGCAGTGGCTGGAGCAGCACCTCGCGAAGTACCCCGGCACCGTCGTCGCCGTCACCCACGACCGGTACTTCCTCGACAACGTCGCGGGCTGGATCCTGGAGCTCGACCGCGGCCGCGCGATCGGCTACGAGGGCAACTACTCCACGTACCTGGAGACCAAGCAGACCCGTCTCAAGGTCGAGGGCCAGAAGGACGCCAAGCGCGCCAAGCGGCTCAAGGAAGAGCTGGAGTGGGTCCGCTCCAACGCCAAGGGCCGCCAGGCCAAGTCCAAGGCCCGTCTCGCCCGCTACGAAGAGATGGCCGCCGAGGCCGACAAGATGCGGAAGCTGGACTTCGAGGAGATCCAGATCCCGCCGGGCCCGCGCCTGGGCAGCGTGGTCGTCGAGGTCAACAACCTCAGCAAGGCCTTCGGCGAGAAGGTCCTGATCGACGACCTCTCCTTCACCCTGCCGCGCAACGGCATCGTGGGCATCATCGGCCCGAACGGCGCCGGCAAGACGACCCTCTTCAAGATGATCCAGGGGCTGGAGGAGCCCGACTCCGGTTCGATCAAGGTCGGCGACACCGTCAAGATCTCCTACGTCGACCAGAGCCGCGAGAACATCGACCCGAAGAAGACGCTGTGGGCCGTCGTCTCCGACGAACTGGACTACATCAACGTCGGCCAGGTCGAGATGCCCTCCCGCGCCTACGTGTCCGCGTTCGGCTTCAAGGGCCCGGACCAGCAGAAGCCGGCCGGGGTGCTCTCCGGCGGTGAGCGCAACCGCCTCAACCTGGCGCTCACCCTCAAGCTGGGCGGCAACCTGCTGCTCCTGGACGAGCCGACCAACGACCTCGACGTCGAGACCCTGTCGTCGCTGGAGAACGCGCTCCTGGAGTTCCCCGGCTGCGCCGTGGTCGTCTCCCACGACCGCTGGTTCCTGGACCGGGTGGCCACGCACATCCTCGCCTACGAGGGTGAGTCCAAGTGGTTCTGGTTCGAGGGCAACTTCGAGTCGTACGAGAAGAACAAGGTCGAGCGACTCGGCGCGGACGCCGCCCGTCCGCACCGCGCCACCTACAAGAAGCTGACTCGAGGCTGATCTTGCGGCACATCTACCGCTGCCCACTGCGCTGGGCGGACATGGACGCGTACGGCCACGTCAACAACGTGGTCTTCCTCCGCTACCTGGAGGAAGCCCGTATCGACTTCCTGTTCCGCCCGGAGAAGGACTTCAAGCAGGGGTCCGTGGTGGCGCGCCATGAGATCGACTACAAGCGGCAGTTGGTGCACCGGCACAAGCCGGTGGACATCGAGCTGTGGGTCACGGAGATAAGGGCGGCGTCGTTCACGATCGCCTATGAGGTCAAGGACCCCGAGCAGGTCTACGTCCGGGCCTCGACGGTGATAGTGCCGTTCGACTTCGCGACCCAGCGGCCCCGCCGGATCACCGCCGAGGAACGCGAGTTCCTGGAGGGATACAGAGACGACGAGGAGGAGGCCGTCGCCGCATGACGGTGCTCCACCTCGCAGACGAGGGGGAGGCGGCGGATCTCGCGGCCTTCCTCTCCAGGCTGCTCCACTACGACCGGGGAGCGGCGGTGCGCCTCCAGGCGGCCGGCACCGCCCTGGCCGTCTTCGGTCGGCCACCGTCCTTCGAGGTCCTGGCGATCCGGGCCGTGCGCCTCGCCAAGCCGTACGAGAGCGGGCTCGACGTCATGCTCGACGTGACCGTGTCGGCCGGTGAACTCCTGGAGTCCATCGACGAGCCGGCGGGTACGGCGGGCGTGCCGGGGGCGGTGACCGGGCCGCCGTGGGCCGGGGTGCTTCCCCCACGCGGCGGCTGGCGGCCGGAGGCGGGGCTGCCCGCGCCGGACGCGCTGCGGGCGATGGTCTCCGCGGCGGTGCGCGAATTCCGCTCCCGTACCGAGGAGCTGGTGCCCGAGCAGCGCACGCGGGCCGAGCTCGACCGGATCGGGCGGGAGATCTGGTCCCGGGCGGTCGGGGACACCCATCTGCCGGTGCGGGCCGTGCACGCGGCCCAGTCGCTCGGCTTCCTCCGCCCCGCCCGCGCGGGCGGGGCGCCCGAGGAGGCGTCGCCGGGACTGTTCTCGTCGGGCGCGTGGCTCAGACTGCGTACGCCCTACGGGTCGATCGCCGTACGCAGGGCCGGACTGGGGACGTTGGGAGTCAGCGTCCGCTGAGCACGCCTCCTGGTTCCCCAAGCACCTGATGCCAGGCATGTGATGCCGTGATGTGGGTCACATGGCGTCGGTGTGGGAGCCCGTCGAAACGTCCGGGTGCTTCCGAAGGTCATTGCCCGGTCGTGCTGTCGGGTCCCGCGGCCGCTCAGCCCGGGGCGTTCACCATCGAGGCCGCCGCGTACGTCAGGTAGTTCCACAGCGTGTGCTCGTGTTCCTCGGAGAGGCCGAGCTCGTCGACGGCGTCGCGCATGTGCTTCAGCCAGGCGTCGTGGGCGGCACGGTCGACCGTGAAGGGGGCGTGGCGCATGCGGAGCCGGGGGTGGCCCCGGTTCTCGCTGTACGTCGTGGGGCCGCCCCAGTACTGGATCAGGAACAGCGTGAGACGGTCCTCGGCCGGGCCCAGGTCCTCCTCGGGGTACATGGGCCGCAGGATCGGATCCTCGGCGACACCCTCGTAGAAACGGCGTACGAGGCGCCGGAAGGTCTCCTCGCCACCGACCTGCTCGTAGAAGGTCTGCTCCTGAAGGGTGCCGCGCCGAATCTCATTCACGTTCCCCATGGTCTCAGACGCGGCGGCGGAGGACTTGAGGCTTAGGACCATCCAAGAGGCGTCCGAGGGGCGGCCGGAGACCGGGCCGGGGCCGGACGCCTTCCGTGTGCCGGACGAAGGGCGCGGACGGGTGGATTCCGGACGGGTGTGCCGTGGTGCTCGCCTCTGGAGGCGTCCGGCCGCACAGTGGAGGTATGGGCACGCACGCTGTGGATCACGACCTGGAACGCCTCGCCGCCGAGGCCCGCTCGGCGCTGGTGCGCGAGATCGAGGCGAGCGGGGCGTGGGACACCGACCCGGATTGGCGGAAGGCGTTCGAGAGCGTTCCCCGGCACCTCTTCGTGCCGTACTACTACGTCGGCGTCCCGGGCGGCTTCGAGCGGCTGTGGGGCGAGGAGCGCGACCCCCGGCGGCGTGACCGCTGGGTGCGGGGCGCGTACGCGGACACACCGCTCGCCACGCGGGTGCGCGACGGGGTGCTGATCTCCTCCAGCAGCCAGCCGTCGCTGATGGCGAAGATGTTGGCCGAGCTGGAGGTGGAGGACGGGGACCGGGTGCTGGAGATCGGCGCCGGCACCGGTTACAACGCCGCCCTGCTCGCGCACCGGCTGGGGGACGACCTGGTCACGACCGTCGATCTGGACGCCGACATCACGGAGGCGGCACGCAGGCATCTGGACGCCGCCGGGTACCACCCGGCCGTCGTCACCGGGGACGGGGCGCGAGGGGTGCCGGAGCGGGCGCCGTACGACCGGATCATCGCGACCTGCACGCTGCACTCGATCCCCCGCGCCTGGCTCGCCCAGTGCACGCCTGGCGCGCGCATCCTGACGCCGTTGGCCACGGGGCTGGTGCGGCTGCGGGTCGAGGACGCCGAGCACGCCGAGGGGGGCTTCCTGCACACGTCGGCGTACTTCGTGCCGCTGCGCGGGGGGAGTGAGCCGGAAGCGATGCGTCCGCACCTGGGCGGGCTGCCGCACCGGGCCCGTGACCACGAGCTCTTCCGGTTCCTGCTGGCCCTCACGGCGGGCAGCCTGGACCCGCACGAGGCGCTCGCCCTGTGGCAGCGCGAGGGCATGCCGACCCGCGAGCGCTACGGCATCACGGTCCGCGGCGACCACGCCTGGGCCTGGCTGGACGACCCGGAGGGGCCGTACGCCTGGCCCCTCCCGAGCTGAGGACGCGACCCGGAGCGGCCGGAGCGGCCGGAGTGATCGGAGCGGCCGGGGGTGTGATCGGGGCGCACCGGAGTGATCGGAGCGCACCAGGGTGGTCGGAGGACCGGTGCGACCGGGCCATTGGATCAGGGCCGTGGATCAGGGCCGACCGAAGTCGCTCGGTCGGCCCTGGTCGTCTCGCTGTTGCGGGAAGGTCAGCCCCGGCGGATCGTGATCGTCGTCCACGCGCCCACGTGCACCCGGTCCCCGTCCTGGAGGGGGATCGGGACGAAGGGCTGGATGGGCTCCTCGGAATGGTTGACCGTGGTTCCGTTCGTGGAGTTCTGGTCGACGACCGCCCAGCTGCCGTCGGGCTGCTGCACCAGCACCGCGTGCTGGTGGGAGACGCCCGGGTCCTCCGGCGGCACCGAGAGATCGATGTCGGGGGTGTCGCCGGTGGAGTGGCGGCGGCGCCCGATGGTGATCTGGTTGCCGGTGAGGGCACGCCGCTGCTCGGGGGAGTACGCGGGCAGGTTCAGGCCAGCGGCCTCGGGGCCCGAGCGCTGCATCATCGCCATGAAGTAGTCGCGGTCCGGGCCGATGGTCGCGCTCCAGGTCGTCGGCGCCTGCGGGTACGCGGGGCCGGGCGGGGCCTGGGTGGCACCGGGCTGCGGGTAGCCGTAGCCGCCGGGGCGAGCACCCGCACCGCTGGGGCCGCCCGGGCCACCGGATCCGCCGGGACCGGTCGACGACGGCGGGGAGATCACCCAGTCGTCGTCACCACCGAAGGGCGGACCGCCGCCAGGACCCTGACCACCGGGGCCGGGGCCGCCAGGGCCCCCGTGCTGCGGGCGCCGGGTCTCCTGCGGGAAGGCAGGCGGTGCCGAAGACCCCGCCTGCTGGAACGCCTGCGGCGCCCCGCCGGGACCCTGGCCGCCGGGGCCTTGACCGCCGGGGCCCTGACCACCGGGACCACCAGGTCCGCCGGAACCGGGACCACCGGGGAAACCGGGACCGCCGGGCCCACCCGGCGTAGGCCCGGGCGGCGGCGGAACCGGTCGTGAAGGGTCGCCGCCGAAGCCCGAGGGCCCGGGTCGTGAAGGATCGCCACCGAAGCCCGAGGGCCCAGGTCGTGAAGGGTCACCGCCGAAGGCCGAAGGTCCAGGTCGCGAAGGATCCCCGCCGAACGCGGACGGACCGGGCTGGCCGGGCTGCCCCGGACCGGGCTGACCGGGCTGACCCGAAGGCCCGCCACCGAACCCGGAGGAACCCCCCGGCCCCGTCGGGCCACCGGGGCCGCCGGGCCCACCTGCGCGGCCGGGCCCGCCGGGACCCTGCCCGCCATGACCGCCGGGGCCACCAGGACTCCCGGAGCCACCAGGGCCACCAGGTCCGCCGAACCCACCGTTTCCGCCCGGACCCCCAGGCCCGCCCCGACCCGACGGCTCCCCGCCGAACGGTGAGAGCGGCTCGGCGGGACGGTTCACCTGTGAGGGGCGGGAGCTCTGGTAGTCGTATCCGTCACCGGCGCCGTAGGACGGCGGAGGCGGCTGCTGGAACCGGAGCGCCGGGTTTCCACCGGCGCCGGGACCAGGACCAGGACCGGAATTAGGGCCAGGGCCTCCAGGGCCGGGACCAGCGCCGCCGGGACCGGGGCCGCCGGGACCGGGACCACCCGGGCCCGAGCCCGCCCCGGGCGCCGAAGGCCGCGGCGCGGCCGGCGTGTACGTCGTCGCCGTGTTGGTCAGGAAGTTCCACCGGCACTCCTCGCAGAAGGGCGCGCCGCCCTCGCGGGGCGTGCGGCACTGCGGGCAGAGCTCCGGCTCGGCGGTCAGGTGCGGGCGTCCACCGGGACCCCCGGGACCCCCGGGACCCCCGGGACCCCCGGGTCCTCCGGGACCGCCCGCGCCCGGAGGCGGGGGAGGTGAGCCGGGCGGCGGGTATCCGTAACCGGCGCCCGGGGGCGGCGGTGGTGGCGGCGGGGGTACGGCACCGGCCATACGGTGACCGCAGACCTCGCACCAGTCGTCGGAACCCGACTGGTGTCCGTTCGGGCAGGTCGGCATGTCGGCGCTTCCCCCTCTCCTTTCCGGCCCTTCGGCCGGTTCCTGTGGCCGCGACGGGCCGGTGTGGCCGGTACTGTCCGGATCCCCCGGTGGGGGACCCGAGCCAGGCTCATGTGCAGCGGTGTTACCGGTTGCTTCTTCCTACTTCTTTACACGAACAGTCTTTGTCGACCGTGTTTCGAGAGTCATCTCGTCGGCCTCCGTGACCTTCGCCTTCAGTCGCACAGTACCTGTCGCCGCGTCGACCACGTCCACCACCTTCGCAAGCAGTTTCGCAGTATCCGCGTTCCCGGACGCGCTGGCGAGCTGAACGGCCCGTCCCAGCTTGGCCGTTGCGCCGTCGAAATCGCCGGATTTACGGGCATCCAGCCCTTGCTGGATGACTTGTGCCAGTTCGGCCTGACCCGTGTAGTGCGCGACCTGGGGGTTGATCGACGTGGACGCGACCATGTCGTCGGTCCACACCGCCTTCACCAGGCCCTGGGCGCCGAGGTTCTGCGCGGTGCCGTCGGGCTGCGGGATGACGAGGGAGACCCGGGCGGCCAGCATCTCCTGGCCCAGGGACGCGGCCGGGACCTCGACGCACACGTGGTAGTCACGGGACTCGTCCCCCCACGAGCCGGTCGGATAGTCCCCGGCGCGCGGGCCGGCCTCGGTGCGACGGTCGGTCAACTCCTCGACCGTGGGCGCCACTTGCTTGACGAACTTGACCCGGGTGCCGACCGGGGTCCACAGCCGCAGGGCGACGTCCGCGACCTCCTTGCCCATGGCCGCCTCCATCATCTGTGTGAAGTCGGCGGACAGGGCGGCCGGGTCGGCGACGATGTCGGCGGTGCCGAGCAGCGCGGAGGCGATCCCCGTGACCTCCTTCACCTCCCAGTCCGTGCCCACTCCACGCGCGTCACAGGTGAACCGTCCGGCACAGGCGTCCAGCGCGGCCTTCAGGTCCTCCGGCGACTCGTGCTCGTTGCGGCCGTCGGTGAGCAGGATGCCGTGGCGGATGGCCACGTCGGCGGAGGCGAGCAGCCGGTCCGCGAGCTTCAGCCAGGTGCCGATGGCGGTGCCGCCGCCCGCGCTGAGCCTGCGCAGCGCCTGTTTGGCCTGCTCACGGGTGGCGGAGTCGGCGACCGCGAGCCGGCCGCCGCCGGGGTAGACCTCCCGGGCCACATGGGTGCCGTCGATCACCGCGAAGTGGACGCCGTCGCGCAGGGTGTCGATCGCGGCGGCCGTGGCGTCCCGGGCGTTGCGCATCTTGGTCGGCGGATAGTCCATCGACCCCGAGCAGTCGACCATGAGCGCCACGGCGGCGGACGGGCCCTGGCCGGGCGAGTAGAGGTGTGGCGCGGCGACCGCGGTGCCGATGGTGCCACCGCCGGTCGCGCTGACCGTCACGATGGCGTTGACCTCGCGGCCGCCGTCGGGCAGGTACTCGTTCTGGTACACCTCGACCGAGAACTGCGGCACGTTCGACTTCGAAAAATTGGCCATGCCTACTCTGATCCCCCTAGCGGCCCCACAGCACGTGGGGTGATGACTGTGCGTGCCTGTACCCGGACCGGTCCCCTCCGGCCCGTCGGCCTTTCCCGTCCGGCCGCCGAGGCGCCCGCGAACACCCCGCCCGCGAGCACCCTCAGGCCGATCCTGCCCCCTGTGGAGGGGCCGGGAACGGCAGGACGGCCACTGTTACGTTGTCGTGGCCACCTCCGTCGAGCGCGTGGCCGGTCAGAACCTGGGCGCAGTGGAGCGGTCGCACGGCCGCGTCCAGGGGCACGGCCTCGGCCATCTCCTCGGCGGCCTCCGCGTAGTTCCACAGTCCGTCGGTGCACACCACCACTACACCCGGCCGGTCCGGTTTGAAGGAAGCGGTGTGCGGCTCCAGTTCGTACGCGTCCGCGCCGAGCCAGCCGGTGATCGCGTGGGCGCGCTCGTCGGCGTACGCCTCGGCCTCGCTCATCAGCCCCGCGGACACCATCTGCGCCGCCCACGAGTCGTCCTCGGTGAGCCGGGCCGGGGGTGCGCTCCGGTCGACGGGGACCCAGTAGGCGCGGCTGTCGCCGACCCAGCCGACGACGAGCAGGCTCGGGGTGACGACGGAGCCGACGATGGTGCACGCCGGCGCGTTCTGGTGCGGGGCGTGCTCCTGGGCCGTCTCCGGCTCCTCCGCCAGGGCGTTGACGGCGCCCGCGGCGGCGATGATCGCGTCGTGCATCGCCTGCTGCGGGTGGGTGCCGCGCGGCAGGGACTCCAGGAGCGTCTCGCCCGCGGCGCGGGCCGCGGCGAGCGAGGCGTCGTCGGGCCGGGTCGCGGAGGACACGCCGTCGCAGACGATCGCCACGACCGCGGGGGAGCCGTCGGGCAGCGCGGTCGAGGAGATCGTGAACGCGTCCTCGTTGCGGTGGTGGCGCAGGCCCCGGTCGCTGACCGCGGCGACCGCGTCCAACTCCTGTTCCATGTGGTCGCGTTCGCGCGGCTGGGCGTGCCCGCAGTTCTCGCAGTAGCCGTCCCGGTCGACATGGCCCGCGCGGCAGGCCACGCACACCTTCGTGCCGGCCGGCGGTGTGGCCAGGTCGGTGGTGCGCGGGTCCGGCGGCTGGGGAGCGGCCAGCGGGTACTCGTCGGGCTCGCGGGGCCGGTCGAACCGTACGCCCCGCCCCGGGCCGGGCAGTTCGCCGCCGCCGGAGTCGGTGCCCGGGATGTCGGTGGGACGGACCACCGGCGGGGGCGTGTCGGAGCTGGGCTCGGAGGCGACGGGCCAGTCCACGGACGCGGACTCGTCGGGCACGTCGCCCGCCGTCCCGTTCAACGTGACGGTCGGCTGGTCCTCCGGCGGCGCGGAGACCGCCGAGAGGTCATGGCCGCACGCACCGCAGAAGCGGTCGTCCGAAGCGAGGGGCCACTCGCAGATCGGGCACTTCGTCAGCGCGGTCGGCTGGGGCATCTGCGACATCAACTACACCCACGTCCGGGGGCGGTAACGGTTGGCTCGTTCCACCAGGTCGATCCTCTCCTCGCCGCCAGGGGCGAGCCGGGCCAGTGTGCGGTACGACCGCTCCAGTCCGAAGCGGAGGCCGCGCTCGTCCAGCGCGCTGCCGAGCAGCACCCGCCCGCCGGCCGGGGGCGCGGCACCCTGGCCCCCGGAGAGTACCCAGTCCAGGGCGCAGCCAAGGACCTCTGTGGACAACTGCTCGCGGCGCACCGCGTCCAGACCGTACCCGCCGAGCGCCTCCACCTGCCCGGCGGCCGCCGTCAGGTCGTCCAGGAACGGCGCGTCCGGCGCCTTCCCGGACGGCGCGGCCCCGGGAGACACGGCCCAGGGAAGCACGGCCCCGGGAGACACGGCTCCGGACCCGAGCGTCGCCTCCGTGCGGTGTCTGAGCCGCGCCCGTACGGCGGCGACCCGGGCGGCGGTGTAGTGGATGGACGCCTCCGGTACGGACTCCAGGGTGTGGACGGCGTTCTGCCGGTCCCCGGCGGTCAGCCGCACCCGGGCGAGCCCGAACGCGCTGCTGACGAAGCTGGGGTCGGTCGTCCACACCAGGCGGTAGTACTCGGCGGCGTTGTCCAGCTGCCCGAGCACCTCGGCGCACAGGCCGAGGGCCAGCTTGGGGGCGGGCTCGCCCGGGAAGGCGTCGTAGATCGCGTCGAAGGACAGAGCGGCGTTCTCGTGGTCGCCGGTGGCCAGCGCGGCCACGCCCCGGTACCAGACCACCCGCCAGTCGTCGGGGTGGTCCCGCTCCAGGGCGTCCAGGGTGGCCAGGGCGATGGTGAACTCGCCCATCTCCAGCCGGGCCCGCAGCTCCCGCAGCCGCAGCTCCAGCGAGCCGCTGGGCGCCGCGTGCAGCGCCGTGATCAGCTCGGTGGGCGCGGAGGCGATGAGCCCCGCCAGGAACCCGGCGTTCGGGTCCCCGGGGTCCACCCGCGGGACGGGCAGCGCGAGGGCCGCGGCGGCGGTGTCGAGTTGCCGGGTGAGTCGGACGGGGACGGCGGCGCCGCCGGCCGGCAGAGCGGCCGTACCGGCAGCCGAACCATCGTTCCTGGCCGTCGGCCTGTCGCGGCGCGTCCCCAGCCGGGACACCTCCCCGTCCAGCTTCGCGAACAACTCCGTGTCCGTGACCTTCACCTCGGGGCCGAAGATCGTCGACATGGCGGGGCGGGCCCGGCCCGTCTGGAGGGAGACGACCTCTCGCAGCACACCCGTCAGCTGCTCCGACATCTCCTGCGCGGAGGCGAACCGGCGGGCCGGGTCGGGGTCGGTGGCACGGACCAGCAGACGGTAGAAGGACTCGTACTGCCGGAAGACCTCGATGTTGTCGGGGTCGGGCAGGGAGTCCACGAAGACGTTCGTGTAGCCCTGGAAGTCGAAGGTGAGGACCGCGAGCGTCCGGGCGACCGTGTACAGGTCGGAGGCCACCGACGGGCCCACGTCGGCGACTTCGGGCGCCTGGTAGCCGACCGTGCCGTAGATGGCCGACTCGTCGTCGTCCATCCTGCGCACCGCGCCCATGTCGATCAGCTTGAGCTGGTCCTCGGTCTGGATCGCGTTGTCGACCTTGAAGTCGCAGTACAGCAGGTTGCGGCTGTGCAGGTGGCCCAGCGCCTCCAGGGCCTCGATGCCGTACGCGCAGGCTTGCTCGACCGGCAGCGGGTCGCGGCGCCCGTCCGGCGTGCGGCGGTCGTTGGCGATCTCCTTGAGGGACTTCCCGCCGACGTACTCCATGACGATGTACCCGTCCAGCGAGCCGGTGCGCTGGTCGAGGTGCTCGACGAAGTTGTAGATGCGGACGATGTTGGAGTGCTCGATCTCGGCGAGGAAGCGGCGCTCGGAGATCGCGGCGGCCATCGCGTCCTGGTCGCCGGTGTCGAGCAGGCCCTTCAGCACGACCCAGCGGTCCGAGACCGCCCGGTCTATGGCCAGGTAGATCCAGCCCAGACCGCCGTGCGCGAGACAGCCCACGACCTCGTACTGGCCGCGCACGATGTCGCCCGAGTGCAGCTTCGGCACGAACGAGTACGGGTGGCCGCACTTGGTGCAGAAGCCCTCCGTGCGCCCCGGCCGCTCACCGCGCGCCCGCCCGACCGGCGCCCCGCAGTCGGAGCGCGAGCAGAACCGCTTGCGCTCGGGTACCTCGGCGGTCTCCAGCACCATCGAGCGCGGGTCGGGACGCGGCACGTCCGGGACCTGGACGAGGCCGACGCCGAGCCGGGCCCGCCCCGAGGAGCCGGCGGTCTTGCCGGAGCTGCGCACCGACACCGAGCGGCCCGTCGTCCTGCCCGACAGGGCACCGATGAGCCGTCCGGAGACCGAGCGCCGGGACTGCGAGGAGCGCGCGGACGTCCGCGAGGAGCGCGAACTGCTGGAACCGGAGCCGCGCGAGCCCCGGCCGCCGCCGGTGATGCCGGTGGGCGGGGAGTTGACCATGCCGCTCGCCGAGACGACCGGCGCCAGACCGCACTCGTCGCAGTACAGCTCGCCGCCGCCCACGTCCTCGTACGATCCCGAGCAGCCGGGACGCTGACACGACTGCTGCGGAGCCTCTTCGCCCGCCGGGCTCTCCTCCGTCTGACTCACGATCCCTCCTCCCTCCGGTCCTGGGGCGCACGCGGGGCCGGTACCGACTGGCCCAGCAGTTCGGCGGCCGCATGCTGATAGCGCAGCACCGCCATCTCGGCTACGCGCAGGTCGCAGGGGGCGCTCCACAGCATGCGGCGCGCCGCGTCGTACCGCTCGACCAGCAGCGAGTCCTCCGCGAAGCCGTGCCGGGCGACCTTCGCCTTGTACGCGTCGAGCCGGCCGCGCAGCTCCGCGCGGACCGCCAGCGGCGCGGTGACCGCCGTCAACGACTCGCGGGCGCGCAGCAGTTCGTCGTCCGCCTTCTGCTCCAGGGACTCCAGGAGCGGGGACAGCCGGTGCCACTGCGCGTGTCTGCGGTACTCGGCCGCCATCGCCAGCTGTTCCTGCAGCACCGTCGGCGGGCCGCTCACCACGGGCACCTCGGTCGCGGCGATCTTCGCCAGCACCTCGCCGCGCGCGCTGCGCGCCTCGGCGAGCGTACGGTCCGCGCGGCTGAGCACGTCGCGCAGCTTCATCAGGCGGGCCTCGGCGTCCTGCCGGACCGTCAACACGGCGTCGATCTCCCGCCGCACGTCCTCCAGGGCCCGCGCCTCGCGGTCGTACGTCGTGGTGTCCGGGCGGCCGCCGCCGGGCGCCGAACTGCCCGGCGCGGGGACCCAGAAGGCCAGCGGATCGGAGATGACCTGCTCACGGAGCCGGGTCAGGGTGCGGGTGATCCGCTCCAGGTCGTCGCCGGCCGGGTGCTCGCCGGGGCGTACGCCGACGGAGTGCGCGAGCTGGCGGGTGCGCTGGAGCTCGGCGGCCAGGAGATCGATCCGGGCGGGCAGCGCGGACCACACCGCGTCGGCGGCCACGACCATGTCCAGCGAGGACGCGTACAGGTCGTTCATCCGGTCCACCAGCGTGCTCAGCGAGAACTGTTCGCTGAGCCGGGTCGCGCCCTGCAGCGTCGGCGCGTTCGCCATCGCCGTCGCGGAGCCGGCGACCGTGACGGCCTCGCCGCGCAGCAGTTCGGTCAGCTCCACCAGGTCCTCACGGCTGGACCAGCGGCGCCGGGAACGGATCTCCCGGGCGGAGCGCAGCGCGTCCGAGTACGCGTCGAAGTACGCCCACAGCAGCGTGATCGACGCCTCCGCGGAGGTCCAGCGCTCCTTGGTGACGCCGGTCAGTTCGGCGCCTTCGAGCAGCCTGCGGCCCGCGTGGTCCTGAAGGGCGAGCAGCGAGGTCTCGATGGCCTCGTGCTCCGCGCCGAGCCGCGCGAGCGCACGGTCCACCTCGTCCCGGTCCATCACCGGCCCGGTGGATCCCGCCACGCCCATCGATCACCTCTCGCTGCTGTCGGTGTCCGTCAGTTGACTGCGGCCCTGTACGTCGATTCCCGTGTCTCAGTCCCTGTACCGCTGGTCGGCCGGCGGCCGGGAGCTCGCCGAGTCATCGCCGAGCGTCGCGGACAGCCACTTGGTGTACGAGTCCTGCCAGCCGTCCTTGAGATAGTCCACCAGCACCTGGTTCACCCGGCGTACCAGATCGTCCGCCTTGAGGTTCATCGCCACGCCGTAGTACTCGGTGGTGAACGGCTCGCCCTTCAGATCGACGGTCGGGTCCTGGGCCGCCTGGCTCGCGGCGAGGGCGCCGTCGGTGATCACGGCGTCGACCTCGCCGAGCTGGAGCCTCACCAGGCAGTCGAGTTGGTTGGGGACGGGCGGATAGATGACGGCGGACGACACGAGGGCACCCTTGTCCTTGTCGGCCGTCAGCCTCTTCCACGCGGTGGAAGTGGCCGCTGTGCAGATCTTCTTCTTCGCCAGCGTCTTGTCGTAGCCCTCGATCGTCGAGGACTTGGGCGCCAGCAACTGCTGGCCCGTCTTGAAGTACGGCTGGGAGAAGGCGACGTCCTTCATGCGGTCACAGTTGATCGTCATGGTGCGGACCACCATGTCGACCTGCTTGGACTGGATCGCCTTGACGCGCTGGTTCGTGGGAACCGCCCGGAAGCGGACCTTCGTCCGGTCGCCCAGGATCTCCTCGGCGATGCGATGCGCGAGGTCGATGTCGAAGCCCTCCAACTCGGCGTCCGCGGCCGTGTTGTTCGGGTCGCGATACCCCCAGCGGTAGCTGTTCTGGTCGATGCCGATCCTGAGATAGCCACGGTTCTCGATCTCGGTGATCGTCGTGCCGGACTCGTCCCCGGAGGGGCTCAGGCTCTGGTCCTGGGAGGTGGCGTCGTCGCAGTCGTCCGCCCGCGCCTGGATGCCGTGGGCGACGCCCTGGCCGCCGACGCCCGTGGTGCCGTCGCCGCGTGTCCCGCTCACCGGCAGCACCAGGGCGAAGACCACGGTCAGGGCGCAGAGGACCGCCATCGCGCCCACGCCGCCCCAGCCCCTGAGACCGGCCCGCAGGCGTCGTACCGCATTCATCGCGACCCCTTCCACCGTGTCTCCTCCCGCCGTCGTCACCGGTACTCCGAAAGCCTGCGTCCGATGCCCAGCACCGCGCCCGCCGCGCCCAGCACCGCCAGTACCGCGGCACCCACGGGGAGTCCGAGCATCGCGTCGCGGCCGCCCTGGGCCGCCCGCTCGAACTCCTTCGCCTCGTACCTGCTCGCGATGCCCAGGTTCCTGTCGACCTCGTCGAAGCACTCGCCGGTCGGCTTGTCACCGTTCTCGCAGTCGGGTCGGGACTCGCCACCGATCACCTGGTCGAGAGCGCACTGGTAGTCGCCCTTGTCGTCGGCGTCGCGGGCGCTCTCGTGCCGGTCCAGCCACGCCTCCATGCCGGCGCCGGCGGCCTTCACGGGCTGCTCGCCGCTGGCGTCGTCGGCCAGTCGCTCGGCGGCGGCCAGGTGCTTCTTGAGCCCGGCCATCTCCACCTTGAACTCGTTGTCGAACTCGTCCACGACCTCGGGCTTGCCGTCGACCTCGACCGTGGTGGTCTGCGCTCCCCGGCTGATCAGCGTCAGGTTCTCGTTGCCGCGGGCGGTGAGGGAGGCGATGCGCGCGTCGTTCAGGACGGTCAGTGACCGCACGCCGTGTTCGTAGGAGTCGTTCAGCCCCGAGCGGGCGACGGTGTGACCGCCTGCCAGCCACAGCAGGACGACGGTCGAGGCGGCCGTCGCCGCGACGAGACCGTGGTTCAACACCCGGTTCGTACGCTGGTAGTTACGGCGCTGGGCCCAGACGAGGCCGCCGATGGCGAGGACTCCGAGACCGATCGCGGCCCACGGATACGACGTGGCGTCCGCGTAGTCGTCGCGCAGCCGTGCGTTCTCGTTGTCGTAGACCTTCTTCGCCTTCAGGAGCATGTCGTCCTGCATCTTGTCGTTCGCATAGCGCAGGTACGCGCCCCCCAGCGGGTAGCCCAGCCGGTTGTTGGCGCGGGCGCGCTCCACCAGGCCCTTGTACTCCGGCAGCAGGGCGTTCAGTTGCGAGACGAGCTTCTCGGACTCCGAGCCGGGCTCCGAGGCCGAGGCGGCGACGGAGAGATTCCTGGCGGCGTTCTCGATCTCCTCCTCGTATCTCTCGCGCGAGTCCTTCGTCTCCTGGCCCCCCGCGAGAAAGCCGCTGGAGGCCGCCGTGTTGGCGTCGGCCAGGGAACTGTAGATCTCGGCCGCGGCCGAGCTGAGCGGCTGGCTGCCGTGGAGTACGTCGTCGGCGGCGGCCGAGCGGTCGTTCATCTGCCAGGCGGTGACGGAGCCGAACGCGACGACCAGGAGGGCGAGGACGGCACCGATGATGCGCAGCCGGCCGGGCTCGGTCGTCGCGGCGGCGCGCACTTGGTCGACGCCCTCCGCGAACGCGGTGCGGCGGGGCGGGCCGCCGTCCGGGGCCGGGGGCGGGACGGGGGGCCTCGGCGTGTGTGTGGCCTGCGGCGGCACGACGGGGCCCGGGCCCGCGGGTGGTGCCGTCGGTGCCGCGCTGCCCTCCGGCGTGAATGTCACCTGACCTCCCCCTGGTCATCCGTCCGTCACTTCCGCCCGCTCGTGCGGACAGAGGTGCACGGCCGCAAGTATCGCCGTCGGGACTGACCTCGCACAGACCTTGACTCGATCTTGTTCCCCGATCGTGTCCGTACGTGCTGTGCCCGTCGCATTCCGGCGCAGCACAAGGCTTCCCCCACCACCCCCTGCCCATGAATACGCGCTCCGATCGGGTTCGGTTCCCTGGGGGTTCGAACGCGTTCGGGGGGGGAGGTGCGGGGGAGGTGCGGAGGGTGGTGCGGGGAGCCGGGTCACGCTCCTTCGTAATGCGCCCGCACGCGCGCGTGCGCGCTCCTGGGCGCGCCCACGTGGTCGAGGCCGAGCAGCGCCGCGCCCAGCACCGGGGCGGCCGTGACCACCCGGGGGACGGCCTTGGGCGCGGCGGCCGCCAATGACTCGCGGACCCGGGCGTCGAGGAGGGGATGCCGGGCGGCGAGGACACCGCCGCCGAGCAGGACGGGGGTCTCCTCGCCGAGGAGGTCCAGGCGGGTCAGGGCCACCGTCGCCATGGCCACCACCTCCTCGGCCATGCGGTCCACCAGGGAGCGGGCCACCGGGTCGCCGGCGGTCGCCGTGGCGAAGAGGACCGGGGTGAGTTCGTGGCGGCGGACGGCCGGGATGTGCTCCAGATGCAGGGCCTCGACCAGGGCGTACACGGAGTCCAGGCCGAAGTGCGCGGGCAGTGCGTCGGCGAGGGCCGTGGGACCGCCCCGGCCGTCCTCCGCGCGGGCCGCGTGCCACATCGCCTCCTCGGCGAGGCCCCAACCGCCGCCCCAGTCACCGGAGATGCGTCCCAGCGCCGGGAAACGGGCGGTGCGGCCGTCGGGGCGCATGCCGACACAGTTGACGCCGGCGCCGCACACCACGGCCACGCCCCGGGGTTCGGCCACGCCCGCCCGCAGGATCGCGAAGGTGTCGTTGCGGACCTCGACGGTCGTGCCCCACCCGCGCGTGCGCAACGCCGCCGCCAGTTCCTCCTCCTCCACGGGGAAGTCGGCGTTGGCCAGACACGCCGAGACATGGTCCACCGAGCCGACCCCCGCCTCGGCGAAGGCCTGCCGTACGACCTCCGCGAGGCCGTCGACGGCCGGCGTCACGCCCACGGCCGGCGGCTGGAACCCGCCGCCGCGCGCCGCGCCCAGCACCTCCCCGTCCGGCGCGATCACGGCGACGTCGGTCTTGCTGTTGCCCGCGTCGACGGCGAGCACGCTCCCGCGCCCGCCGTCACGCCCGCGCACGCCCGCGCCCGGATCGGGGTGGGTGCCCGCGGTCGAACTCCCGCGCACGCCGTCGCTCACGCCCACGCCGTCGCTCACGCCCACGCGAGGTGCTCCCGGTTGTGCGCGATCAGCCGGTCCGTGAGGGCCTCGGCGTACTCGTACTGCCCGATCAGGGGATGGGAGAGCAGCGCCCGGAACACCCGGTCCCGGCCGCCGCGCAGGGCCGCGTCGAGAGCCAGGTCCTCGTACGCGGTCACGTGCGCCATCAGGCCCGCGTACAGCGGGTCCACGGTCGGCACCGGCAGCGGTGCCGCGCCCTGCGCACCGACGGCCGCCTGCACCTCGATCACCGCGTCGGCGGGCAGGAACGGCAGCGTGCCGTGGTTGAGGGTGTTCACCACCTGGTACGGGCTGCCCCCGTCGCCCAGCAGCGACGCGGCCAGGTCGACGGCCGCCTCCGAGTAGAAGGCCCCGCCGCGCTTGGCGAGCAGCGCGGGCTTCTCGTCGAGGGCCGGGTCGGCGTACATCTGAAGCAACTGCCGCTCCATCGCGGCCACCTCGGCGGCCCGCGACGGTTTCGTACGCAGCTCGCGTACGACCTCGTCGTGGGCGTAGTAGTAGCGCAGGTAGTAGGAGGGGACCACACCGAGGCGGTCCAGGACGGGGCGGGGCAGGCGCAGGTCGGCGGCGATGGTGTCGCCGTGGTCGGCCAGCAGCTTCGGCAGGACGTCCTCGCCGGAGGGGCCGCCGAGGCGGACCCCGGTCTCCCAGGTGAGGTGGTTGAGGCCCACGTGGTCGAGGTGGACCTCGGACGGGGGCACACCCAGGTGCGCGGCGAACTTCCGTTGCAGGCCGATCGCCACATTGCAGAGGCCGACGGCCTTGTGACCGGCCCGGAGCAGGGCGCGGGTCACGATCCCCACCGGGTTGGTGAAGTCGATGATCCAGGCGTCCGGATTGGTACGGCGGACCCGTTCGGCGATGTCCAGGACGACCGGGACCGTGCGCAGCGCCTTGGCCAGGCCGCCCGCGCCGGTCGTCTCCTGGCCGACGCAGCCGCACTCCAGCGGCCAGGTCTCGTCCTGCTCGCGGGCGGCCTGGCCGCCGATGCGGAGCTGGAGGAGGACGGCGTCGGCGCCCTCGACCCCCTGGTCCAGGTCGCCGGTGGTGACGATCCGCCCGGGGTGCCCTTGGCGGGCGAAGATACGGCGGGCCAGGCCGCCGACCAGCTCCAGCCGGTCGGCGGCCGGATCGACGAGCACCAGCTCCTCGATCGGCAGCGTGTCCCTGAGCCGGGCGAACCCGTCGACGAGTTCGGGTGTGTAGGTCGACCCTCCGCCGACCACGGTGAGCTTCATAGCTGTATCAACCCTTTACTCCGGTCAGGGTGACGCCTTCGACGAACGCCTTCTGAGCGAAGAAGAACACGAGGATCACGGGGGCCATGACCAGGACGGTCGCGGCCATGGTCAGGTTCCAGTCGGTGTGGTGCGCGCCCTTGAAGGACTCCAGGCCGTAACTCAGTGTCCAGGCCGCGGGGTTCTCGGAGGCGTAGATCTGCGGGCCGAAGTAGTCGTTCCAGGCGTAGAAGAACTGGAAGAGGGCGACGGCGGCGATGCCCGGCTTGGCCATCGGCAGGACGACCCGCAGCAGGGTGCGCAGTTCGCCGCAGCCGTCGACCCGGGCCGCGTCCAGGTACTCGTTGGGGATGGTCGTCAGGAACTGCCGCAGCAGGAAGATGGAGAACGCGTCCCCGAACGCCATCGGGATGATCAGCGGCCACAGTGAGCCGGACAGGTCCATCTGCTTGGCCCAGAACAGGTACATCGGGATCACGACGACCTGCGGCGGCAGCATCATCATCGAGATGACCAGCATCAGCGCCAGATTGCGGCCCCGGAAGCGGAACTTGGCCAGCGCGTACGCCACCGGGATCGACGACACCACGGTGAGGACGGTGCCGAGGCCGGCGTAGATCAGGGTGTTCTTCCACCAGGTCAGGAAGCCGGGGGTGTCGAGGACCTGCCGGTAGTTGCCCCACTCCCAGGTGTCCGGGACCAGATCGCGGGTGAGCGCCTGCTGGTCGCCCATCAGCGAGGTCAGCACGACGAACACGAAGGGCAGGGTGAAGAAGAGCGCGGCGGCCACACCCAGGGAGTGGACGGCGATCCACTCCAGCAGGGCCCGGCGGCGGGCGGTCCGCTCGCTGTCCCGGGCGGCGACCGACGCCACGGGCCGGTCGCGTACATCGAGTACCTGGGTCATCAGTCACCCGCTCCGATCAGTCCGCCCCGGCGCCGCATCAGCAGCGCGGTGAACACCATCGACAGGGCGAACAGCACGAGGGCGACCACACAGGCGGAGCCGTAGTCGAAGCGCTGGAAGCCGAGGTTGTAGACGAGCTGGGGCAGCGTCAGGGTCGACTTGTCCGGGTAGCCCGGCTCGAACTGCTGGCCGGAGCCGCCGATGATGCCGGAGGCGACCTTCCCGGCCACCAGGGGCTGCGTGTAGTACTGCATGGTCTGGATCACTCCCGTGACCACGGCGAACATCACGATCGGCGAGATGCTCGGCAGCGTCACGAACCGGAAGCGCTGCCAGGCCGACGCCCCGTCCAGCTCGGCGGCCTCGTACTGCTCCTTCGGCACGTCGAGCAGCGCGGCCATGAAGATGACCATCAGATCGCCCACGCCCCACAGCGCGAGCGCGGTGAGCGCCGGCTTGGACCAGGCGGGGTCCGTGAACCAGCCGGGCGTCGGCAGGCCGAGGCCGTCGAGGACGGAGTTGACCGGCCCGGTCCCGGGGTTGAGGAGGAAGACGAAGGCGAGGGTCGCGGCCACCGGCGGGGCCAGGTAGGGCAGGTAGAAGAGGGTGCGGAAGACGCCCGCGCCGGTCTTGATCTTGGTGATCAGCAGGCCGACGCCGAGCCCGAACAGCACCCGGCAGGCCACCATCACCAGCACCAGCCAGAGTGTGTTGCGCAGGGCCGGCCAGAACAGCGGGTAGTCGTCGAAGACGTAGGACCAGTTGCCCAGGCCGCGGAAGACCGGTGTACCGAAACCGTCGTACTTCATCAGCGAGAAGTACACGGTGGACACCAGCGGATAGGCGAAGAAGACGCCGAACCCGATCAGCCAGGGTGACAGGAAGGCCACCGTTCGAAGCGCCGACCGGCGGCGCTTCGAACGGAGCGTGTGCGTGGACACGAGGGACACACGCGGGGAGTGCGTGGACATCGGACGGATCCCGTTTCCCGTCCCGCTACTTCGCCTGCGCGATGTCGGTGTCGATCTGCGCCGCGGTCTTCTCCAGGCCCTTCCGCAGATCCGTCACCTTGCCGGACTCGTACTGGTAGCCGAAGTCCTGGAGCGTCGTCTGGTACGTGGAGCCGTTGATGGAGGCCGGCGGGGTGTTCGAGTGCGTGTTCTGAGCGATGTCCAGGAAGGTCTGGAAGCCCTCGTCCACCTTCAGGTCGGGCGACTTCAGGGCGGCGAACGTGGACGGCACGTTGTGGATGGCGTTGGCGAAGGAGACGACGGCCTCGGTGTCGGTCGTCAGGTACTTCACCAGCTCCCAGGCCGCGTTCTGCTTCTCGCTCTGCGGGGCGATACCGATGATCGTGCCGGAGAGGAAGCCCTTGCCGTACTCGTCGACCTCGTCGTCGGCCACGGGCATCGGCGCGGTGCCGATCTCGAAGTCGGTCCCGGCGTCCTTCGCCATCCCGAGCCGCCACTCGCCGTCCAGCTGCATGGCCACCTGGCCGGTCTGGAACGGGTGCTTGGCCCCCCACTCGTCACCGAAGGTGTTCCGGTACTTCTCCAGCTTCGCGAAGCCGCCGAGCGAGTCCACCAGGCTCTTCTGGTACGTGAACATCTCCGCGAACGCCGGGTCCTCGGAGATGTTCGACTTGCCCTCGGAGTCGAAGTACGCGTGGTCCCACTGCGACATGTAGTGGTCCACGACGGTCTCGTAGCCGTGGTAGTTCGGCATGAACCCGAGCTGCGCGTAGCCGTCGCCCTTGGTCTTGGTCAGCTTCTTCGCGACCTTCGCGAACTCCGACCACGTCTTCGGCGGCGACTTGATGCCCGCCTCCCGATACGCGTCCTTGTTGTAGTACAGCCCGTACGCGTCACCCAGCAGCGGCAGCGCGCACCGGGTGCCCTCGAACTGCGTGTAGTCCAGCATCGGCTTCGGGATGATCTTGTCGAGGTCGAGCTTCGACTTCTCGATGAAGGGCTTCAGATCGAGGAACGCCCCGGACGAGCAGAACTTGCCGATGTTCGAGGTCGTGAACGACGACACCACGTCCGGCCCGTTCGAACCGCCCGCCCGCAGCGCCTGGTTGAGCTTGTCGTCGTTGATGTTCCCGACGACCTTCACCGTGATGTTCGGGTGCTCCTTCTCGAACCGGTCCACGTTCGCCTGGATCGCCTTCACCTCACCGGGCGCGCTCCAGCCGTGCCAGAAGGTGATCGTCGTCCTGGCGTCCGGGTCGTCGGAGGCGGCGCTGTCGGCCTGACCGGTACAGGCGGTGGTGAGGAGGGAGAGGGAGGCGGTGACGGCGAGCGCGATCGCCGCTTTCTTGGATATTCCGGGCATGGCGAGGTCTCCTGAGGGAGGGATGGGGTGTTGAGAGAGGAAGGGGCGCGCCCGGAAAACCTCAGGGGCGCGGGGCTGTGTCGATGTGCGGCTCCGCCGCGTGGGCGCGACCAGCCACGAACGGTCGACAGTTTTCAAGCGGCCTGTGAAGCGGCCGAATTCAGCGGAGCGTCAGCGTGTTGAAGACTTCGTCACGGGTCGCGGCGAGCGCACTCTCCAACGCCCCCCGCAACACAGGGTGTTCACGTACGTCACCGAGAACGAGCCGGGGCCTGGACGCGGCCAGCTCCGCCAACTCGGCCTCGACGAGCGCCCGCAGCGGCTCACCGCCGGCGGTCAGCGCCGTACCGCTGAGGACGACCAGCTCGGGGTCGAGTACGGCGACGAGCGAGGCGATACCCGTGGCGAGCCCGGTGGCGTAGGTGGCCAGGAGTCGTCGGTGGGGCCCGGAGTCGACAGCGGCGGCGGCCTGGGCGACGAGCGCCGCCGCGACCTCGGCGTACGGCCCCTGCGGCACCGGAGAGATCCCCAGCTCACGGGCGAGCCGGGGAATGATCTGCGAACCGGCGAGTTCCTGGAAACCCCCGCTGTTCGCCTTGGTCACCTGGCGGACCAGCGGCACCCCGGGGACGGGCAGGAACCCGACCTCCCCGGCACCCCCGGTGAACCCCCGGTGCAGCCGTCCGCCCAGGACGACCGCGGCGCCGAGACCGCCCTCGTTCCACAGGAGGACGAAGTCGTCGTGGCCCCTGGCCGCGCCCAGCCGTTGTTCGGCCAGCGCGGCGAGGTTCACGTCGTTCTCGTACTCCACCGGCATCGGCAGCGCGGCGGCGAGTTCGTCGAGGAGGGCAGGGGAGTGCCAGCCGGGCAGGTGCGAGGCGTACCGCAGCCGCCCGGTGTTGGGATCGAAGGCGCCGGGGGTGCCGATGACCGCCCGGCGCACGTCGGACCGGACGAGTCCGGCGGCCTTGACCGCCCCGTCGAGGGCGGTGGTGACCTGCCGTACGACGGGTTCGGCGGGGCGTCGTCCGGGGGTGGGGACGGCGTGCTCGCCGACCGTGCGGCCGGTGAGGTCGGCGACGGCGGCCAGGACCCGTTCGGGGGTGACGTCGACGCCGGCGGCGTACGCGGCGGTCGGATCGACCGCGTAGAGCTGGGCGTTGGGGCCGGGTCGGCCCGCTCCGGAGCCGCTCGCGCCGGTGCCGGACCCGTCCGTGCCGGTGCCCGTGGCGATCACGAGTCCGGCGGCTTCGAGGCGGGCCAGAAGCTGCGAGGCGGTCGGCTTGGACAGCCCGGTCAGCTTGCCGAGCCGCGTCCGGGAGAGCGGTCCGTGCTCGAGCAGCAGATCGAGCGCGGCGCGGTCGTTCATGGCGCGCAGCACCCGCGGGGTTCCTGCCATGTGTACGCCACCTGCCCAACTGTTAGGAAAGTTTCCTGTCGGATGCCAGGACGATAGGACTAGACCAGATGAGCGTCAATATCCGGCCAACAAAAACCGCCCCCGGGCAACGGAGTCGTTACCTGGGGGCGGTGCCCGCGACGCGGGAGGCGGCGCTACTTCACGTCGACGTAGTCCGCCGCGGACGTCTTCGCGGCGGTGGTGGACGTACCGGCGAACGTGTACCGGTACGAGCCGTCCTTCGACGCCTTCACCGTGGTGGTCAGGGCTCCGCCCGTGCCGGAGGTCACCGTCTTCACGTCCGTGTAGGCGGTGGCGCCCTTGGCCTTGAACTGGAGGGTGACCTTCTGGCCCTTGTAGGCGGTGTAGCTCCGCTTGGCCCAGTCGGCACGGGTGAGGCTGCCCTTGACGGTCAGGGTCTTGCCCTTGACGACCGGCTCAGGGGTGGCGTTGACGGTGAGCTTGGCGATCCGCTGCAGCTTGGCCGTGCCGAGGCCGCCCCACAGGTCGTAGCCGTTCTCGAAGCTGATGTGGTCGTCGGAGTCGTCGTTGTCCACCGAGATGTGTCCGTAGAAGGCGCCGGCCTTCCAGGTGGTGGCGTCCGCGGCGCCCATCAGCTGCTCACGCGGGTCTACGGTGAGTACCGTCGTGCACGACTCGGTCACCGTGGTGTCCGTCGTCGTGGTCGGGGTGCACTTGGGCGCCCTGGAGAGAGCCTCCAGCCCGTTGTCGGGGTCCGCGAGCCTGCCGCGGTACAGGACGATGCCCAGGAAGTTCGTCTCGTAGTCGATGGCGAAGTCCGACGGGCGGGTGAAGCTGTACGTGACCGGAACGGTCACCGTGGCCTTGGTGCCGACCGCGATCGGCTTGCCCTTGTTCACCGTGACGGCACCGAAGGTCAGCTCGGGCGAGTCGGCCAGCGCGGCGGGCGCGGCCAGACCGGTGAGAGCCAGGGCGCCGGACATGACGGCACCTATGGCGAGCTTGCGCATGAGTCCCCACATTCGAAGCGGGCCCCTGGGCATGGCGCTCCAGAACAAGGGCCCACCGTTGGGGTGACACTAGGCGATCATGTGTGTGGGGGGAACGCGGGGCACCTGTGAAGACGGTAACGAATGCGCAGGTCAACCGGATGTGGGCGTTCCGGGTGCCCCGTGACGGGGGCACCCGGCCATACAAAAACCCGGACCGTCAGGCGGAGATGCCGTCGATCCGGGCCATCGCGTCGTCCGCGCCGAACGGCTGCAGGTAGGGCAGCCAACGCGGGTCCCTATGGCCGGTGCCGATGATGCGCCAGGCCAGCCCGGTGGGCGGGGCGGGTTTGTGGCGCAGGCGCCAGCCGATCTCGACGAGATGGCGGTCGGCCTTCACATGGTTGCAGCGGCGGCACGACGCGACGACGTTGTCCCAGACGTGTTTGCCCCCGCGACTGCGCGGGATGACGTGGTCGACGCTGGTTGCGACGCCACCGCAGTACATGCACCGGCCCCCGTCGCGGGCGAACAGCGCCCGACGGGTCAGAGGAACGGGCCCCCGATAGGGGACCCGGACGAATCGCTTGAGCCGGACCACGCTGGGTGCGGGGACTGTGACGGTCGCGCTGTGCAGGTAGGCGCCGGATTCTTCCAGGGAGACGGCCTTGTTCTCCAGGACGAGGACGAGCGCGCGGCGGAGCGGTACGACGCCGAGCGGCTCGTACGACGCGTTGAGGACCAGGACGTGCGGCACGGATGCCTCCTTGTACGCCGGCGGCGCGTGGCTCGCGCCGTGGACGATCCGTAGTCAGTCTCCCCTCATGCCTGGTGGAAGCGCCACCATGTCCCGGTAACGGGCTGGGAGTGTTTTCGACCACACCCTGATTCATCCCCCACGGTGTGCGCCCTTCACTCCCTGGTGAGCGCCTTGTCTCCCTCGAACATGGCGACGACCTCCACACAATGCCCCGTTAGTGTGGTGACCCTGCCCGTCCGGTGACCTTTCCGTGATCCGATCGATCTTGACCGCCGTACCGGAGGGCGGATAACGCACCTGGAGGTACCCGCCGTGTCGCCCGTTTCTTCCCTGCCCCTCCTACTGGCCGCCGCCGCGCCGTCGCCGTCCCCCTCGGAGACGTCGACGACACCGGCCGTGCCGTCGCTGGAGGATGCCCAGGAGAGCGCGACCAACGCCGCCAGCTGGGTGGAGGAGAACTGGTCCACATGGCTGGCCATCGGTCTCCGCGTCCTGCTGATCGTGGTGATAGCGGCGGTGCTGAGAGTGTTCGTCCGGCGGGCGATCACCAAGCTCATAGACCGGATGAACCGCTCCGTCCCGGGCGTCGAGGGCGGCACCCTCGGCGGTCTGCTCGTCAACGTCGAGCGCCGCCGCCAGCGCTCCCAGGCCATCGGCTCGGTGCTGCGCTCGGTGGCGTCCTTCCTCATCCTGGGCACCGCCGCCCTGATGGTCCTCGCCACCTTCGAGATCAACCTGGCCCCGCTGCTGGCCTCCGCCGGTGTCGCGGGCGTCGCCATCGGTTTCGGCGCCCGGAACCTGGTCACGGACTTCCTCTCCGGCGTCTTCATGATCCTGGAGGACCAGTACGGCGTCGGCGACACCGTCGACGCGGGCGTCGCCTCCGGCGAGGTCATCGAGGTCGGCCTGCGCGTCACCAAGCTGCGCGGCGACAACGGCGAGATCTGGTACGTCCGCAACGGCGAGGTCAAGCGCATCGGCAACCTCTCCCAGGGCTGGGCGACGGCCGGCGTCGACGTCACCGTCCGCTACGACGAGGACCTCGACAAGGTCCGCCGCACCCTCGTGGAGGTCGGCGAGGCGATGAGCAAGGAGGAGCCCTGGAACGAGCTCCTCTGGGGCCCGATCGAGGTCCTCGGCCTCGACGACGTCCTCCTGGATTCGATGGTCGTCCGCGTCACCGCCAAGACCATGCCCGGCAAGGCCCTCACCGTCGAGCGCGAGCTGCGCTGGCGCATCAAGAAGGCCTTCGACGCCGCCGACATCCGCATCGTCGGCGGCGCCGTGGCCCTCGCGGGCGACGACACGGACACCGACCCGACGGCGGGCATGTCACCCCCGTCGGCCTACGCGTCCACGACGTCGCCGCAGTCGGAGCGGGCTACGCCGATCGCGCCTTCGGGGGTGCCGAAGTAGCGCGAGGGCGCGTACGCGGTTGTGCGGAGCAGTGGGGGCGCCCGGAGAAATCCGGGCGCCCCCACTGCTCCGCTCGCACCTTCCGGCGGCCCAGGAGCACCCCCGTGTCCCCTGGGACGCCAGGTCTTGAGGCCCTACGCGTACCGCAGTTCCGTCGGACGCACCGATCGGCGCAGCAGCGGCAGCGAGGTGGCTGCCGCCAGCAGACAGGCCCCGTACACCGCGAGGGGGACGAGCAGTGCCCCGAGCGGCAGGATCGAGACGCCGCCCACGGCCAGGGCGTACCAGCCGGCGATCGTCGTGCCCCCGACCCCGGCCACCAGCATCGACGGCGCCAGCGGCAGCGCGGTCTCCAGCAGCAGGGCACGCCCCAGCACCTCGTACGGCACCCCGGCGGCGACCTGCGCGGCCAGGCCCCGGCGGCGGGTGAAGAGCGACTCGGCGGTGCCGACGGCCAGCCCGAAGAGGGTGATGGCGAAACCGACGAGGATCGCGGCGGCCACCAGGTTCAGTCCGGTGACGTAGAAGGACGCCCTCTCGGCGAGGTTGTCGGTGCTGTTCACCACCGTGAGCAGTCCCTGCCGTATGCCGATGAACCCGCTGCCCACGACGGTTCCCATGAGGACGGCCGCGTGGGTGCGGGCCGAGGCCCACGGGTCGTCGCGCAGCCGCTCGGCGGCGATCAGTACCGCCGGGGTCTCGGCGCGCGCGGCGACCAGCCGGCCGGTGAGCTTCGAGGCCGTGCCCGAGAGCCACACCGCGCCCGCGCCCACCGCGAGCAGCGCGCCGGAGACGGTCAGCGGGGCGTAACTGGGCGAACGGTCAGGCATGTCGCGGTTGGTGTTGGCGACGAAGAGCAGCGCCCCGAGCACCACCAGCGCCACCGCGCCCAGGAACACCCACCCGGGCCCACGGCCCGACTGCGGCCGCACCCGGCGCACCCAGCCCAGCGGAGAGGCCACCACCCGGCGTAGCGCCAGCGCACTCGCGACCGCGCCCAGCGCCGGTACCCCCAACGCCACCAGGGCGATGCCGACCCAGGCCAGCGCGGGCGGGGTCCACGCGCTCAGCAGAAGCAGCACGAAGAAGACCGTGACGACCAGGGAGCCGACCAGACAGGCCGCTGCCGTCTCCAGCGCCGCGATCCTGCGTACCTGGGGCGCCGACGCCCCGGCCAGCCGCAGCCCGGCCAGTCGCCGGTCGCGGTGCACGGCACCGACACGGGTGCACTGACCGAGGAGCCCGAGCACCGGGACCAGCAGGAGCAGCAGGGTGAGGATCACCCCGGAGCGCTCGCCGGGGTGATTCAGCAGACCGTTGCCGAACCGCACGCTGTACTGGCCCTCCAGCGAGGCCAGTGCGGCCGCCGCCATGCCGAAGCCGGTGGCCAGGGCCGCCCCGAGGGCCGTCAGCGACACCCGCCACCACTCGCGCCGGTCGGAGCCCCGGGTCAGCAGCAGGGCGAGGCGCACGTCGTTCGCCAGCGCGCTCACCGGGACACCTCCAGCGCCGCGTCGGCCTCGGAGGCCACGACCCCGTCCTTCAGCGTGACCTCGCGGTCCGCGTACGCCGCGGTCTGCGCGTCGTGCGTGATCAGCAGCACCGCCGTACCGGACTCCCGGGCCGTGTGCGTCAGCGCCGCCATCACCTGCTCGCTCGCCAGCGAGTCCAGCGCCCCGGTCGGCTCGTCCGCGAACACCACCTTCGGCGCGGTCACCAGCGCCCGCGCCAGCGACACCCGCTGCGTCTGGCCGCCGCTCATCTCCCCGGGCCGCTGCTCCTCCTGCCCACGCACGCCGAACCGCTCCAGCCACTCACCGGCCCGCTCCCGCGCCTCCGTGCGGGCCGTGCCGGCCAGCAGCAGCGGCAGTGCGACATTGTCGACGGCCGTCAGCTCCGGTATCAGCTGCCCGAACTGGAAGACGACCCCGAAGTCCGTCCGGCGCAACTCGCTCAGCTCCTTCTCGGGGAGTTGGTCGAGCCGCTTTCCGGCATACGCCACCGAGCCCTCGTCCGGCCGCACGATCCCCGCGAGACAGTGCAGCAACGTGGACTTCCCGCTGCCGCTGGCCCCCGTGACGGCGAGGATCTCGCCCTCGCGCAGCTCCAGCGAGGCGCCGCGCAGCGCCCGCGTCCTGCCGTGCTCCTTGACGAGACCGCGGGCCGCGAGCAGCGGCACGGGGCTGGCGTTCTTCTCGTTCATGCTGTGTCGACCTCCGCGGTCAGGGTGGTCAGCCGGGCCGCGGTGGTGTTCATCCAGCGGAGATCGGCGTCGAGATGATTGAGGGCGTAGTCCGCCGCGAGGACGGTCGAGAGATCGGCTCCCGGCGCGGTCTTCACGGCCGTCAGCTCCCGCATCCGCGTCATATGCGCGGTGCGCTGCGCCCGTAGGTAGGCGGCCGGATCGCCGTCGGCGAGGATCGAGACGACCAGCTTGGCGAAGATCTCGTTCGTCACGAACGGCGCGGGCGGTGTGATCTCCCCGGCCCACTTGGCCAGTTCGCGCGCCCCCTCGCCCGTCGAGCGGTACATCGTCCGCTCCGGGCCGCTGTCCGCCTCGGTGCCGTCCACCTGGGCGAGTCCGTCGCGGACCAGCCGCTGCAGGGTCGTGTAGACCTGCCCGTAGGCCAGCGGACGGGCCTGCGGAAAGCGTTCGTCGTGCCGTCGCTTGAGGTCGTAGCCATGGCTCGGCCCACCGGCGAGCAGCCCCAGCAGGATGTGGCGGGTGCTCATGGAGATCAGTATGCACTGAGTATATGTACTGAGTGAATAGTGAGGGGAACAGTGAGCGGGAAACCGGTGATGATCGGGAAATCGGCCCGGCGTCGAAGTGAACAACACCACGATGTCCGCCCACCCACGTCTGCGGCGGCGCCCGCTGGGTAGGGCTGGAGTACCCCGGACCCGCATCCCATCGCCGTACGACGACAAGGAGGCCCCCGTGGCCGCACCGGCTCACCTTCCGACCCAGGCCCGCTCCAAACGCGAGGCGCAGCCCTTCGAGCTCCATGAGCCCCATGTCTGCGTCTTCAGCTCCGAGGGCCCCTGCGCCGACGTCCCCCTGACCAGCGAGCCCCCGCTCCCCGACGCCGAACCCCTCACCAGCGAGCCGCCTCTCACCGACGCGGCCCCCCTCACCAGCGAACCCACGTCCCACGGCGCCGCATCGGGGGTCTAGATGCCACCACACCCGGCCGACTCCGGTGAGCCGTCACCGGAGAGACCACTGGCCCGGCTCGCCGCCCTGCACGGCGTCGCCACCTCCTACAGCCCCTCCCCGGACCGTGCGGTCGCGGCCTCGGACGACGCCGTCGTGGCCGTGCTCGCCGCGCTGGACGTCGACGCGAGCACCCCCGAGGCCGTGGGCGCCGCCCTCGCGGCACGTGAACGGCAACGGGGCGAACGGCTGTTGCCGCCGACCGTGGTCCACTGGACCGACGGCGAGCCCCCCGCCGCGCTGACCGCCCTCCCGGACGGCACCCGGCTGCGCATCGAGACCGAGCAGGGCGAACTCCGCTCCACCGTCGAGAAGCTGCCCCCGGGCGTGCACGCCCTGCGCGCCACGGCCCCCGACGGCCGCACCGCCGAGGCCCACCTCGTCGTGGCCCCGGCCCGGCTGCCCGTCCCGCCCGGCCGCACGTACGGCCTCCTCGTCCAGCTCTACTCCCTCCTCTCGCAGCGCAGCTGGGGCATGGGCGACCTCGGCGACCTCGCCGAACTCACCGCCTGGGCCGGCCGCGCCCTCGGCGCCGGATTCGTCCAGGTCAACCCGCTGCACGCGGCCGTCCCCGGCGTGCCCACCGACCCCTCCCCGTACCGCCCCTCCTCCCGCCGCTATCCCGACCCGGTCCACCTGCGCGTGGAGGACGTACCGGAGTACCCGTACGCCCTCTCCGCCGCCGCCTCGTCCCCCGACGACCGCGACCGCGTCGGCGCGCTGCTGGAGCGGGCCGCGCGCCTGCGGGATTCCGTCCTGTCCAAGGGCGAGCTGATCGACCGGGACGCGGTGTGGGACCTCAAACGCGAGGCCCTGGAACTGGTTCGCGCCGTACCGCTCGGCCCCGGGCGGCGGGCCGCGTACTGGGACTTCCTCGCCGAGGAGGGCGAGGCCCTGGAGGACCACGCCACCTGGTGCGCGCTCGCCGAGGTCCACGGCTCCGACTGGCAGCGCTGGCCGACGGGCCTGCGCGACCCGCGCTCGGCCGAGACGGCCCGCGCCCGGGGCGAGTTGATGGACCGGGTCGACTTCCACACCCGCCTGGCGTGGCTGACCGACGCCCAGCTCGGCACCGCGCAACGCTCCGCGCGCGACGCGGGCATGCCGATCGGCCTGGTGCACGATCTGGCCGTCGGCGTCCACCCCGGCGGCGCCGACGCCTGGGCCCAGCAGGAGTACTTCGCGGCCGGCATGTCGATCGGCGCGCCCCCCGACGCCTTCAACTCCCGCGGCCAGGACTGGGGCCTGCCCCCCTGGCGCCCGGACCGCCTCGCCGAGAACGGCTACGCCCCCTACCGCCGCCTCCTGCGCGCCCTCCTCCGCCACGCGGGCGCCCTCCGCATCGACCACGTCATGGGCCTGTTCCGCCTCTGGTGGGTCCCGCAGGGCCAGGCCCCCACCGAGGGCACCTACGTCCGCTACGACGCCGACGCCATGCTCGCGATCCTGGTCCTGGAGGCCTCACGGGCCGGCGCCCTGGTGATCGGCGAGGACCTGGGCACGGTCGAGCCCGGCGTGCGCGAGGCCCTCGACGCCCGCGGTGTCCTGGGCACGTCCGTCCTCTGGTTCGAACGCGACTGGGAGGGCACGGGCCGCCCGCTCCCGCCCGAACGCTGGCGCGCGAACTGCCTCGCCACCGCCACCACCCATGACCTCCCGCCCACCGCCTCCCGGCTGACCTGCGACCACGTCGACCTCCGCCACGGTCTGGGCCTGCTCACCCGTTCGCTGGCCGAGGAGCGCGCCGAGGCCGCCGCCGACGCGGGCGAATGGCTGGCCCTCCTGGCCAGGCTGGGCCTGCTGGACGGTGCCGGCGGAGGCATCTCCACCACCTCCGAGGAGGACCGGATCCAGGCCCTCCACCGCTTCCTGCTCCGCACCCCCGCCCGCATGGTCGGCCTCTGGCTCCCCGACACCCTCGGCGACCGCCGCCCCCAGAACCTCCCCGGCACGTGGGACCAGTACCCGAACTGGCGCCTGCCGATCGCCGACGCGACGGGGCGCCCGGTGACGCTGGAGGACCTGGCGGCGTCACCTCGGCTGTACGCGTTGGTGGAGGTGCTGAGGGGCGCGTGAGAGCTCGGGGGTGGGGGGACCAGGCCCCCGCGCCCCTGAAGAGCATGGGCTGCGCCCCCTGCTTTTCAGGGCGCGGGGAACTGCGCGACCAGCCACGAACGACCCGCACCCGCCGACGCACTCCGCACCCCCGAGCTGTTAGGCGCCCCCGGCCGCGCGGAGCCCACCCGCGTTCGTTACCTTTAGCGCGTGGACAAGAAGGTGGACAAGAAGAACGCCCTGCGCGCCGGCGCCCTGGCTGCCGGTACGACGCTGATGATGCTGCTCATGTCGTCCCCCGCGCTCGCGGTGACGCCCGACGACGGCGACGACCCGGGTCCGGGCCTCAGCGTGTTCGAGACGCTCGGCCTCTTCGTCGTGGCGCCGCTCGCGCTGTTCGCGGTGATCGCCGGTCTGGTGATGGTCCTGGACGGGTCGACGGACCGTCAGCCGAAGGCCAAGGCGAAGGCCTGACCGCCTCCGCTCCGCCTTTCTCGACGCTTTCCATCGAGGGCACCCTTCGCGCAGCTGTGCGCCGGGGGTGCCCTCGGCGTGTCCCGGGGCGGCCGTCGCCGCTGTGACCGTGCGTCGGCTCAGGGGTACGGCGTCGGGTACGGCGCCGTGAGGTACCGCTGCACCGTCGGCCCCAGCCACTCCACGATCTCCTCGCGGCTCAGCGCGACCGCCGGCGGGAACCGCAGGATGTAACGCGCCAGAGCCATCCCCAGCACCTGTGACGCACACAGCGCCGCCCGGGTCGAGGCCTGCTCGGGGTCGGGGCACACCTGCCGGGCGAGCGGCAGCAACTGGTCCCGGAACACGCTCTGCATCCGCTCGGCGCCCGCCTGGTTGGTGGCGCCGACCCGGAGCATCGCCGTGAGCACCTCGTTCTCCTCCCAGAGGCCGAGGAAGTGGTTCACCAGCACCCGGCCCACGTCCCGCACGTCGAACGCGGTCGGGTCCGGCAGCCGCAGGTCGACGTCGAGCGCCGCGGCGTACAGCGCCTCCTTCGAGCCGTAGTACCGCATGACCATCGACGGATCGATCCGCGCGTCCTTGGCGATCGCCCGGATGGTGGCCCGGTCGTAGCCGTCGGCCGCGAACCGCTCGCGCGCGGCCAGCAGGATCGCGTGCCGGGTGGCGTCGGAGCGGCGGGCCGCTTTCGCGGGAGGCGAGGGTTCCGTATCCGTCATGCCAACAAACGTAGGCCAACACTTGTTGACAGTCCAGCGGTGCGTCTCTACGTTGACAACAGGCGTTGGCCAACAAACGTTGACCAACATGTGTTGGCAGGAGGCCGCCATGAACGGCGAGAACGGCGAGCACGGCGAGAACGGCAGGCACGGCAAGCGGAGCAAGCGCGGCACCACCCCTCACGCCCGTGACGCTCATGACCTTCAGGGCGCTCAGGACGCTCAGGACTTCCAAGACGTCATCGTCGTGGGGGCGGGTCCCACCGGCCTGCTGCTGGCAGGCGACCTCGCCGCCGCAGGCATCCCGGTCACGCTCGTCGAGAAGCGCCGGCACCGGATCAGCAACCTCTCGCGGGCCTTCGTCGTGCACGCACGCACCCTGGAGCAGCTCGACGCCCGAGGCCTCGCCGACGACCTGGAGGGCAGGGGGCAGACCCTCGACCGCCTCAACCTCTTCGGGCGTCTCGCCGTGCGCCTCGACACCCTCCCCTCCCGCTTCAACCACTTGCTGGTGATCCCGCAGTACGAGGTGGAGAAGGTCCTGGAGCGGCGGGCGGTGGAGGCCGGGGTGCGGTTCCGGTACGAGACGGAGGTGACGGCGATCGACCAGGGCCAGAGGCAAGAACAAGGCCAGGGGCAAGAACAAGGCCAGGGTGAGGGCCCGGGTCCGGGCGTCGTCACGGTCCGCGTGCGGACGGCGGACGGGGGGACGGAGCGGCTGACCGCCGCGTACGTCGTCGGGACGGACGGGCACCGCAGTGCGGTCCGCGAGGCGATCGGGTTGCCGTTCCCGGGGAGGTCGGTCATCCGTTCCGTGGTCCTCGCGGACGTGCGGCTCGACGAGAAGCCGGCCCAGGTGCTGACCGCGAACGCCGTCGGTGACGCCTTCGCCTTCATCGCCCCCTTCGGCGACGGCTACTACCGGATCATCGGCTGGCACCGCGGTCGTGACGTCCCCGACAGCGAGCCGCTCGATCTCGACGAGGTCAGGGAGATCACCCGGCTCGCGCTCGGCCGCGACTACGGCATGCGCGAGGCTCGCTGGATGTCCCGCTTCCACAGCGACGAGCGCCAGGCCCCCGCGTACCGGGTGGGCCGGGTCTTCCTGGCCGGGGACGCCGCCCACGTCCACACCCCGGCCGGCGGGCAGGGCATGAACACCGGTCTCCAGGACGCCGCGAACCTCGGCTGGAAGCTCGCCGCCGTCCTGGGCGGCCACGCGGACCCCGCTCTCCTCGACACCTACGAGGCCGAACGCCACCCCGTCGGCAGGTCCGTCCTCCGCAGCAGCGGCGGCATCGTCCGCCTCGCCATGGCCAAGTCCCCCTGGACCCTGGCGCTCCGCGCCGCCCTCACCACCCTCGTCAACCACCTCCCCCCGGCCCGCGCCCGCGCGATCGGCCAAATCACCGGCATCGGCTACACGTACGCGGCACCACGCGGCGCCCACCGCCTGGTCGGCACCCGCGTCCCGGACGTCACCCTCACCACCGGCCGCCTCTACGAGTCCCTGCGCGGCGGCCGCTTCGTCCTCATCACCCCGCGGAACGCCCCGCAGGGCCCTGCGGCCTCGTACGACACCGGGTCCCCGTCCCGTAAGGGCCGCCTCGTCGTGGAGACCTGGGCGAGCGACCGCCGCACGACCGTCCTCGTGCGCCCGGACGGCTACGTGGCCTGGGCGACGGACGGAACGGAGCGCGCGGAGAAGGGGGAGAAGGGGGAGAAGAGGGAGAAGGGTGGGGACGCCCCGACGGTCGAGGCCGCGCTGACGGCGTGGCTGGGCGCCGGTGCCGCGTCCTAGACGACTCCTCGGTCAGCTCTTCGGTCAGCTCTTCGGGCTGATCTTCGGACAGCTCTTCGCGCCGATCTCCGGACTGGTCTTCGGGCGGCTCTTCGTGTACCTCCCCGGGCCACGGTCACGCCCCCGCCCCCACCACCAACAACCTCAGCAGGTCGGCCAGTTGGCCGGCCTGCTCGTCGTTCAGGTGGGCGAGCGCCTCGGTCTGGACGGCGAGGCCCGCGACGAGAGCCTCGTCGACCAGGCGCAGCCCCTCGTCGGTGAGGGTGACCTGCAGGGCGCGGCGGTCGTGCGGGTCGGGGGAGCGGCGGAGGAGGCTCGCGCGTTCGAGTTTGTCGAGGCGGCCGGTCATGCCGCCGGTGGTGAGCATGAGGGTCGCGGAGAGCTGGCGGGGCGAGAGCGTGTGCGGCTCGCCGGAGCGCCGCAGGGTCGCGAGCACGTCGAACTCTCCGCGTGAGATCCCGAACCGCGTGTACGCCTTCTCCATCCGGTCGCCGAGCGCCCGCGAGAGACGGAAGACCCGCCCGAACACCTCCATCGCGGTGGTGTCGAGGTCGGGCCGCGCGACCGCCCACTGGTCGATGATCGCGTCGACGGGGTCGCGGAGGGGCTGGTCGGGCTCAGGGCGCGCGTTCATGGGGCGAGTATCGGATGTCGTCGGGTCGGCCGCAAGAAAGTTGCTTGACGGAAAGTTGCTTAGCGCTAAGCTAATGACAAGCAAGCTGATCGTGAGTGAGCTCATCACGAGCGAGCTGTCTCCATGGTCCAAGATCCCTCACGCCGGGAAGGGCGCGCCCATGACCGCGCACACCACGCACACCGCGAACCGTCTCCCCGTCATAGCCCTGACCGCGCTCGCCCCCATCTCCTGGGGCACCACCTACGCCGTGACGACGGAGTTCCTCCCGGCTGACCGCCCCTTGTTCACGGGCCTGGTGCGGGCGCTTCCTGCGGGGTTGCTGCTCCTGGCGATCTCACGCAGGCTGCCGCACGGGGCCTGGTGGGGGAAGGCCGCGGTGCTGGGCGCGCTGAACATCGGCGCCTTCTTCCCGCTGCTCTTCCTCTCCGCGTACCGGTTGCCGGGCGGTATGGCGGCGGTCGTCGGCTCGGTCGGCCCGCTGTTCGTCGCGGGCCTGGCGACCGCCTTGCTGGGGGAGCGGCCCACCGTACGCACGCTGCTCACGGGAATCGCCGCGGCCCTCGGCGTCAGCCTGGTCGTCCTGAAGGCGGCGGGCGCGCTGGACGCGGTCGGTCTGCTCGCGGCGCTCGCCTCCACCGCCTCCATGTCCGCCGGCACGGTCCTCACCAAGCGCTGGGGCCGCCCGGACGGTGTCGGCCCGCTGGCCCTCGCCGGATGGCAACTGACCGCCGGCGGCCTCCTGATCGCCCCGCTCGCCCTCCTGGCCGAAGGCGCACCCCCGGCCCTGGACACCCGCGCGATCGGCGGCTACCTCTACCTCGCCCTCGCCAACACCGCCGTCTCCTACTGGCTCTGGTTCCGAGGCATCGGCCGCCTCTCCGCCACCCAGGTCACGTTCCTGGGCCCCCTCTCCCCCCTGACCGCGGCCGTGGTCGGCTGGGCGGCGCTCGGCCAGTCCCTCACCCCCCTCCAACTCCTCGGCATGACCATCGCCTTCGGCGCGACGGTCCTGGGCCAGCTCCAGCCGCGTACGCCGTCGTCGATCAGTGGGCCACAGGGAGCGCCGCGTGGGGGAGTGCGGCACCGGGCGCCGACCGTCTAGCGGCCGACGCCGGTCGGCCGGCGCGGGCGGCACCGGGCGGGCGGCACCGGGCGGGTCCGCCGCGTGCCGCGCATGATCAGGGCTGCCGCGGACAACGACGGGGGCGCCCGGTGAAGTCACCGGGCGCCCCCGCCGCAGTACGACCCGTGGTCGCTACTGCGTGGTCGCTACGCCGTGGTCGCCGACGCGTCCGCGGCCTGGGCCCGAAGGGCCCGCTCGATGCCCGAGCGGGACTCCGAGACCAGGCGGCGGAGGGCCGCGTTGGGCTCGGCGGCGGTCAGCCAGGTGTCCGTCCTGTGCAGGGTGTCGGTCGAGACCTGGACGGCCGGGTAGAGGCCGACGGCGATCTGCTGGGCGATCTCGTGGGAGCGGGACTCCCAGATCTCCTTCACCACCTCGAAGTACTTGTCGGTGTACGCGGCGAGGAGGTCGCGCTGGTCGGTCTGGACGAAGCCGGCGATGACCGCTTCCTGGAGGGCGTTGGGAAGCTTGTCGGACTCGACGACCTGGGACCAGGCCTCGGCCTTGGCCTCGGGCGTCGGGCGGGCGGCGCGGGCGGTGGCGGCGTGGCGTTCGCCGGCGGCCGTCTTGTCCCGCTCGTACTCGCCGGCGATCTCCGCCTCGTCGTAGCGGCCCACCGCGGCGAGCCGCTGGACGAAGGACCAGCGCAGCTCGGTGTCGACGGCCAGCCCCTCGATCGTCTGCGTGCCCTCCAACAGGGCTTCCAGCAGGTCCAGTTGCTCGGGCGTACGGGCGGTCGCGGCGAACGCGCGGGCCCACGCCAGCTGGTGGTCGGAGGCGGCCTCCGCGGCCCGCAGGTGCGCGAGCGTGGCGTCCGTCCAGCGGGTGAGCAGCGCCTCGCGGGTCGTCGGGTCGGCGTACAGCTCGATCGCCAGCTTCACCTGACGGTGCAGGGACTGGACGACACCGATGTCGGACTCCTTGCCGATGCCCGACAGGACGAGGGACAGGTAGTCGCGGGTCGCCAGCTCCGCGTCGCGCGTCATGTCCCAGGCCGAGGCCCAGCACAGCGCGCGGGGCAGGGACGCCTCGAAGTCACCGAGGTGCTCGGTGACGAAGGCCAGCGACCGCTCGTCCAGGCGGACCTTGGCGTACGACAGGTCGTCGTCGTTGAGGAGGACCACGGCCGGGCGGCGCTTACCCACCAGCTGCGGTACGGCGGTCAGTTCGCCGTCGACGTCCAGCTCGACCCGCTCGTCGCGGACCAGCTTGCCGCTGGTGTCGTCCAGTTCGTACAGGCCGACCGCGATGCGGTGCGGGCGGAGCGTCGGCTCGCCCTTCGCGCCCGTCGGCAGCGCCGGGGCCTCCTGACGGATCGCGAAGGAGGTGATGACGCCGTGCTCGTCCGTCTCGATCTCCGGGCGCAGGACGTTGATGCCGGCCGTCTCCAGCCACGCCTTCGACCAGGACTTCAGATCGCGGCCGGAGGTCTCCTCCAGGGCGCCCAGCAGATCGGACAGGCGCGTGTTGCCGTACGCGTGCGCCTTGAAGTACGCCTGCACGCCCTGGAAGAACTCGTCCTGGCCGACGTACGCGACGAGCTGCTTCAGTACGGAAGCACCCTTCGCGTACGTGATGCCGTCGAAGTTGACGAGCACGTCGTCCAGGTCGCCGATCTCCGCCATGATCGGGTGCGTGGACGGCAGCTGGTCCTGCCGGTACGCCCAGGTCTTCATGGAGTTGGCGAACGTGGTCCAGGAGTGCGGCCAGCGCGAGCCGGGGGCGTCCGCCTGGCAGGCGATCGACGTGTACGTGGCGAACGACTCGTTCAGCCACAGGTCGTTCCACCACTCCATCGTCACCAGGTCGCCGAACCACATGTGGGCCAGCTCGTGGAGGATGGTCTCGGCGCGGACCTCGTACGCGGCGTCCGTCACCTTCGAGCGGAAGACGTACTGGTCGCGGATGGTCACCGCGCCCGCGTTCTCCATCGCGCCCGCGTTGAACTCCGGCACGAACAGCTGGTCGTACTTCTTGAACGGGTACGCGTAGTCGAACTTCTCCTGGAACCAGTCGAAGCCCTGCCGCGTGACCTCGAAGATCGCGTCGGAGTCCAGGTGCTCGGCGAGGGACGGCCGGCAGTAGATGCCGAGCGGCACGCTCTGCCCGTCCTTCTCGTACACGCTGTGCACGGAGTGGTACGGGCCGACGATGAGCGCCGTGATGTACGTGGAGATCCGGGGCGTCGGCTCGAAGACCCAGACGTCGTCCTTGGGCTCCGGCGTCGGCGAGTTGGAGATGACGGTCCAGCCGGTCGGGGCCTTCACGGTGAACTGGAAGGTGGCCTTCAGGTCCGGCTGCTCGAAGGACGCGAAGACGCGGCGGGCGTCCGGGACCTCGAACTGGGTGTACAGATAGGCCTGGTTGTCGACCGGGTCGACGAACCGGTGCAGGCCCTCACCCGAGTTGGTGTACGCGGCGTCGGCGACGACCCGCAGGATGTTGCGGCCCTCCAGCAGACCGGGCAGCGCGATCCGGGAGTCCGCGAAGACCTCCGCCGGGTCCAGCGCGTCGCCGTTGAGGGTCACCTCGTGGACGGTCGGAGCCACCAGGTCGATGAAGGACGCCGCACCGCTCTCGGCGACATCGAAGCGCACCGTGGTCACGGACCGGTAGGTGCCTCCCCCACTCTCGGCCTCGCTCGAGCGGGATGTACCCCCACCCTGCGCGCCGGAGAGGTCGAGATCGATCTCGTACGAGTCAACGCTCAGCAGCGCCGCCCGCTGCTGAGCCTCTTCGCGGGTCAGGTTTGTGCCAGGCACGCGGTCATCTCCTCGGTATGTGTGGGTTCGGACATCCTTCCATGAGCGGGGCCCTGTCTGGAGTGGCTAACGTGTGCCTACCCCGGGTAGCATCAGGTGTATGAAGATTAGTGTGAGCCTGCCTCAGGAGGACGTCACCTTCGTCGACGAGTACGCCGCGCGTACGGATGCCGATTCCCGGTCGGCCGTGATACACGCCGCCATCGCACTCCTGCGTGAAGCGCAACTGGAGCAGGAGTACGCCGAGGCCTTCGCCGAGTGGGACGGGAGCGAGGACGCCGCGTTCTGGGACCGGTTCTCGGGTGACGGGCTGGCTGATGAAGCGCGGTGACATCTACCTGGTCGACTACGAGCCGACGCGTGGCAGTGAGGCCAACAAGGCGCGTCCGGCAGTGATTGTCTCCAACGACGGTGCCAACGCGGCCGTGGCGCGGACCGGGCGAGGCGTGATCACGTTGGTCCCTCTGACGACGAACACTTCTCGGGTCTATCCGTTCCAGGTGCTGCTACCCGCCCAGGAGTGCGGCCTTCCGAAGGACTCCAAGGTGCAGTGCGAGCAGGTGCGCGCGCTCGCTCCGGAGAGGCTGGTGAGGCCGATCGGTTCGGTCCCGCGCCAGCGAATGGCCGAGGTCGACGTGGCCCTACGGCGGCATCTGGCCCTGTGAACGCGCGGAGGGGCGCCCACCGTTCACGGTGGGCGCCCCTCTTTCGCGTCCTGCCCGCCTACTCGTTCAGCTCAGCCGCCACCAGCTCCGCGATCTGCACGGCGTTCAGCGCCGCGCCCTTGCGGAGGTTGTCGTTGGAGATGAAGAGGGCGAGGCCGTGCTCCACCGTCTCGTCGGCGCGGATGCGGCCGACGAACGACGGGTCCTGGCCGGCGGCCTGCAGCGGGGTCGGGATGTCGGAGAGGGCCACGCCGGGGGCGCCGCCCAGCAGCTCCGTCGCGCGCTCCACGGAGATCGGACGCGCGAAGCGGGCGTTGACCTGGAGGGAGTGGCCGGAGAAGACCGGGACACGGACACAGGTGCCGGAGACCTTGAGGCCGGGGATCTCCAGGATCTTGCGGGACTCGTGGCGGAGCTTCTGCTCCTCGTCCGTCTCGTGCAGACCGTCGTCGACGATCGAACCGGCGAGCGGGACGACGTTGAAGGCGATGGGCCGCTGGTAGACGTTCGGCTCGGGGAAGTCGACCGCCGAGCCGTCGTGCGTCAGCTTGTCCGCGTCCGCCACGACCTTCTGGACCTGGCCGTGCAGCTCGGCGACGCCCGAGAGGCCGGAGCCGGAGACCGCCTGGTAGGTGGCGACGACCAGCGCTTCGAGGCCCGCCTCGTCGTGCAGCGGACGCAGCACCGGCATCGCGGCCATCGTCGTGCAGTTCGGGTTCGCGATGATGCCCTTGGGGCGGTCGGCGATCGCGTGCGGGTTCACCTCGGAGACGACCAGCGGTACCTCGGGGTCGCGGCGCCACGCCGAGGAGTTGTCGATCACGACCGCGCCCTGGGACGCCACCTTCTCGGCCAGCGCCCGGGAGGTCGCGCCACCCGCGGAGAACAGGACGATGTCGAGGCCCGAGTAGTCGGCCGTCGCGGCGTCCTCGACCGTCACACCGTCGACGACCGAACCGGCCGAGCGGGCGGACGCGAACAGGCGCAGCTCGCGCGTCGGGAAGTCGCGGTCCTTGAGGATCTTGCGCATGACCGTGCCGACCTGACCGGTGGCTCCGACGATTCCGACCCTCACGGCGACTCCTTCTACGTGGCTTGAGTGTGTCTGCGGCATGGCCGAGGCCTTTCCATCATGCGGTCAGGCCGGGCCCGCCTGTCCAATCGTTTGACCAGGACGCTCACACGATCGGACGCGACGGGCACCGGCGCCGGAGCCGCTTCTTTGGCCGTCACCCCGGCTGAGCTGGAGAAATTCGCCCTACGACGGTCCCGTACCGCAAGCTGTGCTGCCTCGACCCTGCCCACGGCACCCGGGCGCACGCGAAGGTGTGACGTACGCCTCTGTGCTCCGCCGGGAAAGTCGGGCGACGGTTCCGAACGTTTCGGCCCGCATCGGCGTCGTAGGGGAAACGCGGGAGGGGAGGGGTGGCTGTGCTGCGCAGAAAGGCGCGCCACGTCGAGGGGGTCCAGGAGCCGGACGACCCACTGGACGCGGCCCAGGAGCGGCGGGTGCGGGCGGTGCTCGCGCTCGGCGGTGTTCCGCAGTCGGACCTGCTGGACGGGGTACAGCAGGTCCGACTGCGGCTGCTGGAGCGGGCCGCGAGCGGCCGTGAGGCACCGCGGGACGTGTCCGCGTGGGCGGCGGTGGTCGCCTCCAACCTGGCGATGGACTGGCACCGTGCCAAGCGCCGCCAGGAGCGCCTGGGCGAGCGCCTGGCCTCGCTGCGCCAGCACGAGCACCCCTCCGGCGAGGAGTCCAGCGTGCTCTCGCTCGCCGTCGCCCGGGGCCTGGACGAGCTGCCCGACGCCCTGCGCCAGGTCCTCGTCCTGCGCTTCTACGCCGACCTGCCGGTACGCGGGATCGCCGACGAGCTCGGCATCCCCGAGGGCACGGTCAAGAGCAGGCTCCACTCGGCGGTCCGCGCCTTGCGCACCCGCCTGCACGAGGACGAGGTGGTGTGACATGGCCGCCCGGGACGAAAGCCGACGCGACGCCGAGTACGACGACATCGCGCAGGCGGGCGCCGCGCACGGGGACGCCGAGCGGGACGGTGCCGCAGGCGGCGATGTCGCACGCGGCGATGTAGCACGCGGCGGTGCGAAGCGCGGGGACGCCGAGCGCGACAACACCGAGCACGGCGACCTCGCAAGCGGGAACGCGGGGCGCGGCGCCGCGCGTGCGGACGGCGATGGCGATCGTGACGATGCGCGCCGGGACGGCGGTCGTGGCGATGGCGATGGCGATGGCGAGCGTGGGGAGGGCGAGCACGGCGATGCCGCGCGCGGAGGCACCGTGTCCGGCGACCTCGCGCGCGGAGGCACCGCGTCCGGAGACACCGCGCGCGGAGACAGCGCGGCTGGCGATGGCGATCGTGACGATGCGCGCCGGGACGGCGGTCGTGGCGATGGCGATGGCGAGCGTGGGGAGGGCGAGCACGGCGATGCCGCGCGCGGAGGCACCGTGTCCGGCGACCTCGCGCGCGGAGGCACCGCGTCCGGAGACACCGCGCGCGGAGACAGCGCGGCCGGCGACCTCGCGCGGCGGGACGGTGAGCGCGACGGCTCGGTCGTCGACGGTGCCGAGCGCGACGGCCCTGCCCACGGCGGGGGCCGGGGCGCCGGCTCCGCGGACGGCGACCTCGCGTACGACGGGCCCGCCTACGCGGGCATGGACGCGCTCATGGCCGCCCTTCTCGACGAACCGTTGCCCGAGGACGCTCTGCGGGATGCCGAGTTCGTGGCGTCGCGTGATGCGGCCGTCGTCGACATCGAGCTGTTGAGGGAGCAGCTGGGGCTGATCGGTGAGGCGTTGGCGGTGGCGGGTGAGGACGCCGTGGCCGGGGCGCCGCCGGGGCGACCCGTGGCCGCGCGGCCGGGGGACGCGGCCGGTGCCGAGACGGACCCCGGGCGGGTGTCCGGGCCCGCGCCGGCCCCCGTCGCGTCGGTGAGGCCCCTGCCGCCGCGGCCGTCCCGCGCCCGGCGCGCCCTGAAGATCACCTTCGGCACCCTCGCCGCCGCCGCGGCCGCCTCCGTGGTCCTCGGCGTGGGCTGGGTCGTCGTACAAGCCGGCGGCGGCGTGACGGCGTCCGACTCGGGCGTCTCCGAGAAGTCCGGGAGCCAGGAGGACGGCGACCAGGCGGAGAGCGGTGCGGGGGGCGACTCCGCCTCGCTCAGCAAGGAGGGATACGTTGCCTGCGCCCGCCTCATCGTCGAGGGCACGGTCACCGAGGTCGAACCCGTGACCGGTGCCCCGCAGGACCGGATCACGGTCGAGGTGGACCGCTGGCTCAAGCCCGACAAGGGCGCCGACCGGATCGTCTTCCCCATGGACCACGACGTCGACCCCCGCCTGAAGAAGGGCGACCACGTCCTCGTCGGCATCCCGCGGGACGACGCCCGGCCGGACATCTGGACCACGAAGGAGGCGGACATCGCCCGCGACCGGGCCTGGATCGAGGCGGCGCTGCCGGGCTCGAAGGGGCTGTCGTGCGACTGACCCGCTGAACGCGACGAAGGGGCTGTCGTGCGACTGACCCGCTGAACGCGACGAGGGGGCGGGCGTCCTCCCGGACACCCGCCCCCTCGGTTCACTCACGCACTACCGGTAGGAGTACCGGCGCACTACCAGTGTTCCTCCTCCTACTCCTCCTACGGCGTGACCTTCTCGATCCGCACGCTGCCGGTGCCCGCGGCGGTACCGCGCGCGTTCACCAGCTGGACCTGGCCGAAGAACTCCCGGCCGGCCGGAGCCTCGGCGGCCGCGACGACGTCACCGGAGACGGTCGTCGACGCGCCCGTGCCGAGCTTGACCGGGGTGGCCGCGACCTTCACCTCGCCCAGGGCGGAGGAGAAGAACACGTCGCGGTAGTCGTACGCGGTGGACCCGGCCGGAACCGCGTAGCCGACGACCTCGATGGTGTACGTGCCGGCGGCCGGCGACGGGATGGAGACGGTCTCCTCGGAGTCGCCGTCCGCGGAGCTCGCGACCTCGTTGTGGGCGGCGTCGTAGACGTACAGGTCGAGGTCGGCGCCCGTGTCCGCCGTGTTGCCGATGGCGACGTCCAGGGACTCGGCGCCCGCGGGCACCTCGACCGTGGAGGTCTGGGTGACACCGGTCGCGATGGTCGGCCGGTCGGTCTTGGCCGAGCCGAGCGGGCCACCGGCCAGCTTGCCGTCGACGGGGGCGAGGCTGTTGGTCACCTTCCAGGAGGCGGCGGTCGGGGTGCCGACCTTGGCCTCGGGCACCGTGACGACCTCGGGGTCGAAGCTCGCGCCGTAGACCGCGAAGTTCAGCTTGAAGGTGTTGTCGAGCACCGGTGACGTCCGGCGCGACTCGACCTCGAACTCCCAGACACCGGGCTGCGGGTTGGCGTACGAACGCACGTCCGGCTTGCAGCCGTTGCCGTCGAGGTAGTTGTTGTAGCAGGTCAGGGAGCTGGTGCTCTCGACCGCGAGGCCGTACGGGTGGTTGGCGATGAAGCGGGTCTGGCTCTTGTCCTTCAGTCCGCTGATCGCGACCTCAAGGGTCTTCGCGCCCTCGGGGACGGTGACGAAGTACGACTTGAAGGAGTTGCGCTGGACCGTGCCGGACGCCGAGTGGGTGTACTTCAGCGGCGTGGAGACCACCACCGTGTTGAGCACCTGACGGTCGATGCCGACCGTCTTCGGGTCGTCGACCTCCAGGATCGCGCTGCTGATGCCCGAGTTCTCCGCCTTGGCGGCGATCTTCACGGTGACCGGCTTGTTCAGCGGCAGGGAGACCACGTCGTCGCCGACGATCCGGAACGTGTCGTCCCGGTTGTTCTCCAGGTGCAGCTCGTGGCGGATCGCCTTGTCGGCGCCGGACGTACGGGTGATCGTCACGTCGTACGTCTTCTTCTGCCCGACCTTGAGGCCGCCCTCACGGTCGTAGACGCCGGTGCCGAAGCCCGGTGTCTTCAGCGCGAAGTCGATCGCCGTGTCGACGGGGGCCTTGACCGAGTACTCGTGCGCGGTCGCGCCCGCCTTGACCGACTTCCACGCGTCGACGATGTTCATCAGGCCCGCGCCCTCGGCGTACGCCTGGACGCCGCTGATGTGGTCGGCGGTCGAGGTCAGCGCGGTGCGCAGCTTCGCGGGCGTCAGGTCGATGCCCTTCTGCTTCGCGGCGCTGAGCAGCAGCGCGGAGGCGCCGGCCGCCTGCGGGGAGGCCATCGAGGTGCCGTTGAGCATCTGGTAGCCGGCCGGGAGCGTGTAGCCCGCCTCGGGGGCGATGACGCCCGGCAGCCAGGTCTGCGCGGTGTTCACCGCGGCGCCCGGCGCCACCAGGGTCGGCGTGAAGCCGCCGTCCTCACGCGGGCCGCGCGAGGAGAAGTTGAACAGCTGGTAGTCCTTGGCGACCTGCGAGCCGTAGTTGGACGCCCAGGTCTCCTTGGAGATGGACGCGCCGACCGAGATCACCTTGTCGGCCAGGCCGGGGTCGCCGATCGTGTTGGCGCCCGGGCCGGAGTTGCCGGCCGAGATGACCAGCTGGACGCCGTAGGTGTCGATGAGGCGCGTGTAGAGCTCGGCGCGCGCGTTGTTGCCGTCGTTCAGCGCCGGGAGGCCGCCGATGGACATGTTGACGATGTCGACGCCGCGGTTGACGACGAGGTCGATCATGCCCTCGGTGAGCGCCACGTTGGTGCAGCCGGGGCCGAACTCGCAGGCGCGGGACGAGACGATCTTCGCGCCGGGGGCGGCGCCGTTCATCTTTCCGCCGAACAGGCCGTTCGCGGCGGTGATGCCGGCGACGTGGGTGCCGTGCTCGCTGGAGATGAGACCGATGTTGACGAAGTCGGCCTTCTTGCCGACCCAGTCACCCCCGAAGGGGTCCATCGGGACGTCCTTGCGGTACTCGACGACGAACGGCTGGCGCTCGGCGACCTCGGTCGACGGGTCGTCGGTGCCGAAGTAGCCGACCTGGTAGCCGTCCTTGTACGGCTTCATCGGCTTGTCGTCGGTGAAGTCGAAGTTCTGGTTCACGTCGACGGTGACCGTGCCGGCCGCCGCGTCGTAGAGCACGCCCCACGCGTCGGTGGTGTCGCCGTCGCGGTTCACGTCACCGGCGGCGTCACCGGCCGCCGTGACGGACTCGCGGAAGGTGTTGACGGAGTACGAGCCCGCGGGCGCGGTCCAGGTCCGGCCGCCGTAGGTGAAGGTCGGCCCGGCGACCGAGTTCGTCATCGGACGCCAGCTGCCGTCACCGTCGACGATCGGGTCGGTGGACGTCACCCAGTCGACGATCTTGCGCTCGCCGGTGGTGGTCTTCTGCAGCGCGGGGTGCCCGAGGTCGACACCGGAGTCCAGGACGCCGATGGTGATGCCCCGGCCGTCCGCCTTCGGGTTCTGCTTCACGAAGTCGACGGCGCCCGTCTCGAAGGACGGGTTGTACGGGTTCTCGGCGGGGGTGTTCTTGCTCGGCCCCGGGTACGTCCTGGCCGCCGTGCCCTGCGCCTCGGCGCCCTTCTCGGTCTTCGCGACCGGTGACGGGTCGTCGAGGACGATCTCCTGGCGCAGGTCGATGCCCTGCACGGAGGAGAGCTTCGCGGCGGCCGAGATGGCCGAGTCGGCGCTCTTGGTCGGGACCGTGGCGCGGACGTAGCCGAGCTTGTCGTAGGTACGGCCCACGGAGCCGCCCTTGACCGCGTCCAGCTGCTCGGCGACCTGTTCGGTCCTGCCGGGCGTGGTGGCGATCATCATCGTGACGTTCTTGTCGCCGTCGGCCTTGGCCTCGGCGAGCAGGTCGGCGTCGGTCGAACCGAGCTTGTCGTGGGCGGACTTGACGCCGCCGTCCGCCGGGACGGTGGCCGACGGGTCGTCCGCCGAGAAGGCCATGGGTATCGGTCCGGCCGCGGAGAGCGCGGCGACCAGTCCCGCGGCCACGGCTATGCGCGCCACGCGTCTCGCACCCGACCGGGGGTCGGGCTGGGGGGTGAGGGTCATCGACATCCCTTGTAGGTAAGGAATTCAGGTGAAAACGAGCATTGATGATCCGAGCGGCGGGTTCGGATCGGTCCGGTCCGTTATGCGGTGCCGGATGGTCGCTCAGCCTTACCGAAGTGACACATGTTTGGGGAGGGTTGACCGAGGCGGGATTGTGTCATGGCGTAAACCCGCCACCCGTCATGGGTGCGATGACCGCGCATGAGCGGACATTTTGGCTAACGTCTGTGCATGCGCGAGGAGTTGAGGGTGGCGGCCTACGCCGTCTGCGTACGGGACGACCACATGCTGCTGGCCCGCTGGGTCTCCCGGGACGGCGAGAAGAAGTGGACCCTGCCCGGCGGCGGCATGGACCACGGCGAGGACCCGTACGACACGGTCGTCCGCGAGGCCGCCGAGGAGACCGGCTACACCGTCGAACCCACCGTCCTCCTCGGCATCGACACCGGCCGGCACACCTATCCCCGCCGCCTCGGCACCCACGCCGACCACCAGGCGCTGCGCATCGTCTACGAGGCCCGCGTCACCGGCGGGGACCTCCGCCACGAGACGAACGGCTCCACGGACATGGCCGCCTGGCATCCCTTGGACGAGATCCCGGCCCTCACGAGGGTGGGCCTGGTGGACCTGGGCCTGCGGCTGTGGCGGGAACGCCCGGAGAACGGCCACTTGACGCCGCCGCTGAACCCTTAGGGGCGCGGGGCAGTGCTGAATATGCGGCTACCGCCGCGGGGCGCGAGCAACCACGACGCACCCGCACACACCGCATCACCGGAGCCCCACGGCGAATACGTGCCCTACCCCACCAGATGAACAAGGAGTGACCTCTTCCCTTCGCTCCCCCTCACATTCGGGAACCCCCGGTGGACGCGCACCGTCCCCGAAGATCCACGTACGGTGATCGGCGTCGCCCGTTGCGACGTCGTTAACGTCCAGGCCACCCCGGCTGCCAAGCATCAAGTACGAGCGGGAACCCCCACTCCGGCCACCACCGCGGAGCGGCCCGCGACCACTTCCGACGCGTTCGCACTCGGGGAGACCGCGCCATGTCGCGCATACGCTCAGTCGCTGCCGCCGCCACCAACCCTGACCGCCGGGCCTTCCTCGCCGCCACCGGAGCGGTCGGCCTCGCCGCGGGGGTCGGCTTCGCCCTGCGGCCGGAGACCGAAGCCCACGCAGCCGCCTCCGCCGCCGGCGACGCCGCGGCCACCGAGGTCCCCCTGGCGCACCTCTCGAACAGAGAGGCCCCGGCCGCACCCCTCGCGCCGTACACCCGAGGCACCACCCTCGCCTCGGTCGCCGCCCCGCGGGGCGCCTCCGGCTACCGTCGCCTCGGCGCCGGCCCGGCCTGGGCGCGGGTCGTACGCGGCGACCTGGCGACCCCCAAGTCCGGCCGTGAGAAGCGCCGGACGGCGCTTGCGTCCTTCGTCCAGTTCACCGACCTGCACGTGGTGGACGTCCAGCACCCGCTGCGCTACGAGTACCTGCGCGCCCAGACCGCCAGCGCCTGGCGGCCGCAGGAGGCCCTGTCCGTGGCCGGCGCGGTCTCGCTCGTCGAGCGGGTGAACGCGCTGCGCGGAGCCCCGGTGACCGGCTCCCCCCTGCACTTCGTCATGACGACCGGCGACAACACCGACAACAACTCCAAGACGGAACTGGACTGGTTCCTGAAGGTGATGAGCGGTGGCCGCGTCACCCCCAACTCCGGTGACCCGCGCCGCTACGAGGGCGTCCAGAACGCCGGACTCAAGCTCTACTGGCAGCCGGACGCCCCCCTCCGCGACGCCGACAAGCAGCTCGGCTTCCCGCGCCTGAACGGCTTCCTGGCCGCCGCGATCCGCGAGGTCAACAGCCCCGGCCTGAACGTCCCCTGGTACTCCACGGTCGGCAACCACGACTCCCTGCCCGGCGGTTGCTACGCCCCCGGCGACTCCTTCTTCGCCGACTTCGCGGTCGGCGGCAGGAAGCTGATGACCCTCGACGAGCAGGTCGGCAAGGCCCTCTGGGACAACGTCAAGAGCGGCGGCGACCCCCGGGGCGCCGACTGGAAGGCCGTGCTCAAGGCCCAGGCGAAGAAGATGCGCTCGGTCACCCCGGACGAGAACCGCGCCCCGTTCACCCCGCAGGAGTACCTCAAGGCCCACCTGGACCCGGCCCACACGGGCCCCGGCCCGGTCGGCCACGGCTACTCGCAGGCCAACCTCGACGCCCGCACCCAGTACTACGCCTTCCGCATCGCCGACGACGTCATCGGCGTCAGCCTCGACTCCACCGATCCCGGCGGCCACTACGAGGGCTCGCTCGGCACGGCCCAGCTCAAGTGGCTGGACCGTACGGTGAAGGAGGCGGCCAAGGACGGTTCGTACGTCGTCGTCTTCAGCCACCACACCAGCACGTCGATGCGGAACCTGCGCAAGGACCCCTCCCGCCCCGGCGAGGCCCGCCACGGCGGCGACGAGGTGCTGTCCCTGCTCGGCCGCCACCGCAACGTGCTGGCCTGGGTGAACGGCCACAGCCACCGCAACCGCGTCACCCCGCACGGGTCCGCGAACGGCGGCTCCTTCTGGGAGATCTCCACAGCCTCCCACATCGACTTCCCCCAACTCGCCCGCGTCATCGAGCTGGTGGACAACAAGGACGGCACGCTCTCCGTCTTCACCACCCTGATCGAATCGGCCGCCCCGCACGCCACCGACTTCACGGACCTCTCGCAGACCGGCCTCGCCGCCCTCTACCGCGAGCTCTCCTACAACGCCCCGGGCCGCCGCGACACGCTCACCGGCACGGCCGGCGACCGCAACACGGAGCTGGTCCTCCGGAAGGGCTGAAATCCGCTCAACCGGCGTGCACCTGCTCAACCTGCCCGCCCACCTGGGGGTCCCCCCTCGCGACCGGACGTTCTCGGGGTCGCCGAGAATGTCGGTGCGAAGGGGGAGACCACATGTCAGCACGCACCGCACGCACAGCACGCGCGGCTCGCACGGCACGTACGGCTCTGATGGCGGCGACCGCGGTGGCCGCGACGGTGGCCCTGGCCGCGCCCGCGGTGGCGGTACCGGCGTCCTCCAGAACCGAACACGGCGCGACCCAGGAGGCCATGGACGCGGCGGTGGAGGACGGCGTCCCCGGCGTGGCCCTCCAGGCCAGGGACGAGCACGGCGTCTGGAAGGCCACCTCCGGCATCGGCGACATCAGGACGGGCAAGCCGCGTTCGGCCCACGACCGCTACCGCGTCGGCAGCATCACGAAGACCTTCGTGTCGACGGTCCTGCTCCAACTGGAGGCGGAGGGAAGGCTGTCGCTGGACGACAAGGTGGACACGTGGCTGCCCGGCCTGGTGCGCGGCAACGGCCACGACGGCGGCGAGGTGACGCTCCGTCAACTGCTCAACCACACCAGTGGAATCTCCAACTACACGGCCGACGAGGAGTTCGGCCGCACGTACTTCCTGAAGGACGGCTTCTTCACACACCGCTACGACACGATGTCCCCGGAGCAGCTGGTGGCCGTCGCCATGAAGCACAAGCCGGACTTCGCCCCCGGCACCGACTGGAACTACTCGAACACCAACTACGTCCTGGCCGGCATGGTGATCAAGAAGGCCACGGGAAACCCGTACGGCGACGAGATCCGCCGACGCGTCATCGAGCCCCTCGGCCTGCGTTCCACCCTCGTCCCCGGCACCTACCCGAAGGTCCCGAAGCCGAGCAGCCGCGCCTACGGCAAGCTGGCCGAGACGGCGACGGGCCCGACGTACGACGTCACGGAGCTGAACCCGTCCCTGGCCTACTCGGCGGGCGAGATGATCTCCGACTCGGGCGACCTCAACCGCTTCTATACGGCACTGCTCAAGGGCAAGCTCCTGCCACCGAAGCAGCTCGCCGAGATGAAGACCACGATCAAGGTGGACGGCATCCCGAACGCCGGCTACGGACTGGGCCTCATGGAACGCGAACTCAGCTGCGGCATCACCGTCTGGGGTCACGGCGGCGGCATCCACGGCTCCACCTCGGAAGCCGTCAGCACCTCCGACGGCCACCATGCCCTCGCCTTCAACTTCAACAGTGACTGGACGGGCGACAGCGAGGCGATCGTGGAAGCGGAGTTCTGCGACAAGTAGCCGACCGGCATGAGGAAGGGCCGCCGAAGCGGACGGCGGCCCTTCCTCTCCCCTCCTGGTGCCCCGAGTTACCCGATTTACCGGGGAAGCACCACGACTTACCGGGGAAGTACCACGACATACGCGGCCGGATCGCGGTCGCACGACGCCATCAGGGCGGTACGGACGATGGCCGCCTGCTGCTCCAGGGAGTCACGCAGCTTCCCGGGGGTGAGGTGGACGACGGTGATGCCGAGCCGTTCCAACACCTGCCGCTTACGGGCGTACTCGGACCACAGCGCGTCGTCCTCCTGACGCGGGGCCCGGACGTCGAGCTCGACCGCGACGGCCTGCTCCGGCCAGTACGCGTCGAGGCCGCCGAGGTGAGGGCCGCCGGGCAGCCGGAGGTCGACGTTCCAGACCGGGTCGGGCAGGGCGTACTCGCGGACCATCCGGTACAGCTGGTCCTCCGCGATCGCCCGGCCCTCGGCGAGCAGCGATTCCACCGCGTCGACGACATGCGGACGGTTCAGCAGCCGCGCCTCGGTCAACTCCCTTACGACGGCGGCGGGTTCGGTGTGACCGCCGCGTACCGCCTCCGTGAACAGCTGGCGTACGGCGGCCGCGTCCGCGAGTTCCGCGACCGCGTCGGCCAGCGCGCGCGGGACGGGGGCGACGGGCAGGCCGGTCACATACGACGGGGTCGGCATGGCCGGGGTGCGGACGATCCGCGCGCATCCCACGGTCCGCAGCCGGCGCAGGCGCGGGACCAGGATGTCGATCGCGTCGAGGGAGGGCAGCGGGGGAGCGGACGAGAATCCGTGCAGCGTCAGGGCGGCCAGGCCCGTGATCACCACGTCCGGGTAACGGGGCGCCGGGCGGGGCTCGTCGGCGTTCGGCTGCGCGGGTACGCCGACGGCCCCCGCCATCCCGGTGGCCGTCTCGCGGAACGGGGAGCGGGCCGCGTACGACAGCACCGCGTGCAGCCGCTCCTCGGAGGTGGGCGGGCCCGGGTGCAGCAGGAACACACCCGGCAGGATCTGCTGCCAGGAACCACCGGGCCGGCACTGCTCGTTCGTCTCGGCGGCGGTGACACCCTGCGCGCGCAACTGCGCGGCCGTCAGCACCCGGCGCGTGACGTCCGAGAGGCGACGGAGGGGGCGGGGGGAGAGCGGGGTGTTGTGGGTCATGCCCCGGAGGTTCCCGCTCCGGGGCCGCGGATTAACCGCTGTTACACGCCCGTCGACAAATCGGGACAAGACCGCACTAAAGTACGTGCGTTCGACTGCCGATACCCGCTGGTCCGGACGCGATCAGAAAAAGTTACGGGTCCGATTACCCGAATTCGGTAACCCTCAACCCGGCAGCCCACCCCGGCCGGCCCAGCGGCACCCGGCAAGCGCCGGTGAGCGAAGCCCGCCCTCGCTCAGCGGCAGCCGCCGGGTGCGCAACACACCAAGGCCCGGCGGCAGTTACCCCGCGGCTCCCGCCTCCGCCGCCGCGTCGCACGCCTGCCCCCGCAACCCCCGAGCCAGATCGTCCCGGGCCTCCAGCACCAGCCTCCGCAACGCCGGCGCCGCCCCCGCGTGCGAGGCCAGCCACGCGTCCGTCGTGTCCAACGTCCCCTGGGAGTCCTGGAGCGACGGGAACAGCCCGCGCACCACATCCATCCCGATCTGGATGGACCGCTCGGCCCACACCCGCTCGATCACCTCGAAGTACTTGCCCGCGTACGGCGCCACCAACTCCCGCTGGGACGGCCGGGCGAACCCCGCGATCGTCGCCTCGACCAGCGCGTTGGAGAGCGTGTCCGACTCCACGACCGACGCCCACGCCTGCGCCTTGACCGCCGCGGACGGCCGCGCCGCCAGGCACCGCACCTGATGCCGCTTCCCGGAAGCGGTATCGTCACGGGCCAACTCGGCGGCCAGCGCGCCCTCGTCGGCCACCCCGTGCGTCGCCAGCGGCTCCAGGAACGCCCACCGCAGCTCCTGGTCGACCTCCAGTCCGTCGACCTTCTCGGTCCCGGCCAACAGCCCCTGCAGCACCGCCAGATCGCCCTCGCCCGACGCCACCGAGGCGAAGAAACGGGCCCACGTCAGCTGATGCTGACTGCCCGCCTCGGCCGCCCGCAGCTCCCGCAACGCACCCTCCGCCAGCAGCCGGCCCCCGGTCCGCCGCCACGTGGGCGCCGCGTAGTGCGTGAGCGCCGAGTTGGCCCACGCGTGCAGCATCTGGAGCACGCCGATGTCGGACTCCCGCCCGGCGAACCGCAGCACGAGGTCGACGAAGTCCCGCGCCGGCAGCAGCGCGTCCCGGGTCAGGTTCCACAGCGCCGACCAGCACAGCGCCCGCGCCAGCGGGTCGGAGATGTCCCCGAGCCCGGCCCGCAGCGTGTCCAGCGACTCCGCGTCGAACCGGATCTTGCAGTACGTCAGGTCGTCGTCGTTGACCAGCACCAGCGCGGGCGCCTCGGCCCCGGCCAGCTCCCCCACGACCGTACGCGGCCCCTCGACATCCACCTCGGCGCGCGCGTACCGCTCCAACGCGCCCCCGTCCGTACGTCGGTACAGGCCGATCGCGACCCGGTGCGGCCGCAGTTCGGGATGCGATTCGGCGGCCTCCTGCACCACCGCCAGCTCGTCGATCCGGCCCTCGGAGTCGAGAAGCACCTGCGGAGTGAGGGAGTTGACCCCCGCCGTCTGGAGCCAGGCCCGCGACCAGGACGCCATGTCCCGCCCGCTGGTCTCCTCCAGGACCGACAGCAGGTCGCCCAGCTTCGTGTTGCCGTACGCGTTCCGCTTGAAGTAGCGCCGGGCGCCCTCCAGGAAGGCCTCGCGCCCCACGTACGCCACCAGCTGCTTCAGCACGGACGCGCCCTTGGCGTACGTGATGCCGTCGAAGTTGAGCTTGGCGTCCTCCAGGTCACGGATGTCGGCCGTGACGGGGTGGGTGGAGGGCAGCTGGTCGGCGCGGTACGCCCAGGACTTGCGGTTGTTGGCGAAGGTGACCCAGCCGTTGGTGAAGCGGGTCGCCTCGACCATCGAGAAGGAGCCCATGAAGTCGGCGAAGGACTCCTTCAGCCACAGGTCGTCCCACCACACCATGGTCACCAGGTCGCCGAACCACATGTGCGCCATCTCGTGCAGGATGACGTTGGCCCGCCGCTCGTACGACGCCCGTGTGACCTTGCCCCGGAAGATGAACTCCTCGCGGAAGGTGACGAGTCCCGGGTTCTCCATCGCGCCGAGGTTGTACTCGGGCACGAACGCCTGGTCGTACTTCCCGAAGGGATACGGGTAGTCGAAGTGGTCGTGGAAGAAGTCCAGGCCCTGCTTGGTGATGAGGAAGACGTCGTCGGAGTCGAAGTAGGGGGCGAGACCCTTGCGGCACATCGCGCCGAGGGGGATCTCCAGCCGCGTACCGTCCTCGAAGGTCCGCTCGTAGGTGTCCGTCACGTAGTGGTACGGGCCCGCGGCGAAGGCCGTGATGTACGTCGAGATCGGCTTGGTCTCCGCGAACCGCCACACCCCGTCCGCCTGTTCGCCGGCCCCGTTGCTCCACACGACCCACCCCTCGGGCGCGCGCACCTCGAAGCGGAAGGGGGCCTTGAGGTCCGGCTGCTCGAAGTTCGCGAAGACACGGCGGGAGTCGGCCGGTTCGTACTGGGTGTAGAGGTAGACCTCGCCGTCCTCGGGGTCGACGAAGCGGTGCATGCCCTCGCCGGTGCGGGAGTAGGCGCACTGGGCGTCGACCACCAGCTCGTTCTCGGCGGCCAGGTCGTCGAGGGCGATCCGGGAGCCGTCGAAGACCTCGCTCGGGTCGAGGTCCTTGCCGTTGAGGGAGACGGCCGTCACGCTCGGCGCGATCAGATCGGCGAAGCTGCCGGCGCCGGGGTCGGCGCAGCGGAAGCGGATCGTCGTCACCGAACGGAAGGTGCGCGGCTCGCCGCCGAGGTCACCTGAGTCGCCGACGGCGGACCGCAGATCGAGGGAGACCTCGTAACCATCGACGGACAGCAGTGCGGCCCGCTCCCGGGCCTCGTCGCGGGACAGATTCTCACCGGGCACGGGCGGCACTCCCTCAGGGTGGTGTTCAGGTGGTGTTCAGTATGCGGACAGGCCCGATCCTGTCATGCGCACCTGGCGGCGGGCAGGTGGGAATGCGACGCCGGGCCGTCGGTGTTGCCAGCTGAAACGACTTCCGTCCGAGGAGAACCATGTCCCAGCAGACCTCCGGCAAGACCCCTGTCGACTTCTGGTTCGACCCGCTGTGCCCCTGGGCCTGGATGACCTCGCGGTGGGTCCTTGAGGTGGAGAAGGTCCGGGACATCGAGGTCCGCTGGCACGTGATGAGCCTCGCCGTGCTGAACGAGCCCAAGATCGACGAGCTGCCCGAGGAGTACCGCGAGCTGCTGGAGACCAAGGCCTGGGGCCCGGTGCGGATCGTCATAGCCGCCCAGCAGGAGCACGGCGCCGAGGTCCTCGGTGACCTCTACACCGCGATCGGCACGCGCGCCCACAACCAGGGCCTGGGCATCGAGAAGGACGTCGTCGCCGCCGCGGTGGCCGAGGTCGGGCTGCCCGAGTCCCTGATGGACCACTGGGACTCCACCCCGTACGACGCCGAACTGCGCGCCTCCCACAAGGAGGGCATCGACAAGGTCGGCCAGGACGTCGGCACCCCCGTCATCGCCGTCCCCGGCGCCGACGGTGAGCAGATCGCCTTCTTCGGCCCCGTCGTCACCCCGGCCCCCCAGGGCGAGGAGGCCGCCAAACTCTGGGACGGCACCCTCCTCGTGGCCTCGGTCCCCGGCTTCTACGAGATCAAGCGCACCCGCACCAAGGGCCCGGACTTCAGCAACCTGCTCTGACTGCCCCGGGTCACCGGAAGGACTCGGGGAGGGTCAGCCCCTCGCTCTGGACCGCGTACGGCTGGACCCACAGGCAGCGGCCCTTCTCACCGTGGTTGCCGCAGCGCCACCAGCCGGCCGGGTTCTTCCCCTGGGACCTGAGGTAGTGCTGGACCTCCTTGTCGGCCTCGTAGAACGCCAAGGGCTTGCGTCCCCCGCAAGGGGGGCAGTGCTTGTAGCTCGGCATACGACCTCCCGGTCCCCTCGGCCGGATCGGGAATCCGGCCGGAAAACGGGAGCATAGGGCGAAAGCCCCGGAAAACGTCAGCACGGAATGCGTCCCGCCGCGGCGTTTTCCGGCAACGGAACGGCGAGAACCCCCGCGAGTCACGCCCTCGCGGGGGTTCTCCCTTCTTCGGCCTGCCCGGTGAAGGTTGAGAAGACGATCACGAGCAGGGCATCTCGGTGGGGGCTCGGGGGTGGTGTGTCGGTGCCCCTGTCCGACCCTTATTGCAACATACTTGCAAGTGCGCGGCAACGGCAGGAGAATGTAGGGCCTGCTCAGGCATGTGCAAGGGCCCTCGCGCGAACCGACCGTCCGTCCTCCGCGCGAGGGCCCTGAAGCATCCGAGGTGTGTGTCAGCGGGCGGCGCGCGCCCTCTGCCAGGCGTATCCGATCGCCGCCAGGAACAGCGTCATCCCGCCCGTCCAGTACAACTGCGTCCGCGTGCCCGGCTCCCGGGCCATCAGGACGAAGACGGCGGCCATCCCCGCGAGCGCCACCCACGTCAGCCACGGGAACGCCCACATCCGGACGACCGGCTTCTCCGGGGCCTCGCGCTCGATACGGCGGCGCAGGAGCAGTTGGGAGACGGCGATGAAGATCCAGACGACGAGGATGACCGCGCCGATCATGTTGAGGAGCCAGGGGAAGACGTCGTCGGGGCGCCAGTAGCTGAGCAGGACGCAGAGGAACCCGAAGACGCTGGAGGCGAGGACGGCGATCCGGGGGACCCCGCCCGAGACCCGGCCGATCACCTTCGGACCCTGCCCGCGCTCCACCAGGGAGTAGGCGATGCGGGAGGAACCGTAGATGTTGGCGTTCATCGCGCTGAGCAGGGCCACCAGCACGACCACGTTCATCAGTTGGCCGGCACCGGGGATGCCGAGGCGGTCGAGGGCGGCGACGTACGGGCCCTTCTCGACCACGGCCTTCGCGTCCCACGGGACGAGGGTGACGATGACCGCCATGGAGCCGACGTAGAAGAGGGCGATGCGCCACATCGCCGTACGGACGGCCGTGGCGACGCCCTTGACGGGGTTCTCGGACTCGGCCGCCGCGATCGTCACCGTCTCCAGGCCGCCGTACGCGAAGATCGAGGCCAGGAGACCGATGACCAGGCCGTCGGTGCCGTTGGGCAGGAGGCCGCCCTCACCGGTGAGATGGGCGAGGCCGGGCGAGTCCGTGCCGGGCAGGACGCCGGCGACGGCCAGGACCCCCAGCACCAGGAACAGGGTGATCGCGCCGACCTTCAGCGCGGCGAACCAGAACTCGAACTCGCCGAAGTTCTTCACGGCGGCGAGGTTCGTGCCGAGGAACACCAGCATGAAGAGCGCCACCCAGGCCCACTCGGGGGTCCCGGGCAGCCACCCCGTCACGATCTTCGCGGCGCCGATGCCCTCCAGGCCGACGGCCGTACAGAGCAGCACCCAGAACGACCAGCCGGCCGCGAAGCCCGCCCACGGGCCGAGAGCGCGTTCGGCGTGTGCCGAGAAGGAACCCGACGAGGGATACGCGGCGGACATCTCGCCGAGCATCCGCATCACCAGCATGACGAGGAGCCCGGAGAGGGCGTACGCGACGACGATCGACGGACCGGCCGCGGCGATGCCCGCGCCGGACCCGACGAAGAGGCCCGCGCCGATCACCCCGCCGAGGGCGATCATCGAGAGGTGGCGCTGCTTGAGACCGTGGGACAGGGAGGCGTCGGGCTCTTGTGGGGCCTTGACGTCGGTGCTGGGCATGGGCGCGGTTCGTCCAATGCGTGAGTCGGGCAAAAACGCCCACAGTCTGGGCAGCCCCTCCGCGCGCACGGAGGGGCTGTCCGCTATCCGGACGCGTCCGGCACCGAGGGTGCCCGAGCGGCTACGGAGGTGGCGGGATCAGGCCGCCACGGGCGTGGGCTGCGCGGCCACGGGCGTGGGCTGCGACGCCACGGACGTGTAGTGCGAGGCGTCCCCCTCGATCGAGCGGCTCTCCTCGCCCTCGATGCCCGCCGGCACGTCACCGGCGACGGTCACCCGGTGCAGTCGGCGCGGCAGGCCGTCGTAGTTGTCGATGGCGTAGTGCTGGGTGATGCGGTTGTCGAAGACGGCGAGCTGGTTCTCCGACCAGCGGTGGCGCAGCACGTTCTCCGGCCGGGTCACGTACGACTGGAGCAGGTCGAGGAGCTTGCGGGACTCGCCGAGCGACAGGCCCACGATCCGCTGCGCGAACCCGCCGATGAACAGCCCGCGTTCACCCGTCAGGGGGTGGACGCGCACGACCGGATGGGCCGTGCGGTACGTGATCGAGGTGAACCGGGCGCGCTGTTCGGCCCGCTCCGCGTCGATCTCCTCCTCGGGCACCGCGTAGTCGTAGTCGTTGGTGTGCTCCGCCCACAGGCCGTCGGCCAGCCGACGCAGCGGCTCGGGCAGGTCCCGGTAGGCCGCCGCAGCGTTCGCGATCAGGGTCTCGCCGCCGTACGGCGGGATCGTGATGCTGCGCAGGGTGGTGGCCTGTGGTGGGTTGAGGACGAACGTGACGTCGGTGTGCCAGTGGTTGGCGCGCCCCCGCTCGCTGTCCACGGGCAGGACGTTCGCGGCACCCGCGACGGCGTCCACCGTGGGGTGGGCGGTGGTGATGTCGCCGAAGTGGCGGACGAAGGCCTGGTGGGTCTCGTCGTCGAGGTTCACGTCGTCGAAGACGAGCGCCTTGTGGACGTTGAGGGCCTCACGGAGCGCGGCGACCGTCTCCGCGTCGAGGGGCTTGGAGATGTCGACGCCGGAGACGCGGGCGCCGATGTGGGCGGTGACCTTCTGGATCTCGATGGTCATGGCGTGCTTCCTTTCGGGGGCCGGACTGCGGGAGCCGGAATGCGGTGGCGGGACTGCGGGGGCCGGGACTTCGCGGATCAGACGAGGGCGGGCGCGGACGTGCGGACGTGCTGGTTGGCGGGGCGCGGGAGGCCGTAGCGGTCCCGCAGCGTGCGGCGCGGTCCGTACTCGGTGCGGAGCAGACCGCGGGCGCGCAGGATCGGGACGACGTGGTCGACGAAGGCGTCGAGCCCGGACGGCAGGACCGCGGGCATGATGTTGAAGCCGTCGGCGGCACCGCGCGTGAACCAGGTCTCGATCTCGTCGGCGACCTGCTCGGGCGTACCGGCGAAGGTGAGGTGCCCGCGCCCGCCGCCCAGCCGCCCGATCAGCTGCCGCACGGTGAGCCGGTCGCGCCGGGCAAGTTCGACGACGAGCGTGTAGCGGCTCTTGGCGCCCTCGATGGCGCTCTCGGGCGGAAGGTCGGCGGGGAGTGGGGCGTCCAGCTCCAGGCTGCCGGGCGCCAGTTGCAGCAGCCGCTCCAGGTTGCCCACCCCGTGCGTGTACACGATGTGGTCCTCCAGGACCCGCTCGGCCGCCCGCGCCTCGGCTTCCGTCGAGCCGAGCACGGGGACGATGCCGGGCAGCACCTTGATGTGCTCGGGGTCCCGGCCGGCCGCCGCCGTACGGGACTTGAGGTCGGCGTAGAAGGCCCGCGCGTCCTCGATGGTCTGCTGCGCGGTGAACACGGCCTCCGCGTACCGCGCGGCGAACTCCTTGCCGTCCTCGCTCGATCCCGCCTGTACCAGCAGCGGGTAACCCTGGGGCGTGCGGGGGACGTTGAGGGGGCCCTCGACGCTGAAGTACGTCCCCTTGTGCCGGGGCGGGTGGATCTTCGTGTCGTCGGCCCAGACACCGGACGCCTTGTCGGCGACGATCGCGTCGTCCTCCCAGCTGTCCCAGAGCTTCAGGGCCACGTCGAGGAACTCGGCGGCCCGCGCGTACCGCTGGGCGTGCGCGGGCTCGGCGTCGAGTCCGAAGTTGCGGGCCGCCTCGGCGCCGGCGGTGGTGACGATGTTCCAGCCGGCCCGGCCGCCGCTGAGGATGTCGAGCGAGGCGAACTTGCGGGCCAGGTTGTAGGGGGAGTTGTAGGACGTGGAGGCGGTGGCGATCAGGCCGATGTGCTCGGTGGCCGTCGCCAGCGCGGTCAGCAGGGTGAGCGGTTCCAGGGCGCCCGCCGGACGCTGGCCCACGCTGCCCCACAGCTGCGGGCCGTCGGCCAGGAAGAGCGAGTCGAACGTGCCGCGCTCCGCGATCCGGGCCAGCCGCACGTAGTGGTCCAGCTCGACGTGCGCGTACGGGTCGGACTCCGGCAGCCGCCACGAGGCTTCGTGGTGGCCGGTGTTCATCAGGAACGCGTTGAGGTGAAGCTGTCTCGATGTCACTGGTGGTCCTCGGGGGTCATGGGCGGTTCAGCGGAGGCCATGGGTCGGTCCTGCGGGAGTGCGTCGGCGGTTCACCGGAGGCCAGTGGCGGCCACTGGTGGTCACTGGTGGTCCGCCGTCACACCGAGCGCGGCGAGCAGCCGTTCGCGGTACTCGCCCAGCAGGGGGTCCCGGTACGAGCGCGGGTGCGGGCGGTCGATGGCCAGGTCGAGGCCGATGCGGCCCTGTTCGAGCACGAGAACCCGGTCGGCGAGCACGATCGCCTCGTCGACGTCGTGGGTGACGAGCAGGACGGAGGGCCGGTGGCGCTCCCACAGCTGCCTGAGCAGGGCGTGCATCCGGATCCGGGTGAGCGCGTCCAGGGCGCCGAACGGCTCGTCGGCGAGGAGCAGTTCGGGCTCGCGGACGAGGGAGCGGGCCAGCGCCGCGCGCTGCGCCTCGCCGCCGGACAGCTCGTTCGGCCAGGCGCGCTCACGGCCCTTCAGGCCCACCTCGGCGAGCGCCTCGCGGCCCTTGTCGGCGGCCGCTCTGCCCTCCGCGCCCAGCAGCACGTTGTCGAGGACCCTGCGCCAGGGCAGCAGCCGGGAGTCCTGGAAGACGACGGACACCCTGGCCGGCGCGGTGAGCCGGCCGCTGCCCACCACCTCGTGGTCGAGCCCGGCGACCGCCCGCAGCAGTGTGCTCTTGCCGGAGCCGCTGTGCCCGAGCAGGGCGACGAACTGCCCGGCGGGGATGTCCAGGTCGACACCGTCGAGGACCTTGCGCCCGTCGAACGACCGGGTGAGTTCCCGGAGTTGTACGGCGGGCCGGGCCGCTGTCGTCGTGGTGGCCGTCAGCTGCTCAGCGTGCGTCGCCATGACAGCACCCTCCGTTCGATGAGACGGACCGCGCTGTCGGAGACCAGGCCGAAGATCCCGTAGACGACCAGGCCGACGAGGATGACGTCGCTCTGGCCGTAGTTCTGGGCCTGGAACATCATGTAGCCGAGTCCGTTGGTGGCGTTGATCTGCTCCAGGACGACCAGGCCCAGCCAGGAGCCGGTCACTCCGAGGCGCAGGCCCACGAAGAAGCCGGGCAGCGCGCCGGGAATGACGATCTGCCGGACGAACTGGAACCTCGACAGGCCCTGCACCTCGGCGAGTTCGACGAAACGGCTGTCGATCCCGGCCAGTGCCGCATGGGTGTTGAGGTAGATCGGGATGTAGACGACGATGGCGATGATCGCGATCTTGAAGGTCTCGCCGATGCCCAGCCAGAGGATGAACAGCGGGATCAGGCCCAGCGTCGGGATCGCCCGGTTGAGCTGCACGGTCCCGTCGATCAGGGCCTCGCCGGTCCGGCTGAGCCCGGAGGCCAGGGCGAGCGCGACACCGGCGGTCAGACCGATCGCGAACCCTGATCCGGCCCGCTGCAACGACGTCACGATGTCCGTCGTCAGCGTCCCGTCGGTCCACAGATGGACACCGGTCTCCAGCACCGTCCAGGGCGCGGGGACCGCCGCCGGATCGAGCTGCCCGGCGGCGGAGGCGACCGCCCACAGGGCGAGGAACAGCAGCGGCCCGACGAGCCGGGAGGCGGGCAGCCGCTTACCGGGGGAGAGACGCCGGCGCCTGCGGACCTGAAAGGCCTCCTGTTCCTCGGCGGCGGCAGCAGCGGCGGAGGTTGGATCGGTGGCGGTGGCGGTGGCGGTGGCGGTGGCGGTGGCGACGGACGCGGCGCCGGTGGTCGTCGAGGCGCCCGTGGTCACGGCGCTCACCTCCGGTACTCCGCGGTCACGGCCTTCGCCGCGATCCCCTCGAACCGCCGGTCGAAGAGCGTGCCGACGTCGAACTTCTTCACGAAGCCGCCCTCCGCCAGCAGATCGGCGGTCTCCTGCTCCCACTTGATCGCCTCGTCCCAACTCGGCGGAAAGAGCGGCTTGTTGGCGAGTTCGGTGATCGACTCCGCCTGGGCGGGAGTCAGATTCTGGGTCTTCACGTAGAACTCCTCGTTCCAGATGTCCGGGTTCTCGTACTGCCAGACCGCGCCCTTCGCCCAGTACGGGATGTACGCGGCCACGGCGGCCGCCTTCGCGGAGTCGCCCAGCACGGAGGCCGGCGCCCACAGCAGGTTGAGCAGGTCCACCACGTCGGTGGTGATCGTGCGGGCGCCCTTGGATCCGTACTGCTGCAGATAGGCGGGCGCCTGCTGGTTGCCGAGCGGCGCCACGTCCACCTGGCCCGACTGCAGGGCCGTCAGGAACTGGTTGCTGGTCAGCGGGACGAGCTTTGCGTCGTCGTACGCGACCCCCGCCTTCTTCAACGCCCGCAGGAGGACGACGCCCTGCGCCTGCCCCTGGGAGAAGGCGAGCTTCTTGCCCCGGAAATCCTTGACCGAGGTGATGTCACTGCCGGGTTTGGTGGCGAAGAGATAGTTCGGCTTCCGGGTGACGTTGATGGCGACGATTTTCGCGTCGTATCCCTGGTAATGCGCCTGGATCGGCGGGATTCCCGCGTTGTTGGCCACGTCCAGTGAACCCGACCGGAACGCGTTGATGACATCGGGACCGGCACCGATGTTCGCCCAACTACTCACTCTGAAAGGCAGATCGTCGAGTTTCGCGAGCCTCAGCTGCAACTCCTGCTGATTCTGGAACGAGGAGATCTTCAGGCTCGTACCCGAGGGCACCTTGGTGGGCAGCGGCGCGTCCGCGGCCGTCCGGGCGGTCGCCGCGCTGCTGTCGGCGCAGCCGCTCAGTCCGGCCGCCGCGGCCGTGACGCCGAGGAGAGAGGTGAGGAAGAGCCGCCGGTCGAAGCCGGGCGCGGCGGAGGAAGGCATGGGAGGACCCCCTGAGGGAAACGTCGGGACAGTACGGAACGTGCGCCGAGGCGCACGGAATCGCGCACGGAGGAAATCCGCAGAAGCGGACGGAAACTGAGGCCGAGGCCGAGGCTGAGGCCGAGGCGGCGGAAGAGGGAGAAGCACAAGAAAGCTGCGGAAGGAGAACTCACGCAGGAAGAAGTGCCGCGTCGGCCGGAGTGCGAGAGGCACTCCGGAACGTCAACGTGTCAGCAACAGAGGGTGCGACAACTCGTGAGCAGCATGAATACGATGTTCCCGGTCTTCGGCATTGCCTGTCAACATTCGGAGTTTCTGAATTAACCGGCCTCGGCCGAGCCGTGGTCGAGTCGCGCCACGGCCCCCAGCGGATCCCGGTAGAGCACGTCCAGAGCCACCGCCCCGCCCGCCGTGGCCAGCACGGAGTCGGGGAAGCTCGTCGGTCCCACGGCCGCCGCCCGGTCCGGCCCCACGGCCGCGCGCAGCGCCGCGAGGCAGTCCGCCCGGCCGATGACCCCGATCTCGGTGACCACCACCGTCTCCGGGTTCAGCACGTCGAGCAGCAGCTCCGCCGCCCGCCCCACCATCCGCGCCCGTTCCACCAGCAGCCGTACGGCCGTCGCGTCGCCGCCCGCCGCCGCGTCCAGCACCCGCATCGGGTTCACCCCGTCGATGACCCCGGCCGCCCGCGCCCGCCGGCACAGTGTCCGCTCGCTCAACTCGGCCTGGAGGCAGCCGATCCGACCGCATGCGCAGGGCTCCGTACCGCCGGGCAACGGCAGATGGGCGATCGCCCCGGCCTGGGAGCGGGGCCCGTGGTGCACCTCGTCGTTGGTCGCGAACGCCGCGTCGACCACGTTGCCGACGAACAGGTGCAGCACGCTCCGGCTGCCACGCGCCCGCCCGAACAACTGCTCGGCGCCCACCAACGCCCGTGCGTGCCCGTCCACATGGACCGGCAGCCCGGTCCGGGCACCGAGCATCTCCCGCACCGGCACCTCGCGCCAGCCCAGCAGCGGATGCTCGACGACGGTTCCGGTCTCCCGGTCCACCCAGCCGCCGGCCGCGAAGCCGATGGCCAGGGCGCGGCAGCCCGGCGCCGCGTCCAGCAGGGCCCGGAGTTCGTCGGCGGCCCGCGCCAGGACCCGGGCGGGGTCGGTGGAGCCGTGCTTCAACCGCCGCTCCACGACCACCCGTCCGCGCAGATCGAGCAGCGCGACGGTCGTGTACGGCACGGCCACATGCACCCCGCCCACCACGAACCGCGAGTCGTCCAGGTCGAGGGGCACGTGCGGGCGCCCCGCCGCCTTGGCCCGCCGGGGCGGTGCGGCCTCACGGATGAGACCGACCCCCGCGAACCGGGCGCAGTAGTCGGTCACCGAGGCCGGCGACAGCCCGGTCACCCGGGCGATGATGCTGCGTGCCACGGGACCGTGCTCCAGCACGGACCGCAGGACCACGCTCGCGCTGGTCCGCCGCCGGTCGCTGTCGGCGGCGCGCGGCACGGGAGAGAAAGGGGAGGCAGGGGTGACAAGGGTGGGTGCCGTCGCGGCACGGGGCATGGCGATCATCCTCGGGAACGGGTCCGACACTGCGCCGTCTCGGAAGGCGAGGCGTGCCGGAGCCGCCTCACCCGGAGCGGCGACAGATGGCCGTGCCCACGCGTCGCAGGTCGACGTGGCGACGCGACGAGAAGTACCGGGCCTGAGCAACCATGCGCTCGAAGCTAGCAAAACGGCCCACCGCTGCCCAGACGGCGACCGACGGGCGAGACGGCACCTGTCCACCCCACCGACCCGATTGGTGAAACCCTACAGATCCGATGTGACGCCCCTTCATGGTCCAAGCCACGTCACCTCAGTGACCGGCATCACGCCGTACCGGGTGTAACCAGCATCCTTTGTGAGAAGCCCACCAAGGCGTCGCTCCCCCCTTTGTCGAGCGCTGACGGTGTCCGGCGCGAGGGCCCTGGGATAGCGTCACCGTGTCCCCGCCGACTTCACCCGCCGGAGTGAGCCCGAACATGAGCACCGCCGCCGCCTCGTCAGCCCGCCCCGGCGAGGTCCTCGCCGACCTGCTGCCCGTCTCCAGCGTCCGCGCCCGCGACATCGCGCTCGTGGTCGGCGGCGCCGCGCTCACCGGGCTGGCCGCCCAGATCGCCGTACCCGTGCCGGGCTCCCCGGTCCCGGTCACCGGCCAGACCTTCGCCGCCCTGCTCGTCGGTACCACCCTCGGCGCGGGCCGCGGTGCCGCCTCGCTCGCCCTGTACGCGCTGGCCGGCCTGGCCGGGGTGCCGTGGTTCGCGAACGGTACCTCCGGCGTCGGTGTCTCCTTCGGCTACATCCTCGGCATGATCCTGGCCGTCGCCGCCGTGGGCGCGCTGGCCCGCCGCGGCGGCGACCGCTCCACGCTGCGCATGGCGGGCACGATGCTCGTCGGCGAGGCGATCATCTACGCCGTCGGCGTCCCCTACCTCGCCGTCACGGCCGGCATCCCCTTCTCCACCGCCGTCGCGGTCGGCCTCACCCCCTTCCTGCTGGGCGACGCCATCAAGGCCGCCCTGGCCATGGGGCTGATGCCGACGGCGTGGAAGCTGCTGAACAGGTGACGCCTCGACTCGGCCCCGCTGAGCGGGCGCCATTCAGCCCGTGACGCCGTAACACCCTCCGAAGAGGCTCGCCGGGTCGTACGCCGACCGCACCACGGCGAGCCTCTTCCGCGTTCCGACGCCGTGCGGCCCCTCACCCCGATCCCCGCCGCCGAACGCGCAGTCGACGGCCCGGGCCCTGATGGTGGACCTGCGCGACACACATCGCGGCCGCCTCCGGCCCGGTCCGCGCGAGCACCTCTCCTGCTCGGCCGGTCAGGAATCCTGCCGGGCCCGCCGGTGGTTCCACCACAGGCCCGCCGCACCGGCCGAGATGAGCGCGGCGCCGGCCATGCCGAGCGGCAGGACGCGGTCGGCCGGACCGGTCTGGGGCAGCTCGTCCGGCGTGTCGTCCTTCCCTCCGCCGCGCCCGCCGTCACCGTCACCGCCGCTCGCCCGACTACATGGCCCCCGAGCGCGTCTCGGGCCGCCCCCAGGGCCCGCCCTCCGACCTCGCCCCCGACGCCTCCTCCAACGCCTCCTCCGAAACCCCGCCCGCGAGCACCCCCGAACTCCCCTCGGAGGGCGCGCCGAAGCCCCTCCACGGCAGCGAACTGCTGACCCGGCCCAGGCCCCCATACCGCCCGGCGAATCACCGGGCCCACCCGTGCCGTCAAGGCGCGCGAAGCGCGCCGACGCCACGGGCCCCAAAACCCCTGCCACACCCGCCATTCCCACGGACCCCACCCCCACGGATCCCACCGACTCCATGGATCCCATGGATCCCACGGACCCCCGGCGGAACAAGCGCGTATCGCCCTCGTCGCGGCCGCCGCCGTTGCCGTGACGGCCGCCGTGGCCGCGGTCGTCGTATCGACGATGGACGGCTCACCCGACGGCAAGAACCACAGGGCGTTGTCCGCGACCACCTCGGCCTCCCCCTCCGGCCCGTCCCCCACCCCCACCGTCGCCGGCACCTCCCGCCCGCCCGACCTCCCTCCTGCGCGGCGACCTCCTGGAGCAGTGGCAGAAGAAGGAGAAGAGCACCAGCCAGGGGCCGGGATACGACCGGATCCGCCCGGAGGAGACCGAGTTCCGGGGTGAGCCCGCCGTCGTGTGGGAGTACACCGTCACGGCCCAGGAACTGCCCTGGCACGTCCGCTCCCTGGGCTTCGACACCGGCGGTAAGTCCTACCAGCTCACCACCTGGTGCCACCCCGACATCGAGGACCGCGCCCTCCCCGTCTACGAGAAGGTCGAGAAGACCTTCACACCGTTCCTAGCCGCCACCATGGCCGGACCACGCGACACGACACGGGCCCACCCACACTCACTCGCGCGCACCTGTACACCTTTGAATGCACTCCAACGGCAGCAGCTCACACCCCTGTGAGCCGCCTGGACGACGAAACGGGGCCCGGCGGCGTACGAACCGCCACCGGACCCCGGACGTTTCAGAGGCGGGCTCGACCGCCCCGCGCTCAGTGCACCTTGTCGGACACCTCGGCGCCGGTGGCCTTCCGGCCGCCGATCTTCTCCTTGACGAGCGCGATACCGACGACGACCGCCGCGACCAGCAGCGACAGCAGCAGGATCTCGCGGTTGCCGTGCTCGGTGTCGGTGAGCATGTAGCCGAGGACGAAGAGGATCAGCCCGATGGTGGCCCACGTCAGATACGGGTAGAGCCACATCTTCACGACCAGCTTCTCCGGCGTCTCCCGCTCGATGATCCGGCGCATGCGCAGCTGCGAGAAGCAGATGACGAGCCACACGAACAGGGCGACCGCGCCGGAGGAGTTGACCAGGAAGAGGAAGACACCCTCGGGAAAGAAGTAGTTGAAGATGACGGCGACGAAGCCGAAGACGACCGACGCGAGGATCGCGGTCATCGGCACACCCCGGCCGTTCGTACGGCCGAACGAGCGCGGCGCGTCCCCGCGCTCACCCAGCGAGAAGGCCATCCGTGACGCGGTGTACAGACCGGAGTTCAGACAGGACAGCACCGACGTCAGCACGATGAAGTTCATGATCTGACCGGCGTGCGCGATGCCGAGGGAGTCCAGGGCGGCGACGTAGGAGCCCTTCTCCTTGATCGAGGGGTCGTTCCACGGCAGCAGCGTCACCACCACGAAGATCGAGCCGAGGTAGAAGACACCGATCCGCCAGATGATGCTGTTGGTGGACTTGGTTACCGCCCTCTGCGGGTCCTCCGTCTCACCGGCGGCCAGCGTGGCGATCTCGCTGCCCATGAAGGAGAAGACGACCAGCAGCACGCCGATGAGGATCGCGCCCGCGCCGTTGGGCAGGAAACCGCCGTGATCGGTCAGGTTGGCCAGCCCGGCCTTGTCCGTGTCGGCCCCCGGCAGCAGCCCGAACACCGCGAGACCGCCCACCACGATGAACGCGGCGATCGCGACGACCTTGATCCCGGCGAACCAGAACTCGAACTCGCCGTAGGAGCCGACCGACACCAGGTTCGTGGCGGTCAGCACGACCATCACGATCAGTGCCCACCCCCACTGCGGCACCGCCGGCATCCAGCCCTCCAGGATCACCGCACCCGCGGTCGCCTCGACCGCGAGCACGACGACCCAGAAGAACCAGTACAGCCAGCCGATCGAGAACCCGGCCCAGCGCCCGAGCGCCCGGTCGGCATGGGCCGAGAACGACCCCGACGTCGGATTGGCGGCGGACATCTCACCGAGCATCCGCATCACCAGCACCACCATCGTGCCGACGAGCGCGTACGACAGGAGGATGCCGGGACCCGCGGTCCTGATACCGGAACTCGACCCGACGAACAGCCCGGCCCCGATCACACCGCCGATCGCGATCATCGACAGATGACGGTTCTTGAGGCCGGCGTGCAGACCGGGGGAGGGGGGAGAGGACGAGCCTGAGGGGTCCGCCTGGGACGGCAGAGTCGGCTGCGAGGTCATGGGGGAGTTTCCTTTGCGCCGTTGTGGGGACTTCCGTGCGTCTGCCCCGCGACCGCCGGATCGACTCTCGTAAGAGCGGGAAACGAGAGTGGACAGCTGGGGTCCGCGTGAGCCGCTGTAAAGATCGGTCCAGTGAATCGGAGGTGAAAGGATTCCTGAACCTTTGAATCCAGATCGTTACTTGAGGTTTACTTGAGGTTCTGTGGTTCAGCTCACGGTTTCATGAGCCCGCACCCCGTCGTGCCGCGGCGAAACACGCGTGTCACAATCGGGCCATGCGCGTCTACCTCGGCTCGGATCACGCCGGATACGAACTCAAGAACCACCTCGTCGAGTGGCTGAAGGCCGCCGGCCACGAGCCCGTCGACTGCGGGCCCCACATCTACGACGCCCAGGACGACTACCCGCCGTTCTGCCTCCGCGCGGCGGAGCGCACGGCCGCGGACCCCGGGTCCCTGGGCATCGTCATCGGCGGCTCCGGCAACGGCGAGCAGATCGCCGCGAACAAGGTGGCCGGCGTGCGCGCCGCCCTCGCGTGGAGCACCGAGACCGCCGCGCTGGGCCGCGAGCACAACAACGCGAACGTCGTCGCCGTCGGTGCCCGCATGCACTCCGAGGAAGACGCGACCAAGTTCGTCGAGACCTTCCTCAACACCCCGTTCTCCGGTGACGAGCGCCACATCCGCCGCATCGACATGCTGGCGACGTACGAGACGACCGGCGACCTGCCGCCCATCCCGGCGCACCACCCCCAGCCGTAGGGCGACCGCGGGCTGTACGTGATGGCCCGCGCAGTTCCCCGCGCCCCGAAAGACACGGCCCCGCGCCCCTGAAAAGCACGGGCGAAGCCCTGCTTTTCAGGGGCGCGGGGAACTGCGCGAGCAACCCCCACCCACCCGCACCCGAAAACGCGCCCCCAACACCCCCCACCCACCCCGCCGAACCGCCGGAGGCACCCGTGCCGGAGGGGCACACCATCCACCGCCTCGCCCAAGACTGCCTGTCCCACTTCGGCGGCGGCCGGAACGCCCACGTCACGAGCCCCCAGGGCAAGTTCGCCGACGCGGCGGCCCTCCTCACGGACACCCCGCTCGGCACCGCCGAGGCCCACGGCAAGCACCTCTTCCTGCACTTCGGCGACACGGACGCCGAGGAAGCCGAGGAATGGGTCCACATCCACCTGGGCCTCTTCGGCAAGGTCACCTTCGGCCCGGCCCCCGCACCCCCGCCCACGGACACCGTCCGCCTGCGGCTGCGCAACGACACGTCGTACATGGACCTCCGGGGCCCCACGACCTGCGCCCTGATCACGGACGCCGAGAAGCAGGCCGTACACGCCCGCCTCGGCCCGGACCCGCTCCGCCCCGACGCCGAACCGGCGCGCGCGTACGCCCGCGTCTCCCGCAGCCGTACGACGATCGCCGCGCTCCTCATGGACCAGAAGGTGATCGCGGGCGTCGGCAACGTCTACCGCGCGGAGGTCCTCTTCCGGCACGGCATCGACCCGTACCGCGCGGGCAAGGACATCACCCCGGCGGAGTGGGACGCGATCTGGACCGACCTCGTCGCCCTCATGCGCGAGGGCGTACGCCACAACCGCATCGACACCGTCCGCCCGGAGCACACCCCGGAGGCCATGGGCCGCCCGCCCCGCGTCGACGACCACGGCGGCGAGGTGTACGTGTACCGCAGGGCGCACCTGCCCTGCCACCTCTGTGGCGGCGAGATCCGCACCGCCGATCTCGCCGCCCGCAACCTCTTCTGGTGCCCGGCCTGCCAACAGAGCCGAACCCCGCGACCACGGCCGTCGGCACCGGAACCCCGGAGCTGAACTCCGGCTCCGCGCCCTAGAACCCGTGCGGCAGCCAGGGCGCCGACCCCGACACGAGGAACCCCGTGGACGCCTCCGCCAGCGCCCCCTGCCGCAGCTCCCGCACCCGCCCGGCCGCGGCCAGCGAGGACAGGCTCACCCCGCCCAGATAGGCCGACCCCAACTCCCTTACGGAGAGGGAGAGATCGGCGGCGTCGGCGGTCCGTTCGCAGGTCGCGCCCTTGGGATCGCCGATGAGCCGCCAACGCCCCTCGTTCCAGGGGCAGAAGGGGTCATCGACCTCGAACACCACGTCCAGCGGCGCCTGATAGGTCCGCTCCCGCAGCGCCGCGCCGACGTCCACGAGCCGTAGGTACAGGTCGTCCTTGACCCCCAGCGCGCACCGGCGGATGTCCGACACCAGGTGCAGCGCCGGCTCGTCGACGGGCAGCCGGTGGGCCACGATGGACCCCGTCAGGTCGATGTCGAAGAGAAACCGCCACAACGCGGCGTGCGCGGCGGGATCCACCGCCTCCAGCGCGCTCAGCCGGACGACGCCCTCCGCCCCGCCCGGCCCCCAGTCGGACTTGATCCGGAACCGCGTGTACCCGACCACCTCGGAGCCGCCCCCGTCGCCGGCCCGCTCGGCCACCACGCACTGCAGGGGCGACGCCCCGTCCCGGTGGCGGTCCGTGTCGAGCAGGCCCAGACGCTCCCAGCCCGGCCGCCGCGCCAGCATCCCCGGCCGCTCCGGCACCCGGCGGGCATACACCGCCTCGCACGCGTCGAGCACCTCGGCGGGGTCCGCGTACCGCAGCCGTACGTCATCCGCGCCGGGCGGTACGGACAGCCGTACGCGGGTGGTGTCGATGTCGGCGCTCAGCCGGTGCGTGGCGAGGCCGTACCCGAACCGGCCGTAGATCACCGGCTCGGACGCGGTGAGCACCGCCAGCGACTCGCCCCAGGAGCGGATGTCGTCCAACTGCCGTCGCATCATGGACGTCAGTACCCCGCGCCGCCGGTGCGTGGCCGCGACACCGACCATGGTGACGCCCGCCGCCGGGACGACGGCGCCCCCGGGCACCGTGAGCCGGAAGTCGAACGCTCCGGCCGAACCCACGCATTGGTCGCCGTCCCACGCGCCGATCGAGCGGTCGACCTCCGTGAGCTCCTGCCACAACTCGCGCTCCTCCGCCGGTTCGGGGGCGCCACCGAAGGCGCGGAGGAGGGTGTCGTACCAGACGTTCCAGTCTTCCTTGCGCAGCGCCCGCAGCTCAGTCGTCATACGCCATGCCTAGCAGGGCAATCCGGTGCGAGCGAGCGAATTTGCCCCGCGCGTCGCCGTTCGACGTGGGATCCTTCCCGGGTGCCGCACGGAGGGCGCACGGGGGCCGAAGACGCGTTCCGGTGTGAGATCTGTGTGAGATTCGTCGTGAACCGGCCCTCGGAAGGGGGACAAGTAGGACCTCCTGTGCACAGGGGCTGGTCCGATGGATAAGGTCCCGAACAATGGCAGCAGGACGAGAGCGGCGCTCGGCGGCCGATACGCTCACGGCCCGGATGAAGAAGCTGGTTCACCGGGCCCGCACCGGCGTGCGCAAATCCGCCGTCGACTACTTCCGCGGGGACGGCTCCGACTGGATCGCCCTCGCCGGTCTGCTGCTGATGATCCCGCTGATCGCCTGCTTCACGATGATCGACGAGGTGTGGTTCTCACCCGCCGCCCTCGTTCTCCCCATCGTCGCGGGCGGCCTGCTGCTCCGTCCCGCCAGTCTCCTCGGCCTGTACGCGGCCGCCGCGACCGCGCTGATCGTGGAGTCCGTGAGGCTCGGGCCCTACACCGAGGGCCCGGCCCGGGTGACGCCCGGCATAGTGCTGGTCGTCGCCGCCTGCGGTTTCTTCGGTCTCCTCATCGCCCAGTTCCGCAGCCGCGTCGGCGTGCCCTGGCGGCGCGGCGGCACCATGCTCTTCGACCTGCGTGAACGCATCCGGGTGCAGAGCAAGTTGCCGCAACTGCCCGCCGGTTGGCACCGCGAGATGGCGCTGCGTCCGGCGGGCGGTCAGTCCTTCTCCGGCGACTTCGTCGTGGCCGCCCGTACGAACGGCGGCCGCACCCTCGAAGTCGTCCTCACCGACGTCTCGGGCAAGGGCATGGACGCGGGCTCCCGAGCCCTGCTCCTGTCCGGCGCCTTCGGCGGGCTGCTGGGGTCCCTCCCCCCGCACGCGTTCCTTCCGGCGGCCAACGGCTATCTCCTCCGCCAGGACTGGGACGAGGGCTTCGCGACCTCCATCCACCTCGTCCTCGACCTCGACTCCGGCGACTACGAACTCTTCTCCGCCGGCCACCCGCCGGGCCTCCAGCTCAGCGCCGGCACCGGCCGCTGGGAGGAGAAGGCCGCCGAGGGTCCCCTCCTGGGCGTCTACGACGGTGCCCAGTTCGACCCGGTCAAGGGCTCCCTGCGTCCCGGCGACGTCCTGATGCTGTTCACCGACGGCCTCGTCGAAACCTCCGAGCGGGACATCGTCGAGGGCATCGACCGGCTCACCGGCGAGGCCGACCGCTATGTCGCCGGCGGCTTCCACGGCGCCGCCTGGCACCTCATCGAGGCCGTGGCCAAGGACGTCAACGACGACCGAGCCCTGCTGCTGATCTGCCGAGAGGGCCCGACGGCCACCAAGTAGCGCGGGGGCGCGCCCCGTCTTTCAGGGGCGCGGGGAACCGCGCGATCAACCACGACGAACCCGCACCCGCCGACGAGCCCCATCCCCCGAGCTCTCAGGCGGGGTTCCGGGGGCGCAGCCCCTGAGGACGGGACGGGTGGCGGCGGGGGCGACGATCCGGTCCAGCAAGCCACCACACGACAGGAGTCCCGCCCCGATGTCCCCAACCCGCCTCTCCCTCTCCGACGTAGAGGCCCTCGCCCGTACCGCCCACGCCACCCAGACCGACAAGGCCGGCCACCCCTACACCGAGCACCTCCAGGCGGTGGCCCACGGCGTAGCCACCCGCGGCGGCGACGAGGAGCAAATCGCCGCCGCCTGGCTGCACGACGCCGTGGAGGACGACGCCCTCACCGAGGAGTGGCTCGCCGAGGCCCCGCTGACCGCCCGTACGAAGGCCATCGTGCTGGCCCTCACCAAGCGGCCCGGCGAACCCCCGGAGGCGTACGCCGCCCGCATCCTCGCCACTCCGGGCGCCCTCCTGGTCAAGCGGTCGGACCTCGCGCACAACGCGAACCCCGCCCGCCTCGCCGTTCTGGACGAACACACACGCATCCGGCTGACCCGGAAGTACGCCCACATGCGAAACCTCCTCGGCCTGCCGGACGAACCGGCGGCCGAGGAGGTGACGGACAACCGCTGAGGGACGAGGGACTCGGGCCTACGCCTTGGCCCCGACCTTCCCACGCTCGCGGGCCAGCTCGGTGGCGTCCCGCTTGAAGGCCCACTCCATCCTGGGCTCCATGGCGAACCGGAACATCCGCTGCACCGGCGGGGTGCACAGCGCGGTGATGACGGCCGCCGCGAAGACGGTGACGACCAGCTCACCGAGCGGCTGGTACACCCACGTGTGGGTGTCGTACCAGTCCCAGAAGCGCGAGCCCTTCGCGAGGAACCCGTGCAGCAGGTAGCCGTACAGGGTGCCCGCGCCCAGGACGGTGAACCACATCTTCCGCCGGGGCACCCAGGCGAAGAAGCAGGTGGTGAGCACCAGGGAGCAGCCGAAGAGCGCGAAGGTCATGACGACCCCGGCCCACCACGGCGCACCCAGCTCCTGCGCGCTGTCGCGGTGGTAGAACCAGGCCGAATTCATGTGCGGACCCACCCAGTACGCCAGCGCCAGCGCGCCCGCCGCCACCGGCACGGACAGGATCCGCACCTCACGGCGCCGCATGAACTGGAAGTGCGCGGGCTTCATGAAGAGACCGACGACGAAGAACGGCAGGAACTGCAACACGCGTTGCAGGTCCAGGTCGTCACCGATGTCGGGCGAGACCGAGGCGAGCGCCGCGATGCCGAGCGCCAGCGGGATCGGCCAGCGCACCACCTTCCACAGCGGCGTCGTCAGGCGCCACACGAACAGCGCGATCAGGAACCAGGTGAGGTACCAGGGGTCGAGCAGGCTGATCGGGTGCGAGGGATCGTCGTTGCCGTACCGCTTGAAGACGGAGTACGCGATCTCGAAGAGGACGTACGGCACCGCGATGCCGGTGATCAGCCGCCGGAGCCGGTCGGCGCGCATGTCGAAACTGCGGGAGAAGTAGCCGGAGATGATGATGAACGCCGGCATGTGGAACGTGTACACGAACATGTACAGCGCCTCGGCGGCACGGCTGTGGTCGGTCAGCGGCTCCCACGCGTGCCCCATCGCGACGAGCACGATGGCGAGGTACTTGGCGTTGTCGAAGAACGCGTCACGTTGTTTGGCCGGTCTGGCTTCCGGGGAGGCGCCACTCGGCGCCGGGTGGGGGGACGAGGACTTCAGCGAGCGCGGACTCGGCACTCCGTCGGCCGGCGACTGTGGTGACTGAGCCGGCGGGAGCGGCGCCCCGGGCCGGCCGTGCGGTCGCAGCGAGTTCGTCACAGACCCTCCTGCCGGGGACTCCGGGGGGCGGTCCGAGCACTCGCTGCGCAAGGGGGGGACGAGGCAGCGGTGAACATCTGAGGCACCCTAGCGTTGTCTGTGCGATTTCGTAAAACCACTGACGTGAATCCTGTATTGAGGAGTAGGTGTCACCTACGGGTACCCAGGATTCGGTGAAGTCTTCATCGGCCAGAGCATCACCGTGCGTACACCGCACTGCACATGACATGCGTCGGTCTGTCCGCATTCATCCCGACTAAATGGTGCATAACATGCGCAGGCGACTCTGGTGAAATGTCCGGTTAATTACCAGCCTGGCCAGGGGCATTGATGTGTCTGTGGCAACAATTCGAATTAACTGCGGACGGGTTGTGTGTGCACGGAAACGATCATCGCGAATTCACTCCCGGCGCCCTCCCGTTGACCGGGGGCGGGGGTGGCACGCGTGTGGTGCCGTGGCCGACGTTGCCTCACCTGCTGCATATGACGGCCCGGTTGGTGGCACGATGGTTCTGGCGGGGTGCGCGCGGGGTTGGCGCCCCGGGCCGGTAGTGCGGACCGACCGAGGGTGTGATCTGTGTGGCCATTTCGCTGTCAGTGGTGCTCTTGCTGGGGATCATCCTGGTGGTTCTGATGCGAGGAGGGACGATCAAGGCCGGACCGGCCGTCGTCGCCATCCTCTTCGGCTTCTTCCTCGCCTCGACGGGCATGGCCGACGACATCCAACGCTTCCTGAACTCGATAGCGGACACGATCAACTCGATCCAGTTCTAGTGACCGTCCGGACGCGTAGCGTGAGGCGGCAGACCGTCGAGGCACCAAAAAAGCCTCCGGCCCGGTTTCGGGGAATCCCTCGAAACCGGGCCGGAGGCCGTTGGAGCGGGCGACGGGAATCGAACCCGCGTAGCTAGTTTGGAAGACTAGGGCTCTACCATTGAGCTACGCCCGCACAGCTCGCGCCGCAGGTCGGGCGACCGCGGCACAGAAGGCATCGTAGCGGGTCGGACCGCCCCGCCGCACACCCCTTCCGGTCGCGTCCCCGCACCCGCCGTCGCGCGCGCCCGCGTACTCGGTGAATACGGCAACCGTGTGGCCTGCGGCCATGTAGCCTACGTGTCGCACCAGACGGGGTGTGGCGCAGCTTGGTAGCGCGTCCGCTTTGGGAGCGGAAGGCCGTGGGTTCAAATCCCGCCACCCCGACCACCGCGCCGGTACGGCACACGCGCCACCGGCGAGATCACCTTTTGGGGCGTGTACCGCCTGCGGTTACTATGCAAGCTGCGCGCCCGTGTGTCTGCATTCGCATGTCTCTCATAGGGCCGCGAATCCGTTGAAGCCCCGCCGCACCCGCGGGGGACGTCAGCAGAACCCCAAGAAGTCAGCCCCCAAGGAGACCGAACCGTGAAGAGCGCCGTGGAGACCCTGAACCCGACCCGGGTTCGGCTCAGCATCGAGGTGCCCTTCGAGGAGCTCAAGGACAGCCTCGACGCGGCGTACAAGAAGATCAACCAGCAGGTCACGGTGAAGGGCTTCCGCAAGGGCAAGATCCCGGCCCGCGTCATCGACCAGCGGTTCGGCCGCGGTGCGGTCCTGGAGGAGGCGGTCAACGACGCGCTTCCGAAGTTCTACACCGATGCGGTCAACGAGGCCGAGCTCAACGTCCTGGGCCAGCCCGAGGTCGACATCACGGAGCTGAAGGACGGCGAGACGCTGAACTTCACCGCCGAGGTCGACGTCCGCCCGGCCATCGAGATCCCGGACTACTCCGGCATCGAGGTCGAGGTCGACGCCGTCGAGGTCACCGAAGAGGACATCGAGAAGGCGGTCGAGCAGCTCCGCGAGCGCTTCGCCTCCACCTCCCCGGTGGAGCGCGCCGCCGAGGACGGCGACGTCGTGACGCTCGACCTGGAGGCCAAGGTCGACGGCGAGGTCCTGGAGGACGGCGTCGCCGAGGGCGTCTCCTACACCATCGGCTCCGGTGAGCTGCTGGACGGCATCGACGACGCCGTGAAGGGCCTGGAGGCCGGTGGCGAGGCCACCTTCACCTCCGAGCTCAAGGGCGGCTCGGCGGCCGGCAAGGAGGCCGAGGTCACCGTCAAGGTCTCCCAGGTCGCCGCCCGTGAACTCCCGGCCCTGGACGACGAGTTCGCCCAGCTCGCCTCGGAGTTCGACAACATCGAGGAGCTGCGGGCGGACAGCCGCAAGCGCCTGGAGAACATGAAGCAGTACGACCAGGCCACGCAGGCCCAGGAGCGCGTCCTGGAGAAGCTGCTGGAGCTCGTCGAGGTGCCCGTCCCCGAGAAGCTGCTCGAGGACGAGATCAACACCCGCAAGCACAACCTGGAGCACCACCAGCTCGGCCAGATGGGCCTCGACCTCGAGAAGTACCTCGAGATCCAGGGCAAGACGGTCGAGGAGTTCGACGCCGAGACCAAGGAAGCGGCCGTCAAGGGCATCAAGACCCAGTTCGTCCTCGACGAGCTGGTCTCCAAGGAGAAGCTGAACGTCAACCAGGAGGAGCTCACCGAGCACCTCATGCGCCGTGCGGCCTCCTCCGGCATGTCCCCGGACCAGTTCGCCCAGGCCGTCGTCCAGAACAACCAGGTCCAGCTCCTCGTCGGCGAGGTCGCCCGCGGCAAGGCCCTGGCCCTGGTCGTCGAGTCCTCCACGGTGAAGGACACCAACGGCGAGATCGTCGACCTGGACGACGACGAGGAAGAGGTCGCCGAGGGCTCCGCCGAGGAGACCCCGGCCGAGGCCGCCGAGGCCGAGGAGAAGGCCCCCGAGGCCTGATCGCTCCGCTCGTGACACCGTGATGGGCCCCCGGGACACTCTGTGCCCCGGGGGCCCTGGCGTCTTTCAGGGCCGCGGGGAACCGCGCGACCAGCCCCCACGGGCCGCACCCGCCGACGCACCTGGCGTGGCAGACGCGTCCGCGGCTCGTCCGTGGCCGGTCGCGCGGTTCCCCGCGCCCCTGGGGCGGTCAGGTGGCGACAAGGCACCCCTGCTCAGCCCGGCGGAGCACATGCGCTGACAGCGAACAGTTCCCTTTGCGGGATTCACCGGCGGAGCCTCCGCGTTAGGGTCCATGAATACGAGGGCTGGGCTGGAGGCGAAACGGCTCGGCCCCCCGCAGGGAAACGTGAAGACGGCCCGGCGCCGTCGTAAGACGAGCAGGTGGATACGTGACGAATCTGATGCCCTACGCCGCCGGCGAGCCTTCCATCGGCGGTGGCCTCGGCGACCAGGTCTACAACCGGCTGCTTGGCGAGCGGATCATCTTCCTCGGCCAGCCGGTCGACGACGACATTGCCAACAAGATCACCGCACAGCTGCTGCTCCTTGCCGCGGACCCGGACAAGGACATCTACCTCTACATCAACAGCCCCGGCGGCTCGATCACGGCCGGCATGGCGATCTACGACACGATGCAGTTCATCAAGAACGACGTGGTGACCATCGCCATGGGCCTCGCGGCCTCGATGGGCCAGTTCCTGCTCAGCGCGGGCACCCCCGGCAAGCGCTTCGCGCTGCCGAACGCCGAGATCCTGATCCACCAGCCGTCCGCCGGTCTGGCCGGCTCGGCCTCGGACATCAAGATCCACGCCGAGCGGCTGCTGCACACCAAGAAGCGCATGGCGGAGCTCACCTCCCAGCACACGGGTCAGACCGTCGAGCAGGTGACCCGCGACTCGGACCGCGACCGCTGGTTCGACGCCTTCGAGGCCAAGGAGTACGGCCTCATCGACGACGTCATCCCCACGGCCGCCGGCATGCCGGGCGGCGGCGGTACCGGGGCGGCCTGAGAGCCGAAGACGGCAGCAGGGCCACAGGCGCTCCCCGGAGCCCCTGGAGCCCACCGGGGGAGTCCCTGAGCCTCCCCGGGGCCGTCAGCGTCCTTCCCAGTCCCTCCAGCCCACCGCCCCAGCCCTCTTTCCAGGAGACACCGTGAACGACTTCCCCGGCAGCGGCATCTACGCCCGCACCGAGGCCGAGTACACCGGCCCCCGCGCCGAGTCCCGCTATGTCATCCCCCGCTTCGTCGAGCGCACCTCGCAGGGCATCCGTGAGTACGACCCGTACGCCAAGCTGTTCGAGGAGCGGGTGATCTTCCTCGGCGTGCAGATCGACGACGCCTCCGCCAACGACGTCATGGCGCAGCTGCTGTGCCTGGAGTCGATGGACCCCGACCGGGACATCTCGGTCTATATCAACAGCCCCGGTGGCTCCTTCACGGCGCTCACGGCGATCTACGACACGATGCAGTTCGTGAAGCCGGACATCCAGACGGTCTGCATGGGCCAGGCGGCCTCCGCCGCCGCGATCCTGCTGGCCGCCGGTACGCCGGGCAAGCGTATGGCGCTGCCGAACGCCCGCGTCCTGATCCACCAGCCGTACAGCGAGACGGGCCGCGGTCAGGTCTCCGACCTGGAGATCGCCGCCAACGAGATCCTCCGGATGCGTGGGCAGCTGGAGGACATGCTGGCCAAGCACTCCACCACGCCGATCGAGAAGATCCGCGAGGACATCGAGCGCGACAAGATCCTCACCGCCGAGGACGCCCTGGCCTACGGCCTGATCGACCAGATCATCTCGACGCGGAAGATGAACAACGCGGACGTCCGCTGACGGCGGAAAGGCTGTAGTGTCTGCCGCCCCTTGGCATGGTTGGCACCGTTTGACCCAGTGCACGACAAGGTGCACGTCAAAGCGAACCGTGCCAAGGGGGGCCCGAACGAGGGGCCCGGCAAGGTACCGTCGACATAAGGCAGCACCAGGAGCCGCTGGATTCAATCGTCCAGGCGTCTCCCATGGCGAAGGGGAAGCACACCGTGGCACGCATCGGTGACGGCGGCGATCTGCTCAAGTGCTCGTTCTGCGGCAAGAGCCAGAAGCAGGTCAAGAAGCTCATCGCAGGGCCCGGTGTGTACATCTGCGACGAGTGCATCGACCTCTGCAACGAGATCATCGAGGAGGAGCTCGCCGAGACGAGCGAGGTCCGCTGGGAGGAACTCCCGAAGCCCCGCGAGATCTACGAGTTCCTCGAGGGCTATGTGGTCGGCCAGGAGGCGGCCAAGAAAGCCCTCTCCGTCGCGGTGTACAACCACTACAAGCGGGTCCAGGCCGGTGAGAACGGCGGCGGTCAAAGCCGCGAGGACGCCATCGAGTTGGCGAAGTCCAACATCCTCCTGCTGGGTCCCACGGGCTCCGGCAAGACCCTCCTCGCCCAGACCCTCGCGCGCATGCTGAACGTCCCGTTCGCGATCGCGGACGCGACGGCGCTCACGGAGGCGGGCTACGTCGGCGAGGACGTCGAGAACATCCTGCTGAAGCTCATCCAGGCGGCCGACTACGACGTCAAGAAGGCCGAGACGGGCATCATCTACATCGACGAGATCGACAAGGTGGCCCGAAAGAGCGAGAACCCCTCGATCACGCGCGACGTGTCGGGTGAGGGCGTCCAGCAGGCCCTGTTGAAGATCCTGGAAGGCACCACGGCGTCGGTCCCGCCCCAGGGCGGCCGCAAGCACCCGCACCAGGAGTTCATCCAGATCGACACGACGAACGTCCTGTTCATCGTGGGCGGCGCCTTCTCGGGCCTGGAGAAGATCATCGAGTCGAGGGCGGGAGCCAAGGGCATCGGCTTCGGCGCCACGATCCGCTCCAAGCGCGAACTCGAATCCAAGGACCAGTTCGAGGCCGTCATGCCGGAGGACCTGGTCAAGTTCGGCATGATCCCGGAGTTCATCGGCCGTCTGCCGGTCATCACCTCGGTCCACAACCTGGACCGCGAGGCGCTGCTGCAGATCCTCATCGAGCCCCGCAACGCACTGGTGAAGCAGTACCAGCGCCTCTTCGAACTCGACGGCGTCGAGCTGGACTTCGAGCGCGAGGCCCTGGAAGCCATCGCCGACCAGGCCATCCTCCGCCAGACCGGCGCGCGCGGCCTGCGCGCCATCATGGAGGAAGTCCTGATGTCGGTCATGTACGAGGTCCCGTCCCGCAAGGACGTGGCCCGAGTCGTCATCAACGCCGACGTGGTCCGCTCCAACGTCAACCCGACCCTGATTCCGCGGGACGCCCGCGGCCGGGGGCCGGGGGAGCAGAAGACGGCGTAACTCCCGCCCTCTCCACGCACAGTGCGTGAAAGGTGCCTGGCGCAGCGATGCGCCAGGCACCTTTTTCGCGCCTGGACGCGGCTACTGCGAAAAGACGGCTCGGCCCCTCACATCGAGGTGCCGAGCCGTCGTGCTTCACCGGCGCAGACCGGGAGTTGGCGCAGGTCAGGCCTTGACGCGGACCGCTTCGCGGAACTTCGCGGTGGTCTCCGCGGCGGCGGACTGGTCGGTCGGCTTCTCGGCCATGATGCTGGCGAGGTCCATCGGCATCACGATGCCCACCGTGCTGTAGTCGCCCCACACGCAGAACGAAATGTTCATCACGCTCGGCCCGTCGCCCGTGCTGCCGTCCGTGGGCTCCATCTTGGCGTCCTGGCACTTGAGGACGGCACCCTCGGCGGAGTCGTACGACTTGGAGTCACCGACCATGGTGACCTTCACGTCGTCATCGCTCTTCCCGGACTCGGACTCCATGTGGTCGAGCATGGCGTCGACGACCTTCTCGGGGTCCTCGATCTCGCCGTAGACGCCGCTGAAGTGAATCTGCTTCTGCGCCAACGGGTTGTTCTCGTTGCCGGAGATGTACTGGGCGCTGACGTCCTTGGGGTCGGTCACTCCCCACTTCTCGGCGTCCTTCACGTCGCTGTCGGACAGGGCGCCGCCGCCGCTCTCGTTCTTCTTGTAGTCGCCGAGCACCGTCGCCGGCGTAGTCAGCTTGTGCGGTCCGTCGTCCGCGATGTCCGCGCCGCCGCCCCCGCCGAGGACGAAGTACGCGCCCACGGCGATCGCCGCCACAACGGCCACCGCGCCGAGGATGATGCCGACCTTCTTGCCGCCGCCCCCGCCGGAGACGGGCGGCTGGGGCACGGTCGGGTAGGGCTGCTGGCCGTACGGGGCCTGCGGCTGGCCGTAGGGCGGGGTCTGGGGCGGGACGCCCTGGGGAGCCTGCTGGGGGTACCCGTAGCCCGGCTGCTGCGGAGGGGCCTGCTGCGGGTAGCCGTAGCCGGGCTGGGGGGCGGCCTGCGGCGGCTGCTGCTGGCCGTAGGGGCCCGGCTGGCCGTACGGTCCGGGCTGCTGGGGCTGCCCGCCGTACGGGCCCGGCTGGTTGTGACTCATGGTCTGGGTTCCCCTCCAGATGCTTATGTGTTCCTGACATCCTGGCGCAAACTCGATGGGTCCCATGCATCGGGGGTCACACCGTTACCGAAGAATCGGGTTTCGGGACCACCCCGTGACACCCCTAAACTGAGCGGGTGACCGAGAACGCTCAGCAGCAGCCTCCAGCGCCCGCCACCGATCTGCCGACCCAGTACGCGCCGGCCGATGTAGAGGGGGCGCTGTACGAGCGCTGGGTAGAGCGCGGTTACTTCGCGGCCGACGCCAAGAGCGACAAGCCCGCGTACACCATCGTCATCCCGCCGCCGAACGTCACCGGCAGCCTGCACCTCGGGCACGCCTTCCAGCACACCCTCATGGACGCCCTCACGCGCCGTAAGCGCATGCAGGGTTACGAGTCCCTGTGGCTCCCCGGCATGGACCACGCCGGCATCGCCACCCAGAACAAGGTCGAGCAGCAGCTCGCCGAAGAGGGCAAGTCCCGCCACGACTTGGGGCGCGAGGAGTTCGTCGAGCGCGTCTGGCAGTGGAAGCAGGAGTACGGCGGCAAGATCCTCGGCCAGATGCGCCGCCTCGGTGACGGCGTCGACTGGGACCGCGAGCGGTTCACCATGGACGAGGGCCTGTCCAAGGCCGTCCAGACCATCTTCAAGCGGCTCTACGACGACGAGCTGATCTACCGCGCCGAGCGCATCATCAACTGGTGTCCGCGGTGTCTGACCGCGATCTCCGACATCGAGGTCGAGCACCAGGAGGACGCGGGCGAGCTGGTCTCCATCCGCTACGGCGAAGGGGACGACTCCGTGGTCGTCGCCACCACCCGTGCCGAGACGATGCTCGGCGACACCGCCGTCGCCGTCCACCCGGACGACGAGCGGTACCGGCACCTCATCGGCAAGCTGATCAAGCTGCCGCTGACCGACCGCAGCATCCCGGTCGTCGCGGACACCCACGTCGACCCGGAGTTCGGTACGGGCGCGGTCAAGGTGACCCCGGCGCACGACCCGAACGACTTCGCGATCGGCCAGCGCCACGACCTGCCGTCCATGACGATCATGGACGAGCACGGTGTCATCACCGTCCACGGCCCGTTCCTCGGCCAGGACCGCTTCGAGGCCCGCGACGCCGTCGTCGGCGCGCTGCGCTCGCAGGGCCGGATCGTCGCCGAGAAGCGCCCGTACACCCACTCCGTCGGCCACTGCTCCCGCTGCAAGACCACGGTCGAGCCGCGTCTGTCGATGCAGTGGTGGGTCAAGGTCGCGCCCCTGGCCAAGGCCGCTGGTGACGCGGTCCGTGACGGCCGGGTCAAGATCCACCCCGAGGACATGTCGAAGCGCTACTTCGACTGGGTCGACAACATGTACGACTGGTGCATCTCGCGCCAGCTGTGGTGGGGCCACCGCATCCCGGTCTGGTACGGCCCGAACGGCGAGACGGTCTGCGTCGGCCCCGACGACCAGCCGCCCGGCACGGAGGCCGAGGGCTGGACCCAGGACACCGACGTCCTCGACACCTGGTTCTCCTCCGGCCTGTGGCCGTTCTCCACGCTCGGCTGGCCCGAACAGACCGAGGACCTGCGGAAGTTCTACTCGACCGACGTCCTGCTCACCGGCCACGACATCATCTTCTTCTGGGTCGCCCGGATGATGATGTTCGGCCTGTACGCGATGGACGGCGAGGTCCCCTTCAAGACCATCGCGCTGACCGGTCTGGTCCGCGACGAGCGCGGCAAGAAGATGTCGAAGTCCTTCGGCAACGTCGTCGACCCGCTCGACTGGATGGACAAGTACGGCTCCGACGCGCTCCGTTTCACCCTCGCGCGCGGCGCCAACCCGGGCACCGACGTCCCGATCGGCGAGGACTGGGTCCAGGCCTCCCGCAACTTCGCCAACAAGATCTGGAACGCGACGCGCTTCGCGCTGATGAACGGCGCGACCGTTCAGGGTCCGCTGCCGGAGGCGTCCAAGCTCTCGGCGACCGACCGCTGGATCCTCGCCCGCCTGGGCGAGACGGTCGAGCAGGTCGACGCGTACTACGAGGACTTCCAGTTCGCCAAGCTCAGCGACGCCCTGTTCCACTTCGCGTGGGACGAGGTCTTCGACTGGTACGTCGAGCTGTCCAAGACGACGTTCCAGGCGGGCGGCGAGGCGGCCCAGGTCAGCCAGCGCGTCCTGGGCGAGGTCCTGGATGTCACACTGCGCCTCCTCCACCCGGTCATCCCGTTCGTCACGGACACCCTGTGGACGACGCTGACCGGCGGCGAGTCCCTCGTCATCGCCGACTGGCCCAAGGACAGTGGCTTCCGCGACGACGCCGCCGAACGCGAGATCGAGCTGGTCCAGCGGGTCGTCACCGAGGTCCGCCGGTTCCGCGCCGACCAGGGCCTCCAGCCCGGCCAGCGTGTCCCGGCCCGCCTCACGCTCGACGGTACGGCGCTGGCCCCGCACGAGGCCGCGATCCGTCAGCTCCTGCGCCTGCAGCCCGAGGGCGAGGGCTTCTCGGCCACCGCGACCCTGCCGGTGGCGGGCGCCGAGGTCGCCCTCGACCTCTCCGGCGTCATCGACGTCGTCGCCGAGCGCAAGCGCCTCGCGAAGGACCTCGCGGCGGCCGAGAAGGAGAAGGCCCAGGCCACGGCCAAGCTCGGCAACGAGGCGTTCCTCGCGAAGGCCCCGGACCAGGTGGTGGACAAGATCCGCGGGCGGCTCGCGAAGGCGGACGAGGACATCGCGCGGATCGCCGCTCAGCTGGAGCGGCTGCCGAAGGCGTAAGCCTTCGGGCGTGGATGTGGGTGAAGGCCCCCGGTGCTTCTTGGGCACCGGGGGCCTTCGGCCGGCCGGGGGAAAAGGGCGAAGCCCTTTCGGGGGCGCGGGGAACTGCGCGACCAGCCACACACCACCCGCGGTCGCCGTGCAACGCGCCCCCGAGCCATGAGGCGCCGCCCGGCTCGGCGGAGTCCTACTCGTAGACTGACCCCGTGAGTGAGTCTCCGTACGACAGCAGTGAGCAGCCCGACGCAGTGGACCCCTTCGACGAGATCGTCGCGGCCGAGACGGACCGTGACCCGGACCTCGCGGTGATCGAGGCCGGCAGCCGCACCCTGCGTGCCCAGGGCGGCGCGCCGGAGAACGACGTACCGTCGCGGCCCGCCGACCCGGCCCTCGACAAGGCGCTGCGCGACGTCGAGACGGAGTTGGCGAGCCGCTGGGGCGAGACCAAGCTGGAGCCCTCGGTCAAGCGGATCGCCGCGCTGATGGACGTGCTGGGCGATCCGCAGCGGTCGTACCCCTCGATCCACATCACCGGCACCAACGGCAAGACCTCCACCGCCCGCATGATCGAGGCCCTCCTCGGCGCCTTCGAACTGCGCACCGGCCGGTACACCTCTCCGCACGTCCAGTCGATCACCGAGCGGATCAGCCTCGACGGCGCCCCCATCTCCGCCGAGCGGTTCATCGAGACGTACGAGGACATCAAGCCGTACATCGAGATGGTGGACGGGGCCCAGGAGTACCGGCTCTCCTTCTTCGAGGTGCTGACCGGCATGGCGTACGCCGCCTTCGCCGACGCGCCCGTGGACGTGGCCGTCGTCGAGGTCGGCATGGGCGGCACCTGGGACGCCACCAACGTCATCGACGGGGACGTCGCCGTCGTCACCCCCATCGACCTCGACCACACCGACCGGTTGGGCGAGACGCCCGCCGAGATCGCCGTCGAGAAGGCCGGGATCGTCAAGCAGGACGCGACCGTGATCCTGGCGCAGCAGCCGGTGGACGCGGCACAGGTGATGCTGAAGAAGGCCGTGGAGGTCGACGCGACGGTGGCCCGCGAGGGCCTGGAGTTCGGCGTCGTCTCCCGGCAGGTCGCCGTCGGCGGACAGATGCTCACCCTGCGCGGCCTCGGCGGCGAGTACCCCGAGGTCTACCTCCCGCTGCACGGCCCGTACCAGGCGCACAACGCGGCCGTCGCCCTCGCCGCGGTCGAGGCGTTCTTCGGCGTCGGCGCGCAGCGCCCGGAACCGCTCGACCTGGACACGGTCCGCAAGGCCTTCGCGGCGGTCTCGTCACCGGGACGGCTCGAGGTCGTACGGCGGTCCCCGACCGTCGTGCTCGACGCCGCCCACAATCCGGCCGGCGCGCGGGCCACGGCCGAGGCGGTCGGTGAGGCGTTCGACTTCAGCCGGCTGATCGGCGTGGTCGGGGCGAGCGGCGACAAGAACGTACGGGGTGTCCTGGAGGCGTTCGAGCCGATCTTCGCCGAGGTCGTGATCACGCAGAACTCCAGCCACCGGGCGATGGACGCCGACGAGTTGGCCGGGATCGCGGTCGAGGTGTTCGGCGAGGAACGGGTGCAGGTCGAGCCACGGTTGCCCGACGCCCTGGAGGCGGCCATCACGCTCGCCGAGGAGGAGGGCGAGTTCGCGGGCGGCGGCGTCCTCGTCACCGGTTCCGTCATCACCGTAGGCGAAGCCCGGCTGTTGCTGGGGAAGGGCTGAGTTCCACGACATGCGTACCCTCTGTGCTTCGACCCTGATCGGCGAGTTCTTCGTCATCGGCTTCGCCGGGCTGGTCGCCATGAAGGACCCGGACCTGGCCATGTCGACGGTCTGGACGGTCAGCGGCATCGCCATGTTCCTGTGCGTCGTGCTGTGCGGTCTGGTCACCCGGCCCGGCGGCGTCCAGTTCGGCTGGGCGCTCCAGATCGGTCTGATCGCCTCCGGCTTCTTCGTCCCGACCATGTTCTTCATGGGCGCGGTCTTCGCCACCCTGTGGTGGGCCTCGGTCCACTACGGGCGGAAGATCGACGAGGCGAAGGCCCGGTTCGCGGCCCAGGCTTCCGCCGAGGCCGGCGCCGGAGCCTCCTGAGACAGCGGGCAGCGAGCCCCTTGCCCACCCGAGGCCGTGCCCCCGCCGGGCCACCCTGACGCTGCGTAACACACGGTCGGACTCGCCCTGTAGCCTCTGAGCTCCGCACCCTTGTGATGAAGGAGTCACCACCGTGAGCCAGCGCACCCTCGTCCTGCTCAAGCCCGACGCCGTCCGGCGTGGCCTGACCGGCGAGATCATCAGCCGTATCGAGCGGAAAGCCGGCTGGCAGATCACCGCGCTGGAGCTGCGGACCCTGGACCAGGACACGCTGGAGCAGCACTACGGCGAGCACAAGGGCAAGCCGTTCTACGAGCCGCTCGTCGAGTTCATGGCCTCCGGACCGGTCGTCGCGCTGATCGTCGAGGGCGAGCGCGTCATCGAGGGAGTGCGGGCGCTGGCCGGCCCGACCGACCCGATCGCCGCGCAGCCCGGTTCCATCCGTGGTGACTACGGTGTGATCGTGCGGGAGAACCTGATTCACGCGTCGGACTCCGAGGAGTCCGCCGAACGCGAGGTGAAGATCTTCTTCCCCGGGCGCGCGTAGTACCGTTCGCGACGGCGGGGGCCGGTGATTCCGCTCGCTCCCGCCGCCTGCATACTTCTGCAACACTCGGCCACCACCCACACGGCCTACACCCCGGCTGACCAGCCAACCCGCCGAAAAACCGGCCGTACAACGGCATATGCGCGGCGATCGGGGGAACGCGCACCCCTGATGGATCGTCTCCACAGGCGAGGCGGCGCATCGCATGCCCACAATGGCGAAGACCCTCGCGCAGTGTTCGTGCGGGCGAGACTACGATGTAAGCCTTCACGTCACAGCACCCACTTCGCCGACCCGAAAAGCCTGAAAAGCTCTCAAAAGCCGTCAGCGCTCCACTTGGGAAGGCCAGACGAATCCTGATGGGGAACTCAATGTCGTTCATCGGCCGTGACATGGCTGTCGACCTCGGGACCGCCAACACGCTGGTGTACGTCAGGGGTCGCGGGATCGTACTGAACGAGCCGTCCGTCGTCGCGATCAACACCAACACCGGTGGAATTCTCGCGGTCGGCGCGGAGGCGAAGAAGATGATCGGGCGGACGCCGGGCAACATCGTTGCCGTACGTCCGCTGAAGGACGGTGTCATCGCCGACTTCGAGATCACCGAGCGGATGCTCCGCTACTTCATCCTGAAGATCCACAAGCGGCGGTATCTCGCCCGTCCTCGGGTCGTCGTCTGCGTGCCGTCCGGCATCACCGGTGTCGAGCGTCGCGCCGTCATCGAGGCATCCTCCCAGGCCGGCGCCCGGCAGGTGCACATCATCGAGGAGCCCATGGCCGCGGCCATCGGCTCCGGCCTGCCGGTCCACGAGGCCACGGGCAACATGGTGGTGGACATCGGCGGCGGCACCACGGAGGTCGCGGTCATCTCCCTCGGCGGCATCGTCACCGCCCAGTCCATCCGCGTCGCGGGCGACGAGTTGGACAACGCGATCATCCAGCACATCAAGAAGGAGTACTCGCTCCTTCTCGGTGAGCGGACGGCCGAACAGATCAAGATCACGATCGGTTCGGCGTACGACCTCGACGCTGACGAGCACACCGAGATCCGCGGCCGGGACCTGGTGTCCGGGCTGCCCAAGACCGTCGTCATCTCCGCCGCGGAAGTGCGGAAGGCGATCGAGGAACCCGTCAACGCCATCGTCGATGCCGTCAAGACGACCCTCGACAAGTGCCCGCCGGAGCTCTCCGGCGACATCATGGACCGTGGCATCGTCCTCACCGGCGGCGGCGCCCTGCTCCGCGGTCTCGACGAGCGGCTGCGCCGTGAGACCGGAATGCCGATCCATATCGCCGAGGACCCGCTGGACAGCGTGGCGCTCGGCTCCGGCAAGTGCGTCGAGGAGTTCGAGGCGTTGCAGCAGGTGCTCGACGCCCAGCCCCGCAGATGACGTAACACGTCGATTCCGCCGTACGGGACGTTCTCCTCTCGTGCGGCGGATCGTTGATATCGAGGCATAAGCTCCCACAAAGCGCCCCTGTCGTTCCCGTCTCGGGATTTCCAGGGGCTACCCGAATTCCCCCATTCCTGTCGAATTCCTATGAGGAAGGCACGGCCGCCGCACGTGAGGGACACACGAGAGAGCCGGCTGCTCCTGGTGCTGCTGGTCGCCGTCGCGTTCGCGCTGATCACGGTGGACATCCGCGGCGGGGAGGACTCACCGGTCGACGGTGCCCGACGTGGCGCGGCCACGGTCTTCGGCCCGATCGAGGACGGCGTGTCGACCGCCGTCGACCCGATCGGCAACGCCATAAGCGCCGTCCGTGACTCCGGCTCCCGCCATGACCGCCTCGCCGCGCTGGAGAAGGAGAACGCCGAACTGAAGGCGTCCCTCGGCAGCGACGACCGCAACCGCAGCAGGGTCGGCCAGCTCGACAAGATGCTGAAGACCGCCGCGAACGGCCAGTACGGCATCAAGGGCGCCGAGGTCATCGCCATAGGAGCGGCCCAGGGCTTCTCCTGGACCGTCACCATCGACATCGGCACCGACGACGGCATCACCCGCGACATGACCGTCCTCAACGGCGACGGTCTCGTCGGCCGCGTCACCACCGTCGGACCGAACACCGCGACCGTGCTCCTCGCCAACGACCCCGACTTCACCGTCGGCACCCGCATGGAGGCCACCGACGAACTCGGCTTCGCCTCCGGCCAGGGCGACCGCCCGCTGCGCGTCGAACTCCTCAACGGCAAGGCCAAGGTGAAGGCGGGCGACCGCCTCGTCACCTTCGGCTCGCAGGCCGACAAGCCGTTCGTACCCGGCGTCCCGGTCGGTGTCGTCTCCCGCGTCGACCCCTCCGGCGGCGACCTCACCCGCACGGTCTACGTCAAGCCGTTCGTGTCCTTCACCCAGCTCGACATCGTCGGCGTCGTCGTCCAGGCCCCCCGCAAGGACCCGCGCGACACCGTCCTGCCGGACAAGCCGAAGGCCACCCCCACCCCGACCGTGACGGTGACGGTCACACCGGGCGCGGGCGAACCCGGCGAAGGCACCGACGGACAGCCGCAAGAGCAGTAGGACGTAGGACAGTAGGAGCTGAACCCTTCATGCGCTTCAACCGGATGCTGCTCTCCACCACCCTGGTGATCGTCGCCCTGGTGATCCAGGTGAGTGTCCTCGCCAGACTCCATCTCCCGGGCGCCGTACCGGACCTGGTGCTCCTCACCGTGCTCGGCCTCGCCCTGGTCTACGGCCATGTCGGCGGCGCCCTCATCGGCTTCGGCGCCGGCCTGCTGTCCGACCTCGCGCCACCCGCCGACCACGCGGCCGGACGGTACGCCCTGGTCCTCTGCGTCATCGGCTACCTCGCGGGGCTCGCCAAACCCGAGACCGGCCGGCTCAAGTCGGCGACCGGGCCGATGGCCGTGGTCGTCGTCGCCGCGCTCGGCTCGACGCTCCTCTACGCCGCTGTCGGCGCCCTCGTCGGCGACGACGCGGCCCGCCATGTCGGCCTGCCCAGCCTGCTGTTCACCGCCGTGCTGTACGACCTGCTGCTCGCGCCCTTCGTCGTCCCCGGCGTCATGGCGCTCGCCCGGCGCGCCGACAACGACCCGCTCGCCGAGAGCAACAGCGCCGCCAAGGCGGCCGACGTCTCCTCCGGCTGGCTCTCCTCCGGCACCGGCCTGCGCATCGGCAACCAGCGCGGCGGACTCCGCATCAAGGCCGCGCGATCACGGATGGCCCGGGCGGGACGCATCAAGGGGGTCAAGCGGCTGTGACGGCACGTCAGAGGGCCTGTCGGATGGCTTGCCGGAGGGCCCGACCGGGACAAGGACCAGCCCTTCGGCCGGCGTCCCGTCCGGCTCCTCGGCCGGGCACGGGAACCGATCACGGCCGAGCGGTGTACCCCATGTACCGGCACCACGCGCACCACCCGTCCACGCACTGAGAGGGGGAGACAGTGACCAACATCCCGGAGACCGGGCGGACCCCACGGGTCCAGATCCGGCTCATCATCATCCAGATCCTCGTCTTCTCCCTCCTCGGGACCCTCGGCGGCCGCCTCTGGTACCTCCAGATCCGCGAGGGCGACGCGTACGCCAAGGAGGCCTCCGGCAACCACGTTCAGCAGGTCGTGCAGCCCGCCGTGCGCGGCTCGATCCTGGACGCGCGCGGAGTGCCGATCGCCGACAACGAGACCCGGCTGGTCGTCTCCGCCTCCCGCACGGACCTGCTGAAGATGGACGACGACGGCAAGGCCGTCCTCACCAAGCTCGCCGGCGTCCTGGACATGAAGCCCCAGGACGTCATGGCCAAGGTCCGGCTCTGCGACTCCAAGACGCCGCAGCCCTGCTGGAACGGCTCGCCCTACCAGCCGATCCCCATCACCGACGAGGCCACCGCCAAGCAGGCCCTGCAGATCCGCGAGCGCTCCGAGGACTTCCCCGGCATCACCGCCGAGCCCCAGGCCGTCCGCCGTTACGCGAGCCCCGGCGGCTCCAACACCGCCCAGGTCCTCGGCTACCTCTCGCCGGTCACCGACGAGGAGATCACCAAGGCCCAGGACACCGACTCGCCGTATCTGCGCTCCGACCAGGTCGGCCGCTCCGGCCTGGAGCGCCAGTACGACAAGGAGCTGCGCGGCAAGGCCGGCGTCACCCGCTACGAGGTCGACAACCTCGGCCGCGTCATCGGTGAGGCCGAGGCCGACCCCGCCGAGCCCGGCGCCAACCTGGTCACCAGCATCGACGCCCGCGTGCAGCGCATCGCCGAGTACGAACTCAACGAGGCGATGAAGGAAGCCCGCAAGCAGATGGACCGCAACACGGGGACGAACTACAAGGCCGACTCCGGCGCCGTCGTCGTGATGGAGGCCAAGACCGGCCGCGTCGTCGCCATGGCCTCGAACCCGGACTACGACCCGAACGCCTGGGTCGGCGGCATCTCCGCCAAGGACTACGCCCGGCTCACCGGCAAGAAGTCCAACTACCCGCTGCTGAACCGCGCGATCCAGGGCCAGTCGGCCCCCGGTTCGGTCTTCAAGGTGATCCCGACGGCCGCCGCGGTGAACGCGGGCTACTCCTTCAACGGCCCCTACCAATGCTCCAGTTCGTACTCGATCGGCGGCCAGGTCTTCAAGAACTTCGAGTCCCAGAGCCATGGCGGGATCAGCCTCGGCAAGGCACTGGAGGTCTCCTGCGACACCGTCTTCTACCGCCTCTCCCACGAGGAGTGGAAGCGCGACGGCGGCATCAAGCCCAAGAAGGGCGCCAAGGACTGGTTCTACAAGACCGCCCACCAGTTCGGCCTCGGCGCCGAGACCGGCATCGACCTGCCCAACGAGGTCACCGGCCGCATCCCCGACCGCCAGTGGAAGCAGGACTACTGGAAGGCCAACAAGGACGCCTGGTGCAAGTACGGCAAGAAGGGCGGCTCGTACGCCGAGCAGATCGCCTACGAGAACTGCCTCGAAGGCAACCGCCTGCGCGCCGGTGACTCCGTCAACTACTCCATCGGCCAGGGTGACACCCTCGTCACCCCCATTCAGATGGCCACCATCTACGCGGCCATCTCCAACGGCGGCACCCTCTACGACCCCACGGTCGGCAAGGCCATCATCAGCCCCGACGGCAAGAACGTGCAGGAGATCGCACCCAAGTCGCACGGCAAGCTGCCGATGACGAAGAAGACCCGGGACGAGATAGACGAAGCCCTCGCGGGAGTCGCGACCCGGGGTACGGCCGCCTGGCGCTTCCAGGGCTGGCCGCAGGACAAGATCCCGATGCACGCCAAGACCGGTACCGCCGAGGTCTATGGCAAGCAGACGACCTCATGGTTCACCACGTACACCAAGGACTACTCGATCGTCATGACGATCTCCCAGGGTGGTACGGGCTCCGGCGCCTCGGCGCCCGCCGTGCGCAAGCTCTACAACGCGCTCTACGGCGTCTCCGAGGACGGCGAGATCGACAAGAAGAAGGCGCTGCTGTCCACCCCGCAGAAGGGCCTGCCGAAGATCGAGTCCGACGGCTCGATCGACGCTCCGAAGCTGGACTCCTACCCGCCGAAGAAGACGGACAAGGAGGCCGCGGAGGACGGCACCCAGGCGATCGCCGCGGGGCCGGGCGCCCAGCCGGTGTCCTTCGACGTCCCGGCGGCGATCGTCAGTACGCGCGGCGGCAGCGGCAACCGGGCCGCACGCCGACGAAGCCACCGCGGCCGGCGGTGCACAAGCAGCGGCGGAGACCAGCGCGGGAGCGGCAAGGGGCGGAGGGCCACCGTATGACCGGCAACAGCTTCTCCGTCTCCGGGTACGGGCCCGAACGCACCGGCTGGACCCGGCTGTTCGCCCGTGACTCGCTCACCCGGCGGCTCGACTGGCCGATACTGTTCTCGGCCATCGCGCTCTCCCTGATCGGCGCGGCCCTCGTCTTCTCGGCGACCCGCAACCGCACCGAGCTCAACCAGGGCGACCCGTACTACTTCCTCTTCCGGCATCTGCTCAACACCGGCATCGGGTTCGCCCTGATGATCGGCACGGTCTGGCTCGGCCACCGCACCCTGCGCACGGCCGTACCGATCCTGTACGGCATCTCGGTCCTGCTGATCCTGCTGGTGCTTACTCCGCTGGGCGCGACGATCAACGGCGCCCACGCGTGGATCGTCATCGGCGGTGGCTTCTCGCTCCAGCCCTCGGAGTTCGTGAAGATCACGATCATCCTGGGCATGGCGATGCTGCTGGCGGCCCGGGTGGACGCGGGCGACAAAGCCCACCCCGACCACCGCACGGTCGTCCAGGCCCTCGGTCTCGCCGCCGTCCCGATACTGATCGTCCTGCTCATGCCCGACCTCGGCTCGGTCATGGTCATGGTGGTCATCGTGCTGGGTGTCCTGCTCACCTCCGGCGCATCGAACCGGTGGATCCTCGGCCTGATCGGCGCGGGCGCGACGGGCGCGATCGCCGTCTGGCAGCTGGGGGTGCTCGACGAGTACCAGATCAACCGCTTCGCCGCCTTCGCCAACCCCGAGCTCGACCCGGCCGGCGTCGGTTACAACACCAACCAGGCCCGTATCGCCATCGGCTCCGGCGGACTGCTCGGCACCGGGCTGTTCAAGGGCTCGCAGACCACCGGCCAGTTCGTGCCCGAGCAGCAGACCGACTTCGTCTTCACGGTGGCGGGGGAGGAGCTGGGCTTCGTGGGCGCCGGACTGATCATCCTGCTGCTCGGTGTCGTCCTGTGGCGGGCCTGCCGGATCGCCCGCGAGACCACCGAGCTGTACGGCACGATCGTCGCCGGCGGCATCATCGCCTGGTTCGCCTTCCAGTCCTTCGAGAACATCGGAATGACCCTCGGCATCATGCCGGTGGCGGGACTGCCCCTGCCGTTCGTGTCGTACGGAGGCTCGTCGATGTTCGCGGTGTGGGTGGCGGTGGGGCTGCTGCAGTCCATCCGGGTGCAGCGTCCCATGTCGGCGTAGGGGGGCCGCGCCCCTTCAGGGGCGCGATGGTCTGCCCCTTTGCTCCAAGTGGGACTAGATTCCTTGTATGGCGGACACCAAGCGCGAGATCGAGCGGAAGTACGAGTCCGACGAGAGCGGCCTGCCGGACCTCATCGGTGTGGCCGGGGTCGCGACCGTCATAGACAAGGGTGTGGCGGAGCTGGACGCCGTCTACTACGACACCCTCGACGAGCGCCTCGCCGCCGCGTCCATCACCCTGCGTCGCCGCACGGGAGGCAGTGACGCGGGCTGGCATCTGAAGTTCCCGGTCTCCTCGGGCGTACGGGACGAGATCCGGGCCCCGCTGTCCGACACGCTGCCCGCGGAGCTCGCGGGGCTGGTGCGTTCCCGGGTCCGGGAGACCGAGCTGGTCCCGCTGGTCCGTCTCCTCTCCACCCGTGACGTCCGCGAGCTGCTCGACGCGGACGGCACTCTCCTCGCCGAGGTCAGCGTGGACGCCGTGGTCGCCGAGCGGCTCACCGAGGAGGGCCGGACCGCCCAGTGGTCCGAGATCGAGGTGGAGCTCGCCGACGACGGCGACCCGGGGTTCCTCGACAAGGTCGACAAGAAGCTGCGCAAAGCGGGCGTCAGGCCGTCGGAGTCCCCGTCGAAGATGGCCAGGGCCCTGCAGGAGACGGCGCCCAGGAAGAGCAAGAAGAAGGACAGGAAGCGCCGTGGGGCCGAGGCGCCCGGCGAGCCCGTCACGCCCGGCGACCATGTCCTCGTCTACGTCCGAGCCCAGCGGGACGCGATCGTCGAGATGGATCCCGCCGTCCGCCGGGACGTCTTCGACTCCGTCCACAGCATGCGGGTCGCCACACGTCGGCTGCGCAGCACCTTCAAGTCGTTCGGGAAGGTGCTGGACCGGGCCGTCACGGACCCGATCGGCGAGGAGCTGAAGTGGCTGGCGGGAGAGCTGGGCGTCGACCGTGACCAGGAGGTGCTGTCGGAACGTCTCACCGAGGCGCTGGACGACCTCCCCGAAAGCCTGGTGATGGGCCCGGTCCGTGCGCGGCTGCGCACCTGGACGGAGAAGGACGGCGGTACCGGGCCCCGGGCCGAGCTGATCGAGGCGCTGGACGGGCAGCGGTATCTGGAGCTGCTGGACTCCCTCGACGCCGTGATCATGGACCCGCCGCTGCTCGAGGCCGCCGGGGGCGACCCCGAGAAGGTGATCACCAAGGTGGTCAGGAAGGACTTCGGCAAGGTGGCGGCCCTGGTCGAGGAGGCCCTGGCGCAGCCGCCCGGCGTCGACCGTGACCTCGCCATGCACGAGGCCCGCAAGAAGACCAAGCGCACCCGGTACGCGGCCGAGGCGGCGGGCCCCCTCCTCGGTAAACCGGCCAAGGCGCTCGTCAAGGACATGAAGTCCCTGCAGAGCCTCCTCGGCGACCACCAGGACAGCGTGATGGCCCGCGAGGCCCTGCGCGACCTCGCCCACCAGGCCCACGCGGCGCCGGGGGAGAGCGCCTTCACGTACGGGCTGCTGTACGGCAGGGAGGAGCGGCGGGCGGAGCTGGCGGAGGGGGCACTGCCGGAGGTGTGGTCGAAGATCAGCGGCGACATGCCCCTCTGACCCCTCTGACCCCTCTGACCCCTCTGACCCCTCTGACCCCTCTGACCCCTCTGACGGCAGGGCGGGCGGAGCGGGCGGCCCTGAGACGGCCGGGCGGCCGTCGGGCTGTCGGTGAAGCGGGCTGTCGGTAAAAGGGCGTACGAGGGGTGTCTCCGGGGGCGTTACGCTAGATGGTCACCCCTGTCAGCTCACGAAGGTAACCCCCGCGATGTCTGTCGAGTCGGTCTTCCCACAGCTCGAGGCCCTGCTGCCGCATGTGCAGAAGCCGATCCAGTACGTGGGCGGTGAGCTCAACTCCACCGTCAAGCCCTGGGAGTCGTGTGACGTCCACTGGGCGCTCATGTACCCGGACGCGTACGAGGTCGGTCTGCCCAACCAGGGCGTCATGATCCTCTACGAGGTGCTCAACGAGCGCGAGGGCGTCCTCGCCGAGCGCACCTACAGCGTGTGGCCGGACCTGGAGGAGCTGATGCGCGAGCACGGCGTCCCGCAGTTCACGGTCGACAGCCACCGCCCGGTGAAGGCGTTCGACGTGTTCGGTCTGTCCTTCTCCACGGAGCTGGGCTACACGAACATGCTGACCGCCCTGGACCTGGCCGGGATCCCCCTGGAGTCCAAGGACCGGACGGTCGACGACCCGATCGTGCTGGCGGGCGGCCACGCGGCCTTCAACCCCGAGCCGATCGCCGACTTCATCGACGCGGCGATCATCGGCGACGGCGAGCAGGCCGTGCTCGACATGACCGAGATCATCCGCGCGTGGAAGGCGGAGGGCCGGCCCGGTGGCCGCGAGGAGGCCCTGTTCCGCCTCGCGAGGACCGGCTCCGTCTACATCCCGGCGTTCTACGACGTCGAGTACCTCGCGGACGGCCGCATCGGCCGCGTCGTCCCGAACAGGTCGGGTGTCCCGTGGCGCGTGTCCAAGCACACGGTCATGGATCTGGACGAGTGGCCGTACCCCAAGCAGCCCCTGGTCCCGCTCGCCGAGACGGTGCACGAGCGGATGTCGGTGGAGATCTTCCGCGGCTGTACCCGCGGCTGCCGCTTCTGCCAGGCCGGCATGATCACCCGCCCGGTCCGCGAGCGCTCCATCACGGGCATCGGCGAGATGGTCGAGAAGGGGCTGAAGGCGACGGGCTTCGAGGAGGTGGGCCTCCTCTCGCTCTCCTCCGCCGACCACAGCGAGATCGGCGACATCGCCAAGGGCCTGGCGGACAGGTACGAGGAGGACAAGGTCGGCCTGTCCCTCCCCTCGACCCGCGTGGACGCCTTCAACGTCGACCTCGCGAACGAGCTGACGAGGAACGGCCGGCGCTCGGGCCTCACCTTCGCGCCCGAGGGCGGCTCCGAGCGCATGCGCAAGGTCATCAACAAGATGGTCTCGGAGGAGGACCTGATCCGGACCGTCTCCACCGCGTACGGCAACGGCTGGCGCCAGGTGAAGCTGTACTTCATGTGCGGCCTGCCGACCGAGACCGACGAGGACGTCCTCCAGATCGCCGACATGGCGACCCGCGTCATCCAGAAGGGCCGCGAGGTCTCCGGCTCGAACGACATCCGCTGCACGGTGTCGATCGGCGGGTTCGTCCCCAAGCCGCACACGCCGTTCCAGTGGGCCCCGCAGCTCTCCGCCGAGGAGACGGACGCGCGTCTGGAGAAGCTCCGCGACAAGATCCGCGGCGACAAGAAGTACGGCCGCTCCATCGGCTTCCGCTACCACGACGGCAAGCCCGGCATCGTCGAAGGCCTGCTGTCGCGCGGCGACCGCCGCATCGGCGCCGTCATCCGCGCGGTCTACGAGGACGGCGGCCGCTTCGACGGCTGGCGCGAGCACTTCTCCTACGACCGCTGGATGGCCTGCGCCGACAAGACCCTCCCCGCCGTCGGTGTCGACGTCGACTGGTACACCACTCGCGAGCGCACCTACGAGGAGGTCCTTCCCTGGGACCACCTGGACTCCGGCCTCGACAAGGACTGGCTCTGGGAGGACTGGCAGGACTCCCTCGACGAGACCGAGGTCGAGGACTGCCGCTGGACCCCGTGCTTCGACTGCGGTGTGTGCCCCCAGTTCGACACATGGCCACAACTGAGCGAGAGCGGCAAGAAGCTGCTGCCGCTGACGGTCAAGAAGGATGCGGCGACCAGCGGACACGGTCACTAAGGTGAGTGAGGCGCTGCGGCGGATCGCTGAGGCTGTGGCGGATGCCACGGAGGATGAGGTAGCCGCAGCGCTCGGCTCTCTCGGGGTTGTGAAGGCGCGGCGGGTTGTGCCGAACCTTCCGAGGACGCCTCTGCCGGGGCTTGGAGGCCGTCCGGGTATCCAGTCCGAGGTGGAGTGGGTCTGACGGGTCCGGCGGCTTCTCGTGAGACCGTGGGCGGCATGGGGGAGGCGACGACCGATCAGGTTGTCATGAGGTTTCTGGCAGGGCTCCGGGTCGGTGATCTGTGCTCGGGGACGGTCGTGGCGGCCGCTCGGTCCGAGGTGTCGGTGATGCTGGACGGCTTCTCGGCGCGCCCGCTCGGCGTGGTGGTGGAGACGCTGGACTTCTCGTGGCGTCGACGCCAGGCCGAAGGCGCGATGGACGGGCAACGAATCACCGCTGAGGTGATTGCCGTGGATCTGGACCGGGGTCGGGTTCGGCTTTCGACGGCGGCGACTGAGCACGCGGAGCTGTGGATGTTTCTCCGGCGGCTTCGGCGTGGTGCGATTTTGACCGGCGTGGTGGCGGCGATCGAGCGGTTCGGCGTGTTCGTGGCTCTGGACGAGGGCCCTGACCATCCGGTTTTTCCCGGCGTCGGCTTCATCACGTATCCAGAGCTGTCCTGGCGGCGCTTCGAGGCGGCGTCCGAGGTCGTCGAGGTCGGACAACGCGTGTCGTGCGAGTTCTTGCAGTTCGACACGTGGAACGGGGAGGCGCGGCTGTCCCTGCGAGCGCTGCAACCAGATCCTTTCGCGGTGTTCGCCGAGGGCATCGCTGTCGGCCGGACACTGCGTGGGCGGGTGACGAAGCTGGTCCCGTTCGGCGTCTTCGTTGAGGTCGCGGACGGGGTCGAGGGTCTGGTCCCGCTGTCCGAGCTTGGTGTGGAGCCCGTGAGCGCTCCGGAAGGCATCGTGCAGATCGGCGACGAGCTCTCGGTCATCGTCACGGACATCGATCGAGCGCGACGCAGGCTGACCCTGTCGACACATGGCCACAACTGAGCGAGAGCGGGTAGAAACTGTTGCCGCTGTCGGTGAAGAAGACGGCTGCTACCAGCTGACCAGTTGCCCGCCGGACGGCCAGGGCGGAGTGTCGGTGCCTGGTGGTAACTGTTGGCGCATGGATGACGCGATCTCGGGTGTGATGGGCCTGCTGCGTGAAGCCTTTCCGGCGGAGTGTCGCCGTCGTCCTCTGGGCTGGGAAGCGCTCGGGGCCTGGGAGAGCAGGCACGGCGTGGTGTTGCCGGAGCCGTATCGCACCTTTGTGGCCGAGATCGCGAACGGGACGAACGAAGGTCCGCCCGAGGGGGGTGGTTTGTTGCCCCTGGGAGAGAAGCCGATCAGCTGGGTGTCCTGGGAGGCGGACTGCTGGATGAGTCCGGAGCCGTTCGACGGCACCGCCGAACGCTTGCCCGGCCGGCCCTTCCCCCTGGAGGAGGAGTGGCAGTGGGAGTACGACTACTACGATCACGCGCTCCACTCGTCCCTGTTGCACCGGACGTACCAGGACGGTTCAGTGCTGCTGGGGGCCGACGGAGTAGGTGAGTATTGGACGTTGGAGGTGGCCGGGCCGCAGCGTGGGCGCGTGTGGCGGCTCTGTGACGGCTGCGCCACGCCTTACACCGGTTCTCTCGCTGGGCAGTCGGAACACGGCTTCGCGCACTGGGTGAAGGACTGGCACGCTGGAAGCGGTTGGTGGAGCTCCGAGTAGAACGCTCAACTGCTGACCTGTTCTTAAAAACTTGAGTCTCCTCTGCGGCTGCTGCGCTCGGAGTTGTATCCGGGGTGTGCCCCCAGATGGACACCCACATCCAGATCGGCCCCACGGGCAAGAAGCTGCTGCCGTTGTCGGTGAAGCAGCCGGCTCCGACCAGCTGAGACGGTCTCCGGGGTGAGTGGTGAGGCGTTGCGACGCATCACGGATGCGTTGGCGGACGTGACGGAGGAGGAGGCTGCCGCTGTGCTGCGCGGGCTGGGTGCTCGCGGGGTGTGGCAGCGGTCCTCGCGGGAAGCGCCTAGGACGCCGCTGCCGCCTCCTGTGGGCTCTGCGCGGGTTCGGTCCGAGGTGGAGTGGGTCTGAGACGGTGCCGGTGACTGGAGCCCTGCGGAGGCGCCCGTGACGGGCGGTGATGACGTCGAGGGTGATGGTGCGGCTGCGGGGCGTCGTCCCGCGCGGGATGTACCTGCGGACCGCCGGTCGGTGCGCCGTGCGATGAGGGTAGATGTGCGGGGAGCTCACATCGGCTTGATGGTGACCGCCCTTGCGGTGGTTGTCGTCGCCACCCTTGGAAGCCTCGGACGGGCAGGGATAGTCGCGGGCTGTTTCGGTGCCTGGTACTCCATGGCGCTGTTGGTTGTGCATCTGCGCGCTTGGCGTGGTTGGAACGCCGTGCGGCGCGCGTACGTGGCTACGTTCGGCTGGGGGGACCACATCACGCCGTGAGAGCAGCAGTCGCGCCGTGGCTTGGCCCACCGACTCCGTCGCCGGACCATCACGAAAGATCGATGTGCCGACGCACGGTAGCTGTCACCAGCAGCAGCCGTCATCCTGCGCTTTCGCGCTGGTGAGGCGGCGCAGTCGTCACCAGATCGGCACGCTACTTGTCACCCGCATGGGATCGGCAGGGCAACTGTCACCGGATACGCCAAGATGGCGCCGGAGGCCCCTTCGATGAGCTAGTCGAACACCGGGATGAATCCGCTGTACTCCTGATGGGTGACACAGAGCTTTTCCGACCTCCATTGGGCGTCGGCAGGGAAGGGATGCGTCGGCCCAGAAGATCGGCGGGGCCCCTCGCGGGCACCGCACGTCAGAAGTGGAGTCGGCCTTGGCACCCGTACCGAACGGCGCCTACATGATCACCCGTCCCGGTGAGCAACTGCTCACGATGGAGGGTGGGTCGTCGGAGCCCAAGACGCCCGTTGTGCTGCTGCCGCCCACCGGCAACCCCGGTGAGCAGGAATGGCAGCTGGAAGAACTCAGCAACGGCAACTGCACGATCCGCAATCTCCGCAGCGGGACGTACCTGTCCTTCGACGGTGACCCGGAGCAGAACAAGCCGGTCGTTGGATTCCCCGAGCCCCGCGAGTGGGCGCTCTACCAGAGCGCGCAGCCGCACACCTTCCACGTCGTCGTTCCTGGAGGCCCCGTCAGCGGCACGGAGTTGGCCCTGGATCTCAGCCTGCTGCGGATCTTCCCGCCTCGCATCGCCCTGAGGCCCCTCGACGTCAGCAACCAGCGTCAGGCGTGGACCTTCCAGTTCATGGAGTAGAGGAGTGAACCGGGTGCCCGGGTCGGTGGCCGACCCGGGCACCGCCCGAAAGGCACCGTCCCCGCTGGCGGAGGCAAGGTCACCTTCGAGATCGACTAGGACGATCCGAAGAACCCCACCGGCAACCGGTTCACCGGCGAGCGCTTCGAGAAGGCCCTGAACGTCACGCTCAACTCGGTGGTGTTCCGCTCCTCCGGCCAGGACCTGACCACCGCCGGCACCCACATCGAGATGACCTCCCGCCTGACCGAACCCGTCCTCCTGGGCTTCGCCGTCCTCGCTATCCGCAACCGCGTCAAGCGATGACCCCGCCGCCATCTGAGGTAGTTCATCACGGAATGCGCAAGCGTCGGTTTCTACGCTGCTTCCTCAATCCCGTAGAGCCGTATACGCCCGGCAAGAAGCTGCTGCCGTTGTCGGTGAAGCAGTCGGTGGGCAGTGGGCAGCACGGCCACTGACCGTCCACGGTCATGAGCGTGGAACGGTCGTGGCCGTGAGGGGCACAAACCGTGAGGCGCATGGTCGGAGGGGTGTCCGGAGGCCGGTCGGCCGGTATCCGGACACCCCTTCTCGCGTGCTACCGCCGGTTGGTCACGCGGGGTGTGACGGCTGCGCCGCCGTTGGTGATGTTGTCCGAGGGCTGGAGATCGACCCTGAGCCAGGGCCGCGGGTTGCCCTGGGCGTCGTCGCAGTTCAGGGTGGCGCGAGGCTCCGTGTCGACCGCCACGCAGGTGGTCTCCCAGATCTGGCCCACGGTGGTGACGACGTTGAACTTGACGAGGCCCTTGTCGGCACTCGCGTGCTCGCCCTTGTACTGACCCTTGCCCTCACCGTGGCCCGTGCCCGTGCCCGTGCCCGTGCCCGCGTTCGTGGCGTGGTCCGTGCCGGTGCTCGTGGCGTGGGCCTGGCCCGTGGCCGAGCCCTGCTCCTGGCCGGTGTCCTTGGAGTAGCCCTCGCCTGAATCCTGGGCGTAGTCCTTGGCGGTGTCCTGGCTCTGGTTCTGGCTCTGGCCTTGGCCTTGGCTCTGGGCCGTGTTCTGGTTCTGGTTCTGGCTCTGGCCGGTGCTCTGGCTCGTGCCTTGGCTGTGGCTCTGGCCGGCGTCCTGGGTCGGGCTCTGGCTCGTGCCCTGGCTCTGGCTCTGGTTCTGGCCCGTGTTCTGGCCGTGCTCCTTGCCCGTTTCCTTGTGCGTGTAGCCATGGCTGTTGGCGGGGGTGTTGACGGAGACGCCGCAGGCGAAGCCAACGGGCCGGTCCTGTGAATCACGGCCACCAGCGGGGAAGTTGGGGTGGGTGGTGAGGTCGGTCCACAGGAACGGGTGGGCGACCGCGCCCCGCAGGTCGCGGATGCCCGCGAAGACCCGTCCGTCGGTCAGTACGACCCGGAACTCGAGCTTCTTCGAATCCTGCACCGCGTCGATGTCGGAGCAGGGGCCGGCGGGGCCCGTGGCGCCGGTCGAACCAGTGGCTCCGGTGGCCCCCGTGTCTCCGTCCGCTCCTGCGGGTCCGGTAGGTCCGACTGGACCGTCCGCTCCGGTGGGCCCGGCCGGGCCTGTGGGGCCGACCTCGCCGGTGTCGCCCTGAGGTCCGATGTCGCCCTGGGGACCGGTGTCACCCCGGGGGCCGGTGTCACCCGTCGCGCCCGTGGCGCCGGTCTCTCCCGGCGGGCCGGTCGGACCGCTCGGACCTTCCTCGCAGTGGCCGCCGTTGTCACCGAGGGTCGCGGTGCGGTTGTGGTCCTCCTCGTCGTACCAGTAGGACGACGATCCGTCGTACTGGCCCTGCTCCTGCCCGGCCTGCTGCTCGCTCTGCTGCTGTCCGGCCTGCTGCTGTGCGGCCTGCTCGCCCTGCTGCTGTCCGGCCTGCTCGTTGTGGGCCTGCCCGTCGTGCTGCTGCTGGTCGTGCTCCGCGGAGGGAGGGCAGCCGTCGCCCCCGGCCCTCGTCGTGGTGGCGTGCTCGGACACGCTTCGCGTTGCCGCGGCGGCGGGGCCGGCCAGTCCGGCTGTCACTACCAGCGCGAGTGAGGCAAACGTGCTGACCTTGGCGATCCTGTGTCGGGCCAGCGGGCCTATCAGCGAGATCGTCCTGCGCTCAGGACTCATCTATATGCTCCTTGTTTCAACCGGTTTGGGGTTTTTCCCCGCACTCGATCGTGAGCCTCACCCCTGTTCGCCGAGCCGACCAGCGCGCTGGCCCGGACGGGGAGGTAGATCATCAAGTCGGCCTAACCAGGGGTCACGGGTGGGCTAATTCAGCGCCGTCGGCGGCCATTTGTGAGATATGAGGGGGTATGTCACGCGGCCGCTCGGGCAGCGTTCCAACCCCCGGGACCGGTGAGGCCGTGAAGCCGCAGACCATCTGTCTCTGCATGATCGTCAAGAACGAGGCGCGGGTCATCGAGCGCTGTCTCGCCTCCGTCCGGCCTCTGATCGACACCTGGGTCATCTCCGACACCGGCTCGACGGACGGGACGCAGGACCTGATCCGCAAGGCGCTGGACGGCATCCCGGGCGAGCTGCACGAGGAGACCTGGGTCGACTTCGGGCACAACCGGACGCGGAACATCCAACACGCCCGGGGAAAGGCCGACTTCCTGCTCACCGTCGACGCCGACCACGTACTGCGCCAGGACGCGCCGCTGCCCCGGCTGACGGCCACCTCGTACATGCTGCGCTATGACGCCCCGGGCACCCAGCACCGCTTCAAGCACCTGATGCGGGGGGACCGGCTCTGGCGCTACGAAGGCGTCACCCACGAGTACCCGTGCACCGACGGATCCGACGTCCAGGAGAACCTGGACGCGATCGTCATCGAGGACCACGCCGACGGCGGCTGCCGCGGCGACAAGTTCGAGCGCGACGCACGTCTGCTCAGGCGGGAACTCGAACGCGACCCCACCAACCCCCGCACCGTCTTCTACCTGGCCAACACCGAACGCGACCTGGGCCACGCGCGCGAGGCGATCGCCCTGTACGAGCGACGTGCGGCGATGGGCGGCTGGGGTGAGGAGGTCTACTGCTCGCTCCTCGAAGCGGGGATCCTCAGAGCGGAGAAGGAGGAGGACTGGCCGGGAGCCATGGACACCTTCTCCCGGGCCTGGGAGTCGCGTCCCACCAGGCTCGAAGCCTGCTACGAGTTGGCCTCCCGTCTCCGTCTCCGACGCCGCTTTCACACCGCGCACGCCCTCCTCGTGGACGTCGTCGACCGGCCCGCGCCGGACGACCTGCTCTTCACCAGGCCCTGGGTCTATCGGTGGGGCCTGCTGTTCGAGTTCTCCATCACCGCGCACTGGGTGGGTGACCACGCCGCGGCCCTGGGGGCGTGCGACAGGCTGCTGGCCATGCGGGACCTGCCCGAGCGCGTCCGCCGCCAGGTCGAGATCAACCGGGAGTTCTCCGCCCCGCACGCCGCAGGACCGAACCTGTCCGCCGTGGTGCGCCGCCCCAAGGCCGCCCGGACCGGCAAGCCGGCCAGGTCCGCGCGGACTTCGGGACGCAAGAGGTAGGGGCCGGAGGCCGGGACACAAGGACGAACGGAGCGGGAATCTACGGGAATTCAACGGGGCGGGAATGTGCAGACGTGTGGCTGGATCCGGACAGGCTGCTGAGGCGTCTACGTCGTCATGGACCTGGAGAAGAGGACTGCCCGGCAGCCTGTCGAGCCGTCTGCCGAGCCGACGGCGGGGCAGACGGCGGGGCGGCAGCAGACGCCCGTGCGGCAACAGGCCCCCGTGCGGCAGCAGACGCATGAGGGGCAGCAGACGCCTGAGGGGTGTCTCGCCGTCGTGATCCGGATTCCCGTGCGGATCGTCGTGCTTGTGCTCGTCGTGCCGGTGCGGATGGCGTGGGACGTGCTCGTGGTGGTCGGGCGGTTCCTGACGGATGCCGTGCTGCGGCCCGTGGGGCGGGCGTTGCTGTGGGTCGGCAGGGCCGTCTTCGTGTGGCCGTGGGTGGCGCTGTGGCGGTACGTCGTCGTGCCCGTCGCCCTGGGGCTCGGGTGGCTCGGGTACCGACTGCTCGTCGTGCCGGTGGTGTGGGTGTACCGGTATGCGCTGACGCCCGTGGGGCATGCGATCGCGTGGGTGGCCGCCGGGATCTGGGGCGGAGTCGTCTGGGTGGCCACCGGGCTCTGGGCCGGAGTCGTCTGGGTCGCCCGAGGCGTCTGGGCCGGGCTCGGGTGGCTGTACCGGTGGACGTTGGCGCCGCTCGGGCGGGGCGTCGCCTGGCTGGCCAGGGGTGTCGGGGTCGGGATCGCCGCCGTCGCGGTCGCGCTGTTCACGGCCGTGGCCTGGCTGGTGCGCCACCTCCTCGTCGTCCCGGTCGTGTGGCTGTACCGGTATGCGCTGACGCCCGTGGGACACGCCGTCGCATGGGTGGCCCGAGGTGTCGTACGGCTCGTACGGATGATCTTCGCCGGGCTCTGGCTCGGCGTGTACTGGACACTGCGTGTGCTGCTCGTCCTGCCCGCGATCGCCGTGTGGCGGTGGGTGCTCACCCCGGTCGGACGGCTCCTCGTCGTCGTCGGACGGGAGATCCGGGACGCCCTCGGACACGCGTGGCGCGTGGCCGGGCGGATCTCGCTCGTCGTCGGGCGCTTTCTGGCGAACCTCTTCCGGTGGATCTTCGTCGAGCCGACCCGGTGGGTGTACCGGACCGTCCTCACACCCGCCGGCCACTTCGTACGCGATGCCGTGTGGAAGCCGGTCGCGGCGGCCGGGCGCGCTGTGGGCCGTACCACTCGGCAGGCCCTGGCCACCGCCCGCGAGTCCGTCCGCCAGGCCCGTGCCGGCGTGCGGTCGGCGCTCTTCGGGCAGCCGACGCGGCCGCCGTCCGTCCACGGTCGGGAACCGAGGGCCGCCGAGACACGTACTCTTGGTAGTAGTAAGACCGCACTCACGAAGGACTGAACGACACTGGGCAAGCGACAGCCCGAAGGCCCGCCGCCCGCACCCGCGGTGCAGCGCATCCGACTGCGCTACACCAAGCGCGGCCGCCTCCGGTTCACCAGCCACCGTGACTTCCAGCGCGCCTTCGAGCGTGCGCTGCGCCGTGCCGAGGTGCCGATGGCGTACTCGGCGGGGTTCACGCCGCATCCGAAGGTGTCGTACGCCAATGCCGCACCCACCGGCACGGGCAGTGAGGCGGAATACCTGGAGATCGCGCTCACCGACGCGCGCGACCCGGAGAAGCTCAGGATCCTGCTCGACGAGTCGCTGCCCACCGGGCTCGACATCGTCGACGCGGTCGAGGCCCGGACCTCCGGGCTCGCCGACCGGCTCACGGCCTCCGTGTGGGAGCTGCGCCTGGACGGCGTGGACCCCGCGGACGCCGCGCGCGCGGTCGAGGCCTTCAAGGCGGCGGACCTCGTCGAGGTCCAGCGCAGGACCAAGAACGGTCTGCGGACCTTCGACGCCCGGGCCGCCGTCGTCGACCTCGACAGCCGTGACGGACGTGACGCAAGCCACGGACCTGACGGTTCTGAGACGCCCGGTCCACAGCCCGCCGCAAGCGTCGGCTCCACCGGAGCGGCTGGCGCCGCGCCCCTTGCTGGGCCGACGGACCAGCCCTGTGCGATACTGCGGCTGGTTGTTCGGCACGTGACGCCTGCCGTTCGACCCGACGACGTCCTGTCCGGTCTCCGCGCCGTGGCCGACCTGGCGCCGCCGGTCCCCGCAGCGGTGACCAGGCTGGCGCAGGGGCTTTTCGATGCAGCGACCGGCACGGTGACCGACCCGCTCGCGCCCGACCGCGAGGCAGCGCCGGCCCTCTCAACGGCCGAACCCGCTACCGCCGCGAAGGCGTCGGCGCCGGTAGGCCCCGCGTAGGGACGGACGTCGTAGCGCAGCCCTTTGATCCGGGAGCCACCTGGGTCGGGCAGCGCACCGACCACAAGACTTTCGCCAGGCCGTACGCACACATGGCGTACGGAACCGGCGAGACAGGACACAGAGAGCTCCCGTGTGGCGCCCGCGCCCCGGACGGCGGCAGTCGCGTACGACGCGAGCCGCGGACGTCACCGGCCACGCCGGACCGGGTGCGGCGCCCGGGAGCCTGACGGGAGAAACGCCCGCATGCCCGAATCGATCGAATCCGCAGAGCCCGCGCAGGGCTCCGAACACAACACGCCGAGCGACACCCTGCCGCCGCGCCGTCGTCGCCGTGCCGCGTCCCGCCCCGCGGGACCGCCGTCCGCCGCCTCCGAAGAGGCCGCGGAGACCACCGCGCCGGCCATACCGGCCGCCGAGTTCGAGGACCTCGCGGCCGCCGAGCCGGACGAGGCCGTCGAGACCGGTGTGATCGGTGAGGTCGCACCGGCTGCCGAAGAGGCTGAGACCTCCACTGCCGTCGAGGATGCCGCACCCGCCGGGCGTACGCGCCGTCGCGCGACCCGCCGGGCCTCCGCGCCCGCCGGTGCGCCCAAGGACGCGGAAGCCGTCGAGGTCGTGGAGACCGTGGCACCGGTCGCCGAGCCCCCCGCCGTCGCCGCCGAAGTGCCCGCCGCCGTCGAGGAGCCGGCGCCCGCCGCTCGTACACGCCGTCGCGCGACCCGTAGGGCGTCCGCTCCTACCGGTGCGCCCAAGGCCGCCGAGGATGTCGCCGCCGAGAGTTCCGCCGTGGCCGCGCCCGAGGCCGCCGCCGAGTCCACCGCCGTCGCCGCAGCGCCCGCCGCTGTCGAGGAGGCCGCGCCCGCCGGGCGTACGCGTCGCCGTGCCACGCGCAGGGCCGCCGCCCCCGCCGGTGAGGCGGAGGCCGCCGAGGTCGTGGAGGCTCCGGCGGAGGTCGTGGAGACCGCGCCCGCCGCGGTCCAGGAGACCGCGCCCGTCGAGGAGGCGGCCGAGGAGGCCGCACCGCGTCGGACGCGTCGTCGTGCCACGCGCCGGGCGGCCGCGCCCGCCGGCGCGCCCGAGGGCGAGGCCGCCGAGGAGCGCGCGGCCGAGTCCGTCGTCGCCGAGACCGTGGCGGCGCCGGCCGTTCAGGCACCCGACGCCGACGCCGAGGCCACGTCCGCCGAGGCCGCTCAGGCGACCGCGGCTGCCGGGGACGAGGCCGAGGCGGAGGACGCCGGACCCCGTCGGACCCGTCGCCGGGCCACGCGCAAGGCCGCCGTCGGGTTCTCGGCGCCTGCCGCGCCGGTCGCGGAGGACGCGCCGTCGCGGCCGTCGCGGCCCGCCGTGGCCGTGTTCCAGGCGCCGGTGTTCACCGAGCCGATGTTCCAGACGCCGGAGCGGGCCGCGCAGGCCGCCGCCGATGCGGTGGCCGAGACCGAGGAGGTCGAGGAGGTCGAGGAGGTCGTGACCCCCGAGACCCCCGACTTCGTCGGGTCCGCCGAGGAGGAGAACACCGGCGGGTCGCGGCGTCGCCGTCGTCGTCGGGGTGAGCCCGCCGAGACGGAGCAGCCCGTGGCCGCCGCCGTGGTGACCGACGAGCCGGAGGAGCCCGAGGAGCCCGAGGAGGGCACCGAGGACACCGAGGGTGACGAGTTCGGCGAGGAGGAGTCCACCGGGTCGCGGCGTCGCCGTCGCCGGGGTGGCCGCCGCCGTCGCCGGGGCGAGTCGGCCGACGCCGACGACGCCGCCGAGGGTGACGACCTCACCGCCGAGCGGGCCGCTCAGGACACCGAGGACACCGCCGAGCAGGCGGACGAGGACGCCGAGGACGAGGCCGACGACCGCGAGGACTCCGGTTCGGGCTCCAGCAGCAGCCGTCGTCGCCGTCGCCGTCGTCGTCGCGCCGGAGACTCCGGCCCCGAGACCGAGGCCCCGGCCGCCTCCGACGACCCCGAGCGCACGGTCGTCAAGGTCCGTGAGCCGCGCGAGCGGCGCGCCAAGGACACCGAGCCGTCCGACGAGGTGCAGTCCATCAAGGGCTCGACCCGTCTGGAGGCCAAGAAGCAGCGCCGCCGGGAAGGCCGTGAGCAGGGGCGCCGTCGCGTCCCGATCATCACCGAGGCCGAGTTCCTCGCCCGCCGCGAGGCCGTCGAGCGCGTCATGGTCGTCCGCCAGAGCGGCGAGCGCACCCAGATCGGCGTCCTGGAAGACAACGTGCTCGTCGAGCACTACGTCAACAAGGAGCAGTCGACCTCGTACGTCGGCAACGTCTACCTCGGCAAGGTGCAGAACGTGCTGCCGTCGATGGAGGCCGCCTTCATCGACATCGGCAAGGGGCGCAACGCGGTCCTCTACGCCGGTGAGGTCAACTTCGAGGCGCTCGGCATGGCCCACGGGCCGCGCCGTATCGAGTCGGCCCTGAAGTCCGGGCAGTCCGTGCTCGTCCAGGTCACCAAGGACCCGATCGGGCACAAGGGCGCGCGTCTGACCAGCCAGGTCTCGCTGCCGGGCCGCTACCTGGTCTACGTCCCCGAGGGGTCGATGACCGGTATCAGCCGCAAGCTGCCCGACACCGAGCGGGCGCGCCTGAAGACCATCCTCAAGAAGATCGTCCCCGAGGACGCGGGCGTCATCGTGCGCACCGCCGCCGAGGGCGCGAGCGAGGACGAGCTGCGCCGTGACGTCGAGCGACTGCAGGCGCAGTGGGGGGACATCCAGAAGAAGGCCAAGAACGGCGGCAGCTCTAGTGCGCCTTCGCTGCTGTACGGCGAGCCGGACATGACCGTCCGCGTCGTCCGCGACATCTTCAACGAGGACTTCACCAAGGTCATCGTCAGCGGCGAGGACGCGTGGGAGACCATCCACGGATACGTCGCGCACGTCGCGCCCGACCTGGCGGACCGCCTGCAGAAGTGGACCTCCGAGGTCGACGTCTTCGCGACGTACCGCATCGACGAGCAGCTGATGAAGGCGCTGGACCGCAAGGTGTGGCTGCCCAGCGGTGGTTCGCTGGTGATCGACAAGACCGAGGCCATGATCGTGGTCGACGTCAACACCGGAAAGTTCACCGGCCAGGGCGGCAACCTGGAGGAGACGGTCACCAGGAACAACCTGGAGGCGGCCGAGGAGATCGTGCGCCAGCTGCGGCTGCGCGACCTCGGCGGCATCGTCGTCATCGACTTCATCGACATGGTCCTGGAGTCCAACCGGGACCTGGTGCTGCGGCGCCTCCTGGAGTGCCTGGGCCGCGACCGTACGAAGCACCAGGTCGCCGAGGTCACCTCGCTGGGCCTGGTGCAGATGACCCGGAAGCGGGTCGGCCAGGGCCTGCTGGAGTCCTTCTCCGAGACCTGTGTCCACTGCAACGGGCGCGGCGTGATCGTGCACATGGACCAGCCGACCGCCGCGGGCGGTGGCGGCAAACGCCGTAAGCGCGGGCGTGGCGGTGCCGAGCACGACCACGAGCTCGTGACCGAGGTCGCCGAGCCGGTGGAGTCGGCCGAGCTGGTCGAGGCCGAGGTGGCCGCCGAGGTCGCCGAGCCCGTGGCGCTGCCCGCGCCCGAGTACGAGCCGGACGAGGAGTTGTACAGCAGCGTCGCCGAGGCCGAGGCGGCAGTCGGACGTGGCCGTTCGCGCCGTCGTGCGACCCGGCGGGCGTCCGCGCCCTCGGGTGCGCCGAAGTCCCGCGAGGCCGTGGCCACCACCGTCTCCGAGGACCGTGCCCCGAAGTCGCGGGAGGCCGCCGAGGCGGAGCCCGTCGCGGTGGAGGATCCGGTCGTCGAGATGCCGGCCGCCGCGCCGAGCGCCGAGGACGCCGCGCCCCAGGGCCGTACGCGTCGCCGTGCGACCCGGAAGGTGTCCGCCCCGGCGGGCGCGCCGGCCGGGACGGCGGCTGACGAGGCCGTGGTGACGGTGACCGAGCCGGTCGCGGAGCCCGTGGTCGAGACGGTCGTGGAGCCGGTTGCCGAGCCCGTGGCCGAGCGGGCCGCGCAGCCCGAGGCGGTCGTCGCCGAGAGCGCCGCTCCGGCCCGTCCGCGTCGGCGTGCCGTGCGCAAGGCGACGGCGCCCACCGCGTCCGCGGAGGCGGCCGTGGTCGTGGTCCCGTCGGCTTCCGCCGTGGACGTGGCCGAGGCTCCGGTCGAGGAGTCCGCTTCGGTCGCCGAGGAGACCGAGGCCGAGGCGCCCGCCAAGAAGACGGCGGCGCGCAAGACGGCCAAGAAGGCCACGGCGAAGAAGGCCGCCACGAAGAAGACGGCGGCCGCCAAGAAGACGGTCGCGAAGAAGGTCACGGCCAAGAAGGCGGCGACGAAGAAGACGGCCGCGAAGAAGTCCACGGTGGCCGCCGAGCAGTCGTCGGCCACGGTCACCGCTTCGGCCGACGAGAGCTGAGCCCCACGGGGCTGACGCGCGGTCCGCTCCAACTGGTGCCCCTGCCGGGTGGTTTCACCACCGGGTGGGGGCACCGGCGTGTTCGGGGAGAGTAACTTCACACGAGCTGGAGAGCTTTGGAGAGGTTTGGTCATCTCTGTCACATCGTGAACACCACCCCCCACTTGGAGCACTTTCAGGCGCCTGTAACACTCACGTAGTCGTAGGTATCTGGATCGGGGCGGGAACGGGGAGGGGATCGCATGGCGCGTGTGCGCGTGCGTGGGGCGGTGGCGGCGGCCACCGTGCTGGCGGCGGCCGGTGTGCAGGCGGTGATGTTCGCGGGGACCGCGCAGGCCACCCCGAACTGGACCGAAGGCCCTCTCTTCAACGACCCGTTGGGCGAGGAGAGCGAGCAACTGGCGATACGCACGCGGCTCATCGAGCTGACGGCCGCCGCGCTGCCCGGCTCCACCATCAAGGTCGCCGTCTACCACGTCTGGGAGGCGTCCGTCGTCAACGCGCTCGTCGCCGCCGAGGAACGGGGCGTGCACGTCCAGGTCCTGCTGGACGAGTCGAGCGTCAGCGACCGTCCGACCAACACCGCCCACGGCACTCTCGCCGCCGCGCTCGGCACCGACCGTACGAAGGGCTCGTACGTGGTGACCTGTCCCGTCGACAGGTCCTGCCTCGGTGATCCGAAGTACGGGCAGTCGATCATGCACAACAAGTTCTGGCTGTTCTCGGCGGTCGAGGGCGCCACGAACGTGGTCGTGCAGACGACGTCGAACTCGACGCCCTCCGCGCACACCAAGTTCTTCAACGACGCGCTGCTGCTGCCGAACAACCCGACGATGTACGACGCGTACGCGGACTACTTCGACACCCAGGTCGCCCAGGACTGGGCGAGCTGGGAGTACCGGACCGTCAGCAACGGTCTCTACAAGGCGTACTTCTTCCCCCGGGCGGGGAGCAGCCGGGCCACCGACAGCGTGTACTCGGTGCTCAACAACGTGCAGTGCTCCTACAAGGACACCGCCGGGGTCACGCGGCGGACATGGGTACGGGTGGCGATCTTCAAGATCACACGGATGGCGATCGCCGAGAAGCTGGTCGCGCTGAAGAAGGCCGGCTGCGACGTCAGCATCGTGTACGCCGAGTCCGACAGCGCCAAGAGCAGCGGCGGGACCAAGGGGACGTGGGAGATGATGCACACGTCCGGCGGGCCGACGGTGCGGTGCTACAACGACGACAGGGACCCGCTCAACCCCGGTCAGAAGCTGACCACGCCGTACATCATCCACACCAAGTACATCCTCGTGGACGGCCAGTACGACGGGGTACGCAACAAGATCAGCTTCACCGGGTCGGGCAACTACACCGGGCCCGCGCTGCGCGAGAACGACGAGTCGATCGTCAAGGTCGACGACGACGCCGTGCACGACATGTACCGAACCCACTTCAACAAGGTCATCGCCGTCGCCCACCCGGGCAAGGCCGACACCACGGACCTGTGCGAGGGCGTGAAGCCGCTGCCGGCGGACGGCGAGAAGCCGACCCCATGACGCGGGAGGGGCTCGGTTTGACCCCTTCGGGCATGGCCCCGTAACCTTGACCGTCGGCGTGTCCGTAGGTAGCGATGCGTCACATCCCCGTAAACCTCATTCCTTCCGCGCGCCGGGCGCCGTGGGAGAGGCCGTTCGCATGTCGGGCGGCTGGACTGCGGGGGTGCCGTTCCCGAGCGAGAGAGTGAGATCCGCTTGTACGCCATCGTGCGCAGCGGTGGTCGCCAGCACAAGGTTGCTGTCGGCGACATCGTTGAGGTTGACAAGATTTCCACTGCCAATGTTGGCGACACGGTCGAGCTCTCGACCCTGCTCGTCGTCGACGGCGACGCTGTGACCAGCGACCCGTGGGTGCTGGCCGGCATCAAGGTCCAGGCCGAGGTCGTGGACCACCACAAGGGTGTGAAGATCGACATCCTTCGCTACAAGAACAAGACCGGCTACCGCCGTCGTCAGGGCCACCGCCAGCAGTACACGGCGATCAAGGTCACTGAGATCCCCGCGGCTGCGAAGTAAGGGACTGAGGAGACATGGCACACAAGAAGGGCGCATCGTCCACCCGGAACGGTCGCGACTCCAACGCTCAGCGGCTCGGCGTGAAGCGCTTCGGCGGTCAGGTCGTCAACGCCGGTGAGATCCTGGTCCGCCAGCGCGGCACGCACTTCCACCCGGGCTCGGGTGTCGGTCGCGGCAAGGACGACACGCTGTTCGCGCTGAACGCCGGTGCGGTCGAGTTCGGCACCAGCCGTGGTCGCAAGGTCGTCAACATCGTTCCGGCCGCCTGAGTCTTCTGACTCGCCCGGTCTTTCGACCAAGGCTTCCGTAGAGCGATTCGTCGAGGCGGACCTCACTTCCCGTACGGTTTCCGTACGGGAAGTGGGTCCGCCTTTGACGTGTTACAGGTAAGACATTTCCGAACACCACGCATAGCGCGTATCTGGAGGCACCCACCATGACCACCTTCGTGGACCGCGTCGAGCTGCATGTCGCCGCGGGTAACGGAGGCCACGGCTGTGCCTCCGTCCACCGGGAGAAGTTCAAGCCGCTCGGCGGCCCCGACGGCGGCAACGGCGGCCGGGGCGGCGACGTCATCCTGACCGTCGACCAGTCCGTGACGACTCTCCTCGACTACCACCACTCCCCGCACCGCAAGGCCACCAACGGCAAGCCGGGCGAGGGCGGCAACCGCTCCGGCAAGGACGGCCAGGACCTGGTCCTGCCGGTCCCGGACGGCACGGTCGTGCTCGACAAGCACGGCAACGTCCTCGCCGACCTCGTCGGCCACGGCACGTCCTTCGTCGCCGCACAGGGCGGCCGGGGCGGTCTCGGCAACGCGGCCCTCGCCTCCGCCCGCCGCAAGGCGCCCGGCTTCGCGCTGCTCGGCGTGCCCGGGGGCATGGGCGACATCGTCCTGGAGCTCAAGACGGTCGCCGATGTGGCGCTCGTCGGCTACCCCAGCGCGGGCAAGTCCTCGCTGATCTCGGTCCTGTCCGCCGCCAAGCCGAAGATCGCGGACTACCCGTTCACGACCCTCGTCCCGAACCTGGGCGTGGTGACGGCCGGCGACACGGTCTACACGATCGCCGACGTGCCGGGCCTGATCCCGGGTGCCAGCCAGGGCAAGGGCCTGGGCCTCGAATTCCTCCGCCACGTCGAGCGCTGCAGCGTCCTCGTCCACGTCCTCGACACGGCGACGCTGGAGTCGGACCGCGACCCCGTCTCCGACCTCGACATCATCGAGGAGGAGCTGGCGCAGTACGGCGGGCTCGACAAGCGGCCCCGGATCGTCGTCCTCAACAAGATCGACGTGCCCGACGGCAAGGATCTCGCCGAGATGGTGCGGCCGGACCTGGAGGCCCGTGGTTACCGGGTCTTCGAGGTGTCCGCCGTCGCCCACACCGGGCTGAAGGAGCTGTCCTTCGCGCTCGCCGACCTCGTCGGCCAGGCGCGGGCCGCCAAGCCGAAGGAGGAGGCGACCCGGATCGTCATCCGGCCCAAGGCCGTCGACGACGCGGGCTTCACGGTCGTGCAGGAGGAGGACGGACTCTTCCGCGTGCGGGGCGAGAAGCCGGAGCGCTGGGTACGCCAGACCGACTTCAGCAACGACGAGGCGGTGGGTTATCTCGCCGACCGCCTCAACCGCCTGGGCGTCGAGGACGAGCTGATGAAGGCGGGCGCCCGCTCCGGCGACGGCGTCGCCATCGGGCCCGAGGACAACGCGGTCGTCTTCGACTGGGAGCCGACCGTCATGGCCGGCGCGGAGATGCTCGGCCGCCGCGGCGAGGACCACCGCTTCGAAGAGCCCCGCCCCGCCGTCCAGCGCCGCCGCGACCGCCAGGCGGAGCGCGACGAGCTCCAGCAGGAGTACGAAGACTTCGAGCCGTTCTAAGGGGCACCGGGTTCCTCGGGCGCCCGGGGTTTCCCGGACGCCCCGCCGTAGGCGCTCGGCGGGGGTGGGCCGCGCGACTCGGCACTACGAGGTGGCCGGAAGAGCAGGACCGGAAGACAGGACCAGAAGACAAGAAGGGCCCCGGAGGTGCTCACCTCCGGGGCCCTTCGTCTGTCGCTGGGCGAGCGCCTGTCGCTAGGCGAGCGCCTCGCTCGGTTCGCCGTCCGTGAGCTCGTCCCCCGCGTCCCGGGGCGAGGGGATCTCGGTGGCGAGACGGGACTCCATACGGACGCGGCGGTCGTCGGCCTTGGCGCAGAGCGCCTTCACCGCGCGGTCGAAGCGGACGAGGGAGGGCGGGTCGGACGGCCCGAGGAGCTGCTCCTTGAGGTCGGCGCGAGCCTTCACGAAGACGTCCTTCTCGGGGTTGCGGACCGCATCGAGCAGGGCCGGGACACCGCCCGCCTTGGGGGTCAGGACGACACCCGCGGAGACCGTCGGGAAGGCCGCCCGGAACGCCGCCTCCGGCAGCCCGGACGTGTTGGCCACCGAGTACGGCTTCTCGCTGGACAGCCAGTCGGAGACCACCGACGAGACATCGCTGATCAGCAGGTCGGACGCGTTGAAGCAGGCGAAGATCGCGGGCCGCGCCTCGGTGATGATCCGGTGCTCCCACTCCGGGAACGACGCCCAGTACGCCTTCTCCCAGGCCAGCGTCGCCTCGGAGATCGCCGCCTCACGGTCCCCGCTGGGCGTGCTCTGCAGCAGCATCCGCTCCATCTCGTCCGCGCTGGCACGGAAGGACGTCGAGGTCAGCTGGTCCAACGCGGCCGTACGGCGAGCGAGTTCGGCCGCCGCTTCCGCACCGGGACGCGCGCCCGAGCGCTTCGTGTTGGCCTCCCGGATCATCGCCTTGATGCGCTCGTTCGCGGCCCCCGCGCGCGGGTCGACCGAGCCGGTCATCGGGTGCGGCTTGTAGAGCAGCCGGACCTTGTCGTCGGCGAGGAGCCCCCGGACGATGTTCTCCCCGGCCAGGACCACGGACGTGTTGCCGGGGTTGCCGTCCCAGCCCTCCCAGGTGGGGGCGTAGAGGACGGTCGTGTACGTGCCGGTCGGCGGGCCCGCGTACGGGCGGATCGGTGCCAGCTGCGGGCGGCCGACCTCGACGATGTCCTTGTCCTCGACACCGACCTCGGCGAGGGCGTACCGCTCGCGCGCGGCGGGACCGGCGACCCACACCTCGTCGTACGCCTTCGCGTACGGGTTGCAGGAGGACAGCTTGTCGCTCTCGCCGTGGTTGATGAAGGCGTGCTTGACGGTGGGGATGCGCAGCACCTGGGAGGTCTTCGCGGCGTTGGCCGGGTGCAGCATCATCTTCAGCGTCGAGTTCTCCAGGGAGAACATCGTCGAGACCTTCGGGAAGCAGATGACCGGCACGTCCGTCGCGTCGATCTTCTGCACCATGAAGCGCTCACGCAGCACGATCAGCGGCTTCTCCAGCTGGGAGAGCGTGGAGAGCCACATGTTCGCCTGGTACGCCGACGTCGTACCGCCGGAGAAGTACATCGCGGTGGTCGGCCGGTACCGGGCGAGCCACCTGTCCAGCCACTCCATGACCTGCTGCTCGCTCTTGGCGCGCTTCTTCGGCAGCAGCCAGGTCGAGAGGTACGCGGTGCCCGCGACGAGGAGGGTCAGACCGATGCCGAGGCCGGCGCCGCCCCAGGTGGCGTCCTGTGTGGCCGCGGTGAGGACCAGGCCGGCCGTGATCGGCAGGGAGAAGGTCAGCAGCCGGTGGGCCTGGCGGCGGGCCAGGATGCGCGGCGGGGCGGCGGTCAGGCGCAGCTCGGAGGCGTCGATGTTGCGGGTGACGATCGGCAGCGTCCGGGTGCGGCGGACCAGTACCGAGACGGCCTGGCAGGCGAAGTGCACCGCGTAGAAGACGATGAGGCCGACCAGGAGCGGGGCCTGCTCGCGCAGCGGGTCGATGCCGTCGATGCGCAGCAGCCCCACCAGGATCAGCATGTCGCGCAGCAGCTGGCGTACCAGCGCGTCGAAGCGGACCTTGCCCAGCAGTGCGAGGAGTCCGGGATCCCGGTACTGCAGATAGGTGTCCAGGAGGAGACCCGCCGCACTGGCGGCGACGAACACGGGGATGTTCGGCAGCAGTGCGGAGACGATCTGGGCCGTGAAGAGCGCGAACATCGCGAACAGCGCTGACAGCTGCGCGATGCGGCGTGGTGCGAGGCCTGCGGAGGGCACGGGCTGGGCTCCTGCGGAGGGTGCGACGGACGGAGGGGGAAGTGAGTCAGGGGGGTGGCCTGAGGACGGCCGATCCCTGACCGTATGACCTAGGGCGGCCGGGGAGCAATCTCCGGCGGGAACAATCACCGGTAGTCGGACATAACGCATGGAACCTTGAGAGGTGTCTCACCATCTCTTCATAAAGGGCTCGGAGGCGGACCGCGGTCGTCCGCCCCGGATCCGGCGCCGTCCGCCCCTCGAAATGAGCACGCGTCCCGTCCGCCCGCTCCCGTAGATTGCGGAGTGCACACACCGGGCTGTTCGGAGCATTGGGGATAGGCGTGTCAGCGGCAAGACAGGGCGTGGCGGAAGCGCACCGGATCGTCGTCAAGGTGGGCTCCTCGTCGCTGACGACGGCGTCCGGCGGCCTCGACGCGGACCGGGTGGACGCCCTGGTGGACGTCCTCGCCAAGGCCCGCAGCGGGGGCGAGCGGGAGGTCGTGCTGGTCTCGTCCGGCGCCATCGCCGCCGGGCTCGCGCCGCTGGGCCTGCGCCGCCGTCCCAAGGACCTCGCCCGGCAGCAGGCGGCCGCCAGCGTCGGCCAGGGCCTGCTGGTGGCCCGCTACACGGCCTCCTGCGCCCGCCACGGCATCCGGGTCGGCCAGGTGCTCCTCACCTCCGACGACATGAGCCGCCGCGCCCACCACCGCAACGCCTCCCGCACCCTCGACAAGCTCCTCGCGATGGGCGCGCTGCCGGTCGTCAACGAGAACGACACCGTAGCCACGGACGAGATCCGCTTCGGCGACAACGACCGCCTCGCCGCCCTCGTCGCCCACCTCGTACGGGCGGATCTGCTGATCCTGCTCTCGGACGTGGACGGCGTGTATGACGGCGACCCCAGCAAACCCGGCACGTCGCGGATAGCGGAGGTACGGGGCCCCGCGGACCTCGCGCACGTGGAGATCGGCAGCGCCGGCAAGGCGGGCGTCGGCACCGGGGGCATGGTCACCAAGGTCGAGGCGGCCGCGATCGCCACCGGAGCGGGCATCCCCGTGGTCCTGACCAGCGCCGTCCACGCGGCGGACGCGCTCGGCGGCCGTGACACGGGCACGTACTTCCACCCCACCGGCAAGCGGACCGCCGACCGGCTGCTGTGGCTCCAGCACGCCTCCACCCCGCAGGGCGCCCTCACCCTCGACGACGGGGCCGTGCGTGCGGTCGTAGAGCGCCGCAAGTCGTTGCTGCCGGCCGGCATCGCGGCCGTCGAGGGCGACTTCACCGCCGGCGACCCCGTGGAACTGCGCGACGGCGCGGGGCGTGCGGTCGCGCGCGGGCTGGTGAACTTCGACGCCAAGGAGATCCCCCAGCTGCTCGGCCGCTCGACCCGGGAACTGGCGCGCGAGCTGGGTCCCGCGTACGAACGAGAGGTCGTACACAGGGACGACCTCGTCCTCCTGCACCCCTGACCAGCGGCCCCATGGAGGGGCCGGAGCACGGGCCCCGGCGGTGCACGTTCCGTAAAACCGCCACGCGAAGCCCCTGAGCCTGCTCAACTTTGTCCCAGGGAGATTCCGCACGACCTATTGCGAAGCACGAATCGTTGCGAAGGAGGCCGTCGTGAGACGAGTGCGCCCCGGGGCCGCGGCGTCCCGTGGTGGTGGTACCTCCCGTGCGGCCGGCGAGGAGCGGACGCTCACCAGCGTCGCCGCCTCGGACACGTACGAGAGCGACAGCGCCGAGAAGCCACAGGACCTGCCCCGGCTGTGGCACGTCACGCTGAGCGTCTCCGGCCCCGAGGCCCCCCTCAAGGAGGTGCGGCGCGGCCTCGAACAGCTCGCCCACGACCACCCCTTTCTGCTGACCAGCCGCTATGCCCACGACCACGCCGAGATCCGCTACTGGGAAGAGGCCCGCGACCTCCACGACGCCGCCGCCGTCGCCCTGCGCCTGTGGGGCGAGCACCGCCGGACGGCCGGGCTGCCGCCCTGGGAGATCGTCGGCCTGGAGGTCATCGACCGCCAGACGTACCACCTGCGCCTCGCCGAGGGATTCGGGCCGCCCCCGGCCACGCCTGTGGGAGTCCACCCCTTCTGACCGTCCCGCCGGGAGCCCCGCGGGGTGTGTCTCGCGCTGTGGAACAGCCGGTGAACGCCGCCACCGGGCGCACTACCCTTTCTCCATGACCTCGCTCTCGCCGTACGACTCCATGACGCCGGTCGCTCGGGCCGCCTACCGTGCCAAGGCCGCCGCAGCCGACCTCGCGCCGCTCCCGCGCGCCGACAAGGACGACGCGCTGCTCGCCATCGCCGACGCGCTGGAAGTCCGTACGAGCGAAATCGTCGAGGCCAACGCCAAGGACATCGAGCGGGCCCGTGAGGCCGGCACCAGCGAGTCGATCGTCGACCGGCTGACGCTGACCCCGGAGCGGGTCCGCGCGATCGCCGCCGACGTCCGCGACGTGGCCGCGCTGCCCGACCCGGTCGGCGAGGTCGTGCGCGGCTCCACCCTCCCGAACGGCATCGACCTGCGCCAGGTCCGCGTCCCGCTCGGCGTCGTCGGCATCATCTACGAGGCCCGCCCGAACGTGACCGTGGACGCCGCCGCCCTCTGCCTGAAGTCCGGCAACGCGGTCCTGCTGCGCGGCTCGTCCTCCGCCCACGAGTCCAACACCGCCCTCGTACGGGTCCTGCGGGACGCCGTCGGCGGCGCGGGCCTGCCCGCCGACTCCATCCAGCTCGTCCCCGGCGAGGGCCGCGAGTCCGTACGCGAGCTGATGCGCGCCCGGGGCCTGGTCGACGTGCTCATCCCGCGCGGCGGCGCCTCCCTGATCCGCACGGTCGTCGAGGAGTCCATCGTCCCGGTGATCGAGACCGGCACGGGCAACTGTCACGTCTACGTCGACGCCAACGCCGACCTCGACACGGCGGTCGAGATCCTGATCAACTCCAAGGCCCACCGCGTCAGCGTCTGCAACGCCGCCGAGACCCTCCTCGTCCACCAGGACATCGCCCCCGAGTTCCTGCCCCGCGCCCTCGACGCGCTCGCCGACGCCGGGGTCACGGTCCACGCCGACGAGCGTGTCCTCGCGTTCGCCAAGGAGAGCCGGGCCACGGTCGTGGAGGCCACCACGGAGGACTGGGAGACCGAGTACCTGTCGTACGACATCGCCGCGGCCGTCGTGGACTCGCTCGACCGGGCCGTGGAGCACATCCGGCTCTGGAGCTCCGGCCACACCGAGGCGATCGTGACGACCTCCCAGCAGGCCGCCCGCCGCTTCACCCAGCTGGTCGACTCCACGACGGTCGCCGTCAACGCCTCGACCCGCTTCACCGACGGCGGTCAGTTCGGTTTCGGCGCCGAGATCGGCATCTCCACCCAGAAGCTGCACGCCCGGGGCCCGATGGGCCTGCCCGAGCTGACCAGCACGAAGTACATCGTCACGGGCGACGGACACATCCGCCGCTGACCGGGCGGGTCTTTCGGTGGGGCGCCGGCCCGTTCCCGCGAACAGGCCGGCGACCAGCTGGCACAACGGATGAATTTCCTTACCGTCTGCCCAAATTGACCACCCCGGTCTACTCTGGATCCGTGCCGGAGGACGTGGGGGGCACGCCGTTCCCTGACGGCTGGGAGCCCGACGACGACCGCGACCGCGGGGGTATGGACGAAGAGTTCGCCTCCGTGGTCTTCGACGAGGACTTCGTACGGGCGGCCGTGGTCCACGAGCCGACCGCGATCGAACGTCTGCTCGCAGCGGCGGAGGCCCGTGCCGCGGCCCAGGAGGCCGAAGCCCGCCGGGCGCATTCCAGAGGCGCACGCGGCGACGACGACCGTTACGACGACGGCTTCGGCACGGACGGTCTCGATTTCGGCCGCGGTCGCGATGACGACCTGGACGACACCGAGATCCTGGAGGGCCGCTACGGCGCCGACGGGGCCTACGGCAGGCCGTACGGCAAGCAGACCCGCTGGCACCGGCCCGTCGCCTGGATCCTCGCCCTCGTGATGGGCATCGGCATGGTCGCGCTGGCCTTCACCGCGGTCTACCGGGGTGCCTCCTCCGGCCGCGACGAACTCCCGCTCCCGCCGACCACCAGCGGCGTCGAACAGGGCACCCGGACGGGCCCCTCCGCCTCCGCGGACTACTCCCAGCCGGCGGTGTCGGCGGACCCCCGCACCCCCTGAAACGGCCGCGCGCGGCCCCCGGCGGGCGGTTCGACAGCTCTTCGCGAACCTGGTGAGGACCTGTCAGAACTTGTCGTGTACCGCCGCGTTTACCGAGGCCCTGGGAGACCTACTCTCATTGTATGGGCGGGCCAGGAAACCCACCTGAGGGGACTCCCGAGGGCGCCCCCGGCGGTGGAGAGGACGAATACCGATCCGTCGTCTTCGACGAATCGTTCGTCCGCGCTGCCCGTCTCCAGGAATTCTCCGCCCAGGAGCGCCTCTCCGACCACGCCCCGGCCGTGCGCCGCCGCCCGCCCACGCGCCGCGGCTTCTCCCGGCAGGCCCTGGTCCTCGTCCTGCTGATCGCCCTCGCCTTCGGCACCGCGATCTACATGGGCGTCCGCCATCCGTACGACAGCCCGGCCGCGAAGCCCACCGAACCGCTCCGGATGACGGTGATCCCGCTGTCCCCGCAGTCCGCGGTGCCCGGCGCCGAGGAGCCGGAGACGCTGTACGCGCACAGTCCGGCCGCCCAGTTCCGGATCGGCGCCGAGGGCATCACGATGCCGGCCACCCGGCGCACCGAGCACTTCACCGACAGCCAGGTCGTCTCCGCGCTGACCATCGCCAAGGAGTACCTGGTCGCCTCCGCGCTCGACCCGGAGGTGCTCGGCGGCACCACCGTCCAGCCCGTGCGCCGGCTGCTCGACTCGGAGCAGCTCGACCAGTTCCAGCAGAGTTTCGATCATCCGGCGGCGGACGGGCGGCACGCCCCCACCGGCTGGCTGGTCCGCTTCGACCCGTCCCGCGCGGAACTCGCCGACCGCAAGATCCGCGTCCAGGGCACCCTCCAGGCCGCCGAGTTCGACTCCGGCACCCTGGAGGTCGTCGCCGCCCACACCCTCGTGTACGCGCTGCGACCGCCGGGTGACAGGGCCGACGCCGAGGCCTCGCTGTTCACCGTCCGGCGCGAACTGCACTTCCGCTTCGACCAGGACGACCTGCGCACCCACCAGGTCGAGGTCGTCGTCTCCTACGTCCAGGCCGGGCCGCTGGCCTGCGCCGACGACGCCACCAACCATCTGCGCCCGCTGCTCGCCGGCCAGACCGCCAAGGCGGGCGGCCCGTCCGCCGGCACCGACCCGTACGGCACCGGCGCCGCCACGGCCCTGTGCGGCTCCCTCGCGGAGAGTGCGCAGCCGAAGGTGTGAGGGAGGCGCGGTGTCGGGCCCCTGGGCCGGTGATACACCGCACCACTGCCCTGTGGAGCTGCCCTGGCCATGGTGATGACCCACGTCGATGTCGCCGCCGGTCACTCGCCGCCGCGCATGCGGCGGGGGACTTCCGGCCGGAGGCGCGATGCGCGGGCCGCTCGGCGGCGCCGGAGCGCGAGCCGCCGCCCCCGCCGCGGCGCTCGGCCGGGCCTCTGCCCGAGCGCCGGGGCCCGGGTCCCCGGCCCCGGCCGCGGCGCTCGACGCGAGAAAGCGCCCGGTTCGAAGGCGGACCTTCGGGGCCGGGCGCTTTCTCGCGTCAGTGACCGTCGCCGTGCGTCACTCGTTGTCCCGGCGCCTGTCCTCCTGGGCGGTGTCGGTGCCACCGCCCTGGCCCGGGTCGGTGTCGGTGCCCGAGCCGTTGCTGCCGCCCGCGAAGCCGCCGAAGCCGCGCCGGACCCGGCCGCCGAGGTCGCCCGCGCCGCCCGCGATGTCGGTGACCAGCTTCATCAGCGGGTCCTTGGAGTTCTTGACACTGCTCGTGTAGTGCGTGGCCGACTCGCGGAAGGAGTCGGTCACCGAGGTGTCCTTGTCCTCGCTGCGCCGCGGGTAGTGCCCGTCCATGATCCGCTGGAAGTCGCGGGACTCGGCCCACTTCTTCAGCTCGGCCGCGCGCACGGTGGTGAAGGGGTGCGAGCGGGGCAGCACGTTCAGGATCTTGAGGACGGAGTCGCGCAGGTCGCCCCCGGCCTCGTACTCCTCGGCCTGCGCGAGGAACGCGTCCACGTTCATCTCGTGCAGGTGGTTGCCGCCCGCGATCTTCATCAGACCGCGCATCGACGCCTGGACGTCCTGGCCGACCAGAAGGCCCGCGCGGTCCGCGGACAGCTCCGACTTGCGGAACCACTCGCGCAGCGCGGTCACGATCGCCATGATCGCGAGGTTCCCCAGCGGGATCCAGGCGACCTTCAGGGCGAGGCTCGTCAGGAAGAGCAGTATCGTCCGGTACACCGAGTGGCCGGAGAGCGCGTGGCCCACCTCGTGCCCGATGACGGCCCGCATCTCCTCCTCGTCGAGCAGCTCGACGAGCCCGGTGGTCACGACGATGATCGGCTCGTCCAGGCCGATGCACATCGCGTTCGGCTGCGGGTCCTGGTTCACGTACATCGGCGGGACCTTCTCCAGGTCCAGGATGTAACACGCGTCCCGCAGCATGGTGTTGAGGTGGGCGAACTGCTGGTCCGAGACCCGTACGGAGTCGGACAGGAACAGCAGCCTGAGGCTGCGTTCCGGCAGCAGGCCGCTGAGCGCCTTGAACACCGTGTCGAAGCCGCTGAGCTTGCGCAGCGCCACCAGCGCCGAGCGGTCCGCGGGGTGTTCGTACGCCCGGGAGGAGATCCCCTCGAAGCGCCTGCGCTGCCTGCTCGGCACGTTCTCGTGCCCGTTCTGCTCGTGGCTGTCGTCCGGCATGTTTCCCCCATGCTCTGTTTGCCCATGTTGCCCCCGAAGCGGGGTCCAGCCTAGGCGGAGTTACCGTGGCAGGGCATCAACCGTAAGGAGCGATCTCCATGGGACATCTCCCGCACCTGCCGGCATCCGCCTGGCTCACCGAGGCCGCGGACACCGCCGCGAAGGAACAGGGAGCCGGCAACCTGCTGCGTGTGGTGCTGATCGTGATGGTCCTGGGCTCCGTCCTGATGGCGTGGTTCCTGCTGCGGGGGTACAAGCGGAACGAATGACGCCCGCCGACGGGAAGGACGTACAGCGCGCGCGAACGGTTGCTCGTACGCGAAGTACGCGCTCGGCGGCGCCCCCGTTCACTCCCGGGCGGAGTCGACGTGATCGCGGCGGAGGCTCCCGCTTACGATGGGCGGGTCTTCATCCCGATCCCACCACCGGATAGGTCACGCCGACGATGAGCTTCCACAGCACCGCTGCCGACTTGGTCACTTTCGCCGCCGAGGGCGGCGGGGAGCACGGCGGCAACCACGAGAGCCTGAGCCCCTACCTGACCGGCGGCGGAGCCTTCTTCGCCCTGATGCTGCTGCTGTGGATCACCACCCGCTTCAACCGCGATCGCTAATCCGCGCAAAAGGACGTTCGAACGGTGCGCGTCGGCCGGGCCGGTAGGCTCTCCACGCATGGGAGAGCAGGAAGTGCCTACCGGTCCGGAGCACGACAAGACGGCGGACCAGGCGCACGACACCACGGACGGCCGGTCCGACAGTGCCTCCGGCGCACCGGGAAACCGTCCGTCGGAGCCAGGCCGGCGCCGTCTCGGCGTCATGGGCGGAACGTTCGACCCGATCCACCACGGGCACCTCGTGGCGGCCCAGGAGGTCGCCGCGCAGTTCGGTCTCGACGAGGTCGTGTTCGTGCCGACCGGCCAGCCGTGGCAGAAGTCCCACCAGTCGGTCTCGGCGGCCGAGGACCGCTATCTGATGACGGTCATCGCGACGGCCGAGAACCCCCACTTCTCGGTGAGCCGCATCGACATCGACCGCAAGGGCCTCACCTACACCATCGACACCCTGCGGGAACTGCACGAGCTCAACCCGGAGTCGGACCTCTTCTTCATCACCGGCGCCGACGCCCTCGGCCAGATCCTCACCTGGCGCGACGCCGAGGAACTCTTCTCCCTCGCGCACTTCATCGGGGTCACCCGTCCGGGGCACACCCTGGCCGACCCGGGCCTGCCCGCAGGCGGGGTCTCGCTGGTCGAGGTCCCGGCGCTGGCCATCTCCTCCACAGACTGCCGTGCGAGAGTCGCCAAGGGCGATCCCGTCTGGTACCTGGTGCCGGACGGCGTGGTGCGCTACATCGACAAGCGGCAGCTGTACCGCGGCGAGTGAGCCGAGAGGGGCACCGGTGAACGACCGATACGACGCCACCTACGGGGGCGACCAGCAGTACGAACTCGTCGGCTACGACGAGTACGGACAGCCGGTGTACCGGCAGGCACCCGCCCAGCAGGTGCCTCAGCAACAGGCGTACGACCCCTACGGGACGCAAGCGCCCCAGGGGTACGGCCAGGGCTACGGCTACGACCCGTACGCGACCGGGCATGCCCAGCAGCAGCACACCCAGGGGTACGGCACGGGCTACGACACCGGCCAGCAGGCACCGGGGCCCGCCTACGACCCGTACGACCCCTACGGGCAGACGGCGGTCACCGGACGGCAGGCCCCCGTCGCCGAGCAGACCGCCTACATCCCGCAGCAGTCGGCACCGCCGCAGACCACCGAGGAGAGCGGACCCCGCCCCGAGGACGCCTCCCCGGAGCAGGACCCCGCCGAACGGGATTACCGGACCGAGCAGTTCGCCTTCGTCGAGGATCCCGACGGTGACTCCGAGGACGTCATCGACTGGCTGAACTTCACCGAGAACCGCACCGAGCGCCGCGAGGAGGCCAAGCGGCGGGCCAAGAGCCGGATGATCGCCCTGGTGGTGGCCCTCGCCCTGGTCGCCGTCGGCGGCGTCGGCTACATGGGGTGGGCGGGCATGCTGCCCGGCTCGTCCCCGGACGGGCAGACCGGCACCACGACCTCGGCGGCCGCCCAGAAGCGGGACGTGGTCGTCGTCCACCTGCACGACACCAGGAAGGGCGGCACTTCCACGGCGCTGCTGGTGAACAACGCCACCACCGAGCAGGGCGCCACCGTCCTCATCCCCAACGCCCTCGCCCTGACCGGGGACGACGGCACCACGACGACCCTCGCCAAGTCCGTCGACGACGACGGCTCCTCCGGCACCCGCGACGCGCTCGACACCGTCCTCGGCACCGACATCGAGGGCACCTGGCGGCTGGACACCCCGTACCTGAACAACCTCGTCGGACTCGTCGGCAACATCGACGTCGACACGAACACGGACGTGCCCGACCCCGAGGCCGAGAAGAAGGGCGCGGCGCCCCTGGTCACCAAGGGCAAGCAGCAGACCCTCAGCGGGAAGATGGCCGTCGCCTACGCCACCTACCGGGCCTCCGGCGAGTCGCAGGACGCGCAACTGGAGCGGTTCGGGCAGGTCATGCAGGGCGTGCTGCGCAAGCTGTCCTCCGACGCGCAGGCCGCCACCGTCACCGTGCAGACGCTGGCCCAGATCCTCGACCCCTCGCTCAGCGACGAGGACCTCGGCGCGTTCCTCGCCAAGCTCGCCGACCACGCCAAGGGCGGCGACTACAAGTCCGAGCTGCTGCCCGTCCAGCAGGACGGCACCCTCAGCGCCGAGGACTCCGACAGTGTGGTCAAGGACCTGCTCGGCGGCGCCGCGAAGAGCCCCGACGCCGGGGACGCCGTCCGGGTCGGCATCCGCAACGCCACCGGCCAGAAGGACGCCACCGAACAGGCCCGCGTGGTCGTCCTCAACGGCGGCTACACCTTCCTCGACGCGGGCACCACCGCCACCGCCCAGGCCACCTCCCGGGTCACCTACTCCGACGCGGCCCGCAAACAGGACGCCATCGAGGTCGCCAAGACCCTCGGCCTCCCGACCGGCGCCGTGAAGAAGGGCGAGACCACCTCCAACGCCGACGTCTCCGTCGTACTCGGCCAGAACTACGAGACGACGAGCACGACGGGGGAGACCGGGACGACGGGAACCACGGGAACCACGGGAACCACGGGAACCACGGGAACCACGGGCTGATCGGACCGGCATGATCAGCGATCAGGCCCCTGAGCCGCCGCATCGGCGCCGCTCCGGGGCCTGATCGATTAACACGTGGGGCGGTGTCGGTGGGCCGTGAGACCCTTGGGGTAGCCCGTGAGGGTTCCTGACCGACGACCGAAAGCCGTGAAGTGACCGCCACCGACCGCTCTCTCGAGCTCATCACCACCGCCGCGCAAGCGGCCGCCGACAAGCTCGCGCACGACGTCATCGCGTACGACGTCAGCGATGTGCTGTCCATCACGGACGCATTCCTGCTCGCCTCCGCGCCCAACGACCGCCAGGTCAAGTCGATCGTCGACGAGATCGAGGAGCGCCTGAACAAGGAGCTCGGCGCCAAGCCGGTCCGCCGCGAGGGCGACCGCGAGGCCCGCTGGGTGCTGCTGGACTACGTCGACATCGTCGTGCACGTCCAGCACAGCGAGGAGCGGGTCTTCTACGCCCTGGAGCGGCTCTGGAAGGACTGCCCCGAGCTGGAGCTGCCCGCCGACGCCAAGGCCACCCGGGGCAAGGGCGCCGAGCACGCCAAGCTGCGGGCCGCCGAGGAAGCCGCCGAGCTGGGCGAGGAGGTGCGGTGAGCGCGGGTACCGACTCCGTCGATCGCAGGGGCCGGGGCCGCCGCCTCATCCTGTGGCGGCACGGCCAGACCTCGTGGAACGTGGAGCGCCGCTTCCAGGGCACCACGGACGTCGAGCTGACCGAGACGGGCCTCGGCCAGGCCCGCCGCGCCGCCCGGCTGCTCGCCTCCCTCAAGCCCGACGCGATCGTGGCCTCCGACCTCCGGCGCGCCGCGAACACGGCCGCCGAGCTGGCCGAGCTCACCGGCCTGGAGGTCAGCCACGACGAGAGCCTGCGCGAGACCTACGCGGGCGTCTGGCAGGGGCTCACCCACGACGAGATCATCGCCCGGCACGGCGAGGAGTACGCCGCGTGGAAGCGCGGCGAGCCGATCCGCCGGGGTGGCGGTGAGCTGGAGACCGAGGTCGCCGACCGTGCCGCCCCCGTGGTGCTGCGGCACGCCGACAAGCTTCCGGAGAACGGCACCCTCGTGGTCGCCAGCCACGGCGGCACCATCCGCACCACCATCGGGCGTCTCCTCGGCCTCGAGCCCCACCACTGGGAGAGCCTCGGCGGCCTCTCCAACTGCTGCTGGTCCGTCCTCGGCGAGGGCGCCCGCGGCTGGCGGCTCCTGGAGCACAACGCCGGCACGCTGCCCGAGCCGGTGCTCGGCGACGACGACTGAGCCCGTAAGACGACTGAGCCCGTAAGAGGCCTGGTCACGCGGTCCGCGGCCCGGATTTCACTTTCCGGCTGGTCGCAGGCTAAAGTTCTTCTTGTTCGCCCCGCCGAGTGGGAAGAACGCAAGGGGCTATAGCTCAGTTGGTAGAGCGCCTGCATGGCATGCAGGAGGTCAGGAGTTCAATTCTCCTTAGCTCCACAGATCGGTACAGAAGATCCCGTTCCCGCGAGGGAGCGGGATTTTTCGTGTGTGACCTGCGTCCCTTCTTGAGCACACGCCGTCCTGGAGGCGTATACCTCTGCGGACGGCCTTCTTTCCCGCCGCTTGCCCGGACTGGTACGAAGGCGTCGCTGACCGTATTGGTCCGGCCGTGGCAGAATCAAACGGCCGGAAGGGGGCGCGGCCCGACGGGAGGGAGAAGCGATGCCTGCGAGCATCCGCGGGAGGGTCCACGACCTTCCCGCAGCGGTGGTGATGCGGAGCAAGACCACCCTCCTCTGCCCTTCCTGCGGCTCGCTCCACGTTGCCCAAGTCCTCGGTGACAACGGAGGGATCTCCTACGTGTGCACGGCCTGCGGCCACAGCTGGAGCTGATCGATGGGTGCACACAGGAGGAAGTGCGACTGGTGCGGCAGCGGCACGCCCATCGTCCGCGACATGGAGCCTGTCAACGCCGACTACCAGTACTGGTGCGAGGAATGCGCCAGGGCGCTGATCATAAAAGGCGACCCGATCGAGACGTACCGAGAGCTGGAGGGGGAGCCGATCTACGGCCGGCTCCTCGAAGAGCACTGCACACTCAAGCGCTTCTACTCGTTCGTGACGGCTTGAGCGTCAACTCGGCGCCGTACCCCGCCACCGCCCGCCGTCGGCCCGCCACGGGCGCCACAGCGCCCTCGTGAGGGCCGTCGGCGGCGGGGTCGTGAACGGCGGGTGGGCGGTGGGCGGTTCGGAATCCGACATCGGTCATCGAATCCACCCATAATCCGCACCCGCCGGAAACGATTTGGTGGTGCGCGCGAGGGACCGGTAATGTTGGCGTCGTCGCCAGGGAGACCGGGCGGACAACACGGCAAGGGGCTATAGCTCAGTTGGTAGAGCGCCTGCATGGCATGCAGGAGGTCAGGAGTTCAATTCTCCTTAGCTCCACAGAAAAGACCCCGTCCAAGTGGACGGGGTCTTCGCGTTGTTGGCGGTCACGGCGACAGTGACCGACCGGCGACAGTGACCGACCGGCGACAGTGACCGGCGACGGCGGAGCGAGGAAGGGCGGGCCACCCCCTTCGGGGTGGTCCGCCCTTCGGCGTACGTGTGGTCTCAGCGACCGCTGCCCAGGGCCCGGCGGCCGCGGCCCTGCGAGAGGACCGGGAGGTTCCGGGACGGGGCGGCGGCGCGGTTGTCCTCCTCCAGACGCAGGGCGAGCGCCGGGCAGCGGCGCACCGCGCGCAGGGCCTTGGCCTCGGCGTACTGGGGGACCTTCGCCTGGGCGACGGTGGGGAAGCCGTCGGCGCCGAGCTGGAAGACCTCGGGGAGGATGTCGGCGCACAGGCCGTGGCCCCGGCAGAGCGTCCAGTCGACGAAGATCTTCTGGCGGCTGGCGCCGCTCTCCTCCTCGCCGGCGCCGCCCGGGATGCCGGTCGGCATCCTGCCGCCCTCGAAGAGCGGCAGCACGCCTTCGACGGGACGGCCGCAGCCGTTGCCGAGGACATGCGCGGCGAGGTCGTCCGTGAACGCCTTGATGGTCGATTCCAGGAACATCGCGGAGCCGTCGGGGTGCGAGCACGCGCCGCGCCGCTTCACGTTCTTCGCGACCTGCTTGAGGGCCTCCAGGGCGGCGGGACCACCGCCGTTGAGGATGTCCTCCATACCGCGCGCGGCGGCCGGCAGACCGAGATAGCAGGGACCGCACTGTCCCGCGCTCTCCTCGGCGAGCCACTTGGCCACCTGGAGCGACTCGCCGAGCGGGCAGGTGTCCTGGCTGATGGGCAGGATCGCGCCCGCGCCGAGCGCACCGCCCACCGCGTCCAGCGAGTTGCGCGAGACGACGGCCTCGTTGACCGTCGCCGCGTCGATCCACTTGCCGTGGTAGCCGCCGGTCAGCACGCCCTGCGGGACCGGCGGCGCGCCGGCGAGCTGCAGGATGTAGCGCAGCGGCACACCGGTGGGAGCCTCGATCACCATGGGGCGGGCGACCGCGCCGGAGACGGTGAGCATGACGGTGCCCGGCTCGTCGTACAGACCGGTGTTGCCGTACCGCTCGGAGCCGATGCGGGCGCCGATGGCGAGTTGGGCGAAGGTCTCGGCGTTGGAGAGCAGGGTCGGCGCGCCGCCGACACCGCTCTTGGACGCGCTGGTCTTGCGGCCCGGCGGGATGGGCGGGCCGCCGTCGATGGAGCGGATCAGCGAGCCCGCGGCGCCGGTGACCATACGGACCGGGTTGCGCTGCACGCTCGCGCGGATGGCGGCGCCGCGCCGGTTGCTCAGCCCGCGCTCGGAGAGGGCCGCCTCCATCGAGCGCTGGGTGGATTCACGTGTCACCCCGATGACGAGCTGGCGGGCGCCCAGGGCTTCGGCGACCAGCAGGGCGCCGTCCAGGATGAGGTGCGGGGCACGGTTGATCAGCACCGTGTCCTTGCGGCAGGCGGGTTCGTCCTCACTGCCGTTGACGACCACGACGGGCCGGATGCCGCGCTTGATCGCCGACTCGGCGACCGACCGCAGTTTCTTGTGGAACGGGAAGCCCGCGCCGCCCCTGCCCTTGAGGTTGATCCGTTCGGACAGCTGGGCGAGCTGTTCCCCGCCCATGGGTTCGAGCGGACCGTGCACCTTCAGGTGCATGGGGAGGTCGAGTCTCTCGACGAGATCGAAGCCCGACGTGAGCTGGGGGAGCCCCACCACACGGACTTCGGGGACGTCGGGAAGGGCCTCGTTCACTTAAATCCTCCGGAAGGCGCGTTCCAGGGTTCGCCTGAGCCCGGCTGGTTGTAATCCTCGTAGCCGGGCAGCGTTTCAGTGGCGGGACCGCTGTTGTACGTGTCGTTCGGGTTGTACGTGCCGTAGGGGGCGTTCGTCTCAGCCGTTCCGTAGGAAGTTTCGGAAACCCCCGTGTTGTACGTCTCGCCCGGGTACGCCTGGCCCGGGTACGCCTGCCCCTGGTACGTCTGCCCGCCCAACGGCTGCCCGGCGAAGGTGTCCTGCATCGGGTCGTACGACGACGGGGGTGCCTCGCCGACCGGCGGCGGGGACGGGGCCGGCCAACGCGTGCCCGTGCCGGCGCCGTCGTCCATGCGGGGCATGGCCTGCGTGGGCTGCATGTCCAGCGGCTGCTGCTGGGTCAGGTAGGGCGCCGTGGGCTCCTGGGCGCGGGGGGTCATCGACACCGCGCGGTAGGCGGCCGCGAAGCCGGGGCCGCTGTCGGCCGAGGCGGCGGCGCGCTGCGGGGGAACCAGCGGATCGCCCAGCGGGGGCTGGCTCTGCCCACCGCCGAAGCCGGGCAGCGGGAACTGGCCGGTGTCGCGCATCTGGTCGCGCTGTCCGCCTTCGCGCCGACCGCCCTCACGCCGGCCGCCGGGCTCGTCGAAGCCCTGCAGGGCCGAACGGGACTTCACGAGCTCGTCGACCTCGGGAGGCCGCTGTCCGTCGGTGCCCAGGATCGCGGAGATGCGCTCGACCACCTGGCGCTTGACCGGGCGCGGCGCGGCGCGCAGCAGCAGGGCGGCGGCGACGGCGACCAGGCCTGCGGAGTAGAGGATCACGAAGATCGGCTTCGCTTCGCGACCCGCGTAGAGTCCGTGCACCAGCGCGAAACACCAGGCCGGGTAGGCCATCATGTGCATCGCCCGCCAGCGCGCCGCGACCGGCGCGGGGGAGGCGAAGTTGCTGCGCAGCGCACCGGTGATCGCGACGAAGATCATCATGGACCCGGCGGTCGCACCGAAACCGATGAGCGCGCCCGACCCCGTCACGCCGAGGGCGAAGGGGAACAGGGCGATCGCGGAGACGTGGTTCAGCGCCAGCTTGACCGAGACATGCAGCACGAGGAACGCGACCGCGGCGATGGCGGTCGTCCGGTGGACGGCCTGGCCGATGATCCGCTGGCGCACGGTGAGCAGGGTCCGGTCCTGGGCGACGAGCCCCCAGAGCACCGAGCAGGTCAGCGAGACGAGCGAGAGAACGCCTGCGCCGAAGTCGAGGAACTCCCGGTACGCGTCACCTCCGACCAGCACACTTACGGGTATCAGCAGCAGAGCGGCAGCCGTGGCTATCCCGTAGGCCGAGCGGCCTGTCTGGGGTAGCGAGCTGTTACTGCGACGAGGGTTCATGGGGGCAACTCCGAACAGTTCGGGAAAGCGGTCCCGTCGTCGAACTGTAAGTGGTGCCAATACCGGGCGGTACGGGGTTTGAGTTATTGCGTTGTTATCAAGGGTCAATCTCACATCGGTGATGCCCCTTAGTGGTTGTTACGCGAAGTAAGTTTTGAATAAAGTTCAACTTTTTTGGCCGGATCCCGTGGCTGACACGCCGCTGCTCTCTGTCCGTCAGCGGTCCGTCAGCGGTCCGTCGGCGGTCCGCCGGTGGTCCGCCGGTCGCGTCTCCGGCGACCCGTCGACGGCCGGGAACCTCGTCGCGACGGCTGCGGGGGCTGCGGTACCCTGAGCCCATGCGTGCCGTACGCCTTCTGCTTAGCGAGCCGCGCTGATCAGTCCCGACCGCCGATGCACGGCCTGGTCGGAATCAGCGCGGCGTCCCCTCCTGTGCGAGGGGATTTTTCGTTTCCTGGACGAACCGCCCGCTGGCAGAGACGATCGATGGAGCCTTGAGGATCATGAGCGAGACGAACCCCGCTGCCACAGGTATGCCGGTGGATGCCGCGCCGTACCGCTACACGGCCGCAGTCGCGGCCGAGATCGAGGCACGCTGGCAGGACTTCTGGGACGCCGAGGGCACCTACGCCGCCCCCAATCAGAGCGGCGACCTGGCGGGCGACCCGGAGCTGGCCGCCCGGCCCAAGAAGTTCATCATGGACATGTTCCCGTACCCGTCCGGTGCGGGCCTGCACGTCGGCCACCCCCTGGGGTACATCGCCACCGACGTCTTCGCCCGCTACCAGCGGATGACCGGGCACAACGTCCTGCACACCCTGGGCTTCGACGCCTTCGGCCTGCCCGCCGAGCAGCACGCCGTGCAGACCGGTGAGCACCCCCGGATCACCACCGAAGCGGCCATCAACAACATGAAGTCCCAGCTGCGCCAGCTGGGCCTGGGTCACGACAAGCGCCGGTCGTTCGCCACGATCGACCCGGACTACTACAAGTGGACCCAGTGGATCTTCCTGCAGATCTTCAACTCCTGGTACGACGACGAGGCGAAGAAGGCCCGCCCGATCGCCGACCTGGTCGCCCAGTTCGAGTCCGGTGAGCGCGCGGTGCCCGGCGGCGGCTCCTGGAGCGCGCTGAGCGCCACCGAACGCGCCGACGTCCTGGGCGGGTACCGCCTGGCGTACGCCTCCGACGCGCCGGTCAACTGGTGTCCCGGCCTGGGCACCGTGCTGGCCAACGAGGAGGTCACCGCCGACGGCCGCTCCGAGCGCGGCAACTTCCCCGTCTTCAAGGCCAAGCTGCGCCAGTGGAACATGCGGATCACCGCGTACGCCGACCGGCTGCTGGACGACCTGAACGAGCTGGACTGGCCCGAGGCCATCAAGCTGCAGCAGCGCAACTGGATCGGCCGCTCCGAGGGGGCCCGCGTCGACTTCCCCGTAGACGGGGAACGCATCACGGTCTTCACCACCCGCCCCGACACCCTGTTCGGCGCGAGCTACATGGTCCTGGCCCCCGAGCACCCGCTGGTCGACAAAATCACCCCGGACGCCTGGCCCGAGGGCACGCACGACGTGTGGACCGGCGGTCACGCGACCCCGGCCGACGCCGTCACGGCCTACCGCGCGCAGGCCGCCTCCAAGTCGGATGTGGAGCGGCAGGCCGAGGCCAAGGACAAGACCGGTGTCTTCATCGGCTCGTACGCGACCAACCCGGTCAACGGCGAGCGGATCCCGGTCTTCATCGCCGACTACGTCCTGATGGGCTACGGCACCGGCGCGATCATGGCCGTACCCTGCGGCGACCAGCGCGACTTCGAGTTCGCGCGCGCCTTCGAGCTGCCGATCCGCTGCATCGTCGAGCCGACCGACGGCCGTGGCACGGACACCTCCACCTGGGAGGACGCCTTCGCGGCGTACGACGCGAAGATCATCAACTCCACCGGTGAGGGCGTGTCCCTGGACGGCCTGGGCGTCGCCGAGGCCAAGGCCCGCATCATCGAGTGGCTGGAGCGCGAGGGCATCGGCCAGGGCACGGTCAACTTCCGCCTGCGTGACTGGCTGTTCAGCCGCCAGCGCTACTGGGGCGAGCCGTTCCCCATCGTCTACGACGAGGAGGGCGTCGCCCACGCGCTGCCCGAGTCGATGCTGCCGCTGGAGCTGCCCGAGGTCGAGGACTACTCGCCGCGCACCTTCGAGCCGGACGATGCCGACACCCGGCCCGAGACGCCGCTGTCCCGCAACGAGGACTGGGTCAACGTCACCCTGGACCTGGGCGACGGCCGCGGCCCGCGCCCGTACCGCCGTGAGACCAACACCATGCCCAACTGGGCCGGTTCCTGCTGGTACGAGCTGCGCTACCTGGACCCGCACAACTCCGAGCGGCTGGTCGACCCGGAGATCGAGCGGTACTGGATGGGCCCGCGCGAGGGGCAGCCGCACGGCGGGGTCGACCTGTACGTCGGCGGTGCCGAGCACGCCGTGCTGCACCTGCTGTACGCGCGCTTCTGGTCCAAGGTCCTGTTCGACCTGGGGCACGTCTCGTCGGCCGAGCCGTTCCACAGGCTGTTCAACCAGGGCATGATCCAGGCCTTCGCGTACACCGACTCCCGTGGGGTCTACGTCCCGGCGGCCGAGGTCGAGGAGCAGGACGGCAAGTTCTTCTACCAGGGCCAGCCCGTCAAGCGTGAGTACGGCAAAATGGGCAAGTCCCTGAAGAACGCCGTCACTCCGGACGAGATCTGCGGTGAGTACGGCGCCGACACCCTGCGTCTGTACGAGATGGCGATGGGCCCGCTGGACGTCTCCCGGCCGTGGGACACGCGCGCCGTGGTGGGCCAGTTCCGCCTGTTGCAGCGGCTGTGGCGCAACGTCGTCGACGAGGCCACCGGTGAGGTGACCGTGGTGGACGCCGAGCCCGGCGAGGACACCCTGCGGGCGCTGCACAAGGCCATCGACGGGGTACGGCAGGACCTGGAGGGCATGCGGTTCAACACCGCGATCGCCAAGGTCACCGAGCTGAACAACCACCTGACCAAGGTGGGCGGCCCGGTGTCCCGCTCCGTCGCCGAGGCCCTGGTCCTGCTGGTCGCGCCGCTGGCCCCGCACATCGCCGAGGAGCTGTGGCGCAAGCTGGGCCACACCGACTCCGTCGTCCACCGGGACTTCCCCGTCGCCGACCCCGCGTACGCCGTCGACGAGGCCGTCACCTGCGTCGTCCAGATCAAGGGCAAGGTCAAGGCCCGTCTGGAGGTGTCGCCGGCCATCTCCGAGGAGGAGCTGGAGAAGCTGGCCCTGGGCGACGAGAAGGTCGTCGCCGCGCTGGCCGGGGCACCGATCCGGAAGGTGATCGTGCGGGCGCCGAAGCTGGTGAACATCGTCACGTGAGCCGGGCGGCCCGTGGGGTGGCTGTCCGTAGTCGTAGCTGTCCGTAGTCATACGGCTGTCATCGGGTAGCGGCCTGCTGTCGGTGCGCAGGGGTTCGGGGTCGTCCCCTACGGGCAGGTTCCGGGTTCGGATGGAACTCGGGACCTGCCCGTTGCGTTTACCGTTGAAGAGCGCCGCAGCACATGCCGTGCCGGTCGGAGAAGGAGCGCGTCGTGGAAGCCGTCATCGCAGTCGTCGCCCTGTTCTTCGTGTTGTTCGTGGCGCTGAGCGTGTACGCCACGGTGAAGGCGGTCGGCGCGGCCAAGCGCGGTGTGGACCGCACGATCACACAGGCCAAGCGGACCGTCGAGGACACCACCCTGCGTGCCCGAAGCCTGGCCCAGCCCGGCCCGGTCGGGCAACTGGCCGATCTGCGGCTGAAATTGCGCACGTCGATGCGGGCCACCGAGGAGGCGTTGCAGGCGGGCGTCGGCGAGGACGAGTCCCTGAAGGAGTCCCTGGCTCTCTTCGCCCAGCTCAGCAAGCACGGCCGGGAGCTGGACGACGAGCTCAAGCGCCTGGAGCCCGAGCCGGACCGTTCCAAGCTGACCCAGCGGCTGCCCGCGCTGCGCGAGCGCACGGAGCGGATCGTCAAGTCCGCCGACTCACTGCGCTGGGCGGCGCACGACCGGGCCCGCAGGTTCGCTGAGGACGACCTGGACACGCTCAGCGCGCAGATCGACGTCGAGGCGGGCGCTCTGCGGCACTGGACGACGGAACCCGCCGCGGTCTGGCCCGAGGCGCCGAAGCCCGAGGCCACCGCCTCCACCGGGCAGACCTGGCAGGAGACTCCCGGGTCCCGCGGCGCGGAGTCCCGTAGCGGTGAGCCCCGTAGCGCGGATTCCCGTGGTGGTGAGCCCCGTGGTGGTGAGGAGCCGCCCAAGCCCGCGATCACCCCGCCGAGCGCGCGGCCGACGTACCCGTGGCAGAAGAAGGCCCGCCCGGAGAGCACCACTTGAGCCGATCGCCTCGGCCTGTCCGGTCGCAGGTGAGAGGGGCCGGGCTGCCGTCGGCGGGGCTTGGCGGGTAACCTCCAGCTCATGTCCCGCCATGTCGCGATCGTCACCGATTCAACGGCCTACCTGCCGCCGCCGGCGATGGAGCGTCACGGCATCATCGCGGTGCCGTTGACCGTGGTCCTCGGCGACCAGGCGCTCGAAGAAGGTACCGAGATCTCGGCGCGCTCCCTGGCCCAGGCGCTGCAGAAACGACGGTCCGTCACCACCTCCCGCCCCAGCCCCGAGCTGTTCGCGGAGACCTACCGCAGGGTCGCGGAGGCGGGCGCCACGGGCATCGTCTCCCTCCACCTGTCCGCCGAGTTCTCGGGTACGTACGACGCGGCAGTGCTCGCGGCGCGCGAGGCACCCGTGCCGGTGCGCGTGGTGGACACCGGCATGGTCGCGATGGCCCTCGGGTTCTGCGCGCTGGCCGCCGCCGAGTCGACGGAGGCGGGCGGCACGGTGGACGAGGCCGTCACGGCCGCCGAGAAGCGGGCCGCGGGGACGTCCGCCTTCTTCTACGTCGACACCCTGGACTATCTCCGCCGGGGTGGACGGATCGGCGCGGCACAGGCCCTGTTCGGTTCCGCGCTGGCGGTCAAGCCGCTGCTGCAGCTGGACGGCGGCCGTATCGAGATGCTGGAGAAGGTCCGTACGGCGTCCAAGGCGATCGCCCGCCTGGAGGAGATCGTCGCCGAACGGGCGGGTGGTGCGCCGGTCGACATCGCCGTCCACCATCTCGCCGCGCCCGAGCGGGCCTCGGCGCTCGCCGAACGGCTGCGGGACCGGGTGCCCGGGCTGGTCGATCTGCACGTGAGTGAGGTCGGGGCGGTGATCGGGGCGCACACGGGGCCTGGGTTGTTGGGAGTGGTGGTCTCACCTCGGTGAGTCGGCGTACGTGGTTTCTTTGTCGCTCGTGTGGGTGACGGAGTTATCCACAACTGGGTAGTAATCCACGGAATTTGAGCAAGATCATCGCGAGTGGGTGGGCTTGCCCGATCCTCGTCGCATGGCACTTCGATCACGTTCACGTACTGCGACAGTCACCAGTGGCCCAGGTCGGGGCCCGTCCTCCGACGGGCGCGCCCGACACCGCCCCCGGCAGCCTCGGAAGCCCGGGCAGCCCAGGGGCAGGGCCGGCCGCCGTCAGGCTTCCGCGGAGGCGCTCCGCCTGCGCGCGGAGGCGCTGTTCCCCGAAAGGGCCCGTGAGCCCCGGGAGTTGGGGCACGGGCCGCCGGGAGTGTCCAGGGCGAGGACGGCGAGCGGGGGCGGCCGGCCCCGCCCTTCGGCTGCCGAGAGGGCTGTGGGCGCAGGTGCATCGGCTGGCGACGATCCCCGCGGGGGTGCTCACGGGCGTGCTGCGGGTGGGCGAGGTCTCGACGGTGGAGGAGCTGTTGGCAGCCGCGCCGACGTCCACGACGTTCCCTCCGGGGCCGCTGTCACCGACAGGGCCGGATTCGGTCGTGAGGCCGATCGCAGGGCCGGACCCGGTCGTGAGGCCGACGAGGGAGCAGAGCCTGGTCGTGAGGCCGACGAGGGAGCAGAGCCTGGTCGTGAGGCCGATGACGGAGTAGAGCCTGGTCGTGAGGCCGACGACGGTTCTGTCGGTGGCGATGCGCGGGGTGCGTGGCGGGAGCGGGTGGGGCCGGCTGTGCGGGAGCGGCTGCCATTGTGGTTGCAGGTGCGGTGCGGCATGGAGCGGAAGAGCGTGGTCGCGCTGAGCGTGGTGCTGGTCGTCGCGGCGGTGTTCGCGGCACAGCACTTCTGGGCAGGCCGGACCCAGCAGGTCAGTGCGCCGGAGGTGGTGCGGGCGGTGGCCCCGGGGGCTTCGGAGGCCGCGGGGGGCCCGGCGGGGTCGTTCGGCGAGCCCGGGGGTGGCGGTGCGGCGGCGGTCTCGGGGGCACCGGCCGGTGCGTCGGCTCCCACGGCCGGCCCCTCGATCGTGGTGGACGTCAGCGGGAAGGTGCGCAGACCGGGGATCCGACGGCTGCCGGCAGGTTCCCGGGTCGCCGACGCGCTGCGGGCGGCGGGCGGTGTGCGGCCGGGTGCCGACACCGACGGGCTCAACCGCGCCCGCCTGCTCGTGGACGGCGAACAGGTCCTGGTCGGCAGTCCGGCGCAGGTGCCCGGACCGGGTGCGGTGCCGGGTGCGGCCGGGACCGGCGGGGCCGTCACCGGAGCGGCGCCCTCGGCTCCCGTCTCCCTCAACACGGCCGGCGCCGACCAGTTGGACACACTGCCCGGCGTCGGCCCCGTCCTCGCCCAGCACATCATCGACTACCGCACTCAGCACGGCGGCTTCCGCTCGGTCGACGAGCTGCGTGAGGTGAACGGGATCGGCGACCGCCGTTTCGCCGACCTGCGGAACCTCGTACGGCCATGAAGGCGACGGAAGAGAGGGCGTCTGGGTCGGCCGGTGCGCGGGTCGCCCCGCCGCGGCCCGCCGTGCACGCGGCCTCCGGCACCCGGCTCGGCGATGCGCACCCCAGGCAGGAGGGGCCGACGGATCTGCGTCTCGTGCCACCCGCGCTGGCCGCGTGGGGGACGGCGGCGCTGACGGTGGACGCCTCGCCCGGGTGGGTCACGGGTGTGGTCGTGTTCTGCGCGGTCGTGGGGGCGGCCCTGCTCGTCACTTGGCAGGGGCAGGAGGGGCAGGAGGGGCAGGAGGGGCAGGAGGGGCAGGAGGGGCAGCAAGGGCAGCAGGGGCAGCCGGGGCGACGAGGGCGACGGGGGCGACAGGGGCACGGGCGAGGTCGGGTACGGCGTGGGGCGGGGGCCTGGACCCAGGTGTCCGTCGCGGCAGTGCTGCTGTGCGCGGGCGCGGCCGCCGCCTCCGCCGGGCTGCACGGGGCGGATCTGAGGCGAGGGCCAATCCCCGAACTGGCCGAGCGGTACGCCCGCGTGAACGCGGAGGTCGAGCTCACCGCCGACCCGCGGCTCACCCGCCCTCGGATCAAGGGCAATCACGTGGCCCCGGCCGCTGTGCTCCTCCAGGCCGAGGTGCGACGTGTGCGGAGCCCGGACGGGACGGTCGTGGACACGCGGACACCGGTGTTGGTGATCGTCGACGCGGAGAGGAGGTCGTACGCCGACACCGGCAGGGCTGGGGGCGATGGCGGAGGCGCCGATGAGGGACGCGGTTCCGGTGGTCGTTCGTCGTGGCTGGCCCTTTTGCCGTCCACGCGGGTGCGGGTGGTGGCGCAGGTGGTGCCGGCCATGGTCGGCGGAGACCGGGTGGCGGCCGTGTTGCGGGTGCGGGGCGGTGGGGCGCCGGTGATGGTGGAGGACGCGAGCGCCGTGCAGCGGCTCGCGGGGCGGCTGCGCGCGGGGCTGCGGGAGGCGACCGACGGGCTGGACGCGGACGCGCGGGCGTTGTTGCCGGGCTTCGTCGTCGGTGACACCTCGCGGGTCACGGCCGAGTTGGACGAGGCGTTCAAGGCGACCGACCTCACTCATCTCCTCGCCGTCAGTGGCGCGAACTTCACGATCCTGTTGGCCCTGTTCATCGGCCCGCCCGGGTTGGCTCAGCGGGCCGAGCGGAAGGGGCTCGCACCCCGGCTCGGGATTCCGTTGCGGGCGACCGCGCTGACCGGTGGTGCGCTGACGCTCGGCTTCGCGATCGTGTGCCGGCCGGACCCGAGCGTGGTGCGGGCCGCGGCCTGCGGTTCGATCGCGCTGCTGGCCATCGCGACAGGGCGCCGCAGGTCCCTCATCCCCGCGCTGGCGACGGCGGTTCTGCTACTGGTGCTCTATGACCCCTGGCTGGCCCGCAGCTACGGCTTCCTGCTGTCCGTCCTCGCGACCGGGGCTCTGCTCACCCTCGCTCCGCGTTGGAGTGCGGCGCTCCAGCGGCGCCGGGTCCCGCCGCGGCCGGCCGAGGCGCTGGCGGCGGCGGGAGCGGCGCAGGCGGTGTGCGCGCCGGTCGTCGCCGTGCTCTCGGCCAAGGTGAGCCTGGTCGCGGTGCCGTGCAATCTGCTGGCGGAGTTCGCGGTGGCTCCGGCCACGGTGTTCGGGTTCGCCACGCTGGCGGCGGCCCCGGTGGCGATGCCCGTGGCCGAGTACCTTGCCTGGTGCGCGAGTTGGCCCGTCGGCTGGATCGCGGACATCGCCCGCGCCGGGGCGTCGCTGCCCGGCGCGGGAGTGGACTGGCCGGGCAGCTGGACCGGCGCGCTGCTGCTCGCCCTGGTCACCGTGGTCGTCGTCCTCGTCGGGCGGCGGCTCGTGAGCCATCCATGGCTGGTGGGGGCCTGCCTGATGGCTTTTCTGCTGGTCGTGGTGCAGCCACCACCGCTGACCAGGGTGATCACAGGGTGGCCGCCGCCGGGGTGGCGCTTCGTGATGTGCGATGTGGGCCAAGGGGACGCGACCGTCCTCGCGGCCGGCGACGGTGCCGGGGTGGTCGTGGACGCGGGTCCCGATCCGTTGCTGATCGACCGCTGTCTGATGACACTCGGCATCACCAGGATCCCCCTGGTCGTGCTCACCCACTTCCACGCCGACCATGTGGTGGGGCTGCCCGGAGTACTGCGGGGGCGTTCGGTCGGGGCGATCGCGGCGACGGGGTTCGAGGAGCCCGTGGACCAGGCCCAGTTCGTGCGCAGGGAGGCCGCGGCGCGGGGGATTCCGCTGACGCGGGCCGTGACCGGGGAGGAGCGGCGCTCAGGGAGCCTTATGTGGCGGGTGCTGTGGCCACCGGCAGACGGGGGCGCACCGGACGGGCCGAACGACGCCAGCGTGACCATGCTCGTCCGCTCGGCCGGGCTGACCCTGCTGCTCCTCGGCGACCTGGAACCACCCGGCCAGCGGGAACTCGCGAGATCCCCGGAGGCCGCGGCCCTGGCAGCCGTGGACGTGGTGAAGGTCGCCCATCATGGTTCGGCCTACCAGGACCCGGGCCTGATACGGGCGATGGCCCCACGGCTGGCGCTCATCTCGGTGGGCGCGGACAACCCGTACGGCCACCCCGCCCCCAGTACCGTCGCGGCGCTGCGGGCCGGAGGCGCCACGGTGCTGCGTACGGACGAGGACGGCGCGGTCGCGGTCGCCGGTACGGCGAAGGAGTTGCTCGTGGCGAGAGACTGAGGTCATGGATACCGCAGAGCTTGACGCCTACCTTCGCCGTCTCGGGGCCGAGCAGCCGGCCTGGCCCACTCTCGACGTACTGCGTGAGCTGCACCTGCGCCATCTGCGGACGGTGCCGTTCGAGAACCTGTCGATCCACCTCGGAGAGGAGATCGTCCTGGACGAGAAGCGGCTGCTGGACAAGGTGGTGGGGGAGCGCAGGGGCGGCTTCTGCTTCGAACTGAACGGGTTGTTCGGGGCGTTGCTCGACGCGCTCGGGTTCGACGTGACGCTGCTCGCGGCGCGCGTGTACGGAGAGGAGGGGCGGCTCGGCATCCCGTACGACCATCTCGCGCTGCGGGTGCGGACGGTGGACGGGGGCGACTGGCTGGCCGATGTCGGGTTCGGGGCGAACAGCCACTACCCGCTGGAGTTCGGGGATCGGGGGGAGCAGGAGGATCCGGCCGGAATGTTCCGGGTGGCCGAGGCGGACCGGGAGAGCGGGGGCCGGGAGTTCGGGGACCTGGACGTGTTCCGGAACGGAGAACCCCAGTACCGGCTGGAGGCGCGGCCGAGAGTGCTCGGGGACTTCGTGGCCGGGGCCTGGTGGCACAGCACGTCACCGGCCTCCCACTTCACCCAGTCCCTCGTCTGTTCCCGGGTCGCCGAGGACGGCGGCCGCATCACCCTCAGCGGGCGCACCCTCACGGTCACCTCGGCGGAGGGCGACCGGGAGGTGACCGAGCTGACGACGGACGGGGAGGTGCTGGCGGCGTACCGGGAGCGATTCGGGATGGAGTTGGGGAGGGTGCCGGAAGTGGGGGAGGGGCGCGGGTAGGGGACGTCGGGGCTGGGCTGGGCTGGGCTGGGGTGGGGCGGGGTGGGGTGGGGAGGGGAGGGGGAGGGGGAGGGGGAAAAAGCGGGGGGTGCGTGCCGGAAAATGGGGGCGTGAGTGATGTGAGACATGTGCTGGTGCTGCCCGATCGTGACGCGGCGGAGGCGGCGGCGGAGGCGCTCGGGGAGCGGTTCGGGCTGGACGAGGAGCCGCAGCTGGTGCGGGACGCGTTGGCCGGGGAGGACGATGCCGAGGACGCGCAGTGGTTGTTGGTGCTGCGGGACGAGCGCGGGCGGCTGGACCCGGTGGCGTTGGACGAGTTCGCGGGGGAGTGGGAGGGGTGGCGGGAGGAGCCGTAGGGGGCGCCCGGTCCGGGACCTTCGCGTGCCCGGGGGCGGGGTGGGCCGGGGCCGGGTCCGCTGCTGGGCGGTTCGAGGGGCCGCTGTGCCCACCCGTACGGCCCGCTGCCACCCCTGCCTGTAGCTGGGGTTGGGAGGCCGTGGGGGCGGGGGCCTCGTTGGTTCGTGGTGATGCCGCGCCACCTGTACCGCCCCGGCGGCACGACTGCCCGTAGCCGGGGCGGCGTGAGGCCGCTGGAGCGAGGGCTTCGTTGTCGGTGGGCCGTGGGATGCTGTGGGGGATGGCCAAGAAGACTGCGAATGATGATCCTCTCGCCCCCGTGACGCTGGCCGTGGGGCAGGAGGAGTTGCTGCTCGACCGGGCTGTGCAGGTGGTGGTGGCCGCGGCGAAGGCCGCGGACGCCGACACGGACGTACGGGATCTGTCCTCGGACCAGTTGCAGCCGGGCACGCTCGCCGAGCTGACGAGTCCGTCGCTCTTCGCCGAGCGGAAGGTCGTGGTCGTGCGCAATGCGCACGATCTGTCGGCCGACACGGTCAAGGACGTGAAGGCGTATCTGGGGGCTCCCGCCGAGGAGATCACCCTGGTGCTGTTGCACGCGGGCGGGGCCAAGGGCAAGGGGCTGCTGGACGCGGCGCGCAAGGTGGGGGCGCGGGAGGTGGCGTGCCCCAAGATGACGAAGCCGGGGGATCGGCTGGCGTTCGTGCGGGGGGAGTTCCGGACGCTCGGGCGCTCCGCCACCCCTGAGGCGTGCCAGGCGCTCGTCGACGCGATCGGGAGTGATCTGCGGGAGCTGGCGGCCGCGGCGTCGCAGCTGGTCGCGGATGTCGAGGGGACGATCGACCAGGCCGTGGTCGGGCGGTACTACACCGGGCGGGCCGAGGCGTCGAGCTTCGAGGTGGCCGATCGGGCCGTCGAGGGGCGGGCCGCGGAGGCGCTGGAGGCGCTGCGGTGGTCGCTGGCGACGGGGGTGGCGCCGGTGTTGATCACCAGTGCGTTGGCCCAGGGGGTGCGGGCGATCGGGAAGCTGTCGTCGGCGCGGGGTGGGCGGCCGGGGGATCTCGCGCGGGAGTTGGGGATGCCGCCGTGGAAGATCGATCGGGTGCGGCAGCAGATGCGGGGGTGGACGCCGGACGGGGTGGCCGTCGCGTTGCGGGCGGTGGCTGAGGCGGATGCGGGCGTGAAGGGTGGCGGGGATGATCCCGCGTACGCCTTGGAGAAGGCGGTCGTGACGATCGCGCGGGCGGCTCGGTCGCGTCGGGGGTGACGTTTTCGCCCCTGTCGCCCTCGCCCGTCCCCTCCCGTGCGGGAGCGTTGGGGCTGGTCGCGCGGCTGCCCGCACCCCGGAAAGCCAAGAGCCCCGTCCCCACCCCGGGGAAGGGGCGGTGGCGGGGCCTTGGTGCGAGCTTGTGGACCCATACCCGCGTGGCGAACGCAGGCCGCGTACGGGTCCGGGGTGCCGGGTGGGAGCGGATGAGAGAGGGCCCGCTCTGGGTCCAGCCGGCGATCAGATCAAAGGTGGAGCTCAGCCCTTGAGGGCAGCGACCTTGGAAGCAAGCGCCGACTTCTTGTTGGCGGCCTGGTTCTTGTGGATGACGCCCTTCGAGACGGCCTTGTCGAGCTGACGCGCGGCAGCGCGCTGGTACTCGGTGGCCTTCTCGGCGTCACCCGCGGCAGCGGCCTCACGGGCCTTGCGGATCGCGGTCTTGAGCGACGACTTGACGGCCTTGTTGCGAAGGCGCGCCTTCTCGTTGGTCTTGTTCCGCTTGATCTGGGACTTGATGTTCGCCACGAATGAGCCTTTTCAGCTACAGGTGCACGAAGCCATGGAGGTCATGCAGGACACGCCGCGCATGCCTCGGACACCGTTTGATTTTCCAGGGATGTGTCTCCTGCTGAGAGGGCATGAGACACAGCCGCCCACGCTACCAGCAGCCCATGGTCCGGCCCAAACCGGTCGCCGCTCTCCACCCGTGGGACCATGGTGCCTACGTATAGACCCGCTAGATCCGATCCGACCCGAGACCGCAGACGGCTGCGGACGCCTCAAGAATCAGGACCCTGCGTGCCCGCGATCCCTAGCCATGTGCCCGAGCCGAGCCGTACCGACCCGGCTCTGATCCGCAACTTCTGCATCATCGCGCACATCGACCACGGCAAGTCCACGCTCGCCGACCGGATGCTTCAGCTGACCGGTGTGGTCGAGCAGCGGCAGATGCGTGCTCAGTACCTCGACCGCATGGACATCGAGCGTGAGCGCGGAATCACGATCAAGTCCCAGGCGGTGCGTCTGCCCTGGGCACCGACCGACGATCCGGGCCACACGCACATCCTCAACATGATCGACACCCCCGGGCACGTCGACTTCACGTACGAGGTGTCGCGGTCGCTGGCGGCCTGTGAGGGGACCGTCCTCCTCGTCGACGCGGCCCAGGGCATCGAGGCCCAGACCCTCGCCAACCTCTACCTGGCGATGGAGAACGACCTCAAGATCATCCCCGTACTGAACAAGATCGACCTGCCGGCCGCCCAGCCGGAGAAGTTCTCCGAGGAGCTGGCCAACCTCATCGGCTGCGACCCCGAGGACGTGCTCAAGGTCTCGGCCAAGACCGGGCTGGGCGTCGAGGCGCTGCTGGACCGGGTCGTCGCCGAGGTCCCCGCCCCGGTCGGTGTCCAGGACGCCCCCGCGCGCGCCATGATCTTCGACTCGGTGTACGACTCCTATCGCGGTGTCGTGACGTACGTCCGTGTCATCGACGGTCAGCTCAACAAGCGCGAGCGGATTCGCATGATGTCCACCGGCGCGACCCACGAGCTGCTGGAGATCGGCGTCTCGGCCCCCGAGATGAAGGCGGCCGACGGTCTCGGTGTCGGTGAGGTCGGCTATCTGATCACCGGCGTGAAGGACGTGCGCCAGTCCAAGGTCGGTGACACGATCACCACCCTGCACAAAGGGGCCACCGAGGCGCTCGGCGGCTACAAGGACCCGAAGCCCATGGTCTTCTCGGGCCTGTATCCGCTGGACGGCTCCGACTACCCCGAGCTGCGCGACGCCCTCGACAAGCTCCAGCTCAACGATGCCGCGCTGGTGTACGAGCCGGAGACCTCGGCGGCACTGGGCTTCGGTTTCCGTGTCGGTTTCCTCGGGCTGCTGCACCTCGATGTGATCCGTGAGCGGCTGGAGCGCGAGTTCGGGCTCGATCTGATCGCGACCGCGCCCAACGTGGTCTACCGCGTGGTCATGGAGGACGGCGCCGAGCACACGGTCACCAACCCGAGCGAGTTCCCCGAGGGGAAGATCGACAACGTGTACGAGCCCGTCGTACGCGCCACGATCCTCGCGCCCTCCGAGTTCATCGGGTCGATCATGGAGTTGTGCCAGACCCGGCGCGGCACCCTGCTCGGCATGGACTACCTCTCCGAGGACCGGGTCGAGATCCGCTACACGCTCCCGCTGGCGGAGATCGTCTTCGACTTCTTCGACCAGCTGAAGTCGAAGACGCGCGGTTACGCGTCGCTGGACTACGAGCCCACCGGCGAGCAGAGCTCCAGCCTGGTCAAGGTCGACATCCTACTGCACGGCGACAAGGTGGACGCCTTCTCGGCGGTCACGCACAAGGATGCGGCGTACGCGTACGGGGTGCGGCTCGTCGCCAAGCTGCGCGAGCTGATCCCGCGGCAGGCCTTCGAGGTGCCCATCCAGGCCGCCATCGGGTCGCGTGTCATCGCCCGCGAGACCATCCGTGCCATCCGCAAGGACGTCCTCGCCAAGTGCTACGGCGGTGACATCTCCCGGAAGCGGAAGCTGCTGGAGAAGCAGAAGGAAGGCAAGAAGCGGATGAAGATGGTGGGCTCTGTGGAGGTTCCGCAGGAGGCCTTCATCGCCGTTCTGTCCAGTGACGACAGTGTCGGCGGGGGCAAGGGCAAGAAGTAGCCAACGGCGACTGGCGGTCGCCGATCGTGGGGTAGCCACTGTTACCCCCGGAAACTCGGGCAGAATGCGGGCCCGTCGCGTTTCGGCGCGGCGGGCCCGCGGGTCTTCCGGGATACGTGGGTGCGTGTTCGTACGGTCGTTCTCGGTGGAAAGTGACTGCCCGCCGCCCCTTACCAACCGGCCGACCTCGCTCTACCCTGATCACCACTCGATGGTTACTCGCGAGTTAAACAACAGCCGCTTTGAGCCAGCCGCACAGTCCGTGAGCCAGCTGTACTGTCGCGTGCCCCGGAGGATGTCGTGAGCGACACACAGACCCTGATCGAGAACCGTCCGCCCTCGGTGGCGGCCCTCTTCCTCGAGCGCGTGGCGGCCACGCCCGACGGCGAGGCCTACCGGTACCCGGTGCCACCGGCCTCCGGGGAGGGGCCCTCCGACTGGAAGTCGCTGAGCTGGGCACAGTCGGCCGAACGGGTCTACGCCGTCGCGGCCGGACTGATCGAGCTGGGCGTGCAGCCGGAGCAGCGGGTCGCCCTCGCCTCGTCGACGCGCATCGAGTGGATCCTCGCCGACCTCGGCATCATGTGCGCGGGTGCCGCCACCACGACCGTCTATCCGCAGACCAACGCCGAGGAGTCCGCGTACATCCTCTCGGACTCCTCCAGCCGGGTCCTCATCGCCGAGGATGCGGCACAGCTCGCCAAGGCCCGGGAGAAGAAGGCCGAGCTGCCCGAGCTGACGCACGTCGTCGTCATCGACACCGAGGGCGCGGACCTGTCGGAGGACTGGGTCCTCTCCCTGGCCGAGCTGGAGAAGCGCGGCGCCGCTTACCTGGAGAAGAAGCCCGACCTGATCACGGAGAAGGTCGGCGCGATCACCAAGGACCAGCTCGCCACGCTGATCTACACCTCCGGCACCACCGGGCGCCCCAAGGGGGTCCGGCTGCCGCACGACAACTGGGCGTACATGGCGAAGGCGATCGCCGCGACCGGGCTGGTCAGTGCCGAGGACGTGCAGTACCTGTGGCTGCCGCTCGCGCACGTGTTCGGCAAGGTGCTCACCAGCGGTCAGATCGAGGTCGGGCACGTCACCGCCGTCGACGGCCGGATCGACAAGATCATCGAGAACCTTCCGGTGGTGCAGCCGACGTACATGGCGGCCGTGCCCCGCATCTTCGAGAAGGTCTACAACGGCGTCGTCGCCAAGGCCCGCGCGGGCGGCCCGGCCAAGTACAAGATCTTCCAGTGGGCGGCCGGCGTCTCCCGCGAGTACGCCAAGGCCAGCCAGGACAACTTCCGCCGCACCGGCACTGCCTCGGTGCCGTTCGCGCTCGGCGCGAAGCACAAGGTCGCCGACGCGCTGGTGTACGCCAAGCTCCGCGAGGCGTTCGGCGGCCGGCTGCGGGCGTGTGTCTCCGGGTCGGTCGCGCTGGCGCCGGAGATCGGGTTCTTCTTCGCCGGTGCCGGCATCCACATCCTGGAGGGCTACGGCCTCACGGAGACCTCGGCCGCGTCCTTCGTGAACCCCGGCGAGGCGTACCGCACCGGCACGGTCGGCAAGCCGCTGCCCGGCTGCGAGGTGCGGATCGCGGACGACGGCGAGATCCTGCTGCGCGGGCCCGGTGTGATGGAGGGGTACCACGGCCTGCCGGAGAAGACGGCGGAGGTGCTGGAGGCCGACGGATGGTTCCACACCGGTGACATCGGGGAGCTGTCGCCCGACGGGTACCTGCGGATCACCGACCGGAAGAAGGACCTGTTCAAGACGTCCGGCGGCAAGTACATCGCGCCGACCGAGATCGAGGGGCAGTTCAAGGCGCTGTGCCCGTTCACGTCCAACGTCATGGTGATCGGCGCGGACCGTAACTTCTGCACCGCGCTCATCGCCCTCGACGAGCTGTCCATCCAGGGGTGGGCCGCGGAGAACGGGCTGGCGGGGAAGTCGTACGAGGAGGTCATCTCGGCGCCGGCGACGGTGGAGATGATCGAGGGGCACATCGCGCAGCTGAACGCGGGGTTGCAGCGGTGGCAGACGATCAAGAAGTTCCGGTTGCTGCCGCGGGATCTCGATGTCGAGCACGGTGAGCTGACGCCGAGCCTGAAGCTGAAGCGGCCGGTGGTGGAGAAGGAGTACCAGCACCTCATCGACGACATGTACGCCGGGGCGCGCGAGGCGTAGCACTCCGCTGGAGAGCCGGGGAACTGCGGGCCGTCCGTCAGGGGCGGGTTCGTTGTGGCGTGTCGCGCAGTTCCCCGCGCACCTCAAGGGGCAGGGTTGCCCGCGACCAAGGTGCGAAGCTCCCGTATCTGTATGCGCAGCTCGGCCAAGTCGGGTGGATCGGCGGCCAGTTGCTTCTCCAGAGTCGCCAAGCGTGAGTCGACCTGTTCCGTGTGTTCCCGCTGCCTCGCCAACAGGGTCTCCAGCTGCCGGGTCTTGCGGTGCAGGTCCAGGAAGACGCTCACCTTCGCCCGGAGCACCCAGGGGTCGAAGGGCTTGGTCAGGTAGTCCGCCGCGCCTGTGGCGTAGCCGCGGAAGGCGTAGCCCGCGTCGGCGTCGGTGCCGGTGAGGAAGATGATCGGGACGTCCTTGGTCTGGTCGAGGCGCTTGATGTGGGCGGCGGTCTCGAAGCCGTCCATCCCTGGCATGCGGATGTCGAGGAGGACGACGGCGAAGCGCTGCCGGAGGAGGGCCTTCATCGCCTCCTCGCCCGAACGGGCGCGTACGAGCGGCTCGTCGAGGGATGCCAGGACGGCCTCCAGGGCGATCAGGTTGTCCTCCATGTCGTCGACGAGGAGGATGCCCGCGCTTCCGTCGGTCCGGTCCTGAGTGGTCATGGTGAGGGTGCCTCGTTCTCGTCGGTGCGTTTCTCGGGTGCCGGGTCCGCCGTGTCCGCCGGGTTCTGGGCGCCTTCCGGGTCCAGGACCGCGCAGACGACCGTGAGCAGTTGGTCGACGTCCACCGGCTTCGGTACGTAGTCGTTGGCGCCGCGGGCGATGGACTTCTCGCGGTCGCCGGGCATCGCCTTGGCGGTGAGGGCGACGATGGGCAGGCCGGCCCAGCGCGGGGTGCGGCGGATGGCGGAGATCGTCTCGTAGCCGTCCATCTCCGGCATCATGATGTCCATCAGGACGAGTTCGACGTCCGGGTTGCGCTCCAGGGTCTCGATGCCCTCGCGGCCGTTCTCCGCGTACAGGACGGGCATGCCGACGCGGCCCAGGACGTGGGTGAGCGCGAAGACGTTCCGGATGTCGTCGTCGACGATCAGCACCCGGCGGCCGGGCAGTACCTGTCCCGCGCGGCCCACCTTCCACGCCTCCAGCTTGGTGGGGGCGGGCCAGGTGTCGTCGCTGTCGTGGGTGGCCGGGTACGGCTCGGTGGCCAGCTGCTCGGGCACGAGGCTGCCGGGCTCCTCGGCGATGTGGCCCGTCACCCCGTGGCCGGGGCTGAAGACGGGGACGTACAGCGTGAAGGTCGAGCCCTGGCCGGGGACGCTCTCGGCGATGATGCGGCCGCCCAGCAGGCCGGCGATCTCGCGGCTGATGGACAGGCCGAGGCCGGTGCCGCCGTACTTGCGGTTGGTGGTGCCGTCGGCCTGCTGGAACGCCTCGAAGATCACCGGGAGTTTCTCGGCCGCGATGCCGATGCCGGTGTCCGAGACGGCGAAGGCGATCACCTCGTCGTGGTCCTCACGGGTGAAACGGTGCTCGGGGTCCTTGACGCGGCTGACGGTCAGCTCGACCCGGCCGGACGCGGTGAACTTGATCGCGTTGGAGAGGAGGTTGCGGAGGATCTGCTGAAGGCGTTGCTCGTCCGAGTACATCTCGCGGGGCACGTTCTCGCCGACCGTCACGTCGAAGGCCAGACCCCGGTCGAGGGTGAGCGGGCGGAACGTGGCGTGGACGTAGTCCAGGAGCTTGATGAGCGGGAGGCGCTTGGGGCGTACGTCCATCCGGCCCGCCTCGATCTTCGACAGGTCCAGGATGTCGTTGATCAGCTGGAGGAGGTCGGAGCCGGAGCGGTGGATCGTGGTCGCGAACTGCACCTCCTGGTCGGTGAGATGGCCGTCGGGGTTGTCGGAGAGCAGCCGCGCCAGGATCAGGAGGGAGTTGAGCGGCGTGCGCAGTTCATGGGACATGTTCGCCAGGAACTCCGACTTGTACTGGGAAGAGGTGGCCAACAGGGCGGCCTTCTCCTCCAGTTCGGCGTTCGAGCGACGCAGCTCCGCCTGTTGCTTCTGGAGTTCGTCGGAGCGTTCCTGGAGTTGCATGGCGAGGCGCTGGGACTCGCCGAGGAGGGACTCCGTGCGGGAGTTGGCGATGATGGTGTTGATGGCGACGCCGATGGTGTTCACGAACTGGTCGAAGAACGCCAGGTGGACGTCGGAGAAGCGTGAGAAGGTGGCAAGCTCGATCACGCCGAGGAGCTTGTCCTCGAAGAGGATCGGGATGATCACGACGCTGGACGGCGAGGCCTCGCCCAGGCCGCTGTTGATCTTGATGTAGTCCGGCGGCGCCTCCTCCACCAGGATCCGCTTCTTCTCGCGGGCCGCCTGCGCGACGAGACCGTGCACGGGCAGGCCGCCCGTCTCGACGGTCGCGCCCTGCGCCGCGCCGTAGCCCGCGATGAAGGCGAGGCCCTTGGTGGGCGCCACCGGGAGCGGGGCCGCGCCGTCCTCGTCGGGGTCGGCCAGGTAGAAGGCGCCGTACTGGGCGTTCACCAGCGGGGTCAGCTCGCGCAGGATCAGGTCGGCGACCTCCATCAGGTCGCGGTGGCCCTGCATCAGGGCGGCTAGGCGGGCGAGGTTGGACTCCAGCCAGTCCTTCGCGCGGGTGGTCTCGCGGAGGTTGGCCACCATCAGGTTGATGTTGTCCTTCAGTTCGGCGACCTCGCCCTGCGTCTCCACCGTGATCGAGCGGGACATGTCGCCCTGCGCCACGGCGGAGGCGACCTCGGCGATCGCGCGGACCTGGGTGGTCAGGTTCGACGCGAGTTCGTTCACGTTCGTCGTCAGACGCTTCCAGGTGCCGTACACGCCCTCGACCCGCGCCTGACCGCCGAGTTGGCCCTCGGAACCGACCTCGCGTGCGACCCGGGTGACCTCGGAGGAGAAGGAGGAGAGGGTGTCGACCATCGTGTTGATGGCGGTCTTCAGCTCCAGGATCTCGCCGCGCGCGTCCACGTCGATCTTCTTGGAGAGGTCGCCGTTCGCCACGGCCGTCGTCACCTGGGCGATGTTGCGGACCTGCGAAGTCAGGTTGTCCGCCATGTAGTTGACGTTGTCGGTGAGGTCCCGCCACACACCGGACACGCCCAGCACCTGGGCGCGCCCGCCGAGCGCGCCGTCGGTGCCGACCTCGCGGGCCACCCTCGTCACCTCGTCGGCGAAGGCCCGCAGTTGCTCCACCATCGTGTTGACGGTGTCCTTCAGTTCCAGGATCTCGCCGCGCGCGTCGACGGTGATCTTCTTGGAGAGGTCGCCGTTGGCGACGGCGGTGGTCACCTGGGCGATGTTGCGGACCTGCGAAGTCAGGTTCAGGGCCATGAAGTTGACGTTGTCGGTGAGGTCCTTCCAGACGCCGCTGACACCCCGCACCTGTGCCTGACCGCCGAGGTTGCCCTCGGTGCCGACCTCGCGGGCCACGCGGGTGACCTCGTCGGCGAAGGCGGAGAGCTGGTCGACCATCGTGTTGATGGTGGACTTCAGCTCCAGGATCTCGCCCTTCGCCTCGACCGTGATCTTCTTGCCGAGATCGCCCTGGGCGACCGCCGTGGAGACGAGGGCGATGTTGCGGACCTGGGACGTCAGGTTGTCCGCCATGAAGTTGACGTTGTCGGTGAGGTCTTTCCAGACCCCGGAGACGCCCCGGACCTGGGCGCGGCCGCCGAGGTTGCCTTCGGTGCCGACCTCGCGGGCCACGCGGGTGACCTCGTCGGCGAAGGCGGAGAGCTGGTCGACCATCGTGTTGATGGTGGACTTCAGTTCCAGGATCTCGCCCTGCGCGTCGACCATGATCTTCTGGCTCAGGTCGCCGTTGGCCACGGCGGTGGTGACCTGGGCGATGTTGCGGACCTGGGACGTCAGGTTCGACGCCATGAAGTTGACGTTGTCGGTGAGGTCCTTCCAGACCCCGGAGACGCCCCGGACCTGGGCGCGGCCCCCGAGCTGGCCTTCGGTGCCGACCTCGCGGGCCACCCTCGTCACCTCGTCGGCGAAGGCGGAGAGCTGGTCGACCATCGTGTTCACGGTGAGCTTCAGCTCCAGCAGCTCGCCGGTCGCCTCGACGGTCACCGTACGCGTGAGGTCGCCGCGCGCCACCGAGGTGGTCACCAGGGCGATGTCCCGCACCTGCGCGGTCAGCCGGGAGGCCATGGTGTTGACCGCCTCGGTCACGTCCCGCCAGCTCCCGGACAGACCGCGGACCTTGGCCCGGCCGCCGAGCCGCCCCTCCGTGCCGACCTCGCGGGCGACCCGGGTCACCTCACCGGTGAACAGCGACAGCTGGTCGACCATCTTGTTCACGGCCCGGCCCAACCGCCGCAGATCACCCCGGAGTTGGCGGTTGCCGTCGTGCAGGTCGACGCGCTGGGTCAGATCGCCGCCCGCCACCGCGTCCAGCACCCGCGTGGCGTTCGCGGCGGGTGCGACCAGGGCGTCGAGCGTCTGGTTCACGTCGTCGACACGGGTCGCCCAGGCGCCCTGGCCCGGGCTGGCCGAGAGCCGCTCGTCGAGACGGCCGTGCCGGACCAACTCCCGCCGTACGCGCTGCACTTCCGAACCGAAGTGGGTGCTGCGGTCGATGATCTGGTTGAAGAGGGCGCACAGCTCCGCCACCGGCGCGGGGCCCGCCTCCGGGACTTTCGTGAAGCTTCCGTCGCGGGCCGCGGTCATCGCCGCGGTCAGCGCACGGAGATCGGATGCCCGGATCATTCCGTCCGTTTGGCTGTCATTTTGACCGTCTTCGAGCAGCCGCGTAGCACTGTTCTCACTCATGGTGGCCCACTTCGGTAACTCGGCGCTTATGGGCGTGGTCAGTCTGTCACTCTGGCCGTGCCGCCTGAGGCCCATTCGTCCGAACTTTCTCAGGGAGCCGCTCAGTGGGGGCCATACCGACGCAACGGGAGACCGTGTCCTGCGCTTCTGATGCGCCGGCGCACGTCGGGTCCGCATCCCTGTACGCCGGATCCGCGTACGCGGGCGCAGACCGGCGCGCGGTGGTGCATGTGTCGCTTCCCGGGGGTCCACTCGCGCCCGGAGCCGCCCGGCGCTTCGTCGGCACCGCGCTCGCCGAGTGGGCCGAACTCGATCTGCCGGGCGCCGCCGCCCTCTCCGCCCGCCTCGTCGAGGACGCGATCGTCGTGGTCAGCGAGCTGGTGACCAACGCGGTCGTCCACGCGGGCACGGACGTCGAACTGCTGTGCCGTCTCGGCCGCGACGACCCGGCCTCCGCCGGATGGCTGCTCGTCGAGGTCTCGGACCACCATCCCTCCCGGGCGGTACGGGACGAGGGAGCCGAACGTCCCTACCTCGTCGAACGGCCTTACGGGGCCGCCGAGTACGGACGCGGCCTGCGCCTCGTCGCCGCGCTCTCCGAAGCCTGGGGGATCACCTACCGGACCGGGACGAAGACCGTCTGGGCCCGCCTGTCGATCGACGGGGCGATGGCGGTGGAGGACGCGTTCGAGGGGTACCGCGGTGAGGCGGGCGGCGAGCACGGTGCGGAGGCCGAGGGGGTCGAGGGGCCCGAGGACTGGGATGCGCGGGCGTACGCCGGTGCCGGGCATGCACCGGGACAGGACGGCGCGCGGGCGTACGCCGGTTACGCGGACTACGGCGGTGAGATCGTCCTCGGACCCGGTGCGGGCCCGGTCGATCTGGTCGCCCCCGTGCCCCGGCGCGGCGTGGAGCACGACCGCGAGTGGCTGAACCGGGGTGCGCTCTCCTTCCTCGCCGAGGCGTCCGATCTGCTCGCCGGGCAGCTGGACGAGGATCTGGTCGCCGCGCTCGCCGGGCAGCTGCTGGTGCCGAGGCTGGCCGACTGGTGCGCGGTGTGGTTGGAGGACGAGGGGCTGGGCTGGCGCGGCGGCGACGGTTCGCTCGGCCCCGCGCCACGGCTCGCCCGCGTCTGGCACGGCAGCGAGAACCGCATCGAGGAACTCCGCCGAGCCCTGGAGAAGGACCCGCCGAGGCTGCCCGAGTCGGTGCGATCGCGGGCGGTGCCTGTGCCGTGGCCGCGGCCGGTGCCGGGGGCGGGGCCGACAGCGGGATCGGGGTCGGGGCCGACGGTGGGATCCGGTGCGGGGACCGGAACCGCGGCAGGGGCCGGGGCGGAAAGCGGAGCGCCCGGGGACGAGGGTGCGCAAGGGCCGGTGGACCCGGGCGGCGAGGGGCGGCCCGGAGGAAAGGGCGACGGCGCGGCGGTGCGAAGCGGCAGCGAAGGCCTGCCGAGGGAGACGGCGGTCGTCGGCTCCTCCGGCACCGCCGCCCCGCCGACCACCGCCGCCCTGCCGGGTGACGGCTCGCCGGGGGAGACGAGTGGCGACGCGTCGGCGGAGAAACGCGAACCCGGGCCGGCGGAGAAACGCGACAGCCGGCCGGCCGAGACGAGCGAGGGCGCGCCGGTGGTGCATGGCGAGGGCGCGCCGGTGGTGCATGGCGAAGGCGCGCCCGTGATGCATGGCGAAGGCGCGCCCGTGGCGCATGGCGAGGGCGGGGCCGCGCTCGCCTATCGGCTGATCGCCGGTGGGCGCCCGCTCGGCACGCTCGTCATCGGCCGGGCCGGACTGCTCCGCTTCCCGGACGAGGTGACCGGGCTGGTGGAGGACCTGAGCCGACGGATCGCGCTGTCCATCGGGGCGGCCCGCCAGTACGCCCGCCAGGCCACCATCAGCCGGGTCCTGCAGCGTGGACTGCTGCCGGGCGCGGTCGCCGAGATCCCCGGGGTGTCGAGCGCGCTCGTCTACGAGCCGTGCGACAAGGGCGGACCCAGCGGTGACTTCTACGACCTCTTCCCGGCGGGCCGAGGCCGCTGGTGCTTCGCGATCGGCGACGTCCAGGGCAAGGGCCCCGAGGCGGCGGTGGTCATCGGTCTCGCCCGGCCCTGGCTGCGGCTGCTCGCCCGCGAGGGGTACGGCGTCGCCGACGTGCTCGACCGCCTCAACCAACTCCTCCTCGACGACGCGACCGAGGCGGCGGACGCGGCCGCCCGCGCCCTGGTCACGGCGGGCGACCCCGGCCTCGTCGACCCCGACGGCCCGCAGACCCGTTTCCTCTCCCTCCTCTACGGCGAACTCGTCCCCGTCTCCGGCGGCGTCCGCTGCACCCTCGCCTCCGCCGGGCACCCGCTTCCGCTGCTCCTGGGCCCCGACGGCGACGTACGGGCCGTGGCCGAGCCGCAGACGCTGCTCGGGGTGATCGAGGACACCGAGTACGTCTCCGAGACGTTCGAGCTGCGCCGCGGCGACACGCTGCTGTGCGTGACCGACGGGGTCACCGAGCGGCGCAGCGGCCCGCACATGTTCGACGACGGGGACGGCCTCGCCACCGCGCTCGCCGGCTGCGCCGGGCTCGACGCCCAGCTGCTCGCCGAACGCATCCGACGCCTCGTGCACGAGTTCGGGGAAGGGCCGCCGGACGACGATCTGGCGCTGCTGGTGTTGCAGGCGGAGTGACGGAGTGACGGAGTAACGGAGTGACGGAAGGTACGGATGGGGCGGAAACCGTCCGCCGACCGGTGCTGGACAATGGAAGGCATGCCTTCCGCACTCCCCGACGGTGAGCCCGTCCCCGACGACGGGGCGCTGCCCGCGCACGCCCTGGCCGACGCGGCCGCACGACCCCTCGGGTTCTACCTGCACGTCCCGTACTGCGCGACCCGCTGCGGCTACTGCGACTTCAACACCTACACCGCCACCGAGCTGCGCGGCACCGGCGGCGTCCTCGCCTCCCGCGACAACTACGCGGACACGGTCGTCGACGAGATCCGCCTCGCCCGCAAGGTCCTCGGCGACGACCCGCGCCCCGTCCGTACGGTCTTCGTCGGCGGCGGCACGCCCACGCTGCTGGCCGCCGACGACCTCGTCCGGATGCTGGGGGCGATCCGGGACGAGTTCGGTCTCGCGGACGACGCGGAGGTGACGACCGAGGCGAACCCGGAGTCGGTCGACCCCGCCTACCTGGAGACCCTCCGCGCGGGCGGCTTCAACCGCCTCTCCTTCGGCATGCAGAGCGCCCGGCAGCACGTCCTGAAGATCCTCGACCGCACGCACACGCCGGGGCGGCCGGAGGCCTGCGTCGCGGAGGCCCGCGCGGCGGGCTTCGACCACGTCAACCTCGACCTGATCTACGGCACGCCCGGCGAGTCCGACGACGACTGGCGGGCCTCGCTGGACGCCGCGCTCGGCGCCGGACCGGACCACGTCTCGGCGTACGCGCTGATCGTCGAGGAGGGGACGCAGCTCGCCCGGCGCATCCGCCGGGGCGAGGTCCCGATGACCGACGACGACGTCCACGCCGACCGCTACCTCATCGCCGACGAGACGCTCTCGGCCGCCGGCTTCGACTGGTACGAGGTCTCCAACTGGGCCACGTCCGACGCGGGCCGCTGCCTCCACAACGAGCTGTACTGGCGCGGCGCCGACTGGTGGGGCGCGGGGCCGGGCGCCCACAGCCACGTCGGCGGCGTGCGCTGGTGGAACGTCAAGCACCCGGGCGCGTACGCGGGCGCGCTGGCGGCGGGGCGGTCACCGGGGGCGGGGCGTGAGCTGCTGGCGGACGAGGACCGTCGGGTCGAACGGATCCTGCTGGAGCTGAGGCTCCGGGAGGGCTGCCCGTTGTCCTTGCTGCGGGAGGAAGGCCTGGCGGCGGCCGGGCGCGCTCTGTCCGACGGGCTGCTGGAGGCGGGCCCGTACGAGGAGGGGCGCGCGGTGCTCACGCTGCGGGGGCGGTTGCTGGCGGACGCGGTGGTGCGGGACCTGGTGGACTGATCACTCCGGCGGGTGAATCGGTGCGGAACGGCGGTTCGGTACCTAACCTGGTTCGTAGGCTGCCGCCGTAATTGCACGGTGGCGGAAACCGGAGGGCTGCGGAGATGACCGCTGTGGACGACCGACCGATGACCACCGACATCGTGAAGTTCTTCGAGAACTTTGAGTTTCCCGAAGGATTCAAGGTCGAGCTCCTCCGGGGGGAAATTGTGATGATGGCGGGGCCGGACGTGGCCCACAACGACATCCTGGAAGCGGTTGTGGACCAGATCCCCCGTCAGCGCTGGCGGCGGCTCCAGACCCAGGACATCGCCATCCTCGAAGAGACCAGCGAGCCGCAGCCGGATCTTGTCGTGATTGAGCGTGGCGCTGGACCTGGCCAAGGAAGGCTGATGCCGTCCGAGGTCATCACCATGCTCCTGGAAGTCGTCTCCAAGACGAGTGTGGACCGCGACTACGGAGTCAAGCGATCGATCTACGCGGCGGCGAAGGTACCCGCCTACTTCATCATCGACCCCGTCATGGCCCAGTGTGTACTGCTTACTGAACCGACGGGCCATGGAGAGGCTGCGGACTACCGGTGCCAGCGGATCACCAAGTTCGGCGACCTCACACCGTTGGAGCCCATCGGCATCGAACTGGACACCAGCGAGTTTGCCGCCTACGAGAAGGTCAGGTCCCACCGCTATCCGTGACGAAGTCGATCAGCTCCTCCACCCGCCCCAGCAGCGCCGGCTCCAAGTCCCTGTAGGAACCCACCCGCGCCAGAATCGCCTGCCACACCGCACCCGTGTTCTCCGGCCACCCCAGCGCCCGGCACACCCCCGCCTTCCAGTCCTGCCCGCGCGGCACGCGCGGCCACGCCTCGATGCCCACCGACGACGGCTTCACGGCCTCCCAGATGTCGATGTACGGGTGGCCCACGACCAGCGCGTGCTCGCTGGTCACCGCCTCGGCGATACGGGACTCCTTGCTGCCGGGGACCAGGTGGTCGACCAGGACACCCAACCTCGCATCAGGTCCCGGGGCGAAGTCCGCGACGATCGCGGGAAGGTCGTCCACGCCCTCCAGGTACTCCACCACCACCCCCTCGATACGCAGGTCGTCGCCCCAGACCCGCTCGACGAGTTCGGCGTCGTGGCGGCCCTCGACGTAGATGCGGCCGGCGCGGGCCACGCGGGCTCGGGCGCCGGGGACGGCGACCGAGCCGGATGCCGTACGACTCGGCCGTGCGGGCGCCGACGAGGGGCGTACCAGGGTCACCACCCGGCCCTCCAGCAGGAAGCCCCGGGGCTCCAGCGGGAACACGCGGTGTTTGCCGAAGCGGTCCTCCAGCGTCACCGTGCCCGCCTCGCAGCGGACGACCGCGCCGCAGAAGCCGGTGGTGGGCTCCTCGACGACCAGGCCGGGGTCGGCCGGGACCTCGGGGGCCGGCTTGGGCTTCTTCCAGGGAGGGGTCAGGTCGGGTGAGTACTGGCGCATTCGGATGACGATAGGAGAAGCCGCGCCCGGATGTCCCGGTGCTCAGCCCGACACGCCGAAGCGCCGTGCCAGCGCGTCGCGTTGGGCCCGGACGAACGCCGCGTCCACCACCGCCCCGTGGCCGGGGACGTAGAGCGCGTCCTCGCCGCCCAGGTCCAGCAGTCGGTCGAGAGCGGCAGGCCAGTGGGAGGGGATCGCGTCGGGGCCCGCCTGGGGCTCGCCGGACTCCTCGACCAGGTCACCGCAGAACACGACCTCAGGCGAGGCGGGCGAGGCCGCGGAACCCGGCGTGCCCCGGACCAGGACCGCCAGGTCGTGGCCCGTGTGGCCCGGGCCCACGTTCGCCAGGAGCACCTGGACGTCGCCGCCCAGGTCGAGCGTCCACTCGCCGGAGACGTGATGGCGGGGGCGTACGAGGAGGTCGGCGGCCTCGGTGGCGTCCGCCGGGGGGAGACCGTGGTGCACGGCGTCCGCGCGGAGGGCCTCGCCGTCACGGGACAGGACACCGTCGACGCCCACCGCGCCGAAGACCTCCACCCCGGCGAACGCGGCGGCCCCGAAGACATGGTCGAAGTGCGGGTGGGTGAGCGCGAGATGTGTCACACGGGCACCGCCGAGCAGCCGGCACGCCTCGGTGCGCAACCGCGCGCCCTCCCTGAGGCTCGAACCCGCGTCGACCATGAGGGCCGCCCCGTCCCCGGCCACCAGTCCGACCGTGCAGTCCCAGCCGGGAAGGCGGCACCGGCCGACCCGGGGCGTCAATCCCTGCCATCCGCACTCTTCCCAAGTCACCGTCATGCGCCGACGCTAGCTGTAGCTCCCCGCGGCCGGGTGAGGGAGGGCGTCGTAGCGGCCGGCGGGAAGGACGCGGGGCGGCCGAGGGGTGCCGTGGCCCCGACGTGCCGTCGGTCGACGGCGCCGTCGGCGTCGCGGTCGTCGCGTACCCGCCAGTAGGAAGTGGCCCGACATCGCCGGACAGGTCGGTACACGTCGGCACTCCATGGCTGGACCGGCCTTGCCGGGGGCGTACCCCACCGCCGTACACTGGGCGGGGAGTGTTGGCACTCGCCCGGGGTGAGTGCCAAGGGGGAGTCACAGGAGAGCGAGCTGGAGGTGTGCGCGATGCTCAGTGAACGCAGGCTTCAGGTGCTGCGCGCCATCGTCCAGGACTACGTGGGCACCGAGGAGCCGGTCGGCTCCAAGGCGCTCACGGAGCGGCACAACCTCGGTGTCTCCCCGGCGACCGTCCGCAACGACATGGCGGCGCTGGAGGACGAGGGCTTCATCGCCCAGCCCCACACCAGCGCGGGCCGCATCCCCACCGACAAGGGGTACCGGCTCTTCGTCGACAAGCTGGCCGGCGTCAAGCCCATGACCCCGCCCGAGCGGCGCGCCATCCAGAACTTCCTGGACGGCGCCGTCGATCTCGACGACGTGGTGGCCCGGACCGTGCGGCTGCTCGCGCAGCTCACCCGGCAGGTCGCCGTCGTGCAGTATCCGTCGCTCACGCGGTCGACGGTGCGGCATGTGGAGCTGCTGTCGCTGGCCCCCGCCCGGCTGATGCTCGTGCTGATCACGGACACGGGACGGGTGGAACAGCGGCTGGTCGACTGCCCGGCGCCGTTCGGAGAAACGTCACTCGCGGATCTGCGCGCCCGGCTCAACAGCAAGGTCGCGGGCCGCCGGTTCACCGACGTGCCGAGGCTGGTCGAGGACCTGCCCGAGGCGTTCGACGTCGAGGACCGGGGCACGGTCACGACGGTGCTCTCCACCCTGCTGGAGGCACTCGTCGAGGAGAGCGAGGAGCGGCTGATGATCGGCGGCACCGCCAATCTCACCCGCTTCGGACATGACTTCCCCCTCACCATCCGGCCCGTTCTGGAAGCCTTGGAGGAGCAGGTCGTCCTCCTCAAGTTGCTTGGCGAGGCCGGGGATTCGGGCATGACCGTACGCATCGGTCATGAAAACGCCTATGAGGGACTCAACTCCACGTCCGTCGTCTCCGTCGGTTACGGTTCGGGCGGCGAGGCAGTAGCGAAACTGGGCGTGGTCGGACCTACGCGCATGGATTATCCGGGAACGATGGGAGCGGTACGAGCGGTGGCACGGTACGTCGGACAGATCCTGGCGGAGTCTTAAGTGGCCACGGACTACTACGCCGTGCTCGGCGTGCGCCGCGACGCGTCTCAGGACGAGATCAAGAAGGCGTTCCGGAGGCTCGCGCGCGAGCTGCATCCGGACGTCAATCCCGATCCGAAGACCCAGGAGCGGTTCAAGGAGATCAACGCCGCCTACGAGGTGCTCTCGGACCCGCAGAAGAAGCAGGTCTACGACCTCGGCGGCGACCCGCTGTCCCAGGCGGGCGGTTCAGGCGCGGGCGGCTTCGGAGCCGGTGGCTTCGGGAACTTCTCGGACATCATGGACGCCTTCTTCGGTACGGCGTCCCAGCGGGGCCCGCGGTCGCGTACGCGCCGGGGGCAGGACGCGATGATCCGGCTGGAGATCGACCTCGACGAGGCGGCCTTCGGCACGACGAAGGACATCCAGGTCGACACCGCCATCGTCTGCGCGACGTGCAGCGGCGAGGGCGCGGCCCCGGGGACGACCGCCCAGACCTGTGACATGTGTCGCGGTCGTGGTGAGGTCTCACAGGTCACGCGGTCCTTCCTCGGTCAGGTCATGACCTCCCGGCCCTGCCCGCAGTGCCAGGGGTTCGGCACGATCGTCCCCAACCCGTGCCCCGAGTGCGCGGGCGACGGGCGGGTGCGGTCGCGGCGGACCCTCACGGTCAAGATTCCGGCCGGTGTCGACAACGGCACACGGATCCAGCTGGCCGGTGAGGGCGAGGTCGGTCCCGGTGGCGGTCCCGCCGGTGACCTCTACGTCGAGATCCACGAGCTGCCGCACGCGATGTTCCAGCGGCGAGGCGACGATCTGCACTGCACGGTGACGCTCCCGATGACGGCGGCGTCTCTCGGCACGAAGGTGCCGCTGGAGACGCTGGACGGTCTGGAGGAGGTCGACATCCGGCCCGGGACCCAGTCCGGGCAGTCGATCCCGCTGCACGGGCGGGGTGTCACCCATCTGCGGGGCGGCGGCCGTGGCGATCTGATCGTCCACGTCGAGGTCCAGACGCCGACGAAGCTCGACCCCGAGCAGGAGGGGCTGCTGCGGCAGCTCGCCGCGCTGCGCGGGGAGGAGCGGCCCACCGGGCAGTTCCAGCCCGGGCAGCAGGGGCTGTTCTCGCGGTTGAAGGACGCGTTCAACGGGCGCTGAGAGGTTGGCTGAGGGGTTGTTCGTCGGGTGCGGGGTGGGGCTTCTCGCGCCGTTCCCCGCGCCCCTGAAAGCCCAGGCCCCGCGGGCCTGAAGCGCGCGGGGCGCAGCCCCGGCTTTTCGGGGGCGCGGGGAACTGCGCGACCAGCCCCCACCGGCCCCGCGGTCGAACACGTGGCCGTCCTCGATTCGGCGAAGGCCCGTGGACATGGCAACATGCCGTCATGTCCTCCGCGCTGACCGATCTCGTCCCGCTTCCGATCGTGCAGGCCCCGATGGCGGGCGGTGTGTCCGTGCCGCGGTTGGCCGCCGCCGTGTCCGAGGCGGGCGGGCTGGGTTTTCTGGCCGCCGGGTACAAGACGGCCGACGGGATGTATCAGGAGATCAAGGCGCTGCGCGCGCTGACGTCGCGCCCCTTCGGCGTGAACCTCTTCATGCCGCAGCCGGAGTACTCCGAGCCGGCCGCCGTCGAGGTGTACGCGGAGCAGCTGGCCGGTGAGGCCACCTGGTACGACGCCGAACTGGGCGACCCCGACAGCGGGCGGGACGACGGCTACGAGGCCAAGCTCGCCGTACTGCTCGACAACCCGGTGCCCGTGGTGTCGTTCCACTTCGGCTGCCCGACCCCCGAGGTCATCGAGTCCCTCGCCCGCAAGGGCACGCTCACCCTGGTCACCGCGACCTCGGCGGAGGAGGCACAGGCCGTGGAGCGGTCCGGGGCCCACGCCGTCATCGTGCAGGGCGTCGAGGCGGGCGGCCACCAGGGCACCCACCGGGACGACCCCGAGCGGGACTGCGCCGGCATCGGTCTGCTGTCGCTCGTCGCACAGGTCCGCGAGGCCGTGGCGCTGCCGATGGTCGCGGCCGGCGGCATCATGCGCGGCAGCCAGATCGCCGCCCTCCTCACGGCGGGCGTGAGCGCGGCCCAGCTGGGCACCGCGTTCCTCGCCACCGCCGAGTCCGGCGCGCACGCCGTGCACAAGCAGGCGCTGACCAACCCCCTCTTCGTCCGTACGGAGCTGACCCGCGCCTTCTCCGGACGCCCGGCCCGCGGCCTGGTCAACCGGTTCCTGCGCGAGCACGGCCCGTACGCGCCCGTCGCCTACCCGGAGGTCCACCACCTCACCTCGCCGCTGCGCAAGGCCGCCGCCAAGGCCGGGGACGCGCAGGGCATGGCCCTGTGGGCCGGGCAGGGGCACCGGATGGCGCGGGAGCTGCCGGCCGGGGAACTGGTCGAGGTGCTGGCCGCCGAGATCGCCGCCGCGCAGGCCGCGCACGCCTCCTCACGGGTCGGCAGCCAGGGCGGCGGACCGGCCGGGGGCGAGGGGCGATGACCGCACCCGTGTTCGTGGTCGACTCGCTGGACCTGCCGGACGGCTGCGGCGGCGAGCTCGTCCTCGACGGACCCGAGGGGCGGCACGCCGTCTCCGTGAAGCGGCTGCGGGCCGGTGAGGACGTCGTCCTCACGGACGGGCGCGGACGCTGGGCGGAGGGCATCGTCAAGGCCGCCGAGGGCAAGGACCGGCTCGTGGTCATGGACCTGGAGACCGTGCACGAGGAGGCCCCGCCACAGCCCCGTATCACCGTCGTCCAGGCGCTGCCCAAGGGCGACCGGGGCGAACTGGCCGTCGAGACCATGACCGAGGTCGGGGTGGACGCGATCGTGCCCTGGGCCGCCTCCCGCTGCATCACCCAGTGGAAGGGCGACCGGGGGCTGAAGGCCCTCGCCAAATGGCGGTCCACCGCGCGGGAGGCGGGCAAGCAGTCCCGCCGGGTGCGGTTTCCCGAGGTCGCCGAGGCGGCCACCGGCAAGCAGGTCGCGGCGCTGCTCGCGAAGGCCGACTTCGCCGCCGTACTGCACGAGAGCGGCGACGACACGCTGGCCACGGCCGAGCTGCCGGCGGCCGGGGAGATCGTGCTCGTCGTGGGGCCCGAAGGGGGCGTGTCGCCGGAGGAGCTGGCGCTCTTCGGCGAGTCGGGCGCGGGGGCGTATCGACTCGGGCCCAGTGTGCTGCGTACATCGACCGCCGGGACGGCGGCCGGGGCGCTGCTGCTGGGCCGAACCGGACGCTGGTCCTGACCGCCCGGTCCCGACCCGCGTCCCCGAACCCCCTGGGAGCATCGTGGAACTCGCCCAAGTAAGACTGCTCGTCTCCGACTTCGCCGCCTGTTACCCCTTCTATGCCGAGGTGCTCGGGCTGAAGCCGCAGTCCGGGGCGGTCGAGGGGCCGTACGAGAAGTTCAGTCCGGCGGTCGGGTCCGCGGGCATCGCCCTGCAGGACCGGGCGATGATGGCCGAGGTGCTCGGGGAGCTGGCCGACGCGGCGAACGGGCACCGGTCGCTGGTCGTCCTGCGGGTCGACGACCTCGACACGTACTGCGAGCAGATCACGGCGCGCGGGGCGCGGCTCCTCCACGGGCCCGCACGGATGACCGACCGGATGCGCGTGGCCCATCTCAAGGATCCCGAGGGGAACTTGGTGGAGCTGCAGGAATGGCTGCTGATGAGCGGCTGACACCGGCCGCCCTCCACCGGCCGTCCCGGCGGCATGGCCGCACGCGGTCTTCCGTGGCGCGGCGGGCGGTGGCAGGCTGCCGTGCATGGCGGCATGGCGGCGTATCAGGGCGTACCGGACTCGCGGGCGCCGGCTCCTGCTGGGAGTCGGGCTCGGAGTCGGCGCGGTCGCGGGCCTGGTGGCCTGCGAGGGCGGCGGGCTCAACACCGGCGCGGTCGCGTTCACGACGGACCAGCTGGCCACCAAGGAGCTGGAGCGGGAGGGCCTGGACGTCCGGTGGCTCACCTGCACGGCGTCGTACGACAGCGACGGTGGCGGTGACGGTGACGGTGACCAGCAGGGTGACGGCGAGAAGTCCGGGTCGCCGTCCGCGTCCGTCAACACCGTCGCGAACGTCGACTGCACCGGCGAGGACAAGGAAGGCCGGGACATCAGCGTCACCGGGAAGGTGACCAAGGAGGTCAACGGCAGGTGCGTACGCGGCGATCTGACAGGCAAGGTCGACGGCAAGGAGTGGTTCCACGTCGAAGGGCTGGGCAACTGCGACGCCCCCGACCCGACGCCGAGCGCGGGACAGCCCGACCCCGACGAGCCGGGACCGACCGTGACGGTCACCGTCACCCAGACCATCTGGTGCCAGAAGGACCCGGCGTGCGTGCCCGAGGGCAAGTGAGGCCCGGCCCGGGCAAGTGACGCCCGGCGCGAGGCACATGATCCAAACCCCTCCCAATCCGTCCGAACGCTGCTTACAGTGACCGGGTGACTCAGCTCGCGTATTTCCGGTATCCGCATCTGCACGGCGACCTGGTCGCCTTCACCGCCGAGGACGACGTGTGGATCGCGCCTCTGGACGGCGGCCGTGCCTGGCGGGTCAGTGCGGACAACGTGCCCGTGAACCATCCGCGGATCTCCCCGGACGGCACCACCGTCGCGTGGACCTCCACGCGGGACGGCGCGCCCGAGGTACATGTCGCGCCCGTCGACGGCGGATCGGCCAGGCGCCTGACGTACTGGGGGAGTTGGCGCACCCAGGTGCGCGGCTGGACTCCCGACGGCCAGGTCCTCGCGCTCAGCACCCAGGGCCAGGCCAGCCTCCGGCGGAGCTGGGCGCGCGCCGTCCCGCTCGACGGCGGCCCGGCCACCACCCTGCCGTACGGGCCGGTCGGCGACGTCGCCCACGGCCCCGCCACCGTGCTGCTGTCCGCGCCGATGGGCCGCGAGGCCGCCTGGTGGAAGCGGTACCGGGGCGGCACGGCGGGCAAGCTGTGGATCGACCGCGCGGGCGAGGGCGGCGAGGGCTCCGGGCCGGCCGGTGAATTCGTGCGGCTGCACGCCGAGTTGGACGGGAACATCGAGTACCCGCTGTGGGTCGGCGACCGGGTCGCGTTCCTGTCGGACCACGAGGGCGTCGGGGCTCTGTACTCCTCCCTCGCCGACGGGTCCGACCTGCGGCGGCACACCCCGGTCGACGGCTTCTACGCCCGGCACGCGGCCACCGACGGCACCCGGGTCGTGTACACGTCCGCCGGTGAGCTGTGGCTGCTGGACGACCTGGACGGGGCCGAGCCGCGCAGGCTCGACATCCGGCTGGGCGGACAGCGCGTCGACCTCCAGCCGTTCCCGGTGAACGCCTCCCGCTGGTTCGGCTCCGCCTCGCCCGACCACACGGCCCGGGGCAGCGCGGTCTCCGTGCGCGGCTCCGTCCACTGGATCACCCACCGCTCCGGCCCCGCCCGCGCGCTCGCCGCCGAGGACGGCGTACGGGCCCGGCTGCCGCGCACCTTCCGGGTGGAGGGCGAGGAGTGGGTGGTGTGGGTGACGGACGCGGAGGGCGACGACGCGCTGGAGTTCGCCCCGGCCACCGGCGTCGGACCGGGCGCCACCCCGCGCCGGATCGCCGCCGGGCAGGTGGGCCGCGTCCTCGGGCTCGCCGTGGCGCCCGACGGCGACCGGGTCGCCGTCGCCGCGGACGACGGCCGGGTGTTGCTCGTCGAGCGGGAGACCGGAGAGGTCCGCGAGGTGGACCGCAGCGAGGACGGCGAGGTGACAGGGCTCGTCTTCTCGCCCGACTCCGCCTGGCTCGCCTGGTCGCACCCGGGCCCGCGCCCGCTGCGTCAGCTCAAGCTCGCCAACACGGCCGACCTGTCCGTCACCGAGGCGACCCCGCTGCGCTTCCAGGACTTCTCACCGACGTTCACCCTCGACGGCAAGCACCTCGCCTTCCTCTCCGCGCGCGCCTTCGACCCGGTCTACGACGAGCACGTCTTCGACCTCCACTTCGTCAGCGGGGCCCGACCGCACCTCATCACGCTCGCCGCGACCACCCCGTCCCCCTTCGGGCCGCAGCGCCACGGGCGGCCGTTCGAGGCGCCCGACAAGGACGAGACCCCGGACAGCGAGGGCGCCCCCGCGACCCGGATCGACCTCGAAGGGCTCGCCGACCGCATCGTCCCCTTCCCGGTCGAGGCCGCCCGCTACTCCACGCTCCGCGCCGCCAAGGACGGCGTGCTGTGGCTGCGCCACCCCGTCACCGGCGTCCTCGGCCATCTGCGGGCCACGCCCGACGATCCCGACCCGAAGACCTCCCTGGAGCGGTACGACCTCGCCCAGCGGCGCCTCGAATACCTCGCCTCCGACGCCGACCACTTCGCCGTCAGCGGCGACGGCAAGCGGGTCCTGCTGTGGACCGACGGCAAGCTCAAGGTCGTCCCCAGCGACCGGCGCGCCTCGAACGACGACGAGAGCGACACCAACATCACCGTCGACCTCTCGCGTGTACGGCGGACCGTCGACCCGGCCGCCGAGTGGCGCCAGATGTTCGACGAGACCGGCCGCCTCATGCGGGACAACTTCTGGCGCCCCGATCTGGGCGGGGTGGACTGGTCCGGCGTCCTGGACCGGTACCGCCCGGTCCTGGAGCGGGTGGCCACGCACGACGACCTCGTGGACCTGCTGTGGGAGGTGCAGGGCGAGTTGGGGACGTCCCACGCGTACGTCACCCCGCGCGGCCGGGGCGGCTCCGGCGACCGGCGGCAGGGGCTGCTCGGGGCGGACATCTCCCGGCACGAGGACGGCCCGCAGGGGGCCGCGCTGTGGCGCATCGACCGGGTGCTGCCGTCGGAGACCTCCGACCCCGACGCCCACTCGCCGCTCGCCGCGCCGGGTGTGGCCGTACGGGCCGGGGACGCGATCATCGCCGTGGGCGGGCAGCCGGTCGATCCGCTGGCCGGGCCCGGGCCGCTGCTCGTCGGCACGGCCGGCAAGGCGGTCGAGCTGACGGTTCTGCCGTCCGGCGGCGGGGATCTCCGGCATCCCGTCGTGGTGCCCATCTCCGACGAGGAGCCGTTGCGGTACCACGCGTGGGTCGCGGACCGGCGGGCCTACGTCCACGAGAAGTCCGGCGGCCGGCTCGGATATCTCCACGTGCCCGACATGGTCGGCTCCGGCTGGGCCCAGCTCCACCGCGATCTGCGGATCGAGGTCGCCCGGGAGGGGCTCGTCGTGGACGTGCGGGAGAACCGGGGCGGGCATACCTCGCAGCTCGTGGTGGAGAAGCTGGCGCGGCGGATCGTGGGGTGGGACCTGCCGCGTGGGATGCGGCCGTCCAGCTATCCCGACGACGCGCCCCGGGGGCCCGTCGTCGCCGTCGCCAACGAGTTCTCCGGGTCCGACGGGGACATCGTCAACGCGGCGATCAAGGCGCTCGGGATCGGGCCGGTGGTGGGGACGCGGACGTGGGGCGGGGTCGTCGGCATCGACAGCCGGTATCGGCTGGTCGACGGGACGCTCGTGACTCAGCCGAAGTACGCCTTCTGGTTGGAGGGGTACGGGTGGGGGGTCGAGAACCACGGGGTCGATCCCGATGTGGAGGTCGTGCAGGCGCCGCAGGACTACGCGGCGGGCCGTGACCCGCAGTTGGACGAGGCGATCCGGATCGCGCTGGCCGGGCTTGAGGAGACTCCGGCGAAGGTGGCACCGTCGCTGCCCGAGTCGTAGTCCTTCTTCCTCGCCCCCGCCGCCCCTACCCGTCCCCTCCCTCGGGGCTCCGCCCCGGACCCCGTTCGCGCAGTTCCCCGCGCCCCTTTTCAGGGGCGCGGGGAACTGCGCGAACGGCCCCCACCGGACCCGCGGCCGGGGGTCGAAGGGGCACCGCCCCTGGGGAGGGGAACGGGTAAGGGCGGCGGGGGCGGAGACGCCTCGCTACGATGCCCGGGTACGGGATCACCGGTGGCTGGGAGGCGACACATGGCTGGGGAGCCGCAGGACGACTGTCTGTTCTGCAAGATCGTGGCAGGACACGTACCGGCGACGATCGTGAGGGAGACGGAGACGACGGTCGCGTTCAGGGACATCAACCCGCAGGCACCGACACACGTCCTGGTCATCCCGAAGGCGCACTACGCGGACGCCTCGACACTCGCCACCGCCGCCCCGGAACTCGCCGCGGACGTCCTCCGCGAGACACAGGCCGTCGCGGACGAGGACAAGCTGGAGAGCTACCGGATCGTCTTCAACACCGGCACCGGCGCCGGCCAGACCGTGTTCCACGCGCACGCCCACGTCGTCGGCGGCCGCGGCCTGCAGTGGCCTCCGGGCTGACGGGCCGTGTCCGTACGTGAATTGGTGGTCCTCGGCACCGCCAGCCAGGTCCCGACCCGGCACCGCAACCACAACGGCTATCTGCTGCGCTGGGACGCGGAGGGGCTGCTCTTCGACCCCGGTGAGGGCACCCAGCGGCAGATGCTGCGCGCCGGGGTCGCCGCGCACGACCTGAACCGCATATGCGTCACCCATTTCCACGGGGACCACTCGCTGGGACTCGCCGGTGTCATCCAGCGGATCAACCTCGACCGGGTGCCCCACGACGTCACCGCCCACTACCCGCGCTCCGGGCAGCGGTTCTACGACCGGCTGCGGCACGCCACCGCGTACCGGGAGACGGTGCGGTTGACCGAGGTGCCGGTCGACGGGGACGGCGGGGCGCTGGCCGTCACCCCCTCCTACACGCTCGACGCGCGGAAGCTGTCCCACCCCGTCGAGTCGTACGGCTATCGGCTCGTCGAGCCCGACGGGCGCCGGATGCTGCCGGAGCGGCTCGCCGAGCGCGGGATCAAGGGGCCGGACATCGGGCGGATCCAGCGGGAGGGCGCGATCGGCGGCGTCTCCCTCGACGAGGTGAGCGAGCTGCGGCGCGGACAGCGGTTCGCGTTCGTCATGGACACCCGGCTGTGCGACGGGGTCTACGCCCTCGCCGACGCGGCCGACATGCTCGTCATCGAGTCCACGTTTCTCGACGAGGACGTCGAACTCGCCGTCGACCACGGACATCTGACGGCCGGTCAGGCCGCCTCGGTCGCCCGGGACTGCGGCGTACGGCATCTCGTCCTCACCCACTTCAGTCAGCGGTACTCCGAGCCGGCGGAGTTCGAACGGCAGGCCCGGGCCGCCGGGTTCGAGGGGGAGCTGACCGTGGCCCACGACCTGATGCGGGTGGCACTTCCGAAACGCCGATAAGGCAGCCTTACGATGCTTTGATGTCCCTCCCCAAAGCTGAACTGCACCTGCACATCGAAGGCACCCTGGAGCCGGAGCTGGCGTTCGCGCTGGCCGCCCGGAACGGGGTCGAGCTGCCGTACGCCGACACGGACTCGCTCCGCAAGGCGTACGAGTTCGAGGACCTCCAGTCGTTTCTGAACCTGTACTACGAGCTGATGGCCGTCCTGCGCACCGAGCAGGACTTCGCGGACCTCGCCGACGCCTATCTCGCCCGCGCCGCCGCCCAGGGCGTCCGGCACGCGGAGATCTTCTTCGACCCGCAGGCCCACATGGCGCGGGGCGTCGGGATGGGGACGGTCGTCGAGGGGCTGTGGCGGGCGCTGGGGAGGAGCGAGGCCACGCATGGGGTCTCCACTCAGCTGATCATGTGTTTTCTGCGGGACGAGTCCGCCGCGTCGGCTCTCGACACCCTGGAGGCGGCGAAGCCGTATCTCGACCGGATCGTCGGGATCGGGCTGGACTCCGCCGAGGTCGGGCATCCGCCGGTCAAGTTCCGTGCGGTGTACGAGGCGGCGGCCGCGCTCGGGCTGCGCCGGGTCGCGCACGCCGGGGAGGAGGGGCCCCCGGAGTACATCACGGAAGCCCTCGACATCCTCGGTGTCGAGCGCGTCGACCACGGGCTGCGGTGCATGGAGGACCCGGCCCTCGTCGAGCGGCTGGTGCGGGAGCGGATCCCGCTGACGCTCTGCCCGTTGTCGAACGTCCGGCTGCGGACCGTCGACACCCTCGCCGACCACCCCCTGCCCGCCATGCTCGACGCGGGCCTGCTCTGCACGGTCAACTCCGACGACCCGGCGTACTTCGGCGGTTACGCCGGTGACAACTTCGACGCCGTACGGCGGACGCTCGGTCTGGGCGAGGAGCGGCTGCGCGAGCTGGCCCGCAACTCCTTCACCGCGTCCTTCCTGGAGCACGACGAGGAGCGGCGGGCCCGGTATCTCGCCGAGGTGGACGCGTACGAGTTCGGCTGAGCGAGCGGGAGGAGCGGCCGGGGCCGGTCGCCGGTGGTGACGGGCCCCGGCCGCCGGTGGTGACGGGGCCTCAGGCCGCCGGGCGGTACTCGGGCCGCTCGGCGGCGGTCCGGGACTGGGGCTGGGCGCGGTCCCGTTCGTGCTCCTGGTAGCGGGCGTGTTCCGTGGTGGGTGGGGCCGCGCGCAGGGCCACCCAGGTCATGGGGGCCGTGATGAGGAGGAGGCCCACGGCCAGGATCGCGCCCATCGCCGGGTAGCCGACGTGGGCGGAGAGCAGGCTGCCGACCAGGGGTCCGACGGCCGTGCCGAGTGAGGACGCGGAGCCGATGAGGACCGCCCAGCGGCCACGCGGGTCGAGCGAGGCGGCGAGACCGATGAGGTACGACAGGACGACCGGGTAGAGCGTGTTCCAGGCGACCTCCCCCGTCGCGAAGGTCGGCAGGTCGGTCGCGGTGGCGCTGAGCACGATGCAGCCGGCGATGAGCGCCGTGCCGGCGCCGATGGGGAGCGCGCGGCCGAAGCGCGCGCCCAGCGCACCCGCCCCGATCACCCCGAGCAGGCCCGCGCCGAGAGCCGTCGCGAAGACCGCGCCGACGGTGACCTCGGAGAGCCCGGCCTGGGTGGTGCCGATCCGGCCGCTGACGCCCCAGAGGGAGTTCTGCGCCAGGGACCACAGGAGGAGCGTGACAGCGAGGGTCAGGCCGTGGCGGAGGTGGGGCAGGGGACCCCGTTCCCGGGCGACCCGGGTCGTTGCCACCGGGGCCGCGAGACGGGCGGTCGCCGGGAGGGTGAGCAGGGCCGTGAGGGCGAGGGCGGCGAGCGGGAGGCCGTGGCCGGGGCCCAGCCGGGGGATCGTCAGATACAGCGCGCCGGCCAGCGCCGAGACGGTGAGCAGGCCCAGCGTCGACACCCGGTGCGGGTCGCGCTGCGCGGCGATCCCGGTGGCGGCCACGGCGGTCGCGGTACCGGAACCGAAGCCGCCGAGGACCGCGCCCGCGACCACCGCGGGGAGGGCGGTGGTGAGGGCGGCGGTGCCGTAGCCGACGGCGGCGAGCAGCAGGCCCGCGCGGGCCAGGCGACGGGGGCCGAAACGTTCCACCTGGGCGGCGAGTGTGAAACCCGCCGTGGCCGAACCCAGGAGCAGGGCACTGCCGACGGCGCCGGCCTCGGTGGAGGTGAGGGGGAGGGCCGCGTCGAGTCTGCCCACGGTGGTGGGCAGGAGGTACGCGGCGAGATACCCGGCCGTGAAAAGGGCGACGAGGGGCCAGGGAGGGGTGGTGGTGCGGGGGGACACGGGCGTTCCTGGACGTGCGAAGGTGCGGCTCAATGAGGGAGGTTGGGCGGCTGGCTGTCGACGGACAGGGACGCGCGGAGAATTTGTATCAGGGGGGTGGGGAGCGGAAGAAACGCGGGGGGCGTGATCTGGGACACGTTGCGTTTGGGGTGGGGTGTGACGGGTAGGAGTGGTGGGTTTTGCGACGCCATCGGGGCGCTCCGCCGAGGGCTGTGTTCGGCTGTTCGCGCAGTTCCCCGGGTCCTGGGAGACGGCCCAGCGGGCCGATGAAAAAGCACGGGGCGGGGCCCCTGCTTTTTCAGGGGCGCGGGGAACTGCGCGACCAGCCACGACGAACCCGCACCCGTCCGATGACCTCAGCCTCCCGAGATCGCACGCGGCGGCGGTGCCGTCACGCCGAGCGGCGGAAGCCGATCGTGGGGACGGCCCGGCGCAGGGGCCAGGGACTGACGTGGTCCTTCGGGAGGAGGTCCTCCAGGAAGGCGTACCGGCGCAGGGCGGCGGGGTCCTGACGGTCCAGGGACTGCACCCGGCGCCACCAGGCGGCGATCTCGGACCAGCCGGGGGCGGACAACGACCCCCCGAACTCCTGGACCGACAGCGCGGCGGTCAGGCCCGCGAAGGCGAGCCGGTCCGCGAGGGGCCAGTCCGCGAGGGTGCCGGTGACGAACCCGGCGACGAACACGTCACCCGCGCCCGTCGGGTCCATGGCCTCCACCGCGATGGCCGGTACCTCCGCCGTCTCCCCGGTCCGGCCGTCCACGGCGTACGCGCCGTCCGCGCCCAGCGTCACCACGGCCACCGGGACGTGGTCGGTGAGGGCGCGGGCGGCGGCCCGGGGGCACTCGGCGCGGGTGTACCGCATCGCCTCCTGCGCGTTGGGCAGGAACGCCTCGCAGTGGGCGAGGTCGGCGAGCCCCGCCAGGTCCCAGGCGCCGGTCTCGTCCCAGCCGACGTCCGCGAAGATCCGGGTGCCCTCGCTCGCGGCCCGCGCGATCCAGGGGGCGCGTACGCCGGGCGTGAGGGAGGCGACGGCGGCGCGCGCGGGGGGCGGGTTCTCGGGCTCGGACTGCTCCGGGGGTGCCGCGTGGCCGTGCGAGACCATCGTGCGCTCGCCCTCGTACGCCATGGAGACGGTGACCGGGGAGTGCCAGCCGAGGACCGTACGGGAGGTGGAGAGGTCGATGCCCTCGCCCTGCTCCAGGGCGTCCCAGCAGTACTCCCCGTAGTGGTCGTCGCCGAAGGCCGCCGCGAGGGACGTCTTCAGGCCGAGCCGGGCCAGGGCCGTGGCCATGTTCGCCACGCCGCCGGGGCTCGACCCCATCCCGCGTGCCCAGGACTCGGTCCCGCGCACCGGGGCGGAGTCGAGCCCGGTGAAGATGATGTCGAGGAAGACGGTGCCCGTCAGATAGACGTCCCAGGGCGGGTCGTCCGGTGCTCTCAGGGACCTCAGCGGGTCGACCTGGGGCCGGTGCGGTCGCTCTCCCTTGAACGCGGTCACGATGTGCTCCCTGGCGTGGTGCGGATCCAGCCAGTCTGCACCAAACGCTCCGCTGGGGGGTGCGGGGCAGGTGTTGTCGGGCCCCGGTGCGTCGTACGGGTGGGGGTGTCGTCCCCAGGCGCTGCCGCCCCTTCGGGCCCGCGTTTCGCCTTTCAGCTCGGTCCCTGAGGGCTTCTGGCGGGTGCGGGTGCGTGGGGGTTGTTCGCGCAGTTCCCCGCGCCCCTGAAAAGCAGGGGCTGCGCCCCGTGCTTTCCGGCCCACCGGCCCACCGGCCCACCGGCCCACCGGCCCACCGGCCCACCGGCCCACCGGCCCGTCGCGTTCCGGCCCGCAGGGCCGTGGGTTTTTAGGGGCGCGGGGAACTGCGCGAGAAGCCCCACCGGGGCGCGGACGGCGAACCGGGGTTACCAGCGCGGCACGGCCGGCGACACCCACCCCGGCTCGGCCACCCGCATCGCCGCCGCGTCATCCCGGTCCTTCAGCGACCCGTCGTCATCCAGCCACCGCCGATGCAGGAACTCCAGCTTCTCGCGGTCGAGTTCGACTCCGAGCCCCGGCGCGTCCGACACCCGCACGGCCCCGTCCTCGAACGTGAGGCGCGACGTGAGGACATCCTCCGACTGCCACGGATAGTGGGAGTCGCAGGCATGGTGGAGGCCCGGAACCGTGGACGCCACCTGCGTCATCGCGGCAAGGCTGATCCCCAGGTGCGTGTTGGAGTGCATGGACACACCGACACCGAACGTACGGCAGATCGCGGCCAGTTCACGGGTGTTGCGCAGTCCGCCCCAGTAGTGGTGGTCGGAGAGGACGACCTGGACGGCACCCCGCGTGAACGCCTGCTCGATCTCCGCGAAGGTCGTCACACACATGTTGGTGGCGAGCGGAACGGACGTCCCCGCCGCGACCTCGGCCATCGCGGACGTCCCGAGCGCCGGGTCCTCCAGATATTCGAGTACGTCGGCGAGCGCGTCCGCGACCTTCAGCGAAGTCCCCACGGACCAGGCGCCGTTCGGATCCAGCCGCAGCGGGTCCCCGGGGAAGGCCTCGGCCAGCGCACGGATCGCGGCGATCTCCTCCTCCGGCGGAAAGACACCCCCCTTGAGCTTGAACGACGTGAACCCGAACCGCTCCTTGAACGTCCGGGCCTGCTCCACGACCCCCGCCGGGTCCAGGGCCGCGCCCCAGTCGTCCTTCTCGCAGGCGACGCCCTCGGGATGGTCCGCCCACCTGTAGAAGAGGTACGCGCTGTACTCCACGGTGTCCCGCACCTTGCCGCCGAGCAGCGCGTGCACGGGCAGCCCCAGCGCCTTCCCGAGCGCGTCGAGACAGGCGACCTCGAACCCCGACACCACCGACAGCCGCAGCTTGTCGGCGGTCTGGATGCCGCGCAGCCCGCCCACGTCGACCTGGCCGGAGACCCGGGACCCGTCGACGGCCACCTCGTCGGCGAGGACGAACAGCCCGTTCAGATCGCCGACCTGACGACCCACCAGCTTCTCCGCGAACGGCCGGGCCAAATCCAGGTACTTGGTGTCGCCGTACGTCTCGCCGACGCCCGTGGTCCCGTCGGCGGTCACGACCTCCACGATGAGCCGCGGGGTGTACGGCTGGTGCACGCCCTGCGTGTTCAGCAGCGGCGGGTCGGCGACCAGGATCGGGGTCAGCCGGACCTCGGTGATGGTCAGGTCACGGGTCACGGGGCGGCTCCTACGGTCGAGGCGGCGACTTCCGCGCGGGGGCAGCCGCCGGACACCGCGCCCGCCCGTCTCTCTATATATAGACATCATCTACGTATAGAGATGGAGATTAGATACGCGACCTGCGGAGCGTCAAGAGGAGCGTCACGCAGCAGCGCCCATGGGTGAGTGCGCCGCCCCGCATACGATCGGCGCATGTCGGAGACAGACGGCGCCGGGGGCGTCCGCGAGGTGAAGTCGGCGGCACGCACGGTCGACCTGCTGGAACTGCTGGCCGCGCGCGGCGACCGGCCCGCACGCCTCCAGGAGCTGGCGGACGAGCTCAGGGTCCCGCGCAGCTCGATGTACGCGCTGCTCCAGACCCTGATCGGCCGCGGCTGGGTCCGCACGGACACCACCGGTTCCCTGTACGGCATCGGCATCCGCGCCCTGCTCACCGGCACCAGCTACCTGGACTCCGACCCGCGCGTCCGCGCCGTACGGCCCTACCTCGACGAGGCGTCCGAGGCCCTCGGCGAGACCATCCACCTCGCCCGCCTCGACGGCATGGACGTCGCCTACCTGGCCACCCGCGAGTCCCACGAGTACCTGCGCACGATCAGCCGCGTCGGCCGCCGCCTCCCCGCCCACGCCGGCGCCCTCGGCAAGGCCCTCCTCGCCGAACGCCCCGACGCGGACCTCCCCGAGGGTCCCTACGCGGCGCTCACCCCCCGCACCCACACCACCCGCGACTCCCTCGCCGCCGACCTCGCCGCCGTCCGCGCCCGCGGCTACGCCGTCGACCGCGAGGAGGGCGTCCCCGGCATCATCGGCCTCGGCTTCGCCCTGCGCACCGACACCCCCGCCGAGGACGCCATCAGCTGCTCGGTCCCGGTCGCCCGCCTGACCCCGGAACACGAGCGCCGGATCGTCGAGGTGATGGGGGAGATCCGGGCGAAGATCGAGGCGACGAGCCCGGGGGCGGCGGGGGCACCCCTCTGGCGTTGAGGAACGGCGCCGGTCCCGGGCTCTCCCGCGAAAAGCCCTACGGCCCTGTCAGTCCCCCGGCGTACTCTGGATTCACAAGCGCAGGCCACCACCTGCGAGTCGCTTCAAGGAGGACGTGCGGCCCCAGAGCCGGCCCATGACTCAGACACCCACAGCTCACACCCCCGCGCAGGGCAAGGCGAGAGCACAGTTCACCGTCCCCGCGGCGCACCCCATGGTGACCGTGCTGGGTTCCGGCGACTCCCTCCTGCGCGTGATCGAGAAGGCCTTCCCGGCGGTCGACATCCATGTCCGGGGCAATGAGATCAGCGCGGTCGGCGACGCCCCCGAAGTCGCTCTCGTCCAGCGCATGTTCGACGAGATGATGCTGGTGCTCCGCACCGGACAGCCGATGACGGAGGACGCAGTGGAACGCTCGATCGCCATGCTCAGAGCGAGTGAGAACGGGAAGGGCGACGGCCAGGAGACCCCGGCCGAGGTTCTGACGCAGAACATCCTGTCCTCGCGCGGCCGCACGATCCGCCCCAAGACGCTCAACCAGAAGCGGTACGTCGACGCCATCGACAAGCACACCATCGTCTTCGGCATCGGCCCCGCCGGCACCGGCAAGACCTACCTGGCCATGGCCAAGGCCGTCCAGGCCCTCCAGTCCAAGCAGGTCAACCGCATCATCCTGACCCGCCCCGCCGTCGAGGCCGGCGAGCGCCTGGGCTTCCTGCCCGGCACGCTCTACGAGAAGATCGACCCCTACCTGCGCCCGCTGTACGACGCGCTGCACGACATGCTCGACCCGGATTCCATCCCCCGCCTGATGGCGGCCGGGACGATCGAGGTCGCGCCCCTGGCGTACATGCGCGGCCGTACGCTCAACGACGCCTTCATCATCCTCGACGAGGCCCAGAACACCTCGCCCGAGCAGATGAAGATGTTCCTCACCCGCCTCGGCTTCGACTCGAAGATCGTGATCACGGGTGACGTGACCCAGGTCGACCTGCCGAACGGCACGAAGTCCGGTCTGCGCCAGGTCCAGGACATCCTGGAGGGCCTGGACGACGTGCACTTCTCCCGGCTGTCGTCCCAGGATGTCGTCCGGCACAAGCTCGTCGGCCGTATCGTCGACGCGTACGAGAAGTACGACACCACGCACGGCACGGAGAACGGCTCGCACAAGGGCGACCGGGGCAGGGCCGGGCACAAGGGGAAGTAGACAAGCACCGCACCATGTCGATCGACGTCAACAACGAGTCCGGAACCGAGGTCGACGAGCAGGCGATCCTCGACATCGCCCGCTACGCGCTGACACGGATGCGCATCCACCCCCTCTCCGAGCTCTCGGTGATCGTGGTGGACGCCGACGCCATGGAGCAGCTGCACATCCAGTGGATGGACCTCCCCGGCCCCACGGATGTCATGTCCTTCCCGATGGACGAGCTGCGTCCGCCGTCGAAGGACGACGACGAGCCGCCGCAGGGCCTCCTCGGCGACATCGTGCTCTGCCCCGAGGTCGCCGAGAAGCAGGGCAAGGAAGCGGACACGCAGCACTCCATGGACGAGGAGCTCCAGCTCCTCACCGTCCACGGGGTGCTGCACCTGCTCGGCTACGACCACGAGGAGCCGGACGAGAAGGCCGAGATGTTCGGCCTGCAGGCCGCCATCGTGGACGGCTGGCGCGCGGAGAAGGGCTTCACCGGCCCCTCCCCGGCACCGACCGTGTCATGAGCGCGTCTCTCATCGGTGGTGCCGTCGCCCTGGTCGTCGTCGCCTGGCTCGCCGCCTGCGCGGAGGCGGGCCTCGCGCGCGTCTCCAGCTTCCGCGCCGAGGAGGCCGTACGGTCCGGGCGGCGCGGCAGCGCGGGGCTCGCCCAGATCTCGGCCGACCCGACCCGCTATCTGAACGTCGCGCTGCTGCTGCGCGTGGTCTGCGAGATGGCCGCCGCCGCGCTCGTGACCTACGCCTGCCTGAAGGAGTTCGACAAGACCTGGGAGGCCCTGGCCGTCGCCATCGGCGTCATGGTCCTCGTCAGTTACGTGGCCGTCGGCGTCTCCCCGCGCACCATCGGCCGCCAGCACCCCCTGAACACGGCCACGGCGGCGGCGTACGTCCTGCTGCCGCTGGCCCGGATCATGGGCCCGATCCCGAACCTCCTGATCCTCATCGGTAACGCGCTGACGCCCGGCAAGGGTTTCCGCCGGGGCCCGTTCGCCTCCGAGGCCGAGCTGCGGGCGCTGGTCGACCTCGCCGAGAAGGAGTCACTGATCGAGGCCGAGGAGCGCCGCATGGTGCACTCGGTCTTCGAGCTGGGCGACACCCTCGTCCGCGAGGTGATGGTCCCGCGCACCGACCTGGTCGCCATCGAGCGCTACAAGACCATCCGCCAGGGCCTCACCCTCGCCCTGCGGTCCGGTTTCTCGCGCATACCGGTCACCGGCGAGAACGAGGACGACATCGTCGGGATCGTGTACCTGAAGGACCTGGCCCGCAAGACGCACATCAGCCGGGACGCCGAGAGCGAACTGGTGTCCACGGCCATGCGCCCCGCGGTCTTCGTCCCCGACACCAAGAACGCCGGGGACCTGCTCCGCGAGATGCAGCAGGAGCGCAACCACGTCGCCGTCGTCATCGACGAGTACGGCGGCACCGCCGGCATCGTCACCATCGAGGACATCCTGGAGGAGATCGTCGGCGAGATCACCGACGAGTACGACCGCGAACTCCCGCCCGTCGAGGACCTCGGCGAGGACCGCTACCGCGTCACCGCCCGCCTCGACATCACCGACCTCGGCGAGCTGTACGGCCTGGACGCCTACGACGACGAGGACGTGGAGACCGTGGGCGGCCTGCTCGCCAAGGCCCTGGGCCGCGTCCCGATCGCCGGCGCCTCCTCGGTCGTCCCGCTGCCGGACGAGCGCGCACTGCGCCTCACGGCGGAGGCCGCGGCCGGCCGCCGGAACAAGATCGTCACGGTGCTGGTGGAGCCGATCGGGCCCGCCGAGCCGTCGGAGGAGGGGACGAAGCCGGAGTGACCCCACAGGAGCTGCGTATCTTCTGCCTGTCCTTCAACGAGGCCGTCGAGGACTTCCCCTTCCGCCCCGAGATCTCCGTCTTCAAGGTCCTCGGCAAGATGTTCGCCCTGAGCTGGACGGACGAGCGCCCGCTGAAGGTCAACCTCAAGTGCGACCCGGAGGACGCGGTCCGGCTCCGCACCGAGCACCCGGGCCTGATCATCCCCGGCTACCACATGAACAAGCGCCACTGGAACACGGTGACCCTCGACGGCGGCCTGGCGGACCGCCTGGCCGAGGAGCTGATCGAGGACTCGTACGACCTGGTGGTGGCCGGCCTGCCGCGCGCGCAGCGGCTCCGTCTCGACCGGGCGTGAACGCACCCCGTGGCATGAGGGGACGCCCCGCTCTCCGTATGCTCGGCTCATGACCGACAGCAGCGCGCTCGACCCCGAGGACCGCAAGATCGTCACCCTGGCCCGTTCCGCGCGGGCCCGCAACGGCGTGCCCGAGGGGGCGGCCGTACGGGACGAGACGGGCCGTACGTATGTCGCCGGGACCGTGGCCCTCGACTCCCTGCGGCTGAGCGCGCTCCGCACGGCCGTCGCGATGGCGGTGGCCTCCGGCGCGAAGTCCCTGGAGGCGGCGGCCGTGGTGACCGACTCCGCGACCGTCTCCGACGAGGACCGGGCCGCCGTACGGGACCTCGGCGGACCGGAGACCCCGGTGCTGGTGGCGGGGCCGGACGGAGCGGTACGGGTGACGGTGACGGCGGGCTGAACCTCCGCACGGTCAGTTCTTCTGCAGCGTGCGGGTCACCCCCGCGATGACGGCCGTCGTCAGGATCCAGCCGATGGCGATCAGGGCGTAGGCCAGCCCCTGGGGGGCGTCGTCCGTCCAGTACCAGGCCGTGCGCTGGCCCAGGCCGCCGATGGGGATCAGCAGGTCGAGGGTGTAGACGAGGGGCTGGAAGGGAGCGCCCTCGCCCGGTTTCGCCGGTGCGGGGGAGTGCGCGTGGAAGACGAGCGTGCCCAGCAGGGTCAGTGCCAGGAGCCAGACACCGGCCAGCCAGGGGCGGTAGCCGTAGCCGACGGTGACGTCGAGCAGGTGGCCCCAGAGACGGGTTGCCGGGGACAGGCCCCGGCGGCGGTGGCGTTGCTTGGCGAGGAGGACGCGGCGGGCGTCGTCGTCGTGGCCGGCCTTGCGGTACCAGCTCGCCAACTGCTCGTACGGCTGCGGGCCGTAGCCGGGGCTGCGCTCCAGCCACTCCATGCGGCGGGCCACGGACGCCCGGTCTCCCACCGCCTCCCGGCGCTCGCCGTCCGCCTCCGCCGTCTTGATGGAGCCGTAGACGAAACCGTCCAGCTCCACCGTCTCCGGCCAGCTGTGCTCGTTCTCGTGGAGATACGACACCTGCGCGCCCCGCAGATCGACCGTGCCGGACGGCGGCCGGGCGAGGGTGAGGTCCAGGTCGACGGCCTGCGTGTGCATGGCGATCAGGGCCGGGCTGTCGGGGGTCCCGTTCAGGACCGCTCCCTCGAAGCTCACGTTGTCCGTGACCTGGGTGCCGCGCAGGCGCACGGTGCCGTTCGCGGTGAATCCGCCGGAGCAGTTGAGTGTCTGGACCACGGCGTTGTCCAGGGCGAGGGCGACTCCATGGGGGCCGGGACGTTCCAGCCGGGCGCCCTGCAGGAAGAGGCCGCCGGTCAACTGCGCTCCCGGAAGCCGTACTTCACCGTGCGAGACGAAGCCGTTCCGGCATTGGACGGCTCCCTCGGCGACCAGTCCACCGCCTGACAACGCCCACCCGCCGGGTGCGCTCAGCCGGGCCCTGTTGAGAATGATGCCGCCGCTCACCCGGGCGTGCATGAGGGACAGGGCGGTGATCCTGGGATGGAAGGGCGAGACGGAATCCGCCTCCACGGTCGAGCGGTTCAGGTCGAGGCGCCCCTCGACACGGATCGACCCCGCTTCGAGGCCAGGCGCCCGGCTTCGTGTGATCGCGATCGTCCGGGTCTCCGCCCCGAAGAGGTTCACGCTCTCCTCGAACCAGCACTCCTCCAGCCGGACGGGGTGGTCGATCCGTGCTCCGGCCAGATCGAGGCGGTCGGCGATCCGCGCACCGGCGAGGGCCAACGAGCCGACCGCGCCGGCCTGTTGAGTGGAGTTGGCGCCGAGCAGCAGCGCCGCGACCACCGACGCCCGAACCGTGCGCTCCGGCCCCCAGTCCCCACCCCCGGCGATCCGGTCCTCCTCCGCGACCCCCGTCCGCAGATCCACCCGCCGCCCCTCCGGAAACGCGTCCCACAGTTCCCGCTCCGGCCCCGTCAACTCGTCGTAAGTGAGCACCCGTACAGGGTAGTGATCTTCGGCCGAGGCGCCTCGGAGATCGCTCGCACCCTAGTGTTACGGCCGGTAACAGCCCGTCGAGCTGGGCGAAAACCATACGCGGAAGAGTGGACACCCCGGACCCGGCTGCCGACAACCGGCGCGGCACGGGACAGAACACCTCACCCCGCAGGCCCCGTTCAGGAGTCGGCAGCCGCACCGGACGATCGCCTTCGGCCACTTTCGCCGGCCCTTGCCGCGACCCGCAGAACATCTCTTGCAATCTCGGGCCGGTCGCGTCTCAATGGAGCCGTTCTCCTGGCGGACCGTCATATTCCGCCGCGCGGCCGCGCATTGCATCGCCCCCACATGGCACGCCCGTACCGGGACGTACGGGGCTCCCCCAGACCCCGTGCACCTCCCGTACCAGGGAAGGGAATTCGCTCGATGAGACGCATACGACTCGGAGTCGGCTCGGCGCTCGCGGCAGGGACGCTGGCCGTCACCGGCCTCGCGTTCGCCCCGACGGCCCTCGCGGTCACTCCTCAGACCGCGACCATCAACGCCAGCTGCACGATCGGCGGCGCCGGCACGGCCACGCTCACGGCCACGCAGGACGGTACGACCGCCACGGTCACCCTCTCCTCCGAGGAGATCACCGCCCCGATCGCCCTCGCCGAGGACTCCATCCAGTCCACGCTCACCTTCGTCAAGGCGAGCGGCGGCACGACGTCCTTCACCGGCACCGAGAACCCGGCCCTGGCCGCCGGTGACGGCATGGTCGTCGGCCCGCTCACCGGCACCGTCGCCTCCGGCGACAGCCTGGAGGCGTACGGCGGCTCCCTGCAGATGGTGGTCTTCGGCATCACCGTGAGCTGCACGGCGAGCGAACCGCAGTCGCCGGGACCGTTCGTGTTCGACTGATCCGTCGTCCCGCCGCGCCTGAGTGAACGGGTGAGGGGTGGTACCGCACCCGGCGGTACCACCCCTCACCCGACTCCGGGTCTCACAGCGCGTCGGGACCCCGCTCGCCCGTCCGCACCCGTACGACCGTCTCCACCGGCAGCGCCCACACCTTGCCGTCGCCGATCTTCCCGGTCTGGGCGGCCTTCACGATCGTCTCGATCACGGCGTCCGAGTCGGCGTCCCCGACGACGACCTCGATCCGGACCTTGGGGACGAGATCGACCTGGTACTCGGCGCCCCGGTACACCTCGGTGTGGCCACGCTGCCGGCCGTAGCCGCTGGCCTCGCTGACGGTCAGACCGTGGACACCCATCTCCTGCAGGGCGGTCTTGATCGCGTCGAGGCGGTACGGCTTGACGATCGCGGTGATGAGCTTCATGCCTGGGCCTTGGCCTTCTGCGTGGAGGTGGAGGACGTGGAGGACGTGGACGATGCGGACGAGGTGACCGGGGCGCCGTGCCCCAGGACGCCGTGATCGTATGCCGTCTCGGCGTGCACCGTAAGGTCGAGACCGGTGTGCTCGTGCTCCTCGTCCGCGCGGAAGCCCAGCACCTTGTCGATCAGCTTCCCGATGCCGTACGTGACGAGGAAGGCGTACGCCCCGACGGCGACCACGGCCACCAACTGCTTGCCGAGCTGGGCGAATCCGCCGCCGTGGAGGAGGCCCTCGGCCCCGCCGGTCATCGACTCGACGACGAAGACGCCGATCAGGACCGTACCGATGACGCCGCCGACGAGGTGGACGCCGACGACGTCGAGCGAGTCGTCGTAGTTCAGCCTGAACTTCCAGCCCACGGCGTAGGAGCAGACGACACCGGCGGCGAGGCCGATGACCAGCGCGCCGAGCAGCGAGACCGAGCCGCAGGACGGGGTGATGGCGACCAGACCGGCGACCGCGCCGGAGGCCGCGCCCAGCGTCGTCGGGTGGCCGTCGCGCTTCTGCTCGGAAAGCTCACGGTCCGTGCTGGGTGCGGCGCGGCTCTGGCGATCAGGGACAATGGGCGCCATGAGCGTCCGTACCCAGTCATCCGAGAAGCCGGCCGAGGCCGCCCACCGCGCCGGCTTCGCCTGCTTCGTGGGCCGCCCCAACGCGGGCAAGTCCACCCTCACGAACGCTCTGGTCGGCCAGAAGGTGGCGATCACGGCGGACCAGCCGCAGACCACGCGGCACACGGTGCGGGGCATCGTGCACCGGCCGGACGCCCAGCTGATCCTGGTCGACACCCCCGGTCTCCACAAGCCGCGCACCCTGCTGGGCGAGCGGCTCAACGACGTCGTCCGCGCGACGTGGGCCGAGGTCGACGTGATCGGCTTCTGTCTGCCCGCGAACGAGAAGCTCGGCCCCGGTGACCGCTTCATCGCGAAGGAACTGGCGTCCATCAAGAAGACGCCGAAGATCGCGATCGTCACGAAGACCGACCTCGTGGACAGCAAGCGTCTCGCCGAGCAGCTGATCGCCATCGACCAGCTCGGCAGGGAACTGGGATTCGAGTGGGCCGAGATCGTGCCCGTCTCGGCGGTCGCCGACAAGCAGGTGGACCTGCTGGCCGACCTGCTCGTCCCCCTCCTCCCCGAGGGCCCGGCCCTCTACCCCGAGGGCGACCTCACCGACGAGCCCGAGCAGGTCATGATCGCCGAGCTGATCCGCGAGGCGGCCCTGGAGGGCGTCCGCGACGAGCTCCCGCACTCCATCGCCGTCGTCGTCGAGGAGATGCTCCCCCGTGAGGACCGCCCCGCCGACAGACCCCTCCTCGACATCCACGCCTTCGTCTACATCGAGCGCCCCAGCCAGAAGGGCATCATCATCGGCCCCAAGGGCAAGCGCCTGAAGGAGGTCGGCATCAAGTCCCGCAAGCAGATCGAGGCGCTGCTCGGCACGCCGGTCTTCCTGGACCTCCATGTGAAGGTCGCGAAGGACTGGCAGCGCGATCCCCGTCAGCTGCGCAAGCTGGGGTTCTGACCGCCCGACCCAGCCGAACCCGGCCGGCCCTCCAAAAGGGTCGCCCCAACTGGTCAAATTTGACTAGAGTCAGGGGATGGGCGAGAAGACGATCGTGATCCTTCCGTGTCAGAGCCTCCAGCCACTCCTCGACTTCTATGTGGCCCTCGGATTCGAGGTCACCTTCCAGCAGCGCAGCCCCAATCCGTACGCCGCGGTGACGCGGGGCGGGATCGAGTTGCAGTTCTTCGCGACGAAGCGGTACGAGCCGGCGGAATCGCTCGGTACGTGTTACGTGGTCACGGACGACGTGGACGGGCTGTACGCGGCGTTCCGGGCCGGCCTCAAGGGCGCGTACGGGCGGATACCGACGCGGGGGCTGCCGCGTATCGGGCCGCTGAAGGACATGTCGTACGGCATGCGGCAGTTCCTGATGACCGATCCGGGCGGCAACTGCATCCGTGTGGGGCAGCCCACGAGCGAGGACCAGCACCACCGGCCCGCCCCGAAGGAGACCTTCGCGCGGGCCCTCCACCACGCGTCCCTGCTGGCGGACTCGAAGGAGGATCCGGCGGCCGCGGCGAAGGTCATCGACCGGGCACTGGAGCGGGGGGAGCGGGGGGAGACCCCCACGGCTCCCCAACTGGTGCGGCTGCTCGTGCTGCGCGCCGATGTCGCGGTGCGGCTCGGGGACGAGCAGGCGGCGGCGGACGCGATCGGGCGGGCCAGGGCGGTGCCGCTCACCGACGAGGAGCGGGAGCAGGTCCGGGACAGCCTCGTACGGCTGGAGGATCTGCGGAGCCCGGGTTCGGCGTGAGAGGAAGACAGCGCCGCCGCCCCGGTTCGGTTCTCCGGGGCGGCGGCGACGATCAGGTCCGGTCAGGCGGTGGCGGGCGTCAGCGCGTCCACCAGGCCGCCGACGTGTCCCTCAGCGTGTTCGTGCCGCAGTGGATCTCCCCCATGCCGAGGTGGTACGTCTCCCAGTCGTCGAGGTACGACACCTGCATGCCGGCGCCGGTGTACGCGGCCGTGACGGCCTCGGTGAAGATGTCCTTGCCGCCGATGACGGGACCCCACTGGCGCGGCGCGAGGTAGTGCGTGCGGCTGAGGACGATGCCGTTGACCGCGCCGGGAACGTACGCGCTGGTCATCACCGGCGGCGCGGGCGCCGCGGGGGAGGCTGCCCCGAGGCCCTCCCTCGTCTTCGAGCCGTTGTCCGCGGTCGTCTCGTCGAGCCGGCGCTGCTGGCCGTAGTCCCGTGCCACGTCCGGGAGTTCGGAGCCGGCGCCGAGGCGGGTCAGACGGGGGAGGCGGGTCGTGCCGTCGCCGCCCGACTGCGTCTCGCCCACCATCTCCGTGCCCTGGGTGTAGAGGGCGGGAACGCGGACGACCTCGGCGTCCGTCACGCCCGTCTCGCGCTTGAGCACCGCGAGGTTGGCCTCGATCCGGCGCGTGGCGAGGTTGTTGTCGGAGACCAGGGTCTTGGAGGCGAGGGCCTTGGTGATGGTCTCCGTGGGGCCGAGCTTCAGGGAGAACATCTTCGTCGAACCGTGGCCGGCGGCCTTCGCGTCACGCAGGAGCTTGAGCCCCGCCTCGGGGTCGGCGATCGCGATCTTCCAGCCGCGCGGGGTGTCGGCGGGCAGGAACTGCACGAACTCGTCGACGTGGCCGACGTGCAGCCAGGACGTGTCGAGGAACAGCGGGTCCTGCAGGCCCTGCGACTTCAGGAACGTCCGCATCACCTTCGCCGGCTTGGAGCCGGTGTCCGGGCGCTGGCCCATGATGATCCGGCCTGCCGGGAAGGAACGGTTCCCCTGCGCGTACGGCGGAATCGTCTCCAGGTTGCCCATGGAGTTGAGCGTCCACTCCTCCGACTCCCGGGCGCCCGTCACCTGCACGGCACCGGTGTTCGGGCCGCGCATCTTCTCGAACAGCTCCCGGCCCGCCTCCCGGTCCAGCTGGGCGGAGCGGAGCATCACCCGCATGACCTGCCGACGGCCGTCCGCGCCGGTCATGCTGACGTACGCGGGCTCGACGAAGTCCTGCGCCCAGATGTCGCCGTACTTGGTGAAGTTCACCGTCGGCTGCGTGATGCCGGCGCTCTTGGCCGCCTTGTCCAGGCCCTCGCGGAAGGCGCGGTTGAGCTTTCCGTAGTTGCCACCGGAGACCTTGGTGACCAGCAGCTGCTGGGCGTTCTGCAGGTGGTGGTGGGTCAGGAGCGGTGCGACGCGCAGGGTGACCGAGTCGGCGGTGGTCCCCTTGGAGGACTTCACGGTCAGCCGGACCCGGGCCGTCCCGTCCCACTTCGCGGTGTCCCGGATCACGTCCCGGGCCTCGACGCCGAACTCGACGCCGGCCTTCAGCTCGGCCCGGGTCAGGCGGGTCTTGGCGGTGACCGGCTCCCACTTCTTGCCCCGCTTGACGAAGACACGGGTCTGTGCGGCGCCCGCCGTGACCTTCACACTGCCCTGCGCCCCCGCCGGGACAGTCGCCATCGGTACGGACCGCACGCGGGCCAGGTCGGCGGCGTCGGCGGTGCCGTTCACCTTCGTGTCGGAGGCGTCGTTGCAGGCGGCCAGCTTGGCGTCCGAGAGGGGCTTGCCCTTCGGGCCGGTGGCCGGGCAACGCTTGGTGTCGTCGTCGATGTTGGGCAGCATCAGCGCGCCCCGGGCGACGGTCCAGCCGTTCTCACCGGATGTGTCGGTGGTGCCGACGACGTCGACCTTCCCGTCCCGGTTCGTGTCCACGCGCAGGTCGGTCGGGGGCGCCCCGGCCGCGAACGCCGAGGGCGCCGCCAGCGAGGGCGTCGCGAGCAGCGTGCCGGACACGGCCAGCACGGCTATCGCCTGTCGTGCGGGGCGGGTTCGGGATGGTCTGGTTGAACGCGTAGGCACAGTGCGTCCCTTCGGGGGCGAGCGTGGTCAGCACTGAAGACGGGTGAAAGGGTGGATCCGTTGTCTGTGCACCGGCTGTGAAACGCGTGATCTCCCGCACTCCGCCCGCGTGATCCGCGGCACTCGGCCCGCGCGCTCTACTCCACCGCGCGTATCCGCCCCACGAACACCGCCCCCGCCAGTCCGATCACCGCCGCCACCAGGTACAGCGCCCGGTAGCCGCCCAGATGGGCCACGATCGGCGCGGCCACCACCGGGGCGGCCACCTGGGGAAGGGAGTTGGCCACGTTGATGACGCCCAGGTCCTTGCCCCGGTCGAGGGCCTTCGGCAGGACATCGGTCATGAGGGCGAAGTCGACCGAGGTGAACACACCGAAGCCGAGGCCGAGAAGAGCCGAGGCGACGATCGTGCCGGGCCAGGTCGGCCAGAGGGCGATCGTGCCGGCCGCGACCGCCATCACCATCCCCGACCAGTACACGAACGGCTTGCGCCGCCCCACCCGGTCCGACCACACCCCGGAGACCACCACCGTCGCCAGCAGCGTCAGCGCGTTCACCACCGTGAGGATCAGCACGCCCTCTTCCGGGTCGGGATACCCGACGCGGTCCCGCAGGTAGAACAGCAGGTAGAGAAGGCCGATGCTGTTGCTCAGATTGATCAGGAAACGCGTCAGCCACGCCCACGCGAAGTCCGGGTACCGCCGCGGGCTCAGCCAGAAGCCTCCCAGGAACCCCCGCCAGGACCAGGCCGGGCGGGCCGCCGCCGGCAACCGCGGATCCCGGTGCCCCAGCACGTACGGCAACACGCCCACCAGCGTGAACACCGCGCACGCCGCGTACCCCGCGCCGACACCTCCGGCCAGCGTCGCCAGCCCCGTGCCGCCGACCACACCCAGGATCTGCGCCGCGCCCAACCAGCCTCCCACGGAGCCTCGTTGGAGCCGTGGCACCTGGTCCGGCACGGCCGCGGTGACAGCCGCCCAGGACGCGTTCAGGGTCAGCTGCACCAGACACCAGCCCGCCACCGTGGTCCACAGCCCGTTCGCGCCCGCGAGCAGCAGCAACGACACCGCCCCGCCCGCCGACCCCGCCACGATCCACGGCGTGCGACGGCCCCACCGGGATGTCGTACGGTCCGACAGCGCGCCGAACAGCGGCGTGGCGAACAGGGAGACGACCGCCCCGGCGCCGGTCACCCACGCCAGCATCGTCTCCTTCGACATCCCGGCACCGGGCGCGAAGTCCACCGCCTGCGAGGCCAGCAGGATCTGCAGCGGGCCGTACCAGCCCACCCAGATCGCCCCGTTGGCCAGCGCGAGGGCGGAGGTCCAGCCCCCGCCGACCCTCCCCCAGTTTTCGACTTCGCTCAAACCGGGGGGACCCCCATGACGGGCTCCGCGAGAGCGCCGGTCGGCTGTATCGCCGTCATCCCCGGCTCTGCGCCCGAAGCAGCTCCTGGTACCAGCCGTACGACGCCTTCGGCGTCCGCTCAAGCGTCTCGTAGTCCACGTGAACGAGCCCGAAGCGGCGTGCGTACCCCTCCGCCCACTCGAAGTTGTCCAGCAGCGACCACACGAAGTAGCCGCGTACGTCGACGCCCGCCTCGGCGGCCTTGTGGAGGGCCCGGACGTGGCCGTCCAGGTAGGCGATGCGCCGCTGGTCGTCGACGCCCTCGTAGGAGCAGCCGTTCTCCGTGATGACGACGGGCGGCAGGCGGTCGCCGTAGCGCTCGTGGAAGTCGGTGAGGAGCTCGGTCAGGCCCTCGGGGACGACCGGCCAGCCGAAGTCGGTCGTGGGGACGCCCTCGATCTCCTTGACGGTGAAGGGGAGTTCGGCGGGGATGGTGATGCCGCCGAACTCGATGTCCGCGCCCTCGGGGGCGCCCACGCGGGTCGGGGCGTAGTAGTTGACGCCGTACCAGTCGATGGGCTCGGAGATGACCTTCAGGTCGGACCCGATGTCGGTGCCCGGCATCAACTCGCCGATCCCCTCCGGGTATTCGCCCAGAAGGACCGGCTCCGCGAACAGACGGTTCAGCAGCAGGTCGTAGAAACCGGCCGCCTCCACGTCCGCCTGCTCCTGAGACGCGGCCCAGGTCGGCCCGTGCGAGTTGGCGATGCCGACGTCCGTGACTCCGGCCGCGCGCAGGGCCCGTACGGCCAGGCCGTGGCCCAACAGCTGGTGGTGGGCGGCCGGGAGCGCGTCGAACATGAGCTGCTTGCCGGGGGCGTGGGTGCCGAGGGCGTGGCCCAACAGGGTGTGCTCGGCGGGCTCGTTGATGGTGATCCACTTGGTGACGCGGTCACCGAGCCGGGCGGCGACGACGGCGGCGTACTCGGCGAATCGCTCGGCGGTGTCCCGGTTCAGCCAGCCCCCCGCCTCCTCCAGCGACGACGGCAGATCCCAGTGGAAGAGAGTCGGCACCGGCCGTATGCCCGCCCCGGTCAGCTCGTCCACCAGGCGGTCGTAGAAGTCGAGCCCGCCGGGGGCGTTCACCCGGGGCCAGGAGATCGAGAAGCGGTACGCGCCCACGCCCAGGTCGCGCAGCAGGGCCACGTCCTCGGGGTAGCGGTGGAAGTGGTCGCAGGCCACCGCCGCCGTCGAGCCGTCCTTGATGCGGCCCGTCTCGGCCGAGAAGGCGTCCCACACGGACTGCTCGCGCTCGCCCGCGGCCCCCTCGATCTGATGCGCGGAGGTCGAGACGCCCCACAGGAAGCCTGCCGGGAACTGGGGTATCGGGTTGGTCGCGTTTGTCGCCATGGGCGGATCATCCGTACCACGGGTAACGGAAGTCAACGCCCGAGGGTGAAGTGCCCGTTACGCGCCCCCAGCGCCCCTGCGGGGCTGCTCACGCCCCCTCCTTGAGCACCCTTCTGATCAGCTCCCGCTGCGCCTCGGACAGCCGGGGGTCCGCGCAGTGCACGGTCCTCCCGTCCACCGTGATCTCGTACGCGAAGCCGTCCGGCACCCCGAGCGGCGGAGAGCCCCGGCCGGCGGCGAGCGCCCGCTCGGCCAGGGTGCGCCAGTCCTGGGCATCGGGCCGCCCGGCGGTGTCCACCACCGCGTGCCGCTCGATGCCCGCGAAACCGCCCGTGCGCCGCACTTGAATACGCATGGGTCCTGTCTAGTACGGAACTACAGCGTCCGCACACCCACCTGCTCCCAGGCCTTCAGCACCGCCGTCAGCTCGTCGCCCTGGCCGAACCGGTCCTTCGTGGCCTTCACCGTGAGCGTGGCGAAGTCGACGAAGAGGGCCTGCTTGCTCAGTTCGCCGCCGGTGAGGACGTCGTACCAGATCTGTCCGGCCCGCTCCCAGGCATGGCCGCCGAGGGCGGTGGCCACGAGGTAGAACGCGTGGTTGGGGATGCCGGAGTTGATGTGGACGCCGCCGTTGTCGCGGCCGGTGCGGACGTAGTCGTCCATGGTCGCCGGCTGCGGGTCCTTGCCGAGGACGTCGTCGTCGTACGCCGTGCCCGGGGCCTTCATCGAGCGCAGGGCGGTGCCCGTGACGCGTGGGGCGAGCAGGCCCGCGCCGATCAGCCAGTCGGCCTCGGCGGCGGTCTGGCCGAGCGTGTACTGCTTGATGAGGGCGCCGAACACGTCCGACATGGACTCGTTGAGCGCGCCCGGCTGGCCGAAGTACGTCAGGTTCGCCGTGTACTGGGTGACGCCGTGGCTCAGCTCGTGGCCGATGACGTCGATCGGGATGGTGAAGTCGAGGAAGATCTCGCCGTCGCCGTCGCCGAACACCATCTGTTCGCCGTTCCAGAAGGCGTTGTTGTAGTCGCGCTCGTAGTGCACGGTCGCGTCCAGCGGCAGCCCGGCGCCGTCGATCGAGTCGCGCTCGTACGCCTGGAGGAACAGCTCGAACGTGGCACCCAGGCCCGCGTACGCGCGGTTGACCGTGGCGTCCTTGCCGGGTTCGTCGCCCTCGCCGCGCACCTTCCTGCCGGGCAGGTCCGTGCCGTGGCGGGCGTCGTGGATCGTGCGGTGCGGTTTGCCCGTCTCGGCGCCGACGGGTGCGGTGACGGTCGGGGCGCCGACGACCGTGGTCAGACGGCGGTGGGTGCGCTCGAAGGCGTCGCGCTCCAGGGTTTTGCGCGCGGCGCCCGCGAGCACCGGGTCCTCGGCCTGGGAGAGCTTGTCGAGGACGTGCGGTGGTACGACGGTGCAGAAGACGGGCTCGTGGCCCCCGTTGGTCGTCATGGCCGCACGATTGCACTCCGTTAGAAGCGTGTCACTAGGGGCAACCATGATTGGTGAAATGTCGCCGTATGGGTTGCGTTTCGTCGTCGCCGTGTTACTGAGGGTTGGCGGCGGGCTTTCCGTTCGCGTGGCTTCTCGCGCGGTTCCCCGCGCCCCCGAAGGGGTGCTTCCCGTGCACCCCGTGTGGTCTTGCGCACCTTTTGTCCCTTATTCCGCCCCGGTCCCGCATACTGATACGGCCTCCCCGCGCCGACCAGGACTCGGCTACGCTGCTCAGCATCATGCGTTTCGGGCTGCTTCTCCTTAGCTGCCGCGGCGAGGGCCTGTAGTCGAGGCCGACCCCCTCCCCGCGGTGCTTTGGTGTTGCGTCGGCCGTCCTTTCCGGACCATCGAGGAGCCCACGCATCATGGCGAACCGCCAGCAGCCCACGTCCATGCCGATCCACAAGTACGGACAGTACGAGCAGGTCGACATCCCCGACCGCACGTGGCCGGACAACCGGATCACCGTCGCCCCCCGCTGGCTCTCCACCGACCTGCGCGACGGCAACCAGTCCCTGATCGACCCGATGTCGCCCGAGCGCAAGCGCCGGATGTTCGACCAGCTGGTCAAGATGGGCTACAAGGAGATCGAGGTCGGCTTCCCCGCGTCGGGACAGACGGACTTCGACTTCGTACGGTCGATCATCGAGGAGCCGGGGGTCATCCCCGACGACGTCACCATCTCCGTACTGACCCAGGCCCGTGAGGACCTGATCGAGCGGACCGTGGAGTCGCTGAAGGGCGCCAGGCGGGCGACCGTCCACCTTTACAACGCCACCGCTCCCGTCTTCCGCCGCGTGGTCTTCCGCGGCTCCAAGGACGACATCAAGCAGATCGCCGTGGACGGTACGCGCCTGGTGATGGAGTACGCGGAGAAGCTGCTGGGTCCGGAGACCGAGTTCGGGTACCAGTACAGCCCGGAGATCTTCACCGACACCGAGCTGGACTTCGCCCTGGAGGTCTGCGAGGCGGTGATGGACGTCTACCAGCCCGGTCCGGGCCGCGAGATCATCCTCAACCTGCCCGCCACCGTGGAGCGTTCGACGCCGTCCACGCACGCGGACCGGTTCGAGTGGATGAGCCGCAACATCTCCCGCCGCGAGCACGTCTGCATCTCCGTCCACCCGCACAACGACCGCGGAACCGCCGTCGCCGCCGCCGAGCTGGCGCTGATGGCCGGCGCCGACCGCGTCGAGGGCTGTCTGTTCGGGCAGGGCGAGCGCACCGGCAACGTCGACCTGGTCACCCTGGGCATGAACCTGTTCTCCCAGGGCGTCGACCCGCAGATCGACTTCTCCGACATCGACGAGATCCGTCGTACGTGGGAGTACTGCAACCAGATGGAGGTCCACCCGCGCCACCCGTACGTGGGCGACCTGGTCTACACGTCCTTCTCCGGCTCCCACCAGGACGCCATCAAGAAGGGCTTCGACGCCATGGAGGCCGACGCGGCCGCGAAGGGCGTCACCGTCGACGACATCGAGTGGGCCGTGCCGTACCTGCCGATCGACCCCAAGGACGTCGGCCGCTCCTACGAGGCGGTCATCCGGGTCAACTCGCAGTCCGGCAAGGGCGGTATCGCGTACGTCCTGAAGAACGACCACAAGCTGGACCTGCCGCGCCGGATGCAGATCGAGTTCTCGAAGCTCATCCAGGCGAAGACGGACGCCGAGGGCGGCGAGGTCACCGGCTCCGACATCTGGGCGGTCTTCCAGGACGAGTACCTGCCGAACCCCGAGAACCCGTGGGGCCGTGTCCAGGTCCGCAACAACCAGTCGACCACCGACAAGGACGGCGTGGACACGCTGACCGTGGAGGCGGAGGTCGACGGCGAGGAGACGACCCTGGTCGGCACCGGCAACGGCCCGATCTCGTCGTTCTTCCACGCACTGCAGGGCATCGGCATCGACGCGCGGCTGCTGGACTACCAGGAGCACACGATGAGCGAGGGCGCCTCCTCGCAGGCCGCCTCGTACATCGAGGTCGCCATCGAGGACAAGGTCCTGTGGGGCATCGGTATCGACGCGAACACGACGCGTGCGTCACTGAAGGCGGTCGTCTCCGCCGTCAACCGCGCGGCGCGCTGACCAGCCTGACCGGCGGTTTGAAAGCCCCGTTCGCCGAATTCCGGCGTGCGGGGCCCGTCGTTTACCGGCCAAACCCTGTGCAGTTCGCGGGTAGGCCTCGTCCGGAGTACTGACTGAGCCTCGCGGATGTGGCTAACATCACGCAAGCGCGGCGATGATGCCGAGGGGCACCTCCCGCGCCCAAGGGGCCGTGTGTGGGGGAGTTACGGAGGTGCGACGTGCTGCCAGGACGGGACCCGATGGGCCGTGCCACCGCGCTCGCCCGCGTCGGGCAGAACAGCCGTGCCACCGGCTTCTCGCGTGTGATGGGCACCCGGATCGCGTGGACGGACGTCGGTGACGGCGAGTTCTTCTGTCCGGGCTGCGGAGGCGACCGCAACTACCAGCGCCTCACCGGCCGGCGCCGCTTCACCTTCCTCGGTGTCCCCGTCCTGCCCCGCGGCGAGACGGGTCCCGTGGTGGAATGCGCGGCCTGCCGCCACCACTACGCCCTCGACGTCCTCGACCACCCCACCACCACCCGCTTCTCCGGGATGCTCCGCGACGCCGTCCACACGGTGGCCCTGGCCGTCCTCGCGGCGAGTGGCACCTGCTCCCGGACCTCGCTGACCGTCGCCGCCACCGCCGTCCGCTCCGCCGGGTTCGACGACTGCACCGTGGACCAGCTCGGCGCCCTGGTGGAGGCCCTGGCCGCCGACACGGGCCGCGTCTTCGGTGAACCCTGCGGCCCCGGCCTCGCCATAGAGCTCCACGAGGCCCTGGACCCGCTGGCGCCGCACCTCGCCCCGGCCGGCCGTGAGGCGATCCTGCTCCAGGGCGCGCGGATCGCCCTGGCGGACGGCCCGTACACCCCGGCGGAGCGGGACGCGCTGGCCACGGTCGGGGCGGCGCTGACGATCTGCTCGGACGACGTGACCCGGCTGCTGGCGGCGGCGCGGACGCCGTCGTAGTCAGACCGCCGCTGTGCCCACAGCTGTGCACACATACGTACTGTTTTCGTACGTGCGCCCTGCATGGCACCCGCTGTGCTTCGAGCGCCGCCCTGTGCGCTTGTATGGGCCACGCAGTTCTGGGGATCGTCGCCAGAGACACCCCCCACGACACTGCGAGGTCCTTCGTGACGACGACCGACACGACTCCCTCCGCTCCGGGAGCGCTCCCGCTGATCGGCCACGCGGGCCGGCTGGCCCGCGACCGGCTGGGCTTCCTCGAAGAGCTGCGCGCCCTCGGGCCGGTCGTACGGATCCGGCTGGGGCGCAGCCCGGTCCACGTGGTCAACGCCCCCGAGCTCGTCCAGCGGATGCTGGTCAAGGGCAACGGGGTGGAGTTCGACAAGGGCGGCCCCTTCTTCGACCAGGCGACCCAGCTCGTCGGGGACGGCCTCTCCACCTGCCTGGCCGGACCCCACCGGCCGATGCGGGCCGAACTGCGGCCCGTGTTCGCCCGCCACCGACTGCCCCACCACACCGAGCGGTTCCGCGACTGCGCGCGCGAAGTGACCTCGACGTGGCAGACCGGGCGGGCCGTCGAGCCGTACACGGAGATGCAGCGCTTCGCGGTCGCCGTCCTGGCCCGGACCCTCTTCCTCGCCCCCGAGGACCGGCGGGCCGTCGAGACGGTCCAGCGCAATGTGCCGGTGATGCTCTCCGCCCTGGCCACCCACATGATGGTGCCCGGCAGCAACCGTCTGCCGACCCCCGAGAACCTGCGGAACGCGCGGGCGACCCGCGAGACGCGCGCGGCGGTCGCCGCGATGGTCCGGCGCCGGATGAGCGACCCCACCGACCACCACGACCTCGTGTCCGCCCTGGTGCCTCCCGACCGCCCGGACGTCCACACCGAGCAGGAGGTCTTCGACCAGGTCATCACGTTCTTCATCAGCGGCACCGAGACCATGTCGTCACTGCTGTCGTGGACCCTGCACCTGCTCGGCCGCCACACCCGGGAGTACGAGCGGCTGGAGGCCGAGCTGGACCGGGTGCTCGGCGACCGCCCCCTCACCCACCAGGACCTCTCCCGGCTGACGTACATGAGGCGCGTGATCAACGAGTCGCTGCGTCTGCACCCGCCCGTGTGGCTGCTCAGCCGCGTCGCCCTCGTCGACACCGAACTGGGCGGCCACCCCCTCCCCGCCGGCGCGGGCCTGCTCTTCAGCCCCTACGCCCTCCACCGGGACCCGGACGTCTTCGCCGAGCCCGGGCGGTTCGACCCCGACCGCTGGAGCGAGGACCGCGTCGAACGCCGCCACCGGGAGGCGTTCATCCCGTTCGGCGCCGGCACCCGCAGATGCATCGGCGACACGTTCGGGCTCGCCGAGGCGCAGACGGCCCTCGCGGTGATCCTCCGCGACTGGCGGATACGGCCGCACCCGGGCGGCGGGCCCGAACCGCTGCTGCGGATGACCATGCGGCCCCAGGGGGCGCGGCTGGTCCTCGACCGCCGGGCGGACCGGGCCCCCGCCGACGGGGCGGCCGTACTCCCCGGGGAGTAGTACGGTCCGCCGTGTACCGTCCCCGGCAGTACCGCTCAACGACTACGCGCTGCTGCTCGTCTCCCGCTACCGCGAGGAACTACGGCGGACCGAGCGGCCGTACGAGGCCATGAGGGTCGCCCTGCGCGGCTGCGGACCCGCCGTGCTCGCCTCCTCCGGGACGGTCGCCGCCGGGCTGCTGTGCCCGCCGGCCGCCGACCTGGACAGCGGCCGGGGCATGGGACCGCTCGCGGGCCGTCCTGAAGACCCACGTCAGCCGCATCCTGGGCAGGCTGGGTGCCCGGGACCGCGCCCAGCTGGTGATCGTGGCGTACGAGTCTCCGGCCCCTCCGTCCCCACCATGCGCCAGTCGATGTCCGTCTGGCGCGGCGACAACGCGGGCGCCGCCTTCACGAAGTCCACGACGTTCTCGCAGCGCCCCGCCGCCTACTCCGACCTCGTCCCCCTGGGCCGCACCCACGTGGGCGTCCTCTACGAGACGGGCCCGTACGAGACGATCGAGTTCCGCCGCCTGCCGCCTGCCGCCTGCTGCCTGCTGCCTGCTGCCTGCTGCCTGCCGCCTGCCGCCTGCCGCTGTCGGGCCTGCTCGGCTAGCCGGCCGGGCGAGGGGCTGTCTTCAGGGCTCCTGCCGTGTGGTTCAGGATCGCGTCGGCCAGGGGGCCCTGGACCTGGGGCGGGAGGGCGTGGCCCATGTCCGGGATCTCCACGACGTGGGCGCTGCGGATCGCCTGGGCGAGGTGGTGGGGGTGCGGGGGCGGGGCGACGGGTTCGGCCGGCGCGGAGATGACCAGAGTGGGTACGGCGGTGCGGGCGAGCCGGTCCGTGCGGTCCATGCCGGAGGGATCGGCCCGGGCGTGGGCGGTGCCGGCGGTGTGGTGGCCGGTGTGCTCGATGATGTTCCGTTCGAGGGCGCGGGCGTAGTCGGCGTCGAAGGGGATCCGGTCGCCGCCCAGGACCCGCCAGTGCTCGACCCTCCGCTCCAACTCGGCCTCCGGCCCCCGGTCCTCCACGGGGCGGGCCCACATCTCCAGCAGCTCGGAGGCGATCCCGGGAAGCTCCTCGGGCGGGGTCCGGGTCCCGTCCGGGTGGACGTACGGGGTGGTGCTGAGGGCGCTCGTGCCGATCAGGGTGGCGCTGAGCAGCCGGTCGGGACGGTCGGCGACGAGGAGCTGGGCGAGCATGCCGCCCAGGGACATGCCGACGATGTGGGCGCGCTCGACCCCGAGGCCGTCCAGCACCCGCACGGCGTCCGCCGCCAGTTCGGTGACGGGGTACGGGTCCGCGTCGAACGACCAGGTCGAGCGGCCGGTGTCCCGGTGGTCGTAGCGGATGACGTGGTGGCGGGTGGCGAGCCTGTCCACGAACGCGTCCGGCCATCCCAGGCCCGAGGCCTGCGCGCCCATGATCAGCAGCAGTGGGGGCGTGGCGGGGGCGCCGCGGTCCTCCACCCACAGGCGTATGCCGGGCGTCGCGTCCACGAAGCGTTCCATGCTGTCGGCTCCTCGTCTGCCGGGATGTGATGAGACGAGACGTATCGTATCGCATTTCGCGCACGCGCTCAGGGTGCGCGACGCGCCCCGAGGCCGTGTGCGCGGAGTCCGTCTGCGGCGGGGGAGTCCGTCTACAGCAGGCCCGCCGCCGCCAGGTACTTCCCGACCTGCTCGACCTCGGCCTCCGACAGCGGGACCTGTGGCTCCGCCGTGGCCGCGCAGTCGATGACTCCGCGCAGGTGGAGGGCCGCCTTGAAGGCGCCGAGGGCGGAGGAGCTGCCGCCCATGCGGGTGGTGCCGCCGACGCCGGTCATGCCGAAGAGGGCGCACAGGCGCTCCTGTTCGGCGCGGGCCCGGTCCCGGTCGCCGGCGCGGAAGAGGCGGTCGAGGCGGACGTACCCGGCGGGGTCGACGTTCGCCAGCCCCGGGACAGCGCCGTCGGCGCCCAGGGCGAGGGCGGAGTCGGTGATCAGTTCGGAGCCGGTGAGGGCGCTGAAGCCGGTGAGGGCGGAGTCGGTACGGGCGCCCACGACGACCGTGCGGAAGCCGGCCAGGTCGCCGCTGGAGTCCTTCAGGCCGGCGATGACCCCGTCCCGCGCCAGCTCCAGGACCACGTCGGCGGGCAGCTTGGTGTGGACGGCGACGGGGATGTCGTAGGCGAAGACCGGGACGGGCGAGCCGGCGGCGAGCAGCCGGTAGTGGCGGGACATCTCCGCCGGGTGGGTGCGGGTGTAGAAGGGGGCGGTCGCCACGACGGCCTCGGCTCCGGCGGCGGTCACGGCGCGGACGTGGTCCAGTACGCGGGGGGTGGTCATGTCGATCGCCCCGGCGAGGACGGGGAGTTGGCCGCCGACGTGACCGACGACCGTCTCCACGACCCGCCGCCGCTGCGCGTCCGTCAGGTACGCCGCCTCCGACGACGAACCGAGTACGAACAGCGCGTCCACACCGCCCGCCACGAGATGGTCGACCAGTCGGACGAGCGAGGGGACGTCCACCTCGCGGTCCGGTGTCAGGGGCGTGCAGACGGGCGGGATGACACCGGTCAGCGGGGCGGGGACGGTCATCGTTGCTCCCTTGGTGCTAGGTATCGCGTACGGAATCCGACGCGGGCGCGGCCACCGCCTGGGCGACCAGGTCACGCGTCGACTCCGTCTCCTGCACAGGATGGTGGCAGCGGAAGCGGTGTCCGGGGGCCGACGCGGCCGCGAAGTCCGGCATGATCTCCGCGCAGACGTCGTCCGCCTTCCAGCAGCGCGTACGGAACGGGCAGCCGCTCGGCGGCCGGGTGGCCGACGGGACGGGGCCCACCAGCGGGATCGGGTCGATCGGGTCCAGCAGGCCGGGCGTCGCCGAGAACAGCGCGCGGGTGTACGGGTGCCGGGCACGGTCGCCGACCAGGGCCGCCGGGGTCTCCTCCACGATCCGGCCCAGATACATGGTGATCACCCGGTCGCTCATCCGCCGTACCGTCTGGATGTCGTGCGAGACGAAGACCAGGGCCAGGCCGAGGCGTTCCCTGAGGTCCAGGAGGAGGTTGAGGATCTGGGCGCGGACCGAGACGTCCAGCGCGCTCGTCGGTTCGTCCGCCACCACCAGTTCGGGTTCGAGCGCCAACGCCCGTGCGATCGCCACCCGTTGGCGCTGGCCGCCGGAGAGCCGGCCGGGCAGACCGTCCGCGAGCGCCGGGGGCAGGCCGACCAGTGACATCAACTCCCTTACCCGGTCCTCTCGTTCGGCCGGGGTGCCGCGCCGGTGCACGTCGAGCGGGTCGCGCAGGATCTGGCGGACGGTCAGGCGGCGGTTCAGGGCCGTCGACGGGTCCTGGAAGATCATGCCCGTGCCGCTGCCGACGGCCACCCGGCGCTCGGCCGGCGACATGGACCACAGGTCCCGCCCGCGGAACGAGACCGTGCCGGCCGTCGGCCGGTCCACCCCCACCAGCACCTTCGCCAGCGTCGACTTGCCGCACCCCGACTCGCCCACCACGCCCACCGTCTCACCGGGCGCGATCACCAGGTCGGCGCCGGTCAGCGCGTACACCCGGTCCCGGGTGAACACCCCGCCGCTGCGCGCCCGGTACACGACATGGGCGCCCGAGACCTCCACGAGCGCGCTCACCGCGCCACCTCGCTTCCCGAGTCCTCGGAACGTCCCGTCAGGTCCACCGCCGGGTGGTGGCAGGCCGCCGTGTGCGTACGGGTGCCCCGCAGGGCGGGGGCCGTCGTACGGCAGAGGTCGCCCGCCCGGGGGCAGCGGTCGGTGAAGCGGCAGCCCGCCGGGAAGTCGGCGGGGGAGGGGACGACGCCCTTGATCTGGGTCATCCGCTCGGCCGCCGACTCCAGGGACAGGACGCTGCCCAGCAGCCCGCGCGTGTAGGGGTGCGCGGGCCGCTCCACCAGGTCCGCCGTCACGCCCGTCTCGACGATCTGCCCGCCGTACATCACCACCACCCGGTCGGTCACGTCCGCGATCAGGGCCAGGTCGTGGGAGACGAGGACCAGTGCGAAGCCCAGTTCCTCGCGCAGCCGCAGCAGCAGTTCGATGATCTGCGCCTGGACGGTCACGTCGAGTGCGGTCGTCGGCTCGTCGGCCACGATCAGCCGGGGGTCGCGGGACAGGGCCATCGCGATGAGCACGCGTTGGCGCTGGCCGCCGGAGAGTTCGTGCGGGTAGCTGCGGAGGGTGCGGTCGGGGTCGAGGCCGACCAGGCGCAGCAGTTCGGGCGCGGAGCGTGTGCCGCCCCGGCGTACGACCTGCTTCAGCTGGGCGCGGATCGTCATCGCCGGGTTCAGGGAGGACAGGGCGTCCTGGTAGACCATCGCCATCTCGTGGCCGAGCAGCCGCCGCCGTACGCGCATCGGCTCGCCCACCAACTGCCGCTGGTCGAACCGGACCCGGCCGCGCACCCGGGCGCCCTTCGGTTCCAGGCCCATCACCGTCAGCGCGGTCAGCGACTTGCCGCAGCCCGACTCGCCGACCAGGCCCAGGACTTCACCGGGGCGGACCTCGAAGCTGATGCCGTCGACGATGTCCACGCCCCGGTGGCGTCGGTCGAAGCCGATCGCCAGGTTCTCGACGGACAGGACCGGTCGCCCTTCGGGGAGGGGGCGGGCCCGGGAGCGCAGCCGCACGGCCGCCTCCGTCAGTCCCGGCAGCTCGGGGACCTCGCCGGAACCGCCGCCCGGCTCGGGCGCCTCCGACCGGTCCGCTTCCTCCAGGGGCTCGACCTCCCCGGGCTCCACCTCCTGGGGCTCCGCCTCCCCGGGCTCCGCCTCCCGCGCGACCGGCGCGGCCCACGCGTCGGAGACGCCCTCGGAGAGGATGTTCAGGGACAGGACCGTGACCAGCATCAGCAGACCGGGGAACACGGTCGCCCACCAGCCGCCGGTCAGCACCATGTTCTTGCCGTCCGCGATGACACTGCCCCAGGACGGGTCCGGCGGCCGTACGCCCGCGCCGATGAAGGACAGCGACGCCTCGAAGACGATGGCCTCGGCGACCTGGACCGTGCAGAACACGAGCACCGGGGCGGCGCAGTTGATCGCCACGTGCCGGATCACGATGTGCGGGGTGCGGGCCCCTATCACCCGCTCGGCGGTGACATAGTCCTCGCCGTACTGGTCGAGGACGTTGGCCCGGACGACCCGGGCGACGGGCGGGGTGAACAGGAACGCGATCGCGCAGATCAGGACGGTGATCCCGCCGCCGAAGACGGCGACGAGGACGGCGGCCAGCGCGATGCCGGGGAAGGCCATGACGACGTCCAGGCAGCGCATCAGCGTCTCGTCGACCGCCTTGCGCGAGGTCGCGGCCACGGCCCCGACGACCGCGCCCACGACCAGGGCGAGCGCGGTGGCGCCGAGCCCGATCGCCAGCGACCAGCGGGCCCCGTACATCAGCCGGCTCAGGATGTCCCGGCCGAGGCTGTCCTGGCCCATCCAGTGGTCGGCGGAGGGCGCGCCGGTGCCGCCGGCCAGGGTCTGCTGGTCGAGCGGGTCGTGCGGGGCGAGCCAGGGGGCGAGGAGTGCCGTGAGGGCCACGACCGCCAGGAAGCAGACCGCGATCCGGGAGAGCGGAGGCAGCCCGCGCCAGGAGCGCGGCCGGACGCCGGGCCGGGACAGCGCCTCCGTCAGGCGTTTGCGCGTGGTCACCATCAGGCCGAACATCAGGGCATCGGCTCCCGTCCGAGCATCAGGGCATCAGCTCGCATCCCTCGGTCGTCGTCACAGTGCGTCCCCGGGTCAACTTGCTTCCCTGAGGCGCGGGTTCACCAGGAGGTAGAGGACGTCGATGACCAGGTTCACGACCACGAAGCCCGCGGCCGTGGTCAGGACGACACCCTGGACGACCGCCGGATCGCCGTTCTTCACGGCGTCGATCATCAACTTGCCCATCCCCGGCAGCGAGAAGATCGTCTCGATGACGACCGCGCCGCCGAGCAGATAGCCGACGCGCAGCCCCAGCACGGTCAGCGGATTGATCAGCGCGTTCCGCAGCACGTTCCGGCCCACCACGACCCGTGGCGGCAGCCCGCTCCCGATCGCCGTCCGTACGTAGTCCCTGTCCAGCTCCTCCACCACGGCCGTCCGTACGATCCGGGTGAGCTGTGCCGCCACCGGCAGCGACAGCGCGAACGCCGGCAGCGTCATCGTCCTCAGCCACCCGGTGAAGGAGTCCGCCGGATTCACGTACCCGCCCGTCGGGAACCAGCCCAGGTCCACCGCCAGGTACTGGATCATCAGCAGCGCCAGCCAGAACCCGGGCGCCGCGACCCCGGTCAGCGACACCACCCGGATGACCTGGTCCGCCGGCCGGTCCCGGTGGATCGCCGCGGTGACCCCGCCGAGCAGCGACAGCACGACCGCGATGCCCAGCCCCAGGAAGGTCAGCTGGAGGGTGAGCGGCAGCGCGGTCATGACCTGGTCGACGACGGGGGCCCGGGTGAGCGCGCTGATCCCCATGTCCCCGTGCAGCAGTTCCCCGACGAACCCGGCGTAACGGACCGGCAGGGGGTCCAGAAGCCCGTTCTCCTCCCGGAAATCGTGCAACTGCTCCGGTGTCGGATTGGCCCCCTGGAAGAACGCGGACGCCGGATCGACATCCGAGAACCGCATGACGACGAACACGAACAGGATGATCCCGAGCATCAGCGGAACGAGCAGAGCGATCCGCCGGATCAGAATGCGCAGGACAGCGACCACGCTAAACCCACTTGGCCTGAAGCAGGTTGATACCGGGGTACGGCTGCGCCCTTATCCCGCTGAGCCGCTTCGGATTCCAGGCGGTCATCAACTCGTTGTGCACCACCGGATACAGCACGGCCTGCTCGGCGACGACGTCGATGTAGTCCTGGACCATCGTCTTCTTGCGGTCGGCGTCCGCTTCCCGCGTCGCCCGGTCCATGTCCCGGAAGAGCCCCTTGGCCACCGCGTTGTCGGCCCACCGCGCGTACTGCATCCACAGGTTCTGCGGCCCGTAGTTGTAGTGCATGATCAGATCCGCGTCGAGTCCGAACTGATTGGGATTCGAGGCGGCGGCGACCACCTGGTAGTCCTGCTTCTGGTCCATCTTCGTGAACACCGCGGTGGTCTCCTGCGGCGAGAGCGTCGTCTCGACGCCGATCGCGTCCCAGGACGCCTTGACGGTCGGCAGACAGTCGACGATCCAGCTGACGTTCACCGCGAGGATCTCGATCCTCAGGCCCTTCACCCCGGCCTCCGCCAGCAACGCCTTCGCCTTGTCGGGGTCGTACGCGTACACGTTCTTCGCCGGCCGGTAACTCGGATTCCCCTCGTTGAGAAAGGAACTCGCCGGCTTTCCGTGCCCCTTCAGCGCCACCTCGATCATCTTGTCCCGGTCGATCGCGTAATGCAGCGCCTGCCGCACCCGTACGTCGTCGAAGGGTGTGCGCCGGGTGTTGAACATGAGGAAGAGGTTGTTCATCCCGGAGCCGCCCTGGACGGACATGCCGCCCTTCTCCAGCTGCCCGATATTGGCGTACGGGATGTTGTCGGCGATCTGCGCGCCGGCGCTCGCGCCGGAGATCTTCGCGACGCGCGGGGCCGCGTCCACGATGGTCAGCCAGTTCATCTTCGCGAAGGCCGCCGGGCGGGGGCCGTTGTAGTCGGCGTACGCCTCGAACGTGGTGTTGGACTTCGGATGGTGCGCGGTCTGCCGATACGGCCCCGAACCGATCGCCCTGCCCTTGATGGCCTCCTCCCAGGCACCCGGCCGGGAGAAGACGTGCTTCGGCATGATCTTCGCCAGCGTCAGCCGGGAAAGGCCGTCCGGGAAGGGGAACTTGAGCACCAGCTCGACATTCCGCGCGTCGATCTTCCTGACCTCCTTCAGCCAGCTCGCGAAGAAGCCCTTGGCGAGGGTCTGGGTGTCGGGGTCGAGGATGCGCTCGTACACGAAGACCACGTCGTCGGCGGTCACCGGTTCGCCGTCGTGGAAGGTGGCGCCGGGCCGCAGCTCGAACGTCCACGACGTGCCGTCGAGGTCGCTCGGCACGGCCGTCGCGAGCGCCGCGTACGGCTCGCGCGAGAGGGGGTCGGTGTCGAGGAGGCCTTCGTAGACGTGGTTGTTCGCGGCCATGCAGAAGGCCGACGCGGTCTGGGTCGGGTCCCAGCTGCCGTCGTTGCCGTAGCCGATGACGGCGGTCAGGGTGCCGTTCTTCCCGCCGCCCGAGCCGGTGTCGTTGGTGGACTCCGGCCCGGCCGAACAGGCGGCCAGCGACGAGGAGACGGCGGCGGCCGCGCCCAGCGCGCCGGAGTATTTGAGGAGCGACCGGCGGGTCGGCGCCGGGGCGTCACGGATCACGTCGCGCACGGTTCCTCCAGGGAGGGAGATACGACGTCCTACGTCCTGTAGGGAGCAGCGTGACCCTAAAAGCACCGGTGAGGGCGGTCAAGTGATCGCACACGAATGGCGTACGTGCCAAAGGTGCGACCAATGGCGGATCAACACCGGTATGAAATAAGGACGGTTGAGGGGCCGTTAGGAGAAGATTTCCCGGGGGTGACACGGGGCGTTAACCTGGCGTTCCCCTGGTCAGTCCACGTGGTTTCCGTCCGGAGGTGGGACGTCGGATGTCCGGCGAGCGTACGATGCGGCGCATGTCTCAGGAGAGCGGGAGCCGGCGCCGGCCCGAGCGTCGGGTGAGCAGCCAGATCCAGCGCGAGGTCACGCAGCTCATCCTCGACCGCAAGCTCCAGGCGGGCGCGCCCCTGCCCACCGAGACGGAGCTGATGGAGGACCTCGGCGTCAGCCGCAACTCCGTCCGCGAGGCCCTCAAAGCCCTGCAGGCCCTCGACATAGTCGACATCCGGCACGGCTACGGCACCTACGTCGGCGAGGCCTCCCTCACCCCCCTCGTCGACGGGCTCACCTTCCGCACCCTCGCCCGGCCCGACGGCGACACCGCCGCGCTCGCCGAGATCCTCCAGGTCCGCGAGGTCCTGGAGGACGGCCTCGTACGACGGGTCGCGGGCACCCTCACGGAGGACGAACTGGACGCTCTCGCGGCCGTCGTCGACCGGATGGAGGCGGCCGGGAGGGCGGGCGAACCCGTCGCCGAACTCGACCGCGACTTCCACGAACTCCTCTACGCCTCCCTCGGCAACGCGCTCATCCCCCAGCTCCTCGGCGCCTTCTGGACCGTCTTCCTGCGTGTCGCCGGCGCCCGCGGCTGGACCGACGACCCCACCCCCGAGCTGACCGTCCGCCGCCACCGCGACATCGTGGCCGCCCTCCGCGCCCGGGACGTCGAGGGCGCGCGACAGGCGATGTCCGACCACTTCAGGGGCATCGAGACGAGGGCGGCGCAGGCCTCGCGGGGGGTGGGGTAGCCCATGGGAGCGGTGCCCGGACCCTGGGACCCGGCCGACGCCGGTGTACTGCGGCTGCCCTCCGGCCGGCTGGTGCGCGGCCGGGGGCTGCGCCGGCCGCTCCCCGACGGACCAGTTCCCACGTACGCCGTGTACCTCCTCGGCAAGGAGCCGCCCGAAGTCCCCTGGGAGTCCCGCTGGTTGCGCTGGCCCGACTTCCGGCTGCCCGGTCACCGGGCGGAGGCGGCCCGGGTGCTGCGGGACGCGTGGGAGCGGGCGGCCGACGACCGGGTCGAGCTCGCGTGCGGTGGCGGCCGGGGCCGTACCGGCACCGCGCTGGCCTGTCTGGCGGTGCTGGACGGCGTACCGCCGGAGGAAGCCGTGGCGTACGTACGCCGGCACTACGACCGGCACGCGGTGGAGACCCCTTGGCAGCGGCGGTACGTACGACGGTTCGGGGCCTGACCATCCCCGTGCACCACTGAGCGACCGTGACCACCGGAGCGGGTGGCGCGCAGGAGGTGCAGGAGGTGCAGGCGGTGCGCAGGCGGTGCAGGTGGAGCAACCGGATCAGTCCGCGCAACCGGTAGATCAACTGGAAAATCAGGCGACCCGCCCCCATCGCCCGTGCCACCCTGACCGCCGTGACGCTCCCGGATCCCACCCCGTACGACGCCGACCGCGCGGCCTTCTCCCGTGAGGCCCTCGCCCGACTGGCCCTCTCCTCCTCGGCGAGGGGCACCGCGGGCGGCGCGATGGGCCTGGTGGCCACCCGCAACGACGTGGACACCGGGCTCGGCGGCCGGGCCGGCCAGGCGGCCGGCCTGGTGGAGGCCGCGCGAGGGGTCCTGAGCCGGGCGGTGGTCTACGAACGCGAGCGCGGCGCGACCTGGGAGCAGATCGCGCACTACCTGGAGATCGAGCCGGCGGAGGCCGAGGCCCGCTACGAGCCCGCACTCGCCCGCTGGCGGGAGGCGTTCGACGTGCCGTACCGCCTCGACGCGACCGGCCGCAAACGCGTCCCCCAACTCCCCACGGCGGCCTACGACCCCGCGTACGCGGTCCGTCAACTGGACCTCTGGGCGTACCTGTACGTCGTCAGAGGGGACCGGAGGGCGGTGAGCGGAGGCCTGCCCGGGTACGTCCCGGCGGACGACGAGGACACCTGCCCGAGCCCTCACGGCCCCGACGACCTCGGCGGCCGGGTCCGCGCCGACAGCGTGCGCCCGCTCCTGGAACAGCTCTCCCACTACGTCACCCGCGACCCCTACGCCGTCGAGGACATCGACTGGGACGCGCTCACCGCGGCCCTCGCGACGACGGACGACACGAACGACCGGGACCCGGCCGCCTGGGCCACGCACGCCTTCGACGGCTTCCTCGGCACCGTCCGGGTCCGTCTGGCGCGTTCGGCACGCGCCGACGCGGTGTCCGCCGTCGTCACCGGCGCCGACTCCGCCGATCTGCGGCTGCGTGTCGACACCCTCCTGAACGTCTTCGCGGCACCACCCGCCTGACCCGCCCCGCGGACGACGCCACCCCCGCCACCCCTGCCCGCCCCATCCGCAGGGTGCTGCCCCTGACCCCCGCTACGGGGTTTGCCGCCGAGGCGACAACGGGAGACGGGGTGCAGCCCTCGGGGATGGGACGGGTAGGGACGGCGGGCGCGCGAAGCCACGGACGCCCGGCGTGCCGCGGGCTAGGGACCGGTCCGCGCGGGTCCGTACAGCGCGTTCGGCGCGCCCGTCATCAGCGCCCAGTACCTGTCCCCGTACGACCAGTGCCACCACTCGGTGGGGTAGTTGACCAGCCCGGCCGTGGTGAGGGCCGCGCTCAGGACGCGGCGGTTGCGGCGGGCGGTGTCGGAGATGTTCGGCGCGTCGGTGTAGCAGGCGTCGTCGCTCTCCTCGGGGCTCGCGTCGAGACGCGTGCCCATGTCGAGTTCCTCCCCGGCGGCGGTGCACAGGGTGAGGTCGACCGCGGCGCCGGCGACATGCGGCCCGATCTCCGGCGGGGAGAGGGAACGGCTGGCCTGGACGCGGAGGTACTCCTCCGACCAGTCCGGGTTGGCCTGGCGCAGTTCGGCGGCGTACCTCTCGAAGTACTCGATCTGCAGCGCGAGCGGCCGGTACCCCTCGGTGACCAGCAGCCGCAGCCCGTCGGGCAGCAGCCGGGCGGCGCGCGCGAGACGCCAGGCGACGCCCTCGCGCAGGTGCGCGTACGACCCCTCGGGGTCGGCCTGGCGGGAGTCGACCACCACGAACGGCAGTTCCCTCAGGTCGACCAGGGGTTCACCGCAGTCCTGGACCGGAACGCCGGCGACCTCGGGGTCGCTCATGAGGATGATCGAAGGCATGGGTCGTCTTCCACCGGGCGGGAGGTGTGATGCGGCGGGGTGCGTGGCAGCACCCCGGGGAGGGACTTGATCCCCTGATGTCCCTCCCCGGGGGCTTCCCCCCTTGAGTGGTGGTCTGCGGCCTGGCGCCGGGCGTTCCCCCAGCCCGTCCTGCTGTTCCGAACCCACTGTTGTCACGTTCCCACCGGTCCGTCCCCTGTGCGCTCCGGTGGGCCGACCGGCCGGGCGGTGGTCGCCCGGCCGATCCGTTGTTCCCCCGAGAACACCGAGAATGGCGCACTCCGCTGGAAGTTCTCTGCAAGTCCGCCGCAAGCGGGTTTCGGCCTGGCCGACTTGGGCACCTTCTCCGGCCTACCGGCCGGTCGGTGTGCGACCCGGCGCGGCCCCGGCCCTCCGGTCGCGGCGCTCGCGGGTCACACCCAGGGCCAGGGCTCGTGCCGTTCGCGGGCCTCGCAGGCGTCGAACACCGCCATGGCCTCGGCCCGCAGCGCGTCGGCACCGGCCTGATCGCCGAGCGCGGCCCGTACGACGGACAGGTTGCGCAGGGCGCGGGCCCGGGGCAGGGGCAGGGCGAGGACGCCCCAGAGGGCGGCGGAGGCGGTCAGCAGCCCCTCCGCGTCCGTCAGCCGGCCGTCGGCCAGCGCGCACTCGCCGAGGGTGCGCAGCGTCAGGGCCTCGCCGAAGCGGTCCTCGTGGACCCGGCAGACCTCCAGGATCTCGTGCAGTTCCGTCTCCGTCTCCCGGACGTGCCCCAGCCGCAGCCGGGCCTTGGCCCGGGCCCGTAGGGCGTACGCCGCCATGTGCGGGTCGCCGAGGGCGCGCAGGATCTCCAGTGCCTGCTCGGCCACGCGCGCGGCCTCCTCGTACGCGCCGAGGGAGCGGTGCACCAGGCTGAGCGTGCGCAGCGCCAGGGCCTCGCCGCGCCTGCTGCCGAGCCGCCGGTAGGCCCGCAGCGACTCGTCGAGCAGCGGGAACGCGCCTTTCTGGTCGCCGAGTTCGAGGCGTACGGAACCGCCGTACCGGCAGGCGACCCCGACGCCGGTGTCGTCGCCGATCCGCCGGAAGCCGTCGGCCGCGTCGGTCAGGGCCCGTTCCGCGTCCCGTAGTTCGCCCACCTCGCGGCAGGCGCTGCCGAGGCCGGCGAGGGCGGCGGAACGGCCGCGTACGTCGCCGAGTTCGGTGCAGATGCGTTCGGCGGTGCGGAAGTACTCCTGGGACTCGGCGATGCGGTCCTGTTCGTAGCGCAGCTGGCCGAGACCGATGATCAGCAGGGCCTCGCCCGAGCGGTCCTCGGCGCGGCGGGCCGCCGCCAGGGCGGCATCGTGGCTGCGCCACCAGGCGTCGAAGCGGTTCTTGATGGCGAACGAGGAGGAGCAGAGCGCGGCGGCGGCTTCACAGGCGAGGGTGTGGAGGCCCATCGCCGCCGCGCGCTCGACCGCGGTGGTGAGGGCGTCGGCCTCCGCGTCGAACCAGGCGAAGGGGTCTTCCAGGGCTCGGCGGGCGGTCTGTCCGCCTACCGGGGCGGTGTGCTCGGTTGCTTCGCGGCCGCCGGTTGTCCGTGGTTGCTCGCGCCCGCGCGGCGGAGCCGCATGTGTCACGGCCCCGCGCCCCTTCAGGGGCGCTCGTCTGAAACCCTGCCTCAGGATCACAGCACCCGAGGGCGCCGCCTCCGTCACCCGGTCCATCAGCCACAGACCGGCGGTCAACGCCCGGCCCACCGCCGCCGTGCGGTCGTCGACGGGGTCCTCGGTCTCCGCGCGCTCGGCGGCGTAGACGCGGACGAGGTCGTGCAGGCGGTAGCGGGGCTGGCCGACCTGGTCGGTGCCGGGGCAGGCGATCAGCTGGGCGTCCAGCAGGCGTTCCAGGATCTCCTCGGCCTCGTCCTCCGGCGTGCCGGAGAGCGCGGCCACCGTCCACACGGCGACGTCCGCCGAGCCCAGCGTGGCGATCCGGCGCAGTACGCGGCGGGCGCACTCGTCGAGCGCCCGGTAGCTGAGGCCGAGACCGGCCCGCACCTCCAGGTCGCCCACGGACAGCTCGTCGAGGCGGCGGTGTTCGTCGGCGAGGCGCTCGGCGAGCACGCTGGGCGTCCAGTGCCGCCGGGTCGCCAGGCGGGCGCCGGCGATCCGCAGGGCCAGCGGCAGACCACCGCACAGCTCCACGATCCGCCGTGCCGCGGCCTGCTCGCGCGGGTCGTCCGGGGTGCGTTCCGGCCCGGTGACCCTGGTCAGCAGTTCGAGGCCGCGTTCGTCGTCCAGGACGTCCAGGTCGGTGCGCCGGGCCCCGACGAGCCCGCCGAGCCGGGCCCGTGAGGTCACCAGGACCCCGCAGGTGGCACTGCCCGGCAGCAGCGGCCGCACCTGGGCCTCACCGTTCGCGTCGTCCAGGACCAGCAGGATCCGCCGCCCGGCGACGAGGCTGCGGAACAGGTCGCCGCGCTCGGCCGTGTCCTCCGGCGGGTCCGCGCCGAGCGCCCGCAGCAGCCGGCCCAGGACCTCGGCGGGCGGTACGGGCTCGCTGAAGCCGTGCAGTTCGGCGTAGAGCTGTCCGTCGGGGTACGCGCCGGCCACCCGGTGCGCGGCCTGGACGGCGAGCGCGGACTTGCCCACCCCGGCGGCCCCCGAGACCACGACGACGGGCATCGCCTCCCGCTCGCCGGTCAGCCCCTGGACCACCCGCGCCAGTTCCTCCTCCCGGCCGGTGAAGTCCCCGATGGCGGGCGGCAGGAGGGACACGGGCCGGGGTACGGCGGCGGGCTGCGGAGCGACGGCGGTGGTGGAGGCGAGCAGGGCCGGGTCGGCCCGCAGGATGGCCTCGTACAGCCGGTTCAGCTCCGGGCCCGGGTCGAGGCCCAGTTCCTCGGCGAGCGCGGTCCGCCCCTGCGCGTAGACGGCCAGCGCGTCGGCCTGCCGCCCGAGTCGGTACAGGCCCAGCATCAGCTGTCCGCGCGGCCGCTCCCGGGTCGGACGCGCGCCGACCAGCGAGGTCAGCTCGGTGACCAGCTCCGCCTCGTGCCCGCCGACCTCCAGCTCGGCGGCGATCCGCTCCTCCAGGGCCGCCTGCCGGGCCTCCTCCAGCCGACCGGCCTCACCCCGCAGCGCCTCCCCGACCCCGCCGAGCGCGGGCCCGCGCCACAGCTCCAGCGCCTCCCGCAGCAGCCGGGCGGCCCGGGCGTGGTCGCCGTCGGCCGAGGCCCGCCGCCCGTCGGTGGTGCGCGCCTCGAACTCCGCCAGATCGACCCGTCCGACCCCGGGCCGCATCACATAGCCCGGCGGCCGGGTCTCGATCGCCTCCGCCGCCTCGGCGGGCAGCGCCCTGCGCAGCGCCGACACATACGTCTGCACCAGCGCCCGCGCGGTGTCCGGGGGCTCGTCCCCCCAGATCACGTCCACCAGCGCGTCCGCGGGCACCACCTGGCCGGCCCGCAGCAGCAGGACGGCCAGCAGCGCCCGCGGTTTCGGGCCGCCCAGCCGCAGGGGTCTGTCACCGTGCCAGGCCTCGACCGGGCCGAGCAGTCGGAATTCCAGCTCCACGGGTCCCCATCTTCCGTGCTGTCGGACCGCCGGGACAGCGGTTGCTCACGCAACGTTCGACGCTCATCTACGCCGAGTGGTTTCCCATGACGCGTGATGCGCCCGCGACTTGTCGGAAAACGGGGGAACCAAAGGGAATCTTAGGTGGACAACGCGGAGATTCCCCACCTGAGTGAGGACCACCTGTGACGATGCGGTGCGAGAGCCGTGGGGTCCACAGGTGCGCGGGACGGGCCGCCTGGAAGGCCGACCGCCGGTCCGCGTCGGCGCCCGGCATCCTCGTGCGCGGAACCCGGGCCCGACCGTTCACATACGCGGCATTTGTGCGCAGGTCCGGGTCTTTCGGTCAAGGTCCAACGTTTTTGTGCCGACCGGAAGTTGTACAGGACAGACTCCTGCCGAGTTTAGACACGGCACGTCACCGACGAGACGCGAAGAGTGAAATTCGATGGTGCGGGGGAGCACTGCGAAGGCAGGAGGAGAAGGGCTCGGGGGACGACACTCGGCGGACGCGTCGAAGAGGCGGAGGAATCGGTGGAGGAATTGCGGCGGACGGCCGGTAGGGCGGGAATTGTTCTCCCCTCACCGGGCATTTCGGCGGCGGCCCTGCGGTGAGCGGTAACGGGAAGAAGCCGGCGATCGGTACCTACGCGGTCGACACCCGCACCGGGAGAGTCGGCCGGGTCATGGGCCACGAGGGGCCGTACGTACAGCTGCGGCCGGTCGGCGGAGGAAGGGAGTGGGACTGCGCCCCCGACGCCGTACGGGCCGCCACGACCATAGAACGGCTGCGCGCGGCGACCGCGTACGAGAACGCCCGCAGCAGAGGCGAGGTCCCTTGAAGGGGTGACCGTGGGCGAGAATGGGCGGCATGAGCCTGTTCCGCGACGACGGCGTCGTCCTGCGCACCCAGCAGCCGGGTGAAGCGGATCGCATCATGCTGCAGTCCCCCGGGGGACGACCCCCGTACCCCCAGCAGGAGACTCCCGGGGGTGTGCGGTGAGTCTGTTCCGCGACGACGGCGTCGTCCTGCGCACCCAGAAGCTCGGTGAAGCGGATCGCATCATCACGTTGCTCACTCGTGGTCACGGGCGGGTGCGGGCCGTGGCCCGGGGGGTGCGGCGGACGAAGTCGAAGTTCGGGGCGCGACTCGAACCCTTCTCCCATGTGGACGTGCAGTTCTTCGCGCGGGGCAGCGAGCTGATCGGACGCGGACTGCCCCTGTGCACCCAGAGCGAGACCATCGCTCCGTACGGCGGCGGCATCGTCAGCGACTACGCCCGCTACACCGCCGGGACGGCCATGCTGGAGACCGCCGAGCGGTTCACCGACCACGAGGGCGAGCCCGCCGTGCAGCAGTATCTGCTGCTCGTCGGCGGGCTGCGCACCCTCGCCCGCGGCGAGCACGCGCCGCACCTCGTCCTCGACGCCTTCCTGCTGCGCTCGCTCGCCGTCAACGGCTACGCCCCCAGCTTCAGCGACTGCGCCAAGTGCGGCATGCCCGGACCGAACCGGTTCTTCTCCGTCGCCGCCGGAGGGTCCGTCTGCGTGGACTGCCGGGTGCCCGGCAGCGTCGTACCCTCGCCGCAGACGCTGGAACTGCTCGCCGCGCTTCTTACGGGAGACTGGGAGACCGCGGACGCGAGCGAGCCGCGGCACGTGCGGGAGGGCAGCGGGCTGGTGTCCGCCTATCTGCACTGGCATCTGGAGCGCGGCCTGCGCTCCCTTCGGTACGTGGAAAAGTCGTAAGCACCACAGAGGAGACGAGAAGCACATGGTGGTACGCGGGTTCCTCGGGCGTCAGCGCCGCGAGTACAAGACGCCGACGCCGCACCCGTCCGGCGCCCGCGCGCCCAAGCTCCCCGGCGAGCTGGTCCCGGAGCACGTGGCGATCGTCATGGACGGCAACGGCCGCTGGGCCAAGGAGCGCGGGCTGCCGCGCACCGAGGGGCACAAGGTCGGCGCCGAGCGGGTGCTGGACGTCCTCCAGGGCTCGATCGAGATCGGCGTCCGCAACATCTCCCTCTACGCCTTCTCCACCGAGAACTGGAAGCGCTCGCCCGACGAGGTCCGCTTCCTCATGAACTTCAACCGCGACTTCATCCGCAAGACCCGCGACCAGCTCGACGAACTCGGCATCCGGGTCCGCTGGGTGGGCCGCATGCCGAAGCTGTGGAAGTCGGTCGCCAAGGAACTCCAGGTCGCCCAGGAGCAGACCAAGGACAACAACCTGCTCACCCTGTACTTCTGCATGAACTACGGCGGCCGCGCCGAGATCGCCGACGCGGCCCAGGCCCTCGCCGAGGACATCCGCGCGGGCCGGCTCGACCCCTCCAAGGTCAATGAGAAGACCTTCGCGAAGTACCTGTACTACCCGGACATGCCGGACGTCGACCTCTTCCTGCGCCCCAGCGGCGAGCAGCGCACCTCCAACTACCTGCTCTGGCAGAGCGCCTACGCCGAGATGGTCTTCCAGGACGTGCTGTGGCCCGACTTCGACCGCCGTGACCTGTGGCGCGCCTGCCTGGAGTTCGCCTCCCGCGACCGCCGCTTCGGCGGCGCCATCCCGAACGAGGAACTCCTCGCGATGGAGGGCCGGACGGAGGACTGACCGTTGGCCGAGGCCGGTGGGGAGAACGTCGAGCTGGTGTACCGGGCGGCGGTCGGGGACTTCCGTGAGGCGGTCCGCGCGTCCACGCGCGCCTCGGCCGTCGGCCGGTGGGGGCAGGGGCTGCTGCTGTTCTCCGCCGGGGCGGGCGCGCTCGTGACGATCGTGGCGCTGGCGTCGGGCCGTACGCCTGACGCCCAGGTCCTCGTGATGCCGGTGGCGGCGGTCGTCGGACTCGTCCTGCCGCCCCGGCTCCAGGCCCGCCTGCTGCACCGGCGGGCGGCGGCCCGAGGACTGCACCGCACCGTGCTGGACCTGTGGGGCGTGACCGTCCGGCACGACCACGGCATCGACCGTCCGGCCCGCTGGTCACAGGTGTCCCGGTACGCGGAGACCCCGCGCACCTTCGTTCTCCTCACCGGCGCCCACGCGCCCCGCCTCACCGTGCTGCCGAAGCGGGGCCTCATGGACCCCGCCGACGCCGACCGGCTCCGCGCCGTCCTCGACCGCGAAGGCCTGACCCGGCTGTAGGGCGACGACCCCGACCAGGTCGCGGGGCCTCCATCGGAACGAGCCGGAGCACCGCCTCGGCCGCGACGCCCTAAGCGGACGGCTTCGCCGCGCACTCCGCGCAGGTGCCGAAGATCTCCACCGTGTGGGCGACGTTCACGAAGCCGTGTTCCGCGGCGATCGCGTCGGCCCACTTCTCGACCGCCGGTCCCTCCACCTCCTCGGCCTTGCCGCAGACCCGGCAGACGAGGTGGTGGTGGTGCTCGCCGGTCGAGCAGCGGCGGTACACGGCCTCGCCGTCGGAGGTGCGCAGGACGTCGACCTCGCCCGCGTCGGCGAGGGACTGCAGCGTGCGGTACACGGTGGTGAGCCCGACCGAGTCGCCCTTGTGCTTGAGCATGTCGTGGAGTTCCTGCGCGCTGCGGAACTCGTCGACCTCGTCCAGTGCCGCGGCCACGGCCGTCCGCTGCCGGGTGGAACGACCTCGTACAGGTCCAGCGGTCGTCACCGTTGCCTCCTCACGTAGCGGGGTCTTGCCGGGCCATTGTGCCAGCCCGGAGCGCCCCCGGTCGGACGCCGGTCAGCCCGTGGACGCCTCGGAGGAGCCCCTGCCGGCCGGAACCGTGTCCCTGGCGCCCCCCGCCCCGGCGGCCTCACGGGCCCCCGGGATCACACACTCCGCCGGGTCGCCGGCGGCTGCTTCCAGGGCCTTGGCCCGCCGCCTGGCCAGCGGTGTCGCCAGCGCCGTGAGCACCATGAAGGCGGCGATGGCGAGCAGCACGATCGTCGCGCCGGGCGGCACGTCCTGGTAGTACGAGGTGACCGTGCCGCCGATGGTCACGGAGACCCCGAGGGCGACGGCGACCGCGAAGGTGGCCGCGAAACTGCGGGTGAGCTGCTGCGCGGCGGCGACGGGGACGACCATCAGCGCGGACACCAGCAGCAGCCCGACGACGCGCATGGCGACGGTCACGGTCACCGCCGCCGTGACCGCCGTCAGCAGGTTCAGCGCGCGCACCGGCAGGCCGGTGACCCGGGCGAACTCCTCGTCCTGGCTGACCGCGAAGAGCTGCCGCCGCAGGGCCAGCGTCATCACGATCACGAACGCGGCCAGGACGCAGATCGCGGTGATGTCCTGCTGGGACACGGTCGAGAGCGAGCCGAAGAGGAACGACATCAGGTTGGCGTTGGTGCCGCCGGGCGCGAGGTTGATGAGCATCACACCGCCCGCCATGCCGCCGTAGAAGAGCATGGCGAGGGCGATGTCGCCGCGTGTCCTGCCGTACCAGCGGATCAGCTCCATCAGGACCGAACCCAGCACGGCCACCAGCGTCGCCATCCACACCGGGGACCACGAGAGCATGAAACCGAGGCCCACGCCGGTCATCGCGACGTGGCCGATGCCGTCGCCCATGAGGGCCTGGCGGCGCTGGACGAGGTAGATGCCGATCGCGGGGGCGGTGATGCCGACGAGGACGGCGGCGAGCAGGGCCCGCTGCATGAAGGCGTAGTTGAGGATGTCCATCGCGATCGCCTTCTCAGCTCAGCAGGCCCGTACGGACGGGCTCGGTGCCCGGCGCCGCGTGCGGGTGTACGTGGTCGTGGCCGGGCAGCGCGTGCTGGCCGACCGCCTTCGGGGGCGGGCCGTCGTGGGCGACGCAGCCGTCGCGCAGCACCACCGCGCGGTCGATCAGCGGCTCCAGCGGGCCCAGTTCGTGGAGGACCAGCAGCACCGTCGTGCCCTTGGCGACCTGCTCGCGCAGGGTCGCGGCCAGCACCTCCTGGCTGGCCAGGTCGACGCCCGCCATCGGCTCGTCCATGATCAGCAGCTCGGGTTCGGAGGCGAGGGCACGGGCGATGAGGACGCGCTGGTGCTGGCCGCCGGAGAGGGCGTTCACCGAGTCCTTGGCGCGGTCCGCCATGCCGACCATGTCCAGGGCCCGGCGGATCGCCTCGTGGTCGGACCTGCGGAGGATGCCGAGGCGGGTGCGGGAGAGGCGGCCCGAGGCCACGATCTCCGTCACCGTCGCCGGGACACCGCCCGCCGCCGTGGTGCGCTGCGGCACGTACCCGAGGCGCCGCCAGTCGCGGAAGCGGCGCCGCGGGGTGCCGAACAGCTCGATCTCGCCGTGACTGGCCGGTACCTGTCCGATCACCGTGCGTACGGCGGTGGACTTGCCGGAGCCGTTCGCGCCGAGCAGCGCGACGACCTCACCGCGGTGCACGGTGAGGTCGATGCCGCGCAGGACCGTGCGCGAGCCCAGTTCGGCGCGGACACCGCGCAACGCGATGACGGGCTCGCTCATGCCTGCTGCCTCCGAGTGATCACTTGGCTCCCAGAGCGCTCCGGAGCGCCGTGAGGTTGGCTTCCTGGACCGAGAAGTAGTCCTTGCCGCGCGACTTCTCGGTGATGCCCTCGATCGGGTCGAGGACGTCCGTCTTGAGGTTCGAGTCGGCGGCGATGGTCTTCGCGGTCTTGTCGCTGACCAGTGTCTCGTAGAACACGGTGGTCACGCCGTCGGCCTTCGCCATCTTCTCAAGTGCCTTGACCCGGGCGGCACTCGGCTCGGACTCGGGGTCGAGGCCGGAGATGGCCTCCTCGGTGAGGCCGTAACGCTCGGCGAGGTAACCGAAGGCTGCGTGGGTCGTGATGAAGACCTTGGTGTCGGTGTTCTTCAGACCGTTCTCGAACTGGTCGTTCAGCGCGCCCAGCTTCTCGACCAGGGCCTCGGTGTTGGTCTTGTACGTCGAGGCGTGGTCCGGGTCGGCCTTCTCGAAGGCGGCGCCGACGCCCTTGGCGATCTCGGCGTACTTCACGGGGTCGAGCCAGACGTGGGGGTCCTTGCCGGCCAGTTCCTCGTTCTCGTGCTCGTCGTGCTCGTCCGCGTGGCCGCCGACCTCGTTGCCGTGGTGCTCCATGGCGGTCAGCGTGCCGGCGTCGATCTTCGTCTTGAGCTCGGACTGCGAGACCGCGTCGTCGACGGAGGGCTGCAGGCCCTTGAGGTAGAGCACGGCGTCCGACTCCTGGAGCGCGGCCGTCTGCTGGGCGCTGATCTCCAGGTCGTGCGGTTCCTGGCCGGGTTCGGTCAGACTGGTGACGTTCACGTGTGTCCCGCCGATCTGCTCGGCGAGGAAGGCCATCGGGTAGAACGACGCGACGACGTCGAACTTGTCCGTGTTGCCTGCGGCGGCACTGTCGGTGGAGCAGGCCGAGAGAGTGGTGAGGCTCAGGGCGGCGGCCGCGATCGCGGCCGCGGGTATCAGGACTCGTCGTCGTACTACGTTCATGACAGTCATTTTCATCTTGTCTGGAAACGATTGTCAACAAGCCTGGTGGTAAGCCCTTGGTAAGGCCTATGTCCGGTCTGGACCCGAACCGATTTGATTGCAGGGCAGCCTCCGCCGGTAATCTGAAGCATTCGCTCTGAAGCGCATCCGCTGCCCCGCAGGAGCGCATCGCTTCGTCGCCCGTCGTCGTAATGAAGAGAGCACCGTGGCCGCCGACAAGATCGACACCATCGTCAGCCTGAGCAAGCGCCGTGGCTTCGTATTCCCGTGCAGCGAGATCTACGGCGGCCAGCGTGCCGCCTGGGACTACGGACCGCTGGGTGTCGAGCTCAAGGAGAACATCAAGCGTCAGTGGTGGCGCTACATGGTGACGTCGCGCGAGGACGTGGTCGGTATCGACTCGTCCGTCATCCTGGCCTCCGAGGTCTGGGTCGCCTCCGGTCACGTCGCCACCTTCTCCGACCCGCTCACCGAGTGCACCTCCTGCCACAAGCGGTTCCGCGCGGACCACCTGGAAGAGGCGTACGAGGCGAAGAAGGGCCGCCTGCCGGAGAACGGCCTCGCGGACGTCAACTGCCCCAACTGCGGCACCAAGGGCCAGTTCACCGAGCCCAAGCAGTTCTCGGGTCTGCTCTCCACCCACCTCGGCCCCACGCAGGACACCGGCTCCATCGCCTACCTGCGCCCCGAGACCGCCCAGGGCATCTTCACCAACTTCGCCCAGGTGCAGACCACCTCGCGCCGCAAGCCCCCGTTCGGCATCGCCCAGATGGGCAAGTCCTTCCGCAACGAGATCACGCCCGGCAACTTCATCTTCCGCACCCGCGAGTTCGAGCAGATGGAGATGGAGTTCTTCGTCAAGCCGGGCGAGGACGAGAAGTGGCAGGAGTACTGGATGCAGGAGCGGTGGAACTGGTACACCGGCCTGGGTCTGCGCGAGGAGAACATGCGCTGGTACGACCACCCGCAGGAGAAGCTCTCCCACTACTCCAAGCGCACCGCCGACATCGAGTACCGCTTCCAGTTCGGCGGCAACGAGTGGGGTGAGCTGGAGGGCGTCGCCAACCGCACCGACTACGACCTCTCCGCCCACTCCAAGGCCTCCGGCCAGGACCTGTCGTTCTACGACCAGGAGGCGAGCGAGCGGTACGTGCCGTACGTCATCGAGCCCGCCGCCGGTGTCGGCCGCACCATGCTGGCCTTCCTCCTCGACGCGTACACCGAGGACGAGGCGCCGAACGCCAAGGGCAAGCTGGAGAAGCGGACGGTGCTGCGCCTCGACCACCGCCTCGCCCCGGTGAAGGTGGCGGTCCTTCCGCTGTCCCGCAACCCCGAGCTGTCCCCCAAGGCGAAGGGGCTCGCGGCGGCGCTGCGGCAGAACTGGAACATCGACTTCGACGACGCGGGTGCGATCGGGCGCCGTTACCGTCGCCAGGACGAGATCGGTACGCCGTACTGCGTGACCGTCGACTTCGACACGCTCGACGACAACGCGGTGACGGTGCGTGAGCGGGACTCGATGAAGCAGGAGCGGGTCTCGTTGGACCAGATCGAGGGTTACCTCGCGGCTCGCCTCATCGGCGCGTGATGCCGGTCGCCGGGTTCGCGTCTGCCCGGCTCGGGTGATGGGCCGGCCGCTGGTTGTCCGTGGCTGGTCGCGCAGTTCCCCGCGCCCCTTCGGGGTGCGGGGAACTCGGCGTTCACAGGGCCTGGTTCAGATGCGCAGGTCCGCGAACAGGGCCGCGTGGTCGGAGGCCTGGTTCGCCTTGGACGTGACCGTGGCGAAGGACGGGAAGGTTCTCGGGGCCCAGATGCCCCGGCGCTCCACGCCCACGTTCGTCACCCGGTCCCACAACTCCGGGCTGAACATGAGGTAGTCGAGCTTCTGCTCGTCCCGCTTGCCGGTGCCGTGGGTGCCCGGAGGCTGGGTGCCGTAGCTCTCGTGGGTCATGGCCTCGCGCAGGCCGGCGTCGAGGAGCAGCTTGACGGGGGGACTGGCGAGGAAGTCGTTGAGGTCGCCGGCCACCACGACCCGCGAGGAGCGTTCGAGGGCGGCCTCGTAGATCTCCCCGACCCTCTTGGCCTGGGCCTTGCGGCGTTTGTCGTTCTCGGAGGCGCGGCCGAAGCCCTTGCTCTTGAAGTGGTTGCCGAGGATCCACAGGGGCTCTCCGCCGACCTCCACCTCGAACTCGGGGCAGTCCCGGCTGAAGACCGGGTTGCCGTCGGCGCCGGGATCGAAGATGTGCGACCGCACGGACGTGATCGGGAACCGGCTGAGGATGCCGACGTCGATGCCCCGACTGTCGTTGCCGTCGACGAGCAGGTTGAACGGGTACGGGTCGTGGCCCACCGCGCCGCCCAGCACCTGGGTGTTGAAACGGTCCAGGGTGAGGCGGTCCTCCACCTCGACCGTGAGCAGGATGTCCGCGTCCACCTCCGCTATCACCCGGGCGGTGTTCTCCACCGCGTCCCAGCTGAGGTCGCCCCGCACCAGGTCGGCCCAACCGGACCACTTCGGGCGCCCCTTGGCGACGATCTTGATGACGGGACTGCCCGTCGGGGAGACCGTGTAGAGCTTGGCGCCGCCTCGGGGCTGGTTGACGAAGAACGGCCGTTCGCTGCCGGGCTCCGAGTCGTGCGCGTCGTGCTTCACGATCAGCTCGGCGATCCGCTCCTTGTCCGCGTCCTGGTAGATCTCCTTGTCGAGGAGACCGACCAGTTCGTTGAAGTCGTCCAGGATCTCCTTGCGGCGCTCCTCGTCGTCGAGGCCGAACACCAGGGGCCGGCGGAAGAGGTTCTCGGCGTTGAAGGTGGCGATGCGGATGGTCATACGCCCTCCTGGGGCCGCGGGGCCGGTGACAGGCACCTCGAATTCTCCGAGAGCGGATGAACGGTATCCAACAGAACGACACGGAAACGTCGGTAGTACCCGGAAATTCCTCGTACGACCCACCAATCCGGACCTGCCCCGGTTCCGAAGGAGAGGCATGCGGCCCGCAGGGGGCGGGCCGCGCGTCTCACGGGGGCTTACATGCGCAAGCAAGCGATCATCGGTGTACTCACGATGGCGGTGGCGATCGGGACGGTCGGCGCGGTCGGCTCCGGGGCCCTGGGTGGATCCCCGGCGTCGGCCGGGGCCTCGGAGGGCGACGCCGCCGGTATCGGAACCGGCGTCGAGTCCAAGGGGGGCGGCCTCGGCGGCGGGGCGCGGGTGCCCGGCGGGCTGAAGGCCATCGGCCTCACCGCGGACCGGCGGCTCGTCGTCTTCCGCGTCGACAGGCCGGGCGCGGCCGTCCCGCTGGGCAAGGTCGGCGGCCTCAAGGGCGACACCAGGCTCGTCGGCATCGACTACCGCGTCCAGAACAACAAGCTGTACGGCGTCGGCGACAAGGGCGGCATCTACACCCTCCGCGAGGTGGGCGCCAAGGCCACCAAGGTCTCCCAGCTCACGGTCGCCCTCCAGGGCGAGGCGTACGGCGTCGACTTCAACCCCGCCGCCAACCGCCTCCGCGTGATCAGCGACACCGGCCAGAACCTCCGCCACAACCTCGACGACCCCCAGGGCGCCCCGGCCGCCGGCACCACGGCCGTCGACGGCACCCTCACCAACCCGCCGGTCCCGCCCGCCACGGCCGGGGCCACGGCTCAGGGGGTGACCGGGGCGGCGTACACGAACAACGACCTCGACGCCACCACCGCGACCACCCTCTTCGACCTCGACACCACGCAGGACCAGGTCTCCGTCCAGTCCCCGGCCAACGCGGGCAACCTCGCCCCCACGGGAAAGCTCGGCGTCGACGCGCCGCCGCGCTCCGGGTTCGACATCTACAGCTCGGCGAGGAGCGGGGTGAACGCCGGGTACGCGGTGACGGGGACGCGAGTGTTCAGCATCAACCTGCTGACAGGAAAGGCGAGTTCGACGGGGAGCTTCGGGAAGGGGCGGCAGGTGGTGGACCTGGCGATACCGCTGCGACAGGGCTGAGGGTCGACAGGGCTGAGGGTCGGCGGGTGACGGGTGACGGGTGACGGGTGACGAGTGACGAGTGACGAGTGAGGAGGCGTCTGACGGATGGCGCCCGACACTCGACGCCCAACACTCGACGCCCGACTTCTGACACATGACAGCTGACAGATATTGAAATCTGTCAGCTGTCATGTCATCGTGGTGGCATGACGACCACGATGCAGACCCGCACCCTCGGATCCACCGGCCCCCAGGTCTCCGCCCTCGGCCTCGGCTGCATGGGCATGTCCGCGCTGTACGGCGACGCCGACCGGGCCGAGTCCATCGCGACGATCCACGCGGCCCTCGAAGCCGGCGTGACCCTGCTCGACACCGGCGACTTCTACGCGATGGGCCACAACGAACTGCTGATCGGCGAGGCCCTGCGCGCCGCGCCCGCCGCCCGCCGGGAGCAGGCGCTGACCAGCGTCAAGTTCGGGGCGCTGCGTGACCCGGACGGAGGCTGGTCCGGGTACGACGGCCGCCCGGCGGCGGTGCGGAACTTCGCCGCGTACTCCCTCCAGCGCCTGGGCACGGACCACATCGACGTGTACCGGATCGCGCGGGTCGACCCCGACGTGCCGATCGAGGAGACGGTCGGCGCGATCGCGGAACTGGTGGAGAAGGGCTATGTCCGCCACATCGGCCTGAGCGAGGTGGGCGCGGAGACGATCCGTCGCGCGGCCGCCACGGCCCCGATCGCGGACCTCCAGATCGAGTACTCGCTGATCTCACGCGGCATCGAGGAGGAGATCCTGCCGACGACGCGCGAGCTGGGCATCGCGGTCACGGCGTACGGGGTTCTCTCGCGAGGCCTGATCTCCGGGCACTTCGCCCGTGACCGCCGGCTGGCGGCCAACGACTTCCGGGCGTTCTCGCCCCGCTTCCAGGGGGACAACCTCCAGCGGAACCTGGACCTGGTGGAGGCGCTGCGGAAGGTCGCCGAGCAGAAGGGGGTGTCGGTCGCGCAGATCGCGATCGCCTGGGTGCTGTCGCAGGGGCCGCGCCACGACACGACCGTCGTCCCGCTCGTCGGGGCCCGTCGCCGGGACCGGTTGGCCGAGGCGCTGGGCGCGCTGGAGGTGACCCTGGACGTGGCCGACCTCGCGGCGATCGAGGACGCCGTACCGGCCGACGCGGCGGCGGGCGACCGGTACCCCGCGGCCCAGATGGCACACCTCGACAGCGAGCGCTGATCCGTCCGCCGGGTACGGTTCCCTCCATGTCACCGACCTCCGAGCCCCTGACCGCCGAGCGCATCCTCGAAGCGACCGAGGACGTCCTGCGCCGCCACGGGCCCGCCAAGGCCACCGTGGTCGACGTGGCCCGCGCGCTCGGTGTCAGCCATGGGAGCGTCTACCGGCACTTCCGCACGAAGGCGGTGCTGCGGGAGGCGGTGACCAAGCGCTGGCTGGACCGTACGACGGCGACCCTGACCGCCATCGCCGCCGAGGACCGCGACCCGGAGGCACGGCTGCGCGCCTGGCTCGCCGCCCTCTTCGAGGCCAAGCGCCGCAAGGCCGGCGACGACCCCGAGCTGTTCGCCACGTACCAGGTCCTGGCGGAGGAGAACGGCGAGGCCGTGGGCGCCCACATCGCCGACCTGACCGGCCAGTTGGCCCGGATCGTCCAGTCCGGCGTCGACGCCCGCACCTTCACCTCCACCGCCCCGGCCCCGGCTGCCCGAGCCGTCTTCCACGCCACCGCCCGCTTCCACGACCCCTCCTACGCCCCCGTCTGGCGACAGCCGGACATCGAGGCCCAGTTCGAGGCGGTCGTGGAGTTGGTGATGCGGGGGCTGCGGGCCTGAACCGGGCGCACGGCAGGGGAGGCTCCGGTGAGGTGGGGCGTGCGCGTTCGGTGGGGGGAGTGGTGCGCCGCAGTCCCGAGCGGGGTGACCGTGGCGTCGGTGAGGGCGGTCCAGCGGGTGAGGGCCTCCTGGCGGGAGCCGGTCGCCGTGGCGGTGGCCGACTCCGTCGCGGCCTCCGGGACGCATGGCGCTCCCGCACGGGTCAGCCTGACTCAGCCGGTGAGGCGGCGCGGCTTGACCCCGAGGACCAGGTTCTCCATGGCCTCCGGCATCCGGCCGAAACTGCCCACCCACATCTCGACGAGATAGATCTCGCCGAACTCGTCGATGCCGAGGAAGTGCCGCCCCTCGTCCAGCTCGCCCAGGGGAAAGAGGTGACGCCCGATCTCCTCGCCCCACTCCTCGAACCGGCCCTCCTCACCGACCAGCAGCTCGGGATCGAACTCGAAGGGAGTCCGGGCGACACTGATCCCGGGGCCGTGCACGCTCACGTACAGCCCGCCGAACTCCGCGAGGAAACTCTCGGCGGCCTCGTGCATGACCAGCCCCGCTTCCGCGAACAGCGTCCGCCAGGCCCCGGTGTCGACCTTCCTGCCCGGTGCCCAGCCGGCAGCCGTCAGCGCCTCGCGCACCTTCGGCGTCCAACTCCGACTCCCCACCGCGAACCTCCCCCTGGTCGAGAGGCGATCATGTCACCGCCGCCCGGTCGACGCCCACGCCTACGCCGCGCAGAACTCGTTGCCCTCCGGGTCCCGCATCACCCACCAATGCCCCGCCGGGCCCCTGTCGAACTCCTCGACGCGGGTGGCGCCCAGGGTCTCCAGGCGGGCCGTGAGAGCCTCCAGGCCGTCGGGGCCGGAGTGGATGTCGATGTGGAGGCGGTTCTTGGCCGTCTTGGGTTCGGGGACGTCCTGGAAGAGGAGGCGGCGGCCCTTGCCGATGCCGGTGAAGGGGTCGTACGGGTCGTCGGGGTGGCGGACGGCGGCGTAGCCGCGGAAGACGTGGTGGCCGTGGTGCTCGGTGACGGCGGCCTGGGGGAGGTCGCCCGTGGAGAGGAGGTGGCTGATCAGGGTGCTCGGGTCCTCCACCACGTAGCCGAGCGCCGCGGCCCAGAAGTCGGCCAGGGGCTGGGCGTCCCGCGTGTCGATGACCAGTTTCCAGTTCAGTGCGGCAGTCATGTAACCGGTTATATTGGTTACATGGTTCGCCGTCCAGGGCATCGACCTCGAAGGAGGTGTCGGGAGTGTCGGGCATCCGCCTGCGGTCCTACTCCGGGAACGTCTACCGGTTCGATCCGGGCGCCCTCTGCCTGGAGTTCCTCGTCACCGGCGGCCCCGGCGCCCTGACCCGCCACGAGGTGCTGCACACCCCCGATGACCTGGTCCGATGGGCCGATCAGTCCCGGCTCACCCCCACACCCCCCGCCCTCCACTTCACCGACGACGACGTGGCGTACGCCCGCCGGCTGCGCGACGCGCTGGCCCGTACGGTCGTCTCCCGTGTCTGCGGCGGCGGGCTCCCCGAGCTGGGCATAGCCCCGGCGGACACCGCCGACGTCGACCTCCTGAACGAAGCCGCCGCCCACCCGCCGCTCGCCCCCGCCATCGGCGCGGACGGCACCCGGGGCTGGGCCGCCGGGCCGGCGACCGGCGCGCAGCTCCTCTCCACCGTCGCCCGCGACGCCGTCGAGCTCCTCACCGGGCCGTACGCGCAACGGATCCGCATGTGCGCCGGCGACCGCTGCTACCTCCTCTACGTCGACACCTCCCGGCCCGGCCGCCGCCGCTGGTGCTCGATGGAGCACTGCGGCAACCGCCACAAGGTCCGCGCCCACCGCGTGCGCCGCTCCGGGGTCGACCCGGTCGAGTAGAAGTCCACGAGAAGGGTGATCCTCATGTCCACTCGATCCACCGGACTCACCAAGGACGCCGGATGGCAGGTCGGTGTCTCCCGCACCCTGGCCCAGTCACCCGCCGCCGTATGGGAGTTCATCAGCGGGCCGCGCGGGCTGGAGCTGTGGCTCGGGGCCGGGGCGCGGCTCTCTCCCGAGCCCGGCGCCCCGTACGAGACCGACGCGGGCGTCACCGGCGAGGTGCGTGGCTACCGTCCCGGTGACCGCATCCGCGTCACCTACGGCGACACGACCGTCCAGGTCGCCGTCTCGGCGGCCGGCGGCGGCCGGTCCGTGCTCGTCTTCCACCAGGAACGCATGGCGGGCCCGGAGGAACGTGAGCGTCAACGGGCGCACTGGCGAGGGGTGATGGACCAGGTCGTCGAGGCGCTCGACCAACTGGCCTGACGGCTGAAGGCGGTTACCGGCCGGGACGGTTACGGCCCCGCGCGGTCGTGAGTCCGGGCGGTCATGAGCCCGCGCGGTCATGAGTCCGGACCGTCCTGAGTCCGGACCGTCCTGAGTCCGGACCGTCCTGAGTCCGGACCGTCCTGAGTCCGGACCGTCCTGAGTCCGGGCCGTCACGAGGCCGTCGGGTCCACCGTCGCCTGGTGGGCCTCGGCGAGGTGTTCCTCGGCCTTCAGCCACGGCAGGAACTGCGCGCCCTTGCGCCAGCCGCAGGTCTCGCATCTGATCGTGCGCTGTACTCCCGAGCGCTGGACCCGCACGGTGTGCTCCCGCCCGTGCTGGTCCCAGCGGCTCACTCTGCTCGTGTTGATCTGCTGCATGACCTCTCCAGCCCGACACCCTCACGGTTCCGCGTCCGTGAGGAGTGTGCGGCAAGACCAACATCAACGGGGGAGATCGAACGATGAGTTATCCCATCGGTTACGCCACCGGTCATCCCACGACGCGTGGCAACCGCAGACTCAGCCCCACCGTCAGTACCACCCCGGCCAGTTGAACCAGCAGGGTCGTCACGAGCGCGTCCCGCATCCCCATCCCCGGTACCAGCCCCAGGAACAGCGAGCCGAGCGTCGCCACGCCCAGCGCCAGCGCCGACTGCTGGGTGGTGATCATCACGCCGCTGCCGACGCCGGCCCGCGCGGGCGGCACCTCGGAGAGGATGATCCTGAAGACGATGGGGAGTTGGAGGGCCTGGCCCCCGCCCGCGACCGCCACCCCCGTGAGCAGCAGCGGCCAGTCCGGCTCGGGCCAGGCCCGCCACACGGCGAGTGCGATGAGGGCGACGCCCACGCCCTGGACCAGACCGCCGGCCGTCACCACACGGGTCCCGTACCGCGTGACCAGGCGCGGCCCGGCCAGCGACACGGCGAAGAACACGACCGCCATGGGGGAGAGGGCGAGCCCCGCCGCCGTCGGCCCGAGCCGCGCGCCCTCCTGCAGCGCCACCGCGACGACGAACATGAACCCGCTGAACCCGATCGAGAACGGCAGGATCATCACCAGCCCGCGCCGCAGCGAGGTCAGCCGGAACAGGCTCGGCGGCACCAGCGGCGTACGGCCGAGACGGTCGGCGCGTCGCTCGACGCGGTAGAAGGCGGTCGCGGCGAGCGGGAACACGGCCAGCGCCAGCCAGGTCCACAGGGGCCAGCCCGCCGCCCGGCCCTCGGTGAGCGGGACCAGGAGCGTCAGGAGGGACACCGCCAGCAGGACCGTGCCGGGACCGTCCACCGGTTCGGGGCGGGCCGAGCGGGTCTCGGGCACGGAGCGGGCGGTGAGGACGAGTCCGAGGACGACCACGGGGACGTTGACCAGGAAGACGGAACGCCAGCCGGTGCCCAGGAGGTCGGCGGAGACCAGGACGCCGCCCAGGATCTGACCGGCCACCATGGACAGTCCGGCCGTGGCGCCGTACAGACTCATCGCACGGGCCCGGCGGGCGCCGGCCGTCGACGACTGGATGGTGGCGAGCACCTGCGGGAGCATCGCGGCGGACGCGGCGCCCTGCGCGACCCGTGCCGCCACGAGCGTCCAGGCGTCCGGCGCGAGTCCGCACGCCAGCGAGGTCACCCCGAAGGCGGCCATGCCCCACAGGAACAGCCGCCGCCGGCCGAACAGATCGCCCAGCCGGCCGCCGAGCACCAGGAGTACGGCGTACGAGACGCCGTACCCGGCGACGACCAGCTCCAGCACGGCCTCGCCCGCGGCGAGGTCGCGGCCGATCGTCGGCAGGGCGACGTTGACGATGAAGAAGTCGATGAGGGGGAGCGCCGCGCCGAGCAGGACCGTGAAGAGCCCGAGATCGCCCAGGGCGGACGGGGAGGTGGAGGAGCGGACAGGGGACGGGGGCGGGGACTGGGTCGGTGTGGTGAGGCTTTCGGTCACACGAGCCAGGCTCGCGCGCCGCTCACACTGGTACCAGAGTCTCTTCATCCTGGTACTGGCGGTACCTGGCAACAGGCTTCGTGGGGCGGCACCCTGGAGGCATGACGACCACGGCCACACCGGAGACCGGGACAGGGACACCGCCGCGCCACCCCCGCGGCGGCGGGGACGGAACGGGTGAACGGGCGCCCACCGCCCCCGAGTCGGTGATCCGGCGCAACGAGCTCGCCGCCTTCCTGCGTCACCGGCGTGAGCACATCGCCCCCGAGCAGGTCGGCCTGGACCGGGGACGCCGCCGGCGTACGCCGGGACTGCGCCGTGAGGAGGTCGCGCAGCTCTCCGCGGTCGGCGTCACCTGGTACACGTGGCTGGAGCAGGCCCGCGACATCCACGTCTCCGGACAGGTCCTCGACGCGCTGGCCCGCGCCCTGCTCCTCGACCCCAGCGAACGCGCCCATCTCTTCAACCTGGCCGGGACCGCCGACCCGGCGCCGGGGTCGCGGTGCCACGCGATCAGCGACGCCCAGTACGCGCTGCTGGAGCAGTTGGAGCCGATCCCGGCCTCCATCCAGAACAGCCGGTACGACATCCTGGCCCACAACCGTACCTTCGGACTGCTCTTCTGCGACCTCTCCGAGGTGCCGCCCGAGGACATGAACTGCATGATCCTCGCCTACACCAACACCCAATGGCGCGCCTCCATGGTCCAGTTGGAGGAGACCACCCGCTTCCTCGCGGCCAAGCTGCGCGCCGCGATGGCCGACCATCTGGCCGACCCGGCCTGGAAGACGCTGCTCAAGCGGCTGCGTACCGAGTCTGCCGAGTTCCGCGCGGCCTGGGAGCGGCACGAGGTCGTCGAGACCTTCAACAAGCGCAAGCAGTACCGCAACGCCCACGTCGGCCTCCTCGACGTCGACCACACCGACCTCTGGCTCGGCCCCCGCCACGGGCCCCGCATGGTGACGTACGTGCCGGTCGACGAGGAGAGCAGGAGGAGGATGGAGAAGCTGCACGCGATGGCGTTGGAGCGGGACGCCGGGTGAGCGCCGGCCGGCCGGCCCCACCAAGATCTTCATTGACCTTCTACTAGGAGCCGACCCTCGCCGCGTCCCGTACCTCGGCCGTATCCAGGCGCTTCGCCGTGCGGTCGGCGGTCTCCCGGGCCCACGCGCCCGTGGTCAGCGCCCCCAGGACGAGGACGGCGAAGCCGCACGCCGCGACGATCCACCAGGCGGGCCGGGCCGCCGACACGAACGAGTCCGCGTACGAGGACGAGCCGATGCCCGCCGCCAGCACCGCCCCGATCACCGCGACGCCCAGCGTCTGGCCGATCTGGCGGCTGGTGGAGGCGACCGCGGCGGCGACACCGGCCTGGGCGCGCGGCATCCCGGACACGGCCGTGTTGGTGATGGGCGCGTTGACGAAGCCGAAGCCGAGGCCGAAGAGGACGTAGCCGATGACGAGGGTGACGTTCCCGGTCTCGGCCTCGAACGCGGCGAAGAGCACCCCGCTCGCGGTCATCGCCACCCCGGCGACCAGCAGCGGCAGCCGGGGCCCCCGGCTGCCGACCAGCCGTCCGGCGACCGGCGCGCAGACGAAGCACAGGAGGGCCATCGGGAGCATCCACAGACCGGCGTGCAGGGCGTCGAGGCCACGCACGTTCTGCAGGTACAGGGTCGACAGGAACAGGAAACCGCCGAGCGCGGCGAACGCGCTGACCGCGATCACCGTCGCCCCGCTGAACGGTGCCGAGCGGAAGAAGCGCAGGTCGATGAGGGGTTCGTCGCGGCGGGGCTCGTACCGCAGGAGGCCGAGGAGGGCGGCGAGGGAGACACCGCCGAGGGCGAGGGTCTCGGCGACCGGCGCGGTCGGCGCCTCGATGATGGCGTTCGTGAGGGAGCCGAGCAGCGCGATGACCAGGAGCTGTCCGACGGGGTCGGGGCGGCGGGCCTTCGGGGCGCGGGACTCGGGGACGTACCGCCAGGTCAGCAGCAGTGCGGCCAGGCCGACCGGCAGGTTGATCCAGAAGATCGACCGCCAGCCGACGGAGTCCACGAGGACCCCGCCGATGATCGGCCCCGCGGCCATCGAGATGCCCACGACCGCGCCCCAGACGCCGATCGCCCGGGCCCGCTCGCGCGGGTCCGTGAACGTGTTGGTGATGATCGACATGGCGACCGGGTTGAGCATCGAGCCGCCGACCGCCTGCACCATGCGGAAGGCGACCAGCGATTCGAGGTTCGGGGCGAGGGAGCACAGCACCGAGCCGACCGTGAACACGACCAGGCCGGCCATGAAGACCCGCCTGCGGCCGATCCGGTCCGCGGTGGAGCCGGCCAGCATCAGCAGGGCCGCCAGGACCAGGGTGTAGGCGTCGATGGTCCATTGCAGACCCGCCAGGCTCGCGTTCAGGTCGCGCTGCATCGAGGGCAGGGCGACGTTCAGGACGGTGTTGTCCAGGCTCACGATCAGGAGGCTGGTGCAGCAGATCGCGAGCACGAGCAGACGGTGGCGGCGGCTGAGCTCGGGCATGCGCACCATCGTACGCCCAACTCGATAGTGCGCCTAACTAATGAATGGCGAGCATGGGTCCGTGTGCGTGACAATGGGGGAATGTCCACGCCCGCCTCGCCGCTCCGGATCGGTCCGCACACCGTCACCCCGCCCGTCGTCCTGGCCCCCATGGCCGGCATCACGAACGCGCCCTTCCGCACCCTGTGCCGTGAGTTCAGCGGCGGCAAGGGCCTGTTCGTCAGCGAGATGATCACCACGCGGGCGCTGGTCGAGCGCAACGAGAAGACCATGCAGCTGATCCACTTCGACGCGACCGAGAAGCCGCGCTCGATCCAGCTGTACGGCGTGGACCCGGCGACCGTCGGCAAGGCCGTCCGCATGATCGCGGAGGAGGGCCTCGCCGACCACATCGACCTCAACTTCGGCTGCCCGGTCCCGAAGGTGACCCGCAAGGGCGGCGGATCCGCCCTCCCCTACAAGCGGCACCTGCTGCGCGCGATCCTCCGCGAGGCCGTGAGCGGCGCGGGCGACCTCCCGGTCACGATGAAGATGCGCAAGGGCATCGACGACGACCACATCACCTACCTCGACGCCGGCCGCATCGCCGTCGAGGAGGGCGTCACGGCGATCGCCCTGCACGGCCGCACCGCCGCCCAGCACTACGGCGGCACGGCCGACTGGGACGCCATCGCCCGCCTCAAGGAGCACGTCCCCGAGATCCCGGTCCTCGGCAACGGCGACATCTGGTCCGCGCAGGACGCGCTGCGGATGGTCCGCGAGACGGGCTGCGACGGGGTGGTCGTGGGGCGTGGCTGCCTGGGGCGGCCGTGGCTGTTCGCGGACCTGGTCGCGGCGTTCGAGGGCCGGACGGGAGCCCGTGCCGGAGGCGCTGATGGATGCAGTGCGCAGCCTTCGCTCCGCGAGGTCGCCGACATCATGGTCCGGCACGCCACCCTGCTCGGCGAGTGGATCGGCGACGAGTCCAAGGGTGTCGTCGACTTCCGCAAGCACGTGGCCTGGTACCTCAAGGGCTTCGCGGTCGGCTCCGAGATGCGCAAGCGGCTCGCCATCACTTCCTCCCTCGCTGAACTCCGCACCGGGCTGGACGAGTTGGAGCTCGACCAGCCCTGGCCGACCGGTGCCGACGGCCCGCGCGGCCGCACCTCCGGCAACAACCGCGTCGTCCTGCCCGACGGTTGGCTCAAGGACCCGTACGACTGCGCGGGCGTGGGCGAGGAAGCCGAACTGGACACGTCCGGGGGGTAGTTGCCCCGTTCTGTCGGCCCTGTCGGCCCTGTCGGCCCTGTCGGCGTTCCGGTCGTTGTGCGGCCGGTTTCCGTCATCTCGGAGTGAGTGGGGAAATGTCCGGGTAGCGCGTTTTGGTGTGCGGAGCGAGCGGGACACCGAAGAAGCCGACGGGGACACCGTCGAAGCCCTCCACAAGGCCCTCCCGGAACCGGAAGTCGCCGACACGGCAGAGCGAACCGTCCCGGCCCCCCGCCCCGTACACACGGCCCCCCTCCTACGTCCCCCACTGCGCGCACCACGTCTCGTACGTCCTCACCGTCCTGGACCGGCTGGTCCCGGCCGGCACCCGGTGCGCGGTCATCGGCGCCCCGCTGACCTCCAACGTCGGCGACAGCGCGATCTGGCTCGGCCAGCGCGCACTGCTCGGCGCGCTCGGGGCCGAGGTGCGCTACGCCTGCGACCTGATGTCGTACGACGCCGGGCAGCTGGCGGCCTGTCTCCCGGACGGCCCGATCATGCTGACGGGCGGCGGCAACCTCGGTGACCTCTGGGAGGACAGCCAGCTCCTTCGCGAACAGGTGCTGCGCGACTTCCCGGACCGCCGGATCGTCCAGCTGCCCCAGTCCGTGCACTTCACGGACCACGCCAACCTCACCCGCGCCCGCCGCGTCTTCGACGCCCACCCCGATCTCACCCTGCTGCTGCGCGACCGGCACAGCCTGCACCGCTGCCGCACGGTCTTCGAGGCCCCCGCCCTGCTCGCCCCCGACCTGGCCTTCGCCGTACCGCCGGACGCGCTCGCCGGCGGCACGGTCGCCCATGACGTCGTCTGGCTGGCCCGGGAGGACAAGGAGTCGGCGAAGGGCCCACCGGCCGGGCGGGGCGCGTCACGGCGGGAGCGCGGCGGCCCGTACGTCTTCGACTGGACCCGGGAGGGCACCGACACCGACTGGCGGCGGGCCAAGGAAGCGCTCTGGCGCGGCCGGGCCCGCGCCCTGTGCCGCGCCGGCTCCGGCGACCCGCCGGGCGCCGTCCCCGCCCTCCTCGCCGCCTACGACGGCCTCGCCCGCCTCCAACTGGCGCGCGGCTGCCGCCTGTTGACCGCGGGCCGGGTGGCCGTCACCGACCGCCTCCACGGCCACGTCCTCGCCCTCCTCCTGGGCCTCCCCCACGTCCTGGTCGCCGACCGCTACGGCAAGGCCCGCAGCTACTGGGACACCTGGACGGCCCACCGGCCCCCGACCACGGAGTGGGCCTGGACGGAGGCGGAGGCGAGGCAGACGGCGAGGAGGTTGCTGGCGGGGCTGAGCGCCCCGTAAGGGGCGCGGGCCTGTATCGATGTGCGGCTTTGCCGCGTGGGCGCGAGCAACCACGACGAACCCGCGGCCCGCAGACCACCCACGCCCCCACGGCGCCCAGCGGCTCAACCCAGCGGAGCGACTACGCTCCGCCCACAGCGGTCAACAACGCCAAGGGAGCCGCCGCCGACCGCGACTCCCGCACACACGCATGCGGATACGGCACCGGCTCCGGATGCGTGTCCCGCCCGTACCCGGCGAGAACCTCCGGCAGCCGATGCCCCGCCGCGGTCGCCGCGTCGACCATGCCGGAGGCGACCGCCCGGGCCTCGTCGTGCAGCCCGTACCGCGCCAGCCCCAGCGTGATCAGCGCGTTGTCGTGTGGCCAGACCGACCCCCGGTGATACGACAGCGGGTGATACGCGGGCTGCCCGGACGCCAGCGTCCGCACACCCCACCCGGAGAAGAAGTCGGGCTCCAGAAGCCGCCGGCCCACCGTCTTCCCGTACTCCTTGTCCAGCAGCCCCGACCACAGCAGATGCCCCGCGTCCGAGGCGAGCGCGTCGACCTGCCTGCCCTCACTGTCCAGCGCCAGCGCGGGGAAGCCGTGTCCGGGCATCCAGAAGTCCCGCTGGAAACGGTCACGGAGGTCACCGGCGGCCTGTTCCAGGAGTGCCGCGTACACCTCGTCCTCCCAGACCGTGCGGGCCAGCACGGCGGTGCGGCGCAGCGCGTCGTACGCGTAGCCCTGCGCACCCGCCGCCATCACCGGCCCGGCGGCGGGCCGGCTGCCGTCGGCGGAGCAGATCGAGTCGGGGGAGTCCTTCCAGTTCTGGTTGGCGAGACCGCCCTGGTCGGCGCGGTACACGAGATAGCCGCGCGAGGTGAGCCCGCCGTGGTCGAGCATCCAGCCGATCGCGGCCCGTGCGTGGGGTTCGAGGCGGCGGGCCAGGGTGACGTCCCCGGTCTGCTCCACATACGCGCCGAGCAGGACGAGGAAGAGCGGGGTCGCGTCCACCGAGCCGTAGTAACGCCCGTACGGCACCTGCCCGAAGTGCGCCAGCTCGCCGTGCCGCACCTCGTGCACGATCTTGCCGGGTTGGGCCACCGACTCGACGCCGACCTCGGTCGCCTGGGCCGCGGCGAGCGCGAGCAGCGTGGCGGCGGCCGGCTCCGGCCGGTAGGGGAGCGTGAAGAGGGAGGTCACCAGGGCGTCCCGGCCGAGGAGGGTGAGGAACCAGGGCGCCCCGGCGGCGGGCACCCGCAGCGTCTCGCCGTCCGGGCCGGTCGCCGGGACCTGGAGCGCCGCGAGATCGGCGAGCCCCCGCGCACAGGCCGCGGCCAGCTCCGGCCAGCCGGTGGGGAAGGCCACCCCCTCCATGAACTCCCCCTCCATCGCGAGGAGTTGCTCGTTCACGGCGGCCGGTGAGCGCGGCACCCGCAGGGCCCGCCGGTCACCGTGCGTCCGCGCCATCACCCGGCAGGTCAGCTCCACGGAGTCGTGCGGTGCGAGATCGAGCGCCCAGACGAGCCGCCGCGCCCCCGTCCCGGTCTCCTCCACGCTGTCCGGCACGGGCTCGGCCGTCACCGTCGTACAGGACCGCCACTCGCCGCGCCGGTAGCTGAACTCCACGCCGTCGTCGAGGACTTCGCGCTTCCGGACGACACCGCTCTTGGCGTACGTACGGAAGTCGGAGCGCAGCTCGAACTGGTCGGTGAAGTCGGCGTCCGCGGTGATCGCGATCCGGACCGTCGTCGCCTCCGGGCGGTTGCTCGTGACACGCAACGTCTCCACGAACGCGCTGTCGGAGACGGCCTGTTCACGGAAGAGCGTGTACGCGGGCGGCTCCCGGCGGCCGCCCCGGGGCACGAGCACACAGCGCGCGGTGTCGCCGTCCGCGACCGGCGTGAGCGGCTCGGGAACCGCGCCGTCGACGGTCAGCTGCCACCGGCTCAGATGCCGGGCGTCCCGTACGAAGAGCCCGTCCGGGGAACTGCCGCCCCGCACCCCGCTGATGTCGCCGCCGTCGCCCACGGCGGCGAACGTCCCGCCGCGCACGAGCAGGTGATGCCGGTCCGTCATCCCCGGTCCCCTCCCTTGTCACCCATGCCGAACACGACCCCGTTGTCGTGGTGCTGTCCGTCGTGCTGTCCGTCGTGCCGTCCGTTGTGCCGTCCGTGGTGCTGCCCATGGCCGTGACCCAGACCCAGGCCCTGACCGTGACCCTGGCCGTGACCCTGACCCTGGCCGTGACCCTGACCCTGACCCTGGCCGTGACCCTGGCCGTGACCCTGGCCTTGATCCTGGCCGTGACCCTGGCCGTGACCCTGGCCTTGATCCTGATCGTGGCCCTGGTCGTCCTGGTGCAGCAGGTCGAGGGTGAGCGCGGCCGTCCAGCCGAAGCCGAGCGCTCCACAGGCCTCGCCCGTGTACGGGTCCACGTACTCGGCGAACCCGGACGCCCCCGCGGTCTCCAGCAGCGCCGCCCGCAGCGCGTCGGCCCGCCCCGACTCCCCGTGCAGCCTGAGCCCCCGCTCCAGCATCCAGTTCGTGTTGAACCACGCCGGCCCACGCCAGTACCGGTGCGGATCGAAGGCCTCCCCGGTCAGGTCGTACGACGGCACGAGCCGGGTGGCGTCGCCGAGCCCGAAGCGCGGGCCGTGGATCGTACGGACGAGGGCGGCGACGATGTCGCGGGGGAGACCGGGGAGCAGCAGGGGGATCAGGCCGGAGACACCGCGCTCGGGGATGAGGGCGTCGGTGGTGACGTCCCGGCAGAAGAACATCTCCTCCGCCGGGTCCCACAGCCGCTCCACCAGCGCCGCCGTCAGGCGCTCGGCGCGCGCGTGCCGGGCGGCTCCCGGTGCGCCCAACTCCTCCGCGATGCGTGCCAGCGCGTGCTCGGAGGCGATGAGGAGGGCGTTGAACGCCGGGTCCTCCACGGCGAACCCGCCCGCTCCGCCCCCGTTCCTGCCACCCGCTCCGCCCCCGTTCCTGCCACCCGCCCCATCCCCGCTTCTCCCGCCCGCCCCATCCCCGCTTCTCCCGCCCACCCCATCCCTGTATCCGGCGTCCCGGTAGTCCGTCGCCAGCCGCACGTACCGCCCGTAGTCCAGATCCGTCGGCCGGTCCCCGGCCGCGCCGTGGTCGAGGTCGGCGCGGCGGAAGGAGCGGGCCGGGGCCGGGGTGATCCGGGCGAGGGGCGCGTCCCAGGTGGGGCTGTTGTCCATGCCCTGCTCCCAGGGGTGGACGACGGACGCCAGCCCGCCCCCGCCCAGGTCCCGGCGGCCCAGCAGATAGCGGTGCCAGGCGGCCAGCCCCGGATAGACCCGGGACAGGAAACCGCGCGCCCGGGACAGCCCGGGGTCCGCCCGGTGCACCAGCCACGCGGCCAGCGCGTGCACCGGCGGCTGCACGATGCCCGAGGTCTGCGGGGTGCGCGGAGCACCCGCGGCGCGCCCCGCGGTCGAGGAGCGCCAGAAGTCGGGGCTCGGGAAGTACGCGTCGAGCGGCACCGAGGGGTTGAAGACGATGTGCGGGACCCGTCCGTCGCCCCACCGCGCGGCGAGCAGCGTCTCCAACTCGGTCTGCGCCCGCAGCGGCGACAGGTGGCGCAGCCCGATCGCGATGAACGCCGAGTCCCACGACCACTGGTGCGGATACAGCTTGCGCGACGGCACCGTGGACCGGCCCGTCCAGTTGGCGGCCAGCACGTCGGCCGCCGCGCGGTGCAGCGGACCGGACGGCACGGCCGGATCGTATACATCGGCTCCGGCGCGCGCGCCCGCGCCTGGTCGACGGGCGGTGAGCTGGGTTGTGCGGTCCACGCAGGGCTCCCTGAGGACAAGGGCCGACCGGTTCGGCAGTAGCTACCGTAGGGTTACGTCTACTTAACACGCAAAACTCAATATGTAATGCAGAGTTGGTGAACGCAAGAGGGTGCGCGGGAACGAATTCCTGAGGGGCCGCGACAATGGCGGCATCGAGGACGACACGAGCGGAAGGGCCTGAAGGTGGGCAGTCATGCCGGTGCCGGAGATCTGCTGGAGCTGGTCCGCAGCGGCCGGGCCACCACCCGTGGCGCGCTCCAGCAGGCCACGGGCCTGTCCCGGGCGACGGTCGGCCAGCGGCTGGACCGCCTCTTCCGCGCGGGCTGGCTCCGCGAGGGCGCCGGCGGCCCCGTCGACTCCCCGCTCGGCGGCCGCCCCTCCATCACCCTGGAGTTCGACGACGAGCACGCGATCGTCCTCGCCGCCGACCTCGACACCCGCCACGCCCGCGCCGCCGTCCTCTCCCTCACCGGCGAGATCCAGGCCGAACACACCGGCACCCTGGTCATCGAGGAGGGCCCCGACGCCGTACTGGACGAACTCGGGCGCTGGTTCGCCGAACTCCTGGAGAAGGCGGGCCGCCCGGCCGGCGCGGTCTGCGGTATCGGCCTCGCGGTCCCCGGCCCGGTGGACACCGACACCGGCCGCGTCGTCCAGCCGCCGATCATGCCCGGCTGGGACGGCTACGACATAAGAAGCCGCCTGGCCCGCGCCTTCACCGAACACGCGGCCGGCCCCGCCGGGATCCCGGTCCTCGTCGACAACGACGCCAACCTCATGGCGTACGGCGAACAGCGCACCGGATACGCCGGCTGCTCGGCGTTCGCGCTGGTCAAGGTGTCCACGGGTATCGGTGCGGGTGTGGTGGTCGGGGGGTCGATATTCCGGGGCGTGGACGGCGGCGCCGGCGACATCGGCCACATCCGGGTCCCCCAGGGCGCGGAGGCGTTGTGCAAGTGCGGTTCGTACGGCTGTCTGGCGGCGATCGCCAGCGGCGGCGCCGTGGCGCGACGGCTGGCGGAGGCGGGGATTCCGGCGGCCTCCGGATCGGATGTGCGGGACCTGCTGACCGCCGGGCACCCCGGGGCGATGGCGCTCGCGCGGGAGGCGGGCCGGGCGGTCGGGGACGTGCTGGCGACGGTCGTGACCCTGCTGAACCCCGGGGTACTGATGATCGCCGGCGATTTGGCCGGAACCCCCTTCCTCACGGGCGTACGCGAACTGCTCTACCAGCGCGCCCTGCCCCGCTCCACGGCCCATCTGGACGTGGTGACCTCCCGGCTGGGGGAGCGGGCCGGCCTGGTCGGGGCGGGTGCGCTGGTCGTCGAGCACCTGTACGCGCCGGAGCGCGCCGAGCAGCGGTTGGTGGCGCTGGGGGTGTGACGGGCGTGTTTCTGTCCCGAACCCCGGTCCGCATGGTGAAATCCGGCTCCCCTCATCGGCGTGATTCTCGCCACCCCTGATAGGGGTTGCGCTCAGATGAGCGAATCATGGGCGGTTCCGCGACTTCAAAGGGTGGCACTCGGTGCCACCCTTTGATCGTTCATCGAGCGAACTCAGGCGTGCCGATTGCCGCTCAGGTGAGCGCTATGGTGAGTGGGTGAAGGGGAATGCGTTCAAGAGGTGAACGCATTCCGGCGCGGTTCCTTGCCAAGCCTTGACTTTCGATCTACTGGCGGACGGGTGGTTACAGGCGCATGACGCGCAAGTGGACGTACCCAGGAGCCTTCGATCTGGGTATGTTCCTCGCCGTCAGGGCAGCCACCGCGTCCTCAAGGAGTTGGGACCTGTGTCGGAAAACAAAGATCCCCACGTAGGCCACGTAGCTCAGAGCGTTGAGGGCGTGAAGTTTGTTTATGACTTCACCGAAGGCAACAAGGACCTCAAGGACCTCCTCGGCGGCAAGGGCGCGAACCTCGCCGAGATGACCAACCTCGGTCTTCCCGTGCCTCCCGGCTTCACCATCACCACCGAGGCCTGCAAGGTCTACCTCGACAGCGGCGACGAGCCCGCGGCACTCCGTGACGAGGTCACCGCCCACCTCGCGGCCCTCGAGGAGAAGATGGGCAAGAAGCTCGGCCAGGCCGACGACCCGCTCCTCGTCTCGGTCCGCTCCGGCGCGAAGTTCTCGATGCCCGGAATGATGGACACGGTCCTCAACATCGGCCTCTCCGACAAGTCGGTGCAGGGCCTGGCCAAGCAGGCCGGCGACGACCGCTTCGCCTGGGACTCCTACCGCCGGCTCATCCAGATGTTCGGCAAGACCGTCCTCGGCGTCGACGGCGACCTCTTCGAAGAGGCGCTGGAGGCGGCGAAGACGGCCAAGAAGGTCGTCGTCGACACCGAGCTGGAGGCCGCCGACCTCAAGAAGCTCGTCACCAAGTTCAAGAAGATCGTCAAGACCGAGGCCGGCCGGGACTTCCCGCAGGACCCGCGCGAGCAGATGGACCTCGCCATCCACGCGGTCTTCGACTCCTGGAACACCGACCGCGCGAAGCTCTACCGCCGCCAGGAGCGCATCCCCGGCGACCTCGGCACCGCGGTCAACGTCTGTTCGATGGTCTTCGGCAACCTGGGCCCCGACTCCGGCACCGGCGTTGCCTTCACCCGCGACCCCGCCTCCGGCCACCAGGGCGTGTACGGCGACTACCTCCAGAACGCCCAGGGCGAGGACGTGGTGGCGGGCATCCGCAACACCGTCCCCCTGGCCGAACTGGAGTCGATCGACAAGAAGTCGTACGACCAGCTGATGCAGATCATGGAGACCCTGGAGAACCACTACAAGGATCTCTGCGACATCGAGTTCACCATCGAGCGCGGCCAGCTGTGGATGCTCCAGACCCGCGTCGGCAAGCGCACGGCGGGCGCGGCCTTCCGTATCGCCACGCAGCTGGTGGACCAGGGCCTGATCGACGAGGCGGAAGCCCTCCAGCGGGTGACGGGCGCCCAGCTCGCGCAGCTCATGTTCCCCCGCTTCGACGAGGACGCGAAGGTCGCGCAGGTCGGCCGCGGCATCGCCGCCTCCCCGGGCGCGGCGGTCGGCAAGGCGGTCTTCGACTCGTACACGGCCGTGAAGTGGTCGCGTTCGGGCGAGAAGGTCATCCTGGTCCGCCGCGAGACGAACCCCGACGACCTCGACGGCATGATCGCGGCCGAGGGCATCCTGACCTCACGCGGCGGCAAGACGTCCCACGCGGCCGTGGTCGCGCGCGGCATGGGCAAGACGTGCGTGTGCGGCGCGGAGGAGCTGGAAGTCGACACCAAGCGCCGCCGTATGACGGTGCCGGGTGGCCATGTGGTGGAGGAGGGCGACCTCATCTCCATCGACGGTTCGTCGGGCAAGGTCTACCTGGGCGAGGTCCCGGTCGTCCCCTCCCCGGTCGTCGAGTACTTCGAGGGCCGGATGCACGCGGGCGCCAACGACGCCGACGAACTGGTCGAGGCGGTCCACCGCATCATGGCCTTCGCGGACCGCAAGCGCCGTCTCCGTGTCCGCGCCAACGCCGACAACGCCGAGGACGCGCTGCGCGCCCGCCGCTTCGGCGCCCAGGGCATCGGCCTGTGCCGTACGGAGCACATGTTCCTCGGCGACCGCCGTGAACTGGTCGAGCGCCTGATCCTGGCCGACACGGAGACCGTGCGCGAGGAGTCCCTGAAGGCGCTGCTCCCGCTCCAGAAGCAGGACTTCATCGAACTCTTCTCGGCGATGGACGGCCTCCCGGTGACGGTCCGTCTCCTCGACCCGCCGCTGCACGAGTTCCTCCCGGACATCACGGAACTCTCCGTCCGCGTGGCCCTGGCGGAGTCCCGCCAGGAGCCCCACGAGAACGAACTGCGCCTGCTCCAGGCCGTCCACCGCCTGCACGAGCAGAACCCGATGCTGGGTCTGCGGGGCGTGCGGCTGGGGCTGGTCATCCCCGGCCTGTTCACGATGCAGGTCCGTGCCATCGCGGAGGCGGCGGCCGAACGCAAGAACGCCAAGGGCGACCCGCGCGCCGAGATCATGATCCCGCTCGTCGGCACGGTCCAGGAACTGGAGATCGTCCGCGAGGAGGCGGACGCGGTGATCGCGGAGGTCGAGGCGGCGTCGGGGGTGGCGCTGAAGCTGTCGATCGGCACGATGATCGAACTGCCGCGGGCCGCCCTCACGGCCGGCCAGATCGCGGAGGCGGCGGAGTTCTTCAGCTTCGGCACGAACGACCTGACGCAGACGGTGTGGGGCTTCAGCCGCGACGACGTCGAGGCGTCCTTCTTCACGGCCTACCTGGAGAAGGGCATCTTCGGAGTCTCCCCCTTCGAGACGATCGACAAGGACGGCGTGGGTTCCCTGGTCAAGCTGGCCGCGGAGGCCGGCCGCGCCACCCGCCCCGACCTCAAGCTCGGCGTCTGCGGCGAGCACGGCGGCGACCCGGAGTCCGTCCACTTCTTCCACGAGGTCGGCCTCGACTACGTCTCCTGCTCCCCGTTCCGCATCCCGGTCGCCCGACTGGAAGCGGGCCGCGCGGCGTCGCAGTCGGCGGGCAGCGACCACCGCTAGCGCCACAGCGGGCCCTCGCGCGTCCCTGACGTCGCGACCCCGAACCCCGGAACCGCCGCTTGTCCCCGACCGACCCTCACCGATGGGCGGCGGTTCCGGATCACGAAGAGAGGGCGGCATCCCGTGCGGGGGGTGCCGCCCTTTCGGTTTGGGTGGTTCGTGCTTCCTGTGCTCCAAGATCACCTGTTTCGGTGGTGATGGGGTGGACTGATCGTTTCTCTGTGCATCCATGGCGTTACATTCCGTAATGGGTGGTGGTCGTTGGGGCCGCCGGTGGTTACGGAGGGGCGTATGAAGAAGGCGTTGGTCGGGATGGTGGCGGCCGGGTTGGTGCTGACGGGAGCGGGGGCCGCACTTGCGGCGCAGCAGGGGAAGATCCCTTCCCTCGAATCGAGGGGCGTCAAATTCCTCGAGGGGACCTACAAGTTCAATCCCCCTGGCAGCAATCACGGGTCGTTCGAGTGGACCGGATTGCTGAAGGACTCCCTTCCCGAAGACGGCCACAACGTGTATGTGCAGGTCAGGGTCGAGGGACACGGCTGGGCGCGCTACTACGGGAAGCAGCGGAGCACGGTTCGGATGCAGCACGCCGACTGGAGCGGTTCTCAGCGTTACACGGACGACGCCGAGATCCGCGCATGCCGTGACCGAGGTTCTCTGCGTCCGGACAATTGCTCGCCGACGCAGAGCTTCTCGTACCCACGCGACTGAACCCTGGCCGCATCCACGGCCCAGGCGGTCCCGCCTGGGTTCGTGCTCTTCTTAGGGGAACGAGATCAATACATCAGAAGTCCTTGCCGCCAAAGGAGTAGATCTTCTCTACGGTGAGACTCCCGCGGTCAGAGGCGCGGAGATCTCCTTGGGCCGGGGGGAGGTCGTAGCCGTCACCGGCCAGAGCGGTTCGGGCAAGTCGTCACTGCTGTACTGCCTGGCCGGGGTGTTGCCGGTGGCGCGCGGTGAAGTCTGCTTCGAGGGGCGGCCGCTCGCGGAACTCGACGATGAGGAACTCAGTGAGCTGCGTCGGGAACGGTTCGGGTTCGTCTTCCAGTACGGGGAACTCCTGCCGGAGTTGACCGTGGAGGAGAACACCGCGCTGCCGTTGCGGCTTGCCGGGCAACGGAAGAAGCAGGCGCTCGCCGCCGCCGGGGAGGTGCTGGGGCGGCTGGGTCTGGGGGATCTGCGTCAGCGGCGGCCCTCGCAGGTGTCCGGGGGGCAGAGTCAACGTGTGGCTGTGGCACGTGCGTTGGTGCACCGACCCGCTGTCGTGTTCGCCGACGAGCCGACCGGGTCGCTCGACAGCTCCAACGCCACGGCTGTACTCGACGAGTTTCTGGCCATCGCCCGATCCCAGGGGACGGCCGTGGTGATGGTGACGCACGACTCCCAGGTGGCGGCCCGAGCGGACAGCCGCTACACGATGTGTGACGGCGTCCTTTCGGCCTCGGTGCGGGAGGTGTCGTGAAGGAACTCCTCCTGGGGTTGCGGCTGTTGACGGGCGCCGGACGCGGAAGCCGCGTCCGGTTCCTTCTCATGGTCTCGGGCAGTGCGATCGGTGTGTGCTGTCTGGCCGCCGTTCTCGCGATTCCCGGGATTCTGGCCGCGCAGGACGGGCGCAAGGCGGCACGTGAGCCGGACTGTGTCGAGGACCCGCGCCGGATCGCCTGCCTCGTCTCCAAGGGCGACTCCTTCGAACTGACCAGAACGGTCGCCTACGGTTCGGAGCCCCTCACCCGAGTCTTTGTGGCCCGGGGAAGCCGGCGCTTCGACCCACCACCTGGGTTACGCGAACTCCCCGCCCCCGGTGAGCTGTTCCTGTCTCCCCGATTGCGCGAGGCACTCCAGCGGGAACCTGCCCTGGCCCAACTGCTCCCGGGGCGGGACAACGGGATCATCACTGCCCAGGGGCTGGCTCATCCCGACGAGTTGTACGCGTACGTGGGCGTCGAGCAGGCTGAGTTGGAAGGGGGCGGGAATCGCTTGACGGCCTTCGGTATGCCGTATGCGGTTCACCCCACCGTGGACCCTTCGACGCTCGACATCGTGCGCTTCACCCTCATTGGCGTCGTCCTGCTGCCCCTTGCTGTGTTCCTCTCCGTGTGCGCCCGGCTCTCGGCCGCCGCTCGCACTCGCCGACTGGCCGCTCTGCGGTTGCTGGGCCTGAGCAAGAAGGGCACTCAGCGGGTCAACGCCGCCGAGACAGTCGCTGCGGCGCTGCTCGGTGCGGTGCTCGGACTGGGCGTCTACTGGGTCGCCAACCAGCTCGTCTCGCGGATCGGGATGCCGGGCTTCAAGTGGTACCCCGCCGACGGGGCGTTGTCCCTGTCCTCTGTTCTGATCTGCGCTGTGGGCTGTCCCGCGCTCGCTTGGTTCGTGGGCCGGGCCAGTGCCGGGAAGGCGGCGGCGAATCCGCTGGCTGTGCGGCGCAGCGCCGTGGAGAAGCCGCCGGGGAAGTGGGGCCTGCTGCCGCTCGTCCCCGGGTTGGGCATCGTGGCCGGGTACTGCGTGGCAGGTGCTACAGGCCATCCGCCCAGGGAGACTGGCCTTTCGTCGGTTCTGATGCCGCTGGCCGTGATCCTGGTCGGTGTCGGGTTGGTGACACTGCTGCCGGTCTGTTCGCGGACCCTCGCCCAGAAGGTGGCTCACTCCACCCGATCGGTCTCCTTGGGCCTCGCCATGCGGCGCAACGAGGTCGAACCGGGAGGCGCGCTACGGGTGGCGACCGGGCTGGTGCTCCTCGTCTTCGCGGCATCGCTGGTCCAGGGCGTGCTCATTGAGTTGGACCAGGTGTCCAAGAACACGTCCCCTGTCCAGACGTACAGAATTTCCCTCTCCGGTACCACCGCCGAGAAGCAAAGAGCATGGGAGAAGCTGCCGGGCATCCGCGGGCATGCGATGGTCATGGAGTCCCGGTCGAGTTCGAACTTCGACGAATGGACGCCGACCCTCAACGCGGTGGTTGCCACCTGCGCCCAACTGCGCGACATGGTGCCGACGGTCGGCCGATGTGTGGACGGCCGCCCGATGCGGCTGTGGGATCCGGACCAGACCCCCGGGGAGAAGCACAAGGCAGGGACACGCTTCCCCTTCGACCTCTGGCATGACGGGCATCGTCGTGTCATGCACGTGGAGATGCCGCGAGAAGTGCTGCAGTACAGCGACCACGTCGGACTCCCGGCCTTCAGCACCGGCGACGTGCTGTTGCCGCCCTCGGCGGTCCCCGCCGAACTGCGCCCCGACCAAGCCACGCTCACCCTCCTCAGTGGCTCGGACCCCGAGACCGTCCGGAGAGTCCTCGACGGCATCAGCGGCGTAGACCCCACCACAGAGGTCGAGACACCCGGCGTCGTCGTCACCTCCCTCCAACAGATCACCGTCGTCAAGAGCCTCCTAGCGGTGGGCATGATCCTCGGCTTGATCATCGGCGTAGCCGCCTACCTCGTCGCCGCCACCGACCGCGCCGTAGAGCGAAAGCCTCAAGTAACGGCCCTGTCCCTTCTCGGCGCTCGCCCTCGTACCTTGCGCACCGTCCAGGTCGCCCAGGTCGTACTGCCCCTGGCTCTCGGCCTCGCCCTGGCCGTGGTGCTGGGCAAGCTGGCCGAGTCCAGCTACCTCGTGACCGGAGGTGGTGCCATCTACTGGGACGGTGCCGGGATTCCGCTGTTGCTGGTCTGCGCGCTGGGTGCGGTGGCCGTGGCCGCCGTCGGTGCGCTGCCCCTCGTCGGGCGCCGGATCGATCCGGAGCTGATCCGGCGGGACTGAGGGTCGGTGGTGGTGATGCGCGAAAGGGGCGGCGCTCGTGCGGGAGTGCCGCCCCTTTCGCGCATCGGCCACAAACTCTGTGGCCCGTGAGCCGGTCCCTGGATACCGTCGTTCCCCCCGGCCGGCCGAACCCGCGGTCGCCGTGCGTCCAGAGAGCGAACCGATTCCGTGAGCAGGCGGCGAGAGACGACGACACTGTGGCGGCCCACCGGGCCCGTGGAGTTGGAGCTGGTGCGGGAGTCGGGGTGGCGGGCCTGGCCTCCTCGGCTTCCTGAGCAGCCGATCTTCTATCCGGTGCTCAGTGAGGCGTACGCGGTGAAGATCGCCCGGGACTGGAATGTGAAGCACGACGGGGCGGGGTACGTCACGAGGTTCGAGGTCGACGCGGAGTTCCTGCGGCGGTATCCGGTGCGGCAGGCCGGCGGGGAGACGATTCTCGAACTGTGGGTGCCGGCTGAGGAGCTCGAGGAGTTCAACGCGCACATCGTGGGGGAGATCGCGGTCGTGCACGAGTTCCGGTGACCGGTGACCGGTGGCCGGTGGCCGAAGCCGGGGCCCGGGAGCTGAGGGGCGGTGGTCGGGGTAACCGGCCGCCGCCCCAGGTCGCAGGTCAGGTTCTCACGGTCGTCGTTCCCCGGGACGGCCGCGGGATGGACACCGGCCCCGCGCTGCGGTGGCCCGCGATCTCCAGGAGGACTCGTACGACGTCGTCGTGGAGGGCGTCGCTGATCTCATGTGCTTGGGGGGTGTCGACGTGCAGCATGTTGACGTGCAGGCCGGTGGCGGTGCGGTGGAACCAGTGGCTGATGCCGTTGCCGCGGGCGGCCCAGACGTGCAACGTCGGGTTCCAGAGCGGGTGTCGGAGGCCGCCGGGGGTCCGTCGGAAGTCGATGTAGGAGAAGAAGTTCACCGGGAACGGCCAGTGGTGCAGGGCGAAGCTCTCCGGGTCGAGCAACTCCCACGCCCGTACGAAGGGGATGTCGGTGTGCCGCTGCAACTCGCCGTACGCCGCGCGGGCCCGCGCGATGGTGGTGGCGTGGTCCGAGCCGCCCTCACCCACCTGGAACTCGATCGGCATCGTGTTCACGAACCAGCCGATGGAGTGCTGCCACGGGTTCGGGGCTCCGTCGGCTCCGTCGGCTCCACCGGCTTCGCCGGCCGCTCGGCCGCCTCCGGAGCCCTCCGCCCCCGCGCCCTCGTCGGTCCGCTCGCTGATGGGGAGCAGGCTCCGGTAGACCCCCGGGCCCCCGAAGCGGTGCTGGGCCGTCGCGGCGGCCGCCAGCACGGCCGTGAAGACGCTGCCTCCCGATGCGCGCGCGCCTGCCGCGAGGGCGTCGGTCCGGTGGGCGTCCAGGAGGGGGAAAGCCCTGTTCACCAGGGGATACAGGTGGTCGTCCGGTACGCCCAGGTCGAAGGGGAACCTGGGGAAGAAGCCGCCGTTGCCGCGGATGAAGTCCTTCCAGTACGCCAGGCGGTCGTCGTCGGGGCGCAGGGAGGCGTAGCGGCGGCGTTGGTCGTCGCCGAAGGTCAAGTAGCTGCCCGCGGAGGGGAGTTGCGGGGCGCGGTCGGCGGTGAGAGCGGCGTACGCGGTCTGGATTTCGTCCACGACGACGGGCATGGACAGGCCGTCGCAGACGATGTGGTCGAAGCAGAGGTAGAGCGTCGCGTTCGTCTCCCGGACCACCGCGCCCATGAGGAACAGCGGCCAGGAGAGGGTGTCGATGCTCTTGAAGGTCTTGTCGAGGTGGGTGTGCAGGTCGTCCCCGGTGTGGAAGTGACCGACCTCTTCCGTCTCCAGGGCGATGGATTCGGGTGCCAGTGCCGTGCAGTTCAGGTCGCCGGCCAGGCGCTGGAACTCACTGCGGAGCACCTCGTGGCGCCGTACGAGGAGAAGGAGCGCCGATTCGAGGGCCGCGGTGTCCAGCGGGCCCGCGATGTCGAAGGTGACCGTGATCGAGCTGGCGATTCCGTCGCTCGTACTGCGGGTCGCTTCGGAGGACGAGTGGTGCTTGTCCTGATTGAACGAGGCGGATGCGACCGTGGAATTCCGCTCGTCGTGGGGGGAATGCTTCGTGCGCAAGGACCAGGAGATCACGGTCCCGGGTGCGATGGTGGCGTCGGAGAAGGGGATTTGCAGCACTCGGGGGCTTTCTGTTCGTGACTTGTGGGGGGAAGTCAGGGGGAGGTTAAAGGGAAGAGGGGGAAGTCAGGGGGAGGTTAAAGGGAAGAGGGGGAAGTCAGGGGGAAGTTGGGGGAAGCTGGGGGAGGGAGAGCGGCGGGGAAAGTCAGAGGGGAGTGAGGGGAGAGTGAGGGGGGATGTGCGTCAGTAGGGAATTCACCGCCTGGTTGACGCCGTCCTCGGCGCGGACGAGGCGGGCGATGTCGTGTGCCCGGTGTTTCAGGTGCCGGTCCGTCACCGTTGTGCTGATCGCTTCCGCGAGGTCGTGTGCGGTGAGGGTGCGGGCGGTGAGGGGAGCGGGGGCCACGCCCAGGTCTCGCATACGGGCGGCCCAGTGGGTCTGGTCGCCCATGTGGGGGCAGAGGACCTGAGGGCGGCCCGCGGCGAGGGCGGCGCCGACGGTGCCGGGGCCGCCGTGGTGGACGACCGCGGCCGTACGGGGGAAGAGCCAGTCGTGCGGGACCTGTTCGATCGTCAGGATGTTCGGCGACCGGGGGGCGGAGTCACGCGTCGCCGCGCCGATGCCGCCCCAGCCGGTCGCGACCACCGCCCGTACGCCGGTGAGGCGGATCGCCTCGGTGACCAGGGCGTGGTTCCGGCGGGCCCGGGTGCCGGTCATGCTGCCGAAGCCGATGTAGACGGGGGGTGGCCCCTCGTCCAGGAACCGGGTCAGCTCCCTGGGCGGCGTCCAGTCGGGGCGGGCGGGCAGGTACCAGAAACCCGTGGTGCGTACGGCGTCGCCCCACGCCGGGTCGATCTGGGTGACGTGCCGGCTGAACGACTGCAGGACCGGGCGCCGCCTGCCCTCGGGGTCCCGTAGCCATCGCCGTGCGCCGTACCGGCGGGGCGCCAGACCCAGTTCGGTCGTCCGCCAGCGCTCCACCTCGCGGGACCGCTGGGCCGCCGTCACCAGGGCGTAGGTGCTCCGGTTGAGGAGGCGCGGCACCGGGGGCAGCGGCATCAACTGGCAGGGGAACGCGTCGGTGGCGATCCAGCCGGGTTGCAGCGCCACGACGACGGCGGGTACGTCCAGCATGTCGGCCACATGCTGCGCGGGGAACGCCGCCGAATGCACCACCGCCGCCAGGTCGGCGTGGTCGTGGGCGATGGCCGCCACATCGCGCAACGGGGCGATCATCAGGTGTTTGAGGCGGGCGACGGTCCGCGCGGCAGCGATCTTCCCCTGCACTCCCATGAGGCCTTTGTCGATGATCCTGCGCGTCGCCGTCTCGGCGAGGATCCGGGTCGGGCCGTCGTCGATCGCGGCGAAATCGACACCGTACGCGGTCGCGTCGGACGCATAGGAGGAAGGGGCGGCCAATAACGGCTGATGGCCGTGCCGACGCAGCGCCACGGCCAATGCGAGAAAGGGTTGTACATCCCCGCGAGTGCCGCATGCCGCCAGGAGAACCTTGCGCGAACGAGCGCCGACTCCGAGGCTCTCCGGCCCCAATTCATTGGGCATGACCACGCGCTGAACCTAGCAGAAGGGAATTCGAACAAGTCTGGGATGGTAATGAGTTCGAAGGGTTCTGCGGTTTCTTTTAAGGGCCGGTATCTGGTGTGCTCATCATTTCTGTGGGGGCGCGTGAGGGAGCGTGAGAGGGAAGCCCGCGGTGCCGATGGCGAGGGGGCTCGGCCGGGGCGCTCACGCGAGGGAGGGCGCCCCGGCCGGATCCGCGGTCGTCAGGTGCGGAACGGGCCCGTCACCTCGTAGGTGATGCCGCCCGATGAACTGCCGCTGGTGCCACGCTGGCTGGAGAAGTAGAGGCGGCGGCCGTCGGGGGAGAAGGCGGGGCCGGTGATCTCGGAGGCGGACTGGCCGTCGACGCGGAGGAAGGGGGCGATGGTGTCGTTCGGGGTGATGAGGCAGATCTCCATGGTGCCGCCGTCCTCCGCCACGAAGAGGTCGCCGGAGGAGGTGCCCGTGACGTTGTCGACACCGGTGAGGGGGGCCGTGCCGCCGGTCACCAGGGAGTCGTCGTAGGCGAGTTCGATGGTCTGGGCGGCGGCGTCGTACTGCCAGACGCGGTTGTCGCCCTTCGTCGTGAACCAGCAGGTGCCGTCGGCGTAGTAGCAGCCCTCGCCGCCGTTGAAGCGTTTGGCGCCGGAGACCTGGTTGCGGGTGGCGGTGGCGCCGGTGGGGTCCGGGACCCGGGACCAGGTCACCGGGCCGCTGGTGGCGGTGCCGGCCACCAGGACCTCCAGCGTGCCCGACGACAGATCGCCCCAGGTCGTCGGCCGGAAGCGGTAGAAACAGCCGTCGGTGACGTCCTCCGTCAGGTAGACGACGCCCCGCGTGGGATCGGCGGCCGCCGCCTCGTGCTTGAAGCGGCCCATCGCGTCCCGGCGTACCGCCGCCTTCGCGCCCCACGGATCGGTCTCGTAGACGTAGCCCCGGTCCACCTCCTCGCAGGACAGCCAGGTGTTCCACGGCGTCCTGCCGCCGGCGCAGTTCTGGCGGGTGCCGGACAGGACGCGGTACGCCGACGTGACCGCGCCCGTCGACGAGAACCGCACCGCGCTCGCGCCCCCGGACGGATTGATCTCCGAGTTGGAGACATAGATCCAGCCGGTGCCGTCCGCGTAACAGGCGCCGCCGTCAGGAGCGTTGTGCCAGGTGTACGCCGTACCGGGGACCGTCTGACCGGAGCGGGCGATCACCCGGCTCGTGAAGCCGCTCGGGAGCCGGATGCCGTTGGCGTCCGGCGAGCCGAGCGCCCCGTACGGTCCGGTGCCGGGCTGGGCGGGCGCGGCGTACGCGGCGCCGCGCCACAGGGTTCCGCCGAAAACGGTCGATGTGCCGCCGAGTACGGCCGCGCGCAGGAGAGTACGACGTTCCACTGTCGCTCCAAGGGATGCCTTGACCGGCCCGCCTGCCGGTCGGCGGCGGGGTCGCGCGCTGATGGAACTTAGGGGAGCGTGATTGACAGAGCATGGACAATCCGTGACTCTACGGCGGCGTTCACGGATGACACATGGGTGGCGCACAGGATTGGCGGCCTGAAGGCCTGAAGGCCCGGAGGCCCGGAGGCCCGGAGGCCCGGAGGCCTGAAGGCCTGAAGGCCCGGGGGCCCGGGGGGCCCGGGGGGCCCGGAGGCCCGAAGCCCGAAGGCCTGAAAGCCCGACAGGGGCGCGGGGAATGCGTGATCGGCCACGTACCCCCCCGTAGTCGCCGAACGGCGCAGCCCCCGAGCCTTCGGACGGTCCTCCGGGCCTTCGGACGGTCCTCCGGGCTGTTGTACGGTCCTCCGCTCAAGCTGGCAGTGGTGGAGCCTCGCGGCGGCGTTGTCCCGGCCGTCCCCCGAACCCGTGACCCTGTCCGTGCGGATGGCCCGGCGGCTCCGCCGACGGAAGGCGGACGACGGCGTCCAACCCGCCCGTGGCCGCCTCGCGGAGCGCCACCTCGCCACCGCTGGCGTGGGCGAGGCGTTGGACGAGGGAGAGGCCGAGACCGGTGCCGCCCTTGGGTGCGCCGGGGGCGCGCCAGAACCGGTCGAACGCGCGGGCGCGCTGTTCGGGCGTCATGCCGGGGCCCTCGTCGGTGACGTGGAGGTCGACCCAGCTGGGCCGGGAGTCGCGCAGCGCCCGGCGGGCGGGGACGAGTAGCCGTAGCTCCATGGTGACCGTGCTGCGGGTGGGAGAGGCGCGCAGGGCGTTGGAGAGGAGGTTGTCCAGGATCTGCTCCACGGCTCCGGGGACGGCCACCACCGGGCCGACCACACCGGCGAAGAGAACCAGCGAGACCCCCTCGCGTTCGAACAACGGCCCCCACGTACGGTGCCGTTCCGCGCAGATCGCGCCCAGGTCGACCTGGGCCGGGATGGCAGCGGCCTCCTCCAGGCGGGCCATCGCCAACAGGCCCTCGACCATCCGGGCCAGCCGGTCCGTCTCGGTGACGGCCGCGTCGAGGGTCGGCCTGGCTCGCCGGGCGATGTCCGGCTCCAGGTTCTCCAGCCGGAGCCGCAGCGCCGCCAACGGGGTCTTCAGCTGATGCGAGGCCTCTCCGGCGAAGGCCCGCTGGGAGGCCAGCAGATGTTCGAGGCGGGCGGCGGTCGTGTTGAAGGCCGCCGCGAGACTCCGTACCTCCGGCGGCCCGGAGGTGACCACCACGCTGGTGGCCGCGCCGCCCTCGGCCAGCCGGTGCGTGGCCTCCTCCAACTGCCGGATGGGCCGCCCCGTCCAGCGCGCGAACGCGAACGCCACCGCGGCCACCCCGGTGAGCACCGTGAGCCCGACCAGCGCCAGCAGCAGCCAGACCGCGAACACCCGGGCGTGCACCATGGTCGTGGGGAGCGTGACGCGTACGGCACCTTGCGCCGACACGCCCGAGTCCGAGTCCGAGTCCGACTCCGACTCCGCGCCGGCTCTCCCCACGACCGTGGCGATGCCTGTGCCTGTGCCTGTGCCCGTGGTCGTGGTCGAGATCGAGATCGAGCCGGTGCTCGTGCCCTTGCCCGGTTCCGACCCGGTGCCCGCCGTCGCGTGGCCGACCGGAGCCGCCACGGACAGGTAGTGCACGCCGCCGGTCGTCGTCGTACGTACGTCCGTGGTCGCGCGGCCCCGGAGTGCGGCGGAGATCTCGGGTTGGGACGAGAGGGCCTGTTCCTCGTCGTCGGACAGGGAGTGCGAGGAGGCCAGCAGCTTCCCGTCCGCGTCGACGATGACGACCTTTCCGCCGATGCGCTCGGCGCAGTGCTCGGCCCGTTCGACGAGTTCGTCCGGGCGGCGGGCGGCGAGGGACAACGCGGCGTACGCGGCCACCGACTCGGCTTCGTCGTTGGCCGAGTTGACGATCCGCTCGCGTTCGGCCCGCGAGTAGACGAAGCCCAGCGGGATCTCCAGGCCGAGCAGGACCAGGGCGGCGAGGCTGAGGTAACTCAGCAGCAGGCGCCGGGTCATGACGCCCTGGCCTCGGGCGTGCGATGCCTCCCGCCTCCCGGCCCACGCCCACGGCCATGCCCCTGTCCTTGCCCTTGCCCTTGCCCTTGCGCCGGATCCTGCCCGGGAGTCCGGGGCAGACTCCGGCCCGCTCCCTGCGCCGGCCCAGGGCTGCGTACGGCGAGCCGGAAGCCGACGCCACGCAGGGTCTGGATCCACGCCGGGTCGCCCAACTTGCGCCGCAGGGTGGCGACATGGACGTCCAGCGTCTTGGTCGGGCCCTGGTAGTGGTCGTCCCAGACGCGGTTGAGGATCTGCTGCCGGGAGTAGACCGCGCCGGGGTCCTCGGTGAGCAGCGCCAGCAGTTCGAACTCCTTCGGCGTCAGCGCGACCGGCACCTCGCCCACCCACACCTGCCGGGTCCGCCGGTCCACCACCAGAGGGCCGGGCGGCGGGGGAGCCGAACCGTCGTCGGCCGCCGCCGGGCCGGAGGAGTCCCGCGGTCCCGGCGGGGCCTGCTCGTACATGGGCGGCTCGTAGACGGGGGGTTCGTAGACCGGGCTGCCGTGCGCCGGAGTGCCGTACGCCGGGCTCCCGAAGGTGGAAGCGCCGTACGCCGGGCTGCCGAAGGCGGCGGTGCCGTGCGCCGGGGTTCCGTACGTGGGTACGCCGTGTGCCGGGGTTCCGTACGAAGGGGAGCCGTGCGGGGGAGTGCCCTGCGCGGCGGTGCCGCCGAACATCGGGTCCTCGAAGGCCGGGTCGCCCTGGACGGCCGGGGTGCCGTGCGCGGGGGTGCCCTCGAACGGCGTTCCCCGCATGGGGATTCCGCGCGCGGGCGTTCCCAGCGGCGATGCGCCATGGGGCGATGCGTCATGGGGCGATGCGTCATGGGGAGATGCGCCATGGGGAGATGCTTCGTCGGCGGATGCCGCGCGCGCCGGAGCCCCCTGTGTCTGAGTCCCCTGCGCCTGAGTCCCCTGCGCCTGAGTCCCTTGCGCCGGGGTCCCCTGAGCAGGCGTCTCGTACGCGGCCGACCAGTCGTATTCGGCCCCGCCGGCCCCGGCGTCGACACCGGTCCGACGGCCAGAATCACCGGCACCAGGACCGGCACCGGCACCGGCACCGAGCCCGGACCCAAGGCTCGCGTGCCCGACGTCGCCCGCCCGACCCACGCCCTCGTCCCCGAAGCGTCCCGAACCCTCGCCGTCGAAGTCGCTCCTGGCCCCGAACTCGCTCCCGGTCCCGAACTCGCTCCCGGTCCCGAAGTCGTTCCCGGCCATGAAGTCGCTGCCAGCCCCGAAGCGCCCCCCGGCCAGGCCTCCGACACCGGCGCCGCCCCTCGCGGCCGAGCCCCGCTGGGCGGCGAACTCCTGGGCGGAGGGCACTCGTCGGGCGTACGCCTCACTCCCGGCCCCGGACCCGGACCCGACTCCAGCCTCGAGACCAGCCGCAGCCCCGGCCCCGGCCCCGGCCCCGGTTCCGACCCTCGCCTCGGTGTCGGCCCCGGCCCCTCTCCCCACCCCCGCCTCGGCCACCACGACCCCGGCCACCACCCCGCCGCCCGGTCGCTGATGGCGTCGTGACACGGCCCGTATCCGGGCGACCAGCTCTCGGATGCTGAATGGTTTCGCCAGGTAGTCGTCGGCGCCGAGCTCCAGGCCCAGCACGCGGTCGGCCTCCTCGCCGCGCGCGCTGAGGATGATGATGGGGACGTCGGAGGTCCGACGGATCCCGCGGCAGACGTCGATGCCGTCCATGTCGGGCAGGCCGAGATCCAGCAGGACGACATCGCCGTGCGGACCTCTCAACCCGTCCGCGCCGGTGGCCACGTGGTGGACCGTCAGGCCGAAGTGCCGCAGCCCGTCGGCGAGCGGTTCGGCGATCGTCTCGTCGTCCTCGATGAGCAGCACTCGTACGCCCATGGCCGCCTGTCTCTCCAGAAAGTCGGGACAACACGGGACCCGTGCTGTAGGGCGACACGCTACAAGAGAACGAACGTAGCGTGCAGGGAATCCGGAGCATTGTGAAATGACCCTCAGAAACCGCTTGTATTCGGTCTCCCGACCTGCGGCGAAGGGGTATCTGGCCGAAATCTGAGGAAAACCTGGCGCCGCTTTAGTGTTCGCTTAACCTTCCTCTGGCCATCGCCCCCCTACGGTCGTAAGAGCAGGTCGGAACCAGTGCAGGGAGGCAGGATGAAGGCGTTGCTGGATCGCGCCCGATCGTTCAAGCGGCGGGTGGACTTCGAGAGCGATGAATACCGGAAACTCGCCGTCGGGCAATTTCCCGAGGCGCTGTTCATTACCTGCTCGGACTCGCGGGTGATTCCCGCCCTGATCACCGGGGCACGGCCCGGAGAGATATTCGAGCTGCGAAATGCGGGCAACATCGTGCCGCCGCACGACGCGTACGGGGCCGCCTCCGGGGAGGCCGCCACCATCGAGTACGCGCTGGAGGTGCTCGGCGTTCAGGACATCGTGGTGTGTGGTCATTCCCACTGCGGCGCGATGGGGGCGCTGAAGTACGGCGTCGACCTGTCCGGCCTGCCCAGGGTGGACGCCTGGCTCGACCACGCCCGGCCCGCGCTCGAACCGGTCCTGGGCGACACCGGCGCCGCCCGTGAGCGCGACACCGGCGACGACGGCGCCGGTAGGGACAGCGCGTCGTCCGAGGATCCGGCCCTGCGCGAGGTCGTCCAGCTCAACATCCGCAACCAGCTCGCCGTCCTGCGCGGCTACCCCGTGGCCCGGCAGCAACTCGATGCCGGACGGCTCCGGTTGCACGGCTGGTACTACGAGATCGACACCGGTCAGGTCCACGAACTGGACGCGGACGGCGCCTTCCAGGTGCACGACTCATGAGCGGCGCACACGGACGACGGCATGCGGCGGGCGCCCGCAGGGCCGCCGGGAACGGTCGGACGGGGATGCCCGGGGGCGTCCCTGACGCACCCGGATACGTTCCCGGCGCACCTGGTTACGTCCCCGACGAGCCCGGCTACGTCCCCAGCGCACCTGGATACGCCCCCGGCACAGCCGAGTTCGCCCCCGACGCACCCCTCTACGCCCCCAACCCGCCCGATTTCGGCGGCGATTGGCCGGACCTGAACGCGACCGATGGGCCAGGCGCAGGGCCGGGCACAGGGCCGGGCACAGGGCCGGGGCCGGGGCCAGGTACGGGTCACGCCGCTCCCGGTTCCAAGGGCCCCCGTGGCGGAGCCCCCCGCGGTCGTATCGACTTCGGTACCGAGATCACGGCGTCCCTTGTCGTGTTCCTGGTCGCGCTGCCCCTCTGTATCGGCGTGGCCGTGGCCTCCGGTGTGCCGGCCGAGCTGGGCATCATCTCCGGGGTGATCGGCGGCCTGGTGGTCGGCGCGGTGCGCGGCAGCACCCTCCAGGTCAGTGGCCCGGCGGCCGGTCTCGCGGCGCTCGTCGCGGAGACGGTCATGGAGTTCGGCGTCGCGATGCTCGGTGCGATCGTCCTCTTCTCCGGCATCCTCCAGATCGTGCTGGGCCTGGTGAAACTGGGCCGGATGTTCCAGGCGATCTCCCTCGCCGTCGTCCAGGGCATGCTCGCGGGCATCGGCCTGCCACTGATGTTCAGCCAGCTGTACCCGATGTCCGACTCCAAGGCGCCGGGCACCCCCCTGGAGAACATGGCGGGCGTCCCCGGACTGATCGCCGACACCGTGACGAACCCCCAGGCGCTGATCGCGGCCGGGCTCGGGATCGTCACGATCGCGCTCAGCTTCATGTGGAAGAAGGTGCCGGGGCCGGTCAGGAAGGTCCCGGCCGCGCTCGTGGCCGTCGGGATCGGGATCGCGGTCGCCTCGCTACCGGGCGTCGAGGTGAATACGCTCCAGGTCGGCAATCTGCTGGCGTCCGTGGACGTGCCCGGGGCGGAACAGCTGTCCGGGCTGGCCGACGCCGGGATCATCACGGCGATCCTCACGTTCACCGTGATCGCCTCGGCGGAGAGCCTGTTCACCGCCGCCGCCGTGGACCGGATGCACAACGGCCCGCGCACCCGCTACAACACCGAGCTCATCGCCCAGGGCGCGGGCAACACGATCGCCGGCGTCCTCGGCGCGCTGCCCATCACGGCGGTCGTGGCGCGCAGCTCGGCGAACGTCCAGGCCGGCGCCAAGACCCGCCTCTCCCGTACGCTGCACGGCCTCTGGCTGCTCGCCTTCGCGCTGCTGCTGCCGCAGGTGCTGGCGCTGATCCCGATCTCGGTGCTCGCGGGTGTCCTCGTGCACAGTGGATGGAAGCTGTTCGCGCCGGACGAGTTCCCCAAGATGTGGCGGCAGGACCGGGGCGAGTTCGCGGTCATGACGCTGACGACGCTGGTCATCACGGCGACCGCGCTGCTCGAAGGAGTGCTGTTCGGGCTCGCCGCGGGTGTGGTGCTGGCCGCGCTGCGTATGTCGCAGACCGTCGTCCGGCAGCACATCGAGGACGACACGGCGAAGGTCGTGATGGCGGGCAACGCGACGTTCCTGCGGCTGCCGAAGCTGATCGACGCGCTGGAGAGCGCGGCCGCCTCCGGCAAGCCGCGCATCCGGCTCGATCTGCTCGGGGTGACCCACCTCGACCATGCCTGCCGCAGCCAGGTCGAGGAGTTCGTGGCGCAGCAGCGGGGGGCCGGGCTGCGGGTGGAGCTGCTGATGCCGGACCTGACGGACACGGGCACGACGGTGCCTGCGGCGGCTGAGCCGGTGCGGGACGTGGCACCGGACGTGGAGCTGGATGTGGCGCTTGGTCGGTCCAATGTGGAGCGGGATTCGACGGAGGTGTGGGACTACGCGACGGTCGGTTCGGCGGCGGTGGGGGGTATGGGCCAGATGCCTTCCGGGAGTGGGCCCGGGCCCACGGCGGAGTGGTTCTACCTCGACACGCGTCCTATGCCGGGTGCCCCGGAGTCTCCGCCGCCGTTGTTGCGCCGGGGGCGCGACTGGGCGGAGTAGCCGGGTGGGTGCGTTGTCGGGTGCGGGTCCGGTGGGGGCTGGTCGCGCAGTTCCCCGCGCCCCCAGAAAGACCAGGCCCCTGCGGGCCTGAAAAGACCACGGCCCCGCGGCCCTGGAAGGCGGCCGAAACGCACGGGGCGTAGCCCCTGCTTTCAGGGGCGCGGGGAACTGCGCGACCAGCCCCCACCGGGCCCGCGGCCGTCACACCTCCCGCGGCCGTCACACCTCCGCGGCCGTCACGCCTCCCGCGGCACCCCCGGCGGGTCTACGCTGAGAACGGCTGAGGAACGCTTCGGGAAGGCGGCGCTCATGGCAGGCTGGAACGCGGGCGACATCCCCGATCAACGAGGCCGCGCCGCTGTCGTGACCGGTGCCAACAGCGGTATCGGATACGCCGCCGCCCGGGAACTGGCCCGCCGCGGCGCCCACGTCGTCCTCGCCTGTCGCAGCCCGGAGCGGGGCGCCGCCGCACTGGAGCGGATGAGTTCCGAAGTCCCGGACGGGAGCGTTGAGTTGATACGGCTCGACCTCGGGGACCTGGGCTCCGTACGGGACTTCGCCAAGGCGTACGCGCGCGCGAGCGACCGGCTGGATCTGCTCGTCAACAACGCGGGTGTGATGGCCGTGGCGCAGGGTCGCACCGCCGACGGCTTCGAGACACAGTTCGGGACCAACCACCTCGGCCACTTCGCCCTCACCGGCCTGCTGCTGCCGACGCTCCTCGCCACCCCCGGCGCGCGCGTCGTGACCGTCTCCAGCGGGATGCACATGCGGGCGAACATCGACATCGACGACCTCAACAGCGAGCGCAAGTACGGGCGTTGGCTCGCCTACGGCCGCTCCAAGACCGCCAACCTGCTCTTCACCCACGAGCTGGCCCGGCGCCTGGCCGCCCACGGCTCGGAGGTCGTCGCGGCGGCCGCGCACCCCGGCTACGCGGCGACCAACCTCCAGACGGCCGGTCCCACCGCCGAGGGCCGCAAGGGCGTCGAGCGCTTCATGCGCATCGGCAACCGCTTCTTCGCCCAGTCCGCCGAGGCCGGCGCCCTGCCCACGCTGTACGCCGCGACGGCGCCCGACGTACGCCCCGACTCCTTCACCGGCCCGTCCTTCGCCATGTGGCGCGGCACACCGGGACCGTCGAAACGAGCGCCCTGGACCCTCGACGACCGGGCGGGCGAACGCCTATGGGCGGCCTCGGAGGAGCTCACCGGGGTCACGTACGACGAGCTGAAGGCCTGACACACACCAGCACGCCACACGCCAGCAGGCCACACACCAGCAGGCCACACGCCAGCAGGCCACACGCCAGCAGGCCACACACCAGCACGCGCGTGGGGCGCGAACCGTAGCGTCGTACGGTTCGCGCCCCACGCGCGAGTGACAGGCCGGGCCCGGGCTACGCGGCCCGCACCTCGTACGTCGTGATGCGTACCGTCTCGTCGTCCAGGCACTGCCCGCTCTCCAGGTCGAAGCGCTGCTTCAGGAGGGGAGAGGCGACGAAGGGACGGCCCTGGTGGCTGCCGGTGAGGCCGCGCGAGAGGACGGCGGCGCCGCCGAAGGGGTCGCGGTTGTCGATGGCGTACAGCTTGCCCGCGCGGTCGAGGAAGAGCGCGGCCTGGTTGCCGTCGGGGAGCAGGGCGGCCACGCCGCGGCCCGGGATCAGCAGGGTCAGGTCGCAGACCGTGAACCAGCCGTCCGCCAGCCGCAGCTGGACCTTCACATCGGTTTTCTCGGGAGCGAGGGTCATCGCTGGGCGCTTCCTTCCAGGACATCGGCGGGCCGCAGACCGATGGACAGCAGCGGCAGGTCGGGCTTGATCTGGTCGCGCTCGGGGACGAAGCCGACGACCGGGTCCGGGGTGTCCGGGGCGTTGACGAAGGACACGAACCGGGCGAGCTTCTCGGGGTCGTTGATCGTCGAGGCCCACTCGTCGGCGTAGTTCGAGACGTGCGCCGTCATCAGGGACTCCAGCTCCTCGCAGATGCCGAGGGAGTCCTCCACGACCACGTCCCGGACGTGCTCCAGGCCGCCGGGGATCCGCTCCAGCCACGTCGAGGTGCGCTCCAGGCGGTCCGCGGTGCGGATGTAGAACATCAGGAACCGGTCGATCAGCTTGATCAGTTCGGTGTCGGACAGGTCCTGGGCCAGGAGGTCGGCGTGACGCGGGGTGGCGCCGCCGTTTCCGCCGACGTAGAGGTTCCAGCCGTTGGCGGTGGCGATGATGCCGAAGTCCTTCGACTGGGCCTCGGCGCACTCGCGAGCGCAGCCGGAGACCGCCGACTTGAGCTTGTGGGGCGAGCGCAGGCCCCGGTAGCGCAGCTCCAGGTCGATCGCCATGCGGACCGAGTCCTGGACGCCGTAGCGGCACCAGGTCTGGCCGACGCAGGACTTCACGGTGCGCAGCGACTTGCCGTAGGCGTGGCCGGACTCGAAGCCGGCGTCCACCAAGCGGGCCCAGATGATGGGGAGTTGCTCGACCCGCGCACCGAACATGTCGATCCGCTGGCCACCCGTGATCTTCGTGTAGAGACCGAAGTCGCGGGCGATCTCGCCGATCACGATCAGGCCCTCGGGGGTGATCTCACCGCCGGGGATACGCGGGACGACCGAGTACGAGCCGTTCTTCTGGAGGTTGGCCAGGAAGTGGTCGTTGCTGTCCTGCAGGGCCGCCTGCTCGCCCTCCAGGACGTAGCCGCTCGCGCCGATCGTCGGGGCGAGGGAGGCGATGATCGAGCCGACCGTCGGCTTGCAGATCTCGCAGCCGTCGCCGCCCTTGGCCTCGTCGCGGCCGTACCGGTCCAGCAGCTGCTGGTAGGTGTTGATCCGCAGGGCGAGGACGATCTCGTACAGCTCCTCGCGGGTCTGCGAGAAGCAGCCGCACAGGCCCTTGTCGACGACCACGCCGCCGGCTTCGAGCTCGGCGGTGACCAGCTGGCCGAGGACCTTGACGCAACTGCCGCACGTCGTACCGGCCTTGGTGCACTTCTTCACCTCGGGCACGGTGGTGCAGTTGTGCTCGGTGACCGCGCCGCGGATCGTGCCCTTGCGGACGTTGTTGCAGGAGCAGATGATCGCGTCGTCGGGCAGCGAGGTCGGGCCGAGCTGGACGGCCTCCCCGGCGCCGGCGGGCAGCACCAGCGACTCCGGCGAGACCGGCGGGACGGAGCCGGTGAACGCCTTCAGCGTGCCGTACGCCTCGGCGTCGCCGACCAGGATGCCGCCGAGCAGCTCGCCGTCGCGGCCGATGACCAGCTTCTTGTAGATGCCCGAGCGGGAGTCGGAGTACACGACGTCGAGGCAGTCGGCGGTCGCGCCGTGCGCGTCACCGAAGGAGGCGACGTCGACGCCGAGGAGCTTGAGCTTGGTGGACAGGTCGGCGCCGGTGAAGGACGCCTCGTCCGCCGCGATCGTCGCGGCGGCCGTCTCGGCCTGCTCGTAACCGGGGGCCACCAGGCCGTACACCCGGCCGTCGGAGGCCAGCGCGCACTCACCGATCGCGAACACGTGCGGGTCGTTGACGGTCCGGCACTGCTCGTCGACGCTGATGCCGCCGCGCTCGCCGACCGTCAGACCGCAGTCGCGGGCGAGCTGGTCGCGGGGGCGGACGCCGGCGGAGAACACCACCAGGTCGGTGGAGAGTTCGGAGCCGTCGGAGAGCTTCATGCCGGTGACCGCGCCGTCCTCGCCGACGACGATCTCCTGCGTGCCCACACCGGTGTGGACCGACAGGCCCATGTCCTGGATCGTGCGCAGGAGCGCGGCGCCACCGCCGTCGTCCACCTGCACCGGCATCAGCCGGGGCGCGAACTCCACGATGTGCGAGGTGAGTCCGAGACCCTTCAGCGCACCGGCCGCCTCAAGACCGAGCAGACCGCCGCCGACCACGGCACCGACCTCGGCCGTCTTCGCGTACTCCTCGATCGCGAGCAGGTCCTCGATCGTGCGGTAGACGAAACAGCCCGTGGCGTCCTTGTTCGGGACCGGCGGCACGAAGGGGAACGAGCCGGTGGCGAGGACGAGGATGTCGTACTCGAAGACCTGGCCGGAGCGCGCGGTGACCTTCTTGGCCTCGCGGTCGACGGTCTCCGCCGGGTCACCGACGAACAGCTCGATGCCGTGCGTCTCGATGAACTCCATGTCGGTCATCGACAGGTCCTCGGGCGTCTTGCCCGCGAAGTACGAGGTGAGCGCCACTCGGTCGTACGCCGGGCGCGGCTCCTCGCACAGCACGACCACGCGGTGCGTGGCGGTCAGGCCGCGCTCGGCGAGCGCCTCGAGGAAGCGCTGGCCGACCATGCCGTGGCCGACGAGCACGATCGTGGGGGTGGCCCCCAGGGTGGCGGACATTCAGGAGCCTCCATCGTTGGTGAGCAGGTGGAGCAGAGGAGCGCCGTTCGCGGGGAGCGGCTCTGCTCCCTCCCAGGCGCGGGCGAGCGCGCCCACGGTGCCGAGTTCGCCGACGAGCACCCCGCCGACCAGGCGGTCGTCGCGGACGACGACCTTGCGGTAGGTGCCGCGGGTGGCGTCGGCGAGCTGGATGACGTCGTCTCCGGGCAGGGGCTCGGGCTCGCCGAACGCGGCGAGGTCGAGGAAGTCCGCTCCGGCGAGCGTCAGGCGGGTCAGGGCGCGGGTCCCGGTGTAACGGGATTCGGCGTTCCCCGCCAGCAACTCGGCGAGCACATCGGCCTGTTCGAGCGCCGGGGTGGCGAGTCCGTACACCGTGCCGTCGAACTGGGCGCAGTCGCCGATCGCGTGGATGTGCGGGTCGGAGCTGCGCAGTTCCTCGTCGACGATGACGCCCTTGTGCACCGCGAGCCCCGCCTCCTGGGCGAGACCCACCCGGGGGTGGACCCCGCAGGCGATGACGACCAGGTCGGCGTCGAGCGCGTATCCGTCGGCCATCGACACCGACCGCACGGTCCCGCCGATGCTGCGCACGGCACGTACGCGCGTCTCGGTGTGCACCTCGACGCCGAGGTCGGTGAGGTGCCTGCGGACCAACTTCGAGGCGGACGGGTCGAGCTGACGCTCCATCAGCCGCTCGCCCTGCTGGGCGAGGACCACTTGGGCACCGCGCAGGGCGAGTGCCCGGGCGGCGGAGACCCCGAGGAGCCCGCCGCCGATGACGACGGCCCGCGCGCCCGGCCGTACGGCCTTGGACAGGCCCATGCAGTCGTCCATGGTCCGGAAGGCGTGCACCCCGTCGGGGAACTCGTGCCGCTCCGGGTCCCAGAGGCCGCGCAGCGGCGGCAGCACCGGGTTCGAGCCGGTCGCCAGGACCAGCTTGTCGTACGCGATCTCCGCACCGTCCGCGAGATGTACGGCTCGCATCTCGCGGTCGATACGGACCACCCGGCCGCGTGTCAGCTCGGCGGGGGCGGGCAACGCGATGACCTCGGGGGCGTATCGCCCGGCCAGGACTTCGGCGAGCAGCACCCGGTTGTACGGTGTGTGCTCCTCCTCGCCCACCAGGGTGGCGGGCATGCCGAGCTCTCCGAGCCGCCGGGCGAGACGTACACCCGCTAGGCCGGAGCCGATCACCACCACACGCTCATTCGAGGTCATGTCCTTGAGCGTGCGGTGCCGGTGTTACCCGACCGCATCGCGTCTGTTTCCCACGAGGAACGCTGCCCTCCCTGCGGCCCCGAGCGGAGTGTGAGGGGTTTCCGGGAATCCGGGGTGGGGTGTGAGGACAGCCGGAATCCCCGCGCTGACCTGGCGATACGGCGGTCATACGGGCGTATACGGGAGGGTGGGGGCAGGGCGCGGGGCGGGGAGGGCGCGCCGGGGGGTGGTGCCGTAGGTCACGTCGCGGGGCCGCCGATCGCGTCGCGGGGCGCGCCAGGGCCGGGGTGGCGACGAAACATGACGGCCGGCGGACCGTCACTCGAGAGCGGGCATCGTCGGCACCCGGGCCGTCCTCAGGAAGGGCGGCGGGTTCGTCCGGACCGTCCTGCCGGCGGCTGTCGGGCTGCTGGGCTGTCGGTGATCAGGTGATCAGCCGACGCGGCTGCCCGTGAGGTGGGCGAAGACGACCACGTTCCCCTGATAGCCGGTCGCCTTCGAGTACCCGCCGCCGCAGGTGATGACCCGCAACTCCGGTCCCGGCGCCGCCCCGTACACCTTCTCGTCGGGGAAGTCCCGCGCGGCGTACACCTCCACCGCGTCCACCGTGAACACCGCGATCCCGCCGTCCCGCCGGTCCATCTCGATGATGGCGCCCCGCTTCAGCGCGCCGAGGCGGAAGAAGACGGCGGGACCGTCGGCGTTGTCCACGTGCCCGGCGACGATCGTGGTGCCCCGCTCACCCGGGGTGGTGCCGGCCTCGTACCAGCCCGCGAGATTCGCCTTCTCGGCCGGCGGGACGTCGAGGCTGCCGGTGGGCGTGAGGCCGAGCCCCATGAGCGGCGCGTCCACGCGGAGGGAGGGGATGCGGATGCGGTCGGGCGGGGACGGCGGCAGCGCGACGGCCGTCGGCTCGTCCCTCCCCGACGCGCTCGACGACCCGGAGGGGCTCGACGCGCTCGACGTTCCGGAGGTGCCGGACGTACCGGACGTGCCGCTGAGGTGGGCCTGCGCGGCCGACGGCTGCGGCGGCGCGTGTGACGCGGTGCCGCTGCGCAGCAACCACGCGCCGGAACAGAGGGCGACCGCGGTGATCCCGGCTATGACGGAGTTGGCGAGCCGACGCACAGAAACCACCTCTCGGACCGTACGGGACGTCCCCCCACGCATCGTTCACCCCTCCCCCTTTCCCTCTCCCTCCCCCTCTTCTCCTCTCTGATCTCTGCCCTTGTTCCTCCCCTTGTCCCTCCCCTCCGGGCCGAGGGGCGTTGGGCCCGGAGGGGAGGGGGGACGGCGGTACCGGCGGACGGACGGCGGAGGGTGCCCGTCAGATCCCGTCGCCTCTCGCCCGGCGATGCAGGAGCCAGGTACCGCCCGCGGCGGCGACGGCCAGAGCCGCCACGCCCGCCGCGGTCTGCACGGGGTCGGGACCGAGTGCGCCACCGACCCCCGTCTTCACACTTCCCCTCGGATACGTCGGCTGCGCGGTCCGCGTGCCGGTGAGCGAGACCACCAGGTCACCGGTGACCCGACGGCCACTGCTCGCGCAGGTCGCGACGATCTCGTACGTCCCAGGCTGTGCGCTCGGCGGCACCTCGAACCGCCCGCCGAGTCCCTGCCGTCCGGCGTCGGGCGCGAGCGAGAAGGCGCCGGCGCCGACCGCGCTGGCGTCCCCCGCCGCCGTACCGTCCGCGCCGCAGGCCGCCGTACCGACGGTGACCTCGTCGCCGGGGACGACCCCGGTGGGGGACAGTTCGAGTCGCCCGGTGCCCTCACCGCCGTACGCGGGTGTGGTGGCCAGGGCCGCGAAGGCGACGGCGAGCGCGGTTGCGGTCAGCGGCCGGGCGGTTCGTCGCATCGTGCTAGCTCCTCCGAGAGTCCTCCGTTCCCTTCCGAGGTAAGTGGCACAGCGGCCCGAGCGCTTCCTGATGGGGCGTCAGAAATGATGTGAATGGGTGTCAGGGAGGCGGAGGAGGAAGGCGGAACGGGGAGTGTTTGGGCAGGTCATCGGGGTGGGGGTGGGGGTGGAGGAGAAGAGAACGCGATGGGGGGACGGCGGGGGTGTGAACGGGTGACCGCCCGGGGGTGGCGTGGTGGGGCTTGGGCGGTGCGGTGGCCGGCATGACCGGCGTGGCAGGCCGAAAGGCAGAGCGGGGCGCAGCCCCTGCTCTGCTTTTCAGGGGCGCGGGGAACGGCGCGACCAGCCACGACGCACCCGCACCCGCACCCGCTGGCGAGCCCGGCCCATGCGCGAGCCCGGCCCATGCGCGAGCCCGGCCCATGCGCGAGCCCGGCCCATGCGCGAGCCCCGCCCACCCGCGAACCCCGCCCACCCGAGCTCTCCCGCGACTACGCGAACAGGGGGGTCGAAGGGGCACCGCCCCTGGGGATGGGACGGGTAGGGGCGGCGGGGGCGAGAAAACGCTGCCGCCACCACCGCGATCTGGACGTCAGCAACCGCTCCCAGGCCCTCCAGGCCCAGGCACCTCCGGCGCCGGCTCCACAGGAACAGGCACCTCCGGCGCCGGCTCGACAACCTCCGGCGGAACGGGCGCCGGCTCTACGGGTATCTCCTCCACCGGCGGCACCTCCTCGGCAGGCGTCTCCTCCACAGGGGTGGGCTCGTCGGCCGCGGGAACCTCAGGCGCCGGTTCCTCGGCGTGCGGCTCGTCGGCCCCCGGTGTCTCAACCCCCGGCTCATCGACCTCCGGATAACCGTTGCCGGGCTCTTCCGCACCGGGCTGTTCAACACCCGGCTCTTCACCAACCGGCGCTTCAACACCCGGCTCTTCACCAGCCGGTGTCTCCGCCCCCGGCCCCGCCGGCCCCTCCGGCCCCCCGGCATCCGGCGGTTCCGGCGCGGTCGCCCCCGGCTCGTTCCCCTCCTCGCCGGTGCTGCCGTCCCCATCCCCCACCTCGCGCCCGGTACCGCCCTCATCCCCGCCACCCGTGGGCGCATCCGCATCCGTATCCGTATCCGGCGCGGTCCCGCCCCCCGGCGGCACGTCGTCGTCCGCCGGAACCCGAACCGTCGGCTCCGTCACGGCTCCGCCGCCATCCCCCGCCCGAACCACACCGGTGTCGCGGTCACCGAAGCCCGTCGAGGACGCATCCGTGCCGCCGGTACCGGAAGCCCTCTCCCCGGGCGAGACCACGGCGTCCGTGACCGCGTTCCGGCGCTCGGCGACGGCGGGGGAGGGGACCTCGGGCCGATGGGGCGCCGGGGCCTGGGCGAGCGGCACCCGCTGGGGCGGAACCGCCCCCGAGTCGAGAGGGCCGAGGACGACGCCGGCCACGACGGCGGCGGCCGCGGCGGCCGCACCGACGGCGGCGACCGTGGGGATCTTGGCCCCGCTCACCCCGCCCGCCGCCTGCCGTACCGCGTGCAGCAGTTGGCCACCACCGTGTCCACCCACCCCGCCCGCCCCGCCCAGCGCGGCGGCCGTACCGGCGGAGCCCGCCGTGAGGGAGAGCAGCAACTTGCCGGCGCCACCGCCCACGACGAACACCAGCAGTGCCGGACCGACGAGCGCGGGAAGCCGGTCGTTGGTGCGCATCAGGACCGAGAGCCGTGCCCGGCAGTCGTCGCAGGCGTCCACATGGCTGAGCAGTTGCTCCGACTGTCGCGAGGTCGCCGTACCTCGTACGTACGCCGGCATGCGCCCCCAGCGCACCTGGCACGCCGGATCGATCGGCGCCCCGGGCTGCTCGCGCAGGAAGGCCTGGCGCATCCCCTCGCGCGCCCGGTGCAGGAGCACCGCCGTCGCGCCCTGCTTGGCGCCGATGCGCTGCCCGACCGTCTCCAGTGGCTGGCCCTCCGCCTCGGCCAGCCACAGCGCCTGAACCCACCGATCGGGCAGCTGGCCCAGCACCCGCACCAGCAGATCGACGGCGGACACCTGTTCGGCCGGGTCGGCCGTATCGGCCAACCGGACGTCGGCCTCGACCCGCTCGGGGGCCGTCGGATCCAGCGGCGTCTCACGCGTGGCGGTGCCCACCGCCGCCGCGAGATGCCGCACCGTCGTCATCAGGTACGCGGGCACGTTGTCGATCTCGTGCCCTCCGGAGAGCCGCCGCCACACACGGAAGTGCGCCTCGGCGACGAGATCCTCGGCGGTCCAGGAGTTCCTGGTGAGGGAACGCGCATAGGCGACGAGGCGCGGGTGCTGTTCCTCGTAGATCCGGGTGTACGCGGAGGTCGCGGACGCGGATGAGCCGTCGGTCATGGCGGGAACGCTCTCCAGTCGCCTGCTGATGGGACGAGTTGATTTTGTATGTGGCGATGACAAAAAACTCAAGTAATTACGCAAAGTGACATGCATCACAGCGGGTAACTGTGAAAGCGGCGTAATACAGGGGGCCTTGGCGTGGTCGAGGGGTGTGTCGTCCGAAGGGACCCTGACGAGCACAGGAACCCGCGAACCCGCGAACACATGAACCCCCGGCATCCGAGCATCCGAAGAGCCTGAACCACATGAAGAAGTCGAAGCGCCCGAAGCAGCTGAAGCCCTCGAAGCGCCCGAGGTGTCCGAAGTGCGCGAAGTGTGCGAAGTATGCGAAGTACCTGAAGCGTCCGAACTGGAGATCGCTCATGCATCCCGCGCAGCCCGCCCGGCCCACGCCTCCCGGTCTCGAACAGCCCGCCCGCGCCCTCGTGATCACACCCGACTACGAGGAGATCGCGGTCCGCACCACCCTGCGTTACACCACCGAGGACCCCTTCGCCGTGCACATCGACTTCCCGCCCGGCTCCTCCGACGACGACGCGAACGTCACATGGACGTTCGCCCGCACGCTGCTGGCGGAGGGGCTGGTCACCCCGGCCGGGATCGGGGACGTGCACCTGTGGCCCTGCGGCCCGGCCCACACCGTCGTGGAACTCCGCTCGCCGCACGGCATGGCCATGATCCGCTTCGACGCGGCCACCCTCCGCCGCTTCCTGCACCGCTCGTACGCCGTCGTCGCGCTCGGCGGCGAGACCCTGGAGCCGGCGCTCGACGACGAACTGGCGTCCCTGCTGGGCGGGGTCTGACGCGCCCGCCCGGAGCGCCCGCTATGTTCGACCCGATCATCCGGATGTTCGGAGTTGGCATGCAGAAGACAGATGAACCGGCCGAAGGGGCGACGACGGCCGAGCCGAAACGGACGACAGCCCAGCCGGAACGGACGACAGCCCAGCCGGAACGGACGACAGCCCAGCCGGAACGGACGACGGCCGAGCCGGAACGGACGACGGCCGGGCCGGAGGGGACGACGACCGAGCCGGAAGGGGCTGCGGCCGGGCCGGAGGGGACGACGACCGAGCCGGAAGGTGCGGCGGAGCCGGAGACAGCCGACGACGCCCACGCCCACGACCACGGCCACCACTGGCCCCGTCACTGGCCCCTGCTGCTCCTCGGAGCGGCCGTCGTCCCCGGCGTCGTGCTGTTCGCCGTGGGGCGGTGGATGGAGGAGCCGGCGGTGCAGGCGTGGCGGACCGTCTGTCTCTCCATCACCGTGCAGGCGCTGCCGTTCCTGCTGCTCGGTACGGCCCTGTCGGGTGCCATCAGCGCGTTCGTACCGGCGCGGGTGTTCACCCGGGTGCTGCCCCGCAGGCCGTCGCTCGCGGTGCCGGTCGCCGGTGCCGCCGGGGTGATCCTGCCCGGCTGCGAGTGCGCGTCGGTGCCTGTCGCGCACAGCCTGATCCGCCGGGGGGTCGACCCGGCCGCCGCCTTCGCGTTCCTGCTGTCGGCGCCCGCCATCAACCCGATCGTCCTGACCGCCACGGCCATCGCCTTCCCCGGCAGCCCCGCCATGGTGCTGGCCCGGCTGCTCGCCTCCCTCGTCACGGCCGCCGCGATGGGCTGGCTGTGGCTCTGGCTGGGACGCGCGGAGTGGCTCAAGCCGGTCGCGCGGCACACGGGACACCGGCCCGGGCAGAGCCGCTGGAACGAGTTCCGGACCGGTTTCCAGCACGACTTCCTGCACGCGGGCGGCTTCCTCGTCGTCGGTGCGATGGCCGCGGCCACCTTCAACGTGCTCGTCCCACGCACCGTCCTCGACACCTTCGCCGACTCGCCCTGGCTGTCGGTGCTGTTCCTCGCCGCGCTCGCCGTCCTTCTCTCGGTGTGCTCCGAGGCCGACGCCTTCGTCGCCGCGTCCCTCACCGGCTTCTCACCCACCGCGCGGTTGACGTTCATGGTGGTCGGACCCATGGTCGACCTGAAGCTGATCGCCCTGCAGACGGGCACTTTCGGGCGGGCCTTCGCGGTCCGCTTCTCCGCCGCGACGGTCGTCGTCGCGATCCTGTGCAGCGTCCTGATCGGAGCCGTACTGCTGTGAAAAGACCCCTGCAGGCGCTCCTTCTCCTCCTCAGCGGCCTCGGCCTCCTCCACGCCACCCTCCTCACCGACCACTACCTCAGATACGTCAAGGAGGGCATGCGCCCCCTCCTCATCGCCTCCGGCGTGCTGCTGCTGGTGCTGGGCGCGGCGGAGGCGTGGTCACTGTGGAGACCGCGCGGTACCGGCGAGCAGGAGAGCCACGACCACGGTCAGGGGCAGGATGACGGCCACGCCCACGGCCACGACCACTCCACCCCACCCCGAGTCGCCTGGCTCCTGCTCCTCCCCGCCCTGAGCCTGCTCTTCTATGCCCCGCCCGCCATCGGCGCGTACACCGCCTCCCGCGAGGCCCCCAAGGAGGTGACGATCACGGAGCAGGACGACTTCGACCCCCTCCCGACGACCTCCCCCCTCCCCATCACCCTCACCGACTTCACCCGCCGGGTGCAGCAGGACCGCGACCGGGCCATCGACGGCCGCACCGTCCGGATGACCGGCTTCGTCACCCCCGACGCGGAGGCCTCCGGCAAGGAGACCTCCGGCAAGGAGGGCGATGAGGGGGACGGTGACGGAAGCGCCGGCTGGTACCTGACCCGCGTCATGTTCAGCTGCTGTGCCGCCGACGCCCAGTTCGTGAAGGTACGCGTCCACGGCACCCCGCCCCCGCCCGCCGACACCTGGGTCACGCTCACCGGCACCTGGCACCCCAGCGGCACCCTCGGCACCAGTTCCGCCGAGGCGGCCATCGACGCCCGCACCGTCAAGAAGACCAGCCGCCCGTCCAACGGCTACACGGACGCCCTCCCGCTCCCCGCGTCCTGACCCATGGGAACGCCGACATGATGCCTTCCGGACCCGCTCCCACCGGCCGCGGCGAGAACGAGACGATCACGTACAGGTCAGGGATGCTCCAGGCCGTCCTGCCCGTCCTGCCCGTCCTGCTGGGGTTCCTGGGCGGCACGGCGCTTCTGTGCGCGGGCCTCGCCCTGACCGCCGACCCGATGGGACGCGACACGCTGCGGCAGTGCCTCTCGGGGGCGTTCACGGCGACCGTGGTCGTCGCGGTCCTGCGCCGTGGCGACGACGTGACCCTGACCGAGGACGCCCTCGTGGTGCGCGGCACCCGGCGTCGGCGGATCCCCTGGCCCGGCATCCGGCGCCTGGAGGTCCGGCGCATCCTCGGCGTACGCCGGATCACCGTCCACACCACGGACGGCCGTCGCGTCACGCTGCACACCCCGACGTCCTTCGTCGACGAGGGGTTCGACCTGAAGGTCGAGATCCTCACACAGTGGTGGCAGGCGCGGCGCCGAAGCGCGCACCCGTCACGCGCACCCCTCAGCGCACCCGTCTCGCGCCCACCCGTCACGCCCACCCCTCACGCATACTCCGCCAACACCTCTTCGACAGCCCGCCGCCCCACCTCGGCCAGCACGTGCCCCTTGTCGCGGTAGTAGTGCTCGGCGACGGTCCCGAAGCACAGGGCCCAGCCCCGCCCACGCGCCCAGGTCGCGTCGTCGACGTCGACGGTCTCGCGGAACGCGGTGCGGGAGTCGCCGGTGAACAGGGTCCAGGCCGGCAGCAGGTCGCAGGCGGGGTCGCCGACGCCCAGCCCGCCGAAGTCGATGACGGCGGTGAGGCGTCCGGCGGTGGTGAGGAGGTTGCCGGGCAGGAGGTCGGCGTGGACCCAGACGGGGGCTCCGGTCCACTGGGGGAGGCGGAGGGTCTCCTCCCAGACGGCGGTGGCGAGCGCCGCGTCCACCGTGCCCTTCGCACCCAGTCCACGGATCGCGTCCCGGACCTCGTCGTCGTTCTCCCTCACCGGGCCACCCCGGAAGGAGACCGGCCCACCCGTCGCGTCCACCTTCCGCAGCGCCGCCACGAATCGGCCCAACTCCTCGGCGGCGCACCCGAGATCGGCGACCGGCGCGTCGTACGCGTTCTCGCCCTGCAGCCAGCGCAGCACCGACCACGGCAGCCCGTACCCCTCCCCGGGCCGCCCCTTGCCGAGCGGCTCGGGTACGGCGAGCGGGAGACGCGGTGCCAGCAGCGGAAGCCAGCGGTGCTCCTTGGCGGCCTGGTGGGCACCGTCGGGCTTCCGGGGGAGCCGTACGACCATGTCGTCCCCCAGGCGGTACATGACGTTGTCCGTCCCGGCGGCGGGAGCGGGGGCGAGCGGCAGCGCCGCCCATGCGGGGAACTGCGCCGCGATCAGCCGTCGGACGAGCGCCTCGTCGATGTCGAACTCGTCGGCGTGCAGCTTCCCTTGGGACGACGACATGGATCTCCGTAATGTCCGTGGCCGGGGGTCAGCCGTGGAGCGTAGCCACGACCGCGTCCCCCGGCCACGGAATTAGGGTCGGAGCAGGCCTATATGACGGTCCATCAGCCCACTACCGCGACCGCGCTCCACGCCGCCGCCACCGCGTCGTACTCCGCGCTCCCCGACCCGTACAGGTCCCGCGCGGCGTTCAGGGTCGCGGTGCGCGCCCCCGCGTAGTTCGTGGACGAGGTCATGTAGACGGTCAGCGCCCGGTACCAGATCGCGCCCAGCTTCTCCTTGCCGATGCCGGTCACCGTCGAGCCGTCGCAGGTGGTGCTGGAGTGTTCGACGCCGCCGATGGTCCGGGTGCCGCTGCCCTCGGCGAGGAGGTACGCGAAGTGGTTGGCGACGCCCGAGGAGTAGTGGACGTCCAGGTTCCCCACCGACGAACTCCAGCAGTCCGCCGAGGAGCCGTCCCTGCTCGGCCGGTCCATGAACCTGAGCGCCGGTTCGCCGAAGCCGGAGCGGACGATCTTCTCGCCGACGAGCCAGTCGCCGGGGTCGGAGGCGTTGTCCGCGTAGAACTCGACCAGCGTGCCGAAGATGTCCGACGTGGCCTCGTTGAGGCCGCCCGGCTCGCCCGAGTACGTCAGGTCGGCCGTCGCGGAGGTGACCCCGTGGCTCATCTCGTGGCCGGCCACGTCCAGCGAGACGAGCGGGCCGAGCAGGTTCCCGTCACCGTCGCCGTACGTCATGCAGAAGCAACTGTCGTCCCAGAAGGCGTTGTTGTAGCCGTTGCCGTAGTGGACGCGGTTGTACGAGCCCCGGCCGTCGCCCGCGATGCCGTTCCGGCCGTGGACGTCCTTGTAGTAGTCCCAGGTGGTGTCGGTGCCGTACTGCGCGTCGACGGCCGCCGTGGCGCGGTCCGTGGTCGTGCCCGTCCCCCAGTGGTTGTCGGCGTCCGTGAAGAGGGTCGCGGGGGCGCGCCGGACGCAGATGCCGAGGAAGCAGAGGTCGGTCTGGTTCGCGGCGTCACCGGTGTAGGTGTTGCCGCGCGTGGGGTCCTTGAGCTGGTACGCCGACCCGGAGAGGGTCGTCTCCAACGGAACCGTGCCACCGTAGAGCGACCGGCCGTCGCCCGTCGCGCTCTCCAGCGCGTCCCAGGCACTGAGCTGCTTCCCCGTCGTGGCGTCGGTGACGACCGTACGGGCGACGGGGTTGCCGGCCTCGTCCTGGGCCAGCACATCCGTCTGCCAGGCCAGTTTCGGGGCGCCGTGCAGGGCGTCGACGACCAGCCGGGGCTTGGACGTCAGCTTGCGGAGCGTCTCGCCGACGTTCGCGGCGCGCAGCGCGGCGGCGGCGATGTCGGCGGCCCTGGGCGCCTTGACGGCGGGGGTGACGGTGGGGACGCTGATCTCGCGGTTCGTCGCCCGGCTCGCGCTCCGGTACTCGCCGCCGGGAGTGAGGTGGACGACGAAGTCGCCGCCCAGCACCGGGAGCCGGTGGTACGTGCGGTCGTAGCGGACGTGCTGCGCGCCGTCCGCGTCCACGATCACGTCTCGTACGGTGGTGTCCTGGGCGGAGCCGAGCCCCAGGCTCGTCGCGCGGTCCCGCAGGACGTCGGCGGCGTTGGCGATCGCCGTGTCGCGGGTCGGTCTGTCGGCGGCCCCCGCGGTGGGGGTGAGCGTCGCGGCCAGCAGCGCGGCGGCCGCGACGGCGGTGCCGGTGGTGACGAGGCGCGGGCGTCGGAGGTGCCGTATTCGGCTCATCTGTCTCCCAGGGACGGTGGCCGTTGGACTGACCACGGATGTCGTCAGATTTAAGTGGGCATGACAGGCGCCGTCCAGAGCGTCGGAGGTGGGATGTGTGAGGGGTGAGAATCGTTTCTGCAAAGGCCCGCGCACGCCATACTCAGCCGCGTCCGACACGGTTGGAGAGTTGGAGAGGAGAACGGTGCTCCCTTTCTTCGTCTACGGCACCCTCCGCCCCGGCGAGCCCAACCACGACCTCTTCCTGCGCGGCCGCACCCGCGCCGAGGAGCCGGCCCGGATGCGCGGTATGACCCTGTACGACGGCCCCGGGTACCCCTACGCGGTGGAGGAGATCGGCGGGGGAGGGGGCGACGTGAGCGGCGAACTCGTCACCGCGCGACCCGAGTCCTACGACGAACTCCTGTGCACCCTCGACGCGTTGGAGGAGTACGCGCCGGGCGACCCCGCGAACCTCTACGAGCGGGTGGAGCGTGCGGCCATCCTCGACGACGGCACGGCCGTACGGGCCTGGGTGTACGTCGCCGCCCCGGCCGTCGCCGCCGGGCTGCGGGCCAGGGGGAAGCTGATCGAGGGCGGGGACTGGCGCACGCGCGGCTGAGTCGTCCGTGGTGCGTACGTCGGCCGCGTGGGCGACCGCCCCGCGCCCCTTCAGGGCGCGGCCGGTGTCAGCCTCAGCAGCAGGACCGACGGGGCTTCGGGCAGACTCACCCGGAGCTCCGAACCGTTCCACTCGGCTCTGCCTGTCGTCGCGCCCGGGTGCAGAACCTCCACGCGTACGTCGCCGCCGCCCCCGCCCTCGCCGCCCTGGTCCGCCAAGTGCGTTAGCGCGAAGGACCGTTCGGTGTCGCCGCCCCGGCGCCAGAGCGTCACGTACATCGGGGCCGTGCCCGTGACCGGCGGTCTCAGCCCCAGCGCGATCCAGTCGTCGGTCCAGCCCGGGAGGCCGAGCGGCCAGCAGGGGAGGGCGGTGCGCAGGTCGGCCCGGACGGACTTGTAGACCGTCAACGCATCGCGTACCAATCCGCGTTGATGATCCGTCATGCGATCCAGATGGCCGGACAGATGGATGCGGCCGAGGAGCGCGGAACCGAGCGTGAAGGCGATCTCCGCGTCCGTGCAGGACGGTTGGGGATAGGCCCACACGGCGCCCTGTTCCGGGGGGACCGCGGTGGGGGCGGAGGCGGCGATGGGCGGGTAGCGCAGGGGGTCCTGCTGGTCGGAGGTTGACTGGAGCTGGGCCACGGCGAGGGAGGCGCCGTCCATGCGCATGCCGCCGGAGGCGCAGTTCTCGACGACGAGGCCGGGGTGGCGGTCCAGGACCGAGGACAGCCAGGACAGCCAGGCCCGGGAGTGGGCGAGATGGGCCGGTGCCGAGGTGGTGATGTTGTAGTCGAGTTTCAGGTAGCCGACGCCCCACTCGCCGACGATGCGGTCGACCGTCTCGTCGAGGTGGGCGCGGGCCGCCGGGTGGGTCAGGTCCAGCTGGTGGCGGCCCTGTTCGGTCACCCGGGTGCCGTCCTCGTGGCGGAGGAAGGCCTCGGCGGGCAGCGTGTCGGCGAGGGGACTGCGGACCCCGATGACCTCCGGCTCCAGCCACAGCCCCGGCACCATCCCGCGCTCCCGGATCCGGTCGAGCACGACCCGGATGCCCTCGACGCCCCCACCGGGACCACCGCCGGGGAACCGCCGCGCCGACGGCAGCCAGGCGCCGACACTGTCCCACCAGCCGCCGGGCGAATCGGCGTTCTCCACGATGCCGTTCTCCGCGTCCCCGTTCTCCGCGTCGCCGTTCGCGCCGCCTGCGCCGCTCTCCTCGTCGTCGTACCACCCCGCGTCGACGCAGAAGTACTCCGCGCCCACCTCCGCCGCCGCGTCGATCAGCGGCAGCAGCTTCTCGGTGGTCGGGTCGCCCATCAGGGTGTTCATGTAGTCGTTGAAGATCACCGGGAGCCGGGTGTGGTCCGGGTGTGGACGGCGTACGACCCGGCGGTAGGAGGTCAGGGCCGCCAGGGCGCCGTCGAAGCAGGTGCCGAGGGCGAGGGCGGCCCACTCGGTCGTGAACTCGGCCCCGGGCTCCAGGACTTCGCGCCACTGGTGCTCGTCGTGGGTCGGGCCGCCGAGCGCGAGGTAGGTCCGGCCCGCGGACGCGCCGGCCTCCCAGACCCAGCTGGACGCCGACTCGATCTGCCACAGCCAGCTGCGCCCGTCCGTACGGTGCTGGAGGGCGCCCATCGCGAGGTGCCCGTCGGTGGGCCAACTGCCGCGTCCGGCCAGGCGTGCGGCCGCGTGGCCGGTACCGCCGTGCACCTCGTGGTTGATGTCGGGCACGGAGTCCCGCAGCGGCTCGGCGTACCAACGGCACTCCGCGAGCCAGTCGTTGCGTGCCCGGAAGACGGACAGGTCGTCGGGGGAGGGGAGTCCGCCGAGGAGCAGACTGCCGACGGAGCGCACGGTGACGGTCTCGGTGCCGTCGTTGCGCAGCCGGACCCGGGAGCGCAGGACGGGGATGCCGTCCGGTGAGGCGTACTCGACGAAGGCGGTCAACCCGCTCGCCGGGTCGTGGAGTTCGAAGGTGAGCCGGTGCCAGCCCTCGCCGTCGGCGGACCCGGACCCGGAGAGGGACCCGGACCCGGACCCGGAGCCGGACCCGGACCCGGAGCCGGACCCGGAGAGGGACCCGAGCGTGGCGCCGTACGTGGAGTGGTGTGCCCGGTATCTCAGGCGGCCGCCGATCGCCGTGCCGGTGAAGCGGGGGCGCGCCCAGCCGGTGCCGTCGCCGAGCAGGACCAGGTCGACCAGGGGCAGCGAAGGGTCGGTCTTGGTCTCCTCCGGGCCGGGTTCGGGCTCACCGGGGTGACGGACGCGCAGCAGCCTGGGCGAGTCGCCGCTCAGGTCGAAGTCGGCGGTCAGCGCGGAGTGGCCCCAGCGGTACGCGAGGCTCCACGGGAACGAGTCGGTCCACTGGTGACGGTCGTGCTGCGGCATGCGATCCCCCCGGGTCTGCTGTGCTCCCAAGTGTTCACGGCGAGCTGTGCGTCCGCTGTCCCCATCCTCGGTGATGCGTCGGGATAACCACACGGGATCTACATACCGGAAAGCATGAATGTTCAAGCAGGAAGGGTATCGACGCCGTCGCCCTGAACGAGACCGTCCTGAGGACCGCCCGCGCCGAAGTCGACCGGTGCCTCGCCGAGTTCGCGGAACGCGACGGCGGCTCATTCGGCTCAGGACGGACATCGACTGATATCAACGGATATGGCTGGTGCAGCCGCGCGGCGCCGGGAGCCCGTCCTCGCCCCGACGCACGACACCTGGGCCCTTACTTGCCCACCGCCTCCACCCGCACCGCGCACGTCTTGAACTCCGGCATGCGGGAGGTGGGGTCGAGCGCGGGGTTGGTCAGGGTGTTGGCGCGGCCCTCGCCCGGCCAGTGGAACGGCATGAAGACCGTGTCGGGGCGGATGTTGGTCGTGATGCGGGCCGGGGCCACGGCCCGGCCCCGGCGGGAGACCACGGCCAGCGGGTCGCCCTCCGCCGCGCCGAGCCGCTCGGCCAGCCGGGGGTGCAGTTCCACGAACGGACCGGGCGCGGCGGCGTTCAGCTCGTCGACCCGCCGGGTCTGGGCGCCCGACTGGTACTGGGCGACCACCCGCCCGGTGGTGAGCAGCACCGGGTACTCGGCGTCCGGTTCCTCGGCCGCCGCCCTGTGCGAGACGGGCACGAACCGGGCGCGGCCGTCCTCCGTGGCGAACCGGTCGAGGAAGAGGCGCGGGGTGCCGGGGTGCACCTCGGTCGGCGGGACGGGGCGCGCCTCGGCGGCCGGGACGGGGCGGGCGTCGGCGGCCGGGGCGGGGTGCGCGTCGGCGGCCGGGACAGGGCGCGCGTCGGTGGCCGGGGCGGCCGGTGTCGGGCAGGGCCAGAACACCCCGTTCTCCTCCGCCAGCCGCCGGTAGGTGATCCCCGAGTAGTCGGCGGGCCCGCCCGCGCTCGCCCGGCGCAGCTCCTCGAAGACCTCCTCGGGGTCGGTCGCGAAGCCCTTCTCGACGCCCAGCCGGTCGGCGAGCTCGTGCATGATCTCCAGGTCGCTGCGGACGCCGTCGGGCGGGGTGATCGCCCGCCGCCGCAGCAGCACCCGGCCCTCCAGATTGGTCATGGTGCCGGTCTCCTCCGCCCACTGCGTCACCGGCAGGACGACGTCCGCGAGCGCCGCCGTCTCCGACAGCACGACGTCGCACACCGCGAGGAAGTCCAGCGACTTGATCCGCTCCTCGATGTGCGCGGCGCGCGGCGCCGACACCACCGGGTTGGAGGCCATCAGCAGCAGGGACTTGATGTCGCCGCCGAGCGCGTCGAGCAGTTCGTACGCGCTGCGGCCCGGTCCGGGCAGGCTGTCCGGGTCCACGCCCCAGACCTCGGCGACGTGCCGGCGGGCCTCGGGGTCGACCAGCTTGCGGTAGCCGGGCAGCTGGTCGGCCTTCTGGCCGTGTTCGCGACCGCCCTGCCCGTTGCCCTGCCCGGTGAGGCAGCCGTATCCGGACAGCGGCCGTCCGGCACGGCCCGTCGCCAGCGTGAGGTTGATCCACGCGCCGACCGTGTCCGTGCCCTTGGACTGCTGCTCGGGCCCGCGCGCGGTGAGCACCATCGCGTGCTCCGGCTCGCAGAACAGCCGTACCGCCTCGCGGAGTTCGGGAACGGACACCCCCGTGATCCGCTCCACGTACTCCGGCCAGTGCGCCATGGCCGCCGCCCGGGCCTCCTCCCATCCGCTGGTGCGCTCGCGGATGTACTCCTCGTCCGTCCGCCCCTCGGCCACGATCAGGTGCAACAGTCCGAGGGCCAGGGCGAGATCGGTGCCGGGACGCGGCGACAGATGCAGGTCGGCCTGTTCGGCCGTACGGGTGCGGCGCGGATCGATGACGATCAGCTTGCCGCCGTTGTCCTTCAGCTCGGTGAAATAGCGCAGAGCCGGCGGCATGGTCTCCGCGAGGTTGGACCCGACGAGGACGACACACCCGGTCTTCGGGATGTCCTCCAGCGGGAACGGCAGCCCCCGGTCCAGCCCGAACGCCTTGATCCCGGCGGCCGCCGCCGAGGACATGCAGAAACGGCCGTTGTAGTCGATCTGCGAGGTGCCGAGCACCACGCGCGCGAACTTGCCGAGGGCGTAGGCCTTCTCGTTCGTCAGCCCGCCGCCGCCGAACACGCCGCACGCGTCCGGGCCATGTTCCGTACGCGTGCGGGTGAGCCCCTCGGCGATCCGGTCGAGTGCCTCGTCCCAGGAGGCAGGTTCCAGGACGCCCGCCCTTCTGACCAAGGGACTGGTCAGCCTGACCCGGGACGAGAGCACCGCCGGCGCCGTACGGCCCTTGCCGCACAGCGCTCCCCGGTTCACCGGGAAGTCCGCGCGCTCCGTGACCACTACGACCCCTTCGGTCCCGTCCGCACCGGGCGTCAGGTTCATTCCGCACTGCAGGGCGCAGTACGGGCAGTGGGTGGGCGTCGCGGAGTTCGGCATACCGCCCAGCGTGCGTCGGGCGTGTTACGTGCCGGGACGCTCTCCGTTACGCGACCGGCACGGGGACCTCCCGGCGCGCCCGGGCCCGGCGTGAGGAGCCGGTTCCGGACCGGGGCGCGGGGCTCCTGAGCCATGGCGAACGGGAGTGCCGATGCCCCGATTCCGTCGCCGTAGGCGGGCTGCGCCATCGACCGGGGCACCTGGGGCACCGTCAACGGGAGGGGCCGGGCCCGCACGGCGACGGCCGCCCGGCCTGCGCCCGTCAGGCCCGCGTCAAGTACTAACCCGCCGACGCCAGCGCCTTCGCGACCCCCGTCTCCTCCGGCCCGAGGAAGTGGGGGTCCGGCTCGAACAGGGCGTCCAGGGAAGCCTTGCCCGCCGCGAACAGTTCCCGGGTGGCGCCGTAGTACCAGGTCCCGTCGTGGCGGTCCCGCACCCCGACGCCGTACGACTCGACGCCCGCCTCCTGGCAGAGCGCGACCGCCCGGCGTATGTGGAAGCCCTGGCTGATGAGCACCGCCCGGTCGACGCCGAAGATCTTCCTGGCGCGGACGCAGGAGTCCCAGGTGTCGAACCCGGCGTAGTCACTGACGATGCGGCCGTCGGGCACGCCGTGCTCGGTGAGATAGGCGCGCATCGCGTCCGGTTCGTCGTACTCCTCGCGGCTGTTGTCCCCGGTGACCAGCACCACCTTGATCCGGCCCGACCGGTACAGCTCGGCCGCCGCGTCCAGCCGGCGCGCGAGGTACGGGGACGGCTCGCCCTGCCACAGCCCCGCGCCGAAGACCATCGCGACCTCCGTACGCGGTACGTCGGCCGTGGTCCGCAGCCGGTCGTCGGCCGCGGTGAACATCCATGTGGCCGGCAACAGCGCCAGCGCGCACAGCAGCATCACCGCCTGCACGGCCCGCCGCCGCCCCGTCCGCGTACGCGGCAGCCGCATCACCCGCCCGAGACGCCTCACGGCCGCCCACCCCCGTTCGCCGGACCCCATATGTGTCCTGGTTGTTTCCGACGGGCCCGACAGCGCCCGCCTTTCCGACCAACGAAGACGTCATCCGCATCGATCCGGTTCACCGCCCAGCGTGACAAGCTTCACTCGGACGAGTCGAAACACCAGGTCATGGAGGTTCACACACCCGCACGGCGCACGGTGAACCGCCGGAAAACACCCGTCACCACCGTGCAACGGGGAGGCAACCTCCTCCCGGCACCATCGGTGCATGACGGCGACGACGAGCAAGTCGAACGCGGACCTCGACAGTACGGCGCACATCATGAACCTGATCAGTGACCAGCTGGCCTCCCAGCTCAGCCTCGTCTCCCGCGACGGGACCCGGCGCCCGGCCCCGCCCGCGCTGGTCCTCGTGGCACACGGCAGCCGCGACCCGCGCGCCCTGGCGACCGTGCGCACCCTCATGGAGCGTGTCCGTGAGCAGCGCCCCGGCCTCTCCGTGCAACTCGGCCACATCGAGCTGAACGAGCCCCTCCTCCCCGACACCCTCGCCGCCCTCGGCGACCGGGAGGCGGTCCTCGTCCCCCTCCTCCTCAGCCGCGGCTACCACGTCAAGCACGACATCCCCGAGATGGCCGAGGCCGCCGAGGCCCGCACCCGCCTCGCCGCCCCCCTCGGCCCGCACCCCCTCCTCGTGGAGGCCCTGCACACCCGCCTCGTCGAGGCCGGCTGGCGCACGAGGACGAGCGAGGCACACCGCCGCACGAGCGCCGTCGTCCTGGCCGCCGCGGGCTCCCGCGACCCCGAGGCCGCCGAGGACACCGGCCGCACGGCCCGGCTCCTCGCCGACCGCCTGGGCGTCCCGGTCGTCCCCGCCTACGCCTCCGCCGCCGCCCCCACCGTCGGCGAAGCCGTCCGCGCCCTCACCGCCCGAGGCCGTACCCGCATCGCCGTGGCCTCCTACTTCACCGCCCCCGGCCGCTTCGCCAGGGAGTGCGCGGAGGCGGCCCCCTGGATCGCCGCGACCCCCCTGGGCGCCCACCCGGCCATGGCGAAACTGATCCTGCACCGCTACGACCAGGCGTCGGCGACGCCCGGGACGACGGTGGAGCGAGCGCTGGCGTCGGCATAGGGGCCATGCGGTTCCCGGCCGGCGTCAGCGCCCGGTCGGGGGCGCGGGGCTGTACTTGACATGCGGCTCCGCCGCGATGGGAGTCCCTCCCGCTCGAACGAAGTCGAGAGCGGGGGAGCGACCAGCCACGAACAACCCGCACCCGGCGTCCATCCGTACCCGGAGTCCATCCGTACCCGGCGGACGATCAGGCGCACCCATTTGTCACCGCCTCCCCTTACTGTCGAGTCATGGAAGGCACCGCACCCCCCAGCTACGACCCCCTCTCCACCGAACGCTGGGCCCCCGAGCCCGACAAACGCCCGGGTCGCACAGCCTTCCAACGCGACCGCGCCCGCGTGCTCCACTCCTCGGCCCTGCGCAGACTCGCCGGAAAGACCCAAGTGGTCACGCCCGGCACCCGCACCCAGGCCTGGGACGCCAGCCCCCGTACCCGCCTGACCCACTCCCTGGAGTGCGCCCAGGTCGGCCGCGAACTGGGCGCGGCCCTCGGCTGCGATCCCGACCTCGTGGAGGCCGCCTGCCTCTCCCACGACCTCGGCCATCCCCCGTTCGGCCACAACGGCGAACAGGCACTCAACGCATTCGCCGAGGACTGCGGCGGCTTCGAGGGCAACGCGCAGTCCCTGCGCCTCCTGACGAGGATCGAGCCCAAACGCTTCGTACGGTCGGACACCACCGGCGACCTCGTGAGCGTCGGCCTCAACCTCACCCGCGCCGCCCTGGACGCCGCCACCAAGTACCCCTGGCCGCGCGGCGGCCACCCCACCGACCCGACGTCCTCCAAGTTCGGCGTCTACGACGACGACCGCCCGGTGTTCGACTGGGTCCGCAAGGACGCCCCCGGCACCAGCACGACCTTCGAGGCCCAGGTCATGGACTGGTCCGACGACGTGGCGTACTCCGTGCACGACGTCGAGGACGGCCTGCACGCCGGCCACATCGACCCCAACTGCCTGCACGCCGAGCCCGAACGGCAGGCGGTGTTCGAGGTGGCCCGCGGCCGGTACGTCCCCGCCGACACCGACCCGGCCGAACTCGCCGAGGCCCTCGACCGCCTCCTCGACCAGGAGTGGTGGCCCCACGGGTACGACGGAACGGCCGTCGCCCAGGCCCGGTTGAAGGACGCCACCAGCCAGCTCATCGGCCGCTTCTGCCTCGCCGCCGAGGCCGCCACCCGGCAGGCGTACGGCACCGGCCCCCTCACCCGGTACGCCGCCGAACTGGTCGTCCCGCGCGGGGCGCGTCTGGAGTGCGCGGTCCTCAAGGCCGTCGCCGACCGGTATGTGATGCAGCGGGCCGAGCAGGAGCGGCTCCGCGCCGACCAGCGGATCGTCGTCGCCGAACTGGCCGAGGCGCTCACCGCCCGCGCGCCGGAGGGACTCGAACCCCAGTTCCGCACGCTGTTCGACACGGCTCCGGACGACCGTGCCCGCAAGCGGGTGATCGTCGACCAGATCGCCTCCCTCACCGACCCCTCCGCCCGCTCGTTGCACGCGAGACTGACGGGGCGGACGTGACAGAGACGTGACCCTCCGTGGCCTGATCGGGTCACTACCTCTTCCCGCATCACGCTGTGTGCGGGACGCTCGCATGTGGACGCACCCTTAAGAGGAGGCATCAAGTGGTCGACGCGGATCAGACATTCGTCATCGTCGGAGGCGGTCTCGCCGGCGCGAAGGCGGCCGAGACGCTCCGAGCGGAGGGCTTCACCGGCCGCGTGATACTGATCTGCGACGAACGGGACCACCCCTACGAGCGTCCGCCGCTGTCCAAGGGCTATCTGCTCGGCAAGGAGGAGCGCGACAGCGTCTTCGTCCACGAGCCGTCCTGGTACGCGCGCAACGACATCGAGCTGCACCTCGGCCAGACCGTCGACGCGATCGACCGTACGGCCAAGACCGTCCGCTTCGGCGACGACGGCACCCTGGTCCACTACGACACCCTGCTGATCGCGACCGGCGCCGAGCCCCGCCGCCTGGACATCCCGGGCACCGACCTCGCGGGCGTCCACCATCTGCGCCGCCTCGCCCACGCCGAGCGCCTCAAGGGCGTCCTGGCCGCGCTCGGCCGCGACAACGGCCACCTCGTCATCGCGGGCGCCGGCTGGATCGGTCTGGAGGTGGCGGCCGCGGCCCGCGAGTACGGCGCGGAGGTGACCGTCGTCGAGCCCGAGCCGACGCCGCTGCACGGCGTGCTCGGCCCCGAACTGGGCAACCTCTTCGCCGAGGTGCACCGTGAGCACGGCGTCCGCTTCCACTTCGGCGCGAGGCTCACCGAGATCGTCGGCCAGGACGGGATGGTCCTCGCGGCCCGCACGGACACGGGGGAGGAGCACCCGGCGCACGACGTCCTCGCGGCCATCGGAGCGGCGCCGCGGGTCGGCCTCGCCGAAGCCGCCGGGCTGGAGCTGGCCGACCGGTCACAGGGCGGCGGCATCATGGTGAACGCCCGGCTCCGTACGTCCGACCCCTCCATCTACGCCGCCGGCGACGTCGTGTCCTTCCCGCACGCCCTCTTCGACACCCGGCTGCGGGTCGAGCACTGGGCCAACGCCCTCAACGGCGGGCCGACGGCCGCGCGGGCGATGCTCGGCAAGGACGTCACCTACGACCGGGTGCCCTACTTCTTCTCCGACCAGTACGACCTGGGGATGGAGTACTCGGGATGGGCGCCGCCCGGGTCGTACGACCAGGTGCTGATCCGGGGGGACGCCGGGAAGCGGGAGTTCATCGCGTTCTGGGTGAAGGAGGGGCGGGTGCTGGCCGGGATGAACGTGAACGTGTGGGATGTCACTGAGCCGATCCAGAAGCTGATCCGGTCCCGGGCGCGGGTCGATGTGGACGCGCTCTCGAATCCTCAGGTGCCTTTGGAGAGCTTGATCGCCTAAGGGGTTGCCGGGGTGGGGTCGCGGGCGACTGCGGGCCGTATGTGGCTGGTCGCGCAGTTCCCCGTGGCCCTTCGGGGCACAGGGATGTCAGAACGCCACCGTAGAATTCACGCGTGGCAGGACGGATCAATGACGAGGACGTGAAGGCGGTACGGGACGCGGTCCCGATCGACGCCGTGGTGTCCGAGTACCTCCAGCTGCGCAACGCGGGCGGTGGGAACCTCAAGGGACTCTGCCCGTTCCACGACGAGAAGTCGCCGTCGTTCCAGGTCAGCCCGAGCAAGGGACTCTTCCACTGCTTCGGCTGCCAGGAGGGCGGCGACACCATCACGTTCGTGATGAAGGTCGACCACCTGTCCTTCTCGGAGGCGGTCGAGCGGCTGGCCGGCCAGGCCGGTATCACCCTGCGCTACGAGGAGGGCGGGTACAACCCCTCCCACCAGCGCGGTGAGCGGATCCGCCTGGTCGAGGCGCACAAGATCGCCGCCGAGTGGTACGCGGAACAGCTCGCCACCAGCCCCGAGGCCGACACCGGCCGGATCTTCCTCGCCGAACGCGGCTTCGACCAGGCCGCCGCCGTCCACTTCGGCGTCGGCTACAGCCCCCAGGGCTGGGACCACCTCACCCGCTTCCTGCGCGGCAAGGGCTTCGCCGACAAGGAACTGCTCCTGTCCGGGCTGTCCCAGGAGGGCCGCCGCGGCCCCATCGACCGCTTCCGGGGCCGCCTGATGTGGCCCATCCGCGACATCGGCGGGGACGTGGTCGGCTTCGGCGCCCGCAAGCTCTACGAGGCGGACAACGGGCCCAAGTACCTCAACACCCCCGACACGGCGATCTACCGCAAGTCCCAGGTCCTGTACGGCATCGACCTCGCCAAGAAGGACATCGCCAAGGCCAGCCGGGCCGTCGTGGTCGAGGGCTACACGGACGTCATGGCCTGCCACCTCGCCGGGGTCACCACGGCCATCGCGACCTGCGGCACGGCCTTCGGCGGCGACCACATCAAGATCCTCCGCCGCCTGCTGATGGACAACGGCTCGGCCCGCGTGATCTTCACCTTCGACGGCGACGCGGCCGGCCAGAAGGCGGCCCTGCGCGCCTTCGAGGACGACCAGAAGTTCGCCGCCGAGACGTACATCGCGATCGCCCCGGACGGCATGGACCCGTGCGAGCTGCGCCTGGCGAAGGGGGACGAGGCGGTGGCCGAGCTGACCGAACCCCGCACCCCGCTCTTCGAGTTCGCCCTCCGCCAGATCGTCGCCCGCTACGACCTGGAGACGCCCGCCGGCCGGGCCGCCGCCCTCGACGAGGCGGCACCCGTCGTGGCCCGCATCAAGAACAGCGGCGCCCAGCACGAGGTGGCCGTGCAGCTCGCCGGCATGCTCGGCATCCTCGACACCCAGTTCGTCGTCAAGCGCGTCGCCCAGCTGGCCCGCTGGGCCCGCGACCGGGGCGGCCAGGGCCCCGCCCCGGCCGCACAGCGCCAGGCACAGTCCTACGAGTCCAACGGCCGGCCCCCCTCCGGCCCGGCCCTCACCCTGCGCAACCCGGTGTTCGCCACCGAGCGCGAACTCCTCAAACTCGCCCTCCAGCGGCCGGAGTTGGTCGCCCCCGCCTTCGACGCGTACGGCGTCGACGAGTTCACCGCCGACCAGTACGCCGCCGTCCGCGAGGCGATCATCGAGGCGGGCGGCGTCGAGTTCGGGGCCGAGGACCCCCAGGAGTATCTGGTCCGGGTCCGCGAGGCGGCACCGGACGACACGGTGCGGGCCATGGTGACCGAGCTGGCCGTCGAGGCGATCATGCGCAAGACGGTCGACGAGGTGTACGCGGGCGCGCAGTTGGTCACCGTGCGCCGCCGGGCCGTCGAACGCCGCGTGCGCGACGTCCAGGGCAGCCTGGCGAGGGCGACCGCCCAGGGCGACCCGGCCCAGCTGGCCGCCGTACAGAACGAGTTGTGGGTGCTCCAGCAGTACGACCAGGCGCTGCGGGAGAGGGGCGCGGAGGCGCTCTGACGCCCCGCCCGTCGGCGCCCCGGGCCTGAACGTCCCCGGCGCACATGCCAATCCCGCGCCGGAGCCACCCCGTTCCGTACGGCCTTCAAGCTGTTTCAGGGCCGCTCAGCGGCGCACTCGTACGGCACAGTAACCGTGAGGTCACCGGCCGGACGCAAAAAGTCACCGCACGCCCCTCGTGGCGGCTGTGTGTCGTACTCCACACTGGGTTCCGGTGCCTGAGTCCTCGGAGCGCGGCCGACCCGTCCCCCACGGGTCCGAGATCCCCGCGGTTCCGCTCGATGAGTACGGGATGGACGGCGGAGAGGCCGCCCGCGCCATCCCAGACGTACCGCTGCCGTACGCCCTGGCAGCGACATTCCTGGAGGTCGCCCCCGTGCAGACCCAGACCCTCGTACAGAACGACACCAGTACGGCCATCGGTACCGACGGCGCGGAGCCGGACGCGGAGACCGACGTCATCACCGCGGTGCCCGCCCAGAGCCGCGCCGCGCACCACCCCGAGGCGGCGCCGGACGGCCCGCCCGAGCTCGACGAACCACCGACCGCCGTGGTGGTGGAGGCCATAGAGACGGCCGAGCCCCCGGAGCCCGTGGAGCCGCCGCGCAGCCGCGCGGACACCGGCGGCCCCTCGTCCGACCTGTTCCGCCAGTACCTGCGCGAGATCGGCCGCATCCCGCTGCTCACGGCCGTGGAGGAAGTGGACCTGGCCCGCCGCGTCGAGGCCGGTCTCTTCGCCGAGGAGAAGCTCGGCAGCGCCTGCGACCTCGACACCCGGCTCGCCCTCGACCTCGACAAGCTGGTCGTCATGGGCCGCATGGCCAAGCGCCGCCTCATCGAGGCGAACCTACGGCTCGTCGTCTCCGTGGCGAAGCGTTACGTCGGCCGCGGCCTGACCATGCTGGACCTGGTCCAGGAAGGGAATCTGGGCCTCATCCGGGCCGTCGAGAAGTTCGACTACGCCCGCGGCTACAAGTTCTCGACCTACGCGACCTGGTGGATCCGCCAGGCCATGTCCCGCGCCCTCGCCGACCAGGCCCGCACGATCCGCGTCCCCGTCCACGTGGTCGAGCTGATCAACCGGGTCGTCCGCGTCCAGCGCCGCATGCTCCAGGAGCGGGGCTACGAGCCCACCCCGGAGGAAGTGGCAGCCCACCTCGACCTCGCCCCCGAACGCGTCAGCGAGGTCCTCCGCCTCGCCCAGGAACCGGTCTCGCTCCACGCCCCGGTCGGCGAGGAGGACGACGTGGCCCTCGGCGACCTCATCGAGGACGGCGACGCCGCGAGCCCCGTGGAATCGGCCGCGTTCCTGCTCCTGCGCGAACACCTGGAAGCGGTCCTCTCCACCCTCGGCGAACGCGAACGCAAGGTGGTCCAACTGCGCTACGGCCTGGCCGACGGCCGCCCCCGCACGCTGGAGGAGATAGGCCGCATCTTCGGCGTGACCCGCGAACGCATACGGCAGATCGAGTCCAAGACGCTCAACAAACTCAGGGACCACGCCTTCGCGGACCAACTGAGGGGCTACCTGGACTGAGGGGGTTTTGGTTGTCGGGTGCGGGTGCGGGTGCGTCGGGCCTGTGGCGGGCCTGGAAGAGCACGGGGCGCAGCCCCTGCTTTTCCAGGGGCGCGGGGAACTGCGCGACCAGCCCCCACCGGACGGACGTCTGGGGGTCGTAGGGGCGCAGCCCCTGCTGGATGGGACGGGTAGGGGCGGCGGGGGCGAAAACACCCCCGCACACCCACCCCCCCTCAGTCCACCTCCGCAACCGCCTCCGCGAACTGCGCCTTGTACAGCCGCGCGTACGCCCCGTCCGCGGCCAACAACTCCGCGTGCGTCCCCTGCTCCACGATCGCCCCGTTCTCCATCACCAGAATCGTGTCCGCATCCCGAATCGTCGACAACCGATGCGCGATCACGAACGACGTACGCCCATGCGCCAACTTCGCCATGGCCTTCTGGATCAACACCTCGGTGCGCGTGTCGACCGAACTCGTCGCCTCGTCCAGCACCAGGATCACCGGATCCGACAGGAACGCCCGAGCGATAGTGATGAGCTGCTTCTCACCCGCGCTCACCCCGGTCCCCTCGTCGTCGATCACGGTGTCGTACCCGTCCGGCAGCGTCCGGATGAACCGGTCCGCATGGGCGGCCCGCGCCGCCTCCTCGATCTCCCCCCGCGTGACCTTCCGCGCGGCGGACGCCCCGTACGCGATGTTCTCCGCGATGCTCCCCCCGAACAGCCAGGTGTCCTGAAGCACCATCCCTATCCCGTCCCGGAGTTCGTCCCGGGACATGGACGCGACATCGACCCCGTCGAGGGTGATGCGCCCACCCGTGACCTCGTAGAACCGCATCAACAGGTTCACCAGGGTCGTCTTCCCGGCCCCCGTCGGCCCCACGATCGCCACCGTGTGCCCCGGCTCCACCATCAGCGACAGATCCTCGATCAGCGGCTTGTCGGCGTCGTACCGGAAGGACACCCCCTCCAGCGCCACCCGCCCCCGCAGCTCCTCCGGCCGCACCCCGGGCACGGCGTCGGCCTCCTGCTCCTCCGCGTCGAGCAGTTCGAAGATCCGCTCGGCGGAGGCGACCCCCGACTGCACGAGGTTCGCCATGGACGCCACCTGCGTCAGCGGCATCGAGAACTGCCGCGAGTACTGGATGAAGGCCTGCACATCACCGATGGACAGCGTGCCGGACGCGACCCGCAGTCCGCCCACCACCGCGACCAGCACATAGTTGATGTTCGACACGAAGAACATCAGCGGCTGCATGATCCCGCTGTTGAACTGGGCCTTGAACCCGGCCTCGTACAGCCGTTCGTTCTCCTCGGCGAACTGCTGCGCCGACTCCTCCTGCCGCCCGAACACCTTCACGAGCGTGTGCCCGGTGTACATCTCCTCGATGTGCGCGTTGAGCTTCCCGGTGACCCGCCACTGCGCCACGAAGTGCGGCTGCGACCGCTTGCCGACGCGCGTGGCGACCACGAACGACACCGGTACGGTCACCAGCGCGACCAGCGCCAGCAGCGGCGACACCCAGAACATCATCACCAGCACACCGATGATGGTGAGGAGCGAGTTGACGAGCTGGCCCATCGACTGCTGGAGCGTCTGGCCGATGTTGTCGATGTCGTTGGTCGCCCGGCTCAGCACCTCACCGCGCTGCCGCCGGTCGAAGTACGACAGCGGCAGCCGCGACAGCTTCGCCTGGAGATCCTCGCGCATGTGGTAGACGGTCCGGTTGATGGCCCGGTTGGAGAGCCGCGTGGCGGCCGCCATCAGCAGCCCGGCGACCAGGAAGATGCCGAGGGCAACCAGCAGCACGCCGCCGACGGCGTCGAAATCGATGCCCTCGCCCGGCGTGAAGTCCGTGCCCTGCAGCATGTCGGCGACCCCGCCGTCGCCGCGCTGCCGCAGCCCTTCCAGCACCTCGGCCTTGGTCTGCCCCGCCGGCATCTCCCGCCCGACGACACCGGCGAAGACGAGGTCGGTCGCCCTGCCGAGGATCCACGGCCCGAGCACCGAGAGACCGACGCTGAGCACGGCGCACACGATCATCGCGTACATCGTGAACCGCTCGGGCCTGAACTGGGCGAGCAGCCGTTTCCCGGACCCCTTGAAGTCCATGGAGCGCTGATCGGGGGCTCCGGCCCCTGCCATCCGTGCCAACGGCCCGGCCATCAGGCTGCCTCCGCTTCCGTGAGCTGGGAGAGGACGATCTCCCGGTAGGTCTCGTTGTCGGCCATCAGCTCGTGGTGGCGTCCGGTGCCGACGACCCGGCCCTCGTCGAGGACGACGATCCGGTCGGCGTCCCGGATGGTCGCCACCCGCTGGGCCACGATCACGACGGTCGCGTCGGCGGTCTCCCGCGCCAGCGCCGCGCGCAGGGCGGCGTCGGTCGCGTAGTCGAGCGCGGAGAACGAGTCGTCGAACAGATAGATCTCCGGGCGCTGCACCAGCGTCCGCGCGATCGCGAGCCGCTGCCGCTGCCCGCCGGACACGTTCGTCCCGCCCTGCGCGATGGGCGAGTCCAGCCCGCTCTCCAGCCGCTCGACGAACTCCTTGGCCTGCGCCACCTCCAACGCGTGCCACAACTCCTCGTCGGTGGCGTCCGGATTGCCGTACCGCAGGTTCGTCGCCACGGTCCCCGAGAAGAGGTACGGCTTCTGCGGCACCAGGCTCACCGTCCTGGCCAGCAGCTTCGGATCGAGCGTCCGTACGTCGACGCCGTCCACCAGCACCTCGCCCTCGGTGACGTCGAACAGCCGGGGGACCAGCCCGAGGAGCGTCGACTTGCCGCTGCCCGTGGACCCGATGACGGCGGTCGTCTCACCGGGCCGCGCCGCCACCTCGATCGACCGGAGCACCGGCTCCTCGGCACCCGGATAGCGGAAGCCCGCACCCCGTACCTCGAGGAACCCGTGCCGCCGCAGCTCCCGTACGGGCTCGGCCGGCGGCACCACACTCGTCCCGGTGTCCAGCACCTCCTGGATGCGCTCGGCGCACACCTCCGCGCGCGGCATCATCATGAACATGAACGTGGCCATCATCACAGCCATGACGATCTGCATCAGATAGGCGAGGAAAGCGGTGAGCGCGCCGATCTGCATCCCGCCGCTGTCGATCCGATGGGCACCGAACCACACCACCACGATCGACGAGAGGTTGATGACCGTCATCACGATCGGGAACATCAGCGCGAGTATCCGCCCGGTTCCCAGGGATACGTCCGTCAGCTCGACGTTCGCCTTCCGGAACCGATCCTTCTCGTAGTCGTCCCGCACGAAGGCCCGGATGACCCGGTTGCCGGTGATCTGCTCCCGCAGCACCCGGTTCACGGTGTCCAGCCGCTCCTGCATCGTGCGGAACAGGGGGCGCAGCCGGCGCACGATCAGGCTGACGGAAACACCGAGCACCGGGACGACGGCGAGGAGCACCCCCGACAACGGCACGTCCAGCCCCAGCGCCAGCACGATGCCGCCGACGCACATGATCGGCGCCGACACCACCAGCGTGAACGTCATGAGCACCAGCATCTGCACCTGCTGCACATCGTTCGTCGTCCGCGTGATCAGCGACGGTGCACCGAAGTGACCGACCTCACGCGCCGAGAACGACTGCACCCGGTCGAAGACGGCGGCCCGGATGTCCCGGCCGACCGCCGCGGCGGTGCGGGCGCCGTAGTACACGGCCCCGATGTTGCAGACGACCTGCACCAACGAGATACCGATCATCAGCGCGCCGAAGGACAGGATGTAACCCGTGTCCCCCTCCACCACGCCCTCGTCGATGATGTCCGCGTTCAGCGTGGGCAGGTAGAGCGTGGCGCACGTCTGCACGAACTGCAGCAGCACCAACAGGGTGATCGGTGTCCGGTAGGGACGAAGATGACTTCTCAGCAATCGTATGAGCACGCGAGATCTCTCGGGGTCGAAGACGGGGTTCGGGACGCACCACCCCCCATCGTCGGACACTCCACCCGCGTTACCTCAACCGAATTAACCCGACGGTGAAGCTTCGATGCCGGAACTTTGCAGCTGGGGCCGCCTCAAGGGCACGGGGAACCGCGCGACCGGCCACAACGAACCCGCAGCCGCCGGACCACCTGCCCCGGCCCCCCGCCAGGCGGCTTACGCCCGAAACGCCCCGGGATGCGTCTGCTCGCGCACCGCGACGTACTGCTGCCGAACCGCCTGCCCGACGGCCAACTCGTCCCCGGGATCCAGCACCTGCGCCGCCGCCCCAGGCCACATCGGCGGCGTACGCGGATCGAGCGCCCCCTGCGAGACCCCGAGCGCCCACGCCGCCTGCCGCGCGGCGCCCACCGCCGCGTAGTCCGCCGGCTGCGGCACCACCACCTGCGCCCCGAACAACGCCGGCGCCGCCGCCTGCACCGCCGGCAGCTCCGCCGCCGCACCCAGCAGGAAGATCCGCCGCACGTCCACGCCCCGGCCGCGCAACACGTCCAGCGCGTCCGCGAGCCCGCACAGCATGCCCTCGAACGCGGCCCGCGCGAAGTGCTCCGGCTTCATCGACTCCCGCCGCAGTCCGGCCAGCGTCCCCGCCGTGTGCGGCAGATTCGGCGTCCGCTCGCCCTCCAGATACGGCAGCATCACCAGCCCGTGCGACCCCGGCGTCGACTTCATCGCCAGGTCGGACAGCCCCTCCAGATCGGCCACGCCCAGCATCTCGGCCGCCCCGCGCAACGTCCGTACAGCGTTGAGCGTGGTGACGACCGGCAGATGCATCCCCGTGGCATCGGCCAGCGAGGTGATCATCCCGGAGGAGTCGACGAGCGCCGTGGTGTGGACGGCCATGACGGACCCGGAGGCCCCCAGCGACACCACCGCGTCACCGAGCCCGATGCCGAGCCCGAAGGCGGCGGCCATGGTCTCACCGGTGCCGGCGGAGATGAGGAGCCCCTCCGGCGTCGTACCGGCGGCGTCCGAGGGGCCGAGCACCTCGGGGAGCATGACCTGATGCCCGAGGGCCATCTCGACGAGATCCGTGCGGTACTGCCCGGTCGCCGCGTTCCAGTATCCGGTCCCGGACGCCCCGCCCCGGTCCGTGGTCCTTCTGACCGGCCGCCCCAGCAACTGCCACACCAGCCAGTCGTGCGCCTGGAGCAGTACGGCCGTCCGCATCGCGGCATCCGGTTCCGTACGGCTCATCCAGCGCAGCTTGGTCACCGGCTGCGCGGCCCCCGGCACGCAGCCCACGGCCTCCGCCCACGCGCCGCGCCCCCCGAGCGCGTCGACGAGGTCCGCGGCCGCGACCTGGGTCCGCTTGTCGCCGCCGACCATCGCCGGGCGCACGGTGTTGCCCTGTGCGTCCAGCGCGATCAGCCCGTTCTGCTGGGACGACACCCCGATGGCCTGCACGCCCTCCAGCAGCCCGCCCGTGGCCGCCTCGCCCAGGGACAGCAGCCACGCCTGCGGATCGACGTCCGACGGGCGGCCCCCGCCCTCCGCCGACTCCAGCGGGTGCGGGGCATACCCCTGCCTGAGCACGGCCCCTGTGTCCGAGTCACAGACGACAATGCGCGTAAAATCGGGCGAACTGTCCAGCCCGGCGACTATCCCCATGGCAGAAATTCTGCCGCACGGGAAGGGGTGGGGGCGCCGGGCGTCGGTCGGGTCGACTCGATGTGGTCCCTATGTATTGCTGGTACCCCAGTCGTCTCCGGCGGAGCCGTTCGCGTTGCGGGCGCGCAGCGAGCGGACCCGCTCGGCGACCAGGTCGGGCACACGGTCCCCGACCTTCTCGCTGACCACGTGGTACGCCTTGCCCGCGTAGACACGCCCCTGCTGCGCGGCCGACTCGGCGGTGTTGCGCACGGCGGGGTTCTGCGCGACCTGTCGCGCGGACTTCTTCAACTGCTCGTAGCGTTCGCGTCCGGCCTTCGTGCCGAGCACGTAGCCCAGGGCCAGTCCGGCAAAGAACGTGAGCCGATAGCGCATGGCGGCCACCCTTCCCTTACGTCTGCGTCGGTCCCTTGCGTTGCCCTGCGCGGGCGACGGGCGCGGGGGATACCGATTGGCGGAGCACCCCCCTGCTTGCGCTAATGTATGTGTCGCAGCGAGCGCACGCCCCCTGGCGAATACCCAGGGAGGTACGTTCGATGCAACGAGGCAATCCTCCGTAGCTCAATTGGCAGAGCAGCCGGCTGTTAACCGGCAGGTTACTGGTTCGAGTCCAGTCGGGGGAGCTTCGATCTTCCGTAGCTCAATTGGCAGAGCAGCCGGCTGTTAACCGGCAGGTTACTGGTTCGAGTCCAGTCGGGAGAGCAACAGAGGAAGGACCCCGACGGGGTCCTTTTTCATGTCCGGGGGAACCGCGTGTGCCGCGCCGAAGTCCTCAAGGTCAAGAAGCGCATGCGAAGGCCGACCATCCGAAGCAGGAGATCGTATGAGCGGCTATGCTGCGGCAGACGGCGCGCACACATGTACGCGACACGCCGTACGGGGCGGTAGCTCAGCCGGTTAGAGCAGCGGACTCATAATCCGTCGGCCGTGGGTTCGAGTCCCACCCGCCCCACCACGTACTACGCGGGCAGATGCCCAGTGACCAGCGGATACGTCAAGGCCCTCGCTTCTGCGGGGGCCTTCTTGCGTCCCTCAAGATCGCTCGCTCGCCCAATGCTCGCCCGAAGTGAAAACCCGCCACGCCGACGGTCGATCCGCCCAGCTCGGGCAGGGCCCGGCGGGCGCAGAACATGAGAGGGCCCCCGGCTGCGCATGCCTGGAACCCCCTCGTGTATGGCCTGTTGGGTCGCTCCGAAAAAACCGTTTCTGCGTCAGGCCGTCAGGAGCCCCGCATTCAGGGGCCCACGCCTATCACTGAGCCGACGCAGAGGTCGATCACGCCGGGGAGGACGCAGAGGTCTCTGTCGTCACTGGGGGGCGGCGTGGTGTGCGGCGGCTCGCTGGGCGCGGGCGGCGTCGAGGGCGCCGGAGGCGGAGTCGGCCGTGGCGTCGGCGTCGGCGGCTTCGCCTCGCCCGGAGGTGTGGGCGTCGGCGTGGACGGTTCGCCCGGGGTCCCAGGGCGGTCCTGTCTGCCGCTTCCGCTGTCGACCTGACCGCCGTGTCCGCTGCCGCCCTGGTGGCCGTCTCCGGTGACGCCGACCGGGCGGGGAAGCATGAGGTGGGTGCCGGAGGGGTCGCTGTCATTCTTTGTGGCCGATGTGCCGTTCGTGGCGTCCGAGTCGTGCCCGCCTGGTGCGCCCGACTCTGGGTACTGGGTGCCACTGCCGCTACTGCCGGGGAACGTCAACGATGTGCCAGGCTCGGCGAGTGGCCGTGGGGTTGCCTGGTCGGTGCTGGCGTAGTAAGCCGCAGTGCTGCCCGCGACGAGGACGGACGTCGCGGCGACGACGACGGCGGCCCGTCGCCCGCGCACGAGACTGCGGAGGCGGTCGCCGACGCTTGCGAAGAAGGCGGCCACCGCCCCGCCTATGTAGAGCGCGAGGTGCCGTTTGCGCCGTACGGGCTCTGGATCCTCCCTAGGGGAGGGGGCTACCGGCAGCGTTTTCAGTGCGGCGATCTTCGTCGCGGTCAGTTCGGCGTGGAGTCGGTTGATGTCGGCTCGGGTCTTCCTCAGCCAGTAGGTGAGCAGAGCGATCGCAAGGATCGAAGCCCCGAGCAGAGCTGAAAGACCTGACAGAACGACAAGGGTCATACGGTTCCCCCTAGTTGCAGGCATGAATATGCCCGTGGCTTCGCCCTGATGAAACCCCTTTCGTAGCGGAACGTGCAAGTGCCTAACCGCAAAGTGACCACAGATCAACCGGCTCGTCGGCGCTCGCCGGGGCCTTCCTGTTCACGCGTCAGACCTGGGCGGTTGACTCTGCGTAGTACCTCGTCCTGGGCCTCCGGCGGAAGAGTGGCGAGGAGCGCGGCGATCGCGTTGATGTGCTGATCGTCGGCGTACGGATTGGAAGCCCTTTCTGAGGGCGGCGGCGCGGAGAGCCGGTCCAGCTCGTCGGCGGCGTCGGCGCGGCCGGCCTTGCGGAGTTCGTCGGCGGTTACCTGGGTGGCCTGGGCCATGCGGGCGACGGTCTCGGCCGGTGCGACCACTGGCACGTGGTTGCCGCTGACGGTCTGGTAGCCGTGGATGATCTGCCGCCAGCGCGAATCGCTGACGCCGGATCTCCGGGCCGCCTCGCGGCCGGACATCCGTAGCTCTTTGAGGGCATCTCTGATGAGCACGGCCTCTGGGGGCGGTGCTGGCTTCTGCGCGTCCATGGGGGCAGGTTCGCACAACTACGCGCTACTACGCCACACGCGTGCGCAACGTGTCCGAAAAAGCGCATACTGCGCATAAGTACGCTCGAATCTGCGCACTGCGCGCGCAGTGTTGCTACTACGCCGCACTACGCATACAGTGCGCACATGATCAAACGCCGAATGCGGCGCCGCAAGGGCGCCCCTTTCCATCACTCGCCAGAGGCGGTGACGCGTGCGCGGGAGAACGCCGGGCTGACACAGGCAGCCCTGGCTGGGCAGGCCGGATTCAGCATCCAGCTGATGTGTGACATCGAGGCGGGCCGCCGCAACGCGACCCCCGAGAAGCTCCGCGCGATGGCCGCAGTCCTCAAGTGCGCCGCCGCGGACCTGCAACCGGCGAGCGGCGTGACGCGGCTCGACGACGAGCCGCCCAAGGCCATGGAAAAGCAGGCGTCTTGACGCCCACACGTCGCGCCTCATGACGCGACGAGGCCGCCGAGCTCAGCACAGCTCGGCGGCCTCGAACTCCCCCGAACGATCCACGAAGAGAGATGGAACGTTGTCCCAACAGGCTACCCAACCCCGGACCCCCGCCGCCGTCACGGCATCCGACCTCGCGTACGGCGCCCCGACGGCCCGTCTGCTGGAGTCCGAGGCCCGCGCGGTCGACTCGCGTGAGATCCCGGCCGAACTCGTGCGGCTGGCCACGCCCGCCCCCCGTACGCGGCGCAAGACGACCCCGGCCGCCAAGCCGGGATCCGCCACCCGTACGCGGCGTAAGACGACCCGGGCCGCCAAGCCGGCTCCCATCCAGGAAGCCCCGCAGGCGACGCTGCTCCTCGGCCGCCGGGCGTCCCGCAAAAGGTGGGAGGCCGCCCGCCGCGAGGGCATCGGCGGCTCCGACGTCGCCGCCCTCTTCGGCCTGGCCGGGAAGTGGTCCAGCCCCCGGCACGTCTTCGAGGAGAAGCACGGCCGGCCGACGTTCCGAGAGACGGAGCCCGCCGAGATCGGCCGTGAGATCGAGTCGTTCGTGGCCCGCATGTTCACGAAGCGAAGCGGTCTCAAAACCCGTATGCCCGCCGGGATGATCCAGAACATCGCGCGGCCCTGGATGCGGGCGAACGTCGACCGCTACGTCCTCGACGCCGAGGGCAACATCGTTGCCCCGCTGGAACTCAAGAACCGCAGCGAATACCAGGCCGAGGACTGGGAGGACGGCGTCCCGGACGGGCCTCTTCTCCAACTCCACTGGTACCTCGCGGTCGGCGGCTGGGACCACGGCTACGTCGCCGCGCTGGTCGGCGGGAACAAGCTGAAGTGGTACCGCGTCGAGCGCGACGAGGAGATCATCGACGAGATCGTGGACCACTGCGAGCAGTGGTTTCAGCGGCACGTCGTCGAGGGCTTCCCGCCCCCCGCTGACGGCCTGGAGGCCACGACGAGCCTGCTGGCGCGTCTGTGGGAGGTCCAGCCCGAGAAGGTCACCAACGTCCCCGCCGACAAGGCCAGGGCGCTCCTGGAGAAGGAAGCGCGCATGGCCGATCGGGTCGACGTGGCCAAGGAGCAACTCCGCAAGGTCCAGAACGAGATGCGCCTGCTGGCTGGTGACGCCGAGATCGTGCGGGCGGGAGGCAAGCCGGCCTGGACGAACAAGCAGAACTCGACGTTCTCGCCGAAGAAGTTCCACGCGGACTTCCCCGTTCTGGCTGCGAAGTTCACGCACAAGGTCGACGCCCTCGACATGGACCGGCTCAAGGCCGAGGCCCCCGAGGAGTACCGCCTGTGCCGTGCCCGCCAGCTCCGCATCCCGAAGACGGCGACGAAGAAGGCCAGCCGATGACCACCGATCTCAAGTCCCGTCTGCGCGCGGCCCGTGCGAAGGCTTCCGGGGGCGGCATCGAGCAGCACGACCAGGCGGACGACGTCGAGGAGACGCCCGCCGGTCACGACGAGAAGGCGGCGGCATCCTTCGCCGAGTGGCTCGGCCGCTACGGCAGCGACGTCGAGGCCGCGCTCCCCAAGCACATCGACCCGCGCGGTTACCTCGCCGTGGTGCGCGCCGCGCTGCCGAACCTGATCGGCCGGTGCACGCCGGCGAGCATCCTGCAGAGCGTCATCACGTGCGCCCGGTTCGGGCTGCTGCCGGACGGTCAGCAGGCCGTCATCACGGCCGAGGACCGTACCGCGGTCTTCATTCCGACCTACCGGGGTTACGTCGACCTGATGTACCGGTCGGGCCTGGTGAAGTCGGTAGTGACCGGTCTGGTCTACGAGGGCGACGAGTGGGACTTCGAGCCCACTGCCCCCGCCCCGCTCGACTTCGTGCACAAGCCGAAGATCCTCGCTCCGGAGGCCGAGCGCGGTCGGCCGCTGTTCGCGTACGCCTTCGCCTGGCTCGACGGCGGCCGCCGCTCGGCGGTCGCGATCGTCACACGCGAGCAGGCCGAGGAGACCCGCGACGAGTACAGCCGCGCCTACCAGCGGGCTGAGCAGACCGGTGCGAAGAACTCGTTCTGGCACCTGCGCTTCGACGACATGTGGATCAAGACGGCTATCCGGCGCCTGGCCAAGCTCGTGCCGACGTCGGCCGAGCTGCGCGCCCTGGTCGCCGTCGAGCAAGCGGCCGAGGACGGCCGCCCGCAGATTCTCGCGGCGATCGATCCCGAGACGGTCGCGCTGGAGGCCGAGGCGCGGCGGGCAGCGGCGGCGGCCGAGTCGTCGCAGGACATCACCACGACGCGGACCCTGCCGCGCAAGGCGAGTGCTGGCCGTGGCCGGGCCCAGCCTCGGCGCCGCAACCGCAACCGCGACGGAAAGAGGCGGTAGCGGTGGGACGTCCTGTCACGATCCCGGCCGGGTCGCGCTCCGGCCGTCTGGTCGCCACCCAGGAGCGCAAGCCTGGGGAGAAGCGCGTTCAGTGCGTCTGCGACTGCGGGAAACCGCACTCGATCGTCTACACGGAGTGGGGCCGTACGCAGTCCTGCGGCTGCCTTCGGACTGAGTTGACCGTCGCGCGCAGTACGAAGCACGGGCACGCGCCTGCCGCGAAGGCATCGTCGACCTACATGACGTGGGGCGACATGAACAACCGCTGCACCAACCCGACGCATCGCCGGTGGGCCGACTACGGCGGACGTGGCATCAAGGTTTGCGAGCGCTGGAGGGACTTCCGGAACTTTCTCGCTGACATGGGCGAGCGTCCTCCCGGGCTTGAGATCGACCGAATCGACAACGACGGCGACTACGAGCCGGGCAACTGCCGGTGGGTCACGCGCGCTGTGCAGCGCTCCAACCGGCGACCGCAGAAGAAGCGCACGCACTGCGGCAACGGTCACGAGTACACGCCCGCCAACACGCGGAGCGCGACGAACGGCGCTCGCCACTGCCGGGCCTGCGAACGCGAGTGGGCGAAAACCTCACGACAGAAGAGGAAGGCTTCATGTTGACCTGGCACCGGCTCCCTCTACTTGGCTTCGATCTTGAAAGTACTGGCACTGATCCGGAGACGGCCCGCATCGTCGCCGCCGCTGTAGTCCGCTACGGCGGCGGCCGGGACACCGAGCCCCGGACGTGGGTGTCGGACGTCGACGGGGAGGAGATACCTCCCGAGGCGACGGCCATCCACGGATGGACCACCGCGGCGGCCCGCTTTGCGGGCCGCCCGGCGGCGGAAGTCGTCGAGAAGATCCTCACGGCGCTCGCCGAGGGCGCCGAGAGCGGTTGGCCGCTGGTCATCATGAACGCGCCCTACGACCTCACGGTCCTCGACCGTGAGGCCCGCAGGTTCGGGCTCGCGCCGCTGGACGAGCGTGCCGAGCCGTTCGTCATCGACCCGCGGGTCCTGGACAAGCGGGTCGACCGCTTCCGGCGCGGTGGGCGGACGCTCGAAGACCTGTGCCGTCATTACGTCGTCGACCTCAACGGCGCGCACAGCCCGGACCAGGACGCGAAGGCCGCGTGCGCCGTGGCCTGGAAGATCGCGAACCGGCACAAGTGGCTGGCGCGGCGGACGCCCCGCGAGCTGCACGCCCAACAGGCGCAGTGGGCGCTGGCCCAGCAAGAAGACCTGCGCGAGCACTTCGCGACGACGCCCGGCAAAGAAGCCCTCGCGCGTGAGATGCGGCTCGGCTGGCCCCTCCTCCCCGCCCCGCTGCAGGCGGCCGAGCAGTGACCGGCCAGCCGGCGCTCGCGGCGGTGCTTCCAGTGCGGTCACACAAGCCCAGGACGGACGAGATGACGCAGACCCTCGACCCCACCGCCCCCGAGCAGTTGCGTGCCGCTCAGGAGCCGTGCCCCGGCTGCCGGTGCTGCACGGCCAAGCTGTGCGAGCGCGGCCGGATCAACGTCGGCGAGTGCATGGCGCACACTCCGCCCGAGATGACCGTCTCGGTCGCCGGGTGCCCGTGCTCGGCGCCGACCACGCGCGGCACCCACGCGTGGCGTGCGGAGATGATCCGCATCACGAAGCACGCGACGGAGCATCCGATGCCGGAAGAGGCTGAGGAGATCCTCCGGGCGCTGACGGCGTGCGAGTCGTTCACCGATCCGGGCGGTTTCCTGCGGACGCTGCGCTCGCGCGGTTACGTCACCGGCGCCGATCCCGCGTGGCAGATCACCGACGCCGGCCGCCGGTACGTCACGGCCCGGATCGAGCGCCGGTTCGCGACGCCCGTCGAGATCGAGGCCGTTGACCTCACGACGCGCACGGCGCGCGTCGTCGTGGTCGGCTGGAACATCGAGGCGCCCGTCACGGTGCTGCTCGACCAGCTCACCACCGCGACCGGCCTCACGCCCGAGGAACTGCCGAACCGTTTCCTCGAAGCGCGTGCGAACTGCTATGTCACCGACCCCGACGACCTCGTGCTGACCCGCATGCAGCTGGCGCCGCCGCTGCCCGAGGGCTGGATGGACGGAGGGGCCGACAGTGAGTAAGCCCCTGCGGACCGTTGTCACGGTGATCGCCGTCGCGGACGGCGCACAGATGGACTGCTGCGACACCGACACCGCGCACGTCTGGGTCAGGGTCACCGCCTGGTCGCCGCGTCGCGCGTTCCTCACCGGAGCGGCCCCGTTCGTCGAGGTCTCCGGCAAGGCCTCCGCCGATCTGGCCGGACTGCGGTTCTTCGCGGACCTGGACCTCGACAACCCGCCCGGCAACACGGACACGTCCGCCGAGCGGCTGGAGTGGCCCGGCCTGGGCCTGTGCCCGCCGCTTCCCTGGGAGCGGACGGACGGCGTCGCACCGGCTGAGGCGGACGCGGAGACAGCGGCACTGACGTTCATCGACGGCCGCGACGCACTCGCGTTCGTCATCGTCCGGCCCGGCCCGACCGACGGCGGCGTCGCGATCGAGGCGGCCTCCAAGGGCCTCAGCAAGCAGGAAGCGGCGAGCGTGCTGCGGCACGTCGCCGGCCTCTGGGAGAAGGAAGGCGGGCAGTGACCGACCTGACGCAGTTCGAAGAAGTTGCCGCCCCCGCCGCCGAACCTGCGGCGGGGGCCGCCCCGGAGGCGCCCGCGCTGCTCACGATCACCGCGCGCGGGGTGCCGGGCCCGCAGGGCAGCAAGAACCATGTCGGCGGGGGCCGGATGATCGAGTCCTCGGCGAAGGTGAAGCCGTGGCGGGACTCCGTGGCCTGGCGGGCGATCGAGGCCCGCAGCAAGGTGCGCGGCTGGCGCCCGCTGGTGGGTCCGGTGGCGCTGTCGATGACGTTCACGTTCACCCGCCCCAAGTCGCACTACGGGAGCGGCCGGAACGCCGACCGGGTGCTGCCGTCGGCCCCGCCCCGGCCGGACGTGAAGCCGGACCTGGACAAGATCGTCCGGGCGACGAAGGACGCGCTGACCACGGCCCAGATCTACAGGGATGACGCTCAAGTCGTCGAGTTCCGGCGCCCGTTCGGCAAGTGGTACTCGACCGATCACGGCCTCTTGCCCGACGTCCTCGATACGCCCGGCTGCGTCATCCGTGTCTGGTTCCTCGGCAAGGAGGTGGACCGGTGACGACGAGCACCGAGGTCACGGACGTGGAGATAGCGCGTCAGCTCGCCTCCGCCGACGTGTCGAACCTGTCCGTGGCCAAACGGCTGGGCGTGCCCTGGGGGCGCGTCGACGAGGTGCGGCAGCGCAAGGGCCTGGAGACGTTCCAGCGTGGTCGGCGCGCGGTCGAAGCGTCGTGGGAGGAGGCGGTTTCCCGGCGGGTGAAGCCTGTCGAGGACGGTCACGCCGAGTGGACCGGCCAGACGTACCCGCGGGGCACGCCGATGTTGTCGTGGCGTGGCCGTGCCGAGACGGCGTACCGGGCGGTGTTCCGTATCCGCCACGGGCGGGAGCCGCAGGGCAACATCACCCACGCGCCCAGCTGCGTGCGTGAGTTCTGCGTCGCTGGCGAGCACCTCGAAGACCGTGTGTTGCGTGAGGAGCGCCGGTGTCGCGAGGGGGGCTCGTGATGCATCCGATGCCGTACGCGACGTCGGACCGTGGCGTCGACCTGGTGGCCGTGGAGCGCGTCCTGAAAGGGACACTGCCGCACACCGAGCTGGAAGAGGACTGGAAGCGGTACGCGGCCCGGCACTACTCGGGCAGTGCGGAGAGCGTCGGTGCCGCTCTCGGGGTGGCGGACAGGACTGTCACTCGGTGGCGCGAGGAGACCGAGTGATGGGCGCCTTCCTGCTCTGGGTCGGCATGCTCGTCGACGACGTCCTCTCGGCGTTCTGGTTGTGGGGGCCGCTCGCGCTCCCCTTGGGCGTGGGCGGCTGTTACTGGGCGCTGCGGCCGACCGGACGCCGGCGCCGCCCCCGCCCGCGCCGTCAGGTGCTGCCATCCCGGCGGTCGCGGTCAGTGGACGCCGGGCCGGTCACCGCGCCGGACGCGGCTCGGGTCCCGGACACGATCCCGGACACGTTCGTGGTCCCGGACACGATCGCGGTCCCGGACACAGTCACGGTCACGGTCCCGGATTCGGAGAGCGGGACGCCTGAGAAAGGCGACGCGGACACGATCGCCTTCACCGCCGTGACCTACCCGCCCCCGCCCGTGGACGCACCACGGGCGTGCCTCTTCGAGAGCGCCGAGGAGGTCAGTAGCTGATGCCCCGTCCAAGCCGCTACGCACCCGACAGCATCGCCCGGCCGGTGCACTGGAGCAGGCAAGCCGCCTGTCTCGAAGCCGACCCTTTGGACTTCTTCCCGAAGGAGCACGGCCTCGAAGCACCGTTCGTCAGGGAGCAGGCCAAGGCGTACTGCCGACGTTGCCCCGTGCGCGAGCAGTGCCTTCGGTATGCGCTCGACCGGCCCGAGAAGTTCGGGGTGTGGGGCGGCTTGGACGAGGACGAACGCCAGAGCATTCGGCGCTCCAGCCAGCGGCGGACTCGGCGGAAGGCGGCCCGCTCTCAAGAGGAGGACGCCGATGCCGCCAAGGCGACGGCGGAGCCGGCCGAAGCGGCCTGAGCTTCCGCCGGGCGGCCTCCTCGACTGGAGGGACAACGCGCACTGGTCCGACCTGGCGCGGCCGTGCCGGTACTGCCAGAGGCCGACGAACCTCCTCGACTCCCAGCGCAAGCCGGCGCACAAGACGTGCGCGGAGGAGGCGATAGCCCGGCAGATCGAGGAGGCCAGCGAGTCGTACGAGAACGAGAGGAACGCAGCGTCGTGACCAACCAGCACAGGCCCCGGCTGATGGGCGAGGAGCGGAAAGCGAAGGCCCGCGACCTCTCCAAGAAGTACCGCCGGGGCTCGACGATCCGCAGTCTCGCCGCCCGCTCCGGCCTGCCGTACGGCACCGTCCGCAACCTCCTGCTCGAAGCGAAGACCCCGCTCCGGGCACGCGGCGGCCGACTTCCGCGCACCAAAGTCAAGGAAGCCCGTTGATCTCTTTCCGGCACTTCATGCTCGGCCTCGCCTACGGCACCGTCGCCGGCGCACTGGCCGTCACCATCCCCGTCCTGTGCCAGTGGTGGTGGGTCGTTGCCCTCCTCGTCACGGTCCTCGTCTGGGCCCTGCACACCCACCCCTGAACACCCCGGCCGGGGCCGTCCGCGCGGGCGGCCCCGGCCCGGCTCTCCGAAAGGCCCCTGATCCGTGCGCAGCCTGCCCCAAGGCGAGGAACGCGCCTCACTCGCCGCCGAATTCGCCGCCTTCTACGACGACTGCGACGGCGACAGCATCCGAGCCATCCAGGCCCGAACCGGCCGCTCGTACACCTGCGTGCGAACGCTCCTGATCGAGGCCGGGGTCACGTTCCGCGAGAACACCCGGCGCGCGGAGACGAACGACCTCGCCGACGACTTCGCGCGCCTGTACCGGGGCGGCCTGAGCATCCGCGGGATCCGGGCGCGCACTGGCTACTCCTACCGGTACATACACGCTCTCCTCGTCGAGGCGGACGTCCAGCTCCGCGACCACGCCGGCCAGCCCCGGAAGGCCGCCGCGTGACGGCCGCGCCTCCGCCACTCGGAGAGTGTCAGCTGTGCCGCACCCGTCGGCACCTGTTCCCGCACAAGTCGGTGCGGGACGGGCTCGTACGGAACTTGTGCGGCCACTGCCACGGGTCGGCGACGGCGGCCGAGGAACGCGGCGGGTTCGTCGACTTCGACCAGGCGTTCACCCACGGCTCAGACGAAGACCTTCTGTCGTGGCTGCGGGGTGACCTGTGATGTCGTCCTCATTCGCCGTGCTCGGCCATGAGTTGGCGTGCACGCTCCACGAACTCCGGCGTGACGAGGCAGATACGTCGGCGTCCGCGCTCGGTCAGGGCCGTGATGGTGTCCCGCTCCCGCGCGTCCTCGATGAGCTGCGACAGCTGGGCCCGTGCGTGGGTCAGAGGCAGCTCCTGCACCCCGTCGGGCTGCATTTCCGGCGTCTTCGTGGTCATGGTCAAAGTGTAAGCCACTGCCATGTTTTCAAAATTGGCCAGAGTTGCCAATCTTTAAAGAATCCAGGAGGATCAAGACATCCCAAACCTGCACCCAAGAGAGGCACCTGTGGACGCGACTGAGCCGAAGCACTTCCCGACCAGGCGGCTTGACCGTGACGCCCCTGTGGCGGACCTGCTGACAACGGAGGAGATGAGCAGTCACTGGGCCATCGGTCCGTACGTCTACCGCTTCTACGCGGCTGATCAGCGGCCCGTGTACTTCGGGGTCTCGTCAGGCTCTGCCCTGCGCCTGGTCGACCACCGCCGAACGGCCGCGTGGTGGCCGCTCGTCGAGTTCATCAGCATCTCGGTCTATCCGACCTATCGGGAGGCCACGAAGGCTGAGACGGCGGCGATCCAGGCAGAGAGCCCCGCCTTCAACCGGCAGGGGCTCAGGCCACGTAAGCAGGCGGTCATCAAGTTCGAGGACGGCGCTCAGGCGATCGCGGCCGAGCTTCACCGGGCCGCGCCTACGGAACTTGTTCGCGACCTCGCGCGCCTGTTGGCCGCGCCGGAATTGTTCCAGCCGACACCCCCACCGGGGCCGGTCTTCGTCGACGAGGCCCAGGCGTAGCCGTAGCCGCCCACACACCCGGCACGATCAAGAGAGACCCCGTGAGCGTTGACGAGCAGGACAGCCGCAAGGAAGGCGGCGTGCCGAATTCGTTCGGCAATGCGCTCGCCTGGAAGTGGACGCGGCAGATGCCCCGTGGCCTCAAGGGCGGCTTCCTGACCATGCTGTACGCCCTGCGAGCCATGGCTGCCGCGTCCGGTGAGCTTCGCTTCAAGGACGGCAAGCCGATCAGGATTCAGGACCTGGCCAAGGCCGCCGGATGCCGCGAGCACGACGCGCGCCGATACCTGGACGCGGGCATACGTGCGGGCGTGGTGCTGGTCGACGGTGAGCGGCGTCGCGGAAAGGCCACGCGGTACGCCATCCCCGGCGAGGTTCTGTGGCCGGACTGGAAGGCTGCTGAGGACTATCTGAAGGCCACCGCGCGCCGACGTGCCCAGGATGAGGAGCCGGAGGGAAGTTCGGGCCACGGTGGCACGAACTCCGAAGCTGGAAGTTCGGGCCGCAAAGGCACGAACCAGTTCGGGCCACAGAGGCATGAACTTGGGGCCGCCGACGAGGAATCGGTTCGTGCCACAGAGGCACGTATGGGTTCGGGCCACAGTGGACCGACCGGTTCGGGCCGCAGTGGCCCGAACAACCCAGGTAGTTCCCATGGGGTTTCCCACGACGGGGCTGATGTAGTTACTCAACCTCCGGTGGTTGGGGGCTCGTCGGCGCAGAACGATCAATCCCCGAACCAGGACCAGGACGACCAGCCGTTCGGCCGGTGCGAGCAGTGCGGGCACCCGCTGGTCCGTCCCGGCGCCACCCGGTGCTCGGCCCACCGCGAGAAGCCGACCACCCGCAAGAGGCCGAACGCGGACCGTCGAGGGCCCGTTCAGGCGCCGCTGATGGCCGTCGTTCCCACCGAGCCGGAACCCGCAGCCGCTGCGGCCCCCGAGCCCCAACTGCCCCAACTGCCCGACCCGTTCGCACCACTCCGGCTGTGTGGGTGCGGCCGGGAGTTCCGCGACCGGGGCTCCGCCGCCCGCTGCCCGGAATGCCGAACCGCAGAGCGCGAGGAGGCCGCCCGCCTGGCCGCCCGGTGAGCGCCTGACCAGCCGCAAGACCCCGCCACGGCCACCCCGGTGGCCGACCCCCCAGACACCCGGCCAGAGGGCCGGAGAACCCGAAGGAGAGCCCACGGTGACGTGGAACCCGCGCCTAGCAATCGTCGAAGCGCTCGAAGAAGCCGGATGGTCCGGCGACGAGGAGAACCCGCTCGGCCTGCTCCGCCACGGCGAAGCCGTCTGGGGCGTGACCAGCCCGGCCGGCGACTCCAGCCTGACCGAACGGGGCGGGGCCGTCGTCGACTTCCCCGCCGACACATCCGCCGCGCTCATCGTCGCCGCGTGCCTGGTCGCATCCGGGCAAGCCGGGGACCAGGCCGCCGAGTTGAAGCGCCTCCGGCTCGCCCTGTCGTCCGCGAAGCGCCGCGCCAAACGGAGGCTGCCCCACGAGCGCGAGGGGCTGATCTTCCACCTGGAGCGGCAGAACGACCGGCTCTACGGGCTCGCCCAGATCGCCAACGCCGCCGCCGAGGTGTCCGCGAAGGGCTGGGACGACGCCCGCAGGGAGGCCGGGAAGCTGCGCGAGATGAACGGCAGGCTCCGCACACGGATCGCCGACGCGGAGGCCCGACTCGAGGCCGTGCACGGCGACGTCGCCGACCAGCTCGTCCAGGAGGGCGCCCGCCGCCGCAAGGTCGCCTGGTCCCCGATGGAGGTCACGGCCGCCGCCGAGTGGGGCGACGCCGCCGCCTTCGTCCGCAGCCTGACCGGCAAACAGGCCAGCGACGAGACCCCCGCCCAGGTCCCGTAACCGCCCACCACGCACCGCCCCGGCCCGTGGGCGGACACCCCGAAGGAGAACGCGATGCCGTACAAGACCGAGGACGAACTCCGTGGCTTCCTGTGCCTGTGCCTCGACCCGGGCCCGGGTCGCACGAAACGCACCGCGGCCCAGCTGGCGGCGATCATGCCCGACCCGGTGTACGAGGCGCTGATCCAGTACGCCCCGAACCTCGTCGAACTCCGCGAGCACGCCGGCCAGCTCGCCGAGCAGGCCACGGCCGCGCACCACGCGTACGCCGAGGGGCTGGTCGCCTGGATACGCGGCGACGAGCCGCCGCCGGTCCGCCGCCGGAAGTCGCTCCTGGAATCCGCCATGGCCGCCGTCGAAGCCGCGCAGACGCACATCGAGGGCTGCGCGGACTGCCGCCCCGACATGCGGCTCCCGGAGATGTGCCCGGACGGGCAGCGCCAGGCCCTCGCCGCTGTCGACGACGGCCCCGAGTGCGCACACGCCTCGTGGGAGGTCACCAGCGAGTACCGCAACGCCCGGCAGAGGTGGGTGAAGTCCCGCAGGTGCGCCGACTGCGGCGAGCACCTGGAGCCGCTCGTCGACCGTGAACCGCACTGGCCCGACAAGGCCTTGAGCGCCTGCCCCGGCTTCGAGAAGGAGTACCAGGGCGTGAGCGACGCGAAGCGGCGGCTCCCCAACTGCAAGTACTGCCGCCAGTCGCGAGCCGTGCACAGCGACGACCGCTGATCGTGCGCCTGATCCCGATGCGTGTCCGCCGCCGCTGGAAGCGGCGGCGCCACGCCCGCACATGGCGATCCCTTGAAGCCTTCGCGTTCCAGTACGCACCGGGCCCCACCTGGTGCCGCATCCGCACCTGGAACGACGCCGCCCGCATATGGCGCCGCCACCCCGAACGACCCGCCCGCCCTCGGAGGAACCGATGATCGGCCCCGCCACCTTCCCGCCCGGCCCCACCCTCGCCTACGTGTCCACGGCCGAGACCGGGCCCGACGCGACGCACCGCATCCAGCTCGTCGACCTCGACGCCCTCGACGACCCGCGTGAGCGTGCGCTGTGCCGCGCCCTCCTCCTCCACGCGCTGGCGCTCCTGGACGACAGCGAGCCCGCACGCACGACCGCAGCGAGGGCCGACAGTTGACCGCCGTCGCACCCTCAACCCGTGCCCGGGTCCGCCGCCCGGCGTCCTCACCGGCCTGTCCGGCATGTCCCAACCGGCGCCGCCCCGGCCAGTACCTCTGCCCCTCGTGCTGGGACGCGCTCCCCGCCGCCGCCCGCCGCGCCCTCAACGAGCGCGGCGACCAGGCCGCGGCCCTGGCTCGCCTCCGTCAGCTCCACCAGCAGCTCACCGACGGGGCCCCACCCCACGGAATCGAGATCACCCGGTGAGCGACACGCAGCTGCTCGCCATCGCCCTGGCCTGCATGTGGATCGGCGGCTACGCCACCGGCCGGGGCCGCCCGGTCCACTGCCTCGTCATCTGGGCCGACTGGCAGTTCTCCTACCGGCCCCGGCGGTCAGCCCGCTTCTGGATCGCCGCGCCGATCGTCCTCCTCGCCGCCGCAGCCCTGTGGACCCTGCACCCCTGGCGAACAGCGGCCATCCGCCGCGCCTGGCGGCGCCACCCGGACCGCCGCCCAGCACCCGCCCCGACCTACGACCCCCAGTGGGCCGCCCACCGACGCGGCCACCACGCGAACGGAGACATCTGATGGGACGATCGAGCAACGCAGTCCTGGTCTACGGCTACGACCTCGGCGGCCCTGACGAGTGGAAGCTCCGCAGCCTCGGCCAGTACGGCGAACTGCCCTCGCTCGACTGGTACGACGACGAGGACGAAGACGGCGACGACAGCGTGGACTTCGCCACCGCGGCCCAAGACCGACTGCGCGCGGCCGTCGCCGGGTTCACCGAGGAGTGGACGCCCGACGCCCGAGAAACCGGCTACTACGACCGGCGCAGGGCGGCCGAGCAGAGCGTCGGCGTCAAGGTCGAGTCGTACTGCTCCCACACCTCGCCGATGTTCGCGCTCGCCGCTCACGTCACCACCGTCCACCGGGGGCACGTCGACTACATCGACCCGCAAGACCTCCTCGACCGCCCGAGCACCGAGGACTGGGACAGCCGGCTCATCGTCGCGGTCGAGGCCCTCGACATCGTTCCCATCCAGGAAGACCCGCGCTGGTTCCTCGTGTCGTACGGGGACCTGTGATGTCCGGGCCCGACAGCCTGCCCACGTTCCTCGATGACCTTGCCGCGCTCACCGCGAAGCACGGCCTCCGCATTGACGGCTGCGGCTGTTGCGGCTCGCCCTTCCTCCAGCGCGCCAACGCCGCCGAGACGGACTGGCCCACCCGCCTCAACTTCACGTACTCGACCGAGACCCAGCGGTACACCGTCGACCCCGAATAGCCCTGACCCGGCCGCTCCGATGGCGGCCGGGCCGCACCCGTGGAGAACCAGATGACCGCCACCGACGCCGTTGCCCGCCACCACTCCAGCACCGTCCAGACCGACCGCCGGATCAACGTCACGCTCACCTTCGCCTCCGACCGGCCAGCCTCCACCGTCGGCGCCGCCGTCACGGCCGCCGTCGGCCAGGCCCTGCCCGACGAGCTGATCGGAGTGAACTGGCACGACTTCGTCCTGCCCTCCTCCGACGACGAGCAGAACGGCTGACCATGCGCCTCAACCTCGTCACCCCCGAACAGGCCCATGCCATCCGCCAGACGCTCGCACGCGTCGCCGAATGGTGGGCCCGCATCCGCGAGCAGCTCACCGCTCTCGCCCGCCGCATCGGTGAAGCAGCCCGCCACCTCGTCCGCCTCGCTGAACAGGCCCGCCCCGTTCTTCGCCGCCCCGACCGGCCGGCCTGGGCCAGCCCGTACGGCCCCGAACCGAAGGGACACCGATGACCACCCAACCCACCGCCCCGAACGCCGACGGATACCGGCCGCTCGCCGCGCTCGGCGACGCCGGCCTGTTGTGGCTGTTCAACCGGACCACGCTGCACCCTCGCGGGCTCACGCTCGCCTTCTGCGCCGACGACCAGGGCGAAGTCAACGGCTGGAAGCTCCAGCCCAGCCCGGACGGCGAGCCCTGGAGCTTCCAGCCAACGCTCGACGCCGACGGCTACCGGCGAGCCGAGGCAACCCTCACAGCCGCCCTCGCCGGGCCCACCGCAGACTCGCCCCCGTTCGCCGAGCAACGGCACGTCGAAGCCGTGATGTGCATCTGCGGCACCCCCGTCGAATGGGTAAGCCACGCCGAAGGCTTCGGCTGGAAGCACTCACCGGCCGCGGGCCGGAGCTGTCAGCGCGCCCGGCCGCGCTGCCCCGAATGCCACACACCGCGCCAGCTGCTGCCCGGCGAACCGCCTATGTGCCGAGGCCTCCGCGAAGGCGTCATCGTCCCGGCAGCGACCGAAGCGACCGACCCCCAGACACCGCTGACGTCTCCACCAGCCGACGACGAGGAAGGAAACGGCGTCCGAGTCATCTCCACCGGCCGACTACGCGGGGACGGCGGGCCTGACGGCGTCCGAATCGTCTACACCGCCCGAGTGCCCCGGGACCAGGCCCTCGGCGCGTTCGCGGAGGCCTTCGAGATCATCAACCGAGAAACCGGCAACACAGCCCGACGCGAGGGCTGAACGCCGGCACGAGCCGCCCGCCGCGGGGACATCTGGCGGGCGGCTCCGTCACTCCTGGGGCGCCCACACGCCGGGGCCACCGCCCCGCCACTCGATCAACGCCGACGTCGACGCGTCGACGTCCTCAAGGCCCGCCCGCCTCAGAAACTCCTCCACGTCGCGGAAGCTGTGCGCGAGACCCAGGATCTCGGCATCCACGGTCACCCGACGTCCGCCGCTCGGCGACGGCGGATGCACAACCACGGGCAGCTGTCCGGACACGCCCCCAGGATCATCCGGACCGCCCGAACACGCATCCCCGTCGGGTGGTCCGGTGCTCGCCGCTCTGGCCCTGCGGCGGGCCCGGGAGGAGCATGGGAGTGAGCGACCAAGGGAGGCCCGCAATGAAGACCGGAGCCTCGGAATACGACCGCTGGCTGTACTCGCACACACCCTCACAGGCCGAGGGCGAGCGCGACGAACCGGCCGAGCGCGCGGCCGTGGAGCAGCACCCGGACGTCCCCAGGACCGAGCCGTCCCAGGCGGAGGGCGAGCGGATGGACGACTCCCGGACCACCTGACCGCCGATAAATGATCAATGAACGGCGTGGGGAGACTCGCCCGGTGGTCTACTCCGGGATCACCCGGAGCGCGGTGTCCGGGTTGCAGAAGGAGCAGGCCTCGACGTGCTCGTACAGCGCCCGCCGCGCCTGGTCCTCGGTGATCTCCTTGACCCGGACGCCCTGCGCCATGTCGCACCCACCCCTGTGGACCTGCACAGGCGGACTCCCGGCCCCGATGCCCCGCTGTATCAGCCACTCCGGCGGCTTCGGACGCCGTTCCGCAGCCCTTTGCCGCGCAGCCTCCCGCTCCTCCTCGATGGCGATCCACCGGTTGAGCTGAGCGAGGCTCGCCTCAACCTGCTGCACGACGACGCGGCGCGCGAAGTACAGCAGCTCCAGACGGGACGGGGTGTCGCTCACGTGTTCGAGTCTAGGCTGATCTCGCGCCAGCCTGACTGTGACCTCCAGCGAGAGATGGCCAAAGACGCTGAGAAGTCCGCTGATGAGTGGCCGGCGCTCGACTGTGGGTGGCCATCTCTCTCAGAGATAGTTGGCCACCCAGTTCACGAAGCAGGCGCGGCATCCCCTTCCGCAGGCGGAGTCCGAGTCGGAGTCGGAAAAGCAGCGGGCGGCTCCCTCCTCACGCAAGAAGGCGGGCCGCTGCGAAGAAGTGTCACCCTTTCCAGCAGAGATACACGTCGCGCAGGTGCGGCCAGGTCTTGGATCCGATCAGGCCGTCGACGGCCAGGGTCCCACTACCGCAGAGTTCGTTGACGCGGGTCTGGAACCTCTTTGCGGCTGCCTTCGAGTTGCTCCCGAAGATGCCGTCGACGGTCCCAGGGTCGTATCCCTTGTACTTGAGCAGGCACTGGGCCTCCTTGCCTGCGGCCGAAACCGACGAGGACGAGGGCTGAACGGTGTTGCCGCTGTAGTACCCGGCGTAGTACTTGTCACCCGGTGCCGAGCCGGTATCCGTGACGTTGCATGCGTATGCCTGAGCGCCGAGTTCGGCTGCCGTTGCCGAAGTTGCCGCCAGGCCTGACAGGCACAGCATGCCTGCGCCCAGTACCACTCCGAGCTTCATTCCAAACCGCATGAGTTTTCCCCCACTGGTGCCGGTGAGATGCAGAAACACTCAGGTCTTTACAGACGAGGTGTGCACGCACTAAAGAGGGCGTGCTTGGACAGTCTCAGGCGACTTCGCGACGTGCGGTACCTATAACGTTTCAGGGTGGCGGGCGGACCCCTTCCTGCCCGGCTCTCTGTCTCGTCAAGCCCCCACGTGGCCAGCTGTCGCTGAGCGCGTCACGCTGACTCGGAGTGACCGGGCCGCCCGCCGTCGACTGGCGGCACCAGAAGCAGACGGCCCCCAGTGGGATGGGCGCCTTGACACGGGGGTGCGGCCAGCGGTTCCGGTACCCGCTGCCGCGACTGCCCTTCCGCGTCAGTCGGCGACTCCGATCATGTCTCCGACTCGTCGCGCCCCTCCGGCGGTTCGCTGAGGTCCTCGGCGAGGATCTGCCGGACGCGGCCGAAGCTGATCCCCAGCTCGTCTCCGATCGCCCGATAGCTCATGTCGCTCTCGCTCATCTCGCGCACCGCGCGCTGTAGTTCGCGACGGATCTCCAGCGCCACCGCTTCCCGCAGCTTCGCGAGTTTCCTCGCCCGCTCGGCGGGCGGCTCCTTATTGGTCGCGAACGCGGTGACTGCGTCGAGCACGCGCTGTACCTCCTCCGCCTCGTCGCCCATGTCCGTCCCTCCGGGGTTCGGGAGGCGGATGACCCATGCCGTCTTGTGTAGGGAAGCTACACGCGTGTAGTGTCCCTACACAAGGCAGGGCAGCGCCCCTGTCGTGTCCACATAGAGCGGCCCCGGACGGAGTTGTGAGAGGCCCGTCCGGGGCCGGTCGCCCACCTGAGCTACCAGGAGGTACGACATGGCACAGAGTATCGGCGCGTCTCCCGCGTCCGGAAAGGAACTGACGCAGAAGGAGCGGGTCGCCGCGCTCCACGCCGAGGCCCGGGCGGCCTACGCGGATGCCGCCCCGGCGCGTGACCACTCGCGGGCGGAGGCCGGGGTTCGGACCGCGAGGGAGCACTGCGCCGAGGCGCTGGAAGCGGGCGGCGCGCAGTGACCGGCCAGCCGCAGGACCAGGCCGACAGCGTCGCGGAGCTCCACCGCCAGGCGGCGGCGGACTACGTCACCGGCCAGCTGGCCCGTGCGGGCATGGACCGCGCGGACGCCCTCCGCCGCGAGATGTGGGCCAAGTCGGCCACCTCCCCGGGGACGGACTCATGAGCTGGCGTGACATTGGACGCGTCGTTTTCGGCAGCAGCCAGCCGACGCGCCAGCCGTCCGTTCCGTCGACGCGGGACCTGGAGAAGCAGCGGAAGCAGAACGCGAAGGAGGCCGCCGCGAGCGCGGCCCGTCGTAAGAAGCACCGCGACCGCGTGCTTCGCGGCGACGTGTAGCCATCCGACCGGACTTGGCCCCGACCTCGCCCCCGACCGGGGCCCGGTCCTTCCCCCCCATAGACCGGCCGGCCCCTGCGCCCCCTCCTTACTCGCAGGGTCCGGCCTTCCTGCTGAACATCCAGATCACACGCGAAGGGCAGAACCATGACCGAGAACGGCGAGCTCACCAGCGGGCAGCGCGCCGTGCTGATCGCCGCGACGGTGCCGATGGTCGGTGCTGGCGGGCTCGGCGCCTGGGGCACGTACACGAACATCACGGCCGAGTTCGGCCGGGCGGCGACCGCACTCGGCGTCGTCGCGGCCGGTGAGGGTGTGACGCTCGTCCTCGCCTTGGTCATGGTGCTACTGACCATGCTCGGGCAGGCCGCGCCGTGGCCCGTGCGCGCGGGGCTATGGGGGGCACCGGTCGCTGCGGCGCTGACCTGCGTCGTCGTCGCCGACAGCCTCACAGAACAGGTCGTGTACGGGATCACGCCCATGGCCATGTGCGCCTCGGCCGAGGGTCTCGGGCTGGTCGCCCGGCGGATCTTCGTCTTCCGGACGAAGATCGACATCGAGGCGCAGCGCCGCAACGCGCGGATCATGCGGCGGATCGCCTACCACCGTGCGCGCGCTGAGCGGCACCCGAAGGACCGCGTCAAGAAGCGGTCGGCGCTCGTCGCGTGGTGGCTCCTGCGCCGTGCGGGAGAGGGTGACGCCGAGCTGGGCGCCGAGCTGATCGGCGTGCAGCGCGTGCGGCTCACCCAGGGCGCGGACCTCGCGCTCGACGACATGCTCACCGGCGGCTCGATGCTCCTTGCCCTGCCCGCACCTGAGCCCGCACCTGAGCCTGATCCCGAGCCTGAGCCCGCTGAGCCTGAGCCTGAGTGGCTTGAGCCCGAGGAGTTCGAGCCTGAGCCCAGACAGCGGTACGCGCTCAACCACGCGCGCCAGCAGTGGGTGCCGCTCGGGACCGAAATCGAGGGATGGCCGCCCGAGCCCGAGCCCGAGCCCGAGCACCAGCGTGAGCCCGAGCCGCAGCCCGACGCGACGGTGATCCCGCCGCTGACGAAGGAGCCGGCTCCGGTCGCCGCCGAGAAGCAGACCGGCGAACCAGGCGCGAGCCAGGCTCAGCCCGAGCCCGAGCCCGAGCCCGAGCCCGAGCCCGAGCCGGTGGCTGGTAGCGAGCAGGAGCAGATCATCCAGCTCGCGGCCCGGCTGCTGAGCGGCGAGGGCATCGCGAAGAAGAGGGCCACGGAACTCCTCGGCGTGAGCCCGGCCACCGCTCAACGGCGCATGACTCAGGCTCGCCGGGTCGTGACGCTCGCCGAGCGGCTCAAGGCCGGCGACAGGCTCACTCCCGCGACGGCGGCGCCCCTGCTCGGCGTCGACGAGAAAACCGCAGGGCTGCGGCTCACCGAGGCACGCCGGCTGAACGGAGAAGGGACGGGTTTCTACGCATGAGCCAGCCCGCCGTCCCCGACGAGGACGAGAGCGCGGTCCGGGAGACGCTGCGCCGCTTCGGCGTCCGGCCCGCCGGGTACGCCGACGACGCCGAGCAGCCGCCCGCACCCGTCGTTGTCCCGCCCAAGCCCGACTACGCGCCGACCGTCACGGCGCCCGTGCCCGCCCCCCGAGGGGCGGGCACGTCCCGCCTGCCGCACTGGTGGGACGACCGTAAGCCCGAGCTGTCGACCGACGGTCAGCCCGCAGTGGTGGCGCCCAGCGACGACGAGGGCGAGCACGACGAGCCGGGGGAGAAGCCCGATGAGCTGGAGGCGGCCGACGACGACCAGGACGACGAGCAGCCCACCGGCCGCCCGCGGCCCCAGGTCGTCAAGCGTGACCACGCCGACGCCCCCGACGACCAGCGCGAAGACGACGGAGAGGACCCTGTGGACGACGAGCAGGACGCGGGGGAGGGGCCCGCGAAGCGGTCCGTCCGGCGGTGGCGCCCGTCCGGCGGGGGCTCCGCACGGCCGCCGTTCGCCACGCCCGCGTTCCCGTCCACGATGGACACGGCCAAGGAACGGAAATCGCTGGTCCAGGTCGCGCGCGAGGCCTCGCCCGAGGCCAAGTGGCTCATCTCCCACGCGAGCGGCCTCGCGACCGGCTTCGTGTTCGGCATCCCACAGTTCGCCCACGACGTAACACGCAGCGTCGCCGAGTCGCCGTTCGCACTGCGCGACAACCCCGACGCGTACTTCTGGGCCGTCGGCGCCATCCTCGTCCTGTCCCTCGACCGCGCGACCCGCAACTGGTGGCTGCTCGTCGCCTGGGCCACGCGCGGCCTGACGACGTCGGTCGTGATCGGCGCCCTCCTCCACGGCAACCCCATACCGCACTGAGCAGAACGGACAGGACCTCCCGTGAACAGCTTCATCGGAACGCTCGGCCCCGTCGGCCTCGCCGGCATTCTGAGCGTCATCCTGTGGTTCGGGACGAAGGACAACGAGGGCGGCAAGCTCAAGCCGCTCAACTGGGGCTGGATCGTCCTGCTGAGCCTGATCGCCGGCGCGGCCTTCAAAGCTGCCGGGCCGCCGTTCTCGTTCATCTCCGACCTGGTCAACGACGGCATCGGGATGTGGGGCGCCGCCTTCCCCGGCTACTCCATGCCCGCTATCGCGCTCACCCTGATCGCTTTCCTGCTGTGGATGAAGATGAGCCGCAGGCAGGTCGCTATGACCTCGATCGTGTTCTTCTACGTCGCGTCGGGCGCCGGGGCCGGGTACGGGATCGTCGCCGAGCGGATACACGAGATCGCGATGAACCTCGCGTCATGACCGCCGCCACCGGCCAGGCGCCGGGCCCCGACGAGCGGCTCACAGCTCACGAGCCCGACGCCGATGAGGCTCAGCTCACCACGGTTCCGGCCCCGAGTGAGCCCGACCCGCGTGAGCCTGAGCCTCAGCACGAACGTGAGCCTGAGCCCGGGCTCGCCCTGCCTGAGCCTGAGCCTGAGCCGGGGGAGGAGCCTGAGCCTGAGCCGGGGGAGGAGGAGCCCGAGCGGCTCCCCTCCATCGTGATCCCCAACCTCCGCCCGTACGCCGACCCGAAGGCCGTCCTCGACCTCGCCCGCCGTGGCGCCAGGGCGAGCCGACGGCCGACCGCCCGGCTCGGCCGCCGCGCGCTCGCAGAGCTGGCGCACATCGGCCGACTGCTCCTCGCCGGGAGCCGCATCCTGCTCGGCCTGCTCATCGGCTGGATGACCGGCACGTACGGCAAAGGCGGCTCCGTGCTCGCGCGGTTCGGGGGAGTGGCGCTACTCCTGTACGTCCTCGCCCGGACCATCGGCCTGCACCCCGTCGAGGCCCCGTTCGCCGCTGTCTGGACGTGGTGCCTGGCCGCACTCTTCGCCGCCCGGGGCGCCTTCGACGCCCTGGTCAAGAAAGCCACAGGCGGGCAGCGGAAGGCGGCGAAGAAGGGCGAGGAGAAGGCCGCGAAGGAGGACGGGAAGAAGAAGGGCCAGGTCGAGCCGACGAAGGACCCCGCGCCGGTCCCCGCGGGCACTCCCGCCGAGGACGTCGACCAGACGCCCGCCGAGGGCCCCGTCGAACCTCCGCTCACGGCCCTCATTCGGGAGCTGATCGGCGACGACAACGGGGTCCACCTCCAGGCCCTCCGGCCTGCCATGCGGGAGCGTCTCCCCGGCCTACAGAACGCCACCAATCAGGAGCTGAGGCAGGTGCTCGTCGGGGCCGACTGGGACCCCTCCCGCACGTTCCGCTCCAGGGGGGTCCCCGGGCGGGCCGGAATCCACCGCGACCAGCTGCCGCCGCTGCCCTCCCCCGAGAACGGCGCAGGACCGCTCTCCGATTCGCTCTCCACGGAGAGAAACGCAGGTCAGGCCGATGATTCTCCGCTTCTCTCCGCTCGCGGAGAGGGGAGCGGAGAGCAGCACCGGAAGGGGCGCAAGCGGGCCCCCGAGGGGTGGACGGAGGAGGAGGCCGCGCGCGGGTTCCGGAGCGTTGCCGACCCCGCCGCCGGCCCACACGCCTCCCGCATCGAGAGGCTCGACGGCCCCAACTGACCGGCGAGCAAAGGCATTCGAACACGGCGATCGAATAGTGAAAGAGGGCAACCATGGACCGGCGGAGCGGAGCGTCGAGCATCATGAGCGGTAACGACACGCTCACGAGGGGGTCCGACATGTACGCGTACCGGTGCGCTCAGTGCCGCACGACGTCCCCCGACGTCGTGACGAAAGCAGAGCTGAGCGCCGCGCGTCAGCAGCACCGCGACGACTTCCACGGCGGCCACATCCCCGACGGGGAGCAGGTCCTCGAACCCGCGGGTATGCGGTTCGCCGACCTGCCGCGCGAGCAGAAGATCGCAACCGTCGTCGTCGCCCTGATCCTCCTCGTCGGCGGCATCGTCCGCTTCGGCTGACCCCCGCCGCCACACGCACGGAAGCCCCCGCCGGCTCTCGACCGGCGGGGGCTTCCGCACGTTGCCTTCTCGTCCTGGCGGCTATCCCTTGACGATGCGCGGGTCGGCCCCCGGCTGTTGCACGTACCAGTCGTAAGGCACGAGGACCGACTTCGGCTTCCCCTTGTCCATGATCAGCCTGTGGTCCGGCCCTCGCTTCCGGCGGCGCGGCACTTCGTAGGCGCGGGCGATGATCCGCACCTGCTCCTGGCTCCATGGGAGGTGCTCGGCCATCTCCGCATTCGTCAGGTCAACGTGAGTAGTCAGCTCGTCCGCGATGCAGGCCTCCAGCGCCTCGCGGGCCTTCTTCTCGCCGTCGACGGCCTGGTGCCAGGCGGCGAGGAGATTCCGCAGCCGCTCGCTGGGTGTGTAGACGAGCGGGTCGCCCTCGCTCTTGCGGTGCCGCTCGCGCGGCGGGACGCCCCGGCCGGCCATGCGTAGGCGGATCATCTCCGCCGTCCACGGCAGATGCTCGGCGATCGTCGGCAGGTTCAGCTGCCGGTTCTCCGTCAGCTCCCGCGCGATACCCGCATCCAGGTCCTCGCGCGCGGCCGGCTCCGTCTCGTCGAGGGCCTTCTGCCAGGCGGCGAGACGTTCCCGAAGCTGGTCGCTGGGCTGGTAGCGGCTCGGCGGAGCGCTGTCGGTTGTAGCCATGCGTGAAGTCTGGCACAAGGGTGCCGGGATAAACCCGTCTGATAGTCCAACAGCTTGGCAAAACATGGCCTGAGCTGCACTTTCTCTGACCAAGCGAGGTTGGACAAAGGTGCGCCAAGGGAAAGAATGAGGTAGCACAAACCACCACAACAGCCCGAGGAGATCCGGTGAGTATCCCCACAATCACAGCCCCCGCCCTGACGGCCCCGATCGGCGAGGCGCTGCCGCGGGTGCCCGAACTCGGCACATGCGACGACTGCGGGCTCGGCCTCGTGTGCCTCGTCGAGGACAGCGCGGTCGTCTTCTGCGAGTCCTGTGACCTGGGGATCCCCTCGGCCAAGCCGGCCGACCGCTCGCGGGCGGGCGCGCTCCCGTTCTGGCTGGACTGACCGCCGGGCTGTGCGGGCCCCGCCCCTGCCGGGGGTGCGGCGTCCGCTGAGACCGGCTTCCTTGAGCGGCATTCGACCAAATCAATTTGGATAACGTGGATAATCCAAATCTGCACGGGCAGGAATGAGTGCGGGACACCACCCGCACCCCACGGAGGGAACACCGCCATGTATCGGGTCACCATCAAGCACCCCGCCATCGAGGACCGCACCTACATCGCCAACGGCCCCGGCGAGCTGCGGAACATCGTCTGGGGAGTCGCCCGCGCGCAGGGCAAGCCCGTCACCGACGACAGCGCGATGATCGCCGCGGTCGGCGACCTCCGCTCTCGCTGCGACATCGAGGGCGTCGGCCTGCTCGACGTCCACGAGATCACCGTCAAGGTCGAGGACGCGGACCCCGACATGTACGAGTGCGAGGGCGGCCACGACAACGAGGACAGCGCGATCCTCGGCGGGCCCGTGCGCTGCGACGGCGCATGCAGGCCCCGCCGCCGCTTCCGCAAGGGGGCCTTGCTCGGCCTGGCCGAAGCGCTGGATGACGCCGAGTTGGAGAGCGAGGGTGGCTGCGCGGCCTGCGGCCTGGAAGCCGGCCAGATGTGCGTGGGCTGCGGCAAGTGCAACTGCGAGCGTCACGGCAACTGCACGCGCCCGGCGCCCCGCCCCTGACCTGGGGTGGAGGCCCCATCGAGGGCGTTTCCTTGACTAATTGTAGACCAAATCAACTTGGATTACGAATGTAATCCAGATGTATTCAATCAATGATGAATGCACGACAACCCACCACCACCAAGGAGCAGCCATGGACGCCAAGCCGGAAACACGGTGCACGAAATGCCGTCGGCTGCTCCGCAACTACTCGCCAGACGGCCTCGGCCCGAAGTGCAGGCGCAAGGTCCGCAAGGCCGGACACGCCCCCGAGATCGCCCACCGCTACAAGGCGCACCTCGTCGAGAAGGCGGTCGAGCTGCTGGAGCAGGGCGGGCTGATCCCGCTCCGCAAGAGCAGCAAGAACACCGTCTTCCTGGCCGTCAGCTCCGACGGCTCCACCGCCTACCGCACGGCCATGGCCGCCTGCACCTGCCCGGCCGGCCTACGCGCCAAATACGACTGCAAACACCGCATCGCCGCCCACGTGATGGCGCTGGCCAGCTGAAAGGAGCACCCCGAATGCCCACCCGCACCACCCGCTGCCCCGACTGCGGCGACCAGATCGAGATCGACGACGACGGCTTCCGCACCCTCTGCGGCTGCGACGTCGCCGAATGACCCAGGAAGGACCGACATGAACACCACCACCGCCCCCGGCATGGACCTACTCCATCACCTCCACCTGGTCGCGCCCACCTGGCCGGCCCTGCCCGACGCGACCGAGTTCGTACCCGACGACGAGCCGCTCCCGGCCGGTTACCGGCCGGACCTGACGCTCACCTGGTGGGACATCCCGCCGACCGTCCTGCACCCGGACCGCCACTTCGGCGCCCGCACCGACAGCCTGCTGCACGCCGAAGGCGCCCCCGCACCGGTCGCCCTCGTCAGCTGGGCGCCCGTCACCGGAGCCCGCTACGGACGCGGCTGGCTCTGGCGCTGCGAGGTCCACGTCACCGCCGCCCCCGGTGAGACCGGCTTCAACTACGACTGCCCGACCACCGGCCGGTCCACCACCCGCGACGGCGCCCGAGACGCCGCCGCCGCACACCTGCGGAGCAGCCACCCCGACGCGGCCGTGCCCTACCTCGGCCGCCGACAGCACGCCTTCCGGCGCTGGATCTGACCCCCCTCGCCCGTACACGACCCGAAGGAGCATCCATGGCCACCACCGCCACCCCCACCGAGGACGTCGCCCGACGCCTGACCCTCCTCGCCGGAATCGTCGAGGACCGCGCCCACCACCCCGACCCCTGGCACATCGGACGCCTGGCCGCCAGCCTCCGCTTCGCGGCCCTCACCGCGCCGACCTATCCGATCCAGGACGGCCGCCGACTGCCCGCTGAGACGCTCGACGTTCTGCAGGAGGCCCGTGACCTGATGGAGGCCCACGACTTCCACCTCTCCCCGGTCGGCATCGACTACGCCGTGGCGCCCGCCCTCGGCCCGGTCGGCGACATGAAGCCGCTGGGCGCGGTGAGCGAGAAGCTCGCCCGCGACGACTTCGAACTCCAGAAGCGCCGCAACACCGTCATCCACAGCGGCCAGCTCGACGCCGCCGCCGACGAGACCGTGACCTGGGCCCTGACCGTCCTGACGGCCGTGCACTACAAGCACGAGCGTCTGGCGGCCGTGGTCGCCGCCGACAACGACCGGCCGTGCAACCGGGGCAAGACGCCGTTCCACCTGCTCGCCCAGCAGCGCTACGCCGAGAAGGCCGCCGCCCGTGCTCGGTCGCACGAGGGCGGCAAGCTGGTGGTGGCGCTCGCCGAGTTCGGCATCCCGGCCTTCCTTCACGAGGACCGCGGCGTCTCCTGCGTCCTGGTGGCCGTCGACCGCAGCGCCGACGAGGGTGAGGCCCACACCGGCCCGAGGGTGCTCATCTCCTCCGGCGAGCACGCCGACCGGCCCGCCGGCGAGCATGACGAGCCGTGGTCGGCCCACCTGTACGACGGCACCGGCGAATACGTCGACGAGCTGTTCGTCTGCCCGGCCGGACTCGACCTGTCCGCCGAGTGCGCCCAGGCCGCCATGTCCCTGGCGTCCTGGCTCACCGCCAACGCCGACCGCCACCCCCGCACCTGACCCCCTCCACTCCAGCGAAAGGACCGCCGTCATGGCCGACACATCCCAGCGCGAAGTGCCCAGCTTCTTCGAGATGTCCTGCGTGGCTCACCTCCTCGGAGGCGGGCAGGCCCACGCCGCATTCATCATCAGCGCCACGAGCGGGTACGGGCTGGCCGCCTGTGCCGAGCACCGCGACGTGACGGACCTGGTCGTGGCCCGGATGAGCGTGGACGACGACGACCAGCTGCGGGCGCTGTTCGGACGGCAGGGCCTCACCATCCAGGCTCCGGAGGAGCCGGACGGCTCCTGACCTGCGATAACTTGCCGATTCTTTGACCAAATCGGTCTGGATATCGAGATTATCCAGACCGGCTAGGTGAATGAATGAAGATGTCACCACCACCCACCAAGAACGGAGTAGCAGCCATGACCGCCACCCACTTCGACGGCTTCCTCACCGACGGCACCAACGACGTCCACTACAACCTCCGCCTCGCCGATGGCCAGGTCATCAGCATCAAGGCCGCCCCCGGCGCGAGCGAGGTCGACGTCTACCTGCCCAACGAGATCGCCACCCCCGCCGGCGACGCCTGGGAGCTGGAAGACAACTGGGAGGCGTGGCTGACCGCCGGAGACGACCCGGTCGACGGCCGCCACTTCTACGAGATCCCGGTGGTCGACGTCCGCAAGCTCATTGAGAAGCACGGAGGCGAGCACGCCGACCAGAGCGACCCCACCCTCAACCGCTTCGACCAGGCCGTGGCCGACGGCACCGGCACCGGCCGCCGCCCCATGCTCCGCATCCGCCTGGCCGACGACCAGATCATCGCCATCGAGGCCACCGCCGGCGACGGCTACGTGAACGTCTACCTGCCCGAGACGATCGAGGCCCCCCGCGGCGACGCCTGGGAGCTGGAGGAGCGCGAGCTCCGGCTGACCCGCATGGATGGCGAGCCGCTCGCGGGCCGCCTGTTCTACGAGGTCCCCGCGTCCCACGTCCGGGCGCTCATCTGGAAGCGCGGCGGCGAGCACGCCGACCAGACCAACTTCTCCTGACTCACCGCCCCAACAGCGTCCGGGCGGCATCCGCCCAGCTCGGCGGCCACCGCCCGGACGCCCGACCCCACAGAAAGGCAGGGGACATGCCCCTCCACCTCCAAGCGCCCGAAGCCCCAGCCGCAGGACCCGACGGCAAAGGGTGGAACCGGCTGAGCCTCAACGCCCATCATGGCGGATTTCTCGCCCAGTGCGCCCTGCGCCCCCGGCGCTGGGGCGCGCTGCTGGAATCCCAGGACACGCGCCGGGCCCGCTGGGGCGGGTTCGGCCCGTGCATCCGGCGCGGACAGTGCGACGGCTGTCCGGTGCGAGAGGCGTTGTACGGACAGTGCACCGTCGTCCCAGTGAACGCCCCGCGGGTCCTCGTCCGTGTCGAGCCAGTCTTCGCGACGGACGCACTGTTCGGCGGCCCCGACGGCTACAGGCTGTGGGTCACCACCGGCCCCGACGACCGCAACTACGGCGACCGGCAGCCGTGGACCTGGGACCAAGCGGCCCGAGTGCAGGGCTGGGACATCGGCCGCATGTACGCGGACGAGCACGGCGAAGGCTTCTGGCTGGAGCGCACGACACGCGTCCCCGCCCTGGGCTGCGTGATCACCACCCGCGCCCGGCCCTCCTTCGCCCGGCACGCGTTCCGGGTGGCCCGCTGCCGGGTCGCATCCCTGCACTGCGCGGGGGAGTGCACGCACGACACCGAACTACTGAACGCGATCTCCCACGCCTGCCCCGGGCCCGAGGGCGCCAATGAGGAGCGCGTACCGGTCCGCTGGATGCAGGTACCGGAGATGACGCCGCAGCCCACCGGCCGCATCCGCTTCGGCGTCGAGGTGCGGCCCATGACCGTGCAGGTCACCGCCACGGAAGACACCCGGTGCCAGATGGCCCGGCTGACGCTGACCGGCTCCGGCTGGACGGCCGAGCGCGTACGAGCAGCCGGCGAGGCCCTCCGGGCGCACCTCGCGGACCGCGCCAACTGACCTTCAACCCCGCCCCATCCCGCCACCGCACACGCAGAAGGAGAACCACCACCATGGAGACGAACGACATCCAGACCCCCGAGCGCTACGGCGGCGAGCCCCTCTACGGCAACCTGCCCGCCGATTACAGCCAGAGGGAGCGGCCGTTCACCGTCACCGTCGCCGACCCCGGCCGGTACAGCACCGGCCGCCCCACCCGGTACGTCGTCACCGCCTGCTCCACCGAGAAGGCCTGGGCGCTGGCCCTCGCCTGGCACATCGTGGCCGAGGAGACGCCCGACTGCATGGTGCTCGCCGACGAGTCGCACGAGGGCCTGCCGGACGGCGAGCGCGGGATCCACTGGAACGACCTGCGCCCCGAGCACCAGCGGCAGCGCGACCTCGACGACCTCGCGGATCAGGCCACCGAACTGCTGGAACAGTTCGACGCCGAGATCGCCACGTGCGTCGATGACAACGGCGAGATCCGGCAGGACCAGCGCACGGCATACGAGCGGGCCGTGGCGGGCCACCGGTTCGACGGCTGGTGCCTGGTCCGCCAGCTGTCCACCCTCGACGGCCGCTGACCTGGGAATACTTGCCGATTCCTTGACCAAATCACTTTGGATATAGAGGTTATCCAGGTTCATTTAGTCAATGATGAATGTGTCACCAACCACCAACCCCAGGGAGCCCGACATGGACGCCACCACCACCAACGCCATCTTCGCGGCGGCAGCCACCAACACCTACTGGACGTCCACGAACCTCGGCCTCACCACCCAGGTCAACCACGACGGCTACACCTACTTCGTGCGGCTCCCCAAGGGCAGCGGTAAGGCCAGCATCGTCGGCCGCGAGGGATTCGGCGGCAGCGAATACGTGGACGCCACCGCCACCTGGGCCCAGTCCTTCCCCATCGTCGAAGCCGCGATGGCCGCCACCCGCGTCCACTGACCACCCGGCCCGGCCCCCACCACGGGGGCCGGGCCGCCCGCATCCCCGAAGGAGGAAACCATGGCCGTCACCAAGACCGCCGCAACCCCCAGCATCGCCATCGCCCGCGTCCTGCGCCGCCTCGGCCTCACCCAAGGCAAGGGCAGCGACTTCCGCGTGGAAGGCGAGTACCGCAACGGCGAGCGCGTCGCCACCCGCGTCCTGACCCTCACCAAGCACGCGGACGAGATGGTCGCGGCCCACGCCGACGACATCGAGCGCTGGACAGCCGAAGACGGCGGCTGGACCTTCACCGTGAACGTCCGCTACAGCGACAAGGGCCGCCCGCACTGCACGATCAGCAACGGGATCCGCGAGCGGGTCCGCGAGGAGCCGCCCACTCAGTCCCAGCCCCAGCCCACCCCGGAGCCTGAGCCTGAGCCCACCCCCGAGCCTGAGCCTGAGCAGGCGACCGCCGGCACGGAGTTCCTCGAGGACGCGGCGCAGCCGGACGAGGGCGAGCAGCCCCCGGCCGACGAGCCCCCGGCCGAGAAGCCGACGCCGAAGGGCTACATCACGATCACTCACACGCGGGCGGAGGGCACGCTCCTCGACGGCTCCACCAAGGGCGACGGTGCATACGAGCTCGTCCGGCCGTTCAACTTCCGGTCCTTTCGGTCGCTCGGCATGCTCGGCATCCCGCGCTCGCGCGACAACGAGGCCCAGCGGTGGCGCATCGACTGCGCGACAGCGGCCCTGCGCGAGGCTGGGTGGGAGGTGACCGTCGACATTGACGAGAGCCAGCGGCGCAGCTTCGAGGAGGCGGAGGCCGAGCGGCTGGAGCGGGCCGAGGGCCGCGCCGAGCGGTTCGGCGACCGCGCCGACCGGGCCGCCCGCAACTCCGACGCCCGGCACAAGGCGGCCCTGAGCGCGCTCGACGGCATCGAGCCCGGCCAGCCGGTCCTTCGCGGCCACTACAGCGAGCGCGGCCACCGCCGCGCTCTCGCACGCAGCGACACCAACATGCGGAAGTCGATCGAGGAGGAGAAGAAGGCCACGCACTGGGGCCACCGCGCGGAGGCCGCCGAGAAGTACGAGGAGCGCCGCTACGACCCCAACCGCACCCGGCGGCGGCTGGAGAAGCTCGGCGCGGAGCTGCGGCAGCAGGAGCGCTACCGCGACCAGGCGACCGAGCGGGGCTACGACCCGGGCCAGTACGAGCGCCGCATTGAGGACCTGAACGAGGAGATCGCCGGCTGGGAGAGGGTCGTCGAGCAGGCCAAGGCGGACGGTGTGAAGCTGTGGGAGGCCGACGACTTCGCGCCCGGCGACTTCGCGATGTACAGCCGCTCCTGGTACCAGGTGCACCGGGTCAACCCCAAGACGCTGTCCATCGCCTGGAACTTGCGGCTGATGCCCAAGCGGGTGATGACGCTGGAGGACGCCAGGCATGCCGGATCGGTCCACACGTTCGGCATGGACTACACGAAGGTGGAGGCCCGCTGTCCGGACGAGGCGATGCGGGCCTTCCTGGCCGACGGGAAGGTACCCGGCACGAAGTCCGCGCGGGAGGCCTCCGAGGCGCAGCCGGCGAGCGCGGTCCGCGCGGCCCAGGCCGCGAAGCCGAAGCCGAAGAAGCGCAGCGACCCGAAGATCCCCAAGCGCGTGAAGGTCGAATGCCGGTGGGATGCCACCGAAGCAACGCTGACCTGGCTCGACGGCAAGGGCCAGCCGCACAAGCTCCACAAGCCGGAGACGATCACCGCGCCGGACGGCGAGAAGTTCACCGAGTCGGTGTGGACGCGGTCCCTGCTGGCCGCTGTCACCCGGCTTCTGGCCGAGCGCGGCTACACCTACCGGGGAGACAGGTGGAGCGGCTCCCCGGCCCGAGGCATCGTCCACGCCATCGAGCCCGCCCCGGACACGAACGGCGGCGACGTCCAGGAGGCCGCGCCCGAGCAGCTGGAGGACGCGGCCCCGCCGGTCGACGAGCAGCCGGCGCCTCCGCCCCCGGCCGAGGAACCCCCGGCGCCCGTCGAAGAGGCGCCAGTCGAGGAGCCCCCGGCGGCCGACGAGGCCCCCGTCGACGAGCCCGCCCCGCCCGCCGAGGACCCGAAGGAACGGCGCCTCCAGCGCCAGCAGGCCGCCGCGCTCGGCTGGTCGGCCGGTCAGGCAGACCTCGCCATCGCCGCCGCCGCAGGCTGGCTCTACCGGTTCCTTGACGGCACGCTCCGCCGACAGGACCTCCCCGGCGCCGCTAGCCGCATCGTCGCCGAACACCGCCTCCACCCACTCGTGAAGGCCGGGTTCCTCGTCGTCGGTGAGCCCGACGAGTTCGAGCGGCGGCCCATCCGGGTCACCGCCGACGGCCGCCGGGCCGTGACCGTCTGGAAGCGGTGGCTGCCCAGGCCGGTGGAGATGGACCGGCAGCAGGAGTGCGGGCGGCTGCGCCCCCTCCTCCACGGTGACCAGGCCCGCAGGCTCGCCGAGCAGGCCAGGGAGGACGAGGCGAAGCGGAAGGCGGCCAGCGCGGCGTTCTGGGAGGCGTCCGGGCGGCTGGCGGCCTGGGAGGACCGCGAAGACCGGCTCTGGGAAGCCTGGGCGAAGGTCCACGGGATCCGCTTCCGGCTCCAGCGGCGGCTCGCCGGCTGGGTGCCGACCGAGGAGGAGATCGCCGAACACCACCTCGACTCGGACGTGGTGGCCGAACTGCGGGCGGACGTGGAGAACCCGCAGCCGAAGCCGGAGCTGCCGAAGCTCAGGCAGAAGCCGGTGGAGGAGCTGCCTCCGATGGCGGCCGACGAGGAGACGCCCGAGCAGCTGGACCTCTTCGGCCTGGCGACGGCAGGCAACTAGCCAGACCTCTTTACGATTCTTTGACCAAATTGACTTGGATAGGGAGGGTAATCCCGTCGCATTTAACCAATGATGAATGTGTCACCAACCACCACAACAACCCCCAGGGAGCAGACATGGACGCCAACACCATCAAGGTCCTCACCACGCTGGCCTCGAACGCGATCAACCGCGAGCACGCCGCCCGCACCGCCCTCGCCGAGGCCATGGCCGACATGACCCAGGGCATCGACCCGAGCGCCATCCGCAGGGTCATGGAGGCCGCAGCGACCGCCCTCCCCTACCGGATGCTCATGGAAGAGGCCGGAGACGAGAGCGAGGCCGAGGTGTTCACCCGGCTCCGCAAGCGCCTCACCAGCCGGGTCCTCCACAGCGGCCCTAGCTCCAGCTCATGCGCCCTCACGAACGAGGCCCAGCGCCTCGAATACGCGGGCTACCGGGCCTTCCTCTCCGACACCGAAGCCTTCGCGTTCTAAACCCGGCCGGCTCCTCCCCGGCCCGGCGACCGCCGGGCCGGGCCCCTCCACCCCAGAAAGGCACCCCATGACCGCCCAGACCGCCATCACCGCGGACGACCTCGGCGAGGCCGTCGGCAAGATCGCCGCCTTCGCCGCCCTCTCCCTCCACGAGTCGTTCCCGCACCTGAGCCCGGACAGCCTGGTCGAGACGTTCACCCGGGACAGCGCCACCACCATGATCGCCGCCGGTTTCCTCGCCGGGCTCGACGGCGGCAAGACCCCGGGCGAGGCTGCCGGCGCCGTCGGAGCCGACCTCATGCGGGCCTGGGCCGACGCCCGCAACGAGGCCCGCGCCCAGGTCGACCAGCAGACCGCCACCCCGGACCCCGTCACCGGCTGCCCCGGGCCAAGCCGCGCCCACTGCGCCTACTGCGGCTCGCACAGGACCCGTCCCGACCAGCTACTCCCCAGGGGAGACACCTACTGCTGCGGCGTGCCCGTCTGCCGGGGCGACCGCGGGGACTGCGTGGCCGACCTCGACGGCTACGAGAAGAGTTTCACCGCCTGACAGTGACACCCGCTGACCACACACCACCAGGAGGAACCCCGGCATGGCCGACATCACGATCAAGCACACCCGAGCGGAAGGCACGCTCGTTCACGGCTCCGAGCCCGATGACGGCATTCTGGAATTGCTGAACCCGTTCGGCTTCCGCTACGCCCGCACCGTCGGATTCATCTACCTGCGGGGCTCGCGGGACAGGGCCTCCGATCAGCGCAGAATCCGAGGCGCCAAGGCCTCTCTGGAGACCGAGGGGCACACGGTCACCCTCGACATCGACGAGACCGTACGGCGCTCCTTCCAGGCCGCCGAGCAGGAGCGCTACGTGCGGGCGGGGGAGCGCGCCGAACGGCTGGACACGAAGGCCGACCGTCTGCAGGAGTCCTCGGATGCCAAGTGGGCGGAGGGCCTGCGGATCGCGGCGAGCTACCAGGGCGAGCCGGTGAAGACCGACCACTATTCGGCCGGGAAGCACATGAACGACCTCCGGCGCGCCCGCCGCCTCTGCGGCCAGGCCGCCGAGGAGCAGCGGGACGCGGACCGCTGCCGGAGTCGGGCCGACGCCGCGGCGTACTACGAGGAGGGACGGAAGGGCCCCGGCACCACCCTGCGCCGGCTGGAGCGGCTGAACGCCGACCGGCGGAACATCGAGCGGCAGATGGAAGCGACCGTCCGGGCCGCCGAGAGCAGCGCCGAGGCGGGACACCTGATCGACCCCGAGGCGCTCGTCGACGACCTCGCCCGGCTCGACGCCGACCACCTCGACCTGTGCGAGCAGATCCGCGAGTGGGAGGCCCACATCAAGGCCGTCGAGGCCGAGGGCGTCAAGATCTGGGGCCCGGCCGACTTCACCCCCGGCGACTACCTGCGCACCGGAGAGCGCTGGTACCTGGTCCTGCGGGTGAACGCGAAGACGCTGAGCGTCCCGAGGTCGGTGGACCACCGGGCCCGGGTCTACAACCGCGCCAACCAGCTCGGTACGCGCACGAGCACCCTGCCCTACGACAAGGTCACCGGCCGGATGAGCGGCGACGAGATGGACGCCAAGCTCGCCGAGCAGCCGGAGGGGCTCTGACCTGGGCTTTCTTGCCGATTCATTGACCAAATCAGCTTGGTTAGGGAAGGTAATCAAAAGGCGCTTGGGCAAGGATGAATGTGTCACCACTTCACCACCCACCACGGAGGCCCGAATGCCCGCCATCACCACCGCCAAATGGCTCGCCCGCCACCTCGCCCAGGCCATCGCCGACGAGGCCGCCGCACCCCACTCCACCCCCCTCGCGCAGGCCAAGCTCTTTCAGCTCCTGGTCGACGGCGGCTACTCGGAGCTGGAGATCGGCGAAATGTTCGGCGAGGGCCCCGAGGCCGTGTGCCACCGCCTCGGCCTCCTCGCCCTCATCCCCGAGGGCCAGGGCCTGGCCGACCGGCGCGTCCTGCCCGTCGACCTCGGCTACTACATCGGCTGCCTCAGCCCCGAGAACCAGCAGCTCATGATCAGCCGCTGGCGGACCGGCGGCTTCTCCAGCGCCGGCCACGCCGAGCGCTACGCCTGCGCCCTCATCAGGGACGAGAGCAGCGCCACCCGGGGCGCGGCCACCACCTGACCCACCCCCACCCACGGCGCCCCGCCTGACCGGGCGGGGCGCCCCCACCCATGCCCGCAAGGAGGCACCCCATGCCCGCCATCGTCCGCACGATCCCCATCGACAGCATCCGCCGGTACACGGCCCCGATCCGCGAACACCTCGACATCCTCGACCCCGACGTCCTCGCCGACGCCGTGACCAACCTCCACCAGCGGCCCGTCGTCCGCTACGTGCCCAGCCCCCACGGCTACGTCCTCGTCCTCGGCGAGGACGCCATCCGCACCGCCCAGCGCCACGCCCGCATCACCGTCGAGGCCCTCGTCCTGAACGACACCCAGGACGACGCCATGAAGAACCTGATCGACGCGGTCGCCGAGCGCATCGGCCAGCCCGGCATCACCCCGCTGGAGGAAGCCGTCCTCTTCCACCGGCTCAGCAAGCGGTACAGCACCCACGGGATCGCCGCCAGGACAGGCAAGCTCCCCGCCTACGTCCGCTCGCGCATGGAACTCCTCGACCTCTGCCCCGACGGCCAGGCCGCCCTCGGCGAGAACCGGCTCCCCATCGGTCTCGCCTGGCACATCTCCCGCCTGCCCGCCGGCCTGCAAACGCCGTTCCTCCACCGCTGGACCGGCGGCGAGTTCACCAACGCCCGCACCGCCGAAGCCGCCGCCCGAGCCCTGGCCGCCTTCTCGGCGTACGACATCGCCCAGGCCGCGCTCGAACACATCGGCGACCTGTGGGGCGCCGAGCCCGGCCCGGACGACACCACCGCCCAGCTGCGGGCCTGGGACGGCACCCCGTTCACCCTCACCATCGGCGCGGCCGGCGAATACCGCCTGAACAACGACCAGCTGAACGAGGGCCTCACCCTCCCGGTCAGCGCCGGGGACGGCATCGACGTCATCGCCCGCTCCCTCGCGGGCCACGTCGGCCACCTCTACTGACCGGCCCCACCGGCTTCCCGGCCCGGCGCCCGCCGGGCCGGACCCCTCCACCCCAGAAAGGCACCCCATGACCGACCAGCCCATCACGGCACACGAGGCCGCCCAACCCCTGACCGCCCGCCAGCGGATGACCCTCGCCCTGACCGAGCGGGGCGTCACAGTCCACACCGACAACGACGCCGGTAACTCCTGGCTGCTCGTGAACATGGAGGGCGACACCTTCCCGGGCGTGGGTACGCCCCGCCTGGTCGCCTACGTCTACGAGGCACGCGAAGACTGGGTATTCGTGGACGCGCTCATGGAGCACTGGGCTGGCACCTGGCGCGTGCACTACAACGACGGCACCACCGACCACGCCCTGTTCAGCGGCACCAGCAAGGCCGACGCGGCGACCGAGACGGCTGAGTGCGCCGCGTTCATCGCCGACTGCCTGACCGCGCCCGCCTCGGCATTGACCGGCCAGGCCCCCACGCGCCCGGCCTACCAGCTCCCCGACGCCCGCGTGCTCGGCACGGCGGCCACCGAGGCGCTGGAGGCGGCACGGCAGGCGAACGAGCGGCTCGGCCGCGTCATGGCGATCGTGACCGCCGCGGCGGTCCGCGACATCCTGACCGGCCACGAAGCCGCCGCCCCCTTCGACGCGGTGCGCGCCGAACTCGTCGAGGGCGAGGACGGGTCGCTGTTCCCCACCGGCCGGTACTGGACGGCCGCGGGTGATGAGCGCACCTTCACCGAGGCCGTCGGCGCGAGCGAAGCCGGAAACGGCATCCACGGCATGAGCGAGTGGACCGTCCACCTGAACGACGACAACCGGCACGTCTGGGAGCCCCTGTGCACCGAGCTGCCCGACCGTGACCGGCGGCCGGCCTGGGGCATCGACCTCGTCCGGGCCGCCGCTCTCGACCTCGACGCCTGACCCACCCCCACCCACAGCGCCCCGCCCGCCCGGCGGACGGGGCGCCCCCAGCCATGCCCGCACGCACGAAGGAGCAGCTCATGCAGATCCCCGGCGACATCCACGCCGTCCTCACCGACCCCCGCACCGTCATCAGCGGCGACCGCGTACAGATCCCCTTCCAGCTCGACGACGCCCTGTACAAGCGGCTCAACGTGATCCTCAAGGACATCGGCGGCCGGTGGGACGGCCGCAAGGCGGTCCGGGCCCACACCTTCCCCTTCCCGGTGGCCGAGTTCATGCGGGCCTGCCTCGCGGCCGGTGAGTGGCCCTCGAAGTTCGAACAGGGCTGGTACCCGACCCCGCCCGCCGTCGTCTACGACATGCTGGAACACGCCTCGATCCGGGTCGGCCACACCGTCCTGGAGCCGTCCGCCGGCGTCGGCTCGATCGTCAAGCGGGCCGCCGAGGAGATGGGCATCGTGGACTGCGTCGAGATCGACGCCCGCCGCGTCCACGCCCTCCGCGAGCTGGGCGCTGCCCGCCGCGTCATCCACGGCGACTTCCTCGACCTCGACCCGCTCGCCATCGACGAGCCGTACGACCGGGTCGTGATGAACCCGCCGTTCAACAACGCCATCGGGCACGTCATGCACGCCCTCGGCTTCCTCCGCGACGGCGGCACCCTCGTGGCGATCCTGCCCGAGTACGTCACCTGGCACAGTGACCGCGCCACCTGCGAGTTCCGCGAGCTGATTGCCCTGGCCGAAGGGGAGCTGATCCCGCTGCCCGCCGACGCTTTCACGCCGTCCGGCACGAGCATCCGCACCGTCCTCCTCCGCCTGGACGCCGACCCTGACGGCTCCCTCCCCACCCACGGATGGCACCAGCGCCAGCCGCTCCAGCTCGACCTGTTCGCCACGGCCTGACCTGCGGTTTCCTTGTCGATCTCTTGACCAAATCAGCCTGCATAAGGAGGGTAATCCGGCCGCATTTCACCAAGGATGAATGTGTAACCACCCACCAACCCCAAGGAGCCCGACATGGCCACCACCAACGCCACCACCACCAACGCCATCACCACCGCGGCCCTCATCGACGGCTACGCCGACGTCGCCGGCCACCGCTCCGAATGGATGGCCCGCGGCCCCGAGCGCGACGCCATGAGGGCCGCGGCCCGCAAGGCCTGGGACTTCGTCCTGGCCCTCCACATGGGCGAGCACTTCACCCCCGAGCGCTTCACCGAGACCACCCGCGAGATCGACGCCCTCATGGCCAACGCGGGCGCCAAGCGGCTCTCGGCCCGCACGAGCGAGTGGCTCGCGGCCTTTACGGCCTGACCCCACCACCCTCCGCGCCCCGCCCGCCGGGCGGGGCGCCCACCACCCACTTGCCCGGAGGCAACCCGTCATGACCAGCACGACCCCAGCCATCCCCAGGACCGAACTGGCCGCCGCGGTCTCCACCGTGGCCCAGATCCTCCAGGCCCGCGTCAAAGAGTTCGGCATCTACGCCGAGGGGCGCGCACTCCTCGACCGCAGGGTCCTCCTCCAGGTGGCCGCCGGCCTGCCGCCCACGGCCGACTTCGACCGGCACGCCTGGGAGGGCGCATGGCGGGCCAGCCGCACCGACGGCACCCGCGCCCACCGCAAGGCCCTGTACGAGCAGCTCTGCGAGACGCTGGCCGCCGAATTCGAGGACGAGGACGGCCGGTGGGAAGGCCGCCGCGAGCCGGCCGAGATCCTTCGGGTGGCCCACCGGCTCCACAGCATCGAGACGCGCATCTGCATCGACGACACCCTTGGACCGTACGACTGTCGGGTTGACCCCACGAACCGCTGGAACGGCTGGCTGAGCCCGTACTTCACCCTCGACACCTCCCGCGAGCTGGCCACCCGAACCCAGGAGATAGCCGACGAGTACGGCTTCGACTGCACCGACACCATCCACGTCATCGACGGCCGCGCCGACAGCGCCGACAGCGTCCACGTCATCGACGGCGGCACCGACAGCGAACACGAGCCGCAAGCGGTCGTCGTACGCATCCGCTGGAACCAGCTCGACGAAGGGCTTGAGGCGGCCGTCAGCAGCGAGCTGGTCATCGGCCCGACGCCGAAGGCCATCGAGCCCGGCGGCGAAGGCGAACCGCGGGCGGTCGTCCTCCACATCCGCTGGATGTACATGGACCACAACGAGGAGGGCGAGGAGGCCGCCCAGGTTATCCAGCCCAACGCGGAGGGCCTGTACGGCATCGGCGGCTGGGAATGGACCTGGCACTTCGCTACCTGGTCCTGCCTCTGCGGCTCGTATGAGGACTGGCACGAGACCGAGTGCCCGTGCGGCCTCACCCGCGACGGCCAGCCCTCGACGCCACTGGAAGCCGCCACATGGAAGGTCGGCCGCATCCTGCGCACCCTGGCCCCCGAAGCGACCTCCGCCCTGATCGACATCCACGAGGGCTGCCCACACGTCATCTCGGTATACGCCGGGGACACCGAAATCGACTCGGCCGACGACGGCGTGTACGACACCGAGACGCTCGGCGCGGCGGACGAGGCCCTGCGACAGGCCCTCGACGAGATCACCGCCATCGGCCCGGCCGCAGCCGGATGGGAGCACGTCCCGGACGAGTGCTCCGCCCACGTCTACCGGCTCACGTTCCCTTCCTAGCCCGCCCCCCCGACCCCCACCCACACGAGACAAGGACGTCACATGACGAACCAGACCCCTCCCGGCCCGTCCCCAGCACCCGAGCCGATGGTCGAGGTGATGGTGTGCGCGAACGAGCGCGACCACTACCCGGCCCTGGTGAACCCCGCCGACCAGCGCGACGGATGCGTGCGGCCCTGGTTCGACCTCGACACCGTGCGCCGGATCGCGACCGACACCCAGGCCGACGCCGCCCGGTACGGGCACGGCTCGATCGACACGGTCCACGTGCTTGACGGCACGGTCGAGCGCATGCGTGACGGCGCGGTCGAGCGCACGGCCCACGCGGTCGTCACGGTCGTCTGCTGGATGTACCTCGGCGGTGACCGTCACGAGCAGGCGGTCGAGGTCCTCCAGCCGTCTGTGTCCGGCCGGTACGCGGTCGGCGGCCATGGCTGGTGCTGGTACGCGATCTCGGACGACCTGATGCCGATGATCCCCTTCGAGCCCGGACACCGCCACGCGGCCTGACCTGCGGCTTTCCTGACGATTCTTTGACCAAATCCGCCGGGATAACGAGGATATCCCGGCGGATTTAACCAAAGAATGAGGACGTATCCACCACCCACACAGAACGGAACGACCGATGCCCTTCCTCTCCTCCACCACCACCGCCTGGGCCTCCAGCCCGGCCATGCCGTCCCCTCGCCAGATCAAGGCGTACAAGCACGACGGCACCGAGCTGACGGTCATGGACTGGTTCTGTGGGGCCGGCGGGTCCACTCAGGGCACGGACGCCGTTCCCAACGTCAAGGTCACCAGGGCCGCCAACCACTGGAAGCAGGCCCTCGACTCGCACCGCGAGAACTTCCCCGACGTCGCGCACTACATGGGCGACATCCGCAAGGCCCCGGTCTGGGCCTGGCCGGTCGCAGACATCCACTGGTCCTCGCCGGAGTGCACCAAGTGGAGCATCGCCCAGGGCAAGAAGCGGTCGTTCGCCAAGGCCGTGCAGGGTGACCTCCTCGACCTGTACGCCGAGATGGAGGAGGAGAAGTTCGGCGGTGAGGACGAGGACCCCGCCGAGGGCGACGGCCCCACGGCGGAGGAGGAAGCCAGTCGGGCGCTGATGGAAGAAGTCCCGCTGTATCTGCGGGGCGTCATCGAGCGCGGCAGGCTCGTCAAGGCCGGCGTGGTCGAAAACGTCACCGACGTCCGGGCCTGGTCGGAGTGGGACGACTGGGTCGGCGAGTTCCACAAGATGGGCTACCGCACCAAGCTGGTCGCGCTGAACTCCATGCACGCCGACCCGCGCTCGGTACACCGCGCCCCGCAGAGCCGCGACCGCCTGTACTTCGTGTACTGGCACAAGAGCCTCGGCCGCACCCCGAACTTCACGAAGTGGCTCGCCCCCAAGGCCTTCTGCACCGGCTGCGCCGAGTGGATCCAAGCCGACCAGGTGTTCCGGCGGCCCGGCGTCGACATGGGCCGGTACAAGAGCCAGTACGACTACCGATGCCCGAACACCAAGTGCGGCCACCAGATCGTCGAGCCCGAAGTCCTCCCGGCTGCGGCGGCCATCGACTGGGCCGTCAAGGGCCAGCGGATCGGCGACCGCAAGAACCCGCTCGCGGACAAGACGATGCGCCGCATCGAGAAGGGCTTTGAGAAGTACGTCCGCCCGCTCCTGGTGCCCACCGGCGGCACCTGGCGAGACTCGGCCGCAAGCCTCTTCGACCCGATGCCGACCCGCACCACCCGCGAATCGGACGGCATCGCGGTCCCGCCCCTCCTCGTCCCGTGCGACGGCCGCGACGGCAAGAACGCCCGCCCGATCTGGGACGTCATGAACACCCAGACCACCAGGGCCGAGGCCGGATTGGCCTACCTGCCGTTCATTACCGAGATCCGGGGCGGCGGCAGTGACGCCCGCCCGATCGGCGACCCGCTCGCCACCGTCTGCGCCTCCGGCAACCATCACGGCCTGGCCGCCGTCCCGGCCGCGTACGAGCAGGAATCGCTCCTGCTCCCCTACTACGGCAACGGCACCGCACGCCCCGTCATCGACCCCGTCGGTGCCCTCACCACCCGCGACCGGTACGCGCTGCTCACCGGCGAGTTCGACATCAATGACGTCCTGTTCAGGATGTTGCAGCCCCACGAGATCGGCCGCGCGATGGCGTTCGCCGACACCTACAAGGTGCTGGGCACGAAGCGGGACAGGGTCCGCCAGTACGGCAATGCGGTCACGCCCCCGGCGGCCGAAGTCCTGATGTGCCTGCTCGCCGAGTGCATCACCGGCGAGGAGGTCAGCCGGTACGCCCTGACCGCCTGAACTGCGGCTTCCTGACGATTCTTTGACCAAATAACCTTGGATAGGGAGGGTAATCCGAGATGTTTTGGTCAATGATTGAAGTAACACACCACACCAACCCAGGGAGCACACGATGGCGATCTACCTCAGCAACAGCGTCCGCCCGGTCACCACCCCGGCGCCCACCCTGCCCCCCGCGGGCCGGATGACGACCCCGCTCCCGGCGACGGACCTCGGCACCTGCGAGGACTGCGAGTCGGAGCTGACGGCGCTCATCAACAACGCGGGCGAGGTCCGCACGACGTTCTGCGAGTACTGCGAGTTCGGGCTCTGACCAGGCCGGGCGGCCAGCCGGCCGCCCCCGGAGCGGACGGCGCGACGGGCCCACGGGCCCGGTGCGCGCCGCCCGCCCCGGAGCCGCCACGGTCGGCCCCGGGCCGCCCCCACCACCCCAAGAAGGAGATCGGTATGGCCAGCATCGCCCGCCCCACCCGGACCGGAGTCATCAGCGACGGCGTCCTCACCGAGGACGGCAACCTGTTCAACCTGAAGTACGCAGTCCTCACCGCACAGCCCGGTGACGTCCTCGACGACGTCACCACCCCGAACTACGTGGTGGGCGACGCTCTGTACCGCACTGGCCTCGTCGTCGACGCCGACCAGCGCGGCCTCGGAGTCGCCTGGCCCGCCGAGGCCAACACCACGAGCCAGGGCCGGGCCAAGGTGCGCGCCTCCGGCGAGTCCGCCGCCGTGATCCACGCGACGGTCGGCCCCGGCCCCAACTGGTTCACCATCGGCGGCGTCAGCTACGAGCGGGAGACCATGGACCGCATTCGCGCGGCCATCGTCAACGGCGGCTACGACTGGCCCACCGGCCGCGTCACGGTCGCCGTCGAGACCGTCACCGGCCGCCCCCTGGGCAGCACGCATGACCTCGCCCTCGCCTCCGCAATCCTCGGCGCGGCCGGACACTACGGCCCCAACGCCATGGCCAACGTCGCGTTCATCGGCGAACTCGGCCTCGACGGCCGAGTTCGGCCCGTGGCCGACGTCAATGAAGCCGTCCGCTCCGCCATCGCCAACGGCTGCACGACCGCGTTCATCGCGGACGACGACCTGAGCGCCATCGACGTCGCCGGCATCGGCATCTACGGCGTCGAGAACTTGGGCCAGGCCGTTGTCGCCCTCCAGAGCTTCGACCGGGCGAACTCGTAGCCACCGCACCCAGGGCCGGGGGCAGGCAACGCCCCCGGCCCGCCAGACCACACCCACCCCGACAGCGGAAGGAACCACCCCACATGCCCAGCAAGGCCTTCTGGACCGAATACTTCGAGGACGCTTACCGGGACGCCGCCAGGAAGCGGCGCGAGGTCATCGACCGCGGCCTGCTCCTCATCGCCCATGCGATCCGCGAAGAGTTGCCCACCGCCACCGCCATCAGTGTCACGGCCAGCGTCATGGTCGCGGTGCACGACGGCGAGGAAACGATCTGGCGCTTCAACGACGAGACCACGCGCGGCAAGCTGAGCGACCGAACCCGCGCAGATGTCCGGGACACGCTCCTCGACATCCGCACCTTCACCAGCAATAGCGCCCCGCTCCTCGCGGCCGACTGGAAGCAGGTCCCGGACAAGCCCGACACCTACCGCGCCGAGCTGCCCGCCGACCCCGACACGGACGCGGAGACGGACACCGCGCAGGCCGCCCCCGAACGGCCGCAGGGGACACCGGGGGAGGACGCCGGGAACTGCGCCCAGTGCGAGCGGCTGCTCATCTGGGACGGGACCGGCAAGCGCGTGAACGACGAGTGGGGCGAGTACCTGTGCTCCGGCCCCCGCGCGGCGAGCCCCCGGTCCGCCGTTCACGTCCTGGCCGTACCCGAGACGGCCGGCGAGCCGCAGACGGCCCAGAGCTGACCGCGCAGCGGCGGGCCGGGGAGCAGGCAACGCTCCCCGGCCCGCCCCCATCCTCCACCACCCCACCAGACAGGACAGCCCGATGGACTGGCAGCCGCCCATCACCCGCCTCCCCGACGCGCACCTTCCCCTCGGCGTGGGCACCGGACAGGCCACCTGCCGGGCCTGCGCCACGGCCTGGCCGTGCGAGACCGCGGGGGAGCACCTCCGGGAAGGCCGCTGCGTCTGCGGGTCGGCCAGCTGGTGGGAGAAGCGCGGCCCCCGGAACTGGCACGTGGGCCCCAGCTGCTACACCGCAGCCGACGTCATCAGGGCCGAGGCCGCCGAGCTGAGTGCGGCCCGCCCCGTGCACTACCCGCCGAGCCACTTCTACCCGCCCAAGCCCCGCCGGCGCCGTCGGCAAGAGCCGCCCTACGAGCACACCCCGGCCGGGCCCGGGGACGTGCAACCCGGAACGTGGGTCTGGGTGAGCCCGGGTGGACTGCACCCCGGCTGGGGAGACATCCACCTTCTCGCCATGGTGACCCGCCTCGGCGCCCCGAAGTGCGAGCTGTGGCTGCACATCGACGGCACCGTGCACGACGTGCGGGCCGACCTCCTGATCCTCGACGGCTCCGTGGCCCGCCAGGCGGCCCGCGCGGCCGGTCTGACGACGCTCCGCGAACCTGGCTGGGGACGCCGCCCGCTCCTGGCCGAATGGAAGTGGGTGGACTGGACGATCGCCGAGCACCTGGCGCACCGAGAGCAGCAGGCCGGAGCGGCGGCGGCCGAGGAGGTCGTCCAGGAGTCGCTGTTCAGCGTTCAGGCCTGAACCGCTGAACGCCCTCTGACCTGCGGTTTTCTTGCCGATTCCTTGACCAAATCAACCCGGATAGGGGGGTTATCCGCCTGGATTTGCGAAAGGATGAATGCAGATCAACCACCCACCCACCAGGGGGCGCACGATGGACATCAGGGCCCTCACCGAGGAAATCGAGCTGATCGCAGGCGCGGGCGACGCGGACGACGCGCTCGGCCTGATGGGGGCGCTGCTCGCCAGCGGTCAGACCCGCTGGGCGATCGAGATCCGGCGGGCGGTCAGCGGCGGCAAGCTCGACCGCGAGGCCCTGATTGCGACCGGCGAGAAGCTGGGCCGGCAGTCGATCGAGGACCGTGAGCAGGCCCGCCGCGAGCTGCGCAAGGCCACCCGCGACCTGATCCGCCACGGCGGCGACAACATCATCACCCGTGGGGCCCGCGAGCTGGCCCGCTTCATCTGACACCCCCACTGCCCGCGCCCCGGCCGGGGCGCGGGCCCCCGGCAAGGCCCTGACCTGCGGATTCCTTGATAATTCCTTGACCAAATCGGTCCGGATAGGAAGGTTATCCGTGTGGATTTGCGCAATGATGAATGTAGATCAACCAACCACCCCACCACCCCGGAGGGCACCATGGCCGCCATCATCACCATCCCCGCCAGCGACATCCGCGAGGGCGACTCGATCCGGGGCCACTACCGCCCGGGGGTCACGGTCGAGACCGCGGTCCGGTTCGGCGAGGGCGCCCCCGACCGGTCGGACGCCGCCCGCCGGCCCCTCCTGTGGGCCACCGGCGTCCGCGCCGAGAACACCGGAGCGGGGGCGGTCCCCCTGCGCGACGGCCGACGCCTGGCCGACGGTGACCCGGTCGTTGTCATCCGGCGCTGACCTCATGAATGCAGATCAATCAACCGCCATCCATCGATCGGAGAACTGACAATGATGCGCGACTTCCTCAGCAGGACCGAGCTGCTGGCCGCCCTCCAGGCGGGGAAGCGCCTGGAGGCCGGACCCCGCACCGACTTCGCGGGCGAGGCCGTCGAGTACGCCCCCCGCGCGGACGAGGCCAACGGTCACCCCGACTTCTACCCCTGGCGCATCGTCGGGCGTCCCGACCGACTGCCCCGCACGGGGGTCGCGGTGATCGAGGGCGCCACCCGCTGACGGGCGCTCCGTCGCCCGCGCCCAGACCGGGGCGCGGGCCCCCGGCGAGGCCCTGCCTGCGGTTCCCTTCCACGATCTTGACCAAATCATCTTGGGTAAGAGGTTAGTCCAAGATCATTTGTGCAATGATGAATGCAGATCAACCACCCACCAACCCCCTGGAGGACGCCATGACCGCCACCACCGCCAAGGCCGCCAAGAAGGCCACCGCGAAGACCCCGGCCGAGAAGGCGGCGCCGGCGACGATGACGGCCGCCCGCAAGGCGCCCGTCAAGAAGGTGGTCGAGCCCACCAAGGTCAGCAAGCGGCGGGAAGTGGCCGCCGACAAGGCCGAGGAGGCCAGGGCCGAACTCAAGACCGCGCTCAAGACGATTCCTACCGACCGCATCGACCGCGACCCGAACCAGCCGCGCGAGATCTTCGACCCCGAGAAGCTCCAGGAGTTGGCCGACAGCATGGGGGAGATCGGCCAGCAGCAGGCCATCACCGTCCGCTACGTGGCCACCACCCGGCGGTACACGATCATCAGCGGTGAGCGCCGGTGGCGGGCGGCCCAGCTGGCGGAGCTGGCTGAGATGCACGCGATGGTCGTCCACGGCCTGGAAGGCGGCGCCGAGACGCTGGAGACCTTCTCCCGGTCGGTGGCCGAGAACCTCGGCCGGGCCGACATGACCCCGCTCGAAGAGGCGAAGGCATTCCAGAAGCTGATCAACTTCGGCCTCGCCCCGCTGGACGTCGCCAAGCGGGTCGGCAAGAGCTGGAACTACGTGGACTGCCGCCTCCAGCTCCTCAAGCTCGTGCCCGCCGTGCAGGAAGCACTCCTCAAGGGCCACTTGCCCGTCGGCCTGGCCTGGTACGCGGCGCAGATCAGCCCGGCCAACCAGAACGCGTTCATCGCCCGCTGGACGAGGGGCCAGTTCAACAGCCCGCGAGAGGCCGAGCAGTTCTGCCAGCGAGTGCGCACCGAGGAGCAGGAAGCGGCCAGCCAGAGCGTCATGTTCGTCCTCGCCGAGGACGCGCCCCAGCCCGGCATGGGCGACGAGAGTATGTTCCCCGAGCTGGACGAGGCCGACGTCGACCGGCGCGAGCGCATCATCTCCGACCGCAACCGGCTCGTCGGCAAGATCGGCAAGCTCGGCGCCGCCGGCGAGATCCTCCAGGAGATCGCCAGCATGGACCCCGACGAGCTGGCGCTCCTCCTCGCCGGCGCCCACGGCGGCATCCCCGGCAACCGGATGCGCATCGACCACCTGCGGCAGGTGGCCACGAAGGCGTCCCAGAACCTGGCCAAGGCCGCCACAGCGGCCACCGTCCGCGCGGGCGCCCTCCGGATCGCCCCGGACGCCGAGGCCATCCCCACCACCGACACCAGCGGCGCCTGACCCAGGCGGCGACAGGGGCCCCGCGCACGCCGGGGCCCCTGAGCCAAACCAGCCAGGACAGGGAGGGTAAACCCGCTGGTTTGGTCAACGATGAGAGAGTCCCACCACCCACACAAGGAGAAGACGAGTGCTCGACGTCCGAAAGCTCGACCTCGACAGCCCAGAACAGCCCGTCGAACGGATCACCGTCGCCCAGCCGATGGAGCTGGCCACCACCCGCTACCAGAACTGGCGCTCCGAGAGCGGCTACCTGCCCGTCGGGATCACCGTCGGCCGGCCGCGGTTCTTCCGCCACAGCTACGTCAGCCTCAACTTCCTCGCCCCGTACGAGCTGATGAAAGGCCCGCTCGCCGGCGTGAACGACATCCCGCTGGAACGGCGGGTGTACCGCGAGCGGCTCCGCCTGTACGAGCACGAGATCCTCGCCGGGCTCCAGGAGCTGGCCCGGAAGTACCCCGGGACCCCGGCCGCCCTGCTGTGCTTCGAGAAGGTCGCGGAGCTGGGCGAGGCCTGCCACCGGCGGTGGGCGGCCGAATGGTTCGAGGAGCGCTACGGCTGGGAGGTCCCAGAGCTGGAGCCCCCGGCCGGGACGGCACCCAGCCAGCCCCGCAAGCCCAAGCCACCGGCACCCGAGACCCTGTTCTAGCCGCCCCACCAGGCCGGGGAGCCGTACGCTCCCCGGCCCGCTGTCACCCCCGGCTGTTACCCTTCGGGCGGCGACAGCACAACCGCGAGCAGCTCGATTGGATGGAGCACCGTCTCTCGAAGGCGGAGGTTGGAGGTTCGAGTCCTCCCTCGCGGTCCACTTCACCGGCCCCGCTCGGTCTGACCGAGCGGGGCCGTCGCACGCCGCGGTGATCACCCAGCGGCTACCCTTTGCGGCCAACGCTGCTGGTTGTGGGCCGAGCGATCCATGAACCTCCCCCCTGGGATCGCGATGCCCGCTGGATTCGCCCAGCCCGGCGTACTGTTCGCCGGCAACTCCTCAGCCCCAGACCGAGCCTTCTACCGGCAGGTGTTCAACAAGCTGCCGCGCGACACGTACACGCGGTACGTCGAGGTCGGCGTCGGCTCGTTCGCCGCGGCCCTCGTCGCCGCCAACGCGGGCATCCCCCCGGCGGCCATGGAGACGTCCGACGTCACCCTGTACACCGGCATTGTCGGCACCGCCGTGTCAGGAGGCGACCTCGCCAGCCTCGGCATGACCCTGGACGGCGAACCCGTCGAGCTGCCCGACCGCCCGCTCGTCGAGCAGGCCGCGCACCTCCTCTACGTCCACTGGCTCGCCCGCATGCAGGCCAAGCCCGAGGTCGACTACTGGACCAACCTCGTCACCGACATGGTCGAGCGGGAGGACGCCCACAAACGGCTCCTGGTCGACTCCCTCACCAGCATCGCCGAGCGGCTGCGCGGCGTCTCCTTCACCCCGAAGTGCATGTGGGACCACATCGCGGAGGCCGAGGACGACCCGCACGCGATCATCATCGCCGCGCCGCCCACGTACAAGGCCGGCTTCGAGAAGTTCTTCGACACCGGCGGGCGCGTCGAATGGGCCGAGCCCCCGTACTCGGTGTTCGACCCCGACGTCGACATGCAGCGGCTCGCCGACCACATGGAGGGCAAGGCGGCGCTCCTGATGTTCCTGCAAGAGGAGCGCACGGGCATCGCGGCTCACCCCACCCCGGTGTTCGCGCACCCGCTCGGCGACACCGCCCGCGCGTACGTCATCAGCAACCGGCCCGAGGAGATCTTCAAGCTCACGGGAGGCCCCAAGGTCGCCCTGGGCATGTCCCGGTCCTACAGCCCCACCTCCCTCCCGATCATCTCCCCGGACCACCAGGTGACCGCCCAGAGCCGCATCGAGCTGATCCCGGTCAAGGGCGGCGAGTGCGACTACTACCGCGACCTGTGGATGCACCGCCTGGCCGCCGCGCCCGGCTCGTACAACCTCCTCGTCGCCGTCGACGGCCAGGCCGCCGGCGTCATCGGCTACGGCGCGGAGACGATGACCCGCCCGTACCCCGGCGCCACGAAGTACACGAGCCATCTCCTGATGCGGTTCGCGTTCGGCGCCCCCCACCACCAGCTACGCCTGACCCGGCTCGCCACCATGCTGGCCATCCGCCGCGACACCGCGAAGCTCGTGTTCACCGGCGCCTCGGAGATCATCCTCGCCGCATCGAACGGCCTGGTGACCGTCGAGTACACACGGCACCCCGAGGCCAAAGGCCTGCGCGGCCTCATGACCCTCGACAGCCGGGCCAAGCACCCCGACGGCTACAAGCTCTCGTACAGCTCGCCCTGGTCGACCGACAGCATCACCGACACCCTCACCACCTTCGTGACCAAGGAGCAGGCATGGCGGGCAAGCCGCAGCAAGGCGAAGAAGTGACCACACCGGCCCCCGACGCGGTCCCGGCCCCCGAACCCGCGAGCGACCCCACCCCCACACCGGTCGGCGCCGGGGCGACATGGTCGACGGAACACCCGCCGCAGGACACGATGCAGATCGGCGAAGACCTCTACATCAAGTGGGTCGAGGTCACCACACTCCGCGAGCAGGACATCAACGCCCAGGTGATGCAGCCCCGCCACTTCGAGCGGCTCACCGGCAACATCCGCAAACGCGGCGCCCTCGAATCCCTGCCCTACTGCCACCAGCCCGGAGGCAAGGGCCCCGTCGAGGTTATCTCCGGACACCACCGCTCCCGCGCCGCACGCTCCGCCGGCCTGCCCCGCATCCCCGTCATCGTCGACACCCGCACGATGCGCCGCTCCGAGGTCATCGCCAAACAGATCGCCCACAACGAACTGCACGGCAACCCCGACAAAGACGTCCTCGCCACCCTCGTCTCCATGATCGACAACGTGGACGACCTGATCGCCACCGGCCTCGACGAGTCCCAGCTCCCCACCGTCGAACCCGACGACACCAAGCTCGCCATCCCACACGGCGAATTCGACTGGCGCTCGGTCACCCTCATGTTCCTCCCACACCAGATGGAGGACTTCAAGGACGCCATCACCGCCATCGCCAACGGCACAGACCTCGTCGGCGTCGCCTCCGTCGAACAGTTCGAGGAGTTCGCCAGCGCCGTATACGCCTTCGGCCGCTGCAAGGAAGTCCGCAACTTCACCACGATGATCGCCCTCCTCATCGACATCGCCCGCCGCGAAGTCGACCAGGCCGCCGAGGAAGCCGCCAAGCAGGACGACCCAGCCGCCAACTAGCGGCACGCCACACCCGGCTCGTGGAGGGGCACACAAGCCCCCCACGAGCCCCCTCACCCCCAGGAACCGTGACCAGCATGAGCGAACGCATCACCCTCGACCCCACGCTCGACCAGTGGGAACGCCAGCCCGGCGAAACCCCGCGACGCCACGCCCGCTTCCTCGTGTTCCGTGACCTGGGGCTCACCCGCACCCTTGCAAAAGCATCAGACGCCCTTGCACTTTCGTACAGCCATGTACGAGCCCTCGCCGCCCAGTACCGGTGGCAGGACAGGGCAGCCGCCTGGGACGCGCACCAGCAGCGCCAGTACACGGCGGAGATGGAGGAGGAGCGCAGGAAGGCCGCCCGCGACGACGCGAAGATCCTCCGCATCATGACCGGCATGGTCGGCCAGGCCTTGCCGTACGTGCAGCAGCAGGCCGCCGAGATGTCCATCACCGAGTTCAGCCGGTTCGTTGAGACCACGATGAAGCTGCGCCGGAACCTGTTCGGCGATCCGACGGAGACGATCGCGGTCACCGGCCCCGGCGGGGATCCGCTCACGGTCCAGGTCGCAGAGTTCCAGCAGATGCCCCCGGAGCAGCGGCGCGTACGGCTCGCCGAACTCGCGGCATCGGTCAGCCGGCGCGTGAAGGCACTCGACGGCGACGACGATGACGAGGCGTACATACCGCTTCCCGCCGACGAGGACGACGAGGGCGAGGACGAGGGGGAGACGCCTGTCCCGGCCGTGGACGAGGACAGCGGCGAGGGGTGAGCAGGCAGTCCGCCGTCAGCGAGCTGGACCACCTTGACGACGCGGCGGTGTTCCGGCAGCTCCAGGCCGCGAAGCGGGCGGCAGCGAAGGATCTGTTGCGTGACCCGGTGACGCTCGCGCGCGGCCTCGACCAGACGTACCGGATGCGCCCGCACCTGCGTGTTATCGGCGAGGCCCTCGTGGGTCTGGAGGCCGGCGAGTACGACCGGCTGTTGGTCATCACCCCGGCGCAGGTCGGCAAGTCGACGACTGTCGGCGAGTGGTTCCCGTTCTGGTGGCTGTGCGTGCACCCCGAGGACCGTGTCGCGGTCACCTCCTACTCAGACGACCTGGCGCTCCGGCGGGGTAAGGCGATCCGGAAGTACATCGGTGAGTACGGCGGCGAGTTCGACCTGTCCCTGCTGGCGGGGTCGGAGGCCGCGCAGGACTACGACACGACACGGGGCGGCGGCGTCCGCTCCGTCAGCCTCGGAGCGGGCCTCACCGGTTTCTCCGTGAACCTCCTGGTGGTCGACGACCCGCACAAGGACCGGCAGGAAGCCGAGTCGGCGAAGATGCGCGAGCGGGTCCATGACTGGTGGTCGTCGGCCGCGCTGAAGCGGTTGCAGCCGGACCGCAACGCGGTGGTCGCAATTCAGACCAGGTGGCATCCGGATGATTTCGCGGGCCGCCGGCTGGAGGAGGACGGGCGCCTGGAGGACGGAGGCCGGTGGAAGGTCGTCCACCTGCCCGCAGTCGCCGACCCCAAGTTCGGGCCCGACCCCCTCGGCCGGGAGCCCGGTGACCCGCTGCCGCATCCGAAGATCCCGACGAGGAACCGGCGGGCGCTGCGGGCGTGGTGGGCGGACGTCAAGAAGACGTCGAGCGTCCGGGACTGGCACGCCATCGCCCAGGGCGACCCGCAGCCCGCTGAGGGCGCCCTCGTGTCACGGGACCTGCTGCGCGCCATCCGCGACGGGATCACTGTGGTGGAGCCGCAGAGGATCGCCGTGTCGATCGACCCGTCCGGTGGCGGGCGTGACACCGCGGGCATCATCGGCGGCTTCCTCGGCGCCGACAGCCGGGTATGGATCACGCATGACCAGTCGGCGGCCATGTCGTCGGCGGAGTGGTCGAGGCGGGCCTGCATGCTGGCGCACGAGACGAACGCCGCGGTCATCTACGTGGAGTGGAACTTCGGGCGGGACATGTGCACCCTCGCCATCGGTACGGCGTGGAAGGCGTTGCAGGACGAGGGCCGCATCCCCAAGGGCAAGCTGATGCCGATGATCGACGCCGTCCACGCCAAGCAAGGCAAGCTGCTCAGGGCGGAGCCGGTCGCTCAGCAGATGGTTGAGGACCGGGTCCGGCTGCGCGGCATGATGACCGACCTGGAGAACGAGTGGGCGACGTGGATGCCGACCGACTCGGACAGCCCCGGCCGCATCGACGCGTCCTGTGTCCTGGTGTACGGCCTGATTCCGGAGGTCAACCAGGGGGCCATCGTTCACGCCCCGCTGCCGACATCCCCGCAGCCCGGCCAGTTCGGGCGCAGTGGGCCGGGGGGAGGGCTGGCGTCGGCGTACGGGCGGCGGATCGGCAAGTAGTGGTGGCCAGTCTGAAGCTAACTAAGGTGGGCACGTCTGTAGTTGATCGGGGCTGGCTCAGCTCCGTGCGGCTGCCGATGCTTGCCCTTCGGGGCGTGTACACCGTCTGTCATACGGCAGCGGTCACTGTAACTGATCTCTATTCGACGGCAGTTGCACTTTTTTCAGTCAAGATCCGTCTGCCGACTGGATTCGGTCAACCTGATCAACACCTGCCACGGGCATTGCTCCCTCCGCTTTCCCGGCACAAGGCCGCAAGCGCTTACTGTGATGTGTGGAGTGCAGATTCCGCTTGACCGCGGCGTGCGGCGCCCCATCCGGCCAGGCGCATTTTCAGGGATGCCTGACCCGTAGCGGCTGCAACTACAGTGACCCGAGTTGCGCGGCAGAACGTCCTTGCTCGCTACACGCATAGAGCTCGCGGACAGCAGGCCGTGTCACGCTCGGCGCTCAATTTTGGGGGGATCGTGTTTTGGGGGAACACTGCACGGCTGCCGAACAGCTCTGCCTGCAGGCAGGTGCCTGCGCAGGGTTTCCTTCCGGACAGCACGGTGTGCGAAATCCGGCTCCGGCGAGGGTGATCGTGCTTCCCACCCGATGTATTGAGATCCGCTGATCTGTCGGCGTTCGCTCAGTACCGCAGCATCGACTGTCCTGTCGCCCGCTACCGCCGACTGAGAGCGGTCAGGCAAACACCCTTCTCCTTCCTGTCCGGCCAGCTCCACGCTGCCTAGAAACCGACTACTTCCAAGGGAGACCACACGTGCGCATTCGCCATCTCGCTGTTGCCGTTGCCCTCGCACTCGCGGCCACCACAGCACCCGCCATTGCGGCAGACACCGAAGAGACACCTGGGGCGATCACTGGCCTCCTCACCCCTGAGGAGGAGGCCGAGATGCACGCCGCGGCCGACCCCAATCTCGAGATAGACATGTACTACAACGGCGAGAAGATCGATCCGGCCGGCGACTGGGAAGGTGCCCAGATCTGCGCCGAGGTCGACGAGGACGGCACCATGGAGTGCTTCGACGACGACACCGAGGCCAACAGTCGTCTGGCCAGCGCCGCCCCCACCAAGGAGGCCCGACAGGGAGCCGCTGCTGCCCTCACCGGGCAGGCGAGACAGGCCATGGGCAGCGCCTCCGTGCTCGCCTATGACGACTGCCGCAGCGGGTGGGTCTGCCTGTGGCAGGACGCCAACTACAAGGGGCGCCGCCTGCAGTGGCCCCACTACGCCACCTCCAAGACCCGCCACCTCGACATATACTCGCCCTCCTTCCGGGACAAGGCGTCCAGCGCGGCCGTCATGCGCTCCCAGCGCGGTGTCACCCTGTACGACATCCGGAATAATCTGCCCGACCCCAAACTGATCCTCGCCTCCGGCTACACCATCTGGCCCCGCTTCAGCAGCTACGACTACCCCGTCAGCGGCAATTGGAACGACAAGGCCGACGCCATCCGGTTCTGACACACTGAGTCCTGCGCCCTTCCGGGCTTCGGCACCGGAAGGGCTCCTCTCGCCCCCCACGCTGGAGAGACCATGCGCGCAGTGATCACCCCGCTGCTGGGCATCGCGGCTACGGCCGCGCTGCTCACCGGATGCAGTCTTCAGGACGACTCCGTTGGGCCCGGTCCCAGCGGCGTGGCCACGAAGCTCCCCCAGGACACTGATCGGGCCAAGTCCTCCGAGCAGGCGCGGGAGTTTCGGTCGTGGGTGGACAAGCACGGTAACGGGAGTCAGCAGAAGGCGGTCGCACGAGTCCAGGGGATCATCGGTGACTGGGACGGTAAATCCGGAACAGTCTTCATCTCCACCGACCTCATCGGCGGCCCGAATCCGGTCAAGGACCCCATGTCCACGGCAGAGACCATCGTGAAGACGTTCACCGCCTACATAGAACCGCAGCAAAGCCGCGTCAGCGTTTACGACGGCTTCGGCAACGTCCTTACCGGCAACGCAGGTGCGTGAGCTCGGCATCGCGTGCAGGGACCGCGCAGTTCAGGGATTCGCCAACCAACGGTGATCCAGCCACGGCGTGCAAGCCAGAGACCGACAGCGCACATACGAAATCCGGCCGCTTCGAAGCTCGGCCCGGACAGAGGTTCCGTCCGCCACAGGGGCCGGCATAACGGGTGTTAGCGCGATAGGCGGCAGCCCCCTCCGACTCTGGGCGCTCTGCTGCACCCGATGCCCGGATCGGGTACGCCATCACCTGCTCGTCCATCAACGTATGTGGCGTGAACATGGCCGCCTACACGCCCTGGGCAGATAGCGTGTGCCAGGTCCGATTGTCGAGCCGGAAGAGGCCAGAGTGCGGAACGTGAACCATGAGCAGCGGCAACGGACATGGGGGCTGGCAGTGACCGTCCTGGCCGTCACGCTGACAGGGTGTTCAACGGTGACCGAGCCGACCCCCGCCGCCAGCGGCGTCACCCCCGCAGGCGTCACCGCTCCCAGTGAAGGCAGCGCTGCAGGAGCAGAAGGTGGGCAGGAAGAGGCAGCGTCGAAGCTTCCGGGGCTGCCAAGCGCCGAAGAGGCCCGCACCGCGCTGGATGGTCTGAAAGTGGCGACTCAGGGGTCGATGGCGGGCTACAGCCGCGCGAAGTTCGCTCACTGGTCCTCCCAGGGCGACAACTGTGACACCCGCGAAATGGTTCTTCAGCGCGACGGCTCCGATGTGCAGCGCGATGACGAGTGCCGGGCCGTGTCCGGGAAGTGGGTGAGCGTCTACGAGAACAAGACCTTCACCGTCGCTGCCGACCTCGACATCGACCACACTGTGCCTCTGGCCAACGCCTGGCGTTCTGGCGCCGGCACCTGGACACAGGCCGAGCGCGAAGCCTTCGCCAACGACCTCACTCATCCGCAGCTGCTGGCTGTATCCGCCGCCACGAACCGCTCGAAGGGCGACCAAGGACCGGACCAGTGGCAGCCACCGAACCAGTCCTACTGGTGCACCTACGGCCGCTCCTGGACCACCGTCAAAGCCGCCTACAAACTGACCATCACCCAGGACGAGAAAGCCATGCTCACCAAGATGCTGGACACCTGCACCCTATGAACACGCCCTCAGCGCCGGACGAACCGGAGCGGCTGGTAGACACAGTGATGGCTGGCCCGGGCGGAGCCATGACCGACGATGTCGGCATCGTCACCGGCGACCTCACCGTCGCCACCACCCTCCAATCCGACGGCCGCGCCGTCATCACCGTCCAGTACACCGGCGCCGAGGAGTGGTACCACCTCACCGGCAGCCCCGCCCCCCTACCGCCCCCAGGACTCACCGCCCTCCACCACGAAATCCTTGAGCGCATCCGGGCAGGCGGCGGAGCCCAGGCAGCAGGCTGAATACCGCCCTGCCCGAGCACGACGGACGATGTCCCCGGTCAGGGCGAGGAGCGCGGCCCGAAAGTTCGGCTTCAGGTCGACAACACGATTGCGGATGGCGTCCCGCCGGGTGGTGTAGCCGATCAAGGCGCCGGAATCCGCAGGTCGGGGACGGTGGCTCGGTCGGACCGCGTGTTCAACTCGCCTCAGCAGTGCGCCTCGTGGACGGCCGCCTCTGCGGAGATCGTCAGGGGCCTCGTACCGGAACCCGTAGCGCTTGATCCCCTACACCACGACGCGGGACACGACCCGTTTGCGGCCGCCGGCCCTGCGGACCGGTACCAACGGCGGCTGACCGGGGTTGAGTTCTTGTACCCGGGCGACACGATGGCCTCGCGGAAGCCGGCGGCACGGCGCAGGCCTGTCACCACAAGGCCTTCCCCTTTCAGTCGACCGCGCTCAGTATCGCCGGGGGCGAAGGCGCCCCGGTAGTAGATCGCCAACTCTCGTTAGCTGTCGCGTGGTTCGGTGCCGTAGTACTGCAACGGTGCTTGTCGTGACTGCTGGCCAGTTTGGTCGTTGGTGTGGGTATGGGTGGGGACCTTGCTGGTGTCGTGTGTGTCATTTTGACGACTGATCTTGGTTGTTGAAGGTCAGTTGTTGCTCGGGGTGAGGCGGCCTTCGAAGCGATCTGGAAGGCATTCAGGGGCGCCTTCCAGCGCATGGTCCACCGCTTGCGGCCCTTGCCGGTCGGGTCCAGGCTCATCAGCGCCATGTAGATGCACTTCAAAGCGGCGGCTTCGTTGGAGAAGTGCCCGCGGGCCAGGGCTTCGGCGTAGTCGCATGACGTCCGGTTCGTGGTCATCCGAGGCCGAGGAGTGAGAGGGGTCGGTGAGGGTTGCGGGCGTTGCGGCGGAGGCCGGCCGCGATGTTCTTCACTCCGGCCGTGCGGAGGGCTCCGATGGCGAGGTTGCGCCAGGTGGCCATCGCGCGGGGTGCGTTGCCGGTTCGCAGCTGGGAGGCGTCTTCGGCGAAGGTGGTGTCGCGGACGTAGTGCAGGGCCTCGATCGTCCAGTGGTCACGGACGAGTCGGGCGAGCTGGGCCGGTGTGGCCTGCTCGGGTGAGGCTGGTGACGGCGTAGACGGTCCCATGACACCCCAGGCGGATGCCGGGGACCACTGCACCGCCTGCCGACGACTGTTGTCAGTCCAGATCCTCCCAGGCCCACGGTGCCGCAGCCCGGCCGTCGGGCTCCCTCCCGAAGCGGAACCGCACTCTCTGGCCGCTCAAGTCGGCGAGCATGTCGAACCTGCCTGCGGCGGGCAGGCGGCGAAGCAGCACCGTCACTTGGTCGGTGGCCCCTATCTCCCGCAAGACCCGAAGCAGGCTCTTCGCCCCCCACCACTCGGTGTTCAACGCGGTGCGGGTGGCAGGATCGCGAGCGAGCAGCACGGCAACCTGCTCCTCGGCACCCGCCTTGAGTAACGTGCGCAGGGATTCGGCCACCGCGGACGGGCGGTCGAGAGGCACGCGTGCGGCGGGGTTGGTCGCTAGCAGCGCAGCGACTTGGTCCTCGGTCCCGACCCGTTGCAGCGCCGTCAGTTCCGCCAGTTCCGCAGCTTGCGGAGAATCGGCTGTCGTGGCGGCGCGTGCGGCGAGTGCGACGATCTGGTCTGCAGCACCGAGCTTGAGCAGGGTAGCCAGTAGCCTTGCGGTGCCGGACGGCTCCAAGTACGCAAGGTACTCGTCGTCGATCCGGGGGGCGAGCAAGAAGGCGACTTGCTCGGCCACGTCAGCTTTGGGCATCCCCCGCAGTAGCGGACCCACCTCGGAGTGGTCGCTGAACAGGGTTCGTTCGGCCACGCCTTCGATCAGCGTGGCTGTTTGTTCGGGGGTTCCGACCTCGAGAAGCGTCTCCAGAAGCCTCACCAGCTCGTCGTCCCTGGCATGGGTGGTGTCAGCGGCGGCGCGTTGGGCCAGCGTCGTGACTTGTTCGGTGGCTCCGGCAGCGCGCAATGCACGGAGCAGGACGGCGACCGCGGCTGGTTGGCCGAGTGGTACGTGGGCGGCGGGGTCGCGGTCGAGCAGCACGGCAACCTGGTCGGTGGCGCCGAGGTTATGCAGCGTTTCTAGCATGCGCGCTATCGCAATGGGATCGCCGAGTGGTACGTGGGCGGCGGGGTCGCGGTCGAGCAGCACGGCAACCTGGTCGGTGGCGCCGAGGTTATGCAGCGTTTCTAGCATGCGCGCTATCGCAATGGGATCGCCGAGTGGTACGTGGGCGGCGGGGTCGCGGTCGAGCAGCACGGCAACCTGGTCGGTGGCGCCGAGATTGCGCAGCGTTTCCAGTATTTCCGCCAGCGGGAATGGCTTGTCGAGGGAGATGTCTGTGGCGATGCGCGCGGAGAGAGGTTCGACCTGGGCGCCGGCCCCGAGGTTGTCCAATTGCCTCAGCATGAAGCCCACGGCGTCTGGATCGTCGAGTGGCATGTCCGCGGCGATGCGACCGGCGAGGGTGGCGACCTGGTCAGTGGCACCGACGTCACTCAGCTCCTCCAGTAGGAACCAGACACTGTTCGGCATGTCGAGTCTGGTGTGTGTGGCGGGGTCGCGGGCGAGCAGCGCGGCGATTTGGTCGGCCGCCCCGAGTTCCCGCAGCTCCGCCAGTGCCCATCGCACTAGGAGCGGCTCGTTGATGACGAGGTGCTCGACCAGAGGCGGGCAGACGAAGCCGAGTTTCTGCAGCTGCCACAGCTCCCATCGCGTCTCGGAGGGCTCGACGATGGTGACACGTTCGGCCAAGGTAGCGACCTGGTCTACAGCTTCGAACTGGTGCAGCACCCTGAGTAACTTGAACACGCCGTCCCCATCAGTGAGCGTGGTGTGTGTGGCGGGGTCGCGGGCGAGCAACCGGGCGGCCTGGTCGCCTGCGCCAACGCTGTGGAGCGCGCCCAGGAGGTCGGCCACCGCTGAGGGATGGCGGAGCGTGGAATCTCTGGCGGCGCGCTCGGCCAGAGCGGCGACGAAGTCGGCTGCTCCCGCTTCGTGTAGTTCCTTGAGTAGATCCGCCACCCAGAGGGCACCATCGACGCTGACGCGTGTCGCAGCGCGTTCGGCCAGGACTGTGACCCCATCGGCCGCTCCGACCTTGCGCAGAGTCCGCAGCAGCTTCGCCACCTGGCGTGGATCACCGACAGGCATGTGTGTGCTGACACGTTCAGCCAGGACGGCGACGTGATTGGCGGCGCCTGCCTCGTGCAACTGCCGCAGCAGGTCCTCGACGTCTTGCTGATTGTCGAGAGTGACGTGTTCAGCGACCCACGCCCCGGGGCGGAGGTCTGTGGGATGCACGGCCCACAGGCGACGGACCAGGAGACGGGCCGACCGGGGATCGCCATGGACTGTGGCGTTTTTGTGAAGCTGTACGGCATCGCGGTAGAGCCCGCGGGCCCACGCCGCGTCGGCTAGGTCGGACATGTCGTCGGGATGTGCGTGCGCGGCGAGCGCCACCCAGAAGCCGACGGGAGGAATGCGGTCGGTGTGATGGGTACGGCCATGCTGGTCGAGGTAGTCGGCCAGCCGGTACACCGGTTGGCCCTCGTTCGCGGGAGCCGCTTTCCGATCGCGTCCGGGTCTCCCGCTGACACGAAGCCGGGTGAGGGGTCCTGCGGCTCCCTTGCACAACCGGGAGGTATGAGCCAGGGCCTGTTCCAGCCAGTCCCCGCCGAGTGTCTCCCATTGGGTGTCGGTGAGGTACGCCTCAGCGGCCTGCTCGAGCAATGACAGGGGAAGCGCATTGCGGTGGCCCATTCGGCGGGCGTCGATGGCAGCCAGCATGAGCGCCTTCGGGCAGGGCGGCGCGGTGTGAAGCCGTTCCAGCAGTTCCGGTCCGCCCGCGAGGCACTGGGTGATCTGCCCGTCATCTGCGTGCCCGAAGGCCCACGCCAGCCGTGGATCGTTCCGGGCAGCCCGCCGGACAGCGGCCAGGTCGACGTCGGTGAATGTCTCGGACACCTCGATCGCCGTGCCTTCCAGCACCTGCCGTACCTGGGAAGACCTGGTGAGAGTGGAGTGGTGTTCGGGCCACAGGGTGCCCAACACCAGCACCGGCGCCCGATCCGTGTCTGCGAGCAGGGCGCGCAGTTTGGCCGCGACCCGCTCGCCGCCGTCGCCTCCTGGGTGCAGGTACTCCTGAGCTTCATTGAGCCACACCACGGTGTACGGTCCCACCCGGTCCAGTCCCTGCAGCGCAGCTTCGACCCGAGTCGGGTTGTACGGGTGCCACAACCGCCATCCGCCCGCGGAACGCAGCGGCTCCAGCGCCTCCCAGCACGCGCGCGTCTTACCCGCCGACGATCCGGCCACGAGCGTCGCCATCGCACTAGCCCCACCGAGCGCGCGATCGACGATCGCGGCCAACCGTTCGTCGTGGGCACGCGACACATACGGCGGCAGCTCCGGTAACCCACCCTGTCCGCTCAAGGTGATCGACCGGTGAACTTCCAGGGCGAACGGATCGCGGGCGTCGGCCAGGGGCACCCCCATCGGTGCCTCCAGCCGGGCTGTGACCCATAGATCCCGCGCCCGGACGACAGCAGCATGAGCATCCCACCGAGCCAACCGAGCCAGCACGGTAACCACGGCGACCACATCGGCCTGCGAGGGCGGCACATCAGTATCCCGGATGATCCGGCCGATCGTGTCCCGCAAGGGGGACCCGACCAAAGCGTCGTCCTCGGCGACCCGCATGGCGATTTCGTCCAGCGAAGGGGTCCCGGCCTCCAAGTACAACTGGTACACCAACGCTTTGAGATCGGCCAACGGCCCCGGGCGAACGCGGGGTCTCTCAATGGTCCGAGGCCGTCGCGTACTTCCCCTCTTGTCGCTACTCATCGCTGACCCTTCTCCTGCTGCCGAGGTCGACGTGCCGGGATACTTCCCCCGTTCGAGCTTCTCATCGCAACACGGAGTTGATCACTGCCCACGTCCCACCCTGGGCTCGAACCGGCCGGAACTCCGAGTCCGTCCACTCCCAGGGAGGTTCTGATGCACCGCAGGCCCGCTCACCGACTCACCCGGGCTGAACGACTCCGACTGACTGCGGCGGCTTTGCGCGGCGCCGTGACCGGTGTGGTCAGCGCGATCGCTACCTGGCTGATCAGTCACCTCATCCCCTGACAAACTCATGCACGGCGCATCGCCAGGCCCTTGAAGTGACGCAAACCCCAACGGGGTGTCCTCCCAGAAGGGACACCCCGTTGGTCCGGTGTGGGCAGACCGAGGTCATAGCGGCCTCTGAGACCCCTGTGGCTCTCTACCGGGTCTCTGCTCTCATCCCCAGAGTCGACGTCATCTCCGACACCGTGGACGCGGCAGGCCGGCACGGGGCCGCCATGGCCTGAAGACACAATGGCGAACGCACTGATGAGCCCGAGCATGATAGTTGTCGTTAACCTCCCACCCCCGACCAGGCCATTCTCGAAGCACTGAGCATGATATTTGTCGCCGAATTCGCATCGTTGTTGACGTGTTCCGTGCTTTTGCAGGCAAGTTGGCCGCAAGCAGGCGTCCCAGCCCGCGAGGCGGGCAAGGTCAGGACTGCGTCGTCCGGAACGCGAGATACCGGCTGAAGGCTTCGTGGCTGTCGGGGGTGAAGCGCCACTCCAGCAGGGCCGACCGCAGCTCCGGCTCGGTCAGCCAGCCATGCCAGGCGACCTCATCGGGATCGGCGGCCACGGTGTCCGGCACCACGGCTTCGTGCACGCTGAGCCAGTGAGGGCTCAAACCGCTGCGGTTGATGAACGTGAACAGCAAGCGCGGCAGCACACGAATGCCCAGCTCTTCGGCCAGCTCCCGCGCGGCGGCCTGTTCATAGGACTCACCGACATCCACGGCGCCACCGACCACGACCTCGTACAGCCCGGGGAAGCGCGACAGCTGCTCCGACCGCCGGTGAACGAGGATCCGCCCACACTCATCACGACACACCGTCACGGCGACCCGGTGCAGCCAACCCTCCCGGATGGCCTGCCGGCGGCTGACCACCACCCCCAGCACACGATCTTGATCGTCGACACGCTCCACCAGTTCGTCCACGCCGCACACCCTGGCAGAGCCCACTGACAACGCCGCTTCTCGGAGCCCCGTGGAGGCCGACCCAGGAGAACCTGCACCAGGAGGCCGGACGCGGATTACGACAGTTGTCGTGCGAATACGACACCTATCGCGCTCAGGCTCAACTGAGTGGATTTTCGACAAGAGCACGGCCCGACTCCTGGGTGAGTGCACGGTCCTCGTGGAGGACAACGCGTGGGGGAAGGCCGGCACCGTCGTCACTCCGTGGTCCTTATCGGCAGCGGCACCGTCGACGAGTCCGGACAGACTCCATAGGGAGCCCTTCGCGGCACAGCGCCGTACACCGATGAAAGGGACCATGCAAGGTCGAACATCAGGACGATTGTGATCGAGAATTCGACACACTCGATCACGGCCACCCCCGTACCCCGGAGCTTGTTGTGGGATCCCTGTGAGTCACTGGCGCAACCCCCATCACAGGAGAACAGAATGCACCGTGCACGCGCCGCCGTCCCGGCCGCCGCCAGCTGCGCCTTGGCGGCGTGCGCAACCACCGCAACCGCAGTACCGGAGCCCTCCGCACCACCTGAGGTCGGACTCACCACGCCGGCCAAGAAAGCCCAGCTGCAACAGCAGCTCGTCGAGGTCAGGCCCGTGATCGCCACCTACTAGGGCAAGAAGAACCGCACCACCGTCAGGGGAGGCCTCCAGACGGGGGACACGCGGGCAGTCCTCGCCGATGGCACGTCATCACTGTTCTAGACCGTCGCGTTTCCTAGCCTCCGTAGAGGCCGCGTCGGTTCATCCTCATGCCCTGATAACGCACTGTTGGAGTAGCAGTTGAGAGTTCACAGATCGGCTCGTACTGGGATCGCTGGCCTTGCGGCCACCGCGGTCTTGACCGGGCTCATACACGTGGCGCCGGCTTTAGCCGATTCCAGCCCTCCCGGCTCGAATCCTTTACCGAAGCCGTCCGGCAGTCCGTCGTTTGATCCGCCGACGCGTGTGCCGAACCCCGGCAAGAAGCTCGGGAAGAGCTGGGACACCTCGATGGACCGGGCCGTGACCACAGCGGCAGACAGTGGCGGATTCAAGGTCCTCGTGTCGGACAGCAAGGACGCCTACCAGTGGCGGACCGTTGCCACGCTTGCCGAGCCCGGCATGCCGGCGGACTCGTGGATCGGTAACTCCTGCGTCATGGACCGTGATCACGCTGCGGTCGTGTATGCGCCGCGTACGTTCACGAACAAGCCAGACCTGATGCAGGGTGGGGCGTTCACCGCAGTCGTCGACCTGAAGTCCGGCCGGGTGACGAAACTGCCCTTCACCGGCTCGCTGGCCTACTTCGACCCTTCGTGCAACCCCGAAACTCGCACGGCCGCGTTCACTGCGTTCCGTGACAGCAAGACCCGGCTCGTCACCGTCGATACCAGCGGCAAGACGACCACCGATACCTCTGTCACTGGTCAGGTGACCTCGGCCGTCCCGACGGAGGACGGTCTCGTTGCCGCACACGGCCGTCACCTGGTGCACGTCGACCCGACGAACAGCAAGCTCCAGAGGCTGGCTGCCGCGAACGGTGTGCCGTTCGACATCCGCCCCACCAGTAAGGGGGTCGCGTTCCTCGACCGTAGTGGCAACACGGCACACGCCAAGCTATGGAAGCGCGGGGGCACGCCGTCGCTGCTTGCGTCCGGGAAACTCGGAGACCTGGCCCTCAAACAGGGCACTGAGGGCCAGGCATTTCTCACCGGGGACACCACACACGCGAACCTTGCGGGTACTGGAGTGACCCGTCTGGATGTTCCGGCGGACACGGATGTGTCCAGCCACGGCCGACTGGCCGTCGATCCCGTGCTCATGCCCGGCGTACGTGCGGGCCTGGAACAGATCGGCAACGCGGGGAAGGGCTTCACCAAGGCAGAACCCTCACCCCGGGCGCGCACCACCGAGGACCCCACGAGGGACAGTGCTGCCCCACTGACCATCACCAGTGTCGCGACTGCCACCGGCGAGAAGATCACCCAGGCGGTCACCGACACAACCAGCGGTAAAGGGAAGGGTTCCTCCTCACCCGCCCTGCGTGCAGCAGGCGGGGCCGAGAGGGTGCCCGGGAAGAACGGACGGGCACCGGCGGACGGCGAACTGTCCCACAACCCGGTGGACACCGATCGCTGGTGTTCCATCCCCCGCAACGACGTCAAGGCGCTGGCGCTGCAGCCGACTCCGAACCAGGTCGAGTGGGCCGTCAACATGGCGATCCGCGGCGAGCTGCGCTCCAAGTGGATCAAGCAGGGCGGCTGGCGCTCAGGGCTGGGAACCGTCGACCCGCAGGGGCTCTTCCCGGCCCCCACGCTGAAGGGCGGCGGGCGCATCCCTGCCCAGGTGCTGCTGGGTGTGCTCGCGCAGGAGTCGAACCTGTGGCAGGCCGAAGGCGGCGCCGTCCCCGGCCAGATGGGCAACCCGCAGGCGGCGATCGCCGGGTTCTACGGGCACAAGGGGGAGACGTCCGAGGAGTACTGGGCGATCAAGTGGCACCTGTCGGACTGCGGCTACGGCGTAGGCCAGGTCACCGACGGAATGCGCCTCGCCGGCCTTGAGAAGCCCGACGAGACGTCCCTGCCCCCGGCGAAGCAGAAGGCCGTGGCCCTGGACTACGCGGTCAACATCGCCGCGTCGATGTACATCCTTGCGGACAAGTGGAACCAGGTGCACACCGAGGGCCAGACCATCACCGTCAACAACGACGATCCGTCGAAGCCTGAGAACTGGTTCGCTGCGCTGTGGAACTACAATCTCGGCTTCAATGAGAACAAGGGTGACGGCAAGCCGTGGGGCCTTGGTTGGTACAACAACCCCGCGAACCCGGTCTACCCGCCCTCGAGGGATCCGTTCATGACCGATCCGCGGCATGCCGCGAGGCCTCAGAACTGGCCGTACCAGGAGAAGGTGATGGGCTGGTCCGCCTGGTCCATGGACACCGGCTACTCCTACGGCTCCGACGGACGGCAGGACTGGCCCGGCGAGTCAGGTTTCTCATCTGTGGGGTTCCGGCCCGCATGGTGGATCAACCCGGCGCAGCGCGCCCTGGTGAAGCCTCCGTTGGACGCGTTCTGCAATGCGACCAACAGCTGCGATTCCGCGAACCCGCCGGACTGCCCCGACGAAGACTGCTACAAGCGGTACTGGTGGCGCGGCTCGAACGTGACGTGGAAAGAGCACTGCGACGCCGACTGCGGCCACGAAAGCATCAAGTACGCCACGCTGCGCGAGGAACCGGGCCGCGGCCATCGGCTGAAGTACGGCACACCAGAGTGCGGCGCCGCCCCCGCAGGGGCACTGATCGTGGAGTCCGTCCCCGACAACATGGACACCTACAGTGACTGCGGATCGTCCGGCACCGACGCCGGCAACTTCCAGTTCACCTTCCACCCCAACCCGGCGGCGACCGGACCGGGCCTGGGCCCGTTCGAGGCCAAGGGAGACCTGCACCAGATCGGCGGTGGACACGGCGGCCACTTCTGGTACACGCACACCCGCGACACCGCTCATCTCGGCGGCGCCGGCGCCCGGATGACCATCGACGGCACCTGGACCCTCGACCGCAACGTCGAATGGGCCCGCGTCTTCGCTCACATGCCGGACACCGGGGCGCACACCCAGCAGGCCCACTATGTGATCAAGGGTGTCGCGGGCGGTGACCGCCACCGCTACGTCAACACCCACTTCAGTAAGAACACCTGGGTCGAACTCGGCGTCTACCGCTTCACCGGCACCCCGCGGGTGGAGCTGACGAACACCACCGACGACGGCACCGCGGACGAGGACGTCGCCTGGGACGCTGTCGCCTTCCAGCCGCTGTCGGGCAAGCCGAAGCACATGGTCGTCGCCATGGGCGACTCCTACACCTCCGGTGAGGGCGCCGGAGCCTATTCACCCGAGTCTGACAGGGACCACGGGAAGAGCAGCTGGAACGCATGCCGACGCAGCAAAAATTCCTGGCCGCGCAAGGTTCTGTTGCCCGGTCAGAGCACCAGCCTCGGCGAACTCTCGGACAACAGGAGCGGCACCGTCGACTTCCTGGACGTCAGTTGTTCCGGCGCGCACACCTGGCAGCTGACCACAGGAAACCCCACTCCATGGGGAAAGATCGGCAACTACCGCGAGAAGAGCCAGATCGACTCCGGTGTCCTCAGCCCGGACACCACCCTGGTCATGCTGACCATCAGCGGCAACGACGATGACAACTTCACCAACGCCGTAACGAACTGCTACATCGTCGGGGTGTGCGACCCGGCCGACTACACGGGCAAGGTCGACCAGGCGGTCGCGGCCACCGGGGGCCTGATCGATGACATCGCGGATGCCGCGCCGAACGCCCAGATCGTCCTCATGGGCTACCCTCGCCTGGTCAGTGACGAGCAATGCGTGACAGCCGACTTCGACGCCCTGAACCAGCTGGCCGACTACGTCCGAGACAAGCAGAAGGCCAAGGTGGCGGAGCTGAAGACGGCCGGAACCAAGGTGGCTTTCGCCGATCCGATACCTGCCTTCCGGGGACACGGAATCTGTGACGGCGACGAGTGGATCAACCGCGTCGTCGCCGGCCCGAACGGCGATGGCGACTTCCACGACGGGGACCCGGCCAACCAGGCCCCCTGTCTGCCCTGGCCCGGGGAGAACGTCTGTGCCAGCCTCGAGTCGTTCCACCCGAAGAACGCCGGCACCACGGGCTACGCCCGGGTCATGGATCAGGCACTGGCCGATATCGGATACAAAGGCAGCTAGTGGGACCTGACACAACCGGCGGTACGGTGGTCACGAGGCGGGCGAACCGCCTCGTGACCACCGGCTGCCTGACCATCCTGATCACCTTGTCCGTCGTTCTCGGCATCGTCGTCTCCTGGTTGTGGTATCGGCACTGGCATGACGGGAACGTCAACAGTGAGCGCAATGACAAGGCATTCGCACTGATCCGGAAGCAGGCCCGTGCCACGGCGGACGACACGGCCCGCGCACTCGACACAAGCGGCACCACCGATGCCGACGCACTCGCCGGCGTGATCTGGCAGCACTCCGAAGCCCCGGTGATCACCTACGACACGTCCCGCCGCGAGTTCACCGCCACGGCCGCGAGATCCGCACAGTACGACGAAGAAGTCATGCTCCCCGGAGGCGGGCCCGTCAAGGTGACCCGGTGTTTCGTCTTCACCTACACCCACCGCCCCGGCCAGGCGTGGACGTCGAGGGTTTCCGAGCGGGACGACGATGTATGCCGTCCCAGCACCCAGATCGGCAACCGGGTCCGTCTGGCGCTGACGCGCATCACGAGCATGCACGCCGAGGACTTGACGCGCGCCGGGATACAGGATGCCCTCGACCCCACCGGACGGCGTTCCTTCCACGTCAAGAACGTGGTGCGTGAGGGGGACACGATGACCGTATCCGTCCTCGTCTCAAGCTCGCAGGCAGCAGTCAACCAGTGCTACCACTTCACCCGGCCCGTCCCAGACGACGACGGCCAAGGTTCCGCCACAGTGGTTCCGGCGTCTTCGTGCTGATGCTTCTGTGCAGGTCGTGCCTCGCACTACCTGGAGTTGGTGAAGGCGATCCGCGCGGCGAGCGCAGCGGACAAGCTGGACTGGCTGGAATGGAAGTCGACGCTGGACTTTCGGCCGAAGAACAAGGCAGACAAGAGCGCCCGTAGCGGACGCGGATGCCACCAAGAACGAATACCAGGACGAGGACTGAGCTCTGCCTCAAACCTGACGCACCGACGCCGGTCGCCTGTTGGCGTACTCCCGCACTACCAGCAGGTGGCCCGGGCCGCGCAGTTGCTGCGGTACAGCCAAGGCCCCGCTGTCACTCCACTGGCCAGGCCGGGCACTTCACGGGGCGATGCCCTCGGTGGCCCTGAAGGAGATCGGCGTCCGGCCGGCCTGGCGGAAGACGGGCACCGCCCGCCGTATCCACGATGCCCTCCTCGCCACACGCGAGGAGCCGTACGTCACCCTCATGGCCAACCCGGCCGCCGGCGACGGAAAGGTCCACGCCCTCTACACGTCGTGGGGATACGAGGACATCGGAAAAAGCCAGCCGTCATCGGCCTCACCGTGATGATCCGCGATACCCGCTAACCCAAGAGGCAGGCAGCGCAGACATAAACCGTCGGGGCCCAGTCTCGGAGCGCGTCTGGTGAGGCCTTGTTGGACACGTTGGGCACAGAGGCGGGGCGACCGAGCGGGTCTGGTGCGCATGACGGCGGCGCAGACAGGTTCGCTCGCCCCGGCACGGTCGTGAGCCCCGGCGGCTTTACGTGCTCGCGTCGGCCCGCATGATCAGTCGTCGTCCTTCAGCTCGAGCCTCAGGCCGAGGGCACGAGCGACCTTGGCGATGGTCGCGGTCGTGACGTCATTGTTCGCCTCGATGCGTGCGATGGTCGGGCGCGATACCCCTGACTTCTCGCCGAGCTCCCCCTGCGACCACCCCTGCTTCTTGCGGACCTCGCGGATGACGTCACCGAGGCTCGCCTCGGACTCCTCCTCCATGCGCCTTACCCCTCGGCCTCGGAGCCCGCGTCCGGGTCGGAGCTGTGCTCGGCGTGGAGGGCGTCCGCCGCGATGTCGGCGATCTGCCCGATGAACGCCGGATCGGTCATGTACGACTGGATCTCTTTCGACTCGTTCACCGTCTTCAGGACCGCGAGCCCGACGGCACCACTGAAGCCCTCGGACGCCTTGAGCTGGGCAACGGTGTTGTTCTTCGCCATCGCCACCGCCTCCTCGTTCGCGTCGAGGAAGCCCCAGAAGGTCGTGATGAACCCGGAGACACTCTCGGGGCTGACATCGACGCCCTTGGCCTTGAACATTTCGTTGACCTTGTCTATGGCCTCGTCGAGCGGACCGCGCTTCGGCGCGGCGCTGCCCGTGTGCTCGCCGTCGAAGATCGGGAGCTTGACGCCCTCGCCGCTCCCCTCGCTCAGCGAGTGGTCCTCGTTAATGGCGGAGGGCACGAGCTTGACGCCGGAGAGCTGCACGCCCTCGAGGAAGCTGTCGTCGTAGTCGCTACCGTCGGTGTGGAGGTTGCGGGCGAGTAGCGTCGTCAGGATCGCGCGACGGTGCAGCTCAGGGTCCTGGTAGTCGACGATCTGGCTGAGGAACTGCCAGGCGTTGCGGTACCCGAGTACATCGGCCCGGAAAGACTCCAGGAACTCCTTCTGCGCCTTGTCCTTCGAGAGCACAGCCTGACGCCGCTGGCCGCTCCACCGGTTCTTAATCGGAGACAGGGCCTTGGCGATCGCCTCGCCGCCAGCGTCCTCGAGGAAGGCATCGGCGACGGCGTCCATCTCTTCGTGCGTGTAAAGTCCGGCCGTGTCGAGCCGCTCTCCCACCGTGATCAGCGCATTGGGATCGACGTCGCCGTCGACGTGCGCGTCGGAGTAATAGAGCTTGAAGTCCTTCTGGACACTCGCCGGGGTGTTGCGGAAGTCGACGACCATCGGCGCAGTCTTGCCTGGATAGATCCGGTTTAGCCGGGAGAGGGTCTGCACGGTGGCGACGCCGGAGAGCTTCTTGTCGACGTACATCGCCATGAGGCGCGGCTCGTCGAAGCCAGTCTGGAACTTGTTCGCGACGATGAGGACGCGGTAGACGCCCTCCTCGCGGAACGCCCTGCCGACGTCGCTCACGCCGTTCACCGACACCTCGGTGACACTCTCTCCGTCCTCGTCGGTGAGCGACCCCGAGAACGCGGCCAGTGTGTGCAGCTCGTAGCCCTTTTCGGCGATGTACGCGTCCATCTTGCGCGACCAGCTCAGCGCCTCCATGCGCGAGCTCGTCACGACCATGGCGCGCGCCTGGCCGCCGAGCATGTGGCTGACGTTGCGCTGGAAGTGTTCGACAACGACCCGCACCTTCTGTGCGATCGCGGTCGGATGAAGCCTCGCGTAGCGGACGATACTCGAGACCGCCTCGCCGGTGTTGACCTGGATCTCGCCCTCGGACTCCTCCCCCTCGAGCGTGCTCTTCACGCGGAGGAACATGTCGTAGGTCGAGTAGTTCGTCAGCACGTCGAGGATGAAGCCCTCCTCGATCGCCTGGGCCATCGTGTACGTGTCGAAGGCCTCCCAGCGGTCCTCGCGCTGGGTGCCGAACAGGCGCAGCGTCTTCGCCTTCGGGGTCGCGGTCAGGGCGATAAAGGTGATGTTGCTCGACGCGGCGATGGCCGAGTCCTTGGCCATGAGGAGGTCGTCAGCGCCGATGTCGTCCTCCTCTACATCCAGCTCGATGTCGGCGAGCAGCTCCTTGAGCTGGCGCGAGGCGGAGCCCGATTGCGAGGAGTGCGCCTCGTCCGCGACCACGGCCCAGCGCCGGCCGCGCAGCTCCTGGGTGTCCTCGATGAGCTTCATGACCTCGGGGAACGTCTGCAGAGTGCAGGTGATGATGTGGTCGCCCTCGAGTAGCGCCTTCTTCAACTGCGGCGACTTGGCGCCGGACTTCTCGCCGACGGCGACGACGAGCCCCTTGCTCGACTGCACCAGGTTCATGCCGTCACGGATGTTCTCGTCGAGGACCATGCGGTCGGTGACGACGATGACCGAGTCAAACGTTGACTTCGAGTCGGCGCTCATGTGGCGGATCAGGCGGTGGCTGAGCCAGGCGATCGTCTTGGTCTTGCCCGAGCCAGCCGAGTGCCAGATCAGGTAGCGCTTGCCGGTCCCGTTCGCCTCGATGTCGGCGACGACGCGCTCGACGGCGCGCAGCTGGTGGAAACGGGGGAAGACGAGGCGGCCCTCGTCCTTCTTGCCGGACTTGCCGGGCTCGAAGAGCGCGAAGTCCTTGAGGACCCGCATGAAGGTCGCGCGCGAGAGGATCTCGCGCCACAGGTAGTTCGACGACGAGCCGGTGCCCGACGGCGGGTTGCCCGCGTGGCCGTCGTTGCCCTGGTTGAAGGGCAGGAAGACGGTGTCCCCGCCCTGGAGCTTGGTCGTCATGTAGACGAGGTCGTTGGAGACCGCGAAGTGGACGAGGGCGCGCCCGGGCGCGAGCAGCGGGCGGCTCCTCCCCGGCTTGCGGTCCTCCTTGTACTGGCGGATCGCGTGGTTAACGGTCTGCGTGTTGTCGGTCTTGAGCTCCAGGGTGACGACCGGCAGGCCGTTGGCGAGGAGCACGACGTCGATGCTCTCGTTGGTCTTCGTGTCGAAGCGCACCTGGCGCAGAACTCGCAGTCGGACCGACTCGGCCGCCTCTACGACCTCGGTCAGGTTCGGGTTCGCCGGGGGGAAAGCCATCATCGGGCCGAACTTCGCCGCGGGGCGGCCGATCTGGGCGTAGGAGAACCCCTTGCGCAGCACGCCGAGTAGGCCGCCGACCGGGTGCCCGGTTGTTGGGTCCGTCCTTGTGGCCTTGGCGAGCTCCTTGGTGATGTGCTCGAGGAGCTTCCGCTCAGCGTCGGCCCTCTGCCCATCGACCAGGTCGCCGGGGACGGCCTTCTCGTACTCGTCCGGGTACTGGGTGCTCAGCCAATGGAGCACGTCGGCCGGCGCGATCGCGAGGCCGACGTCCCAACCCGTCGGCCTCCCATCGTCCTCGTACAGCCAGCCGCGCTCGGCCAGCTCGGCGCAGAGGTTCTCCTCGAACTCGCGCTCCATCAGCTGCGCGTGGCTCACGCGACTTCCTTCCGTCCGGTGACGACGTCGAGTAGGAACGCGGAAGACCGCTCCACGAGGAGGTCTCGAAGGCTGGCGATCTTCGACAGCATGCCGTCAATGCGACCCGTCACCTCGTCGAGATGGTCCGCGATGCGTTGCTGCTCGTCCATGGGAGGCAGCGGCAGGGGCATCATGTCGAGTGCGGTCTTCGTGACTCGCTGGGCGTTGGGGCGGACTCCTGTGCCGATGGCTCCGAAGTAGTCGACATATCGGGGGCTGCGGAGAAGGTGGTGCACGTAGCGCGGATGGAATCGCGGCGAGATCCAGAACGCCTTGTAGTCAGGGCTGATGTAACCAGTGAGCGACGAAACGCCGAGCCCGCCGTGATTCAGCCACATCATGTTGGCGGCGAGCTGGTTTGGCCTCACTACCCGGTACTTCGCCACGTCCAGGGACGCCTGCTGACCATCCGTCCGCGTATTCAGCTCGACTCCCCGGTACTCGGAGATCGAGAGAAGGGGGCCTGGCGGGTTCTCGCCGTTCCGCTCGGTGCTCTCGGTGAAGTCGTAGCCGAACTTCGTGCGGTCCCAGTGCTCAGGTGTCCCGGACAGCGGAGACTGCGCATCTTCGCCTCGGCGCGAGTCCTCCTCGGAGAGACCAAACAGCGCAGCCGTGTCAATTGCCCGTGCACGCAGTGCGTCGGTCAGCTCATCGAGCTTCGCGATCATGTCATCGGCCTCGTCGAGCCGGGCCGCGAGCTCGCGCTGGACTTCCAACGGCGGCAAGGGGACGCGAATGCGTGACATCCGAGTGAAGTTGGTGGACCACAGGTCGTCAACGATGCCCGTGCCCCAACGAAAGAACTCGTCCTGGAACGCGATGCTGCGGAACAGATGATGGCCGTACTCCGGAACCAGGAGCTCCGGCCTCGGCGTCATGACGGAGTAAACGACAGAGACGCTCCCGTCCTGGTGGGCCAGCCCAGAAGCCCCGCGCCGGTCGGATCGCGAGTTGATGACCAGGTCTCCGGTGCGTACTAGCTTCCGATCGCCTTCGGTCTGCGACTTGGCGACGCCAGCGAGCTGGGGCGTCACACCCCGCTTCCCGACCGACAGCGGGGAGAACTCCGTCTCACCGACCTTCTCGTTCCGCTCTACGACGATGGATCCGACCGGAGCCATGACGAAGGCGGAGCTCTCAAGCAGCGACTCGTGGACCGCTTGATCGGTCACTGGTCGCTCACCAGCTTGAACATGTCAGCAAGTTCGCCCATGAGGCGCTGCACCTCGGAGTCGATCACGTCGAGCGGTTTCGGTGCCCGCGGCGTGTAAAAGATCCTCGTAATCGGGATCTCGTTGCCGTACTTCGCCTTGCTCTCGTCCCACTGGGCGTCAGGAGAGAACTTGACGACCTCTCGCTCCATGTGCTCTGTCAGGTCCTCGCTGAGTGGCACGCGCTCGGTGATCTTCCATCCGCTCGAGGTGACCGCGTTGCCTTTCCGGTCGACAGCTGGCTGCGCTGAGTCGTCCGGCACGGCCATCGCCTTCATCACGGCGTCCACTAGGCCGAGCGGAGCCTTCAGCCCAGCTGCCTTCGCAGCCTGCGGGAAGGCCTTGGGCAGATCGTTCCAGCTCGTGCCGTCGAGCGATTCGAGCACGGCGGCGTGCTCGTCCGTGAAGTCCTTCCGTTCACGCAGCGCCTCGACCGCCTCTCCGCTGAAACGGGCAGCCAGACGCACCTGCTTGTAGACGGGAACGTCCCGGAACTTGAAATCGTCCGGAGTCATCACACGGGAGATCTCAGGATCTGCGTGGTCGAAAGCCTTGTACGCCTCAAGCACCGGGTCCCGGTCTGCGGCACGCATCTCCCGGCGCTTCTCGCCCATGGGCCTGCGCAGCAGAGCCGATTGGCCCGATCCATCGATCAGTTGGATCTTGCCCTTGCGCTCCGGGTCCTTGTTCGTGTCGAGGATCCAGACATAGGTCGGGATGCCGGTCCCGTAGAACATGCTGGGCGGTAGGGCGATGATGGCGTCAATGAGGTCCTCGTCGAGGAGCCACTCACGGATCGCCGTCGGCCCCTTGTCGCCGTTGAAGAGTGGGGCCGCGTTGGAGACGACCGCGGCGCGTCCGCCCTGGCCGTTCTTGCTGGCCGGGCTGAGCTTCGACGCGCAGTGCGCCAGAAACAGCATCTGCCCGTCGCTGATGCTGGGGAGGCCATGGCTGAAGCGGGAGCCGGGCGTCTTCGCCTGGCCACGCACGGCCTTCTCCTCGACCTCCCAGTCGATGCCGAACGGAGGATTCGAGAGCACGTAGTCGAAGGTTTGCCCCTCGTAGAGGTCCTCGACAAGGGTGTTGCCCTGCTTGATCGCGTCCGGGCGGCCGCCCTGGATGAGCAGGTCCGCCTTGCCGAGAGCGAACGCGGAGGGCATGAGCTCCTGGCCGTAAAGCGTGACGTCGATCGTTTCGTTCATGCGCCGGAGCGCTTCCTGGGCGATGAGCAGCATGCCACCGGAGCCGGCCGTCGGGTCGTAGATCGAACGCGCCGTGCCCTCTCCCGCGAGAGTGTCGTCGTCGTTCGCGATCAGGATGTCCACCATCAGCTTGATGGCGTCTCGCGGAGTGTAGAAGTTACCGGCGGCCTTGCCCTTCTTGTTGAAGGCGCGGTACATGACGTCCTCGAAGACGTCGCCCATGCCTGTGTTGCTCAGGCTGCTCGGGCTTAGGTCGAGCGTGGAGAAGTGCTTGACGACGGCGTGGAGCCGATTGGCGTCGGCGAGTACCTTCGCGCGCCGGTTGAAGTCGAACGAGACCCAGATGTCGGCGATGTTGTTCGAGAACCCGTCGATGTAGCTCTTGAGGGACTTGTCCACGTTGTCGTCAACCGACGCGATCGTGGCGAGGTCGAGCGGCGAGACGTTGTAAAAGCCAAGCCCGAATCGGTCCTTGACCGCGATGTCGATCAGGTGCTGAGGCATCCCGCCGAACGCATCGACGTACTTGATCACCTTGTCCTTGGTGCCAGCGAGCATGCACTCCAGACGCCGGAGCACCGTAAACGGCAGGATGTAGTCGCCGTAGTCCTCCTCGTCGACGATGTTGCGCAGGTACTTGTCCGCGGTGTCCCAGACGATCCGCGCCGTCGTCTTCCTGGATGCCTCTGCCGACTCGGCCATGCGTGCTCGTCCCCATCGTCCCAGTACTGCTCTGTATCAAAGACTTTACATCGATCCCTGCATCAGGAACGTGACATTGCGGCTCGCGCTCGAGGCGATCGGACCACGTCGGCGATGCGTTCCGCGAGGCCCGACACCCCGCCCCGAAGCCGCCCGATCCAGGCACAGGGGGAGTGTCAGGCGGGCGCCGAGTGCACGTGCTCGAGCCGAGGCGCTCAGAGCCGAGCCTCTCCCCTCTCCCTCTGCAGCGTAGGCGAAACCCGGCCGGGAGACGATCATGGAAAAGTGGCCCTGCGAGACCAGCTCAGCCCGATGCCCTGACCTGCGAGGTTGCAATTATCGCAGGTCAAGCACCCCCGTTCGTCATTCGGGACGAAGAGCTCGTGCGTTCAAGGCGTTCAGTAGCTCCGCGGGGGGCTGGTCCAGCAATGTCGGCGGTAAGCGACGGAAGACTTGCTGGCCACACGGAGGAATGCGTGAGCGGATGATCGGCCACCAGCCGTCACGCGCAGGACCAAGCGGCATGTCGGACGGCGCTGATCTGCGAGGACAGCACCGTCCGACATGAACGAGCACCCTCGATCAAGGATTCGACCCCACTCGAAATCCATGCGGTTGGCGGCGAGCACCTCTGCCAGGCGTGCCGCGTGGTCGAGTGCCGCGGCCTCCGCGTAGGTGATGTGCTCCGGCCGGTGCGGCTTCTGGCTCGCGAGGTAGCCCGACAGGCTTCCGTGGGCGGCGCGCAGTGCGGCGGCGACGTCGCCGGCCGGTGGCCACAAGCCGGTCAGGGGGCTGATCCAGTGGTCGAGGTGGTGCTGCACCACAGCGGTCAAGTCCCGGTAGTCCAGCACCGTGCCGCACCGCCCGTCCGGGGCCTGGGTGCTCGGCGTCCCCGGCCACCCGTCCGCGATCCACCGATGCCGGGCGCACATCTCCACTCGATACGGCAGCAGGGGCCGGGCCCTTGGCCGGCTCCGCCCCTCCACCACTCGGGTAGCGGGCTCGGAGCAGGTGGTGAGCTGGCGCAGCACAGACATTGGCGGCCTCCGGTTCGGTCGTTGCGGCTGATCCGACACCGGTGATCGCTGTGGCCGAGGGGCGTGTATGCCGCCACAGCGTGCAGCCGTTGTGACTCGCGTCACCGTCCGGTATGTGGGTCCAACGGCGGGGCGCTGACCCGGCCGAGACGCCTGCCGGGCCAGTTCGGGCGCAGGGGGCCGGCGGGAGGGGGCGGCGTCGGCGTACGGGCGCAGGATCGGGAAGTGGCCGCAACGCCCGCCGACGTGGCAGCCCGCCGGGGCGGTCCGCTACTCCTCGTCGTCTTCCTTCGGTTTGGCGAACTGAAGGCTGTCCTCTGTGTCCTCACGTGGTTCGGCGAACTGAATGCCCGTGGTCGTCGTTCGCCTCCGGGTCGAGCCAAGGGTTGAGATCGCCTTCCTGACGCGCTACGAGCCATGGGCTGGCGTCCCTTGCCATCCAGTGGGCGAGAGCATGGTCATCATCTGCCCGCGATACTGCGACCCATGGGTTGTCGTTTCGGACCATGAGAGTTCGCTCCAGCCGGGTGAGAGCCCGGCCAGTCCTCTCGATCTGAGCTGAGAGCTTTCTAAGGGCAGGCTTCGTCCGAGCGTGCTCTCGTCGTTCTGCCAGCGCACTGGCGGAAGGGGCGAACGCGACGAACTCCGGTGTGCTCAGCGCGCGCGGGGACTGGCTGCGCAGGATCGTGATCTCGGAGTTCGGGTTCGTAGTACTTGCGAGGATACGCGTCTCCCACGCGCACCCGACGACCTCCACTCGATGCGTGTTGGCCAGGATGGCGGGGCCGCTGAGGATCCATCGCACCGTCGCGGCACACCAGACGTGGTCTGCGATGCGGTGGGCGCTCAGTTCACCCATGCTGTGGAGCACGACGGTTGGGGGCTCGGTCCAACCCAGGATCTGCACCGGCTCGGTGGTGACGGTTTCGAACTCGCCGCTCCCGAGGTCCTCGGCGAGGAACGCCATGGCCGCCTCGAACCTGGGGCCCTCACTCAGCCAGATCTTTTCCGTCGTTACGACCATCAAATGAGCCGCGTCGGCACTGATCGCCTTGAGGCTCTCCGCATCGGAGAGGATGGCGCGTACTTCCTCGTCGTCGACCTCAGCTGACTCCGTGACCCGCTGGAGTACCTCGCCGAGGGAGGTGAGGTGTACGAACCGGTCGCCGAGGTTCTCCAAATCTTTGGCCATAAGAGGCGGGTACGCGGTGCCGTCCCCGAAGTCTTTCGTGTTCTTGCTGACGAAGTAGACCGTCTCGTCGGGGTGTTCCCACGCGTACTCGACTGCCGTGAGCCAGATCGCGGCGTCCCGGCCGCCCGTCTTCACCTTTTCGCCGCGCTCGTTGACGACGATGGCCTTGCAGGGCGGGAGGATGTTCGACTCCCGCCACGTCGCCTCACGTAGCGCTGCCTCACTCGTCGGGATCTCGTCGGCGATCTCCCGGTACTGATCCCGCCAGTGCTGCTGGAAGCGCTCCAGGTCCAGCGGGGGAAGCAGCGTGGCGACCTGCCACGGCGTGGCCTTCCTGAAGCTCGCCAGGGCCTCTGAGGCTGCCTCGTACTTCTCTCGGTACGGCACTGCCCGGTGTGACGCCAACTCCTCCAGCACGACCCACGGCACGCCGCCGGATTCGACGCCAGCGGTACGGATCGTCTTCAGAAGGTCCGAGCTGACGCTGTCGAGCTTGAAGCTCCGCAGGATGTTCGAGTCCAGGATGATCAAGGCGGGCGGCTCCGTCTCCCTAAGAGGTGAGTACGGCCCAAGGGTTTCAGGAAGTCACGGCGCCCGACAGGGAATTCGGATCACAGCCGGGCGGAGGGCCGACGGCCGTAGGGCGCGCGCTCCCACACCGTCCGGACGCTGCATCGGCATGACCGCCGACGCCCCGCGCGGGGCAGCGCATCGCCCGCCAAATTTCGCGGTTGATTTAAATCGTCCGGCTGAAGATCAGAATCGCCGAAGAATTTCCGGAATCGGCTTATAGTGACCGCTCGCAACTGCAAGATCTTCTGCAAGGGGCGGACATGATCAGCATTCCGGAGCTCGCCCTCCTCGCCGCTGCCGGGTACCGCGCGACCCAGCTCGCCGTGCACGACACGATCCTCGACCCGGCCCGTGACAAGGTGTTCGCCTGGCACGAGCGGCTCCCCGAGTCCAAGCCGCGCACCTTCGTGATCGCCCTCATCTCCTGCGTCTACTGCATGGGCTGGTGGCTGTCCGGCGCGCTCCTCGCAACCTGGCTCCTCGCCACCGGCCAATGGCATGAGGCGCCGCTCCTCGTCCACGGCATCGAATGGTTCGCCGTCGCCGGCGCCGCCGTGTTCCTCAACCGGGTCGACGACACACTCGGCCGGGTCGCCCCGTGACGCGAAGCGACCTCACCGCCGCGGCCTCCCGGTACATCAACCGCAAGGTCCGCACGAAAGGCTCCGTAAACCAGTCGTGGCAGTCCCGCGCGTGGGAGCTGTACCACCTGGTCCCCGAAGTCAGGTTCGCCGCCACGTACATCGGCAACGCCATGGCCGGGGCGACCCTGTACGCCGGCCGACGCGCAGACGACGGCACGATCGAGCCCGCCCCCAACAACCACCGCGCATCCGAGATCGTCAACCAGATAGCCGGAGGCCCCGACGGACAGGCCAAGCTCCTCGGCGCGTTCGGCCGCCACCTGACCGTCCCCGGCGAGGGCTGGATCGTCGTCCGCCCCAACAGCGAAGTCCTCAGCCCCGACTCCCCGGAAGACGGCCACGACTGGCGTGTGCTGTCCACCCGCGAGGTACGCCCTCAGCCCGGGAAGCTCACCGCCGAGATCGACGGCGAGGACACCGAGATAGCCGCCGGCGACCGCGAAAACCTCGACCCGGACGGGCCCGTAGCAATCCGCGTGTGGGAGCCGGACCCCGAGCGGGCCATCGAGGCCGACTCTCCGGTCCGCTCCAGCCTCGACCTGCTGGAAGAACTCCTCCTCCTCAACGCGGCCGTGAAGGCGATAGCGCGGTCCCGGCTCACCGGCCGGGGCATCCTCCTCGTCCCCAAGGGCACCAGGTTCCCGACCACGTCCACGCAGGGCGGCGCCGAGGACGACCTGATCGAGATCCTCATGACGGTCGCCGAGACCGCCATCCGCGACCCCGAGAGCGCCGCCGCGACGGTCCCGATCGTCCTCGAAGTCCCCGCCGAGACGATCGCGGACTTCAAGCTCCTCAAGTTCGAGTCCACGTTCGACGAGTTGGCGTTGAAGCTCCGCGAGGAGGCCATCAAACGGTTCGCGACGGGCCTGGAGATCCCGGCAGAGCTGCTGTTGGGCATGGGCGACACGAACCACTGGGGCGCCTGGATGCTCACCTCAGAGGCGATCCGTATCGGCGTCGAGCCCAAGCTCGCCACGGTCTCCTACGCCCTGACCCAGCAGTGGCTGCGCCCCCTCCTCGAAGCCGAGGGCGTCGACGACTGGCACAGGTGGCTCGTCTGGTACGACACCGCCCCCCTGCGGGTCCGTACGAACCGGTCGGAGACCGCGTTGCAGGCGTACGACCGGGGCGTCATCTCCGACGCCGCCCTCCGCAGGGAGACCGGGTTCGAGGAGTCCGACGCGCCCACGGCCGAGGAGAAAGCGGCCCGCAAGACCACCACCGACAGTCAGGACCAGGAGCAGGAGCAGGACGTGACGCCGACCACCGTGGATCTGCCGGTCGATGAGACCGCCGACGAACCCTCGACCCTCCCCGCCTCGGCGCAGCGTGCCAGTGACGGGCTCCTGGCCGCAGCGGACGGCCTGATCTGGGCCGCACTGTCCGCAGCTGGCGAGAAGCTGAAGCGGACCCCCGTATGCCCGCGCTCCGAACGCGCTCGGGCGCGGGAGATCCAGTCGGCGGCCCTGCACACCGCCCTCAAGGTCGAGCCGGGACAGGTCGAACAGTTCGCCCTCCTTGACGGGGCATGGGAGCGCGTCCCCGAGATCGCCACCCGGTACGGCATCGACGCCGCATGCCTGGCCGCGTCCCTCGACTCCTACGCGCGGGAACTCATCGCCGCCGGTATCGAGCACTCCTACGACGTCGTACCCGGCGTCGTCACCACCTGCCTCCGGCTGGCGGCATGACCATGCTGCGAACCACCGTCGCCCCCACGGCCGTACGCGAGGACTGGTGCCACGTCTGCAAGGCGTACACGCGCCTCACCGTGGACCTGCTGCTCCTCACCCCCTGCGGGGTGACCACGGTCGGCACCTGGGCCTGGTGCGAGATATGCGACGACCCCACCGACCAGCCGCAGGAGGCCGCTCGTGGATGAGCTTGAGCAGCTCCTCGAAGACGCCGAGGAGTTCGTAGCCCAGACCGTCAGTGAAGTGCTGGAGGAGGTGGCGGACGAGTTCGCCGGCCACCTCCAGGACGCCACGGAGATCGTCGCCGCACGGTTCTCCGTCGCCCGCATCGCCCGCATGTTCAGCGACCGGATGCCGCGCATTGTCCGGCGTCTCCTCCGCGTCTCGGAGCAGGCCGCCCAGCACACCGCCGACAGCGTGGACCTGGAACTCCCCGACGGCTGGGACGACCTTCCGGGCCGGTACGACGACGGGCGTGAACTGCCCCCGGCCATGAGCGGGTACGTCGACGTCACCGAGCACCTGCTGCGCGCCGTAGGCGACCGACTCGCCGAGACCGCTCGCCGCGAGCTGGCGGCCGGCGTCGACGCGGGCGAGGACATGGAGCAACTGCGTGCACGGCTCCGTGAAGCGTTCGCCCGGGAAGGCGCCCAGCTCGGCGACATGCGCGAGGAGCGCATCGCCCGTACCGAAGCGGGGCGGGCCTGGAACACGGCCACCCTCGGAGCGGCGCAGGCCGTCACAGGGCCGGACAAGCCCGTCGTGAAGCAGTGGGTGACCCGACGTGATGCCCGCGTACGTGAGGACCACGCGGACGCCAACGGGCAGCTCCGCCTCATTGATGAGCCGTTCACCGTCGGCGGGCACGAGATGAGCGCCCCCCACGACCCGACGGCGCCCGCCGGCCAGGTCGTGAACTGCCGTTGTGTCCTGGCAGTCCACCCCGAACTCAGCTCCACCGCCTTCGATTCCCAAGCATCAGCACGGGGTCGAGTCTTCGAATTGCAGGAGACCGATGTGGAATCCACCCCGGCGCCCATGACGGCCGCAGCCGACGGCAGTCACCTGGGCGGTGCGATGATCGCGCTCATCCCCACCGAGGGAGACGCCGCGTATCTCGCCCTCGATGGCGGCGAGGACGCCGACGAACTGCACCTGACGCTGTTCTTCCTCGGCGACGACGGCACCGTGTGGACCGAGGACCAGCGCAACGAGCTGATCGGCAACCTCCGTGCTCTCGCCGCCTCCCAGCTTCCCGTCCCGGTCACCGGCCGCGCGTTCGGCGCGAACCACTGGAACCCCGACTCCGACAAGCCCTCGTGGGTGTGGGCTGTCGGCGACGACCGGGACAGCCCTGCGGACGCCCCGACGCTGGTCGACGTCCAGGGCACGGCCGCCATGGCGCTGGAAGACACCCACGAGCGGCCGGAGATCCCCGTCCAGCACTCGCCTTGGGTGCCGCACGTCTGCGCCGCCTACAGCGACGACCCGGCGTTCCTCCCGCAGCTGGAGGAGCGTCTCGGCCCCATCACGTTCGACCGCATCCGCGTGGCATTCGCGGGCGATCACACGGACATCCCGCTCGGCCCCGAGGAGGAGCCCATGGAGGAGACCGCTACGGCGGTCACGGCCGCACAGCCCCCGGCCGCGCCACCCACCCGTGCCTGGTCCACGCCCGACGGCGCGGCCCTCGCGTTCGAGAACACCGAGACCGGCGACGGCAGGATCTTCCGCCCAGGCGCCCTGTACTGGGACGGTGCGGGCCCCTGGCCGCTCCAGTACGCCGACGAGATGCTGATGGGGCACGAGGGCGCCGAACTCGCCGGAGCGATCGAATCCCTCGGCCGCGAAGGGGACCGCATCCCCGGCACCGGAGTGCTCTACCTGTCCCAGCGGGCCGGACAGGACGCCTGCCTGCTCCTGGACCAGAGCGCACCCCTCGGCGTGTCCGTCGACCTGGACTCCGTGGACGTCGAGTTCGTCGACAAGACCCTGACCGAGGACGAGGACGGGTTCCTCGTCCTCGCCGCCTCCATACCGGCCATGAGCGTGCTGCGCCTCGACGACGGCGGATGGATGCTCCATGCCCACAAGGTGTGGGAGTGGACGGCATCCGGTACGACGCTCACCCGGAACCAGCAGTACGCGCAGGTCATCACCGCCGCCGACGGCACCGTGTCCGCTGACGCCGTACGGCAGGCCTTCGGCGCGTCCGGGATCCTCACCGCCGCCGCGGGGGACTCCGACGACCCGGACACGGGCGTCGTCCTCCACAGCGAGAGCGCCGGTGACTTCCTCATCCGTATCACCAAAGGGCGGGTACGGGGAGCCACCCTCGTGTCCATGCCCGCGTACGACCAGGCGCGCATCGTCCTCGACCCGCTGCCGGAGCCGGAGGAGACCGCCGCGGCGGTGGCCACCGCCGACGCCGCGATGTCGGCCGCCGCCGGTCCGGGCGAGGATCACCACCGGGTCGTCACCTACGTGTGCGCCTCCCCGATCCCCGTCGGTGCCCGCGAGGTCTCCAATGCTGTCGGCATCAGGATGGAATCCGCGCGCGGCCACCTCACCCGCGCGGCGAAGGCCGGCCGTCTCGTACGGCTCGCCCCCGGCCTGTATGTTGGCCCGTCCACCATCCCCGAGACCGCGACGGCCGCCGACGTCCCAACCGAGCTGGGCGAGCTGGAGGCGTCGGCGTGGACGGCGATGCGTGACGCCGACCCCATGCCCGCCGCATGGTTCCGCGAGCCCACCCCCGAGGAACTCCCGCCCGGGTCAGGCGGCGTGCACTACGCGGACGGCCGGATCTACGGGTGGGTGGCCCGGGCCGGCGAACCCCACGCGGGCTACCCCGGCAAGAACCTGACGATCGAGTCGCTCGGCGAGATCGACATGAGCCACTTCCTGCGGGCCCGCTTCGCCCTCGACGACGGCACGACCGTCAAGGTCGGCGCCTTCACGATGAACGTGCCGCACCACAGGGACGGTGCCGAATGCGAGTCGGCGGCCTGCCAGTTCGACGACACCCGCACCGTCGCCGGTGTGATCACCTGCGGGCTGAACGAGCGCGGCCTGTGGTTCTCCGGCGCTGCCGCACCCTGGCTGTCGGAGTGGGACCGCCACGTGTTCCAGGCGTGCCAGCCCAGCTACCACATGAAGCAGGGCCCCGCCCGGAAGTGGCAGCTCCGCGCCGTCCTCTCCGTCCCCGTACCGGGGCACTCGTCGCCGCTCCTGGCGACCGCTGTCGCCGAGCGCTCCAACCTGGCCCTCGCCGCGTCGGCCGCAGCTGTCGCCGACCTCCGCGACACCGCCCAGGAGCCGGACGTCGTGGAAGGCGCGCTCACGGCCACGGCAGCTGCCCCGCTCGCATTGCCCGAGCAGCCCCCAGGCCTGCCCGCCCCCGCCGGCTTGGAGGAAACCCTCGCGGCAGTCCTCGCCGACCCCGGGTTCCTCGACGGCCTGACCGCCGCACTCCAGCGCCGCGAGAGCGAACGCGCCGCGCAAGTCCGTGCCGAAGTCGAGGAGATGGCTGCGGCCATCCTCGCCCCGGCACAGCCAGCAACCGCCGCCATGAGCGGCACGATCACGAGGGGAGACGCGTAATGGCCTGCGCCTGCCAGTCCAAGCGCGAACAGTTCGAAGTCGTCACCAAGGGCGGCGAAGGCAAGACCGTCTTCACGTCCGGGTCGCAGCCCACCGCCAAAACGGTCGCCGGCCGGTACCCGGGCAGCGTCGTCCGCAGCAAGAAGACCGGCGACATCGTGCACCGCCAGCCCGACCCGAACGCCGCCCCAACCGGGTAGGCGACCGCTTGACATCAGCCGCCCGCCCGCCCTGTCTGGCGGGCGGCTGCGTGTGCTCTGACCTGCGGAAACTCGATAGAATGAGGTCAAGAAGCACCCCCGCGACGGCGGCAACCGTCCGGGGGATGGCCGACTGATAGGAGTCGACATTGAGCAACCTTACGTGTGCGCTCGCAGAGACGGACGGCCCATGCGGGCCCCTCTACCGGCGCGAGTGGTGCAAGAAGCACTACACGCGTATTCAGCGCCATGGTGACCCGATGGTCACCCTCAAGCGCGGGAAGGGCGTTCTCCTCGCCGAGCTGCGCAGCGCCGCCGCAGCAACCGCCGAGGAGTGCATCATCCTCACGACGAGTGGCAGTCACCGGCCGGTCGCGGTACTCGACGGGACGTTGATGCTCTCCTCACGCGCCGTCTGGATCCTCGCCAACGGTGACCCTGGCGAGGCGCACATCTTGCACACCTGCCACCGCGGCAAGGAGGGATGCATCAACGTCCGTCACCTCTATCTCGGCGACAACGCTCAGAACATCCGCGACATGGTCGAGGCCGGGCGCAGCACCCGAGGGGAGCGCGACGGAAACAGCAAGCTCAAGGCCGAGCAGGTGCAGGAGATCCGGCGGCTCCTCGCCGAACGAGTGTCGTACAAGGCCATCGGTGAGCGCTTCGGGGTGAGTCAGTCGACTGTCTACCAGATCAATTCGCGGAAGATTTGGGCGTGGCTGCCCCCTGACCCGGCATAACTGCCTGCGGTTCTGGCGCTGTCGCCTGGCTATGCTGGGCGTCAGCGCCGCTGGTTTTGGGCCGGGCTCTCCAAGATCGCTCTCTGGAGACCCCACCCATGGACTTCGAGATCCCCGCGGACGTCACCGCGCTCGACGACGAGCAGCTCGCCGAAGCTCTCGCTGGTGCCCGTAACTCGTTCGCCGCTCTGTCCGGTCAGGACAGCGTCGACGAGACCTCCCTCGTCCGTATGCGGGCCCTGGCCACTGCGGTCGAGGACATCCGTACCGAGCAGGGCGCCCGCGTCCAGGCCGCCGAGCAGGCCGCCGCCGAGATCGAGAGCCTCGCAGCCACGATTCGCGGAGAGGACCCCTCTGCCGAGCCGGTGGTCGAGGCGCCGGAGGAGACGGCCGCTGCCGCCGCCCCGGCCCCGGTCGTCGAGCTGGAGCCCGCCCTCGCCGCCACTCAGGCCACTTCGCTGTCGGTGCGCCCGCCGCTCAACCTGGCCCACGTCCGCAGCCGTCAGCCCCGCGTCCTGCCGGAGCCGCCGGCGCCGACCACGTCCATCACAGCGGCCGTGGACGTCCCCGGCTACACCCCGGGACAGGAGCTGTCGTTCGATCACATCACCGCGGGCATCATCAGCCGTGCGAACGCCCTCAAAACTGCGGGCGGCGGCGTCGGCCAGGTCATCTCCTACCGGCACCCGTGGCCGCAGGAGCTCATCGTCACCGACTCGTCGTCGGCGCCGGAGGGCACCACCGTGGCGATCACGGCGGCGAACCAGCGGCGTCTGCCGAAAGGCGAGCTGGTGGCGTCGGGCGGCTGGTGTGCGCCGTCGGAGACGATCTACGCGCTGACTGACGTGGCATGCCCCGACATGCTGTGGGACGCGCCGGAGATCCAGCTCGCCCGTGGCGGTCTGCGCTACTACAAGACACCCTCGCTGGACGTCGGCGCACTGACCTGGGTGCACACCGAGGCGGACGACATATCCGGCGCGGAAAAGCCGTGCTTCAAGATCCCCTGCCCGGACCCGACGGAAGTCCGCTGTGACGCGGTCGGTGTCTGCCTTGAGGCGGGCATCCTGACACAGCGCCACTTCCCGGAGCTGGTCAGCTGGTACCTGCGCAACAGCATGGTGGCGCACGAGATCCGCATCAAGCAGGTGCTGTTCCAGCAGGCCCTGAGCCTGGCGACAGCGGTCAACCTCGCCCCGACCTTCGGCGCACTGTCCGCCGTATATGAGGGCGTCGCGCTCCAGGCCGCCGACATGATCGAGCGGCACAGCCTGTGTGAGACCACGGCCCTCGAAGTGGTCTTCCCGTACTGGTCCCGTCAGCTGTTCCTCACGGACCTCGCCCGCCGCAACGGCGTCGACATCTGCAACCTGGACCCGCGATGCATCCAGGACGTGTTCGACACGCTCGGTGTCCGAGTCCAGTTCGCCCGTGGCCTCAACCCGGCCGTGCCCGACGACATCGGCGGGGCGAACCCGGCCACTGCCTGGCCCGGGGAGATCAAGTTCCTGATCTACCCGTCCGGTTCGCTCCAGATCGGTCGCGGCGAAGAGGTCAACCTCGGCGTCATCCACGACTCGACCAAGTTCAAGACCAACGACTACACCGCCCTCTTTGCGGAGGAATGTGTCGCTTTGGTCGACCGGTCGGTGGACACCCGAGTCGTCACCGTCCCCGTCTGCCCGGACGGCGCGACCGGCGCCCAGCTCGAAATGGTCTGCGCCGCCGGAACCAGCAGCTGACCCCACCCCCGAACGTGGCGGGCCCGTGACGGACCACGGGCCCGCCACACCCTCAATCACCCCAAGGAGGTGGACCGTTGGCCACAGGGATGCTGAAAGCCGTCGAGGCGATCCCCGGCACGCCCCTGCCGCACGGCATCCTCGGCGGCTGCGCCGACGTCCGTGACGTCGGCGACGTCCACGAACTCATGGGCGTGGAATGGCTCGCTCTCGGCTGCTGCCCCGTACGCGACTGGCCCGACCCGTGCAACGACGAGTCGCCGGGTGACGAGTCACCGGGCGCGCCCGCACAGAAGGAGTTCTGTAGGCCTGAGACCGAGCACGCGGCCCCGATCACGGTCTACGCCGGCGCGGAGTGCTCCGCCCTCGGCTGGTCGTACGAGGAAGCGCGAGAGCACGCCGAGGCGACCCTCGCCCTCGGCGAACAGCAAGCCCTCGAAGCGGCGTTCTGGCGCGACAAGCTCGCCATGGACACCATCGACCTCACCCCCGACGCCGGGCCCGTCAGCGTCGCCCAGGGCGTCGCCGCGCTCGAAGGGTGCTTGGCCGAGTCGTACGGCGGCGTCGGCACCCTCCACGTCCCCGCCGGCGCCGCCGCTCTCCTCGGCTGCTGCAACCTCGTCCACGAGAACCCGGCAACCGGCACGCTGCGCACCCTCGCCGGGAACTGCGTGATCATCGGCGCCGGATACAGCGCCATGAACACCGGCCCCGGCAACATCCCCGCCGAGCCCGGTACGGCGTGGCTCTACATCACCGGCCCGCTCGTCATCCGCCGCGGCCCCGCCGAGACGATCCCGGACCGCTCCGCCTCCGTGAACATCCGCACCAACGACCGCCGGGTCCTCGTCGAGCGGACCTACGTCGTCGGCACGACCTGCACCGTGTGCGCGATCCAAGTCGACGTGTGCCCATGAGGAGCGACATGATCCGCGTCCAGCCGACGGCCGCACTCCGCGTCGACTTCGCCCGGTGGGCGGTCGCCCAGACCCCGAAGGTCCGCACCGTCTCCCCGAGCGACTTCGCGGTACCGGCGTACCTGTTCACGCACATGCCCGAGCCGCTGCTCCTCGGCGCCCTGGTCGACGGCCGCCAGTACGTCCCCGTCGAGGACGAGCCCGGCGAGCCCGCTGAACTCCTCGGCGTCGCAACCCCCGAAGGGCTGACCGCCCTCGTCCACGAGACGCCCGGCGAGCCGCTGCCGCCGCTGCCGGACTCCGGGTACGGGCCTGACGCTGTCCCTCTGCCGAAACCGGAGCGGCAGTTGGCCGCCACCAGCCCGGCAGCCGTTGAGGCCGCGATGACGGCCGCCGTAGTGGCTGTGGAACTCGCTGCCGCCAACGAGGAGACCAGGGGCCGAAGTGACTCAAGCCCCGAAGTAGGGCCGCCGTACGCCTGCGCCTCGTGCCCGCGCACGTTCACCACGCAGCGAGGCCGGGACACCCACCGCCGCCACGTACACCCGGAGGCATGAGCCATGCCGGTCGAGCCCATCCCGTGTGCGCCCGACAGCGGCACCGGGACCCCGGTTGAGGTCACGACGTGCTGCGCCCCGTCGATCGCGTCCACCGCCCTGTGCCGAGCCGACGGGACGACGGTCCTCCTCGTCGTACGGTCCGGCTGCGTCGAGTGCGGCGAGACAGCGCAGGACCCGGAAGTTGTCGGGTGGATCGACCCGGCGACCGGCACGTTCACCCCCGGCCCGGCACCGGCCGACGCCGGCCCGTGCGACACCGGCTGTGTCGACACGATCTGTGTGCAGCGCTGCGACGACACCGACGGCGACGGCGCCGCCAACGCCACGTACAACGAGCTGTGGTGCGTCCGCCTCGACGGCACGACGGAACTCGTCCTCACCTACGAGGGCGACCCGTCGCAGCCCTACACGCCCGTCTCGCCCGTCGACTGCGAGTACGGCTGTGTCGAGACGCAGACGTACATGCTGTGCGACGACACCGGGACGTTCCTGCGCCGCATCACCATCGGCGCAGGGCAGCACATCGTCGAGGATCTGGCACTGGACGGCCTCACCCCGCACACCGTCTCCGGGACCGTTGGGGCCTGCGCGGGTGACGGCAGCCCGTGCGAGGAGCCGACCACGCCGACGGCCACCGTCGGCCTGTGCCTCGCCGACGGCACACCGATCGCGGTCATCATCACCCGCGACTGCACGGGCATCGTCACGCAGGACGGCTGGGTCGACCTCACCACCGGCGCCTACACGCCCGGCACGCCCCCGGCCGACACAGGCCCATGCGACACCACGTGCGTCGACACGGTCTGTGTGCAGCGGTGCGACGACACCGACGGCGACGGGGCCGCCGACGTCACGTACAACGAGCTGTGGTGCGTCCGTATGGACGGCACCACCGAACTCGTCCTCACCTACCAGGGCGACCCGTCCGAGCCCTACACGCCCGTCTCCCCGGTCGACTGCGAGTACGGGTGCGTCGAGACCGCGACGTACCAGCTGTGCGACGACACGGGCATGTTCCTGCGCCGGATCACCATCGGTGCCGGGCAGCACATCGTGGAAGACCTGGCGCTGGACGGCCTCACCCCGCACACAGTGGTGGGCACCGTCGGAGCCTGCGCGGGTGACGGCAGCCCGTGCGAGGAGCCGACGACACCGACGGCCACCGTCGGCCTGTGCCTCGCCGACGGCACGCCGATCGCCGTGGTCATCACCCGCGACTGCACGGGCCTCGTCACACAGGACGGCTGGATCAACCTCACCACCGGCACGTTCTCGACGGGTGCGCCTCCGGCCGGGGCCATGGCGTGCGGGGACTCCCGCGCGTTCGAACTCGCCGGCATCCTCTGCGACGTCGACCCCGCCACGGACGAAGTGCTCGGCCTGGTCCTCGTCGAGTACGAGTACAACGCGGACGGCTCCCTCGCCTCGGTGCGCCTCGTCGACCCCGCCACCGGCACCACCTACACGCTGCAAGGGGAGCTGCGCCACTGCCCGACCGGGACCGAACAGCCCGACCTCGACCTCACAGTCCTCTGCGACATCGCCGCCGACGGCACCGTCACCGAGTTCGTCCGGGACTACCGGCGCGACGAGAACGGGCAGATCACCGGGCACACCGACTACACCCTTGACGGGCAGCCGTACACGCCCGCCGGGACGGTCGGAGTGTGCGCAGAGCCGTGCCGCAACACCTCCACACTCCTGGTGTGCGACCTGCCCACCGACGGCATTGAGGGCGCGCCGACGGCCGCCGACACGAGCGCGGTCCCGTACCCGTGGGACGCCGACCCCGTGCGGTGCGTCAGCCCGCTGGCCGGTGGCGGCCAAGCGCTGTGGGACGGCGGCAGCCGGATATTTCCGCAGGACACCACGGCCGCAGGTACGTGCGACCCCAACGGCTTCCAGGTGCTGCGTGGCGTAGCGGCCACCTTGCAGGTGCCCCGGCCCTCCTGCGACGACGGCACGGTGACCGTCACCATCTCCGTGCGCGTCACGAACAACGGTCCGCGCCCCGGGGCGCCGAACTACAACGGGTCGCTACGGCTGCACCGCGCCGACACCGGAGCGCGTCTGGCGCTGTCCCCGATGCTCACCGCCACCCCGGTCAGCGCCTCCCAGACCTTGACCGTGACCGCGACCGTGCCCGCCGACCTTCTGGCCGCCGGGCAGCTCGTCACCGTCCTCGACCTGGAGACCTTCGACAGCACCGGCGGCAACACCGGCACCGCGTGGACTGCCGACCAGTTCACCGCCTCCTACGCCTACGGCATCACCGGCTGTGAGACGCAGTTCCTCCGCAACGTCATCACCGACTGCGCCACCGGTGAGGTCGTTGCGGTCACGGACACCACCCTCGACGGGCAGCCGTACACGGTCACCGGAGAAGTCGGCCAGTGCACCGCCGCCGGCGGCGGGCAGTGCTGCCCGGAGGAGCCTTGCCGCAACACCAGCACTCTCCTCCTGTGTGACCTGCCGACCGATGGGACACCGGCCCCCACCGTCACGGACACCGCGCCCGCGTCGTACTACCCGTACCCCACGGGCGTGGCCACGACCGGAGCGCAAACGCTGTGGGACGGCGGCACGCTCACCCTCCCGGACGCTGCCGGACCGCAGCCCGGGACGACCGGCACCGTGCGCACCGCCGCGGCGATCATCCAGGCGCCGCGCCCCGTCTGCGACGCCGGCACCGCCCACGTGTCGGTGCAGGTCGACGCCGCCCAGCTCGGCCCGGACGACGGGTGTGCCAGCACCGGGTTCATCGGCCTCTACAACGGCACCAGCGAAGCGGACCGGATAGCCCTCGACCTCGCCCCGAGGAACACCCCCGCAGGATGGAGCGGGACGCTCACGGTTGAGGCCGACGTGCCGGCCGTCGACCTCGCCGCCGGGAACATCGCCGTCGCGCTGGCATTCGACGCCTACGACGACAGCGGCGGCATCTGCCCCGGGGTGCGCCGCACCTCATGGCAGCTGTCCCAGTTCGCCGCCACGGTGGTCTACGACCAGACCGGTTGCGCGACGCAGTTCCTCCGCAACGTCGTCACGGACTGCGAGACCGGCGAAGTCACCACGGTCACGGACACCACCCTTGACGGGCAGCCATACTTCGTCACCGGCGAGCCGGGCCAGTGCGAGGCGACCGGCGGCCAAGGCTCCCCAGAGGAGCCGTGCCTGGCGCAGAACGTCATCGAGGCCTGCCGCTGCGATGACACCGACGGGGACGGCGTCGGCGACGTCGACTATGTCGAGCTGCTGGCCGTCGACTGCAACGGCGCGCTCACCAGCCTCGGCACGTACACGGCGGACCTCGCCGCCCCGTACACGCCGGTTGCTCCGGTCGACTGTGGCGCCGGCGATATCGGCGCGGAGCCCGCGACGGGAGTCCAGGCCCACCGGGTGCAGCTCGTTACCGGTGGGACGTGGGATGCCTCCGCGCATCCGACGCTCCGGTCGGTGACCGCGACCGCCCACACCGGCACCGGCCAGATCACCACAGCGGACGGCACCTCAACCCTTTTCCAGGGCGAGTCCGTGACGTGGGCGATCGACAAGGACGAGGACGCGAGTCTGACCGGCCCGCTCACCATCACCGCGAGCACCGGCATCACCACGATCACTTTCACGACGGGAGTCACGCTATGAGCGGATGCTGCGGACCGATCCTGACCGGCAACGGCGGTCCCGGGACCCCCATCGACCCGATCTTCGACGTCGAGTACGTCCTGCTGTGCGATGTCGCTGCGGACGGCACCTCGACCCCCTTCCTGCGCCGTTTCACCCACGCGCAGGACGGCAGCCTGTCCGGCACGGCGAGCCTCGCGCTGGACGGGGCCACGGCCTACACGCCCACGGGCACCGTCGGCGTCTGCTCGGGTGACTCGACCACGCCGCCGGTCACCGCGCAGACGGCCAGCACCCACCGCCAGGTCCTCAACACGGCCGGCACGTTCGACGTGTTCGCCACGGCGGCCGGGACGGTCGAGTCGGTCACCGTGACCGTCATCGCCGCCGGTGCGACGGGCCCCACGGTGACAACCGCCTCCGGCGTCTCCCCGATGTTCGCCGGGGAGTCCGTGACCTGGTCGGCGCTGCCCGACGTCGCGGCCGGCTCCGACGAGCTCGCCGGGCCGCTGTCCGTCACCACCAACGCGGGGGACGTGGTCGCCGTGTCCTGGACCGAACGCCCCTAACCGCCAGGAGACACGCCAGCATGCCCGGAACCAGCGCGTCACTCCGCCTTATCGAGCACGGCTACGCGGTCCTTCCCCAGTCCGTGAACCTGCAACCCACCGCATCCGGCGCGTGGGTCGACACCGGGTTGCAGCTCACCTTGCCGAGTGCCGGGACTTACCAGCTCGACACCACCGTGCGCGGCAACCTCCAAGCCAGCGGAAACAACTTCAACGTCTGGCTGCAAGCCCGGCTGTGGGACATCACTGCCGGGGCTGTCGTCCCCGACAGCGAGTGCATCGTCCAGCAGTACTGGCTGACGCAGGCGGACGTCGCGAGCCTCGGCGGGAACGCTGCGGCGTCCGTCCTGATCGAGTACAGCGTGCCGGGACCTCGATCCATCCGCCTTGAGGCGTCTCGCATCAACCTGCAAGGCGCCTCGATCCAGGCCGGTATCGGAAGCGACACGGTGTCCGGCCGCACCACGCTCCGATACGAGCGCGTCGCCTGACCCTCAGCCCGCCCCCGTTCCAACCATCCTTAGGAGAACCCAATGTCAGGTACCGGTGGATCCATCTCGACGAGCGCACCGGATCGGGAGTTCGAACTCCTCTGTGACGTCGCCGCCGACGGCACGAGCACCCCATTCCTGCGCCGCGTGTCGGTCGACGGCACCGGCATCTCGACCGTCCTCGACACCGCCCTCGACGGCACCACGCCCTACACCCCGACCGGCACCGTCGGCGTGTGCCCGGCCGAGGTCACCGATTACGAGGTGCTGGAGCTGTGCGACGTCGCCGCCGACGGCACCTCCACCCCCTTCCTGCGCCGCCTCGCCATCGCCGAGGACGGCACGGTCACCGTCACGGACACCGCCCTGGACGGCACGACGGCCTACACCCCGGCCGGCACCGTCGGCCAGTGCCCCGTGACCGCCCCGCAGAAGACCGTGACCCCGCACGGCACGCAGAACACCGATTGGGACCTCGCGGCCAACGCGGGCACGCAGTCCGTGACCCTGCTCGTCTACAGCGGCACCGTCACTGTGACGACCGCTGACGGCACCCTCACCGTCCCGGCCGGCGCCTCCATCACGTGGGGCGTCGACGGGGACACGGTGGACTCTGCCCTCGCCGGAACGATCACCATCGACGGCGATCCGGCCGCCGCGACGTGGCAGGTTCTCTGGACCGCGCAGCCGTAGCCGTACGGCAGTCCGCCAGGCGCCCGGTAGCGGGCGCCTGGCGGACTCCTGATGCCACAGACCCCCGTACGAGATTGGAGAACCTCATGAGCACGTCCGGTCAGCTCCGCCCCAAGCCGGTCACCGGGCAGACGTCCGGCGTGGTGGGCCTGGGAGGCTCCCCCTACGACACGTGGGTCCCGGTGCCCGCGACGCTCACGCTGCCGGAGGCCGGCGTCTACGAGCTGGACGCCGACGTGCAGGGCGGCGTGATCATGCAGGGCAGCGTCTCCAACGCAATCGTCCAGGCCCGGCTGTTCAACGTCACCGCGGGCGCCGTGGTGCCGCTCACCACGCGGACCCTCGTCCTCTTCGCCGCGACGCCCGCCGTCGGCGTCACCCACACCCTCCACGGCAACGCCTCGGCGTCGGCGCTCTACCAGGTGGCCGGCCCGACAACGATCCGAGTCGAGGGCCTCAAGCACGTCGACAGCGGCACCACCACGGGTGAGGTCGTCTCCGCCACGAACTTCCGATTCAAGAAGATCAGCAACTGATGACCGGCACCCATACATGAGCCACCGCCCGCCCGGCAGCCAGGCGAGCGCGCCGGAACCCACGACGAGACGGAGCACCCCTCAATGAGCGGAACCGCGGGCGCGGTCACCGTCGACTGCCCCTCAGACATCGCGATCGAATGCTTCAAGGTCCCCGGCTACCGGTATGTGTCGTACGACAACAGCGGGGACACCCCCTGTGGCGTCTCCCAGATCAACGGAACGGCGGCCGGGATCTGTGCCCAGCCGAACGTGCGGGTCACGTCCTGGCTCATCAACGGCCGCAACGTGCTGCCCGAGCCCACCGTCGACGGCTGGGACGCCTGCGCCATCCCCTTCCTCGACGACTTCGCCACCACGCTGAACACGTGGGACCCGTTCGCCGGGAACTGGCGGGTGGCGCAGTCGGAGACGTGCGCCTACCACGTGCGAAGCCGGGCGCTGCCGCCGACCGGCACGCAGTACGGGCGCCTGACCGCCACCAACGTGGATACCGGCGACACGCTGACGTTCGACCCGACCACGGTCACGGTCCCGGATCAGTACTACCGGCGGATCGTTGAGGTTCAGTGCGACGGCTCGGTCGGCGAGCGGTGGACCGACGCGTCCGGCGCCGTCGTCCCGGCCCCGCCGATGGACCAGCTCGTCACGTGCACGGCGGACATCGTGCCGGGAGCTCAGCGCGTGCCCACAGAGCGTCTCCGCCCCCGTATCAAGCGCTACACCGGGGCAGTGTCCTCCCCGGACTTCGACGAGCTGTTCAACGTACAGACGGTGACGCTGCGGGTGATCACCGGCCCCGTACGCGTGCGGGCGGCCGGGCTGAACCCGACGCCCACAGGGTGGGAAGACGACACCAACGTCCCGACGGGGACTGTCCTCACCTGGGGTGTCGCCAACGACAGTCACGCCCAGCTCGACGGCTCGCTCCTCTTCACCGGGGCCGCTGCCGGCTCGGACTTCATCGTGAACTGGACGGAGACCCTGCACACGGACGGCGACTGACCCGGCCAAATGATGGCCGGCCCCGGCGCGAGGGACGGACGAGAAATGAGATGGAGGACGCCGTGAGTAACTGCTGCGGCAACAGTCGGCGGTGCACCTGCACCGTCGTGGCCGGTGGGGGCGTCACCGTGGACGGCAACGGCTCTACGACCTCCCCGTACACGGTCAGTGCGACGCCGCCCGTGACTGGCTGCGGGCTCACCGGTAGCGGCACGGACGCGAGCCCTCTCGTGGTGGCTGTCGGCGCCTGGCCGTACCCGTGTGACCTGGACGCGCAGGCCGGGGGTGTGTACTGCGACTCAGACGGTGTGCTGCGCTCCGAGCCGCGCCCGGTCTACGACTACGTGCAGTCCTCCGTGAACGAGGTGTTCCCGGCGAACCCGCTCGTGCCGACCACGATGGACGGCGACGGCACGACGGTGACGACCAGGAGTCTCACGATCACGAACCCGGACCCGTGCCGGGAGGCCCGTGTGCTCATCGAGCAGGAGTGGGACGTCGATTTCGTCCTCCCGCCCGGTGGCCGGGCCGGGTACTTCGTGGCCCAGGACGAGATGTACCGCACCCAGAACACCGGCAACGCGACCGTCTTCGACGTGCACACCCAGACCACGAAGGTCACCGGCAACAGGGTCATCCCGCCCGGCGGGAGCATCACGTTCACCGTCGACCTCGGCATGGGCTGGGGCGCCGGCGGAGCGACGTACAACCGAATCCAGAGCTTCATCCGCGTCATGATCTTCGTGCTCTGAGGAGGGACCCTCGTGCCAGACACCACCCGCTACGTCCGTACGGTCTCCGGCAGCGTCATGGAGATCACGGAGACCGACCCCGGCAGCGCCGGAACCCCGGAGGGCGGCCAGGAACTCAGCACGGCGGAGGGCCAGGCCGCCATCGCGGACGCCGAGGCGAGCGTCACCGCGTACGCCGATGAACTCCGGCAGGCCGACGCCGCGCGCCATCAGGACGCCTATAACGCCCTGATTCAGGTAGGGCTCCCGGAGCCCGTCGCCCGGGACCTGTCCGGCTATGAGCGGGACCCGAGAACAGGCGACCGCTAGGAGCCGCCCCCGCCGGCCTGCGGGGCTGCATGAGGAACAGAGCACGTCGCACCATCAGAACGGAGACCACGGTGACCCCTGCCGTTGGCCAGGGCCGGACAGGCCGGGCGAGGAAGCTGGGCGGGCGTGCCCTGCGCATCCTGGTAGTCCTGCCGACCTACCGGCAGCCGGAGCCGACAGGAGCCCTCGTCACGACCCGCGAGTACGTTCGTGGGCTCGTCGCGGCCGGGCACGCGGTGCAGGTCGTCACGACGAGCCGGGAGCCGGAGCGGGCCCGTACCGAGGACGTCGTGAAGGTGTGGCCGCTGGCGAACTGGCGGTACGCGGTGCAGAAGTCGAGGCCGCAGCTGGTCATCTCCCACTACCGGGACCGGCGGGCCGCGCAGATCATCCGGCAGCTGTCGGGCATCGCGCACCTGCTGATGGTGCACGGGATGCCCCCGCAGCGGGACCTCGGGCGCCCTGACCTTGCCTGGTTCCCGTCGCAGGCGTGCCGGGACCACTATCCCGACTACCGGGGCCCGTCCCTCGTCCTGCCGCCGCCGATCGACCCGAGGCGCTACCGCACGGCGCCCGGCGGCATGGTCACCCTCAACGGCTCCACGGCCGCCAAGGGCGCGGACGTCCTGGCCGGGATCGCCGAGCAGCTGCCCGAGACCCGGTTCCTGATGGTTGCGACTCCCGGCAAGGAGCCGGGCCCGCTGCCGCAGAACGTCCAGGTGGCCGAGAGGGCCGATCCGCGCGACGTCTATGCGCGGACCCGCATCCTGCTCATGCCGTCGGAGCTGGAGTCCTACGGCCGGGCCGGGGTGGAGGCGATGCTCTCCGGGATACCGGTGCTCGCGGCCCCGCTCCCCGGCATACGGGAAGCGCTCGGCGACGCGGCAACGTACATACCGAGGGGGGACACCGACGCGTGGGCCCGGGAGATCCGGCGGCTTTCCGATCCGGACGTCTACGCCGCCGCCTCCACCCGGGCCCGGGTGCACGCCGAGGGCTTGGACTACGAGGGCAACCTCCGCCAGTTCGACGCCGCATGCCGCCGCGCGGTACTGCACCGGTCGGCCGGCGCCCGCGTTCCCGCCCGCCCCACGGGCACCCTGCGGCTGGGGTCGGCGGACGTCGTGGCGTGGGTGCACTTCGGGGTTCCGTACCGGCGGGCGGGCTCGGAGACGATGCTCCACACGATGATGGCGGCCCTCGCGGAGGAGGGCCTGAACGTCGTCGTGGTGTGCTCCGCCATGCCCGAAGCCCCCTCGTCCTGGCGCGAGGACGGCGTCACGTACCGGTCGATGGAGCCGGGCGCCGCCGAGGCGCTGATCCGGCACGTGCGGCCGAAGGCCGTGATCACGCATCACGACTTCGCCGAGCGTGCCATCGCCCTGTCCAAGGAGACCGGGTCACGGTCGGTGCTGCTGTTCCACAACGACTTCGACCTCCCGGCCAGGGCCTACGCGTTCGGCCCGGACCTGTGCGTCTACAACACCGAGTGGGTCCGGGCCTCGCTGGCGTCCCGGTATGTGGAGGCCGACCGCATCCGGTCGCTCGTCGTGCACCCGCCGGTGATCCCCGAGGAGCACAGGGCCCCGCGGGAGGGCACGCACGTCACGCTCGTGAACCTCAGCCGGCACAAGGGAGTTGCGACGTGGCGCGGAGCTGCGGCCGTGCTCCCGGCCCTGCCGTTCCTCGGTGTGATGGGCGCGCACGGCCCGCAGGTCACCCGCCCGGTGAGGCGGAACATGACGGTCATCCGCCAGACCTCCGACATGCGGGGCGACGTGTGGGCGAAGACCCGGGTCCTGATGGTGCCCAGCGTGTACGAGTCGTACGGCATGGCGGCCGTGGAGGCTCTGGCCTCCGGTATCCCCGTCATCGCCCACCCCACCACCGGTCTGCAGGAGGCCCTCGGCGACGCCGGGACTTTCATCGACCGGGCCGACGTCCGTGCCTGGGCGAAGGCCATCAAGGGCCTGTACCAGGACGGCGACCGCCGCGCCGAGGCCTCCGCGAGGGCGCGCGCCCGTAGCGCGTTCCTCGCCGACCAGACGTCCGCAGAGATGAAGCTGTGGGTCAACTCGATCCACGAGCTTGCCGAAACCACGAGAGGTGCCCGATGAGCGTCAGCGGCAGCTACCGGCCCGTGTCGCCCCGCCAGGAGCGCGCGACGGCCACCACGGACGGCACGGGGACCGTCGTCTTCAACTGGCCCGCCGGGGCGTTCACCGCGCCGCCAGTTGTGGGCCTGGCCGTGCAGGCCGGGGCCGGGTTCCGTTCGGCCCGCGTCGTGGCAAACACCGCGGCGGCGACGACGGTGAGCGTCCTCCAGTCCACGAGCGTGACCCTGCTCGGTATCGGTGTCCTCGCGGCCGGTGGAGCAGCGCCCGGGGCGACCGTGCACGCGACGGCCACAGCCGTGTGACTGAGGGGCTGCGCGGCTAGACTCGGGGCGTTGCCGCTGGTTTTGGGCCGGGCCGACCAACGCATGTGTTGGAGGCCCGAGTGTCCTGCCCCCTCATTGCGAATGCGGACGTCATCCGAGTCACGAGGGTGGACGGCTGTGGTCGTCCCATCTGCGGTGACGACAACGCGTTCGTTTTCGATTGCTTTGCCACGTTGGGCATGAATGCGAACGTCGACGACGGCGAAGACGTCGAGTACAAGGCCGCGAACGGCAAGATCTGTGGGTTTAAGAGGGGTTGCCCCAGTTTCAAGGGCTATGACCTCGAACTCAACTTCTTCTCCGTCTCGCCGGAACTGATCGAGATCACGACCGGCAACCCCGTCGTCTACGGGTTCGACGGGCAGCCGATCGGCTACGACGACTGCTCGATCCAGTGCAACAGCGGCTTCGCGATCGAGCTGTGGGCGGAAGTCCTCGGCGACGACGTGTGCGAGGCCGACGGCTCGGGCGATGGCGCCTGGATCTACTTCCTGATGCCGTGGGTCACCAACGGGATGCTCGGTGACCTGGAGGTCGGCAGCGAGGCCGCGTCCCTCACCCTCACCGGCGCGACCCGAGCCGGCGGGGGCTGGGGCTCCGGCCCGTACGACGTCATGCCGATCGACGCGGCAGGCACCGGGGGCCCGATGCTGACGCCGCTCGGTTCGACCTGTCACCGCCGGACGTTCGTCACCACGGTCGCCCCGCCGGAGCCGACGTGCGAGTACGCGCCGGTCCTGTGCGACGCGTCGGCCTCGTAGGCGCCGGCGATGATCGAGTTGCCTGACATCGTCGTGCCGGTGCGGGAGGGCGCCGCCAACCAGCAGCTCAGATATGCGCTGCGGTCGTGGGCGGCGCACCTGCCGCACCGGCGGGTGTGGATCGTCGGCTACCGGCCGCCCTGGGCGGTCAACGTGCGGCACCTCCGCACCCAGCAGACCAGCACCAAGTACAAGAACACGACGGCCGCCATGAGGGCCGTGTGCGAACACCCCGACGTGTCCGACACGTTCCTGTACTGCAATGACGACTTCTTCGTCATGCGCCCCCAGATAGGGCCGTTCCCCGTGTTCCACCGCGGGCCCGTGCGGGACGTCGAGGCGTACTACGCGACGCGCGGCAACGGGAAGTACATGCGGGGCCTGCGGGAGACGCGTGACCTCCTGGTGGGCCTCGGCCACGACAACCCGCTCTCCTACGAGCTGCACGTCCCGCTGCCGGTGGAGAAGGCGGGCATGCTCCACGCGCTGGACGCCGGCCGTCATCTCGACGTCCTGCACAAGCGGACCGCGTACGGGGTCCTCGCCGGGATCGGCGGAACGCAGATGCGGGACGTGAAGGTGCTGCACCGTGCGCCGCGCGGCTACGAGGGGCTCCCGTTCGTATCGACGATGCCGGACTCCTTCACCAACGGGCACGTCGGCCGGTACGTGCGCCGCGCGTTCCCCGAGGCGTCGCCGTACGAGACCCTGGCGAGGCGCTGATGCCGCTCCAGGTGGGTCCGTGCGACCCGTGGCCGTTCGAGCCGTGCTGTGTCGTCGACGACTACGACCCGGCAGACGTCGAGCGGTGGACGCGGGTCTCCTCACAGATTCTGTGGGCGCTGTCCGGGCGCCGGTTGGGACCGTGCCCGGTGACCGTACGGCCGTGCCGCCGGTCCTGCCTGGACTCCGCGCCGGTGTCGTTCCAGGCCGGTGTGGGCACCGGGCCGTGGATTCCGTACATCGGCGTTGACGGCATCTGGCGCAACGCGTCGACGTGCGGCTGCAAGAGCGACTGCTCGTGCGGGGAGCTGTGCGAGGTCTACCTCCCGGGCCCGGTCTACGACGTGGTGGAGGTTGACGTCGACGGCGAGGTCCTGGTCCCCGAGGCGTACCGGGTCGATGCGGCTGGCCAGCTCGTGCGCGTCAGCGGTGGCTGCTGGCCGACCTGCCAGGACATGGCCGAACCCTCCGGCGCGCCGGGCACGTTCACCGTCACCTACCGGTGGGGTCTCCCGCTCGATGACGCGGCGATCGCGGCCGTCTCCGAGCTGACGTGCCACCTCCTCAAGGGCTGCAATCCGGGCTCCTGCGGCTGCAAGGCCAACAGGAATCTGTCCCGCGTCACGCGGCAGGGTGTGGAGCTGGAGATGACCGACCCGACGGTCCTCTTCAGCCAGGGCCGCACCGGTCTGCCGGTCGTGGACCTGTGGCTTGCTGCGGTGAACCCGTACCAGATGACCAGCCCGAGCCGGGTCTACAGCCCCGACTTCAAGCGACCGCGGGTGACGACATGGCCCTGACCGCACTCGCTGTTCACGACCTGGCGGAGGCTGTCCTCGGCTGCGTGTGCGCCGCCCTGGACGCGACCGCCGAAGCCGTCGAGGGACAGCCTGGCTGCCCGTGCCGGGGCTGCGTGGTGCCCGGCACGGCGGCGTGGGACTCCTGCGACGACCCGTGCGGTCCCAGCGAGGGGACGGGCGGGCAGCTCACCGTGAACGTGGCCCGTATCTACCCGTCGAGCCAGACCAGCTTTCCCGCACAGGATCAGACCGTTCAGGGGGCGCGCGGCTGCACCCCGCCGCCGGTCACCGCCGTGGAGCTGGTCATCACGTTCCTGCGCTGCGCCCCGACGGTGAGCGACGACGGCTGTCCTCCCTCGTGCGAGGAACTGTCCCAAGCCTCCCGCATCCTGCACATCGACGAAGTGACGGTCTACAACGCGCTGCTGTGCTGCCTCCCGCAGACGGGCGGGGGCAGGCGCGGCCGGAAGTTCGTCATCGGCGCGCAGCGGACCATCGGGCCAGAAGGCGGGTGCGTCGGCCTGGAGCAGCGTGTCATCGTGGCCCTGCCAGGGTGCCGCTGCCCGGACGAGGGGGTGTCATGAGCGTTGAGGTGCGGATCGAGCAGGGGCGTCTCAGCCGACTGCTCCGCATCCGTGGCGGCCGGGTCGAGCGGAAGCTCCGCGAACGTACGGAGCGCGTCGCGAACATCGCCGAGCGCGAGGCGCCCGGCAGCATGGGCCGCTACATCAGCTGGAAGGTCGAGAGCGGGCCGAGCGGCCTCCAGGGCGTCATCGTGTGCGACCACCCCGCCGTGCGGTACGTCCTCGACGGAACCCGCCCACACATCATCCGCCCCCGCCGCGCGAAGGCGCTCCGCTTCGACGTCGGCGGGCAGACCGTGTTTGCGTCCGTCGTACGGCATCCTGGCACCCGGCCCAACAACTTCCTCGCTGGGGCGCTGCGGTTGGGCCGCTAGAAAGGGCTCACCGAACCTGGTGCGGATGCGTCCAAGTCGAACCTCACATACGGTGGCTTGGGAGCCTGCTTCCGTGGGATCGAGGGCAGCCATGAATTTCCTGGAAAAGCCCGAAGGGTTGAGGGTGGCCCTCTTCACTGTCGGCGTCGTGGCATTTTCCCTCATCGCTGTGTGTTGGCCCCTCATAACAGGCGAGGGGAACAAGTCGGCGGAACAGGTTTTCGGTGGCGTAGAATTTCTCCTTGCGGGCATCGTGGTCATGATTGGCGGCGTCACGGACCTGGTGGCCAGCGATGATGTGAAGCGGCCCGGTACCCGGAAAATGGCCCTCATGCTAAGCGTTTTCTGGGCCGTTATTTGTCTCGGCTACAGCGTACGCCTGGCCAAGTATGCAGACAGCACGCCTCCCGCAGAGTATGTGGTGGGGACTGTGCTGCTTGTCCTCTGCCTCATGGCGTACGGCTCATATTCCGTATGGCTCGCCACAGGCAGGTGACCTGTGTTCATCTCAGTCATGTTCGCTCTTATCGCTATCGGCGTGGTCCTGTTTGGCCTGGTGATCTTTATGGGATACCGGGAGGGTCAGAAGGAGAGTCGGACTTCAACTGAATTGCCTGAAGTTGAACTATCCGAAGCTGGGCCATCGGAAACTGATCCCGAAAACGAGAACGAAGATTTCATCTCCGCAGAGGATCGTCTCCTGTCCTTGTTTGAGAGGGCTGAGGAGAGCGAAAGCCCGGTTACAGCACAGGTAGAATTCCTGCTTGATGGAAATCGATTCGTTATGGATGTACTCGATACGTCAACTGAAGAATCGGGTCTACCTACCGTCAGAGAGATCAAAGCAGTGGGCAGAGGGGCCACTGGGAGGGAACGCGCCGCTAGAGCAGCGGACGAGCGATCCTATGGAATCGTTCGCAGGCACCCGCGGGGCGGCAGGGTGGAAGACGATGAGTCCTCCACGCGCGAGGGCGAAGGGCGAAGCACACGCTTCGTTGGCAGAGGACGCCAGCGAGGCGGGCGGGGCGAGGGTGATGAGGAGTCCTCGTCACATGAGGACTAATGGTCAGAACCGCATCGCTGCGGTGTGAGTGCTCTATCCTCCCCCGGTACGCCGCTGGTTCTGGGCCGGGCGATCGCGCGGGAGACAAGGGCACACCCGTGGCACGCAAGCAATTCACGCTGAACACCGAACCGCACGTTGCCGAGGTCGGCGACGTCGAGCTGAAGTTCGTCCCCGAGGTCATGGGCGACGAGTTCCTCGACGGATACGCGGCGCTCATCGAGCAGCAGCGGGAGCTCGGGGCGGGCTCCGGCGACCTCTCGCAGATCGACGCCAGCAGGCTCAAGGGCATCGTCACCGAACTCCGGTCGTTCCTCGGCAAGCTGATGACACAGGAGACCCGAGAGCGGTTCTTCCGCTACGTCGTGCAGCAGCGAGGGAAGAAGCCGGTCGTCTTCACCAGCGGGGACGAGGCAGAGGCGCACGCCGCCGGCCTCACCGGCACCGTCTCCATCAAGGACGAGTCGATGCAGCTGCCGACCCGCGTCCTGATGGAGCTTCTGGAGTGGGTCGCCGAGATCTATGGAGGAGGCCGCCCTCCTACGTCGTCGAACGGCTCTGTACCTCCATCGCCGCCTCGTGGGATTCCTGGGACGGGCACCTCGCGCTCCAGGGGATCGACCCGAGGCAGTGGACGCTGAGCCGGATGCTCAGCGCGGCCGAGGCCGCCATCGACTCCACGGCGGAGGACGACGGGGAGCGGGCCCGGAACAGGGCCAAGCTGTACGCCCCGCCGAAGGGCCAGGCGCGGGGGAGGCGCAGGCCGATCCCCGGCGTGAGCATGAACCGGGCGCAGGCGCAGAGCCTCGCGGCGCAGATGGCGGCGCAGGACGCCAAGCTCACGCGAGGCCGGTCCGGCTAGTCTGAACACGTCGGCCCGCCTTGCGGGTGGGCCGCATCGCCGCTGGTTTTGGGCCGGGCAACATCACGCACTTCGTGAGGTTGCCCCGTGGCCGGCGAGGACGAGGACTACGGGTCCGCTCGCATCACCATCGTCCTGGACGAGGCGGATGCGGTCGCTGATGCCCGCGACGTCGGCATCCGGATTCAGCGGGCCCTCGACCGCGCGACGCGCGGCATCGGCGCCCAGATACGCCGCAACATCCAGAGGGGCCTTGACGCTGCCGCTGTCACGGTCCGCGTCGAGCCGGACCTTCGCCGGTTCGACGCACGGTTCCTCGCCGGGCTCCGCTCGCTGGAGTCCATCAACATCCCTGTCGCCCCTGACCTGACGGGGTTCGTCGAGCGGCTCCGCGCGCTGCTCGCCGGGGAAGAGGTCGCGATCCGGGTCGTCCCGGACCTCGACGGTTTCGACGCGCGGATCCGGGCGCACAACGCGCCGGACGTCACTGTTCGCGTCAACGCCGACGTCGACAGCGACCGGTTCGCCCGGGCCTTGTCCGGGCTGTCGGGCATCGCGGGCCGGGTCGGTTCGGCGCTGACCGGTCTTCTGCGGATCGGTGCGATCGGCATCGCCGCGGCGGGCGCGGCGCAAGGCGTCGTAGCGCTGACGGCGGCGCTCGCCCCGGCGGCCGGGCTCATCGCCGCTTTCCCGGCCGTAGTCCTCGGCTATCAGGCCGCGTTGGGCGGGCTCCGCCTTGCCCTGATGGGTGTCTCGGACGCCTTCGAGGCTGCGCTGACCGGCAGTGGCGCGGAGTTCACCAAGAGCCTGGAGAACCTCTCCCCGGCGGCGCAGGCGGCAGCCCGGGAGGTGCGGGCGCTCAAGCCCGCGTTCGAGGAGCTGCGGAACGCCGTCCAGGACTCGTTCTTCCGGGTCTTCGAGGGGGAGATCACCCAGGTTGCTGCGGCGCTGAGCGGGCCGCTCAACCGCGGGCTGACGTCCATTGCCTCGCAGTGGGGCGTCATCGCCGGCAACGCCCTGGAGGCGATCCAGGCGCAGCGCTCCATCGCGGCGATCAACAGCGTCTTCGCTGGCACGTCGTCCGTTCTCGCCGGACTCGGCACGCAGGTCGGGGAGGTCGTCAAGGGCTTCCTTGAGATCGGCGGCGCGGTCAGCGAGGCCTTCGGGGCGCGCCTCGGTGGCGCCATCTCGGGTGCAGCTGCACGGTTCGGGACGTTCCTCCAGGAGGCTGCGCGCGGAGGCGACGCCGTCCGGTGGGTGGACCAGGCCGTCACCACGCTCGGGCAGCTCGGCGGCGTCCTCGGCAACGTCGGCTCGATCCTGTCCGGCGTTTTCGAGGCGGCGGGCGCCTCGGGGTCGGGGTTCCTGGCGAACCTCCAGCGCGTCACGGGCGCGTTCGCCGAGTTCGTCAACTCGGCCACCGGCCAGACTGCGGTCGGGAACATCTTCTCGACGCTGGCGACCGTCGCCGCGCAGCTCGGGCCGATCCTCTCCGCGCTCGTCACGCAGGTCGGCGCCATCGCGCCAGCCCTGGCGCCCGTCTTCGCCGCGCTCGGGCCCGCCCTCACCGGGCTGATCAACTCCCTCGGCCCCGCCCTGGCGGCGATCGCACCGAGCCTTCAAGAGGTCGCGACCGCGCTCGCGGAGGCCTTCGCCGCCATCGGTCCCGCCCTCGGGCCGCTCGGATCCTCCATCGGGTCCGTCATCTCCGCGCTGGCCCCGCTCCTGCCGCTGGTCGGTCAGCTGGTGGCGGCCGTCGCGCAGATGCTCGCGCCGGTTCTTGAGAACCTCGCGACGCTGTTCGCGCCGATCATTCAGGCCCTGGTCGGCGCGCTCATGCCGGTCCTGCCGCAGATCGCGACGGCGTTCACGACGCTGGCCACGGCGATGCAGCCGCTCGCGGCCGGAGTCGGGCAGGCCATCGCCCAGCTTTTCCAGCGGCTGGCCCCGGTCCTGTCGACGCTGGCCGACACCCTCGTCCAGGTGGCGACCGCGCTCGTCCCGGTCTACCAGGCACTCGCGGACGCGCTCCTTCCGATCCTGCCGCAGATGGTTGCGGCGTTCGACGCGATCCTCCAGGCGCTCCTGCCGCTGGTCCCGTCGGTCGTTCAGCTCGTCGCAGGGCTCGCCCCGCTCGTCGTGCAGATGCTGCAACTCCTCGGACCGGTGTTGCAGGTCGCCGCGGCGTTCGGGGCGTGGGTACAGATCAACCTCGTCATCCCGGTCATTCAGGCCGTCGTCGGCGTCATCACCGGACTGGTCTCCGCCCTGACGGGCGCGGTCGCGTTCGTGATGAATCTGCCGACCCTGATCGTCACCGCGCTGACGACGCTCGGCACGACGATCTCCACGTTCTTCACGGGCCTGGTCACGACCGTCACGACGTGGATCACGACCGGCTTCCAGGCCGTCGTCACCTTCTTCACCTCGCTGCCCGGCATGATCATGACGGGGCTCGCGGCGCTACCCGGCCTGCTGATCGACTTCTTCGTCAACGCCATGGCGGCGCTCGGGATCGTGCTGCTCACAGCGCTCGCCGCGATCATCTTCACCTTCACCGAGCTGCCGGGCCGGATCGGGACGGCGCTCGCCTCGCTCGGGTCCTCGATCGCGGGGGCGTTCCGGTCTGCGTTCACGTCGACCGTCTCGGCGATCTCGTCGTTCATCTCCACGGCCGTGGCGTTCTTCTCCGCACTGCCGGGCCGTATCGGGGCGGCGCTGTCCGCGCTGCCAGGCCGTGTCGCGGCCCTGTTCCGGTCGGCGGGCACGAGCGCGCTCGGCGCGGCCCGCGCGCTCGGCTCCTCGGTCGTGTCGTTCTTCTCGGCGCTGCCGGGCCGGATCGGTTCGGCGCTCTCCTCTGTCGGCTCGCGGATCGCCGGCGTCTTCCGGAGCGCGGCCGGCTCGGCGAGCAGCGCCGTGTCGAGCCTGATCTCCGGCATCGTCAGTCTCTTCTCGACGCTGCCGGGCCGGATCGTCGGCAGCCTCGGCGACATCGGCTCGCGGATCGTCTCGAAGATCAAGTCCGGGCTGCCCAGTTCGGTGCGCAGCGTGCTGCCGTTCGCGGACGGCGGGATCGTGACGTCGCCGGTCGTCGGCCTCGTCGGCGAGGCCGGGCCCGAGGTGATCATTCCGTTGACCAAGCCCCAGCGTGCCCGGCAGCTCGCCGAGGAGTCCGGCCTGCTGGAGCTGCTCGGCGGCGGCGGTGGAGGCAAGGCCAGCGGGTCCGCCGGGGGCGGGGCCGTGATCAACAACAACTTCACGATCAACGAGGTCGGCGATGGGCAGATGACGGCGCACCGTGTGGCGAACCGGCTCGCGCTCGCAGGGGGACTGATCTGATGGCGCTTGACTGGTACCTCGCCCTGGGCGGGGTTGAGGTCGCCAACCATGCTCGGCTGGAGACGTATCTGACCTCGGTCGGGTCGCCGCTGACGTCGGCCAGCGGCTGCTCGTGCCCGACGTTCGACGCCGAACTCGTCGGGGATCTGCCGTACTCGACCCCGGAGGAGGACGGCGCGCCCTGGTACGACCCCGACGTGCCGGAATCCGAGGACTTCGCCGGGCTGATGGTGCTGTCCGTGGAGGGCCTGGACGAACGGCCCGTACGCAGGGCGGTGACGAACGCGGTCACCGGCGGCGGCTCGATCGGCCCGGCCCGGGTCATGCCGCGCACGATCACCGTGACCGGGCTTCTCCTCGGCGCGACGTGCTGCGCGGTCGACTACGGCCTTCACTGGCTGGGCGAGGTTCTTGAGGGGTGCACGAGCGGCCAGTGCGACGGGGACTGTCTCACGCTCTACAACTGCTGTCCCGGCGAGGACATGGACGTGGAGACGTTCAACGCCCGGCACCGGCGCAGCATCCGCCGCGTGGCGCTCGTGTCCGGGCCGACGGTGACCGCCCGACACGGTGACGGCTGCACGGCCGGTGAATGCAGCGTCGGCGCGGACATCGTCACCGTGGAGTTCGTTCTCACCGCGGGCACGCCGTGGCTGTGGACCGACCCGATCCCGGTCATGGAGGTCGCCCCGCCCGTGGACGACGGCACCGAGTGCATCACCTGGTGCCTCCACGGCTCCAGCGAGCCGGGCTGTGAAGGAGGATGCCGTCTCGCCGCGTGCCCGGACCCCACCGCCTCATGCTCCGATCCGGCGTGTCTGCCGCCGTCGCCGCCCGTGCCCACGGCGCCGGACACCTGCTTCTGCGTCCCGCTCGCCGTCGAACGCGACTGCTACGAGATGGACCTCAGTGACCGGCCCGGCTGGTCCGTCGACGTGCCGATGATCACCGTGCGGGCGGGGAGCAGCGACCTGCGGAACCTGACGATCTCGTTCTACGAGCGGCAGCCCGGCGACGCCGCCCTGACTTGCGAGGAGATCGCCGGCCGGTCCCGCTGCGCCCCGCACAGCGTGTACGTCATCAAGTACGTGCCCGCCGGGGGCGCGCTGACGCTGGACGGGCAGACCGGCCGGGCGCTGGTCGAGTGCGGCGGGGTGTGCGAGTCCTCGGCGGACGTGTACGGCCGCGAGGGGGCACCGCCGGTGTTCACGGCGTTCACGTGCGCCTCGTACTGCGTGTGCATCGAGTCGGACGTCGCCAACCCGCCCTCCTCGGATGCTGTGGTCACCGTGTCTGTGTCCGGGCGGGGGTACTGACATGGCGGTCGCAGGGTGCGGCACCCATCAGGCGGTCATCATCGACCGGGCCGGCGGGACGGTGTCCGGCGTCGACGTGCTGACCGAGGTGGAGTGGAACCGGCTCCTCGACGACACTTCGGCGGCCCGTGTCGTCATCAACCCTGACGGGAACTGCTGCGAACGGCTGGGGCGTGTCCGCTCGTGGCGGCACAAGCTCGTAATCTACCGCGACGGCGAGTTCGTGTGGGAGGGCCCGATCCTCCAGGTGGAGTGGTCGTTGGGGAAGGTGGAGATCTGGGCCGGTGACATCCTGGCGTGGCTCGACCGGCGGGTCCCGCACAACTCGATCACGTTCGGCGACTCCGACCTCACGACCATCGGGCAGTGGCTGATCGAGGACGGGTTCGCCCCCGACGACCCCGGGCACACGGTGCAGGTGATCGCCGCCGCGAAGGTGCGCGGCGCCCGCCGGTACATCAAGGACGTGGGGCAGACTGGCGATCACCTGCGGGACCTCGCGGAGACCGGCCTCGACTACACGGCGGTCGGCTCGACGATCCTGCTCTTGCCGGAGACGCACACCGCTGTCGTCGGCCGCCTCACGGACGCGGACATGCCTGACGGCCTGGTCGTCGCCGAGGACGGGACATCGCTCGCCACGCGGTGGGTTGTCGCCGGGGACGATGACGGCGACGTGCTCGGCATGTCCGGCGGATCGGACGCCTACTACGGGCTGTTGGAACGCTACCTGGAGCAGACGTCTATCCCTGATGACGCGTCGGCGACGGCAGCCGCCCGCTCGAAGCTGCGGTCGAGCCTGCCGGTGCCGGTGTTCATCGACACCCAGCAGGTCACGCTGAGCCCAGACGCGGCGGTCGACGTGCCCAAGCTCGTGCCCGGCTGGTGTCTGGACATCACGAGCGCGACGACGTGCCGGACCATCACGCAGCGGCTGAAGATCACCGGCGTGAAGGTGCACGAGGACGGCGGAACGGAGTCCACGCCCGGCTCGGAGAGCGTGCAGGTCCAGGTGGCGGCGACCGGGGCGGAGGCCGGCTGATGGCGATGCGTGGCGGAGCGATGCGGCGGATGCCCGGCAACCCCCTCGGGGGCATGCTGCGGGACCTCGACCGGCGCACGAGGACGACGACCAGGAGCACTGGGCGCCGCGCCCCGGCGGGGGATCCGCCTGCGGGTGAGGCGGGGTCGCCGGGGGAGCGAGGACCGGAGGGACCGCCCGGCCGGTCCACGACGGCCGCCATCGTCACGACCGGCGACGACGGCCGCGCCCGCTGGATGTTCCCGGCCCCGTACGCGCTGCCGCCCGTCCTTACGGCGCTGCCCGTGGACCCGGAGCCCGGCGGCGACCGCACGGTGACCGTGGCCCTGGAGGAAGTCACGGAGACGTGCGCGGTCGTACGGGTGTGGCGCACCCGGCCGAAGCGCGGACACGGCGTCACCGACCCCGCCGGGCCCGGCCTGTTCGTGCACCTGACGGCGACCGCCGTTTCCTGACGCGCGGCTAACCTGCTGGGGTGCCGCTGGTTGTGGGCCGGGCCGCCGATCTCTCTCCGTACCGGGGTGTCGAGTGGCCGCAGTTTGTGTATGCGATACGTACTTCACCGTCAACGACGACGGCGAACTCTGTCTCAAGCCGGGGACCATGGGCTTGCGCCGGATCCTCACCTTCAAGGAGCCGGGGACGTTCCAGTTCGAGAAGGCCGATTACCCGTGGTTGGCGCGGGTGAAGGTCCAGGTCCAGGGCGGCGGAGGTGGGTCGGCCGGCGCGAACGCGAGCACGAACGAGTGCATTGTCCGGCCGGGGGGAGCGGGCGGCGGCTACTCCGAGGCACTCGTTGCGGCATCCGGCCTCGGCGCGGTGGAGACGATCGTGGTCGGGGCGGCCGGGGCCGCCGGGACGACGAACCAGGCCGGTGGGGCAGGCGGCACCTCGTCGTTCGGCGGGTTCGTCACCGCCCCCGGCGGGGACGGCGGCGGCGCGGCACAAACGTCCGCCACGACGCCCGATGTGTCGTCGGGTGTGCCGGGCCCGTTCGCCGGCACGGGTGACTGGTCGATGGGCGGCGGCGCCGGGGGCGGCGCGATCCGGCTGAACGGCACGAACGGCATGAGCGGCGCGGGGGGTTCATCACACCTCGGGCACGGGGGGTTCGCGCGAGCCTCGGAAGGCCCGGGGACCGCGCCGCGCGGGTACGGCGGCGGTGCTGGAGGCGGCCTGTCGTACGGCGGCTCAGAGGTCGGCATGGAAGGCGGCGTAGGCATCGTGATCGTCGAACTCCACGGCTGACGCCCGGGGCGCTCGTACGGCCGTCGATAGACTCGCTGGTGCGCTGCTGGTTGTGGGCCGGGCCGAGAAGCAACCCCGAGGGGTGTGGGCATCTTGGCTCGATGCGGATGTGGCGGCGGAGTGTGCAACTGCTCGGTCGTTGCCGGTGACAACGTCACCATCGACGGTTCCGGCAGTACCGCGAACCCCTACGTCGTCAGTGCGCTGGTGGAGTGCGACGACGTCCGGCCGTGCATCTCGGCCGGGGACGGCATCGACTACGACCAGGCGACCGGCGTCATCACCGCGGACCTGTCCGGGCAGGCCGGGAACAACCTCGCCATCGGGCCCGACGGCGGGCTGTTCGTGCCGACCGGCGCGGCGACGGTGACCGCCGGATGCGGCCTCACCGGCGACGGTTCCGGCGGCGCCCCGCTCACCGTGGCTACGGGGACCTGGCCGTACGGGTGCGACCCGGAGACCTCCGGCGGCGTCATCGTCTGCGGCACCGACGGCGTGCTGCGCGGTGAGCCTCGCGGGCAGGTGAACTACTTCCAGATCAGCGAGTCTCGGCAGTACGCCGACCTCACCGTGCCGTCGGCGGACACGGTCGTCGACACGTTCTCCCTGGACATCACCAACCCGGACCTCTGCCGCTCGGCCGTCGTCCTGGTGGAGCGGGAGGTCGACGTCGACTTCGACCTGCCCGCCGGTGCCGGAGCCGGCTACGGCCACGACGGCGACGACATGTACTACACGCGGAACACGGGCTCCTCGGCCATGACGAACGTCCATACGCAGACGACGAAGCTGTACCGCTTCTCGGCGTCGCTCGCGCCGGGCGCGTCGACCACGGTCAACCTGCCGATCAACCTGTCCCGTGGCAGCGGCGGCGCCACGTACGACCGGATCCAAGTGTTCCTGCGCGCCATCCTCATCAGCCTCTAAGGAGCGTCATGCCGACCCCGTTCGAAGACCTCGCGCACGCCGTTCCCCTCAGCACGCACTTCGTCATCTACGAGGACGACACGACCGGCCTCATCGAGACCACCGGCGAGGAGCCGCCGCGGCTGTCGCGGCCGGGCCGCATCGTGCCCGAGGAGCGTTACCGCGGGCGGCTGGCCGAACTCGAGGCGGAGCACGCCGAGCACATCGCCCAGCTTGAGGCGGAGGACTTGGCCCGCACGCGGGGCGACTACGAGGCGCTCATCGCCGCCGGTGTTCCCGCAGCGACCGCGAGCCGGCTGTCCGGCTACGCGCCGCTCGAACCCGCGTCCGAGGGCTGACGTGTACGGAGAGTTAGACTCCGTGCGATAGCCGCTGGTTTTGGGCCGGGCGAGACTCCTCCGTACCGGAGTTGATCCCCGTGCCAACCAGCGTCACCACGACCCCGCCAGGGGTGGAGGTGTGTTCCCTCAAGCGGGACATCAACCAGCCCATCGTGCCGGGCACCACCTATACGATCGTCCGATTTCCGTTCGGGGCGGAGGAGCCCTCCGACCGGTTCCAGATGCACCAGGCTGTCCAGCCTGACGGGTACGTGGTCACAGACTGGGACAACGATCCGCGCTCGGGCCTGATCTGGCCGTCGCGGGCGGGGTGGGGCCACCTGTACGCGCTGATCCAGTGGGAGGCCCCCACGGCCGCGAGCGGGGGGTACACGGAGCTGCGCGACCAGTACGTGCGTGACCCGCTCAGTCTCGGCTCCCCGACCCCCAACGACACCACAGCGACGGACCATCGCGCCCCGAGTCCGGGCGGCCAGTTCTTCACCAAGAGTCACGGCATCTACGTCGACCCGTTGACTCCGCTCGCGTTGCGCGTCACCCACAACGCATCCGCCGGTTCTCTGAACCTGACGCTCGCGGAGTTCAAGCTCGCCATCTACGAGGCCGCGTAATGCCCATCCCACGTCTTCGCGAGTCGGCCGCCAGCTGCGCAGCAGGCCTCCGCCCACTTCTCACCACGCAGGGGGTCTGACCATGTCCTGGTGCCCGTTCGCAACGAAGTTTGAGCTCCAGCCGGAAAGCGACGGCCAGCCCGCCATCAGGCCGACGCAGTTCATCGCGCACAGCATCGCCGCCCCGTGGACGCCCAAGAGGACGTACGAGTACTGGCGCGACAGCACGAACCTTGAGAGTCATTTCGGCCTCGGGTATGACGGGAGCCTCGGCCAGTTCATCGGCACGCAGACGCGAGCTGATGCCACCGCTGCCGCGAACCGGCGGGCGGATGGCACCGGGGCCATATCGCTGGAGTCGGCGTCGAACCGTAAGGCCAGCGATCCGTGGACGGATGCGCAGGTCGAGATGCTCATCCGGCTCGGCGTCTGGGTTCACCAGGAGCACCCGGTCCCGCTCCGCCTGTGCCGTACCTGGGATGACCCGGGGTTCGGGTATCACCGGATGTTCTCGCAGTGGAACCCGAGCGGGCACTCGTGCCCGGGAGACGCACGGGTGACGCAGTTCCGGAAGATCGTGTTCCCGGGAATCGTCGCCCGCGCTGGCGGCGGCAAGCCGAGCGTGCCGACGCACGAGCCGTACCCCGGAGCGTCGTTCTTCCTGAACGGGTCACGGCCGGCGCTCGGTAAGAAGTCGCCGATCTTCACCGCGATGGGGAAGCGGCTCGTCGAGGAGGGGTGCGGCCAGTACAAGGTCGGCCCCGGTCCGGAGCTTGGCCAGGCCGACGTCGACTCCTACGAGGCGTGGCAGCGGAAGTGTGGGTTCAGCGGCACGGCCGCGAAGTGGCCGCCGGGCCGGACCACGTGGGACACGCTCCAGGTCCCGAACGTCTGAGAGGGGAGTCTCATGAGTACCGAGAACAGGCGCGCGCTGCGCACCGTGTTGCAGACGGCTCTCGCCCTGGCCGTCGCCCTCCCGGCGATCGTAGGCGTGGCCGACATCCCGCAGTCGTGGCCGTGGGTCGCCGCGGCCTTGGGGATCGCCGGCGGGTTCGCGCGGGTCATGGCGCTCCCGCAGGTTCAGGCCCTCCTCCCGGCGTGGCTGCGCACGGATGACGCGGGGAGAGACGGGTGAACATCGGAGGGACCACCGGCGTCTCCGCCCTGGACATGGTCCTCGTGTGGGGTGGGGCGGTCACGATCCTCGCCGGGCTCGGCGCCATCGTCTGGCGGGGCGTCCGCGCGACCCTCCGCCTCGGCCGTCGCGTCGAGGAGTTCATGGACGACTGGGCCGGCGAGGTGGAGCGCCCGGGTGTGCCGGGCCGGGCTGGGGTGATGGAGCGCGTGAGCGGGATTGAGGAACGCCTCGCCCGTGTCGAGCACGAGCTGTATCCGAACAGCGGTGAGAGCCTGCGGGACGCCGTCGACCTGGCGAATGCCCGGCTCGCGCAGCTCCTGCCGGACGAGGAGGAGCCGACCGCCCCGCCGGGCGCGACCCCCGCGTCCCCCTGATCGAACGCCCGCCCACCGCTCCCGACCGGGGCGTTCTGCTCTGTCTGGCGTGCCTGCGATGCTGGCCCGCATGACGACGGCAGACCCGATGGAGGACGTTGAGGCCGCGCTCGCGGCTATGCCGAGGGAGGCTCGGGAGGAGTTGGTCCGCCAGTGGTGGAAGGCCGCCACGGCACCGCCGCCCCCACAGCCTGCGCTGTCTCTGTTCCCGCCCCCACAGTTCCCGTACGGGCCCCGGCACCCGGACGCCGGCGCTGTGCGCTGGAACTGCCCGCTCGGGTGCGGCTGGTGGCATGAGGAGAATCCGGGCCGGGAGCTTCCCGGGCCGCTCCGCCTCCCCGCGGGCCTCACCTCGGAGGACGTGAGCGAGGCGGTCAGTCGGCAGGCTCAGGAGCGTTCGGAGGCGCTGCGGCAGCGTGTTGAGGACGCGATCACCGAGCACTACGGGACCGCCCACCCAGGTCTGGAGCCGGGCGATGTCAGACCCGGTTCGTAGGGTGACGGAGTCCCTAGCTTGCTGCTGCTCGGACACCCGACGCCCCGACCGGCCTGGAAACCGGGCGGGGCGCCCTCGTCTATGCGGCCTGCACGACGTCGTCGCGCGAGACCTCCGCCCACTCGACGAGCAGCTCGGCGTACGACGCAGAGCGCTCCTCCCCGGCGGGCTCGTCCATGAGGCGGCGGATGCGGTCGTTGACCTGGTCGAGGGCAGGGGTCACCTGGCCGTGAGGCCGGAGGGAGTGGGGCATAGGTCCACGGTACGGCGAGGCACTGACACCAGGGCCCCGGTAGCCGTGTTCTATTCTGCGTTCGAGTGCGACACTGCCGCCCGTCGCCCAGGAGGAACAGGACACCCTTGATGGCCACGCCCGCGCCCCCGATCGCCGAGCCGGACCCGTCGGCGCTGACGTCCAGTGGTGACCAGGTCGGCCCCTGCGCGGTGTGCCACCGGAAGACCCTGCGGTACGGCCGTGGTGGATGCCCGCTTTGCCAGTGGTGCCTGGAGCCAGTGCAGGCGAAGCGGGGCGCTGCGGTGCGCTACGTCGACACCCGCCCCTGAGAGCAGCGGCTCAGGGACTGCGCCTCGGCTTGCGCGAAGCCGTCTTCTTGGCGGCGGTCTTGGTCACCCGCCGGTGGTGCCCGAGGTCGTAGACGGCGATATCTGCGGCTCGGACGGGAACCCTTGTGGCACCTGCTGGGACGAGGCCACGATCGTGGTCCTGGATGCTCGCGGATAGGTCTGGACGACACGCCGGTATCGGGCAGCTGGGCTCCAGGCCTACAAACTGCACGGGCCAGTCGGTAGGGAGACGTACGCCCTGGCTCCGCATCGGAAGCAGATACTCATGGAGGCTTCCGGCTCTGCGAGGGTCGAGGCACCCAGTATCACCGTGTTGGTGTGGAACAACGAGGTCTGCGAGTCGCTACACGGGCACTGAGTCAGGTATCCGACGAGCTCGTGCTCGCGCAGGTACAAATCTGCCAGTTCCGCTGCTGGCCACCGCGCAGTGCAGAATCGACAGTGCAGCTCGATCTCAGGGGCAAGACCCCACTCACCTACGTTCTGGTCTTCTGGCGGGATAGCAACGGCATACTGCCGACAGTGCGGGCATAGAACGGTGTTCCTCTCCATGCCCTTGAGTGCGGCCCGAACGTCACCCATCCGATCCTTGACCAACGAGTCGATGCGCCCCAACCTTTCCCGGATTGCTCCCATAGTGGTGAGGTACTCGGTTCCGAACTGGCTGGTGGACCGCGGGTCGTAGAGGTGCGCCGGGATGAAGTCGAGGAGGAAGCCGAGCACCCGCGTGATCTGGGTCTCGACTGCGTAGGCTGGCGCCGTGTGCCCATAGTGTGTCAACGCGTTTCGCGTCCCGGTCAGATCTTTGATGGCCGTGCGGTTTGCCTGGCCGATGTCGAGCCCAACGATGTCACGAAGTCGGTCCATGGCTGCTTCCACGGTCACGCTGCTGAAGTCACCCGCATGGAACTTCGCCTCGGTCATTTTGCGCAGGTCAGTGATGACAAGGCTCCAGTGGTCACGAACGAGGCGCGCTTTGAGCAGCACCTCGGTCGCAGCGTGCAAGTGCAGGACCGCGTACTTCAGGTCCCGATCGGCGGGCGGCTGCTGCCCTTCCGTCAGGTGCTGTACTGCGCTGAGGAGGTAGTCCATCCCGTTGCGCACGGGCCGGAACTCAAGGTCCGGCCGACTACCTCTACGCCGCGCCGGTGGCTGCCCCTGTTGTGGAAAGCTGCTCATCCTCGCCCCTGTGGCTCACGGTCTCTACCTTCGAACTTCGGTAGACCGATGATCCCCCGCCAACCAGCCTGCTGCATCAACGTTGATAGACGGGATCAGTCGCCCCTACGTTGCGATCGGGATGAGCGAGTCATTCGTCGCGAATGTCCATAGCGCGCAAGGGCGATCGCCGACAGTGCCAGGGCTGGATCGACGCGACCCGATGAGCGGCATCGAGCGGCGACCGGCACGCCGGACCGCACCAAGATCCTCGCCGAGAGCTGGCACCCCGTCTCTCCGCCAGGCGCCAGCTCTCGAACGAGAACCGTTCCCGAGAAACATGCATCCCTCGATTCAGCGATCCCGCCACACCTGTTGCAACCGGTACGGTGAGCTATCCCCACGCCGATCTGCACGAACGGCCACCCAACGAGCTCGCGCCACAGCGCCAACCCCAGAGAACCCGCTGTGCTCTTACTGCTTCGCGGACGCGTCGGCGAAGTGGGGGGGCGGGCGTGAGGCAGAAGGCCTCCACTGCCTGACGCTGGCCTACTCGCCCTTAGCCTCGCCTGCGGCCAACCTCGGGCCGATCCGGGCGCACCGCGCGGCGTACGCCGGAAGATGCAGCTCCTTGAATTCGGCTGAATCCCAGTTCTCGGGCCGGACCTCCACGTCGGGCCAGATGTAGGCCAACCCACGCTTGCCGGTCGTGAGCGAGACCTCCCGCAGGTCGTACTGGTCGTCCTCGAATGCGTCGAGCAACCTCCATTCCTGGTTGGTCAGGTCGGTGAGCAACAGACCGGCCGCCGTGGCGCCGGGCGCGGCAACGAGACCGGGATAGACCCGGCCTTCGAGCGCGGCAGCGCGCCACTCCGGCGCTGAGGTGGGGGTACTGGCCGGTACCCGTCCCAACAAGCCTTTGAGGACGGCATCGAACTGGAGCGTGCCGTAGACGAAGAGCACGTCAGGGGCATCAGGAAAGCCGTCTCGACGGCTCGAAGGCTGGACCAGGGACATGCCAGGGACCCTATCGGCGAGGAATCCGTCAGAGGGCAGTTTGAGCTAACGACGAGACCGGGAGGGCCCTTCCCGCCCTCTCGCGTCGGCCCGCCCCGTTGAGAGGCGGGCCGTCATGGTGATGTCGGGGGATCAGGCAAAGCGGAGTTCGCGGAGCATGACGGCGAAGTTCGGGGAGTCTGGGAAGGGCTGGCGGTTGCCGATCTTCCGGTAGCGCCACGTCTCGTAGAGGGCTTGCACCTTGGGGTGGTCGGGGTCGACGAGGAGGACGGCCAGGGCCTCCGGTCGGCTTTCCAGGAGGGCCGTGTGCAGCTGCTCGGCAGTGCCGGTCTTGCGCCACTTCGGGCGCACCATCAGCTCGGACACGGAGAACGTCGAGTCGTCCGCCGGCGCCGTGGCCAGGTGCTCGCGCCACCACTCCCTGCCGGGGGTGGCCGGGGCGCCGTAGGCGAAGCCGACCGGTTCGCCGTCGTCGTAGCCGACGACGCACGCGAAGCCGGGGTGTCCGCCCCAGTGGTCGACGAACCAGGGGAACCGCTGGTTGAACTCGTCTTCCATCTCGTCCGCGTACGCGTCCGCGTGCACATCGAGCAGGGTCTGCCGGATATGCGGTAGGTCGTCGTGCCCGTAGTGGCGGAGTTCGACGGTTGCCGTGGTCACGGGGTGCTCCATTCGGTCCGGTAGCGGTCGATCCACTCGTGCGCGAAGTGCGCGGAGGGGGCCAGGGTGATCAGGTCGCGCTGGAAGTCCCCGAGGGCCTGACGCATCCGGCCTGGGATCGGGGCGCCCGCCATGATCTCGAACACCTCACCACCGGTGGTGACTGCCTGCTCGACATCGCCTTGATGGAGCTGGGCCAGGGCGAGGTGGATTGTGGCGTTCGCGCGGTTGCGGCGGTACGTCGCGGGCAGGGCGGAGAGGGCGCGGTGGGAGGCCGCCTCGGCTTCGGCCGGATGCCCGACGACGTTCCGCACGATGGCGGTGATCGAATGCAGCTCAGCAGGCCCGTAGAAGGACATCCAGGTGGGCAGCGGGGCCGACAAGTCAGCCTTGGCCATGGCGTCCTCGGCGCGGCCGAGGGAGCGCAGGGCCGCCCGGTGCTCCTTGGCATGAGCCAGACCGATAGCGGTCCGGGCGTGGGCGAGGGAGGCGTGCATGGGGCTGCGGCGGACGACCGTCGTCGCCCGCGCGGCTTGGGCGGCGGCGACCGCTTCGGCGTACTCCCCGCGCTGCCGGGCGAGCATGGCCCGCAGGTTCCACACCTGCATGGTCATGTCGGCGTCCTGGGCCATGCCAGCGAGGGTGAGCGCGCGGTCGAGGTGTCGGCCGGCGTTGTCGAGCAGCCCGGCGTCGATCATGGACCACGCAGCGGTTGCGGTGAAGTCAGAGGCGACGGCGAACAGGCGTTGGCGGACGCGCTGCGTGGTGGATTGCTTCTGGAGGCCGAGGGCTTCGGAGGCGCCCGCGAGGGCAGCCCGTTCGAGGGCGGTGTGTCCGCCGCGTACCGCGTCCAGCTCGACGAGGTTCTCGACGCTGTCACGAAGCCGGATCACGTCGGAGGTGCCGACACGGGACGGGCGGGAGCCTGCACTGACGAGGGGTATGGCGGCGGCGGCGGTGCCGGTGGCCGCCCCGACGAAACGGCGGCGGTGCACTGAAGGGTCCTCCGGTTGTGCTGCTGGGGGCGGTGAGACGGTCGTGTCTTTCCCCCGAGGCACGAACCCTAAGTCCGTGGTGGTGAGACCGGTGACGATCTCCAGCGCGGTGCGCTGGAGTGCCTGCGGCCATTGGTTCTCGCCGGACAGCCACCGCCACACGGTTCGTTCCGACGTGACGCCGGGCTTACCGGTGATCTTGAGAATGGCGTCATTGACGGCGTCGGTCAGCTTTGCGACGGACATCTCGCGTGCTTTGAGCCAGGCGGCTAAGGGTTCGTTTCGGGTCTCCGCCATGGCTTCACGGTAGAAGGTTCGGGCCGCCCCGGAGGGTAAAGGACGAGTCAATTCGTCAGTCGCGGCGCGAGTAGCCCGGCCAACTTCGTCATACCCGAAGCATGGTGACGATGGGTTAGCTGTTGTGTACGGCCCCGCTCAACTCCCCACCTGCACATGGGGACCAGCGGGCACCGAGACGACGAAGAGGCCCACGATGACCCAAGCAGGTATGCCGCAGGAGAGAACCGCCGCCCTGCTCGCTCCCGATTCCGCCACGGCTGTTGCGAACGGGCTGCGTCCGACACCGGAGGCTGCGCGGTGACCCCCGCCGGGACCCCGCTGTCCCCGGTGGCGCTGCGCGGGGAAGACCGCCGCAGCACGGCGGCGATGGAGGCGTGGATGTACCAGGCTGCCAGATCCCGGCAGGCGGCCGTCGCTGAGTGGACGGACCAGGGCGTGGCCCTGCTGACCGCCGGCATCGCGTGGGACGCCGTCCGCGTGCCGCACGCGGTCCTCGCCCCGGACCTCGGGCGCGACACCGACCCGGACACCCTGCGCCGCCTACTGGCCGAACTGGAGCTGTCCGGCTCGGTCTTCTGCGACCCGTACCGGCCGTTCCTGTACTTCCTCGTACCGCCGGGCACCGACCAGCGATGGCCCCGCCCCCTCGCGGCAGGCGTGGAATGCCTGGGTGGTACCCGGCCGTACATCCACCACGTGGGCGTGCCGCGTCTGGACCGGCTCGCACCGCCCGGCCTGTACTGGCTGACGCTCCCGCACGACACCGGCCGGCACGCCGACCCGCAGCGCCTGGAGCAGGTTCTGCGCGAGCGCGTGGCGGAGGCAGCGAAACAGAATGGCGCCCCCGGCGGGCCGTTGACCAGCCCGCCGCCGATAACCGCGCCGAGCACCACATAGACCGGCGCCCACCGAGCGTGCTCCCCCGAAGCGCACGGTCGGCGCCACCCAAGTCCGTCCCCTCACCGCGAGAGAGATATGTCCCGACCCCTGCCCTTCACCTACAAGGGACTGCCCGTCCCCTACATCGCCGCATGGAGTAACGAGCACCTGCCGCGACCAGCCGTCATCACCGCCACCGACGGCATCGCCTTCGAAGACGCGCTCGGCGCCAACGGACACGCCCAGGGTCGCGACGAGTCGGGGGTGCTGTGGCAGCGGTGGGCGCTGCGTCGGGGAGACGGAAAGGCGGAGTTCGAAGTGGTGCACGCGCCCCGGCAGAAGCGCGCGATGCGGAAGCTCCTGTGTCAGGTGTGCGGCGGCCCTTCGGACGAGAACGAGGAGGGCCGACTGTTCTTGCTGGAGGACTACCGGGGCGTGGAGGGATGGCCCGAGCGCGAGGTGACGACGCATCCCCCGCTGTGCCTCTGGTGCGCGCCGTTGGCCGCGCGCCTGTGTCCGCACCTGCGGGGCAAGGTCGTCGCTGTCCGGGCTCGCCAGGTCGCCATCGATGGCGTGTACGGCGAGGTCTATCGGCGCAGCAGCGGCCCCTTTCCGGTGCTGGCCGAGAAGAAGGTCGTGTTCACCGACGACTGGCGCAGGAAGTGGACGGTCGGCGCACAGCTGGCCGCCACCCTCACCAACTGCACGGTGGTCGACCTCGACGAGCTGATCGCCGGGACCGCCGTACAAACCTGCCCCGTCCGTACGGACTCCGTCGCGTAGGGAAGGGGGCGCCCCATGGAGCGGCATTGGGTCACCGGCGACTGCTGGCTCGGGTGCCAGAGCATCGACGTGCTCGTGATCTGGCTCGGGCCGTTGCAGTGGGACGGGCAACACGCCCCGGTGTTCACGTGCGAGCCCTGTCTGAACCGCATCAAGACGCAGGCCCTTGCGTACTTCCTGGCTCGACAGCCCGATCACCGCTTGACCAAGCCCAGCCACCGCACACCCGCCCACGAAGTGGAGGAACCGTGCACCGCCTGATCGCTAGTCCCTTCTTAGGGAAGTTCCTGATCCTCAGGCCCGGCGATTCCGCCGGCATCCGCATCCCAGAAGTCCGGTACCGGGAGCTGCGCACAGTCGTCGCCGAGGACAACACGGCCCCGCCTTGGCTACGTCAAGCGGCCTCGCAGGCCTGGCAGATGGAGGTCCCGGACACTGAACTGCGCGGTGCGCTCCTGGTCCGCGAGCCCACGCCGTACGGCTTCGGGCGTGCCTCGTGGGAGATCAACCTCGGCTGCGACTACGACTGTGAGTTCTGCTACCTCGGCGAGAAGAAGTTCGAGGGGCTGCCCTGGGACGGCAAGCGGCGTCTACTGGAACTGCTCCGTGACGCCGGCGTGCTGTGGCTCCAGATCACCGGTGGAGAGGCCTTGGTCGACCGCCAGTTCCCGGCCGCGTACGAGTACGCCAACCAGCTCGGCATGATGGTCCACGTCTCCAGCAACGGCTCACAGCTCCACAAGGAGCCGGTCCTCGACCTGTTCACCCGCTATCGCCCGTACCGGCTGACCCTGAGCGTGTACGGCGCGAGCGAGGAAACATACGAGATGGTGACCCGGAACCGGGGCAGCTTCGGCAGGTTCACCCGCGGTCTGGCCGCCGCTCGTGAGGCGGGCCTGCCGGTGAAGCTGAACGTCGTGGTCTCCGACCGCAACGCGCATGAGGTCGACGCGATGCGGGCGCTCGCTGACCGGTACGGCTTTCCGCACCAGGTCTATACGAACCTGTCCCCGACGATCAACGGCGCCGCGAACCCGCTCGCCTCCCAGTCCGAGGACTACCTCCGCACCCGCCGCCCCTTCCAGGGCTGCAACGCCGGTCACACGTTCTTCCACGTCAACCCGCACGGCATCGCCTCGATCTGCAAGGTCGCCCGTGACCCGCACGTACGGCTGATGACCGAGGGCATCGAGGCCCTGCCCCGACTCGGCGGGATCGCCGAGTCCCTGCAACTTCGCACCGGTGGATGCTCCGGCTGCCAGCTGTCCGGCTCCTGCTGGACATGTCGGCCGCTGGCCAAGCTCTACCAGGACGCGAAGGCCGATAGGTCCCTGTACTGCCAACACGGAGGGAAGTAGCCATGGCCCCACCCGACGCGACCGCGACGAGGCCCGAGCCGGTGCTGATCACCATCGGACGGCCCCCGTCCGAGGCCACCGTCGCCACCCTGCCGCTCCCCGTCAACGTCGAGCCGATCGGCGACGAGGAGTTCCAGATCATCGGCGACCTGGACAAGGAGTCCGAGGCGACGATGTGCAACTGCTCCGCGAGCGACGACAACCCCTACTAGGCGGAGTCCCCGCCTAAGTGGCTGCCCCGGTCGTAGGCTGGCCGGGGCAGCCCCCCTTTCCCGAGCCCCGAGGAACCGCGCCACCGTGTCCATGCTCCGCCAGCACTTCCACGAGCTTCCCGCCGAGGCCCGCCAGGCCATCGCCGACAAGACGGGGCCCGTCCAGGCCGCGCGCACCGCGGGCGGCGGGATGAACTCCGGCATCGCCGCCCTCCTCGACACCGACAGCGGCCCTGTCTTCGTCAAGGGCATCCCCGCCGATCACCCGCAGGCCCCGGCACAGCAGCGTGAGGCCGGGATCAACCCCCACCTTCCCCAGGACTGTCCCCGCCTGTACTGGCACCTGGAAACCGCCGGCTGGGACCTCCTCGGGTACGAGATCATCACCGGGCGGCACGCCGTCTACGCACCCGGCTCCCCTGACCTCCCCCTCGTCGCCACCGCGCTCACCGACCTCCAGGCGGTCACGGCCCCGGCCGACATCGTCATAAAGGTCGCCGAACAGCGATGGGCCTCATACGCCCCTCCCGGGACCGTCGGCCTCTTCGCGGGGAACTCCCTACTGCACACCGACTTCGCCCCGGACAACGTCCTCATCAAGGAGCGGGCCCACATCATCGACTGGGCATGGCCGACGCGCGGCGCTGCCTGGATCGACCCCGCCGTCCTGATCCTCCGCCTCATGGACGCCGGGCACACCGTGGACGAGGCCGACGCGTTCGCGCGGACCTTTCCCTCATGGCATGGCGCTGACACGGCGGCGAAAGCCGCCTTCAGTACGGCGAACAGTGCCCTGTGGCGGGAGATCGCGGACGCGGACGCAACAGCCTGGAAGCGGGGGATGGCGGCTCACGCTGCGGCGCTGGCGGCGTTTCTGCACTCCGCCTGACGGCTGCGCCGCCGGAGGCCCCTGCGCATGGCAGCGGGCCCGGCCTCCGGAGGGGGAGTGGGAGGCTGGGCCCGCTGTGGGGGAGTGGTCTACAGGGGCGACGGTCAGGCCGCCGGGGCGTGCTCGGCGTTCTCTTTGATGCCGAGGATGCGGAGGAGGTCAGCGGTCACGACTCGGTAGGTGCGTCCCGCCGGGATGACCTTGCACGGGAACTTCCCGGCCCGCACCAGCTCGTATGCCTTCGTGCGGCCCATCCCGAATGCCTTCCCGGCCGTTTCGACGTCGGTCGTCGGCGGCAGGTTGAGCAGGTCGCCGACGGTGAGCTCCTGGTTCTCGGCGCTCGCCTGATGAGTCATGTCCGGGCACTCCCGTTCAGCATTGAAACGTTACTGCGCACTACTGCGCACAGTACGGCATGGGTTGATACGAAACAACACGTGGCGTACGTTGCTGACACCACTGGTACGCACAAGTACGCGCGTAGTGCGCGGTGATCCTCGGAGGTTGGCATGGCCGGAGCGCGGCGCGCTGGCGGCATATCGAAGCGCTGCGAGTGCCGTGGCGGCCCGGAGAACAAGAGGCTCGGTAACGACTGCCCGCAGCTCCCGAAGCGCAACCACGGGACCTTCCAGGTCCGCCAGGAGATCCCCGCCGACTCACAGGGCAACCGGAGGCCGTTCCGGCGGACCGGCTACGCCCTGGCCAAGGACGCACAGAAGGACCTCGACAAGGTCCGTGCCATCCTCGACCTGATCGACGACGACGAGCACTACGCCGCGCAGATCGGTGACCTCCTCGCCAAGGTGATGAGCGAGCGCGCGGACATCCCCGACGCGACTGAGGTGAAGCGGCGCCTGATCGGCGGCGTCGTCCTCGACAGCGACACGACGATCGGGGACTGGCTCGACTCGTGGGCCGCAGCGAAGAAGACGAAGCGGCGGACGACGAGCGGCTACGTCTCCCACATCCGCGTCCACCTGAAGCCGGGCCTTGGGCACTACCGGCTCGACCGCCTGAACATCGGCCACGTGCAGGCGTTCTTCGACGCGATCGACGACCGTAACGAGGTCATCAGGGCCCAGAACGCCGCGAGGAAGGAGCAGGAGGCGCGGTGCAAGTGGCGTCCGGGTACCAAGGGCGGCCGGCCCTCCCCGGAAGTCTCCGCACTGCTGGCGGCCGAGCGCGAGAAGCTGGCCGCGATGCCGCCGTACGGGCTCATCACGGGTCCGGCGACGAAGCAGCGGATCCGGGCGACGTTACGGGCCGCGCTGAATGCGGCGATCAGGAAGCAGCTCATCACCTTCAACCCGGCTGAGTGGGTGGAGCTGGAGTCGGGCAAGAGACCGAAGGCCAAGCTGTGGACGCTGCCGAACGTCGCGCACTGGGAGCGCACGGGTGAGAAGCCGTCTCTCGTCATGGTGTGGACGCCGCAGCAACTCGGTGTGTTCCTCGACGAGGCGGAGAGTTCGCGCCTGTACTCGTTCTTCCACCTGATCGCCTTCCGTGGCCTGCGCCGTGGCGAGGGCGTCGGGATCGAGTGGACGAACATCGACCTGGACGCCGGCCTGATCACCCCGTCGCGAGCGCTCGTCGTCGACAATTGGGAGGTCTTCGAGGACGACTTGAAGACGGAGGAGTCGACGTCGACGATCGGCCTCGACTCCCTCAACATCGGCGTGCTGCGCGAGCGGCGCGCGCTTCAGCTCGCCGAGCGGGACGCGTGGAATCGGCACGCCGCGCAGGAGCGCGCGAAGGGTAAGGACGTCGCCGACTGGGTGGACACGGGCAAGGTGTGGACCGAGCCCGACGGGACATGGCTCCACCCGGAAAAGGTGTCTGACGAGTTCCGGCGGATCTACAAGCGGGCGGGGCTGCCGCCGGTCAACCTTCGGGATCTCCGGCACCTGGCGGCGACGCTCACGCATGCGGGCGGGGGTGACATCTTCGCGGTGAAGAAGGTGCTGCGGCACTCCACGATCCAGCTCACGGGCGACACGTACACCGAGCTGCTGGAGGACGTCGACCGGGACATCGCTGAGAAGGCGGCGGGCCTGGTGCCCCGTGCTCGCCGGTCCCCTGAAGCCGTTCCGCCCGAGACGGAGGAGCCGGCCGAGGAAGACGACCAGGCCGACGACGAGAGCGAGGGGAGTGAGTAGAGTTCCGGGCGAGCGCGTTCCCAGGTCTCGTCATCGTTGCAGGTGGCGGGGCCTCTCTGCTCGCCCCGTGCTCGCCCGAACGTCCCGGAAGGGCCCGGAAGTACGCGGAAGTACCCGACAGTTGCGCGTCGGCGGTGGTGTGCCGGATAGGCTTGTGACCTGCACAGTTCGGCACTGGCCGACACGGAGCGGCATTATCCGGCAGGTGGCGCGATGGCCTGGCAGCGGACTCATAATCCGTCGGCCGTGGGTTCGAGTCCCACCCGCCCCACCTTTAACGTCGTATGACCTGCGGAAACGTTCCTCGTGAGGTGTTGGAGCGTCAACTCCGCCTCAACGGAAAGAATCCGCTGCGCGCGTCGTTGGAACCGCGCGCACGTCGCGCCGCTCGGAAGGTTCCGACCCCATCTGACCTGCGGCGGAGTGGGCGGTCAAGGTTGTCACCGGCTTCCGGGGCGGCTGCTTTCCAGCTCGGAACGAAGGTTCAGGAACCAGACAGGGACCAAGGCGGCGCCGACGTGCCCGCGCTGGCGGGGCCCTGGCGCTGATCGTTTTCTCTTTCGCCTGCTGCGCGGGCATGGGGCTGCCACCCGTGGCACGGCTGGTCGAGTACTGGGCATGCACCGGAGGCGGCGCAGATACGTTCTGATCCGCCAGGACCGCGCCGACCAAGCGGATCAGGGGGCGCGGGGGTGGAAGATCCTGACCACGTCGGTGCGGCGGCGGATCTCCTTGTTCAGCCGCTCCGCAGCACAGGCGTTCCCACCCAGCGGGGTGGGGCCGAAAGCTGACCCCAGAGCCGGCCGCCGCCGTCCGCGCCCGTCGAAGCTGTGTCCCGCCGGTCCTGCTCTCGCTGCGGCCGTACGGACACATCCCGAAGCGGAACCGTCCGGCGGTCCTGCCGCCCTCGACTCCAGCACCGTCGACCGGCTCGTCGACCGGCTCGCCCGCCGACGGACGGCGTACGGCTTCGAGCCCGAGCTGTATGGCGGGGGGGCGCGTTCACCGATCGGCACCATCCTGGACCTGAGATCGCCCCCACTCCGTGCTACCCGGTCCCGTCCTGCGAAGACGGGTTCATGGTCGACACCCAGCGAGCCGTGCCGGGCGTGCGTCGAGCAGCGTGTGCAGCGCAAGGCTGACCAGTTCGCCGGGCGGTCCCCGCGCAAGACCGCGGGCCGCCACTTCGCAGGAGTACGTCGAGTGCGGGCGGCTCTGTCCCGGCGACGTCCAGGCCGACGCCGTGTGCGAGCCGCGCCCCGAGAAGTCCGAGGCCGAACCGGGTGCCCTGGGAACTCCGGCTGGCCACGTCCCGCGCGGAGATCCGGCACACGGGTCCCGGTACGGGCAGTGAGGCGGACCGGCGACTGCGGTTAGGCGGCGGTGGCCACGGCGGGCCGAAGCCCCCGTCGCCCCGGTCGTGGACCCTCGGTGGGGCTTCTTCCGGTCAGCCCTGCAGCTGCTCGGTCAGACCCAGCTGGCTCATGATGGCGCCGGTGTCCAGATAGGCGCGGCCTTCCTTGATCTTGTTGTCCTTGACTTCGTAGACGTCGCACGCGTGCACCGTGACGTGACGCCCCGTGGCGGGCACAGTGCCCGCGTGCAGGACCAGGTCCCCGGTCTGCGTCCCGCTGCCCGTGTACTCGACGACCACCGTGTCCCCCTGCGACGTGAGGTGGTCGAGGGTGAACTTACCGTCGGGCATCGCGTCGAACATGGCCTTCGCGAGCTGGGTGAAGCCCTCCGGACCCTGCAGCGTCCTTCCGCTGCCCTCCTCGATGAGGGTGCAGTCCGGAGCGACGGACCCGGCGATGGAGTCGTAATCCCGGTCGTTCCACGCCCGGAAGAGATCGCGGACAAAAGTTTCGTTGTCAGTCATGGGAACCTCCACTCGGGAACGTCTCTTTCTTTCCATGCTGACTTGCCGCGTCCGACCGTGCATTCGCTGTGGGACGGCTGGCTGTTATGTCAGGGGAGGTTGCGGACGGTGACAGGGCTCACGGCTGACTGATCTTGAAATGGGTGAGGGCCTGGGGCCTTCTGGCTCGGTGCGGATTGCGACATCTACGCGCACACAGGCCGCTCCTGCCGGGGCTGTCAGCCCCGATCAGATCGTGCGGGGCACTGGCGTGGGCCTTGAGAGTGCCGTTGGGTGGGACTTGATCGACTCGTGGTCGGCGGCCACGATGGGGACGATCCGGTCGTCGTCTCCGTGCGCCACCAGCACCGGGATGTCGATCTTCAGGTTCTCGGCGAAGTGCGTCGCGGCGAAGGCCTCGATGCAGTCCAGGGCTCCCGTGGTAGAACTGCGACCGGTCGGCGGCGACGCCGGCGCGGATCGCGTCGAAGTCCTCGACGGGCAGGCCCTTGGGGTTGGCCTCGGTCTTGAGTATCAGCGGTGGGAGCACCTCGTGGTCCGTTCCCGTCCGCGGCCGGATCGCCGGGAGCCACATGACACTTATGCGGACGCAGCGCCCGCCGCAGACGGGTCCCACGTGGACGTGTGTGGCGCCGAGCAGAAGTGGACCGCGCGCCGTTAGCTCGGCTCGCTCCCACATGCCCTGCCTGACGGTCTGACGGCCTGACGGTCTGACGGTCTGACGGTCTGACGGTCTGACGGTCTGACGGCCTGACGGCCTGATGCCCTGACGCCTGGTGACCGGACGCCTCCTACTGCGCGGTCCGAGTCCGGCGGGGCATGAGCAGGTACGCCGCTACAGCCAGGGCGAGTGGCAGGAGGCTCACGACCAGCATGGTGAGCCGCAGGCCGTTGGTGAAGTCCAGCCCGAGATCCAGTCCGGACTGCCGGAGCAGGCTCGGGTCGTATCCGGCGGTGCCCGGACTGTGCGCCATCGCGCTTCGCGTCGCGTCCACGGCCTGTTCGGCCTCGGCCACCGACACACCGCGCGCGTCGGCGTCGTTGAGCCACTGCCGCTGGAAGAAGAGGTTGAGCAGCAGGAGGTAGACGGCGGGGCCGAGCGCGTAGCCCGTCATTCCGAATGCCGGCTGGACGGAGGCCACGGCGCCGGACTTTCCGGGCGGGGCGTGCGAAAGGATGGTCTCGGCCACCGCGGAGGAGGTCACCAGCGAGCCGAGGTTGGTGAGCCAGGTGGCCAGTACGACGATCCACAGCGCCATCGTGGGCGTAGCGGTGGCCGCCATCAGCAGCCCGCCCGCGGTCATCACCAGCAGGCCGGTGATGAGGACCGGCCGGGGGGTGTACTTCCCGATCAGGCGCCCGGCGAGGATGACGGCGACTGCGATCGCCAGTGTGCCGGGCAGGAACAGCAGGCCGATCGTGCGCGGGGACAGTGAGAGGATCACGCTGCCGAACTGCCCGAGGGCGAAACTGAACCCCGCGACGAGGAAGTTGAGCGTCAGGCTGGCCAGCGCGGCCACGGCGAACGGACCGCTGCGGAACAGCGACAGGTCCAGGACCGGTTCCGGTGTCCGGCGTTCACGGAGCACGAACAGCACGCCGGCGACCGCACTGATCACCAGCGGCAGCCAGGCCTGGAGCTGGGAGATCCCGTTCTCCGCTTCGGCGACGCCGTGCACGAGGGCCAGCAGCGCGACGCCGACCAGGCTGACGCCGACGACGTCGACTCCGCGGCGCTTCTGGACGGGGGGCTCGGTGACGTAACGGGCCGTCAGCCCGAGCGCGATCAGCGACAGCAGCGGGGCGAGAAGGAACAGCCAACGCCAGCCGACGGCCTCCACCACCCAGCCCCCGATCGCGGGGGTCACCCCGCACAGCACCATGTCGATGGCCATGAAGATGCCGATGGCAGCCGGCCGTCTCTCCGCCGGCACCGACACCTTGAGCAGGGCCATCGACACGCCCAGGATCGCGGCCAGCGCCAGGCCGTCGAGGAGGCGCGTCACCAGTAGGAACGTGTAGCCGGGGGAGATCGCGGAGAGCAGGTTGACGATGATGTCGCCGACCAGCCCCAGCGTCAGCAGCCGCTTGAGGCCGAAGGTGTCCCCGAGACTGCCCACGGCGAGCACGGCGGCGGCCATGACCAGCGTCGCAGCGCCTCCCAGGAATCCGATGACGTCGGGCGGCACGTGGAGCGCCCGGCTGACCTGCGGCATGTTCAGGCTGAGGACCAGCGGGTCGATGGCCGTGATCGTGAAAGCGAGGGAGAGTCCCGAGATGATCGGGAGGATCGCGACAATGGACCGGGGCTCCGCAGTCGGCACAGCAGTTCCTCCCGTACGTCGGTCGGCGCCGACCGCTCACCGACCGACCGTAACCGGGCCACCGCTTCCAGCCCGTCCTCCCCGGGCCTGCGCACGCGGCTCGACACCTGTTCGGACCAGGAGGGTCAGTCGTACGTGACCAGGAGCGCCGGCCCGCTTCGGAGGACTCGAGGGTGTACCGGGCCATGAGCGACCGGACGGCCAGGGCGCTGACCGCCACCGCCACTCCCGCCCGACGCGGCGCACGAGCGGCGGCGAGCTGATCCTGGGCGCGGTGCCGGCGCACCTGGAGGAGTGGGCGAGTGAGATCGCCGCGCAGGCCGAAGCGAACAGGGGAGCAATCCGGAACTGACGGCGCAGCTCGAGGAGTTCGACCGGGGGGTCGAGGAGGCCCGGATCACCCGCAAGACCCTGCTCGCGCTGCCCGGTCCGCCGACGCCGACCCCGACGTCCGCGAGGCTGCCGGACAGATCCGGCCGCAATCACGTGCTGTTGCCGGGCTGTGGCTGCGGTGATCTACTCGAAGTAGGCCCAACTCGCATGAATCGTCCTGCTTCGTATCCGATGCGGTACGGCGGGTGAGAGTGGCCGTCTCCCACGGAGAGCCAGAGGTGCCTCGTCGGCCCGGCCCCGAGGGCGGCCGTATCGCGTGCCGCTGAGTCACAGACTGAGTCACAGACTGAGTCACAGAGAGGAGCGCGGTGATGGCTTCCGCAGGTTCGAGCCCCGCGCCGCAAGCGGTCGGCGACTGGCGTCGCGAATACGCCTACACACTGGGGGAGCAGGCCTTCGTCTACGGCTTCCCCTACATCTACAATGCCGAGCTGCGCCACGGGTGGGTGACCGAGCCGGCCGACCCGAAGATGAGGATGCACTCCGCCGTCGGCCACTTCTGGCATGCCCGGACGCTCTTCGACGCCTCCGACCGGGAAGGTCTGGCGCCCAACAACGACACCCTCTACTCGTGCGCCTGGGTCGACCTGAGCACGGAGCCCGTCATCCTCTCGCACCCGGAGATGGGCGACCGCTACTTCACCTTCGAACTCGTCGGGATCACCTCGGACAACTACGCCTACGTCGGTCGGCGTGCCACGGGGCCGCACGCCGGCGACTTCGCCCTCGTGGGTCCGGGATGGGAAGGAGAACTCCCTGCGGGAGTGCGTCGTACGGCGACCGCCCCCAGCCCGTGGATCCTGGTGCTCGGCCGCACTTTGGTCGACGGTGAGCACGATCTGCCCGCTGTGCACGCGCTGCAGGACCGGTACCGGCTGACGCCGCTCCACCTGTTCGGAAAGCAGGGCGTCGTCGTGCCGGAGCGCCGTGACGTGCTGGAGCCCGTCGATCAGGAGCAGGATCCGCTCGCGCCGTGGAAGACGCTGAACGCGATGCTGGCCGAGAACCCTCCTCCGGAGCGCCATGAGATCCTGCTCAGGCAGTTCGCGGAGATCGGCGTGGGCGCCGGCCTCGATGTGCAGGAGCAGCCCGAATCCGTCCAGCAGGGACTGATCGCCGCCGCCGCTGCCGGCCTGCCCATGCTGCAGGAGCAACTGCTCAGCGGAGACTGGGCCAAACTGATCAACGGCTGGCGTTACCCGCCGCCGGAGATGGGTCATTTCGGCGACGACTTCGTCAAGCGGGCCGCGGAGCAGGCCCTGTTCGGTGTCGCCGCGAACGATCTCGAGGAGACGGTGTACCTCGTCGCCTTCGACGACGCGGAGGGCGAGAAACTGTCGACGGGCCGTTATGAGATCCGCTTCGGGGCTGGGTCGCTGCCCCCCGTCGACGCTTTCTGGTCCCTGACCGCCTATGACGAGACCAGGAACCTGATCGCCAGCCCGATCGACCGCTACTCCATCGGAGACCGCACCCGCGGACTGGTCACCGAGCCGGACGGCAGCCTGACCCTCCATCTGCAGCCCGACTCACCGGGCTCCGACCGGGAGAACAACTGGTTGCCCACACCGCAAGAGGGCATCTGGTTCGTCGCGCTGCGCATGTACCTCCCACGCCCCGAAGTCATCGACGCGCGCTGGCAGTGCCCGCCGGTCCGCCGCGTCGGCTGACCGGCCGACGCCGCTTCTCCGCCTTGCCGGTGGCCGACTGGGTACGCGGCTACCGGCGGGAGTTGCTGCGCGGTGACCTACTCGCCGGCCTGACGGTGTGGGCGTTGATCGTGCCGGAGTCGGTGGCGTATGCGGAGATCGCCGGAGTCCCTCCGCAGAACGCGTTCTACGCTGCTCCGATCGCTCTCGCGGGCTACGCGTTGCTGGGGGGTTCGCGCTTTCTGATCGTGGGGGCGACGTCGGCCGCGGCCGTGCTGTCGGCGTCCACCGTCAAGGGCGTCAGCAGTGACCCGGGCGCCATCGTCGGGTTGTCAGCGGCGCTGGCGGTGATCGTGGGCGCGGTGCTGGTGGCAGCCGGAGCGGCCCGGCTGGGGTTCCTGACCAACTTTCTGGCGGAGCCCGCCCTGGTCGGCTTCCTCTTCGGCATGGCGTTGACGATCATGGTGCGGCAGACGGGGAAGATCCTCGGTGTCTCCAGCGGGGAGGGGGACTTCTTCCAACGCCTGGCGAAGCTGGTGAGCCAGGCGGGCGACTGGTCGTGGACCACGATCACCGTCGGCGTGGCCGCGGTGGCCTCGCTGCTGCTGCTGGAGCGCCTCCTGCCGCGGCTGCCGGCCTCGCTGATCGTGCTGGCCGCCGGCCTGATCTTCTCCCAGGCCTTCAACCTGCACGCCCACGGCGTGGAGACGGTGGGTAGGATCCCGGCGGCCGTGCCGGTCCCTCACCTGCCCGATATCACGTCCGCCGACTGGGCCGAGCTCGTCGGCGGTTCCCTCGGGGTGGCGCTGGTCGTCTTCGCCGAGTCCTACAGCATCGCCGGCCGCTTCGCCCGCCTCCACGGCGACGAGGTGAAGGCCGACCGTGAGATGGTCGCGGTGGGCGCGGTCAACCTCGCGGTGGGCTTCTTCCGCGGCTTCGTGGTCTCCGGCAGCGCGTCGCGCAGCGCCGCCGCCGAGGGCGCGGGCGGCCGCAGCCCGATGGTCTCCCTGGTCGCGGCAGTGCTGGTGCTGTTCACCGGGGCCTTCCTGACCTCGTTGTTCACCCCACTGCCCGAGGCGGTGCTCGGGGCGATCGTGATCGTGGCCGTGAAGGGCTTCCTGCGTGTCGGGGAAATGCGCCGCTACGCCACGCACGACCGGCCCAGCCTCTGGATCGCTCTGACCGCCCTGATCGGTGTTCTGGTCTTCGATCTGCTGCCCGGGCTGCTGCTCGCGGTATTGATGTCGCTGCTGCTGTTCATCGCCTATTCCAGCACCCCGCGTGTGGCGGCCCTGGGGCTGCTGCCCGGCACGGCCGTGTGGGGCGACCTGCAGGAGCACCCACGAGCCGTGGCCGCACCGGGAATCCTCGTGGCCCGGCCGGACGGGGCGCTCTTCTTCGGCAACGTCAATCGCGTCCGCACGGCCGTGAAGGAGCTGGTAGCGGCATCCGACCGCCCGCCCCGTGCCGTAGTGGTGGACCTGACGGCGAGCTACCGGCTCGGCCTGCCCGTCCTGGACACCCTGGCGGACCTCGCCGCGGACCTCGACCATCAGGGAGTCGAGCTTCATGTGGCTCGGGTCCGGGCCGGCCCCACGCGCTCGCTGTCCCGGCGCCCCCTGCACGCGACCCTCAGCCCGGATCGCCTCCACACAACGGTGACCGACGCCGTGAACGCGCTGAATGACGGATGGGGACCGTCGTGACCTGCGAGCCAGGTTGCCGGGGTAGGGACGCGCTGATGTACTCGAAGAGCAGGTGCGTGTTGGAGCACCCGGCCCGGTAACCCCACCAAGCATGGCGCAGACGCCGCCGCGTGGCGCACCGGGAGGAGCCGGGATACGTCGCCGACGGTCGCCGGTTTCCCCAGTTCGTGTGCTGAGTTCGCGTGGTGGCTGCAGGCTGTGCTGGTCAGTCTCAGGAGAGGAACGCGGTGATGGCATCCTCAGCCGACAGCAACTATTCCAGGCAACGTCTGCGCCACGATCTTGCCGCGGCGGCAGCCGGCATCGGCCAGGCGGCGGCCTCCACCGGAAAGGCCACTGCGGCGGCCGTACGTCACCCGAGGGACACCATCGGCCGCGCCAGGAAGGTGACGCGGGCACTGCCCGTGGCATGGCGATCGGTGAAGCCGACGCTGACCGGCCGGGTGGACGACTGGCGCCGCGAGTACGCGTACACGCTGGGAGAGCAGGCCTTCATCTACGGCTTCCCCTACATGTACAACGCCGAGCTCCGCCACCGTTGGGTGACCCAGAAGCCCGAGACGGAAACGACGCCCTACGCCGCCGTCAACCACTTCTGGCATGCGACCAGGGTCTGGGACGCCTCGGATCGGGAGGGCGTGTCCCCCAACAACGACACGCTGTACTCCTGGGCATGGGTGGACCTGCGCGAGGAGCCCCTCGTCCTCTCGCACCCGGACATGGGCGACCGCTACTTCACCTTCGAACTGGTCGCCTTCACCTCCGACAACTACGACTACGTGGGCATGCGGGCGACCGGATCGGAGGCCGGTGACTTCGCCCTCATCGGCCCGGGCTGGAGCGGGGACCTCCCGGAGGGCGTGCGCCGCACGGCGACCGCCCCCACCCCGTGGGTCCTGGTGGTCGGACGGACCCTCGTTGAGGGCGTGGACGACCTCCCGGCCGTCCACGCGCTGCAGCAGCAGTACCGGTTGACGCCGCTTCACCTGTTCGGTCAGGAGGGCGCCACGCTCCCGGAACGCCGCGACGTACCGGTACCGGTCGACCCCGCCAAGGATCCGCTCGGGCCGTGGAAGACGCTCAACGCGGCGCTGGCCGAGAACCCTCTGCCGAAGCACCACGATGTCCTGCTCCGGCAGTTCGCGGAGATCGGCATCGGCCCGGGGCTGGATGTCGAGGCACAACCGGAGCCGGTCAAGGAGGGTCTGATCCGGGCCGCCGCCACCGCCGTGCCCATGCTCGAACAGCAGATACTCAGCGGGCAGTGGGGCGAGCTGATCAACGGCTGGCGGTACCCTCCCCCGCAGATCGGGCACTTCGGGGACGACTTCCTCAGGCGGGCCGCGGAGCAGTCCCTGGTGGGGATCGCCATCAACGATCCCGAGGAAGCGGTCTATATGGCGGCCTTCACCGACGGCGCCGGTGAGACGCTGGGCACCGGCCGCTACGAGTTGCACTACGAGGCGGGGATGTTGCCTCCGGTCGACGCGTTCTGGTCGCTGACCGCCTACGACGAGGACCGGAACCTGATCCCGAATCCGATCAACAGGTACTCCATCGGAGACCGCACCCGGGGGCTCATCAGGGACGATGACGGGGGCTTGCATCTCTACCTGCAGCCGGACTCACCGGGGTCCGAGCGGGAGTCCAACTGGCTGCCGACGCCGCAGCAGGGCATCTGGTACGTCGCGCTGCGCATGTACCTCCCGCGCCCCGAGGTCGTCGACGCGCGGTGGCACTGCCCGCCGATCAACCGCGTCGGTTGACGGAAGGCAGGCCACATGGCCCTGAAGGCTGCTGAAAGTCTCGGTTCTGGCCCCCGGCTGCGGATTCCGTATCGGGCAGGTCTCTCAGGAGGGCGGCAGGGACCACGGAGGGACCGCAAGGACAGGAACCAACCGACAAGGACTGCCCAAGGCCGACACAGGTGCACACGCCTCACCTGCAAGAACGCCTTTAATCGACACTGATCGGCAAGGGCCGCCAAGATCCCCAAAGGACTCATAATCCGTCGGCCGTGGGTTCGAGTCCCACCCGCCCCACTTCCGAAGGTCTCTGACCTGCGAAAACGCTCTTCTTTGGCTGGCGGAGCGTCAACTTTGCCTGAACGGACTGAATCCGCTGCTCGCGAGTTTGGAATGTCGTGGGTCCCGTGCTTTTCGGACGTTCCTTCACGCCTCTGACCTGCGGCGGAACAGGTAATCAAGCTTGTTGTCGGCCTCTGGGGCTGCTGGCCCGGGGCTCGAAGTCAAGGTCCAGGGACCAGACAGGGACCAAGACGGCGGCGCGATGTCGCTTGTGTGGGATCCAGGCCGGGCCACTTCTCATTCGCTGGCTGTGGGCCGTCGTCTGCAGTGCGTCCGGGCGGGTACCGCGCGCACCGGGTGTAGCGGGTGCTGGTTCGTCTTGGCGCTGCCAGTGGTGGGGCGGCGGGTGGTGCTGATGTTGTGGCGGATCGGGGATCCCGGTATTGAGGGTTCGATGCGCCGGAGGATGGTGGTCGCCTCTGCCGCTCAGTGATCGTGGCGTCGGCGAGCATGCTGGCCTGTCCGGAAACGGCCCGAACAGAAAACGGCCCTGTGTCGGGTCACACAGCGCGTAGTGACTGCAGACGGTCGACCGGAGTGGAGAAGGTCCTTGTTGGCGAGGAGTTCGGTGCCCATGTAGCTCTGGGCCTCGGTCCACTCGTCGTTCTGCTCGGCCAGCACCGCGCGGACGAGGCGGATCAGGGCGGTGCGGTCGGGGCAGATTCCGGCCACGTCCCTGCGTCGGCGGATCTCTTTGTTAAGCCGCTCCCCGCGCGACCTCTTCGGCTTGTCACCGCCGGGTGCTCACGTAGGGTGAGCCGCATGCGGGTGCTGGTCGTCGAGGACGAGGAGCGGTTCGCGGCCGGGCTCAGGGACGGGCTGGAGGCCGAAGGCTTCGCCGTGGACGTCGCGCTCGACGGGGTCGACGGGCTGTGGATGGCGCGTGAGAACGCGTACGACGCGATCGTCCTCGACATCATGCTGCCGCGCCTCAACGGCTACCGGGTCTGCCGGGCGCTGCGCGGTGAGGGTGACTGGACGCCGATCCTCATGCTCACCGCCAAGGAGGGCGAGTGGGACGAGATCGAGGGCCTCGACACCGGCGCCGACGACTACCTCACCAAGCCTGTGTCGTACGCGGTGCTGCTCGCCCGGCTGCGGGTGCTGCTGCGGCGCGAGACGCGCCAGCGGCCCGCCGTGCTTGCGGTGGGCGACCTGCGCCTGGACCCGGCCGCGCGCACGGTCACCCGAGCCGAGCGCCAAGTCGAGGTCACCGCACGGGAGCTGGCCGTACTGGAGTTCTTGATGCGGCGGGCGGGCGAGGCCGTGACCAAGCGGACGATCCTCGACCACGTGTGGGGCGGCGACTTCGAGGGCGATCCGAACATCGTCGAGGTGTACGTGCGGCGGCTGCGCAACAAGGTCGACCGCCCCTTCGGGCGGGAGTCGCTGCGGACGCTGCGGGGGCACGGTTATCGGCTGGTGCCGGATGACGGGTGAGCGGGCCGGCCGTGGGGGCGGGGCGCGGTTGCGGGCCGTTCGGGTGCGGACCACCCTCATAGCCGTACTGGCCGTCGCCCTGGCACTGGTTGCCGGGGGTGCCGCACTGGTGCTGGGGCTGCGGGCCGAGCTGAGCAACGACGTACGGGATGCCGCGCGGTCCCGTGCCCGGGAAGTGGCTCGGGTGATCGAGGCGGGCCGGGGGGTGCCTGCAGTGCGCGTTGCCGACCCGGACGAGGAGTTCCTGCAGGTCGTCGACGCGGAGGGGACCGTCGTCGCGGCGAGCCCGAACGTCGAGGGACTGCCGGCGCTGGCCCGGCTGCGGCCCGGCGGCAGCACCGAGGTCGACACCCCGCTCGACGAGGACCCGTTCCTGGTGGTGGCGGTCGGGGCGCGGGACGGCGAGCGGCGGCTGACCGTCCTGGACGGCCGTACGCCCGCCGGGGTCGCCGAGGCCACGTCGACGGTCACGCGGATGCTGCTCGTCGGCCTGCCGGCGCTGCTGGTCCTGGCGGCCTCCGCGACCTGGATGGCCGTGGGGCGGACGCTGAGGCGGGTCGCACGCGCCGAGGCGGCGCAGCGGCGCTTCGTCTCGGACGCCTCCCACGAACTGCGCTCGCCCGTCGCCACGGTCCGGCAGCACGCCGAGGTGGCCCTCGCCCATCCGGGGCGCGCGGACGCGGGGACGTTGGCCGGGACGGTGCTCGACGAGGCCGTACGCATGCAGCGCCTCGTGGACGACCTGCTGCTGCTCGCCCACGCCGACGAGAACGCGATCCGGCCGCGGCGGCGCCCCGTCGACCTCGACGACCTGGTCTTCGAGGAGGCCCGGCGGTTGCGGCAGCGAGGTGGTCGGCTGCGTGTCGACAGCGGCGGGGTGTCGGCGGGGCGGGTCCTGGGCGACGCGGACGCGCTGCGCCGAGTGGTGCGCAACCTCGGCGAGAACGCGGCCCGCCACGCCCGCTCCCGGGTCGCCCTGGCACTCGGAACCGTCGGCGGAGCCGTACGCCTGGACGTGGACGACGACGGGCCCGGGGTGCCGGAGGGGGAGCGCGGGCGGATCTTCGAACGTTTCGTACGCCTGGACGAGGCCCGCGCCAGGGGAGAGGGTGGAGCGGGGCTGGGCCTGGCGATCGTGGCGGAGCTGGTGGCCGCGCACGGGGGAACAGTGGCGGTGGACACGGCGCCGGTGCTGGGCGGGGCGAGGTTCACGGTGACATTGGTCAGCGTCCCGTAGGGGCGCGGGGCTGCCCCCACCCTGGATCGCTGACAGTGCGATCGCTGACAGTGCGTTCAGGCGTGTTCAGCGTCCGTTCAGTGGGGGCGCGGGACCCTCGGGGCAGGCCACACGCCCAAAGGAGAGCACCATGAACACCCACCGCCGAATCCTGCTGACCGGAGCCTCCGTGACCGCCGCCGCGCTGCTGGCCGGCGCGTGTTCCGCGGACGGGGGCGGGACGGCCGGCCAGACCGAGCCGAGCGCCTGCGTTCACGTCCTCGACGCGAACACGGGCAGGACCGGCTCCTCCTGCCTGTCCACGGCGCCCGCGAAGGACCGGGTCGACCTCACCGAGCCGCGCTTCACCCACCCGACCCGGATCACCAACCCGCTCCACCCCTCCAGCGAGGTCACGCAGACCATCATGGGCGGACAGGTGGACGGCAAACCCTTCCGTACCGAGGTCAGCCTACTGCCCGGCACGAAGACCATCGAGGTGGACGGCAAGCCGGTCGAGGTCCGCATCAGCCAGTACGCCGCCTTCTCCGACGGCCGGATCCACGAGGTCGCCCTCGACTGGTACGCACAGGCCGACGACGGTTCCGTCTGGTATCTCGGCGAGGACGTCTTCAACTACGACAACGGAGTCGTCGCCGACACCGAGGGCACCTGGCAGGCGGGCCGCGACAACGCACCGGCCGCGATGATCATGCCGGCGGACCCGGAGAAGGGTGACGTCTACCGCCCCGAAAACCTTCCGGAGATCGTCTTCGAGGAGGTCACCGTCCAGGCCGTGGACCACACGGTCGACGGACCGTACGGCAAGATCAAAGGCGCGATGACCGTCCGCGAGCTGCACATGGACGGCTCGACCGAGGAGAAGGTGTTCGCGCCGGGGTACGGGGAGTTCTCGACCGGTACGAAGGGCGCCGACTTGGAGGCGGTGTCGCTCGCGGTGCCCACCGACGCGAAGCGCGGCCCGCTGCCGGCCCGACTGACCGCCCTGGACCGTGCGGCCGTTGCCGCCCACGAGTCGCCCGGGGCCACCACCGTCCGCGAGGTCCGCGCCGCCTGGGACGCGTACCGTGCCTCCGACGCCGTACCGGGCCTGCTGGAGAGGCAGGTGGAGCGTGACCTGGTCGCCCTGGAGAAGGCCGAGGACGGTGCGCAGGCGGTGGGTCCCGCCCTGCGGACCGCACAGAACGTGACGGACCTGCGGCTTCGCTACGAGCCCGTGGCGACGGTCGACCGGGACCGACTCGCCCTCTGGACCCGCCAGTTGACGATCGACGCGAAGGCTGGGAACGAGGGCGCCGTGGCGGGCGACGTCACGGGCCTGGAGCTCGTGTGGGAGCGGGTGCGGCACGAGGCCCCTGACGCGGTGTCCGTGGACGCGGACCTGCGGAAGCTCCGCGCGGCGGCCGATGGCAAGGACACAGCTCAGGCGCAGCGCCTCGCGCCCGAACTCGCCGAGGGTATTGCGGGGTTGAAGGGTTTGTAGCTGCTTGCAGGAGAGTGTGCACGAGGTCGGATACCGGTGATGCTGAACGTCACGCCTCGGCAGGCGCCGACGCGCCAGATAGGTGGCCGACGCCCTGGTTGAAGCGACGTAGCAGCAGTACGGCCGTCGTGGCGAGGCCGGTGAGGAGGCCGTGGAGAGCGTGGTCCATGAGGCGGTGCCGCAGGCCGCGCGGTCGAGTGGCAGGAGGACGAAAGGGGCTCGGCCATAATGGCCAGAGCCCCCGTCGTGCTGTGTGACGGATGGCGTCAGGGCTGGTCGCCGGTGTAGCGGTAGATCGCGCCCGCGGAGTCGACGCAGTACACGGTGCCGTCGGCGGCCGCTCCGATGTCGACCGCGCTGCCGGGGATACCGACCCACGGGTTCGCGTCGTGGCCGGTGTACCGGTAGATCTGGTTGGAGCCGTTCACGCCCCAGACGTTGGTCCTGGACCCGGCCGAGATCCGGGTCAGGCCACCTGAGACGTTGACCCAGTCGGTAGAGCCCTGGTCCCCGGTGTAGCGGAAGATGGCGCCCGTGGAGTCGACGCGGTACACGGTGCCGTCGGCGGCGACGCCGATGTCGACCGCGCTGCCGGGGATACCGACCCACGGGTTCGCGTCGTGGCCGGTGTACCGGTAGATCTGGTTGGAGCCGTTCACGCCCCAGACGTTGGTCCTGGACCCGACCGAGATTCGGGTCAGGCCACCCGAGACGTTGACCCAGTTCACGGAACCCTGGTCGCCGGTGTAGCGATAGATGCCACCTGCGGAGTTGACGTGCCACACCGTGCCGTCGGCGGCGACGCCGATGTCGACCGCGCTGCCGGGGATACCGACCCACGGGTTCGCGTCATGGCCGGTGTACCGGTAGATCTGACCGCTGCTGTTCACCCCCCATACGTGCGTCCTGGATCCGACGGAGATCGTCGAGAGCCCACCGGAGATCTTCTTCCAATCAGCCATGCACGTGCCTTTCAGTTCGACGTTGTGCTCGGGTACTTGGTCCGCAACGAGAACACCAAAACAGGCACCCAGAGTGATAAGCCAAGAAAATCATCTTGAAATTGATGTTTGCGGCTCTCCTATGCCATGGCGCAGGGGCCCATGCACGCTCGCGCGAGTTAATCAAGGCCGGAAAATCGGTAACCCACAAGAGAAGCAGCCGGTCACTTGGTTGACACCCATGACCGACCGGAGGGAGGGATTACCTGCTGCCTTCGGTGCCATGACAGTGATGGGAGCTCCGACCGGCGTGGCCTTCACCTGGTGAGCTGGCAGTAGAGACAGGTTCGGCTTCTGCCTGACTGCGCGGGCTGATATCCCGCGCCGGCTTCGTACTTGCCGAGCGGTATCGGTCGGGGCCCCAAAGGAGACGAGGAAACCGCAGCCGTGCGCCGCGGTTGCCCAGCTCGCGGCACGTATGAGCTGAGGAAAGGGCCACCAGGCCTCGCCTCTGACGGCAGGGCTGGCGTCAGTACGGGCGCGGCGTCGTTCACCCCTGCGGGTGACGGGAAAGGCGGCAGCAGGGCCGTATTCCGGCCGTTGTGGAGCGCCATGATGTGGTGAACGTCTGTATGGAGAAGGGTTTCTGCGTGGGGGAGACCCCTTGGCCGAAGGACCGAATGGTCGGATAAACCCGTAAGGCCGAATTGGCCTACAGGACCCTGGGCCGCCTACCGCCACCGAGTGTGCCGCCGCTCTCATAGGGCCGGTGCCGGCGTCAAGAACACCCGGCCCACTCAGTGTGTATCCCGGCGCGGCAAAGGAATTGAATGGCATGACGACTCCAGCGAATTACCGGCAGGGCTCGACGTGGCTCCAGACCAGCCCGGTCGACTTCGAGAACAAACTCACTGACGGCGACCGCGTCGATAAGCGGATCTCCGAGGTCCCGGAACTCAAGATCCCCCACCCCGGGGTGTGGGAGATCTCCTACCACGCCCGCTCGTACACCGGCGGGACCGCAGCGGCGAGTGAACTCGTCCGCACTGCACTGTTCAAGAACGGCCAGCTCATCCCCGGCACCGAAGCAATCACCGGTGGGCACACGATCATGCAGACCACCGCCGGGCAGACGATCCTGGAGAAGTTCGACGTCAACGACGTCATCACGCTCCACGCCTACCGCATCGGGACGAACCCCGTCTCCGTCATCAGCAACGGCGACGGACGTACGGGAGTCATGGCGCACTGGGTGAGCCCCGGGTTCTAGGCCACGCCTTTCGGGCGGCCAAGCCGGACAGGGCGGCAGGAATACGGAGGGGGGTCGGGGGATGGTGCTCGTCATCGAGCTTCGGCGCGGGATCTCGACCTCCCGGCCTGGACGGAAAGCAGGGGCCGCGTGCCGCAGCAGGCCGCTGAGGCTTCTTGCAAGGACCGTCCGGGTCCGAGACAGACGTCGGCGAACAAGGGGAATCCCAGATGGCGAACGAGCTCAAGTACGGCGATCAGATCCACTTGCAGAACGGGTACAACGGCCGGCAGGGCGGCTACCTCGACACCCTCAACCACCACACCTCAGCAGGTCTGAAGCACTACGTCGCCACCGCCGACTCGCCCACCCGCGGCACCGGCACCGGCACATGGGAGATCGTCTCCGCCTCGGGCAAGGCAGTAGGCCAGTCTGTCCTGAGCGGGGACCTGGTCCACCTGCGCAACCTCTACGCCGGCGACGGCGGCTATCTCGACACCGCTGACCACGCCAGCACCGCGCAGAAGGGCGGCGGCGGCAAGTACGCCGTGGCCACGGCGCAGTCCAAGGACCGCACCCCTGGCAGCGGCCGCTGGCGGATCTTCGCGCAGACCTCCACGCCTTTCGACCAGAACGTCCGGGTGGGGGACGTGGTCCATCTGTGGAACACCTACGACGACAACGGCGGCTTCCTGGAGACCAACCAGAACGCCGCGGGAGCCAAGCAGGGCGGCAAGCTCGACGTCTGCACCAACGCCTACTTCAACCGCGGTGGCGACGTCGCCGACTGGAAGATCCACAAGGCGTAGCCCGCTTGCACACTCCCTCTCCCCAGCAGGAGGGACCATCACGATCGAGGGGACAGTTCATGGCAGGCGAGCTCCGGTACGGCGACAAGGTCCACATCCAGAACGGCTACGACAACTGGCAGGGCGGGTATCTCGACGCCAACACGGGCAGCAGCGCGGGCCCCACTTCCGTGTACCAGGTGGCAACGGCCGCGACGAGCAACCGCAGTGCCGGCTCCGGCACGTGGCAGATCAGTTCCGTGTCCGGGAAGCAGCCCGGCGATGCGGTCCTGAGCGGGGACACCATCCACCTGCGCAACCTCTTCGGCGCCGGTAGTTACCTGGACGTCAGCGGCGGCGCTGCGGCCGCCCAGACCCAGGCAGCGATCTACGACGTCTCCACCAACAGCAGCAACGACCGGGTGGGCGCGGGAACCGCAAGCTGGCGGATCCTGGCCAAGACCTCCAACCCCCTGGACCGGGCCGTGCGGGAAAACGACATCGTGCTGCTGTGGAGTCTCTACGACGTCGGCGGCTTCCTGGAGACCAACGGAGGCGGGCCCATGCCGACCGAAGCCTTGATCGACGTGTGCACCAGCGCCTACTGGGACCGGTCGAATGGCAACTGCGGCTTCTGGCGTCTGACCAGGGCACAGGCGTAACCCCCAGCGGGCGATGGCCTCAACCCCCGCGAATGAGGCACATGGGGCCTGAACCGATCGCCGGCATGAGGCCCGGACCAGGCGTCCGGGCCTCATGCCGACAGCGAGGCGCTGCCACCCGGCCCGGTCGAAGTCGCCTGCTGGCACCGGACCAGGCGGTCTGGCTCGCCGTGTAGCAGCCCGGTGGAGGTACGGGGCCAGGCGGCGTCCGCCCGGCCCCGAGCCCGCCCGAGCCCCTTCGTCGTCCGGCGCGCCGCACTGGGCGCTGGAAGGGGAATCCGCTGCGCCAAGGTTCGACCGTGTCGGCTGAGCTGGAGAGACGTCCGGGGTTCCCTATCGGGCAGGCCTTCAAGGAGCGGTAGGGACCACGGAGGGACCGCAAGGACAGGAACCAACCGACAAGGACCGTTCAAGGCCGACATAGGTGCACACGTCTGACCTGCAAAAACGCCTTGAATCGGCACTGATCGACAAGGACCGCCAAGATCCCCAAAGGACTCATAATCCGTCGGCCGTGGGTTCGAGTCCCACCCGCCCCACTTCCGCAGGTCTCTGACCTGCGGAAACGTTCCTCGTGAGGTGTCGGAGCGTCAACTTCGGCTCAGCGGAGAAAATCCGCTGCGCGTGTTGTTGGAACCGCGCGCATGCCGTTCCGCTCGGAAGGATTCCGGCCTCTTTGACCTGCGGCGGAGTGGGCGGTCAAGGTTGTCACCGGCTTCCGTGGCGGCGGCACTTGAGCTCGGAACGAAGGTCGAGGGACCGGACAGGGACCAAGACGGCGCTGCCGTGCCCGCACGGCGGGATCCTGGGGCCGTCGATTTCCCATTCGCCGCCTGCGGGGGCACGGGGCGCCAGCCGCGCCACGGCCTCGAATACCGGGCAGGCGGCGGAGTCGGCGCAGAGGCACGCCCTGCGAACTCCTAACAGAAACGACGGGTTCCGTCGCGCCCAAATCTCTGCGCCAGTGGCGCGCTCCAATGTTGGCGATGTACCTTGATGACATACATTCTGGATGTTGGAGGTGCTCGATGTCCGTCACGCAGATTGATCTCGATGACGAGGCACTCGCCGAGGCCATGCGGCTGATGGGCGCCACGACGAAGAAGGAGACGGTCAACGCGGCTCTGCGGGACTACGTGGCCCGGATCAAGCGGCTCGAGGCTGCCGAGAAGCTGGCCGCGCGCGGTGCGCGTGGCGAGTTCGAGCAGGCCGCGGCGGCGCATGACGCGGGCAAGCGTGCCCGACGCGAGGCCTTCGAGTGATCACGTACCTGCTCGACACCTCCGCCCTGTGGCATCTGTTCCGCACCCCTGGGGCATTGTCGCCCTGGGAGGGGCACATCGCCGCTGGGGTGTTCCACTTCTGCGAGCCGACACGGGCCGAATTTCTCTACTCGGCAACGAGTCCGTCCCACCGGGATGAGCTTGCAGAGGAGCTGGACGCACTCTGCCTGCTCTCTCCGGTTCCGAAGAATGCCTGGCGTTGGGTCGACACCGCCCAGTACAAACTGACCCAGCGGGGCCAGCACCGTGCGGCAGGAGCGATCGACCTGCTGGTGTGTGCGACCGCGGTCCACCACGGGCACACCGTCCTCCACGTCGACAACGACTTCGCGACGGTGGCCGGAGTGCTCAAGGAAGTTCAGCAGCGAGACGTACGAGCCTGATCTCCTGGGGCCGGCCCACGTTGTCGGCCTGTTGGCCTGTCGTTGATCGAACTCAGGTCACTGTCCCATTGGGCGATGATGTGCCGGGGCTCTGGTGGTGCCACGACTGGCTCCACCCAGCCGCGCGACCAGAGAAGCAGCAGGGCTGCCGCGCCGATCAGTCCGTCCTCGTCGAGTCTGCGCTCTTGCCGGTCGCGAGGGCTCAGTCCGCGTCGGCCACGATGGAGCCGACGCGTTCGGCCAAGGTCGGGTCGCGTCGGACCAGGAGGGCCGCGTAGCCGACGGCGGCGAGCAGGGCGGCGACCGCTACGTAGGGGAACCAGTTGTAAGGCGCGGGCTGGCCTGGCTTGGCGAGGTAGTAAAGCGGGACCAGGATGGCCACCGTGCCGAGCGCGGGCAGTACCAGGTGCCGGACCACCCGGAACTCCTGCGGCCGGTACCTGCGGTAGTACAGCGGCAGGGCGATGTTGGACGCGAGGTAGACCAGCAGGATCAGGATGGCGCCGAGGGTCGAGGACTCGGTGAAGAAGACCACCGGGTTCATCGAGCCGCCGGCGGACCCCAGCAGGTGGCCCAGGGCCCAGCCGCCGATGATCAGCAGGGCGATGGCGGTGAAGGTGATGATCGCCTTGTTCGGTGTGCGACGGATGGGGTGCACATAGCCGAAGAAGGAGGGGAGCAGCCCCTCACGTCCGGCGTTGAACACCAGGCGGGCCTGGGAGTTGATGCCGGCGATCAGCACACCGAGGGTCGAGGTCAGTCCGCCGAGGTAGGCGAGGAACGCCAGCACGCCGAGGGTGTGGTGGGCCACCTCGATGAACGGGATCCGGGAGGCGCCGAGTCTGGTCACGTCGTAGCCGAAGCCGGTCACCGTGGCGTAGGCGAAGAGGATGTAACTCACCGTCATGATCGCGACGGAGGAGAACACCGCGCGGCCGACGTTGTGCCGAGGATTCTCCGTCTCCTCGGCGAGGGCCGCCGAGTTCTCCCAGCCGATGAACAGGTACACCGCCAGTGGGAAGCCGGTCGCCAGCCCCTTGAAGCCGTCGTTGATGTGGCTGGGCAGGAACGGGTCGAAGCACAGCTCGCCGCGGTGTTCCACCAGCGCGGCGACCGAGACCACGACCAGCACCAGCATCTCCGCGCCGAAGAAGTAGCCGGCCCACTTGGTGGAGACCACCACCCCGCGCAGCATCAGCGCCACGGCCAGCCCGGTGAGCAGCAGAGTCCAGATGATCCACGGCAGGTCCACGCCGGTGTAGTGGTGCAGGGTGATCTGCACGAACCCGCCGGAGATCGAGATGACGCCGGCCATCGCGATGATGTAGCCCAGCGCCGCCAGCAGCGCCGTGGTCACCGCGCTGACCGGCCCGAAGGTCTTGCCGACGAAGGTGATGAAGCTGCCCGCCGAGGGGTGCGCGCGGGAGAACTCCGCCAGCGTGTTGCCGAGGAGCGCCACCGCGATGCCGGCGGCAAGGATGGTCAGCGGTGACGCCACGCCCGCGGTGGTGGCCAGGAAGGCGAAACCGAAGAAGAAACTCATGGCTGGGCCGACGTTGGCCATCGTGGCGGCGGCGATGTCCGCCATGCCGAGGACGCCGCCGCGCAGTCGCTGCGGCGCGCCGCCGACGGGGCCCGGCGGGGACAGCGGGCCGGCTCCGGGGTTGGGCATGGCGGCAACTCCTCGTGCGGTGTGGCGGCGTGATGGATGCGCGGGTTCTCGACGGCCGGGCCGGCACGGACCGGGCGTCAGCTGTGCCGGGAACGGTGGTGTGCCTTCACCGCCTGCACGGCCGGATCGGTCGCACCCCGCCCGAGTTCGGTGAGCAGTTCGGTGTGGCAGCGGTTCTGCGCCCGTACGACCGCGGGTTCCGGTGCGGGCAGCAGCAGGCACAGCCGGCCGAGCAGATCGGCGGCGAACTCGCGGATTCCGGCGCCGCCGAGCGCCACCGCGAGGTCCAGATGGAATCGGGTCTCCAGCTCGGCCAGGCGTGCCGGGTCGTCTGTCTGTTCCATCTCCTCGACCAGCGCCCGAAGCCCGTCCAGCCGTTCGGCCGGGACCTCTCCCGAACTGTGCGCCACGAGGCCGCATTCGAGCAGGAGCTGGAAGGCATCCAGCGAAGCCGCCTCCTCGGGGTCGTGGGTCAGGGCTACGACGGTGTCCCAGTCCTGCGCGACGAAGGTTCCGCCCGCCCGTCCGCGCCGGCGGTCGAGCAGGCCGTCCTGACACATGCCCTCCAGCGCGCGGCGCACGGTGATCTCGCCGATTCCCAGCTCCTCGGCGAGGACCCCGGCGTCCGGCAGCCGGTCTCCAGGCTGCACGGATCGCAGGCGTACCCGCAGTGCGATCCGTGACCGGACGAGATCGGATCCGCTCTGACCCCCGCCGGGCAGGGCGCGGGCGTGTCCCACACCGGTGACCGACGTCGTCCGGGCCGGGCCTGGCTGGTTGTAAGGCCCGAACTTGCCCGCTGCATTCGCCACGACGCCACCCTAACGGCCCGCTGATCGCGGTCGGGGCCCACGACGGCCGTCGTGCGGTGCGCCGGGCCGGCGCCGAGGGCGAGCTCGCGCTCGGCTCTGTTGGGCCGTGCTGCGGTGGTGCCATGAGTTGAGGCCGCGCTGAGGCCGGTGGTAACGAGGACAGTGTTGTCGACGGGTCTGCCGCTCCAGCTGGCGGACGTAGGCCGGCGCGTTCGATGCCGTGGTCGTCTGGGTCAGCGGCACGCGGGAATGCGGGTCGTGGTGATGGCCGGTGGGAGCCAGGAACTGCCCCAAGAGGAAACGGCCGCGAGCGGTCACTCGGTCCGTCGGCGAGGATGCGGCTGGTCTTGGCGAAGCGGACGTGGGCACCCTGGCGGACGGCGAGGTGGCCGAGGTCCTGGGCGATGTGGGTCTTGCCGACGCCGGGCACCGGGAAGACCCACCTGGCCATTGGGCTCGCAGTGCGGGCCTGCCGGGCCGGACACCGCGCGTCGGGTTCGCCACCGCCCCGGAGTGGGTCGACCGCCTGGCCGCTGTCCACCAGAGCGGGCGCCTCCGCAGAAGCTGGCCAAGTTCGGCCGACAGCTACCCGCACGGGGCGGGCGCGGACTTGATCACCGGGCCGTTGCGCCTCCGGCCGGGCAGTGCCTGTTCGCTGGCTGTGCCCTGGCACGCGGCCGTCGCCCTTACTATGCAGCTCCGATGCGTTTGCCCTGTCGCTCAACTACGTCTGGTGCGGGTTTCGCGGCGGCGGTGGCGAGGAGGAGCGCGGTCAGGAGGAGGACGGCCTCGGTCCAAGGGGCGCGGATCGGCCGGTGCACCGCGGTCCCGAGGGCGCGTGCGATGCGGTCGAGTTCGTCGGCGGTGGTGTCGCGGCCGATGTCGAGGCTGATGGTGCTCGCGGCCTGCCGCAGGGTGCAGGCGGCCGTCAGCACCGGCGACGGCGCGGTGCGGCCGCTGCTGCCCGCGTCGACCACTGCCTGCTCGCGGGTGGACGGGGCGCTACCCCTGCCCGGACCGGAGCACATAGAGGCTCGGCAAGTTGATGACCACGGCCTCCTGCGTGCTGCGGGCGATCACGACGACGGCCTCGTCGTACGGGTCGGGGTTCTCCTCGCGGTGCGGCACGAAGGGCGGGACGAAGACGTAGTCGCCCGGCCCGGTGCGCAACCGCACCTCCTCGGGCGCCGCTCCGTATTCGGCGGGGTCGGCGAGGAAGACGAACTCGGGGTGTCCGCTGACGATGTAGATGGCGGTTTCGGAGTCGCCGTGGTGGTGGTCGGCCGAGGCGGTCGCGGGCGCAACCGTGGTCTGCCCCATCCACATCCGCTCCGAGCCGACCCGGGCACCACTGATTGCGGCGAAGCGACGCATGCCGCCGGTTTGCGCCGTGCCGCCGTCCAGGTCGTCGGCGCGGACGTGGTGCACCCGCTTGCGTGCCTCGGGCAGCGGGCCGCTCGGACCGTCGGCCAGGTCTGGGTGGAAGCCGTCACGGGCGCAGTCCTCCGTCGCGGCGGAGACGGGCGGGGTCGGCAACGAGGGTTGTGAGGTCATGGGAATCGTCCTGGGGATCGGGGGCGGAATCCGTCCTACGTGGCCTGGTGTGGCGCACTTCTACCTGAGCTCAACTTCGACAAAGCGGAATTCGTACCCGTTCACGTTGACGAGGTTGTGCGCGACACCGGCAGACCGCGCGTAGGAAACGCCTGCGTGCATCTCTACATCGCGTTCCCCCGCTGGATCCTCCACACGCACCGTGCCAGTGACCAAGGGAACCACCACGTAGTCGTGTACATGCACGTGATGGCCCGTTTCGGCACCCGGGGCGAAGCACCACTCCGTGACAACGACTCGATCCGTATCAATCTGAACAGTTGACCTTGCTTTCACCCGTACAACCTCCATATTCCATGAATTGCCCGATAGTTCGCATCTGTCGGACATCGCCGGAGCCAAGGACCACCACAAACGCACCCGTCCCGAGACGGTGCGGGTGACTGAGTACGACCTGCACCACCTCGGCCCGACCGAAGCCCTTGCGCTCCCGCTCACCCGGCGGCGTCGAGCAGGAGGTCCGGGGTCATCTGCTGGTCCCCCAAGCCATCCGCGCCCTGACGCACGACACGGCCGAACGGGCTGGACCGGCCTGGAATCACCTTCCCGGTCACAGTCGCGAGAAGGCTTCCTCGATGATGTCGAGGCCCTCGTTGAGCAGATCCTCGCCGATCACCAGTGGCGGCAGGAAGCGCAGCACATTGCCGTACGCGCCGGCGGTGAGGACCACCAGGCCCTCGGCGTGGCAGGCCTTGGCCAGCGCACCGGTGGCGGCTGCGTTGGGGTGCTTGGTGCCGGGCTCGACCAGCTCGATGGCGATCATCGCGCCCCGGCCGCGGACGTCGCCGACGATCTCGTACTTCTCCTGGATCGCGCGCAGCCGGCCCAGCATGATCTCGCCGATCCACCGCGCCTTGGCAGGCAGGTCCAGCTCCTTCATGGTCTCGAACGTACCGAGCGCACCCGCGCACGTCACCGGGTTTCCGCCGTACGTGCCGCCCAGGCCGCCCGCGTGCGCGGCGTCCATGATCTCGGCGCGGCCGGTGACGGCGCCGAGCGGCAGACCGCCCGCGATGCCCTTGGCCATCGTGATCAGGTCCGGGACGATGTCCTCGTCCTCGCACGCGAACCACTGCCCCGTGCGGCAGAAGCCGGTCTGGATCTCGTCCGCGACGAAGACGATGCCGTTCTCCTTCGCGAACTGCGCGATTTTCGGCAGGAAGCCCCTAGCCGGCTCGATGAAGCCGCCCTCGCCCTGGATCGGCTCGATCACGATCGCCGCGACATTGTGCGCGCCGACCTGCTTGCTGATCTGGTCGATCGCCTGCGCCGCGGCCTCCTCCGCGCAGTTCTCGGGGCCGGTCAGCCAGCGGTAGGGGTAAGCCAGCGGGACCCGGTAGACCTCCGGCGCGAAGGGTCCGAAGCCCTCCTTGTACGGCACCTTCTTGGCGGTGAGCGCCATCGTCAGATTCGTACGGCCGTGGAAGCCGTGGTCGAAGACGACGACCGCCTGCCGCTTGGTGTACGCGCGGGCGATCTTCACCGCGTTCTCGACCGCCTCGGCGCCGGAGTTGAACAGCGCCGACTTCTTGGCGTGGTCACCCGGGGTCAGCTCGGCCAGGGCCTCGGCGACCTCCACGTACTCCTCGTACGGCGTCACCGTGAAACAGGTGTGGGTGAAGTCCGCCAGTTGCGCGGACGCGCGGCGCACTACCGCCGCCGCGCTGTTGCCGACCGAGGTCGTGGCGATGCCGGACCCGAAGTCGATCAGAGAGTTGCCGTCCACGTCCTCCAGCACGCCGCCACCGGCGCGCGTGACGAACACCGGCAGGGTCACGCCGACGCCGTTAGCGACCGCCGCCGACTTGCGGGCCAGCAGCTGCTGCGACTTCGGGCCGGGAATGGACGTGACGAGTCGGCGCTCCTGGGCAAGTTCGCTCATGACGGGCGTACTCCTTCTCGGTGCGGTGTTCTCCGTGGATTTCCCGCAGATTAGGCGGAGTTCCGATGGGCCCGCGCACTCCGATACGGCGCGGTGGCGACATCGTCTTCGACGCGGCGGACGGTTCCCTTGAGTGCTGGCGCGTGCGGGTACGAGGGCAACGGGCGAGGGGCTTTGACCAGGCCTGGAAAGTCTCTCGGGTGTCCAAGATCCGGGGGCAGGGCCCCCAAGCTCGCTGGACCGGTCGCTGGAACACCGCGCCGAACGCCTTCGACAGCGACTCTCCACAACACGTCACAACCCCAACCGCCCTGGGTTTCCTGACAGTTGACAGACCTCAGCCATTTCCCAGCGACCGCCTCTTCCGCCAAGCACGAACTCCGCCCGGTTCGCAAGCTCCACTTCGGACAATCGGTGGATGGTTGTCGTACGTGGTGGAGCATGTACGAATTCCGAAGCTCGTCTCTAGCGTTGCTGCCCATGAGACATCCGGGAGACTCCGCAATCCGGCTTGGACCCAGGTGATCTCGAAGAATCACAACCGGCACGGAATCCGTAGCCCGCCTGCCTCCATCAAGGTCACGCAGGCGCGCACCCGTGCCTGACCTGCGATAACACCAATGTGTCGGACTCATAACACTCGACCCGCTCATCGAAAAAGACACACAACGGAAACAAATCTGTTGAAATGTGGCTGCCCGATGGCCCCCTGGAATCGGTCGCGTGGAGAACTCTGCAAGCGGCCGACGTCGTCGCGGTTCCGAAAAGCGGAACAGTTCAAAAGATCTAGAAATTTTTCCACGGTTCGTGTCCCCGAATCCGGCCCTTCGCGCAACCCATAGGTATTGGCTCGCGCACAAACCAGCAGGAGTTTCAGTGATATACAACCGGTACAGATTTCTCGGCGCCGGCGTCGCTCTGACCAGTGTCGCGTTGGTCTCCGCCTGTGGTGGCAACAGTGCGGCAGGCGGCGACAGCGGGACCGGCGCGATCAAGATAGGTGTGGTCGCGCCGCTGTCCGGCGACTCCGCCTCCGCGGGCACGGACATCGTGAACGCCGCCAAGCTCGCGGCCAAGGAGATCAACAAGGACGGCGGCCTGCTCGGCGGCCGGAAGGTCGAGCTCGTGGTCGTCGACGACGCCTGCGACGCGCAGACCGGCACCGCCGCGATGCAGAAGCTGATGTCGCAGAACGTGGTGGCCGTGGCGGGCGGCTACTGTTCGGGCGCCGCCATCGCCGAGACCGTGATCACCGACAGACGCAACGTCCCGTTCATCGCCGACGCGCAGACGAACGTGCAGATCACTGACCGCGGCCTCAAGCACGTCTTCCGCACCATCGGCCGTGACGACAAGCAGGGCGAGTTCGCCGCGAAGTACCTGGTGGAGTCCCTCAAGGCGGAGAACGTCGCGATCATCCACGACAACACGGCCTACGCGAAGGGTCTCGCCGAGGCGGCCAGGAGCAGCCTCGGAAAGCTCGGCGGCAAGGACGTGTTCTTCGACGCCATCACCCCCGGCGCCAAGGACTTCACCTCCTTCCTGACCAAGGTGAAGAGCACCGATCCCCAGGCGATCTACTTCACCGGCTACTTCGCCGATGCCGGCCTGCTGCTCAAGCAGGCACGCGAGCTGGGCATCAAGGTCCCGATCATCGGCGGCGACGCGACCCAGGACGCGACCGTCATCAAGACCGCCGGCTCGGCCTCCGAGGGCTTCGCCACCACCACCGCCCCGCTCCCCTCCTTCATCAGCTCGGCCGCCGGGTTCGTCACCGCGTACAAGAAGGAGTACAACGCCGACGCGGGGCCGTTCGCGCCCTACGAGTACGACGCGATCAAGGTGATCGCCGACGCCATCGGGCGCGCGAAGTCCGCCGACTCGCAGAAGATCACCGACGCGCTGCACGCCACCAAGGACTACGAGGGCATCACCGGCACGATCAACTTCGAGCCGAACGGCGACCGGAAGAACGCGGTCTATGTGACCGCCGTCGTGAAGGACTCCAAGTTCGTCCCCGGAAAGACCCTCGACGCCTCGGGCGCCTGGGTCGACGCGGGCTGACCGGGCCGGCGCACAGACCGACATGAACGAATTCCTCCAGTACACGCTCAACGGCCTGACGGTCGGGGCGTTCTACGCGCTGGTCGCGTTGGGCTACACGATGGTGTACGGGATCATCCGGCTCATCAACTTCGCCCACGGCGACTTCTTCATGGTGGGCGGCTTCCTCGCACTGGGAGTGCTCAGCCTGCTTGCGGACGGCGGCATGCCTGCCGGTGTCCTCGTCGTGGTCGCGCTCGTCGCGGCCACGGCGGTCACCGGCGCACTCGGTGTGGCTTCCGCCCGTATCGTCTACCTGCCCCTGCTCAAGGCCCCGCAACTGTCGCTGCTGGTCTCCGCCCTCGGACTGTCGCTCGCCGTCGAGTACGGCACCGCGTTGTCGCAGGGCACCGGCTTCAAGAGCGTCCCGCACATCGGCTTCCTCTCCGCCGAGAACGCGATCCAGCTGACCGACGGCGTCCGGCTGACCTACGCGCAGGTGGGCATCTTCGGCGTCAGCGTGGTGTTGATGGCCGCGCTGTTCTTCTTCGTGCAGCGCACCGTCACCGGCACCACCATGCGCACCCTGGCGATGGACCAGGACGCCGCACGGCTGATGGGCATCAACGTCGAGCGCACCATCCTGCTGACGTTCCTCATCGGCGCCGGGCTCGCCGGCACGGCGGGCACCATGTACGCCCTGTACTACCCGCAGGTCAACTTCCTGATGGGCTTCCTGCTCGGCCTGCGCGCCTTCACCGCCGCCGTCATCGGCGGCATCGGCAACATCCCCGGAGCCATGGTGGGCGGCGTCATCATCGGGCTGCTGGAGTCCTACGCCACCGGCTATGTGTCCGGGCGGTGGACCGACGTGGTCGTCTTCGGCACGCTCATCGCCGTACTCGTCGTGCGACCGAGCGGTCTGCTCGGCGAGCGCGTGGCAGAAAGGGTGTGACCACGATGCGTGGACTTCTGGACTCACCACGGTTCAAGCTGCCCTCCCTGGCCGTGTTCGCCGTGATCCTCCTCGCCTTCCCCAACCTCGCGGGTGACTACTGGACCGACGTCGGCGTCAAGGTACTGCTGTACGTCGTCCTCGGCTTCGGCATCAACGTCGTGGTCGGCTACGCGGGCCTGCTCGACCTCGGCTACTCGGCGTTCTTCGCCATCGGCGGCTACACCACGGCCATCCTGGTCGGCAACTACGACGTCAACTGGTGGCTCACGCTGCCGATAGCGATGCTGGTCGCCGCCATGGGCGGCTTCATCATCGGCTACCCGACGCTGCGGCTGCGCAGCGACTACCTGGCGGTCGTCACTCTCGGTTTCGGCGAGATCGTCCGGGTCACCGCCCAGAACCTGGAGTTCACGGGCGGGCCGGAGGGCGTCATCATCCCCTTCCGCCCGGTGCTCTTCGGCTACTCCTTCGACGACACGGGCAGCATGTACTACCTCGTGCTGGCGATCGCCGTCGTCGTGGGTCTGGGTGTCACGAGCCTCACCCGTTCGAAGATCGGCCGGGCCTGGGAGAGCGTCCGTGAGGACGAGAAGGTCGCCGAGGCGGTGGGTGTTCCCTCCATCCGGGTCAAGGCGCTCGCCTACGTCGTCGGCGGCGTGATCGCCGGCCTGGCGGGGGCCTTCTTCGCCACGTACATCGGCATCGTCAACCCGACCAGCTTCACCTTCCTCACCTCCGTGCTGATCCTGCTGGTGGTCCTCATCGGCGGACGCGGCAGCCTGGTCGGGGTGTTCCTGGGCGCGCTCGTCGTCCAGGGCATGCCGGAAGTGCTGCGGGGCATCGGTGACGAGTGGCGGATCTTCCTGTTCGCCGTGCTCCTCATCGTCCTGATGTTCGTACGGCCGCTGGGTCTGTGGCCCGCGCGTACCCGGCGCGGGGCGCGGCTCGCCGACTCCGCGCAGGAACCGCCGCTGCCGCAGACCGCCGTGGCCCCCGGGGAGCCCCTGCTCGAAGTACGCGGCCTGACCATGCGGTTCGGCGGGCTGCTGGCGCTCGACGGCGTGGCCTTCACCGTCGGACGCGGCCAGGTCCTCGGCGTCATCGGACCCAACGGCGCGGGCAAGACCACCGTGTTCAACTGTGTGACGGGCGTGGTGGAGCCGACCTCCGGGGAGGTCCTCCTGGGCGGTGAGTCGCTGGTCGGGCGTCGTCCCCACGAGGTCGTACAGCGGGGCATGGCCCGCACCTTCCAGGGTGCGCGGCTCTTCGGCGACATGAGCGTGGTCGAGAACGTTCTCGTCGGCATGACCTCGCGGCTGAAGAGCGGCGTACTGACCTCACTGCTGCGGCTGCCCGCCCAGCGTGAGGAGGAACAGCGCGCCGGTCGGGAGGCCCGGTACTGGCTGGAGTTCGTGGGCCTGTCCGACAAGGCCGAGCGGCTCGCGCGCGAGCTGTCGTACGGTGATCAGCGCCGCCTCGACATCGCCCGCGCACTGGCGAGCAATCCACTGGTGCTGCTCCTGGACGAGCCCGCCGCTGGGATGAACCCCAGCGAGAAGACCGACCTCATGGAGCTCGTCGCCCGTATCCGGGACCGGGGCGTCACGGTCGTTCTCATCGAACACGACATGGCCTTCGTCATGGGACTGTGCGAACGGGTGCTCGTCATCGAGACCGGTACGCGGCTCACCGAGGGACTGCCGGCCGAGGTGCAGCAGGACCCCCGGGTGATCGAGGCCTACCTCGGGGTGGACGAGGACGACGATGGTGACGCCGAGGGCGTCGGCATCGACCCCGACGAGTCCACCGCCCCGACTCTCGCGAAGGGCCACTGAGATGGCATTGCTCGAAGTCACGGACCTGGATGCCTCCTACGGCGCGATCGACGCTCTGTCCGGAGTCTCCCTTCGGGTGGAGCCGGGAGAGATCGTGGCGATCCTCGGCGCGAACGGCGCCGGCAAGACCACGCTGCTGCGCACCCTCACCGGGCTGCACCGGGCGAAGTCGGGCAAGGTCCTGCTCGACGGCCAGGACATCACCCGTACACCGGCACATGACGTCGTGGGCATGGGCTTCGGCCATGTGCCGGAAGGACGCCGGGTGTTCGCCGCGCTCGAAGTCGACACGAACCTGACGATGGGCGGCTACCTGTCCCGCAAGGACACCGCGGCGCTGACTCAGCGACGACAGCAGGTGTACGAGCTGTTCCCGCGCCTCGCCGAGCGGCGCGACCAGCTCGCGGGCACACTGTCCGGCGGCGAGCAGCAGATGCTCGCCATCGGCAGGGCGTTGATGAACGCACCGCGGTTCCTCGCCCTGGACGAACCCTCGCTGGGCCTGTCCCCGCTGTTCACCCGCAACATCTTCAAGATCGTGCGGCAGATCCGGGACCAGGGCACCGCGGTCCTCCTCGTCGAGCAGAACGCCCGCCAGGCGCTACGGCTCGCCGACCGGGCCTACGTGCTGGAGACCGGCCGGGTCGCACTGGAGGGTCCGGCCGCGGAACTGGCCGCCGATCCGCGGGTGAAGGCCGCCTACCTCGGCGGCTCCGCGGAAGTCCCGCCGCAGGACGCGGTCGGCGACAGCGCCTGACCAACAGCGCCGGGAACCCCGACGGGGTTCCCGGCGCCTCTCATACCAGGCCGGCTACAGGCGCTACTGGCACTGCGGAAACCGCAGCTCGCCCGCCTCGACAAGACCATGCAGGTGTGCGCCCACCCCTGACCTGCGGTAGCGCGTCCGGGAACCGCCAGTCCGATCCTCAAAGCGCACACGCACACGCACAGCCGCATCCTGCCCATCGCCCTGTCCCCAAGTTCCAGGTGGGACGAACGAAACCCCCTGGATCTTCGAACTACCCCTTTAGCCAAGGATGTTCATGAGTACGACGCACGGCAAGAGAGCCCTGTCGCCCGGCACCCGCGAGCAGACTCATCGCTCGGACGGTCTGCAGGCCGGACTCAAGAACCGCCATCTGTCCATGATCGCCATTGGCGGGATCATCGGTGCCGGCCTCTTCGTGGGCTCTGCCTCGGGCATCGCCAAGGCCGGACCCGGCATTCTGCTGTCGTACGCCTTGGTCGGTGCGTTGGTCGTCTGCGTGATGCGGATGCTCGGCGAGATGTCCGTGGCCAACCCCACGTCCGGTTCCTTCTCCGCCTACGCCGACCGGGCGCTCGGCCGCTGGGCCGGGTTCTCGATCGGCTGGCTGTACTGGTTCTTCTGGGTCGTGGTGCTCGCTGTCGAGGCGACCGCGGGTGCCGTCATCCTCGAAGGATGGATACCGGCCCTCCCGCAGTGGGCCTGGGCACTTGTCGTGATGGTCGTTCTCACGGCCACGAACCTGGCATCGGTCGGCTCCTTCGGCGAATTCGAGTTCTGGTTCGCGGGCATCAAGGTCGTCGCCATAGCGGGTTTCGTCGTCATCGGCGGGCTGGCGGTCTTCGGTGTACTGCCCGGCTCGGACAACCCGGGGGACGGCTTCGCCAACCTCACCGCGCACGGCGGCTTTCTGCCACACGGCGCTGACGCGATCCTCTCCGGCATGCTGTTGGTGGTCTTCTCGTTCATGGGCAGCGAGATCGTCACCCTCGCCGCCGGTGAGTCCGAGAACCCGCAGCGTGCGGTCACCAGGGCCATCAGCAGCGTGATCCGGCGGGTCGGCTTCTTCTACCTGGGCTCGATCCTCGTCGTGGTCTGTCTGTTGCCGTGGAATGATCCGGCGATTACGGAAAGGGGCTCGTACGTCGCGGCCCTGGACGCGATCGGCATCCCGCACGCCAGCCAGGTCATGAACGCCGTCGTGCTCACCGCTGTCCTTTCCTGTCTCAACTCCGGTCTCTACACCGCCTCCCGGATGGCGTTCTCGCTCGGCCAGCGCGGCGACGCGCCCAGGGCCTTCGCGCGCACGACCATGCGGGGTGTCCCGCGGGCCGCGATCCTGGCCTCCGTCGCCTTCGGGTTCGTCGCCGTCGCCTTCAACTACCTGTGGCCGGACACGGTCTTCCAGTTCCTGCTGAACTCCTCGGGCGCGATCGCGCTCTTCGTGTGGCTGGTCATCTGCTTCTCGCAACTGAGGATGCGGAGAATCATCCTCCGCGAAAACCCGGAGGGACTCCTGGTCCGGATGTGGCTCTTCCCGTACCTGACGTGGGCGACCATCACGGTCATCACGTTCGTGCTCGGCTACATGCTCACCGACGACAGTGAGGGCGGTGGACGGATCCAGGTGCTGCTGTCGGTGCTGGTTGCCGTGCTGGTCGTGGCGGTCTCACTGGTGCGGAGCGGTATCGGCCGAAACGCCGACGACGAAGTCGTCAACCGCTGGTAGATGCCGTCGGCTTGCGTTCAGTGGAGCACCGGATGCTGCGGCGTCGGTATGCGGGGCCCACCACAGGAAGAAAGTGATGGCATGTCCGCCTTCAGACGACGCAAAGGCAACTCTCCTCGCCTGGCCCCCGAACTCGACGACGTGGTCCTCGGCCGGGTCCGGCGGCGCCTTGACATCAGCTGGGCCCGCGGCGAACTCGATACCACGGTCATCGCACTGATGGAGAAGGTGATCCAGGACGCAGGGCAGGACTGGGACCGTAAGGCGCACCGCCTCCAAGTGCTCGCCGAGGCAGCCGGGCGGGCACTGCCACAGATCTGGCTGCGTCAGGCCCCGCAGGACCCGGGAGCACTCCTGCTGCACGCCTGGTCGGAGGTGACGCACGCGCGGGCACAGGGAACGCACGTGGACCTGAGCAGCGTCCGGGAGGCCTGCTTGCGCGCGGCCGAGCTGATACCTGCCGACCCCACCCCCTGGACCGTACTCCTGGCCGCGATGAGATGTGAGCAGGAACCTTACGGCGAGGTGGGGCCGGTCTGGCGGGAGATCAAGGCCCGCGATCCGTGGAATCGGGAGGCGCATCTTCAGGCCTTGGGCTATCTGTCACCGGACGAGTGCGGTTCCACCGGGCAGGTACTGGACCTCCTCGACGGCATCCGTTCCGTGATGCCGGCCAGGGCTCCCACGGTCGGTTTGGAAGTCACCGCGTTCGTCCACGCCTACCAACGCGCCGTTGCCGCCGGCGGCATGGCGGCGCTGAACGCCCGGGACTACTGGAGACGACCTGATGCGTCCGCGGCACTGAGCCGAGCGGCGCGTGACTGGCCGCTCCCTGGATTCCTCGGCCACGCGGCGGCACTGGCGGATCTCAACGTGCTGGCCTACGCGTTGGTCAAAGCCGCCCTTATGGACGAGGCCGTTGTCGTGCTGCGCGCCACGGCAGGCATGGCGACGCCTTGGCCATGGAACGCGGAGGGAGACCCGCTGGAACGCTTTTCGTACTGGCACGGCGCGATCTCACGCACCCGGCCCGCGACCAGCTGACGATGACCGCGCGGCTACCAAGCCTACCTTTGTCACTCACAACGGGCCGGAGGCTGTTGCGCGTGAAAGCGAAGTCAACTGTTCAACTGATGGGCCGTCCGTCATCACGGATCATTTCGGGATGTGCGCGTTCAACGGCCAAGGGGAGGCCCCTTCTTCTCAGTACCCGGCTCCAACGCCCCACAGCAGCGGGTCCACAGTAGGGGCCGTGCGGCGCCGGTGACCGTCCTGGACAGTACGTCCCAGGCAGTCGGCGGGGGGGGGTGTCCGAGCAGGTCAACTGAGGCTGCTGTGGCGGCGAACCGGTCCCCGTTTGCAGGCCGGACCGGGGCGGTGCCGTCGCATAGACTCGGGTGACCAGCGTGGCGGGTGGGGGAGGCACGGGTGGACGATCGTGAAGCCGGTGATCCCAGAGCCAGGTTTGCGGCGGCGCTGACCCGGCTGCGTCGGCGGCTGCCAGACGTGTCGGACGAGACCCTGGCCCGGCGGGCCAGCGCGGTGGAGCTGCCGTCAGGGCGCCGGGTCGCCGTCAACGCCCGCAGGCTCGGCGAATGGGCCAGCGGTCAGTCGGTACCGCGCAGGTTCGAAGCCGTCATGGCGTTGGTACAGGCCGTCGAGAGGGCGGCTGGAGGCGCGTCCGCCGATCAGCCCACGGTGGCGCACTGGCAGCGGCTGTGGCGTGCCGCGCGGGATTACCGGAGCAGCCCCGACCCCGACCCTGGCCGGCAGCCGCAGCCGCAGATCGTGATCGGCCGTCCGCCGAGTGATGCCGCCGCACTGCGGCGACGTGACGGGTTGGCCGAGAGCATCGACGCGGGCATGCGAGACGCATCCGTCCGGCAGATCTTGCTCACGGGCGCGGGCGGCGTCGGCAAGTCTCAGCTGGCCTCGGCGGCGTTCCACCGCGCCAAGCAGCGGGCCGAGGTCCTGCTCTGGGTGCCCGCGGGCGACCGCCTCTCGGTTCTGGGCAGTTACGCCCGCGCATGGCGGGCGCTGTCCGGGGCGCGCATCGCGGGGGAAGTCCCCGCGCCCGGCACCGACCCTGGCGGGGACGACGAGACCCAGGCCGACCTGTTCCTGGCCTGGCTGAGATCAACCGCCACTTCCTGGCTCGTGGTCCTCGATGACATCGACGACCCTGGCGAAGTGGCCGGGCTCTGGCCGGCCGGTGACGCAGGCCGGACCGTCCTGACCACCCGTCGGCGGGACGCCACGCTGCTGCGCCCGGGGGTCCGGGTGATTGCCGTCGGCGTGTTCACCGCCGACGAGGCCATCGCTTACCTGGCCGACCGGCTGCTGCTCGACCTGGGCCCGGCCGCCGGGCACCACGGGCCCCCGGCGCACCGGCGCGAGGATCTGGCGACCCTTGCGGCAGCCCTCGGCCATTTTCCACTCGCCCTTTCCCAGGCGGCCGCCTTCCTCATCGACACCGGCATGAACCTGCCCGCGTACTTGAGCCTTCTGGCAGACCGGCGGGAGAGCGTCGCCGGTCTGCTCCCGTCCTCCTCCCCCGCGGACGAGCACGGCGGCACGGTGACGAGCACCCTGCAACTAGCCCTCGGGCGGGCGGAGTCGCTGGCACCACCCGGGACCGCCCGTGCCATGCTCGAACTGATCTCGATGTTCGCGCCCGACGGCATTCCCGAAGCGGTACTGCTCGGTCCGGCGGGGCGCGCCTGGCTCGGCGGCGACCCCGTCCCGCAACGGGGCGCCCTGCTGGCGTTGCGGGCATTGCACCGGTTGAGTCTGGTCACCCACCATGGGCCTACCGGCTCGGCGGTCGTCGAGGTGCATGCCCTCGTCCAGCGCGCGATCCGCGACGGTGTACCGGCCGACCGCCGTGAACGGCTCGCCACGGCCGCGGCCGACGCGCTGGAGGAGGTGTGGTCCGCGCCGGACTGCGAACCGGGGATGGAGACCGCCCTTTACCGCAGCGCCGAGGTGCTGCTGGCGAATGCCGGGGGTCACCTCTGGCACGGCGGTGGCCTGCATCCCCTGCTCCGCCGGTTCGGGCCGCATCTGACCGCTCTGGGCCGTCCTGCCGCGGCCCGGGACATGGCCCAGGGCCTGGCCGACCAGGCGCGGTGGCGGCTGGGTGATGGCCACCGGGACATTCTGACGCTGCGTTCGCAGGCGGCCCAGGCCGGGGGCGATCTCGGGGACACCACGGAGGCCGTGCGGTCGCTGGCGGAGATCAGGCGCGAGGCGGAGGACAGCCTCGGCTGCGCGGACCCGGACACGCTGTCCATCCGGCTGCACGAGGCGCGCTTCCGGATGGAGTCGGGCCTCATCGACGCCGCGCTGGCCGACTTCGTCACCCTGGCCGCTGAGGCGCGGGCGACGCTCGGCGCCGGTGACCCGCTGGTGACCGCCGCCGACGAATACGTCGCGCTGTGCCGCGGACTCTCCGGGGATGCCCGCGGCGCGCGCGACGGGTACGCCTCGATCGCCCGGGAACTGGAGCGGAACCTCGGGCCCCGGCATCCGGCGACGTTGAAGGTTCTCACCGACCTCAGCCGGTGGATCGGGGAGACGGGTGACGTGCGGCTGGCTGTGACCACCTATCAGCAGGCGGTGGACGGCTTGGCCTCCGTCGTCGGCCGGCTGCGCCCAGAGACGCTCGTCGCCCGGCACAACCTCGCCTACTGGCACGGAATGGCCGGCGACCTCGATCTGGCGATCGAGCAGTTCGTCACAGCGGCCGACGACGCCGAACTCGCGCTGGGCGCCGAGCACCCCACCACCCTGACCTACCAGGTCAACCTGGCCTTCTGGCAGGGCGTCGCCGGAGACACCACCGCCGCGCTGGGCCGCCTGGAGCGGCTCCGGCGGACCTTGGAACGGGTCCTCGGCGCCGACCACCCGCGCACCCTGCGGACCCGGCAGCAGCAGGCCGAACTCCTGCACCGCCGCGGTGACCACGCCACCGCCGCGGAGCGGCTCACCACCCTGCTGGCCGACATGATCCGGGTCCAGGGCGCCAACCATCCGCGTACCCGGGAGGCCGGCCAACTGCTGACGCGGTGGTTGCGGGAACGAACCGCCGCGGTCTCGCAGGACCTCAACGCGACGGAGAAGGCGCCGTGGGCTGCCGCCGACGGACAGTCCTGACCATCGCGCCCCCCGCCACGGCCGCGACTGTGCCGACGATCGCCACCGTGATGTTGAGACGCTCGCGGTCCTCGACGCTCCGAAGGCGCTCCCTCGCCCGCGCCTCGCTCTCGGGCGAGAGCTGGAGGTCATAGAGGTAGTGCTCGGCCAGCCGCCGCTCGTCCTTGTTCACATACGTCAGCAGGCTCAGCACGGCGAACGCCACGCCCACCACGATCATGAGTACGCCCACTATGGACATGGTCCTGCGCATGATGCCTCCTGATGGCGGCGGTCGGCATGTTGCCGCTGCTGTGCCTTGAGGCTGCCGAACCTAGAGCCGGGGCCCGTTCGCTGTCCCTCGCCGAACCCGCCGGCACCTACATCGGACCAGGCCAGGAGCGGGATCGCGGCCCCCGCTCCGGCCCGGTGCGGGAGGACCGGGTGCCCCCGGCCGGCGCCTGGCTGCTGAAGCGTGTTGCCGAAAGCTGGGTGCGGGCAGGTTCGGGCGGGCCGTCGGCTGTGCCAGGTCATACGGCGAGAGCCAGTTGTGCATGTGGGCTACGGCCCTCCTGGTGATCGTCCCGCCGGTGGACAAGTCAACAGGGGCTGGACAGGCGAACGGTAGTGCGGAGTCAGGGACATCGGGGATGATGTGCGATCTCGACAGCGGCAGCCCGTGAGGCCGTTGGGGCGTGGGGACGTGGCAGGGGGTTGTCGGGTGGAACCGTTCGAGGCACTGGAGGCAGGGGATCCGGAGCAGGTGGGGCGGTACCGGATCGTGGCCCGGCTGGGCGCGGGTGGGATGGGCCGGGTGTACCTGGGGCGCTCGCCCGGCGGACGGTTCGTGGCGGTGAAGGTCGTACGCCCGGAGCTGGCCGAGGACGGTGGCTTCCGGCGCCGGTTCGCCCGGGAGGTGGCCGCCGCCCGCCGGGTGAACGGGGCGTTCACCGCGGGTGTGGTCGACGCCGATCCGGACGGATCACCGGCATGGCTGGCGACGGTGTACGTGCCGGGGGTCCCGCTGGGTGATGCCGTGGCAGCGCACGGACCGTGGCCGCAGGCGGCGGTGTTCGCCCTCGGGGCGGGGCTGGCCGAGGCCCTGGAGGCCATCCACGCGGCCGACGTGGTCCACCGGGACCTCAAACCGTCGAACATCCTGCTCGCCGCGGACGGACCGCGAGTCATCGATTTCGGGATCTCGGTGGCGGGCGAGGCCAGCGCGCTCACCCGCACCGGCACGGTCGTGGGCACGCCGGGGTTCATGTCCCCCGAGCAGCTGACCGGCAAGCCGGTCGGACCGGCGAGCGACGTCTTCTCCCTGGGCGCGGTACTGGCCTTCACCGCGACCGGGGCCGGGCCGTTCGGGACCGGCTCGGGGCACGCCCTCAGTTTCCGCGTCGTGTACGAGGAACCCGACCTGCACCGACTCCCGCCGGGCCTGCGGACCCTGGTGGGCCGCTGCCTGGCCAAGGAGCCCGGACAGAGGCCCACGGTGACCACGCTGCTGCACCGGTTGGCCGACACCTCCGGCGGCCGGCCGGCGGTCACCCGGACAGCCACCGAGCCCGGCTGGCTCCCCGAGCCGGTCGCCACGACACTGCACTCGCGCACCGCCGCCGCGCCGCCGCCCCCGGCTCCGCCACCCGTATCGCCCGAGACGTCCGAGCCTTCGCCCACAGCGCCGGTGCCGGCGCAACCCGGTGCCGCCCCGCCGGAGCGCCCGGCACCGGCCCGGTCGGGGGAACAGCGCGACGTCGACCTCCCGCCGACCGCGGCGCGGCTCCCGTCCTGGCCGCCCGCGAACGCTGGGGCACGCCTGGCCGGTATCACCCGCAGACGGACCCTGCTCGGCCTTGGCGGCGCCACCGCGGCAGGACTCGGCTTCGTCGGCTGGAAGATCCGCGGCAGCGGTTCCGCCGCCCCCGGCGAGCAGCGGTGGCTGTTCCGCGCCGGGGGCTCCGTGTCCTCGGCGCCGGCGGTGGCGGGCGGCGTGGTGTACGTCGGCAGCAACGACCACAACCTGTACGCGCTGGACGCCACGACCGGCGAGCAGCGGTGGAAGTTCCGCACCAACGAAAGAGTGGGCTCGCCACCGGCCGTGGCGGGCCGTGTGGTGTTCGCCGGCAGCGACGACGGCAACCTGTACGCGGTGGACGCCGCGACCGGCGTGCGGCGGTGGACGTTTCCCACGGGCGGCACCGTGCTCTCGTCGCCGGCCGTGGCGGGCGGTGTGGTGTATATCGGCAGCGTCGACAAAAGCCTGTACGCGGTGGACGCCGCGACCGGCGAACGGCGGTGGAAGTTCCGCACGGGCAACGTCGTGGACTCGTCGGCGGCCGTGGCGGACGGTGTGGTGTTCGCCGGCAGCGACGACGGCAACCTGTACGCGGTGGACGCCGCCTCCGGCGAGCAGCGGTGGAAGTTCCGCACGGGCGGCGCCGTGCTCTCGTCGCCGGCCGTGGCGGGCGGTGTGGTGTTCGTCGGGAGCCAGGACGGCAACCTGTACGCGGTGGATGCCGCGACCGGCGAACGGCGGTGGAAGTTCCCCACCCAGCACTTTGTGTCCTCGTCGCCGGCCGTGGTCGACGGGGTGGTGTATGTCGGCGGCTGGGACCGCAACCTCTATGCGGTGGACGCTGCCTCCGGCGAGCAGCGGTGGAAGTTCCGCACGGGCGGCGCCGTGGCCTCGTCGCCGGCCGTGGCGGGCGGTGTGGTGTTCGTCGGCAGCGAGGACGGCAACCTGTACGCGGTGGACGCCGCGAGCGGCGAGAAGCGGTGGAGCTTCCACACCGCCAAATCCTTGTACAAGGACCCTGCAGTGGCCGACGGGATGGTGTACGTAACTGGTGGCGCCGCCGGCGTCTTGTATGCGGTGACGCTGTAGGGGCCGGGACCGTGTGGCCGACGCGCGACGGCATCGTCGACCGGCGTCTGCGTGTGCGGGACCTCGCGTGAGTGACCTGTGGAAGTCCGACAACTGCTGTGCGTAGGCGTTGAGGTGCAGCGTAGGTGGCCCGGGGTGGCCAAGGGGTGGCCGGACGCCTTTGGACGGTGCGGCACGAGGTACTGGCGCCCTGCACGGCGCAGGTGGTCCGATCAGGCACAACGGCATCCCGCAGCATCAGTCGTCACGAGGCGGCGTGATCCCTCGTGCCCTCGTCATGCTTAGGTCTCGGGTTCGAATCCCGGAGGCGGCTCTGTGAGAGCCAGGACTCACTCGCCGTGACCTGGGGCTTTTGCTCTTTTCGGTGTTCGGTGGGTGAGCGGACCGGCCGGTGAAGGTCGGGCCGCGGACCTGGGGTTTCTTGCTCCTGCTGTCCGGCGATCTTCGGGTGCGCCGCTTTGCCGGGGTCGGCGGGTGGGTACGGCAGTTCACCCGCGCGTGCCGTGCCCCGGACTGGGCGTCGGCGAGGCGACTCAGTCCGCGGGCGGGCGCGAGGGTGCGGAACGAGGCCGTCCGGCAGTGGGGCATCGCCGCGATACCGCCTTGGGTGGGCGGTCGGCGAGAGGCCTGACGTCCCTCCGTGCGACCGCGCGGACTCTACTGCCTGAGGTCGATCATGCGGACCGGCTGCCCCGTCGTGCGAGCAATGGTTTCGAAGTCGCGGTCGAAGTGGAGCAGGGTGAGGCCTGCTTCTTCCGCGGCGGCGGCCACCAGGAGATCGACGGGGCCCGCACTGCGGTGTTCCCCTTTGGTGGTCAGTTGTTCCTGGACGATGCGGGAGCGGCGGTAGATGCCGTCAGGCATGGGGCACCACGCGTAGTGGGCGTCGAGTGCGGCTTTCAGTCGCGCGCGGTCCGCGGCTGAGCGGGCGGAGTAGAGGACCTCGAGTTCCGTGATGTCGCAGATCGCGACGAGGCCGGCGCCGATCCTGTCGTCCCACTCAGTTGTGGTCTGGCGGAGCAGGACGCGGGCGAGGGCGGAGGTGTCGATGAGGTAGTCGGCGACGGTCACGGCCGGTACTGGTTCTTGTCCAGGAGAATGTCGATGTCCAGGGCTCCGTCGGTCACCAGTTGCCGGGCGTCTTCGAGCGCGCGCAGGCGCCGGTAGCGGGCGGTGACCTCGCGCAGGGCGGTGTTGATGGTGTCGCGCTTGGTGGTGGTGCCGAGTTCCTTGGCGGCTTCTTCCAGTGCCTCGTCGTCGAGGTCGATCACGGTGCGGCTCAAGATGGCCTCCTCATGCACACTGCGGCGTATATCAATATACATGATCGATTGTATATTGATGGGCTCGCGCACCCCTGGGTGGTCCGTTTCTCAGATCTGTGGACCTGCAGCGAGCGCGTCGGGAGAGGGGTGTGCGCCAGGTACTTCCCGGTGGGCTCCTTTCGGCGTTCGAACTCCCAGGTGAGGCGGGAGGTCGTCACTTTCAGCATGGTGATCCGGATGTCGACGGCGGTGCCGGAGACCAGGGTGAGGAACTTGTTGTCCGGCATGACGTACTCCTGGACGTGTGCCTTCAGGGGCCCCGGATCAGTGTCGTGGATCCGGCTCGCCGCCTTGCTCGCGGTGTCGTCCGCCGATCTGCAGGTCGCGTACGGCACAGGCTTCAGCCTCTGGTGCCCCGCTGTCGTTTTTGCGGCGGGCCTGGTCGCCGTGCTGCCCCGCTCCCCGAATCGACCGCCCCAGCCACGCGGTTGGCCGCACTGGAACTCGGCCAGGCCGCGCGTAGACGTTTGACCTGTGACCACTGCCATAGAGGCTCTGCCTCAGCATCCGGGGGAGAGTCTCCGCGCGTTGGAAAGGGAATCCGCTGCGCATGCTTTCGAGACCCTCTCCTCAGCTGGGGAGAGGTCCGTGAAACCGGGTGAGCGCGTCCATCCGGGACGCGTTCTGGACGCAGGTTGGACACAAGGATCGGAAAAGACTGACAAGGGCCGAAAAGGACTGAGGCGCCAAATCCCTTCTGAGCTGGGAAAACGGCCAAGATGAGCAATGATCGACAAGGGTCGCCAAGATCCTCAAAGGACTCATAATCCGTCGGCCGTGGGTTCGAGTCCCACCCGCCCCACTTCCGCAGGTCTCTGACCTGCGGAAACGTTCTTCTTTGGCTGGCGGAGCGTCAACTTCGCCTGAACGGAACCGAATCCGCTGCTCGTGAGTTTGGTGTCCGGCGGTGTTCGGGGGAGCTCCAACCCATCTGACCTGCGACTGAGTAGATCGAGGGTGTCGCTCGCGGTCAGGGCGACTGCTCTTGGGGCCGATGCCAGGACCCAAGGGCCGTACAGGGGCCGGGACGGCGCAGCGGTGTCCAGGCCGACGGTGTCTCCGGGGCTGGTAGAGCCAGGCGGCGACGGCGCCGTAGGCGTAGTGGTGGAACGACAGCATCGTGCCCGCGTTCTCGACGTCGATGGTGCCGTCGGGCTGCATGGCGTCCCACCGCTCCCACATGGTGGTGGCACCGCGGACGACCTGGTAGAGCCGGCCCGGGCATTCCGGGTGAGCAGGAGTCGGTACGCCTCGTCCGTGTGGCCGGTGCCGGTGAGGACGGGCAGCACGAACGGGGTGCCCAGGAACCCGGTGGCGATGCGTCCGTCGCGGGCGCGTACCAGCGCGGCGAGGGCCTCGCCCACCGCGGCCCGCTCGGCGGTGGGCACGATGTCGAACCGGAGGGCGAGGGCGCAGCCGGTCTGGGTGGTGCGGGCATGGTCGCCGCACTTGCGCCAGGCGGTCTCGGCGGTACGCCGGTGCAGGTCCGCGTCTGGTCGGCTCACGCCGCGCTGGTGCGTCTTTGCTGCTGCCTCAGTCGGTGAGCTGCATCTGCATCTGCAGTTGCAGCAGCTCCTCGACGTGCCGGATCTCGACGATCCGACCGTCGACCACCCGCGCGAGATCGATGCCGGAGCAGGTCACGTCACGGCCTGTCGCGGGCAGTCCGAACCAAGGGCCGGTGTGGGTCGCTGTGATCACCCACTGGGAGACGACCCAGCCGTCGTCTGTTTCGGCCTGGTAGACGATTTCGTGGTGAGGGTTGGTGAACCCGTCGCGCATGGCAGCGACCATCCCCTTCATCCCCTCGATCGCCGAGGGAGCCCCTGGAGGCAGGTTGTGGTCGACGAGATCGGGCGAGACCAGGGTGTCCAGCGCATCGATATCGCCCGCGTCGAAGGCGGCGAATACGCGGGTAGGGACATCGCGGGCGGAAGTGCGTTGGCTGTTCATCAGGGGTTTTCCTCTCACCTCGGTGTGCCGGCTTTCGAAGTCGGTCAGGCTGTGGGGTGGGGGTAGAAGGCGTTGATCTCGGCCAGGACGCGGTCGGGTGCTTCGTGGAGGAGGAAGTGTCCGGCGCCGGGGACGTCGGCGGAGGTGGCGTGGGGGGCGGCGTCCTGGAGGGGTGGCAGGACCATGTCGGCGAGGCCGGCCTGGGTGATCATGCGGACCGGGATGGTCAGCGGGGTCTCCTGGAATTTGGCGTTGTCGGCCTCGTCCTGGGTCTCGGTCCGGTAGAGCTCGAAGCCGGCGTGCAGGACCTGGGGGCGGGAGAACAGCCGGACGAACTCGGCCAGTTCGTCGTCGGATACGTTCTCGCCGGCGGTCTTCATCCCCTGGAAGAAGTGGGTGAGGAAGGTTTCGACCCGGCCGGTGACCAGTTCCTCCGCGAGCGGGTTCTGCTTGTTGAAGGAGAAGTGCCAGAACATCGACTCGATGGTGGCGAACTTCAGGTTCTTGCCGACCAGGCCGTAGTCCATGAGGAACAGCCCGGCCACCTGCTCGCGGTACTGGGCGGCCAGCGGGTAGGCGACGCTGACGCCGAAGTCGTGGGCGACGACCTGTACGTTCTCGCGGTGGCCGAGGTGGTTGAGGAGCTTGTGGATGTACGTGGCCAGGACCGCCTTGGTCCTGGAGGGCGGGTTTCCGGTGGAGTCGCCCATGCCGGGCAGGTCGATGGCGATGACGGTGCGGCCGGGCAGCAGCGAGGGCATGATCTGGCGGTACTCGTACCAGCTCTGCGGCCAGCCGTGCAGCAGCACCATGACCTGCGGGCCGTCGCCGCCGATGACGTAGTGCATCTGTACGTCGTCGATGGTGGTGAAGCCGTGCCGGAAGTGCTTGTTGAACTCGGCGTCGTCCTTGGTCGCCGCGTCGTAGCCGGGGCTGAGCGGCTCCTCCGACTCGACGGCTGGGGCGGTCGTGGGGGCTGTGGTGGAAGCGTTCATGGTCGTGGTACGTCCTTTGTGACGGGGGTGTTGTCTTGCACGACGGTGCGGCTGGAGGCCGGTGGACCGCGCCTGCTTGCGGCCGCCCGGGGTGGGCGGTCAGACGGCGATGCCGCCGTCGACGTTCCAGCTGGTGCCGGTGATGAAGTGGGCTTCGGGGCCGGCGAGATAGGCGACGGCGCTGGCGATGTCGGCGGGCTCGGCGAAGTGATCGAGCGGCATGAGCTGCTTCAGGGATTCCGCGTACGGGCCGGAGTCAGGGGTCATGTCCGTAGCAGTGGGGCCGGGCTGCACGTTGTTGACGGTGATGCCGTGCGGACCGAGTTCGCGGGCCAGGCCGCGGGTGAGACCGGCGACGGCGGCCTTGGTCAGGGCGTAGACGGTTGCGCCGGGGAAGGGGACGCGGTCGACGATGACGCTGCCGATGGTGATGATGCGACCGCCCTGGCCGAGGTGGGGAGCGGCGGCCTGCACGGCGCTGAACACGCCCCGGACGTTGACGGCGATCAGCCGGTCGAACTCCTCCAGTGGGAAGTCCTCGATCGGCGCGCCGTGGAAGACGCCGGCGTTGTTGACGAGGATGTCCAGTCCGCCGAAATGCTCCGTGGTCCGGCTGACCGCGGCCCGGACGGCTTCGTGGTCCGCGTTGTCCGCCTGCACGGCCAGGGCGCCCGTCGCCTCGGCCACGGCGTCGGCCTGGTCCTTGGCGCTGGAGTAGGTGAAGGCGACCTGGGCGCCGTCGGCGGTCAGACGGTGCACGATCCCGGCACCGATGCCCCGGGACCCGCCCGTGACCAGGGCGGTCTTGCCGTCGAGAGGCCGTACGCCGGACCGGGTGGTGCCGGGGGCGAGCTGGGTGCCCATAGGGGTCTCCGATTTCTTCAGCACTTCACTTACGAACCGAACCGCTCGGTTACTATATCCATGATGACACTAACCTGAGCAACCACGGAGTCCTTCCGTGGCGGCGAACTTTTCTCAAGGAGGCTTCGATGCCCAGCACGGGACGGCCCCGGTCCTTCGACACCGACGAGGCGCTGGAGGTGGCGATGCGGGTGTTCTGGGCCGAGGGTTACGAAGGTGCCTCGCTCGCTGCGCTGACCGAGGCCATGGGGATCAACCGGCGCAGCATCTACGCCGCCTTCGGCAACAAGGAGGAGCTGTTCCGCAAGGCCGTCGACCGCTATGTGCAGGGCCCGGGAGCCTTTGTGGCCCCGGCTCTTGAGCTGCCCACCGCCCGGCAGGTGGCCGAGGCGATGCTGCACGGAGGCGTGGAGGCCCACACCGCGCCCGGCTGCCCGCGCGGCTGCCTGCTGGTGCAGTCCGCGCTGGCAGCCGGCCCGGAAAGCGAACCGGTCCGCCGCGACCTGGCCGAACGCCGCGAGGCCGGAGTAGGGGCCCTACGGGCACGTTTCGAAAAAGCCCAGGCCGAGGGCGACTTGCCCCCCACCGCCGACCCGGAAACCCTCGCCCGCTATGTGCACACCGTCGGGCAGGGCCTCGCCGTGCAGGCCGCCGGCGGCGCCAGCCGAGAAGACATGCACCGCGTCGCCGACCAAGCCCTCAGTACGTGGCCGAGCTCGTGATTCGGCAAGTTGAAGATCGTTGCTGAGTCCGGCGATGAGGCCTGCGTCCTCGGCTGATCCGATTGACGCGCTGCGACCCAGGTTCATGCACAGCCCGGTGGACAAAATCGTCTTTTGACGTCAGGGGATGATGCTCCACCCTGGGCCAAGGGGTGGGGCATCATCTCGTCGGAGGAAGGTCCCGCGCTGGGTCGGCGTCTGGTGGACACGATCAAGGGATCTGTGCTGTCGAACCTCAAGGAGCTCCGCCCCGGCTCGGCAGGGGTCACGGAAGTGCGGTTGCTGTTCGTGTTCGACCCGGACCGCCAGGCCGTGATCCTGGTCGGCGGCGACAAGGCGGGCGACTGGTCCGGCTGGTATCGCGTCGCAGTACCACAGGCGGAGCAGGCATACGCGGAGCATCTGAAGCGAATCGATGGAGAGGACGGGGCACGATGACTGATCACCTCAAGGACCCGCAGGCCGTCTCCTGGGGAGACCTGGCCGACGGCTTCGCCTTCACCGATGCCGAAAAGGACCAGATCCAGAAGGGGGCGCAGGCGATGGTCCTGGCCTCCCGTGTGCACCGCCTCGCCGAGTTGCGGAAGCGGCAGCACACTACGCAGGTCCAGGTTGCCGAAGCCATGGGTGTCACCCAGGCCCGCGTCTCGCGCATCGAGAAGGGGCAACTGGAGCGCAGTGAGGTCGACACCCTCGCCGCGTACGTCAAGGCGCTCGGCGGCAAGCTGAAGATCGTCGCTGACTTCGGTGATGAGAGCTACGTACTCGGCTGACCCGATCGACGCGGCTGACCCGATCGACGCGCCGCTACCCAGGTCGAGGCACAGTCCGGTGGGCGGGATCGCCTCGTGACGTCAGGGATGATGCTCCACCCCGGTGGCCTGGGATGGAGCATCATCGCGTCGGTAAGGGACTCCGCTGCGCGAAGGGTTCCAGTCCCTCGGCTGAACAGGGCGGACGCGGCTGCCGCTGTGGTAAGCGTCCACCTCATCGGCCCCCAGGGGCCATTGAGGGGCCACAAGGACAGGAGCAGATCGACAAGCACCGCACAGGGCTGACCCTGATCAGCACGTCTGACCTGCAAGAACGGCGTGAATCGGCAATGATCGGCAAGGGCCGCCAAGATCCCCAAGGGACTCATAATCCGTCGGCCGTGGGTTCGAGTCCCACCCGCCCCACTTCCGCAGGTCTCTGACCTGCGGAAACGTTCCTTTTGGCTGGCGGAGCGTCAACTTCGCCTGAACGGAACCGAATCCGCTGCTCGCGGGTTCGACAGTGTTGCCGCCAAAGAGCGTCCGAACTGCTCTGACCTGCACAGACGTCTCGGCTCGCGGCCGGGGAAGTCGCCGCAGGTGGCCTCTGTGAGTGGCTGGGAAGCCTAATTCGGGAGGCTGGCAGGACGCGGGGAAACGGAAGGGGACGCTCCGTCCGGGCGGAGGCGGTCACCGGCAGGTGGACCTCGGCCATGGTCAGGCTCACTGCCGGGTGTGCTCGTCGCCCTTGCGGTAAAGCACCAGGTGCTCGTGGAAGAGAACGCCGTCGCGGATGTCGCCGGTGGCGGTGAAGCCGGTGTCGTCGACCTAGTCGATGTGGTTGCCCGTGACGGTGTAGCTGCCGGTGTAGGCGCTCTGGCGGCTGCCGCGGGCTTCGTCGTAGCGGCCGTCGGGCAGCAGTTCCTGACGGATGTGTCCGTCGGCGGTGACCCACATCCCGACGTACGGGTGCGGGTCGCGGGGCGTGTCGTTGCTGGTCATGGCTCTACGATCGCCCCGACGACCGGTGGCAACCAGGCCGCCGTCTCCCCAGGTGAGGGCTTCCTGGGTGCCGCGCACCCAGCTTCGCGAGCGACGGGTCTCTTCATGCCGTGCGGCAGCGAAGCGTGCCGTCCTGGGCCTTCCCCATGGCCTCCGCGGTCGTAGGCGCCGGGACGGATCGTGGGTGCCGGACACCTGGGATAACGGCGGCCTGGTTCCGAATCCGCCGCGCGACGAACCTGGTGGTCAGGCAGCCGCCGTAGCTGCCGACCACTCGCCTCGGACCTGCACCGGCACTCATTTCGCGCAGCGGGCACACCGACGAGGCGACTCCACCGAGGAGCACGCAATGAGCATCACCGACACCGGCACCGTGCGCTGGAACCCCGAGGTCCTCGACGAGATCCTCTCGAACGACGAGGGGCGTCCCGTCCTGTTCACCAACGCCCGCATCCTGACGATGGACCCGCTGATCGGGACCATGACCGGCGCCGACCTCCTCTTCGTCGGTTCCCTGGTCGTGGGGGTCGGCCCCGGCATCATCACCGCGGCGGGGGACGACAACGCCATCGTCGTCGACTGCACCGGCTCGACCGTCGCCCCCGCCGTCGTGGACACCGTGGCGCTGGCCGGCGGGCGTGGCCACCGCTCGGAGTACGTCGCGACGCTGACCCCGGGCAACACCCCCGACTTCCTGGTGGTGCCCGACGAACTCGCCGCCGACGTGCCGAGCGCCGTGGCCACCCTCATGACCCGACCGGAGCAGGTGCGCGCACTCGTCGCGGCCGGCCGGCCGGTCCTGTGGTCCGGCGCCGACGTCCCCGGCCGGGCCACCGCCCCCGAGGCGGGCATCCCGGCCGCTGAGGACCTGACCGGCAGCCCGCGCGTCGGCGTCTGGATCGACGGACACGACTTCCTGCACCAGGAGCTCACCCCCGACGGCCGCTACGACGAGACCCGGGGCGGACGCCCGCACGCCTACCAGGGCCGCTACTGGATCGACGGCGACCGCATCGACTACCTGGACGACCTCGGCTTCTGGGCCTACGGGGAGTTCCAGGGCGACGAACTGCACCACGCGGGCTACGTCATGAAGCTCGGCTGACCTTCCCCGGTCAGCGCACTCACGGTTCCCGATCCTGGGTGCGCGTGCGCGACACCTGGGGAAACCGCGGCCTGGCTGCCGCCGCGGGCGCGGCCAAGGGCTGGTGTCCGAGCAGCCCGGCCCCCGGCGACCACCCTCCCAGCCCTCTCCGGCGTACGGCCCACCCTGCCGGCCGTCTCCGGCGCATGGCCCCGTCCTCCCGGCCCTCACCTCCATACGGAAAGAAGACCTCTCATGAACGTCAACGACACCACCAGCGTCGCCGTCCTCGAAGAGCTCCGGCGTCGGCCCGCCGACCGGCGGCGCGTCCTGTTCACCGGCGCGACCGTCGTCACCATGGACCCCGACCTCGGTGTCATCGACGGTGGCGACCTCCTCGTCGAGGGCGACACGATCACCGCCGTCGGCCGCGACCTCGACGCGGCAGATGCCGTGGTCGTCGACGCCACCGGCACGATCCTCACCCCCGGCTTCGTCGACACCCACCGGCACGCCTGGGAGGCCCAGTTGCGCCGGATCATGCCGGACGTCGATGACCTCGGCGGCTACGTCATGACCACCCTGGCCGGCTACGCCACGGTCTACCGGCCCGAGGACATGTACATCGGCACCCGGCTGGCCGCCCTGACCGCGATCGACAGCGGCATCACGACCATGCTCGACTTCTCCCACAACTCCCGCACCCCCGAGCACTCCGACGCCGCAGTCCAGGCCCTCGTCGACACCGGCATCCGCGGCGTGCACGCCTCCATGGGCCCGCACTTCGGCGAGTGGGACCGGCAGTGGCCGGGCGACCTGGCCCGCATCAAGGGCCGGTACTTCAGCAGCGACGACCAGTTGCTCACCCTGCGCCTGGCCACCCTGGCCACCGACGAGATCGCCGGACCGGCCCTCGCCTACGGCCCCGAACTCGCCCGCGTTGCGGAAGAGTTGGGCATCGGGGTGAGCGTGGACGCCGTCTTCGGTACCTCCTCCTCCGAGGCGGTCCTGCGCTGGGCCAAGGACGGCATTCTCAGTCCCGACGTCACCCTCATCCATTCCACCGGGCTGACCTCCGAGGCGTGGAAGGCGATGGGGGAGACCGGCACCACCGTGGCCCTCGCCCCCACGTCCGACGCGCAGATCGGCCTGGAGACCGCGATCCCCGCCGTCGACGAGGCGCTCTCCGTCGGTATCCGCCCCGGACTGAGCATCGACGTCGAAGTCGCCCTGGCCAGCGACATGTTCACGCAGATGCGGGCGCTGCACGCCATCCAGCGGATGCGCGCGGTCAACGCCGTCCACGGCACCGACCAGCAACCCTCCCGCATCACCACCCACGACGTCCTCGACTTCGCCACCCTCCAGGGTGCCCGTACCAACGGTCTGGCCGGCGTCACCGGCTCACTCACGCCGGGCAAGAAGGCCGACCTGCTGGTCATCCAGGCCGAGGACCTCAACAACATGCCGCTCAACGACCCCATCGGCACGATCGTGCTGGGCTCCGACGCCCGCAACATCAGCGCCGTCCTCATCAACGGCGAGCCCCGAAAGTGGGACGGACACGTCCTCGACGTCGACCTGGCCGCCCTGCGCGGCGAGGTGCGTACCTCACGCGAGTACGTGCTGAACACCCCGGCTGTCTGAGCGCCTCAGCCGCCTGATCAACCCGGCCGCCTGGGCACCCCCACCGCCTGGGCACCCCCACCGCCTGGGCAGTCCCCTCCATCGCCCCCGGCCGCTTCTCCTCCTGCGGCCGGGGGCACCCACCCACCGCATCCGGCCAGTGCCATCGGCCGGTCGTGCGGCGCGGACACGTGGGGCGGCGACCGGCCGCCTCTTCCGGAGCTCCCATGTCCCACCTCACTCCCACCACTTCCCTCCGGCACACGACAGCCGCGCCCAGCACCCCGGACCAGCCGCCCTCCTGGGCGCCCGCCGCCCCGACCATCGCCCTGCTGACCGCCCTGGGCATGCTGACCGCCCCGGGCGGCTGCGAGCCGCAGCTCGACGTCCACATCGACGCAGCCCTCGACGTCGGCCTGACGCCCGATGAGATCGTCGAGGCGCTGCTGCACTCCGCCGTCTACTGCGGTATGCCCAAGGCACTCAACGCCACCTTCGTCGCCAAGAAGGTCTTCACGGAGCGAGGTCTGCTGCCCGGCGACCTCGGTCAGTAAGGGAGGCTCCCTCAGCGGTCCTGGACCGGCGTCCTCAGCAGGGGACGCCGTACCACCGGCCCTCAGCAAGGCGGCGCCGTCGTGTTCATGGTGCGTGCCCTGCCGGAGTCGCCGTGGTGCTTCGGGTACGTCAAGCGGAGACGGGACACTCCCACAGACCTGCGTACGACCGGCCACATGGCTGGCCGTGGCGTCGGCCGAGGCCCTGCTCGGTGCCCGCGTCAAGGTCGTCGAAGGGGTACCCCCCCACGGCCCACGGGCAGACCCTCGGTTCCGTCGTGTCACCGTCTACTCGGACCAGACCGATGACGAGACCCGAGCAACGTTCCCGGCTCCGGCCCGTCTCCGGGGGGCGGTGAGTGGTGTCCCGTCGCCCAGACGGAACCGACCCTCCGGCGAGGCCCACAACGTTCCCGTTCTCGACTGGAGACTTCCTCAAGGCGGCACCACCTCTGCCGGACTGCTGAGCCTCAGAGGAGTCCCGGCAACCGCGTCCGCCGACGCGTCATGGCGGGGGAGGAACAGCGTTCGGCTGTTCCTCCCCCGCCATGACGGGACGGACTTCAGATGGCCTGGGCGGTCGGCATGATGGTGATCTCGGTGAGGTTGACGTGGCGCGGGACAGCGGCCATGAAGGCAACGGTTTCGGCGATGTCGGCGGACTGCAGACAGTCGATGTCGTGGATGAGGCCGGCCATCAGCTGGGAGGCGTCGGGGTCGGTGACGTGGTCGGGAAGGCCGGGCTGTTGATGGGCTGCGGGCGCCCGAGTGCGATGGCGCCCTGCCGTGCGTCAGGCGGCGTCGTCGTGCGCGGTGGCGGCGGACTTCTCCCGCCACGGGGCGAGGTCGTCCCGCACCTGCTGGTACTTGACGTCGAGCCGCTCCAGGGTGTCGCGCCCGAGGTAGAGGTGAGTGGGCAGCTTCTCGGCGGAGGCGACCTCGACGATTAGGGCGGCGCCCTTGACGGGGTCGCCGAGCTGCGCGTGGTTGGCCTTGTCGATCCAGTCCAGCGTCACGTGCGCGGGGGTGTCGTCGTAGTCGGTGATGCGGTTCGCGGCCACCGAGAGGGAGCTGGCGTCGAGGAAGTCGGTGCGGAAGACGCCCGGTTCGACGACCGTCGACTGGATGCCGAACGGGGCCATCTCGGCGGAGAGCGCCTCGCTGATGCCGGCGACGGCGAACTTCGACGCGCAGTACAGGCTGACACCCGGCTCGCCCTCGAAGCCCGAGCGGGAACCGATGTGCACGAGCTTGCCCGAGCCCTGCCTGCGCATGACGGGCAGCACGGCGCGGGTGACATTGATCAGGCCGAAGACGTTGAGGTCGAACAGCGACCGGGCCTCCGCGTCCGTGATCTCCTCCAGTGCGCCGAGCAGGCCGCGGCCGGCGTTGTTGACCAGGACGTCGATGCCGCCGAACCGCTCCACGGCGGCCTCGACCGCCCGCGGGATGCTGTCGTTGTCGGTGACGTCCAGGGCGACCGCGAAGACCCGGTCGGAGTTCTTCAGATCGGCCGGCACCCGCTCCGGATTCCGTACGGCGACCACGACATTGTTACCGCCTGCCAGGGCGGCGCGGGCGATTTCAGCACCGATTCCGCGGGAAGCACCGGTGACAAACCACGTAGCCATGGGAAAAACCTCTTTCGTCGTTTCCCTTTGTGGGGGATTTCCTGTTGACGAATTCGAGTCTGCCCGTCGGCTACGGCGCTATGAAGGCTGCGATTTTCCTGGGAGTCCTACACCCAGGAAGACGAGACGTACGTCCGGCGAAGTACCGCACGATGAGCGGTGAGCTCCGGTGGGCCGAGGCCGGCAGACGCACCAGGACGCGGGCCGTACGGCGGCCAACCGCACACCCCTGGCGCCATGGCCGGAGTCCGCCGCGGCGCACGCGGCGGGCTGGGGATCCCGGAGTCGAGGTCGGCCGGGGGTCGAGGCCGCGAAAACGCGCGATAGCTGATTCTCGGTCCGCCGATATCCGGCGAGGCGAATGCGGTGACCTGTTCGGCCGAATTCCGGGCGCTGCCGAGAGGAATGCGCGGTAGCGGCCCGGGTTGGCTCTCCTGGCTCAGGCGCCGTCCGCGGGATTCTGCTGACGGGGCACATCAGGTGCGCTGAGGGAGCCCAGCAGGGCCAGACCGTCCGCGGAGGGGGAGCCCGGCTCCGCCTGCAGGATGACGAGTTGCTGTCCCGGGGCGCTGCGGATGGTGAGGGCCTCGTGCCGCAGCTCCAGGTCTCCCACGACGGAGTGGTACATCTGCTTGACCTCGTAGGGCGGGACCCGGGTGTACTCACGCGCCCACAGGGAGCGGAACTCGCCGCTGCGCACCGACAGTTCGCCGACGAGCTCCAGGATGCGGGCGTCCTCGGGGGTGTTCGCGGCGGTCTGCTGAAGGTCGGAGACCGCGCGATGCCTGGCCCGCTCGGCGTTCCTGTAGAAGGTTTTCGCCGCGGGGTCCAGGAAGAGCATGCGCAGCACGTTGTCGTGCTGCGCGAAGTCACGGTAGAGAGCGTCGGTCAGTGCGTTGGTGGCCAGCAGGTCCTGGGCGTGGCCGATGATGAACGCCGGCGTCCTGGTCCAGCTCTCGATCAGTTGCCGCAGATGCGGCCGGACACGCTCCACCCTGGCGGGGGACTTCGTGCGGCGGCGAGCTGCCGGCTGGGCCAGCCGGAAGAGTTCCCGCGTGTCCTCCTCCCCGAGGCGCAGCACGCGGGCCATGGCGTCCAACACCCGGATCGAGGGGCTGAGTTCACGGCCCTGCTCAAGCCTGCTGTAGTAGCTCAGGCTGACACCCGTCAGCGCCGCGACCTCGTCCCGCCGCAAACCGGGCACCCTTCGGCGACCGGCGCTGGGCAGTCCCGCGTCCGCGGGGCTGAGGCGTCCCCGGCGGGCACGGAGGAACTGACCCAGCCCTTCAACCGAGTCGGAGCGCGTGACGTTGTCCATGCTCCCGAGGCTAGGCGGAAAACGCCTGTAAATGGTCCGCCGATGGTGGGTGCGTTACACCCAGGATCGTGCGCCCACGGGTGGCGCACGGATGTGGCGGACGGATGTGGCGGACGGATGAGACGGACGGCGAAAAGCCTCCCGACAGCCCGGCGCCTCCGCAAAAACCACGCGAGGCGGGGAAAATCCTGCCCATCAGGTCATGAAGGTACTACGCGTTCAAGATCCGCAGCCTAGTGTCGTAGTGCGGTGACCGGCAGGTCCCGTCGGCTGGAAATCATCTAGTCTTGCCGCATGAGCAATGGGACACCTTTGGGTGATTTCCTCAGAGCCCGACGCGAAGCCCTCAAGCCACAGGACGTCGGTCTGCCCGAATACGGGCGACGCCGGGTACCGGGACTGCGCAGAGAAGAAGTCGCGATGCTCGCCGGAGTCAGCTCCGACTACTACATCAGGCTGGAGCAGGGACGCGAGAACAGCCCCTCCCCGCAGGTTCTCGAAGCCGTGGCCCAAGCACTGAAACTCGATGCGGAAGCCGCCGACCATCTCAACCGCCTCTGCCTCACCGCCTCGCAGCGCCCGCGCGACTGGGGCCGGGCGGACATCAGCCAACAGTTGTTGGAGCTGATGAACGGATGGGAGCACACTCCGGCCTTCGTCGTCGGCCCGGCCCTCGACATCATGGCGGCCAACTCCCTTGCCACGGCCCTCCACAGCGGGTTCGACCAGTTCGACAACCTCGCCCGCATGGTGTTCGTCGACCCGGCAGGGCGCGAGTTCTACCAGGAATGGGAGCGAGCCGCGCACTCCTGTGTCGCCGAACTCAGGGCCGCGTACGGCCATGATCCGGAATCGGCCCGCATCGCCGACGCCGTGGCGGAACTGTCCGCGCAGAGCGAGGAATTCGCCGGAATCTGGAAGATGCACGAGGTCAAGAGCAAGTCCCAGGAAGGCAAGCACCTCAAGCACCCCGAGGTCGGAGACCTGCACATCAAGTTCGCGGCCTTCACGGTCAACGGGGCCCCGCATCAGCAGCTCGTGGTCTATCAGGCCGAACCGGCCGGCCCGACGGCAGCCGCCTTCGAGACGCTGAGGGCCATGGCCGCCGAGCCGAAGCAGGCCCAGGTGGCCGTGCCCGCGGCCGACCTCGCGGCCAAGGACCAGTAGCCGCGAACGGGAGCCGTACGACAGCCGCTTACCGCCTGTCTGGCCGTGGCGCCGGGGGCGTGCTTGCGGACGTTGGTCAGCGCCTCCTGGACCGTGCGATAGAGGGCCCGTTGGGTCGGTGTGCCCACGGTGGGCGGGAGTTCACCCTTCAGCTGTGCGTGGGTGCCGCTCGACTCCACGAGTCTGTGCAGGTCGACCAGGGTGGGCTGAGGAGTCAGCTCGGTGGCCTGGCCGCCGGAGGCGCGCAGCAGCGTGACCATGGTGCGCAGTTCGTCGAGCGTGGTGACGCTCAGCGAACGGATCGTGCGGGCGGCCTCCTTGGCGTCCGCGTCCTTGGCGGCGACCTGCAACGCCCCGGCCCGTACGGCGATCAGGCTGACCTGGTGGGAGACCACGTCGTGCATCTCGCGGGCCAGCTGGGCGCGTTCACGGGCGAGCACGGCCTGCGCGTGCAGGGCCCGCTCGTGCTCCCTGGCCTCCTCGATCTCGACCAGCCGCCGTGCCAAGTCCCGTTGCGCCTGGAGAAGCTGGCCGAAGAGGACCGGGGCCGCGGCAGTCGCCAGGCCGTACACGAAGAAGACCAGTGTCATGGTCCGGTCGGCCTAGGCCAGGGGCCACGGAGTGCTGCTCGCGATGGCGGACAGGGCGACGCACCCCGCGAGGAGAAGGCGGTTGCGGGAGCGTTCGGCCAGAGTGAACAGCGCCACGAGCACATCGACGGCGACATCCTGCATCATCGCGAGAGGCAGGGTGAGCAGGAAGACGCCGAGCGGGAACCCGCGCCGGAAGGCCAACGCGGCACAGCCGAGCATGGCCAGTACGACGCCGGGACACGTGGCGTCCCACATCAGCCATACGTCCACGGCCGCCACCGCCACCAGGGCGATGTCGACGACCGGCGCAGGTACACGCTGCCACTGGACGCGTGCGCGATTCATCGTCCGGCCTCGGGCGGCGGGCGCTCGTCGAGCAGCCCGGCCCGCTGCGCCAGCAACGCGGCCTGCACCCGGCTGGTCACCCGCAGCTTGGTGAGGAGCGCGCTGACGTGGTCCTTGACCGTGCCGGCGCCCAGGTGGATGCGCGCCCCGACGTCGGCGTTCGACAGGCCCTCGGCCACCAGGACGAGGGCGTCACGCTCTCGCGCGGTGAGCAGCCGGACGCGGGTCGCCGCCTCGTCGACGGCCGTCCGGGTGCCCGGGTGGCTGTGCAGCAGCGTCCGCGACGCCTTGGGGGACAGCACGACGCCGCCCGCGGCGAGGGTGCGCACCAGGTGCGCGAGCTGCTCCGGCTCGGTGTCCTTGAGGAGGAAACCGGCCGCGCCGGAGTGCAGCGCGGTCAGGATGTACTCGTCGGCATCGAACGTGGTCAGCATCGCCACCACCGGGGCGTCCGGCATCGTCCGCAGCTCGCGCAGCACGGTGAGCCCGTCGACGTCCGGCATCCGGATGTCCAGCAGCACCACGTCGGGCCGCTCCCGGCGGACGGTCTCCACCGCGAGGCCCCCGCTCGCGGTCGCGACGACCTCGATGTCCTCGGACGCGCCCACGATGAGTTCGAAGCCCGAGCGGACCAGTGCCTCGTCGTCCACCACCACTACCCGGATCACGCGCGCTCCGCCCCGCCTTCATCCATGCCGTCCAACCACCCACAGCCGCCTCGACCCTAAGGCCACACAGAGCCCCTGCGGCCCGACGAGCGGCAGCTCCGGCCACCCGGCGGGGTATCACCCTCCAGTCGGCAGGGACACCGCAGCCTTCTGCCGGATACTCCATGATCGGCCCGGCCTCCAGCCTGAGCGGCATGACACAGCACCCAGGGTCTTCAACTGTCGGGGTTTTTGCTTAGGGATCCTTGTGGATGCTGCATAGCAGAGCGTGTATGGATCTGTGGGTGATTCCCCCCTGCTTCCAGCGATGGTGTGATGTCGTGCCGGTTTGGGGTGGTGGGTGTGTGTGGGGCCGTAGGTTCCTCGGCATGGAACTTCTTCGGTTGGCGGTGGCTGCGCGGCGGGTGGGTGTGCATCCGGGCACGCTGCGGCTATGGGCCAACGAGGGCAGGGTTGCGGTGGTGTGGGTGGGGCGTGAACGGCGCTTCTCCAGTGAGGCGTTGGACGCTCTGACCGGCTGCCCGGATACGGCCGGGCGGCGTGAGGCTCTGTATGTGCGGGTTTCGGGCAGCAGCGGGCAGGGGTCTTCGCTGGCCGCGCAGGAGGCCGAACTGCGGGCAACCGCTTCGGGGGTGGTGGTCGCGGTCTTCAAAGACCGTGCTTCGGGGCTGCGGGAGTCACGGCCGGGGCTTGACCGGCTGGTGAAACGGGCCGCGAAGGGGGAGTTCACCCATGTGCGGGTCACGCACGGGGACCGGTTGGCCCGGTTCGGTGCGGGCTGGTTGATCCAGGTTCTGGCTCATCACCGCGTTACGGTCGAGGTGTTGCATTCCAAGGGAGCGGCCGGGGGGATGGAGGAACTGCTGGACGATTTCATGTCGCTGGTGGCCACCTTCGCCGGCCGCATGTACGGGATGCGCTCGCGTGAGGCGCGTCGACGGCTTCTGGACGAAGCCGGGCGCCGCATGAAGCAGCCTGTCCTCGGAGCCGGAGCCGGAGCCGGAGCGGGAGCCGGAGCCGGAGCCGGAGCGGGAGCCGGAGCGGGAGCGGGAGCGGGAGCGGGAGCCGGTGTTGCGGGTGAGGTGCGTGGCTAGGTTGATGGCGACGGCGACATGTACCGCCTTCTCGGGGGTGCTGGAGGCCACGGGTGAGCGGGTCGGGCAGCGGGTGCTGCTGGAACGGGTGGGTTTTCTGGCCGAGTTGAGCCGGGAGCTGACGGGTGCTCTGGTGGCCGCGCGGTGGGACGAGGATTCCTTTGACGTGCTGGCTGCGGGGGTGGACGGGCAGGGTCAGGCGTTGCCGTCCAAGGGCTGGATGGCGCTGCGTCGCTTGAACTGGCCGCAGGATGTTGTGCTCCCGGCGGGGGTGTATGTCCCGGACCGGGTGCGGCGGGGCGCTCAGGAGTACGCCGCGCGCACCCTGCGTCTGGCCCTGCACCGGCGCAGCATCGTGGCCGCCGTCCTGGCCGCCTGGCCCGCCGATCCCCGGCGGCGCACCGTGGCGGAGTGGACGGCCCTGAGGGCGGTACTGCCCGCCGGGGTGACGGGTGCCGAAATCCGCAACCGCACCCGCCAGATCCGCGCCCACGTGGCCGAGCACGGGCAGCTGCCCGCCGGGCTGTGCGCCCTGGAGGGCCCGCCACAGGTGGCCGGCCAGGTACTCCTGGCCGCGATGGACCGCCAGCAGGTCACCCTGACCCGGGTGGATGCGGCCACCGCCCGGCTGCGGGTCAAACTCCCCCTGCGGGCCGCCCCCGCCACGGGGCGTGACTGGGCCTGGCACATGCTCGACATCCGGCTGCCAGGTACCGTCGCGCCTGATGCGGTGCTGCACACCCCGACCCTGCGCCCCACCCCGGCCGGGAGGATCGCCGTCGACCTGCCGCACTCACGGCCCACCCCGGCCACCAAGCCGACCGGGCATCGGGGGGCGGTCGGTTTCGACTGGGGTGTCAACACCCTCCTCACCGGCACACTCGGCCGCCTGGCCGGGAAAGGGCAGACCTCCCGGGTCGTCACCGACGGCCGTCCCCTGGTCTTTGACGCCACGGTGATCAGCACCGCTCTGCACCGGCTGCGCGGTGTGCGCGAGCGTCTCGCGGCCAAGCGCGACCACTACCGGGCGCTGGCCGACGGGCTCGGCTCCCCGCACCTGGCCTGGGGCGGACACCTGGAGCGGGCCCGGGCACTTCAGGCGGAACATGTCCGGGTGTGTGCCCGGATCCGGCAGCTGAACGCCGCGCTGGCCCGGGCGGCGGCCCGCTGGGCCGTCGACCAGGCCGCCGCGCTCGGCGCGAGCGTCATCTACCTGGAGGATCTCGCCACCCTGGAAGCCCGCGGCCACCGCAAGGGCAACGCCCGCCTGTCCGGGCAGGTCCGCGGCGCTGTCGCCGAGGCGATCCGGCACCTGGGCGCGAAGGCCGGGATCGCGGTGGTCACCGTTCCCGCCCGGGGCACGTCCAAACTCTGCCCCGGCTGCCTGACCACACTCACCCACCACCCGGCCCCCGACCGACTCGGTGAGCGGGGCTGGAAGTGGGCGCACTGCACCGGGTGCGGGCTGTCCATGGACCGCGACCACGCCGCCGCCCGACGCATCGTCTCCCGCGGCCTGCTCGCCCAAACCCACACCACCACCGACCGCACCACAGGCACCCGGACCATCCGCACCACCATCGAGGGCACCGTGACCATGGTCCGGCGTCCGAAGAAGACCACCCGCCGCCTGCGCCGACAGCGCCACGCGCAAACGGCCCCGCCCCGCCCCCGCGGGCCGAAAACCACCCCGGGCAAGGGACGCCCCACCCCTGCCAGGCCGAGCCCTCGCCACGCTGCCACAGGCCCCGGCCCCGCCCACACGACTTCCCGCCGTACGCCCGATGTGCGTACGGTCCCCGCCACCACCCCCACCCCGGGGGCAGTCCAGCGTCCGGCGGGGCATGACACCACGACACCAGCCGCCACACCCGGGCCGGTGCCAGGTCATGGAGTACCCGCACCCCACCGAACCGAGGAAGACCTTCCTCGATCCGGCCGGGTGCGGCTCTCACGCAGAACCTGTCGACGACGCACCCGCGCCGCCCAGCGGACCGGCTTCCACCACCTGCACGCCACCGAAGTCCACCCCCTCACCCCGAGGTTCGGACCACCGGACGGCAACCGCACACGGCCACGCCGCGCCCGAAAAGCCTGGAAACCACAGGCACACACAGAGTTCTAGAGACGCTCCCCGCTGCTCCCGGCCGACGCACCGTCCCCTGAACGCGAGCGCGGTGAGCCCACGACCGGCGCGCCCGGCGTGGGCCGACTGATCGGGGTGGACCTGGCCCGCGGCCTGGCCGTCTTCGGTATGTACGCGGTCCATGTGGGCCCCGCCCCGAGCCAGGACGGTGCCATCGGCTTCCTGATGGAGCTGGCCCAAGGCCGCTCCTCCGCGCTGTTCGCCGTCCTGGCCGGCTTCGCGGTCGCCCTCATCACCGGGCGCCGCACACCGAAGACCGGCCTGGCCGGCCGCCAGGCCGTCGCCAAGGTCGTCATCCGGGCCGTGACACTGATGGCCCTCGGCACCGCCCTGACCATGACCGGCACCCCGGTCGTGCCGATCCTCGCCTTCTACGGACTGTTCTTCCTGCTCGTGCCGCCGCTGCACCGGCTGGGTGCCGAGCCGCCGGCGATGATCGCCGCGGGCCGGGCCCTTGTGGGCCCCCAGTTGCTGTACGTGCTCAAGCCGGTGGTCGGCGGGCGTGTGGTCAGTTCGCCGCGTACGGTGCAGCGGGGGCGAAGTCCGTTGCCACGAGGGCCGTCGACGCGCTGCCGTAGCGTCGGGGGCTCCACTCCACGAGGTTCAGTTCGCCGTACGTCCGCCGGTCGGTGAAGTATTCGCCGCGCAGGCCTTCGCCGGGCACGCCGCCGATCCACAGCTCCGCCACCCCGCGGTGCCGCTGGCTGCGCTGACGAGCTGCGGGCCGGGGCTGGTTGATGAACTGCCAACGCAGGCACCATCGTCCGTCGTCCCCGCGCAGCAGCGAGGCATGGGTGGAGGTGGACACCGAGTCCGCGGTGAAGAGGGACACGCTGACGCGTGATGCGCTCTGCACCACGTGCAGGACGGCGGGGATCGGGGGCACCGGAGTGCCGTCCTCACAGACGACGGAGGTGATCACCTCGCCCCGCCACGTGCCGTGCAGGAGCGGGCTCCCGGTGAACCGGCGTACGAGCTTCCACTGCCACAGAGACCTCTCGTACGCCAGGGCCGCGATGGCCACCGTGGTCCCAGCCGCCGAGAAGAGCCGCAGCGGCGTCGGGGACAGCGCCTCGCCGGTGAGCAGGGCGAGGGCGAGCCACACCAGGCAGACGATCCCGACGGTGACCTGCTGCCGTATGTCCTTCATGGCCGTCGCCGCCCCGCGCCTCGTACGTGGTCCGCCGGGATCGGGAACGCCGTGCGGAACACGAACCCGCGCGGATCGTCGGCGTCCCTGGCCAGCACCACGCGGACGCCGGTCACGGCGGTGCCGTCCGTGTGGTCGCGGCTGCGGGCCCAGCGGCCGGTCGTCCTGCCCAGGTCGGCGTCGCAGACGAAGGGGCGCGGGTCGTCGCCGACCACCCAGGCGACCATGTCGCCGGCCGAGTCGTACAGGGTGTCGTTGACGGCGTCGGCTGCCTGCCCGGGGGTGTCGAAGGAGGACGCGCCCGCCTCCGAGTCGTACGAATCGAACTCGCGCAGTTCGTCGAGGGAGCACCCCACGTGCTTGTCGATCGCGTGCCCGACGTCGCGCAGTTCCTCGCGGTACAGGTCGCTCAGCACGTCGACGCCGGAGGGCGGCAACCGGTCGGACAGTTCGCGGTACTCCGCGTCCCGGTCCTGGAAGTCGGCGACCCGTCCCCGTTCCCGGTGGTGGTCGGGGTGCAGGTCCTGGTGGTCGTCGAGGGTCCGGCGCAGCATCTCCTGGTGGTCCCGCTCGTCCTCGGGTGTGTCGTGGAGGATCACAGTGCGCCTTTCGTCCGTGCCGCCTGTTTGCGTACGACCGCCGTCAGATCGGACTGCCGGCCCTGAGAAGTCAGGCCCGGGAGCGGCCTGTCGAGGTCCACGTGGACCAGCGCGCAGTACGTGTCGGCCGCGTGGCCGGCGCACGCGCGGGCCATGGACTGGGCGAGGTCGCCAAGGGCCGGGATACGGCGCTCCTCGCCGTGCGGCGCCCGGTGTGCCTCGGCGCGTTCCTCCCGGCGCCGGGCGAAGGCGAGGGCCCGCCCGCGTTCCCTGCGCCGCGGTGCGCAGCCGTCCCGGCAGATGTCGCGGGAGCACAGCTCGTACGGCAGCAGCCGGGCCAGGGCGCGGGTCGGCACCGCCATGTGCCGTACGACGGCGTTGTCGTCGACGACGCGCGCGGTGTCCACCGCCGGGTCGGGCCGGATCCCGGCCAGCAGGGGGTCGGAGGTGCGGGGTGTGGTGACGAGGGCCTGGCCACGCCGGAGGGTGGCCGCGGTCTGCGCGGAGCGGGGGCCGGCGCCCATGTCGTCGAGCATGGCCTGGCGGCTCTGCGCGCTGCGCAGCGCGTGCATGATCTTGACACCGGTGAGGGCGGTGGCGGCCTCGTCCAGGCGCTCCGGCACCTGGTCGACGAGGACGAAGCCCTGTCCGAAGGAGCTGAGCTCGGCGAGGGCGTTGGCGAGAGCGGACACCGCCTGCGCCGACCTGCGGTCGGGGCCGACGGTCGGACGGCCGAAGACACGGTGGGCCTCCTCCAACACGATGATGTGGCGCAGCCGGCGGTTCTGGCTGCCGCGCAGCCGGGCGAAGGCGGACAGCTGGGAGATCAGGAAGCCGAGCGTCATGTCGATCGCGGCGGGGTCGGCCATGGAGGCCAGTTCCAGCACGGCGGGCCGGTCGAGGAGTCCGGCCCAGTCGGTCTGCTCCACGGTGTCGAACATGTAGCCGTGCTCGCCGCCGAGCAGGGCCCGGACGCGGGTGGCGAGGGCCGGGAAGACGTTGAGGGCCTGACCGCGGTAGGCGCTGTCCTCCTGGAGCGTGTCGAGGACGGGAAGCAGCGCGCGCAGGGTCGGGACGGGGCCGGGCAGGGTGCGCCCGCCGTCCCAGCCGGCCCGGACGTAGGTCTCCTCCAGGGCCTGTTCGAGAATCAGCGGCAGTGCGCTGTCCATGTCGGGCACCACGGCGCGGAAGACGGCCATCAGCGACGAGATGTGCGCGTGGACGGTGGTGCCCGGGGGCGGCTGGAGCGGGTTGAACCGCCAGGGCGCGCGCTCGGAGTCGCCGAGCGTGTGGATGCGCAGCGCCTCCATGCCGGGCACCGCGAGCATGCCGCGGTGCTCCGTCTTGACGGGTTCGACGACCAGCCAGGGCACCTGGTGGTCCCGCCACAGCTGGACGAGAAGGCTCTGCAAGGTGGTCGACTTGCCGGTGTTGGGTGCGCCGACGATCAGGCCGTGGCTGACCAGGTCGTCGAGCGGGAGGTGGAGGGGGGCCTCGGGGCCGCCGCTGATCCGGTTGCCCAGGGCGAGCACGGGCCTGCCCGGATCGGCCGCGGGCGCCGGGGCGACCTGGTCCAGCGCGGGCGACGACGCCTCCAGACCGGGGCAGCCGTCGGGACCGGGCACCGGGAGGACGAGCATCGAGGCGGCCTCCTCGGGCCCGAACAAATAGGGCACTCGGCGTATGGACTCGGGCGCCCGGGGCAGCTGCCAGACCGGGTGGCCGCCCCAGGGCGCGATCGATCCGCCTGCCAGGCACTGGGCGGCCAGCCGGAGTTCCGCACCGTCGCCGGGCCGGACGATGCTCACGCCGCCGGTCATCCCGCGTTCAGCCACCTCGTACGACGATCCGACGGCGGCCGCGAGCGTGGCGGCGACCGTTTCGGTGGTCACCCGGTCGCCGACGACCGTGGCCCGCGAGAGGACCTTGGCCGAGTTGTCACCGAAGCGGCGCCAGGCCTCAAGGGCGCGGCGGGCGTTGTCGTCGGGCGGCAGTTCCACCGGCCCGAGGTAGTCCTGCACGGTCCGGGTGGCGGCCTCGTACTCCAGGCCGGAGCAGAGGTGACCGTAGGCGTCGCTCTCCAGGGGAGTCAGCGCGGTCGGCAGGAACACCAGGCTCACCAGGACGGGGGACGGGGTGTGCAGCAGGGCACGAAGGAACGGGTCCCAGGCGGAGCCGTCGCCGTGCAGCCGCCCGGGCACGTAGTAGTACTCGGCGGCGGAGTAGTCGGCCAGGGCGGGAGCGACGACCTCCTCGTGCCGGCGGACCTCGGCACAGGTCTCCGCGCCCGTGGGGACGACGAGGTCCGCCGGGTCGGCCGGTTCCACAACGAACCCCGGGGGCAGCAGCCGCGCCGCCGCGCCCAGCAGCTGCTGGGCGGACACGTCGGCGTCGAACGGCGTGCTGCCCTCGGCGCGGGCGATGAGGTGGCAGTCGATTCCCTGGGGGCGGGCGGCGGCGGGCGCGGTGTAGCGGACCTCCAGGGCGGCGCGGTTCGCCCAGCCCCGCAGGGCCTGCACGATTCGGGTGGACACGGCGCGCATCGCCGCGCCGCTCTCTGCGGGACCGGCCGTCTCGGGCGCGCGGGGGCCCGAGACGATCCGGGCCGCCGCAGTGGCCCAGCAGACCGGCCTGGCGAAGAAGTCGGTGTCGGCCCAGATCACGGCCGTGTCATGGCGGACGTCCGGGGGCCACTGCACGTGGTCACCTCCTGGGAGAGTGCGGGCCTCGGCGGCTCAGATGTCGTCGAACGGGTTGCGGGTGCGGTGCTCGGGCTGCGGCGCGGGGGCGTTCCGCGGGGTGTCGCCGCCTCTCATGAGATCGGCCACGCCCTCGCGGGCGGCCTGGCGGTGTTCCTGCCGCTGCTGTGCTACGAGCAGAAGGATCGGCAGGCCGATGGGCCAGAAGGTGCCCGGCACCATGGTCTTGAAGCGGGCGCCGATGCCGTTCAGACCGGATCCGTTGATGTCGGCCCAGTGCAGGTTGAAGAGACGCATCGCGTAGCGGGTGGTGCCGATGATGCCCGCGAAGTAGAGGATGAAGATGACCCAGCCCATGGCTGTCCTTCCGTGACGGCTCGGATAGTCAGGGACCCGGACGGTGGAGCGGCGCGGCGCGGACGGACGCGGCGGCGGCTCGGACTGCCGGGTCCCGGATGGTGGGGCGGCGAGGCTCAGACGCCGAAGAATCCGCTCTGGTACTTGCGGATCTCCTCGCGGGCGAAGCCGGTGCTGTCCGCGACGCTGTAGAGCGCGGGGGCTACGGCGAGTCCGTGGACGGACTCGATGACCGCGGTGAGGTCGAGGTAGTCGAAGAGCTTGAGGTTGCCGGTGGTTCCGGTGAGGAGCCAGCCGGCGGTGAGGTTGGTGCCGACCGGGAAGCCGTAGTGCATCATCCGCAGGCCGCGGGCCTTGCGGTCCAACGGCTGGACGACGAGGAACCTGCGGGCGCCCTGCCCACGCATCGCGGCGAACAGGCCGTCGGAGTTGTTCTCCAGGTTCATCTCGACGGGCAGGCCCTGGTCCTGGGTCGCCTTGGCGACCTCGCGCAGGTAGCTGTCGGAGTGCCCGGCCGCGCCGGGGATCAGCTGGTTGAAGGAGTCGATGACGTCGAACTGGTTGAGGATTCCCACGGTGTCCCCCGAGATCGTCCGATTGACTGACAGGGGGAGTGAACACGCCGCATGGCGCACTTATGGCGCACGGAGTGCCCTTACGGCGCACAGGGCGTCCAAGTCCGCTGCCCAGGCCGGGCGTTCAAGTCCGGAGCCAAGTCCGGCCTTGTGCTCACCAGTTCCAGCGGAAGCCGACCACCGACCGTTCCACGAAGGACACATAGCGGTGCGCTCTGCCCATGTCGCACACCTGGGCCGGCTCCAACTGCACGGGATCGCCGAGGTGGTGGTCCGACCAGGTCGCCCACCAGAGCCGTCTGGGCAGCCGTCGCGGCTCGAAGTGCACCGCGATGTCGAAGTTCTCGATCCGGCCGCGTGCGGGGCGCCGTACCTCCTGCGGGGGATGCGGAGCGGGACGGTAGGCGGACCGGTACTCGAACGAGATGCGCTGACCCTGTTTGAGTGGCTGCGGGAACACGATCTCGTGGGACACCAGGCCGTCGTAATGATGTTCCTGTCCGAGGGTTCCGCCGTGCAGCACCTCGACGGTCTCCACGGAGGATTCGTGGTTGAACAAATAGCTGTCCACACCATCCTCAAGAGCCATGATCACATGCTTTGTGCGGCGTTCGGTCAACTGTCCTTCATGGTCCAGGAAATAGCGTTCGAATACCGTCACCGTGCGATGCCATTGGCGTCTGAACATCTCCCGGGGTTCCTGGATCGCGTCGGAGATTCCGTCGGAACGGTTACCGGAATCGCTTGCGTGTGTAGCCCACAGGCATTCGGCGTCGCGCTCGTCCATGTGAAAGGCGTCGATGAGCCAGGTCAGTGTCTCCGACGTGATCGACGTGCCGTCGAGCGCGCGGCGGACGCGGTCCTTCAGGATGCGGGCGAGGGTCCGCTGGGATTCGGGGAACTCGCCAGATTCCCACAGGTGTTCGGCCAGAACGTGAGCTACGGCGGCGTTGCTCACCCCGCCGCCCGAGCGGTCCCGCCGGACACGGGCGCGCCACCGGCTCCGGTACCGCGGCTGGGTGGCCAGCAGTTCAGTGAGCAGCACCGAAGTGGCCTCGAAGGTCTTTTCCTTGGTCAACGCTGCTCCACGCGCGGTAAATCGAATCACGGCACGTTCATTGAACCACAGGGGAAAGATCGCCAAATCCGGCCGAAAAAAGTGCAGTTGAGTGACCGAAAGTGGCTGTACCGCTGAATTCTGATCAAGATTCCGGGCCGTTTTCGGGGCAGGGCTTCGGCGTAGTCGCATTGGCGTCCCGTGCTGCTCCAGGGGGAGGACGGCTTTGGCCATTGACGTCATGCGGTTGGACTGCGCCGGGACCTGCGGAAGATGCGCCAGGACTTCAGGCGTGCGACGCCGCGTTCGACCGGTGCCCGTGCGCGGACAGTGCCCGGCTGACGCTCTTCTCGGTGAGGGTGAGCTATGCCCTGTCGCCCCAGTGACACCAGCGAAAGATCATCAGTCATGGCCGGAGGTCGGAGACGAGATCAATCGCCGAGCAGGGCGTGCATCCACTGGTCTTCGCGCTGCTCGATGTATTCGGCATCGCTTCGCCAGGCGTCGCCGTGGCCTTCGGTCCACAGGGTTGCCCAGGGCTGGACACCCCGGGCGGCTTGCTCGCGCAGGAAGTCGTGCATGGAACGCGTTCGGCGCCCGAGTAGAGGGACCAGCCGACGGCGTTCGTCTTCATCGAGGCCGTAGGCGTCGGCGAAGACGCGCAGCCGGTCTGCGGCGTCGGGGCGTTGCCAGTCCGGATGAGCAGACAGCGGAATGAATCCGTGCATGGCATACGCGACGTCCCACAGGCGGGAACCGGGGCCAGCGGTGTCCCAGTCGATGAAGGCCCACTGGGCCTCGCCTGCGACCACGAGGTTCCACGGAGCCAGATCGTGATGGGCGATGATGTCGCTGCCCTCGGCGGGGATCAACACCTGCCAGTGCGCGTCAGCCGGTGGTGTGAAGCCCTGCACGGCATCGTGGAAGTCCCGGATCAGCCCTGCCACCCCGGCCAGTTTCCCAGCGGACTCGAGCAGAGAAAACCGATCGGGCCAGACCACATGGCCGTGCACGAAGGTCAGGACTTCACGGCCCTGGTCGTCGATGCCCAGTGGGCGAGGCGCCGCCCGGAACCCCACCTCATACAGGTGGGTCAGCAAGGCGTGCACTGCGGGAGTCCACGGTCCGGTCGGGCGGCGAACGGTGTCTCCGACGCGGACCACGCCAGCACTGACGTTCCCACCGGACAACGGCTGTTCTTCATTGTGCTGCACCGAGCCAGCATGTTCGATCAGCCCACCATGTTTCACCCCATTATTGTTGATCACCACCTGGTGTCGCTCGGTGAGGGGAATGGCCCCAGTTCACAGGCCCTTTCCTGCCGACGACATCACGCCTCGAACCTCAGTAGTGGGCGAGGTAGGCCAAGATCGGGACGCCTTGGCGCTCACGGATGCGGATGATCCGGTGGGTGCGGGCAGCGGTCAGGTCATGAGTGAGGCCCGGCAACGCGGGTGAGAGCCACAGCAGCCGGCCACCCGGATCGGTGACCACCTGCACGTTCACGCCGTGTCGGCGGTGCTTGCCGGAATGGTCCGCCCGTCCCTCGCCGACCCGGTCGCACCCGGCGGGGCGCTGTCCTGCAGGACGAAGTCCGCTTCGCTCTCGCGCAGGACCTTCAGCAGACCCGGCGCACCGTCGGCGAGCAGGTCGATGACCGGACTGGTGAAGGCGTCGGCGGTGGACTCGCTGATCCCGAACCCGTTGGCGATCTTCGCCAGGGTGGTGTGCTCGCCCAGGTACACCAGTGCCGCCGTCGCACGCTGAGGCGGACGCAGCTTGCAGCGCTCGTCGCCCTCACGGGTGACGACGAGCATGGTCACCCGCATCTGCGCCGTGGAGAGCCCGTCGCTGCTGAGGAAGTGTCCCGGCGATGGCGAGGGTCGAGGAAACGGCCCCGATGGGTTCCGGGTGCGGTAGGAACGTACGGCGATCTGTCAGAGCGGTTCCTCCCCCTCATCGGTTGGCCGTCCGGGCGGCCGGACCGGCATGCGGGCCGGTCACCGGTGCTGCGCCGTGCGCAGTTCGTCCGTGTACCGGCCGAGGGCGTCCTCGGCGGTGGGGGCGGGGCCGAACAGCTGCTCCTGGCGGCGGGGGTCGGCGACGTAGCGGCCGCTGTCGAACCAGCTGAACATCGCGGCCATGTCCTTGACCAGAGGCATGAAGCGGCCGGCGACGGCGCCTGCGGCGCGGGCTACGACGGAGGGGACGGTCCACACCTTGATCTTCTTTCCGGCCTGGTGGCCCATCAGGTCGGCCATCTCGCGCATGCTGACCGGTCGGTCCCAGCCGATGTCGATGCGCTCACCGTTGTCTGCCTCGGCGTCGACGGCGACCGCCAGGTACGCCGCGAGATCGGAGGTGTGGACGAAGGTCAGCGGGGCGGTGGTCTTGCCGATCCATATCAGGCGGCCCTTGTCGATCGGGTTGCCCGCCATGGTCGCGATCTGGTCGAGGAATGCCCCCGGGCGCAGTGCGACGAACGGGACGCCGAGTTGTTCGAGCCTGTCCTCGGCGATCTTCTTGTGCCAGAAGTGCGGGACTTGGGGCGTCCGGTCGCTGGTGAGGATGCTGGTCAGGACGAACCGCCGGACGCCGGCGCGGTGGGCTGCCTCGGCGAGGTTGGCGTTGCCGACGGTGTCGATGTCGTGCGCGTTCTTGCCGCCGCGGGTGTAGCCGGCAGCGGTGGTGATGACGGCATCGGCTCCGTTCATGGCGGCGACGAGCGAGTCGAGGTCGAGCATGTCGCCGCGGGCGATCTCGACACCCAGGCTTTCGAGCCTGCTCGCGTCGGTGGTCGGCCGGACCAGGGCGCGGATGTTCTTACCGCGCTTGAGCAGTTCGTCGACGACCTTGCCGCCGAGGGAGCCGGTCGCGCCGACGACGAGGACGGGGAGGGTGGTGGTCATGGGGGTCTCACTTTCCATCAGGTCAGTGGTGTGGGGAATGGGGTGGGCGGGGCCGTGGTGGTCGCGGGAGGTGGGCGCCGTGGGCCCGGTTGTGCTCAGGGGCTGGCCTGTGATGGGCGGATCCACGGCGCGCGCCACCGCCGGCCTGCGGGAGGTTGCGGGGGTCGAAGGTGACCCGGACGCGGGTGACGCGGCCATCCTTCATGCGGGCCGGCCGGCGACGGGAAGGGCTCGCCTGGTGTCGCCCTGCCCCGAGTGAGTTCCGTCCTGCCTCCACCGGGGCAGCTCGCGCTCGCCCCTCACCCTGAGGCCCCGTTCACCCCGGTTCTCCCCGACGTACCGGGGTGAACGGGCGGGTTCCGTCACATCCGCCGACTAGGCTCGCCGGGCCTTCTTCGGACAGCCGGGGAGCCTGGCTCCGTCCAGCACGGGCCTTCGGGGGCCGAGTGCGCTGCGGCACTGTCCCCTTCGCGGGAAGGCCGGAAACGATGCGCACTCCAGGCCGGAACCGGGGTGCGGGCCCAGGGGAGCTACTCGGACTCTTCCGCCGCGACGTCACCGCTGTTGATCGCGTCGGTGATGGCGTAGGCGATACGGACGAAGGACTCCGCCTGCTGCGCCGACAGGTTCAGCGCGGAGGTCCTTTCCAGGGCCCGCCACATGGCCGCCAGGGGCTCGCGCAACGCCCGGCCCTTGTCGGTGAGGTGGACGACCATGACACGCCGGTCGTGTGCGGCCGGCTCGCGCACGAGCAGACCGGCGTCCTGCATGCGGCGCAGGGACTTGGAGACGGTGGAGTGGTCCAGGCCGACGCTTTCGAGCAGCTCGGACTGGGTCTGGCCGTCCCGGTCGAGGAGTTGCATGAGCAGCAGTTCCTGTCCGGGGTGCAGGTCCATCCCGCGGAGCATGACGGCGGCGCGGGCGCGGTGAGCACGGGCGAGCTGGAAGATCGCGTAGCTCATCGGCCCCTCGCCGGCCGTGGAGGGGGTGCGGTGGGTGGAGGCGGGCATGCGGTTCCTCAGACGGTGTGGGTGGGGTAGTCGGTGTAGCCGGCCACTCCGCCGCCGTAGAAGGTCGCCGGGTCGGGGGTGTTCAGCGGCGCGTCAGAGCGTAGCCGCTCGACGAGGTCCGGGTTGGCGAGCGCGAGGGCGCCGACGGAGACGAGGTCGGCCGTGCCGTTGTCGACGTCCTTGGCGCGGGTGGGCAGGTCGGTGCCGGCCCGGTTGAGGATCAGCGTGGTCGGCCACAGCGCGCGCAGGGTGCCCAGCAGCTCCTCGTCGCCCGCGTGCATCACGTGGAGGTAGGCGAGGCCGAGCGGGCTCAGGGCGCGCAGGAGCGCCGGATACAGCTCGGCGGTGTCGGACTCGGCGATGTCGTTGAAGGGGTTGCCGGGGGAGATGCGCAGGCCGGTGCGGTCGGCGCCGATCTCGTCGGCCACGGCAGCGGCGACCTCGACGGCGAAGCGGATGCGGTTGTCGAGGGAACCGCCGTAGCGGTCGGTGCGCTGGTTGGTGTTGTCGGACAGGAACTGGTGCACCAGGTAGCCGTTGGCGCCGTGGATCTCCACGCCGTCGGCGCCTGCCGCGACGGCGGCCGCCGCGGCGCGGCGGAAGTCGTCGACGGTCGCCGCGACCTCCTGCGTCGACAGAGCACGGGGTGCCGGCATCTCCTGGGGCCCGGACATGGTGAACATCGCGCCCTGCGGCCGGATCGCCGAAGGGGCGACCGGCTGACGGCCGTGCGGGGTGTTGTCGGGGTGGGCGATACGTCCGGTGTGCATCAGCTGGATGACGATCCGGCCGTCGGCCGCGTGCACGGCGTCGGTGACCTTGCGCCACCCGGCGATCTGCTCGTCATTGTGGATGCCGGGGGTGAGGAGGTAGCCCTGGCCGTCCGTGGAGGGCTGGGTTCCCTCGGTGATGATGAGCGCGTGCGAGGCCCGCTGGGCGTAGTACTCGGCGTTCAGCTCGGTCGGTACGCCTTCAGGTGTGGAGCGGTCACGGGTCATCGGGGCCATGACCAGGCGGTGCGGGAGGGAGATGCCACCGACGGTGGTCGGTGTCCACAGGGCGTTCAGCATGAAGGGTCCTTCGGTGCGGTGATGAACAGGTGGTGATCGGGAGAGCGGGGGCGTGGCGGAAGTAGGGGCGGGCGTGCTCAGTCGACGGTGAGGACGAGCTTGCCCCGGACATGCCCGGCGTCGCTGACCTGCTGGGCCGTGGCGGCCTGGGCGAGCGGGTAGGCGGTGACGGTGGTGACGACCTTGCCGGTCGCGGCGTCCTGGGCCAGGGCGGCCAGGCGGGCGGCCGAGCGTTCCTGGCCACCGCTGGCGAAGGTGATGCCGAGCTGATGCGCGCGGAAGTCGGCGATGGTGACGATGCGCTCGGTGCCGCCCCGCAGGGTGATGGAGTCCTCGAGGGCTCCCTTCCCGGCCAGGTCGAACACCGCGTCCACGCCGTCGGGGGCGAGCGCCCGGACCCGCTCGACCAGGCCCTCGCCGTACACGGTCGCGGTGGCGCCGAGCGAGGCGAGGTATTCCTGGTTGGCGGGGCCGGCGGTGCCGATGACCCGCGCTCCGCGGGCCGTGGCGAGCTGGACCGCCAGGGTTCCGACCGCTCCGGCCGCGCCGTGCATCAGTATGGTCTCCCCGGCGGCGACGCCCAGCAGGTTCAGGACCCGCTCGGCCGTCTCGCCCGCCACCGGCAGCGCGACCGCGTGCTGCCAGTCGAGGTCGGTGGGCTTGGGAGCCACGGTGGTGGCCAGCGCGTACTCGGCGTACGCGCCGGTGTCCGACCAGCCCAGTACCTCATCGCCCACCTGCACGTCCTGCACGCCCTCACCCAGGGCGTCCACCACGCCGGCGAGCTCGTGACCGGGGACGGAGGGGAGCGGCGTGGGGAACACGGCCTCCAGAGCCCCGGAGCGGATCTTGCCGTCCAGCGCGTTCAGCCCGGCCGCCTTGACACGGACGCGGACCTGCCCGGGGCCGGGCAGTGGGACCTCGATGTCCGCCTCGCGCAGCACTTCCGTGCCTCCGAAACGGTCGAACAGGATGGCTTTCACGACGACTCCTCTCGCGCCACCACCCATTTAGGTGGCTGGACACATAACCAACGTAACAGCAAACATGTGGCTGGCCAAGTATTTGCTGTCGCTCGGGCTGTGCGAGATCGGGCGCGGGCGCGTCGGTCTCCTCGAGGCGGCGAGACCCTGGCGGTGCGCGGCTCTTTTCTGGTTCAGGGCCCGGGTCGGCTCGCGGTCGGCCGCCTGGGTGGCCTCCGACTTGCTTCCCTCTCCTCCTTCGTCGTCGAGCCCCAGGTCGTGCTCTGGGCCCGTGGATACCCCTCGGTGCCATGCTGATCTGCGAGCCCCGCCCGGCGCGCACCGAAGGTGTGCTGGGCTGCTGACCTGCGGAAACGTCTCATCAGGGGCTGGGCTTTGGCCCAGCGGACTGAATCCGCTGCCCGTGAGGGGCCACGGAGTTGCTGCCGAGGCCGGCCGGAACTACGGGGAGACGGCCGACACTGTTCCCCTGCGTGCTCCTCCTCCGGCGACGGACGCACCGACCGTCCGCGTAGAGCAGAGGACGGAATCCGTACAGGGAGGGGCCGCGAGGTGGCGGTGCGCATGTTGTTCAGGACGGTCGGTACGGCGAGAGGGGCATTCAGAGGGACCAGATACACGGCGATCGCGGCGGCGATGGCCGCGCTGACCGCCTCCCAGGCGCCGGGGCCCTCGGCGCAGGCCGCGGAGCCGGTGCGGAACGCGGCGCGCGCCGAGCACGGGCCGAGTGTGTCCGGCGACGACCCGTACCGCACCCGGCTTCCGCCACTGCGGGCCGGGAAGTCCGACGAGGACACCGCCGCGGGGCCGGCCGGCGGCGCACTGCCCGCGACCGTGTTCGCCGCGTACCGGCGCGCCGAGTCGGAGCTCGCGGGCACCGCACCGGGATGCCGGCTGGAGTGGCAGTTGCTGGCCGCCATCGGCCAGGTGGAGTCGGGTCATGCGCGCGGCGGCCGGGTGACCTCGGACGGCACGACCGTGACACCGATCCTCGGCCCCCGGCTGAACGGCGGCGCCTTCGCGGTCATCCGGGACACCGACGGCGGCCGGTACGACGGGGACACGGCGTACGACCGGGCGGTCGGCCCGATGCAGTTCATCCCGTCGACCTGGACCCGCTGGGGCAAGGACGGCAACGGCGACGGACGGGCCGATCCGAACAACGTCTTCGACGCGGCGCTCGCCGCCGGGCGCTATCTGTGCGCGGGCGGGAGGGACCTCTCCGACCCCGCCGACCTGGATCGGGCCGTCCTCGGTTACAACCACTCGTCGGCCTATCTGCGCACGGTCAGGGCCTGGTACGCGTACTTCCTGACAGGGCATCGGGTGGTGCCGGACCGGAGCGACGCCGGGACGGCCGCGCGCCCCGAGACGCCACGGGCGAGCAGCACGCGTAAACCCTCGCCGAGGCCGTCCGAGCACCCGAGCGCGCGCCCGTCCCCCGCGCCGTCCACGGCGCCCGCCTCGCCCTCCCCTTCTCCCGCCCCGTCCCGTCCGGCGGCCGGAGGGGAGGAGGAGCCGGCCGTCCCCGTACCCGATCCGGGCGTGGAGCTGCCCGGCGACGACGTGCTGCCCGGCACGGTCCCCCGGTCACCCGCGGTACCGGCCCGCTGACCAGCAACAGTGAGGACACGATGCGCCCGCCCCCCTCCACAACCACGGATACCGGGCGGTAATGTCGCCCCCCGCCGGACGGCACGAGACGGCGGAGTGAGCGCGAAGGGGCCCTCATGGCGACGGACATGCCTGCTGAGACAGAGGCGGCCATGGCTGCTGGGACAGAGGCGGACCACAACCGTTGGCAGCGCATGTGGAGCCACCGCGAGCAGTTGCTCAAGGTGGCCCGGCGCAGGTCGATGAGCCCGGAGGACGCCGAGGACGCCGTGCACGAGGCGATGCTGCGCGCCGCCGAGCGCCCGGACCTCGACGACGAGCGCCTCGGCGCCTGGCTGACGACCGTGACCATGCGGCTGTGCGTCGACCGGTACCGGCAGGTCAACCGTGAGGCCGAGGTGCGCACCAGTCCCACGCTGATCGCCCCGGGCCCGGTGCCCGTCGAGGAGGCGGTGTGCGACCGTGCCGAGGCGAAGTGGCTGGCCGTGCGCAGCGGGGAGCTGCCCGCCCGCCAGGCGGAGGCGCTGCGGCTCAAGTCCGAGGACCTGGACGTCGGCCAGGTCGCCACGGAGATGGGGCTGAGCTACCGGACCGTCGAGTCGCTGCTCGCCCGGGCCCGGCGGACGCTGCGCGCCTCGCTGGCCGGGACGCTCGGCGTGGTGCTGTTCCTGCTCGGGCGCGGACGGCCGCGGGGAGGCGGGAGGGTACAGGCCGTGGCCGTCGCCTCGACGGCGGCGACCCTGGCGGTGGCGGGGTTCGTGTTGCCGTACGCACTCGACGGGGGCGGGGGAGGAGGCGGTGCGGCTCCGCGGCCCTCCGTGTCCGGGCCCTCGGAGTCGCTCACGACCGACGGGGGTGGCCCGGTGCGCGCGCCGGAGCCGCGCGAGGAGTCGCCCGCGTCGAGGGCTCCCGGTGACGGTCCGGCGGGATCCGCGTCCGACGACGGATCGATGCTGCCGCTGTCCGTGCCGCCCTTGCCGGAGGTCTCGGTCTCCCCGCTTCCGCTGCTGCCGGCGCCCGGCGTTCCCGGCGTCCCCGGGGTTCCGAGCGTGCCGGAGCTGCCGGACACCCCGGACACCCCGGACACCCCGGACATACTTCATATCCCCGGGGTGCCGGATGCCCCCGGTGTGCCGGCCGAGTCCGCCGTTGCCTCGGTGTCGCCGGTGTCGCCGTTGTCGTCGGTTCCGGACACCTCCGTCGTCGTACCGTCCGCTTCCTCCTCCGCTTCCCCCTCCACCGCGACCGTGCTTCCGTAGACACGCAGGTCCGGCGGCCGATAAGGCCGCATGGCCGGCCGTCGGGCCGCCCGTCCGCACACCGTCCGCGAGCCCGTCCGTAAACCCGTCCGAAAAAAATCGGCCTCGTCGCGACGGACGCCCCGCCCCTCCCCGTAGAGCAGATGTCGGAGCTGCTCCACGGCTGAAGGGTGGACCGGATGGGTGTCGAGATCTGTGTGGAAGGGCTGACCAAGTCCTTCGGCCACCAGGTCATCTGGCAGGACGTCTCGCTGACGCTGCCCGCCGGGGAGGTATCGGTCATGCTCGGCCCCTCGGGCACGGGCAAGTCGGTGTTCCTCAAGACGCTCGTCGGGCTGCTGAAGCCGGAACGCGGCTCGGTCAAGGTCGCCGGGCGGGACATCACCAAGCTCCGTGAGCACGAGCTGTACGAGGTGCGGAAGCTCTTCGGGGTGCTGTTCCAGGACGGCGCGCTGTTCGGCTCGATGAACCTGTACGACAACATCGCCTTCCCGCTGCGCGAGCACACCCGGAAGTCGGAGAGCCAGATCCGGCGCATCGTGCTGGAGAAGATGGACATGGTCGGGCTGATCGGCGCCGAGGAGAAGCTGCCCGGCGAGATCTCCGGCGGTATGCGCAAACGGGCCGGGCTGGCACGGGCCCTGGTGCTGGACCCCGAGATCATCCTCTTCGACGAGCCCGACTCGGGCCTCGACCCCGTACGCGTCGCCTACCTCAACCAGCTGATCGTCGACCTCAACGCGCAGATCGACGCCACCTTCCTGATCGTCACGCACGACATCGCCTCGGCCCGCCAGGTGCCGGACAACATCGGACTGCTGTTCCGGCGTGAGCTGGTGATGTTCGGCCCTCGCGAGAAGCTGCTGTCCAGCGACGAGCCCGTCGTACGGCAGTTCCTCAACGGCCGGATGCAGGGGCCGATCGGCATGGCGGAGGAGAAGGACGCCGCCCAGGTCGAGCAGGAGCTGGCCCAGCTCGGCGACGGCGAGCCCACCACGACGCCCGGCAGTCAGGAGCTGCCTCCCCGCCTGCTGCCGGGTCCGGGCATCACCAGGCCGCCCCGCTGGGAGGCCATCGCGCAGCGGGAGGCCGCATCGCACCGGAAGGAGGTGGCCGGAGCATGAGCCTGTCGCCGACCGGAGCGCTGCGGCACTCGGGCAACCTGTTCGCGATGGCGCTGGACGTCGTGCGGACCATCCCCCGACGGCCTTTCCAAGCGCGGGAGTTCATCCAGCAGGCGTGGTTCGTCGCGAGCGTCACGATCCTGCCGACGGCCCTGGTGTCGATCCCCTTCGGGGCCGTCATCGCCCTCCAGATAGGCAGCCTGACCCGGCAGCTCGGCGCCCAGTCCTTCGCGGGTGCCGCCTCCGTCCTCGCCGTCCTGCGGGAGGCCTCGCCGATCGTCACCGCGCTGCTGATCGCGGGCGCGGGCGGCACGGCGATCTGCGCGGACCTCGGGGCGCGCAAGATCCGGGACGAGATCGACGCCATGCAGGTACTCGGCATCGACCCGATCCACCGGCTGGTCGTACCCCGCGTCCTGGCCTCCATGGTGGTGGCCGTGCTGCTCAACGGCCTGGTGTCGGTCGTGGGCGTGGCCGGCGGCTACTTCTTCAACGTGATCCTCCAGAACGGCACGCCCGGCGCGTATCTGGCGTCCTTCACCACCCTCGCCCAGCTCTCCGACCTGTGGGCGGCAGAGGTGAAGGCGCTGGTGTTCGGGGCGATCGCCGGGATCGTCGCCTCGTACAAGGGGCTCACCGCGAAGGGCGGCCCCAAGGGCGTCGGCGACGCGGTCAACCAGTCCGTGGTGATCACCTTCATGTTGCTGTTCGTGACGAACTTCGTGATGACCGCGGTGTACTTCCAAGTCGTCCCGCAGAGGGGCTGAGGGAACCGACGATGCGACCTCTACGACTCCTCGACCGCCCGCTCCGCTCGCTGGAGGAGCTGGGCGTCCAACTCTCCTTCTACGGCCGCTCGCTCGCGTGGACGGGCCGCACCCTGCGCCGCTACAAGAAGGAGATCGTGCGGCTGCTCGCCGAGGTGAGCTTCGGGCGCGGGGCGCTGGCCGTCGTCGGCGGCACCGTCGGCGTCATCGCCTTCCTGTCGTTCTTCACCGGCACCGAGGTGGGCCTCCAGGGCTACGCGGCCCTCAACCAGCTCGGCACCTCCAACTTCGTGGCCTTCCTGTCGGCGTACTTCAACACCCGGGAGATCGCCCCGCTGGTGGCCGGGCTCGCCCTGTCCGCCACGGTCGGCGCCGGCTTCACCGCACAGCTCGGAGCGATGCGGATCAGTGAGGAGACCGACGCCCTTGAGGTGATGGGCGTGCCCTCGCTGCCGTTCCTGGTGACCACCAGGATGGTCGCCGGTTTCGTCGCCGTGATCCCGCTGTACGTGATCGGCCTGCTGTCCTCCTACCTCGCCGCCCGCACCATCACCACCGTCTACTACGGGCAGTCGACCGGCACGTACGACCACTACTTCCACCAGTACCTGCCGCCCGTCGACGTGCTGTGGTCCTTCGGCAAGGTGATCGTCTTCGCCGTACTGATCATCCTGGTGCACTGCTACTACGGCTACTACGCGAGCGGCGGACCCGCCGGGGTCGGCGTCGCCGTGGGCCGTGCGGTGCGGACGTCGATCGTCGCCATCAACGTCCTGGACTTCTTTCTGAGCCTCGCGATCTGGGGCGCCAACACGACCGTACGGATCGCGGGGTGAGGTCGATGAGAGTACTGAGACTTCGGTTGTACGGCATCGCCTTCGTGGCCGTGCTCGCGCTGTTGCTGTCGCTCGCCGTGGCCGTCTACCAGCAGGCGTTCACCTCGGTGGTGCGCATCACGCTGGAGGCCGGCAGCCTCGGCAACCAGCTGGATCCGCGCGCCGACGTCAAGCTGCGCGGGCTGCTGGTCGGCGAGGTGCGCTCGGTGCGCGCGGACGGCGAGAAGGCGACCCTCGACATCGCGCTCAAGCCGGAGTACGTCACGTCCATCCCGTCGGACGTGCACGCCCGGCTGCTGCCCAAGACGCTGTTCGGCGAGAAGTACGTCGATCTCGTGGCACCGCGCGGTTCCTCGGCCCGGCCCATCCGCGCAGGGGACGTCATCACCCAGGACCGTACGAAGGCGGGCATGGAACTGCAGCGGTTGCTGAACGACCTGCTGCCGCTGCTGCGCACGGTCGAGCCGGCCGAACTGAACGCCACGCTCTCGGCGTTCGCCACCGCGCTGGAGGGCCGCGGCGACCGGATCGGCGACAACCTCACCCGCGTCGAAAGCTATCTGCGCCGCCTCAACCCGCATCTGCCGTCCCTCAAGGAGGACATCTCGCGCTTCGCCGATGTCACCGAGGTGTACGGGGACGCGGCGCCCGACCTGATGCGGATCCTGCGGAACACGGTCACCACCAGCCGCACGATCGTCGAGAAGAAGGACCGGCTGGCCGCCGCGCTCCGCACCACGGCGACCGTCGCGGGCACCGGTGAGGACTTCTTCGACGCGAACGGCGACCGGCTGATCACCCTGGGCCGGGTCTCCCGGCCCACCCTGGAGCTGTTCGCCCGCTACTCACCCGAGTACCCCTGCCTCCTCGAAGGCCTGGTCCGTCAGGAGAAGGCGTCCCAGGAGGCGTTCCGGGGCGGCCGGATGCGGATCACCCTCGAAGTCGTACGCCCGCAGGCCGCGTACGAGCCCGGCGAGGAGCCGCGTTACGCCGAGCGGTCCGGGCCGAACTGCCGGGGTCTGCCCCGTCCACAGGTGCCCGCACCCCACACGGAGCTCAACGACGGTACGTCGCCCGGTGGTTCGGGCGGCGCCCTGCCCTCAGGTGTCGACGTGTCCGCCACCGAGGCCGAGCAGCGGGCCGTGGGCTCGCTCGTGGCCCCCGCCATGGGCGTACCGGCGGACGAGGTGCCGCCCGTCGCGACCCTGCTGTTCGGCCCGCTGGCCCGGGGAACGGCGGTGAGCGTCGCATGAGGAGCACAGGAGCCCGTCAAGCCGCCGCCCCGCTGGTGAAGTTCGGCCTCTTCGCACTGGTCACGATCCTGGCGACGGCCCTGCTCGCCGCCACCATCGTCAACATCTCCTTCGCGCCGAAGGACACGTACCGGGCGGTGTTCAGCGATGTGACCGGCCTGGAGGAGGGCGACGACATCCGCGTGGCCGGGGTGCGGGTCGGCGAGGTCGAGGGCATCCGGATCAAGGACCGGACGCTGGCCGAGGTCACCTTCACGGTCACCGCGGACCGTCCACTGCTCACCAGTACCGGCGCGGTCGTCCGCTACCGGAACCTGGTCGGGCAGCGGTACATCGCGCTCACCGAGGGCGCCGGCGACAGCACCCGGCTGCGGCCCGGCGGCACCATCCCGCTGTCCAGGACCCAGCCCGCGCTGGACCTCAACGCGCTGCTGAACGGCTTCAAGCCGCTGTTCGCCGCGCTCAGCCCGAACGACGTCAACCAGCTCGCCACCGAGATCATCAAAACCCTGCAGGGCGAGGGCGGCACGGTGAACAGCCTCCTCGCGCACACGGCGTCGCTCACCACGACGCTCGCCGACCGCGACGAGCTGATCGGATCCGTGATCGACAATCTCAACTCCGTACTGAAGACGCTCGACGAGCGCGGTGGCCGTTTCTCCGGACTGCTGAAGCAACTGCGGCGGGTGATCTCCGGACTGTCCACCGACCGCAAGCCCATCGGGAAGTCCGTGGTGAGCATCGGCGACCTCACGGAGGCCACGTCGGGGCTCCTGCACGACGCCCGCCCGCCGCTGACGGACGACATCGCCGAGCTGGGCGAGCTCACCGGAACGCTGAACAGGAACGAGAAGACCGTGGAGGGCGTGCTGAAGCGGCTGCCGAACAAGCTCACCGAGCTGACGGGGACGGCGTCCTACGGCTCGTGGTTCAACTTCTACCTCTGCGACTTCGACGGCCGGATCGTGCTGCCGAAGACGGAGCAGGTGCTCACCCCCGAGTTCCACGTGGCGCGGGCGAGGTGCGGCGCATGAGGATCCGCATCGCGGCGCGCAGGACGCGGCGCCACCGCCCCGAGCCCCTGATGAAGGTGCGCGTCCTGCCACCGAGGCTGCCCGGGCTGTCGAAGCCGCTCGGCCTGCCGAAGCGGCTGCTCGGCCTGTCGCGGCTGCTCGGACTGCCGAAGCCGCGGCTCCTGCCGCGCGGGAAGCGACGCCCCGAGCCCCTGATGAAGGTGCGCGTCCTGCCACCGAGGCTGCCGAGGCTGAGACTGCCCCGGAAGGCGGGCGGCCCGCGGCTGAAGCCGTTCCGGGACCGCAACCCCGTGGTCGTCGGCGCGGTCGGGCTCACCACCCTCGCGCTGCTGGCCGTGGCCGCGTTCAACGCCGACAGCCTGCCGGTGATCGGCGGTGGCGAGACGTACAGCGCCGCCTTCTCGGAGGCGGGCGGCCTCAAGCCGGGCGACGAGGTGCGGATCGCCGGGGTCAAGGTCGGCAAGGTCGAGGACGTCGATCTCGACGGCGACCACGTCAAGGTGACCTTCAAGGTCAAGGACGACCCCGGCTTCGGCCCCGACACCGGAGCCTCCATCCGGGTCAAGACGATCCTCGGCGCGAAGTACCTGGCGCTGCACCCGAAGGGACCGGGCCGACTGGAGCCGGGCAGCGAGATCCCGCTGCGGCGGACGGTGTCCGCGTACGACGTCGTGCAGGCGTTCAGCGACCTGACGACCACGACGGAGGAGGTCGACACGGAGCAGCTCGCGAAGGCGCTGGACACGATCTCCACCACCTTCCAGGACTCGCCCGCGGAGGTCCGGGCCTCCATCAAGGGACTGTCACGGATCTCCCGGACGGTGGCCTCGCGCGACAAGGCGCTGCGCGGGCTCCTCGACCACGCGAACGGGGTCACCGAGGTGCTGGCCGAGCACTCGAAAGACTTCTCCGCGCTGGTGAAGGACGGCGACAAGCTGTTCAAGGAGATCAGCAAGCGGCGCGCCGCGATCCACAAACTGCTCAAGAACTCCGCCCTGCTGGGCATCGAGCTCTCCGGCCTGGTCGAGGACAACCGGGAGGAGATCGGGCCCGCGCTCAAGAACCTCAACACCTTCGTCAGGATGCTCGAACGCAACCAGGCGAGCCTGGACCGCAGCGTCAAGCTGCTCGCGCCCTATGTCCGGGTCTTCACCAACACCCTCGGCAACGGCCAGTGGTTCGACTCCTACGTCCAGAACCTGGTCGCCGCCCCGGTGGTGCCACGTACGGGAGGCTCACGATGACCAGGCGCTCGCCCGTCCCGCGCACCCTGGTACTGCTCATCGCGCTCGCGGTCCTCGCCGCGCTCGCCGTCGTCCTGTGGCCGCGCCCCCAGGCCGTCCGGGTCACGGCGTACTTCCCGCGCACCGTCGGTATCTACCCCGGCTCGGACGTCCGCGTCCTCGGCGTCCGCATCGGCGAGGTCAAGCGGATCACGCCGGAGGGCGGCCGGGTGCGCGTCGAGCTGGAGTACGAGGAGGGCCGCAGGCTGCCCGCGGACGCGCAGGCCGCCATCATCAACTCCTCGGTGGTCAGCGACCGTTACGTGCAGCTGCTGCCGGTGTACCGCAGGGGCCCGGTGCTGCGGGACGGCGACGTCATTCCCGAGTCGCGCACGGCCGTCCCCGTCGAGCTGGACCGGATCTTCGACAGCCTGCACACCACGTCCGAGGCGCTTGGCCCGAAGGGCGCGAACAAGGACGGCTCGCTGTCGCGGCTGCTGGGCGTGAGCGCGGACAACCTCGAAGGCCAGGGCGAGAACCTCAACCAGACCGTCGAGGACCTCTCGCAGGCCGTCACCACCCTGTCCGACGGGCGGGGTGACCTGTTCGGCACCGTACAGAATCTCCAGGTGTTCACGGCCGCGCTGGCGGCCGACGACGAGAGCGTGCGGTCGTTCAACGGCAGCCTCGCCACAGTGGCGGAGCAGCTCGCCGGAGAGCGCAAGGACCTCGCGGCGGCGCTGGAGCACCTGGGTGCGGCACTCGGCGACGTGTCGGAGTTCGTGAAGAAGAACAAGAAGTCGCTGACCTCGAACGTGCGGGGCCTCAGCAAGGTCACCAAGGTCCTGGTCACCCAACGCGCCGCGTTGGAGGAGCTGTTGGAGGTCGCCCCCGCGGGTCTGTCGAACCTGCAGAACGCCTACAACGCCTCCGCCGGCACGCTCGACACCCGCAACAACCCCGAGGAGCCGCAGGACCCGGCGTCCCTCCTGTGCTCCCTTCTGAAGACGACCGGGGACGAGGGCGGCAAGAACCCCGACTGCGCGGAGCTGGAGAAGCTCTTCGACTCCCTGCCCGAGGTACCGACGGCCCCCGCCACGACGGGCACGGTCGACCGCACGCTCGGCGGAATCCTGGAGGCCCGAGCATGAGCCGACGCGTGAGCCCGAGCATGAGCCGACGCATGAGCCCGCCTACGAGGCGAGACGCGAGCGTGCCGCGCAGGGGACGGATGGTCGCGTGGACGGCCGCCGGCTCGCTGCTGCTGTCGGGCTGCGGGTTCAACGGCTGGTACGACATCCAGCTCCCCGGAGGAGCGGCGGCGGACGGCCGCGCCTACCACGTCACGGTCGAGTTCAGGGACGTACTGGACCTGGTGCCGCAGTCGGCGGTCAAGGTCGACGGCGTCACCGTGGGCGCGGTCGAGAAGGTGGAACTGGTCGGCTGGCACGCCCGGGTGCGACTGCGCGTCGCCGACTCGGTGAAGCTGCCCGCCAACGCGGTCGCCGATCTCCGCCAGACCAGCATGCTCGGCGAGAAGTACGTGGCGCTGTCCGCGCCGGTCGGCACCGCGCCCGTCGGACGGCTCCGCGACGGCGACCGCGTCCCGCTGTCCCGCAGCGGCCGCAACCCGGAGATCGAGGAGGTGCTGTCCGCCCTGTCCGCGCTCCTCAACGGAGGCGGCGTCGCCCAGCTCAAGACGATCACCGTGGAGCTCAACAAGGCCCTGGAAGGCCGTGAGAACCGGGTCAGGTCCCTGCTCACGGAACTCGACACGTTCCTCGGCGGCCTCGACGGGCAGCGCGCCGACATCGTCCGCGCCCTCAAGGGCATCGACCGGCTGGCCAAGCGGCTGAAGAAGGAGAAGAAGACGATCGCCGAGGCCGTCGACACGCTGCCGCCCGCGCTGAAGGTCCTCGCCGACCAGCGCCGCGACCTGACGCGGATGCTCACCGCCCTGTCGAAGCTGAGCAAGACCGGCACGCGGGTCGTGAACGCCTCGCGGGACGACACCGTCGCCAACCTCAAGCAGTTGAAACCGATTCTGCGGCAGCTCAACAAGGCGGGCGACGACCTGCCCAACTCCCTCGAACTGCTGACCACTTATCCGTTCCCGCGCAACGTGGTCGACGCCGTCGAGGGCGACTACGTCAACCTCGCGGTCACCGCCGACCTCGACCTGGCGGGCCTCTACGGCAACGTCACGGACAAGCCCGGTGAGCCCGGCGGCTCCGATGAGGGGGACGACGGCCCCGACACCCCGGACCTCCCGGACCTCCCGGATCTCCCGGACGTGCCCGGTGTCCCGACGCCGACCGCGCTGCCCAAGGCCCCGGAGGTTCCGGTCGAGCCCTCGGCGCCCACGGACGGCGACGACCTGCTGTGCCCGCCGGTGTGCACCGCGGGCTACGGCCCCCGCGGGGACTCCGGCCGCCTCCCGGCGGGGATCGACCTCGCGCTCGCCGAGCTCATGCTGAAGGGAATACAGCCGTGATCACCCGTACGGTCAAGGCCCAGCTGCTCGCCTTCGTCGCCCTCACCGCCGTCGGGGTGTCGTACGTCGGCGCCGAGTACACGGGCCTGGTGGACGACGTCCTCGACCGCGGCTACACCGTGCGGGCCGACTTCGCGGCGTCCGGGGGCATCTTCTCGGGGGCCGAGGTCACCTACCGAGGGGTGCCGGTGGGCCGGGTGGGCGAGCTGCGGCTGTCCGGCTCAGGGGTGTCGGTGGCCCTGGAGATCGAGGATGGCGCACCCCGTATTCCGGCCGACACCCTGGCGGTGGTGGCCAACCGTTCGGCGGTGGGCGAGCAGTACGTCGATCTGCAGCCGCGGCGGACCGGCGGCCCGTACCTGCTCGACGGCAGCCCGATACCGCGCGAGCGCACCCGGGTGCCGCTGCCCACCACCGACCTCGTCGTCAGCCTCGACCGGCTGGTCAACTCGGTCGGCAAGGACGATCTGCGGACCACCGTCGACGAGTTGGGCAAGGCATTCTCCGGCACCGGGCCACGACTGAGCCGGCTGGTGGACTCGGGCAACGAACTCGTCGAGGCGGCGTCCGACACGCTTCCGGAGACGATCTCGCTGATCGAGGACTCGAGGACGGTACTCAAGACACAGTCCGACCAGGGTTCGGCCATCAAGTCGTTCTCCCGCGATCTGGCGGCACTCACCGCGGAGTTGAAGTCGAGCGACGGGGACCTGCGCCGGTTGATCGGTAACGCGGCGCCCGCCGCGCAGGAGGTCAACTCCCTGCTGAAGTCCACCGAGCCGCATCTGCCGGTCCTGCTGGCCAACCTCGTCAGCGGCGGCCAGGTCACCGTGGCGCGGCTGCCCGGAGTCGAACAGGCCCTGGTCACCTTCCCGCTCGTCGTCGCCGGCAGCTACACGGTCGTCCCGGGCGACGGCACCACCCACTTCGGCCTCGTCCTGGGCGCCGACGACCCGCCGCCGTGCACCCAGGGGTACGGCGGGACACGGCGGCGCGACCCCGCCGACACCAGCACGCGCCCGGCGAACACCGACGCGCGCTGCACGGCGCCGCGCGGCAGCGACACCTCGGTGCGCGGCGCGCAGAACGCCCCCGGCGCGCCGGCGGAGCCGTACGGCGCCGAACGGGCCGCGTACGTCACCCCGTACGTCACCCCGTACGACCCGGACACCGGCACGGCCACCGGTCCGGACGGGACACCCGTCGAGATCGGCTCGACGGGCGGCGAACAGACCGTCTTCGGAAAGGAGTCGTGGCAATGGCTACTCGTCGGACCGATGGCATGAACGTCGGCGGTGGGAAGACCGATGGCATGAACGTCGGCGGTGGGAAGACCGATGGCATGAACGTCGGCGCTGAGAAGACCGATGGCATGAACGTCGGCGCTGAGAAGACCGATGGCATGAGCGTCGGCAGTGGGACGCGGGGGCGCCGTAGGGCGCTGTCCGCCGGACTCGTCGTCGCGACCGTCCTGACGACCGCGCTGTCGGTCTGGCTGGCCGTCGGGCTGTCGGGGCAGCGCGCGGCGGAGCAGCGGCGGCAGGACGTCCTGGCGGCGGCCCGGCAGTCGGCGCTGAACTTCACCTCGCTCGACTACCGCCACTACGACCGGGACAGCGGGAACGTGCTCAAGAGCGCCACCGGCGACTTCAAGGAGCAGTTCGCCGCGCAGACCGAGCAGTTGACCGAACTGGTCGCCGAGAACAAGTCCGTGTCCGAGGGACAGGTCCTCGAAGCGGGCATCGTGCGGTCCGGCGCCCGCTCCGCCCGGGTTCTGGTCGTCGCCGACAGCAAGGTGACCAACACCGCCGTGCCCGACGGAGAGGCGCGCACGTACCGGCTCCAACTCGACCTCGTACTCAAGGACGGCCGCTGGCTGACCTCCGACGTCGAGTTCGTTGGCTGACGACCGGCCTCCCGTTCGAACAGCAGGCACCAGAGTTGAGGAGAAACACCGTGGTGAACACGACCTCGCGAGGCCGCGGCGCCGGCTCCCCCGCCCGCCGCACCATGACCGCGGCCGCCCGCGCGGCGGCCAAGCGCACCCGGCGCGTGGAACACCCCGCGAACGAGGCGCCACCACGGGCCGAGGAGCGGTACTCCGGGCGCACGGTGGTGATCGATGCTCCGGGCGGGTGGGACGACCCGCCGGAGCCGGCATCGGAGCCGGCACCGGAGCCAGCGCTGGCATCGGAGCCGGCACCGGAGCCGGACCATGTGCCTGAGTCCGAGGACGTGCCGAAGGAGAGCCCGTCCGTACGACGGCCCTGGCGACGGCTGCTCACCATGGCGCTCTGCGTCGTGCTCGTGGGAGGTCTGGTCGCCCTCGTCGTGCTCGGGTGGCAGTACCGGGAGGGGCGGCGCGCGGAACAGGCGCGGGGAGAGGCGCTCGCGGCCGCGCGGAAGGCGGCGCCCGTCGTCCTGTCGTACGACTACCGGCATCTCGACCGGGACTTCGCCCGGGCCCGCACCCATCTGACCGGCGCCTTTCGCGACGAGTACCGCAGGACCACGACGACCGTCGTCGGACCGACCGCCAGGAAGTACCACGGCGTGGTGAAGGCGACGGTGACGGCACCCGCAGACGGTGGCCGGCCTGCGGCGTCCGTCGTGTCGGCCGGACCGGACAAGGCCGTCATCCTGCTGTTCGTCAACCAGGTCACCACGAGCACCCAGGTCACGGGATCCCGCGTGGATCTGAACCGGGTGCGGATGACGCTCACCCGCACCTCCGAGGGCTGGAAGGTGAGCGCCGTGGACGCGCTCTAGGAGGCAGGCGCCGGACCCTGAGGGTGTTGCGATGACCAAGCCGCGTCGGACCCATGAGCAGCGTGGACCTGCCCCGTTGGCGGAGAAGCGTGACCGGGCCGTCAGCCGGCGCAACGCCGAACTCGAAGCGGACAGTGCCGTCCTGTGCGAGCACCTCCACCAGTCCGACGGCACGCTCTCCTCCCTTCCGGCGTCGTCCTGAACCGCCGGCCCCGAAGAGGAGCGCACCATCGGGGTCTTCGGACCTCGCCTGCCCCTCTCGCTGAAGCGACTGGCCCATCCGCGTCCGACCGAGTCGGCCGGCTGGTCGTGCCGGAGGCTCACCCCCGTCGGAGCGTCGCGTGGCCGAGTTCGCTGGTCCGCATGCGCGACGACTCCGGCTACGGGCCCGCGGGCGGCGTTCCTCTGGCTACGGGCCCGGGGGCGGCGTTCCTCCGCGCACGTGTCATCGCGGTGGCATAGGGCGCGCATGCAACGTTCCTGAGCGAGCTCGGCGCCGACGAATTCATCGACTACACCAAGAGTCGCCCTGAGGAACTCGTGCACGACGTCGACCTCGTTCTCGACACCGTCGGTGGCCCCGACAGCAAGAGCTTCCTGGGTACGCTCAAGCCCGGCGGCTCCCAGTTCCCCGTGCTCCCCGGGGACTTCGACGAAGAAGAGACCGCGAAGCTGGGCGTCACCGTCTCCAGCGCCCAGGTCCGCTCGAACGGCACGCAGCTTGCCGAACTGGGGCGCCTGCTCGACGCGGGCACGGTCCGCGTCGCGATCGACAGCACGTTTGCGCTCGCGGATGCCCGAGCCGCGCACGCCCGCGCCGCCCGAGGGCACATCCAGGGCAAGATCGTGCTCACGGTCGCTTAGAACTCCTAACGAAATGGCTGTTGGGGAACGGTAGGCTCGGTGGCCATGAGTCAGAGCGGTTCGCAAGCGGCGGCATTCTTCCGAGACGTCCGCGAAAGCAGAGTGGTCTGGCTTGTTCGGGATGATGACGGAAGCCCGACTCACCTCTCCGCGGACGGCACGCGAAGTCTTCCCTTCTGGTCGACCTCGCCCCGTGCCCAGAGGGCAGCAAAGATCTGGGGGCGTGGGCTCCGCGTTGAGTCCATGCCCTTGGACACCTGGTGCGATCGCTTACTGCCAGATGCCGCCCGGGATGGACTCGTGATCGGCATCAACTGGAGCGGGCCGCGCCTGGTCGGTTGGAGCTTTACCCCCGAGGAAGTTCTTAACCGGCTAGCAGCGGCTAACTAGCCCACGGCATCGGTCACCGGAGCGCGCAGTCGCCGCCAGCAGATGAGTGCGCATCCGAGGGTGAGGAAGGCTTCGTGGATGTCGTCGCGGATCTCCCAGCGGATCCGCAGTCGGCGGAACCAGTGCAGGTGGGCGAACGCGCGCTCTACAACCCAGCGTTGCTTGCCCAGGCCGGAGCCGTGCTCGGTGCCGCGGCGGGTGATCAGCGGCTTCACGCCGAGGTCCTTCAGGGAGTACGGCAACTTCGGCCCCGGAGCCGGCACCGGCTCGGAGTCACCACAGCTGACCGCCGCCGAAGCGGCCGAATACACCGCCCAGAAGTACCTGGCCGGCACCGACGGCTGGAACCCGATCGGCGTCTGACCGCAGCGAGGTGACAACCAGCATCGCTCCCACCCTCGCGGCGCGATGAACCAAGGCGGGGCCGGGACAGCACGACCGTCCCGGCCCCGCCGCTGTGTCCTCCGCCGACCTCTGGCCGGCCGTAGCACCGCGCCGGCCGGCCGGCCGGGCATCCACCCGCGCAGGGGACTGGTCCGCCCGAGGAAGCCGCCGACCGGTGGCGGCAGCCCGAAGCAGGTCCCCGCCCTCCCCGCCGACGGCCTGCCGAACGGCCGCCCTCGACTCCACCGGGCAAGGAACCGCTCCGGGGCCGGTGAAGAAGTCCGTCGCGTTTCGGAACCGTCACGGGTCTTGTCACCGGTGCGGGCGTCGTGCCAGTGTCCGAGCCATGGTTACGTAACCATGGCCGGTTTACAGGGGTCCAAGTGCCTGTATCCGGACCCTGGTTCATCACTGCCTCGGCTCAGGTGACGAACCCTCACTCCGCCCTCCGCGATTTCCGTCACTGGAGACGACATGACCAAGACCCCGACGAGGTCGAGAAGACTGGCCAGTGTGCTCATGGCCGGCTTCGGCGCGACACTCATGTTCCTGACCGCCCCCGCCCCCGCCCTCGCCCAGTCGGCCGCCGAGACGTCAGCCGCCTCGTACGCGTCGGTGAAGTCTGTGCCGAAGGGCGGTACCAGTGACTTCCGCGGGGTGAACTGGGCAGACCCGCGCGACAACTACGCCAGTGACGCCGTGGTGCCCAGCGGGCTGTCGGTGACCGACGACTACCGCACCGTGTACCGGACCACCAGTCACATGGTGCGCGGCTTCAAGAAGAACCTGGGCGCCAACACCCTGCGACTGCCGATCAACCCGGCAACCGTGGGCACCAACTGGTGGAAGTCGTACCGGGCGACGATCGACGCGGCCACGGCCTACGGCGACAAGGTCATCGTCAGCTACTGGGAGGCCAACACCAGCAAGGACGGGCTGGTCGACGACACGGCCGCCTGGAAGAAGATGTGGAACACCGTGGTGCGGGAGTACAAGCACAACCCACGGGTCTACTTCGAGCCCATGAACGAGCCGCACGGCTACACCCTGGACCAGTGGGTGTCCGTCACCAGTGGGTGGCTGGCCCGGCACAAGGACGTCCCGCGCGGCCGTGTCGTGATCAGCGGTACCGGCTACAACGACAACGTCACCGGTGTCGGCGCGGCCCGCGAACTGCGGGGAACACTGCTGTCGCTGCACTTCTACGGCTTCTGGGCCAGCCACACCCAGCAGGCGGACTGGGTCGCCGACCTCGAGGCCCGGATCGGCACGTACGCCGGCCGGACCATCATCGACGAGGCCGGCTCCCCGATGACCACCGGACTGAACTACGGCGCGTGGAACGGCAACATCTACACCTCGTATCTCGCGGCCGTGACCAACACCGCCCGCAGCAAGGGGATGGGACTGGTGTACTGGCCGGGCCTGAGGTTCGGCGACGCCTACTCGATCGAGTCGCTGGACTCCGAGGGCAACCTGGTGGACAACAACGCCAGCGGAGTCGCGCAGCTGCGCTGGGGCTACGGCTTCGGCACGACCCCGCCGGTCAACGACCTGCCGCCCGCGCCTCCCGGTGAGGTCCTGCGCGGAGTGGGCTCCGACCGCTGCGTCGACGTGCCCGGCTTCAGCACGACCAACGGCACCCAACTCGACCTCTGGGACTGCAACGACGGCGGCAACCAGTCCTGGAACTGGAACGCGGAGAAACAACTCACCGTCTACGGCAACAAGTGCATGACGGTGGGCGGCACCGGAGCCACGGCGGGAGACCCCGTGGTCATCGACGACTGCACCGGCGCGGCGGCACAGCAGTGGAACGTGAACGCGGACCTCACGGTGACCAGCGTCGCGAACCCGGCGCTCTGCCTGGACGCGGCCGGAGGAGGCACCGGCAACGGCACGGCGGTCGATGTCTGGTTCTGCAACGGAAGCAGCAACCAGCAGTGGACCAGAAGCTGATGCCGGCACCTGGTCCCCTCGACCACTGATCCGACACTGATCCGAACCGTACGGGCCCGGCGAGCGTACTCGCCGGGCCCGTACGGGTCAGCGCCGCCGCGCTTCGCCTTCCGGCGGGGGCGGCGGCGCTCCGGTGCTCGCGCGGACCACCAGCCGGGTCGGGACCAAGGTCTTGTCGACCGTGTCGGGACCGGTGCGGCCGATCTTGCTCAGCAGCTTCTGAAGACTGAGCCGGCCGACCGCGGCGAAGTCCTGCCGCACGGTGGTCAGCGGTGGCCAGAAGGCATGGGTCTCCTCCATGTCGTCGAACCCCACCACGCTGACGTCGTCGGGGATCCGGCGGCCGAGCTCGTGCAGGGCACGCAGGACACCGAGCGCCATATGGTCGTTCGCGGCGAAGATCGCCGTGACCTCCGGCCTTCGCCCCAGAGTCAACCCGTGCTGATATCCCGATCGGGTGGTCCAGTCGCCGTACAGCACCGGGGGCGGGACGATGCCGGCACACCGCAGGGTGCGCTGCCAGGACTCGACCCGATGGGCCGCGGAGAACGAGGTCGGGGGGCCGGCGATGTGCCACACCTGCTGGTGGCCGAGTTCCAGCAGGTGTTCCGTCGCCTGACGTGCGCCCTGTGCCTGATCGGTGTCCACCACCGTGTAACCGGGGCCGGTGTCGGAGTCGACCACCACCATCGGAACCCCTGGTGGGAGGCTGAACTCCGCGTTGTCCAGGAGATGCGCCTCGAAGACGAGGATCACTCCGTCGACGGCTGCCTCGCTGAGTCGGTCGTAGGCACCGAAAACCTTGCCCATGGTCGGGTCCGGCACGGGGATGAGGGTGACGGCGTACTTGGCGCGTGCGGCTTCCTCGGCTATGGCGTCGAGCGTGCGCGTGTTTCCGAACGTCCTGAGCGTGAAGGTGATGACGCCGATCGTGTTGAACCGCCCGCTCTTGAGCGCGCGTGCGGCTCCGTTCGGCCGGTAGCCCAGCGCCCGCATCGACGCGACGACCCGCTGCCTGGTCGCCGGGTCGACGTTGGTGTGGCCGTTGGACACGCGCGAAACCGTCTGCGGCGCGACACCGGCGTGACGGGCGACATCCGCCATCGACGGCCGGGGCCGTCTGGACTTGGGCTCGTCCCCCATCGCCATGATCCCTTGCTTCCCCTGTTTCTCGGGCCCTGCCAACAGCCTAGGCCCACTCCCCGGGAGTCTGCGGGGCGAGACCTCGGCAGTGAGTCCCCACGGCCCCACGGCCCCACGGCCCCACGGCGTCCGGCGGCGGCCGACGCGAGCCCTGCCACATCCGCGCGCCCCTGAAGCCGCCCCGCCCGGCGACCGGAGACCTTGGCCGCACCGGCCGGTACCGCTTACTCCGGTCCGGACCCCGGTGCCGGTCGGGGAGCCGGCGGCATGGCGGAGTGCCCTCTGAGGATCAGGTCGACGCCGTAGGCGAAGCGGTCGTCGAAGCTGTCCGGCGTGAGATGCGCGATCGTCTTCGCGAGGGAGGGAAAGGCCGCGGGATCAGCCTCCGCCACTTCGGCGCCCAGGGTGCGACTCGGCGGTGTCTGTTCCTCCTTGACCAGGCCGAGGGTGAAGTACATCAGGGTCCAGGCCGTCCAGGCCGCCTCCTTCGGGCTGCGGCCGGTGGCGTGCAGGGCGGCGTTGAACACCTCGGCGAACGCACGCTGGTGGGGCCGGGCCAGCGAGGCGCCCTCGCGGGCCAGGCGGGCGCCGTCCCGGTGGGACAGCAGCTCCGTGCGCAGTGACGCGAGCAGTGTGCGGACCCGTTCATCCGGATCCGGGGGCAGGTGGGCGGGCACGCAGCGGGCCACCACGGCGTCGGCCACGGCGCCGAGCAGGCCGGCCTTGTCCTTGAGATGCCAGGCGACCGCGTTGACCCGTACCCCGAGCCGGGCGGCGACGGCCCGCAGGGACAGCTTGTCGAGACCTTCGCTCTCCAGCACCTCCATCGCGGCGGCGGTGATCTGCTCTTCGGTGAGGCCGACAGGCGCGCGAGAGGTGGTGGTGCGAGGCTGCGCCGTGTTTGACGTCTTGGACACCGTACAAGCATACTTCCCTCCTTACTTGGACGCCGTCCAAGTCGCTTGGCTGTGCCCGTGAGGCCGCCCGGTCGCTCGCCGACGGCGTCCCGTGCGCAGGGAACCGAAAGGACACCGTCATGGGGAAGCTCAACGGCAGGACCGCTCTCGTCACTGGCTCCAGCCGAGGCATCGGCCGCGCCATCGCCATCGGCCTGGCCGGTGAGGGAGCACTGGTCGCGGTGCACTACGCGCACAACGAGCGGGCCGCTCGGGAAACCGTGGAGCTCATAGAGAAGGACGGCGGCCGGGCCTTCACGGTCCGGGCGCAGCTCGGTGTACCGGGCGATGTCGACCAGTTGTTCCAGGGGCTGGAGGCCGGTCTGACAGAGCACACCGGGAACACCACCCTGGACATCCTGGTGAACAACGCCGGCGAGACCCTGCCCGCCGGAGTCGCCCCGGAGGAGATGACCCCCGAGCAGTTCGACAAGCTGTTCGCCGTGAATGCCAAGGCCCCCGTCTTCATCACCCAGCGCGCTCTCGGGCTGCTTCCCGACGGGGGGCGCGTCATCAACATCTCCTCCGGCACGACCCGGACAGCTGTCCCCTCGCAGACCCTCTACGCGATGACCAAGGGCGCCCTGGAACAGCTCTCCCGGGGCTTCGCGCGGCACCTCGCCCCCCGGGGCATCACCATCAACACGGTGGCTCCCGGCGTTACGGACAATGGGAGCGACTTCTTCAGGATTCCCGAAGCCGTGGAGCAGATGTCCCGGATCTCGGCCTTCAAGCGCATCGGTGAGCCGAAGGAGGTCGCCGACGTGGTCGTCTTCCTCGCCACCGGCGAAGCGCGCTGGATCACCGGCGCGTTCATCGACGCCACCGGCGGCAGCCTCCTCGGCTGAACGGGCATGTCCGACACGACGCGGGAAGCCCGTCCTTCCGATCAATCTTCGGGGGCACCGCAGGCCCTCTGAACCGAGGAGCCTGCGGGGTGAGGGCGTGCGGTCGGCCGGGGTCCGTGTCCGCGTGGCCCGGACGGTCGGGGCGCTTCGGCGGTCCAGGCGCTCCCGGGCCGTTCTCCGTCGCCCGCTCGACGTCCGGCCCGGCGTGACAAAATGGGGTCGCCGTTCCTTCGCCGCCCCGTCTCCGTACTGATCCGCCGAGGTTGTCCGTGACCAAGCCCGTGGCCCGCGAGCCGCTGCGTCGTAATTCGCGGTCCAACCGGGCGCGCATCCTGGCCACGGCCCGTGAGGAGCTGGGGCGGAACCCCGACATCACGCTGGAGGAGCTGGCGCGGGCCGCCGGGGTCGTACGGCGCACCCTCTTCGGGCACTTCCCGGGCCGGGCGGCGCTGCTGGAGGCCCTCGCCGAGGAGGCCGCCGAGACGCTGCGCGGCACGGTGGAGGCCGGGCCGGAACCGACGGAGCCGGCCGAGCGGGCGCTGGCGCGGTTCGTGTTCACCATGTGGCCCGTGGGGGACCGCTACCGGATGCTCCTGGCACTGGCCCGGCGGGACCTCGGCTCCGAGCGCGTCGCCGAGGTACTGGCGCCGGCCCGGGAGGCGGCCGCGACCATCCTGGAGCGGGGGCAGCGGGACGGTGTCTTCCACTCCCATCTGCCGCCCGCCGTACAGAGCGCCGGGCTGGAGGCGATGCACGTCGCCCTCCTGGAGGCCGTCAACACCGGCGCGTTGGAGGACGACGGGCGCCGCGTCGCCGCCGCCACCCTCATCGCGGCCGGTGTGCCCGAGAAGCGGGCGAGCGCCGTGGTCGAGGAGGTCGCGTCGACGATGCGCCCGGCCCCGGCCGACGACGCCTGACCGTCGGCCGACCGGTCCTGACCCGTCGGCCGGCCGGTCCTGACCCGTCGGCCGGCCGGTTCGACGGTGCGTTCGCGGCCGCCGAGTCGGGCCATGGCCAGCAGCCGACCGGCCCGGCGAGCGCTTCCGGGAACCGGCCCCGGCGACCGGCCCCGGCGACCGGCCCCGGCGACCGGCGCTGGCGACCGGCGCTGGCGACCGGCGTCGGCAAAAGGCTTCGGCAACCGGCCCTGGCAACAGGCCCCAGGAAGGGGCGACTGCCGGGGCGGATCCTCGTCGCCTCCCGTTGCTCCTGCGCGTCCGACTCCGCGCTGACGGCCCTGACACCGGGGGCGGGACCGCTGAGGCGACTTCTTGACCTTGTCGGTCACCGCCGCGGGTCGTCGCCCGCTTTCTCACCCGCGGCCCGGATCGTGCGCGTGGCTGGTAGGTGTCAGTTCGCGATTCCGACGACCTGCTCGATGGTGTCCGGCCGGTTCACCATGGCGAGCATGTGGTGGGCGACGTCGGCGCGTGACACGGAGAACCCGCCCCGGATGTTGCGGTTCCACGCGGTCCGGTACCTGCCGGTCAGGGGCTTGTCGGTGAGCTTGGGCGGGCGCGACACCGTCCATTCCAGTCCGCTGTCGCGCAGGGTCTGCTCGGTCACGGCGAGGTCGGCGTAGTGCCGGCCGAACATCGCCCGGGTCAACGGGACGCCCAGGTGGCGCATGAAGAAGCCGTCGCCGGGATCGTGCCTGGGCGGTGCCGGCCGGCCGGGCACCGGCACCGGTCCGACGGGTGCGGCGCTGACGATGACGATCCGCCGGACGTGCTCGGCATGCATCGCCGCGACGACCGCGCGGGTGCCACGCGAGGTGATGCCCGCGTCAGCGCGCGGGTTTCGCGGGCCGAGCGCGGACAGTACGGCGTCGGCGCCGCGTACCGCCGCCGCGAGCGTCCGCATGTCGGGTCGGGTGAGGTCGACGGCCACCGTCCGGACGCCGTCCGGCAGCTCACGTGGGCGGCGGGCCACGGCGGTGACGTCATGCCCGCCGGCCACCGCCTGCTCGACCAGGTGCCGTCCGATGCCGCCGGTGGCGGCCACGATCGTGAGTTTCATCGGGGTCCTCCCGCGGCGAAGGCGGCACGGTGGTCTCGCGCCCAGGTGGCGTACGTGCGTGCCGGACGGCCCAGCAGCCGCCGTACGGTGTCGGAGGTGGGCCCGGCTTCGCGGGCGTAGTCGGCCAGCGAGCCGAGCAGCCGGTCGGGTACCTCGTCGGGCAGGCCGGCGGTGAGCATGCCGCGGCGGATCTCGTCCGGTGCGGCCTCGACGAACGACAGTGTCCGGTCGAGCGCCGCGCCGAGCGCGGCGACCTTCTCCGGCTGGCTCAGCGACTGCTCTCCGGTGAGCAGGTACGTCTGACCGCGGTGCCGCGGGTGGGTCAGGGCGAGGGCGGCCACCGCGGCGATGTCACGCTCGTCGACGGTCGAGGTCCTCGCGTGCGGATAGGCCCCCCGCACGGCCCCGGTCGCCTGGATCTGCCCGGCCCACGCCAGGGTGTTGGCGGCGAAATCGGCGCAGCGCAGGATCGTCCAGTCCAGGCCGCTCCCCTTGGCGACGTCCTCGACCGCCTGGAAGTGCTGCCGGAAGCGTGCGTGCCCGGCCGGGTACCGCACGGTAACGGAGGACAGCACGACCACCCGTGCCGCGCCCGTCTCGCGGGCGCGGGCCAACAGGTCGACAGCGGCGGATCCGGCGGCACGAGGGCTGAGCAGGATGGCGTCCACGCCGTCGATGGCGGGAACCTTCGCGGGGTGGACGAGCTGTGTTCCCGCGGGGAATTCGGCGTGCGGGTCGCGGGTGACAGCGGCGACGTCCGCTCCCCCCTCGACCAGGAGGCGGACGGCTTCCCGGCCGACGACGCCGGTGGCTCCGGTAATCAGGATCATGACTGAACCCCCAGTGCGTGTACGTGTATCGATGGCCGATCTTGCGCGGTGGATGATCGCGGTTCGTATCGCGGTTCGTATCGCCGGCAGACGTCACGGACGAGCCGTGTGCCAGGACCATCGGCATGCGGCCCCACGGCGGCTGCCGGTGCGTGGTTCAGGCGGACTGTTCGGCGGTGGCCGCCGTCTCGCGGCGCTGGGCCCGCAGCAGTCGGCGGCCCTGCTCACCCTTGGCCCAGGTGTGGGAGCCGGGCTTGCGTGCCTCGTTCACCAGCTGCTTGATGGTGTGCCTGCACACGAGTTCCTTCACCTTCGCGCCTGTTCGGCCGCCGAGGTGGAGCCGCTTGGCGGTGTCGTCCCTGTGGGCGAACTGGAAAATGCCCGCGCGGCGCCCCAGGCTGATGCACTGGCCGGCGAACCCCAGGTCGATCGGTGCGGGCCGCTTGCTCGCGATGCGGCTGAGCACCGTGTCGGCGGCGTGTGCGCCCAGCGGGCCGGCGGCCTGGCAGCTCATCCGGAAGGGCATGTCCGACGGTGCCGCCGAGTCCCCGGCGGCGACGATCCGCTCGTCGTCGATGCTCGTCAGGGTCTCGTCGGTGAGCAGGCGGCCCAGGGTGTCGGTGCTGAACCCGCTGCGGGCGGCCAGGTCCGGCACGCCGAACCCTGCGGTCCAGATGGTGACCTCGCTCGACAGCTCACGGCCGTCGCCGAGCAGCACGGTGTCGCCGGTCACCTCCGTCACCTTCGTGCCGGGGCCCTGCAGCACGGTCACACCGAGGCCGACCAGCCGCTCGGCGACCGAGCGGCGACCCTTCGGGTGCAGGTAGGGGCCGAGCGGCCCGCCGCAGACCAGGGTCACGGTGCGGCCCGCCTCCGCCAGTTCGGCGGCGGTCTCGATGCCGGTCGGACCGGCTCCGACCACCGTCACCGGGGCCGTGGCGGGAGCGGCGTCGAGGACCGACCGCAGCCGCCGCGCCTCCTCGAACGTGGCGATCGGGTGGGCGAACTCGGCGGCTCCGGGCACGCCCGGGTCGGCGCTGCCGCTGCCCACCGCGTAGATCAGGTAGTCGTAGCCGACCGTGTCGCCGCTCGCCAGCTCGACCCCGCGCCCCGTCGCGTCGATCCGGGTCACGGTGTCGACCACCAGCCGGACGCGCTCGCCCAGGACCTTCCGGTAGTCGCTGACGGCCTCGTGCGTCCCTCCCGCCAGCTGGTGCAGTCGGATCCGCTCGACGAAGTCCGGGCGGCAGTTGATCAGCGTCACGGTCACGTCGTCGCGCTGCGTCAGCCGGTTGGCCGCCATGACCCCGGCGTAACCGCCGCCGATCACGACGACTTCGGTGTTCTCAGCCATGGTTTCTCTCCTCCGCTTTCAGGAATTGGCACGCAAGGTGTCGACTTGGCGCGCAAGGTGTCGAGTTGGCACGCGAGATGTCGACCTGGCAATCAAGATGTCGGTCTGGCACGCCGTGACGGCGTGCGGGACGGATCAGCCGAGGCGCTCCGGCGCCGAGCCGCGGAGCGGGGTGGAGTCCAGGTACCGGACCTCGTAGACGCGTTCGCTGAACTTCCAGCCGTCGGCGGTGCGCTCGTAACGCTCGTGGTACAAGGCGTGGTTCAGGTGCGAGCCGCCGTCGCGCATCCGTCCGAACTCCTGGATGTACGCCCGGCCGGCCGCGGTGTCGCCGTCCAGCCGGATGACGCCCGGGTGGACGTTCTGCACGAAGAACTCCCAGAGCGACTGGCCCCACTCGATCCCCGCGCGGATCTCCTCGCGGCCGACGAACTCCTTGTCGATGTGCGGCCAGCGCATCACGCCCTCGGGTGTGAACAGCGAGACGGCGCGGTCGAAGTCACGCATCATCACCGCGTCCGTGAGCTCGGCTCGCAGCGCCTCTATCTCGACGCGATCGGCGATGGCCCGCATGTCGCCCATCGGTTCGCCTCCCCATCCATGTGTGCGTCAGGCGGGTGCCGCCTGTCCGGTGGTGATGGATCCAGCATCGGTGGGGTGGGCAGGCGGAACAATGTAAGGTTCCTTGGGCTATTCATAATGTGGCGGTTATGCATGGACGGGGGTTGTGCATGGAGCTGCGTGACATCGAGATCTTCCTGACCCTGGCCGAGGAGCTGCACTTCGGCCGCACCGCGGAGCGGCTTCACGTGTCCCAGGCCCGCGTCAGTCAGGCCATCGCCAAGCAGGAACGGCGCCTCGGCGTCGTCCTGTTCGACCGCACCAGCCGACGCGTCGTCCTGACGCCGGTCGGCCGGCGTCTGCGCGAGGACCTCCAGCAAGCCGTCGACCTCCTACGGGAGGGGCTCGCCCGCGCCGAAGCGGCCGGCGTCAGGACGCGGCGGACCCTGCGCCTGGGTGTGTTCGGCCACGCCGGCCACGAACTGCGCCCCCTCATCGAGGCCTTCCGCTCCCGCCACCCCGGCAGCGATGTCCAGTTCGGCGAGATCAACGGCAGTGCCCCGTTCACCGCGCTGCGCGCAGGAGAGCACGACGCGCACGTGCTGTGGCTTCCGGTGGCCGAACCGGACCTCACGGTCGGCCCGACCGTGCTGACCGGAGGCCGCGTGCTCGCCGTGGCGGCAGACCATCCGCTGGCCGAGCGCGGCACCGCGTCACTGGAGGACCTCGGCGACAACCATGTCGTCGACTTCGGCCCCGACGCCCCCGAGTACTGGGTCACGGCCATGGTCCCCATGCGTACGCCGCTCGGCCGCCGTATCCCGCGCGGGCCCGCCGCGCGGACCTTCCACGAGATTCTCTCCCTGGTCGCCTCCGGACAGTGTGTCCACCCGCTGGGCGAGATCGCCGCCCGCTACAACAGTCCCCCGGGCATCGTCTTCCTCCCCGTTCACGACGCTCCCACCATGCACTGGGCCCTCACGTGGCGATCCGCCGACGACGACCCCACGCTCCGTGCGCTGGCCCAGACCGCCGCCGACTTCGGTCCCATCTCCCTGTGACAGCGGATGACGGGCGGTTGGTCGGGTGGGGCAAGCCCCTCGGTTCGACCTGAGTCGGCGGCGCCGGCCTGGCCCCGCTCCGGGCGGCTGGTCGGGTGAGCAGTTGGGCCGGGACGGGTGCATGAGTCCTCCTCCAGGGGGCTTCGCGGGCTTCGGGTGCGCCGCCGGGCATGCCGGGAACTCCGCGAACTCCTGTGGTCCCAGGGGGAATCGGGATTTCAGAGGGGCTGTGGGGGCGACCCGGTGTCCCGCAGGCGGTGGACCTTCGCGGCGGCGGTGTCGGGGGCGACTCCGGCGGCGATCAGGGCGGCGGTGGCTGCGCCGGTGCCGTCGTCGGACCAGATGCCGCCGTTGACGCAGTCGAGCAGGGCCAGCAGATGGGCCTCGATGGCCCGGCTGAGCGGGGCGGGCGGGACCGTGGTCCGGAAGACGCCCTGCCGCAGGCCGTGGGTGAGGACCTCGGTGACCAGGTCGCGGGCCGGGGCCAGCAGTTCGTCGACGCGGTCGGGGTCGAGGTCCTGGCGGGCCAGCCGGATGAGGGTGCGGAAGCGGTCGCCGACCGGCCACGCGGTGAGGACGAACCGTGCCAGGTCGGTCGCGGCGTCGGTCGTCGCGGCGGGAGCGGCCGTGACCACGAGCCGGATCGCCTGCGCGGCCTCGGCGGCCAGGCCGTCGATGAGCGCGGCCCGGCGGGCGAAGTGGACGTAGACGGTGCGCCGGGCCACGCCCGCGGCTCCGGCTATGTCCTCGAGGCGGCTGTCGGGGTCGCGGGTCAGCTCCCGCCGGGCCGCCTCCAGGATCCGGGCGCGGGTGGCGCGGGCGTCACGGCGCTGCGCCGGATACGGCGTCGGTGCTGGCCGGCTGGTCACATCGGCACCTCGGGGATCGGACGAGGGAAAGGGGACACCGCGATATTTGCACACGAGTGGGCAACAAACTAGTCTGCACGTCGATGGGCAATTAAGTGATGCCGCTCGTCCCACCCGTCCCCTTTAGGAGCTTTCGATGCCCTTCCTCGCGAACACTCCCGTGGAGAAGATGACAGGGCCGTACATACGGCGCTGGTGGGCGCTGCTCGTGCTGTGCCTGAGCCTGCTGATCGTGGTGATGGCGAACACCTCACTGATCGTCGCCGCCCCCGACATGACCATCGACCTGGGTCTGAGCAGCAGCGATCTGCAGTGGGTCGTCGACGGCTACACCGTCCCGTACGCCGCGCTGATGCTGGTGCTGGGCTCGATCGGCGACAAGTACAGTCGGCGCGGCGCGCTGGTCACCGGTCTGGTGATCTTCGCGGGCGGTTCGGTGATGGGCAGCCTGGTCGACGAGACCTCGCTGGTCATCGCGGCCCGCGCGATCATGGGTGTCGGCGCCGCGGTCGTGATGCCGGCCACGCTGTCCCTGCTGGTCGCGACCTTCCCCCGGAGCGAGCGGGTCAAGGCCATCACCGCCTGGACCGCCACGTCCGGTCTGGCCATCGCCGTCGGACCGCTGGTGGCCGGCTGGCTGCTGGAGGACCACGCCTGGGGCTCGACCTTCCTGATCAACGTGCCCATCGCTCTCGTCGCCGTCGTCGGCGCGCTCGTCCTGGTGCCGCCGTCCAGGGCGGAGGGCATGGGCCGGATCGACTACGTGGGCGGACTGCTGTCGATCGTCTCCGTCGGATCCCTGGTGTACGCGGCCATCGAGGGCCCGCACTTCGGCTGGGGCGTCGGCCCCGTCACCGCGGCCGTCGTCGCCGGCGTCGGTCTGGTCGCCTTCGTCGCCTGGGAGCTGCGTCATCCGCACCCGATGCTGGACGTCCGCAAGTTCGCGCTGCGGCCCTTCAGCGGCTCGATGCTCGCGGTGCTGTTCTTCTTCTTCGGCACGTTCGGCGCGATCTACTACTCGACGCAGTTCCTGCAGTTCGTCCTCGGCTACGACGCCCTGGACACGGGTGTACGGCTGCTGCCGCTGGCCGGTGCGGTGTTCCTCGGTGCCGTGGTGACCGGGAAGCTGACCCCGAGGCTGGGTGTGAAGGCGATGGTCGTGACCGGCATGGTCATCGGTACGGCCGGCGTGTTCCTGCTCACCCAGGTCGACAAGGGCTCGACGTACGCCGACTTCCTGGCGCCGATGATGATGCTGGGCTTCGCGATCGGGCTGAGCGTCTCTCCGGCGACCGACACGATCATGGACTCCTTCCCCGAGTCCGAGCTGGGTGTCGGCGGCGGCGCCAATGACACCGCGCTGGAGCTGGGCGGTGCGCTGGGTATCGCGGTCCTGGGCTCGCTGCTGGGCACGGCCTATCGGGACGAGCTGACCGACCTGGCCGGCGACCGGCTCCCGGCCGCGGCGATGGAGACCGCCAAGGACTCGGTCGGCGGTGGCCTGGCCGTCGCCGAGCGCATCGCCCAGGATCCGTCCGCCGGCCCCCAGCAGGCCCAGGCGGTCGTGGACGCCGTCCACCAGGCCTTCGCCCACGGCGTCGCCCAGACCAGCCTCATCGGCGGGATCATCATGGCCGCCGGAACGATGATCGTCCTCGCGGTCCTGCCGGGGCGCCGGACGGTCGGCGCGAAGGGGGCCCGGCGGGAGGCCGAGGCGGCGGACGCGGAGCGTGTGGAGGAGCACGCCGAGTCCGCGCGATAGGCCACGGACAGCGCCCGGGAAGGAGCCGGGAACGCTCCGGGAGGGGTGCCCGGGGGACCCTGGCGGGGCATCGGAAGAGGGCCCGGGACACCCGAGGGGCATCGCCAGGCGGGTCGGCGAGGACCGCTACCGCTGGGAGTTCCGGCTGCGGGACGGGGAGGAACTCGACCACGAACGGCTGCGTGAGCTGGTCGCGCCCTGGGTGGACATCCCCGAGACTCCTCCTCCGGCGACTTCCGGGTCGTACGGCAGTCGGCGTACACCTTCCGGGCCCGGATCGCCGACCGGTGGCGCCGCGGCCGGGTCTTCCTGCTCGGCGACGCCGCCCACCTCACGCCGCCGTTCGTGGGGCAGGGGCTGTGCGCGGGGAGGATCCTGCCGGACACAGGTCTGCCCCTGACACCTCGTCAGGGGCAGACCCGACGCCCTACCGGACGGCGAAGCCGACGAACGCGGTCCAGGCCGCCGCGTCGACCGCGAGGCCACGGCGGGCTATGTCCTTGGAGTCGCGCACGCGGACGGTGTGGGGGCAGACGGCGACCTCGACGCACTCGCCGCCCGAGCCCGTGCTGTAGCTGCTCTTGAACCAGGCCGACGCGGGCACGGCGGCGGGGGACTTCTCGGCGTTCATTGTTCTCCCAGCAACTTCTCGACGAAGGTCAGTGATGCGCGCGGGGTGAGCGCTTGGGCCCTGAGGATGCCGTACTGCTCCTCGATCTCCCGGACTGCCTTGCGCTCCGTGTGCAGACGGCTGTCCTTGTATCCCTCCACGTAAGCGATCCTGCGCCCGTCGCGCGTCTCGATCAAGGTGAAGGGACCCTCAAGTCCAGCGTGCTCCTCCAACTCGGTTGGCATCAGCTGGATTTCGACATTGCGGCGTTGCCCGTAGAGCAGGATGTGCTCCAACTGGCCCCGCATGACCGCCCGACCCCCGAGCGGCCTCCGAAGCACTGACTCTTCGATGACGAAGCTGATGGTGGGCTGCGGCGACCGAGCGAAGATCTCTTGCCTGGCGAGGCGAGCCATCACCCGCTCGTCGATGACCTCGTCCGGCAGCAACGGCCGCCACATGGTGAACACCGCGCGCGCATACTCCTCGGACTGCAAGAGCCCCGGCGTGACGAGGAGGGCGAGCCTGCGTACCCCGGGCTCGTACCCCTCCCCGTCAGTTGTCCGAGAACCCGGCTCAACGCCCCGAGTCGAGGAACTCCTTCGCCTTCTTCGGGTGACCGCCGTCCTGCTGCAGGACATACAGGTGGAGCCCGTCCTCGCGGTCGGGGTTGGCGGGAGTGTCCTTCACCGCGATGGCCATCCCCGCATCGAGTTCCCCGATGCGAAACGCCGTGAACGACTGCGCGTCGGTGGACTCCGACGACGACTCGTCACCGGTGTCGTCACAGCTGTTCTCCTGTACGCCCTCGACCTTGTCGCCCACAGTGAAGTCCTGGTGGGACACCCGGGTGTAGAGCTCGCCACGGAACTGGACACCGTCGGCGCAGGAGGCGGAGCCGCCGTCGTCGCTCGATGCGGAGCATGCCGACACCGAGAGGAGCAACAACGCTGTGAGGATGCCCTGCGGCACCCGCCGGCCGCGAGCACGGGACGCGGTGGTCATGTGTGCCCCTTTCATGTCAGTAGAGGCTGCGCAGGCCGCGCACGTCACCGTAGCCGAGCGTGCGCCACTTCTCCGTGCACTCACCGAGTTTCGGGTACATGGTCAGGTTGCTGTGATCGGAGCCTTCGACATGGTCCAGGCCGAAGACGTGCCCGGCCTCGTGGGTGCCGACGCCCCGGAGGTCGTACTTGTCCGAGCAGTGGACTGGGCGGGTGTGAGCCCGTTCGGCCGCGCGCCCCGAACGGTCTCGGGCGAGCTGGTCCCCGGCGTACTCGACCCGGGGGCGGCGACACGCATCCTGTGCGTGGTCCGGGCCCCGGAGGCCAGTTCGACCCACGCGGCGGAGCCGCACCTGCCGCAGCCCCGCGCCCCTTCATGGCGCGGGCGGCGACCCCAGGCTCACAGCGGCCTGTTGGAGGGCCTCCACCAGCGCTGATGTCCGGGGTTGCGGGCCGGATGGAGAGGCCGGCCAGACCGCCGCGATCCGGCGGTGGCCCGCGACCGGGACCGTCGGGAGCGCCACGGTCTCGGGCGGGGCGTCGGTGAGAGCGAGGGTGGGGACCACGGCCGCGCCGAGGCCCGCCCGGACGAGGGCCAGCGTGGTGGGGAACTCCAGTGCGGTATGGGCGCGGTGCGGGGTGAAGGCGTACTGGGCGGAGATCCGGGCCAGGGCGCGGCCGCACGCCGTGCCGGGTGGGGCGGCGACCCAGGGGCGGTCGGCCAGGTCCCTGACCGAGCGGGGCGGGGGAGACCAGTCGGCGGGGGTGATCACCTGGTACGCGTCGTCGGCGACCGGCGCGGACGCCAGGTCACGCCACTGCTCGTCCGGATCGGGATCGTCGCCGTCGTACTCGACGACCAGCAGGTCCAGGCCGCCGGTCCGCAGCTCGCGCAGGGCCTCGGGGCCCTCCGCCTCCACCACCCTCGGCTCCAGCCCGGGGTGGGTGCGGGCGAGGGCGCTCAGGGCCGGGACGAGCAGATGGCACACCGCCGAGGAGAACGCGGCGACCGTCACCGGCCCGGTCGAACGGCCGGTCAGCTCGGCGAGTTCACGGCGGGCCTCCGCCAGTTCGTGCTCGATGCGCTCGGCCCGCGCCGCCAGCAGCCGCCCCGCCGGGGTCAGGCCCGCCCGGCGCCGTGAGCGGTCCACCAGCGGCTGACCCACCTCCCGCTCCAGCTGCGCCAGATGCTGCGACACGGCCGACGGCGTCAGATGCAGCACCTTGGCGGCGTCCACCACGCCACCGCGCAACGCCACCGCACGCAGGACGCGCAGTCGGCGGGGATCCAGTTCCATAAGCCGTACTGTAGTGCCGCTTCAGTAAATCTTGCTTGTGATGAAGTGGCACTGCAGGGAGGATCGGGGCATGAGCAGCAAGCAGCGGCGGATCGTCGACCTCAGCCATCCCATCCGGCACGGGATGATCACCTACCCCGGCCTCCCCGGGCCCGAGATCGGCGATCACCTCACCCGGGAGGCCTCACGGGAGATCTACGCGGCCGGCACCGAGTTCGCCATGGGCCGTATCTCGATGGTGTCCAACACCGGCACCTACCTCGACAGCCCCTTCCACCGCTTCGGCGGCGGACACGACCTCGCCGCGCTGCCGATCGAGAGGTTCACGGACCTCGACGGCGTCGTCGTACGCGTCCAGGACGCCGGCGGGCGCCGGGCCGTGGACCGGGAGGCGCTGCTGCCGTACGACGTTGCGGGCCGGGCGGTGCTGATCCACACCGGCTGGGACCGGCACTGGGGCACCGACGCGTACGGCCACGGCCACCCCTACCTCACGGCCGGCGCCGTCGCCCGGCTGGTCGAGCAGGGCGCCGTCCTCGTCGGCATCGACTCCCTGAACATCGACGACACCGACGACGGCACCCGCCCCGCCCACACCGGTCTGCTCGCCGCCGGCATCCCCGTCGTGGAACACCTGCGGGGCCTGGAGCAACTGCCCCCGGAGGGCTTCCGCTTCCATGCCGCACCGCCGGCCGTCGAGGGCATGGGGACGTTCCCGGTACGGGCGTACGCCCTCCTCGACGACGACTCGACGACGAGGTGAGCCCGGAGGATGCCGAGCTACGGGCGATGTCTACGCTGACGCCGTGACGGACCTCGACATCAAGCGCGTGGACGGCACCGCCGGGGACGAGGAACTCGAAGCCTGGCGGTACGTCCACAACACGATCATCCCGGCCCATCTCCTCTCCCTCGACGACGTCCGCGAGCGCGCCGTACGCAACCACCTCGAACTCGCCCACGCCGACGGCGTCCTCGTCGGCAATTCGACGGTCCGCCCGCCCGAGGGGGACACCGCCACGGCCACGGTCATCGCCCGCGTCCTCGCCGAACACCGGCGGCGGGGGTTCGGCGAGCAGCTGTACGAGCGGGCGTTGCGGCGGGCGCGGGAGCTGGGCGCCCGGGTGATCGAGACCTGCGTACTGGAATCGAACGCGGCCGGCCTGCGGTTCGCGCTCGACCACGGTTTCGTGGAGACCGAGCGCTACCTGCTGGACGGCGACACGATCCCATGGATCGACCTACGGCACCCGGGCTGAACCCGGGTCGACCTACAGCTTCCCGGCGATGTCCAGCGCGGCCACGTACCCGAACGTCATCGCCGGTCCGATCGTCGAGCCGGCCCCCGCGTAACTGCGGCCCATCACGGCGGCGCTGGCGTTGCCCGCCGCGTACAGGCCGGGGATCACCCTGCCGTCGGGGCGCAGGACGCGGGCGCGGGCGTCGGTGAGGAGACCGCCCTTGGTGCCGAGGTCGCCGGGGACGATCCGCAGGGCGTAGTAGGGCGGCAGCCACAGGGGCGCCAGGCAGGAGTCGGGGAGCACGGACGGGTCCGTGTAGTAGTGGTCGTAGGCGCTGTCGCCGCGCCCGAAGTCCGGGTCGTCCCCTTGCCTGGCAAGGGAGTTGAAGCGGTCGACGGTGGAGCGGAGGGCGGCGGCGGGGACGCCGATGGCGCCGGCGAGCGCGTCGAGCGTCCACGCCTTGTGGACGGCCCCGGCGTCGTACCACTCGTCGGGGAACGGGAAGGTCGGCGCGATGTCCTTGAAGAGGTACCGGTTGCGGTAGTTCTGGTCGACGATCAGCCAGGCCGGGATGTGCGGGGCGGACGGGGTGTCCCGCTCGTACATCGTGTGGACGACATCGCTGTACGGCCCCGCCTCGTTGACGAACCGCGCGCCGGCCCCGTTGACCAACAGCCCACCGGGCAGCGTGCGTTCGGCGAGACAGAACCACGCCTGGCCGGGGGTGGGGATCGCGGGCCCCCACCAGGCGTCGTCCATCAGCGCGAGGTCGGCGCCGACCCGCTGACCGGCGCGTATCCCGTCCCCGGTGTTCTCCTTCGCCCCCACCGTCCACTGTGTCCCGACGGGCTGCTCCTGGTACTGCGCCCGCATGGCCGCGTTGTGCTCGAAGCCGCCGGAGCCGACGACGACGCCCCGGCGGGCGCGGACGAGCCCGGGGGAGCCGTTCCTGGTGACGACCGCTCCCGTCACCGCCCCGTTCTCCACGTACAGGTCCGTCAAAGGGGTGTTGAGCCACACCGGCACATCGGCACCGAGCAGCCCGGCCCGCAGCCCGCCGGCCAGCGCCTGCCCCATGGTGAGCGGCTTCTGCCCGAGCAGCGCGGCCTTCGTACCCCGGGCGAGGCACTCCGTGGCGACGGCCAGCCCCTTCGCGCTCACGGCGGTCAGCGCGAGCCACTTGTAGTCGGCGCTGAAGACCACCATCCCGGCCGGTACGGCCAGATACGCGGGATTCAGCCGAGCCAGCTCGTCGCCCAGCAGGTTCCCGTCGAACTGGTCCGGCTCGATGGACCGTCCGTTCGGCAGGCCTCCCGGCAGCTCCGGGTAGTAGTCGCTGTACCCCTCCATCCACCGGAACCTGAGCGGGCTGTTGGCCATGACGAACGACAGCATGGCCGGCCCGTGGTCGAGGAACGCCTTCTGCCGGTCGGCGGGCACGTCGTCCCCGACCACGGCCGCGAGGTACCGCTCCGCCTTGGCCGGCGTGTCCGGCACCCCGGCCGCCTTGATGACACTGTTGTTCGGCAGCCAGATCCCGGCCCCCGACCGCGCCGCGGACCCCCCGAAGGTCGGCGCCTTCTCCACGACGACACAACTCAGCCCCTGCTTCGCCGCCGTGAGCGCGGCGGTCATCCCGGCCGCGCCGGAGCCGATGACGACGACGTCGTAGGTGCCGAGGAGGGGCGGTGCGGCGGCGGCGGCCGGACTCCCCGCGACCCCGCCCGCCGCGACCGCGGCCCCCGCCCCCGCGGCCGTACCGAGCACCCGCCGCCGGCTGGGGCCCGCCTCGGCCCCCGTACGTCTCCCAGGATCCGCGCTCTTGGACATGCAGGACGCTCCAGCCTCGCGAAGGGACGGGTGGCCGTGCTGTTCCCCCGGGAAGCGGCATTCCCCTGCGCCCCGGACGTGGTGCGGAGCCTCGAATCTGACGTCCAGGGATGGTGAAGTCAAGACACGCGTCGGGCCTGGTGCCGGTGGGGCGCGAGCCGTGCGCGCGACGGGGGCGCACGTCGCGGCGGCAGCCGACGACGCTGACCGGACCGGGCTGGACCGGACCGCACACCGAACCGCTTGACCTGCGTATTCGTTTCGCCGTCTGTGCACACGGGAAGGGTTCGGGCAGCGTTATCCCGGTCCACGGACCGAGGGAGGGGGAACGCGGTGCAGGACCTCGTGCGGGCGCTGGACCATGTCCGGACGGCCGACGGGCGGTGGTTACGGGTCGAGTGCTCGGGGGATCCGCGGGGGCGGCCGGTCTTCCTGCTGCACGGGATGCCCGGCAGCAGGGTGGGCCCCAGGCCGAGGTCGATGTACCTCTATCACCGTGGTGCGCGCCTCATCAGCTACGACCGCCCCGGGTACGGAGGGTCGGACCGTCGCGCGGGGCGCCGGATCGTGGACGTCGTCGACGACGTGACCGACGTCGCCGACGCGCTGGGACTGGACCGCTTCGCGGTGGTGGGACGGTCCGCCGGGGCCCCGCACGCGCTGGCGTGTGCCGCGCGGCTGCCCCACCGGGTGACGCGGGCGGCGGCGCTCGTCACGCTCGCGCCGCGCGACGCGGCGGGCCTGGACTGGTTCGCGGGGATGGCGCCGTCCAACGTCCGGGAGTTCCGCACCGCGTTCACCGATCCCCAGCGGTTCGCGGCCGGGATGATTCCGCGCTCCGCCGCGATCCGCTCGGACCCGGCACGGTTGCTGGACGAACTGCGCGGCGAGCTCACCGACGACGACCGGATCATCGTCTCCGACAACGGCATCCGCTCGATGCTGCTGCGCAACTACCACGAGGCGCTGCGGACCTCGCCCTACGGCTGGATCGACGACGCGCTGGCGCTCACCGCCCCGTGGGGGTTCGAACCGGGTGAGATCCGGGTGCCGGTGCTGTTCTGGCACGGGGCGAAGGACGTCTTCTCCCCGGCCGCCCACTCCTCCTGGCTCGCCGCGCGCATCCCCCGGGCGACCGCCGTCCTGGAGCCCACCGCCGCCCACTTCGCCGCGCTCCGCGCGCTGCCGGCCATCCTGAGCTGGCTCCTCACCGACCTGCCCAGGTCGGTCTCCCGGCCCGTCTGACGCTCGTCGGGCCGACGCGCACGGGGCACACCGTCGACCGCCACGGCGTACGGGGCACACCGCCGGGCGCTACGGCGTACGGGTCACACCGCCAGCGGCTCCAGATCCCGGTAGACCCGGCGCTCCCCGGACACCAGCTGCGTGATCCCGTTGTCGGGACCCATCTGCCTGCTCTGGCGCAGGAGTTCGGCGAGGGTGTCCTGCCGGAGCCGTTCCGCCTCCTGCGTCCGGCCGAGCGCGCGCAGCGTCAGCGTCGAGTTGGAGACCACTCCGAGCGCCTCCGGATGCTGCGGTCCGAGGATGTGCAGGAGCGCGTCGCGCGCCGGTTCCTCCAGCGCCCAGGCCTCCGCCGGCCGGCCCTGGTCGGCGAGGACGTTCGCGTGGTTGGCGCGCGCGAACAGCGTGTGCGGGTGCTGGTCGCCGAGGACGTCCGCCATGCGCTCGGTGACCCGCCGGAACACGGCCTCGGCCTCGCCGACGTCGCCGCACGCCCAGTGGTAGATGCCCAGGTTGTTCAGCGCGGCCTGGGTGTACGGATGCCGCTCGCCCGGCACGTTCATGTACTCGGCGAGGGCCGCCCGCGCGACCTGCCGCGCCTTCTCCCGCTCGTCGGCGGCGTACAGATCGGCCGCCCTGTTCAGGTCGCAGGCCAGCGAGTCGGGGGTGGGCGCGTCGTACTGGGCCCGGTACTGGGCCTGGGTCGCCACCGTCAGACGATGGGCGTCCTCGAACAGGCCGGCCCTGCGCAACGACACGGCGAGGGACTTCGCGCAGCTCAGCGTGCCCGGGAAATCCTTGGTGAGGGTGCGCTTGTGGGCCTCGTAGGCCTGGGCCAGGAGGTCCACCGACTCGCTGTAGCGGCCCACCTCGCGCAGGTCGCGGCCGAGACGGGAGGCCGAGGCCAGGGTGTAGGGATGGTTCGGGCCGAGAACCTCCTTGCGCCGGTCGTAGGTGTCCTGGTCGAGGTCGCGGGCATCGCTGTAGCGGCCCACCATGCAAAGCGTCAGCGCGAGGTTGTTCGCCGCGCTCAGCGTGCGCGGGTGCGACTCGTGGAAGATCTGGCTGAAGCCGTCGTGGGCCTCCCGGGCCAGCTCCACCGCGCTGGTGTACTCGCCGAGGGCGGCGAGGTCGCTGGAGAGACCCGAGACCGTGATGTAGGTGTGCGGGTGCGAGGCGCCGAGGACGCGGCGCTGGTGCTCCAGCACCTCCTCGTTCAGCCGTGAGGCCTCCACGTAACGCCCCTGGGACCGCAGCACGTTGGCGAGCTGGCAGCGCAGGTACAGGTACTGCACGTCGTCCTCGCCGAGGAAGGTCCGCCAGTGCGCCAGGACCTCCTCGGCCCGCTGCTGGGCCTCGGGGAAGTTGCCGCGCTTCCACAGGTACCGGATCCGGTCGACGAGCAGCCTGCGGGGCTCGACCTCGACGCAGTTGCGGACGTCGGCGGCGCGCAGATGGGGCCAGATGACCTCGAAGCGCGGCCAGGTCTCGGGGTCGTCGGTGGGTTCGTCGCCGTCGGGGCGCGCGCCCGCGAGGACGGTGTGGACGACGTGCCGGGCGGTCCGCTGTTCCTCCTCGGTGAGCTGGGAGCGGATCACGGCCTGGACCAGCCGGTGGATCTGGATGCTGTTGCTGACCTGGTCGACCTTGGCGAGGGCGAACCGGGCGATCTCACGGATGACCCTGCCCAGCATCAGGCTCTCCTGCAGGGTGCCGTCCACCTTGCGCAGTTCGTCGATCATCTCCTTGCTGTAGAGCAGATACGAGGAGATCGGCTCCGGAGCCATGAACGCGCACAGCTGCAGCAGCCGTACCGACGCGGGCGAGCGCTCCTTCAGCCGGGAGATGGAGACGTTCCAGGTCGCGGCCACCGTCTCCGGGTAGTCGGCGGGCTGGTTGAGGTCCAGCACGGCGGTGGTCTGCTCCGCGAGCAGCCGCAGATACTCCTCGATGGGGGCGGCCGTCTCGGCGAGCCAGGCCCCCGCCTGCTCCACCGCGAGGGGCAGGTCGCCCACCGCGAGCGCCACCCGGTCGGCCTCCTCCGCGCTCAGACCCGGGGCCCGCCGGGACAGGTGCTCGACGCTCTCCTGGCGCTGGAACACATCGACGGGCAGCGCCGAACCCTGCTGTGTCCAGGCCTGGTTGCGTGAGGTGACCAGGATGTGGCCGCCGCCCCCGGTGGGGAGGTAGGGCAGCAGTTCCGCGGGGTCGTCGGCGTTGTCGAAGACGAGGATCCAGCGCCGCGTCGGCACTCCGCGCGTCAGCATCTGCACGGCTTCCTGACTCGCCTGCGCCATGTCGTCACGGCCGGGCGCGCCGATCCGGGAACCGAGCTCGGCGAGGGAGGAGACGACGTTGTCGATCTCCTCGGCGGAGATCCACCACACCAGGTCGTAGTCGGCCATGAAGCGGTGCACGTACTCCAGGGCCACATGCGTCTTGCCGACGCCGCCGAGCCCGAACAGTGCCTGGGGCTGCGGCAGCACGACGGACAGACCGCCGCGGAGCTGCTCGCGCAGCCGGTCGAGGATGATCCCCCGGCCGGTGAAGGTGGTGTTGCGCTGGGGCGCGTTCCACACGTTGGGGACGCTGCCCGGGAAACGCGGGCCCGGTGTCCCGCTCTCCGCGGGCCGCTCCGGCAGCGACAGCGCGCCCAGCAGAGCCCGGACGCACGCGGCCTCGTCGAGCCGGTGCAGGTCGACCGGTTCGCCGTCGAAGTAGGCGTCCGAGCGCCGGGGCTCGTCGACCCGCAGGATGATGGGCGCGGCGTACGGAACGTCCGGCAGGCCGTCGGAGAGGGAGCGCCAGACCTCCCCGGCGGTGCGGGCCTTCTGGAAGGCGTTCGACATCAGGACCATCACCTGCGTCGCCGGATCGGGTCGCTCGGGCGCCCCGACGGCCACGTCGTGCAGGGTGACGTCGCAGCCGGAGAGCCGGAGCACCGCCTCCACCCACTCCGCCCACATACGGTTCTCGGCCGCGTACACCACGACGACGTCCACCGCGCGGGTCAGCGGCCGCCGCCGGGTGAAGGCCTCCACACAGCGCAGCCGCACCTGCTCGGGGATGGGCGGCAGCTCGGTGACCTCGCCGTCCGTGACCACCGCCGTGAGGCGCTCGAAGGCGGAGAGCAGGGAGTTCGCGATGCCGCTCTTGTCACCGACGGTCGCGAGGGTCTCCTCGTACGCGTAGTACGGCCGGTACGGGATCTCGACCCGGCCCCAGTACCCGTTCAGCTCCTCGGCGCCCAGCTGCTCGCCGCCGGGCCCCTTGGGCAGGCCCTCGAACTTCAGCTTGGCCAGCGCCCGTCCGGCGTCGACCTTCTCCTTCTCGCCCTCGTCGATGCGCATGGGCACCGGCAGCACCCGGATGCGCCGCTTGTGGTAGCCGTCCTCGACACTGCGGGCGACGGCGGCGGCGCCGTCCAGCGACTGGTCGCTGAGGGTGAAGCAGTCGACGAGCATGTCGGGCATGTGGATCGTGCAGATGTCCGCGTTGTCCGAGAGCCCCGTACGGCTGTCGATGAGCACGTAGTCGTACGACGCCTTCATGTCGTCCCGCAGCGCGTCCAGGAACAGGCCGCCGCCGAGCCGCTCGTAGAAGTTGTCCCACTCGAACGACGACACGGTCGCGGAGTAGTCCCGGTTCTGCTTGCCCGCGGACAGGAAGTCCAGCGAGCCGCCGTCCGGGAAGGAGAAGCCGTGCCGTTCGGGGGTGAGCGAGACGGCGTGCTGTTCGACCCGCGCGAACTCCAGGTGCCAGGGTCCGGAGCGTGGTGCTCCGGTCGTCGCCGCCCAGCAGTACTCGGTGATCATGTCGATGACCCCGGTGGTGGCGGCGAGCGCGTTCGGGTCCAGGAACGGGCGGAAGAAACGATCCAGCCCGGGGGCTTCCAGGTCCCAGTCCACCGTCAGCACGCGTTTGCCGTTGGCGGCGAGGATCCAGGCCGTGTTGGCCAGGGCCATCGTGCGCCCCGTACCGCCCTTGTACGAGTAGAAGGTGATGATCCGTCCGTCCTGCCGGGCAGTCATGCTTCTCCTCCGTGGTCGGGACCCGCGTCGGAAGGCGGCGGGTGATGAGGGCCCATCAGGCGGGGCCGGGGCCCTCGGGGGCCCGGGGGCGGATGCGCGGCGGCGTTCCTGAGGAACTGCCGGGTGGCGTGCGCCACGACGGACGGCAGGACATCGGTGAACGCCTTCAGCGTGGGCACACCCGCGACCGCCACCCGGCAGTCGGTGCGGCGCCCGTGCTCCAGGATGTTCGGCAGGACGCGTTCCAGTTCGGCCGTGAGCCGCTGCCCCTCCTCACCGTGGCACTGGAGGTCGGCGCGGTTCCAGGGCACGATCGCGCTCACCCACGGGTGGGCGGCGTGATCGAACTCCCGGAGCCGGTTCCGCCGTTCCTCGTCGTGGACGGCCCAGCGGTCGACCAGCAGGATCGCCGGGTGGCCGGGCTGGGCCGCCGCGACGGCCCCGTGCCCGTCGGGCCCACCGGGGGCCGGCACATCGGGGACCACATGTCCGTCGTCGAAGTCGGAGACGGTGATCCGGTAGTCCAGCGACCGGATCAGCTCCTCCGCCAGCGCTGGCAGCGGCCGGGTCGACTCGCCGTGGTACGGGTTCCAGTCCCGCGCGTCCTCCCCGTACGGGCGCGTGTCGCGGTGCTCGGGGACGGTGTCGCGGGTGGGCGCGGCCACGGTCAGATGGATGCTGCGGGGGCCTTCACCACGCGGCTTGAAGGCGCTGGGCGTCGTCTCGTACGGGCGGGGGCGGCTGGACGGCAGCGGTGACTCGTGGGCGACCCGGACGATCCGCTGCGCGAGCGCGAGCACGGTCTCGTCGTACTCGTCCTTCAGCCGCTTGAGCTTGATCAGCCCGTAGATCCCGTGGGCCAGGTACCGCTCCCCGAAGGGCGAGTGCTCGATGTGGATGTGCCGTACGGAATCGGGGAGTTGGTCGAAGGGGACATGCGTCCACAGCGCCGGGACGATGGCGGGGACGTCACCGGCTCCGGCGGTCTTGGCCTGCACGATGCGCTCGTTGAACGCGTACCACTCCCGGCCGCACATCTCGCTGGTGAAGTACCTCGGGGAGAACAACGGCACGAACACCCGGCACAGGGAGAGGTTCTCGCTGAGCTTGTCGGGCCAGCCGTCCCCGGAGCGCATCTCCCGGTCCATGAACCCCGCGGCCGCGCCGGCGGGCAGGTCGGTGAGCGCCATGATGTGGTCGCACAGGTCCCTGAAGAGCACGTGCACCCAGTGGTCCGGGTCGCCGCCGCCCGGCCCCCAGGGCGGGGTGTGGGCGTAACTCAGAAAGAAATAAGGCCGGTTGTCCGCGGCCCTCCCCCGTTCAGGTATGTCCACGCGCGCCCCCCTGCCCGCAGATGCCCCCCGACCCCGCCGAAGGCGCCATCCGGGCGAACCAACAATGTGCCTGATCGCCACCTGTGCCCGGCGGCTTGTTTCACGTCATTTCCCAGCGATATCCGGACATCTGCTTCAGGGCGGTGTCCACGGCGTCACGCATCCCGATGAGCACGGTGGTCCTTCCTGCCACTTCCCGCTCAGTGCGAAGATCACGCGGAAGCCGCTCACCGATCTCCTCGAAGTCCCCGTCGTACAGATCGACGTCCTCGTACTCGATCCAGCCCCTGTCCCGCACCACACAGCGGTACGTCCGGGTCGGCGGCGGCGGGGACAACCGGTACTCGGCGAGATGGAACGCCGTGCACACCTCGAACCCCACGCGCAGCAGCAGGATCTCCGCGTCGGCCTCGTAGAGCTCGGACAGCGGCGAACGCTCGCCGAGGTGGCAGTGCGGGTCGTGGTCGCCGAGCAGCTCGGTCGCCCGGGGTCCGAGCGCGGCGAAGGAGGTCTGCGGATGACCGCTGCGCACGGCGCCCGGCGTGGTCCGTACGCACTCGGCGAGCGCGCCCATCGTCGGGCAGGGGGTGCTCTCCGGATCGAACGGCGGCATCGACGCCCGGAACCCGGCCTTCTGCGGCTCGTCCATCCCCTCGGTGCGGTCGGCGTACTCGCGGGAGGTGTCGGAGTTCTCCGGAGTGAAGGCGGGCACGACGAGCGTGCCGCCCGGCCCGAGGGCGCTGAGCAGGGCGTCGCGTACGGCGGTGGGGGAGAGGCCGCTGCCCCTCAGCGAGGCGTGCGCCATCAGGACCCCGCCCGGGCGGACGCCCAACTCGGCCAGCGTGGCCCGGAAACGGCTCAACGGGTCCTGCGACCGTGTGGCGTCAGCCATGGAGCGCCCTCCATTCCGTGTGCATCTCCTCCACCAAGTAGGCGCCGCTCTCGGTGAGTTCACCGGGAGGGCGGGCGGCCAGCAGGTCCAGGGCGTGGCGGGCCCGCCGGAGATCCTCGGCGGACCGGGCCGGTGACGCGGTCGCTCTGCCCAGGTACTCGCTCGCCTCGTCGAGCAGTCGGCCGGCACCCGTGCCGGGCACGGTGAGATCCGCGATCTGCCGGAGGCCGGCGAGTCTGGACCGCCGCCCCAGCAACGGCAGTGCGCCGACGAACTCCTCGGGCTCGAAGTCGACGGCCACGCCCAGTGCCCCCGGCGCGTCGGCGCAGACCCGCAGTCCGGTGCCCGCGGCGAGCGGGGTGATCGTGGTGGCGAGGAGCGCGTTGACGCCGTCGCGCCAGCCGGGTTCGCGCTCGTCCAGCAGGCCGTACGCGGCGCGCAGCCGCTTGCCGAAGAGGGCCAGGTCGCTCGGGCTCAGCGGCTCCGCCACGGGCGACGGGTAGCGGTCGCGGTACGGATCGGCGTCGTCGATGAGGAGGGACGCCTCCTCGGTGAGACGCAGCGTCTCCAACGGCCGCCACGGCGGGGTCCGTTCCTCGCCCGCGTGCTCCGGCACCCGTACCCGGAAGTCGCCGTCGGTGACGGTGAACTCGACCCGTCCGGGACGCGGCAGCCGGACGGTCCCGAGGCTCGGGAGGTGCACCTCGCCGTCCGGGTGGTGCCAGCCGAGGGTCACCGTCGAGCCCGCCCGCACCGCGGCGGCCGTGGCGGCGGCCATGAGCCGGGGAAGGTGGCCCGGGTCGTCCGGGGAGCCGAGCAGGGCGGGTCGCAGATAGGGGTGGGCGAGGAAGGAGTCGAGGTGCGCGCCGGCGGTCGGGTCGGAGTCCAGGCGGACGAACAGCTGCCAGGCCGCGTCCCAGTCGGGGGTCCCGGCGAGCCGGCCGTTGGTGTCGGCGAGCAGTGCCCGGTTCAGGTGCAGTTGTGCCGAGCGGAGTTCGCCGGTGCCGGTGACCGCCGGCACGAGTGCCCGTTCGGTGATCCGCTCGGCGACGCCCTCGACGAGGGATCGCAGGTCGGCGCAGAAGACCGACGGGTTGTCGAACCCGCGCTCGTCGCTGTACCGGTGGGCGTAGAGTCCGCCGCCGCAGGACTCGACGACCGGGCAGCCGCGGCAGGTGTCGCTGAGACCGTCCACGCCGAGCTGCCGGGCCCGCACTCCGGGATGCCCCGCGAACTCCTCGAAGCTGTGCCGGAAGACGTCGTAGCCGGTGGCCGGGGCGCCGTCGTACGCCGTCTTGAGCGAGTCGGCCTGTTCGAAGGAACCGTCGGTCTCGACGACCGCGAGGTCGCTCGGCGCGAGTCCCATGGCCTCGGTGAGGCTGGGACCGCCGCGCAGGGTGCTGAGCACCGAGTCGAAGGTCCTGACCGGCATGGGGCGCCCCTGCTCCTCCCAGCGGTCGAAGACCCTGAGCAGCCAGTCGGCGTAGACGGTGCCCTGGCCATGGCCGGGCGGAGGGCTGTCCCAGGTCGAGTGCGGCAGCAGGTAGTCGATGCGGGGCGGCCGCAGGGCCGTCAGGGCGTCGTGCACCGCGACCGGGTCGTTGGCCACGTCCACCGTGCACAGCAGGCCCTGATAGAGGTGCCGGTATTCCGGCAGACGGAGCAGTTCGATCGCCTTCAGTACCCGGTCGTAACTGCTGTGGCCCCGGCGGTCCAGCCGATGACGGTCGTTCGCGGCCCGGTCCCCGTCGAGGGAAACTCCGACCTTCACGCCGAATTCCCGGAACACCTCCAGGTGCCGCCTGTTCAGCTGCACCCCATTCGTATGAATTCGGAGATCCAATACGGTGACCGGTGCCAGTGCGCGGGTGAGTTCCGCGCAGATGTTCCTCAGCCGGGCCGGGCCCGCGAGCAGGGGTTCTCCGCCGTGCAGAATGACCGTCACGGATTCCAGCCCGCCGTCCGCCGCGTATTCGGCGAGCCGACGAGCCACCTGGCCGAGGGTGTCCTCCGAGATCACGACCGGCCGGGCACGCCAGCTCTGGTCCGCGTGCTCGTACACATAGCAGTGGTCGCACGCCAGGTCGCAGCGGCTGTGCACCTTGAGGACCAGCTGGTGGATCGCCGGCCGGCCGTGAGAGTCCGTCACTTTTCCGGAGTGTACGCGCCCCCGCCACCCCGCGCTGACACGACGAGACCCCAACTTCCTTGATCAACAAGGAGGTTGGGGTCTCGGTGACGGTGCCTAGATGGACGAGTTGAACTCGCCCGCACCGGAGGGGCTCGCCTCGCGACCGTCGGTCACCCGACCGGTGGACCGCTGGACGCGGCGCGCACGCGGGTCGATCGTCGCGAGTGTGGCCGTCCGCGTGGGGGCGGGGCGGGTGGCGCCCTGTCGGCGGATCGGCGTCGTGCCCGTAGGGTTCATAGTTTTCTCGTCTTCTTCAAGGGGGACCAGAACGTTCTGTCATCGGCCCCCGCCCGACGAGATCCTGCACTAGGGCCCGGTCATTGAGGTTACGACGACTTCGTAACCGATGGTTCTATCATGCACGCCTCATACCATGCACGCCTCCTGGGGTAAAGGGTGCCTGGCGTCGGTGGTAAGAGGGTCCGCCTCGGCGGTAAAGGGTTCCTCGTGCCCGGATAGGCGCCCTGGTGCGATTCCAATTTTGACGAGAGCATGACCTGCCGTTCACTCCATATGTCTGTGCGAGGTCCCTCATGGCCGCAACGCCCGGCCCGAGCACCACGGTGAATGACGACGACCTGCCTCCGCTGTTCCAGGTGAATGACCGCATGGCACTGGTCCATCAGGGGGAGTCCTTCCGGGTCGTCCGCACCCAGCTGGTCGTCCTGCTCCTCGCCACCGCGACCGCGTCGATGTCGGAGCGCGTGAACAGCCGTGTCCCCTCCTGGATCGCCGCCGTGCTCTATGTGCTGACGATCGCGATCGGTGTCCACGCGTCCCGCCGCCGCTCCCGCCTGCACTGGCAGGCCCACCGGGCGGCGGCCGAGGTGATCAAATCGCTCGCCTGGCAGTACATGGCGCACGGAGGCCCCTTCCACTCCCGGGCCGCCAATCCGGAGGCGCTGTTCGCCACCCGGCTCGAGGAACGTCTGAGCGAGCTGAGGAAAGTGGGGTGGGAGGACCAGCGCGAGGGGACGGCCGGACACGGGATCGGGCAGATCACACCGATGATGCGGGCGATCCGGGCCAAGCCGTTCGCGGCCCGGCGCGACATCTATCTGCGCGACCGGGTGGTGGAACAGCTGATCTGGTACGGCAACCGGGCCGGACAGGCGCACCAGGCCTCCGTGCGCTGGTCCGGGATGACGGCCGTGCTCACGCTGCTGGCCCTGATCGCCTCCGTGCTCAGGGCGTTGGGCGTCATCGGGCGCTGGGACCTGACCGGCGTGCTGAGCGCCGCGGCGGCGGCCGGGGTGGCCTGGCAGGAGGTCCGACGGCACCGCCCGCTCACGTACGCGCACTCGCTCGTGGAACAGGATCTGGAGACCCTGCGGGTGGCGATGAGCACCACGGTCACGGAGGAGGGCTGGGCGGACGCGGTCGCGGAGGCGGAGCGCCTGGTCTCGCCGCAGCACACGGACTGGCTGGTGCGGTTCGGCTCCTGACAGGGCCCCTGACAGGGCTCCCGACAGGGCCCCTGACAGGGTTCCTGACGGGGTGGCGGGAGCGGAACGTCAGCGCGGGCGGACGACGCCCGGGCTCCACAACACGGTCACCGGGACACCGGTGCCGCGCGCGTAGTCCACGATGTCACCGGTGCCGCCGAGGCCGCGGGCGGGGGCGCCGTCCCAGACGGCGATCATGCGGTCGACATGGTCGACGATGTAGCGGCCGGCCGCGTAGTAGGCCTCGTCGTGGGTGCGCTCGTGCGGCAACTGCACGCGCTCGGCGCAGCACTTCAGGAGCCGACGGTACGACGCCCGTACGCGGTCGTCGCCGAGATGGGCCTCGTAGTCCATGCCGGGGATCACGGCGGTCAGCGCGATGCCGTACTCCAGGGCGATCTCGGCGAACAGCTGGTCGGCGCCGGCGGCCAGGCTGCTCACGGCCCGGACCGAACCGATGCCCCGTAGCTCCGCCCGGACGCCCGAGCGTACGGCTGACAGGGCTCCGTCCGGGATCTGTCGATGTCCGGTGATGCCGATCCGGGTCACGGGCCCTGCCATTCGCACGCTCTCCTCCGCGGCCGCGGTCATCCAAATCACCCTAGCGTCAAGGAACCTGCACGGAAACGACACGTACGCGCGTTCGGTGAGGCATCGGGGGCTCACAGAGGCGACAGCCAGGTGAGCGCCGTGTCGACGGCCGCCCCCTCGTGCTCCGGGCCGGGGGAGGCGGGCGAGGGGCGAGGCGTGGGTGAGGGCGAAGCGTGGGTGAGGGCGAAGCGGAGGTGAGGGCGAGGCGGAGGTGAGGGCGGGGCCGGGGTGAGGGCGGGGCCGGGGTGAGGGCGGGGCGGAGGTGAGGGCGGGGCCGGGGAGAGGGCGGGGCGGAGGTGAGGGCGGGGCCGGGGTGAGGGCGGGGCGGAGGAGAGGGCGAGGCGGAAGTGAGGGCGGGGCCGGGGCGAGGGCGAGGCGGAGGAGAGGGCAAGGCGGAGGACAGGGCGAGGCGGCGAGGAGAAGGCGGTGGCGAGCGCGAGGCGGCGGGCAGGGGGAGGCCGTCGGCGTCGGGTCGGTCCTCCGTGCCGGGCCGGGGTGAACCTGCCGTCGGCGCCGGCCCTGGTCCCCGGCGTGTCAGTCCGCTTGTTCGGTGTCGTCGACGGCCCCCGGCTGGGGAGACCGGTCGCCGACCCGGTCCAGGGTGAGGGGCTCGATGCGGCCCTCCAGCATGGCGCCGACGCCGAGGGCGGCACAGACGTCGGGGCGTTCGGCGATGTGGACCGGCATGCCGGTGGCGTGACGGAGCATCTGGTCGAAGCCGGGGAGGAGGGCGCTGCCGCCGACCATCATGATGCCGCGGTCGGCGAGGTCGGCCACCAGGTCGGGCGGGCAGTCGCGCAGGACCTTGCCGATGCCGTCGACCACGGCGGTGAGAGGGGTCTGGATGGCGTCGCGTACGGCCGCGGTGTCCACCTGGACCGAACGGGCCAGCCCCGTCGCCACGTCCAGGCCGTGGATCTCGGTGGAGGCCGGGCCGTGCGGGGTGAGGCCGTTGCCGGAGAGGGCGAGCTGCAGCGGTCGTACCGACTGGCTGGGCAGCGTCAGCTCGTGGCGGAGGCGAAGGTGCTGCACGATCGCGTGGTCGATGGCCTCGCCGCCGACGGGGATGCGTACGGCGTTGACGACCGAGCCGAGGGAGAGGACGGCGAGCTCGGTGGCCCCCGCACCGCACACCATGATCATGGTGGCCTCGGGCTGCTCGACGGGCAGACCGCAGCCGACCGCCGCCGCGATGAGGGTGTCGACCAGTTCCACCCGGCGCGCGCCGAGGCCCACCAGGGTCTCGATCGTGGCGCGCTGGGCGAGCGGGTCCGCGTCGTGCGGGGTGCAGGCGGCGGCGCGCAGGACGGGCTTGCGGCGCAGGTTGCGGCGGACCTTGTCGCCCAGCAGCTGGCGCAGCATGCGCTGGGCCATCTCGATGTCGACCACGGTGCCGCCGGAGACGGGCCGCACGACCCGGATGTAGTCAGGCGTACGGCCCATCATCCGCTCCGCGAACTCCCCGACCGCGATCAGCGCGCCCGTGCGGGTGTTGACGGCGGCCACGCTCGGCTGGTCCACCACCAGGCCCGCGCCCTTCACGAACACCCGGGTCCGCGCGGCCCCGAGGTCGACGCCGAAGTGGCAGCGGCGCAGCTGCTCCAGACTGGCGGTCATCGCGGTCATTGCGGATCCTCCCGAGAGCACGGACCGTACGGACCGCCGCTGTTCGGCGGTCCCCTGGTTCCCTCTGCATCGTGCGGGGGGTGGGGGCGGGGTGCCTGTCGGGGTGGGCCGGGTGGGGGTGCGGCCGGACGGGTGGTCCGGTGCGCGGAAGTCGGGCGGGAGGGGGAGAAAGGCGAGGTGGGAGCGGGTGGGAGGAGGTAGGGAGGGCCGGGACGGTCGTCACTCAGGTGGGCGTGCGTCCGGGCGTGTCGTCTTGTCGGGGCGGGTCGTCGCGGGTTCGACGATCCCCCGTACGACTCCCAGCTCCACCAGATCCTGTGGTCGTAGCCGGAGTTCGTCCGCCGTCGTCCGGGTCTGCTCCTGAGGGCGTTTGAGGATCGCGGTGGCCGGCTCCGGGGCGATCACCGAGAAGTAGCTGTCCGGCGTGGCCCAGGTGTGGTCGGGGGCGGCGAGTGCCAGGGCTCCGCCGGAGCCGCCCTCGCCGATGAGGAGGGTGGTGAGGGGGGTGAGGGCGGTGGCGACGGTGGTGAAGAGGGCGGCGATGGCGGGGCCCGCGCCCTGACGTTCCGCTTCGGCGTCGTTCGCGGCTCCGGGGGTGTCGATCAGGGTCAGTACGGGGATGCCGAGGCGGTCGGCGAGGCGGATCAGGCGGGTGGCGGTGCGGTAGCCCGCCGGGCGGGTGGGGGTGCCGCACTGGGCCGCGTAGGCGATGGTCCGGCCCTCGCGTTCGCCGAAGCCGCACAGCACGCCGGGGTCGGTGCCGCCGACGCGGTCCCCTCGCAGGGGGGCTCGGCGGCTGAAGTAGGCGTCCAAGTAGGCCTCGGCGCGGGGGCGTTGGGGGGAGCGGGCGCGTTGTACGGCTTCCCAGCCGGTGGTGGGGAGGAGGGGCGCCGTAGGGGGTGGGGGTGGGGGGAGCGGTTCGTCGGCGGCTGAGGGTGCGTGGTGGCTGGTCGCGCCCCGCGGCGGAGTCGCGGATGGGTACAGCCCCGCGCCCCTCGAGGGCCGGCGGCCCTCGTCAGGGGCGAGGTGAGGTGGGAGGGCGTGGGGCGGGGGTGCGGGGGCCGTGGAGGGGGTGGTCAGGAGGGCCAGCCAGAGGGCCAGGGTGTCGCGCAGGTCGTCCGGGTGGACCACCGCGTCCACGGAGCCCGCCGCCACCTGGGACTCCGCCGTGTACGCCGCCGGGTCCGCGTCCGGAGGGCGGACCCGGGAGCCGGCGAAGCCGACCTGGGCGTCGGGGAGGGCGAGGATGATGTCGGCGCCGGCGCCGAGGGCGGCCCAGCCGCCGCCTGTCGTGGGATCGCGGAGCACCGCGATCTGGGGCAGCCCGGCCTCGCTCGTCAGCGCCGACTGGCGGGCCACGCGCTGGAGTTGGGTGAGCGCGCGCATGCCCTCCTGCATCCGGCTGCCGCCGGTCGCGATCAGGGAGACGACCGGCAGGCGGTGCTCACGGGCGTAGGTGTACGCCGCCTCCAGACGGTCGCCGGCGCGTTCGCCGAGCGATCCGCCGAGGAAGCCGAACTCGAAGGAGACCAGTACGGCCGGTGTGCCGGCGGGGGTGGTCCCGGGCGGTGTGTCCGCCGGGCCGTTCGCGCCTGCCTCGCCGTGCTGCGGTGACCCGGCTGCCGTGGCCGCTGTCGTGGCGGCGGCACCCGTGGCCGCAGTCGTGGCGCCGGCACCCGTACCCGCTGTCGTGGTGCCGGCACCCGTGGCCGCTGTCGTGGTGCCGACCGCTGTGCCCGCTGTCGTCGTGCCGGCCGCCGTGTCGATGTCGGTCGCAGCGCCGGTCGCGGCGCCTGTCGTCGTGCCGGTCGGGGCGGCCCCGGTCTCCTTCGGTGTCCTGTCGCGGATCACCGCCCTGCCCCACACCACCGACTCCTCCTCCCCGGTGCGCTCGGCGGCGCGGGCGCGGGAGGTGTCGTAGCCGTGCCAGGCGAGGGGGCCGTCGGGAGCGTAGTCCCGGTGGGGGGTGGGGAGTTCGGTGAAGTCGTCCGTCAGGAAGGCGATGGCCTCGCGGGCGGAGCGGCGCCGGTCACTCATCCGTCTTCAGCGCTCGCTTCATGATCTTGCCCATGTCGTTGCGGGGGAGGGAGGAGAGGTAGTGGACGGCGCGGGGGCGTTTGTGGGGGGAGAGACGGGTGGCGACGTGGGTGGCCAACTCCGAGGCCGGGGGCGGGGACTGAGGGTCCGTCGGGACGATCCAGGCGACCACGCGTTCACCGAGGTCGGGGTCCGGTGCGCCGGTGACGGCCGCTTCCCGTACCCCCGGGTGCTCCAGGAGCGCGTTCTCGATCTCGCCCGCGCCGATCTTGTAGCCGCCGCTCTTGATCAGGTCGGTGGCCTTGCGGCCGACGATGCGTACATAGCCGTCGGGGTCGCGGACAGCCATGTCGCCGGTGCGGAACCAGCCGTCGGGGGTGAACGCGGCGGCGGTGGCGTCGGGGCGGTTGAGGTACTCGGTGAAGAGGTTCGGGCCGCGTACCTGGATCTCGCCGACCGACTCGCCGTCGTACGCGGCGAGGGGGGTGCCGTCGTCCTCGACCAGCCTCAACTCCACCCCCGGCAGCGGGACTCCGACCGTGCCGGCCCGCGGTTCGCCGTCGGCGCGGACGCTGGTGTTCATGAGGGTCTCCGTCATGCCGTACCGCTCGATCACCCGGCGGCCGGTCGCCGCCGCGATCCGTTCGTGGTCGTGCACCGGCAGCGCGGCCGAACCGGAGACGAGGAGGCGGGCCCGGCCGAGTGCCTTCGCGAGGTCCGGGTCGGTGGGCAGGGCCTCCGCGAGGCGGTGGTACATCGTCGGGACGCCGAACAGCATCGTCGCGCCGGCCGACAGCTCCCGGGCGACCGCGGCCGTCTCGAACCTGCCGAGGTGGCGGACCGAGCCGCCGCGGCGCAGTGGGCCGAGGATGCCCAGGATCAGGCCGTGCACGTGGAAGAGGGGGAGGGCGTGGACCAGTACGTCGTCGGCGGTCCACTGCCAGGCGTCGGCCAGCGCGTCCAGGGTGGTCGCGACGGCCCGGCGGGGGATGACGGCGCCCTTGGGCGGGCCGGTGGTGCCGGAGGTGTAGACGACGAGGGCGGCGTCCTCCTCGGCGGCCTTCCGCTCGTCGGGGGCGGGTCCGCTTCCGGTGTCGTGCACATCGACATCGACGCGCTCCAACTCCCTCACCGAAGCGGGTAGTTCATCGTCGGGGGCGGCGAGCACGAGTGACGGCGCACTGTCGGAGAGGATGTGCCCGAGTTCCTTCTCCCCGGACTTCGGGTTCAGGGGGACGGCGGGTACGCCCGCCCGCAGTGCCGCCACCACGGCGACGGCGGTCTCCAGCGTGGGGGTCGCCCAGACGGCGACCCGGCCGCCCCCCTTGACGCGGTCCGCCAGCGCGCCGGTCACGGCCGTGAGTTCCGCGTACGTCAGGGACCGGTCGCCGAACCGGAGGGCGGGCCGGTCGGGGGCCTGGGCGTCGCCGGTGAGATCCGGGAAGAGAGGGGACACGTGTCGTACTCCTTGGTTGTCGCCGTCCGATGTACCGCTGCTGACCATGGGCTACCGGACATCATTCGCAGTGCTCCGGCCTTCAGACCAGAGGTGCAGCGAATCCTGTGGCCGTGACGCGGAGCGTCGCGGTGTCGTTCCGGCGGAGCCGGACCCTGCCTCGTGACGGTGACGGACCGTTCACACGTTCCCGGTGACGACGTGGGTTCGACATGCCTAGTGTGATCGCCATGCAGCTCCGGTACGCCTTCAGGCTCTACCCGGATGCCGGTCAGCGCACCGCGCTGGCCAGGGCGTTCGGGTGCGCCCGCGTCGTGTTCAACGACGCGGTGCGTGCCCGCGAGGACGCCCGTAAGGCTGGACAGCCGTTCCCGACGGCCGGTCAGCTGTCCCGGAAGCTGATCACCGAGGCGAAGCGGACAGGGGAGCGGTCCTGGCTGGGCGAGGTCTCCGCCGTCGTCCTCCAGCAGTCCCTGAGGGATGCCGAGGCCGCGTACCGCAACTTCTTCACCTCCCTCAAGGGCGCCCGGAAGGGACCGAAACTGGGCGCGCCCCGGTTCAAGTCCCGCAAGGACGCCCGGCAGTCGGTCCGGTTCACCGCCAACGCCCGCTGGAGGATCACCGACAGCGGCCGTCTGAACCTGCCGAAGATCGGCGCGGTGAAGGTGACATGGTCCCGCACCCTGCCCACCACCCCCACCTCCGTCACCGTCATCAAGGACGCGGCCGGCAGATATTTCGCCTCCTTCGTCATCGACACCGACCCCGCCGCCGACCAAGCCCGGATGCCCGCAACCGACCGCACCATCGGCATCGATCTCGGCCTGACCCTCCCCCAGACTCCGTCCGGGGGGACCCCCATCGCGGTCCTCTCCGACGGCACGAAGATCGACTCCCCGCGCTTTCTGCGGCGCGCGGAGAAGAAACTGAAGAAGACTCAACGCGAGCTGTCCCGCAAACAGAAAGGATCGAAGAACCGGGCCAAGGCCCGCCTCAAGGTCGCCCGCGCACATGCCGAGGTCACCGACGCCCGCCGTGAGTTCCACCACCAGCTCTCCACGAAGCTGATCTCCGAGAACCAAGGGATCGCCGTGGAGGACCTGTCGGTGAAAGGACTGGCCCGCACCAGGCTGGCCAAGTCCGTCCACGACGCCGGATGGTCCTCGTTCATCGGCAGGCTGAAGTACAAGGCGCAACGGTACGGCCGGACCCTGGTCACGATCGGCCGGTTCACACCGACCTCTCAGACCTGCTCCACCTGCGGCACCGTGGACGGGCCCAAACCCCTGAACGTGCGGGAATGGACGTGTGCCGCCTGCGGCACGGTCCATGACCGGGACATCAATGCCGCGATCAATATCAAGACGGCCGCCGGACTGGCGGTATCGGCCTGCGGAGCGCCGGTAAGACCAGGACTAGTCCCGGCACAGCGCGAAGAAACAGGAAGCCACGGATTCCCGACCGGAAACCGTGCCGCGTAGCGGCACGGCAACCAGTCAAGGAAGGCCAGAATCCCCGCCCTTCAGGGCGAGGAGCATGTCAACCGAATCCCGGTACGACCACCAGCACCAGCCAGACCACCGCGGGTACCACCGCCACCACGATCCCCCCGAGCGGCCCCGGCAGGCGGCCACCGCGACGCGCCTCCACGTCCGCATGGTCGCCAAGGTCCGCCTGCTGAACCGGGACCTGGGGGACCCGCCTTCCTGAAGGGGCCGAGAGAGGGCCGCGGGGCCGCTGTCGGTGCTGGTCGGTCCAGCCCGCAGGAGTCGGAACCCCCAGAGGCTCAGGCCTTCAGGATCTCAGGGCTCAGGGCTCAGCGCTCCCCGTGCTCCGCCGCCTCCTTCCGCACCACGTCCGCCACCACACAGCTCACGTTGTCCGGGCCGCCCGCCTCGTTCGCCTCGGTGACGAGGGCGCGTACGGCCGACTCGGGGTCGGCGATCGAGGCCAGGGTGTGCTGGATGGCCGGGGCGGGGACGACCGAGGAGAGGCCGTCGGAGCAGAGCAGGTAGCGGTCGCCGGGGTGGGCGTCGTGCAGGCGCAGGTCGGGGGTGGAGATGGCCGTGTCGCTGCTCAACGCCCGCAGAAGCAGGGCGGGTTGGGGGTGGGTCGTCGCCTCCTCGGGGGTCAGGCGGCCCTCGTCGATCATCGACTGGACGACGGTGTGGTCGTGGGTGATCCGGAACAGTTCGCCGCCGCGCAGCAGATACGCGCGGGAGTCGCCGATGTGGACGAGGGCGAGCTGGGAGCCGGTCCAGAGCATCGCGGTCAGGGTCGTGCCGTCCTCCCCGGTTCCCGCGACGTCCCGTACGGCGGCGGTCGCGCCCCGTACGGCGTCCTCCAGCAGGTTCAGCACGCTGCCCGCCGGGAGCGTGTCGCGGTCCAGGGTCTTCAGTGCCTCCACGGCGGCCGTGCTCGCGGGGGCCCCGGCCGGGCCGAAGCCGTCGGCGACGGCGAGGACGCGGGTGCCGGCGTAGGCGGTGTCCTGGTTGGCGGCGCGGACCAAGCCGGTGTCGGAGAGGGCGGCGTAACGGAGTTCCAGCATCGTTGTGTTCTCCTCGCATGTGTGGGTGAGGTGGTCCACGAGGAAGGCCGCCAGGTCGCGTCGGGTGGCCGTCTCGGCCTCGACCCCGGCCCAGTAGGCCCGGATCTCCCGGGCCGCCGGGCCCGGCTCCAGCGCGCACACCGTACGGATCCGGGCCAGCGGCATGCCGAGCCGGCGCAGCCAGGCCACCAGCCGCGCCCGCTCCAGCTGTTCGACGGCGTAGTAGCGGTATCCGGTGTCCGGGTCGACCCGGGCGGGCCGGAGCAGATCCAGCTCGTCGTAGAGCCGCAGTGCCTTCGGTGACAGCCGGCACGCCTTCGCGAAGGCCCCGATCGTCAGCATCTTCATGGCTCTCCCTGACTCCCCGTCGGTCCTGGCCGCTCCTGGCTGTTCCTGGCCGTTCCTCGTTCCGCGATCGATGCTGGGGCTTCACCGAAGGGGAAGGTCAAGCGGTGGTGCGGAGCCATGCCGATCACCCGTTATCGTTTCGTGATCGACTCGACCAGATCCGATCACATACCGATCACACTCTGAAGGAACATGACCGCCCACAACGCAACACCTCCACGCACCCGCACCAGCAGCACCCGCACGCGCACCCGCCGCCGTCGAAGCGGCTCGGCGCACACCGCAGCGCAGGGATCGGCCAAGAGCGCGGGCAAGAACTCGGGCAAGAAGTCAGGGCGGCGGAGGAAGGGCCCCGCACGATGGGGGAAGGGGCCTCTGTGGGGCGGGCTCGGGGTCGTCGCGGCCCTCGGTGTCGCCGGATTCGCGGCGGTGTGCTGGACGACCGGCGGCACGGAGGAGTTAGCCGGCGGGGCGGGGTCCGGCGCGTCCGCCGAGCCCTCGCCCGAGCGGTCCCGGCGTTCGTCCAGCCCCAGCCCCGGTCAGAGTCCCGGTGCCGGCACCGGTGCTTCCCGTAGCCCCTCCTCCTCGCCCAGTTCGTCTCCGGGTGAGTCGGGGTCGTCGTCCCCCAGCGGTTCGCCGGTCACCATCCCCAGGACCGGGCCGGGCACGTTCACCACGGCCTCCGGCGGCAGCGGCAAGGTGGGCAAGGGCGCGCCCCTGCGCTATCGGGTCGACGTCGAGAAGGGCCTGTCACTGTCCACCGCCGACGTCGCCGAGGAGGTGGAGGGCATCCTCGCCGACCCGCGCGGCTGGACCGCGGACGGCGACTCGGCCTTCCAGCGGGTCTCCGGCGGCCGCACCGACTTCGTCGTCAAGGTCGCGACCCCCGGCACCGTCGACGACATCTGCGGCGCGGGCGGGCTGAACACCGGCGGCGAGTACAACTGCAACGTCGGCGACAACGTCATGGTCAACCTCGAACGCTGGGAACAGGCCACCCCCGTCTACGCCAAGGACGTCAAGGCCTACCGCGCCCTGATCATCAACCACGAGGTCGGCCACTTCCTCGGCCACGGCCACGTCGGCTGCCCCGGCGAGGGCGAGCCCGCCCCGGCGATGATGCAGCAGATCAAGGGCATGAACGGCTGTGTCCCCAACGTCTGGCCGTACGACAGCGAGGGCCGCCCCGTCACGGGACCGTCCGTGCCGTGAGCGGGAGCACCCCGCGGAATCCCACTTCTCCCCCCGGCCTCCGAGGTTGTTAGCCTGCGCCCGAGACCGGCCCTCCGGGCACCTCCCGGGGGGCCGCCGCAGACGTACGAGAATGGAGCCTCCGTGGCCCGCACAGCCGCCCCCCGGATAGCCGTCGCCACCTACGATCCCGGGCCCAGGACGAACCACGACCGGGATCTGCCGGTGCTGGTGCGGGCGCTGGGGGAGGCCGGGGCCGACGCGGCGGCCGTGCACTGGGACGACCCGGCGGCCGACTGGGCCGGTTACGACCTCGTCGTCATCCGCTCCACCTGGGACTACAGCTGGCGCGCGGCCGAGTTCGTGGCCTGGGCGCGGAAGGTCGGCGAGGCCACCCGGCTCGCCAACCCGGCCGGGGTCGTGCGCTGGAACACCGACAAGCGGTACATCGGGGATCTCGCCCGGGCCGGGGTGCCCGTGGTCCCGACGGCCTATCTCGCGCCGGGCGACCCCGTGAAGCTCCCCGAGGCGCACGAGTACGTCGTGAAGCCCACCTCCGGCGCGGGCGCCCGGTTCGCCGCCCGGTACACCCCCGACCAGCGGGAGACCGCCGTACGGCACGTCGAGCGGATGCACGCCGACGGGCTCACCGCGATGGTGCAGCCGTTCGTGACGAGCATCGACACCGACGGCGAGCGCGCCCTGCAGTTCTTCGGCGGCCGCCTGCTGCACGCCAGCCGCAAGGGTGCGGTGCTCGCGCCCGGCACGGCGTACGACGCCGACAAGATCGCCCACCCGGACCTGGAGCCCTGGACCCCGACCGAGGCCGAACTCGCCGTCGCCGAGCGGGCGTTGACTGCCGTACCCGAGCGGCCCGAGCTGCTGTACGCGCGCGTCGACCTCGTCACCGGGGAGGACGGGCGGCCGTGCGTGATGGAGCTGGAGCTCGTCGAGCCCAACCTCTTCCTGTGGCTGCACCCGGATTCGCTGCCCCGCGTGGTCGAGGCGGTCCTGGCGGCGGCCACCGGCTGACTCCGCAAGGCCGCCCTCACCCGAAGAGGCGGGAAATCCACGAAGCGCGCGTCCCGCCCGTGCCCGCTGCCTACCCTTCGCGGTTACAACAGCGCGTACGGGAACCACAACTGAGGGCGTGACCAGCATCGTGGGCGGATCGGAGCCGCGGCGCACTTCCGGTTTCCCGGCGGAGCTGACGAGCTTCGTGGGGCGACGGGACGAGGCGGCCGATGTCAGACGGTTGTTGTCGGCGGGCAGACTGCTGACGCTGACGGGACCCGGCGGGGTGGGCAAGACCCGGCTCGCCGGACATGTGGCGGGACAGGTCGCACGGGCGTTCCCGGACGGCGTGTGGCTCGTACCGCTGGCCGCGCTGCGCGACGAGGCGTTCGTCCCGCACGCCGTCAACGACGCGCTGGGCGTGCGCAACGAGACCGTACGGCCCCCGCTGGAGATCCTCGTCGACCACCTGCGCGAGCGGAGCTTACTGATCGTGCTCGACAACTGCGAGCATCTGCTGCGTAGTTGCGCCGTCCTCGCCGGGACCGTACTGGCGGCCACCGAGGGCGTACGGATCCTCGCCACCAGCAGGCACCGGCTCGGTCTGGCCGGGGAACAGCTCTTCGAGGTGCCGCCGCTGCCCGCGCCCGCGCCGGAGGAGCTGACCCCGTCGGCGGTCGAGTCCTTCCCCGCGCTGCGGCTGTTCGCCGACCGGGCGGCGGCCGTGGTCCCCGGCTTCACCGTCGGCGAGGCGAACCAGCAGGCCGTGGCCCGCCTCTGCCGCCGCCTCGACGGACTGCCGCTCGCCATCGAGCTGGCGGCGGTCCGGGTGCGCGCCCTCGGTGTGGACCAGCTCGTCGAACGCCTCGACGACCGCTATCAGCTCCTCACCTGCGGCAGCCCGACCTCCGCCCCCCGCCACCGCACCCTGCGCTCCGCCGTCGACTGGAGCTACGAACTGTGCACCCCGCAGGAGCAGTTGGTGTGGGCCTGGCTGTCGGTCTTCGTCGGCGGCTTCGACCTGGCCGCGGCCGAGGCGGTCTGCGCCGCCGAAGCCGCCCGCGCCGAGGGAGAAGCCGACCCGTGCACCGTCCTGGACGCCGTCGCCGGGCTCGTGGACAAGTCGGTGCTCGTCCGGGAGGAACACGCCGGCCAGGTGCGCTACCGGCTGCTGGTCTCCCTGCGCGACTACGGGCTGGAGAAGCTGCACGACCTGGGTGAGGCGACCGACACCCGGCGGCGGCACCGCGACCACTTCGCGCGGCTCGGCGCCGAGTACGAGCAGGCCTGGTTCGGCCCCGACCAGGCGGAGATCACCGAACGGCTGCGGATCGACCAGGACAACTTCCGGGCCGCCCTGGACTTCTGCCTCACCACCCCCGGCGAGGCCCAGCACGGGCTGCGGCTCGCCGCCGGCCTCTGGTTCCACTGGGTCGCGGGCGGTATCTGGGGCGAGGGCCGGCACTGGATGGACGGCGCCCTGCGGGCCGGGGCCCGGCCGGACGAGACGCTGACCCGCGCGATGTGGGCGGGCGCCCTGACCTCGCTGGTCCACAGCCGCTCCGCCGCCGTCCTGGCCGGCCTCGACCCGGCACGGACCGCTGCCGCCGCCGACGAGGAGCTCCCGGTGCCCGCGCCCCCGCCCGTGCCGGCCGGCGCTCTCGGCTCCGGCCGGGCCCGGGCCTGCACCGCCTTCGTCGTCCTCACCCGCGTCGAACTCGCCTGCACGCTCGTCAGCCGGGGGCGCGCGGCGGAGGCGATCCCGCTGTGCGCCGAGGCCGTCGCGCTCTGCGAGGCCCACGGCGAACAGTGGGCCCGCTCCTGGGCGCTGCGCACCCTCGCCCTCGCGCACTGGTCGGCCGGGGAGTACGACCGTGCCGCCGAGCACGCCCGCGCCTGTCTGCGGCTGCCGTACACCGTGCGGCAGCACCAGAGCCTCGCCCGCACCCTCGACCTGCTCGCCGCCGCCGAGGCCCTGGCGGCCGACGCCGAGCGGGCCGGCGTCCTGCGCGGCGCCGTCGACCGCATCTGGCACGACATCGGCGGCAACCCCATGGACGCCCTCCGGCCCGGCCGCCCCCGCGCCGCCGAACACCACGCCCGCCGCGCCCTCGGCGACCACGCCTACGTCCTGGCTCACCGCCGAGGCGGCCGGATGACTCCGGAGCAGGCGGTGGCCTACGCCCTGGGCGAGCCGGTGGAGGGTTCGGCTTCCGGCGCGCGTACGGGCGGGCGGAGGGAGGGCTCGGGTGCCACGCCGAGGACGGAGGGCCGACGGGACGGCTCGGCCTCCGGTGCCCGTACCGCTGAGGCGCCCGCCGTACGCCGGAATCCCCCCTCCGGCACACAGGAAGGCTCCGTCCCGGCCGGGAGCCCGGCCCGCGCGCCGAGTCCGGCGGCGCACCCCGCCCCCGCCCCCGTTGCCGCCTCCGATCCGGTCCCGCTCACCCGGCGTGAACTCCAGGTCGCGGCCCTCGTCGCCCAGGGCCGCACCAACAAGCAGATCGCCGACCACCTCGTCATCGCCCGTCGCACCGCCGAGGGCCATGTCGAACGCATCCTCGTGAAGCTGGGCTTCCACAACCGTAGTCAGGTGGCGGCCTGGTTCAGCGCGCGGGCGGGGCTGTAGCCGGGGGGCGGACACCCCGAGGCCGGCAGAGGGACGGACAGCGTGACCGTGGTGCCCCGGGTGACGCTGTGGACGCCGGTCCGGCCGGGGGTGCCGAGGCCGGCGATCAGCGACTCGGCGAGACGTATCCCGTGCCCCTCGGACGACCCCGCCCTGGGTTCGGACGACCCCGCCCTGGGTTCGGACGACCCCGCCCTGGGATCGGACCACCCGGCCGCGGAGGTGGGCCGCCCCGCCGCAGTCGGCCCGACGGCCGTCACCTCGCAGCGCAACTCGCCCTCCATCAGCCGTAGTTCGATGGCTCCCGACCCATCCCCACGGGGCAGGGCGTTCGTGTAGATCTCCAACGCGGCCTGGACGACGTCGCGTTTGACGGCGGTGGCGAGCCGGGCCCGCAGCGCGGCCTCCTCGACCAGCGCGCGCACCAGGGGGAGTTCGGGCCCGTCGAACTCCATCCGCAGCACCAGGCCCTCGCTCACCCGGCGTCCTCCCCGTCCTCGTCTCCCTCCACGCTGACCACCAGCTGGGGCACCTCGCCGGCGCCCAGCTGCCCCAGCACCAGCCCCAGCAGTTCGCCGCAGCGCACGGTGACCTCGCTGCCGGCCGGGAGCGACGCGGCGAGGCTGATCAGCTGCCAGGCGCAGTGGGCCTCCATGAAGCACAGGTCACGGAGGTCGAGGACGAAGTGGCTGGGCCCGGAGTCGTCACGGTGTTCCAGCGCCTCGCGCAGGGCCTCGACGAACTCGGTCCGCGTGCTCAGCTCGGCGGTGCCGGCCAGCCGCCCGCCGTCCGGGGTCCCGGTGGCCTCCAGGGAGTCGAGACGTTCCATGACCCGCAGCGGGTGGACCTTGCCGACGGCGGCCGTCAGGTCGTCGTCGAACCGTCGGCGGTCGTACCAGCAGATCGCGGTGAACAGGGGGTCCGCGAACAGCGGTGCCACGGACGCCTCGTAGTCGAGCAGCCGGTCGTGGCCGAGGTGCGTGCGGGGAGCCCAGCTCATGTCGGCGGTGACCCGCAGCCCCGCCCAGCCCTCGTCACGGGCGCGGTCGACCTCGGAGGCGTACGTGTCGATCGTGCGCTGCTCCTGGAAGCGGCCGTCGGGCACGTAGATCTCGGTGTTCCGCTTCAGCGACAGCTGACCGTCGGCCCGCGCCGCCACGACCTGTCCGCTGCCCCGGTCCAGCAGCGCGACCACCTCGTCGTCGCTCAGGTCGTCCGGGTCCATGACCAGCAGGACCTTCTCCCCGCGCGCCAGGCTCGTCCGGGTGAACGCCGTGAACACCTTCCACGGCGACTCCCCCTCCACGCCCTCCGGCCCCATGCACGCGTGATCCCCCAGCCGCAGCCGCTCGACCGGCACGGCTCGCTCCGCGGGGTGCTGGGTCGTCATGGGACTGCCTTCCCGTGAGGATCAAAACTCTGCACGGACAGTAGGCCCAGCGGCGCCCCCAACGGCCGGATGACCGCCAATCTTCCGCTTAAGCCGCTCTTGCGAGCGATGGAGGAAAAGGCTGATCGAAAGCGTGCGTGACCTGACGGGGTACGACCAGGTGGTTCTCCGGGGCGCGGGGCGCTAAGGGGCGACTCTCTGCAACAGCCCCCACGTGAACTCCGCGACGCACTCCCGCCGCACCCCTTGCCCGTCGGGCGCGACGAACCGCAGCCCCCACCGCGTGGGCGCCGTCCCCTCCAGCGGCCGAGCCGGTTCGAAGGCCCGCGCCACCTCGTCCACCGTGCAGGACCACGGCGTCAGGTCCTCGAGAGCGCGCGGCTCAGGACCCGCGGCCCCCGGCGCCCGCACGAGCCACTCGTTCCACACGGCCCCGTTCGGCGCGAGCAGCACCTCGAACCGGAGGTCGGCCCACAACGGGACCGGCCACAGCCACGCCTCGCAGTCCAGGTCGCCGATCCTCCGCGCCGTGACCGATTCCGGCGCCCCCAGGACCGACCGGTACCGGGACGCCGACCCCCGTCCCCGGGGCGACCGCACCATCGCCTGCCACCGCCGGTTCGCCTCGCGCATCTGAGCGATCGAGACGCCCAGCTCACGGCGGGCGTCCTCGACGAGCTCCGGGTTGTGGTCGGCCATACGGCGCAGCAGCACGAGCTGGAAGTCGAGCGGGGTGAACGGACCGGAGGGCCTATCGGGACCGGGGCGCTTCGCGGAGGACATGGGGTCCATCGTGACGTACGGCGCCGGAGGCGGGGGCTCGCCCACCCGGGCGGCGCCCGTCCGGCAGGAACAGCACCGAGTTGACGTACCGGGGCCCGGCGAACGGCAGGACGCGGCGGAGCAGCCCCTTGGACGCCATGTACGCCGTACGCGCCTGGTGGGCCTCCAGGGCGGCCGGGTCGAGCGGGAGCCAGGTACCGGCGGGGAGGACCCAGCCGGCGTAGCCGAGGCCGGCGAGGAGCTCGACGACCGGGGTGATCGGCTGGATACGGGACTCCAGTTCGACGAAGAGGGCCGGGCGGTCGCGGACGAGGAGGCCGGACGCGCCGCGCAGGACGGCCAGTTCGTTGCCGTCGACGTCGATCTTGACGAATCCGACGTCCGTGAGGCCGAGGCCGTCGAGGGTGACGCAGCGGACGTCGAGCGCGCGGGCGTGGATGTCCCGGCGGACCAGGGACGACACCCCCCGTTCGCCGTCGTCGCCGGGCGGCAGCCAGAGGCGGGCCGTGCCCGGGTGGTCCGACGCGGCGGCCTGGACGACGCGGACGTTGGCGGGGGCCGCCGAGGTGAGCAGCCGCGCCAGCCGGGGCACCGGCTCGACGGTCACCACCCGCCCGGCCCGCCTCGCCAGCCGGCGCGTCCAGGGGCCGTACCAGCCGCCGACGTCCACCGCCGTACCGCACTGCGGCGGGCACAGCTCGTCGAGCCGGGCGAGCTCCGGTTCGAAGCGCGGGTAGACGAGCCGGGCGGTCGCGGCGATCAGCCGGTCCGGGAGGAGCGGCGCGAGCCGGGCGGCGAGCGTGGTCATGAACCCATCCCCCTCAGGAGTGCGGAAAGCCTCTCGTGTTCGTCCTCCGTCACCTGCTCGCCCGACGACGGCAGCAGCTGCGGAATGCCGTCGACGATCGGGTAACGGCGGTGCAGCCGGGGGTTGTAGAGCGACTCCGACGCCGGGGCGGCGGGGGCGGCGGTCGTGTCGGGCCGCTGTTCCTCCTCGTGGACCACCAGGTGCAGCGGCCCCTTGTCCAGCGGGCACGCCAGGATCTGGAGCAACGGGTCGTCGGGGTTCATGGAGGGGTCAACTCCTTGGCCGGTGAGGCAGGTTGGGGCGCGGGCGGCGCTGGACTGTCGTGCTTGGGCATGCTCAGCAGTACGGCGACCGCCAGCACCGTGCCCGACAGGCGCAGCGTCAGCCGCAGGGGATCGTCGGGCAGCGACTCGCCGAACGACAGCGTGCCGAGCACCGCCGTGAACAGACAGGTCACCGTCGTACAGACCGGCACGATCAGCGAGGCCCGGCAGCGCTGCAGCGCGGCCTGTGACATCACCAGACCGAACGCGCCGGTGAAGAGCAGGAGATACGGGTACGGGGAGCGCAGCAGGCCGACGACCGCGTCGCCGAGACCGCCGGTGGTCAGATAGCTCGACACGCCCTTGATCGCGAGCGAGCTGACGCCGTACAGCAGGCCCACGGCCACGCCGTACTCGACGCCCGTGGTCGGCAGCCGGTGCCGGTGCCGGGCGCGCCGCTCGGCGGACCGGTACAGCCCCACCCCCGCCGCCAGCGCGGGCAGGCAGATCGTCAGGACCAGCGCGTACGGCGCCCCGCGGCTGACCGTGTCGGTGCCCTCGTCCAGCGACAGCACCACCATCAGCAGCGCGGCGAGGATGGCCCCGAGGGCGTACCGCTCCCGGCCCGTGGTCTCCTCGCCGAGCAGCCGGGCCGAGAGCAGGACCAGCAGGACCAGTCCCGAGACGAAGATGCCCTGGGCGGCGGCGATCGGCAGCGTGCGGTACACGGCCAGCTGTGCGGCGAACCCGGCGGCCAGCGACAGCGATCCCGCGATCCACAGCGGGCTGCCGACGACCTGCCGCAGCAGCTTCACCGGCTCCCGGACCGTCACCTGCGGCATCGCGGTGAGGGCCCGTTTCTCCAGGACGAATCCGGTGCTGTACAGCGCGTTCGCCAACAGGGCCGCGGCCACTCCCCACCACATCGGCTACGTCCTCCGTGCGTGCAGCAGCAGGATCGACGCGGCCGACGGGGCCGCGCAGGCCAGCCGGTCCAGCGGACGCAGCGGGCGCGGTACGCCGTGGAAGGGCGCCCCGCGCAGCCGTACGACCTCGAAGCCGGACGCGGCCACGAACTCCCGCAGCGCGCGGGCGGTGTAGAGCCGGAGATGGCCGACGACCTCCGTCCCGGGGCGGCCGTGGATGCCGCGCAGGCTCACCTCCGAGAACACCGGCTGGACGCCCGCGAGCAGCAGGGCGCGGTTGTACCAGGCGGCGAGATTGGGTGTCGACAGCATCAGATGACCGCCGGGGCGCAGGACGCGGCGGATCTCGTCGAGAGCCGCGTCCGGGTCGACCAGGTGCTCGATGACCTCGCTGAACAGGACGGCGTCGGCCGACTCCGACCTGAACGGCAGCCCGCCGTCGGCCAGTTCGCCGCGGATCGCGTACGGGACGCGGGTGCGGGCGCGTCGGAGGGCGTCCTGGGACCAGTCGACGCCGATGAGGCGGTGGCCGGCGAGGAGGGGGGCGGCGGTGGCCGCCGCCGTGCCGTCGCCGCAGCCGATGTCGAGGATGGTGCGGGGGCCGCCGGTGGCCGCCGGGCCCAGGGCGGCCGCCAGCATGCGGGCCTGGGCGAGGCTGCGGGGGGTGCCGGAGGCGACGGGGACGGACGGGTCCTCGTAGAAGTCCCGAAGTCCCCTGCGCGGAGCCTGGGCCGGGGACGGGGCGGGTGAGGTGGTCGGCAGTGCTCGTGGCATTACTCGGTGTCCTCTTCCGTCGCGTGCAGATAGTGCTCGAAGAGGTCGCGGAGGTGGGCGCCGTCGCCGTGGCCGAGCAGGGCACGGGACCAGCGCAGGGCCAGGTGGAGGCGGCCCGCCGTGGAAGCGGTCGTGACGGTGAGGCCGCGGGGCATACGGGCGGGGGCCGAGAACCACACGGCGTGGGCGCGGCCGGCTCCCTCGCCGAAGTCCAGCGCGTACGGGATGCGGCCGATGTTGCTGAGCAGGGTGGTCGAGGTCCAGGGGGCGGCGGCTCTGCGCAGGCCCCGGGTGAGGGCCGCGCGCCAGGAGACGGGGACCACCGGCGCCGTCAACAGGGATGCCCCGTGGCCCAGTTGGGGGCGCTGGAGGGACTTCAGGGCGCGGGTGCGGTCCGCCGTGCGGTGGAGGAGGGTGGGCAGGGGGGTGTGGGACGGGTTCAACTCGGCCGGAGAGAAGGGGACTTCGACCAGGCGGGTGCCGTTGCCTATCGGCATCTCCGAGTCCCTCGGACGGTCGTCCACGGGCATGGTGATGCGGAGGGGGCGGGGGTGGGCGCCGTGTTCCCGGTTCCAGTGGGCGAGCATCAGGGCCGTGGCGACCATGAGCTGGTCGTTCACGGTGTACGGCGCGGACTTCGGGCGGCGGGGGACGGGGAGGTCGGTGACGAGCAGGCCGTTGCCGGGGGAGGGCTCGGGGGTGCCGGGGGCCACTCGGGCGGGGCGGGCCCAGTTGGAGGGGGGTTCCGTCTCGGGTGGTGTCGGTTCGTCCGGGGTGGGGGCGGTGCGGACGGGTGGGGCCGTGGGGGCGTTGTCCTCGCCGCCGTACAGCTGCGCCGCGGTGGCCAGGATGCGGAGGCAGGCGGGGCCGTCGAGGGCGGTGTGGTTGATGGTGAGGAAGAGGACGGTGCCGGTGGGAGGGGCAGCCGTCGTAGCTTCGGGCGCGGAGGCACCTCGTACCACGGAGCCGCGGAGCATCTCCCCGGTCGACCTCGCCCCCGGGCGCCCGACCGCATGGCCCACGTCGTCGCACGCCTCGCTTCCCACCGCCGGTCCCGCTCCCTCCACCACCTCCAGGCGGATCGGTGGCGACAGCGTCAGCGGAGGGGCCTCCATCAGGGCCCTCGTCCGCGCGTCCCGCAGCGCGTGCGGGCCCGCCGGCAGGAAGGCCACCACCTCGACCTCGGGCTCCTCCGTCAGCTCCCACTCGTAGCGGCGGCGGTACCACCGCCCCGGCGCCTCCCGCATGAGGATGCGGGGGTGGGTGCGGAGGGCGGCGGTGAAGGCGGTGCGGAGGCGGTCGGGGTCGAGGCGGCCGGGGAGGTGGACCTCGATGTGGACGGTCTCCGGTTCCTCCTCCTGGAGGCAGTGCCGGGACACCTCGTCGACCACCGGGAAGGGGATGCGGACGGGCCCGTGGGCGGCCTCGTCCCGTGCGGGGTGGTCCAGCGCCGTCATACCGGGTCCCCCTTACCCGTCCCGCCGTTTCCCGTGCCGCCGTTTCCCGTCCCGCCGTTCCCCGGACGGCCGTCATCCTCCGGCGGTGTCGCCCTGAACTTCGGCTTGGTGAACGGAATCCGCCGGGTCGGGGTGTCCGGTTCCCCCTGCGCGGAGCCCGGCCCGCGCGCCGAGATGGTCGGACTCGCCACGGACCCGCCACCTCCTGCGGACCCTCCTGACCCGCCCGGCCCACCGTTCAGCGGCTTGTCCGTCCGCCTGCGCCGCGGCAGCGGCTCCGTCGGCGCCTGCGCCCCCGGCGGCACCTCGAACCGCCGCGTCGAGCCGGGCCGCCCGGGCGTGGACCGCGCGTCCACGCCCACACTCACCAGCGCCGCGAACAGACCGATCAGCGCCAGGAGTTGGGCCACATGCCCGAACGCGCCCTCGTCCGCGGCCACCGGCTCACCCGCTCCGAACGCGGCGGCGATGCCCGCGCCGGCCAGGGCGAGGAAGGCGATCGGTACCAGCAGGGTGTGCCGTTTCCAGGCGAGGAGGGCCAGGAGCGGGACGAGAAGGGCGAAGAAGCCGGCGATGACCACGCCCACGAGGGTGAGGGCGACCGTGCCGAGCCAGAGCCCGGGGCCCGGCGGGGTGGGCTGCGGCTCGTCGGGGTTGGGCTCCTGGCGACGCCGGAGAGCCAGCCCGATCAGGGCCACGAGGCCCACACCGGCGCCGATCAGCCCGGCCTCGTACGTGACGGACGGTTCGTACGACAGGTTGACCGTGCCGCCCGCGCCGCCCGGGATGCGCCAGCCCTGCTGCCAGCCGTCGAGCCGCACGGGGGTGAGCTCGCGGCCGTTCAGGGTGGCCTTCCAGCCGTCGTTGTAGTTCTCGTACGTCGTCAGGTAGGAGGCCGCGCCGTCGCCGACGGTGACCGCGCGTCGGTCGCCGAGCCAGTCCCGTATGCCCAAGTCCCGTCCAGTGGCGGCCGGTTCGGCGACCGGGCCCCGGGTGAGGGTGACGGTGGAGACGGCCAGGGCGCCCGAGTCGTCGGACTCGACGGTGTGCCGGTCGGCCGCGCCGAGCTCCACCTTCGCGTCGGAGCGGTCGTTCTGGCAGAGCGTCAGATCGATCGACCGGCGCTCCACCAGGTCCCGTACCGTCCCCCGCGCGCTCGTGTCGTACAGCGTCCCGTCGACCTCGACCACCGGGCCCTTGCCGCACGGGAGCTCGAAGTCCCGGGTCGGGGCGGGCTGGGGGGTGCGGTACTGGTCGAGAGCCGGGATGTACGCCTCCGTGAGGCCGACCGGGAGTTGCAGGTCGTCGTCGGCGACGGGGTTGTGCACGGTCAGGGGCGCCGTCTCGGTGACGGTGACGTCGAGCTGGTCGGTGTTGATCGGGTCGAAGCGGACCCAGCCGTTCTCGTCGACACCGGCGATGACCGCGCCGTCCGGGGAGCTGATCTCGACCTGCGTCGGACGGGTCGAGAGGCCGCCCGCCGGGGCCAGGACGAGCGAGCCGACCGGCCACCTGTCCTTCCAGCTGAGATGGATCGTCGGGTCGTCGCCCGCGATCCACGCCGTGGTCAGGTCGCCGTCGGTGAGGTTGCGCGGCGAGAGCCCGGCCCCGAGGGAGGCCGTGGATTCGGCGGTCGCCGTGATCCTGGTCTGCTGCTCGGGAGCCACCTCGTACAGCAGCCTGTCCAGCTCCTCGCCCGGCACGGGGACGGCCGTCGCCTTCACCTCGTACGTGCCCGCCGTGGTGGTGGCGAAGGTGCGGTGCAGCCCGGGTTCCGTGCCCGTGGGGGAGAGGCCGGTCGGGTCGGCGGCCCGCTGGAGCGAGACCACCTCGGCGGAGGCGTCGGACTCCTTCGCGTCGGTCGGCAGCCGCAGCATCCGGGTGACCTTGACCCCGGGGATGTCGATCTCGGAGAAGCCCGCGCCGACCAGACCGGTGTGCCGCTCCGCCGAGTCGAGGATCGTGATCTTCAGCCAACTCGTCTCACCGGGACGGGCGTTGACCGTCTGGGTGGAGCCGTCGGCCTGCAGGTTCGTGGAGCGTGAGCCGCGCTCGGTCTCCACCTTGACCCGCGTCGGCGCGGACCGCACCCCGTCCTGCGGCAACGGCGTGACCTCGAACGTCTCCGGTAGGTCCTGACTGCCGTCGAAGTCGATCCGCAGCCACTCCCCGTCCGCCGACCCGGCCGCGCCCTCCGCCCAGGCGGTGTCCCGGTCGCCGTCGAAGGCGTTCACCGGGTCGTACTGCGGCAGATGGAACAGCCAGTTGCCGCTGGTCGACGCGGTCACCGACGTGGCGCCGCGCAGCTCGGCCACCGTCTGATGGTCGAGGCCCGACACCGGCAGGATCTGCTTCGGCTGCTCACCGGGGTTCTGCACGCTCCCGCTCGGGTTCCGCTCGTTCGCCGTATACGTGTACGACGTGTTGGCGTTGACCAGGCCGAACCGGGTGTCCGCGCGGCGCAGCCCGTCGCCGACCACCTGCACGGCCGGGGTGCCGAGGCCGGGGTGGTTGTCGCCGGTCAGCACGGTGGCACGGTCGCGCAGCTCCGGGTCGGCGGCCAGCGGCAGCAGCGACTCGGGACCGCCGGAGACGACGGCCGTGTCCGCGATGGCCTTCAGCCCGGCCTGCCCGGGGCGCGGCACGTCCTCGGCCGGACGGTAGATCTCCACCGCCCGCTGCCGCGCGTACAGCCCCTCGACCTGGAGCGGGGTGCCCTCGGCGATCCGCCCGCCGGTCATCACCGGCCCGAGTCCCGTCACCCGTTCGTACCCGGACTGCTCCAGGGTCCGCTTCACGGTCGTCGTCGGCACCGAGCCGATCTGGTCGGGGTCCAGGTCGTTGCGTACGACGACGTAGTACAGCCCGGCCCGGCTCAGGTAGTCCGACAGCCCCGGTACCTGACCGCCCGTCAGCAGCGCCTGCTCGACGGCGTCCATCGCGCGCCGGTTGCCGGCGGTGCCGAAGGGCACGTAGTCGCGTTGCGCCCAGCGGGACTCGGCGAGCACGTCGAGGGGCTGGTCGACGGTGGTGCCCCAGGTGTGGATGCCGTGCGCGGTGGCCGGCACGACCAGTGCCCGTGAATCGGGGGAGTACTTCTCCAGCCAGTCCGCCGTCGCCTGCCAGTACTTGGGCAGCTCCTGGTACGAACCCGGTTGCAGGACCGACCCGTTGAGGTACGGCCACAGCAGCCCGGGAACGACGAGCACGGCGGCGATCAGCGGCGCGAACCGCCGGCCCCGCACCCGGCGGGCCCCGTGCGCCTGCGCGGCCACCCCCACCAGATGCGCCAGCCCCAGGACGAGCGCGAGAGCCAGTCCGGTCTGGAACTTGTAGATGTTGCGGAAGGGCGCGAGCCCTCCGTTCAGCCAGTCCTGGACCACCCCGTGGAAGGGTGCCCCGAACACCCCGCCGTACCCGGCGAGCGTGATCAGCGCGACGACCAGCACGGTCAGCACCAGCCACCGCCGCTCGGGCATGTCCCGCCGCGCGAGCCCGGCCAGCCCCAGCCCCGCCGCACACGCCGACGACAGGATCACGAGCACGGAGGCGGCGACGGACCAGCCGGCCGGCAGCCAGGCCTCACCGAAGTTCAGATATGCCACCCAGTTCCCGGCGCCCCGCAGTGCCTCGGTGGCGGACATCGTGGCCGTCGTGGTCTGCGAACTCTCCACGTAGGGAAGGAAGTTCTCCCCGTGGAAGCCGAGCAGCAGCAGCGGGATCACCCACCACGCGGTCGCCAGGATCACCCCGGGCACCCACCAGGCGATCAGCCGGCGCTGCCGGGGCCCCGGCGTCCGGGTGAGCAGATACAGCCCGACGGGCAGCAACGAGGCCAGAGTCGCGGCCGCGTTGACCCCGCCCATGAACGGAATGACGAGCGCCGACCGCAGGGCCGCCACCCGCGCGCTGTACCGCTCGTTCGTGAGCGGCAGCAGCACCCACGGCAGGAAGGCCCCCGGCAGCGCGGCGGCCGAGGTCGACCCGACGACGGTGGTGAACACGGGCCACAACGCATAGGCGGAGGCGGCCAACAGCCGCGACGCGGAGCTCCCGACCCCCAACCGCTCAGCCAGTCGCAGCGCACCCCAGAAGGCCACCGACACGATCAGCGACAGCCACAGCCGCTCCGCGAGCCACACCGGCAGCCCGACCAGATCGGTCAGCCCGTAGTACGGCAGCATCGGCCACAGATAGCCGACGTACTGGTCCTGGATGCCGCCGAACCCGCCCCGGTCGTGCCACAGCTGACCGAGATCGGAGACGAACTGCCAGGGATCGGTGGTGACCCCGAGCTTGGTGTCGAAGGTCTGCCGCCCCGGTTGCGCGGCGACCAGCAGAACGAACACCACGGCCCAGAACCCCAGCAGCCAGCGCCGCGACCGAGGGCCCTCGGGAGGTCCCTCGGTCGTGCCCGCCGGCCGTACCGGCGCGGGAGGTGGAGCCTGGACCGTGCTCGTCATGGTGGACACCGCCGGAGAATGAGGAGGAGGTTCCAGGTGGCGAACTCACGGAGCCCCGGCGCCTTCACGACGGTCTCCGCGAGAAACGGCCAGTAGCGGGAGCGCGCCGACACGACCGTCACGTCGTCCCGGCCGCGCACCTGCCGCAGAGTGCGTCCGATGTGCACGGCGAAGAGGTTCTCGCCGAGCGTGTGCTTGGCGTCCTTCCCGGTACGGCGCCGATAGCGGGCCCGCGCCCGCTCCGCCCCCAGGTAGTGCCAGGGCGCCCACTCGTGCCCGCCCCACGGGGACAGCCAGTTCGTGAACGACACATAGATCAGCCCGCCGGGCCGCGTCACCCGTACGAGCTCACTGATGAACGTCGGCGGATCGGCGACGTGCTCCAACACGTTGGAGGTGAAGGTGACGTCGGCGACCCCGTCGGCCAGGGGGAGGAGGTACCCGTCGGCGACGACGGCCCCGTCCGGCGGCTTCGCCCCCAACTCCCGCAGATCCGGCTCGAAGAGATACGCCTGCGCACCCCGCCGCCGGAACTCCTCGGTGAAGTACCCGCTCCCGCCGCCGACGTCGACGACGGTCAGCCCGTCGACGGGCCCGCCGCCGTACGCCTCGACCTGATCGACGGCATCGCGGGCCAGCAGCGCGTAGCAGTACTCGGGATCGTCCTGCTCCCGCATGAAGGCCCGGAAGAGGGTGAGGGACCGCCGAAAAGAGGGATCCTTCATGGCCGCCGGTCCCCCCAAGGGGCGCGGGGCCGTGACATGAGCGGCTCCGCCGCGATGGGGGAGCGACCAGCCACCACGATCCCGCAGTCGCCAACGGCCGGACGAGGCACCCCGTTTGGCGCTCAAGGCGTCCAACCCCGCACAGCCTCCGCAGCCACCGCCCGAAACTGCCGCACCGTCCGCTCCCAGCGATACCGCGCGGCCCGCTCCCGCGCGGCCTTCCCCATCAGCACCCGCCGATCGGTCGACACCGCCAGCGCACACCACGCCGCGGCGAAGGAGGACTCCCCCCGAGCCAGCACCCCGGTCTCCCCGTCCACGACGGAATCCCGCAGACCGGGCACATCGAAGGCGACCGACGGGGTCTCCCGGACGGCGGCCTCCGTGACGACCAGCCCCCACCCCTCCACCGCGGAGGGATGAAGCAGCAGCCAGGCCGCACACAGCAGCCGGTGCTTCTCCTGCTCGGAGACATGCCCGGCGAACTCCACACCGGGGCCGGCCATCGCTTCCAGCCGCGACCGCTCGGGCCCGTCACCGACGATCACCAGCCGCCCGCCCGTGACCGGGCGAACCCGCTCCCACAGCCGCAGCAGCAGATCGATCCGCTTGTACTCGACCAGTCGGCCCACGGCCACGAACAGCGGCTCGGGCGACCGCTCGGTGCGCGGCCCGGGCTCCTCGACCCCGTTGTGCACGACCCGTATCCGCTCCCGCTCGACACCGATCGAGCGGAGCGCGGTGGCCGTGGACGAGGACACGGCGACCAGCAGGTTCCGGCGCTGCGCGGCCGTCAGCGACCAGTGTTCGAGTCTTCGGCCGAGCCGCGCGGCCGGCGCCAGGGGGCCGCCGAACCGCAGCTGCCACAGATCCGTGTGCACATGGTTGACCAGGCACATCGTCGGACCGTGATGCCAGAGCGGCGCGAGGTAGGGCATGCCGTTGCAGACCTCGACGAGGAGGTCGCAGTCGCCGACCTGACGGGCGAAGGCCGACTTGGCGCGCAGATGGTGGCTCAGGTCGCCGCCGGCCGACACGACCCGGTAGTCGCGGTAGGCCGCCGGGCCCCCGCACAGCAGGGTGACCTGGTGGCCGAGTTTGGTCAGTCCGTCGGCGAGCCGGTCGACGAGGAGCTCGGAGCCCCCCGCCGCCGGATTGCCGAGATCACGGCGGGCGAGAAAGACGATCCGGCGCGGCTGTGGGGGGCCTGCCGGCCGGTGCTGGTCCAGGCGCGGATACACCTCGACCAGCGAGAACGGCACGTGCTGGGGCATGGGTGCTCCAACTCGTCTCGGGGTGCGGAACTCAGCGGGGAGAAGGACGTTCGCTGTGGGGGATGTTCCGGTGGGAGGGGGGTCCGGGTGGGTTGTGCGGGTCTCTCGTTCCTCGGAGGTGCTGGGGGATGTGGGGGAGTCGCTTGTGGGTGGGGTGTGGGTGGGCTGTGCTCAGGTGGGGTGGACAGTTTTCGCCCAGCGGTTCGAAGCTGCTACTCACCGGCGTGACAATTTCCGGGGTTTATTCAACTGACGCCCTGTCACATCGTGATCGGGGCCTGGGACGACTCGGGCGTATCGGGGCGCCGCCTGCCGCGCACGACCAAAACGGCACCCGTCGCGGCGAGGACGAAACCGAGCACGGCGGTACCGATCGGCACCGTCCGCCCCACCAGTCGCAGCAGTCCGCTGTCCTTCTCCGCCTGGTCCACCGCGAACTTCTGCGTCGCCGAGGTGAACGCGAGCTTCCGGCTGTCGAGCAGCACTGCCGCGTCCTCGTCGCCGCCGGGCGCCCGCAGGGTCCGGCGGGGCCCGGTCTGCGCGTAGAGCACGCGTCCCGTGCTCTGGTCGACGACCAGTTCGAGACCGTGGTTGGCGTACCACTCCTCGGCGAGCACCTGCGGCCGGTCCGGCTCGTCGACGAGGGCGCCGGGGACCATCCGGGTGCCGGTCCTGGTGGCCGGAACCTTCGCCGTGAAGCGCAGCCCCTCATAGCCCCGGATCTTCTTGCGGCCCTCGTAGTGGAGCGTCACCGTCGCGCCGAGCGTGTTGTCCCACCACCGGTAGGAGCGTTCCTGCACGTCGAAGGGGAACTTCAGGTACGCCTCGCCCTCGATGTACGGCTTCTCGTCGCAGCAGTGCACCGGCCGGTTGGTCTTCCGGTCGCTGACCCAGCGGTGCGGGGAGAAGTCCAGCGCGTCGTGCGGGTCGGCCGCCGGCAGCGACTTCTCGGTGTCGACCGAGGTGATCACGTCCCACACCGCGGCCCCGCTGCGTTCACTTTCGGCCACATCGCCGCGTACCCGCTGGGTCACGGTGATCTCCTGGTCCGGCACGGTCTTGACCTGCTCCACGTCGAAGACGCTGCCCGTGCCGGTGTAGACGGCGGTCGTGTCGATGTCGATCGGATTCACCGCGGCCCGTGGCTCGACGTACCAGGCCAGCAGTGGCGCGAGAACCAGCAGAAAGGTCCCGAGACCGAGCAGGACCAGGGAGAACGGTGAGGCGGTACGGCGCATCCGGGCACTCCAGGGGGCGTTGGGAGGTGCGACTCGGGTAGGCGCGCGGCAAAGGCGGCGCCAGGGGGGAATGTGCGCGTGACGAGGGGGTGCCGTCTGGGCCGGCGCGGAAAAAGGAGCGGCGTCTGGTGCGTGCGATCGCAAGGCGCCGGAAGGCCCTCGTGGCGGAGCCACTTGGGCCTTCCGGCAACGCGGCGAGCACGCGTGCCAGGCGACGCGACGCCGCGCCGGCCCAGACGGCACCCCCTCGGGCCGGGAACCGTAGGCGGAGTCTTGACGCAGTGTCAATGCATTGCTGACACTGGGCCCGAGTGTTGTGGTGCGGGGTGCCCTGGGTGGGGACGACCTGTCGACCGAGAGGCTGACCCTGCGATGTCCAGACTGCTCGCCGCCGTGCTGACCATGGTGGCCGCCGCCGCCCTCGCCGTGGGGGCCGCGCTCGGCATCGTCGCGCTGCTCGACGCGACCCCGGACCAGCCGAACACCCCGCTCATCACGTACGAGAACGCCGGTCAGGAGCGCTGAGGGGTGACCGGAGGCCCGGGAACCGTCACCGTCCGCTCCGCCTGGCATGCCGTGCCACGCCTCCAGGTGCGTGAGTTCGCCGCGATCGCCATGGCCGAGGCCCCCGCCCTCGCCGAGGAGATCCTGCGCGAGATCCGCCGCGAGTACCCGCATCTGCCCGTCGTCCTCGACGACTCCGGCGAGCCGATGGCCCTCATCGGCATCCGCCGCGCGATCGAGGTCTTCGTCCAGCACCTGGAGACCGCCGAGGGCCGACCACGCGTACCTCCGGGCGTCTTCCAGGAGTTCGGCCGGGGCGAGGGTCTGCACGGCCGCAGCCTCGACTCGCTCCAGGCGATCTACCGCCTCGGCGTACGTCTCGCCTGGCGCCGTTTCGCGGAGATCGGCCAGCGGGTGGAGATCCCGCCGCCCGCGATGTACGAGCTCGTCGACGCCGGATACGAGTATCTGGACGGCCTGGTGGACCAGTCGGTGCGCGGCTACGCGGAGGCGGCGGCCCGGCAGGCGGGCGAACGGCTGCGACTGCAACGCCGACTCATGGAACTCCTCCTCGCCGAGCACCACCGGGGCGACCCGGCCGACGCGCTCACCGAACGCGCGGCCCGGATCGGCTGGAGCCTCCCGGAGAAGGTCGCGGTCGGTGTGCTGTTACGTCCCGCCCGCGAGGCCATGGCACCCGCCGTCGGCCAGGGCGTCCTGCTCGACATGGAGTACGAGCAGCCCCGCATGGTCGTCCCCGAACCGGACGCGGCCGGCCGCCCCGAACTCCTCCACCGCGCCCTGACCGGCTGGTCCGGCGCGATCGGCCCACCGGTGCCGCTGGCCGACGCGGCGAAGTCGCTGCGCTGGGCGGAGGCCGCCGTACGCCTGATGGAACGCCGGCTGCTGCCCGACGGCGAGGTCCTGCACTGCACCGAGCACACCGAGGCCCTCGTCCTCCTCCAGCCCGAGGAACTGATCGACGACCTCGCCCTGCGCTGCCTCGCCCCCCTGGCCCACTGCGGCCCCACCCACGGCCGCCGCCTCGCCGAGACCCTCCTCGCCTGGCTGGAGACCCGCGGCGGCGCCCCCGAGATCGCCACCCGACTGGGTGTGCACCCGCAAACCGTCCGCTATCGCCTCCGTCAGATCCGCGAACTCTGGGGCGGCGAGATCGACGACCCCGACCGCCGCTTCGAACTGGAACTGGTGCTCAGGGCGCAACGCCTGCGGGGCGAACTGGGGGACCCGCGCGGCAGACGCTGAAAGGGGAGGGGGGAGGGCCCTGCTCGCGGATCAGGGCCGCCAGGGCCTGGGCCCGGCCTAGGCCAGCTCGGCCCAGGCCTCGTCCACCAGCCGGGCCACCTGGCTCGGCTCGTGGGTGAGGTCCCCCGTGACCTCGCGGAACAGCACGGTCAGCCGCCCGTCGCCGCGCTGGCAGGACACCGTGGACACGCTGTCGGACTCCGGCTCGTCGCCGGCCTCGGTGGGCAGGTGATGGAGGACACAGTCCACCTTCCCGAAGGTGACCAGCTCGTTGGTCGGCTTCTCCAGGCCCAGCACCTCCGGATCCGTGTACGGCACATACGGCCGCGGGGCGGACCCGCGTACGGCCGTCAGCTGGAAGGAGGACCACAGGGAGGAGTCGGAGAAGGTCTGGACGACGGCCGCCGCACCCCCGTACGCCCGGGTCAGCCGCTCCCCGCTCCTGCTGTCCCAGGCGCGGTACCGCTCCGCCATCCGGTCGGCCGCGCCCTTGTCGAGATCCAGGACGGCCTGGTCCCGACGGACGAACCCGCCGAGCGTCTTCGGTGCCGAGAGCCCCCCGCCCGGGACGGCCTTCGCTCCCGCCGCCGGCGAGGAGGCCGGGTTCTCGCCGTCCCCCGTGACCAGCCACGCCCCGCCGACCAGGCCCGCCCCGAGCGCCAGGCCCACCAGGCCCCCGAGCCCGAATCTCTCCGCTTTGCCCGCCTCTGTCACCATGAGCCTCCGCCCGCCTCGCCGCGTGGAAGGGCAGTGCCCGCCGCCCGGTCACAGGAAACCCTGAGCGCCCCCGGCCATTGCCCGGTCATGGGCACTATGACTAGCCTGTGTTCGTCATGCCGATCGACCGTTGAAATTTCGAACATCAGCCGCAGACGACAGAGGGAGGGGGACGACCGTGGGACGCCTAGTACCAGCCGTGACCCGGGCGCTCGACATATTGGAGCTCTTCCTGGACGGGGACGGCACGCTGTCCGCCCCCGACATCGTGCGCCGACTCCAGTTGCCCCGCACCACCGTCCACGAGCTGGTCACCACGCTCGCCGCCCGGGGATACATCGTCCAGGTGCAGGGCCAGCCGGGGCGCTACCGCCTCGGCGTCCGCCCGTACCAGCTCGGCAGCCGCTACGCCGAGCAGCTGGACCTCGCCGCCGAGGGCCAGCAGGTGGCCCGGTCCGTCGCCGAGACCTGCGACGAGACGGTGCACGTGGCGATCCTGGAGTACACGGACGTCATCTACATCGCCAAGGTCGACTCCACCCACGCCGTGCGCATGGTCTCCGCCGCGGGCCGCCGCCTCCCGGCGCACTGCACCTCCGTCGGCAAGATGCTCCTCGCCTCCCTTCCCGACGTCGAGCTGTCCGCCCGCATCCCGAACGACGCCGACCTGGTCGGCATGACCCCCAACAGCATCACCGACCCGGCCGCGCTGCGCGAGGCCCTGGCCCGGATCCGTGAGCGGGGTCTCGCCGTGGAGAACCGCGAATCCAACCCGGACGTCTCCTGCGTCGCCGCGCCGGTCCGCGACCGCACCGGCAAGGTCGTCGCCGCGCTCTCCATCTCCGTCCCCATGATCCGCTGGAGCGACGAGCGCCGGATCGAGCTGGAGCAGCTCGCCGTCAAGGGTGCCGCGGAGCTGTCCGAGCGCCTCGGCCACCGGAGCGTGGCATGAGCGCGTACACGGGTTACGAGATCGCCGTACGGGAGTACGCGGCCCTCGGCGAGGGCCCCACCTGGGACGCCGAGGCCCAGCGGCTGATCTGGATCGACATCCTCGGCTCCCGCGTCCACACCTACGACCCGGCCTCCGGCCGCCGCACGGTCCTCACCACCGAGCAGCACGTCGGTGCCGTCAAGCCCCGCGCCGGCGGCGGGCTCGTCCTGAACCTCCGGGACGGCGTCGGCCTGACCGACCCCGACGGCTCCTTCCGGTGGCTGCACCACGAGCCGGTCCCCGGCCGCCGCGCCAACGACGCCGCCGTCGCCCCCGACGGCTCCCTCTTCGCCGGCACCATGCGCTACGACGAGGCCCCGGGCGGCGGCACGCTGGCCCGCTTCACCGCCGACGGGCTCGCCGCGACCGTCCTCGACGACGTCGCCGTCAGCAACGGCACCGGCTGGAGCCCGGACGGACGGCTGATGTACTACATCGACTCCCCGACCCGCCGGGTCGACGTCTTCGACCACGCGGACACCGAGGGCGGCCGCCTGCCCGTCGACCGGCGCCCCTTCGTGACCATCGAGGACGGCGACGGCTTCCCCGACGGCCTCACCGTCGACGCCGAGGGCTGCGTCTGGGTCGCCCTCTGGGAAGGCAGCGCCGTCCGCCGCTACACCCCGACCGGCACCCTCGACCGCGTCATCACCCTCCCCACCCCCCGCCCCACCGCCTGCGCCTTCGGCGGCCCCGACCTCACCGACCTCTACATCACGACAGCCCGCACGGGCACGGAGACCCCCCACCCCTTGTCGGGCTCCCTGCTGGTGGTACCGGGCGCGGGGAAGGGCTTGGCCCAGCCGGCGTTCGCGGGCTGATTCCGGGACCCGCCCGCTCACGTGGTCGTCCGCCCCGGGCGACGGACGGCCACGCTGCCCGCTCCCGGGTTCCCCGGCGACGGTGTCGGGCCGGGCCCCGCTCCCTCATCTCCGCTGCGGCGGTGGGCCCCCGGGTCCGCTGCTCATCCCGTCGCTGCCGCGGCCCCCGATGAGCCGACCGCTCCCCTCACCGTTCGCGGGCTGATTCCAGGGGGCCGCCCGTTCACGTCGTCCTCGCTGAGGGGTCGAGGAGCCGGTCGCCCACCTCGTCCCTGCCGCTCACCCCGTCTCCGCCGCGGCGGCGCGTAGTCACGGCCGCGTCGTCCGGCGGTGTCCGACGGGCCGTGTCCGTCCTCGGTCGCCCGTAGGGCCGCGCGCGGTGGTCAGAGGCCGGCGGCCTCGCGCTCCTCCGCGGTCAGCGGAGCCCCCTCCAGCCTCGGCTTCAGGGGGCCGGCGGCTGCCGCGAGGAGGACGGTCGGGGTGAGGAGGGCCTCCGGACCGCGTTCCAGGGAGGTCACGTCGGTCAGGCGGCGGGCGATGCGACCGTTGCCGGTGGCCGTGAGCAGCAGCCGGTCCACGTACGCGGCGACCAGCCGGTCCCGCAGCGTGGGCCCGCCCTCCGTCGCCCCCTCGTAGAACACGTCCTGCCCCGTGGCGAGGTCCCATGCCACCCCCACCGGACGGGCCACCGCCTTCTGGATCCGCCGCGCCAGGCCGGCCGTGCCCCATCCCTGACGCCGGATCACCTCCCGCAGGGCGACCGCGCTCTGGGCGGCGACCGCCATCCCGTGTCCGTAGACCGGGTTGTACACGGCGAGCGCGTCCCCGACGACGGCGAAGTTCTCCGGCCGGCGGGACATCCGCTCGTAGAACCAACGCCGGTTCGCGGTGGACCGCGTGAACGCCACATCACCCAACGGCTCGGCCCCGGCGATCAGTTCACCGATGATCGGATGCCGTAGCTCCTCCCGGGCGAACCGCGCGAAGTCGTCGTTGTCGGGAGAGGGCTCGCCGCCCCGCGTCCCGGACAGCATGACGATCCACCGCCCGTCCTCTATGGGCACGAGGAAGCCCGACCGGCCGGGCCCCGGCTGCCGCGCGTCGGCCTGCACGGCGACCACCGGGAAACCCCGCCGGGCCCCCTCGGGCGCACGGTAGACCCGGCTGGCGTACGCGAGACCGGAGTCGATCTCCCGCCGCTCGGGTTCGGGCAGCCCCAGCTCCGCGAGCCAACGGGACGCGCGGGAGGAACGCCCGGTGGCGTCGACGACGAGACCGGCGTCGAGGGTGCGCTCGGTGCCGTCGTCGTGGCGGACCCGCACCCCGGTCACGGCGGCCTCCGTACCGACGAGCCCGAGCACCTCGGTGCGCTCCAGCAGCCCGACCCGGTCGTCGGCCAGCACCGCCGTACGCACGGTCGCGTCCAGCAGATCCCGCCCGGCCAACAGGTTGTGGTGGGACACGGGCCAGCGCCGGTACCACCCCTGCGGCGACAGCACCACCATGTCCGTGGTGACCGCCTGCCGGTGCGCCCCGGCCGCCAGCAGCCGCTCGGTGGTGCCCGGCACCAGCTCCTCCACCGCCTGGACCCCGCCCGACCACAACATGTGGGCGTGGCGCGCCTGCGGCAGACCCCGTCGCGGGCCGGGCCGCTCGGGCAGCGCGTCCCGCTCGACGACCGTGACCTCGTCCACGAACCCGGCCAGGGCCCGGGCCGCGAGCATGCCGGCGAGGGAACCACCGAGCACGACGGCGGACCGGACGGGCTGCGCGGCCGGGCCCGGCCGTCCGGTCCGTGACGGTCTGGAGGACCGGCCGACGGCGGCGGGGCGTTCACTCATGCGCGGGCACACTGCTCTCTGTCGAGGATGTCGCGGATGTCATGGAGGCGGCGGCGAGCGCGCGTACCGCCTCGATCTCGGCGGGCTCACGAAGCACCAGGGACACGGCCTCGATGTCCTGGAGCAGGTCGGCGGGACCGGAGGAGACCGTGAACTCGGGGAAGGCCGTGAACTCAGGGAAGGCCGTACGGCCGAAGACGAGCGGGCCCGACGTGAGCGTGGCCGTCGGACCGCTGTCCGGCGAGCGCCTCCGCGTGGCCACCGCGTCCTGGATCGTCACGGCGGCGGCGAGTGCCTTCGCGCGGCCGGGTTCGTGCCCGAGGTCCAGGGCGGCGTCGTACGCGCGGCGCCGCAGATCCTCGTCGAGGTGGCGGGTCAGCCGGAGCAGGGCGTCCCGGATGAACGTCTCGCGGCGGGTCAGGCGCAGCTCAGGGGTGGCGCGCAGCGTGAAGGGGATGCGGGAGTCGTCGACGGTCCGGGTCAGCTGATACAGGGGCCGCAGTCGCCGGTGGCTCGTCCGCACCCGCCAGCGGTCCTGCAGGTACTGGCCGCCGTGCGGCAGGATGAAGCCCACCGCGATGAAGATGGCCGCCAGGGCGACCACCGGCGGCGCCACATGGGTGCTCAGCCAGTCCAGGTCGTGCCCCGTCCAGCGGGCGACCACCGCCGTCAGCTTCGCGGCGTCGAACACCAGGTTGAGCGCGCAGCCCAGGCCCAGCGCCTTCAGACCGCCGCGCAGCCACAGGTCGAGGCCGTCCGCGCGGACCCAGTTCCGTATCAGCCGGAAGGTGATCAGGCAGGCCGCCGTGTGCGCGACGAGATAGAGCAGGATCTCCTCGCGCATGAAGGGCGTGGTGGCGTAGTACGTGTCCAGGTCGCGCAGCCGCTCGTGGGGGACGTCCGCCAGCGCGAACAGCACCCACAGGACGACGATCACCCCCGCGTACACGGCGACGACCCACCGCATGAGCCGGCGGGTCGCCGGGGAGCGGTCGGCGGGGCCGTTGCGCCAGGCGATGATCAGCAGCAGACAGCACGCGCAGAACGCGGTGATGAGGGAGTACACCCAGGGCGCGGCCACGTTCGGCGCGCCGACGGCCCGGTTGGTCCACGCGATGACCGACGGCACCGCGAACACGAAGACGCAAGCGGCGAGCAGCAGCAGCCCGCCGACCGCCCGCAGCAGCGCGTCCCGCCACAGCTTCACGATGCTGGGCAGCTTGATCACCAGGGCGGCGGTCAGTACGGCCGTGGGGATCCAGAACGAGATGTACAGCTCGCCGAAGAAGTCGGCGGGGCCGAGGGCCCCGGTCGTCGTCGCGGGCACGGCCGTCCCTCTCATCTCCGGTGCCTGCGATAGCCCAGGGATGCTTGGATGGCCTGCCCCACGGGGTCGGCCGGATCAGCCGGAACGGCCGGCCCGCCCTGCCCGGTGTCCACCCAGGAACGGAAGGCGGTCGCGAGCCGGTGGCCGAAGTCCTCGGCCTCCTGCTCGTCGGACTCGTGCGAGCCGTTGCGCGCCGCTATGGGGGTACCCCCTTGCCCGAGCGCGGCCGACAACTCGGGGGAGAGCGGCGGCAGCGCGGACCCGCACTCGCCCGACCGACCCGCCTGCCCCGACCGACCCGCCTGCCCCGACCGGCCCGGCCCGCCAGGCCCACCCGACCCACCCGGCTCACCGGAGAGCACGAGGGCGGCGGCGTCCGCCCCCGGCAGGTGGCGATGACAGTGCCCGGCGTGCATGTGCCACAACTCATGCCCCAGGATGACCAGTTGCTGCACGGTTTCAGCCCGCTCCTCGACGATCACCAGATCGAAGTCGGGGAACTCCATCCACAGCCCGGTCACCCCGATCCCGTCGGGAAACCGCTCGAACCGCAGCTTCACCGGCCGCCCGCCCCGCCGCGCACTCATCTCCGCACACAGGGCCGCGCCCAACTCCCTTACGTCGACGGGCGCGTCGAACCTCCCCCGCACCGCCTTGGTCAGCCCGGCGGTCAGCTTGCGCATCTCGGCGGCGGACCGCGACGGCAGCAGCGCGGCCCGCACCCTGCCGACCACCGCGCGCAGCCCCGCGATCCCCATGACCCGGGCAGCGCCCCCGGCCCGGCCGCCCCCCGTGCCCTCGCGACGGCTCATCGCCGGGCCTCCTCGTCGTCGACGCCGAGCAGCCCTTCGAGCATGACGGCGAGAGCCTCCTGCTTGCGGGGGGTCAGCCGATGGCCGCGCAGCGCGAGCGTGACGACCCCGTGCCGGGTGGCGAACTCGACCAGCGGCCCGTCGTCGTCCGCGTCACCCTCAAGACCCGCCAGTACGCGCCCCAGTTCCCGGTTCAGGACGGTCGCGGCCGGGTCGGTGAAGAACCGGACGCCCTCCTCGATCCCGAAGAACTCCGCGAGTTCGGTCAGATCGGGCACGTTCGGCATCTTCTTGCCGAGCAGCAGCTGCCGGGCCCACTCGGGACTGATCGAGAGCCGCTCCGCGACCTCTCTGCAGACCTCACCGGCCCGCTTCCCGCTCCGCGCGACATACGCCTCGTGCAACGCCCGCACTCGTCCGCGCACCCGGTCGTCGACCCGGCCGGCCGCCGGCTCGCTCCCGGCGAGCAGCGCCCGTACCTCGTCCTCACCGAGGGCGGTGCGTTCGGCCAGTACCCGTACGTCGAGGAGACGGCCCCGATCGGAGCCGGTCCCGGCGATACGGGCGTCGAGTCGGGTCAGTGTCTCGGCAAGGCCGTCGGGCAGGGCGGGCACGGGCCGACCCTACGTGCCACGGATCGTCGGCACCACGAGAATCCAACGATCGTTGAATTTTGACGAACGATGGTTGCCCGCCTCGGTACGGGCGACAGGCGCCGGTCCTCGACCGCCTCGCCCATTGACTCGCCCTGACTTCGACCATAGCGTCCCGTTCGGCTCAACGATCAACATCCGTAATACCGAACGTCGCATCCCGAACGCCACATAGTGACGCCGACCGAACACCGAACATCGAACACCGAAGGGGCCGCCCTCGATGACCCGCACCGCCCGCTTCACCCTCGACCCCGCCTTCAAGGTCGGCGAGGTCAATCCACGACTCTTCGGCTCCTTCGTCGAACACCTCGGCCGCTGTGTCTACACAGGGATCTACGAGCCGGGCCACCCCACGGCCGACGACGCGGGCCTGCGCACGGATGTGCTGGACCTGGTACGGGAGTTGGGCGTCACCACGATCCGCTATCCCGGCGGCAACTTCGTCTCCGGCTACAAGTGGGAGGACTCCGTCGGCCCCGCCGAGGACCGCCCCCGCCGCCTCGACCTCGCCTGGCGCTCCACCGAGACCAACCGCTTCGGCCTCTCCGAGTACATCGCCTTCCTGAAGAAGATCGGTCCCCAGGCCGAGCCGATGATGGCCCTCAACCTCGGCACACGCGGAGTCGCCGAGGCCCTCGAACTCCAGGAGTACGCCAACCACCCCGCCGGCACCGCCCTCTCCGACCTCCGTGCCGCCCACGGCGACAAGGACCCCTTCGGCATCAACCTCTGGTGTCTGGGCAACGAGATGGACGGCCCCTGGCAGACCGGCCACAAGACGGCGACGGAGTACGGCCGGATCGCCGCCGAGACCGCCCGCGCGATGCGCCAGATCGACCCGAGCGTCGAACTCGTCGCCTGCGGCTCCTCCAGTCAGTCCATGCCGACGTTCGCCGAGTGGGAGGCGACGGTCCTGGCGGAGACGTACGACCTGGTCGACTACATCTCCCTGCACGCCTACTACCAGCCCGAGGACGGCGACGTCGACTCCTTCCTGGCCTCCGCCGTCGACATGGAGTCCTTCATCGAGAACGTGGTCGCCACCGCCGACCACGTGGGCGCGAAGCTCAAGTCCAAGAAGAAGATCAACCTCTCCTTCGACGAGTGGAACGTCTGGTACATCTCGGAGTGGCACGCGATCGAGAACTCCGGCGCGCGGGACTGGGCGGAGGCCCCGCGCCTGCTGGAGGACAACTACAGCGTCATGGACGCCGTCGTCTTCGGCTCCCTCCTCATCGCGCTGCTCCGGCACGCCGACCGCGTCACCGTCGCCTGCCTCGCCCAGCTCGTCAACGTCATCGCCCCGATCATGACCGAGCCGGGCGGTCCGGCCTGGCGGCAGACGACGTTCTTCCCGTTCGCCCAGGCCGCGAAGTACGGGCGCGGGGAGGTGCTCGACGTACGGGTGGACTCGCCGACGTACGAGACGAAGAAGTACGGCGAGGCGGATCTGCTGCACGCGACGGCGGTGCGGGCCGAGGACGGGTCGGTGACCGTGTTCGCGGTCAACCGGGGTCGTACGGACGCGCTGCCGCTGGAAGTCGCCCTGAACGGGCTGGAGTTGACGCGGATCGTCGAGCGCAGCGTGCTGGCCGACGCGGACCCGGACGCGCGGAACACGCTGGCGGAGCCCGAGCGGGTCGCTCCGCGGGCGGGGGAGGGCGCCGTGCTTCGGGAGGGTGTGCTGAGCGTGGTTCTCGAACCGCTGTCGTGGAATGTGATCCGGCTCGGCTGAGGGCCAGGATCGTCTGGCGTCTGGCGTCTGGCGTCTGGCGTCTGGCGCCTGCCGGGTGCGGGTTGGCGGTGGGTGCTCGCGCGGTTCCCCGCGCCCCCGAGGGGCGCGGGTCGGCTGAGGCGCGGAGCCATCGCCCGTCCGCGTGGTCGACAATGTGCCCATGAGGATCTCGGCACGGGCGGATTACGCCGTACGCGCGGTACTGGAAGTCGCCGTACGGCAGGACGGCGGGCCGGTGAAGGCGGAAGCCATCGCAACCGTGCAGGAGATCCCGCACAAGTTCCTCGAGGGCATCCTCGGGGACCTGAGGCGCGCCGGCCTGGTCACCAGCCGGCGGGGTGGCAGCGGCGGGTACCAACTGGCCCGCCAACCCGCCGCCATCACCGTCGCCGACGTGATCCGAGCCGTCGACGGGCCCATCGTGTCGGTACGGGGGGAGCGGCCGACCGGGCTGACCTACACCGGGTCCGCCGAGCCGCTGCTGCCGCTGTGGATCGCGCTGCGGGCCAATGTGCGCCGCATCCTGGAGGGCGTCACGGTGGCCGACCTCGCGGCCGGCACCCTGCCCGAGCCGGTGAAGGGCCTGGCGGCGGAGCCGACGGCCTGGGAGAACCCGTGAACCCCTAGGGCCCTTCTGTCCGGCGGACGGCTGCACAGGATCGTTACCTCGCGCTAAGCCTGTCCTCAGCTTGCTCTCGTAGTGTTGCCCCACGGTCAATCCCTACTTAACCGGTGGGAAAGACAGGAAAGACCTGCGACGGAAGCGGAAGACGGGACAAGGAAGAGATGCGGACGCTGGTACTGCTCGCGCTGGCGGGCCTGGGTGCCCAGCTCGTGGACGGCAGCCTGGGCATGGCCTACGGCGTGACCTCGACGACGCTGCTGCTCGCCATGGGCACCAACCCGGCCGCCGCCTCGGCCACGGTGCACCTCGCCGAGATCGGCACGACCCTGATGTCGGGCGCCTCGCACTGGCGGTTCGGGAACGTGGACTGGAAGGTCGTCGCCAGGATCGGCGTACCGGGCGCGGTCGGCGCGTTCCTGGGCGCGACCGTCCTGTCCCACCTCTCCACCGAGGTCGCCGGGCCGGTGATGTCGCTGATCCTGCTCGGTCTCGGCCTCTACGTCCTGTCCCGCTTCACCCTGCGCGGCCTGCCCAGGGAACGCCTCGACCGGCCCCTGCGGAAGCGGTTCCTGTCCCCGCTCGGCCTGGTCGCCGGCTTCCTCGACGCGACCGGCGGGGGCGGCTGGGGCCCGGTCGGCACCCCTGCCCTCCTCGCCAGCGGCCGCATGGAACCCCGCAAGGTCATCGGCTCCATCGACACGAGCGAGTTCCTCGTCGCCGTCTCCGCGAGCCTGGGCTTCCTCTACTCCCTCGGCTCGCAGGGCCTCGACTGGGCCTGGGTGGCCGCGTTCCTGCTGGGCGGGATGGTGGCCGCGCCCATCGCCGCGTGGCTGGTCCGCCTGGTCCCACCGAGGGTGCTGGGCTCGGCGGTGGGCGGCGTCATCATCGCGACGAACGTCCGCACCCTGCTGAAGAGCGACTGGATCGCGGCGTCGAGTGCGCTGAGCACCGTGGTGTACGTCGCCGTGTACGCCCTGTGGGCGGCGGCCCTCACGTACTCGATCCGCGCCCACCTCCGGGAGAAGGCGGCGGAACCGACGGCCGAGGAGCGGCAGCCGGTGACGGTGTAGGCACGGGCGTATCACTCGGAGCGCCGCTGCCGTCCCCTGGGCCCGGGGATCCGTCACGGTCTCCGCTCCCCGGGCCCAGGTGCCGCCCCGGGGGCGCCAGACGCTCTCCACGCCCACGATGATCGTCGCCCTGCGACCGTCGGAGACGCTGCTGCCCGGCGCGGTGAATGTCAACAGACCACTGGACGCACCGCCGCCGTCGTCATCGGTGGCTGACAGCCATCAGCCGGGCTGTGTCCCGACGCGCAAGAGCAGCAGGTCGAACTCGGGACCGTCGGGCGTGTTGCGGTACGGGCCCGCGTACTCGTAGCCGAGTCGGGCGTAAAGGTCCTGGCCGCGATGGTTGGAGGGCAGGGCGAGGAGGGACGACCAGGACGGGGCGATGGCCTTGAGGTTCTCCCGAGCGGGGACCAAACGGGGCGTGCCATTTCGCGTGCCAGATCCTGCGGGGAACGACGGGGAGTGGCCACGGTGCGGCTGGGGCCCCGACACCACCCCGCCGCAGGTCAGCGCAGCAACAGCCGTCAGAAGACCCGAGCTTCCCAAGCTCGTGGCGTGTTGGGGACGTCGAACCGCTGTGGGTGGTTCGGGCGTTAGGGCCTCGGGGAGAGGTCGGAGTTTCTACGCTGGTCTTTACGGAGCCGCACGGGTCGGGGGATCGGATGAGTGCTGAGAGTGTGCAGTCGGTGGCCAGGAGGACCAGCGGCACCGTCATCGCCGGGGACAGCGCCAGGGTGCAGCCGTGAGCGAGGAACCCGCAGCGGCACACGCCGCAGGGCCGCGATCCGTTGCCGCGGCCGGCAATGTTGGCGTAGCCATCACCGGTGACGGCGCCCAGGTGGTGACCTTGCCGGCCGAAGCGGTGCGCTGGGCCCAGGAGGTGCAGGCACCGCCAGGGGCCGGGAACCTGCCAGGGTCGGCGTCGGGGGTGTTTGTTGGCCGGATGCACGAACTCACCACACTGCGCGTGCTCCTGACCGATGCGGGGGAAGCCGCCGTCACCCAGATGACGCGGACGCGGGCGATCCACGGACTGGGCGGGATCGGCAAGACGACTCTCGCTCTGCACTACGCCCACACCTACCGCCGCGACTACACCCTGGTGTGGTGGATCACCGCCGAGACCACCGAGCAGATCGTCACCGGCCTGGCGAGCCTGGCCATGCGGCTGTGTCCGCAATGGGCCCTCACCGCAGGCGGGCCGGAACGCGCGGCGTGGGCGATCCTGTGGCTGCAGTGGCATCCCGGCTGGCTGCTCGTCTTCGACAACGTCGAACGCCCCACCGACCTGCGCCACTACCTCGGCACCCTCCCGGACGGGCACCACCTGGCCACCAGTCGCAAAGGCACCGGCTGGCACACCATCGCCCCCACCATGCCCCTGGGCCTGCTCGACGCCGACACCTCAGCCGAGCTCCTGTGCACCCTCGCCCTCGGCGGGCAGCACACCCCCACACCGCAACAACACCGGCAGGCGCAGGAACTCGCTGCCGAACTCGGCTACCTCCCCCTGGCGTTGGAACAAGCCGGCGCCTACCTGTACGAGACCGGTACCGGCCTGGGGGACTACCCCGCCCTGCTCGGCCGTGTCCTGGACACCGCCCCGGAAGGCATCGACCCGCAACGCACGATCGCCCGCATCTGGCAGCACACCCTGACCGCCATCCACACCCGAAACCCACTGGCCGTCACTGTGCTGCACACGCTCGCCTGGCTGGCTCCGGACGACATCCCCCGCCACCTCCTCACCCCGCTGGCCCCTGACCCGGTCGATCTGCGCGAGGCGCTGGGCGTACTCCATGCCTACAACATGATCTCGTTCTCCGCCGACCGGCAGAGCGTCAGCGTCCACCGCCTGGTGCAAACCGTCCTACGCAGCCCTACCACTGAGGCCGACACCTACCCTCCAGGCCGACAAGAAGCAGAGCACCTGGCCCAGCAGGCCCTCCTCCACCAGGACACCGACGACACGCCATGGGAACGTCTCCTACCGCACCTGTTGGCCCTCGTCGCCACAACGCCGCCACACTGCCCGCCATCAATTCAGACCGCTGACACGTACGAGACGGCGGCGCGGTACCTGTATCGGCAGGGACGAGACGCCCACACCATCGCCTTGCGTACAGCCACCCTCACCCAGCGCGAGCAGATCCTCGGCGACACCCACCCCAGAACCCTGACCAGCCGCAACAACCTCGCCGCCGCCTACCGGGCGGCCGGAAACTTGGCACGCGCCATCCCCCTGTACGAGACCACCCTCACCCAGCGCGAGCAGGTCCTGGGCGACACCCACCCCGCCACCCTGACCAGCCGCAACAACCTCGCCTACGCCTACTGGGCGGCGGGAGGTCTGGGGCGGGCCATCCCGCTGTTTGAGACCACCCTCGCCCAGTGCGAGCAGGTCCTGGGCGACACCCATCCGCACACCCTGAGAGGCCGCAACAACCTCGCCTCCGCCTACGAGTCGGCGGGGGATCTGGGGCGGGCCATCCCGCTGTACGAGACCACCCTCGCCCAGTGCGAGCAGGTCCTGGGTGACACCCACCCGGACACCCTGAGAGGCCGCAACAACCTCGCCGGCGCCTACGAGTCGGCGGGGGATCTGGGGCGGGCCATCCCGCTGTACGGGACCACGCTCACCCAGTGCGAGCAGGTCCTGGGTGACACCCACCCGGACACCCTGACCAGCCGCAACAACCTCGCCGGCGCCTACGAGTCGGCAGGGGATCTGGGCCGGGCCATCCCGCTGTACGAGACCACCCTCGCCCAGTACGAGCAGGTCCTGGGCGACACCCACCCGAAGACCCTGACCAGCCGCAACAACCTCGCCGGCGCCTATCAGACGGCGAGAGACCTGGAGCGGGCCATCCCGCTGTTTGAGACCACCCTCGCCCAGCGCGAGCAGATCCTGGGCAACAGCCACCCCGACACCTTGATCAGCCGCAACAACCTCGCTGGCGCCCGCAAAGCTGCGGCAGTTGTACAGCAGCCAGATACAACAACCCCAGCGGCCGCCCCCGACCATCAACTCCCCTCAGACATTCCAGAGCAACCGGTATGACCGTCCCCGACCGATCTCTGTAGAGCAACGGATCAGAAGGCTCCTGACATCCATGGTTGCCACCAACGACGCCGGACGGGTGCGCACACCAGCGTCTCTGCCTGGCCGTCGCACCAGTCGGTGGCAGAAGCGGGAGCAAGCTCGGATCGAACTCCTAAAGCGGGTGTCGCAGGCTCGCGGTCCGTAGCGCCAGCTGTGTCACGCTCCGCACCAGAAGCAGACTTCGACTCCGGGGTGCCCGTACTTCTGCGTGCCACAGCGGGTGCAGGTAGGCCGACGTGGACGGGCTGTGGGGGCGTAGGGGCCAGGTCTACCGTCGGGAGTCTGCCACTGCACGAACTCATTGACTCGATCTGCGTAAGGGCTCGATACGAAGCGAGGTTCGGTGGGCGGGGCTTCACGCCGTCGGCGAGCATCATCCAGTGCCTGCTGGATCTCCCGACGGATGCGAGCAGCTTCCTCCGCACGATGCAGCCGCCACCTTCTGTGAAGCATGAGAACGCAGCCAGTATCCGCTGTGCCGAACAGGACCGCTGGACCAAAGTAATCAGCGTGAGCGGTCCATCCAAGCCCCACAAACACTGACCAGGTCCCGCCGTAACCGGCGAGGTCTCTCCTCGGCACGGTCGTCATCCCGGCCCCGCTGGTGCGGCCGTTTCGCTCGACTCGGCTGAGGGCCGCCGGGGGCTGGGGACGGTGACCGGAAGGCCGAGGCGAGCCGCTTGTCCATCTCCAGCCGGAACGGTCCGGATGTTTTTCCCGCCGGTGCACGGGCTCGCCCGGTGCGCGGGCACCGGGCGAGCCCGCTCGCTCGGTCTGCGGGTTCACTCGGTCCGCGGGCTCAGTCGTCGAAGACGATGTCCTCGATGTCGTGGGTCCAGCGGACCTTGCTGTCGTTGACCTCGATGATGAGGTCGAGGCCGGTGCTGGTGTGCCCGGTGGAAAGGATGGTGAACGTGTCGGCCTTGCGACGCAGGAACTCCACGAAACCGCCGAGGCCGGGGTCTCCGTCGTTCAGCAGCACGTACTCGCCGAGCCGCCGGTAGAACTTGGGCAGGATGACGTCCTTGCTGACCTCCGGAGGGCCCACGACTACCGTGGGCTTCTGAGTCTTGTCGAGCGGCCACAGACCCTCGCCGTTGGCCTGGGCCTTGTGCACGGTCGCGGTCATGTCGTTGCGCAGGTCGGGGAAGAGGGACCGGTAGAAGGTCGGGTAGACGAAGCCCTTGGCGAGCAGCTTGTGGTTGACGGTCTCGTGCAGCATGGCCGGCGTGAAGAAGACGTTGCCGTCGGCATCGGCGTCGGGCCCTGCTCCGGGCCCGGTGAAGGCGATGCAGCGGCCGAGCGGGTCACCGCCGCGGGTCAGGACGTATCCGCGGACGGCGGCGGGGTTGGTGGGGGCCTTGACCTTCCCGCTCGGAGTGCGCTGTACGGGGTCGAACCCGAGGAGGCGCAGCAGTTCGGCGGCCGCCCCTTCGGCCTGCGCCTTGGGCTGGTGCAGCACGCCCCCGCCGACGAAGGGGGGATCGAAGTGCGTCTCCAGGGCATCGATGCCCTCCAGACGCAGATTGGCTCCGCCGGGGCCGCGGATCTGAATGGGAACCGGGCCGGGGATCGTGTCCCACACCGCCGGGTCGTCCGGGTAGAACCGGACCGTGTCCCCGTCGGGGCTCGTCCCCACGATCCGGAATTCGCCTTGGATGCGTGTGTACGGCATGAGGGGGCCTCCTCACGGACGCCTGGTAGCGGCCAGAAATGCGCGGACGGACGCCGCACGGCCACTCCTCACTATGCGTCCGCGGCGCCCGGGGGTCCTGTTGGCGGTTCAACGTCTGCGAAGGGAGACGTTGAACATCCCAAGCTGAGGGCGCCCGCCGCATGCCCGGGCTAGAGATGGGCTAGAGAAGGTCCCGCCAGAAGAGGGCCGTCGCTCGCGGGCTCCAACCCTCGTCGACCTCGCCCCGCGCCTCGTCGAACTCCTGATACATGTAGTCGGCCAGGTCCAGGCCGTAGTAGATGATGTCGGTCTGCCACATCGAGAGCACCGGATGCCCGGAGCTTCCCCGGCCCGCAGGCAGGTATCGGTGGGCATACACGGGCACCAGCACCGGCGCCTCCGCCAGATGATGCCGCGCCGTAGCCAGTGCCGCCGTCCCGTCGGCTGGACGCTCACCCCAGCCCTCGTACCAGAACCCGTTGTGCTCAACGTCGAGCAGAACACCCTCGACCGGCCAGTCGAGCTGTCGACGCAAGCTGTCCAAATCGCCGCCGCGCCACTCCGGCCAGGGCCTGGACCAGGTCTGCCCGTCCTCGGGAGGGACGTTGACCGGGAGCCCGGCCGCAAGGAATGCTCGGTGGTCGTCCGCGAACTCGAAGCCGTACTCGCACTCGATGCGCGTGAACTCGGCGTCCGTCAGCCCCGGATCGAACTCGTAGAGGCCTGTCTGTGCCAGGCGACGTGCGGCCTCCGCACCCAGGCGTACTCCCTCATTGCTGATCACCGCCGCACGCTAGCGCCGACCGCAGCCATCCGTCACCCGAGTTCTGCGGGGGCTCCGTCTCGGTTTCCGTCCCATTCGGCAGTGTTCACGCTCGTTGAAGGGAGACCCGCCCGCGCACATGTCCTGGCAGTCAGCCGCTCCCACTGTCAGACTGACGCTGTACGGTCCCGCTCCATGGCTGAGAGACCTACGACGAATTGGCGCCACGGCATGGCTGAGGAAGCCGAGGAGCTTGCCGACGGCACCCTGGATCCTGAGTGCGCCTGCATGGCGGGTCTGTTCCCCGAAGAACTGCTCACGGCGACCGATGCCGTCCTCGACACCTTCGAGAACGAGCTTCGCGGGCTGGCTGAGGCAGACGACGCGCAGATCTTCGGCGCCGTGGAGCGCGTCGTCCTGGCCCTGAACGCTGTGAACGAAGCGCACGGCGAAAGCGCCTACGAAACCGACGAGCGCGAGCAACTGTGCGACTTCATCGACCAGTCGCTCACCGAACGCGGCGTCGACGTCGTCGCACTGGCCGCCCGCCATGGACTCGGCCGGTACCAGATCACGGACAGGTGGCGTGAGTGGTGAGGCCGCTCGCTGGAGCCGCTCGGCATCAGCTGTGATCACTCGTCGCGTGCCAGATGCGTGCCAGATGCGTGCCAGAACGCCTGTCGGGCTCTTTCTCCCTGCAGCGGCCCGCGCCTTCCGTACGTGGGCGCCCAGCCCGGCGGCGACCTCCTCTCGCCGCTCGTCGTCGGAGTGCTGGTAGATCAGCGCCGCCTTCTCCGAGGACTGCCCGGCGCGGACCATGGTGTCCTCGAGCGTGGCCCCGGAGCGTGTGGACAGCGTGTGCCCTTCCGCCGCCGTCAGGCCGGGAACGAGCCCTGCACGCGCTTAGTCCGGGCGGCCGCCGCGACGCAGTGCGCGGGTGCACCAGCCGATGATCGCGGCGTTGACCGCTGCCCCGAGAGCGACGGCGATGATGGCCATGACGATGTTGTCCGGCAACACGAGGAGCACGAGGCTGGCGGGGGCGGTGGCAAGGAGCGGGATGACGCCTGCCATGGACTCGTCCGTGCTGTCGCCGATGGTCACCACCAGTGCCCACACGAGCAGGACGGCACAGACGCCGAGGTACACGAGGCCGACGACGCCGACGTGGTCGCGCAGTCGGCGGGGGACGGACCGGCCGGTATCGGTATCGGTATCGGTATCGGTCTCTGTACCGGTCATGGGGAGGGACTCCTTGGTTGCGTCGGTTGCGTCGGTTGCGTCGGTTGCGTCGCGGGGGTCGGTCGCGGTGGTCAGAGGTGGGTGCCGGGTGGGTTCGGGCGGGCGAGGCCGAGGTCGTACGCGAGGATCGTCGCCTGTACGCGGTCGCGCAGGCCGAGCTTGCGGAGCAGCGCGTTCACGTGGGACTTCACGGTGCCTACGGTGATGCCGAGTTGCTCGGCGATCTCCGTGTTGGTGAGTCCGGCGGCGACCAGCGTGAGGACGCCCCGCTGGCTGCCGGTCAGGCTGTCCAGTTCGGGGGAGCTCCCGACCGGGACCGCGGCGGGGGGTCCGGACGCGTAGTGGCCGATGAGGCGGCGGGTCGCGGACGGGGCGAGTACGCTCTCGCCGGCCGCCACCTCCCGGATGCCCTGCAGTAGTTGGGAGGGGTGTACGTCCTTGAGGAGGAAGCCCGAGGCGCCGGCGCGCAGCGCGTCGAAGACGTACGCGTCGAGGTCGAAGGTGGTCAGGACGAGCACGCGGGGCGCGTTCTCCCGTCCGGTGATGATGCGGGTGGCGGCGATGCCGTCCAGTTCGGGCATGCGTACGTCCATGACGACGACGTCGGGAGCCAGCTCTTCGGCCAGCCGCACCGCGGCGGCGCCGTCGGCGGCCTCGCCGACGACCGTCATGTCCTCCTCGGCGTCGATCACGGCGGCGAACCCCGCCCGTACGATGCCCTGGTCGTCGACGACCAGCACGTTGAGGCTCATCGGTTTCTCTCCTCGCTGTCCGGGGTGTCCTGCGCGACGGCGAGTGGCAGCCGGAGGCGGACCGTCCCCTGCGGGCCGGTGGTCACCGTGCCGCCGAGCGCCGCGACCCGCGTGGTCAGCCGCTCCCGTACGGCGGAGTCGGCGGCGCGGGGCACCCCCGTGGCCGTGAGCGTCAACGTATCGTTGTTCACGTCGAGTTCGAGCATCGCAGGCTCCTCGCCGCCGGCCGCGAGCACCGTCTCGGCGGCGCGGTAGGCGGCCAGGTCGACGGCGGTGGGCAGTCGTTCCGGTACGCGGTCGGTCAGCCGTATCTCGATGTCCCGGCCGGTGGCCCGGAGTTGGTGGGCGAGCAGGTCGAGCGCCTGGAGGGTGGGCTGCGGCCGTAGTTCGGCCCCTGTCTCACCCTCCCGGACGGTGTCGAGCAGGGTGCGCATCGCGGCCAGGGCCTCGCGGGCACGGGTCGCTGTCGCGTCGAGTCGGCCTGCCTCCGCCTCGGTGACCATGTCGGCGGTGCGGGCCAATACCGTGGTTTCGAGGCCGGAGGCGATGCGGCGGCGCTCGGTCCAGGCGTCGCGGACGGCCTCCTCGGTCCAGGCGGCGAGGCGTTCGTCGTGGGCGCGGCGGTCGGCTTGTCGGCGCCGGGTGCGGCGGCGTCCGGCCAGGTGAGCCGCGGTGCCTGTGAGGGTCGCGCCGACCGTGGTTCCCGCGATGACCGTCCAGAGGGGAGCGGCCGTACCTCGGTCCAGAACCGCGGTGGTGGCGGCCGCGGCGTGCACCAGCACCGTGAGGAGAAGGGTCGCGACGTGGCCGAGGGCCGGTGGGAGCTGGTCGCTCCCCCGCTCATCCGGGGCCCCCGTCGCGGCTGAGCCGTCTTTCGATACAACTCCACGCCCTCTGCGGGGCGTTGCGGTTCGGGTCGGTTCCCTCGCGAGGGCCGCGCACGTGGCCAACAGGCTCAGCGCGGGCGGGAGGAGGACCGGGCCGCTGTAGTTCCCCACCGCCATCGCCACCGGCCACAACAGCGCCAGCCCCAGCAGCATCCCGTACGCCGTACGCGGAGCCCTTCGCAGCCACAGCAGGGCCACCGCCTGGCCCGCCGCCAGCAGGGCGAAGAAGACACCCGCGGATACCCCCGTCGCGCTCGACGTCTCCTCGGCCCGGATGACCAGCACGGGCAACAGCGGCTGCAGGACCAGGCCCGCCGCCGCCACCACCTGCGCCACGCGGTAGGTCCTCGGCGCGGGCGGTTCCACCGTCGTGGCCGTCCGGCCCGGCAGTACCGCCCGTACCTCCCAACCGCCCTCCGCCGTCGGGCCGCTGTGCACCGTGCCGCCCGCCTCCCGTGCCCGGGAGCGCAGGAAGCCCTGCCCGCGGCCGCCGCCGAGTCCCGCGCCGTGCGCCACCGCACCGGCCGTTGGGGTCGTGCTGGTGACCACGACGTCGGTGCGGGTGTCGCCGTACCGGCACAGCACCCTCGTATGCGCGCCGGGGGCATACCGTGCGACGTTGGTCAGCGCCTCGCGCACGATGCCGTACGCCGCCTCCGCGACGGCGCCGTCCGGCAGGGGGTCGATCTCGCAGTCGACCTGCTGGTCCAGACGCCGGAACCCGGCGACCAGGTCCAGCAGCCGTTCCTCCGGTGCCGGCACATCCCCGCGGGAGGGCGCCGGCGCTCGTACCGCGCCGAGCGCGCGGGTGACCTCGCGGCCGGTCTCGACCGCGAACTCCAGTGCTTCCTCGGCCAGTTCGGGGCGCCGGTCGCGCAACCCGAGGGCCGCTCCCGCCGTGACCACCACGGCCGTCAGATGGTGGGCGCTGACGTCGTGCAACTCCCGTTCCATACGGCGCCGTTCGACCGCCGGGAGCCGGTGGCGCTCGGACTCGGCCCGCTTCAGCAGGTGTTCGGCCGCTCGCCGTGCGCGACGGGTTTGCCGTACGAGCAGGCCGGCGCCGCACGCAGCGGCGTACAGCAGAGCCGTCAGGACGAGGTCGAGCCCGTCGCGGTCGCTGAGCCCGTGCAGGCTGATGCCCTGCAGGAGCTGCCAGACGGCAAGCGCCACCACGCACAGCACGGCGGTGAAGGCGTCGTGTTCGGTCGCCACGGTGAACAGAGCCAGCGCGACACCCGCGGTCCCGAGCACCGCCGTCGCCCCGGCGGGCAGCGGTCCGGCACCCAGCGCGCAGGCGGCGGCGACCACGACGAGGGTGGCCACCGGGCGGGTACGGCGCAGGGCGAGCGCGGCCGTCACCACTCCGGCGACCAGGGCCGCCACGAGAAGGGAGGCCATCATGGGGGCCGGGACGGCCCCGCGTACCAGCGGCGCCCCGGGCCACACCACGGCCTGGGCGCAGATCAGCAGGACCGGGAACAGCCGGTCGTCGGTTCGATTCATGGCGGATCAAGGCTAGGGCCGCAGGTGAGCGGCCCGACTCCGGCTGGAGGCGGATTCCGGCCTCTTACCTGGGTTGCAGAGTCTCTACCTGTGGTTCGAGGCGCCACTCGTCCTGCAGCGCGAGGACGGCGCCATGCCCCCGGCCCTAGGCTCGATCACATCGAGAACGCGGTCGGCCACCGCTTCTACGGCCGTTTCTACGACCGCTTCCGAGACCGGCTCCACCAGCGGCTCCACCAGCGGTTCTTCCACGCTCTTCCGCGCTCTTCCGTGTATCCGGCCCAACTTTCCAACGAATTCAGGGGGATCTCCCATGTCCAAGCGCATTCTCTTCTCGTCGCTCATCGGCGCCGTCGCCCTCGGCGGAGTGGCCGCCGGCGGCCTCGCCCTGGCCGCGGCCCCCACGGAGCCGACCCTGGAGCACGGCTCGGCTCGCTACACGGCTCCGTCCGACGGCAGCGCGGGCTCGTTCGCCTACACCGTGGACGTGAGCGACGACTCGGGCATCCGGAGCCTCAAGGTCCTTGCCTGGCCCGCGAGTTCGAAGCTCGACCCGACCGCGGCGGAGCTTCGCTCGGCGGATGAGAGCGCCAAGTGCCGGAGCACCTCGGACGAGAGCGCCCGCTGCACCTACACGCTGAAGGTCACGAAGCAGGAGGCGGCCGACCTGGCCAAGGGCACCTGGTACGTCTCGGTACTGGCGACGGCCAAGGACGGGGGCACGACGTTCGTGCCCCGCGCCGCCACGTTCGACCTCACACGCTGACACGCCGGTCGAAAGCGCGCGCCGCCCCGTCGTTCAGTGGGGCGGTCTGCCGGAAGCGCGGCTTCCGGCAGACCGATCCTGCTTGTAGGCCGATCCTGAGGCCGGACCGATGGCCACAGGTCACCCGCGCGAGTCACCTGGCTGACGGTTGATCAGACAGCGAATTTCGAGGAGAGTCCGGGCATGGCGAGATGCAAGAAGTGCGGCGTGCGAAAGCGCCGTTGGCCCCGTTCCTGTCCCGGGTGCCGCGCCGGGTCGGCCCGGGCGGACGTGGCCGTGGCGGGGGCCGATGTGACCGTGGCGGCAGGGCTGTTCGGGTGGACCAGACGGGCAGTCACGGGCGTAGTGCGGCGGATCCTCGACTGGACCTGACCCAGCGGGCACGATCCCGCTCCCGAAGTACCCGAACGCACCTGTCCGCTCACTCCTTTCATTCCTTTCACTCCTTCCTGAGGACGATGTCGAAGGTCGTCGAGGTCCACGGGCCCGCCGGCTCCCGGCTGTCCGGCGTCGGTGTACCGGCCTCGTGACGGTCGAAGGGACGGATGAGTGACTCCTTCACGCCGAAGACGGAGTCGGCGTCCAGGCAGGGGTCGTCCGCCACGAAGATGTGCGTGATGAGACGCCGGAAGCCGGGTGCCGTCACCATGAAGTGCAGATGCGGTGCGCGCATCGGTGAGCGGCCGGCGTGGTCGAGGAGCCGGCCGACGGGACCGTCGTCCGGGATCGGGTACGGCGTGGGGGTGAGCCCCCAGAACCGGTAGCGGCCCTCGGCGTCGGTGAACAGGTGCGCGCGCCCCGCGAGGATCGCGTCGTCGTACTGGACGTCGTACATGCCGTCGTCGTCGGCCTCCCACACCTCGACGCGGGCGCCGGGGACGGGGTTGCCGTCGGTGTCCGTGACCCGGCCCTCGACCCACGTGGGCTCACCGGTCGCGCCGCCCGCGATGTCCCCGCCGAGCTCGATCCCGGGCGAGTCCTGGACGAAGAACGGGCCGAGGACCGTGGACTCCGTCGACTCGTCGAGGCCTGGTTCGTTCACCGCGACGGTGAGCATGGAGATGCCGAGGACGTCCGAGAGGAGGACGAACTCCTGGCGGGTGTCGGTCGTGATGTGACCGGCCGCGGTGAGGAACTCGATCGCGGCGGTCCATTCGTCGTCGGTGAGCCGCGTCTCGCGCACGAACGCGTGGGCGTGCCGTACGAGGGCCTGCATGACCTCGCGGAACCGTTCGTCCTTCGCGGTGCCGAAGCTCGCGACGACCTTGTCGGTCAGTTCCCGTTCAGTCGTCTCGGTCATCAGGGTCGCTCTTCCGTGTGCAGGGCGGTGAGAGGGACCCTCGCCGGGACCGTCACCGGGGTGTCCCCGCGGCACGCGCGCGCCAGCAGCTCGCGCATCTCGTCGCGGGTCACGCGCCGCGGGTTGGTGTCCGGTACCTGTGCCATGACCAGGTCGCAGGCCCGGTCGAGTTCCTCCTCGGGCAGTCCCAACTCGCCCAGCGAACAGGGGGGTTCGAGGCTCGTGCAGAGAGCGAGCAGCGCGCCGAAGGGATCCGCGGGGGAGTCGAGCGCCGTTCCCAGGTGCCGCGCCGCCTCGGGTGCCGCGGCCAGGTTGAGGCCGACCACGTGCGGCAGGACCACCGAGTGCAGGGCGGCGTGGTCGAGGTCGTACGCGCCGCCGAGGACGTGGCACACCTTGTGGTGCAGTCCGGAGCCGGCCCCCGCGAAGGCGACCGCCCCGAGGTAGGTGCCGAAGAGGATCTCCCGGCGGGCCGCGACGTCCTGGCCGTCGGCGACGATGCGCGGCAGCGCGGACGCCAGCGAGCGGACGCCCTCGACGGCCAGGGCGGAGCTGATCGGGTTGTGCCGGGGGGCCCACCACGCGTCGACGCAGTGGGCGAGCGCGTTGAGCCCCGACGTCACTGACAGGCGGGTCGGCAGCGACAGCATGAGCGTCGCGTCGTAGACGACGATCCGGGGGAGCACCTTCGGGTCGACGCCGGTGCGCTTGTGGCCGTCCTCGGTGAGGCCCCAGACGGGGGTTGCCTCGGAACCGGCGTAGGTCGTGGGGACGGCGAGGATCGGCAGGCCGGTGGTGAGCGCGGCTGCCTTGGCGGTGCCCGTCGTGGAGCCGCCGCCGACGCTCAGCAGCAGGTCGGCCGCGTGTTCACGGGCTGCCGCCCGCACGGCCCCCGCCACCTCGGCCGGCACGTGCGGTCTGACGGCGCCGAACGTCGCCACGACGGGAACGTCCTTGCAGATGTCCTCGGCCAGGGCGCGTTCCCCCTCGGCCGCGATCACCAGGACCCGGCTCGCGCCGAGTCCCGCGACCTCGGCCGCCACGTCCTCCCGTACGGTGCCCGAGCCGAAGACGACCCGCTGGCCCCAGGACTCGTAGGCGACTCGCGTCATGCCGTGACCGCTCGCACCCGGGGTACCGCGCCCGCCGCGAACGCCCCGATCAGTGCCGGTACGGCGAAGGCGTAGAAGGCCCACTCGACGTCGGCGCCCGAGCTGAGGACGAACGCGCCCAGGGTCGGGCCGGCGATCGCGCCGAAGCGGCCGATCGACAGGGCCCAGGCGAGGCCGTTGCCGCGCAGGGCGTCCGGGTAGCGCGTCACGATGAACGCGTTGCCGAGGATCTGCGAGCCGATGAACCCGAACCCGCTGATGAACATGAGCACGAACATGACCGGCGTCGGCGGGCGGGTGCTCATCGCGACCAGGCTCAGCGTGCCGACCAGGAACGCGACGACCACCACACGCTTGGCGCCCAGCGCGTCCGCGACCCGGCCGCCGACGACGGCCCCGACACCGACGCCCAGCCACATGGCGGCCGTCTGCAGCAGCGCCGAGCCGAGGGAGAAGCCCGCGGCCTGCATGATGCTGGGCAGCCAGGTGCTGATGCCGAAGACCAGAAGCAGTCCGCAGAAGGACATCGCCCAGAACAGCACGGTCGAGAGCGCGAGTCCGCCCGTCAGCAGCGAGCCGATACCGAGCCAGCGACCGGGGTCCGCCGTCGGGGAGGCGTCCGACGGGGCGAGACCGAGCCGCTCCTCCACCACCCTCGCCTCGGCCGTCCGGCCCGTACGGCTGAGGTGGAACGGGCTCTCCGGGAGCCGGAGCACCAGCGGTATGGCCAGGAACACCGGGATCACGCCGATCACGTACAGCCAGCGGTACGAGACGTCGGGCAGCAGGGCGGTGCCGAGCAGCGGGGAGAGCAGGGCGCCGAACGCGTAGCCACTCATGATCAGGGTGACGTTGCGGCTGCGGCGGCCCGGTTCGCTGAGGTCGGCGACGTATGCGTTGATCGTCGGCAGGACGACGCCGAGGCCGAGGCCGACGACCAGGCGCCCGGCCCCGAAGGACGGGACGCCGGCGGCGAACGTGCAGACCGCCATGCCGAGCGAGAAGACGGTGGTGCCGACGAGCAGGAGCCGGCGCGGGCCGGTGCGGTGGACGAGGGCCCCGGCGAGGGCCGCGCCGATCAGCATCCCGATGCCGACGAGCGAGCCGATGGTGCCGGCCTCGGCCTTGTCGATGCCGAGCGAGGGGTCGCCCAGGATCGCGGGCACGGTGACGCCGTACACGGCGAGGTCGTAACCCTCCAGTGACGCGACGACCCAGGCCGCTACCAGCATGAACGTGGTCGCGGGCACTCTGCGGACGGTGGGGCGTATGACGGACGGTGCGGTCATGGCCGGATCCCTTCTCCGACGATGGCAGGAGCCTGTACGGGCTGGACTGCCGTGGCAAGTGTGTTCAGGAGCGCCGGGACGTCGGACAGCGAGTCCACGGTGCCGAGGATGTAGAAGTCGGGCCGCCACAGAACGGCGGCGGAGCCGGTCTCGTCGAACCAGCGTCCGTAGACGCCGCCGACATCGGTGATCCCCTCGGTGGTGAGGCGGCGGTCGGTGAGGTGGTGGACGGCCACGCCGAGCCCGGCGGCCGGCTCGATGGCCGAGGCGTCGGGCGAGGCGCCCTCGCGGCCGTCGACGAGGAGGACGAAGCCGCGGCCGAGGACCTCGTCGAAGAGTCCCTCGGTGCCGTGCGATTCCACCCGGCCGTGCGGCATCAGGTGCCCCGCCTGCGGGGACGCGTCGCGCAGTCCTGGGCCGAGGCCGGGGAAGCGCATCTTCTCCGGGCGCCCGTCGGCCTCGCGCTGGGCGATCAGGCGGGCGTCGCGTTCGGCGGCGGCCACCGGGTCGCGCATGGTCTGGACGCGGCCGAGCTCGATGCCCTGGGCGATGATGGCCCGCACATGCGGCTCGCGTTCGCTCTGGTACGTGTCGAGGAGCGCGTCGTCGGCGCCCCGCAGTACGGCGTCGAGCTTGAAGGCGAGGTTCTGGGCGTCGCGGATGCCCGAGCACATGCCCTGCCCGAGGAAGGGCGGCATCTGGTGGGCCGCGTCCCCGGCGAGCAGGATCCGGCCGTCGCGCCAGCGCTCCGCGACGAGCGAGCGGAAGGTGTACGTGGCGACGCGGACGAGGTCGGCCCGCGAGCGGTCGACGTAGTCGGCGACCCGGGCCCACACCCGGTCGGGCTCCCGCTCGACGGGGAAGGAGTCCGTCGAGTCGAGCATGAAGCTGAACCGGTGGTGCCGGGGGCCCAGCGAGATGATCGATATCGGCTGCTTCGGGTCGCACACCTGACGGGCCTTGGGAATGTCCGAGGGACCGGTCAGACGGAAGTCGCAGACCATCCACGGCTCGGAGAACCCGTAGTCCTCCTGCTCGACGCCGAGCCATCCGCGGGTGAAGCTGTTGCCGCCGTCGCAGGCCACGACGTACCGGGCCGAGACCGCCGTGTCGCTTCCCGCGACCTGGATGTCCACGCCCTGGACGCCCACGCCGTGCCGCCTGCTCCGCAGGCCGGTGACCGGGGAGTCCATCCGGATCTCGACGTTCCCGAGGCCGCGGACCAGGCCGTCCAGGGCGTCCTCGAGGTAGGGCTGGTACATCATGTACCACTCCGCCCAGCCCTGGCTCCCGACGGCGGCGAAGTCGTGCTCGATGAGCAGCTCGCCGGCGCCGTTGCGCCACTCGTAGTTCCGTTGGACGTGCAGCGTGGGCAGCAGATCGCCGGAGATACCGAGGCGGTCGAAGGTCCGCATCGTCTCGTCGTCGAAGATGGCGGCGCGCGGAAGGTTGTAGAGGGTCGGGTAGCGCTCCAGGACGACCACGTCGTGGCCCGCCTGCCCGAGCAGCGCCGCGGTGACCATGCCCACGGGCCCGTACCCGATGACGGCGACGTCGTACACGTGCGTGCCCTTCCGCTCAGACACCCGCGAACGCGGGTGTGGTGGCGAGGCCGAGCAGCTTCTCGGCGTTCTGGTGGCCGATCTTGAGCCGGTCGGCGTCGCTGATCGGGGCGTCCCGCAGGAACGTCGTGGCCGTCCCGATGTCCTCGAAGGGGTAGTCGGTGCCGAACAGGATGTGGTCGGCGCCCATCGACAGCAGGGCGGTGAGCAGCGGGGCGGGGGAGCAGACGCCGCTGGTCGTGAGGTAGAGGTTGTGCCGGATGTACTCCGAAGGACGGCCCCGCTTGAGCTCGATGCCGTGGTGCGCGTGGAACTCCCAGCGGGAGTCCATGCGCCACATCACGTACGGCAGCCCCTCTCCCATGTGGCCGAGGAGCAGCTTGGCGCCCGGGAAGTCGTCGAAGACGCCGCCGAAGATCAGGCGCAGGGCGTGGGTGGCGGTGTCGACGCCCCAGCTCCACATCGGTCCGACGAGTTCGGGGTGCCCGGACAGCACGTGCGCGGTGTCGACGCCGTTGGCCGGGTGCAGGTAGAGCGGTACGTCGAGGTGTTCGGCGCGCTCCCAGACGACGCGCAGGGCGGGGTCGTCCAGGTACCTGCCGTGGGTGTGCGCGTTGACGAGGGCGCCGCGCAGGCCGAGCTGCGTGACCGCGCGCTCCAGCTCGTCGGCCGCGGCCCCGGGGTCCTGCAGCGGCAGCGCGGCGAAGCCGGAGAAACGGTCGGGGTGCTCGGCGATGACGCCGGTGAGGAAGTCGTTGACCGTGGTCGCCTGGCGTACGGCGGCGGCCGGGTCCTTCTCCGCCTGGAGGCCGGGGGAGTTGAGCGACAGGACCTGCATGTCCAGGCCGGCCGCGTCCATGGAGTCGAGGCGTTCCTCGGTGAGGTCGAGGAGGCGGCGGGAGGCTTCGGCCCAGGCGGCGGGCTGGGCGATGGACGCGGTCGACGCGCCGTGGCCCACCAGGTCCGGGGTCACGAAGTGCTCTTCGAGGCCGATCAGCTTCATTGCGGAGTTCTCCTCGGGGGGTTCGTGCGCTTTTGCAGTCGATGTCCCGCATGCGGGGGTGCGGCGATGCCCGGCTCGGTGTGAGTGGCCGGAGGGAGAGAGGTGCGCGGGTGTGTGCGCCGAAGGGTGAGCGGCTCCGGGCGGCTGCGAAACGGGCCGCCGATGTGACGGGGGCAGTCGGGGAGATGAGTGCCACCGCTCCCGCAGTTCACCAGAACGTAATGCGTTCCGCAATAGTGAATGTAAGATCTGTTCGTGTGCGGAGGTCGGCGCTCGTCGCGTCGATAGGCTGAGCACCGTCATTCACCTGCGGGAAGAGAGCTGCGTCGTGACCGAGACCGACCCCAGGGAGAACGGGGAGCGGCAGGGCATCCAGTCCGTCGAGATGGCGATGCGGGTCCTGCTGGCGCTGGAGAACGGCGGCGGAGCGCTGAGTCTGTCGGCGATCGCGCAGGCGAGCGGCATGCAGCCCAGCAAGGTGCACCGCTACCTCGTCAGCCTCGGCCGCATAGGGCTGACCTCGCAGGATCCCGCTTCGGGTCTCTATGACTTCGGTGCCGCGATGCGCCGCATGGGCGCCGAGTCGCTGCGTCGCACCAACGAGGTGGCGGTGGCGGGCGGCCACGCGATGCGGCTGCGCGACCGCACGGGCCACTCCGTGAACCTCGCCGTGTGGGGGGACCGCGGCCCGATCGTGGTGAGCTGGGCGTACGGAACGCGCCCGCTGCCCCTGACGGTGCGCGTCGGCGCCACTCTTCCCCTGCTCACGTCGTCCGTGGGCCAGGTCTTCCTGGCCCACCTGCCCGAGAGCCTCACCGACGAGGTGCTGGGCGGAGAACTCCGCGGCAAGGAGGCGGAGTGGACGAGCGAGCGCCTCGCGGCCACCCGCGCACAGGTCCGCGAAGAGGGGCACGTCGTGACGCACAGCGGTGTGATCCCGGGCATCATCTCGGTCGCCGCGCCCGTCTTCGCGGCGAACGACCCGCTGCCGCTCGCCGTCTCCGTCGTCCTGCCCGAGAGCCTCGGCACCCCGGACCACCTCGCCGAGGTGACCCGCGAGCTGCACGACGCCGTGGCCGCGGCGTCGCACGAGCTGGGGTACCTGTCGTAGGGCGCGTCATGCCCTACTCGACGGGGCTGCCCTATTCGACGGGGCGCCGGCCGGTCACCTCGTCGTAGTGCGACTCGGCCGACGGGCCGAGGATCTCGTGGGCCTCCAGGAACATCTCGTGCGCCTCGTGGCCCACCCAGCCCGCGGGCAGGAGCTCGGTCGGCAGGTCCGGATCGCGGAAGGGGAACTTGCGGTAGTCGTAGGTCAGCCGCATGCGCTCGACCAGCGCCTCCTCGGGACCGAGGTGTCCGGACCGGTACGACGGCATACGGCCGCGGTAGGTGCGCAGCAGCTCCCGGTAGTCCTCGTTGAGGGCCGCGAGGTCCCAGCCGCGCGCCGCCATCTCGCGGTCGACGGGCAGTCCGCCGGACTGGCAGCGCAGGGTGTCCAGGCGGATGGCCGGCTCGTCCGCGAACTTCTCCCGGACCTGCTGGAGCCGGTCGTGGGGGGAGACGTAGGTGGACGGGGCCAGCGGGCCGAAGCCCAGCCAGGCCAGCTCCTTGCGGATGCGGTCCCGTACGCCGCGCTCGCTCTCGGGGACCGAGTAGATGACCATGTACCAGTGGCGGTCCCAGTCGGACGGTGCCCGGTCGAAGATGCGTGAGCGGCCTTCGTCGAGGAGCTGGAGGCTGCGCTTGTTGAGCGCGTAGAGGGTCTCCCGGCCCTCGCGCCGGACGTCGAACCAGCCCTCCTTGCGCAGGCGCGCGAGGACCACTCGTACGGTGCTCTCGCCGACGCCGAAGGAGCCCATCAGCGTGCTGAGGGTGCGCAGCCGGGCGGCGCCGCCGCGGTAGCGGACGTAGTCGCCGAACAGGTCGAAGACGATCGATCGAGGCTTCACGGAACCGACTATGTCACACGGACGGCCGTCGTGATGATGAGCGATGAAGCCGATGGAACCCCTGTTTTCACGGGGGAAACCGCCTCGCAGATGTGCGACAAATTATTGACGTCCGTGGATCTGTTGACACAGGACGGGTTCGGGCCTGAGTCTGGGCCTGTACTCGACGTGGAGGCAGGAGCCATGGTTACTCGGATCGCTTGTGTGGGAGGAGGCCCCGGTGGGCTGTTCTTCGCGGCGCTCATCAAGCAGGCCGATCCGTCGGTCGAGGTGACGGTCTTCGAGCGGAACCGCCCGGAGGACACCTTCGGCTTCGGCGTGGTGTTCTCGGACGCCACGCTGGCCGCCATCCACGCGGCGGATCCCGTGCTGCGCACCGCGCTCGCGGAACACGGCCGGCACTGGGACGACATCGAGGTGCGGCTGAAGGGGCAGCGGATCCGGTGCGGCGGCAACGGCATGGCGGCCATCACCCGCAAGGCCCTGCTGGAGCTGCTGCACCGGCGGGCCGAGGAGGTCGGCGTCGAGCTCCGGTTCAGCCACGAGGTTCCCGCGGACCCCGCGCGACTGGCCGACTACGACCTGATCGTGGCCGCCGACGGCGCGAACTCCCGGCTCCGTGACCGGTTCGCCGACGTGCTCGTGCCGGAGGTGGAGGTCGCCACCGCCAAGTTCATCTGGTTCGGCACGGACTACCTCTTCGACGGCCTGACCTTCGTGCACGAGCACGGCCCGCACGGCACCTTCGCCGTGCACGGTTACCCGATCAGCGACAGCGTCAGCACCTTCATCGTCGAGACCGACGAGGAGTCCTGGCGGCGGGCGGGGCTCGACGAGTTCGACACCGCGCAACCGCCCGGCCCGAGCGACGAGAAGACCAAGCACTACCTGGAGAAGCTCTTCGCCGAGCAGATCGACGGGCACGAACTGCTGGTCAACAACTCCCGCTGGGGCAACTTCCGCACCCGGCGCACCCGGCGCTGGCACAGCGGCAACGTCGTCCTGCTCGGCGACGCCGCGCACACCGCGCACTTCTCCGTCGGCTCCGGCACCAAGATGGCCATGGAGGACGCCGTCTCCCTCGCCGACAGCCTCCTCGCCCACCGCGACGACCTCGCGAGCGCCCTGGAGGCGTACGAGGCGGCGCGGCAGCCCGCGGTGGCGAAGATCCAGGGCGCCGCCCGGCCGAGCCTGTCGTGGTGGGAGCACTTCGGGCGCTACCACGACGCGTTCGAACCGACGCGGTTCGCCTTCCACTTCATCTCCCGCAGCATCGGCAAGGAACGGATCGCCCGCCGCGACCCGGAGTTCGTCGAGCAGGTCGTACGGGACTGGCGGGCCGCGCACGACGGGCTCGACCCCTTGGCCACTCCCTTCCGGGAGTTCGGCGGACGGCGCCTGACCTCCGAGGAGCTCGCGGCGCTGCGCACCCAAGGGTGCCTGTGGCTCACCGCACCGGAGGGGGAGGACCAACTGCCGGAGATCTACGAAGAGTTGGCCGACGCCCTCGGTGGTGACACGCCCCCGGACCTGGTCGCCGTACAGGGCGGAAACCCGTTCACCCGGTCACTGCTCGCCGAACAGGCCCGCCTCGTGCACGGCGTGCCCGCACTGATCGTGGAGGACGCGATGGACGACGACCGCGCCGAGACGCTGCTGCTGTCCGGGCGCGCCGACCTGGTGGCGGGGGAGCAGGCATGAGCACCGACCTGACGCCGATGTTCGCGCCCGAGGGCGTGGTCGTGATCGGCGCGTCACGGCAGAGCGGCAAGCTGGGCGCCGCCATGGCCCGCTCGCTGGCGACCTTCCCCGGCGCCCGCGCCCTGGTCAACGCGCGCCGTCCGGAACCCGACGAGGGCGTGTACGCCTCGGTCGCCGAAGCCGTCACGCACACCCGCGGACGACTGGACCTGGCCGTGCTCTGCGTACCCGCGGCCGGCTGCGCCCAGGCACTGGCCGAGGCGGCAGCCGCGGGCTGCCGTGCGGCGCTGGTCTGCGCGGGCGGTTTCGGCGAGGCGGGCCCGGAGGGCGAGCAGTACGCGCAGGCACTGCGGCGTATCGCCCAGGAGACGGGGATCCGCCTGCTCGGCCCCAACACCTCCGGCTTCTTCGCCCCTCACCTGGGCCTGACGGCCAGCTTCGTGCCCGCGGCCGGGCAGATCCCGGCCGGGGACATCGCGGTCGTCGCGGCCAGCGGCGGCGTCAACCACGCGCTCTCCTTCGACCTGGTCGCCGCCGGGAACGGCATCAGCCTCGGCGTCGGCATCGGGGCGGGCCTCGACGTCACCGCCCCGGACGTCCTGGCCCACCTCGCGGGGGACGACCGTACGACAGCCGTCGCCCTGCACCTGGAGACGGTTCCGGACGGGCCACGGCTGGTCGAGGCCGTACGCCGGGCCGCTGCCGTCAAGCCGGTCGTGGCACTGGTCGTCGGCCGCAGCGACGTCGGTGACTTCGCCCGGTCGCACACCGGCGCGCTCGCCACCTCCTGGCGCACGACACGCGCCGCGCTGCGGCAGGCCGGGGCGGTGGTCGTCGATGACGAACGCGAGATGGTGGACGCGCTCACCGCGCTGTCCCGCGTCCAGGTGCGTCCGCTAGATGATCCGGGGCTCGCCATCGTGACCGCCCAGGCCGGACCGGGACTGCTGCTCGCGGACCGGGCGGGCGTCGACGGCATCCGGATGCCGGAGCTGGCGGACGACACACAGCAGACCCTCTCCGGGCTGCTGCCCCCGCTCACCTACCAGCGCAACCCGGTCGACACCGGCCGGCCCGCCGAGACCTTCGCCCGGGTCCTCGACGCCACGGCCGCCGATCCGGCGGTGGACCTGCTCGCCGTCTACGCCCTGACCGAGCCCGACAGCGTCGACCTCGCCTCGGCCGCGCAGGACGCCGGCCTCGGCGCCCGGTCCCCGGCCGTGGTCGTCGTCGGCGGCCTGCCCGAGGACGTCGCCGAGCAGCGGGCGAGGCTGCACAAGGCGGGAATTCCGGCGCTGACCGGACCGGCGTCGGCCGCCAACGCCGTACGGGCACTGGTGACGCATGCCCGGCAGCGGGCCGTGCCCGCCGACGCGCCCGTGCGGGAGACGACCGCAGCCGTGCCGTCCGGTCCGCTGGACGAGGACGCCGCCAAGACGTTCCTCGCCGCCCTCGGGATCCGCACCCCCGACCGCGTCGCCTGCGACACCCGCGCCGACGCCCACGACGCCCTGCGCCTGCTGGGCGGGTCCGTCGCGGTCAAGGTGCTCGACGCCGCGATCCTCCACAAGACGGAGACCGGCGGAGTCCACCTGGGCGTCCGCACCCCCGACGAACTCGACGCGGCCGTGGACGCCATCGGCCCCGACCACCGCTACCTGGTCGAGGCGATGGCCCCGGCCGGCGTCGACCTCGTGCTCGGCGTACGACGGGACCCCGTGTTCGGGCCGGTCGTCCTCGCCGGGCTGGGCGGCACGGCCGCCGAGGCCCTCGCCGACGTCGCGATCCGGCTCGCCCCGCTCTCCGCGGCCGAGGCCGCCCGGATGCCCGACGACCTGGCCGCGCGCGCCCTGCTCGACGGCTGGCGCGGCGGGCCGGTGCTCGACCGGGCCGAGTTCGGGCGGGTCGTGTCGGCGCTCGCCGCCGCCCTGGCCGCGAGTCCGGACACCGCCGAGATCGAGATCAACCCCCTGCGGCTCACCGCCGACGGGCTGATCGCCCTGGACGCCGTGATCGTGCACACGGCCGACCGCACCTGAGGAGAACGATCATGCCAAGGCCGAGCAGCAACGGTGCTGTCCCCTGGCCCGCGGAATACGCCGAGCGCTACACCGCGAAGGGGTACTGGGAAGGTCACGCCCTCGGCGACCGGCTCCACGCCGCCGCCGACGCCACCCCCGACGCGGTCGCGCTCGTCGATGGTGGCCGAAGGCTGACGTACCGTCACTTCGCCGAGCGGGCGGACGCCGTGGCCCTGCGCCTGGCCGCGCTCGGGCTCCGCCCGGACGACCGGCTCGTGGTGCAACTCCCCAACACCGCCGAGTTCGTGATCCTGACCTACGCCTGTCTGCGCCTCGGCGTCATCCCGGTGATGGCGCTGCCCGGGCACCGCAGACACGAGATCGGCCACCTGGTCGAGCACAGCGAGGCCGTGGCCATCGCGGTGCCGGACCTCCTCAAGGACCACGACCACCAGGCGATGGCCTTCGAGGTCGCCGACGCCTCTCCCACCCTTCAGCACGTCCTCGTACTCGGCGACAAGATCGGCGACGACGCCGTGGACCTGCGGGAGTTGTGCGCCGCGCCCGGCACCCCTGAGGACCGGGCAGCCGTGGACGCGTACCGGCCGGACAGCCGCTCGATCGCCGTGTTCCTGCTCTCCGGCGGCACCACCGGGCTGCCCAAGCTCATCGCCCGCACGCACGACGACTACGTCTACAACGCCCGCCGCAGCGCCGAGGTCTGTGAATTCGGCGCTGACACGGTCTACTTCGCCGCGCTGCCCCTCGGTCACAACTTCCCGCTCGCCTGCCCGGGCCTGCTGGGCGTCCTGCTGAACGGCGGCCGGGTGGTGCTCGGTTCCCCCAACCCGGAGAAGGCGTTCCCGCTGATCGAGCGGGAGAGCGTCACCGCTTCGGCCCTGGTCCCGGCCATCGCCCAGCGCTGGCTCGACCACCACCGCGAACACCCCGGAACCGACCTGGGCTCGCTGCGTCTCCTCCAGGTCGGCGGCTCCCGGCTCGCCGACCATGTCGCCCGCCGGGTGCGCCCCGAACTCGGCTGCACGCTCCAGCAGGTGTTCGGCATGGCCGAGGGTCTGCTCAACTACACGCGCCCGGACGACCCGGAAGACGTCATCTGTACGACACAGGGGCGCCCCATGTGCGAGGACGACGAGCTCCTCGTCGTCGACGAAGTGGGCGACCCGGTCCCCGACGGGGCCCCTGGCGTGCTGCTCACCCGCGGCCCGTACACCCCGCGCGGCTACTACCGCGCCGAGGAGCAGAACGCCCGCGGCTTCACCGAGGACGGCTGGTACCGCACCGGCGACATCGTGCGACTGCTGCCCGACGGCAACCTCGTCGTCGAGGGCCGCGACAAGGACATGATCATCCGGGGCGGGGAGAACATCTCCGCGGAGGAGATCGAGAACTTCGCCTACCAGGCACCCGGCGTCGCCCGCGCCGCCGCCGTGGCGATGCCCGACGACCGGCTCGGCGAGCGCGTCTGCCTCTACGTCGTACCCGAACCGGGCCACACGGTGACCCTCGACGACATCCACCACGTCATGGAGGGCGCGGGCATCGCCCGCTTCAAGTTCCCGGACCGGCTGGTGGCGGTCCCCGAACTCGCCGCCACCAAGGTCGGAAAGATCGACAAGAAAGCGCTGCGCGCCGACATCACGCGCCGGCTCGACGCCGAAGGAACCCCCGATGACCACTGACACCGACGGCAGGGCGCCCGTCATAGCCCCGGAGGAGACGGACCCCGAACTCCGCAAGCTGTACGACGGTTTCGCGGAGGCCGGACTCATCCCGCTGTGGACCGAGATCGGCAACCTCATGCCGATGACCCCGCAGCCCGAAGCCGTCCCGCACGTCTGGCAGTGGGACACCCTGCTGCCGCTCGCCCGCCGCTCCGGAGACCTGGTGCCGGTCGGACGCGGCGGTGAGCGCCGCGCCATCGCCCTCGCCAACCCCGGCCTGCCCGGACGGCCGTACGCGACTCCCAACCTGTGGGCGGCGGTTCAGTACCTCGGCCCGCGCGAGGTCGCCCCCGCGCACCGGCACTCGCAGGGCGCCTTCCGGTTCATCCTGGAGGGCGAGGGCGTGTGGACGGTCGTCAACGGCGACGCCGTCGAGATGCGCCCCGGCGACCTGCTCCTCACCCCCTCGATGCACTGGCACGGCCACCACCACGTCGGCGACGCGCCGATGGTCTGGCTGGACGGCCTCGACATCCCGCTCGTGCACCGCCTGGACGCCGGGTTCTTCGAGTTCGGCGAGGACGGCGTGTCGGACCGCTCGACCCCGACCCGGTCACGCAACGAACGCCTGTGGGGCCACCCGGGCCTGCGCCCGATCGGTGCGCCGGACAGCCCCGACTCACCTCTGATGGCCTACCGCTGGGCCGACACCGACGACGCCCTCAGCGCCCAGCTGGAGCTGGCGGACGAAGGACACCCGGGCGTCATCGAGCCCGGTCACGCCGGCATCCGCTTCACCAACCCCGCCACCGGCCGCGACGCCCTGGCCAGCCTGCGCACGGAGATGCATCGCCTGCGCCCGCGCACGGTCACCGCCACCCGCCGCACGGTGGGCTCGTCGGTCTGGCAGGTGTTCCGCGGCAGCGGCACCGTCACCCTCGACGACCGGGTGACCGAGGTGAGTGAGGGCGACCTGATCGCCGTCCCCTCCTGGTGCGCCCTGACCATCGCCGCGCACACGCGGCTCGACCTGTTCACCTTCAACGACGCGCCCCTCTACGAGGCGCTGAACCTCGCCCGCACCGAAACGACCGGGAGCACGTCCGCATGAAGCTCGCCACCATCCGCACCGCCGCCGGCACGGCGGCCGTCCGTCTCGACGGCGCCCGGGCCGTGGAGACCGGAGCCCCCGACGTCGCCGCCCTGCTGCGCCGCCCCGACTGGCGTACGGCCGCTGCCGCCGCCGACGGCCCGGCGCACGAGGTGGCCGCCCTCGACCTCGCCCCGGTCGTCACCACCCCGTCCAAGATCTTCTGCGTGGGTCACAACTACCGCACCCACATCGCGGAGATGGGCCGCGAGATGCCGTCGCACCCCGCCCTCTTCGGCAAGTTCGCCAACGTCCTGCTCGGGGCCCGCGACGACATCGTCCACCCCGGCGAGACGGAAGAGCTGGACTGGGAGGCCGAACTCGGCTTCGTCATCGGCTCCCGGCTGCGCCGCCGGGCCGGCAAGGAGGAGGCGGCGGCCGCGATCGCCGGCTACACCGTCGTCAACGACATCTCCATGCGGGACTGGCAGTGGCGTACCCCGCAGTGGCTGCAGGGCAAGGCGTGGGAGGCCAGCACCCCGGCCGGTCCCTGGCTGGTGACCGGCGACGAGATCGACGACGCGGCCGACCTGGAGATCCGCCTCGACGTGGACGGCGAGGTCATGCAGCGCTCGCGTACGTCCGACCTGCTCTTCACCCCGGCGGACATCGCCGCGTACCTCAGCACGTTCACGACGCTGGAGCCGGGAGACCTCGTTCTCACCGGTACGCCGGGCGGGGTCGGCGCGGCCCGTGACCCGAAGGTGTTCCTGAAGCCGGGGCAGGTCGTACGGACGGTCATCGAGGGCGTCGGGGAGTGCGTCAACACCATCGTCGAGGACAAGCAGTGAAGGTCCTGGACTGGGTCGCGGACGGGCAGCGCCGACTGCAGGAAGCCGTCGACGCGCTGCCCGCCGACGCGGTGACCGAACCGTCCGCCCTGCCCGGCTGGACCCGCGGCCACCTCCTCACCCACCTCGCCCGCAACGCCGACGCCCTGGTCAACCTGCTGACCTGGGCCCGGACGGGCACCCCGACCCCGATGTACACCTCACCGGACCAGCGCGCGACGGACATCGACGCGGGCGCCGGACGCCCGCTCGCCGAACAGCGGGCGGACGTACGGGAATCCGCCGCCCGGTTCGCCGCGGCGGCCGAGGCGCTGACGGACGACGCCTGGTCGGCCACGGTCACCAGCGCCCAGGGCCGTGAGATCCCGGCGTCCGAAGTGCCGTGGCTACGGGCCCGCGAGGTGTGGATCCACCTGGTCGACCTGCGGGTGGGCGTCGGTATGGACGTGCTGCCGCCGGACCTCGCCTGGGCCCTCGTACGGGACGTCGCCGGATGGATGTCGGCCCGCGTCGGGCCGGAGAGCGGGGCCGGGCTGACGGCGGACGGCCACGGCACCGTCGTACTCGGTACGCCCTCCCCGAGCGGCCCCACGGTCACCGGGCCGCCGCACGCCCTCGCCGCCTGGCTCACCGGCCGGGGCGGCACCGAAGAACTGCGCGGCGAGCTGCCGAAGCTCCCGCGCTGGCTGTGACCGAGTGATGGTCAGGGATTTTCAGTGATTGTCAGTGATTGTCAACGATCAAAGGAGATCGGCATGAGCGAGACCTTCGTCCTGGTGACGGGTGCCTGCCACGGAGGATGGGCCTGGCGCCCCGTCGCGAACGAGCTGCGTGCCGCCGGGCACGAGGTGCACACCCCCACGCTGGCCGGACTGGGCGAGGGCGACGACCCGCGCGACGTGACCCTGACCGACTGTGTGAACAGCCTCGTGGAGTACGTCGAACGCGCCGGCCTGACGGACATCACGCTGGTCGGTCACAGCTGGGGCGGCTACGTGCTGGTGGGCGCGGCGCCCCGGCTGGCCTCCCGGCTGCGTCGGCTGGTCTTCTGGAGCGCGTTCGTGCCGAACGACGGCGAGTCGCTGATCGACGCGTGCCCGCCGCACTACGGCGAGATGTTCCGCGCGGTGGCGGCCGCTTCCGGCAACAACGCGGTCACCTTCCCGTTCGAGGTGTTCCAGCAGGCGTTCATGCAGGACGCCGACGACGAGACACAGCGGATCGTCCACTCCCTTCTCGTGCCACAGCCGCTCGGTACTTTCACGGAGAAGCCGGACACGAGCGCGTTCTACGCGCTGGACATCCCGACCGCGTACGTCCTGTCCGAGGAGGACCTCTCCCTCCCCGGCGAGTGGCACTGGGCCGAGCGCTTCCCCCAGCGCCTGAAGAACCCGCTGATGATCGAGACCCCCGGCAGCCACGAGGCCCTCTTCACCCGCCCCGCAGAACTGGCCGACGCGTTCGTCCGTGCCTGCGCGGCATAACGGTGGAAGCCCAGAGCCTGACGAGCGCGACAAGGCCGCATGGCTCAACGCAAGTGGGCGGCTCCCGCAGGTCACCCCAGCCACACAGCCAGCGTCACCTCGGCCCCCGTCCCCGTCAGGTCCGTCGTGACCGTCAGGCGATCCGTGACCAGGTGGGCGAGCCAGAGGCCGCGGCCGGGGCAGCTGTCGGTGAGGCCGGGGAGGAGTTCGGGGATGGTGGGGGTGAAGCCGGGGCCGTTGTCGGTGATGCGGCACTCCAGTTCGTGGGGGAGGCGGCGGAGTTCGAGGCGGCCTTGGCCGCCGGCGTGTTCGACGGCGTTGGCGGCGATCTCGCTGACCGCGAGGGTGAACTCGCCGAGACGTACCCCGCCGAGGCCCGCAGCTGCGGCCGTGTCCTCCACCTGGGCGCGTACCTGAGGGAGGTTCTCCCCCGTGAAGTGGCGTTTCAGCAGGAGGGTTTCGGGGGCGGGGCCGGGTTCCTCGCCGCCCGCGCCGCCGATCGTTCCGGCTCCGCCGTCCGTTTCCCCGCCCGTCATCACGGCCGCCTCCTCTCGATGGGTGTCGATGGATACGGGCACGGGGCGCTGGGCGTCAAAGGTGAACTGCCGCACCCTGCCCACGCTAGCCGTGCTCGCCGGATGAGTACCCAGGAGATCGAGAGGACATCGTGCCTGGTCGGAACCGTATGAATTCGATCGGATCGCGATTGCTTTCGCCCGACATCGGCTGATCGGTTTGCGTCCACCGATCGGTGGGACGAGGAGAGGCTCGCCGCCTTCCGCGCACCACGGCACCGACCCCCTCCCGCACGGTCCGGGAGGGAGCCGGTGTCCCGGGGGCGACTACGTCAGCTCGACTCCACCCCCACCGTCAGCGACCCCGCGTACCCGGCCGACGGCGAGCTGCCGAGCGCCGTCAGGGTGAGGAGGCCGGAGGCGGCGCCTCCCTCGTCGTAGATGGAGTCCTGGGCGAGGGTGGTGCGGGGGACCGTGTTGGCGGAGTACGGGGAGAGGGCCGCGACGCGCGTGGTGATGGTCTCGGCGAAGAAGAGCTGGCCGGTGTGGAGTTCCTGGCCGCCCGTGAACGAGCCGTCGGAGGTGAGCGTGACGTCCGTGTGCACCTTGAGGTGGATGTGGATGCACCGGCCCCGGTACCAGCCGGGGTAGACCGTCGTGATCTTCGCGACGCCGCTGGAGTTCGACAGTACGGCGCCGCGCAGGAACGTGCCGTTGTCGGGCTCGTCGTGACCGTTGTTGCCGACGAAGCCGGAGTACTCGCCGAGCGCGTCGCAGTGCCAGATCTCGACCAGGGCGTTGCTGATCGGGACGCAGGTGTCGTCGTCGACGACGGTGAGGGTGAGCTGGAGCGGGAAGCCGGTCTTGTCCTCGCGGATGTCGGCGCGGACGAGTTGTCCGTCGAGGTAGTAGGGGCCTTCGGTCATCTCCTTCGTGAGGGTGCAGACGGCCGCGGCGGCCACGGGAGCGGTGTTCCCCGTGTCGGCCGTTGCGGCTGTGGGGGCTTCAGACGTGGCGGCGGCGCCCACGGCCAGGGTGGCGGCCGTGGCGCCGGTGGCGATCAGTACGGTGCGGCGCCCGATCGAAGTCGCCTCTGTCGCCGCGGTTGCCTTTGTTGCCTCTGAGGGCACTGAAGTGTCTGTCATGAACACGGCACCCTAGAAACGGAAACTATCGGTCAGCTGTCAGTTAGGCAAAGTGAACAACCGTCAAGTCTCTTGTGAGACAGGTGAGTTGATGGAATGTTGAATTACCTGGTCGGCGACGCCCTTGGGGGCTATTTCGCCTCCCGCGCGATCGACTCCAGTACCTCCTGCGGGTTCCCCTCCGGAGTCACCGCCTTCCCGATCCGCTTGCGGATCGCGGCGGCCACCTCGGACCAGTTGGTCTCGGCGACGGGGTACAGGCGGAGGTTCTGGAGGGTGTCGAGGCCCTTCCACAGGGACCGGTGGCCCTTGTCGGCGCGCATCGCGTCGGCGGCGGACGTGGTGACGGGGAGCAGTTCGTACTGGGCGGCCTGCTCGGTCACGTACTTGTCGGCGTAGAGGAAGTCGAGGAACTGGCCGATGGCGGTGCGGTGTTCGTCGTTCCTGAAGGCGACGACCCAGTCCGCGGTGCCCATCGTAGGTGTCTCCTTGCCGTCGCGGCTCGGCAGCGGCACGGTGCCGTAGGGCACGGAGTCGGAGGAGTCCTCGATCTGGCGGATCAGCGACAGCGGGCCGTTGACCATGGCCGCGTCACCGGTGAGGAAGGCGTCGACGGCTTCGCTCCGGTTCAGCTCGCCGGGTGCGACCGGGCCGGTGAGACCCTCGCCGATCAGCTTCTCCTTCAGCCAGGTCAGCGTCGCCACGTTGGCGGGGGAGGCCATGTCGTATCTGTTCGTGGAGTCGGTGTAGCCGCCGTCGCCGGCCAGCAGCCACATCAGCGTCTCGGCCTCCGCCTCCTCCGGGCCGAGCGGCACGGCGATCGGGTACTTCACCCCCTGCGCCTTCAACGCCCGTGCGTCGGCGAGGAGTTCGTCCCAGGTCTTCGGCGGCTCCAGGCCGGCCCGCTCGAACAGGTCCTTGTTGTAGTAGAGCAGCCGCGTGCTCGCGGTGAACGGCAGGCCGTACTGCGCCCGGTCCATCTCCCCGGCGTTCGCGAGACTCTGGACGAACGAGGCCTGGACCGGGACCGACAGCACTTCGTCCGCGCTGTAGAGGAGGTCCTGCGCGGCGTACTCGGAGTAGCTGTCCGTCTGGACGATGTCGGGTGCCTCGCCCCGCTCGACCAGTTCGGCGACCTTCTCGTCGACCTCGTCCGGGTCGTAGACCTCGACGTCCACGTCGATGCCCGGGTGCTCGGCGCCGAACGCCAGGGTGACCCGGTCCCAGTAGCCCTCGGAGTTCTTGTGGACACTGTCGCCGTAGTTGGTCGCGACGACCGTCAGGGAGACCCCTCCCGACTCCGCGTCCGTGCCTCCGCCGCAGCCGGACAGCCCGGCCGCGAGGCCCAGCGCGGCCGTGGCCGCCACGATCGTCCGGGCCTTGCGGCTCGTCCGGGCCTTGCCGCTCGTCCGGACCTTGTGACTCGTCCGGGGCTTGTGACGCACGGTCCACCCACTTCCGGCTTCCAGTCGAACCTGAGACGCATGCGTGCGGCAGTACGGCAGCTCAGCGGTACGGCGGTACGGCGTACGTGAGGAGCGCCGTACTGGGCACGGGCCTCGCTCGCACAGGTATGCGATGGGCTTGATCGTATGGCGCACACCGGTGCGTACGGGGCCGTGGGCGTTGCGTTTTGGTTCCGACGGGGTGACGGGAGTGACCCGAGACGCCCCACCGGCGACAGGGAGTACGGAATCGGCGCCCCTGTCGTTCACGCCGCCGCGTGGCGTCGCGTGGCCGCCGCGCACGGCCGGGCCGCCCACGACGCCCTGTACGGCGGCAAGGCGGGAGTAGCGCGACGCCCCCGACAGCGGCCCTCGCGGGGCCTGTTGGGGGCGTCGCCTCATGCGGTCGGTCAGGGGTGGGGCCGGGCTCAGCCCACCTGGTTGTACACCGCCCCCGCCGCGGGCCACCCCTGCGGCTCCTCCAGCGGCTCCGGCTGGGTGCGGCCGCGTACCTGGGCGGCGGTCAGGCCCTGGGCCGCGCCCATGGTGCGACGGCCCTGGGCGGCGGCCGCGAGACCGGGCATGCCGGTCTGGGCGACGGGCTGGAGGCCGGGGGCCGGCATGGCGGGGGCCGGCGCGGCGGGCATCGGAGCCGGTGCGGGGACCGGCATCGGCATCGGGGCCGGAGCGGGTGCCGGAGACGCGAACTGCATGGACGCGGCGGCGGGCACGGGCGCCGGGGCCGGGGGCGCGAACTGCATGGACGCGGCGGCGGGCACGGGGGCCGGCGCGGGGGACGCGAACTGCATGGAGGAGGCGGGCGCCGGGGCCGGCATGCTCATGGCCTGCGCGGCGAGGTTGTGCATCCCGGTGCCGTTGGTCTCGCTCATCAGCCGGTCCACGGCCGCCGTACCCGAGCTGTAGCTGGTCCCGGTGCTCAGCTCGGGTACGGCGGCTCCCCTCCTGGACCCGTAGAGAACCGACTCCAGGCCTGACACCAGGCGACGCACGTCGACCTGGGGCCGGACCACGAGTCGCAGGAAGCGACTGGACGAGCCGACCTTGTTGCCGCACTCGCGGACCAGGATCCGGTGCTCGGTGAGGAGCCGGTCGCGGACCACGGTGCCCTCGGCGCCCACGGGCAGACGCACGAAGAGGAAGTTCCCCTGCGACGGGTAGACCGTCAGCCCGGGGAGGGCGGAGAGCTGCCGGGCCATGTCGAGCCGGTCGCGGCGGACCTGGTGCAGGCTCTCCATGTACTCGGCGCCGTGGTTCTTCAGCATGAAGACCACGTGCTCGGCGAAGGAGTTGAGGTTCCACTTCGGCAGCATCGAGCGGACCTTGCCCGCGAGCGCCGGGTTGGCGACCAGGTAGCCGAAGCGGATGCCGTGCAGGCCGAAGTTCTTGCCGAGGCTGCGCAGTACGACCACGTTGGGCCGCATCACCGCGTCCTGGACCGTGCTCGGCTCGGACTCGGCGTCGGCGAACTCCAGGAACGACTCGTCGATGACGATCAGGTCCAGGTCGGCCATCGCGTCCATGAACTGCACCAGCGCGTGCCGGTGGATGAAGCCGCCGTCGGGGTTGTTCGGGTTGCAGATGACGGCGACCCGGGTGCCGCGGGCGCGGATGAACTCGGCGTACTGCGCGAGGTCCAGGGCGAAGCCGCTGGACTCCTGGAGCGGGTACATGTCGACCCGCTTGCCGGTCTCCATCGGCTGGTCGGTCCAGCGGCCGAAGGTGGGGACGGGCACGGCGAGGGACTCACGGACCATCAAGTGGTCGAGCCAGGTGATGAGTTCGGTCGAGCCGTTGCCCATCGCCACGCACTGCGGCGGCAGTTGGAGCAGGTTGCACAGCTCCGCGGTGATGGTGTCGGCGCCGCTCGGGTAGTACGTGATGATGTCGCGCAGCCTGGCCGCCATGTCGTCGAACATGGCGGGGGTGGGGAAGTAGGGGTTGCACGGGATACAGAAGTCCACCGGACCCGCACCCTCGCCGCCCTCACGTGTCAGCGCCGCCATCGAGGGGCTGTGCGCCGCAGTGCTGCGGAACAACGAGGTCACGTTGTCGGCCATGGAACCTCCGTAGGGGGCGGGCCCGCTGGGGACGGCCGGGCCCGACGACTAAGGGCGGCCCGTGCGGGGGAGCACGGGCCGCCCTTACATACGGAGGCTGGGATGGCGCTGTTCAACCACTGAGTATTTGGTGGGAAATTGTGAGTGAGCTGTGAAGACTCGATGTCACTCCAGCGTCACTCGAACGCGTGGACCGTCGCCGAGCGGTACGTCTCGCCAGGTCGCAGCACCGTCGACGGGTACGTCGGCTGGTTCGGCGAGTCCGGGAAGTGCTGGGTCTCCAGGCACAGCGCGTCCCCCTGCCGGTAGATCTTCCCGGAGGACCCCACGAGCGTGCCGTCGAGGAAGTTCCCGGAGTAGAACTGCAGCCCCGGCTCGGTCGTCGAGATCCTCAGCGTGCGGCCGGACGACGGGTCGGTGAGCGTGGCGGCCCACTCGGGCTCCGTCGTACCGCCCTTGTCCAGCACCCAGTTGTGGTCGAACCCCTTGGCGTACAGCAGCTGTTGATCGTTCTCGCGGATGTCCGCGCCGATCGCCTTGGCCCGGCGGAAGTCGAAGGGCGTGCCCGCGACCTCGGCCGGCTCACCGGTGGGGATCAGGCCCGCGTCGACGGGGGTGAACCGGGAGGCGGCGAGGGTCAGCCGGTGCTCGTGGACCGAGCCGCCGCCCTCGCCCGCGAGGTTCCAGTAGACGTGGTTGGTGAGGTTGACGACGGTCGCCCTGTCGGTGGTCGCCTCGTAGTCGATCCGCCACTCGCCCCGCTCGGTGAGGGTGTAGGCGACCTTCACGGCGAGTGTGCCGGGGTAGCCCATCTCGCCGTCGGCGCTGGTGCGGCTCAGGTACAGGCCCACGTCCGGGCCGTCCGTGAACGGCTCGACGTCCCACACGGCCCTGTCGAAGCCGTCCGCCCCGCCGTGCAGGCTGTTCGCGCCGTCGTTGACGGAGAGTTCGTACGTCTCGCCGTCCAGGGTGAAGCGGCCCGCCCCGATGCGGTTGCCGTACCGGCCGATCAGCGCGCCGAAGTAGGGGGACCCGGTGACGTAGTCCTCGACGGTGTCGAAGCCCAGGGAGACGTTGGCGTACCGGCCGTCCCGGTCCGGGGTCTCGAGGGACTGCACGATCCCGCCGTACGACAGGACCTTCAGACGGGTGCCGCCGTTCTCCAGCGACCAGCGGTGGATCTCGGTGCCGTCGGCGAGCTTGCCGAAGAGCTCCTTCACGGGTGACGTCCCGCCTTTCTCCCACAAAAAGGGGAAGGGCCCCGCCATCCGGCGGGGCCCTTCCCGGTGCATCAGGAACCGGACTTGCGCTTGTTCCACACGTCGAACCCGACGGCCGCCAGCAGGGCCAGGCCCTTGATGACCTGCTGCCAGTCGGAGCCGACGTTGAGGAGGTTCATGCCATTGTTGAGGACACCGAGGACGACACCGCCGATGATCGCGCCGAGGACGGTGCCGACACCGCCGCTCATGGACGCGCCGCCGATGAACGCCGAGGCGATGGCCTCCAGTTCGTAGTTGAGACCCGCCTTCGGGCCGGCCGCGTTGAGCCGGGCGGCGATCGCCAGACCCGCCAGGGCCGCGAGGGCGCCCATGTTCAGGAAGACGTAGAAGGTGACCTTCTTGTCCTTGACGCCGGACAGCTTCGCCGCCGGGAGGTTGCCGCCGATCGCGTAGATGTGGCGGCCGAAGACCGTGTTGCGCATGACGTAGCCGTAACCGACCACCAGCAGACCGAGGATGATCAGGATGATCGGCGCGCCCTTGTAGCTGGCGAGCAGCATGGTGACGACGAGCAGCGCGGAGACGATGGCGACGAGCTTGAGCAGGAAGATGTTCATCGGTGCCACGTCGAGCGAGAACTCCCGCTGACGCCTGCGGTCCCGAACCTCCTGGAGCACCACGAAGGTGATCAGGACGAGGCCGAGGAGCAGGGTGAGGTTGTGGTAGTTCGTCTCCGGCCCGGTCTCCGGCAGGAAGCCGTTGCCGATCTTCTGCAGGCCCGTCGGGAAGGGGCCGAGGGTCTGGCCCTGCAGCAGGATCTCCGTGACACCGCGGAAGGTCAGCATTCCGGAGAGGGTGACGATGAACGACGGTATCCCGAGATACGCGATGAAGTAGCCCTGGATCGCGCCGGCCAGGGCGCCCACCATCAGGCAGAGGACCACGGCGACGGGCCAGGAGATGTCGTGCTGCACGGTCAGTACGGCCGCGAAGGCGCCGACGAACGCGGTCAGTGAGCCGACCGAGAGATCGATGTGGCCGGCGATGATGACCAGCATCATGCCGATCGCGAGGATCAGGATGTAGCTGTTCTGCAGCACCAGGTTGGAGATGTTGCGCGGCAGCAGCAGGTCGCCGTCGGTCAACACGGCGAAGAACGCCACGATCAGGCCGAGCGCGATCAGCATGCCGTACTGCCGCATGTTGCGGCGCATGCCGTCCAGCAACAGTTGGAGGAGACCTCCGCCCGCCGCGCTCCCGCTCTTGCCGGGCGGCGCGGGGGCCGGGCTCTTGGCGGTCACATCCGTGCTCATCGGGTTACCTCTTTGTCCTTCGTCATCTGACGCATCAGCGACTCCTGCGTGGCCTCGGCACGCGGGAACTCGCCTGTCAGCCGTCCTGCGGCCATCGTGTAGATGCGGTCGCACATCCCGAGCAGTTCCGGCAGCTCGGAGGAGATGAAGACGACCGCCTTGCCCTCTGCGGCCAGCTTGTCGATGACCGTGTAGATCTCGTACTTGGCGCCGACGTCGATACCGCGGGTCGGCTCGTCCAGGATCAGCACATCGGGACCCGCGAAGATCCACTTGCTGAGGACGACCTTCTGCTGGTTGCCGCCGGACAGCTTGCCCACCGGCTCGAAGACGGTCGGCGCCTTGATGTTCATGGACTTGCGGTAGCGCTCGGCCACCTGGCGCTCCGCGTGCTCGTCGACCACACCGCGCTTGGAGACCTTCTGCAGGGCGCTCAGCGAGATGTTCCGGTTGATCGTGTCGATGAGGTTGAGGCCGTAGTGCTTGCGGTCCTCGGTGACGTACGCGATCCCGTGCTTGACCGCCTCAGGGACGCTCTTCGTACGGATCTCGGTGCCGTCCTTGAGGACCGTGCCCTCCGCGTACCGGCCGTACGACCGCCCGAAGACGCTCATCGCGAGTTCGGTGCGGCCGGCGCCCATCAGGCCCGCGATGCCGACGATCTCCCCGCGCCGCACGTTGATCGACACGTTGTCGACGACCTTGCGCTGCTGGTCGATCGGGTGGTGCACGGTCCAGTTGCGGATCTCCAGGGCGGGGGGCACACCGACCTCCGCCTCGTGCGGGGTGCGCTCGGGGAAGCGGTGGTCGAGGTCGCGGCCGACCATGCCGGAGATGATGCGGTCCTCGGTCGTCTCCGCCGACTTCACGTCGAGCGTCTCGATGGACTTCCCGTCGCGGATGATCGTCACCGAGTCCGCGACCTTGCGGATCTCGTTGAGCTTGTGGGAGATGATGATCGAGGTGATGCCCTGCTTCTTCAACTCCAGGATGAGATCGAGGAGTTTGTCGCTGTCCTCGTCGTTCAGGGCCGCGGTCGGCTCATCCAGGATGAGCAGCTTCACCTTCTTCGACAGCGCCTTCGCGATCTCCACGAGCTGCTGCTTGCCCACGCCGATGTCGGCGACGCGGGTCTCGGGGTGATCGCTCAGACCGACCCGGCGCAGCAGCTCGGAGGCGTGCCGCAGGGTCTCGTTCCAGTTGATCAGCCCACGGGTGGCGTGCTCGTTGCCGAGGAAGATGTTCTCCGCGAGGGAGAGGTACGGCACCAGCGCCAGCTCCTGGTGGATGATCACGATGCCGTGGTGCTCGCTGGCCCGTATGTCCTTGAAGGAGCAGAGCTCACCTTCGAAGAGGATGTCGCCCTCGTAGGTGCCGTGCGGATGGACGCCGGAGAGCACCTTCATCAAGGTGGACTTGCCGGCGCCGTTCTCACCGCAGATGGCATGGACCTCGCCCTGGCGGACGGTCAGGGTGACGTCCGACAGCGCTTTCACACCGGGAAAGGTCTTGACGATCGAGCGCATTTCCAGGACGGGTCCCGCCATGGTCTTGCCTTCCAATCCTTGAGATCCGACGCTTACTTGAGCTGGTCCGCCGTGTAGTAACCGCCGTCGACCAGGATCTCCGAGTAGTTGGTCTTGTCGACGCTCACCGGCTCCAGGAGGTACGCCGGGACGACCTTGGACCCGTTGTCGTAGGTCTTCGTGTCGTTCGTCTCGACCTTCTTGTCGTTCAGGACCGCGTCGACCATGTTCGAGGCGACCTTGGCCAGCTCACGCAGGTCCTTGTAGACCGTCTGCGTCTGCTCGCCCGCGATGATCGACTTCACCGAGGCCAGCTCGGCGTCCTGGCCGGTGAGGACCGGCAGCGGCTTGCTCTTGGAGCCGTAGCTGTCCGACTTCAGCGCCGACAGGATGCCGATGGAGATGCCGTCGTAGGGGGAGAGGACCGCGTCGACCTTCTCGCTCTTGTACGACTTGGTGAGGATGTCGTCCATGCGGCGCTGGGCGGTGGCGCCGTCCCAGCGCAGGGTGGTGACCTGCGTGATCTTGGTCTGGCCGGACTGGACGACGAGCTGCTTCTTGTCGATGTACGGCTGGAGCACGCTCATCGCGCCGTTGAAGAAGTACTTGGTGTTGTTGTCGTCGTTGGAGCCGGCGAACAGCTCGATGTTGAAGGGGCCCTTCTTGCCCGCCGTCAGGCCCAGCTTCTCGACGATGTAGTTGGCCTGCAGCTCGCCGACCTTGCTGTTGTCGAAGGAGGCGTAGTAGTCGACGTTCGGGCTGTTGAGGATCAGGCGGTCGTAGGAGATGACCGGGATGTTCGCGTCCTTGGCCTGCTGCAGCACGTTGTCGAGCGACTTGTTGTCGATCGCGGCGACGATCAGGGCCTTGACGCCCTGGGCGATGAGGTTCTCGATCTGCGAGACCTGCTGCTCGGGCTTGTCCTCGCCGTAGACGAGCTGGGTCTTGTAGCCCTTGGCCTCCAGGTCCTTGACGACGTTGTTGCCGTCGGAGATCCAGCGCTCGGAGGACTTGGTCGGCATCGCGATGCCGATGGTGGCGCCCTTGGTGTCGCCCGAGGACTTCTCCTCACTGCCGCCCTCGGAGCTCTGACCGCAGGCCGAGAGGGTCAGGGCCAGGGAGGCGGCGGTGGCTATGGAGGCGAGGGCGGCACGGCGAGTACGCATGATCATCTTCCTTGATGTCTTGTGGCAGGGACCCGGTCGGTCTCAGGCGGGGACCCGGTCGGGCGAAGAGTTGTGTCGGAGTCTGTGCGACTGCGTCGGGTTCTGTGAAGAGGGGGTTTCCGGAACGTTATGCAGGGGTACCGAATCGACGCAGTTCTCCCGGCAGCCGCGAGCCGAGCGGCGCCATGTCGCCGTCCGCTCCATGGCGCGCGAGGAGGTCCAGGGCCAGCCGGCCGCGCCGTACGCGTTCCTTGGCCGTGGACAGGGTGAGGTCCCGCATGTGGTGCCCGTAGGGGTAGATCCCGGGGGCCTTCGACAGGCCGAACTTCAGGTAGATCGGCGCGCCACGCCGGATCAGCTCGGCGACCTCGTACATCCGCACATAGCCGCCGAGGTCGTCGGGGGCCTCGATGTACATGTCCATGGGGGCGGCGGACACCCGCCGGATCTCCGTGAGGTGGTCGAGCGTCAGGTCGCTCGGCACGTTGATCGAGTCGCCGCCGAGGTTCTCGTACACGGCGTACGCGGTGGGGTTGACCGGCCCGATCAGCGCCGACACCTTGAAGGTCGTGTCGGCCGGGATGATCCCCTCCACCCGCGCCCGGTGCAGCGTCCACAGCACACCCTCGTCGGCGACGAGCAGGCACTTCACACCCAGCTCGGTCGCGCGCACGGCGTCCTCGACACATCCGGCGACCGCGTCGTGGCCGCGGGCCCGCAGGCCGGCGCCCTTGGAGTCGGTACGGACGGAGGCGCCGATGTCCCAGGTGCCGCGCGGGCCGGTGAACAGGCAGAGCTCGATGTCGCGCTCGGCCGTCGCCTCCACCATCTCGGTGATCTCGGCGTCGCTGAGCATCCACACGCCACTGCCCTGGCTGATCCGGTGGATCGGCACATCGAGCCGCGAGGCCTCCTTGAGGACCACGCCGAGCGCCTCGGGCCCCTCCACGGAGGGCACCTCGGTGCGCCAGCTGCCGCCGCCGGGGAAGGAGTGCGGGGAGGCGTCGGAAGGGTCGAGGGCGGGCGCGCCCAGGCCGAGCGCGGTGAGCGCCTGCTCGCCGGGGCGGCGCGGGGCCGGAGCGGTGGTGTCGGTCACTGTCTGGTCCTTCACATTCGATATTTCGGACGAGGTTCGCGGCTCTGGGTGCAACAGGATCTTGGGTGTACGCCGGTACGAAGTCGTCAGGTACCCCGTACCGGCGTACGGCTCAGGGGTGTGTCATGGCCGCAGCAGGACTTTTCCGACCGTCGGGTCGCCTGACCCCACCAGCTCGATGGCCTGCGGAAACTCCTCCAGCGGCAGCTCGTGCGTGACGAGCGGCAGCGGGTCCAGCAGCCCGGCTCCGAAGACCCGCACCGTGTGCGCCCACGCGTCCGGCGCCGCGCCGAACACGGTGTGCACCTCCAGCTGCCGTACGACGAGATCCGTCGGGTCGAGCCCGTCCGCGCCCGGCGCCGGGATGCCCGTCAGGACCAGCCGCCCGCCGCGCCGCAGCAGGGCGGCGGCCGTGCGCGCCGCGTCCGCGGACCCGGCGGTCTCGATGACGACGTCGAAGTCGCCCGGCAGCTCCTGGTCCTTGGTCCGGAAGTCCGTGGCACCGAACCGCTTCGACAGCTCCGCCCGGTCCGAGCGGGTGCCCACGACGAGCAGCTCGGCGGGCGAGCCCGCCTTCAGGAACTGAACGGCGAACATGCCGAGCGTCCCCGTGCCCACCACGGCGACCCGCTCGCCCGGGACGGCGTTCGCCTTGAGCGCGGCGGCCGCGATGCACGCGGCCGGCTCCAGCAGCGCCGCCGCCGTCAGATCCGCGTCGTCCGGCAGAACGTGCAGCAGACGGGCGGGCAGGGTGAGGGTGGTGGCCATCGCGCCGGGCTGGGTGAACCCGGTCTCCTCGTACCCCGCGGAGCACAGCGTGGTCTCGCCCGCGTGGCAGCGGTCGCACACCTGGCAGTTCCGGAAGCCCTCGCCGACGACCTTGCGGCCTACAAGGCTTGAAGGAACCCCGTCCCCCACCGCCGTCACCGTCCCGGACCACTCGTGGCCCGGTGTGAGGGGGTAACGGACGTACCCCTCCGGCCGGTTGCCCTGGAAGACCTCGCGGTCGCTGCCGCAGATCCCCGAGGCGTGCACCCGGACCAGGGCCTCGCCGGCCTCCGGCTGCCGGGGCTCGTGCGGGACGAGCCGGTGCTCGCCCGGCGCCTCGATGACGACGGCGGTGGCCGCGTCGGGGCTGGCCGTCACTGGCTGCCCTTGGGCTTGCGCTGCTCCCAGCCCTCGGCCCACAGGTCGAAGCGGGCCTGCTGCTGCGGGAACTCCGCCGCCGCGTCCACGTCCAGCTCGACACCGAGGCCGGGCTTGTCGGAGAGGTGGAAGTAGCCGTCCACGACCTCCGGGGCCCCCGAGACGACCTTCTTGATCTCCGCGTCCGCGAAGTCGTTGAAGTGCTCCAGGATCTTGAAGTTCGGGGAGGTGAAGCCGACCTGCAGGGAGGCCGCGGTCAGGACCGGCCCGCCCACGTTGTGCGGCGCGACCAGCGTGTAGTGGGTCTCGGCGGTCGCGGCCAGCTTGCGGGTCTCCCAGATGCCGCCGATGTGGCCGACGTCGGGCTGGATGATGTCCACGGCCTGGCTCTCGAACAGCTCCCGGAACTCGATCCGGTCGTGGATCCGCTCACCCGTGGCGACCGGGATGTCCACCTTGGCGGCGACCTTCTCCAGCGCCTTCAGGTTCTCCGGCGGGCACGGCTCCTCCAGCCACGCGGGCTTGAAGGGCGCCAGGTCCTTGGCGAGACGGACGGCGGTCGAGGGCGAGAACCGGCCGTGCATCTCCAGCATCAGCTCGGAGTCCGGCCCGATGGCGTCGCGCACGGCCTCGATCAGGGAGACCGCGTACATGCTCTGCTCGTGGTCCAGCTCGAAGTGGCCGGTCCCGAAGGGGTCGATCTTGAGCGCCTTGTACCCGCGCTCCATGACCCCCTGCGCCGCCTTGTGGTACGCCTCGGGGGTGCGCTCGGTGGTGTACCAGCCGTTGGCGTACGCCTTGACCTTGTCGGTGACCTTGCCGCCGAGCAGCTGCCAGACCGGCACGCCGAGGGCCTTGCCCTTGATGTCCCAGCAGGCCATCTCGATGACGGCGATGCCGGACATCACGATCTCGCCGGCGCGCCCGTAGTCGCCGTACTTCATCCGCTTGACCAGATCCTCGACAGCGAACGGGTCGGAGCCGAGAATGTGATTGGTCTGTGCCTCGTGCAGATAGCCGAGCAGCGCGTCGGTGTGGCCCAGCATGCGGGTCTCGCCGACGCCGGTGAGTCCCTCGTCGGTGTGCACCAGGACGTAGGTCAGGTTTCGCCACGGCGTCCCGACCACGTGCGTGCTGATTCCCGTGATGCGCACGGTACTCCCTGTCCTCTGTGGTCTGTTCGAAATTTCGTCGCTCGTTCGAAATGCTGGTCGCGACAGTAAGGACGACTCGGTCGGAGTGTCAATGGGTCGAACACACAACTGTTTCGTGTCGATGGCGGCCGATGGCGGCCGATGGCCGGGATGGCGGGCAAATGATCCGGACCGTCCCCGCCCGGTGTACCGGTCCATGAGGTTCCTACACAACTTTCACGGGCCCACCCGGGAACGTCACCGCTACGGAACATAATCTTCCGGCGTCATGGATTACTGCCACCCGTGCCAACGGCACCTCAATGGCGCCCTCTCCTGCTCGGGGTGCGGCGCGTCGGCCGAAGACTGCCGGACCCACCCGGACGCGTCGGCCGCCCCGGACGACACGGTCGTGGACGAACGCGACGACGCGTACGAGGACGACACCCCCGAGAGCGGCCCCCGCCGCGCCCGGTCCCGGTCCCGGTCACAGAGCCGCGGCCGTGGTGCGCGGGCCGGCCGGCGCGACCGCAAGGCCGCGGCGCACCGTCGCCGCCGCCGGCGATTGCTGATGATCGGAGCCGGTCTGCTGCTCGCCGCGGGCGGGCTGAGCCTCGCCGAACTCGGCATGGAGGCACCGCCGTCGGAGCCGCGCACGGCGTCCGTGGACGATTCCTCCGACGCGTCCCCCACGGCTTCGGCGGACGACGCCGAGGGTGCCGGCGAGCGCTCGGACGACTCCGCCGACGCCGAGCGGGACGGGAAGAACCCGGACAAGTCGGCGTCCCCGTCGGCCTCGGAGTCCGAGAAGTCCGAGGCCGACAAGGGCACCGAGGACGACGACAAGCCCGTGGACCGCTCGGCCTCCAACGTGACAGCGAGCCCGGCCCCTTCGGCGCAGGACCCGACCTCCGACCCCGAGGACACCGACCCCCCGACCACCGAACCGACCGAGGACGATCCCACTCCGGAGCCCAGTCCCTCGGCGACGTGCAAGCAGTTCCTGTGGTGGTGCTCGTAGCGAGAACCGCAGGTCAAAGCCCCCGGACCGGGGTCCCCGGCCGGGGGCTCCGCCGTGTCCGGGCCCACCGTCCCCGGGTCGCGCCGACGGTCGCGTTATTCAACCGTGACGCCTTCCCTGACGCAGCCCTCTTGACCGCCATGAATTGTTAGCGCTCACAATGACCTCCGCATTCACCAGTCGACGCCGCAGGGCATCCGAGGAGGTACGAGCGTCGTGCAAGCAGCGCCCCAACTCGCCTTACCAGCGGCCGACCTGGGGCTTTCCGGAATCCCGGCGTGAAGCCGACGGCGCGGAACCATCCGCCCGCCGTCCAGGGCCCGTCCACGGCACGGGAACCATCGCCACCACAGGACTTACCCGCAGCACAGAACCTGTCCACCGTCGACCACCGAGGAGGTGCGGCCGTGCCCCACTCGCAGCTCCGGCCGCCCACCATGGCCGACGTGGCACGCCAGGCCGGCGTCTCCCACCAGACCGTCTCCCGCGTCCTGGGGGATCACCCCAACGTGCGGGTCGAGACCAGGGCCCGGGTGCAGCGCGCGATCGAGGAGATGGGCTACCGTCGCAACTCCTCCGCACGGGCCCTGGTGACCCGGCGCACCCAGACGCTGGGCGTGGTCGCCTCCAACACCACGCTCTACGGGCCGGCCAGCACGCTGTTCGCGCTGGAGGAGGCGGCACGGGCCGAGGGGTACCTCGTCTCGACGGTCAGTCTGCGCGAACTGACCGTGGAGACGCTCTCCGAGGCCGTCGACCGCCTCAGTGACGGCGGTGTGGAGGGGGTGATCGCCCTCGCCCCGCAGCGATCGGCGGTCGCGGCCCTCGCCGAACTCCGGCACCCCTTCCCGGTGGTGGCCGTGGGTACCGGCTCCGGTTCGGAGATCCCCAGCGTCAACGTGGACCAGGAACTGGGCGCGCGGCTGGCCACCGGTCATCTGCTCGCCGCGGGGCACCGCAAGGTCTGGCACCTCGCCGGCCCCGAGGACTGGCAGGAGGCGGCGGACCGGACCGTCGGCTGGCGGGCCACCCTCGAGGAGGCGGGCGTCGAGCCGCCGCAGCCGCTGCACGGGGACTGGAGCCCGCTGTCGGGCTACCGGGCCGGCCAGGAACTGGCCGGCTGGGTGGGCCGGGGCCTCACCGCCGTCTTCGTCGCCAACGACCAGATGGCGCTGGGGGTGTTGCGCGCGCTGCGGGAGGCGGGCGTACGCACGCCCCAGGACGTCGCGGTGGTCGGCTTCGACGACATCCCGGAGTCGGAGTTCTTCGCGCCTCCTCTCACCACCGTCCGGCAGGACTTCTCCACGGTGGGCCAGCGGAGCATCGCCCTGCTGCTCGACCTGATCGAGGGCCGGACCCCTGCCGGGCTGTCCCGGATCGCCATCGAACCCCAACTCGTCGTCCGCGCCAGCACCTTCCCGTACCTGCCTCCACCGGGCTGACGCGGCACCGAACGACCCAACGCTTTCCATCCATCAGTGTGGCCGACATTTCGAACAATGATCGACAGGTTGGACGCAGTGCGGCCGGTCCACCACGAGTACCAACGGTCCGTCCTCGGACCGGCTCTTCAAAGGAGAAGAACATGCTCAGCAGACGGAACTTCCTCACCACGGCGGTCGGCGTGGCGGCCGCGGCCGGTCTGACGGCCTGCGCCAAGGAGGACGACAGCTCCACCGGTACCTCCGGCTCCGGCGGCAGCAAGAAGATCACCCTCGGCTTCTCCCAGGTCGGCTCCGAGAGCGGCTGGCGCAGCGCCAACACCGACTCGGTGAAGTCGGCGGCCAAGGAGGCGGGCTACGAGCTCAAGTTCTCCGACGCCCAGCAGAAGCAGGAGAACCAGATCTCCGCGATCCGCAACTACATCACCCAGGGCGTGGACGTCATCGCCTTCTCGCCGGTGGTCGTCACCGGCTGGGACGCGGTGCTGAAGGAGGCCAAGGCCAAGAAGATCCCGGTCGTCCTGACCGACCGCTCCGTCGAGACCTCCGACGAGTCCCTGTTCGTCACCCTGGTCGGCTCCGACTTCACGGACGAGGGCCGCCGCGCCGCCAAGATCCTGGAGAAGGTCCTGGAGAAGGCCGGCCACAAGGGCAAGGTGAAGATCGCCCAGCTGGAGGGCACCACCGGTGCCGCCCCCGCGATCGAGCGCGCCAAGGGCTTCAAGGAGGTCATGGACGCCGAGCACAAGGACGACTGGGAGATCGTCGTCAGCCAGACCGGTGAGTTCACCCGCGCCGGCGGCAAGCAGGTCATGGCGGCCTTCCTGCAGTCCAACCCGGACATCGACGTGCTGTTCGCGCACAACGACGACATGGGCATCGGTGCCATCCAGGCCATCGAGGCGGCCGGCAAGAAGCCCGGCAAGGACATCCTGATCGTCACGGTCGACGGCGTGAAGGACGGCTTCATCGCGATGTCCGAGGGCAAGATCAACGCCATCGTCGAGTGCAACCCGCTGCTCGGCCCCCAGCTGATGGAGGTCGTGCAGAAGGTCAAGGACGGCGAGACGGTCGATCGCTGGATCAAGACCAAGGAGAGCGACTTCATGCAGGACCAGGCCAAGGACGCCCTCCCCACCCGCAAGTACTGACCCACCGCACCCACCGGTCAGGGAGCCTCCGGCCGACCGAGACCTCGGTCGGCCGGGCCCCTGTGGGTCTGCAGCGATTCGATCGCATGAGGAGCGCTGCCGTGACTCCGCCCCATGTGGGGGCTTCCAACCCGAAGGTCGCGGTCCAGCCCGAACCGACCCCTTTCGGGGCGGAACGCACGTAACACAGCCCAGGCAAGTGAATTCCCCCACCGGACACAGCCGGTGGTCCCTCGCTAGGAGACTTATGGCAGAGCCGCGGCCCGTCCTGGAGATGACGGGCATAGTCAAAGAATTCCCGGGGGTACGGGCTCTGTCGGGCGTCGACTTCCGGCTCTTCCCCGGCGAGATACACGCTCTGATGGGCGAGAACGGCGCCGGCAAGTCCACCCTGATCAAGGTGCTGACCGGGGTCTACTCCCTGGACGGCGGCACGATCACCCTCGACGGAGAGCCCGTGCGGTTCGCCAGCCCGCTGCAGGCGCAGCAGGCCGGGGTCAACACGGTCTACCAGGAGGTCAACCTCTGCCCCAACCTGTCGGTGGCGGAGAACATCTTCATCGGCCGTGAACCCACCCGCTTCGGCCGCATCCAGTGGAAGCGGCTGCGCAAGGAGGCCGCCGAGCTGGTCGACCGGCTCGGCCTCGACATCGACGTGACGGCACCGCTGTCCTCGTACCCGCTGGCCGTGCAGCAACTGGTCGCGATCGTACGGTCGGTGGGCACCGGCGACGGGGTCGGAGCCGGCACCAAGGTGCTCGTCCTCGACGAGCCGACGTCCAGCCTCGACCGCGACGAGGTCCTCGAACTCTTCCGGCTGATGCGGCGGTTGAAGGACGAGGGGGTCGCGATCCTCTTCGTCTCGCACTTCCTCGACCAGATCTACGAGATCTGCGACCGCATGACCGTCCTGCGCAACGGCACCCTCGTCGGCGAGCACATGGTCAGCGAACTCGACCAGGTCGGCCTGATCCAGCTGATGATCGGCAAGGACCTGGACCAGCTGGAGGAGCTCCACGAGCACCAGCTGCACGCCGACGTCGGCGAGACCCTGCTGCACGCGGACGGCCTCGGCCGCACGGGCGGCATCGCCCCCTTCGACCTGGACATCAAGAAGGGCGAGGTCGTGGGCCTCGCCGGCCTGCTCGGTTCGGGCCGCACCGAACTCGCCCGGCTGCTCTTCGGCGCCGACCAGCCCGACAGCGGCAAGGTCACCGTGGGCGGCAAGCAGGTCCCGATGAACGCCCCGAACGACGCCATCGGCGCCGGGGTCGCGTTCTGCTCGGAGAACCGCAAGGCCGAGGGCCTGGTCCCCGATCTGACGGTCCGGGAGAACATCATCCTGGCCCTCCAGGCGGCCCGCGGCTGGACCCGGCCCATCCCGGCCGCCCAGCGCGACGAACTGGTCGCCAAGTACATCAAGGCCCTCGACATCCGGCCCGCCAACCCCGAGGCCCGCGTCGGCCAGCTCAGCGGCGGCAACCAGCAGAAGGTGCTGCTCGCCCGCTGGCTGATCACCCAGCCGAAGCTGCTGATCCTCGACGAGCCCACCCGGGGCATCGACGTCGGCGCCAAGGCCGAGATCCAGAAGCTCGTGGTGTCCCTCTCCGAGGACGGCATGGCCGTGCTCTACATCGCGGCCGAGCTGGAGGAGGTCCTCCGCCTCAGCCACACCATCGGCGTGCTGCGCGACCGCAAGCTGGTGGCGACGCTCACCAACGGGCCGGAGATCACCACCAGCAAGATCCTGGAGACCATCGCGAGCGGAGAACACCAGTGACCACCCCATCCGCGGCCACGACAGCCACGACGTCCCGCTGGCGAGCGCTGACGCACCACCACCTGTTCTGGCCCGTCGCGGTCCTGGTAGCCCTGCTGCTCGTCAACGTCCCCTTCACCCCCGACTTCTTCTCGATCAGGATGACGGACGGCCACCTCTACGGCAGCCTCGTCTCGATCGTGCTCTTCGGTTCGCCCCTGATCCTGGTGGCGGTCGGCATGACCCTGGTCATCGCCACCGGCGGCATCGACCTCTCCGTCGGCGCGGTCGTCGCCATCACCGGCGCCCTGACCTGCTCGTACATCAGCGACCAGGCGGACCAGAGCGCGCTGGCCGGGGTGTTCCTGGCCATGGGCATCGGCCTGGTGGCGGCGGTGGTCTGCGGTCTGTGGAACGGCTTCCTGGTGGCCAGGATGGGCATCCAGCCCATCATCGCGACCCTCATCATCATGGTCGCGGGCCGAGGCGTGGCCCAGCTGATCACCGACGGCCAGATCATCACGATCAACAGCGAGCCGTACAAGCTGATCGGCGGCGGCTACTGGCTGACGCTGCCGTTCTCCATCTTCGTGGTGGCCGTGGTCGTGGCGGTCACCGTCCTGCTGACCCGCAGGACGGCCCTCGGCCTCCTCGTCGAGTCGGTCGGCGGCAACGCCGAGGCCAGCCGCCTGGTCGGCATCCGCTCCCGCCGTATCAAGATCATGGTCTACGTCTTCTGCGCCCTGTGCGCGGGCATCGCGGGCCTGATGATCAGCTCCAACACCTCGGCCGCCGACGGCAACAACGCCGGCCTGTGGATCGAACTCGACGCGATCCTCGCCGTGGTGATCGGCGGCACCTCGCTGCTGGGCGGCCGGTTCTCCATCGGCGGCACGGTGATCGGTGCCCTGGTCATCCAGACCCTCACGACGACGATCTACACGATCGGCGTGCCCACCCAGACCAACCTGGTCTTCAAGGCGGCCGTCGTGATCGTCGTCTGCCTGCTCCAGTCCCCGAAGTTCCGCGCGAAGGTCTTCGGCGCCCGGTTCGGTTCCAAGCCCGGCGCGACCGGCGGCGGTACGTCGCCCGCGGCCCCGGCGAAGACCGTCACGACGCCCGCCGAGGCGGCCCCGAAGATGGAGGTGTCGTGATGACCGCGACCACCAAGACCCCGCCGTCCCAGGACAGCCGTACGGCACCGACGTCCACGACCACGTCCAAGGTCTCGGCGCTCCTCGCCGACCGGCGGCTGCCCGTCCTGGTGACCGCCGCGCTCTTCCTCGCGATGTACATCGCGGGCCTGGGCCGCTACCAGAACTACGGTTTCAACGAGCCGCAGGTCTTCCTCAACCTCTTCATCGACAACGGCTATCTGCTGGTGGCCGCCGTGGGCGCGACCTTCGTGATCCTCTCCGGCGGCATCGACCTCTCGGTCGGCTCGGTGATCGGCTTCACGACGATGTTCACGGCCTGGATGGTGGAGCGCCAGGGCCTGCCGATCCTGCTGGTGATCCCCATGGCCCTGGCCGTGGGCGCCTTCGGCGGCTTCCTGATGGGCTATGTGATCCAGAACTTCGAGATCCAGCCCTTCATCGTGACCCTGGCCGGGCTCTTCCTCTTCCGGGGCCTGTGCCTGGTCATCAGCAAGGAGTCCATCGCCATCGGCGACGAGACGGTGAGCAGCTTGGCCCAGACACAGGCCCAGCTGGGGATCGGCTTCCTGTCCATCGGCGCGATCGTCGCCCTGGTGGTCCTGGCCGTGGCCTTCTACGTCCTGCACTACACCCGCTTCGGCCGCCGCGTGTACGCCATCGGCGGCAACGAGCAGTCGGCGATGCTGATGGGCCTCCCGCAGGGCGGCACCAAGATCGCCGTCTACACGGTGTCCGGCTTCTGCTCGGCCCTGGCGGGTCTGCTCTTCACCCTCTACATCCAGTCCGGTGACCCCCTGCACGCCACCGGCATGGAACTCGACGCGATCGCCGCCGTGGTCATCGGCGGCACGCTGCTCACGGGCGGCTCCGGCTACGTCCTCGGCACCCTGTTCGGTGTCCTCGTCCTGGGCCTCATCAAGAGCATCATCCAGTTCGAGGGCACCCTCAGCTCCTGGTGGACGAAGATCGCCACAGGCGTGCTGCTGTGCGCGTTCATCCTCATCCAGCGGGCGATGACGGCACGCAAACAGACCTGAGCGCGACCCGGGTCGGGAGGGGACGCTCGCCCTTGCGGGGTGAGCGTCCCCTCGCTCAGTTCTCCCGGTCCGGTGCCCGGTTCTCCCGGTCCAGGAACTTCGCGACGGTCTCCACGAACCGATCGCCGTCGTCCAGCCACGGATGATGCCCGGCTCCCGGCTGTACGACGAACTCGGCGCCCCCGGGGAACAGCGCGGCGTACTCGCCCATCGCACCGGGCGGCGAGTTGAGATCGACCTCCCCGGCGAGCACGAGCACCGGCGCCCCGAACCGCCGGTACGCGGCCCGCGTCCCCTCCGGGTCGAAGGCCCCCTCACTCCCGAAGACGCGCGCGGCCTCGGGATTGCGCTGCTCGGCGTCGGCGGCGTCGAGGGCCCGGGCGGCCTCGTCCAGGCGCCCGTGCAGGAACGGCGCGACGGCCGCCCAGTGCCGCTGCGCTCCCCGCCCCGCCACGACCTCCTCCAACGCCGCGAACGCCTCCCCGAACCACGGCTCACCCTCGCGGAGCCGGGCGACCGCGAGCCGGTCCTCGCCGCCGACCGCGATCCCCACACCCAGGGGACTGGGCGTGATGAGAGCGAGCCGCCCGACCCGCTCGGGATACGCCCGTACATATGCCGCCGCGAGGTTCGCCCCGGCACAGTGCGCGAGCAGATCGACGCGCTCCACCCCGAGATGCTCGCGCAGCGCCTCCACATCGCCGACGAGCCGGTCGCAGCGGTAGGAGGTGGTGTCCTCGGGGACCGCCGACTCCCCGGTGCCCCGGAGATCCAGCATCACCAGCCGCCGGTGCGCGGCCAGCCCGCCGAGGTCACCGAGGTAGGCGGACGCGCGCATGGGCCCGCCGGGGAGGCAGACGAGCGGCGGACCGTCGCCGGCCGTGCGGTAGGCGAGCGAAGTGCGGTCGGGTGCGCGGAAGGTGGCCATACGGCCGACCCTCACAGCCCCCTCGCCGCAGGGCAACCGCAATTCGCCCCGCCCCGCCCTCCTATGGCTCCGCCCGTGTCCCGCCGGGCCCGGAACCCCCGTCCATCACGCGGTACATGCCGATCGAGCCGTGCGCGGCGGTGTCGGCGAAGCCGAACTTCTCGTAGAGGAAGCGGGCGGGGCCGTCCGCGATCAGGGAGACGTAGGCGGTGGCGGGCGCCCGGCGCTCCAGTTCCCCGGTGAGCGCGGCCATGATGCGCCTGCCGAGGCCGCGGCCCTGGTGTGCGGGGTGGACGCAGATGTCGACGATCTGGAACGCGGTACCGCCGTCACCGATGACGCGCCCCATGCCGACGGGCTGCCCCGCGTGCCGCAGTATCACCCCGTGCCAGGTGTGGGGCAGGGCGAGCGCGACCGCTTCGGGATCCTTGTCCGACAGACCGGCGTCGGTGCGCAGACGGCGGAAGACCTCGACGGAGGGCACGCCCACGCTCAGCTCGTAAGGGTCATTCAGGGTAGGCATGCATTACACGGTAGCCGGTCGGGTCGGGCCGCACCCCGTGTTCGAGGGTGGTGGGGGAGGGGCCTGGGGTCATCGGGCCCCTCCCCACCGGGGTGCCGTCAGCTTGTGCCGAGGAGCTTCTTCATCTCGGCGATCTCGGCGGTCTGCGCGGTGACGATGTCGTCGGCCATGGCCGTGGCGGGCCCGTACGCACCCTTCTTCTTCTCGGCCGTGGCCATCTCCACGGCGCCCTCGTGGTGTTCGACCATCATGGTCAGGAAGAGGGTGTCGAAGGCGGTGCCGGACGCCTTCTCCAGCTCGGCCATGTCCTTACCGCCCATCATGCCGGGCATCCCGGCCCCGCCCGAGTGATCCATGCCCGGCATCTCGGTCCCGCTCGGCACGTCCTCGCCCCAGGCCTTCAGCCAGCCGGTCATGGTCTCGATCTCCGGGTCCTGTGCCTTCTCCACGCGTGCGGCGAGGTCCTTGACCTCGGCGGAGGACGCCTGGTCTGCGGCCAGCCCGGCCATCTCCAGGGCCTGCCGGTGGTGCGGGATCATGCCCTGCGCGAAGGACACGTCCTGGGCGTTGTGCGCGCCGGCCGACGTGGGCGACGAGGAAGCGGAGCCGTGGCCGCCTGCGGTGTGGCTGTCTCCGCCGTCACCTCCGCAGGCGGCGAGGACGAGAGCGGCGGTGGCCGACGCGGCCACCACGGCGACGCGGCGGGCCAGAGTGCGGGTACGGGGACGGGTACGGGTGGTGCGCATGCTGCAACTCCTGCTGTGCGAAAGGGATTCGGAATCCGGACGTGCCGACGCGCGCCGTGTCGCCGAGCCGGTGACACGGCGCGGGGCGGTGTCTAGATCCGCAGGAGTTGGAGTTCCGCCAGGGACGGGGGTGCGCGTGCGCCGTCCGGAGGTGAGAGCACGTACGCGCACACGTCGTCGGCGGATACGGGTGCGGGCACCGGGTCGGGCACGAGTCCGGGCAGTGTCGGCCCGCCGCTCACCGCGCCCGACGCGCAGGTCGGATCGGCGTGCTGGGCGTGGTCCGTGCCGCAGCCGCCCGGGCAGCCGTCGTGGGCGTCGACCGCCACCGCGACCGCGGCCGCCATTCCGTGCCGCGGCTCGGCGTGTTCGTGGTGGACACCGCCGGGAGCCAGTGCGTGCATCCCGAACAGCCCGGCCAGCAGCCCGAGCACGAGCAACGCCCGCCACCGCCCCAGGGGCGGTGGCGCGCTGTGTCGCTGTGCGCGGGCTGTCATGGCCCTCATGCTACGGGCCCCGCCCGACTCCTCTGCCGACAGGTCGAGTTGGCGCCGCGTTCCCGCCGCATCCCGCCGCCGCCCGGACGCCACCTCGCCCCACACCAGGGCCGCACCGACGGCCACCCCGAGGCCCGGGCAGCCGCCTTACGCCTCCAGCATCCGTCGCAGCAGATCCCGCAACGACTCCCGCTCACCCGTGCTCAGCGCCGCCAGCGGCTCCCGGGCGAAGTCCAGGGAATCCCGCAGGCTGCCGGCCACCCGGCGCCCCTCCGCCGTGGCCGCCGCCAGCTTCACGCGGCGGTCCTTCGGGTCGGGGAGGCGCTCGACCAGTCCCCGTGCCTCCAGCCGGTCCACGATCCCCGTCACGTTCGACGGCTCGCAGCGGAGTTTCTGGGCGAGGCGGCGCATGGGGAGCGGTTCCAGGGAAAGGAGGCCCAGGAGGCGGGCCTGGGCGCCGGTGAGCGTGTGCTCGGCGGCGGCTTCCTCGTACTCCTCGTGGTAGCGGGCCACCACCGTGCCGATGAGTTGGACGACCTCCATGGTCAGCGGGTCGATGCGGGGGGTCGTCTTCTGCGTGGGCATGGGTTCGAGGCTACCTCTTTACTTGACAACATGAAATATTCAAGCGCATGGTTGTTTCAGGTAATGAAGTAACCGCACGGTATGCCCACCGCATGCGCCACGCACCCGCAGGAAGGCCCACCCCCATGTCCGACACCCCCGCCCTCCCCGCCACCAGCCGCGAATGGCACCTGCTGAGCCGCCCCGTGGGCTGGCCCAAGGACGAGGACTTCGCCCTGGTCGAGGCGGAGATCCGGCAGCCCGGCGCGGGTGAGGTCCTCGTACGGAACACGTACCTCTCCGTGGACCCGTACATGCGTGGCCGCATGAGCGACGCGAAGTCGTACGTCGCCCCGTTCGAGCTGGGCAAGGTCATGCAGGGCGGTGCCGTGGGCGAGGTCGTCGCCTCGGCGGCCGAGGGCATCGCCGTCGGCGACCACGTGCTGCACTTCGGCGGCTGGCGCGAGTACGCCACGATCGACGCCAAGCAGGCCGTGAAGGTCGACCCGGACGCCGCGCCGCTCTCCACCTACCTCGGTGTCCTCGGCATGACGGGTCTGACGGCCTACGCGGGCCTGCTGCGGGTCGGCGCCTTCAAGGAGGGCGACGCGGTCTTCGTCTCCGGCGCCGCCGGTGCCGTCGGCAGCCAGGTCGGCCAGATCGCCAAGCTCAAGGGTGCCTCCCGGGTCATCGGCTCCGCCGGCTCCGACGACAAGGTCAAGCTCCTCGTCGAGGAGTACGGCTTCGACGCCGCCTTCAACTACAAGAACGGCCCCGTCTGGGAGCAGCTCAAGGCCGCCGCCCCCGACGGCATCGACGTCTACTTCGACAACGTCGGCGGCGAGCACCTGGAGGCCGCGATCGGCGCGCTCAACCTGCGCGGCCGGGCCGTGATCTGCGGAATGATCTCCCAGTACAACTCGACCGAGCCGACCCCGGGCCCGCGCAACATGGTCAAGATCCTGCAGAACCGCCTCCGCGTCGAGGGCGTCCTCGTCGGCGACCACTACGACTTCCAGCCCCAGTTCGTCCAGGAGGTCGGCCCCTGGGTCGCCTCGGGCGCCCTCAAGTACCGCGAGACCGTCGTCGAGGGCATCGAGAACAACCTGGAGGCCTTCCTCGGCGTCCTGCGCGGCGACAACACCGGCAAGATGATCGTCAAGCTCTGACCCCCTCCCCGTGACGAACACCCGCGTACGTTCGTTGCAGACGACGGAGTCCGCACCCCTGGACGTGGGGTGCGGACTCCGTCATGTGTACGGGAGCAGGTGTGCGGCGCTCAGACGGCCAGGGCCGCCGTGTGCACGGCCTGGACGAATCCGGTGTTCTCCGGTGCCGCCCCGCCCGGGAAGGCCATGCGGCGGCGGGTGTAGCCGTAGGCGAGGCCGCTGCGGGGGTCGGCGAAGGCCTGGGAGCCGCCGGCGCCGCTGTGGCCGAAGGTGCCGGCGCCGAGGAAGGGGTACAGGTTCTCGGCGGTCGCCTGGAAGCCGAGGCCGAACGCCCTGGGGGCGCGGGCCACGAGATCGTGGCCGAGGGAGTGGATCTGGCCGATCTCGCCGATGGTGTCGGGCTTCAGCAGCGGCGGCCGGCCGTCCACCGTGCTGATGGCCGCCGCGTACATTCCGGCGAGCCCGCGCGCCGAGGCGACACCGCCCGCCGACGACTGCCCGCTCGCGCGCACGATGCGCGCGTTGGGGAAGTCCGTCAGCTCGCCCGGCTCCGCCACCTGGTTGTTGAACGCGATCGACGCCAGCGTGTGCGGGCCGTGCGGTACGGCGTCCAGCTCGGCCTGCTGCGCGGGCGTGGGCGTCATCGGCAGCACGGTCCGGAAGCGGGGCTCCAGCTCGGCCGGCAGCCCCAGGAAGAAGTCGAGCCCGTACGGGGCGCGCACCCGCTCCTCGTACACCTCCTGGAGCGTGCGGCCCGTCACCCGCCGTACGACCTCTCCGGTGAGCGCGCCGATGACGAGTGCGTGGTAGCCGAAGGCGGCGCCCGGACGCCAGAACGGCCGCTGGACGGCGAGACGTTCGGCGATGACGCGGTCGTCCGCCAGCTCCTCCAGCGTGAACCCGGCGTCGGTGCCGACGAGCCCCGCCCGGTGCGCGAGCAGCTCCCGCAGGGTCAGCGCGCCCTTGCCCTCGGCCGCGAACTCCGGCCAGTAATGGGCCACTTCACGGTCGAGCTCCAGGACACCGTCCTGGACGAGCAGTGCGACGACGAGATGGGCGGCGCCCTTGGTGGAGGAGAACACGCCGTGCAGCGAGTCCCCGTCAGGCCTCGGCTCCGTGGCCGTCACCGGCCGCGTCCGCGCCGCCGGCACCGCCCACAGATCCACCACCCGCCGCCCGTGCACATACGCGGTCAACTGCCCCTCGTAGTCCGCCCGTTCACCGGCCACGAACACGGCGAACTCCTCGCGCACCGCCTCGAAGCCGTCGGCGACCGTGCCGTGGACGGCGGCCTCCCCTGTCTGCTGCGTCATCGCACTCCCGTCTGGACGATCGACCGTGTTCGGTGGTCGGGTGGGTCAGGACACCCTCAGCAACGCCCGTCCCACCTGCGGGAATTCCCCCTTCGGATGGTCGCGGAAGAGGGGCTCCGTGCCGAAGAGGACCGCGTTCGGACCGCTGACCACGGAGGGTTGGCCCGCCGCCGCTGCCGGGCCGCCGGTGCCGTCGTCCAGCGGTCGCCAGTGCCCGGAGACCAGCGGGTTCCCGGTGCCGTACGACTGCTCGACGGTGACGTCGCCGCCGAGATCGGTGAACCACACGGGCGCGTAGACGAAGCTGTGATCCGGCGCGCCGCCGGTCACCGCACCGCCCGAATTCACCACGCGGACCACGCCGTTGGCGTCCCCGTTGCCCTGCACCGCCGTCGCCTTCAGCTGCCCGGTGGCCGAGGCGATCGCCGCGCCGGCCGCACCCCGGCCGACCAGACCGTGGCCGGAGAGGAACCCGGTGAGGGCCGTACGGGCGGACGTGTTCAGACCGCCGTACGACAGCCCGGACGACACGAACAGCACATCGGCCCCCGACCAGTCGAAGCCCGCGTTGAGGACCGCCGTCGACACCGGCACCACGTCGAAGTTCATCTCGCGCAGCGCGAACAGCTCACCCGCCGTGACGGCGGCGGCGACCCGCACCCGGTGGAGGGGCGTCCCGCCGACGCTCCTGGTCGCGTCGAAGACCACGTCGTACGACCGGGCGAGCGCCTCGGCCTTCCGTCGTGCCGACGACGGCACGAGCACACTGCCGTCGGCCGCCTGCCGTACCGAAACTCCGTCCCTGAGAAGGGAGTTGAGGGCGGCGATCTCCTGCGGGGAGTCGAGACGGAGGCGCAGGTCGCCGCGCGGGGCCACGTACCCGACGCGGCCGGCGGCGGTCACCGGGCGGGCGGGGACGGAAGCCGGACGCCCGCTCCTCGCCTCCTCCACGGTGGCGCCCCACAACCGCCCCAGGCTCCAGCCGGAGATGTCGTACATCACCGAGACCTTGTCGCTGATGTCCCGCCCGTCGGCGAGCAGCACGTTGGCCAGTCCACGCTTCGGCTGGCGCATGTCGACGACGTACGAGCCCTTCGCGTACGACCGCCCGCCGAGCCGGAAGGAGCGGGTCGCGCGGGTCACGCGCACGTCGTTGGCGAGCAGATGGTCGACGAGCCGCGCGGCGGCCGTGGCGGACCGTTGGGCGCCGCCCGCCGGGATGACGTAGGCGCGCGGGAACACGGTCGTGTAGACGTCCTCGGGACCGATGCCGGGCACCCCGGGGACGGTCTCCTCGGAGACCGGGACCTGGGCCGCGCCCGTGGCGCCGCGTCGGAAGACCTCGATCTGGTCGGCGATGAGGGAGGTCCGGTGCTCCCGTACGAAGTCGAGGGTCGCGCGCAGGGCCGCGCCCGCCACGTCCACGTTGACGGCGGACCGGCGGCGGAGTTCGTCGACGGGCAGCGACTCGTACGCCGCGTTGTTCACCTGGAGCGGGATCTCCACCGTGTGCGCGGCGACCGTGCCGTGGAAGGCCGCGTACTGCGGGGTGAAGACCGGCGGCCAGTCGTCCCAGCCCTCCTCCGCGTCGCGGAACGGGATCTGGGCCGGGTCGACACCGTCCTTCTCGGGTGTGTAGCCGAGGCCGTTGACGGCGGACTCCATGCCGAGGGCGTTGGCGTAGGTGTTCTTGAGGAAGAGGTCGTACTCGTAGTTCTCGCCGTGCGGGGGAGTGGTCGGCTCGATGAGGGTGCCGTTGACGTACCCGTGCAGGTCGAGCATGACGGCCGGCTGCTTGTCGATCTCGATCTGTCGTATCGCCCGCACCTCGGGCTGCGAGGCGGTGACGAAGTCCCGGTTCATGTCGAAGCCGCCCGCGTTCGTACGGGTGCCCGCGATCCGGCCGTCCGGGTTGGCGGTGATGTTGAAGTACAGCCGGGAGTGGGCGAGGAGGTCCCTGGTCCTGCCGTCGCTCGCCGTCGCCAGCCGCTCGATGAGCTTCAGGGACGCGTCCGTGCCCTCCCACTCGTTGCCGTGGATGTTGTTGTTGAAGAAGACAGGCGTTTTGTACGACTTCTTGACGGCCGGGTCCTTGGCCGCCGACTGCGGTGATTCCTCGATGAGTTCACGCATACGGGCCTGGTCGCGGGCCTGGCGTGCGGTCTCCGGGGCGGTCACGGTGACGAGGTAGAGCCGGTGACCGCCGGCCGACCGCCCGGCGACCTCCACGCTCACCCGGTCGCCGAGCCTCTGGAGGGCGTTCAGCTTCGGGGCGATGGCGTGGTACGGGGTGAGGCCGAGCTTGATGGACTTGTCGGCGGGGTTCTCCGGGTCGGGGGAGAGGACCTGCTCGCGGGGATAACCGCGCCCGGAACCCGCCGTGTCGGCGAGGTCGGCGACCGGTGCGGTGAGGGCCCGCTGGGCCGCGCTCGCGGGGGCCTGGGCGGCGCCCCGGGGGAGGGCCGAGCCCTCCCGGACCGGCGGCTTCGGGTCGGCGGCGCCCGCGGGGTGCGGGGCGATCAGGAGCGACCCTGCGGTGACGGTGACGGCGGCGACGCTGAACAGTGTGGATCTCGGGCCGGGTCTCGGCGGACGCACGCTACCTCCTGGAGTGGGGTTCCTCGGACGTGCCGGTGCGGGTGTCAACCGCGGGCGGTCAACCACAGGTGGTCTACCTGTTCGACTCCTGGGCAACAAGAGGGCACTGCTGCCACGGACGCGTCCCACGGAACGTGGCGGGGTGCCGGGGGCGGCATGCTGAGGCCGGTACCGGTACCGGTCCGGTACGAGGCGAGGCGAGGAGGGCCCAGGGCCCCTGTCCCCGATCGCACTGCCCTCGGCGCCCTCGGCGCCGGCCTGGCCCCGGTCCTCGACACGGTCGTACCGGCGGTGGCGGCGGCTTCGGCGGCCATCGCCGAGCCGGTGAAGGCGAGTTCCCACTTCGGGGGGCCTGCCGCTGGGCGGGGCTGTCCCTGGTCCGGTTGTGCTCGGGCGGGTTGCCCTCGGACGGGTTGTCCTCGGGCACCACACTTACATGAGGGTTTTCGGGCCGCCCGGAGCCAGTAAGGGAAGTAGTTGACGAAGGGGAACTGACCCCCGTGCGCGAAGAGCCGTCCAATCAGCACCGCCGCCCGTGAGAGGCCGCACGAAGTAGATGCCGCCGGAGACGTCCGTGAGCATCCCCGTCCGGCCCGCGTCCTCGTCGTGGACCTCGTCGCCCACCCACGCCTTGCCGTCCTTCACTGCTCGACCTCGGTCTTCAGCTCGGCCCAGACGGTCTTGCCCCAGCGGCGGAGGTCCGTGCCCCAGCGGTCCGAGAGGGTGTCGACCAGGAGGAGGCCACGGCCCCGGATCTGGTCCCCGTCGGAGTCGGTCCGCAGCTCCGGCATGACGCGGGAACGGTCGACGACTCCGAGCCGGATCCAGCCGTCGGAGGGGCGCGTGACGAGGATCCGGATCGAGGGGAGACGGCCGTGGTCGACGGCGTTGGAGACCAGCTCCGTGATGACGTTCAGGGCGTCATCGATCAGGTGATCCTGGTGCCAGGCCGCGAGTGCCGTGCGGACCAGTTTCCGCGCCGCACCCGCACTCTCCGGCACGCGATCGAACGTCTGCGAATATCCGGGGTGCCCTGTGGGGCGTGGCGTTGCGGTCACAGTCATCAGGACCTCAGGAGGGGTGCGGGGGTGAGTGGCCTTACCTGAGTGAACGGTCCCCGGCCCCCGCGTGGCAGGAAAAATCGGCCTGGTGTGTAACCGGTCCGACCGGAAATTTCCGGGCCAAGACCCTCACTGACGAGGGATCAATCTACGGTTGATACGTGGAGGGGAACGAGAGCCTCAGCAGCGCGATGCAGGAGCGCGGCTTGACCCAGGTGGAGTTGGCCGAAGCGGTGAACACCCGGCTGATCTGCGCCGGGCACGAGGGAACGGTCAGCGACCGGACGATCCGCAACTGGCTGACCGGAAAATCCCAGTGGCCCCACCCCAAGCAGCGTGAGGCGTTAGAGGCAGTATTCGGATGTATGGCCGAGGAGCTGGGGTTCAGCCCTCCGGCGCGAAGACAACGCCCCGCCACCGAACCGGAGTCCCCAGTGGAGCGCAGGAACTTCCTCACCGCCACCACCGGAACCGCCGCCTCTGCGGTGCCGTTCGTCGGAGCGCCTCCGCAGGTCGGCACCTCTGACGTTCTCCGGCTCCGCTCCGGCCTGGACGCCCTGATGGAACTGGATGACACCAGGGGAGGCCACGAGGGCCTGGAGCGAGCCGCGCTGTCCGGGGCGGCCGAGGCCCTGGACAAGCAGAAGCTCGGCGCCACCCAGCGCATCCGGCTCCGGCTCTTCTCGATCGCTGCCGATTACACCGCCACGGCCGCATGGAGCGCTCTCGACGCCCGGCAGGCCGACCGGGCCCAGGCTCTCCTGGGGCGGGCGCTGTACCTGGCCAGGATGGCCCAGGACCCCGTGGCGGAGATGAGGGTCTGGAACTCCTACGCGATGCTGGCCCACCAGCGCGGGGCGCTCACGGAGGCCATCGACTCGGGCCTGGCCGCTCAGGCCACGGGCATCACCAAGCGGGACCCGATGTTCGCCTCCCTCGCCCACGCCCGCACGGCCATCGGACACTCGAACCTCGGCGACCGTCAGGCCGCCCTGCGCTCCCTGGGGCACGCACGGGAGGCCCTGGGCAAGGTGGACCGGGACCAGCCCCGTCCGAGCTGGATGGCCTTCTACGGCCCGGCTGAGCTGACGGCCATGACAGCCATCGTCCGGGACCGGATCGGGGACGCGGCAGAGGCCGAGGCGGCCTCCCACAAGGCCCTGGGCGCGATCCCCAAGCAGTTCCGCAGGAACCGGGCGCTGGCCACCACACGGCTCGCTCTCGCCCAGCTCCACCAGCGGGACATCGACCAGGCGTGCTCCACCGCGTCGAACGGATTCGAGCTGATGACGGGCGCCCCCATCCCAGGCCGGATGCGCTCCCTCCTCGGCGACTTCTACCGTGACCTGATCACGCTTGCGCCGGACGCCGGGGCCGCCCGAGAGTGGGGAGACCGCTACCGAGCCGAATGGAGCAGAGCTTGAGTGCCGCTGATCTGGTCGTACGCCGCTTCAGTAAGAAGGACCTGGCGCAGATCCGTCAGGCACTGATCGACGTGCACGCCGACGCCTACGTGGATGCGATGGATGACGAGTTCAACCAGCGCTTCCCCTGGTTCGTCGACCACTGGGGCGGTAATCCGGACTTCGATTGCGTGATCGCCTTCGACGGCGACGAGGCGGTGGCGTTCGCCTACGGCGCCCCGTCCACTCCGTACCGCGAGTGGTGGCGCGAGCATCTCCACCCGGCGCCGGAGCAGGACCGGACGTTCTCCTACTCCGAGCTGGCCGTCCGTACGGAGTGGCGCAAGACCGGGACGGCTGAACTGGTGACCCGGGCCCTTCTGGGCGAGCGGGACGAGGACCTGGTGGTCCTGCTCGTCGACACCGAGCACCCGCGCGTGCAGGCGATGTACGAGTCCTGGGGCTTCCGGAAGGTCGGGCAACGGCAGCCCTTCCCGGACTCCCCCGTCTACGCCGTGATGCTGGCGGAGTTGCCCCTCAGCTAGGTCTGCCCTCGTCCTCCAGTGCGGCCCGTGCCGCCTTTGCTGAAGCGTCCGAGTGATGTTCCATATGGCGGCTGTAGTTGGGTCGGCGGGGGTTGTGGTGCGCCAGGTCATTTCATGTCTCTGACCTTGTCAGCGAATTCGCTCGCCGCCCTGACCACGGCATCAGGCCCCGCGATGGCAACGGTTGCACGGCGTTTTCGGATATTGCTCTGGAGTGATGCGTACTGTTCCATGGAACACGTCGATCAGCGGGTAGCGGGCCACGATCTGTTTCTGCGGGCGCCGGTCGGCCGAGCCGTCGGGGTCGAGGAACCGGCGGTGGTTGATGCCCAGACGCGCCAGCTACCGGCCCACAGTACGTTCACTGATGCGTACGCCCTGCTCCGTGAGTTCGAGTGTGATCCTGCGGGCGGACCACTTGTTGTCCCGCCGCAGCTGCTCGATCCGTTCGACGACGTCGGGCGGGGTCTGGGTCGGTGAGGAGTGCGGGACACTCGGGTGGTCCCAGAGTCCGGCTTCGCCGTACGGGTCGTAGCGGTTCTTCCACTTGGACAGGCAGGCCCGGGGGACGCCTGCCTCGGCAGCGACGTGGGCGATCGGACGGGCGCGGCAGCGTTCGACGAGCCGTCGGCGTCCCTCAATGGTCAAAGGAGCGTTCGCATGCGTCACTGGAGCACCTCGGCGCTCCGGCCGGCCGCGATCACTGTGCGAAGAGGGAATGCGATGAGCAGCGCAACAGCGACCAGGAACCCGCTCGACCACAGAGGCCCGATATTTCCGACTGCGGTGCCGAGGGTGGTCGCGGCGATGAGGGGTCCGACGGCGGCGCCGACGTTGAGTGCGGCCGTCGCGTACGAGCCAGCCATGGTCGGGGCTCCTGCGGCCTCATAGAGGACCCGTGTGATCAGGGTGCTGCCCAGCGCGAACGACAGGGCGCCCTGCACGAACACGAGGGCGAACAGGGCGACCGGCTTGTTGGCCAGCACTGCCAGGACCGGCCAGCCGATGAGCAGCAGCGGGCCGCCGACTGCGATGACCAGACCGGGACGCTGGTCGGACAGTCGGCCGGCGATGGTGACCCCGGCGAAGGAACCGGCACCGAAGAGCACCAGAACGACAGAGATCCACAATTCTCCCAGCCCGGCCGCGTCGGTCACGACGGGGGCGAGGAAGGTGAAGCTTCCGAACGTGGCTGCGTTCACCAGCGCGCCGAGCAGCATCACCAGAATCAACGGCGGCCTTGTGAGCTGGGCGAGCTCCGCTTGCAAGGCTGGCTCGCCAGTCGCCTCCTGCTTCACACGTCCCGCCGGGATTGCCTTGAGGATGCCGAGAGCTGCAGGCAGGCAGAGAGCGGCGACGGCCCAGAATGTGGTCCGCCAGCCGAGCACCGTGCCGAGTACCGACCCGCCAGGGACACCGGCGATCGTGGCCACCGTGGTGCCGGACAGCAGCACGGCCAGCGCACGTCCCTTCTTGTCGGGTGGGACCAGCGTGGCGGCAGCCGTGAGAGCGACGGCGAGAAACCCTGCGTTCGCGAGTGCGGCGACTACCCGGGTGGCGAACAGGACCGGGAAGCTGGTGGTGATGGCGCCCACGGCGTGAGCTGCCGCGAAGGTGAGGATGAACCCGAGAAGGCTGGAGCGCCTGGGCCAGTTGCGGGCAAGCGCGGCCACAAGGGGAGCACCGATGACCATGCCGACCGCGAAGGCCGAGGTGAGCGTGCCTGCTGTCCCGACTGTGACATCGAGATCTGAGGCGATGTCCGGCAGGAGGCCGGCGAGCATGAACTCCGAGGTGCCCATGGCGAAGACCGCCATGGCAAGCAGATACAGCGGGAGAGGCATCGAGTGGCTCCGAGGTGAGGAGAAGCACGAGAAGGTCATCTCGTCACCGCGGCCAGCCCCAAGGGCACCCTCGCCCGCCCGCAGAATGCGGTGCGACGACAGGGCTACGAGCTCAGTGGTTCAGGGGGCTGACGGCGTGACCGAAAGCCCCCGCCTTGTCTGACTCAGGACTCGACATGGCCCGCACGGTACCCGACTGATGCTCGTCGAGGCACCTCGGTTTCACCGGCATTGGACTGTGCAACCAACGTCATGTCCCGCAACACCTGGACCACCCCACCAAGACCAGCCGGCGGACCAGCCTCCCCAGCCGCCCGCCGGGGATGCCGATCGAGCCGGATGGCCAGGAGGGGACGACCCGGGCCGCCTTCGGGTGTTACGAATCGGCGGTGAACCCTTCCGACACCTCACGCCCGTCCGACACCTCACGCGTCGCGCGCCTGACCACCCACGGCGCCGTCTCCACCGCCCTGGCCCTGCACAGCGACCGCGCCCTGGCCGAACTCCTCGACACGGCGGCCCCGATCGGTTCCGGCATCGGCGGGACGTCGGCCCTGCTGGAGATCGACGGAATCCCCGTCTTCGTGAAGCGTGTGCCGCTGACGGACCTTGAGCGGCGGCCGGAGAACGTCCACTCCACGGCGAACCTCTTCCGCCTCCCGCTCTCCTGCCAGTACGGCGTCGGAGCCGTCGGCAGCCCCGGCTTCGGCGCCTGGCGGGAACTGGCCGTCCACACCATGACGACGAACTGGGCGCTCGCGGGGGAGTACGACGGCTTCCCGCTCATGCATCACTGGCGGGTGGTGCCGGGCTCCACACCCCTCCCCGAGGAACTGGCCGACACGGAACGGGCCGTCGCCCACTGGGGCGGCGACCCCGGCGTACGCCACCGCATCGACGCCCGCCGGACGTCGTCCGCGAGCGTCGCGCTGTTCCTGGAGTTCTTCCCGCGGACCCTCCACGAGTGGCTGGGCGAACAGACGACCGCCGACGCCGGGACCGCGGACCGGGCCTGCGCCCTGGTGGAACGGGAACTGGCCGCCGGCATCTCGTTCATGAACAGCCGAGGCCTGCTCCACTTCGACGCCCACTTCCAGAACATCCTGACCGACGGTCACCGGCTCTACTTCGCCGACTACGGCCTCGCCCTCTCCTCCCGCTTCGACCTGTCCCCGCAGGAGACCGCCTTCTTTGACCGCCATCGCGGCTACGACCGCTGCTACGCGCTCAGTTACTTGGTGAAGTGGCTGGTCACCGACCTGTACGGCCACGGCCGGGACGAGCGCGAGACCCGGATACGCGCGTACGCCCAGGGCGAGCGCCCCACCGGCATCCCGGACACGGCCGCGGCGATGATCACCCGGTACGCCCCGCTCACCACGGTGATGACGGACTTCTTCCACCGTCTGGGGGAGGAGAGCAGACAGACCCCGTACCCGCGGGAGGAGCTGCGCGGGCTCCTCCTCTGACCTAAGGGAAATATGCAGTTGCCTAAAGGATTTAGGCAACTGCATAATCGGTGCCGTCGAACGAAAGGGCGGTGTCACGGTCATGGCACGCGTAGGGCTCACCCCGGAACGCCTGGCCCGGGCGGGCGCGGAGCTGGCCGACGAGATCGGCTTCGCCGAGGTGACCGTGTCGGAGCTGGCGCGGCGGTTCGACGTGAAGGTCGCGAGCCTGTACTCGCATGTGCGGAACTCCCAGGACCTCAGGACCCGGATCGCCCTGCTCGCCCTGGAGGAACTGGCCGACCGGGGCACCGCCGCGCTCGCCGGACGGGCCGGGAAGGACGCGCTGGCGGCGCTGGGGAACGTGTACCGCGACTACGCCCGCGTACACCCCGGCCGCTATGCGGCGGCCCAGCTGAGGCTGGATCCCGAGGCGGCCGCGGCCAGTGCGGGCGGCAGACACGCGCAGATGACCAGGGCGATCCTGCGCGGCTACGACCTGACCGAGCCGGACCAGACGCACGCCGTCCGGCTCCTGGGCAGCGTCTTCCACGGCTACGTCAGCCTGGAGGCGGCCGGCGGCTTCAGCCACAGTGCCCCCGACTCGCAGGAGAGCTGGGACCGGATCCTCGACGCCCTCGACGCCCTGCTGCGCAACTGGCCCGCCCCTCCGCCCCGTTGACGGCCGTGCCGCCCACGCCACGTAACCGCCGGACAGTCCACCGTTCCTAGAGACCGAGCGGGAGTGAGTCCTGTTGCCAGAACCCATGCTCAGCCGAACGCCCCGGACGGTGCTGGGCGTTCTGGTTGCCCGCGTTCGCTCCGCACCCGGCGCGCACAGATCGTGTCCGTGGTCCGGGAATGCGGGGGCGGGGTTCCTCACGCCCAGGAACCTCCGGTCGGGCCTGGACGGTCCGATGCCCCACCGCATCGCTCCGGTGCTGTGGGGGCGGTGTCGTCCGTCGCCGGATCGGGTGTCCCTGGGCGCGCCTTCCGATCGCCACGGCGGCAGCATCATGGCGAGTGGTCTGACGGGTGGTACTGGTGAGGGGTTTCTGCCAGTGCTGGGCGCCCCAGCGGCTGGTGTAGGCCGGGTCGACGGCGATGACAGCGATGCCTGTCCTGTCGGCCATCGAGGCCAGGCGGGCGCGGAGCTTGCTGGTGGGCATGCCGGAGATGAGCCGACGGAAGCGTGTGCGGCGTCCGTGTTTCTCGCGGGTCTTCTCGGCGGCGAAGTCCAGGTCCTCGACCGCGATCGCCTTCACCCCACAGGTGCGGGCCCAGTGCAGGAGGCGGGTCAGGGCGTGGCGGACCTGGGCGTCGCGATGTTCGGCGGTGCCGGTCAGGTCGTAGAAGAAGCGGCGCGGGCTGCCGGTCGGGTTGCCGTGGACATCGAGGCGCCAGGCGGCCAGGTGGTCCGCGTTCATGTCGACGCCGATCACTCCGTGGGCGAGCGCGGCCTCGATGGGGAGGGTGGGGGTGGGCGGGATCTGCCAGGAGGCGGTCAGATACCAGCGGTCGCGGCCGGTGTCGTAGTGGATGCGGTAGGCGATCGCCCGGTCGGCTGCGACGCGGTTCGCCCACTCGCCGCCCCGGTGCGCGAACGCGACCCGGCGCGCCAGGACGTACCGGCCGCGCGGGGCGTTCGCCAGATGCGTCAGCGGGGCGGGCAGCTTGATGCTCACCTCGCCGTCGGGGCTGATGCGGATGGTTTCGTTGCCGTAGCGCTTGCCGGACTCCCCGTCCGCCTGACAGAACCAGCGCTCCGCCTCCCACCGCCCACGCCACGCGGACTCGGTGAGCTGGGCCGTCTCCAGGTGGTGGCGGGTGCGGGCCAGACGCTTGCCGCCGCGCACCACGTGCACGACTCCGGCCTCACGTTCGGCCCGCGTGGCAGCCACCCGGTCCTGAAGCACCCGCAGACGACGCGACTTCGCATGCCACTCCCGCTGGGACCGATAACCCCCGGGCGCCTTCTTGGTTCCCTTCTGCCCGACCGGCCGGGACAGCCGGTCCTCGATGGTGCGGATGCCGGCTTCCAGGTTCTGGATGTGCGCGAGCTGGCAGCGCCGGGCCAGCGCCCACTGGTCGTGCGTGGCCTTGGTGATCGCCCCCGCCCACCGCGACGACGACAGCGGCGTCAGCTCCCGCTTACGCACCGCCCATGTCTCAGCGGAGTGGTCCAGGCCGTCCCGGCAGCGGGTCTTGAGGTCCTTCGAGGCCAGCGACCCCAGATGTGCGCCCACCAGGCGCAGCACCTTCTCATCCCCGGGCGTCAGCTGCTTGAGGCGGGTCCGGACAGCCACACCAGACGGTACGGACGCGACGAACGGCGCCCCCACACTCCGCAGCACACCCATCCCGTCACCCCCACCCGAAGATCCCGTCGCTATGGGCAACGAGCACCTCCCATGAAGGTCACGCATGCGATGAGGGAACGTCAGTTCCCGACTGAAACCGGCCCCACGACCGAGGCACGCGACACGACACCGACCTCCAGCACTCACTCCCACTCACCACAACGTTCTTGAACCCACTCCAGCGACAGCAGCTCCAAACCCCCACCGATCGTCAGGTTGAGCCATGCCCCCACAGCACGAGAACCACCGGGACCGCCCGCAGCGCTCCTGGACCACCACCCCCATCACCGCCGACCTCCTGCGCGGCGCCCTGGAGTTGGAGCGCACCGAGCACGGCGTGCTGCCGCACCGGCTGCCCGCCCGGGCCCGTGCGCAGTGCGCCGATCCGCAGCTGGCGATGGTCGAGTCCCAGCCCTCCGGCGTACGACTGGTCTTCCGCACCCGCGCCACCGCCGTCGAACTCGACGCCCTGCGCACCAAGCGGAGCTATGTGGGCGCCCCGCCCCGCCCGGACGGCCTGTACGACCTCCTCGTCGACGGCCGCCTGACGGGCCGGGCGAGCGTGCCGGACGGCAACACCATCACCATCGACATGACGGCCGGTACGGAGGAGTTCCGTCCGGGCCCACCCGGCACCGTGACCTTCACGGACCTCCCCGCCGGCCTCAAGACGATCGAGATCTGGCTCCCGCACAACGAGACCACCGAACTCCTCGCCCTGCGCACCGACGCCCCCGTCGAGCCCGCCCCCGACCGGGGTCGCAGGGTCTGGCTGCACCACGGCAGCTCGATCAGCCACGGCTCCGACGCCGCCGGCCCCACCGCCATCTGGCCCGCCCACGCAGCCTCCCTCGCGGGCGTCGAACTGATCAACCTGGGCCTCGGCGGCAGCGCCCTCCTGGACCCCTTCACCGCCCGCGCCATGCGGGACACCCCCGCCGACCTGATCAGCGTCAAGATCGGCATCAACCTCGTGAACCACGACGTGATGCGGCTGCGCGCTTTCACCTCCGCCGTCCACGGCTTCCTCGACACGATCCGCGACGGCCACCCCACCGCACCCCTCCTCGTCGTCTCCCCGATCCTCTGCCCCATCCACGAGGACACCCCGGGCCCCAGCGCCCCCGACTTCACCGACCTCGCCGAAGGCCGCCTGCGCTTCCGCGCCATGGGCGACCCGGAGGACCTCACGCCCGGAAAACTGACGCTCCGAGTCATCCGCGACGACCTCTCGGCCCTGGTCGCCCGGCGCGCGAAGGACGACCCCCACCTCCACTACCTCGACGGCCTCGCCCTCTACGGCGAGTCCGAGGCCACGACCCTTCCCCTCCCCGACGGCCTCCACCCCGACGCCGAGACCCACCGCCACATCGGAGAACGCTTCGCGGAACTGGCCTTCACCGCCCACGGCCCCTTCGCGCCCTGAGGGGCGCGGGGAACCCGCGCGACCGGCCCCGCACCACCGCACGGACGCTCCCACCGAAGCCCTCCGTCATCCCCTCTCGGTAAAGTGCGCCCCATGCGCGATCTAGGGGTGGGTTTCCAGTACCTCGTCCAAGGCCAACGCTGGGTGGCCCGACACGGCAGGCAATACGGCTTCGGGCTCGTCCCCGGCCTCATCACCCTCGTCCTCTACATGGGCGCCCTGGTGGCCCTGGCCGTCTGGGGCCCGGACTTCGTCACCTGGGCCACCCCCTTCGCGGACGACTGGTCCAGCCCCTGGCCGGGCCTCTTCCGCGGTTTCCTCACGGTCGTCCTGTTCGCCCTCGCCCTGGCGCTCGCGGTCATCACCTTCACGGCCGTGACGCTCCTCATAGGCCAGCCCTTCTACGAGAACCTCTCCGAGAAGGTCGACCGGGACGTCTCACCGGACGGCACCGCACCGGAGTCCGGCCTGCCGCTGTGGCAGGAGCTGTGGGTCTCGGCCCGGGACAGCCTCCGTATCGTCGCGCGGGCGCTCCTGTGGGCCGTCCTGCTCTTCGCCCTCGGCTTCGTCCCGTTCATCGGCCAGACGGTCGTCCCCGTGATCGGCTTCTTCGTCACCGGCTTCTTCCTCACCGAGGAGCTGACCGCGGTGGCCCTCCAGCGCCGCCGCGTCGAACTCCGCGACCGCCTCGCCCTCCTGCGCACCCGCAAGACGCTGATCTGGGGCTTCGGCACCCCGCTGGCCCTCGCCTTCCTGGTGCCGTTCGTCGCCGTCTTCCTGATGCCGGGCGCGGTCGCGGGCGCCACCCTCATGGCCCGCGACCTGCTGGGCGAGGAGACGACCGGCGAGGACGAGCGGAACCAGGTTCCTCCCACCGGCCACCCGAACCCCATGTTCCGCAAGCCCGAAGTCGGCGCGTGAAGGGGATCCTCGCCGTCGCGGTCCGCGCTCCGGGTTCCCTCACCCCGTCGAGCGGCTGATCGCCACGGTCACGATCGCCCGCACCTGCGCGATGATGTCCAGCCGGTTCCGTACGAACTCGGCATCGGTCACCGTCCCGGTCGCCGGATCCGTGTTGCCGGCCCCGAACTGCAGGACCGGCGTGTGCACATGCCCGCCCGGCAGGGAGGAGCCCAGCCCCAGCCGGTCGCGCAGGAGCGTCGCGCGGTAGGCGATCTCGTTGGAGAGGTAGTCGCCGCCGCCTCCGGCCCGCGCGGTCGAGCCCGGCGTCGGTCCGTCCGGGCGTACGACCGGCGCCGTGCCGCCCGCCGGGATCTCGGTCACGCTCGTGTTGTCGTACACCGGGAAGCGGCCGGTGTTCGCGGCGACGATGTCCGCGTACGGCAGGGTCGTGGTCGTCCACTGGGGCTGGGTGGCGGGGTCGGCCACCGGGATGGTCCCGGTGCGGCCGATGGTGTCGTTGTCGGCGAAGCCGCCGCGCCAGGCGCCGTTGGTCCGCTCCACGTCGAAACGGCCGACCCGGCCCTGGCTGACGGTCGTGAAGAGGTCCACGCGGGGCAGCTGCCGCCGGAGCGTGCGCTCGACGGTGCCGTCCGCGAAGTCCTGCCAGCGGACGGGGAAGACGGCGGTCTCGACGCGGGTGAGTCCGTCGGCGGTCCTGATCACCGTCCCGTCGAGAGCGAGCGCCGTCGCCCCGGACGGGTTGGAGATCCTTACGTCCCGGTCCAGCGTGAACGGATCGAACCCGGTGACGAGGATCCGCTTCACATTCTTGCCGCCCCGGGGGTAGCGAAGCGAGTCCTGCCCGCGCGACGACCGCTCCAACTTGCGCAGCAGCGCCGCCCTCTGAGGATCACTCAGGCCGAACTCCGGCTCCCACCCCCGCACTTCCCGCGTCATCCCCAACCGCGCCCAGTACAAGGGCCGGTCGTCGTCCCGGCTCAGATCCCCGCCCGCCGGGCCCCGCCCCTGCGCCCGGTCCACCGCCCGCGTCCACAACCCCGCACCCTGCCGTACGACGATCCGCTCGGCCTGCGCGTACGACCGCGCCCCGTCCAGCGCCCGCTCGAACTCCGGTGCCACGGCGTCGAATCCGGACCGCCGCAGGATCTCCTGGGGCACGGCCCGGTCGAGCCGCTGCTCCTCGACGGTGGGGGGCTCCGCCGAAGAGGCCGAGGCCGAAGCCGAGGCGGGGGCACAGAGTCCCGCCAGCAGGGCCGCCAGCCCGACGGCCGCCCCGCGCATCCCGGGCCCGCCGAGCCGGGCGCGAAGGGAGGCTGGAGAAGCCGGGGAGATCGGGGAGGCAGGGCAGGCCGTGGAAGTCTGAGACGTCTGGGACATCGGGGATATCAAGGGAGTTAGGGTCCTTCCGTCGCTGCCGCGCTGCGGGGATGTCGCTCCGGACGACGGCAGTATCGCGTGACGGAAGGGGCGCACGCCATGCCGCGTGGCTCAGGTGGCGGCACCTCGCGCCGCCGGAATCCGCGCTGCCGCCTCCCGCAGGGCACCCAGGAACGCGCGCGCGGCGGGCGACGGCGCGCCCCCGCGAGCCGTCGCCGCGTACACCGCCCGCCCGGGCGCCGCCTCGTCCACCACCGGCAGCAGCACGATGTCGGGCCGTACGGACTCGGCGGCGAGCGCCGGCACCAGCGTGACCCCGAGCCCGGCCGCCACGTACCCCAGCTTGGCGATCCACTCCACGGCGACATGCGCGATCCGTGGCCGGAATCCGTGCCGCAGCGCCGCGTCGAGGAGCGTGCCCTCGGGCCGGGAGTCGCCGGATATCCAGTCGGCGTCGGCGAGTTGGGGGAGTCGTACCGAAGGGAGGCCCGCGAGCGGGTAACCGGCGGGGACGGCGACGTACAGGGACTCGTCGAGGAGGTGATGGAGGTCGTACGCTTCGAGGGTCACCCGTCTCGTCGTCGACACGATCGCCAAGTCCAGCTCTCCAGAGGCCAGCTGATCGAGCAATGCGGGAGTGAAGCCCTCCTCCCGGGTGAGCCGTACGCCGGGATGCCGGGTGCGGAAGGCGGCGATGGCGTGGGGCACGAGCGCCGCGTCCGCCGTGGCGAACGCGCCGATCCGCAGCCGTCCGCCCGCCGCCTCCCGCAGCGCCGCCAACTCCCGTTCCGCCCGCCCGAGTCGCTCCACGACAGCCTCGGCATGCGGTACGAGCGCCCGCCCCGCCTCCGTGAGCCGCACCCCGCGCGGCAATCGGTCGAACAGCGCGGACCCGCCCAACGCAGCCTCCAGCGAGGCGACTTGCCGCGACACGGCCGACTGCGTCCACCCGAGCGACCGCGCGGCCACGGTGAACGACCCGTGCCGCGCGACCTCCAGGAACACACGCAGCCAGAAGGCGGAGAGATCGGGGACGTTGAAGGCGTCGGCGGGACCGCCCCCGGACGAAGCCGAAACCGAAACCGAAGCCGAAGCCGAGGACGGGGGCAGAGGCAGGGACGGAGGCGGGGGCGAGGGCGAGGAAGAGGACGAGGACGAGGACGAGCCATCCGATCCATGCGCGTCATGCATGGTGGCCATGCTAGACATTCGCTTGTCGCATTCCGCCGCCGGACCTAGCGTCGAGGCCATGGAGATCACCCTCGGCAACCCGGCCTCCGCGCCCCAGCCGCTCAGCCCCTACTACTCGCAGGTCGCAAGGGTCCAACTCGCGGACGAAAGCGCCCTGTTGTACCTCTCGGGCCAGATCGGCGAGGGTGCCACCCTGGCCGACCAGAGCCGCGCCGCCTTCGAGACCATCGCCGCCCTCCTCGACGCCCACGGCGCCACCCTCGCCGACATCATCAACATCCGCACCTATCTGACGGACATCAGCGAACTCCCCGAATATGGCGCCGTACGGAGCCGGTTCCTCACCAGCACGCCCCCGACGAGCATGACGATGGAGGTGCCGAAGCTCTTCAGGCCGGAGGCCCGGGTGGAGATCGAGGTGGTGGCGGCGGTGCCCGCGAGCACCTGACCCTCAGCCCGTGCCCGCGTCCGTGTCCTCGCCCAGCAGCCCCAGGAAGTCCCGGAACGCCCCCGGCATGTCCACGGCCGCCGGGTCCAGCAGCCACTGGTACTGCAAGCCGTCCATGACGGCCACCAGCAGGGGTGCCGCCCGCTCCGGCGTGAGCCCGCTCGGGAGGCGGTCGCCGTACTCGGCGCGCAGCACCTCGGCCATGGAGCCGCGCACCCTCCCGTACCGCTCGGTGAAGAACTCCCGCGCGGGATGCCCCTCGGTGACGCTCTCGCCGAGCAGCGCGGAGAAGGTCTGCACGATGCCGGGCCGCATGGCGTTGTACTCGACGAGGGAGCCCAGCAGGTCGAGCCGCAGCGGACTGTCGGGCACGGCGTCCCACCGGTCGCGTTCCTGGAGGACGGCGACGAGCAGCGCGTCCTTGGTGGGGAAGTAGTGCAGCAGCCCCTGCTGGGTGAGCCCGACGCGCTCGGCGACCGCGGCCATGCTCGCGCCCCGGTAGCCGCGCTCGGCGATCACCTCCAGGGTCGCCAGCACGATCTCAGCGCGCCGCTCCTCACCCCTGACGCTCCTGGTCCCGCTGGTACCGCTCATGCCGTCACCGTACGGCATCCGACCCCACCGAACAGCGGGAAAAGTAACAGCAGGATAACGAAACCTACCGATCTACAGGTAATGGATGCACGATGGGGCGACAGAAGGACTCGACGAGGAGGCACCGCGATGGCGGCAACCCCGGGCACGAACCCCACCCCGGCCGACGAGGCACGCGAAGCGGCCGTGGAGAAGGCCCTCGCCAGGCTGGACCTGGACGCCAAGGCGAGGCTGCTCTCCGGCCAGGACATGTGGACCCTGCCCGCGCTTCCCGAGATCGGCCTGGACTCCCTCGTGATGTCCGACGGCCCCATCGGTGTACGAGGGGTGCGCTGGACCGCCGACGACCCGTCCGTCGCCCTCCCCTCCCCGACCGCCCTCGCCGCCACCTGGGACCCCGAACTCGCGCGCAGGGCAGGCGTGTTGCTGGCCCAGGAGGCCCGCCGCAAGGGCGTCCACGTCCTCCTCGCCCCCACGGTCAACCTGCACCGCTCCCCGCTCGGCGGCCGTCACTTCGAGGCGTACAGCGAGGACCCGTACCTCACCGGCGAGATCGGCTCGGGCTATGTGGCCGGCGTACAGTCCGGCGGAGTCGGCACCACGGTCAAGCACTTCGTCGCCAACGACGCCGAGACCGACCGCTTCACGGTGAACAACCTCGTCTCCGAACGCGCCCTGCGCGAGCTCTACCTGGCCCCCTTCGAGGCGATCGTCGCGAACGCCCACCCGTGGGGCATCATGACCGCCTACAACACGGTCAACGGCACCACGATGACCGAGCACCGCTACCTCGTGAACGAGGTCCTGCGCGGCGAGTGGGGCTTCGACGGCTTCAACGTCTCCGACTGGCTGGCCGCTCGCTCCACGACCGGCGCCCTCACCGGCGGCCTCGACGTCGCCATGCCCGGCCCGGCCACCGTCTACGGCGAGCCCCTGGCCACCGCCGTCCGCGCCGGCGAGGTCACGGAGGCCGAGGTCGACGAGGCGGTCCGCCGGGTCCTGCGCCTGGCCGCCCGCGTCGGCATCCTGGAGGGCGCCGACCCGGTGGTCGCCGAGCCGCCCGCGACCGTGGACGGCGAGGCCCTGGCCCGCGAGATCGCCCGCCGCTCCTTCGTGCTCGTCCGCAACGAGGCACGGAACGGAGAACCGCCCGCGCTCCCCCTGAAGCCGGGCGCCAAGGTGGCACTGATCGGCGCCGCGGCCCGCGACGCCCGCGTCCTCGGCGGCGGCTCCGCCACCGTCTTCCCCTCCCACGTCGTCTCCCCGCTCGACGGCCTCACCGCAGCCCTCCCCGAAGCCGACCTGACGTACGCCGTGGGCGCGGACCCCAACGAGGAACTGGCGGTCGCCGACAAGGGGTTCACCCTCCGTGCCGTCTGCCGCGACAGCACCGGCACGGTCCTCGGCACCGGCTCCGTCCCCAGCGGCCAGCTCCAGTGGGTGGGCACGGACCTCCCCGACGGCGTCACCCACGCCACCCTGCACACCGTCGAGCTGACCGGCACCTTCGTCCCGCGCGAGACCGGCACGCACACCTTCGGCATCAAGGGCCTCGGCGCCTTCACCCTCACCGTCGACGGCACGACCCACTTCGACGACGTCCAGACCACCGACACGGACGACCCCTTCGTGTCGTTCTTCGGCGCCCCCGTCCCCCAGGCCCGGATCGAACTGACGGCGGGCACCCCGGTGCCGGTCTCCCTCACCCACGTCGTGGAGCTCCCCACCGACGCCCCGATCACCATGATCGCCTTCTCGCTCTGCCACCAGGAGCCGCGGCGCGACCCCGACGACCTGATCGCCGAGGCCGTCGAGGCCGCCCGCGCCGCCGACACGGCCGTCGTCGTGGTCGCCACCACCGAGCGCGTCGAGTCCGAGGGCTTCGACCGCAAGGACCTCCGCCTCCCCGGCCGCCAGGACGACCTGGTCCGCGCCGTCGCCGCCGCCAACCCCGACACCGTCGTCGTCGTCAACTCCGGCTCCCCGGTGGAACTCCCGTGGCGCGAGGACGTGGCCGCCGTCCTCCTCACCTGGTTCCCCGGCCAGGACGGCGGCGCCGCCCTCGCCGACGTCCTCACCGGCACCCACGAGCCCGGCGGCCGCCTCCCCACCACCTGGGGCTACCTCCCGGCCGCCCCCGTCACCCGGGTGACCCCCACCGACGGCGAACTCCCCTACGACGAGGACGTCTTCATCGGCTACCGAGCCTGGGACAGGCACGCCGAGACCCCCTCGTACCCCTTCGGACACGGCCTCGGCTACACCGACTGGACGTACGAGTCCCTCGCCGTGACGGGCACGACGGCGACGGTACGGGTCCGCAACACGGGCGACCGGCCGGGCCGGGAGACCATCCAGCTCTACCTGGCTCCGACGACACCGGACGCGAACCGTCCGACCCGTTGGCTGGCCGGCTTCGCCACGGTGGAGGCGGCCCCCGGCGAGACGACGGAGGCCGTCATCGAACTCCCGCGCCGGGCCTTGGAGATCTGGGACGAGGCATCCAACTCATGGGCGTACGTGAAGGGTTCGTACGAGGTGGAGGCAGGCCGCTCGATCGCGGACCGCCGCGTGACGGCGACGATCGAAGCCTAGGGGGACGCGTGGGCGCGACCGGCCCCCACCCACCGGCGGCCGACTACGAACGCACCCCGAACCCATAAACCGTCTCCGACCGATACACCGCCCCCGGCCGCAGCTCCGTACTCGGAAACCGCGGCCGGTTCGGCGCATCGGGAAAGTGCTGGGTCTCCAGGGCGATCCCGTCCCCCGGCCCGAACGGACCCTCCAAGTGATCCGCCGTATAAAGCTGCATCCCCGGCTCGGTGGTCGCCACCGTCAACACCCGCCCCGACCCCGGCTCCCACAGCTCGGCCACCACCTCGGCGGCTTCCGTGACCCCCTTGTCGAGCACGAAGTTGTGGTCGTACCCGGCCCCCACCTTCCGGGCCGCCCGGAAGTCGAACCGAGTCCCCTCCACCTGCGCCAGTTCACCCGTCGGAATCAGATCCGCGTCCACCGGCGTCACCCGCGACGCGGCGATCCGCAGCTCATGCCCGCCCGCACTCCCGGCGGTGGCCCCCGCGAGGTTCCAGTACGAGTGGTTGGTGAGGTTCACGACGGTCGGCGCGTCGGTGACCGCCTCGTACGCGATCCGCAGCGCACTCCCGTCCACGTCCAGCGTGTACGTGGCGGAGACCTCCAGCCGCCCCGGGAAGCCCTCCTCCCCGTCCGGACTCACCCGCGACAGCCGTACGCCGGCCGCGCCCGCGATGTCGACGGCCTCCGCGTCCCACACCCGCTTGTCGTAGCCGCGCGGACCACCGTGCAGCGCGTTCGGCGGGTTGTTGCACTCCAGCTCGTACGTGTGCCCGTCGAGGGTGAACCGCCCCCGGGCGATCCGGTTGGCGTACCGGCCGATGAGCGCCCCGAAGAACGGCCCCTGATGGCGGAGGTAGCCGTCGAGGTCGGCGAACCCCAGCACCACGTCCGCCGGCCGCCGGTCACGGCCGGGGACCTCGACGGACTGCACGATCCCGCCGTACGTCAGGATCCGCACCCGGGTGCCGCCCCGCTCCAGCGTCCAGCGGTGAACGGGCGTGCCGTCGGAAAGTGTGCCGAAAAGTTCGCTCATGAGCGAAACCCTAGGCCACGGAATGACCCCAGGTCACGGCAGACGTCACGACAGAACCCCAGGTCACGACTCCTCCGCGCTGACGATCCGGTAGGCGATCTCCGCCAGCCGGGCCTGCCCGTTCACGCTCGGATGGAACCAGTCCCACTGGCTGAGCTGGGTCTGCCCGAAGCGGTAGTCGAAGACGGCGTCCCCGTCGTACCGGCAGTGGCGGTCCTTCTCGCACACCTCGCGCAGGACGTCGTTGTACGCCTCCACCCGGTCCTGGACGGCGTCGCGCCGCTGGCCGGCCGCCGTGGTGAGGAGGTCGGGGTCGGCCAGCATGGACGGGCAGATGCCCAGCTTCCAGACCTGCTTGCCGACCGGGTTCGAACGGCCCTGGGACCACAGCCGCTTCAGGTCCGGCACGCTCGCCACGAACACCTGGGTCTTGGGCAGGCTGTCCCGCAGGGTCGCCATCGCGTCCTCGAAGTCGGCGCGGAAGTCGGCGACCGGGGTCATGTCCGCGGCGGTCGCGCGGCACGCGTCGTTCGCGCCGATCATCACCGTGACCAGCTCGGGCCTACGGGGCACCGCCCGCGCCACCTGGCTCGGCAGGTCGGCCATCCGGGCCCCGGTCACCGCGTAGTTCCAGCTGCGCTGGGCCGCTCCGGCCGCGCCCAGCAGCCGTACCGCGAGACTGTCGACCGAGGCGTCGCCGCCGGTCGCCCAGGACACCTCGGGGCAGTCGGAGAGCACCTTGCACGCGTCGAAGCCACGGGTGATGGAGTCGCCGACGGCCGCCAGCGACTCGGGGGTGCTGTCCCAGGCGGGGGTGGGCGACGCGGAGGGCCTGGCCTTCGGCCCCGTGCCCTCGGGGCCGGGGGAGTCGCCACCGGTGGCGTCGCAGCCGGTCACGGCCAGCAGGACCGCCGTTAAGGCCACGCCGAACACCGCCCTCGAACGGTGGCGTCGCTTCCGCATCCCCTGGTCCCCTCGTCGGTCCTACACGTGCAAGTTCCCACCCATGACAACGCGCGAGAGTTCCCGACACGGAAGCCCGACGAGAACGGAGAGAACGGTGCGGCGAAAGGTGCAACCGTTCCGTACCGCACAGGCGTCCCCTCGGGTGAAACCCGAGTTCTTCCCGGCGCTGGCTCCGACGGTACGTCACACTCCTTACCCCGCCGCACGGTAGCCTCGCCCCGTGGCCGCCCTGCCACTGCCGATCCGTCGAATCGCAAGATGCCCTGCCCTGTGGAGGCCCCGGTGACGACACGTGGAGTCCTGTACGTGCACTCCGCGCCGCGTGCGCTGTGCCCGCACGTCGAGTGGGCCGTCGCGGGTGTTCTCGGGACACGCGTGAACCTCGACTGGATCCGCCAGCCGGCCGCCCCGGGCACCTGGCGCTCCGAGTTCTCCTGGCAGGGCCAGGCCGGCACCGCCTCCAAGCTCGCGTCCGCGCTGCGCGGCTGGCACCTCCTCCGCTTCGAGGTCACCGCCGAGCCCTGCGTCACCGCCGAGGGCGAGCGCTACAGCTGCACCCCCGACCTCGGCATCTTCCACGCCGTCACCGGCATCCACGGCGACATCCTCATCCCCGAGGACCGCCTGCGCGCCGCCCTGACCCGCTCCCAGCGCGGCGAGACCGACCTCGAGGCCGAGATCGCCAAACTCCTGGGCAAGCCCTGGGACGACGAGTTGGAGCCGTTCCGCTACGCGGGCGAGGGCGCCCCGGTGCGCTGGCTGCACCAGGTGGTGTGACGGCCGCTCGGCACACGTGTAGGGCCCCCACCGTCCGGTGGGGGCCCTACACGTTCGTACGACTACGACGGCGTCAGACCGTCCGGAACGCCAGCACCACGTTGTGCCCGCCGAAGCCGAACGAGTCGTTCAGCGCGGCGATGCGGCCCTCGACCGGCAGCTTGCGGGCCTCGCCCCGCACGATGTCGGCGTTGGCCTCGGCCTCGGGGTCGAGGTCGTTCACATTGATCGTCGGCGGAGCCACCCGGTGGTACAGCGCGAGCACCGTCGCCACCGTCTCCACACCGCCGGCCCCACCGAGCAGGTGCCCGGTCATGGACTTCGTCGCGGACACCGCGAAGTGGTCGGTGTCGTCACCGAACACCTTCCGCAGCGCCTTCAGCTCGGCGATGTCACCGGCCGGCGTCGACGTCCCGTGCGCGTTGACGTGCACGATCTCCGCCGGGTCCAGGTCGGTACGGTCGAGCAGGTTCTGCAGGGCGTGGGCGATCCCGCGCCCCTCCGGCTCCGGCTGCACGATGTCGTGGCCGTCGGCGGAGATGCCCTGGCCCACGGCCTCGGCGTAGACCCGGGCACCCCGCGCCGCCGCGTGCTCGGCCGACTCCAGGACGACGACACCGGCACCCTCGCCGAGGACGAAGCCGTCACGGCCGGTGTCGTACGGACGGGAGGCGCCCTGCGGGTCGTCGTTGTTCTTGGACATCGCCATCATGTTGCCGAACGCGGCGATCGGCAGCGGGTGGATGGCGGCCTCGGTACCACCGGCGATCACGACGTCGGCGCGGCCGGTGCGGATCATCTCGATGGCGTAGCCGATGGCCTCGGCGCCCGACGCACAGGCGGAGACCGGGGTGTGCACACCGGCGCGCGCGCCGACGTACAGACCGACGTTGGCGGACGGGCCGTTGGGCATCAGCATGGGCACGGTGTGCGGGGAGACGCGGCGTACGCCCTTCTCCTTCAGCACGTCGTACTGGTCGAGCAGTGTGGTCACACCGCCGATGCCGGAGGCGATGACCGCGCCGACACGGTCCGCGTCGACGGCGCCCTCGTCGGCCGAGGTCTCCGTGTAACCGGCGTCGGCCCACGCCTCCTTGGCCGCGATCAGCGCGAACTGCGCCGAGCGGTCCAGACGGCGGGCCTGCGGCCTGGGAATGACCTCGGACGGCTCCACGGCGATCTGTGCGGCGATACGGACCGCCTGGTCGGCGGCCCACTCCTGTTCCAGGGGTCCGACACCGGACTTGCCGGCGATCAGCCCTTCCCAGGTGGAAGTCGCGTCGCCACCCAGCGGTGTGGTTGCGCCGATACCGGTGACGACCACGGTGCGATTGGTCGAGTTCACGGGAATTTTCTCCAACGGTTACGAGGATTCAGCGGCGCCACCGCCGGGTGGCGGGGCAAACGGACTGCTCCGCAAGGACCGGGCCGGACCCGATCCGCCGGATCAGCCCTGGTTCTTGAGGATGTACTCGGTCGCGTCGCCGACCGTCTTGAGGTTCTTGACGTCGTCGTCCGGGATCTTGACGTCGAAGCGCTCTTCGGCGGCGACGACGACCTCGACCATGGACAGGGAGTCGACGTCCAGGTCGTCGGTGAAGGACTTGTCCAGCTGGACGTCCTCGACCGGGATGCCGGCGATCTCGTTCACGATGTCGGCGAGACCGGCGACGATCTCTTCCTGAGTGGCGGCCATGTGAGGCGCTCCTTCGTAGATTTCCAGAGGGTTGGCGGCCCGCCGCGTCAGCGGCAGGTGGTGCGTTTTTCCCGCGCCGGACCACAAGATCCGAAGCGGTGCCTAGGGGAGGGTAACGACCGTCGCGGCGTACACGAGACCCGCCCCGAAGCCGATGACGAGCGCGGTGTCGCCGCTCTTCGCCTCGCCGGTCGCCAGGAGCCGCTCCATCGCGAGCGGGATCGAGGCGGCCGAGGTGTTGCCGGTGGTGCGTACGTCACGCGCGACCGTGACGTGCTCCGGCAGTTTGAGTGTCTTCACCATCGAGTCGATGATCCGCTCGTTGGCCTGGTGGGGAATGAAGACGTCCAGGTCGTCCGAGCTGATCCCGGCCGCGTCCAGCGCCTGCTGAGCGACCTTCGCCATCTCGAACACGGCCCAGCGGAACACCGCCTGGCCCTCCTGCGTGATCGCGGGGAACTTGACGTTGCCCTCGCTGTCGAGCGGGAGTTTGTCGACGTCGCCGATCCGGAACTCGTTCCACGGCACCGTCTGCTTGATCGTCTGGGACTTGTCGCCCTCGGAACCCCACACCGTCGGGCCGATGTGCGGCTCCTCGGAGGGGCCCACGACGACCGCGCCGGCGCCGTCACCGAAGAGGAAGGCCGTGGCCCGGTCCTCCAGATCGGTCAGGTCCGACAGGCGTTCGACACCGATGACGAGGACGTACTCCGCCGAGCCCTCGACGACCATGCCCTTGGCGAGCGTCAGGCCGTAGCCGAAGCCCGCGCAGCCGGCCGAGATGTCGAAGGCGGCGGCCTTGGCCGTGCCGAGCTTGTCGGCGATCTCGGTGGCGACGGCCGGGGTCTGGCTGAAGTGCGAGACGGTCGAGACGACGACCGCGCCGATCTGCTCGGCGGAGATCCCGGCGTCGGCGATCGCCTTGCCGGACGCCTCGATCGACATGGCCGCGACGGTCTCCTCGTCGTTCGCCCAGTGCCGGGTCTCGATGCCGGAGCGGGAGCGGATCCACTCGTCGGACGAGTCGATCTTCTCCAGGATCACGTCGTTGGGCACCACCCGGACCGGGCGGTAACCGCCCACGCCGAGGATGCGCGCGTACGGGGCACCCTTGCTCGGCCTGATCTTCGACATAGCTCCAGGGCTCCTAGTTCAGGTGCTCGGCGATGAGGGCGCGAGCGGCGTCGAGGTCGTCGGGAGTCTTGAGCGCCACCGTCGGCACGCCCGGCAGCGCGCGCTTGGCGAGACCGGTGAGCGTGCCGCCGGGGCACACCTCCACGAGCGCGGTCACGCCCAGCTCCTTGAAGGTCTCCATGCACAGGTCCCAGCGGACCGGGTTGGCGACCTGACCGACGAGACGGGAGAGCACCTCGGCGCCGGTGGCGACGGCCTGCCCGTCCTTGTTCGAGACGTAGGTGACCGTGGGGTCCCCGGGCGACAGCTCCTCGGCGGCCTTGGCGAGGGTGTCGACGGCGGGGGCCATGTGGTGTGTGTGGAAGGCGCCGGCGACCTTGAGGGCGACCACGCGCCGCACGCCCTCGGGCTTGTCCGCCTCCAGGGCGGCCAGCTGCTCCAGGGTGCCGGCGGCGACGATCTGGCCCGCGCCGTTCACGTTCGCCGGGGTGAGCCCCAGCCGCTCCAGGTGCGGGATCGTCACCTCGGGGTCGCCGCCGAGCAGCGCCGACATACCGGTCTCGGTGACCGCGGCGGCCTCGGCCATGGCCAGGCCCCGCGTGCGGACGAGGGTCAGCGCGGCCGTGTCGTCGAGGACACCGGCGAACGCGGCGGCGGTGATCTCGCCGACGCTGTGGCCGGCGACCGCGCCGGGCGCGACGTCTCCGAGGGCGGCGGCGGACAGCAGTCCGGCCGCCACGAGCAGCGGCTGGGCCACGGCGGTGTCGCGGATCGCGTCGGCGTCGGCCTCGGTGCCGTAGTGGGCGAGGTCCAGTCCGATGGCGTCCGACCACGCGCCGAGACGGTCGGCGGCACCGGGGAGGTCGAGCCAAGGAGTCAGGAAGCCGGGCGTCTGGGCGCCCTGGCCGGGAGCGACGAGTACGAGCACTCTCACACTCTCTCTTGGGGACGGCTCACGCCGCCCGTGAGGACAGGGACGAAGAACACGAGGGGGTTTTGTAGCTCTCCGACAAAACCCTAGAGCTGGAGATCCCCATCCACCAGACGCCCCAGGATCAGCGCGATCCGCAAGGTGAAGGCAGAGCGTACATCGGAGGGCGACCAGCCGGTGACGTCAGTCACACGTCGGAGCCGGTAGCGCACGGTGTTGGGATGGACGAACAGCATCCGGGCCGCGCCCTCAAGACTTGAGGCCTGTTCCAGATAGACGCTGAGCGTCTCCAGGAGAGCCGAGCCGGCCTCCTCCAGCGGTCTGTAGATCTCCTCCACCAGTTGCTCGCGCGCACTGGGGTCGCCCGCGATCGCGCGCTCCGGAAGCAGATCGTCCGCCAGAACGGGGCGCGGCGCGTCCTGCCACGCCGAGCAGGCCTTCAGTCCCGCGGCCGCCGCCTGCGCGGACCGGGTCGCGGCCAGCAGGTCGGGCACGATCGGCCCCGCCACCACCGGCCCCGCCGCATACGGGCCGATCAGCGACTTCGCGACCTGCAACGGTTCGTTGTCGCCACCGGCGATCACCACCAGCCGGTCGCCCAGCACACCGGTGAGCACCTGGAGCTTGGCGTGCCGGGCCGCACGCCGGATGGCCTCCACGGTCAGCTCGCTGTCGCCGTCCGGGGCGGTGCCGAGTACCACGCAGACATGGTCCGGCGAGTTCCAGCCGAGCGCGGCGGCCCTGCTCACCGCGCCTTCGTCGGCCTCGCCGCTGAGTACCGCGTTCACCACCAGGGACTCCAGGCGGGCGTCCCAGGCGCCGCGTGCCTCGGCGGCCTGCGCGTACACCTGTGCGGTCGCGAAGGCGATCTCCCGCGCGTAGACGAGCAGGGCCTCGCGGAGCACGCTCTCGTCGCCGGGGGCGGCCACCTCGTCGATGGCGGACTCCATGACCTCGATGGTCGTGCGCACCATCTCCACGGTCTGCCGGAGCGTGATCGCCCGGGTCAGTTCACGCGGCGCGGTTCCGAACACGTCCGTCGAGATGGCCTGCGGGGCGTCCGGACGCCGGAACCACTCCGTGAACGCGGCGATACCGGCCTGGGCGACCAGTCCGATCCACGACCGGTTCTCCGGCGGCATCGCCCGGTACCAGGGCAGCGTCTCGTCCATCCGCGCGATGGCCTGCGCGGCGAGACTTCCGGACGACTTCTCCAGCCGCTTCAAGGTCGCGACGTGCGCGTGGACGGACGGTGCGGATTCGGGCCTGCTGGTTTCGGGTTCGGGCACGGGACAAGACTGCCTTATCGCTGCGCTCGGCTGCGCCGTGGGTGTGTGGGCCGGGGGTGCGCGTCTGCCCGGGGGCGCGTGTCTGCCAGGGGCTGCCGCCCCCGGACCCCCGCTTTCGGGCCTGGACGGCCTCGTCCTCGAACGCCCCACTCTGGGGATACCGTGGGTGCGTGATGGAGCTGCGGCGTGCCGGTACGCGCTATGCCGGTGGGGATCGGGAGGCCGGGATCGCCTCGTTGCACGCGTTCTCCTTCGGGGCGCACTACGACCCCGACAATCTCCGCTTCGGCGCGGTGATCGCCTGCAACGAGGAGCGGCTCGCTCCCGGCGCGGGGTTCGACGAGCATCCGCACAGCCACACCGAGATCGTCACCTGGGTCGTCGAGGGCGAGCTGACCCACCGCGACACCACCGGCCACGAGACGGTCGTCCGCCCCGGCGACGTCCAGCGGCTCAGCTCGGCGGGCGGCGTACGGCACGTCGAGCGCAACGACGGCTCCGAGCCGCTGACCTTCGTGCAGATGTGGCTGGCCCCGCTGGACCCGGGCGGCGACCCCGCGTACGAGATCGTCCGCGGCATCGCCGACTCCACCCCGTACGCCGTTCCCGAGGCCGGCGCCATGCTGCACGTCCGGCGGCTGGGCACGGCGGGGGAGCGGACCGCCGTGCCGGACGCGGCGCGGGCGTACGTGCACGTCGTACGGGGTGCCGTGCGGCTCGGGCCGCACGAGCTGGAGCCCGGGGACTCCGTGCGGGCCGAGGAGGAGAAGGGCCTCGAACTGGTCGCCGTCACCGCCCCGGTGGAGGTGCTGGTCTGGGAGCTCGGCGAGTGACGGACCGTCAGTTGTCGGTGGTCGGCTCCTCCGCGTTGCGCCACACCGTGATGTCCACGGAGACGTAGTCACTGGGGTCGCCACTCGGAGCCGACCCCTGGAAGGTGACCAGGCCGATGTGGCCGGAGTCGGTGCGCACACACATCTGGGAGCCCTTGGCCACCTGGCCGATCTTGACGTAGTCCGAGTACCGGGTCTCGTTCCGGCAGGTTTCGAGGGAGCCCTTCTGGGTGTTGTTCAGCAGGACGAGCTTCTGGCTGCTGCTGCCCAGCCGCTTCTCACCCAACAGCGAGTCCGAGTAGTAGTAGAAGTCCCCGTCGTCCTCGTACGCCCCGCCGACGTCGCTGTCGAGGGGCTTGGGCGGGGAGTCCGCGAAGCGCACGTAGTAGTCGCCGGGGATGTTGATGCCCTTGAACGTGACCGGCTTGGGGTCGGCCTTCGGCTCGGACTCGGAGGACTCGGCGGAACTGCCGCCCGAACCCGTCGACGTGCCGCCGGAGGAACTGCTCGACGAGCCGCTCGACGAATCCGTGAGGCCCTTCACCAGCGACGCGCAGCTGCCGAGCAGCCCCAGACCGAACACCGCCGCGACGCCGATCCCGATCCACTTGCCGACGTTGCTGCGGCGCGGCGGAGGAAGGGGCAGCGGACGGGGATGGCCCTGCGCATGTCCCTGGGGATGTCCCTGGGGGTACGGCTGCTGCCACGCCCCCGGCTGCGGGTACGGCGCCTGCTGCGGGTACGGCGCCTGGTGCCCGGTCGGCACCGTGTGCGGCCCCGACTGCGGAGCGTACGGCGTCGACGGCGGCCCGGCCGGGCCCGGCGGGGGCGGGGTCGTCGGCCCGGAGTGCGTCGTCGGCGCCGCGAAGATCGTCTGCGCGCCGTGGTCCACGGACGGCGAACTCAGCTGGGTCACCGGTGCGGTGGGCGGCGGGGGCAGGGTCGCCGAGGTCGGGGCCTCCGCGGCCTTGTTCCGCTCGGCCAGCAGCTCCGCCGAGGCCGAGACCCGCCGGGTGATGTCGGCGCCGATCGCCTCCGGCAGCCAGGAGCCCGACTGCACCAGCGGGGTGGGCGACGCCTCCTGGCAGAGCGCGACGACCTCCGCGGGGGAGGGGCGGTCCGCCGGGTCCTTGGCCAGACAGCGCTCGATGAACCGGAGTTCGTCGGCGAGACCGCTCAGGTCGGGCTCCTCGTGGACGATCCGGTACAGCACGGCGTGCGAGGGGCCGTCGCCGTACGCGCCGGACCCGCGTGCCGCGAACGCGGCCACCTGGCCGAGCGCGAAGATGTCCGACGCGGGCGTGACCGGCTTCCCGGCCGCCTGCTCCGGCGACATGAAGGCCGGCGTGCCGATGGACACGCCGGTGCCGGTCAGGGCGGTGGCGTCGGCGGCGCGCGCGATGCCGAAGTCGATGACACGGGGCCCGTCGGCGGCGAGCAACACGTTGGAGGGCTTCAAATCGCGGTGGACGATGCCCGCGCCGTGGATGACCGAGAGCGCCTCCGCGACCCCGGCGAGCAGCAGCAGGACCGAGTTCAGCGGCAGCGCACCGTGCTCGGCGACCGCCGCGTGCAGCGACGGGCCGGGCACGTAGGCGGTGGCCAGCCACGGCTGCGTGCCCTCGGTGTCGTGGTCGAGGACGGGCGCGGTGTACAGGCCCTGCACGCGCTGGGCGGCCCGCACCTCCTGCTGGAACCGGCGGCGGAACTCGGGGTCCTCGCTCAGCTCGGGCCGGATCGTCTTCAACGCGATCGGGTGCCCGCCCGGGGTGTACGACAGGTACACGGTGCCCATGCCGCCCGAGCCGAGCCGTGCCGCGAGCCGGTAGCTCGCCACGGTCGTCGGGTCACCGGCCTCCAACGGCCGGAACTGCCCGCCCGCGCGAACCTCGCCCATGGTTCTACCCCCCGAAAGCTGTGCGGCTGTTGTGCACGGGGGAGGTTAGCCGACGGAGCGGTGCCCGGGGCCGATCGGACCGGGCACCCGCGCCTTCCGTCGAAGAGTTGTCGCTTCCTTCACGAATCAGGCACCGTTCCCGACCTCCGCAAGCACAGCGTCCGTGAACGGGGTCCAGGCCCCGACCGCCCACGGCCCGAACGCCCGGTCCGTCAGCGCGACACACGCCAGCCCGGCGACGGGGTCGATCCACAGGAAGGTCCCCGACTGCCCGAAGTGCCCGAAGGTACGCGGCGACGACGAAGTGCCCGTCCAGTGCGGTGCCTTGGAGTCCCGGATCTCGAAGCCGAGCCCCCAGTCGTTGGGGTTCTGGTGCCCGTAGCCCGGCAGGACGCCCTTCGTGCCCGGGTACTGCACGGTCATCGCCGCCGCGACGGTCCGCGGGTCCAGCAGCCGGGGTGCCTGCACCTCGGCGGCGAACCGCACCAGGTCGTCGACGGTCGAGACGCCGTCCTTCGCGGGGGAACCGTCGAGGGAGGTGGACGTCATCCCCAGCGGTTCCAGCACCGCCTGCCGCGCGTACTCCGCGAACGGGATGTCCGCCGCCTTGGCCACATGGTCCCCGAGCACCTCGAACCCGGCGTTGGAGTACAGCCGCCGCTCCCCGGGCGGCGCCGTCACCCGGTGCTCGTCGAAGGCCAGCCCCGAGGTGTGCGCCAGCAGATGCCGCACGGTCGACCCCGCCGGCCCCGCCGCCTCGTCCAGCTCGATCGCCCCCTCCTCGTACGCCACCAGGACGGCGTACGCGGCGAGCGGCTTGGTGACCGAGGCCAGCGCGAACCGCCGGCCGAGCGGCCCGTGGGTCCCGAGGACGGTGCCGTCCGCCCGGACGACGGCCGCGGCCGCCGTGGGAACCGGCCAGTTCTCGATCAAGGCGAGGCTCTGCAGAGACATGGCCACGAGCCTAAGCGGCTCAGAGGTCCAGCTGCATCAAGGGGTCGGACCTGCGCCGGAAACCCATCGACTCGTACAGCGGCTCGGCCTCGGTGGAAGCGGTCAGATGGACGTATCCGACACCGCGCTCCCGGAACCAGTCGACCAGGGCCTCCATGCAGGCGCGGGCGTGGCCCCGGCGCCGGCACTCCGGGTCGGTGGCCACGCTGAAGACGTGCCCGACCGCGCCGCGCGGGTTGTTCGCCCGCCCGATCCGGTACTCGATCGTCCCCACCACCAGGGCGGCGAGCGCGCCCGGCCGCTCCGGATGGTCGGCGACGAAGGCCGCGAACTCCCCGTCGGAATCGGCGAGTCGGCGGCGTAGTGTGGGCAGGGACTCGGCGTGCCAGTCGGTGGAGCCGCCGGGCCCCCCGCTCGCCATCGAGTCGATCATCACCTGGCGCAGCCGGAGCACTTCCGCCGCGTCCTCGGCCGCGGCCCGCCGTACGAGACTCATGCCCGCACGCTAACCAGCGGGATCACGTCACGTCCTCATGATTTCTCACCGGATTCGCTTGCTTGGAGTGCACTCCAAGGTTTTAGCGTGGTGGTCATGACGGTGATGGAGACCACGAGTACGACGAGTGCCACGAGTGCCACGAGTGCCGCCAGTACCGACAGTTGCGCGGGCCCGCCGCTGAAGCCGCGGCGGCCGGACGGGCAGGACCTGTACACGATCAGCGAGGTCGTCGACCTCACCGGTCTGACGGCGCACACGCTGCGCTGGTACGAGCGGATCGGGCTGATGCCGCACATCGACCGCTCCCACACCGGCCAGCGCCGCTACCGCAACCGTGACCTCGACTGGCTCGACCTGGTCGGCAAGCTCCGGCTGACCGGTATGCCGGTCGCCGACATGGTCCGGTACGCCAAGCTCGTCCGCGAGGGCGACCACACCTACACCGAGCGCTTCGAACTGCTCAAGGCGACCAGGCAGGACGTCCTGTCCCGGATCGCCGAACTCCAGGACACCCTGAACGTGCTCGACCGGAAGATCAATTTCTACGCTGACGCCGGGCAGGCCCTGGCGTCGGAGAGGGCCTCATGACGGACGGCAGGATCGCGAGGACACGGCTGGGCACCGACGGGCCGGAGGTCGGCAGGCAGGGCCTCGGCTGCATGGGCATGAGCTTCGCGTACGGCCCCTCGGACGCGCAGGAGTCCAGGGCCACCCTGGAGCGCGCGCTGGAACTGGGCGTCACGCTCTACGACACGGCGCACGCGTACGGCGCCGGGGAGAACGAGAAGTTCCTCTCCCCCTTCTTCAAGGCGCACCGCGACGAGGTCGTCATCGCCACCAAGTTCGGCCTGGCGATCGACCCCGACGACCCGACCAAGCGGATCATCCGCAACGACGCGGCGTACATCCGCGAGTCCGTCGAGGGGAGCCTGCGCCGCCTCGACGTCGACGTGATCGACCTCTACTACATGCACCGCCGCGACGTGAGCGTCCCCATCGAGGAGACCGTCGGCGTCATGGCCGAGCTGGTCCGCGAGGGCAAGGTCAAGCAGCTGGGCCTGAGCGAGGTCACGGCCGCCGAACTCCGCACGGCCCACGCCGTGCACCCCATCGCCGCCCTGCAGTCCGAGTGGTCCCTCTTCAGCCGTGACATCGAGCCGAACGTCGTCCCCACGGCCCGCGATCTCGACGTCACGCTCGTCGCCTACTCCCCCCTCGGCCGAGGCTTCCTCACCGGCTCCTTCGCCAAGGCCGAAGACCTCACCGCCGACGACTTCCGCCGCCAGCAGCCCCGCTTCACCGGCGACAACGCAGCCGCCAACGCGGTCCTCCTGGCCCCCGTCCGCAAGGTCGCCGAGGCCCACGACGCCACCCCGGGCCAGATCGCCCTGGCCTGGGTCCAGCAGCGGTCCGCCGTCCACGACCTGCCGGTCGTCCCCATCCCGGGCACCCGCAGGCCGTCCAGGGTGGAGGAGAACGCGGAGGCCACGAGGATCTCCCTGACCGAGGACGACCTGGCCCTGCTGGAACCGATAGCGGCACAGGTGGCGGGCGACCGGTACGCGGACATGGGGTTCACGTCGGCAGGAAGGGAGTAGGGCGGAGCCTTCAGACGGGGCGAGGCGAAGTGTTCAGCAGGGGCGACGCGGACTGTTCAGTCAGGGGCGGCGAGGGCTTTTGCTTTCAGGGGCGCGGGCCTGTGTCGATGCGGCTCCGCCGCGTGGGCGCGACCAGCCACGACGGACCCGCACCCGGCAGCGACGCCATCCCCGGACGGCGAGTAGCTACAGCTCGGCCAACAACTCCGCCTTCTTCACACTGAACTCCTCGTCCGTCACCAGCCCCGCCTCGTGCAACTCCCCAAGATGCCGGATCCGGTCGGCGATGTCGGCCGGATCCCGCCGGGGCCCGGCCTCGACCGCAGCCACACCCACGGGCCCCGCGGAGCGAACCGCCGCCAGCACAGCCGCGGCGAACGGCAACGACTCGTGCACCGGCCCATAGCCCAGCCCGAACACCACGGCGGCGGGATCATGGTCGGGCTGAGGCGGCTGCTCACCGGCGGCATCGCGTCGCACCAACCGCAGATACCCCTCGAACACCTCCGGCGACCGCCACTCGACCCCGCTCAGGGCACCGACCGGGAAACTCTGGTCCCCGGCCTTCCACTTCGCCGACGACGCCCCCGTCCAGGACCACCGGAACGACACGGACCGCCCGTCGAACGACGCCTTCCCGTCGTACGCCTTGAACTGCAACGGCACTTCCGGCGCCGCCACCAGGAAACGATCGGCGGGCCCCGACTCGGTCAACCGTGCCCGCAGCTCGTCGGCGTAGTACTCCGCGAGCGTCTCCCGCTCGGCCGGCAGCACCAGCCGGTACGGGTCGGACCCCTCCTTGAGCTGGTCCGCCGCCGCCTCCATCAACGGATCGGCGCCCGGTCGCGGCACGACACGCAGTACGACGGTGCCCCGCTTCCCGGGTGTCAGTGAAACCCCCGCGATCGCCTCCAGGGGGACGCGCCGCTCACCGAGTGCCTGGAAGAGCTTCGGCGTACGAATCCCCCGTTCGAAGCGGATGAGCACGGAGTCGGACTCGAACTCCCAGGCGGCATGAAATCCGGCCAGTACGTCACCCATGCGGCTCATCGTATGCGGGCGACGCGGGGAAGTCCCGACCGAGGCGAACCGCACTTTTACCCTCCTCTACGCGCGTCAGGCCGCAGCGCTGTCGGACAGACCCGCCAGACACGCGTCGTCCTCCCGCGCACACCGCACCGACTCGTACGCGCCGATGCCGATGTCGGCGAAGTTGTACAGGCTCTCGGTGCCGGGCTCGAAATAGCCGCTGTGTCCCTGGGCGTCGGCCGCCGACAGGATGCGCGCCCCGAACTCCGAGGAGACCGGGTCGGCGCCGTGGCCGAGCCCGCCGACCTCCAGATAGGGCACGTCCTGGACCCAGTCGTCGGCGTCCCGCATCGCCCACACCCGGGCCGCCGTCCGCAGCTGCCCGACCGTCTCGGCACGCATGCCGGGGCTGCCCGCGACCGCGATGTCGGTGACCCGCGACGGCAGCGAGGGCGCGGCGACCCCGCACACCACGGAGCCGTAGCTGTGGCACACCAGCGCGACGGTGGAACGGCCGGGCAGGCCCCGCACCAGCGCGTTCAGCCGGACCGAGCCCTGTTCGGCGCGGAGCGCGGTGGCCGAGTCGAGGCCGAGGCCGTCGGGCGCGGTGTAGTCGGCCCAGGCGATCACGGCCGTCCGCGTGCCGGGGCTCGCCGAGCGCTCCGCCTTGTAGAGCGACTTGGCCATGCCGACGGGCGCGGAGTACCGGCGCTTGGTGCGCTGGAAGTTGATGACGTTGGTGTCGACGCCGGGGACGACGACCGAGACGCGCTCGGCCTTGTCGAGGCTGCCGAAGACCTCGGCGACCCGGCCGTTGCCGTCGGGGTCGAAGGCGAGGATGTGCCGCTTCTTCACGGCCAGCATGTCGAAGCGGTGCATCCGGCGGCCGGCCTCGTACCGGCCGGTCTCGGACAGCCGCTGGTCGTGCATGCGTGTGCGCTCACGCCTGCTCTGCTGTTTCAGCGCGATGCGGTTGGCCCGGTAACGCAGCTCGACGGGGGCACCGTTCATGTTGCCGACGGCGAGCGGATAGCGATGGGCGAGCCCGGTGCGCTGAGGGGCGGTGAGCGAGGCGAAGAAGGCGGCCAGGCGGTGCGGGGACGAGTCGACGTCCGGCAGTTCGCGGCCGCCGAGGTGCCCGTGCCGCCACGCGGAGAGCGACGCCTGCAGCGGCGACTCCTCTCGATGGCTGCGGATCGCGGTCCAGCCGGTGGTCGCCAGCATCACGAAAACCACGGCCAGCGCCAGCAGTGCGCGCCAGACGTTCAGTTGCGGGGAGGAGTCGAAGGAAGTCACTGAAAGGACACACTAAGAGAACGGAAGGGTCTCGCGTTAACCGAGTGAGAGGGATCACGTTTCGATCACGCCCGTTCCGTGCGGTGCGCAGAGAAGATCCCGATGATGCCGTTCCCTAAGCGTTTCGGCCAGTACGCCACTTCTCGGCCAACGAGGGCCGTACGGCGTCCAGGTGTGCGGTCGTCAGTTCCCGCATCGCCTCCATGCTGAGATCGCCCCCCAGGGCCCACATGCGCTCAGTGACTCTCATCACACCGCCGAAGACGGCCACCGCCACGCGCGGCCGGGCGTCGGTGTCGACGTCGAGTCCCTCGCGCTCGGCGACGATCCGCTCCATCTCCCGCGCCACCTCGTCCGCGCGGCGCAGATGCGCGGCCAGCAGTGCGGGCGTCGACTCGACCATGCCGTACGCCCGCAGATAGAGGTCGACGGGAACGACCTGCTCGACGGCCTCGCCGATGGCGTCCCAGCCCTCCAGGACGGCGTTGCGCATCGCCTCCAGCGGGGCCTCGTCCGCGGGCCGGGCGCGCACGGCCGCCAGGAAGTGCTCCTGGGTGAGGTCGATGACCGCGAGGGCGGCCTCCTCCTTGCCCGCGAAGTAGCGGAAGAAGGTGCGCTGCGAGACGTCGACGGCCTCGGCGATCTCGTCGACCGTCGTCGCCTCATACCCCTGGGTCGTGAACAGCTCCAGGGCCGCCCGCAGCAGTGCGTCGTGGGTGCGCTGCTTCTTCCGTGCGCGCAGTCCGGGCCGCTCCTCGGTCGTCGCCGCCGTGGCCGCCGTCTCCATGAACCCTCGTCTCCACCCGCCCCTGCGGCGAGTGACGTGACAGTTACCGACTTGTGAACTGGTTTGTCAACTGTCAGTGGCTGTCATTAGTCTCGCGCGTATGACTAGTCAGACCACTGTCGACAAGACGGGACCGGGGGACAAGGCGCCAGTCGTCCCGTCGGACCCGACGACGAACCAGGGCCGGGGCCTGCGCGGCCACCCCTGGTTCACCCTCCTCACCGTGGCCGTCGGCGTCATGATGGTCGCCCTCGACGGCACCATCGTGGCGATCGCCAACCCGGTCATCGCGGACGACCTCAAGGCGAGCTTCGCCGAGGTCCAGTGGATCACCAACGCGTACTTCCTCGCGCTGGCGGTCACCCTCATCACCGCGGGCAAGCTGGGCGACCGCTTCGGCCACCGCCAGACCTTCCTCATAGGCGTGGTCGGCTTCGCCGCCGCCTCCGGGGCCATCGGCCTGTCGGACTCGGTCGCCTTCGTGGTGGTCTTCCGCGTCTTCCAGGGCCTGTTCGGCGCACTGCTGATGCCGGCCGCGCTCGGCCTGCTGCGCGCCACCTTCCCCGCCGAGAAGCTGAACATGGCGATCGGCATCTGGGGCATGGTCATCGGCGCCTCCACCGCGGGCGGCCCGATCCTCGGCGGCTTCCTCGTGGAGAACGTCAGCTGGCAGTCCGTGTTCTGGATCAACGTCCCCGTCGGCGTCCTCGCCGTGGCGCTGGGCGCCTGGATTCTGCTGGACCACCGCGCCGAGAACGCCCCGCGCTCCTTCGACGTCCTCGGCATCGCCCTGCTGTCCGGGGCCATGTTCTGCCTGGTCTGGGCCCTCATCAAGGCCCCGGAGTGGGGCTGGGGCGACGGCCTGACCTGGACCTTCCTGGTCGCCTCCATCGCCCTCTTCGCCCTCTTCGCCTTCTGGGAGACGAAGGTGAAGGAGCCGCTGATCCCGCTGGGCCTCTTCCGTTCCGTGCCGCTGTCGGCGGGTGTCGTCCTGATGGTCCTGATGGCCATCGCCTTCATGGGCGGCCTGTTCTTCGTGACGTTCTACCTCCAGAACGTGCACGGCATGAGCCCCATCGACGCGGGTCTACACCTCCTTCCGCTCACCGGCATGATGATCGTCGGCTCGCCGCTGGCCGGCGCGCTGATCACCAAGGCCGGACCCCGCATCCCGCTGGCCGGCGGCATGGCGCTCACCGCGATCGCCATGTACGGCATGTCGACGCTGGAGACCGACACCGGCAGCGCCCTGATGTCCCTCTGGTTCGCGCTCCTCGGTCTCGGCCTCGCCCCGGTGATGGTCGGCGCCACCGAGGTCATCGTCGGCAACGCGCCCCTGGAGCTGTCCGGTGTCGCCGGCGGTCTCCAGCAGGCCGCGATGCAGATCGGCGGCAGCCTCGGTACGGCCGTGCTGGGGGCCGTGATGGCCTCCAAGGTCGACAGTGACCTGCCGGGCAACTGGACGGACGCCGGTCTCCCGCCGCTCACCGAGGTCCAGCTCGGCCAGGCCTCCGAGGCCGTCCAGGTCGGTGTCCCCCCGATGGCCGAGGGCACGACGGAGATCGCCGCGAAGATCACCACCGTCGCGCACGACACGTTCATGTCCGGCATGAGCCTGGCGTCCCTCGTCGCCGCCGGCGTCGCCGCGATCGCCGTCCTCGTGGCGTTCCTGACCAAGCGCGGCGAGAACGCGGAGGCGGGCGCCGGAGCGGCGCACATCTGACAGCTCCGCCACTGCTTCACGCGCGGGTTTGCGCCCGCGTTCGCCTATCAGGGTGACAAGGCTAAAGATCGCTCGTACCGGGTGGGCGCCCCGGGCCACAGTGGGGCGACCGGGCCGGTGCCAACCCGGCTGGTGTCGATCGCGTAGGACTCGGCCGCTCGCTGAGCGGCCGAGCAGCGTGAGCCAGGAATCCTCCCGCCACGGTGGGGGGAGGGGCCGAAGTGGGTCAAGTCCTCCGTACGGCAGGGCCGTACGACACAGGGGAGCGGACCGTCGGTCCGCGGCGCGCTGGCCGGAGGGGGACAGCGCGCCGCGGACAAGTCCGACAACTCTCCCTGGTTTCAACCACACTGCCGGGGTACTCGCCGTCATGTACTCGAACTGACCGCGAGGTTCAGGGAGTTGTTGACGATGGCGGGCTTCGGACACGGTACGCGCAGGCACCCCCGATCACGTGGCCGGACGTGGTCACGGAGCGGGCCGGATCGCGCGACCCTCGGGATCATCGGAGTCATCTGCGCGGTCGCGGGATTCTTCGTGCTGGGCATCATCCTCGGCCCGGTAGCGATCCTCTGCGGCTGGCTGGCCATGAACCGCACCTGGTCCGGCGCCCGCCCCGTCCCCGCGATCGTCGCGGTCGTTCTGGGTGCCATCGACACCGTCCTGGCCATCATCTGGCTGGCGGGCACGGCCACGCCGGGAGCCGGCTTCTTCTGACCCCGGGGTGAGAGAAGACTCGGGACACGTCGGCGGGTGCGGGTTGTGTGGACTTGCTCCCGCAGTTCCCCGCGCCCCTGAAAGCGCCGGGCTCGCCCGGATCTTTCAAGGGCGCGGGGAACTGCGCGACAAGCCACGACGAACCCGCACCCGCCGACGCGCTGCCGCTCCTACGGTCATCGGCGCTGCTCGGGCACAGCCCCGGAAGACCGCAAGGACGCCACCTCCGCCCGCAGCAACCGAACCTCCTCCGCCAGCTCCGTTATCGCCGCCGTCTGCCGCCGCTCCTCCGCGTCGTCCTTCTCGAACCGCGCTATGAACCACGCCGCGATGTTCGCCGTCACCACACCCAGCAACGCGATCCCGGACAGCATCAGCCCCACGGCCAACACCCGCCCCAGCCCGGTCGTCGGCGCATGGTCGCCGTACCCCACCGTCGTCATCGTCGTGAACGACCACCACACGGCGTCGTCCAGCGTGTCGATGTTCCCGCCGGGAGCGTCCCGCTCCACGGACAGCACCGCCAGCGACCCGAACATCAACAGCCCGACGACCGCCCCGCCGACGTACGTCGTGAGCCGTATCTGCGAGGCCATCCGCGCCCGCTGCCCCACGAGCAGCAACGTCGCCACGACCCGCAGCAGCCGCAGCGGCTGGATGATCGGCAGCAGCACGGCCGCCAGGTCCAGCCACCGGGTCCGCACGAACTCCCGGCGCTGCTCGGTGAGCGCCAGCCGGACGACGTAGTCGAGCGCGAACGCGGCCCACACCACCCACTCGGCGGCCTCGCACCACCACACCACCTGGTCGCTCGCGTCCGGCCGGACGATCGGCACGGCGTACGCGACGGCGAACACCAGGGCCAGGCCGAACAGCGGCCGCTGAGTCTGCTGTTCCCAACGCACCTGCGCCGAGACCGATAGCTGTTTCATGGCGGCATCGTAGAAAACGTGGAGGGGTGGTGAACCCACCGGTTCACCACCCCTTGACACCGCCGGCCGTTGTGAACAACTCGGCCGAGCGCAACGGCTACGCGTCGCCGCCCGCGGCCCCCGGGTCGGCCGCCGCCACGTCGAGCAGCTGGTACCGGTCGATGGCCTGCTTGAGCACCGAACGGTCGACCTTGCCCTCGCGGGCCAGCTCGGTCAGCACCGCGACCACGATCGACTGCGCGTCGATGTGGAAGAAGCGCCGGGCCGCGCCCCGCGTGTCCGCGAAGCCGAAGCCGTCCGCGCCCAGCGACTGGTACGTGCCCGGCACCCACCGCGAGATCTGGTCCGGCACCGACCGCATCCAGTCGGAGACGGCCACGAACGGCCCCTCGGCGTCGCCCAGCTTCCGCGTCACGTACGGGACCTGCTGCTCCTCCTCGGGGTGCAGCAGGTTGTGCCGCTCCACGTCGACGGCCTCACGGCGCAGCTCGTTCCAGGAGGTCGCCGACCAGACGTCCGCCTTCACGTTCCAGTCGGCGGCCAGGATCCGCTGCGCCTCGACCGCCCACGGCACCGCGACACCGGAGGCGATGATCTGCGCGGGGATCGAGCCCGCCTCGCCCGCCCGGTAGCGGTGGATGCCCTTGAGGATGCCCTCGACGTCCACGTCCGCCGGCTCGGCCGGGTGCTGGATCGGCTCGTTGTAGACGGTGAGGTAGTAGAAGACGTCCTCGCCCGGCTTGCCGTCGGCGGTCTCGCCGTACATCCGGCGCAGACCGTCCTTCACGATGTGCGCGATCTCGTACCCGAACGCCGGGTCGTACGCGACACAGCCCGGGTTCGTCGAGGCGAGCAGCTGCGAGTGCCCGTCCGCGTGCTGGAGGCCCTCACCGGTCAGTGTCGTACGGCCGGCGGTCGCACCCAGGACGAAGCCGCGCGCCAGCTGGTCGGCCATCTGCCAGAACTGGTCGCCGGTGCGCTGGAAACCGAACATCGAGTAGAAGACATAGACCGGGATGAGCGGCTCGCCGTGCGTGGCGTACGCCGAACCGGCCGCGATCAGCGAGGCCGTGCAGCCCGCCTCGGAGATGCCGTCGTGCAGCATCTGCCCGGTCGGCGACTCCTTGTAGGCGAGCAGCAGATCGCGGTCGACCGCCTCGTACTGCTGGCCCAGCGGGTTGTAGATCTTCGCGCTCGGGAAGAACGAGTCCATGCCGAAGGTGCGGTACTCGTCGGGCGCGATCAGCACGAACCGCTTGCCGATCTCCTTGTCCCGCATGAGGTCCTTCAGCAGTCGTACGAACGCCATGGTCGTGGCGATCGACTGCTGACCGGACCCCTTCTTCACACTCGCGTACGTCTTGTCCTCGGGCAGCGGCAGAGGCTTCGCGCGCACGACACGCGTCGGGACGTACCCGCCGAGCCCCTTGCGCCGGTCGTGCATGTACTGGATCTCCTCCGAGTCCCGCCCCGGGTGGTAGTACGGCGGCACGCCGGACTCCAGCTCCTTGTCGGAGATGGGCAGGTGGAGGCGGTCACGGAAGCCCTTGAGGTCGGCGACCGTCAGCTTCTTCATCTGGTGCGTGGCGTTGCGGCCCTCGAAGTTCGGGCCCAGCGTCCAGCCCTTGACCGTCTTCGCCAGGATGACCGTCGGCTGGCCCTTGTGCTCATGGGCCGCCTTGTACGCCGCGTAGATCTTGCGGTGGTCGTGGCCGCCGCGGCCCAGGTGCAGGATCTGGTCGTCGGTCATGTTCTCGACCATCGCGCGCAGCCGGTGGTCGTCACCGAAGAAGTGGTCGCGGATGTACGCGCCGGTCTCGGTGGCGTACGTCTGGTACTGGCCGTCCGGCGTGGTGTTCATGCGGTTGACCAGCACACCGTCGCGGTCCTGCGCGAGCAGCGGGTCCCACGAGCGGTCCCAGACCAGCTTGATCACGTTCCAGCCGGCGCCCCGGAAGACCGACTCCAGCTCCTGGATGACCTTGCCGTTGCCGCGCACCGGACCGTCGAGGCGCTGCAGGTTGCAGTTCACCACGAAGGTCAGGTTGTCGAGGCCCTCGCGGGCGGCGATCGTCAGCTGGCCGAGTGATTCCGGCTCGTCCATCTCGCCGTCGCCGAGGAACGCCCAGACATGGGACTTGGAGGTGTCGGCGATGCCGCGCGCCTCCATGTACCGGTTCATCCGCGCCTGGTAGATCGCGCCCAGCGGACCGAGGCCCATGGACACGGTCGGGAACTCCCAGAAGTCCGGCATCAGCCGCGGGTGCGGATAGCTGGACAGGCCGTACGGCGCCTTCGACTTCTCCTGGCGGAAGGCGTCCAGCTGCTGGTCGTCGAGCCGGTCCAGCATGTACGCGCGGGCGTAGATGCCGGGGGAGGCGTGGCCCTGGAAGAAGATCTGGTCGCCGCCGTCGCCCTCGTCCTTGCCGCGGAAGAAGTGGTTGAAGCCCACGTCGTAGAGGGAGGCGGAGGACGCGAAGGTCGCGATGTGGCCACCGACGCCGATGCCGGGCCGCTGGGCGCGCGACACCATGACGGCGGCGTTCCACCGGGTCGCGTTGAGGATCTTCCGCTCGATCTCCTCGTTGCCCGGGAAGAACGGCTCGGCCTTGGTCGGGATGGTGTTGACGTAGTCCGTGCTGCGCATCTCGGGCACGGCCACGCGCTTCTCACGGGCCCGCTCGATGAGCCGGAGCATCAGGTAGCGCGCGCGCTCACGGCCGCGCTCGTCCACGGCGGCGTCGAGCGAGTCGAGCCACTCCTGGGTCTCCTCGGGATCGAAGTCAGGGACCTGACTCGGAAGGCCGCCAATGATGATCGGATTGCGATCGGATCCGGAAGCCACGCTGTTCCTTAGCTGTCAGAGGGCCGCTCTTCAGGGGTTCTTCATGGGTGTTCACTAGGTGCCTGCACCGTCCCCCATCGTGTACCTCGGGGACGCAAACGTCACCTCTACCGAGGGGTAACCAGGGGGGTCGCCTGCTCGACAAAGGTAGTAAAGCTATTCGATGCTCGTACCCCCAGATGGTTGCCGAATGCGCAAAACGGGCAGAACGGTGTGGCGTGTGTCACGCGAGGCTGAGAATCCGCGCAGAGAGTTGCGGTGACACGGCCCGGATCGTCACCGTTTCGGCGGTCTGAAAGGCTGGGTACTTGCGCGATCGGTCCCGCCCGTGTGGACTACGGCCAATGCTTCGCGCACGCGCGTGGCTGATTCCCCAGGGGGCGACCCCATCCGAACATGATCAGGAGGCAACCCGTGAGCGCGACCGCGGACCACGCGGAGGAGCGGACGAACCCTGCCGCGAGGCTGGGGTTCCAGCCCGAGCAGGTGGTCCAGGAGATCGGCTACGACGACGACGTCGACCAGGAGCTCCGCGAGTCCATCGAGGAAGTCGTGGGCAGTGAGCTCGTCGACGAGGACTACGACGACGTGGCCGATGCCGTCGTGCTGTGGTTCCGAGACGACGACGGCGACCTGACCGACGTACTGGTGGACGCCACCACGTACATCGAGGAGGGTGGCTCGATTCTGCTGCTGACGCCCAAGACCGGGCGGGACGGCTATGTGGAGCCCAGCGACGTCTCCGAAGCCGCGACGACCGCGGGACTGTCCGCGTCGAAGAGCGTCAGCGTCGGCAAGGACTGGAGCGGCAGCCGGTTGGTGACGCCGAAGGCGGCCAAGACGAAGAAATAAGCGTCGCTCAAGAGCCCGAGGGTTCTGCGCGCCGGCGGTCGCGGCTTCGTCGTGGCCTGTCGCGCAGTTCCCCGCGCCCCTCGTCGGTACCCCTTCCGGGCCCGGCGGGGGGCGCGCCGTTTCTCCTGCGTAGGCTGGGCCACCCGAACAGTCCATGAAGGGACTCAGGAAGATCATGGCGATCCAGGTCGGTGACAAGGCGCCCGACTTCGAGCTCAAGGACAACCACGGCGCCACCGTGCGGCTCTCGGACTTCCGGGGCGAGAAGAACGTGGTGGTGCTCTTCTACCCGTTCGCGTTCACCGGGGTGTGTACCGGGGAGCTGTGCGAGCTGCGGGACAACCTGCCGAAGTTCGTGAACGACGACGTGCAGCTGCTGGCCGTGTCGAACGACTCGATCCACACACTGCGGGTCTTCGCGGAGCAGGAGGCCCTGGAGTACCCGCTGCTGTCGGATTTCTGGCCGCACGGCGAGGTCTCCCGCGCGTACGGCGTGTTTGACGCGGACAAGGGCTGCGCGGTGCGCGGCACGTTCATCGTCGACAAGGAGGGCGTCGTCCGCTGGTCGGTCGTCAACGCCCTTCCCGACGCCCGCGACCTGAACGAGTACCTCGCCGCCCTCGACACCCTGTGATTCTTCGGTTCCAAGCCCTTCGGGGAACGGGAACCCGTCACTAGGATCGACACGTTGATCCGACACCATCGCACGACGGGGCTCCCCGCCCCTGAAACCAAACGGAGGACCTCGTGGGAGTCAGCCTCAGCAAGGGCGGCAACGTATCGCTGACCAAGGAGGCACCGGGCCTGACCGCGGTCATCGTCGGTCTGGGGTGGGACATCCGCACCACGACCGGCACCGACTTCGACCTGGACGCCAGCGCCCTGCTGCTGGAATCGTCAGGCAAAGTCAGCAGCGACGCCAACTTCGTCTTCTTCAACAACCTCAAGAGCCCCGACGGCTCGGTCGAGCACACCGGCGACAACATCACCGGTGAGGGCGAGGGCGACGACGAGCAGATCAAGATCAACCTCGCGGGCGTCCCGGCCGAGATCGAGAAGATCGTCTTCCCGGTCTCGATCTACGACGCCGAGAACCGTCAGCAGTCCTTCGGCCAGGTCCGCAACGCCTTCATCCGCGTGGTGAACCAGGCGGGCGAGGCGGAGATCGCCCGTTACGACCTCTCCGAGGACGCCTCCACCGAGACCGCCATGGTCTTCGGCGAGCTCTACCGGCACGGCGCCGAGTGGAAGTTCCGCGCCATCGGCCAGGGCTACGCCTCGGGCCTGCGCGGTATCGCCCAGGACTTCGGTGTGAACGTCTGAGTCAAGGGGGAAGTCCCCTGAAACACCGGCTCACCACGTCCGGCGCCGCTGTCATCACCGATGGCGGCGCCGGACGCGCTCGTACGGGACAACTGAACAGTTGAGCAACTGAAGCTCGAAAATCGGGGAGGACCAGCACCATGGGCGTCACACTCGCCAAGGGAGGCAATGTCTCCCTCTCCAAGGCCGCGCCGAACCTCACTCAAGTGTTGGTCGGGCTCGGCTGGGACGTCCGGACCACCACCGGAGCCCCTTTCGACCTCGACGCCAGCGCACTGCTGTGTCAGGGCGGCCGGGTGCTGGGGGACGAGTGGTTCGTCTTCTACAACAACCTCAAGAGCCCGGACGGCTCGGTCGAGCACACCGGCGACAACCTCACCGGTGAGGGCGACGGCGACGACGAGTCGCTCATCATCGACCTCTCCCGGGTGCCGGCCACCGTCGACAAGATCGTCTTTCCGGTCTCCATCCATGACGCCGAGAACCGGGGCCAGGCCTTCGGCCAGGTCAGCAATGCCTTCATCCGTGTGGTCAACCAGGCCGACGGCCAGGAGCTCGCCCGTTACGACCTCTCCGAGGACGCCTCCACCGAGACCGCGATGATCTTCGGAGAGGTCTACCGCTATGGCGGAGAGTGGAAGTTCCGCGCCGTGGGGCAGGGGTACGCGTCCGGTCTGCGAGGCATCGCACTCGACTTCGGAGTGAACGTCTCGTAGCGCTATAAGCGCAAAAGCCGGGGCCGTGTGGGGTGCGAGGGGTGCCCGACTAGACTTCGGGTTCAAAAGTTCGTAAAGCCGCGCGCGGCGCGGGGGAACCCCGTACACACACGATTGGGTAGCCAGTGGTTCTGAAAACCTTCGGCTGGTCGTTCGCGGTCACCGCGCTCGGCTTGGTAGTAGCGGTTCTCTACGACGGATGGACGGCGCTCGGGCTCGTCGCGATCCTGTCCATCCTGGAGATCTCGCTGTCGTTCGACAACGCGGTGGTCAACGCCGGGATCCTGAAGAAGATGAATGCCTTCTGGCAGAAGATCTTCCTCACCATCGGCATCCTCATCGCCGTCTTCGGCATGCGGCTGGTCTTCCCCGTCGTGATCGTCGCCATCAGCGCCCAGCTGGGTCCGATCGAGGCCGTCGACCTGGCGCTCACCGACAAGGACAAGTACCAGCAGTACGTGACCGACGCCCACCCGTCGATCGCGGCCTTCGGCGGTATGTTCCTGCTGATGATCTTCCTGGACTTCATCTTCGAGGACCGGGACATCAAGTGGCTGGGCTGGATCGAGCGTCCGCTGTCCAAGCTCGGCAAGATCGACATGCTGTCGGCCTGTATCGCGATGATCGTCCTGCTGGTCACCTCGATGACCTTCGCCACCAACGCCCACCAGCACGGCGGCACCCATGTCGACAAGGCGCAGACGGTCCTGATCTCCGGACTCGCGGGTCTCATCACCTACCTCATCGTGGGTGGTCTCTCCGGCTACTTCGAGAACAAGCTGGAGGAGGAAGAGGAGCGCGAGCACGAGGAAGAGGAAGCGGCGGCGCGCGAGGGCAAGCCGCGTTCGGCCGTCGCCCTCGCCGGCAAGGCCGCGTTCTTCATGTTCCTGTACCTGGAGGTCCTGGACGCGTCCTTCTCCTTCGACGGTGTCATCGGCGCCTTCGCCATCACCAACGACATCGTCCTGATGGCGCTGGGCCTCGGTATCGGCGCGATGTACGTCCGGTCGCTGACCGTGTACCTGGTGCGCCAGGGCACCCTCGACGACTACGTCTACCTGGAGCACGGCGCGCACTACGCGATCGGCGCCCTCGCCGCGATCCTCCTCATCACCATCCAGTACGAGATCAACGAGATCATCACCGGTCTCATCGGTGTCGTCCTGATCGGCTGGTCCTTCTGGTCCTCCGTCCGCCGCAACAAGGCGCTGGCGGCCGAAGAGGGAAAAGCTGACGCCGCCGACAAGGCGGAGGTCTCCTCCGGGGTGTGACCACCCGCGGGGTGAGGGAACGCTCTGAGCGGGGCGGCCGACGAGGACGCGTCCTCGTCGGCCGCCCCGCTGGTGGTTGACGCGACGACACGGCAGTTGTGGGGCGGGCATGAGTTTCCTGGACAACCTCTGGCGCGGGCGGGCCTCGGAGTTCGACGCGGGCAACGCGGCGACCAACGCGATCGAACTGACCAAGCGGCACCAGAAGGTGTCCCTCTCCAAGCAGAACGCGGCGGCGGGCCATCTGCGCGTCAACCTGTCCTGGCGGATGCGGACGTCCGACATCGGCGGGCCGAAGCGGCAGAGCGTGCTGCGGCACCCCTTCAAGGCGCTCAGGCCGGAGGAGGTGCAGGCGCACAGCCAGAGCATGGTGAACGTCGACCTCGACCTCGGCTGTCTCTATGAGCTGGCCGACGGGACGAAGGGGGTCGTGCAGCCGCTGGGCGGCTTCCTCGGTGACATCAACGAACCGCCGTACATGCGGCTCAGCGGCGACGACCGGTTCGGGTCGGGGTCCGGCGAGACCATGTACATCAACCTGGACCACCGGGACGACTTCAGGCGGATGCTGGTGTTCGTCTACATCTACGACCAGACGCCGGCGTTCGACCGTACGCACGCGGTGGTGACGCTGTATCCGAGCAACGGGCCGCGGATCGAGATAGGCCTGGACGAGAGGCATCCGCAGGCACGGTCGTGTGCGGTGGTGCTGATAGAGAACGTCAAGGGGGAGATCACGGTGCGCCGGGAAGTGAAGTTCGTCTACGGCTTCCAGGCGGAGCTCGACCGGTTGTACGGGTGGGGGCTGCAGTGGGGGCGGGGATACAAGACCAAGGCGGAGCGCTGACGCTGGTCCTGGCCGGTTCGCCTCCGAGCTCGGGGCACCAGGTGCGTCGGCGGCTGCGGGTCGTTCGTGGCCTGTCGCGCCCACGCGGCGGAGCCGCATGCCGACACAGCCCCGCGCCCCTGAAAAGCTCCTGGCGCCCCCGGCCGTAAGGCCCTCAGCGGCCGATGAACTGAGGGCCCTGCGGCGGTAGGCGGAAGTTGGGGTCCAGGGCCGCCGCCGTGGGCTGCGGGTAGCCGTAGGCCGGTCCGTTGGCGGTGGCGGGGGTCGGCTGGGGGTAGCCGTACGCCGGCTGGGCGGGCTGCTGCGTGGGGGCCGCCGGAGGGTAGCCGTACGCGGGCTGGGACGGGACGCCGGTCGGGGGCTGCTCGGGCGGCAGGGGGCCCGAGATCTCCGGGGCCGGGGCCGGGGTCTGGGTCGTGTCGGTCTGGTCGGCCGCCGCGGCAGCCGACTCGTCGACCGAGATGCCGAAGTCCGTGGCGAGGCCCTGGAGGCCGTTGGTGTACCCCTCACCCAGGGCGCGGAACTTCCAGCCGCCGCCGCGGCGGTAGAGCTCGCCGCAGATGAGGGCGGTCTCGTCGCCGGTCTCGGGCTTGATGTCGAAGTACGCCAGCGGTTCGGCGTCGGCGACGGTGGCGTCGTACAGCAGGATGCGCAGGGACCGTACGCGGCCGAAGGAGACGTCCTCGGCGGAGGCCACGAGCAGAATCTGGCTGACGGCCGACTCGACACCCGCCAGGTCGGTCTGGATCGTGTCGGTGAGGCCTTCGGCCACGCGCTTCTGGCCGAGCCGCCACACCTTGCCCGAGGGGTGGCGCGGCTGGTTGTAGAACACGAAGTCCTCGTCGGACCGTACGCGGCCGTCGGGGCCGAGGAGCAGCGCCGAGGCGTCGACCACCGGGGCGCCCTGCCCGGGCGCCCAGCGCAGCACGGCGCGGACCGCCGTGGCTTCGATCGGGACGTTCGACCCCTTCAGCATCGCGTGCGTCATGCGGTCATCCTGCCCTCTCGGTCCTGATCACGACAACGCGGGGGCGTCGAACCGTCGGTGAAACAGTCCCACGCCCGACATGGTCGGGTTACCAGAACTTCACGCCCGGCGGGAACTGATGTCACACATTTGTACGTACTATTACCGGCCACGATCGTGGCCGGACGCCTAGCAACCACGGGGGAATCACATGCGTCATTTCGGGCACATCGCCCCTGAGGAGCGGCAGCGCCTCTTCCACCGGGAGCCCGGTGTCTTCGACGCCGACTCCCCGGCCCGCGTGCTCGCCGCCGCGCTGGGCGCCACGCTCTACAGCCCGGCGACCCGGGAGCGGCTGGCCGACGACATCGTCAAGCAGGCCGGGCGTGGCGTGGTCTCCATGGTGCTGTGCCTGGAGGACTCCATCGACGACGCGGAGGTCCTGGGCGCGGAGGAGAACCTCGTCCGGCAGTTCGCCGACCTCGCCGGGCGGCCGGACGTCGAGCCTCCGCTGCTGTTCATCCGGGTGCGCCACCCCGAGCAGATACCCGACCTCGTACGCCGTTTCGGCCCGTCCGTACGGCTGCTGTCCGGGTTCGTGTTCCCCAAGTTCACCGAGGAGCGGGGCATCGCCTTCCTGGAGGCGCTCACCGCCGCCGAGGCCGAGAGCGGGCGGCGGCTGTTCGGGATGCCGGTGCTCGAGTCGCCCGAGCTGATGTACAGGGAGACGCGTGTAGAGGCGCTCCAGGGCATCGCCCACACCGTCGACAAGTACCGTGACCGCGTCCTCGCGCTGCGCCTCGGCGTCACCGACTTCTGCTCCTCCTACGCCCTGCGCCGCCCGCCCGACATGACCGCGTACGACGTCCAGATCGTCGCCTCCGTGATCGCGGACGTGGTCAACGTGCTGGGGCGCGCCGACGGCACCGGGTTCACGGTGACCGGGCCGGTGTGGGAGTACTTCCGGGTCCAGGAGCGCATGTTCAAGCCGCAGCTGCGCACGAGTCCCTTCCTGGCGAACCGGGCCGGGGAGTTGCGCGAGTCGCTCATCGAGCACGCGCTGGACGGTCTGCTGCGCGAGATCTCCCTCGACCAGGCCAACGGGCTGCTCGGCAAGACCTGCATCCATCCCTCGCACGTCCTGCCGGTGCACGCGCTGTCCGTGGTGAGCCACGAGGAGTTCGGCGACGCCCAGGACATCGTGCGGCCGGACCGCAACGGGGGCGGTGTCCTGCGGTCCGCCTCCCGCAACAAGATGAACGAGGTCAAGCCGCACCGCGCCTGGGCGGAAAGGGTGCTGCAGCGCGCCGAGGTGTTCGGCGTCGCCAACGAGGACATCGGGTTCGTGGATCTGCTGGCCGCGGGTCTGCCCGACTGACGTCCCCCACCACCGACAGACGTCCGCATTCATGATTCATGCCGTACCGACTAAGGAATCGATGATTAACGCAGCGAACGACCCGACCGGCACGTCCGGCGGGGTCTGGTCCGGGGCCTGGGTCGGTGAGCGGCTCGGGGTCGAACTGGTCGGGGACGAGGAGCTGAGCGGCCTGCTGGGGCTCGCGCTGCGGCGCAATCCCAAGCGGGCGCATCTGCTGGTGTCGAACGTCCTCGGCAAGCATGTGCCCCAGTCGCCGTCCGTCGTGCACGGGCACGGGTTCGCGCTGGGCCGCCGGGTGCGGGAGCTGCTGGGGGAGGCCGGGGCGCGGACCGCCGTCGTGCTCGGATACGCCGAGACGGCCACCGGGCTCGGGCACTCGGTCGCGGACGGGGTGGGCGACGCGCCCTACCTCCACTCCACCCGGCGTCCGGTCGAGGGCGTCGACCGGGCGGGCGGCTTCGAGGAGTCCCACTCCCACGCGACGTCGCATCTGCTGCTGCCGGAGGACCCCTCGCTCCTCGCGGGGCGGGGGCCGCTGGTGCTCGTCGACGACGAGTTCTCCACCGGGAACACGGTCCTCAACACCATTCGCGCGCTGCACGAGCGGTATCCGCGGAGGCGGTACGTCGTCGTGGCGCTGGTCGACATGCGGTCGGCGGCCGACCAGGGGCGGTTGGACGAGTTCGCCCGCGAGATCGGGGCGCGGGTGGACCTGGTGGCCACGGCGAAGGGGACCGTGCGGCTGCCGGAGGGGGTCCTGGAGAAGGGACAGGCGCTCGTCGCGGAGTACGAGGGGGCCGCCGGGCCGCCGGGCGCGGGTGCCGGTGCGGCCGTCACGGGGACTTCGGCGGCGGAGGTCACGCGCGTCGAGCTGGGCTGGCCGGCCGGCGTGCCCGACGGGGGCCGGCACGGGTTCACCCCGGCGCATCGCGCACGACTGGAGAGTGCTCTGCCCGCCATGGCCGCGCGTCTCGCCGAGGCCCTGCCGACGGAGGCCCGCCGGGTGCTCGTCCTCGGCTTCGAGGAGCTGATGTACGCGCCGCTGGCGCTCGCACGGGAGCTGGAGAAGTCGGCGGCCGGGCTGGAGGTACGGTTCTCCACCACCACGCGGTCGCCCGTCCTCGCCGTCGACGACCCCGGCTACGCGATACGCAGCCGCATCGTCTTCCCCGCGCACGACGACCCCGCGGACGGGCCGGGGGAGCGGTACGCGTACAACGTGGCCAGCGGGGGCTTCGACGCGGTCGTCGCAGTCGTCGACTCGGTCGCGGACACGGCCGCACTGCACGCCGACAACGGCCTGCCGGCGACCCTCGCCGCCCACACACCGAACGTGCTGCTCGCCGTGGTGCCGTCGTACGTCCCGCCGGTCCGGCACCGCGGGGAAGCACCGGCCCGCCCGAGGGCCACCGTGGCGGACGAGGGAGGCCGGCGGTTCGAGGGGACCGCGGTGACCGAGCCGGCCGAGGTGGCGTCGGCGACACGCGGCGCCTCGACCGCGGCCGCCTCGGCCTCGGCCGGAGCACGCGGGCCCTCCGCCGCCACCGAACCCCACCCGCCCACGCCTGCGCCCGTCACCGAAAGGCCCTCCATGCTCCCCGACCCCCTGCGCGGTCCCGCCTTCTCCTCCTATGCGCCCGAGGACGTGGGCTGGCTGCTGCGGGACCTCTCGGATGTGACGCTGGAGGCGCCGACCGAGGAGCGCGAGGAGGCCATCCAGAGTGGGGGCGCGCACTACGCGGAGTCCCTGCCGGTCGAGTACCAGCCGAGCGAGCAGTACCAGGCCCTCTTCCACAGTGCGCTCGACGCCTCCGCCGAGCGGATCGCGCTGGCTGTGGGGGTGGTGACCGAGACCGTGCTGGCGGAGCGGTCTCCGCGGCCCGTCATCGTGTCGTTGGCACGGGCCGGGACACCGGTGGGTGTGCTGATGCGGCGGTGGGCGCGGTACCGGCACGGGGTCGAGGTGCCGCACTACGCCGTGTCGATCGTACGGGGGCGCGGTATCGACGCCAACGCGCTGCGGTGGCTCGCGGCTCATCACGACCCCGCCGACGTCGTGTTCGTCGACGGGTGGACCGGCAAGGGCGCGATCACCCGTGAACTCGCCGCCGCACTCACGGAGTTCGAGGAGACCGACGGCATCACCGGGTTCGACCCGGAGATCGCCGTGCTCGCCGACCCGGGGTCGTGTGTGCGGACGTACGGCACGCGCGAGGACTTCCTCATTCCGTCCGCCTGCCTCAACTCCACCGTCTCCGGGCTCATCTCGCGGACCGTGCTGCGCTCCGACCTCGTCGGACCCGACGACTTCCACGGGGCCAAGTTCTACCGGGAGTTGGCCGGCGTCGATGTGTCGGTGGACTTCCTGGACGCCATAGCCGATCGCTTCGGCGATGTCGTGGACGCCGTCGACGCCCGCACCAAGGAACTGCTCGCGGACGACCGCACGCCCACCTGGGAGGGCTGGGCGGCCGTCGAGCGGATCAGTGAGGAGTACGGCATCCACGACGTCAACCTGGTCAAGCCCGGTGTCGGGGAGACCACTCGGGTGCTGCTCCGCCGGGTACCGTGGAAGATCCTCGCGCGGGCCGGGGCGGGCGCGGACCTCGACCACGTACGTCTGCTCGCCGAACAGAGAGGGGTACCGGTGGAAGAGGTGGCCGAACTGCCGTACACGTGCGTGGGGTTGATCCACCCGCAATACACGCGGGGCGCGACCGGCGCCGACGGCAGGGCGGTGGCGGTCTGATGCCGGGTCCTCGGGTTCTCGTCGCGAGCGACCTCGACCGTACGCTCATCTACTCCGCCGCCGCGCTCGCGCTGACCATGCCGGACGCGCGGGCACCCCGGCTGCTCACCGTCGAGGTGCACGAGAGCAGGCCGCTGTCGTACATGACGGAGACGGCCGCGGGGCTGCTCGCCGAACTGGGGGACGCGGCGGTCTTCGTGCCGACGACGACCCGGACGCGCAAGCAGTACCAGCGGATCAATCTGCCGGGGCCGGAGCCGACGTACGCGATCTGCGCCAACGGCGGGCATCTGCTGGTGGACGGCGTCACGGACGTCGCCTGGCACGAGCGGGTCACCGCCCGGCTCGCGCAGGAGTGCGCGCCGCTCGCCGAGGTGCGGGACCGTCTGGAGGCGACGGCGGACCCGGCGTGGGTGCGCAAGCACCGGGTCGCGGAGGAACTGTTCGTCTATCTCGTCGTCGAGCGCGAGCTGCTCCCCGAGGAGTGGGTGAAGGATTTCGCGGTCTGGGCCGAGAACCGGGGCTGGACCGTGTCGCTCCAGGGGCGCAAGCTCTACGCCGTGCCGAAGCCGCTCACGAAGTCCGCGGCCATGCGGGAGGTCGCGCGGCGGACCGGGGTGGAGTTGACGTTGGCCGCGGGGGACTCCTTGCTCGATGCGGATCTGTTGCTCGCCGCGGATCGGGCCTGGCGGCCCGGGCATGGGGAGTTGGCGGACGAGGGGTTTGTCGGGCCTGCGGTGAGTGCGCTGCCCGAGCGGGGTGTGGTGGCCGGGGAGCGGATTCTTCGGGAGTTCTTGCGGGCCTCGCGGGAACGGTGAGGTTTTTTACCCGTGCCGGTCAGGGGGTGGGGGTGCTGTGGTCGGCGGGCTGCGGGTCCGTCGTGGCTTGTCGCGCAGTTCCCCGCGCCCCTGAAGAGGGGCGGCTGCGCCTGCCCCTCTTCAGGAAGCGGGCCAGCGCGAAGGTCAGGACCGCCAGGGCCGCTCCGCCCAGCACGATCCGCGAGTACGTCGAGGCGATCGCCGTCACCTCCGTCCAGTTGGCGCCCAGGAAGTAGCCGGCCAGGACGAAGACCGTGTTCCAGAGGGCGCTGCCCAGGGTGGTGAGGAGGGTGAAGACGGGGAGGGGCATGCGTTCCACGCCGGCCGGGACGGAGATCAGGCTGCGGAAGACGGGGATCATGCGGCCGAAGAAGACCGCCTTGGTGCCGTGCCGGAGGAACCAGGCCTCCGTCCTCTCGATGTCCGAGACCTTGACGAGGGGCAGCCTGGCGGCGATGGCGACCGTGCGTTCGCGGCCGAGGAGGGCGCCGACGCCGTAGAGGGCGAGGGCGCCGACGACGGAGCCGGCGGTGGTCCAGAGCAGGGCGGCCCAGAGGCTCATCTGCCCGGTGCTCGCGGCGAAGCCGGCGAGGGGGAGGACGACCTCGCTGGGGATCGGCGGGAAGAGGTTCTCCAGCGCGACGGCGAGGCCCGCGCCCGGCGCACCCAGGAGATCCATCAGACCGATGATCCACAGGGGCGCGCCGCTCATCGACTCCGCTTGCATGGCTGTCATGGGGGCACGCTAGGCGAGCGAAGCTGAAGAGAGCCTGAGGGAACGGTGAACGCCCGGGGCGGAGCTGAGAGACCGGTTAATGTTCGTGGTCGGCCGCGGGACCGGTGAACGTTCTCGGACCCGAGGCCGTTGATCGAAGTGTGTTGATCAACCGCAGCAGCCGCCGCCGCAGCACCCGCCCCCGCCGCCGCCCGCCCGGGGCGCGGGTGCGGACGCGGTGGCCGAGCCGCCGACGGCTACCGTCGACAGAAGTTTGACCGTGTCGGAGTGGCCCACCGGGCAGTCCGCGGGGGCGGACGATTCGGCCATCGGGCGGCTCAGTTCGAAGGTGTCGCCGCAGGTCCGGCAGCGGTACTCGTAGCGAGGCATGGGCCCAGGCTAACCGGCATCCGCGGGGCGGCAAGGGGCCTGGGTTTTGGCTGGTCGGTCACACTGGCCAAATTTTCACGCTACCGACCGAAGCAGTTGTGAAAGTGCCTGATAATTTGTGGTCGCTGTGTGGAGGCCGGAAGGCCGGGGGAACAGGGGACTCACGGCCGCGGGTGTGGCGGCTGTGACCGTCCACACGGGCGATGCCAAGTGGGGAGGGGGGACAGGAGTGACTGCTGTCCTTTGGCGATCGGGGGCCACGTCTCCTGGTCGAATAGTCGCCGTGCGCGGGCGGAAGGTTGCCGAGCACGGCCGAATAAGTGCCGCGCATCGCTCGGGCCGCCCGCGCGGGGGAGCTCGCCGTGACTAGCCCGGAGGACATGACCGGTTCCGAGGGCGAAGGCCGCGCGCGCCGTCGGCGTGTCCCGGCGAAGGGGCGCGGCGCGGAGGTGTCGGAGTCCGACCTCACCATGCAGTTGAAGCTCCCGCCCGCCCCGGCGGACGAGACCATGCAGCTGCGCCTGCCCGAGCCGGGTGCGTTCGACCGCCCGCAGGAGCAGCCGCAGGCGGGGAAGAGGGGCCGACGCAAGGCGCCCAGGCCGTCGGTTCTGGCCAGGTTCACCGCTGTCGCCGGCGCGCGACTGGACCCCTTCGTGCCCTTCGCCCGCCGACTGCGTCCGCGGTACCCGCGCCCGGACCGTACGGACTGGCGGCGCTGGGTGCCGTCCTGGCGGCAGTCGCTCGGGGCCGCGGGGCTGGCCCTGGGCGCCAGCACCATGCTACTGACCGTCGCCTACGCTGCCACGGACATACCCGACGACCTCAACACCTTCGCCACGCAGCAGGACAACGTGTACTTCTGGTCCGACGGCACGCCCATGGCCCGTACCGGCTGGGTACGGCGCCAGGCGATGCCGCTGAAGGACGTCCCCGAGGACGTGCGCTGGGCGGTCCTCGCGGCGGAGAACGCGAGCTTCTACTCCGACCCCGGCATCTCCGTCAGCGGCATCACCCGCGCCCTGGTGCGCACCGTCGGCGAGGGTGACACCCAGGGCGGCTCGACGATCACCCAGCAGTACGTCAAGAACGTCTACCTGACCCAGGACCGCTCGCTCGGCCGCAAGTTCGACGAGGCCATGCTCGCCCTCAAGCTCGACAACCAGATGAGCAAGGACGAGATCCTGGAGGGCTACCTCAACACCAGCTGGTTCGGCCGCGGCACCTACGGCATCCAGCGGGCCTCCCAGGCGTACTACGGCAAGGACGTCAGCGAGCTGAACGTCAGCGAGGCCGCGGTCCTCGCCTCCCTCCTCAAGGGCGCGGGTCTCTACGACCCCACCCTGAGCAAGGCCAACCACAAGCGGGCGGTCGAGCGCTGGGAGTGGATCCTGGACCGGATGGTGGACATCGGGAAGCTGTCCAAGGCCGAGCGCGCCACGTACACGAAGTTCCCCGAGCCCATCGGACAGTCGAACCAGTACGACACCGGCAAGCAGAGCGACTACCTGGTGCAGCTGGCCTCCCAGTACGCCAAGAAGGCCGCGAACCTCACCGACCAGGAGTTCGACCGGGGCGGCTACCAGATCTACACGACCTTCGACAAGGACCGGCAGACCGAGCTGACCGACGCCGTCACCAAGGCGCGCAAACAGGTGCGCAAGGACGAACCGAAGAAGGCGAAGACCGCCCACTTCGGGGCCTCCTCGGTCGCCTCCGACGGGCGGATCCTCGCCGTCTACGGCGGCCCCGACCACCGCAGACAGGGCTTCAACGAGTCGAACGCGACCACCGTCCCGTCCGGCTCTGCCTTCCTGCCGTTCGTCTACGCCGCCGGCCTCGAACACGGTGTCGTCAAGGAACGGGGCGGCGGGGCTACACCTGTCACCCCGCAGACGATCTACGACGGCAACGACGCCGTGCCGGTGAGCACCCCCGAGGGGCCGTACTGGGACCGGGACGGCGACCAGGTCTCCGCCCACAACGACGGCAACAGGTCCTGGGGCCCCATCACCCTGCACGACGCGCTCGCCGGATCGGTGAACACACCGTTCATGCAGCTCGGCATGGACACCGGCCTGGACAAGGTGCGCGACACCGCCGAGGCGGCCGGACTGCTCTCCTCCAGCTTCGGGGCCCAGGTGCCCGCGCTCTCCGTGGGCAGCGCCACGCCCAGCGCGATCCGCATGGCCAGCGGCTACAGCACCTTCGCCGCCCTGGGCAAGCACACCGAGCCGTACTCCGTGCGGAAGGTGACCCACAACGGGTCCAGGGTCGCCCTGAACACCCCGAAGCCGCAGCGCGCGGTGGGCGCCAAGGTGGCCGCCGAGGTCACCTCGGCGCTCACGGACGCCTACCGCGCCGACCACCCCGCCTCGCCCGGTGCCGCCTCCTTCGAGGTGGCCGCCAAGGGCGGGACCACGCAGGACGACAAGGCCGCCTGGTATGTCGGAACGGCCGAGGACGTGTCGACCGCCGTCGTCGTCTACCGCATCGACCTCGCCAGGAGCCTGGAGCCGCTGCCGCTCGACGGGATCGCCGGAAAGGCCAACTCCGGAGTCCCCTACGACATCTGGTCCAGTGCGATGAGTATCGGCTGACCACCGATGAGCACCCGCACCCGCCACCCTCGAAGAATGAGCCGTACATGAACCCTGGCAGCAAGCCGCACAAGGGCCGCCGTCGCAAAGCCCGTGCGCCGCGCCGCACCACCCGCCCGCAGTTCCTGACCCTGGCCGCCCTCCTCGTCGTCGCCTCGCTGGTCGGCGGCTACATGGTGCTGAACCGTGCGACCGACACCGCGCCGACCGCGTCGTCGGCCGGCAGTGGCAACAAGGGGTCCACGAAGAACTCGGCGCCCCGGTGGGACGGGAAGACCAAGGTCATCGGGGACGGCTCCACCTCCTACACCGGCCCGCAGAAGGGGCGGCTGAAGGCCGTACCGCTCAAGAAGGGCGAGAAGCCGCCGCAGTTCGTCGTCTTCTCCTGGGACGGCGCGCTCGCCGGCGACGACAACCTCTTCCAGCACTACCGGGAGATGGCGAAGAAGTACGACGCCCACATGACGTTCTTCCTCACCGGCATCTACCTGCTGCCCAAGGAGAAGCGGGACCTCTACGACCCGCCCCAGCACGACAAGGGCGCCGCCGCGATCAGCTACCCCACCGACGAACACGTCCGCACCACCCTGGAACAGCTCGGCAAGGCGTGGAAGGAGGGCAACGAGATAGGCACCCACTTCAACGGCCACTTCTGCGGCGAGAAGGGCGGCAACGACTGGAGCGTCGCGGAGTGGAAGCAGGAGATCAAGGAGTTCAACTCCTTCGTCGCGAACTGGAAGACCAACACCGGCGACACCGACCTCGACCCGCTGCCCTTCAGCATCGACGCCATCAAGGGAGGCCGCGCCCCCTGCCTGGAGGGCCAGGGCAACCTCCTGAAGGCCGTCAAGGACTTCGGCTACCGCTACGACGCCAGCTCCCCGGGCGCCTTCCAGGTGTGGCCCGGCAAGAAGAACGGCATCTGGGACTTCCCGCTGCAGATGCTCCCGTTCAACGACGAGTACCAGGCGCTGTCGATGGACTTCAACTTCCTCTACAACCAGTCGGAGGGCCAGACCGAGGGTGATCCGGCCATGTACCCGACCTGGCAGCAGGAGACCATCGACACCTACATGGCCGGCTTCAACCGCGTGTACTACGGCAGCCGGGCACCCCTGCTCATAGGCAACCACTTCGAGCAGTGGAACGGCGGCATCTACATGAACGCCGTCGACGAGGTCATCAAGACCGTGTGCGTGAAGAAGGACGTGAAGTGCGTGTCCTTCGACGAACTGGCCGACTGGATGGACGTCCAGACCCCGGAGACCCTGGCGAACCTGCGCGGACTCGATCCCGCCCAGGCGCCGGACGACTGGGCGACGGTCGTGAAATAAACGCACAGTTGCCCACTTGTTATGCCCCCCGGCCTCACTTCACTTGAGGAGGTCATGTAAAGATTCGCTCCCGGGTAAGACCAACCCGGGGTCAAGGAGAATCCCAGTGAGATCAAGGACGTTGAGCCTCGCAGGCTCGACCCTCACGGCGGCCGTGCTGGCCTCCGCGCTGCTGCCTGTCACCGGCGCGCACGCCGCCGCCTCGACGCCCAAGGTCACGAGCGCGACCAAGGACGCCTTCGGCCGCGTCGCGGACAACGTGCTCACCGACCGCACGGCCGTCCTGCTCGGCGGCAAGGCCGCCCGCAAGTCGCTGAAGCCCACCGGCGGAGTGAAGCTGTCCTCCGGCCAGAAGAAGGCCGAGGACGGCAAGCTGACCGCCCTGCGCGGCACCAAGTCCCGCCTGGCCGACCTTGGTGAGGCCTATACCTCGGCCGACACCGAGGTCACCGTCGACAGCGCCAAGGTCAAGGGCCAGAAGGCCACGGTCAAGGTCACCGAGACCACGACCCTCAAGTACAAGAAGATACGCGGCGACGAGCCCGCCTCCACGGGCTTCGAGGCGCACCACGTGCTCACCTTCACCGCCCAGGCCGGTGGCACGTGGCAGCTGACCGCCATGCGTTCCACGGACGGCGGCGCGCCCCGCATCAACGAGCCGGTGGCACCGGCGGCGGACGCCAAGCTGAGCCGTACGCCGATGGCGATCATCAGCGCCCCCAAGGCGGCCACCACCCGCAACCCGGTGGCCAAGCCGAAGACGCTCACGGGCGGCGCCTACAACTACAACGCGATGGCGACGTACACCGAGAAGTACTGGAAGAACTACAACTCGGCGTACCGCAAGTACAACGCGGCGGGCGGCGACTGCACCAACTACCTCAGCCAGGGCCTCCTGGCGGGCGGCTGGAAGCAGATCTCCACGGTCACGCCCGAGGAGTACGACACCTGGTACTACGCGTCGAACGGTACGGCCGACGCCTGGATCGGCGTCAACGAGTGGTCCTGGTTCACCCAGACCGCCAAGCGGACCACCGCGCTCGCGAACGTCTACCAGATGGACATCGGCGACGTGCTGCAGGTCGACTTCAACGCGGACGGGTCCAAGGACCACTCCATGATGACGACCTACCGCAGCTCCAGCGGCGTCCCGTACCTGACGTACCACGACGCGGACACGTACCGCCGTTCGGTCGCGAGCATCATCGCCTCGTACCCGACCGCGAACTACTACGCGTACCGCACCTGAGCCCCGGGCCCCCGGGCCCGACCAGGTGTCAGCCGGCGCCCTTCCCGTCCGACCCGGATTCCGCTCCGGACTCCGGTTCGGGGAGGGCGTCGGCCCGTTCCAGCTTCGCCATCCCCACACCGGCCCTGCGCCGCACCTCGCGGTCCGCCTCCTCCGGGTGGCGGGCCCGCCAGTACGGGTTGTCGTGCGGCAGCGCGGTGCCGACCCTGCCGTACATCCCGAACGTCATCAGCAGGATGCCGACGACAAAGCTGAAGAGGACGTTCTGGATGCGGAACGCCAGGAAGTTGGAGTCGGTGTCCAGCAGCGCCATGTTCGCGAAGCCGCTCAGGATGAACAGGACGCCCAGCGTCATGTTCAGCGTGGAGGCGACGTTGCCGCCGATCACCATCCCGACGAGCAGCAGCAGCCCCACGGCGATCGACAGAACGCTCAGCGTGCCGTTGGTGTTCAGCCCCACGACCTCGTCGCCGTTCGTGTCGAACCAGCCCACCTTGTCGATGAGGCCCAGGATGCCGAAGACCAGCAGGAACAGGCCCATCAGGCCCGCCCCGACCCGGTAGACCCTGCTGAGGCGGTGGTCGACGGGCAGGTGCTCGTCGATCCTGATCCGCCGCCGGGGACCCGCGTGCCGGCCCTTCGGACGCACCGTGTGCGTGGCATGCGTGGCCATGTCCGCCTCCCATCGGGTGTGAGCGGAGGACTGCGTACCCCTTCAGCATCCGCCGGGGGGCTCCGCCGGGCAACCCAGTGGCCTCGGGCGCCTCAGGTACTGCCCGCCCCGCGCTCCTTGCGGATCAGATCGACGACCCGGGCCACGTTCTGCCGGACTGCCTCGGTCTCGGTCAGGAAGTGCCAGTAGTCGGGGTGGCGGCCCTCCAGCGTGGCGATCGCGCGGTCCAGCCGGCCGACGGAGTCGTCCAGCGGTCGGGCGTGGCGCGGATCGGGGGTGGAACGGCCGGTCATCGCGAGGCGCTGGGCGTCCCGGATGGCGAACCGGGTCCGGTCGATCTCCTGCTGGGGGTCCTTCTGCACGGCGTTCAGCCGCCGCAGCCGGTCACCGGCCGCGGAGACCTCCTCGTCGGTGTGGTTCAGCAGCGCCCGTACCGTCGACAGCAGCGACGTCGCGTCCGGCCAGCGCTGGGCGTCCCGCGCGGCCCGCGCCTCGCGCAGCTTCAGCTGGGCCTGCTCGACGTCCTGGGCGGCCTGGTCCGGCACCTGCTGGAGGTCCTGCCAGCAGGCCGCCACGAACCGCCGCCGCAGCTCGCTCAGCACCTGCGGCACCTGCCCCGCCCGGGTGCCCAGCGCCTCCGCGCGGGTGCGCAGCGACACCAGCCGGTGGTCGATCTCGGCGGCCTTCTCCGGCAGCCGCTCGGCCTCCGCCCGTACCGCCTCCGCCTCGCGCACGACCCGGTCGGCCCGCTCCAGCGTCTCCGGTACGCCGTGCTGTCCCGCGCCCTGATTGAGTTTGGTCAGCTCGGGCGCGAGGGCCGCGAGCCGGGCGGCGAGGTCGTCGGCCTTCAGCCCCGAACCCCGTACGGCGTCCAGGGCGTTGGAGGCGGCGAGCAGGCCCTGCCGGGCACGCTCCACCGCCGGGGCCAGCCGGGCCAGCTGGGTCTCGGCCTTGCCGAGCAGCGGCCCGAGGCCCTGGGCGAACCGGTCCAGCTCCTGCTTGACCCGCCCCAGCTCGTCCTTGGCCGCGGTCAGCTCGGTCCGGGCCCGGGAAGCCGCGGACGCCTCCAGGTCGTCCCGGTCCAGGTCATGGGCGTCGACGGCGTCGATGTACTGGCTGCTGGCCTCGTCGATCCGCCGCCCCAGCGCCTCGAAGCCGGAGACCGCCCGGCGGGCGCCCGGGGAGTCGTCCACCGCCGTGATCGTCTCTATCGAGATCCGCAGATCCCGCTGCGCGGTGTCCAGCTCGTAGAACGCCGCGGCGGCGGCGTCCTTCGCCGCCTGCGCCTCGGCCCGCTGCCCCTCCGCGCGGCCCCCGAACCACCGTCGCGTCCCGCCCCCGGCGAAGGCCGCGGGCAGCACGAGCGCGGCGAGGAGGGGAAGAGCGAGGAGGACGACGGCGTCCCGACCGGCCGAGCGCCGAAGGGGACGCCGGGCTCCGGGGGGCTGCGCCGTGTGGCTCGGGGGCTGCGGCGCGGGGTTCCGGGGCTGCGGCGCGTGGCTTCGGGGCCGCGGCGCGTGGGTACCGGGTTGCCGTGCTACGGGGCTTCCCGACCCCGACTGCTGCGGCGCAGGGCTGTCCGTCGAACGCGGCCTGGGGTCGGCCGCGGGCAGTGGCGGGGGTGCGGGTGCTGGTCGTGGTGCACGGCTGTGGGGTTGTTGTGCGCTCGGCACAATCGGCGAGTGCGGCTCTGCAGGTGTCGCCGTCACATCCCTCTCCCGTGCTGTCATCCACCCTGACCGGTGCCATTCTCCCACCGGTCAAGGACGAAAACACGGGTCGATCGGTTCGAGCTTCCCCGACGGCTCTCAGTCCGTGGTCCGCACCTTCACCGATCCGTCCTCGGTGTGGGCGGTCACCACATGGGAGCTGTCCTCGTCACGGGGCACCGAGACATCCACGGAACCGTCGTCGCTCCCGGTCTCGACCCGGTACGACGTGTCGCGCGGCAGCCCGATACTGATCGAGCCGTCGTCGCTGCGGGACTCCACCAGGTCCGGTACGACGCCGAGTTCGAGCTTGACCGAACCGTCCTTCGTGCTCACCTTGACGCTCCGCGACTCGACACCGAGCGCACGCACCGAACCGTCGTCGGTGTGCAGCTCCAGGGGCCCGGTGGAGTCGCTGACCCGCACGGCACCGTCGGCGGACCGGACCTCCAGCGGCTCCGCGAGGCCCTTCGCGGTCACACTCCCGTCGTCGCTCCGCACGGCGACGGCGACTCCGCGCGGCACCTCGATCCGGTGCTTGGCCGCGCAGTCGGCGACCATGCCCGAGCACTCCACCCGCAGCTTCAGCCGGTCGTCCTTCATCTCCCAGGTCACCCGCGGATTCCCGCCGACCATGACCCGCCCCTCGAACCACCGGGTCACCTCGACCTCGTCCACGTCCGCCGCGACCAGTTCGAGCGCGGAGTCGTCCGAGTCGACCGTGAGCGTCCGGCCCTCAAGAGCGAAGCTCCGGTGCTCCGGGTCCCGGTCCTCCCCGGCGTCCGCCCCGCACGCGGCGACGGACGCCATGAGCACGACGGCGAGCCCGGCGACGGCCACCGCTCCCGCGCGTGACCTGCGAACCGTACGAACCGTACGAACCGTGCGTGCCGTGCGTGCTGTGCCAACCGTGCGTGCCGTGCGTGTCATGACGATCTCCCCCTGGGGCCGGTCTTCCGTCGTCCCGGACTGTCCTGCACCGACTGTCCTTCGCCGGCCGTCCTTCGCTGCCTTCGCTGTCCTTCGACCGTACGGAGCGGGGGAGTTCGGGGGGATCCGGGCGGCTCCCGGATCAGAGGTGGGGATAACCCCCGGGACGGCCCGGGCGCGGGCCGAATGCGCGTTTGCGGGGCATGCCCTCGGGCGATGTAGGCTGTCGACTCGTACTCGGGCGTGTAGCTCAGGGGTAGAGCGCCTGCCTTACAAGCAGGATGTCGGCGGTTCGAAACCGTCCATGCCCACCGGGACGAAGACCCCGGCCGATCACGGCCGGGGTCTTTCGCGTGCCCGGGGTCCTCCGCGTCTCAGGAACCGTGGGCGTGCTTCAGGCGGGTGCGGGCCTCCACCTTCTCCTCGGCGGCGACCTCGGCCCAGAAGCGGTGGCAGCTCACGAACACCGCCAGTTCCCGCTCGCGCTCGCGGAGCTTCTCCACCTCGGCCTGCTCGTCGGGCGTCCAGCCCGGCGAGGCGGGGCGCTCGACCTTCCGCCAGCCGTTGTCGTCACTGAAACCGTCCAGGGGCTCGACCGACCAGGGCAGCCGCTTCAGCAGTGCCAGGAGCTCGGCCCGGACCTGATGCAGCTCCTCCTGACCGGCGAGGAGGTCACTGGGGAAGTCATAGGTCTTAGCCACGCGGCAATGGTACGCCTGTTCGATTTTGGGATGCGAGTTCCTTCTGTCACTTCGGGCCCGGGTTCATCCGAACGGGTGGATGCCCTTGAGGAAGGGCTTGAGGGTGGCCTCATCACCCAAGCTCAACCTTGGGTATCGTCGGGCCATGACTCTCGACGATCTCCGTGTCTTCGTCGCCGTGTGCCGGGCCGGGAGCCTCAGTGCGGTGGCCCGTGAGCTGGGCTGCACCCAGTCGGCGGTGAGCCAGCACGTACGGCGGCTGGAGCGGGAGGTCGGCGTCGGGCTGGTCGAGCGCCAGGCCCGCGGGGTCGTGCCCACCCGGGCCGGGCGGGTGCTCCAGGAGGCGGCGGCCGAGGGCATCACCGGGCTGGACCTCGCGCTGCGCCGGCTGGCCGAGATGGTGCGGGGCGACGGCGGTGTCGTACGGATCGCCACCGGCGGCACGACCGTGCGGCACTTCATGGCGCAGGGCATCGTCGACTTCCGGCGTGCCTACCCGGACGTGGGCCTGGAGTTCCAGACCGTACGGTCGAGCGCCGGGTGCTGCGACGCGCTGGCCGACCCGTCCCGGGATCTCGACCTGTCGTGGGTGACCCTCGGGCCCGCCGTCCGTGGCATCGAGCAGCGGGCCGTGGCGGAGCTGCCCTGGGTGCTCGCCGTCCGCGCCGACGACGAACTCGCCGGACGGGAGCGGGTGGAGGGCCGGGAGCTGGACGGGATGCGGCTCATCGGGCTGCCGGAGAACTCCACCTCGTACGCCCATCTCGGCGCTGCCTACCGTGAGTTGGGCATCTCCGTCAGCTCCTCCGGTGCCGGTGTCGCCGACTGGGACACCGCGATCCTCCTCACCGAACTCGGCGTCGGTCACGCCGTGGTCCCCGCGCTCCCGGGCTGGACCGGCCCGGGCCACCCCGGGCTGCGCTTCGTCCCGGTCCCCGACCTGCCCCCGCTCACCGTCGGCTGGGCCGTACGACGCTGGGAGGCGCTGTCACCCCCGGCCCGCGCCTTCGCCGACACGGTGGCCCGGCACGCGGTGCGGGTGGGGGGCGGGGTGCGGGCGGTCGAGGGGTGAAGCCGGGGGGTGGGTGGGGAGTTGGGCTGGGGGCGTGGGTGGGCCGGGCTGCCGGTACCAGGTGCCGGGCCGGGCGGGTTCGCGGCAGCAGCCGTCATCGAAGTCCACGGCGTTCCACAACCCGGGCCGGGCGAGGCCGGTCGGCCGGCCATGCCGGGGCCGGGTGGCCGGCTCGGAGGCCTGTGGCGTGGAGTGCGTCGGTCGGCCCGGTGGCCTGCCGACCCGTGGTTCCGCCGCCGGATCGGGGGTCCGCCGCCCGCGGTGCCTTCACCGGCTCGGTGGCCCACCGTCTGTGGAACCGCCCTCTGTGGCCCACCGCCGGGCCGGTGGCCGACCGTAAGGGCTCCTCTCCCGGATCAGTGGCTCGCCGTCCGCGCTTCCGCCGCCGTCCGCAGTTCCTCCACCACCTTGGTCGCCACGGGCGCCCCTACGCCGTGCCGGTCGGCCGCGCGGAGCAACGCCCCGCCGATCGCGTCGAGTTCGAGGGGCCGGCCGGCCTCGGCGTCGCGTTGCATGGAGGACTTGGTGGTGGGTGGGAAGGTGTCGTAGCGGCGGAGGGTCTCGGCCGGGTCCACGGGGGCGCCGCAGGCCGTACTGACCGCCGCCGTCTCCTCCACCAGGGCGGTCAGCTCCTCGCGGTGGTGTGTGCGGATCTCGCCGAGGGGCAGACCGTGACGGGTCGTCAGCAGGGCGAACGGGGCCAGGAACGACATCTTCGCCCACAGTACGGCCGTCTCGTCCGGCAGCACGCGGGCGCCCACGCCGGACCATTCCAGGGCTCCGGCAAGGGAGTTGAGGCGATCGCGCGGGACGGTGTCGCCGGTCAGGTCGACCTCGGCGAGGGGGCCGCCGTGCTCGATGACGCCCGGGGCGATGCGGGTCGACTCGACGCGGATGGCGGCGGGGGCGACGGGGACGGCGTCGCCGTAGTGGGCGCGAAGGCGTGCAGGGTGCTCGACGCCGTTCAGGAACGGTACGACCAGGGCCTCGGGGCCCAGTGCCGTCGCCGGGAGCCGGTCCAGGGCGGTCGCCAGGGTGGTGTGCTTGACCGTGATCAGGGCCGCGTCGACCGGTTCGCGGAGCTCGGTCGCGGGCTCCACGCGGGCGGTGAAGTCCCCGAAGCGGGCGCTCCTCACCTGGACGCCGTCCTTCTCCAGGGTCTGCGCGGTCCGCTCTCCGGCCAGGCAGATCACCCGGTTCCCGGCGCGGGCCAGCAGTGCGGCGAGCAGTCCGCCCACGCCGCCGGGGCCCAGCACCGCCACCGTGAGCCGTTCCTTCGTCATGGTCCCCTCGTTTCTGCCGGGCGGGTCGAGCCGGCCTCGGTGATGATCACAAGGGGTGGAGGGTGGAGTCAATCCTCGGGGAAACTTGCTGATACCCAAGGAGGTGCTTGGGATGTGCTTGGGAGGTGTGGTGAGCTGCCGCCCTACGGCCTGGGGTTGTGCGGGCCTCCGCGGGAGACTGGGTGCATGTGCCGCAGTATCAAGACTCTTCGACCGCCCGTCCTCCCCGAAGAGGCCACCGAGGACGACATCCGTGCCGCCGCCCTGCAGTACGTCCGCAAGGTCTCCGGCTTTCGTGCGCCCGCCGCCCACAATCGCGAGGTCTTCGACCGCGCGGTGGACGAGATCGCGGCGGCCACGGCGGAGTTGCTGGACGGCTTGGAGGTGCGGGGCGCTCCGCGGCGGGCCGGATAGGTTCTTCGCCCCCGCCGCCCCTACCCGTCCCCATACTCCAGGGGCGCTGCCCCTTCGACCCCGAGGGAGCTTGGGGGCCTGGGTGCGTGAGTGTGCGCGGGTCCGGTGGGGGCTGGTCGCGCAGTTCCCCGCGCCCCTGAAAAGCAGGGGCTGCGCCCTGTGCTTTTCAGGGGCGGCGAACAACCACTTCTTCCGCGGCCGGAGGTCAGTCGCCGACGCGGGGGCGGCGCATGAAGTACGCCGCGGCCGCGCCCGCGCCGAAGAGGGCTGCCAAGGAGACGGCGGTCGCGATCCAGGTGGGGCCGAGCCACTGCGCGCCGAAGTAGCCGAGGGCGACGCTGTAGGCGGCCCAGGCGAGTCCGGCGACGGCGGACCAGGGGAGGAAGTCGCGGGCCCGGTGGCGGGCGGCGCCGGCGCCGAGGGAGACGACGGAGCGGCCGGCGGGGGCGAAGCGGGCGACGACGACCAGGAGGCCGCCACCCCCTGCGAGCGCGGCGCCGAGACGTTCCTGCGCGGTCGTCAGGCGCCGGGAGCGGGCGATGGCGCGGTCGAGTCGGGCACTGCCCCGCCAGGCCAGTCGGTACGCCACCAGGTCACCGAGCACGGACGCGGTCGCCGCCGAGAGCATCAGCACCAGGATGTCGGGCACCTCGCGGGCCATCGCGCCGGCCGCCGTCTCGGCCGCGGCCGCCGTGGCCACCGCGACGACCAGGACACCGCTCGGGAGGACCGGGAGGAACACGTCCAACACGATGGACACGCCCACGACGGCGTAGATCCATGGGCCGGCGGCCAGCCAACCCAGACTCTCAAGCACCGAGCACTCTCCTGTTTTTCCCCCGACGGCACGGTGACCCGTGACAGCCGAACAGCGTACGCCCCGGGTATGACAGACGGCCCGCAGGGGCTCATGTGTCTGTCACACCGTGTTCATTCGGACAGTTCGCTCGGACAGTTCGCTCGGACGGTTCGGTGCCAGTTCGGCGACAGCGGTGCGGGAACGGCGTATGAGGGGGCTGGGGGGACAGGCGGGAGAGCGGCCGAGGCCGCCGGAGGCGAGTGGTGCCCCCGGCGGCCCGTGTGTGCGAAGCGGTGACCGGGGAGGTCAGGCCGCCACGGGGGCCTTGCTCCTGTCGGTCTTGTCCGAGGACGTGGCCTGGCGCTTGGCGAAGAGCTGGTCGAGGCCGAGCGCGCCGGAGCCGGTGAAGATCAGGAGGAACATGGCCCAGCAGTAGAGGGCCGCGCCCTCGCCTCCGTTCTCGACCGGCCACAGGGCCTGCGGCTGGTGGACCTTGAAGTACGCGTAGGCCATCGCGCCCGAGGCGATGAACGCCGCGAAGCGGGTGCCGAGGCCGAGAAGGACCAGGGCGCCGCCGACGAGTTCGATGACGGCCGCGTACCAGTTGGGCCAGGCGCCGGCGGAGACGGTGGCGCCCTGTCCGTCCGCGCCGCCCAGGACGCCGAAGAGGCTCTGGGCGCCGTGGCAGGTGAAGAGCAGGCCGATGACGATGCGGAACAGTCCGAGGGCGTATGGCTGGGCGCTGTTGAGGCGTCCGGTCATGGTGGGGGACTCCTTCGGTAGTGACCCGGTCCTTGTGGGACCGGTGGGGACGGTTATTACCGACGAGTCACCCAAGGTAGGCAGTCCTAATCGATGCTTGCAAGTTCAACATCTGGCCAGCTCTTTACCTGCGTTCGGGGAGTTCTCGCGGGTGTCGTCGCACGTAGAGCCGCTCGCGCCACGGCGTCCGCGTCCGAAAGTGTGACCGAATCCACCCCCGGCCGGGCGCCCGCCGCCGTCACCCAGTGCACGCCCTCCGTGGGGACGCCGAACGCGAACCGCCGTGGGTGCGCCACACCTTGACGGTCTATCAGGTGGTAGGGGCGAGGGGTCACGTCCAGCCCGCCCGTCTCGTACCCGTCCGCCCGGTGCGGGCGGCACCCTCCCGTCGCCAGCAGGTCGGCGAGCAGGTCGTCGGCGGTTCTGCGCAGGTCCGGCTCCGGCAGACGGGCCTCGACCACCGTCGTCACCCGGACCGCCGACCCCGGCACGTCGGGCGAGTGGGCCAGCCAGGCCCCCTCCTCCGGCCGTACGTCGAGGCGCGGGCCGAGTACGGTCAGCACGCCCGCCTCGATGAGCGCGGTCATCTCCTCGATCCGGCTGCGGGGCGGACCGATCGACAGGAACGCGTTCAGCGGTGTGTACCAGCGGTCCAGATGTTCCCGGCGCGACCCGCCCGCCAGCCCGCCGTGGTCCACGATCAGCCGCAGCTCGTTCCGCAGGTCCCGCAGCACGTCCAGGGCCGCCTTCACCGGCCCGTCGACGTTCCCGAGCGCGGCCTGCGCCGCGTCCTCGCGCAGATACCCCAGCAGCCAGCCCCGCCAGTCCTCCGCGTCCGTGAACTCCCGTCCCGCGTACGGCCGCGACACCCGGTCCCACGACCACCGGTCCCCCTCCGCGATCCCGAACTCGTCGAGAACGGCGCCCTCTTGGGGGGAGCGGTGGGGCGCGGCGAGGAACAGGTCGCGGAAGGAGGCGGGGGCGTGGTCGCGAAGACCGCTGCGGGAGTCGCGACACGTCGTCGAGGCCGAGTGCGCCGATGCCCCCAACACCGCCTCGTAGTAGACCGTTTCGACCTCCTTCGCCACCAACGGCCATATGTCCGCCAGGAAGTCGGGCGCCTCACCGGAGTCCGCGCGCTTGCGGAAGCCCGCGATGACCTCGGGGGTCAGGACGAGCGGGGTGTGGCGGCCGTAGGGGCCCTTGGCGTTGTCGCCGCGCGCCTGATACGGGATGCCGCGCCGGGACCCGGCGTACAGGCGGGGTTCGCGGCCGGAGGGCTCGTACCGCAGGCCGCCCTCGGCGTCGTGTACGAACAGGCCGCCCCGGCCGGTCGTCAGCAGGGCCATGTGGTCGAAGAAGTTGAGACCGAGGCCGCGCAGGAGGACGGGTTCGCCCGGGGCGACGGGGGAGAGGTCGAGGTCGGCCGGGTTGGCGGGCGGGAAGTGACGCAGGCCGTGGCGGGCGGCGTACCCGGCCAGGTCCCGTTCCGCCCGGTCCGGGACGGTGGGGAGGTGGCCCTGGGTGAGGACCACGGCGGCGAGGCCGGTGAGGACGCGGCCGCTGGCGAGCGTGAGTCGCTGACCGCCGTCGGGGCCGTCGTCGAGGCGGACCGCGCGGGTGCCGTGGACCACGACCCGGATCTCGGGCGGCGCGCCGCGCACCACCTCGGCGAACACCCACTCCAGATAGTGGCCGTACCGGGCCCGCGTCGGATAGTCGTCCGGCCCCAACCCGCCCCACCCGTCCGCCGCGTCCCGCCCGTCCGCCGCGCCGGCCGCCCACTCGTACAGGCTCGGGCCCGGGCGTATCGGGCCCGAGCAGTCCACGCTGTCGTCGGTGAAGAGGGTGACCTGGGAGGCCACCGTGTTCATCAGCAGGTGGGGGGACTGGGTGGTGCGCCAGACCTGGCCCGGGCCCGGCGGCGCGGGGTCGATGACGTGGACGGTCAGACGGGTGCGGGGGCGGAGCAGTTCGGGCGCGGAGGCGCAGAGGCGTTCCAGGACGCTGGTGCCGCGCGGGCCGGCGCCGACCAGGGCGACGCCGATGTCACTGATCCCTGAGAAACCTGGAATGTCCGGCAAGGGGGTAACTCCCGTGCGTGTGGGGCGCATCGTGGGGCGCGGTGCGGCGGACCGCCCGCCGGGAAGCGGACGGTCCGCCTCATCATGCCGCCGTACACCACGGGAACAGAGCCCAGGGACCCATCAGGCGCGCCAGGTGTGGCATGCCTCACGAGCATCTCGGACAACAGGGGCAACAACCGTGCGCAATCGGTGGATTAGGGGTGGTAGCTGCTTGCCGCAGAGTGCGCACGAGGTCGAATTAGCTCGCTCGTGTGATCGTCCACTTGTGAGCTTGCGGTGCCCTGGGCTGATCGGGCTGACGTGGTCGTGCGACCTGGGACACCGGGTACGGCGTCGGCGTGCGGGGCCCTGCTCCACCAGAGGATGGTTCAGGGCCTCCCCGTCGCCTCTGGCCGTACCCATATGGCCAGGTCGCGCAGGGCTGGTTCATCAGCGGCCTCCGGCCGCGGGGGCCTCCCGGGCCCGGACCACGCACAGGATGCGTGTCGCCGCCCCCGGGTCGAGTACACCGGGGACCAGCTCGCCCAAGACCGTTCGGGGCGCGCGGCCGAACAGGACCCACTCCTGCTCAGTCCACAGGAACGGTGAGTGCCGAATCCGACCGTGTTTCCAGCCGTGCCCTGCTGCCCCGCCGGGCCCGCGCGCGGTCCAGCCGCAGCCGCGCCGAACGGCCGTGCAGCGTCAGCGTCATGAGGTGGTTGCCGAACCAGGGGCCGTCCGTCCTGCGCCAGTCGATCGACGGCCGCGCACCCCGCCCGTGCCGCCCGAACCACCGGCCGAGCGCCCGCCCCGTCCCGCTCCACCCGAAGCGGAAGCCGAGCTTTATCGACAGCGGGATGGAGTTGTGCACGGGGGAGCAGGTGAGCTGGAGGACCCGGGCGTCGGGACCGCCGGGCTCCGGCCAGGACGGTTCGGCGACGTACGCGTGGTGCACGTCCCCGGAGAGCACGAGGACGGTCGCCGGGGCGTCGGCGCCCGAGCCCGCCTCGGCGATCAGCCGGGTCAGGGACTCGAAGGAGTCGGGGAAGGCCGCCCAGTGCTCCAGATCGGCGCCCTGGCGCAGCTTCTCCCCGAACCGCGCCCAGCGGTCCCCGCGCTCGCCCCGGCACAGGGCCGCACTCCAGGACTCGGCGTCGTGCACGAGGTGGGGCAGCAGCCAGGGCAGGGAGGTGCCGATGAGGAGATGGTCGTACGAGCCGGGCGTGTCCAGTGCCTGGTCGCGCAGCCACCGTGCCTCGCCGGGGTTCAGCATGGAGCGGTTCCCCTCCTCCAGGACGCGCGCGGCCCGGCTGTCGAGCATCAGGACCCGCACGCGCCCGAAGTCCCGCCGGTAGCTCCAGCGGACCGAGGCCGGCTCCCGGTCGGCCTCGGCGGCGTGGGCACGCAGCGCGTCCGTACCGTCCGGGGTGGCGCGTACGGCGGCGTGGACCGGGTCGGCGGCCAGCTCGGCGGGGGAGAGGTTGCCGAGGTGCTGGTACACCCAGTACGACATCAGGCCGCTCAGGATCCGCTCGCGCCACCAGGGGGTGGCCCGCATGTCGGCGAGCCAGGCCTCGCTGGTGTTCCAGTCGTCGACGACGTCGTGATCGTCGAAGATCATGCAGCTGGGGACGGTGGAGAGCAGCCAGCGGATCTCGGGGTCGAGCCAGGACTCGTAGTAGAGGTGGGTGTACTCCTCGTAGTCCGCCACCTGGTCGCCCGGCGGGTCCGCCAGGTTCCGGCGGGCGGCGAGCCAGCGGCCGGTGGCCTTGGAGGTCTCGTCCGCGTAGACCTGGTCGCCCAGGAGGAGGAGTACGTCGGGACGCTCGGTGCCCGGTTCGGTGGCCAGGCGGTCCGCCAGGGTGTCCAGGGCGTCCGGGCCCACCGGGTCCGGCTCACCCGCGGGCGGCGCGGCCCATCGGCAGGAGCCGAAGGCGACCCGGACGGTGTCGCCCTCGGCGGGGGTGCGGATCTCGGAGGGCGGGAAAGGGGACTCGGGCGGCGGCCACACGGGTGTGCCGTCGAGGAGCACCTCGTACGCCGAGGCCGTGCCCGGCGCGAGACCCGTCACCGGGACCAGCGCGTAGTGGTGGCCGGCGATCTGGAAGGTGCGGGCCTCGCCGCGCCCGCCGCCGGCGCAGCGCACTTCGGCGACGCATGGACGGCTCGCCTCGACCCATACGGTCGCGGACGAGCCGTCCACATATCTCAGCAGTGGTCCCAGGCGAAGCCCCGCCATCAGCGATCACTCTCCTCCGTCGCCCCGTACGGTACGGAACGACGGAGGGGAACGGGGAGGTTCCGGGCCATTTTGTTCGACAGGGTTCAGCAGTTCGCCAGGTAGCTGGTGAGGGCGCTCTTCTCCGCGGAGTCGACGGAGAGGTCGTAGTAGTACTTCACCTGGACCCAGGCGCGGACGTACGTGCAGCGGTAGGACGTGACCGAGGGCATCCACTCGGCGGGGTCCTGGTCGCTCTTCGACTGGTTCACGTTGTCCGTGACGGCGATGAGCTGCGGGCGGGTCAGGTCGTTGGCGAAGTTCTGGCGCTGGGTGCTGGTCCAGCTGTCGGCGCCGGAGTCCCAGGCCTCGGCCAGCGGCACCAGGTGGTCGATGTCCAGGTCGGAGGCGGCGGTCCAGGTGGCGCCGTCGTACGGGGAGTACCAGGAGCCGCTGGTCGCGGCGCAGGCGGAGCTGGTGACGACGTTCGTACCGTCGCGCTTGAGGACCGTCTCGCGCGTGTTGCAGGTGCCGCTGATGGTGATCCAGTGGTTGAACAGGTCCCGGTTGTACCCTGTGCGGTCCTCGGTCGTCACGGTGAGGGTGGCGAGGTAGGAGCGGGCGGTGGAGGCGCTGACCGGGGTGGGCAGCGCGGCGGAGGCGGTGGGGGCGCTGAAGAGTGCCACGGAGGCTATCAATCCGCTGAGCGCCGCGAGTATGCTGACTCGTCGACGCGCGTAGAACCTGCGCATGTGAACTCCTTGTGGAGCCGGGGGCGTTGGGGTGCGAGCGATTGAAGGGTCGCGTCGCGGTGTTACCGGCGGATGTGCGTCTGGTGAGAAGCTAGTGACGTGCGCATGACACGACAAGGGTTGCGGTCGTGATTCACAGGCGCGGGCGGTGATGCCTCCGGGGGGAGGGCGGCCGGGACCGGGGTGCGGGCGCGGGTGGTTCGGACCGTCGGACGGACGCACGTCCTCACGTCGGAGCGGCCATGCTCGCGCGGTTCCCCGCGCCCCCTGAAGGACCCCGGGCGGGACCCGTCCCGTCAAGGGGCACGGGGAACCGCGACCGGCCCTCACCCGACCCGCACCCGGCGGACAGCCCGGCGGACAGCCCGGCATCCCCACCCCTGACGCGCCCCGCGTACCATGGACCGCGCAGAAGGGGAGTAGCTCTTCGCCGGACCGTCGACATACTGCTCAGCTCGTCTGAGCCGGCGCCCGGAGGCGGGTCCTGTTGAGCAGGACCGGCCAGCGAGACCTTCGGCAAGCAGTGCATCGTCCGTGCCGTCCGGCGCGGACGGACCGTGTGCTGCCGTGCCGAGGTGTCGCGTCAGCGGATGATTTCTCTCGGTGGGGTGGCCCGACCGATTGAGGAACCTTGATCAGCTTCAGCGTCACGGCGCTCGTCTTCGGCGTCGTCTTCCTCGCCGAACTCCCCGACAAGACCGCGCTCGCCGGTCTCGTCCTCGGCACCCGTTACCGCGCCTCGTACGTCTTCGCCGGTGTCGCCGCCGCGTTCGCCGTCCACGTCACGCTCGCGGTGGCGGCGGGCAGCGTCCTCACCCTGCTGCCGCAGCAGGTCGTGCACGCGCTGACGGGCGTGCTCTTCCTGGGTGGCGCGGCGGTGCTGCTGAGGACGAAGGGCGGGGCCGAGGGAGCCGCGGAGGTCCGGCGGCCCGAGAACCAGAGCTTCTGGAAGGTCTCGGGGGCGGGTTTCATGCTCATCCTGGTCGCCGAGTTCGGGGATCTCACGCAGATCATGACGGCGAACCTCGCGGCCCGGTACGACGATCCGCTCTCCGTCGGTCTCGGGGCGGTCCTCGCGCTGTGGGCCGTGGCCGGGCTCGGCATCGTCGGCGGCAAGGCGCTGATGAAGTGGGTGCCACTGAAGCTGATCACGCAGGTCGCCGCCGTGCTGATGGTGGGGCTCGGTGTGTGGAGTCTGTGGGAGGCCGTGGCGGGATGAGTGAGGGGGTGGCGGCGCCCCCGTTTGTTTTGTACCGTAGAGGAACAAAGTGGCTCCCGCCCGCATTCCCTGACCGGTGGGCGGGGCCGCCTTGTTCCTTCCGGGGCGCCTCGCCGGGTCTGACGGCTATGGCCCCCCTTTTTTTGTCGTGCCTTGGAGCTGCTGATGACGGCCACCACCGTTCTGACCGCCCGCGCCCTCCTGCTGGACATGGACGGCACCCTCGTCAACTCGGACGCCGCCGTCGAACGCGTCTGGCGGCGCTGGGCCGAGCGGCACGGGCTGGACGGCGCCGAGATCATGAAGGTGGTGCACGGCCGCCAGGGGTACGCCACGATGGCCGTCCTGCTGCCCGAACGCCCCATGGAGCAGAACCTCGCGGACAACGTGCGGATGCTGGCCGAGGAGACCGCCGACGTGGACGGCGTCGTCCCGATACCCGGCGCACCCGAGTTCCTCGCGTCCCTCGTCGACGGCGGTGTGCCGCACGCCCTGGTGACCTCGGCGGACGTCGCGCTCTCCACGGCACGGATGGGCGCGGCCGGGCTGGCGCTGCCCGAGGTGCGCGTCACCGCCGAGTCGGTCGGCGCGAGCAAGCCGGACCCCGAGGGTTTCCTGAAGGGGGCCGCCGAACTGGGCATCGCCCCCGAGGACTGCGTCGTCTTCGAGGACTCCGGGGCGGGGATCGAGGCCGGACGCGCCGCGGGGATGCGGGTCGTGGGGGTCGGGGAGCGGGCGCGGTCCCACGGTCCGGACGTGGTGGTGCCCGACCTGACGGCGGTGCGGGTCGAGGTGGCCGACGACGGGACGATCCGGCTGCACGTGAACGGCTGACGGGGAGACGGCTGACGGGGAGACGGCTGAAGGGGAGACGGCTGAAGGGGAGACGGCTGAAGGGGAGACCGCGGGCGGTGAGACGGCGGGCGGCGGGGCCGGTGCCCCGCCACCCCTCCGGGACCGCCGGTCGGCGGCCGTCGGGGTGGCGGCCGTCGGGGTGGCGGGCATCGGCCCCGCAGCGGGATCGCCGCCCGCCTAACGGCGGTCGAGGACGTCCGTCAGCCTGGTGAAGCCGTCGGTGCCGTGGCCCAGGGCGATGGCGCGGCGGGCGAAGCCTTCGGCCGCCCGCATGACACTCGCGTCGATGCCGTGGGACTCGGACACCTGGACGACGTGGGCCATGGTCGACACGGCCGAGGTGAGCGGGTTGCCCTCGCCGGAGTGCCGACCGCTGTCGACCTCTTTCGCGCCCTCCTCGAAGAGCGGCGGGAGGATCGCGGCGATCCCCTGGGCGAACGGGGTCAGCTCCCGCGCGGTGACACCCTCCGCCCGGGCCAGCGCCAGGGCATGGGTGTAGCCGGCGATCGAGGTCCAGAAGAGGTCGAGCAGCGCGATGTCGAAAGTCGCCGCCCGGCCGATGTCCTCGCCGAGGTGGGTGTGGGTGCCGCCCAACGCGCCCAGCACGGGCCGGTGGGCGCGGTAGAGGTCCTCGGAGCCGCTGTAGAGGAAGACGCCGTCCGGGGTGCCGATGGTCGGCGTCGGCGTCATGATCGCCCCGTCGAGGTAGTCGACGCCGTGCTCGGCCGCCCACGCGGCGGTGGAGCGGGCCCGGTCCGGGGTGTCGGCGGTCAGGTTGACCACCGTGCGGCCCTTGAGCGCCCCGGCGACCTCCGGGCCGCGCAGTACCGCGTCCGAGGCGTCGTAGTTGACCACGCAGACGACGGTCAGCGTGCTCGCCGCCACCGCCTCCTCGGCCGACCCGGCGCCGACGGCGCCCCGCGCGAGCAGTTCCCCGTCCCGGCCCGGCGTACGGTTCCAGACCGTGGTCCGCAGCCCGGCGTCCAGGAAGGCGCCGGCGAGGGCCCGGCCCATCGGACCCAGGCCGAGTACGGTGACGGTGGGAGCGGGAGTGGCTGTGCCGGCGGTAGTGGTGGGCTCTTCGGTGTGTGCGGGCATGACTCGGTGACTCCTGTGGGAAGTTGGTCGGTTCGTCGATGCGCGACGAATGGGGCGAGGGGGAGCGAGAATGACGCGCGAGCGTGCCCAGGACCCGAATGTCTGTGGGGTCACCGCGGCGATCGCCGTGATCGAGGGAAAGTGGAAGACGTCGCTGCTCTGGCTGCTGGAGTCCGGTCCGTACCGTCCGGGTGAGCTGCGTCGGCTGCTGCCGGGCCTCAGCGAGAAGGTGCTGACCCAGGCACTCCGCGAGATGGAGACCGACGGGCTCGTGCACCGGGAGGTGCACGACGTGCTGCCGCTGAAGACCGTGTACTCCTTGACCCCGTTCGGCCGTGAACTCTCCTCGGCGCTGGGGCCCTTGTCGGACTGGGGGCACCGACGCCTGGAGACGCTCACCGGGGTCGAGGGCGAGGCCGAGGTCGCGTCCCGGTCCGCCTCCTGAACCGTCACATCATCGTCATCGTGTCCGTCTTCCGTCCCCTGATCGGTGTCACGCGACCTTTCGGCCGCTCCCTCACCACAAGGGTCGCCCGACGGCCGCCTTCCGCCAAGTACCCACAAAAAGGTGGGTACTTATGGGGAACGAGGGAGCATCGGCCGGGTCGTTCCTCCGGGTCGTTCCTTCAGGTCGTTCCTTCGGCGGGCGACTTCCCGACGAGAGCCTGGCGTCCCTCGTCCTGATGCCGGTTCGCCCCCGTCCAGCAACTGCGCCGGCGCAGTTGCTGGACGGGGGCGATGGCGATGGCGATGGCTCGGGTGAGCCGTGTGGGGCGGCGGCGTCAGGCCTCGTTCTTCGGGCCCGTCTGCTGGAGGACCTCGAAGGTCCAGACGGTCGAGTCGGAGGCGGCGGGCCTGGGGCGGTCGCCGCCGCCCTGGTGGGCCTGCTTCATGGGGCCCTCCATCCACGCCTGGAAGGCGTCCTCGTCGCGCCAGCGGGTGTAGACGAGGTAGTTGTCGGTGCCGTCGACGGGGCGCAGCAGCTCGAACCACTCGAAGCCGTCCGAGCTCTCGACCACCCCGGCGCGGGAGGCGAACCGCTTCTCCAGCACCTCACGCTGCTCAGCGGGAACCGTGAGGACGTTGATCTTGACGATACTCATGGCTTCATCCTGCATCACGCGGGACGAAGGGGCACCGCCCGACTCCCGTCGGCCGAACTCGGCCCCCTTCGGCCCTGCCGCCCCCGTGCGCCTATCGCCGCCGTCCAGTCGCTCCCGCCGCCCCGCCGGTCACGGCTCCTTCGTCTCGGACTCCAGCCGCTCCCGGGTCACCAGGCCGTAGACGCCCGGCTCTTCCTTGTCCTTCGTGATCCCACGGCTGCTCTGGTAGAAGAGGACGGCCTGTTCGACCTGGCTGTCGTAGTTCTGGTCGATGTCGCCGTTGTAGAGGCCCAACTGGTTCAGCCGGAGCTGGAGTTCGGTCACCTCGGGGTCGTCGTCGCCGACGCGGAGCGTCTGGGGCACCACCAGCCGGCTGTCGTCCGAGTCGTCCGCGCCGGCGGCCGACGAGCCGCCGGCGGCGCCGGCGCTGGGCGCGCTCTGCGTCGGGCTCGCCGAGGCGGACGCCGACGGCGAGCCCGACGGCTGCGACGGCGAAGGGGAAGGGGAGGGGCTCTTCGTGGGGCTCGGCGACGCGGCCCCGCCGCCCGGCGGCGCCGGTGCGGGCGCCCCGCCCCCGCCCTCCGCCGGCGGTTCCACCGGCGACGCCTCCCCGTCGGGCGACGTGTCCGGCGCGCTCGCCCGCAGGTCGTCCGGCAGCGCGCGGTCCCGCTCGGGGGCGTCGTACGAGAAGAGTCCGCTCGCGAGTCCGGCGGCGGCCATCACCCCCGCGGCGGCCGTCCCGGCGAGGGTGGCGATCAGTCCCGTACGGCGACGGCGTCGACGCCCGGGGCGCCCCGCGGACGGCGAGGCGGGGGAGGGGGAGGGGGAGAGGGAGTGCGGGGAAGGGCGGTCGGGGCCGGCGGAGGCATCGGATGCGAAGGGCACGGGAGCCGTCGACGTGGCCCCCGACGCCGGCCATGGCGTCGGGCCGGCCGGGCCCGACCGGGATGACGATGCCGAAGAGGGGGATGAGGGCGCCACCGGAGCCGAAGGGCTCGCCGGGCCCGAGAAGGGTGGGCGTGCCGAGAAGGGTGACGAGGGCGACGCGTACGGCGAGGACGACGCGTACGGCGAGGGTGACGGCGGGGTCGGGAACAGTGCCTGGGGCGAGGAGACGCTCGACGCGCTCGTCGTGTGCGACGCGTCGGGTCCGCCCCCGCCGGGCTTTTCGTCCCTCTGGTCGAACAGCCGCACGTCCGCCACGTCCGGCCCGGTCGGGGTCGCCGCCGCGGTCGCCGCCGTGGTCACCGGCATGGCGATCGTCGACGTCGGGTCGGGCCCCGGCAAGGGGGAACCCGACCCACTCGGCCCAGTTCCGCCCGGCCCGTGCTCCACCCGCTCCTGCCGCGTCGTCAGGGCTGCGTCGCCGCCGGGGGTTCCGGGGCGCCGGGGGCTTTCGAGGGGCCCGTCGTTCTCGTCGCCCAGCTCCACGTACGGGCGTATCCGGAGGGGGTCGAAGTCCTCCGCGGCCGCCGCCTCGGCCGTACGGGCTTCGAGAAGGGCCTCGGACGCGCGGCGGCCGCACGCGCAGGACGGCGTGCCGTCCGAGGCCCGGGGTGTGGAGCATTCCGGGCATATGTGACTGGTCGGTTCACTCACGTGTCGTTCCTCCCCGCGAAGACTCCAGAGTTTAAGCAAACGATCGACACAGAATCTCCCAGGCGCCCCGGGAATCAGGGGTTCCGGATCGCCTCGACAGGCCATAACCGGTCACACCCACCACGATGTAGTGGACGCGGAAGAAGAGGACACTGGGGACGCTGTACGAGACCCTCGGGAGCTCGGGAGGTCTGCATGACCGACGACATCGACCACGCCACCGCCGACGGCGGCGACGAGGCCGCGAACACCGCCGACGACACCGCCGGACGCACGCCCCCGCCCGGCCCCCGCGGGCACGGCGTGCCCGTCGCCGAAGGTGTGCCCGGTGGCGTGATGGTCTCCATCGGGGCCCTGCTGCTGGGAATGCTGCTGGCGGCACTCGATCAGACCATCGTGTCGACGGCGCTGCCGACGATCGTGAGCGACCTCGGCGGGCTGGAGCACCTGTCGTGGGTGGTCACGGCGTACATGCTGGCCGCGACGGCGGCGACCCCGCTGTGGGGCAAGCTCGGCGACCAGTACGGCCGGAAGAGGCTGTTCCAGACGGCGATCGTGATCTTTCTCATCGGGTCGGCGCTGTGTGGAATGGCACAGAACATGCCCCAGTTGATCGGGTTCCGGGCCCTGCAGGGGCTCGGTGGCGGCGGGCTGATGGTGCTGTCGATGGCGATCGTCGGGGATCTCGTCCCGCCGCGTGAACGCGGGCGCTACCAGGGGCTCTTCGGCGCGGTCTTCGGTGCGACGAGCGTGCTCGGCCCGCTGCTCGGCGGGCTGTTCACCGAGCATCTGAGCTGGCGTTGGGTGTTCTACGTCAACCTGCCGGTGGGAGCGGTGGCGTTGCTCGTCATCGCCGCCGTGCTGCGCATCCCGCGCAAGGCCGAGCGGCACGTCATCGACTACCTCGGCACCTTCCTCATCGCCTCCGTGGCCACCTGTCTGGTCCTGGTCGCCTCCCTCGGCGGCACCACCTGGGACTGGACCTCGCCGCAGATCATCGGCCTCTCCGCCCTGGCCGTCCTGCTCGTCGTCGTGTTCGTGGCCGTCGAGCGGCGGGCCGCCGAACCCGTCCTGCCCCTCAAGCTGTTCCGTGTCCGCACCTTCACCCTCTCCGCCGTGATCAGCTTCGTCGTCGGCTTCGCGATGTTCGGCGCGATGACCTACCTGCCGACGTTCCTGCAGGTCGTGCACGGTGTGTCGCCGACCATGTCGGGTGTGCACATGCTGCCGATGGTGTTCGGGCTGCTGCTGTCCTCGACGGTCTCCGGGCAGATCGTCAGCCGCACGGGCCGCTGGAAGGTGTTCCCCGTCGTCGGCACGGCCGTCACCACGCTGGGCCTGCTGCTCCTGCACCAGCTCGACGCGGACAGCGGTGACGGCGAGATGAGCGCGTACCTCTTCGTCTTCGGGCTCGGGCTCGGCCTCGTCATGCAGGTCCTCGTCCTCGTCGTGCAGAACGCCGTCTCGTACGAGGACCTCGGCGTCGCCACCTCCGGCGCGACCTTCTTCCGGTCCATCGGCGCCTCGTTCGGGGTGGCGGTCTTCGGTACGGTCTTCGCCGGGCACCTCGGCGACAAGCTCACCGACGCCCTCGACGGGGCCTCGCTGCCGTCCGGCGTCAGCGTGGACGGGCTCAAGGCCGACCCGCGCGAGATCGCCGAACTCCCGGCCGCGCTGCGCCCCTCCGTCCTCGACGCCTACGCCTCCTCCATCACCGACGTCTTCGTCTACGCGGCCCCCGTCGCCGTCGTCGGGTTCGTCCTCGCCCTGTTCCTGCGCGAGGACCGGCTGCGGGCGTCCGTGACGGCGCCGGATGCCACGGAGACGCTCGCCAGCAACCCCGTCGAGCGGTCGTCGTACGACGAGGTGTGCCGGGCGCTGTCGGTGCTCGGGTCCCGGGAGGGCCGCCGCGAGATCTACCGGAAGATCACCGCACGGGCCAGCTACGACCTGTTGCCCGCCGCGAGCTGGCTGCTGCTGCGGATCCGGCGGTACGGCTGGGCCGAGCCCGCCGTGCTCGCGGAACGCAGCGCCGTCCCGCTCGACGTGATCATGGCGGCGACCCGGCAGGTCGAGGAGCGCCGCCTCGCCCGCCGCGACGGCATCGACCTCGTCCTCACCGACAGCGGCCAGGTGGCGGCCGAGCGGCTCTCCAAGGCCCGCGAGGACTCCCTCGCCGAACTCCTCGGCGACTGGTGGGGCCCCGACCGCCCCACCGACCTCGTCCGCCTCGTCGAGGAACTCAACGCCGAACTCTGCGGCTCGGACGCGGAACGCCCGCACCACGAGGGAGCGATCACCCGACGGCCGACGACCACGACGACCTCCGGTACGCCGCCCACGCCCCCTGCGGCTCCTACGTCCACGTCAGTCTCTTCGTGAACCAGTGGTCCGCGTACTCGTGGTCGTTGTGCGGGGCGCTCTCCTCGTAGCCGAGCCGGGCGTAGAGCGCGCGGGCCTCCACCAGGTCGCCCCGGGTGTCGAGGACGATCCGTTCGGCGCCGAGGGCGCGGGCGGCGTCCTCGGCGGCCGTGACGAGGAGGGCGGCTCCGCCCTTGCCGCGTGCCTCCGCCAGCAGGAAGACCCGCTTCAGCTCGGCCGTCGCGGCGTCCGTCAGCCGTACCCCCGCCGTGCCGACCGGTTCGCCCCCGTAGCGGGCCACCAGGAGCACCCCGTCCGGCGGTGACAGGTACGCCCCGGTGTCCGCCGCGACCTCGCGCTCCAACTCGTCCGGGTCCGTGACGCGCCCCTCGTGCAGCAGATACCAGCGGTCGCTGACCTCCGTGTAGTACGCCCGCCAGAGCGCGGCGGCGACGGGGGAGTCGTGGGGCTCGTCCTCCACGGACCAGGTGGTCGTCATGCGGGTCATGCCGGTCATTGTCGGGAGCGGGGGCGTGTGGCCCGCAAACGATTTACGCCGTTGTCCCGCTCCGCGCTTGCCGTTTGAACCAACGGGATCGGGCAACCCGGTGCGAAACGGCCCGACGGGGCGAGACGCCCGGGCCGAGGACTCTGGAAGGCATTCATGTCCACAGGCTTGATCATCGCTTTGATCGTGATCGTGGCGGCCGTGGTCGTTGTAGCGGCCGTCCTGACCCAGCGCGCCCGCCGCGGTGCGGGTGCCGGCGGATCGCTGAAGCGGCGTTTCGGACCCGAGTACGACCGGACCGTGGCCCGCCATGACGGCGACGAGCGGGCCGCCGCCCGGGAACTCGCGGAGCGGGTGAAGCGGCACGGCTCGCTGGAGAAGCGGGCGCTGCCGAGCGCGGAGCGCGAACGGTACGAGTCCCGCTGGGCGGCCGCCCAGGAACGCTTCGTCGACTCGCCCCGTGAGGCGGTCGCCGAGGCGGACCGGCTGCTCTCCGAGGTGGCCGGGGCCCGGGGCTTCCCGGACGGCGGCCACTACGAGACCCAGCTGGAGGCGCTCTCCGTCCACCACGCCCACCATGTGCACGGCTACCGACGGGTGCACCTCGCGGCGCACACCACCGGCGACACCGCCCAGGGCCGCGCGGGCACCGCGAACGGCGCCGGCCCCGGCACCGGTACCGGTACCGAGGAGATGCGCGAGGCCATGGTCGAGGCCCGCGCCCTGTTCGAGGACCTGGTGACCCCGGACCGCCGGGACGCCCGGGCGGACCGTGAGGGAACGGCCGGGCGCGAGGGCCCGGCCCACCGCGAAGGAACGGCGCGACGCGACGAGCACGACGGTGCGGCCGCCGACGGCCGCCATCGGTCCCATCTGCCATGGGCGCTCACCAGGCGCCACGCGAAGGGGAGTTGAGGGGGATGACTGACGACGTGACGAGGGGCGAGGGCATCCGCGAACGCGGTCCGCGCGAGACGCGGGACGCCGACGCGAGGCGTGACGGGGTGAAGGGCGGCGGGCTTCCGCAGGGCACCCGGGCGACGGACACGGCAGGCACCGCGGGCGCCACGGGCACCCGGGCCGCGGTCGTGCCGGGCCACGACACCACGGCGGGCCGTACGGGTACGGGAGGCCGGGCCGAGGGGCCGAACGGCGGCAGGACACCGGGTGTCGGCGACGGCCCCGGCCCGGTGGCCCGCGAGGGTCACGCCCAGGCGCCCACGGGCGGTTCCGGGTCCTCCGGATCCCCGCTGCTGCCCCATGACGAGAGCGACAAGCTGACGCTGCGGTTGCAGCACGCGGTCGGCGAGTTCGTCGACGGGCCCAGGTCGGCCGTCGAGGAGGCCGATCACGTCCTCGAAGAGGCGGCCGCCCGCTTCACCGACGCGGTGACCCGGCGTCGCCGCACCCTGCGCGACTCCTGGCAGACCACCGCCGACGGCCGCGCGGACACCACCGACACCGAACAGCTCCGCCTCGCCCTGCGCGACTACCGGGAGCTGACCGAACGGCTGCTGCGGCTCTGAGACCGACAGCGGCGAACGCCGAGACCGCGCTCCGGGTCGTGCCCCGGGGCGCGGTCTCACGTATGCGCGGAGCCGGGCCGGCCGGGGCGGCGTCGCGCGCCTCGTGACGGGCCAGGCCTTCCGGGGCGCGGGAACCGCGCGATCAGCGCACCCGGCCCGCGGCCGCCCCACGGCACATCAACCCGGGTTCCTCAGGCGCTCCGCCCACTCTCCCGGCGCTCACGCCATTCCCGTACGACCACTTCCACGTCGTACGGCTTCAGGCCCAGCGGCGGTCCAGGTGGTGGCTTGAACATCATCTCGCTGATCTTGGCGTTGATCTCGGTGACGATCCTGCGGACGGCGCCTTCGGAGGGGGCCTCGGCGGCTGCCGCGAGAGCGTCCTCCGCCTCCTTGCGCAGGGCGAGCGTCGGGGGCAGGACCGACAGGCCCTCGCGGGCCATCTTCCGCTTGATCCACCAGAGTTCGTCGTAGGTCGTGTCGTCGTCGGGAAGCGGTCGGCCCACGCCGGGGAGGGCCGTGAAGTCGCCGCGCGCCTCCGCTTCGCGGATCTGTTTGTCGACGAAGGACTCGAAGCTGACACCGGGTGGCTTTCGCTCGGTCATGCCTCCATTGTGCCGGAGCCCGCACAACAGGACGATCCGGCGAATTATCATGCGGCGGCGGCGCGCCAAACGCGCCGTGCGCAGCGACAATTGGAGTTTGACCCGTTAGGAGCGGTACGTGCTCGAACTCACCATGGCCTCGGTCTCCGAGGCGGACGCCGGGGCGACGGCCGGCATGCAGATGGCCGACGCGCCCAGCGAGCCGGGCGGCGTGCTCCGGGTGGGCCGCGATCGGGCGGTGTGCCGGCTCGCGACACCGGACGACTGGCTCTTCGTCTCCCGTGTGCATCTGGAGTTCCTGTGCGGCCCGGACGGGAGCTGGCAGGTCACCTGGCTGCGGGGCTCGCACGCCGACCCCTCCTCCGAGGTGCGGCTGACCCTGCTCAACCACCAGCCCTCGCCGCTCCCGTACGGCGGTACGGCGAAGCTCCCGCACGGCAGCTCCGGCGAACTCGTCATCTACGACCGCACGGGCCCCCGCAGCGTCAACGTGGGCTTCTACCACGAGGCCTGACGGAGCCGCCGCCCCGCCGCACCCGGTTCAGTCCAGCACCCGGGCCAGCGCGAACCCGTCGTACCCCTTGGTGCCCACCGTCTGGATCGCCGTCCCGCTCAACTTCGGGTGCGTGGCGATGAGTTCGATGGCGGCCCGGGTGCCGCGGACGTCCGGCTCGGTGCTGTCGGCGTCGGCGACCCGGCCGCCGCGTACGACGTTGTCGACGACGATGACGCTGCCGGCCCGGGTGAGCTTGAGGGCCCACTCCACGTAGTGCGGGTTGTTGGCCTTGTCCGCGTCGATGAAGACCAGGTCGAACGGCTCGGGGTTCTCGTCGGTCAGCTTGGGCAGCGACTCCAGGGCGGGGCCGACCCGTACCTCGACGAGCCCGTCGAGCCCGGCGCGCGCGATGTTGCGGCAGGCGACCTCCGCGTGTCGGGCGCTGTACTCCAGGGAGATGAGCCGGCCGTCGGCGGGCAGCGCCCGGCCCAGCCAGATGGTGCTGTAGCCGCCCAGGGTGCCGATCTCCAGGATGCGGCGGGCACCCTGGATCTGGGCGAGGAGGTGCAGGAACTTCCCCTGGTTGGCGGCGACGTCGATGGCCGGAAGTCCGGCCGCCTCGTTGTCGCGCAGCGCCGCCTCCAAGGCCTCGTCGTCCGGGGCGAGGTGGGTGGTGAAGTAGACGTCGACGTCGTCCCAGGTCCGCGACTCGCTCATGAAGCTGTGCCTCCCGCGCCTTTCATCAGGACAGTTACTTAGAACAGCTAAGTAGGTGCGCTAATGAATATAGGCGCGGGGCGGGCCCCCTGTCAGCGGTTCCGGGGTGTGTTTCAGTCGTTCGGTGCGGACTTCGTATCCGCCGGCGGCACCGGCACCGGCACCGGCACCGGCATCGGCGCAGGCGGACCCTGCGGGTACGCCCCCGGCGGCATCGGCGCACCGGGCGGGTAGGCGCCCGGCGGCATGAAGACCGCGCCCGGCGGGGGTAGGGGCGGCAGTTGCCGCTTCGCGTTGCGCTTGAGCACGATCGCGACGGCCACCGCCTTGATCGCCAGTACGGCGATGCCGATGCCGAACGACACCAGCCAGCCGGGGATGCCCCACACGGTCCACATCTCGTCCACGTAGATGACCTTTCGATAGGTGTCGTCGGCCGCGGCCCGCCGCAGCGTGTGATCGCCGGAGATCAGCTCCGGCCGCGGGAAGTCCTGCTCGACGGCGGTGAGGAAGTCCGTGCCGCCCGCGGTGAGGTCGCCGAGCGTGCCGACGGGCGCGCCCAGGCGTCCCGCGAAGGTCACCTCCGGCTCGTTCCCGCCGATCGCGGAGCCGGGCTCCATACGGTGCTCGGCGAGAACGTACAGGCCGAGGGCCTGCGGGGTGGCGGCCAGGCGGGACAGGCGCATCGGGTAGACCGGCTCGTCGCTGGCGAAGGTGAGGTGGAGCGGGTCCAGGGTGCCCGAGAGCGGGGTGCTCGCGGCGGAGCCCTCGGAGCCCTCGGAGTCCTCCGGCGCCAGCCTGATCGCCACGTACTCCCACTTCCGCCGGACGTACGGCTCCAGCGCCGTGTCCAGCCGGTCCGGGAGCGCGAAGCCGTTCTCGTCGAGCCAGTCGCCGAGGGCGCCGGAGTCGGTGGCGGTCAGCCGGGCCACGTCGAACGGGCCGAGCCGCTCGCGGCCGACGACGTCCACCGAGGACCGCGGGTCCCGGGGCGCGGCGTCCCCCGCCATGCCGTCGCTCTCGAACATGTCGAACGGCCAGTCGTGCGAGCGCGGCCAGAAGTACTCGCGCCTCTCGTGCACGGGCGCGGTCTCCTCGTCGAGCCGGTCGAAGACGGCCGCGTCGCCGAGCTTCACCGTGGCCCGGTTCGGCACCGGCATGATCCAGGCGGCCGTCCGGGCGTCACCGGAGACCGTCAGGCTCATCAGGATCTGTTCCTCGCGGCCGTCCCAGCGCACCACGGACCGCTCGCGGTTCACCGACATGTTCCGCCCGTCGTCCGGCACCATCGCGCCGCAGCCGCAGGCGTACGCCGGTGCCACGAGCGATGCCAGTTGAAGCCCCAGCAGGGCGAGGACGACCACCAGGAGCCGTTCGCGCGCCCCGCGCCTCCCGTGCGCCCATTCCGCCGGACGCGCGCGCCCCCGTACGAAACCCTTCATCCCCCGTGCCCTCCCGCTGACCTGCCGGCGTGCCGCCCTGCTCGGAGCCATGCTTCCAGGTCTTTGTCAGTGGCCTGTCACGACCCTGCCCGTGATGCGCATCCGTGATCCGCGTCGTGCCCTTGAGCGTGCGGGCGACCTTCCGCGCACTATCGTCATCCGGACAAAACAAGGGCGACTCTCAGGTGAAGAGCGGGTTGCCCGCGTCTCACGACGAGGACAGTGCGAGCCTTCTCGGGGGGACGTCGACGGGGCGGGAGGACGACGGCGCGTGGCGACGGAGCAGAGCAGACCGGGCGGTGCCGTGGGTACGGGCTTGACGGCGGCGCGACTGGTGGCCGTCCGGGCCGTGCTGTGGCTGGTCGCCGCGATCCTGGCGGTGCGGCAGGTCGCGGTCGTGCTGAACACACCCAAGGGCGAGCGGCTGACGGACCTGGAGACCTGGGTCGGACCCAGCGGCGTCCTGCATGTCAACGGCTCGCTGTACGACTCGACGCGCTTCACGGGCACGCCCTTCGGCGGCCTCGTCCTCAAGCCCCTCACCCGAATGGCGGAACAGGCGCTCGGCTGGGGCTGGACCTTCGGCACCCTCCTGCTGGTCGTCGCCCTCGGCCTGGTCGCCGCCCGCGCCCTGCCCCAGCCCGTCACCCGCCGTACGGCACTGCTCGCCGCGCCCGTCGCGGTCACCCTGCTGATGCTGTCGCTGCCGGTGCGGAACACGCTGTACCTGGGCCAGACCAGCATCATCCCCGTCCTGCTCGTCCTGGCGGGCTGCTTCGTGGTCCGGGGCGAGCGCACCAGCGGAGTCTTCATAGGGCTCGCCGCGGCCTTCCAGCCGACCGTGCTGCTGTTCGTGCCGCTGCTGTGGTTCACCGGCCGCAAGCGGGCCGCCGCGAGCACCGGGATCACGTTCGCCGGGGCCACCGCGCTGGCCTGGGCCGCGATGCCGCACGACTCGTACACCTACTGGGTGCACCACCTCGCCGGCGTCGGCCTCGGCGGCCGGGCGGACGACCTCGCCAACCAGTCCCTGCACGGCATGCTGCTCCGGCTGGGCCTTACGGGCCCGCTGGAGATCGTCGTCTTCTTCGCGCTGGCCGCCGCCGTCGCCGTACTCGGCATGCGGCGGGCCATCCACTACGCCCGCGACGGGCAGCTGCTGCTCGCCGTCGCCCTCACCGGCTGTGTCGTGGTCGCCGTCTCGCCGACGTCCTGGAAGCACCAGCTGCTGTGGGTGCTGCTCGCGGTGGTCGGCCGGGTCGGCAAGAAGGCCTCGTCACGGTATGTGTGGCCGGTGGCCGTCGTCCTGGTGATGACGCTGCCGGCGAAGATGATGGTGCCGAACGTGGGCGTCCTGCACCCGGTGCGCGACGACGTCGTCCTGCTGGCCGCGCTCACCGCCGCCCTCGTCGTGCCGTTCCTGTCCCGTACCTCGGAGTACTACCGGGCGCCGATCCCCACGGAGTACGCCCCGAAGGCGGAGACCCGCTTCAGTTGGGCCCCGTTACTGCGCCGGGTGGCCACCCGCCCGAACCTGCTCCTCGAACTGCTGCTGATCCGCGTCACGTACGCCGCCTACCAGCGCACCCGCCTGGAGGCCACCGGCAGCCGGGCCACCGCCGAGGAGCACGCCGGGCAGGTCCTGGCCGCCGAGAAGGCCCTGTTCATCGACATCGAACACTGGTTCAACCACACGGTGGTCGGGATCGGCTGGCTGCGGGACTTCTTCGACTTCTACTACACCTCGTTCCACTTCGTGGTCCCGCTGACCGTCCTCGGCGTCCTCTACTGGCGCCGCCCCGCCGACTACCGCTGGGCCCGCACGGCCATCGGCTTCACCACGGTCCTCGCGCTCGTCGGCTTCTTCTTCTACCCGCTGGCACCGCCGCGCCTGATGCCCGGCCTCGGCATCATCGACACCATCCACGGCGTCCAGGACTTCTCCAGGCCGGACTACGGCAAGCTGACCGAACTCGCCAACCAGTACGCGGCGATGCCGTCCCTGCACTTCGGCTGGTCCCTGTGGTGCGGCCTGACGATCGCGCTGGTCGCGCCCAAGGTGTGGATGAGGGTACTGGGCCTGATGCACCCCTTCTTCACGGCCCTGGCGATCGTCGCGACCGGCAACCACTGGATCCTCGACGCGGTCGGCGGCGCGGCCGTCGTGGGCGCGGGCTTCGGCCTGACGTACCTCCTGACAGGTCCCCGCACCACCGCGCCCCGCCAGGGGCGCGGGGAACCGCGCGACCGGCCACCGGCCACCCGCGGACTCTCCACGGCCGTCCAGCGCGGCGGCGGAGGCAAGGGCGAGGGGTAGAGGCCAGGGCCCTGCAGGGTCCGTCCTGCATACGCGAGAGACCGGTGCCGGCGCCAGGGATTCGAGGGCGGTCCTGGCCGACCGAACGGGCATGCGTCGACATGCGGCCACGGGAGCGCCACCGGGGACGGGCCGACGGCGCCGGGAGGCCGTCGGCCCGAGTGCGGGGGCCGGTGCTGTCAGACGGTGGTGACCTGCAGGTGCTTCACCCCGTTGATCCACGCCGAGCGCAGTCGGCTGGGCTCGCCCACGAGCCTGAGGTTCGGCATCGCGTCGGCGATCGCGTTGAAGATGAGGTCGATCTCCAGGACGGCCAGGGACTTGCCGAGGCAGAAGTGCGGGCCTCCGCCGCCGAAGCCGAGGTGGGGGTTGGGGTCGCGGGTGATGTCGAAGGTGTCGGGGTCGGTGAAGACGTCCGGGTCGTGGTTGGCGGAGGCGTAGAAGATGCCGACGCGGTCGCCCTTCCTGATCGGCTTGCCGCCGAGTTCGACGTCCTGGGTGGCGGTGCGCTGGAAGGAGTTGACCGGGGCGGCCCAGCGGACGATCTCCTCGGCCGCCGTCGCGGGGCGCTCACGTTTGTAGAGGTCCCACTGGTCGGGGTGGGTGAGGAAGGCGTGCATGCCGTGGGTGATGGCGTTGCGGGTCGTCTCGTTGCCCGCGACCGCCAGCATCAGCACGAAGAAGCCGAACTCGTCGGAGGTGAGGTTGCCCTCGTCCTCGGCGGCCACCAGCGTGGTGACGATGTCCTTCGCCGGGCACTGCTTGCGGTCGGCGGCCATGTTCATGGCGTAGGCGATGAGTTCCATCGCCGACTCCTGGCCGACCTCCTCGGTGATGGCGTACTCGGGGTCGTCGTAGGAGATCATCCGGTTCGACCACTCGAAGATCCGGATGCGGTCCTCCTGCGGGATGCCGATCAGCTCGGCGATGGCCTGCAGGGGGAGTTCGCAGGCGACCTCGGTGACGAAGTCGAACGGGCCGGCGTGGGCGACCGCCTCCCGGGCGATGTTCAGGGCGCGGTGGCGCAGGTTGTCCTCCAGCGCGCGGATCGCCCTCGGGGTGAACACGCGCTGCACGATCTGGCGGACCCGGGTGTGCTCCGGCGGGTCCATGTTCAGCAGGATCAGGCGCTGGGCGTCGATCGCGTCGCGCTCGATGTGCTCGTTGAAGCGGATGATCGCGGTGTTGACCGTCGAGGAGAACAACTCGGGGTGCGTGGAGACGTACTTGACGTCCGCGTGCCGGGTGACGGCCCAGTAGCCCTCGTCCGCGAAGCCCGCGATGCCGGGTGCCTGCGGGATCCAGTGGACCGGTTCCGTACGGCGCAGTTCGGCGAACTCCGGGAGGGGGACACGGTGGTGCAGCAGGTCGGGGTCGGTGAAGTCGAACCCGTCGGGCAGCGCTGGACAGGGCATCGGCGACTCCTGACGGAGCATCAGATACAGGGAATTGCGGTGACCGTAGTAACGGGTTCTACAACTAGCAAGGGGTACGGGCCCTTCAGTCGGCCTTTCGGTCGGCTTTTCAGTTGCCGCACGCCCCTTGCGGTCCCGGAGCCGGGCTCAGCAGACTGCTCAAGAGAACTAGAACGCGTACTAGTTCTGCGTGGCGGGCCGGGCCGGGACGCCCCGCGCCGCGCGGGTAACCGTTGAGAGGAATCCCCATGGCCGCGGAACCCGTGATCGTCGAAGCCGTACGCACCCCCATCGGCAGGCGCGGCGGAGCGCTCGCCAACCTGCACCCCGCCTACCTGCTGGGCGAGACCTACCGTGAACTCCTCGGCCGCACCGGCATCCCCGCCGACTGCGTCGAGCAGATCGTCGGCGGCACGGTGACCCACGCCGGCGAACAGTCCATGAACCCCGCGCGCACGGCCTGGCTGACCATGGGCCTGCCGTACGAGACCGCCGCGACGACGGTCGACTGTCAGTGCGGCTCCTCGCAACAGGCCTCGCACATGGTGGCCAACATGGTCTCGGCGGGCGTCATCGACGTCGGGATCAGCTGCGGGGTCGAGGCCATGTCCCGGGTGCCGCTCGGGTCGGGGTCCAAGCACGGGCCCGGGAAGCCGTTCCCGGAGGAGTGGAACGTCGACCTGCCGAACCAGTTCGAGGCGGCGGAGCGGATCGCCCGCCACCGGGGGCTCACCCGGGAGAACGTGGACGCCCTCGGGCTCGTCTCGCAGGAGCGGGCCGCCGCCGCGTGGGCCGAGGAACGGTTCAAGAAGGAGACGTTCGCCGTCCAGGTGCCGACGACCGAGGCGGAGCAGGGCGCCGGACAGGGCATGTGGCGGCTCGTCGACCACGACGAGGGACTGCGCGACACGTCCATGGAGGCGCTGGCCCGGCTGAAGCCGATCATGCCGACGGCCGTCCACACGGCGGGCAACTCCTCCCAGATCAGCGACGGCGCGGCGGCGATCATGTGGGCGTCGAAGCGGATGGCCCGCGCGCTGAAGCTGCGGCCCCGGGCGCGGATCGTCGCCCAGGCGCTGGTCGGCGCGGACCCCCACTTCCACCTCGACGGGCCGATCGACGCGACCAAGGCCGTGCTGGGGAAGGCCGGGATGTCGCTCAAGGACATCGACCTGGTCGAGATCAACGAGGCCTTCGCGTCGGTGGTGCTGAGCTGGGCGCAGGTCTTCGACCAGGATCTCGCGAAGGTGAACGTCAACGGCGGAGCGATCGCTCTAGGGCATCCGGTGGGTGCGACGGGCGCGCGGCTCATCACCACCGCGCTGCACGAACTGGAGCGGACGGACAAGGAGTTCGCTCTGGTGACGATGTGTGCGGGGGGCGGGCTGGCGACCGGGACGATCATTCAGCGGTTGTGACCCGCCGCCGGTCGACCGCGGTGCGGTGACTGTGGTCGGATCGACTGCGGTTCGATCGACTGCGGTTCGATCGACTGCGGTTCGGCCGACTGCGGTTCGGCCGACTGTGGTTCGGTGGCTGTCCGGCTGTCCGGCTGTCCGGCTGTCCGGCTGTCCGGCTGTTCCGCGGCCGGCGTCCGGAGACCGAAAGGGCCCTGCTGGTCGTCCCGCGGCCAGCAGGGCCCTTTCCCGTGGCGGCCCGTCCCCCGTGCCGCCTCGTTCCCCCGTGGCGGCTGGTCGTGCCGCCCCTTTCCCCCGTAGCGGCAAGTCCCCCGTGGGCGTGCCGCTCCGTCCCCCGTCGTGCGCGGCCCCCGTACCGCCCACACCACTGATTCCACCGGGTCGCGCATTGTTAGGCAGGGGGGTCGAGCCTGCCAAACAATGGCCGGACGCGATCTCTCCGCTTGGGTGGCCGAATGCGTACGTTGGTTGTCCGGGACGGTGTGGGTGCGGTGGGAGGGGAACAGCGCGGTGGCGGGTCGTCGTGAGGTGCCGGTCGATCCGGGGGCCGGGCCGGTGCAGCGGTTCGCGTTCGAGTTGCGGAAACTGCGGACCGAGGCGGGCGGTCTCACCTACCGGGCGATGGCCGAGCAGGCGGGCTACTCGATCACCACCCTCTCCCAGGCCGCGGGCGGCGAGCAGTTGCCCACGCTGCCGGTGGCCCTGGCCTTCGTACGGGCCTGCGGCGGCGACCCGGCGGAGTGGGAGATCCGGTGGCACCAGGCCGTCGAGGAGGCCGCCGCCTTCGACCCGGAGAACGACGGGGCGGGCGCCGAGCCGCCGTACCGGGGGCTGGCCCGGTTCGAGACCGACGACAGCGGACTCTTCTTCGGCCGGGACCGGCTCACCGCCGACCTCGTGGACCTGGTGCGCCGCCGCCGGTTCGCGGCGGTCTTCGGCCCCTCCGGCATCGGCAAGTCCTCGCTCCTGCGCGCCGGTCTGATCCCCGTCCTGCGGGAGTCCGAGGAGCCGGACCTGCGACCGTCCGCGATCCGGATCCTGACGCCCGGCGATCAGCTGTCCCGCACGCATGAGCTGCTGCGGGAGGGGAGCGGACCCGGCGACGGCACCGGCACCGGTGACCGGCTCGTGGTCGTCGACCAGTTCGAGGAGGTCTTCACCCTCTGCCACGACCCGGCCGAACGCGCCCGTTTCATCGACCTGTTGCTGACCGCGCGTGACCCGGAGAACCGGTTGCGGGTGCTGGTGGCGGTGCGCGCGGACTTCTACGGCCGGTGCGCCGAGCACCGTGAGCTGGCCGAGGCGCTGGGCGACGCCAATCTGCTGGCCGGGCCGATGAGTTCGACGGAGCTGCGCGAGGTCGTCGTCAAACCGGCCGCGGCCGCCGGGCTGACCGTGGAGCGGGCGCTGACCACCCGGCTGGTCGAGGAGATCACCGACGCGCCCGGCGGGCTGCCGCTGCTGTCGCACGTCCTGCTGGAGACCTGGCGGCGACGCCGGGGCAAGACGCTGACCCTCGCCGGGTACGAGGCGGCCGGCGGCCTGGACGGGGCGATCGCCAAGACCGCCGAGGACGTCCACAGCCGGTTCACCGAGGGCGAGGCGGCCACGGCCCGCCGGGTGCTGCTGCGGCTGATCTCCCCGGGCGACGGCACGCCCGACACGCGCCGGCCCGCGGACCGGGCCGAGTTGGAGACCACGGGCACCGGCCGGGAGGAGGTCGCCCAGGTGCTGGAGGCGCTCACCCGGGCCCGCCTCCTCACCCTCGACGGGCCGACCGTCGAAGTCGCCCACGAGGCGCTCCTCACCGCCTGGCCCCGCCTGCGCGGATGGATCGAGGAGGACCGGGACCGCCTGCGCGCCCACCGGCAACTGACCGAGGCGGCCCGCGCCTGGGAGGAGTTGGGCCGCGACGCGGGCGCGCTGTACCGGGGGAGCCGGCTCGTGACGGCGCGGGAGTACTTCGCGGGCCCCCGCCACACCGACGACCTGACCGACCAGGAAGCCGCCTTCCTCACCGAGGGCCTCGCCGCCCTCGACCAGGAGGAACGCGCCCGCGCCCGGACCACCCGCCGCCTGCGTGTCCTCGTCACCTCCCTCGCCTGCCTCCTGGCCCTCGCGCTGACCGCCACGACGGTGGCCTACTGGCAGCGCCAGAGCGCCCTGGACGCCCAACGTGCGGGACTCTCACGGCAGTTGGCCGCCCAGTCCGCCGCCCTGCTGGACAGCGACACCGACCTCGCCTCGCTGCTGGCCATCAAGGCGTACCGGACGAGCCCCACCCGTGAGGCCACCCGGAGCCTGTACGCCGCCGCGGCCGTCCCTCTGGAACGCCGGCTGACCGGCCACACCGGAACCGTGTCCGCCCTGACCTACAGCCCCGACGGAAAGACCCTCGCCAGCGGTAGTTTCGACGGCACGGTACGGCTGTGGGACCCGGCGACCGGACGTACCCGGAAGGTGCTCGCCGGGCGTGCGGACGCGGACGGCCCCGACCTGGTACGCACCGTGGCCTTCGGCCGGGACGGCAGGACCTTCGCCACCAGCCACGGCGACGACGCGCGGCTGTGGAACCTGGACACCGGACGGGTACGGGCCTCGGTCGCCGTCCGCGACCCCGACGACGACAACATGGCGGCGGTGGGCTTCGATCACGACGGACGCGCGCTGGCCGTCACGGAGGCCGGGCAGGTGCTGGACGTGGCCACCGGCCGCGTCGCGACCACCCTTCAGGGCCCCACCGGTCTGGAGATGGCGGTGGCGTTCTCCCCCGACGGACGCACCCTCGCCACCAGCACCCGGGACCACACCGCGCACCTGTGGGACCTGGACACCGGCCGCGTGCTGTTCGCCCTCAAGAGCAGTACCGGCGTGGTCAGTTCACTGGCGTTCGACTCCGACGGGAAGACCCTGGCCACGGGCACCGAGGACGGCACCGTCCACCTGTGGGACGTGGCCGACGGCAAGCAGCGGACCACCCTCACCAGCGCCAGCAGCCGGGTCGAGTCCATGGCGTTCGACCCGGACGGCAGGACCCTGGCCGCGGGCAGCTACGACGGCACGGTACGCCTGTGGGACCTCTCCACCGGACGCGCCGACACCACGCTCACCGGCCACACCCGCCCGGTGATGTCGGTGGCGTTCGACCCCGACGGGAACGAACTGGCGACGGGCAACGAGGCCGACAGCTTCGGCGGCGGCGACGTCGGGATCCGGCTGTGGAACGTGGGCACGAACCGCCCCCGCGCCACGCTGGACGTCCCCGGCGGAGACCTCCAGTCGGTGACGTTCAGCCCCGACGGCGACACCTTCGCCACCAGCAGCGTCCGGATGAGCGCCGACTTCAGGGACACCACCGCCTCGGTACGGCTGTGGGACACGGCCACCCGCCGCACACGAGCCGTGATCGACAAGGGGCTGACCCATGCGGGGCCGGTCCTCTTCAGCCCCGACGGCAGGACGCTCGCCCTCACCGACGACGCCCGGGCACAGCTGTGGGACGTCCGCACCCGCCGCCAGCGGATCACCCTCCCCGGCCGGTTCGTCAACGGGATGGCGTTCAGCCCCGACGGCCGGACACTGGTGACGGTGGGCGACGGCCTCGTGCTGTGGGACACCGGGACCGGGCGTCCCCGCGTCGAACTCCCCAAGGTCGAGGAGGGCTCGCCGCTGGCGTTCAGCCCCACGGGCGACGTCTTCGCCACCACCGGAGGAGAGGAGGGGGAGATCCGGCTGCGCGACCCCGCCACCGGACGCGTCCGGTCCACGCTCACCGAACCCGACGGCCGCCCCACGCCCGAGGGAGCGCAGGACGACCCCTTCAGGTGGTTCCGGCAGGTGGAGTCCATGGCCTTCAGCCCGGACGGCCGCACGCTCGCCTCCGCCAACTCCGACGGCACGGTACGGCTGTGGAACACCGGTACGGGAGACCTCGACGCCACCCTCACCGTGAGCCTCACGGAGGGCCCGGTCGCGCTGGCGTTCAGCCCCGACGGCCGTACGCTCGCCACGGCCGCCGGCAGCACGGTACGGCTGTGGGACACCACCACGCGGTACGCCCGTGCGACCTTCCCCGGAGGAGGCGCGGCGAGGCTGGCGTTCAGCCCCGACGGCCGCACCCTCGCGGTCGGCGACCACGCCGACCGCCTGCGCCTGTGGGACGCCGCCCTGCCTCTCCCGGCCGAGGCGGTCACCGGCATCTGCCGAGCCGTCCACCGCGAACTCACCCGGCAGGAGCGGGCCCTGTATCTGCCGGACCAGGAATCAGGCGGTGTGTGCTGACGAGACCCAGCCGAGGAAGGCGCTGAACGCGGCGGGCGTCAGGGTGAGTCGGGGGCCCACCGGGTTCTTGGAGTCGCGAACGGCGACGGTGGGCGAGGGCGAGGGCGAGGGGGCTGCGGCGACTTCCACGCAGTCGCCGCCCTGGTCGCTGCTGTGGCGCGACCTACGCCACCGGGTGCCCGCCGGGACGGCGTTGCTCTCCATGACGGCCCTCCATCACCCGTCGGATCAGCTCCGCCGAGTCCCTGAGGGAGAGGGCGGCGGCCTGCAGATGATCGTAACGAAGCGAGCAGTCCCTGACGGTGTCCAATCCGGCGGTCGGATGCCCGCTCCCGTAGCCCTCCGTGTAGACGACGTCCGGGTCGCGGTCGAAGCGGTAGAGGTTGAACGGGCCGGTCAGTCCCGCGTGCGCCCCGGCCTCGAAGGGCAGGATCTGGACGTTGATCCGGGGGTTGTTCTCGAAGGCCAGCAGTTTCAGCAGCTGGCCCCGCATGACCTCCGGCCCGCCGATCCTCTGGTGCAGCGCGGCCTCACCGAGGACGGCCCACAGGACGGGCGGCTCCTCCTTGTCGAAGACGCGCTGACGGGCCAGTCGTACGGCGGTCCGGTCGTCGAGGTCCGTCGCGTCCAGGGCACCGAGCACGGCACGGACGTAGGCCTCGGTCTGGAGCAGGCCCTGGACCATGTGCGTGTGGAACGTGTAGATCCCGGCGGCGCGTGCCTCCAGTTCGGCGACCTGCTGGAACCAGACCGGAAGTTGATGGCGCATCACCAGGACGGCGAGCCGGGACAGCATCCCGCCCGTCTCCAGCGCCACGTCCACCCGCTCGCTGAACTCCAGCGTCGGGCACTTCCTCGCCGTCTCGATCTGTCCGACCAGGGACGTGGCGCACCCGAGGATCTCCCCCAACTGCTTCTGCGTCAGGCCCGCCGTCTCGCGGCAGCGCCGCAGCTCGTAGCCGTAGTAGTCCAGTGGTGACGCGCCGGGATCGAGGGTGTGGATCTGGGTCACGTGCGGTCCCCTCTTCTGAGCTTCAACTCACTCTTTAACAGAATGTGTATGGTCTGTTGCTGACCGTAGTCGCGTCGAGTCGGTCTTGTGGGGTGAACGCATACTTTCCCCCTTCTTCCGGGCGCCCCGCCCGCCCAGTACCGGATCTGCCTCACCGTGGGTGAGCACTCCGCGCATCACATCCGCCGCATCGTCCGGTCGATAGAACGACCGGGAGATGGCGGAGCTGACGGACGCCGTCGAACTGGCGTGACCGAGCTGCTCGCCAACGTCGGGCCTCGTGCTGCTGGACGCGGTGGCGGACAAGCGGGGGCGGGGCACCGGCTCGCCGGCGGCAAGACCGTGTGGTTCGAGTGCCGGGGTGACGACAGTGGCTGACGGTAGTGCGCGGGGCGGGCGAGTCGGGGATGATGTGGGATCTTCGGAAGGGCCCGGGGCGTGGGGTAGGTCAGGGGGTGCGGTGGAGGCGTTCGAGGCGCTGGAAGCGGGGGATCCGGAGCAGGTCGGGCGGTACCGGATCGTGGCGCGGCTTGGTGCGGGCGGAATGGGCCGGGTGTATCTGGGGCGCTCGCCCGGCGGCCGGGCGGTGGCGGTGAAGGTGGTGCGCTCCGAACTGGCCGAGGACGGCGAGTTCCGGCGCCGGTTCGCCCGGGAGGTGGCCGCCGCCCGACGAGTCAACGGGGTGTTCACCGCCGGTGTGGTGGACGCCGATCCGGACGGGTCGCCGGCATGGCTTGCGACGGCGTATGTGCCGGGCGTCGCGTTGGGCGATGCCGTGACCGCGCACGGGCCCTGGCCGCAGGGCCCGGTGCTGGCTCTCGGCGCCGGCCTCGCCGAGGCGCTGGAGGCGATCCACGCGGCCGATGTGGTCCACCGGGACCTCAAACCGTCGAACATCCTCCTCGCGGCGGACGGACCACGGGTGATCGATTTCGGGATCTCGGTGGCTCACGAGGCCAGCGCTTTGACCCGAACCGGCATGGTGGTGGGCACGCCGGGGTTCATGTCCCCCGAGCAGCTGACCGGTAAGCCGATCGGGCCCGCCAGCGATGTCTTCTCCCTCGGGGCGGTGCTGGCATTCACCGCGACGGGATCGGGGCCGTTCGGGACCGGCTCGGGGCATGCCCTGAGTTTCCGCGTCGTCTACGAGGAACCCGACCTGCACCAACTCCCGCCCGTTCTGCGGCCCGTGGTGGCCCGCTGCCTGGCCAAGCAACCTGACCGGCGTCCGGCGGTGGCGGTGCTGCTGGAACAGCTGGCGGAGGCTGCCGCCGAGGAGGCAGGGAAGGCTGAGGCCGCCGGAGTGGCCGCCGCCGCAGCGGCTGTCACCCACACACCCACCCAGCCGGGCTGGCTCCCCGCACCGGTCGCCGCGACCCTGCACTCACGCACCACCACGCACGGGCCCACGGTCCCACCAGCACCAGCACCAGCACCAGCACCAGCACCAGCACCAGCACCAGCACCAGCACCAGCACCAGCACCAGCACCAGCACCGACACCGGCATCAGCACCAGCACCGGCATCAGCGCCGGCATCAGCGCCGACACCGGCACCCGCGCCGGCACCAGCATTGGCACGGCAGCCCGACCCCGCTTCCGTACCGGCTCCCACGTCGGCGGCACTGACCGAGACGTCCGAAGCCGAGACGTCCGAAGCCGAGACACCCGAAGCCGAGCCCTCGCCCAAGAGCCCGGAGGCGGCAGTATCCGGTGGCGGCCCGGCCGCGCCCCCGGCCGGGCCGACCCGCCGACGGGCCCTGCGCGGCCTCGGCGGGGCCGCCATCGCAGGACTCGGCTTCGCCGGCTGGAAGCTCAGCGACGGCGACTCCTCCGCCAAAGAGCCCGAGGTCCTGCCCGGTTCCAGCCGAAGACCCAGCGCATCTCCCACGCCCACTCCCGCCGCCCCGTCCGGCGTGGAGCGGTGGAGATTCGCCACGGGCGACTTCGTGTTCGCGTCGCCGATCGTCGCCGACGGCGTCGTCTACATCGGCGGCGACACCGACGACCTGTACGCGCTGGACACCGAAACCGGCGTACGGCGGTGGACGTTCACCACCGGTGCGGACGTGAGTTCGAAGCCGACTGTCGCCGACGGGACGGTCTACGTGGGCAGTGAGGACAGCAACCTGTACGCGGTGGACGTAGGCACCGGCAAGCAACGGTGGAAATTCCTCACAGGCAAGGGCGGAAGCTCGTCGCCCACTGTCGTCGACGGCGTGGTGTACGTCGGCGGCGGGGGCGATGTCACGTACCGCTTCGGCGGAGGCGGCAACGACTACGAAGACGGCTACGTGTACGCGGTCGACGCCGGCACCGGCAAGCAGCGGTGGAAATTCACCACCCACAGCCGAGTCGAGGAGTCGCCGACCGTTGTCGACGGGGTGGTCTACGCCTGCAGTTTGAGCGGCACCGCGTATGCGGTGGACGCCGACACGGGTAAGCAGCGGTGGGAATTCGCCACCCCCGGCTATCTGGAATCAGCCGCGGCCGTCGTCGACGGCGTGGTCTACATCAGCAGCGGGGACAGAAACCTCTACGCGCTGGACGCCGCGACCGGCAAGCAGCGATGGAAATTCGCTACCGTCAACGTGAGCGCGCCGACGGTCGTCGATGGGACGGTCTACTTGGGTGACGGGAACGGCGACTTGTCCGCCGTGGACGCCGGCACCGGCACGCAGCGATGGAGATCCCGTATCGTCAAAACCCACGGCCTGAGCGCGCCGACTGTCGTTGGCGGGATGGCCTACGTGGGCAGCGGGGACGGCAACCTGTATGCCGTGGACGCCGGCACCGGCGAACAGCGGTGGAAATTCCGCACCGGCAGCCCCGTGTACTCGACGCCCGCCTTCGCCGACGGAGTGGTCTACATCAGCAGCCAGAACGGCGTCCTGTACGCGGTGACGTAGTAACCGGCCGACGTGAGCCTCGGGGCATGGGGAGGCGCCTGCGGCGGCCGGGGCGCGGACCTCGGGGAGGGCGTCAGCTCGCGAGGTTGCTGAGGGTGGAGGACCAGGCGTGGTCGCCGTAGCCGGTGACGACCTGGTCCTTCTTGAGGGACTTGGTGCCGGCGCTCTTGAACTTGGGCGTGGCCGTCCAGGTGGTGAGGCCGTCCATCATGTTGGCCTCGGCGTAGAGGCGGCTGGTGGACGGCTTGATGGCGAAGGCGGCGTTGAAGTTCGCGCCCCGGTGGCTCGCCTTCGTGCCCTTGCCGGTCACGTTGCCCTGCTTGGTGGTCTGGTAGGTCAACTCCGTGGTCACCGAGGTGACCGGGATGTTGAAGATCCGCTCGGTCGTCGTGACCGTCAGGGTGATGGACTTGGTGGTCTTGCCCGGGCGGGAGGCGGCGACCGTACGGCCGGTGAAGACGACGTCCTTGTTGTAACGGACCGTCTTCTGCTTGGCCAGGCCGGGGGTGTCGCCGTGCTGGGTGACGCTGAACGCCCTGTACACCTTGGCGTTCTGCAGATAGCCGACGAACGCCTTCTGCTTGGCCGAGGGCAGCTTGCCGAACGCCTTGCGCGTGTCGGAGGCGCCCGGGGCCTTCTGCAGCCAGCTCTTGTAGGCGGCCACGGTCAGCTTCGCGGGCGCCTTGGGGGCCACGCCTTCGGCCTGCCCGGCGGCGAACGCCTGGCCGGACCCGCCGAGCAGGGCGATGGAGGTGGCTGCGGCGATCGCGGTCGCGGCGATGCGGTTGCTGTGGTTGCGCACGGCGAATTCCCCTCGTCACACCAGTTGTTACTGGTGCGCTTGTTGTTCTTGGTGTCGCGACGAAGCTACGGGCGCGCGGGTCCAGGCGGAATTGTCACTTCGGGCACTGCCTGCCGGGACAGTGCCCGAAGAAACGGCTCTGGGCGCCGGGCCGCTCGGCGGCGTGTACGGCGAAGGCGGCGGCCCGGGGGTCGGGGGCCGCCGCCTTCGGCTGGGAAAGCTGTGCCGGTTGCTGATCAAGCGTGAGTGCTGATCAGTACCAGTTGTTGGCCTGCCAGAAGTTCCACGCGCCGCAGGGGCTGCCGTAGCGGTCCTTCATGTAGTCCACGCCCCACTTGATCTGGGTGGCGGCGTTGGTCTTCCAGTCGGAGCCGGCGGAGGCCATCTTCGCGCCGGGGAGCGCCTGGACCAGGCCGTAGGCGCCGGAGGACGAGTTCGTGGCGTTGACGTCCCAGTCGCTCTCGTGGTCGACGATGTTGGAGAAGCACTGGTACTGGGCCGAGTCCGCGATCATCTTCTTCGCGACAGCCTGGGCCTGAGAGGCGTCCGACGCGGCCTGGGCGGGCGCGGCGGCGAGCAGGGCACCGGTGGCGGCAGCGGCCAGGGTGGCACCGGCGAGGGCCTTCTTCGGGGAGGCGATGCGGCGGAGGACGGAGATGGTCACGGGGATCCTTTTCTTCGGGGATGTGGCCGTCGCGGGCATGCCTTCACCACGTGAGGTGTGGTGGGGGGCGTGCGTCGGCGCCGAGGCCCGGGTGGGCACGTCGGCGCCGTTGCGACTCATCCAGAGAAACAGCCGGAGCGGCCGTCCGCAATGACCCCTTTTGCTAGTGGAAGTCGTATGCGCGCCAGGGGCCCCTCCTGTGACGTGGCTCTCACGCCGCAGGTCAGCCCACATAACACCGTGTGCATGTCACGTACTTCGATCTACGAGCCCGCTTCGTATGTGACGTGCGTCCTGTGGGGTGGTTCACGGCTCGTGCGACGGACGGTGGACGGGGCGTCACCTGTCCGTCATCGGACGGGCGGGGTGAAGGTGACCGCGCTCTCGAACGCGGCCCTGCGGGTGGCCCGGCGCAGTGCCTTCAGCACCGGGGTGCCGAGGGTGAGGGTCAGGACGACGGTGACGACCGCGCGGCCGAGGTCCCAGCCGAGGGACGTGGCCAGGCAGTACGCGACGAAACGCGCGAGGTTCGTGGCCGGGCCGGCCGCCCCGTCGAAGGCGATGTTCGACGCGAGCGTGTCGATGAAGGGCCAGCCGTAGAGGTTCATGACCGTGCCGTACGCGAAGGCGGCGATGAAGCCGTAGACGGCAAGCAGGGCGAGTTCGGCACGGCCGCGCAGACGGTGTGCGCCCGGCAGCAGTCCGGCGCCCATCGCGAACCAGCCCATCGACAGCATCTGGAACGGCATCCACGGGCCCACCCCACCCGTGAGCAGCGCCGACGAGAACATCGTCACCGCGCCGAGCGTGAAGCCGAAGCCGGGACCGAGGACACGGCCGCTCAGCACCATCAGGAAGAACATCGGCTCGATTCCGGCGGTCCCGGCCCCGATGGGGCGCAGCGCCGCGCCGGTCGCCGCGAGCACCCCGAGCATCGCCACCGCCTTCGCCCCCAGCCCGGCCTCGGAAAGTGTCGCGCCGACGACCCCGACCAGCAGCACGAGCAGTCCCGCGAACAACCAGGGGGCGTCCTTCGCGTGCGCGGTCACCTGCGACCCGGGGTCCGCGAAGAAGGGCCAGCCGAAGGCCGCGGCCCCGATGAGACTGACGAGGAGGAGGGCGGCGATGGTGCGGGGGGAGAGGGGGACGGGGCGGCTCATGGCTGCTCCCCCGGGGTGGGTGCGCCCTGCCGCGGCCGTGCCCGTCCCGCCGCACGCAGAGCACGTCGTACCTGGGCCGTGGTCAGCCACGGCTGCGGCGCGAGGATCTTCGTCACCTGGGGGGCGAAGGACGGGGAGCCGACGACGACCTCGGGGGTGGGGCCGTCCGCGACGACCTCGCCGTCGGCGAGGATCACCACGCGGTGGGCCAGCTCGGCGGCCAGTTCCACGTCGTGGGTGGCCAGGATGATGGCGTGGCCCTCGTCTGCGAGGGCGCGCAGGGTCGTGACCAGGCGGGACTTGGCCGCGTAGTCGAGACCCCGGGTCGGCTCGTCGAGGAGGAGCAGCGGCGGGCGGGCCGTGAGGACGACCGCGAGCGCGAGGGCCAGCCGCTGCCCCTCCGACAGGTCGCGAGGGTGCGTGTCGTCCCCGATCCCGGGCAACAACTCGGAGACGAGCGCCCGGCAGGTGCCCGGCTCGGCCCCCGCGTCCCGGTCGGCCGCCGCGCACTCCGCCGCGACGGTGTCCGTGTACAGGAGGTCGCGGGGTTCCTGCGGTACGAGTCCCACGCGGCGTACGAGGTCCCTGGGCGCCGTGCGGTGGGGCGTCAGCCCGCCCACGCGCACCGAACCGGCCGCCGGTGCCACCAGGCCGACGAGGGCGGAGAGGAGCGTGGACTTGCCGGCGCCGTTGCGGCCCATGAGGGCGATCGTCTCGCCGGGGGTGACGGTGAGGGTGACGTGGGTGAGGGCGTGGACTTGGCCGCGGTGGACGTGGAGGGCGTCGACCACCGCCGGGGCGGCGTGAGTTGAGGGGGTGTCAGGGGTGTCAGGGGTGTGAGGAGTGTCAGGGGTGGTTGGTGTGGCTGGTTTGCGGAAGAGGCGGCGGAGGAGTGGGGGTGTCGGAGCCGGGGAGGGCTCGGGGGGTTCGGTTGTGGGCGGGGTGCGGGTGGGTCGTGGCTGGTCGCGCAGTTCCCCGCGCCCCTTCAGGGCGTGGGTGGCGGCCGGAGTGTGCGTGGCCAGGGTTTCCCGTAGGGGTCCCGATCGGCGGCGGGCGTCTCGGACCGTCAGGGGCAGGGGGGACCAGCCCGCCAGGCGGCCCAGGTCCACCACCGGGGGGTACACCGGGGAGATCGCCATCATCTCGGCGGGGGTGCCCAGGGTCAGTGGGTCGCCGGGGGCCGGGAGGAGGGCGACCTGGTCGGCGTACTGGACGACGCGTTCCAGGCGGTGTTCGGCCATGAGGACGGTCGTGCCGAGGTCGTGGACGAGTCGTTGGAGCACGGCCAGGACCTCCTCGGCGGCGGCCGGGTCCAGTGCGGAGGTCGGCTCGTCGAGGACGAGTACGCGCGGGTGCGGGGTGAGGACGGACCCGATGGCGACGCGCTGCTGCTGGCCGCCGGAGAGCGTGGCGATGGGACGGTCGCGGAGCGCGGCGAGCCCCAGCAGGTCGAGCGTCTCCTCCACCCGGCGCCGCATGACATCCGGTGCTATGCCCAACGACTCCATCCCGTAGGCGAGTTCGTCCTCGACGGTGTCCGTCACGAAGTGGGACAGCGGGTCCTGTCCCACCGTGCCGACCACGTCGGCGAGTTCACGTGGCTTGTGCGTACGGGTGTCCCGCCCGGCCACCGTGACCCGGCCGCGCAGGGTGCCGCCGGTGAAGTGCGGCACGAGCCCGCTCACCGCCCCGAGCACCGTCGACTTGCCGACGCCCGACGGGCCGACGAGCAGCACGAGTTCGCCCTCCGGGACCTCGAAGTCGACGCCCCGGACGGTGGGTTCGGCCGCTCCGTCGTACGTCACGGAGACATCCTCGAAGCGGATCATGCGGTTTCCTTCGTCGGCGGGGCGGAGTTCGGGGTGGGCGCCGAGGGGGCGGAGTCCGAAGTGGGCGTCGGTGGGGCGGGTGTCGGTGGGGCGGTGTTCGGCGGAGGGCCGGATGGGGCGGCGGGCCTCGGCGGGCCGGGTACGACGAACGCGGGGAGCAGGCCCAGCAGGATGGCGGCGGCGGGCCGGAGGGGGAGGTCCGGCCGGGTGAGGGGGACGACGGTGGGGTGGAGGGCGGCGGAGTCGTACGAGGCGAGGACGATCAGCAGTACGGCGACGGTCACGCCGGACCCGGCCACCAGCCACGCGCGCCCGCCCCACACGTCGGGCCGGTAGCGGGTGCGCGGTGAGCGACGGCCGCCCAGCCGCAGGCCCGTGAGCGCGGCGGCCAGCCCGGTGAGCAGTACGGGGAGGCCGTAGGTGCCGCCCTCGGCGGTCAGGACGCCGTACGTTCCCGCGCAGACGCCGAGCAGCCCGCCGAGGGTGAGCGCGGCGGTCGTCCGGCGGACCCGGGCGGGGACCTGTGCCGTACGGCCGTAGCCGCGCGAGTCCATCGCGGCGGCGAGCGCGACCGATCGCTCCAACGCGCCCTCCAGCACCGGCAGTCCGACGTGCAGCAGCCCACGTACGCCCCGGTCCGGCCGCCCGCGCAGCCGTCGGGCCGCCCGCAACCGCTGGACGTCCGCCACCAGGTGCGGCGCGAACGTCATCGCCACCACCACGGCGACACCCGCCTCGTAGAGGGCGCCCGGCAGCGACTTGAGCAGCCGCGCCGGGTTCGCGAGGGCGTTCGCGGCACCGACGCAGATCAGCAGGGCGGCCAGCCGCAGCCCGTCGTACAGCGCGAACAGAAGCCCCTCCGCCGTGACCCGGCCACCCAGCCGGATCCCCTGCGCCCAGCCGGGCAGCGGCACTTCGGGCAGCGTGAACAGGGTGTACGTCCCGGGGATGGGCGACCCCAGCACGACCGCGAAGCCCAGCCGAACGACCAGAACCGCCAACCCGAGCTTCACGAACGCGGCGTAGGAGCGGGCCCAGGGGGCGTCGGTGCGATGCGTCGCCACGACATACCCGGCGACCGCGATGAGAAGGGCGAGGAGCAGGGGGTTGGTGGTACGCGACGCGGCGGTGGCGAGCCCGAGCGCCCACAGCCACCAGGCGAGCGGGTGCACACCGGCGTTCCGGGTCGCCCGGACCGTTGACTGTCGCGGCGCCGGGGCGGTGTCGCGGGCCGTCTCGGTCGTGGGTTGTCGCGGTGCCGGGGCGGTGTCGCGCGCAGTCCCAGGTGGGGGCTGACGTGTCGCCGGGTAGGTTCCGCCCACGGTCGTAGCCGCGGGGGGCTGTGCCGCCGGGCCGGTTTCGTGTTCCGTCCCAGGCGCGGGCCGATGGGCCGCCGGGTCGGTATCTCTCGCCGTCGTACGTGCGGGCAGTCGTGCCGTCGGGGCGGCACGGGTGGGCGCGACGGCACCTCGTACCGCCGAGTCGCGGAACCGCCCCCCGGACGACGCCGCCCTCGGGCGCCCTGTGAACCACCGCATTGCGCCCTACCCCCGGCGCCGCCGCGCCTGCCACACCGCCGCGGCTCCCAGCGCGGCGACCACCCCCACGCCCACGAACAGCCCGACGGACGGCCCCTCTCCCTCGGCTCCCTCGGCTCCCTCGGCTCCCTCGGCTCCCTTGGCTCCCTCGTCGGAGGCGGCTGCGGGCGGCGAACTCGGGGCGTCGGTACGGGCGTCGGCGGTGGGCTCGGTATCGGTATCGGTGCCGCCGTCGACGGCGACCGCCTCACCACACCCCTTCCCCGGATAGCCGACGATGGCGCAGAGCAGCGCGTTCGTGTCGTACCGGAGCGGCTTCGCGACAGAGGCCAACGCCTCGGCCGTGGTCGCGTCGTCCGGCACCCGCGCACAGGCCGTACGCGCCGCCGGAGGCGTCTCACCGGCCGGCGCGTCCGCCGCCGTACCGAAGTCGATGACCAGCGCGACCCGCTTCTCCCCGCCCCGCGCGGCCGTACCGCCGCAGATCGCGGCGAAGTCGGCCGCTCCACGCGGTCGCGCCGCATCCGCGGAGTCCCGGCTGACGGCGAACCGGAACCCCTGCACGTCCCCGTCGGACGGCCGCGCGGTCGACGGCCCCTGCGTGGCAAACGCCCAGGCCGAACCGTCCCGCTCCCAGAAGGACCAGTAGCGGTAGGCGGCTGCATGGGCCAGCCCCACGCTCCCCAGCACGAGCAGGACGCCGCAGAGCAGGAGCAACACACCGCGCGGCCGGGGCGCGAGCGCCGAGACCGACGACCTCGCGTCCGTCGACGGCGCGCTCCACGGCAACGCGGCGGACGGGAGCGGAAGCGCCGCCGACCGCACCGCGCCCGCCGGCATCGCACTCGGCGCCGACGGGCTCAACGGCCACGCGTCCACCGAAGTCGGGCCCATCGAAGTCGGGCCCATCGAAGTCGGGCCCATCGAAGTCAGGCCCATCGAAGTCGGGCCCACCGACATCGCGCCCGTCGCCACGGCAGTCGACCGCCGCGCGGCGGCCCTCCGGCGGCCGGTCACGCCTGCCGCCGCTTCCTCAGCACGACCCCGACGACCCCCACAGCGACGGCGACGACGGCGGCGAGCCCGAGCCCGATCGCCCACCACGCACCCGCACCCGCACCGAGACCGTCGCCGTCCTCCTCCCCGGCGGCCGCGTCGTCGTGCGGCACGGAGGAGTAGTCGTCCACGTCACGCGCCGGACCGGTGTCCTTCAGCTGGGCCACGAGGTCGGCGCCGCCGAAGTCGCGCGGATCCTCGCCGGAGGCATGCGCGGCGAAGACGAGCTGGGCGTACGCGGCCGGCCCGGCCTTGGCAGCCCAGGCACCGTAGTTCTTCTCCAGCCAGGCGAGCGGCTTCTCGGTCGCGTCCGCATCCCCGGCGGCGGCGAGCGCGACGACCGCGTCGGCGGTGTTGCCGTGGTCGGGCTGATCCTCCGCCCCCGCGAGCGCGGACTTCAGGTAACCGTCGGCGGCGAGGACACCGGCCAGGTGGACGGCCCCGTTGTGGGCCAGATCCTCGGGGGAGTCACCCGCGACGCACTCCCCGGCGAAAGCCGCCCGAGTCCCCGCCGCACTCTCTCCCTCGGCCACGAAGCCCTCACCCAGGCTGCCGAGCACGGCGGCAGCCGTGGCATCGGCGTTCGCGGCGAGACCACCCTTCTTGTCGGGCTGGTAGGCGAAGGCGCCGGCGTCCTTCCCCTCACCCTTGCCATCCGCGCCATCCGCGCCATCCGCGCCACCCCGGCCCTTCTTCTCCCCGTCCTCCCCGTCCTTCCCATCCCCGCAGGGGAGGGCGAGGGCGCGGAGGGCGTCGTAGGGGGAGTTGCCGTTCCTCTCCTGCTTCTCGGGGGCGCCGCCCACGGCGGTCAGCGCGCCGATCACGACGGACGTCGAGTTCGCGTCGCTGGGCCCGCCGGCGGTGTAGCCCCAGCCGCCGTCCTTGTTCTGGTTCTCCTTCAGCCACCGCACGGCCCGCCCGGCCTCGGCGTCCCGCCCGCCGACCGCGGCGAGCGCCTGCACCGCGGCGGCCGTGCTGTTGGTGTCGACGGCAGTCTTGGCGTCGCACGGCGCGGTGGCGTCGGCCCGGTACGCCGCGAACGCCCCGCTCGCGCACTGCTGCCCGACGAGCCACTCCACCGCCCCGGCACCCGGCTTCTCCCCCACGGTGTCCAGCGCGAGCAGGGCGAGGGACTGCCGCCAGACACCGTCGTACGTGGGGTCGGTGGAGCCGTACAGACCGGTGGGGGTCGCCTGCGACGCCGAGGCGGAGGGAGCGGCGGAGACATCGGAAGCCGCCTCAGAAGATGCGGAAGTCGCGTCAGGAGATGCGGAGGTCGCGTCATTGGCGAGGGCCACCGGCGCGAAGCCGGTACCGAGTCCCGTACCGAGTCCCGTACCGAGCCCGGTTGTGACGGCCAGTACGGCGACTACCGCTGCGCTGCGGCGGACATTCATGATCGGCGGCTGCCTCTCCCTGACGGGGAGCCGGGCGGCACGGCGAAGCGCCGGGCGGCTCGGCTCCGTATTCCTCGACGGTGCCGTACACCGGCGGGCCGCCGGTGATGCGAGCCGGTCACGGTTCCGCACAGGGCAGTCCGACTCGCCGCCCCCTTGCCGGGGTCGGCTCACGGTTGCGGGTCAGCGCCGGATTTGCACCGGCTTCCCCCTGTACGGGTGTGATGACGACCCGGTCACTCTACCTGTCGGTAGCCAAAAGCCTGAGGGCCGTCTGTGCGCCGGGATAGGTTCGCGCCATGCGTACGGGGAGACTGCTCGGGTCGGGGCGCACGGCCGACGTGTACGAACTCCACGCCGACGAAGGCGAGTCCGCGACGGAAGCGCCCGTCGCCGTCACCGGCGAGGGCACCGCCGGTGCCCTCGCCGTACGGGACGCCCGTGACGCAACCGACAGCCCTACCGAACCCGGCCGACGCGACGTCACCGGCGGCCCTGGCAGCCGTGCCGGAGTCGGCGGTCCCGGAGGTCCGGGCAGCCGTGCCGGAGTCGGCGGTCCCGGAGGTCCGGGCAGCCGTGCCGGAGTCGACGGCCCCGGCGGTCCCGGAGGCCCTGGCAACCGCCTCGGAGTCGACGGCCCCGGGCGGCCGGGCGGCCCCACCGCGGCCTGGGTGCTGCGGCGTTACCGTGACGACTGGGGTGACGCGGCTGCCGAGGCCGAGGTCATGGAGTACGTGCGGAGCCACGGTTACCCCGTTCCGCGCGTGCGCTCGGCGACCCGTACGGAGATGGTGCTGGAGCGGCTGTCCGGCCCGACCATGCTGGAGGCCGTCGCCGCCGGCCTGCTGGACCCGGCGCAGACCGGCGCCACCCTGGCCCGCCTCCTCCACGCCCTCCACGCCCTCCCGCCCCGCGACGGCCACGCCCCCTCGGCGCCCCGCGACGGCCACGCCCCCTCGGCGCCCCGCGACGGCCACGCCACCTCGGCGCCCCGCGACGACGACGCCCCCTCCGCACTCCGCGACGACGACACCCCCTCCGTGTCGCCCCGCGACGACGACACCCCCTCCACGTCGCCCCGCGCCCCGGCCACCCGCGTCCTCCACCTGGATCTGCACCCCGAGAACGTCATCGTCACGCCCCAGGGTCCCCAGGTCATCGACTGGAGCACCGCCGAGGAGGGGCCGCCCGGCCTTGACTGGGGCATCTCCGCGATGATCCTCGCCCAAGTCGCCGTCGACTCCGCCGACTTCCGCGCGGAGATGGCCCGCGCCACCCTCGTCTCCCTCCTCGCCCACCAGCACGACGGCCCCTCCGCCCTGACGGAAGAGGGCCTCGTCGAGGCGAGGCGACGCCGGGCGGCCAACCCGACGATGACCATGCGCGAAGTGGAACTCATGGGAGTCGCGGAGGAGTTGATCCGTTCCCTCACGGATCCGGGGCCGACGGCCTGAGGGCACGACGGCCTGAGGGCACGACGGCCTGAGGGCACGACGGCCTGAGGCGACGACAGCCTGAGGCGACGACGGCCTGAGGGCACGGCCGGCCGGATGCCTGCGCACCGCACGCGCCCGCGACAGCGTCACCACCCCCAGGACGCCAGTCCCGATGAACGCCCCCTCACACCGCCACATACGTAACGGGGTTGCTCCCTTCCACCGCCTCCGCCCGACCCAGCTTCACCAGCCGCCGTAGATGCGCCTCCGCCTCGGAGACCGCGATGTTGCGGGAGGTGAAGGGAATGTCGGGCCAGGGGCGGTTCCACTCCATGCGTTCGGCGAGTTGCCAGGGGGTGAGGGGCGAGGCGAGGAGGGCGAGCAGGTCGGCGAGGCGGGACTCGTGGTGGGCCAGCAACTCCCGTACGCGGGCGGCGGCGTCGGTGAACGCGTACTGGTGGGCCGGGAGGACCTCGGCGGGGGCGAGACGGCCGACGCGTTCCAGGGAGTCGAGGTAGTCGCCGAGAGGGTCGGTGACCGTGTCGTCGTCCGGGTCCTCGTAGAGGCCGATGTGCGGACTGATCTCGGGGAGGAGGTGGTCCCCGGAGAACAGGCGTCCGTGGCCCGGGAGTCGGGAGGGATGCGCCTCCTCCAGGTGGAGGCAGACGTGGCCGGGCGTGTGCCCCGGCGTCCAGATCGCGCGGACGCGGCGGCCGGGGAGGCCGAGGAGTTCGCCGGGGACGATCTCCCGGTCGGGGAGCGCGGGGGAGAAACCCGGCAGGGCGCGGGGGCGGCGAGGGGTGCGGAGAGAGGCGAGGTGTTCCTCGGGGGCGCCCGCGGCCGTGAGTTTGTCCGTCATGTAGGAGAACCAGCGGTCCGGGCCGGTCCCACGGGTGCGCCGGACGATCGCCGTGTCCGCCGCGTGCATCGCGATCCACGCCCCGGACGCCTCCCGCACCGCGCCCGACAGACCGTGGTGGTCGGGGTGGTGGTGCGTGATCACGACCCCGTGGATCTCCGCGACCGACGTACCGCACGCCGTCAGGCCCGCCGCGAGCGTGTCCCACGAGGACGGGTCGTCCCAGCCGGTGTCGACGAGGACCGGTCCGCGGTCGGTGTCGACGACGTACACGAGCGTGTGGCCGAGCGGGTTGTCCGGGATGGGGACCTCGACGGACCGTACGCCTCCGCCGTGATCGTGCACCTGTGTCATGCGTTCCCCTTGTCGTCGATGCCCCGATCGCCGCGCTCCGCCCACTATAACTAGAACGAGTTCCACCGGGAGGTCGGGACGATCGGTGTGCGTTCCGTGGACTCCTCTCACCGGAACTGGTATCAGTTCCCTGTCCCAATCAATCTGATGGATCGTCAGAGAACTTGCCGGCGAAGAGAACTGGCTCCGGGAGGCAGTCGGCCATGACCGAACTCGTGGAACACGGACAGTTGTTCATCGGCGGGGAGTTGACCGACCCCCTGGGCACGGACGTCATCGAGGTGGTCTCGCCGCACACGGAGGAGGTCATCGGCCGCGTCCCGCACGCCTCGCGGGCGGACGTCGACCGGGCCGTGGCCGCCGCGCGGAAGGCGTTCGACGAAGGGCCCTGGCCCCGCATGACCCTCGACGAACGCATCGAGGTCGTCACCCGGATCAAGGACGCCTTCGCCGTACGCCACGAGGAGTTCGCCCGGATCATCAGCTCCGAGAACGGCACCCCGTTCACCTCCAGCGTGATGGTGCAGGCGCTCGCGTCGATGATGGTGTGGGACGCGGCGATCACGACCGCGCGCGGCTTCACGTACGAGGAGCGGCGGGACGGTGTGCTGGGCAAGATCCTCGTCCGGCGCGAGCCGGTCGGGGTGGTCGCGGCGGTCGTCCCCTGGAACGTCCCGCAGTTCACCGCCGCCGCGAAGCTCGCCCCCGCCCTCCTCTCCGGCTGCCCGGCGATCCTCAAGGTGTCACCCGAAACCCCCCTGGACGCCTACCTGTTGGCGGAGATCGCCGCCGAGGCCGGCCTACCCGAAGGGGTACTGTCCATCCTTCCCGCCGACCGCGAGGTCAGCGAGTACCTGGTCGGGCACCCGGGCGTCGACAAGGTCTCCTTCACCGGCTCGGTCGCGGCCGGCAAACGGGTCATGGAGGTCGCCGCCCGCAACCTGACCCGCGTCACGCTGGAGCTGGGCGGCAAGTCGGCGGCCGTGATCCTGCCGGACGCGGACGCGCGGACGGCCGTCGACGGCATCTCCCCCTTCGCCTGGATGATCAACGGCCAGGCCTGTGTCGCCCAGACCCGCATCCTCGTCCCCCGCTCCCGCTACGACGAGTTCGCCGAGGCCTTCGCGGCGGCCGCCTCCGCGCTGAAGGTCGGCGACCCCCTCGACCCGGCCACCGAACTCGGCCCCCTGGTCGCCCAGCGCCAGCAGCGCCGCAGCCTCGACTACATCCGCATCGGCCAGGAGGAGGGCGCCAAGATCCTCACCGGCGGCGGCCGTCCCGCCGGTCTGGAGCGCGGCTGGTACGTCGAACCGACCCTCTTCGGCGACGTCGACAACTCCATGCGCATCGCCCGCGAGGAGATCTTCGGCCCGGTGATCTGCCTCCTCCCGTACGGCGACGAGGCCGAGGCCGTACGCATCGCCAACGACTCCGACTACGGTCTCAGCGGCAGCGTCTGGACCGCCGACGACGAGCACGGCATCGACATCGCCCGCCAGGTCCGCACCGGCACCTACTCCGTCAACACCTTCAGCCTCGACATGTTCGGCCCCTTCGGCGGCTACAAGAACTCCGGCCTGGGGCGCGAGTTCGGCCCCGAGGGCTACGGCGAGTACCTGGAGCACAAGATGATCCATCTCCCGGCCGGGTACGAGCCCCCCGTCGCGGCGGCCGGAGGGACGGGAACGGCGGCGGGAACGGCGGCGGGAACGGCGGCGGGGACGGCGGACGGATCCGCGGCCGGGGAGGCGTAGGCATGGGCGACCGCTGGCACGTGGAGGTCGACCGCGCCCTCTGCATCGGTTCCGCCCAGTGCACCCACCTCGCACCGGACGCCTTCCGCCTCGACTCCGCGATGCAGTCCCACCCCGTCGCCCCCGACACCGACGCCCACGAACGCATCCTGAAGGCGGCCGAGGGCTGCCCGGTGGAGGCGATCGCGATCGCCCTGCTGGGCAGCGGGGAGCCGGTGTTCCCGCCGGAGGAGTAGGGGTTTACGCTCTGCGCTCGGCGTAGGAACGATCGGCGGAACGACGATCGGGAGAGCAGGGCGGGGAACGTGCGGAAGTCCGAGGCCAAGGAGCTGATCAACCAGGCGTACGCGGCCTGGGAGGCCGAGGAGTGGCAGCGCGCCGCCGACCTCTACGAACAGGTGCTCGCCCACTTCCCGGACGAGAAGCCGAGCGCGGAGTGGTGGTATGACGCCGCGCTCGGCCACAAGTTCCTGCGCAACTGGGACAAGGCGTACGAGCTCGGCGTCCAGGCCGCCGCCCGCGCACCGCGCGGCGAGGGCGACCCCGCGTACTGGAACCTCGGCATAGCGGCCACGATCCGCCGCGACTGGGCCGTCGCCCGCGACGCCTGGACCGGCTTCGGCCTCGAACTCCCGGCCGGTGAGGGCGAGATCGACGGCCGCTTCGGCCACGCCTGCGTGCGCCTCGACACCCACGGCCAACGCGAGGTGGTGTGGATCGAGCGGCTGTGCCCGACGCGCGGCCGGGTGGTGAACGTCCCCGTGACCGGCGGCCGCCGCTACGGTGAGATCGTCCTGCACGACGGCCAGCCCAACGGCGAACGCGTCGTCGACGGCTCGACCTACCCCGTCTTCGACGAACTGCTCCTCTTCGAACCGTCCGAGCTGCCCACGCTCCAGGTGACGGTCGCGGCCGGCGAACCGGCCGACCTGGAAGCCCTCATCGCCCTGTTCGCCGATCACGACTTCGGCGCGGAGCCCGCGAGCGGCCTGACGACGCACTGCGCCTGCTGCAGCGAGGGCACCCTCCACAAGGAGCCCCGCACCGCCCACGAGGGCGCCCAGCGCGTCTGTCTGGCGGCCCCGGAGGACGAGGCCCGGGGTCTGCTCGACCGGTGGGCGGGGGAGAAAGCGATCGGACGGAGCTGGAGCGGCCTGGAGGTCATGGGCTAGAGGCACCCCCCGGCTGTCCGATACGCGAAAAAAATTCCCTTCAGGGGGTTGTGTTCCCGTATGAGTGTTCTATCGTAGAAATCAGCCTACGAGGCGAGTGAGGGAGCCGACCGGAGTAGCCGACATGGGCGCGAGGTAGCAGATCCGCCGGTGCCGACGTCGACGGTCGGGCTGAGAGGCCGGAAGGCAGCAGGACAGGGCCGGACGGCGACCCCAGCACCTGATCCGGGTAATGCCGGCGCAGGGAACCCGTCTCGTAGGTCTTTTCGTGTGCGCGGGCCCCGATCGGGGCCCGCGTTCTTCTGTCGGTCCGGGGTCGTCAGGTCGCTTGCCGGTCCGGGTGCGTCAGATCGCTTGCCGGTCCGGAGCCGTCAGGTCGATCAGCCGGCACACCGTCTCGATGTCGATCTTCACCTGGGCGATCGAGGCGCGGCCGGAGAGCCAGGTGATCAGGGCCGAGTGCCAGGTGTGCTCGATGACGCGGACCGCCGACAGCTGCTCCGCGGTCGGGTTCTCCAGACCCATGGCGTCGAGGATGATCGCGGTGGTCTGGTGGGAGACCTGGTCGACCTCGGGGCTGACACTGCGGTCGGCGAAGGTGAGCGCGCGGACCATGGCGTCGGCGAGGTGGGGCTCGCGCTGGAGGGCGCGGAAGGCGCGCATCAGGGTCTCGGCCACGCGCTCGGCGGCCGTCTCCCCGGTCGGGGGCTTCTTGCGGAGCGTGCCGTGCATGTGCTCCAGCTGGTCCTGCATGGTGGCGACCAGCAGGTGGATCTTGGAGGGGAAGTAGCGGTAGAGCGTGCCGAGGGCGACCTGCGAGGACTCGGCGACCTCACGCATCTGTACGGCGTCGAAACCGCCCCTGCTGGCCAGCTGGGCGCTCGCGTGCAGGATGCGGCGCCGACGGGCCTCCTGCCGCTCCGTGAGGGGCGGTGAGTCCGCCCGCGCGGTGCTGGCTTCCACCTTGACTTCCGCAGGCATGGGTCTCGTTCCGTGACAGTCGTGACGGTCGGTGAGGGTATGCGATCAAATAGCATGCCAGGGCGCCTGCCGTGGCGTGAATCACCTGATCCACCCCTCACAGCGGTTCTACCAGCCGGTAGATTCAGAGCCTCTTGAACGATCAACTCTGAAACTTGTTCTAGATTACCGTCTCGTCGTAATCTCACGGGAAATCGCAGTGAGAAGGGGGCCAGGAGTGACCGCTGAGGCCAGTCAGGCGGGGTCTCGGCATGACCTCGCTGCGGACGGCGGGCGACCGCTCGACATCGCGCTCCTCACCTATAAAGGGAACCCGTTCTGCGGGGGACAGGGCGTCTACGTACGGCATCTCTCGCGCGAGCTGGCACGGCTCGGCCATCGGGTCGAGGTGATCGGCTCCCAGCCCTACCCGGTGCTCGACGACGACGCCGTCCCGGCCGACGGCCCGGGCGGGATCACGCTCACCGAACTGCCCAGCCTCGACCTCTACCGGCAGCCCGACCCCTTCCGCACCCCCAAGCGGGACGAGTACCGCGACTGGGTCGACGCCCTCGAAGTGGCGACGATGTGGACCGGCGGCTTCCCCGAGCCCCTGACCTTCTCCCTCCGCGCCCGCCGCCATCTGCGCGCCCGGCGCGGCGAGTTCGACGTCGTCCACGACAACCAGACCCTCGGCTACGGGCTGTTGGGGGACGTGGGCGCGCCCCTCGTCACCACCATCCACCACCCCATCACCGTCGACCGGCAGTTGGAGCTGGACGCGGCCGAGGGCTGGCAGCGACGGATGTCCGTACGCCGCTGGTACGCGTTCACCCGCATGCAGAAGCGGGTCGCGCGGCGACTGCCGTCCGTGCTCACCGTCTCCGGCACCTCCCGCCAGGAGATCGTCGACCACCTCGGCGTACGCGACGACCGTATGCACGTCGTGCACATCGGCGCCGACACCGACCTCTTCTCGCCGAATCCGGCCGTGGCCCAGGTGCCGGGCCGGATCGTCACCACCTCCAGCGCCGACGTGCCGCTCAAGGGGCTCGTCTTCCTCGTCGAGGCGCTCGCCAAGGTGCGCACCGAGCACCCCACCGCCCACCTGGTCGTCGTCGGCAAGCGGCCCACCGAGGGCCCGGTCGCCCAGGCCGTCGAGCGGTACGGCCTCGAAGGCGCCGTCGACTTCGTCAAGGGCATCTCGGACGCCGAACTGGTCGACCTGGTCCGCTCGGCCGAGGTCGCCTGCGTCCCCTCGCTGTACGAGGGGTTCTCGCTGCCCGCCGCCGAGGCCATGGCCACCGGTACGCCGCTGGTCGCCACGACCGGCGGGGCCATACCGGAGGTCGCCGGACCCGACGGCGAGACCTGCCTCGCGGTGCCCCCGGGCGACCCGGGCGCCCTGGCCGCCGGGCTCAGCCGGCTCCTCGGTGACCCCGCACTCCGGCGGCGGCTCGGCCGCGCGGGACGCGAGCGGGTGCTCCAGCGGTTCACCTGGGCCCGGGCCGCCGAGGGCACGGTGGCCCACTACCGCGAGGCGATCGCCCGCGCCGAAGGGCGCCCGGCGGCCGACCGGACCCTTCCAGCCCATGACGCCGAAGCGGCCCACGAGGCTGTCGACGCCGTCGAAGAAGCAGTTGAAGCAAACCGCGAAACCAACCGCGAAAGCAGGGCCACGTGCTGACCGTCGACTTCTCCCGGTTCCCGCTCGCCCCGGGGGACCGGGTCCTGGATCTCGGCTGTGGAGCGGGCCGGCACGCCTTCGAGTGCTACCGGCGCGGCGCCCAGGTCGTGGCCCTCGACCAGAACGGCGAGGAGATCCGCGAGGTCGCCAAGTGGTTCGCGGCGATGAAGGAGGCCGGGGAGGCCCCGGAGGGCGCGACCGCCACCGCGATGGAGGGCGACGCCCTCGCACTGCCCTTCCCCGACGAGTCCTTCGACGTCGTCATCATCTCCGAGGTGATGGAGCACATCCCCGACGACAAGGGCGTACTCGCCGAGATGGTCCGGGTGTTGAAGCCCGGCGGCCGCATAGCCATCACCGTCCCGCGCTACGGCCCCGAGAAGGTCTGCTGGGCGCTCTCCGACGCGTACCACGAGGTCGAGGGCGGCCACATCCGCATCTACAAGGCGGACGAACTGCTGGGCAAGATCCGCGAAGCGGGCCTCAAGCCGTACGGCACCCACCACGCGCACGCCCTGCACTCGCCGTACTGGTGGCTGAAGTGCGCGTTCGGCGTCGACAACGACAAGGCGCTGCCCGTGCGGGCGTACCACAAGCTGCTGGTCTGGGACATCATGAAGAAGCCGCTGGCCACCCGGGTCGCCGAGGAGGCGCTGAACCCGCTGATCGGCAAGAGCTTCGTGGCCTACGCGACCAAACCGCACCTTCCCCGGATCTCCGGGGAAGCCGGGACCAAGGCCGGGGCGGACACCAAGTGACGACGCCCCGGACAGAACACCTGGTCCTGCCCGGGGTCCTCACCGCCGAGCAGGCCGCCGCCACCGTGCGCGGCATCCTCGCGGTGCAGCGGGCGGACGGTGCCATCCCGTGGTTCCGCGGGCACCACCTCGACCCGTGGGACCACACCGAGGCCGCCATGGCCCTGGACGCGGCCGGCGAGCACGAGGCCGCCGAGCGCGCCTACGAGTGGCTGCGCCGGCACCAGAACGAGGACGGCTCCTGGTACGCCGCGTACGCCGACGGGGACGCCGCCGAGGTCACCGACCGGGGCCGCGAGACCAACTTCGTCGCGTACATCGCCGTCGGGGTCTGGCACCACTACCTCGCCACCGGCGACGACACCTTCCTCGACCGCATGTGGCCCGCCGTCCACGCGGCGATCGAGTGCGTCCTGCGGCTCCAGCAGCCGGGCGGCCAGATCGGCTGGAAGCGCGAGGACGACGGCACGCCGGTGAACGACGCCCTGCTCACGGGCAGTTCGTCGATCCATCACGCGCTGCGCTGTGCGCTCGCGATCGCCGATCAGCGCGAAGAGCCGCAGCCGGACTGGGAGTTGGCGGTCGGCGCGCTGCGGCACGCGATACGCCGGCACCCCGAGCGGTTCCTCGACAAGGACCGCTACTCGATGGACTGGTACTACCCGGTGCTCGGCGGCGCGCTCACCGGCACCGAGGCCAAGTCCCGTGTCGAGGAAGGGTGGGACCGGTTCGTCGTGCCCGGCTTCGGTGTCCGCTGCGTGATCCCCAACCCGTGGGTGACGGGCGGCGAGTCGGCCGAACTGGCCCTGGCCCTCTGGGCGATGGGCGAGTCCGACCGCGCCCTGGAGATCCTCCAGTCGATCCAGCACCTCCGCGACGCGGACTCCGGCCTGTACTGGACGGGGTACGTCTTCGAGGACCAGGCCGTCTGGCCCGAGGAACTCACCTCCTGGACCGCGGGATCCCTGTTGCTGGCCGTCGCCGCGCTGGGCGGCGACGAGGCGACATGCGCGGTCTTCGGCGGGGAGCGCCTGCCGCGCGGGCTGGACGACTTCGATGACTCCGAGTGCTGTTGAAACTCCGAGTGCTGTGGAAGGGGACGTGCTGTTGAGGGGCACGCGCGGGTGAGTGGGGGCCGGCCGCGCGGTTCCCCGCGCCCCTGAAGCACCCGGGCTCGCCCCGCGCTTTTCAGGGGCGCGGGGAACCGCGCGAGCAACCACAACCGACCCGCACCCGCCCCACAACCCCGACCTCCCGAGCTCTCCCGCGCTCTCCCGCGCCGTGCGGAGCACTCAGTGGCGGTGCATCCGGTTGGCGATCGCATGCCCCACGAACAGGTACACGACGGCCGCCAGGCCATACCCGGCCACAACCCTGGCCCACTGCTCGTCGAAGGTGAACAGGTCGTGTGACCAGCCGGCGAGCCAGCGGGCCGCGTCATGGACGAACTGCACGAAGTCGTTCGTGCCGTTCGCGTCCAGCAGGTACATCAGGATCCACAGGCCGAGGATGAACGCCATGATGTCGGCGACGATCGCTATGACCCGGCCCGCCTGATTGGAGCCGCTATATCGAGACATGCCGTACGGGTTGCCCGCCCGGCTTCGATGAAACCTCAAGGGTCCTCAGGAGTTGAGCGAGGAGCCTCAGGAGTTGAGCTCGGCCAGCACGCGCAGCGTGTGCGGGTCCGGAGCGAGGACCAGCAGATCCGTCACCGGCCCCTTCCGCCACAACTCCAGCCGCTCCGCGATCCGTTCGCGCGGCCCGACGAGTGAGATCTCGTCCGCGAAAGCGTCCGGCACGGCGAGCACGGCCTCCTCGCGCCGCCCGTCGAGGAAGAGCCGCTGGATGTGCCGGGCCTCCTCCTCGTACCCCATGCGGGCCATGAGGTCGGCGTGGAAGTTGCGCTTGGCGTGTCCCATCCCGCCGATGTAGAAGCCGAGCATGGCCTTCACGGGCAACAGCCCCTCGGCGACGTCGTCGCAGACCTTCGCCCGGGCCATGGGCGCGATGAGGAAGCCGTCCGGGACGTCGGTCAACGAGGCCTCGTAGACATCGGCCCGGGTCGGCGACCAGTACAACGGCAGCCAGCCGTCCGCGATCCGGGTCGTCTGCGCGATGTTCTTCGGCCCTTCGGCCCCGAGCAGGACGGGCAGACCGGCGCGGAGGGGGTGGGTGATCGACTTCAGCGCCTTGCCGACGCCGGTGCCGTCCGGACCGTCGTACGGGAGGGGGTGGAAGCGCCCGTCCAGCTCAACAGGGGCCTCCCGCCTGAGGACTTGGCGTACTACGTCGACGTACTCCCTGGTCGCGGTCAGCGGGGACCTCGGGAACGGGCGCCCGTACCAGCCCTCGACGACCTGCGGCCCGGACAGCCCGAGACCGAGGAGGGCGCGCCCGCCGGAGAGATGGTCCAGGGTCAGGGCGTGCATCGCGGTGGTGGTGGGCGACCGGGCGGCCATCTGCGCAACCGCCGTACCCAGCTTGATCCTTGAGGTGTGCGCCGCGATCCAGGTGAGCGGGGTGAAGGCGTCCGAGCCCCACGACTCGGCGGTCCACACCGAGTCGTAGCCGAGCCGCTCCGCCTCCCGCGCGAGCGGGACGTGGTCCGCCGAGGGGCCGCGCCCCCAGTAACCGAGTGCCAGACCGAGCCGCATACGCCTGCCTCCTGACGGTACGTCAGCTGTTCGGGCGGGAGGCGACTGTACGACAACGGCCCCCCGCTCGGAAGAGCGAGGGGCCGTTCGTAGGGCTTGTACGGGCTCGTGCGGCTTGTACGGGCTCGTACGGCGAGGTGATCAGCCGCGCTGGATGCCGCTGGTGTCCTGCAGGACGCCGCGACGGCCGTCCTGCGTCTGGGCCACCAGGCTGGGGCCGCGCTGCTCGACCGCCAGGTACCAGGTGCCCGGCGCCAGTTCGGCGATCGTCGACTGCGAACCGTCCTCGGCGAACAGCGGCCGGGCCACCGGCACCGCGAACCAGAACGGCGAGAAGTCACCGGCCGGCGGCTGCGGCGCCGCCGCCTGCTGCTGCGGAGCGCCACCGAACGGAGCCCCCGGCCCCGGCTGACCGGGCTGCGGCTGACCCGCACCGAACGGCGCCTGCGCACCGGCACCCGGGTAGCCGTAACCACCGGACGGCTGACCACCGTAGGGCTGCGGCGCGGCCGGCCGCGGGGCCCCGACGAGGGCGGCCTTGAGGGCGGGGACGAGCGGGGTGGCGACGGCCGCGGCGGCCATGACCAGCGTGGCGATGAGGGCGAGGATGAGACCCATGCCCGCGTCGGTGCTGGTGCCGCTGGCGTCGCCGCCGAAGTTGTCACCGCCGCCGGTCGGGTCGAAGATGTTGCCCAGCGCGCTCCACGCGGCGAACACCGCGAAGGCGATGCCGAAGTGGCCGAGTTCGATACCGACGATCTTGGGCGGCTGCGGCAGCCCCCTGGCGATGACGATGGACGCGGCGCCGATCAGCCCCGCCAGGACGACGCTGAGCAGCACCGGGCCGCTCTCCCAGAGGTTCGGGAAGTCGAAGCTGTCGGGAACCCCGTCAACGGAGTAGTTGTCGAGGAACGACGCGATGAACAGCAATACCGCTGCTCCGATCACGACGCCGTCGCCTCTGGTGAGGGAGCGGATATTCACTTCAGGTCCTTCGTCAGTCGTCTCGTCATCGGTGGAGGCGTCGCCGTCACCAAGTCGCCGTCAGGCCGTGGTGGGAAGCGCGGGGGTGGCCCCTCATCGTAGGGACGACCTTATCGTCCGACCGGCGTGGGTGTCCGCCGGGATCACCTCGATGATCACGACCCGCCCGCTACCCACGCTGGAAACTCACGATTCCCTCAGAGTTCCCCTACGTCGCTCTCTGCCGCCAGGCACCGCTGGTCAACGGTGCCGCGTCATGGATATCGCGCATCCACACGCATCTGATGAACACGGAGGGAACTGTTGGCAGATTGAGACCGTCTGGGGCCCGATGTGTAACGGGCTGACGCTGTACGGACGGCAAGGACGACTGGCCCGCCACTACGCGTGGCGGGCCAGTCCGGGTGCATCGGGATGGTCGGCCCTCAATGCCTCCGGGTCGAGACCGCTCGGCTTACTTCTCCTTGTACTTGAAGCAGACGCCGATCGGCTTCCATGCCACCTTGTTCCGCTGGATGATCTTGCTGGGCGGACCGCCGAATTTTCTGAGATCGGGGCTCTTCACGTCGAACTTCTTCCCGGAGTACCGCGTGTACGCCGCGAGGACACCGTACTTACCGCGCGAAACCTCTCTGGATCCGCTCACCGTGATGCTGCGAGACTTCGTGACATCCCATCCAACAGCGCCGGAGATACCCTGGACGGTGAGGCTGATGTCCTTGGACCGGGTCGTGGCGATGGACTTGGTCTCGTCTATTCGCAGCGTCATGCGCCCGCGCCCAGACGCCTCCGCGATCACTTTCTTGCCGCACTTCTTGCCTGCGGATCGGACATTGACCGCCCTGTTGGCGCGGTCTTCCCACTTATCTCCGGTGGCCGCTTGGCTGTTGGCGGTGGGCTGTGCTACCGGCTCGGCGTGGGCTACGCCACCGATCCCTGTCATGCATGCGGCGAGGGCTGTCACTGCTGCCCCGTACTGCACTGTGCGACGCTTCATCACATTCCCCGTTTCCTATTGAACGAGATCGATCACCTTCGTTCAATAGGAGTCAACTGGAGGGGTGCATGTGACCGCAAGCGACTTGAGGCGGATCTGAGCATGTTCATGCCCATGGCCTTGTTTGGTTTCCGAAAAGAGCCTACTTCTCCAGGAAACTTGCGATTCCGTCAGAGATTCCCCGGGCCGCTTTCTGTCGCCAGGCTCCGCTGGTGAGCCGGGCCGCGTCCTTGCTGTCGCGCATGTTGCCGCACTCGATGAACACCTTGGGAACGGTGGAGAGGTTGAGGCCGCCGAGGTCGGTGCGGGTGACGAGGCCGGTGCCGTCGCCGACGTAGTTGGAGGGGGCGCTGCCGGTGGCGCGGACGAAGTAGCCGGCGACGCGCTCGCCGAGGTCACGGGAGGGGGCGACGATGGGCCGGGTGTCGGCGGCGCCCTCGTTCACCGAGCCCGGCAGGATCACATGGAAGCCGCGGTTGCCCGCGCCGGAGCCGTCCGCGTGGATCGACACCACCGCGTCCGCCTTCGCCTCGTTGCCGATCCGCGCCCGCTCGTCGATGCACGGACCCCAGGACCGGTCGCCGTCCTGGGTGAACTTCACCGTGGCGCCCTCCTGTTCGAGGAGTGTCCGCAGCCGCCGGGAGACGTCCAGCGTGAACTCGGCTTCCATGTAACCGTCGTTGGTGGTCGTCCCCGTCGTGTCGCACTCCTTGGCGTTCGTCCCGATGTCCACCTTGCGGTTGATCTCGGTGGTGTGCTGGAAGTTGCCGGGGTTGTGACCGGGGTCGATGACGACGACCTTGCCCTTGAGGGGGCCGGTGGCGGCGGGCGCGGAGGAGGAACCGGAGGGGCTCGCCTTCCTGCCGTCGTCGCCGTCCTTGCCCGCGTCGGAGGCGGTCGGCTCTCCGGTCGCCGGGGGAGTGGTCGCCGCCCGGGTCCGCGGGACCGCCGCCGCGCCGTCCGACCCGCCGTCCCCGCCCCCGGAGCCCCCGACGGTCTGCCAGACGCCCCACCCGGCCACCGCCCCCACCACGACCGAGGCCACCGCCACGGTCAGCGGACGGCGAAGGGGCGACCGGCGGGGCTGGGGCGGATCGAAGTCCGGGCCTACGTACGACACGCCTGCCACCTTACGGGTCGGGCCCCGTGCCGACAGTCCGCACCCGGCTCCGCGTGGCGGTGCCGGCAGTCCGCACCCGGCTCCGCGTGGCGGCCGACGAGGCACTCGGGCAGGACCCGGGCCGCGTAGCCGTCGGTGTCCCGTCCCGGGCTGGACCGGCCGGTCGTCGGCGGGACAGAGTGATCGTCGTCGTGAGGGCTGCCGTCCACCTGCTCGTGCGCTACCGGGATTCATTCGCAGTGCTCCGGCTTCAGGCCGGGGGTGAAGCGAATCTGATAACGGCGACGCGGAGCGTGGCGGCATTGTTCCGGCGGAGCCGGACGCTGCGGTGGGCAGGGGAGGCGGAAGAGCCAGGGTGATGATTCGTTCGCCTGTTCTCTCTGGTGACGTGTGTGCGATCTGCCTAGTGTGATCGTCATGCAGCTCCGGTACGCGTTCAGGCTCTACCCGGATGCCGGTCAGCGCACCGCGCTGGCCAGGGCGTTCGGGTGCGCCCGGGTGGTGTTCAACGACGCGGTGCGTGCCCGGGAGGACGCCCGCCGGGCCGGGCAGCCGTTCCCGACGGCCGGAGAGCTGTCGAGGCGGCTGGTCACCGAAGCGAAGCGGACGCCGGAGCGGTCCTGGCTGGGCGAGGTCTCCGCCGTCGTCCTGCAGCAGTCCCTGCGGGACGCCGAGAGCGCGTACCGCAACTTCTTCGCCTCCCTCAAGGGCGCCCGTAAGGGACGGAAGGTCGGCTCGCCCCGTTTCAAGTCCCGTAAGGACGCCCGGCAGTCGATCCGGTTCACGGCCAACGCCCGCTGGCACATCACCGGCAGCGGACGGCTGAACCTGCCGAAGATCGGCGCGGTGAAGGTGAAGTGGTCCCGCACCCTGCCCGCCACGCCCACCTCCGTCACCGTCGTGATGGACGCGGCCGGCCGGTATTTCGCGTCCTTCGTCCTCGACACCGACCCCGCCGCCGACGCCGCCCGGATGCCCGAGTCCGACCGGAACATCGGCATCGATCTCGGCCTCACCCACTTCGCGGTCCTGTCCGACGGCACGAAGATCGACTCCCCCAGGTTTCTGCGCCGGGCGGAGAAGAAGCTGAAGAAGGCCCAGCGCGAGCTGTCCCGCAAACAGAAGGGATCGAAGAACCGGGCCAAGGCCCGCCTCAAGGTCGCCCGCGCACATGCCGAGGTCACCGACGCCCGCCGTGAGTTCCACCACCAGCTCTCCACGAAGCTGATCTCCGAGAACCAAGGGATCGCCGTGGAGGACCTGTCGGTGGCGGGACTGGCACGCACCAGGCTGGCCAAATCCGTGCACGACGCCGGCTGGTCGGCGTTCATCGGCATGCTGAAGTACAAGGCGGAACGGTATGGCCGCACCCTGGTCGCGATCGGCCGGTTCACGCCGACCTCCCAGACCTGCTCTGCCTGCGGCGCCGTGGACGGACCCAAACCCCTGAACGTGCGGGAATGGACGTGTGTCGCCTGCGGCGCGGTCCACGACCGGGACATCAACGCCGCGATCAACGTGAAGACGGCCGCCGGACTGGCGGTGACGGCCTGCGGAGCGCCGGTAGGACCGGGAGCAATCCCGGCACGGCGCGAAGAAACAGGAAGCCACGGAATCCCGACCGGAAACCGTGCCGCGTAGCGGCACAGCAACCAGTCGAGAAGGCCAGAATCCTCGCCCTTCAGGGCAAGGAGCATGTCAACGCAACACCGTCCCGCCGACCCGACCCGCCGTCCGTGACCTCTACGGCACGCTCCAGGACGCCGGCGCCAACAAGGGCGTCCTGGTGACGACGTCCAAGTTCGGCCCCGGCTCCCACACCTTCGCCAACGGCAAACCGCTGGAGCTGGTCTCGGGCCGCGAACTCGTCGACCTGCTCCACCGGCACGGACTCCGGGGGCGCCTGGGGACGGGCGAGCGCGCCGCTCCGGCTCCCATGTCCTCGACCGATCCCACCGTGGTGCTGCCCGCCCAGCGGACCCCGGCGGACGCCTCGAACGGGGCGGCCCCGGCCCCGGACGACCACAGCGTCCTCGGCATGTACTGGACCGGCGGCGTCGCCCTGGACGTCTGCGCGCTCGTCTGCCACGGCAACCGGGTCCTCAGCGACGACCACTTCGTGTTCTACAACAACTCCCGCACTCCCGACGGGTCGGTCCGCGCCGTCCCGCCGACCGATCCCGACAAGGCGGCGATCCTGGTCTCCTTCGACGCGCTGCCGGCGGAGGCCGACCGCCTCGTCCTCGTGGCCGCGATCGACCCGGCGGTGAACCCCGACGCCGACCTCTCCGGCTTCACCGACGCCGGCATCCGCCTCCTGGACCCCTCCCGCGCCGAACAGGGCCGCCTGGACGTCTCAGACGGCCGCGCCGCCGAAACGGCACTCACCCTCGGCTCCTTCCGCCGCCGGGCCAACGGCGACTGGGACTTCGTCATCGGCGGCAAGGGGTACCGCGGCGGCCTGGAGGAACTGATGCAGGATTACGGCATAGAGGTGGCGTAGGGCCGTACGGCTCTCAGCTCCCCGGACCCGTACGGCTCTCAGCTCCCCGGACCCGTACGGCTCTCAGCATCCCGGACCCGTACGGCTCAGATCCCCGGACCCGTACGCCGCAGCACCCGCAGCGAGTCCGTCGCCGAGACCTCCGTGAAGGCGCCGGAGGCGAGGGCGCGGAGGTAGACGCGGTACGGGGCCTGCCCGGTGAACTCGTCCTCCGGGTCGGGGAAGACGTCGTGGATGACGAGGAGGCCGTCCGGGGCGACGTGCGGGGCCCAGCCCTCGTAGTCGGCGGTGGCGTGCTCGTCGGTGTGGCCGCCGTCGACGAAGACGAGGCCGAGGGGGGTGCCCCAGAAGGCGGCGACCTGCGGGGAACGGCCGACGACCGCGACGACGTGGTCCTCCAGGCCCGCCTTGTGGAGGGTGCGGCGGAAGGTGGGGAGCGTGTCCATCCGGCCCACCTCGGGGTCGACGGTGGACTCGTCGTGGTACTCCCAGCCAGGCTGCTGCTCCTCGCTGCCCCGGTGATGATCGACCGTGATCGCGGTGACCCCCGTCTCACGGGCGGCATCGGCCAACAGGATCGTCGACCGACCGCAGTACGTCCCCACCTCCAGCAACGGCAGCCCCAGCCGCCCAGCCTCCAGCGCCGCCGCGTACAACGCCAGCCCCTCACCGACCGGCATGAACCCCTTCGCCGACTCGAAGGCGCCGAGAATCTCCGGCTTGGGCGCCGGAGTGGCCGGGGGGTTGGGTGCCGCGGACATGGGGTCCTCCGTGTCGTCGTACGCGCTGGCCGTGCCCTGACGCACGAGCGCCAGGGCCGTACGTCGTTGGGGGCGCCCCATGCTGCCATGCGGTGACCGGCGGGAGGGTTCGGGGGGCTTCGGTCGGTTGGCGGGTGCGGGTCCGGTGGGGCTTCTCGCGGAGTTCCCCGCGCCCCTCAAAGACCAGGCCCTGCGGGCCTGGAAGACGACGGCTGCGGGGCCTGAAGAGCATGGGGCGCAGCCCCTGCTCTTCAGGGGCGCGGGGAACTGCGCGACCAGCCCCCACGCACCCGCGGATGGGGGTCGAAGGGGCGCAGCCCCTCGGCCTGGCGGGCGACGGCAGCCCTGTCCTCCCTGGAGGCCGCGTCGGGCCCGCCCTCGCTGCTCGCGCGGAGCGTCAGCCCCTGCGAGGGGCGGCGGCTCGGGAGGAAGACGGCCAGGAGGAGGCCGACGGCGACCGCGGCCGTGGCGATGAGGAAGGAGACGCGGAAACCGTGCATCGTCGGGACCGCGACGCCACCTACCTGGTTCGCGGTGCTGGCCAGCACCATGCCGATGACGGCGCTCGACACGGACGTACCGATGGAACGCATGAGCGTGTTGAGTCCGTTCGCCGCGCCCGTCTCGGACGGGTCGACGGCGCCGATGATCAGCGCCGGGAGCGAGGAGTAGGCGAGGCCGATGCCCGCGCCCAGGACCACCGACACGATCACGGTCTGCCAGGCGGCGCTCATCAGGCCGAGGCCCGCGCCGTAGCCGACCGCGATGATCAGCAGCCCCAGGATGAGAGTGCTCCTGGGCCCGTACTTGGCGGAGATCCGGGCATAGACCGGCGCGGTGAACATCATCGTCAGGCCGAGCGGAGCCACGCACAGGCCGGCGACGATCATCGACTGCCCGAGGCCGTAGCCGGTGGAGGAGGGCAGCTGGAGGAGCTGCGGCAGGACGAGGGAGACGACGTAGAAGGAGACGCCGACCATGATCGAGGCGAGGTTGGTGAGGAGTACCTCGCGGCGGGCGGTGGTGCGCAGATCGACCAGCGGCGCGGGGATGCGCAGCTCCAGAACGCCCCAGAGCAGCAGGACCAGGGCCGACGCCCCGAACAGGCCGAGCGTGGTCGCGGAGGTCCAGCCCCAGTCGCTGCCCTTGGTGATCGGCAGGAGGAAGAGGACGAGACCGAGGGAGAGGCCGAGCGCGCCGAGGTGGTCGAAGGTGCCCTTCGCACGGGTCTTCGTCTCCGGTACGGCGAAGAGGGTCAGCACGATGGAGAGGACACCGAGGCCGGCGGCGCCGAAGAAGAGGACGTGCCAGTCGGTGTTCTGGGCGACCGCGGCGGCGAGCGGCAGCGCGAGTCCGCCGCCGACGCCGATGGACGAACTCATCAGGCCCATGGCGGAGCCGAGGCGTTCGCGGGGCAGTTCGTCCCGCATCAGGCCGATGCCCAGCGGGATCGCGCCCATGGCGACGCCCTGGAGGGTACGGCCGACGATCATCGGAACGAGCGCGCTGGTGAAGGCACTGATCAGCGCGCCGACCACCATCACGGCCAGGCTGACGAGCAGCATGCGGCGCTTGCCGTAGAGGTCGCCGAGACGGCCCATGATCGGCGTGGCCACGGCGCCGGACAGCAGGGTCGAGGTCAGCACCCAGGTCGCGTTGCCGGGAGAGGTGTCCAGCAGTTGAGGGAGATCCTTGATCACCGGGACCAGCAGGGTCTGCATCACCGCGACCACGATCCCCGCGAAGGCCAGCACCGGGACGAGCGCTCCGCTGGTGCTCGTCGCTCTCGTGGTGGGCCGACCGGTCGTCTGCGGTGTGTGCGGCTGGGTCATGGAGCGGGGCCTCCTGGCCGGTGACGGTGACGGTGACGGTGACGGTGACGGTAGATGCCGCCTGAACCTCGTGCGCCTGGGCAACTATTCCGTTGTTTTGAGTGACTAACGAAAACTTGACCCGCTCATGGGAAAGTGACGGTTCGTCAAGGTGGGTCGCCGAGGCGGCTCGCCGAAGTGGTTGGTGAAGGCGGCTGGTCAGGCGGCCGACCAGGGCGGCTGGCCAGGGCAGTCGTCGGGCCTGGAGATTTCTCGCGGGACGAGGCAACGGATCCGCGCCCTCATGGACTGTTAAAAGCATCTAGGAGGTGCTCATGGGGGATCGGAAGCAGGCCAGGGACGCTCGGGACGAGGGGTTCCAGAGCTTCCTCGTCGGCCGCTGGCCACGGCTGATGCGTACGGCGTTTCTTCTCACGGGGGAGCAGCACGCCGCGGAGGACCTGGTCCAGACGACGCTGGAGCAGGTGTACGTGGCCTGGCGCCGCGTCGGCTCGACGGACGACCCGGACACCTACGTACGGCGCGTGATGATCAACGCCCACGCGCGCAAGCACCGTAGACGCCTCAAGGAGTTCCTGGCGCCCCGGAGCGACTCGGACCTCGTGCCCGAGCTCCCCGACAGCGGTGACCGCATCGCCCAGGCCGACGACCGCAGCGCCTTGCTGACGGCCCTGTCCCAACTGCCGCCGCGCCAGCGCGAAGCCGTGGTCCTGCGGTACTGGGAGGACCTGAGCGAGGGGCGGACGGCGGAGGCGATGGGCTGTTCCGTGGGCACGGTGAAGAGCAACGCGGCGAAGGGAATCGCGAAGCTCCGCGCCATACCGGGACTGGCGGAGATGGTGACGCAGGGGGGCCGCAAGTGAGGAACGCGGATGGCTCGGCCGGCATGGACGGCGGGGACGGCACGAACGGCATGAACAGCACGAACGCAATGAACGGCGCGGATGGCACGGAACGCGCGGAAGGCGTGGACGGGAAGGCGAACCAGCAGATGAAGCACGGCGACAGCACTCACAACGACCTCGACCTCTCGCACAACGGCCTCGCGCACAACGGCCTCGCGCACCACGACCTCTCGCACAGCACCGCGCTGGAGAGAGACATCGCCTTCCTCCTGGCGGACGCGGCCGACGCGGCGGAGATCGGTATAGCCCCCTACCAGGCGGTCGTACGGGGAGGCCGGCGCCGCAAGGCCCGCCGCTGGGTGGTAGCCGCTGCCGCGGCCGTGGTGATCGGGGGCACCACGGGGACGCTGGCGCTGGCGGTGACGGACGGCGGCCGGGGACGGGTGGCGCCGGCGGCGACGGCCCCGGTGCCGACGGAGGTGGTGACTCCCGACGCCCGGGTCAGGAACGAGCCGTGGCGGAGCACCCTGGCCGAGGGGCGGGATCAGGGCACGGTCTGGCGAGTGGCGATCGACGTCTGGGACGCGCCGAAGAACAAGGAGGAGGCCTCCGAGCAGCTGGCCGCGATGGGCCTGTTCGGGGACGAGCCGACGGGCGTGGACGGCGCAGCCGACCTCGTGGGCAAGAGCTGGCACTTCGTGCATCTGACGGTGGGCGAGGACCGGACGGTCGCGTTGATCGACGGCGAGGCGGACACCTTCTCGGGCAGGGACCTGGTGGCCTACGCGACGGTCCTGCGCACCGGCGACTGGGACAAGGAGGGCACCCCCAAGCGCCTCGTCATCGGCCAGGTCGCCCCCACCGCCCAGAACGTGCGCGTCACCTGGTCCGACGACACCTTCGTCGACGTCCGGCGCGACCGGGACGACGGCTGGCACGCGGACCTGCGCAACCCCCGCATCGTCGAGGTGAAGGGCGCCCGGGCGAGCTGGTTCGTGGCGCTGGCGCCGGAGGGGGTGGGGTACCGGTCGGCGGAGGTCACGAAGTAGGAAGCGGCGGCGCCGGCGGCGGACCGGGTGATCGGCCGAGCGGATGACGGGGGGAGAGGGGGGAGGCCGTGGGTGCGCCGGGTGGCGGGGAGCTCGACGGGTTGGGTGCCGGGCGGAGGGCGCGAATCTGACGTACTGTCAGGAGTCTTCACATGTGCACGTGGCTCGGCTATACAGAGGTTCGCCGGACTGGAACGCGTTCTAGGTGGGCGGGTTCCGGGTCGGACGTGACGACCTCGGTGCGGCCGCTGGTGCGGACGGTCGTACCGAGGTTCCTCAGCCCACCTCACCCGCCACCCGCCACCCGGCATCGAACCCCCGACCCCCCGGCGGCCCCCCGCCCCACACCGCCCAGGAGCCCCATGCCCATCGACGCAGCCAAGGCGCTCGCGGCCGAGCCCCGTTCCGCCGAGATCGCGTGGAGTCGTAAGGACGTCCTGCTCTATCACCTCGGTGTCGGCGCCGGCCTCCCCGCGACCGACCCCGACGAGCTGCGCTACACGCTGGAGTCCCGGCTGCACGTCCTGCCGAGCTTCGCGACCGTCGCGGGCGCGGGCTCACCGGACGTGATCGGCGGCCTGAACGCCCCCGGCGTCGACGTCGACCTCGCCAAGGTCCTGCACGGCGGCCAACGCGTCGAGCTCCATCGGCCGATCCCCGTCGAGGGGCGGGCGACCGCGACCTCGCGCGTGGCGGCGGTGTACGACAAGGGCAAGGCGGCCGTCCTCGTGATGCGGACCGAGGTCGCCGACGCCGAGGGGCCGTTGTGGGTCAACGAGGCGCAGATCTTCGTCAGGGGAGAGGGCGGTTGGGGTGGTGAGCGTGGGCCGTCCGCCCGGCAGGAACCGCCGGCCACCGCACCCGACAAGGAGGTCGAGCGGGCCGTCCGTGAGGACCAGGCGCTGCTCTACCGCCTCTCCGGTGACTGGAACCCGTTGCACGCCGACCCGGAGTTCGCGGGGCGCGCCGGATTCGACCGGCCGATCCTGCACGGGCTGTGCACCTACGGGATGACGTTGAAGGCCGTGGTGGACACGGTGCTCGGCGGGGACGTCGGCCGCGTCCGCTCGTACGGGACGCGCTTCGCGGGCGTCGTCTTCCCGGGCGAGACCCTCCGCATCCGGATGTGGCGGCCGGACGACCACGCGGTGCGGGTGACGGTGGCCGCCGTCGAGCGGGACGACGCACCGGTGCTGGCGGACACCCTCGTCGAGCACGAATGAGCGGACGAGCGAGCGGACGAACCAGCGCACGAATGAACGGACGACTGAACGGACGACTGAGCGGACGAATGAGCAGCTCAGCGCAACCGTAGGGGACAGGTACTCCCGGGAGGAGCCGCACCATGCGCGCAGCCGTACTGCACGAGATCGGCCAGGACAAGCTCGACGTGCTCGACGACGTCGAGGCGGTGGGCTTCGGGCCGGGCAGGGTGAGGATCCGGGTGCGGGCCACGGGGCTGTGCCACTCGGACCTGTCCGCGATGGCCGGGGTGCTGCCGCAGCCCGGACCGTTCGTCCCCGGGCACGAGGGAGCCGGCGAGATAGTCGAAGTCGGAGAAGGCGTACGGAACTTGAAGCCCGGCGACCGGGTCGTCGTGTGCTGGTTGCCCGCCTGCGGCAGCTGTCCCGCCTGCAAGCGCGGCCAGACGCAGCTCTGCCTGGCCGGATTCCTCAACGCCGGTACGCCCAACTTCAAACGGCCCGCCGGCGACGTCTTCGGCTTCGCGGGCACCGGCACCTTCGCCGAGGAGGTCGTCGTCGACGCCGGCTGCGCGGTGCCGATACCGGACGACGTGCCCTTCGACATCGCCGCCCTCATCGGCTGCGGCGTCACCACCGGACTCGGCGCGGCCCTCAACACCGCCGACGTGGAGGCCGGTTCGTCGGTCGCGGTCATCGGCTGCGGCGGCGTCGGCATCTCCGCGATCCAGGGTGCCCGGCTCAAGGGTGCCGCCGAGATCGTCGCCGTCGACCCGGTGGTCTCGCGACGCGAGGCGGCACTCAAGTTCGGTGCCACCAGGGCGATTTCGCCGGAGGAGCTGGCCGACGCCAAGCAGTCCGTCACCGCCGGTGAGGGCTTCGACTACGTCTTCGAGGTCGTCGGCCGCTCGACCACCGCCCGCACCGCGTACGAGGCCACCCGGCGCGGCGGCACACTCGTCGTGGTCGGTGCGGGCGCGCTGGACGACTTCCTCCAGCTCAGCATGTTCGAGCTGTTCTTCGACGAGAAGCGGATCCTGCCCTCGATGTACGGCGGCGGAGACGTCCTGCGCTCCTACGAGCGGACCATCGCCCTCTGGCGGGCCGGCCGTATCGACCTCGCGGGCCTGATCACGCACCGCGTGCCCCTCTCCGACATCAACGAGGCGCTGGACCAGATGCGGACCGGGGTGGCCCTGCGGACCTGCATCGAGATCTGACCACCGACCGGGTGCGAGAGGAGAGGGGCTCGGGGATGGCATTGCCGCTCGAAGGACTGTCCGCGATCGTCACCGGCGCGGGACGCGGGCTCGGCCGGGCCGAGGCGTGGGAACTGGCCCGCCTGGGCGCGGCCGTCGTCGTCAACGACTACGGCCGGCCGGGGCGGGACGGTTCCGGTGAGGTGTCCACCGGGCCCGCCGAGGAGGTCGCGGCGTCGATCCGCGCGGCGGGCGGTCAGGCGGTGTCGCACATCGGCGACGTGTCCGACCACGAACAGGCCCGGGAACTGGTCGCGTTGGCCGTCGCCCGGTTCGGCAAGCTGGACATCCTCGTCAACAACGCGGGCATCCTGCGCGACCGCATGGTCTTCTCCATGTCCGAGGACGAGTGGGACTCGGTCGTCCGGGTGCACCTCAAGGGGCACTTCAACACGATCCGGTTCGCCTCCGCCCACTGGCGTGCGCGGGCGAAGTCGGGTGACGGCGCGCCGGTGTACGGACGCGTGGTGAACACCTCCTCCGAGGCCTTCCTCGCCGGTTCCGCCGGGCAGCCCAACTACGCCGCCGCGAAAGGCGGAATCGTCGGGCTGACGACCTCCACGGCCCTCGCGCTCGCCAAGTACGGCGTCACCGCGAACGTCATCTGCCCGCGCGCCCGGACCCGGATGACCGAGGACGTCTTCGCGGGCCTGCCGGGGGCGCCCGAGGGCGACGGCGGCGGACTGGACCCACTCGCCCCCGAGCACGTCGCCCCCCTCGTCGGCTACCTCGCCTCACCCGCCGCCGCACAGGTGAACGGCCAGCTCTTCGTCGTACACGGCGGCATGGTCGCGATCGTCGAACGGCCGCGCGTCCAGGCGAAGTTCGACACCAAGCAGGACGTGTTCACGTACGACGAGCTGGACGGGTTGCTCACGCCGTACTACGTCGACCGGCCGGAGGGGGAGACGTTCGCGGCGGCGGAGGTGCTGGGGCTCAGGCATGGGCAGGGAACGGCGGGCGGTTCGGCGTAGCCGCCGACCCCATGAGGGTCGCGGGAGCCGCGGCCCCGCGCGCAACGGAACGGTCCCGCAACGGAACGGCCCCGCAACGGAACGGCCCCTAGCAAGGAACGGCCCCCCGGTGAGGATCGGGCCCTCAAGCATCGGCCCCCGGAACGCAACGGCCCCGCCCGTCGGTGACGGGCGGGGCCGGATGCCGTGGTGGTCGGTTCTGGCGTCGAATTGACGTTTCTCCAGAGGTGACCGGAGAGGACTCGTGTCGCCGGTCAGGCGGACGTCGTCGACTCCGTGTGTTCGGCCTGCTTGCGGTGGCGCCCGCGAGGGGTCGTCTTCTCGGCTTCGTGGGCCGAGATCTGGCCCCGGTGCCTGCCGTGGCCTACCGCCTCGTGGGGGTCGGCAGTGGGCGGCTGGGTGGTGTGCACGTCGCTCATTGGAAGTGTTCCCCGTCGAATGATCTTCTTACCGGCGGGAAATTTTAACGGGCGGCCGCGTGCGTCTCGAAGGTGCCCGAGGGCGTGTCGCCCGCGCCGCGTCCACTTCGCCCGCAGCCCGCACATCACCTTCACCCGACGGTCACCTCCTCCGGTACTCGCCCCTCCAACGGCGCCTGCTGCAACGGCACGGGCCGGGCGACGCCAGGCGCGGACGGCTCCGCACCGGACGGCTCCGCAGTGGACGGCTCCCCGCCCGGCGCCCTGGACGGGAGTGACGTGTCCGCGACCTCCTGCCGCAGGGCTTCCTCGCAGCCCGGCCCCCTGCCCGGCCCCCTCTCCCGCGCACCCTCCCCAACCTGCTCCCGACCCCCCTCCCGGAACTCCTCCTGAGATTCTTCCGCCGTCGCCTCCCAGGGCACCCCCACCCGAGCCACCCCGCACCGCACCGCCCCTGCCGTGTAGGGCAGTTGCAGCACGCCCTCCCGGCTCCACAGTCCGGCCCCGGCCAACCAGCCCTCGGGAGCGGGCAGATGGAGTATCCGGCGGGCGGCCGGCCGCCAGACACCGACCCAGCTGCCCCGCGGCCCGTCGACGCGCAGCGCGACCGCGCAGCTCTCGGGGGTGAGGATCTGGCCCGGCTGGATGGCGAAGGGGGTGATGCGGTGGCCGTCGGGAACCCGCAGACACTCCGGGAAGCGAACCGGGAGCGTACTGCCCAACACGCCCCAGCCCAGCCGGTCGTGACCGGGAGAGGGCGCGTCCGAGCGGATCAGGAGCAGTCCGCTGTCGGGGTCGGCGAGCAGTACCCGGTCGTTGCTGTCGTCCGCGATCTGCAGCAACGGCGAGACCGCGCCGCCCTGCTCCAGATCGACCACCACGGACTTCGTCCGGCCGCCCGACTCCTGGTCCAGGGCGAGCATCCGACCCGTCCCGTCCAGCCAGACCCCGCCCGAGCACCGCCCCGGCACCTGCGCCAGCAACTCGGGCCCGAACGCGCCGCCCGCCACCAGCCAGACCGTCGTGGCGCTCCGGCCCAGGGCGAGGGCGTACGCCCGCTCCCCGCACGGCGCGGGCGACAGCAGCCGCAACTCGGCCGCCGGATCGGCGCATTCGACGGCGCCGAGCGGGAGCTCCCCGGTGCCGGGCCCGGTCGGGTAGAGGAGCGAGAACAGGTGCCGGCCGGCGGCCAGCCGGTGGATGAGGACCCGGCCGTCGGTCATGGGGAGTACTTCGGTGCCGGGCTCCTCGGGTTGGTTGCCGGGCAGGGGGACGGCGTACGGCTCGGGGCCGTCGAGGGTCCAGCGCTCGGGGAACCAGGACTCGCCGTCGAGCGCGAGGCGCGCCGCGTACGACCCGTCGGCGGTGATCACACAGCCGGGCGGCGCGGACCCTACGTTCCCGCCCTTCCCGCCGTTCCCGCCATGCCCTCCCCTCGTGTCCTTCCCTCCGGTCGGGTTCCTCCCGTCGTCCCCATGCGCTGTCTCGCCCCGCTGTCCCGTCTCGTGCTCCAGTCCCGTCTCGTGCCCCTGTCCCGTCTCGTTCCCGTGGCCCGTCGCGGGTGGTGGGGATGCACAGGCCGTCATCGTTCGATCACCTCCGGCGACGAAGGTAGTTTTCGCACGCACAGACGTGGGACAACCCGCACCCCCTTCACACATAAGGATGCTCGTCGCCCGATTCGCCTGAGGGAACGGCGATCCTGTGCTGGCGGACGAGGCCGGAGGGGGCGTCCTGGTGCGCGGGACGGCACGGGGCGGTGCGCGGGACAGGAGGGCGGCTGGTCAAGTGAACCGTGGCAGGTCGGGGACAGGAGTAGTGCAGGTAGCCTTTGTCCGTGCCCCGTCTGTCTGAAGTCATCGCCGCGCTCGACGCCCTCTGGCCGCCCGAGAGGGCCGAGGGGTGGGACGCGGTCGGCACGGTGTGCGGGGACCCCGACCAGGAGGTCGCGCGGGTCCTGTTCGCCGTCGACCCGGTGCGGGAGATCGTCGAGGAAGCGGTGAAACTGGGCGCCGACCTGCTGGTCACCCACCATCCGCTGTATCTGCGCGGTACGACGACGGTGGCGGCCTCCACCTTCAAGGGCCGGGTCGTGCACACCCTCATCAAGCACGACATCGCGCTGCACGTCGCCCACACCAACGCCGACACCGCCGACCCCGGGGTCAGCGACGCCCTCGCCGGCGCGCTGGACCTCAGGGTCGTACGCCCCCTCGTGCCGGACCCCGCCGATCCCACCGGGCGGCGCGGTCTCGGCCGGGTCTGCGAGCTGGACCACCCCCTGACCGTGCGTGAACTGGCCGCGCGGGCCGCCGAGCGGCTGCCCGCCACCGCGCAGGGCATCCGGGTCGCCGGCGACCCCGAGGCGCTCGTCCGCACGGTCGCCGTCAGCGGCGGCTCCGGCGACAGCCTCTTCGACGACGTACGCGCGGCCGGTGTCGACGCCTTCCTCACCGCGGACCTGCGTCACCACCCGGCCTCCGAAGCCGTCGCCCGTACGACGGAAGGCACCCACACACCTCTCGCGCTGCTCGACGCGGCGCACTGGGCCACCGAATGGCCCTGGTGCGAGCTGGCCGCCGCCCAGCTCGACGAGATCTCCGACCGAGAGGGATGGGACCTGCGCGTCCACGTCTCCAAGACGGTCACCGACCCCTGGACCGCCCACGCGGCGTCCACTCACCCGTCGCCCACCACCGCCCTTCCCCCGAGCGCTTCGCGCACCCCCTCTTCTTCTGACCCACTGGGAGCCCCCAACTGAACGCCGCGCCCGCCGACCAGATCCGACTCCTCGACGTCCAGGACCTCGACGTACGCCTGCAGCAGCTGGCGCACAGGCGGAGGTCGCTGCCCGAGCACGCCGAGATCGAGTCGCTGACGAAGGACCACACCCAGCTGCGCGACCTGCTCGTGGCCGCGCAGACCGAGGAGAGCGACACCGCCCGCGACCAGACCAAGGCCGAGCAGGACGTGGACCAGGTGCGCCAGCGCGCCACCCGCGACCAGCAGCGCCTCGACTCGGGTGCCGTCTCCTCGCCGAAGGACCTGGAGAACCTCCAGCGCGAGATCGCCTCCCTCGCCAAGCGGCAGGGCGACCTGGAGGACATCGTCCTGGAGGTCATGGAGCGCCGGGAGTCCACGCAGGAGCGGGTCGCCGAGCTGACCGAGCGGGTCGGTGCCGTCCAGGGCAAGGTCGACGACGCGACCGCGCGCCGGGACGCCGCGTTCGAGGAGATCGACGGCGAGGTGGCGAGGGTGACGAAGGAGCGCGAGGTCATCTCGGCGGCGGTCCCCGCGGACCTCCTCAAGCTCTACGACAAGCTGCGCGACCAGCAGGGCGGCATCGGCGCGGCCAAGCTGTACCAGCGCACCTGCCAGGGCTGCCGCCAGGAGCTGTCGATCACCGACATCAACGACATCCGCAAGGCCTCGCCCGACACGGTCGTCCGCTGCGAGAACTGCGGCCGCATCCTGGTGCGTACGGCGGAGTCCGGCCTGTAGGGCGCGGTGCGGAGCGACGGCGGGGCGACGCGGGGTACGGCGGTAAGGGGCTTTTGGCGTGCGGGAGTTCATCGTCGAGGCCGACGGCGGTTCACGGGGCAACCCGGGGCCCGCGGGCTACGGCTCCGTCGTCCTCGACGCGGTGACGGGCGAGACGCTGGCGGAGGCGGCCGAGTACATCGGGATCGCCACGAACAACGTCGCCGAGTACCGGGGCCTCATCGCGGGCCTGAAGTCGGCGTACGAGCTGGACCCGGCGGCCTCCGTCCGGGTCCGCATGGACTCCAAGCTCGTCGTCGAACAGATGTCGGGCCGCTGGAAGATCAAACACCCCGACATGAAGCCCCTCGCCGCCGAGGCCGCGCGCGTCTTCCCGCCCGGTCGCGTGACGTACGAGTGGATGCCGCGAGAACAGAACAAGCACGCGGACCGGCTCGCCAACGAGGCGATGGACGCGGGGAAGCGCGGCGAACAGTGGTCGGCCGCCGCGTCCATGGCGGACCTGGACGCGCGGGCGGCGAGAGCGGCCGCCGCCGCCGCACCCGAACCGTCGGGGCCGCCGGGTGACGCGACGGCGGGCGCGGCGAAGGCCAGGGCGGCCTTGGCCGGGGCCCGGGGCGAGACGGGGAACGCCTTGGCGGAGCCTCGGGGCCGGTCCGGCGACCGTGCCGGAGCGAGTCCGTCGGACTCGGTGAGCGGTGCCGATGCCTCGGCCGCACCCTCTGCCCGCGCCTCTACTCCTCTCCCGGCCTCTTCGGCTGACACCGCCTCGGCCTCCGCCCTTTCCACGACCGGGCGCGCCCCGACCCCTGGCGGTCGCAGCCGGACCACCGAAACCCAGGTCAAAGCCGCCGCCGACCTTCGTGCCGCCGAGAACGTCGCCTCGGCGGCACCCGATCTCGGCACCCCCGCCACCTTCGTGCTGCTGCGGCACGGCGAGACCCCCCTCACGCCCCAGAAACGGTTCTCGGGGAGCGGGGGTTCGGACCCGTCCCTCTCCGATGTCGGCCGGTATCAGGCGGAGCGGGTCGCGGCCGCGCTGGCGGCTCGGGGGACGATCCAGGACGTCGTGTCCTCGCCGTTGGCCCGATGCCGTGAGACGGCGGGGATCGTCGCGGCCCGGCTGGGACTCGCGGTGACCGTCGAGGACGGGCTGCGCGAGACGGACTTCGGCGCGTGGGAGGGACTGAGCTTCGGCGAGGTGCGGGAACGGTACCCGGACGACATGAACGCCTGGCTGGCCTCCCCGGACGCCGAACCCACCGGCGGCGGCGAGAGCTTCGAGGCCGTGGCCCGCCGCGTCGCCGCCACCCGGGACGAACTGGTCGCGGCGCACCGAGGCCGTACCGTCCTGCTCGTCACCCACGTCACTCCGATCAAGACCCTCGTACGCCTGGCCCTCGGCGCACCCCCGGAGTCCCTGTTCCGCATGGAACTCTCGGCGGCCTCCCTGTCGGCCCTGGCGTACTACGCGGACGGCAACGCGACCCTCCGCCTCCTCAACGACACGTCACACCTGCGCTGAACGGGGCGTGGAGGCCGACGGCCCGTGGCGTCGGGCATCGGGCTTGCGCGTCGCCGCTGCCCTAGGGGCCTGGGTGCCGTCGCATCGGGCTTGAACGCCGCCGCTGTCCTGGGGGCTGGGTGCCTTCGTTTCGGGCTTGAGCGCCGCTGTCTCAGGGCTTGAGCGCCGCTGTCTCAGGGCTTGAGCACCGCCGCCTCCCGTGCCAGCGCCTCGATCCGCGTCCAGTCCCGCGCGGCCACGGCATCGGTCGGCAGCATCCAAGTACCGCCCACGCAGCCGACGTTGGGAAGGGCCAGATAGTCCGGCGCGTTGGCCGGCCCGATCCCGCCGGTGGGGCAGAACCGTGCCTGTGGGAGAGGCCCGGCGAGCGACTTCAGATACGCCGTACCGCCCGCCGCCTCCGCCGGGAAGAACTTCATCTCCCGCACCCCGCGCTCCAACAGCGCCACGACCTCCGACGTGGTCGACACCCCCGGCAGGAACGGCACCCCGGCCGCCCGCATCGCCTCCAGCAGTACGTCCGTCCAGCCCGGACTGACCAGGAAGCGCCCGCCCGCCGCGACGGACTCCGTCACCTGAGCGGGCGTGATGACCGTCCCCACCCCGACCACCGCCGCCGGAACCTCCGCCGTGATCGCCCGTACGGCGTCCAGCGCTCCCGGCGTCCGCAGCGTCACCTCGATCGCCGGCAGCCCGCCCGCGACCAGCGCCCGCGCGAGCGGCACCGCGTCGACGGGGTCGTCGACGACGACCACCGGCAGCACGGGCACCAGGTCGAGGACGGACGCGCGCGAGGACGGGGGCAGCGACGAGGGCATGCCGCCATCCTGCCTCGGGGGTACAGCATGTACAACGAGCGTTGCGCATTCTGCAACGCTTGTGAGGGGAGGGGAGGGGAGGGGAGGAACGAGTGGGCAAGGGGCGAGTGGGCGAGGAGAGAGGGGGCGAGGAGAGAGGGGGCGAGGGGGCGAGGGTCAGTGGACCTCGGCCACCAGCACGTCCAGCGTCCACGCCTTCCCGGTCCCCGCCCCGGCGGGAGGCTCCACCTCCACCACGTACCCGAGGTCCCGCAGCGCCTCCACCAGCTCCGCCGGGCCCTTGGGTGCGATCCCGGCCGACAGCAGACTCCGTACGATCCGGCCCTTGGTCGCCTTGTTGAAGTGGCTGACGACCTTTCGGGTGGGCGCGTGCAGTACCCGTACGGTCGCGGTCCGCCCGGCCACCTCACCCTTAGGCTTCCACGCGGCCGCGTACGCCGAGGAGCGCAGGTCGAGCACGAGTCCGTCGCCGGCGGCCTCGGGGAGGGCCGACGCCATCGGCGTACGCCAGTGGGCGCCGAGCGCTCCGATGCCGGGCAGCTTGACGCCCATCGAGCAACGGTAGGAGGGGATGCGGTCCGTCACGCGGACCGCGCCCCACAGCCCCGAGAAGACCAGCAGCGAACGCGCCGCCCGCTGCTTCGCGGCGGTCTCCAGGGTGGCCAGGCCGAGGGAGTCGTACAGCACGCCCGTGTAGACCTGCCCGGCCGGCCGCGCCCCCGCCGTCAGCAACTCCGCGTTCTTGGCGACCTCCCCGCGCAGCCCCTCACTCAGGCCGAGCACCTCACGCGCCTTGTCCTCGTCCCCGGTGCACAACTCCACCAGCTCGGCGATCACCGCCTCCCGCGCCCCGGTGAGCGCTGGCAGCGACAGCCCCTCCAGCTTCAACGGGGCCCCACCCGCGGAGGGGGCCTTGCCTTCGGACGGCGGCAGCAGGACGAGCACGTTCGCTCCTTGTTCTCGGGGTTCTCGGGGCTCCGCGACAGCGTACGGGGTGGGGAGAGGGGGCCTGCCAGGGTGGTGGGGAGGCGTGGGGGAGGGGGCATGCCAGGGCGGCCTGGGCGGTGTGAGGAGGCGGACTCTCGGTGGATGCCGATGCCCAGGTGGACGCCGAGGCAGACGCAGCCGTCCCGTCCCCCGGTCCGGAGGAACCGCCGGGGTGCCGTCCCGCCCCCCGTCCGGAGGAACCGCCGTGGTGCCGTCCCGCCCCCCGTCCGGAGGAACCGCCGGGGTGCCGTCCCGCCCACCCCGTCCTACGCTCGACCCATGCCCCGCCGCCATCTCCACGTCAAGGGCGCCGCCGAGGCCCCCCTGCGTGCGGCCCTGCGCGCGCTGCGCGCGGAACTCGGTGTGCCCGACGCCTTCCCACTCCAGGTCCTCGTCGAGGCGGAGCACGCCGCGAAGCACCCGCGTCTCCCGTCGTACGACGCCACGGACATCCCCCTCTTCACCATCGATCCGCCCACCTCCATCGACCTCGACCAGGCGATGCACCTGTCGCGACGGCCGGCCACGGGCCCGGGCGCCGGCGGCTACCGCGTCCGGTACGCCATCGCCGACGTCGCCGCCTTCGTCACCCCCGGCGGCGCGGTCGACGCCGAGGCCCACCGCCGGGTGACGACCCTCTACCTCCCCGACGACAAGGTCCCCCTGCACCCCGCCTGCCTCTCCGAGGGCGCCGCCAGCCTCCTCCCGGACCACACCTGCCCGGCGGTCCTGTGGACGCTGGACCTCGACGCGGACGGCCGCACCGAGACCGTCGACGTCCGCCGGGCCCTCGTACGCAGCAGCGCCAAGCTGAACTACGCCGGCGTACAGAAGGAGATCGACGCGGGCACCGCCGAGGAGCCGGTCGCCCTGCTGAAGGAGATCGGCCGACTGCGCGAGCGCCTCGAAGTCGAACGCGGAGGCATCTCCCTCAACATCCCCGAGCAGGAGATCATCGAGCACGGCGCCCCGGGCGATGGCGGCGAGAGCTACCAGTTGGCCTACCGGGCGCCCCTTCCCGCCGACGGCTGGAACGCCCAGATCTCCCTCCTCACGGGCATGGCCGCGGCCGAACTGATGCTGGCCCATGGCACAGGCGTACTACGCACCCTCCCAGCCGCCCCGGACGGCGCCGTCGGCCGTCTCCGCCGTACCGCCAAAGCCCTGCGCATCGACTGGCCGCACCACGTCTCGTACGCGCAACTCGTCCGCTCCCTCGACCCGCACGACCCCCGCCACGCCGCCTTCCTCCTGGAGTGCACAACCCTCCTGCGCGGCGCGCACTACACCCCGTTCCGCGACGGCGACCTCCCCGACATCACCACCCACTCCGCCGTAGCCGCCCCCTACGCCCACTGCACGGCCCCCCTACGCCGCCTCGTGGACCGCTACGCCTCGGAGATCTGCCTCGCGGCGGCAGCCGGCACCCCGGCCCCCGACTGGGTCCTGGCGGCCTTCGACACCCTCCCCGACGAGATGACCGAGGGCACCCGGCTGGCCGGACGCGTGGAGCGCGAATGCGTGGACATCGTCGAGGCCGCGCTGCTCAAGGACCGGGTGGGGGAAATCTTCGAGGGGTGCGTGGTGGACGTGGAGGAGGACCAACTGTCCGTCGGAACCGTGCAGTTGGCGTCCCCGGCAGTCATCGGCCGCCTGGTGGGGGCGCCTGGCGGCCCGCTGCCTCTGGGGGAGGGGCTACGGGTACGGCTCACGCAGGCCGAGCCGGGAGTGAAGAAGGTGCGGTTCGCTCCGGCGTGACCGCTCCGATGAACTCCCGCACGATCCCCACGAGTTGAGTGGAATCGTCGGCGTGGAAGCGCACCAGGCATACCTCCCTACGACGGCCGAAGAAGGTCAAGTACCCGATGGGTGCCGCCAGTTCGACGGTGACGGTGGTCTGTGAACCGACCGCCATGTTGAGCTCGCCGTCCCGCTTCTCGTGCGTCGTACGCAGCTCACGGCGGACCGACGTGACGGCGGTGAGCGGCACACACAGATCCACAGTGGCGAAGCGGCGCAGCCGCAGCGTCGTGCCGGTGAGGACGTGGGGGCGGGTCACGGAGGCCGCGTGGAGCCCGGCGACGACGAGGATCGTGTAGAGGTCGAGGACGAGGAAGACCCCGTGCGCGAGCGGAAAGTCGCGCAGCAGGACGGACAGGGTCACGGTCTCGACGACACACACGAACCCGAACCCGAACATCATGGCCCCCTGCCCCCGCGCGTACCCGAAGGCTCGCCCGCCTCCCCCGACCCCGTGCGGCCGCCGCGCCACCCAGCGCAACAGGCCGGCCAGCAGCAGGAGTTCATGACGTACGAGGGCGCGGGCGATTCGATGGATGCTCCCCACCCGGCTCATGGGCGGTCCTCCCTCAGTATCCGGAGCGTGCGGCGGATGGCCTCCGCCTGGGCCGGGGCGAAGTCGGAGTAGAAGGCGCGCAGGAAGCTGCCGGTGCTGGCACCGGTGCCAGCACCGGTGCTGGTGCCAGTGCCGTTGGCGCCCTTGTCGAGGTTGGTGTTGGTGTTGGTGTCTGGCGGGATCATGTCGGGCGGGATGAGGCCAGCCAGCACGCGGGCCGCCTTCGTCACCCGGGGGTCGTCCGGCTCGGCATCGGCGAGCGCGTCGAGCAGCGCGTACGCCTCGTGCACCCGCTCCACCGCACCGGGAACCGCCATCATGCTCTCCAACCCGGCGAGCATCTCCGCCCGTACCTCGGGTGTCGCGGTCGTCTCCAGGAGTGCGAACATCTCCCGGTCCTTGGCGGCCATCGGGGACTCGGGGACGGGCCCGAACCTCCCGAAGAACGCGACGAGTTCGGACGACACCGGCCCCTCGGCCGGCAGCCGCCCCGCCCTCGCGTCCTCCATCAGGACACGCAACCGGTCCCGCCGCTCCCGGATCGCGCTCTCCTGCCGAGCCAGATCCTCGTCCAACTCCCCGAGCACCTCGACGAGTTCACGCCCGGCATCGTCAGTGAGCACGTCCCGTACCTCGGCGAGCCCGAGCCCCAGCTCCGTCAGCCGCCGAATCCGCGCCAGCACGACCGCGTGCCGCAACGTGTAGTCCCGATACCCGTTGGGCCGCCGCTCCGGCTCCGGCAACAGCCCGAGGTGGTGGTAGTGCCGCACGGCCCGCGGCGTGACACCGACGGCCGCGGCCAGTTCTCCGATCCGCATGCGACCAGTAGAAACGTTGACGCTGCGGCAGGGTCAAGCGGCGGGCACGGCGACTGACGGTGACCGGGATCATGTGCCACGATCGAGGGAACGGTTCCCGATCTCACGGCCAGGTGATCAGCCGATGTCCCAGTCTGGCGAGCGACCGAACAAGGAGGGGCGTGACATGACTGCCATGGCCCATGAGCCGCTCTCGCAGGAAGACGTCCTGCTGGAGGGCTTTCTCGCCCTGGACACCCCGGAGGGATTCCGGGCGGAGCTGATCGAGGGGGAGATCGTTGTGACGCCGCCGCCGGACGGGGACCACGAGGACTACATCAATCTGATCATGAGACAGGTGATCAGGCGTTCCCGGACCGATATGGATTTCAGCGGGAACAAGGGGCTGAAGCTGGGAAAGGCGGAGGGCTGTCCGAAGGAACACGTGATTCCTGACGGTACGTTTGCACCCCAGGTATTGCGCCTCTACAGGGGCGCCGACCCCTGGATGCCCTGCCGGGGCGTCGCCATGGTGCTGGAGGTGACCTCCACCAGGCCCAAAGCCGACCGCGAGGTCAAGCGCCGCTGTTACGCCCGCGGGGGCATCCCGTTCTATCTGCTCATCGACCGTGACACGTCAGAGGTGACACTCCTCAGCGATCCCCGAGAGGAGGACTACCGCCAGCGCTGCACCGTCCCCTTCGGCAAGCCGCTCGCCCTCCCCGAGCCCTTCGCCTTCGACCTGGAGACCTCGGACTTCCTCTGACGCCGACACCGACCCCGCCGGGGGTAGCCTGGGGGACCGGCGAAGGGGGCGAGGCAGAGGTGAACCCACGCGGCGAGACCCGGTGGACCCGTGCCACCCTCGGCCGCCCCGACCGCTCCCTGGACCTCCTCACCGCCCGCTTCGACCACCACCGCTACGCCCCGCACACCCACGAGGAATTCAGCATCGGGATCTGCGTCCAGGGCGCCTCGTGCATCGACTACCGGGGCGGCGCCCTCACGGTGGGGGAGGGCTCGATCGTCGTCCTGGCCCCCGGCGAGGTCCACACCGGCGAATCGGCTTTCGGCACGTACGCCTACCGCGCCCTCTACCCGGCCCCCGCCCTCCTCACCGACGGCATCCTCGGCGGCACCCCGCACTTCCGCGAGCCCCTCCTGCACGACCCCGAACTCGCCGCCGCCCTGCGCATCGCGCACACCGAGCTGAGCACCTGCCCCGACCCCCTGGAAGCAGAGTCCCGCCTCCCCTGGCTGCTCACGGCCCTGGCCCGCCGCCACTCGACGTCCCGCGCAGCCCCCGACGCGATCCCCGGCGCCGACACGATCGCCCTCGCCGTACGCGACCGCCTGGCCGACGAACTCCTCGCCCCACCCTCCCTCGCCGACCTCGCCACCGACCTGGGCCTCTCCCGCTACCAACTCCTCCGAGCCTTCCGCACGACCATGGGCATGCCCCCTTACGCCTGGCTGGCCCAGCACAGGGTGAGCCGAGCCCGGGGGCTGCTGGAGGCCGGCGCTCGCCCGGCGGAGGTCGCCGGGCAGGTGGGGTTCGCGGACCAGGCCCACATGACGCGCTGGTTCAGACGGGTGCTGGGGGTGACGCCGACGGCGTATCGGACGAGCGTGCGGCCGTAGAGACACCGGGGGGCAGCGGGCGCGCAACAGCGTTCAAGACGGATGGCGCCCCATGCCTCGAAACTCACCCCATGACTGCACGCGGCTGGTTCCTCTTCTCCCTGATGGGAGTCCTCTGGGGCATCCCCTACCTGATGATCAAGGTGGCGGTGGACGAGGTCTCCCCGTCCATGGTCGTCTTCGTACGCTGTGCCCTGGGCGCGGCCCTCCTGCTCCCCTTCGCGATCCGCCGGGGAGGACTGACCCGCGTGGTCCGGCAGCACTGGCGCCCCATGCTCGCCTTCGCCGTGATCGAGGTCATCGGCCCCTGGTGGACGCTGACCGACGCCGAACGCCACCTCTCCAGCTCCACGGCCGGCCTCCTCATCGCGGGCGTCCCCATCGTGAGCGTGCTCCTGGCCCGCTTCTTCGGCGACACGGAACACCTGGGAGCCCGCCGCATGACCGGCCTGGCCTTGGGCCTCGCAGGCGTAGCGGTCCTCACCATCCCGCACCTCACCGGCGGCAACGTCCTCTCCCTCACCGAGGTCCTGATCACGGTGATCGGCTACGCCACGGCCCCCCTGATCATGGCCCGCCACCTCAAGCAGGTCCCCACCCTCCAGCTGATAGCCCCGGTCCTACTCCTCGCGGCCCTCGTCTACGCCCCCGCGGCAGCCCTGACCCGCCCACCCACCCTTCCCTCGCCCCCCGCCCTGATGGCGCTGGCGGCCCTGGGCGTGATCTGCACGGCCCTGGCCTTCGTGGCCTTCCTGGAACTGATCCGAGAGGTCGGCCCGACGCGTGCCACGGTCTTCACGTACGTCAACCCGGCGGTGGCGGTAGCGGCAGGCGCGCTCTTCCTGGACGAGCACCTCACCCCCGGAATCCTGGCCTCCTTCGCCCTGATCCTGGCGGGCTCGTTCCTGGCGACGGCGTCGACGGCATCGAGTGCGCCGAAGGTGGCGACGGCGTCGACGGCATCGAGTGCGCCGAAGGTGGCGACGGCGTCGACGGCATCGAGTGCGCCGAAGGTGGCGAGGGCGGGGAGGGCGGCGACAAGGGCTGCCCTCGGGGACGTCGACAAGGACTGCCCCGGGGACGGCTCCGGGGCCGTCCCCGAGGACGGCTCGGAGGAGCGGTGGGCGCCCGGTACCATGGTCGACACGGCAGACGAGCCGGGCGGACGGCCGCGTGAAGATCCTTGTGGACCTTCCCGAGGAACGTCCGGGCTCCACAGGGCAGGGTGATGGCTAACGGCCACCCGGGGTGACCCGCGGGACAGTGCCACAGAAAACAAACCGCCCAGCGCTCAGGCGCTGGGTAAGGGTGAAACGGTGGTGTAAGAGACCACCAGTGCCCAGGGCGACCTGGGCAGCTAGGTAAACCCCACCCGGAGCAAGGTCAAGAGGGAGTCCTTTCCAAGGATAGGAAAGGGCTTCTGCGCGGACGTTCGAGGGCTGCCCGCCCGAGTCCGCGGGTAGACCGCACGAGGCCGGCGGCAACGCCGGCCCTAGATGGATGGCCGTCTCCCCGGCCGCCGCGAGGCAGCCGGGCGACAGAACCCGGCGTACAGCCCGACTCGTCTGCCGCCAGGGGCCCTATGACCAGGGAAGTTGCTGGTCAGGGGCTCTTTTCCGTAAGTCGAAGGGCTTCATCAGGCCCCGGTCCGTACCGGTTCAAACCGGTACACGCGGCTGTGAACGTAGCCACGAAGGTATCCACGAAAGTAGCCACCCACGCGGCCACTGCGGGCATTCGTCCTGATCATGCGGGCACTCGTCCTGATCAGTGGGCTGCGGTCAGCGGTCGGAGATGCGGGTACGGCCTGTAGTCCTAGCTCGGACATCAGGGAGCAAGTAATTCGCTGGTAGCTTTCAGGGCTTCGCGGCTGCGGCCTTCTTCGGCCGGCGAGGCACGGTCTTGGCCTTGCCGAGGTGCCCGTACACCGTCCGGCGCTGAACGGTCAGTGCCAGCCCACCAAGATCATCGCTTGGCGGGCTGGCGTATCTGTGTCATGCCCCCGCTTCAGATGCAGATCGCGATCTTTCCGCGTGTGCGTCCGCGCTCGGCGTGCGCGTGGGCGTCGGCGATCCGCTCCAGGGGGTAGGTCTGTTCGATACGGGGTGTGTAGCGGCCCTGCCGGCCCAGTTCTGCGGCTGCGGACAGGAGGTTGGAGTCGTTCTCCGCGTTGACCACGCGCGTGCCCAGGCGCTGCCCGCCCGCGTGGTCGGCGACCGTCGCGACGCGCGTTGGGTCGCCCGTGATCGCGACGAGGTCGTCCAGGGACCCGGAGGCCGCGGTGTCGAGCGCGATGTCGACGCCGTGCGGAGTGAGGGCGGAGAGGCGCTGCGCGAGGCCGGGGCCGTAGGTGGTGGGAACGGCGCCGAGAGAGGTGAGGAACTCGTGGTTGCGTTCGCTGGCTGTCCCGATCACGGTGGCACCTTGTGCCACCGCGATCTCGACTGCCGCGCTGCCCACGCCTCCGGCGGCTCCCTCGACGAGAAGGGTGCGCCCCGCGAGGGAGCCGAGCGCGTTCAGGCCACGCATCGCGGTCACAGACGCAAGACCGGCGCCCGCGGCCTGCTCATCGTTCCACGTGTCGGGGGCTTGGGCCCAGGCCGAGAGGATGACCAGCTCTGCGGTTGCGCCGGTGACACCGCCCAGCCCGAAAACGCGGTCGCCGATGCTCACCCCCTGCACTCCGTCACCGATTTCGTCGACCACGCCGACGGCGTCGCGCCCGGGAATGGCGGGCAGCTCCAGGGGAATCAGCTGGTGCAGGGCGCCGGCGCGCAGCTTCCAGTCGATGGGATTGACACTGGCCGCCGCGACGCGGACACGGATCTCACCAAGTCCCGGGCGAGGGGCGGGGGCCTGCTCGATCACCAGGCTCTCCGCTGCGCCGTATTCATGGAAGCGGGCTGCACGCATAATGTCCTGCCTTACCTTTATAGGTCGAAATGATGGTGTTCAATCGACGCCCGTTACTCTCAACCTGACGTCGACGTGAGGCGTAAATCGGCAAGCCGGCAGCCTTCCGGCCAGAGGAGCACGGATACGGATCGGTGAGGTTGCCGAGCAGGCGGGCAGCCGCCCGCCCCGAAAACCACGATCCTGCCCAACGTCGGAATACCGCCCGTCGAGTCGATGCTCCGGAAGATATCCAGAAGGTCGGTCACCAGATGGATACCAAGACCGGAGACGGGAGCCCCTCATGACCCAACGGCCACCGCTGCCACCCGACTTGTTCGACGAGCTGTGCCCGTCCTCGCTGCTGCCTTTCCGCTTCGGTGACAAATGGGCACCCCTGGTCCTCCGCTGCCTGGAAGACGGCCCGCGCAGATACTCCGAACTCCGCGTGCCACTGGGCCGCGTCACCCCGAAGGCGCTCACCCAGTCGCTCCGCGGCTTGGAGCGGAACGGGTTCGTGTCACGCACGGTGCACGCCGACCCGAAACTGCGGGTGGAGTACGCGCTGACACCGCTGGGCCGCAGCACGCTGGAGCCGCTGGCCGCCGCGTGCCGATGGGCGACCGAGCACTGGGACGAGCTGCTCGACGCACGCGAGGGCGGCTCGGGCGGCTTCTCCTCCATTGGCTGACTCGACACTGCGTTGCGCGTGTCGCACCGGATGAGCCACACCTCTGAGTTGTACCGAGCTGGGACTACAGGGCCGGTGCGGCCGCCTCCGGAAGCATCGGCGGGTCCCTCTTCGCAGGCGACATAAGCACCACCGATGCTCCCTTGTTGTCTGCCCCCAGGCCGGTCTGATTGCCATAGGGCACCCGCGCGAGCCACCTGGCTGACAGATGATCAGAACGGCGAAGCTCGAGGAGGATGGAGGAGGATCAAGGAGGATCAAGGAGGATCAAGGAGGATCAAGGAGGATCGGAGCATGGCGATATGCAGGAAGTGCGGCGTGCGAAAGCGCCGTTGGCCTCGTTCCTGTCCCGGGTGTCGCGCCGGGTCGGCCCGGGCGGACGCGGCCGTGGCAGGAGTCGATGTGACCGTGGCGGCAGGACTGTTCGGGTGGATCAGACGGGCAGTCACGGGCGTTGTGCGGAGGATTCTCGACTGGACCTGACTCAGCGGGTACGACCCGGCACCCGAAGTCGTCGGCATCGATCTCACCGGTGAACGCCTAGCCAGTCATGGCGCTTCTCCGGTTCGTGGGGTGGCTCTGAGTCGCTGGGATGGCGGGAGTGCCGTTCGATGCGAGCGCCACGCGTCTCGCGCAGCATGTAGCGCCGTACGGGCCCTGCCTCCAGCAACTCGCTCCGCCGTCGCGACCTTTCGGCCCGCGTCGGCTTCTCCGTGAGCATGAACCAGGGCTCGTGCTCGGCGAGGAGCGGGTTCTCCTCCCAGCGCGGCCTGACCCACGGCGGATTCCCCACCTGAAGATCACACCCCCCACTAGCCCCCGGAAAACATGCGCGGAGTGCGGCGCCCCGTGGCGGTTCCCAAGGGGCGCCGCCCTGTTCCGGGCTTCCTTGCCAGCCGGTGTGATGGGCGTCAACCCGTGGTGACCAGCTCTTCGAGTAGCTGCTCCAACAGATTGTTGTCACCGAGGAAGCTCTTCACCGAAGCGTCCTCGTTGCGTTGAGGGTCCAAGCTCGACCAGTTCAGGGCGTATCCCGCGTCGGCGCTGAGTTGGGCAAGGAACGCCCGCTGGGCACGGCCGTTGCCCTCGCGGAACGGGTGGAGGACGTTCAGGTCGCCGTACAACGTGGCCAGTTGGATGACGAATTCCTGCCGGGGGAGATTCCGCAGCTGACCGGAGGAGGCGAGCCGGCCGAAGACCTCTCCGGCGTAGGGCACCAGGTTTCTCGCCGGGCAGAACGGTGTGCGCTTGGCGATGTTCACGGTGCGTAACTCGCCTGCCCACGGATAGATGTCACCGAAGATCGCGGCATGGAACGCTTGGAGATGGCCGAGGTCGTACGCGCCGGGTAGGGGGCGTTCGGCGAGCATGACGAGGCGCGCCCGGGTGATGTCCGCCTCCGCTGCCGCGAGCGGCTGATGCTCGGTGATGCCGAGCTTGTTGCGCAGCACCCCGTTGGGCATGGAGTACGGATCGTTCACCCAGCCTGCCGCTCCGAAGTCTGCTTGTGGCGGGCGATCGCGCGGGCGACAAGGGTGTCCGCGTCGAGGTCGCCTTTCACGTAGGCCTCGGTGTCGCGGTCGGAGGCCTTGGTTGCCTGGAGCCCCTCGGCCTCAATGGAGCCGGTGGCCGAGGCGACGGCCGCACGCCGTGCAGCTCGGCCGCTCAGCGCCTCGAAGGCCTCGACGGACAGCAGGACACCCTGGGGCTTGCGGTGGGCGCCGATCAGGACCGGGTCGGCATCCGCGCCGGACTCCGACAGGTCGGTCAGGATCCGCGACAGTCTCGCGCGCGCGTCGCTGACGGTCACGACCTCAGGAATCTCCATGCTGTTCACCGTACCCATATAGAGGCTTGATTCTGTACAGATTCTAGTACGGATTCCGGTGAGCGTCCCGCCTCGGGCGGCCCTGGAGGGGGTATCCCCTACCCCGTCCCGGAGGCCGCCACCAGCGAGACTGCGAGTTCCTCGCCGATGTCGGCGGGGTTGAACCGGACCACCGGTACATCGCGCCGGTTGAGTTCGGTGATCACCATGTCGGCGGTGATGCCGTCCGCCTCGGTAGCCACCAGAACCGGCGCCTCCGAGAACGACGAAGCCCCCGGTCCGGACCGCTCCGGCGTGGGGCGCCTCCTTGCGTAGCCATCAAGGTAGCCACGGAAACGTCCTTCCTGCACGTTTGCACAGGTCATAGCGTTGCGGTGATTCTCCCCGGCGTACAGCCCGACTCGTCTGCCGCCGAAGCTGCGCCGCTCGTGATGGCCCTGGCGTCCTGCCAGGGTGACAGGGTGCTACGCCGCTCCAACGACTGCGTGCCTGTCCCTCGCCCCTGCGCGCTTACCGAAACCCCGCGGAACGTTTGACGAGCTTCCTTGAGTAGACGGTTGTTGAATCTTGGCTGCCCCACATTCAAGCTCGGCCGACATGGTGGCGCCGCCTACGACTCCGTGACCGTGCCGAGAAACGGGCTCTGCTGCCCATGCCAGGAGACCCTGAGCGCCTCTCGGGCCCGAGTGCAGGCGACGAAGAGCAGGCTCAGCTCGCCCAGCATGTCCTCTCGGTGCTGCTGGGGGTCGGTGTCCTCCGCAGTGACGGCGCTGCGCATGGGGACGATGCCGTCGTTGACGCCGACGACGGCAACGCAGCGGAATTCCAGCCCCTTCATGCGATGCATCGTCCCGATCCGAACCCCGTCACCGCTTCCCGACCCACCGCCCAGGACTGTTGTCGGCACACCGACTTCGTCCAGAGCGCGGCCTACCTCCTTGCCCAGCTGGATGTACCGCACGGCAACGCCGATCTCACGAGGCAGGACGCCGGCGCTGTTCCACTCCTTGACTTGAGCCACCAGACCGGAGAGTTCGGCGGCCTTGTCCTTGGCGCCGCTTGTATGCGGAAGAGCGCCGTGGAAGGCCGATCGATAGCCGATCAACGACTCGTCGCCTCCGTCCATGTCGTCGACCTGCCTACCCGTCAGCAGCTCGGTTGACCAGGCAAGGATCTCCTGTGTGGTCCGGTAGTTGATCCGCAGACGGGTGGAGCGTCCCGTGACCGAAATGCCAAGGCTGCGGAGCGATACCTTGTTGCCGTAAATGCGCTGATGAGTGTCACCGGCGATGAACAGGTCGTCGGGGCCGGACCGGACCAGAGCTCTCAGCATTCGCCACTGGGCCGGATGCAGGTCCTGTGCCTCGTCGATCACCACATGACGGTACGGCCGTTCGTCTCCCTGTTCCTCCAACAGCCGAGCGGCTTCCGCGCACACCTGCAGGAAGGTCCACTCGTCGGCTTTCCGCAGCTGCCCGACGAAGGCTTCGACGGCGCGCCACACCTGCGCGCGTTTCAACGGGCCTAGGGGAGTACCGCGCCCGCTGCGGGATGCCTTCAGGTAGGTCTCGGGCGAGCGCAGGTCCTGGGCGAGTATGACGTGCCGCCACTCCTGGTCGAGGAAGACGTCGGTGAAGTCGATTCCCAGTTGCCGCGCGATGCGGTCCCAGCGAGCCGCGACATCCTTCTGGCTAGTGATGATGGCCAGAGGGGTGCCGCTGCGGTTCGCTCTCACGATCTGGTTGGCAAGAGCATCCACGTTGGTGACGCGGATCTTCGCCCTCAGGCGATCGTCGGGGATGAGTAGTTCGAGACTGCCTCGAAGGTCTGTTGCGAGGTCCCTGGTGAAGGTGGTGAGCAGAATCGACTCGTCGGGTGCGTCATCCGGGAGCTGCCGTGCCAGATGGAGTGCACGGTGCAGAGCGACCACGGTCTTTCCGGTGCCGGGGCCGCCGGTGACTCGAGCCGGACCCTTGTACGACGGCCGGTAGGCGACCTTCCGCTGGCTCGGATGCAGGAACACCCGCCAGGCATCAAAGGGCCGCGACAGGATCTCCATCAGCTCATCGGGGCCCGACACCAGAGCGATCCTGCCCTGTGAACGGGCCATGGCAGCCGAGAGATCGTCCTGACCGACAGACGCCGTCGCCGACTGGTCGCCGCCCGACACGGCAGTGGCGTGCTGGGATGTGGGGAGAGACGCCTGTTCCAGCTGGACGAGCACCACCTCGCGCCAGACGTCCTCCGGTTCCATGCCTGCGGCGAGACCGGCCAGTACGTCGTACTGCTGCTCCGGGAGGATCTTGTGCAGGGAGTCGAGGTGGGCCTCCTTGCTGAGGTGCCGTACCAGGGGAAGCAGGTCGGCGTCGATGCCCAGCCTGGTCAGGTCCTTGTCGGAGACATGAGCGAAGAGCGGCCCGTCGGTCGCCTGCGGCAGACCGCGAACACCGGCGGTCGCCCGCTCAAGGGCGACGTCGTCACGTAGCTCGATGCCCTGTGTGGCGGAGTTGACGGTCGCCCGGTGCTTGACGGCCCAGGCGATGGCGTCGTCGTGGGGCATGACTTTCAGGAGCAGGAAGCTGTCTCCCGACTCGGGGGCCAGGACAACTCCGCGCATGAACTGGTTGATGCGGATGGTTCGGATGCGGGGGTCGCGAGCCTTCTCGATCTTCTCCAGATGGAGTCCCGCGTGCCGGTGTTCCCGGAACTTGTCGAAGACTTCGTGAACGCGCTTCTGGACCGGCTTCTCCAGCTTGGCGAACTCCATCAGGAAGTCCTTGTGGATTCCCAGCGTCGCCATCCCAGCCCCCCGGGTCATGTGCTCCGTCGATTCTTCGGATCACCGTACCCGGATGGTGAACAATGAAGAACTGGCCCCGGACAACCTGGCGGAGAGGGACGTACGTGCACGCTCGGGAGATCACGTTCAGCAAGCTGGTCCAGGGCGAAATGCAGTTCCAGGTCCCCCTCTACCAGCGCACCTACAGCTGGCAACGGGAGCAGCTCCAGCAGTTGTGGGACGACGTGCAGGAGTTGGTCGAAGACCAGTTGGATGGCAGGCCGCCCGCTGCCCACTTCCTGGGCTCAGTGGTCCTGGCCCCGGAGCGGGTCGCCGCAGGCGGAATGCAGCGCTGGCTGGTAGTCGACGGGCAGCAACGGCTCACCACTCTCATGCTCGCCTTCACCGCGCTCCGGGACCGCCACCGGGAGCGTGGGGCAGCCAAGAAGGCCGACCGCATCCACGATCTGCTGCTGGTCAACGGGTACCAGGACGGCGACGACCATTACCGGCTCCTGCCGACCCAGGCTGATCGCGAGGCGTTCATCGCGTGCGTCGAGTCCCTGCCCAAGGCGGGCGGCCCGGGAAACGTCGGCGCCTCCTACCGGTTCTTCCTCGGAGCCCTCACCGAAGGGCAGGTGAACGGGGGCGAGGAGTGGATTGACGCCGTGGAGAAGGTCCTCGGCGACCTGTTGTCGATCGTCGCGATCACCGCCGCCGAGGGCGACAACGTCTACCGGATCTTCGAGTCCATCAACAACACGGGCGTCGGCCTGAGCCAGAGCGACCTGCTGCGCAACTACCTCTTCATGTGCCTGCCCACCCGCGGCGAGTCCGTGTACCGCAATGTGTGGCTGCCCATGCAGGAACTGCTCGGGCCCGTCAATCTCGAACTTCTGGTCTGGCTCGACCTGGTAGTGGCCGGCAACAGCCGCGCCAAGCAGAGCGACATCTACCGCGACCAGAAGAAGCGATTGGAGCCGCTGTCGGACGACGAAGCGGCCCTCCAGACCGAGATCGCCTCGCTCGCCGAGAGGGCGGGGCGGCTCATGCGAATCCTGGAGCCCACGCGGGAGCCCGACTCGGAGCTGCGCGACGTGCTGGAGAGGCTGTCCCGATGGGGCGGCCAGACTCACTACCCGCTGGCTCTGCACCTGCTCGACCTGGTGGACAGCGGTCGGGCGACAGCCCGCGAGGCGGCCGAGGCGCTGGCGTACGCCGAGAGCTACATGGTGCGACGTCTGCTCGCGGGCCTGTCGACCACAGGCAGTAACCGGGTCTTCATGGAGCTTCCCAAGGAGTTGGACAAGGAGGGTTCAGTCGCAGAAGCCGTGCGCCGTTTCCTGTCGAAGAACAAGACCGGAGCGCGCATGTGGCCCGGCGACGACTCGATTCGTGAGGCGATCCGAAATCGCCCCTTCTACAAGGCGGGCCGTGCCACTCAGCGTTTCCAGGTGCTGCGCCGACTTGAGGAGAGCTACAACGCGAGCGAGCCGGTCGACTATGACAAGGCCCAGCTCACGGTGGAACATGTGTTGCCGCAGAGTCCTGCCCAGCAGTGGTTCGACCTGCTTGCCGAGGAGGCCGAGGACGGCGAGAGCCCGGAGGAGCTGCATGCTCTCCTCGTCCACACCCTGGGGAATCTCACGCTCTCCGGTGACAACGCACGTCTGTCGAACCATCCCTTCCGCCGTAAGCAGGAGATCCTGGACTTCAGCGCCCTGCGGATGAACCAGAGCATTGCGGCCGAGGAACGCTGGGGCAGGGCCCAGATTCTGGCCCGCGCCGATGAACTGGCAGAGCGCGCCGTGCGGTTGTGGCCCGGTCCCGTCGAGGGCACGGTCCACGCGGACGACGAGTGGGCCGGGTGGAAGGAACTGCGGGAAGCGCTCCTCGCGATGCCTGCAGGGACCTGGACGACGTACGGCGCCATCGCCGCCCTCATCGGCACGCACGCCGTGGCGGTCGGCAACTATCTGGCGTCCAAGTCCGGTGTCCATGGCGCGTATCGCGTCCTGACCGCGGACGGCCGTGTCTCCGCGGGCTTCCGCTGGACCGACGACCAACACTCTGGCGACCCGCGGGACCTGCTGGAGGCCGAGGGCATCCCCTTCGACGGAGCGGGTCGAGCCGGCCGCTCCCACCGGCTGACCACCGGGGATCTGGGAATCCTCCTCGGTAAGGACGCGTCGGAGTCGCTTGAGTCGGCGCCGGCTCAAGAACCGGATGACGAACAGCGCACAGCCGCCACTCGGTTCGAGGCGCAGCTGCGGGAGAACCAGACGGCACAGACCGTGGACGGTGTGTTGAGCGCGCTTCGCTTCTGGGAGCAGCAGGGTGGCTACCGCGCCTACGGCAGGGCAAGCGAGACCAGTTGCTTCCCGATGGTGGAGGCGGGCACCGCCCACGCCTCGCGCACCCTGTGGCCGATCGCCCTGTACCCGGTGACGGGAACGGTGGAGGTCGTCTTCCAGCACCTGAAACGCCGCCCGCCGTTCGACGACGAGCCGATGCGGCGGGCGCTGCTGACCAAGTTGAACGCCATCGATGGCATCGAACTCGCCGAGGCGAAGCTGGACTTGCGCCCTTCATTCCCTCTGGAGGTCTTCGCGGCCCACAGCGAAGAGCTCTGCAGGGTATTCGAGTGGTTCGTCCATGCCGTGGCTCTCGCAGAAGCACGCCGCCCCATGGAGGACACACCCGTCGTTCCCTGAAACAGTCGGCGAACCCGTCAGCCCGGAAGGGGCCTCAGCACGCCCCGTCGTTGCAGTTCCCGTATGTGCTCGGCGGCCCTCTGCGGGGCGGCGCCGCCGGTGACCAGCACACCGGCCTCCAGGTTCCTGCGGACGACGCTGGGGATGAGGCCGTACTGACCGAGTCCACTGAAGCCGTGCATGACCTGGACCCGGATCTCAATGAGGCGATCGGCCTGTCTGGAGAGCCAGACCCCGAGGATCAGCTTTCGCTCTTCTGAGGCGCCAGCAATCACAGCTGGTTCGGTCCCACATAGTCGTAGGTCAGAAGGGTGGCTCGGATAAATCCGGCGTACATCCCGACGCGTCCGCCGGCCGGGATCAGCCGGGTGGTTTTGCTCGACTTCCTCCGGAGTGTCGGTGGAGGTCCGTAGGCTCGGTGGTATGGAGGGGGACGAGCTGATGGAAGAGCCGCGCCAAGGGGCGCCGCAGGGCGGCGAGGGCCGCACCGAGGCCTGGCAGCGGCTGAGCGCCTACGCCTATCTCAGTGCACCCGAGCGCCTGGAGTACGTCGCGGTGATGCGGGTGTTCTGCGGCACCCTGCTCGCGGACCTGGCCGTACCCGACGTGCTGGCCAAGTTGGGACGGGCGGGGGGCGCGGCGGCGGGGCTCGACGCCGAGACGCTCACACGCAGGCTGGACGAGCTCGTGCGGTGGGGCAATCTGCTGCGCAGCACCCACACGGTCAGAGCGAGCAGCATCGCCGAGTACCAGCGCTCCCGGTCCCGTTATCAGCTGTCCAAGCTGGGAGAGCGTGTGCAGCGCGACGCGGACGAGGTGCTGGCGGGGGCCGACGCCGCGCGTGAGGTCAGCAGCGAGCTGCTCACTCTCGTCGACCGGGGTCTCGGGGAGATCGCCGCCATGGTCGCCACGCCGGGTGGCGCGGATCCGCAGCAGGCGCTGGAGCGGATCAGCACGCTCTTCGTGCAGTTCGCCGAATTCGCCGAGTCCGTACGGGACTTCTACGCCTACCTGGGTCAGGTGCTCGCCCGCTACGACCTCGACGGTGCCGAGTACCAGGGGTTCAAGGAACTGCTGCTCGACTACGTGGAGGCGATCACCGAGGACATCTCCTTCCGCGCCCCGCGCATCGCCACGCACCTGGCCGGCGTGTGGCCGCACCTGCCCACGCTGCTCGCCCGGATCGACGGGCACGCGGCGGGCATCGGCGCGCTCGCCGACGGACTGCCCGAGACTCGGGTGCAGCGCAGTCGTGGACGGGACATCTCGGATTGGGAGGGGCTGCGCGACTGGTTCACCGACACCGGCGGACACGAGCAGGGCAGCCAGGTGGACCAGCTCCGGGACGCCACCCTTCGCGCCCTGCAGTCGCTCCTCGCCAACGCCAAGCGGATGCTGCGCTCGGCCTCCGGAGAGATGTCCCGCCGCAAGGACCTGCTGCGGCTCGCGGCCTGGTTCGACGCCGCGGAACCGGAGGAGGCGCACGACATCGCGGTCGCCGCCTTCGGGCTCTACGGCGCACGGCACCTCGGGGTGGCGCCCGATCCGGACCAGTCCGTGCCGGCGTACGTGAGCTGGTGGACCGGGCCCGTGGTGGACGTACCGGTGGCGCTGCGGGAGCGTGGCAGCAGGACCCCGCGCGGGCGGGCCGCGTCCGCCGAGGACCACTCCGCGCAGAAGCGCCTCCTCATGGAGCAGGCGCGGCAGCAGGTCGAGGCCCGGCAGGCGGCGGCCCACGAGCTGCTCAGCGCGTCGGGCAGGTTCGACCAGGTGAGGCTCGGTGCGGCGGCCATGAGGCTGCTGCTGGAGCTGTTGACCACCGCCCTCGGCAACGCCCGGCTGCGCAAGGACGCCGGTGACGTCCCGGCCGACAGCTTCCCGGCCAATGACTTCCCGGCTGGTGGCATTCCGGCCGACAGCTTCCCGGCTGGTGGCATTCCGGCGGGTGGCACTCCGGCCGATGACGGTTCCCGGGTCGGCGACATCCTCCTCGACGGCGCGCAGGCGAGCGACGCGGATCTCGGCATCCGGCTGACGGCTTGGCGCAGCCTCGGCCGGCATACGGTCCTGCGCTCGGTGGACGGTGACCTGACGGTCGACGACCTCACGCTCGCGGTCGAGAGCCTGCCCGGGCGGAGTGGGTCCCTGCCGATGCCGGGGGAGGCGAGCGCCTGATGGCCCTGCCCTCCGCGCACGACGTCGCGCTCGCGGCCGAGCGCCGCGCCGCCGCCCGACTGTTGCTGGCCCACCCCCTGGTCACCAGCACCGGTCCGCACAGCGACACCTTCCCGCTGGTCCGCCGTCACGCCGACTGGCTCGCCCAGCGCTTCCAACAGGTGTTCGGCTACCGCCTGCTGGTGGAGGCGACGTACGCCCGTCTGTTCAAGGCGGGCCTCGGCCCGGGCTCCGGTCACCGCCTGGAGCGGCCGTCCACCGGGACGCCGTTCACGCCCCGTACGTACGCCTGTCTGACCCTCGCCCTGTCGGTCCTCGTCACCGCTCCGGAACAGATCCTGCTCTCCCAGCTCGTCGCAGACCTGCGGGCCGCGGCCGTCGACGCCGGGATCGAGATCACCGACACCGGTCGGCAGGCCGAGCGGCGCACACTCGCCGCCGCGCTGCGGCAACTCGTCGACTGGGGCGTCCTGGTCGAGACCGAGGGCCACGTCTCGGCCCTCGCCGAGGAGCGGGAGGGAGAGGCACTGCTGACCGTGGACCGCGAGATCGCGCGGGCGGTCGTCGCCGGCCCGCTCGCCCGGAGCAGCGACGGCGCCGACCTCGTACGCAGGGCCGCCGACCCCGGATTCGGAGGGCCGCGCACCTACGTCCGTAGGCGTCTCGTCGAAACCCCCGTCGTCCACCTCGACGACCTCACGGACGCCGAGCGTGAATGGCTGCGCACCCGGCAGCGGCGCGAGTCGCAGGCGTTCTCCGAACTGCTCGGCCTGGAAGCCGAGATCCGTGCCGAGGGCATCGCCCTCATCGACCCGGACGGCGACCTCACCGACCTGCGTCTGCCGGGCACCGGCACGGTGGCCCAAGCGGCGCTGCTGCTGGTGGAGCGGCTGGTCGCCCGGCTGCGCCCCGAGAACCCCGGGCACCCCGCGATCGGTGGTCGGCTGGTCATCGGCGTCCCCGTCACGGAGGAACTGCTGTCCGAACTGCTCGGCGAACTGATCGAGGAGTACGGCAGGCGGAGCAACTGGCAGCGTGGCCACCTGGAGGACCGGGCCGGATTTCTCGCCGCCGTCCTCGATCTCCTGGTCCGGATGCGCCTGTTGGCGCCCGCCGGGCCCGTGCGTGCGGGCGGCCACGGTCTGCCGGAGGGATACGAGGAGTCGGCGGTCGACGGCCGTGCGGTCACCGACGTCTCGGGGGCGCGCGGACAGGTCCCCGCCGACGGACAGGTCCCCGCCCACGGACAGGTCCCCGCCCACGGACAGGCCCTCGCCCACGGACAATCCTCTGCGCAGGCGAACGGCGGCTGGGTCCTGCTCGCCGCTGCCGCCCGGTACGCCACCACCGTGGCGGTCAAGTCCCGTACAGACCAGTCCCCGGCGCCTTCCGGGTCCCCCGCAACCCCCGCATCCCCCCTGCCCCCTGTGTCCCCTGAGTCGTCGGCGCCCCCGGTGGACGACGTCCCCAAGGAGCCGCCCCGGTGAACCGCCCGCCGTCCCCGCACCGTTACCGCCTGCACCGCGCCGGCATCCGCAACGTCTGGCAGTACGACGAGCAGGAGTTCGCCTTCGGTGACGGCCGGCTGCTGCTGCGCGGCAAGAACGGAGCCGGCAAGTCCAAGGCCCTGGAGATGCTGCTGCCGTACCTGCTCGACGGCGATGCGCGTGCCCTGGACGCCACGGGAACCGGGCGCACCACCCTCCTCTGGCTGATGCTCGACGGCTTCGAGCGGACCAACCGGCTGGGCTACCTGTGGGTGGAGTTCGCGCGGACCGACGAGGAGGGCGCCGAACGGTATCTCACCCTCGGCGCGGCCATCCGCGCGTCCCAGTCGACCAAGACGGCGAAGCCCTTCTTCTTCGCCACCCCGCTCCGGGTCGGCGAGGGCCTGCACCTCGCCCCCGCCGGACAGCCGCTCCCCGTCGACCAGCTCAAGTCGCTCGTCGGCCCGGAGAACGTCACCGACCGCGCGGTGGAACACCGGGCCCGGGTCGCTCGTGAACTGTTCGGCCTGACCGACCCCGCCCGCTACCGCAACCTGCTTCACCTCCTTCACCGGCTGCGCCGCCCCACGATCGGCGACCGCATCGACTCCGGCGGTCTGGTCTCCGTCCTCGCCGAGACACTGCCCGCCCTCGACGACGAGATCGTGGACAAGGTGGCCCGCAACCTCGACGACCTCGACGCCGTACGGGCCGATCTTGGACGCCTCGAACGGACGGACCAGGCGCTGCGCACCTTCCTGACCGCCTACCGCGGCTATCTGCACGGCGCGTTGCGCCGCCGCGCGGATCAGGCGGGCGGTGAACTGGAGCGACTCGCGGAGTACCGCAGGTCCGCGGGTGACGCGGCGAGGAGAGCGGAGACGCTCCGTGAGCGCGAGGCGGAGCTCGACGCTCGCGTCGAAGCGCTGGAGACCGAGGAGGCCGAAGCGGAGACGGACCTGGCGGCACTGCACGCCAGTGCCGGGTACCGGGGCCTGAAGGAACTCGGCGAGAAGCGGACCACGGTCACTGCCCTGCACGGCGCGGCCACCACCGCCTTCAAATCGCTGCGCCAGGCGCACAGCAACCAGGAGGAGGCGGGGCGACGCCTCACCGCCGACGCCGGCCGGCTCGGCGATGAACTGGTCGAACTGAGCACGGCGCACAGTGAGTTGACGCGAGAGGCGGAGCGGTCCGGGCTCGCTCCCGTGCATCTGGGGGACTCCGTCGCGGCCCCCGTGACACCGTTGGTCCCCGCGACGACGGCGGAACTGACCTCCCCGGAGGGCGACTTCCACCTCGTACGGCACAGCCAGGTGCCGACGGTGGACACCGAGGCCTGCGTGGCCGCCCTGCACGCGTGGGACGCCCAGCTCGACGCCGCGCAGCCCGTGATCAGGAACCGCTCCCGGTCCGTGACCGAACTCGGCGCGCTCATCGGGAAGTCGGAGCGGGTCCGACGGGACGCGCAGGAGGCCGACACCGCCCGTGAGCGTCTGGAGGGGCAGGCGGACCAGGCGCGCTCCCGCGTCGAACGGCGTCGGCAGGAAGCGGCGCGCGAAGCAGAGATGTACGCCGACGCGGCCCGCACCTGGGCCGAACGGCTGCGGAACCTCACCGGGCTGCCCCTGGACGCCGTGAACGCCCTGGTCGCACACGACCCCGCGGACGGGCCCCTCCTCGCCCGGACCCCTGATGACGTGACCGATGCGGCCCGGTCGGCGGTCGACCCGTGGCTGACGGAACTCGGCGAGCAACGGGACACCCTCGCCGTGACCCTCCGCGAACTGACCGTCCGCCGGGACCGCCTCCGGCGCGAGCGCGAGGAGTGGGAGCGCCGAACCGACCCGGAGCCGCCACCCCCGTCTCACCGCGCGGCTCCCCGCGCACCCTGCACCGGAGCACCCCTGTACCGCCTGGTGAACTTCACGGACGGCCTGGGACCGGAGGCGCGGGCCGGGCTGGAAGCCGCTCTGGAGGCGAGCGGTCTGCTCGACGCCTGGGTCCACGCCGACGGCACGGTCCTGGACGCCGCCACGCGGGACACCCTTCTGGTACCGGGAGCGCCGGCGGCCGAACCGACGCTCGCACGGGTGCTGCGTCCGGTTGCCGCACCGGACAGCGGGGTGGGGATGGAGCAGGTACAGCGGGTACTGGAGGCGGTGACGCTGATCGGCGACGGCGACGGCGACGGCGACGGCGACGACGGGGACGGCGACGACGGCGGCGACGGCGGGGCCGGGGCCGAGGCCGAGGCCGGGGAAGGGGCCAGGGCTCGCTACGCCGGTCCGACGGATCCGGTGGGCACCGCACCGCACACCGCCATCGGAACCGACGGTTCCTGGAAGCTCGGCGTCACCCGTGGCCGTCACACCAAGCCTGCCGCCGAGTACGTCGGCGCGGAGGTGCGCGCGGAGACCCGGCGCAGGACGCTCGATGAGCTGGACCATCAACTGGCCGCATTGGAAGGCGAGTTGACGCAGGCCGAGCACAGTCACCGCGCCCTGACCGGGCATCGGGATCAGGTTGCCGACGCCCTGCGCCGCCCGCCCCCGGCCCGTGGGCTGACCGACGCATGGGCCCGTACCGCCGAGACCGAGCGTGCCGCCGAGACCCTCGCCGGGCAGGCGGAGGCGGCCGCCCGCGAAGCGGAGCAGGCGCGAGCCCGTGCCGTCGCCGCCAGGCGGGAGACCGAGGCGACGGCGAGCGCCCACGGCCTCCCGGCCGAACCGACGGCACTCGACACGGTCCGCATCGCGCTGAAGGGGCTGGGCCAGGGCACGGAGCAACTCCGGCGGCGGATACGCGCGGTCGTGGCCACGGCCGACGCCCACGGCGCCGGCCGTACGGACTACGAGCGTGCCGCGACGGCCCGCCGGGAAGCCGAGTCCGACTACGCCGGAGCCTTCGACCGCCTGGACGCCGCCCGCCGCACCGTCCATGCTCTGGAGGAGGCGCTCGGCGCCACGGAGCAGGAGATCCTCGCCCGCGAGACCGAGGCGAAGCGCCGCCTGGACGCCGTGGCGCGCCAACTCCCGCGTGCCCGGCAGGACATGGCCGACGTGCACGACCAGCGCGTCCGTGCGGAGGAGGACGAGAAAGGGCGGCGCGAGGCACTGGCCGACCAGGAGGGGCAGGCATTGGCCTGCGGCCGACACCTGCGTACGGCCCTGTCGCTGCCCGGTGTGCTGAAAGGGTCGGGTCTCGACACCCATGAGGACGATCACGACGATCATCACGACGAGGCCCTGAAGTCCCCGGATCCGATCCACGACGACGCACGGCAGCGCATCCAGGCACTACGCCTGCTGGTCGACGCAGTACGCGGTCGACTGGACGCCGAGCGCCATGACGTCTCGGACACCACACTCCTCCACCGTCATACCGACCTGCGCGACCAGCTCTCCGGTGGCTACGACGCGACGATCGAGGAACGCGAGGGCGTCAAGCTCTGCCGACTCGTGGACGACCACGGCCCCCACGACATCGCCCTGGTCGGCGGGCGCATCGCGGCCCAGGCGGCCGAGGCGCGGGACCGGCTGACGGAACGCGAACGGGAGGTCTTCCAGCGCTTCCTGACCGGGGAACTGGGGGACCACCTCTCCGCCCAGGTCCTGGCCGCGGGCGCCCTGGTGGCCGCCCTCAACTCCATCCTGTCCACGGTCCGCACGTCCCACGGTCTGGGCGTCACCCTCGACTGGAAGCTGGCCGACGGCGTGGAAGCGGACGTCAAGGCGGCCGTCGACCTGCTGCGCAGCCCTTCCGGCCTGCGTACCCGTGAGCAGTCCGAACAGCTCCGTGACGTCCTCCAGCGCCGTATCGAGGATGCCCGCCGCGCCGACCCGGCCGCGGGCTACGCCTCCCACCTGCGAACCGCCCTCGACTACCGCGACTGGTTCACCTTCACCCCCTGGGTCGTCAGTGACGCGGCACCGGGGAGCCGCCGCAAACTCTCCGGCCGCACAGGAATGAGCCAGGGCGAGCAACGGGTGCTCTCCTACCTGGTCCTCTTCGCGGCGTCGGCGGCCCACTTCACGAGCCTCGCCGAGTCGGCCCCGCACGCTCCCCGCCTCATCCTCCTGGACGACGCCTTCGCCAAGGTCGACGAGCCCACCCACGCCCGCCTGGGCCGCATCCTGGTCGACCTCGACCTCGACTTCGTCCTCACCAGCGAACGCCTGATCGGCAACTGGCCCGACGTACCGTCCCTGCACATCTACGAATGCCTGCGCGATCCGCATGTGCGGGGTGTGGCGACGCTGCACTACACGTGGAACGGGCGGCAGCGGAGGCTGGTGTCGGTATGACGGGTATGACGGGTATAGCGGGTGTGACGGGCATGACCGGTACGGCCGGTAAGGGGCACACCCGAGCGGGGGACGAGGGCGTGTCGGTATGACGGATCGGCGCGTGGTGGACGAGGGCGTCGGTGTGACGGGCCCGCGAGCGATGGCCGAGCCGCCCCTCGCTCGCGGGCCGCGCCCGGCTCCCGAGCCGCCCCTCGCCTCCGCGACGACGTCCCTCGCCCCCGAGGCGATGGCGTTCCTGTCCCGGCCCGGTCTGAGCCGCCTCTGGGCGGCGGCACGAATGCGCCTCGAACGCGGCGGTCTCCAGCCGACCGGCACGATCCGGCTCCAGAACCCCGACCCACAGGAACGCGAAGCCCTGTCCCTCCTCCTGGCCAAACCGGTCAGCGGTCCGTCCGTCACGATCCGCCTGCCCGACCTGGACACCCGCCTGCGCGCCAGCGCGGTCGGACGGGGCCTCGCGGCGACACTGGCCGCGCTGGGCCCACCCCTGACCGACCGGCGCGCGGCGCGCGACGTGGCGGCGGCCGAACGCGACCGCCTCTGGTCCAAGGCGGAATCGGTCCTGACCGCCACATCACTGACCGACCGGCCCTGGGCCCACCGATGGATGGCGGACCTGCGGCGGTCCGGGACGCTCACCCGTCACCCACCCACCACCGCGCTCACCACCATCACTCAGGCCATCCAGACCCTCGCCACCCTCTACCCCGGCACGGGCCCCGACCCCACCCCCGCCACCTGGGGCCGCGGCGAACTGGCCACCCGCACCACGGGCTCGGCCCACGGCCTGGACGACGGCACCCTGCTGGCCCGCCTGGTCCTGCGGGGCCTCGCACAGGCCCAGGACGTCGACTTCCCGACCGACGCACCGGCCCGCCGCGCGCTGTGGCGCCGGGCCTCGGTCACACCGGACGAGGTCTCCAGCACGGTCCTGACCTACGGTCTGCGCCCGACGGGCGCCACCTGGCGGGAGACGGCCCTCCGCGAACGCGCGGACCACCACCTGGAGACCCACCTGACCCTACGTGAACTGCGCACCCTGCAGATGGAGTTGCCCTCGCGCACCCGCGTCCACGTCTGCGAGAACCCGCGTGTGGTGGAGGCCGCGGCGGACGCCGGCTGCACCGCGCCGTTGATCTGCACCTCGGGCAGTGCGACGACGGTCGTCCTCACCCTCCTGGACACCCTGGCCGCGGCCGACTGCGTCTTCGCCTACCACGGCGACTTCGACTGGCCGGGCATCACCCTCGCCAACCGTGTCAGGGGGCGGTACCAGGCGTCGGAGCCGTGGCGTATGAGTGCGTCGGACTACGAGTATCTTGCGACGCGAGCCGAACTGCACGGCACGCCGCCGCTTCCGCTCAGCGGTACGCCGGTCGAGGCGACGTGGGATGCGGAACTGGCCCCGGCCATGGAGGCCTTGGGGGTGGCTCTGCACGAGGAGGCGGCGCTGGACCTCCTCCTGGAAGACCTCGCATGAGACAGGAAGGAAGCACGGACAGTCTCACCGAGGCGAACCTCAGAGCACTGGCCGGCGCGCGTTCCTTCGAGCGGGGGCGCGGTTACCTCGACGCGGTGTCAGGGGTCGAGGTCGGTGACGACCGGGTCAGCGCCACCGTCCACGGCACGGAGCGGTACGAGGTGGAGCTGACCCTGGACGGGCCCGGCGGGCTGGGCGGTGACTGCGACTGCCCGTACGGAATGGAGGGCGACTTCTGCAAGCACCTGGTGGCCCTCGGCCTGACCGTGCTCGCCCAGGGAGCGGGCCTGCCGCGGCAGCGGAAGGCGGCCCGGGACCGCGCGCAGGACCTCGACGCGTGGCTGTCCGCCCTGTCCAGGGACGAGTTGCTCGTCCTGGTGCGGGAACAGGTGGGCGAGGATCGGCAGTTGCGGCGACGCCCTGCTCGACGACAAGGACGGAGCCGCCGCGTGGCAGGCCGCCGTGCAAACAGGCGCCCACGACGGACAGTGGCGCACTCTCGCCGACCAGATCCGCCCCGACCGCCCCGCCGACGCGCTCGACGTCTGTCTCCGCCTGGCCGAGCCGCTGACCACGCAGACCGGTAACGCGGTCTACGAGCGGCTCGTCGACCTGCTGCTGAGCATCCGGGACTGCCATGGCCGCTGGGGCACACCGGACGCGTTCACCGAGTACGCCACTGCCCTGCGCACTTCCCGGAGACGCAAGCGGAACCTGATGCGGCTGATGGACGAGCACGGTCTGTGAGCGGGGTTGGGATCGGAGTTCTCCCGTGATGCCGGTACGGACGGTGGTCGCGACCGTCGGCGGATACGTCGCGCTGCGTACCCGACGCATGTGCCCCTGGGGCCCGGGAGATCTCAGCCGAGGCTGAGCGTCAACTTCGCTTCCAGGGAGCCGAGTTCGGTCCGCTCCCCACCCGTCGGCGCCCAGCGGCCCTTGCCGATCAACAGGGCGTTCTTGTCGGCGACCGCCGCGCGCAACGCTGCCCAGGCGGGTGAGAAGAGATCCCCCTCGGCACGGTGGTTCGGTGCGGGTGCGGTGGACGGGCGCGCGTGCGGAGGGCGGGCTGTTCGATGCATTGACCCCGGGCCGGTGGCGCGCTTTCATCGCGTGCATGCCCGTGAGTCCTCTGCGCAGGGCTGGGGGCAACGGGGGACAGGGGGCGGCTGTGGCCGTTCCCCGTCGAAGGGGGAGCCAGTTGATGAGACCTTCCTTACGTGTCCTCGTGTACGGCGTTCTCGTGGCCGCCGCCGTCGCGAGTCCCGTCTCGCCCGCGCAGGCGGCCGACGAGGGCGACGTGGCGAGCGTCGCGCCGGGTACCGAGCGGATCAGCGTCGCCGCCGACGGCACCGGCGGCAACGGTCACTCCGTGGATCCTGTCGTCAGCGCGGACGGGCGCGTCGTGGCCTTCATGTCGTCGGCGACCAACCTGGGGCCCGGCACGGACGTGCGGAACAGCGTGTACTACCGGACGGCCCCCGGTGAGCCGTTGCAGCGTGTGGCGGTGCCGGGGGAGACGACCTCGACGCCCCAACTGTCGGATTCCGGGCGGCACTTGACCTTCGGTTCGTACTCGGCCACGACCGGTGTGTCCTCCGTGTACGTCATGGATCTGAGCAGCGGGGCCTTTGAGCGCCTGGCGCCCGCGATGGACGAGGGCTACCAGGTGTCGTACGGCGTCGCGCCGATCAGCGCGAACGGGCGTTACGTCGCCTTCGTGGCCCGGCCCGCCGCGGACCCGAACGGGGCGTTCGCCTGCCGGGTCATGCTGCTGGACCGGCAGACGCAGAAGGTGCGGCGGGTCAGCCGGGAATCCGACGGCTCGAAGGACTTCCACCGGTGCGATCAGGTCTCGATGAGCGCCGACGGGCGCAAGGTCGCCTATCTGGAGGGGTACTCCGGGCCGGCCGCCGACGATCAGGGCGACATTCTCGTCTACGACCGGGTGAACGGGCGTACCGTGCACGCGGACGCCACCCATGACGGGGCGGTGGCGGACAGGTCGGCGGTCGCTCCGGTGCTGAGCGCCGACGGCTCCAAGGTCGGCTTCAACTCGGTGGCCGGAAATCTCGTCCCCGGGGCCGACCCCAACGGGGCCACCAGCACGTCCTGGAACGCCTTCGTCCGCGATCTGCGCACGGGCACGCTTCAGCGGTACGACGGCCACACCCCCACCGATCTCACCCTGATCTCGGATCTGTCGGTCAACGGTTCGAAGCTGCTGCTGAACACGGCGGACGCGAACCGTACGTCGCTCGGGCTGGTCCTGCGTGATGTGTGCAGCGGGGAGGAGGAGCTGCTGTCGCCGGGCCAGGACGGCAAACCCGTCACCGTGGGTGACGCGGCACTGAGCGCGGACGAGTCGGCGGTCGTCTTCGAGTCCTACTATCCCGGCCTGGTTCCCGAGGACACGAATCTGATCGGGGATGTGTTCGTGCGCACGCTGCGCTGAGCCGCTGGGGATCCGGGGATCCGGTTATCCGGGTACGGGGCGGGGGCGGTCCGTGCGCCGTCCCCGCCGCGCGCCTTTGCTCGGGTAGTGGCCGTCGATCTCGGCGGTTCCGTCCTTCGTCCGGACGCCGGGTACGTCGACACCTGGACCGGGCACGGGGTTTCTACGCCGAGCGCCTCGGCCTGGAGCCCGTCGACGAACGACCGGCGGACTGCTGTACCGCTGTGGTGGGGTGACGGACGGGATGGCGGGCAGGTGGGGTGATAAGCGGTGATTGTGGGGGTTATCCGGAGATACTGTCCAGGGCGTCGTCGGGGTCACCGGGGCGTGGTGCGGGATGCAGGCCGCGAACGGCCGGGCGGGAGCGATGGTGATCCGTGTTCTGCTCGTGGAGGAGACAGACCTGGTGCGCGGTGCGCTTGCCGCCCTGCTGACACGGGAGGAGGACATCGAGGTGGTCGCGGCCTCACCGGGGCACGACCAGGCCGTCCCGCGAGCACTGTCGCACCGCCCTGACGTGGTCGTGATCGACATCGACGGAGGAGCGGACGAGGCGCTCGGTACCTCGCGCGAGCTGGCCGCGCGGCTGCCGGAGTGCGGGATCCTGCTGGTGGCCGACTCGGCGCCCCCCGAGTTCCTGCGGGAGGCGCTGGAGCTGCGCGTCGCGGGGCTCATCGGCAAGAACGGCCCCTTCGACACCCTGGCTCAAGGGGTCCGCAAGGTGGCGGCGGGCGAGCGGTTCATCGCACCGGAGCTGGCACTGCAGGCGCTCTCCTCGGCGGAGAGCCCGCTGACCCCTCGGGAGAGCGAGGTGCTGCGGCTGGCGGCGGACGGCACGCCGACCCGCGAGATCGCCGAGCACCTGTCGCTGTCGGTGGGGACGGTGCGCAACCACCTGAACGCCGTGTCCAGGAAGACGGCGGCGCGCAACCGTATCGACGCGATCCGGATCGCCCGGGAGTCGGGGTGGCTGTAGGCCCCGATCACCACGGGACGATCAGGACGGGGTCTCCGTCGTTTCCGTCGCCGAGTGGTCCCGGTGGCCGATCAGGGCGGGGTCTTCGTCGCCGAGTGGTCCCAGTGGCCGATCAGGTCGCGGTAGAGGGCGCAGTCGGTCAGCAGCCGGTCGTGCGTGCCGACGCGGCAGCGCGGGCCGTCCATGACGAGGACGAGGTCGGCGCGCAGGGCGGAGCTGATGCGGTGGGCGCAGACGACCAGGGTGGCGGGGCGGGCGGCGAAGGCCTGCTCGGCGACCGCCTCGGCGGCCGGGTCGAGGTGACAGGTGGCCTCGTCCAGCACCACCAGTGACGCTGCGGGCAGCCAGGCACGCACCAGGGCGATCAACTGGCGCTCACCGGCGGAGAGCAGCGCCGGGTCCACGGATGCCTCGTAGCCGCCGAGGCGTTCGGTGAGCGGGCCCGCGCCGATGGCGTCGACCGCGGTGTCCAGGTCGTACGGGGTGGCCGTGGGGTGGAGATAGGCGAGGTTCTCGCGCAGGGTGCCGGAGAAGACGTACGCCTCCTGCGGGATCAGCACGCGGGACCGTGACAGTCTGCCCGGCTCCAGGGACCGGACCGGGACACCGCCCAGCCGGACCCGGCCGGCCTGGGGCTCCAGCACCCCCGCGATGAGCGAGGCCAGAGTGGACTTCCCCACGCCGCTGGGGCCGACCACCGCCAGATGTGTGCCGGGTGCGAGGGTCAGGTCGAGTTTCCGGACGACCGGGTCGGCGGAGCGGGCGTAGCCGAAGGTGACACCGCACAGCTCGATGCCGCCGTCGTGGGGGGCGGGGGGACGGTCTGCGGCCGGCTGGTCGTCGGGCGGGTGGGACGGCACCACGTGGTCCTCGGGACGCGGACGCCTCGCCCTCCCCACTGTCGCCGTTTCCGGTGCTCGCGTCGGCGCCGCGGTGGCCGTTTCCAGGATTCTGCCCACGGTGACCAGGAGCCACAGGCCGCTGCCGCCGACTGCCGTGACGAAGCCCTGGAGGGCGGGCTGGAGGCCTTGGGAGACGTAGGTCAGCGCGCCCAGGATCGCGCCTGCCGTCACTCCGCCCCGGATGAGCCAGGGGGCGCCGGCCAGGATGAGGACGACCGGCAGCCAGCCGCCCAGGGCCAGGGCCAGGGTCCGTAGGGCGGCGAGGCGGGCCAGCGCGCGGGACGCGGCCGCCGCCGCCTCGATGCGGGCGCCGGTCCGGCCGCGTACGACGCCCTCGGCGCCGCAGGCCGTCACGTCCCGCAGTCCGCCGACCGCCGTGCTCACGTGCTCGGTGACGGCCTCGTCGGCGAGGACGACCGCGCGCTGCCGGGCCGCCAGTGCGCGCAGGGCCAGCAGGAAGACCGCCAGGCCGGCGGCCAGGGGCGGCATCACGAACAGGAGGAGGGCGGGGTCGAGTGCGGCCAGCCCGAGCAGCACGCTCACCACCGTGACCGCGAAGGTCTGCGCGAACATCACGACCGCTCCGTACGACTCGCGGGCGACCTCCACCTGCTCGGTCAGCCGTGCCACGCCGGCGGTGTCGGCGGGCCGCTCCAGACGGGCGGAGCCGCGCAGTGTGCCCGTGGTGACGAGGGCGGCCAGCTCGTCCCGGAACGGCTCGACCACCTCGGACAGGCGGAGCGTGGCCTGGCGGGTGCCCCAGGCGCCGATCAGGACGGCGCAGGCCAGCAGGCCGAGCCAGCCGAAGCCCACGACGGTGCGGTCGGCGAGGAAGCCGTCGTCGACGGCGCGGGCGACCAGCCAGCCCGACAGCAGCGCGGGCACGGCCTGCACCAGCGACCAGCCGGTGAGCCGTTCGAACTCCCGGCGCCGCACACGCACCGTGGAGCGCAGCAGCCGCCGCGGGCCCGCGGCGTTCACCGCACACCTCCGTGGTGTTCCAGGTCATGGTGTGCCGGTTCCGTTCGGACGACCTCCCTGTCGACCTCTCCGTCGACCTCGCCGCTGGACTCGCCGCTGGACTCGCCGCTGGACTCGCCGTCGGCCGCCGCCTCCGCGTGGAACACCGCCCGGTAGTCGGGGTGCCCCCACAGCGCGCCGTGGGTGCCCCGGCCTCGGACCCGGCCCTTGTCGAGCCAGACGACGTGGTCCGCGCGGGCGGCGGCGGAGGCCCGGTGGGTGACGAGAAGGCGGGTGCGGGTGGCCAGGGGGCCGGTGCCGGTGAGGACCTGGGTGATCTGGTGCTCGGTGACGGTGTCGAGGCTGGCGGTGACGTCGTCGAGGACGAGGAGGCGGCCGGACGGGGCGGACTGTACGAACGCGCGGGCCAGGCCCACCCGTTGGGTCTCCCCGCCGGACAGGGGGGCGGCGTCGAGGGCGGTGGCATAGCCCTCGGGCATGGTGCGCAGGAAGGTGTCGGCGCGTGCGGCGGCGGCCTGTGCCGACACCTCCTCGGCCGAGGGTGTCCGTGGTCCGAAACCGATCGCGTCGGCGAAGGTCTCGCCCAGGAGTGCCGGGCGTTCGAAGCCGTACGCGACGGCCCGTCGTAGGTCGGCGGGGTCGATGTCGCGCAGGGGTACCCCGTCGAGCCGGACCTCGCCGTCGTCCGGGTCGGTCAGGCGCCCGGCGAGCGCGGCCAGCAGGGATTTCCCGGATCCGGAGCGGCCCACGACGGCGGTGAGCGCGCCCGCGGGCAGGTCGAGGTCGACGCCGTCCAGGAGGGCGTCGCCCCCGGCGCTGCGTACGGTCACGTCGCGGAACTCCAGTCGGCCGCGGCCCCCGGAGGGCAGGCGCGCGCCGCCGTACGCGGGCGTGGATTCCCGCAGTACCTCCGCGATCCGCCCGGCGGTGGAGCGGGAGAGGGCGAGTTGCCGCGCCGAGGCCACCAGCGAACTCACCCCGGTGGCCAGCACGACGTACTCGGCGGCGGCCAGCGTCTGACCCGGTGTGATGCGGCCCCGGGCGAGCTCCACCCCGGCCACCGCCAGCACGGCGACCTCCAGCAGGGGGACGATCATCGCGTCCCGCGCGGAGACCCGGGCGTACGCGCGCCACAACCCCATGCCGTGGCGGTGCAGTTCGGGCAGCGGCTCCAGCACCCGGTCGGCCTCGCGGTCCATGGTGCCCGCCGCGGTGATCGTGCGGATTCCCGTGAGCGCGTCGGTGAGCCGGGCGGCGATGCGGCCCTGCGTGGCGAAGTAGCGGTCGTTGAGGTCGGAGACGTCACGGACGAAGGCGCGGACCACCAGGACGATCAGCGGCAGTCCGGCGACGAAGGTGAGGCACAGCCAGGGGTCGATCAGGGCCAGGGCCACCACGGCCCCGACCGGCGGGACCAGGTCGGTCACCGCCCACACCAGGCCCGCCGGGGCGCTCCCGGCCCGGGCGGTGTTGCCCACGAGCCGGGTCACCAGGTCGCCGGGGGAGTGGCGGCGGGTGGCGCGGGAGCCCAGGTCGAGGACGTGTCCGAGCAGGGTGTGCCGCAGCCAGGCCGTGGAGCGCGCGTTGGCGACGGCGCCGGCGTAGTCGTCCGCCGCGTCGCACACCACGAGCAGCCCGACGGCGACGGCGGTCAGGGTCAGCCACAGCGCGGTGTCACCCTGTCCCAGTACGGCGTCGACCGCGCGGCCCATGACGGTGGGCAGGGCGACGTAGACCCCGGCGAGGAGAAAGGACGTGGCGGCCAGGAGGCCACCCCACCCTCCGCCTCTGCGGACCGCCGCCAGCAGCAGACGGTCCGCCGCGCGTCGGTCCACCGGCCGCTCCCGTCGTCGTAGGGGTTCTGGTCGTCCGTCCTGTGGTTCCCGTCACCCGTCCTGCTGTTCCGGTCGTCCGTCGTACCGTTCCGTCCGTCGTGCCGTGCCGTGCCGTGCCGTCCGTCGTGCCGTTCCGTCCCTCGTACCCTTCCGGGCGTCGTACCGCTCCGGGCGTCGTACCGCTCCGGCAGGAGGGGCGGGGACACCGAACGTGTCCCCGCCAGGGTGATGTGCTAGCAGAACAGCAGGCTGAAGCGACTGCCTCCGCCGCCGACGACGAGACAGCCCTTGCTTGCCCGGCTGCCCAGCGGCGGTCCGCGGTGTGCGGAGCCCTGCTCGATGGCCAGACCCTGCAGTTCGAGGAGCGACATGTGCTTTCACCTCCTCTCTCGCTCGCGTGCCGGCATGGGGACGGAATGGTCTTGGGCGTGCGGGCCGGGTGTCAGGAAGGGCAGTCCGACCGGTCGGGAGTGGAACGCGCTGCCCAGGGCGAGCAGGACGCCCGCGCCGCCGGTGGCCAGGTCCATGGACAGCCGCATCAACTGCTCGCCGGGGAAGGCCAGTCGGCCGTCGAGCAGACAGGCGTGGCGGGCGAGACGGCGTACGTGGTCCGCGATCACGGGGTCCCGGGCGGCGGCCGTGCCGGGCGGGTGCGGCCGGCTCAGATGGAGGATCATTCCGGCGAGGCCGTCGAAGAGGCCGGGCTCGATGTAGAACGCCGCCCTGGCCGCCTTGTGGATCGCGTCGGCGGCGGCCGCGAACCGGTCGTCCGCGCGGTGGGCCAGGTAGTCGTCGAGGACCATGCCGACACCCACGCTGCCGTCGGCGAGATACGGCATGGTGCGCCAGCCCTCGTTCACCTCCATCGACCCGTCGTCGCGCACGAGGCAGCGGCGCAGGTCCTGGCGCAGGGCGGTGGCGGCCAGGTCCAGGTGCGCCGGGTCGCCGCCGTGCTCGTACAGGCGCAGGAACAGCAGCGCGGGCCCCGACGCCCCGAACATCAGCCCCGCCCTCGGGTGCGCGCCGCCGCTGATCTCCGGTACGGCGTCGGCCGGGCCCAGGCGGTCGGCGACGAGGTCCGCGGCGCGGAACGCGGCGTCCCGGCAGGCGGTGTCCCCGGTGACCGCGGCGAAGTGCAGCAGGTTGAGTCCGACGCCGGACAGGCCGCCCCTGAGGTCGGAGGGCAGGGCCTCCCAGCCTTCGGCCAGGCACATGTCGAGCAGCTTGACGGCCTCCTCGTGGTGGCCGAGGTGTTCGAGGACGTACGTGATGCCGTGCAGGCCGTCGTAGAGGCCGAGGCGGCTGCCGGGCGCCGGGTCGAGGGTGTGCCGGATCAGCCACTCCTCGTGGTCGGGGTGGCGTCCGGCGCCCGTCACGTCCAGCGCGTAGAGCACCCCCGCCGCGCCGTGGGCCAGGGCGAGGCCGCCGCCCGGGGCGGTGAACTGTTCGATGTCGCCGGGGAACAGCCGGTCGTGGCGCTCCGGGGTGGCGGCGGCGAGGACGGCGTCGGCGATCGAGGTCCGGGCGCGCAGCCAGCCGGGCCGGTCGGGATCCAGCCGGGGCCCGTCGTGCGCGCCGGCGGCGATCCCGCCGTCGCCGGTGAGGGTGCGGACGGCCTCGTCGAGGAACCGGCGGGGGACCGGGAACAGGTCCGCGGCCTCCCTGGCCAGGTGCCACGCCTTGCCGCCGTCCAGGTCGATCAGGCCGGTCAGTGGCATGAACATGGCGAGCCGCAGGCAGGCCAGCGCGTACCGGTCGATGTCGAAGCCGGTGGTGTCGCGCGGGGCGAGGAAACCCGGGGCCGCGAGGACCTGAGGGCGTGCCTGCTCCACGTCCGACGCCCCCTCGAAGTCGATCAGTACGACCCTGCCGTCGGGGCGGACCAGGATGTTGTCCGTGTGCACGTCGCCGATCACGACGCCCCGGGCGTGCACGGCTGCCACGGCGTCCTCCACCTGCCGGACGATGTCGAGGGCCCAGGACGTGTACGCGGCGAAGTCCGCCGGGCCCGGGTCCGACGCGGCGAGCGGATAGCGTTCGACGAACTGTGTGTGCAGGGCGGACCCCTCGATGAACTCCTCGACGAGGAACTGGTGATCGCCCAGTGCGAAGTGGTCGCGCAGCGCGGGGACGAAGGGCAGACCGCGCAGCCGTTCGAGCGCGTACCGCTCGCGCTCCAGCCGGGTGACCGCGTCGGCGCCGTCCGGTGTGAGCCCGGCGTGGGGCCGGGCCTCCTTGAGGACCACGCGCTCCCGCGTCCGCGTGTCCACCGCGGTGTACAGCCCGCCGGCGTTGGAGAAGTGCAGGGCGTTGTCGATCCGGTAGGGCAGGTCGGCCACGGTGGTCCGGCGGCTCGCGGCGAGGTGGGGTTCGAGGAACGCGGGCAGCCGCACCCAGGGCGGGACCTGGAAGGTGGGGCCGCGCACGTCGGGCACCAGCCGCCCGGAGGGGTCCTCGACCGCCTGCTCCACCGCCCCTTCGGCCGACACGCAGTACCGGTCGGCGAAGGCGCCGTACCGGACGTAGAGCGGACCGTCACCCCAGCGCAGGTCGCTGAGGATGTACGGGCCCGGCCGGCCGTCGAGGACGGTGCCCAGTTCGGTGAGCACGCGCTCGCACTGGGCCTCGTCCCTGGGGTACACGGTCACGAACTTCCCGCTGGAGCCGCGGTGCGCGTACTTCGTGTTGGCGAGGAACAGGGTGTCCGGGCCGGGGAGGAACTTGAAGGGGATGCGGCGTGGCACGCAGTAGTCCCACACCGCGTCCAGGATCGGCTCCGCGTTGTCCGGACACGCCGAGACGTGGATCTTCCAGCCCTGTGCCGGAAGGACCGCTTCGACGGGGTGGCAGACCAGCCACTCGCCGAGTTCCACGCGCGCCCAGGAAGCGGGAAGGGGGTGCCGGGCCCGGCGGAAGAGGCCCCGGGTCCGGTGGTGGGACGGCGCATCGTAGAAGTGCGGGTCCATGAGGCAGTACACCTCGTACCGCTTGTCCACGGCGGCCTCCTGACGGGCCCGCTCCGTCCGGTCCGAGCGGTGCCTGAGGGTGGCGGGGTCGAGGCGCCGACGGGAACGGGCGGGCCGGTCGTCCCGGGCGCTCTCCCGACGCTCCAACTTTCCACGATGGCAGAGCGCCGGGACACGGGCATCGTTCGTCTGTCATCGGCCGTCCGTGAGATTCACATGGGCCGCCTGTGCGTATCTCACATCCCGCCGCTACGCCAGGGGCCCGGCACCCGCCGCTACGACGGATGGCCGGGCTCCTGCCGCTACGACGGGTGGCCGGGCTCCTGCCCCCGCGCGGCGCCCGTTCCCCGCCCCGAGCACTCGCCCGATCCCCGCCCCCACCAGGCGCCCGGTCCTCGCCCCGCCCCCGCGGCCGGGTCAGGACAGCAGGTCGGCCAGGTGTCGCCAGGCCTCGCGCGGCAGCGCGTCGGCGGGGCCGTCGTCGAGTACCTGGAGTGCCACGTGGTCGGCGCCCGCCGCGTGGAAGGCGTCGATACGGGTGCGGACGCGGTCGTCGTCGCCCCAGGCGTACACCGCGTCGACGAGCCGGTCGCTGCCGCCGTCCGCGAGGTCGTCCTCGGTGAAGCCGAGGCGGAGGAAGGTGTTGGTGTAGTTCGGCAGGGTCAGGTAGAAGGCGAGGTGGGTGCGGGCGAGGGTCCGGGCGCGGGCCGGGTCGGTGTCCAGCACCACCTTCAACTCCGGTGCCAGCAGCGAGTCTTCGCCCAGGGCCTCGCGGGCCTCGGACGTGTGCTCGGGGGTGACCAGGTACGGGTGCGAGCCGGCCGACCGGTCCCGTGCGAGCCCGAGCATCTTCGGGCCGAGCGCGGCGAGGACCCGCCGGCCGGCCGGGACTCCGGCGGTGTCCAGGGCGTCCAGGTAGTCGACCATGGCGGCGTACGGGCGCCGGTACTGCTCCGCGAGTTTCGCGTGGCTCACACCGAGGCCGAGCAGGAAGCGGCCGGGGTGGGCGGCCTCCAGGTCGGCGAAGCCCACGGCCGTGTCGGCGGCCTCGTACTGCCAGATGCTCTGGATGCCCGTGGCCACGGTGATGCGCTCGGTCGCCTCGACGAGCGGGACGGCGTGCCGTACCGCGGTGCTGCCGCCGAGCCAGATCGCCCCGAAGCCGAGTTCCTCCACCTCGGCCGCCGCCTCGGCGAGTTCGCCGTGACGAGCCGGGTCCTCGGCCCGCAGGCCGATGCTCCAGATGCCGTACCGTCCCACCCTGTTGTCTTTGGCCATGCAAACGCCAACCCGGTCGCCTTCACGATCTATTCCGGATGAGCCGTCGACCTGTTCCGGATGAGCCGCCGATCCGTTCCGGACGAGCCGTCGACCCGTTCCGGACGAGCCGTCGAAACCAATCGTGTCGCATCCATTGACGGCACTCGTGCCTCAGCTTTACCTTCTGGCCGAAGTTACGCACAACGTTCGCAATGTCGAACAATCTCCCCTCTCGAGCCGCTCCCCGAAGGGACTTGCCGTGTTCCGCATCCAAGTCCGTCACTGGGTGACGTTGGGGGCCGCGCTACTGGCCCTCTTCGCGTCGCTCATCACCGTCCAGCCGGCGCCGCCCGCCGCCGCCGCCGACGGCAAGCCGTTCACCAACCCGGTCAAGTCCCAGAAGGGCGCCGACCCGTGGCTGGAGTACTACAACGGCAACTACTACCTGGTGACGACCTCGTTCACCGGTGAGCTGACCATGCGGAAGTCGCCCACGCTGGCCGGGCTGAGCACCGCCCCCAGCGTGCAGGTGTGGTCGGACAGCACCAGTAGCCGCAACTGGAACATGTGGGCCCCGGAGATCCACTTCCTGGACGGCAAGTGGTACCTCTACTACTCCGCCGGGCCGCGCAGCTCCGCCTGCTGCGACGACCAGCGCACCCATGTGCTGGAGAGCGCCGGGTCCGACCCGATGGGGCCGTACACCTTCAAGAACACCCTCACCGGCTCCAACCTGAACCCGGGCGGCTGGCTGATCGACTCCAGCGTGCTCAAGCACGACAACAAGCTGTACCTGGTCGGCAGCGGTTCGGCGGGCGGCAGCAAGCAGAGCCTCGTCATCGCGCCGCTCAGCAACCCGTACACCCTCGCCAGCTCCACCTTCACCGTCATCTCCAGCCCGACGCTGAGCTGGGAGACGCAGAGCGGTGAGGTCAACGAGGGCCCCGAGCCGCTGTACCGCAACGGCCGTACCTTCCTCGTCTACTCCGCGAGCGCCTGCTGGGGCCCCGACTACAAGCTCGGGCAGCTCGAACTCACCGGTTCCGACCCGCTCCTCGCCTCCTCCTGGACGAAGAAGCAGACGCCGGTCTTCCAGCGCAGCGACGCCAACAGCGTGTACGCGCCCGGCCACAACGGGTTCTTCACCTCGCCCGACGGCACGGAGAACTGGATCGTCTACCACGCCAACGACTCGGCGAGCGACGGCTGCGACAACGGCCGGACGACCCGCGCCCAGAAGTTCACCTGGAACGCGGACGGCACCCCGAACTTCGGCACCCCGGTCGCCCTCGGCACGACCCTCGCCGGCCCCTCCGGTGAGACGGCGACGACACCGACCGCGTACACGATCGTCAACCGCAACAGCGGCAAGTGCCTGGACGTCAACGGCGGCAGCACGGCCGACGGCGCCAACATCTTCCAGTGGACCTGCAACGGCGGGGCCAACCAGAAGTGGCGGATCGAGGACCGCGCCGACGACACCAGCCGCCTCGTGAACGTCGCCACCGGCAAGGTCGCCGACCTCGCCGAGTGCGCGAGCGCCGACGGCACCGACATCCGGCAGTGGTCCTGGCTGAACAACAACTGCCAGAAGTTCCGCATGATCTACCTCGGCGGCGACTACGTACGGATCGCCAACGCCTCCTCCGGCAAGGTCCTGGACGTCGCCGACTGCGGCACCGCCAACGGCACCGACGTACGCCAGTGGTCCTGGCTCAACAACAACTGCCAGCAGTGGCGCCTCGTCCCCACGACCGCCTGATCCCGAAGGGCCGCACCCACACATGAGACGACTCGTCAGACGGGCCCTGGTGGCCGCAGCCGCCGCGCTCGCGGTGCTCACCACGGTGACCACCCCGGCCCAGGCCGCCGCCCCCGCGTCCCCCGCCGTCACCTTCACCAACCCGATAGCCGAGCAGCGCGCCGACCCGCACATCTTCAAGCACACCGACGGCTACTACTACTTCACGGCCACCGTCCCGGCGTACGACAAGATCGTGATGCGCCGGGCCACCACCCTCCAGGGCCTCGCCACGGCCACGGAGACCACCATCTGGACCAAGCACGCCAGCGGTGAGATGGGCGCCCACATCTGGGCGCCGGAGATCCACTTCATCGACGGCAAGTGGTACATCTACTTCACGGCCGGCTCCTCCAACGACATCTGGAAGATCCGCCCGTACGTCCTGGAGACCAGCGCCGCCAACCCGATCACCGGCACCTGGACCGAGAAGGGCCGCATCTCCCTGCCGCTCGACACCTTCTCGCTGGACGCGACGACCTTCACCGTCGGCAGCACCCGCTACCTGAGCTGGGCGCAGAACGACCCGGCGGTCGGCGCCGGCACCAACATCTACCTGGCCAAGATGTCCAACCCCTGGACGATCAGCGGCAGTCCGGTCATGATCTCCCGGCCCACCAACGCCTGGGAGAAGGTCAACCAGACCGTCAACGAGGGCCCGGCGGTCATCCAGCGGAACGGCAAGGTCTTCATGACCTTCTCGGCCGCCGCCACCGACGCCAACTACTGCCTCGGCCTGCTGACCGCCTCCGCCTCCGCCGACCTGATGAACGCGGCCTCCTGGACCAAGACGCCCACACCGGTCTTCACCAGCAACGCGGCCACCGGCCAGTACGGCCCCGGCCACAACACGTTCACCACCTCCGAGGACGGAAAGTCCGACATCCTCGTCTACCACGACCGCAACTACAAGGACATCAACGGCGACCCGCTCAACGACCCCAACCGCCGCACCCGCTACCAGAAGCTGTACTGGAACGCCGACGGCACACCCAACTTCGGCATCCCCGTCGCCGACGGCGCGACCCCGGTCCGTCTCTCCTCGTACAACTACCCGGACAAGTTCATCCGGCACTGGGAGTACCGCGCGAAGCTGGAGGCCAACGTCACCAACCTCGCGGACTCGCAGTTCCGCGTCGTCACCGGCCTGACGGGCAGCGGCACGGTCTCGCTGGAGTCGGCGAACTTCCCCGGCTACTACCTCCGCCACAAGAACAACGAACTGTGGGTGGAGAAGGACGACGGCACGGCCCTGTTCGACGCCGACGCCTCCTTCCACCAGCGGGCGGGCCTCGCCGACACCGCGGCCGGCGTCTCGTACGAGTCGTACAACTTCCCCGGCCGCTACATCCGCCACTACAACAACCTGCTCTACACCCAGCCGGTCAGCACGACCCTCGACCGGCAGGACGCGACCTTCTACAAGGAGTAGGTCCAAGGAGTAGGTCCGAGGAGTAGCTCCAAGGAAGTCCGGCTGTTCACGAGGTCACCTGCGCGTCGCCCTGGAGGCGGCGCGCAGGTGCGTTCTCCGGTGCCCTACTCCTGAGGCATGACCTGGACCAACCCCGACTGGTACGCCATCACCACCAGCTGAGCCCTGTCCCTGGCCCCCAGCTTCGTCATCGCCCGGTGCACATGGGTCCGAACCGTCAGCGGGCTGACGTACAGCTTCTCCGCGATCTCGTCGTTGGAACGGCCCTCGGCGGCGAGGGACATGACCTCGCGTTCGCGGGTGGTGAGGGTGCTCAGCCGGTCGGGGACGGCGAGGTGGTTGCCCGGGGCGGGGGTGGCGAGGAAACGGGTGATGAGGGTACGGGTGGCGGCGGGGGAGAGGAGGGTGTCGCCGGCGGCCACCGTGCGGATGCCGTCGAGGAGCACGTCGGCGGTGACGTCCTTGCCGAGGAAGCCGCTGGCGCCGGAACGCAGCGCCTGGGCCACGTACTCGTCGATCTCGAACGTCGTGAGGATCAGTACGCGGACATCGGCCAGCTCCTCGTCGGCGCAGATCACGGCCGTGGCGGTGAGCCCGTCGGTGCCGGGCATACGGATGTCCATGAGGACCACGTCGGGGCGGTGGACGCGGACGAGGTCGACCGCCTCCCGGCCGTCGGTGGCCTCGGCGACGACCTCCATGTCCGCGCAGGAGTCGATGAGGATCCGGAAGGTGGCCCGCAGGAGGGCCTGGTCGTCGGCGAGCAGGACACGAAGGGTCATGGTGCTGTTCTACTTCCGCAGGTCTGGGGTCGGTTCCGCGTCCGGTTCGGGGGTGCGGGCGCGGGGGCGCAGCGGGAGGTCGGTGGTGACCTCGAAGCCGCCTTCGGGACGCCGGCCGGCGCTCAGGGAGCCGCCGACGGACTGGGCGCGCTCGCGCATGCCGATGAGGCCGAAACCCCGGCCGGATTCCGGGGCGCAGGCCCGACGGGGCGGGGCGTCGCCGCCGTCGTCGGTGACCGTGATCGTCAGGTGGGCGTCGGCGTACGCGAGGCGGATGCGCGCCGCGTCCACGGCGGCGTGCTTGCTGACGTTGGTGAGGGCTTCCTGCACGATCCGGTACGCGGTCAGGTCCACGCCGGGGTCGAGGTGGCCGGGGGGACCCTCCGTGGTGACGCTGACGGTGAGGCCGGCGGACCCGCACGCGGCCATCAGGTCCGGGAGCCGGTCGAGCCCGGGGGTGGGAGCGAGCGGTGCCTCGGGATCGTCGGGCCGGCGCAGCACACCGACGGTGGACTTCAGCTCGCGCAGCGCCGACGACGTGGTGGCGGTCAGGTCGGTGAGGATCCGGTGGGCCTGCTCGGGGTCGGTGCGGGTGAGGTGCGCGGCGGTGCCCGCCTGGGCGTTGGCGAGGGCCAGATGGTGGGCGACGACGTCGTGCAGATCGCGGGCGATGCGCATCCGCTCCTCGGTGACCCGCAGGCGGGCCTCCTCCTCCCGGGTGCGCTCCGCGTGCTCGGCGCGGGCCTGCACCGACTTCAGGTAGGCCCGCCGGATCCGGGTGGCCCGGCCCAGGGCGAGGGGCAGGAGCAGCCAGAGGACGGGTCCGATCGTCCTGAGGAGCAGCGAGAGGTGGTCCATGGACTCGGCGAACACGGCCGCGAGCGTCATCACCGCGATGATGGTGAGGCCGTAGGCGCGGCTGGTCTTCCGGTCGGTGAGTGTGGCCAGCCAGTACAGGGCCGCCATGATCGGTGCCAGCAGCAGGGGGGTGAGCAGATAGCCCAGCGCGACCGCGACGATCGTGCAGATCGCGGTCGCCACGAGGGCGGTGCGCGGGTGCGTGCGGTGCTTGAGCAGGACGAGACAGGACACGCCCATGAGGGCGACGCCGACCTTGTCCTGGTCCGGCGGCTCGGCGCCGGGCAGGGTGAGCACGCTGCCGAGCGTCGCGCAGCCCATCAGCGTCATGGCCAGCACCAGGTCGACGAGGAACGGATGGCGGTCCGAGAAATCCTCCAGGCGATCGGCGTAACGCCGATCCGGGCTGACGCTCATCAGGGACTCCGGTCGGTGGGGCTGGGGACCATGGTGGTCGACTTCGGGTGCGAACGCCCCGAGAGCCGTCCGTGTCCTTGGCCACGGACGGCCCCCGGTGGGGGTGGGCGGGCGGATCAGATGCGCGTCACTTCCAGCTCCGCCGTGTCGGCCGGGGCCGGCTCCGTGTCGTCGGCGCGGCGGGTGAGCGCCTCACCCTCCACATCGACGTGGGGCAGTATCCGGTCCAGCCACTTCGGCAGCCACCACGCCTTGTCGCCGAGCAGGGCGAGGACGGCGGGCACGATCGCCATGCGGACGACGAACGCGTCGAACAGGACCGCCGAGGCCAGCCCGAACCCGATCATCTTGATCATGGAGTCGCTCTCGCCGATGAACCCGGCGAACACCGCGATCATGATCAGGGCGGCGGCCACGACCACTCGGGCGCTGTGCCTGAATCCGCTGGTGATGGCCTCGTCGGCCCGGTCGCCGTGGACGTACGCCTCCCGCATCCGGGACACGAGGAACACCTCGTAGTCCATGGCCAGGCCGAAGACGATGCCCACCAGGAAGATCGGCATCAGGCTCATGATCGGGCCGGTCTGTTCCACGCCCAGGAGTTCCGCGCCGTGGCCCTGCTGGAAGACCAGGACGACCACGCCGAGCGACGCGAGCACCGACAGCAGGAAGCCGGCGGCCGCCTTGAGCGGGACGAGCAGGGAGCGGAAGACGACCATCAGGAGGATGACGGCCAGGCCGACCACGACCAGCAGATAGGGGACCAGCGCGGACTGCACCTTGCCGGAGATGTCGATGTTCAGCGCGGTGGAGCCGGTGACCTCGAACGTGGCCCCCGTCCCGGACTCGATGCCGGGACGCTCGTCCCGGATGACGGTCACCAGGTCCTTGGTCTTCTCGTCGGTCGGCGCGGTGGCGGGCACGGCGGAGAAGACGGCGGTGTCGCCGGCCTCGTTGAAGCGGGCGGGAGAGACGGACACGATCCCCTCGGTGGCGCCGATCTCCTTCGCGACCGTCGCCGCGGCGCCCTTCGCGTCGTCGACGCCCTTGGCGTCCACCACGATCGTCAGCGGCCCGTTGAAGCCGGGCCCGAAGCCCTCGGCGAGCGCGTCGTAGGCGCGGCGTTCGGTGGTGGAGGTCGGCTTGGCCTCGTCCCCGGGCATGCCCAGCTGGAGGCCGGTCATCGGCACCGCGAGCGCGCCCAGGCCGATGACGCCGAGGACCAGCACGGGTACGGGGCGGCGCAGCACGAACCGGGACCAGCGGGTGCCCCCGTTGTTCTCGCCGCTCCCCTCCACACGGCCGCTCCTGCGCGCCTTCCGGGTCAGTACGGCGTTCGGCCAGCAGCCGAGGACGGCCGGGACCAGGGTCAGCGCGATCAGTACGGCGACGACGACCGCGCCCGCGGCGGCCAGCCCCATCTTCGTCAGCATCGGGATGCCGACCACGGACAGTCCGGCCAGCGCGATGACGACGGTGAGCCCGGCGAAGACGACCGCCGATCCGGCCGTGCCGGTGGCGAGGGCGGTCGCCTCCTCGGGCGAACGGCCGTTGGCGCGTTCCTCCCGATAGCGGGAGACGACGAACAGGGCGTAGTCGATGCCGACCGCGAGGCCCAGCATCATCGCGAGGGTGCCGGTCGTGGTGGACAGGCCGAAGGCGTCCGACAGGGCGAGGATCGAGGCCATGCTGAAGCCGACGCCGACGAGCGCGGTCAGCAGCGGCAGCCCGGCCGCGGCCAGCGAGCCGAAGGTGACGAGCAGGACGACGGCGGCGATGGCGACGCCGATCACCTCGGCCATCCCGCCCGCGCCGGACTGTCCGGCGACCGCGTCGCCGCCGGCCTCGACGGTCAGCCCGGCGTCCCGGGCCGCGTGGAGCGCGTCCTCCAGGTGGGTCCTGGCGGCGTCGGTGAGGTCGGTCGCGGCGACCTCGTAGGTGACGGTCGCGTACGCCGTCGAGCCGTCCTCGCTCACCGCCCGGGCCTGGAACGGGTCGACGGCGCTCGCGACCTGCGAGCCGGCGGCCAGATCGGCCACGGTGTCCTCGACGGCCTTCTTGTTCTCGGTGGCGGTGACCTTCTCACCGCTCGGCGCGACGAACACGACCCGGGCGGTGGCGCCGTCCGCCGTCACACCGGGGAAGCGCTGTTCCAGCAGGTCGAACGCCTTCTGGGACTCGATGCCCGGCATGGAGAACTCCTCGTCGGAGGCTCCGGGGGCCTTGAGGGCGCCGATACCGACGGCGCCCAGTACCGCCACCCACACCAGGATGACGTACCAGCGTTTGCGGAAGGCCAGCCGGCCCAGCCGATGAAGGAAGGTTGCCATGGGTCGCAGGTCTCCACGTCAGAAGTCTCGGATGCCTGCCCAGGCTCCCTTTCCGAGGCCCCTCCCGTCGTCGTGCGGCTGCCGACAATCGCGGCTACTCGGAACGCAGTACGACACGACCGCCGGGTCACCCCGGGGGATGACCGGTGTAGGGCCGGGGTATGACCGGAGGTCGCTTTACCCGGATGCCGGTCTACATGGAGTGCAGGGTGTCTCGGGAGGCCTTGATGAACTCCCTCAGCGCCTGCCAGAACGGCGCGTAGCAGGCGTCGAAGCGAGCGACGGCACCGGTGTCGCCCTCGATCATCGCCTCGATCGCCTTGTGGAAGGGGCTCGTCGCCCGCCTGACGGTGTTGGCGAGTTCGGCGACCTCGTCGGGTCCTTCCAGCGAGACGACCCAGGTGAGGTTCCGCAGCGTGGCGTACTCGTCCCGCTGCCGCTCGCGCAACCGCCGCAGCTCCTCGACCTGCTCCGGCCCGAGCCCGCCCGCGGCGCCCCGGACCACGTCGGACACCTTCCAGTGCACGTCGTTCAGCCGCTGCGCCTGCTCCATGAACTCCGCGTACGCCGTCCGCCGGGCCTCCCGCAGCCGTTCCACCCGCTGCGCGCTCGCCGTCGTGTCCGCCTGTATCCGCGCGGCCCGCGCGGTCCCCCTGCTCGTCACCCAGCTCGCGACCACGGCCGTACCGGCGGTGAGCGCGGCGATCCAGAACGCGTTGTCAGCCACGGCGGGAGCCCAGCGAGCGTTCGGTGACCCGGTCCAGATGGGCCGCGAAGACCGCGCGGGCGTCCGGGGTGAGGGTGCGCAGGGCGACCAGGGCCGTGATGACCACGTCGCACAGCTCCGACCGGACGTCGTCCCAGGTGTGGGTGGTGCCCTTGCGCGGGTTCTGGCCGGTCGCGCCGATCACCGCCTGCGCGACCTCGCCGACCTCCTCCTGGAGCTTCAACATCCGCAGCAGCAGGCCCTCTCGGCCGCCGTGCGGCTGGTCCGCCTCCAGCCAGGCGTGCAGCAGGGAGACGGACTGCCAGAGGCCGTCGGGGGAGTCGGAGGCGGCGGGTTCGGCGTGCTGATCACTCATGAGGCGCAGCCTGCCACGCCCCTACGACAGCGACAGGCACTCCTCGAAAGAGACGGTCACTCGACGAAAGAGCACGAGAGAAACGGTCACTCGACGAAAGAGCACGAGAGAGACGGTCAGTCAACGAAAGAGCACGAGAGGGACGGTCACTCCTCGAACAACGCCTCCTGCTCGCCCTCCTTCTCCTTGCGCACCCGCTGGTACCGCGTGCCCACGACCGCCGCGGTGACCGCGGCCGTACCGGCGAGCGCCACCGGGACCATCCAGCCCCGGTCGAAGACATGGCGGAACGCGTGGTCGAGGGAGAGCCGGCCGGGACCGGTGACCGCGAGGCCCGCGGCGGCCAGGCCCAGGGTCGCGGCGTACTCGTAGCCGCCCTCGGCGTTGAAGAAGCCGTTCGGCGCGTGGACCGCGGCCGCGCCGCCCATCGCGCCCGCCGCGGCGGCACCGGCCGCGGGCGTCGCGAGCCCGAGGGCGAGCAGGGCACCGCCGCCCGTCTCGGCCAGCCCGGCCGCGGTGGCGCTCGCCCTGCCGGGCGTGTACCCGACGGATTCCATGAACGCGCCGGTCCCCTCCAGTCCGCCTCCGCCGAACCAGCCGAACAGCTTCTGGGTGCCGTGCGCGGCGAGCACACCACCCGCGCCCAGCCGGAGCAGCAGCAGTCCCAGATCGCGTCGGTCGAATGAGGTCATGATCACTCCCGGGCAGCCCGTGCGTCGGTCCCCTCCCGCGTATCCACCGTCGCACCGATCACACCTGCCCGGCCCGCCCCGGCCGCCGTTCGGGTGGCCCCGAATCCGCCGCGCGTCTGCGGTGGCGTACCTCCGTGAACGGTGTGAGGCTGGCCGCCATGACGATCGCACCCGCCAAGCTCAGCGACCCGGCCGTGAGGGCCTTCGTCGCCGCGGTGAACTCCCACGACCAGGACGCGTTCTTCGCGCTCCTCACGGACGACGCGACCATGTCGGACGACGGCTCCGACCGTGACCTCGCGGACTGGACCGACCGGGAGATCTTCTCCTCCCACGGCCACCTGGAGGTCCAGCGCGAGACCGCCGGCGGCCGTGCGCTGGTCGCCAACTACCGCAACGACACCTGGGGCGAGATGCGCACCGCCTGGCGCTTCACGGTGTCGGAGGACGGCAGGATCAGCCGGTTCGAGACGGGCCAGGCGTAGCGCCTCCGCCCGTCTGTTCACACCTCGTCACCTCTCGTCGGGCCCAGGCCCTTGCCTTCGTGTGCGCTCCAACTCCTACCGTCCAGGGTCATGGAGACGCACCCGCACACGCACACGCACACGGGCACGGACACGCACCCGTACACCCCGTACACCAGGCCCCTCGGCCGCAGCGGTATCCAGGTCAGCGCCCTCGGATTCGGCTGCTGGGCGATCGGCGGCGAGTGGCAGGCCGCCGACGGGCAGCCGCTCGGCTGGGGGAAGGTGGACGACGAGGAGTCCGTACGGGCGGTCCACCGCGCCCTCGACCTCGGTGTCACCTTCTTCGACACGGCCGACGCGTACGGCACCGGGCACAGCGAGCGCGTCCTCGGCCGCGCCCTCGGCAAGCGCCGCGCGGACGTCGTCGTGGCCACCAAGTGGGGCAACGTCTTCGACGAGGCCACCCGCACCCTCACCGGCCAGGACGACACCCCGGCGCACGCCCGCCGCGCCCTCACCGCCTCCCTCGACCGCCTCGGCACCGACCACGTCGACCTGTACCAGCTGCACCTCTCCGACGCCGACCCCGAGCGCGCGGCCGAACTCCGCGACACCTGCGAGGAGTTCGTACGGCAGGGCCTGATCCGGGCGTACGCGTGGAGCACCGACGACCCGGACCGCGCCGCCGTGTTCGCCGAGGGGCCGCACTGCGCGGCCGTGCAGCACCGGCTGAACATCCTGCAGGACGCGCCCGAACTGCTCGCGCTGTGCGAGGGGTCCGGCCTGGCGAGCATCAACCGCAGCCCCCTCGCCATGGGCCTGCTCACCGGCAAGCACACCCCCGGGCGCGCCCTGGAGGCCGGGGACATCCGCAGCACCCCGCCCGCCTGGCTGCCGGGCTTCACGGCCGACTCCGGTGCCGACCCGGAGTGGCTCGGCCGGGTCGAGGCGCTGCGCGAGATCCTCACCAGCGGGGGCCGTACGCTCGCGCAGGGCGCCCTCGCCTGGATCTGGGCCCGCAGCCCGCGGACCGTGCCCATCCCCGGCTTCCGCTCGGTCGCCCAGGCCGAGGAGAACGCGGGCGCCCTCGCGAAGGGGCCGCTCACCGCGGACCAGGTGGCCGAGATTGACCGGATCCTGGGGCGGTGAACGGCCCGTACGACAGCCGCTGAGGGGGGGGGGCTCAGCTCGCGTACTCCTCCTGCTCTCGCGGCTGCGGTTCCTGTTCCTGCTTCTGCTCCGTGAGCGTCAGCCGGCCCGCCTTGATCGTGGCGAGTCGGGGCGCCCGCCGGGCGATCGAGGAGTCGTGCGTGACCAGGACGAAGGTGAGGCCCTGCTCGCGCCACGGACCCTCCAGCAGGGCCATGATCTCGTCGCGGGTGCCCTCGTCGAGGTTGCCGGTGGGTTCGTCGGCGAGGAGCACCTTCGGCCGCTTGACCAGCGCGCGGGCGATGGCGACGCGCTGCTGCTGACCGCCGGACAGTTCGGACGGGGCGTGGGTGAGGCGCTCGCCGAGGCCCACCGAGCGCAGCGCCTCGGCGGCCCGCTCGCGCCGCTCGGCCGGCTTCACGCCGAGCGGGACGAGCGCGGTCTCGACGTTCTCCTGCGCGGTCAGCGTCGGGATGAGGTTGAACGCCTGGAAGATGATGCCGATCTTCTCGGCGCGCAGCCGGGTCAGTCTGGCCTCGCTGACGGCGGCGAGGTCCACGCCGGGCGCGGTCACAAGCTAGGGAGGAACCTTTGAGGGGTGCTGAGCAAGGAATGTGCACGGCCTGAGAAATCGGGGCCCGGCATCGGATTTCGCTGAGACAGCGTATTCCTGAGCCGTTCATGGGCTATTGCCAGGAAATCCCGCTTGGCTACCGCCCGGAGAAGAAAAGTACGGTGGGCGGCCGTTCCGCGCTCCGGTGCTTACCCCGCGGTCCCACGCGAGGTCCGCCCCCTTCCGGAGCACGGAACGGCTGCCCACCACCCCCCTCGGGTTGGCCACGGAAGCCGCCGCCTCCAAGTGTGAAGCTCTCGTGGAGGCGAGCCCTGAGCATATGCCTGCCACGTGCTCGAATGGACCGGAGTGGAACTTTCCGTTTGTGTAAGTTGAGCCATGGACGAGTGTCGTCCGGGCCTGGTGGGCGCGGGCCGGGCGGGCCCGGCCGCTCCCTCCAGTGGCTCAGCCCCGCCCGACGTACGGCATCGTCGTCGCCATCACCGTCGCGAACTGCACGTTCGCCTCCAGCGGCAACTCCGCCATGTGTCGCACGGTCCGCGCCACATCGGTCACATCCATCACCGGTTCGGGCACGAGTTGCCCGTTCGCCTGCAGGACCCCGTTCGCCATGCGCTCGGTCATGTCCGTCGCCGCGTTGCCGATGTCGATCTGGCCGACCGCGATGCCGTACGGCCGGCCGTCCAGGGAGAGTGACTTGGTGAGGCCGGTCAGCGCGTGCTTGGTCGCCGTGTAGGCGACGGAGTGCGGGCGGGGCGTGTGCGCGGAGATGGAGCCGTTGTTGATGATCCGGCCGCCCTGCGGGTCCTGCTCCTTCATCTGCCGGTACGCCGCCTGCGCGCACAGGAACGCTCCGTTGAGGTTGGTGTCCACGACGTGCCGCCAGGCCGCGTAGTCCAGCTCCTCCACCGGCACCCCGCCCGGACCGAACGTACCCGCGTTGTTGAACAGCAGGTCCAGCCGCCCGAACCGGTCGCGCACGGCGGCGAGGAGCGCGTCCACGTCCCCGGGCCGCGAGACGTCCGTACGGACGCACAGCGCCTGCGGGGCCCCGGCGTCGGCGTGGGCCGGGCCCGCCTCGGTCGTGGTGCCGGCCTCGGCCGCGCTCTCGGCGAGCTTGTCCTCGCGGCGGCCCGCCAGCGCCACGGACCAGCCGGTGCGCAGCAGTTCCACGGCCACGGCCCGCCCGATGCCGGAGCCCGCGCCCGTCACGATCGCGATCTTGGTTTCTTTGGCCTTCATGGGCTCGCAGCGTAGGGGAGGGTCCGCGCTCGGTCGCGCAGGTGGGGCCCACCATCCGGAACTCATCCGTCCGCCATCTGGGTGTTGTGTACGTGACAGAAGATCGTTGAATCTGGCCACTCCAATGCCAAGCACAACTACCTTCAGGGGAAGGCCAGATGACACGCGCAGCCCATGAGTCGCCGCAGCCCCGTTCGTCGCACGCACCCGAACTCCGGGCCGCCGCCCGGCACTTCGACCGCCGCCGCTTCCTCACCGGCACGGGAGCCGCCGCCGCGCTCGCCTTCGCCACCAACCTGCCCGCGGCCGGTGCCGCGGCCGCCGCCACGCTCGACGCGCGGCAGATCACCGACGACCCCTTCACCCTCGGCGTGGCCTCCGGCGACCCGCTGTCCACCTCCGTGCTCCTGTGGACCCGCCTCGCCCCGGCCCCGTACCAGCCCGACGGCGGGCTGCCCGCCGAACGCGTCGCCGTCCACTGGGAACTGGCCCACGACGAGAGATTCCGACGGATCGTCAGACGCGGCACCGTCACCGCCCACCCCGAGTTCCACCACACCGTCCACGTCGAGGTCGGCCACCTCGCCCCCGGCCGCGTCTACTACTACCGCTTCCGCGCCGGCTCCTGGATCAGCGAGACCGGCCGCACCCGCACCGCCCCCGGACCCGGCCATCTGACGGGCTCCACCGCGCTCTCCTTCGCGGCCGTCTCCTGCCAGCGGTACGACCAGGGCTACTACACCGCCTACCGGCATCTCGCCGACGAGGACCTCGACGTCGTCCTCCACCTCGGGGACTACCTCTACGAGTACGCCGTGAACTCCGTCGGCGGCGCCCGCAACTACACCGACCGCGTCCTGCCCGACCTCTTCAACCACGAGACGGTCACCCTGGAGGACTACCGCCTGCGCTACGCCCTCCACAAGACCGACCCCGACCAGCGGGCCGCCCACGCCGCGCACCCCTTCGTCGTCACCTGGGACGACCACGAGACCGAGAACAACTACGCGGGCGACAACCCCGACGGCGGCGAACCCTCCGAGGAGTTCCTGCTGCGCCGCGCCGCCGCCTACCGCGCGTACTGGGAGAACCAGCCGCTGCGCCGCCCGCAGCGCCCCGACGGACCCGACATGAGGCTCTACCGCCGCTTCCGGTGGGGCCGCCTCGCCCAGTTCGACATACTCGACACCCGCCAGTACCGCTCCAACCAGGCACAGGGAGACGGCTGGCAGATCCCCGGCCCGGAGTCGGCCGACCCCGCGCGCACGATGACGGGCGCGACACAGGAGCGCTGGCTCCTCGACGGCTGGGACCGGTCCGACGCGGTCTGGAACGTCGTCCCGCAGCAGGTCACCTTCTCCCAGCGCCGCAACGCCGTCGGCGACGTCTACAAGGTGTCGATGGACTCCTGGGACGGCTACCCGGCCTCCCGCGAACGCCTCCTCGCCGGCGCGGAGGCCGCCGGCATCGAGAACCTGATGGTCCTGACCGGCGACGTCCACGTCGGCTACGCCTTCGACATCAAACGCGACTTCGACGACCGCGCCTCGCGCACGGTCGGCACCGAACTCGTCGCCACCTCCGTCAGCAGCGGCGGCAACGGCTCCGACAAGCCGGCCAACTGGGACACCTACATGACCGCCAACCCCCACATGCGCTTCTACAACGGCCGGCGGGGCTACACGACCGTCACGCTCGACCGCCGGGTGGCCCGCGCCGACTTCAAGGCCGTGCCGTACGTGACGACCACGGGCGCGGGCATCTCGACCGTGGCGTCCTTCGCGGTGGAGGCGGGCAAGCCGGGGCTCACGCCGGCGTAGACGAGGGCGGGGCGGGGCGGGGCGGGTTGGGGCGGGGCGGGCCGCGAACGAACCTTCGTTTTGTCCGCGGCCTGCCCGTATCGCGTCCCCGCCTACGCGAACGAACCTTCGTTCAGGCGCTCTTCGCCGGGGTAGCGCACCCCGACGCGGTCCCGTATCGCGTCCAGGGTGCGCATCACGGCGAGGGTGCCGTCGAGGGGGACGAGGGGGGACTCCGTCTCGCCGGCGCGCAGGGCCCGCATGACCTCGGCGGCCTCGTGACGCATGCTGTTGCGGGGGCCGTCGGCCGGGTCCGCGCTGAAGGTCCGCGGGTCGCGGCCGTCGCGGTGCAGGACGAACCGGTCCGGGAAGAAGAACCCGGACGGGATGTCGATGCGGCCCTCGGAGCCGGTCACCGAGGCGGACGTGCCCGTGCCGCCCACGATGGAGCAGTGCACCGAAGCGATAGCACCGCTCTCCCACGAGAGCAGTGCTCCGGTCTGGAGATCAACGCCCTCGTCGGAGAGCACCGCTCTCCCCGTGACGTCCGACGGCTCCCCGAGCAGCAGCTGCGCGAACGACACCGGGTACACACCGAGGTCGAGCAGCGCGCCCCCGCCCTGCGCCGGATCCCGCAGCCGGTGCGAGGGCGGGAACGGCCCGGCGAGCCCGAAGTCGGCCTGCACGGTCCGCACTTCACCGATCGCGCCGTCCCGCACCAGCTCGGCGAGCCGTCGCACCAGCGGATTGCAGTACATCCACATGGCCTCCATCAGGAACCGCCCGCGCTCCCGCGCCAGCGCGACCAGTTCCTCCGCCTCCCGCGCGTTCAGCGTGAACGCCTTCTCGCACAGCACGTTCCGCCCCGCCTCCAGACACATCCCGGCGGCGACCCGGTGCGCCGCGTGCGGAGTGGCGACGTAGACCACGTCCACGTCCGCGTCCTCGGCGAGCGCGCGCCAGTCGCCGTAGGCCCTCGGTATCCCGAACCGTTCCGCGAAGGCCTTCGCCGAATCCTCGCTCCGCGAGGCCACCGCCACGACCTCGGCGTCCGGCAGGTCGACGAGGTCGGCCGTGAAGGCCGCGGCGATCCCTCCGGTCGCCAGGATCCCCCACCGCACACGTCCGTCGTTCGACATCGCCACCCCTGTCCTCGGCCCTGGGGCGGGACTGTGACCCCGCCCACGTCGTACGAGCTGAGAGCATAGGTGGCGGACCGAACGCAGAGGGAGGGGCACATGCCCGAGGGGCACATACCGGGCTCGGCAGCGGCCGAGTCGAACACGGTGGCGGCGGAGCCGGAGCACGCGAAGCCGGGCGCGGCGGCGGAACCGCGGCCGACGCGATCGGCACAGGCGGTGCGAGCGACGCGAGCGGCGCGAGAGACGACGGCGAAAGCATCGCCGACCAACCCCACCACCCTCAGCCCCACCACCCTCAGCCCCACCGCCCTCCGCCGCACCGGCCTCCTCGTCACACTCATCCTCGGCGGGCTCACCGCCACCCCGCCCCTCGCGATGGACATGTACCTCCCGGCCCTGCCGGAGGTCACCAACTCCCTCCACACCCCCGCCACCACGGTCCAGCTCACCCTCACCGCCTGCCTCGCCGGCATGGCGCTCGGCCAGCTCCTGATCGGCCCGATGAGCGACCGCTTCGGCCGCCGCCGCCCGCTGCTCCTCGGACTCGCCGTCTACATCGTCGCCACCGCGCTCTGCGCCCTCGCCCCCACCATCGAGACCCTCGTCGCCTTCCGCCTGGTGCAGGGCCTCGCCGGCTCGGCCGGGATCGTGATCGCCCGGGCCGTGGTCCGCGACCTGTACGACGGCGACGCGATGGCCCGCTTCTTCTCGAACCTGATGCTGATCTCCGGAGTGGCCCCGATCGTCGCGCCGCTGATCGGCGGCCAGATCCTCCGCGTCACCGACTGGCGGGGGGTCTTCGTCGTCCTCACGGCCATCGGCATCGCCCTGCTGGCGGTCGTCTGGGCGAGGCTCCCCGAGACGCTCACCCCGGCCGACCGCCACGGCGGCGGCATCGGCGAGACCCTGGGCGCGATGCGCGGCCTGCTCACCGACCGGATCTTCATGGGCTACGTGCTCGCCGGCGGCTTCGCCTTCGCCGCCCTCTTCGCCTACATCAGCGCCTCCCCGTTCGTGATCCAGGAGATCTACGGCGCCTCCCCGCAGACGTTCAGCCTGCTCTTCGGCGTCAACTCCGTCGGCCTCGTCATCGTCGGCCAGATCAACGGCAAGATCCTGGTCGGCCGGGTGAGCCTGGACAAGGTGTTCGCGGTGGGCCTCACGATCGTCGCCCTGTCCGCGACCGCGCTGCTGCTGATGTCCCTCGGCGTCTTCGGCGAGGTCGGCCTGACCCCGGTGGCGGCCGCCCTCTTCGTACTGATGTCCGCGATGGGCGTCACCCTCCCCAACACCCAGGCGCTCGCCCTGATGCGGGTACGCCACGCGGCGGGTTCCGCGTCGGCCCTGCTGGGTACCTCGTCCTTCCTCATCGGCGCGATAGCGTCCCCCCTGGTCGGCGTCGCGGGCGAGGACACCGCGGTCCCCATGGCCGTGGTCCAACTGGCCTCGACACTGGTGGCCGCGGCCTGCTTCGTGGCACTGTGCCGTCCTTGGAACAGGCGTACGACGGTGGAGGATGGGGGTAGTACCCCCCTCTCCAGTGGAGCCGACAGGATGGGGGAGGACAGCTGAGCGCGCCGAGACTGCGCACGGACACTCCGGAACGGGCCGGACTCGACCCCGAGGAACTGCGCCATCTCGTACGAGAGGTGCGCGCGCTGACGGAAGGGGACCGGCCCCGTGCCCCGGCCGCCGTGGTCCTCGTCGGCCGCGGCCCCGTCATCGCCGTCGAGGAGGCGGCGGGCTGGGCGGTCCGCTACGAGGCGTACGACGAACGCACCGACCGGGGCCTGGAACTCCCGCCGGACTCCCGCGTCCCGGCGACCCCCCGCACCCCCTTCGACCTGGCCTCCCTCACCAAGCTCTTCACCGCCGTGGCCGCCGTCCAGCAAATCGAACGCGGCACCCTCGGCATCGACGCGAAAGTGGCGGCGTACCTGCCCGAGTTCACCGGCGCCGCAGAACACGGCCTCACCGTCCGCCACCTCCTCACCCACACCTCCGGGCTCCGCCCCGAACTCCCGCTGTACGACTGCCCGTCCCCGGCCGCCCGCCTGGCGATGCTCCGCGCGGAGGCCCCGACGGCTCCTCCCGGCACGGCGCACGTCTACTCCGACCTGAACCTCCTGCTCCTCCAGCACGTCCTGGAACGCCTGACGGGCCGTGGCCTGGACACCCTCGTCCGCGACGGCATCACCTACCCCCTCGGCATGACGGCCACGGGCTTCGGCCCCTGCCCGGCCGCGGCGGCGACGGAGGACCAACGCCGGCCCTGGGCGAAGGCGGACCGGGGCATGATCCGCGGCCACGTCCACGACGAGAACGCCTGGTCCCTCGGCGGTGTGGCCGGCCACGCGGGCCTCTTCTCCACCGCCCGGGACCTGGCGATCTTCTGCCGCACCCTGCTCGCCGGCGGCTCCTACGGCCCCGCCCGCATCCTCGGCCCCGACTTCATCGAACTCATGCTGACCCCGCCGGGCCTCGGCTTCGCCCTCGACCAGCCTTGGTTCATGGGGGAGTTGGCGGGCCGGGGCGCGGCCGGCCACACCGGCTTCACGGGCACGTCCCTGGTCCTCGACCAGGCGACGGACACCTTCCTCGTCCTCCTCACCAACGCGGTCCATCCCCGCCGCCGCGACCCGATCAACCCGGCACGAGCGACGGCGGGAACCCGGGTGGCACGGGCGGTGCGGGGGATGTGACGGATGTGAGGCCGGCCCGGACCGGGTCGGAGCCGAGTCGGTCACCGCGCTCCGGCCCCCTCGTAGAATCAGCACGTGAACGCCCCCGCCTCCTCAGCCGACACCCTCCGGACCGCTCTCGCCGGGCTCCTCGACGGTCTGCCGCCCAAGTCGGCCACGCAGGCGGTGGAGCGGCTGATCGCGAACTACCGGGGGCAGACGCCGACGGACGCGCCGGTGTTGAGGGACCGGTCGGACGTGGTGGCGTACGCGGCGTACCGGATGCCGGCGACGTTCGAGGCCGTGTGCGCGGCGTTGGAGGCGTTCGCGGTGGCGGTGCCCGGGTGGGTGCCCGGCGGGCACGTGGATGTCGGCGGGGGCACGGGCGCGGCGACGTGGGCGGTGACCGCGACCTGGGAGGGCGGGCGGCCGGTGACGGTGCTCGACTGGGCGGAGCCGGCGTTGGCGCTCGGGCGGGAGATCGCCGCGGCGAACCCGGAGCTGAAGGCCGCCCAGTGGCAGCGCTCTCGTATCGGATCGGCGCTCAAAATCGAGAGCACTGATCTCGTCACCGTCTCCTACGTCCTCGGGGAGCTGACCGACGCCGACCGCGCGGCCGTGGTGGAGGCCGCCGCGACCGCCGCCCAGGCGGTCGTGATCATCGAACCCGGCACGCCCGACGGCTACGCCCGCGTCATCGAGGCCCGCGACCGTCTCGTCGGCGCCGGTTTCCACATCGCCGCCCCCTGCCCGCACAGCGCCGCCTGCCCCATCGTCCCCGGCGAGGACTGGTGCCACTTCTCCGCCCGCGTCAGCCGTTCCTCCCTGCACCGCCAGGTCAAGGGCGGCTCGCTGCCGTACGAGGACGAGAAGTTCAGCTACGTGGCCGCCACCCGCTTCCCGCCGGCCCCGGCCCCCTCCCGCGTCGTCCGCAAGCCCCAGATCCGCAAGGGCCAGGTCCTCCTGGACCTCTGCGAGCCCGCAACCGAGCCCGCAAGCGAGGCCGAGGGTGGCGCCGTCCCCGCCCTCACCCGGACCACCGTGACCAAGCGCCACGGCCTCCTCTACAAGGCCGCGCGCGACACCGAGTGGGGCGACGCCTGGCCCCCGGCCGCGGACGACGACCAGCTCTGAGGCCGGGCGCCGGGCGCCGGGCACCGGGATCGCCCCGCCGGGATGCCGCACGACAGGCGCGGCCCCCGCCCGATGCGCGTCTCCCCGCCGGAGCCGCTTCGCGCGACCCGCCCTATCCGTGGGTGACGGCCCTGCGCAGCCACGGCCCCAAGCCGCGTCGCGTGACCCGCGCCACCTCGTCCGGGGGCAGCTCATCGGCTCGTTCGACCAGGACGAGGTCCCAGTGCGTCCGTCCGACCGTGCCGAGTGTCACCGCACGCTCGCGCAGCAGGTACCGCGCCGCCGACGCGACATCGGTCACCGGAGGGCTCACCTCGTACTCGGCGAGTTTCCCGACGTACCGGTCCAGCCACCGCGCACCTTCCCGCCGGGCGGCGCGGGACAGGGCGGTCTCGGGATTCCCGTCGAGGTAGACCATGACCGGGCAGACCGGTGCGAGCACCTCCGCGAGTTCGGTCATGAACGCGTTGATCGTCTCCTCGCCGTGGCCCATGGCCAGCAATGTCGGCACATACGGCATGAGGGCGTCCGCGACCACGACGTCGTCGCCGTTCGCCCGAACCGCGTCGACGAACCGTGCCGTCGCCGTGATCAACGGCTCCCGTCCGACTCTGCCCGTCGCCCGGAATTCCTCGGCGACCGCGGCGAACTGCGGCCGGGTCAGGATCTCCTCCTCGCGGAAGTGGTCCACCCGCAGCCCGGTGCCGGACAGCCACCGGGAGAGCGCCACGCACAGCGTCGACTTGCCCACTCCGGGAGACGCTCCGCACACCGTGATCAGGACGGTCATGGCAACCCAGCCTAGGCTCGGCGGTCATCACCGCCCATTCCGCCGTGTCTGCGCCCGGTTCGTGGACGGGGCAGCCGACCGGTGTCCTCGTGCCCGCCCCGTAATTCACTTGCGTTACCCGCGTGGCCTCCGGCTATCTCATCGATCATGTCCACCACCCCGCACCTCGCCGAGATAAGCCCCGCCAACCTCGACGCCGCGCTCGACGTCCGCATCCGCCCCGATCAGGAACACCTGGTGGAGCCGGTCGCGAAGTCGCTGGCCGAGGCGTATGTCCACCCCGGTGTCGCCTGGCCCCGGCTCATCCTGGACGGTGATCGCGCGGTCGGCTTCCTGATGGCCTTCCTCGACATCGACTGGAAGGGCGACGGCTCGGGCACCGACCTCCGTTCCGGGCTCTGGCGGCTCAACATCGCCGCCGGCGAACAGGGGCGGGGGTACGGCCGTTTCGCCGTCGAGTCCGTGGCCGCCGAGATCCGCCGCCGTGGCGGCAGCCGGCTCTTCGTCACCTGGCACCCCGGCCCGGACGGCCCGGAGGCCTTCTACCTCGGCCTCGGCTTCCGCACAACGGGGGAGACCAGCGGGAGCCAGACGGTGGGGGCGCTGGACCTGGCCGGATGAGGGCCCGCCTCTACCCGGACGCAGTCGCCGCACCCGCCCGCGTCGGCCCGTCCGAAGGGCGGGCCCGCCCCGCTGGACGCCGTCAAGGGGCTTCCGGCGGGGCGGCCCCACCGCGGTTCACGACGTCCGGTCGGTCGTGCCTTCCGTCCCCGTCCCCGTCCCCGTCCCCGTCCCCGTCCCCGTCCCCGTCCCCGTCTCCGTCTCCGTCTCCGTCTCCGTCTCGGCTTCCTGGCGTTTCTCCTGGAGCTTGCGCAGCAGCTCCCGCTTCTGGGCCTGGGGGTCGAGGCCACCGCCGACGCGCCCGTTCGCCGGGCCGCCGCGCAGGGCCTTGCGGCCCAGGTTCCGGCGGGAACCGCCCACACCCAGCATGTTTCCCGCTCCGCCTCGGCTCATGACAGTCTCCTTCGATGTGACGATACGGTTCGTCTCGCTTACGTTCACCACCATCAGGCGAGACGTATCGTCTTGTCAACCTGATAAATTCGGGGCATGGCCAAAAAGACCGCCCCTGATTCCGCCCGGCGCAGCGAGAAGTCCCGTCGCGCCATCTACGACGCCGCCCTCGCCCTCGTGGGCGAGGTCGGCTACCAGAAGACGACCATCGAGGGCATCGCCGCCCGCGCCGGCGTCGGGAAGCAGACGATCTACCGGTGGTGGTCCTCGAAGGGGGAGGTGCTGCTGGAGGCGTTCCTCGATCTGCAGGAACAGGCCGCCGAGCAGGTGGCGGAGCCGGGACAGGAGCCCGAGGAGTACGCCATCCCGGACACCGGCGACCTCGCGGCCGACCTCAAGTACGTCCTGCGGGCCACCGTCGACGAACTCCTCGATCCGAAGTTCGAGGTGCCCTCCCGTGCCCTCGCCGCCGCGGGCGTCGTCGACGAAAAGCTCACGAAGGAGTTCGTGGCCCAGCTCCTCGAACCCCAACTCCAGTTCTACGTGCAGCGGTTGAAGGCCGCGCAGGACGTGGGCCAGGTCAGGCAGGATCTCGACCCGCGCATCGCCCTCGAACTCTTCGTCTCACCCCTCGCCCAGCGCTGGCTCCAGCGGACGGGACCCATCTCCTACGAGTACACGGACAAACTCGTCGACTACGCCCTCCACGGCCTCGCGCCCCGCTGACCCCGTCAACTCCCCGCCCGAGTGTGACCAAAACGACCAGGGGCCGACCGGGCGGGGCCCGGGAGCGGACCGTAAATCCCGTCAAAGCACGTGATGACCCACCATTCCTGTCCGCACTCCGGCATCGCCCCACCTACCCCGGATGTGGGCTCCGGCCACCCTCGGCGCAGGATGGTGGGACCATGGACACATGGTGTCCGCACCACAGCGAGGCGAGGGGATAGATGAGCGCGACGTTCGGTGGCCGGAGCGGTCGGCAGGGCAGGTTCTCCGAGTGGCTGCGCGCCCGTCGTACCAGCGGCCCGCTCGACGGGACCGCCGACGACGCCGGCCGTGAGGAGCTGCTGCTCGCCGCCGCCGCTGCCGGACTCCCGCTCGCGCCCGCCGCGTACCCCTCGGGCTACCGGTGCTCCTGTGACCGCGTCGGCTGTCCCACCCCCGCCCGGCACCCGGTGTCGTTCGCCTGGCAGACGCAGTCCACCACCGACCGCACCCAGATCGAGCGCTGGGCCCGGCACCAGCCGCAGGCCAACTTCATCACCGCCACCGGAATGGTCCACGACGTGCTGGACGTACCGCTCGCCGCCGGGCAGGAGGCCGTCGAGCGGCTGCTCGCCTCCGGGATCGAGGTGGGGCCCGTCGCGGAGTTCGAGTCCGAGTCCGAAAACGGACGGCTCCTCTTCTTCACCCTCACCCGGGGCACCCCCGAGGACGAGGACGAGTGGTGGCCCTGCGAGCTGGACTGCCACCCGGAGACCATGGACGAACATCCGGGGCTGCGCTGGCACTGCCGCGGGTCCTACGTCCTGGTCCCGCCGGCCCGGCTCCCCGGCGACCTCTCCGTCCGCTGGGTACGCGGCCCCGAGCACCCGCTGCCGGACCCGCTGACCCTGCTGGAGATCCTCACCGACTCCTGCTCCCGCCATGTGGGCGAGCAGCCGGACCACACCGACGCGGCCTGGCCCTCCAGGGGCTGACACCGCACCCGGGCCGACGGCGGCCGAGCGGCCCCTCTCCCGGGACCGCCCGAGTCACTCGCCCTTCGCCCCCGTGAGCCCGCCGACCTGGCTCAGGATCCTCACCTGCTGGTCCGACTTCGTCTTCGCCGGATCGAGGACGGCCTGGTTGTTCACGAACTCCAGGGTCAGGGACTGCTTGGGCTCGCCCGTCATCAGCGCCCGCACGGCCGCGTCGTTGACGGGGATGTTCACGCCCTGCGCAGCCGTCTGCTTCTGGTAGTGGCGGGTGGTGAAGAAGACCAGCGCGCCGCCGTCCGTGGTGCGCAGGCCGACCGGCGCGTAGTCGCCGTTGGTGAGGGCCTCGTCGACGTACTGCCGCGCCAGGCCCGGCTTCTCCGCGTTCAGCCGGCGCCGGGAGCGCTCCTCGGAGGTGTACGGGCCGTCCGCGAAGAGGGCGCTGTCCTCCTTCAGGTACGTCACGTACCTGTCGGGCAACTGCGCGGGCGTGACGGAGAGTTCGGGGTCGTCCGGCGTGACCGCCTGGGCGTAGCCGTCCTCGTCCTTCTGGAACTCCGGCATGTCCTCGGCGGGCACGATCGTGAGGAAGGAGACCTCCCACAGATCGGTCAGCCCGTCGCGGGTGAAGACGAACAGCCAACGGTCCGTCGCGTTGCCCTTGTTGGCGGTGGCGTCGGCCACGAACCAGCGCGGCCAGGCCGCCTTCTCCGGGATCGTGTACCTGACGTCGGCCAGCTTCAGCGCCACATGGTTCGGGTTGCCGCTCGGGTTGAGCTTCGCGCCCGAGCGGAGCTTGCCGCCGTCGATGTCGGCGAGCGCGCCGGTGACCCGGGAGGAGTCCTGGGACTGGTCGTTGGCCTTGTCCGCCTTGTTGTAGGCGGTGGTGAAGTCCTTCAGCGCCCGCGCCGCCTCCCCCCGCGTCGCCGCAGGGAGGATCTCCAGGTCGCCGCGGACCACCACGCACCCGCTCGCCGTCAACGACAGCGCGGTCACCGCCGTGGTCACCAGCGCGCCGCGGCCGTACGAGCGGAGTCCGAGGAACCTCCCGCCTGTACGAACCGGACGAACCTCACGAAGCCTTCGTGGGCTCCGAACCCCGCGCACCCTGCTCATCAGGAATCTTCACCTTCCCCTTCCCGGAGGCGAACCCTACCGGGGCGAGGAACAGCGCGAACGTCGGGATCAGATACAGGCCCCAGACCGTGACTTGGAGGACGGTCGGGTCGGGCTGGAAGTTGAAGACGCCCTTCAGGAGGGTGCCGTACCAGCTGTCCGGCGGGATCGTCCCCGTGATGTCGAACGCCTTGTCCGTCAGGCCGGGCAGGAAGTCTGCCTCCTGGAGGTCGTGGAAGCCGTACGCGAGGACACCGGCCGCGACGACCACGAGCATGCCGCCGGTCCAGGTGAAGAACTTGGCGAGGTTGATGCGCAGGGCGCCCCGGTAGAACAGCCAGCCGAGCACGACGGCCGTCGCCAGGCCCAGCAGGACGCCGACCAGCGGGCCCTCGGTGCCGTCGTTCGACGCCCGCACCGACGTCCACACGAACAGCGAGGTCTCCAGGCCCTCCCGGCCCACCGCGAGGAACGCGGTCGCCACCAGGGCGCCCGTGCCCATCCGGAGGGCCGCGTCCAGCTTGCCGTGCAGGTCGGCCTTCAGATGGCGGGCCGTGCGCCGCATCCAGAAGACCATCCAGGTCACCAGGACCACCGCGATGATCGACAGGGAGCCGCCGAGCGCCTCCTGTGCCTTGAACGTCAGCTCCTGGGAGCCGAATTCGAGGACGCAGCCGAAGGCGAGGGCCAGCCCCACGGCGACCCCGATGCCGATCCAGATGGGCTTCAGCGCGTCCCGGCGGTCCGTCTTCACCAGATAGGCGATGAGGATGCAGACGACGAGACTGGCCTCCAGGCCCTCCCGCAGACCGATCAGATAGTTCGCGAACACGGCCTACGCCTCCTTCGAGAACAGCGCCCGGCCCCACCAGTCGTCCGCGTCCCGGACGCCCGGCGGCACCGCGAAGACCGCCGAACCCACGTGCTGGATGTACTCGTTGAGCGCGTCCGTGGCCAGGTTGCGCTGGACCGGGATGAACCCCGTCCGCACATCGCGCTGGTAGGCGAGGAAGAACAGGCCCGCGTCCAGGCGGCCCAGACCGTCCGTGCCGTCGGTGAAGGAGTAGCCGCGGCGCAGGAGCGTCGCCCCGTCGTTGGAGTCGGGGTGCGCGAGCCGTACGTGCGCGTCCGGCAGCATCGCCTTCAGGAACGGCTCGTCCCGCTCCTTCGCCTTGCCCACCGGGGCGCCCTCGCCCTTGTCACGGCCGAAGATGTCCTCCTGCTCCCGCAGCGAGGTCCGGTCCCAGGTCTCGATGTGCATCCGGATGCGCCGGGCGACGAGATACGAGCCGCCGGTCATCCACGCCGAGTTCTCGTCGACGTCCTTCTCGCCCACCCACACGAACTTCTTCAGCCGGGCCGTCTCCGTGCCCGCGATGTTGCGGGTGCCGTCCTTGAACCCCATGAGGTTGCGCGGGGTCTGCGCCTCGGGCGTGGTCGAGGAGGTCTTGCCGAAGCCGAGCTGCGACCAGCGGACCGACACCTTGCCGAAGCCGATGCGGGCGAGGTTGCGGATGGCGTGCACCGCGACCTGCGGATCGTCCGCGCAGGCCTGGACGCACAGGTCGCCGCCGCTGCGGGCCCGGTCCAGGTTGTCGCCGGCGAACTGCGGCAGGTCCACCAGAGCCTCGGGCCGCTGCCCCGCCAGATCGAACCTCTCGAACAGCGACGGCCCGAAGCCGATCGTCAGCGTCAGCCGGGACGGCTGCAGCCCCAGCGCCTCGCCGGTGTCGTCCGGCGGGGCCTCGGCCAGACCGCCGTACCCGCCGTCGCCGACCGCCTTCCCGGCCGTCATCCGGCGCGCGGCGGCCGTCCAGTCCTTCAGCATCGTCACGAACTCGGCGCGGTCGTCCGTCTTCACGTCGAACGCGGCGAAGTGCAGCCGGTCCTGCACGGGCGTGGCGATACCGGCCTGGTGGGTGCCGTGGAAGGCGATCGGGCCGCCCGCACCCGAGGAACCGCCGTCCTCGCCGGTGCGGGCCACCGCCACCGCGCCGCCGGCCGCGGCGGCACCGAGCGCGAGCCCGGCACCGCCCCAGCCGATCAGCGAACGCCTCGACGGAGTACGGGAGTTCTCGGACGCGGGACGGGGGGTGGGCTCGGGGGTCTCCTCGGTGGTCATCGTCACTTCACCACGGCTGCCGCGAGCTGGGAGAGCGGCTCGGCGAGCGCGTTGACCGCGTCCGACAGCTCCTTGCGGTCGTCCTTGCCCACCTTGTCGTAGGAGACGAAGTCGTAACCGGTCTTGTCCGCGCGGTACTTGTCGAGCAGCGTGTTCAGCGCCGCGAACTGCTGGTCGAGTTCCTTCGTCAGCTCCGGGTCGTTCTCGGCGGCGACGGCCTTCAGCAGCGTGTACGACTCCTCGGCGCCCTCGACGTTGGCCTTGAAGTCGACGAGGTCGGTGTGCGAGTAGCGCTCCTCCTCGCCGGTGACCTTGCCGGTGGCGACCTCGTCGAGGAGTTCCTTGGCGCCGTTGGCCATGGAGGTCGGGGTGATCTCGGCCTTGCCGACCCGCTTCTGCCAGTCCTCCAGGTCGGTCACCAGTTGGTCGGCCAGCTCGGAGTCGCGGTCGGTGAGCTTGCCGTCCCGCCAGAGTGAACGCTCCAGCCGGTGCCAGCCGGTCCAGTCCTTCTCTGTGTTTTCATCGGCCCGACCCCCCTCCAGACCGTCCTCGCGCAGGTCGACCTTCGGGTCGATGTCACCGAAGGACTCGGCGACCGGCTCGGTGCGCTCCCAGCCGATACGGGAGGGCGCGTACGCCTTCTTCGCGGCCTCGACGTCCCCGTCCTTGACGGCCTCGGCGAACACCTTCGTCAGCGGGACGGTCTCGTCGGCCTGGGCCTGCGCGTACTTGCGGTACGAGGCGACGGCCTTGTCGAGCCGGGGATCGCGCTCGGCGACCTTGCCGCTGCCCGTGGCCGTGACGTCCTGCCGGATGCCGTCGCCCTTCATACCGGGCTTGCAGGCGATCTGGTACTCGCCCTCCTTCACCTCGGCGGTGACCTTCTGCTTGGTGCCGGGGCCGATGTTCTCGCGCTCGGTGACCACCCGGTCGTCCGGGAAGAGGACGTAGACCTCGGTGACCTTGGAGCCCTTGTTCTCGATGTCCAGCTCGATGTGCCCCGCCGGGAACTCCTTCTTCGACACCTCGCACTCGGTGTCGGTCGCGGTCACGGCGATGACCCCGTCCGCGCCCGCACTGCTCTTCTCGGTGCAGCCGGTGACGGCGGTCAGGGCCGCCACGGCCGTGGCGGCGGTGACGACGGAGAGTCTGAGGGGGCGCATTTCGGCTCCAAGGCAGTACACAGGGGACACACAGAGAAGGTGAGGCTGCCCAAAGTTATCTGAGCCTTACCTCACCAAATGCTGTGCCCCCAGTGAAACCCGCTCCCGGGAGCCGTACGAGCACGGTCCGATCACGGTGGCCAAAAACAGCCCCCATAGTCCGGTCAAGAGCGGGTCAAGAGACCCAATCCGCGGTCAAGAATCCCGTTTCGGTGTGATCAGGGCATCACCGGTCCGCGGATGCGGGAACACCTCGACCGGCTGCCCGTACACCTCCGACAGCAACTCCTCCTCGAAGACCCCGGCCGGCGGTCCGTCCGCCGCGATCCGCCCGTCGCGCAGCACGGCCACCCGGTCCGCGTACGCCGCCGCCAGCCCCAGATCGTGCAGGACGACGACGACCGCGTCCCCGGCCCGCGCCCGTGCCCGGCACACCCGCAGCACCAGCTCCTGATGCCGCAGGTCCAGCGCGGCCGTCGGCTCGTCCAGCAGCAACAGCGGCGCCCGCTGGGCGAGCACCCGCGCCAGCGCCACCCGGGCGCGCTCGCCGCCGCTCAGTGCCGAGAACGGCCGGGCCGCGAACCCGGTGACCTCCGTGACCGCCATCGCCTCCGCCACGGCCGCGTCGTCGGGGTCCGCCTCGCCGTCCACGGCCGGCTGCCGCACCCAGGGCGCCCGCCCCATCCGTACGACCTCCTCCACCGTGAACGGGAACGACAGCGCCGCCGACTGGGGCAACACCGCCCGTCGCAGCGCCAGTTCGGGCGCCGACCACTCACCCGCCGGCCGCCCGTGCACCCGTACGACACCGCCGTCGACCGGCAGATCCGCCGCCAGCGCGCCCAGCAGCGTCGACTTGCCCGCGCCGTTGGGTCCGACGAGCGCGAGCACCTCGCCCGCGCGGGCGGCGACACGGACGCCGTGCAGCACCTCCCGGGCACCGAGCCGGACGGTGACGCCCTCGGCTTCGGCGAGGACGTCACCGGGGTGGCACGGGGGAGGGGGAGCGGGGACACCCGGACCCAGGCGCCCCCTGAGCAGCGCTCGCAGAGACTGCCCTCTCGTCCCTCTCGTCCCTCTCGTCCTGGACGTCATGCCCAGCCTCCCTGCTTGCGGCGGGTCCTGCGGAGCAGCCAGAAGAAGAACGGGCTGCCGATCAGGGCGGTGAGGACGCCGAGCGGGAGTTCGGCGGGCTGGACGATCGTGCGGGCCGCCAGGTCCGCCGCCAGCAGGACGACCGCCCCGGCGAGCGCGCTGCCCGGGATCAGGAACCGGTGCCCCGGCCCGGCCGCCATGCGCAGCAGATGCGGGACGACCAGCCCGACGAACCCGATCACCCCGGACACGCTCACGGCGGCGGCGGTGAGCAGCGCGACGACCAGGATCAGCACGACCCTCAGCCGCTCCACGTCCACCCCGAGGTGCCGCGTCGGCCGCTCACCCAGCGCGAGCAGGTCCAGCCTCCGCGCGTACAGGGGCGCCACGGTCAGCCCGATCACCGCGCACGGCAGGACGGCCAGCACCTTCGGCCACGTCGACTGTGCGAGCGAGCCCAACTGCCAGAAGGTGATCTGGTTGACGGCCGCCGTGTCCTGCGCCAGGAAGATGAACAGCCCGATCGTGGCGCCCGCGAACGCGTTCACCGCGATACCGGTGAGGATGAGCGTCACGACCTCCGTGCGCCCGCCCGACCGCGACATCCCGTACACCACGAACACGGTGATCACACCGGCGACGAACGCGAACACCGACACCGTCCAGGTGCCGAGGAACGTGATCCCGAACGCGATCGTCGCGACCGCGCCCACCGCCGCGCCCAGCGAGACCCCGATGACACTCGGCTCCGCCAGCGGGTTCCCGAAGATCCCCTGCATGAGCGCGCCCGCGCACCCGAGCGATGCCCCGATCAGCGACGCCAGCACGATCCGCGGGAACCGCACGTTCCACAGCACCGACTCGGGGACGCGTTCGAGCCGCGCCCCGCCGAGCCCGATCCGATGGGCGACCGAGGAGATCACGTCACCGGTGGGGATCGGGTAGGCCCCGACTCCGCCGGCGACGGGGACCAGCACGAGGAGGGCGACGACGAGGCCGACGGTGAGGAGGAGGGGGGCGCGACGGCGGGCGGGGGCGGAGGCCCGTGACCCGCTGGTCTCCGCGGCGTCGCTCGCCGTGGCGGACCCGTCGGACCTCTCCGGCTCGACCGGCTTGTCCAGTACGGTCACTTGGTCCTCTCATGGATGGGGCCGGCCCTGCCCGATCGCTGTCCGGCGGTGCGGTGACCTGGTACGACCCGGGGCCCGGTTGATGTTTGAATGCGGGGGTGACCGACTTCGATGTGCTGCGGGTGTTCTGCGGACCCCGCGGCGGATACGGCAACGAACTGGGCGTCGTCCGCGAGGGCTCCGTGATGCCCGACCGCGCCGAGCGCCAGGAGTTCGCCGCCAAACTCGGCTTCAGCGAGACCGTGTTCGTGGACGACCCCGAGCGCGGTGTCATCGACATCTACACCCCCTCGCTGCGCCTGCCCTTCGCCGGATACCCGTGCGTGGGCGCGGCCTGGCTGCTCGACGTACCCGAACTGGTCACCCCTGCCGGGGTCGTCGGGGCCCGGCTGGACGGCGAGTTCAGCTGGATCGAGGCCATGCCGGAGTGGGCCCCGCCCCGCACGTTCCGCCAGTACGCCTCCGCCGCCGAGGTCGACGACCTGCGCGTCCCGGAGCCAGGCGAGTGGATCTATGCCTGGGCCTGGGAGGACGAGGCCGCCGGCCGCGTCCGCGCCCGCGCCTTCCCCGGCCGCGGCGACGGCATCGACGAGGACGAGGCCACGGGCGCGGCGGCGCTACAGCTGACGGCCCAGCTGGGCCGAGCCCTGAACATCACCCAGGGCACGGGCTCCCAGATCCTGACGGCACCGCAGCCGCACGGGTGGGTGGAGGTCGGGGGGCGGGTGTTCCTGGAGCGGTAGGGCGCTCCTTCGACAAGGGCCGCACCCCGTGCCTTCAAGGGGCGCGGGGAACTGCGCGACCAGCCCCCACGCACCCGCAGTGAACAATCGGCCCCGCAGCGGAGCGCTCACGCGCTGAGGGGGAATTCCTCACCCAGCGCGAGAAAGACCGCGGTGTTCAGCGCGAACGCCCGCTTGCACTCACTCACGATCCGCTGCTTCTCCAGGTCATCGGCCCGCACCCGGTCCAGCAGCTCCCGGTACCCGCGCTTGAACGCGGCCGGGTTGGTGATCTCCTCGAAGACGTAGAACCGGACCCCGTCGCCCTTCCTGGCGAGGCCCCAGGTCTTCTCGGCCCGGTCCCGGACGATCTGCCCGCCGGAGAGGTCACCGAGGTACCGCGTGTAGTGGTGGGCCACATAACCGCCGGCCCAGGTGCGCGCGCACTCGGCGACCCGCGCCGCGTACGCCTCGGTCGCCGGCAGCGCCGTGAGCGTCGAGCGCCAGCCGGGGCCGCGCAGATACTCCAGGTCGCGCTCCAGCGCCGCCAGCCGCATCAGCTCGGGCTGGATGAACGGCCCCGCGACGGGGTCCCCGGCCAGCCCCGGCGCGGCGCTCTCCAGCGCCTCGTACACGAACCACAACTGCTCGGTGTACCGCGTGTACGCCTCGATGCCGAGTTTGCCGCCCAGCATGTCGTCCATGAACGTCGTGGACACCACCTCGGTGTGCTGTTCGTGCGAGGCGGTGCGGATGAGCGTGGAGAACGCCGTGTCCGATGCGACCGACGCGTTCATGGAGGCCTCCGGTGCCGAAGTGGGGAAGACGAGAAGCTGACGTCATTTTCTATGGTTAGGCTTACCTAAGTCAACAGGTTCCCGACTCCCTGTCGGTAAAAAGGTACCCCGAATCCCCACCGGCCCCCCCTGGAATCCGTGCAACGCATCCGGGCGTGCGTCCGGGCACGAATCCGCGCAACGCATCCGGGCATGCGTCCGGGCAGCGAAAAGCCCGCCGTGCGGCCGGAACCGAAGGCGGGCTGTCGCTTGAGGGCGTCTGATGTGGGTCTACGGCAGCGTGAGGATCTCCGCGCCGGTCTCCGTCACCACCAGCGTGTGCTCGAACTGGGCGGTCCGCCGGCGGTCCTTCGTCACGACCGTCCAGCCGTCGTCCCACATGTCGTAGTCGTACGACCCGAGCGTGAGCATCGGCTCGATCGTGAACGTCATCCCGGTCTGGATCACGGTGGTGGCGTGCGGGGAGTCGTAGTGCGGGACGATCAGCCCGGAGTGGAACGACGAGTTGATCCCGTGCCCGGTGAAGTCGCGCACGACCCCGTACCCGAACCGCTTCGCGTACGACTCGATGACCCGCCCGATGATGTTGATCTGCCGGCCGGGCCTGACCGCCTTGATGGCCCGGGCGAGGGACTCCCGGGTCCGCTCGACGAGAAGCGACGACTCCTCGTCCACGTCCCCCACCAGGTAGGTGGCGTTGTTGTCGCCGTGGACGCCGCCGATGTACGCCGTCACGTCCAGGTTGACGATGTCGCCGTCGCGCAGCACGGTCGAGTCGGGGATGCCGTGGCAGATGACCTCGTTGACCGAGGTGCACAGCGACTTGGGGAAGCCCCGGTAGCCGAGCGTCGAGGGGTAGGCCCCGTGGTCGCACATGTACTCGTGCGCGACCCGGTCCAGTTCGTCCGTGGTGACCCCGGGAGCGATGTGCTTGGCCGCCTCGGCCATCGCCCGCGCCGCGATCCGGCCGGCGATCCGCATCGCCTCGATGGTCTCGGGCGTCTGCACCTCCGGCCCGGTGTACGGAGTCGGGGCGGGCTTGCCCACGTACTCGGGTCGGCGGATGTTTCCCGGGACGGGGCGGGTGGGGGAGAGCTTCCCCGGTGCGAGCAGCGACTGGCCAGACATGCCCGCGAGTTTAACCAGCGGTGGTGGGGGACGATGTCGGTGACGACCGATGAAGGGAACTCATGTCATGCCCCTGTTCAAGCGGCGTACCGTCGGCAAGCCCGGCGAATGGTTCTACTGCCTGGAACACAAGAAGGTCGAAGAGGGGCCCGACTGCCCCGGCAAGGACCGCATGGGACCCTACGCCTCCCGCAAGGACGCCACCCTGGCGATGGAAACGGCCCGCGAACGCAACGCGGAATGGGACACGGACCCCCGGTGGCACGACACCCCGTCCGGGGAGTCCGGCACCTGACCTGGCGGTCGCCTTTCACCACTCCGCGGGAGTGGAGGGGCGGCCGTCGTGCAAAGCCCGCTGCCGCGTGGGAGCGTCGAGTCCGTCCTTGCGAGAGGAGGGTGCCGCCGTGCGCTCCCACTGGGCGTCGCCGAGCACCATGTCGGGGTCGAACATGACGACGACGGCGGAGATCAGGAGGGCGACGAGCGGGCCCGCGAGCATGGCCAGCAGGAACGACAGCAGGTCGGCGGAGGACTGCGAGACGGCGGACCGGCCGGTGAGGTGGACGGAGACGGAGGCCATGCCGGTGTAGTGCATACCGGTCACGGCCACGCCCATGATCATGCTCGCCCCGATGCTGGCCCACAGCGTGTGGATGGAGACGGCCGCCCACAGGGCCGCCGTGGCGGCGATGACGGCGATGACGACGGAGAGGGTCACCGTCGGGGTGTCGTAGTGGAGTGTGCCGTTGGTGTGCATGGCGGCCATACCGAGGTAGTGCATGGCCGCGACGCCGAGCCCGGTGACCGCGCCGGCCGTCGCCAGTGTCAGCGGGGAAGCGCCCCGGTAGCCGACGAGGAACAAGCCGACCGCGACCACGCCGATGGCGACCGCGAGGCTGAGCAGCGTCTTCGTCGTGTCGTAGTCGACCAGCGCGCCCTGGATGTTGAAGCCGATCATGGCGATGAAGTGCATGGTCCAGATGCCGCAGCCGATCGATGTGGCCCCCAGGGCCAGCCACCCCGCTCTGCGGTGCCGGCGTCTCAGTGACCGGGTCGTGCACCTCAGCCCGAGCGCGGCCCCGAGGCAGGCCAGCAGATAAGCCGCGACCGGGGTCGCGGCGCCGTAATAGAAGTTGGAGACGGTGGCGTTCATGCGGGGCCCTCCCCTGGCGCACATGAGATCCGGCCCGGCAGCCCTAGGGATCAATTCAAGCCACCTGGCCGAGGTGGCGCGATTCAATCACACTGTGCGCACACTTCCCACACGTAGGGATGATCATTAGTTGAATCACGGACAACTGTGGGGTGTGGCGGACCCAGGGTCACCAGTGGATGGGCGGCGGGGAGGCCAACTGGGCGGACAGACGGGAGAGGCGGTCCCGGAAACGGCGTCGCCCCTCCGCGCCGGCAGCGCGCTCCGTACCGACGAGCAGCAGCCCACCGCCGTACGACATCACGGATCCCCGCGACGCCCCCGCGAACCGTCGCTAGAAGGCCCAAGATCTTCATGGGCCTTCTAGGTCCCCAGCCACTCCGTCCCGGCGAGCACCTCACACAACAACGCGACCCGTACGGCATCCATGCGCCCGCATCCTGCCGCAACCGGACACTCGTGACCCGGTGTTCACCCCGAATTGGCCCGGGCCGGGCACGCAGGCCGAACAGCCACACCCACGTCACCGCACCGTCGCCCCCACGAGCCGCCCCCACCCCCAGGAGCCCCCCATGACCCCCACGCCCCAGTCCAGCGTCCCCTTCCACGCCGGCCGCGAGGGCTACGCCAGTTTCCGGATCCCGGCGGTCGTCGCCACCGCCACCGGCGGCCTGCTCGCTTTCTGCGAGGGCAGGGTCGGCGGGCGGGAGGACTTCGGGAACATCGACATCGTGGTGAAGCGGTCGACGGACGGAGGCCGGACGTGGGGCCCGCTCCAGGTCGCCGCCAAGAACGGTGACGCCCTCGCGGGGAACCCCGCCCCCGTCGTCCTCGACTCCGGCCGGATCCTGCTGGTCCACGTCCGCAACGCCGCCCTCGCCACGGAGGACGCCATCCGACGCGGCGCCGTGACCGCGGCGGACGGGCGCAGGGTGTGGGTGCGGCACAGCGACGACGAGGGGGCGACCTGGTCGAGCCCCAGGGAGATCACCGAACAGGCCAAGAAGCCCGAGTGGCGGTGGTACGCCACCACACCCGGCCACGCGCTCCAGCTCTCCACCGGCCGCGTCGTCGTCCCCGCCAACCACTCCCTCCCGCCCGCCGGCACGGACAACGGCACGGAGGGCAAGTACAACGGCGGACACTGCCTGCTGAGCGACGACCAGGGCACCACCTGGCGCATCGGGTACGTCGACGACAACACCGACGGCTACATCAACGCCAACGAGACCACCGCCACCGAACTCCCCGACGGCCGCGTCTACTTCAACACCCGCAACGACTCCCCGGCCCCCGGCACCCGCGCCGACGCCCACTCCGCCGACGGCGGCCGGAGCCTGGTCAAGCCGTTCCGGCCGCAGGCGGGCCTCGTCGGCCCGGTCGTCGAGGGCAGCGTCCTCCAGCTCCGCGACCCCGACCTGCTCCTCTACTCCGGTCCGGCCGACCCCGGCTTCCGCGCCCTGATGACCGTCCGCGCCAGCACCGACCACGGCGTCACCTGGCGCCCCGTCCACACCGTCGACGGCCTGCCCGCCGCGTACTCCGACCTCGTACGGGTCGACGAGGAGACCGTCGGACTGCTCTACGAGACGGGCGACTTCAGCGCGTACGAGACGATCACGTTCCGGCGGATCCCTCTCGCTGACCTCACCGGAGCCGGAACCGCAGCCGGAGCCGCCGCCGCCGACGCAGCCGGAGCCGGAGCCGGAGCCGGAGCCGGAGCCGGAACCGCCGCATCCGCAGCCGGAGCCGTCGTATCGCCGTGACCGCGCCGCCCCGTGACCGGGCTCACCTGACCGTCACCCTCGACGGGCGCGCACGTAAAGTCGGCCCATGACCTCTACTGACAGTGCACAGCAGCCCCCCGTGAAGGCCGCCGCGAAGGCCCCGGCCAAGGACCCCTGGGACCTGCCGGACGTGTCGGGGCTCGTCGTCGGCGTGCTCGGCGGCACCGGGCCGCAGGGCAAGGGCCTCGCCTACCGACTCGCCAAGGCCGGCCAGAAGGTGATCATCGGGTCGCGGGCCGCCGACCGTGCGCAGGGCGTCGCCGAGGAACTCGGACACGGCGTCGAGGGCGCCGACAACGCCGAGACCGCCCGCCGCAGCGACATCGTGATCGTCGCGGTGCCGTGGGACGGGCACGGCAAGACCCTCGAATCGCTGCGCGAAGAACTGGCCGGCAAGCTCGTCGTCGACTGCGTCAACCCGCTCGGCTTCGACAAGAAGGGCGCGTACGCGCTGAAGCCGGAGGAGGGCAGTGCCGCCGAGCAGGCCGCCGCCCTGCTGCCGGACTCGCGCGTCACCGCCGCCTTCCACCACCTCTCCGCCGTCCTCCTCGAAGACCCGGAGATCGAGGAGATCGACACGGATGTGATGGTCCTCGGCGAGGAGCGGGCCGACGTCGAGATCGTGCAGGCGCTGGCGGGCCGCATCCCCGGTATGCGCGGCATCTTCGCCGGCCGGCTGCGCAACGCCCACCAGGTCGAGTCCCTGGTCGCCAACCTGATCTCCGTCAACCGCCGCTACAAGGCACACGCGGGCATCCGCCTGACGGACGTGTAGCCCACGCCCGGCCGACGCACGGACGCCCCCGGGCATGGGGGACACTGGACGCCGTACCACCCCGTCCGAACGCCCTCCCAGGAGCCGACCCCCATGCCCCCCTTGCTCCCACCCGACCCGGCCCGGCGACTCGCCCTCTACGCCCTCATCGTCTGTCTCCTCGCCATCGCCGCGGCCGTGGTCTCCTTCAGCCGGGGCAGTTGGCTGGGCGTGGTGTGGGTGCTGATGGCCGGTCTGTCGTCCAACATGACCTGGTACTACGCGCGGAAGGCGAAGCTGGAGCGCCGGTCCGCCACCGGCTGAGCCACGCGGCCGTCCCTCACATCCCGGTGAGGCAGATGTCGCTGTCCGCGCGCCAGAAGCGGTAGAGCCAGTAGCCGCAGTCGGACAGCTGGTCCTCGATCCCCAGGCCCCGCATGAACGCGTCGATCACGTCCCAGAACACGCCGTTCACCGCCGGGATCCACAGCACCGCGAAGACGAGCAGCAGACCGAAGGGCGCGAGCGGCTCCACCTGACGGCGGATCTTGTACGACAGCCAGGGCTCGATGACGCCGTAGCCGTCCAGGCCGGGCACCGGCAGGAAGTTCAGGATCGCCGCCGTGACCTGGAGCATCGCGAGGAAGGCGAGGGCGAAGAGGAAGGCCGTCGGCACGCCGTCCGTGACGCCCAGCCAGAACGGCGCGGTGCAGACGGCCGCGAACAGGACGTTCGTCAGCGGGCCCGCCGCCGAGATCAGGCTGTGCTTCCAGCGGCCCTGGATACGGCCGCGCTCGATGAACACCGCGCCACCGGGCAGACCGATACCGCCCATGATCACGAACACGACGGGCAGCACGATGCTGAGCAGGGCGTGCGTGTACTTCAGCGGGTTGAGGGTCAGATAGCCCTTGGCGCCGATGGAGATGTCGCCGCTGTGCAGGGCGGTGCGGGCGTGCGCGTACTCGTGCAGACACAGCGAGACGATCCACGCCGAGGTCACGAACAGGAACACGGCCAGGCCGGGCTGCTCGGCGAACCCGGTCCACGTGGCCCATCCGGTGACCGCCATCACGGCCACGATCCCCAGGAAGACGGGGCTGATCCTCCGGTCACTCCGGCGGGACGCGGCGGTGGTCATGGGGCTCCTAGGACTCTGGGCGGACCGCCGACGCTGTGTCGGGGGCCCGTCTGGTGTGTGCCGACGGTGTGCCGACGCAGGGTCGATCACTTGATCGGACTGCCCGACGGTACCGGGCGTATGCCGAAAACGTCTCGCGATCCCCTCCTGGTTCCTAGGAAGGTGGGGACGAACGGTCGACGGTCGTACGGGAGCGTTCGACTCGATGTACCGGACACACGAAGCCGACCCCGACAGAGACAATGGTCCCGTGCGCTACCGCATCCTCGGCACCACCCAGGCACTGCAGGCCGACGGCCGCCCCGTCCCCGTCGGGGGCGCCCGGCTGCGCGCCCTGCTGACCGTGCTCGCTCTGCGGCCGGGGCGTACGGTGCCCGCGGCCGCGCTCGTCGACGAGGTGTGGGCCGACGATCCGCCCGCCGACGCGCTCGCCGCGCTGCAGGCGCTGGTCGGCCGACTGCGCAGGGCGCTGGGCCCGGACGCGGTCGAATCGGTGAACGGCGGCTATCGCCTCGCGGCCACCCCGGACGACGTCGACCTGCACCGCTTCGAACGCCTCGCGGACGAGGGCGCCCGCGCGCTCGCCGACGGCGACCCGGCCAAGGCCGCCGACGTCCTCGACGACGCGCTCGCCCTCTGGCAGGGCCCGCCGCTGGCCGACCTCCCCGACCGCGCCGCCGAGGCCGCCCGTTGGGAGACCCGCCGCCTCGACGCCCACCGCACCCGCCTCACCGCCGCGCTCGCCCTCGGCCGCCCCGACTCCGCCCTCCCCGACCTCATCGCCCTCTGCGACACCCACCCCCTCGACGAACCCCTCCAGTCCCTGCGCCTGCGCGCCCTCCGCGACACCGGCCGCTCCGCCGAGGCCCTCGCCGCCTACGAAGAGGTCCGCACCCTCCTGTCGGACCGCCTGGGCACGACCCCGGGCCCGGCCCTGCGCAGCATCCACGAAGACCTGCTGAACTCCGACGGGGCCGAGCCCCGTCAGGGGCGCGGGGAACTGCGCGACCAGCCCCCACCCACCCGCACGCAACCACTCACCCCATCCACCCCACGGGGTCGAAGGGGCAGCGCCCCCGGGGGAGGGACGGGGAGGGGCGGCGGGGGCGGGATACCCGACCCGAACCCCCACCCCACCCGCCCCCCGGGCAACCTCCGCGCCCGCCTCACCTCCTTCGTGGGCCGCGACACCGACATCGACACCATCCGCGACGACCTCACCACCACCCGCCTGGTGACGCTCCTGGGCCCGGGCGGCGCGGGCAAGACCCGCCTCTCCCAGGAGGCCGGCGAGGCAGTCGCCGAGGACATGCCGGACGGCGTCTGGCTCGCCGAACTCGCCCCCGTGGACGACCCGGCGAACGTGCCGGAGGCCGTCCTCACCGCCCTCGGCGCCCGCGAGACCGTCCTGCGGGGCGCCGGCGCCGACGAGATGCGCGTCGCGGCGGACCGCCAGGACGACCCGCTGGCCCGCCTGGCCGAACACTGCGCCGGACGCCGCATGCTGCTGATCCTCGACAACTGCGAACACGTCGTCGAGGCCGCCGCCCACCTCGCCGACCAGCTCCTCCAGCGGTGCCCCGCGCTGACCGTACTGGCCACCAGCCGCGAACCCCTCGGCGTACCGGGGGAGTTGCTGCGCCCGGTGGAACCGCTGACGGAACCCCACGCCCTGCGCCTGCTCGCCGACCGGGGAGCGGCCGCCCGGCCCGGGTTCACCGTCGCCGCCGACCCGGAGGCCGCCGCCGAGATCTGCCGCCGCCTCGACGGACTGCCGCTCGCCATCGAGCTGGCGGCGGCCCGGCTACGCATGTTGACGCCCCGTCAGATCGCCGACCGCCTCGACGACCGCTTCCGGCTGCTCACCTCCGGCAGCCGTACCGTCCTGCCCCGGCAGCAGACCCTGCGCGCGGTCGTCGACTGGTCCTGGGAGCTGCTCGACGAGGACGAACGGTACGTCCTGCGGCGGCTGTCGGTGTTCGCCGGCGGCTGCGACCTGGCCGCCGCCGAGGCCGTCTGCGGTCCCGCCGCGCTGGAGGCGATCGGCTCGCTCGTCGACAAGTCCCTCGTCGTGGCGGCCCCTTCGGCGGGTGCGGGCGGCGAGATGCGTTACCGGCTCCTGGAGACCGTCGTCGAGTACGCCGGCGAACGGCTCGACGAGACGGGCACCCGCCCCGCCGCCGCACGCGCGCACCTCACGTACTACCGCGAACTCGTCCGCGCCACCGACCCGTTGCTGCGCGGCTCCGGCCAGCGTGCCGCGATCGAGCTGCTGGAGCTGGAGTACGAGAACATCCGCACCGCCCTCCGACACGCCGTCGCCGAGCGGGACGAGCAGGAGGCGCTCTGCCTGACGATGTCGTTGTGCTGGTACTGGCAGATGCGCGATCTGAAGACCGAGGCCCGCCACTGGTCCGCCCAGGTCAAGGAACTCGGGCCGGACCCCTTCACCGCGCCCGCCCGCCCCGTCCCGGACCTGCGCGGACGCGCCGTCGACAGTCCGCCGCCGATGAGTCCGGACGTCCTCGACGAGGCCCGGCGCGGGGTGCACCTGGTCCATCTGGCCTGCATGGACATGGAGTTGCCCGCCTGGGAGGCCCCCGAGGGCCAGGAGAAGCTGCGGATCATCAGCGCGACCTACCGCCCGGGCCAGCCGCAGACCTGCCGCTTCCCCGGCTTCATGTGGTTCTACGCCGTCCTGCTGACCGGCGACATGGGCCGGCTGCGCGCCATCCTCGACGCCAACATCCGCACCTGCCGCGAGCTCGGTTACACCTGGGAGCTGGCGCAGAACCTGCAGATGCGGGCCAACATCCTCGCCAACCGCAGCGACTGGGCGGGCGACGCCGCCACGGACGCCGACGAGTCGCTGGAGCTCTTCGACCGGCTGGGGGACGCCTGGGGCGCCGCCGAGGCGCTCTCGGCGCGTGGCGAGTCCCTGGAACGCCGGGGCGAGTTCGCGCTCGCCGCCGCGGACTTCGAGCGGGCCATCGCGTACGCCGAACGGCTCGGCGCCCATGCCCAGTTGGGGATGCTCGGCGTCCGGCTCGGCAGTGTGTACATCGAGGGCGGCGACGCGGAGCGCGGCGAGAGGATGCTGTTCGACGTGTTGGAGGCCGGGCGTCGCGCCGCCCGCGAGGCGGTGCCCGCCGCCCGCCTCTTCCTCGCGGTCCGGCTCGGCCGCAGCGGGCGCCAGGCCGAGGCCCGGGAGCAGCTGACGCTGCTGCGCGAGGACTTCCACGCCGCCGACTTCGTGCTCTTCGCCGGGTTCGTCATCGGTGTCGAGGGCTGGCTGGAGGGGATCGACGGACACCACGAGAAGGCGCTGCGGCTGATGCGCCGGGCGCTGAAACGGAGCCTGGACCGGCTGTCCCGGATGGTCGCGCCCCACATGACCGCCATCCATCTCGTGACCGCCGTCATCTCCGTCGCGGGTGTCGACGGCGGCTCACGCGCCCGGGAGGCGGCCCAACTCCTCGGCGCCGCCGACGCGCTGCTGCCGCCCGGTCACTTCTCCAGCCCGATGGAGGTCGAGGCCCGCGCCAAGGCCGAGGCGGTGACCCGGGCCCGGCTGGACGACGCGGCCTACGCCACCGCGTACGCCGAGGGCGGCGCCCTCACCCTGGAGGAGGCCGTCGCCCTCGTCTGACCTGACCTGACCTGACCTCCGACGACGTCGGCGTACGAGTTACGCGTGACTCGTACGACGTACGAGTTACGACGTACGAATTGCGACGTCGTCCGAGGTCAGCTCTTCGTCTTGAACTTGTGGATCGCGATCGGTGCCATCACCGCCGTCAGCGCCACCGACCAGCCGAGCGTGACGAACAGGTCGTGGGCGATCGGTCCGCCCGTCATCAGCCCGCGCGCGGTGTCCGCGAGGGCCGACAGCGGGTTGTAGTCGGTGAAGGCCTGCAGCCAGCCCGGCATGGACTGGGTCGGCGCGAAGATCGACGAGCCGAACTGTAGCGGGAACAGCACCAGGAAGCCCATCGCCTGCACGGACTGCGCGTTCTTCAACGTCACGCCCAGCACCAGGAAGATCCACATCAGGGACGAGCCGAAGACGGTGGCCAGGCCCACCGCGCCGAGCAGCCCCGGCCAGTTGGTGATGTCGAATCCGATGAGGACACCGACGGTCAGCAGGATGGTCGTGGCGACCAGCATGCGCAGCAGCTCGACGGAGATCTTCGCGAGCAGCACCGAGGACCGGCCGATGGGCAGGGACCGGAAGCGGTCCATGATGCCCTTCTGGAAGTCCTCGTTGAACCCCGTGCCGACGCCCATGGCCATGTTCATGCACGTCATCGCCATCAGTCCCGGCACCACGTACTGCACGTACTCCTCCTGGCCGCCGCCCAGCGCCTGCCCGATGGAGCCGCCGAAGACGTACACGAAGAGGAGGGTGAACACGATCGGCATGAGGACCGCGTCGAACATCGACTCGGGGTCCTGCCGGATCCACAGCAGGTTGCGCCGGACGAGCGCGCCGGTGTGCCGGGCATGGGCCCGCAGCCCGATCCGGCCGTCGGGCCGACCGGTCTCGCCGGTCGTGGGAAGGGTTGCGGCGCTCATACGGCGACCTCCTCGTGGGCGGGGGCCGAGGTCGTGCCCTGCGGCGCGCCGGCCTTGTGACCGGTGAGGGACAGGAACACCTCGTCCAGGCTGGGCAGTTCGGTGCTGATCGAGGCGATGGTGACCCCGCGCGCGGTGAGCACGCCGACGACCGCGGTCAGCTGCTCGTCGCTGAGGATCGGCACGAGCAGGGTGCCGGTTTCGGGGTCCACGGTGGTCGTGGCGAGCCCGGTGATGCCCAGGCCGTCGAGATCCTCGGCCAGCGGCCGCAGATGCGCCGGGTCGGCCGGCCGGACCCGGAGCGTACGCCCGCCGACCTGGGCCTTCAGCTCCTCGATACGGCCGCCCGCGATGACCTTCCCCCGGTCGATCACGGTCAGCTCCGAGGCCAGCTGCTCGGCCTCCTCCATGTACTGCGTGGTCAGCAGCACGGTCACGCCGTCGCCGACCAGGCGCTTCACCTCGGTCCACACCTCGTTGCGCGTCCGCGGGTCGAGGCCGGTCGTCGGCTCGTCCAGGTACAGCACGGCCGGGCTTCCGATCATGGACGCGGCCAGGTCGAGCCGCCGCCGCATACCGCCGGAGTACGTCGCCGCCGGGCGCCGGGCGGCCTCGGTCAGCGAGAACCGCTCCAGCAGACCGGTGGCCCGGTTCTTCGCCTCCTTCCGGGGCAGGTCGAGCAGCCGGCCGATCATGTACAGGTTCTCGAAGCCGGACAGCTTCTCGTCCACGGACGCGTACTGTCCCGTCAGCCCGATCACCCGGCGGAGCTGCCGCGGCTGCCGTACGACGTCATAGCCGGCCACGGTCGCGTGCCCCGCGTCCGGCGTGATCAGCGTGGACAGGCACCGTACGAGGGTCGTCTTGCCCGCCCCGTTCGGGCCGAGCACGCCCATCACCGTGCCCTCACGCACATCGAGGTCGACACCGTCCAGCGCCCTGGTCTCGCCGTAGTGCTTGACCAGCCCCCGCACGGTGACAGCGCCCTTCGTGCCGCTGGCTTCCTTGTCGATTCGTGTCATGCGGATGACGGTGTCAGGGCCCACCGACAAACCACCGACAGCCCACCTGCACGGCCGACATCGCACCGACATCCCACCGACGTGCCGCTCGACGCACCGCACGAGAACGCGAAACCGGTGCCCGGCGTGCCGCCTAGGCGGCACGCCGGACCGGCGCGGGCGGCGTGTCAGTCGGCCGTGTAGGCCGTGACGGAGCGGCTGCTCTCGAACGCGTACCTGTACTTCACGTTGTCGTTCACGTCGGTCGCGATGACCGCCCATCGGTCGAGGGTGGCCAGCCTGAAGCTGGCCTGGCAGTAGTTGAGGGTGTTGTCGCTGCGGTAGAAGCACACCTTGACTTCGCGAGTGGAGTCACTGGGGCTGTTGGTGATCTTCAGGTTGATGTCCTGGCAGGCCGACGAGGTCGTGAACATCTGGCTCACCGTGTGGTCGATGAGCTTGGTGAACTGCACCGCCCCGCCGTAGCAGGTCGCCGCGCTCGCCGGACTGCCGGTGGCGAGGCCGAGGCCGACGCCGGAGACGAGCAGTGCGGCGGCGAAGGCACCGGCTTTGGCGCGGGTGGCGATGGATCGCTTCATGGATGGGTCCCCCTGTGGATGTCGTCGTCGACGTGAACCGCGCGGACCCGTGCCGTGCCGCGGGCGGCGGGTACGGGGCGCGGCTCAAGCCTGGCAGGGACCGAGGTGTGAGGGAGCGTCTCTAGAACTCTGTGTGTGCCTGTGGTTTCCAGGCTTTTCGGGCGCGGCGTGGCCGTGTGCGGTTGCCGTCCGGTGGTCCGAACCTCGGGGTGAGGGGGTGGACTTCGGTGGCGTGCAGGTGGTGGAAGCCGGTCCGCTGGGCGGCGCGGGTGCGTCGTCGACAGGTTCTGCGTGAGAGCCGCACCCGGCCGGATCGTGGAAGGTCTTCCTCGGTTCGGTGGGGTGCGGGTACTCCATGACCTGGCACCGGCCCGGGTGTGGCGGCTGGTGTCGTGGTGTCATGCCCCGCCGGACGCTGGACTGCCCCCGGGGTGGGGGTGGTGGCGGGGACCGTACGCACATCGGGCGTACGGCGGGAAGTCGTGTGGGCGGGGCCGGGGCCTGTGGCAGCGTGGCGAGGGCTCGGCCTGGCAGGGGTGGGGCGTCCCTTGCCCGGGGTGGTTTTCGGCCCGCGGGGGCGGGGCGGGGCCGTTTGCGCGTGGCGCTGTCGGTGCAGGCGGCGGGTGGTCTTCTTCGGACGCCGGACCATGGTCACGGTGCCCTCGATGGTGGTGCGGATGGTCCGGGTGCCTGTGGTGCGGTCGGTGGTGGTGTGGGTTTGGGCGAGCAGGCCGCGGGAGACGATGCGTCGGGCGGCGGCGTGGTCGCGGTCCATGGACAGCCCGCACCCGGTGCAGTGCGCCCACTTCCAGCCCCGCTCACCGAGTCGGTCGGGGGCCGGGTGGTGGGTGAGTGTGGTCAGGCAGCCGGGGCAGAGTTTGGAGGTGCCCCGGGCGGGAACGGTGACCACCGCGATCCCGGCCTTCGCGCCCAGGTGCCGGATTGCCTGGGCGACAGCGCCGCGGACCTGCCCGGACAGGCGGGCGTTGCCCTTGCGGTGGCCGCGGGCTTCCAGGGTGGCGAGATCCTCCAGGTAGATGACGCTCGCGCCGAGCGCGGCGGCCTGGTCGACGGCCCAGCGGGCCGCCGCCCGGGCCAGCGCGGCGTTCAGCTGCCGGATCCGGGCACACACCCGGACATGTTCCGCCTGAAGTGCCCGGGCCCGCTCCAGGTGTCCGCCCCAGGCCAGGTGCGGGGAGCCGAGCCCGTCGGCCAGCGCCCGGTAGTGGTCGCGCTTGGCCGCGAGACGCTCGCGCACACCGCGCAGCCGGTGCAGAGCGGTGCTGATCACCGTGGCGTCAAAGACCAGGGGACGGCCGTCGGTGACGACCCGGGAGGTCTGCCCTTTCCCGGCCAGGCGGCCGAGTGTGCCGGTGAGGAGGGTGTTGACACCCCAGTCGAAACCGACCGCCCCCCGATGCCCGGTCGGCTTGGTGGCCGGGGTGGGCCGTGAGTGCGGCAGGTCGACGGCGATCCTCCCGGCCGGGGTGGGGCGCAGGGTCGGGGTGTGCAGCACCGCATCAGGCGCGACGGTACCGGGCAGCCGGATGTCGAGCATGTGCCAGGCCCAGTCACGCCCCGTGGCGGGGGCGGCCCGCAGGGGGAGTTTGACCCGCAGCCGGGCGGTGGCCGCATCCACCCGGGTCAGGGTGACCTGCTGGCGGTCCATCGCGGCCAGGAGTACCTGGCCGGCCACCTGTGGCGGGCCCTCCAGGGCGCACAGCCCGGCGGGCAGCTGCCCGTGCTCGGCCACGTGGGCGCGGATCTGGCGGGTGCGGTTGCGGATTTCGGCACCCGTCACCCCGGCGGGCAGTACCGCCCTCAGGGCCGTCCACTCCGCCACGGTGCGCCGCCGGGGATCGGCGGGCCAGGCGGCCAGGACGGCGGCCACGATGCTGCGCCGGTGCAGGGCCAGACGCAGGGTGCGCGCGGCGTACTCCTGAGCGCCCCGCCGCACCCGGTCCGGGACATACACCCCCGCCGGGAGCACAACATCCTGCGGCCAGTTCAAGCGACGCAGCGCCATCCAGCCCTTGGACGGCAACGCCTGACCCTGCCCGTCCACCCCCGCAGCCAGCACGTCAAAGGAATCCTCGTCCCACCGCGCGGCCACCAGAGCACCCGTCAGCTCCCGGCTCAACTCGGCCAGAAAACCCACCCGTTCCAGCAGCACCCGCTGCCCGACCCGCTCACCCGTGGCCTCCAGCACCCCCGAGAAGGCGGTACATGTCGCCGTCGCCATCAACCTAGCCACGCACCTCACCCGCAACACCGGCTCCCGCTCCCGCTCCCGCTCCCGCTCCGGCTCCCGCTCCGGCTCCGGCTCCGGCTCCCGCTCCGGCTCCGGCTCCGGCTCCGGCTCCGGCTCCGGCTCCGGCTCCGGCTCCGGCTCCGGCTCCGAGGACAGGCTGCTTCATGCGGCGCCCGGCTTCGTCCAGAAGCCGTCGACGCGCCTCACGCGAGCGCATCCCGTACATGCGGCCGGCGAAGGTGGCCACCAGCGACATGAAATCGTCCAGCAGTTCCTCCATCCCCCCGGCCGCTCCCTTGGAATGCAACACCTCGACCGTAACGCGGTGATGAGCCAGAACCTGGATCAACCAGCCCGCACCGAACCGGGCCAACCGGTCCCCGTGCGTGACCCGCACATGGGTGAACTCCCCCTTCGCGGCCCGTTTCACCAGCCGGTCAAGCCCCGGCCGTGACTCCCGCAGCCCCGAAGCACGGTCTTTGAAGACCGCGACCACCACCCCCGAAGCGGTTGCCCGCAGTTCGGCCTCCTGCGCGGCCAGCGAAGACTCCTGCCCGCTGCTGCCCGAAACCCGCACATACAGAGCCTCACGCCGCCCGGCCGTATCCGGGCAGCCGGTCAGAGCGTCCAACGCCTCACTGGAGAAGCGCCGTTCACGCCCCACCCACACCACCGCAACCCTGCCCTCGTTGGCCCATAGCCGCAGCGTGCCCGGATGCACACCCACCCGCCGCGCAGCCACCGCCAACCGAAGAAGTTCCATGCCGAGGAACCTACGGCCCCACACACACCCACCACCCCAAACCGGCACGACATCGCACCATCGCTGGAAGCAGGGGGGAATCACCCACAGATCCATACACGCTCTGCTATGCAGCATCCACAAGGATCCCTAAGCAAAAACCCCGACAGTTGAAGACCCTGCGACTCTTGAGGTTGACTTCCGTGCTCGCCCGGCCCCGAGGCGCGCGACCGGCACGAAGCAGCCCGCCGACGGGGGAAGATCGGCGGGCTGCTGTGGTACCGCAGTGGCTCTGTGGCCGTCGGGCCCTTCCTGGGCCGGCGGGCATCAGTGAACGGAGTGCTCCTCCGTCGGGAACGTCCCGCCCACGACGTCCTCCGCGAACGCCTTCGCCGCGTCACCCATGACCGTACGCAGATCGGCGTACTGCTTCACGAACTTCGGCATCCGCCCGCCGGTCAGCCCCAGCATGTCGGTCCACACGAGGACCTGCGCGTCGGTCTCCGCGCCCGCACCGATGCCCACGGTCGGGATGTGGAGCACCCGCGTGACCTCCGCCGCCAGCTCCGCCGGAACCAGCTCCAGGACGACCGCGAACGCGCCCGCGTCCTGGACGGCCTTGGCGTCGCGCAGCAGCTGCTGCGCGGCCTCCTCGCCCCGGCCCTGTACGCGGTAGCCCATCGCGTTGACGGACTGCGGGGTGAGGCCGATGTGGGCCATGACCGGGATGCCGGACTCGACCAGCAGCTCGATCTGGCGGTGCGACCGCTCGCCGCCCTCCAGCTTGACCGCGCCGACCCCGGCCTCCTTGACCAGCCGGGTCGCCGAGCGCAGCGCCTGCACCGGGCCCTCCTGGTAGGAGCCGAAGGGCAGGTCGCCGACGATCAGGGCGCGGCTGGTGCCCCGTACGACGGCCGCGGACAGCATGGTCATCTCGTCGAGGGTGACGGGCACGGTCGACTCGTACCCGAGGTGGCAGTTGCCCGCGGAGTCGCCGACGAGCATGACCGGGATGCCGGCCTCGTCGAAGACGGACGCGGTCATCGCGTCGTACGCGGTGAGCATGGGCCACTTCTCGCCGCGCTCCTTGGCGAGGGCGATGTCCCGGACGGTGATACGGCGCGTGCCCTTGCCCCCGTACAGCGCCTTGCTGCCGTCGGAGGGCTTCGTCTGGGCAGCCGAAAGCTGCGTCATCGCTACAGCTCCTTCATGTCATCTCGAGGCACCCTGACGGTGTCCCCGGACCACTCCCATGGTGGCACCTCGGTCCAGAGAGGGCTAGGGGAGGTCGATGTGACCGTTCCGGCATGCGGTGCGTGCCGACTTGCGCTGCGTAAGAGCCGGGTAAAAGATTTACGATACGAGACGGTCCCGTATCGAAATAGGTCTAGGCTCACGACATGACTACCGCAGTCCCTGACTCCCGAATACCGGCGGCGGTGCATCGGCGCCGCTGGGCGATCCTCGGTGTGCTGATGCTGAGCCTGCTGATCGTGGTGCTCGACAACTCGATCCTCAACGTCGCCATCAAGACCATCTCCACCCCGGCGCCCACCGGCCTCGGCGCCACCCAGAGCGAGCTGGAGTGGGCGATCAACGCCTACACGCTCGTCTTCGCGGGGCTGCTGTTCTCCGCGGGCCTCCTCGGCGACCGCCTCGGCCGCAAGAAGGTCCTGCTCGGCGGGCTCGTCGTGTTCGGTGTCGGCTCGGCCCTCGCCGCCATGTCGGGCTCCCCGGCCGAGCTGATCGTCTTCCGCGCGGTGATGGGCCTCGGTGCCGCCTTCGTGATGCCCGCCACCCTCGCCGTCCTCATGAACGTCTTCGAGCGCGACGAACAGCCGAAGGCCATCGGCATCTGGGCGGGCGGCGTCGGCCTCGCCATCGCCATCGGCCCGATCACCGGCGGCCTCCTCCTCGACCACTTCTGGTGGGGCTCGGTCTTCCTGATCAACGTCCCGATCGTCGTCCTCGCGCTCGGCCTGATGATGTGGCTGGTGCCCGACTCGCGCGACCCCCACCCCGGCCGCATCGACCCCGTCGGCGTCGTGCTCTCCGTCGTCGGCCTCGTGCTCCTCGTCTACGGCATCATCCGCGGCGGCCAGCTCGCCGACTTCACCGACGTCACCGTCCTCGGGACCATCGCGGCCGGGCTCGCGGTCCTCGCCGCCTTCGTGGTCTTCGAGAAGCGCAGCGACCACCCCTCCATCGACATGACGTTCTTCAAGAACAAGGTCTTCTCGACCGCCATCGGCGTCATCGGTCTGGTCTTCTTCGCACTGATGGGCGTGACCTTCTTCTCCGTCTTCTACACCCAGACCGTACGCGGCTACTCCCCGCTCCAGACCGGCCTGTTGATGCTGCCGCTGGCCGTCGCGCAAATCGTCTTCGCGCCGCGCGCCCGCCTCGTCGTCGACCGCTTCGGCAACAGCGCGGTGTGCACGGCGGGCATGGTGCTGATCGCCGGAATGCTGGCCGCGTTCGCCGTACTGGACGCGGACACGCCGATCTGGATCCTCGAAGTGATCTTCTTCTTCATGGGCATGGGCATGGCGCACGTGATGACCCCGCTGAGCGTCGTCATCATGCAGGCGCTGCCCCGCGAGAAGGCCGGCTCCGCGTCCGCCCTCAGCAACACCTTCCGCCAGGTCGGCGGCGCCCTCGGTATCGCCGTCCTCGGCTCGGTGCTCTCCACCGCCTACCGGAGCGGCATCGAGGACAAGTTGCCCGCCGGCGCCCCGCACGCCGCCGCCGAGTCCATCGAGGCCACCCTCGGCCTCGCCGCCCGCCTCGGCGAACGGGGCGAGGCCCTGGTCGGCCCGGCCCACGACGCCTTCCTGCACGCCATGCACGTGACCGCCCTGTGCGGGGCCGGCATCGCCCTGATCGGCGCGGTGGCCATGGCGGTGTTCCTGCCGGGACGGCAGAAGGGCGGTCACGAGGGCAAGGAGGAAACGGAGTTGGCGGTCGCCGACCACTGACCGGCGCCCGCGTACGGCACCCCACTGCCGTACGCGGGAGAGAATCACCCCGGACACCGGAGCACGACAGCGCCGGACACCGGAGAACGACAGAGACGGAGTCGACCTTGAGCCTCGCCGAGAGCCACGCCGGAGACGGGCGGGTACGGGACGGGAGTCCCGTGCGCGGACGGCCCCGCAGCGAGGCCGTGGAGCGGTCCATCGTCGAGGGCGTGATGAAACTCCTCGAAGAGGGCGTGCCGCTCTCGGAGTTGTCGATCGAACGGGTGGCCCGCACCGCCGGCGTCGGCAAGGCGACCATCTACCGCCGCTGGAGCGGCAAGGAGGCGCTCTTCGTCGACGTACTGCGCGCCGCGGAGCCCCCGGACCCCGAACTGCCCGGCACCTCGATGCGCGACGACCTGGTCGTCCTCATGGAGGCGGCACGCCGACGCGGGCTGCTCAACCGGCCGTCGGCGATCCTGCACAACGTCATCGCCCAGATGAAGAGCAGCCCCAAGATCTGGGACGCCTACCACGCGGACGTCGTCGCCCCCCGCCGCCGGGCCCTCGCCGAAGTCCTGCGCCGAGGCCGGGACAACGGCGAACTCCGCGCCGACGTGGACATCGACCTCGCCGGCGACCTGGTCTTCGGCCCCATGCTCGTCCGCACCGTCATGCGCCCGGACGCCTCCCTCCCCGAGGATCTCGCGGAGACCATCGTCGACACCGTGCTCGAAGGTCTTCGTCCTCCTGCGAAGTGAGTCACAGCGATGTGCGCGTTTCGTTACAGACGTCGGGACCTGTCCGCCGGTTCGGAACTCCGAACAGCGGGTTGTTCGTCCTCGTGCCCGTACGGCCGCCATGTGGCGGCAGGATCGACGGCGATCATCCCCTAGGGTCTTTAGGCGCGGGGGACGAAGCGCACGGCAGTTTGTGAGGACGGTATGGCGCAGGCGTACATGACGGAGACGGGCGGCGGCGGCATGGGTCAGGGCCGCGAACAATCCCGGCTTCGGCGCCTGCTGAGCCGTCTCTTCGGCGGCTGGAGAGGGGACCGGCGGATCTGGCGGCGCGGCATCGTCCTCGCCGTCCTCGCGGTCCTCGTCGCCCTGTTGATGGTGCTGCACGCCCAAGTCCCGAACGCCGTCGGCAACCTCGGCAGCCTGACCGAGACGTTCCTGCCCTGGCTGGGCGTCGCCATCCCGCTGCTGCTCGTCCTCGCGCTGGTCCGCAGGTCGGCGACCGCGCTCATCGCGCTGCTGGTGCCCACGGTCGTCTGGCTGAACATCTTCGGCGGACTGGTCACCAGCAAGACCGGCGGCGGCGGTGACTTCACCGTCGTCACCCACAACGTGAACGCGGACAACGCCGACCCGTCCGGCACGGCCGGCGAGGTCGCCGCGTCCGGCGCGGACGTGGTGGCGCTGGAGGAACTGACCGAGAGCGCGATGCCGGTGTACGAGAAGGCCCTGGCCGCGACGTACCCGTACCACGAGGTCGTCGGCACCGTCGGGCTGTGGAGCAAGTACCGGATGAGCGACACCAAGCCCGTCGACATCAAGCTCGGCTGGGAGCGCGCGATGCGCTCGACGGTGGCCTCGCCGGACGGGCCGGTCGCCGTGTACGTCGCCCATCTGCCCTCGGTGCGGGTGAAGCTGGAGGCCGGGTTCACCGCCCGCCAGCGCGACAAGAGCGCCAACGCCCTCGGCGAGGCCATCGCCGACGAGCCGATCGAGCAGGTCGCCCTCCTCGGCGACCTCAACGGCACGATGAACGACCGCGCCCTGAACGCCGTCACCGCCCAGATGCGCTCCACCCAGGGCGCCGCGGGCAGCGGCTTCGGCTTCAGCTGGCCCGCGACGTTCCCGTTGGCACGGATCGACCAGATCATGGTCCGGGGCATGGAGCCGACGGCCTCGTGGACCCTGCCGGAGACGGGCAGCGACCATCTTCCGGTGGCGGCGCGGGTGACGATCGACACGTCCGGGGGCTGACGGAGCTGGTGGGACGGTCGGGGGCGCGGAGGGAATAGGGCCCGGGTTCGAGTTTGTTCCGTCAGTGAACATACGATGGAACCGAATCGGATTCCCCTCCCCCTGCCCTCCTGCAGTCTTTGAAAGGTCTCTCCGCCATGCCCTTGGCCCTGCTCGCTCTCGCCGTAGGCGCCTTCGGAATCGGCACGACCGAGTTCGTCATCATGGGCCTCCTCCCCGAGGTCGCCGACGACCTCGGCATCTCGATCCCCGCCGCCGGTCACCTGGTCTCCGCGTACGCGCTGGGCGTCGTCATCGGCGCCCCGCTGCTCGCCGCGGTCACCTCCCGCCTGCCCCGCCGCAAGGTTCTGATCGGGCTGATGGCCCTCTTCGTCGCCGGCAACGCGCTGTCCGCCCTCGCCCCCGACGAGCACTGGCTGCTCGCCGCCCGCTTCCTCAGCGGTCTGCCGCACGGCGCCTTCTTCGGCGTCGGCGCGGTCGTCGCGACCGGCCTCGTGGCGCCGGAGCGCAAGGCCCGCTCGGTCTCGCTGATGTTCCTGGGGCTGACGATCGCCAACGTCGCCGGCGTGCCCGTCGCGACCCTCGTGGGCCAGCACTTCGGCTGGAGGATCACCTTCCTCGGCGTGAGCGCGATCGGACTGGCGGCGATCGCCTCCCTGGCGCTGCTGCTGCCGCACGACCGCGCGGCCGCGCCGACGGCCGGTCTGCGCGGCGAACTGGGCGCCCTGCGCTCACTGCCCGTCTGGCTCGCCCTCGGCACGACCGTCGCCGGCTTCGGCGCGCTCTTCTCCGCCTACAGCTACATCACGCCGATGCTCACGCACTCCGCCGGGTTCGCCGGGACCAGCGTCACCCTGCTGCTCGCGCTGTTCGGCGTGGGCGCGACCATCGGAAACCTGGCCGGCGGCCGCCTTGCCGACCACTCCCTGCGGGGCACCCTCTTCGGCGGCCTGGCATCGCTGATCGTGGTGCTCGCGCTCTTCCCGGTCCTCATGTCCGCCCAGTGGAGCGCGGCCCTGGCCGTCCTCCTCCTCGGCACCGCCGCCTTCGCCACCGGCTCCCCCCTCCAGCTGATGGTCATGGAGAAGGCCGCCACCGCCCCCTCCCTCGCCTCCTCCGCCAACCAGGCCGCCTTCAACCTCGCCAACGCCGGCGGCGCCTGGATCGGCGGCCTCGCCCTGGCAGCCGGCCTCGGCGCCACCGCCCCGGCGGTCGTCGGCGCGGGCCTCGCGGTCGTCGGCCTGGCGGTCGCGGGCGTGGCCTACACGGTCGACACCCGCCGCGCCACCACCGCTCCGCCGCGGACCGGCCAGAGCCGTGGGCGTGTGGTGGCGTCGCATGTACCGGGGGAGTCGGAGACGGTACGGGTCTGAGGCGAGCGACGCCCTTCAGTGCAGCTCCGACACCATGGCGTCGTAACAGCGGGGAGTCCGGGAACGGCAGTACCTCGCCGAACCACTCGTAGCCCCAGGACTCGTGCAGCGCCCGCACCCTCGGGTGGTCCCGCTCGACGGGGAGAGTCACTCGTTCCTCGCGTCGCGGCAGGGTCCGGCCGGCGGAGCCCGCCGTCTGTAGCGATTCGTGGTCCCGGTTATGGGAACAAGTGCTCGCACTCCCACGATTGCCCACCCACTGCGGCGAACGCCGAGGGCCGTTATGCACGGCTGGCTGGAACGGCGTCGGCCGTAGCCATTTGTCACAGCGCTGTTATATTAGCGCTGTGACATTCTCTGACCCCACGGCGGTGCCCGATCCCTGGCAATCGCTGCACGAACTGCTGGCCACCATGGACGCCGAGATCGAGCAGGTCTACGTCGAACGCGGCATCGAAGGGGTGCGGCCGAGATTCGCCTATCCGCTGATCCGGCTCGCCCATACCGGGCCACTGACCATCCGTGAGCTCGCGGAGTCCCTGGGCCGCTCGCACTCCGCGATCAGCCAGACCGTCACCGCCATGCGCAAGGAGGGCCTGGTCACCTCCGAGCCGGGGCCCGACGCCCGCACCCGGCGGATCGAACTGACCGAGCGCGGCCGGTCGCTGGTGCCGTTTCTCGAGGCCGAGTGGCGCGCCACCCACGCGACGGTCGCCGAACTGGACGCGGAGATTCCGTACGCCCTGACCACCGTCGTCGACGAGGTGCGGCGGGCCCTGGAGCACCGGTCGATGACGCAGCGCATCCTCCACCATCTCGTCGAGCCGCCGCGATGAGGTTACGGGTCCGGCTTCTCGACACCCGCCCGCTGCGCGGCAGCCTTCCGTTCCGCAATCTGTGGATCGGCACGTCGGCCGCCCAACTCGGAGGCCAGATGGCAGCCGTGGCGGTGCTGGCTCAGGTCTGGGACCTGACCGGCAGTCCCGTGGGCACCGGAGCCATCGGGTTCGCCACTGGCTTGCCGATCGTGCTGTTCGGGTTACTGGGCGGCACGTTGGCTGACGCCGTGGATCGCCGTGCAGTGGTGTGGGCCACCACCGTGGGTCAACTGCTGGCCGCCGTAGGACTGTGTGCCCAGGCTCTGGCCGACAACCGGAATGTACTGCTGCTACTCGGCCTAGTCGCCGTAGGGGCCGCCTGCAACGCGCTCGGCGCCCCCGCCCGCCGAACCTTCCCGGTCCGGCTGCTCCCGGCCGACCAGGTTGCGGCCGGTCTCGCGCTGACCAACGTCTCATTCCAGATGGCGATGCTGGCCGGGCCCGCGTTGGCCGGGCTGATCATCGCCCGCTGGGACTTCTCCGCCGCCTACGCCGCACAGGCCGTGGCCGTCGCGGTCTCGCTGCTCGGGGTGCTCCGACTCCCGGCCATGACACCTGAGCGCACCGACGCGAAGAGTGCCGGGCGCCGGCCGGAGCGCGGAGGCTGGCGAATCGTCCTGCGCCGCCCGACGCTGTGGGGCTCGATGGCCACCGACCTGGCCGCGACGCTGCTCGCGATGCCCATCGCACTCTTCCCGCTGGTCAACGAGATTCGCTTCGGCGGTGACCCGCAGACCCTCGGCCTGTTCCTCTCGGCCGTCGCGGTCGGAGGGCTCACGGCAGGCCTGCTCTCCGGCACGGTCACCCGCCTGCGCCGCAGCGGCCTTGTCCAGCTGGCCGCGGCCGGCGTCTGGGGCCTGGCGCTGGCCGGCTTCGGCCTGGCCGGGTCGCTGTGGTCGGCACTCGGCTGCCTGGCCGTGGCCGGCGCCGCCGACACCGTGTCCGTGATCACCCGCAGTGCCCTGGTCCAGTTCGAGACCCCGGATGCCTACAGGGGACGGGTCTCCTCCGTGGACCACGTCATCGGCGTAGCGGGCCCCGAAATCGGCAACTTTCGCGGCGGCCTCCTGGCGTCGGCTACCTCGGCCCCCTTCGCCCTGGTCGCCGGGGGCCTCACCGCCACTCTGGTCATCGCCGCCGTGGCTGCGACCAACACCCCTCTCCGCGCCTACCGAACTCCGTCCCCCACACCGCTCACCGCGCCCGAGCCGCCAGCCGTCGAGCAGGCGGCGTCCGAGGCGCCCGTCCCCGGGTCAACCCCGCCCGGCGCTGTCGAGGTTGCGTCGGGCGCTGGGCACTGAGACTTCGCGCATGTGCTCGGCCAGCCCTGCGCGTTCGTCCGGGCAGCCAGGCACGTTTCGCCGGCAGCCCTGCGCGCGGCAAGGTCGGCTCGGCGGGACGGCACCCCACCGAGCCGTGACCCGCGCTGCCGCTACGCCTGCTCCCGCCACCGATTCGTGATCGGCAGTCGGCGGTCCTTGCCGAAGCCCTTCGGCGAGATCTTCGTCCCCGGCGGGTACTGGCGCCGCTTGTACTCCGCGGTGTCGACCATCCGCAGGGTCCTGCTCACCAGCTCCCGGTCGAACCCGGCGGCGACGATCGCGTCGGCACCCTGGTCGCGGTCGACGTAGAGCTCCAGGATCGCGTCCAGGACCGGGTAGTCCGGGAGGGAGTCGGTGTCGACCTGGCCGGGGCGGAGTTCCGCGCTCGGCGGCTTGGAGATGGAGTTCTCCGGGATCGGCGGGGTCTGGCCCCGCTCCTCCGCCGCCCGGTTGCGCCACTCGGCGAGCCGGAAGATCGACGTCTTGTACACGTCCTTGATGGGGCCGTACGCGCCCACCGAGTCGCCGTACAGCGTCGAATACCCCACCGCCAGCTCCGACTTGTTGCCGGGCGCCAGCACGATGTGGCCCTCCTGGTTGGAGATCGCCATCAGCAGCGTGCCGCGCAGACGTGACTGGAGGTTCTCCTCGGCCAGGCCCGTCAGCTCCGTCGACGCCATGTACGCGTCGAACATCGGCGCGATCGAGATCGTGCGGAAGTTGAGGCCCGTCCGGCGTGCCAGCTCCGCCGCGTCGCCCTTGGAGTGGTCCGACGAGTACTTCGACGGCATGGACACGCCGTACACGTTCTGCGCGCCCAGCGCGTCGCACGCGATGGCCGCGACGAGCGCCGAGTCGATACCGCCGGAGAGGCCGATCAGGACGGACTGGAAGCCGTTCTTCGCCGCGTACGCCCGCAGGCCGACGACCAGCGCCGAGTAGACCTCCTCGTCGTCGTCGAGGCGCTCCGCGTACCCGCCGGTCAGCTCGGGCTCGTACGCGGGCAGTGGCTCCTCGGAGATCACGAGCCGGTCGACGCGCAGCCCGTCGTCGACGACACCGGTCACGGGGGCGGCGGCCGCCGTCGGGAGGTCGAGGTCGAGGACCACGCACCCCTCCGCGAACTGCGGCGCCCGCGCGACCACTTCGCCGTGCTTGTCGACGACGATCGAGTCGCCGTCGAAGACCAGCTCGTCCTGCCCGCCGATCATCGCCAGATACGCGGTCGTGCAGCCGGCCTCCTGGGCGCGCTTGCGGACCAGTTCCAGGCGGGTGTCGTCCTTGTCGCGCTCGTACGGCGAGGCGTTGATGGAGAGCAGCAGCCCCGCCCCGGCGGACCGGGCCGCCGGGACGCGGCCGCCGTCCTGCCAGAGGTCCTCGCAGATGGCGAGGGCGATGTCGACGCCGTGCAGCCGCACGACCGGCATGGTGTCGCCGGGCACGAAGTAGCGGAACTCGTCGAACACGCCGTAGTTGGGGAGGTGGTGCTTGGCGTAGGTGAGCGCCACCTCGCCCCGGTACAGCACCGCGCCCGCGTTCCGCGGGGCCCCCGCCGGCTGGCCGTACTTCGGCGCGGCGGACTCGGTGCGGTCGAGGTAGCCGAGGATCACCGGCAGCTCCCCGAAGCCCTCGTCGGCGAGCCGCGCGGCGAGCGCCTTCAGCGCGGAGCGGGAGGCCTCCACGAAGGACTGGCGCAGCGCCAGGTCCTCGACGGGGTACCCGGTCAGCACCATCTCCGGGAACGCCACCAGATGCGCTCCCTGCTCGGCGGAGTGCCGGGTCCAGCGGACCACCGCCTCGGCGTTCCCGGCGAGATCGCCGACCGTCGAGTCGATCTGATTCAAAGCGAGACGAAGTTGAGGCACGGGGCCAGTGTAATCGTCAGAGCGACGCAATGGGGTGTGGGGCGCCCCACGTTTGGAGCGAGGGGCATGGCTGGGCCGAGAGGCCCACCGGCGAACGCGGGAAGCCCCAGGGCCGCATGCGCGAGGGAATCGCGGCACACGCCCCTGGGCGGGCCTCAGAGGTGACGGATCACGCCGGGAGGTGGACTACCGCGGCGCGGCCCCACGTTCCTTGAGCATCCCCGTCATCAACGAGATCTCGGACTCCTGGGCGTTGACCATGCCCTGGGCGAGCTTCTTCTCCACGCCGACCGTGCACTGGGAGACACAGCCCTCCGCCATGTGGACGCCGCCCTTGTGATGGTCGGTCATCAACTGGAGGAAGAAGATCTCGGCCTGCTTGCCGTTGAGCTTGCCGAGCTTCTCCATCTCGGCGTTGGTGGCCATGCCCGGCATCAGCGAACCGTCCTCGCCGGAGGCCATGTCGCCCATGCCCATCCAAGCCATCGGCTCCTGCGACGACACCTTCGGCAGGCCCCACAGATCGAGCCAGCCGATCATCATGCCGCGCTGGTTGGCCTGCGTCTGCGCGATGTCGTACGCGAGCCGCCGGACCTCCTCGTCGTCCGTCCGGTCGCGCACGATGTACGACATCTCGACGGCCTGCTGGTGATGGACGGCCATGTCCCGGGCGAACCCCGCGTCGGCGGAGTCGGCGGCGGGGGCCTTCAGTCCGGGCTCGTCGCCGTCGGCGACCGCGTACGTGATCGCCCCGGCCGCGACGAGTACCACCGCGGCCCCGGAGGCGATCCAACCGATGTGCTTCATACGTCCCACTGTGCCAGTGCCGCCGTCGTCAGGAGACGCCGTTGGTGCACGCTGCACCCGGCTCGGGCGTCTGCTCGCCCTGGACGTACGTCTCCAAGAACTTGCCGACGTTCGGGTCGGTCGCGCTCGTCACCGTGCGCTGGTGGCCCCACGCGCTGAGCATGATCGGGTCCTTCTGGTCGTCGACCGGGCTCATCAGCGTGTACGGGGTCTTCTTGACCTTCTCCGCGAGGGCCTTTACGTCGGCGTCGGAGGCCTTGCTGTTGTACGTCACCCACACCGCGCCGTGCTCCAGCGAGTGCACGGCGTTCTCGTTCTTGATCGCGTTGTCGTAGACGTCGCCGTTGCAGTTCTGCCAGACCGGGTTGTGGTCGCCGCCCACCGGCGGCTCCATCGGGTACGTCACGGACTTGGTGACGTGGTTCTGGGTGAGCTTGGTGCTCCAGGTCTTGACCCCGTCCGACCCGGTCTTCCACTTGCCCGTGGACTTGGAGTCGCTCGCGGTGCTGCTGCTGTCGCTGTCGTCGGACTGCGAGCGGATCAGGACCGTCCCGCCCACGACGAGGCCGGCGACTATCAGCACGCTGGCGCCGATCGTGAGGATCCGGGTCCGGCGCTCGCGGGAGCGCTCGGCACGGCGCATCGCCTCGATGCGCGCCTTGCGGTCCCCGCTGCTGTTGGTCTTGGCGGCCATGGGATGTGTCCTTAGTGGGGGATGGGTCGGATGGGACGGTCGGATCAGCTGATCGTAAGTTGATCCGCTCCCTCTCGTAAACGAGGGATCCCGCCTCCCATGCTGCCCCCCGGCCACGGGCGCCGCCCCGGTTTCGGGGCCGGTGTGACGGACCCCGACGGACGCCGACGGCCGTCGGACCACGCGGAGTGACGGAAGTCGGTCGACTCCGGCGTTACGGATGTCGGCGCGAGCAGGCAAGATGGGCGGCAGAGCGGTTGAGCGGCGGAGCGAGCGGTCCACCTGCGGAGCGGGTGGTCCATCTGCCGTATGCCGGGCGTTCGACTGGAGGTCGGTTTGCCGATCAAGGTGCGCAACGCGCATGAAATGGTGTTGTGGTGGGATGCTCAGGTGCCCGACCGCCTCCCGCAGCCCGGGAGCAAGGCGGCCTGACCAGCAAGGAATGGGTGGAAGCGGAAGATGGACAAGCAGCAGGAGTTCGTGCTCCGTACGTTGGAGGAGCGCGACATCCGTTTCGTACGCCTGTGGTTCACGGACGTGCTGGGCTTCCTGAAGTCCGTCGCCGTGGCCCCCGCCGAGCTGGAACAGGCGTTTGACGAGGGCATCGGCTTCGACGGCTCGGCCATCGAGGGCTTCGCCCGGGTGTACGAATCCGACATGATCGCCAAGCCGGACCCGTCGACCTTCCAGGTCCTGCCCTGGCGCGCCGAGGCCCCCGGCACCGCCCGGATGTTCTGCGACATCCTCATGCCGGACGGCTCCCCGTCCTTCGCGGACCCGCGCTACGTCCTCAAGCGTGCCCTGGCCAAGACCTCCGACCTGGGCTTCACCTTCTACACCCACCCCGAGATCGAGTTCTTCCTCCTGAAGGACAAGCCGACGGACGGCTCCCGCCCGACCCCGGCGGACAACTCCGGCTACTTCGACCACACCCCCCAGAACGTCGGCATGGACTTCCGCCGCCAGGCGATCACCATGCTGGAGTCCATGGGCATCTCGGTCGAGTTCTCCCACCACGAGGGCGCCCCGGGCCAGCAGGAGATCGACCTCCGCTACGCCGACGCGCTCTCCACGGCGGACAACATCATGACGTTCCGCCTGGTCATGAAGCAGGTGGCGCTGGAGCAGGGCGTCCAGGCGACGTTCATGCCGAAGCCGTTCAGCGAGCACCCCGGCTCGGGCATGCACACGCACCTCTCCCTCTTCGAGGGCGACCGGAACGCGTTCTACGAGTCGGGCGCGGAGTACCAGCTCTCGAAGGTCGGCCGTTCCTTCATCGCGGGCCTGCTGAAGCACGCCGCGGAGATCGCCGCCGTGACCAACCAGTGGGTCAACTCCTACAAGCGCATCTGGGGCGGCTCCGAGCGCACCGCCGGCGCCGGCGGCGAGGCCCCCTCGTACATCTGCTGGGGCCACAACAACCGCTCCGCCCTGGTCCGCGTCCCCATGTACAAGCCCGGCAAGACGGGCTCGGCACGGGTCGAGGTCCGCTCCCTGGACTCCGGCGCGAACCCCTACCTGGCCTACGCGATGCTCCTGGCCGCCGGCCTCAAGGGCATCGAGGAGGGCTACGAACTCCCGCCGGGCGCCGAGGACGACGTCTGGGCCCTCTCTGACGCGGAACGCCGCGCGATGGGCATCGAGCCCCTCCCGCAGAACCTCGGCGAGGCCCTGACCCTCATGGAGCGCAGCGACCTCGTCGCCGAAACCCTCGGCGAGCACGTCTTCGACTTCTTCCTGCGCAACAAGCGCCAGGAGTGGGAGGAGTACCGCTCCGAGGTGACCGCCTTCGAGCTGCGGAAGAACCTGCCGGTGCTGTAGGGGCAGGTCAGAGCGCTGTGCCGCCAGAACGACACGTGGGGCCGACGGCTGTGAGCCGTCGGCCCCACGGCGTGTCACGGGCTCTGGGCCGTCTGTGGGTCCGCCGTCCGCCGGTCCGTCCGCTCCCTGTTCACCGGGCGTGACGCGCTGGATCATTGGTCCCGAGTGAGGGCGGAGCTTGGGGGATGAGTGGACGTGTCACCGTGGGATCAGCGAAGAGTCTCCACGAGTCGCGGCACCTTTCTTCTGCCACGGCTGCTTCTGGGCGTCGTATGCGTCGACCTTGTCTGGGAGACGGTGAAGTCCAATCTGGACAAGGGTGTGCGCGCCGAGTGGCCGTGGCGCTTCACCCTGCTCGAATCCTCGACCTGTGCGGCCGTCGTCGCCCTGCTCGTCGGCGTCATGGTGACGCGCACCCAGCTGTCCCTCACCATGCATCCCGTGCTCAGTTGGGCAGCCGGAAAAGGGGGGAGCGACGCGCTCACGGAATCGCAGCGAACCGTCCGGGTCGTCAATGGGGGTGGTGGCCGCTCTGTGGTGCGGAGCGTGCTCTACCGCATCGAGGTTAACCAAGTGCAGCCGAGCGCGAGGAACGTCCCCGCCGACTGGATTTCCTGGCATGAGGCCGTCGACGTCCTGAACGGAATCGGCCTCACCTGGAACCAGGACTATTTCCTTCAGCACATCGGCTCGGGTGCGTCCTTACCCATGGCCACTGATGCGCGAAACGGCATGGAAGTGCTGGCCTTGGGGCCCGACGCCGCGGGACGCCTGTCCAGGCTCGACGTTCGTATACAGGTCGTCGACGTCCTGGGGGACGTCTATGAGCGCGATCTGCAATGCGTACGACCGGCGCCCGCAGCCGGGCGATGAGAGATGGGGAGCCCCACCTGGGGCTCCCCTTCCGTTTGCCGGCGGTTCGCGGGGCCGCCCCGGGCGTCGACCGCGCTATCCGTTCCTCCGTTCCTGGACGACTGCGGGTGTCACCGGTCCCGGGCGGGTGGCTCATCGCGCAGTGCGTAGGCAGTCCAGTGCCGGGGGCAATGGGTAGACGCGCTCGGCGGGGAACAGGCGCTGGGCCCTGTCGGTCCGGCCGGTCCGCATCAGTTCCGCGGCCTTGCGGACGTGGGGGGTGAGGTCGGTGAGGCCGACGGTCCAGTCGTCGGTGAAGGTCCGGATCAGGTGGCGGCCGATGCCGACCTGGATGCTGTAGTGGTTCAGCGCGGCCCCGCGCGCCGAGCGCTCCGGGTCCCACTGGACGTGGACGGCGGCCCGGGCCACGGCCGCCGGGTCCGCCGTCGTCAGCACGGCCTGCGACAGCGCCTCCTCCCAGCCCTCCCGAGTGATCCGCACCGCCAGCACCCGCTCCTGGCCGGGCTTGCGGGCCCAGTTGCTGCGGTGCATCAACCACAGGAACGACGGCTTGATCCACGTCATCCGACGGAACGAGAACGGCTCGACGAAGCGGCCGGCCCGCAGCGCCGAGTCGGCGATGGCAGGCGGGTACGCCTGATAGACCACGATCGTGCGAGCGTCGTAGTCGGCACGGATCTCGTACTGGGGCGCCATGCACGGCACCCTGCCAGCCGCTGCGCGGGGGTCGCGAGCCGATTATCTCGCCGACGGCCCCAGACCGGCCCGCTCCTACCCGTAGTCCGGACGGACTACGGGTACTCCGGACTACGGGTACTACGTGCTGCTGCTTGCCACTGCTGCCTGCTACCGCCTACCGCTGCTTCGCCAGGTCCGCCAGGACCTGGTGCAGCGGCTCCGCGACCCTGCGCCGGTACTCCTGGATCGCCCAGCCGTTGCCGTCCGGGTCCTTGAAGTACATGAAGGTGGCGCCGTCGTCGGGGGCGTACTGGACGGGTTCGGAGACGTCGAGGCCGCGTTCGAGGAGTTCGGCGTGGGCGGCCTTGATGTCGGCGACGCAGAGCTGGAGGCCCTGGTACGAGCCGGGGGCCGGCTTGGGGCCCTGGGCCATGTCCCAGATGGCGTCACCCAGGGCGACCGAACAGCCGGAGCCCGGGGGAGTCAGCTGGACGATCCGCATGCCCGGCATGACCTCCTGGTCGATGTCGACATGGAAGCCGACCTTGTCCCGGTAGAAGTCCCGGGCCCGGTCGATGTCGCTCACGGGCAGCGGAATCACTTCGAGCGTGTACTGCATCCCTGGTCCTCCAGGTCGCCGTTGACGGGAGTGCCTGTGCACCACGTCGTATCGCTTGTCCGGATCAGCCGAACCGCCACCGCGTCTGGCTGAACGGCTCCCCCTTACCGAAGCCGAAAACCGTGCCTGGCGCCACCGAGAACACGAAAGCCCGCCCCGCACCGTGCTGAAAACACCCGTCCCGCACCTCGAAGTGCCAGAAACTGCCGTACTTCGCCTCCCACGCGGCGGCCAGTTCCCGTAGCCGACCGTCATCCGACACGCGTACGGCCTCTCCCTCCACCACCAGGTCGTAGCCCCTGTCCCAGGTGTTCGTGCCGGTCGTCAGCACGACCTGCGGGTTCGCCGCGAGGTTCTTCGCCTTCCGCTCATCAGGTCCCGTACAGAAGTGCAGCGCCCCCTCCGACCACACCGCGGGCAACGGCGTCACATGCGGCCGCCCGTCCGGCCGCACCGTCGAGATCCAGAACAGCTCGGCGTCGGACAGCCGCGCCTCGGCCTCCGGCCAGGGGATCGCGTCGGCGGCCGGATCGCTGTAGCGGGGGTCGAGCCGGGTCTGCGGGGAACTGGTGTTCGCCATGGGGTGTCACTTCCTGTCAGCGGTTATCGGTACCTGTTGTGCGTCACGTCTCACCTGTCGTCACAGGGCAGACTCCGCAGGGCCCGGAAACTCATCCCACCGTTCCTCGGTGAGCTCCGCACGCCGAGGTCATCCGGTCTTCGCGCCGCCGAGAAGCCGATCCAGCACGGCCACGCCCACAGGCAGCGCCACGACATAGCCGACGACGAGACCGATGCCCGGGTCGGCCGCTGCGGGCAGGGCCCAGTTCGTCGCCGCGGCCACGAGCGGGGTCACCGCTGCCGGCGCCAGGAGGGCGGAGACGACGGCGCGCCGCCGCGGTGGGCGCCCCGCGCGATACAGCTCGGCCGCGGGCCCCGACGCGGTGATGCCCGTCATGAGCGCGACCAGACCGGGATCGGGCAGCCACCCGAACGGCCATCCCGCCAGGGCGACGAGCCCGGAGAAGGCGAGCCCGACGAGTTCCAGCTGAACGGTGGTCACCACCGGCTCCGCCGACACCGCCTCCGCCCAGGTGCGGCGTCGTATCGGGTCGGTCCCGTTGTCCTCCTCGGCGGAGTGGTCGTGGACACGGCAAGTGCGGTCCCGTCGGACGGCGGCACTGGTACGCCCACCACCGGCCCCGGCACGGAACCCGCCCCGGCTGACCGGCGCTTCTCCCAGGCACTCCGGCTAGGCTCATGCCCGTACGACCTTGATCGCCCGTGCGGCCTCGACCGGTGGAGTCGGGCGATCGGGTGAGTGGATGAGCGGGCTCGATCCGACGGGAGGCCTGGGATGACGGCGCCGGGGCGCAGGAGCAGCACCTTTTCGCGACTGCTGCGGCACGGTTTCACCGATCCCAGCGCCGCCGAGCGGCTGCTGGACAGTGCCGAGCTGTCGGGCGTGCGGAACGATCCGGTGCTGCTGGACGCGCTGGGGGCGACCGCCGATCCGAACCTCGCCCTGCTGGGCCTCGTACGGCTGCTGGAGGCGCAGCCGGACCGTACGGCCCGGCAGGCGGTGCTGGACACGTTGATAGCGGCCAAGCCGCTGCGGGACCGGCTGCTGGGGGTGCTCGGCGCGTCCGCCGCGCTCGGCGACCATCTGGCCCGGCACGCGCAGGACTGGCAGGCGCTCGTGACGTACGAGGCGCAGGACCTGCATCCGGGCGTCGAGGAGTTCGAGCGGGGGCTCGCGGAGGCCACCGACCCCGTCTCGCTGCGCGTCGCGTACCGCCGCTGTCTGCTCTCCATCGCCGCCCGTGACGTCTGCGGGACGACCGACGTCGCCCAGGCCGCGGCAGAACTCGCCGACCTCGCCACCGCCACGCTCCGCGCCGCCCTCGCGATCGCTCGTGCCGCCGCGCCGGAGGACGCGGCGCTGTGCCGGCTCTCGGTGATCGCGATGGGCAAGTGCGGCGGCCACGAGCTGAACTACGTCTCCGACGTCGACGTCATCTTCGTCGGGGAGACCGCGGACGGCGCCGACGAGCAGAAGGCGATCCGGGCCGCCACCCGTCTCGCCTCGCACATGATGCGGATCTGCTCCGAGACGACGGTCGAGGGCAGCATCTGGCCCGTCGACGCGAATCTGCGGCCGGAGGGGCGCAACGGCCCGCTCGTCCGCACGCTCAGCAGTCACCTCGCGTACTACCAGCGGTGGGCGAAGACCTGGGAGTTCCAGGCGCTGCTCAAGGCCCGGCCGGTCGCGGGGGACCTCGATCTCGGCGAGGAGTACGTCGCCGCGCTCGAACCGCTCGTCTGGAAGGCGGCCGAGCGGGAGAACTTCGTCCCCGACGTGCAGCGCATGCGGCGCCGGGTCGTGGAGAACATCCCGGCCTCCGAGGTCGACCGTCAACTCAAGCTCGGGCCGGGTGGGTTGAGGGACGTCGAGTTCGCCGTGCAACTGCTTCAGCTGGTGCACGGGCGCGGCGACACCTCGCTGCGCAGCGGGACCACGCTCGACGCGCTGGGCGCGCTCGCCGCCGGCGGGTACGTGGGACGGACGGACGCGGCCCAACTCGACGCCGCGTACCGCTTCCTGCGGTCCATGGAACACCGCATCCAGCTCTACCGCCTGCGCCGCACCCACCTCGTGCCCGAGGACGACAACGACCTGCGGCGCATCGGCCGTTCACTCGGGCTGCGCACCGATCCGGTCGCCGAGCTGAACCGCGAGTGGCGCCGCCACGCGGCGGTCGTACGGCGTCTGCACGAGAAGCTCTTCTACCGCCCGCTCCTCGACGCGGCCGCCCAACTCGCCCCCGGTGAAACCAGGTTGAGCGCCGACGCGGCCCGCGAGCGCCTCGTCGCCCTCGGCTACGCGGATCCGGCCGCCGCCCTCCGTCACCTGGAGGCCCTGGCCTCCGGTGTCTCGCGCAAGGCGGCCATCCAACGCACCCTTCTGCCCGTCCTGTTGGGCTGGTTCGCGGACTCCGCCAACCCCGACGCCGGACTCCTCAACTTCCGCAAGGTCTCGGACGCCCTCGGCAAAACCCCTTGGTACCTACGGCTGTTGCGTGACGAAGGCGCCGCCGCGGAGAACCTGGCGCGCGTGCTCTCCGCCGGGCGCCTGGCCCCCGACCTCCTCATGCGCGCCCCCGAGGCCGTCTCCCTCCTCGGCGACGGGGACGGTGTCGCCGGTGGCGCCGGAGGGCTCGAACCCCGCGAACGCGCCCACCTGGAACAGGAGATCCTCGCCGCCGTGGGCCGCGCCGACGGCGCCCAGCAGGCCGTCACGGCCGCGCGTGGCGTCCGCCGCCGCGAACTCTTCCGTACGGCCGCCATGGACATCGTCGGTTCGTACGGCACCGAGGCGTCCCCGGTGACCGCCGACCAGGGCGCCCTCGTCGACCTGGTGGGCGGCGCGGTCTCCGACCTCACGGCCGCGACCCTCGCGGGCACCCTGCGGGCCGTGGTCCGCGACCGGTGGGGCGACACCCTCCCCACCCGCTTCGCCGTCATCGGCATGGGCCGCTTCGGCGGCCACGAACTGGGCTACGGCTCCGACGCCGACGTCCTGTTCGTGCACGAGCCGAGGGAGGGCGCCGACGAACAGGAGTCGGCCCGCGCCGCGAACGCGGTCGTCTCCGAGATGCGCCGCCTGCTCCAGATCCCGAGCGCCGACCCGCCCCTCCTCATCGACGCGGACCTCCGGCCCGAGGGCAAGTCCGGGCCCCTCGTACGGACGCTGAAGTCGTACGAGGCCTACTACCGCCGCTGGTCCCTGGGATGGGAGTCGCAGGCCCTGCTGCGCGCCGAACCCGTCGCCGGGGACGATGAGTTGGGCCGCCGTTTCATCGACCTCATCGATCCGCTCCGCTATCCGGCGGACGGACTCGGCGACGACGCCGTACGCGAGATCCGGCGCCTGAAGGCCCGTATGGAGTCGGAGCGCATGCCACGCGGCGCCGACCCGACCCTCCACACCAAGCTCGGACGCGGCGGGCTGTCCGATGTCGAATGGACCGTCCAGCTCTTCCAACTCCGGCACGGCTGGCGCGAGTCGGGCCTCCGCACGACCCGCACCCGCGAGGCCCTGGCCGCGGCGCACGCGGCCGACCTGGTGAGCGCGGAGAACGCGGCCATACTGGACGAGGCCTGGGTCCTGGCCACCCGCGTACGCAACGCCGTGATGCTCGTACGAGGCCGGGCCGGCGACACGTTCCCCTCCGACGGCCGCGAACTCGCCGCCGTGGGCCGGTACTTGGGGTACGGCCCCGGACATGTGGGCGACATGCTCGACGACTACCGCCGGATCACCCGGCGGGCTCGGGGTGTGGTGGAGGAGTTGTTCTACGGGGCGTGAGGCACTTCGCCGCCCGCCGGGGGCGGGTCAGCGCCACGCCCGCCAGGACCACGACCATCCCCGCGATCACCCGGGGCCCGACCCGTTCGTCGAGGAACAGCGAACCCAGGGCGACCGACACGACCGGCAGCAGATAGCCGACCGTCGCCGCGCTCGTCGCCCCCTCGTCCGCGATCAGGCGGTAGTTGAGGTAGAAGGTCACCCCTGTTCCGAAGATCCCCAGGACGGTCACCGCGATCAGCGCGGTCAGGTCCGCTCCGGTCCCGCCGGAGTCCCCGGCGGGCAGCGCCAGGCCCGCCCACCCCGTCGCCGTGAGAAGCTGCGCGGCGGAGACCGCGAGCGGAGCGTCGCGCCCCGTCAGATGCCGGCCCATGTACGCGAAGGCCACCGCATAGCTGACGGCGGCCCCGAGCAGGGCGAGCGCACCCCCGGTCATCAGTCCCGCCCGCTGCCAGGGCGCGAAGATCAGCAGGACTCCGGTGAAGCCGAGCAGCAGGCCGGTGAGGCGCGCGGGGGAGAGGGGGCGGTCGGTGCCGAGGAGGAGGCCGAGGAGGAGGGCCCACAGGGGGGTCGTCGCGTTGAGGACACCCGCCGTGCCCGAGTCGACGGTCTGCTCGCCGATGCTGAAGAGCGCGAAGGGCAGGGCGTTGCAGAAGAAGGCCGCCACCAGCAGATGGCCCCAGGTCCGCCGGTCGCGTGGCAGGCGCTGACGCGCGGCGAGGGCCAGGGCCAGCAGCACCCCGGCGCCCAGAGCGCACCGGGCGACCGTGATCTGGAGCGGCGACAGGCCGTGGTTGAGGGCGAGCTTGATCCAGAGGAAGCCGGAGCCCCAGAGGAGGGCGAGGACGGCCATGCGAAGGGTGGACGCGAGAGGCATGCGCTCCACGGTCCGGCACCAGGACACATAAGGACAAGCGAAGAATTGTGCACATACCTTTAAGCTGGTCTACATGCTCGATGGGCGGCGGATGCAGGTGCTCAGGACCGTGGTGACCAGTGGCTCGGTGACGGCGGCCGCGACCGCCCTCGGCTACACCCCGTCCGCGATCAGTCAGCAGGTCGCGGCGCTGGAGAAGGAGGCCGGGATCGCGCTGCTGGAGCGCGTCGGGCGCGGGGTGCGGCCCACGGCGGCCGGGCTGCTGCTCACCGAGTACGCCGGCACGATCGGCCGGCAGGTCGCGGAGGCGGAGACCGCGCTGGCCGACCTGCGGGCGGGACGCACGGGACGGCTCGCCGTGCGGTACTTCGCCACGGCCGGTGCCTCCCTGGTGGCTCCCGCCGTCGCCCGGCTGCGCGCCGAGCACCCCGGCGTCCGGATCGAGCTGGGGCTCATCGACCCCGACGACCCGCTCCCGGCCGTCAAGGAGGGTCGCGCGGACCTCGCGCTCGTCGTACGGCCGCGCGGGGCCGACCCCGAGGGCGTACGGCTGCTGCACCTGCTCGACGACACCTACTTCGCCGTACTGCCCGCCACGCACCCCCTCGCCGACCGGCCCGCCCTGCACCTGTCCGACCTCGCCGACGAGCCATGGGTCGGCAGCGAGTGGCCGGGGCCCTGCCTGGACGCCCAGCTGGAGGCGTGCGCCGAGGCCGGCTTCCGGCCCAGGTTCGTGGTGGAGAGCGAGGACTACACCACCGCACAGGGCTTCGTCGCCGCCGGGCTGGGCGTCGGCCTGATCCCCGGGCTCGGCCTGGGCAGCCGCCATCCGGACCTCGTCGTACGACGCCTCGCCGACCCGGAACCCCGGCGCTCCATCCACGTGGCCGTACGGGAGACGGCTCCACCGCAGCCGGCCCTGGGGACCTTCGTCAGGGCGCTGCGGGACGCCGCCCACGCCACGGGTCCGCGGCAGGCGGCACCCGACCGCGGCGCTACACCTTGACCGGCGCCGGCTCCGTCGGCCCGGCACTCCCCGCCACCTGGCGCGGCAGCGCGTACGGCAGGGTCCCGTACCAGAGCCGGGCCACCCCGAAGCCGAAGGCGAGGCACATCATGCCGCCCACCGCGTCCAGCCAGAAGTGGTTGGCGGTGGCGACGATCACGACGAGCGTCAGCGCGGGGTAGAGCAGGCCCAGCACCCGGACCCACGGCACCGACGCCAGCGCGAAGATCGTCAGGCCGCACCACAGCGACCAGCCGATGTGCATGGACGGCATCGCGGCGTACTGGTTCGACATGTTCTTCAGGTCGCCGGAGGCCATGGAGCCCCAGGTCTGGTGGACGACGACCGTGTCGATGAAGTGCTCGCCCGTCATCAGGCGGGGCGGGGCCAGCGGGTAGAAGTAGTAGCCGACGAGGGCCACGGCGGTGGTGGCGAAGAGCACCAGACGCGTCGCCGCGTAACGACCCGGGTGACTACGGTAGAGCCACACGAGGACACTGAGCGTGACGATGAAGTGCAGGGTCGCGTAGTAGTAGTTCATGCCGACGATCAGCCATGTCACCGAGTTCACGGAGTGGTTGATCGTCTCCTCGACCGCGATCCCGAGGTGGTGCTCCACCTTCCAGATCCAGTCGGCGTTGCTGAGCGCCTGCGTCCTCTGCTCGGGGACCGCGTTGCGGATCAGGGAGTACGTCCAGTAACTCACCGCGATCAGAAGGATCTCGAACCAGAAGCGCGGGCGTCGCGGAGCCCTCAGCCGGTGCAGCGCCCCCGGCTCCGGCCCGTCCGTGACGGAGCGCGGAGCGGCCTGCTCCCGGCCTTCCTCCAGTGTCGTCACGGTTGAGTCACCCATGGGCACAGAGTCTGCCAGATAAGCCGTTCCCCACCGATCATCCTCTGGTCGGGTTCATCACGCACGTTCGTCGGGGTACCACGGAGGGACATCTCCTACGCACGTATGGCATCGTTCCCCGTTCTCTCCGTCTCAGGTACGAGACCGGTCCCCAGGAGCCGAAGCGGTCGACCCCCGCACCACCAGCTCCGGCATGAACACGAACTCACTGTGCGGCGCCGGAGTCCCGCCGATCTCCTCCAGCAGCGTACGCACCGCCGCCTGCCCCATCGCCGGCACCGGCTTGCGGACCGTCGTCAGCGGGGGATCGGTGAAGGCGATCAGGGGGGAGTCGTCGAAGCCGACGACCGAGACGTCCTGCGGCACCTGAAGGCCCCGCTGCCGGGCCGCCCGGATCGCGCCCAGCGCCATCATGTCGCTCGCGCACACCACCGCCGTACAGTCCCGGTCGATGAGCGCCAGGGCCGCCGCCTGGCCGCCCTCCAGGGTGTACAGGGAGTGCTGGACGAACTCGGACTCCACGGCCGCGGCCGCCAGGCCCAACTGGTCCTGCATCGTCCGGACGAAGCCCTCGATCTTGCGCTGGACCGGCACGAAGCGCTTGGGGCCCAGGGCCAGACCTATCCGCGTGTGCCCCAGTGACACCAGGTGCGTCACCGCGAGGGCCATCGCCGCCCGGTCGTCCGGCGAGATGAAGGGGGCCTGCACCTTCGGAGAGAACCCGTCGACGAGGACGAACGGCACGCCCTGGGCGCGCAGTTGCTCGTAGCGCTGCATGTCGGCCGAGGTGTCGGCGTGCAGACCGGAGACGAAGATGATGCCGGCGACGCCCCGGTCGACGAGCATCTCCGTCAGCTCGTCCTCCGTCGATCCGCCGGGGGTCTGGGTGGCGAGGACCGGGGTGTAGCCCTGCCGGGTCAGCGCCTGGCCGATGACCTGGGCCAGGGCCGGGAATATGGGGTTCTCCAGCTCCGGGGTTATGAGGCCCACCAGGCCGGCGCTGCGCTGGCGCAGCCGTACGGGCCGCTCGTAGCCCAGGACGTCGAGGGCGGCCAGAACGGACTGGCGAGTGGTGGCGGCGACGCCCGGCTTCCCGTTCAGGACGCGGCTGACAGTCGCCTCGCTGACCCCCGCCTGGGCTGCGATGTCGGCAAGCCGTGTGGTCACAGCACTGGACTGTACCGGCCGGGCCTGCGCTTGCCCACCGGCCCGGCGCCGGGGGCGGGCGGGGGTGCGGCCCGCTGCGGGCTGCTGCGTCATCGCGGTCCCTCGTGATTCTCGTCGGTGTCCGTGGGGGCGCCCCTGCGCGGAAAGGGGTGGCTTCCGCAATCCGCAAGAGGCTGACGGAGTGATGATTGCCGTACGCGCGCGTCGTGGCAAGAGCTTGCAGAGTCTTTCATGGTCGCCCCGCACCTCGTTGAGCGGCCCGGATACCGGGTTTCGGGGTGGTCGAGAGCGGGTCACGGCGGAGTAACCATCACCGGTTCTTGCATTTTTTTGCAGCAAGGTCTTTCGTCCGGCTTACATCGCTGTTACGTTCGGCCACGCCCGGCGGCGGCAACGGCGCGCCGGCACTCGGCAGGGACGGCAGACGGGGCCTTCCCTCCCAGCACACGGGCTTTCACCCTCAAGGAGATCTCATGCGGCGTGGCATAGCGGCCACCGCGCTGGTGGCGTCGATCGCCCTCACGGCGACGGCCTGCGGCGGAAGCGACAGCGGCGACTCGGCCGACGGTCCGGTCACCATCACCTGGTGGGACACCTCCAACGCCACCAATGAGGCGCCGACGTACAAGGCCTTGGTCAAGGAGTTCGAGGCCGCCCACGAGGACATCAAGGTCAAGTACGTCAACGTGCCCTTCGACCAGGCGCAGAACAAGTTCGACACCGCCGCCGGTGCCACGGGCGCCCCGGACATCCTGCGCTCCGAGGTCGGCTGGACGCCCGCCTTCGCCAAGAAGGGCTTCTTCCTGCCGCTGGACGGCACCGAGGCCCTCAAGGACCAGGACGCGTTCCAGCCCAACCTGATCAAGCAGGCCCAGTACGACGGCAAGACCTACGGCGTCCCGTTCGTCACCGACACCCTCGCGCTGGTCTACAACAAGGACCTCTTCGAGAAGGCCGGCATCACCGAGGCCCCCAAGAGCTGGGACGACCTGAAGAAGGCCGCCGCCACCGTCAAGGACGAGACCGGCGTCGACGGCTACTGGGGCTCCACCCAGGCCTACTACGCCCAGTCCTTCCTGTACGGCGAGGGCAGCGACACCGTCGACGTCGCCGCCAAGAAGATCACCGTCGGCTCCGCCGAGGCCAAGAAGGCGTACGGCACCTGGCTGGACCTCTTCGACGGCAAGGGCCTGCACAAGGCGGACACCACCGCCGACGCCTACGCCCACATCCAGGACGCCTTCGTCAACGGCAAGGTCGCCTCGATCGTCCAGGGCCCGTGGGAGATCACGAACTTCTACAAGGGCTCGGCGTTCAAGGACAAGGCCAACCTGGGCATCGCCACCGTCCCGGCCGGCTCCACCGGCACGGCGGGCGCCCCGACCGGCGGCCACAACCTCTCCGTCTACGCCGGCTCGGACAAGGCGAAGCAGGAGGCGTCGCTGAAGTTCGTCAACTTCATGACCTCGGCGAAGTCCCAGGAGACCATCGCCCTGAAGAACTCCACGCTGCCCACCCGCGACGACGCCTACACCACCGAGGTCAAGGCCGACCCGGGCATCGCCGGCTACCAGACCGTGCTCGCCGCCGCCCAGCCGCGCCCCGAGCTGCCCGAGTACAGCTCCCTGTGGGGCCCGCTCGACACCGAGCTGCTCGCGATCGCCGGCGGCAAGAAGTCCCTCGACAAGGGCCTCGGCGACGCGGAGACCGCGATCGCCAAGCTGGTCCCGGACTACAGCAAGTGACCCCGAGTGGCCGCCGCGTCCCCACCCGCGTTCCACCGGGTGACGGACGCGGCGGTCACCGGCCTGTCCCCAGCCCAGCCCAGCCCCTGATCTTCCAGAAGGTGTCGAACGATGACAGTCGCCATCGACCGAGCGACCGGCAAGCGCCGAGGTGAACCGGGCGGGCGCCCGGGCAGGCTGACGCGTCTGAGGCAGTCGTACCAGCGGTACTGGTACGCGTACGCGATGATCGCCCCGGTGGTCGTCGTGCTCGGCGTCCTGGTGCTGTATCCGCTGGCGCGCGGCTTCTATCTCACCCTCACCAACGCCAACAGCCTCAACTCGGCGCGCACGATCGGCGTCAACCGCATCGAGGCCACCTACGAGTTCATCGGCTTCGACAACTACGCCGACATCCTGTGGGGCCCGACCGCGTACGACCGCTTCTGGTCGCACTTCGTCTGGACGATCGTCTGGACCGCCCTCTGCGTCGCCCTGCACTACGTCATCGGCCTCGGCCTCGCGCTGCTGCTCAACCAGAAGCTGCGCGGCCGCACCTTCTACCGGCTGATCCTGGTCCTGCCGTGGGCCGTGCCCACCTTCGTCACCGTCTTCGGCTGGCGCTTCATGCTCGCCGACGGCGGTGTCATCAACGCCTCCCTCGAAGCGCTGCACCTGCCGGCCCCGCTGTGGCTGGAGGACACCTTCTGGCAGCGGTTCGCCGCGATCATGGTCAACACCTGGTGCGGTGTGCCGTTCATGATGGTCTCGCTGCTCGGCGGACTCCAGTCCATCGACTCCTCTCTCTACGAGGCGGCCGAGATGGACGGCGCGAGCGCCTGGCAGCGTTTCCGCTACGTCACCCTGCCGGGCCTGAGGTCCGTCAGCTCCACCGTCGTACTCCTCGGCGTCATCTGGACCTTCAACCAGTTCGCCGTCATCTTCCTGCTGTTCGGCGACACCGCGCCCGAGGCGCAGATCCTCGTGACCTGGGCGTACTACCTCGGCTTCGGGCAGCAACCGCGTGACTTCGCGCAGTCGGCGGCCTACGGCATCCTGCTGCTGGCCATCCTGATCGTCTTCACCTCCTTCTACCGCCGCTGGCTGAACCGCGATGAGCAGCAGCTCGCGATCTGAGGCAGGAGCCCCCATGAGCACCACGACCGTCAAGACCACGGCTCCCGAGGACGGCGGGCCCCTCGCGCGGACCCCGTCGGCGCCCAGGACCCGGCGACGGGGCGAGAACAGCCTCGCCGGCTCCCTCGCCTCCCACGCGATCCTCGCCGTGGCGAGCCTGGTGGCGCTGTTCCCGATCGCCTGGCTGCTGTTCCTGTCCCTCGGCCCGGACAAGGACGATTACCTGCATCCCGAGCGCATCTTCGGCAAGATGACATTTGCCAACTACTCGTACGTGCTCCAGGAGACACCGTTCTTCGACTGGCTGGTCAGCACCCTCGTCGTCTCGCTCGGCACCACCGTCATAGGGGTGCTGATCGCGGCGACCACCGGCTACGCGGTCTCCCGCATGCGCTTCCCGGGCTATCGGAAGTTCATGTGGGTGCTCCTGGTCACGCAGATGTTCCCGGTAGCCGTACTGATGGTGCCGATGTACGAGATTTTGTCGGAACTGAAGCTCATCGACAGCTACCTTGGACTCATCCTCGTCTACTGCTCGACGGCCGTGCCGTACTGCGCCTGGCTGCTCAAGGGCTATTTCGACACGATCCCGTTCGAGATCGACGAGGCGGGACGCGTCGACGGGCTGACCCCCTTCGGCACGTTCGCACGGCTGATCCTGCCGCTCGCCAAGCCGGGCCTCGCGGTCGCCGCGTTCTACAGCTTCATCACCGCGTTCGGGGAGGTCGCCTTCGCCTCGACGTTCATGCTGTCCGACACGAAGTACACCTTCGCCGTCGGTCTGCAGAGCTTCGTCAGCGAACACGACGCCCAGCGCAACCTGATGGCCGCCACCGCGGTCCTGGTCGCGATCCCCGTCTCCGCGTTCTTCTACCTCGTGCAGAAGAACCTGGTGACCGGCCTGACCGCGGGCGGCACGAAGGGCTGACCGCCGGTTGAGCCGCGATGGGCCGTCGCTTGTCCGCGGCTCCCGTCGTGGCCGGTCGCACAGTTCCCCGCGCCCCCTCGGGGCGCGGGTGGCGGCCGCGGTGCCCATCCGACCCCGCTGACACCGCGGCCGCCTCTGTCACCCGTCCCGTATCTACCTCTGACCCGATGACTCCCTTACGCACCAAGGACGCCATGAGCCAGCAGCACTCCGCCGACACGGCCCCGACCTCCGCCGTCGCCACCGTCGCCCAGCGCAGCGACTGGTGGCGCGACGCGGTGATCTACCAGGTCTATCCGCGCAGCTTCGCCGACAGCAACGGCGACGGCATGGGCGACCTGGAGGGCGTACGTTCCCGACTCCCGTACCTGCGCGACCTCGGCATCGACGCCGTATGGCTCAGCCCCTTCTACGCCTCCCCCCAGGCCGACGCCGGTTACGACGTCGCCGACTACCGCGCCGTCGACCCCATGTTCGGCAATCTCCTCGACGCCGACGCGCTGATCCGCGACGCGCACGAGCTGGGCCTGCGGATCATCGTCGACCTGGTCCCCAACCACTCCTCCGACCAGCACGAGTGGTTCAGGCGGGCGGTGGCCGAAGGCGCGGGCTCGCCCCTGCGGGAGCGCTACCACTTCCGCCCCGGGAAGGGCGCGACCGGCGAACTCCCGCCCAACGACTGGGAGTCCATCTTCGGTGGCCCGGCGTGGACACGGGTCACGGAACCGGACGGCACCCCGGGCGAGTGGTATCTGCACCTCTTCGCCCCGGAGCAGCCCGACTTCAACTGGGACCACCCGGCGGTCGGCGACGAGTTCCGCTCCGTCCTCCGCTTCTGGCTCGACATGGGCGTGGACGGCTTCCGTATCGACGTCGCCCACGGCCTGGTGAAGGCGGACGGCCTCCCGGACCTGGGCGCCCACGACCAGGTGAAGCTGCTGGGCAACGATGTCATGCCGTTCTTCGACCAGGACGGCGTGCACGCGATCTACCGCGAGTGGCGCCGGGTCCTGGACGAGTACGCGGGTGACCGCATCTTCGTGGCGGAGGCCTGGACCCCGACCGTCGAGCGCACCGCGAACTACGTCCGCCCGGACGAGCTCCACCAGGCCTTCAACTTCCAGTACCTGGGCACGGACTGGGACGCGGCGGAGCTGAAGGCCGTCATCGACCGCACCCTGGACGCGATGCGCCCGGTGAACGCCCCCGCCACCTGGGTCCTGTCGAACCACGACGTGACCCGACACGCGACCCGCTTCGCGAACGAACCCGGCCTGGGCACGCAGATCCGGCTGGCGGGCGACCGCGAACTGGGGCTGCGTCGTGCCCGTGCGGCCTCCCTGCTGATGCTGGCGCTCCCGGGCTCGGCGTACGTCTACCAGGGCGAGGAACTGGGCCTCCCGGACGTCGTCGACCTTCCGGACGAGGTCCGCCAGGACCCGGCCTACTTCCGAGGCGCCGGCCAGGACGGCTTCCGCGACGGCTGCCGGGTCCCGATCCCGTGGACCCGCACAGGATCGTCGTACGGCTTCGGCGGGGGCGGCTCCTGGCTGCCGCAGCCCTCCGAGTGGGGCGACCTGAGCATCGAGGCCCAGACGGGGGCGGCGGACTCGACCCTGGAGCTCTACCGCACCGCCCTGTCCGTCCGCCGCGAGGAGCCCGGCCTCGGCGCGGGCGACTCGGTCGAGTGGCTGAAGGCCCCCACGGGTGTCCTCGCCTTCCGCCGAGGGGAGTTCGTGTGCGTGGCGAACACGACCGGCGAGGCCGTCACGATCCCCGCGTACGGCCGTGTCCTGGTCGCCAGCGCAGAGGTGACCGTGGCCGAGGACGAGGCGAAGCTGCCGGGGGACACGACCGTGTGGTGGACGACCGCCTGAGGAACCCGTAGGGACGCCGACCGCGGTGCGTCCGCCGTCGACTGGCAGGGCCCGCCGCCCGGTTCGGGGCGGCGGGCCCTGCCGGTCGACCTCCTGTACGCCTCGCCGCACCCCTGTCCGGTCAGCGTGCGACCGAGGCGCCTCAGGAGGACAGTGGAAAGGAGCGGGACGCGTCGGGGGCGCCGCAGCGAGAGCGTCAACACCGGGATGTGAGCGACATGGTTGACGGTGCAACGAGCAGCCGGAGTACGGCCGGGGAACCGGCGGCGGACGACTCCCGCGACTCCCGCCGTCAGGACGGGCCGCGCCACCGGGTCCGTCTCCCCGGCTTCGCGCGCGAAGGTCGCGAGGGTACGGAGGTCGGGCTGGGCGACGCCGTCGCCCGGGTGACCACGGCGGTGGGGATCCGGCCCTGCGGCGGCTGCGGACGCAGGGCCGAGGCACTGAACCGGTGGGCGACGATCGGCGGCGGACGGGACCGCTGAGGCACCGCGCACGGCGCGTGCACGCGTACGGCGCGTGCACGACCAGGCGGCCCCGCCGCGCCGCCGGCTCCGGGCCGAGAGTCCGACAGAGCGCCCGGTGCGCGACCCGCTCCGGGCCGAGAGCCCGACAGAGCGTGCGTGAGGAGTGACCTATGGACCCCGAGATCACCGACCCCGTCACCGTCATGGGTTCTCCGGCGGAGGCCGAGACGCGACCCGCACCGCCCGCGGCCACGCCGACGCTCGATCCCGAGACCTCCCTCCCCGCGCCCGTCGAGTCCACCGTCACGCAGGCCTGTTGCGGCTGTGCCGAGGCCGGCTCCCACGGCGGCGGGGGAACCGGCGGCGACACCGCCCCCGGCTACGTCTACGTCCTGGGCCGGGTGCACGCCGTGTTCCCCGATCTCTCCGTCCAGCACGAGTTCTTCCAGGTGGCGGACGCCGACGGGAGCCGCGACGCCACCGACGCCGACGCGTTCCACCGCGTCCTGTCCGCACCGGAGAACCGCTACATCGCCCGGCAGATGTGCTACGTCCTGTCCGTCCAGGGCATCGACACCTACATCCTGGAGCCCGCCGACGCCGCCGAACTGGACGACCTCGTGGAGGCCCTGCGCCCGGTCAGGGACAAGCGCGACCTCGCCGTGGTCGTCGGCACCCTCGGCCCGATCGTGCCGCCCGGCGCCTGCCAGGGACTGTCCGTCCCGCTCGTCCGCGTCGAGAAGATCTGGTCCTTCGACAGCAGGGAGCTGATCGAGGCGATCGACCGGCCCAGGGACACGTCCCGCAAGGAGTTCGAGAAGACCGCCAGAGACGTGCTCGACCGGGTGCTCCAGCTCAACAACAACGCGGGCCTCGACCCGACCCACCGGGCCCTGAACTTCCTGACGGTGCGGGAGCAGGAGATCTACCGCAAGACCAGCGAGATGCGTGACGGGGGCTACACCCTCTCCGGGGTGGAGGCCGGGCCCTCCCGGCTCGGCAGCGGCTCCCAGACGGTCATCACGGTCGTCCTCTCCTACACCCACCGCCAGACCAATGTCACCGAGAAGTGGTTCGTCCGGGTCGGTCTCGCCGGGCTCTTCCCCTTCAGAGTGACTCCGATCCAGCTCTACTACTCCCGGTGACCGACGGGAGACACGAGAGAGGAAAAGAGGCGAACGGACATGCGTATCCCCGGATTCGCCGTCGAGCCGGCGGCACGCGGAGCGAACGCCGGTGATCTGATCCTTCCTCAGCACTTCACGTGCGAGGAGGAACTGGCTCCGGTCTGCCGTCACCAGTGCCGGAGGGCCTACGACCCGCGTGCGTGCGTGCAGAAGTGCCTGACGAAGCTCTGCTCGGAGAAGTGGTGACCTCGCGACAGCCGCCCACCACGCGTCGTTCCGCCACATCCGACCATGGGCCAGGTGATGCGAGATGAACCTGCCAGGATTCACCCGGAGGCCCCCGCCCGCCGCGGCCGGTGACCGACCGATCCCCCAGCGGTTCGCCCGCGAGGAAGAGCATCCCGGTGATCTCGTCCACCTCCAGGAGATCACCTGCGAGAGGGTCGAAGGACCGCTCTGCCACTCGCGCTGCGAAGGGCTCGACCAGTTCGACGAGTGCTACGCCTCCTGTCTGGCGGACCGATGCCGGGACCCCGCCTGGTGGGGAGGCACACCATGACTCTCCCGGGATTCGCGCCGACAGCCCCGGTCCCGCCCGCCCGGCGGGACGAGGCCGGTGACCGGTTGCACCCGCAGCTGGACATGCACTGCGAGACGGCGTGCTCACACGCGTGTGCCGACGTGTGCCAGGACGTGCCCTCCTACGAAGCCGGTGACTGCCTGAACCGCTGCACGGAGAGCTGTCTCATCGACTGCCGTCCGCCCGAGTACCTGTCGCAGTAGTCCGGTCCACGGGTCCGCCCCGCAGGGCGGGGAGCCGGGCCGCTCCACCTCACGGCCGGGAAGGAGGGGCGTGCCCATGGACCCGTTCGACCTGGTCGGCCTCACACAGCTGAGGGCGCACACCTCCGGCCGGCCCTCGGTCGTCGTCGGCGTGATCGACGGCCGTGTCGCCGTGGACCACCCCGCCTTCGCGGGCCGGGCGGTCCGGGAACTGAGCCCGCCCGCCGGTACGGGAGGCTGCCGCCGCACCGACGTCTGCTGCGCCCACGGCACGGCGGTGGCCGGGATCATCGTCGCGGCCGGGGGCGTCTGCCCCCGTTGCACCCTGCTGTCCCGGCCCCTCTTCACGGACCGCCCGGCCGACGGCGGTCCCGCGACCTGTCTCTCCGGCGTACGGACCGGGGAACTGGCCAGGGCGCTCACGGAGATCGTCGACGCGGGTGCCCACGTCGTGAACCTGAGCATGGCCCAGCCCGCGCCCTCCGGCGTCCGCGACCACGCCCTGGAGGCGGCCCTCGACCACGCCGTCGACCGGGGTGTGATCCTCGTGGTCGCCGCCGGGAACCAGGGCCGGATGGGCTCCTCCGTCCTCACCGACCACCCGTGGGCCATCCCGGTGACCGCCTACGACCGCGCCGGGCGGCCCATGCCCCAGTCGAACCTGGGTACGTCCATCGGCCGCCACGGAGTGGGCGCCCCCGGCGACCGCGTCCCCGGCCCCGGACCCGACGCCCGCCCTTTCCTCCTGAGCGGTACGAGCGCCGCGGCGCCCTTCGTCACAGGTACGGTTGCCCTCCTCCTCTCGGCCTTCCCGCACGCCACCCCGGCGGCCGTGCGCTACGCGGTCACCCACGGCCCCGGCCGACGGAGTTCGGTGACCCCTCCGTTGCTGGACGCGTGGGCCGCGTACACCGCACTCCGTGACTCGGGTGGCGTTCGGAAAAGGGCGCTGGGAAGTCGCCGGTCCTAGGGGTGCCTTCCCAGGCCCAGCTCACCCGCGCGCACCCCGGCCTGGAACCGCGACCCGGCGTCGAGGGCGTCGAGCAGTTCGGCGACCCTGCGGCGGTGGGTGCGCAGGGACATGCCGAGTTCCCGTGCGGCGGCGGGGAGGGCGGTGGCGGCGATCCGCGCCCGCGCGCCCGCGCGCCCGCGCGCCCGCGCGCCCGCGCGCCCGCGCGCCCGCGCGCCCGCGCGCCCGCGCGCCCGCGCGCCCGCGCGCCCGCGTCGGCGAGTCGCCGCCGGGTCGGTCACCCTCACCCGAGAGGATCTCGCCGACCTCTCCTGACGTCGTCCCGCCCCAACAGCCCACCCCGTGAAGAGATTTCGGGTGCGTGAAGAAGGTGTGTCCGGAGGGTTGACCATGCGTCAAGTGGACTCGTACCTTCCTGTCTGCTGAAAGTTTTCAGCCATCTTGCAGCAAGAAACAGCAAAGGATCTTGCGTGGATCGCGTCGGGTCCCCAGGCCCTTCGACTGATCCTTCGGACCCCTTCAACGGAGAAGGACCCCACACATGGCCAGCAGAACCCTCTCCGGTGCGCTCGCTCTCGCGGCGGGCGCGTCGATCGCGCTCGCGGTGCCCGCCGGGAACGCGTACGCGTCGCCGCCCGGGACCAAGGACGTGACCGCCGTCCTGTTCGAGTGGAGCTTCGCCTCCGTCGCCAAGGAGTGCGCCAGCACCCTCGGGCCGAACGGGTACGGATACGTCCAGGTCTCGCCGCCCGCCGAGCACATACAGGGCTCGCAGTGGTGGACGTCGTACCAGCCGGTGAGTTACCGGATCGCGGGGCGGCTCGGTGATGCCACCGCGTTCAAGAGCATGGTCGACACCTGCCACGCGGCCGGCGTCAAGGTCGTCGTCGACACGGTCGTCAACCACATGTCGGCGGGGAGCGGCACGGGAACCGGCGGTTCGTCGTACACGAAGTACAACTACCCCGGCCTCTACTCCTCCTTCGACTTCGACGACTGCACCGCCACCATCAGCGACTACACCAACCGCGCCAACGTCCAGAACTGCGAGCTCGTCACCCTCGCCGACCTGGACACCGGTGAGGACTACGTCCGGTCAGCCGTCGCCGGATACATGAACAGCCTGCTCGGGTACGGCGTCGACGGGTTCCGGATCGACGCAGCCAAGCACATCCCCGCCGCCGACCTCGCCAACATCAGGTCCCGGCTGAGCAACACGTCCGTGTACTGGAAGCAGGAGGCCATCTACGGCTCCGGGGAGGCCGTCCAGCCGAGCGAGTACACGGGGAACGGGGATGTCCAGGAGTTCCGGTACGCCTTCGACCTCAAGCGGGTCTTCAACAACGAGAACCTCGCCTACCTCAAGAACTACGGCGAGGGCTGGGGGTACATGAGCAGCTCGGTCGCCGGGGTCTTCGTCGACAACCACGACACCGAGCGCAACGGCTCCACGCTCAGCTACAAGGACAACGCCACCTACACGATGGCCAACGTCTTCATGCTGGCCTACCCGTACGGGGCGCCCGACATCAACTCCGGCTACGAGTTCTCCTCCACCGACGCCGGGCCGCCCAACGGCGGTACGGTCAACGCCTGTTGGCAGGACGGCTGGAAGTGCCAGCACGCCTGGCCGGAGATCATGCGCATGGTGCCCTTCCGCAACGCCACCCGCGGTGAGGCCGTCACCAACTGGTGGGACAACGGGGGCGACGCGATCGCCTTCGGCCGGGGCACCAAGGGCTTCGTCGCCATCAACCACGAGTCGGGCAGCCTGAGCCGCACGTACCAGACCTCCCTCGCGGCCGGCACGTACTGCAACGTGCAGAACAACACGACGGTGACCGTCAACGGCTCCGGCCAGTTCACCGCGACCCTCGGCTCCAACACCGCCCTGGCGATCTACGCCGGCAAGACCAGCTGCTGAGCCACCGCCCGGCGCGTGGTCGCGCGCCGGGCACCTCGCCTCGACCCGCGCTACCTGAAAGCAGTTTCCGTTACTTTCAAGCCTCTTGCTGAAAAGCTTTCGGCGGCGATACGGTCGCGCGGAGTCGGACCCACCAGAGCCGTCATCGCAAGGAGTCCATCCGTGATACCGAGATGGCCGACGCCGTCGAGGCGCCGTACCGCCCACGCCCAACGGGCCGCAGTGGTCGGCGCGGTCACCGTGACCGCGCTGACCGCAGCGCTCGTCCAGCCCCTCGCGGCCGGGGCCGCGACCCCGCCCGCACCGCCGTCCGACGCGAAGCTGGCGAAGAGCGCCGCCCGTCACGACCTCACCCGCGAGCAGTTCTACTTCGTCCTGCCGGATCGTTTCGCCAACGGTGACAAGGCGAACGACGAGGGCGGTCTGACCGGTTCACGCCTCGCCACCGGCTACGACCCCACCGACAAGGGCTTCTACCAGGGCGGCGACCTCAAGGGCCTGACCGAGCGGCTCGACTACATCAAGGGCCTGGGCACGACCTCCATCTGGATGGCGCCCATCTTCAAGAACCAGCCCGTCCAGGGCACCGGCGAGAACGCCTCCGCCGGCTACCACGGGTACTGGATCACCGACTTCACCCAGGTCGACCCGCACTTCGGCACCAACAAGGACCTGGAGACGCTGATCTCCAAGGCCCACGCCAAGGGCATGAAGGTCTTCTTCGACGTCATCACCAACCACACCGCCGATGTCGTCGACTACGAGCAGAAGTCGTACGACTACCTCTCCAAGGGTGCCTTCCCCTATCTGACGAAGGACGGCGAGCCCTTCGACGACGCCGACTACGAGGACGGGAAGAAGGACTTTCCGTCCGTCGACCGGGACTCCTTCCCCCGGACCCCCGTCGTCCCGGCCGCCAAGAAGAACGCCAAGGTTCCCTCCTGGCTCAACGACCCGACGATGTACCACAACCGGGGCGACTCCACCTGGGCCGGCGAGTCCGCGACCTACGGCGACTTCGTCGGGCTGGACGATCTGTGGACCGAACGTCCCGAGGTCGTCTCCGGCATGGAGAAGATCTACGAGAAGTGGGTGAAGGACTTCGACATCGACGGCTTCCGGATCGACACCGTGAAGCACGTCAACACGGAGTTCTGGACCCAGTGGGCGACCGCGCTCGACGCGTACGCGGCGAAGAAGGGGCGCGACGACTTCTTCATGTTCGGCGAGGTCTACTCCGCCGACACGTCGGTGACCTCCCCGTACGTCACCCAGGGCCGCCTCGACTCCACGCTCGACTTCCCCTTCCAGGACGCGGCACGCTCGTACGCCTCCCAGGGCGGCAGTGCGCGGAAGCTGGCCTCGGTCTTCGGGGACGACTACAAGTACACGACCGACAAGGCCAATGCGTACGAGCAGGTCACCTTCCTCGGCAACCATGACATGGGCCGCATCGGGACCTTCCTCGAACAGGACAACCCGAAGGCGGACGACGCCGAACTGCTCGCCAAGGACAGGCTCGCCAACGAGCTGATGTTCCTCAGCCGTGGCAACCCGGTCGTCTACTACGGCGACGAGCAGGGCTTCACCGGCGCGGGCGGTGACAAGGACTCCCGCCAGACCATGTTCGCCTCGAAGACCGCCGACTACCTGGACGACGACCAGCTCGGCACGGACCGCACCCACGCCTCGGACGCGTACGACACGAGAGCACCGCTCTACAAGCAGATCAGTGCTCTCGCCAAGCTCCGCAAGGCCAACCCGGCCCTCGCCGACGGCGTCCAGACCGAGCGCTACGCGGCCGACGGGGCGGGCGTCTACGCCTTCTCCCGCACGGACACCGAGACGGGTACCGAGTACGTCGTCGCCTTCAACAACGCGGGCGAGGCCAAGACGGCGAACTTCGCGACCGGCTCGGCCCGCATGGCCTTCAAGGGCATCCACGGGACCGACGCCAAGGTGACGAGCGACGCCGACCGCAAGGTCACCGTCACCGTTCCGGCCGGGTCGGCGATCGTCCTCAAGGCCGCCGGCCCGCTCGCGAAGCCCGCCACCGCGCCGTCCCTCACCCTCAGGGCCCCGGCCGCAGGCGCCACCGGCACGGTGGAGATCAGCGCCGATGTCGACGGGGGACAGCTCAACCGCGTCGTCTTCGCCGCGCAGGTCGGCAACGGCACGTGGAAGACGCTGGGTTCCGCGGACCATGCCCCGTACCAGGTCACCCAGACCATCGGGGAGGAGGTTCCGGCGGGAACCGCACTGCGGTACAAGGCAGTGGTGATCGACCGGACCGGACGAACGGCGAGCGCCACCGCCGCCTCCACCACGGGCACCCCGCCCGCCCCCGAGGTCCCCACCGCCTCCTCGCGCGACTACGCGATCGTCCACTACAAGCGCGCCGACGGCGACTACACCGACTGGCGGCTGTACGCCTGGGGTGACATCGCCGACGGCGAGGGGACCACCTGGCCGGACGGCCACGACTTCGTCGGGCGGGACGCGTACGGCGCCTTCGCCTACGTCAAGCTCAAGCCCGGTGCCTCGAACGTCAGTTATCTCGTCATCGACAAGGACGGCACCAAGGACGTCTCCGCCGACCGCTCGATCGACGTCACGAAGACGGGCGAGATCTGGGTCGAGCAGGGCAAGGAGGCCGTACTCACGGAGAGGCCCACGGCCGACTATCCGCAGCAGGACACGTCCAAGGCCGTCCTGCACTACCACCGCGCCGACGGGAACCACGACGGCTGGGGCCTGCACGTCTGGTCCGGCGCCGCGAACCCCACGGACTGGTCGAAGCCCCTGGAACCGGTGCGGACCGACGCCTACGGCGCCGTCTTCGAGGTGCCCCTCACCGACGGGGCCACCAGCCTCAGTTACATCATCCACAAGGGCGACGAGAAGGACCTCTCCACCGACCAGGCGCTCGACCTCAAGGCCGCCGGCCATGAGGTGTGGCTGCTGAACGGGCAGGAGAAGTACCTGCTCCCGCAGCCCGCGGGCAGCGCGGCCGCCTTCGACCTGACCACCTCCAAGGCCGTCTGGATCGACCGGAACACCCTCGCCTGGAACGGAAACGACACCGCCGCCTCCACCCAGCTGCTGTACTCGCGCACCGGCTCCATCACGGCGAAGGACGGCGCGCTGACCAGCACCGACGAGCGGTGGCTGCGGCTGACCAAGTCGGCGCTCACCGACGCCCAGAAGGCGAAGTTCCCGCATCTGAAGGCGTACACGGCCTGGACCGTCGACCCGCGTGACCGCGACCGGGTCCGTGAGGCCCTGCGCGGCCAGCTCGTCGCCTCCCAGCGGGCTGCCAACGGGGCCGTGCTCGCGGCGACGGGCGTGCAGATCGCCGGGGTGCTCGACGACCTGTACGGCGCGAGCGCGGCGGACGCCGACCTCGGCCCGACCTTCGGCAAGGGCCGTACGACGCTCGCCGTCTGGGCGCCCACCGCGCAGAAGGTCTCCCTCGACCTCGACGGCAGGACGCTCCCCATGAAGCGGGACGACGCCACCGGCGTCTGGTCCGTCACCGGACCGAAGTCCTGGAAGAACAAGCCCTACCGGTACGTGGTGAAGGTGTGGGCGCCCAGCGTCCGCGAGGTCGTCACCAACAAGGTCACCGACCCGTACTCCGTCGCCCTCACCGCCGACTCCGAGCGCAGCCTCGTCGTCGACCTGGAGGACAAGGCGCTCGCCCCGGCCGGCTGGTCGTCGTACACCAAGCCCGAGGCCGTACCGCTGAAGGACGCGCAGATCCAGGAGCTGCACGTCCGGGACTTCTCCATCGACGACCGGACGGTGCCCGTGCAGGACAAGGGCACCTACCTCGCCTTCACCGACAAGGGCGGCGACGGCTCGAAGCACCTGCGGGAGCTGGCGAAGGCGGGCACGTCGTACGTGCACCTCCTCCCCGTCGCCGACATCGCCACCATCCCCGAGAGGAAGGCGGACCAGACGAGCGTCGACTGCGACCTCGGCTCGTACGCCGCCGACTCCGACCAGCAGCAGGAGTGCGTGGCGAAGGCCGCGGCGAAGGACGGGTTCAACTGGGGCTACGACCCGTACCACTACACCGTCCCGGAGGGCTCGTACGCGACCGACCCGGACGGGCCCCGGCGCACGGTCGAGTTCCGGAAGATGGTGAAGGCGCTCAACGGCGACGGCCTCGGCGTGGTGCTGGACGTGGTCTACAACCACACCCCCGCGAGCGGACAGGCCGACAAGAGCGTCCTCGACAAGGTGGTCCCCGGCTACTACCACCGGCTCCTCGCCGACGGTTCGGTCGCCACCTCCACCTGCTGCGCCAACACCGCGCCCGAGAACACGATGATGGGCAAGCTCGTCGTCGACTCGATCGTCACCTGGGCCAGGGAGTACAAGGTCGACGGGTTCCGCTTCGACCTCATGGGGCACCACCCGAAGGCCAACATCCTGGTGGTCAGGAAGGCCCTCGACGCGCTGACCCTCAAGAAGGACGGCGTCGACGGGAAGAGGATCATCCTCTACGGGGAGGGCTGGAACTTCGGCGAGGTCGCCGACGACGCGCGCTTCACCCAGGCCACGCAGAAGAACATGGCAGGGACGGGCATCGCGACCTTCTCGGACCGGGCCCGTGACGCGGTGCGCGGCGGCGGCCCCTTCGACGAGGACCCGGGCGTCCAGGGCTTCGCCTCCGGTCTCTACACCGACCCCAACTCATCGGAGGGCAACGGGACGTCGGCCGAGCAGAAGGCACGGCTGCTGCACTACCAGGACCTCGTCAAGGTGGGGCTGAGCGGCAACCTCGCGAACTACCGGTTCACCGACACCGACGGCAAGGAGGTCAAGGGCTCGGAGGTCGACTACAACGGAGTCGCCGCCGGATACGCGGACGCCCCCGGCGACGCCCTCGCCTACGTGGACGCGCACGACAACGAATCCCTGTTCGACGCGCTGGCCTTCAAACTGCCGAAGGCGACGAGCGCTTCCGACCGGGCCCGCATGCAGGTCCTCGCCATGGCGACCGCGGCCCTCTCACAGGGCCCGGCGCTCTCGCAGGCGGGCACCGACCTGCTGCGTTCCAAGTCGCTCGACCGGAACTCCTACGACAGCGGCGACTGGTTCAACGCGATCCACTGGGACTGCGGGGACGGCGGCAACGGCTTCGGGCGCGGACTGCCCCTCGCGGCCGACAACCAGTCCAAGTGGCCTTACGCCAAGCCCCTGTTGACCTCCGTCGGGGTCGGCTGCGAGCAGATCGAGGGGGCCTCGGCCGCGTACCGGGACCTGCTGAGGATCCGTACGACGGAGGACGTGTTCTCCCTCGGCACGGCGGGGCAGGTGCAGTCGAAGCTGTCCTTCCCGCTGTCGGGGAAGGACGAGACACCGGGCGTGATCACCATGGAACTCGGCGACCTCGTCGTCGTCTTCAACGCCACCCCGGAGAAGCGGAAGCAGACCGTGGACGACCTGGCCGGGACGGGATACGCACTGCACCGGGTACAGGCGGCGGGTGCGGACTCTACCGTTCGGACCTCGTCGTACGAAGCGGAATCGGGGACGTTCGTCGTTCCGGGGCGGACCGTGGCGGTATTCGCACGATCCGCCCGATAGAGCGCTAGTTTGGGTGGTGCAGGTGGAGAGGGGACGGCCTGCACCACCCGGACGAGAGCCTCATGAGCCTGATGGCCGACGAAGCAAACAGCACGGTGCTGGTGGTCGACGACGCGGCCGCCAGCAGGTACGCGATGGGCGCGGTGCTGCGCCGGGCCGGGCACAGCGTGCTCCCCGTCGCCAGCGCCGGCGAGGCGCTCGCCGAACTCGACCTGCGGCTCCGCTCGGGAGCCCTGCCCGACGTGGCCCTCGTCGACGTCGGCCTCCCCGACATGAGCGGCTTCGAACTCTGCCGCCGGCTCAAGGCCCAGCCCCCGATGGCGGCCCTTCCCGTCGTCCACTTCTCCGCCGCCTCCGTCGCCCCCAGCGACCGCTGCCGGGGACTGGACGCCGGCGGCGAGGCCTATCTGACGGTCCCCGCCGAGCCGGAGGAGATCCAGGCGGTCGTCCGCGCCGCCGTCCGCGGCGCCCGCATGCGCAACGGCGCCGAGGCCCTCGTACGACGGCTCACCCTGCTGTCCGAGACCATCGTCGACGTCCAGGCCGCCCGCACCCTGGAGGAGCTGGCCGGAGCCGCCGCCGAAGGAGCCGCCCGGCTCACCCGGTCGCCCGCCGCCGTGTTCGTGCTCGGCGAGGACGGCCACCTCTACCGCGGCACCTCCCGGGCCCGGGCCCGCACCACCCTCCCCGACGCCGGCGCGCACGACGCCGTGGCCCGGCTCATCCGCCGCGTCACCGACGGCGACCCCGGACCGCACGACACCGTCGTCCCCGCGCCCCTGTGGCCCCCGGGCTTCTTCCGGCCCGGCGTCACCGAGGACGCCCGGCTGGTCCTGGCCCGCACCGAGAGCGGTACGCCCGTCTGCGTCGCGACCCCCGTGCGCGGCACCCGCGGTGCGGCATCCGACACCACGGGCCTGGTCGCCCGCCTCGCCCAGGCCACCGCGCTGGCCGCGCAGCCCCTCCTGATGTACCAGGTCGAGCGCCATGTCGCGCTCACCCTCCAGCACAGCTTCCTGCCCAAGCGGGTGCCCGAGTTCCCCGGCCTCGACGTGGTCGTCCGGTACGTCCCCGCGTCCCGCCAGACCGAGATCGGCGGCGACTTCTACGCGGCCCTGTCCACCTCCGGCGGTGTCCTCACCGCCGTCGGCGACGTCGTCGGGCACTCGCTGGACGCGGCCACCGTGATGGTCGAGATCCGGCACGCCCTGCGCGCCTACTGCGTGGAACAGTCCGACCCCGCGGCGCTCGCCCAGCGGCTCGACCGGATGCTCCAGCACCACCACCCCGACGTCACCGCCACGGTCTGTCTCGCCCTCGTCGATCCGGGCAGCGGACGCGTACGGATCGCCAACGCGGGCCACATCCCGCCGCTGATCGTCCGCGACCGCGGTGAGGCCGAGTACGTGAAGGCCGCCGGGCCGCTCCTCGGGCTCGGCCTGGAACGGCCCGAGCCCACGGAGACGGTGCTGTGGCCGACGGACCGGCTGCTCATGGTCACGGACGGGCTGGTGGAGACCAGGGGAATCGATCTGTCGCTCTCCATGGAACAGCTGCGGGCCGCCGCGGCGGACGCTCCGCCCGGCACGGTCGCGCTGTGCGACACGTTGCTGCACTGTTTCGGGCGGGACCGGGAGGACGACATCGCGATGCTGGCGTTGCGCCTGCGGCTAGGCTGACCGGGTTGCCTTGTCGTCGTCGACCTTTTTGTAGAGGGGCGCCCCATGCCGCAGATCACCGTGGACTACTCCGCCGTGCTCTCCGAGAAATTCGACCGGCCCGCCTTCGCCACGGCCCTGCACGAGGAGGTCGTGCGGACCGCCGCCGCGAAGCCGGAGGCATGCAAGACGCAGTTCCGGGCGACCGAGGACACGGTGGTCGGTCCCGACCTGAGCGGGCACGCCATCGTGCATGTCACGTTGGGCTTGCTCGCGGGGCGGACCGACGAGACGAAGGTGGCGTTGACGGAGAACGTGCTGGAGCTGCTCCGGGAGTACGTGAAGCCTTCGGAGGGGCTGGCGTTCCACGCGTCGGCGGAAGTGCGGGACCTTGATCCCTCGTACCGGAAGTTCGAGATCTAGCCGCGCCCCAAGGTCACCAGGAGTCCCGCCAGATCGCTGAACGGGCCGTTCGCCGGCTCCTCGGCCAGCATGCCGCGGAGCAGGTCCGCCATCTCCTCGTCCTGGGCCGCGCTCACCGCCGCCAGGGCCGCGAAGTCGTGGACGAGCTGGATCTCCAGCTCGCGCCTCGGGATGCGGCGGCCGTCCAGCCAGACGAGGGCCGTGGACTCGGCGAGGGAGATCCAGGAACGGACGACGAGTTCGAGGCGGGCCGGTGGGGCGTCGTCGACGTCGAGGTGCGAAAGGATCTGGACATAGGCGGCCTGGCGCACGCCGTCGATGAGGGCGTTGGTGCGGGACGAACCGACGGCCGGGCCGCCACGCATCAGGGCGGAGAAACCGGGGCCGTGCGCGTCGACGAAGTCGAAGAAGCGGTGCGTGATGCGGAGCAGCCGGGCGCCGAACGGACCCTCGCGGGATTCCGCGAAACGGCTCGCGAGATCATCGGCGGCCCGCGTCAACGCGGCCTCATACAGGCTGAGTTTGCCCGGGAAGTAGTGGTAGACGAGCGGGCGTGAGATGCCCGCCGCCGACGCTATCTCGTCGATGGAGACCTCGTCGGGCGAGCGCCGGCTGAACAGGTCGAGGGCCACCCCGATCAACTGCTGCCGCCGCTCCTCCACACCCATCCTGCGGCGCGCACCGGTTCGCATACGAACACCTTACCGATTGATTCCAGCCTGCCATGGGCTGGATCGCGTGGAGGTGTTCGATGCGCGAGCGGTCACCGGGCCGACTGAAGTCCGTGGATCTCCCGGCCGTTCGCCAGCGTGCCCTTCAACTCGGCCTGTACGCCTTCCTCGACCGGTACGGCCAGGAGGTTGCCCGGGGCCGAACCGCTCGCCCCGCCGCTCAGTTCGACGGAGACCGTGTCCTTGCCACCGGCGGCGAGCAGGTACGAGTCGCCGGTCGCGGACTTCCAGGGACCGGCGGCCAGGACGTGCGGGTCGGCCGGGCCACAGGCGGGGACCTCGTCGGCGGCGGCCGTGATGTACGCGCCGGCCGAGGTGGTGAACTGGGTCAGTGCCCGGGTTCCCGCGCCCCGCCAGGTCTCGGTCCGGGTGCACACCCAGTCGGCCGTGCCGCTTCCGTCGGGCAGCGGCTGACGGGCGAACCGCCAGGCGTTCACGGTCCGCACCCCCTGCGACCGGACGGCGGCCAGGGAACAGGCGAAGGGCGCCCAGGTCGCGGGGGCGGCGGAAGCGTCACGCGCGGGCCCGGCCGTCGGGCGGCCGACCGTGAGCTGCGCGGGGGTCACCTCGGACAGATCGGTCAGCAACCGCGTACCGCCCCGGGCATCGGTCAGTTGCAGCACGTCCCACGACCGGCACTCCCCGGTACGCACCGCCGGACTCGCGAACGGCGCCGTCGTCCCGTCCTTCGTCAGTTCCAGCTTCCGCACCTCGGCGTCGGCCTTCGCCAGATCCCGTACGGCCGCCTCGCGCACCCAGGGCGCCGTCAGATAGCGGACGTTGCCGTCGGCCCGGCCCAGCACCAGGGCGCTCGCGCCGGCGCCGGTCGCCCCGTCGGCCCGGGTCAGGTCGAGGGCGGCCGTGCCCGGGTCGTCGAGGGGCTCGGCGTAACGGGCGATGCGCAGACCGTCGTGCAGCATGACGACCCGGAGGTTGTCGACCTCGCCCGCGTACAGCAGTTGCGGCGGGCCGGGCGGGGGACCCGCCTGGGTGCCGAGGGTGACCGCGACCTGGGCGGACTCACCGGGGCGGGCCCAGACCGCGAGGGCGCGCCGCAGCAGGGCCTTGTCCTCGACGAGATCGCCGCGCGCGGGCCAGGTGGTGAAGTCGGTCCGCCCCGTCGCCTGCCACGCCGTGGCCGCCGCCGTCGTCAACCTGCCCGGATCGAGGGCGGCCTGGGCCGCCGGGTTCCGCGCGTACGGGGGTGCCGCCGCGCTGTCGGGGCCCCACCCCTGCCCGGGCAGCCCGAGGAGCGCCCCGCACACGACCACGGCCGCCGTGGCGGCCAGCGCGGCCTTCAGGTGCTGGCGGCGCCGCATCAGATCGGTGGGGCGGGCGTGCAGGGAACAGGGGTCGTACTCGGGGGAGGACAGCAGCGGGTACTGCCGCGCCGACACGGAGTCGGCCTCCGTCAGCGCCGCGGCCGGACTGCCGACCCCGGCCTCGTCGAGGAGCGTCCGGATCACCGGGTCGGGGAGCTTCTCCAGGCCGCGCAGGACGTAGGCCGCGCGGGCCGGGGAGCTGAGGGCCGACAACCGCTGGTCCAGGGCCAGTTCGTCGGCGCCGCCCGAGCGGGGGAAGAGCCGCAGACCCCACACCCGCGGAAGCAGCGGCGGCAACTGGGACCGCTTCGGCCACGCCCTGCGCCGCAGCGGGAGGCCCGCCTCCAGGGCGGTACGGACGACTTGGAGCCGTACGTAGGCGTACCCCGGGTTGCGCTCCCGTCCCGCCACCGTCCCCGTCGCCTGCGCCGGGATCAGCGATGCCGACCTGCGCCGCCTCGGCAGCGCCCGCTGGGTCAACGCGTGTGCCGTCAGCACGCGACGATTACGGCCGAGGCCGGGCGGCAACGTCAGGTAGGCGAGCCGCACCAGACGGGGGTAGTGCTCGACGAGCGCGGCCTCCGCCTGCTCGACGTCCACGACCGACTCCTGAGCGCGGGAAGACGCGGGGCGCGGGGCGACATCCTGTGACTGCACGTTCAACAGAACGAGCGAATGGTCGGATGGTCACCAGAGCGCTCCGCTGGGTTGGGTGGGGCGCCTAGGGGGTGGGGGTGCCTTTTCGTCGGCGGGTGCGGACGGTTCGTGGTCGCTCGCGCAGTTCCCCGCGCCCCCAAAGGGGCGCGGGGAACTGCGCGAGAAGCCCCACCCACCCGCACCCGAACAACCCACCCGAGCGGGGTCGAAGGGGCGGCAGCCCCTGGGGGATGGGACGGGTAGGGGCGGCGGGGGCGAGGAAACCTAGGTGAGCGACCACCCGCTGAACTCGACCAGCCCCCGCGCCCCGCTCCCCCCGTTCGTCGCACTCATGAAGAGCCCCACGTCCTGACCACCCCCCACCGCCCCGGGCACGGACACCGTCCCCACCACCCGCCAGCTCGCCCCCTCGTCGACGGAGCACTCACCCACGTACGCCCCCGCCCCCGCCCGGCTCAACCGCAACACCACCGGCGCCTTCACCCCCGTGATCCGCCGATACGTGTCGAGCGTCCCGTCCCCCGTACTGTCGTACGACAACACCACCCCGTTCGCCGGAGTGACCGCCAGATTCAGGAACCCCGCAGACCCGGCCGTACCGAGGCTGTTCCGCACCACGATCCCCGCCCGCGCCCAGTTCCCGGTCGACGCCTGGGAATCGACCCGGAGAGTGACGGACGTACCGTCCCCAAGCGCCCCCGCCCGATAGAGCGTGCCGAACTCCGCCGTACCCCGCCACAGATCCGCCCCGCCACCATCGATCGCGAACCGGTCCTCCAACTGCCCGAAGACGGCCCCGTTGTTGGTGTAGGTGCGCCACCCCGAATCCACCGGCCCCGCCTCGAACAGCGTTCCGTCGAAGCGCCCCTCGACCCGGTCCTCCCCACGCGGACCGTACTGGACGGTGATCGTGTGGGGGAGCGGCCGCAGCGGACGGTCCAGCGGCACATCCGGCGCGTCCGCGCGCCAGCGCACCGTCCCCGAGCCGGCCGCCGGAACGCTCGGCAACGATGTCGGCCCCTCCGGCTCGGCCGTCCCGTCGAAGCCGCTGAGCGCGAAGTCCACCCGCCCCGTCGCCCTCAGCCCGTTGACATTGCGGAAGACCGCCGAGACCCGCGCACTCCCGCCGGGCGGCAGCACCGGCGGCTCCGCGGTGACGGCCAGCGTCCCCTGGTACGGCGCCCGCGCCAGCACCTCACGCACCCGCGCCGCCGCCCTGTACGCGTCCCCCACCGGCCGCAGCGGATAGTCCTTGCGCTCCCGGGTCCACGGCTCCTCGAACGCGAACCAGTCCACGGCCGCCGGAGCGGTCCCCGTGGCGAGCGCGTCCTCCAGGGTGTCGAGCCACTTCTGCCAGCGCGGGACGTAGAAGTCGGCCATGAGGCCGTTCCACTCCCGGTTGCCGTACTCGTGCAGATCGCCCGTGTCGGAGGTGGCCCGCCCGCCCCACACCGTGATCAGCACCTTCGCCGTCCGCTCGAACTCGGCCCGCTCGGCGTCGTTCGTCGCCAGCAGCCGGGCGTCGTTCACCCACGGGCCCAGCAGGAACGCCCCGTTCGTGCCCGTCACCTCGTCGGACAGCCGCATCAGCCGCAGCCAGAGCGTGGACAGCGCACGGAAGGTGGCGAGGTCCTTGCGCCGGTAGGCCTCGCGCAGCTGCGGCAGGTACTGGCGGCTGCGGTGCGCGAGCGCCTGCCGCGCCACGTCCACCACGTCGTACCGGTACGCCGGGTTGCGGCGCAGCCCGCCCGCCACGCCCAGCAGCCCGGCGAGGGCCGCGTCGAAGCGGCCGGGGTCGTACGTCAGTGCCCTCGGCGCGTACTCGGCGGCGCGGTTCGCGGCGAGATCGGGGCGGGCGCAGAAGAGGGAGTCGTGCGGGTCGCTGCGCTCCACGGCCTGCTGCTGGTACGCGGTGTCGTGCAGCGCCCGCCAGGCCCTGCGGGCGGAGTCGTCGCGGCCGCCGTACCGGAAGTCGGCGTACGAGGAGAACCAGGCGGCCCGGTCGAGCTTCCTCGGGGTCCAGGCCAGTTCGGAGAAGAGCTCGAAGGCGGCCGGGTCGCGGTCGGTGGCCTCGGGCAGGAACGCCGTACCGGCGAGCGCGCTGCCCGCCTTGTCCCGCCAGGCGAAGAACTTGTCGTTCCACAGGTGCGCGCGGGCCCCGATCGTCGTACGGCCGCCGAAGTTGGGGATCGTGCCGAAGCAGTACGGGGTGCCGCCCCAGTCGCGTTCGCGGTCGGTGACACTGGCGTAGCGGTCGGAGACGCCGTCCACGATCAGCATCTTCGACCGGTCGATGGCGTCCAGCAGCTCAGGCAGCGGGTTCTCCTGCCAGCCGAGGATCACCCAGGTGGCGCCGGGACGCGCCTTCTGGAGGGCCTTCTCCACGCCCTGCGCCGCGTCCGGCACCGGCACGTCACCCGCCGTGCCGCCCTCGTGCAGGAGGTCCATCTTGAAGTGGGCCGCCTCGCCGAACACGTCCCTGACGTGGCCGTAGAAAGAGGCGGCGACGCGGGCGAAGGAGTCGGTGCGCGGATCGAGCCAGTCGGGGCGTTCGAAGCCGTGCCAGATGCCCTGCGGGACGACGTGCGCGTCACCGCCGTTGCGCTCCACGAACTCCTTGGGGACGTGCCCGTAGTAGCCGGGCAGTACGGGGGACATGCCCAGCTCGCGCAGCCGGTCGGTGATCCGCCGGCCCAGCGCGGCCCGGCGGGCGATCAGCTCGGGGGAGAGGGGACCGCCGTACCCGGAGAGGTTCTGCAGCAGCCACCAGGGCTGGTGGGAGGGGGCGGGGAGCCAGGCCCGTGACTCCTCGTCGGAGTAGCCGAAGTCCTTCAGCAGCCGGTGGTAGACGGCCTCCATGCCCGCGACGACCAGGACCTCGTTGCAGCCGTGCGCCGCCAGGAGGTCGATCTGGTGTTCCCAGTACGGCCAGTCCGCGTACGGGGCGGTGTAGCCGTCGTTGGTGTCGTTGAGGGCGAAGCGGTGGGGGAGGGCGGTGGATCTCTCCAGGGGCCGGGCGGGGGCGGGGAGGCGGCTCGGCAGGTCCAGCTGGCTGCCGTTCCAGGCGAGGTGGGCCCCGCAGACGTACTTGAGGTACCAGTGGACGCCCATGAGCAGGGTGGCCGGTGTCGTGGCCTGGACCTGGATGCGTCCGGTGGTGCCCGTGACACGGAAGCGGTCGACGGTGCCGCTCCGGTCGAGCAGACTGAGCCGGAACTGTCCGGCATGACCGGGCAGCAGCCGATTGAGCGCGGAGCGCGCGGGAGCCGTATCGAAGACGGGGCCCTCGCCGGGGCTCTCTGCGGCGTGGGCCGGGACCGACCACTGCAGGTGGGTTCCGAGGCCGATGACAGCGGCCGAGCCCAGCACCGTGCGTCGCGACGGACTGTTCATGTCTGTGTGCCCCCTGTGTCGACAGTGGCGGCACGCTAACGGGGCGACCGTCCGTGAACAACGGTGCGCACGGAGCTGGCGAGTTCACGTCGCCTGAACGGACCCGGAGGTACGGATGAGTTTGACGAGGAAGAGGCTTGCGGGGAGCGCGGCCTGCGCGGCCGCCGCCCTGCTGGTGCTGACCGGCTGCGGCTCGGCCGACGACGCCGAGGCCGCCGTCCCCAAGACGGCGACCGGGACACTGGAGCACATCGCGGGCGAGGTGGGCTGCAAGCCGGACATGCAGACGGACGCGGACACGATCCGCCAGGCCCTCTGTACCAACAAGGACGGCGACTTCGACGGCAAGTTCGTCCTCGCGACCTTCGCCACCGACCGGGGCCAGGCGGAATGGCTCTCCGGCGCCAAGGACTACGGCGGCTACTACCTCGTCGGCCGCAAGTGGGTCGCCGTCGGCGAGAAGAAGACGGTGGGCGGGCTGCAGGGCACGCTCGGCGGGGAGATGCAGGAGGGGTCCGCGCACATGAACCCCGGTGGCAGCCACAACGACGGCAGCCACAGCGGCTGACCGCGCCGGTCGCGGTCCCGGGGACAGACGAAAGCCGGCGGTGGGAGATCCCACCGCCGGCTTCCTCAGTGACTCAGAAGCGCTTCGGTACTACTTGCACTTCTGGCCGCCGTTGATGCACTGGACCATCTTGTTCATCGTCTCCTGGTTGAAGAAGTTGATGAAGTCGTTGTGGTCGGTGATCGGCTTGTGCAGGTTCTCCGGGAAGGAGTCGACCGCGAAGGGGTTCACGACCTGTCCGTTCTGGATCTGCGGGGCCGGGACGTTGTAGACCAGTCGGACCTGGAGCTGCGGGATGGCCTGGAAGCCGTTGGAGCAGCTGCCGTCCGCCTCGACGAAGTCCACGTGCGTGCGGTGGTTGGCGCTGTCGATGTTCTGGCCGTCCCAGCAGGACTGGAAGAAGGACGTCCGCACCACGGAGCTGCCCTGCGGGCAGATCGGGTACTTGTCCGTCAGCTGACGGTCCTCGAAGCCGGTGCAGCTCCAGTTCGTGTTGGCGTTGTTCAGGCCGTTCACGAAGGCCTTCGCGTCACCGGTGATGATGCGCAGGGCCGTCGGCATCGCGACGACATTGCCCTTCTTGTTGCCGACGAACTTCAGCTGGGCCTGGCTCGGCTCGACGATCTTGCCGACGTTCTTGTCCACGCCACCGCCGGGGGCGTTGGCGTCGATGTCGTTCGAACCGTCCTGGATACGGATCACCGGCCAGAAGTACGACGACTTGTCGCCCTGGTTCTGGCAGGAGGTCTGCGCGTTGGCCAGGTCCTGGTCGCTCGCGAAGGCGTTGTTGCTCTGGTTGCCCACGTAGTCGTGCTGGTGCTGGGCACCGTTGCTGACACCGGGAGCGACGATCACGTTGTCCGAGTTGCGGAGCTGGTTCTGGTTGACGCCGCAGCTCGTGGTGAACGTGCCCTTCGAACCGCCGTTGCCGTTGGCGGCGAGACCGTTGCCGTTCACGCCCTTCGGGCCGCCGTTCGGCTGGACCTGGGTGATGTCCTGGAAGTCGCCCGCGACCGGGCCGTTACCGCCCTGCCCGCCACCGGCCTGACCCTGGTTACCGCCCTGGTTCTGACCCTGGCCGCCCTGGTTCTGACCCTGGCCGCCCTGGTTCTGGCCGCCCTGGTTCTGACCCTGGCCGCCCTGGTTCTGGCCGCCGCCGCCCTGGTTCTGACCCTGGCCCCCGCCGGCGTTGGTCTGAGCCTGGTCGGCCTTGCCCTGGCAGGTCGCGAGCTGGGCCATGCCCTGCGGAGCCTGGCCGCCCACGCGCCGGATGTTGATGCCGATCCGGTCGATGGTGGCCGTCCGCTTGGACTTCAGCGGGCCGAGAATGGCGTTGTTGACGAAGTTGGCGTCGCCCGCCTGAGCCTGGCGCGTGTCAGCGAGGCGCTTGTACGCCTCGGTGATCTGCCGGTCCAGCAGCGCCAGCTCCTTGGCTACTCCCGCGCGCGCCTTCTTGGGCACGTTCGTCAGCTTCTGGCCGACGTCCGGGCAGGCGATGGTGGCGACCTGCGCGGAGGCCAGTGTGCTGTTCTGCTTGGACTTCGACTCGCCCGCTGAGGCGTAGAAGTTCGCCCAGACCAGGCCGCCGCCCGCGACCGCGAGCGCCGCGGATGCGGCAATGGCCCGAACGGCCAGCGGCGAACGTCGTTTGCGTGTGTTGCGTCCCATGGAACTCCTCTGACTTCCTTGCGGGGCTATCGAGGCGCCCGACAGGAGTGAAGCGGCTCCATCAAATACGCGGGGAGTCCCAGGAGTGTTCAGGCGACTCAGAAATTGATGAGAGATTCGTGGGACAAACTGGTTTCAACGCCCCACGAAACACCGGGAGTTGCCGGTCCCCTACGGCGTGTGTGCGGTGAAGGTCCCTGGTGGGGTCCGTGAAGGGGATGTTTGGGCGGCCCTGGCCAAGATAAGCGAGAACCGCCGACCGCACGCCCATTTGTCGGCTAAGAGCCCAGCACCTTAGCCTCCACCGACGCGTCCAGCCCCACCGCCGGACGGTCCGGTCGCAGCGGCGCGACCCCGCCCAGCCCCGTCAGCCACTCCCAGGTGTCCCGTACGGTCTCCTCGACACCCCGGCAGCGGAGTCCGTCCCGTACGGCCCGCGACACGTCCGCCCGGTGCAGCGCGTCGTGCAGATCGCTCCCTTCGGGCACCCACACCGGCAGCTGCGTCCACGGCTCGATCCCCGCATCGAGGATCAACTCCGATGCCGTCCAGCGGAGTTCGGCGGCCCCGCCGGTCACCCGCACACAGGCGTCGAGCAGTTCGCCCATGGTCGACATGCCCGAGGGGCCGACCAGGTTGTAGGCGCCCCTCGACCCTCGTTCCGCCGCGCCGAGAATCCAGGCGGCGAGATCGCGGACGTCGACGTACTGGAGGGGGAGGTCCCGGGGGCCGGGCGCCAGGACCGGTCCGCCCCGGGCGGCACGGGTGAGCCACCAGGGCAGCCGGCCGATGTTCTCGTACGGCCCGAGGATCAGCCCGCAGCGCACGAGGAGCGAGCGGTCGGGGCCGAACGCCTCGACCGCGGCGAGTTCCCCGCCCCGCTTGTCGCGGGCGTAGTCGGTCTGCTCCGCGTCGGCCGACGCGCCGTCCACCAGCGGTGCCCGCTCGTCGTACCCGGCGGCGGGGGGCCAGGCGTACACCGAGCAACTCGACACGTACACATACCGCTCGGCCACGCCGGACAGCAGCCGCGCGGTGTCCCGGACGGCCCGCGGCGCCGCCGACCAGGTGTCGACGACGACATCCCACCCGTCCCCGCCGGAAGCGGAGCCGGCGGTGGAGGCGTCGACGAGCGCCGCGAGCCCGTCCGGTGCGGTGCGGTCGCCCAGCAACGACCGCACCCCGGCCGGAGGTTCGTGCCGTCCCCGGTGGAAGACGGTCACCTCCCAGCCGCGGGCCAGCGCCGACTCCACGACGGCGCGACCCACGAACTCCGTACCACCCAGCATCAGAAGTCTCATGCCGCCGACTCTGCCCGCCGGGCTGTCGGCACGGAACGGGAATCTGCTCTCAGGAGATCCGCTCTCAGAAGATCCACTCTCAGGAGAGCCGTCGAGCTGGAGGCGACGACGTCCCGTTACGGGACGATGAGTGGCTCCGACGCCAACGGGTCGGACGTCAACGGCTCAGCGGCGGCGTGTACTTGTACCCGACCCGCCGCACCGTCTGGATCGCCTGGCGGAACTCCGCGCCGAGCTTGCGGCGCAGCCGGGCGATGTGGACGTCGACGGTCCGCCCGTCGCCCACATGCCCGTAGCCCCACACCGTGGTGACCAACTGGTCGCGGGTGTGCACCCGGTTCGGATGCGCGACGAGATGGGCGAGGAGTTCGAACTCCAGATAGGTGAGGTCGAGCGGCCGCCCGCCGACCTCGGCGGTGCGCTGCACGGTGTCCACGCGGACCAGCCCGTCCTTGCCCTCGACGGACCCGGAAGCGGAAGCCGCACCGGAACCGGCGTGGTCGGCCGGCTTCTCCTCCGCGACCACGAACGGCAGCACCGGCGGCTGCTGGTCGGCCGGGACAAGCACCAGGTAGCCGACCATCGGCGGCCGGCCCGGCAGCGTGGGCAGGGTGTGCGGGGGAGCGGGCAACCAGGTGGCGCCCGGCGGCAGGAAGTCCGCGATGTCCACGACCTCGTCCCGCCCCACGGCACGCAGTCGGTGCCGGGGGGCGCCGGGCGCGGGGACGGCGACGGGGGCGGAGCCCGACGCGGCGGTCAGCGGGGTGGCGGTCGACAGAGAACGGGTGTTCGCCATGAGAGGTCAGCTCTTTCGCGCGAGAGGTTCGTCCGGGAAACCTCGGCGACCGAGTTCGTGGTCGGTTCCGCCGAGGGACGTACGTCGTTCCGCGCCGACCGAAGGCCGGGGTGTACGGCTTTAGAGGGCCGGCGCGTTCATCGCGCGGCAACACACCCGGTCGAAGTCGTGGTGCTGACGGGAAGGCCAGAAGGGCTCGAGGTCATGGCGACCCGTCGCGCGTCGGTTCTGGAGGCTGGCCATGGCCCCATTGAAGCAGAAACACGCCTGCCGCAGGAGCCTCCTCTCACTGCTTGGACGCTTCTCCGGCATGACCGGAGTGTGTCGTGGCCTCAGCCGACCAGGCGTTTGTGCCAATGGAGCGGGGTGACGGTGATGGCCTTGGTGGGATCTCCGTCCCACTCCGCGGACAGACCCTCCGCCGCGAGGGCCGCCACGACCTGCCGCCCGACCGCCGTGGTGGTCTCGGCGGCGTCGTCGAACCCGCCGTACAGCAGCATCAGTCCGTACCCGGCGGCGGCGCCCTCGGTGCACTGCGAGTGGAAGAACACGAATCCCCGGGCGTCCGGCGAGCCTTCGGCGCCTATCTCGGTCGTACCGCAGTTGCGGCAGCAGGTGAAGTTCTCCCGGGCGGTGATGCCGTGCGCCGACTGGAGCGCCTCGAAGGCGCGGGTGAGCCGCTCGGGGTCGGTGACCCCGTCCCAGGTCTCCTGCTCGGCGAGCCGCTCCACCCAGAGCCGGTCGACGAGCTGCCGGGCCTGTGCACGGGAAACGGGCCGGGCGTCGCCGTCCACGAGATACTCCTCGGCGGCCTCGCTCAACCGGGCCCGGTCGTCGTAACCGCAGCGCAACAGCTCCCGCACCCGCTCCTCGACCTGCTCCCGTACGTCGTCCGGGAGTTCCGGCACCTCCTCCGGGGCGTCGTGCTCGACGGGGGTCCACTCGATCCCGGTCTCCCAGCCCGGCGTCCGCCGCGCCCAGCCGGTCATGGCCTCGGCCACCCGCTCCGGGTCGGTGAGGACGGCCCCGAAGAACCGGTCGCGGTCCTCCCGGTACTCCAGCTGGTACTCGCCGTCCGCGCCGTCGTCGGCCCGCTCGTGCCAGACCTGGACGAAGACGTCCGGGATGTCCGGTATCCGCTGCACGACCAGGAAACGGTCGCCCCGGTCCCCGATCCGGCACACCAGCTCGCGCAGCCGCTCCGCCGAGATCCGGGCGTGCTTCTCCCCGGTCTCCGTGTCGACCTTGACGGCCAGCCGGGCGGTGCCGGAGGGCTCGTTCGTACGGGCCGGATCGCCCCCGTGGATCTTCATGCCCCCACCATGGCACGCCCCACTGACAACGCCGGAGGGCGCCCACCGGAATCGGTGGACGCCCTCTCGGAACCTCGGGCTCGAAGAGCCCGGTGGATCAGACCTGGCCGGCCTTGTCGAGCGCGGTGCAGCAGGTGTCGACGATCAGCCGCGTCACGACGTACGGGTCGACGTTGGCGTTCGGGCGGCGGTCCTCGATGTAGCCCTTGCCGTCCTTCTCGACCTGCCACGGGATACGGACCGAGGCGCCACGGTTGGAGACACCGTAGGAGTACTCGTTCCACGGGGCGGTCTCGTGCAGACCGGTCAGGCGGTCGTCGATGCCGGCGCCGTAGTTCTTGACGTGGTCGAGCGGCTTCGAGCCCTCGCCCAGCGACTCGCACGCGGTGATGATCGCGTCGTAGCCCTCGCGCATCGCCTTCGTGGAGAAGTTGGTGTGCGCACCGGCGCCGTTCCAGTCACCCTTGGCCGGCTTGGGGTCCAGGGTGGCGGCGACGTCGAAGTCCTCGGCGGTGCGGTAGAGCAGCCAGCGGGCCACCCACAGGTGGTCGGAGACCTCCAGCGGGGAGACCGGGCCGACCTGGAACTCCCACTGGCCGGGCATGACCTCGGCGTTGATGCCGGAGATGGCGAGACCGGCCGCCAGGCAGTTCTCCAGGTGGGCCTCGACGATGTCACGGCCGAAGATCTCGTCGGCGCCGACACCGCAGTAGTAGCCGCCCTGGGGGGCCGGGAAGCCGCCCTTGGGGAAGCCGAGCGGCGTGCCGTCCTGGAAGAACGTGTACTCCTGCTCGATGCCGAAGATCGGCTCCTGCGCGGCGAACTTCTCGGCGACCTCGCGCAGCGCGGCACGGGTGTTGGACTCGTGCGGCGTCATGTCGATGTTGAGGACCTCGCAGAGCACGAGGACGTCGTCGCCGCCACGGATCGGGTCCGGGCAGGAGAAGACCGGCTGGAGCACACGGTCCGAGGAGTGCCCCTCGGCCTGGTTCGTGGAGGACCCGTCGAAGCCCCAGATCGGAAGCTCGGCACCCTTGGCGTCGTCGGCCAGAATCTTCGTCTTGGAACGGAGCTTGGCCGTCGGCTCGGTGCCGTCGATCCAGATGTACTCAGCCTTGAAGGTCACGGGCCACATCCTTCGGGGTGTGTCACTAGGCGCATGTGCGGGTGCTGCGGCGCTGCGGCACTGAAACGCCGCGCTGATGCCGGGCAGCCTGTCAACACGCGATTTCCCGGTCATTGCTCGAATGTGAACCCCGTGTTACCTGGGGCCTCTGTGGCGCGACTCACGTCACGACGGACGCGCTGGTCGGGCGCCTGCGCCGGGCGCGTGAGGCCGGCCGCCGCTCCGTGCGGGGCCGGCCTCCCTGGACGACGGTCGCCTGCTCTTCACCTCACCGTTACGAGCGGGCCCGCCCCGTCGTCCAGGACGGCGTCACCCCACCTTCTCGATCAGTGCGCGGCGGATCAGGAACTTGCCGGGCTCCCGGACCTCCTCGAAGGCGGAGTTGTTCAGCAGGACACAACTGCCCGAGACCGAAGTGACCTCCACGGTCGTGGACTTGTTGTTGTCCAGGTTGGTCACCCGCAGCTTCGTACCGGCGGGGAACTCGTTGCTGGACGCGGCCGGGGCGCCGCCCTCACCGGAGAGGGTGACGGTGGAGCCGTCGCAGACCTGCTCGCCGGCCCCGGCGTTCCCCGTGCCCCCGGCGCCGCCCGTGTCACCGGCGTTCCCGGCGCCGCCTGCGTTCCCGGCGGCCTCGTCGCCCTGGGGGTCCTGAGCCGACCCCCCGGTCTCCGTGGCCGGCGCGGAGGGCTGCGCGGGCTGTGCGGCCTGGGAGCCCTGAGCCGACTCCCCGACGACGCAGTCCGACGCCCCCTGCTGGACCTTGATCTGGGCGATGACCGCCTCGCGGTTGGCGATCCGGGCCGCCGACTGGGCGTCGGGGTTCGCCTTCTGGTCGGCGATGAACCGCTCGTTGTTGCCGAGCGCGGTGGCCAGGCCCTGGCAGACACTGGAATCCGCCGCGCTCTGCGCCGCGTTCGACGTGGCCGCCATGGCGAAGGCCCCGCCTCCCGCCACCGCCGCCGCGGTCACGAACAGTGCGACCTTCTTCTTCGTGCTGAGCGTTCTCCTACGCGACATGCGCGCCTCCTGTTCCCGGTGGGCCTTCGGATCGGCCGCCGGATCGGACGAGTACGCCGCTATGTACGAGATATCGAACGAAACTGCTCAACGGTCACAGCGAACTCTCAAGTAACCCACGTCACACCAAGGTTGAGGACCCGGCCCGCCGAACCGCCGCCCGCTACCTGGACAGGGCGTCCCGTACCGCCTCGTCCGTGCGGGCCACCACCGCCGTACCGTCGTCCGCGGTGATGATCGGCCGCTGGATGAGCTTCGGGTGCTCGGCGAGCGCCTTGATCCACCGGTCGCGCGCGCCGGCCTCCCGGGCCCACTCCTTGAGGCCGAGTTCCTTGGCGGCGGCCTCCTGGGTGCGGGTGATGTCCCACGGTTCGAGCCCGAGGCGGTCCAGTACGGCGCGGATCTCGTCCTCGCTGGGGACGTCCTCCAGGTAGCGGCGGACGGTGTAGTCGGCCCCCTCGGCGTCGAGCAGGCCGATCGCGCTGCGGCACTTGGAACAGGCCGGATTGATCCAGATCTCCATGCCGCCCACCGTAGCCAACCGGGCGCGAAAACCCGTGTTCCACCCCTGTCACAGGACCCGTCAGAAGCCTTCTGGCCAGGGGCGATTGTCAGTGGGGGGTAGTAAAATAGAAGCAGTGTTCGAGGGTTGCCGACGGGGGATTCCGGCGGTGCCCAGACCGCGACAGGAGGATGTCCGTGCCCGCTGCCGCACTGAAGTCCAAGCCGCTGCCCACCCAGTCCACCGTTCAGCATCCCGTCCTGCTCGACCTGCCCTACGCGCCGGTGGTGAAGCACACGCTGCCGCCGGGCCGTCCGCGTGAGTGGTACATCACCCACAACCGGCGCCTGAAGGCCATGCGCCTCGCGATCGCCCTGCTCGACTCCGGTGTCCACATGCCGAACCAGGCGCGCAACGAGACGATCCGGAGCACGGCGGAGGTCATCGGTGTGCATCCGCCGTCGGACACCACGTGCCACATGGTGCGGGCCCTGATGCGCTACAGCCGCTGACGCCGCCCGCCGGATTCTCCGGTGCCGTCCACTCCGAGGGGGTGGGCGGCACCGCTGCGTCGAGCGGATGCCGGCGTTCGCGGGGGCTCGGCGGGCTGGGGGAGGGAAAAGGGCGATCTCCGGCCGCCAGGGTTGGCCGGAGATCGCCCTAGCCCTGCCCTCCCGGGGTCCATACGATGCGGTCGCCCCTCGGTCTTCACAGCTCTTTCACAGGCTGCGCTCTCGCTGGCCGTGGGGTTCTGGCGCATGCCTATTGACATGTGCATGACTCTGATCGGAGAACCCCCCATGGTTCGTGGTCTCCTCCTGGGCGGCGCCGTCGCCGCCCTCTTCGCCAGTGCGCTGCCCGCGCAGGCCGAGTCCCCGTTCGAGGACCCGCCCCCGGACAAGATCGTCATCAAGGTCGCCACGGTGAACGGCTCCGGCTGCCCCCAGGGCACGGCCGCGGTCGCCGTCTCGCCGGACAACACCGCGTTCACGGTGACCTACAGCGACTACCTCGCCCAGGTCGGCGGCGGCGCCCCGTCCACCGCGTTCCGCAAGAACTGCCAGCTCAACCTGATCGTCCATGTGCCCGGCGGCTTCACCTACGCCATCGCCAGCGTCGACTACCGAGGCTTCGCCTCGCTCCAACGCGGCGCGACCGGCACGGAAAAGGCTTCGTACTACTTCCAGGGCTCCCCGGACACCGCCTCCAGAACCCACGCGTTCAACGGCCCCTACGAGGACAACTGGCAGGCCACGGACGAGACCGACTGGGCCCAACTGGTGTGGGCCCCCTGTGGAGTCGAACGCAACTTCAACATCAACACCGAGTTGCGCGTCAACCGGGGCTCGTCGCCGGCGAGCAGCACGAGCTTCATGACCATGGACTCCACCGACGGCGACATCAGCACGATCTATCACTTGGCCTGGAAGGAGTGTCCCTCCGAGTGAGCCGGTTGCCGGGTGCCCTTCTGCGTCTCGGGCACCCGGCGCTGGTGTGAGCCCCAGCCACCGGGGGCTGCGCCCCCCGGGCCCCCTCGCGCTCGGCGGCGGCCGGGGCGGCGGGTTGTTCGTCCGCGGGCCGGTGGGGGCTGCTCGCGCAGTTCCCCGCGGGCCTGAAAAGCAGGGGCTGCGCCCCGTGCTTTTCAGGCCCGCAGGGGCCGTGTCTTCCAGGGGCGCGGGGACCTGCGCGAGCAACCACGACGGAGCCGCCCCCGCCACACAACCGTCCCCCGGACCTCTCCCGCTCTCCCGCTCTCTCGCGAACCTCACGCCAACTCCCTCTCCAACGGCGTCCGGAAGCGCGGCGTGACCCTCGTCGCCCCCACCCACCCCCGCAGCCGCAGCCTCCGCGCGGATTGCCTCCTCGGCCTCCCGCCGCACCCCGTCCGGGTCCAGCACACCGACTCCTCGACCTCCTTCAGCCAGGCCGCGTCCGGGGCCCCCGCCGCCATGTCCTTCAGCAGCGAGGCCCGTTCCCTGGCGGCGACCGTGATGCCGGTCGAGGCGTGCACCACGGCGGTCAGCTCCGTCGGAAACACGAACACGGTGTGCCGCATGCCGTGCATCCGGACGAGCGTCCGGTCCGCGTACAGCGCACGTTCGGTCTAGGCCACCGCCTGCCCCGGGTCGGCGAGCCGCGCGCCCACCGCCAGAAACACCGTCGCGGGATCCGAGCCGTGCAGCGCGACCAGTGAATCGGCCACCTCCTCCGGGCCCGTCACCCGTACCGATCCGGCCAACCGCTGCCGCAGGCCCAGCCGCACCCGCCGCTCGGCCACTCCGACATGCCGCTGCCCGTCACCCATGCCCGCCGCCTCCACCCGTATGCCCGCGTCCACCCCTGAGCCCCCGGCTCCCAGCCCCGAGCCCTCACGTCCTCTGAAGTCCCGAACGCCTCCGAAGACCGGAGTCCTCGACCGCATCCTCCCGGACGCCACTGACAATCGGGCGGCCCCGTGACTCGGGCACCAGCCGGCCGCCGCCCCGCCCCGTCACGCGTACCGCTCCCACACCCCGCCCACATACGCCTCCAGCCGCGCCCCCAGCACCTCCGGCGTCAGATCCGTCCGCCCCAGCTCCCGCCAGGGCACCGCGACCTTCTCCGCGTCGGGCGCGTAGGCGAGCGCGTCCAGCAGCCGCCAGTACAGGTGGTCCTGGTCCTGGGCCAGTCGACGCCCGCCCCGAGCCTCGTACCGCTCACGGAACCCGAGCCCGTACTCGGCCCCGTACAGCAGGGTCGACGCGGTCGAGCAGTGGGCGACATCGAGATCCGCGGGTCCCCACGAGGTCTCCACCCAGTCCACGACGCCGCTGATCCGCAGAGCCCCGTCCGTGCCCGCGTCCGTGTCCCTGCCCGTGTCCGTGCCCGTGTCCGTGCCCGCTTCCGTGCCCGTGAACAGGACGTTCCCCGGATGGAAGTCCCGGTGCAGGAAGCACCCTTCGTACGCCGGTGCCTCCCGCCGGATCACGTCCACGGCCCGCTCCCACAACGGGCCGTCGGGCGTGGTGACGCGCTCGGGCGAGGTCCAGGCCTGATACGTACGAGGCCGTTCCGCCGGCACGACCGCGTGGATCCGGGCGAGTTGCCCGGCGAGCAGATCCAGCCGCGCCTCCAGGTCCGCGTCCTCGTCCACCCGCACCGACCCCGGCAGCAGGGACATCAACAGCGAGGGATGGTCGGTGAGTTCGGCGGCCGGGTCGACGGCGTACAGGCGTGGCGTGGGGATGTCGTCGTACGGTGCGAGCAGGGTGAGTATCGCGGCTTCACGGTTCAACAGCCCTGGGGCGTGCAGCCGGAAGAACGGTTTCACGAACGACCGCAGGACGAGCCCCGTCCCGTCGTCGAGCGTCAGCCGGCGCATCCGGGAGGTCCAACCGCCGCGCAGATCCGTCCAGTTCCGCAGGCGGCGGCCCTCCGGAAGCTGCTTGTCCACCCACGTACGAGTAGCCGCCCATTCCTGACCATCGAATCCCATGGGCCCAGCATCTCCGATAAATGGGATGCCCCCGCACCCGTCACACGAGCATCCTGGACAGGCGCAGGGGAGTCCTCGGACACCGGACCCACGCAGGACGGGGGCCACTTTCCGGCCCCGGGGCTACTCTTCCACGCACAGTCATCACCCACGCCACGCCCCGAGGAGTCCCGTCATGGGCACCTTGATCCTTTCGGCGACCGCGGTTCTGGTCGTCATGGGTTTCTCCAACCAAGTCCTCTGGCTGGCCGCAGTCGCCCTGCTCTACCTGTACGTCCGCTACGGCCGCACGGGGGGAGGCTCGGCGACGTCCTCGTCGGGTTCCCCGACGAGCGGCGGCTCGGCCCAGCCCGCTTCCTACCGCGCGTACCGCGATCGCCGTGACCAGCAGGCGAAGTGGGAGCGCCGCTATCGCCGCGAACGGCCTGTCTCGACCCGTCGGCAGGACCGCGACAAGAGCGGCAAGTAGGTAGAGCGGGGGAACCGGAGCGACGAGCGAGCAGGCGGGGCCCCGGGGCCGGTCACAGCCCCGGGGCACCCCGGATCGGGAACCACCGGCTCAGCTCGGGCTCGACCCGCGGCTCGTCCCCGAGCGCCGCCCGGACCCGCGGCGCCGGCGCGTTGTCCCGCCGCCGCCCCGCGCCCGGCAGCGGCGCGAACGGATGGAACGTGCGCCCGGGTGCCGGCCGACGGGGGGCGGGGGGCTCAGTACGACGACCGATAGTTGATGTAGCCGATCAGCGCGATCAACCCTGCCACGCAGCCGAAGACGATCACCGTCGACACCCACGACGACCGGCGCGGAGCGACCGGGCCGGGGTCGGCGCGGAAGGGCTGGGGTTCGGGCGGGTTCTCCTTCCAGCGCGCGGCCAGCATCCGGGCCCGTGCGGAGGGCTCCTTGTGCTCTGCGTCGTCCGCCCACTTGATGTCGAACTCGCGCTCGTCGTCGTCCTGTTCGGGCATCCCCGTGTCTCCCCGTCGTCTCTCGAACAGTCGTGCCAGAACCATACGACGGCGCCCCCGTCCCGAAAAACGGGAACGGGGGCGGAGTCGAACGACCGGCGGCCGATCGGGACCTCACGCGCGGGGCGCGGGCTCGATCACACGTCGAAATAGAGCTCGAACTCGTGCGGGTGCGGGCGCAGCTGCAGCGGGGCGATCTCGTTGGTGCGCTTGTAGTCGATCCACGTCTCGATCAGGTCCGGCGTGAAGACGTCGCCCTGGAGGAGGAACTCGTGGTCGCGCTCGAGGGAGTCGAGGACGGCCGGGAGGGAGGTCGGGACCTGCGGGACGCCCGCGTGCTCCTCGGGGGCGAGCTCGTAGAGGTCCTTGTCGATCGGCTCGGCCGGCTCGATCTTGTTCTTGATGCCGTCGAGGCCCGCGAGGAGGAGGGCCGAGAAGGCGAGGTACGGGTTGCCGGAGGAGTCGGGCGCGCGGAACTCGACGCGCTTGGCCTTCGGGTTCGAACCCGTGATCGGGATACGCATGGCGGCGGAGCGGTTGCGCTGCGAGTACACCAGGTTCACCGGGGCCTCGAAGCCCGGGACCAGACGGTGGTACGAGTTCACCGTCGGGTTGGTGAAGGCGAGCAGCGACGGGGCGTGCTTGAGGATGCCGCCGATGTAGAAGCGGGCGGTGTCCGACAGGCCCGCGTACCCGGCCTCGTCGTAGAAGAGCGGGGAGCCGCCCGTCCACAGCGACTGGTGGACGTGCATGCCCGAGCCGTTGTCGCCGAAGATCGGCTTCGGCATGAAGGTCGCGGTCTTGCCGTTGCGCCAGGCCACGTTCTTCACGATGTACTTGAAGAGCTGGAGGTCGTCGGCCGCGGCGAGCAGCGTGTTGAACTTGTAGTTGATCTCGGCCTGGCCGGCGGTGCCCACCTCGTGGTGCTGGCGCTCGACCTGGAGGCCGGACTTGGCCAGCTCCAGGGAGATCTCGGCACGCAGGTCGGCGAAGTGGTCGACCGGCGGGGTCGGGAAGTAACCGCCCTTGTAGCGGACCTTGTAACCGCGGTTGTCCTCCAGCGCACCGGTGTTCCAGGCGCCCGCCTCGGAGTCGATGTGGTAGAAGGACTCGTTCTCCGAGGTCTTGAAGCGCACGCTGTCGAAGACGTAGAACTCGGCCTCGGGGCCGAAGTACGCGGTGTCCGCGATACCCGTGGAGGCGAGGTACGCCTCGGCCTTCTTCGCCACGTTCCGCGGGTCACGGGAGTACTGCTCGCCCGTGATCGGGTCGTGGATGAAGAAGTTGATGTTGACCGTCTTGTCGCGGCGGAAGGGGTCGACGCGCGCGGTGGACAGGTCGGCGCGGAGCGCCATGTCGGACTCGTGGATCGCCTGGAAGCCGCGGATCGAGGAGCCGTCGAACGCGAGCTCCTCGGCCGGGTCGAAGGCCGTGGCCGGGATCGTGAAGTGCTGCATCACACCCGGCAGGTCGCAGAAGCGGACGTCGACGAACTTGACGTCCTCGTCCGCGATGTACTTCTTGGCCTCGTCGGCGTTCTGGAACATCCAGCTCCTCCTACTCCCGACGTCCTGCCGGGGTGGTAGTTCGTTCGTGCTGCCAGTGCGGTGGCACACGCTGTCGTCGACACTAGGGACGGGTGATTTCTCGTACGTGACCCATTTGTTTCGCACAAGTTAACCGGACATCCCGCCATGCACCCCACCTGTCCGTATGGCAAAACGGTCGCAGTACGGTGGGCGGGTGGACAAGAGGCAAGCACTCGGATCGTGGCTCTCCGGACCCCGCGCGGCGGCGGAAGACGCCGGAGTCGACTTCGGATACAGGGGAGAGCAGCTCGGTCTGCCGGAGGAGGGGCCCGGCTCCATCGCCCGCCCGGGCCGCCGCCTCGGCGCCCTCGCCGTCGACTGGGGCCTCTGCCTCTTGATCGCATACGGCCTGATCACCGACGGCTACGACCAGGCCACCAGCAACTGGGCCCTGCTCATCTTCTTCCTGCTCCACGCCCTCACCCTGGGTACGGTCGGCTTCACCCCGGGCAAGCGCCTCTTCGGCCTGCGTGTCGTCGCCCAGGGCACCGGCACCGTGAACCCCTGGCGCGCCCTCCTCCGCACGGCCCTGCTGTGCCTCGCCATCCCCGCCCTGGTCTGGGACCGCGACGGCCGGGGCCTGCACGACCGGCTGGCGCGCACCGTGGAGGTGCGGATCTAGCGCTGGAGCGTCGTACCGGTACGACGAGCTGGTACGACGAATCGGCACGACGAACTGGTACGACGAACTGGTACGACGAGCTGGTACGACGAGCTGGTACGACGATGGGGCGCCCGGAATACTCCGGGCGCCCCATCGTCGTACTCAGGTGGGTCAGCGGGCCTTCGGGCCACCCCTGGGCATGCGCATGCCCTTGGGCATCGGGCCCTTGGGGAGCGGCATGTTGCTCATCAGGTCGCCCATCGCCCGCAGCCGGTCGTTGGTGGCGGTCACCTGGGGGCCGGAGAGGACGCGCGGCAGCTTGAGCATCGTCGTGCGGAGCTTCTTCAGCTCGATCTGGCCCTCGCCGGTGCCCACGACCAGGTCGTGCACCGGCACGTCCGCCACGATGCGGGCCATCTTCCGCTTCTCGGCGGCCAGCAGGCTCTTCACCCGGTTCGGGTTGCCCTCGGCGACCAGGACGATGCCGGCCTTGCCGACGGCCCGGTGCACCACGTCCTGGCTGCGGTTCATCGCCACCGCGGGCGTCGTGGTCCAGCCGCGGCCCACGTTGTCGAGCACCGCCGCGGCGGCGCCCGGCTGGCCCTCCATCTGCCCGAACGCGGCCCGCTCGGCTCGCCGTCCGAAGATGATCGCCGTCGCGAGGAAAGCGAGCAGGAGGCCGAGAATGCCCAGATAGATGGGGTGACCGATCAAGAAACCGATCGCGAGGAAGACACCGAAGGTGATGATTCCGACAGCCGCGAGTACAAGACCGATCTTCTTGTCGGCCCTGCGGGTCATCTTGTACGTAAGAGCGATCTGCTTGAGTCGCCCGGGGTTCGCAGCGTCCGCTGCGGGTTCCTTCCTCGCCATGGCACGAAGTCTACGTGTCCGGGGAAGCGAGGACGACGGCGGTGCCGGTGGGGACCGGAGACCGGCGGCAGCGCTGGGGAAGCGGCGCCGGGCGGCGGCGGTGCCGGCGTGGAGCGGCGGTCGTGCGGGTCGTGCGCGAACGAGGTCGCGCAGGGTCGTGCGGGGTCGTGCGGGGAACGGCTGCTCTGACTACGAGGTGCGCGACGTGACGACGGAATCGAGGACGCGCTCGGTCTCGACACGGTCCTTGGCGCGGCGGCGGTCCTCCAGGACGGAGGTCCAGGCGTTACGACGGGCGGTGCGCTGACCGCTGCTCATGAGCACCGACTCGACGGCACGCAGTGCATCGGTGAACGACGGGATCGCTGTGGCACGGACGGGTGCGGCCTGCATGATGAGGTCCCCTCGGGATGGCTGCTCTGGCTAGGACCCTGTACCGGGTGTGAAACCAGGGTCACTGATTGGTGTTACCAGGGCGTGACCGACCGGTCAAACGCCCATGAAGCCTTGATGCGCGGCCCGCAAACCCCGACGCGGCCCTGACGGTGCCCTCATCTGCGAGGACGGTCAGGACCGCGGTCAATCGGCCATTACTGGCGAGTAGCTACTTGTGCTCAGATTCACACGATCTGCTGGCACTCCGTGCCATTTGGCCCGCGCTCAGACGGCCTGCGAAGCGACGTACGAACCACGCTTCTCGATGGCCATCTGGTAGAGGCGGCCGGCGCGGTACGAGGAGCGGACCAGCGGGCCCGACATCACGCCGGAGAAGCCGATCTCGTCGGCCTCCTGCTTCAGCTCGACGAACTCCTGCGGCTTGACCCAGCGCTCCACGGGGTGGTGGCGGACGCTCGGGCGCAGGTACTGGGTGATGGTGACGAGCTCGCAGCCGGCGTCGTGCAGCTGCCGGAGCGCCTCGCTGACCTCTTCACGGGTCTCGCCCATGCCGAGGATGAGGTTCGATTTCGTGACCAGACCGTAGTCGCGGGCCTCGGTGATGACCTTCAGGGACCGCTCGTAGCGGAAGCCGGGACGGATGCGCTTGAAGATCCGGGGGACCGTCTCGACGTTGTGCGCGAAGACTTCGGGGCGGGAGGAGAAGACTTCCTCCAGCAGCTCCGGGACGGCGTTGAAGTCGGGTGCCAGCAGTTCGACCTTGGTCTGGCCGTCCTCGCGCCGCGCCGTCTGCTCGTGGATCTGGCGGACCGTCTCGGCGTACAGCCAGGCGCCGCCGTCCGGGAGGTCGTCGCGGGCGACGCCGGTGATGGTGGCGTAGTTCAGGTCCATGGTGACGACGGACTCGCCGACGCGGCGGGGCTCGTCGCGGTCGAGCGCCTCGGGCTTGCCGGTGTCGATCTGGCAGAAGTCGCAGCGCCGGGTGCACTGGTCGCCGCCGATGAGGAACGTCGCCTCGCGGTCTTCCCAGCACTCGTAGATGTTGGGGCAGCCCGCCTCCTGGCAGACCGTGTGCAGGCCCTCGCTCTTCACGAGGCCCTGCATCTTGGTGTACTCAGGGCCCATTTTCGCCCGGGTCTTGATCCACTCGGGCTTGCGCTCGATGGGGGTCTGGCTGTTCCGGACCTCCAGGCGCAGCATCTTGCGTCCGTCGGGTGCGACTGCGGACACATCGGCTCCCTGCTGATTGCTTCGGGCGGTCTTCGATTCTTCGGCGTCCACCAGGGTACGCCCCTACGGTTCTCGGTCCCCGGGGTGGGCAACCTTGCGGTTGTGGGGCGTATTCCCTTCGCCCCCGCCGCCCTTACCCGTCCCATCCCAGGGGCTGCGCCCCTTCGACCCCCAAGGCGCGGGTGGGTGAGGGCTTCTCGCGCAGTTCCCCGCGCCCCTGAAAAGCAGGGGCTGCGCCCCGTGCTTTTCAGGCCCGCAGGGGCCTGAAATCCTTTAGGGGCGCGGGGAACTGCGCGACCAGCCCCACCGAACCCGCACCCGACAACGAACCGAACCTCCCGAGCCCTGGCGCGGACTACGCCGATGCCCGTTCGATCTCCCGCGGCTTCAGGTCCGCGTTCTCCAGGACCTCCCGCAGGTGCCGCTCGGCCACTGGCAACACCTCGGCGATGGTGACGTCACGGCCCAGTTCGCCCGCGAGGGACGCGACGCCGGCGTCGCGGATTCCGCAGGGGATGATCCGGTCGAACCACTTGTTGTCGGGGTTCACGTTGAGCGCGAAGCCGTGCATGGTGACGCCCTTGGCGACGCGGATGCCGATCGCGGCGATCTTGCGGTCCTCGCGCCGCTGCCCGGCGTTGGAGGGCGCGTACTCGGGCCCGTTCAGCCGCGGGTCGAACTCGTCGTCGGTCATCCGGGGGTCGAGGTCCAGCGCGAGCCCGCCGAGCCGCTGCTCGACCGGATCGCCGAGCACCCACACCCCGCTGCGGCCCTCCACCCGGGTGGTCTCCACGCCGAACTCCGCGCACGTACGGATCAGGGCCTCTTCGAGACGCCGTACGTGGGCCACCACGTCCACCGGGCGGGGGAGCTTCTGGATCGGGTAGCCCACCAGCTGGCCCGGACCGTGCCAGGTGATCTTGCCGCCGCGGTCGACGTCGATGACGGGGGTGCCGTCGAGGGGGCGCTCGTTGTCCGCGGTGCGCCGCCCGGCGGTGTAGACCGGCGGGTGCTCAAGGAGCAGCACGGTGTCGGGGACCTCGTCGACGAAGCGCGCCGCGTGCACCCGGCGCTGCTCGTCCCAGGCCTCCTGGTACTCGACGGCCTCCGTGTCGAACCCCATGCGGACGAACCGCAACCCACTCACGGCAAGCGCCTCCCTCGGCGGCACCGCCGGGCGGCGGCACCGCGATAGCCCGGTCAGGCGCGTGACGCGCCCAAGCCACTGTACGACCGTACGGTCGAGCGGTGTTCGAGTGGTGTCCGGCGCCGATGCCCCGCCCCGCCGTCCGCGCCCCCGTCCGTACGGCGGCCCGGCGACGGGTCGTACGCGGCGCGGGGGTGAGGCCCGCCGCCCGTCGTATGGCACGGCCGCCCGGCGTACGAGGGGCCACGCCGGCGCATGTCGGAGGCCGACCGCGTCAGCCGTGCGGCAAATCCTCACACGATCGGATGAATGGATGCGGAAGTGTGCGATCGGGCGCTTACTCTCCGCTACATTCGCGCCGTTCACCAGGCCGCAAAAGGCTTCTCACCAGGCAATCCGGGAAACCCCGCCGACACCCGGAAGGCAGGAGACCGCACCGCAGATGACGGAACGACCCGCGCAGCGCACCCCCAACCGCCAGCTCGCCGCCCTCATCGCAGAAGCGGGGTTCTCGAACGCGGGACTAGCGCGCCGTGTGGACCAGCTCGGTCTCGAACACGGCCTCGACCTCAGATACGACAAGACGTCGGTCACCCGCTGGCTGCGAGGCCAGCAGCCCCGGGGGACGACACCCGCACTCATCGCCGAGGTGTTCACCCGCCGCCTCGGCCGCCGGCTCACCGCCCAGGATCTCGGCCTGGACGCCTGCGCACCCGTCTACGCGGGCCTGGAGTTCGCCGCCACCCCCGAGGAGGCCATCGACATCGTCGGCGGCCTGTGGCGCAAGGACTCCGGCAGCCATGCCGAACTCCGCAAGATCGCCTTCACGCCCGCCGGACTGGTCGTCCCCAGCCGCGACTGGCTGATCGGCCGTGCCGACGACCGGGTGGGCCGGGGTGATCCGGGCGCGACCCGGGTTCCCCCGCAGGGCCGCCCGGTCGTCCCCCGGCAGCGCAGTCAGACCGAGCGCGGCCCCGGCCAGAAGGTCACCGGCGGGGACATCGCCGCCCTCCGCTCGGTCGGGGAGCTCTTCCGCGCCCTCGACGACGCGTACGGCGGCGGCCACGCCCGCCAGGCCCTCGTGCGCTACCTCGAACACGAGGCCGAGCCCATGCTGCGCGGCGCCTACGGCGAGCAGATCGGCAGACGGCTGTTCGCGGCCGCGGCCGACCTGACCCGGCTGGCCGGCTGGACCTCGTACGACATCGGCGCGCACGGGCTCGCCCAGCGGTACTTCGTGCAGGCGCTCAGGCTGGCGCAGGCGGCGGGGGACCGGGCGTACGGGGCGTACGTGCTCGTCACGATGAGCCGGCAGGCGGTCTATCTGGGGCACGGGCGGGAGGCCGTGCAGCTCGCGCGCGTCGCCCAGCAGGGTGTCGGGTCGGCCGTGCCGCCGGTGGTGCAGTCGCTGCTGCACTCCGTCGAGGCGCGCGGGCACGCGGTGCTCGGCGAGGTGCGGGCCTCCACGGCCGCGCTGGTACGCGCCGAGCGTGCCCTGGAGACGGCCCGCCCCGGGGACGAGGTCCCGTACTGGGCGCGGTTCTTCGACGAGGCACAGCTCGCCGACGAGTTCGGCCACAGCCACCGCGACCTCCAGCAGTACCGGGCCGCGGCCCAGCACGCCGAACGCTCCCTGCAGTTGAGGGCGCCCGCCTATGCCCGCAGCCGTCTCTTCTGCCGCGTCGTCCTCGCCTCGGCCCGGCTCGGGCTCGGGGAGCTGGACCAGGCCTGCCAGCTCGGCGCGGAAGCCGCCGGGCAGGCCGCGGAGATGCGGTCCGTACGGGCCGTGGAGTACGTCCGCGACTTCGAACGCCGCCTGGAGCCGTATCGGGACGCGGCCCCGGTGCGGGGCTACCGGGACAAGGTGGCGGCGCTGGGGTAGTCGAACGGCCGGTGAGGGGCGCCCGGTTCCGCCGGGTGCCCCTCACTGCTGACGAGCTCTCACGCGGCCGTCTCCAGCGGCTCCTCCAGGAACGTCGGGTGGGCGTCCAGGTCGGTCAGGACGGCGTGGGCGGCTCGGCGGGCGGAGTGGAGGGCACCCTGGACGGTGCTGGTGTCGCGGTGGTCGCCGCACACGTAGAGGCCGGCCAGGAGGCGTACCGGGCGCCGCAGGTCGTGGGGGGCGGGCATCGCGGGGACGGCCTCGGGGACGTGGTGCGCGGCGAGGAGTTCCCACCGGGTCGTGGACGTGCGGTAGAGGCGGGCCAGTTGGGCCCGGACCGTGGCGTCGAGGTGCGCGGGGTCCGGGGGAGTGCCGAGGACCGTGGAGGTGATCAGGGCGCGGCCGGCCGGTGCCCGGCTCGGATCGACCTGGCTGATGACCGCCGTGTGCGAGACGGGCCCGCTGCGGTCGGCGTCGAGGAGCAGTGCCGGTTCGGTCAACGGGGGCTCGTCCGTGGCGTGGTGCAGCACCGTCACCGGGTGGAAGTCCGGTACCCGCAGCCCCGGCAGCAGTTCGGCGGCCGAGCGGGCGTCGGTGGCCAGCACCACCGCGCGGCAGGTGAGTTCACCGTGGTGCGCCGTCGTCACCGAGGTCGTGCTGATCCCGGTGACCTGGACTCCCGTACGGACCGAGCCCGGCGGCAGCGCGGCCGTGAGGAGTTCCGGAAGCGTGTCGGCGCCCCCCTCCGGGATGCACAGCCGGCCCGTCGCGAACGTGTGCAGGGCCAGGTCGGCACAGCGGCTGGAGGTCCCCAGCGCCGGGTCCGCGAGCAGCGCGGCCAGCAGGGGACGGACGAAACCGTCGATCGTCCGGGGCGGGAACCCCCGGGTCGCCAGTGCCTGGGCGGCCGGGACCTCCGCCCGCGCGAGGAGCCGCTCGGGCGCGGTCGCGGCGAGCCGGGCCAGGGCCATGGCCAGCCGGGACTGGTCCGCGGGGGCACCCAGCCGACCGGGCCGGGTGCCCGTGGAACGGCCTTGGGGGCGGCCCTGGTTCCGGGGGAGCCTGGGGGCGCTTGCGAGGGCGCGCGCGGCCGTAAGTGCGCCCCTCGCGCTTCGCAGGACAGGGGTGGCGCCGGCACGCTGATGACGGCCGTCGGCGTGCAGCAGGACGCCGGGGGCGAACGGACGCAGGGGCAGGATGTCCAGGCCCGGTGTACGGCGCAGTTCCGGGTACGACGTGGAGAGCGGATGCGTCGTCCGGTCGAGGCGAAAGCCGTCGATCTTCTCGGTGGACATACGGCCGCCGACGGCGGGTGCGGCCTCCAGGACGGTGGCCCTCAGCCCCGCCCTGGTCAGATGTCCGGCCGCAGCGAGGCCGGCCACGCCGGCTCCTACGACGATGACGTCCACGTCCTCCGTGTCCGCCTGGTACGCCGACTGGTGCACCGACTCAAGCACGTGCCCCTCCCGAGGTCGCGCGGCTGCGGGGGCTTTATGCCCCCAACACCCATCTGAAATACCTGAGTTCGGCATGAGAGTGAAGGCGGGGGCCGGTTCCGGGGAAGGAGCGTGTGACCTCGCACGGAGGCATGGGCGGGGTGCGTGTGCGCCGGGCGTTCGGGGGACTGAGGTTGTCGGGCGGGTGCGGGTCCGGTGAGGGCTGGTCGCGCAGTTCCCCGCGCCCCTGAAGATTCAGGCCCTCGCCGCCTGAAGGACCACGGCCCCGGGGGCCTGGAAAGGCGACCGGGCCGCGGGGTGAAAAGCACGGGGCGCAGCCCCTGCTTTTCAGGGGCGCGGGGAACTGCGCGACCAGCCCCCACTCACCCGCACCCGACAACGCACCCTCCCGCCGCCCCCTCAACGTCCCGCCGCCCCCTCAACGTCCCGCCGCCCCCTCAACGCCCCGCCGCCGCCCGGATCGCGTCGTCGATCTCCGGATACGTGAACGTGAAGCCCGACTCCAGCAAGCGCGTCGGGACGGCCCGCGTGCTGCCGAGGACGTCTCCCGCGACCCCGCCGAGAGCGAGCCGCAGCGCGGGCGCGGGCACGGTGAACAGGGTGGGCCTGCGCAGCACCCGGCCCATGGCCGCGGTGATCTCGCGGTTGGTGAGCGGGGCGGGCGCCGTAAGGTTGAACGGCCCGGACAACGACGGCGTGAACAGAAGGTGGCGCAGGGCCGCGACCTCGTCGTGGAGGGAGATGAAGCTCCAGTACTGGCGGCCGTTCCCCATCCGCCCGCCCAACCCGGCCTTGAACAGCGGGAACAGCGGACCCCAGGCACCCCCGCCCCGCGCCACCACCAGCCCCGTACGGGCGAACGCCGTGCGGATCCCGGCCTCCCGCGCGGCCTCGGTCGCCCCCTCCCACTCCACGCACAACGAGGACAGGAACTCCGACCCCGGCTCCGCCGACTCGTCCACGACCCGGTCGCCCGTGTAGCCGTAGAAGCCGATCGCGCTGCCGTTGACGAACACGCTCGGCGGGGTGTCGAGGGAGGCGGCGGCCTCGGCGAGCGTCCTGGTGCCGAGCACCCGGCTGTCGCGGATCGTCGCCTTGTACGCCTCCGTCCAGCGGCGGGACGCGACCCCCGCGCCGGCGAGGTTGACGACGGCCGCGCACCCCGCGAGCCCCGCCACGTCGACCCGTCCCGCGTCCGGGTCCCAGCGCACCTCGCCCCGCGCCCGGGGCGCCCGCCGCACGAGCCGGAGCACCTCGTAGCCGTCGTCGGTGAGGGAGCGGGCCAGCGCCGAACCGATCAGGCCGGACGCCCCGGCGATCGCGATACGAGAACCGGGCGCAACGGGCGATTCAACGGTCATGCCCCCATCCTGCCCGGCGGACGGCGGGAAAGCGGGCCCGGGGGGCCCGCGACCCGCCCCCCGATCGTCGTGCCGCCGCCGTACAGTGGCCGCCATGCCGGTTCCGTACATACGCGTCGCGACCTCGGACGACGAGGACGTGCTCGGCCGTCTCGACCGCGACACCTGGTCCACGCTGCACTCCGTCCAGGCACGCCCCACCCAGCCGTACGAGCCGTTCTTCAACGAGCGTTACGGCCCCCACGACCACCTGGTCGCCGAACTCGGCGGCACCGTCGTCGGGTACGTGCGCCTCGCCCGGCCCTCCGCCCTCGCCTGTCACACGCACGTCCGCCAGATCCAGGGCCTCGCCGTCTCCGACCGGGCGCGCGGGGCGGGCGTCGCACGGGCGCTGCTGCGCGCCGCGCAGGACGAGGCACGCCGCCGCGGCGCCCGCCGCCTCACCCTGCGGGTCCTCGGCCACAACACCCCGGCCAGGAAGCTGTACGAGTCCGAGGGCTTCGTGGTGGAGGGGATCCTCCCGGAGGAGTTCCTGCTGGACGGGGCGTACGTGGACGACGTGTTGATGGGCCGTCGGCTCTGACGACCAGGAAGGACGACGGCTCCGGGTAGCTCACAAGGCCACAAGGCCACAAGGTCATGAAGCTGCGAGGTTACGAGGTCACGAGCTCGCCCGTGTCCACCGCGGCCGTCGCGTTCGCCGCGCGCTCCGCGTCGGAGGCCACCTCGTCCACGGTGAGGACGTAACCCGTCTCCGCGTCCGAGGTCGAGCGGGCGAAGACGACGCCGAAGACCTGGCCCTCGGTGGTGAGGAGAGGGCCGCCGGAGTTGCCGGGGCGGACGGTGGAGCGGATGGAGTAGATGTCGCGGGTCACCGAGTCGGTGTTGTAGATGTTCCGGCCGGTCGCGTCGATACGGCTGGCGACCGTGGCCGCCTGGAGGTCCAGGCCGCCGTCCTCCGGATAGCCGGCCACGACCGCCGCGTCACCGCGCTCGGCGCCGTCGTCGAGGCGCAGCAGCGGGGCCTCGAGACCCGGGACGTACAGGACCGCCACGTCCTTGTCGGGGTCGAAGAGCACGACCTTCGCCTCGTACGCCTTGCCCACGCCGCCCACGCGCACGCTCGGGTCGTCGATGCCCGCCACCACATGGGCGTTGGTCATCACATGCTCGGTGGCGTACACGAAGCCGCTGCCCTCGCGGCCCTGGGTGCCCGCGACGCCCTCGATCTTCACCGTGCTGCGCTTGGCGGCGCCGGTCGCCGCAGCGGTGACGCTGTCGCCGGACGGCTTGGCCACCTCCGCCGTCGCCTCGTTCTCGAACGGGTTGAAGACCTGCGGGAAACCCGCCTCGGTGAGCGCGGAGGTGGCGTCGGAGAACCAGGCCGGGGTGGTGTCCGGCATGGTGTTCTGCACGGCGCCGAGCAGCGCGGAGTTACGGATCGAGTTGGTCACCACCGGGGACGAGGACGCCCCGAGGACGCTCGCGGCCACCCACGCCACGATCAGCACGGCGACCGTGTTGGCCGCCGCCCCGCCTATGCCGTCGGCCACCCGCAGCGGGCTGCGGTCGATCTCCCGGCGCAGCCGCAGCGCCAGCCGGCCCGCCAGCTCATGCCCGATCACTCCCGGCACCAGCACCGTCAGCACCGCCGTGACCGTCGCCCCCGGGGTGCCCGCCTCCACCAGCTCCATCATCCAGGGCAGCACCCAGACACCTGTCGCCGCACCGCCCACGAAACCGGCGAGGGACACACATCCCGCGACCAGGCCGCGCCGGTAACCCGACGCCGCGTAGGCCAGGATCACCAGCATCAGCAGGATGTCGAGCACGTCCACTCCAGCCGCCTCTCTCCAGGGACCCTGTAGTACGCGTGCGGCGGGCGCAGTGATCAGTTACGCCCGCACCGCACGCCGATGGCGCGCGAAACCGGCCACCACCGCGCCACATCCGCCTGGAACCGTAAAAACGTCCCGGACCACGGCGTTGGTTCCTTCCGCTTCCCTCGGGTGGCCCAGCCCACATCGCGGCCGGTACGCATCCGGGTGACTCTGGGGCCATGCGTGTGTTCCGGACGTCACGGGGGGCGCGAATACGGCGGCTGCGCCTGTGGCGCCGCCGCACACGGACCCCGCGCGCCCCGGACCCGGTCCGCGGGCACCTGCGCCGGTTCCGCGAGCGGGCGCGTCGGGCCCGGGAACGGGTGGACCCGCCGCGCCCCGTCCTCCTGCTGCTGGCCTGTCTGCCCGGGCTGGCGGCCGTGCTCGCGCTGGTGCTGTGCGCGATCGGCGTGGACCGTACGGCGCAGCGCGCGGGCCGACCGGTCGCGGCCCGGCCCGCGCCGCACCAGGCGCCCCGGCCGCCCATCGTGCCCAGGGCCCGCTGGCTGGAGCTGGAGAAGGACGTGCCCAGCCAGCCGCCCGCCCGCTACGACGACGAGGTCGCCGCCGTCTTCGTCCACCACACGGACTCGCCGAACGGCTATGACTGCGCAGACGCGCCCCGCATCATCCGCCACCTGTACGCCGGCCAGACCGGCGCCAAGGACTGGGACGACATCGGCTACAACTTCCTCGTCGACCGCTGCGGCACCATCTACGAGGGCCGCGCGGGCGGCATCGACCGCCCCGTCACCGGCGCCCACACCCAGGGCTTCAACCACCGCACCACCGGCATCGCCGCCCTCGGCACCTTCACCGCCGGCGTCCCCGTGCCGCAGGCCATGACCGACGCGATCGCCGCCCTCGCCGCCTGGAAACTCGGCCTCTCCGACACCGACCCCCGCGGCAGCGTCAAGCTCACCTCCAGCAACAGCCTCAGCCGCTACGCCTCCGGCACCACCGCCCTGCTGCCGACCCTCGCGGGCCACAGCGACGGCTTCATGACCAGCTGCCCGGGCGCGGCCCTCGCGGAACGCCTGCCCGCGATCAGAGAGCTGGCGGCCCGCCTCCAGGGCCGGCGTTGAGCCGGATCTCATCGCGTCGAGACGGATCTCATGAGGTTCACAGACAGCGCGCCGCGGCCTCACAGACTTCTCCAAGATCCGCGCCCTAGCTTCGTAGTCGTCACGCCGACCGGAGGTGGGGAAAATGATCAGCAGTCGTACGAAGAACACGTCCCGCGACCCGAAGAGGTCCTGGTCCTCGGCCCTGCGGAGCCCCTGGACGGTGGCCTGCGCGACCGCCGTCGTCGTGCTCGGCCCGTCCGCCGTCACCGCGACCGCCCTGGAGCGCGCCAACTCCGCGCCCCTGCACGGAGCCTCGGCCCCCGAGCACCCGGCCCCGGGCGGGGAAGGCCGCCACCACGCCCAGCCGTACACCGCCGAGCAGTACGCCTACCTGCCGCGCACGACGAGCCGCGGCGTCCACGGCGTCTGAACAGCGCTACGCCCTGAAACGCTCCCAGAGTTTCGGGCAGCGCTCGGCGAGCGCGGACTCGTTCTCGAAGTCGAGCGGGGCGCCCTCGGGTTCGCCGGGCGCGGGCGGGATGCCGAGGTCCGGGGCGACCACACCGGTGAGCTGTTCGTACGCCTCGTCGGCGGCATAGCCCAGCTCCTCGCCGTCCCCGTCGATCTCCTCGTCGAAGTCGCCCAGCAGCTCGGCGAGCGAGTCGGGTTCGTGCACCGCGCCCTCGAAGACCTCCCGGCCCTGGCCGATCAGCCAGCACCGGAAGTAGTCGAACGCGTCGTCGCTGGCACCGTCGAGCAGCACCCAGGCGGCGCCCCAAAGGTCCCAGGTGTACGCGCGGTTGTAACGGGACTCGAAGTGCCGGGCGAAGTCCAGCACGGCCTCCGGGTCCAGCCGGCCGAGCCGTTCCACGAGCAGGTCGGCCTGGTCCTCGGGGTCGCCCTCGGCGTCCTCCCGGGCGGTGTCCACCAACTCCCAGAACTCCGTCTCGTCCATCACTGGTCCAGCATCGGGCCTGGGCGGGCCGGACGCACGCGGAGAACGGTGGATTGTTATGTCGGGTTCGGCACTTCGCGGCGCCTCACGGGGTCTCGTACAGCCCGGCGAGCCGGCGTGCGTCGGCCGCGAAGCGCTCCCGCAGCCCTTCGGGGGCCAGCACCTCGGCCTCCGCCCCCAGCGCCGTGAGCTGGGTGTGCGCCACCTCCTCCGACTCGACGCGGAGCGTGACGGTGGTCCGGCCGTGTCCGTCGGGGGCGCCGACCGCCGCCGTCAGGGCGTCCCGGGCGGAGACGGGATCCACGACGTGCGGCAGTCTCCGCACTCCCTCCGCCGAGAGCCGTACGACGACCTCGGCATGCAGGATCGACCGGGCGAATCGTTCTGTCTGCTCGTCCCAGTAGGCCGGCAGGTCGAACTCCTCGTCGCGGGTGAAGCGGTCGCCGTCGGCGTCGACGGCGAGGAAACGGTCGATGCGGTAGGTCCGGAAGGAGCCGCCGCCGCCACCGCCACTGCTGCTGCCGCCGCCGTCGGAGGAGGAGGAGGGGACATGGGCGCACAGGTACCAGACGCCGGCCTTGAGGACGAGACCGTACGGCTCCAGCTCGCGCTCGACCTCGGTGTCCCTCCTGCGGTAGCGCGCGACGATCCGGCGGTCATCCCACACGGCGTCCGCCACGGCGGGCAGCAGCTCAGGAGTCTTCGGCTCGTCGAACCAGCTCGGCGCGTCGAGGTGGAACCGCTGCGAGGCCGTACGGGAGGCGTCGCGCAAGGAGGGCAACAGGGCGGCCGAGACCTTCAGCCGGGCGGCGGAGGCCGCGTCCTCCAACCCCATCTCCCGCAGGGCCCCGGGCACGCCGCTGAGGAACAACGCCTCGGCCTCGCTCCGGGCCAGCCCCGTCAGCCGGGTCCGGTACCCGCCGATCAGCCGATATCCCCCGGCCCGCCCCCGATCCGCGTACACCGGCACCCCCGCCTCCGACAGTGCCTGGGCGTCCCGCGTCACCGTCCGCTCCGACACCTCCAGCTCCCGGGCCAGTTCGGCGGCGGTCATGGAGGGCCGGGACTGGAGGAGAAGGACCATCTTGATCAGCCGAGCAGCACGCATACGGCCATGATGCCGGGCCGTGCGGTGGCATTTGGCCCGCGGGTGGGTGGGGCCTGCCCACAGAGGGGGCGAAGGGGCACAGCCCCTGGGGAGGGGAACGGGTAGGGGCGGCGGGGCGAGGAAAGGTCCCCATCGCCCCACCGCCCCACCGGTGTCACAGCCCGTACTGCTCCCGGGCCTCCTTCACCGCCGTCGCCTTGACCTCGCCGCGCCGGGCGAGCTGGGCCAGGGCGGCCACGACGAGGGACTGGGCGTCCACGCCGAAGTGGCGGCGGGCGGCCTCGCGGGTGTCGGAGAGGCCGAAGCCGTCCGCACCGAGGGAGGAGTAGTCCTGCTCGACCCACTGGGCGATCTGGTCGGGGACCTGGCGCATGTAGTCGGAGACCGCCAGGACCGGGCCCTCGGCGCCCTGGAGCGCCTGACGGACGAAGGGCACCCGCTCCTCGCCGCGCAGCAGCGCGGCGTCGGACTCCAGCGCGTCCCGGCGCAGCTCGCTCCAGGAGGTCGCGGACCAGACGTCCGCCGCCACCCCCCACTCCTCGGCGAGCAGTTTCTGCGCCTGAAGGGCCCAGTGGATCGCCGTGCCGGAGCCGAGCAGCTGGATGCGCGGGGCGTTCGCCACCGGGGACAGCCCCGCCGACTCGGCCGTGTTGAAGCGGTACAGACCCTTGACGATGCCCTCGTCCACCCCCGCGACCGCCGGCTTCGCGGGCTGCGGCAGCGGCTCGTTGTAGACGGTCAGGTAGTAGAAGACGTTCGGGTCCTCGCCCGGGGCCGCCTCGCCGTACATCCGGCGCAGACCGTCCTTGACGATCGCCGCGACCTCGTACGCGAACGCCGGGTCGTACGTCATCGCCGCCGGGTTCGTCGCCGCGATGACCGGGGAGTGGCCGTCGGCGTGCTGGAGGCCCTCGCCCGTCAGGGTCGTACGGCCGGCCGTCGCGCCGACCAGGAAGCCGCGGCCGAGCTGGTCGCCGAGCTGCCACATCTGGTCGGCCGTGCGCTGCCAGCCGAACATCGAGTAGAAGATGTAGAACGGGATCATCGCCTCACCGTGCGTGGAGTACGCGGTGGACGCGGCGATGAAGTCCGCCATGGAACCGGCCTCGGTGATCCCCTCGTTGAGGATCTGGCCGTCCTTGGCCTCCTTGTAGTACATCAGCTGGTCACGGTCGACCGGCTCGTACGTCTGCCCCTTGGGGGAGTAGATCCCGAGGGACGGGAAGAGCGACTCCATGCCGAAGGTGCGCGCCTCGTCGGGGACGATCGGCACCCAGCGCCGGCCCGTCTGCTTGTCGCGGACCAGGTCCTTGACCAGCCGGACGAAGGCCATGGTCGTCGCCACGTTCTGCGAACCGGAACCCTTGTCGAAGGCGGCGAAGGTCTTGTCGGCGGCGGCCGGCAGCGGGGCCAGCGCGTGCGTACGGCGGGCCGGGGCGGGACCGCCGAGGGCGGCGCGGCGCTCCTGGAGGTAGCGGACCTCGGCGGAGTCGGCGCCCGGGTGGCCGTAGGGCACGACCCCGTCGACGAAGTCGCTGTCCTTGATGGGGAGTTCGAGCAGGTCACGCATCTGCTTGAACTCGTCCACCGACAGCTTCTTCATCTGGTGGTTGGCGTTCTTCGACGCGAAGCCCTCGCCGAGCGTGAAGCCCTTGACGGTCTGGGCCAGGATGACGGTCGGGGCGCCCTTGAACTCGACGGCGGCCTTGTAGGCGGCGTAGACCTTGCGCGCCTCGTGACCACCGCGGGAGAGGTGGAAGCACTCCAGGATCTTGTCGTCGCTCAGCAGCTTCGCCATCTCGACGAGCGCCGGGTCGGCGCCGAAGAAGTCCTGGCGGATGTAGGCGGCGTCGCGGGTCTGGTACGTCTGCACCTGCGCATCGGGTACCTCGCGCAGGCGGCGGACGAGCGCGCCCGTGGTGTCGAGCTGGAACAGCTCGTCCCAGGCGGAACCCCACAGCGACTTGACGACGTTCCAGCCGGCGCCGCGGAACTGGGCCTCCAGTTCCTGCACGATCTTGAAGTTCGCGCGGACCGGGCCGTCGAGGCGCTGCAGGTTGCAGTTGATGACGAAGGTGAGGTTGTCCAGACCCTCACGGGAGGCCAGGGCGAGTGCCGCCGTCGACTCCGGCTCGTCCATCTCGCCGTCGCCGAGGAACGCCCAGACGTGGGAGTTCGAGACGTCCTTGATGCCACGGCTGGTGAGATAGCGGTTGAAGCGCGCCTGGTAGATCGCCGACAGCGGGCCGAGACCCATCGACACCGTCGGGAACTCCCACAGCCAGGGGAGGCGGCGGGGGTGCGGGTACGACGGGAGGCCGTCGCCGCCGGACTCCCGGCGGAAGTTGTCGAGCTGCTGCTCGTTCAGCCGACCGTCGAGGAAGGCGCGGGCGTAGATGCCGGGGGAGGCGTGGCCCTGGATGTAGAGCTGGTCGCCCGAGCCGTCGGCCTCCTTGCCCTTGAAGAAGTGGTTGAAGCCCGTCTCGTAGAGCCAGGCCGCGGAGGCGAAGGTGGCGATGTGGCCGCCGACGCCGTATTTGGAGCCACGGGTGACCATCGCGGCCGCGTTCCAGCGGTTCCACGCGGTGATACGGCGCTCCAGCGCCTCGTCACCGGGCACGCCCGGCTCGGCGGCGGTGGGGATGGTGTTGACGTAGTCCGTCTCGAGCAGCTTGGGCAGCGCGATGCCGTTGCCCTCCGCGCGCTCCAGGGTGCGGCGCATCAGGTACGCCGCGCGATGCGGCCCGGCCGCCTTGGTGACGGCGTCCAGCGAGGCCTGCCATTCGGCGGTCTCTTCCGGATCCCGGTCGGGGAGCTGGTCGAGCGCGCTCGGCTGGATGGCGTGGGAGTCGGTCATTGCGCCGCCTTCCTCAGTCGAAGGGGGTTCCCTCATCGGTAAGGGTTCGGGGGTTGCCCTTGGTCTTTGGCAGGACAGGGCGATGGGCTTCGGTGCGGTGTCGATGTGCGACGCCGTCGCGCGGCCCGTCGGCGACTGTAACCCGCTGATCGATGATCGATCAAAGGGTCGCGGGCAAAATCTCTTGATCTCGAGAAAGTCGGCACGGGGTGCCTTCGGCGACGACACCGGGTGCCGTGCGGGCCGGGGTTTGTGCAGGTGGGGCGGCGTTTGAGTGAGGGTTCGCCCAAGAGCTCGGGTGTGCGGGCGCGTTGGCGGGTGCGGGTTGTGGGGGTTGCTCGCGCAGTTCCCCGCGCCCCTTGAAAGCCCCGGGCGCGACCCATGCCGCCAAGGGGCGCGGGGAACTGCGCGACCAGCCCCCACTCACCGGCAGCCGAAAAACGCACCCCCGATGGCTACGCCCGACGGCTACGCCGGCTCGTCGTCCGTGTGCGGGGCGCAGCCCAGGACGTGGGCCTTGACCAGGTCGGCGATCCGCGGGTCGCGGCGACGGAACGCCGCCACCAACTCCTCGTGCTCCTCGGCGTACGACTGCTGGACCGTACCCAGCCAGCGGATGCTCAGCGCGGTGAAGACCTCGATGCCCAGGCCCTCCCAGGTGTGCAGCAGCACCGAGTTGCCCGCCGCCCGCACCAGCTCGCGGTGGAACGCCACCGTGTGCCGCACCTGGGACGTGCCGTCGGCGTTGCGGTCCGCCTCGTACAGGGCGGCCACATGCGGCTCCAGTGCCGAGCAGTCCTCGGCCAGCCGCTCCGCCGCCAGCTCCGCCGCGATCGCCTCCAGGCCCGCCCGTACCGGGTAGCTCTCCTCCAGATCGGCGGCGGTCAGATTCCGCACCCGCACGCCCTTGTTCGGCGCGGATTCGATCAACCGCAGTGACTCCAGCTCGCGCAGCGCCTCCCGCACCGGCGTCTGGCTGACCTCCAGCTCCGTCGCGATCCGCCGCTCCACGATCCGCTCGCCCGGCTGCCACCGCCCGCTCACGATCCCCTCCACGATGTGCTCGCGGATCTGTTCGCGCAGCGAGTGGACGACGGGCGCGGTGGTCATGCGGGCTCCTTCGGCGGGGGACAGAGCCCCAGGGGCGTTGACCTCTAGACAATAAAGCCGCGACCCCGGCGGTGAGAGGCGCACGGGGGCGCTTTCGCGCAGGTGAGACGAGACTTACACGTTCCCATGGAGGGCCGGTTTGTAAAGACCCGTACCGGCCAGGCTCGGCGGAGATTCCGCGCACTCCTCGGGGGCGCGGGAACGCACCGGTGCCCCGTCCGGAGGATTCCGGACGGGGCACCGTCGTACCACGCTCAGGGGCCTCTGTTCAGAAGCCCCTGGTCAGAGGCGTCACAGGCCGAGCTCGACCTCGAACTCGCCCGCCTCCAGGATCGCCTTGACGGCCGTCAGGTAACGGGCCGCGTCGGCGCCGTCGACCAGACGGTGGTCGTAGGAGAGGGTCAGGTAGGTCATGTCGCGGATGCCGATGACCGTGCCCTCCTCGGTCTCGATGACCGCCGGGCGCTTGACCGTGGCACCGATGCCGAGGATCGCGACCTGGCCCGGCGGCACGATGATCGTGTCGAAGAGCGCACCGCGCGAACCGGTGTTGGAGATCGTGAAGGTCGCGCCGGACAGCTCGTCGGGCGTGATCTTGTTGGCCCGGACCTTGCCCGCGAGCTCCGCCGTGGCCTTGGCGATACCGGCGATGTTGAGGTCACCGGCGTGCTTGATGACCGGGGTCATCAGGCCCTTCTCGGAGTCCACCGCGATACCGATGCTCTCGGTGTCGAAGTAGGTGATCGTGCCCTCGGCCTCGTTGATCCTGGCGTTGACGGGCGCGTGCGCCTTCAGCGCCTGGGCCGCGGCCTTGACGAAGAACGGCATCGGGGAGAGCTTGACGCCCTCGCGGGCCGCGAACGAGTCCTTGGCCCGGCCGCGCAGCTTCATCAGGCGGGTGACGTCGACCTCGACGACCGACGACAGCTGGGCCTGCTCGTGCAGCGCCTTGACCATGTTGTCGCCGATGACCTTGCGGATGCGCGGCATCTTGACGGTCTGGCCACGCAGGGGCGAGGCCTCCAGGGACGGCGCCTTCTTGGCGGCATGGCCTCCGGCAGTCACAGCAGCCGCGGCCGGAGCCGGGGCGGCAGCGGCGGCCTTCGCGGCCTCGGCGGCGGCGACGACGTCCTGCTTGCGGATACGGCCGCCGACGCCGGTGCCCTTGACGGCGCCCAGGTCGACACCGTTCTCGGCGGCGAGCTTGCGCACCAGCGGGGTGACGTACGCGCCTTCGTCGGTCGCCTTGGTGGCAGCGGACGCCGCCGGAGCGGCGGGAGCCGGAGCCGGGGTGACCGGGGCGGGCGCGGGAGCCGGCGCGGCCGGAGCGGCGGCGGCGGGGGCCGGAGCCGGGGCGGCGGGGGCCGCCGGCGCGGGGGCCGGAGCCGGAGCCGCGGGGGCGGCCGGGGCAGCGGCGGCAGGCGCCGGAGCCGGGGCGGCAGGGGCCGGGGCAGCCGCCGGAGCGGCACCCGGGGCGCCGATGACGGCCAGCTTGGCGCCGACCTCGGCGGTCTCGTCCTCGGCGACCGTGATCTCCAGGAGCACACCGGAGGTGGGCGCCGGGATCTCGGTGTCGACCTTGTCCGTGGAGACCTCGAGCAGCGGCTCGTCGGCCTCGACGGAGTCGCCGACCTCCTTGAGCCAGCGGGTGACGGTGCCCTCGGTGACGGACTCGCCGAGCGCCGGGAGGACCACGTCGGTGCCCTCGGCGGAGCCGGCGCCGGTGGCCGCCTCGGCGGTCGGGGCCGGCGCGGGCGCGGCCTGCTCGGTGGAGGGCGCGGCCGCGGCGGGCTCGGGGGCCGGAGCCGGAGCCTCCTCGGCGGCGGGGGCCGGGGCGGCGGCGGGCGCGCCCGTGCCGTCGTCGATCAGCGCCAGCTCGGCGCCGACCTCGACGGTCTCGTCCTCGGCGACCTTGATGGACGCCAGGATGCCGGCGGCGGGGGAGGGGATCTCGGTGTCGACCTTGTCGGTCGAGACCTCGAGCAGCGGCTCGTCGGCCTCTACGCGCTCACCCTCGGCCTTCAGCCAGCGGGTGACAGTGCCCTCGGTGACGCTCTCGCCGAGCGCCGGAAGGGTTACGGAAACCGCCATGGTTTCTGTTGCTCCTTAACGATTGCGGAAGTCTGGATCGTCGCTTCGTCGACCGAGGGGTCAGTCGTGCGAGTGCAGCGGCTTGCCCGCGAGGGCCAGGTGGGCCTCGCCGAGCGCCTCGTTCTGCGTCGGGTGGGCGTGGATGAGCTGGGCGACCTCGGCGGGGAGGGCTTCCCAGTTGTAGATCAGCTGGGCCTCGCCCACCTGCTCGCCCATGCGGTCGCCGACCATGTGGACGCCGACCACGGCACCGTCCTTGACCTGGACGAGCTTGATCTCGCCCGAGGTGTTCAGGATCTTGCTCTTGCCGTTGCCCGCGAGGTTGTACTTCAGAGCGACGACCTTGTCCGCGCCGTAGATCTCCTTGGCCTTGGCCTCGGTGATACCCACGGAGGCGACCTCGGGGTGGCAGTACGTCACCCGGGGGACGCCGTCGTAGTCGATCGGCACGGCCTTGAGGCCGGCCAGACGCTCCGCCACCAGGATGCCCTCGGCGAAGCCGACGTGCGCGAGCTGGAGCGTCGGGACCAGGTCACCGACGGCGGAGATGGTCGGGACGTTCGTCCGCATGTACTCGTCGACGAGGACGTAGCCGCGGTCCATGGCGACGCCCTGCTCCTCGTAACCCAGACCCTGGGACACGGGGCCGCGGCCGACGGCGACGAGCAGGAGCTCGGCCTCGAACTCCTTGCCGTCGGCGAGGGTGACCTTGACACCGTCCTGGGTGTACTCGGCCTTCGAGAAGAAGGTGCCCAGGTTGAACTTGATGCCGCGCTTGCGGAACGCGCGCTCAAGAAGCTTGGAGGAGTTCTCGTCCTCGAGCGGGGCGAGGTGCTTCAGCCCCTCGATGATCGTGATGTCGGTGCCGAAGGACTTCCAGGCGGAGGCGAACTCGACGCCGATGACACCGCCGCCGAGGACGATCGCCGACTTCGGCACACGGTCCAGGACGAGGGCGTGGTCGGAGGAGATGATGCGGTTGCCGTCGATCTCCAGGCCCGGCAGCGACTTCGGCACGGAGCCGGTCGCCAGCAGGACGTGACGGCCCTGGATGCGCTGACCGTTCACATCGACGGAGGTCGGGGAGGACAGACGGCCCTCACCCTCGATGTAGGTGACCTTGCGGGAGGCGATGAGCCCCTGCAGACCCTTGTACAGGCCGGAGATCACGCCGTCCTTGTACTTGTGCACGGCGGGGACGTCGATGCCCTCGAAGGTGGCCTTCACACCGAACTGCTCGCTCTCGCGGGCCTGGTCGGCGATCTCGCCCGCGTGGAGCAGGGCCTTCGTGGGAATGCATCCCCGGTGCAGGCAGGTACCGCCGACCTTGTCCTTCTCGATCAGGGCGACGTCCAGGCCCAGCTGCGCCCCGCGCAGGGCCGCGGCGTAACCACCGCTACCACCGCCGAGGATCACTAGGTCGAAAACGGTGCTGGCGTCGTTCGCCACGTCACGTCCTCCATGCATGTGCGCCGTACGCCGGTCGTCCATGACCGGGCGGCGGCTGGTGTCCGGCCGCTCTTCTTCGGCCCTGTGGTGGGGGCCCTGTCCTGCCGAGCCCCATCTTCGCACTTGTCGGGAGGGAACGAGACGCCGGGCCGGGGTGTGAGACACCACACGCTCAGATGTGACGAGACGGCCGGGCAGCGCGCCCTGAAGGGGCGCGGGGAACTGCGCGACCAGCCCCCACACCCCCGCAGTCGTCGTACAAAGGATCGGACCGAGCTGCTAGGCGGACATCACCCCAGGTCACCCGAGGCCGCACGCTCGGCGAGCCGTACCAGGGTCCGCACCGCGGTCCCGGTGCCCCCCTTCGGCGTGTACCCGAAGGGCCCGCCCTCGTTGAACGCCGGCCCCGCGATGTCCAGGTGCGCCCAGGTGATCCCCTCGCCCACGAACTCCTTCAGGAACAGCCCGGCGACGAGCCCGCCGCCGTACCGCTCCCCCATGTTCGCGATGTCGGCGGTCGGGGAGTCCATCCCCTTGCGCAGGTGGTCCGGCAGCGGCATGGGCCACGCCGGCTCGCCCGACTCCTCCGCGGCCTCGTGCACCGCGGAGCGGAACGCGTCGTCGTTCGCCATGATCCCGAACGTCCGGTTGCCCAGCGCCAGCATCATCGCCCCGGTCAGCGTCGCCACGTCGACGATCGCGTCCGGCTTGTCCTCGGACGCCTTGGCGAGCGCGTCGGCCAGGACGAGCCGCCCCTCCGCGTCGGTGTTCAGCACCTCCACCGTCTTGCCGCTGTACATGCGCAGCACGTCACCCGGGCGGGTGGCGGAGCCGGAGGGCATGTTCTCGGCGAGGGCGAGCCAGCCGGTGATGTTGACCTCAAGACCGAGGCGCGCGGCGGCGACGACCGCGGCGAACACGGCGGCCGCACCGCTCATGTCGCACTTCATCGTCTCGTTGTGCCCGGCGGGCTTGAGCGAGATGCCGCCCGAGTCGTAGGTGATGCCCTTGCCGACGAACGCCAGGTGCTTCGTCGCCTTGGAGCTGGTGTACGTCAGCTGCACCAGGCGGGGCGTGGCCGCGGAGCCCGCGCCGACGCCGAGGATGCCGCCGTAGCCGCCCTTGGCGAGCGCCTTCTCGTCGAGCACGGTCACCTTGATGCCGTGCTCCTTGGCCGCGGTCTGCGCGACGGCGGCGAAGGCCTCCGGGTCGAGGTCGTTCGGCGGGGTGTTGATGAGGTCGCGGGCGCGGTTCAGCTCCTCGGTCACCGCGATCGCGCGCTCGGCGGCCGCCTTGTGGGCCTTGTCCCGGGGCTTCGCGCCGAGCAGGGTGACCTCGGCGAGCGGGGCCTTGGCGTTCTTCGCCTTCGTGGCGTTCTTCGAAGGCGCGGTCTCCTTGTAGGCGTCGAAGGAGTACGCGCCGAGCAGCGCGCCCTCGGCGACGGCGGCCACGGCGTCGGCGTCCGCGACGGGCAGCGCGAACGCGGCCTTCTTCGCACCCGTCAGGGCACGGGCCGCGGCACCGGCCGCGCGGCGCAGCGCCTCCGCGCCGAACGAGCCGTCCTTCTCGGGCACCGCACCCAGGCCCACCGCCACCACGAGCGGCGCCTTGAAGCCGGACGGCGCGGGCAGCTTCGTCACCTCGCCCTCCGCGCCCGAGGCGCCGAGGGTCTCCAGGAGGCCGGCCAGCTTGCCGTCGTACGCGGTGTCCACGGCCTCGGCACCCGGCGCGATGACCAGGTCCCCGGACCGGGATGCAGTGCCCTTCGCGACACCGACCACGATCGCGTCGGCGCGGAGGCCCGACGCGGCGGCGGTGCTGAGAGTGAGAGCAGTCACGGTGGTGAAATCTCGCTTCCGATTGAGTTTCGGTGGCCGAACGGATGGGTCGACGTGCCGAGAACGAGCCTAGGCCCTTGTTCGGCCCATCGGACCTGGAGCGTGGGCCGGTTGCGCACTCGCCGTCCGTACGGCGTCCGCTGCGACCAGCCTCCCCGACTTTCGCCTCCGGCCGTGCAGGGAGATCCCCATGACTTCGGCATAGGGGGATCCCTTATCGCCGGGCGGGTGTCGCACGGCCCATCGTCTTCGCGCGTAGCGCCGAGGCGCTCCGCGCCGGCGTCGGCGGCCGATCTCGATCACTCCTGCGGGCATTCACCCCTATGTGACTTCATGGTCATTTCCGCACCCACCTGTGCCCTGACCTTGGTCACACTCGTCCCGCCGGTGAGTGCTGCTCACCGAAGGCACCTATCCGCATGTCCACGGCGGGGTCAGCACCTGGTGAGACCAGCTCGTCCAGGGCATGCCCACGTCGAGTACCACCTCCTGTCGCTCACCGGCACCGGCCGCGAACCCGTGACCCCTGGCGGTGGGGGCCCCGGGTCGGCCGACACCGCCGCCCCCACCTCCCACCCCTCCTTGTTGGTTCCCTACTACGAGCCCCCTCCGACCGCCCCGCCGAATGGCAGGCGCTCGTCGCGGCCGCGCCCCGCCTCTACGGTGTCGTCCTCAACCCGGCCGACGGCCCGGGTGCCCCCCGACCCGGCGTTCATCCAGGTCGCGGGTCGGCTGCGGGCGGCAGGCGTACGACTCCTTGGCTACACCGACACCGGCTACGGGCGCAGACCCGTCAGGGACGTCGTACGGGAGCTGACCCGGTACCACGCCTGGTACGGCACCCACGGCATGTTCCTCGACCAAGCGGCCGCGGAACTGGGCGAGTTCGACTACTACCGGCGGCTCGCGGCGGCCGTCTGGGGCGCGGGTGTGCCATCTGGTGTACGGGGTGCCGCCGGACACCGACGTCGGCGGCCTCGCCCGGACCCGGGGTGCCTCCGTGCACTGCGCGGTGCCCGGCGTGGGGGATCATCCGTGGGGTGTGGAGCTGCTGCCGCTGGAGTGGGTTCAGGAGCGTTTTGGTGAGCGGGGGTGAGTGCTGCTGGTCTGTGTGGTGTCACGCGCCCCGGTGGTGGTGTCGGTTTCAGCGGGGAACTGACGTTCTCTCATCGAATGCGTGACCTTCCTGGGTGGCGCTCGTTTTCCATGGCGACAGGGTTCTTCGGGTGGGGGTGACAGAGTGGGTGGACTGAGGAGCATCGCCGCGCCGTTCGTCGCGTCCGGTCCGAGTGGTGTGGCCGTCCGAACCCGCCTCAAGCAGCTGACGCCGGACGATGAGAAGGTGTTGCGCCAGGTCGGCGGACATCTGGGGTCGCTGGCCTCGAAGGACCTCAAGGCGCGCTGCCGGGTCGGCCTGGAGCATTCCGGTCAGGCGTGGGCGGTGCGTAAGCGGGAGCTGACGGCGCTGTCGTCGTCGCGGTGGGCGGGCAGTATCACCAAGGCCTCGCACGAGCAGTGGGCGCTGGCCCGCCGCTGCCAGTTGACGCACATTCAGAACCTGGAAGCCGGCGTTCGCACCATCGAGGACCGGCTGTCCCGGCCGGTCGGGCAGAAGGGCACGGGGAAGGCGCCCGGGGGTTACCGGTCCGCGCGGGAATGGCATGCGAAGTCGCGTCGTCTGCGGGTGCTGCAGGACCGGCTGACCGCCGCGCGGGCGGACCGTGAGGCGGGCGTCGTGCACGTGGTGCGCGGCGGCAAACGTCTGGCCCGTACCCGGCATCACCTGGAGACGGCCCAGCTCACCAAGTCGCAGTGGCGTGGGCGGTGGGAGGCGGAGCGCTGGTTCTGTCAGGCGGACGGTGAGTCCGGCAAGCGCTACGGCAACGAGACCATCCGTATCAGCCCCGACGGTGAGGTGAGCCTCAAGCTCCCCACACCGCTGACGCATCTGGCCAACGCCCCGCACGGACGGTACGTCCTGGCGGGCCGGGTCGCGTTCGCGCACCGGGGCGGCGAGTGGGCGGACCGCGTCGCGGCCGACCGGGCGATCGCCTACCGCATCCACCTCGATACCTGCAGGGACCGCTGGTATGTGACCGCGTCCTGGCAGGTCCCGCTCACCCCCGCCCTCCCGATCGAGGCCGCGCTCGCCCGCGGCGTGATCGGCGTCGACATGAATGCCGATCACCTCGCCGCCTGGCACCTGGACACCCACGGAAACCCGACGGGCAGCCCGCGCCGCTTCTTCTACGACCTGACCGGCACCGCCGGACACCGTGACGCCCAGGTCCGCCACGCGCTCACCCGCCTTCTGCACTGGGCCCGTACCTGTGGGGTGAAGGCGATCGCGGTGGAGGACCTGGACTTCGCCGCAGAGAAGACCCGCGAGAAGCACGGCCGCCGCACACGCTTCCGCCGGCTGGTCTCCGGCATGCCCACCGGCAAGCTCCGCGCCCGGCTGGCCTCGATGGCCGATGCCACGGGTATCGCGGTCATCGCCGTCGACCCGGCCTGCACCAGCCGCTGGGGCGCCCAGCACTGGCAGAAACCCCGCACCACCACCCGCCACGACGCTGCCGCCGTGGCGATCGGAAGGCGCGCCCAGGGACACCCGATCCGGCGACGGACGACACCGCCCCCACAGCACCGGAGTGATGCGGTGGGGCATCGGACCGTCCAGGCCCGACCGGAGGTTCCTGGGCGTGAGGAACCCCGCCCCCGCATCCCCGGACCACGGACACGATCCGTGCCGCCCGGACGCGGAGCGAACGCGGGCAACCAGAACGCCCAACACCGTCCGGGGCGTTCGGCCGAGCACGAGACCTGGCAACAGGACTCACAGCTCAGTCTTTAGGAACGGTACGTCGCCGCATTCCCTGGAGCCCACCCGATGAGCCGAGTCCTCGCCCGCAGCGCCCTGTTGTCCCTGCTCCTGCTGACAGCGGGGTGCACGACCGACGCCGACGACGAGCCGGGCGCCGGACGCGAGAGCGGCGGGGGCGCCCGCTGGCGGCCGGAGCCCGGCACGCAGTGGCAGTGGCAGCTCAGCGGGCGCCTGGACACCTCCGTCGACGTCCCCGTGTACGACATCGACGGCTTCGACCACTCCGCGGACACGGTCGCCGGCCTGCACGACGACGGCCGCAAGGTCATCTGCTACCTGTCCACCGGCGCCTGGGAGGACTGGCGCCCGGACGCCGACGAGTTCCCCGAGTCGGTCCTGGGGAAGGGCAACGGCTGGGAGGGCGAGCGCTGGCTCGACATCCGCGAGACCGACGTCCTCGAACCCCTGATGGCCGCCCGGATCGACATGTGCGCGGAGAAGGGCTTCGACGCCGTCGAGCCCGACAACATGGACGGTTACCGCAACCCGACCGGCTTCCCCCTGAAGGCCGCCGACCAGCTCCGCTACAACCGCCTCATCGCCCGCCTCGCCCACGAACGAGGCCTCGCGGTCGGCCTGAAGAACGACCTCGACCAGATCCCGGAACTCGTGGACGACTTCGACTTCGCGGTCAACGAACAGTGCGCCCAGTACGAGGAGTGCGACGACCTCACCCCCTTCATCGAGGCGGGCAAGGCGGTCTTCCACGTCGAGTACGAGATGAGGACGGGCGACTTCTGCCCGGAGGCCCGCCGCCTGGAGCTCAGCTCGCTGCTGAAGAAGTGGGAGCTGGGGGTGTGGCGGAAGGCCTGCTGAGTCGTCGGCAGATCGGCACCCGGATCACCCGAGGGCGAACACCACCAGCGCCGCCGTCGCCGCGGTCTCCGCAAGGCCGCCGAACACATCGCCGGTGACGCCGCCGAACCGCCGTACGGCATGGCGGAGAAGGACTTCGGCGGCACCACAGGTGAGGACGACCGCGAACACCGTACGGCCGATGTCGTACGGCCCGAAGAGTGCCCCCGCGCCCGCCGCGGCGCACCCGACCAGGCCGGCCACGAGCAGCGCGCCCCGGACCGGTACCACCCCCGCCACCGCCGCCCCCAGCCCCTCGGGCCGGGCGGCGGGCACACCGGCGCGCGCGGCCAGGGTCAGGGCCAGCCTGGCGGTGGTCGCCGAGACGGCCGCCGCGAGCGCGCCCAACGCCCAGGACTCGCCGTACGCCTCGGTGAGCGCCGCGACCTGGGTCAGCAGGACGAGGACGAGGGTGATGACCCCGAACGGCCCGATGTCCGACTGCTTCATGATCCGCAGGGCGTCCTCGGCGGGCTTGCCGCTGCCGAGCCCGTCGGCGGTGTCGGCGAGCCCGTCCAGGTGGAGGCCCCGGGTGAGGACGGCCGGTACGGCGACGGAGGCCACGGCGGCGAGCAGGGGGCCGGCGCCCAGGAGCAGCAGGAGACCGCCGAGCGAGGCCGCGCCCAGGCCGACGACCAGCCCGGCGACGGGCGCGCACAGCATTCCGACGCGCCCGGCCGCACGGTCCCAGCGGTGCACGGTCACCGGCAGCACCGTCAGGGTGCCGAAGGCGAAACGCAGGCCGTCGGAGAGCGTGGGCCCGGACGCCGTGGGCGTGGGTGCGTCGGCCGGGGGCTCGGGCTCGGGGGTCGTGGACACCGGCGCAGGCTACCCGGCGGGGCCGACGGGCTCGGCGGCGGCCGGGGGCGGTGGTGGATAAAGTTCGCATATGGGTCACTGGTGGGAGCGGAACATCATCGAGCCGGGCAAACTTCCGCTGCTGCTCGCGCTCACCGCGTTCGTACTGACGTTCCTGATCACCCGGGTCATCACCCGCCTCATCCGCGCGGGCAAGGGCCCGTTCCGCAACATCAGCGGCAGTGGCGGCGTACACATCCACCACGTCGTGCCCGGTGTCGTCCTCACCGTCGCCGGCGGCTTCGGCTCGGTGGCCGGCGACGGGGACGGCTTCGGCGCCCTGATCTCGGCCGTGCTGTTCGGCATGGGCGTGGGCCTGGTGCTGGACGAGTTCGCGCTGATCCTGCACCTCGACGACGTCTACTGGAGCGAGGAGGGCCGCAAGAGCGTCGAGGTGGTCGTGCTGACGGCCGCCCTGGTGGGCCTGATGCTGGTCGGCTTCCTGCCCTTCGGCGTCAACGACCTCGACGAGGACGATCTCCAGAACCGGGGCGCCGTCATGGTCAGCATGGGGACGAACTTCCTCATCTCCCTGATCGCCCTCAGCAAGGGCAAGGCCCGCACGGCGATCTTCGGCGTGGTCATCCCGTTCATCGCCGTCGTCGGCGCCGTCCGCCTGGCCCGCCCCACCTCCGCCTGGGCCCGCCGCTTCTACCGCCGCCGCCCGCGCGCCCGCGCCCGGTCCTGGAAGCGTGCCTACCACCACGACCGCCGCTGGGCGGGCCCCAGCCGCCGCCTTCAGGACTGGATCGGCGGCACCCCGGACGCGGCGCCGGAACTGGAACCGGCGACCCGCCCCGCGCTCCCCACCGACCCGCGCAGCTCCACCGACCCGACCGGCTCCACCGACCTGCGCGGCTCCACCGGCCCGCGTGACTCCACGGGCCCGTCCGGTTCCACCGGCCCCGCCGGCCCGTCCGACCGGGCGGAGCGCCGCTGACGTAGGGCCACCACCCCGCACACCACCAACACCGCAGCGATCGCCGCCAGATGCTCCTTGCCCGCGAGGTTCTCCTTCACCAGCACCTCGACCACCATCGCCACGACGACCGCGCCCGCCGTGCCGTACGCCCGGTGGCGCCACCCCACGTACACGGCGAGCCCGACCACGGCCGCCGACGGCCCGGTGTCCACGACCGCCGCGTCCGACGCGGGCAGCCCCAGGAAGAAGACGTCCGGACCGAGCGCGATGCCCAGGCGCGCGTACAGCGTGCCGGCCACGGTGGCGACGTACGCGATCGCCAGCGTGCGCCACCGGCCCAGACAGATCTCCGCGAGCCCGAACACGATCAGGATCTGCGCCAGCGCGCCCCACACGGGCAGATCCAGGGCCGGTACGAAGAGGGAGAGCGGCGTCCGCAGCAACGCCGTCCAGAGCGGGTCCTCGGCCCGCACGGCACCGGTGTTCTCGACGAACCGGTAGCCCCAGGACTGGTGGTGCACGAGGTGGACGACAGTCGCGAGACAGACGGCGGTGATCGTCAGGGGGATCGCCCGCAGACGCCGCCGCGCGAGGGCCGGACGCACGGTCTCGTACAGCGGTCCCCATTCGGCGCGGGCCCGGCGGACGGCCTTGTTCATCCGTATGCCCTCATGCGTATGCCCTCATCCGTACGATCCCTGCCCGCGCGGTTCCAGGTGCCCGCGATGCGGCCGCTTCGGCGGTCCCCGGCGTCTTCGGGAACCCCTCCGCGCGGGCCGGTACTGAAGACCGACCGGAACACCGCGAAGTTGAGCGAGACCTGCGTGATCCCGATCTCTCCGGACCGTGGGAGGAGTTCGATCACCAGGAACTCCATCGGCCCGTCGTCGGCGTCACCGTCCCGCCGCACGAGGCCGGGCGAGAGCCCGCGCGGCCGGGGAGCGAGGGACAGCAGCACCCTCAGCCTCGCCCGAGGCCCCTGCTGCACCCGCGCTCGGTGGACTCGCGCGCTTTCTTCTGGTCCCCGGTCCCCGGTCCGTTGGGTGATCCGCCGCTCGATCCCTGTCCACCGCGACGGCGCGCGACGGGGAGGGCGCGCGACGGGGGCGGCGGGCAACCGGGACGGCGCGCAACCGGGACGGCGCGCAACCGGGACGGCGCGCAACCGGGACGGCGGGCAACCGCGACAGCCGCGACGGGCGCGCCACCGGGACGGCACGGCCCGGCGGTGCCGAACCGACCGTACGTGGCGCACCCACACGCCTCCTAGCTAGGTCGCGTCGTACTCCTCGGCGAGCGTCTTCTCCTCGGTGTCGGCCTTCTCCGGCTCCGCCGGCTCCCGCTCCGGCAACTCGGCGGCCAGGGCCGCCGCGGCCCGCACCAGCGGCAGGGCCAGCAGCGCCCCCGCCCCTTCGCCGACCTTCACCCCATGGTCGAGCAGCGGCTCGATGGCCATCCGGTCCAGCGCCTTGGCCTGCGCCGGCTCCCCACTGCTCTGCCCCGCCAGCCACCAGTCCGGCGCCCGGAAGGCCACCCGCTGGGCGACCAGCGCACAGGCCGCGGACACGACCCCGTCGAGAATCACCGGCATCTTCCGCACCGCGCTCTGCAGCAGGAACCCGGTCATGGCCGCGAGATCTGCCCCGCCCACGGTCGCGAGCAACTGCAACTGGTCCCCGAGCACCGGCCGGGCCCGCCGCAGGGCGTCCCGTACGGCGGCGCACTTGCGCATCCACGCCAGATCGTCGATCGCCCGGCCACCACGCCCGGTCACGACGGAGGCGTCGGTCCCGCACAGCCCGGCGACGAGGACGGCCGCCGCCGTGGTCCCGCCGACGCTCAGATCGCCGAGGACGACGAGGTCGGTTCCGGAGTCCGCCTCCTCGTCCGCGAGGGCGACGCCCACCCGGAACGCGGCCTCCGCCTCCTCCGCCGTCAGCGCGTCCTCGATGTCGATCCGACCCGACCCGCGCCGCACCCGGTGCCGTACGACCTCCGCGGGCAGCGTCTCCGGGTCGCAGTCGAGCGCCAGATCCACCACGCGTACGGGGACGTCGAGCTGCCGCGCCAGCACCGCCACCGGGCCGCTGCCGTCGAGGACGCCCCGCACCAGTTGGTCCGCGGTGCCCGCGGCCCGCGCGGAGACACCGAGTTCGGCGATCCCGTGGTCGCCCGCGAACAGCAGCACGCGAGCCTGGCCGATCGGCCGCACCGGCACGGCCGACTGCGCCGCCGCCAGCCACTCACCCAGTTCATCGAGGCGGCCCAGCGCCCCGGGGGGCACGATCTGCCTCTCCCGCCGCGCCTCGGCGTCGCGGCGCACCCCGCCGTCGGGGCGCTCGATCAGATCGGTGAAGTCGTCGAGATTAAGCGAGCTCATTCGCCGAACAGTACCGGCAGCGATCGAACACGACCGCGCCACACCGTGACCCCGATCCGCACGAACGTCGCACCGCGCCACCGGCACGTCATTGCACCCGGGATCACGCTCGCGTACGTACCTTTTTGTGGCGTATGTCCGTGGATCAACGTCCCTGTCGTGCTCGATCCCGTCGTTCCCAGGAGCCGCCATGCCCCCCACCCCGCGGCCGGAGCCGGGCCCACTCGCCCCCGGAGCCGACCCCTTCCACGAACCCGGAGCCGACCCCTTCCACGAACCGCGCCGGGACGACTGCCCGTGGTGCGGTTCGCGGCAGTTGCGTACGCGGGTGCGTGCGCCGGAGGGGAGGCGGCGCACGCCGGGCACGTTCGTGGTGGACGAGTGCCGGGACTGCTCGCACGCCTTCCAGAACCCCCGGCCCACGACGGACGGGCTGCTGCTGTGGCACCACCAGCACCCCGTCGAGGACCACATCCCCTCGAACCGCGCGTGCCGACGACGCCGTCGGCACCACCGGGGGGCCGCCCGCGCACTGCTGCCGTACCCCGAACCGGAGAGCTGGCTCGACGTCGGCACCGGCCACGGCGACTTCCCGGAGGCCGCGCGCGGGATCCACCCGTACACCTCCTTCGACGGGCTCGACCCGACCCCGCGCGTCGAACGGGCGTGGGAGGCCGGGCGCGTGGAGGAGGCGTACCAGGGCCTGCTCACCGACCCGGAGATCACCGCGCGGCTGCGCGCCCGCTACGACGTGGTCAGCATGTTCCACCACCTCGAACACACCGCCGACCCCCGTGAGGAACTCCGCGCCGCCCGCACGGTCCTGCGCCCCGGCGGGCACCTCCTCCTCGAAGTCCCGGACCCGGTCCGCCCGTTCGGCACGCTGCCCACCGGAAACCGCCGCTTCTGGAAGCCGCAGGACCGCCCGCGCCCCCTCCACCTCATGCCCCTGCGCAACCTGCTCACCGAACTGCGGTCCCTGGGCTACGAGATCCTCACCACCCGCCCGTGCACCCCTCTCCCGCCCCGCGCGCACCGCATCCTCGCGCGCCGCACGACACGACCGGCCGCCCCCGCAGGACCCCGGGTCACGACGGCCGACCCTTCAGCCCCGGCCGACCCTTCAGCCCCGGCCGCCCCGCCGGAGCCCTCGTCCGATCCGTCAGAAGCCCCCTAACCCCGAAGGGACAGCGCCTGCCCCGCCACCACCAGCAGCACGTGCTCGCATTCACTCGCGAACGCCGCGTTGAGCCGTCCGAGTTCGTCGCGGTAGCGGCGCCCGGAGGCGGTGGCGGGGACGATGCCGGAGCCGACCTCGTTGGAGACGGCGACCACCGTGCGGCGCGTGTGCCGTACGGCGTCGGTCAGCTCGGCGACCCGCGCCCGGAGCGCGCGCTCCCCGCCCCCGGCCCACTCCGCGTCGTCCCACGCCCCCACCGAGTCCATCACGTCGGTCAGCCACAGCGAGAGACAGTCGACGAGCAGCGGCGCCCCGTCGTCGTCCTTCAGCAGCGGGACGAGGTCGCAGGTCTCGACCGTCCGCCAGGAACCGGGCCGCCGTTCACGGTGGGCGGCGACCCGCGCGGCCCACTCCCCGTCGCCGCCCCGCGTCCCGCCGGTCGCCACGTACAGCACGTCCGGGAACGCCTCCAGGCGCCGCTCGGCCTCCACCGACTTCCCGGACCGCGCCCCGCCCAGCACCAGCGTGCGGCGCGGCACGTCGGGCACGTCCTCGTAGGCGCCCACCGCCAGCGTGGTCCCGTCCGGCACGGCGCGCGCGCCCGCCGCCGCGAGCCGGCGCGGCAACTCGCCGTCCGGCGGCACGTCGTGGTCGATGTGCACGGCGATGACATCGGTCGTCGGCCCGACGGCCCCCGCCGCCCGCAGCCGCGCCAGCGCGTCCGGGCGCCCCAGCGCGTCGACGAGCACCATGTCGTACGGCTGCGCCGACTGCTCCTCCACCCCGGCGGGCGCGCCCCCCGGCGGCAGATACAGCAGCCGCTGCCCGCCCGGCCCGGTCACCGCGTACCCCGTCCCGGGCGCGTCCATGGCCTGCGCCCGCACCCGGTGCCCGGTCAGCAGCGCCAGTTCCCGGCCGTCCGGCACCCGTCCCGGCTGCGGCATCCCCGCCGGCACCTCCACGGCGGGCCCGTTGTGCGGGTGCGACAGCAGCACCTGCCGTACGCCGGTCAGCGTGTGTCCGGCGCGCGCGGCCGCGAGGGCGGCGCCCGGAGTGAGGTCGAGCAGCAGCGCGCCGTCCACGAGCAGCGCGGTCGCCCCGCGCGCGGCATCACCGAGCGCGGTCGCGCACGCCGCGCACGGGCAGTCGGGGCGGGGGAGTCCCGCGGGGGCACCTGTGCCGAGCAATGTCAGTTCCACACCCCCGATTTTCCCGCGTCCGGATGAACACCCGCAGATCTTGTGCGTCCGACTAGGCTCAGGGGGGAACCGGATCTTGCTCGGTGCTGCGTGTGCGGTGCCGGGCCGGTACTTACGGAGGCTCACATGGCGGCATGGACGTGGCGGTTCGAGAAGGCCGACGGGGCGGAGGTCCAGCCCGCGGTCCAGCCCGAGGAGTTCACGACCCAGGGGGATGCCGAGTCGTGGATCGGGGAACAGTGGAAGGCGCTCCTGGAGGGCGGCGCCGACCAGGTCCGCCTCTTCGAGGACACGACGGAGATCTACGGGCCGATGAGCCTGCACGCGTAGCGCTCCGCGCGGTGGGCGGGGCTCCTGGACGGGGCTCCGCCCCGAATCCCGCGGGAGAGCTCCGGGGATGGGGTTCGTTGGCGGGTGCGGGTCCGGTGGGGCTTCTCGCGCAGTTCCCCGCGCCCCTGAAGGGCCTACGGCCCTTTCGGGCCGAAAAAGCACGGGGCGCAGCCCCTGCTTTTCAGGGGCGCGGGGAACTGCGCGACCAGCCCCCACCGCACCCGCACGTGGGGGTCGAAGGGGCGCAGCCCCTGGGGAAGGGACGGGTAGGGGCGGCGGGGGCGAGGAAAGGCTCAGCCGCGCACGCCGCACAGGTGCAGCAACGCCGCCACCTGCCGATAGGGATCCGTCCGCCCGGCCCGCTCCTCCGCGGCGAGCAGCACGTCCAGGTCCCCCTGCCCCTCGGGCAGCCCCGCGTCGTCCGCGGCCAGATCCGTGAACACCCGCACCCCGTACCACGCGTGCAACGGCGCCCCGATCCCCGCGAGCGCGTCCGTCAGCACCCCCAGCCGATCCGCCCGCACATCCAGCCCGAGCCGATTCCGGTACGCGGTGGTGTCGAAGGCGGCCAGCGCCCCCGCCCAGTCCCCGGCCAGCCCCGCCCGCATCGCGAGCGCGTCGCCGTTCCGTACGAGCAGCGACAGCAGCCCCCCGGGCGCCAGCATCCGCGCCAGCCCGGCCAGCAGGGCATCGGGCTCCTCGACGTACATCAGGACCCCATGACAGAGCACCACGTCGAAGCTGCCCGGCAGGAAGTGCACACCCGTGTCCCGGCCGTCGCCCTCGACGATCCGCACCCGGCCCCGGATGCCCTCGGGCTCGGCGGCGAGCGCCTCCCGGGCCACGGCGATCAGCTTCGCCTCCCGCTCGATCCCGGTCACCGCGTGTCCGGCCCGGGCGAGCCGCAGCGCCTGCGTCCCCTGCCCCATGCCCACGTCGAGCACCCGGAGCCGCTGCCCGACCGGGAAGCGGCCCGCGATCTGCTCGTCGAGCTGCCGGGAGACCAGTTCCTGTCGTACGACCTCACGCAGTGTGCCCAGCCGGTTCAGCCAGGCATCCGCGGCACCTCCGGAGAATGCGGTCGTGCTCAGGGCCGCTCTCCGCGCTTGACCTGCGGCTTCGGCAGCCGGAGGCGACGCATCTGGAGCGTGCGCATCAGGGCGTAGGCCACGGCGCCCTTCTTGTTCGCGTCGGGGAAGCGGGCATTCAGCTGCTTCTTCAGACGGAACCCGAGGCTGATCGAGTCGACCACGATCAGGACGATCACGAAGAGCCACAGCAGCAGCGCGATGTTCTGCAGCGACGCCACCTGCACCATGCTCAGCACGAGGATGATCACGGCCAGCGGCAGGAAGAACTCCGCGATGTGGAACCGCGAGTCCACGAAGTCACGGGCGAACTTGCGCACGGGGCCCTTGTCCCGCGCGGGCAGATAGCGCTCGTCGCCGGTGGCCAGCGCCTGGCGCTGCTTCTCCATCGCGGAGCGGCGCTCGTCGCGGGAGCGCTTGGCGGCCTCCTTGCGCGTCGTGGGCGTGTTGGCCACGCTGCGGCGCTGGGTCTGGGCCTCACTCCGCTTGGGAGTGGGCCGCCCCTTGGGGGCCTGCGGGTCACGGGTCTGCTTGGAGTCGGTCACCGGCGCCTTGTCGGCCACCGGCCCCTTCTCGCTCTTGTCGCGGCTTCGGAACACAAAACCCAAGGGTACGGGGTGCCGGGGCATGGACCCCAGCCGAGTGGGGAACGATCCGGCAACACCCTGCGTCTGTGCTGGAGACAGAGCCGGGGCGGAAGTGGACGGGGAAACCCGGAAAGCCGGAAAAGGGGGAGCGCGGTGACGGTTCGTCCGTAGGGGGTCCGAGGTATTCCGGGGGTCGGCCCGTAGGTGACCCCGGGAGACACCTACTCCCTACGCCGGAGCGGCGCCGTCCACAGTCGTCCTTGGGGATGAGCGCATCCGTCCCCGAACAGTGCAGTAATAGATGCAGGGCCCGTACTGTGGGTTCTGTCGCAGACCTGTGAGCTGGAGTCCGTCAGAAGGGGGCGCGCGAAGCCCATGAGCGGTGTCATGAAGCGTATGGGGATGATCTTCCGCGCGAAGGCGAACAAGGCCCTTGACCGGGCCGAGGACCCGCGCGAAACCCTCGATTACTCGTACCAGAAGCAGCTGGAGCTGCTCCAGAAGGTGCGCCGGGGCGTGGCCGACGTCGCCACGTCCCGCAAACGCCTGGAGCTCCAGCTCAACCAGCTCCAGTCCCAGTCCTCGAAGCTGGAGGACCAGGGCCGCAAGGCGCTCGCGCTCGGCCGCGAGGACCTGGCCCGCGAGGCGCTCTCGCGCCGTGCCGCGCTCCAGCAGCAGGTGACGGACCTGGAGACGCAGCACTCCACTCTCCAGGGCGAGGAGGAGAAGCTCACCCTCGCCGCGCAGCGCCTGCAGGCCAAGGTCGACGCCTTCCGCACGAAGAAGGAGACGATCAAGGCCACGTACACCGCCGCCCAGGCCCAGACCCGGATCGGCGAGGCGTTCTCCGGCATCTCCGAGGAGATGGGCGACGTCGGCCTCGCCATCCAGCGTGCCGAGGACAAGACGGCCCAGCTCCAGGCCCGCGCCGGCGCCATCGACGAGCTGCTCGCCTCCGGTGCCCTCGACGACCCGTCCGGCATGCACAAGGACGACATCCAGGCCGAGCTGGACCGCCTCTCCGGCGGTACGGACGTCGAGCTGGAACTCCAGCGCATGAAGGCGGAGCTGGCGGGCGGCCCGTCCGCGCAGCAGCAGGCCATCGAGGGCGGCTCGGGCCAGTCGGCCCCGCAGCAGCAGTCCCAGCAGCAGGACACGCCGCGCTTCGACAAGCAGTAGGCAGGAGGCGGGAGAGCGGCGGTCGAGCAGGAGACACGTGCCATCGGGTACGCGGATCGGGTCCCACGCCTGAGGAGGGCGACATGATCGTACGGATCATGGGGGAGGGGCAGGTGAGGCTGGACGACGTCCACTTCACCGAGTTGAACAAGCTGGACGACGTACTCCTGGCGGAAATGGAGGTCGGCGACGGCCCGGGCTTCCGCCACACCCTCCACGCCCTCCTGGACAAGGTCCGAGAACTGGGCACGCCTCTCCCGGACGACTCCTTGGAGCCGTCGGAACTCATCCTCCCGGCGCCGGACGCGACGCTGGAGGAGGTCAGGGAGATGCTCAGCGACGACGGCCTGATCCCGGGGTGACCACCGGCCGACAGGCCCGAAGGGCCATGTCCTCCAGGGGCGCGGGGAACCGCGCGAGCAACCACGCACAACCCGCGGCCGAAAGACCGGCCCCCGTTCCCCCACCTGCGGGAACCCCGTACGGTAAACGTCCGTGAGCACCTTCCAGCGTGCCAGGTCCTGGCTGACGGCACACCCCACCGCGCTGGACGCGGCCCTCGCCCTCGGCGTCCTCGTCGCCATGGTGGCGGGCGCCTTCGTCGACCCCCACGCCGCTCACGGCGACAAGTGGGGCGCCCGCACCCCCGACGCCCTCAGCATCGCGCTGATGGTGCCGGCCGCCGCCGTCCTGATCGCCCGCCGCCGCGCCCCGATGGCCGTGCTGGCCGCGACCTGCGCCCTCACCCTCGCCGAACTGGTGACCGGTGACCCCCGCGCCCCGGTCGCGATGGCCGCCGTCATCGCCCTCTACACGGTCGCCTCGACCACCGACCGCCCCACCACCTGGCGCGTCGGCCTGCTCACGATGACCGTGCTGACCGGCACGGCCATGCTCGCCGGCCCCCTCCCCTGGTACGCCCAGGAGAACCTCGGCATCTTCGCCTGGACCGGCATGGCCGCCACGGCCGGAGACGCGGTCCGCAGCCGCCGGGCCTTCGTGGCGGCGATAAGGGAACGCGCGGAACGAGCGGAGCGCACCCGTGAGGAGGAGGCCCGCCGCCGGGTCGCCGAGGAACGCCTCCGGATCGCCCGCGACCTGCACGACGTCGTCGCCCACCACATCGCCCTCGTCAACGTCCAGGCCGGGGTCGCCGCCCACGTCATGGACAAGCGGCCCGACCAGGCCAAGGAGGCCCTGGCCCACGTCCGGGAGGCCAGCCGCTCCGCCCTCAACGAACTCCGCGCCACGGTCGGTCTGCTCCGCCAGTCCGGCGACCCCGAGGCCCCCACCGAACCCGCCCCCGGCCTGATCCGGCTCGACGAACTCGTCGGCACCTTCCACAGCGCGGGCCTCTCGGTCGAGGTGGCCCGCGCCGACGAGGGCGTGACCCTCCCGGCCGCCGTCGACCTCGCCGCGTACCGCGTCATCCAGGAAGCCCTCACCAATGTGCGCAAGCACGCGGGCCAGGAGGCGAAGGCCGAGGTCAGCGTCGTACGCGTCGGCCCGAACATGGAGGTCACCGTCCTCGACAACGGCGCCGGGCACACGGGCACGGACGGAGAGGGCGACGAGGCCGGTGGCGGGCACGGCCTCCTCGGCATGCGCGAACGCGTCGCCGCGCTCGGCGGCACCCTCACCACCGGCCCCCGCTACGGCGGCGGCTTCCGCGTCCATGCGATCCTGCCGCTCAAGACCCGAACGACCGCCGCGGATGCCGTACGACCGTGAACCGTAAGGTCGCGGCACCAGCCGTACCACTACAACGCTGAACCGTGCGGTCGTGGCACCAGCCGTACGACCGTGACCAGCGCCCCGGGGGCCCCGTATGACGATCCGTGTCCTGCTCGCCGACGACCAGGCCCTGTTGCGCAGTGCCTTCCGGGTGCTCGTCGACTCGGAGCCGGACATGGAGGTCGTGGGGGAGGCCTCGGACGGGGCGGAGGCGGTGCGGCTCGCGAAGGAGGAGCGGGCGGACGTCGTGCTGATGGACATCCGGATGCCGGGCACGGACGGCCTGGCCGCCACCCGCATGATCAGCGCCGATCCGACGCTCGCCCAGGTCCGCGTCGTCATCCTCACCACCTTCGAGGTCGACGACTACGTCGTGCAGTCGCTGCGCGCCGGCGCCTCCGGCTTCCTCGGCAAGGGCTCCGAGCCGGACGAGCTGCTGAACGCGATCCGGGTGGCCGCCGGTGGCGAGGCACTGCTGTCGCCCACCGCGACCAAGGGCCTCATCGCCCGCTTCCTCGCCCAGCCGGACGACTCGGCCGACGGCGAGGGCGGTGCCGCCGCCCGCTCCGAGCGGCTCTCCGCGCTGACCAGCCGCGAGCGCGAGGTGCTCGGGCAGGTCGCCGGGGGGCTCTCCAACGACGAGATCGCCGAGCTTCTGGAGGTCAGTCCGCTGACCGTGAAAACCCACGTCAACCGGGCCATGGCGAAGCTCGGCGCCCGCGACCGGGCCCAACTGGTGGTCTTCGCGTACGAGTCGGGCCTGGTACGCCCGAGGGTTGACTGAGAGCCGTCCGGGACTACTCCACCCGGAGTATGCGCGGCATAAGGAAATGGCCCTGGGGAGCGAGGGAACAGGGGTCCCCCATGCCCCAGGGTATGAGGTGAGCGCTCACATCTGCGTCACACCGGCGACACATGAGGCACCCAAGCCGCATGTGGCACATGGGCGTTCGTCCTCCGCTCACGCCACAGAAGAGAGACCCTGACCCATGTCCTGGCTGTCTCGGTTCAGCCTCGCACAACGGGCCCTCGTCGGTCTGATGTCGATCATCGCGCTCGCCTTCGGGGCGATCGCGATACCCAAACTCAAGCAGCAGCTGCTGCCCACCATCGAACTGCCCGTGGTGTCCGTGCTGGCGCCCTACCAGGGCGCGTCCCCGGACGTGGTCGAGAAGCAGGTCGTCGAGCCCATCGAGGACAGCCTCGAAGCCGTCGACGGCATCACGGGCGTCACCTCCACCGCCAGCGAGGGCAACGCCCTGATCATGGCGTCCTTCGACTACGGACCCGGCACCGACCAGCTCGTCGCCGACGTCCAGCAGGCCGTCAACCGGGTCCGGGCGCAGCTCCCGGACGACGTGGACCCGCAGGTGATCGCGGGCTCGACCGACGACATGCCCACCGTCGTCCTCGCCGTCACCTCCGACCAGGACCAGCAGGCCCTCGCCGACCAGCTCGACCGGACCGTCGTCCCGACGCTGGAGGGCATCGACGGCGTCGGTCAGGTCACCGTCGACGGTGTACGGGACCTCCAGGTCACCGTCACCCCCGACGACGCGAAGCTCGCGAAGGCGGGCCTGACCACGATGGCCCTCTCCCAGGCCCTCCAGGCCGGCGGCGTCACCGTCCCCGCGGGCTCCTTCGACGAGGACGGCGCCAACCGCACCGTCCAGGTCGGCGGCGGCTACACCTCGCTGGAGCAGATCGAGAACCTGATGGTCCGCGGCGAGGGCGCCAAGAAGCCCGTCCGCCTCGCCGACGTCGCCGCCGTCAAGGAGGAGCAGGCGAAGGCCGACTCCCTCACCCGCACGAACGGCGAGCCGAGCCTCGCGGTCATGGTCACCATGGACCGGGGCGGCAGCGCGGTCGCCATCTCCGAGGCCGTCGAGGACGAACTGTCCACCATGCGCCGGGATTTGGGCTCCGGCGCCACCGTCACCGTGGTCAGCGACCAGGGTCCGGCGGTCTCCAAGTCCATCGACGGCCTGACCACCGAGGGCGCCCTCGGCCTGCTCTTCGCGGTCCTGGTCATCCTGGTCTTCCTGGCGTCGATCCGCTCGACCCTCGTCACCGCGGTGTCCATCCCGCTGTCGGTGGTCCTGGCGCTGATCGTGCTGTGGACCCGGGACCTCTCCCTCAACATGCTGACGCTCGGCGCGCTGACGATCGCCATCGGCCGTGTCGTCGACGACTCGATCGTCGTCCTGGAGAACATCAAGCGGCACCTCGGCTACGGCGAGGAGCGCGAGGAGGCGATCCTCAAGGCGGTCCGCGAGGTCGCCGGCGCGGTCACCGCGTCCACCCTGACGACGGTCGCGGTCTTCCTCCCGATCGGCCTGACCGGCGGCATGGTCGGCCAGCTGTTCGGCAGCTTCTCGCTGACCGTGACGGCGGCCCTGCTGGCCTCCCTCGTGGTCTCGCTGACCGTGGTCCCGGTGCTGTCGTACTGGTTCCTGCGCGCTCCGAAGGGCACACCCGAGGACGCCGAGGAGGCGCGCCGGAAGGCGGAGGAGAAGGAGGCGAAGAGCCGCCTCCAGCGTTTCTACGTCCCCGTCCTGCGCTTCGCCACGCGCCGTCGGCTGACCAGTGTGGCCCTCGCGGCCGTCGTCCTGATCGGCACGTTCGGCATGGCCCCGCTGCTGAAGACGAACTTCTTCGACCCGGGCGACCAGGAAGTCCTCAGCCTCAAGCAGGAGCTGAAGCCCGGCACGAGCCTCGCGGCGACGGACGAGCAGACCAGGAAGGTCGAGAAGCTGCTCGCCGACACCAAGGGCGTCAAGGACTACCAGGTCACCATCGGCTCCTCCGGCTTCCTGGCCGCGTTCGGCGGTGGCACCGACTCCAACCAGGCCTCGTACAGCGTCATGCTGGACGACTCGGCCACGGCCGCGGACGTCCAGGACACGATCGAGAAGGGCCTCACCGGCCTCTCCGGCATCGGTACGACGACCGTCGCGGTCGGTGACGCCTTCGGCAGCCAGGACCTCAGCGTGGTCGTGAAGGCCGCCGACGCCGATGTCCTGCGCAAGGCCGCCGAGCAGGTCCGCGACGCGGTCTCGACCATGGACAACGTCACGGACGTCACGAGCGACCTCTCCCAGAGCGTGCCCCGCATCTCGGTCAGGGCCACCGACAGGGCGGCCGCGGCCGGCTTCGACGACCAGACCCTCGGCGCGGCCGTCGCCCAGGCCGTCCGCGGCACGACCAGCGGCCGGGCCATCCTCGACGACACCGAGCGGGACGTCGTCATCAAGTCGGCGAACCCCGCCGAGACGCTCAAGGAGCTGCGGGACCTGCCGCTGGGTGCCGTGCAGCTCGGCGACATCGCGGACGTCGAGCTGGTGGACGGCCCGGTCTCCATGACCCGGATCGACGGCCAGCGGGCCGCGACGATCACGGCGAAGCCGAAGGGCGACAACACCGGCGCGGTCAGCACCGACCTCACCGCCAAGCTGAACGCCCTCAAGCTCCCCGAGGGCGCCACCGCCGACATCGGCGGTGTCTCCGAGGACCAGGACGAGGCCTTCGCCTCCCTCGGCCTCGCGATGCTCGCGGCGATCGCGATCGTCTTCATGCTGCTGGTCGCGACCTTCCGGTCCCTGATCCAGCCGCTGATCCTGCTGGTCTCGATCCCGTTCGCGGCCACCGGCGCGATCGGTCTGCTGATCATCACCGGTACGCCCATGGGTGTCCCCGCGATGATCGGCATGCTGATGCTCATCGGCATCGTGGTGACGAACGCGATCGTCCTGATCGACCTGATCAACCAGTACCGCCGACAGGGCTACGGCACCGTCGAGGCGGTCATCGAGGGCGGCCGCCACCGGCTGCGTCCCATCCTGATGACGGCCCTGGCGACGATCTTCGCGCTGCTGCCCATGGCCCTCGGCGTCACGGGCGAGGGCGGCTTCATCGCCCAGCCCCTGGCCGTGGTCGTCATCGGCGGCCTGATCACGTCGACGCTCCTGACCCTCCTCCTGGTCCCGACCCTCTACACGATGATCGAGATCCGCAAGGAGCGCCGGGCGAAGAAGAAGGCCCTGAAGCGGGCGGGCACCGCGTCCGAGCCGACGAAGCCGGAGTCCGGCTCGGAGGCGGAGAAGCCGGAGCCCGCCGGGGTCTGACACCCCCGGAGGTCCAGGTCGGCCGGGTCGCGGAACCGTGAGGGTCCGCGACCCGGCCGACCGTGCGTCGCCCTTACGTATCCTGTGCCTCGAACTGCTTGTCGGGGGGAGGGACCAGGGCGTGCCGCTGCGCAGCGACGACCCCAGATCGGTCGGCGGTTACAAGGTGGTCGACCGGCTCGGCAACGGTGGCATGGGCGTCGTCTACCGGGCGAGATCCCGCTCCGGCCGCGAGGTCGCCGTGAAGGTGGTGCACGCCCAGTACGCGCAGGACGCCGTCTTCCGCAGCCGGTTCCGCCAGGAGATCGAGGCCGTCCGCAAGGTCAGCGGCGCCTTCACCGCGGCGGTGGTGGACGCCGACCCGGAGGCGGAGCGCCCCTGGATGGCGACCCAGTACGTGCCCGGACGCTCGCTCGCCCAGCGGATCCGCGACCGGGGCCCGCTCCACGACACCGAACTGCGCCCCCTGGCCCTGGGGCTCGTGGAGGCGCTGCGGGAGATCCACCGGGCCGGTGTGGTGCACCGGGACCTGAAGCCGGCCAACGTCCTGATGGCGGACGACGGTCCCCGCGTCATCGACTTCGGCATCTCCCGCGCGGCGGAGAACCTTGCCCTGACCGAGACCGGCCAGATGATCGGCACCCCGCCGTTCATGTCCCCGGAACAGCTCACCGACGCCCGTACGGCGGGCCCCGCCTCGGACGTGTTCTCGCTGGGGACGCTGCTGGTGTACGCCGTCACCGGGCGAGGCCCCTTCGACGCGGACAGCCCCTATCTGACGGCCTACCGGGTGATCCACGACGAACCCGTGCTGGACGGGGTGGACCCGCGGCTGAGCACCGTACTGGCGCGCTGCCTGGCCAAGGAGGCCGCCGGTCGGCCCGGACTCGACGAACTGGCGCGGGAGTTCGAGGCGGCCCTGCCGGAGCCGGAGCCGGGGGCCCTGCCCGCGGTGACGCGGCGCGAGGACGTCGCGGCCGCCGCCACGGAGATCCACGTGGGGACCGGGCCCGGCGCGGACGCGGAGCCGGACCCGCGCCCCGCCCGCCGCCGTCTGCGCCCCCTGCTCGCCGCGACCGGCACCGTCGGCGCGCTGGTCCTCGGGCTGACCGCCTACCTGCTGGGGCCCGGTCAGGCGCGCACCGGCGACAAGGCGACGCCCGCGCCGTCCTCGACCTCCCGCTGGACGGCACCGCCCAGCGGCTGGAAGCCCTGGCAGACGACGGTGTTCGCGACGGCGGCGGCGGGCGCACGCCGGTCGCTGCCCGCGAAGGACGGCAACAACGGCGGCGCTCCCTCCTGCCAGGTGCACGGGGAGGACGTCTACTGCGGGGGCGCGGGAGCCCTCCCGGTCCGCGTCGACGGCCGTACCGGCAGGACGGTCTGGCGCGCGAGCATCGCGCCGACGACCACCGAGCGGGACCGGTACTACGCCGGGGTCCTCGGTGTCCGGGACGGCACCGTCCTCGTGCAGCAGACCGTCTTCAGCGGCGAACCCGTGGTGGACCCGGTCGATCTCGTCGCCCTCGACGCGGACACCGGGGAGCGGCTGTGGACCCGTCGGGTGGGCAGCGCCGACATCGACCCGGCCCTGATCGGCGACTTCGTCCTCACCCCCGAATCCGACGGCGAGACGGTCACGGCCCGTTCACCGCGCACGGGCGTCGAGCGCTGGTCCCTGCAGATGCCCGCCGGCCACCACTGCGTGTTCACCACGGCCGGAGCGGGCACGTACGCGCACTGCCGCCCGGTGACCCGGGACGCGAAGGCGGCCAACGCGGAATCACGGGTCCTGGTCGTGGACCGCGCCGACGGCTCGGCCAGGACCGTGAAGGTGCCGCTGGACAGCGTCCTCCTCGGCGCGAAGCAGGGAGACCTGGTCCTGGTCGCGGACGGCACCGAGGACACCGACGCGACCCCGGGCAGCGACCCGACGTACGACACCGTCCTGCTCCTGGACCTGGAGACCGGGGCCCGGGTGATGACGAAGCCGGGCGGGAACGGGCGGGGCCGGGCGGCTCTGACGGGCGGCGTGCTGGTGTTCACCCGGTCCGGCGGCCAGGTGACCGCCGTGTCACCGCACACGGGCGAGCTGCTGTGGCGGACCAGGACCAGTCTGGAACGGCCGGGCGAGCCCGGGTACGACGCCGTGACGGGCACCCTCTACCTGGCCAGCGCCACCGGCAGGGTCGCGGCGCTCGACAGGGTCAAGGGCACCCTGCTGTGGGAGACGCTGCCCCGAGCCACACCGACCTGGTCCGTCCAGGGCGCTCCCTGGGCGATTCCCCAGGCGGGAGCGCTGGTCGTGGCCGTCTCCGACGGCACGCTCTTCTCCCTCGACCCCGCTCACCCCGACCGGGAGCCCGTGTCGGGGTGAGCGCGCGCCGCGCTGCTGCGCGGGCCGGGGGCTACGGCAGCGCCAGCATCCGCTCCAGCGCCAGCTTCGCGAATGCCTCGGTCTCCTTGTCCACCTCGATGCGGTTGACGAGGGTGCCCTCGGCGAGGGACTCCAGGGTCCACACCAGGTGGGGCAGGTCGATGCGGTTCATCGTCGAGCAGAAGCAGACCGTGCGGTCGAGGAACACGATCTCCTTGCCCTCGGGCGCGAAACGGTTCGCCAGCCGCCGCACGAGGTTCAGCTCGGTGCCGATGGCCCACTTGGAACCGGCGGGCGCGGCCTCCAGCGCCTTGATGATGTACTCGGTCGACCCGACGTAGTCCGCCGCCGCCACGACCTCGTGCTTGCACTCGGGGTGGACCAGCACGTTGACGCCCGGGATCCGCTCCCGTACGTCGTTCACGGACTGCACACTGAAGCGGCCGTGCACCGAGCAGTGCCCCCGCCACAGGATCATCTTCGCGGCCCGCAGCTGCTCGACGGTGAGACCGCCGTTCGGCTTGTGCGGGTTGTAGAGGACACAGTCGTCGAGCGACATCCCCATGTCCCGCACGGCGGTGTTGCGCCCCAGGTGCTGGTCCGGCAGGAACAGGACCTTCTCACCCTGCTCGAAGGCCCAGTCCAGGGCCCGCTTCGCGTTCGACGAGGTGCAGATCGTGCCGCCGTGCTTGCCGGTGAAGGCCTTGATGTCGGCGGAGGAGTTCATGTACGAGACAGGCACGACCTGCTCGGCTATGCCCGCCTCGGTCAGCACGTCCCAGCACTCGGCTACCTGCTCGGCGGTGGCCATGTCGGCCATGGAGCACCCGGCGGCCAGGTCCGGCAGGACGACCTTCTGCTCGTCGCCGGTGAGGATGTCCGCCGACTCGGCCATGAAGTGCACACCGCAGAACACGATGTACTCGGCCTCGGGCCGCGCCGCCGCGTCCCGGGCCAGCTTGAAGGAGTCGCCCGTGACGTCCGCGAACTGGATGACCTCGTCGCGCTGGTAGTGGTGGCCGAGGACGAAGACCTTGTTTCCGAGCTTCTCCTTGGCCGCGCGGGCGCGCTCCACCAGATCGGGGTCGGACGGGGAGGGGAGGTCACCCGGACACTCGACACCCCGCTCGCTCCTCGGGTCGGCCTCGCGGCCGAGCAGCAGCAGGGCGAGGGGCGTCGGCTGTACGTCGAGCTCCTGGGTCTGGGCGGTGGTCACGACACGCACCCTTTCTGTTCTGCGGCTCGCCGCCCGGGGGAGGGTCGGCGGGACATTCGGGCTATCCTTTTCGTCGAATTGACGCTATCTATCATAACCGCTTCACGTCACTTTGACGATGCCCATAGCGTCGATGTGACATGAATCCCGACGTGGGGTTGTCCACAGCCCGCGGCGACACGGTGCCCGCTTCACGGGCCATGTGCGAGCATGAAGACAGGCGCGAACGAATCCGCGCGGCCCGGAATGAATCCGGCGCTCCGGCGGTTGGACTCGTCGGCAAGCAGTCTCCGTACAACCCGGGAGAGATGTAGATGTCCGTATCGGACGAGACCGGCACCGTCACCGACGGCATCATCGTGACCGACGCCGCCGCGGCCAAGGTCAAGGCCCTGCTCGACCAGGAAGGCCGTGACGACCTGGCGCTGCGCGTCGCCGTTCAGCCCGGCGGCTGCTCCGGCCTGCGGTACCAGCTCTTCTTCGACGAGCGCTCGCTCGACGGCGACGTCGTGAAGGACTTCGACGGCGTGAAGGTCATCACCGACCGCATGAGCGCCCCGTACCTGGGCGGCGCCACGATCGACTTCGTCGACACCATCGAGAAGCAGGGCTTCACCATCGACAACCCCAACGCGACGGGCTCCTGCGCCTGCGGCGACTCCTTCAGCTAGAGTCCCCGCCCGCGCGACAGCGGTCCGCGTACGGGCGACAGCGGTCCGCGTACGGGCGGCAGCGGTCGGCGTGCGGGCGGCAGCGGTCCGCGTGCGGGCGACGAACAGGTACGACGAAGGCGGCGTCCCCCTCCGACGGGGACGCCGCCTTCGTATGTCCGCTCGGCCGCCGCCCGGCGCGGCGGTGCCTACCGCGGTCGCCCGGCGCGGCGGTGCCTACCGCGGTTCCAGCTCCGCGATCCCGCCCTCCGGGATCGCCTTCCCGTCCGACCCGACCACCTTCCGGTCACCCAGCGGCTCGTCCAGCCGCATCGTCCGCTCCACCACCTTGGCGATCATGATGCAGACCTTGCCCTCCCACGGGGTGTCGGTCACGGTGACCGTCACCTCGCCCGACTCCTCGCTCACCGAGGCCGAGTAGTCGCTGCACACCCCGCCCCAGAAGGCCACGGTGAGCTCGTTGCCGTCGACCGTGTAGCCCTGCACCTTCACCTCGCGCGAGGACGGAGCGGTGGACGGCGTGTCACCCGGTCCGCCCGGCTTGTCGGTCGGCTTCGCGGTCGGCTCGGACCGGGACTCGGGGCCGGCCAGGTACGTCGGGTCGATCGCCGGATGCGTCACCGTGTAGGTGTCCCCGGCCCCCGTCGGTCGCACCTCGAACATCCACGACGGCACCAGCGCCGGGCGGCCGTCCACCTGGTGCGAGGCGAGCCCGAACACCGCGTTCTCCACGGTGACCGCCTCCGGCTTCGGCAGCGCGGTATCCCGCTCGCACGGCGTCTCGTCCGCCGCGGCCGTCCCGCTCTCGGCGACCGTCCCGCTCTCGCCCTCCAGCGGTACGGGACCGGTGCAGCCGCCGATGCCGCCGCGTTCGGTGCCGACGCCCTGACCGGAGCCGTTCATCAGCTCCAGCGCCCGCTCCGCGTCGACGACGGGATACGTGTCGCTCTTCACCGGCGACTTCAGGTTGCCGCTGCCGCCGACCACCTGGCCGTCGGCCCCGATCCGGACGCCGGTCGACCAGCCGTACGTGGGCAGTCCGCCGACCTCGGGGTCGGCGTTCACCACCCGTACGGCGCCCATGAGTTGGGTGGCGTCGAGCTTGGCGTCGTCCTGACCGACGGCCTTGAGGACAGGTGCCGCCGCCTTCTCGGCCGCCGCCTCGCTCACCGGGTCGCCGCCCTCGGCCGCGCCGGAGGCGCAGACGTCGGCCTTCTGGCAGTTGTCGGTGCCCGGCGTGTACCGGTCGAAGGACCAGGTCCCCGGCGACTGCCTGCCGACGTGGAGCACCGGCCCCGAACCGTCCCCGGCCGCCCCCACCTGCCAGGCCTCGCCCTCGGCCGTCGGCTTGCCCTCCACCCCGAGGGCCTTCGCGAGCCGCGCCACCTCGGCGGTCGTCACCTCGCCCTCGACCGAGTAGACGGGAGCGGAGCGGGGGCCGTCGGGCAGCTCGCCGTCCGCGCGATAGGTCACCCCGTTGGGGTTGGGTTCACCGGGCGCGATGCCGTTCGAACCGCCGTCGGTGTATCCGTCCAGCGAGAGCGGCGGGGGAGTGCCGTCACCACCGGGAGAAGCCGACCCCCCGCCCTCACCCCCGGATCCACCGGAAGCGGTGGTGGCGAGGAAGGCGCCGCCGCCTCCGACCAGCAGCACCGCGGCGACCACGGAAGCGACGGCCACCCGGGAACGCCGCCGACGCGGCCGCTCGGCCCCGCCGCCGTCACCGTCGGCGACCACGGCACCCCCATCGACGTCACTCTCCGCGGCCGCAGGCTCCTCGGCCCGGTCGTTGACGTCACTCTTCGCGGCCGGAGGCTCTTCCGCCCGGTCATCCGCGTCACTCTCCGCGGCCGGAGGCTCTTCGGCCCGGTCGTCGGCGTCGTTCTTCGCGGCCGGAGGCTCTTCGGCCCGGTCATCCGCGTCACTCTCCGCGGCCGCAGGCTCCTCGGCCCGGTCGGCCGCGTCGGCCTCGGTGACGTCGTCCCCGGCAGCCCTGAGCTCCTCGGCGGCGTCGGGCTCGGGGCCCTGGTCCGGGTTCTCGGGGTTGTCGGGTCGCTCGGGGTTCACCGCATCGCTCCTTCGGCAGGTCGTACACCGCATCCCCTATACGGGGGACAGCGATGGGACGCGGCGGAGGAGCCGACGGTTCCCTCAGTCGCCGTACTCCGGCATCGCGTCCACCAGCCGCGCGGACGTCGCCGGCACCGTCACCCCGTGAATGAGTGAAGGGGACACCGGAGCCGTAATGACCTTCGCGGGGGCCAGCCAGTGCGGAGCCATCCTGGCGCAGTCGCCGCGCAGCGCCGCGAGTCCGGCGTCCGGGTCGAACGGGGCGGTGCCGTGGATCTTGGGGTTCGTCATACCGGCACCGTATGCACCGCGAACCCCACGAAGAAAGACCTACTATCGGGTAGTTTTGCCTGCTTCAGAGCAGGCGGGCAACCCGATAGCGTGAACCGTCAATCCCCTCTTCCTTCGCAGGAGCGTGTCCTCGCCGTGCGTATCGCAGTCTCCGGCTCCATCGCCACCGACCACCTGATGACCTTCCCGGGCCGCTTCGCCGACCAACTCGTCGCGGACCAGCTGCACACGGTCTCCCTCTCCTTCCTCGTCGACCAGCTCGACGTACGCCGGGGCGGTGTCGGCGCGAACATCGCGTTCGGCATGGGACAGCTCGGCACGCGACCGATCCTGGTCGGCGCGGCGGGCTCCGACTTCGACGAGTACCGCGCGTGGCTCGACCGGCACGGGGTGGACACCGCCTCCGTGCGCATCTCCGAGACGCTGCACACGGCCCGCTTCGTGTGCACCACGGACGCCGACCACAACCAGATCGGCTCCTTCTACACCGGCGCGATGAGCGAGGCCCGCCTCATCGAGCTGAAGACCGTCGCCGACCGCGTCGGCGGCCTCGACCTGGTCCTCATCGGCGCGGACGACCCGGAGGCGATGCTCCGCCACACGGAGGAGTGCCGCTCCCGGAACATCCCGTTCGCCGCCGACTTCTCCCAGCAGATCGCCCGCATGAACGGCGACGAGATCCGGATACTGCTGGACGGCGCCACGTACCTCTTCTCCAACGAGTACGAGAAGGGCCTCATCGAGTCCAAGACCGGCTGGTCCGACACGGAGATCCTCGCCAAGGTCGGCCACCGGGTGACCACGCTCGGTGCGCGCGGCGTCCGCGTCGAGCGGGCCGGTGAGGACCCGATCGAGGTCGGCTGCCCGGAGGAGGAGCGCAAGGTCGAGCCCACGGGTGTCGGCGACGCGTTCCGTGCCGGGTTCCTCTCGGGGCTGGCGTGGGGCGTATCGCTGGAGCGGGCCGCGCAGGTCGGCTGCATGCTCGCCACGCTGGTGATCGAGACGGTGGGGACCCAGGAGTACCAGCTGCGGCGGGCGCACTTCATGGACCGGTTCATGAAGGCGTACGGGGACGAGGCCGCTGAAGAGGTACGGGCTCACCTCGGCTGAGGCCGGCCCTCGGCGACTTCCGGGTTGCCGGGGCCGGTGCTTGTCGGCCGCTGGTTCGTCGTGGCCGGTCGCGCGGTTCCCCGCGCCCCTGGGGCCTTCGGCCCCTCAGGGCGCGGGGTTTTCCGTGTCCCCTCAGCTCAGCCTTCGCACCACATATGCCGCACCCCGTTCCGCCGGCTCCTCTCCCACGTACTCCTGGTTCCGCATCTCGCACCACGCCGGGATGTCCAGGCGGGCCGCCTCGTCGTCGGAGAGGACGCGGACCGTGCCGCCGACCGGGACGTCGCCGATGACCTTCGCCAGCTCGATGACGGGGATCGGGCAGCGCTTGCCGAGGGCGTCCACGACGAGGACGTCCTCACGTACGACGGTCGCGGGGGCCGGAGCCCCCAGCTTCTCCCGGACCGCCGCGACCGCCCCCGGCAGCACCGACAGGAACCGCTCGACGTCCTCCGCGGGCGCCCCCGGCGGCAGCGACACCCGGACGTTCCCCTCGCTGAGCACCCCCATGGCCCGCAGCACATGGCTGGGCGTCAGCGTGCTGCTCGTGCAGGAGGACCCGGAGGAGACGGAGAAGCCCTCGCGGTCCAGTTCGTGGAGCAATGTCTCTCCGTCGACATAGAGACAGGAGAAGGTGACCACTCCGGGCAGCCGGCGCTCCGGGTCGCCCACCACCTCCACATCGGGCACCAGCGAGGGCACCCGCGCCCGGATCCGCTCCGTCAACTCCCTTAGTCGTACGGCCTCCGCGTCGCCCTCCGCCCGTACGGCCCGCAGCGAGGCGGCGGCCGCCACGATCGCCGGGATGTTCTCGAACCCGGCCGCCCGCCCCGACTCCCGTTCGTCGGCGGGCCCTTGGGCCGCGAAGCGCACACCCTTGCGTACGGCGAGCAGTCCGACCCCCGACGGACCGCCCCATTTGTGGGCGCTGGCGGTCAACACCGACCAGTCCCCGTTCACCCGCCCCCATCCGAGCGACTGCGCCGCGTCCACCAGCAGCGGCACCCCCGCCGCCCGGCACACCTCAGCGACCTCGGCCACCGGCTGTTCCGTCCCCACCTCGTGGTTGGCCGACTGCAGACAGGCGAGCGCGGTGTCCTCCCGCAGGGCCTCGGCGTACGAGGACGCGGAGACCGACCCCGTACGTCCCACCGCCACCTGGGTGACCGTCCCCCCGTCGGCCTCGTGCACCTGAGCCGCGTGCAGCACCGAAGAGTGTTCGACGGCCGACACGATCAGGTGGCGCCCCACCCGCCGCCGCCCCGCCAGCACCCCCGCGATCCCGGAGTGCACCGCCCGCGTCCCGGAGGAGGTGAAGACCAGTTCGTCCGCCCGGCATCCCACGGCCTCCGCGGCGGCCTCCCGAGCGGCGTCCAGCAACAACCGGGCCCGCCGCCCCTCTCGGTACAACCGCGCGGGATCGGCCCACCCTTCGTCCAGCGAAGCCATCAGCGCCTGCCGGGCGACGGGATGAAGGGGAGCGGAGGAAGCGGAGTCGAAGTAGGCCACGGGCCAACGCTATAAGCAGGGGCCGTGGACAGCGCTCCTTCAGAGTCGCGGGGGAACCGCGCGAACGACCACAACACGCCCGCACCCGTCAAAACACCCGAACTCCCGAGCTATGAGGCACACCCGGCGGCCCGCGTAGCCGCTCCAAGTGAGCCCCGGCGAGTTGGTACCCCCTCCCCGCGCGACCCCAAATCGCGTCCAGTAGGGTTTGGTCCGCATAAACATCCAAACCCCTGCCCGTCGCAGGGCGGCGACCGACCAGCGAGAAGGCCGCAGCCATACCGCGCGGGCGAGACTCTCGGGAAGGCGCTACGTGAGTCCCAACGGCTCCGACCGCTCGCCGCGGCGCCCGATGCGGCGGAAGCTGCTGCAGGCAATGACCGCAGGCCTGGTCCTGGCGACCGCCACCGGTTGCACATGGGAGGACTTCCCCCGCCTGGGTATGCCCACCCCGACCACGGAAGAGGCTCCGCGGATCCTCTCCCTGTGGCAGGGGTCGTGGGCGGCCGCGCTCGCCACGGGCGTGCTGGTGTGGGGCCTGATCCTGTGGAGTGCTTTCTTCCACCGGCGCAGCCGCACCAAGGTCGAAGTTCCCCCACAGACCCGGTACAACATGCCCATCGAGGCGCTGTACACGGTCGTCCCGCTGATCATCGTCTCGGTGCTCTTCTACTTCACCGCCCGCGACGAGTCGAAGCTCCTCGACACGTCGAAGAAGCCCGACCTCACGGTCAACGTGGTCGGCTTCCAGTGGAGCTGGTGCTTCAACTACATCGAGAACGTCGACGGCTCGACCGGTGACGCGAAGACCGACGAGAACCTGGACGCGATTCCGAGCAAGTGGAAGAAGCAGTTCCCGGACAATGCGGGCGGCGTGTACACCTGCGGCACCCCCGGTGACAAGAACCCGCAGACCGGCAACCCCGGCCCGACCCTCTGGCTGCCGGAAGGCAAGACGGTCCGCTTCGTCCTCACCTCGCGTGACGTCATCCACTCCTTCTGGGTGGTGCCGTTCCTGATGAAGCAGGACGTCATCCCGGGCCACACCAACGTGTTCCAGGTGACGCCCAACCAGGAGGGCACCTTCCTCGGCAAGTGCGCCGAGCTGTGCGGCGTCGACCACTCCCGGATGCTCTTCAACGTGAAGGTCGTCTCCCAGGAGCGGTACGAGCAGCACCTCAAGGAGCTGGCCGAGAAGGGTCAGACGGGTTACGTCCCGGCGGGCATCGAGCAGACGCAGCACGAGAAGGACCGGGAGGTGAACCAGCTGTGAGCATCATCAACGAACCTCAGGGTGCTGCCGCCGCCGAAGGCTCGTACGAAGACGAGCTGCCGGTACGGCGCAAGCAGCCCGGCAACGTCCTGGTGAAGTGGTTGACGACCACCGACCACAAGACGATCGGCACGCTGTACCTGGTCACGTCGTTCGTGTTCTTCATGATCGGCGGCGTCATGGCGCTCCTCATGCGCGCCGAGCTCGCCCGCCCGGGCACGCAGATCATGACGAACGAGCAGTTCAACCAGGCGTTCACGATGCACGGCACGATCATGCTGCTGATGTTCGCGACGCCGCTGTTCGCCGGATTCGCCAACTGGATCATGCCGCTGCAGATCGGCGCGCCCGACGTGGCGTTCCCGCGGCTGAACATGTTCGCGTACTGGCTGTACCTCTTCGGCTCGCTCATCGCGGTCGGTGGCTTCCTCACCCCGCAGGGCGCGGCCGACTTCGGCTGGTTCGCCTACAGCCCGCTGTCGGACGCGGTCCGCAGCCCGGGTATCGGCGCCGACATGTGGATCATGGGTCTGGCCTTCTCCGGCTTCGGCACGATCCTCGGCTCGGTCAACTTCATCACCACGATCATCTGCATGCGCGCGCCCGGCATGACCATGTTCCGCATGCCGATCTTCACCTGGAACGTGCTGCTGACCGGTGTCCTGGTCCTGCTCGCCTTCCCGGTCCTCGCGGCCGCGCTGTTCGCCCTGGAGGCGGACCGCAAGTTCGGTGCCCATGTCTTCGACGCGGCCAACGGCGGCGCGTTGCTGTGGCAACACCTCTTCTGGTTCTTCGGCCATCCAGAGGTGTACATCATCGCCCTGCCGTTCTTCGGCATCATCTCCGAGGTCATCCCGGTCTTCTCCCGTAAGCCGATGTTCGGCTACATGGGTCTGATCGGCGCGACCATCGCGATCGCCGGCCTCTCCGTCACGGTGTGGGCGCACCACATGTACGTCACCGGTGGCGTGCTCCTACCGTTCTTCTCCTTCATGACGTTCCTCATCGCCGTACCGACCGGCGTGAAGTTCTTCAACTGGATCGGAACGATGTGGAAGGGCTCGCTGTCCTTCGAGACACCGATGCTCTGGGCCACCGGCTTCCTGATCACCTTCACCTTCGGTGGTCTGACCGGTGTCATCCTGGCCTCGCCGCCGATGGACTTCCACGTCTCGGACTCGTACTTCGTGGTGGCGCACTTCCACTACGTGGTGTTCGGCACCGTCGTCTTCGCCATGTTCTCCGGCTTCCACTTCTGGTGGCCGAAGATGACGGGCAAGATGCTCGACGAGCGCCTCGGCAAGATCACCTTCTGGACGCTGTTCATCGGCTTCCACGGCACGTTCCTCGTCCAGCACTGGCTGGGCGCGGAGGGCATGCCGCGTCGTTACGCGGACTATCTCGCGGCCGACGGCTTCACCGCCCTGAACACGGTCTCCACGATCGCCTCGTTCGTGCTGGGTCTGTCGATCCTGCCGTTCCTCTACAACGTGTGGAAGACGGCCAAGTACGGCAAGAAGGTCGAGGTCGACGACCCGTGGGGCTACGGCCGCTCGCTGGAGTGGGCGACCTCCTGCCCGCCGCCGCGGCACAACTTCCTCACCCTGCCGCGGATCCGCAGTGAATCCCCGGCGTTCGACCTGCACCACCCGGAGATCGCCGCGCTCGAGCAGCTCGCGCACGGCGGCCCGGCGGCCAACGAGCTCGCGACCAGCGGCAAGGAGGCCGGCAAGTGAAGGTCCAAGGCAAGATGTTCATCTGGCTGAGCGTCTTCGTCCTCGCCATGGCGATCGTCTATGGCGTGTGGTCGAAGGAGCCGGCCGGAACCACGGCGCTGTTCCTGGCCTTCGGCCTGTGCATCATGGTCGGCTACTACCTGGCCTTCACGGCCCGGCGGGTCGACGTGGGCGCGCAGGACGACAAGGAGGCCGACGTCGCGGACGACGCCGGTGAGCTGGGCTTCTTCAGCCCGCACAGCTGGCAGCCCCTCGCCCTGGGCGTGGGCGGCGCACTCGCCTTCATGGGCGTCGTCTTCGGCTGGTGGCTGCTGTACTTCTCCGCCCCGATCCTGCTGATCGGCCTCTGGGGCTGGGTCTTCGAGTACTACCGCGGCGAGAACCAGAACCAGTAGCACGCGCCGATAGCACGCACAGCGCGCACGGAAGCCCGGACACTCCGACAGGAGGTCCGGGCTTCCCCCGTTTGCCACGCCGTACGTAGCTCGGTCGGGTCACCCGGCGCGCCCCGCCCGACGGGCGTTCCTAGGTTGAACCCATGAGCACATCACCCCGTAACCGCACGGTCGTCAGCTGCGTCCTGCTGGTGGTCTCCCTGGGAGCGGGCGTCACCGCCTGCGGTTCCGGTGGCCACCCGCTCTCGGGCAAGCCCTACGACGCGTCCGACCAGATCTCCTTCAACACCCCCACCGGGGGAGACGAGAAGGCCGACCCCGACAAGCCGCTGGAAGTCTCCGCCGAGGACGACAGCCGGATCACCGACGTCACCGCCATGGACGCCGCAGGACGGTATGTGGCGGGCGAACTCTCCGCCGACGGCGGTCACTGGCACTCCACCTCGCCGCTGGCCGCCAACGCCCGCTACACGGTCCGGGTGAGCACCGAGGACGAGGACGGCGCCCCCGGCCGCGAGACCCACGCCTTCGACACCGGCCGCCCCCTCACCAAGAAGCGCCTCGGCGTCACCTTCGGCCCCGAGGAGGGCAGGTACGGCGTCGGCCAGCCGGTCACCGCCGAACTCAGCAGACCCGTGAAGGACAAGGCCGCCCGGTCCGTCGTCGAACGCGCCCTGAAGGTGGACTCCACCCCCGCCGCGGAAGGCGCCTGGCACTGGGTGGACGACAGGAAGCTCCACTACCGCCCCAAGGAGTACTGGCCCGCCGACGCCACCATCCGGGTGCACAGCAACCTGGAGGGCATCAAGATAGGCGACCGGCTCTGGGGCGGAAAGGCCGAGCCCATCGAGCTGACCACCGGCGCCAAGATAGTCGCCGTCACGGACGCCTCGTCGCACCAGATGACCGTCTACAAGAACGACCAGGTCATCAAGCAGATCCCGGTCACCACGGGCAGGCCCGGCTACGACACCCGCAACGGCGTCAAAGTGGTACTGGCCAAGGAAGGTACCGTTCGCATGACCAGCGCCAGCATAGGTGCGTCGGACTTCTACGACCTGACCGTCCACCACTCCGTCAGGGTCACCAACAGCGGCGAGTACGTCCACGCCGCCCCCTGGTCCACCGGCTCCCAGGGTTACGCCAACGTCAGCCACGGCTGCACCGGAATGAGCTCGGGCAACGCCCAGTGGTTCTACGACACCATCAACGAGGGCGACATCGTCGAGGTCGTCAACTCGGCCGGCGACACCATGGCCCCCTTCGGCAACGGCTACGGCGACTGGAACCTCGACTGGACGAAGTGGCGCGAGGGCAGCGCCCTGGTCGGCGGCACCAACGAGGTACCCGGCCCCCAGGTCCAGGCCCGCTTGAGGCCGGAGTCGGTGTGAGGGGGCGCCCCGAAGGGGCGCGGGGCGGTGACATCGGCGGCTCCGCCGCGTGGGCGCGATCAGCCACAATCAACCCGCACCCGCCGTCCGTCAGGACACCCCGTGCTCTCAGGCGCTCAGTGCCTGCTTGTTACGGAGCAAGGAAGCCAACGCCGACGCGAACTCCACCGGCTCCACCGGCAGGGTCACGGCCGCGTCGGCCCGGCTCCACGTGGCCAGCCACGCGTCCTGCGGCCGCCCGATCAGCACCAGCACCGGCGGGCACTCGAAGATCTCGTCCTTGATCTGCCGGCACAGCCCCATGCCCCCCATGGGCACGGCCTCACCATCGAAGACGCAGACATCGATCCCGCCCTTGTCCAGCTCCTTGATCACGGCGGCCGGAGTGGCGCACTCCAGGAACTCGACCGGCGGTACATCGGTAGCCGGTCGTCGGCCGGAGGCCAACCGCACCTGCTCCCGGGTGTTGGAGTCGTCGCTGTAGACCAGCACCGTGGCGGTCGGCTGCATTGTTCCTCCGGTACGCAGAAGATCAGACGTCGTACGGACAACAAGACGGACAGGGCCCGATGCGCGGATGCTACTCCCTCGAACACCACGTCAGCACCGGTACGGAAGGGAGCAACACTCCGAACGGCACCCCCCGGGGTGAGGGCGGGATAAGCGACCGACATAATGTCGGTCGTGGCGACAGCAACGACAGTAGAAACCGGGCACGCGCACCCGTCGGTCAACCGGCCGAACCTCACCAGCGTCGGAACCATCATCTGGTTGAGTTCCGAGCTGATGTTCTTCGCGGCCCTCTTCGCGATGTACTTCACCCTGCGATCGGTGACCGGCCCCGAGTTCTGGGCGGAGAAGGCCGACACCCTGAACTTCCCGTTCTCGGCGACCAACACCACGATCCTGGTGCTCTCCTCGCTCACCTGCCAGCTCGGCGTGTTCGCCGCCGAGCGCGGGGACGTGAAGAAGCTCCGGATGTGGTTCATCGTCACGTTCGTGATGGGTGCGATCTTCATCGGCGGTCAGGTCTTCGAGTACACCGAGCTGGTCAAGCACGAGGGCCTGTCGCTCTCGTCCGACCCGTACGGCTCGGTCTTCTACCTGACCACCGGCTTCCACGGCCTGCACGTGACGGGCGGTCTCATCGCCTTCCTGCTGGTCCTCGGACGCACCTACGCGGCCAAGAGGTTCACCCACGAGCAGGCGACCGCGGCCATCGTCGTGTCCTACTACTGGCACTTCGTCGATGTCGTCTGGATCGGCCTCTTCGCCACGATCTACATGATCAAGTAGATCGGGCGACCGGGCCGGGCGGACCGTACGCCTGCCTCGCACCGAGAACGACCCTTCCAGAAGCACCGACGCAGAAGATCCTGACACCGGGGTAATCCGTGAAAAAGCTCTCCGCACGACGACGCCATCCGCTGGCGGCGCTCGTCGTCCTACTCATCGCGCTGGCGGCCACCGGGGGGCTGTACACCGCCTTCGCGCCCGCGCCCCGGGCCGTGGCCGATGAGACCGCTCAGACCCTCACCATCGAGGAGGGCAAGAAGCTCTACGCCGTAGGCTGCGCAAGCTGCCACGGCACCGGCGGTCAGGGCACCACCGACGGTCCGCCTCTGGTGGGTGTGGGTGCGGCAGCCGTCGACTTCCAGGTCGGCACCGGCCGTATGCCGGCCCAGCAGCCGGGCGCGCAGGTCCCGAAGAAGCCGGTCGTCTACTCGCAGGCCGAGATCGACCAGCTCGCGGCGTACGTCGCTTCCCTGGGCGCGGGCCCGGAGGTCCCGACCGAGAACGAGTACAACCCCGAGGGCGCGGACATCGCCGAGGGCGGTGAGCTCTTCCGGACCAACTGCGCTCAGTGCCACAACTTCACCGGCAAGGGTGGTGCGCTGTCCGAGGGCAAGTACGCACCGTCTCTTGAGGGTGTCGACCCGAAGCACATCTACGAGGCCATGGAGACCGGCCCGCAGAACATGCCGTCCTTCCCCGACACCACGCTGTCGGAGGAGAACAAGAAGGACATCATCGCGTACCTCGAAGCGGTCAACAGCGACGACACCGTGGAGCCCGGTGGCCTCAGCCTCGGCGGGCTCGGCCCGGTCAGCGAAGGCCTCTTCGGCTGGGTGTTCGGGCTCGGCGCGCTGATCGCCGTCGCCGTCTGGGTCGCCGCTCGGACCGCAAAGGCCAAGAAGTCATGAGTAGCCAAGAGATTCCAGAAGAGAACCTGCCCACCAAGCAGTCGGCAGGACACGAGCAAGAACACGGCGCGGTCGCGGTCGCGGACGAGAAGAACCCCTTCGCGGACCCCGGCCTCCCGCCCCACCAGCACCGTGTCCAGGACATCGACGAGCGGGCCGCGAAGCGGTCCGAGCGCACGGTCGCCCTGCTGTTCACGGTGTCGATGCTGGCCACCGTCGCCTTCATCGCCTCGTACCTGGTGATCGACGTGGACAAGTCGATCTACGTCTGGCCGATCGGTCACATCAGCGCGCTGAACTTCGCGCTGGGCATGACCTTGGGCCTGTCGCTGTTCTGCATCGGCGCGGGCGCGGTCCACTGGGCCCGCACGCTGATGTCGGACGTGGAGGTCGCCGACGAGCGCCACGCGATCGAGGCCTCGCCCGAGGTCAAGGCCAAGGTGCTGGCCGACTTCAAGGAGGGCGCCAAGGAGTCCGCGCTCGGCCGTCGCAAGCTGATCCGCAACACGATGTTCGGTGCGCTGGCCCTGTTCCCGCTCTCCGGTGTCATGCTGCTGGGCGGCCTCGGTCCGGCGCCCGGCACCAAGCTGCGGCACACCACCTGGGCCAAGGGCAAGAAGCTCGTCAACATGAACACCAACGAGCCGCTGCGTCCCTCGGACGTCGCGGTCGGGTCGCTGACCTTCGCCATGCCGGACGGCCTGGACGAGCACGACCACGACTTCCAGAAGAACATCGCCAAGGACGCCCTGATGATCGTCCGGATCCAGCCGGACGACATCAAGGACAAGCGCGAGCTGGAGTGGTCGCACGAGGGCATCGTGGCGTTCTCGAAGATCTGCACCCACGTGGGTTGCCCGATCTCCCTGTACGAGCAGCAGACGCACCACGTGCTCTGCCCCTGCCACCAGTCCACCTTCGACCTCGCCGACGGCGGCCGGGTCATCTTCGGCCCCGCGGGTCACGCCCTTCCGCAGCTGAGGATCACCGTCGGTGAAGACGGCTACCTCGAAGCGGTCAGCGACTTCGAAGAGCCCGTCGGTCCTGCCTTCTGGGAGCGCGGATGAGTACTGCAACCACCACCGACGCGCGCGACAAGCGCGAGAAGGCACCGGCCGGCGAGCGCGTCGCCGACTGGGCCGACGGCCGGCTCGGGATCTACTCCCTGGCCAAGGCCAACATGCGCAAGATCTTCCCCGACCACTGGTCGTTCATGCTGGGCGAGATCTGCCTGTACAGCTTCATCATCATCATCCTCACGGGTGTGTACCTGACGTTGTTCTTCCACCCGTCGATGAACGAGGTGGAGTACCACGGCAGCTACGTCCCGCTGCAGGGTCAGCTGATGTCCGAGGCGTTCAACTCGACCATGCACATCTCGTTCGAGGTGCGCGGTGGTCTGCTGATCCGGCAGATCCACCACTGGGCCGCGTTGGTCTTCCTCGCCGGCATGTTCGTGCACATGATGCGCGTGTTCTTCACCGGCGCGTTCCGCAAGCCGCGTGAGGTCAACTGGCTGTTCGGCTTCCTGCTGTTCGTCCTCGGCATGTTCACCGGCTTCACCGGTTACTCGCTCCCGGACGACCTGCTCTCCGGCACCGGTGTCCGCTTCATGGAAGGCGCGGTCCTGTCCGTGCCGATCGTCGGCACGTACCTGTCGTTCTTCCTCTTCGGCGGAGAGTTCCCGGGCGGCGACTTCGTGGCCCGCTTCTACTCGGTCCACGTCCTGCTGCTGCCGGGCATCATGCTCGGCCTGGTGGTGGCGCACCTGATCCTGGTCTTCTACCACAAGCACACGCAGTACGCGGGCCCCGGCAAGACGAACAACAACGTCGTCGGCATGCCTCTGCTCCCGGTGTACATGGCGAAGGCCGGCGGCTTCTTCTTCCTGGTCTTCGGTGTCATCGCGATCATCTCGGCGATCGCCACGATCAACCCGATCTGGACCATGGGCCCCTACCGGCCGGACCAGGTGTCGACCGGCGCCCAGCCCGACTGGTACATGGGCTTCTCCGAGGGTCTGATCCGTGTCATGCCGGGCTGGGAGATCAACTTCTGGGGTCACACGCTCGTCCTGGGCGTGTTCATCCCGCTGGTGATCTTCCCGCTGGTCCTGGTCGCGATCGCGGTCTACCCGTTCATCGAGTCCTGGGTCACCGGCGACAAGCGCGAGCACCACATCCTGGACCGCCCGCGCAACGCCCCGACCCGTACGGCCTTCGGCGTCGCGTGGATCACCTGGTACATGGTCCTGCTGATCGGTGGTGGAAACGACCTCTGGGCGACCCACTTCCACCTGTCGATCAACGCCATCACCTGGTTCGTCCGGATCGCGTTCTTCGTGGCCCCGGTCCTCGCGTTCATCGTCACCAAGCGCATCTGCCTCGGCCTGCAGCGCCGGGACAGGGACAAGATCCTGCACGGTCGCGAGACCGGCATCATCAAGCGCCTGCCGCACGGTGAGTTCATCGAGGTCCACGAGCCGCTCAGCCAGGAGCAGCTGCACACGCTCACGGCGCACGAGCAGTACGCGCCGGCCGAGATCGGTCCCGCGGTCGACGAGAACGGTGTCGCCCGCAAGATCACGCGGCGGCAGAAGCTCCGCGCCAAGCTGAGCAAGGGCTACTACGGCGAGGACAGCCAGATCGCCAAGCCGACCGTCGAGGAGTACAAGGAGATCACGAGCGGCCACGGCCACCACTGATCGCTTCGCTTCGCCACACCGCGGTCGAAGGGCCCCCGTCCGATCTTCGGACGGGGGCCCTTCGCCGTGCTCCGACCTGGATAGGGTGGGCGCATCAGTGATTTCACGGTCCGCGTGGCACCCCCTGCTCGCGGCCATGACACCCAGGAGCGGCTATGAGCGCTGTGACCCCCGCTGGAGGCGACACCGCGGCGGGCCGTTCCTGGCCCGCGGTGCTGAACGCGCTGCTGTCCGGGCACGACCAGGACGCCGGCGCCACCTTCTGGGCGATGGACCAGATCATGCGCGGCGAGGCGACGGACGCGCAGATCGCCGGGTTCGTGGTGGCGCTGCGGGCCAAGGGGGAGACCGTCGAGGAGATCACCGGTCTCGTCGAGGCGCTGTACGAGCACGCCAACGTGATCGAGGTGTCCGGGAAGACCGTCGACATCGTCGGTACGGGCGGGGACGGCGCCAAGACGGTCAACATCTCCACGATGTCGTCGATCGTCGTCGCCGGTACGGGCGCGAAGGTCGTCAAGCACGGCAACCGGGCCGCGTCGTCGGCGTCCGGTGCGTCCGACGTGCTGGAGAAACTGGGCGTCAATCTGGAGCTGACGCCGAAGCGGGTGGCCGAGGTCGCCGAGGAGGCCGGGATCACCTTCTGCTTCGCGGTGAAGTTCCATCCGGCGCTGCGTCATGTGGCCGCCGCGCGCGGGCAGTTGGGTATCCGGACCGTCTTCAACGCGCTCGGGCCGCTGGCCAATCCGGCGAAGGTGCGCGCCCAGGCGGTCGGCGTCGCCGATCCGCGGATGGCGCCCATCATGGCGGGCGTCTTCGCCGAGCGCGGCAACTCGTCGCTGGTCTTCCGGGGTGACGACGGGCTCGACGAGTTGACGACGACGGCCACCTCGCGGGTGTGGGTCGTCCGGGACGGCAAGGTCACCGAGGAGGCCTTCGATCCGCGTGACGTGGGGCTGGAGCTGGTGCCGGTGGAGGCGCTGCGGGGGGCTGACGCGTCGTACAACGCGGATGTCGCGCGGCGGTTGCTGGGTGGGGAGACGGGGCCGGTTCGGGACGCGGTGCTGCTGAACTCGGCGGCGGCGTTGGTGGCCCTGGAGCCGACGTCCGCGTCGCTGGCGGAGCAGTTGAGGGCCGGGATGGAGCGGGCCTCGGAGTCGATCGACTCGGGGGCGGCTCGGCGGGTTCTCGAGCGCTGGGTCGCGGCCACCAAGGTGTAGCGCCCCCGCCGCCCCTACCCGTCCCATCCCCCAGGGGCTTCGCCCCTTCGACCCCGAGGTGTGTTCTTCGGGTGCGGGTCCGGTGAGGGCTGGTCGCGCAGTTCCCCGCTTTTTCAGGGGCGCGGGGAACTGCGTGAGCAACCACCCACCACCCGCACCCGCCAATGCACCCGCACCCCCGAGCCATTAGGCGCCCCCATCCCGCCATCCGGACAGAAGTTGCGGCGCGACGATCACTTCGCGTACGTTTTTCGGCAGGTCATGAGTGACAGTCACAAGGCCCCGGCCGACTGTCCGGCAACCCTCCGTCCGTGGCGGGGTGCCCCGGGTGAAGACCAGGTCGTAGGCAGAGAGGTCTACGGCAAGCGCGGACCCCTCGCGAAACCAGGGGTCCTGGTCGTTCGAGGGAGCCTTCCGTGAGCAAGCGAATGCGATAGGGCCGCAGAGCCCCGCTTCCGCATTTCCCCTTCACCTTTCCTGTGCCGTCGACATGCTGTCCGGCACGGTGATGCCGCCTGCTTTCACGGGAGTTCCGCCATGTCTGTCTCCACCCTTGCCGCCGACCGGTCCGTTTGTGCCCCGCTGCCCGTTCTGGGCCGGGATGTCACCGTCCCGCTCGTCACCGGTGGCGAGGTCACCTACGCCGCGCTCGACTACGCGGCCAGCGCCCCGGCCCTGCAGCGGGTGTGGGACGACGTGGCGGCGTACGCGCCCTACTACGGCAGTGTCCACCGCGGCGCCGGCTACCTCTCCCAGCTGTCGACCGACCTCTTCGAGAACGCCCGCAGGACCGTCGCGGAGTTCCTCGACTGCCGGGCCGACGACCAGCTGATCTTCACCCGCTCGACGACGGACTCCCTGAACCTCCTGGCCCGGGCCCTCCCCGCCGACTGCCAGGTCTTCGTCTTCGAGACCGAGCACCACGCCTCGCTGCTGCCCTGGCGGAACGCGCGGGTGACCTACCTGGACGCGCCGCGTACGCCGCAGGAGGCCGTGGCCACCCTGGACGCCGCGCTCGCCGGCCGCGACCCGTACGGCCCGGCGCTGGTGTGCGTCACCGGTGCCTCCAACGTCACCGGGGAGATCTGGCCGGTGCGCGAGCTGGCCGACGCCGCGCATGCGCACGGCGCGCGGATCGTGCTCGACGCGGCCCAGCTCGCACCCCACCACCCCGTCTCCGTACAGGAGTTGGACGTGGACTGGGTCGTCTTCTCGGGGCACAAGCTGTACGCGCCCTTCGGGTCGGGCGTCCTCGCCGGCCGTGCCGACTGGCTCGGCGCGGCCGAGCCGTACCTCGCCGGGGGCGGCGCCTCCCGCAAGGTGACCCGGCGTACGGACGGCGGCGTGGACGTCGAGTGGCACGAGACCGCCGCCCGGCACGAGGCCGGCTCGCCCAACGTCATCGGCGCCTACTCCATCGCCTCCGCCTGCAAGGCCCTCACCGAGGCCGGGTTCGACACGCTGGTCGCCCGTGAGCGGTATCTGATCGACGCCGTACGGGCCGGGCTCGCCGAGGTGCCCGAGGTCCGGATCCTGTCCCTCTTCGGGGACGACGCCCCGCGCGTCGGCGTCCTCTCCTTCGTCGTCGAGGGCTGGAACAGCTCCCACTTCGCCGCCGCGCTCTCCGCCGAGTACGGCATCGGCGTACGCGACGGCCTCTTCTGCGCCCACCCCCTGGTCCGTACCCTCCTCGGCAGCGACCCGCAGACCCAGGGCGAGTGCGGCGCCCCCGAGGCCGCGCCCGGCGAGCGGTCACTCAACGCGATCCGGGTGAGCTTCGGCGCGGGCACCCCCGACGAGCACGTGGAGCGGTTCGTGGGCGCGGTGCGGGACCTCGTACGCAACGGTGCGCAGTGGAACTACCGTACGGAGGACGGTCGTTGCGTTCCGGCCGTCTGACCCGTCCGTCCTGAGGACGAGTGCGGGGCGAGGATCTCCTCGCCCCGGGGGAGCCTCGCGGCTCTCAGCCGTCCAGTCCGATGGAGAACGCGGTCTCGAGGTCATGCTGGGAGTAGGCCCGGAACGCGACGTGCGTATCCGTCCCCAGAACCCCCGGGATCTTGCTGATCTGCCCGGGAATCACGTCGGCCAGATTCTCGTGCTCCTTCACCCGGACCATGGCGACCAGATCGTACGTACCGGTCACGGAGAACACCTCGGTCACGGATTCGATCGCGGCGATGGACTCCGCGATCTCCGGAATCCGGTCCACGCTGGTCTTGATGAGCACGATCGCGGTGATCACGGCTGGTGTTCTCCCTCGGGGGCCGGAGCTGAGGCATTCGGTTTCACTCTAGCCCTACGCCCATAACGCCCCCACGCGTAGACGAACCCCAGTCCGAACCCCACCAGATGCGCCAGATAGGCCACCCCCGGCCCCGAGGTCTGCCGCCCCGCGGCCAGCCACTGCAGGCTCACCCAGAACGGCAGGGTCACCCACGCCGGAAACCGCAGCGGAAGAAAGAAGAGGAAGGGCAGGAGGCTCGTCACCCGCGCCCTGGGGAACAGGAAGAGAAACGCGCCGAGGACCGCGGAGATCGCCCCCGACGCGCCGACCAGCGACTGCGGCGACCCGGCGTGCGCCGCCGCGTACGCCACCAGCGCGAGATAGCCGCAGCCCACGTAGAAGAGGGCGAACTCCACATGACCCATGCGTTCCTCGGCCATCGCCCCGAAGACGAAGAGGAAGAGCATGTTGCCGAGGAGGTGCAGCCAGCTGCCGTGCACGAAGAGCGCGGTGACGGGGGTGAGCGCCGCGCGCGGGGTGGCGTGGAAGAGTTCGACGGGCACGACGCCCCAGCGGCGGAAGTACGCCCGCTGCGCGACGAGCAGTTCGTCCCCGGTGCCGTACACGGGGTTGAGGCCCGCCGCCGGCCCGATCAGGAAGATCGCACAGCAGACGGCGATCAGCCCGTACGTCACCGGCGCCGACTCGTTTCGTACGGCCCGGGCGGCCCTGGTGCTCCACTTGCCGATCATGAACAGAGCATGACGTAACAGGACCCACCGTCACAGACCGCCTCGCCGCCGATGCCGGTCGGCCTCGCCGCCGGAGGCAATCGGCGCCACCGCCCCGGGCGAACGGGCGGCGAGTACCGGTCAGGCCGTAGGGTTACGAGCCACACGCACCGGGACGCCGGCGCTTCACGGAGACTGGAAGAAGGAAGAGCAGCCACGATGACGGTTCCCCTGCCGACGGACACCACCCGCTGGCGCTGCACGCTCTGTGGCAACCTCACGCGGTTCGACGTGACCCGCTCGTCGAAGGTCGTCGAGTACGTTCACCTCGACCTCGCCGGGGAGCCCAGGGTCGAGGAGCGCGACGTGGTCAGTGAGACCATCGAGTCGGTCCGCTGCCGCTGGTGCAACGCCGTGGACCAGGTGGAACTCGTGGACAGGCCGGGTGCCGGCTCCTGAGGGAGCGGGCCCCGCACAGACATTGGGGTGACGGATGGTGGAGACCGGGGGCGGGGGGCCGGGCGACGGCGCCGCTGAGGTGCTCGACCGTCCGCTGCCCGAGGGCGTGCGCAAACGGGTCGTGCAGATCGTCTCCGACGGCTTCGGCGGACTGACCGTCGCCGAACTGCCCGCACAGCTCAGACAGTACGCCCGGTTCACCCCGAATCGCCGAGTGAAGTTCGCGGGCAACGCGATGGCCGCGGCCGTGGAGACGGACACGCTTTTCAGACAGCGGATCGGGGAGCGGTTCCGGGAGGCTCACCCGGAGCTGGCCGGCGCCCTGGACACGGGCGCGCCGCCCCCGGCCGCGGATCCGCTGGACGTGGCGGCCGCGGCCTACGTACTGCGCCCCACGGGCTGGGTGAAGCTGGTCGCGGCCGCCGGTGAGGAGGCCCTGCGGGCGGACGCCGAGCGGGCCGACGAGGAGAGCCGGGCCGAGCTGGAGCGGCTGCGCGAGCAGCTCGCCGAGGCCCGCGGCCAGACGAAGGCCGAGACGGAACGGCTGCGGGCGGAGCTGGAGTCGGCCAAGAAGGAGGCCGACTCGCTGCACCGCAAGCTCCGGGCGGCCCTCAGCGACGTCAAGCGCGGCGAGGCCGCCCTGCGCAAGCTGCACGCCGAGATGGAGACCGTACGCACCGAGAGCCATGCCCAGGTGTCCGCCGCCGAGAGCGAGACCCGGCGGCTGAAGGCCCGGCTCGGCGAGGCGGAGGCCGCCCTGGAGGCCGCCCGGCGCGCCGCCCGCGAGGGCCGCAGCGTCGAGGACATGCGCGTACGGCTGCTGCTGGACACCGTGCTGGAAGCGGCCCAGGGGCTGCGGCGGGAGCTGGCGCTGCCGCCGGTCTCCGTACGGCCCGCCGAGACCGTCGACGCGGTCGAGCCGGGGCGGATGACCCCGAAGGACATCGCCGCCCGCGCGCTGTCGGAGAACGACCCGGCGATCCTGGACCAGTTGCTGGCGCTGCCGCAGGCGCATCTCGTCGTCGACGGCTACAACGTCACCAAGACCGGCTACCCGCAGATGCCGCTGGAGAAGCAGCGCCTGCGGCTCCTCGGGCAGCTCTCCCAGCTCGCCGCGCAGACCGGCGCCGAGGTGACCTGCGTCTTCGACGGGGCCGAGCTCGCCGCGCCGGTGCTGCTCGCGCCGCCGCGCGGGGTGCGGGTGCTGTTCTCCAAGCCCGGTGTCACCGCCGACGAGTTGATCCGTCAGCTGGTGCGCGCCGAGCCGCCCGGCCGGCCGGTCATCGTCGCCTCCACCGACCGCGAGGTGGCCGACGGGATCGCCAAGGCGGGCGCGCGCCCGGTGGCGTCCGCGGTGCTCCTCAAGCGCCTTTCCTGACCTTTCGATGCCGTCCGTCCCAACAGCAACTTACGTGCGCTATGCCCGAATTGATCGGGCTGTTGCGCCACGTAGCGTCAACCGAGCGCTACTGCATGTGCGTTGAGTGTAAATTGTGCGCCGTGGGGCGGGATTTTTCCTGTGGGGGATTTGAAGTGATCACCGTTGGGTCACTAGGGTCTGGACTCAAACCTCTGAACGGGTGATCGTCGCCGGGGTCCCCGCCGGCCGGTCGCTCACATGAAGGAGTTCACCTACCGTGGCGTCCCACCGTCGACCGAAGCAGCCGAGCCGTGCGCGTGTGACCGTGCTCACCACAGCCGCCGCCGCTGCCGTGGCCCTGAGCTCTCAGGCCGCCAACGCCGCGCCCTCCGAGAAGCCGACCAAGGACGAGGTCAAGGCCAAGGTCCACAAGCTCTACGAGGACGCCGGGCGGGCCACGGACAAGCTGAACGGGGCCGAGGAGAAGCAGGAGAAGCTCGAGAAGGAGATCTCCACGATCCAGGACAACGTCGCCAAGGGTCAGGAAGACCTCAACGAGCTGCGTGAGGGCATAGGCCTGGCGGCCAGCGCCCAGTACCGCTCGGGCGGCATCGACTCCTCGATCCAGCTCTTCCTCTCCGCCGACCCGGACGACTACCTGGACAAGGCCGCCACGCTCGACCAGCTGACCAGCCAGCAGGTCGAGTCGCTGAAGAAGATCCAGGAGAAGCAGCGCACGCTCGCGCAGCAGCGCCAGGAGGCCACCGAGAAGCTGGAGGACCTCGCCGACACCCGCGAGACCCTGGCCGAGAAGAAGAAGGAAGTCCAGAGCAAGCTGGCCGCGGCGCAGAAGCTCCTCAACACCCTGACGGCCGAGGAGAAGGCCGCTCTGGACGAGCAGGAGACCCGCGCCAGCCGCGATGCCGGGGAACGCGTCGACCTGGGCAACGAAGCACCGGCCTCCGACCGCGGCGCCGCCGCCCTCGCCGCCGCCGCCACCCAGGAAGGCAAGCCGTACGTCTCCGGTGGCAGCGGCCCCAACTCCTACGACTGCTCCGGGCTGACCCAGTGGGCCTACGCCCAGGCCGGTGTGGGGATCACCCGGACCACGTACACGCAGGCGAACGACGGCACGAGGATCGGCCGCGGCGAACTCATGCCGGGCGACCTGGTCTTCTTCAACGACCTGGGACACGTCGGCCTCTACGCGGGCAATGGCATGGTCCTGCACGCCCCGTACCCGGGCAAGAACGTCCGCTACGAGTCCATGAGCACCATCGGGACCTTCCAGTTCGGTGTCCGCATCTGACACCCGCACCGGCGTGAACAGGGCCGATCGTCACAGCGTGTGACGATCGGCCCTGTTTCTCTTCAAGATCAGGACACAGCGCCGCCCGAATGGGCGAATTCCCGCATCTCACGCTGACCCCTTCCCCCGCTGGTGACCTGGGCACCAGGCCGGACGTCACGCTGTGTCGTCGCCGAGGTCTTTGGCTGGGACACGGTCGCGCGGCTACTGTCGGCCGCGCTTCCCTCACCCGCCGTGAGCGCACCCCTCCCGGGGGCGCCCTCCGGCCCGGGGGAGGGTCCTGTCCACCGTCGAAGGGAGTGCGGCTTCCCGTGGTGTCCCACAGTCGCCTTGTACCGTCCGGGTTCGACCGGGGCGCGGCCGCCGCCCTCGGTGTGCTGTCCGCCGCGGCCGCCGCCCTCGGCGCCATCCCCGCCCAGCAGGCCGCCGCCGCGCCGCACGACGACACCCGAGCCGAGGTGGACCGGCTGTACGAGGAGGCCGAGAAGGCCACCGAGGCCTACAACAAGGCCGACGAGCGCGCCGACGAACTGCGCGACCAGGTCGGCACCGCGCAGGACTCGATCGCCCGCCAGCAGGACCGCATCAACGCCATGCGGGATTCGCTGGGTTCGCTCGCCGGCGCGCAGTACCGCTCCGGCGCCGTCGACCCGTCGGTCGCCCTGCTGTTCTCCGACGACCCGGACGACTACCTCGACACGGCCGCCGCCCTGGACCGCATCAACGCCCACCAGGCGGGCGAACTCCACGACCTCCAGCAGGCCATGCGCGAACTCTCCCAGAACCGTGCGGAGGCCAGTGGCAAGCTCGCCGAGCTGGAGAAGAGCCGCAAGGCCGTCGCCCAGCACAAGCGAGCCGTCGAGGGGAAGCTCGCGGCGGCCCGGCGGCTGCTCGACTCGCTCCCGGACGAGGAGCGCGCGGCGTACGACCGTGCCTCCCGCTCCGGCCGGACCGACGTGCCCGACCTCTCCGGCGCCGTCGCCCCCAGCGGCCGTGCGGCCGCAGCCGTCGCCGCCGCCCGCTCCGCCCTCGGCAAGCCGTACGTGTGGGGTTCCACCGGCCCCCACGGCTTCGACTGCTCCGGTCTCATGGTCTGGTCGTACGGACAGGCCGGAGTCGGACTGCCGCGCACCTCGCAGGCCCAGAGGTACGCCGGCACCCAGGTTCCGCTCTCCCAGGCCCGGCCCGGCGACCTCGTCACCTACCGGCCCGACGCCAGCCATGTCGGCATGTACGTCGGCAACGGCCAGGTCATCCACGCCCCCTACCCGGGTGCCCCGGTCCGCTACGACCCCGTCGGCATGATGCCGATCGCCTCGGTCACCCGCCCCTGACCGTCGCAGGGCTCCCGGCTGTCGTACGGCGGCCGGGAGCCGCAGCCCTGCCCTACGGCCACCGGACCCCCGTACGATCGGAACGTGGCTGGTCGAAGGCGCACGACGCGTTTCCGGTGCGGGTCGGGTGTCCGGCGCGGGCTCCCGGGGCGCACAGGCGTCCCCTCGGCGGTCGCGCTCGCGCTCGCCCTCCTCGTCGGCTGCGGCGGCAACGCACCGCCCGACGCCGCCCGCGCCGACGTCCAGCGGATGCTGGAGCGGAGGGCCGCGGCGGTGGTGGAGCGGAACGGGGCGGCGTACCGCGCGACCGAGGCGCCGACGTCCTCCGTCGCCGGCCAACTGGCCACCGGCGCGGCCGAGTTCGTCAACCTGCGTGGCCTGCCGCTGTCTTCCTGGTCGTACGACCTCACCGCCTTCCACCGCTCCGGCGACCGGGCCACGGCCGAGGCGGCCCTGCGCTACCGGATACGCGGCTACGACCAGGCGCCCGTCACCGCCGTACGGACCCTCACCCTCGTCCGGGACGACGACAGGGGGTGGCGGGTCGCCGCCGACGAGCCCTCGAAGAAGGGCACCGAACAGCTGTGGGAGCAGGGGCGGATCGTCGCCGTCCGCGGGGAGCGGAGCCTCGTGCTGGGGGTCGGGCGGTCGGCGAAGACCCTGCGGGCGTACGCGGGGCTGGCGGACCGGGCCGTGCCCGCCGTCACGGAGGCTTGGGGCGAGGACTGGGCGCGGCGGGTCGTGGTCGTCGTGCCGGAGTCGCTGGAGGGGATGGCGGGGCTGCTGGGGGCGCCCGCGTCCGGGTACCGGGGGATCGCGGCGGTCACCACCGGAGAGGCCGACAGATCGGCCGAGGCGCCCGCGGACCGGATCGTCGTCAACCCCGACGCGTACGCCGTCCTCGGCGACTTCGGCAAGCAGGTCGTCCTCACCCACGAGACGACCCATGTCGCCACCCGCGCCGACACCAACGCCGCCACCCCCCTCTGGCTCTCCGAGGGCTACGCCGACTGGGTCGGCTACCGCACGACCGGCCGCACGGCCCCCGAGGTAGCCCCCGAACTGCACCGCGCGGTCGCGGAGGGCCGGGCCCCGGCCGCACTGCCCGCAGACTCCGACTTCGGCTTCTCCGACGACGCCGGCCGGCTCGCCCGGGCCTACGAGGGCGGCTGGCTGGCCTGCCGTCTGATCGCCGACCACTGGGGCGAGGTCCGCCTCGACGAGTTCTACCGGGCCGTCGGCGTGCACGGGAAGCGGGAGGGAGCGGTGGAGGGGGCCATGAAGGAGGTCCTGAACACGACTCCCGAGAAGTTCACCGAGCGGTGGCGGGAGTATGTGCGCGGGCAGCTCGGCTGAGCGCCGCCACCCCGTGCCCGCTCAGCCCGCCCGCTCGGGATCCAGCTCGGCGATCGCCTCCCTGAGCCACGCCCGCTCCGCCTTCCCCGTGGCCCGTGCCACCCGCAGCAGGCCCTGGCGGAACAGATCACCGGCCTCCTCGGCGCGTACGGGTTCGCCGTCCTCGTAGAAGAAGCTCGCCGGTGTCGTCAGGAAGTCCAGGCGGCGACGCAGGACGGCGGCCTGCTCCACAGGGTCGGGCAGATGGCGCAGGAAGGCGAGGAGTGTGTTGAAGCGCACCTGGTCGGTGATCTCCGCCTGCTGGGGATGCCGCAGGTGCTCCAGCAGCGCCGCGCGTCCCTCCTCCGTCAGCGACAGCACCCGGCGTGGGGCCGCGCCGCTGCCGGGTTCCGTGAACAGGGTCCTGTACGTCGCCACGATGGCCTTCTACGCCGTCCGGCAGGCGGTCGTGGTCTCGGGGGCTGTGGGCCTCACGGCGGCTGTGCTCGCGCCGGTGGTGATGAAGGCCTTCGGGGCCGGGCCCGGCGTCGCGGCCGAGGGTGTGCTCTTCCTGCGCTGCGTCGGGCCGTATCTGGTGCTGATGGGGTGCTGCATCGCGCTCGGCGGGGTGTTCGAAGGGAGTGGGCGCGCGTCGGCGCTGCTGCGGGTGACCGTGCTCGGCACGGCGGTCCAACTGCCGCTCGCCCACGGTCTGTCGGGGTTCGGGCTGCCCGGGATCTGTCTGGCGCTCGCGGTGTCCATGGCGGCGCAGTGCGTGGTGCTCGGGCCGTCGCTGTCGCGCGGGCCGGCTCAGGAGCCCAGCGGCTCCTTGGCGCGGGTCGGCTGATCCGGCAGGGGTTCCGGGGCGGGCCCAGGGGCCGTGTCGTGCCACAGCTCGAACGCGGCGAGGAGGGCGGCGAGGACGAGGAGGCCGTTGCGGACGAAGAGGAGGGTGATGCCCAGCCAGTCGCTGACCACGACGTGGGAGAACCAGACGGGGAACTCCAGGACGGTCACGAAGGAGGCCACCAGGATCATGACCGCCGGCCGGCCCATGCGGCTGCCCCGGAAGCAGAGGCACACGGCGGCGAGGCCGACCAGCCACACCATGTACTGGGGGCTGATCACCCGGCTGGTGGCCGTGAACATCAGCACCGCCACCAACGCGGCGTCCGCGAGGGTGTGCGGCGCGAACCGCCGGGCCCGCACCCGCCACAGCAGCAGCCAGGCGAAGGCCGCCCCGCTGAGCAGCAGGGCCCCGCCGCTGACGGTGTCGACGTGGTCGCCGAGGAACTCCACCGAGCCGTAGTTGAGGAGCACCTCGCCGTCCCAGCCGAACTGCCGGGCCACATGGAAGACGAGGGCGCCCAGCGACTCCACCTCGGTTCCCCGGTCCCGCTGGAAGGTCAGGAAGGCGAAGGCGCCGGGCATGGAGACGGCGAAGGCGGCGGCCACCGCGAGACCGGTGCCCGCCGCCCACGCCCAGGCCGCGCGCCCGCGGGCGCCCAGGAGCAGCAGTGCCGGCCACACCTTCAGCAGGGCCGCGAAGGCCGTCAGCGCCCCCATCGCGCGCGGATGGCGGCTGCCGGCGAGGAGGGCCGCGACCGCCACCGCCGTCACCATCACGTCGTAGCGGGCGTACACGGTCGGGCCGAGCAGGGGCAGGCCCGCCGCCCACACCCATGCGCCGCGCCACGACTTGCCGGGCCGGGCACCCGCGTACAGGAGCAGCGCGAGCACCGCCAGGTCGGCGAGGAAGGCGAGGACGAAGAACGCCGACGCGTAGTCCAGGAAGGGCAGCAGGGCGGGGGAGAGGATCGCGAGGGCGGCGGCGGGCGGGTACTGCCAGGTGACGTCGTCCAGGGGATACGTTCCTGTGCGCAGGGTCTCGTACCAGCCCCGGTAGATCACCGAGACGTCGCTGGTGACGTCCGGGCCCGGGAACACGTACACCTTGAAGACGAACAGCAGCAGGAGCAGCCGGGTGGCGCCCCAGAGCGTCAGCAGTCCGAACGGGAGCCGTCGAGAGCCCGTCATGTCCATCTGAGCCACGTGAGTCCCTGTCCGTCCCTGTCCGCCGGCGTCTGTCCGCACCGCGCCGCGCCGCGCGCCTGTGGGGGACATGATCCCCCGTCCGCCTGTGAAGCGGTCGTGAAGCGTGGCCGGGCTTGGTGTGCGTACGCCCGGGGAAGGAGGCCGACGCCCGTTCGGTAGGGTCGGCGGCGATGCACAAGACCCTGATCGTGACCAACGACTTCCCGCCCCGGCCCGGCGGTATCCAGGCGTTTCTGCACAACATGGCGCTGCGGCTGGACCCCGAGCGGATCGTCGTCTACGCGTCGACATGGAAGCGGAGCCGGGAGGGAGTCGAGGCGACCGCCACCTTCGACGCCGAGCAGCCCTTCACCGTCGTACGCGACCGGACGACCATGCTGCTGCCGACGCCCGCCGTGACCCGCCGCGCGGTCTCCCTGCTGCGGGAGCACGGCTGTACGTCGGTGTGGTTCGGCGCGGCGGCCCCGCTCGGTCTGATGGCACCCGCGCTGCGCCGGGCGGGCGCGCAGCGGCTGGTGGCCACCACGCACGGCCACGAGGCGGGCTGGGCGCAGCTGCCCGCCGCCCGGCAGCTGCTGCGGCGGATCGGCGAGGGCACGGACACGATCACCTACCTGGGCGAGTACACGCGCTCCCGGATCGCCACGGCCCTCACACCCGAGGCCGCCGGGCGGATGGTCCAGCTGCCGCCCGGCGTCGACGAGAAGACCTTCCACCCGGGCTCCGGCGGCGACGAGGTCCGGGCCCGGCTCGGGCTCACCGACCGGCCGGTCGTCGTCTGCGTCTCCCGGCTCGTGCCGCGCAAGGGGCAGGACACGCTGATCCGGGCGATGCCCGGAATCCTGGCCAAGGAGCCGGACGCGGTGCTGCTGATCGTCGGCGGCGGACCGTACGAGAAGGAGCTGCGCCGGCTCGCCCACGAGAGGGGGGTCGCCGGGTCCGTCCGTTTCACCGGCGCCGTCCCCTGGTCCGAGCTGCCCGCCCACTACGGCGCCGGCGACGTCTTCGCCATGCCGTGCCGCACCCGCCGGGGCGGCCTGGACGTCGAGGGACTGGGGATCGTCTACCTGGAGGCCTCCGCGACGGGTCTCCCGGTCGTGGCAGGCGACTCCGGCGGCGCCCCCGACGCCGTACTCGACGGCGAGACGGGCTGGGTCGTACGAGGCGGCTCCCCGGAGGACGCCGCCGAACGCGTCGTGGCCCTCCTCGGCGACCCGGAGCTGCGGGCACGCATGGGGCAGCGGGGCCGGGAGTGGGTCGAGGAGAAATGGCGCTGGGACCTGTTGGCGGAAACTTTGAAAACCCTGCTGTAGCCCCGTGAGGGGCACGGGGAGTGCGCGACCAGCCACAAGAAACCCGCGGCCGCCCGCGTCGCGCGGGTGACACGCCGGATGGCGTCCCAAAACCGGCCCAACCCCTAGCCGGAGCCCAAAAATCCGCACATGCTGCGCACATGACAGCAAAACTGATGCAGCGTCAGCTGACGAGACGTCACATACTTGGAATGGCCGCCCTGCAGACGGCGGCCACCCTCGGCCTCACCCGCATCGACCTCCGGTCCGCCCACGCGGCCGAGCCCGACGCGGTCGAATCCGCCCCGGCGATCGTCATCGGCTCCGGCTACGGCGCCGCCGTGGCCGCCCTCCGCCTCGGCCAGGCCGGCATCCGCACCCTCGTCCTGGAGATGGGCCGGGCCTGGAACGCGCCCGGCTCCGACGGCAAGATCTTCTGCTCCACCAGGGAACCGGACGAGCGGTCCATGTGGTTCAAGACCCGGACCGAGGCCCCGCTCGCCACCTTCCTCTGGCTGGACGTCGTCAACCAGGACATCAGCCCCTACCCCGGCGTACTGGACCGCGTCCGCTACGCCAACATGTCGGTCTTCCTGGGCCGCGGCGTCGGCGGCGGCTCACTGGTCAACGGCAGCATGGCCGTCACCCCCCTCCAGTCGTACTTCGCCGAGCAGTTCCCGACCGTCGACACCGCCGAGATGTACGCCACGTACTTCCCGCGCGCCCGCGCCATGCTCGGCGTCAACACCATCGACCCCGCGTGGTTCGAGTCCACGGAGTGGTACCGCTTCAGCCGGATCTCCCGGGCCCACGCCGAGAAGGCGGGCCTGCGGACCACCTTCGTGCCGAGCGTCTACGACTTCGGTCACATGCAGCGCGAGGCGGCCGGCACCGCGACCAGATCGGCTCTTGCCGGAGAGGTCATCTACGGCAACAACCACGGCAAGAAGAGCCTCGACAAGACGTACCTCGCCGCCGCCCTCGGCACCGGCAACGTCACCATCCACACCATGGAACGGGCCAGGGGCATCCGCCGGCTGAGCGACGGGACGTACGTCGTCACCGTCGACCGCGTCGACGGCACGGGCACGGTCGTCGAGACCAAGGAGTACGGCTGCACCTACCTGTTCCTCGGCGCCGGCAGCGTCGGCACCACCGAACTCCTCGTCCGGGCGCGGGCGAAGGGCACCCTCCCCGCACTGGACGCCGGCGTCGGCGCGGGCTGGGGCTCGAACGGCAACGTGATGCTCGGCCGGGCCAACCACATGTGGGACACGGTCGGGGCGAACCAGTCGACCATGCCGGTCATGGGCATCGACGACTGGGCCAACACCTCCAACCCCGTCTTCGCCGAGATCGCCCCGCTGCCCACGGGCCTCGAACACTGGGTCAGCCTCTATCTGGCGATCACCAAGAACCCGGAGCGCGCTTCCTTCACCTACGACGCGGCGAGCGACTCGGCGAAGCTCGGCTGGAGCGCCGCCCAGAGCGCGGTCTCCTCCTCCATGGCCAAGAAGCTCTTCGACCGGATCAACTCGGCCAACAGCACGATCTACCGGTACGACCTGTTCGGCTCGTCCAACAAGGTGTTCGCCGACGACTTCACCTACCACCCGCTGGGCGGCTGCGTGCTGGGGAAGGCGACCGACAACTACGGCAGGGTGAAGGGGTATTCGAAGCTGTACGTCACCGACGGCTCGCTGGTGCCCGGCTCGATCGGGGTGAACCCGTTCGTCACGATCACCGCGCTCGCCGAACGCACGATGGCGCGGGTCCTCGTGGAGGACACCGCGCCATGAGCCGTGCGACCGCCGGTCGCCCCGTGACAGCTGGTTACTTCTGGTAGATCGCCTCGACCTCGTCCGCGTAGTCCTTCGCCACCACGTTGCGCTTGAGCTTCAGGGACGGCGTCAGGTGGCCCGACTCCTCCGTGAACTGGGAGGACAGAATGCGGAACTTCCGCACCGATTCCGCCTTCGACACCGCGGCGTTGCCGTCGTCGATCGCGGCCTGGACGGCCGCGTTCAGATCGGCGTCCGCGCTCAGTGACGCCGCGGTGGACCCCGCCGGCTTGCCGTGCTCGGCGGCCCAACGGCCCAGGAACTCCTCGTCGATGGTGATCAGCGCGCCCACGAAGGGCCGCCCGTCGCCCACCACCATGCACTCCGCGACCAGGGCGTGCGCCCGGATACGGTCCTCGATCACGGCCGGGGCGACGTTCTTGCCGCCCGCGGTGACGATGATCTCCTTCTTGCGGCCCGTGATCCGGAGATAGCCGTCCTCGTCGAGGGTGCCGATGTCACCGGTGTGGAACCAGCCGTCGGCCAGCGCCTCCTCGGTCGCACCCGGGTTGTTCCAGTACTCCTTGAACAGGTGCTCGCCGTGCAGCAGCACCTCCCCGTCGTCCGCTATACGGATGACGGAACCCGGCAGCGGCTGTCCGACCGTACCGATCTTCTGCCGGTCCCAGGGGTTGAACGCGGTGGCCGCACAGGACTCCGTCAGGCCGTAGCCCTCCAGGACCGTGAAACCGATGCCCCGGAAGAAGTGGCCCAGACGCTCGCCCAGCGGAGCGCCGCCCGAGATCGCGTACTCGCCCTTGCCGCCGAGCACCGCCCGCAGCTTGCTGTAGACGAGCCTGTCGAACACCTTGTGCTTGATCTTCAGGCCCAGCGCCGGACCCGACGCGCTGTCCAGCGCCTTGCTGTACGCGATCGCCGTGTCCGCGGCCTTGTCGAAGATCTTGCCCTTCCCGTCCGCCTGCGCCTTGGCCCGGGCCGAGTTGTAGACCTTCTCGAACACCCGTGGCACACCGAGGATCAGCGTCGGCCGGAAGGAGGCCAGCTCGTCGGTGAGGTTCTTGATGTCCGGTACGGTGCCCAGCTTGATCGGCGCCATCATCGGCGCGACCTGCACGAGCCGTCCGAAGACGTGTGCGAGCGGGAGGAAGAGCAGCACACTGCACTCGCCGGTACGGAACAGCGGCCGCAGCCGCTCCACCACGTTCCCGCACTCGGCGAAGAAGCTGCGGTGGGTGAGGACGCACCCCTTCGGGCGGCCGGTGGTGCCAGAGGTGTAGACGATGGTCGCCGGGTCGTCGGCCTTGGCCATCGAGCTGCGCTCCTCGACGGCCTGGTCGGTGACGCCCTGGCCGAGGCGGCCCAGCTCCTCCACACCGCCGCCCTCGATCTGCCAGACGTGCTTCAGCGCCGGCAGCCGGTCGCGCACCGACTCGACGGCGGCCGTGTGTACGTCCAGCTCCACGACCACGGCGGTCGCGCCCGAGTCGGCGAGGATCCACTGCACCTGCTCCGGCGAGCTGGTCTCGTACACCGGCACGGTGACCGCGCCGGCCGACCAGATCGCGAAGTCCAGCAGGGTCCACTCGTACCGGGTACGGGACATCAGTGCGACCCGGTCGCCCGGCTGGATCCCGGCGGCGATGAGGCCCTTCGCGGCGGTCCGCACCTCGGCGAGGAACTGGACGGCGTCGACGTCCTGCCAGACGCCGCCCACCTTGCGGGCGATCACGGCGACATCGGGATGCTGCGCGGCGTTTCTACGGACGATGTCCGTCAGATTGCCGTCCGTGGGGACCTCGTACAAAGCCGGAAGGCTGAACTCGCGCAAGACTGCTGCTCCTCATAGGGCGCCGGCGCCACGACTCTGTGTGTGCTGCGACGGTGCGGTCCAAGGTCGGGCGAGCGCTCAGGTCCCACGTGGTTCCTTGGGTCTTACTGGTTGAAAACCTGAGCACAACTGGACTGCCCGGACGTTACCCGCCGGTATGGCTTCTCCGCGAGGGGGGTCCGGCGAGATGTTCTCCGCGTCACACATGCGGGGTTCTCCCGGGAAGAGTAATCCCCCCACTTGCTGACTGGCCAGTAACCGCACGTCCGATCGGCTCTGTTCACGTATGCCGCACACGCCTACGCTTGATCGTCATGGCACGCACACCGGGCGGTAACGGCAGAACGCGCATTCATGTGGTCAGCGACGTGCACGGCAACGCGCGCGACCTGGCCCGAGCGGGTGAGGGCGCCGACGCCCTGGTGTGCCTGGGCGACCTGGTCCTCTTCCTCGACTACGCCGACCACTCCCGCGGCATCTTCCCCGACCTCTTCGGTGCCGGGAACGCCACCCGGCTCGTCGAACTGCGCACCGCCCGGCGGTTCGAGGAGGCGCGCGAACTCGGGGCCCGGCTGTGGGCGGGCGTGGGCGAGGAGCGCTCCGCCGTGATCGAGAAGGCCGTCCGCAAGCAGTACGCCGAGATGTTCGCGGCCTTCCCCGCGCCGACGTACGCCACGTACGGCAATGTCGATATGCCGCGGCTGTGGCCCGAGTACGCGGGTCCGGGGACGACCGTGCTGGACGGCGAGCGGGTGGAGATCGGCGGGTGGGTCTTCGGCTTCGTCGGCGGCGGACTGCGCACCCCCATGCGGACGCCGTACGAGATCAGTGACGAGGAGTACGCCGCCAAGATCGAGGCGGTGGGGGAGGTGGACGTGCTCTGCACGCACATCCCGCCGGAGGTTCCCGAGCTGGTGTACGACACGGTGGCGCGCCGTTTCGAGCGGGGGAGCCGGGCACTGCTGGACGCGATCCGCCGGACCCGGCCCCGGTACTCGCTGTTCGGGCACGTCCACCAGCCGTTGGCGCGGCGGATGCGGATCGGGGCGACGGAGTGCGTGAACGTGGGGCACTTCGCCGGGACCGGGAGGCCGTGGGCGTTGGAGTGGTGAGCGCACGGGCGGGGGTGAACCTCGGATGTGGGTGAACCTCTGATGGGGGTGAACCTCGGACGGGGTGACGAGGGTTCGGCCGGCGCGCGGTAGCCTTCACGCTGCACATACGTGCGCACCCACCTCCCTCACCGGACAGTCTCTGGAGGAGCCACGGCGATGGCGGAATTCACCAGTTCGAGCATCACGATCGAGGCTGCGGCGGCCGACGTCATGGGAGTGATCGCCGACTTCGCCCGCTACCCGGACTGGACGGGAGAGGTGAAGGAGGCGGAGGTGCTGGAGACCGACGGTCAGGGCCGCGCCGAGCAGGTCCGGCTCGTCATGGACGCGGGCGCGATCAAGGACGACCAGACGCTGGCGTACACCTGGTCCGGGGCGAACGAGGTGTCCTGGACGCTGGTCAAGTCCCAGATGCTCCGTTCCCTCGACGGGTCCTACATCCTGAAGCCGGTCGGCGACTCGGTGACCGAGGTGACCTACCAGCTGACCGTCGACGTCAAGATCCCCATGCTCGGGATGATCAAGCGCAAGGCGGAGAAGGTCATCATCGACCGGGCGCTGGCAGGTCTGAAGAAGCGCGTCGAGTCCGGCGCGTAGCGGTCGGCGCGGCGGCGCCCCGTCAGCACCGGTGAGGGCCTCCCGCCCCCGGCCGGTGCCGCCGCCGGGCGCTCACGCGGCGTCGGGGTGGGCGTCGCTGGGTTACCGTTCACCCTCATGCGCACCATCCTGATCACCGGGCAAGGCGGCAGCGGCCGTACGACGGTCGCGGCGGCCATGGGGCTCGAGGCAGCCCGCGAGGGCTCGCGGACGCTCGTGCTGAGCGCCGACCGGGTCGACAGCCTGGGGGCGGTGCTCGGGGTGGCGACCGGGGCGGAGCCCGTCCGGGTCACGTCGCATCTCACCGCCTGGCGGCCCGATGCCGCGGCGGGCTTCCGGGAGGATCTCGTCGCCTTCCAGGAGCGGGCCACGTCCGTGCTCGATCTGCTGGGGGCGGGACGGCTGGACGCCGAGGAGCTCACGCCCCTCCCCGGCGCCGAGGAGCTTGCCCTGCTGCGGGCGTTGCGCGACGCCGCGCTGTCGGAGGCGTACGACCTGCTCGTCGTCGATCTGCCGCCCGTGCCGCAGGCACTCGCGCTGCTCGGTCTCCCGGAGGAACTGCGACGGTATCTGCGACGGCTGCTCCCGCCCGAGCGGCAGGCGGCCCGTGCGCTGCGGCCGGTCCTCGGGCGGCTCGCCGGAGTGCCGATGCCCGCCGAGTGGCTGTACGAGACGGCCGCCCGCTGGGACGTCGAGCTGGCCGCAGTCGCCGCGGTCGTCGAGGACCCGCGGACGAGTGTGCGGCTGGTCGTGGAGCCGGGCCCGGCCGGCGCCGACCACGTGCGCCTCGCGAGCGTCGGACTCGCCCTGCGAGCCCTCCCCGTCGACATGCTGATCGCCAACCGCGTCCTGCCCGAGGGCACGCACGACACCTGGCTCGCCGGTCTCGTCGCCCAGCAGCGCAAGGCGCTGGAGGAGTGGGAGGAGGGCCCCTCGACACGAGAGGCCCGTCCCGTACGGGCCGTCGCCCACCTCGGGCACGACCCCCGCGGCGTCGACGACCTCGCCGCCCTCGGCGTCCCCGGTGCGGGTGACGCTCCCGCCCGCGTCGCGTGGCCCGTCACCGACAACCTCGGGGACGAAGGCGTGCTCGTGTGGCACGTCCCGCTGCCCGGCGCGGTACGGGACGAGCTGGATCTCGTCCGGCGCGGCGACGAGTTGGTCGTCACGGCGGGGCAGTTCCGCCGTATCGTGCCGCTGCCGTCGGCGCTGCGCCGCTGCACGGTCGACGGCGCGGCCCTGCGCGACGGCTCCCTGAGGATCCGTTTCGCGCCGGACCCGCGGTTGTGGCCCCGGACGCGGTGAACCGTATACGCCCGTTCGGGTAACGTCGAAGGTACGAACCGTAGGCAGGAGCCCGCCATGAGCGAAGAGCGCCCCACGTCCGACGCCGCTGGGGAGGACGCGGCCGAAGAGGCGCGGACGGCCGACGAGGTGCGCACGAGTGATCGGCAGCGCACCAGCGACCGGGTGCGCGCCACCGACGCCGACGCCTGGGCGACGGCGTGCGAGGAGGACCTCGTCGCGGAGAAGGCCCGCCGCCGGGCGCGGTACGGTCCGCCGCCGGGCTCGGCCGCCGAGGAACTGCGCAAGCTGGTCGACACCGTCGCGGACAAGCTCTCCGGGCTCCAGTCGCCGCTGCTCGGCGCAGTCGCCGGGGGTGCGGCCCAGCAGATGGTCAACCAGGTGGTCCGGCAGGCCAAGGCCGCCGTCGAACCCGTCATCGAACGCAACCCGGACGTCTTCGACCATCTCGCCGCCGCGGGCGGCGAACTGCTCGCCGCGTACCGCTCCGCGGTCGAGGCCCAGGAGCGACGCTGGACGAACCGGGACACCGCTCACCGGGAAGGTCGCGACCAGGGCGACGATCCGGGCCCCGGAGAGCGCATCGACCTGGACTGACACCGGGTCCGTCCGCCCGGCGGACGTCGGGAGTCCCGGGGCGGGGCCTCGGGTACGGTTGGCCGTAGCGGGGCTCGACCGAAACTGAGGGATTCATGGGACTCACCATCGGCGTCGACATCGGCGGAACCAAGATCGCGGCCGGTGTGGTCGACGAGGAAGGCAACATCCTCTCGACCCACAAGGTGCCGACCCCGGGCACGCCCGAGGGGATCGTGGACGCCATCGCCGCCGCCGTCGAGGGCGCGCGAGCCGGACACGAGATCGTCGGTGTCGGCATCGGCGCGGCCGGTTACGTCAACCGTCAGCGGTCGACGGTCTACTTCGCCCCCAACATCGACTGGCGCAACGAGCCGCTCAAGGAGAAGGTCGAGGCCCGCGTGGGCCTGCCGGTCGTCGTGGAGAACGACGCCAACGCGGCCGCCTGGGGCGAGTACAAGTTCGGCGCCGGCAAGGGCCACCGCAACGTCATCTGCATCACTCTCGGCACCGGCCTCGGCGGCGGCATCATCATCGGCAACAAGCTGCGCCGCGGCCACTACGGCGTCGCCGCCGAGTTCGGCCACATCCGCATGGTTCCGGACGGCCTGCTCTGCGGCTGCGGCTCGCAGGGCTGCTGGGAGCAGTACGCGTCGGGCCGGGCGCTCGTCCGCTACGCCAAGCAGCGCGCCAACGCCACCCCCGAGAACGCCGAGCTCCTCCTCGGTCTCGGCGACGGCACGCCCGACGGCATCGAGGGCAAGCACATCTCCATGGCCGCCCGCCAGGGCGATCCCGTCGCCGTCGACTCCTACCGCGAACTCGCCCGCTGGGCCGGCGCGGGCCTCGCCGACCTCGCCTCCCTCTTCGACCCGTCGGCGTTCATCGTGGGCGGCGGCCTGTCGGACGAGGGCGAACTGGTCCTCGACCCCATCCGCAAGTCCTACAAGCGCTGGCTCGTAGGCGGCAACTGGCGCCCGGTGGCCGAGGTCATCGCCGCCCAACTGGGCAACGAGGCGGGCCTGGTGGGCGCGGCGGACCTGGCGAGAGAACCCGACCCGATCATGTAGACACCGGTCGACGTCCCCGCGCCCCGTTCTCAGGGGCGCGGGGCTGCGTCGACATGCGGCTCCGCCGCGTGGGCGCGGACAACCACGACGCACCGGCAGTCGCAAACGGACAAATGCACCCGGGTTCTTAGGCGTATCTTGATCCGTATGGCGATGAACCCGCTGCCCAACTCCCGCACGAACCCCGACGGTTCGGCAACGATCCGCGTCCTCAGCTACAACATCCGCTCCATGCGGGACGACACGGACGCCCTCGCCCGAGTGATCACCGCCTGCGCCCCCGACCTGGTCCTCATCCAGGAAGCCCCCCGCTTCTTCCGCTGGCGCAAGAAACTCGCCAGGCTCGCCGCGGCCTCCCACCTGGTCACCCTCTCCGGCGGCGCCACCGCCTCCGGCCCGGCCCTGCTGTGCGGCCTGCGCGCCACGGTCGAGCACACCGAGGACGTGCTCCTGCCGCTCACCCCCGGCCTGCACCGACGCGGCTTCGCCACCGCGGTGGTCCGCTTCGGCCGCGCCCGGCTCGGTGTCCTGTCCTGCCACCTCTCCCTGCACAAGGACGAGCGGTACGAACAGGGTGGCCTGCTCCTCGACCACCTGGCCGGCCTGGGCGTGACGCACGCGGTCGCGGGCGGCGACCTCAACGAACGCCCGGACGGCCGCACGTTCCGCCGCCTGGCCGGTGAACTCCAGGACTGCTGGACCACCACCCCCTGGGGCGGCGAGTACAGCTCCACCCCCACCGACCCCCACCAGCGGATCGACGCGATCCTGGCCACCCCCGGCATCGAGGTACTCGGCTGCGGTGTCCCCCTCGACCACCCCGGCATCACCGAGGACGACCTGAGGGCGGCCACGGACCACCTGCCGGTCCTGGCCGCCCTCAGAGTGCCCGCGGAGTCCTAGCCCGCCGAGTCCTGGCCCGCCGCGGACGGGTGCTGCTTGACCTTGTCGACGATCGCCCAGCTGTCCAGGTACGAGAGCTGGGTGTACCGCTTGATGCCCTTACCGTCGCCCGAGGTGCGCTCGTCACGGAAGCCGAGGAACGCGTACGTCACCGGGTCGAAGATGAAGTAGCTGTCGTAGCCCGGCGCCCCCTCGGGACGGGTGGGGTCGTCGTACGTGATGGCCACGCCGACCCGGCCCTTCGCGTCCTTCTGGTTCGGCAGCGCCTTGACACCCGGCACCATCCCGAGCGCCTCGTAGGCCGCGGGGCGCAGCCCCTCGGGCATCACCGGGACCAGCTTGAGCAGCCCGGCGAGGCTGAAGTGGATGTGCGACCACTCCTGGTCGGTGATCTTGTCCAGCGAGGTGTTCTTCGCATCGGGCGCGAAACCCACGTTCTGGAGCGCGAGAATCAGCTGATCCGGGTCGGTCGGGAGCTTCTGCAGCGTGCCCCAGTCCTTCGGTGGCCAGCTGGTCTGGTTCTCCTCGTTCGGTGGCGCCCACCACCCCTTGCCGATCTCCATGATCCAGGACCGCTGGGAGCCGTCCACGGAGCGCCAGATCTCGTCGACGTGGGTCTTCGTCTTCCCCGTCTTCTGGTTGGTCTCCTTGATGATCTCCTTGGTGTAGATGAACTGGTCGTCCCGAGGACTGACGACCTTGTCGTTCTTCCGCGCGTACGAGGCCGCTCCGTTGAGCACGGTCCGCGCGCTGACGTTCCGCATGTGCGGCAGGTTCTTCACCGGCGGCGTAGCGGTCCCGTCCCGGCCGTCGTCGTGCTGCACGGTGACCAGGACACCGGCCGTGACCGCGGCGGCGACCACACCGGCCAGGGCGATACGCAGGACCGGGCGACGGCGGACCGGACGATCGGGCCCGATCGTCCTGCGAGCCGCCCGGTCCGCACCGGGTGCGGTGATCGTGGCGAGCAGGCGGGCGCGCCCCCGCCGTCGGGTCTCGTCGTCCAGCGGGGGAGCGCCCGCGTCGAAGTCGGCCAGGTCCCGCAGGTCCCGCAGCTCGTCGATGTCACGCATGGGCGTCTGCCTCTCGGAAAGCGGTCGGATCGGATCCGCCCAGTGCTTCGCGCAATCTGCCGCGAGCCCGGTTCAGCCGGGATCTGATCGTGCCGACGGGCACGTCGAGGGCCTGGGCCGCCTCCTCGTAGTCGAGGCCGGCCCAGGCCACCAGCAGCACCACGTCGCGGTGCCGGGCGGACAGCCCGGCCAGCGCGGCCGCCAGCTCCCGGCGCACCCCCGTGGCACCGGCCCTGGCGACCGCCCGGTCAGCGACCGGCTCCTCGTGCTCCACCGGCTCCGGCAGCCGGGCCAGCGCCTTGAAGCGGCGCGCCTCGGCCCGGCGGTGCCGGCCCACGAGGTTGGTGGCGATACCGAACAGCCAGGGGCGGGCGTCGGGCCGCCCCGGCTCGTAGGTGTGCCGCCGCTGGAAGGCGGTGACGAAGGTCTCCGCCATCAGATCCTCCGCCGCCTCGGGACCCAGCCGCCGTGCCGCGTAACGGTGCACGGCGTCGGCATGCCGGTCGTAGAGGACGGCGAACAGTTCGGGCTCGTCCCGGGACCGCTCGATCACGCGGGCATCACTCTCCTCGCGATCCCTGTCGCGGGTGCCGACGCCCGGTGGTCCGACGGTCATCGGGGCTCCTCTCGTTCGTCTGAACGCCTCGAAGGCTTGGGCACGTTCGGGTCGTGCACCCGTACTTCTCGTGCACCCGTACTTCGCCGTTCACCGGAATCGAGTTCCATTCCGCCGTACGCGGCCGGCGTGACGCCACGCCACGCCACGCCACGCCACTCGACTCGACTCGGCTCGGCGCGACGCAAGGGCGAGGGCCCGCCCGGAACGTTCCCGGGCGGGCCCTCGTACGGCTGCGGTGGTGGGGTCAGACGACCGCGCCGCGGCCCGGGTCGTCGTCCTCGTCGTCGTCGCCGTTCATCCGCATCACCAGCGTGGCGAAGCCGCCGAGGAAGCCGCCGATGCCGAGGGTGGTGAGCCACCAGGTCATCTCCCACCGGAGCAGGACGGCGAGCAGCAGCAGGACGGGACCGCCGACCACTCCCAGCCAGGCGAACTTGGCGGTCGTGTCCGCCTCCGGCAGCGGGGGCGGCTCGGGTGGCACGAAGTGGCCCTCGTCGTCCTCGTCGTCGGAGTCCCCGTCCTCCTTGTCCGGGTCCTCGCCGACCGGATCGGGCACGCTGTAGTCGCGGGGACCCGAGCCGATGCCGGGTGCGAACGCGACCGAGCTGCCCAGCGGCCTGGGGGCCGCGGGGCCGGCGGCGGCATCGGGGGCCTTGTCCGCGGAGTCCTCCGGCTCGGCCTCCAGCAGAGCCAGGTCCTCCACCGACTTGAACGGCTTGGCGCCCGGCGGGTCCGGCGGCTCCGTGCCGAACCCGGCGACGATGGCCCGCCACGCGGCGTCCTCGTCGAACGGCACGTGCTGCTCCTCGCCCACGTGCTGCTCCTCGCCCGCGGACTCGCCGGACGAGGAGCCTGTGGAGCTGCCCGAGGAGCCGCCCGGGGAGTCGCCCCGCGAGTCGCCGTGGCGCTCGCCGAGGGGCGCTCCCTTCTCCTCCGGCTCACGCTCGGAGTCGTGCTCAGCCACCAGTGGCCGTCCCTTCCCTCTGCCCCAAGGATCCCGGACCGATCTGCTCCGCGGACCCCGAATCAGACTGCTGTACGGATTCCGCGTCGGACTCCTTCACGTGTGCCGCCCCGGACTCCGTCACGTGTTCCGCACCGGGCCCCGTCACGAGCCGGGTGACGAACGCGTGGCTCTCCTCGAAGATCCGGTCCGCGTCGTGGTCCAACGTCGCGACATGGTGGCTCTGTTCCAGCAGGATCTCCGTGACGTCCGTCGACGACACCCGGCCGAGGACGCGCTCGGAGTCGACGGGCGGCACCACATGGTCCCGCGGACTGTGCAGCAGCAGCAACGGCTGGGTGACCTGGGGCAGTTCACCGTCGACGAGACGGAGGAAGTTACGCAGCGAGTGCGCCGCGTGCAGCGGCACATGGCTGTACCCCAGCTCCTCGACTCCCTCCTTCGCGATGTCGCTGGTGATCCCCTTGGTGGTGGGGACGAAGTGCCGGAGCAGGGGGAGGGCGTGCGCGGCCGGGCCGTGCACCTTGTTCGCCGGGTTGACGACCATCACGCCGGCGACCGCGTCCCCGTGCTTCGCGGCCAGCCGCAGCGCCAGCGCGCCGCCCATGGACAGCCCCGCCACGAAGACGTGCGCACAGCGCTCGCGCAGGGTCCGCAGCTCGCGGTCCACCTCCGCGTACCAGTCCTGCCAGCCCGTCGGGCGCAGGTCCTCCCAGCGGGTGCCGTGTCCCGGCAGCAGGGGCAGCGCGACGGTCAGTCCGCGCGCGGCGAGATACTCCGCCCAGGGGCGCAGCGACTGCGGGGACCCGGTGAAACCGTGGCAGAGGAGGACTCCGACCTCCCCGCCCTCGTGGTGATACGGCTCGGCTCCAGGAAGGACCGGCACGGTTCGGTCTCCTGTTCATGAGGAAGGTGTGAATGAGTCTGGATGTACTTCACCGTACGCGACCGCACTGACACCGACCAGGGGCTTCGCGCGGTGGAGGGCGGGTGAAGAAGCCGGTGGGGGGACGGGTGCGGACCGTGCGGGGCGCCCGACACCGGTCGGACCTGTCGGACTCTCCCTCGGGCATCCGGGTTAAGGTCTCATCCACGGATCACAGAGAGGCACTCGGTTGTTGTACGGCGCGATGAAGGTCGCTATCGGGGGACCGCTCAAGGTCACCTTCAGGCCCTGGGTGGAGGGCCTGGAGAACATTCCGGCCGAGGGCGCCGCGATCCTCGCGAGCAACCACCTCTCCTTCTCGGACTCGTTCTTCCTGCCCGCGGTCCTCGACCGCAAGGTCACGTTCATCGCGAAGGCCGAGTACTTCACCACCCCCGGCCTCAAGGGCAAGCTGACGGCCGCCTTCTTCAAGGGCGTCGGCCAGCTCCCCGTGGACCGTTCAGGCGCGCGGGGAGCGGGAGAGGCCGCCATCAGGAGCGGCATACAGGTCATCGAGAGCGGTGAGCTCTTCGGCATCTACCCCGAGGGCACCCGCTCGCCCGACGGCCAGCTCTACCGCGGCAAACCCGGCGGCCTCGCCCGCGTGGCCCTCGCCACCGGCGCGCCCGTCATCCCCGTCGCCATGATCGACACGGAGAAGATCCAGCCTCCGGGCAAGGTCCTGCCCAAGGTCATGCGCCCCGGCATCCGGATCGGCAAGCCCCTCGACTTCAGCCGCTACCAGGGCATGGAGCACGACCGCTTCGTCCTGCGGGCGCTGACCGACGAGGTCATGTACGAGATCATGAAGCTCTCCGGCCAGGAGTACGTCGACATCTACGCGACCGCCGCCAAGCGGCAGATCACGGACGCGGCCAAGGCCGAGAAGGAGGCCGACAAGGCCGCCAAGGCCGCCCTCGCCAAGGCCGAGAAGGAACGGACGGCCAAGGAGCAGACGGTCAGGGAACAGAAGGAACAGGCGGCCAAGGAACAGGCGGCCAAGGAGCAGGCGGAGGAGACCCGAGCGGACAGGGACCGCCCGGCTTCGTAACGGCCGCTTTCCCGGGTACGGTCACGTTCCCGGAGGCGTCTGCCGGGGGCTGTCGGAGGTGTCTGTCGGGGGTGCCTGGTGGCGAGTGCGCCGAAGGGGCGCGCGGGCCCGCGGGTCGAGCAGGATCACCGCACGACACAGGCTTCGGCGCCCCGGAGGCGGCCTGGGCCGAAAAACAGGGGGGGGACATGCCGAAGCTTGAGCGGGTCATGACGATGTCGGTCGAGCAGCCGTTGTGGCGTGCCCTCACCGGCTACCGGGTTCTGACGATGATCTACGCGGTCGGCCTCTTCGTCAGCGCGTACGACAAGTTCGAGCGCCCCTGGTTGGCCGTCGCCTACTTCGCGGTGCTGGCCGGCTGGACGCTGGTGACCCTGCCCAAGGTCGCGGGCGCGGCCAGCTGCACCAAGCGGTTCCTCGCCGCCGACCTCACCATCGCGATCGTCGGCATCCTGCTCACCCGGCTCGCCGACTCGACCGCGCGGGTGGAGGCCGGAGGCCCCACGCTGCCGTCGATATGGACCGCCGGCGCCGTCCTCGCCTTCGCCATCAAGGGCGGCTGGCGCTGGGCCGCGTTCGCCTCCACGCTCGTCGCCGTCGCCAACCTGATCCACCGGGGCGCCCCCACCCGCGACACCATCCACAACGTGCTGCTGGTCTGGGTCGCCTCCATCGCCATCGGTTACGTCGTCGAGGTCGCCCGCGCCTCCGAGCGCACCCTCGCCCGCGCCCTGGAGATCGAGGCCGCCACCCGCGAACGGGAACGCCTCGCCCGGGACATCCACGACGGCGTCCTCCAGGTCCTCGCCATGGTCCAGCGGCGCGGCACCGCCCTGGGCGGCGAGGCCGCCGAGCTGGGCCGGATGGCGGGCGAGCAGGAGGTCGCCCTGCGCACCCTGGTCTCCGGTGGCCTGGTTCCCGTCTCCCGCGTCTCGGAGGACGCGGCCCAGGGAGCGCTCGTACGGGCGGTGGACGAACCGGACGCGGCGGACGACGGGGGCCCCGTGGACCTGCGCGCCCTCCTCGCCCCGTACGCCGGCGCGCTGGTCACCTTCTCCGAGCCCGGCGGCCCGGTCCCGCTCGTCCCGCAGGCCGCCCGCGAGCTGGCGGCGGCCGTGGGCGCCGCCCTGGACAATGTGCGCGAGCACGCGGGAGACGGGGCCCGGGCCTGGATCCTGGTCGAGGACTGGCCGGACGAGATCATCGTGACCGTACGGGACGACGGCCCCGGCATCCCCGAGGGCCGGCTCGCCCAGGCCGAGGGCGAGGGCCGGCTCGGGGTGGCCCTCTCCATCCGGGGACGGCTGCGCGACATCGGCGGCACGGCCGAACTGATCTCGGTGCCGGGACAGGGCACGGAAGTCGAACTGAAGGTACCCAGGGCCGCGGAAGGGCCGAAGGGCGTACGGGGGAAGGCGGAGAAGCGGTGACGGAGAGCGTGGAGAGTGTGGAGAACGGCGGACCGGCGGACGGACGGGCGCAGCCCGGCGGAAGCGGACCGATCAAGGTCATGGTGGTCGACGACCACCCCATGTGGCGCGATGCCGTCGCCCGCGACCTGGCCGAGTCCGGCTTCGACGTGGTCGCCACGGCGGGCGACGGCGAGCAGGCGGTGCGGCGCGCCCACGCCGCCGCACCGGACGTCCTCGTACTGGACCTGAACCTGCCCGCGAAGCCGGGGGTGCAGGTCTGCAAGGAACTGGTCGGCGCGAACCCGGCGTTGCGGGTGCTGGTCCTGTCGGCGAGCGGTGAGCACGCGGACGTCCTGGAGGCGGTGAAGTCCGGCGCGACCGGCTATCTGCTGAAGTCCGCCTCGACCGAGGAGCTGATCGACGCCGTACGCCGCACGGCGGTCGGCGACCCCGTCTTCACCCCCGGCCTCGCCGGCCTGGTCCTCGGCGAGTACCGCCGTCTCGCCTCCGAGCCCGTCCCCGCGCCGGGCGTCGACGAGCCCAAGGCGCCGCAACTCACCGACCGCGAGACCGAGGTGCTCCGGCTCGTCGCCAAGGGCCTGAGCTACAAGCAGATCGCCGAACGCCTCGTCATCTCGCACCGCACGGTCCAGAACCACGTCCAGAACACCCTCGGCAAGCTCCAGCTGCACAACCGGGTGGAACTGGTCCGCTATGCCATAGAGCGCGGTCTCGACGACGAGTAAACGTGATGAACCACCCCATAGAGTGAAGGGAGTTTGATCAACTCCGGTCAACTCCCCCTCAATCGGCCGCAATTCGCCGGAATTGACCTCCCGTGCATGCCGACGTGACCTGGATCACTATTAGCGTGGCCCTCACCAGGCAACCTCGGCGAAGGGACATTTCCATGCGCGTCGGAGTACTGACCGGAGGCGGCGACTGCCCCGGGCTCAACGCCGTCATCCGGGGCGTCGTCCGCAAGGGCGTGCAGGAGTACGGCTACGACTTCGTCGGCTTCCGGGACGGCTGGCGGGGTCCGCTCGAGAACGACACCGTCCGCCTCGACATCCCCGCCGTGCGCGGCATCCTGCCCCGCGGCGGCACCATCCTCGGCTCCTCGCGCACCAACCCGCTCAAGCAGGAGAACGGCATCCGCCGTATCAAGGACAACCTCGCCAAGCAGGAGGTCGAGGCGCTCATCGCCATCGGCGGCGAGGACACGCTCGGTGTGGCAGCGCGCCTGTCGGACGAGTACGGCGTGCCGTGCGTGGGCGTCCCGAAGACCATCGACAACGACCTCTCCGCCACGGACTACACCTTCGGCTTCGACACGGCGGTGGGCATCGCCACGGAGGCCATCGACCGCCTGCACACCACCGCCGAGTCCCACATGCGCGTCCTGGTGGTGGAGGTGATGGGACGTCACGCCGGCTGGATCGCCATCCACTCCGGCCTGGCCGGCGGCGCCAACGTCATCCTCATCCCCGAGCAGCGCTTCGACGTCGACAAGGTGTGCGCCTGGGTGACGTCCCGCTTCAAGGCCTCGTACGCGCCGATCGTGGTCGTCGCGGAGGGCGCCATGCCGAAGGACGGCGAGATGGTCCTCAAGGACGGCTCACTCGACTCCTTCGGGCACGTCCGCCTCTCCGGCGTGGGCGAGTGGCTGGCCAAGGAGATCGAGAGGCGGACGGGCAAGGAAGCCCGCACGACCGTCCTCGGTCACGTTCAGCGCGGCGGCACCCCCTCCGCGTTCGACCGCTGGCTAGCCACCCGCTTCGGCCTCCACGCCATCGACGCCGTCCACGACCGCGACTTCGGCAAGATGGTCGCCCTGCGCGGCACCGACATCATCCGCGTCCCCATCGCCGACGCGACGGCGAGGCTGAAGACGGTGGATCCCAAGCTCTACGAGGAGGTCGGCGTCTTCTTCGGCTGAGGCTGAGGCTGACGCGGGAGGGGGGTGGGGGCGCGGGGAACTGCGCGAGAAGCCCCACCCACCCGCACCCGAACAACCCACCCGAGCGGGGTCGAAGGGGCGGCAGCCCCTGGGGATGGGACGGGCAGGGGCGGCGGGGGCGAGGAACCCTAGAGCGCGCGCAGGGACTGAACCCCCGCCACCAACTCACGCACCACGGACACCCCGTCCAACGTCAGCACGGACTCCGGATGGAACTGCACCCCCGCGATCCCGGGCCCGCGCAGCGCGTGCACCTCCCCGCCCCCACTACGACTGACCTCCACCCCCTGCGCCGCCAACCCCACGGCCGCCTCGTCGTCGCAGTACGCCACGAAGCTGTTGTAGAACCCCACGGTCTCCACCCGCCCGAACAGATCGATCCCGGTCTGCGCCCCCTGGTACGGCACCTCCTTCCGCACGATCCGCAGCCCCAGCTCCGCCGCGATCAGCTCATGCCCGAGACACACCCCGAGCACCCCGTACCGATGCCCCCGCAAGAGCTCGGCGGTCAGCGACCGCAGGAAGCGCATCTTGGGATCCCCGGCATCCCCCGGATCCCCGGGACCGGGCCCCAGCACCACCACCCCGGCGTGAGCGAGCGCAGCGTCCCGCAGCCCCGGCTCGTCGTACCGCCGCACCGTCACCTCCAGCCCCGACGACCGCAGCAGATGCGCGAGCATCGCGGTGAACGTGTCCTCGGCGTCCACGACGAGCGCATGTCCCGCCAACTCGGCCGTCCGCTCCTGCATCCGGAGCCAGAACGGTGCCAACGACCCCCGCCGCCCGTCCAGCGCGGCCCGCACCCGGGGGTCCTCCGCCAGCCCCGGCCGCACCCGCTCCCGCCCCGGCCGTCCGGGCCGTACCCCCAGCGCGGCCAGCACCCCCGCCGCCTTGGCGTGCGTCTCGGCGACCTCGTTCGCCGGATCCGACCCCCGGACGAGCGTGGCGCCCACCGGCACCTTCAGCCGCCCGTCCGCCGTGATGTCGGCGGTGCGGATCAGAATCGGCGAGTCCAGGGTCTGCGCGCCGCCGGAATCCCGTCCCACCAGCGCCAACGCCCCGGCGTAATACCCGCGCCCACCCACCTCGTGCCGCTCGATCACGCGGCACGCGTTCTGCACCGGCGACCCGGTGACCGTCGCGGCGAACATCGTCTCCTTCAGCACCTCCCGCACATCCAGCGAGGACCGCCCGCGCAGTTCGTACTCGGTGTGCGCGAGGTGCGCCATCTCCTTCAGCCGGGGCCCGACCACGACCCCGCCCATGTCGCCGACCGTGCACATCATCTTGAGCTCCTCGTCGACGACCATCGAGAGCTCCTCGATCTCCTTCCCGTCGGCGAGGAAGGCCAGCAGGTCCTCCGGCGTCGGTCCCCCGGCCGGGTAGCGGTACGTCCCGCTGATCGGGTTCATCACGACCGTCCCGCCGGACATCCGGACGTGCACCTCGGGGCTGGCGCCGACGAGCGTGCGCCCGCCCGTCTCCCGCCGCCGCCCTTCCAAGGAAGGCCCTTCGGGCCCTTTCTCATTTCCGGTGTGCACGACGAACGTCCAGTACGCGCCCCGCTCGCCCTCCAGCAGCCGCCGGAACAGCGCGAGCGCGTCGGCGCGGCCGAAGCCCGGGACCGTGCCCTCGTAGGTCCGCCGGATCACGAAGTTCGCGCCCTCGCCCCGCCCGATCTCCTCGCGCAGCACCCGGCCGACGATCTCCGCGTACTCCTCGTCGTCCACGTCGAAGCCGCCGCCCTCGACCCGGACGTCATGCGCGGGCAGCTCGGCGAGGACCCGGTCCAGCGGCAGTGCGTACGACTCCTCCGGCACCAGCACCGACAGGGGCGTCCCGTCGTCGCGGACGTCGAAGCCGCGTTCGCGGATCTGGCGGAAGGGGATGAGCGCCAGCCCCTCGTCGGGGATGTCGGCGAGCCGCTCGTACGTGGTCACCGGGCCGATCAGCAGCTCCACCGTGTCGTGGTCGTGGAGACCGGGCGTGCGGCGGCGCAGCAGGGCGAACGGGCGGTCGTCGGACAGGAGCCGGGTCAGGTCCATGGGTTCCTCTTCCCTGGGGGATCACGGTCATCGCGGTGATCGGGGAGGAACGGCCGGGCCCTGGAAACACCGAAGGCCGCCCCTCGGGCGGCCTTCGCGAAGTCTTGCGTACGCGCAGTCAGTGGGCCGCCGGATGAGCGGTCCACCACCAGTTCTGGATCGAGTGCGCGAACATGCGCCGCACCCTACCGGACAAGCTCCGGGAACTCACGTGATCGACACCCCACGGTCGGCCTATGATCACATCTGCTTTCGTTTTTGACATGTTCTAGTCCATTTGTGGATCACTGAAGGGTGAGTGTGTCACTCCTCTCGAGAACGCGGCCCCTGGCCCTCTTCGCGGCGACGGCCGCCCTCCTCGCCGGGCTGACCGGACAGCCGCCGCGGCCGCCGACGAGCCGACCATGACCCGGCTGACGCTCGACGGCGACCTGTTCAGGATGACGGACACGAACTCCGTGACGGCCGCGACCACCCTCGCCGGCAGACTGGCGGACGCCGACCTCACCGACGTCGTCACCACCGAGTACCCGACGGACTCGACCGGGGCGGCCGACCCCGGCATGCGCCTGGGCTCCATGCGCGCCTGCGCCGGCGACGAGACCAAGGCGCTGCCGCCGGTGGACCGGAAGATCTCCTGGTGCTGGTCGTCGGAGCTCGGTGACGACACCACACCCCGCTGGTGGCCCCAGGGCATGAGCAGCACCGGCGTCGCCGACGGAGCCGACGGGGCCATCCAGGGCAAAAGTGTCACGGCGGTCGCCTGGCACTACAAGACGTTCAGGACCGACGCGGCCGGCACGCTCGAGGCCAACGACAAGTGCCGGACCAACAACCTGCTCAGGCTCTCCTTCATCGACCGCGACACCCTCAAGTACCGCCACGTCCTGCTCGCCGAGCCGACGTCGGGCGGCCAGAACTTCAAGTACGTCACCGGTCACGGCGGCGGCGTCGTCTGGTACGCCAACCACCTCTACTACCGAACACTTGTTCAAGGCTCCACCCTTCAGGGTGGAGGTGTAGGGCATCCTGAGCCCAGCGGGCCGGAGGGCCGCAGCGGCATTGCTAAAGTCGCCTTGTCCGACAACGTAGTTGGCGGACCTACCGCCGGACTGGCGGGACGTCAAGCCTGTGGAGACCTTGTCAGACCACCCTCGGGTGGCAGGGGCCGATGAAGCAGGAACCCGAGGGAGCACCGCGCAGCGGTGCTGACCCGAATCGCCTACGTTCACGCAGGCGAGGATGTCAATCCTGGCTCTCCCTCGACAAGGCCGGCGGCAGCCAGGACAAGCTGGTCGGCGACGAGTGGTACGGCGGTGCTCCGGGCGCCCGGAGCACCGCCGTACCACTCGTCGCCGACCAGCGCCTCGACCTATCCGGGCCTGCTGAACATGTCCGGCGGCAGGACCGTGATCCAGGACGCCTACGCGGCGACCCGCTATGTCGGCCTCCAGGGCGGCATGACCTGGACCGACGACAGCGGACTGCTGAACTTCGCCTTCCACAAGGGCTGCGCCCTTCAGCCCGCCGTGTTCTCCCGCACCTGGGTGGGCGACACGCGCGCCCCGACGGCCTGCAACGTCACCGTCGGCGGTGCCCTCCACGCCGACGGCAACTGGGCGGTCGGCACCCCGCAGGCCCTGAGCCACTGGCCCAGGCTCGGCACGGCGCGGGTGGACGAGCTGTGGGGGCTCACGGAACACCTCTGCGCCGGCACGGCCCTGCGGGCGAGCTTCCCGTACGAGTTCGAGGCCGTGGAGGAGGCCGACCAGCGCAGAAACGCCTGCGACGGCTACGCGGGCGAGGCCGGTCTCTCCCTGCGCACGGTCTTCGCCGTCGGCTTCACCGACCCGGCGGTGATGGATCTGCACTGACGTGGGCCACCACGTGACCGGCGCACGCCGGCCGCCCACGAACCCCGCTCCGATCGAGCGGGGTTCGTCTCACTTGATGAGCAGGGGGATGGACGCCCGACATGACCCCGTAATGTGGACGTCGTGACCGTGAACGCTAAGTCCAGCGCGAGCGCTGGCAACACCTGGCGAGACCTGCCCGCGGCGCAGCAGCCCGAGTACCCCGACACCGAGGCTCTGCGCGCAGTCGTTGCGGAGCTCGAGTCGTATCCGCCGCTCGTCTTCGCGGGCGAGTGCGACCAGCTGCGCGCCCGGATGGCGTCCGTCGCCAAGGGAGAGGCGTTCCTCCTCCAGGGCGGCGACTGCGCCGAGGCCTTCGACGCCGTGTCGGCCGACCACATCCGCAACAAGCTGAAGACGCTGCTCCAGATGGGCGCGGTCCTCACGTACGCGGCCTCCGTGCCGGTCGTGAAGGTCGGCCGTATCGCCGGGCAGTACTCCAAGCCCCGCTCCAAGGGCACCGAGACCCGCGACGGCGTGACCCTGCCGACGTACCGCGGCGACTCGGTCAACGGCTTCGACTTCAACGAGGCCGCCCGGATCCCGGACCCCGAGCGCCTGAAGCGGATGTACAACGCCTCCGCCTCCACGCTCAACCTGGTCCGCGCCTTCACCACCGGCGGTTACGCCGACCTGCGCCAGGTGCACGCCTGGAACCAGGACTTCGTGAAGTCGTCCCCGTCCGGCCAGCGCTACGAGCAGCTCGCCCGCGAGATCGACAACGCGCTGAACTTCATGCACGCCTGCGGGGCCGACCCGGAGGAGTTCCGCACCGTCGAGTTCTTCTCCTCGCACGAGGCGCTGCTGCTCGACTACGAGTCGGCGCTGACCCGCGTGGACTCGCGCACGGGCCGGCTGTACGACGTCTCCGCGCACATGGTGTGGATCGGTGAGCGCACCCGCCAGCTGGACCACGCGCACATCGAGTTCGCGTCGAAGATCCGCAACCCGATCGGGATCAAGCTCGGCCCGACGACCACGGCCGAGGAGGCGCTGCAGTACATCGAGCGCCTCGACCCGGACCGCGAGCCGGGCCGCCTCACCTTCATCGTGCGCATGGGCGCGGACAAGGTCCGCGACAAGCTGCCCGAGCTGGTCGAGAAGGTCACCGCCTCGGGTGCGACCGTCGCGTGGATCACCGACCCGATGCACGGCAACACCTACGAGGCGGCCTCCGGCCACAAGACCCGCCGCTTCGACGACGTGCTCGACGAGGTCAAGGGCTTCTTCGAGGTCCACAAGGGCCTCGGCACCCACCCGGGCGGCATCCACGTGGAGCTCACCGGTGACGACGTCACCGAGTGCGTGGGCGGCGGCGACGAGATCTTCGTCGACGACCTGCACCAGCGTTACGAGACCGCCTGCGACCCCCGGCTCAACCGCAGCCAGTCCCTGGACCTGGCGTTCCTGGTGGCGGAGCTGTACCGGGACTAGCGACGCCGTGACAGCGCAGTGGAGTGGGGCCCGGATCACATACGATCCGGGCCCCACTCCACTGTTGCGGTTCCGGCCCGCCGGGTAAGGTTAGGTTAGCCTCACCGATCATCGGGATGGCGACGCCACGTTATCGATCCCGGCGGGAGGTGAACCGCGTGTTCGTCTGTAGTTGCTTCGGCGTCACCGAGCAGCAGGTCAAGAAGCACGCGGCGGACGGTGCCTGCACTCCTCGCCAGATCGCCTCCGCCTGCAAGGCGGGCACGGACTGCGGCTCATGCGTCCGCCGGATCCAGGCGATCCTCGGCAGGGGCGCGTGCCCGCGCCGTGAGCCGGTCGACCAGGGACAGTCGGTGCTCTCCGACTTCGACGAACTCGAGGAAGCCGCGTAGCCCTCGGCGACCCGGCCGTAACCGACCGTACCCGGTTCTCCGGGGCTCAGCTCTCCGGCTGCTCGATCAGCTGCGCGATGTAGAGCGCCTCGCCGAGCTTCTCCAGCAGTTCCAGCTGGGTGTCGAGGTAGTCGATGTGGTGCTCCTCGTCCGCGAGGATCGACTCGAAGATGTTCGCGGAGGTCACGTCACCCTTGGCGCGCATCACCTCGATGCCGCGCTTGAGGCGGTCGATCGCCTCGACCTCGACCTGCCGGTCGGCCTCGAACATCTCCTTGACCGTCTGGCCCACCCGGACGTGGAACAGCCGCTGGTAGTTCGGCAGCCCGTCCAGGAACAGGATCCGGTCGGTGAGCACCTCCGCGTGCTTCATCTCGTCGAACGACTCGTGACGCGTGTACTTCGCGAGCTTCGTCCAGCCGAAGTTCTCCTGCATCTTCGCGTGCAGGAAGTACTGGTTGATCGCGGTGAGCTCCGCGGTCAGCTGCTCGTTGAGGAATTCGATGACCTCGGGGTCGCCCTGCATCGCGGAAGCTCCTTACCAAGCGGGGAATGAGGAGGTTGCGCCGCGATGATTGCACCGCTGCCGAAGATCGTCCAGTAAGTGCAAGCTTAGTAAGTAAGTGCAGCCTTAGTTCCAAATGTCCGAGTCGGGTGGACCCTGGTCATGTGCACCACCCGAGGTCTGTCAGGATGGAGTCATGGGTCAGCCGGTGGGACGCGAATCAGGAGATCGCGCATCTGAGAACGCGGCGCCGTCGCAGCTTCCGCCGGGACAGCGGCTCCAGCGCGGCTGGCCGGTCACGCATTACGGGCCCGTCCCCAAGTTCCGTCCCGAGCGCTGGGACTTCCGGGTCTTCGGCGCCACCGCCGACGGCGAGAAGTACTCCTGGACCCACGACGAGTTCACCGCTCTGCCGTACGCCTCGGTCGTGGCCGATCTGCACTGCGTGACGAAGTTCAGCATGGTCGGCGCGGAATGGGGTGGCATTCCGGCCCGTACGATCCTGGAAGCCGCGCCGCCCGCCGCCGAGGTCACCCATGTGATGGTGTGGGCGGAGTACGGCTTCAGCTCCAATCTCCGCCTCGCCGACTTCGCGGACGACCGCGCGATCTTCGCCACGCACAAGGACGGCGAACTCCTCACCGCCGAACACGGCTTCCCCCTCCGCCTCGTCGTCCCCCACCTGTACGCCTGGAAGGGCCCGAAATGGGTCCGCGGCATCGAGTACATGACCGCCGACCGCCGCGGCTTCTGGGAGGAACGCGGCTACCACAACATCGGCGACCCCTGGCAGGAACAGCGCTACTCCTACCAGGAGGAGCCGGGCGACGGGCCCGAGCTCTGATCCCGCTCGGTCGGCCCACCCGCTGATCCGGCGTCGGCGGCGTCAGCCGTCCCTGAGCTTCTTCAGGCGTTCCACGTCCGCGGCGTGGCCCTCCTTGCCGCCCGGTGTCTCGATGATCAGGGGAACGCCCGCGGTCGCGGGGTGGGTCATCAGGGCGCGGAACGGGTCCTCGCCGATGTGACCGGACCCGATGTTCTCGTGGCGGTCCTTGTGGGCGCCGACCACGTCCTTGGAGTCGTTGGCGTGGATCAGCTTCAGCCGGCCCTCGCCGACGGTGTCCACCAGCAGGTCCAGCGTCCGGTGCATCCCGCTGGGCCCGGTCAGGTCGTGCCCCGCCGCGAAGATGTGGCAGGTGTCCAGGCAGACGCCGAGCTTCGGGTGGGCGTCCAGCGCCTCGAAGTACGGCCCGAAGTCCCAGGTGCGTGAACAGAGGGAGGCCCCCTGGCCCGCCGTGGACTCCAGGAGCAGATACGGGTCGTCGTCGTGGGTCAACTCGTCCAGCAGCGGCAGCAGATACTCGCGCACCTGCTTCAGCGCCACCGACCGGTCCCGTCCGCCGGTCGCGCTCCCCGTGTGCACGACCACCCCGAGCGCGCCGATCTCCCGGCCCCGGCGCAGCGAGTGCCGCATCGACTCCACGGACTTCTCCGCCGTCGCCTCGGTGTGCGACCCGAAGTTGATCAGGTACGGCGCGTGCACGTACGCGGGGATCGACTCCTCGGCACAGGCGGCCCGGAACTCCTCGTCCTGCCGGGGATTCCCGGCAGGCGTCGCCCAGCCGCGCGGATTGGCGACGAAGACCTGAACCGTCTCGGCCTTCAGATCACGGGCGTACGTCAGCCCGACGGAGTTCAGACCACCGGCGACGGGGACATGACCGCCGACGGGGTTGCGGGACGGTCCGGGGAGGTCGGGCGACTGCTGAGTGCTCACGGCACCAAGGGTGTCATGCGGCCGGGGGCATTCGACCGGCGGCTTCGACAGCCGCCGCCCGGCACCCCCGCCTCTGACGACTCCCGCCTCTGACGACTCCCGCCTCTGACGACTCCCGCCCTTGACGGCTCACGCCTCTGACGACTCCCGCCCCTGACGACTCACACCTCTGCAACTCCCGCCCGGCCGACCGTGGTCGGCCGGGCCGACAGCCTGCCCCGGTCCGCCGGTCCGCCGGTCCGCCGGTCCGCCGGTCCCGAACGGCCGGCTTCCGTCAGCGGATCTCGATCGTGATCTTCGAGCCCTTGGCCGCGGTGTCGCCGCCGTCCACCGACTGGCTCCTGACCTCGTCGCCGAAGAGCCCGAGCAGGCCCCGGTCCTCCTCGACCTCGAAGCCGGCGGCCCGCAGTTTCCGGGTCGCCTCGTCGACGCTGTCGCCCACGACGTCCGGGACCTCGACCATGACGGGCCCCTTGGAGATCGTGAGGGTGACGGTGTCGCCCGTGCCGACCTGCTTGCCCGCGCCCGGCGACTGCTCGGCCACGAGCCCCTTCTCGAACTCGGAGTTGACCTGCTTCGAGGCGATCTTCACCTTGAGGCCCGCCTCCTCCAGCTCGGCCCTGGCGTCCTCGACCGAGGCACCGGACAGCTCGGGCACCTCCACCGGGGCGCCCCGGCTGACCACGATCCTGACGGCCGAGCCCGAGGAGACCTCGGTGCCGGAGCCCGGCTGGGTGCTGATCACCTGGCCCCGGATGACCTCGTCGCTGAACTCCCGCGTCACCAGGCCCGGTTCGAGCCCGGCGCCGTTCAGCCGGGTCTTCGCGAGGTCCAGCCGGTAGCCCTTCAGATCGGGCACCTTCACGGTCTCCGGGCCCTTGGAGAGCGTCACCGTCACCGTCTCGTTGTCCCGGATCCGCTCCCCGGGCGCCGGGTCGGTGCTGATCACTCTGCCGCGCTTGACGGTGTCACTGAACGCCTGCTTGACCTCGACCTCCAGGCCGGCGCCTTCGAGCCGCTTCGTCGCGTCCGCCCGGCTCTGCTGCAGCACGGCCGGGACCTGCGTGAACTGGCCGGAGTTGATGTACCAGACACCCCCGCCCACACCGAGGACGAGCAGCACGGCCACGACGACCGCCCACAGTCCACGCCGGGGCGCGGGGGAGTTGCGGGTGCGCCGGGGCGGCGGCGGAGGCGACGCGAACCGGCTCGTACGGTTCAGCTGGTCGGGGTCCGTGGCCACCGACCGCGACACGGACAGCGAGCGCGGGATCACGCTGGTCCGGTCCTCGGCGCTGTCGTGGCCGTCGGCCGTCGCCTGCGGCGGCACCGCGTCCAGCTGCTCGCCGCTCAGCCCGGCCCGAGCCTCCAGTGTCTGCGCGAGCAGCGCTACGGCGTCGTACGGCCGCAGCTCCGGATTGCGGGCGGTCGCCGACGCGACCAGCTCGTCCAGCTGGTACGCCAGCCCCGGTACGAGGGCCGACGGCGGCGGCACGTCGTCGTGCAGCGCGTGGTAGAGCACCTGCGCGGGGGAGTCCCCGGAGTGCGGCTTGCCGCCGGTGAGCATCTCGTAGAGCATCACGCCGCACGCGTACACGTCGACGCGGGTGTCGGTCGTGCCGTGCTCCAGCTGCTCGGGGGCGAGGTAGGAGACGGTGCCGAGGACGGTGCCGGTGGTGCTGGTGACGGTGTCCACGGCCCGTACGAGCCCGAAGTCGGCGACCTTGACCCGGCCGTCGTCCCCTATCAGCACGTTCTCCGGCTTCATGTCCCGGTGCACGAACCCGGCGCGGTGCGCGGCGCCCAGCGCGGCGAGCACCGGCTCCAGGATGTCCAGCGCCGCCCGGGGCTGCAGCGCCCCGCGCTCGCGCAGCACGTCACGGAGGGTGCAGCCGGCGACGTACTCCATCGCGAGGTAGACGTACGAGCCGTCGGTGCCCTGGTCGTAGACCCCCACCACGTTCGGGTGGGACAGCCGTGCCACCGACTTGGCCTCACGGATGAACCGCTCGACGAACGTCCGGTCCGCGGCCAGCGTCGGATGCATCACCTTGAGCGCGAGCACGCGGTCGAGGCGGGTGTCCACGGTCCTGTAGACCGTGGCCATCCCGCCGACCGCGATCCGCGCCTCGACTCGATACCGGCCGTCGAGCACATGGCCGACAAGCGGGTCCTGAAGGGTCGTGTCCACGCAGGTGAGTGTACGAGCCGCCGCTGACGGGCCCCTAAGGTTCCGTGGCACGCGAGACGTACTGCAGCAGAGCTGTGACCGAGATCGGAGGGCTGTGACAGGCGGGTGTTCGGCCGAGCTCGTTCGGTTGTTCGAGTGAGAGTGGAGTGGCGTGAGGTTCGACTCAGAACGCCGGGCGCTCCGGATCCAGCCGCGCCAGTCCCTCGCCCGGTGACGACGCCTCCGCGAAGTGGCGGCGGGGGATGCGGCCCGCGCGGTGGGCCAGCCGACCCGCCTCCACCGCGTGCCGCATGCCCTCGGCCATGAGGACCGGTTCCTGGGCCCGGGTCACGGCGGAGGCGAGCATGACACCGGCGCACCCCAGCTCCATCGCGAGCGCGACGTCCGACGCCGTACCGGCGCCCGCGTCGAGGATCACCGGCACCCGCGCGTGCTCGACGATCAGCTGGAAGTTGTGCGGGTTGCGGATGCCGAGCCCGGACCCGATGGGCGACCCGAGCGGCATGATCGCGGCGCAGCCCACGTCCTCCAGTTTCCGCGCGAGGACGGGATCGTCGTTCGTGTACGGCAGCACGGTGAAACCGTCGTCGACGAGCGTCTCGGCGGCGTCGAGCAGTTCGATCGGATCGGGCAGCAGCGTGCGCTCGTCGGCGATGACCTCCAGCTTGACCAGGGACGTACCCAGCGCCTCGCGTGCGAGGCGGGCCGTCAGCACGGCCTCGCCCGCGGTGAAGCAGCCGGCCGTGTTGGGCAGGACCCGGATGCCGAGCCTGTCGAGCACCGACAGGACCGAGCCGTGCACGGACGCGTTCACGCGACGCATCGCCACCGTCGTCAGTTCCGTGCCGGAGGCCACCAGAGCGCGCTCCAGGACGTCCAGGCTGGACGCGCCGCCCGTGCCCATGATCAGGCGGGACGAGTAGGTCGTGCCGCCGAGGACGAAGGGGTCGTCTGCCATGGGATCAGCCTCCTTGGACGGCGGTGAGGACCTCGACACGGTCCCCCTCGCAGAGGGCGGTGGTCGTCCACCGCGCGCGCGGGACGACGGTTTCGTTGAGCGCGGCGGCGACACCGGCGGGGGACGCGGTCAGCGTCCGCACGAGCGCGTCGAGGGCCGTGCCGGGAGCGATCTGCCGCCGCTCCCCGTTGACGAGGACGGTCAGCGTCCCGGTGGTGTTCATACGGGCTGCTCCAGGAGTTCGCGGGCCGCGCCGGCGCGGAACCGCAGCGGCGTGAAGTCACGGGCCTCCTCCGGCAGTTCACCGGTGGTCAGCACATGGGCCAGGACGTCGCCGGTCACCGGGGTGAGGAGCACCCCGTTGCGGTAGTGGCCGGTGGCGAGGAGCAGGCCGTCGAGCCCGGTCGGGCCGAGGAGGGGCGCGTTGTCGGGGGAGGCGGGGCGCAGGCCCGCGCGGGTCTCGGTGAGCGGGAGTTCGGTGATCCCGGGGACGAGTTCATGGGCGTCCCGCAGCAGTTCGTACACCCCGCCGGCGGTCACCGTGGTGTCCCAGCCCTGCTCCTCGCTGGTCGCGCCGACGACGAGTTCGCCGTTCTCGCGGGGCACCAGGTAGACGTGACTGCCACGCACCACGGCCCGCACGGTACGGCTCAGGAAGGGCGCGTACGGCTTCGGCACGGTCAGCCGCAGCACCTGCCCCTTCACCGGCCGCACCGGCGGCAGCACCTCCTCCGGGACCCCGGCGAGCCGCCCGCTGAGGCTGCCCGCGGCGAGGACGACCTGCCCGGCCGCCACCTGGTCACCGTCGCCGGTCCGGACCCCGGCGGCCCGCTCCCGCACCACCGACAGCTCGTCGGCCCAGGCCCGGTGGAACACCACCCCGGCGCGCACGCAGGCCGCGACGAGGGCCCCGGAGAGCCGCCTCGGGTCGATCTGGTGGTCCCCGTCGACCCGCAGTCCGCCGCGCACGCCCGGCGCGAGCATCGGCTCCAGACGGCGGCACTCACGTCCGCTCAGCCACTCCGACTCCAGGCCCGACCGGCGCTGCAGGGCGTGCAGTTCGCGCAGATGGGCGCGGTCGTCGGCGTCGAGCGCGACCGCGAGCGTGCCGGAGCGGCGGTAACCGAGGTCGAGACCGGTCTCCTCCGTCAGCTCGGCCGCGAAGTCCGGGTAGCGGCGCGCGGACTCCAGGTTGAGCCCCAGCAGTGTCTGCTCGCCGTAGTGCAGTTCGGTGACCGCGGCGAGCATCCCGGCCGCCACCCGGGCCGCCCCGCCGCCGGGCTCGGGATCGACCACGGCCGTGGCGAACCCGCGCTGCGCGGCCCGCCACGCCGTGACGAGCCCGATGATTCCGCCCCCCACGACGAGGACGTCTGACGTGTGCGTACGCGACATGGGCGTCCAGCCCCTCCCTTCGCCGGCATGACCCGGATCAGGTTCGTACGGTCGGAGGCCGCCAGCCTCCCTCTCAGCCCGGTGCGTCCGGGCTCCCGCGAGTGCTCTACGGTGGCCCACCCTAGCCCTCGCCGATCGTCCCAGTAAGGGAGCCTCCGCTCATGCCCCGCTCGCTCGACGGTCTCGTCCTCGCCCCCGTCGCGGACCAAGCCCCAGGTCAGGTGGGCACCCGCACCCGGTTCGCGTACCACGAGAAGGACGGCGAGATCTGGGCCGAGTACGCGGGCGGCGACGTCGTACGCGGTCACCTCGTGGGCACGCGCGCGGGGGACCGGCTGGACTTCCGGTACGTGCAGCTGAAGACCGACGGGACCACCGCGTCCGGGCACTGTGTGTCCCAGGTCTCCGAGCTCCCCGACGGGCGGGTCCGCCTGGAGGAGACCTGGGAGTGGGAGTCGCGACCGGGCAGCGGGACGAGCGTGGTGGAGCAGGTCGACGAGACCGTGGGGCGGCTCACGGAAAGCGACCGCCGACCCACCCGCTGACTGACCGAACGTCAGTTGTCTATGGTGATCAGGTGAGCGAGCAGACGCAGCAAAGGGGCGGGTCGGCGCGGCGCGTGGTCGTCGTGGGCGCGGGCATGGCCGGGGTGCAGACCGCGGTCGCCCTGCGCGAACAGGGCTTCACCGGCGACGTGACACTGATCGGCGCCGAGCCGCACCAGCCGTACGACCGGCCGCCGCTCTCCAAGGCCGTGCTGCTCGGCAAGGCCGAGGGCTCCGCCTTCGACGTCGACTTCGAGGCGCTCGGCATCGAACTCCGGCTGGGCCGCGAGGTGTCGGGCCTGCGCCCCGCCGACCACGAACTCGACACGGCCGCCGGGCCCGTCCCGTACGACCTCCTCGTCCTCGCGACCGGCGCGGAACCGATCCGGCTGCCGGGCGCCGAGGGAGTGCCCGGGGTGCATCTCCTGCGGACCCTGGACGACGCCGAGCGGCTGCGGCCCGTACTGGCCCGGCAGCACGACATCGTGGTCGTGGGCGCGGGCTGGATCGGCGCCGAGTTCGCCACGGCCGCGCGCGAGGCGGGCTGCGCGGTGACGGTCGTCGAGGCGGCCGACCGCCCGCTCGCGGGCGCCCTGCCGGCGGAGGTGGCCGCGCCGATGGCCGCCTGGTACGCCGACAGCGGGACCACGCTGCGCACCCACGCGCGCGTGGAGCGCGTCGAGCCCGGGACGGTCGTCCTGGACGACGGCACCCGGGTGCCGGCCGGCGCGGTCGTCGTGGGGATCGGCGCCCGCCCGGCGACGGTCTGGCTGAAGGGCTCGGGCATCGAGCTCGGCGCACACGGCGAGGTGGTGGCCGACGACCACCTGCGCACCTCCGCGCCGGACGTCTACGCGGTCGGCGACTGCGCCTCCTTCCCCTCGGCCAGGTACGGCCGTCGCCTCCTCGTCCACCATTGGGACAACGCCCTCCAGGGCCCTCGCACGGTCGCCGCGAACATCGTCGGCGAGACCCCCGAGCCCTACGACCCCGTCCCCTACTTCTGGTCCGAACAGTTCGGCCGCTTCGTCCAGTACGCGGGCGACCACGCCTCCGCCGACACCATGGTCCGGCGCGGCGACCCCACCGGCACCGCCTGGTCGGTGTGCTGGCTCCGCGAGCGCCGGCTGGTCGGCCTGCTCGCCGTGGGCCGGCCCCGCGACCTGGCTCAGGGCCGCCGCCTGATCGAGGCGGGCACCCCGATGGACCCGGAGCTGCTGGAGGACCCGGCCAGGCCCCTGAAGGCGGCGACGGCGTAGCGCAGGCGTTTTTCACCGCCGCCCGGCGTACTCCCCACCCCCCTGTCGGCCCCCGTCGGAGGGGCTCGGCTACCCACTGTCAGTCCCAGATGGCAGTCTTGGAGACGTGACCGAGATTGACGCAAAGATCGATGCTCTCGTCCCCGCGTGGCTGACCCTCCCCGACATCGCAGAGATGCTGGACGTCGAGGTGACCCGCGTGCGGCAGCTGGTGAAGGAAGGCCAGCTCATCGCCGTACGCCGTGGTGAGAACCGCGCGCTGCACGTCCCCGCCGCCTTCATCGACGGGGACAAGGTGGTCAAGGGCCTGTCCGGCACCCTGACCCTGCTGAGGGACGACGGCTTCACCGACGAAGAGATGCTGGAGTGGCTCTTCACTCCGGACCCGAGCCTGCCCGGAACCCCGGCCCAGGCCCTGAGCGAGAATCGCGGCACGGAGGTGAAGCGCCGCGCCCAGGCGCTCGCCGTCTGACCCGAACACCGGAAACACCCGAAAATCTGACGCAGCCGCCTGTACGGCGTACGGGAGCCGGGCCCGCGAGGGCCCTGGCTCCCGCACGCCGCACCGACAACGCACCGCCAACGGGGGACACACGCATGCCCGACGCCGCCGCACAGCTCGCCGACGCCCGGCTCTACCTCTGCACGGACGCCCGCAGGCGACAGGGCGATCTGCCCCAGTTCCTGGACGCGGTCCTGAGCGGCGGCGTGGACATCGTGCAGCTGCGCGACAAGGGCATGGAGGCCGCCGAGGAGCTGGAGCACCTCCAGGTCTTCGCGGACGCGTGCCGCCGGCACGGCAAGCTGCTGGCCGTCAACGACCGCGCGGACGTGGCGCACGCCATCGGCGCGGACATGCTGCACCTCGGCCAGGGCGACCTTCCCGTCCCCGCCGCCCGCGCCATCCTCGGTGCGGGTGTCCTGATGGGCCGCTCCACCCACGCCGAGGAGGAGGCCGCCGCCGCGGCCGTCCAGGAGGGCGTGGACTACTTCTGCACCGGCCCCTGCTGGCCCACCCCCACCAAGCCCGGCCGTCACGCCCCCGGCCTGGACCTCGTGCGGTACACCGCCGCCCTCGGCACCGACCGCCCCTGGTTCGCCATCGGCGGCATCGACCTCGGCAACCTCGACGAGGTCGTCGAGGCGGGCGCCCGCCGGGCCGTCGTCGTCCGGGCGATCACGGAGGCCGACGACCCCGCCTCCGCCGCGGCGGAGTTCGCCAAGCGTCTGCGCGCCCTGTAGTGGGTCCACGGCTGTCCAAGGCGTGGACAACAGGTCGGCAAAACGGACAAAACCCCCGCCTCTGGTTGGGGGACGACCCCGACCTGACTAACCTGCCGGTATGGCCCTAGGAACCGCTTCTACCCGGACTGACCACGCACGCACCGTGCGTGACATGCTCGCCACGGGCAAGACCACGTACTCCTTCGAGTTCTGGGCGCCCAAGACGGCGAAGGGCGAGCGGAACCTGTGGAACGCCCTCCGCAGGATCGAGGCGGTCGCCCCCAGCTTCGTCTCCGTGACGTACGGCGCGGGCGGCTCCACCCGGGCCGGCACGGTGAAGGCGACCGAGCAGATCGCCGCCGACACCACCCTCACCCCGGTCGCCCACCTCACCGCGGTCAGCCACTCCATCGCCGAGCTGCGCAACATCATCGGCCAGTTCGCGGACGCCGGGATCCGCAACATCCTCGCGGTCCGCGGCGACCCGCCCGGCGACCCCACGGCCGAGTGGGTCGCGCATCCGCAGGGCCTGACCTACGCCGCCGAACTCGTCCAGCTCATCAAGGAATCGGGCGACTTCTGCGTAGGCGTCGCGGCCTTCCCGGAGATGCACCCGCGTTCCCCGGACTGGGACAGCGACGTGGCGCGCTTCGTCGACAAGTGCCGGGCCGGCGCCGACTACGCGATCACCCAGATGTTCTTCCACCCGGACTCGTACCTGCGTCTGAGGGACGCCGTCGCGACGGCCGGCTGTGAAACCCCTGTCATTCCGGAGGTCATGCCCGTCACCAGCGTGAAGATGCTGGAACGGTTGCCACAACTCAGCAACGCCGCCATCCCGAACGCCCTGAAAGAGCGGATCGTCACAGCCAAAGACGATCCGGCCGCTGTACGCTCCATTGGCATCGAGTTCGCCACGGAGTTCTGCGCGAGGCTGCTGGACGAAGGAGTCCCCGGACTTCACTTCATCACCCTGAACAACTCCACCGCGACTCTGGAAATCTACGAGAACCTGGGCCTGCACCATTCACCACGGGCCTAGACCGGTCGCACTCGCGTACGACACACTGCGTAGCGGCTACAGGGAGAGGGGCGTACATGGGCTGGACGGTCCTCTACATCGCGTTCGGTGTCGTCGCGTTGTGGCTGCTGGGTGAGGTGCTGCTGCAGTACAAGGCGCGCCTGCGCTGGCGACTGCTCGCCTTCGCCGGTTTCCTCGGAGTCGTCCTCGGTGTGCTGATCCCCAACGTGATCGTCATCGCGCTGGGCGCGATCGGGTTCGCGATCGGGCAGACCTATGTGACGCTGTCGTTCCGCCGCGGCTTCGAGGCCGGCTGGGCGGTCCGCCCGCGCCCCGGTGAGGGCGAGGAGGGCGGCAGGCTCCCCAAGGTCGGCAAGAAGCGGCGGCGCGGCGAACCGGACCGCCAGGACCCGACCCTGGAGGTCACGGACCTGGAGGCCACGGCCGCCGGAACGTACCGCCAGGACGACGGTCGGCTCGACGACGACCGCGACGACGACGTGTTCGTCCGCCCGGGGTCCCTGCCCTCCGCGGCCGGGACGAACACCGTCTACTCCCCGGAGCCCCTGCCGGACGACACCAGCACGTACGGCGTCTACCGCGACGACAACGCCTACGCGGGCGCCGCCGGCCAGCCCTACGCGACCGCCGACCAGTCCGCCCAGGACGAGGCCTTCGCCTACTACGGCTACGACCAGCAGGGGTACGGCTATGACCCGTCCCAGCAGCAGTACGCCGCCTACTCCGACCCCTACATCGGCACGCAGACGTACGACGCCACGGCCTCGTACGACCAGTCCTACGGCCAGCAGGGATACGGCCAACAGGGCTACGGCCAGGACCAGTACGGCAACGGCGGCTACGGCGGCGAGACCCCGCCCGGTGGTGTCTGGGTTCCGCAGCAGCGCAACACCGACGACTCCTTCGGCTCGGACCTCCCGTCGGACCAGCAGTACCCGTACCAGGGCAACGGCAACGGCAACGGCAACGGCAACGGGAATGGCCAGAACGGCTACGACGAGCAGCAGTACCGTTTCTGAAGGGCCACCCGGGTCGGGGTGAGCCTCACTGGGAGCCGCGGAAGTCCGGCCCCTCCACGATCAGTCCGGACACCAGCGCGCCCGACATCCCGGCGTGCGGGAGGCCGCCGCCCGGGTGGGACCAGCCGCCGACGGTGAACAGGCCCGGTGTCGCGGTGCTGTTGGACGGATGCAGCAGGCGGCCGTCGGCCGCGGCGAGCGCCGGGGCGGGGACCGCGCCGCCCACCGCACCGGTCGTCCGCGCGATGTCGGCCGGGGTGCGGACCTCGTGCCACAGGAGGCGCTCGCGCAGGTCGGGTACGGCGCGCTCGGCGGCGCTGATCAACCACTCCGCCTGATGATCGAAGACATCCGACTCGGCCCAACCGAAGTCGGGTTCGGCGGGGACCGGGCACGTGACCGTGACCGCCTCATGCCCGGAGTCCGGCACCAGTCCCGGATCGTCGGGGCGCAGCACCGTCACCGTCGGCCGCGCGACCATCCCGTGGGAAGGGCCGAACAGGAGGTCCAGCTCACCGTCGCGGTCGTCCGTGTGCACCACCGTCCGGTGCGCCGCGCCGTCCGGCCGGGCACCGCGCAGCGCCAGCAGCACGGTCAGACGGCTCGTCGTCCCCCGCTGGGCGGGTACCCCGCCCGCACTCCGCACGGCCGACGGCCGCACCCATCGGCCCAACACCTCGGGCGCGACGCCGGCGACCACGAAGTCGGCCTCGGCCACCGTGCCGTCCGACAGCTCCACCCCGGCCGCCCGGCCGTCCTTCTCGACGATCCCCGTGACCTCGCCGCCGAAGACGAACTCGACCCTGCGGGCCAGGCACCGCTCGTACAGGGCCCGCGCCAACTCCCGTATGCCGCCCCGGACGTACCAGGTCCCGAAGGCGTGCTCCATGTACGGCAGGACCGCCGCGCTCGCCGGGACGGTCCTCGGGTCCAGGCCGTACGCGAGGGCGTGGCTCTCCAGCAGGGCCGTCAGCCGGGGGTCGCGCAGCTCCCACGCGCCGATCTCGGCGAGGGTGCCGGCGCGGCGGGTGCGCAGGAGCCGCTTGTGGGGCACGGCAGGGTACGGCTCGCGCTCGGCGAGGACCTGCCAGTCGGGCCACAGCGGCTCCTCCAGGAGGGGCCGCCGGGTGCGGTCCCAGGCCTCGCGGGCCCGCACCAGGAAGTCGCCCCAGCGGTCGCCGGCGTCCGAGCCGAGGGCGGAGTTCAGGGCGGTGACCACGCCGGCGCGCGAGGCGTTGGGAAGCAGGAGGTCCGTGCCGTCCGCGAAGACGTGCCGGGCCGCCGGGTCCACCTGGACCAGGTCGACGCACTTCTCCAGCGCTTCCTTGCCGGTCTTGAGGAACAGATCGCGGTAGACGGCGGGCAGGGTCAGCAGCCCCGGGCCCGTGTCGAACGCGAAGCCGTCGCGCTCGTGACGACCCACGGCTCCGCCGTAGGTGGCCGTGCTCTCGTGCACCACCACTCGGTGGCCCGCGACGGCCAGCCGGGCGGCGGCTGCCATGGCGCCCAGGCCGGCGCCGATCACCGCGATTTTTGCCATGCCAGGACCTTATCGGCCGCCGCTGACAGTTCGATCTCGCGGGACAGCTCGGGGGACAGCTTGCGGGACAGCTCGGGGCGCGGGGGAGTACGAGCGCGGACGTGATCGTCACCAGTTGGCGGCAAGGGGGTCTGAGGGTGAGTGCCCAGGGCTGAGTACCCGTACTCAGCCGGTGAGATGAGTAGGCGCGCGGATGGCCTCCGACCTGCGCGAACGAGAAGGTGGAGGCACGGGAAGGGGCGCGGCTCCGGTACCGCCGGCACGGGGCGGCGGAACGGCTCTCGCGCTCTTACCGCTCCTTCCGTCGACGTGAGTCGGCGGGAGCGAGGCACGGGGGAGACGGGGGAACGGGGAAGCGCCGGTTCGAGGTGGCCCGCGGGGGACGCGGCCAGGTCGGACCGGCGCTCTCGTCTGTGCCCCGGTCCGGTCAGCGGTGCCCGCTCACCCGGCCCTGGAGCAGCCGGGACAGCGCCGCGTGGACGTCGTCCAGGGAGCGCTCCGGCTGGAACGCCTTCCAGTCCAGGGCGGCCACCAGGACCATACCGACCAGGGCGGCCGCCGTCAGGCCGACGTCGATCTCGTCGCTCAGCTCGCCCCTCTCGACGCCCTCGCGCAGCACTCCCTCGACGACCGCGACCGCCTGCTGCCGGACGACCATCAGCGTGGACTGCCAGGCGCGGTTGGTGCGCCACAGCTCGGCCACGTAGAGCTGGGTGAAGGACGGGTAGCGGTCGATGAACAGGAGGCCGGCCCGGATCATCGCGTCCAGGGCGTCGACGCTGCTGCCGCTCTCCTCCGCCGTCCGCTCGGCCGCCTCCCGGAGGGAGGCCGTGAGGAGACCCACGCCGTGCCGCAGCAGCTCCTCGAAGAGGACCGACTTGCTCGCGAAGTTGTAGTAGACCGTGCCCTTGGCGACGCCGGCGCGCTCGGCGATCTCGTCCACCGTCGTGGCGGAGAACCCCTGCTCCGCGATGAGGGTGACGGCCGCTTCGTAGAGTTTCTGCCGGGTCGCCTCGCGGCGGCCCCCGCCTGCGCCGCCGGGGGCGTTGCTGCTTTCCATGGCCCTGATTGTCACAGGAACCGTGCCGTGCGCGGTCACAGACTCAACTCCGGGTGCAGTCGGTCCAGCGTCCACACCTGCTTGCGGCGGGCGGACAGGGCCGTGAGGGCGAGGGCGCCGACGGTGAAGGCCGCCAGCACCGCGCACGCCTGCCAGACGGGGCCCAGACCGCCGCCCGTGATGAGCCTCCTGAGGGCGTCGACGACATGGCTCATCGGCAGGAAGGGGTGGACCGCGTTGAAGAAGTCCGGGCTGGTCTGCACGGGATACGTGCCGCCCGCCGACGTCAACTGGAGCATCAGGAAGGCGAGGACGAGGATCCGGCCCGCCGCCCCGAAGCGCGCATTGAGCCACTGCACGATCGCCGCGAAGCACGCCGTCACCAGGAACAGGAAGCCCACCGTCCCGGCCGCCCGTGCCATCTCCAGGCCGACCGCCCAGTGCAGTACCGCCATCAGCGCGACCGTCTGCAGCACGCCCAGGGCGGCCACCGGCAGCCAGCCCGCCAGCGCGATCCGCCACGCCGAGGCACCCGCCGCGAGGGCCCGCCGGTTGAGCGGCTGGATCAGCATGTACGCCACCATCGCGCCCACCCAGAGGGACAGCGGGATGAAGTACGGGGCGAAGCCGGTGCCGTAGTTGGGCGCCTTGTGCAGGTCCCTGCTGGCCAACTGCACAGGGTCTGCCATCACTTCGGTACGCCGGTCGCGGTCCCGCTCGTCGTAGTCCGGGATCTGCTCGGCTCCGTCGTGCAGACCGCCCGCGAGCTTCCCGGAGCCGTCGGCCAGCTTGTACATGCCGCCCTTGAGGTCGACCGCGCCCGTCTTGAGGTCGCCGACGCCCGTGTCCAGGTCCTCCGCGCCGGTCTTCGCGGTGCCGAGGCCGGTGTGCAGCGTCTTGGCCCCCTTGGCGACCTTCGTGGCGCCCTTGTCGAGCGCGTTCACCTTGGCGACGGCGTCGTCGAGGTCCGTGGAGAGGGTGGGCGCCGCCTTCGCGAGGGCGCGGGCCTGCTTCTCCAGGGTCTCCAGGTCCTTGTCGAAGGCCTTCATGTCACCGTCGTAGTTCTTCACCACGGTGTTGACGTCCTCGGCGAGCACGGCCGCCTCCGCCGCCGCGTCCTTGGCCTTCTTGAGGTCCGCGCAGGCCGCGTCGGGCAGGACCGCCTCCTCGCAACGGCGCTTGTGGACGTCGTCCAGGGTCTCGGAGGCGGCACGGGTGCCGGTCTCGGCGGCCGGCGCCGTCCTGACGAACGCGCCGAGGTGATCCCGGATCGTGGCGGCCGAGTCGGCGACCAGGGTCGCGGTGTCGGCGATCGTGTCGCCGTTCTCCTTCAGGAAGGGCCGTACCTGGTCCGCCGCGGCGCCGACCTTGTCGGCGAGCTTCCCGGTGCCGTCCGCGACCTGCTGGGCGCCGTCCTCCAGATCGCCCGCGCCCTCGTCCAGGTCCTTCAGCCCGCCGGACAGCTCCCCGCTGCCCTCCTTGGCCGTCTTCAGCCCGTCCGCGAGGTCCCTGGAGCCCTTCTCCGCCTTGTCGATCCCGCCCTTGAGATCGTCGGCGCCGTCCGCCGCCTTCTCGGTCTCCCCGTGGATGTCAGAGAACGAGATGAAGATCCGGTCCAGGAACGACCGCGAGGCCTTCGTCGACGCCGCCGTGCGCACCTCCGAGAACACCGTCCGCGAGATCTGCCCGACGATGTAGTTGTTCGCGTCGTTGGTCCGCACCTGGAGGGCGCCCGTCTCCGGCACGTCCCCCGAGCTGGACGCGATCCTCGCGCTGAAGTCCTTCGGCATCGTCAGCGACAGGTAGTACGTGCCGTCCTCGACGCCCTCACGGGCCTCGGCGGCGCTCACCCGGTGCCACTCGAAGGTGTCGCTGTCCCGCAGCCCCTTCGCGATGTCGTCGCCCGCAGTCAGCCTCTGCCTGCCCACCGACGCCCCCTCGTCGTCGTTCACCAACGCCACGGGAATGCGGTCCAGACGGCCGTACGGGTCCCAGAAGGACCACAGGTACAGGGCGCCGTACAGCAACGGCAGCAGCAGGAGCGCGACCAGCGCGGCGCGCGGCAGCTTCCCCCGGCCGAACCGCCTGAGCTCAAGCGCGGCGAGTCTCGGCGAACGCATCGGCCGTCTCCTTGTCGTGGTCGTGGTCGTCGTTGTCGGTTCCGTCGGTTCCGTCGCTGCCGTCGGGGGCGGGGGCGGGGGCGGGGTCGGGGGCGGGGTCGGCATCGGGGGAGGGGGCTTCGCGTACGTCCGCACGCGCGCGTGCGTCCTTCCCCGGTGCCGACGACACGACGACCGCCCCCTGCGGGGCCTCGCTGCACACCGCCACGACCGTGATCCCGGACTCGGTGAGGGACCTCAACAGGGCCCATGTCTCGGCCCGTTCGGCGTCGGAGAGCTTCAGGTCGGTGTCGTCGACGCCGAGCAGCCGGGGCCGGCCGACGAGGGCGAGGGCGACGGACAGCCGCAGGGCCTCCATCCGGTCGAGGTCGCGTACGGCGGTCCTGGAGCCCTTGGGCAGGGCCTCGCGGTCGAGCCCGGCGGCGGCCAGCGCGGTGTCGACACGGAGCTTCGCCTCGGCGGCACGCTCGGCCCGGGGCAGCAGCAGCCACCGCAGGGAGCCGTCGAACCGCCGCTGCAGCAGCGCCCGTTCGCGCAGGTGCTCCCCGACGGTCAGAGCCGGGTCGAGGTCGGTCACACCGGGGACGTGGGCGAGGGCGCTCATCCGCCGCACGGCCGCCATCCGCTTCGGCAGCCGCAGGGAGCCGACCGTGGCCTCGCCCTCGCTCGGCTTCATCCGTCCGGTGAGCGCGAGCAGCAGACAGGTCCGGCCCGATCCGGACGGCCCCTCGACCGCGACCAGCGAGCCGGCCTCCGCCTCGAACCCGACACCCCGGAACGCCCAGCCGCGCGGCCCCTTGAGCCCGAACCCTTCCGCGCCGACGGCGACACCGTGGGCCGTCCCCTGCCCCGCGTCCGCCTCCCCTGGCTCTGCCATGTCCCCCAAGCCCCTCTGCCTGTTTTTGAACTGACTGGTCAGTGCAAAAACTACTCCGAACCTCTGATCGAAGCAAAAGTGCAGGTCAGAACGGATTGTCAGTGGCATACCGCACGATGAGCACATACGGCACCTCGTGTCAGAGCGTGTCGTCCGAAGACGACAGGAGGTTCGTCATGGCCAGCTACCACGCAGCCGCCGCCAACCGGCGCCGCGCGACCGGCCCTGCCCCCTCACTGACCGGCCCGGCGAGCGACGTGCACCCCGTGCTGCGCCGGGCCACGGCCCCACCCGCCGCCCTCGACCTGCTCGCCCAGGCCCGCTCCGGACTCGACGAGGCGTCCGGACTCCAGACGCCCAACGAGCGGTACGCCACCGCCCACCTGGCCGCCCTGCGCACCGCCGCCGCGGTCCTCGCCGCCCGGGGCCGCCCCGAACCCACCCCCAAGCGCCGCGCCAAGATCCGGAGCGCCTGGGAAGTACTCCCCGAGATAACGCCCGAACTCGCCGAGTGGAGCGCGCTGTTCGCCTCCGGCGCCGCCCGCCGCGCGCGTGCCGAGGCGGGCATCCAGGGCGCTGCGAGCGCGCGTGACGCCGACGACCTCATACGCGACGTGGCGATGTTCCTGCGCCTGGTCGAACGGATGCTGGTGCTCCAGCCGGTGCTGCCGCAGCCCCGGCAGGACGCCGCCCCGGGGGTCCCGGACGCGGGCTGACCGACCGTCCCTGCGCCGCCCATTAGGGTTGGGGCATCCGCACCCTCCGCCGCGGCCATCGGTCCCGGCGGAGGCGCAAGCCCATCGCTCCGCCGCACACCAGGCGGTGCCGCGCCGAGGAGTCAACTGCCGTGTCGGACCCGATGCGACCCCGAGCCTCTCTCCGTACCGCCGTGGTCTGGGAGGTCCTCCAGGACGCCCTGGACCGCCGGGTGAAGGCCACGGGACGAGAGTCGCTCGACGTGCTGGACACCGGGGGCGGCAGCGGCAAGTTCGCGGTGCCCGTCGCCCGTCTCGGCCATCGCGTCACCGTCGTCGACCCCAGCCCGAACGCGCTGTTCGCGCTGGAGCGCCGGACCGCCGAGGCCGGCGTCGCCGACCGCGTGCGGGGCGTCCAGGGCGACGCCCACGGCCTCTTCGACGTCGTCGAGCGCGGCGGGTACGACGCCGTGCTCTGCCACGGCGTCCTGGAGTACGTCGACGACCCCGCCGAGGGCATCGGCAACGCGGTCGCCGCGCTGCGCCCCGAGGGCGTCCTCAGCCTGCTCGCCGCCGGCCTGGGCGGCGCGGTGCTCGCGCGGGCCCTCGCCGGGCACTTCAAGGAGGCCCGCCAGGCGCTCGACGACCCGAACGGACGCTGGGGCGAGGGTGATCCGGTGCCCCACCGTTTCACCGCCGAGCAGCTCACCGCGCTCGTCGAGGGCGCGGGCCTTCAGGTCGCCGCCGTGCACGGCGTCCGGGTCTTCGCCGACCTGGTCCCCGGGGTCCTCGTCGACACCGAGCCCGGCGCCCTGGACGCCCTGCTCAAGCTGGAGGCGGCGGCCGCCGAACTGCCCGCCTTCCACTCGGTGGCCACGCAACTTCATGTACTGGGCGAGACGCGAGGGGCCGCCGAAGCCTGAGCCGTCTCCCGAGGCGGACGAGGGTGACCCGCTGATCAGGGGCTCGGCGGCGGATGGAGTACGCCACAGGCCCCCCGATCGGGCGCGGGGAGCCGTATGATCGAGGGAGACCGTTCCGGCATGACGGGCCGTTCGCTGGGGAATTCACACCTCAGCGAGTCGGAGTGCCATGGCGGGTTCCGGTTGGCGAATTGGCGTAGAGGGGCGGGTTTCAAGGGGGCGATTCCCTGCCTATCCTGAAGAGGACCCCCCGGGTCGCTCCGGCGACCGCACGATGAGGAGGACTCCGTGCCGCTCTCAGAGCACGAGCAGCGCATGCTCGAGCAGATGGAGCGAGCGCTGTACGCCGAAGATCCCAAGTTCGCGTCAGCGCTTGAGGGAAGCGGGCTGCGTACGTACACCCGGCGGCGGGTCTACCAGGCGGTCGCGGGCTTTCTGGTGGGTATCGCGCTCCTCATGGCCGGAATGGTCGCACAGCAGATCTGGGTCAGCGTGGTGGGGTTCCTCGTCATGCTGGGCTGCGCCGTGCTCGCCGTCACCGGTTGGCGCAAGGCCCCCAAGCCGGGTGAGCAGCCCGCCGGTGCCGCAGGCTCCGACGGTCCGCGTCGTCAGACGCGACAGCGCCGCTCCATGATGGACCGAATCGAACAGCGCTGGCAGCGCCGTCGTGACGAGCAGGGCGGCCACTGAGCCCGCCGGACAGCAGATCCGACAGCCACAGCTGAACACGGAGGAAGGGTGACCACCCAAGCGGCGGTCACCCTTCACGTATGCCCGAATCCGAACAACCGAGCTGCTCCGGGCGCGGGGTGCCTGGTGCACGTTGCGGGTTGCCCCGGGGAGGCGCGGCTGGGACTACGGCTGCGGTGAGTGGCCGAGCCGGGAGCCTGGAGCCGGGCACCTGAGGCTGTAGGCCAGGGCAGAAAGCCCCTGGAGAGCCGACTGAGCGCTGCGGCCCGTGCGGGGAGCCTGAGCGCTGCGGGCCGTCGGGGAGCCTGAGCGCTGCGGCCGTGCGGGAGGCAGCGGAGACTACGGCCGCGCGGAGGCGGGCGGGCCGGGAGACGGCACCGAGAGCGTCCGCCTGCGCTGGCCCTGCCTCTACCTCGCCCTACCCCCGACCTCGCCCTACCTCCGACCTCGCCCTACCTCCGACCTCGCCCTACCTCCGACCTCGCCCTACCTCCGACCTCGCGCTGCACCCTACCCAGGCTCTGCGCCCGCAGGGCCTGGCTTGTCCGCTCCCCTTACGCACGTCTGCCCCCACCGGGCGAACCCGGCGGGGGCAGACGTGTGCGGAGCCGCTAGCTGTTCTGGCTCGGCGAGGGGCGTCGCCAGGGCAGCCGTGGTGTCGGGATGCGTGACAGCAGTTCGTCCCGGGCGTCCGCCCAGCGGGCGGAGAGGGCCCAGGCCACCCGGATGGCCGAACGCGGCAGCAGCAGTGCCCGGAGCTTGGTCCGGCGCCCGGCGTGGGCCCGCAGGCCGCCCCCGACCTCGTGCGCGTCCCGGGCGAGGCCCGCCGGGATCTGCGGACGCGGCGCGAAGAGGACCTGCTCCACCGCCGCAGCCACCCGGTGCACCGCGTCCGCGGCCGACGGCTCGAGTTCCCCGAGCCGTACGATCCGCGCGGCGGCCTTGCGGGGCGTCTGCGACTCGTCCGGCGCGATCCCGTAGTCCCACGCCGTGTCGGTCACCTCCTGCCAGGCGGCCAGCGCATGGGCCGCCGCGGCCTCCGTACGGCCGTACGCGGCGTCCCTGCCCGGTGGTGCCAGGGAGCCCTCCGGTCGACTCCCTTCGACGGTCACTTCCCGCGCGGCAGCCGACCCGTGCGCCTCCTTCGGCAGCGCACCCGCGTGCGCGCCGAGCCGCACGGACCGGACCCGCAGCCGCCACAGCATCGGCAGCAACGGGATCGCCAGCAACAGGAGCGCACCCGGCAGGATCAACAGGGTCCAGGGCGAGAAGAACAGCAGGCCCCAGAACGAGCGCTCGCCGTCGTCCGAACCGGCCACGGCCGCCGCGGACTCACTCGCGCAGGCCCCCAGCTTCGCCTCCTGCGGCGTGCAGGTCTCACTCGCCGACGGCTCGGCCGACGCCGCCGTGGACGCCGACTGCGAGGGCCGCGGCACCTCGGGCAGGCCGCTGGTGCCGGAGTCCTCCGGGACCGTGTAGTCGGGAGTCGTACCGCGGTTGGGGGTCGGCTCGAAGCGGGTCCAGCCCACGCCCTCGAAGTACAGCTCCGGCCAGGCGTGCGCGTCGCGCAGCCCCACCGACATCGTGCCGTTCGTCTGCGGGGTACCGGGGGTGAAGCCCACGGCCACCCGGGCCGGTATGCCCAGCGTGCGGGCCATCGACGCCATCGCGAAGGAGAAGTGGACGCAGAAGCCCTCCTTCTCCTCCAGGAACCGGGCTATCGCCCGGGTGCCCGTGCCGGCCCGTACCTCGGTGTCGTACGTGAACTCGCCGCTGAACGCGAACCAGTCCTGGAGCTTCACCGCCCGCTCGTAGTTGTTCGCCGACCCCTTGGTGACCTCCAGCGCGGTCCGCGCCACCACCGACGGCAGCGAGGCGGGCACCTTGGTGTACTCCCGCCGCAGGGCCGGCGGCGGCTCCGGGGCCGAGGCCAGCTGCTCCGCCGTGGGCCGCACGATCAGGCTCTCGACCTTGTACTGGGCGCCCTTGGTGTCCTGGCCGTGGTCACCGACGAGGGTGCGCCCCACGGGCTCGTACCGCCAGTCGCCGTTGATGTCCACGCCGGTCACCGGGTACGGCATCGGCAGCCAGTTCTGCTCGTAGTCCTCCGCCGCGACGATCCGGGTCTCGATCGAGGTCCGCTTCACGTCCGTGGCGAGGCCGGTCGGGGTGCCGAAGTCGTCCGGCACCTCGGTGATGGAGCGCTCCGTCGGCGTCCAGGAGGTGCCGTCGAACTTGTCCAGGGAGACGATCCGCAGGTACATCTCCTGCACGTTGTCCGTGTTGGTGCGGTAGGACATGACCTGGCGGTCCTCGTCCACGTTCAGACTGTTGCGCAGCGACACCACCGGGTTCACCGCGGCGATCGTGCCGCCGCCGGAGCCGCCGCCGATGCCGGTGCCCGCGCCGGCCAGCAGCCCGCCGTCGAGGGAGGGCAGTCCGAGCGGCACCACCAGGGCGATACCCAGCGCGACCGCGCCGATGCGCCGCCCGGTGCGTACCGGGGCCACGGCGCCGCTCGTGGACTCCGCGCGCGGGCCGTGGGACGCGCCGCCGAAGACCCGGCCCCACTGCGAGAGCCGGTCGCGGCTCTCGGTCAGGAGGAGCAGCAGATAGCCGGTGGAGGCCAGCACGAACCAGAGCCACGCGGCGCCGTCGGAGAGCCCCGCGGCGACCGAGTACAGCGCGAGCAGGGGCAGACCGGCCGGGGCCGCGCTGCGGAACGTCACCGCGAGCGCGTCGACCAGGAGCCCTATCACCAGCACACCGCCGATGATCATCAGGCGGATGCCGTCGCTGAGCGGCGCCGGGATGGCGTACCGCCCGACGTCGTCGGCGCCGGTCTGCAGCAGCGTCGCGAAGTGCTGGAACGCCTCCGGACCGGGGACGATCCCGGCCACCGCCTGCTCCCGGGCGAAGACCAGCGTCAGCATCATCAGCATGACCAGCGCCTGCGCGGCCACGGTCAGCGGCCGGGCCAGCGGGACCCGCCGGGTGAGCGCTCCCACGCCGGTCAGCACGCCCAGCATGAGGGCCGCCTGGAAGATCCAGGTCGCCGGGTCGACCAGCGGCAGCAGCGCGCACGCCGCCATGATCGTGGCGGCCCAGGCGCACAGCGCCAGCCTCGCCCGCCCGCTCATGACCATCCCTCCCCGACGCTCCCGGACATCGCGCCGGTGCGCTGTCGGTCCGCCTGCCGCCACAGATCCGTCAGCGAGGCTCCGCGCGGCACGGTCAGCGCCGTCCAGCCCGCCTCGTGCAGCAGACGCAACGACTCCTCGCTCGCGCTCCCGGCACCGGGCACCTCACCCGGTTCGGTCGTCCACGCCTCGCTGTCCAGCAGGAAGGCGACCGCCCCACCGCTGCGCTGACGCATCTTGCCGATCACCGTCGCCTGCTCCTCGTCGAGGTCGCCCAGAAAGGCGATCAGCAGCCCCTCGTTGCCGCCGCGCAGCACGTCGTACGCGGGCGAGAGACCCTCGGAGTCCGAGTGGTCGATCACCGCGAGGGTGTCCATCATCAGCCCGGCCGCGTCGGCGGACTCCTGGCTGGCACCCGCGAACCCGTCGGCGCCCTCGCCGGGTACCGAGCTGCCGGTGTCCGTCAACAGCCGTACGGAGAAGCCCCGTTCGAGCATGTGGACCAGCATGGACGCGGCGCCCGAGACGGCCCACTCGAAGGCGGAGTCCGGGCCCGCGCCGAGGTACGCCTCGGCCCGGGTGTCCAACAGCACCGTGCAGCGGGCACGCTGCGGCTGCTCCTCGCGGCGGACCATCAGCTCGCCGTAGCGCGCGGTCGAACGCCAGTGCACCCGGCGGAGGTCGTCGCCGTGCCGGTAGCCGCGCGGGATCACGTCGTCGTCGCCGGCCAGCGCCAGCGAGCGCTGCCGGCCGTCGCCGTACCCCTTCGCCTCACCGCTCAGCCGCACCGGCGGCAGCGCCTCCACGCGCGGGATGACCGTCAGGGTGTCGTACGTGGAGAAGGACCGGGTCAGCTCGCACATGCCGAACGGGTCGGTCAGGCGCAGCTGGAGCGGTCCCAGGGGGTAGCGGCCGCGCAGATCGGAGCGGACGCGGTACGACACCTCGCGGCGGCCGCCCGCCTCCACCCGGTCCAGCACGAACCTCGGCCGCGGACCGAGCACGTACGGCACCCGGTCCTGGAGCATCAGCAGCCCGGTGGGCAGCCGCGAGACGTTGTCCATCCGCAGATGGACGCGGGCCTCGCTGCCGGCGGGTACGCGCGCGGGGGAGAGGCGGCGGCTGCCCGCGACCCGGTAGCGGGTGCGGTACAGCACGGCCGCACAGACCAGCGGCAGCACGGCGAGCAGCAGGCCCACCCGGAGCAGATCGCTCTGCCCGAGGACGTAGGCGCATATGGCGGCCGCTATGCCGGCGGCCAGGAAGGAGCGCCCGCGCGTGGTGAGGCCGGCGAGGGCCGTGCGCAGCCCGCCCTTGTCCTGCTCCGGGGTGGGCGCCGGCCCTGCGGTGGTCATCCAAGCCTCCGCGGCGGCTGCTGCGGATACGCGGGCGTGGCGTGGACCGAGCCGAAGCCGCTCTGCGCCTGGGGTGCCTGCGGTACGGGCGTGCGCTGGAGGATCTCCTGCACGACCTGCTCCGGTGTACGGCGGTTGAGCTGGGCCTGCGCGGTGGGCAGCAGCCGGTGAGCGAGGATCGACACGGCGAGCGACTGGATGTCGTCCGGCAGGGCGTACTCCCGCCCGCTGAGGGCGGCGGTCGCCCTCGCCGCGCGCAGCAGATGCAGCGTGGCGCGCGGCGAGGCGCCGAGTCTGAGGTCCGGGTGGGTGCGGGTGGCGCCGACCAGGTCCACCGCGTACCGCCGGACCGTTTCCGCCACGTGCACGTTGCGGACGGCCTCGATCAGCTTCACGATCTCGTGCGCGTGCGCCACCGGCTGCATGTCCTCCAGCGGCGAGGCCCCGCCGTGGACGTCGAGCATCTGCAGCTCGGCCTCCGGGCTGGGGTAGCCGACGGAGACGCGGGCCATGAAGCGGTCGCGCTGGGCCTCCGGCAGCGGGTAGGTGCCCTCCATCTCCACCGGGTTCTGCGTGGCCACCACCATGAAGGGGCTCGGCAGCTCGTACGTCGTGCCGTCGATCGTGACCTGGCGCTCCTCCAGGGACTCCAGGAGCGCGGACTGCGTCTTCGGCGACGCGCGGTTGATCTCGTCGCCGATCACGATCTGAGAGAAGATCGCGCCCGGCTTGAACTCGAACTCCTTGCGCTGCTGATCCCAGATGGACACACCGGTGATGTCCGACGGCAGCAGGTCCGGCGTGAACTGGATACGTCGTACCGAGCAGTCGATGGACCGTGCCAGTGCCTTGGCCAGCATGGTCTTGCCGACGCCGGGTACGTCTTCGATCAGAAGATGTCCCTCGGCGAGCAGCACGGTCAGCGAAAGCCGTACGACCTCAGGCTTGCCCTCGATCACTCCTTCGACCGAACTGCGGACTCGCTCCACAGTGCTGGTCAGATCAGTGAGGCTCGCTCGATCGTCATAGGTCGTCACCCGGCCCTCCTCGGCCCGTTCTTTCTCCGGGCCGACGCTCTGCGATGCGGAACGGCCCACCCCGAAACACGGACACCACGCGTGAACTGCTCAGCGTGACGCCACACCCGCATTCTTGCTGCCGTTACCAATCCGTGTCACTCGCCTGTGGACAACTGTCCGCGATATGTCAGCTTTGCGGTCTTTTAAAGAGCGAGATGCCAGCAGATTGACAGGAAACCGGGGCTGCTCCGGACCGCCCTCGAGCGGTAGGAGGGCGGTGCCGGTGACCCGGTTCGACAAAGCTCAGGCAGGGTCGATCTCTCGGAGCAGCCCCGACTTCACGTCGAAGACGAAGCCGCGTACGTCGTCGGAGTGCAGCAGGAACGGGTTGGTGCGCACGCGCTGCATGGACTGCCGTACGTCCTGGTCGACGTCCCGGAAGGACTCCACCGCCCAGGCCGGGCGCTGGCCGACCTCCGCCTCCAGCTCGGTGCGGAAGTCCTCGGTGAGGGCCTCCAGGCCGCAGCCGGTGTGGTGGATGAGGACGATGCTGCGGGTGCCGAGCTTGCGCTGACTGATGGTGAGGGAGCGGATCACGTCGTCGGTGACCACGCCGCCCGCGTTGCGGATGGTGTGGCAGTCGCCCAGCTCCAGGCCGAGCGCGTCGTGCAGGTCGAGGCGGGCGTCCATGCAGGCCACGACCGCGACGCGGAGGACGGGGCGGGCGTCCATCCCGGGGTCGGTGAACGCGTCGGCGTACCGCTGGTTCGCCTCGACGAGACGGTCGGTGACGGTGCCGTCGGATATGGCGCCTTCGGGGCCGGTGGGAACTGCTGCGGAGGTCGTCATAACCATGACGGTACTGGTCACGGCCGCTGAGGGCGCTGTGTGAGAGAGGACAAAGAACGCCATCGAGGCTTGTTGTGAGGTAACCCACAGGAGTGGCGGGATCACGGCCGTACGGGTGATTTCTCCTGATTCGCGGCATCGCCCGGGGGAGGCGTCGCGACGCGCAGGCCGGTTGATTGACCGCGAAGGGTCGTGGACTAAAGTGACGCCGAGCGGGAGGCGAGGCCCCCTGCTGGACCGAAACCCCAAGGAGATCCGGTGACAGCCCGGAATCTCCCCGCGTGCGCGGCGCGTACGTGCGGCTCGCGCCGGACCTGAGAGGGCCCCTTGAGCAACAGCCGCCACGTCCCCGTCATGCTCCAGCGGTGCCTGGACATGCTGGCCCCGGCCCTCACGGAGCCCGGCGCGGTGGTGGTCGACTGCACACTCGGCCTCGGTGGCCACAGCGAGGCGCTCCTCACCCGCTTCCCCGAGGCACGACTCGTCGCCCTCGACCGCGACAAGGAGGCCCTGCGCCTCTCCGGCGAACGGCTCGCCCCCTTCGGCGGGCGCGCCACCCTCGTGCACGCCGTCTACGACGAACTCCCCGACGTGCTGGACCGCCTGGGCCTCCCCCGCGTCCAGGGCGTCCTGTTCGACCTGGGCGTCTCCTCCATGCAACTCGACGAGGCCGACCGGGGCTTCGCGTACGCCCAGGACGCCCCCCTCGACATGCGGATGGACCAGACGACCGGCATCAGCGCGGCCGAGGTCCTCAACACCTACCCGCCGGGCGAACTCGTCCGGATCCTCCGGGCGTACGGCGAGGAGAAGCAGGCCAAGCGGATCGTCTCGGCGGTCGTGCGCGAGCGCGACAAGGAGCCCTTCTCCCACAGCGCCCGCCTCGTCGAACTGATCCGAGACTCCCTGCCGCAGGCCGCCAAGCGCACCGGCGGCAACCCCGCCAAGCGCACCTTCCAGGCGCTGCGCATCGAGGTCAACGGCGAACTCACCGTCCTGGAGCGGGCGATCCCCGCCGCCGTGCAGGCCCTCGCGGTCGGCGGCCGGATCGCCGTGCTGTCGTACCACTCGCTCGAAGACCGTCTCGTCAAGCAGGTGTTCGCGGCGGGCGCCGCCACCACCGCGCCCCCCGGACTGCCCGTCGTTCCCGAGCGCTACCAACCGAGGCTCAAGCTCCTCACCCGTGGTGCCGAACTTCCCACCGAGGAAGAGGTCGCCGAGAACCGGCGCGCCGCCCCCGCACGTCTGCGTGGGGCGGAACGCGTGCGGGAGCGCCTCGAATGAGGCGTACGAGGCGGCCGCACACGGTGCGTGAATGGGGACGGTGAGTGAGTCCGACAAACGAACTCGCGGGGACGGTGAGTGAGTCCGGAGAACGAACTCGCAGGGAGGGCGCGTGAGCAGGAAACCCGAACTGAGGGGCCGGGCCGCCCGTCTCGCGCGGCTCCTGCCCGCGAGGCCCAAGGGGGCCGCCCGCACCCCGTTCGTCCTCCTTGTCGTCCTGCTGCTGGGCGGCGGCCTCATCTGCCTCCTCGTGCTGAACTCCGCGCTCAGTGAAGGGTCGTTCAAGCTCGACGACCTCCAGGACGACGTGAAGAGCTACACCGACGAGGAACAGGCGCTCCAACGGGACGTGGACGCCTACTCCGCGCCCGACGCCCTCCAGCGCCGCGCCCGTGAGCTGGGCATGGTGCCCGGCGGCGACCCGGCCTTCCTGAACCCCGACGGCACGGTCAAGGGCGTTCCTGGCGCCGCCCAGCAGTCCGTGGCCCGTATGCCGCTCGTCCTCGCGCCCGAGATCCTCGACCCCGGCCCGCCGACGACCCCCACCCCCACCTCGGCCCCCACGCCCTCGGTCTCTCCGACGCGGCCGGAGCAGCCGACGCAGGCGGAGCAGCCGCTCCGGACGCCGGAGCCCGCGGCCACCCCGACTCCGACCCCCACCCCCACACCCACCAGCCCGTCCGTACAGTCCACCCAGCTCCCGACGACCCCCGGCAGGTGACGGAAGTGGCCGATTCAGGCAGGCAGCCCCCCCGCCGCCGCGTACCCGGGCCCGCCCGGCCCGCACGACCGGGCGGCCAGCAGCGCCGACCGGGCCCCGGCGCCCGCCCCGCCGCGCAGCGCCGCCCGGCCACGCCCCGGCAGCCGGCCGCGCGCACCATCCGGCTGGGCAGCCCCCGCCCCCGGCTGCGCATGGTGAGCCTCGCGCTGACCCTGGTGATGATCGCCTTCGTCGTACGGCTGCTCCAGGTGCAGGCCGTCGACGCGAGCGAGTACGCCGCCAAGGCCGACCAGAACCGGTACGTCGGCCGGGTGCTGGCCGCCGAGCGCGGCGGGATCACCGACCGCAACGGCGTCGACCTGGCGATCAGTACCGACGCCAACGACATCACGGCCGACCCGACGATGTTCACGCGCGAACAGCTGAAGATCGACGACGGACCCGAGCAGGCAGCCGCGCTCCTCGCGCCGATCCTCGGCGCGGACCAGCAGACGATCGCCGCCAAGCTGCGCACCGACAACACGCGCTACGTGCTCCTCGCCCGCCGCCAGACCCCCCAGGTCTGGAACCAGATCAGCGACCTGAAGACCGCGCTGGTCAAGAAGGCCGAGGACGAGAAGGGCACGGTCAACGTCCTGGCCGGCGTCTTCCAGGAGCCCAGCAGCAAGCGCGTGTACCCCAACGGTGACCTCGCCGCCGGGATACTGGGCTGGGTCAACGCCGAGGGCAAGGGTGGCGGCGGCATCGAGCAGCAGTTGAACCACCGTCTGGTGGGCAAGGACGGCAAGATCCGCTACGCCCAGTCCGGCGGCCGTCTGGTGCCCACTGCGGGCTCGACCGAGACCCCCGCCGTGGCCGGCTCCGACGTCGAGCTGACCATCGACCGCGACATCCAGTGGGCCGCGCAGAACGCCATCACCGAACAGGTGAAGAAGTCCAAGGCGGACCGCGGCTACGTGATCGTGCAGGACACCCGCACCGGCGAGATCCTCGCCATGGCCAACTCGCCCGGCTTCGACCCCAACGACCTCACGAAGGCGAACCCGGACGCACTCGGCAACGCGGCCCTCCAGGACGCCTACGAGCCCGGCTCCACCGCCAAGGTCATGTCGATGGCCGCCGTACTGGAGGAGAACGTCGCCACACCCGAGACGCACGTCACCGTGCCCAACCGGCTGCACCGGGGCGACCGGCTCTTCAAGGACGACATCGACCACCCGACCTGGTACCTGACGCTCAACGGCGTCCTCGCCAAGTCCAGCAACATCGGCACCATCCTCGCCACCGGCGAACTCGGCAGGAACCAGCGCGAGTCCAACAGGATCCTCCACTCGTACCTGCGCAAGTTCGGCATCGGCGGCTCCACCGGCCTCGGCTTCCCCGGCGAGACCAAGGGCATCCTCGCCGCGCCCGGCGACTGGTCGACCTCGCAGCAGTACACGATCCCTTTCGGCCAGGGCGTGTCGATGAACGCCATGCAGGCGGCCTCCGTCTACTCGACGATCGCCAACGGCGGCGTCCGCGTCGCGCCGACCCTCGTACGAGGCACCAAGGGACCGGACGGCCGTTTCACTCCCACTCCGAAGCCCGAGAAGACCCGGGTCGTGAGCGAGAAGACGGCGAAGACCCTCGCCCGGATGCTGGAGTCCGTCGTGGACGACGAGGAGGGCACGGGCACCAGGGCGCGCATCCCCGGCTACCGGGTCGCGGGCAAGACGGGTACGGCCAACCGTGTGGATCCGGCCACCGGCAGATATCGCGGCTACACCTCGTCGTTCGCCGGGTTCGCGCCCGCCGACAACCCGCGGATCACCGTCTACTGCGCGATCCAGAACGCCACCCAGGGCAACTACTTCGGCGGCCAGATCTGCGGACCCATCTACAAGGAGGTCATGGAGTTCGCCCTGAAGACCCTCCAGGTCCCGCCCACCGGGGCGAAGCCCGCGAACCTGCCCGTCGCCTTCACCCCCTGACCTGCCTCCTGACCACATCCTGACCACATCCTGATCCACCCGCCGATCAGCGCAACCAGCCAGGAACCGACTCGTGACCATGATCACTCCCGACCCCGGGAACCACGCACCCCAGTCCCGCTCGCACAAACCCTCGCTTCGCTCCGGCGGGGGTGTGCCCGGTACGCTCACCGCCGTGCCACACGCTGATCAGTCCCAAACCACCCAGAAGGGGCATCCCGTGACGTATCCGGGACTGCCCAGGCCGACGCTGCTCTCCGCCGTACCCCTCGCGGAGCTCGCCGAACAGCTGGGTGTCACCGCGCCGGAAGTCGCCGCCGAGGTCGCGGGCATCACCCACGACTCGCGTGCCGTCCGCCCCGGTGACCTGTACGCCGCTCTCCCGGGCGCACGCCTGCACGGCGCCGACTTCGTCACGCAGGCCGCCGGCCTCGGCGCGGTCGCCGTGCTGACCGACGCGACCGGCGCCGAACGCGCCGCCGCGACGGGCCTGCCCGTCCTGGTCGTCGAGGACCCCCGCGCGCGCATGGGCGAGCTCGCGGCCACGATCTACCGCCACCCCGGCCGTGACCTGCTCCAGATCGGCATCACCGGCACCTCCGGCAAGACCACCACGGCCTATCTGATCGAAGGCGGCCTGGAGGTCACCCGACCCACCGGCCTCATCGGCACGGTGGAGATCCGCATCGGCGACGAGCGCATCAAGTCCGAGCGCACCACGCCCGAAGCCACCGATCTGCAGGCCCTGTTCGCGGTCATGCGCGAAGGCGGTGTCGAGGCCGTCGCCATGGAGGTCTCCAGCCACGCCCTCGTCCTCGGCCGCGTCGACGGCTGTGTGTTCGACGTCGCCGTGTTCAACAACCTGAGCCCGGAACACATGGAGTTCCACTCCGGCATGGAGGACTACTTCCAGGCGAAGGCACAGCTGTTCACGCCGAAACGCAGCAGGCTCGGCGTGGTCAACCTCGACGACGAGTACGGCCGCCGGCTCACCGAGGAGGCCACGGTCCCGGTCGTCACCTTCTCCGCCGAAGGCCACCCCGACGCCGACTGGCGTGCCGAGGACGTGCGGGTCGGACCCATGGACTCGACGTTCACCGCGATCGGGCCCAAGGGCGAGCGCGTCACCGCCAGGTCGCCGCTCGCGGGCCCCTTCAACGTCGCCAACACGCTCGCCGCGATCGTCGCGCTGGCCGTCGCGGGCCTCGACCCGCAGACCGCCGCCGACGGCATCGCCGCCGTACCGGGCGTGCCGGGCCGGCTGGAGCGGGTGGACGCCGGGCAGCCGTATCTCGCGGTCGTCGACTACGCCCACAAGACGGACGCCGTCGAGTCGGTCCTCAAGGCGCTGCGCAAGGTCACCGAGGGCAGCCTGCACGTCGTCCTCGGCTGCGGCGGCGACCGGGACCGGACCAAACGCGGGCCGATGGGCGCCGCCATGGCCCGGCTCTCCGACACCGCCGTACTGACCTCCGACAACCCCCGCTCCGAGGACCCCCTCGCGATCCTCGCGGCCATGCTCGAAGGCGCGGCGTCCGTGCCGGCGCACGAGCGTGGCGAGGTCGTCCTCTTCGAGGAGCGGTCCGCCGCCATCGCCGCGGCCGTGGCCCGTGCGCGGCCGGGCGACACCGTGCTGGTCGCGGGCAAGGGACACGAGCAGGGCCAGGACATCGCCGGCGTGGTTCGTCCCTTCGACGACCGCCAGGTGCTTCGCGAAGCTATCCAGCAGACCCAGGGATGAACTTGTGATCGCCCTCTCTCTCGCCGAGATCGCAGAAGTCGTCGGCGGGCAGACGCACGACATACCGGATCCGTCGGTGCTGGTCACCGGACCCGTCGTCCGGGACTCCCGTGACGTGGAGCCCGGCAGCCTCTTCGTCGCCTTCGCGGGCGAGCGCGTGGACGGACACGACTTCGCGGCCGCGGTCGTCGAGGCGGGCGCGGCAGCGGTGCTGGCGTCCCGTCCCGTCGGCGTGCCCGCGATCGTCGTGACCGACGTCCAGGCGGCGCTCGGCGCCCTCGCCCGGCACGTCGTCCGCAAGCTCGGCACGACCCTCGTCGCCCTCACCGGCTCCGCCGGCAAGACCAGCACCAAGGACCTGATCGCCCAGGTGCTGCGGCGCAAGGCACCGACGGTGTTCACGCCCGGCTCCCTCAACAACGAGATCGGGCTGCCCCTCACCGCGCTCAGCGCCACCGAGGAGACCCGTTTCCTGGTCCTGGAGATGGGCGCCCGGGGCATCGGACACATCAAGTACCTCACCGACCTGACCCCGCCGAAGGTCGGCCTCGTGCTGAACGTCGGCACCGCCCACATCGGCGAGTTCGGCGGCCGCGAGCAGATCGCGCAGGCCAAGGGCGAGCTGGTGGAGGCACTGCCCCCGGCGAGTGAGGGCGGCGCCGCGATCCTCAACGCCGACGACCCCCTCGTCCGGGCCATGGCATCCCGTACGAAGGCCCGGGTGATCCTCTTCGGAGAGTCCGGCGAAGCGGACGTACGCGCCGAGAACGTGACGCTCACGGACGCGGGACAGCCCGCGTTCAGGCTTCACACACCCTCCGGTGCAAGCGATGTGACCATGCGCCTGTACGGTGAGCACCACGTGTCGAACGCGCTCGCCGCGGCCGCCGTCGCCCATGAGCTGGGCATGTCCGCAGACGAGATCGCCACCGCGCTCTCCGAGGCGGGCTCCCTCTCCCGCTGGCGCATGGAGGTCACCGAGCGCCCGGACGGCGTGACGGTCGTCAACGACGCCTACAACGCGAACCCCGAGTCCATGCGAGCCGCTCTGCGCGCGCTCGCGGCGATGGGCAAGGCCGCACAGGCACAAGGGGGTCGTACGTGGGCGGTGCTCGGCAAGATGGCCGAGCTCGGGGACGAAGCGCTCGCCGAGCACGACGCGGTCGGACGGCTCGCCGTCCGGCTCAATGTCGGCAAGCTCGTCGCGGTCGGGGGCAGGGAAGCGTCCTGGCTGCAACTGGGCGCATATAACGAGGGTTCGTGGGGTGAGGAGTCGGTGCACGTGTCCGACGCACAGGCGGCGATCGACCTGTTGCGCAGTCAGTTGCGCCCGGGGGACGTCGTACTCGTGAAGGCGTCCCGGTCGGTCGGGCTCGAGAGCGTGGCGCAGGCGCTGCTCGACAGCGGCAACGAGGGTGAGGTCGCCGCCCGATGATGAATCAGATCCTGTTCGCAGGAGTCATTGGTCTGTTCCTGACCCTGGTCGGCACTCCGCTGCTGATCAAGCTGCTGGCCCGCAAGGGCTACGGCCAGTACATCCGCGACGACGGCCCGCGCGAGCACGCCAGCAAGCGCGGTACGCCGACCATGGGTGGTATCGCCTTCATCCTGGCGACGATCGTCGCGTACTTCCTGGCCAAGGTGATCTCGGGCCAGCCGCCGACCTTCTCCGGTCTGCTGGTGCTCGGCCTGATGGCGGGCATGGGCCTGGTCGGCTTCCTCGACGACTACATCAAGATCGTCAAGCGCCGTTCGCTCGGTCTGCGGGCCAAGGCGAAGATGGCCGGCCAGCTGATCGTCGGCATCGGCTTCGCGGTCCTCGCGCTGCAGTTCCCGGACGCCCGTGACCAGACGCCGGCCTCCACCAAGATCTCCTTCGTCCAGGACTTCGGCTGGACCATCGGCCCGGTGCTGTTCGTCATCTGGGCGCTGTTCATGATCCTCGCGATGTCGAACGGCGTGAACCTGACCGACGGTCTGGACGGCCTCGCCACCGGCGCCTCCGTGCTCGTCTTCGGCGCGTACACGTTCATCGGCGTCTGGCAGTTCCAGGAGTCCTGCGCCAACACGCTGACCCTGACCAACCCGTCCGCCTGCTACGAGGTACGAGATCCACTCGACCTGGCGATCGTGGCCTCCGCGCTGATGGGCGCCTGTCTCGGCTTCCTGTGGTGGAACACCTCCCCGGCCAAGATCTTCATGGGCGACACCGGTTCGCTGGCCCTCGGCGGCGCGCTCGCGGGTCTCGCGATCTGCTCCCGCACCGAGCTGCTGCTCGCGCTCCTCGGCGGTCTGTTCGTCCTCATCACGATGTCGGTCGTCATCCAGGTCGGCTCGTTCAAGCTCACCGGCAAGCGCGTCTTCCGCATGGCCCCGCTCCAGCACCACTTCGAGCTCAAGGGCTGGTCCGAGGTCCTTGTCGTGGTCCGCTTCTGGATCATCCAGGGCATCTGCGTGATCGTCGGACTGGGCCTCTTCTACGCGGGATGGGCGGCCGACAAGTGACCGACTGGCAGGGCAAGCACGTCACGGTCGCCGGGCTCGGCGTATCCGGCATCCCGGCGGCCAAGGTCCTGCACGGCCTCGGCGCGGCCGTCACCGTCGTCAACGACGGCGACGACGAGCGCGCCCGGGCCCAGGCCGCCGACCTGGAGGCGCTCGGCATCACCGTGCGCCTCGGTGACGGCGCGACCCTGCCGGAGGGCACCGAGCTCGTCGTCACCACCCCCGGCTGGAAGCCGGACAAGCCGCTGTTCGCCGCGGCCCGTGAGGCCGGTCTGGAGATCTGGGGAGACGTCGAACTCGCCTGGCGCCTGCGCGGCCCCGAAGCCGCACCCTGGCTTGCCGTCACGGGCACCAACGGCAAGACCACGACCGTCCAGATGCTCGCCTCGATCCTGGCGGCGGCAGGCTTGCGCACGGCCGCCGTCGGCAACATCGGGGTCTCACTCCTGGACGTCGTCCTGGGCGACGAGCCGTACGACGTGCTGGCCGTGGAGCTGTCCAGCTACCAGCTGCACTGGGCGCCCTCCCTGCGCGCCCACTCCGCCGCCGTTCTCAACCTCGCCCCCGACCACCTCGACTGGCACGGCTCGATGGAGGCGTACGCCGCCGACAAGGGCCGCATCTACGAGGGCAACCGTGTCGCCTGCGTCTACAACGTCGCCGACAAGGCCACCGAGGACCTGGTGCGCGAGGCGGACGTCGAAGAGGGATGCCGGGCCGTCGGGTTCACCCTCGGCACGCCCGGCCCGTCCCAACTCGGCGTCGTGGACGGCATCCTGGTCGACCGTGCCTTCGTCGAGAACCGGCAGAAGAACGCGCAGGAACTCGCCGAGGTCTCGGACGTGAATCCGCCGGCCCCGCACAACATCGCCAACGCCCTCGCGGCGGCGGCCCTCGCACGCGCCTTCGGGGTGCCCGCCACGGCCGTACGGGACGGGCTGCGGGCCTTCACCCCGGACGCGCACCGCATCGCGCACGTGGCCGACGTGGACGGCGTCGCGTACATCGACGACTCCAAGGCCACCAACACGCATGCGGCGCAGGCCTCGTTGGCGGCGTACGAGTCGATCGTGTGGATCGCGGGCGGCCTCGCCAAGGGCGCGACCTTCGACGAGCTCGTCGCCGGTGCGGCCGGGCGGCTGCGGGGGGTCGTGCTGATCGGCGCGGATCGCGCGCTGATCCGGGAAGCGCTCGCGCGACACGCGCCCCAAGTGCCGGTCGTCGACCTCGACCGGACCGACACTGGGGCGATGCTCGCCGCTGTCCGCGAGGCGCGGACGCTGGCTCGGGCGGGCGACACGGTGCTGCTGGCACCGGCCTGTGCGTCGATGGACATGTTCGTCAACTACAACAAGCGCGGGGACGCGTTCGCGGCGGCTGTGCGCGAACTCTCCTCCGCGGACGGCTGACCCGGCCCGGCTTCGCCTGGCGGCGCCGGGTGAAACTGGGAGGGACGCGTGACACGGATGTGGTCGGTCGGCGGCGAAGGTGCCTCCGATGCCGAGTAGCCGTACGAGCCGTGCGCCTCTCCAGCGCGTCACCCGGCGGCCGCCCGTCTCCCGGCCGCCGCGCGAGAACCCCGTGCGGCGGCTCCGGACCAGGGCGCGCAAGGCCTGGGACCGGCCGCTGACCGCGTACTACCTCATCCTCGGCGGCAGTCTGCTGATCACCGTGCTGGGGCTGGTGATGGTCTACTCGGCCTCACAGATCACGGCACTGCAGAAGTCGCTGCCGGGCACCTTCTTCTTCCGCAAGCAGTTCCTCGCGGCCGCGATCGGCACCGTGCTGCTGCTCGTGGCCTCGCGGATGCCGGTGAAGCTGCACCGGGCGCTGGCGTATCCGATCCTGGCCGGCTGTGTGTTTCTGATGGCCCTGGTTCAGGTGCCCGGAATAGGGCAGTCGATCAACGGCAACCAGAACTGGATCGCCGTCGGAGGCTCCTTCCAGATCCAGCCCAGCGAGTTCGGCAAGCTGGCGCTCGTGCTGTGGGGCGCGGATCTCCTGGCCCGTAAGGAGGACAAGCGGCTGCTGACACAGTGGAAGCACATGCTGGTGCCGCTCGTTCCGGTGGCCTTCATGCTGCTCGGGCTGATCATGCTCGGCGGCGACATGGGCACCGCGATCATTCTCACGGCGATCCTGTTCGGCCTGCTGTGGCTGGCCGGGGCGCCGACGCGTCTGTTCGTGGGCGTGCTGTCCATCGCCGGGCTCCTCGGGTTCATCCTGATCAGGACCAGCGCGAACCGTATGGCCCGCCTGGCCTGCATCGGAGCCACCGAGCCCCGTACGGACGGCGCCGACTGCTGGCAGGCCGTGCACGGCATCTACGCCCTGGCCTCGGGCGGAATCTTCGGCTCCGGGCTCGGTGCGAGTGTGGAAAAATGGGGCCAACTCCCGGAAGCGCACACCGACTTCATCTTCGCCATCACCGGTGAGGAACTGGGCCTCGCGGGGACGCTGTCGGTGCTCGCCCTCTTCGCGGCTCTAGGCTATGCGGGTATCCGCGTGGCCGGACGTACGGAGGACCCCTTCGTCAGGTATGCCGCGGGAGGCGTGACCACCTGGATCACCGCGCAAGCGGTGATCAACATCGGTGCGGTGCTCGGTCTGCTGCCGATCGCCGGAGTCCCGCTCCCGCTGTTCTCCTACGGAGGTTCCGCCCTGCTGCCGACCATGTTCGCCATCGGGTTGCTGATCGCGTTCGCGCGCGACGAACCCGCAGCGCGGGCGGCGCTTGCCATGCGGCAACCCCGCTTTGGTAGAAAGCGTGGCGGCGGCCCTTCGGGGCCCGGGAGATGGAACACGATGCGACGGCGTGCCTCGGCACGTTCGTCCGGAGAGCGGTGAATTTCGGTGCATGTCGTACTCGCCGGTGGCGGAACCGCCGGTCACATCGAGCCCGCGCTCGCCCTCGCGGACGCCCTGCGCAGGCAGGACCCGACCGTGGGCATCACGGCCCTGGGCACGGAGCGCGGCCTCGAGACCCGCCTCGTCCCCGAGCGCGGCTACGAACTCGCGCTGATCCCCGCCGTGCCCCTGCCGCGGAAGCCCACCCCCGAGCTGATCACCGTGCCCGGTCGGCTGCGCGGCACGATCAAGGCGACCGAGCAGATCCTGGAGCGCACCAAGGCCGACTGTGTCGTCGGCTTCGGCGGCTATGTCGCCCTGCCCGGCTACCTGGCCGCCAAGCGCCTCGGCGTGCCGATCGTCGTCCACGAGGCCAACGCCCGCCCCGGCCTCGCCAACAAGATCGGCTCCCGGTACGCCGCCCAGGTCGCGGTCTCCACCCCGGACAGCAAGCTCCGCGACTCCCGCTACATCGGGATCCCGCTGCGCCGAGCGATCGCCACCCTCGACCGGGCCGCCGCCCGCCCCGAGGCACGCGCGCTGTTCGGCCTCGACCCGAACCTGCCGACCCTGCTGGTCTCCGGCGGCTCCCAGGGCGCCCGCCGCCTCAACGAGGTCGTCCAGCAGGTCGCGCCCTACCTCCAGCAGGCCGGGATCCAGATCCTGCACGCGGTCGGCCCGAAGAACGAACTGCCGCAGGTGCACCAGATGCCGGGAATGCCCCCGTACATCCCGGTACCGTACGTGGACCGGATGGACCTCGCGTACGCCGCGGCCGACATGATGCTCTGCCGCGCGGGCGCGATGACCGTCGCCGAACTCTCCGCCGTAGGGCTCCCGGCCGCCTATGTCCCGCTGCCCATCGGCAACGGCGAACAGCGGCTGAACGCCCAGCCGGTGGTCAAGGCCGGCGGCGGCCTGCTGGTCGACGACGCGGAACTGACGCCCCAGTGGGTGCAGCAGAATGTCCTGCCCGTCCTCGCCGACCCGCACCGGCTGTACGAGATGTCCCGCGCCGCGAGCGAGTTCGGCCGCCGGGATGCCGACGACCTGCTCGTCGGGATGGTGTACGAGGCGATCGCCGCCAAGCGCGGACACCGCTAGGGAACGGATCGGCGAGTGAGCCGAAGGGGCGTGTGGGTGTCGAGCGGCCGAGCGCGCGGAGGCCCGAAGGGCTGAGCGCGGTCGGGTGCTCGACACCGGCCGGAGCGCCCCGGAGGTGAACCGAGCCAGGAGAGGGAGTACGCGTGGCCGGACCGATCACCGCCGAACGTGGCGCAGACGAGGATCTGGACTCCGGCCCGCCGTCACGGCGGCGGCTCCCCGGCCCCCGGGCGCTGATCGCCGCCGCGGTCGCCCTGGTACTGATCGGCGGCGCCTCGGTCTGGGTCCTGTACGGCTCCTCGTGGCTGCGGGCCGAGCAGGTGTCCGTGTCGGGCACCCGTGTGCTGACCGAGGCCCAGGTGCGCGACGCCGCCGACGTGCCGCTCGGCGATCCGCTGATCTCCGTCGACCTCGGCGGGATCGAGTCGCGCCTGCTCCGGAATCTGCCCCGAATTGACTCGGTTGAGGCCATCCGTTCCTGGCCCCATGGAATCGGGCTGAAAGTGAGCGAACGTACTCCGGTTCTGATTGTCGAAGCGGCCGGAAATGCGGGCAAGTACGTCGAAGTGGACGCGAAAGGGGTGCGTTTCGCCACGGTTTCGCGTGCCCCGGAAGGCGTTCCCGTACTGGAATTGACGGTACCCCGGTCGGGTTCGTCCGCCGCCAGTCTGCGGCGATTCGGCGAGGACCGGCTGGTACGGGAGGCCGTGCTGGTCGCCGGTGCCCTTCCGGCCGCGATCGCGCACGAGACCCTGGTCGTCAAGGTCCGTTCCTATGACGCCATCTCGCTGGAGTTGAGCGGAGACCGTACGGTCGCGTGGGGGAGTGCGGAGAAGGGGCGTGCGAAGGCCCGAGCGCTCACCGCCCTGATGAAAGCAGCCCCGGACGCGGGGCACTTCGACGTGAGCGTCCCCACCGCGCCCGCGTCATCAGGGAGTTGACGCACATCCGCGCAGGCCAGCACCCTGGTTGGGCACCGCTATGGCTGATCACATAGGGTGAAAAGAAAAACGGGAGGTTCGGCGTGTTCGTTGAACGTGCGCCACTTGTCGACTTAGTGTCCTGTTCGGAAGAGTCCAAGGAACAGTCACACTGGTAACCCTAAACTTCAGCGTTAGGGTTCGGGTCGGCGTTCGGACCGTCCCACTTCGGCATCAGTCGTCGCGTCGCGGGTACCTCGCGAAGCGGCGACACGTAACTCGAGGCGAGAGGCCTTCGACGTGGCAGCACCGCAGAACTACCTCGCAGTCATCAAAGTCATCGGTGTCGGCGGCGGTGGTGTCAATGCCATCAACCGGATGATCGAGGTCGGTCTCAAGGGCGTCGAGTTCATCGCCATCAACACCGACGCGCAAGCTCTGTTGATGAGCGACGCCGACGTCAAGCTCGACGTCGGCCGGGAACTCACCCGCGGACTCGGCGCCGGCGCCAACCCGGCCGTCGGCCGGAAGGCCGCCGAGGACCACCGCGAGGAGATCGAGGAGGTCCTCAAGGGGGCCGACATGGTCTTCGTGACGGCCGGCGAGGGCGGCGGCACCGGCACCGGCGGCGCGCCCGTCGTGGCCAACATCGCCCGCTCCCTCGGCGCCCTCACCATCGGCGTCGTCACCCGCCCCTTCACCTTCGAGGGCCGCCGCCGCGCCAACCAGGCCGAGGACGGCATCGCCGAGCTCCGGGAAGAGGTCGACACCCTCATCGTCATCCCGAACGACCGGCTGCTCTCCATCTCGGACCGCCAGGTCTCCGTCCTGGACGCGTTCAAGTCGGCCGACCAGGTCCTGCTCTCCGGTGTCCAGGGCATCACCGACCTCATCACCACGCCCGGTCTGATCAACCTCGACTTCGCCGACGTCAAGTCGGTCATGTCCGAGGCCGGTTCGGCCCTCATGGGCATCGGCTCGGCCCGCGGCGACGACCGCGCGGTGGCCGCCGCCGAGATGGCGATCTCCTCGCCGCTGCTGGAGGCGTCCATCGACGGCGCCCGGGGCGTGCTGCTCTCCATCTCCGGTGGCTCCGACCTCGGCCTGTTCGAGATCAACGAGGCCGCCCAGCTGGTCAGCGAGGCCGCCCACCCCGAGGCCAACATCATCTTCGGCGCGGTCATCGACGACGCGCTCGGCGACGAGGTCCGGGTCACCGTGATCGCCGCCGGGTTCGACGGCGGCCAGCCCCCGGCCAAGCGGGACAACATCCTCGGCTCGGCCGCGGCCAAGCGCGAGGAGCCGGCACCGGCGCGGCCCGTGGAGAGCCGTCCGTCCTTCGGTTCGCTCGGCAGCGTCAAGCCGAAGGAAGAGCCGGCGCCCGCCCCGGAGCCGGTGAACGAGGTCCCGGTCGCCCCGCCGGTCCCGCCGTCCCGGTCCTACTCGGACAGTGCGGCGGAGGAGCTGGACGTGCCGGACTTCCTGAAGTGATAGGACGGCGCGAGAACGTGAGCGGCGCGCACTTCGCCTTCACCGACAGGTGGGGCGGGGTGAGCGCCGCTCCGTATGAGGAGCTCAATCTCGGCGGGGCGGTCGGGGACGACGCCGGCGCCGTGACGACCAACCGGGAGCTGGCGGCCAAGTCGCTGGGCCTGGAGCCGGACCGGGTCGTCTGGATGAACCAGGTGCACGGCGCGGACGTGGCCGTGGTCGACGGACCGTGGGGCGCGGACGACATCCCGCCCGTCGACGCGATCGTCACCACCCGGCGCGGTCTCGCGCTCGCCGTCCTCACCGCCGACTGTGTCCCCGTCCTGCTGACCGACCCCGTAGCCGGGGTCGCGGCCGCCGCCCACGCGGGTCGGCCCGGCATGATCGCCGGAGTCGTCCCCGCCGCCGTACGGGCCATGACCGGACTCGGCGCCGACCCCGCCCGGATCGTCGCCCGCACCGGACCCGCCGTCTGCGGCCGGTGTTACGAAGTGCCCGAAGCGATGCGCGCCGAGGTGGCCACCGTCGAGCCGGCAGCGTACGCCGAGACCAGTTGGGGCACGCCCTCGGTCGATGTGTGCGCCGGAGTGCACGCACAGCTGGAGGGCCTCGGGGTGCACGACCGGGAGCAGTCGCCGGTGTGCACGCTGGAGTCGCGCGACCACTTCTCCTACCGTCGCGACCGCGCCACAGGGCGACTCGCGGGATATGTCTGGCTGGACTGATGGGCATGACGGACCGTAAGGCGCAACTCGCCGGAAACCTGGCGAAGGTGGAGGGTCGCATCGCGGCCGCGTGCGCGGCCGCGGGCCGCAAGCGTGACGAGGTGACCCTGATCGTGGTCACCAAGACCTACCCCGCGAGCGATGTGCGGATCCTGTCGGAACTCGGTGTGCGTCATGTCGCCGAGAACAAGGATCAGGACGCGGGACCCAAGGCTGCCGAATGTTCGGATCTGTCCCTTGTGTGGCACTTCGTGGGGCAATTGCAGACCAATAAGGTCCGTTCTGTGGTGCGTTATGCGGATCTCGTGCAGTCCGTCGATCGTTCCAGGCTTGTCACGGCTTTGTCGAAAGAGGCCGTTCGGGTCGGGCGTGAGGTGGGATGTCTCATCCAGGTCGCGCTCGACGCCGATGAGGGCGGCCGGGGGGAGCGGGGAGGTGTCGGCCCGGGCGGAATCGAAGAGTTGGCCGACCTCCTGGCGCGGTCGCCGGGGGTGCGGGTCGATGGTCTGATGACCGTCGCGCCGCTCACCGGGGAGTACGCCGGACGTCAACGGGCCGCGTTCGAGCGGTTGATGGATTTGTCGACCGACCTGCGCCGCGCCCATCCGGCTGCGAACATGGTCTCCGCGGGGATGAGTGCGGACCTCGAGGATGCGGTGGCGGCCGGAGCGACACATGTGCGCGTCGGCACTGCGGTACTCGGAGTCCGTCCCAGGCTCGGGTAACGTCGCCAAGAAGTCGGACCACAGCAGAAAATATGGTCATTCCGTCGAGAGGCGGGCGCAACGACCTCGTGGATCGCGGGCACTTGGAAGTCGTCAGTCGATCCACCACAGAGCGGAGGACTCAGAGAATGGCCGGCGCGATGCGCAAGATGGCGGTCTACCTCGGCCTCGTGGAGGACGATGGGTACGACGGCAGGGGATTCGACCCCGATGACGACTTCGAGCCCGAGCTCGACCCGGAGCCCGAGCGGGACCACCGCCGGCATGAGCCGGTGCATCAGGCGCACCAGTCACATCAGTCCCAAAGGGACGAATCGGTACGAGTGGTACAGCCCCCGGTGCAACGTGAACCGGTGTCGCACGCCACTTCGCTCCCCGCGGAATCGGTGCGACCCGCCCGGATCGCACCCGTGGCGTCCATCACACAAGAACGTTCGAGTCTGGAGAAGAACGCACCGGTGATCATGCCCAAGGTCGTGTCCGAGCGAGAGCCTTACCGGATCACCACGTTGCACCCGCGGACCTACAACGAGGCCCGTACCATCGGGGAACACTTCCGTGAGGGCACCCCGGTGATCATGAATCTGACTGAGATGGACGACACAGATGCGAAGCGACTTGTCGACTTTGCGGCCGGTTTGGTGTTTGGTCTTCACGGCAGCATCGAGCGGGTGACGCAGAAGGTGTTCCTGTTGTCGCCTGCTAACGTCGATGTCACGGCGGAGGACAAGGCCCGTATCGCAGAGGGCGGGTTCTTCAACCAGAGCTGAGACGCACCATCGGAACCAGCAGTACAGGGCAACACGGAAATTGGGGAGAGGGAAACACCGGACATGAGCGTGGTCTTGACGATCCTCTACATCGCGCTGACGGTGTTCTTCATCGTGCTGATCTTCCGGTTGGTCATGGACTACGTCTTCCAGTTCGCCCGCTCATGGCAACCCGGCAAGGCGATGGTGGTCGTTCTGGAGGCCACCTACACTGTCACTGATCCACCGCTCAAGCTTCTGCGGCGGTTCATTCCGCCGCTGCGTCTCGGGGGCGTGGCACTCGACCTGTCCTTCTTCGTGCTGATGATCATCGTTTTTATCCTGCGCACGGTAGTAGCCAGCGGGATGGGAGCGGTGTGAGAGATGCGGTCTTGCCGAATGCCGACGACTACGTTGAGGTGAAGAGATGCCGTTGACCCCCGAGGACGTGCGGAACAAGCAGTTCACGACCGTCCGCCTCCGAGAAGGCTATGACGAGGACGAGGTCGATGCCTTCCTCGATGAGGTCGAAGCCGAACTGACGCGCCTGCTCCGCGAGAACGAGGACCTGCGCGCCAAGCTGGCCGCGGCCACGCGCGCTGCTGCCCAGAACCAGCAGAACATGCGCAAGCCCCCGGAGCCTCAGGACCAGCAGCAGGGCGGCATGCAGCAGGGCGGCATGCAGCAAGGTGGCATGCAGCAGGGCGGCATGCAGCAGGGCGGCATGCAGCAGGGCGGCATGCAGCAGCAGGGTATGCGCGGTCCCGGTGGACCCGTACCCGCTGGGATATCGGGCCCGCCGCAGCAGATGGGGGGCCCCATGGGTGGCCCGCCCCAGCTGCCGAGCGGTGCTCCGCAGCTGCCCGCCGGCCCCGGTGGCCAGGGTGGGCAGCAGGGTCCCGGCCCGATGGGTCAGGGACCGATGGGCCAGGGCCCGATGGGTCAGGGCCAGATGCAGCAGCAGATGGGCCAGGGCCAGATGGGTCAGGGGCCCATGGGCGGCCAGCCCATGCAGCAGATGGGTGGCCCGATGGGCGGCCCCATGGGTGGTCCGATGGGCGGCCCCGGCCAGGGCCCCGGCGGCGACAGCGCCGCGCGTGTGCTCTCGCTGGCCCAGCAGACCGCCGACCAGGCGATCGCCGAGGCCCGTTCCGAAGCCAACAAGATCGTCGGTGAGGCCCGTAGCCGTGCCGAGGGTCTGGAGCGGGACGCCCGTGCCAAGGCCGACGCGCTGGAGCGGGACGCACAGGAGAAGCACCGCGTCGCGATGGGCTCCCTGGAGTCCGCCCGCGCCACGCTGGAGCGCAAGGTCGAGGATCTGCGTGGCTTCGAGCGCGAGTACCGCACGCGTCTGAAGTCCTACCTGGAGTCGCAGCTGCGTCAGCTGGAGACCCAGGCGGACGACTCGCTGGCTCCGCCGCGCACCCCGGCGACCGCGTCGCTGCCGCCGTCCCCGGCGCCCTCCATGGCTCCGGCCGGCGCGAGCGCCCCGTCGTACGGCGGCAACCCGGGCGGCATGGGCGGCGGTATGGGTGGAGGCATGGGCGGTGGCCCTGCTCCGGCCGCGCCCTCCTACGGCGGTCAGCAGCAGATGTCGCCGGCCATGACCCAGCCGATGGCTCCGGTCCGGCCGCAGGGTCCCTCCCCGATGGGGCAGGCTCCCTCGCCGATGCGCGGGTTCCTCATCGACGAGGACGACAACTGACGATTACTGGTACGCCGTAGGCGTCGGCAGCGTTCAGGGCGGGGCCCCGGATTTTCCATCCGGGGCCCCGCCCTTTGCCGTGCGCGGACGGGGCTTGTGGGGTGCTTGTTCGGGGATGGGCGCTGATGTGTGGCGTACGCAACGCCGAAGGCCTGGGGCGCCGAATCTTTTCGGTGCCCCAGGCCTTCCGGGTGCCCGGCGGGTGTGGCCGGGCGGGGGTGCGAGGCGCTTGCCGGCGCTCATCGGGTGCCGCTGCGCCCACCCGTGCCGCCCCTGGCGCACGACTGCCCGAAGCCAGGGCGGCTGGGCAGCCGGGGTGGCTGAGGCGCTATGGGGCCCGCGCCCAGTCAGAGGCGCGGGCCCCAGTCAGAGGCGCGGGCCCCAGTCAGAGGCGCGGGCCCCATCAGAGGCGCGGGCCCCATCAGAGGCGCGGGCCCCATCAGAGGCGCGGGGAACCGCGCGATCAGCCATGTACCGTCCGCGGTTTCTGGACGGCCTTTCTCGGCAGAGGCGGCGGTTATGCCTTACGCAGCCGGAAAGCCAGGGCCAGGCCTTCGTCGGTGAAGGGTGTGCCGTAGGTGTCGTCGGCCTCGCCGGAGGCGAAGTCCGTGGCCAGGACCTCGTCCGCGATCAGGGCCGCGTGCTCGGTCAGGGCCGCGGCCACCGCCGGGTCCGTGGCCGTCCAGCGGAGGGCGATGCGGTCGGCGACGTCGAGGCCGCTGTTCTTGCGGGCCTCCTGGATCAGGCGGATCGCGTCACGGGCCAGTCCCGCCTGACGCAGCTCCTCCGTGATCTCCAGGTCCAGTGCCACCGTCGCGCCCGAGTCGGAGGCCACCGACCAGCCCTCGCGCGGGGTCTCCGTGATGATGACCTCGTCGGGGGCGAGGGTGATGGTCTCGCCGTCGACCTCGACCGAGGCCGTGCCCGCGCGCAGGGCGAGGGACAGGGCGGCCGCGTCGGCGCCCGCCACGGCCTTGGCGACGTCCTGGACGCGCTTGCCGAATCGCTTGCCCAAGGCGCGGAAATTGGCCTTGGCGGTGGTGTCCACCAGCGAGCCGCCGACCTCGGAGAGCGAGGCGAGCGAGCTGACGTTCAGCTCCTCCGTGATCTGTGCGTGCAGTGCGGGGTCGAGGGAGTCGAAGCCCGTGGCGGCCACCAGGGCGCGCGAGAGGGGCTGGCGGGTCTTGACGCCCGACTCCGCGCGCGTGGCGCGGCCCAGCTCCACCAGGCGGCGGACGAGGACCATCTGCTTCGACAGCTCGGGGTCGATCGCGGAGAGGTCGGCCTCCGGCCAGGCGGCCAGGTGCACCGACTCGGGGGCACCCGGGGAGACCGGCACGACCAGGTCCTGCCAGACCCGCTCGGTGATGAACGGGGTCAGCGGGGCCATCAGCTTCGTGACCGTCTCGACGACCTCGTGCAGGGTGCGCAGCGCGGCCTTGTCGCCCTGCCAGAAGCGACGGCGCGACCGGCGTACGTACCAGTTGGACAGGTCGTCGACGAACGCCGAGAGGAGCTTGCCGGCGCGCTGGGTGTCGTAGGCCTCCAGGGACTGGGTCACCTGGTCGGTGAGGGCGTGGAGCTCGGACAGCAGCCAGCGGTCCAGGACCGGGCGGTCGGCCGGGGCCGGGTCCGCCGCGCTGGGCGCCCAGTCGGACGTGCGGGCGTAGAGGGCCTGGAAGGCGACCGTGTTCCAGTACGTGAGGAGCGTCTTGCGGACGACCTCCTGGATGGTGCCGTGGCCCACGCGGCGGGCCGCCCACGGGGAGCCGCCGGCCGCCATGAACCAGCGGACGGCGTCGGCGCCGTGCTGGTCCATCAGCGGGATCGGCTCCAGGGTGTTGCCCAGGTGCTTGGACATCTTGCGGCCGTCCTCGGCGAGGATGTGGCCGAGGCACACGACGTTCTCGTAGGAGGACCTGTCGAAGACCAGGGTGCCGACGGCCATCAGCGTGTAGAACCAGCCGCGGGTCTGGTCGATGGCCTCGCTGATGAACTGCGCCGGGTAGCGGGACTCGAAGAGTTCCTTGTTCTTGTGCGGGTAGCCCCACTGCGCGAACGGCATCGAGCCCGAGTCGTACCAGGCGTCGATGACCTCCGGGACGCGCGTGGCGGTGCTGTCGCAGCCGTCCTGGGGGCAGGTGAAGGTGACCGCGTCGATGAACGGGCGGTGCGGGTCCAGCTGGGACTGGTCGGTGCCGGAGAGCCGCGTCAGCTCCTCGCGGGAGCCCACGCAGGTGAGGTGGCCCTCCTCGCAGCGCCAGATCGGCAGCGGGGTGCCCCAGTAGCGGCTGCGGGAGAGCGCCCAGTCGATGTTGTTGTTCAGCCAGTCGCCGAAGCGGCCGTGCTTCACCGAGTCCGGGAACCAGTTGGTCTTCTCGTTCTCCTGGAGGAGGCGGTCCTTGACGGCGGTGGTGCGGATGTACCAGGACGGCTGCGCGTAGTAGAGGAGCGCGGTGTGGCAGCGCCAGCAGTGGGGGTAGCTGTGCTCGTACGGGATGTGCTTGAAGAGCAGGCCGCGCTGCTGGAGGTCCTCGGTGAGCTGTTCGTCCGCCTTCTTGAAGAAGACGCCGCCGACGAGGGGGACGTCCTCCTCGAAGGTGCCGTCCGGGCGCACGGGGTTCACCACGGGCAGGCCGTACGCGCGGCAGACCCTGAGGTCGTCCTCACCGAAGGCGGGGGACTGGTGGACCAGACCCGTACCGTCCTCGGTCGTCACGTATTCGGCGTTCACCACGAAATGGGCGGGCGCGGGGAACTCCACGAGCTCGAACGGACGTTGATAGGTCCAGCGCTCCATTTCGGCGCCGGTGAAGGTCTGGCCGGTGGTCTCCCAGCCCTCGCCGAGCGCCTTGGCGACGAGCGGCTCGGCGACGACGAGCTTCTCCGTGCCGTCCGTGGCGACCACGTAGGTGACCTCGGGGTGGGCGGCGACCGCGGTGTTGGACACGAGCGTCCACGGCGTGGTCGTCCACACCAGGAGCGCGGCCTCACCGGCGAGCGGACCGGAGGTGAGCGGGAAACGGACGTACACCGAGGGGTCGACGACCGTCTCGTAGCCCTGCGCCAGCTCGTGGTCCGACAGGCCGGTGCCGCAGCGGGGGCACCAGGGGGCGACGCGGTGGTCCTGGACCAGCAGACCCTTGTCGAAGATCTCCTTGAGCGACCACCAGACGGACTCCACGTACTCGGGGTCCATGGTCCGGTAGGCGTCGTCGAGGTCGACCCAGTAGCCCATGCGGGTCGTCAGGTCGGTGAAGGCGTCGGTGTGCCGGGTCACGGAGTCGCGGCACTTGGCGTTGAATTCGGCGATGCCGTACGCCTCGATGTCCTTCTTGCCGTTGAAGCCGAGTTCCTTCTCGACGGCCAGCTCCACGGGGAGGCCGTGACAGTCCCAGCCGGCCTTGCGGGCCACGTGGTAGCCGCGCATCGTGCGGAAGCGGGGGAAGACGTCCTTGAAGACGCGCGCCTCGATGTGGTGGGCGCCCGGCATGCCGTTGGCGGTGGGCGGGCCCTCGTAGAACACCCACTCGGGGCGGCCCTCGGACTGCTCCAGGCTCTTGGCGAAGATCTTCTGCTCGCTCCAGAAGTCGAGCACCGCGTGCTCGAGCGCGGGCAGATCGACCTGGGCGGGCACCTGGCGGTACGTCGGCTCTGTCATGAGCGGGCTTCCTCCAACGGACTTGCTGCCTTCCGTCGGAGGGACGAGAGCTTCGATCCTTCGTACGCCGTGTGCGGCGCGCTCCCGCGGTACCACCCTCCTTGGCTCTCCTGTGCGCCGTACGCGCCGGTGAGCCCCCTCATTGGGGTCGCGATACCGGTTCTACTCGCCGCGCCTCACGGACTGCGGCTTTCTTCCGGCGGCTCCGGGGTGATCTTCACATCGCGCTCGCCCCCGGGCTTCCACCGTCCCCGGGTCGCTCTGGGCTGCGTACGACGCTACTCGTCCCCATCCACGCTTCTCGCTCCGCCCAGTGTACGGCGCCGCACGGACAGCGGCCGACCGCTTTTCCGGCGGCCGTGGAAGGGGCCGTGGAAGGGGCCGTGGAAGGGGCACGGCGGGGCTTCGGGCGGGGGCGTCGGCCGGGAGTGCGATGACCTGCGGGGTGACCCGAATGGAGCGGGTCGGGCGTCCGGATCCTGGGACGTGCGGGATGGCGGAATACCCGGCGGGGAGCTGGGCACAACGCTTGCAGGCTCGTCGCGCGACGGTCGCGAGACGGGTGGAATGGGTGGTCTGCCCCGTTGCCGCGGGACTCAGGTCGATTTATCGTCCCAGCACGATTCGCGTGCAAGATCACAATATGTGAAGGGGCCGCGGCCATGGTGGCGAAGAAGACCGCCGTACAGCAGTCGGCATCCGGCAGATCCACGGTGGCCTCCGGCGGCGGAGACGAGGGCCGGAAGGCCGCGGCGGTGAAGGCGGCCGGCCAGAAGAGGGTGGCGAAGAAGGCGGTGGCCAAGAAGGCCGCGACCGAGACGGCGGTCGTCAGGAAGACGGCCGTCGGGAAGACGGCCGTCAAGAAGACCGGGGCCAAGAAGGCGACGACAGCCGGGAAGACGACGACGGACGAGAAGGCGGTGGCGGAGGAGGCCGCGGCCGGGAGACGCGGTGCCGCGCGGGGCGGCGCCGGGAAGAGCGCTTCCGTGAAGAGCGCGGTCGGGAAGAGCACGACGCGGAGCACGGCGAAGAGCCCCTCCGCGAAGAAGAGCACGGTCAAGAAGGCGGGCGCGGCCGAGGCCGCCGAGACGACGGGAGCCACGACGGTGGTTGCGAAGAACACTCCTGGTACGGCTACGGCGGCGAAGAAGAAGCCCACCGCCGTCCCCAAGGCACGGCCCGCCGCGGTGGAGCCCGGCGAGCTCGCGGTACGTCCCGGAGAGGACCCCTGGAGCCCGGACGAGGTCGCCGAGGCCCGGACGGAGCTGCAGTCCGAGGCCATGCGCCTACGGGCCGAGCTGGAGGCTTCCGAGCGGTCGCTCACGGGCCTGATGCGGGACTCCGGGGACGGTGCGGGCGACGATCAGGCCGACACCGGGGCGAAGAACATCACGCGTGAGCACGAGCTGTCGCTCGCCCACAACGCGCGCGAGATGCTCGACCAGACCGAGCGCGCCCTGGACCGGCTCGCCTCGGGCACGTACGGGCTCTGCGAGAACTGCGGCAATCCGATCGGAAAGGCACGGATGCAGGCTTTCCCTCGGGCGACGCTCTGTGTGGAGTGCAAGCAGAAGCAGGAACGCCGCTAGCGATCTTCGCCTGAGCCCCTGGTCCGCGGAGGTCGTGTCGTACCTTTGTCCTCAGTCAGGAACCTAGGTTGAGGGACTCACGTGGCAGAGGCGGAGCGCATCATCGGTACGCCGGACATTCCAGACGCGGCGGGGGCCGACCCGGAGCAGTCCGACGGCGACAACGGTGCCGTGACGGCGCAGGCCGACGCGGCCGCGCAGCCGCGCGGCAAGCGCCGGATCGCCGTGCTGTTCGGGGTCGCCGCGCTGGCGTACGCGCTCGACCTGGTCAGCAAGATGATCGTGGTCGCGAAGCTGGAGCACCACGAGCCGATCGAGATCATCGGGGACTGGCTGAAGTTCGAGGCGATCCGCAACGCGGGCGCGGCCTTCGGCTTCGGCGAGGCCTTCACGATCATCTTCACGGTGATCGCGACGATCGTGATCGTGGTGATCGCCCGGCTCGCCCGCAAGCTCTACAGCCTGCCCTGGGCCATCGCGCTCGGCCTGCTGCTCGGCGGTGCGCTGGGCAACCTCACCGACCGGATCTTCCGGGCGCCGGGTGTCTTCGAGGGTGCGGTCGTCGACTTCATCGCGCCCAAGGGCTTCGCGGTGTTCAACCTCGCGGATTCGGCCATCGTGTGCGGCGGCATCCTGATCGTGCTGCTGTCGTTCCGGGGGCTCGACCCGGACGGGACCGTCCACAAGGGCTGAGGGCGCACGGCCGACGGTCGGGGCCGCGGGGTTTTCCACAGGGGCGGTCGGGCGTGTCGCGGCGGTCCGGCATACTCGTCGGGTGAGCACGATTCCCGAGATCCGCAACCTGCCCGTGCCCGACGGCCTGGAGGGCGAGCGTGTAGACGCCGCCATCTCCCGCATGTTCGGCTTCTCCCGTACCAAGGCGGCCGAGCTCGCCGCCGCGGGGAAGGTCACGGTCGACGGGTCGGTGGTCGGCAAGTCGGAGCGGGTGCACGGCGGGGCCTGGCTGGAGGTCGAAATGCCGCAGGCGCCCGCGCCGGTGCAGATCGTCGCCGAGCCGGTCGAGGGCATGGAGATCGTGCACGACGACGATGACGTGGTCGTGATCGGCAAGCCGGTCGGCGTGGCCGCGCACCCCAGCCCCGGCTGGTCCGGGCCGACCGTCATCGGCGGGCTCGCCGCCGCCGGCTACCGGATCTCGACGTCCGGCGCCGCCGAGCGCCAGGGCATCGTGCACCGGCTGGACGTGGGCACCTCGGGCCTCATGGTCGTCGCCAAGTCGGAGTACGCGTACACGTCCCTGAAGCGCCAGTTCAAGGAGCGGACCGTCGACAAGCGGTACCACGCGCTGGTCCAGGGCCACCCCGACCCCACGAGCGGCACCATCGACGCGCCCATCGGACGGCACCCCACCCACGACTACAAGTGGGCCGTCACCGCCGAGGGCAAGCCGTCGGTCACGCACTACGACCTGATCGAGGCGTTCCGGGCCGCCTCGCTGCTCGACATCAAGCTGGAGACCGGGCGCACCCACCAGATCCGCGTCCACATGTCCGCCCACCGGCACCCGTGCGTCGGCGATCTGACGTACGGCGCCGACCCGACGCTCGCCAAGCGGCTCGGCATCACCCGCCAGTGGCTGCACGCCATGCGGCTCGGCTTCGAGCACCCCGGGGACGGGAGCTGGGTCGAGTTCGAGAGCGAGTACCCCGCGGATCTGCAGAAGGCCCTCGACAAGGTGCGGGAGGAGACGTACGCGTGAGTCCCGGGCCGGTGTCCTATGCGGTGCGTGTCGCCGACGATCCCGGCGACCGTGAGGCGTGTTTCGCGGTGCGCAAGGAGGTCTTCGTCGTCGAGCAGGGGGTGCCGGAGGACCTGGAGTACGACGCGTACGACGCCGGGGCCGTGCATGTGCTCGCCGTACGGGACGACGGGGTGCCTCTCGGCGCCGGACGGCTGCTCCACGGGGCGGCCGCCGCCGGAAAGACCGGTGGGGCTCCCGGTGTGGGGTCCCTGGGACGGCTCGCGGTCGTGCGGGCGGCCCGGGGGCTGGGCGTCGGGGTCGCGCTGGTGCGGGCCGTCGAGGAGGCGGCGCGGGCGCGGGGACTGACCGCGGTGGACCTGGGGGCGCAGACGCATGCGCTGGGGTTCTACGAGCGGCTGGGGTATGTGGCGTACGGGGCGGAGTTCCTGGACGCGGGGATACCTCATCGGGCGATGCGGCGGAGTGTGTAGGGCGGGGAACGGGCCGGGGCCGGGGCCGGGCGTGTGACTGCCGCCGGACACCGCCGGGCGGCGCGGCCCTGGTTGCTCGCTGTCGCGGCGGACAGGGGGCACGGGTGTGGCGGGCGGGGCGTGGCAGGCTGGGGGCTGTTGAGGTGAGCGTCTAGGTCCGTCCGGAGTGCTGAGCGTGGATCAGTTGGCCCTGTTTTTCGTGTTGCTGGTCGGGGCCGTGGTCAGTGTGCCGGTGGGGGAGCGGCTCAAGCTGCCGGCGCCGGTGCTGATGACGTTGCTGGGGATCGCGCTCGCCGTGCCGGGGTTCGTGCCCAATGTGGAGATCCCGCCGGAGCTCATCCTGCCGCTGCTGTTGCCGCCGCTGCTGTACGCGGCGGTGCGGCGGACGTCCTGGCGGCAGTTCACGGCCAATCTGCGGCCGATCCTCCTGCTGGCCGTGGCGCTGGTGTTCGTGACCACCGCCGCGGTGGCCGCCGTGGCGAACGCGATCGTGCCCGGACTCCCCATCGCGGCGGCCGTGGCGCTCGGCGCGCTCGTCGCGCCGCCCGACCCCGTGGCGGCGACGGCCGTGGCGGGACAGCTCGGGCTGCCGCGCCGACTGGTGTCGATACTTGAGGGCGAGGGCCTCTTCAACGACGTCACGGCCATCGTGCTCTACCACGTGGCCATCGCCGCCGCCGTCAGCGGATCCTTCTCCTGGCCCCGCGCCGCGCTCCAGCTCGTGCTGTCGGCCGTCGTCGCCGTCGCGGTGGGGCTGGCGCTCGGCTGGGCCGCCAACAAGCTGATGGACTTCCTGGAGGACGCGACGCTGCAGATCGGGCTGACCCTGCTCGTGCCGTACGCGTCGTACGTGATGGCCGAGGAACTGCACGGGTCCGGGGTGCTCGCGGTGCTGACGACCGCGTTGTTCCTCGCGGAGTACGCGCTCGGTGCGGACGACGTCCTCACGCGGCTCGCCGGGCACACCGTCTGGGACGTCGTCGACACGCTGGTCACCGGTGTCGCCTTCGGGCTGATCGGGCTGGAGCTGCACAACGCGATCCGGACGGCGTCCGGGCGGTGGGGCGAGATGCTCGGCTGGGCGGCGGCGATCGTGGCCGTCGTCGTGCTCGTACGGCTGGTCTGGTTGCTGCCGGCCACGTGGCTCGCGCGGCGGCTGCACGCGAAGCGGGACTACGACGAGGAGATCCCGATGTCGTGGCGCGAGACCGTGGTGATGTGGTGGTCGGGGATGCGGGGGGTGGCGTCCGTGGCGCTGGCCCTGGCGATTCCGCTGGAGACGGACGGTGGGGGGCCGTTTCCCGACCGGGACGAGATCGTGTTCATCGCGTTCGGGGTGATCATGGCGACGCTGGTGCTTCAGGGGCTCACCCTGCCGTGGCTGGTGCGGCGGTTGGGGGTGCGGGCGGACGAAGGGATCGAGAAGGACTTCGAGAAGGCGTTGGCCGTGCGGGCGGCCAAGGCGGCGAAGCGGCGGCTCAAGGAGATCGAGGAGGTCGAGGAGCTGCCGGAGGAGATGTCCGAGCGGTTGCTGCGGCGGGCCTTCGAGATCGGGGTGCGGATCAGTCCGGAGGTGGGGGAGGAGGAGCGGCGCGAGGGGCATGAGCAGCGGGTGCGGCGGCTTCGCAAGTTGCGGCGGATCCAGGGGGAGATGTTGAGCGCGGCTCGGCATGAGGTGCTGGCCGCGCGGAGTGAGCCGGGGGCGGACCCCGAGGTGGTGGATCGGGTGTTGCGGCACCTGGATGTGCGCAGCCTTCGCTGAACGGGCCGACGCTCGCCCACCCGCGCGCCGCCCGTTGCCTCTTGGCGTAGGGGTGCGGGTCTTTTGTGGGGCTGATCGTCGGTGGCGGGTGTGGGGTGTTGGCCGCCCGCCCGGACGTCGGCCGTTGCTCCTGGGCGGAGATGCGCGTGTCTCCGGTGAGGGTTGATCGTCGTTGACGGCTGCGCGCGCGGGGGTTCGGGCCGTGCGGGGCACGGTGAATGGCGTGACGCCTGGACAGGCGGCGGGCACCGGGTGCTTCGGTGGTCCGGTCGAGAAGGCGCGGTGGCCCCGGCTCCTCGCGGGGACCTCGACGGGACGGGGCGGGACCGGGCGGTAGGTCGGCGGATGTCGCCGACCCGCCGCCGGAGTGGCTCGCGTCACCCGGCGCCGGAGTGGCTCGCGGCACCCGGCGTCGGACACGGCACCGCGCGGAGCGTGCGGGTCGCCGGGGGCGGAACGCGGCCACCACGGCTCTGCCGAGACCTGTGGCCTCGGTGGCCGCCGCAGTGCTGCCATCGGGAGTCGGTTCCGCCCTCCCGGCGGCTGCCGGAGGCCCGCGCGCGGCCCCGGGCACGAGCAGCGTGCCCGGGGCCGCGGGTGCGTCGGTCTACCCCCTGCCTACCCCCTGCCTACCCCCTGTCCGTCGACCTCGGCGGTTCGTGGACGCGGCTCCGCGCGGCGCGGGGGACCAGGCCGTCCGTGTGGGCGTGGGGGTGGGTCGGGGGAAGGATCGCGTCGGCGGTGTTGACGCGGGGGAGGGCGTACGGGTGGGTCTCGGTGAGCCAGTGGATCAGTTGTTCGCGCACGGTGACGCGGACGGTCCACAGGTCGTCCGGGTCCTTGGCGGTGACCAGGGCGCGGACCTCCATGGTGGAGGGGGTCGAGTCGGTGACGGTCAGGTCGTAGTGGCGGCCGTCCCAGGCGGGGCAGGAACGGAGGATGTCCCGGAGCCGGTCGCGCATCGCGGGCAGCGGCGCGGCATGGTCGACGTGGAGGAAGATCGTGCCGGTCATCTGGGCGCCGCCGCGGGACCAGTTCTCGAAGGGCTTCGAGGTGAAGTACGAAACCGGCATCGTGATGCGGCGCTCGTCCCACGTGCGGACCGTCAGGAAGGTGAGGGTGATCTCGTCGACCGTGCCCCACTCGCCCTCCACCACGACCACGTCACCGAGGCGGACCATGTCGCCGAAGGCGATCTGCAGCCCCGCGAAGAGGTTGCTCAGCGTGGATTGCGCGGCGATACCGGCGACGATGCCCAGGAGTCCGGCCGAGGCCAGCAGCGAGGTGCCGGCCGCGCGCATCGCCGGGAAGGTCAGCAGCATCGAGGCCACGGCCACCACACCGACGATCGCCGAGACGACCCGCATGATCAGCGTCACCTGGGTCCGCACCCGGCGCACCCGGGCCGGATCCCGATGGGCGCGGGCGTAACGGCTGTACGTCGTCTCCACGATCGCGCCCGCGATCCGGATCACCAGCCAGGCCGTCGCACCGATCAGCACCAGCGTCAGGGTGCGGCCGACGGCGGTCCGGTGCTGTTCGAGCAGTTGCGCCTCGTCGTAGGAGGCTCTGAGGAAGGCCGCGCACAGGACCAGCTGGTAGGGGATGCGGCCGCGGCGCAGCAGGCCCCACAGAGCTGTCTCGTGGTGCCGCTGGTCCGCCTTGCGCAGCAGCAGGTCGGTCGTCCAGCCGATGAGCAGCGTGAGGACGACCGAGCCACCGATGACGATCAATGGGCGGAGTAGATTCTCCATGCCTTCGAACGTAACCGGCCACACGGGGTCATGAACATGTGACTTCTGCCGCCCTCGGGGTACGGGCGCCCGGGCCCGTTGTCGGACCCGGCTGGCACCATGGCCTCATGAACATCATGCTGTTCCACTCGACCTACGGCCTGCGGCCCGCGGTGCGTCAGGCCGCGGACCGGCTGCGCGCCGCCGGACACGAGGTGTGGACCCCCGACCTCTTCGACGGCCGGACGTTCGACACGGTCGAGGAGGGCATGGCCTTCAACGAGGAACTGGGCAGGGAGGAACTGCTCAAGCGGGCGGTCCTGGCCGCCGCCCCCTACTCGGAGCGCGGCCTGGTCTACGCCGGGTTCTCCCTGGGCGCGGCGACCGCGCAGACCCTGGCCCTGGGCGACAAGAACGCGCGCGGACTGCTGCTCCTGCACGGCACGTCGGACATCGCCGCCACCGCCTCCGTGGACGACCTGCCCGTCCAACTGCACGTCGCCGGACCCGACCCCTTCGAGCCGGACGACTGGCTGAGCGCCTGGTACCTGCAGATGCGCAAGGCCGGCGCCGACGTCGAGGTCTACCGATACGCCGGCGCCGGGCACCTCTACACCGACCCCGACCTGCCCGACTACGACGAGGAGGCCGCCGAGGCCACCTGGCGGGTGGCCCTCGGCTTCCTCGACTCCCTCTGAGACCTTCGGGGTCCTACAAGTCCCGGTCCCGGTCCCGGTCCAAGTCCGAGTCTGTGGCGGGACCTACACGGGGTCGTACGTCCGCTCCACCTTCTGCGTCCCGCTCCGCGTCCGGTACGAGCGAGCCCAGGACGACGTCGCGCCGGCCTTCGTACGGTCGGAGAGGACGTAGAAGTCCATCTGCGCCCGCGCGGCGGTGATGTCCAGGACGCCGTAGCCGTGCCGGTCGGTGTCGACCCAGTGGACGTGCCGGTTGGCGGCACGGATCAGCGGGGAGGCCAGCGCGGAGATGGTGCCCTCGGGGGCCTTGACGAGGTCGTCGAGGTTGTCGGAGGTGACCGACGTGACGACGAACTCGGTGGCGGCGGAGGCCGACAGCGGGTACGTACCGGCGTTGACCGGCACGTCGTTGGCCCACGCCATGTGGATGTCGCCGGTGAGGAAGACCGTGTTGCGGATGGCGTTCTCCCGCAGATGGGCGAGGAGTTCGCGGCGGTCGTCGGTGTAGCCGTCCCACTGGTCGGGGTTGAGGGCGAGGCCCTCCTTCGGCAGGCCGAGCAGTTCGGCGAGGGGCTCGAAGAGGTCGGCGGTGAGGTTGCCGAGGGCGAACGGGGCGATCATCACCGAGTTGCCGACCAGGCGCCAGGTCGTGTCGGAGGACTTCAACCCGGCCTTCAGCCAGTCGAGCTGGGCCCGGCCGGTCAGCGTGCGGTCCGGGTCGTCGACCTCGCCGTCGCCGACCCCCACCTGCTGCGAGCGGAAGGACCGCAGGTCCAGCAGCGAGAGGTCGACGAGCTTGCCGAAGCGCAGCCGGCGGTAGGTGGTGCCCGCGATCGCCGGCCGCACCGGCATCCACTCGAAGTAGGCCTGCTTGGCCGCCGACAGGCGGGCCGCCCAGGTGCCCTCGGTGCCCTCGGTGTGGTTCTCGGCGCCGCCGGACCACGCGTCGTTGGCGATCTCGTGGTCGTCCCAGATGGCGACGACCGGAGCGGCCGCGTGCAGGGTCTGGAGGTCCGGGTCGGTCTTGTAACGGCCGTGCCGGACGCGGTAGTCGGCGAGGGAGACGATCTCGTGGGTGGGCGCGTGCGGCCGGACGACCTTGTCGCGGGTGCCGTACTCGCCGGTGCCGTACTCGTAGATGTAGTCGCCGAGGTGCAGCCACGCGTCCAGGTCGCCACGCGCGGCGAGATGGCGGTAGGCGGCGAAGTGACCGCCCTCCCAGTTGGCGCAGGAGACCACGCCGAAGCGCAGGCCGGTGGTGGTGGCGGCGTCGGCGGCCGGGGCGGTGCGGGTGCGCGCGGCGGGCGTGTCGGTGCCGCCGGCGGAGAAGCGGAACCAGTAGTTCGTGGCGGGGGCGAGGCCGCGTACGTCCGCCTTGACGGTGTGGTCGGAGGCGGCGGTCGCGGTCGTCGAGCCCTTGGCGACGATGTTCGTGAACGCCTTGTCCAGGGCGACGGTCCAGCCGACCTCGACGTCCGGGCCGAGACCGGAGCCGGGTATCGCGGCCGCGGTGGGCGTCACCCGGGTCCACAGCAGGACACCGTCGGGCAGCGGATCACCGGAGGCGACGCCGTGCAGGAAGGCGGGGGGCTCCGCCGCGCTCGCCGGGAACGCGGCGGCCGACGGTGCCGCGAGGACGGCTCCGGCCGCGGCCGCCTTGACGACCGTACGGCGGCTCGGGGCGGACGAACCCGTGGGCTGGGCGGGGGAATCGGGGCTGGAGTGAGATCTGCGACTGGTCACGGCCGATGAGATTACTGATCGGTAGGGCCACGGGTAAGACAGAAGTCCGAAATCCGCTCGATGTTCAGGTGGTCGTACGTTGTTCGTCGGTCGGCGACCGGGGCGGGGCGGCTTCCGGCCTGGGGTGACGTGTCGTCAGTCGGCGTACCGCTTGGCCAGGGTGATCAGGGCGGCTCGGTCGGTGCTGTCGGTGCGGTGGCGGAGGCTGGCGAGGTGCTTCTCGACCGTGCGAGGGGAGAGGAAGAGGTGTTCGGCGATCTCCTGGTTGCCGAGCCGGGCGCCGAGCAGCCGCAGGACCTCGTACTCCCGGGCGGTCACCCCCGCGCGCCGCAGTTCCCGAGGGATGGTCTCGTGGCCCTGGCGGCGGCGCGGCACCGGGGAGCCGGCGTCGCGCAGCAGGGCCCGGCACGCGGCCGACACCCGGGTCGTGCCCCGTTCGTGGAAGAACTGCTCGGCGGCGCGCAGCCATTCCACGGGCCGGCCCCAGCCGTCGACGAGTGCGGCCTGGGCGCCCAGACGCAGACAGAGATGGGCGGCCAGGGGGATCGCGGCGGTCCCGGCCAGCGCCTCCTCCGCCGCCTTGGTGGCCTCGGCGGCCCGGCCCTCGCGGCCCAGCAGCACGGCCCGGGACCAGCCGGCGAAGGGGCGGTCCCAGTGGACCTGGGTGAGTCGTTCGGTGCCGGGGCCGTCCAGTTCGGCCCAGTCGGTCGCGCCGCGCAGGGTGCGCAGCAGCAGGAACGGGCCGAGGAAGCCGGTGACGCCACGGGTGCTGGGCAGTGCCCGCATGACGCCGTCCGCCTCGGTGAACTCGGCCAGCGCACGGTCGGGTTCCTCCCGCAGCAGGGAGCAGATGCCCTGGGCCCAGCCCCACACGGAGGTGTCGGCGTAGCCCCACAGCGCCCCGGCGCTCCGTCCGGCGAGCGCGCGCTCCAGGGTGCGCAGGGTGGTGTCGAGCTTCTCCCGCTCCCCGAGCGAGGCGGCGATGATGCCCTCCACGCCGGCGCCGATCAGCTCCACCTCGCGCAGCCGCAGCCTGCGGGCCGTCGCCCGGAGCCGGCGCGCGGACTCCGTCGCCCGGTCCTGCTCGTCGCGCAGCACATGGGCGAGGGTCAGATGCATGTCGGCCCAGGCCGTCATGAGCACCGCGCCGGTCTCCTCGGCGGCCCCGCGCGCGGCGAGCAGCCGCTCCGTGCCGGTGAACCGGACCCGGTCGAGCACGCCCAGTTCCAGCAGGCCACGGATCCGCCACACCGGCAGCGCGTGGGCCTCGGCGATGGTGACCAGCCGTGCGAACGCGTCCTCCGCCTCGCCGAGGTCGTGGGGCCGCAGGCAGTACCCGAGCATGGTGAGCGCCTTGCAGGCGACCTCCGGCAGTCCCACCTCCTCGGCGGTCGCGACGGCGCCCTCGGCGAGCGCGCGGGCGCTCTCCAGCCGGTCCGGGCGCCGCGAGTTGAGCACCAGGTGGGCGGCGACCGCGTCCAGGGCGGCGCGGGACGCCGGGTCGGGCAGGTCGCCGAGCAGGTCCCTGGCCTGCCGTACGGCGGTCAGGCCCTCCTCCCACTGCTGGGCGGTCGCCGCGGCCCGCGCGCGGGTCAGAAAGCCCGCCGCCCGTCGGCCGGCCGGCGCGCCCCACACCGTCAGGACCCGGTCCAGCCGGTCCCCGAGTTCGGGTACGCGCCGCACGTCGCCGGTGAGGACCAGTGCGCCGAGCAGTTCCTCCAGCAGCCGGGCGACGGCCTCGGGTGGCGCGTCCGGCGTGTCGGCGGTCAACTCCAGGCCCCGGTCGAGCAGTTCCACGGCGGTCAGCAGCGCACCCCGCGCGACCGCCTGCCGACCGGCCCGCGTGAGCAGCACGGCCGCCCGCGCGGGTCGGCCACCGGCGACGCACAGCTCGGCGGCGAGGCGGTACAGGTCGTCGCCGGCGTCTCCGCCGAGCGGTGGGCGGGGTTCGCGGGGCCGGGCGGGCCGGGTGAGCGCGGGGGAGGGGTCGGGCTCGGCGGGCCGGGCGAGCGCGAGGGAGGGGTCGGGTTCGGGGCGCGGGGCGAGCGCGAGGGAGGCGTCCGGCTCCGCGCATGTCGGATCGGGGACGCCGACCGGCTCGGGGCCACGGGTGTTCCGCGCGGTCGGCGTGTCGAGGTCTGCCGTGCCGGGGGTGCCCGGGTGTGTCGCGTCGTCCGCGCCGACGGTCACCCCGTCATGGCCGACCCTCTCAGCCCCCTGAGAGCTCGCTCCCTCGGGGCCGGCCCCCCTCGCCGCCTCGATCGCGTCCGCCGCCGCCAGGCACAGGGCCGCGCGTTCCGGTGGGAGCAGCCGGCGGGTGATGGCATCGGCGGTCAGGGCGTGGCGGAAGCTGTGCCAGCCGGGGTCCGACGGGGCGGCGGCGCCGGAGACGAGGTGGGCGTGCGCCGCGTGGCGGAGCTGGGTGAGGGCGGTGGCGTGGTCCAGGCCGGCGGCGCGGGCGGCGATGTCCACGGGGAAGCGTCTGCCGAGGACCGCCGCCGCCTCCAGGAGGGCGATGCCGGGCGGCGGCAGCTGGTCCACGCGTTGGAGGACGGCGGCGGCGACGCCGGCCGGGACACCGGCGTCGAGCGAACCGGTCACCGTCCAGCGCGAGTCGCCTTCCCGGACGAGACCGCCGCCGTCGACCATCGCGCGCAGCAGCTCCTCCACCACGAAGGGGACACCCTCGGAAACGGTGTGCAGCCGTTCCAGGACCGCCGCCGGGACGTCCTCGGCGGAGTCGTGGCCCAGACACCGGCCGGCCAGCTCGGCGGTGCCGGCCGGCCCGAGGCGGGCGAGGCGGACCGTACGGGCCGTACGACGGGACGTGGCGGCCTCGGCGAGGTCGAGCGCCGGGCCGGACTCCCCGCGCAGGGTGGCCAGCAGGACGGTCCGCTGACCGGAGAGGTTGTCCGTCAGATAGTCGACGATGGCGAGCGTGTCGGCGTCCGCGTCGTGCAGGTCCTCCAGCACCAGGACGCAGCCGCCGTCCCGCCCGAGGACGTGCAGGAGCCGGAGCACCGCCTCCGCGTACCCGACGAGCGGTGCGCCGTCCTGCGGTGCCAGTCCGCACAGCCGGGACAGCAGCGGCTCGTAGAGGCCCAGGTCGCCGCCCGAGGGAGCTCCCTCGCCCCTTAACCCCGAGAACACGGCCTCCGCCAGCGGACGCAACGGCACCGCGCGTCCGGCGGACGCGGCCCGCCCGCGCAGGACCCGTGATCCGGTGTCCGCGGCGACGGACGCGGCTTCCTCGACGAGCCGGGACTTGCCGATCCCGGGCTCGCCCAGCACGAACACCGACGAGCCCCGCCCGTCGCGGGCCGCCCGGACGGCGGCCGCCAGAAGCTCCCGCTCCGCCTTCCTGCCGACCAGGGCGGGCGAGGACAACGACGAGAACGACGGCATCGACGAGAACGACGGCATCGAAGAGAACGACGACAACTCAAGGCCCCCTGCGCCCTGTTGGGATGGTCGTGGCAAACCCCCGTACGTCCCCGTACGACATCCCCCGCCGGGCACCCCTCGAATGCGCCTTCGAGGCGCGTACAGGGTAGCCCCCAGTTTCACAGGGGCCGCACAACTACATGGGGGATCTTCCCCGATACCCGGGGCCCCGGTGTCCGGCACGCTTCTGTTTCGGCAGGGCAGGGGGGACAGGGCATGGCCCGGGGGGACATGCCCTGCCTGCTTCTTTTTCTTTCGGCAGGGAGGTCGTCAATGCAGCGTGCCCGGATATGGGTCGCCGCCGGAGTGCTGGGCGTGGTCCTGTGCGGGTGCTCGTCACCCACCGGGACCACCGGGGGAGGCAGCGGCGGCGGGTCGTCGTCGGCCGGGGCCGCCGCGGACGAACCGGAGGTGCCGCTGACCACCCAGGACCTGGAGCGGGTCTGCACGGACGGGCTCGGCTTCGAGGGGCTGCCGGCCTACGACCGTACGAAGAAGACCGTGCACCCGGCGCAGCTCATGAACAGCACCGGTGACGGCTGGACGAGCAGCGTGCCCGTCGACGGCGACTTCCCCAAGGGCTGGTTCCTCGGCTACGAGGACAAGCCGGCCCAGGCGGAGCTGGTCGTCTGCGTCGAGCGCACCAAGGCCACCGCGACCGGCAAGGTCTGCGACATGGAGGCCGACGGCAAGCCGCTGAAGATCCGCACGTACAACACCGCGTACCGGCTGCGGGTCGTCGAGGCGCGCACCGGCAAGGAGCAGTACGAGCACAACGGCAAGGCCGAGTCGGACGAGTGCCCGGTCTACATCTTCACCTCGGACGACGAGGACGCCGACAAGTACTACAACGAGGTCCGGCCCGAGGACTACCGCAAGCGCGTCAAGCCGTTCATCGCACCGTAGCCGCCACATAAGTCGGGCGGGCGTTCCGGGAGATCTCCCGGAACGCCCGCCCGCTTGCGTGAATCCGTTGCGTGGATCCGTTGTGCGGATCCCTTCGCACGGACCTGTTCGCACGGACCTGTTCGCGCGGACCTGTTCGCGCGGACCGTGCGGCGGCTACTTGGTGACGCCCGCGTCCTTGAGCGCCGTCTCCCACGCCGCGACCGTGGACGGGTTGGTGATCGTCTTGTCGTTGATCTTGATGGTCGGCGTGGACTTGACACCGTCGGCGTCGTCGAAGGACTTGCTCATCCTCATCGCCCAGGCGTCGTAGGTGCCCTTCTCGACGGCGTCCTGGAACTTCTTGTTGTTCTTCAGCGCGTCGACCGTGTTCGCCACCTTGATCAGATAGCTGTCCTCGGCGAACTCGTCGGTCGACTCCTCCGGGTGGTACTTCGTCGAGTACAGCGCGGCCTTGTAGTCGATGAAGGCCTCGGGGCTGACGTTCAGGGCGGCGCCGAGCGCGCTCAGCGCGTTCTTCGAGCCCTCGCCACTGAGGTTGCCGTCGAGGAAGGTGCCGATCGTGAAGGAGAGCTTGTAGTCGCCGTCCTCCATGCCCTTGTTGACGGTCTCGCCGACGGTCTGTTCGAAGCTGGCGCAGGCCGGGCAGCGCGGGTCCTCGTACAGGTGGACCACGTTGTCGGTCTTGGAGTCGCCGAGCAGCACGGTGGTGCCGTTCTTGCCCGAGGTGTTGGCCGGGGCGACCACCGTGGCGTCGGCGGCCGCCTCCCACGAGGTGGGCTCGTTGTTCTGGACGACGGCGTAGCCGATGCCGCCGGCTATCGCGAGGACCGCGACGATCGAGCCCGCCACGATCGCCTGCCGCCTGACCTTGGCGCGCTTGGCCTGGCGCTCGCGCTCCAGGCGCAGCCGCTCACGGGCCGCCGACTTCGCCGCGTTGCTGTTCCGCTTGCTCATGTGGGTCAACTCCCTGGGGGACGCGCACACGGGGTGCGCGGATACCTGTGGTGGGGACTGCTCGTGCTCAGGAGGTGGTCACGCGAAGGTGACCGAGCACGGCGGTCCACGCCGTCCCAGGGAGTGCGCGAGGAGGAGGGTGCGAGGGGTGCCCCCGCGGTGCGCGGTGCGCGTCGGCCGGTGCTCCGCCCGGGCGGGCCGCACCATGACCGAGGCGACCGCGATCAGCAGCGGCCGGAAGCCGGCGGCGACCGCGGCGTCCAGCAGCTGGGCGAGGGCCCGCTCACCGCGCCGCAGCCAGGCGGCGGCCAGGAGGCCGACGCCGATGTGCGCGGCGAGCAGCAGCCAGGCGGCGCCCGGGCCGGCGCCCGCCAGCAGTGCGCCCGCCCGCTCGGAGCCGCCGGTGACCCGCGCCAGCGGTGCGCCGACGCTGCCGCCGCCGCACAGCATGTCCAGCCCGACCTGGCGCAGCGGGCCGGCGACCGGGCCGCCCGCCTCGCCGTAACAGGCGTGCTGGCCCGTGGTGAACACCGTGTCGGCGGCCAGCTCCAGCGGGATCAGCACACCGGCGATCCGCCCGAAGCCGCGCTCACGGCCGGCCAGCGCGTAGGCGACGAGGAAGACGGCCGCGGCGATCGCGGCGACGGTGGTGAGGGGGAGCGGGACCCCGGACAGCAGCACGTGCGACGCGGTGCTGAGCGTCACGACGACCGCCGTGAACAGCGCCGCGCGTACGGCTCTGAAGTGGGTCCCGGATATGTCCATGGCGTTGGAGAGTCTCCCACGTACGCACGTAAGGGACCGCTAAAGGGTCCGCTGAAAGGTCCCTGTGAGTGGGTGATGCCTCATTTCTCGGTGCTTCTCGTCTCGATACTTCTCGATGGCGGCCCGCGGGAGGGGTTCTCGGGGTTCTCGGGGTTCTCAGTGGTTGCGCAGGCCGGGGATCCGGCCGTTGCGGAAGAGGTCGACGAAGATCTGGTGGTCGGTACGCGCGCGTGCCCCGTACGTGTGCGCGAAGTCCACCAGGAGCGGCGCGAAGCCCTCCTCGTCGGCGGCGATCGCCGCGTCGATGGCCCGCTCCGTGGAGAACGGCACCAGGGACTGCCCGGTCAGGTCGTCCGCCGCCGCGTGCATCGTGGCCGTGGCCCGGCCGAGGTCGGCGACGACCGCCGCGATCTCCTCCGGGTCGTCGATGTCGCTCCAGTCCACGTCCACCGCGTACGGCGACACCTCGGCGACCAGCTGCCCGGCGCCGTCCAGCTCGGTCCAGCCCAGCCACGGGTCCGCGTGCGCCTGCAACGCCCGCTGGGAGATCACCGTGCGGTGGCCCTCGTGCTGGAAGTAGTCACGGATCCGCTGGTCGGTGATGTGACGGGAGACGGCCGGGGTCTGGGCCTGCTTGATGTAGATCACCACATCGTTCTCCAGGGCGTCGCTCTGGCCCTCCAGCAGGATGTTGTACGACGGCAGCCCCGCCGAGCCGATGCCGATGCCCCGGCGGCCGACGACGTCCTTCACGCGGTACGAGTCCGGGCGGGTCAGGGACGACTCCGGGAGCGTCTCCAGATAGCCGTCGAAGGCGGCCAGCACCTTGTAGCGCGTGGCCGCGTCCAGCTCGATGGAGCCGCCGCCCGGCGCGAAGCGGCGCTCGAAGTCACGGATCTCCGTCATGGAGTCGAGCAGCCCGAAACGGGTCAGCGAACGGGCGTCGCGCAGCGCGTCCAGCAGCGGGCCCTGGGCGGTGTCCAGCGTGAACGGAGGCACCTCGTCCCGCTTGGCGCCGGCCGCTACGGCGTGGATCCGCTCGCGGTAGGCGGCCGCGTAGGTCTCCACCAGCTCCGTGATCTGCTCGTCGCTGAGCGCCTTCGCGTACCCGATGAGCGCCACGGAGGCGGCGAAGCGCTTCAGGTCCCAGGTGAAGGGGGCGACGTACGCCTCGTCGAAGTCGTTCACGTTGAAGATCAGGCGGCCCGTGGAGTCCATGTACGTGCCGAAGTTCTCCGCGTGCAGGTCGCCGTGGATCCACACGCGCGAGGTGCGCTCGTCGAGGTACGGGCCGGACGCCTTCTCCTCGTCGAGGTCGTTGTAGAAGAGGCAGGCCGTCCCCCGGTAGAACGCGAAGGCCGAGGCCGCCATCTTCCGGAACTTCACGCGGAACGCGGCCGGGTCGGCGGCCAGGAGCTGGCCGAAGGCGGTGTCGAAGACGGCGAGGATCTCCTCGCCGCGTCGCTCGTCGCTGAGCTGCGGAACCGACATCGCTGGGTGCCTCCTGGTGGATCACGGGTGGGTCGACTGCAAGAACGTGCGGGGGCGCGCGGGAGTGCCCGCGACCCCTCCCCGAAAGGTACGGGGGACAGCCCTCGCCGTGTCAGTGCCGAGGCATAGACTTCGACGCTGTCCCCCAGACTGTCCGCAGCCCGTGGGGAAGTCGTTCACGCTTGTTTCCCCTGTGTCCCTTGGAGGCCGAAGCCGTGTCAAAGCCGCCGTTCACGCACCTGCACGTCCACACCCAGTACTCGCTGCTGGACGGTGCCGCGCGGCTCAAGGACATGTTCAACGCGTGCAACGAGATGGGCATGACCCATATCGCCATGTCCGACCACGGCAACCTGCACGGGGCGTACGACTTCTTCCACACCGCGAAGAAGGCCGGCGTCACCCCGATCATCGGCATCGAGGCTTACGTCGCCCCCGAGTCCCGGCGCAACAAGCGCAAGATCCAGTGGGGCCAGCCGCACCAGAAGCGGGACGACGTGTCCGGTTCGGGTGGTTATACGCACAAGACGATCTGGGCGGCGAACAGGACGGGCCTGCACAACCTCTTCAAGCTCTCCTCGGACGCGTACGCCGAGGGCTGGCTGCAGAAGTGGCCCCGGATGGACAAGGAGACCATCTCCCAGTGGTCCGAGGGGCTCATCGCCTCCACGGGCTGCCCCTCCGGCGAGTTGCAGACCCGGCTGCGCCTCGGTCAGTTCGACGAGGCGCTGAAGGCGGCCTCCGAGTACCAGGACATCTTCGGCAAGGACCGCTACTTCCTGGAGCTGATGGACCACGGCATCGAGATCGAGCACCGGGTCCGCGACGGCCTCCTGGAGATCGGCAAGAAGCTCGGCATCCCCCCGCTGGTCACCAACGACTCGCACTACACGTACGCGCACGAGGCGACCGCGCACGACGCGCTGCTGTGCATCCAGACCGGCAAGAACCTCTCCGACCCGGACCGCTTCCGCTTCGACGGCACCGGCTACTACCTGAAGTCGACCGACGAGATGTACGCCGTCGACTCCTCGGACGCCTGGCAGGAGGGCTGCGCCAACACCCTGCTGGTCGCCGAACAGATCGACACCACGGGCATGTTCGAGGCCAAGAACCTCATGCCGAAGTTCGACATCCCCGAGGGCTTCACCGAGGTCACCTGGTTCCAGGAGGAGGTCCGCCGCGGCATGGCCCGCCGCTTCCCCGGCGGCGTCCCCGACGACCGTCAGAAGCAGGCCGAGTACGAGATGGACGTCATCATCCAGATGGGGTTCCCGGGATACTTCCTCGTCGTCGCCGACTTCATCATGTGGGCCAAGAAGCAGGGCATCGCGGTCGGTCCCGGCCGTGGTTCCGCGGCCGGTTCGATCGTCGCGTACGCCATGGGCATCACCGACCTCGACCCGATCCCGCACGGTCTGATCTTCGAGCGGTTCCTCAACCCCGAGCGCGTCTCCATGCCCGATGTCGACATCGACTTCGACGAGCGCCGGCGCGTCGAGGTGATCAGGTACGTGACGGAGAAGTACGGCGCCGACAAGGTCGCCATGATCGGCACCTACGGCAAGATCAAGGCGAAGAACGCCATCAAGGACTCCGCGCGTGTGCTGGGCTACCCGTACGCGATGGGCGACCGGCTCACCAAGGCGATGCCCGCCGACGTCCTCGGCAAGGGCATCGACCTCAACGGCATCACCGACCCCTCCCACCCGCGTTACAGCGAGGCGGGCGAGATCCGGTCGATGTACGAGAACGAACCGGACGTGAAGAAGGTCATCGACACCGCCAAGGGCGTCGAGGGCCTGGTCCGGCAGATGGGTGTGCACGCGGCCGGCGTGATCATGTCCAGCGAGCCCATCGTCGACCACGCCCCGATCTGGGTGCGGCACACCGACGGCGTGACCATCACACAGTGGGACTACCCGCAGTGCGAGTCGCTCGGCCTGCTGAAGATGGACTTCCTGGGCCTGCGCAACCTCACGATCATGGACGACGCCATCAAGATGGTGAAGGCCAACAAGGGCATCGACCTGGAGATGCTCTCCCTGCCGCTGGACGACCCCAAGACCTTCGAACTGCTCTGCCGCGGTGACACTCTCGGCGTCTTCCAGTTCGACGGCGGCCCGATGCGTTCCCTGCTCCGCCAGATGCAGCCCGACAACTTCGAGGACATCTCCGCCGTCTCGGCCCTCTACCGGCCAGGCCCGATGGGCATGAACTCGCACATCAACTACGCGGAGCGCAAGAACAAGCGCCAGGAGATCACGCCGATCCACAAGGAGCTGGAGGAGCCGCTCGAAGAGGTCCTCGCGGTCACCTACGGCCTGATCGTCTACCAGGAGCAGGTGCAGAAGGCCGCCCAGATCATCGCCGGGTACTCGCTCGGCGAGGCCGACATCCTCCGCCGCGTCATGGGCAAGAAGAAGCCCGACGAACTGGCGAAGAACTTCGTCCTCTTCCAGGCGGGCGCCCGGAAGAACGGCTACAGCGACGAAGCCATCCAGGCCCTGTGGGACGTCCTGGTCCCCTTCGCCGGCTACGCCTTCAACAAGGCCCACTCCGCCGCGTACGGACTCGTCTCCTACTGGACCGGCTATCTGAAGGCGAACTACCCGGCCGAGTACATGGCCGCGCTGCTCACCTCGGTCAAGGACGACAAGGACAAGTCGGCGGTCTACCTCAACGAGTGCCGGCGCATGCGCATCAAGGTGCTCCCGCCGAACGTCAACGAGTCCGAGCACAACTTCGCCGCCCAGGGCGACGACGTCATCCTCTTCGGCCTCGAAGCCGTGCGCAACGTCGGCACGAACGTGGTCGAGTCGATCATCCGCAGCCGCAAGGCCAAGGGGAAGTACGCCTCCTTCCCCGACTACCTCGACAAGGTCGAGGCGGTCGCCTGCAACAAGCGCACCACGGAGTCGCTGATCAAGGCGGGCGCGTTCGACACGATGGGGCACACCCGCAAGGGCCTCACCGCGCACTTCGACTCGATGATCGACAACGTGGTCGCGGTCAAGCGCAAGGAGGCCGAGGGCCAGTTCGACCTCTTCGGCGGCATGGGCGAGGAGGAGAACACCGAGCCGGGCTTCGGACTCGACGTCGAGTTCACCACCGACGAGTGGGAGAAGACCTATCTCCTCGCCCAGGAGCGGGAGATGCTCGGCCTCTACGTCTCCGACCACCCCCTCTTCGGCCTGGAGCACGTGCTCTCCGACAAGGCCGACGCGGGCATCGCCCAGCTCACCGGCGGTGAGCACGCGGACGGCGCGGTCGTCACCATCGGTGGCATCATCTCCGGCCTCCAGCGCAAGATGACCAAGCAGGGCAACGCCTGGGCCATCGCCACGGTGGAGGACCTCGCCGGTTCCATCGAGTGCATGTTCTTCCCGGCGTCCTACCAGCTCGTCTCGACCCAACTCGTCGAGGACGCCGTCGTGTTCGTCAAGGGCCGCCTCGACAAGCGCGAGGACGTGCCGCGGCTGGTCGCGATGGAGATGCAGGTCCCCGACCTGTCGAACGCGGGCACCAACGCGCCGGTGATCCTCACCATCCCGGCCACCCGCGTCACCCCGCCCATGGTCAGCCGGCTCGGCGAGATCCTCAGCCACCACAAGGGCGACAGCGAGGTCCGGATCAGGCTCCAGGGCCCCACCAAGACGACCGTACTGCGCCTGGACCGGCACCGGGTGAAGCCTGATCCGGCCCTGTTCGGCGACCTGAAGGTGCTGCTCGGCCCGTCCTGCCTGGCCGGCTGAGCGGACCTCGGCGGTCCGGCGGGCGTGCGCTTGCGACGACCGACGGGCGTGAACGCGTGACGGCCGACAGGCGTGAACGCGTGAGGGGCGCATCCGGTGTTCCGGATGCGCCCCTCGGTGTACCTGGGCTGCAACAGCCCGTCCTGCGGAGGTCAGTTGTGACCGAAGCGCTTCTGCCGACCCTTGCGGGCCATGTCGCCGGGGGTCACCTGGGTGGTCCGCTGCTCGGCCTGCGACTCCAGTGAGGACTGCTGTGCCTCCTGCTGACCACGCTCGGACTGCGGCTGCTTGCGGTCCTGCTTCTTGTTCTTGGCCATGGTGATCTGCCTCCTGTGGGGGATCTAGGGGCCAGGGCCGCGACCAGACTCACATAGCATGACAGGGCGCGCATTTCGGAAAATCACCGTCAGTGACGAGAGTTGTCGGACCGTGCGCCGCGTCGAAAGCGCGCACGGCGCATACGCCACGCCGAAGATCGAGTTCCGGCCGTTAACCTCCGCGTGGTCGGGCAGACTCGAAGGAAGCCCGAAGCAAACCTCCCGGAAAGAGGGTGGATCGCGTGGACCGCTGCATCGTCCTGGTGGACGCCGGGTATCTGCTCGGCGCGGCCGCCAGCCTCCTCGCCGGGGAACCCTCCCGCTCCCGCATCACCGTCGATCACGCCGCCCTCATCCAGGGGCTGCGCGAGCGCGCCGAGGCCGACACCGAGCGGCCGTTGCTGCGCATCTACTGGTTCGACGGCGCCCCCGACCGCGTCCCGCAGCCCGAGCACCGCAGGCTGCGCGTGATGCCCCGGGTGACCGTCCGGCTGGGCGCGCTGACCCGGAGTGACGGGCGGTGGGCGCAGAAGGGCGTGGACGCCGCCATGCACGCCGAGCTGACCGAACTGGCCCGCAACGGCGCCTGCTCCGACGTGGTCCTGGTGACCGGCGACGGGGATCTGCTGCCGGGCATGATGGCCGCCAAGGAGCACGGCGTCGCCGTACACCTGTGGGCCGTGCAGGCCGCCGACGGCGACTACAACCAGTCCGAGGACCTGGTCGCCGAGGCCGACGAGCGGCGCGTGCTCGACCGGATGTGGATCACCAAGGCCGTACGGGCCAAGGACCTCGGCGGGGTCTGCGCACCGCAGTCGGTGCCGCGGCCGGAGATCGCCGCGATCCTGTCGGCGCCGCTGCCCGAGTCGGCCCTCGCGGCCACCGAGCGGCCGGCCGTGGAACCCGAGCACGCCTCGGCGGCCGACGCCGCGCGCAACGGGAGCGAGGAGCGGGCGGCCGCGCCCAAGGGCGTACCGACGCCGAAGGATCTGGCGGCCATGCGCGGGCCCGGAACGCATGCCGTGCAGCATCCGGCGACGGCCACGTTGCGGTGGTCCTCCGACAAGGGGTGGGTGGACCGGCCCGGGGGCGCGACGGAGCCGCCTGAAGCGTCGGCGATGCCGACGCTGGCGCAGCTGACGACGGCGGAGCAGCGATGGGCCGACCGGGAGGAGGACATCACGACGGTCGGGGGCGACCCCTTCGAGGTCGGGCAGGTGTTCGCCCGGCGGTGGATGGCCCGGCTGACCGATCAGTCGCATCTGCAGAAGCTGTCGGGGATGTATCCGCGGGTGCCGCACCGGGTGGACGGGGAGTTGTTGCGGTACGCGGCACGGTTCGGGCTGCTGGCGCACAAGGACGATCAGATCGATGAGCATGACCGGTACGCGATTCGGGCCGGGTTCTGGCGGGAGATCGATGTGCGGACCGGGGCGGAGCACGCACCGGCGGGGGAGCGGTAGGGGCGCCTGACAGCTCCGGGCCGACTGTTCGCGGGCGGCCGCGGGTTCGGTCGTGGCTGGTCGCGCGGTTCCCCGCGCCCCTTGAGGGAGCGGCTGGACGCCCCGGAGGGAAATCGGCCCCCGGGACCCCGTAGGCTCGTCCCTCGTGAGTACGCGTACGGCACAGGCGGTCCGGCATGGTGGGGATGTCGTGTGTGCTGTGCGGGGGCTCACGAAGACGTATCCGGCGACGCGGGGACGGCGGGGTACGCCGGGGACTCCCGAGGTGCGGGCCAACGACGCGGTGGCCTTGGAGGTCCGGCGCGGGGAGATCTTCGGGCTGCTCGGGCCCAACGGCGCGGGCAAGACCACTCTCGTACGGCAGCTGACCGGGCTGATGCGGCCCGACGACGGCACCGTCGACATCCTGGGCCACGACATCGTGCGCCATCCCGAGCGGGCCTCTCGGATCCTCGCCTATCTGGGGCAGGAGTCGACCGCCCTGGACGAGCTGACCGTGGCGCTCGCCGCGGAGACCACCGGGCGGCTGCGCGGACTGGAGGTACGGCGGGCGCGGGCCGAGCGGGACGCGGTGCTGGAGGAGCTGGGGCTGACCGGGCTCGCCGCCCGGCCGCTCAAGAAGCTGTCCGGCGGCCAGCGGCGGCTCGCCTGTTTCGCCACCGCGCTCGTCGGGGAGCGGCCCCTGCTCGTGCTCGACGAGCCGACCAGCGGCATGGACCCGGTGGCCCGGCGGGCTGTGTGGGCCGCCGTCGACCGGCGGCGCGCCGAGTCCGGCACCACCGTCCTGCTGGTCACCCACAACGTCATCGAGGCGGAGACCGTGCTCGACCGGGTCGCCGTCCTCGACCAGGGGCGGGTCATCGCCTGCGACACCCCGGCCGGACTGAAGGAGCAGGTCGCGGGCGAGGTGCGCGTCGACCTGGTGTGGCGGGAGAAGGCACCGCTGGACGTGCCCGAGGTCGCCGCGCTGCGCCCGCGCGCCGTGGAGTCCGGGCGCCGCTGGACGCTCCGGCTCGCGCCGGAGGAGGCGCGCGCGGTGGTGGCCACCGTGACCGGGGGCGCCGCCTTCGTGGCGCTCGACGACTTCACCCTCGCGACCCCGAGCCTGGAGGACGTCTACCTGGCGCTCGGCGGCAGCGCGGGCAGCGTGCAGGGACTGGTCAAGGGGTGAGGGACGCGGGCGTGAGCCGGAGAACAGTCGGTGCGGATGTGAACGGCAGGGCTGCCGAAGCCGTACGAAAATGGGCGACAGCCGAGGCGAAGAGGAGCAGCTCGACGTGAGTGTCGTACCCGCCGAGATCCTGCCGGGCAGCGCCCTGGCCGTAGAGGAGCGTGTGCCGCGCGGAGCCGCCGAGCTCGGGCCCCGCGCGCGCCTATGGCCGTCGCTCTGCGCGGTGTACCGGGCGCAGCTCTCCCGGGCGCGGGTCGCGCGGATCCCGCTGCTGTTCGTGGCCACCTTCCAGTCGATCGGGATCATGATCCTGATGCGCGGAGTGGTGGACGGCGGGGCCGAGGCGCATGCCGTGGTCGCCGGTTCGGCGGTGCTCGTCGTCGCCTTCGTCGCGCTGAACCTGCTGGCCCAGTACTTCGGGCAGCTGCGGTCCAGCGGCGGGCTCGACCACTACGCGACGCTGCCGGTGCCGCCGGCGGCGGTGGTGCTGGGCGCGGCGGGGGCGTACGCCTCCTTCACCGTGCCGGGGACGGTCGTGACCGCCGTCTTCGGCTGTGTGCTCTTCGGGCTGCCGCTGACCCACCTCTGGCTGCTCGCCGCCGTGATCCCGCTCGCCGGGGCCGCGCTCGCCGGGCTGGGCGCCGCGCTGGGCCTGCTCGCCCCGCGCCCCGAGCTCGCCACCGTGCTCGGGCAGCTGGGCATGTCGGCGGCGCTGCTGCTGGGCGTGCTGCCGGCCGACCGGATGCCGGGTTTCATCCGGTTCGCGCGGGACCTGCTGCCGTCCACCTACGGCGTGGATGCCTTCGCGCGGACGTTCGAGCCGAACCCCGACTGGGCGTTCGTGCTCGGTGACCTCGCGGTGTGCGCGGGGGTCGGGGTCGTCTCGCTCGCGGTCGCCACCTGGGCGTACCGGCGGGCCGCTGTCCGGTGACGCGGCGCACCGCCGCGCCTGGCACGATGGCAGAGTGACCGCACCGTTGACTCCTCCTCCGCCGCCGCACAACCACTCCCCGAACGACCCCTGGGCTCCCCCGCCCACCGGCGGTGGGGGCGAGGCGGATCTCTGGTACGAGCCGGAGAAGCCGGCGGGCCCCGGACTGAGGACCGAACTGATCGAGGCCGCCGTCGTCACCGCGGTCATGGCCCTGCTCGGCGGTGCGCTCCTGGGCGTCCTGTGGTGGTGGCTCGCGCCGCACGTACCGCTCGTCTCCGACGGGTCGGCGGTCTACTTCAAGGACACCGAGGGCGAACAGGCCGCCGGTGTCGACGGAACGTTCACACTGCTGGCCCTGGGCGCCGGCGCGCTCAGCGCGCTCGTCGTCTTCCTGCTGCGCCGGCGCGGCGGGGTGCCCCTCGTCGTGGCGCTCACGGTCGGCGGGCTGCTGGGGGCCGTGCTGGCGTGGCGGCTCGGCGTGTGGCTCGGGCCCGAGACCGATGTCGCGGCACGGGCGAAGGAGGTCGGGCAGGGGGTGACGTTCTCGGCGCCGCTCAAGCTCGGCGCGAAGGGCGCGCTGCTGGCCTGGCCGCTGGCGGGGTTGCTCGTGCATCTCGGACTGACCGCGTTGTTCGGGCCGCGGGACCCTGAGCCGTTCGAACCGGAGCAGCCCAAGGACGGGTACGGCGCGCCGGTCGCGTGACCTCCTGGGCGCCTGGTAGCTCGGGGGTTCTGGTGCGTTGGCGGGTGCGGGCCCGGTGGGGCTTCTCGCGCAGTTCCCCGCGCCCCTGAATGATTCAGGCCCCTGCTTTTCAGGGGTGGGGGAACTGCGCGACCAGCCCCCACCGGGCCCGCACCCGACAACGCACTGACCCGGCGGCGTCACACGCGAGCGATCGGCGCCGCCACCGCTTCCGTGAGCTTCAGAAGATCCTGCGGGGACAGTTCGACCTCCAGGCCCCGGCGCCCGGCCGAGACGCAGATCGTGTCGTGGGCGTCCGCCGACACGTCCAGCACCGTGCGGAGCTTCTTGCGCTGGCCGAGCGGGGAGATGCCGCCCCGGACATAGCCCGTCGTGCGCTCCGCGAGGGTGGGATCGGCCATCGCCGCGCGCTTGCCGCCGACCGCCGTCGCCAGCGACTTCAGGTCCAGCGAACCCGCCACCGGAACGACCGCGACCACCAGCGCGCCGTCGACGTCCGCCACCAGCGTCTTGAAGACCCGCTCGGGGGACACGCCCATCGCCTCGGCCGCCTCCTCCCCGTAGGACGGATGCGCCGGATCGTGCTCGTAGGCGTGCACGGTGAACTCCACGCCCGCCGCGCTCAGGGCCACCGTCGCGGGCGTGCCGCCCGCCTGCTGCTTCTTCGACTTCTTCGCCATCGGCCTTCTCGTGTACGTCAGTTGAGGCTCGTCGGGCTCCGCGTCAGCTCCGACGCGGGCAACGACGGCAGACTACGGATGATGGCGGACTCGGCGCGCAGGAGTTTCAGCTCGTCGCGCAGACGGGACGCGGTGTCCGGGGCCTGCAGAAGCCGCTGCTTGGCGGGGGTGTCGAGCATCATCGCCGCGGCGACCAGGTACGAGACCACGGCCGGCTCGTCCGGGAGGTCCGCCCCCGTCGACAGGGACCGCTCCCGGGCGCCCGCGAGGCGCTTCTGGTACTGGCGGAACGCCCGCAGGACGCCCTCGGCGAGCGCGCCCGCCTCGTCGCCCGCGTCCTCCGGCAGTTCCTCCAGGTCCGCCACGAGGAAGGGACCCGAGGCGTCCACGGAGAGCAGGCGCACACGGGTGGTACCGGTCGCGAGGACCTCGAACGTGCCGTTGTCGCGCTCCCGGATGGTGGCCGCGTCCGCGACGCAGCCCACGGAGTGGAACGCCTTCGTCGGTTCGTCGCCGAAGCCGGCGGTCGGGCCCCGGTCGGGCAGGGCGGTCGGATCCGGCATGCCGGGGGCGCTCGGCGCGACCTCGTGGCCGTCGCGGATGGCGACGACGGCGAAGCGGCGGGGTTGGTCCTCGGGGGTCTTCAGCAGCTCGCGCATCATGGCGCGATAGCGCTCCTCGAAGATGTTCAGAGGAAGCACGAGCCCCGGGTACAACACCGAGTTCAGGGGGAAGAGCGGCAGCCGGACGGTGGTCACGAGGCCAGAGCCTAATGGTCGTCGGGGCGCACGCGTTCGTCCGTACTCGTTTGGTGACCCTCGGGAGAGCTACCCTTCGGCCCGCGCCGGCCTCTCCGGCCGTGCGCGGAGCGGGATCGAGCACGCCACTTCCAGCCGCACGCCGTCGCGCAGCTGGAGGAACTGGCCCAGCGGATCGTCCGACACCCGGTCCCAGGGAAAGGACGTGGCGTACGGGCCGATCATGCGTAACTGGGTCAGGGCGTCCGGCCAGCGCTCCAGCCGGACCAGGACATAGGTCAGCAGGTTGCGGACCTCGGCCGGCCAAGGGTCGCCGGGCCCGTACTCGGCGGAGAGCGCGATCGCGCCGTCCGCCGCCTCGTCCAGGCGCGCGCGGGGGATCACGGCCCCGCCGCCCTCGGCGAGGTACGCGAAGACCGCCCGCACCGGCAGGGCCCGGACGAGGGAGCCGGGAAGCGCGTCCTCGGCGGCCCGCTCGGCGAAGTCGAAGCACTCGCGGTGCGAGCCGTACCAGGAGGCGGACAGATACTTCAGGGCCGAGACATGGCAGCCGTAGTGGTGCGGGGAGCGGCGGACCGCCTCCGCCCACAGCCGCTCGAAGCCGGAGTGGCCGAGGCCCGTGCCGCGGGCGTGGTCGAGGGCGATCCGCCAGGGCACGGGGTCACGCGGCTCGGCCTCGGCGGCCGCGGCGATCAGCGGACCCACCTCGCGCAGCAGTTCGACCCGGGCGGGGGAGTGCCAGCCGCGGGCCACCGCCAGCTCGGCCTTGATCAGCAGGACGTCCGGGTCGTGCGGGGCGGCCGCCTGCCAGGCCCGCAGCCACTCGCCGCGCGTGTGGGCGAAGGCGGTGAGCCGCAGCGCGTACCGGTCGCGGTTCTCCCACTCGGCGGCCTCCCGGGTGGTCGCCAGCAGCTTCGCCGCGGGCGCGTACTCACCGCGTCCGGCAGCCACCAGCGCGGGCCCGAGCCGCTCGTCGGGGGCGTCGAGCAGTACCTCGTCGTCGTCGGGCAGACCGGCGGCGAGCCGTGAGGTGTGGCGTGCCATCCGGGCGGTACGGACGAGTGCGCGCAGCGGACCCATGGCGCCAGGCACCTCCTTGCGCCTAGGGCCCTTCTGATGGATCTCCGTGGCGTCGCGACGCCCGGCACGCACGCTCGCCGCGCGGTGCGAAGGGACAGGTGGCTCCGCCACATGACCCTCCGCGCCGCACGTCGATCGCACGCACCGAACGCCGCTCCTTCCTCCACGGAGATCCATCAGAAGGGCCCTGAGCCGGCGCCGCTCTCACGGATCGGGTTCTCACCATCGTGGATTCGTCATCGTGGATTCGTCATCGATGGTTTCGGTATCAAGACGGCGGGAAGGTGATTCAGGTTGTCTGCCGCCCAGATTAAGGTCCGGACGGGCGGTCGGTTCCCGGGCGGAATCGGTCAGTTCCTGCTCAGGAGGCGGGTGGCGCCCGCCGCCACCGTCGTCGCGAGGATCCAGCCCAGGATGATCACCACAGCCGCCAGCCACTGCCAGCCGCCGCGCAGCTGCCAGTAGCCGACCTGGCCGAGATCGACGATCGGCAGCAGCAGGTCCAGGGCGAACAGGGACGCGCTCCAGTGCGGGTGCTCGCCGCTCTTCATCGGCGGATGGTCGGCGTGCGAGAAGGCGTACGAGGTCAGCGCCCACAGCACCGCCATCCACACCGCGGCCCGGCCCGGCCGGTACCCGTACGCGACCGTCCAGTCCTGCGCGTAACCCCAGAGCTTGGCCGCGAGCGGCAGGTTCTCCCGCCGGTGGCGCTGTTTGGCGAGGAGCACCTCACGGGCACCCTCGTCGTCCCCGCCGGCCCGCAGCACGGTCGCCAGCCGCTCGTACGGCTCCGGGCTGTACTCGGCGGTCGCCGCCGCCACCCACTCAAGCCGCCTGGCCAGCGGGAACCGGTCGCGCGGTACGAGGGTCTCGTACTGGAAGCCGCCCATGTGGAGGTTGCCGGGGCCGGGCCAGCTCTCCGACTTGTCGACCAGGACGCCGACCCGGGCCCCCGACAGGACGACCTTGCCGCGCTCGGGCCTCTCACCGAGGAAGCGCAGCTCGGGCACCTGGACGCGGCGCAGTGAGAGCTCCTGCTCATCCGTGAAGGTGAACCGGGCCCGCTCCAGGTCGACGGAGTCACCGAACCGCCCGTCGTCCAGCCGGATCCCGCCCTGGCACTCGAACCGCTGGACGCGGGTGCCGCGCGCGGGTGTGCTCCCGCTGGTGTGCAGCGGATTGCCGAGGCCGGCCGGGGTCAGATAGAGGGTGCGCTCGACGGTCAGCTGGGGCGCGTTCAGGGCGAGGCGGCCGTAGGGGTTGGCGAGCCGGCTGCCGCGCAGGCTGAGCGAGGCGCCGACGGTCGCTCCGCGCAGGCTCAGCTCCCCGTGCGACTCCAGCATCTCGGCCTGTACGTCCTGGGCGACGGTCAGTCCGTCGGCGGACAGCGAGCGGCCGTGCCGGTCGCGGTAGACCACCGCCTGGTTCAGCAGCAGGTCGGTGCCGATCTGCGCGTCCGCGAGCCGCACCCCGTTGTGGAACCGGCAGCGCGGCAGATGCAGATCGCCCTCCGTGTGCAGCCGGGCCGCCTCCAGCCGGGGCACCGAGCAGTCCACCAGCCGTAAGGTCGTGAACCGGGTCTCCGGCAGCAGGATCTCCTTCTCGAACCGGCAGCCCTTCAACTCCACGTACGGCACCACCTGGCCGCCCGCGAGCTCCAGGACGTCCTTGATCTGGACGCCGACCAGCTTCAGCGCGGACACCCGGCCGGCCAGCGCGGGCGGCCCGTCCAGCAGCAGCCAGGCCACGATCCGGGCCCGGACGGTCCGCTCGGGCCCCCAGGGATGGCCGCCGTGCGGATCGTCCACGGTGATGTCCCCGTCGCGCAGGTCGTACACGCTGCCATTGCGGAACGCCTGCCACATGCCCGCTTCGGCGGCGGTCAGGTCCTCCGGCAGGTCTCCGTCGTCCCGGAGGCCGGCACCCTCGCTCACTGCTCTTCCTTCCCCCGTCCTCCGTACTCGCGTGTATCACGCAACTGTTTACGCTGGTGATGCCCGCTGAGTCACACCCTGAACACAAGACGTGAAGAGGATCTTCCGGGTTCCCGCGCGGGCCCGTATCAGCCATTGGAACGCGCGGACGGCCGCCTGCGCGGGTCTGAGAGAATTGGCCCTGTGATCTCCCGAATCGATCTGCGCGGCGAAGCCCTCCCCGAGGGACCCGCCCTGCGCGACCTGCTGCCCCGAGCCGACTTCGACGTCTCGGCCGCCCTGGAGAAGGTGCGGCCGATCTGCGAGGCCGTGCATCATCGGGGCGACGCGGCGCTGATCGACTTCGCGGAGAAGTTCGACGGGGTACGCCTGACCTCCGTACGGGTCCCGGCCGAGGCAATCACGGGGGCGCTGGAACAGCTCGACCCGGCCGTCCGCGCGGCCCTGGAGGAGTCGATCCGCCGCGCCCGCATCGTCCACCGGGAGCAGCGCCGCTCCACGCACACCACCCAGGTCGTCCCCGGCGGCACGGTCACCGAGAAGTGGGTGCCGGTCGAGCGTGTCGGTCTCTACGCCCCCGGCGGCCGGTCGGTGTACCCCTCCTCCGTGATCATGAACGTGGTCCCGGCCCAGGAGGCCGGAGTCCCGTCGATCGCCCTCGCCTCCCCGGCGCAGGCGGAGTTCGACGGCCTCCCGCACCCCACGATCCTCGCCGCCTGCGCACTGCTCGGCGTCGACGAGGTGTACGCGGCCGGTGGCGCCACCGCCGTCGCGATGTTCGCGTACGGCACCGAGTCCTGCCCGCCCGCCCCCATGGTCACCGGGCCGGGCAACATCTGGGTGGCCGCCGCCAAGCGGTACTTCACCGGGGTCATCGGCATCGACTCCGAGGCGGGCCCGACCGAGATCGCGGTCCTCGCGGACGACACCGCCGACCCGGTGCACGTCGCCGCCGACCTGATCAGCCAGGCCGAGCACGATCCGCTCGCGGCCGCCGTGCTCGTCACCGACTCCGTCGCCCTCGCCGACGCCGTCGAGAAGGAGCTGGAGCCGCAGGTCGAGGCCACCAAGCACATCGAGGACCGGATTCGTCCGTCGCTCGCGGGCCGGCAGTCCGCGATCGTCCTGGTCGACGGCGTCGACGAGGGCCTGCGGGTCGTCAACGCGTACGGCGCCGAGCACCTGGAGATCCAGACGGCTCGTCCTCAGGAGGTGGCCGAGCGCGTCGTCAACGCGGGCGCGATCTTCATCGGCCCCTGGGCGCCGGTCTCGCTGGGCGACTACGCGGCCGGCTCCAACCACGTCCTCCCGACCGGCGGCTGCGCCTGCCACTCCTCCGGTCTGTCCGTCCAGTCCTTCCTGCGCGGCATCCACATCGTCGACTACACGAAGGACGCGCTGGCCGAGGTCGCGCACCACGTGGTGACGCTGGCGGAGGCGGAGGACCTGCCCGCGCACGGCGCGGCGATCAAGGCAAGGTTCGGTTGGAAGGTACCTGGCAAGTGAGCTTCGGAATCGACGATCTCCCCGTACGCGACGAACTGCGTGGCAAGAGCCCCTACGGCGCGCCCCAGCTCGACGTCCCCGTACGCCTCAACACCAACGAGAACCCCTACCCCCTGCCCGAGGCACTGGTCGAGCGGATCGCCGAGCGGGTGCGGGACGCGGCCCGGCACCTCAACCGCTACCCGGACCGGGACGCGGTGGAGCTGCGGACGCGGCTCGCCGAGTATCTGACGAAGACGTCCGGATACGGGGTCGATCCGGCAAACGTCTGGGCGGCCAACGGCTCCAACGAGGTCATCCAGCAACTCCTGCAGACCTTCGGCGGCCCCGGCCGTACCGCGATCGGCTTCGAACCGTCGTACTCGATGCACGGGCTGATCTCGCGCGGCACGGGCACCGGCTGGATCTCCGGTCCCCGCAACGACGACTTCACGATCGACCTCGCCGCCGCCGAGAAGGCCATCGCCGAGCACCGGCCGGACGTCGTCTTCATCACCACCCCCAACAACCCCACGGGCAACGCGGTCTCAGGGGAGACCGTGCTCGCCCTGTACGAGGCGGCCCAGGCGGCCAAGCCGTCGATGGTCGTGGTGGACGAGGCGTACATCGAGTTCAGTCACGGCGGCTCGCTGCTGCCGCTGCTCGACGGACGGCCGAACCTCGTCGTCTCGCGGACGATGTCCAAGGCCTTCGGCGCGGCCGGTCTGCGCCTCGGCTATCTCGCCGCGCACCCGGCGGTCGTGGACGCCGTCCAGCTCGTACGGCTGCCGTACCACCTCTCCGCCGTCACCCAGGCGACCGCGCTGGCCGCCCTGGAGCACACCGACACCCTCCTCGGCTATGTCGAACAGCTGAAGACGGAGCGGGACCGGCTGGTCGCCGAGCTGCGAGCCATCGGCTACGCGGTGACCGACTCCGACGCCAACTTCGTGCAGTTCGGCAGGTTCGAGGACGCGCACGAGGTCTGGCGGAGGATCCTCGACCGGGGCGTCCTGGTCCGGGACAACGGCGTACCGGGATGGCTGCGGGTCACCGCCGGAACTCCCGCCGAGAACGACGCGTTCCTCGACGCGGTACGTGATTTGAAGAAGGAGCAGAGCGCATGAACCGCGTAGGACGCGTGGAGCGGACCACCAAGGAGACGTCGGTCCTCGTCGAGATCAATCTCGACGGCACGGGCAGGACGGAGATCTCCACCGGGGTCGGCTTCTACGACCACATGCTCGACCAGCTCGGCCGCCACGGTCTGTTCGACCTGACCGTGAAGACCGACGGTGACCTGCACATCGACTCCCACCACACCATCGAGGACACCGCCCTCGCGCTGGGCGCCGCCTTCAAGCAGGCCCTCGGCGACAAGGTGGGCATCTACCGCTTCGGCAACTGCACGGTCCCGCTGGACGAGTCCCTCGCCCAGGTCACCGTCGACCTGTCCGGCCGCCCCTACCTCGTGCACACCGAGCCCGAGAAGATGGCGCCGATGATCGGCGAGTACGACACCACGATGACCCGGCACATCCTGGAGTCCTTCGTCGCGCAGGCGCAGATCGCGCTGCACGTGCACGTGCCGTACGGGCGCAACGCGCACCACATCGTCGAATGCCAGTTCAAGGCGCTGGCCCGGGCGCTGCGCTACGCCTCCGAGCGCGACCCGCGCGCGGTCGGCATCCTGCCCTCCACGAAGGGCGCGCTGTGAACGGGCTCTCCACCGTCCTGATCGTCGTCGGCCTCTTCCTGGTCGGCGGGATCATCTCGTTCGCCAAGCAGCAGATGCCGAAAAGCCTGATCACACTGCTCTCGATCGGCGCCGCGATGTGTCTTGTCGCGGGCATCATGCGGCTGGAGGTGTGGAATTGAGCACGGCGTCCAAGAAAGTGGTCGTCTTCGACTACGGCTTCGGGAACGTGAGGTCCGCCGAGCGCGCCCTCGCGCGCACGGGGGCCGAGGTCGAGATAACGCGTGACTTCGACAGGGCCATGAACGCGGACGGGCTGCTGGTGCCCGGCGTCGGCGCGTTCGCCGCCTGTATGAAGGGGCTGAAGGAGGCGCGCGGCGACTGGATCATCGACCGCCGGCTCTCCGGCGGCCGTCCGGTGATGGGCATCTGCGTCGGCATGCAGATCCTCTTCGCGCGCGGTATCGAGCACGGCGTGGAGACCGAGGGCCTCGACGAGTGGCCCGGCGCGGTCGAGCCGCTCCAGGCCGAGATCGTGCCCCACATGGGCTGGAACACCGTCGACGCCCCGGCCGACACGACCCTGTTCGCCGGCCTGGACACCGACGCCCGCTTCTACTTCGTGCACTCCTACGCCGTCCACGACTGGTCCCTGGAGACGCACAACCCCACCCTGACCGCCCCCAAGGTCACCTGGTCGACGCACGGCAAGCCCTTCGTGGCGGCCGTGGAGAACGGCGCCCTGTGGGCCACCCAGTTCCACCCCGAGAAGTCCGGCGACGCCGGAGCGCAGCTGCTGAACAACTGGATCGGAACCCTGTAGCCATGGCAAAGCTCGAACTCCTTCCCGCCGTCGACGTCCGTGACGGCCAGGCGGTCCGGCTCGTCCACGGCGAGTCCGGCACCGAGACCTCCTACGGCTCCCCGCTGGAGGCCGCCCTCTCCTGGCAGCGCGCGGGCGCCGAGTGGCTGCACCTGGTCGACCTGGACGCCGCGTTCGGCACCGGCGACAACCGTGAGCTGGTGGCCGAGGTCACCCGGGCGATGGACATCAAGGTCGAGCTGTCCGGAGGCATCCGGGACGACGCCTCCCTGGCGAAGGCCCTGGCCACCGGCTGCACCCGGGTCAACCTCGGCACCGCCGCCCTGGAGACCCCCGAGTGGGTCGCCAAGGTCATCGCCGAACACGGCGACAAGATCGCGGTGGGCCTGGACGTGAAGGGCACGACCCTGCGCGGCCGCGGCTGGACCCGCGACGGCGGCGACCTCTACGAGACGCTGGAGCGCCTCGACAAGGAGGGCTGCGCCCGCTACGTCGTCACGGACATCGCCAAGGACGGCACCCTCCAGGGCCCCAACCTGGAACTGCTGCGCAATGTGTGCGCCGCCACGGACCGTCCGGTCGTGGCGTCCGGCGGCGTCTCGTCCCTCGACGACCTGCGCGCCATCGCCGAGCTGGTGCCTCTCGGTGTCGAGGGCTCCATCGTCGGGAAGGCCCTGTACGCGAAGGCGTTCACCCTGGAAGAGGCCCTGGAGGCTGTGTCGTCATGACGTCCGAAGCGTCCGAAGCCGTGCGGCGGGTGCAGAGCGGGAATCCCTGGGAGGAGTCCTTCGGTTCCGCGCGGGCCGTCGCGGCGGGCGATCGCGTCCTGGTGGCGGGCACCACGGCCTTCAAGGGCGATGTGCTGTACGGGGAGGGCGACCCGTACGAGCAGGCCAAGGTGGCCTTCACCAGCGCGATCGAGGCGCTCGGCGAGTTCGGACTCGGGGCGGAGTCCGTGATCCGTACGCGGATGTACCTGACGCACATGCGGGACGTCGAAGAGGTGGGGCGGGCCCACAAGGAACTCTTCGACCCGGTGCGTCCGGCCGCGACCCTGCTGGTCGTGGACGGTTTCGTCGACCCGCGCATCCTTGTCGAAGTAGAAGTCGAAGCATTCAGAGGTTAGGCCTTTCTCAGGTCTTTTAAGGAGCCGTGGATCTCATGACCCTGGCGGTCCGAGTCATCCCCTGCCTGGACGTGGACAACGGCCGGGTCGTCAAGGGCGTGAACTTCCAGAACCTGCGCGACGCGGGCGACCCCGTCGAGATGGCCAAGGTGTACGACGCCGAGGGCGCCGACGAGCTGACGTTCCTCGACATCACCGCCTCGTCGGGCAACCGCGAGACGACCTACGACGTGGTGCGCCGCACCGCCGAGCAGGTCTTCATCCCGCTGACGGTCGGCGGCGGCGTCCGCACGGCCGAGGACGTGGACAAGCTCCTGCGCGCGGGCGCGGACAAGGTCGGCGTCAACACGGCGGCGATCGCCCGTCCCGAGCTGATCCGTGAGATCGCCGAGCGGTTCGGCCGCCAGGTGCTGGTGCTCTCGGTCGACGCCCGCCGGACCGAATCCGGATCCTTCGAGGTCACCACCCACGGCGGCCGCAAGGGCACCGGCCTCGACGCCGTCGAGTGGGCCCACCGGGCCGCCGAACTGGGCGCCGGCGAGATCCTGCTCAACTCGATGGACGCGGACGGCACCAAGGACGGCTACGACCTGGAGATGATCACCGCCGTCCGCAAGCACGTCACCGTCCCCGTCATCGCCTCCGGCGGCGCCGGCAAGCTGGCGGACTTCTCCCCGGCCATCGAGGCGGGCGCCGACGCCGTCCTCGCCGCCTCCGTCTTCCACTTCGGCGACCTGCGCATCGGCGAGGTCAAGGACGCGCTGCGGGGGGCGGGCCACCCTGTGCGGTGACGTCGCGCTCCGCTCCGTTCGAGCCCCGGCCGCCTGAGGGAGGCCGGGGCTTTCCGCCGGGTCGGGCGTACGGCGGGCCGCCGTACGCGGGACCCGGCCATACGGCGGGCCCGCGCCGGGTCGGGCATACGGCGGCCCGGCTCGGATCCCCACGCTCGGATCCCCGACGTTCAGATCCCCAGTTGCTTCGTCTCGTGCAGCTTGGCGATCGCGTCCTTCTCGCCCTCCAGTTCCACGTCGGCCACCTGCTGGCGGCCGTACAGGAACAGCAGCAACTCGGAGGGCTCGCCGGTGACGGTGACGACGGGGGCGCCGCGGTGGGCCACCGCGGTCTGGCCGTCGGGGCGGCGCAGGACCAGACCGGTGGGGGCGCCGCGGCCCATGAGGCGGGCGGTGCGCTCCAGACGGGACCAGAGGGCGTCCTGGAAGACGTGGTCGAGTTCGCGCGGGGACCAGTCGGGCTGGGCGCGGCGGATGTCCTCGGAGTGGACATAGAACTCGATCGTGTTCGACGCCTCGTCGATCTGCTTGAGGGAGAAGGGCGAGAAACGCGGCGGACCGGTACGCACGAGCTGGATCAGCTCCTCGTACGGCTTCGCGGCGAACTCCTCCATCACCCGGTCCAGGCGCGACGCGAGCTGCTTGATGAGGATGCCCCCGGCGGCGTCGGGGCGGCGCTCGCGCACCACCACGTGCGCGGCCAGATCACGGGTCGTCCAGCCCTCGCACAGGGTGGGAGCATCAGGGCCCGCTGTCTCCAACAGGTCGGCGAAGAGAAGCCGTTCACGCTTGGCATGGGTCGACATGTCAGCCAGCCTACGACCGGACCGCCGCTCCGCCCAGCGCAGGTCCCGGCCGATGCGTCGTGGCGGTGCGTGGTGGCGATGCGGAACAGGGGATGCGGAACAGCGGAACAGGGGATGCGGAACAGAGGATGCGGGGGCGGGTTGCCGTTCGTACGACAAGAAGGTCCGGCCTGTGGACAACGGGCGAGGCCGGTCGACGCGGCGCGGCACAATGGCACGCATGACCAGCACGCCGTCCTCCAGCAGCCCCCGTAGTCCCGGAGTCCCCACCGGCCCCGGCACTCCCAGCGCGCTGGACCCCCGGATCGCCGCGCGCCTCAAGCGCGGCGCCGACGGGCTCCTGCCCGCCATCGCCCAGCAGTACGACACCGGTGAGGTGCTCATGCTCGGCTGGATGGACGACGAGGCCCTGCATCGCACGCTCACCACCGGGCGCTGCACGTACTGGTCGCGCAGCCGCCGCGAGTACTGGGTGAAGGGCGACACCTCCGGCCACTTCCAGTGGGTGAAGTCCGTCGCCCTGGACTGCGACGCCGACACCGTCCTCGTCAAGGTCGACCAGGTCGGCGCCGCCTGCCACACCGGCGCCCGCACCTGCTTCGACGAGGACGTCCTCAAGGCCGTCGAGGGCGGCGCCGATTCCGACGTACCGTCACTGGATCAGTAAGGTCAGCCGCCATGGACCTCGAGACGTTCCGCAAGCTGGCCACCGACCGCCGGGTCATCCCCGTCAGCCGCAAGCTCCTCGCCGACGGCGACACCCCGGTCGGGCTCTACCGCAAGCTCGCCGCCGAGCGCCCCGGTACGTTCCTCCTGGAGTCGGCGGAGAACGGCCGCACGGCATTCAAATGGTCTCGCTACTCCTTCGTGGGCGTCCGCAGCCACGCCACCCTCACCGCCCGCGACGGCCAGGCCCACTGGCTCGGCACCCCGCCCGTCGGCGTCCCGGCGGACGGCGACCCCCTGGCCGCGCTGCGCGCCACCATCGAGGCGCTCCACACCCCCCACCAGGAGGGCATGCCGCCCTTCACCGGCGGCATGGTCGGCTACCTCGGCTACGACATCGTGCGCCGCCTGGAGAAGATCGGCCCCGGCGAGCGGGACGACCTCCGGCTGCCCGAGCTGACCATGCTGCTGACGAGCGACCTGGCGGTCATGGACCACTGGGAGGGCTCGGTCCTGCTGATCGCCAACGCCATCAACCACAACGACCTGGACACCGGCGTCGACGAGGCCTACGCCGACGCCGTCGCCCGCCTCGACGCCATGCAGACCGACCTCGCCCGGCCCGTCGCCCAGCCCCCGGCGGCCCTCCCGCCCTCCGAGCTGCCCGAGTACACCGCGCTGTGGGGCGGCCCCGACTTCCAGGAGGCCGTCGAGGACATCAAGGAGCGCATCCGGGCCGGCGAGGCCTTCCAGGTCGTCCCCTCGCAGCGCTTCGAAACGCCGTGCACGGCAAGCGCGTTGGACGTCTACCGGGTCCTCCGGGCGACCAACCCCTCCCCGTACATGTACCTGTTCCGGTTCGACGGCTTCGACGTCGTCGGGTCCTCCCCCGAGGCCCTGGTCAAGGTCGAGGACGGGCAGGCCATGGTCCACCCCATCGCCGGCACCCGGCACCGGGGCGCGACCCCGCAGGAGGACCAGGCCCTCGCCGACGAACTGCTCGCCGACCCCAAGGAGCGCGCCGAGCACCTGATGCTCGTCGACCTGGGCCGCAACGACCTGGGCCGGGTCTGCGAACCGGGCTCGGTCGAGGTCGTCGACTTCATGTCCGTCGAGCGGTACTCGCACGTGATGCACATCGTGTCCACCGTCACCGGCAGGGTCGCGCCGGGCCGGACGGCCTTCGACGTCCTGACCGCCTGCTTCCCCGCCGGCACCCTCTCCGGAGCCCCGAAGCCGCGCGCCATGCAGATCATCGACGAACTGGAGCCGTCCCGCCGGGGCCTCTACGGCGGCTGCGTCGGCTATCTCGACTTCGCGGGCGACTCCGACACCGCCATCGCCATCCGCACGGCCCTCCTGCGGGACGGCACGGCGTACGTCCAGGCCGGCGCCGGCATCGTCGCCGACTCCGACCCCGTAGCCGAGGACACCGAGTGCCGCAACAAGGCCGCGGCGGTCCTGCGCGCGGTGCACACGGCCAACCGACTCGGACAATAGGGCGCTTCTCACGTCAACCCCGGGTGACAACCCACCCGGGGGGCAGGCGATAGTGGACCACGTGACCGCAGTACCTCACCCCCGATCCGAACCCGCGTCTCTCCGCTCCGGCCGGCGCAGCCTCGCCCTGGCGCTGCTCAGCGGTGCCCTCGGCGCGGCCGTCGTGCTGCTCGCCACCCGTCAGCGCTGGTCGGAGGGCACCATCACGGTGGCCGGCGGCCCCTTCCCGCTGACCGTCAGGGGCAGCGACGTCACGGGCGTGCCGGCGTCCCTGGCCATAGTGGGCCTCGCCGCGCTCGTCGCCGTCTTCGCCGTACGCCGGTCCGGGCGCGTCCTGGTCGCCGTCCTGCTCGCCCTCTCCGGCGCGGGCACGATCGCCGCCGCGCTGCTCGGCGCGTACGACAGCTCGGCGCTCGACGACAAGGCGGCCGAGGCCTCCGGCGACAGCGCCGCGACCGTCGACGCGCTCAGCCACACCGGCTGGCCGTACGTCGCGGCCGTCGGCGGCGCGCTCATCCTGCTCGCCGGGCTGCTCGCGCTCCGCTACGGACGCCTGTGGCCCACGATGTCCGGCCGCTACGAGCGCGACGGCACCCCCCGGCCCCGCAAGGCCAAGCCCGTCGACCCCGACCGGCCCGAGGACATGTGGAAGGCCCTGGACCGAGGTGAGGACCCCACGGGCCCCGACCCGGCCTAGGGCCTGGGGGGCGGGAAGCGGGAGTGGACACCCCCGCTCAAGGCACTCGTACACGTACGGGACAATGGACGACGAGCGTCCGACTCAGCACAGGCATCGAGCGACACGCATCGAGCACCACGCAATGAACAACGAGGAGCAAGTCATGGCGGGCAGCAGCCACGGTCACACCCCGGCCGCCTGGACCGGCGTCACCATCGCCTTCATCGGTTTCTGCGTCTCGGGCGCCTACATGGTGATGGCCCAGCCGCTGGGATTCTGGGCCGGCATGGTCATCGTCGTCCTCGGCGGCGTCGTCGGCATGGTCATGCGCGCCATGGGCATGGGCCAGCCGAAGGACGCACACGCCGTGTACGAGACGGCGACGGTACGCACCGCCGCCGCGACGACCCCCGAGCCGGCCGGCGCCAAGAGCTGACTTCCGGGTGAGGGGCGTCCGGCACCATCGCCGGGGCGCCCCTCTCGCGCGCGTACGCCCCGCGCGGGGCAGAATGCGGTGTGTGAACGCCGAGACTCAGCCCGCCGCGCCACCGCCGCGTACCGGAACGGCCGATGCGACCGCCGTCGACGCGGGCCGTGGCCGCGACACGGGCCGCGCGTGGGGCGGGCTCTGGGTGCCCGCCGCAGTACTCGCGGCCGTCGGCGGTGCCTTCGCGTACGTCGCGGCCGTGGACCCCAACGAGCCCGGCCACTACCCGGTCTGCCCGCTGTGGCGTTTCACCGGCCTCTACTGCCCCGGCTGCGGCGGCCTGCGCAGTGCGCACGCCTTCGCCCACGGGGACATCGCGACCGCCGTCACCGACAACGCGCTGGCCGTGGCGGGCTTCCTGGGCTTCGCGGTGCTGTGGACCGTCTGGGTGGTCCATGCGGCGCGCGGGCGACCCCTGCGCCTCCGGTTCGGCCCTGTCCACATGTGGTCGATCGGCGCGTTGGCGCTGGTCTTCACGGTTGTCCGGAACTTGCCGTTCGGTGGCTGGCTGCATCCTTGATCAAACGGCGAACGTCCAGGTAGTGGGACCGCCGTCAACCGGATGCGAGGCCTACGCCTTCCTCCGGATACCATCGCAGTGAACTGCCTGAACCCTGAGAACCGCTCGACTGTCAATACATGACCGTCAAACGTTGTCACCGATTTTCACCGTCTGAAAGGGGGCCGCTCGCGTGAGTGTGCTCGACGAGATCATCGACGGAGTCCGTGCCGACCTCGCGGAGCGGCAGGCGCGCGTCAGCCTCGACGAGCTCAAGGAGCGCGCGGCGAAGGCTCCGGCGGCCAAGGACGGCGTGGCCGCGCTGCGCGGCGACGGCGTCAAGGTGATCTGCGAGGTCAAGCGGTCCAGCCCCTCCAAGGGCGCGCTCGCCGCGATCGCCGACCCGGCCGGCCTCGCGGCCGACTACGAGGCGGGCGGCGCGGCGATCATCTCCGTCCTCACCGAACAGCGCCGCTTCGGCGGCTCGCTGGCCGATCTGGAGGCCGTCCGCGCGCGCGTGGACATCCCCGTCCTGCGCAAGGACTTCATCGTCACCTCCTACCAGCTGTGGGAGGCCCGGGCGTACGGCGCCGATGTGGTCCTGCTGATCGTCGCGGCCCTCGACCAGCCGGCGCTGGAGTCGCTGATCGAGCGCGCCGAGTCCATCGGCCTGACCCCGCTCGTCGAGGTCCATGACGAGGACGAGGTCGAACGCGCGGTCGACGCGGGTGCCCGTGTGATCGGCGTCAACGCGCGCAACCTCAAGACCCTCGAGGTCGACCGCACCACGTTCGAACGGGTCGCCCCCGAGATCCCCGACTCCATCGTCAAGATCGCCGAGTCCGGCGTGCGGGGCCCGCACGACCTCATCGCCTACGCCAACGCCGGCGCCGACGCGGTCCTGGTGGGCGAGTCCCTCGTCACCGGCAAGGACCCCAAGACCGCCGTCGCCGACCTCGTCGCCGCGGGCGAGCACCCGGCGCTGCGGCACGGGCGGGGCTGACCCGGCCATGACCAGCCGCGCCTTCGCCGCCGACCGGCCGGGGTTCGCCCCCGCCGGGGCGGCGGGGTGCGCGCGGTCGGACGCGGCATCGGACGCGCCATCGGACACGGTCTCGTCGCCCGTGCCGGCCGATGTCGCCCACATGGGTGATCCGGGGCCGGTACGCTGTGCCCCGATGTTCTCGATCTCCATGACGACCAGGGACCCCTACGCCCGCCTCGCGCGCGGGTGCCGTCCCCGTGGCTGCCGGGCGCCCGCCCGCCGCGTCCACGGGCGCCGGGTCCGGTACGTCATCGGCGACGAGCCGGGCCAGGTGAACGGCATGCGATGGCCCCGGACTCGTGCGCGCCGACTCCCCGCGGGCAGCTGAGCCGCCTCTCCCTTCCGTGAACGCCGGGTGTTTCGTCCCCGGCGATCGGTGAGGGCACTTCCGGCCGGTTCGGCACCGCCGATCGCCGCCCCGTGGCAGCCCGCCGTCGCGGCGGGTGGATCGGGACGGCGGGTGGCGGCTTCCGCGGATCTGCGGCCGTCCCGAGCTCCTCGGGCCTCCCGAGCGCTGCGGGCCTCCTGAGCGCTCCGGGTGTCCCGAGTGCCGTGGGACGTTCCCGGTGCCGTGGAGCATCCCGACTGCCGGGGCGAGGCCCGGTGTTCGGACGCTCCCGCTGCTCGGAACCCGCTTCCGGCGAAGGGGAACGGCGTGCGCGTACGTGATCACTGTGAGCCATAGTCCGACCAACGACGGGGCTACGCCCCTGCGAGGTAACCGCATGTCCAGTGAGTTCTTCATTCCCGACCCCGAGGGTCAGGTTCCCAGTGCCGAGGGGTATTTCGGCGCGTTCGGCGGCAAGTTCATCCCGGAGGCGCTCGTCGCCGCCGTGGACGAGGTCGCCGTGGAGTACGACAAGGCGAAGCACGACCCCGAGTTCGCGCGTGAACTCGACGATCTGCTCGTGCACTACACGGGGCGGCCCAGTTCGCTCACCGAGGTGCCCCGGTTCGCCGAGCACGCCGGTGGCGCGCGGGTGTTCCTCAAGCGCGAGGACCTGAACCACACCGGTTCGCACAAGATCAACAACGTGCTCGGGCAGGCCCTGCTCACCAAGCGCATGGGCAAGACACGGGTCATCGCCGAGACGGGCGCGGGCCAGCACGGCGTCGCCACCGCCACGGCCTGCGCGCTCTTCGGCCTCGACTGCACGATCTACATGGGCGAGATCGACACCCAGCGGCAGGCCCTGAACGTCGCCCGCATGCGCATGCTCGGCGCCGAGGTCGTCGCCGTGAAGTCCGGCTCCCGGACCCTCAAGGACGCCATCAACGAGGCGTTCCGGGACTGGGTCGCCAACGTCGACCGCACGCACTACCTGTTCGGGACCGTGGCCGGGCCCCACCCCTTCCCCGCCATGGTCCGCGACTTCCACCGGGTGATCGGGGTCGAGGCACGGCGGCAGATCCTCGAACGCGCCGGACGGCTGCCCGACGCCGCCGTCGCCTGTGTCGGCGGCGGGTCCAACGCGATCGGGCTCTTCCACGCCTTCATCCCGGACGCCGACGTACGCCTCATCGGCTGTGAACCCGCGGGTCACGGCATCGAGACCGGTGAGCACGCGGCCACGCTGACCGCCGGCGAGCCGGGCATCCTGCACGGCTCGCGCTCCTACGTCCTGCAGGACGAGGAAGGGCAGATCACCGAGCCCTACTCGATCTCCGCGGGGCTCGACTACCCGGGCATCGGCCCCGAACACGCGTACCTCAAGGACAGCGGTCGCGGCGAGTACCGCGCGGTCACCGACGACGCGGCCATGCAGGCGCTGCGTCTGCTGTCGCGCACTGAGGGCATCATCCCGGCCATCGAGAGCGCCCACGCGCTCGCCGGTGCCCTGGAGGTCGGCAGGGAACTGGGCAAGGACGGGCTGATCGTCGTCAACCTGTCCGGGCGCGGCGACAAGGACATGGACACGGCCGCGCGCTACTTCGGCCTGTACGAAACCGGTGCCGACGCCGAGGTCGCCGCCGACGCGGCCGATCTCGCCGAGATCGAGGGGGACGCCAAGTGAGCGGGAACATCCAGCTGTTGAGTGACACCCTCGCCGCCGCCAAGGCGGAGGAGCGGTCCGCGCTGATCGCCTATCTGCCGGCCGGGTTCCCGACCGTCGACGGCGGTATCGCCGCCATCAAGGCGGTCTTCGAGGGTGGCGCCGACGTCGTCGAGGTCGGGCTGCCGCACAGCGACCCGGTCCTCGACGGTCCCGTCATCCAGACCGCCGACGACATCGCCCTGCGCGGCGGCGTCAAGATCGCGGACGTGATGCGTACGGTCCGGGAGGCCTTCGAGGCCACCGGGAAGCCCGTACTCGTCATGACGTACTGGAACCCCATCGACCGCTACGGCGTCGAGCGCTTCACGGCCGAGCTCGCTCAGGCGGGCGGCGCGGGCTGCATCCTGCCCGACCTGCCCGTCCAGGAGTCGGCGCTGTGGAGGGAGCACGCGGAGAAGCACGGGCTCGGCACGGTCTTCGTGGTCGCGCCCAGCAGCAAGGACGCCCGGCTCGCGGAGATCACCGCGGCGGGCAGCGGCTTCGTCTACGCGGCTTCGCTGATGGGTGTCACGGGCACCCGGGAATCGGTGGGAGCGCAGGCCCAGAACCTGGTGGAACGCACCCGGGCCACGGGCTCGGGCCTGCCGGTCTGCGTCGGCCTCGGCGTCTCCAACGCCGAGCAGGCCGCGGAGGTCGCCGGGTTCGCCGACGGCGTGATCGTCGGCTCCGCGTTCGTGAAGCGGATGCTGGACGCGCCCGACGAGGCCGCCGGTCTGGACGCCGTACGGGAACTGGCGGGCGACCTGGCGAAGGGCGTACGCCGGGGCGCGTGACCGGTGTGTGCCCCGGCGCGCCGAGGGGGCTCGTGACGTTCACCCGTTTGTCGTACGGGGATCACTGGACGTAACGGGTCATCCGCTCACCCGAACGGGTGGAAGTGGGATCGGGGAGGCGCGGTGCGCCTCCCCGGTTCGTTCTGCGGGATGTGAGCGAGAAGAACCGTGAGGGAAAGCGCACCGCCCGGGAACGCCTGGCGGAGGAGCGCGAGAAGCAGAAGGCCGCCGAGAAGCGCCGTCGGGTGCTGATCGTGGGCGCCGCGGTGCTGTGCGTGCTGGGGCTGGCCGCCGTGATCGGCGTCGTCGCGGCGAACGCCGGCAAGGACGACGACGCCGACACCGCGGGCCCGGTCGTGGCGCCCTCGGGGGCCAACGGCGAGGACAGCCTCGCGATTCCCGTCGGGGACACCGGCGCGAAGTCGACCCTCTCGGTCTGGGAGGACTTCCGCTGCCCGGCCTGCAAGTCCTTCGAGGACGCCTACCGCTCGACGGTCCACGAGCTGACCGAGGCCGGAAAGCTCAAGGTCGAGTACCACCTCGCCACCCTGATCGACGGGAACATGGGCGGCAGCGGCTCCCGCAAGGCCGCCAACGCCGCGGCGTGCGCGCAGAACGAGGGCAGGTTCCCGGCGTACCACGACGTGCTCTTCCAGAACCAGCCCGCCGAGACGAGCGACGACTTCGCCAGTGAGGCCAAGCTCCTCGACCTGGCGAAGAAGGTGGACGGGCTGGACACCGCCGCCTTCCGCACCTGCGTCGAGGACGGTACGCACGACAGCTGGGTCGCCAAGTCGAACGAGGCCTTCCAGAAGGGCGGCTTCTCCGGCACACCCAGCGTCTTCCTCAACGGCACCAACATCTACGCGGACCAGTCCATGACCCCCGCCAAGCTGAAGCAGATGGTCGAGGCGAAGGCCCAGGGGTGAGTCGCGTGTGAGCCGAGGGGCTGCGGGGGGCCGTGGGGCGTCAAGGCAGGAGGGGTACGGCGTTATGGACCCGTTGCCGGGGTGCCTGCCGTCGGCCGGGCCCGGCAGGGTAGCGTCGACCCTGCCATGGAACTTGCCTACATTCCCAGCCCGTCGCGCGGGGTGCTGTACCTCGGTCCCGTCCCGCTGCGCGGCTACGCCTTCTGCATCATCATCGGTGTCTTCGTGGCCGTCTGGCTCGGCAACAAACGCTGGGTCGCGCGGGGCGGACGGGCCGGCACGGTCGCCGACATCGCGGTCTGGGCCGTGCCGTTCGGTCTGATCGGCGGGCGCCTCTACCACGTGATCACGGACTACGAGCTGTACTTCAGCGAGGGCCGTGACTGGGTGGACGCCTTCAAGGTCTGGGAGGGCGGCCTCGGCATCTGGGGCGCGATCGCCCTCGGGGCGGTGGGCGCGTGGATCGGGTGCCGTCGGCGCGGCATCCCGCTGCCCGCGTACGCCGACGCCGTCGCGCCCGGCATCGCCCTGGCGCAGGCGATCGGGCGGTGGGGCAACTGGTTCAACCAGGAGCTGTACGGGGAGCGGACGGATGTGCCGTGGGCCCTGGAGATCACGTCCTCCACGGACGGGCGGGTGCCGGGCACCTACCACCCGACCTTCCTCTACGAGTCGCTGTGGTGCATCGGTGTCGCGGTCCTCGTCATCTGGGCCGACCGGCGCTTCAAGCTCGGGCACGGGCGGGCGTTCGCCCTGTACGTCGCCTCGTACTGCGCGGGGCGGTTCTGGATCGAGTACATGCGGGTCGACGACGCCCACCACATCCTCGGGCTGCGCCTCAACAACTGGACCGCGCTGTTCGTCTTCATCCTCGCCGTGATCTACATCGTCCTGTCGGCCCGGAAGCGGCCGGGGCGGGAAGAGGTCGTCGAGCCGGGTGCCTCCGACGGTGACGGGGACGAGGGTGCTGCCGCGGCGGACCTGGAGAAGGGCGAGCAGCAGGACGACGGGGACTCGGAGTCGGCGGAGCCTTCGGGTGAGGCCGATGCGAAGGCCGAGAAGGATGCGGAGGCCTCCGGCTCCGGGGGCGAGAAGAAGAAGGCCGAGTCCGCTGAGAAGAGCTGAGGTATCGCTCCGGTCGCTGTGATCCGCCGCTCCGTGTCGGATGTTCCCCACCCACCCGCCCCTTTCGGGGCGGGTGGGTTTTTGGTTTTTTGGGTTTCGGGGTGGATGGGGAGACGGGCGGGGGCGGGGTGACTGAGGTCGTGGGGCGGGTGCGGGTTCGGTGGGGCTTCTCGCGCAGTTCCCCGCGCCCCTGAAAGACCAGGCCCTGCGGGCCTGGAGACGACGCGGCCATCGGGCCGCAGAAAGAAGCAAGGGGCGCAGCCCCTGCTTCTCAGGGGCGCGGGGAACTGCGCGACCAGCCCCCACCGGACCCGCACCGGGGGGTTGAAGGGGCGTAGCCCCTGAAGGACGGGACGGGACGGGTAGGGGCGGCGGGGGCGGATCAGCGTCTGGTGGGGCGGTTGGCGAGGGACAGGGTTCTGTGGGCGGCGGCCACGACGGCCGGGTCGATGAAGCGGCCGTCGGGGAGGGCCTGGGCGCCGGGGTCGCTGGTCGCGGCTTCGAGGGTTTCCTCGGCCGACTCGATTTCCCGCGCGGTGGGGGCGTAGGCGCGTTCGATCACCGGGAGTTGGCGGGGGTGGATGGCGGCGCGGCCGAGGAAGCCCAGGGCTCGGCCGTGGGCGGAGGAGGCGGCCAGGCCTCCGAGGTCCTTCGTGTCCGGGTAGATCGACTGGGCGGGGGAGGGCAGGCCCGCGGCGCGGGCGGCGAGGATCACTCGGGAGCGGGGCCAGTCGAGGGCCTGGTCGTGGCGGACGGCCAGGTCGGCTCGGAGGTCCGCCTCGCCGAGGGCGATGCCCTGGAGGGCGGGGTGGGCGGTGGCGACGTCGTAGGCCCGTTCCACGCCCAGGGCCGATTCGAGGAGGGCGTACAGGGGGATCGCTCCCCCTTCCGCGGGCGCGGTTCGCTCCGCGACCCTCGCGATCTCGACGGGAGACGTGATCTTCGGGAGGCGGAAGGCCGTCAGTCCGGGGAGGGGGGAGAGGGCCTTGAGGTCCTCCTCGGCCTGCGGGGTGTTCAGGGCGTTCACGCGTACGTGGACCGGGACGGGTGGCCGGGCCGAGAGCAGTTCGGCCGTGGCCGCGCGGGCGTAGTCCTTGCGGTCGGGGACCACCGCGTCCTCCAGGTCCACGATCACCACGTCCGCGCCGGAGGCCAGGGCCTTGGTCACCACCTCCGGGCGGTCGCCGGGGACGTACAGCCAGGTCAGGGGAAATGGTGTCGTCGACTGGAGGGTCACAGGGCGCCCTCCTGACGGAGGGTCTCGATGTCCGGTCCGGACAGGCCGAGTTCGGTCAGGACCGAGTCCGTGTCGGCGCCGTGCGGGCGGCCCGCCCAGCGGATCGCGCCGGGGGTCGCGGAGAGGCGGAAGAGGACGTTCTGCATGCGCAGGGGGCCGAGTTCGGGGTCGTCGACGGTCGTGATCGTGTCCAGGGCGCGGTACTGGGGGTCGGTCATCACCTCGCGTACGTCCTGGATGGGGGCGACCGCCGCCTCCGCCTTCTCGAACGCCTCGATGACCTCCTCCCGGGTGTGCCGGGCGATCCACGCGCCGACCGCCTCGTCCAGGACGTCCGCGTGACGGGCCCGGTCCGCCCCCGAACCGAACCAGGGCTCGTCGATCAGCTCGGGGCGGCCGACCAGGCGCATCACCCGCTCCGCGATCGACTGGGCCGAGGTGGAGACGGCCACCCAGGAACCGTCCGCCGTCCGGTAGGTGTTGCGGGGCGCGTTGTTGGCGGAGCGATTGCCCGTGCGGGGCTGGACGTGGCCCAGTTGGTCGTACCAGAGGGGCTGGGGGCCGAGGACGGTGAGGATCGGCTCGATGATCGCCATGTCGACCGTCTGTCCCTCGCCGGTACGGTCACGGGCGGCGAGCGCGGTCATCACCGCGTACGCCGTCGCCAGACCCGCGATCGAGTCTGCCAGGCCGAAGGGCGGCAGGACCGGTGGGGCGTCCGGCTCGCCGGTGATCGCGGCGAAGCCGCTCATCGCCTCGGCGAGTGTGCCGAAGCCGGGGCGGTGCGCGTACGGGCCGAACTGGCCGAAGCCGGTGACCCGGGCGAGGACCAGGCGTGGGTTCGCCGCCGACAGCTCCTTCCAGCCCAGGCCCCATTTCTCCAGGGTGCCGGGACGGAAGTTCTCGATGATCACATCGGCGGTGGCGGCGAGGCGGAGGAGGGTGTCCCGGCCGCCGGGGGTGGAGAGGTTCAGCGTCAGTGTGCGCTTGTTGCGGCCCAGCAGTTTCCACCACAGGCCCACGCCGTCCTTCGACGGGCCGTGGCCGCGGGACGGGTCCGGCTTCGTGGGGTGCTCGACCTTGATGACCTCCGCGCCGAAGTCGCCGAGCATCGTGGCGGCGAGGGGGCCGGCGAAGAGGGTGGCGAGGTCGAGGACGCGGAGGTGGGAGAGCGGGGGGTCGTACGCCTGCGTCATGGGTGGGGGGTCTCCCGGAGGGTGAGGTGGGCCAGGGTGTCGAAGCCGATGCCGTTGAAGTCGGCGATCGAGGTGGCCAGGCGGTTCTTGAGGGGGGTCGTCCAGCGGTCGGGGAGTGCGTCCGGGGAGCCGGTCAGGAGGCCCGCGATGCTGCCCGCCGTCGCGCCGTTGGAGTCGGTGTCCCAACCGCCGGACACCGCACGGCAGATGGAGGCCGCGAAGTCGCCGTCCGCGTGCGTGAGGGCGGCGGTGAGCAGGGCCGTGTTGGGGAGGGCGTGGACCCAGTGGTGGTCGGCGTAGGTGTTGTGGAGTTCGTCGACGACCGTGTCGAAGTCGCTTGTCTCCCTGCTGAGTCGGAGGGCGTGGGTGATCGCCTTCGCCAGGCGGGAGTCCGGGGGGACGACCTTGAGGCCGGTACGCAGGCAGTGGTGGACGTCATGGGCGCCGGTGGCCGCTTCCGCGATGGTGGCCGCGATGAACATCGCCGCGTAGACGCCGTTCGCGGTGTGGGTGAGGGTGGCGTCGCGGTGGGCCTGTTCGGCCGCGGTGGCCGGGTCGCCGGGGTTGGTCCAGCCGTGGACGTCCGCCCGGATCAGGGCGCCGATCCATTCGCGGAACGGGTTGCGGTGGCGGGCCGTGTGAGGTGGCTCGATGCCGGTGAGGAGGTTGCGGTAGGCGATGCGTTCGGCGGTGAAGGTGCGGCCTGCGGGGAGTTCGTCCAGCCAGAGGGTCGCTACGTCGGTGGTGGTGAAGTCACGGCCGTGGCGGGCGAGCAGGAGGAGGTTGAGGAGGGGGTAGTTGAGGTCGTCGTCCTCGGGCATGCCGTCGATGTTCTCGGCGAGGGAGGTGGGGGCCGAGCGGCGGTTCCAGGGGTGGGTGGCGAGGAGGTCCGGGGGGACGCCTCGGGCGGTGAACCAGGTGGTCAGGGGCCAGTTGCCGGTGGAGGCGGCGAGTTGGCGGGTGGCTGTGAGGGGGAGTTTCTCCACGGGTTTGCCGAGGAGGCACCCGGCGGCTCGGCCCAGCCATGCGGCTTCGAGGCGGGGGAGGTAGGCGGCCGGGCTGGGAGGGGTTTCTTCCCCGAGCCCGCCCCGTCCCGAAGCTGGGGGCTCCGCCCCCGGACCCCCGGGCGTTGCGCTGACCGGTGCTGACAGCGTGCCGCCTGCGCACATCTGTGCCCCCCGGGCTGCCTCGGAGGCCTCGGAGGCCTCCGAGGCCCTGGCGGCCCTGGCGGCCCTGGCGGCCCCGGCGGTACGACCGGCCGCAGGGTGGGACGGGTGGGAGGGGCGGACGGGCCAGTTCTCGCACAGGGCCTTGATCCTGCTCAGCTCCGTCGGCTCACTCTCCGCCAAGCTGCTGGGCAGGTCCGCCAGTTCGTCGAGCAGGTCCTCGGCGAGCTGGCGGAGGTAGCGGGACACCCGTTCCGGGGAGGCGCCGGCGCGCAGCGGAGCCGGGGGGCCGCCCGCCGCATGCCAGCGGGCGGCGATGGCCGAGGGTGCGCGGCCGTCCTGGCGGGCCTGGCGGAGCTCGTGGCCGAGGAGGTCTTCCGGTTGGACCCAGGTGAGGCGGAGGGGGGTCACCGGACCGGGGCCAGGGTGGTGAAGGCGGACTCGTGGGCGCGGCGGCGGTGTACGTCCCGGGTGTGGATCCGGAGCGTGACCTCCGTCAACGTCCGGGCGGGGGCGTGCAGATCCAGACGGCTTGCCTCCGCCACTGTCTTGGCCCAGTCGGACGGGACCTCCGAGCCCAGTGCGCCCGCGAGGGCGCCCGACATCGTGGCGATCGAGTCGCAGTCGCGGCCGTAGTTCACCGAACCCAGGACGGCGTGCCGGAAGTCGCCGCGGGCCACGAGCAACATGCCCAGGGCGATGGGGAGTTCCTCGATCGCGTGGAGGCGGGAGGGGCGGCGGGCGCCGAGAGAGGGGGCGCGGTAGTCGGGGCCGACCGTGTCGAACGGGGTCACCGCCTCGCGGAGCGGCCGTAGCGCCGACTCGAAGTCCGTGTACCGGCGGGCCACTTCGCCCACGGACTCGATCGCCGCGCGGGTACCGTCCTTCGCCACGGCGAGGCAGGTCTCGATCACCGACTCGGGGCTCGCGCCCGGCGTGCACGCCGCCGCGACCGCCGCCGCGAACACGCCCGCCGCCTCCCTGCCGTACGACGACTGGTGGGCCCCCGCGATGTCGAGGGCCTCGGCGTACGCGCCGAGCGGGTTGGCGGCGTTGACCAGGCCGACGGGGGCCATGTACATCGCGGCGCCGCAGTTGACGATGTTGCCGGTGCCGGCCTCGCGGGGGTCGATGTGGCCGTAGTGGATGCGGGCGACGAGCCACTTCTCGGCGAGGAAGACCCGTTGGAGGGGGAGGGCCTCCGCCTCCAGTTCGGGGATCCAGCGCGGGGTCGTCATCATGTCCGGCACCAGGTGCTCGGCGACGGCGTACGCGTCCAGGTGGTCGCGTACGCGGTCGTACACCCGTACAAGCGCGTGGGTCATCAAGGTGTCGTCGGTGACGTGGCCGTCGCCCTTGTGGTATGGGGCGATGGGGCGGGCGGTGCGCCAGCCGTCGCCGTTCCAGGGGCCGACGATGCCGTGGACACGGCCGCCGTGGCGTTCGAGGATCTGCTCCGGGGTGTAGCCCTCGACCGGGCCGCCGAGGGCGTCGCCGACGGCGGCGCCGACCAGGGCGCCGGTGATGCGCTCTTCGAGGCTTGGCCCTGCGCTCGGCTCTGCGCTTGCCTCAATACTTGCTTCAGTGCTTGCTTCGGCACTTTCGGCACTGCTGGGCCGCTCAGCGCTTTCGGTACGTTCAGCGCTTGCTTCGGCTTGGGGTGTTGTGTGCCGGTTTGCTTCCCTTGGGGGCGTCATACCCGAATCATCCACCTGGGGTGGCGAGTTCCGTGGCTGCGAGAAGTTCGGCGAGGTGTACGAGATCGGTGCCGGTGAGGCGGGGGAGTGCGCAGCCGGAGAGAGTGCGGCAGGCGTCGCGCCAGGCGTCGGGGAGGGCGGCGCCGCCGCTGAGCGCGCCGGTCAGGGCGCCGGCGAGGGCCGGAGCGGAGTCGGCGACGCGGGAGAGGCAGGCGGCGGCGGGGACGGCCTCGGCGATCCGCCCCTCGGCGGCGGTGGCCAGGGCGAGTGCCACGGGGACGGTCTCGGCGGCGGCGATGCCGTAGCTGTAGACGTGGTCGACGATCTGGTGCTCCAGGAGCGGGACCAGAGCGAAGGTTCCTTCTTTTCTGTGGCGGTGGGCGAGGTCCAGGGCGTGGCGGGCGTTGCGGCCGATCTCCGTCTCGGCGGGGAGTTCGGCCAGGGCCGCCGCGGTGCAGTCGTCCACGTCCGCGCCGACGAGCGCCAGCGCGAGCGCGGCGGCCATCGCGCGGGCGCCGTGCACGCCGTCGCCGTCCTGGGTGTAGCGGGCGTCGAACTCGGCGAGGTCGGCGGCGCGTCGGGGGTCGCCCGGGTGGGCCACGGCCAGGACGCAGGCGCGTACGCAGGCCGCGTCGTCGAAGTAGTGCGGGTTGTCGTGGCCGGTGGCGGGTGGGCGCAGACCGGTGGCGAGGTTGCCCAGGCCGGCGCGTACGGAGATACGGGCGCGCAGGGGGAGGACGGCGGACTCGACCTCGGGGGCGCGTTCGGCGGCGGCGGCGATCTCGCTGGCCACGGCGTTCCAGGAGAGGTCGATCGAGGCGCGGGTGCGGCGTTCCAGGCTGAGGTCGCCGAGGGCGGCGGCGTCGCCGGCGCGCAGGAGGGCCTCCGCGGCGAACGCCGCCCATTCCGCGTCGTCGGAGGGGCCGAGGCGGAGGGGCTCGGGGGGCTGGTTGAGGGCGATGGGGACCGGGAGTGTGGTGGTGGCGTTCTGCTCGGCGAAGGTGTCCAGTTCGCGGGTGAGGCGGCGGGTCCACTCCGGCATGCGGGCGGCTCGGTGGCGGGCGGCGGGCCAGCCGGCGGCGTCGCCCGCGGCCAGGCCGAGGAGGAGGCCCTCGATACGGCGGGGGTGTGGGGGGTGCGGGTGTGGGGGGTGTGCCGGACCGGCCTCGGCTTCGCCTTCGGCCGGTTCGTTCCCACCCGCACCACCCGTGCGACTTTCGTCGTCGGGTGCGGGTGGCCCCTGTGGGGGGACCTCGCCGTCGGCGACCGCGGGTCGCCGGGCGATCGGCTTCGCCGTGCTCGCGGGTGCGGCTCCGAGCGGCTTCACCACGACCGTCGGTTCACCGTGGACGGGCTCCGCCACGACCGTGAGCTCGGCGGCGGCCTGCCGGGCCGGCACTGTGGGTCCAGGGTCGATCGGCGTCGCCGCGATCGAGGGTGTGGCTTCGGCCGGCCCCGCCGTCAGCACCGACTCGGTGAAGTCGCCGTCGGCCGCCTGCGTCGCGACCGCCGGATCGGTCCCGTCGGGTGTGTTCGCCACCCCCGATGGGTGCGTTGCGCGGGACATCGTCCCGTCGTACGGCGCGGGTGTTGCCGGAAGCGTGGTCTCGTCGTACGGCGCGGGTGTTGCCGGAAGCGTGGTCTCGTCGTACGGCGCAGGCGTTGCCGTGTGCGTGGTCTCCTCGTGCGGCCCGGGTGTCGCCGTGTGTGTGGTCCCGTCGTGCGGCCCGGGTGTCGCCGTGTGTGTGGTCCCGTCGTGCGGCCCGGGTGTCGCCGTGTGTGTGGTCCCGTCGCGTGGCGAGCGCGGCGGCTCCTCGTGCGGTGTGGAGGGTGGGGCGGGTGTGGTGTCGTCCCACGGTGTGGGTGGGGTCATGAAGGGGTCTCCGTTCGGGTGGCCGGGGACGGGGTGAAGGTGGCCGGAGGGGGCGGGGGCCACTCTTCGCGGTGGAGGGGGCGTGCCGTGGTGCCCCATTTGCCGCCCTCGCCGGGGACCAGGAGTTCTGCCACGTCCAGGACGTGGTGGCCTGCCATGGAGGGGAGGCAGCTGCCTCGTGCCGGGCCGATGGCGGTGGTCCAGTCGGGCGGGATCGACGACGCGCCCCGGGTCGCTCCGGCCAGGGCGCCGGCGACGGCGGCGGTCGTGTCGGCGTCGCGGCCCATGTTCACCGCCGTCAGCACCGACTCGGTGAAGTCGCCGTCGGCCGCCGCGTAGGCGCCGAAGGCGAGGGCGACGGCTTCGGGGGCGAGGTCGGTCCAGGGATAGCCGCCGATGACGACGGCGGAGCGGACCGCGCGTTCGCCGCGGTGGGCGACGGCCACCGCCCGGCGCAGGGAACGGGCCGTCCAGGAGTCGTCGGGGATCACGGCGAGGGCGGAGGCGACGACCGCGATGGTGGGGGCGCCCGCCATCGCCGCCGCCACTCCCGCCGCGACCGCCTGGCCGCCGTAGATGCCCTCGCCGTCGTGGCTGACCGAGCCGTCGATCGCGACCAGGCGGGCGGCCTCCGCCGGGCGGCCCGCGGCGAAGACGCCGAAGGGGGCAGCGCGCATGGCCAGGCCGTCGCTCCAGGCGTGCCGGTGCTGGGCGGAGATCGGCGCGGCCAGGCCCCGGCGAAGGTTCTCCAGGGTGCCGCGTTCGCTGAAGCCGGCGCCCCGGAACGGGCCCTCGTCCCGGTCCGCGATCCACTGGTGCCAGGCCGTCTCCACATGCGTGACGGTGAGCGCCGAGCCGTGCCGGGCCAGCAGCAGGCCGGAGAAGATGGCGTACTCGGTGTCGTCCGTGCCCGAGGGGTTCTCGGCCACGTATCCCGTGATGCGCCCCCAGCGCGCGCGGATCTCGGAGGGTTTCATGTTCTCGGCGGGCGCCCCCAGCGCGTCCCCGACGGCGAGCCCGAGCATGGCCCCGCGTGCCCGTTCGCGGAGGTCGGCGGCGTCCCCCGGCGCCGGAACCGGAGGAATGCAGGCGATGGAAGGCATATGGCGCCTCTCTGGCCCTGGGGCAGGTCTGGCCCTGTGGGCAGTTGATCCGCTCTGAAGGTTGGGAGGTTGGGAAGGTCTGGAGGGTCTGGAGGGTTCGGAGTTTCGAAGATTTCCGCTGTGAAGATCTCTGCCACATCGGGTGCCTCACCGGCTGCCGGAACGCCCGCGTATCACCCGGTCGACATCTGTGCAGGCTCGTGTACGAATGAGCGGCAACGGTTTCTCGAACAACTGTCAACCCAGGTAAGTACGGCCTTCCTTGCTGGCAGAAGCAATTTTCCGAGCGTACGTTCGACGTGAGGAAAGGGGCTTGATCATGGCGATCATCGACACCGAAGCCGCGTTGCACGAGGCGCACCGTGACAACCACACCCACCGGGACGTGAACGGCGGCTGGCTGCGGCCCGCCGTGTTCGGGGCGATGGACGGGCTCGTGTCCAACCTGGCGCTGATGACCGGTGTCGCGGGCGGGTCGGCCGGCCGGGAGGCGGTCGTCGTCGCCGGGCTCGCGGGGCTCGCCGCCGGAGCCTTCTCCATGGCCGCCGGCGAATACACCTCGGTGGCCTCACAGCGGGAGCTCGTCGAAGCCGAACTCGACGTCGAGCGGCGGGAGTTGCGCAAGCACCCCAAGGACGAGCAGGAGGAGCTGGCCGCGCTCTACGAGAGCCGGGGGGTCGACCCGGCGCTCGCCCGGGAGGTCGCGCGGCAGCTCTCGCACGACCCCGAGCAGGCCCTGGAGATCCATGCGCGCGAGGAGCTGGGTGTCGATCCCGGCGACCTTCCCTCGCCGGCCGTCGCCGCCGTGTCGAGCTTCGGCTCCTTCGCGCTGGGCGCCCTGCTCCCCGTAGTGCCGTATCTGCTCGGCGCGAGCGCGCTGTGGCCCGCCGTGCTGGTGGCGCTCGTGGGGCTCTTCGGCTGCGGTGCGGTGGTGGCCAGGGTGACGGCCCGACCCTGGTGGTTCAGCGGTCTGCGGCAGCTGGCCCTCGGGGGTGCCGCGGCGGGTGTGACGTACGCCCTGGGCAGCTTGTTCGGGGCGGCCGTATGATGGATCGGATGGCTACGTATGCGCGGGACCGCATAAGTAGCCGTTACCAGGCGGTTTCGAATGCTTAACCGCTGGGCATGAGCCGTAAGCGCCGCGGGCAACGACGCCCGCCAAGCACCTGAAGTAGTGGGCGACGACGCCTCCTGCGCCCCGGTCGACCGACACTGATCTGTCCGGTCGGCTCCCCTTGATCACGCCACCGTGTGCGGCACCCCCTCCGCGCCCCCCTGGCGTCCGCATGTTGGGACGAAGTATCCGGTTCCCGAGAATCGTTCCATCATGTAACCTGCACGAAATTTTGCACTTTACGCAGAGGGCCAGCGTCGTCCCTCGGCACACGCATATGCCAGATGACGACGACGGGAGAGCCGATGCGTACGCCGCGCCAGCCGTCCCAGCACTCCGCGAATGGCCAGAAGTGGTCCTTCATGGATGCTCGCCCTGCTGCGCAGGGTATGTACGACCCCCGCAACGAGCGCGACGCCTGTGGCGTCGGCTTCGTGGCCACCCTCACCGGCGAGGCGAGCCATGCGCTGGTCGAGCAGGGGCTCACGGTTCTTCGCAACCTGGAGCACCGCGGCGCCACCGGCTCCGAGCCCGACTCCGGTGACGGCGCCGGCATCCTCTCGCAGGTTCCCGACGCGTTCTTCCGTGAGGTGGCCGAATTCGAGCTGCCCGAGGCCGGCTCGTACGCCGTGGGTATCGCCTTCCTGCCCGAGGAGGGCATCGAGGAAGCCGTCGCCCGCATCGAGGCCATCGCGGCCGAGGAGGGCCTGACCGTCCTCGGTTGGCGCGACGTGCCCGTCGCCCCCGAGCTGCTCGGCGCCACGGCCCGCTCGACGATGCCGGCCTTCCGCCAGGTCTTCGTCGCCGACGGCGCGGCCGTGCCCGCCACGGACATCGACCTCGACCGCAAGAGCTTCGTGCTGCGCAAGCGCGCCGAGCGCGAGGTCGACGTCTACTTCCCCTCGCTGTCCGCGCGGACGATCGTCTACAAGGGCATGCTGACCACCGGCCAGCTGGAGCCCTTCTTCCCGGACCTGTCCGACCGCCGCTTCGCCTCCGCGATCGCGCTCGTGCACTCCCGGTTCTCCACGAACACCTTCCCGTCGTGGCCGCTCGCCCACCCGTACCGCTTCGTCGCCCACAACGGCGAGATCAACACGGTCAAGGGCAACCGCAACTGGATGCGCGCCCGCGAGTCCCAGCTGGCCTCCGACCTGTTCGGGTCGCAGGAGACGCTGGACCGGATCTTCCCGATCTGTACGCCGGAGGCCTCGGACTCCGCCTCGTTCGACGAGGTCCTTGAGCTGCTCCACCTCGGCGGCCGCTCCCTGCCGCACTCCGTGCTGATGATGATCCCGGAGGCGTGGGAGAACCACGACTCCATGGAGTCGGCCCGCCGCGCCTTCTACCAGTTCCACGCCACGATGATGGAGCCCTGGGACGGCCCGGCCTGCGTCACCTTCACCGACGGCAAGCAGGTCGGCGCGGTCCTTGACCGCAACGGCCTGCGCCCCGGCCGCTACTGGGTCACCGACGACGGCCTCGTCGTCCTCGGCTCCGAGGTCGGCGTCCTCGACATCGACCCCGCCAAGGTCGTCCGCAAGGGCCGCCTGCAGCCCGGCCGGATGTTCCTCGTCGACACCGTCGAGCACCGCATCATCGAGGACGACGAGATCAAGGCCGGTCTCGCCGCCGAGCAGCCGTACGCCGAGTGGCTGGAGGCCGGGGAGATCGAGCTCTCCGACCTGCCCGAGCGCGAGCACATCGTGCACACCCACGCCTCGGTCACCCGCCGCCAGCAGACCTTCGGCTACACCGAGGAGGAGCTGCGGATCATCCTCGCGCCGATGGCCAAGACCGGTGGTGAGCCGCTCGGTTCGATGGGCACGGACTCGCCGATCGCCGCGCTGTCCGCCCGTCCGCGCCTGCTCTTCGACTACTTCACCCAGCTGTTCGCGCAGGTCACCAACCCGCCGCTGGACGCGATCCGTGAAGAGCTGGTCACGAGCCTGCGCTCCTCGCTGGGTCCGCAGGGCAACCTCCTGGAGCCCACGGCCGCCTCCTGCCGCTCGGTCACCCTGCCCTTCCCGGTGATCGACAACGACGAGCTGGCCAAGCTCATCCACATCAACGCCGACGGCGACATGCCCGGCATGAAGGCCGCCACGCTGTCCGGCCTCTACCGGGTCTCCGGCGGCGGTGACGCCCTCGCCGCGCGCCTCGACGAGATCTGCGCCGAGGCCGACGCGGCCATCGACAACGGCGCCCGGCTGATCGTCCTCTCCGACCGCCACTCGGACGCCGAGCACGCGCCGATCCCGTCGCTGCTGCTCACCGCGGCCGTCCACCACCACCTCATCCGTACCAAGGAGCGCACCCACGTGGGCCTCCTGGTCGAGGCCGGTGACGTCCGCGAGGTCCACCACGTCGCCCTGCTCATCGGCTTCGGCGCCGCGGCCGTCAACCCGTACCTGGCGATGGAGACCGTCGAGGACCTCGTCCGCGCCGGAACGTTCCTCTCCGACATCGAGGCCGAGCAGGCCATCCGCAACCTGATCTACGCCCTCGGCAAGGGCGTCCTGAAGGTCATGTCGAAGATGGGCATCTCCACGGTCGCCTCCTACCGCGGCGCCCAGGTCTTCGAGGCCGTCGGCCTCGCGGACGAGTTCGTCGAGAAGTACTTCAACGGCACGGCCACCAAGATCGGCGGCGTCGGCATCGACGTCATCGCCAAGGAGGTCGCCGCCCGCCACGCCAAGGCCTACCCGGCCAGCGGCATCGCGCCGGCCCACCGTGCCCTGGAGATAGGCGGCGAGTACCAGTGGCGTCGCGAGGGCGAGCCGCACCTGTTCGACCCGGAGACGGTCTTCCGCCTCCAGCACTCGACCCGCGCGCGCCGCTACGACATCTTCAAGAAGTACACGGAGCGGGTGAACGAGCAGTCCGAGCGTCTGATGACGCTGCGCGGCCTGTTCGGCTTCAAGGAGGGCCTGGAGGGCCGCGCGCCGATCTCGATCGACGAGGTCGAGCCGGTCTCCGAGATCGTCAAGCGCTTCTCGACCGGCGCCATGTCGTACGGCTCGATCTCCCGCGAGGCACACGAGACGCTCGCCATCGCCATGAACCAGCTGGGCGGCAAGTCCAACACCGGTGAGGGCGGCGAGGACCCGGACCGCCTGTACGACCCGGCGCGTCGGTCCAGCATCAAGCAGGTCGCCTCCGGCCGGTTCGGTGTGACCTCCGAGTACCTGGTCAACGCGGACGACATCCAGATCAAGATGGCGCAGGGCGCCAAGCCCGGCGAGGGCGGTCAGCTGCCCGGCCACAAGGTCTACCCGTGGGTCGCCAAGACGCGTCACTCGACGCCGGGCGTGGGCCTCATCTCCCCGCCGCCGCACCACGACATCTACTCCATCGAGGACCTGGCCCAGCTGATCCACGACCTGAAGAACGCGAACCCGCAGGCGCGGATTCACGTGAAGCTGGTCTCGGAGGTCGGCGTCGGGACCGTGGCCGCGGGTGTCTCCAAGGCACACGCGGACGTCGTCCTCATCTCCGGCCACGACGGTGGTACGGGTGCCTCGCCGCTGACGTCGCTGAAGCACGCCGGTGGTCCCTGGGAGCTCGGTCTCGCCGAGACCCAGCAGACGCTGCTGCTCAACGGCCTGCGCGACCGCATCGTCGTGCAGACCGACGGCCAGCTGAAGACCGGCCGTGACGTCGTCGTCGCCGCGCTGCTCGGTGCCGAGGAGTTCGGCTTCGCGACCGCGCCGCTGGTCGTCTCCGGCTGCGTCATGATGCGCGTCTGCCACCTGGACACCTGCCCGGTCGGCATCGCCACGCAGAACCCGACGCTCCGCGACCGGTTCGCCGGCAAGGCCGAGTACGTCGTGAACTTCTTCGAGTTCATCGCCGAGGAGGTCCGCGAGATCCTCGCCGAGCTGGGCTTCCGCTCCATCGAGGAGGCCGTCGGCCACGCCGAGGCGCTCGACGTGACCCGCGCGGTGAACCACTGGAAGGCGCAGGGCCTGAACCTGGAGCCCCTGTTCCACGTGCCCGACCTGCCCGAGGGCGCCGTCCGCCACCAGGTGATCGAGCAGGACCACGGCCTGGAGAAGGCGCTCGACAACGAGCTGATCAAGCTCGCCGCCGACGCCCTCGCCGCCTCGGACGCGACCGACGCCCAGCCGGTCCGCGCCCAGGTCAAGGTCCGCAACATCAACCGCACGGTCGGCACGATGCTCGGCCACGAGGTGACGAAGAAGTTCGGCGGGGCCGGTCTGCCCGACGACACCATCGACATCACCTTCACGGGCTCGGCGGGCCAGTCCTTCGGCGCCTTCCTGCCGCGCGGTGTCACGCTGCGCCTGGAGGGCGACGCCAACGACTACGTCGGCAAGGGCCTCTCCGGCGGCCGTGTCGTCGTCCGCCCCGACCGGGGCGCCGACCACCTCGCCGAGTTCTCGACGATCGCGGGCAACACCATCGCCTACGGCGCGACCGGCGGCGAGCTGTTCCTCCGCGGTCGTACGGGTGAGCGGTTCTGCGTCCGCAACTCCGGCGCCCTGGTGGTGTCCGAGGGCGTGGGCGACCACGGCTGCGAGTACATGACCGGCGGCCACGCGGTCGTCCTCGGCGAGACGGGCCGCAACTTCGCGGCCGGTATGTCGGGCGGCGTCGCGTACGTCATCGACCTGAACCGCGACAACGTCAACGTCGGCAACGCGGGCGCCGTCGAGGCCCTCGACGACACCGACAAGCAGTGGCTGCACGACGTGGTGCGCCGCCACGCCGAGGAGACCGGCTCGACGGTCGCCGAGAAGCTGCTCGCCGAGTGGCCCGTCGCCGTGGAGCGCTTCAGCAAGATCATCCCCAGCACGTACAAGGCAGTGCTCGCCGCCAAGGCCGCCGCCGAGCAGGCCGGTCTCTCCGAGACCGAGATCACCGAGAAGATGATGGAGGCGGCGATCAATGGCTGACCCGAAGGGCTTTCTGAACCACGGGCGCGAGGTCGCCAAGTCCCGCCCCGTCGACGTACGTCTCAAGGACTGGAACGAGGTCTACGTTCCGGGTTCGCTGCTTCCGATCATCTCGAAGCAGGCGTCCCGCTGCATGGACTGCGGTATCCCGTTCTGTCACAACGGCTGTCCGCTCGGGAACCTCATCCCCGAGTGGAACGACTACGCCTACCGCGAGGACTGGGCGGCGGCGTCGGAGCGGCTGCACGCGACGAACAACTTCCCGGAGTTCACGGGCCGGCTGTGCCCGGCGCCGTGCGAGTCGGCCTGCGTCCTCGGTATCAACCAGCCGGCCGTCACCATCAAGAACGTCGAGGTCTCGATCATCGACAAGGCGTGGGACAGCGGCGACGTCGCGCCCCAGGCCCCGGAGCGCCTGTCCGGCAAGACGGTCGCGGTCATCGGCTCGGGCCCCGCGGGCCTGGCCGCCGCCCAGCAGCTGACCCGGGCCGGTCACACGGTCGCGGTGTACGAGCGCGCGGACCGCATCGGCGGTCTGCTCCGCTACGGCATCCCCGAGTTCAAGATGGAGAAGCGGCACATCAACCGCCGCATCGAGCAGATGCGCGCGGAGGGCACCCGCTTCCGTACGGGCATCGAGATCGGCCGCGACCTCAAGGCGACGGACCTGAAGAAGCGGTACGACGCCGTCGTCATCGCCGCGGGCGCCACCACCGCCCGTGACCTCCCGGTCCCCGGACGCGAGCTGGCCGGCATCCACCAGGCCATGGAGTACCTGCCCCTGGCCAACAAGGTGCAGGAGGGCGACTTCGTGGCGCCCCCCATCACGGCCGAGGGCAAGCACGTCGTGGTCATCGGCGGCGGTGACACGGGCGCGGACTGTGTGGGCACCGCCCACCGCCAGGGCGCGGCCTCCGTCACGCAGCTGGAGATCATGCCGAGGCCGGGCGAGGACCGTGCCGCGAACCAGCCGTGGCCGACCTTCCCGATGCTCTACAAGGTCACCTCCGCGCACGAGGAGGGCGGCGAGCGGGTCTACTCCGTCTCCACGACCCACTTCGAGGGCGACGAGGACGGCAACGTCCAGTGGCTGCACCTCACCGAGGTGGAGTTCATCGACGGCAGGCTGACCCCGAAGCCGGGCACGGAGCGCAAGATCCCCGCCCAGCTGGTGACGCTGGCGATGGGCTTCACGGGCACCGACCGTGACAACGGTCTGGTGGACCAGTTCGGCCTGGACCTCGACGTGCGCGGCAACATCGCCCGCGACGCCGACTTCCAGACCAACGTCCCCGGCGTCTTCGTGGCCGGTGACGCGGGCCGCGGCCAGTCGCTCATCGTCTGGGCGATCGCCGAGGGCCGCTCGGCGGCCCAGGGCTGCGACCGCTTCCTCTCGGGCGCGAGCGAACTGCCCGCACCGATCCGCCCGACGGACCGCTCGCTCATGGTCTGACGGCCCAGAGGGCTTCGGGCCAGAGGGCTTCGGGCCAGAGGTTCACAACGGTGACCTGACGGTCACACCCATACGTCCCGTACAACGGCGTACGGAACACAGACGGCGCCTGCCCGCCAGTCCCCGACCGGACGACTGGGCAGGCGTCGTTGCATGTGCGCTGTCCGGTGCGTTACTTGGTGGGGGTCACCCAGGTGACGATGACGGCGGCGGCTACGGCGAGGACGCCGAGGAGGCCGAGCCAGCGACACCATTCGATGGACCGCCAGATCAGCTTCGTGCGTTCCCGCTCGTACTCCAGCAGTCTGGCCGCCTCCAGCATGAGCTCCTCACCAGGGCGACCGTGCGCGGCGACCACGCTCAGCCACGACGCCCCGATCAGGGTGACGAAGCCGGTCATGAGCAGCCCGATCACGACCCACCGAGGCACAGCGTCGAGCTTGCTGAGGTCCTCTTGGCCCTTGAGGACGAAGACGGCCGCCAACAGACCGGTGAGGGAGGCGAGGAAGTTGCGGTAACCCTCGGCTTGATGGAGCGCAGCCTGCAGCTGGTGCTCCGGGGAACGCATGGCCTGCGCACGGCGGTGCGCGTCGCGCAACAGTTCCACCTCACGGTTGTTCATGGTGTCGAACCACCTTGCTGAGGTGCGGCCAGGGCCAGGAAGGCGCCGCAACCGGAGGGTTCACTCGCGGGTCGGCCCGTATGGAGCGTCTCGCAGGTGCAGAGTGTGTGGTATGCGGCAGGGCCGGGGTCCTTGCGGCGCCCCATGAAGCCGCCCTTGACGATTGTGTGCTGGCCGAACTCGAAGGGATCGGTCGTCATCGCGCACTGGCAGATCGGGCAGGTCCCGGTGGCCTCGTAGTAGCCGCCGTCCGCCTCGTACCAGGTCCACTGGAAGCCGAGTGGTGGGCTGAGGTGAGTGGCTCGCGCATTGTATGGGATGGCGCTCAACTGGGACGGCCCTCCTGGGGTTCTGCCGATGATCGCTGTGCCTCGGCGGGCGGTTCCGGGAGCTCCGGCGGTTCCGGAAGTTCGAAGCGGAACAGCGAGGCGTAGGCGGTGAGTCGGGCCCGTACCTGCTCTTCCGAGAGGTCCGTTTCCTCGGCACAGAGGGTGATGTGATCGGCTGGGACCGACCCGTGCAGCGCGGGGGCCCGCCCGGTCAACTGCTCGGTCAGGATGATCACGTCGCGCCAGTCGGGGGTCAGGTCCCGTTCGGAGGGGGTGGGTTCGTCAACGGTCACGTCGAGCCCGAGGCAGCGGAAGGGCGCATAGCGGTCGTGGGCCTCGCCGAGGGTCCAGCCGAAACGGCCTGCCACGAGGACGAGTTCCAGGGGACCCAGGGTGCCTGGACCGAGGAGGCCCGGGTCGAAGGCGGCCAGGTCGAAGCGGTTGGGCCTCATTTCCTCCAGGGCGTTGCCTTCGGGGCCGGAGAGAGTTCCTGGGGGCGGTGCGGCGCCCGCCGCCGTGAACTTGGAGAGACGGCGGTGGCTTTCGGCCACGGAGTTGCGGCCTTCGGCGTGCACGACCAGTTGTTTGAGCGTGAGGGATGAGCGGAAGCTCCAATGGCGGGATTCGGCCGGACCGTTGTACGAGGGATGGCGGGGCCTGCCCAGCGTCGGCTGCTCCAGCAGGGCCTCGATGTCCCGAGGGGTCACCTGCAGCTCTCTGATCTCTGGAGTGGTCTTCGCGACGGGAAGAGGCAGGTGTGGCTCGGCCTGTTCGAACGCGGCGAGCACACGATCGACGGACAGGGTCAGGTCGGAACTGAGGGTGAGAGCGACGGGCAGTGACACGCCTTCGTGGTCGAGTGATGCGCTCGTGTCGGGGGGAATCGGCAGAGGGCATGGCTGAGGGAGCATCGCCTGACGCAAGGCTGTGGTCACGTCCCAGTCCGGGGGTACGTTCAGCAGCCCGCAGGCTTGGAGAGAGAGCAGCGTCGTGTGGAGCGACGGGAGATCCTCTGCATCCGAGCGTGCGTGTTCGAGAAACACTTCCCAGGGGCCGAATCCCGCAGAGGTGAGGCGGCTGCTGTAGCTGGATTCGAGCCACTCAGGCAGGATCCAGCCGGAAGCCTGTTCAGGGATGGCAGGCACCGAGACGCCTGTTGTGTCGGTGGAGTCGCTGATGTGCGCGGCTACTTGGCCGAGTGGCCACTTGAGTATGTGCGATATGAGAACGACCTGTGTCATGGACAAGGGGCCGTCGTGCCAGGGGCTGCTCTCGTTGCACGAGGTGGACAGCACCAGTCGTTCGGTGGCTGTGAGAGGCCGGGCCTGATCGAGGAGTGCGGCGGAGTCGGCGCGCAGGCCGACACCCAGGCATGCGTACTGGTCGATGCGGTGGCGCAACGCCTCTGTACCGAAGAGCTCCAATCGCCTCAGGAGGTCGACCGGGGCGATAACACCCGGTCGCCACGGGAAGCTGCTGAAATAGCGTGAGGAGTACTGGTACTCCGAGTGGTAGGCGAGGGCCTCCGCCTCGGAGAGAGAAACCCGTTCTTCGGCAAGGCCGGCCTCCAGTTCGGGCGCGTGCGGAAGATTCGAGTCGATCTCCCGCAGTTGGAGAAGGTCCTCGGTCAGTTGTCCCAACGGCACCCCTCGCGCGGCGGAGATGCGCAGGAGCGGTGCGTGGACAGCAGGATGCAGCGTGTCCGGAAGGTCCTCGCGGGCTGTTTCCACTTCCAGATAGGCGTCGTAAAGATTTGCGGCGATGCCGCTCGGTCGTATGTCCCGCAGCGATCGGATGTCTGCTGCCGTCGGTACATGGATGCCGGCGACGGCGTAGCGGCGCAGAGCGCGTGCCGCCTCCCCGAGGGACACTCCGGCTGCGACCGCAGCATGAAGTGCGCGCCCCCAACGTCGTGCGCTCGGGGTGTCCCGGGCGAACAGAACACAGTCGAGTCCGCTCGGCTGGGGGTAGCTGATCGGGGTGAAGCCCTTCCCCGTCGGGTGGGCGAGAGGAAGCCTGGTGAGCTGCCAGTCCGCAGCGAGCCGGCTCTCGTGCGGGCGATCGGCACCGAGGCTGAGTTCCCCGAAATCATTCGCCATCGCAGCTGAGTCCATGGGCATGCAGCCGACCGAAGCGAGCAGTACTCGCCCTGAGGCCAGCCGGTTGTCGCCACCGCGCGGTTCGAGGATCGCCTCCGTCTCCTTCGGCAGCGCGTCGAGCAGAGCCACCGTGAGGGTCGGATGGCCCTGGGTGAGCTCCCACAGCCAGCGCAAGGAGACTTCCCGTAGCGACGGCGCGGCCTCCGGCAGCGCGGCGAGGAGTTCCCGCATCACGCACTCTTCGTCGTACGAGAGCAGTCTGTTCCGGTCCACGCTCGGTTCTGGCGCATGACGTTCCCGGAGATTGATCACGCACCCGTACGAAGGCGACTCGTCCCTTATGGTGACCCCGTCCAGCAGCAGCCGCCCCTGGCCCTGTACCAGCCAGGCGCTGTCCCCTGTCTTGACCGGGCTGCCGTACCACCCTTGTTCGCCTGCGTGGAGGTCCCCCGGCTGCCAGATGTCGCTGTTCACCACAGCCCGCGCGTCGTCCCGCGCGTACTCGACCGCCCGCACCTCGTAATCACTGACCCACAGCAGCGAACGCAGTGTCTCGACAAGTGAGGGCTGATCCCTTTCCGCCTCCACCGTCAGATAGAGACGCACCCGCGTCCCCCCACCCGACGGCGCGTCGTTCGCCGAAGTGATCCGCAACAATCCCGACCCGGAACGGATGTCGGCGTGTGTGGCGTGGTCGCGGCCCATGAGCACACCGTGGCGGTCGACCGGGGCCGTCTTGACCACGACCTCGTCGGCGAGCATGAAGTAGCTGAACACACCGATGCCGAAACGGGAGTTCATGGGAATGACACCGAGGCCGGCGCGGCGCCAGGTGCGGCGTTCGTGGACGAAGTCGGGGTCCTGCTCGTACCGCTTGCCCGCGCGGGCGAACATCGACGTGAGCTTGGAACGGGTCATGCCCGTGCCGTTGTCCTCGCACTCGATGTAGTGGCGTCCATCCTCGTCCCAGCCCTGCCGGAAGAAGATCTTCGGCTGCCAGTCGTTGGCCGTGTCGCCCTGGGTGGCCGCGTAACGGCGGCGCATCTCGCGGTGGCGGCAGGCGTCGAGGGCGTTCTGGTAGAGCTCGCGGACCGCGAGCATCCGGTCACCGTACAGTTGCGTGCCCATCAGCAGCGGGCGGATCTCGTCCTCGGCGAGCCGGAAGCGTTCGAGCGGCTGGATGTACTGGCCACCGCGGGCGAACAGCTGCTCGGTGGTTATGCGGTCCGGGAGGCCGCGCAGCAGGGGCGGAGCACTCTGGCGGCCGGACTGCCACTGTTGGTGCAGTTCGGAGAGCGCGCCGTCGGCCCGTGCCACCAGTTCCTCGACCGCGGCGTGCAGGGCAGGGTGTGGACAGTGGAAACGCACGGCCAGGCCATGGGTGTCCCTGGTGCGGCCCATGGTGCTGTCGTAGTCGTACTCCGTGGACAGGGAAGTCACCACGGTGCTTGCGTCGAGGCGTTCGTGGGCGCCCAAGTGGTCCACCACGACGCTGGACATCCGGCGGGGGTCTGCTGCGAGCAGTGCGGAGAACCAGAGCAGCCGGGCCAGATCGAGGCCGCGCCACGGGCTGCCGGGCAGGGGGCGGTACTCGCCCCATTCGTCGCGCTGTTGAGGGCCGTTGATGCGCGGGTTGGCGTTGTCCGGCTTGACCGTCAGATGCCCGAGGACCTGGCGTACCTGGACGTCGATGGTGTGGCGTTGCCAGGCGGTGACGGAGTCGGCTGCGGCTGTGATCGCGTCGACGGCCATGGACAGCAGGTCGTCGACGGCGGGATAAGCGCCGGTGTGCTCCCACAGGAGGTCCCAGTCGGCGAGGAAACGGTGCCGCAGCCAATGGTCGGCCGCGACCGCCTCCGGGGTGAGCCCGCGGGCCCGCAGCGTCTGTACGGTGCGCTGCACCTGAGAGTGCGCCCTCCGGACGTCGTTGAGCGCGCTCAGTAACTGCGCCTTGTGCGTGTCGGGTTCACCTTCGGGCGTGAGCGAGCCTTTCGTGGTGCTGCCGAGGTACTCGTCGCGTCCGAGGGCCTGCCGGATGTCCTCCAGCGCGATGGCGACGATGCCCTCGTGGACTATGGGCGCCGAGAGGAGGGTGGCCGTCTCGGCCGGGGACAGGCGTTCGGTCTCACGCAGGTCCGCCGCCGTCACGAGGTCGGCCAGACGCTGCCCGACCCGTTCCGGGTAGCGGGGGTCGCCCCAGGGGTCGTCGCGATGGGCGCCGGCTCCCGAGTGGCTGCCGACGACGTAATCGACGAGCCGACAGAGCCGTTCCTTGATTCGGTTGTGGACCTCCGGGTTTCCACTGGTGTGCTGCCACAGGGGCGAGTCGAGGATTAGTTCGGTCCAGCGGCGCGATTCGTCGGAGCCTTCGCACAGGATGTGGGCCCCCACGTCGGCCTGGCCCGCTCCGACGGTCACCTGGTCGATGCGGGGCGGCTCGAGCGGATGGTTCCGCGCGGCCTTGCGTACCGCGCTCAGGGTGTGGGAGACCACCTCGTCCAGGGTGGTCGGGGGAGTGGTGGGCAGCAGCGCGTCCGCCAGGGCACGGCCGAACCAACTGCCCTCCGCATCGGCATAGGAACGCTGCCCCGGCCCACAGCTGTAGAGCAGGGTGGCCTGGGAACCATTGCGCAGGGCAGCCCTGGTACGCGCCTCCGCCACATCGTCGGCGGTCGCACGACAGGAGTCCACGCACACCACGGCGGTCACCCCGGCTTTCAGGGCGGGCAGCACCCCGGCGAAGTCGGCGTCCAGCAGGGTGTCGGTCAGGAGTTCCGACTCGGAGTCTTCCTGGGCGTTGCGGAACTGGGCGTCCATGGGGAGCAGCCGGTCCCGTCCCTCCAAGGAGACCCCGTGCGCGGAGATGTACACGAAGGCCGTGTCCCCCGGTTCGCACGACGCGAAGAAGTGGTGCAGGACCCCGAGCAGCGGAGCCCCGCACAGGTCCATCGGGCTGGAGTTGGCCGAGTGGTGGGCCGTGACGTCGTATCCGGACTGGTCCAGCGCCTCACCGATCCGCACCACGTCCTGCATCGCACAGTCGAGCGTGGGGAACTTCTTGGCCAGCCACGGATCGCGGTGCAGATAAGGGGTCTCCGTGATGCCGATGAGCAGGGCTCTTCTGCGCGGCTTGTCACCATCGTCCTCGTAGCCGGTCCCCACCACGCCCCCGCTCTCGTGCCCGAACCGGCATATCATCGCAGAAATGGCCCGTGAGGAAGAGACTGACGGCCACGAGGGCTTCGAGGCGCGCTCCGCTCAGCCCGTCATCCCCGAAACCTTCGCGACCGCCAGCACCACCAACAGCGCCAGCACCACCACACAGGCCCCTGCCTGCACGAGGACCCGCCGCCGGTCCCGAGGCGCGTAGGCGAAGCCGAGGGCGATCAAGCCACCTGTGAGGAGCCCTCCGAGGTGGCCCTGCCAGGACGTCACGACCGCCGAGATGACCAGCCACACCAGCAGGCCCGCCATGAAGCGGTTGATGCCGGCCGGGTCGGCGCCCAGGCGGCGGGCCAGGACGTAGTACGCGGTGCAGACGCCGAAGATGGCGCCGGAGGCGCCGACCGTGGTGGCGTCGGGGGCGAGGAGGAGGACGAGGACCGAGCCGCCGAGGGCGGAGAGCAGGTACAGGCTCAGGTAGCGGGCGCGGCCCAGCTGGATTTCCACCACTCGGCCGACGTTCCACAGCGTGACCATGTTCATCACGATGTGGAGGATGCCGAAGGTGCCCTCGGTGGGCGGGAGGTGGAGGAAGGCGCCGGTGAGGAGGCGGTACCACTCGCCGTCGATCACGCCTTCGAGGTGGAAGTCGGCCGGGTAGACGCTCTGCCAGACGTAGTGGAGGCCGTCCGGCCCGGCCAGGCCCCGGCCCAGCATCGCGAAGTCGTCCACGATCTCCGGGCGGAGCAGTTCGGCGACGTAGGCCACGACGTTCAGGCCGATCAGGACGTACGTCACCAGGGGGACCGTCGAGATCCGGCCGCCGAAGGCCGTGCGGGCCTGGCGGACCGTTCTCGCGCCCTCCTTCACGCACTCCGGGCACTGGTGGCCCACGGCCGCGTCGCGCATGCAGTCGGGGCAGATGAACCGCTCGCAGCGCGTGCAGCGGACGTGCGACTCCACTTTCGGGTGGCGGTAGCAGGTGGTGACGGCGGGCTGGGGCGACGACGGGGACTCGGGTTCCACGGCCGGCTCCTTGGGGGTGCGGGGCTGATGACGAGCCGGTGAGGACGGCGGCGAACAAAATAGCGAACAACCTGGGGCGAGTGGGGAGGGGGTGGCATGTGGGGTGCCATAACCTCGGATCTCCCTCGGAGTCTTGATGTCAGGAGCACCCTCGCATGCCCGCGATCAGCCTCAGCAAGGTGCGGGAGACCGCCCCCGCGCTCGTGGACCTGTACAAGGCCGCCGGGGCCTCCCTCGACAAGCACGGGCTGAGGGGGCAGCGGGCCGCCGTCTATCTCGTGGTCGACCACAGCGGTTCCATGCGGCCGTACTACAAGGACGGCAGCGTGCAGGCGCTCGCCGATCGGGTGCTCGGACTGTCCGCGCACCTCGACGACGACGGGAGCGTGCCGGTCGTCTTCTTCTCCACCGGGATCGACGCGATCACGGAGATCGGCCTCGCGGACCACCACGGCCGGATCGATCGCGTCGTGGCCGGGCTGGGACACATGGGGAAGACCGACTACCACCTGGCCATGGACGCCGTCATCGACCACTACCTCGACCGCGGTGCCGAGGACCCCGCCTTCGTGGTGTTCCAGACGGACGGTGGGCCGACCGGCAGACTCGCCGCCGAACGGTACCTGTGCAAGGCCGCCCGCCTCCCTCTCTTCTGGCAGTTCATCGGCTTCGGCGACCCCGACAGCAGGCAGTTCGACTTCCTGCGCAGGCTGGACGAGTTGGCCGTGCCGGGCAAGCGGGTCGTCGACAACGCCGGGTTCTTCCACGCCGGTTCGGATCCGAGGGCCGTGTCGGACGGGGAGCTGTACGACCGGCTGCTGGGGGAGTTCCCGAAGTGGCTGGTGGCGGCCAGGGCCCAGGGCATCGTTCCGTAAGCCCCGTCGCAGAAATGGGGCCGTGGGCCCCGTACGTCGGGGACTGTGCGTGCGCCATGTCCGGGCCCGGGAGGGGGATGCCCAGGCCGACAGCCGAGAAGGACCGCGAACTCACCAGTGGTGGCCCCCACCACTGAGGACCGCGCTTCGGCATTCGGCCGGGCCGCCCCACGCGGTCCGCAGCGCACGGGCCTTGGTGAGCCAGAGCGACAGGTCGTACTCCGCCGTGTAACCGATCGCGCCGTGCAACTGGAGCGCGGTGCGCGCGGTCGCGTACGCCGCCTCGCACGCCGTCACCTTGGCCGCCGCCACATCCGCCGCGTCCAGGGTGACCGCCGCCCCGAAGACCAGCGGGCGCGCGAACTCCAGGGCCACCTTCGCGTCCGCCAGACGGTGCTTCACCGCCTGGAACGAGCCTATGGGGACGCCGAACTGGGTGCGCTGCTTGACGTACGTCACCGTCCTGTCCAGGAGGGCGAGCCCGACGCCGAGGGCCTGCGCGGCGACCGCGAGGCGGGCCCAGGTCAGGGCCCGGGCCAGACCGGGCAGGGTCGTGGCGAGGCGTTCGCCGCCGGGGGCGAGCGGGGTCAGACGGCGGGCCGGGTCCAGGGAGGGGCGAACCGGGCCGTGGCCGGGGGCGAGGCGTAGTTCGCCCGCGGTCAGGTCGAGCGACAGACGGGTCGTCGCCGTGTCCCCGTCCAGCGCGTACGACTGCGGTGACGGTGCCACCGTGGCCATGGCCTCCCCGGACACCAGCGCCGGGAGCAGGCGCTCGGCCGGGCCCGGGTCCTCCAGACCGGCCAGCAGGACCGACGTCGTCACCGTCTCCACGAGCGGGCCCGGCATCGCGTGCCGACCCAACTCCACGAAGGCGACGGCCAGGTCGACGGGGAGGGGGCCTACGCCCTCGTACGCCTCCGGCGCCGCCAGCGCGAAGACGCCGGCCTGCGCGACACGCGACCACAGCGCACGCCCTGCCCCGTGCTCCCCGCGCCCCCAGGCCCGTACGACGGACGGAGTGTCGGCGGCCGTCAGCATCGCGTCCAGTGATCCGGCGAACGCCCGCTGCTCGGTGTCCAGGAGGAAGCGCATCAGCGGCGGCCCTTCAGGATGAGGTCACGCATCAGCGGCGGCCCTTCGGCAGGCCGAGGAGGCGCTCGGCGATGATGTCGCGCTGGATCTCGTTGGTGCCGGCGTAGATGGGGCCGGCGAGGGAGAAGACGTACCCCTCCGACCAGTCGGTGTCCGCCAACTCGCCCTCTTCGTCCAGCAGTTCGAGGCCCGTTTCGTGCAGGGCGATGTCGTACTCGGACCAGAAGACCTTGTTCAGGCTGGACTCGGGGCCGATCGGCGTGCCCTCCAGGAAGCGGGAGGCGGCCGCCTGGGTGAAGAGCTGGTAGGCGCGGGCGCCGATCAGCGCGTCGGCCACGCGGTCGCGTACGGACGCCGGGCTGCCCTGGGCCTGCCAGAGGTCGAACAGCCGGCGCGCGGAGGCCAGGAAACGGCCCGGGGAGCGGAGCGTGAGGCCGCGTTCGTTGCCGGCGGTCGACATCGCGACGCGCCAGCCCTGGCCGGGCTCGCCGATGACGTCCTCGTCCGGTACGAACACGTCGTCGAGGAAGAGCTCGGCGAAGGCGGGCCTGCCGTCGAGGCGGCCGATCGGGCGGACGGTCACGCCCGGTGCGCGCAGGTCGAACATCAGATACGTCAGCCCCTGGTGGGGCTTCGGGGTGCCCGGCTCGCTGCGGAACAGGCCGAACGCCCGGTCCGCGAAGGCGGCGCGGGACGACCAGGTCTTCTGGCCGGTCAGCAGCCAGCCCCCGTCCGTGCGTACGGCCCTGGAGGTGAGCGAGGCGAGGTCGGAACCGGCCTCGGGCTCCGACCAGGCCTGGGCCCACACCACATCGCCGGAGGCCATCGGGGGCAGCACGCGGGCCCGCTGTGCGTCCGTGCCGTGGTCGAAGAGGGTCGGGGCGAGGAGGTTGACGCCGTTCTGGCCGACGCGCCCGGGGGCGCCCGCCGCGTAGTACTCCTCCTCGAAGATCAGCCAGCGCTCCAGGCCCGCGTCACGGCCGCCGTACGCGGCCGGCCAGTTCACCACCGACCAGCGGTCCGCGGCCAGTTCGGCCTCCCAGGCGCGGTGGGCGGCGAAGCCCTCCTCCGTCTCCAGGGAGGGGAGCGGCTCGGGTGGGACGTGGGTGCGCAGCCATGCGCGGGCCTCGGCTCGGAAGGCCTCGTCGGCGGGAGAATGGGTGAGGTCCATGGGGCACACCCCTCTATGCCTGTCTATGCCTGACAAACGGTCGGCCGGTCCAGTGAGCCGGCCTAACAAGCGTTTGGTCAACCTGGCGAACGTTCGGTCTTCCCTAACAAGTGTTTGGTAGGTTAGCGTGCCCGCATGAAGAACGTCGAGGCTCCGGCGTACCTCCCCGGGCACGGCCTGCTCAGCGGCCGCACCGCCGTGATCACCGCGGCGGCCGGCGCGGGCATCGGCGGCGCGACCGCGCGACGCTTCCTGGAGGAGGGCGCGCGCGTCCTGATCAGCGACACCCACACGCGCAGACTCAAGGAGTACAAGACCGAGCTGGCGGGCGAGTTCGGAGCGGAGTCCGTCAGGGCGGTGCCGTGCGACGTGACCGACGAGGACCAGGTGCGGGCGCTGTTCGAGGCGGGCGCCCGGCTGCACGGACGGCTCGACATCGTCGTCAACAACGCGGGCCTGGGCGGCACCGCGGAACTCGTCGACATGACCGACGAGCAGTGGTCCAAGGTGCTGGACGTGACACTCAACGGCACGTTCCGGTGCACCCGGGCCGCCCTGAGGCTGATGCGCGACAGCGGTGGCGGAGTGATCGTCAACAACGCCTCCGTCGTCGGCTGGCGCGCCCAGGCCGGGCAGGCGCACTACGCGGCGGCGAAGGCGGGCGTGATGGCACTGACCAGGTGCGCGGCGGTCGAGGCGGCCGAGTACGGGGTCCGCGTCAACGCCGTGTCGCCCAGCCTCGCCATGCACCCGCACCTCGCTAAGGTCACGACCCCCGAACTGCTGGCGGAGCTGACCGCGCGCGAGGCCTTCGGACGGTACGCCGAACCCTGGGAGGTGGCCAATGTGATCGTGTTCCTCGCGTCCGGCTACTCCTCGTACATGACGGGTGAGATCGTCTCCGTCAGCAACCAGCACCCGTAAGGACAACGAACAGCCGTGCCGACCAAGAAGAAGCCCCCGGCGACCGCCGCCGCGCCCGCCCGTCGTCGTGAACTCCTCGACAAGGCCGCCGGCGTCTTCGCGGACCTGGGGTACAACGCCACCACCGTGCGCAGGATCGCGGACGAGGTGGGGATGCTCGCGGGCAGCCTCTACTACTACTTCGAGTCCAAGGACGCGATGCTCGAGGAGATCCTGCGGACCTTCCTCGACGAACTCTGGGAGGGGTACGACGCCGTCCTGGACGCCGAACCGAGCCCCCGGGAAGCCTTCGAGGCGCTGGTCGTCGAGTCGTTCCGGGCGATCGACCGGCATCGCGCCGCCGTCGCGATCTACCAGAGCGAAGCCAAACAGCTGATCCTGCAGGACCGGTTCCTGTTCCTCGACGCGTCGCAGCGCAAGTTCGAGAAGGCGTGGCTGGCCACGCTGGAGCGCGGGGTCGCCGCCGAGGAGTTCCGGGCCGACCTCGACACACGGCTCACCTACCGGTTCGTGCGCGACACCGTGTGGGTCGCCGCGTCCTGGTACCGGCCCGGCGGAGAGCTCGGACCGGAAGAGATCGCCCAGCAGTACCTGTCGATGGTCCTGGACGGGATCGCCGTACGTGAATAACCGTTGACATCAGGGGAGTTGCCATGGCCGAGGCCTACATCGTCGAAGCGGTCCGGACGCCCGTCGGGCGGCGCGGAGGAGGGCTCGGCCAGGTCCATCCGGCCGACCTCGGCGCGCACGCCCTCAAGGCGCTCGTCGCACGCGCGGGCGTGGACCCGGCCGCCGTGGAGGACGTCGTCTTCGGCTGCCTGGACACCGTCGGACCGCAGGCCGGTGACATCGCCCGGACCAGCTGGCTGGCCGCCGGGCTGCCGGAGGAGGTACCGGGAACGACCGTGGACCGGCAGTGCGGCTCCTCGCAGCAGGCCGTGCACTTCGCCGCCCAGGCCGTGCTCTCCGGCACCCAGGACCTGGTGGTCGCGGGCGGTGTGCAGAACATGACGATGATCCCCATCGCCTTCGCCTCCCGCCAGGCCGCCGTCCCCCTCGGGCTCACGGACGGGCCCTTCGCGGGCAGCGAGGGGTGGCGGGCGAGGTACGGGGACCGGCCGGTGAACCAGTTCGCCGGTGCCGAGATGATCGCCGCGAAGTGGGGCATCAGCCGCCGCGACCAGGAGGAGTTCGCGCTGCGCTCCCACCGGCGGGCGGTACGGGCCGTCGACGAGGGCCGCTTCGCGCGCGAGACCGTTCCGTACGGGGACGTGACCGTCGACGAGGGGCCCCGCCGCGACACCTCCCTGGAGAAGATGGCCGCGCTGAAGCCGGTCATCGACGGCGGCACCGTCACCGCCGCCTGCTCCTCCCAGGTCTCCGACGGCGCCGCCGCGCTCCTCCTCGCCTCCGAACGCGCCGTACAGGAGCACGGGCTGACCCCGCGCGCCCGCGTGCACCACCTCTCCGTCCGCGGCGAGGACCCCATCCGCATGCTCACCGCGCCGATACCGGCGACCGCGTACGCCCTGAAGAAGACCGGCCTCACCCTCGACGCCATCGACCTCGTCGAGATCAACGAGGCCTTCGCACCCGTCGTGCTGGCATGGCTGAAGGAGACGGGCGCCGACCCGGAGAAGGTCAACGTCAACGGCGGTGCGATCGCCCTCGGCCACCCCCTGGGCGCGACCGGCGCCAAGCTCATGACGACCCTCCTGCACGAACTGGAGCGCACCGGCGGCCGGTACGGGCTCCAGACGATGTGCGAGGGCGGCGGGCAGGCGAACGTGACGATCATCGAGCGACTGTGACGGCCGTCCGGCGACGGTGACGGCCACCCGGGGCTGTGACGGCCATCCGGCGGCTGTGACGGCCACCCGGGGCTGTGACGGCCATCCGGCGGCTGTGACGGCCATCCGGCGGCTGTGATGACTGATCCGGCGGCCCTGAGGGGCGCGAGTGGCTGTGATCCGGCGGCTGTGACGGCCGCGAGTGGCTGTGATCCGGCGGCCGTGACGGTCCCGAGTGGCTGTGCCGGTCCCTAGGGCCCGGGACGGGTCACCGAGCGGCGCCGAGTCGCCCCAGGGACGTCAGCACCTCCTCCGCCTCCTTCATGATCTGTTCCACCAGCTCCGCGCAGGACGGCAGGTCGTCGATCACCCCGGCGACCTGCCCGGCCGCCATCACCCCCAGGTCCGTACGGCCGTCCACCATCGCGGACCGGAGCAGCATGGGCGTGTTGGCGGCGAGCAGGACCTGGCTCCAGGTGAGGTCCTTGCCGTGCCGCAGCGCGAGGCCGTCGCGGACCATGCGGCGCCAGGTGAGCCCGGACAGCCGCCGGAAGCCGGCCGCGTGCCGCACGGCGTGCGCCAGGGCGCGCGTCCGGCCGGACGCCTCCAGCGCGCTCACGAACTCCGTACGGAGCATGCGGTGCGGCAGCCCGTCCACGGCCCGCGTGACGGTGACGTCCTTGACCGTCGCCGCCAGATAGCGGGCCTTCACCACGTCGGGCACCGTCGAGTCCGAGGTGAGCAGGAACCGGGTGCCCATCGCCACCCCGGCCGCCCCGAACGCCAGCGCGGCCACCAGCCCGCGCCCGTCGTGGAAGCCGCCGGCGGCGACGACGGGAATGTCGACGGCGTCCACGACCTGCGGCAGCAGCACGGTCGTCGCGACGTCCCCGGTGTGCCCGCCGCCCTCGCCGCCCTGCACGACCACCGCGTCCGCACCCCACGCCGCCACCTTCTCGGCGTGCCGCCGGGCGCCGACCGACGGCATCACGACCACGCCCGCGTCCTTGAGCTCGGCGATCAGCTCCCTGGACGGCGCGAGCGCGAACGACGCCACCCGGACGCCCTCCTCGACGATGATCCGCACCCGTTCCCGCGCGTCCCCCGCGTCGGCCCGCAGGTTCACCCCGAAGGGCGCGTCCGTGCGGGACTTCACCTCCCGTACGGCCTCCCGGAGTCGCGCGGGTGTCATCGTCGCGGAGGCCAGGACGCCGAGCGCCCCCGCGTTCGCCGTGGCGGACACCAGGCGGGGGCCGGCCACCCAGCCCATGCCGGTCTGCACGATCGGACGGCGGACGCCCACGAGCCGGGTGAGAGCCGTCTCCATCAGCCTCGGACCTCCCGCGCGCGCGTGTTCTCCGGATCGATCACCTCGCGGATCAGCCTCAGCTCGGCCTCGGTCGGTTCACGCGTGTACGGCACCTCGTCCGGGACGGCGAGCGCGAAGCCGGTCGCCTCCCCGACCTGCTCGACCGTGACGCCGGGGTGCAGGGAGGCCAGCCGCATCGCGTGGTCGGGGGTCGCGAAGTCGAACACCCCGAGGTCGGACACGACCCGCGGGAGATGGTGGAAGCGGGCGGCGGCCGGATGCTCGGCCACCCGGTCGTGGCCCACCCCGCACACCATGTCGACCTTCTCGACGAAGACCCGCCGGGAGTGCCTGGGGACCCAGTAACTGGTCGGGTTGTTCAGGGTGTTGACCGGCGCGCCCCGCACCCCGAGCAGCTGTCGCCTCGGCTTCGCCCAGTCGCCGACGCACGAGATGTTCTGGTTGCCGTACCGGTCGATCTGGCTCGCGCCCATCATCACGTGCCGTCGGCCGCCGGTGACCAGGGCCAGGTGCCGCCGGTAGGGCAGCCACCCCTCGACGGTGCCGTCGAGGCCGACGAGCAGCGCCTCGCCGTCGGTCAGCAACAGCTCCGGCGCGAAGGTCCGTTTGGCGAGCCGTGCGCCCAGGGACGGGACGAGGCCCATGGGGCTCGCGAGGATCTCCCCGGCCCCGCGCCAGGCCTCGGCGCAGGCGATCACGCAGTACTCGGCCCGGGTCGCCCCGCCGCTCATGAGCCCTCCTTCTGCCATGCCCGCACGGCCGACCGGTACGCGTGCTCGTCACCGGTCAGGAACCGCTCGGCGAATTCCTCCCACGGCGTGGCCGCGTACGTCTGCTGAAAGGCCTCGTCCCGGCCGTAGTCAGGGGCGCAGGAGGTGAAGTGCGCGCCGTTCGGGGCCTCGATCACACCGGTCACGACATGGCGGCTGACCAGCAGCGTCTGGGGCGGGGCCTCCTTCGTCAGCTCGGCCGTGTCCACCAGCCGTTCGCACGACAGGTACGCCGTGTCGGCCGCCTCGCAGAAGAGGTCGTCGAAGTACGGGTCCGGGCCCAGATACTGGCCGTTGCCCTGCCGGTCGGCCCGGTTGACGTGCACGAACGCGGCGTCCAGGCGCAGCGCGGGCATGGCGACGAAGGTCTCCCCGTCGTCGTACGGCGAAGTGACCGTCCGCAGACCGGGGTTGACCCGCATCACGTCCGAGCCGATGCCCGCCCGCACCGGCAGGAAGGGCAGCCGGTGCGCGGCGGCCCGCAGCCCCCACATGAACATCGCCTCGTCGATCTCCATCAGCTCGAACGCGCCCCGCTCGCGCGCCGCGCGGAAGTGCGGTTCGAGGGGGATGGAGTCGAGGGTGGCGAAGGCGGCGACCAGCTTCCGGATCCGTCCGGCGGCGGCGAGCATGCCGACGTCCGGGCCGCCGTACGAGACGACCGTGAGATCGGTGATCTCGGACCGGAGCAGTGCCCTCACCAGCGCCATCGGCTTGCGGCGCGAGCCCCAGCCGCCGATGCCGAGGGTCATCCCGCTCTCCAGCCGGGAGACGGCCTCGTCGGCGGTCATCGACTTGTCACTCACCCAGGTCCCCCTTTTCCCTTACGGCGTTCCCCTTGGCCGTCCCGGGGGTCCCGGCGGTCGCGGCTTTCCCGGTCTTTTCGGCGTTTCCGGTCCCCCCGAAGGTGTCGCGGACCTCGTCGGCCACCCCACTGAGGTTCGCCTCGAAGGTGAAGCCCTGCTCGAAGCGGTAGCTGCGGCGGACGTCGACGGGGTCGATGCCGTTGATGGCGGCCTTGGCCAGCCGCAGCAGCCAGCCGTCCTTCGCGGCGATCTCCCGCGCCAACTCCAGTGCCGCAGCGAGCAGTTCGGCACGCGGTACGACCCGCCACACCGAGCCGTGCGCCCGTAGCTCGGCGGCGGTCGCCGTACGCGAGGTGTAGTACAGCGCGCGCATCAGGTGCTGGGGCACCAGCCGGGACAGATGGGTCGCCGCACCCAGCGCGCCCCGGTCCAGCTCCGGCAGCCCGAAGGTCGCGTCCTCGCTGGCCACGATCGCGTCCGCGTTGCCCACCAGCCCGATCCCGCCGCCCAGACAGAACCCCTGCACGGCGGCCACCACCGGCACCTCGCACTCGTACACGGCGGCGAAGGCCTCCGCGCAACCGTGGTTGGCGCCGATCAGCGCACTCTGCCCCGCCGCCTGGATCTCCTTGATGTCCACCCCGGCGTTGAACCCGCGCCCCTCCGCCGTCAGCACCACGCACCGGACCTCGGGATCACGGCCCGCCCCGCGCACGGCGTGGGCCAGCTCGAACCACCCCCGCACCGGCAGCGCGTTCACGGGCGGGAAATCGATCGTGACGACGGAAATCCCCTTTTCCGGGGACGAGGTGGAGACACCCATCGGCGCATCAGCTACCTTCCACCTAACGTTTGTTAGGTCCTTCTCCTGGGTGGAAGGTAGCAGCGGATGCGGCTCAACGGGAAGCTCGCCGTCGTCACCGGCGGCACGCGCGGTGTCGGCGCCGGCATCGCGCGGGCCTTCGCCGAAGCCGGCGCCGAGGTCGTGACCTGCGCCCGCCGGCCCCCCGAAGTGCCGCTCAAGGGAGCCGAGTTCATGCCACTGGACGTACGCGACCCCGACGCCGTGCAGCGCTTCTTCGCCGGACTGCCCCGCGTGGACGTCCTCGTGAACAACGCCGGCGGTACGCCCTACCGCCCGCTCACCGAGACCGACGCCCGCCGCCACGCCCGCGTCATCGAACTCAACCTCACCGCCCCACTGACCGTCTCCCTCGCCGCCCACGCCCACCTCCGGCGGGCCGAGGGCGCGATCGTGATGATCGGCAGTGTGAGCGGCAGCCGCCCGTCGCCCGGCTCGGCGGCGTACGGCGCGGCCAAGGCCGGCCTGGAGCACCTGGCGCGCTCCATGGCCGTGGAGTGGGCCCCGGAGATACGGGTCAACACCCTCGTCCTCGGCATGGTCGACACGGAGCTCTCCCACCTCCACTACGGCGACGAGCACGGCCTCGCCGCCGTGGCCCGCACGGTCCCGCTGGGCCGCCTCGCCACCCCCTCCGACATCGGAGACGCGGCGGTCTTCCTCGCCTCCGACGCCGCGGCCTACATCACCGGCGCCTCCCTCCTCGTCCACGGCGGCGGCGAACGCCCCGCCTTCCTGGCCGCGGCGACGACCGGCACCGGACAGGCGACGGACAACGCGGGACACGCGACGCCCGGTGACGGGTCGGCGGTGACCGGTGAGAGGCGCGCAGGGATCGGCGACGAGCCGACGACACCCGGCGGGAAGCGCGCGGGGACCGCCGACGAGCCGACAACCGCCGACGCCCCACCCACGACGGTCCTCGCGACGCGGCCCACGGCCGACGCGGCGCGGTTCGCCGCCGAGGTGACGCGACCCGCCGCCGACGGAACGCCGCCGGCCGCCGACGGAACGCCGCCAGCCGCCCACGCGGCGCCCCCCGCCGCCCACGCGACGCCGCCCACGCCGTACGCGGCGCCGCCGGCCGCCCACGCGGCGTCACCCACCGCCGACCAGGACGAAGAGAAAGAAGAGAAAGGGGAACCGCGATGAGCAGGGGCACGCACCGGCTCTGTGAAGGGCGTGTCGTGGTCGTGACCGGCGCGGGACGTGGTCTCGGTCGCGCGCACGCGCTCGCGTACGCCGCCGAGGGCGCGCGCGTGGTCGTCAACGACCTCGGTGTGGGACTCGACGGCACACCGGACCCCGACAGCCCGGCCGCCCGGGTCGTCGAGGAGATCCGCGCCGCGGGCGGGGACGCGGTCGCGCACGGTGGGGACATCGCCACGACCGACGGCGCCGCCTCCCTCGTCCACACCGCCCTGGACACCTACGGCCGACTCGACACCCTCGTCAACAACGCCGGCTTCCTCCGCGACCGCATGCTCGTCAACCTCGACGAGGACGACTGGGACGCAGTCCTCCGCGTCCACCTCAAGGGCCACTTCCTCACCCTCAGGCACGCCGCCGCCCACTGGCGAGCCGAGACCAAGGCCGGCCGCACACCGACCGCGAGGATCGTCAACACCAGCAGCGGCGCCGGCCTGCTGGGCTCACTCGGCCAGGGCAACTACAGCGCCGCCAAGGCCGGCATCGTCGGCCTCACCCTCGTCGCCGCCGCCGAACTCGCCCGCTACGGCGTCCAGGCCAACGCCATCGCCCCCGCGGCGCGCACGAGGATGACCGAGGGCGTCTTCGCCGAGGCCATGACCGCACCCGACGCCGGCTTCGACGCGATGGCCCCCGAGAACGTCTCCCCGCTGGTGGTGTGGCTGGGTTCCGCCGCGAGCGACGGCGTCACCGGCCGCGTCTTCGAGACGGAGGGCGGCCGCATCACCGTGATGGAGGGCTGGCGCCCGGGCCCCACGACGGACAAAGGGGCACGCTGGACACCGGAGGAAGCGGGGGAGACCGTACGCAAGCTCCTGTCGGAGGCCGAGGAACCGCACCCGGTGTACGGCGCCCCATGACCGGGGCCGCTGCCCAAGGGGCGCGGGGAACCGCGCGACAAGCCCCCACGCACCCACGCACCCGCCCACGCACCCGCCCACGCACCCGCACCCGCACTCGCGCCGAACCCACCACCCCCTCACGCGCCCCCGAAAACCTACGTGTCGCACTCCAGAACCGTCCGGCACAACCCGCACCGCGCCCGCACCCGCCCCCGAACCGGCACACGGATCCTCTGATGACACGTCGGGCAGGGAAACGACACCCGCAACGGCCCCCGCCCCTCGGGCGTGAACACATACGGCACCCCCGACACCGGCGAGGCCGACCGCAGATCCTGCGCATGCCGCCGGTCCCGCGCGTACCGCCGACGCCCCGCCCACCCCGCCGCGGTCAGCGGCGGCTGCCGCTCATCCCCGCGAGCCCGGACGCGCCCCTCCGCGTACGCGGAATACGCCTCGGCACTGGTGAACCACACCGAGGGATCCTCCCCGAACAACTGCGCCCGCTTGGCCAGCACGTACCCGAACTCCTCCGGCGTCAGATACCCCAGCTTCTGCGACGACGCGGCGTCCTCCCGGTACGCGTCCAGCAGCAGCCACCCCGCCCCCAGATACGTCGCCGCCGTGTCCGTGAGGATCTCGTTCTCACGCATGCCGGGGAAGGACAGCCCGAGCCGGTGCAGATACACATGCATGACCTCGTGCGCGAGAGCCGCCCCGATGTCCCGCCGGTGCGTACGGAAACGGTCGTTGAGCTCGACGAAGTACTCCGGCCCCGCCGCCAGCTCGACGTTCGCCGCGTGCGTCATCTCCCGGAACCCGACGATCATCCGGGCGTCCGGCAGCCGATAGTGCCGCACCAGCTCCCGGGCCACCCGCTGCGCACCGAGATGGAGATCGTCGGTGTCACAGAACGCCACGTCGACGGGGGCCACACTGGTGGCGAAGGTCTGGATCGTGTCGTACGAGAGCCGCTTGTACAGGGCGGTGATCGACGCCCGCACGATCTCAAGGTGCGGGTAGCCGTGCTCGACAGGTCCGCCGTTCGCCACGTCCGCACCCCCAAAGACGCCTCGATACGTTCCACTCTAAGCCGGTGCGAGCGCCGAACCGCAGCGTCGTAGGGTGACGACCATGACCACCAGCAACACCAACGAGGCGAACACCGGCACCGCGCCGGCCGGCGCGGTCGACGCGGACGTCCGGGCGGAACTCACCCGGCTGCGGGACAGCATCGACAACATCGACGCCGCCGTCGTCCACATGCTCGCCGAGCGCTTCAAGTGCACCCAGCGGGTCGGCCACCTCAAGGCCGCGCACCAACTGCCCGCCGCCGACCCGGGCCGCGAGGCCCAGCAGATCAACCGGCTGCGCGGACTCGCCGAAAGTGCCAAGCTGGACCCGGCGTTCGCGGAGAAGCTGCTGAACTTCATCATCGCCGAGGTCATCCGGCACCACGAACGCATCGCGGACGACGCGCTGAACGGCACAGCGGGCACGACCGGCACCGCACCAGACGCAGGGGAGTGACATCGCGTCCCTCCACAGGGCATCCTGCGTGAGCACTCCCTGTCAGGAAACGACTACACGCGGTGAGAGGCCATGCCGTCGGAAGCCAAGATCCTCATCGTCGACGACCATGAGGACACGCTGTACGCCCTGGAGAGCGCCCTGGCCCCGCTGGGCTACCGCCTGACACGCGCCACCAGCGGCGACGCGGCACTCAAGGAAGTCCTCCGCGGCCAGATCGGCCTGCTCCTCCTCGACGTCCGCATGCCCGGCGTCAGCGGACTCGACGTCGTCCACTACATGCGCGGCGTGGAACAGACCCAGCACATCCCCGTCATCCTCCTCACCGGCTTCGGCCCCGACGCCGAACTCACCTCCGCCGCCTTCCGCCTCGGCGTCGCCGACCTCGTCATGAAACCCATCGACCCCTGGGCCCTGCGCACCAAGGTCCGCTACCTCTACGACGCCCACCAACGCACCCACGCCCTGGAACGCGAGGTCCGCGACCTGCGCGCCCGCCTCAAGGACCACGAGGAACTCAAGCGCGTCACCGACGACCACCGGGCCGAGGAGCGCGTCCCCGCGCAGCACGACGGCGCGAAGGACCGGGCATAGGCCGCATACGGCCGGGCACACGGCGCGTACGACCGGACATAGGTCGCGTACCAGGCCCGCCCCTGTCCTGCGCCCAGGGCATCAGGCAGCATGTCCCTCATGTCCGTACTGACGCGCGACGAAGCGCATGCCCGTGCTCGGCTCCTCGACGTCCACCGCTACGAGATCGCACTCGACCTCACGCGCGGCGACGAGACCTTCGACTCCCGTACCGTCATCCACTTCACCGTGCGGGGAAAGAAGAAGGCCGCGGACACCTTCGTCGAGCTCAAGCCCGCCGAACTGCGCTCCGTCACCCTCGACGGCGAGCCCCTCGAACCGGCGACCCTCGACGGCAACCGCCTCCCCCTCAAGGGCCTCACCCCGGGCGCACACGAACTGCGCGTCGACGCCGCCATGCGCTACTCCCGCACCGGCGAGGGCATGCACCGCTTCACCGACCCCACCGACGGTGAGACCTACGTCTACACCCAGCTCTTCATGGACGACGTCCAGCGCGTCTTCGCGGCCTTCGACCAACCCGACCTCAAGGCCGTCTTCGACCTGACCGTCACCGCCCCCGAGGCCTGGACCGTCCTCGCCAACGGCGTCACCGCACAACAGGACGACGGCACCTGGCGGGCCGCCACCACCCCGCCGATCTCCACCTACCTCGTCGCCGTCGCCGCCGGCCCCTGGCACTCCGTACGCACCGAACACCGAGGCCTGCCCTTCGGCATCCACTGCCGCCGCTCCCTCGCCCCCCACCTCGACGCCGACGCCGACGAGATCCTCGACGTCACCCGCGCCCTCTACGACCGCTACCACGACAAGTTCGAGGAGCCGTACCCCTTCGACTCCTACGACCAGGCCTTCGTCCCCGAGTTCAACGCCGGCGCCATGGAGAACCCCGGCCTCGTCACCTTCCGCGACGAGTTCATCTACCGCTCCGCCGTCACCGACACCGAACGCCAGACCCGCGCCATGGTCATCGCCCACGAGATGGCCCACATGTGGTTCGGCGACCTCGTCACCCTCAGGTGGTGGGACGACATCTGGCTCAACGAGTCCTTCGCCGAGTACATGGGCTACCAGACCCTCACCGAAGCCAGCCGCTTCACGAACACCTGGGTCGACTTCGGCATCGCCCGCAAGGCCTGGGGCTACGACGCCGACCAGCGCCCCTCCACCCACCCCGTCGCCCCCGAGGCCGTCGACGACACCGCCGCCGCCCTCCTCAACTTCGACGGCATCTCCTACGCCAAGGGCGCCTCCGCCCTGCGCCAACTCGTCGCCTGGCTCGGCGAGAAGGACTTCCTGGCCGGCATCAACGCCCACTTCACCCGCCACCGCTTCGGCAACGCCACCCTCGCCGACTTCATCGACAACCTCGCCGGCGCCACCGAACGCGACGTCCACGCCTGGGCCGACGCCTGGCTCCGCACCACCGGCGTCGACACCCTCACCCCCAAGGTCACCCGCACCGCCGACGGCACCTACACCCTCACCGTCGACCACGCCGGCAGCCGCCCCCACCGCATCGCCGTCGGCCTCTACGACCGGGACCTCGGCGACGACCAGGGCCACCTCACCCTCCGCGACCGCGTCGAACTCGACCTCCCCCAGACCGCCGACCAGCCCATCGGCAAGCGCCCCGCACTCCTCCTCCTCAACGACGGCGACCTCACCTACGCCAAGGTCCGCTTCGACCCCGACTCCTTCGCCGCCGTCACCGGCCACCTCTGCGGCCTCCCCGACCCCCTCACCCGCGCCGTCGTCTGGAACGCCCTGCGCGACGCCGTACGCGACGCCGAACTCCCCGCCACCGCCTACCTGGAGGCCGCCCGCACCCACCTCCCGCGCGAGAGCGACCTCGCCATCGTCCAGGGCGTCCTCACCTTCGCCACCGCCCAGGTCGCCGACCGCTTCCTCGCCCCCGAGCAGCGCGCCACCGGCCTGGCCACCCTCGGCTCCCTGTGCCGCGACCTCATCCGCCGCACCGAGGACGGCGACAACCCCGGCCTGCGCCTCACCGCCGTACGCCACTTCATCGACGTCGCCACCCGCGCCGAGACCATCGCCGCCTGGCTCGCCGACGGCACGGTTCCGGGCGGCCCCGAGCTCGACCCCGAGCTGCGCTGGCGCGTCCTCGGACGGCTCGCCGTCCTCGGCGCGGTCGACGCCGCCGCGATCACCGAAGAACTGGAGCGCGACCCCAGCGCCAGCGGCCGGGAAGGCGCCGCCCGCTGCCGGGCCGCGCTGCCCGACCCGGAGGCCAAGCGGGCCGCCTGGGAGGCGATGTTCACCACCGACGACCTCTCCAACTACCTGTTCACCGCCACGGCCCAGGGGTTCTGGCAGCCGGAGCAGGCGGACCTCCTCCAGGAGTACGTCGAGCGCTACTGGGCCGACGCGGGTTCGCTGGCCGCTCGGCGAGGACCCGCGATCGCGGAAGCGGCAGGGCGGTGGGCGTTCCCGGTGTATGCGGTGGACCCGGGGACGCTGGGTATGGGGGAGCGGTGTCTTCAGGACGGCGAGCTGATTCCGGCACTTCGACGGAAGCTGGTCGATCAGCTGGACGACCTCGCGCGTGCGCTGCGGGTGCGCGAAGCGTAGGGGGTTTTTCCGGGGTCCGCCGTGGGGCTCGGGTGTTCTGCGGGCTTGCCGTCGTTCGTGGCCGGCCGCGCGGTTCCCCGCGCCCCTCAGGGGCGCGCTGCCGTTCAGGGCGGCTTACCGTACCCTCTTTAGGTTGTAATGAACGACTTTTTCGGCCTCAGCACCCGATTGGCGTACAAGATGGGATTCCCCGTGCTCGGAGGAATCCATGACCGCCGCACCCCTCGCCTCAGGACCCCAAGGTCCCGGCGCGCTCCGCCCGTTGCTCGACACGGTGCTCGACGCGTTGCGCGAGGGGGCCGAGGCCCGGGGCGGACCCCTCCCCGCCGGTGGCCCGGAGGCCGTCGCGGCCATGATGCGGGACGCGCTCGGTGAGCCACTGCCCGTCGAAGGCGAGCCGGACGCCCTCCAGCGGCTGGTCCGCGCCCTCGCGGCAGGCACCGCCGACCCGGCCGACCCCCTGTGCGCGGCCCACCTCCACACACCGCCCCTGGCCGTGGCGGCCGCGGCGGACCTCGCCGCCTCCGTCCTGAACCCGTCCCTCGACTCCTGGGACCAGGCCCCGGCCGCGTCCGCGCTCGAAGCCCTGGTGACCCGGGCACTGGCACAGGAGGCCGGCGCCGCCGACGCCCTCGTCACCACCGGCGGCACCGAGTCCAACCACCTCGCCGTCCTGCTGGCCAGGGAGGCGCACGCGGGAGTACGCCTCGTCTGCGGGGCCAACGCCCACCACTCCCTCCTCCGCGCCGCCTGGCTCCTCGGCCTCCCCGACCCCGTCGTGATCCCCACCCCGGCCGGCACCCTGGACCCCGCCGCCATGGACGACGCCCTCACCCACCTCCAAGGGCCCCTCCTGGTCGCCGCCACCGCCGGCACCACCGACGCCGGGCTCATCGACCCGCTGCCCGAGATCGCCGACCTGTGCGAGACCCACGGCACCCGGCTCCACATCGACGCGGCCTACGGCGGAGGCCTCCTCTTCAGCGACCGGCACCGAGACCGCCTCGACGGCCTCGCCCGCGCCCACACCGTCACCCTGGACCTGCACAAACTCGGCTGGCAGCCGGTCGCCGCCGGGCTCCTCGCCGTACGGGACGCGCCGGACCTCGCCGCACTGAACCACCGCGCCGACTACCTCAACGCGGACGACGACACCGAGGCCGGCCTGCCCGACCTCCTCGGCCGGTCGCTGCGGACCACCCGACGGCCCGACATCCTCAAGACCGCCGTCACCCTCAAGACCCTGGGCCGCACCGGACTCGGCGGACTCGTCGACCAAGTCTGCGCTCTCGCCCAGGAGTTCGCCACCACCGTCGAGGCACACCCCGGCTTCGAGCTCTACGACCGGCCCACCATCAGCACGGTCCTCTTCCGGCCCGCCCAGGCGTCCGACGACGCCGTGGCCGCCGTACGCCGCCGACTGCTCCACGACGGCCGGGCCGTCATAGGCCGCGCGGTACTCGACGGCCGCCTGTGGCTCAAGGCCACCCTGCTCAACCCCCACGCCCGGCCGGGAGACCTCGCCGCCCTGCTGAAGCTCGTGGAACCCGTGGAACCCGTGGACACAGCAGAAGCCGTGGACACCGCAGAACCCGCAGAACCCGCAAGACCCGCAGAACTCGCCGAAGGACACACCCCCGCATGAGCACGCCCCCACAGCACGACCAGCAGGAACCCGAAGCCCCCCGCGACCTCGTCGGCGTCGGCATCGGACCCGCCAACCTCTCCCTCGCCGCCCTCGCCCACCCCCTCGCCGAACTCGACGCCGTGTTCTACGAACAGCGCCCCGGCTTCGACTGGCACCCGGGACTGCTCATCGAGGGCGCCACGGTCCAAGTACCGTTCCTGGCAGACCTGGTGACACTCGCCGACCCGGTGAACCCCTGGTCGTTCCTGAACTACCTCAGGACCCGCGACCGGCTCTTCCCGTTCTACTTCGCCGAGCGATTCCACATCCAGCGCACCGAGTACGACGCCTACTGCCGCTGGGTCGCCGAGAACCTGCCGGGACTACGGTTCGGCCACCAGGTCGACTCCGTGCGCTGGAACCCCGAACGGGACCTGTTCGAGGTCGACCTCAGCGAACCGGACGGCGACGGAGAGGTCGCGGCACTCGGCCGCACCTACGCCCGGAACATCGTGCTCGGCGTCGGCACCGAACCCCATGTGCCCGAACCCCTCAAGCCGCTCGTCGAGGCAGCCGGCGTGCCCGTCATCCACGCCACGGACTACCTCGGCGAGCGCGACCGTCTCCTGGCGGCCGGACACGTCACCGTCATCGGAGCGGGACAGTCCGGGGCCGAGGTCTTCCTCGACCTGCTCCGGCACCGGCCCGCCGGCCGGGAGCGGCTGCACTGGCTCGGCCGCACGGAGGCGTTCGCGCCCATGGAGTACTCCAAGCTGGGCCTGGAGCACTTCACGCCCGACTACACGCGCTACTTCCACGCCCTCGCCGAACCGACCCGGGACCGGCTCGTCACCGCCCAGTGGCAGCTCCACAAGGGCATCGGCGCCGACACGATCGCCGCCATCCACGACGAGCTGTACCGCCGCACCCTCGACGGCGGCTGGCCCGACGCCGTCCTCACCCCCGGCGTGCACGTCCGCACCGCCGGACGGCTCGCCACCACCAAGGTCGAACTCCACCTCGAACACCTCGAACAGGGCACCCGCTCCCGCCTCACCACCGACGCGGTCGTCCTCGCCACCGGCTACCACGAACGCCCCCTGGACCGCGTGCTCGCCGGCCTCGACCCGTACATGCGGCGCGACAGCCGCGAGCGCCCACGCGTCGACGACAGGTTCCGGATGATCCTCGACCCGTCCATCACCGCCTCCGGCCGCCACGTCTACGTCCAGAACGCCGAACTGCACACCCACGGCGTCGGCGCCCCCGACCTCGGCCTCGCCGCCTGGCGCAGCGCCACCATCCTCAACACCCTCACCGGCAAGGAGCCCTACCCCCTGCCGAGCCGTACCGCCTTCACCACCTTCGGCCTCGAACCCCGGCCGCAGATCCCGCACGCCCGGCAGGCGAAAACCCCCACCCCACTGACCCCGCTCGTCGACATCAGGTAATCGAAAGGCAAAGAAGTAGGGCAGGAGTGGTGACGGCTGCAAGAAAGCTGCCTACCTTTCGGCCATGACCAGCACCCGCGCAGGCACCACCTGGATCGCCGCCCACCGCTCCGCCGTGATCGACCCCCACGAAGCCTTCAAACTCTTCGAGGTCCGAGGCTTCACCGACCAGACCGTACGCCAGACCCTGCGCCCCGCCGGCGGCGGCGAGGCCCTACGCGTCCGCCTCAGCAACCGCTACGGCACGACACCCCTCGACATCGGCGGCGCCCACCTCGCCCGCCGCATCGAAGGCAGCACCATCGACCCCACCACCGACGTCACCCTCCTCTTCGCCGGCGCCGAAACCGTCACCGTCCCACCCGGCGAGGAGATCGTCAGCGACCCCCTCGAAGGCCCCGTCACCGCAGGCGAGGAACTCGCCCTCAGCCTCTACCTCCCCGGCGACACCGGCCTCACCACACACTCCGCGATCCCCTACGACGTCGGCCACGCCGTCCCCGGCGACCAGCTCACCGCCGAATCCCTCGACGAATCCGACGAACTCATCACCGGCCACTTCGTCACCGGCATCGACGTCCTCGCCCCCGAGGACACCCGCATCGCCGTCGCCTTCGGAGACTCCTGGATCGAAGGCATGGCCACCACCCCCGGCACGGGCGGCAGCTTCCCCGCCCAACTCGACCGCCGCCTCACCAGCGGCTGGATCGTCGCCACCGGCATCTCCGGCAACCGACTCCTCACCGACGAGATCGGCGCCCACCTGCTCTCCCGCGCCACGCACGACGTCCTCGACATACCCGGCGCCAGCCACGTCATCATCCACACCGGCCTCAACGACCTCGGCCTGCCCGGCGCCATCGCCTTCCCCGAACCCGCCAAACTCCCCACGGCCGCCGACCTGATCACCGGACTCACCGCCCTCGCCGACCGCCTCCACACCGCCGGACTCACCGTCATCGGCGCCACCATCGGCCCCTACGCCGGCACCGTCTACCCCGGCTACGACACCGACGAAGGCCAAGCCGTACGCGCCGACGTCAACACCTGGCTCCTCGGCGACAGCCACCCCTTCGACGCCGTCATCGACATCGCCGCCGCCGTCGCGGACCCGGACCACCCCACCCGCATCCGCGACGACTACAACAGCGGCGACGGCCTCCACGTCAACGACGCCGGCGCGAAGGCCATCGCCGACGCCGTCGACCTGTCACTCCTGAACCTCTAGAAGACCGCGAGCCCCAGAAGACCGCGAGCCCCAGAAGACCGCGAGCACTAGAAGACCGGCGTACCGTTCCGCGTCAGCCTCCAGTCCACCGACGCGAACGCCGCCGGGTCGATCGACCCCTTCGCCTTCACCCACGCGATCATCGTGTTACGGATCTCGTCCGAGTTCGACCACAGCAGCTGGGCCGCGGCGACATGCGGGAAGTTGCCACCGCCGTTGGCCCGGTAGTTGTTCACCGCGAACACGAACTTCTGGTCGTCCGCCAACGCCGCACCCTCGAACCGCACATTCACGATCCGCGACCCCGCCGGCTTCGCGATGTCGATCTCGTACGACAGACCGCTCACCGCGTCGTAGTTGTAGTCCGGCGTCCCGTTCGCGTTCGTCAGCTTCGCCGGATCGACCACCGCGTCCGCCGCCGTCTGCACGAAGTAGTTCGCCGAGTACTCCAGATACGCCTTCATCTGCGCACCCGTCATCAGACGCGCCTCCAGCGTGTTCTCGAAGACATACAGACCGGCGACATCCCGGATGGTGACGTTCCCCGCCGGAATCACCGCGCTCCGCGAGAACGCCGCCGCCTGCGACAACACCGGCAACGACCCGTACTCACCCGACGCCAGCGCCTGCTTCACCGTGTCGGCCTGGATGTGGTTGATCAGATCGATGATCGCCACATCCTTGTACGGCGCCTCCACCGACGTCATCTCGGCCGCGTTCGTACCGATGATCTGGTTGACGTACGCCACGACCTTCTCGTGCTCGTCACCGAGCATCTTCACGATCTTCGGGTCCTCCTCCACCGTGTTGGAGTTGAGAACCTGCGCCGCGACCTTCTCGACCTTCCAGCAGCCCTTGCCCCACACCAGCTCGAAGTCGAACAGCGTCAGCCGCTGACCCCACTTCAGCGGCTCCGACAACACGACCTGCTTGCCGGTCTCCTTGTTGGTGACGAAGTACTCCGGGATCTCCGTGTGCGCGTGCCCCACGAGAATCGCGTCGATCCCCGGCACCTGCTCGGCGACCAGCCCGGCCGCGTTCTCGATGTACGGCAGCTGATCACCGTACGAAGAGGTACCCGAGGAACCGCTGTGCGCCGACACGATGACGACATCCGCCCCCATCGACCGCAGCTTCGGCACCCACTTGGCGGCCTGCTCCTCCAGCCCCGGGAACGTCATCTTCCCCTGCACGTTCGCCTTGTCCCAGATCGCGATACCCGGGTTGGTCAGACCGAGGACCGCCACCTTCACATCCCGCCCGCACGGCGTACGCAGCCGGTGCATGCTGTACGGCGGAAAAGCGGGACGAAGCGTCTTGGCATCCAGCGCGTTCGCACCCAGCAGCGGGAAACGACACTGCTCCTGGAACTTCCGCAGCACCGGAATCCCGTAGTTGAACTCGTGGTTGCCCAACGCGGCCGCGTCGTAGTCCATCGCGTTCATCGCCTGCGCCATCGGGTGCACCGGACCACCCTTGGCGGTGATCGGGTCCACCTTCGCGTAGTAGTACGACAACTGCGTGCCCTGGATGGTGTCACCCGCGTCGATGAGCAGCGTGTTCCCGCGGCCCTTCTCCTCGCGGATCCGGTTCACCAGCGTGGAGACCTTCGCCAGACCGACGTCGTTGTGCGCCTTGTCGTCGAACTCCTTGTCCGTGAAGTAGTCCCAGTTGAAGACATTGCCGTGCAGGTCCGTCGTCCCCATCACGGTGAACCTGTACCGCTTCGGGGCCTTCTTCCCGCCATCCCGCACCTCGGCCGCCCGGGCACTCGGAGCCACGGCCGTACCGGCGACGGCCACGCCCGCACCGGTCACGGCCGACTTCTTCAGGAACTTCCGGCGGTTCAGGGGCATCTCGGGTACTCCTCGGAGGAACGGACGACATCAACGATCAACGCGCGTAGACAGTGGTGGGCGAAACACAGGACCACATGCGACAACGCGCGTAGATTCTGACCCGTACCGCCCCCACCGCAACAGACCCCACAGGTTTCGATCTGGTGACCTGCGGACCCCCCGACCAGGCCACCGGTGACAGAGTGGGACGTATGACCACCAGTCCAGAGGAAGCCCAGCCCGCCGCCGTCCCCTACGGCACCCCCGACGCGCCCCGCATCGCCGTCCGCGGCGAAGCCCGCCTCGAAGTCGACCCCGAAATAGCCCGCATCGGAGTCACCGTCCTCGCCCGAGGCAAGGACCGGCGCGCCGCCCTCGACGACCTCACCCGCCGCAACACCACCGTCCTCGACCTCGTCAAAACCTACGGCGAAGCAGTCGAACGACTGGAGACCGGCGCCTTCTCCATCACCCCCGAACTCAAGGAGAAGAGCAGAGGCGAAAGGATCCAGGCCTACCACGGCCGCGTCCACATCACCGCCGAACTGACCGACTTCACCGCCCTCGGCGAACTCACCACCCGCCTCGCCGACCTGGACCTCACACGCGTCGACGGCCCCTGGTGGTCCCTCCGCCCCGACTCACCCGCCCACAAACGAGCCCGACAGAAGGCGGTGAAGGAAGCGGTGCAACGCGCCCGGGAATACGCCGAAGCCCTCGGCACCACCCTCGCCGCCCTCGTCGAACTCGCCGACATCGGCGCGGAAGCCCCCCAGCCCGCCCGCCCCGGAGCCCCCGGCGGCCTCATGCGCTCCGCCAGAGCCAAGGGCGCCGACGACACCGACGCCCCGCCCCTCGACCTCGAACCCCAACGCCAACGCGTCTACGCACAGGTCAACGCCCGCTTCACCATGCTGCCACCACGACTGTGACCTGACGCCCGGGTGCTCCGCGCCGCGCCCGGCCGGAGCACCCTTCAACCCTTGTGACCACTTGTCAATTGCCCTTCACACAAAGGCCGTTGAGTAGTCACGCCCCACCAAATCGCTACCGGCGGGTAAGCCATAGGCTCCAACCATGCGCCGAGCAAAGATCGTCTGCACCCTCGGGCCCGCCACCGCCTCGTACGACCAGATCAACGCCCTGGTCGAGGCCGGCATGGACATCGCCCGCTTCAACCTCAGCCACGGCGGCCACGCCGAACACGACGAGCGCTACCAGCACGTCCGCAAGGCCGCCGACGAAACCGGCCACAGCGTCGGCACCCTCGCCGACCTTCAAGGCCCGAAGATCCGCCTCGGCCGCTTCACCGAAGGCCCCGTACTCCTCGAACGCGACGACACCTTCACCATCAGCGTCGAGGACGGCGTGGAGGGCGACAGCGAGGGCTGCGGCACGACCTACAGCGGCCTGGCGGCCGACGTCACCCCCGGCGCACACATCCTCGTCGACGACGGCAAGGTCACCCTGGAAGTCACGGCGGTGGACGGCCCCCTGATCCACACCAGGGTCGTCGAAGGCGGGATGATCTCCGACAACAAAGGGCTGAACCTGCCGGGGGTCGCGGTCTCGGTACCGGCACTGTCGAAGAAGGACGAGGAAGACCTCCGCTGGGCGCTCCGCACGGGCTTCGACATCGTTGCCCTGTCCTTCGTCCGGTCCGGCCGGGACATCGAACGCGTCCACCAGATCATGGACGAGGAAGGCCGCCGACTCCCGGTCATCGCCAAGATCGAGAAACCGCAGGCGGTCGACAACATCGACGAGATCGTCGCGGCCTTCGACGGCATCATGGTCGCGCGCGGCGACCTGGGCGTGGAAATGCCGTTGGAACAGGTCCCCCTGGTCCAGAAACGCGCGGTCAAACTCGCCAAGCGCAACGCCAAGCCGGTCATCGTCGCCACGCAGATGCTCGACTCCATGATCCACAACTCCCGGCCCACGAGGGCGGAGGCCAGCGACGTCGCCAACGCGGTCCTCGACGGCACGGACGCGGTGATGCTGTCCGGCGAGACGAGCGTGGGCAAGTACGCGGTGGAGACGGTCCGCACGATGAGCCGCATCGTCGCGGCGGCGGAGGAGGACATGCTGGAGAAGGGCCTCCCACCCCTCACCGAGCACAACAAACCCCGCACCCAGGGCGGCGCCATGGCCCGCGCGGCAGCCGAGATCGGCGACTTCCTCGACGCCAGGTTCCTGGTCGCCTTCACCCAGTCCGGCGACACGGCCCGCCGCCTCTCCCGCTACCGCTCACCCATCCCGCTCCTGGCCTTCACCCCGGACCCGGCGACGCGCTCACAGCTGAGCCTCACGTGGGGCGTGGAGACCTTCCTCGGCCCGAGCGTCGACTCGACGGACGCGATGGTCGACCAGGTGGACGAACTGCTGCTCAAGTACGGCCGCTGCAACAAGGGCGACGTGGTGGTGATCACGGCGGGCTCACCGCCGGGCGTCGCGGGCTTCACGAACATGGTCCGCGTGCATCACATCGGGGAGGACGAGAGCCCGAAGTAGGGGGTCAGTACTTCGCGCCTACGTGGGTGTCGAGGAGGGCGACGGAGGCCTTCCTGGCGACGGAGATGTTGTACGGGTTGCCGTCGCGGGTGCAGCGCGTCCACTCGACGCCGAGCTTGTCGAGAGTGTCGGTGTAGAGCTGCCGGATGTCGTCGGACTTGTTGGTGAAGAAGTACCGCGGGTACTCGTAGCGCTTGGTCACACCGGCAACGAGGCGGGTCGTCCAGTTGGTGATGCGGCAGCCGTCGGAGTGGATGAGGCCGCGGATGAAGTCCCAGGGGTGGGCGTCGACGATTTCCTGCTGCCAGGGGGTGAGGGCGATGGTGCGGTTGTGTTTCATGCCGGGGCCGTGCTGAGGGAAGAGGCACCAGAGGTGCTTGGAGTACAGCTTCACCTCTCGGCATCCCTTTCGGCGGACTCTGCAGACCGAGTTTCCGGGGAACACCGCTCGCATGGCCTTCTCGCACTCGTCCATGAGCCCGGGGTGCGTCTCGGCACAGGTGATGGACAGGCTGGGTACTCGCATGGCGCGGTTTTGGATGATGTGACCGTCGCCGAGGTAGAGCCCGAGCAGGTAGCTGTACGCCGACTCATCGAGTTCCCGTTCGTCGCAACGGGGGCAGGGCGGGCTGTGGCGCCCGGGGCACTCGCCGCGCTTTGCCCGGTCGAGATGCTTCCAATACCCGACTGTCCCCAGCGGCACGTTGAGCCTGCGGGCCACGTCCGCGTTCTTCGTGCCACCGCGCAGCAGGGTGAGGGCCTTCTGTCGCACCTCAGTGCCATGGAAGTTCATGCGGCCACTCTGTGTGACTGATCGCGACCGTGTGCAGCAAAAAGCGGATGTTCACGAGAACGTGGACATCCGCTTTCCTAGGTGCCGGGTACGGGACTCGAACCCGTATGTCCTTTCGGACAGATGTGTTTGAGACATCCGCGTAAGCCTATTCCGCCAACCCGGCTGGGCGACCCGAGAGGAGTGTACCGGTTCACTGGAGTCGCCCGCAGCTAGGTACCCTCTTGTCAGCAGTACCCCTGCCCCGAACGAGGAGCCCACGTGACCGCCCCCGAGTCGCCCCAGCCCGTCGACGACGACGACAAGTCCCACGTGCCTCCGCTGACGACCCGTGTCGTCATCGCCGAGGACGAGGCGCTGATCCGCCTCGATCTGAAGGAGATGCTCGAGGAGGAGGGCTACTCCGTCGTGGGCGAGGCCGGCGACGGTGAGCAGGCCGTCGAGCTGGCCCGGGAGCACCGGCCGGACCTCGTGATCCTTGACGTGAAGATGCCCAAGATGGACGGCATCTCGGCGGCGGAGAAGATCGCCGAGGAGCGCATCGCGCCCGTGTTGATGCTGACCGCTTTCTCGCAGCGTGACCTGGTCGAGCGGGCCCGGGACGCCGGTGCGATGGCGTATCTGGTGAAGCCGTTCAGTAAGAGTGATGTCGTGCCGGCGATCGAGATGGCCGTGTCGCGGTTCACGGAGTTGAAGGAGTTGGAGAAGGAGGTCGCCGACCTCACGCTCCGGCTGGAGACGCGCAAGCTCGTGGACCGTGCGAAGTCGATTCTGCAGACGGAGTACGGGTTGACGGAGCCGGCCGCGTTCCGGTGGATCCAGAAGACGTCGATGGACCGTCGGATGTCGATGCAGCAGGTGGCCGAGGCCGTCATTCAGGACGCCGACGAGAAGAAGTCCGCCAAGGGCTGACCACTCCACCCCCGGACGTAGACGTACGACGAGGCCCGCGCCCCCCACCTGAAAGGGGGCGCGGGCCTCGTCGTGTTCGGCGTGACGTGGGTCCTCGGTGTCAGTCCTCGCCGAGGTACGCCTTGCGGACCGACTCGTCGTGCAGCAGGTCGGAGCCCGTGCCCGAGAGGACGATCTTGCCGATTTCCATGACGTGGCCCTGGTCGGCGAGTGAGAGCGCGGCCTGCGCGTTCTGCTCGACGAGGAGGATCGTGGTGCCCTGGGACTTCAGTTCGGCGATGGTGGCCATGATCTTCTGCATCATGATGGGGGAGAGGCCCATGGAGGGCTCGTCCAGCATGAGCAGTTTCGGCTGGGACATGAGTGCCCGGCCCATGGCGAGCATCTGCTGTTCACCGCCGGACAGGGTGCCCGCGGCCTGCTTGCGGCGTTCTCCCAGGATGGGGAAGAGGTCGTAGGCGCGCTGGATGTCGGTCTCGATGCCGGGCTTGTCGTTGCGCAGGAAGGCGCCGAGGCGGAGGTTGTCCTCGATGGTCATGCGCGGGAAGATGTGCCGCCCCTCGGGGGAGTGGGCGAGTCCGAGCGCGACGATGTCGTGCGCGGGGGTCTTCTTGAGCGACTTGCCGTTGAACTTGACCTGGCCGCCGACCGGCTTGAGCAGTCCCGAGAGGGTGCGCAGGGTGGTGGTCTTGCCGGCGCCGTTGGTGCCGATGAGGGTGACGACCTCGCCGGCGTCGACCTTGAAGGAGATGCCCTTGACGGCTTCGATCTTGCCGTAGGCGACCCGGAGGTCCTCTACTTCGAGCAGTGCGGTCATCGGTCGTTCTCCTTGCCGGGCGCGGCGTCCTTCGTGGGCTCGGCGTTGGCTTCGGCGGCCTCGACTTCGGCGACCTCGTCCTGGCCGGGTGCGTCTTCGAAGGGTTCGCCGAGGTAGGCGGCGACGACGCGTTCGTCGCCCTGCACGGTGGCGCTGTCGCCTTCGACGAGTTTTTCGCCTTGGACGAGGACGGCGACGCGGTCGCAGAGGTTGAAGATGAACCGCATGTCGTGCTCGATGACGAGGACGGCGATGCCCTTGTCGCGGATGGCGAAGACCAGTTCTTCGGTCGTTCGCGTCTCCTGGGGGTTCATGCCGGCGGTGGGCTCGTCGAGGAGGAGCAGGCCGGGTTCGCTCGCCAAGGCTCGCGCGATCTCCAGCTTGCGCTGTTCGCCGTAGGGCAGGTTCCGGGCGAGGTGTTCGGCCTTGGCGTCGAGGCCGACGAACTCCAGGAGTTCCATGGCGCGTTCGCGTGAGGCGGCTTCGGCCTTGTGGAAGCCGGGGCCGCGCAGGAGGGCGGACCAGAGGCCTTCCTTGGTGCGGGTGTGGCGTCCGACGAGGACGTTTTCCAGGACCGTCATGTTGGCGAACAGGCGGATGTTCTGGAAGGTGCGGGCGATGCCGGCCGCGGTGACCTTGAAGGACTTGGGCGGCAGGACCTGGCCCTTGTAGCGGACTTCGCCCTCGGTGGGGATGTAGAGGCCGGTGAGGCAGTTGAAGAAGGTCGTCTTGCCGGCGCCGTTGGGGCCGATGAGTCCGACGATCTCGCCGCTGTTGACGGTGAGGTTGACGTTGCGTACGGCGGTGAGGCCGCCGAATCGCATGGTGACGCCGCGGGCGTCGAGGACGGTCTCGCCGGGTGCGTTGGCGCCGGGTGCGGTGTCCTTGGTGGTGGTGTCGGTGGTCATGGGTCAGGCCCCTGCCTTGCTGAGGACTGTGGGTGCTTCGGCGTCTTCGTGGAATTCGAGCTGGCGGCGCCGGTTGGGGATGAGGCCTTCCGGGCGGAAGCGCATGAGCAGCACGAGTGCGAGGCCGAAGGCGAAGAGCTGGTAGTCGCCGAGGAACTGGAGCTTGGCGGGGATGAGGTAGAGCAGTGCGGCGCCGACGAGGGGTCCGCTGATGGTGCCCATGCCGCCGAGTACGACTGCCGCCAGGAGGAATGCCGAGTTCGGTGGGACCACGTGGGCGAACTGGTACTGCTCGGGTGTCACGGTGTAGGTGACGTGTGCCTGGACCGTGCCGGCGAGGCCGGCGAGGGCGGCGCCGAGGGCGAAGGCGATGAGCTTGACCCGGAAGCCGTTGATGCCCATGGCGAGTGCGGCCGTCTCGTCCTCGCGGATGGCGATCCAGGCGCGGCCGATGCGGGAGTCGCTGCTGCGTCGGAAGACCACCACGACGATGAGCGTGATGAGGAGCATCAGGAAGAAGTAGTTGGCGAATCGGGCGATGGTGAACCCGGCGATGGTGTGCTCTTGGCCGAAGTCGAAGCCGAAGATGTTGAGGTTCGGGATCGAGGAGATGCCGTTGGAGCCGTTGGTGATGTCGGGTCCGGAGGTGCCGTCCATGTTGAGGACGGCGAGTCGGAAGATCTCACCGAAGCCGAGGGTGACGATGGCGAGGTAGTCGCCGCGCAGTCGGAGGGTGGGTGCGCCGATGATGACGCCGAAGATCATGGCGACGACGGCGCCGAGGATGGCGGAGGCCCAGAACGGCAGGTGGATGTCGAAGGGTGAGGAGGGGGAGCCGGAGACCATGGCCGCGGTGTAGGCGCCGACGCCGAGGAAGGCGACGTATCCGAGGTCGAGGAGGCCGGCGAGGCCGACGACGATGTTGAGGCCGAGGGCGACGGTGGCGAAGATCAGGATGTAGACGCCGATGGTCGCGTACTGGTCGTCGGACTGGGTGAAGGGGAATGCTGCGGCCGCGGTGAAGGCGCCGGCCATGGTGACGGTGCGGTGCTTGGAGGTGACCGCGGAGACTCGGCCGACCAGGCCTGATTTGGCGAGGGCGCCGAAGCCGAAGCCGGCGGTGATGAGGAAGCCGACGAAGAGTTCGTCGTATTCGGTGCCGATGCCGTAGGTGAAGACGAGCAGGCCGACGGCCATGGCCGCGACGATGATCAGGATCTCGACGTAGGCGGGCAGCTTCGGGGCCGGGGTGGGTGTGCCGGTGGCGAAGGCCGACTTGATGAGGGCGCGGATCTGGCGTCCGACGCGGGCGATCCGTTCCTGCGGGGTGTCTTCGGGGTCGGGGGTCTCGGCCTCGGGGTGCTCGAAGGGCAGGGAGAGCGCGCCGAGCAGGGCGACGAGGGTGGTGACGGCCACGAGGTAGCCGCCGGGTTCGAGGTTGACGACTCCGCCGAGCTGGACGGTGATCGCGATGATCGTGTACCAGGCGGTGGCGAAGGTGCCGAGCGCGGCGAGGCTGATGGCGCTGTCGGCGCCGGCGGGGACGAGCCAGCGCAGGCCCTTGACGCCGTAGGAGGCGAGGCCGAAGAGGGTGGTGAGGGCGCCGCCGATGAGGACGAGGACCTGGAGGCCGCCGGGGTAGCCGTAGACGGTGAGGTTGCCGGGGAAGGCGGCTGTCCAGGTCCAGGCGAGGAAGGCGGAGATCACGGTGAGGGCGCCGCCGCCGGTGGCGAGTGCGCGGCCGATGTTCTCCGGGATGCCGACGAGGCCCCTGGGGGTGCTGTCGTTCTTGGCGGTGGGTGCGGGGGATGCGGTCGTGTGTGTGGTCATCGGTGTCACGCCCTGTCCGCCACGCGCTCACCGAGCAGACCCTGTGGCCTGACCAGGAGTACGAGGATGAGGAGTACGAACGCCCAGACGTTGGCCCAGGACTGGCTGCCGAACTGCTCCATGCCGGGGATGTCGGCGATGTAGGCGGTGGAGAGGGCTTCGGCGAGGCCGAGGACGACGCCGCCGAGCATGGCGCCGTAGATGTTGCCGATGCCGCCGAGGACGGCTGCGGTGAAGGCCTTGAGGCCGAGGATGAAGCCCATGCGGAACTGGACCTGGCCGTACTTGAGGCCGTAGGCGACGGCTCCGACGGCGGCGAATGCGGCGCCGAGGGCGAAGGCGACCACGATGATGCGGTCGGTGTTGATGCCCATGAGTTTGGCGGTGTCGGGGTCCTGCGCGGTGGCCTGCATGCCGCGGCCGGTGCGGGTCTTCATGACGAAGTAGGCGAGGACCGCCATGCTGATGGGGGCGGCGACGAGCAGGAAGATGTCACCGGTCTGGATGGTGACGTTGCCGATCTCGAAGGGGCCGCCCTCGATCTGCGGGAAGTTGATGGATTCCTTGGCGTCCGGGTACCAGGCCCATACGGCCTGCTGGAGGGCCAGGGAGAGGCCGATGGCGGTGATGAGGGGGGCGAGGCGGGGTGCGGTGCGCAGGGGCCGGTAGGCCAGGCGTTCCGCTCCCACGGCGGCGAGTACGGCGACGATGATGCCTCCGACGAGCATCAGCGGGAGTGCGGCCCACATGCTCGTGCCGTCGGGCAGCACGTAGAGGTAGACCGTGATGGCGCCGAAGCCGCCCAGCATGAAGATTTCACCGTGGGCGAAGTTGATGAGCTGGACGATGCCATAGACCATCGTGTAGCCGATGGCGACCAGCCCGTACATGGATCCTAGTAGCAGGCCGTTGACCAGCTGCTGCGGCAGTTCGTTCACCGCATGTCCTCCGAGACTTTCGGATATTCGACGAATGTGACCGGATGCGAGTCCGCGCGGGGCGCTGTGGTGCAGCGCCCCGCGCGGCTCATGTGTGTGCGGGTGGGATCAACCGGTGTAGGTACCGGACTTGACCGCCTTCCACTCGCCGCCCTCGACCTTGTAGACGGTGAGCTGCTTGTTGGTCGTGTCGCCGTATTCGTCGAAGGAGACCTTGCCGGTGACGCCGTCGAAGGAGACGTTCTGCACGGCTTCGGTGATCTTCGCGCGGGCGTCGCTGGGAAGCTTGCCGTCGTTGTCCTCGACGACCTTCTTCACGGCTTCGATGATCGCCCAGGTGGAGTCGTAGGAGTAGCCGCCGTAGGCCGCGTAGGGCTCCTTGTAGCCCTCGGACTTGTAGTCGGCGATGAACGACTTGGCGGAGGGGAGTTCCTCGACCGGGGCGCCGACGGAGGTGGCGAAGTCGCCGGTGCTGGCGGAGCCGCCGAGCTCGATGTAGGTCGGGTCGTACATGCCGTCGCCGCCGGCTACGGGGATCTTGGCGCCGGCGGCCTTGATCTGCTTGGTCAGCGGGCCGGACTGCGGGTACTCGCCGCCGTAGTAGACGACGTCGGCGCCGGAGTTCTTGACCTTGGTGGCGACCGCGGAGAAGTCCTTGGTCTCGGGGTCGATGTGCTCGGTGCCGACGACCTTGCCGCCGAGCTTCTTGAACTCGTCGGTGAAGGTGGCGGCCAGGCCGGCGCCGTAGGTCTTCTTGTCGTCGATGACGAAGACCTTCTTCTTCTTGGCGTCGTTGTACAGGTACTGCGCGGCGAACGGGCCCTGGATGGCGTCCGTGGTCGCGGTGCGGAAGTACGACTTGTACGGGCGGACCTTCTTGGTCTGCCAGTCGGCGCCCTGGGTCAGGGTCGGGCCGGTGTTGGCCGGGGAGACCTCGACGAGCTTGGCGTCGTCGAAGACCTTCTGCATGGACTCGGCGACGGAGGAGTTCAGCGGGCCGACGACGCCGAGGACGTCCTTGTTGGCGACGAACGTGGTGGCGTTCTGCTGGCCCGAGGAGGGCTGCGCCTGGTCGTCGAGGGCTTCGACCTTGAAGGTGATGCCTTCGACGTACTTGTCCTTGTTGGCCGTCTTGGCGGCGAGGTCCGCGGAGTTCTTGATGCCGAGACCCAGCGCGGACAGGTCACCGGTCAGCGGGGCGTCGACGCCGATGACGACAGTGGTTCCACTGCCGGTGTCCGAGCCGCTTTTGCCCTCGTCGCGCGAGCCACAGGCGGTGAGTGTGAGTGCTCCCGCCGCCAGCGCGGCGGTGATGGCTATGAGCGAACGTTGACGCACGATCAGTCCTTTCCCTGGCACGGCCCTTCCTGTTTGGAAGCGGCCGAGTCGAGCGCTGGGCCGAAGACGTGACTTCGATTCCGTTGGCGCGGTGACTGGCCGTGACTCTAAGCGGGTGTGGGGAACGTGTAGGAGACTCTGGCCAAGGCTGTGACGCTCTTGTTATGACACGAGGTAATGCAGAGCGGTACTCAGTGGGTGGATGCGCGGAATTCAGGCCGATTCGCCCTGTCCACATGTTGAGAACGTGCAGGGTTGACGCGGGTAGGTTCAGGAGTGTTCAGGCGTTTGGTGATGACGCGGAGTCGTTGCTGCAGGCGACTTGAAGGGCGTCGGAGAGGTCCTGTGCGTAGCGCTCACCCAAGATGAAACTGTGCGTTTCTATTGCACGCGTATTACGTAGAGTTACATCCAGGAAAGGCAGTCCGGCGCTCTCCGGCACTTTCCCGCACTCCGTGACGCGCATGGTGATGACGATCTTCCGGGGCTCGTCCGTCCCGATCCGGAACGGAGTGCGCGGGTCCGTCCGCACGGAGAGCCCCGCGTAGGGCTGGGTCATGCGGGGGACCGTGATCGTGGGGCCGTCCAGCACGCTCAGCTCCACCACGAAGCCGAAGCTCCCGCGCGGCCCCCCGGCGGACCGCGGCGCCGGGCCCAGATAGCGCACACCGACCGCCTGGGAGGGGTACGGCGCTTCGGGCCCGGGCTCCGGCTTCGGCCGGGTGGCGTACAGATAGCCGCCGCCCGCGAGCACGACGACGGCCGCCGCCACCGCGAGCACGGCACGGCGGTGCCGGGCGTGCGCCCGCGTGAACCGCCCGCGGGGAGGCTCCGGCACGGGCGTGAGGTCCGCTTCCGGTACGTCCCACGCGCGCGTGCCCTCGCCCGGCTCCACGGGACCGACCCCGCTCACTGCCAGGGCCCCTCGCCCGGACCGCCCTCGCGGTACCACTCCGCGCAGCCCGCGCGCGCCCGCCGGTCGATCAGCCGCTCCGCCGCGTCCCTGCCGTCGCGTTTGCGCTCGGCCCGGGCCGCGTCCACGACCTCCCGCAGAATCTCGTACTGCCCGTTCGACAGCCCCATGGACTGATAATCGCCGTAGGTGTCGCCGTCCAGCATCTCCTGCGACCAGTACGCGACGACCTTCGCGCACAGTTCTTCGGGCGGGGTGGCCGACGGCGACGGTGAGCCGCCGCTCGGCGCGGCCGACGATCCGCCGTTCGCGGTCGGCCCACGCGTCGCGGCCGACGATCCGCCGTTCGCGGTCGGCCCACGCGTCGCGGCCGACTCCGTGCACCCGGTGGCCAGGACGCCGGTCAGCAGCGCCAGCCCGAGCACCGCCCCCGGCCAGGGGGCTCCTCCCGTTGCCATGCCCCGACGCTAGGGCCTCTCCGCCCGGGGAGACCAGAGGCGGAGAGACCTTCGTCCCCGCCCGCCCCTCGTCCGCACCCATCAGTCCGACGTCCGGGCCCGCTCGCTCGGGGCGGCCGGGGCGTCGCGCAGCAGACAGGTCAGCCGGGCGGTGCACACCCGCTTGCCGGCCTCGTCGCTGACGACGATCTCGTACGTCGCCGTCGAGCGCCCCCGGTGCACCGGTGTGGCGACACCGGTCACCAGCCCGGACCGTACGCCCCGGTGGTGTGTGCAGTTCAGGTCCACACCCACGGCGATCTTGGAGCTGCCCGCGTGCAGCATGGAGCCGACCGACCCCAGGGTCTCCGCCAGCACGGCGGACGCGCCGCCGTGCAGCAGCCCGTACGGCTGGGTGTTGCCCTCCACCGGCATGGTCCCGACGACCCGGTCCGCCGACGCCTCCACGATGCGCACGCCCAGACGGGTGCCGAGGTGTCCGGCCGAGAACATCGCGACCAGGTCGATGCCGAGGTTCGCGTACTCGTCGATGACCTCTTGCGGGAACTTCACGTGGTGCTGCTCGCCCATGGGGCTCCGTCCGTCGTCGATCGCCTGCGCCGCCGGCGGTCGAACGCCGGCCCTCCTGAGCAAACGCTCAGTCGGTCGACGATTGTTCCAGACGGATCACCACGGACTTGCTGGCCGGGGTGTTGCTGGTGTCGGCGGTGGCGTCCAGCGGCACCAGGACGTTGGTCTCCGGGTAGTACGCGGCCGCGCAGCCGCGGGCCGTCGGGTAGTGCACCACCCGGAATCCGGCCGCCCGGCGCTCCACGCCGTCCCTCCACTCGCTCACCAGGTCCACGTACGCCCCGTCGGCGAGCTTCAGCTCCCGCGCGTCCTCGGGGTTGACCAGCACGACCCGGCGGCCGTTCCTGATGCCCCGGTAGCGGTCGTCGAGGCCGTAGATCGTGGTGTTGTACTGGTCGTGCGAGCGCAGCGTCTGCAGCAGCAGGCGGCCCTCCGGCAGTCGCGGGTACTCGATGGGCGCGGCCGTGAAGTTGGCCTTGCCGGTGGCCGTGGGGAAGCGCCGCTCGTCGCGCGGGGCGTGCGGGAGGGCGAAGCCGCCCGGGTCGGCCACGCGCGCGTTGAAGTCCTCGAAGCCGGGCACCACGCGCGCGATGCGGTCGCGGATCGTCGCGTAGTCCTTCTCGAACTCCTCCCATGGCGTCCGGCTGTCCTCGCCGAGGACCCGGCGGGCGAGCCGGCACACGATGGCCGGCTCGGACAGCAGCTGCCCGCTCGCGGGCTCCAGACGGCCGCGCGAGGCGTGCACCATGCCCATCGAGTCCTCGACGGTCACGAACTGCTCGCCGCCGCCCTGGAGATCGCGCTCGGTGCGGCCCAGGGTGGGCAGGATCAGCGCCCGCGCGCCCGTGACGGCGTGCGAGCGGTTGAGCTTCGTCGACACGTGCACGGTCAGCCGGGCCCGGCGCATCGCCGCCTCCGTCACCTCCGTGTCGGGGGACGCCGACACGAAGTTGCCGCCCATCGCGAAGAACACCTTCGCCTTGTCGTCGCGCATGGCCCTGATGGCCCGCACGACGTCGTAGCCGTGCTCCCGGGGCGGGGCGAAGCCGAACTCCTTCTCCAGGGCGTCCAGGAACGCCGGGGCGGGCCGCTCGAAGATGCCCATCGTGCGGTCGCCCTGCACGTTCGAGTGGCCGCGCACCGGGCAGACGCCCGCGCCGGGGCGGCCGATGTTGCCGCGCAGCAGAAGGAAGTTGACCACTTCGCGGATGGTCGGCACCGAGTGCTTGTGCTGGGTGAGGCCCATGGCCCAGCAGACGATGGTCCGCTTCGAGGCGAGGACCATGCGCAGCGCCTCGTCGATCCGCTCGCGCGTGAGGCCGGTCGCGGTGAGCGTCTCGTCCCAGTCGGCCGCGCGGGCCGCCTCGGCGAACTCCTCGTACCCGTGGGTGTGCTCGCCGACGAACGCCTCGTCGACCGCGCCCTCGGTCTCCAGGATCAGCTTGTTCAGAAGACGGAACAGGGCCTGGTCGCCGCCGATGCGGATCTGGAGGAACAGGTCGGTGAGGGCGGCACCCTTGAACATGCCCTGCGGGGTCTGCGGGTTCTTGAACCGCTCCAGGCCGGCCTCGGGCAGCGGGTTCACGGTGATGATCTTCGCGCCGTTCGCCTTCGCCTTCTCCAGCGCGGAGAGCATACGAGGATGATTCGTCCCCGGGTTCTGTCCGGCGACGACGATCAGATCGGCCTTGTAGAGGTCCTCCAGCAGAACGCTGCCCTTGCCGATGCCGATCGTCTCGTTGAGCGCGGAGCCCGACGACTCGTGGCACATGTTGGAGCAGTCCGGCAGGTTGTTCGTGCCGAACTCGCGGGCGAACAGCTGGTACAGGAACGCGGCCTCGTTGCTGGTCCGGCCGGAGGTGTAGAAGAGGGCCTCGTCGGGGGAGGCGAGGGCCTTCAGCTCCTCGGCGACGATGTCGAAGGCGCGCTCCCAGGACACCGGCTCGTAGCGGTCGCCCCCTTCGGGGAGATACACGGGGTGCGTGAGCCGCCCCTGCTGCCCGAGCCAGTACCCGCTCCGGCCGGCGAGATCGGCCACCGTGTGGGCGGCGAAGAACTCCGGGGTGACCCGGCGCAGCGTGGCCTCCTCGGCGACCGCCTTCGCGCCGTTCTCGCAGAACTCCGCCGCGTGCCGGTGGTCCGGCTCCGGCCAGGCGCAGCCCGGGCAGTCGAAGCCGTCCTTCTGGTTGACCCGCAGCAGCGTCAGCGCGGTCCGCTTCACACCCATCTGCTGCTGCGCGATCCGCAGCGTGTGCCCGATCGCCGGCAGCCCCGCCGCGGCATGCTTGGGCTCCGCGACCTGCGGCGCGTCCTGAACCGGATCACTCTTCGGCGCCTTGCCGGCCATGGCTGCTCCCCATTCGCATACCTGTGCAGATACCTGTGCAGATTCGAGCGCGAGGCTACGCCTTTCGATCCTCGCACGTGTCACCGCGGAGAAACGAGACCGGCCGGTGGGGGAGGTGGGGTGGTGGTGAGGCCGGGGGGCGGTGCCGAAGCGGCCGCTGCCCCGGGCCTCGGGGGGCCCGGGCACGTCCCTGGGGTCCGGCTGAAGCTCCTATTGGCTGTCAAGCAGTGGTGAGCCAGTCGCGGTAGACGTTGGCGAGGTCGTCGTCGCGGCGTGTGCCGCGTTCGATGCCGGAGATGACGGTGGGCCAGACACCGAAGTGGTGGGCGGCGGCGGTGAGGGTGATGTTCTTGGCCTGGCGTGCGGGCCGCAGGTCCGCGATGTCGGGGACCGTGACTGTGGTGGTGAGGTAGCGGAACACTTCACGGGCGATGGCCCGTTTGAGGAGCCGGATGATCTCCTTCTTGGTGCGGCCTGCTGTGGTTTGGCGGGCCACGTAGTCGCGGGTGCGGCGGTCGCTGGACATGCGGACGAGGGCTATCCGGTAGAGGGCCGCGTTCGCGGCCCGGTCGCCGCCTCGTGAGAGGCGATGACGGTTGGTTTTGCCGCTGGAGGCGGGCACGGGGGCGACGCCGCACAGAGCTGCGAAGGACGCCTCGGTGCGCAGGCGGTCCCGGTTGCCGCCGGCGGTGATCAGCAGCTGGGCCGCGGTGTCGGGGCCGACGCCGTAGGCGGCCCGCAGGCCCGGATTGTGTCCGGCGACGATGTCGTCGAGGGCGGCGGTGAGGTCGTCGTGCTCGGCGGCCAGGGCCTTCACGCGTCGGGCGAGGCTCTTCAGGGCGGTCAGGACGGCGGTGTGGACGGCGTCTCCAGTGGGACGCAGGCGTGCCAGGGTGTCGATCAGCGGTTTGCCGCCGAGGGCCCGGTAACGGGCGCGGATGGTGTCGGGGGCGCCGATGAGGATGTGGCCGATCTGGTTCATGGCGGCGGTGCGGGCTTTGACCGTGGACCGGGCGGCGTTGTGGAGGGCTCGTATGCCGGTGACGGTCTCGTCCTTGGGTGCGCTCGATGCGCGTCCGGAGAGTGCGGCGCGGGCGGCGGCGTAGGCGTCGATGGGGTCCGACTTGCCGCTGCGGCGGCGTTCGGCCCGGTCGGGGCGGTTGACCTCGATGACGGTCAGACCGTCGGCGCGGGCGGCGCGGGTGAAACCCGTTCCGTAGGACGCGGTGCCTTCGACGCCGATCGCGGCCACGTCTCCGTGTGCGGACAGGAACGCGAGGGCTGCCGCGTATCCGGCGGAGGTGGTGGGGAACTCGGCGTCGGCGAGATGGCCGCCGTTGCCGGTGACGACCGCGACATGAACGGTGTCGGCATGGGAGTCCACGCCGCCGAACACCCACTGGCCGGCCATGTCTGCTGTGCCCGCTGATGTCATGCTGGAGATGCCTTCCTAGCCGGAGGCGGCACCGGCCGGGTGGGGCAGACAGGACATTGAGGGGGCTTCTGACCAAGCTCCTATCAGGTCATGTTCCACCTGGCCGGAGCCATGGAGAACGGGCCCCGGCAGCCGGACGGTACAGCCGGAAGACAACCCAGCAGGGTGTCAGTCAGTGGCAGAGCCACGACCACCGGAACCCGCTTACGAGTATCAATGTCAGTGGCACGTGGCAGGATCGGGTTCGTGGCAGAGACAGGATCGAAGAAGACCGACAGCACCCCCGGCGGCAGCCGTCCCCGGCTCATGCTCATGGACGGGCACTCGCTGGCCTACCGCGCGTTCTTCGCGCTGCCCGCGGAGAACTTCACGACGGCGACGGGCCAGCCGACCAACGCGATCTACGGCTTCGCGTCGATGCTGGCGAACACGCTGCGCGACGAGGCCCCCACCCACTTCGCGGTCGCGTTCGACGTCTCCCGCAAGACCTGGCGCTCGGAGGAGTTCACCGAGTACAAGGCGAACCGCTCGAAGACCCCGGACGAGTTCAAGGGCCAGGTCGAGCTGATCGGCGAACTGCTCGACGCGATGCACGCCGTCCGCTTCGCGGTCGACGGCTTCGAGGCCGACGACATCATCGCCACCCTCGCCACCCAGGCCGAGGCCGAGGGCTTCGAGGTCCTCATCGTCACCGGCGACCGTGACTCCTTCCAACTCGTCAGCGAGCACACCACCGTGCTCTACCCGACGAAGGGTGTCTCGGAGCTGACCCGGTTCACCCCGGAGAAGGTGTTCGAGAAGTACGGCCTCACCCCGGCCCAGTACCCGGACTTCGCGGCCCTGCGCGGCGACCCGTCCGACAACCTCCCCGGCATCCCCGGCGTCGGCGAGAAGACCGCCGCGAAGTGGATCAACCAGTTCGGCTCGTTCGCGGATCTCGTCGAGCGCGTCGAGGAGGTCAAGGGCAAGGTCGGGCAGAACCTCCGCGACCACCTGGAGGCCGTCAAGCTCAACCGCCGCCTCACCGAGATGGTGCGCACGGTCGAACTGCCCAAGGGCGTCACCGACTTGGAGCGCTCCGCGTACGACCGCACGGCCGTCGCGATGGTCCTGGACACCCTGGAGATCCGCAACCCGTCGCTGCGCGAGCGCCTGCTGGCCGTCGACCCGGGCGCCGAGGAGGCCGACGCCGGTCAGCCCGCCGCCCCGGGCGTCGAGGTGGACGGCACGGTGCTCGGCTCCGGCGAGCTGGCCCCCTGGCTCGCCGAGCACGGCACGGAGGTCCTCGGCGTCGCCACGGTCGACACCTGGGCGCTCGGCACCGGCTCGGTCACGGAGGTCGCGCTCGCCGCCGCCGGGGGTGCTGCCGCCTGGTTCGACCCGACCCAGCTGGACGAGGCGGACGAGACCGCGTGGGCGGCCTGGCTCGCCGACACGGCCAGGCCGAAGGTGTTCCACAACGCCAAGGCCGCCATGCGGGTCTTCGCCGAGCACGGCTGGACCGTCGAGGGCGTCGGCATGGACACCGCGCTCGCCGCGTACCTGGTCAAGCCGGGCCGCCGCTCCTTCGATCTGGACGCACTCTCCCTGGAGTACCTGGGCCGCGAGCTGGCCCCCGCCGCCACGGCCGACGGGCAGCTGGCTTTCGGCGCGGACGAGGGCGCCGAGGCCGACGCGCTGATGGTGCAGGCCCGCGCGATCCTCGACCTCGGCGAGGCCTTCGGGGAGCGCCTGCGGGAGGTCGGCGCGGCGGAGCTTCTCCGTGACGTGGAGCTGCCGACCTCCGCGCTCCTGGCCCGTATGGAGCGCCACGGCATCGCGGCGGACCGGGCGCATCTGGAGGCCATGGAGCAGATGTTCGCGGGCGCCGTGCAGCAGGCGGTGAAGGAGGCGCACGCGGCGGCGGGACACGAGTTCAACCTGGGCTCGCCGAAGCAGCTCCAGGAAGTCCTCTTCGGCGAGCTGGGCCTGCCCAAGACCAAGCGCACGAAGACGGGCTACACCACGGACGCGGACGCCCTCGCCTGGCTCGCCGGCCAGACGGACAACGAACTGCCGGTCATCATGCTCCGCCACCGTGAGCAGGCGAAGCTCCGCGTCACCGTCGAGGGCCTGATCAAGACCGTCGCCGCGGACGGCCGGATCCACACCACCTTCAACCAGACGGTCGCCGCCACGGGCCGTCTGTCCTCGGTGGACCCGAACCTGCAGAACATCCCGGTCCGTACCGACGAGGGCCGTGCCATCCGCCGCGGCTTCGTCGTCGGCGAGGGCTTCGAGTCCCTGATGACCGCGGACTACAGCCAGATCGAACTGCGTGTGATGGCCCACCTCTCCGAGGACGCGGGCCTGATCGAGGCGTTCACCTCCGGCGAGGACCTGCACACCACGGCGGCCGCGCAGGTGTTCGGGGTCGAGCAGTCGGCGGTGGACGCCGAGATGCGCCGCAAGATCAAGGCGATGTCGTACGGCCTGGCGTACGGGCTGTCCGCGTTCGGCCTCTCCCAGCAGCTGAACATCGACGCGGGTGAGGCGCGTGCCCTGATGGACGCGTACTTCGAGCGGTTCGGCGGGGTACGGGACTACCTGCGCCGGGCCGTGGACGAGGCGAGGGCGACGGGGTACACGGCGACGATCTTCGGTCGCCGGCGCTACCTGCCCGACCTCAACAGCGACAACCGTCAGCGTCGCGAGGCCGCCGAGCGGATGGCCCTCAACGCGCCCATCCAGGGCACCGCCGCGGACATCGTCAAGATCGCCATGCTGAACGTCGGCCGCGCCCTGGACGAGGCGGGCCTCGCCTCCCGCATGCTCCTCCAGGTCCACGACGAAATCGTCCTGGAGATCGCCCCCGGCGAACGCGACCGCACCGAGCAGATCCTCCGCCACGAGATGGCGGGCGCCGTCCACCTGAGGGCCCCGCTGGACGTCTCGGTGGGCCACGGCCCGGACTGGGAGTCGGCGGCACACTGACCACTGGAGACGGGGCCCGGCCGAAGTGCTCGGGCCCCATCCCCGGGCGCCGGGCCGCCACAGTCCTCCGGACCCCATCACCCGGGCGCCGGGCCTCCACTGCGCCAGGCCTCCGGGCAAACGCCGCGCGCACACGACCGCCCGCAGATGACGCGGGCGGGCACCTCATACGGCAGATCGCGGACACTGCCAGGCCTGCCGCCGTGCACCATGGCCCGCTTTTCTCCACCGCTCGACGTCAATCCGCCGCGACGGCGAGCATCCGGTACGGCGCTGCCCGGCGGCGCCGAGCCGACGGATGCGCCCCGCCTCATCCGCTGCCGTACGGCATGGGCCGATCGCCGGCCGGCGGTACCGAGCCCACGGCCGGCGCGTTTCGGCGCGTTTCGGTGCCTTTCGGCGTCCTTCGGCGCCCTTCGGTGCCCCTCGACCCCGCCCCGCCGTGTCACCCGGCTGGCCCCCACCAAGGCGCCCCGGGCGGAGCGCAGCCGTAAGGATGCCCGCATGGGCATACGCACGCTCCGCCGCCGTACAGCGACAGCTGCCACCCGCCTGTCAGGGGTGCGAACCCGCCTCACCCGGGCCTCCTGGGCCGGCCCACGCGTCCGGCGGCCGCACAGCCTCTACCCCTGGCCAATGACCCACCCCGTGGCGGCCCTCCTCGGACACGTACCGCCGTACGCCCCCCGCGCCGCCAGACCCCGCATCCCCAGCGGACCCCCCACCCGGCGCCCGGTACTCAGCGGCGGACCGAGTTGTCCGCCTCCGCGTCGGCTGCGGGCGCCGGAGCGGCAGGAGCCGGGCGCCGCACCCTGACGCCGACGCCGTAGAGGACCACGCCGACCACCAGCCCGGCGCCCGCCCCGAAACAGATGGTCGGGATCACCTCGTACGGTTTGGCGACCGACCCCCAGTACGCCCACCAGCGGGCCACCCGCTGTGCCGCCGCGACCAGCGCGCAGCCCCCGATGACCGCACCCGCCACCCACCGGTCGGCCGAGGAGAGCACGGGCACGCCCACGGGCTCGACCGCCGGCTGCCGGCGCAGGGCCAGCACGACGAAGACGGCGATCACGACCGCCGCGATCGCCGAACCGCCGTACTGGAGGTACCAGTAGAGCGGCGAGCCCGCGATCTCCTCGCCGAGGACGGGAAACAGCCGCATCCCCCACCGGTCGAGATGAGTGAACGCGTCCCACACGACATGGGTCAGCGAGCCGAGCGCGGCGGAGACGTACCACCACAGGGCCAGCGAGGGGCTGAACCGCCGCGCCCCCGTCCCGGAGCGCACCAGTGCGGCCACCCTCCCCTGCCGCCCCCTCGGCAGCAGCGCGACCAGCGGCTCCCGGAGCAGCAACCACAGCCCGACCAGCGCCCAGGTGACGAGGACATCGACGGTGAAGACCCCGGCGAAGGAGTGTGTGACATCGCCGAACTCCATGGCCTCGGGCAGCACACTCGCCACGTAGTACGTCAGGTCGGGCGCGAACGAACCCGCGACGAGCACGGAGGACACCAGCGGCCCGCGCGCGGTCCCGTCGCCGCGCAGGGCGGGAAGTACGGCGGCGGCGTGGCTGAGCGTGAAGGGCAAGTCGTCCCCCTGTGACGGACTTTGTGACGGACGGTGGCCGGACAGGCCGCCCGGCGGTGACCGGTCGCCAGTATGCGCGACTCGTGTCCGCCCTTCCGAAGGGTGGCCGCGCGACAGCAAACCGATATGTCCAATCGGTGAATATCGGGCACGAACGGGTGTCCGGGCAAAGGAAGTTGTCGTAGGGTCGCCTGGGTCGTCGCGCCGGTTGGTGTGGTGGTCACCGGATTTCTGGGAAGGGAATGCCGGAACAGGGCAACCAAAACCGGAACTTCGGAGTCGGTGTACCTGGGCAGGAGAGCCGGTCCTGCGAAACCGGAAAAAGCCCGACACATCAGTAAACGGAATGAACGCCAACGCGTTCGACCACCGGGGAGGGGTTCACTCAATGGCGGCGCAGTTCGGTTTGAGGCTCCGCAAGGGGGCGGCCACGACCGCCCTGGCCGCGGCCACGGTAGCGGCGCTGGCCGCCTCCCAGGCCCCGGGAGTGACCACCGACAGCGCGGGCAGACAGACCGCGGGCGCGCCCTCGCCGGACATGACCACCCGGGCCGACGACACCGCCTCGGGCAACTCGCAGTACTACACCGACCTTCCGCCCCTCGACAGCCCCACCCCGACGACGGGCCCGGGCGGCGCGTCGGGCACGACCGGCGGCTCCGAGAGCGGCATACCCGCGACCGTCCTCGACGCCTACAAGAAGGCCGAGGCGTCCCTGCGCGAGTCCAAGCCCGGCTGCAATCTGCCCTGGCAGCTCCTCGCCGCCATCGGCAAGGTCGAGTCCGGGCAGGCCCGCGGCGGCCGGGTCGACGCCGAGGGCACGACGATCGGCAAGATCCTCGGCCCCCAGCTCAACGGCAACGGCTTCGCGAACATCAGCGACACCGACAACGGCGCCTACGACGGCGACAGCAGGCACGACCGGGCGGTCGGCCCCATGCAGTTCATCCCCTCCACCTGGGAGTGGGCGGCCCGCGACGGCAACGACGACGGCGCCAAGGACCCCAACAACATCTACGACGCAGCCCTCGCGGCCGGCAACTACCTGTGCCGTTTCGACTGGGACCTGTCGAACAGCGCGAACCTGCGGAGCGCGATCCTCAGTTACAACAACTCGACGGAGTACTACAACACCGTCATGTCGTGGCTGGAGCACTACCGCAAGGGCACCCACGAGATCCCGGACGGCACCGGCTCCCTGCCCGAGACGCCGAGCGGCGGCAACAGCACCGGCACCGGCACCGGCACCGGCACCGGCACAGGAACCGGCAACAGCAACAGCAACAGCGGTGGCGGAAACGGCAAGGGCAACGGCAACGATGGCTCCACGCCGAGTCCCAAGCCCACGCCGCCGAAGGGGAACAAGCCGCCCACCAACGAGCCGGGCGGCGGCACCACCCCGCCCCCGCCGACCACCCCCCCGCCCTCGACGCCGGGCACGCCCACCGACACGGTGCACCACCTGGAGAACGCGGGCCCCTCGAACCTGACGGCCATGGCCGGTGACACCTTCACCGGCAAGCTCGTCGCGCGCACGGAGACCAAGGCGGGCAAGGCCGTGGCGAAGGTCCGGGTCCGCTTCTCCGTCATCGGCGACACGGACACCGCCTTCGCCGGTGGCGAGAAGTTCGCGACCATCATCACCGACAGCACGGGCAAGGCCACCGCCCCCGCGCTCGTGGCCGGCGAGAAGACCGGTGCCGTCACCATCCGCGCCACCGTCGTGGGCCGGTCCGTGGCCGCCCTCGACCACAAGGTCACCGTCACCGCCCGTCAGGCCGACGCCCTCGCCCGCACCGGCACCACCGCGCTGACCTGCGTGCCGAACGGGGAGTTCGCCGAGCAGGTCGAGGTCAAGGCCACCTACCGGGGCGAGATCGCGGACAAGGTCGCGGTCAAGGCGACCCTCATCAAGTCGCTCCTCGACGTCACCGAGAACGACAAGGGCCCCTACTTCAAGGGCGCCGACGGCAAGCCCGTCCGGACCCTGGCCCTGGAGACCGACGCGGGCGGCCTCCTCAAGCTCCCGAAGCTCTTCTCGGACGACGCCACCGGCACGTTCCTGCTCCGCGTCGAGACCGAGGGCGGCGCGACCCTCACCCTCGAACTGAAGGTGGAGGCGCCGGCCGAGACGGCCGAGCCGACCGAGCCGGTGACACCGAGCCCCAGCGAGTCCTAGCCGACACCGGCCGTCCGTACTGCGGCCCACGGCGGCGCTCCTCTTCCGAGAGGGGCGCCGCCGTTGTTGTGTGCGCGACGTGTTCTCATCTCGCCCGGCCGTTGCTACGGTGCCGGACCTGACGAACTATCAGTTCCTGTCGGAAGGCCCGTAGTCGGGAGGTCCGTATGCGCGTCCTGATCGCAGCCGCGACCGGTCTCGCCCTCGCCTTCGCCCTGGCGTTCACGATCACGGCGCTGGGCTCACCGACGGGGGAGACGTCACCGAAGCCGTTGCTGACGACCGTCCCCGCACATCCATAGCCGCCAGGGAGGGAGGCCGAGATGCGCCGGAGGACCGGACTGATCCTGCTCGCGCTCGCCGTGTTCTTCACCGCGCTGTCCCCACTGCTGCGCTGGTACGTCTTCCCGAACCAGGCCAAGATCCCGGCGAACCAGTACCAGGACATGGTCCTGGAGGCGAAGGACGCCACCCTCCTCGACTACGGCACGATGACCGCGCGGACGGTCCCGAAGGTCACCATCGTGCAGACCCTCAAGGGCAACGTGGAGGCCTCCGAGGACATCGAGAAGAGGACCGACCGGGACGTCGTCGTCTGGGACGGCCTGTCGTACGTCCAGGGCCCCGACGGCGAGATGGTCTCCAGGATCCCCGAGCGCTACATCTTCGACGCCCACACCCAGGAACCCGTGCACGCCAAGGGCGAGATGGTCGACGGCGACCCCGTGAAGCGGGAGGGGCTGGAATTCAAGTGGCCCTTCCTCACGGAGAAGAGGGACTACGAGTACTTCGACGCCCAGGCCCGGATCACCGCCCCCATCCACTACAAGGGCACCCAGGACTTCCGCGGCGTCGAGGTCTACTACTTCGAACAGACCATCCCGTGGACCGAGGTGCCCTTCCCCCGGACCATGCCCGTCGAGGGCATCACCCGGGAGACGGTCGCCGGGACGGGCACGACCCGCTGGTACACCACGGTCCGCAAGTTCTGGGTGGAGCCCGTCACCGGGGCCCCCGTCTACGGCGAGGAGATCCACAAGGAGGAACTCCGCGGCGGCACGCTGCTGGGCGACCGCGAGAAGGTGACCGCCTTCGCCGGCCACGTGAAGATGCGCGAGGACTACATCGAGCACACCGTCGACCTGGTCGAGTCCCAGCGTCTCCTCGTCCTCCTCATGACCGCCTACCTGCCCTGGGGCTTCCTCGGCCTGGGCATCCTGCTCCTCGCCCTCTCCCTCTACGTCGAGGCCCGCGGCCGCGGGCCCGGCGAACCGGAGTCCAGCAGGCCCCCGGCGTCCGAGCCGGTCAGCGCCTGAGCCGCGCGTTCGTGTACCGAGCCGGTCAACGCCTGAGCCGCGCGTTCGTGTACCGGGTCGGCTCGGCCGTCGCCGGGTCCTCCGGCCACGGATGCCGGGGATACCGCCCGCGCAGCTCCGCCCGTACGGCCCTGTACCCGTCCTTCCAGAACGAGGCGAGATCGGCGGTGACGGCGGCGGGCCGCCCGGCGGGGGACAGCAGATGCACCAGCACGGGCACCCCGGCCAGCGCGGGCGACTCCCGCAGCCCGAACATCTCCTGCAACTTCACCGCCAGCACCGGCTGTTCGGGCCGCGTGTAGTCGACCCGGATCCGGGACCCGCTCGGCACCTCGATCCGCTCCGGCGCGAGCTCGTCCAGCCGTACGGCGTCCCCGTCGGCCCACGGCAACAGCCGCCTGAGCCCCTCCCCGGCATCGATCCGCCCGAGGTCGGCCCGCCGCCGGGCCCGGCTCAACTCGGGCTCCAACCACTCCTCCACGCGCGCGTGCAGGGCACTGTCGGACACATCGGGCCAGGGCGAGCCGAGCTGTTCCCGCAGGAACGCGAGCCGCTGCCGCAACCGCGCCGCATCCTCGGACCACCGCAACAGCCCGAGTCCCTCGACCCGCAGCCCTTCCAGCAACGCCTCCCGTACGAGCCCGGGCGCCGCCTCCCGCAACGGCCGCACCGCCAACTCCACGGCCCCCAGCCGCTCCACCCGCCGCGCCACGACGTCCCCGTCCCGCCACGCGACCTCCTCGCCCCGGCTGTACAGGTTCCCGGCCGCCTCCCGAGCGACCCCCTCGTCGACGGCGACCCCGAGCCGCACGCGCGCGTGCCCCGCCCCCACCGCCCGGTCGGCGACAGCCACGGCGATCCAGGGCACCCCGCGCAACCCGGAGCCTTCCCCCACCTCGGCCCGGGTCCCGGACACCATCAGATACGCCCCCCTGTCGGCCCGCGCCACCCGCTCCGGAAACGCCAACGCCGCCACGACCCCGGCAACCCGCTCATCCCCGGCACCGGCCCACGCACCCGCCCCGGCCGCCTCGGCGGAGGACCGCTCGCCGAACCCCCCGCCACCGCCCCGCTCGTCGGTCTTCCGCCGGCCCGACGGAGCATCGGCGCTCGGTTCGCCCGGGAAGGCGTCATGGGTGGGTTCCGAGTGGGGAAGGGGCCGCGCCGGAGGCGCGGGCGCCGACGCGGACCGCAGGCGTCGGGCTTCGGTGCGCCAGCGGGCCGCGTAGGCGTCGCCCCCGCGCCTGGCGGTCCGTAGCGCGGCGGCCAGGTCGTCGCCGTACTCCCGCGGGGGCTCCTCGCTCAGCAGCGCGACGACCTCGGCCGCGCGCTCGGCCCCCACCAGCGGCGTCGCGTCCAGGAGGGCGCGGGCCAGCCGGGGGTGGAGGCCGAGGCGGGACATGCGGGCGCCGCGTTCCGTGGCGTGCCCGGCGGGGGAGACCGCGCCGATCGCGGAGAGGACGTTCCGGGCCGCCGCCATCGCCCCGCTCGGGGGAGGGTCCAGGAGGGCGAGACCGGAGGCGTCCGGGTCGCCCCAGCACGCTGCCTGGAGGGCGAACGCGGTCAGGTCGGCCACCTTGATCTCCGGCGAGGGGAAACGCGGCAGACGGGCGTCCTCGGCCTCCGCCCAGCACCGGTAGACCGCGCCGGGGGCCTCCCGCCCGGCCCGCCCGGCCCGTTGCCTCCCGGCCGCCTGCGAGGCCCGTACCGTCGTCAGCGCGCTGAGCCCCCGCGCGTGGTCGACGCGGGGCTCCCGCGCGAGCCCGGAGTCGACGACCACCCGCACCCCGGGCACCGTCAGCGAGGACTCGGCCACCGACGTCGCCAGCACCACCCGACGCCGCTCCCCGCCCGCCAGCACCGCGTCCTGCACGGCGGCCGGCGCCCGCCCGTGCACCTGCAGCACGTCCAGGTCACCCAGCCCGCCCAACTGCCCGGCCACGCGCGCGATCTCGCCCACCCCCGGCAGGAAGCAGAGGACGTCCCCCTGCCGCTCGGCCAGCGCCCGCCGCACCACCGACGCCACATGCGTCAGCGCCGCCGGGTCCACCCGCATCCCGTGCGGCGGCCGCACCGGACGGACCGGCGGCGCCCACACCACTTCGACGGGGTACGACACCCCCTCCGCCGCGACCACCGGCGCCCCGCCCAGCAGCCGTGCCCAGCCCTCCGCGTCCGTCGTCGCCGACGCCGCCACCAGCCGCAGCTCGGGCCGCAGCGCCGCACGCACGTCGAGCAGGAACGCCGCCACCGTGTCCGCGTCCAGATGCCGTTCATGGCACTCGTCGAGCACGACGACGTCGACGCCCGGCAACTCCTGGTCCCGCTGCAACCGTTGCAGCAGGACACCGGTCGTGACGACCTCCACGCGCGCGTGCCTGCCCACGACCCGTTCGCCGCGCACGGTGTAGCCGACGCTCCCGCCGACCTTCTCGCCCAGCAGCCACGCCATCCGCCGCGCCGCCGCCCGTGCCGCGATCCGCCGAGGCTCGGCGACGACCACGCGTCGTACCGGCCCGCCGTCCAGCAGCCCCGCCAGGGCCAGCGGCACCAGCGTCGTCTTGCCGGTCCCTGGCGGCGCGACGAGGACGGCGGTGCCGTGTCCCTCCAGGGCGTCGTCCAGAGCGGGCAGGGCATCGCGCACGGGCAGCGCGTCCAGGGCGTCGTAACGGATCACGCCCCCAGTGTCGTACGCCCCCGAAAACACCCTCTACGCGCGCGTGCCCCTTCCTTGCTCCTCGTCGCCTTCCTTATCGTCCTTGTCGTCCTTCTTCTCGTCCGCCGGGCCCGCTGTCGTGTCAGTCCCGCTCGCACACGAAGATCGCCGTGCCCGGGATCAGGTTCCCGCGCAGCGGAGACCAGCCGCCCCACTCGGAGCTGTTCCAGGCGGGCCACTCCGGCTCGACCAGGTCGACCAGCCGGAAGCCCGCCGCCACGACGTCCCGGACGCGGTCGCCGATCGTCCTGTGGTGCTCCACGTACACGGCCCGCCCCTCCTCGTCCTGCTCCACATAGGGCGTCCGGTCGAAGTAGGAGCCGGAGACGGACAGACCCTCCGGGCCGGGCTCGTCGGGGAAGGCCCAGCGGATCGGATGGGTCACCGAGAAGACGAAGCGGCCACCGGGGCGCAGAACGCGGCGGACCTCCCGCAGTACCCGCACGGGGTCGGCGACGAAGGGCAGCGCCCCGTACGCCGAGCACGCCAGGTCGAAGGAGCCGTCCGCGAAGGGCAGGTCGCCGGCGTCGGCGCACACCAGGGGGAACGCTCCGCCGATGCGCAGGGCGTGCTGGAGCTGACGGTGGGAGAGGTCCAGGGCGACCGGACGGGCACCCTGGGCGGTCAGCCAGCGCGAGCACTGCGCGGCCCCGGCCCCGATCTCCAGGACGTCCTTGCCCTTCAGCTCCTCGGGCGGCCCCAGCAGCTCCGCCTCGACCTCGTCGAGCCCTTCCGGGCTCCACACGAACCGGTCGTCGCCGAGGAACGTGCCGTGCTCGATCTGGTACTCGTCGGCGTTGCGGTCCCACCAGCCCCGGTTGGCCCGGGAACTCTCCGTCACTCCGGCGTCGCGCCGAGTGGCCTCCGCTTCGTCGGCCTCGGGTGAACCGGGGGCCCCGTGGACCTCGACGGCTTCGTGTACTTCGGACTCTTGGATGATCGGCTCCCTCGTCGTACTCTTCCGTAACCTGCGTGGCGCGACCCGCTCCGGTGGTGTCACGAAAGGGGTCTCGCAGGCCTGCGTGGCCTCAAGGGACAGGTTTTGTGCCGGGTATGCGGCGTTCCGCCCCGGGTGTGCGCCTTCGCGCATTGACCCTGCCTGGCTGCCCCCGTATGCTACAAGTTGCGCTGCGGGCCTGCGCACCTCAGACGTAGCAGGCTGCGCTCGCATCTGTCGTATGTCCCCTCGGTTTTCGAGGCGCCACCGGCTTCATGTCATGTGGCGCTTCATTGGCTGTCCGGCTTCTTCAGAGCGATACCGGCTCCCGGCGTAGCAGTACCTACGACTTCAATGTCCGCACCGGAGCCCTTTCCCACATGACGAGCAGCACCGAGACCACCGCCACCACCCCGCAGGTTGCGGTCAACGACATCGGTAACGAGGAAGCTTTCCTCGCCGCGATCGACGAGACGATCAAGTACTTCAACGACGGCGACATCGTCGACGGCGTCATCGTGAAGGTCGACCGGGACGAGGTCCTGCTCGACATCGGTTACAAGACCGAAGGTGTCATCCCGAGCCGCGAGCTCTCGATCAAGCACGACGTCGACCCGAACGAGGTCGTCAAGGTCGGCGACGAGATCGAGGCCCTTGTTCTCCAGAAGGAGGACAAGGAAGGCCGCCTGATCCTCTCGAAGAAGCGCGCCCAGTACGAGCGCGCCTGGGGCACCATCGAGAAGATCAAGGAAGAGGACGGCATCGTCACCGGCACCGTCATCGAGGTCGTCAAGGGTGGTCTCATCCTCGACATCGGCCTCCGTGGCTTCCTGCCGGCTTCCCTCGTCGAGATGCGCCGTGTCCGCGACCTCCAGCCCTACGTGGGCAAGGAGCTCGAGGCCAAGATCATCGAGCTGGACAAGAACCGCAACAACGTGGTCCTGTCCCGCCGCGCCTGGCTGGAGCAGACCCAGAGCGAGGTCCGTCAGACCTTCCTCACGACCCTGCAGAAGGGCCAGGTCCGCTCCGGCGTCGTCTCCTCGATCGTCAACTTCGGTGCGTTCGTGGACCTCGGTGGCGTCGACGGTCTCGTCCACGTCTCCGAGCTTTCCTGGAAGCACATCGACCACCCCTCCGAGGTTGTCGAGGTCGGCCAGGAAGTCACCGTCGAGGTCCTCGACGTCGACATGGACCGCGAGCGTGTCTCCCTGTCGCTGAAGGCGACCCAGGAAGACCCGTGGCAGCAGTTCGCCCGGACCCACCAGATCGGCCAGGTCGTGCCCGGCAAGGTCACGAAGCTGGTTCCGTTCGGTGCGTTCGTCCGCGTGGACGAGGGCATCGAGGGTCTGGTCCACATCTCCGAGCTGGCCGAGCGCCACGTGGAGATCCCGGAGCAGGTCGTCCAGGTCAACGACGAGATCTTCGTCAAGGTCATCGACATCGACCTCGAGCGTCGTCGCATCAGCCTCTCGCTGAAGCAGGCCAACGAGTCCTTCGGTTCGGACCCGGCCTCGGTCGAGTTCGACCCGACGCTGTACGGCATGGCCGCGTCGTACGACGACCAGGGCAACTACATCTACCCCGAGGGCTTCGACCCCGAGACCAACGACTGGCTCGAGGGCTACGAGACCCAGCGCGAGGCTTGGGAGGGCCAGTACGCCGAGGCGCAGCAGCGCTTCGAGCAGCACCAGGCCCAGGTCATCAAGTCCCGCGAGGCCGACGCCGCTGCCGCGGCCGAGGGCGGCGACGCCGCGGGTGCGGCTCCGGCCGCGGGCGGTGGCGGCGGCTCGTACTCCTCCGAGGGTGCGGACACCTCCGGTGCCCTCGCTTCGGACGAGGCCCTGGCTGCCCTGCGCGAGAAGCTGGCCGGCGGCCAGAGCTGAACGCTCACCGCTGAGGCTTAGCCGATAGCACTTCGGGCCCGCATCCACCTCGGATGCGGGCCCGAAGTGCGTCCGGGCGCGGCCGGGGAACGCCGATGCCGACGCGTACCTCCTCGACGCGTCACCGGCCTGACGAAACCGGTGCGGTACCGGACCGTGAAGGCCGATGTCCACGGCCGTGTCCCGGAGTTGATCGCCGAGGCCACCGACAAGGGCGCTCCGGACGCGGAGTTGACGGCCGAGGACCGGGAACGGCCCGTCGAGCTCTCCAGGACTTCGGACGACTGGGCGACACCCTGACGCACGAGGGCGGGGACCGGCACGACGACGTCCCCGACGGTCCCGACGTCCCCGACGGTCCCGACGGTCCCGGCGGTCCCGGCGGTTCGAGTCCGCCCGGAAGGCCGTGAGACCGCTCCACGCGCGCGTGGAGCGGTGCTCAGTGGCACATACGGCATTCGGGGGGCGGTGCGCGGGAATGCCCGGCCCCCGTCCCGCGTTGTGGAGGAGGAACACGAGGAGGAGCGGTCACAGTGCTTGATCCGCAGAGTCTGTACGCATGGGAGCCGAAGGGCCTGGCCGTCGTCGACATGGCGCTCGCCCAGGAGTCGGCGGGACTTGTCATGCTCTACCACTTCGACGGATACATCGACGCGGGTGAGACGGGCGACCAGATCGTCGAACGGCTCCTCGGCACACTGCCCCACCAGGTGGTGGCCCGCTTCGACCACGACCGGCTCGTGGACTACCGGGCGCGCCGCCCGCTGCTGACGTTCAAGCGCGACCGCTGGAGCGAGTACGAGGAGCCGACGCTGGAGGTGCGGCTCGTCCAGGACGCCACCGGAGCGCCCTTCCTGCTGCTGTCGGGCCCCGAGCCGGACGTGGAGTGGGAGCGCTTCGCGGCCGCCGTCCAGCAGATCGTGGAGCGGCTCGGCGTACGCCTCTCGGTGAACTTCCACGGCATTCCCATGGGTGTGCCGCACACCCGCCCGGTCGGCCTCACCCCGCACGGCAACCGGGCCGAACTGGTCCCCGGTCACCGCAGCCCCTTCGAGGAGGCACAGGTGCCCGGCAGCGCCGAGTCCCTCGTGGAGTACCGCCTCACGGAGGCCGGACACGACGTGCTGGGCGTCGCCGCGCACGTGCCGCACTACATCGCCCGCTCGCCCTACCCGGACGCCGCCCTGACCGTCCTGGAGGCCGTCACGGCCGCCACCGGCCTGGTGCTGCCCTCCGTCGCCCACGCCCTGCGCACGGAGGCGCACCGCACGCAGACGGAGATCGACCGGCAGATCCGTGAGGGCGACGAGGAACTGGTCGCCCTCGTGCAGGGCCTGGAGCACCAGTACGACGCCGCCGCGGGCGCGGAGACGCGGGGCAACATGCTCGCCGAGCCCGTCGACATCCCCTCCGCCGACGAGATCGGGCGCGAGTTCGAGAAGTTCCTGGCCGAGCGGGAAGGCGAGGGCTGAGCCCTCCCGAGCCCGCTTCCGGAGTCGTCTCCGGGGCTGTGGGAGGCCTTGCTCTCCGAGCTGTCACAGGCTCGGAAACCAGGGTCTCCCACAGCTCTGTCAGCGGCAGGGCCTAAGCTGCCGGGCATGCTGAAAGTGGGTCTCACCGGCGGTATCGGCGCCGGCAAGAGCGAGGTGTCGCGGCTGCTCGTGGAGTGCGGCGCCGTGCTGATCGACGCGGACCGCATCGCGCGCGAGGTCGTCGCACCGGGCACGCCCGGGCTCGCGGCGGTCGTCGAGACCTTCGGCGAGGGCGTGCTCGCGCCGGACGGCGGCCTGGACCGCCCCAAGCTGGGCTCCATCGTGTTCGCGGACCCGGAGAAGCTCGCCGCGCTGAACGCGATCGTGCACCCCCTGGTGGGCGCCCGCTCCGGAGAGCTGGAGAAATCCGCCGCCGAGGACTCCGTCGTCGTCCACGACGTCCCCCTGCTCACCGAGAACGGCCTCGCCCCGCTGTACGACCTGGTCGTCGTCGTGGACGCGTCCCCCGACACCCAGCTCGACCGCCTCGTCCGGCTGCGTGGCATGACCGAAGAGGACGCACGCGCGCGCATGGCCGCCCAGGCGACCCGCGAGAAGCGGCTGGAGATCGCGGACATCGTCATCGACAACGACGTACCCCTGGACGACCTGCGGCGACGGGTCCGGGAGGTATGGGCGGACCTCGTGCGTCGGGCCCACGCGGCCCGGGCGGGATCCGAACACGCGCAGGAATAGCGGGGGCTCGGGGGGCGTTGAACCGTCGCAGCGAGGGAAGGACTCAGCCGTGCCCGAGACCAGCGGTTCCACCGGACGCACTCCGGAGACGCACGTCATCGACTTCCGCGCCGCCGAGCAGCTGCTCGCCGCGCGAGACCCGCGGGGCGCGGTGAAGCTGCTCGACCGAGTCATAGCCGAGCACCCCGAGAACACGGCAGCCCGGCTGCTGCGCGCCCGCGCCTTCTTCGCCGCAGCCCAACTGCGGCCCGCCGAGCTGGAGTTCACCATCGTCCTGGAGCGCGAGCCGGACAACGCGTTCGCGCACTTCGCCCTCGCCCGCACCTATCAGCGCCAGGCCCGCGACGACCAGGCCAAACGCCACTTCCGGCTCGCCGCGGCCCTCGACCCGAACCCGCAGTACCTGGAAGCGGCACGGTTCGACTCCTGACGGACAAGGGCGCCGCGTGCCGCTACGGATGGTGGTGCCTCGGCGGTTGGTACGGCGGGACGTCGCGGCCCGGCTGGTAGTGCGGGCCCTGGCGGATGTGGCGCAGGATCATCGTCAGGTCGACGGTGACGATCAGCCACAGCACCCCGCAGGCGGCGGCCCAGCCCGGGCGGCCGGCGAAAGCGAAGGCCACTGTTCCGGCGATCGCCCAGATCAGGCCCCAGACGCTCAGCCAGAGCCGCATCCGCAGGGGACTGCGCGCTGTCGTCGGTTCACTGCCGGTACGCATCGGATCGCCGCTTCCTGGTCGTCCTACTCGGAAACGTACTCTCCGTCCCGAGCGTTCTCCAGGGGACCGATGGGTGCGAGGGGGAGGCGACGGTGCTGCTGGACGCGGTACGGGCGGAGGAGAGGCTCGCCGACTGGCTGAAGGGCCTGGAGGAGAGCGAGAGCGCCCCGGGAGCGGAGGCGCGGCTGCCGGACGCCGACGAGTTGCCGGCTGTGCTGGGGGACCTCGCCGTGCCGTACGAGGACGTCAACGACCTGGTCGCGCTGAGCCGCGCGCTGACGGCCGACGAGGGCGCGGCCTGGCTGCTCGGGCGGTGCGTCGACGGTCTCGTGCGGGACATGGGGAAGATCGGCAAGGGGCTGAGGCTCCTGCCGCTCCCGCTGGAGTCGGGGCCGCTCGGCCGCTACTTCCACGTGTACGTCCTCGTCGCGGCCCTGCCGTACGTGCGCGCGTACCACCGCGAGCGCGGCATCCCCGAGGACATCTCCCGGCGCACCCTCGCGGACCTCGGCCGCGGCCTGGTGCTGCACCGCCGGCGGTACGGCGTGGGCGGGCTCATGGCGCCGACCTGGTTCTCGCTGCACTTCCACGGAGAGCTGTTCCAGCTCGGCCGGCTCCAGTACCAGCGGTCGCGGATGGGCGGACGCGAGGGTGTCGCGCTGGCGGCGGCCGGCCTCGCGCTGCGGCCCGGGGACCCGTGCCTCGACCTGCACATACCCGACTACGCCGGACCCCTGTCACCGGAGGCCTGTGACCGGTCGCTGGCGTCGGCCCGCGCCTTCTTCGCGCGGCACTTCCCCGAGGAGAGCTACACGGCGGGCTGCTGCCACTCCTGGCTCCTCGACCCGCAGTTGAAGCGGTACCTGCCGGCGGACTCCAACATCGTCCGGTTCCAGGACCGGTTCCGGGTCGCCCGCGGCAACGGCGAACCCGAGGACGACCTGCCGATCCGCTTCGTGTTCGGGGACCCGGACCTGCCGGTGGAGTCATTGCCGCGCGGCACGCGTCTGGAACGGGCCGTCGCCGACCATCTGCGCGCGGGTGGGCACTGGTACAGCGGGCACGGGTGGTTCCCCTGGTGAGGTGCGACCGGCGCGACCGGCGCGACCGGCGCGGAGTGGCGCGGAGTGGCGGTCATGTTCACCCCATCGAGTGATGGGTGACAGGAACGGCCCGTGTCCGCCCGGCCGTTGGACGGATATGAGCATTCAGATGCGTGAGGGATACGAGGGGACCGGATCCGGCGCCATCACCCCGGACGGCTGCGCGGTCGAGCTGTACGCGCGGCTGCCGGTGGGGGACGAGCCGGAGGTGATCGCGGGCGTGGCACCCGCGGGTGCGCGCATGCTCGAACTGGGCAGCGGGGTGGGCCGTATGACGCACCCCCTGATCGAGCGGGGGTTCACCGTCACGGCCGTCGACGAGTCGGCGGAGATGCTGGAACGGGTGCGGGGGGCCCGCACGATATGCGCCCCGATCGAGGAGCTCGACCTGGGCGAGAAGTTCGACGTGGTGCTGCTCGCGTCGTTCCTCGTCCATACCGGGGACGCCGAGGTGCGGCGCGGGATGCTCGCGACCTGTCTGCGGCATGTCGCGGACGACGGCTTCGTGCTGATCCAGCGCGAGGGTGAGGACTACCACACGAACGTGCCCCGGGAGCGGGTCGACCCCCGAGGTTTCACCATCCGCGTGGCCTCGGCCGAACCGGTCGGGGACGGGGTCAACTCGGTGTTCGTGGAGTACTTCTTCCCGGACGGCGAATGGACCCAGACGTTCCGGGCGCGACCGCTGACCAAGGAGCAGTTCGAGGAGGCGCTGGGGGAGGCGGGGCTGAGGGTGGACCGGTATCTGACGGAGGACCGGGTGTGGGTGAAGGTGGTGCCGGCGGGATGAGCGGCTGACGGCGGGGCGCGGGGGGAGCCGGGGATCCCGGCGTGAATGTTCGGCGGGCGGCGATGAGTTCGGGGGAGTGCCCCGGTCTACCTCTGCGACAGCACCACGGAACCGCTTCGCACAGGAGAACCCATGTCCGAGACCACCGCTCCCGTCACCTCCGCTCCCGTCACGGCCGTCACCACTTCGGCCGCCGGTACGAAGGACACCCCTCGCAGCAAGGGCGCACGGATCTCGCTGCGCGCGCTGCAGATCGTGCTCGCGCTGTTCTACGCGTTCGCGAGCGCGCTGCCCAAGCTGATCGCGCACCCGTCGGCCGTGGAGTCCTTCGACACGCTCGGCTGGGGCAGCGCGGGGATGTACACCATCGGTGCGCTCGAACTGGCCGGTGCCATCGGCCTGTTGATCCCCGCGCTGGCCCCGGTCGCGGCGGTGTCGCTGGGCGCGCTGATGGTGGGGGCGTTCATCACGCAGATCACCGCCTTCGACGGGGAGTACGCGGCGACACCGCTCATCCTGATCGTTCCGCTCGCCCTGATCGCCTGGGTACGGCGCCAGGACGTGGCCGGGCTGAGGCGATGGGTGCGACGGGGGGCGTGACGGCTGCGGCCACGCTCGCGCGGGCGGGCGGGCATCGCCGAGGGGCTTCCCGACGACCACCGGGAAGCCCCTCGGCGATGTCCTCGGCCGGTCGGCGCGCCTACCCGGGCTCGCGGCGATGGCGCTCGGCGTTCGCGGCCTCGGCCAGGCCCCGGAGGCGTTCCAGATCGCGGCGGTCGCGTTTGGTGGGTCGGCCGGTGCCTCGGTCGCGGATGCCTGCGGGGGCGGTGGCCTCGCGGGGCGGGGGCGGCGGGGAGTTGTCGACGTAGCACTCGGCGGCGACGGGTGCGCCGACCCGCTTGCGGATCAGACGCTTGACGACGACGACCCGCTCGTGGCCCCCGGCCTGGCGGAGCCGTACCTCGTCGCCGACGCGCACCGCGTACGCGGGCTTGACGCGTTCCCCGTTGACGCGGACATGGCCGCCCCGGCAGGCGGTGGCGGCCATCGAGCGGGTCTTGACCAGGCGGACGGACCAGACCCAGCTGTCGATGCGCACGGTCTCGCCGTTCGCCGGCCGGGCGGCCTCGGCGGACGCCGCCGCCGAGCCGTCGGAGCCACGCTGCGTGGTCTCCGGACCGCCCGTCCGCTCCTCCGTACGTTCAGAAGCCATGCCTCGACCTTAGCTCCCGGCCGGGCCGCACAGGGGAGGCGATCACCGGACGTACCGTGGAGCCATGGACGGTGGCAGCGGTGGTGGTGGTGGCGAGGCCACGGGGCTGGCCGCGCTCGATGCGCGGATCACCGGGTGCCGGGCCTGTCCCCGGCTGGTCGAATGGCGGGAAGAGGTGGCGCGCACCAGGCGGGCCGCGTTCGCCGACGAGGAGTACTGGGGGCGGCCGGTACCGGGCTTCGGGCCGCCCGACGCCGCGCTGCTGATCGTCGGGCTCGCCCCCGCCGCGCACGGGGCGAACCGGACGGGGCGGATGTTCACCGGCGACCGCTCGGGCGACGTGCTGTACGCGGCGCTGCACGACGTGGGGCTGGCCTCGCGCGGCACGGCCGTCGCCGTGGACGACGGACTGGAGCTGTACGGCGTACGGATCACCTCACCCGTGCACTGCGCGCCGCCCGCGAACAAGCCGACGCCCGAGGAGCGGAACACCTGCCGGCCGTGGCTGGTCCGGGAGTTGGAGCTGCTGCGGCCGACGCTGCGGGCGGTGGTCGTGCTCGGGGCCTTCGGCTGGCAGGCCGTGCTGCCCGCGCTCACCGAGGCCGGGTGGGACGTGCCCCGGCCCCGGCCCGTCTTCGGCCACGGCACCCACGTGCCGCTCGACGGGCTCGACCTCTTCGGCTGCTTCCACGTGAGCCAGCGCAACACCTTCACCGGTCGGCTGACCCCCGCCATGCTGCGCGAGGTCCTGCGTACGGCGGGGAAGTCGGCGGGGCTGGGCGTCACGCCGTAGCCGGGGCGGTCCGGGAGCGGTCGGGCCGACGCAAAGCCGGGTGCCGAGCCGTCGGACGCCGGTTAGGGTCGCACAATGCCCCTCTACCCGGAGATCGAACCGTACGACCACGGCATGCTCGACGTCGGGGACGGCAACCGCGTGTACTGGGAGGTCTGCGGGAATCCGCGGGGCAAGCCCGCTGTCATGCTGCACGGCGGGCCGGGGTCCCGGGCGAACGCCTGGTTCCGCCGGCTCTTCGACCCCGAGGCGTACCGGATCGTCCTGTTCGACCAGCGCGGATGCGGACGTTCGACGCCGTCGGCGAGCGCGTACGAGACCGACATGAGCGTCAACACGACGGATCGTCTGATCGCCGATCTGGAGCTGTTGCGGCGGCACCTGGGGATCGTCCGGTGGCTGGTGTGGGGCGTGTCGTGGGGGTCGGCGCTCGGCCTGCGGTACGCGCAGACGCATCCGGAGTCCGTGACGGAGCTGGTCCTCACGGGGGTCGCCACGGGGTCCGACGCCGAAGTCGCCCTGCTGACCAGGGGACTCGGACAGTTCTTCCCGGAGGCCTTCGAACGGTTCCTGGCCGAGCTGCCCGAGGACGAGCGGGACGGGAACCTGCCGGCCGCGTACAACCGGCTGCTCGAGTCGCCCGACGCGGCGGTACGGGCCCGGGCGGCGCGCGCCTGGACCGACTGGGAGACGGCCATCGCGGCGCAGCCGCCCCGCTCCGTGCCACGCTACGAGGACCCGGTCTTCCGCTACTCCTTCGCCCGCACGGTCACCCACTACTGGGGCAACGGCCACTTCTTCGGCGAGGGCGGCGACGACGGAGCCGTCCTGCGCGACGCGTCCCGGCTCAACGGGATCCCGGGCACCCTCGTCCAGGGCAGCCTCGACCCCGGCAACCTCCTCGGCATCGTCTGGCGCCTCCACCACGCCTGGCCCGGCAGCGAGTTGGTCCTCATCGACGACGTGGGACACAACGCGGGCGCGCCGGACCTGGCGGCGGCGCTGGTGGAGGCGACGGACAAGTACGCCAAGGGCTGAGGGACGCGAGGACGCCGGGGGCGGTCCCGAACGCGCGTCCGGTATCCGGGGGCAGACGGCGTGGCCCGTCGAGAGGGGCCATGCGGGGCGGGGCCATGGCGACGACCTCGACGGCGTACCGCGTCGCCCCCGCTCTTCACCCCGGTCACGGTGTCCCCAGCCTCCTGACCTGCCCGACCATCGCGATGTGCCCGGTGCTGTCGGGTGTGCGGCCGTCGTAGTCGCCCGCGATCCGCTCGGCGTCCGCCACGTGCGGTGCCGTGACGGGGGTTACGGAGTGTCCAGCGGGGGGTCCGCCGCGCCACTGCCCGCGCGCCGCGCCGCGCCGCTGCCCGCGCGCCGCTGCCCGCGCTCCGCGCCGCTGCCCACGGGCCACTGTCCGGGCTCCGCGCCGCTGCCTTGAGTGCGTCGACGCCCACGCTTGCGGTCCCCGCTCAATCGCCCACGTCTGCTGACCGTGCCCACTTCCTGACCGCTCTGGCGCACACCCGGGCCGACGGTCGGCAGAGTGCAGGTGGAGCGGTGCTCACGGGGCACCGGAGTTACGGCCCGCCGCCCGTGCCTCCTTCGCCGTAGGTGCCGATGGCGCTGTCCTCGCCGAACAGGTGCCGCACGGTCGACCGGTAGTTGGTGCGGACGTGGGTGAGGGCGTGCGCGCGGGCGCGGTCGGGGTCGCCGGAGGCGATGGCGTCGAACAACTCACGGTGCTCGGTGAGGAGTTGGGGCCATTCGGTGTTCTGGCGGGTCAGCCAGCGCAGGCGGCCGTCGACCGGCTCCATGACGGAGATGAGCAGGCTGTTGCCGGCCAGGGCGAGGATGCGGTCGTGGAAACGGGTGTTGACGTCGGTGATCGTCTCGGCGTCCCCGGCGCGGGTCGCCTCCGCCGCCCGGTCGAGCAGGGCCGACAGCTCCGCGAGGGATTCCGGGGTGGCGCGGGAGGCGGCGAGGCCTGCGGCATACACCTCCAGCGCCTCGCGCAGTTCGAAGAGTTCCGCCACGTCCGCCGGGGTGAGACGGCGGACGACCGTGCGGCGCGGGGTCTCGAAGAGGACGAAACCCTCGGCGACCAGTGCGCGGATCGCCTCACGGACCGGGACCCGGGAGACCCCGAAGCGGTCGGCCAGCTCACGCTCCACCAGCCGGTCGCCCGGGCGGAGGCGTCCCGCGATGATGTCCTGCCGCAGGGTGCCCAGGACGCGCTCGCGCACCGCCCCGAGGGGTTCGATCTTCGCTCCTTCCGGAGCAAGAGAGCTCATGGAGCAATCTTCGCCGACTCGGAGGGTGTTTTACGGGGCGTTAACCACGGCGACATCGGTCCGAACGGTTGACGGGAGGAGTATGAGCGCAGTTTGGTATACCAAACAACCCGAGGTGCCCTCCTGGTCCCCCACGCCGGTCCCGCACCCGTCCCCTCCACCTACCCTCGTCTCCTCTCGCTCCTGGAGGCCCCGTGTCCCTCGCCGACAGTGTCGAAGCCACCGGCACCACAGCGTTCGTCCCCGACCCCCGCCTCACCAACGAAGACCTCGCCCCCGCCGAGAAGCGGAACTGGAAGGTCTTCGACCTCTTCGCCCTGTGGATGTCCGACGTCCACAACCTCGGCAACTACACGTTCGCCGCGGGCCTGCTCGTCCTCGGCATGAACGTCTGGCAGGTGTTCACATCGCTGCTCGTCGGCTTCGTGATCATCTACATCGGCATGAACTGGATGGGGAAGATCGGGCAGCGCCACGGCGTGCCCTTCCCCGTCGTCAGCCGCATCAGCTTCGGCGTCTGGGGCGCCAACATCCCGGCCCTCATCCGGGCCGTGATCGCCATCATGTGGTACGGCATCCAGACCTACCTCGCGTCCGTCGCGGTCAACATCATGCTGCTGGCCGCCTGGCCGGGCCTGGAGTCCTGGACCCACAACTCCTTCCTCGGCCTGCACCAGCTCGGCTGGATCACCTTCGTCGCCCTCTGGCTCGTCCAGGCGCTGATCATCAGCCAGGGCATGGAGTCGGTCCGCAAGTTCCAGGACTTCTGCGGTCCCGCCATCTGGCTCGTCATGATCGCGTTGGCCGTCTGGATCCTCGCCAAGGCCGGCTGGACCATCTCCCTCACCTCGACCCCGAACCCGGTCTCCGTCGGCGAGCAGTGGCGGCAGTGGTTCGGCGCGATCGGGCTGGTCCTCGCCACCTACGGCACGCTGATGCTCAACTTCTGCGACTTCTCCCGCTTCGCGCCGGACTACCGGACGGTCAAGCGAGGCAACTTCTGGGGCCTGCCCATCAACTCGACCGCCTTCGTGGTGGTGTCCGTCATCGTCACAGCGGGATCGATCGAGGTCTTCGGCAAGGCCATCACCGACCCGGCCCACCTCGTCGCCGAGATCGGCAACACCTGGATCCTCGTCCTGGGCGCCCTGACCTTCGCCATCGCCACCATGGGCGTCAACATCGTCGCCAACTTCGTCTCCCCGGCGTACGACCTCGCCAACGTCTGGCCGCAGAAGATCACCTTCAAGGTCGGCGGCATGATCAGCACGGTCGCGGCGCTGGTCGTGACCCCGTGGAACCTCTTCTCCAACCCCACGGTCGTGCAGTACTTCCTCGGCGGCCTGGGCGCCTTCCTCGGACCGCTGTTCGGCGTGATCATGCTCGACTACTTCTGGGTCAAGCGCGGCCGGATCGACGTCGACGAACTCTTCAACGCCGAGCCCGGCTCCCGCTACTACTACCGCAAGGGTGTCAACCCCAAGGCCCTGTGGGCGTTCCTGCCGGCCGCCGCGGTCTCGGCGGTCCTCGCCCTGGTCACGACCTTCAGCGCGGTCGCGCCGTACTCCTGGTTCATCGGTACGGCGCTGGCCGCCGGACTGTACGCCGTGCTGTGCCGGGACGAGCGGGCCGCGGTGGAGCCCGCGGCTGCCGAGCCGGCCGGTGCGGGCGGCGCTGTCGGGTCCGCGGCCGTGGAGGGCTGAGCGTGCGCATCGTCGTCACGAACTGCAACACGACGCAGGGAATGACCGAGGAGATCGTGCGAGGTGCCCGGGCCGCCGCAGGCCCGGGCACCACCGTGACCGGACTGACCCCCGCCTGGGGGCCCGAGTCCGCGGAGGGCTGGCTCGACAGCTACCTGTCCGCCGCCGCCGTCCTCGACACCCTGCGGACCTACGAGGAGCCGTACGACGCCGTCGTCATGGCCGGGTTCGGCGAGCACGGGCGCGAGGGCGCGCGCGAACTGGTGGACGTCCCCGTCGTCGACATCACCGAGGCCGCCGCCCACCTCGCCTGTCTGCTCGGACGGCGCTACGGCGTCGTCACCACGCTCGCACGCTCCTGCGGGCAGATCGAGGACAGCCTGGACGCCGCCGGTGTCGGCCGCAACTGCGCGGCGATCGTCGGCACCGGGCTCGGTGTCCTCGACCTCGCCGACGCCGACCGCACCACCCGCGCCTTCCTCACCGCCGGGCAACGGGCCCGGGACGCCGGGGCCGAGGTGCTGATCCTGGGGTGCGCCGGGATGACCGGGCTGCAGCGGACGGTGGGGGAGAAGCTGGGGGTGCCGGTCGTCGACGGGGTGGGGGCGGCCGTGAAACTCGCGGAGTCGCTGGTGGCGTTGGGGCTGACGACCAGCCGGGCGGGGGGTTATGCGAAGCCGTTGCCCAAGAGGAGGAGCTGGGGGGCCGGGGGATCGGGTGCGTGGGGGATAGAGGGGACGGAGGCGCCGTAAGGGGTGGTGCCTCCTTGTCGTCGGCGTCGGCGTCGGCGTCGGTGTCAGCGTCAGCGTCGGTGTCGGCGGCTTGCGGCTGCGGGCTCGCGGTGGCTGGGGCGCGGTTCCCGGGCCCCTTACGGAACCGGGGACTCCGGGACCACCGCTGTCGCCGTGATCTCCACCAGCTGGCCCGTGTAGCCGAGGCAGGCCACGCCGAGCAGGGTCGACGAGTGGGGGCCGATGCTGAGGCCGGAGGCCTCGACGACGTCCCAGACGGCGGAGAGGACGGCCGGCTCGCTGCTCACGACGTATACGTCCGTGTAGGCGACATGCTCGAAGTCGCTGCCCACCGCCCGCAGCTGCTCCCCGAGATTGGCCAGCACCTGCTCGGCCTGCCGTACCGGATCGCCCTCCCCGACCAGCTTCCCGTCGGCGTCCAGCGGGACGGAACCGGCGAGGAAGGCGAGCTTCGTCCCGGCCTCGACGACGGACGCGTGCGCGTAGACGGGTGGCGTGAAAAGGCTGGGGACCGTGGTGCGCTGGATCATGATTGCTCCCGGTAGAAGGACAACCTGTCGATCATGCGGGTTCTCCGCTCCGACCGCATCCGAGATTCGGGGCGGCGCACCACGCCGCACGCGCCGAGAACGATCCCACTGGAACGTCCGCTTCACCGGAGAGGCGGACCCACTCCTTGATCACGCGCTTGCCTCCATCGAGCCTCATTCGGCGATCCCGGCGTTGTTCACCAGCACCGACGCCGGGCCCAGATCCCGTTCCACCTCTGCCACCGTCCGCTGCCAGCCGTCCTCGCCGGTGACGTCCAGGGGCAGGTAGCGCGATCGCCCGCCGAGCTCCGCCGCCAGTTCCGCCCCCTCGGCGTCACGGACGTCGGCGACCATCACGGCGGCCTCTTCGGCCGCGAGGAGCCGGGCCACCACGGACCCGATCCCTCCGACCCCGCCGGTGACGATGGCCACCCGCTCGCTCAGACGTCCCATCACGACCTCCCGCTCCTGAGTACGGCGTCATCGGCACGCCACCACCAGCATCGGCCGCGACACAGCAGACCGCAGTTCGGACGGCCCCGAGGGATGCGCACGGGACCACGGGCGTGGGCGGACACATGCGGCCACCGTCTGACGCTCGAAAGGAGGTCCCGCCTCCCTCCTCGTCAGCCACCAGGTCCGCGCACGGCGTGACGGTACGGTGGGAACGCGAACGGCGACGACGAGCAAGGGGGCCGGTGTGCCCGGAGTTGACCGCACCGGGGGCCGGGAAAGCGACGGCGGCGGACCAGGAGGGGCGATGAGCACGGGTGGCGAAGCGGTGCCCTCCGACAGGACGCTCATCGGCTGGACGCCCTCGGCCGAGGACGGTCCCGGCCGGGAGTTCTCCGGCCCCGCGTTCCTCGATCACGTGGCCGACCGCCTCGCCGGCCTCCCCACTGTCCGCGCCGTCGCCCTCGGCGGTTCCCGGGCGGAGGGTACGGACGGCCCGGACAGTGACTGGGACCTGGCGGTCTACTACCGAGGCCCGTTCGACCCGGCGGATCTGCGAGCTGTCGGCTGGGAGGGCGAGGTCTCCGAGATCGGCGGCTGGGGCGGTGGCGTCTTCAACGGCGGCGCCTGGCTGACCGTCGACGACCGCCGGGTCGACGTCCACTACCGCGATCTGGACGTCGTCGAACGGGAGTTGGCCGAGGCCGAGGAAGGGCGCTTCCACGTGGAGCCCCTCCTCTTCCACCTCGCCGGCATCCCCAGCTACCTCCTCGTGGCCGAGCCGGCCATCAACCAAGTCCTGCGTGGCGACCTGCCCCGCCCGGCCGCCTACCCGGAGAAGCTCCGTACGGCCGCCGCCGAACGCTGGCACGGCACCGCCCACGCGACCCTCGCGTACGCGAAGGCCAACCACGCCCCGAAGGGCCGCCTCACCGAGGTCGCCGGCGCCATCGTGCCGACGAGCTGATCGCCATCCACAAGGCCCGTTACGCGATCCTGGCGGACCGGGAGTCGGAGATGTGGTTCGAGGCGGAGGGGCGCCAGCTGGCGAAGGACTCGTACGCGTTCGGTCACGGCCAGACCAAGGAGCACTACGAGCAGTACATGGCCTTCGAGAACAAGGAGCGCACCGAGCCTCCCGAGGGCTACACCGCCCCTTCTACAAGGCCAAGCGCCAAGAGGAAATGCGTACCGCGCACGCCCACTTCGAGAAGCGGCTGAACGACGCGATCGCCAAGGGCGAGTGGACCCCGCCGCCCTCCCGCGACGAACTGTCGGCTTGAACGCGAGCGCCCCGCACCGGATTCGACCGGCGCGGGGCGCTTTGGCGTGCTGGTCAGACCTGGGCGGCGTACGAGGCGAAGTCGTTCCACGCGGTGGGGGAGAGGGCCAGTTGCGGGCCGCGCTTCTCCTTGGAGTCCCGGACTCGGACCACCTCGGCGGCGCCCGAGCCCTGCCAGGAGACGGCCACTTCGACGCAGCTGTCGCCCTCGGAGCCGCTGTAGCTGCTCTTGAACCAGGCCAGTTCGGACATGCTCATAGCGCTCCTCGCATTCGCTTCAGCAGGCCCAAGGAGTCCGCCGGAGTGAGAGCCTGCGAGCGCAGTTTCGCATACCGCTGGTGGAGGACGCTGATCTCCTTCCGGTCAGTGATGAGGCGGCCGTTCTTCTGCCCTTCCGAGTACCCGAACCACTCGTTCTCCGGCGTCTCCAGCAGCTGAAGCGGGCCATCCAGGCCCGCATGCACCGGCTGGCGCGACGGCATGATCTGCAACTCCACGTTCGAGTGCCGCTCCACCACCTCCGACAGATGGTCGAACAACTCCCGCGTCACCGCCTCCCCGCCCGTGTGCCGCTCCAACACCGCCTGCTCCACGATGAAGGTGAACCCCGCCGGCGGCTTCCTCCGCGTGGACAGAAGCTCCTGCCGCGCCAACCGCGCGGCGATCCGCTCCTCCATCTCCTCGTCAGTCGGACGTGGCGGCACACTCAGCGACACGGCCCGCGCATACGCCTCCGTCTGCAACAGCCCCGGAACCACCCGGCATTCGTACGTGTAGAGGCTGATCGCGTCCGCCTCCAGCTTTGCCCACTGCCGGAACCAGCTCGCCAGCCCCGGCTGCCGGGACAGATGCTTTGCGGCCGCGCGCAGTGCCCCGAACGCGTCCAGTACCTCCTCCGCCCGCGTCACGAACTCCGGTTGCGGGAAACGCCTCCCCTGCTCGATCGAGGCCACGGTCTGCACCGAGTACCGCACCCGCTCCGCCAGCTCCTCCTGGGTCAGACCGGCCCGCTTGCGGAACGCCCTGAGCACCGCCCCGAACGTCTTCAAGCTGTCCGACGTCTCCGGCTCACCCCCACCCGGAGGCCCCCCGGCCACCGACCCCGCCCCACCGACGCCGCCCGTCCCGCCCGAGCCGTCCGCCATACCAGCCCACCTTCCGCGCACCTGCCCCGCCGCACACTCCGAACCCGCCCATGGTCACGCGCAGTCATGAACACTGTCCACTCTTCGTACTCGTACGCTGACCCAGAGTACGAGTCGCTGACCTGGTGAACGGTTCTGCCCAGAGGTCAGGTTGGGCCCCATGACGCCACCTCCGCCACCCTCCACGCACCAACCCCCGGTTACCGTACGTGTGTTCACCCAAAGCTTCAGCTCGACCCCACTGGGCGCCCGCCTCGCCCGGCACCTCAGCCTCGTCCAGCTGCACATCTGGGACATCCCGCACGGCAGCTCACTCTCCGACACCGCCGCCGTGATCGTCGCCGAGCTGGCAGCCAACGCCGTGACCCACGGCCGCGTGCCGGGCCGCGACTTCGAACTCCGCCTCGCGCACGCCCCGGACCGCTTCCTCCACATCGAGGTGTCCGACACCCGCACCGAATGTCGACCGCCCCACCCCGAGGACCTCGGGTGTCCGGCGGCGCTGGACACGTCCGGGCGTGGACTCGTCCTCGTCGACGCGCTCGCCGACCGCTGGGAGGTGGTCGACCGGGTCGCGCGCGGAGCGGTCCTCCTCGGCAAGACGATCCGGGCCGAACTGGACCTGGCCCGAGACTGACGGTCGGCTTCGCGCCGCTCCGCACTTCCGCCGGGCCCGGTGGGTGGGTCGGCACGCAGTCCTCGTGCGCCGACAGGGCGGCGAACCGAACCGGTCCACAGGGATGCGAGCAGGCAAGCCGGTGCGGCGGGCACGGGCCCTCCGGTGATCACTGGGAGTGGAGAGCTCGGAGAGCTCCACGATCACTCGGGCCCGTGCCCGTCCCGTATCCGGCGCCGCCCTTCGCCGATCGGCGTCAGCGGCGTCAGCTATGTCAGCTATGTCAGTAGTGCTCTTCGCGGTAGACGCCGTCGGTGTCGACGCCACCGCTCCACTCGCCGAAGCTCGTGTTCGCCAGCTCCATGTTGACGACGAAGGAACCGGCCGCCGCGAGGGTGATCCGGAACGGGGCGTCGTCATCGTCGGGCAGGTTGTTCACGGCCAGCAGCGGGAACTCCGCGGAGGCCAGTGCCCGCTCGTCGGCGATGAGGACGAGCGTGCTGTCGGGCCAGTCCTCGTCATCGCGCCCGATCCGTGCCTGGATCTGATCCGCCGTGAAGCCCGCGTAGGCGCGGTTGTCGATGACGGTGACCGAGTCGTAGTGCTCGGAGCCCTCTTCGAGGGCCTGGAGCAGGCGTGCCCACGCGTCCGGCCGCTCGAAGGACGTCCGTACCAGGAGCGGACCGGCGGCCTCCTCGATCGTCGAGGAAGGAGGCTCGGTCGCGGCCCCCGTACGTGCGCCGGGGATGACCTGGATGAGGAAGCGGGGCCTCTTGTCGTCCGCCGAGCGGTCACTGGCGTGGACGCGGACCAGGTAGGGGCCGGCTCCCGCGGTGGCGAGGTTCTCCTTGCGCAATGGCTCGTATCCGCTGTCGCACAGGGCGAGGAAGCCGGTCGTGGAGGTCACGGTGATCTCCTCGACCTCGTCCCAGCCGCTCTCCGCTCCCGGGTCCACTCCGGCGTAGAGGGTGACGATGGGGTTCTCCAGGGCGCTCCCGGCGTCGATGTGCAGCCAGTCCTTCTCGGCGGCCAGGAACCCGCGTCCGCGCGGCGGCTTGCCGGCGTCGGGGTCCATGACGGCCAGGTCGCCCCACTCCTTCAACTTGAGCGGCCGGGTGCGGCCGTCGAGGAGCGGCCAGTTGGAACGCTGCATGGAGAACCCCCATCGTGCTTGCTGTGCCCGCCGGTGACGTCTCGGAAGGGTAGACGGGCGCGCGGGAAGGCGCGTTGCGGCGCCTTACTGGATGTGGACGTAGTAGGCGTCGCCGTTGAGGACGCGCTGGTTCTTGTAGAAGCCGCCGAGGCGGGCGCCGGCGCTGCGGTTGTCACCGGCGGAGATGATGCGGGCGCTGCCGCGGGCCGGGTTGCCGCCCTCCTTGCTGGCGGCGAACGGGTACTCGTCGCAGTCGTACTTCTTGGGGTCGGGGTTGTGCACCTTCCCGCACATGGCCTTGCGGTGGGCGTTGATGGTCTTCGCGCTGGTGATGCGGTGCAGCGGGGTGGAGGCGCCCGGGTGACCGGATATCTTGCGCTGGGCGTCGAGAATGTGGGTGGCGGACTCGTTCACCTTCGCGTCGCTGCGGGAGAGGGTGAAGACGGGGGCCGCGGACGGGAAGACGCAGCCGGGGTTCTTGGTGCGCTTCGTCGGGCCCCAGAACGTGTCGTCGCAGCGGTACTTGGCGGACTTGTAGGTGAAGCCGCCCATCGTGTAGCCGGGCTTGGAGAAGGTGAAGCGGTAGGAGGCCGGACTGGCCAGCTGCTTCTTCTTCGCCACCCGGGCGGCGTAGCCGACGGTTCCCTTGCGGGCCGGGCCGAGGGTGGACCCCTGCGGGAACTTGACGGCGGTCTTGACGCCCTTGCCGCCGCCGACAGAAACGTTCATGCGGATGCCGCCGGCGTTGACGAGCTTGGCCTTGCCGACGGTGAAGCTCTCCGCCCACTTCAGCTTGCTGGTCTTCAGCGTCATCGAGTGCTTGATGTCGAAGGAGGCGGAGCCGACCGGCTTGCCGTTCCTGAGCACGTCGACGCGGGCGTCGACGAACAGGCACATGCTGGTGCGGGTGACGGTGATGGTGTTGATCTTGCAGCTCGCGGCGGCGGCCGTGTCGACGTAGACGGTCCTGACGGCCGGGGCCTGGGCGGCGGTGATGTCGTACGTCGCCGGTGCGGCCTGCGCGGTCGCGGCGCTGAGGCCGGTGAGGAGGAGCGTGCCGACAGAGGCACCGATGACGACTTGTCTGGGCCCGCTGATGCGCATGAGTGTGTGTCCCCTCGTTGGTGGAAGAACGGCGCCACGTGGGGGGCGCCGTCCCGAGGTGAACACGCTATTTGCCGCAACTGCCCTTTTTCTATTGGCACTTGGGACACTGCCCGGTGGGGCGGGTAGGGCCGTCGGGGCGGGCTGCCGGAGGCTCTCCGGTACCCGTTCGGCCTGGCGGCCACCGAGGCGTTGGCGGTGGACCTGTTCGGCCGACCTGTCGCACGTCGTCCTCGCCGAAGCGCTGGGTAGTGTTGCCGCATCCGCGGCGACACGAGCGCGGCATCGACAGGCGAGGGCGACGAGGAGACATGACAGGGCTGGAGGACGACGCGGCCGACCCGCGCGGGCCGCTCTTCGAGAGTCCCGTCGAGATCCGTGCGAACGGACGGCCGACCGGCGTCGAACTGGAACTGCCCGCCGACGAGCCCGACCGGGTGACGATGCCGCTCGACCCGAAGGGCATGGCATCTAATCCCTGACCGTGCCGGTCGGGGCGCTGCTGTCCAGGCTCCAGGAGAAGGAGGTCGACCTCGCGCCGGCACCCCCGCGCCGACTCCGCGCTCCTTCTCGACCAAGCCGCCGCCTGGATGGGCGAGTTGTGCCCCGGCGTGAACATCGAGGCCGCCCCCATCGAGGGCACCGACACCGTCCGTCTCTCCTACGGCTTCGGCGACGCCCTCACCGCCATCCGGCGTCGCCGCCCCACCAGCGTCGGCTTCGCCCGACGTACGCCCTGCCCATCGTCGTCGCCTGCCTCACCGCCCAGCCGGGCGGGCTGGTCCTCCTGGAGAACCCGGAGGCGCATCTGCACCCGCACGGGCAGACCAAGATGGCCGAACTCGCCGCTTCCGCGGCCGCCCAGGGTGCGCAGTTGGTCGTCGAGACACACAGCGACCACGTCCTCAACGGCATCCGTCTCGCCGTCAAGCGGGGCCCGCTGACGTCCGAGCAGGCCGTCGTGCACTTCTTCCGCAGCACCAACGGCTCGGGCGTCGAGGTGATCACGCCCCACATCGAACGGCAGCAGCAGAAGGATGACCGCGGCGGGCTCGGAAACATCCACGTGGAGTCCGGGTCCGGGGCCTTCCTGCGCTACCGCTACCGGCACATCGTGGTCGACGAGGCCCAGGACCTGAGCGCCGCCCACTGGAAGATGCTGCGCGCGATGGTTCCGGCGACACCCACCAGCGGATCTACGACAACCAGGTCACCCTCGGCAGCCTCGGCATCAACATCCGCGGCAGGTCGGCCCGGCTCACCCTCAGTTACCGGACGACCTGGGAGATCCTCCGATCCGCCATGGGAGTCCTGGACGGCGTCGACTACGACGATCTCGACGGCGACCAGGACACGCTGGGCGGGTATCGCTCCGTTCTCCACGGTCTCCGTCGTCCAACGCTGCACGAGGCCGACAGTTGGGACGAGGCCGACAGCTGGGACGAGGCCGACAGCTGGGACGAGGAACTCGACCTCGTCATCGAGCAGTTGAGGACATGGACCGACGTCCCTCGGGAGTCCGTGGCCATCTGTGTACCGACGAACCAGATGGTCGCCGACGTCATACAGCGGCTGGGGCGGAGAGGCATCGTCTCGACGGAGATCACCCGAGACGGGCCGAGGAGCGACGAGGGTGTGCACGTCGGCACGATGTACCGCTTCAAAGGCCTCGAGTACCGCTGCATGATCATCGCGGGCGTCGCGGAAGGGCTGGTGCCGAGGTCGTCGGTGGACGTGTGGGAGCGCACCGACCCGCTGCGCCACCGGCGGGAGTTGCAGCGTGCTCGCTCGCTGCTGTTCGTGGCCGCCACCCGGGCCCGGGACGCCCTGGCGATCTCCTGGAACGGGGAACCGAGCCGTTTCCTGAAGCCGTTGCGGGCCACGGACCGAAAAACCTGAGCCCCGGCCCGGCTTGGAGGGCGACCCACGAGAAACCCGGCTGCGCTCCGTCGTGGCCGGTCAGGTACGAGAGCGTGACCGCTGATCCGGATCTCGGACCGGTGTCCATCCGTCGCCCGGGTCGAGTGCCGTCGACTCTTCTTCCGTTGCGTTCATAAAGAACGTGGCCTCTGCAAGGATCGTCACATCGCGGTAATACGAGCGTTCCATATCCTCCAGATCCGGGAACTACGGTGGAGAACACGAACACCTGATGCCAGCAGCCGGCGCACAGCCGGCGCATCAACTGCCGCCGCTGGTACCACCAACGCCCCGGCCGCCGTCGCCCGAAGGCACACCCCCGCCCTCACCCGACGACAGGAGCCCCGTGTCCCGCCCCGCTGCCCTCGTCCTGCCTCCCTGGCTCGCTCATACTCTGCGTGCGCAACGGGGACCGGTGCCCTGGAACGCGGTGCTGCGAGGGGCGTTGGCCGCTGGACCGCTGCTGCTCGCGGCCGTGCTGCTGGGGCGGCCCACCGTCGGGGTCCTCGCCGCGCTCGGCGCCATGCTCGCCGGGATCAACGACCGGCCCGGAAGCCGGCGCGTCGCCGTGCAGCGGCTCGGGGTGCCCGCGCTCGCGGGAGCCGTGGGGCTGCTCGCCGGGACGTACACCGGGCAGTACGCCGGTGCCGTCGTCCTCACCCTGCTGCTCACCGCGCTCGGGCTGCTCGCCGGCGGTATGACCGCGGTCGGGCCCGTGTCGTCCGGAGCGGGTACGCAACTGCTGGTCGCCTCCGCGATCGGGGCCGGGATGCCGTTGCCCGAGCCGGGGTGGGAGCGGGCGCTCGCCTATCTCGCCGGCGCCGGGTGGCTGCTCGTGCTGCGCCTCGCCCTGCCCACGCCCGCGGTCCTCACCGCCGGCGACTACCGCTTCGACGGGGAACGGGACGCCGTCGCCGCCGTGTACGACGCGATCGCCGGGCTGCTGGACGCCGTGGGCACCCCGGACGCGATCGCCCGGCGGTCCGCGCTGACCGCAGCCCTCGACCATGCCCAGGACGCGCTCGCCGGGCCTCGGCTGCGGCGGTACGCCAGTTCGTCGTCCGAGCGGCGGCTGCACGCCCAGTACGCCGCCGCGCTGCCGCTCGCCGAGGCGGCGACCGCGCTGGCCTGGGCCGGGGACGCCGTCGTCGGCCGGGCCTCCGAAGGGCCCCGGCGGCTCGCCGCCGCCGTGCGCGGCAACACCGCCACCGGGCCGCTGCCCGCTCCCTCCCGCTCCGCGCCCGCGCTGCGCGCCCTCGACGACGCGCTCCTGCGCGCCGCCGAGGCCTTCGACCGGGGCGGCGACGCACACGACCTGCACACCCGCCGCCGTACCCTCGGATCGCTCGTACGGCTCGGCCTCGGGTCCGGCGGACGTGAGTACGGGCTGCGGGTCGCCCTGTCGTTCGGGGCCAGCGCGGCCGTGGCCCAGGTGCTGCACCACCAGCACTGGTACTGGCTGCCCGCGACCGCCGTCTTCCTGGTCAAGCCCGACCTGGGGCCGCTCGTGTCCCGGGTGCTGTGCCGGGCCGCGGGGACCGTCCTGGGCGCCGTGCTCTTCGCCGGGTTCGCCGCCGTGCTGCCCCGGCCGGAAGGGCTCATCGCGCTGGTCGCGGTCAGCGGGGCGCTGATACCCGTCGCCACGCGGCACTTCGCCGCCCAGACCGCCGTCGTCACCGTCCTCGTCCTCGCCCTCGTCATGGTCGGCGGCGACCCCCAGGCCTCCTGGAGCCGTATCGCCGAGACACTCCTGGCCTGCGCCATCGTCCTGATCGTCGGCCACCTGCCGATGCCGAAGGGCCAGCGCGGCGGCGGCGTACGCGCCCGGCTCACCGAAGCGGGAACGGCGGCGCACGCCTACCTCGCCCACGTCCTGAACGAGTCGCGCGCGCCGGGCGGGACCGCAAGGCTGGAGGGGGTCTCCATGACGAACGGGCCCGCAGAGTCGGACAGGGCTGCCGGACCGGATGGGGCTGCTAGGCCTGATGGGGCTGCCGGGTCTGATGGGGCTGCCAGGCCGGGTGGGGCTGCTAGGTCTGATGGGGCTGCCGGACCGGATGGGGTCGCTGGGTCGGATGGGGCTGCCGGGCCGGATGGGATGGCAGGGGCGAGCGGTGCTGTCAGGTCGAGGGGGACCGCCAGGTCGGATGCGGGAGCCGGGCCGAACGGAGCCGCCGGGCGGAAGGGAGGCTCCCTGTCGAGCGGCCCGTTCCGGCTGAGCGGCTACCCCCGGCTGAGCGGCGATTCCGGGCCGAGAGGAACGGCCCGGTCGAGCGCCACGCACCGGTCGAGCGGGCCGTCCGTGCCGAGCGAGCCCTCCTGGACGGGCGGCGCGTCCGCGCGGACTGGTACATCCGGGCAGACTGGCGCGTCCCCGCAGTGCGGTACATCCGCGCAGACGGGCGCGTCCGCGCAGGCGGGTGGGTCCGCGCAGACCGGCGCATCCGCTCAGACGGGCGCATCCACGCCGACCGGTGTGTCCACGCCCAACGGCGTGACCGTGTCCGTCGGGGCCGCCCTGCCGGGGGAGACAGATGACAGGGCCGCCCGCTGGACCCTGCGCCGCGAGGCGTACCGCACACTCGCCCGGGCCCGCGCCGCGATCGCCCTCTCCGAAGCCGAACTGCCCGCTCTGGCCCGGCACACCGAAGGCACCGACGAGGTCGCCGCCGTCCTCGAACGACTGGTCGACACCACAACCGCCTGCGCCGTGCACCTCGACGACACCGGACGGCTCAGCCGCCACCACACCGAGCGGATCACCGCACTCCTCGACGAACTCGCGCTCCACCAGAGGCACGCGGGCATCAGCCTCCCCGACGCACCGGACGTGGCCGACGTACTGCCGAGGCAGGGCCTCAGCGCCTGAGCCCGTGGGCGTGGTCCCGTGGGCGTGAGCCCGTGGGCGTGAGCCTGCGCGCCTGAGCCTGCGCGCCTGGGCCCGCGCGCCTGAGTCCGCGCGCAGGCAACCCCGCGTGAGCCCGCGCGCCGGGGCGGTGGGGCGCGCCGGGCGCGGCCGGATCCCACCCCCTCGCCCCCCCCCCGGATGCCCGATTCGCTCCTCTCCCCAGCGCGCCACGGTCGTACCGTGACGGCATGACGCCGCCTCCGTCCTCGTCCCCCTCCTCCTCGACCTCGTCGCCGTCGCCGTCTCCCGCCGATCTCGTCATCACCGGCTGCACCGCCCTCGTCCACGACGAACACGAGGGCATCGCCTTCGTCGAGGACGCCGCGATCGTCGTACGGGAGGGGGTGATCGCAAGCATCGGGCCGGCGGAGGAGACGGCCCCCGTGGCCACCGGGGAACGGATCGACGCGCGCGGCCAGGTCGCCATGCCGGGGCTGATCAACTGCCATACGCACGCGCCCATGGTGGCGCTGCGCGGCATCGCGGAGGATGTGCCGGCGCAGGAGTGGTTCAACGACGTCATCTGGCCCGTCGAGTCCAATCTGACGGCGAAGGACGTGGCGTTGGGGGCCCGGCTGGCCTGCGCGGAGATGATCCGGGGTGGCGTGACCTGCTTCGCCGACCACTACTTCTCGATGGACATGGTCGCCGCGGTGGTCGAGGAGACCGGTATGCGGGCGCATCTGGGGGAGGCGTTCTTCTCCTCACAAGGGCGCGAAGGCAGGGAGAGGTCCCTGGAGTTCGCGCTACGGCGCCGGGGCGCGGCCGGCGGTCGTATCACCACCGCACTCGCCCCGCACGCCCCCTACACCGTCGAGGACGCCGACCTCGCCGCGACCGCCGACCTCGCCCGCGAGCACGGCCTCCCGGTGCATCTGCATGCCGCGGAGAGCCGCGACCAGACCGACAACAGCCTCGCCCGGCAAGGCGTCACGCCCATCGAGGTCCTGGAACGCACGGGGCTGCTCGGCGTCGACGCGGGTGTGCTCATCGCGCACGGCACCGGGATCGTCGAGCGCGACCTACCGGTCCTGGAGCGGGCGACCGGGCCGGTGGCCGTCGCGACCGCGCCCCGCGGCTACCTGAAGTTCGCCTGGCCCACGACCCCGGTGCGGGCCCTGCGCCGTATCGGCGTCCCCGTCGGGCTCGCCACGGACGGGGCCGCCTCCAACAACTCCCTCGACGTGTGGGAGGCCATGGCCCTCACCGCGCTGGTGCAGAAGTCCACCGAGGGCGATCCGCGCTGGCTGACCTCCCGCCAGGCCCTGCACCACGCCACCCTGCAGAGCGCCCGGGCCGTCGGGCTGGGAGAGCGGATCGGCAGCCTCGCCCCCGGCCGGCGCGCCGACATCGTCCTCGTCGACCTCACCGGCCCGCACACCCAGCCGGTGCACGACCTCGCCGCCACGCTCGTGCACAGCGCCCGCTCCTCCGACGTACGCACCACGATCGTCGACGGCCGGGTCCTGATGCGCGACCGCGAGCTGCTCACCGTCGACGTGCCCGGGACGGTACGGGAACTGACAAGCCGCCTGGCCGCCCTCACCGACCGCAGCCACGGCGGCCGTATCCAGGACTACGACGAGCCGCCCCAGTGAGGGAAAGCCGCCCAGTGAGCGAAAAAGGTCCGCCTCCAGGAACCGCCGCCAAGGAGTGGGCCCTCACGCCGCCAACTGATCGTGCAGCTCCTCGTGTTCGCCCCGGAGGGGGACGCGGGATCACGCGACTGGGCGGCCTTCCTCGACGAGATGGGGCACCTGGCTCATCTGCGGGCGCGGGGCGCCGAGTTCGCCGTCGTGTCGCGGGCGCCGTACACACGAATTCTCCCCTTCGGGGCGCGCATGGGATCGCCGGTGCCCTGGTACTCGTCGTACGGCAACACTTTCAACCATCACTTCGACGTCGTGGAGCGGTCGGGCGTCGGCCTGGAGGGGCTCGGCTCCACGGCCGGACTGCCGGCCCTCACGGCGTCGGGGGCGGTGGGCGGCGACCGGAACAGGCACCACGACAAGTATGAGGAGTGACAAATAGTGCAAGTGTTGGCACTTAGGGTCACCGGAATGTGTGATTTCTGAGAGGTACCTCACGATCCGCCGTTGACCTCGTGTCAACTACGTCTCAGTACCGTCACTTCGCGAGCCGTTCACCCCATGGTTGGCGTTTAAATCTACGAGCTGACTAGCCGCGGGCTACGGGCTCACGGGTGCAGCGCGACATGGAGGTGCAGGGTGAACGGGCGAACGGTGCTGGGGCGCTTTCCCGCCGGTGGGCCGCGCGGCTCGTGGCCGGCCGAGGAGTTGGCGCACGCGGCCCGCCTCGAGGGGCAGCAGGCCGAGGTCGTGATGGACATCGCGACGGACATGTTCCTGGTCATCGTGCGCGGCGCCGAGGCCGCCGCGACCGCGTCGGCCTGACTCACCCCGCCTTCGGCGCGGGCACCTTCGCGGCGGAGGCCTGCCCTGTCGTCGGCACCTTCGCCGCGAACTGCTCCGCCTGGAGCGAATAGAGCTCCGCGTACACCCCGCCCGTGGCCAGCAGTTCGTCCGGGGTGCCGGACTCCACGAGGCGGCCCTGGTCGAGGACGTGCACGAGGTCGGCATGACGGACCGACGCGAGCCGGTGGGTGATCAGGACGACCGTCTGACCGGTGCCCGCCAGGGCGCGGATCTTCTCGAAGACCTCCAGCTCGGCGCGGGCGTCCAGGGCCGCCGTCGGCTCGTCCACGATCAGGATGCGTCCGCGCCGGTACGCGGCCCGCGCGATCCCGAGCCGCTGCCACTGGCCGCCCGACAGCTCGTGCCCGCCACTGAACCCCCTGGCCAGAAGCGTGTCGAGGCCGCGCGGCAGGTCGTCCATCACATCCTGCGCCCCCGCCTCCGCGACGGACGTGGCGAGACGCTCCTCGGTCAGTGGCGCCGAGGGGCGGCCGATCGCCATGTTGACGCGGGCGGTGAAGGGCCACCGCTTGAAGTCCTGCGCGACCATCGCGATGCGCTCGGCCAGCTGCCGCCGGTCGGCGCTCGCCGCGTCCACACCGTCCCACATGATCTTGCCCTGGTCCGGGGTGTACAGCCCGGCCAACAGCTTGACCAGGGTCGTCTTGCCCGAGCCGTTCTCACCGACGAGCGCCACGATCTTGCCCAGCGGCACGGTCAGGGTGACGTCGCTGAGCGCGGGCCGGCCCGCCTTCCCCGGATAGGCGAAGGTCACGTTCTCCACCCGGATCTCTTGCGGGTCCTCGGGCAGCGGATCACCGCCTTCCGGGATCGCACGCTTGGCGGCCTCCACGTACAGCCGCTGCATGTCGCCCACGAAGAGGGCCTCCTCGTGGAGGGAGTTCACCTCCAGGACCAACGTGTCCAGGCTCGACGAGCCGGTACGGATCGCGATGACGGCCGTACCCGCCACGGACAGCGCCATGGCGCCGCCGAGCAGCAGACCACCCAGCGTCGCGTACGTCGCCACCGTGGCCAGCCCGGTCCAGACGGCCGCGTACAGGCCCGTACGGGCCGCCAGCCGGGCCAGGCGCGCCTGCTCCGCCTCCGCCGTCTCCGACATACGGCGGAAGTGGCGCAGCAGGAACGGGCCGACGCCGTGCACCCGGATCTCCGGGGCCGCCTCCGGCTCGATCAGCAGGGAGCCGATCAGATAGCCCGCGCGCGCGTGCTGCACCCAGGCGTGAAAGGAGGTGTAGCGGCGGCGGGCGATCGTCAGCGCGCTCCAGGCGCTCGGCAGGGTCATCGTGACGAGGAGCGGGAGGAGGGCGGGGTGCAACACGGTCAGCACACCGGCCGCCGCGATCAGCGAGATCAGCGCGTTCACCACACGCGCCGCGTAGGTGATCATCCGGCGGGCCGACTGGGCGCCGTACTTCGCGGTGTCCAGCAGCTTGTGGAAGCCGTCGTCCTCGATCGCGGACAGCTCCACGGCCGCCGCCCGCTCCAGATACAGCTCGGTCGCGACCCGCTCCACCTTGGGCTCCAGCCGGCCCGTGGCGAACGTCGACGCGGCGCGCAGCAGGGTGGACACCAGCATCACGGCGGCGATGGTGACGAGCGCGGGGCCGGCTCCGCGCAACCGCTCCTCGACCGTGCCGTCCGCCATCAGCCGGCCCAGGATCGTGTTCACCGCGAGCAGGCTCACCGCCTGGGCGAGGCCGCGGCCCGTCTCGGCGGCCAGCACGGTCCGGGCGGCCCGCCGGTCCGCCTGCCAGGCCAGCCGGAAGCTCGACGCGAGCAGCGACGGCAGCCGCCGCACCATCGCGCGGAAGTTCAGCTCCAGGAACGCGTTGGCATGCTGCGACCAGCCCATGTCGTACCGCAGCGGCCCCCCGAACAGCAGCAGCTCCGACTCCGACGTCTCCGGCTTGCCCTCGTCACGCGCCTTCCCCACCCATGGCCTCCCCCGAGTCGTCGCCGACAGGCCACTATTCCGGCGCACCCCACCCCCCACCAGGGCGCACGACAACCCCGCCCCCACCCGCCCGGAGCACGCGGGGCGCGAAGAGGCAGCGGGAAGTACGCCGCGGCGCCCCTGTGACGGGCCGAAGGCCCCGTCGTAGGGGCGCGGGGAACTGCGCGACCGGCCCCCACGCGCCCGCGGCCGCGAAACAACGGAACGTCCCCGAAGCCGACGGGGATCCAGGGCGCAGCCCCTGACAAGACGCCCCCAGCCGGAAGCGGAGCTCTACGCGGTCATCGTCCGGGACCAGGACGGCGTGGTCCCGGTGGCCCGGCACAACGCCAGATACAGCGGTATCGGCGGCGTATAGGGAATGGCCCCCTCCGGCCGCAGGATCAGCCCGGGTACGGCCGAACCGTCGGAGACCAGCGCTCCGGTGGTGTAGCGCACCGGCGCCGGCCACTCCAGCGCGTAGTCGGAGTCGGCCGGCACGATCCACCACCAGTGCGCCCGGTCGGCGTAGACGCAGCCCACCCGGGGCAGTCGGGGCAGGACCATCGGCCCGAAGCGGGCCGGGACGGCGACCGCGTCGCACCCCATGGGCGCGGTCATGCCGTCGGGCAGGGGAATGGGGCGGGGCGGCGCGGCGGGACGCTGGGCGCGGCGCAGTCGGGTCAGGGTGTCGAGGCTCACCACGCGGGCCACTCTGCCCCCACCGGGAGGCCGAGCGGGACCGATCGACCCGCTCACACCCATTCGGCCCCCGTCCGCCGTCCGACTTCCGGCCGGACTTCGACTTCCGTACGGCGTTCGACTTCCGTACGGCGTTCGGCACCCGCACGGTGGCCGGCCACCGCACGGCCGTCGGCGCCCCTGCGGGCTTCGGCGGCTCTACAGGCCTCGGCGCCCGGCGAACGGAACGCCTCCGCCTCGCCGTCCCGGTCCTGCGAGGGCGGCTTCTTCGCGCCCCAGCCCAGATCGGACCGAGCCGCCGTGTCCCTATCCCTATCCCTGTCCCTGCCGGCGCCCGCTGCCATGTCCACCACTACCTCGGCCGGAACGGTGGCGGTGAGGAGCCCACGTGGCACATCCGCCCACACCAGAAGCCCCAGACCGACCGGCTGCGCCCCCCAGGAACGACAGAGGGACTCTATGAGGAGCAGCCCTCGCCCGTGTTCCTCCTCGGGCCGCTGCGGCGAGGGGTGCGGCTCGCCCGGAGCGCAGCCCTCGTCCCGTACCGCTATGCGTACCAGGTCGTCGCCGTCGTGCAACTCGCAGACGATCTGGGTGCTCGCGGTGTGCACGATCGCGTTGGTCACCAGCTCGGACACGACCAGGGCGGCCGTGTCGCAGGTGTCCTCGCAGAGGGCCCAGCCGGTGAGCTGGGTACGGGTCACGCGCCGGGCCTGGGCCACGGCACCCGGGTGCGCGGCCAGCTCGAATCGAAACCGGCGCTCGGCGATTGTCTCGGGGCGCGCCCCGGCGGCCGGACCGGGACCGACACGGTCTCCGGCGGCGTCTGTTCCTAACGGCGCAGGGGGCGGAATCACGCTTGCCACTATCGCCCCGCCGTGAACACTTGGCAAGTGTCACTCTGAAAATTGCAGAGTGCCGTATGACTCTCTGAACGGTCATGGCACACTGCACGCAACAGCACGTGTAGCGGCGCCAGTTGGAAATCCCTCGCACATCGTCCGTATGCACGCACAGTGTTCGTTTGTGTACACGGACCTGCGTGGCGCGCGAGGCCTCCGAACGGCGCCGCAAGGCTGTCCGGACCGGACAGGCCGGGAATCGCCGCAGGTCAGCGCAGAGTCAGAGGGGAGAGAAGCGAGATGAGCGAGCCGCGGTCCGCGCCGACGGTCGGCCAGGTCGTGCTCGGCCGGCGTCTGCTGGACCTGCGCGAGCGCGCGGGCATCAGGCGCGAGGACGCCGCGCGCATCCTGCACGTCGCCGCCGCCACGGTCCGCCGCATGGAGATGGCCGAGGTCGCCCTCAAGATTCCCTACCTCCAACTCCTGCTGAAGGCGTACGGGGTCGGGGACGAGGAGGCCGAGACCTTCGTCCGGCTCGCCGAGGAGGCCAACAAACCCGGCTGGTGGCAGCGCTACCACGACATCCTGCCGGGCTGGTTCTCCATGTACGTCAGCCTGGAGGGCGCGGCCGCCCTGATCCGTGGCTACGACCCCCACTTCGTCCCCGGACTGCTGCAGACCGAGGACTACGCGCGTGCCGTCATGACCTCGGGCGCCATCGGCCAGACCAAGCCCGAGGACATCGAGCGCCATGTCGCGCTGCGCATGCAACGGCAGGAACTGCTCACCCGTAAGGACGCGCCCCGGCTGTGGTGCGTGATGGACGAGACCGCCCTGCGCCGCTCCGTCGGGGGGCCGGCGGTCATGCGCGCCCAGATCGACCGGCTGCTGGAGGTCATGGAGCTGATCCATGTGACGCTCCAGGTCGCCCCGTTCGACACAGGACCGCACCCGGGCACGTACGGGCCGTTCGTCCTGTTCCGTTTCGCCATGCCCGAACTTCCGGACATGGTCTACAGCGAGTACCTGACCGGCGCCGTCTACCTGGACGACCGCTCCGAGGTGGCGACCCACCTCGAGGTCATGGACCGCATGGCGGCGCAGGCCGCCACGGCACAACGCACGAAGGAGATCCTCCGGGATCTCCGCAAGGAGCTCTGAAGACACCGAATGGAATTCATCAAGTCGCAGTCGCGCACGCGCACGCAGTCGCACATACGCGTCTACAACGGCATGCCCGCCCGGGAGCTGGGCAGCGAGGGCTGGCACAAGCCCTGGAGCGGGGGCAACGGCGGCAACTGCCTGGAGGCCATGAAGCTCGCCGACGGCCGGATCGCCGTACGGCAGTCCACCGACCCCGACGGGCCGGCGCTGATCTACACGCCCGACGAGATGAACGCGTTCATCCAGGGCGCCAAGGCGGGGGTGGCCGACTTCCTGCTGTCGTGAGGCTTGTTGCGCACTCCCTGTTGTTCAGTCAATCTCCCTATGTTGGCCCTGAGTTGATCACCTGTTGCCGCAGAACCCCATGGAGTTCGTCATGAGCGGGCGTTCCCCCGTCGAGATCGACACGAGTAGACCCCACCCCGCGCGGATGTACGACTGGTACCTCGGCGGCAAGGACAACTATCCCGTCGACGAGGCCATGGGCAGGCAGATGCTGGCCCTGGACCCCCGGGTGCCGGTGATGGCACGGGTCAACCGTGCTTTCATGCACCGCTCCACACGCTGGCTGGCGGAGAACGGCGTACGCCAGTTCCTCGACATCGGCACCGGTATCCCGACCGAGCCGAACCTGCACCAGATCGCCCAGCGGGTCGCCCCCGAGGCGAGCGTCGTCTACTGCGACAACGACCCCATCGTGCTGGCCCACGCGGCGGCCCTGCTGCGCGGTACGCCCGAGGGGCGCACCGAGTATCTGCAGGCCGACGTGCGCGACCCGCACGCCGTCATCGAAGGCGCCAAGAAGGTGCTGGACTTCGGCCGGCCGGTGGCGCTCTCGCTGATCGCGCTGCTGCACTTCGTCTCCGACGAGGACGGCGCGCACGCCCTGGTCCAGCGGCTGATGTCCGAACTGCCCTCAGGCAGCTACCTGGTCGTCACCCATGCCACCGCCGACTTCACTCCGGAGGAGTCGAAGGTGGCGGTGGAGAAGCTCAAGGCCGCGGGCGTCACGCTGGCCCTGCGCTCCCGCGAGGAGTTCGCCCGTTTCTTCGACGGCCTCGAACTCGTCGACCCGGGCGTCGAGGTGCCCCACCACTGGCACCCCGAACTCGGCGAACCCGTCCCCGGACAGGACGACGGGGTCATCCCGGGATACGGAGCGGTGGCACGTAAGCCGTAGGGCATGCGTGGACGGCCGTACGACATGCGCGGCGCAGGCTTCTCGGCCTGCGCCGCGTCATCATGACTGCGGGTGTCTGCGCCGCGTCATCAGGTCTGTGAGCGTCTGCGGGCGCCTGCGCCCCCGTGTGAGCCGTCCGAGGCGCGTGCGCCGGGCGCGATCACGAAGCCGGGCAGCACCGGCAGTCCCGCGCCGGCCGCTCGCGCGAGGTGGGCGGCCTTGGAACCCGTGAGCAGGGGGAGTGCGGCTGTCGGCCGGTTCAGGGCGACGACGTGAGAACGGAGTGTGCCGCCGCTCCGGGGCGGAGCCCCGCCGTGCGCACCTTCTCCGTGTTCTCCGTGACGTTCGTCGAGCGTCGTCATCGAGCACCCTCCAGGACCGGCCGCCAACAGGAGGGGATGCGAGGGAGAGGCCCTACGCCTGACGACGGACCGAAGGATGGGGGCAGAGCACCGCCGGATCGTGGACGCCTGCGGTGACAGCGGTGACAGCGGTGACGTACCTCCTGACGTCATTGGTCCCACCGTCGTCGATTTCCTGTCGACCGGGAGTCACCGCCAGGCCGCCAGGCCAGCAGGCCAGCAGGCCTCCGGCTTCCGGCCCGCCGACCGTCGCAAGCCGCTCACCCGGGCGGCAGTACCCCGCACAGCGCCTCCACGGCCGCCCCGTACGCGTGCTCCGGGGGCGTCGCGTACCCCACGACGAGCCCGTCCGGGGCGTCCCCCGTCGCCTCGGGATGCCGGAACGCCGCCAGCCCGTCGAGCACGACGCCCCGCCAGGCCGCCGCCTTCACCGCGGACCGCTCGGTCCCGGGCGGCAGCCGCAGCAGGGCGTGCAGTCCGGCGGCGATCCCGGTGACCTCGATGCGCGGCGCGTGCGTGGCGAGGGCCGCGACCAGCCGGTCCCGCCGCGCCCGGTACCGCTGCCGCATACGCCTCACATGACGGTCGCACGCCCCGGAGACCACGAAGTCCGCGAGCGCCGGCTGTTTCGGCCCGCTCGCCCACGCCTCCCGTTCGCCCTTCACCTTCAGTACGGCGTCGACGTACCGCTCCGGCAGGACCATCCATCCCAGCCGCAACGCCGGCGACAGGCTCTTGCTGACCGAGCCGATGTGCACGACCCGCTCGGGATCCAGGCCCTGCACGGCCCCGACCGGCTTGCGGTCGTAGCGGAACTCCCCGTCGTAGTCGTCCTCCAGAATGAGCCCGCCACGCGCGCGTGCCCAGTCCACGACAGCGGCCCGCCGGGCGGGAGGCAACGGCCCACCGGTGGGGAACTGGTGTGCGGGCGTGAGCAGCACGGCCCTCTCCCGGCCCAGCCCGTCCACCCGGGCACCGTCCTCGTCCAGCGGCAGCGGAACCGTCCGTACGGCGGCCTCCGCCAGCAGCTCACGATGGAAACCCAGACCGTACGACTCCACGGCCAGCGGCCCCCGCAGCACCCGGCCGTGGAACAGCAGCCGCAGCGCGTGCGCGAAACCTGAGCAGACCACGATCCGCGACGGCTCGGTCCGCACCCCACGCGCGCGTGCCAGGTATGCGGTGAGCGCCTCCCGGAGCTCGACCCGGCCGGCCGGATCACCCGGCCCGAACGCCTCGTTGGGCGCCTGCGTCAACGCCCTGCGGTACGAAGCGGCCCAGGCCGCCCGCGGGAACGCCGACGCGTCCGGCGTGCCCTGCCGCAGATGGTGCCTGGGCCCCCGCGCGCGTGGAGGCGCCTTCCGGGGTACGCGCGCGGGGGCGCCCAGTGGTTCGGCCCGCTCGGCGACCCGGGTACCCGACCCCTGCCGGGCCGTCAGCCAGCCCTCCGCGACCAGCTCCGCGTACGCGTCGGCGACCGTGTTGCGGGCGATGCCCAGGTCCGCGGCGAGCGAGCGGTACGGGGGCAGCCGGGTGCCCGGACGAGTCGGCCTCCGCGCACCGCGTCCCGCAGCGCCCGGATCAGCGCCGCCCGCCGCCCGCCCCCACCGGACAGTTCGAGATGCAGATCGGCCCCGATCCGCTCCGTCGAATTGACCCATGAATCCACCATAGAAATGCACCCTACGGCAGGTCTTTCCATCGAATAGATTCATGGTCATGACGACGAACACGACAGCGACCAACACGACAACGGCGAACACCACAACGGCGAACGTGACAGCGACGAACGGGACGGCGGCGAACGGGATGGCGGCGAACGGGATGAGCGACAGCGGCGCGGCGGTGGGAACCCCGGCGGTGGCCGCACCCCCTCGCCTCGACTTCGCGAAGTCCGCCCGCAACGTCTTCCGCGCCCTCATCGGCTTCGACGCGGCGGCTCGCGAGGGCATCGACCCGGCCCTGGTCGAACTGATCCAGATCCGCGCTTCCCACCTCAACCACTGCGCCTACTGCCTCCACATGCACACCAACGACGCCCGCAAGGCCGGTGAGAGCGAGGACCGGCTCCACATGATCCCGGTCTGGCGCGAGGCCCGGCACTTCTTCACCGCCCGCGAACAGGCCGCGCTCGCCCTCACCGAAGCGGTCACCCTCGTCGCCGACGGCGGCGTCCCCGACGACGTCTACGCCGAAGCCGCCACCCACTTCGACGACACCGAACTGGCCCACGTCCTCGCCCTGATCTTCACCATCAACACGTGGAACCGCATAGCCCTCTCCACGGCCAAGCAAGCAGGCACGGACACCCGCTGAGCCTTCGACGCCGCCGGCCCTCCCCGCCTCGGTCGCCTCATCCCGTCGCGGCCCGTCCCGCGGTCGGCGGCTACGCCGTCATGGGGCGGTCGTACGGTCCGATCGGTGACGGGAGACGGTCCGCGCCGGTCAGCCGGCGGTCGACCGCGGCGGCCACCGACCGCCCCTCGGCGATCGCCCAGACGATGAGGGACTGCCCACGGGCGGCGTCCCCGGCGGCGTACACGCCGGGCACGTTCGTCGCGAAGTCCGGCCCCCGCGTGATCGTCCCGCGCGGGTCGAGGGCCAGCCCGAGCTGCTCGACGAGTCCGTCCTGACGGTCCGGCCCGGAGAACCCGAGCGCGAGCAGGACGAGATCGGCGGGCAGTGTCCGCCCGGTACCGGGCCGGGCCTGCCGCCGTTCGTCCACCTCGACCAGATGCAGCTCCCGTACATGCTCCGTCTCGTCCCCGGTGAAGCGGAGCGTGGACGCCGCGAAGAGCCGCGCGTCCGCGTCCGCCGCCGGCGCCGACCGAAGGTCACGCGCCTCCTCGTGCGCCGCCGAGAGCCGATAGACCTTCGGATACGTCGGCCACGGATCGACGTCCTCGTCGCGCTCCGCCTCCGGCAGCGGATAGATGTCCAACTGGGTCACCGACGCCGCCCCTTCCCGCACCGCCGTCCCCAGACAGTCGGCCCCCGTGTCACCGCCCCCGACGATCACGACATGCTTCCCGGCCGCCGACAACGGCGACACCGTCAGATCCCCCTCACACACCCGGTCGGCCAGCGGCAGATACTCCATCGCCTGATGAATGCCGTCCAACTCCCGGCCGGGCACGCCCAGTTCCCGCCACGCCGTGGCGCCTGTGGCGATCACCACCGCGTCGTACCGGGCTCGCAGCTCCGCCGCTCCGACGTCCTTCCCCACGGCGGTCGACGTACGGAACTTCGTGCCCTCCGCCCGCATCTGTTCCAACCGCCGGTCCAGATGCCGCTTCTCCATCTTGAACGCCGGGATCCCGTACCGCAGCAACCCCCCGATCCGGTCGGCCCGTTCGTACACGGCGACCGTGTGCCCGGCCCGCGTCAGCTGCTGTGCCGCCGCCAGCCCGGTGGGCCCCGAGCCGATGACGGCGACCGTCTTCCCGGACAGTCGGTCGGGCGGACGCGGCGGCGTGAACCCGTCCTCCCAGGCCCGGTCCGCGATGGCCACCTCCACGTTCTTGATGGTCACCGCGGGCTGGTTGATCGCCAGCACGCACCCCGCCTCACAGGGCGCGGGACACAACCGCCCGGTGAACTCGGGGAAGTTGTTCGTGGCGTGCAGCCGGTCGCTCGCCGCCCGCCAGTCCTCCCGCGACACGAGGTCGTTCCACTCGGGGATCAGGTTCCCCAGTGGACAGGCCTCGTGGCAGAACGGGATCCCACAGTCCATACAGCGGTCGGCCTGCTTGCTGATGATCGGCAGAAGCGCCCCGGGAACATACACCTCGTCCCAGTCCCGCACCCGCTCCTCCACGGGCCGACGGGGCCACTCCTCGCGTGACGTGGTCATAAAACCCTTGGGATCGGCCATGGCCGTCTCCCTCACGTGATGCGTACGCGTACGGGCACGGCCGTACACCGGCGGACTCGGATCGGGCGGGGCATGGGGCGCAGGGCGCGAAGCGCGTGGCTGTACGCCAACCGGCGGCACTCTCTTCCCGCCACGATACGACGCGTCCGCCGCCCCCGCCTCAGGCGAGCGCCAGCAGATACGACAGGGCCGCGGCGGCCGAGGCGACCGTCCGGACGTGGTTCCACGTCGTCCACCGGTTCACGTACTCGCGCCAGTACGCCGCGGCCTCCCGTGTGCCCGCGTCCAGCTTGGCGAGCGTCTCGTTGCGCGGCACGTTCGCCACCATCGTGACCCCGAAGCAGCCGAACAGATAAAGCACGCTGCCCAGCAGCAGCTCCACCCTTCCCTGGTCCGGCCACAGCACGAACGTCACGACGGCCAGCACTGCGCAGAGCACCGCCGTACCGACGAACACGAACATGAACGCGGGTGTCAGGGCGCTCACGTTGATCGCCTGCATCGCCGCCACGCCCTGCGCCGGCGGCAACGACGCCAGCCCCTTCATCACGAACGTCGAGAACCCGCAGAACACACCCGCCACGATCGCCGTCCCGAGCAGGCCCAGCACCGTCAGTACGAAGTACGGCCCATCGATCATGTCCGCTCCCACCTCGATCCCCCGAATCCACAGATCCTGCACTCCACCCACCGTCACCACAAGCGAACGTCCGTGCAGCCACAGTCACCATGGTCGAGACGCGCGCCCCATGCGCGAGCGTCCACGCCGCTCTGCCGCGGTCTCGCATCCGGGCTTCAGCCCGCCGCCCGCCACCCCCGCAGCGTCGTCTCCACCACCCCCGCGATCCGCCGTCGCGCCTCGTACCGGGCCATGCCGGTCATCAGGAGCCGGTCGTACGGCGTGTCCACGTGCCGTACGGAGGCGATGACCGCCGAGGTCACCGCGGCCTCCGACAGGGCGCGCCCCGCGGCGCTGCGGCCCACGCGGCCGCTGCCGCGCACCGAGGCGTGGGCGGCGATCTCCCGGGCCCGCTCGTCCGGGCACGCGGGGAACAGCCGCCGTATCTCCGTGGCGAAAGCGTCCGTGAAGCGCACGTCCTCCGCCGCCCGCCGCCGTGCGTCCCGCAGCCGACGGCGGCGCCGTGCCTCCGCGTCCGCCAGGCATCGTTCCTCGGCCCGGGCGAGCGCGGCCTCCTCCACCAGGACACCTTGCCGCTCGTACCGGCTCCGGCGCCGGTTGAACCGTACGACCACGGCCGACAGCGCACTCTCCTCCCGGGCTCGCCGCGTGAGCGCGGTGTCGCCCCGGGGCAGGAACACCAGGTGCCCGAGGTCCGCGCAGTCGAGGCAGCGCGGCGCTCCCTCCTCCAGCACCAGCATCGCCACCGGGCCGCCCCGGCACTCGGCGCAGTGCTTCTTCCTGAGTGCCTGCACGACGACAAGTCCGGTACGGGGCGGGGGAGTAGCGAGTGCTGCCATACGCGGTTCATTCCCCTGGGTGGCCGCATGGTCACGCGGTCGTCGGGCCGGCCTCCCGGCCGACTCGGGCCTGGTTCGCCGTGCGCGGCATCATGGGCCGTGTGCGATTCGAAGCGATCACCTGGGAACGGCTCGGCGACCTCCTCGCCAACCGCCTCCTCGACCTGAAGCCGGAGGACGGCTCGCCCTGGCCGCGCATCGCCTTCGACGGCGCCCTGGCCGCCCGCCCGGGCGACCTCGCCGTCCGGGTGTCGGAGGCGCTGCGCATACGCGGCCGGTCCTCGCTCGTCGTGGGCACCGAGGGCTTCCTCCGGCCCGCCTCGCTCCGGTTCGAGTACGGCCACGAGGACGTGGAGGCGTACTACGACGGCTGGTTCGACACCGCCGCGCTGTGGCGCGAGGTCTTCGGCCCGCTCGATCCCGGCGGTACGGGCCGGGTCCTGCCCGACCTCTGGGACCCCACCAGCGACCGCGCGACCCGCAGTCCCTACGTCCCGCTCCCGCCCGGTGCGATCCTGCTGACGCACGGTCCCCTCCTCCTCAAACACTGGTTCCCCTTCGATCTGACCGTCCATGTCCTCCTGTCCCCGGGCGCCCTGCGCCGCCGCACCCCCGAGGGCGAGCACTGGACCCTCCCCGCCTTCGAGCGCTACGAGACCGAAACCGCCCCGGCCGCCACCGCCGATGTCCTGGTGCGCGCCGACGACCCGCGGCACCCGGCCTGGAACGGCTGACGACCGGCGGTCCTCGGCGACACCGCCGAGATACTCCCCGACGAGGACAAACGCCTTGCGCGCGAGCTTTCGCACACGTACCTCGGCATCGACCCTCCGGCGGAGAGGGACGACGAGGTCCGCGTGATCATCCGGGTCGTCCCGGAGCGGATCGTCCACTTCGCCGCCTGAGGCACCCACGTCCGGTGCGGGGGTGGGAAGGACTCCTTCCGAGTGCGCTTCACCCCGGTCGCGGCAAGAATGAAGGGCGCCGGGACTAGCGGTGCGTCCTGCGCCGCGCCGGCCGTCCGGCACCGGGAGGTACTACATGACCACCGCCGGAGACGTCATGCACCGCGGCGCCCAGTGGATCCCCGCCCACGAGACCCTGGACCGCGCCGCCCAGCTGATGCGTCAGCTGAACGTCGGAGCACTCCCCATCAGCGACCAGAACGAACGGCTCTGTGGCATCCTCACCGACCGCGACATCGTCGTCGGCTGTGTCGCCCTGGGCCATGACCCCTCGACGATCACGGCCGGCGAGCTGGCCAAGGGCACCCCGCGCTGGATCGACGCGAACGCCGACATCAGCGAGGTGCTCCAGGAGATGAAGGGGCACCAGATCCGTCGGCTCCCGGTGATCGAGAACAAGCGTCTCGTCGGCATGATCAGCGAGGCCGACCTGGCCCATCATCTGTCCGACGACCAGATCGCCGCCTGGGTGGAGAGCGTCTACGCGAAGAGCGCGACGCCCTGACCCGCTCGATCACTCCCCGCTGCGGCAGTCACAGCCACCCGTTGCGCTTGAAGCCCCGGTAGAGGGTGATGCAGCCGGTGGCTATGACTCCCAGGACCAGTGGGTAGCCGAACCTCCAGTGCAGCTCGGGCATGTGCTCGAAGTTCATGCCGTAGACCCCGCACACCATGGTCGGCACGGCGATCAGCGCCGCCCATGCCGTGATCTTCCGCATGTCCTCGTTCTGCGCCACGCTGACCTGCGCGAGATGCGCCTGCAGGATGGAGTTCAGGAGTTCGTCGAATGCGGCGATCTGCTCGGTGGCCCGCAGCAAGTGGTCGGAGACGTCCCGGAAGTAGGCCTGTATCTCCGGGTCCACCACCCGGATCGGTCGCGTGGTGAGCTCCAGGAGCGGACGGGCGAGTGGGGCCACCGCCCGCTTCAGTTCGAGCAGTTCGCGCTTGAGCTGGTAGATGCGCCCCGGGTCGACGCGCGCGCCGTTCGCGGCGAACACATCGGTCTCGACCTGGTCGATGTCCGTCTGGACGGAGTCTGTGACGTTCAGATAGTCGTCGACCACGTGGTCCGCGATCGCGTGCAGTACCGCGGCGGGTCCCTTGGTCAACTGCTCCGGATTCGCCTCCAGTTCCTCGCGCAGCGGGCCGAGCGAGCCGTGCCGCCCGTGCCGTACCGTGATCACGAAGTCGGCGCCGACGAAGACCATGATCTCGCCGGTGTGCACCACCTCGCTGGTCGCGGTCAGTTCGGTGTGCTCGACGTAGCAGACCGTCTTGAACACCGCGAACAGGGTGTCGCCGTAGCGCTCCAGCTTCGGGCGCTGATGGGCCTCGACCGCGTCCTCCACCGCCAGGGGGTGCAGGTCGAAGAGCTCGGCGATGCCGGCGAACTCCCGCTGCGTCGGCTCGTGCAGCCCCAGCCAGACGAAGCCGTGGTCGTGCCTGCGGACCTGCTTGACGGCCTCGACGACATCACGGCCGCCGGGGGAGCGGACGCCTTTGTGGTACGTCACGCAGTTCACCACCGAGGTGCCCAGCGGGGAGCGGGCCGGGTGGCTGAGGTCGACGCGCGGGCGCCGTCGGGCCAGCCGTGCCATCTTGCGAAGGCCGCCGACCCTGTCGAGGCCGGTGACCTTCCGCAGATTCCCTGCCATGGACATCTGGATCTCCTTGCGTGGATCTCCTCGCACCGCACTTCGTGCCTTGTCGCGCCAGTTTGCCAGGGCCGCACGAGAGCCGGACAAGGCTGTGGGAACGGAGCGTTCCGCTTCACTTGTAGACGTCCCATCTGCCCGGCCGTTCCGAGCCGGTCCTCGGGTCCGGTCGCCGCCGGGCGATCTGGAGGACTGCGGGAGAGTCGCCATCGGCGACAAGTCGGGCAAATGGGATGATCGCGGCATGATGCGAACCGACGGGTATCTCCTCGACCACCGGCAGGCCGAGACGGGGCAGGGCCCCGACGCCTTCGCCGCGCTCTTCGACGCCACGACGTTCCGGCACATGGAGGGCTTCGGCCTGGGTTCCGGCTGGCGCTGCTGGGAGGTCGGCGCGGGCGGCACTTCCGTGGTCTCCTGGCTGGCCAAGAAGGTCGGCCCGACCGGCAAGGTCATGGCGACCGACACCGACATCTCATGGGCCGTTCCCTCGGTCACCCGCCCCCCGGTGGAGGCCCTCGTCCACCATCTGGGCGTCGACCAGCCGCCGGGGGACGGCTTCGACCTCGTCCACGCCCGGCTCGCCCTGGCTCACGCACCGGACCGTGAGCAGGCGCTGCTGTCGATGATCAAGGCTCTACGTCCCGGCGGACGACTCCTGATCGAGGACGCCGACACCGCCCTCCAACCCCTTGCCTGTCTCGAGGAATCCGGCCCCGAGCACCAGCTGGCCAACCGGCTCCGCCAGGCCGTCCGCGCGCTGCTCGCCGAACGCGGAATCGACCCGGCGCACGGCCGCAGACTCCCGCGCCTGCTGCGTGCGGCGGGACTGCGCGGGGTGGAGGCCGACGCGTACTTCCCCGTCGCCGCACCGGCCTGCGCCGCCCTGGAGGCGACGACCATCGACCGGCTCCGCGAAGCGCTCGTCACGGCGCACCACGCCACGGCGGAGGAGATCGACCAGCACCTGGCCAACGTGGCCTCCGGCACGATGGACGTCGTCGCCCCGCCGCTGATCTCGGCGTGGGGACGGAAGGCGTAGCGGCATGTCCCGCCCCACGACGGGGCGCGGGCACCCACCGCCCGACGACCTACGGCGCTGCCCGATCGACGTCTCGGCGCCGCCGCGTCGATGTCGCGTGCCCGCACGTCGACGCCCACGGAGCCGCACGACGGCACCACGGCACGCGGTGGCCCGATGCGGACCCATGGGTACCGCGAATCGTCGCAGCTGCCCACCGGACACAGCTTCAGCCGGCCACGGGGCCGAGACCTCATCCGGCCCCCGGCGGCCTTCCGCCCACCTTCTCCACCGCCCGCGCCCCCGCCCTGCATCCCTCAGCCGCCGCCTCCTCGGCCTCCGCGCCGGCGAGCAGTGCGGCCAGGAACGCCCCCGTGAAGGCGTCACCCGCGCCGGTGGTGTCGTGGGGCACGGCGGGAGCCGCCGGAATCCGTGACTCGACGCTGCCCCCGCGGGCGATCAGCGCACCGTCGGCCCCCTGCTTGGCCACGACCAGGGGAACGAGACGGCTCAACTTGGCCGCCGCGTCGGCCGGATCGGGCAGTCCGGTCAGCAGGTAGGCCTCGTCGCGGCTGGGCAGCAGCACGTCGACGCCCTCGGCGAGCGTGAGGAAACGGTCCACGCCCAGCTGTGTGAGGAACCCCGCCGACGCGGGATCGACGCTCACCGGCACCCCGCGCGCGCGTGCCGACTCCAGGGCCACGGACACCAGTGCGCGACTCGGCTCGGAGAAGAACAGATAGCCCGACAGATGCAGCCGCGCGACCCCGTCGAGCAGGGACGGCGACCAGTCGTCAGGGTCCAGCCGCAAAGACGCACCGCTGTCCGTGAGGAACGTGCGTTCGGCCGCGTCGCCCGTGTCCACCAGACAGATCACCGTCCCCGTGGCCGCCTCCGGATCGACGACCAGGTGGGGCCGTACCCCCGAAGCGCGCAGCTCTCGTTCGTGCCACGCGGACCCGTCCGTGCCCACGCGTCCGAGCAGTCGCACGTCGGCGCAGCCCCAATGGGCCGCCCAGCAGGCCACGTTGGCGCCCGCCCCGCCCGGCAGCGTCCGGATCGAGGAGGCCGTGTCGGTGCCCGCCGCGAGCGGCCCGCGGTGCCGGGCGACGACATCCGTGACGACGTCCCCCACGACGAGCAGCGCCCCGCCCGCTTCACCACCGGGCCCGCTCACCCCACCCTCGGGCCCGTTCACGCCCTGCCGCGCCACCTCACGCCCCGGCCCAGGCCGCCGCGATCCGGGACGCGAGCCGTACGTTGCCGCGTACCGCCGCCAGGTTGGCGCTCAGGGAGGCGCCGTCGGTGTGCCGCACCAGATAGCCCAGCAGGAACGGTGTGACCGCCTGGCCCGTGACGCCCTCCGCGTCGCACGCCTGGAGCGCCTCGGCGAGCACGCGCGCGTGCAGCTCGGGGTCGAGCTGCTCCTCCTCCGGCACGGGGTTGGCGACGATCAGCGCCGACTCGGGGCCGTCGAGCGCGTCCTGGGCCCGCATGACGTCCGCGACCTCGCCGGGCGAGGCGAGCGTCCACTCCACCGGATGACCCGAGTCGGACAGATAGAAGCCGGGGAAGCGCCGCGTGCCGTACCCCGCGACCGCTACGCCCAGCGTCTCCAGACGCTGCAACGTCGCCGGCACGTCCAGGATCGACTTCACGCCCGCGCACACCACCGTGATCCGGGTGCGCGCGAGGAGGCCCAGGTCGGCGGACTCGTCCTGGGTCACCGTCCACTCCCGGTGCACGCCCCCGAGCCCGCCCGTCGCGAACACCCGTACGCCCGCCAGGGCTGCCAGCTGGGCGGTCGCCGACACGGTGGTCGCCCCGCTCACCCCCGAGGCCACCGCCAGCGGCAGGTCCCGGTGTCCGAGCTTGCGGATGCCGTCCTCGTTCGCGACCCGCTCCACCTGCTCCTTGTCGAGGCCGATGTGGGGCCGCCCGTCGAGCACGGCGATCGTCGCGGGTACGGCGCCCTCCTGCCGTACGACCTGCTCCAGCTCCAGCGCCACCTGCAGATTGCGCGGGCGGGGCAGCCCGTGCGCGATGATCGTGGACTCCAGCGCCACCACGGGTCGACGCGCGTCGACCGCTTCCCGCACCTCTTCGGACACCACCAGCACGTGCATGCCTCCTGTCTGTCGTTCTTCCCTCATCCCTGGCGGACGGCGTGTCCGGCCAAACCCTTGCGCCTTGTGGCGCAGGACACCAGCCTGAGGTGCATGAAGGAGAACACGACACGTCTCGACCATGTCGTCCTGTGGGTCCAGGAGCCGATCGCCGCGGCCGACTTCTACGAGAAGGCCGTCGGCCTGGAGCCCGTGAGGGTCACCGCATACGCGGCGGGACAAGCCCCCTTCCCCTCCGTACGCCTCAACGACGAGACCATCCTCGACCTCATGCCGCTCGCCATGGCCGAGACCATGAAAATGGTGCCCGGCGCCGCCGGCAGCGCCGGCCACCCGGTCAATCACGTCTGCCTCGCCCTGCCCGCCGACGCCTTCGACGCACTGCGCACCCGTCTTGAGGAACGGGCGGTCCCCGTCTCGGACTTCTCGTACGACTCCTTCGGGGCGCGTGGAGCGGCCCGGCGCAGCTTCTACTTCCGGGACCCGGACGGCAACGTGTTCGAGGCACGCCACTACGACCAGGCGTGAGCGGTTTCCGGCCGGTCTCGGTGTGCCGGAACGACGACCGATGACCGATTCGCGCCGTGGTACTCACCTCCGGTGCCTCATCTGCAAAGGCCACACACGGGCACGCAAAGGCCACCCATGGCCGGCTCAGAACAAGGGTTCCGGAAGCACCCCTTCCAGGGCCAGCAGCTTCCGCTTGGTCTCCAGCCCACCGCCGAACCCTCCGATGCCGCCGTCGCTCTCGACCACCCGGTGGCACGGCACCACGACAGGGAGCGGGTTCGACCCCATCGCGACCCCGACCGCCTGGGCCGCACCCGGCTGCCCCACGCGGCGCGCGAGGTCGCCGTAGCCCACGACCGAGCCGTAGGGGACGCCGGACGCGAGCTCGCGCAGCACCTGACGGTTGAACCCGGAGATCAGCGACCAGTCCAGCGGCAGCGCGAAGTCGTGCCGCTCGCCCGCGAAGTACGCCTCGAACTGACGTATCACCTCGGCCAGCTGAGGGTTGTCGGGGGCCTGCACGGGGGTGGTGCCCAGGCGGGAGGCCAGCCGGTCGAGTGTCCGGTCGCGCACCGCGTCCGTGGCGTGGAACACGACATTCACCAGGCCGTCGTCCGTCGCGGCCAGCAGCAGTGGGCCGATGTCCGTGCCGACGACGGCCCACACCACCTGCTGCTCGGCCTGCGCATGGCTGTTCATGGGAACACCGTACGGGCCGCCACCGACAACGACCGTGGCGTGCGCTCCGCCCCCGGACCGCACGCCACCGACTGCGGATCGCCTCGTCAGCCCTGTGTGGCCTCTCTGACCACGTCCGGCTTGTTGGTGATGATGCCGTTCACGCCGTAGTCCGCCACCTGGCGGGCGTTGACCGCGTCGTTCACGGTCCAGGTGAGCATCTCCAACGGGTTCCCGTGCGGACCTTCCAGCGCGTGGATCGTGGCGACATAGGACTTGGAGATGGTCGTGTACGAGGAGTTGATCTGGTCGCTGAACCTCGCGTACTCGGGAAGGTCGGCGATGTCCGGGGTGCCGAGAAAGCCGGTCTTCACGGCCGGGCGCAGCTCGTGGACGCGCCGTACGGTGTCGGCGCTGAAGCTCTGGACCACCAGTTTCGTGAGCTGCGCCGGGCCGAGCCAGCCCTCGTTGCCGAGCACCTTCAGGGTCTCCTGCTCGATACCCGGGTAGAGCTGGGGGTTCTTGATCTCCAGGACGAGCTTCTGGTGGTTGCGGGACACCCGCTGCATGTACTGCTCCAGCGTCGGCACGCGCGCGCCCGCGTAGCTGCTGCTGAACCAGCTGCCCGCGTCCAGGCGCGCGATCTCCGCGGCGGTGAAGTCCGCCACGCTCCAGGGCGCGCGCTCCGGATAGAGCTCCTCGGCGTTGGTCGTACGCGCAAGCGTCGCGTCGTGGAGGACGACGAGCCTGCCGTCCTTGGTGCGCTGGACGTCGTTCTCGACCCAGTCGAAGCCCATCTCGTCGGCCTTGTCGACGGCGGCCAGGGTGTTCTCGGGCGCGTAGGCGGAAGCTCCGCGGTGCGCGACGACCAGCGGATTGTCGGCGTCGGCGGCCGCATGGGCGGCGGAAGTGGGGAGCAGGAGGACGGTGGCCCCCAAGAACGCGGTGGTCGCGGCGGCAACTGCGCGCACGTGCATGCGTACTCCTCGCGTCGATCGATCACGGTCAGTTCAAGAGTGACAGCAGAGGGTCAACGGCAGGAGGGCGCGGGATGGCCATGAATTGAATGGAGTTGCCCAAGTCCGCTCACGGGCACCGCACAAGTGAGGCAAGGGCGTGTTTCTTTGCCGGAAAATCGTTCGACCATTCCGGTGGGGGTCATACTCTCTGCGACACCCCTGACCGTTGTGGCGGTCCCGGGGCCGGGGGCATCGCAGAAAATCCAGGGACGCGACAGGGCGGGAAAGGCAGCCGCGAATGCAGGGCACGGTCGACGGCTTCAGCTACGGACTCGTCACACCGGTGGTGGCCTATCTCATGGCCTGTCTCGGTGGCGCGCTCGGTCTGCGCTGCACCACCAGATCGATGCTCGTCGACGGCCGGTGGCGGATCGGCTGGCTCGCGCTGGGCTCGGCGGCCATCGGCTCCGGCATCTGGACCATGCACTTCGTCGCGATGATGGGGTTCAAGGTCCTGCGGACCCCGATCCACTACGACCCCCTGACCACCTTCGTGAGCCTCGCCGTCGCCATCGTCATGGTCGGCATCGGGATCTTCATGGTCGGCTCCAAAGGGGCGACCGGGGCCGCGCTCTTCACCGGCGGCACCATCACCGGCCTGGGCATAGCCTCCATGCACTACCTGGGCATGGCCGGAATGCGCCTCAACGGCACGCTGGAATACAACACCCTCACCGTGGCCGCGTCGGTCGTCATCGCCGTGGTGGCCGCGATCGCCGCCCTGTGGGCCGCCGGACAGGTCCGCGGGTTCCTGTGGAGCGTGGGCGCCAGCCTCGTCATGGGGATCGCCGTCAGCGGCATGCACTACACGGGCATGGCCGCCCTCAGCGTCCATCTGCACAGCGCCGCCGCCCCCGCCCCGGCCGACGGCTCCTCGTCCGCCGCCCTGCTCGCCCCGCTGATGATCGGGCCGCTGGTCTTCCTGCTCCTCGCGGGCGTCGTCGTGATGTTCGACCCGTTCATGATCATGGGCAGGTTCCACGGGTACCCGGCCGAGCGTCGGCCCGGCATCCCGGCCCAGGCCACCGCGCACACCTGCCGGCACCAGGAGTCCCGCACCGGCGCGGAGCACCGCGAGCGGAGTTCCCGCGCACCACAGAACCGCTGATCGGAGCCCGTTGTCAGTGCGGGGTCGTACGGTGGATTCCATGCGGCCCGTTTCCAAGATCGAACGCACGGTGGCGCCCTTCGAGGTCGTCAGCCCCTACCAGCCGAACGGCGACCAGCCCACGGCCATAGCCGAGCTCGCCCAGCGCGTCGGAGCAGGTGAGAAGGACGTCGTTTTGCTCGGAGCGACCGGCACCGGCAAGTCCGCCACCACCGCGTGGATGATCGAGAAGCTCCAGCGCCCCACCCTGGTGATGGCGCCGAACAAGACGCTGGCCGCCCAGCTGGCCAATGAGTTCCGCGAGCTGCTGCCGAACAACGCGGTCGAATACTTCGTCTCGTACTACGACTACTACCAGCCAGAGGCCTACGTCCCGCAGTCGGACACCTACATCGAGAAGGACTCCTCGATCAACGAGGAGGTAGAACGCCTGCGCCACTCCGCGACCAACTCGCTGCTCACCCGCCGCGACGTCGTCGTGGTCGCCTCCGTCTCCTGCATCTACGGCCTCGGCACGCCACAGGAGTACGTGGACCGCATGGTCCCCCTCAGGGTCGGCGAGGAGTTCGACCGGGACGAGCTGCTGCGCCGTTTCGTGGACATCCAGTACACGCGCAACGACATGGCGTTCACCCGCGGCACGTTCCGCGTCCGCGGCGACACCATCGAGATCTTCCCGGTCTACGAGGAGCTCGCCGTCCGCATCGAGATGTTCGGCGACGAGATCGAGGCCCTCTCCACCCTCCACCCCCTCACCGGCGAGATCATCAGCGACGACCAGCAGCTGTACGTCTTCCCGGCCTCCCACTACGTCGCCGGCCCCGAGCGCCTGGAGCGCGCCGCCAACGACATCGAGAAGGAGCTGGGGGAGCGCCTGTCGGAGCTGGAGAAACAGGGCAAGCTCCTGGAGGCCCAGCGGCTGCGCATGCGCACGACGTACGACCTGGAGATGCTCCGCCAGATCGGCTCCTGCTCCGGCGTGGAGAACTACTCGATGCACTTCGACGGCCGTGAGCCCGGTTCCCCGCCGAACACCCTGCTGGACTACTTCCCGGACGACTTCCTCCTCGTCATCGACGAGTCCCATGTCACCGTGCCCCAGATCGGTGCGATGTACGAGGGCGACGCCTCCCGCAAGCGCACCCTCGTCGACCACGGCTTCCGGCTGCCCTCCGCCCTGGACAACCGCCCCCTGAAGTGGGAGGAGTTCCAGGAGCGCGTCGGCCAGACGGTCTACCTCTCGGCGACCCCCGGCCAGTACGAACTGTCGCGTTCCGACGGCCACGTCGAGCAGATCATCCGCCCCACCGGCCTGGTCGACCCCGAGGTCGTCGTGAAGCCCACCGAGGGCCAGATCGACGATCTGGTGCACGAGATCCGCATGCGCACCGAGAAGGACGAGCGCGTCCTGGTCACCACCCTCACCAAGAAGATGGCCGAGGACCTCACCGACTACTTCCTGGAACTCGGCATCCAGGTCCGCTACCTCCACAGCGATGTCGACACCCTGCGCCGCGTCGAACTGCTGCGCGAGCTGCGTGCCGGTGAGTACGACGTCCTGGTCGGCATCAACCTCCTCAGGGAGGGCCTTGACCTCCCCGAGGTCTCCCTGGTGGCGATCCTCGACGCCGACAAGGAGGGTTTCCTGCGCTCCGGCACCTCGCTGATCCAGACCATCGGCCGCGCGGCGCGCAACGTGTCGGGTCAGGTCCATATGTACGCCGACAAGATCACCCCGGCGATGGCGAGGGCCATCGACGAGACCAACCGGCGCCGGGAGAAGCAGGTCGCGTACAACAAGGCCCACGGCATCGACCCCCAGCCGCTCCGCAAGAAGATCAACGACATCGTCGCGCGGATCGCCCGGGAGGACGTCGACACCGAGCAGTTGCTCGGCACGGGGTACCGCCAGGGGAAGGAGGGCAAGGGAGCCAAGGCCCCGGTCCCCTCCCTCGGCGGCAAGGCGGCCAGGTCCGCCAAGGGCAAGGCCAAGGAGACCGTCCCGACCGACCGCCCCGCGGCCGAGCTCGCCCAGCAGATCGAGGAGATGACGGAGCGCATGCGCGCGGCCGCCGCCGACCTGCAGTTCGAGATCGCCGCCCGGCTGCGTGACGAGGTCTCCGAGATGAAGAAGGAACTGCGGCAGATGAAGGAGGCGGGCCAGGCCTGACGGGCCCGGCGGGCGCCGGGGGAGAGGGCCGCCCCTGGCGCGGGCGCGCTGTGTTGCAAGACCGACACAAAGTGCGACACAGGCTGCGGCAATGTCAGTGCCGCTGCGTAAGGTGCTGGACATCCGCGGACGCCGCGGAAACAGGGGACAGTTCGAGAGGGGAATCAGCGCGTGACCGTCAACATGACCAAGGGTCAGGCCATCAGTCTGCAGAAGAACGACGGAGGCAGCCTGACCGCGGTACGCATGGGTCTCGGCTGGCAGGCTGCCCCCCGGCGCGGCCTGTTCGGATCCCGCACCCGTGAGATCGACCTCGACGCCTCCGCCGTGCTCTTCGCGGACAAGCAGCCCGTCGACGTCGTCTTCTTCCGTCACCTGGTGAGCGACGACGGCTCCGTCCGTCACACCGGCGACAACCTGGTCGGCGGCGTCGGCCAGGGCGGCGACGACGAGGCGATCCTCGTCGACCTGGCCCGGATCCCGGTCCACATCGACCAGATCGTCTTCACCGTGAACTCCTTCACGGGCCAGACCTTCCAGGAAGTGCAGAACGCGTTCTGCCGTCTGGTCGACGAGACCAACGGCCAGGAACTCGCGCGCTACACCCTCGCGGGCGGCGGCCAGTACACGGCCCAGATCATGGCCAAGGTGCACCGCGCCGGCGCGGGCTGGCAGATGACCGCCATCGGCACGCCCGCCAACGGCCGCACCTTCCAGGACCTGATGCCGGCGATCCTGCCGGTCCTGTAGCCCAGCACGACGCACCACGCAGCAAGCGACACAGGGGGACGAAGTCGATGACGGCCGAGCTGGTCCGGGGGCAGAACCATCCGCTGCCCGAGGTCCGACTGGAGATCCGCGTCTCGGCCGGCACGCCGATCGTGGCCGGGGCCACCCTCGGCGACGAGCACGGCCGCGTGCACGGCGTGGAGTGGGTCGCCCACCCGGGCGCGCCCACCCTGCCGGGCATCGAGGTCCCCAAGCAGGCGGCGGCCGACCACCGCCTCGCCGTGGACCTCGACGCCCTGGCGCCGTCCGTGCACCGGGTGACCGTCCTGCTCGCCCTGCCGCCCGTCAACGGCGGCCCCGCGCGGTTCGGCGCCGTGGCCGCCCCCTTCGTCGCGGTCACCGGCCTCGACGGCACCGAGGTCGCCAGCTACACCATCACCGATCTCGAGGCCGAGTCCGCCGTCATCGCCCTCGAGCTGTACCGCAGGCAGGGCGTCTGGAAGGTCCGCGCGGTCGGCCAGGGGTACGCGGGCGGCCTCGCGGAGCTGCTCACCGACCAGGGCCTGCCCCAGGCCCAGCAGCTCGCCGGCAGCGTCCACGAGGCCGTCGCCCAGGGTCTCGCCCGCTCGGTGGCAGCGCCTCCGCCCCGTCTGCCGGACGCGGACCGCCCCCGCCAGACGGCCGCGCCCGCGACAGGCCCCGACCAGACCCATGGCGGGACGACACCCCAGGGCCTGTCCGGGAACACCGCGCCGCAGCAGGGACACCAGCCCACTTCCCCGTACGGCACCACACCCCCGTACGGCTCCTCTCACGACGCCACACTGCCCGACCACGCGGCCGCGCAGCACGGTGGCCCCGCCCCGGCCGACCCGTCCACCGGCGCCCAGCCCGCCGCGGCCACCGCCGGTGGTCCCGTCAACTACAGCCACCCCGGCCGCCAGACCACCGCGCCGCCACCGCCCCCGCCGACCGCGCCCCCGGCCCAGCCGGGACAGCCCGCGCAGCCCGTCGCCGGCGACGCGACCGGCTGGTCCATGGAGGAGCGGCTCTACAACCAGGTGTGGGGCATGTTCGAGGACCTCGCCCGCACCGCCGCCGCGTACCGCAGCGCCGTCGACTTCGCCGAGTCACGCATGGAACAGGAGCTGGACAGGGTCCTGTCCGACCCGCGCAGCCGCGTCAGCGGTCAGGGCGACGCCGCGCGCGAGGCCGCCCGGGCCAAGCACGCCCAGCTCGTCGACCAGGCGAGGGCCGCCCTCGACCGGGACCTCGCCCAGCTGAGGGCCGAGTCCGATGTCGTCGAGCCGGCGCTGCCCCCGGCGTACGCGAGCTGGGACAACCCGGTGTGGCACGGTTACCGGGTGCCGATGGAGATCCCGATGGCCCTGCGCCTGGGCGACCTCCATCTGCCGGAGGGCGAGGACGTGCGCATCCCGATGCTGGTCCGGCTGCCGCTGGAGCGTGGCCTGTGGATCGACAGCGGCCGCTCCGGCTCCCGCGACTCGCTCGCCGACACCGACGAGCTGCGCCGCCTCGCCCTGGACACGGCGGTGGCTCTCGCCGCCCGCCTGCTCGCGGTCTACCCGCCCGGAGAGTTCGCGGTACATGTCGTCGACGCGGCCGGGGCCGGCTCGTCCGCGCTGGCACCCCTGATGCAGGCCGGCGTGCTCGCCGGACCGCCCGCCGCCGGAGCAGCCGGCGTCTCGGACGTCCTGGGACAGCTCACCCAGCGCGTCGACCTCGTGCAGATGGCGGTGCGCGGTGGCGCGGCCGACGCACTGCCCCCCGGCTTCGACACGGCCGAGCAACTGCTGATCGTCAACGACTTCCCGCACGGCTTCGACGACCGCGCCGTCACCCAGCTCCGCTACCTCGCGGACGAGGGCCCGGCCGTCGGCGTCCACCTGATGATGGTCGCCGACCGGCAGGAGGCCGCCGCCTACGGGCCGTTGCTCGACCCGCTGTGGCGTTCGCTGATGCGACTCACGCCCACGCCCGACGACCATCTCGCCGACCCGTGGGTCGGGCACGCGTGGACGTACGAGCCGTCGAGCGTCCCGCCCGGCAGCAGGGTCATGCACGACGTGCTCGCCCGGGTCGCGGAGGCCCGCCGCTCCTGGAACAGGTGAGGAACCCACCCCGCACCAAGCTCTCGTAAAGCCGCCTGACCAGCAGTTTTGATGCTTTCTTTGCCTGGCCCTTTACCTATTCTTGGTGATTGGGTACTCTTTTCGTGCGGAGGGGAGTACTCCCTACTAGCTGCGGCGTACCCGTCAATACGGATCAATCCTGATCCCGGGGCGTCGGCCCGGCGGCACCAGGCGTTGTGGAACGCCCTGGAGGACCGGGTGGAAGAGACCTCCGGTAGCGACGACAGTGAACTTTGCCGTTACGTACTGCCGGAGGCGCAGTGGATGTTTCAACGACCCTATGGGTCCTCACAGTTGTGGGCCTTGCCGCCCTCATCGCGGTCGACTTCTTCATCGGCCGCAAGCCCCATGACGTGTCCATCAAGGAAGCCGGAATCTGGACAGTCGTCTGGATCGTCCTGGCCGCCCTGTTCGGACTCGGGCTGCTCGTCTTCGGCGGCGGCCAGCCGGCCGGAGAGTTCTTCGCGGGCTTCATCACCGAGAAGTCCCTGAGCGTCGACAACCTCTTCGTCTTCGTCCTGATCATGGCGAAGTTCTCGGTGCCCTCGCAGTACCAGCAGAGGGTGCTGCTCGTCGGTGTGCTGATCGCCCTGGTGCTCCGCGCGATATTCATCGCGGCGGGCGCGGCGATCCTCGCCAGCTTCGCCTGGGTCTTCTACATCTTCGGCGCGTTCCTGATCTACACCGCCTGGAAGCTGATCCAGGAGGCCAGGGCCGACGAGCCGGAGGAGGAGTACGAGGAGAACAAGCTCCTCAAGGCCGTCGAGAAGCGCTTCGGTGTCGCCGACCGCTACCACGGCACCAAGCTGTGGATCGAGCAGAACGGCAAGCGCGTCATGACGCCGATGCTGGTCGTGATGCTCGCCATCGGCACCACGGACGTCCTCTTCGCGCTGGACTCCATCCCGGCGATCTTCGGCCTGACCCAGGACCCGTACATCGTGTTCACGGCCAACGCGTTCGCGCTCATGGGCCTGCGACAGCTGTACTTCCTCATCGGCGGCCTGCTGAAGAAGCTCGTCCACCTCTCCTACGGTCTGTCGGTCATCCTCGGCTTCATCGGTGTGAAGCTGGTGCTGCACGCACTGCACGAGTCCGGGGTCCACGTCCCCGAGATCTCCATCCCGGTGTCCCTCGGTGTGATCTGCGCGGTCCTGGTCGTCACCACGATCACCAGCCTGATCGCGTCCAAGAAGCAGGCGCAGGCCGAGGCCGAGCAGGAGAAGGCCGAAGGCGTCGAGAAGGACAGCATCGAGGCCTGACGGAGGCCGACACCGCACAACGATCAACTGATGGGGCCCCGTACGACGGAGACGCAGATCCACGGCGTCCACCGGAGTGCGGGGCCCCTTCACGTCTGAAAGGATCACCGCATGCTCGCTCGGCTCCGGTCGCTCACGACGCGATGGACTGCTGTCGTCCCGGTGGCCGCGGTCGTCGTGCTCGCTCTCACCTGGGGACGTGATCTGCCCGCCGCGGGCGTCGCCCTGGTGACGCTGGTGCTCGCGGGAGCCGTCCTGGCCGCCGTCCACCACGCCGAGGTCGTCGCACATCGGGCCGGCGAGCCGTTCGGTTCCCTCGTCCTCGCAGTCGCCGTCACGATCATCGAGGTCGCCCTGATCGTCACGTTGATGGCCGACGGCGGGGACAAGAGCTCGACCCTCGCCCGCGACACCGTCTTCGCCGCGGTGATGATCACCTGCAACGGCATCCTCGGCATCTGCCTGCTCGTCGCCTCACTGCGCCACGGACTCGCGGTCTTCAACCCGGAGGGCACCGGTGCCGCCCTTGCCACGGTCGCGACGCTGGCCACGCTCAGCCTGGTGCTTCCTACCTTCACCACCAGCAAGCCGGGCCCGGAGTTCTCCACGGCCCAGCTCACCTTCGCGGCACTGTCCTCACTCGCCTTGTACGGCCTGTTCGTGGCGACGCAGACCGTACGCCACCGGGACTACTTCCTGCCGATCACCCGGCAGGGCGAGGTGATCACCGAGGACGACCACGCCGAGGCACCGTCGGCCCGGACCGCCGGGATCAGCCTCGGACTGCTCGGCCTGGCGCTCGTCGGCGTGGTGGGGCTCGCCAAGGGCGTCTCGCCGACCATCGAGTCCGGTGTCGAGGCGGCCGGTCTGCCGCCCGCCGTCGTCGGTGTGATCATCGCGCTGCTCGTCCTGCTGCCCGAGACCATCGCAGCCCTGCGGGCGGCCCGCCGTGACCGCGTCCAGACCAGCCTCAACCTCGCCCTCGGCTCCGCGATGGCGAGCATCGGTCTGACCATCCCGGCCGTCGCCCTTGCCTCCGTCTGGCTCTCCGGACCGCTCGTCCTCGGCCTCGGCGCCACCCACATGGTGCTGCTCGCCCTGACCGTCGTGGTGGCCTCGCTGACCGTGGTCCCGGGGCGCGCGACACCACTGCAGGGCGGCGTCCACCTGGTGCTGTTCGCGGCGTATCTGGAGCTGGCGGTGAACCCGTAGAGCGGGTCGGTGAACCCGTGGACCCGGTCGGTGAATCCGTAGGCCGGGTCGGTTGCCCCGTGGACCGGGTGCCGGTGGATCCGTGGACCGGGTGCCGGAACCCGTGGCAACGCGGTCGGTGAGTCCACGGCGTCGGTGCTCACCCCGTGGCGGCCTCCGCCTCCGCCGTCGTCGCCAGAGGTACCGGCCGGGTCTCCGGCAGCAGCGCGAAGCAGCCGAGGCTCAGCAGGGCGATCCCGGTCAGATACGCGCCCACGGCCCAGGGCACCCGCCCGCCCTGGGCCACGGCGGTTGCCACGATCGGTGTGAGGGCGCCGCCCACCACCCCGCCGAGGTTGTAGCCGACAGCGGCCCCCGTGCAGCGCACCCGGGGTTCGTACAACTCGGGCAGGTACGCGGCGATGACGGCGAACATCGTGACGAACGCGAGCATCGCCACGAGGAAGCCGAAGAAGATCAGCAGAGGTTCGCCGGTCGACAGCAGCGCGACCATGGGGAACATCCACAGCACGGTGACGGCACAGCCGATCAGGCACATCGGGCGCCGCCCGTACCGGTCGCCGAGCACCGCCGCCAGCGGCGTCAGAGCCCCCTTCACCACCACGGCGCCCATGATGCAGGTCAGCATGACCGTGCGGCTCACCCCGAGTCTCTCCGTGCCGTACGACAGCGACCAGGTCGTCACCGAGTAGAACACCGCGTACCCGATCGAGAGCGCCCCGGCCGTCAGCAGGACAAGACGCCAGTGGCCGCGCACCACCTCGGCGAGCGGAACGCGCGCGGGCTCGTCGATCTCCAGGAACTGCGGGCTCTCCGCGAGCGACGACCGCAACCACAGCCCCGCGACGGCGAGCACGCCCGCAGCCCAGAACGGCACCCGCCACCCCCAGGCGGCGAACTGCGCCTCCGTCAGGCTCGCCGACAGCGCCAGCATCACCCCGTTGGCCAGCAGGAACCCCACCGCGGGCCCGACCTGGGGGAAGCTCGACCACAGTCCACGCCGATCGGCCGGCGCGTGCTCCGCCGTCAGCAGCACCGCACCACCCCACTCCCCGCCGAGCCCGAGCCCCTGCAGGAAGCGCAGCACGAGGAGGAGGAAGGGGGCGGTCACACCGATCGAGTCGAACGTGGGGACGCAGCCGACGGCCACGGTCGCGCCCCCGGTCAGCAGCAGCGAGGCGACGAGCACCGGCCGTCTCCCGTGCCGGTCCCCGATGTGCCCGAACAGCACCGAGCCCAGCGGCCGCGCCACGAACCCGACCCCGAAGGTCGCGAAGGCCGCGAGGGTCCCGGCCAGGGGCGAGAACGTCGGGAAGAACAGCGGCCCCAGGACGAGGGCCGCCGCCGTCCCGTAGACGAAGAAGTCGTAGAACTCGATGGCTGTCCCCGCGAGCGAGGCGCACGCGAGTCGCAGCATGGAGGGCGGTTTCACGGTGCGTGCAGGTTCCATGCCGCGTCAACTACCCACGGTGACGGGCGGTTACGGGGGGCGTGCGGAGGCCCGTTCGAGGTCACTGCGCCTCTGGAGGCGTCAACGGGTCTCAGTAGGTCACCGTGATGCGCCGGGCGGGCCCGTCCACCCGGATCACGCCCCCGTAGGGGATGACGAGCTGGGGATCGGTGTGTCCGAGATCGACGTCGAAGACGATCGTGGTGTCGGGGGCGTACGTCCGCATGGCGCGCAGAACGGCCTCCCGCTGTCCGGCCGCATAACGGGCCGCCTCCCCGGGGGTGTTGGGTTGTTCGAAGGACCAGGCCTTGGGACGGCCCATCAGGAGTGCCGGGAAGCGCTGGAGCAGGCCGCGCTCGCCCATGTTGCGCAGGGTGCGGAAGACCTCCTCGCCGCTGGGCAGTTCCTCCGAGGTCTCCAGGAAGAGCACGCCGCCGTCGAGGACGGACAGGTCGCGCGGCACCTCACGGTCGGCCATCAGCAGCCAGCCGAGGATCTCCAGACAGCCGCCCCAACTCCGGCCCTCCACCACGCGGTCGGGATTCACCCAGGTCCATCCGGCGCCGGGCACGGTCTCCGGCTCCGCGTCAAAGGTCGCGGCGTCGGCCCAGTCACGGTTGACGTCGTTGAAGTGCTCGGCGGGCCGCAGTTCGTACGGCCCCGAGGTGAACAGGGCGGCACGCAGGGAGTCCGCGGTCAGCGGGTCCATGGCGACGGACCTGCCCAGCGAGGTCATCACGGTCCCGCCGTGGTAGCCGACGATGCCGGTGCCGTACAGGAAGGCCAACAGGTTGGTGTTGTCGCTCATGCCGAAGAACGGCTTGGGGTTGGCCCGCAGCAACTCCCGGTCGAGGAACGGCAGCACGGTGATCTGGTCGTCGCCGCCGATCGACGTGAACACCGCCTTGATGTCCGGGTCGGCGAAGGCCGCGTGGATGTCGTCGGCCCGCTGCTGCGGCGTCGAGTCCATCTTCCGGGTCGTCGGGTACTCGACCGGTTCGAGGCCGTACTCCTCACGTAACCGCTGCAGGCCCAGTTCGTAGGGCCGTGGGAAGAGCTCGGGCAGGCCGGCGCCGGGGGAGAGGACGGCGACACGGTCGCCGGGGGAGGGCTTGGTCGGATACGAAGGCGTGGTCATGCGGGGAGGGTATGGTCTCCTGCCCCGCGGTTTCACCGTGATAAACCGGGGGCGAGCAGCGGTCCCGGTTGGGCCGCGCACCCCCGACGGACCGGAGGAACCGTGCCCCGCAGCCTGGCCAACGCCCCGATCATGATTCTCAACGGCCCCAACCTGAACCTCCTGGGGCAGCGCCAGCCCGAGATCTACGGTTCGGACACGCTCGCCGACGTCGAGGCGATGTGCGCCAAGGCGGCGGCCGCGCACGGGGGGACGGTGGACTTCCGGCAGTCCAACCACGAGGGCGAACTGGTCGACTGGATCCACGAGGCACGGCTCCACCACAGCGGGATCGTCATCAACCCCGGTGCCTACTCGCACACCTCCGTGGCGATCCTCGACGCCCTCAACACCTGTGACGGGCTGCCGGTGCTGGAGGTGCACATCTCCAACATCCACCAGCGCGAGACGTTCCGGCACCACTCGTACGTCTCCCTGCGCGCCGACGGGGTCATCGCCGGCTGCGGCGTGCAGGGCTATGTGTTCGGCGTGGAGAGAGTCGCCGCGCTGGCGGGGGCGGGGAAGACCGAGGCGTAAGCCCCGATCTCCAGGCGGGCGCCCCTTACAGGCGGCCCGCCTCCACGATCCGGCGCAGGAACTGCCGGGTGCGTTCCTGCCGCGGGTCGCCGAAGACCTGCTCCGCGGTGCCGTGTTCCAGCACCACACCTCCGTCCAGAAAACACACCTGGTCGGCGACGTCGCGGGCGAAGCCCATCTCGTGCGTGGCCAGCACCATCGTCATGCCGTCAGCCTTCAGGTCACGGACGACGTTGAGGACTTCGCCGACCAGTTCCGGATCGAGGGCCGCGGTGATCTCGTCGAGGAGCAGCAGTCGGGGGCGTACGGCCAGGGCGCGCACGATCGCCACGCGCTGTTGCTGTCCGCCGCTGAGCCGGTCGGGGTAGGCGTGTGCCTTCCCGCTCAGTCCCAGGCGGTCCAGGAGCTCACGGGCCCGTTCCTCGGCCTCCGCGCGGGGAACGCCGTGCACCCGGCACGGGGCGAGGGTGATGTTGTCCAGCACCGTCATGTGCGGGAACAGGTTGTACGACTGGAAGACCACGCCGATACGGCGCCGTACCGCGTCCTGGTCGACGCGCGGATCGGTGATCTCCTCGCCGTCCAGCCAGATCGCCCCGTCGTCGATCTCCTCCAGGAGGTTGGCGCAGCGCAGCAGCGTCGACTTGCCGGACCCGGAGGCGCCGATCAGCGCGGTCACGGTGTGCGGGGGGACCTCCAGATCGACGTCCCGCAGCACGACCGAACCGCCGAAGGTCTTGCGGACGGACTCCATCCGCAGCACGGGGGAGTCCTCCGAGGCGTCCACGGTCTCTCGGGTGTCGCTCATGTCGTCCCTCCCTGCGCCCGCTGTCGGTCCATCCGGGCCGTGACCCAGTCGGTCAAGCGGGTCATCGGGATGGTGAGGGCGACGAAGACCAGTCCCGCGACGATGTACGGCGTGTAGTTGAGGCTGCGGCCCACGATGATGTCGGCCGCGCGCACCGCGTCGATCGCGCCGCCGATCGAGACCAGGCCGGTGTCCTTCTGCAGGGACACGAGGTCGTTGAGGAGGGGCGGCACCTGACGGCGTACCGCCTGGGGGAGCACGACGTGCCGCAGCGCCTGCCGGTTGGTGAGGCCCAGGGAGCGGGCCGCCGCGCGCTGCGACGGGTGCACGGACTCGATGCCGGCGCGGAACACCTCGGCGACGTACGCCGAGTACGTGAGCGTCAGCGCGGTGCCGCCGAGCAGTACCGGGTCGACGGTCACGCCCTGGAGCCTGAGCGCGGGGACGCCCAGGACCACGATCATCAGGTTGATGATCAGCGGCAGACCGCGGAAGAAGTCGGTGTAGGCGGCGGCCAGCGCCCGCAGGGGGAAGAACACCGGGCCGCGCAGGGTTCGCGCGACGGCGATGAGCATGCCGAGGACGAGCACGGCGACACCGCAGATCAGCAGCAGACGGACGTTGAGCCAGAGCCCTTCGAGGACCTTGGGAAACGCCTCGCGCGCGTACTCCGCGCTGAAGAACGTCTCCTTGGTGCGCGGCCAGCCGGGCGCGTTCACGACGACGAGATAGAGGACGACGCCCGTGACCAGTGTCGACAGGGCGGCGATGCCCGTGGCGCGGCGGGCCCGGGAGCGCTTGTAGTTCTCCCGGTCGAGCCGCCGCCGCGAGGGGACGTAGCCGTCGTCCTCGCCAAGCATGTCGCCGTTGTCGTCCGCGTCCTCCTGGCCGGACTCCTCCTTCACGACCGTCACTTGAGCACCGGGGCGTCGACGGCGTCGGAGAGCCACTCCTGCTCGATCTTGGCCAGTGTGCCGTCCTCGCGCAGGGCGTCCACGGCGCCCGTCACGCAGGACGTGAGGGCGCTGCCCTTGTCGAGGACGAGTCCGAACTGCTCGGGCGTGCCGCCCTGGTTCTCGAACTGGCCGACGATCGTCGCGTCCGTCACCTCGGCCGCCGTGATGTAGAACGCGGTCGGCAGGTCGACCACGATCGCGTCGATCTGGCCGTTCTTCAGCGCGGACTTGGCCTGGTCGTTCTTCGAGTAGGCGGCGGCGTCCTGGGTCGGCTTCACCACGTCGTCGATGTAGTTCAGGCTGGTGGTGCCGACCTGGGCACCGAGGTGCAGCTTCTTGAGGTCCGCGATGCCGGTGGCCTTCGCGGCCTCGGAGTCCTTCAGCGCGATGACGGCCTGGCGCACGTCGTAGTAGCCCGACGAGAAGTCCACGGCCTTCTTGCGCTCGTCGCTGACCGACACCTGGTTGATGTCGAAGTCGAAGGTCTTCTCACCCGGCGCGAAGGCCTTGTTGAAGGGCACGCTCTGCCAGACGACGTCCGCCTTGTCGAAGCCGAGCTCCTTGGCCACGGCGTACGCGACCGCCGACTCGAAGCCCTCACCGTTCTTCGGGTCGTCGTTCTTGAACCAGGGCTCGTACGCAGGTGAGTCCGTGGCGATCGTCAGCTTGCCGGCGGCCTCCGTGCTCAACTCGTCCTTGGCGCAGGACGCTCCGGACGCCGAGGCGGAGGCCGAGCCGGAGGTGTCCTCCTCCGGCTGCGGGGCGCAGCCCACCGCGGCGGTGGCGAGCAGGGCGGCCAGGGCGGCGGAGGCGGCACGGCGCGGGGAGCGCGAGGCGCGCAGGACAGGACGCATGGCGTGAGATTGACAGCGTGACGTCCTGTTTGTCGAGGTCACATGCGTCATTGTCCGCATTGTGGGAACGTGTGTTGCATTCCTGTGAACGCTCGGCGGGGCCGCCGGCCGAGGGCGGGGATTGGGAGGCCGGCGGCCCATCCGCGCGGGAGCCGTCATCCCGTGCGGACCTGCTTCCAGTGGACTACGCCACGGCGTGCGCCGGGAGCGCGCGCGTGACATCGGCGCGTGCGTTCGATTCACACGGGGCGCGTGCGGACGTGCCCGCGCCCCCTGTCGGTCGCCTCACCAACTGCCATACGGCACCCGGGAGTTCACCAGCCCCGCGCGCGCCACTCCGGCAGGTGCGGACGCTCCGCGCCGAGCGTCGTGTCGTTGCCGTGGCCCGGGTAGACCCACGTCTCGTCGGGCAGCGCGTCGAAGATCTTCGTCTCCACGTCGTGGATGAGACGGGCGAACGCCTCAGGGTCCTTACGGGTGTTGCCCACGCCGCCCGGGAAAAGGCAGTCTCCGGTGAACACATGCGGATGCCCGTGCGCGTCGTCGTAGACGAGGGCGATCGAACCCGGCGTGTGACCCACCAGGTGGCGCGCGGTGAGTTCCACGCGCCCCACCCGGATCGTGTCCCCGTCGCCGACGGGTACGTCGGTCGGCACCGGGATGCCCTCGGCGTCGTCCCGGCCCGCGTACGTACGGGCGCCGGTGGCCGCCACGACCTCGGCGAGCGCCTGCCAGTGGTCGCCGTGCTGATGCGTGGTGACGACGGACGCGATCCCGTCGTTGCCGATCAGGGTGAGCAGTGTGCCGGCGTCGTTCGCGGCGTCGATCAGCAGCTGCTCGTCGGTGGCCCGGCAGCGCAGCAGATACGCGTTGTTGTTCATCGGGCCGACCGCGACCTTGGAGATCATCAGGTCCCCCAGCTCGTGCACATCCGCCGGGCCGCCGACCTTCACCGCTCCGCTGTACGTCATGGTCGTCAGTCTAGGACGCGGGGGACCACGAGGCCGCTACAGCGGGGGAAGCGCCGGGAGGGCACCGCCTTCGACGTGCAGGGCGCTGCCGTCGCGCCGCCCCGCGAGCCAGCCGAGGAGATCGGCCTGGCTGCCGGTGACCGTGAGATCGGGGAGCGGCGGCCGGTAGCCGCTGTCGAGCTGCTCCTCGGTGACGCCCTCGACGGCTCCGGTGGGGATCATCCGCCCGTCGTCCTGTCTGATCATCAGTGCGGGGACACCGGGGTGGTTGCGGAATCGGTCGGTGAGGAAGTTGATCTCGCGCTGGGCGAACTCCTCCGGCAGATCCTCCAGCTCGTACCCGATCCCCAGGTCCACGTGGTGGATCTCCACCTCGATCCATCGCCGGAAGGGCACCCGGGACGCGGAATCCGTGACCCCGTTGCGCAGCTCGACCGTGCGGGACCAGTCCCCGGAGACCGAGGCGGCGTCCTGGAAGCGGCCCGCGCTGTCGCGTACGTCGGCGAGCTGGGCCTTCAGGGGGCGCGGGGCGTCCCGCTCGATGTCGGCGTCCCGGGCCTCCCCGGAGACGTACATGGGGCGCCCTTCGAGGACGTTCGTGAGCGCGTCCGCGTTGCGGGCGAGGTGGGCGAGGACGTGACCGCGGGTCCAGCCGGGCAGCCGTGACGGCTGGGTCACAGCGGCGTTGTCCAGTTCGCCGACCGCGCTGAGTAGCCGGTCGGTCGCTTCGCACACAGAGGCCAGGTCACGCGCGTGATCCATCATGACCCCCGACCCTAGCCCCGCCACACCTTCGGGTGAAGGAGTCCGGTCAGGCCCGCAAATCGAATGCACGTGCTATATGGTCGGGTGCGGCGTCGGGCATGCTGGAAGACCCGGGATTGTTGTGGAACGGGGAAACAGGACCGGCGCTGTCAGTGGCTCCCCCTAGTCTGTGGAAGACGGGGGCTCCGGCCCCTGTCACTTCACTCAAGAAAGGTGCGGACCGGCGTGGCCGACCGTCTCATCGTCCGTGGCGCGCGCGAGCACAACCTGAAGAACGTCTCGCTCGACCTGCCACGCGACTCGCTCATCGTCTTCACGGGCCTGTCGGGGTCGGGCAAGTCCTCGCTGGCCTTCGACACCATCTTCGCCGAGGGGCAGCGCCGGTACGTCGAGTCGCTCTCCTCCTATGCCCGGCAGTTCCTCGGGCAGATGGACAAGCCGGACGTCGACTTCATCGAGGGTCTGTCCCCGGCGGTCTCCATCGACCAGAAGTCGACCTCGCGCAACCCGCGCTCGACGGTCGGCACGATCACCGAGGTCTACGACTACCTGCGGCTTCTCTTCGCGCGCATCGGCAAGCCGCACTGTCCCGAGTGCGGCCGCCCGATCTCCCGCCAGTCGCCGCAGGCCATCGTCGACCGGGTGCTGGAGCTGCCCGAGGGCAGCCGCTTCCAGGTCCTCTCGCCGCTGGTGCGTGAGCGCAAGGGCGAGTTCGTCGACCTCTTCGCGGATCTCCAGACCAAGGGGTACAGCCGCGCGCGGGTGGACGGCGAGACCGTCCAGCTCTCCAACCCGCCCACCCTGAAGAAGCAGGAGAAGCACACCATCGAGGTGGTCGTCGACCGCCTCACGGTGAAGGACTCCGCCAAGCGCCGCCTCACCGACTCGGTGGAGACCGCCCTCGGCCTCTCCGGCGGCATGGTCGTGCTCGACTTCGTCGACCTCCCCGAGGACGACCCCGAGCGCGAGCGCATGTTCTCGGAGCACCTGTACTGCACCTACGACGACCTGTCCTTCGAGGAGCTGGAGCCCCGCTCCTTCTCCTTCAACTCGCCCTTCGGCGCCTGTCCCGACTGCAGCGGCATCGGTACGCGCATGGAGGTCGACGCCGAGCTGATCGTCCCGGACGAGGACAAGTCGCTCGACGAGGGCGCCATCCACCCCTGGTCGCACGGCCACACCAAGGACTACTTCGGCCGCCTCATCGGAGCCCTCGCGGACGCGTTGGGATTCCGGACCGACATCCCCTTCGCCGGTCTCCCGCAGCGCGCGAAGAAGGCCCTGCTGTACGGCCACAAGACGCAGATCGAGGTCCGTTACCGCAACCGGTACGGCCGCGAGCGTGTGTACACCACGGCCTTCGAGGGCGCCGTCCCCTTCGTGAAGCGGCGGCACAGCGAGGCCGAGAGCGACGCCAGCCGTGAGCGCTTCGAGGGCTACATGCGCGAGGTGCCCTGCCCCACCTGCGCGGGCACACGGCTGAAGCCGATCGTCCTCGCGGTCACGATCATGGAGAAGTCGATCGCCGAGGTCTCCGCCATGTCGATCAGCGACTGCGCGGACTTCCTGGGCGAGCTCAAGCTCAACGCCCGCGACAAGAAGATCGCCGAGCGGGTGCTGAAGGAGGTCAACGAACGGCTGCGGTTCCTGGTCGACGTCGGCCTCGACTACCTCTCGCTGAACCGCGCGGCCGGCACGCTCTCCGGCGGCGAGGCCCAGCGCATCCGTCTGGCCACCCAGATCGGCTCCGGTCTCGTCGGCGTCCTCTACGTCCTCGACGAGCCCTCCATCGGTCTGCACCAGCGCGACAACCACCGGCTCATCGAGACCCTGGTCCGGCTGCGCGACATGGGTAACACGCTCATCGTCGTCGAGCACGACGAGGACACCATCAAGATGGCCGACTGGATCGTCGACATCGGTCCCGGCGCGGGCGAGCACGGCGGCAAGGTCGTGCACAGCGGCTCCCTGAAGGAGCTGCTCGACAACGCCGAGTCGCAGACCGGGCAGTACCTGTCGGGGCGGAAGGCCATCCCGCTGCCCGACATCCGCCGCCCGCTCGACCCGACCCGGCAGCTCACCGTGCACGGCGCCCGGGAGAACAACCTCCAGGACATCGACGTCTCGTTCCCGCTGGGCGTCTTCACGGCCGTCACGGGTGTGTCCGGCTCCGGCAAGTCCACGCTGGTCAACGACATCCTGTACACGCACCTGGCCCGCGAACTGAACGGCGCCCGGAACGTCCCGGGGCGGCACACACGCGTGGACGGCGACGACCTCGTCGACAAGGTGGTGCACGTCGACCAGTCGCCGATCGGCCGCACGCCCCGGTCCAACCCGGCGACGTACACCGGCGTCTTCGACCACGTCCGCAAGCTGTTCGCCGAGACCACCGAGGCGAAGGTCCGTGGTTATCTGCCCGGCCGCTTCTCCTTCAACGTCAAGGGCGGCCGCTGCGAGAACTGCGCGGGCGACGGCACCATCAAGATCGAGATGAACTTCCTCCCGGACGTCTACGTCCCGTGCGAGGTCTGCCACGGCGCCCGGTACAACCGGGAGACCCTGGAGGTCCACTACAAGGGCAAGTCCATCGCCGATGTGCTGAACATGCCCATCGAGGAGGCGACGGACTTCTTCGAGGCCGTCCCCGCGATCGCCCGCCACCTCAGGACCCTGAAGGACGTCGGCCTCGGCTACGTCCGGCTGGGCCAGGCCGCCACCACCCTGTCCGGCGGTGAGGCACAGCGCGTGAAGCTCGCCAGCGAGCTCCAGAAGCGCTCCACCGGACGCACGGTCTACGTCCTGGACGAGCCGACCACCGGTCTGCACTTCGAGGACATCAGCAAGCTCCTCACGGTGCTGTCCGGCCTGGTGGACAAGGGCAACACGGTCATCGTCATCGAGCACAACCTCGACGTCATCAAGACCGCGGACTGGGTCGTCGACATGGGTCCCGAGGGCGGCGCCGGCGGTGGCCTCGTCATCGCCGAGGGCACGCCCGAGCAGGTCGCCGGGGTTCCGGCCAGCCACACGGGCAAGTTCCTGCGGGAGATTCTCGGCGCCGACCGGATCAGCGACGCGGCCCCGATGAAGGCACCGCGCAAGGCGGCGGCGAAGAGGACGGTCGCCGCCAAGTCGCCGGCGAGGACGACGGCGACGGCCCGGACGACCACGGCCGCCAAGACCACGGCCGCCAAGACCACGGCCGCCAAGACCACGGCCGCCAAGACCACGGCCGCCAAGACCACGGCCGCGAAGAAGGCGGCCGCGACCACGGAGAAGGCGACCCCCGCGAAGAAGACCACGCGGGCACGCAAGGCCTGAGGCATCGGCACGACAGATCGTGCCAAGTCCGGAGAAACACGGCGGCCCGCGGGAACTCCCCGCGGGCCGCCGCACGTTCCCCCTCAACCGCCCCGGGCCCTGCGGCAGTCAGCCCACCTGACCCTGGGCACGGATCTCGTGGGACCGGCTAGACCTCGCCCACCTCCGCCGCGTACGGCGGCTCGGCGCCCGCTCGGGAGCAGGTGATCGCCGCCGCGCGGGCGGCGAAGCGCAGCAGGCGGGTCCAGTCGTCGGCGCCCAGGGCCGCGAGGGCCGCGTCGGAGAGGGCGCCCCGGGCCGACAGGCCGTGGAGGAGGGCCGCGTTGACCGTGTCACCGGCGCCGATGGTGTCGACGACGTCGACCTTCTCGCCCGGTACGGAGTGCTCCGCGCCGACCCGGGTGTGGACGGTCAGGCCGTCGCCGCCGTGGGTGATGACGACGGCGGCGGGTCCTGAGTCCAGCCACAGGCGTGGGGTGCCGCCCAGCCACTCCGCGTCCTCCTCGGAGAGCTTGAGCAACGACACCGAGGGCAGCCAGCTCTTGAAGCGGGCCCGGTAGGCGTCCGCGTCGGGGATCAGAGCGGGCCGGATGTTGGGGTCGAGGGCGGTGAACACCCCCTGGGCCGCGCCGGCGTGCATCAGCTCCTCGTACGCGCTCGCGCCGGGTTCCAGCACGAGTGAGCAGGTGCCGAAGGAGACGGCCCGGGTGCCGTCGGGGAGCCGCTCGGGGGCCTCGAACAGGCGGTCGGCGCTGCCCTCGACGTAGAAGGAGTACCGGGCCGAGCCGCCCGCACCGATCGAGGCCACGGCGAGGGTCGTCGGCTCGGGGCCGCGCTGCACCGCGGCCACGTCCACCCCCGCGTCCCGCAGGCCGCCCAACAGGGCCTCGCCGTACGCGTCGTACGACACCCGGGAGCAGAAGGCGGTGGGGGAGCCGAGGCGGCCGAGTGCCACGGCCGTGTTGTAGGGGCCGCCGCCGCGTGCCGGCCGCAGATCCACGAGCGGGCCCGCGCCCTGCGGGACCAGGTCGATCAGGGCTTCACCGGCGACGACGATCACGAGGCGGATCCTTTCTCGGGGCTCTCGGCCGGAAAGTATCGCAAAGCCTCGCGCACCGCGACGATCCGCCGTCCCGGAGGACCGGCCCGCTCACACGCGCCCGCCGCTCCGAGATCCGGCAGGTCACCCCCAGTCCCACCCGATTCCCACGATCCCCGTCCGCACCCGTGGTTCGACGAGGTGGACCGACCGGTGCAGGCCGCTCAGGGGGAGGGTCTGCCGGCCGCTGCGGGGGGCCGCGGCGGAGTGCTGGCTGAAGCGGTGGCAGCGCAGGGGCAGGGCGCGTTCGTCGAAGCGGACCTGGAGCGCGTACTGGCCACCCGAGGAGCGGAAGCCGCGGACGTACTCGGTGCAGACACCGGCCGTGCCGTCGTCGAAGCCGTAGCGGAAGAGGAACGTATCGCCGCTGCGCAGCCGGGTGTCGAAGAGGAGCTCGGCGACGAGGACACCGGTGTCATGGTCCCAGCGCACCCGCCCGCTGCGGCAGTTCTCCAGGGCGCGGACGGCCATCCGCTCCGGTGCGCAGCCCGGGTCGCCGTGGTGGACGGCCACATAGCGGTCCACGCCGTCCTTGTGGGCGCGCACGATGTGCTGGGACTCGCGGCCCAGCAGCTCCCGGTACGCGCCGACGCGGACCCGCTCGTGGTGGCCGACGGTGTGCACGCCGCCGTCGAGCGGCACCTCCAGCTCGCTGAGGAGCCGTTCCAGGACGCCGGAGGCCTCCACGACGGAGCGGTACGAGCGGCCGGCGGGGCGTTCCGGGCCGGACTGCTCGTCGGCCCGGGCGAGCAGCCGGATCAGCGACTCGTCCGGGAGCTGGAGAATCTCCTCCAGGGCCCGCACGGCCCGCAGCGACTCGGGACGCTGCGGACGCCGGGCGCCCTGCTGCCAGTAACTGAGGCTCGTGACACCGACCTTGACCCCGTAGCGCGACAGATGGTGCTGCACGCGTTGCAGCGGCAGCCCGCGGGCGGCGATCGCGGCGCGCAGCGCGACATGGAAGGGGCCGCCCCGCAGGACCGACTCCAGCTCCGCCGTGGCGACATCCGTGACCGTGGCGACGTCCGCGTGCTCTGTGGCCTGCCGCATGCAGGGGCCTTTCTGTAGGGGAGTGCGCGACGTGTGCTCGGACCGCGCGGGCCGATCGGGGCGCCCCGGTGGGCGCTCGGGGCTCCAGGGCCCTTGGGGGTCCGTCTTCACATCCGTACGACGGCGTTCCTTGCCCCGGGTTCCTCCGCATTGAAGCGTGTTGACCAAGTCCCGACAACACCTGACGCGTGACATGGCCGGACACCAACGGCAAGATCCTCACTGCGCCGGGGACCCGTGATCAGGCCCCAGCAGGTTCCGAAGGGCCTGTCCCGAGAGCTTCGACTTGTGCAGAAAACCCCGGGCGGGGCTGGCGGCGACCAGTTCCTGCATGTCGTCCAGCGGGTGTGTGGAGGTCAGGATGATGACGGACGCGGCGGTGCGCGCGAGCCTCGGCGCGAGGTCCAGCCCGCTCTCGCCGTTGAGATCGATGTCCAACAGGACGAGATCCGGGGCCAGTTCCACGGCCCGTGCCAGCGCCTCCGCGCCCGTGGAGGCCACGCCGACGACGCGGATCCCGTCGCGTTCCAGCAGCGTACGGGCAGCCTCCAGGAACCGGGCACTGTCATCGACGAGGAGACAGCGCATGGACATGGTGACAGCCTCCCAAGGTGGTCATGGGCGCACATTCCGGCTAGCGGGAAAGTGTCGGCGCCGCCGGATTCCCGTCAGCCGGAATGTGCTGCGGTCCTGTGCCGGATCAACGGGTTCACTCTCACCCAGGGAATCGAACGCGACACGGCGAGTAGCATGTCGCTGCTCCGGGGGCCGTGCCGTCCGGTCGAGTGGGGGTGTGCGATGAAGACGCAACGCCGGGACCTGGGAAGACGTCCCGTTCGCCGTGGACTGGTGTCGGGCGCGGCGGTGGCCGCGCTGCTCCTGGCCGGGTGCGGTGGCGGTGACGACGACGGCCGGGCGGACGAGGAGGGCAAGGCGGCCGGCGACACGACCTGCGACGGGAGGATCGACGGCACCGCCCACATCACGATGTGGTTCCACGCGGGGCAGAGCGGCGAACAGACCACGCTGAAGAGCCAGGTCAAGGAGTTCAACAGGTCCCAGCGGCAGGTGCGGGTCGAGTTGGTCACCCTGCCCGAGCAGCGTCCGTACACCGAACTCGTGCTGTCCGCGGCGGCCAGCGGCGACCTGCCCGACCTGCTCGACTTCGACGGCCCGAACCTCTACAGCTACGCCTGGTCCGGCACCCTCAAGCCGATCGACTCCTGCGTCCCCGCGAGGATCCGCAGCGACCTGCTCCCCTCCATCCGTGAACAGGGCACGTACGACAAGCGGTTCTGGGGAGTCGGCACGTTCGACTCCGGACTCGGCCTGTACGTACGGCCGTCGGTGCTGAAGAAGGCCGGGGTCCGGGTGCCGAAGGGCGTCGACGACGCCTGGACCGCCGACGAGCTGACGAAGATCCTGCGCAAGCTGCGCGCGGAGGGCTACGAGGCGCCGCTCGACCTGAACTTCACCGACTCCAAGCTCGCCGACGAGTGGAACACCTACGCCTTCGCGCCGGCCGTGTGGTCGGCGGGCGGCGACCTCATCGACCCCGAGGAGTTCCGCACGGCCGACGGGTTCCTCAACGGCCCGGAGTCCGTCGGGGCGCTCACCACCATGCAGCGCTGGGTGGAGGAGGGATATGTCGACAGGGACGAGGAGAAGGACAGGAGCGCGTTCGTGAAGGGCCGCAGCCCCATCTCCTGGATGGGGCACTGGAGGTACGGCGAGTTCAGCGAGGCGCACCCCGGCGACGTGGCGATCGTGCCGCTGCCCGACTTCGGCACGGGTACCGTCACCGGAATGGGTTCCTGGCAGTGGGGCATCCCCTCCGGGGGCGCCGACGGCGACGCGGTCTGGCGCTTCCTGGAGTACCTGTTGCGGCCCGAGCAGGTGGCCAGGATGAGCGAGGCCAACGGCGCGATCCCGGCGACGGAGGGGGCCGTGAAGCTGTCCCCTCGGTACGACGAGGACGGCGCGGAGCGGTTGTTCATCGAGCAGTTGCGCAGTGGGACCGCCCGGCCCAGGCCACAGACACCGGCGTACCCGTCGGTCACCGTCGCCTTCTCGCAGGCGGTCGCCGACGTCGTCTTCTCGGGAGCGCCCGCGAAGAAGACGCTGGACGAGGCGGTCGAGGCAATCGACCAGGATCTCGCCGCCCACGACGGTTACCCGAAGAGCGGGCCGTGACCCGCGCCGCCGGACCCCGGCCAAGCACTCCCCGGGCGCCCGGCCGGCGCAGCGTTTCGAGGACACCCCGCCGTGCCCGGTCGGCCCTTCTGCTCTGCATGGCCCTGCTGTTCTCGGGCTGCGACGCGGGCGGGGACGACGGCGGCGAGAACACCCGGCGGGGCTCCGACGCGACCTGCGACGGGCGGATCGACGCCCCCGCACAGATCACGATGTGGTTCCACGAGCCGTCGGCGCGCGGTGAACTGGAGGCCGTGCGGGCCCAGGTTCGGGCCTTCAACACCTCCCAGGACGACGTGACGGTCCGACTCGTCCGCCTCCCCGAGGGCGACTACGGCGACCTGGTCCGTACGGCGGCCGCCGACGGCGAACTGCCCGACCTGCTCGACTTCGACGCCCCGAAACTGTTCAGCCACGCCTGGGCCGGCGAGCTCCGGCCGATCGACTCCTGCGTCCCGGAGTCCCTGCGCGCGGACCTGCTCCCCTCCGTCCTCGAACAGGGCACCTACCGGGGCAGGCTGTGGGGCCTGGGCACGTTCGACTCCGGACTCGGTCTGTACGTACGGCCGTCGGTGCTGAAGAAGGCGGGCGTACGCGTCCCGAAGGGCATCGGCGACGCCTGGACCGCCGACGAGTTCACCGGCATCCTGAAGAAGCTGCGCGCCCTGGGCTACGAGAGGCCGCTGGACCTCCAGATGCCGTGGGCCGGCACCGAATGGGGAACGTACGGCTTCGCGCCGGTCGTGTGGTCGGCGGGCGGCGACCTGATCGAACGCTCCACCTACCGAACGGCCGACGGCGTCCTCAACGGGCCGCGGTCGGTCGAGGCGCTGACGACGCTGCAGGGCTGGGTGAAGGCGGGGTATGTGGACGCGAACGAGGACCTTGGGGCCTTCCAGAAGGGCAGAAGTCCCGTGTCCTGGAACGGCCACTGGAGGTACGGCGAGTTCAGCGAGGCCCACCCGGGCGACGTGGCGATCGTGCCGCTGCCCGACTTCGGCACGGGCAGCGCGACCGGGATGGGTTCCTGGCAGTGGGGCGTCCCCGCGGGCGCGGCCGACGGCGACGCCGTGTGGCGCTTCCTGGCTTTCCTGCTGCGCCCCGACGAAATCCTGCGGATGACCGACGTCAACGGCGGGATACCCGCCACCGGCACCGCGATCGAACGCACCGACGCGTTCGCCGAGGGCGGCCCCGGACGCCTCTACATAGAACAACTGCGCGACGGCGCCGCCCGCCCCCGGCCCCAGACCCCCGCCTACCCGGCGATCACCGAGGCCTTCGCCGGGGCGTTCGCGAAGATCATGCGGGGAGCGGCCGTGAAGCCCGCCCTGGACGAGGCGGTGCGTGCCGTCGACAAGGATCTGGCGGACCACGGGCACTACCCCCCGACCGGACCGTGAGGTCCTGCCGTGCTCCGCCCACCGCCTCGCGGACGAGTCCCCTCCCCGCGTCCCTCCGCGGGGCGAGTCCGCCGCCGCGCCGCGACCGTGGGCAGCGTCCCGTTCCTGGCACGGCTGCGCGTCGGCCCCAAGCTGATGCTGCTCGTCCTGCTGCCGGTCACCGTCCTGCTGGCCTTCACCGCGCTCGCCGCCGTGCCCCAGTGGGAGGAGGCGCGGACCCTGCGCGACTTCGACACCGCGATCGAGGTGTCGTTCGTGACCAGCGAGGTCGCAGGCGCCATAGCCCGCGAGCGGATCGCCGCGGTCGAGGCCCGGCTCAGCGCCGAACCGGACACGCTGCGCGGCCGGTCGGAGGCCCAGCGGATCACCGACGACGCGCTGCGGCGGGCCTTCGGGGAAGCCGTCGAACGGCAGCCGGAGCCCGACGTCGCCGGGGTCCTCGACGCCGTACGCCGCCAACTGCACGCCCTGCGGGTCCAGACGGGCACCGGCTCGCTGGACGCGCAAGCCGTGACCCAGCGGTACGAGGTCATCGAGAACAAAGTGCTCGACATAGTCGCCGCCCTCGAGTCCGGCCGTCCCACCAGGGCCTCGGGCCGCGCGGCCGACGCCCACATCGCGATGCTGCGGGCCACCGCCGCCGCCGAGAGCGAACGGGCGGAACTCGCCATCGTCTTCCACACACCCGGCGAGGGGCGGACCACCGCCGCCGCGGGCCGCTGGACCGAACTGGAGAAGGCCCAGCTCAGGGCCTTCCAGCAGACAGCCTCGGACGAGCTGAACGCCGAACTGCACACCGCGATCTTCCAGGCCCCCGGACGCGCCGTCCGCAAGGCCCGCGACCTGCTCGCCGACACCGCCTCCCGGCCCGCCGACCGGCCCTCGTACGACAGTTGGCTCAGCGACTCCGAGGACTACGTGGACGCGCTGCGCGGCATCCAGGACCGGGCCGCCCGCGAACTCGACGCCATCGCGCACCGCGACCTGCGCGCCACCCGGACCCAGGCCGTCACCGAACTTGCCGTCTCCCTCGGCGTCCTGGCACTCGTCACCCTCCTCGCGCTGGCCCTGCGCCGCTCGATCACCCGCCCCCTCGGCCAGGTCTCCGAGGGCGCCCGCGCCCTGTCGGACGGCGACCTCTCGTACGACATCCGCTACGCGGGACGCGACGAACTCGGCGACGTCGCCGACACGTTCCGCGAGCTGCGGGTGACCAGTGAACGGCTGGCCGGCGAGATCCGGGACATGAACACGGCGATCGACGCGGGCCGGCTCGGACACCGGGCCGACGTCGACTCCTTCGACGGCACCTGGGCCCAGCTGCTGGGCGGCATGAACGGCACCATGGCGTCCTTCGCCGCCGCCCACGGCCGGCGCAGACGGGCCGAACAGGAGCTGGAGGGCATCTTCAACCTCTCCCTGGACCTGCTCTGCATCAGCGGCGTCGACGGCTACTTCAAGCGCGTCAACCCGGCCTTCGAACGCACCCTGGGCTATCCGATCGAGACGCTGACCTCCCGGCCGCTCGTGGAATTCGTCCACGAGGACGACCGGGACAGCACCTGCGAAGCCATCGCGCTGCTGGCGGGCGGCGCCGAGGTCGCCGAGTTCGAGAACCGGTACATCCGCGCCGACGGCACCGAGCGCTGGCTGCAGTGGAGCGCCCGGCCGGTCCCCCGGGAGGGTCTCATCTACGCCGCCGCCCGCGACGTCACCGAGAGCCGCCGGGCCGCGCTCGAACAGAGCGCGCTGCGCCGGGTCGCCACCGCGGTCGCGCGCGGCGTGCCGCCGTCCGAGGTGTTCGGGAAGGTGGCCGAGGAAGTGGGATCCCTGCTGGGGACGGCCGCGGCCGTCCTGCGGTACGAGCCCGACGGCAGCGTCAAGGTCCTGGGGATCGCGCACGCGCGCGTGGACGCGACCGCCGAGGCCGCCCGTACGACGCGTCGGGAGGCGGCCCGCAAGGCGATCGAGGAGGTGGCCCGGACCGGGGGCGCCGCCCGGTCGGACACCTCGGTGGGTGCCCCCATCGTGGTCGAGGGCCGGCTGTGGGGAGCCGTCGTGGCGGCCTCGCTGCTCGATCCGCTGCCCGAGGGCACCGAGTCCCGGCTCGTCGACTTCACCGAACTGATCGCCACCGCGATCGCCAACGCCGACAGCCGCGACCAGCTGACCGCCTCTCGCGCGCGCGTGGTCGCCGCCGGGGACGCCTCCCGGCGGCGCATCGAACGCGATCTGCACGACGGCGTCCAGCAGCGCCTGGTCTCCCTCCAGCTGGAGCTGCGGATGACCGAGACCCTGGTGGAGGACCCCTCCTCGGAACTCGCCCAGCGGCTCGACCATCTGGCCAAGGGCCTCGACGACGCCTTCCAGGACCTGCTCCAGGTGGCCCGGGGCATCCACCCGTCCGTCCTCTCCAAGGGCGGCCTGGGCCCCGCCCTGCGTGCTCTGGCCCGCCGCGCCGCCATCCCCGTGGAACTCGACCTCGGGTTCACCCGCGCCCGCTTCCCGGAACAGGTCGAGGTGGCCGCGTACTACGTCACCTCCGAGAGCCTCACCAACGCCGTCAAGCACGCGCGCGCGACGGTGGTGACCGTGGCGGCCGCGGAGCGCTCGGGCGTCCTGGAGCTGGTCATCCGCGACGACGGCGTCGGGGGAGCGGAACCCGACAAGGGTTCGGGCCTGATCGGGCTCATCGACCGGGTGGAGGCGATCGGCGGCAGGTTGACGCTCGCCAGCCCTCCCGGCAGCGGTACGACGCTGACCGTGCGCCTGCCGCTGACGCCGCCGGACGAGGCCGAGGCGGTAGCACTGCCGCGTACGTGACCGCCCGAAGCGTACGCGGTGAGGCCCGTTCAAAGGGGGGAGTCCGGGCCCCGGTACGGGCGTACGTTCCGGGCGGTCGAATCGGACGGCGGAGACGGCCGTCCGGCTCTGGGGCAGGCGGATGTCTCGCCGTCTCGTGTTTGAGGCGTCGGTCCACCCGCGGCTGCACTTCTCCGAGCATTGCGGGCAAACGTCCAGGTGTCTTCATGGCCCGCCCCCAACTAGGCTTCCTGCTAGCCGTAAGACCCGTGTTCGGGCAGGCTGTTGGGACGAACGGGACAGGTCGGGCAAGGGGGAGACCGAGACCATGCAGGCCGATCAGCATCCGGTGCGCGGGCGGGTGGTGCTCGCGGACGACGACGTGCTCCTGCGGGAGGGGCTGGCGAGCCTCTGCGAGCGCGTCGGCTACGAGGTGGCCGGGCAGGCCGGCGACGCCGCCGGGCTCATGGAGCTGGTGGAGACCGAGCTCCCGGACATCGCGATCGTCGACATCCGGATGCCGCCCACGCAGTCCACCGAGGGGCTGAAGGCGGCCAGCACCATCCGGGAGCGGTATCCGTCGGTCGGGATCCTGGTCCTGTCGGCCTTCGTCGAGGTCGAGGACGCCTTGGAGCTGCTGGCCGGGGGGCGCGCCATCGGCTACCTGCTCAAGAGCCGGATCACCGTCGTCGACGAGTTCCTGGAGACCCTCGACCGCATCCGCCGGGGTGGGTCGGTGGTCGATCCGTCGCTGGTGCAGGAGCTGGTGGCCGCGCAGCGTCGTGACGACCCGCTGTCGATGCTCAGCAATCGCGAGCGGGAGGTTCTCGGCCTGATGGCCGAGGGGCGGTCCAACGCCGGGATCGGTCGTCGGCTGTGGGTCACCGAGGGGACGGTCGAGAAGCATGTGCGGAGCATCCTGGGGAAGCTGCGGTTGCCCGAGGAGCCGGATGATCATCGGCGGGTGCTGGCCGTGCTGACGTTCCTGGAGACGCGCTGAGGGCTCGGTCCCGAGACGGCCCCGCGCCCCTGCGGGGGTGCGGGCCCCCCGCGATGTCGGCGGGCGCCAGTAGGGTGTGGAGCATGGCCGATCCCTCCAGCTACCGCCCCAGTCCGGGGCAGATTCCGGACTCTCCCGGGGTGTACAAGTTCCGTGACGAGCACCGGCGGGTGATCTACGTCGGGAAGGCGAAGAGCCTGCGCCAGCGCCTGGCCAACTACTTCCAGGACCTGGCCGGCCTCCACCCGCGCACCCGCTCGATGGTCACCACGGCCGCCTCCGTGGAGTGGACCGTGGTGTCCACGGAGGTCGAGGCGCTTCAGCTGGAGTACTCCTGGATCAAGGAGTTCGACCCCCGGTTCAACGTCAAGTACCGCGACGACAAGAGCTACCCGTACCTCGCGGTCACGATGAACGAGCAGTACCCGCGCGTGCAGGTGATGCGCGGTCACAAGAAGAAGGGCGTCCGCTATTTCGGGCCGTACGCGCACGCGTGGGCGATCCGGGACACGGTCGATCTGCTGCTGCGCGTCTTTCCCGTGCGCACCTGCTCGGCCGGAGTGTTCAAGAACGCGGCCCGCACGGGGCGGCCCTGTCTGCTCGGCTACATCGGCAAGTGCTCGGCCCCCTGCGTCGAGCGGATCTCCGCCGAGGACCACCGCGAACTGGCCGACGAGTTCAGCGACTTCATGGCGGGGCGCACGGGCACGTACATCCGTCGCCTCGAGAAGCGGATGACGGACGCGGCCGAGGAGATGGAGTACGAGCGGGCCGCCCGGCTGCGCGACGACATCGAGGCCCTGAAGAAGGCCATGGAGAAGAACGCGGTCGTGCTCGCCGACGCGACCGACGCCGACCTGATCGCGGTCGCCGAGGACGAGCTGGAGGCGGCCGTCCAGATCTTCCACGTACGCGGCGGACGGGTGCGCGGTCAGCGCGGCTGGGTCACCGACAAGGTCGAGGCCGTCACCACCGGTGACCTCGTCGAACACGCGCTTCAGCAGCTGTACGGCGAGGAGACCGGCGACTCCGTGCCCAAGGAGGTCCTCGTCCCGGCGCTGCCCGACCCCGTGGGGCCCGTCCAGGAGTGGCTCACCGGGCGCCGAGGGGCCCAGGTCTCCCTGCGCATCCCGCAGCGCGGCGACAAGAAGGCGCTCATGGAGACCGTCGCGCGCAACGCCCAGCAGTCCCTCGTCCTGCACAAGACCAAGCGCGCCTCCGACCTCACCACCCGCTCCCGCGCGCTGGAGGAGATCGCCGAGGCCCTCGACCTGGACAGCGCCCCTCTCAGGATCGAGTGCTACGACATCTCCCACCTCCAGGGCGACGACGTCGTGGCCTCCATGGTCGTCTTCGAGGACGGGCTGGCCCGCAAGAGCGAGTACCGCCGCTTCCAGATCAAGGGCTTCGAGGGCCAGGACGACGTCCGTTCCATGCACGAGGTCATCACCCGCCGCTTCCGGCGGTATCTCGCGGAGAAGGAGAAGACCGGCGAGTGGGTGGAGGACGACTCCGCCGGGCCCGGTGACGCCGGCGACGGTCTCGGCGCTCCCGCGATCGGTGCAAGGGACGACGACGGCCGTCCCAAGCGGTTCGCCTACCCGCCCCAGCTCGTCGTCGTCGACGGTGGGCAGCCGCAGGTGGCCGCCGCGCGGCGGGCGCTCGACGAGCTGGGCATCGACGACATCGCCGTGTGCGGCCTCGCCAAGCGCCTGGAGGAGGTCTGGGTGCCCGGCGAGGACGACCCGGTGATCCTGCCCCGCACCAGCGAGGGCCTCTATCTGCTCCAGCGCGTCCGCGACGAGGCCCACCGCTTCGCCATCACCTACCAGCGGACCAAACGGGCCAAGCGTTTCCGGGCGAGCCCCTTGGACGAGGTGGCCGGGCTCGGCGAGGCTCGCAAGCAGGCACTGCTGAAGCACTTCGGCTCCCTGAAGAAGCTGCGTTCCGCGACGATCGACCAGATCTGCGAGGTTCCCGGCATAGGCCGCAAGACGGCCGAGACGATCGCCGTGGCCCTCGCCCAGGCGGCTCCGGCCGCACCCGCAGTGAACACGGCCACTGGAGAGATCATGGAGGAAGAGGAGCCCGGTACGACGGCGGACCCCTCTGGGGAGCCCGTGGCCGCGGGTTCCCCGGACCGGCGGCGAGGGCAGGAGACATGACCGAGCACCAAGAGCGTCCCGAACGCCCGGAGCACCCAGAACTCCCGGAGCGCTCGGCGCGTCCAGAAGAACAGCACCACGAGCACACAGCGGAGCGCGGGGAAGCCCACAGCGCGGCGGGCGACGATACCCCGCAGCACCCAGCGCCACAGGAAGACGGAGCACACGTGAGTACGGGCATCGAAACAGCCGGGGTCCCCGAGGCGGCCATCCCCGAGCTGGTCATCATCTCCGGCATGTCCGGCGCCGGACGGTCCACGGCCGCCAAGTGTCTGGAGGACCTCGGCTGGTTCGTCGTCGACAACCTGCCACCCGCGCTGATCCCCACCATGGTGGAGCTCGGCGCCCGCTCCCAGGGGAACGTGGCCCGGATCGCGGTCGTCGTCGACGTCCGCGGCCGCCGCTTCTTCGACAATCTCCGTGACTCCCTCGCCGACCTGGAGACGAAGCACGTCACCCGGCGGATCGTCTTCCTGGAGTCCTCCGACGACGCCCTGGTGCGCCGCTTCGAGTCGGTGCGCCGCCCGCACCCCCTCCAGGGCGACGGCCGCATCACCGACGGCATCGCCGCCGAGCGGGAGCTGCTGCGCGAGCTGCGCGGCGACGCCGACCTGGTCATCGACACCTCCAGCCTGAACGTGCACGAGCTGCGCGCCAAGATGGACGCCCAGTTCGCCGGCGACGAGGAGCCCGAGCTGCGGGCCACCGTCATGTCCTTCGGCTTCAAGTACGGCCTCCCGGTCGACGCCGACCTGGTCGTGGACATGCGCTTCCTGCCCAACCCGCACTGGGTCCCGGAGCTGCGCCCGTACACCGGCCTCAACGAGGAGGTCTCCGCGTACGTCTTCAACCAGCCCGGCGCCAAGGAGTTCCTCGACCGCTACACCGAGCTGCTCCAGATGATCGCCGCCGGTTATCGCCGCGAGGGCAAGCGGTATGTGACCATCGCGGTCGGCTGCACCGGCGGCAAGCACCGCTCGGTCGCCACCTCCGAGAAGCTCGCCGCCCGCCTCGCCTCCCAGGGCGTCGAGACCGTGGTCGTGCACCGTGACATGGGGCGCGAGTGACCGGACGTGCTGCTCTGCGGTTGGGCAGACTGCGCCGCGTCACCCCCGAGGGCCGCGCGGGCCAGCCCGCCGAGGCCCGCGGGGCCAAGCCGCGCCGCCGGGGCGCCCAGCCCAAGGTCGTCGCGCTCGGCGGGGGCATGGGCCTGTCCGCCTCGCTCGCCGCCCTGCGCCGGATCACCGGCGACCTCACCGCCGTCGTCACCGTGGCCGACGACGGAGGCTCCAGCGGACGCCTCCGCGACGAGCTGGGCGTTCTGCCGCCCGGCGACCTGCGCAAGGCGCTGGCCGCGCTGTGCGGCGACGACGACTGGGGCCAGACCTGGGCCCGCGTCATCCAGCACCGCTTCCAGTCCCAGGGCGACCTGCACGAACACGCGGTCGGCAATCTGCTGATCGTCGCCCTGTGGGAACAGCTCGGCGACCATGTCCAGGCCCTCGACCTCGTCGGCCGGCTCCTGGGCGCCCAGGGCCGGGTGCTGCCCATGTCGGCCGTACCGCTGGAGCTCCAGGCCCTGGTCAAGGGGCACGATCCGGCGCGCCCGGACGACGTCGACACCGTCCGGGGGCAGGCGACCGTCGCGCTCACCCCCGGCGAGGTGCAGTCCGTGCACGTCGTGCCGCACGACCCGCCCGCCGTGCCCGAGGCCGTGGCGGCGGTCCGCGACGCCGACTGGGTGGTCCTCGGCCCGGGCTCCTGGTTCTCCTCGGTGATCCCGCACCTGCTCGTGCCCGAACTGCTCGACGCCCTCACCGAGACCAAGGCCCGACTCGTGCTGTCACTGAACCTCGCCCCGCAGCCGGGAGAAACCGATGGCTTCTCCCCGCAGCGTCATTTGGAGGTTTTGGCACGACACGCCCCTAAACTCGCCCTGGACGTGGTGCTGGCCGACGAGGCCGCCGTGCCCGACCGCGATTCCCTGACCGACGCCGCCAAACGGTTCGGGGCCGCGGTCGAGCTGGCGCCGGTGGCCCGGACCGATGGATCTCCGCGGCACGACCCGGAGCTGTTGGCCGCCGCGTACGACCGTATTTTTCGGATGCATGGAAGGATCGGCCCATGGCGATGACGGCAGCGGTGAAGGACGAGATCTCCCGGCTACCCGTCACCCGGACCTGCTGCAGAAAGGCGGAGGTCTCGGCGATCCTGCGGTTCGCGGGCGGGCTGCACCTGGTGAGCGGACGCATCGTGATCGAGGCGGAGCTGGACACCGCGATGGCGGCCCGCAGACTCAAGCGGGACATCCTGGAGATCTTCGGCCACAGTTCCGAACTGATCGTGATGGCACCCGGCGGACTGCGCCGGGGTTCGCGTTACGTCGTCCGGGTGGTCGCGGGCGGTGACCAGCTGGCCCGGCAGACCGGTCTGGTGGACGGCCGGGGCCGCCCGATCCGCGGCCTGCCTCCGCAGGTCGTCTCCGGGGCCACCTGTGACGCCGAGGCGGCCTGGCGCGGCGCGTTCCTGGCCCACGGCTCGCTCACCGAGCCCGGCCGCTCGTCCTCCCTGGAGGTGACCTGCCCGGGCCCGGAGGCGGCTCTCGCACTGGTCGGCGCCGCCCGCCGGCTGTCGATCGGGGCGAAGGCCCGCGAGGTACGGGGCGTGGACCGGGTCGTCGTACGGGACGGGGACGCGATCGGCGCGCTCCTGACCCGCCTGGGTGCCCATGAGTCCGTGCTGGCGTGGGAGGAGCGGCGGATGCGCCGCGAGGTCCGGGCCACCGCCAACCGGCTCGCCAACTTCGACGACGCCAACCTGCGCCGCTCGGCCCGTGCCGCCGTCGCCGCCGGCGCCCGCGTGGGCCGCGCCCTGGAGATCCTCGCCGACGACGTCCCCGAGCACCTCGCGGCCGCCGGACGGCTGCGCATGGAGCACAAGCAGGCATCCCTGGAGGAGCTGGGCGCGCTCGCCGACCCGCCGCTCACCAAGGACGCCGTCGCGGGCCGGATCCGCCGGCTGCTCGCCATGGCCGACAAGCGTGCGTCGGACCTCGGCATCCCGAGCACCGAGTCCAGCATCACCGAGGAGATGGCCGAGAACCTGGTGGGGTGACAGGACACCAGGTCAACTCGCCGGTGCCGACGCCCACTTGAGGGGCCGTCGGCACCGGCTTTCGTATGTCCGTGTGAATTCCGTGGATGGCCGGTGAGGCACCCTTGACGTGACCCATGTCTGACATGAGCCTGGCGTCTGTTCGCCGCTGTGGCGAACCACTGCAAGGGGGGCTCATGAGACGAAGAGCGAGATCGATCCTCGCCGCGGGCGCGCTCCTGCTGGGCGGAGGCGCGGGACTGGCGCCGCTCGCCCAGGCGGCCGAGAACGACGGTGCCGAGGCGGAGGAGGTCAAGGTCTTCCGCGCCGAGGTGACGAAGAAGCAGATACCGCTGCTGCTCGCGGCCGGGCAGGACGGTCACGAACTCAGCGAGCAGGCGCCGGAGAAGGGCACCGCGTCGGTCGAGGTCTACCTCACCGACAAGCAGGCGGACGCCTTGGAGGGGCAGGGCGTCGAGCTGAAGGAGCACCGGCTCACCAGCAAGGCGGAGGCGCGTGTGGCCGCCGCCGGCGACGGGGTCTACCGGCCCTACAGCGGTGCGGGCAACATCAAGGAGGAGATCGTCCGGACGGGGCAGGAGAACCCGTCCCTGACCAAGGTGGTCTCCCTCGGCAAGTCCCTCCAGGGCCAGGACATCCTCGCGCTCAAGCTGACCAAGAACGCGAAGAAGACCAAGGACGGCGCCAAGCCCTCCGTGCTGTACATGTCCAACCAGCACGCGCGTGAGTGGATCACGCCGGAGATGACCCGGCGCCTGATGCACCACTACCTGGACAACTACAAGACGGACAAGCGGATCAAGAAGATCGTCGACACCACCGAGCTGTGGTTCGTGATCTCCGCCAACCCGGACGGCTACGACTTCACGCACCGGGACGCCGCCAACCGCCAGTGGCGCAAGAACGTGCGGGACGTCAACGGCGACGGTGCCATCACCGTCGGCGACGGCGTCGACCTCAACCGCAACTTCGCCTACAAGTGGGGCTACGACAACGAGGGCTCGTCCCCGTTCCCCACCAGTGAGACCTACCGCGGCGGCGGCCCGAACTCGGAGCCCGAGACAAAGGCCCTGGACGCCTTCGAGAGGCGCATCGGCTTCGAGTACGGCATCAACTACCACTCGGCCGCCGAACTCATCCTCTACGGGGTCGGCTGGCAGGTGGCCAGCCCCACCCCGGACGACGTGCTCTACAAGTCGCTGGCCGGCACCCCGGAGAACCCCGCGGTCCCCGGTTACCACCCCCAGCTCTCCTCCGAGCTGTACACGACCAACGGCGAGGCGGACGGTCACGCGTCCAACGTCAACGGCACGGCGATGTTCACCCCCGAGATGTCGACCTGCCAGACCGTGTCGGGCATCGACCCGGACGACGCCTGGAAGCCCGAGGACTGCGCCTCCGTCTTCACGTTCCCGGACGACGAGAAGCTGATCAAGCAGGAGTTCGAGAAGAACATCCCGTTCGCGCTCTCCGTCGCCGAGTCCGCCGTCAAGCCCGACCAGCCGAAGTCCTCGGTCGGCGTCGACGCCCCCGACTTCACCCCGGCCGGCTTCACCACGTCGTACTCGCGCGGCGCCGACCAGGAGATCTCCGTCGTGGCCCGCAAGTCGGTGCGCGACAAGGAGCTGAAGTACCGGATCAACGGCCGCGGCCCTACGTACGACCAGACGCTCAAGGCCTGGAAGGGCGGCGAGACGTTCGGCGGTGAGGACAACCTCTGGTTCGACGAGTACCGGGCCAAGGTGCAGGACGGCGAGCCGGGCGACAAGGTCGAGATCTGGTTCACCGGCGAGACGAAGAGCGGCAGACCCACCACCAGCGAGCGCTTCACGTACACGATCGCCGAACGCCCCAAGGCCGACACCCTCGTCGTCGCCGAGGAGGGCGCGACCGCGACCCAGACACAGGCCTACGTCGACGCGCTGAAGGCCAACGGCAAGAAGGCGCTCGTCTGGGACGTCGCGACCCTCGGCGCGCCCGACGCGCTCGGCGTACTGAAGCACTTCAAGACCGTCGTGCACTACACGGGCGCCGTCCGGCCGGGCGTCGCCACCCAGCTCGAACTGCGTGCCTATCTCAACGAGGGCGGCAAGCTGATCGAGGCGGGCGAGAGCGCCGGCGGCGCCGTCGACCTCGGCGGCGGCACCCTGTCGAACGACTTCAGCCAGTACTACCTGGGCGCCTACAGCCGTACCTCCCTGCCGAACGCGACCGCCTTCGCGGGTCTCGCCAAGCTCGACGGCTTCACCGGAGCGCTCGGCGACGCGCCCGGCAACCCGCTGAACACCGCCGGATCGTTCGGCGTCACCTCGGACGCCCTGCCCGTGGAGACGTTCCCGCAGTTCGCGAGCGAAGGCGCGGGCCAGTACCCCGGGACCGTCAACCCGTACGGCCCGTACGAGGGCGCGTCCATGGCGGCCGCCACGCACACCGACTACGCCTGGAACCGCCTCACCCGCACCATCGACCTCACCTCGGTGGGCGCGGCCGACAAGCCCACCCTGCGCACCCAGCTCCTGTGGAGCACCGAGGAGGGCTACGACCACGCCCTTCTGGAGGCGCACACGGCCGGGGCGGACGACTGGACGACGCTGCCGGAGGCCGGCGGCGCCACCTCCACCACCGTGCCCGTCGAGTGCGAGGCCGGGTACTTCATCCAGGGCCACCCGGCACTGAAGCGGTACCTGACCCTGGGCTCCGGGGGCTGCACGCCCAGCGGCACCAGCGGCTCCTGGAACAGCTTCACCGGGGCCTCGGACGGCTGGCAGCAGGTCGAGTTCGACCTGTCCGCGTACGCCGGCAAGAAGGTCGAGGTGTCGCTCAGCTATGTCACCGACCCCGGTTCCGGCGGTCGCGGCGTCCTCGCCGACAACGCCACCGTGGTCATCGGCGGCACGGCCGGCGCGATCGAGGGCTTCGAGACGTCGCTCGGTGCCTGGAGCACCCCCGGACCGCCCGCGGGCAGCCCGGCGGTCGTGAAGGACTGGGGCCTGTCGGGTGAACTGTTCAAGACCTACGGCGCCGTCACCACGGACGACACCGTGCTGCTGGGCTTCGGTCTGGAGCAGGTCCCCGCGGCGGCCGACCGCAAGGCACTGCTCGGCAAGGCGCTGGCGGCTCTGAGGAACTGAGAGCCGGCTGCGCCGAACGGCTGAGAAAAAGCCTCGTGAGCGGCCCTCCGGACGTCTGAAATCAGATGATCGGGGGGCCGCTCAAAAGGTAATCACCTTGCAAAACCAGGGCGGTCCGTACCCCTACTGGCGAGTATGGACCGCACCGGCATGTATAGGGCATCTCGATGTCACTCGACGGGCGCCGGGGAGGTAGGGTCGTAGGCGGTCGGGGACATCCCATACAGCTCGCCGGCACTGAGCCGGCGTACCAACGAGGAGATCGGTTCGTGACGATCCGCGTAGGCATCAACGGCTTTGGCCGCATCGGTCGTAACTACTTCCGCGCGCTGCTGGAGCAGGGTGCTGACATCGAGATCGTGGCTGTCAACGACCTGGGTGACACCGCGACCACCGCACACCTCCTGAAGTACGACACCATCCTGGGCCGCCTCAAGGCCGAGGTGTCGCACACCGCCGACACGATCACCGTCGACGGCCACACCATCAAGGTCCTCTCCGAGCGCAACCCCGCCGACATCCCGTGGGGCGAGCTGGGCGTCGACATCGTCATCGAGTCCACCGGCATCTTCACGAAGAAGGCCGACGCCGGGAAGCACCTCGCCGGCGGCGCCAAGAAGGTCCTCATCTCGGCTCCGGCCAAGGACGAGGACATCACCATCGTGATGGGCGTCAACCAGGACAAGTACGACCCGGCGAACCACCACGTCATCTCCAACGCCTCCTGCACCACCAACTGTGTGGCGCCGATGGCCAAGGTTCTCGACGAGAACTTCGGCATCGTCAAGGGCCTGATGACGACGGTCCACGCGTACACCAACGACCAGCGCATCCTGGACTTCCCGCACTCGGACCTGCGTCGCGCCCGCGCCGCCGCCGAGAACATCATCCCGACCACCACGGGTGCCGCGAAGGCCACCGCGCTGGTCCTCCCGCAGCTCAAGGGCAAGCTGGACGGCATCGCGATGCGCGTCCCGGTCCCGACCGGCTCGGCCACCGACCTGGTCGTGACGCTGCAGCGCGAGGTCACCAAGGACGAGGTCAACGCCGCGTTCAAGAAGGCCTCCGAGGACGGCGACCTCAAGGGCTACCTGGCCTACACCGAGGACGAGATCGTCTCCTCGGACATCGTCAGCGACCCGGCCTCCTGCACCTTCGACTCCTCCCTGACCATGGTCCAGGAGGGCAACACGGTGAAGATCCTCGGCTGGTACGACAACGAGTGGGGCTACTCCAACCGCCTCGTCGACCTCACGGTCTTCGTCGGCGGCCAGCTCTGACCGACAGAGCAGGCACCTCCATGTGACAGCAGGGCTCGGGCGGCGCAGGGACGCGCCGCCCGGGCCCTGACTCACGTACGAAAGCGCCCCTCCCACGACCACGAGCACCACAAGTCCTCCTCGGGAGCCCTCTCCATGAAGACGATCGACGAACTCCTCGCCGAGGGAGTCGCCGGCAAGCGGGTCTTCGTCCGCGCCGACCTCAACGTGCCGCTGGACGGCACCACCATCACCGACGACGGCCGTATCCGCGCCGTGCTGCCCACCGTGAAGGCGCTGGCCGAGGCCGGCGCGCGCGTCGTCGTCGCCTCCCACCTGGGCCGCCCCAAGGGCGCCCCGGACCCGGCCTTCTCCCTCGCCCCCGCCGCCGCGCGCCTCGGTGAACTCCTCGGCGCCGACGTGGCGTTCGCGACGGACACGGTCGGCGAGTCCGCCACGGCCACGGTCGCGGGCCTCGCCGACGGCCGGGTCGCGGTCGTCGAGAACCTCCGCTTCAACGCCGGCGAGACGTCCAAGGACGACGCCGAGCGCGGCGCCTTCGCGGATCAGCTGGCCGCCCTCGCGGACGTCTACGTGGGCGACGGCTTCGGCGCGGTGCACCGGGGGCACGCCTCGGTCCTCGACCTGCCGGCCCGCCTGCCGCACTACGCCGGGTACCTCATCGCCACCGAGGTCGGCGTCCTGAGGAAGCTCACCGACGACGTCCAGCGCCCCTACGTGGTCGCGCTCGGCGGCGCCAAGGTCTCCGACAAGCTCGCCGTCATCGACCAGCTGCTCGGCAAGGCCGACCGCATCCTCATCGGCGGCGGCATGGCGTACACCTTCCTCAAGGCCAAGGGGTACGAGGTCGGCGGCTCGCTCCTCCAGGAGGACCAGCTCGGCGCGGTCACCGAGTACCTGGAGCGCGCGGAGAAGACCGGGGTCGAGCTGGTCCTCCCCGTCGACGCCGTCGTCGCGCCCGCGTTCCCGGACCTCAAGGGCAAGGCTCCGGCCGGTGCCACCGAGGTCGCCGCGGACGCCATGCCGACCGGCCAGATGGGCCTGGACATCGGCCCGGAGTCCCGCAAGCTGTACGCCTCGAAGATCGCCGACGCCGCCACCGTCTTCTGGAACGGCCCCATGGGCGTCTTCGAGCACCCCGAATTCGCCGAGGGCACCAAGGCGGTCGCCCAGGCACTCCTCGACTCGGGGGCCTTCACGGTCGTCGGCGGCGGCGACTCCGCCGCGGCCGTGCGCATCCTGGGCTTCGACGAGAACGCATTCGGCCACATCTCGACCGGCGGCGGCGCCTCCCTCGAATACCTCGAGGGCAAGACGCTCCCCGGCCTCGCCGCACTGGAGGACTGACCCTCAATGACCGTTTCCGACAAGGGCCGTATGCCCCTGATGGCCGGCAACTGGAAGATGAACCTCAACCACCTCGAGGCCATCGCGCACGTCCAGAAGCTCGCCTTCGCCCTCGCCGACAAGGACTACGAGGCCTGTGAGGTCGCGGTCCTGCCGCCCTTCACCGACCTGCGCTCGGTCCAGACCCTGGTCGACGGCGACAAGCTCAAGATCAAGTACGGCGCCCAGGACCTCTCGGCCCACGACTCCGGCGCCTACACCGGCGAGATCTCCGGTCCGATGCTGGCCAAGCTCAAGTGCACGTTCGTGGCGATCGGCCACTCCGAGCGCCGCCAGTACCACGACGAGACCGACGAGATCGTCAACGCCAAGGTCAAGGCCGCCTACAAGCACGGCCTCACCCCGATCCTGTGCGTCGGCGAGGAACTGGAGGTCCGCGAGGCGGGCAACCACGTCTCCCACACGCTCGCCCAGGTCGAGGGCGGCCTCAAGGACGTCCCCGCCGAGCACGCCGAGACCGTCGTGATCGCCTACGAGCCCGTCTGGGCCATCGGCACCGGCAAGGTCTGCGGAGCGGAGGACGCCCAGGAGGTCTGCGCGGCCATCCGCGGCAAGCTCGCCGAGCTGTACTCCCAGGAGACCGCCGACCAGATCCGCATCCAGTACGGCGGCTCGGTCAAGGCCGGCAACGTCGCCGAGATCATGGCGCAGGCCGACATCGACGGCGCCCTCGTCGGCGGCGCCTCCCTGGACGCGGACGAGTTCGTCAAGATCGTGCGCTTCCGCGACCAGTGAGTAGGCCTTAGCGGCGTAACGTCGTACTCTTGCGGGGGGCCGAGGCCCAGTAGGCGAGTGTCGAGCTTGCCGACCGGTCCCGGCCCTCTTGTCGTCTATCCAGATCCGAGGAAGTTGGTCCAGCCGTGGTTATGGGGTTCTCGATCGCCCTGATCGTGTTCAGCCTGCTGATGATGCTGCTGGTGCTGATGCACAAGGGCAAGGGCGGCGGCCTCTCCGACATGTTCGGTGGCGGTATGCAGTCCTCCGTCGGCGGCTCCTCGGTCGCCGAGCGCAACCTCGACCGGATCACCGTCGTGGTCGGTCTGCTGTGGTTCGCGTGCATTGTCGTACTCGGCATCCTGATGAAGGTCAACAACTGACCGTCGGGCCGACACCGGCGAAACAACGCGTCACGGACGCACCAATCCGCACGTAAAGCCCCATGCTGGGTACGCGACTTCGAGCGCGGCCTATCATGGGGCTTGCGTCTGGGGACAGGATGTAACTCCAATCACTGGACGCGCGTTGGGCCTTACGTAGACTGAGGCGCTCGCAGCGAAGCGAAACGCCGACTCGCTTCGCCGCACCATCACGCAGGGAGTTACGACCGTGGCAAGTGGCAACGCGATCCGAGGAAGCCGGGTCGGGGCGGGGCCGATGGGCGAAGCCGAGCGCGGCGAGTCCGCACCCCGGCTGCGCATCTCCTTCTGGTGCTCCAACGGACACGAGACCCAGCCGAGCTTCGCCAGCGACGCACAGGTCCCCGACACCTGGGACTGCCCGCGCTGCGGCTTCCCGGCCGGACAGGACCGGGACAACCCCCCGGCCCCACCACGCACCGAGCCCTACAAGACGCACCTCGCCTATGTGCGGGAGCGCCGCAGCGACGCGGACGGCGAGGCGATCCTCGCCGAGGCGCTCGCCAAACTGCGGGGCGAGATCTAGGAGTTGACACCGGCCGGGCACCGAGGGGTGCCTGGCCGGAAGCGTTTCGGGCGGGTGGCTCGCGATTCCCGCGATGTTCGCGTTCCCGCTGGTCGGGCTGATTGTCAGTGGGTCCCCCTACGGTTTGCGCATCGACGAATCGTGAGGGGGACACGTGACGGGGGCTGAGCAGGGGGCGGCGGTCGCGTACCGCGGAGCGTTCCTACGGCTGTGGAGCGCGGCCGTGCTCTCCAGTTTCGGGGACGCGCTGCGTACGGCCGCGTTGCCGCTGCTCGCGGTGACGCTGACGGACGAGCCGCTTCTCGTCGCCTCGGTCACGGCCTGTGGCTATCTGCCGTGGCTGGTGTTCGGGTTGTTCGGCGGGGCCGTCGCCGACCGGGTGGACCAGCGGCGGGCCATGTGGACGGTGGACGTGGCGCGCGGTCTGCTGGTGGCGGGTTTCGCGGTGGCCGTGGCCCTCGATCACGCCTCGATCGCCCTGCTGATCGCCCTGGCCTTCGCTCTGACCACCCTTCAGACACTCTTCGACAACGCGGCCACGGCCCTGCTGCCCGCCCTGGTGGGCCGTGACGCCCTGGGCAACGCGAACGCCCGGTTGATGACCGGCCAGCGGATCGCGGGCGGGCTGGTGGCCGCGCCGCTCGTCCCCCTGCTGCTGGCCGCCGGAGCCGCCGTCCCCTTCGCGGCGGACGCCCTGACCTACCTGTTCGCCGCCGCCCTCGTGGCCTCGCTCGGTGCCGCCGCGCCCGAGCGGGAGCCCCGTCCCGCGGGCAGCACCCTGCGCGCCGAGATCGCCGCCGGGCTGCGGACGCTGTGGCGGGACAGGGCCCTGCGCGGGCTGTGCGCTGCCACCGCTCTGTGCAACGTCGGCATGGGCGCCCTCATCGCCACGCTGGTGCTGCTGGTGACCGGCTGGCTGGACGCGGGCAACGCCGGGTTCGCGGCGGTGACGACCGCGTACACGGTCGGCGGCCTCGCCGGGGGAGCGGTGAACGGACGGCTGGTGGCCCGCGCGGGGCGGGTGCGTGCCGTGCTGCTGGCCGGCGCGGCGCAGATCGTGGCCCTCGTCGTGATGGGCTCGGTGCGCAGCCTGTGGGCGCTCGCGGTGAGCCTCGCCGTGTTCGGGGCCATGGGCATGGTGTGGAACGTCAACACCACGACGCTGATGCAGCGGCGTGCCCCCGCCGACATGCTCGGCCGCGTCGGCTCCGCCTTCCGAACCCTCGGGGTGGCCGGGGCGCCCCTGGGCGCTCTGCTCGGCGGAGCGGTCGCCACGGCCTGGGGCCCGAACACCCCGGCGCTCCTTGCCGCCGCCTTCTTCGCCCTGTCCGTCGCCGCGCTGATACCGACGCTCAAGGCGGACGTATCTGTTGTCGAACCGGACGACCATGGGACGACGGCTCGTGTTCCGTCGTGATCAATTAGGTTGGAACCGGCAGCGGGGCCGAGCGGCCCCGGGGAGGGGCGTGTCCGTCTCTCCCCGGCACCGCTTCGTACGCAGGACCAGGTAGGAAAGAAGGCTGAAGTCCGAGATGAACGCACGAAGCCGTACGAGGCTCAACCAGACGCCCGAGTGGACCGCGCTGGCCGAGCACCGGGAGCAGCAGGGTGATGTCCAGCTGCGTGAGCTGTTCGCGGCCGACCCGGGGCGCGGTGCCGGGTACACGCTGGAGGTCGGCGACCTGCACGTCGACTACTCCAAGCATCTGGTCACCGACGAGACGCTGCGGCTGCTGCGCGAGCTGGCCGCCGCGACCGACGTGTTCGGGCTGCGGGACGCCATGTTCCGCGGCGAGAAGATCAACACCACCGAGGACCGCGCCGTCCTGCACACCGCGTTGCGCGCTCCGCGTGACGCGGTGATCGAGGTCGACGGCGCGAACGTGGTGCCGGGTGTCCACGAGGTGCTCGACAAGATGGCCGGCTTCGCCGAGCGCATCCGCTCCGGCGAGTGGACCGGACACACCGGCCGACGCATCAAGAACATCGTGAACGTCGGCATCGGCGGCTCCGACCTGGGCCCGGCGATGGCGTACGAGGTACTGCGCTCCTTCACCGACCGCGATCTCACCGTCCGCTTCGTGTCGAACGTGGACGGGGCCGACCTGCACGAGGCGGTACGGGACCTGGACGCGGCCGAGACGCTCTTCGTCATCGCCTCGAAGACGTTCACCACCATCGAGACGATCACCAACGCGACGTCCGCGCGCGACTGGCTGCTCACCGAGCTGAAGGCGGGCTCCGAGGCCGTCGCCAAGCACTTCGTGGCGCTGTCGACGAACTCCGAGAAGGTGTCGGACTTCGGCATCGACACGGCCAACATGTTCGAGTTCTGGGACTGGGTCGGCGGACGCTACTCGTACGACTCGGCCATCGGCCTGTCGCTGATGATCGCGATCGGCCCGGACCGCTTCCGGGAGATGCTCGACGGGTTCCACCTGGTCGACGAGCACTTCCGTACGGCGCCCGCCGAGTCCAATGTGCCTCTCCTGCTGGGCCTGTTGGGGATCTGGTACGGCAACTTCCACGACGCGCAGTCGCACGCGGTGCTGCCCTACAGCCACTACCTGTCCAAGTTCACGGCCTACCTGCAGCAGCTGGACATGGAGTCCAACGGCAAGTACGTGGGCCGGGACGGGGTGCCGGTGGAGTGGCAGACCGGGCCGGTGGTGTGGGGCACACCGGGGACGAACGGGCAGCACGCGTACTACCAGTTGATCCACCAGGGCACGAAGCTGATCCCGGCGGACTTCATCGGCTTCGCCGAGCCGGTCGCCGAGCTCGGCGAGACGCTCAAGGCCCAGCACGACCTTCTCATGGCCAACTTCTTCGCCCAGACCCAGGCGCTGGCCTTCGGCAAGACGCCGGACGAGGTGCGGGCGGAGGGGGCACCGGAGGAACTGGTGCCGCACAAGACGTTCCAGGGGAACCACCCGACGACCACGATCCTGGCGAAGGAACTGACCCCGTCGGTCCTCGGCCAGCTGATCGCGCTGTACGAGCACAAGGTGTTCGTCCAGGGTGCCGTCTGGAACATCGACTCCTTCGACCAGTGGGGCGTCGAGCTGGGCAAGGTCCTCGCCAAGCGCGTCGAGCCGGCGCTCACGGAGGGGGCCGAGGTGCCGGGGCTGGACGGGTCGACGAAGGCGCTGGTCGCCAAGTACCGGGCGCTGCGCGGGCGACGGTAGTCCCGCGGGGGCGGGGAAACGGGCGGCCGCGCGACGTCCGCTTCCCCACCCGGTCCCGGTGGCCCGGCCGCCCGGGCACCGCGGGATCTCCGTCTCCGCGGTGGCCGGGGTCTCGCCGGATCTCAGTGCCCCAGCCCGGCGCCCCCGTCGACCGGGATCACGGCGCCGCGTACATAACCGGCGGCGGCCAGGAAGGCCACCGCGTCGGCGACCTCCTCGGGGCGGCCCAGGCGTCCGGCGGGCGTGGCGCGCAGCAGTTCGCGCCGCTGGTCCGCGGTGAGTGCGCGGCTCATGTCGGTCTCGGTGAGGCCGGGCGCGACGACGTTGCAGGTGATGTCGCGGGCGCCGAGCTCCCGGGTGAGGGAGCGGGCGAAGCCGACGAGGCCGGCCTTCGCCGCCGCGTAGTTGGTCTGGCCGGGGGCGCCGTGCAGGGCGGCCGTGGAGGAGATCAGGACGATACGGCCGTGGCCCGCCCGGAGCATGCCGCGCACCGCGCGCTGGGCGACGCGGAAGGCTCCGGTGAGGTTGGTGTCGATGACGGAGGTGAAGTCCGCCTCGGTCATCCGCACCAGCAGCCGGTCCTGGGCGGCGCCCGCGCACGCGACCAGCACGGTGACCGGGCCGTGGGCCGCCTCGGCCTCCTGGAAGGCCCGGTCGACCTGCCCGCTGTCCGTCACATCGCACCGAACGGCGAGGAATCCCTCGGAGGCCGCGGGCTCGGTGCCCCGGTGGGTGACCGTGACCCGGTCCCCGGCAGCAGCGAAACGGCGGGCAATGGCCAGCCCGATGCCCCTGTTCCCGCCGGTGACGAAGACCGAACGGGCCGCGGCCTGCTGGGGGAGCGTGGGCTGTGTCATCGTGCGTTCCCCTTCCCTGCCGCGTCCAACGGCCTTGCGTGCTCCGGGCTTTCGGGCGCCCCACGGGTGCGCAGGCCCACGACCGCCACCACACAGCCGAGGAGGGCGAGGGCGGCGACGGCGAGCGTGGCGGCGTACATGGCGTCGAGGAAGGCGCGGTCGGCCGTGGTCGCCAGTTCGGGCAGGCGCAGGGAATCGGCCAGGGAACGGGCGGCTTCGGCGGAGGTACGGGCCTGTTCCTCGGCGGCCGGCGACAGGCCCTGTGCGGTGCCGGGGAGTTCGGCGTCGGCCATCCGGTCCCGGTAGACGGCCGAGAGGATCGAGCCGGCCATCGCCACACCGAGGGTGCCGCCGACCTGGCGGGTGACGCTGTTGACGGCGGCGCCGGCGCCCGCCAGCTGCGGCGGCACCCCGCGCATCATCACGGCCGTGACCGGGGTGCCGACCAGTCCCATGCCGAAGCCCTGGATCCACAGCAGCGCGGCGACGACCCAGAGGGGGGTCCGCCCGTCGAGCCAGGCGTAGGCGACGTAGGTGGCGGCGGTGGCCAGGACGCCGGACGCGACCGTCCAGCGGGCCGACAGCAGGCGGCTCAGCGCCGGGGAGGCCTGGCTGCCCAGGACGATGCCGACCGCGGCGGCGATCATGACGGTGCCGGCGTCGGCGGGGGAGAGGCCTCGGGGGCCCTGGAGATAGAAGGCCGCGTAGAACAGGTGGCCGGCCAGCGCCATGAAGGCGATCAGCAGGACCACGCTGCCGGCCGTGAAGCCGGGCTGCCGGAAGAGCCGCAGGTCCAGGCTGGGCGCCCTGGACCTGCGCTGGCCGGCGACGAAGACGCCCAGCACGACACCGCCCAGCAGCAGCGGCAGCAGCACGTGGGGGCCGTACCAGGTGCGGCCGCCGCCGAGTTCGATGATGCCGTAGACCACACCGCCCAGCCCGAGCACCGACAGGGCGAGGCCCCGCAGGTCGAGCACGCGGCGGCGGGAACCGCCCAGGTCGGGGACGACCGCCACGACGGCCAGCAGACACAGGGCGACGATCGGGACGTTGACCAGGAACACCGAGCCCCACCAGAAGTGGCTGAGCAGCGCGCCGCCCGCGACGGGGCCGATGGCCACGCCGAGACCGCTCGACGAGCTCCAGATCGCGATCGCCCGGGTGCGTTTCTCCTCCGGGGTGCTCTGCACGATGACGGTCAGCGTCGCCGGCATCAACAGGCCGCTGCCCGCCCCCATGAAGGCCCGCGCCACGATCAGCCACGCCGGGCTGTCCACGAACGCGCCCGCGCCGGAGGCCACTCCGATCAGCGCGAGTCCGGCGAGGAGCGTGTTCCGGGGGCCGAAACGGTCGGCGAGCGCGCCGCCCGCGAAGAGGGTGCCGGCGACGACCAGGGTGTAGGCGCTCGCCACCCACTCCAGTTCGCCGGGGCTCGCGCCCAGGCCCTCCACGGGGTCGGCGAGGGTGGTGACGGCGACATTGAGGATCGAGGTGTCCAGCCAGATCAGCATCTGCGCGCAGACCACGACCACGAGGACGGGCCAGGAGCGGGTGGGTGCGGCGGCCGGGTCCTCGGGCGTCCGGCTCACGGTGCTCACAGCGTGCCTCCGTTGTTCTCGTCGTGGCCGCGCGCGTCTTCGTATCTGTGCAGCGCCCGGTCGATCAGTGTGTGGGCCGCACCCGTGTAGTGGGCCGGGTCGAGCAGCTCCGACAGCTCGGCGGGGGTGAACCGGGCGGACAGTTCCGGGTCGGCGGACAGCACCTCACCAAGGGGGCGGCCGGTGTCGGCGGCCTCGGCGGAGGCGCTGGTCAGGAGCTTCTTCGCGCGGACCTTGCCGAGCATCGGGGCCAGGGCCACGGCCAGCCGTTCGGTGACGATGGCACCGCCGGTCAGGTCGAGGTTGGCCCGCATGCGTTCCGGGTGGACGATCAGCCCCTCCGCGAGCTCGACGGCGGTGTGCGCGGCGCCGCCCGCCAGCCGCAACGCCTCCCGCAGCGGCTGCCACTCGGCGTGCCACGCCCCGGCGGGCCGTTCGTCCTCGGCGAGCAGACACTGCGCCAGCACGAGCGCGTGCGCGGGGACCTGCCGGGCGGCCGACACGATCAGCGTGGCCAGCGCGGGGTTCCGCTTCTGCGGCATGGCCGAGGAGGCACCGCGCCCGACCCCGGCAGGCTCGGACACCTCGCCGATCTCCGTACGGGACAGCGTCTGCACATCGAGCGCGAACTTCCCGAGCGCCCCGGTGACCAGCTGGAGCACGGCCCCGAGTTCGGCGACGGGGGTACGGACGGTGTGCCAGGGGAGGGTGGGCTCGGCGAGGCCGAGGGCGGCGGAGAAGGGGCCGAGCAGCTCCAGTCCGCCGTCACTGTCGCTTCCGGCTCGCTGTCGCGCCCCTTCAGGGACGCGGGGCTGTGACACTCGCGGCTCCGCCGCGCGGGCGCGATCAGCCCTCACCGGCCCGCGGACATCCACATCCGAGGCCCTGCGATCCACCACGGCGTACTCCCGATACGCGGCCAACGTCCCCGCCGCTCCCCCCAGTTGGGCCGGAAGCCCCGACGCCACCGCCCGCACCCGGACCGACGCGTCGACCACCAGCTCCAGCCACCCGGCGGCCTTCAGACCGAAGGTCGTCGGCACGGCGTGCTGGGCGAGGGTGCGCCCGGCCAGGACGGTGCCGCGATGGGTGTCGGCCACGGACGCGAGGGCCGCACCGACCCGCGACAGATCCGCGGCGATCAGGCCGAGCACCCGGCGCGCGATCACCATGGCCGCCGAGTCGAGGATGTCCTGACTGGTGGACCCGCGGTGCACATACTCCGCGGCGGCCGGATCCCCCGAGGCGACGACCTCCGTGAAGGCGGTCACCAGTGCGACCACCGGATTCGCGGTGGCCCGGGCCGCGTGCGCCAGGGCGACCAGGTCGAGGTGTTCCACCCGGGCCGCCGAGGCGATCGCCTCCACCGCCGTGGCCGGAGTCAGCCCGACCGCGTGCTGGGCCCGGGCCAGCGCCACCTCGACGTCCAGCATGGCCTGCAGCCACGCCTCGTCGGTCACCTCGGCCGCGACGGGCGTACCGGCCCAGGTGGGGGCGAGCAGGCCCGCGTCGGTGCCCACGGACATCGCGTTCACGTTTCCCGACTCCCTGTGCCTGATGTCCGACGTGCGGCTGGGCCCGGCCCCAGCCCCAGGGCGGCCCGCGCGATCGCGTCCGCGTCCTCCAGCGTCACCGAGCCGACGCCCGGCCGGATGCCGACCGCCGTCACCCAGCGCACGCCCTCCACCGGCACCCCGAAGGCGAACCGGCGCGGGTGCGGCCGGCCCGCCGCGTCCACCAGCCGGGGCGCGCCGTCGGTCACCGCCAGCCCGCCGGGCTCGTGGCCCGCGTCGCCCCCCAGCCGGTACGGTGCGCACGCACCGGCCCCGAACAGCGCCCGCAGCAAGGGGTTGGCGCTCCGCCGCAGATCGACGGCGGGCAGCCGTGCCTCGATCAGGGCCTCGACCCGGACCGGGGGTTCGTCCACCAGCTCCGCGTCCACGAGGAAACCCCCTTTGCCGACGCCCCCTTCGCCGATGTCCCCTTCACCGATGCCCTCCTCGGTGTCACCGCCGGGCGCCCAGGCCCGTACCCGCATCCCCGGGCCGAGGACATGCAGCACGTCCGCCTCGATCAGCGCGATCAGCTGCTCGATCCGGAAGGCGGGCGGGCCGATCGAGGTGAAGGCGTTCAACGGGGTGTACCAGCCGTCGAGTTCGGCGCGGTACGACTCACCGGAGACTCCGCCGTGGTCGACGACGAGCCGGATCTCGTTGCGCAGATCCCGCAGGGCGTCCAGCGCGGCCTTCAGCGGTCCGTTCACATTGCCGAGGCGGGCCTCGGTGACATCGCGGCGCAGGTAGGTCAGCAGCCAGTGCCGGAAGTCGGCGCGGTCGATGAACTTCCGCTCGCCGTAAGGGAGTTCGATCCGCGTCCAGTCCCATCGCTCGGCGGGCGGGACGGCGTGGCGGTCGAGCAGGGCCGTCTCCTCCCCGTCCTCACCCACCAGGCACGACCGTACGAACTCCTCGGCCGCCTCCGGTCCTCGGGCGGCACGGATCCACGCCTCGTGATGGACGGTCCGTATCTCATGGTCGACGAGCGGCCAGAGGTCGTGGCGGAAGCCGAGGGAGCGCCCTCCGGCCACGCGGCGCCGCAGTTCCGCGATGACGTCCGGGGTCAGGAAGCGCGGCTCGTGGCGGCCGAGCGCGCCCTTCTCGTTCTCGCCCCGGGCGTGGTATGGGACGCCGCGCCGCGAACCGGCGTACAGCACGGGCTCGTTGCCGCTCGGGAGGTAGACGAGACCGGACTGGCCCTCCTTGAACGTACCGCCGCGGCCCTCGGTGAGGAGGGCCAGGCAGTCGAAGAAGTTCAGGCCCAGTCCGCGCAGGGCGACCGGGGCGCCCGGCGCGATACCGCTCAGGTCGGTGTCGGCCGGGTTGGCCGGGGCCACGTAGGTGAGGCCGTGGCGGTCGGCGAAGGAGCGCAGCGCGCGTTCCTCCGGCGACGGGGTCAGGTCGCCGTGGCCGAGGGCCAGCACCACCGCGTCCAGCCCGGCCAGCCGGTCGCCGTTCGCCAGGGTCACGGTCTGCGGCCCGCCCGGAACGTCGTCGTCCAGCGCGACCGCCGTCGTCCGGTGGGTGTGGACCGTCAGATGGGCGGGGGCCGTGCGTAACAGGTGCCGGAAGACCCACTCCAGGTAGTGGCCGTGGAACGCGCGGGTCGGATAGGTGTCGGGGCCGAGCCGCCGCGCCTCGTCCACGGCCCGCGCGGGCAGGTCCTGGTCGATGGCCCGGTCGCGGACCGCACACGCCCACTCGTACAGGCTGGGTCCCGGCACCGACGGTCCCGCGCAGTCGACGCTGTCGTCGGCGAACAGGGTCACCTGGGAGGCGACCGTGTTCATCAGCAGCTCGCCCGGCTGGTCCGTACGCCAGACCGCGCCCGCGCCCGGCGGGTACGGATCGACGAGGTGGACCTCGACCGGCCGTAAGGTCCCGCCGGCGTTGGCGCGAATCCGCTCCAGTACGGAGAGGCCACGCGGACCGGCGCCGATCACACAGACGGCGAGGGTGTCGTCGGCACCGGTCATTCCTGGCCCAGCCCGTCGCGCCAGCTCGGTCTGGCCGGCTTCCAGCCCAGTGCCGTACGGGCCCGGTCGTTGGCCGCGCCGTGCGCGGACATCAACTGGTGGGCCATGAACCAGCCGAGGAGCCGGGGCGCGAGGGCCGCGGGGACCGTGCGCGGGGAGGGGGCGGCGAGCATGCGGGCCAGGTGCGGCAGCCACTGCGCGGCGGGGGCCGGGTCGTCGTCCGTCACGTGGAACACCCCGGTGGCCTCGGACTCGACGCCCGCCACGGCCGCCCCCACGGCGTCCTCGACGTGCAGGAACGACATGATTCCGGCCCCACCGCCCGGCAGCGGGAGCCGTCCGGCCAGCACGGACTGGGCGGTTCCGCCTGTGCGGGCGTACGCGGTACGGGGGCCGTACAGCGTGCCGTAGCGCAGCACCACGCCCTCCAGGCCGCTGTGCGTCACCTGCCGTTCCAGCTCGGCGACGGCCTGTACGGTCGAGGCCCAGCCGAGGTCGGGCGCGTCCACGTACAGGGGCGCGTCCTCGTCGAGGACCGGGTCGCCCGCCGGGGCCGCGGCGAAGGCGATGGACTGGGCGACCAGTCGGCGGGCACCGGCCGCGCGGGCCGCCTCGATCAGATGGGCGGTGCCCTCGGTGCGCAGCCGCGCGGTGAGGGCGAAGGCTCCCGGCGGGTCGTCGCGCAGCAGCCGCAGCGCCGACATCTGGTGGACGACCACCTCGGGCCGGGCCGCCGACACCGCCGCGAGCACGGCGTCGCGGTCGAGGGCGTCGGCGACCACGACCTCGTCCGCCTCGGGGGCCCGGCCCCGGGACCCCTGCCGTACCAGCGCGCTCACCCGGTGGCCCCGCGCCCGCAGCGCGCCCACCAGCGGATGCCCGACCACTCCGGTGGCCCCGGCGACGAGTACGCGCATGTCTCAGCCCTCCCCGTCGGCGGTGACCGGGGTCGCGACCCGCATCAGCAGCCGGCACGCCTTGTCGCCCTCCCGCAGACAGCTCTCGGCGCGGTTCTCCGTCAGCGCCACGCCCAGCCCCTCGGACCAGCCGGCGTGGATGGCCGTACACGGGCAGCGGTAGCCCTCCAGCGAACCGGCCATCCGGACCATGGTGATCGCGAAGTTCCGCCGCAGGGTGAGGACGATCAGATCGTCGTCCTCGACCTCGGTGGAGGCGTTGCGCAGCTCCGGCGGGAACATCCGGTCGCCGCAGTCGTCGTAGCGGCGGCGCAGCTCCTCCAGGTCCTTGCGGCCGTCGCCGGTGTCCGGGAGCGGGCCGTACAGCCGGGAGACCCGCTGCCCGACGTGCAGGGCGACCTTCCCCATCGCCTCCGCGTTGATCTCGTTCGCGGCCTCCTGCCCGAACCGCGCGGCCACCCCCTGGTACCAGTTGGCGTCGTGCTGCCACCACAGCCGGTACGCCTCACTCGCGCGGGCGCGGTGATTGACGCCGTCGGCGTCGGTGCTCGTGGTCATGCCTGTCGCTCCTTGGCGGCGAACCGGTCGCGCATCACTCGTTTGAGAACCTTGCCGGTGGCGCCCTTGGCCACGTCGTCGGGCTTCATCCGCAGGGCGCGGGCCACCGGCGGGAACCCGGCCGTCGTCAGTACCGCGTTGACACACCCGGTCCACGCCTCGTCATCGCTCCCGCTCGGCTCGTCGACGAACTGGAGCAGCGCGTACGCCTCCGCCTCGCCGTCGCCGTCCCAGTCCGCGCGTACGCCGTCGGGGGCGACGCCGACGACCGTGCAGTCGGCCAGCTCGGGCAGTTCGGCCAGGAGCAGTTCCTCGGTGCGGGTGCTGAAGACGATCCCGGCGCGGGTACGGACGGCGTCCGGAACCCGGTCGAGGTGGTAGAAGTTGCCCTCCTCGTCCTGGTGGGCGAGGTCGCCGGTCAGCCAGTAGCCGCCGAGCCGCATCCGGTTCCAGGTCAGCGAGTCGTTCCAGTAACCGGGCGTGAGCGTGGGCGACTTCAGGCCCAGGCGGCCGATCTGCCCGGGCGGCAGCGGGGTGCCGTCCTCGGCCAGCACCGCGGCCTCGGCGAAGCTGATCGGCTTGCCGACACGGCGGGAGTAGGCCGAGGTGTCCTTGGTGTGCCGGTTGTGGAAGACGGAGTAGCCGGCCTCCGACGAACCGAGCCCATCCACGAAGACCGAGCCGTCGACCCGGACACGGCTCAGGTCGCGCCGGATCTCCAGGCGGCTCCCGTGCCGCACGAGCGCCCGGATGTGCGCCTCGTGCGCCGCGTCCCCGGTGTTGAACCACACCTGCACGCTGGACAGATCACGCGCCGTCAGATCCTCCGCCGCCATCTCGCCGAAGGTCCCGGCGAAGGCCAGCACGGTCGTCGGCCGGAACTCCTCGACGGCGTCCAGCACATCCGGGCCGCGCTGGCTGGAGAGCAGCTTGATGTCCGTGCGCAGCAGCAGGCAGTACAGCAGCGTCGCCACCATCGCGTTGTGCGCGCCGGGCAGTCCCACCAGCGTGCGCTCCATGTCGGCGCCGGTGGAGAAGCGCAGCCGGTGCAACTGGGCGTACATCAGCGTCCGGTGCGTGTGCGGCACGCCCTTGGGCAGGCCGGTGGTGCCGGAGGAGTGCGAGATGAGTACCGGGTCGGTCGGGTCGTGCCGGTAGGGGTACGACGGCGGGAGCGACGCGCGGTGCTCCGGCCGGATCTCGTCGGCGGTCACACAGAAGCCGAGCCCGATCTCCGGGTCCCCGGTCAGCACCGCGCGGTGCGCCTCGTCGGTGAAGGCGCCCACCGCGCCCTGCCGGCGCACGTACTCCCGCGCGATCTCCGGGGACAGATTGCCGTTGACGAACGACGGGACGGCGCCGAGTGACGTCAGCGCCAGGAAGTTCACCGCGAACTCGGCGGCCGAGAAGGAGTGGACGGCCACCGGGTCGCGGGGCCGCACACCCCGGGCCGCGTACCAGCCCGCGTACGTCTCGACCGTCTCGTACAGCTGCCCGAGCGTCAGCACCTCGGGGCGGCTGCCGTCGGGGGCCCGCCAGGTGCCGTCGGTCCGCAACACCGGCTCGTCGAGCGGGCGTTCGTACGCGCGCAGGCGGCCCAGGATGTTGCCGGCGCCGAGTTCGGTGTCGGAACAGATCCGCGCCCGCTCCTGCCTACTGATGAGCATGGGTCTCCGTCTCGTCTCTTTCCGTTGGTTCCGGGAGCCGTTCGGCGCCGAGGAGGAAGGCGGGCGCCCGGGGCCCGGTGACCAGGAGGTGGGTGCCGCCGTCCCGCAGCAGCCGCCGGTGGGCGGCGGCCAGGTCGAACAGGCCCTGGACACTGCCGGGGTGCGGGGAGGCCACCGGCCGCTCGCCGTCGTACGTCCGCGTCGACCGGACGGTCACGAGCGCGTCGGCACCCGGACGGCCCAGCAGGACGGCCACCGCCAGGGCGGCGGATCCGGGGAGGTCCTGTGCCGGACGGCCGGTGCCGGCGGAGAGTTCCCGGTGCACGGCGGCCAGCCGTTCGCCACCGCCCAGTTCCACGCCCATCACCAGGACCTGGTCCAGCTCCGGGTCCTCCAGGAGGAGGTCCGCCATGGCCAGCAGTTCGGTCACCGGGTCGTCGAGGGTGGAAAGGCTGAACATCTGCCCGGTGATCCCGAACTCCCGGCTGATGTGCCCCAGCACGGAGTTGGCGGTGGCCTGCATGAACAGCAGCGGGTTGTGGACCCGCCCGGACACCACCCGCCGGCTCGCCAGATCGGCCGTGGTGGTGTCGCCCATCAGGCTCGCCAGCGCGACGGCCGTACGGGAACCGAGCCCGGGCCGCTCGGTCAGACACCGTGCGGCGACCTCGTACGCCACCGGGCTGAACGCCGACTCCACGAACCCCGGCAGCCGCGGCAGCGGGATGTCGGTGTCCCGCCCGGTGCCGTGGGTCGCGGAGGCGGTGGTGAGGACGCCGAGCGGCGAACGGAGGGGTGCCTTCTCGGCCGGCGCGGGGGTGTGCGCGGGGTCCGTCGTCCGTGTGTTCTCCGTCGTCGTCACGGCCGCTCCAGGACGAGTGCGGTGTTGGCGCCCCCGAAGGCGGCGTTGATGGTCAGGGCCCGGCGGAGGTCGGCCTGCCGGGGCCGGTTCGGCACGTAGTCGAGGTCGCACTCCGGGTCCGCCCGTGTGAGGTTGGCGGTCGGCGGCAGTACACCGTCCATGAGGGCCAGCATCGTGATCACGAACTCCACGACTCCGGCCGCCTCCAGGAGATGGCCGGTGGTGCTCTTGGTGGAGCTGACCGGGACCGACTCGGCCCGCTCCGGGAGGGCGGCGCGCAGCCCCCGGGTCTCGGCGCCGTCGTTGTACTTGGTGCCGGTGCCATGGGCGTTGACATAACCGAGGCCCGACCCGTCGGGGTCCCCGGCCAGCCGCAGCGCCTGCCGGGCCGCGCGGGCCAGGCCGACGCCCTCCGGGTGCGGCTGGGCGATGTGGTGGGCGTCGGTGGCCGCGCCCCAGCCGGTCACGCCCGCCAGCGGCCGGGCCCCGCGCCGCCGCGCGTGCCCGGCGGACTCCAGCACCACGGCCGCGACCCCGTCGCCGAGCAGCAGCCCGGTACGGTCGGCGCTGAACGGCCGCACCATGCCGTCACGGGACAGCGCCCGCCCCGAGTCGAACTTCCCGAACGTCTCCTCCTCCACGAGATAGCCGCCGGCACACACCGCCACGTCGATCCGGCCGGACGAGATCAGCCGGCAGGCATGGATGATCGCGGCGGCGGAGGCCACACAGGCGTTGGTGAAGGTGAGCCGGGGTCCGGTCAGGGCGAGGCCCGCGGCGAGCGACTCGGCGAGGTGCGCGGGGACGGCGTCGGCGAGAAGGGCCGCCGACCCCTCGGTGTCACGACCGGGCTCCGCCGCCTCCCGCCAGTACCGGGTGATGCTCGTGCAGTCGCCCGCGATGCCCAGCAGGACCGCCGCCTCGGTGCCCCGGGGCAGGCCCGCCATGTCGAGGGCCTCCCCGCCGCATTGGTCGAGGGCGTGACGCAGGGCCCAGCCCTCGACCGCGTCGGGGCCGTCCGGGGCGGCGCCGGCCATCGGCGTACGGTACGGGCCGGTGTCGAAGCGGGAGGTGGGGACGAAGGAGGGGACACCGGCGAAGACACCGCGCCGGAGGGCGTCCGCGCCCGTGCCGAAGGCGGTGCGTACGCCGAAGCCGGTCACCGTCACGTCAGCGCTCAACGCGGCCACCCCCGTCCGCCGCACCCGCCCCGGCCGCGCCCAGGAACTCGGTGAGCCGTCGGAGCGAGGTCAGGCCCGCGATGTCCTCGTCGCCGGGTTCCACCACCAGGCCGTACCGCTCCTCCACCACATGCAGCAGCCACACCAACCCCAGGGAGTCCAGGACCAGTTCGGCGTCGTCGCCGAGGTCGTCCGGGACACCGGGGAAGATCTTGCGGTCGGACAGCAGTTCCCGGACGGTGGCGATGGTGATGACGGACGGCACGGACGCCTCCGTGACGGCGGACACCTCCGTGACGGCGGACACCTCCGTGACGGACGGCGCGGAGGCTTCCGCGCTCATGCCTTCGCCCCGCGCCCGACGACCTCGGTGACGAGCCCGCCGAGGGTCAGGGAAGCCAGCGGCTCGATGTCGGTGTCCGGGATCTCCACGCCGAACCGCGACTCCAGCCGCAGCGTCAGCTCGATCAGACTCAGGGAGTCCAGCTCCAGGCCGCCGACGGTCACCGGGCTCTCGTCCGTGATGCCGTCACGGCTCAGCAGGATGTTCATCTCGTCGATGACCGTGGTCAGGACGAACTCGCGGATCTCGTTGTCCAGGGTGGACGTGCTCATGATCGCCATCTCCATGGGGAATGTCGTGCGAGGGTCATGCGAAAAGTCGGACGGGGGCCGCCCGGCGAGCGGCTAGGCGCCGCTCGCCGCCGCCTGAAGGGTCGCCGCCTGGCGCACCAGCTTCCCGTTCGACGTACGGGGCAGGGCCTCCAGCAGCCGGATCACGCGGGGCAGTTTGTAGTCGGCCAGCCGCTCCCGGCACCAGCGCAGCAGCTCCTCCGCCGACGGGCTCCCGGCCCCGGCGGCGACCGCCACGTACGCCTCGGTGACGTCCTCGTGGACCAGGACCGCCTGTTCGACGGCCGGGTGCGCCCGCAGGACGTGCTCGACCTCGGTCAGGTCGACCTTGAGGCCGCCGATGACGACGAGGGAGTCGGCGCGGCCGCCCACGGTGACCGTGCCGTCGGCGCCGACCGTGGCCCGGTCACGGGTGTGCAGCCAGCCGTCCGCGTACTGGGTGCCGCCCGAGTCGAAGAGATACGGCGACTCGGCGAGCGCGACGTCCAGTTCGCCCTTGTGTTCCCGGACGACCACTCCCGGCGCGGGCCGCCCGACCGAGGGCCGGAGCGTGCCGCCGACGTCGATGGCGACGATGCCGGTCTCGGTGGTGCCGTAGGCCTCGCCGACCGTGACGCCGTACCGTTCGGCGAACCGCGCGGCGACCTCGGGGGGCATCAGCTCGCCGCCGGAGACGGCGGTCCGCAGTGCGGGCAGCTCGGGCGGATCGAGGGCGGCGGCGAGCAGCTCGTAGTGCATCGGCACCCCGAACAGGGTGGTGATCCGGTGGTCGACCGAGGTCCGCAGGATGTCGCGGGCCGAGACCCGGGGCGCGAAGACGACGCGGACTCCGGCCGCCAGTGAGTGCAGCAGCCCGCCGAGCAGCCCGAAGCTGTGCGCCGTCGAGCTGAGCAGCAGCAGCCGGTCGCCCTCGCCCGGCATACCGGGGACCGCCGCGAACGACTCGACCTCGGCGGCGATCGACCCGGCGGTCCTGCCGATCACCTTCGGCCGCCCGGTGGAGCCCGAACTGAACTGGACCAGCCGATGGTCTCCGGCGGCAGGCCGCCCGGCCCTGCGGCACTCGGTGGCGACCTCGTACTCGGGCCGGAAGCCGAAGGCCGCCCGGACGTTGGACCCGGCCCGGACCATGAACTGCGGCCTGCAGGTGGCGCAGAGCGCGTCCACCTCGGCGGGCTTCAGCCGGAAGTCGAAAAGCATCACCTGCGCGCCCAGCCGCCACAGCGCGAGGAGCACCTCGACCTGGGTGAAGCTGGGCGGCGTCCGCAGTCCGACCGTGCTGCCGGGCCCGATGTCGTAACCGGCGAACACGGCGGCCTGCTTGGCCACGCGCTCCCGTAACTCCCCGCGGGTGACGGTCTCCCGCTGATGCGTCAGATAGGGCAGGCCGTCGTCCCGCGCGTCGAACAGCCGCTGGACCAGGACGCCCATCCCGTCCTCGCCGGCCGCGGCCGCCACGAGTTCGCCCATGAGGCCTCAGACCTCCTTGCAGAACTCGCCGATGGGCAGGCCCACATGGCGCTTGTCCTGGGCCAGATAGCCGAGCAGCTCGTCACCGGTCCGCAGCTCGGTGACATTGAGGACCTTGCCGCCAGGGCCGAGCACCCGCACATGCCAGTCGTCCTGCACGGTGAGGCTGACCAGCCGCCCGTCCTCCGCGTGCGTGCGGATCTCCAGGAGCGGCCGGGACTCCAGCTTGGCCCGCCCGACCACCACCCGCCGGGTGCGGCCGTCGGCGCCGACCGCCAGCAGGGCGCTGCCGGAGCCGACCTCGCTGAGGTAGCTGGTGCGGTTGTCGGGGCCCAGTGTGTACGAGTGCAGGGCGCCGGCGTTGACCCGGAACGGCCGGGTCGGCATGTACGGCAGCGGGTGCGTCTCGCTGCAGCAGAGCACGAAACCGGAGGAGTACGAGCCGACGAGGATGCCCTCGTCCTCCTCGAAGTGCGAGCAGGTGTCCACACAGACCCGGTCACCGAGTCCGACGTGCCGGATGCTCTCGACGGTCAGCGTGGACAGCTCCAGCTGCGGTGTCGTCGCCTCCAGCAGCCGGGCCAGCGCGAACACGTCGTCCGCGCCACGGGGCGTGAACAGGATGCCGTCCGAACCGCGTTCGAGCACGTCGAAGACGATGGCCGCCTCCTCCAGGTCCCCGACGACCGTCACGAGCTGCCCCTCGGCCGACTCGGCCGCCGCGAGCACGATCTCCAGCGGGATCTTCGTCGGATCGGCGAAGTGGATCACCGTGTACGGCAGTGCCATCGCGCCGACGCACGACAGCTGGAGAGTGCGGTCGTCCCGTACGTCGACGAAGCCGGCGACCGGCGTGCCGGTCGCCGGTGTCCCCGTGGCGGGCGCACGGGTGGCGGCCCGGTTCTCCGCGGCGAGGGTGTCCAGCTCGTCCTGGGTGCCGAACCTTCGCAGCAGGACGTCGAATCCGGCGCCGGCGGAGCCCCTGCCCTCGGGCTCGGCGTCGGCCGCGGTCTTCGCTTGCTTGTCGCCCTTGTCACCCTTGTCGCCCTTGTCGGCGGACTTCTTCGCGGGAGTCGCGGCCGGGGCTCCGGTGGCCAGCACCCGGGTCACCGTCGGCGGCAGAGTGCCGAGCAGGTCGGCGTCGGCGGAGACCACCCCGGCCATCCGGGCGTGGACGGCCGCGTCCACCACCGACTGGAGCTGCGGACGGGGGACTTCACGGAGATCGATCCACGCGAACCTCATGCGACACCTGCCACGATCGTCGAGTAATGGGTATCGGTAGTCATGCTCATGTCATTAGGGATGCCGTCGTCGCCGTGCCCGTGCACCACGGCGGCGAGCCGGGACACCAGGGAGGCGGGGGAGGGGGAGGAGAAGATCCGGCGGCCGACGGCCAGTCCCCGGCAGCCGGCGGCCATCACGGCGGTGCCGTACTCGATGAGGTCGGAGCCGTCCGGTGGTCCGCCGGCCGCGAGGACGGGGATGGGGCTGTGGGCCACCACCTCGGCCATCCGGTCGAGCGGCAGGGCGACGGAGGTCTTCACCATGTCGGCCCCCAGGTCGGCGGCGACGTTCACGATGTGCGCGAGGAGGACGGGGTCGTGCGGGTTCTCGATCCGGGGGCCGCGCGGGTAGACCATCGCGATCAGCGGCATGCCCCAGGTGTCGCAGGAGCGGGCCACCGCGCCCAGGTCGGCGAGCTGCCGCCCCTCGGTGTCCGAGCCGATGTTCACATGGACGCTGACCGCGTCCGCCCCGAGTGTCACCGCCTCCTCGACGTCGCCGACCAGCACCTTGGCGTCGACATCGGCGGAGCAGGCCGTACTGGCGCTCAGATGCACCACCAGCGCGCAGTTCTTGAGGAGGTCCGGGGCGAGTGTCCGGGCCCGCCCCTTGTGGACGATGATTCCGTCGGCCCCGCCGGCCACCAGTGCCTTCAACAGGTCTTCCCACCGCCCCGGAGGGGCGACCGGACCGTCCGAGACGCTGTGATCGAGCGGTATGAGCAAGTGCCGGTCGTCGCCGGCCAGGGAAAGTCTTCTCCAACGTAATGGCTTGCCAGTTTTCAGCATGGGCAAAGCGCCTTCCCGGCTCTGAGGCCGCATTTCGGAAAAGTCGAACCGCGGCAACCCGATGCGGTCTCCATGTCCGAAAATCGATGGTCGTAGAACTTTCAAGTTCAGCCGGACGTCAGCATTCCGTGCGTGATCGGGAGTTGGCAAGGCGTGACCATCGGCAAATTTTTATGCGAGTGAACACATGAATATTGACAGCTACTTGACAGGAATCCCCGGGTTGACGGCGCCCGAGGGTGGTGTTCGTGGCGTATTTTGGCGACCTGTCCGCACGCATAGCGGGATCACATGTTTTAAATGTCGTTGTCCTGCGTAATCGACGCTTATTCTTCCGTCGAAACAATTCGACGAAGCCTCCGGGTGTTCTTCTCCGGAGCTTCCTTGTGGGAATCGAATTTCCCGGCCTAGGGTGACAGCCGCACTCCGGTTCGTGTTTCATGCGTGGCCGTCCCCCTCTGGGCCCGGACCATTCGTGTCCGGGCGTACCGGAAGTGAGCCCCCCATGCCCGAATCCCCGTCCGAGACCGTCGCCGAGGCCGCGGGCCCCAGACCGGTCTCCTTACCGTCCTCGCCGCCGGCCGAGTCGAGCAAGGCGCCCAAGATCGCCGCCGCGAGCCTCATCGGCACCACGATCGAGTACTACGACTTCGCCGTCTACGGCACGGCCTCCGCGCTCGTCCTCGGCCCGGCGTTCTTCCCCTCCGGCAACGCGACCGTCTCCTCCCTCGCCGCGTTCCTCACCTTCGCCGCCGCCTTCCTGTCCCGCCCTCTCGGCGTCGTGCTCTTCGGCACGATCGGCGACCGGCTGGGCCGCCGCCGCGCCCTGGTCGCGTCGCTGCTGCTCATGGGCGTCGCGACGGTCGGCGTCGGCCTGCTCCCGACCTACGAGACCGCCGGACTCCTCGCCCCCGTCCTGCTGGTGACCCTCCGTCTGCTGCAGGGCGTCAGCATGGGCGGCGAGTGGGGCGGCGCGGTGCTCCTGGCCGCCGAGCACGCCCCGCCCGGCCGCCGGGCGCTGTACGCCGCCGTCCCGAACGTCGGCCCCTCCCTGGGTTTCCTGCTCTCCAGCGCCGTCATCCTGCCCACCCTCGACATCGTGGGCCGCGACGGCTTCACCGACTGGGCCTGGCGCCTGCCGTTCCTGCTCAGCGCGGTGCTCGTCGTGGTCGGGCTGTGGGTGCGGGCGACGGTGTCGGAGTCGCCGGTGTTCAAGGGCTCGTCCCCGGCGGCGACGTCCCCGGAGCCATCGGCGCCGCGCTTCCCGCTCGGTACGCTCGTGGCGCGCCACCCCGGCCGGCTGCTGCTCGGCACGGGCGCGGCGATCGGTGGGTCGGCCGTGTACTACCTGACGATCGTCTACAGCCTGTCCTACGGGCCGAAGTCGCTCGGCATCCCGCAGAACACGATGCTCACCGCCGCGAGTGTCGGGGCAGCGGCCGGGATAGCGATCACCCTGCCCGTCGCCCGGCTGGCCGACCGGATCGGACGCCGGCCGATCATGCTCACGGGTGCGGCCGGCTGCGTCGTGTGGGCCGTCCCCATGTACGCGTCCCTCAGCACGGGCAACGCGCTCGTCATCACCGGCGCGTACACCGTGGGCCTCATGCTGCTCGCCCTGATGTTCTCCCCGGTGGCCGCGTTCCTCGCGGAGCTGTTCCCGGCGAGGCTGCGCTACACGGGGGCTTCGGCGGCGTTCATTCTGGCCAACACGCTGGGTGGCGGTTTCGCACCGCTCGTCGCCACGTGGTTGAACAGCCAGTGGTCGTCGCCGCTGGTGCTCGGGTTCTACACGGGTGGGTTGTGCTTGATCAGTCTGCTGTGCCTGCTGGCGCTGCCGGAGACCCGCGAGGAGGAGTTCGCGGCCTGAGGTTCGCCCCCGCCGCCCCTGCCCATTCCCTTCCCCAGGGGCTGCCGCCCCGTCGACCCCGCAACGCCCAAGAGCTCGGGGGGTGGGTTCATGCGGCGGGTGCGGGTAGGTCGTGGTTGCTCGCGCAGTTCCCCGCGCCCCTGAGAAGCAGGGGCTGCGCCCCGTGCCTTTCGGCCCGCAGGGGCCGTGTCCTTCAGGGGCGCGGGGAACTGCGCGAAGGGGCGGCGCCCCGGGGGATGGGAATGGGCAGGGGCGGCGGGGGCGGGATCAACGCCTCAGGGCGACGCCGGCGGATACAGCGAGCGCGGCAGCTGCGAAGCCGCCGCCGAGTCCAGCAGCCACAACGTCCGGGACCTGCCCTGCGCCCCCGCCGCCGGAGCCTGGATCTCACCCGCGCCGGACAACGCGATGGCCGCGGCCTGCGCCTTGTCCTCACCGGCGGCGAGCAGCCAGACCTCACGCGCCGCACGGATCGCCGGCAGAGTCAGCGTCACCCGAGTCGGCGGCGGCTTCGGCGCACCATGCACCCCCACCACCGTCCGCTCCGTCTCCCGCACGGCAGGCAACTCGGGGAAGAGCGAGGCCACATGGGTGTCCGGCCCGACCCCGAGCAGCAGCACGTCGAACGTCGGCACGGAGCCGTGGTTCTCGGGCCCCGCCGCCCGCGCCAGCTCCTCCGCGTACGCCGCGGCCGCCGCGTCGACATCGGTGCCCCACGGCCCGTCCGACGCGGGCATGGCGTGCACCCGCTTCGGGTCCAGCGGCACCGAGTCCAGCAGCGCCTCCCGGGCCTGGGTGACATTGCGCTCGGAGTCACCCTCCGGCAGGAACCGCTCGTCGCCCCACCACAGGTCCAGCCGAGCCCAGTCGATCGCGTCCCGGGCGGGCGCCGCCGCCAGCGCGGCGAGCAGCCCGTTGCCGTTGCGGCCACCCGTGAGGACCACCGAGGCGTAGCCGCGCGAGGCCTGCGCGTCCACGACCTTGGTGATCAGCCGGGCCGCCGCGGCCTGCGCCATCAGCTCCTTGTCGTGGTGCACGACCAGCTGCGGAGTGCTCATGGCGCGGTCGCCTTCTTCACGGGCGGCATCTGCGCCGGAGTGGGCCGCTCGGCGTCCCCGTCATCGGCCGGCCCCGTAGAACCCACCGACCCCACCGACCCGGACGGGGCGGGCGGCAGCGCCGGCGCGGACGGACGGGCCGCGGGATCAGCCGGAGCGACGGCCGAACCCGGCTCGAACCCGGCAGCGGGAGCCGAGGCCGAAGCGGCCCCCGGAGCGTCGGCCGCGGAGGTCGTCGAGGTCGGGGCGGTCGTCGAGGTCGGGGTGGTCGCCCCGGCCGTGGCAGCCGTCAGCGCACTGCCCGGCGCGCTCCCCAACCGATCCACCCCGAACCGCAGCGCCGACGCGTACGTGTCGTCGGGGTCGAGCCTGCGCAGCTCCTCCGCCAGCAGCTCGGACGTCTCACGGCGCTTCAACGCGACCGCCCGGTCCGGCTGGTCCTCCAGCGTGAGCAGGGCGAGGCCCCCGTTGGGCCGGTACAGCCGGATGGGACCGGTGCTGGTCAGCATCCGCACCTCGTTGAGGCCGGGCCCGGCCGACACCCCACGCCGTACATGGACGTGGAGCCGGTCCGCCAGCCACATCGCCAGCAGTTCCACACTCGGGTTGTACTGCTCGCCCTGCACCTCCGCGGAGATGACCTCGCAGTCCACCTGGTCGAGCGCGGCGGCCAGCATGGAGCGCCACGGGGTGATCCGGGTCCACGCCAGATCCGTGTCGCCGGGCTCGTAGTTGTCGGCGCGGGTCCGCAGCTCCTCGATGGGCTTCTCGGCGGCGTAGCTGTCGGTGACCCGGCGCTGGCCGAGGGCGCCCAGCGGATCGCGGGCCGGGTCGAGCGGCGCGTTCACCGGCCACCAGACGACCACCGGCGCGTCCGGCAGCAGCAGCGGAAGCACGACCGACTGGGCGTGGTCCGCGACTTCACCGTACAGACGCAGCACGACCGTGTCGCCGGTGCCCGCGTCCGCGCCCACCCGTACCTCGGCGTCGAGGCGTGACTTCGTGCGGTCGCGGGGGGAGCGGGAGACGCGCTTGATGACCACGATCGTGCGCGAGGGATGCTCGCGGGAGGCGTCGTTGGCGGACTTGAGCGCGTCGTACGCGTTCTCCTCGTCCGTCACGATGACCAGCGTCAGCACCATGCCGACGGCCGGGGTGCCTATCGCCCGCCGGGCTTTCACCAGCGCCTTGTTGATCTTGCTGGCCGTGGTGTCCGTGAGGTCTGTCTTCATGGCCGACGCCAGCTCCGTCCGTCTCGCTCGAGCATCTCGTCCGCCTCGACGGGACCCCACGTGCCCGCCTGGTACTGCGCGGGCCTGCCGTGCTTGTCCCAGTACTCCTCGATCGGGTCGAGGATCTTCCAGGACAGCTCGACCTCCTCGGTGCGCGGGAAGAGGTTCGAGTCGCCGAGCAGGACGTCCAGGATGAGCCGCTCGTACGCCTCGGGGCTGGACTCCGTGAAGGACTCGCCGTACGCGAAGTCCATGGACACGTCCCGGATCTCCATCGACGTGCCGGGGACCTTCGAACCGAAGCGGACCGTCACGCCCTCGTCGGGCTGGACGCGGATGACGATCGCGTTCTGGCCCAGCTCCTCGGTGGCGGTGGAGTCGAAGGGGGAGTGCGGGGCACGCTGGAAGACGACCGCGATCTCCGTGACGCGGCGGCCGAGGCGCTTGCCGGTCCGCAGATAGAACGGCACTCCCGCCCAGCGCCGGTTGTCGACCTCGACCTTGATCGCCGCGTACGTGTCGGTCTTCGACTTGCGGTCGATGCCGTCCTCTTCGAGGTAGCCGATGACCTTCTCGCCGCCCTGCCAGCCGGCCGCGTACTGCGCGAACACGGTGTTCCGGCCCAGGTCGTTCGGCAGCTTCACCGCGCCGAGGACCTTCGTCTTCTCCGCGGCGAGCGCGTCCGCGTCGAAGGAGGCGGGCTCCTCCATCGCGGTCAGCGCCATCAGCTGGAGCAGGTGGTTCTGGATGACGTCACGGGCCGCGCCGATGCCGTCGTAGTAGCCCGCGCGGCCGCCGATGCCGATGTCCTCGGCCATCGTGATCTGCACGTGGTCGACGAAGGACCGGTTCCAGATCGGTTCGAACATCGTGTTGGCGAAGCGGAGCGCCAGGATGTTCTGGACGGTCTCCTTGCCGAGGTAGTGGTCGATGCGGAAGACCTGGTCCGGGGCGAAGACCTCTTCCACGGTCGTGTTGAGTTCCTCGGCCGACGCCAGGTCGTGGCCGAACGGCTTCTCGATGACCGCCCGGCGCCAGGAGCCACGCGACTGGTCGGCCAGACCGTGCTTCCGCAGCTGCTGGATGACGACCGGGAACGCGGACGGCGGCACCGAGAGGTAGAAGGCGAAGTTGCCGCCCGTGCCCTGTGCCTTGTCCAGTTCCTCGATGGTGTCGCGCAGCCGCTCGAAGGACTCGTCGTCGTCGAAGGTGCCCTGGACGAACCGCATGCCCTGGATGAGCTGCTGCCAGACCTCCTCGCGGAAGGGCGTACGCGCGTGCTCCTTGACCGCGTCGTGCACCTCCTGCGCGAAGTCCTCGTTCGCCCACTCCCGGCGCGCGAAACCGACGAGCGAGAAGCCCGGCGGCAGCAGTCCGCGATTGGCGAGGTCGTACACGGCAGGCATCAGCTTTTTACGTGACAAATCGCCTGTGACGCCGAAGATGACCAGGCCCGACGGCCCCGCGATACGCGGGAGCCGTCGGTCCGCGGCGTCACGCAGCGGATTGCTGCTCGACAAGGTGTTCAGCCCTCCGAGGGTGCGAGGCGCTGAAGCTCCGCCTCGGTCGACTTGAGCAGGTCGTTCCAGGACGCCTCGAACTTCTCGACGCCCTCGTCCTCCAGCAGCTGGACGACCTCGTCGTACGAGATCCCGAGCTTCTCGACCGCGTCCAGCTCGGCACGCGACTGCTCGTACGTCCCGGCGATCGCGTTGCCGCGGATCTCGCCGCTCGCCGCGGTGGCCTCCAGCGTGGCCTCCGGCATGGTGTTCACCGTGTTCGGCGCGACCAGCTCGTCGACGTACAGCGTGCTCTTGTACGCCGGGTCCTTGACGCCGGTCGAGGCCCACAGCGGACGCTGCTTGTTGGCGCCCGCGCTCTCCAGGGTGCTCCAGCGGTCGCCGTCGAAGACCTCTTCGTACGCCTGGTAGGCGAGGCGGGCGTTGGCGACACCGGCCTTGCCGCGGGCGGCCTTGGCCTCGTCGGTGCCGAGGGCGTCGATGCGCTTGTCGATCTCGGTGTCCACGCGGGACACGAAGAAGGACGCCACCGAGTGGATCTTCGACAGGTCCAGGCCGCGCTCCTTGGCCTTCTCCAGACCGGCCAGGTAGGCGTCCATGACCGCGCGGTAGCGCTCCAGCGAGAAGATCAGCGTGACGTTGACGCTGATGCCGAGACCGATGGTCTCGGTGATCGCGGGCAGGCCCGCCTTCGTCGCCGGGATCTTGATCAGGGTGTTGGGGCGGTCCACCAGCCAGGCCAGCTGCTTGGCCTCGGCCACCGTCGCCTTGGTGTTGTGCGCCAGGCGCGGGTCGACCTCGATGGAGACCCGGCCGTCCTGGCCGCCGGTGGCGTCGAACACCGGGCGCAGGATGTCGGCGGCGTCGCGGACGTCCGCCGTCGTGATCATGCGGATGGCCTCTTCGACGGTGACCTTGCGGGCGGCGAGGTCGGAGACCTGCTGCTCGTAGCCGTCACCGCTGCTGATCGCCTTCTGGAAGATCGACGGGTTGGTGGTGACGCCCACGACGTGCTGCTGGTCGAGCAGCTCGGCGAGGTTGCCGGACGTGATGCGCTTGCGCGACAGGTCGTCCAGCCAGATCGCGACGCCCTCCTCGGAGAGGCGCTTGAGTGCGTCTGTCATGGAAATTCCATCTCCTACGTGTCGTTTGTAGAGCGTCAGCGCTGAGCGGCCGCGAGCGATTCCTGCGCGACCGCGGCCACGTTCTCGGCGGTGAAGCCGAACTCCTGGAAGAGGACCTTGCCGTCGGCCGAAGCACCGAAGTGCTCCAGCGAAACGATGCGACCGGCGTCACCGACGTACCGGTGCCAGGTCAGACCGATCCCGGCCTCGACCGCGACACGCGCCTTGACGGACGGCGGCAGAACGCTCTCCCGGTACCCCTGGTCCTGCTCCTCGAACCACTCCACCGACGGCATCGAGACGACCCGCGTGGGCACCCCGCCGGCCTCGAGCCGCTCACGCGCCCCGACGGCCACATGCACCTCGGAACCGGTCGCGATCAGCACGACCTCCGGGCTTCCGGTGGAGGCCTCGAACAGGACGTAACCACCCTTGGCGGCATCCTCGTTGGCCTCGTACGTCGGCACACCCTGACGGGTCAGCGCCAGACCGTGCGGCGCGCCCTTGCCGAACTCCTTGGTCCAGCGCCTGAGGATCTCGCGCCAGGCGATCGCCGTCTCGTTGGCATCGGCCGGACGGACCACGTTCAGACCCGGGATCGCCCGCAGCGCGGCCAGATGCTCCACCGGCTGATGGGTGGGGCCGTCCTCGCCCAGACCGATGGAGTCGTGCGTCCACACATACGTCACCGGCAGATGCATCAGCGCCGAGAGACGGACGGCGTTGCGCATGTAGTCGGAGAACACCAGGAACGTGCCGCCGAAGATACGGGTGTTGCCGTGCAGCGCGATGCCGTTCATCTCCGCGGCCATCGCGTGCTCACGGATACCGAAGTGGATCGTGCGGCCGTAGGGGTCCGCCTCCGGCAGCGGGTTGTCCGCCGGCAGGAACGAACTGGCCTTGTCGATCGTCGTGTTGTTCGAACCGGCCAGGTCCGCCGAGCCGCCCCACAGCTCCGGGATCACCGCGCCCAGCGCCTGCAGGACCTTGCCGGACGCGGCACGGGTGGCGACACCCTTGCCCGTCTCGAACTCCGGCAGATGCGACTCCCAGCCCGTCGGCAGCTCACCCGCGCTGATCCGGTCGAACTCGGCCGCCCGCTCGGCGTTGTTGTTGCGCCACTCCTGGAGCTGCTTCTCCCAGGCCGCCCGGGCCTCACGGCCACGCTCGCCCAGGGCGCGCGTGTGCGTGATGACCTCGTCGGTGACCTCGAAGTTCTTGGCCGGGTCGAAGCCCAGGACCCGCTTGGTGGCGGCGACCTCGTCCGCACCCAGCGCCGAGCCGTGCGCGGCCTCGGTGTTCTGCGCGTTCGGGGCGGGCCAGGCGATGATCGAGCGCATCGCGATGAACGACGGCCTGTCGGTGACCGCCTTCGCGGCCTCGATCGCCGCGTACAGCGCGGCCGGGTCGAGGTCGCCGTCCGGCTTCGGCTCCACACGCTGCACATGCCAGCCGTACGCCTCGTACCGCTTGGCGGTGTCCTCGGACACGGCCGTCTCGGTGTCACCCTCGATCGAGATGTGGTTGTCGTCCCACAGCAGGACCAGGTTGCCGAGCTTCTGGTGACCGGCCAGCGAGGACGCCTCCGCGGAGATGCCCTCCTGCAGACACCCGTCACCGGCGATCACGAACACGTGGTGATCGAACGGGGAGTCGCCCTGGGCGGCCTCCGGGTCGAACAGACCACGCTCGTAGCGGGCGGCCATCGCCATGCCCACCGCGTTGGCCACACCCTGCCCCAGCGGACCGGTCGTCGTCTCCACACCCCTGGTGTGCCCGTACTCGGGGTGGCCCGGGGTCTTCGAACCCCAGGTGCGGAAGGACTCCAGGTCCGACAGCTCCAGGCCGAAGCCGCCCAGGTACAACTGGATGTAGAGGGTCAGGGAGGAATGACCGGCGGACAGGACGAACCGGTCACGGCCCACCCAGTCGGGGTCGGCCGGGTCGTGCCGCATCACCTTCTGGAAGAGGGTGTACGCGGCGGGCGCCAGGCTCATCGCCGTACCCGGATGGCCGTTGCCGACCTTCTGTACGGCGTCGGCGGCCAGGACGCGGGCGGTGTCCACGGCCCGCTGGTCCAATTCGGTCCACGCGAGGTCTGTAGTGGTCGGCTTGGTGCTCACCCTGGGTCAGGGCTCCTCTCCACATGTCTCGTGCCGGTGTTCTCAACGGCACCGGCCGTTGTCGAGCCTACCCCCGTGGGAACGCGCAATTTTTCGAGTCATTCCAGACTGCCGGGACTGTGTCCGGTCCGCCTCCCGACCCGCGATTCCGCATGGTGAGACCTGGGGGTTCCGCTGGTCGACATCTGAATACGGAGCCGCTCATCCGACTGCTCAACCGAAGTGTGTTCGGCTCGCCGCGAGGCCCCTGTCAACACGACCCCACCCCCTTGAAAGGCTGACTCTGGGCAACGTCTACAGTGGCGTGGTACGCGCGAGCCGTCACGGGGAGTTCACCACCTGGGGGCTCGCTGGGAGTCTCTGTCAGGGGTGTGCGTGACGGCCGTCGAATCCCGTCCACCGGGAGTGCTGGGCGCGAGCAACACGAACAGCAGCCGGGGTCAGCGGCCGATCGGGGCCCGCGTCAAGGCGTTCGTGGCGCTGACGAAGCCGCGGATCATCGAACTGCTGCTGATCACCACCGTTCCGGTGATGTTCCTCGCCGAGCAGGGTGTCCCGGACCTCTGGCTGGTGCTCGCCACGTGCATCGGCGGCTACCTCTCCGCGGGCGGCGCCAACGCGCTCAACATGTACATCGACCGCGACATCGACGCGCTCATGGAGCGCACCTCGCAGCGTCCGCTGGTCACCGGCCTGGTCACCCCGCGTGAGGGCCTGGTCTTCGGTATCACCCTCGCGGTCGTCTCCACCGCCTGGTTCGGTGTCCTCGTCAACTGGCTGTCCGCCTGGCTGTCGCTCGGGGCGCTCCTCTTCTACGTCGTCGTCTACACGATGATCCTCAAGCGGCGTACGTCCCAGAACATCGTCTGGGGCGGCATCGCCGGCTGCATGCCGGTCCTCATCGGCTGGTCCGCGGTGACGAACTCGATGTCATGGGCCGCGGTCATCCTCTTCCTCGTCATCTTCTTCTGGACGCCGCCGCACTACTGGCCCCTCTCCATGAAGGTGAAGGACGACTACGCCCGCGTCGGCGTCCCGATGCTCCCGGTGGTCGCCTCCAACAAGGTCGTCGCGCGGCAGATCGTCCTCTACAGCTGGGTGATGGTCGCGGTCTCGCTGATGCTGACCCCCCTCGGTTACACGGGCTGGTTCTACACCGCGGTCGCCCTGGTGACCGGCGGCTGGTGGCTCTGGGAGGCCCACGCCCTCCAGAACCGCGCGAAGAGCGGCGCGACCGGCGGCAAGCTCAAGGAAATGCGCCTGTTCCACTGGTCGATCACGTACGTGTCGCTGCTGTTCGTGGCGGTGGCGGTGGACCCCTTCCTCCGCTGAGGCCCGTAGGGGGCGCGGGGCTGTATCGATGTGCGGCGCCGCCGCGTGGGCGCGAGCAGCCACGACGCACCCGCACGCGCCCCTTTACATCGACGCACAACGGCGAGTGGCCAACCCCACTCACCCCGCACGTCGCCGCCGCGAATACCCATCGGTAGCATCCTGACCATGGCAGACACCAAGCAGGCAGACGAGGCCAAGGCAACCAAGGCCGCCGCGAAGGCCGAGCGCCGAGCGACCCGGCTGGCCAAGCAGATCGGCGGCTTCGCCAAGGCCCACGGAGGCGCCGAGGCCCAGGTCGCCTACATCGGCGAGCAGGGCGCCCGTATCGTCCTGGTCGGCGAGGACGGCGGCTGGGGCGACCTCGTCGCCCCCACCTACGCCATCGCCGAACAGGCCGTACAGAAGGCCGGCGTCACCGTTCACGAGGACTTCGACGGTGAGTTCGCCGCCAAGGTGAAGACCGGCCCGTACGAGTGGTCGCGGATGGCCGGAATCCAGATCGGCGGCCCCAGCAACACCTGAGCCCGGCTCACCCGTTAGGACCTGTGGGAGTTCACAGGTCCAGCCTCGGGGAGCCCGGATGATCGAAACGCCGTCCCTCGTGGACCAGTACTGCCACGGCGTCCTACGCACGGAGCTGGGCCTCGGCACCTTCGAGGCCCACCTCGCCCGCAGCGAGGGCCCGCCGGCCCCGGGCACCACCTTCTTCGACACCCAGACGGGATTCGCCGTACGCCGCTGGTGCCCGCCCCTGCTGGGCCTGGAACCACACTGCCCACCGGCCCACTATCTCGCCCGGCGCCGTGAACTGGGCGTACTGGAGGCCGGCCGCAGACTCCTGCGGGGCAGCGGCATCACGACCTACCTCGTCGACACGGGGCTGCCGGGGGACCTCACCGGACCGGGCGAGATGGCCTCGACGGGAGACGCGGACGCCCACGAGATCGTCCGCCTCGAACTCCTCGCCGAACAGGTCGCCGACACCTCCGGCACCGTCGAGTCGTTCCTGGCCAATCTCGCCGAGTCGGTGCACGCGGCCGCCGCGAACGCCGTCGCCTTCGCGTCGGTGGCGGGCGTACGGCACGGCCTGGCATTCGCGCCCGAACCACCCGGGCCGGGGGAGGTGCGGGGCGCGGTCGGGCGCTGGCTCGCGCACCGGCCGGTCGGCGGGGCGCTCTGCGACCCGGTGCTCCTGCGCCACCTGCTGTGGATCGCCGTCGCCTCGGGCCGCCCCCTCCAACTCCACGCGGGCCTCGGCGAACCCGGTCCGCGCATCGACGCCACCGACCCCGCCCTGCTCACCGACTTCGCCCGCGCCACGGCGGGCCTCGGCACCGACCTGGTCCTGCTGCACGGCTACCCCTACCACCGCCACGCGGCCCACCTCGCCGGTGTCTTCCCGCATGTCTACGCCGACCTGGGCGCCGAACTCGTCCGCACCGGCGCCCGGGCCACCGCCGTACTCGCCGAGGTCCTCGAACTGGCCCCGTTCGGCAAGCTCCTCTTCTCCAGCGGCGCCCACGGCCTGCCCGAGCTGCATGTGGTCGGGGCCCGGCTGTTCCGCGAGGCGCTGGCGCGGGTGCTGGGGACCTGGGTGGCGGAGGGCGCCTGGTCGCCGACGGACGCGCAGCGCGTGGCGGGACTGATCGCGGCGGGGAACGCGCGGCGGGTGTACGGGCTGGAGTGAGCTGTGAAGACTGGGCGCATGACACGCAGCGACGCGACCGCCGGCTTACCCGGCTCCGCCACCGACACCGAGGCCCTGCTCGGCCGCTTCCTCGACGAACTCCGGGAACTCGCCCCGCTCGCCGTCTGGGCCCACGGCTCCCTCGGCGGCGGCGACTACCAGGAGGGCCGCAGCGACCTGGACCTGATCGCCGTCCTGAACGGTCCGGTCACCGCCCGGACCGCCTGGCGGGCGGCGCGGCTGCACGCCCGCCTGCGCCACGATCCGCTCGCCGCCCAGCTGCACTGCACCTACCTGACCCCCGGCACGGCGGACGACGCCGAGCGCAAGCACCTCACCTGGGCCCACCGGCAGCTGTTCCGGCGGACGGTCACCCCGGTCACCCGGCGCGAGCTGCACACCTTCGGCCTGCTCCTGCACGGCGAACCGCCCACGGCGCTGCTGCCGCCGGTCTCCGACATCGAGCTGGACGCCTTCGTCGTCCGCGACCAGAAGGAGTTCTGGCGGCCGGCGGTCGACCGGGCCCGCCTCTGGGACCAGGACGTCTGGGTCGACCTCGGACTGCTCACGTTCGCCCGCGCCACCGCCACCCTGCGCGACGGCCGCCTGATCTCCAAGCGCGACGCCCTGGACCTGCTGCCCGCCCTGGGAGCGCCCGCCGAGGTGGTCGGGGACATCAGGCGCCGCCGGTACGGGCAGCGGGCCGAGGAGGTGCCGCACCGGGGCGAGCTGACCCGGGTGTTCCTCGGCCCGGCGATCGACGACCTCGTACGGACGTACGGCTGACTCAGCCGCGCGTGGCGACCGGTGTCCCCGCAGCCGCCGGAGCGGGCACGTCCACCTCGTCGGCCGGCCGTTCCCGCAGGGACAGCAGGACCCGGAGGGTGGCGATCCACACCAGGCAGGAGCCGAACATATGGGCGCCGACCAGGGCCTCGGGCAGGTCGGTGAAGTACTGCACGTAACCGATGGCGCCCTGGGCGAGGAGGACCAGGAACAGGTCGCGGGTGCGGTTCAGCGGTCCGCGCGGGGCGTCGACCGCCTTCAGGACGAACCACAGGGCGAAGGCCAGGGTCACCACGATCCAGGCCAGGACCGCGTGCAGCTTGGTGACGTTCTCCCAGTTCAGCGGGATGCGCTCGACCTTGCTGGAGTCACCGGCGTGCGGGCCGGCGCCGGTGACGACCGTGCCGACCGCGATCAGCAGCAGCGTGACGCCCACCAGGACCCACACCAACTGCCGCACGGCCTTGCCGACCAGCGGACGGGGCGCGGTGTCGCTCTCGCCGGTGCGGTGCCACATCACGGCGGCGACGGCGATGAGCGCGGTGGAGAGCATGAAGTGCGCGGCCACCGTGTACGGGTTGAGACCGACCAGCACGACGATGCCGCCCAGCACCGCGTTGCTCATCACGACCCAGAACTGCGTCCAGCCCAGCCGGGTGAGGCTACGGCGGTACGGCTTCTGCGAGCGCGCCGCGATGATCGCCCAGCCGACCGCCGCGCACAGCACGTACGTCAGCAGGCGGTTGCCGAACTCGATGTAGCCGTGGACGCCCATCTCACGGGTGGCGGTGAGGGAGTCGTCGGTGCACTTGGGCCAGGTCGGGCAGCCGAGGCCCGACCCGGTGAGCCGGACGGCACCGCCGGTCACCACGATGACCACCGCCATCACGAGGGCGGCGAGGGCCGCGCGCCGGACCGTTCTGGGGTCCGGGGTCCAGCGTTCGGCGATGAAGGCGAGCGGGTTGCGCGCAGCGGAGACGAGGTCGTCGCGGGTCACTTTCGGCACGCGCACCATGGTAGGCCGCCGCTTGTGCACACATTCACGAGGGGTCGGCCGTCCTGTCACCACCCTCGTGACCTGCGGCTACTCCCAGCGGAAGAAGCGGGCCGCCGCGCCCAGCCCGAGCACCGCCCACCCGGCGAGGATCCCGAGGTCGCCCCACGGCATCCCGGCCCCGTGCTGGAGGACGTCCCGCAGCCCGTCCGACAGCGCCGAGATCGGCAGCAGCCCGAGCACGCTCTGCGCCGCGTCCGGGAACCTGTCCAACGGGATGACGACGCCGCCGCCCACGAGCAGCAGCAGGAACACCAGGTTCGCCGCCGCCAGCGTCGCCTCCGCCTTCAGGGTGCCCGCCATCAGCAGACCGAGGCCCGAGAAGGCGGCCGTGCCGAGGATGAGCAGGAGCAGCACGGCGAAGGGGTTGCCGTGCGGGTTCCAGCCCATCGCGAAGGCGATCACCGTGAGCAGGACGACCTGGAGGATCTCCGTGACCAGCACGGACAGCGTCTTCGCGGCCATCAGCCCCCAGCGGGGGAGCGGCGAGACGGCGAGCCGCTTCAGTACGCCGTAGCGGCGCTCGAAGCCGGTGGCGATGGCCTGGCCGGTGAACGCCGTCGACATCACGGCGAGCGCGAGGATGCCGGGCGCCAGGAAGTCGACCGCCTTCCCCCCGCCCGTGTCGACGATGTCCACCGAGCCGAACAGCACCAGCAGCAGCGTCGGGATGACGACCGTCAGGAGCAACTGCTCGCCGTTGCGCAGCAGCATCTTCGTCTCCAGGGCCGCCTGCGCCGCGATCATGCGGGAGAGCGGGGCGGCGCCCGGCTTCGGCGTGTAGGCGCCCGAGCTGGTACTCGCGCTCATGAACGCAGCTCCTTGCCGGTCAGTTCGAGGAACACGTCTTCGAGGGTGTGCCGTTCCACCGAGATGCGGTCCGGCATCACCCCGTGCTGGGCGCACCAGGAGGTGACGGTCGCGAGGAGCTGCGGGTTGACCTTGCCGGTCACCCGGTACACACCGGGCGTCAGTTCGACGGCGGCGGAGTCCGCCGGGAGTGCCTTCAGCAGGGAGCCGACGTCGAGGGCCGGGCGGCCGGTGAAGCGCAGGGTGTTCTCGGCGCCGCCCCGGCACAGCTCCTCGGGCGTGCCGTGGGCGATGACCCGGCCGGCGTCGATGATCGCGACGTCGTCCGCGAGCTGCTCGGCCTCGTCCATGTAGTGCGTGGTGAGGATGACCGAGACGCCGTCCGCGCGCAGGTCCCGGACCAGCTCCCAGGTGGCCCGGCGGGCCTGCGGGTCGAGGCCGGCGGTCGGCTCGTCGAGGAAGACCAGCTCGGGGCGGCCGACCACGGCCATCGCGAGGGCGAGCCGCTGCTGCTGGCCGCCGGACAGCCGCCGGTACGTCGTACGGCCGCAACTGCCGAGGCCCAGGCGCTCCATGAGGGCGTCCACGTCGAGGGGGTGGGCGTGCAGCCTGGCCACGTGGCGCAGCATCTCGTCGGCGCGGGCGCCGGAGTAGACACCGCCGGACTGGAGCATCACGCCTATCCGGGGGCGCAGCGCGGCGGCCTCGCGGACCGGGTCGAGCCCGAGGACGGACACCGAGCCGGAATCCGGCCTCCGGTAACCCTCGCAGGTCTCGATCGTGGTCGTCTTGCCCGCCCCGTTGGGGCCGAGCACGGCGGTGACGCCCGCTCCGGCCGCCAGGTCGAGGCCGTCCACCGCGGTCTTGTCGCCGTACCGTTTCACCAGGGACCGGACCTGGACCACGGGGTCACTTCGCATGGGCCCGAGTCTAGGTACGCGGCCGGGTGCCGAGGCCAGGGGGTCCGGAGATCTCCTCCTCCCGGGGCCGGTGCAACGGGAGCCAGCGCTCGGCGTACGCCACCGCGTCGGCCACCGGGAACAGGCGTACGTCCGCCGCGCCCACCCTGGCCCGGAGGATGTGGTGGTCGCGCTCGAAGTCGTACCCCAGCTCGTCGAACCGGTCCGAGTCGATCGACACCTCGGTCACCACCTCCCAGCCGTCCGGACCGGGCCGGCCGACCTCGACCAGCGGTGCGGGGATCCGGTATTCCGCCAGATGGAAGCTGGTGCACGACTCGTAGCCCGCGCCGAGCAGGAGCACCCGGGCGCCCGCCTTCTCCAGCCGGGCCAGGGGGCTGCGCTCGCCGAGGCGGCAGTCGAGGGCGTGGTCCGCGAGGATCGCCGCCGCGCCCGGGCCGATCGCGGCGAAGGACGTCTGGGGATGCGCGCTGCGCAGGGCGCCCGGCCAGGTCCGCACCGTCTCGGGGATCACGCCGATCCCCCGTGTGGGCGTGGTCCGCGGGTCGTACGCGGGCATGGTCGCGCGGATCAGCTCCCACCACTCCTCGGGCACCGGCGGGTACGCCCACAGGGCCGGGTCCGAGAGCTGGCCGGTCTGGCTGGGGACGACGAGGGTGCCGTCCGGACCGAGTACGTCGAGCAGCGCCTCGACGACCGTGACGGTGCCTCCGCAGACCCAGCCGAGCGCGCTGAGCGAGGAGTGCACAAGGAGGGTCTCGCCAGGCTCGACCCCGGCGGCGCGCAGGTCCGCCACCAAGCCGGCGCGGGTGACAAGAGGGCCGGTGGGAGGGGTTGTCGACATGGTGTGGCAGTCTTCCGGAGCGGCTCTCGCGGCGCCACCCGTTTGATCGATCAGTGATCGTTCCCGCAGGTCATCTTAGGTATGCCTAAGTGATGCACGGCACCGCCCGCCCGTCCGGACGCGGCTTGCCCCTCTCTGAGGAATTACGCAACAATGGCGTTGTGAAAAACGTTGGCGAGGCTCCGCAGGAGGAACTCGCGACCGGGGAGCGGTCGACACGCAACCGGGTCGCGCGGTCCATCCTGTCCCATGGCCCGTCCACCGTGGCCGACCTCGCCGGGCGCCTCGGGCTGACCCAGGCGGCCGTCCGCCGGCACCTCGACGCACTGGTCGCCGACGACGTCGTACAACCGCGTGAGCAGCGCGTCTACGGCGCGCGAACGCGCGGGCGCCCGGCCAAGGTGTTCACCCTGACGGACTGCGGACGGGACACCTTCGACCAGTCGTACGACAAGCTCGCCGCCGACGCGCTCCGCTGGATCGCGGACCAGGAGGGCGGGGAGCAGGCGGTCGCCGCCTTCGCCCGGGCCCGGGTCGCCGCCCAGGCCGGCGCCTACCGCAAGGCCGTCGAGGCGGCGGACCCCGAAAACAGGACTCAAGCCCTGGCCAAGGCCTTGAGCGCCGACGGGTACGCTGCTACGGCACGCAGTGCCCCCCACCCCCACCAGGGCGAACAGCTCTGCCAGCACCACTGCCCGGTGGCCCATGTCGCCGAGCAGTTCCCGCAGCTCTGCGAGGCCGAGACCGAGCTCTTCGGCGAACTGCTCGGTACGCACGTCCAGCGGCTGGCCACCATCGCCCACGGCGACGGCGTCTGCACGACGTTCATCCCCAGAGTTTCAAAGACAGCCAACGACACCGCATCTGCACGTACCGCCGGGAGGAACCCCGCATGACGCTCCCCATCGAGGAGACTGCCCACCCCGAGCTCGAGGGTCTGGGCAACTACGAATACGGCTGGGCCGACTCCGACGTGGCCGGTGCATCTGCCAAGCGCGGTATCAACGAGGACGTCGTCCGCGACATCTCCGCCAAGAAGAACGAGCCGGAGTGGATGACCAAGCTCCGTCTCAAGGGCCTGCGCCTGTTCGAGAAGAAGCCCATGCCGAACTGGGGCTCGGACCTGTCGGGCATCGACTTCGACAACATCAAGTACTTCGTGCGCTCCACGGAGAAGCAGGCGGAGTCCTGGGAGGACCTGCCCGAGGACATCAAGAACACGTACGACAAGCTCGGCATCCCCGAGGCGGAGAAGCAGCGCCTCGTCGCGGGCGTCGCGGCCCAGTACGAGTCCGAGGTCGTCTACCACCAGATCCGCGAGGACCTGGAGGAGCAGGGCGTCATCTTCCTGGACACCGACACGGCCCTCAAGGAGCACCCGGAGCTCTTCAAGGAGTACTTCGGGACCGTCATCCCGGTCGGCGACAACAAGTTCGCGTCGCTGAACACGGCCGTGTGGTCCGGCGGTTCCTTCATCTACGTGCCGAAGGGCGTGCACGTGGAGATCCCGCTCCAGGCCTACTTCCGTATCAACACGGAGAACATGGGCCAGTTCGAGCGGACGCTGATCATCGTCGACGAGGACGCCTACGTCCACTACGTCGAGGGCTGTACGGCTCCGATCTACAAGTCGGACTCCCTGCACTCCGCGGTCGTCGAGATCATCGTGAAGAAGGGCGCCCGCTGCCGCTACACGACCATCCAGAACTGGTCGAACAACGTCTACAACCTGGTCACCAAGCGCGCCGTCGCCTACGAGGGCGCGACCATGGAGTGGATCGACGGCAACATCGGCTCCAAGGTCACCATGAAGTACCCGGCCGTCTACCTGATGGGCGAGCACGCCAAGGGCGAGACCCTCTCCATCGCCTTCGCGGGCGAGGGGCAGCACCAGGACGCCGGCTCCAAGATGGTCCACATGGCGCCGAACACCTCCTCCAACATCGTCTCCAAGTCGGTGGCGCGCGGTGGCGGCCGTACCTCCTACCGTGGTCTCGTCGAGATCGGCGAGGGCGCCCACGGCTCCAAGTCGAACGTGCTGTGCGACGCGCTGCTCGTCGACACCATCTCCCGCTCCGACACGTACCCCTACGTGGACGTCCGCGAGGACGACGTGTCCATGGGCCACGAGGCGACCGTCTCCAAGGTCTCCGACGACCAGCTCTTCTACCTGATGAGCCGCGGCCTGAGCGAGTTCGAGGCGATGGCGATGATCGTGCGCGGCTTCGTCGAGCCGATCGCGAAGGAGCTGCCGATGGAGTACGCGCTGGAGCTCAACCGGCTGATCGAGCTGCAGATGGAAGGCGCGGTCGGTTAACCCCCGCCCCTTTCGGATACAGCTAGCGAAATCTGACGTAGGAAGAGAGCAGACCGACAGCCATGGCTGAGGCTCAGAACATCCCGGTGGGCTCGACCACCGCCGGCCAGATCGCGGTGGCCGCAGAGTCGACCGTCGCCACGCGCATGAGCGCGCCCCCGTCCTTCGACGTGGCGGACTTCCCCGTGCCGCACGGCCGCGAGGAGGAGTGGCGGTTCACCCCGCTGGAGCGGCTGCGCGGGCTGCACGACGGCACCGCCGTCGCCACCGGCGACGGCCTGAAGGTCGACATCGTGGCGCCCGAGGGCGTCACGATCGAGACCGTCGGCCGTGACGACGCGCGCCTCGGCAGGGCCGGCGCCCCCGTGGACCGCGTCGCCGCCCAGGCCTACTCGGCGTTCGAGAAGGCCGGTGTGATCACCGTCCCCAAGGAGACGGTCCTCACCGAGCCGATCCGGATCGCCGTGCACGGCGAGGGCGCCACCGCCTTCGCCCACCAGGTCGTCGAGCTGGGCGCCTTCGCCGAGGCCGTCGTCGTCATCGACCACACCGGTGACGCCGTCCTCGCCGCGAACGTCGACTACATCCTGGGCGACGGCGCCAGGCTGACCGTCGTCTCCGTCCAGGACTGGGACGACAAGGCCGTGCACGTGGCCCAGCACAACGCCCTCATCGGCCGGGACGCCTCCTTCAAGTCCGTCGTGGTCACCTTCGGCGGCGACGTCGTACGCATCCACCCGCGCGTCTCCTACGCCGGCACCGGCGGCGAGGCCGAGCTGTTCGGGCTGTACTTCACGGACGCCGGCCAGCACCAGGAGCACCGCCTCCTGGTCGACCACAACGTCCCGCACTGCAAGTCGAACGTCGTCTACAAGGGCGCGCTCCAGGGCGAGGCGGCGCACGCCGTGTGGATCGGCGACGTGCTGATCGAGGCCAAGGCCGAGGGCACCGACACCTACGAGCTGAACCGGAACCTGGTCCTCACGGACGGCGCCCGGGTCGACTCGGTGCCGAACCTGGAGATCGAGACCGGTGAGATCGTCGGCGCCGGCCACGCCTCGGCGACCGGCCGCTTCGACGACGAGCAGCTCTTCTACCTGATGGCCCGAGGCATCCCGGCCGACGAGGCCCGTCGCCTGGTGGTCCGCGGCTTCTTCGCCGAGCTGGTCCAGCAGATCGGTGTCGACGACATCCAGGAACGCCTTCTCGTGAAGATCGACGAGGAGCTGGAGACTGTGTCTGGATCGGGCCGATGACCCCGTTCGTACGCGCCTGTGGGCTGAGCGAGCTGGAGGAGGACACCCCGAAGCGGGTGGAACTCGACGGCACGCCGGTCTCGGTCGTACAGACCGAGGGCGAGGTGTTCGCCATCCACGACATCTGCTCCCACGCGAACGTCTCGCTCTCCGAGGGCGAGGTGGAGGACTGTCAGATCGAGTGCTGGCTGCACGGCTCCAGCTTCGACCTCCGCACCGGCAAGCCGTCCGGCCTTCCCGCGACGCGCCCCGTCCCCGTATACCCCGTAAAGATCGAAGGGGACGACGTGCTCGTCTCCCTCACCCAGGAGTCCTGAGGCACCCATGGCAACGCTTGAAATCCGAGACCTGCACGTCACCGTCGAGGCCGACAACGCCACGAAGGAGATCCTCAAGGGCGTCGACCTCACCGTGAAGCAGGGCGAGACGCACGCCATCATGGGCCCGAACGGCTCCGGCAAGTCGACCCTCGCCTACTCGCTCGCGGGTCACCCGAAGTACACGATCACCGGCGGCACCGTGCTGCTCGACGGCGAGGACGTCCTGGAGATGTCCGTCGACGAGCGCGCCCGCGCGGGCCTGTTCCTGGCGATGCAGTACCCGGTCGAGGTCCCCGGCGTCTCGGTCTCCAACTTCCTGCGGACCTCCGCCACCGCCATCCGCGGCGAGGCCCCCAAGCTCCGCACCTGGGTGAAGGAGGTCAAGGAGGCCATGCAGCGCCTCAACATGGACCCCGCCTTCGCCGAGCGCAACGTCAACGAGGGCTTCTCCGGTGGTGAGAAGAAGCGCCACGAGATCCTCCAGCTCGAACTGCTCCGGCCGAAGGTCGCGATCCTCGACGAGACGGACTCCGGTCTGGACGTCGACGCGCTGCGCATCGTGTCGGAGGGCGTGAACCGCGTCCGCGAGACCGGCGAGGTCGGCACCCTGCTGATCACCCACTACACGCGCATCCTGCGCTACATCAAGCCCGACTTCGTCCACGTCTTCTCCGGCGGCCGTATCGTCGAGTCCGGCGGCGCCGAGCTCGCCGACAAGCTGGAGAACGAGGGCTACGAGGTATACACGAAGGGTGGCGCATCCGCGTGACACAGCTGCCGGGCCTCCTCGACACCGAGGCGATCCGCAAGGACTTCCCCATCCTGGACCGTCAGGTCCACGACGGCCGGAAGCTCGTGTACCTGGACAACGCGGCGACGTCGCAGAAGCCGCGCCAGGTACTGGACGCCCTGAGTGAGTACTACGAGCGCTACAACGCCAACGTCCACCGCGGTGTGCATGTGCTCGCCGAGGAGGCCACGGCGCTGTACGAAGGCGCGCGGGACAAGGTCGCGTCGTTCATCAACGCGCCCAGCCGCGACGAGGTGATCTTCACCAAGAACGCCTCCGAGTCGCTGAACCTCGTGGCGAACATGCTCGGCTGGGCCGACGACCCCTACCGGGTGGACGCCGAGACCGAGATCGTCATCACGGAGATGGAGCACCACTCCAACATCGTGCCGTGGCAGCTGCTCTCGCAGCGCACGGGCGCGAAGCTGAAGTGGTTCGGGCTGACCGACGACGGCCGCCTCGACCTCTCCAACATCGACGAGATCATCACGGAGAAGACGAAGATCGTCTCCTTCGTGCTGGTGTCCAACATCCTCGGCACGGTCAACCCCGTCGAGGCGATAGTGCGCCGGGCACAGGAGGTCGGCGCCCTGGTCTGCATCGACGCGTCGCAGGCCGCGCCGCACATGCCGCTGGACGTCCAGGCCCTCCAGGCCGACTTCGTGGCCTTCACCGGCCACAAGATGTGCGGTCCGACGGGCATCGGCGTGCTCTGGGGCCGCCAGGAGCTCCTGGAGGACCTGCCCCCGTTCCTGGGCGGCGGCGAGATGATCGAGACGGTGTCGATGCACTCGTCGACGTACGCTCCCGCCCCGCACAAGTTCGAGGCGGGCACCCCGCCGATCGCGCAGGCGGTCGGCCTGGGGGCGGCGATCGACTACCTGAACTCGATCGGCATGGACAAGATCCTCGCCCACGAGCACGCGATCACCGAATACGCGGTGAAGCGGCTGACGGAGGTCCCGGACCTCAGGATCATCGGTCCCGCCACGGCCGAGGACCGGGGCGCGGCGATCTCCTTCACCCTCGGCGACATCCACCCGCACGACGTGGGCCAGGTCCTCGACGAGCAGGGCATCGCGGTCCGGGTCGGCCACCACTGCGCCCGCCCCGTCTGCCTGCGGTACGGAATTCCCGCGACCACCCGAGCGTCGTTCTATCTGTACTCCACGCCGGCCGAGATCGACGCCCTGGTCGAAGGCCTGGAGCACGTACGGAACTTCTTCGGCTGATGGGACGAGCGATCGCATGAAGCTGGACTCGATGTACCAGGAAGTCATCCTGGACCACTACAAGAACCCGCACGGGCGGGGCTTGCGGGATGGCGACGCCGAGGTGCACCACGTGAACCCGACGTGCGGCGACGAGATCACGCTGCGAGTGAAGTACGACGGCACGACCATTGAGGACGTGTCGTACGAGGGCCAGGGCTGCTCGATCAGCCAGGCCTCGGCCTCCGTGCTGAACGACCTCCTGGTCGGCAAGGACCTGGCGGACGCGCAGAAGATCCAGGAGACCTTCCTGGAGCTGATGCAGTCCAAGGGGAAGGTCGAACCGGACGACGCGATGGAGGAGGTGCTGGAGGACGCGGTGGCGTTCGCCGGTGTCTCCAAGTACCCCGCCCGGGTCAAGTGCGCCCTCCTCAGCTGGATGGCGTGGAAGGACGCGACGGCCCAGGCGCTGGGCGCCGACGCCGACGTCGAAAGGAAGACGGCATGAGCGAGACCCTGGAGATGAAGCCGGCCTCCGAGGAGGAGGTCCGCGAGGCCCTGTACGACGTCGTCGACCCCGAGCTGGGCATCGACGTCGTCAACCTCGGCCTCATCTACGGCATTCACATCGACGACGCGAACATCGCGACGATCGACATGACCCTGACCTCCGCGGCCTGTCCGCTGACGGACGTCATCGAGGACCAGGCCAAGTCCGCCACGGACGGCCTCGTCAACGAGCTCCGCATCAACTGGGTCTGGATGCCCCCGTGGGGCCCCGACAAGATCACCGACGACGGCCGTGAGCAGCTGAGGGCGCTCGGGTTCAACGTCTGAGATCCCTGACATGCGTGTGGCCCCCGGCGATTCGCCGGGGGCCACACGCGCGTGCGGGTGTCACGCCGTTCGGTCGAGACCGTTCAGTCGAGACCCTTCACGATACGGAAGAAGAAGTCCTGCCGGCCGGTCGTGTTGTAGCCGTACGGATCCAGGACCAGCTCGAAGTTCCGGTGGCGCAGGTAGCGGTCGGGATAGTTCACCGCCTGGAGCATCACGGCGTCCGAGTACGGGGACGTCACCGGGCAGAAGGTGGCGTCCTGCTTGAAGAGCGCCGAGCCGTCGTCGCCGCCGACGCGGAGCCGGAAGTTCTGGTGCCGGACGTAGCGGCCGTCCGACATCCGGAAGGAGTAGCAGGACGACTTGGCGAGGCCGGAGACGACCTTGAAGGAGGAGTCCTCCCTGGTCTCGCTTCCGCTGCGGGAGCTCACCTGGTCCAGCCCGATCACACCGCTGCGCAGATGCCAGTAGCGGTCCGGGTAGTTGACGGCCTGTACCGACTTGCGCGCGGTGGAGGTGGACGGCTTCTTCGTGGGCGAGGTCGACTTCGAGGGTGCGGTCGTCGGTTTGGCGCCGCCCTGCTGGCTCTCCGAGGAGTCGGAGTCCTCCTTGTCGTCGGAGGTGGAGCCCTTGCCCTTGCCCCCGTCGTTCTTCGCGTCGTCCTCGGAGCCCTGCGGCTCCGACAGGCCGCTCTTGCCGTCCGGCGCCGAGGTCGCGGGCGGCGACGCGGGCGGGAGGGAGACAAAGGGGACCCGGTCGTCGTCGGCGGCGGTCGTGCGGCCGTTCTTCTGTGACGAGTCGTCAGGTCCAGTGCCCTGCAGGGTGATCGCGGTTACGCAGGAGGAGACCACGGCGAGAGCGAGGGCGCCGGCCAGCCAGAGGCGGCGCGTGCCCGGTATTCGGGCGTCGTTCGGGGCGACACCCGTCTCCCACACCTTCGCGGATCTGAGCACCGGAAGGCTGGGCGGGGTCTGGTCCGGATCAGGTCCGGGCTTGTTCGGCGGCATGCGCGGTTCCCTCGGCGTCGCCCAAGGCGGACGCAATTCGTCATGCGGATCGGGGAGGGTGGTACGTGTCACCGGTGTGTGAAAACCCTGGCGGTCGTCACGCATCCGGGAGATTGACCGTTGAAACAGTAGTGGACCAAGTGGTGTCCGGGGAGCCCTTTCCGAGAGCGCTTCCATAACAGAACGGCCCCGAAACAAGGGCCTCTTGACCATCGATGATGCTCAATTCCGCCCATAAGTACGCCCGTACGCGCGATGTGTACAGGTGTACGCATGATGTGTACGATCGTACACATGGGATATCTGTTGCTCGCCGGTGCCATAGCCGCCGAAGTGGCCGCCACCACCGCCATGAAGTACAGCGAGGGCTTCAGCAAGTTGTGGCCGTCGCTGGTCACCGGCGTGGGGTACCTCGTCTCCTTCGTCCTGCTCGCCCAGGCGCTGAAGTCGATGTCGATCGGCACGGCGTACGCGATCTGGTCCGGGGCGGGCACCGCGACCGTCGCCGCGCTCGGCCTGGTGCTCTTCGGGGAGGGGCTGAGCTTCGCCAAGGTCGCCGGGATCGTGCTGATCATCGCGGGAGTCGTGGTGCTGAACCTGGGAGGCGCCCACTGATGGCCCGGCGCTACGATCCCGAGCGGCGGCAGCGGATCATCGACGCGGCGATCCGGGTGGTGGGGGACAGGGGCATCGCCGGGCTGAGCCACCGGACCGTGGCCGCCGAGGCGGACGTACCGCTCGGCTCGACGACGTACCACTTCAAGACACTCGACGACCTGATGGTCGCCGCGCTGCGGCAGGCCAACGAGCGCTTCGCCAAGACGGTCGCCGCGCGCGACGCCCTGCGGGACCCCGGCACCGACCTCGCCACCGAGCTGGCCGCGCTGGGCGGCGAGTGGTTCGCCGGCGACCGTACGGGACTGGAGGTGGAGTACGAGCTCTACCTCGCCGCCCTGCGCCGGCCCGCCCTGCGCCCCGTCGCCGACGAGTGGGGCCGGGGCTTCGCCGACTGGCTCACCCGCCGCACCGACCCGGTGACCGCGCGGGCGCTGGTCGCCCTGATCGACGGCATCTGTCTGCAGGTACTGCTGACCGGGGCGCCGTACGACGAGGAGTACGCGCGGGAGGTGCTGGCGCGGGTCGTTCCCCGAGGGACCCGGCGGCGCGAGTCGTGAACCTTCTGCCGTCCATCGGGGAACGCGAGTCGTGAACCTTCTGCCGTCCATCGGGGAACAGGCGGTGACAGGAACACGGTGAAGCAGAGGGTGAGCTTGTGACGAGCAGGGGGAGAACCCGGTGAGCGGACCACCGCCACAGGCGCGGGCCGACGACGACGCCGAGATCGTCGCCCAGTCGCTGGAAGAGCCAGAGCTGTTCGCGCGGCTCTACGACCGCTACGCGCCGGACATCCACCGGTACGTGGCCCGGCGACTCGGCGACGGCATGGCCGACGACCTCACCGCGGACACCTTCCTCACGGCGTTCCGCATCCGCGGCCGTTACGACCGGGCCCACACCAACGCCCGCCCCTGGCTGTACGGCATCGCGGGCAACCTCATCGGCAGGCACCGCCGTTCGGAGGTCCGGGCGCTCAGGGCGCTGGCCCGCACCGGACACGATCCGGTCGCCGCCTCCTGGAGCGAGACCTGGGTCGAGCGGACCGACAGCCGGGTGGCGGCGCAGGGGCCGCTCGCCGGGGCGTTGGCGGCGCTGTCTGCGGGGGACCGGCATGTGCTGCTGCTCGTCGCCTGGGCCGACCTCGGCTACCAGGAGGTCGCCCAGGCCCTGGACATCCCCGTGGGAACGGTCCGCTCGCGGCTCAACCGCGCGCGGCGCAAGGTGCGTACGGCGCTGGGAGCCGATCCGGCGTTCGTCGGTGACGCGGCGGAGGTGGTCTGACGTGGACGAGTTGACCGAGGTACGCGAGTTGCGTTCCGGGGCGCCGACCCCCGACCGCGCCCGCGTCGCGCCGGGCCGCGCCCGGCTGCTGGACGCGGCGCGGACCGGCGAGCGGCGGCACCGGATGTGGGCGCGGCCGGGGTTCGTGATCGCCGGGGTCGTGGCGACCGTGACCGCGGTGGCGGTGACCGCGTCGCTGTTGTCGGGCCGCGACGACGCCCACGAGCTGACGACACCGGCGGCGCTGACGAACGCGGACCTGAAGAGGATGAGCGCGCGTGAGCTGTTGGAGCGGGCGGCGGAGGCGCTGGAGCGGCAGCCGAAGGTTCCCGAGCCGGGGCCCAGGCAGTGGATCTACACCAGGACGACGGACGAGGGAGCCGCGGCGGAACTGGACGAGAAGACGTTGGAGGAATACGGAGACTGGTCCCTCTACTTCGAGGACTGGACCCGCTTCGACGGCGCCGAGCGCGCGTTCCAGCAGCGCGACCCCTACGGAAAGCCGATCAAGGTGCACGTCAACGACGCCGAGTACGAGGAGGGCGCGGCTCGCACCCCCATCGAGATGTACCGCGCACTGTCCACCCTGCCGACCGACGGCCCGGGAGCCTTGAAGGCCCTCCGGGAGGAGAACGCCCTCATCGACCAGAAGGGCGCCACGCGGACGGAGAACGACTACATCGAGATCGCCCATCTGCTCGGTGCCGAGGTCAAGCCGCCCAAGGGACTGGCGGGCCTGTACCGCGCGCTGGCCACCCTGCCGGACCTCTCCGTGGTCGACCACATGGTCGAGGACGCCTCCGGGCGGAAGCTCGTCGCGCTGAACACGGGCAGGCGCGGCGGTACGCGGTGGCTGATCGACCCGGAGACGTACCAGGTACTCGGCACACAGCAGGTCAAGGACGGCAGGACGACCGGCGGCGGCGTGGTCGTCGACACCGCCGTCGTCGACGAGCCCGGTGAGCGTGGCTGACCCGGGCCCTTGAGCACCGGCGGCCCGCTCCACGGGGGTGGGCGGGCCGCTCGGCGCCGTATGTCCGCCACGTGCCCGGCCGCTGAGACGCCCCCGCCGCCGGTTGGCCCGCACAGCCCCCGGACAGTTAGGTTGCCCTCATGACCGACACGACTGCTCCTCGTACCACCGGCGCCGTGGCCGCCGGCCTCGCCACGATCGCCGCCGACGGCACCGTTCTCGACACCTGGTTCCCCGCGCCCGAGCTCTCCGCCGAGCCGGGCCCCTCCGGCACCGAGCGGCTGACCGCCGAGCGGGCCGCGGAGCTGCTGGGCGGCGGCGCGACCGCCGCGACGGGTCAGGACGCGCGCCGGGGCGTCGAGGTCGTCGCGGTCCGCACGGTCATCTCCTCCCTCGACGACAAGCCGGTCGACACGCACGACGCCTACCTGCGCCTCCACCTGCTCTCCCACCGCCTGGTCAAGCCGCACGGCCAGAGCCTGGACGGCATCTTCGGCCTCCTGGCCAACGTCGCCTGGACCTCGCTCGGCCCTGTCGCCGTCGACGACCTGGAGAAGGTGCGGCTCAACGCCCGCGCCGAGGGCCTGCACCTCCAGGTCACCTCCGTCGACAAGTTCCCGCGCATGACGGACTACGTGGCCCCCAAGGGCGTCCGCATCGCCGACGCCGACCGCGTCCGCCTCGGCGCGCACCTCGCCGAGGGCACCACGGTCATGCACGAGGGCTTCGTCAACTTCAACGCGGGCACCCTCGGCACGTCGATGGTCGAGGGCCGTATCTCCGCCGGTGTCGTCGTCGGCGACGGCTCGGACATCGGCGGCGGCGCCTCCACCATGGGCACGCTCTCCGGCGGCGGCAACGTCATCATCTCCATCGGCGAGCGCTGCCTGATCGGCGCCGAGGCGGGCGTCGGCATCGCCCTGGGCGACGAGTGCGTCGTCGAGGCCGGCCTCTACGTCACCGCGGGCACCCGCGTCACCATGCCCGACGGGCAGGTCGTCAAGGCCCGCGAGCTCTCCGGCGCCTCGAACATCCTCTTCCGCCGCAACTCGGTCACCGGCACGGTCGAGGCCCGCCCGAACAACGCGGTCTGGGGCGGCCTGAACGAGATCCTGCACAGCCACAACTGATCACCGGCGGCCGTGACCTGCGGCTGCCTAATCGATCAACATCCTGACCTGTTGCTGAGCTGTCGGCAGTTGTCGACCTTGGTCATGGATGAGCGCCCTTCCACGGCCCGAGGACGGCCCGGGAGGGCGCTCGTGCGTGGGGGACGTGGAATTGATCGAGCCGCACCTGCTGCCGGGAGTGTTCGGATCGATCCCTGACCTGCAGCTACTCAACGCGGTGATGTGGCGGTTTCCCGTGTTTACGTGGTCTGTGCATCTACCGGAACCTCCGGAGCGGCCCATATGATCACGCCATGGCGATGACGGGCTTGGACGACCGGATGACGACGGCGGAAAACTACCATCGCTTCGCCGAGCGCGAGGCGGCGGGACGATCCCCCGCCTACGAGGCGCTGGCCCTCGCGGTGGCGTCCGACCCGGAGGTGCTGGGTTTCCTGGGCACCCTGCCCGCCGACAAGCGCCAGCCGAACCTGCTGTTCGCCGCGGCCCGCCACATGCTGTGCATGGTGCCCGACGCGGACGCGCTGCGGGAGCTGGCCACCACGCGGGCCGGGGAGCTGCGGGCGATGGTCCTGTCGCGGCGCACCCAGACCAACGAACCGGGCCGCTGTGCAACGCTTCTGCCCGCGCTGGCCGCGGTCGATGGGCCGCTTGCCCTGATCGAGGTCGGCGCGAGCGCCGGACTGTGCCTGCACGTCGACCGGTACTCCTACGACTACGGCCACACGCACCTGACCGGCCGTGACCCACAGGCGCCGACACTCCGGTGCCGGGCGGAGGGACCGCACCCGGAACTGCGGATGCCCGAGGTGGCATGGGCGGCCGGCATCGACCTCAACCCGCTCGATCCGTCGGATCCCGGGGACCGGTCCTGGCTCGAGTGTCTGGTGTGGCCGGGGCAGACGGCCCGTCGCGAACGCCTCGTTTCCGCATTGGCAACCGCGCAGCGCCATCCTGTGCCTGTGCACGAGGGCGACCTGCTCGAAGCGCTGCCGGCCCTCGTCGAGCAGGCGCCCCGGGACACGCGCGTTGTGGTCTTCCACTCGGCGGTGCTGGCATACGTCGGGCCGCGGCTCCGCGCCGAATTTGCCGGGTTGGCCCGCGAGCTTGACGTCGTATGGATCGCGAACGAGGCGCCGGGCGTGGTCGCCGACGTCACGCCGCCCCGGTTCGAGACCTCGCCGTTCGTCCTCACCGTCGACGGCGCACCTGCCGCCTTCACCCACCCGCACGGCGACTGGATCCGCTGGATGTAGCACGCGCAGTCGGCATCGCGCATCCCCGCCTCCCGGCACCCGCCTCCCGGCACCCGCCTCCCGGCACCCGCCTCCCGGCACCCGGGACGGTGCCGACCCCCGGTGTCCCGACATCCCCCGTGACCCATACCAGGCCCCCTATTCCGCGCCAAACGCGCTGATAGGGGGTTTGCTGCTGCCCAGCCACTGCCAGTTCTCCGGGTGCGGGCATAACCCTCCCGGTGTCGCAGATCAACTCTGGTGGCCCAGGCCAGAGCGAGGTGGGGGTGGAGGTGGGGGTGGTCACCCGTGGGTGCCGACTGCCGGCGTTGGTCGGCCTCGCACGGCCCAGGGACGGCCCAGTCGGTCAGCCCCGACCAGATGTGCCCAGGCAGCGGCGCCACTGCCCGTCACTCCATCTGCACGGGAGCGACCGGGAGCTGTTCCCTATAGGGCCACGTAAAGGTGCGGTCGGGTTCGAGGTGAGCGTCCCCCCAGTGGATGGCATGGATGCCGTTTTCGGCGTCGGCCGTGAAGAACACACAGACCAGCTTGGTGGACGCTCCCAGTTCCTCGAACGCTTCGTGCAGCCCCAGGTACTCCTCGGTCGCCAAGTCCTGATCGACGTCGAACAGGCCTTCCGGAGGCTGCGGCCCATGTGCCCGGAACAGCCGGTGCCGAGTGGGCGACGCGTTGGCGGGCAGCCGTGCTCTGTCCAGGGGCCTCGGCCTGTCCGCGTACCGGAAAGGGAAGAGCGCGTGATCGTTGATCACCGCATACTCGTAGCCGCGCACGTCGCGCACGGCTTCCCCGAGCTCCCGCGCCGTCTCCGCCAGGCTCTCGCGCACCACTCCCGCAAGGGCGACACCGTACGGACTCCGCTTCTTCAGCCCCGCAGCGAGGTGCGCGGCATGAGCCTTCCCATGCGCCTTGGCCAGTTGCACCGGAACCGCAGCGGCAAGCGCGCCGGCATGCCGCCCAAACCGCTCGACGGCCCAGGCCGACGGCCCTACCGGATAGCCACCCAACACCGACATGCAGTGCTCCTCTCCCCAGGTCACGCCTCTGAACTGTGTGACACGTACACGAAGGGCACACAAGGGGGCGATCTAGCCAGGACGCGGCGGCACACGCTCGTTGCTCAGAGCAGCCACAACTGACCCCGTAAGGGTTGCTCGGCGTGACCTCCACGCGGTGCAGGCAGATGAACTGTCGGACGCAGTGTCCGATGAGTCGCCGAACCGATGAGATGAGGGACCGAGGGATGAGGAACGACCGGGCGAGGACCGTGGCACGAGTGGTCACGGCAGGGCTGGCCACGGTGCTGGTGTGCGGGGTGTCGGCCGGAGCCGCGCACGCCGACGAGACCAACAAGGACTCGCACAACGGTCCCCGGATCGGACTTGTCAACGTCGGGCAGGTCGACGACCCGATGGAGGACGTGCTGGAGCACACCCTGCTGTTCGGTGACGGGTACCGCTGGGGCTGACCCGGCCGTCGTCGTATTGTCGTGAATCCGGGCCCGTACGCGCACGCGCGCGTACGGGCCCGGACCGTTTTCCGCTCCGCGCACGACTTTCTTCTCCGGGGCGGCATAGCCGGACGCGGGTCGCCGCGTCACAAGGGGCACAGGGGGCGGGACACGGGGCCCGCCGGAGAAGAGAAGGTGACGATGGATGCCGCGGGGCAGGAGAGTTTCCGGGAATTCGTGGCCGGGCGGTCGTCGGCTCTGCTGAAGACGGCCGTGCTGCTGAGCGGCGGGGACCGGCACGCCGCCGAGGACCTGTTGCAGAACGCGCTGATCAAGGCCGCCGGGCGCTGGCAGCGGATCGACGAGCCGGAGGCCTACGTACGGCAGATCCTGTACCGGCAGCAGGTCAGCCGGTGGCGGCTGAAATGGCGGCGCCGGGAGCTGACCGTCGCCGAGCCGCCCGAGAGCGGCGGCGGAGGCGACGGTGTGGCCGGGGTGGAGCTGCGGCTGGTGATGCGCGGGGCGCTGGCCCGGCTGACCGACCGGCAGCGGACCATGCTCGTGCTCCGCTACTTCGAGGACCTGCCCGAGGCCGATGTCGCCCGGATCCTCGGGTGCTCCGTCGGAACCGTCCGGTCCACGACCCACCGCTCGCTTGCCCGACTGCGTGAACTCGCGCCCGAGCTGGCCGCGCTCGGCCCCGCCGCGGCCGAGCAGAAGCCGTCCCGTGACTTCTCGCCCGTGGAGGTGCGTCCATGAACGTCGATGAACTGGTGCGCGACTCCCTGCGGGAGCAGGCCGCCGAACAGCCGCCCCTGGCACCGGGCTTCGCCGACCGGGTCCTGACCGTCCGGCAGCGTCGCAGGAACCGCACGATCGCGTGCACTGCCGCCGCCACGGCCGCGGTCGTGGCTGTCGCGGTGGGTGTGCCCGCGCTGACGGGAGACGGGGACGAGGTGCGGCCCGCCAGCGAGATGAACAAGAGCGACATCATCGCGCACCCCGACCAGTCACCGCCGAGGAACATGATCGCCGCGGGTGACACCGCGCTCTCCGCGTTCTATGTGCACAAGGAGGTCAAGCAGCCGGGCGGGGACATCGTCAGAACCCGCGTGTACGGGCTCCTCGACCAGAAGACGGCCGAGTACCGCAAGACCAAGTGGGCGTTCCTGGACGTCGCACCCGGTATGCGCACCGCGGCCGTACTGGAGGGCGAACTGCCCGCCGAGCGGATCGGACTGCTCGACATGATCACGGGCAAGGTGGACCGCTGGATCCCGGTGGGCCACGGCGTCGCGTCCGTCGAGTTCTCCCCGGACGGCACCAAGCTCCTCGCGACGACCTACTCCAAGAACCCCGATCGCAGCTTCGCCGACCACCCGCAGAACGTCAACGGCAAGGAGGTGCCGGGCCCCGTCGCCAGCCGGACCGGGTTCTCCGTCGTGGACCTGGACTCGGGCGAGGAGAACTGGCACAAGGCACCGCAGTGGAAGGACGAGTGGGGCTTCTTCTACAACAGCCGGGAGGACCTGGAGTGGAGCCAGGACGGCAGGTCCGTCTTCGCGGACATCGGGGAGAAGCCGTTCCGGCAGTACTACGACCTGAACGGCGACAAGATCGACATGCCCGCATCCGAGAAGTACGTGAGCTATGCGGAAGCCGGTCTGTCACCCAACGGGAAGCTGATCGGGGGCGAATTCGCCGGTGACGGTGACGAGATCTCCTCCGAGATCGTCGACTCGCGCACCGGCGAGAGGGTCACGACCGTGCCTGGCCAGCAACTCCTCGCCTGGGCGGACGACAAGCGGATCATCGCCTGGGGCTGCGACCCCAAGAGGTGCAGCGGCAAGGGCGAGTTCCGCAACCAGCTCATCCTCCTGACCGTCGGCAGCGACAAGGTCGTCCAGCTCAGCGGGTTCCGCAAGGCCTCGGCCGAGTACCCCGGCCGCTGGGTTCCGGTGTTCACCGAACGCTGGGGCTGACCGATCCCTCCGACCGGGCACCGGAGCCGACCAACTCCTCGTACGCCGTCAGCAGCCCGTCGGTCACCTCGTGGCCGGCGGGCCGCAGCGGTGCGCGAACCGGCCCGGACGGCAGGCCGAGCCGCCCCAGCAGCGCCTTCGCCGTGACGGAGCCGGGCAGGCCGGAGGACATCATCAGCTCGGTGAGCGGGACGGTCCGCCGCTGGAGCCGGGCCGCCTCGCCGGTGTCGCCCCTGTCGAACGCGTCGATGATCGACCGGAAGTGGCGGGGTGCCACGTTCGCGACCGTGCCGACGTATCCCGACCCGCCGATCGCGTACAGCGCGAGAACGTACTCGTCGCAGCCCGTGTAGTACGCCAACTCCGTCTCGGCCAGCACCTTCTGGGTGCCCAGGAGGTCGTACGCGCAGTCCTTCACCGCCACGATCCGGGGGTGGGCGGCGAGCCGGATCATGGTCTCCGGCTCGATCCGGGTGCCGGTGCGGCCGGGGATGTCGTACAGGGCGACGGGCAGTCCCGAGGCGTCGGCGAGCTCGCGGAAGTGGGCCTCGACCGCGTCCTGCGGGGGTCTGCTGTAGTACGGCGTGACCGCCAACAGGCCGTCCGCGCCCGCCTTCTCGGCCGCCAGTGCCAGCTCCACGGTGTGCCGGGTGTCGGCGGTGCCCACTCCGGCCACGATCGCGGCCCGGTCGCCGACCGCCGAGCGCACCGCGCGGATCAGCTCCGCCTTCTCCTCGTCCGTCGTCGTCGGCGACTCACCCGTCGTACCGGACAGCACCAGCCCGTCGCACCCTGCCGTCACCAGCCGGTCGGCCAGCCGCTGGGCCCCGTCGAGGTCGAGCGCGCCGGACGCGGTGAAGGGCGTGATCATCGCGCAGAGGGCGCGGCCGAAGGGGGCGGGGCGGTGGGTGAGAGTCATGGAGGTAGTCTCGACGCCGCCATTGTGAAGCTCCACTTAATTCTTCTACGAGATATGAGGGAGCTTTGCTACGAGGATGAGGGGTGCGTCCCGCCGGGTCGCCCGGTGATCCCGGGCTGCCCGAGCCTGTCGCGGAGGCGGCGCTGCCGCGGACTCGGCCGGACTGGTTCCCGAGTCGGCCGACCGGGCTCGGCGAGCGGGGGACCCGGATGTCACCGCAGGGGTAGCGCGGGCCGGGCCGGGTACTCGTGGCGTCCCGATGTGTGAGGAGGCGACACCGTGACCGGGACCACCGAGACCAGGCCCACGCGATTCGTGCGCTCCGCGCGATCCGCGCGTCCGGGGCCGGACGAACAAAACCATCACTCCGTGGGCGAGCTGGTCGGGCAGGCCACCGAACAGCTCTCCCAGCTCGTACGACAGGAGATCACTCTCGCCAAGGAGGAGCTGGCCGAGAAGGGGCGGCGCGCGGGACGCGGCGGCGGGCTCCTCGGCGCGGCCGGTGCCGTCGCCTATGTGGGGTTCATGACCCTCGCCGCCGCCGGGGTCGGGGCGCTGTCCCTCGTGCTGGACGTGTGGGCCGCTGCGCTGATCGTCATGGGCGTGCTGTTCGTGATCGCCGCCGTGCTGGCCGCGGTCGGGCGCGCGCAACTCCGGCGGGCCACCCCTCCGAGGCCTGAGCTGGCGCTCGACAGTGTCAAGGCGGACATGGACGAGATCAAGGGGAGGGCTCGGCGATGACGCACGCATCCGGCAGGGCCGACGGCTCGGTGGGCGCCAAGGGGCCCGACGAACTCCGACGGCAGATCGAGGTGACCCGGGCGCAGCTCGGCGACACGGTGGAGGAACTGGCCGCCAAGGCCGATGTGAAGGCGAGGGTGCACTCGGCATGGGAGCGGGTGCCCCGGGAGGCGGTCGTCGTGGGCGGCGCGGGTGTCGCCGTGGCCACGGCGGGGGTACTGGTCTGGCGCCACTACCACTAGCCTGCGCGGCCCCGTTCCTTGCCACCCGGATTGCCCACCCGCCCACCCGACTCGCCCAGGTGGCAAGCCCGGCTCACAAGGCGTGGAGCAGGGCCAGCCCTGCTCGAAGAGCCGAGGAAGGGGCTCGGCGCTCGAAGGCCTTGCTGAGAGCCAGCTCGCTGAGGGCCGGCTCCACCGGCCGTTTCGCATGCCCTGACGGCGGCCGCCCGCGGTCGGACGATGCGGCCGGTTGCGTGGGGCGCACACGCGGCCAACGTCCGGCCGCGGTCCGCCCACGCCGGTGGCGGTCGGCCTTGTCTGTGGGGCGCGCCGGCTACGGTCGGCTGCCGGGCGCACCCGCCGACCGGCTGATGAACGATGAACCGTGGGCACGCCCCCCACCGGAACGGTGGCGGAGGCGTCCTTTCCGCCTGCGTTGACGGCGACCGCATCCGGCGGCGCCGGGGCTGACGGCGAGTGACTGTGACGTGCCCGCCGTCGTTGCCGTCGTTGCCGGCTGGCCGGCTGGCCGGCTGGCCGTGGGCCCGGCCAGCCCGGCCGGTGGTGGAGGCGTGGGTCCCGGAGGCGTCGATGGTGTCGGATCCGGGGCGCAGGCGCCGACTGGTCCGGCTGCTGCAGGCCCTTCCCCGGATTGGTGGTGGAAGCGCCAGTTCTGCATGCGCTGGAAGGCGATCGGCTGTGACGTGCCCGGCCGGTCGGGCCGGTGGTGGACCGGTGGTGGAGGCGTGCGCCGCAGGTGTCGATGGCGGCCGTTTCGGGGTGTAGGGGCCGACAGTGGTTGGCACCCGCAGTGGTTGGCTGCGGGCTGCGGGGCGCCGCGCCGGGCAAGGGGGGAGCGGGTCGCCGACTGGGCCGACGGGCGGCTCGGGCTGTACGGCCGTATGGGGGCGCGGCTCGTCCATGCTGAGGGCGGTTGGTCTTGGCCGCTTGTCAGCGGGGTGGTGGTGGGGGCGAGGCCCTCCCTTGCCGAGGTGCGGCTCACGATCCGGTGCGGCCCGCTCGGTCCGGCACGGCTCGCGATCCGGTCGCGGCCTCGCTCGATTCCGCGTGGCCTCGTTCTCATCCCCGCGCGGCCTCGCCCTCATCCCTTGCTCATCGCGTCCGGTCCGCCCGCGGCTCGGGTGCGGGCCTCTCGCAGGGCCCGCAGACGGGGTGGCCACTTGCGGGTGTCGCGGGGCTCGACGTAGGGCTCGTCGGTGGCGGAGCGGCCCTCGGTGATGGCGCGTTCGCGCGAGAGTTCCGCGTCGAATTCGAGGCCGAGGAGGATCGCGAGGTTGGTGAGCCAGAGCCAGACGAGGAAGACGACCGCGCCGGCGAGCGTGCCGTAGGTCTTGTTGTAGGAGCCGAAGGTGGCGGCGTAGACGGCGAAGCCGGCGGACGCGGCGAGCCAGATGAGCGTGGCGAGGACACCGCCGGGGCTGACCCAACGGAAGCCCCGGCCGCGGACGTTGGGCGCGGCCCAGTACAGCAGCGCGATCATCAGGGTCACCAGCACCAGCAGGACCGGCCACTTGGCGATGCCCCAGATCGCGATCGCCGCGTCACCGAGCCCGATCGTCGTGCCCGCCCGCTCGGCCAGCGGACCCGTGAACACCACGATCAACGCGCTCGCCGCCAGCATCAGCATCAGCACCAGCGTCAGTCCGATCCGCAGCGGCGTCACCTTCCACACCGGACGCCCCTCCGGCAGGTCGTACACCGCGTTGGACGTACGGATGAACGCGGCCACGTACCCCGACGCCGACCACACCGCCGCCAGCAGGCCGACGATCGCCAGCACCCCGCCCGTACCGCCGCTGTCGCCCAGCTGGACGACCGCGTCCCGCAGGATGTCCCGCGCGGGGCCGGGCGCCAGGTCGCCGATGTTGTCCAGGATCTTGTCGGTCGCGCGTTGTCCGACGACCCCGAGCATGGACACCAGCACCAGCAGCGCGGGGAACAGCGAGAGCACGCCGTAGTACGTCAACGCCGCCGCCCGGTCGGACAGTTCGTCGTCCTGGAACTCCTTGACCGTGCGCCGCACCACCGCCCACCACGAACGCCTCGGCAGTCCGGTGGGACCGTCCGCCCCGGTCCGCCCCTCGGTCTGTGCCTCTGTCTCCGCCCCGGTCCCCGTCTCGGTTTCCGGATCCTTCCCCACCCGCTCGGCCTCGGGCCGCTTCTCGTCCATGACCGGGCGGGTCTCCCGAAACCGGGCCCCGAATCGCGGACTTGACCTGAATCTTGGTTGAGGTTGAAAAGTGGTCGGTCCGCAGACCTCGAGCACGATCATGATCATGGGAGAGCGGCATGACCCGTCGTACGGACCTCCATCCCGTCGTCGACCGCCCCGACGTCGGGGCGCCCTTCTTCAGCACCTGGCAGGTGGGCACGCCCCTGCGGCAGCGGCAGACCGTCGAGGCCGTCGCCGACACCTGGGAGCGGCGGCCGTGGCCCACGGAAGGGTTGTTGGGGTACTTCGTCTACACGGCGGAGGACGGTTCCGGCCTGCTGCACTACTCCCAGTGGGTCGACGAGCAGGCGTACGAGGCCTTCCTGAAGACGCGCCGACAGGAGCGCAACGACGCCATCGACACGGCCGTGCCGGGGATCGAGCGGGTGGGGCTCGGGCGTTATCGGCGGTACCGCAGCCTCACCGGGGACGACCGCGCCGCACGGGTGCCCGGGTGCGTCGTGATCGTCGACGTCGAGTTCGACGGGCCGGACCCGGCACGGCAGCGCGCCTGGGTGGACGCCGTCGAGGAGGCCCTGGTCGCCGAGCCGAACCCGCACCCCGGCGGTATCTCCGCCCACTTCCACCTCGGCACCGACGGCACCCGCGTCCTCAACTACGCCGAGTGGGAGACCGCCCAGCACCACATCGACGCCCTCGCCGCACCCGGCGACGGCGTCGGCTCGTCCTCGCCGCTCTGGCGGCGCGTCCAGACCTGGCCGGGCCTCAAGGGCAGCACGGTCCAGCGCTACGAGTACGCCCTCGGCCTCGTCCCCGACTGACCCGAGCCACACTCTCCACCGGCCGGACGCCCCCGCCCCGACGAGCCGGGCCCCCGCCCCGACGAGCCGGGCCCCCGCCCCGACGAGCCGGGCCCCCGCCCCGACGAGCCGGGCCCCCGGCCCCAACGAGCCGGGCCCCCGGCCCCAACGAGCCGGGCCCCCGGCCCCAATGAGCCGGGCCCCCGGCCCGCAAGCCTCTCCCGCCCATCCACCGACCTCTCCGGCCTCCCCGACCCACCGAACACTTCAATCGTCTGGACAAAAAAAGTTTTCGGTGAGACGGTGGAGCCATGTTGGACGTCACCGTGATCGAGGACCCCGAGGCAGCGGCGGTCTCGCTGGACCCCATACGGGTCCGGCTGCTCGCCGAGCTGGCCGCCGGGCCGGCGTCGGCGGCCATGCTGGCCGGAAAGGTCGGGCTGCCGCGCCAGAAGGTGAACTACCACCTCAAGGCGCTGGAGAAGCACGGTCTGGTCGAGCTGGCGGGAGAGCGCCGCAAGGGCAATGTCACCGAGCGGCTGATGCGGGCGACCGCCGCGTCGTACGTGATCTCACCACTCGCGCTCGCCGCCGTCCAGCCCGACCCGGACCGCTTCAAGGACCAGCTCTCCGCGCGCTGGCTGCTCGCGCTCGGCGCCCGGCTGGTCCGGGACGTCGGGTCCTTGATCACGGGCGCGGCCAAGGCCCGCAAGCGGCTCGCGACCTACGCGCTCGACGGCGAGGTCACCTTCGCCACGGCCGCCGACCGGGCCGCGTTCATCCAGGAGCTGACGGCCGGGATGAGCGCGCTCATCCGCAAGTACGACGCCCCCGACGCCGAGAGCGGCCGAGGCCACCGGATTGTCGTCGCCGTACACCCCACGGTCAAGCCGCAGACCGTCGAAGCGCCCGACCGGCCCGAACTGCCCGACCGGTAGAACCCCCGACCTCCCCCGAACACCCCGAACACCCCGAACACCCCGAACACCCCGAACTGTCCGACCAGTAAGACCCGTTGAGGAGCACACCATGTCCAAGGAATTCGAGATCGCCCGGGAGTTCGAGGTCGACGCCACCCCCGAGGAGGTGTGGGAGGCGGTCACCGCCGGGACCGGCGGCTGGCTGTGGCCGATGGAGGCGCCCGAGCCGCGCGTCGGAGGCAAGGGGCCGTTCGGCTCCGCGGTGATCGCGTGGGATCCACCGCACCGCTACACCAACCGCGTCGAGGACGTCGAGGGCATCTCCGAACAGACCCTCAACCAGCTGGACTACACGATCGAACCGCGCGACGAAGGCCGACGGGCCTGGGTGCGGTACGTCCACAGCGGCATCTTCGTCGACGACTGGGACAACCAGTACGACGGCGCCGCCAAGCACACGGCGTTCTATCTGCACACCCTGTGCCAGTACCTGACGCGCTTCGCGGGCCGTCCGGTCACCGCGTTCGCCACCTTCGACGGACCCGAGACGTCCGGGACCCCCGACGCGCTCACCACCGTCGGACGGGCGCTCGGCCTCGCGGACGACACCCCCGAAGGGGCCCGGGTCCAGGCCAAGGGCCCCGACGGGCAACTCCTCGACGCCGTGGTCGACTACCGCGACCCGTACTTCATCGGCCTGCGCACCGACGACGCCCTCATCCGCTTCTTCGGCCGCAACCACTGGGGCCACCGCGTCGGCATGAGCGTCCACGACTTCGCCCCGGGCGCCGACGCCGAGGCCGACGAGACCACGTGGAAGGGCTGGCTGAACGGTGTGTTCAGCCAGCCCTGAGAACCACAGCCGCCGGTTACGGCTCGAACCGCAGCACCTGCGGGTCGTGGTCGCTGATCTGGTCGTTGAACTCCGAGTTGATGTGCACGCTGTCGTACGTGAACTCGCAGGAACGCCGGATCGAGGGGCTGATCAGGATCTGGTCGAGGACCTGGGTGTTGCCCTGGAAGACGTACGAGTAACGCTCGCTCTTCGGCAGCGACTTGAACGCCGACCACAGGGCGCCGTCGTTCTCCAGGAGTTCGGCGGTGTCGGAGAACTCGAAGTCGTTGATGTCGCCGAGGGCGATCACGTCCGCGTTCTTCTCCTTCGCCAGGATCTCCTTGACGAAGGAGTTCACGGCCGTCGCCTGGAGGTGGCGCTGGGTCTCCGAGCCGCGCTTCGGCGGCTGGAACTCCGAGTGCAGCGACTGGTCGCCGCCCTTGGAGGCGAAGTGGTTCGCGATCACGAAGACGGACTTGCCGCGGAAGGAGAACTCGCCGACGAGCGGCTTACGGCTGTTCGTCCAGGCGGCGTTCGCCGGGTCGATACGGCCGGGGGAGACCGTCAGCCGCGCCTTGCCGTACGCCTTCGTCACACCGACGGCGGTCGAGGCGTCGCCGCCCGCGCGGTCGGTGAAGGAGACCCGCTCGGGGTTGAACAGGAAGACCTGGCGGATGTTGCCGCCGGGCTCGCCGCCGTCCGCGAGGTTCACCGGGTCGATGGACCGCCACTCGTACGTCGGGCCGCCGGCCGCCGTGATCGCCTCGACCAGCTTCTTCATCGTCTGGTCGGCGGCGACCGTACCGTCGTTGGTGGCACCGTTGTTGTCCTGGATCTCCTCCAGGGTCACGATGTCGGGCGACTGGAGGTTGTGCACGATCGCGGCCGCGTGGTCCGCGAAGGTGGCGTCCGAGGGGTCCAGGTTCTCGACGTTGTACGTCGCCACCGCGAGCTCGCCGCGCCTCTGCTTGCGGGTCGTCTCGCGCTCCAGGCCACCCTGCTTCAGGGTGCCGATCTGGTTGGCGACGAGCGTGTAGCCGCCGAACTGGTTGTAGTCCAGCGGGCCGGCCGAGATGCCCTTGAGGACGTCACCGACGTTCGCCTTCGGGAAGTCGGCGACCGCGCCCAGCGACTGGATCTGCAGCCGGCCGGTGTTCTGCGAGGTGTAGGAGCCGTACACCGTGCCGCCGCGCCGGTTGGCGTTCTCCCGGGGCTTCACCGTGACCCACAGCTCGGTGAACGGGTCGGTGGCGCCGACCACACGGGTGTCGGCGACCTGGACGTTCATGCCCTCCAGGGACTCGTAGCGGTCCAGGGCGTACGTGGCCGGGGCGAGCGTGAGGCCGTTGACCGAACCGCCGGCGGCGGTGTCGCCGACCGGGGCGTACCTGTTCGGCACGGACTTGGCGTCGATGACGGTCGCGGCCGGGACGGCGTTGCCCGTGGAGACCACCGTGATCGTCGGGCGGGTGATCTGCGTCACGGACTGGTTTCCGGACGAAGTACCGCCCGGCACGAACTCGGAGACCGTGCCCGAGACCGTCACCGCGTCGCCCACCGAGACCGTCGGCCGGGAGCTGGTGAAGACGAACACGCCCTCGCTCGTGGCCGGGTCGGCGTCCGCCTTGGGGTCCTGGATCCAGAAGCCGCGCGAACCGTAGGTGCGTACGCCCGTGACGATTCCCTCCACGCCGGTGACCTGCTGGCCGGCGAGCGGGGACGTCCGGGTGGTGCCCTGGATGTCGTGGATGCGTATCGAGTCCGCCTCGGCGGGCGAGGTCAGGACCACGGCGGACACCGTGGAGCAGATGGCGGCGACGGTCAGCGCGCCGATGCGCGCGGTTCTCTTGCTCGGCAAGGGGATCCCTCCGGGGACGTATGTGAGCGCCGGGACGAGAGTGGACGGGGGTGGCCTGCGACCGGTGGGGCGGTGCGACGCGCGTAGAACTCCGACGGGCACCGATGAGCTCCGATGGTCATGCCGGTGGACGGCCCCGGAGTCACCCCAGAGCTACCCGTGAGTTTCTACGCGCGTCAATCTCCAGCCTGGTCAGGCCACTTGTCAAGGTTTCAGCCACGTCCGACTCCTGGCAGGTACATGAACCGGGCGGCATGGGTGGAAATCCGTCTAGGCTGAGCGGCTGCGTACGTGTACAGGTGCCGGGCGTGATCGGAGGCCGTGTTCCGTTCGTACTTGTACGCGTGCTCGTACCCGTACCCATAGGCGTACCGCGTGCCGGACACCGCCTACAGCCACCACCCGTACTACTGCCACCACCCGTATCGCTCGTCACCACCACCACCGTTACCGTCACCGCCGCCACCGCTCGTTGCGAGGAGAACTCCGCCGATGTCAGACAGCTCGCCATTGCCGCCGGTGCGGCTTCTCCCCGAAGCGGAGCTGGCGCGGCAGGCGCTCGCCACGCCGCTGCTCTCGCGCGCCGTACGCCTCGCCCGCTGGGCCGGGCCGGACACGCGTGTGGGCACCGGGGGCGAACTCGTCGACGAGCAACTGCCCGCCGCCGCCGAGGCGCTCGGGCTCACCGGCGAGGGCCTTGACGGCGCCGAGGCGGCGGCGTCGGCCAGCGAGGCCTGGCGGGTGGCCCTGGACACCGGGCTCGTCGAGATCGTGAACCCCGACGAAGGGGAGGGGACGGTCGCCGTGGGCGAGGACCTCGCGCTCCTCGTCTCCGGCGGCCCGCAGGACGTGCTCGGCATCTGGCTCACGGCCCTGGAGACCGCCCTCGCCGACGCGAGCGTGCCCGACCTCGACGGCCTCGTCGACGCCATGGACTCCGGCGGCGAGATCGACTTCTCCGGGCTGGACTGGGACCCCGAGGCCGAGGCCGCGTTCCTCGACGGTGTGCTCGGCAACCTCTACCACCTCACCGTCAGCGAGGACGGCCCCGACGGGCCGGTGCCGCTGCCCGCCCTCGCCGCGTCGATGATCGTCCCGGACGGCATGGGCGAGCCCACCAACGACGTACTGGAACAGGTCTCGGACGCGATGATGCGGCTCGACGACCAGTTCCGGGTGCTGGAGCCGGTCGGGCTGGTGGAGTACCAGCCCGTGGACGAGGCGCTGATGACGGATGTGGAGGAGGCCGTCGCCGCCGAGGGCGCCGAAGGGCCGAGTGGGCCTTCCGTCGACGACACCGATGTCACGCGCTACGGCATGGTCCGGCTCACCCCGCTCGGGCTGTACGGGATGCGGGCGCGGTTCCAGGATGCGGGCGTGTCCGCGCCCGCGGTCGGGGACCTCGTCGACAAGGGTGCGGACGTGCTGCTGGACGGCACCGCCGGGTTCCCGCCGGCGGCGGCCCAGGCCGAGACCGAGCAGTGGCTCGCGCGCCGGGAGTCGCTGGACGCGGCCCGCGAGTTGCTCGCGGCCGCGCGTGGCTCCGATGCAGGCGCGCCGCTGCGGCGGCTGCGGTGTCAGCAGGCGCTGTCCCTCGTGGGGGCCGTGGCCGAGCCGGCCCTCCGGGAGGTTCTGGACGACCCCGAGCTGGGCGGGCTCGCCCGGGTGTGGCTGACCGAGCGCGGTGCCGTCGACGTGCCCGCGCCGTCCGAGGCCATGGTCTTCTGGCTGACCATCGACACGGTGGCCGCGCAGCTGGCGGCCGAAGGGAACTCCGCGGAGCTGCGGGCGCTGGTGGAGGGGCTGGCCGCGCAGCACGGTTCGTTCTTCGCGGCGGCGTGGCGGGTGGACCACCCGGCCACGCCCGATGTCCTTGAGGCGATGGGGAGGATCCACCCCGACAAGAGGGTGGCGAAGGAGGCCCGCAAGGCGGCGTTCAAGGCGCGGTCTCAGAAGGGGCCTGGGGGCGCCTGACAGCTCGGGGGTGCGGGTCCCTCGGCGGGTGCGGCCCGGTGGGGCTTCTCGCGCAGTTCCCCGCGCCCCTGAAAGGCAGGGGCTGCGCCCCGTGCTTTCAGGCCCGCAGGGGTCTGGGCGTTCAGGCCCGCAGGGGCTTGGGCTTTTAGGGGCGCGGAGGCCTGGGCTTTTAGGGGCGCGGGGAACTGCGCGAGCAACCACGACGCACCCGCAGCCGCACTCCCCGACGCACCCGCACCCCCCGCTATCAGGCGCTCAAGGGGGGCGAAGGGGCGCGCAGCCCCTTGGTGGGTTCACCGAAGGCGGGGGGCTTCCTTCTCCCCTCGTTCAACCGGCGTTCAAGCGTGAGCGCAACCGTGGCGCGACAACTCGGGTCCGCCCCCCACGGTCAGCCCACCGCACGCAGGAGACAGCATGTCGCTCACCCGCAGGGACTTCGCCAGACGATCCGCGGTCACCGGAGCCGGTGTCGCGCTGGCCGGCAGCGTAGGCGCCCTCGCCACCGCGCCGAACGCCCTCGCGTCGACGGACACGGACACCCGGACCGGCAACGCGACCGACGACGACAACGCGACCGACAACGGCACCGAGCGCGGGGCGGACCGTCACGGTGGAGTCGGATACGGCCCCCTCGTGCCCGACCCCCAGGGCATCCTGGCGCTGCCCGCCGGGTTCACGTACCGGATCATCACGTACAGCGGGAAGACCAAGCTGGAGTCGGGCGAGTTCACGCCGGGCAAGCACGACGGCACCGCCGCCTTCTCCGGCCCTCGCGGCACCACCCTCCTCGTCAACAACCACGAGCTGAAGGGACCCCGGGCCAACTGGGAGTTCCCGGTGCCGCTCACCGAGGGACTCGTCTACGACCCGGCGGCGGCCGGCGGCTGCACGGTGGTGGAGGTGCGGCCCGACGGGCGCGTCGCCGAGTGGGTCGGGATCGCGGGCACATCCACCAACTGCGCGGGCGGCAGCACCCCTTGGGGCACCTGGCTCACCTGTGAGGAGAACTCCGACCGGGCCGGCGTCAACGGCATGACCAAGGACCACGGCTACGTCTTCGAGGTCGACCCCTGCGACCGCCGCGCCAACCGCGCCCCGAAGCCGTTGAAGTTCTTCGGCCGCTACGACCACGAGGCCGTCGTCATCGACCCCAGGCGAGGCCACGCCTACCTCACCGAGGACGCCGCCGGCCCCAATGGCTTGTTCTACCGCTGGACCCCGCCCAAGGGATTCGCCTACGGGTCGGGGAAGTTCCGCACCCTCGCCGACGACGCGGGCGTCCTCCAGGCGCCCCGCTGCTACGACTCCGGTGGCCGGTTCGTCGACGACCTGTCCCGCGCCACGAAGATCGGCACGGTGTTCGGGGTCGACTGGATCGACGTCCCCGACCGTGACGCCGGGACCGTCGCCGTGCGCAAGCAGTTCGCCGACACCGAGATCACCCGCGCCCGCAAGCTGGAGGGCATGTGGTGGGGCGACGGCGGCGCGTACATCGTCTCCTCGTACGCCCGCACGGAGAGCCCCGGCGCCGCGCACGACGGCCAGGTCTGGTTCTACGACCCCAAGCGCCGCACCCTCACCCTGAAGGTGCTGCTCGGCGTCAACCCGGACCCGTCCGTCGACGGCGCCCTCGACGGCCCCGACAACATCACCGTCTCCCCCTACGGAGGCATCGTCCTCGCCGAGGACGGCGAGGGCGTCTCGCACCTCTTCGGCGCGACCGACAGCGGCCGTACGTACCCGATCGCCCGCAACGACCTCAACATCGGCACCGAGGACGAGCCGGAGTACAGCGAGTTCGCCGGCGTCACCTTCTCGCCCGACGGGAAGACCCTGTACGCCAACATCCAGACCCCGGGAATCCTGCTCGCGATCACCGGCCCGTGGAAGCGGCACAAGCGGTGACAACAGTCGCGACCAGGCCGTGAGTTAATTCGTTCGCCCGGCCCGCGGCGCGCCTCCTAGAGTGATGCCTGTCCAGGTGCGAAGGCAGGACCTACTTCCACTCATAATGGGGCGGCCGCGGGTTCGAGTCCCGTCACCGGTACCAACACGCCGGTGTAGCTCAGGGGTTAGAGCACCTACGTCGGTTCCGCCGGCTTCGATCTCTGGACACCCAAAGCTTCACGCACCTCCCGGTGCGCTCTTCGATCTCGGGAGGCGCGGCAGATGGTGGATGCCCGGTGCGCAGGCAGCGGATACTTCGGGAACTGGTGGGGAGAAATCCTCGTGCGGGTTCAAATCCCGTCATCGACGTACGGTCGGTGTGGCGGAATGGAAGACGCGCCAGTTATAAGAACCGCCGCCGACTTCGACCTCGGGCACCTTCCCTCTGCCGCGCCTCCCCCTGAAACCTGAAACAGGAATTCCACGCACGAAGTGCTGAAGAATTCGGGGGAATTCACCATGGCGCGATTCAACACGAAGGCCGGCAAGGCGCAGCCCACCTCGCGGGTCACCTCCACGGGGCGAGTGCTCCGTACATACGAGGGCGGCCGCGGCCGTGAGCGGGACGAGCGCTCCGAGCTGTTCCTGCTATCGATCGCCAACTTCGTCGCGCAGAAGACCTCCTACGAGAGCGGCGAGGACCGGGACGACCGGTTCGCCGCGCTCGTGCGCCGGCTCGCCGTCACCGACCCGGCGTGGACGGCCGGCCTGCTCGGCTGGCTGCGCGGCGAGGGCAACCTCCGTACGGCCTCCCTCGTGGGCGCCGCCGAGTACGTGAAGGCACGGCTCGACGCCGGCGTCACCGACGGGCCCACCAACCGCCAGGTCGTCGACTCGGTGCTGCGGCGTCCGGACGAGCCCGGCGAACTGCTCGCCTACTGGACCTCGCGGTACGGCCGCACCATCCCCAAGCCGGTGAAGCGGGGCATCGCCGACGCCGTACGACGGCTCTACAACCCCAAGTCGCTGCTGAAGTACGACACCGCGTCCAAGGGCTACCGCTTCGGCGACATCCTGAACCTGGTGCACGCGGCGCCCGACCCGGACAAGCCGTGGCAGGGGGACCTGTTCCAGTACGCCCTCGACCGGCGCCACAACCCGGACACGGCGGTCGTGCCCAGGTCGCTGCCCGTCCTCGCGGCCCACCGCGACCTGATGGAGCTGCGGCCCGCGAAGCGGCGCCGGGTCGTCACCGGCGCGGGCGGCGCCCGGCGCCTCGCGGACGCGGGCATCACCTGGGAGGCGCTGGCGGGCTGGCTGCAGGGGCCGATGGACAAGGCGGCCTGGGAGGCCGTCATCCCCTCCATGGGTGTCATGGCCCTGACGAGGAACCTGCGGAACTTCGACGAGACGGGCGTCTCCGACGAGGTCGCGGCGCGGGTGGCGGCGCGGATCAGTGACCCGGCGGAGGTCGCGCGGTCGCGGCAGTTCCCGTTCCGGTACCTCTCGGCGTACCGGCACGCGCCCTCGCTGCGCTGGGCGTACCCGCTGGAGCAGGCGCTCGGCCACTCGCTGGCCAACGTGCCCGCGCTGCCCGGCCGGACCCTGGTCCTGGTCGACCGCTCGGGCTCGATGTTCTGCTCCCGGCTGACCGACCGCTCCTCGCTCACCTACGCCGACGCGGCGGCGGTCTTCGGCACGGCGCTCGCGCTGCGGGCGGCGGACGCGGACCTCGTCGAGTTCGGGAGCACGAGCCGGGTGGTGAAGTTCGGTGCGGGCGAGTCCGTGCTGAAGATCATCGGCCGGTTCGGCGACCTGGGCGGCACCGACACCACCGAGGCCGTCCGCCGCCACTACCGCAAGCACGACCGGGTGCTGATCGTCACCGACGAGCAGGCCGCCTTCAGCCACTACGGCGACCCGACCCAGCAGATCCCGGCCCACGTGCCGGTCTACACCTGGAACCTCGCCGGCTACCGGGCGGGCCACGGCCCCTCCGGCAAGGCGAACCGCCACACCTTCGGCGGCCTTTCGGACGCGGCTTTCCGGATGGTGCCCCTGCTTGAGGCGGCACGGGACGCCGACTGGCCGTGGGTCGGCCGAGGGCGGCAGTCCGGTGTCGGCCGCGGCTGACGAGCGGGGTGAGTGTGGCCCGTATCCCAGTGGGGGTACGGGCCACACCCTTGTTCGCGGCCCTTGCTGACATCTAACATTTCAGTCCATGGAGGCCATACGACCGGTCAGTCGCACCCTGCTCAGGGATCGCGCCTACCAAGCCATCCGGGACGCCATCGTGGCCGGGGAGATCGAGCCGGGCGCGGTGGTGCGTGACGCCGAGTTCGCGGAGTTGCTGGGGCTGTCGCGGGCGCCGGTGCGGGAGGCGTTCTCCCGGCTGGTGGACGAGGGGCTCCTGGAGAGCAAGCCGCAGAGCTACACGCGGGTCACGGCCGTCGTGGCCGCCGACGTGCGGGACGCGGCGGCGGTGGTCGGTGCCATGCACGAGTTGGCCACCCGGACCGCCGTACCCCGGCTGTTCGCGGCGGACGTCGAGACGATGCGCTCGGCCAACGAGCGGTTCGCGGCGGCCGTCCGCACGGGCGACGTCGACGCCGCCCTGGTCGCCGACGACGAACTCCACGACGTCCTCGTCCGGGTGAGCGGCAACCGCGCGGCCGCCGCCACCATCGCCCGCTACACCCCGCTCATCCGCCGGCTGGAGCGACGCCGCTTCGGTGAGGGCGGCAACTGCCGGTCGGCCGGCCTGCACGACCAGTTGATCGAGGCCTGCGGGGCCGGTGACACGGACGAGGCGGTCCGCGTCACGGCGGAGATCTGGCGCGGCCTGGCCGCACTCGTCGACGAGCCGACCGACGAGCCGACCGGCGAGCCGGCTCACGAGCTCGCCCACCCGGCCGTCGACGCGCCCGTGCTCGAAGCGGACCACTGACTCGCCCCGCCCCGCCCCGCCCTGCCCCCGCTCGCTCTGCCCCGCCCCCGCTCCATCCCGCCCCACTCCACCCGGGAGGACCCGTGTCCCTTTCTTCCTTCGAGCGCTACCCGCTCCTCTTCGGGCCCTCGCCGGTCCACCCGCTGGAGCGGCTGACCGCGCACCTCGGCGGCGCCTCCGTCTGGGCCAAGCGTGAGGACTGCAACTCCGGCATCGCCTACGGCGGCAACAAGACCCGCAAGCTGGAGTATCTCGTCGCAGACGCGCTCGCCCAGGGCTGCGACACCCTCGTCTCCATCGGCGGAGTGCAGTCCAACCACACCCGCCAGGTCGCCGCCGTCGCCGCTCACGCCGGGCTCAAGTGCGTGCTGGTGCAGGAGAGTTGGGTCGACTGGCCGGACCCCGTGTACGACAAGGTCGGCAACATCCTGATCAGCCGGCTGGCCGGCGCCGACGTACGGCTCGTGCGGGCCGGCTTCGGCATCGGCTTCAAGGAGAGCTGGGAACTGGCGCTCCGGGAGGTCGAGGACGGCGGCGGCAAGCCGTACGCCATCCCGGCCGGCGCCTCCGACCACCCCCTCGGCGGCCTCGGCTTCGCGGGCTGGGCGTACGAAGTAGCCGAGCAGGAGAAGGAGTTGGACGTCTTCTTCGACACGGTGATCGTCTGCTCGGTGACCGGCTCGACCCAGGCCGGCATGGTCGCCGGCTTCGCCGCGCTGGAGGAGGCGGGCGGACGGCCGCGCCGGGTGGTCGGCATCGACGCCTCGGCCAAGCCGACCACCACCCGTGAGCAGATCGCCCGCATCGCCGACAACACCGGCCGACTCATCGGCCTCAAGCGGGAGTTGACCGTGGCGGACATCGAACTGGACGAGCGCTACCACGCCGGGATCTACGGCGTGCCGGACGACGCCACCCTCGTGGCCATGCAGCTCGCCGCGCGCACCGAGGGCATGGTCACCGACCCCGTGTACGAGGGCAAGTCGATGGCCGGGATGATCGACCTGATCGAGCGCGGCGAGATCGGCCCGGAGTCCACCGTCCTCTACGCCCACCTGGGCGGGCAGCCCGCGCTGAACGCGTACAGCGGAGTGATTCAGTGACGTCGAAGGCCCTGCTCCGGGGCTGACCCGGAAGAGACGCCGGGGGCGGCGCACGGCCGGGCGCCCTCGTGCGGAGCGCCCGGTGCCGCGTACGTACGTGACCTCACAGGGACTGGGCCGCCGGCTTCACCATCCCCCGGACCGTACGGGACTTCACGAAGTCGCCCATCGCGGTCATCTCCCACTCACCGGAGAACTGCTTGATCAGCTTGGCCATCATCACGCCGGTCTGGGCCTCGGCGTTGGTGAGGTCGAAGCGGACCAGCTCCTCGCCGGTCGCGGCGTCGAGGAGGCGGCAGTAGGCCTTGGCGACCTCGGTGAACTTCTGGCCGGAGAAGGAGTTGACGGTGAAGACCAGTCCGGTGACCTCCTGCGGAAGCCGTCCGAGGTCGACCACGATGACCTCGTCGTCGCCTCCGCCCTCACCCGTGAGGTTGTCGCCGGAGTGCTTGATCGAGCCGTTCACGATCGAGAGCTTGCCGAAGTAGCAGCTGTCGATGTGGTTGCGCTGCGGGCCGTACGCGATGACCGACGCGTCCAGGTCGATGTCCTTGCCCCGGTACGCCGGCTCCCAGCCGAGACCCATCTTGACCTGCGAGAGCAGCGGGCGGCCGCCCTTGACGAGGGAGACCGTCTGGTTCTTCTGGAGGCTGACGCGGCCCTTGTCCAGGTTGATCTTCCCGGCGCCGGGGGCGGGCGCGGCCGGAGGGGCGGCGGGGGCCGGGGGCGCGGCCGCGACGCGGGGGTCCACGGGCGGGGCCGGCGGGGTGGCCGGGGGCTGCGCCGTGGGCGCGGGCGGGGCGACGGGCTGGGCCGGGGCGGGCTCCTCCACGGTGACGCCGAAGTCCGTCGCGATGCCCGCGAGGCCGTTCGCGTACCCCTGGCCGACCGCGCGGGCCTTCCACGCGCCGTTGCGCAGATAGACCTCCACGATCACCAGGGCCGTCTCCGTGCCCAGCTGCGGCGGGGTGAACGTGGCGATCACCGAGCCGTTCGCCGCGTCGCGGATCGTGGCGGTCGGTTCGACGCCCTGGAAGGACTGGCCCGCCGCGTCCGGGCTGGCCGTGACGACGATCTTCTCGATGCCCGGGGGGACGGCCGTCGTGTCCACCGTGATCGAGTCGGGCGTCGCACCGCCGCCGGAGCGGTACGTCACGCCCGGGCCGGTCGGCTGGTTGTAGAAGATGAAGTCGTCGTCCGAGCGCACCTTGCCGTCGGCGGTGAGCAGCAGGCCCGATACGTCGAGCCGCACGGGCGCGGCGACGTCCACCGCGACGCGGGTGACGGGCAGCGGGATGTTCGAGCCGGGGGTCATAGCGGTCATGCCGGGTGAACGATCCGGGCCGCTTTACCGTTCCCTTACCGAGCCGCTCGGGGGGCCGTTCGGGTCAGCGGCGGTCGCGGTGGTGATTGCGGGGGTGGTCGCGGGCCGTGCGCTCGTTGCCGCGCTTGTAGTTGCCGGTCCAGCGGGCCATGACGAGCTGGGGGTCGCCGCTGGTCACCTCGGTGAGGAACGCGTCGGCGCGGGGCCCCCGCAGGGTGCCCGCGGGCCGGCCGTGGTGGGTGATCAGTACGGTGCCGGCCGGGAGCGCGGTGTAGGCGAAGCCGTGGGGTCGGGGCATGGCGGGGATCGTACGGGCCCAGGGGTGGCCGGGCCCATCGGATTTCGCGCCGTCACCCCGGCGGGAGGCACGTCGGGGCGCGGGCTCCCGGTGGTCAGACTCGGGTGACCTGGGGGCCCAGGAGCGAGTAGCGGTGGGCCTCCGAGGCCGGGAGCAGGGTGCTCGTGACGATCGCGTCCAGGTCGCCGACGTCGGCGAACCGGCAGAAGCTGACCGCGCCGAACTTGGTGTGGACGCCCGCGAACACCGTGCGCCGGGAGGCGCGGATCGCCTGGGCCTTGACCTCGCTGACGGCCGGGTCGGGGGTGGTGAGGCCGTGGTCGCGGGTGATGCCGTTGGCGCCGATGTACGCCAGGTCGATGACGAACCCGGCGAGCATCCTCGTCGTCCAGTGGTCGACGGTCGCGAGGGTGCCGGGGCGGACCCGGCCGCCGAGCAGCAGCACGGTGGTGTTGCCGGCCTCGGCGAGGGCGCCCGCGGTGGCGAGGGAGGCGGTGACCACGGTCAGCGGCCGGTCCTGGGGCAGGGCCTCGGCGATGAGCTGGGGGGTGAAGCCCTCGTCGACGAAGACCGTCTCGGCGTCGCCCAGCAGTTCGGCCGCGGCGGCGGCGATCCGGCGCTTCTCGGGCACATGGCTCGTGGCGCGGAAGGCGAGTGTCGTCTCGAACCCGGCGCTCTCCACGGGGTACGCCCCGCCGTGCGTCCGGCGGACCAGTCCGTGGTCCTCCAGGGCGCGCAGGTCACGTCGTACGGTCTCCTTGGCGACACCCAGTTCGACGGCGAGTTCGGCGACGTCGACCGCGCCCGTGCGGCGGGCGGCCCTGACGATCTCGCGTTGCCTTTCCTCCGAGCTCATGGCCGACACCTGCTCTCCCTCTCCGTAGTGCTGCCCGTTCGGGCCCCGTGGGGGCCCTGGGGGAAGTTCTACAGCGGGTGCGCGGCGCCGACCAGGCCTGTTGCGCGACCGATGCCGCCCGTCCCTGACCGTTTCGCGTCGCGGCGGTCCGTCGCGGACCTGGGGCGGAGGGCGGAGCGGGCAGCGGGTGTGCCCGCATACGGGAGCGGGCGGGCCCGTTCGGTGCCCGCCCGCTCCTTCCGTACGTCGTACGGCCCTCGTTTCCCGTATGACGTACGAACCCGTGGTGTCAGTACGGCCAGATGGGCGGGTCGCTCACGAAGTGGCCGCCCAGGTGGGCGTGGGCCACGTTCTCGGGGTCGAGTTCGCCCTGTTCGGCGATCAGTTTCTCGGCGTACGGCTCGGAGTCGTCCTGGGGTGCGTAGCCGAGGGCGCGGGCGGTGGAGAGGTCCCACCACAGGCGGGTGTTGGCGGAGGAGCCGTAGACGACGGTGTGGCCGACGTCCTCGGCGGTCAGGGCCGCGTGGAAGAGGCGGGCGCCGTCGGCCGGGCTCATCCAGAGCGAGAGCATGCGGACGCTGGTGGGCTCGGGGAAGCAGGAGCCGATGCGCACGGAGACCGTCTCCAGGCCGTGCTTGTCCCAGTAGAACTGGGCCAGGTCCTCGCCGAAGGACTTGGACAGGCCGTAGAAGGTGTCGGGGCGGTGCGGGGTGTCGATCGGGATCAGCGGATCCTGGCCCTGCGGGCGGGGCGCGAAGCCCACCGCGTGGTTGGAGGAGGCGAAGACGATACGGGGCACGCCCTCCTCGCGGGCGGCCTCGTACAGGTTGTACGTTCCCTCGATGTTCGCCCGGAGGATCTTCTCGAAGGAGGCTTCCAGCGAGATGCCCGCGAGGTGGATGATCGCGTCGACGCCCCGTACGGCCTCGCGCAGGGCTTCCCTGTCGGCCAGGTCGGCGGTGATCGCGTCCGGCTCGCCCTCGACGGGCATCAGGTCCAGGAGGCGCAGTTCGTAGCCGTGGGCCGGGAGCAGGTCCCGCATCAGGGTGCCGAGTCCACCGGCGGCGCCGGTGAGCAGAACGGTGCGGGGAGCGGGCATCCGTGGGATCTCCTTGCATCGCCAGCCGTACACATGGGCGTCCGACATTCACATTCATGGACACGCTAGGGAGTGTGGGTCGTGTGCGTCAAGTGGGACGCCGCGGCGAGAAATCGCTGGTGTGGTGCGGGTTGCCCGGCTTGACCGGTCGCAAGGAGGCGCCTTAGCGTGCTGTTGTTCAGAAATGTAAACACTGATCAGCGACATGGACTTGGGAGAGCCCGTGACGTCAGCCCTTCTCGCCGCCCGGCTCAGGGTCCCCAGCGGACCGCTGTTCTTCCCCGTCACGGCGTACGGCCCGGACGGCGCGGTCGATCTCGACGCCTATCGCGCACATGTCCGTCAAGGCGTCGAGGCCGGGGCGGCCGCGGTCTTCGCCTGCTGCGGCACCGGCGAGTTCCACGCGCTCACGCCCGAGGAGTTCCAGAGGTGCGTCCGGGCCGCCGTCGCGGAGACGGCCGGCCGGGTGCCCGTCGTGGCGGGCGCGGGCTACGGCACCGCCCTCGCCGTGCGCTACGCGCGTCTCGCCGAGGAGGCGGGCGCCGACGGCCTGCTCGCCATGCCGCCGTACCTCGTCGTGGCCGCCCAGGAAGGCCTGCTGCGGCACTACCGGGAACTCGCCGCGGCGACCTCCCTCCCCGCCGTCGTCTACCAGCGCGACAACGCCGTGTTCACGCCGGAGACCGTCGTCGAACTGGCCCGCACGGAAGGCATCATCGGCCTCAAGGACGGCCTCGGCGACCTCGACCTGATGACGCGGATCGTCAGCGCGGTGCGCGGTGAGCCGGCGGTCCGGGACGACTTCCTGTACTTCAACGGCCTGCCGACGGCCGAGCTGACCCAGCCCGCCTACCGGGCCGTCGGCGTCCCCCTGTACTCGTCGGCCGTCTTCTGCTTCGTACCGGAGATCGCCCTCGCGTTTCACCGGGCGCTCGGCACGGGGGACGATGCGATCGTGGAACGGCTGCTCGACGGGTTCTACCGCCCCTTCGTCGAACTCCGCGCCCAGGGTCGTGGCTATGCCGTGTCACTGGTCAAGGCCGGGGTACGGCTACGGGGACTGGACGTGGGAGAGGTACGGCCGCCGCTGCACGAGCCGGCCGAGGAACACGTCAAGCAGCTTGGCCAGTTGATCGAGCGCGGGTACGCGCTGCTGGCGGAGTCCGGGCCGTACGCGGAGTCCGCGAGGCACGAGGAGTACTTGGAGGGCAAGTGAAGGCGTCGACGTTCGTCTACCCGTGGGACGTCAACGGGGATCCGGCCGCCGCGGAGCGCATCGCGGGACTGGGCGTGCGGCAGGTGACGCTCGCCTCCGCGTACCACTCCACCCGCGCGCTCACCCCCCGCCACCCCCGGCAGCGGATCGTCACCGCCGAGCACGCGGCCGTGCTGTATCCGCCGGGCGTGCGCTGGGAGGGCCGTACGCTGCGGCCGTACGCGGCGGGCGAGTGGGCGCCCGGCGACTCGTTCGGGGAGGCGGCGACGGCGCTCGCGCACGCCGGTCTCGACGTGCACACCTGGGTGGTCCTCGCGCACAACTCCCGCCTCGGCGCCGAGCATCCCTCGACCTCCGTGGTCAACGCGTACGGGGACCGGTATCCGTGGGCACCGTGTGTCGCGCAGGAGGCGACCCGCGAGTACCTGGTGGACCTGGCCGTGGAGGCGGCGGTCCGGCCAGGCGCCCGGGGGACGGAGCTGGAGTCGCTGGGCTGGTACGGGATCTCCCACCTGCACGCCCACGACAAGACGGGCGGGGTCGGGCTCGGGGACGCCGGGCAGTACCTGATGTCGCTCTGCTTCTGCGAGACCTGCCGTGGCGGGTACGCCGGGGCCGGGCAGGACCCCCACGAGCTGGCGGCGGCCGTCCGTGACGGGCTGGAGCCGCTGTGGCGGGGCGAGGCCGTCGACGAGGGCTGGCCGGCCGTCGAGAAGCTCCTCGGCGCGGAGCGGGCGACGGCCACCCGGGTGTGGCGCGACACGATCGCGCGCTCGCTCCAGGAGCAGGCGGTCGGGGCCGTACGGGCCGCCGCGCCCGCGGGGTTCCAGGTACTGCTGCACGCGGACCCGGTGACGTACCACTGCGGGGCGAACCCCGGGGTCGACCCCGCGCACATCCTGGGCGTGGCGGACGGGGTCGTCGTGCCCTGCGCGGGCGGACCGGGGCTGCTGCCCGCGTTCGCCGAGGTCGGGGCGGAGGGGGCCGTGCTGGCCGCCAACTTCGGCATCGTGTCGGGGATGGGCGGCAGTCCGGTGACGCTGGCCGAGGACGCGGGGCGGGCGTCGGAGCTGGGGGCGACGGAACTTCGGCTGTATCACGCGGGGCTGGCGTCGGACCAGGATCTGGCGGCGGTGCGGGAGGCGTTGACGGCGGTGGGGTGAGCCGAGGGCGCGCCCTGGCCGCGTCTTTCAGGACAGCACGCGGTAGGTCACGTGCGTGACCTGGCTCGCCGCCCGCGACCTCACCTGCTCCAGTCGCAGCGGCGGGACCCTTCGAACAACCGCGTGCCGGCGCCGAGCGTGAGCGGCACGATGTGCAGCCGCAGCTCGTCGATCAGGCCGGCGGCGAGGTACTGGTTGATGGTGGTCGCGCCGCCCTGGACCGCGACATCGCCGTCGCCGGCCGCCGCGCGTGCCTGTGCCAGTGCCGGGGCGATCCCGTCGGTGACGAAGTGGAACGTGGTGCCGCCGACCATCGGCCGCGGCACGCGCGCGTGGTGGGTGAGGATGAACACCGGCGCGTGGAACGGCGGATCGTCGCCCCACCAGCCGTTCCACCTTGCTTGCCGGGCAGGGTGCCCGGTCCTTCAGGGCTGGGGTGAATGCCCGTTCCGGCGTAGCGGGGCAGGGGAGAGCCGGATCGCCGTCAGGGTGATTCGGCGTGTCGGGAGAGACGGTGGTGAGGCCGGCCCGGAGCGGTTCGTGGTGCCGGCGGGTTGAGGGCCCGGTGGGCGGGGGTCCTGGAAGGCAAGAGCGTGCCGGTCACTCGCACGGGTGATGTTGGTCGAAGTCGTGCGCGGGAGGGGAACGGGGTGTCTAGGTTCGTGGCATGTCACGTTTCCGGATGTATCCGTCGCGCGCGCAGGCCGAGCGGATGCTCACGCACTGCGCGCACGCCCGGTACGTGTGGAATCTCGCTGTCGAGCAGCATGCGCACTGGCGGCGGTGGCGCAGGTCCGCGCCCGGTTTCGCGGAGCAGTGCCGTCAGCTCACCGAGGCCCGGCGGGAGAACGAGTGGCTGGGTTCGGGGAACGCGGACGTGCAGCAGCAGGCCCTACAGGACTTCGCCAGGGCCAGGAACGCCCGGTTCACGTCCGGGTTCGGTGAGCCGACCTGGCGCAGGAAGCACGTGCACGAGGGCTTTAGGGTCATCGGCACCGACCGCGTGCCGGAGTACCACGCGGACGGGTCGCCGAAGCTGAACGCGAAGACCGGCAGGCAGGTCATGGGCCGGTCGGTGGTCGTGCGGAGGCTGAATGGGCGGTGGGCGCAGGTCGGGGTGCCCGGCTGCGGCTGGGTCCGCTTCCGCCTCAGTGCCAGGGGCAAAGGTGCGAAGCTGCCCGACGCGAAGACGTTCCGGGGCACCTTCCGCAACGGGCAGTGGCACATCGCGTTCGCCGTCATCCCCGACCCGGTCGAGGGGCCGGGCACGGGTGAGGTGACCGGCATCGACCGGGGTGTCACCGTCACCGCCGCCCTCTGCGACGGACGGAAGCTGAACTGCCCACAGCTCACCGTCAAGGAACGCGGCCAGGTCCGCAAGCACCAGCGGCGGGCGGCACGAGCCCCGAAAGGCAGCGCCGCCAAGGCGGCCGAGTACGCGAAGGTGGCCAGGCTCAAGGCCCGGGAGGCGAACCGGCGCAAGGACTGGTGCGAGAAGACCAGCACCATGCTCGCCCGCTGCTATGACCTGGTCCGGTTCGAGAAGCTGAACATCAAGACGATGACCCGCTCCGCGAAGGGAACCGTGGAGCGGCCCGGCCAGAACGTGGCGCAGAAGTCCGGCCTGAACCGGTCGATCCTCGCCCAGGGCTGGGGCCTGCTTCGGCAGCGCACCGGGCACAAAGCGCCCGGCCGGGTCGAAGACGTTCCCGCCCCCTACACGTCTCTGCGGTGCAGTGCCTGTGGATGGATCGACAAGAACTCGCGCAAGAGCCAAGCCGAGTTCGTCTGTTCCTCCTGCGGCTTCGCCTGCAACGCGGACACCAACGCGAGTATCAACGTCGCGGCAGGACAGGGCGGGATCCCCCGCCCCCGGCGGACAGCCGGTGCCGGAGGGACGACACCGCCCCACCAGCGGTCGAGCGTCCGTGAACCTCAGCCCGAACGGGTTGGAATCCCCCTCTTTTAAGCTCGATCTCGGCCCGGTTCTCGTCGGGCGTCTCGAACATCCAGGCGTGCAGCCGGTCGCCCGAGCCGTCGCCGCCGTCGTCGCCGAAACGGGCGCTCCTCGGTCTGGCCGAGCCCCGCCGCGTAGCCGTCGGCCGAGATCGTGAGGTCGCAGGTCACCTTGCCCATGTGTGAAGGAACTCCCCGGTCGTCAGCGATGGCGTAGCAGCCCGGCCGCTGTCAGTAGACACATCGTCCCCACGGTCGGCAACAGCACCACGAGGTCGACCAGTTCCACCAGGCCCGCGCCGATCGCCATGCCCACCGCCGTCGGGGCGAGAAGGAGGGTGTGGGCGGTGGCCGTGGTGCGGCCCAGCAGCTCGGCCGGGGTCGCGCGCTGGACCGCGGTGAGGGTGGCGGTCAGGACGCAGGGGAGGCCGACACCGATCGCGGCACCGCAGGTCAGGGCGACGACGTCGTCCGGTATCGCGCGGAGCGCCACCGCCGCCCCCGTCAGGGCGATGCCGTACGCCGCGAAGGTGGATTCGCCCAGACGGCGGAGGAGGGGGCCCGTGGCCAGGCCGATGGTGATCGAGCCGATGCCCTGGGCGACGTGGAGGAGGCCGGTGTACGCGGGGGAGTGACCGAGGGACTCGACCACCGCGAAGATCAGGGCGCCGTTCACGCCGGAGAGCAGCATGGTCGTGCCGCCGGCCAGGAGGAGGGGGCGCAGGCGTCCGTCGGCGAGCAGGCGGCGGGCGCCGTCGGTCGTGCGGGCGCGCAGGCCCGGGGCGGGGCGTCCGGCGGGGCGGGGCCGCGTCCGCCGTACCCGCACCAGTCCGTACAACCCGGCCGCCGCGACGAAGGTGACCGCGTCCAGCAGCGCCACCGTCGCCCCGCCGTACGCCGCGTAGAGTCCCGCCCCCGCCGACGGAGCCACCAGTTTCATGCTCTCGTTCGCCGTCATGCGCAGGCCGTTGAAGTCGCCGAGGAGGGACGGGTCGACGGCCGTGGTGACCAGGGCCGACTCGGCCGCGTCGTGGACGACGCCCGCCGCGCCGTAGACGAGGAGGACCGTGTAGAGGAGCCACAGGTCGCCCGGGGTGGTCACGGCGAAGAGGGTGAGGAGGAGGGCGGCGAGGAGGAGGTCGGTGGTGACGAGGAGGGTGCGGCGGTGGGGCCGGTCCGCGAGGGTGCCCAGGACGGGCCCGGCGAGGAGCGGCGCCCACAGGGCGAGGGCGCACAGGGCCGCCAGCCCGTCCGAGCCGGTGAGGTCCTTGGCCCAGACGCCCGCGACCAGCCACATCGCCGACGAACCGAGGCCCGAGACCACCACCGCGGCCAGGTACAGCCTCGCGTCGCGGTCGCCGAGCACCCGTCCCGCCGCCCATGTCGTGGATGTCATGGCTGGTGATCGTGGTGCTAAGGCCCCGCCGGACGGATCGGGCGGATGACCTAGGAATCGTCGCCGGGAGGGGTGGGGGCGTGGCGGGCGATGAGTTCTTGGGCCGCCGAGGGTCTACCGGACAAGAGAGATCCCCTCGCCCTCCGGTACAACTTCGAGGAGCCCCGCATGACCGACCACGGCCCGACCGTTCCTAAAGACTGAGCGGGAGTGCGTCCTGTTGCCAGAACCCATGCTCGGCCGAACGCCCCGGACGGTGTTGGGCGTTCTGGTGGCCCGCGTTCACTCCGCGTCCGGGCGGCACGGATCGTGTCCGTGGTCCGGGAATGCGGCGGCGGGGTTCCTCACGCCCAGGAACACCTGGTCCGGCCTGGACGGTCCGATGCCCCACCGCATCACTCCGGTGCTGTGGGGGCGGTGTCGTCCGTCGCCGGATCGGGTGTCCCTGGGCGCGCCTTCCGATCGCCACGGCGGCAGCATCGTGGCGAGTGCTCTTACGAGTCGTGTTGGTGAGGGGCTTCTGCCAGTGTTGGGCGCCCCAGCAGCTGGTGTAGGCCGGGTCGACGGCGATGACAGCGATACCTGTCTGATCCGCCATCGAGGACAGTCGGGCGCGGAGTCTGCCGGTGGGCATGCCGGAGACCAACTGACGGAAGCGTGTGCGGCGGCCGTGTTTCTCCCGGGTCTTCTCCGCGGCGAAGTCCAGGTCCTCCACCGCGATCGCCTTCACACCGCAGGCGCGGGCCCAGTGCAGGAGGCGGGTGAGGGCGTGGCGGACCTGGGCGTCGCGGTGTCCGGCGGTGCCGGTCAGGTCGTAGGAGAAGCGGCGCGGGGCGCCGGTGGGGTTGCCGTGGACGTCGAGGCGCCAGGCGGCGAGGTGGTCGGCGTTCATGTCGACGCCGATCACCCCGTGGGCGAGCGCGGCCTCGATCGGGATGGCGGGGCTGGGCGGGAGCTGCCAGGCCGCGGTCAGATACCAGCGGTCCCGGCCGGTGTCGTAGTGGATGCGGTAGGCGATCGCCCGGTCGGCCGCGACGCGGTCCGCCCACTCGGTGCCCCGGTGCGCGAACACGACCCGGCCTGCGAGGACGTACCGGCCGTGCGGGGCGTTCGCCAGATGAGCCAGCGGTGCGGGGAGTTTGATGCTCACCTCGCCGTCGGGGCTGATGCGGATGGTCTCGTTGCCGTAGCGCTTGCCGGACTCACCGTCCGCCTGGCAGAACCAGCGCTCCGCCTCCCAACCTCGGCGCCACGCCGACTCCGACAGCCCGGCCGTCTCCAGGTGGTGCCGGGTGCGGGCCAGTCGTTTGCCGCCGCGCACGACGTGCACGATGCCGGCCTCCCGGTCCGCCCGTGCGGCGGTCAGCCGGTCCTGAAGCACCCGCAGGCGCCGCGACTTGGCGTGCCATTCCCGCTGCGACCGGTAACCTCCGGGCGTCTTCTTCGTGCCCTTCTGTCCGACCGGCCGGGACAGCCGGTCCTCGATGGTGCGAACACCGGCTTCCAGGCTCTGGATGTGCGCGAGCTGGCAGCGGCGGGCCAGCGCCCACTGCTCGTGCGAGGCTTTGGTGATGCTGCCCGCCCACCGCGACGACGAAAGTGGCGTCAGCTCCCGCTTACGCACTGCCCACGTCTCGCAGGAATGCTCCAGGCCGTCCCGACACCGTGTCTTGAGGTCCTTCGAGGCCAGCGACCCCAGATGCGCACCCACCAGACGCAGCGCCTGCTCATCGCCGGGCGTCAGGTGCTTGAGGCGGGTCCGGACAGCCACACCGCTCGGGCCGGACGCGACGAACGACTCCGCCACACTCCTCAGCCCACCCACCCCGTCCCCCCCCCCGCCCGATGCCACCGAAGAACCCTGCCGCCATGACAAACGAGCACCACCCAGGAAGGTCACGCATTCGATGCGAGAACGTCAGTTCCCTGCCGCGAAGCAACCCCACCGCCGAGATACGCGACACGACACCCCCCCACCCACACTCACTCCCGCTCACCAGAACACTCTTGAACGCACTCCGGCGCCAGCAGCTCCAAACCCCCTCGACCTCACCCCCCAGGCCCGTGTCGTCGCGCGCCTGGCCCAGGCCGTCCGCGACGACCAGCTCTCCGACCCCACCACGTGCCCGGAGTACGCCGTGCACCACCTTCTCGGGCATCTGCTCGGGCTCGCCGTCGCCTTCCGCGACGCGGGCCGCAAGGAGCTCGGACCCACGACGGACACCGACCCGCAGGCGGCGGTGCCCGACATCGGGCCGGGCTGGCGTGAAGCTCTGCCGCGGGCGCTCGACGAGGTCGCCGAGGCCTGGCGGGACCCGGCCGCCTGGACGGGCGACACCCGGGCCGGCGGGGTGCCGCTGCCGGGGGCCGTCGCCGGGGCCGTGGCGACGGACGAGCTGGTCGTGCACGGCTGGGACCTCGCACGGGCGACCGGACAGGCGTACGAACCCGATCCGGCGGCCCTCGCGGCGACGCACACCTTCCTCGCCGCCTCGGTCGACGATCCCTCGCGCGGCGAGATCTTCGGCCCCGTCGTGCCCGTGCCGGACGACGCGCCGCTGCTGGACGGGGTCATCGGGCTGAGCGGACGCGATCCGATCTGGAAGCCGTAGATTCCCGCGACGGAACGATCAAGGCGGGCCGTGCGCGGACCGTCCGGAGGCCGAACGTGCCTCTCCACGAAAGAACGCACAAACTCGGCGCGCGCCCCCGCCCGCGTCCGTACGCTCCCGACCATGCCCCTGAGCCTCACCGTCCTCGGCACCGCCTCACCGCATCCCCGCCCGGGCCGGCCCGCCTCCGGCTATCTGCTGCGCGGCGGGGGCGCCGAGATATGGGTGGACGCGGGGTTCGGCACCTTCGCCGAGTTGCAGCGGCACACGGATCCCACCCGGCTCACGGCGATCTGGATCTCCCATCTGCACGCGGACCACAGCGCGGATCTGGTGGCCGCGGTGTACGGGTTCGCGTACGGCGGCCTCACCCTGCCCGCGCCGCTGCCCGTCTACGCGCCCGGCGACTGCGCGGAGCGCCTCGCTGGGTTCTTCGGACGGCCGGACACGTCCTTCCTGAGCGGTGTGTTCGACTTCCGTCCCCTGTACGACGGCCACACCGTCCGGCACTGGAACCTCACCCTCACCGCCCGGGCCGTGGTCCACGACGTGGAGTCGTACGGGCTGCGCGCCGAGTGCCAGGGGCGGGTCTTCGCGTACTCGGGGGACAGCGGTCCGTGCGACGCGCTGAGCCGACTGGCGGGCAGCGCCGACCTGTTCCTGTGCGAGGCGGACGTCGACACGCATCGCGAAGGCGAACCCCGGGTGCATCTCACGCCGGAGGAGGCCGGGAGGTACGCCAAGGGCGCGAGCCGGCTGCTGATCACGCATGTGGGGCCCACGCTCACCCCGGAGGGGGCGACCGGGCGGGCGGCCGTCGTCTTCGGCGGTCCGACCGAGAGCGCGCGTGAGGGCGACACCAAGATCGTGTGACGGCGCGCACATCTTCTTTTGTCGGAAGCATTGACGAAACACGCAGCCCCTCCTACCTTCAACGCGTCGTACTTCGTACGTCATATATGAGACGCGATATGGGAGATCCCATACGTGAGATCGCATACGTGAGATCCGAGAGGCGCGCATGACCTCTGTGCCCACGCCGATCCCGTCCCGCACGCAGTTCGTGCTGGAGGGGATCAAGCACCGCATCCTCACCGGGCAGTTGACGCCCGGTCAGGCCCTGGTCGAGACCGACCTGGCCGCACAGTTCGGGGTGTCCAAGACGCCCGTGCGCGAGGCACTCAAGACGCTCGCCGGGACCGGGCTCGTCGTGATGAACCAGTACAAGGGCGTCACGGTGCGCATGGTGGACGCGGACATGGCGCGCGAGGTCTATGACGTACGGCTGCTCCTGGAACCGGAGGCCCTGCGGCGCTCGGTGCGGCGCGGTGTCCCGTGGAACGCGGCGAGCGACGCGCTGACCAGGGCCGACGAGGCCACGGACACCGCCGAACGGTCGCTGGCCAACCGGGAGTTCCACCGCGCGCTGTACGTACCGTGCGGCAACCCGCTGCTCGGCCGGATGCTCGACGAGGTGCGCGACCAGGCGGCGCTCGTCTCGGCCGTCGCCTGGGCCGCCGACCCCTCCTGGGAACGGGAGGCCGCCGAGCACCGGGAGATCCTGCGGCTCGCCCTCGACGGTGACGCCGACGGCGCGGCCGCCGCCCTGCACGCGCACATCGCCTCGTTCGTCGAACGGGCCTTCCCCGGGGCCCGCGAGGAAGAGCAGGCCCAGCAAACTCAGCAGGCCCAGTAAGCCCCCGAGTCCACGAGGCACGGCGAGCCCGCACGACGCGGCGGACCCGCCGGCCCTCCGCAGTCCTCCAAGAAGTCCTTGCAGAGGAAGGTCATCAATGAGCAGCGTGACGTTCGAGACCCAACGGACGGCTCTGGCCGACGTGGTGGCCATCCCGGTGACTCCGTTCGCCGAGGACGGCTCCGTCGACGAGGACGCCCACCGGGCCCTGCTGCGTCGGCTGCTCGACGGAGGGATCACCACCCTCACCCCGAACGGCAACACCGGCGAGTTCTACGCCCTGACCCCCGACGAGCGCCGCCTGGTCACCGAGGTGACCATGGACGAGGTCGGCGACCGGGCCGTGATCCTGGTCGGTGTCGGGCACGACGTGCCGACCGCGATCGCCTCCGCCGAGCACGCCCGCGAGGCCGGCGCCCAGATGGTGATGGTCCATCAGCCGGTGCACCCGTACGTCTCGCAGAGCGGCTGGGTCGACTACCACCGGGCGATCGCGGAGGCGGTGCCCGAACTGGGCGTCGTGCCCTACATCCGCAACGCCCAGCTCACCGGCGAACGGCTCGCCGACCTCGCCGACGCCTGCCCGAACGTCATCGGGGTCAAGTACGCCGTCCCGGACGCCGCCCGCTTCGCCGCCTTCGCCCGTGACGCCGGGCTGGAGCGCTTCGTCTGGGTGGCCGGGCTCGCCGAGCCGTACGCGCCCTCCTACTTCTCGGCCGGCGCCACGGGCTTCACCTCCGGACTGGTGAACGTCGCCCCGGCCGTCTCGCTGAACATGATCGAAGCGCTTCGGGCGGGTGACTTCCCGGGCGCCATGAAGACCTGGGAGCAGATCCGCCGCTTCGAGGAGCTGCGCGCCGCCAACGGCTCCGCCAACAACGTCACCGTCGTCAAGGAGGCCCTCGCCTCCCTCGGCCTCTGCCGCCGCGACGTCCGGGCCCCCAGCAGGCACCTGCCCGAGGACGAACGCGCCGAGGTCGCCGCCATAGCCGCCGGGTGGTCCCTATGACGAACACCGAGCACCAGAAGACGAGCCGGGGGCAGGCCGAGCAGCCGCGCAAGCGCCCCGAGGACCTCCGGAGCCACCAGTGGTACGGCACGGACGGCCTGCGCTCCTTCAGTCACCGCGCCCGCACCCGCCAGCTCGGCTACCTCCCCGAGGAGCACCTGGGCAAGCCGGTCATCGCGATCCTCAACACCTGGTCCGACATCAACCCCTGTCATGTGCACCTCCGGGATCGCGCGCAGGCGGTCAAGAGGGGCGTGTGGCAGGCGGGCGGCTTCCCGCTGGAGTTCCCGGTCTCGACCCTCTCCGAGACCTTCCAGAAGCCGACCCCCATGCTCTACCGCAACATGCTCGCGATGGAGACCGAGGAGCTGCTCCGCTCGTACCCGGTCGACGGGGCTGTCCTGATGGGCGGCTGCGACAAGTCGACGCCCGCGCTTCTTATGGGCGCCGCGAGCGTCGACCTGCCGGCCGTGTTCGTGCCCGCCGGGCCGATGCTGCCGGGGCACTGGCGCAACGAGGTCCTCGGCTCCGGCACCGACATGTGGAAGTACTGGGACGACAAGCGTGCCGGTCTCATCGGCGACTGCGAGATGACCGAGCTGGAGTCCGGTCTCGCGCGCTCGCCGGGGCACTGCATGACGATGGGTACGGCCTCCACGCTCACCGCCGCCGCCGAGGCGCTGGGGGTCACGGTCCCGGGCGCGTCCAGCATCCCGGCCGTCGACTCGGGGCACGACCGCATGGCGGCCGCCGCCGGCCTGCGGATCGTCGAACTGGTCCACCGGGACCGGAAGTTGAGCGACATCCTGACCGCCGACGCCTTCGAGGACGCCGTCACCACCGTCCTCGGACTCGGCGGCTCCACCAACGCGGTCATCCACCTCATCGCCATGGCCGGCCGCGCGGGCGTCAAGCTCACCCTCGACGACTTCGACCGCATCGCCCGGACGGTCCCGGTGCTCGCCAACGTCCGGCCCGGCGGTCAGACGTATCTGATGGAGGACTTCCACTTCGCGGGCGGGCTGCCCGGGTTCCTGTCCCGGATCACCGACCTGCTGCACCTGGACCGGCCGACCGTCTCGTACGACACGATGCGCGAGCAACTCGACGGCGCGCTCGTGCACAACGACGACGTGATCCGGACCCGGGACAACCCGGTCGCCACCGAGGGCGGGGTCGCCGTCCTGCGCGGCAACCTCTGTCCGGACGGCGCGGTCATCAAGCACATCTCCGCCGAGCCGCACCTGCTCAGGCACACCGGTCCGGCGGTCGTCTTCGACGACTACAGGACCATGCAACGCACCATCAACGACCCGGAGTTGGGTATCACCGCCGACAGTGTGCTGGTCCTGCGGAACTCCGGCCCCAAGGGCGGACCGGGCATGCCCGAGTACGGGATGCTGCCCATCCCCGACCATCTGCTGAAGCAGGGCGTGCGGGACATGGTGCGGATCTCCGACGCCCGGATGAGCGGAACGAGTTACGGCGCCTGCGCCCTGCACATCGCGCCGGAGTCGTACGTCGGCGGGCCCCTCGCCCTCGTGCGCACCGGCGACTCGATCACCCTCGACGTCGAGGCACGCACCCTCCGGGTCGACGTGGACGACGAGGAGCTGGAGCGCCGCCGGGCGGAGTGGACCCCGCCGCCCACCCGCTACGAGCGCGGCTACGGCGCGCTCTACAACGACCAGATCACCCAGGCTGACACCGGCTGCGACTTCGAGTTCCTGGCCAGGCCGGGCAAGGTGCCGGACCCGTACGCGGGTTGACCGCGCCCCATCAGGGGCGCGGGGAACCGCGCGACCGGACGGAAACGCACCCGCACACGCCGCACGACCGCAAGAGGCACCCCGTATCGCGCGACCGGCACACCCCTGCACATCGAGAAAGCGCTTCCTGCACGACGAGAGCACCACGAGAGCACGACACACCGCACGACGTACCAGAAACGGAGCCCCAGTCATGGCCCAAGCCGCAGCCGTGGCGAAACCGCCCGCGCCACCCCGGCGGCGCCGTGCCTCCGCGACACCGCGCAGGCTGCCGTACCTGCTGATCGCCCCGGCCGCCCTGCTCATGCTGGGCTTCATCGCCTACCCGGTCATCAGCGTCTTCTACTACAGCCTGCAGAACTACAACCCCACGAAACCCTGGCGGAACGGATTCGCCGGCTTCGACAACTTCGTCCACGCCTTCACCGAGGACCCCCTGTTCTGGGACACCCTCGTCTTCAGCGCCAAGTGGGTGATCGTCGAGGTCTCGCTGCAGCTGCTGTTCGGTCTCGCCCTCGCGCTCATCGTCAACCAGACGTTCGTCGGGCGATCCCTGGGCCGCGCCCTGGTCTTCTCGCCCTGGGCCGTCTCCGGCGTGCTGACCTCCGCGATCTGGGTGCTCCTCTACAACTCCCAGACGGGCATCACCCGTTACCTCGCGGACATGGGCATCGGCGAGTACGGCACCAGCTGGCTCTCCGACACCTCCACCGTCTTCTCGGCGGCGATCGTCGCCGACCTGTGGCGCGGTGTCCCCTTCTTCGCGATCCTCATCCTCGCCGACCTCCAGTCCATCTCGAAGGACCTGTACGAGGCCGCCGAGGTCGACGGCGCCAGCCGCGTCCGGCAGTTCATGCACATCACGCTGCCGCACCTGAAGGACGCGATCATCCTCTCCACGCTGCTGCGCGCGGTGTGGGAGTTCAACAACGTCGACCTCCTCTACACCCTGACCGGAGGTGGGCCGGCGGGTGAGACGACCACCCTCCCGCTGTACATCGCCAACACCTCCGTCGACGCCCACAACTTCGGCTACGCGTCCGCCCTGACCACGGTCGCGTTCGTGATCCTGCTCTTCTGCTCGATGGTCTATCTGCGGCTGAGCAAGTTCGGAGGCGAGTCCAAGTGATCACCAAGGACGCCGAGAAGGTCGCTCCGCCGCGACCCGCGCCCACGGCCGAGGAGCCCCCGCAGAAGCCGGGCAAGGTCCACCGCGCCTGGGACGAGGTCCCGCGCTGGCAGATCTACCTGCCGCTGGGGATCTACCTGGTCTTCACCCTCGTCCCCTTCTACTGGATCCTGCTCTTCGCGCTGCGCAAGCCCGGCTCGACCTCGCTCGTGCCGTGGCCGATCACGTTCGAGCACTTCGAGAAGGTGTGGAACGAGCGCAGCTTCGGGGTCTACTTCCAGAACAGCGTGCTCGTCGGTGTCGTCACCCTGCTGATGACCACGCTCGTCGCCCTGGCCGGCGGCTACGCCCTCGCCCGCTTCGACTTCAAGATCAAGCGCGGGTTCATGCTGGCGCTGCTGTGCTCCCAGTTCGTCCCGGGCGCGCTGCTCCTCGTCCCGCTGTTCCAGATCTTCGCCGAGCTGCGGATGATCAACTCGCTCTTCAGTGTCATCCTCGCCGAGACGGTCTTCCAGCTGCCGCTGTCGATCATCCTGATCAGCAACTTCATCAAGAACGTCCCGTACACGCTGGAGGAAGCGGCCTGGGTGGACGGCTGCAACCGGTTCACCGCGTTCCGGGTGGTCGTGCTGCCGCTGCTGCGGCCCGGTCTGATCGCCGTCGGTTCCTTCGCCTTCGTGCACTCCTGGAACCACTTCCTGTTCGCCCTGATGTTCCTCAGCAACCAGGACAAGCAGACCATCCCGGTCGGCCTCAACACCCTGCTCAGCGCGGACAGCGTCGACCTGGGCGCACTGGCGGCCGGCGGCATCATCGCCGCCGTACCGGTGGTCATCGTCTTCGCCTTCATCCAGAAGTGGCTGATCACGGGCTTCAGCGCCGGGGCGGTGAAGGGATGACCGTACGCAGGAGAGCGGTTCAACTCGTCGCCCTCGCGGGGGTGTTGGGCGCCACGCTCACCACCCCGGCCGGGGCCGAGTCCCGGGACATCAGCCGGGACGCGCTCGCGACGGACGACGGCTGGGCGGCCGCCGACGGTGGTACCACGGGGGGTTCCACCGCAGACGACGCCCATGTCTTCACCGTACGCACCCGGAGCGAACTGGTCCGCGCGCTCGACGGCGGCAGCGCCACCCCGAAGATCATCCGGATCGCGGGGACCATCGACGCGAACACCGCCGACGACGGCGCCACGCTCGACTGCGCCGACTACGCCACCGACGGCTACGACCTGAAGAAGTACCTGGCCGCGTACGACCCGCGCACCTGGGGCTCCGCCAGGCCCGGCGGACCCCAGGAGGAGGCCCGGCAGGCATCGGCGGCGAAGCAGGCCGAGCGGGTCGTGCTGGCCGTCGGCTCCCGCACCACCATCGTCGGGCTCGGCGACAAGGCGGTCCTCAAGGGCGCCAGCCTCCAGCTCAACGGCGCGGACAACGTGATCATCCGTAACCTGGAACTCCGCGACGCCTACGACTGCTTCCCGGTCTGGCAGCCCAACACCGGCGGCCTCGGCGACTGGAAGACGGCGTACGACAACATCTGGGTGCGCGGCTCCAGCCATATCTGGATCGACCACGTCACGATCTCCGACAAGGGCCACCCCGACGAGGACGAGCCGACCCACTTCGGCCGCAACTACCTCCGGCACGACGGCCTGCTCGACATCACCAACGCCTCCGACCTGGTCACCGTCTCGTGGAGCCGCTTCGCCGACCACGACAAGGGGATCCTGATCGGCAACGGGGACACGGCCACCGGCGACCGGGGCAAGCTCCGGGTGACGCTGCACCACAACCAGTTCGAGAACGTCGTACAGCGCGCGCCGCGCGTCCGCTTCGGACAGGTGCACCTCTACAACAACCGGTACGTCGTCCCGGCCGACGCCCACGACTACCGCTACTCGCTCGGCGTCTCCACCGAGTCCGCCGTGTACGCCGAGAACAACGCCTTCACCACGCCCGGCCATGTCGAGGCCGCCGACCTGGTGAAGAGCTGGAACGGCACCGCCCTGCACCAGACGGGCACCCTCTTCAACGGCTATCCGGTGGATCTCCTGGCCATCCACAACGCCTACAACTCCGGCAGCGAGCGCGATCTCACGGCCGACGTGGGCTGGACGCCTACCCTGCACCAAAAGATCGACAGCGCCGGGAGGGCCGACCGAGAGGTGGCACGCGGCGCGGGCGCAGGGAGGATCCGATGACCCCGACGAACCAGAAGAACCCGCACACCGTCACGTACGACACCCCGCTTCCGCTCGTCCTCGCGGGCGCCCGGGGCCACGGCCGCTGGCACCTGGAGAACATCCGGCGGCTGGCGGACAAGGGGATCGTCCGGCTCGCCGGGATCTGCGAGCTGACCCCGCTGGGCGCGGACGAGATCCCCGACGGCCTCGGCACGCCCGAACAGTCCGCCGACTTCGGGGCGCTCCTCGACTCCACGGGCGCGGCGATCGCCGTGATCTGCACCCCGATCCCCACCCACACCGACCTGGCGCTGACGGCGGCCCGGCGGGGCGTGCACGTGCTGCTGGAGAAGCCGCCGGCCCCGTCGTACGCCGAGTTCCGCCGGATGGCGGACGGGGTCGCGGAAGCCGGCGCGGTCTGCCAGATCGGCTTCCAGTCGCTGGGCTCGCACGCCGTACCCGCGATCCGGAAGATGGTCGAGCAGGGCCTGATCGGCGAGGTCGTCGGTATCGGAGGGGCCGGTGCCTGGGCCCGCGCCGAGGCCTACTACCGGCGGGCGCCCTGGGCCGGCAAGCGGCGCCTGAACGGCGTGGACGTGATCGACGGGGCGCTCACCAACCCCCTCGCGCACGCCGTCGCCACCGGGCTCGCGCTCGGCGGCGCGGGCCGCGCCGAGGACGTCACCGCCATCGAGACCGAGCTGCTGCGCGCCAACGACATCGAGTCCGACGACACCTCGTGCGTACGGATCACCACCGCCGACGGCGGCCGGATCACCGTCGCCGTCACGCTGTGCGCCGAGGACCCGGACGAGCCGTACAACGTCGTGCACGGCACCAGCGGCCGGATCACCTTCTGGTACAAGCAGGACCGCGTGCTCGTCCAGCGGGCCGGACACGGCCCGGAGGAGCTCGAGTACGACCGCACGGACCTGCTGGAGAACCTCGTCGACCACCTCGTCGACGGCACCGAGCTGCTCGTGCCGCCGGATGCGACCGGCGCGTTCATGAAGGTCGTCGAGGCGATCCGCACCGCCCCCGACCCGATCGCGCTGCCGGCCGACGCCTGGCACAGGCTGCCCGACGAGGACCGCCGGGTGGTCGACGGCATCGACGGCCTGGTCGCGGCCGCCGCCGACACCCTCGCCCTCTACTCCGAGCTGGGTGCCTCCTGGGCGCTCCCGGAAGCTCCAGCGAAAGAGGTGAGCACATGATGACGACCGACGAGTCCCTGGTCCTGCGGGTGGCGGGCCGTCCGGTGGGCCGTTACCTCACCCGGCCCGAACTGCCGGAGCGGCTCTCCCCGCGCCCCTACCTGCATCCCGTCACCACCCTCTCCGGTACGGCGGTCACCGAACTGAGTCCCGCCGACCACCTCCACCACCTCGGCGTCGGTGTCGCCGTTCCCGACGTCGAGGGGCACAACTTCTGGGGCGGGCGGACCTATGTCCGCGACCAGGGTCCGACCGAGCTCGACAACCACGGCTCCCAGCGCCACACCGCCTTCCAGCTGCGCGACCCCGACGGCTTCGTCGAGGAGCTGCGCTGGGTGGCGTCCGGCACCGAGCTGCTGCGCGAGCGCCGCACGGTCGCGGCCACCGAACTGACCGACTCCGCCTGGGCGTTGGACTTCACTTTCTCCCTCACCAACATCACCGACGCCCCGGTGTCGATCGGCAGCCCCGCCACCAACGGGCGCCCCGGCGCCGCGTACGGCGGCTTCTTCTGGCGGGCCCGCAAGGAGGCCGCGGCCCCCCGTGTCTTCACCGCCGACACGGAGGGCGAGTCGGAGGTCCACGGCCGCCGCGCCGACTGGCTCGCCCTGGCGGGCGGCAACTGGACGCTCGTCTTCGCGGGGGCCACGGACACCACCCGCCGCGACCCGTGGTTCGTCCGCACCGGCGAATACCCGGGCGTCGGCTCCTCCCTCGCCCACACCGACCGCCTCCCGATCGAGCCGGGCGAGACCGCCGTACGCCGGGTCGTCACCGTCGTCGCCGACGGCACCCCCGACCGGGGCGAGGCGGCGGCTCTCGTCCGCAAGGCGGTGAGCCAGTGAGCGGGACACCCGGCGCGTCCGCCACCACCGCCGCTCCCTCCGTGGGTGGGGCCGCCCTCACCACGGCGGCCGGCGCCACCTCGGCGCCCGCCTTCTCCGCCGACCGGGGCGACGGCACCTACCGCAACCCGATCCTCGACGCCGACTGGTCCGACCCCGATGTCCTGCGCGTGGCCGACGACTTCTACATGACGGCCTCCAGCTTCGGCCGGGCCCCGGGACTTCCCCTGCTCCACTCCCGGGACCTGGTCAACTGGACGCTCGTCGGCCACGCGCTCGCACTCCTCGAACCGGCAGCCGAGTTCAAGGTCCCGCGCCACGACTGCGGGGTGTGGGCGCCCTCGCTGCGGCACTTCGACGACCGGTTCTGGATCTTCTGGGGCGACCCCGACCACGGCATCTTCCAGGTCAACGCCCCCGGAATCAGGGGCCCTTGGACCCGGCCGCACCTGGTCAAGGAGGGCAAGGGGCTGATCGACCCCTGCCCGCTGTGGGACGAGGAGACCGGCGAGGCGTACCTCGTGCACGCCTGGGCCAGGTCCCGCTCCGGCATCAAGAACCGGCTCACCGGCCACCGGATGCGGCCCGACGGCACCGGGCTGCTCGACGAGGGCAAGGTCATCGTCGACGCGGACCGGCTCCCCGGCTGGTTCACGCTGGAGGGCCCCAAGCTCTACCGCCACGACGGCTGGTACTGGATCTTCGCCCCCGCCGGGGGAGTGGAGACCGGCTGGCAGGGCGTCTTCCGCTCCCGCGGGTTCTTCGGCCCGTACGAGGAACGGATCGCCCTGGAACAGAAGGACACCGAGGTCAACGGGCCCCACCAGGGCGGCTGGGTGCGCACGGCGGCCGGCGAGGACTGGTTCGCGCACTTCCAGCAGCGGGGCGCGTACGGCCGGGTCGTCCATCTCCAGCCGATGCGCTGGGGCACGGACGGCTGGCCCGTGCTCGGTGACGAGGGCGCCCCCGTCGCCGTACACCGCAAGCCGGAGCTGCCGCCGCAGCCGCCGGCCGCGCCCGCCACCGACGACGACTTCCCCGGCGGCCGCTTCGGACGCCAGTGGCAGTGGACCGCGAACCCGCAGGACGGCTGGGCCACCCAGCACTCCGGCGACGGGCTGCGGCTGACGTGCGTGCGCTCCGTGCACGCGCACGACCTGCGGAAACTGGCGAATGTGCTCACACAGCGGCTGCCGGGGATCCCGGCCGTCATCGAGGTGGGGCTGAGGCTCGACAGCGAGGAGCCGGGGGCGCGGGCGGGACTCGCGGTGCTCGGGGACGCGTTCCGCTGGATCGGACTCCAGCGGGGTGCCGACGGAACCGTGCACCTCGTCCATCGGTTCGCCGAGACCGTTGCCGAGCGGGAGCGGGACGCCGACCATCCGCGTCCCGCGCCCGGGGGGCGGGCCCGGCTGCGGATCGAGACCTCGGCCGGGGCGCGCTGCCGCTTCTCCTACGACGTGGGGGAGGGGTGGGAGTCCTCGGGACAGGTCTTCGCCGCCACCCCCTGGCGCTGGGTCGGTGCCCTGCTCGGCCTCTTCGCGGTCGCGCCCACCGGCGGGGGCCACGCCGGGGCCGCCACGTTCACGCAGTTCCGGATCACCTGCTCGTAGCTCGACTCACGTCACCCGTACGCCTGTTGGGAGCCGCAATGACGCACCTCCGTAGCAAGCGCCTGCCGCACCGAGGGAGAGCCTTAGCCGCCGTCACCGCCCTGATCGCCTCGTTCGTCGTGGGCGCGTTCACCCCGGCGGAGGCCGCGGCCGGGTCTGCCCCCGAGTCCGCCGAGATCGCCGCCCAGTCCGGCCGGACTGTTGCGGCACCCCGGTGGTCCGACCGGCCGCACGGCTTCGCCTCCCTCGACGGCGGGACCACCGGTGGCGCGGGCGGCAAGGTGGTCACGGTCACCGACCAGGCCTCGCTCGCCAGGTACGCGTCCGCCGAGGAGCCGTACGTCATCCGCGTCGCCGGGGCGATCGACGTGGCGCCCTTCGGCTCGGACATCGTCGTGACCTCGAACAAGACGCTCATCGGCGTCGGCGACACCGGCGAGATCGTCCACGGGGAGCTGCACCTCAACCCCGGCACCAGCAACGTCGTCATCCGCAACCTGACGATCCGGGACTCCTACGTCGAGGGCGACTGGGACGGCAAGACGACCGACTTCGACGCGATCCAGATGGACACCGTCGACCACGTCTGGATCGACCACAACCGCTTCGAGCACATGGGCGACGGACTCCTCGACATCCGCAAGGACAGCCGGTACGTCACCGTCTCCCACAACCAGTTCAAGAACCACAACAAGGCCCTCGGCATCGGCTGGACGACCAACGTCCAGACCGAGATCACCATCGACCACAACTGGTTCACCGGCACCAAACAGCGCAACCCCTCCGCCGACAACTGCGCCTACGCCCACCTCTACAACAACTACCTCTCGGCGCAGGTCGCCGACGGCGACCCCGTGTGGACGTACGGGAACTGGTCGCGCGGCAGGACGAAGATGGTCATCGAGAACAGCTACTACGACGGTGTCCAGCACCCCTACCAGGCCGACGCCACGGCCGAGTTGGTGCAGCGCGGGTCGATCCTGAAGAACGTCGACGGACGGCGGGACGCCTGGGGCACGGCCTTCGACCCCAAGGACTTCTACGCCTACCGGCTCGACCCGGCCGCCGCCGTGCCCGCGCTGGTCACGCGCTTCTCGGGCCCCCAGAAGGCCATCGGTACGAACACCGCGCTGAACGTCCCCGGCGACTACGCGACCGTGCAGGCCGCCGTCGACGCCGTGCCCGCCGGCAACGACGGCACCGTCACGATCCGCATCGCGCCCGGCACCTACCGCGAGAAGGTCCTCGTCCCCGCGAACAAGCCGAACCTGGTGCTGCAGGGGACTGGACAAGATCGCTCGGACACCGTCATCGTCTACGACACGCCCGCCGAGTACGGCGGCTCCACCGGCAGCGCCACCGTGCGGATCGTCGCCAGTGACGTGACCGCCCGCAACCTCACCTTCAGCAACGACTTCGACGAGGCCGCGCACGAGCTGAAGGGCGAGCAGGCGCTGGCGGTGAAGACCACCGGCGACCGGATCGTCTTCGAGAACACGGCCTTCCTGGGCAACCAGGACACCCTGATGACCGACAGCCCCAAGCTCGACGTCATCAGCCGGGTCTACATCCGCGACTCGTACATCGAGGGCGATGTCGACTTCGTCTACGGCCGCGCCACCACGGTGATCGAGCGCTCCCTGATCAAGGCGCTCAGCCGGGGCTCGGACAGCAACAACGGCTACATCACGGCCGCCTCGACCTGGAAGGACAACCCCTACGGGTTCCTGATCACCAGGTCGAAGGTCGTCAGCGACGCGCCCGCCGGGACGTACCACCTCGGCAGGCCCTGGCACCCGGGCGGCGAGCCGAACGCCGTCGCCCAGGTGCTCTTCCGGGAGACCGAACTGCCCGCCGCGATCAAGTCGTCGCCGTGGACGGACATGAGCGGCTTCTCGTGGAAGGACGCGCGGTTCGCGGAGTACCGGACGTACGGGCCGGGATCCGGTGTCACCGCCGACCGGCCGCAGCTCGACGGCGCGGACGCCTCGACCCACACGGTCGCCAAGTACCTCGCGGGGACGGACGGTTGGGCACCGCATCGCGGTCGCGCCGGCCACTGAGTCCGCTCCGGGGACAGCACAGACCCCCCACAACTTCATAACCCTCGTATCCAGAAGAAGAGAGCCGTTCAATGAAGATCAGCAATCGCAGAAGCAGGCGCGCCGCCGTGGCCATCGCCCTGGGATCCGTACTCGCGCTGACCGCCACCGCCTGTGGTGACGACGGCAGTGGCGCGGGCGGCGACAAGGGCTCCGAGGGCAGCGGCAAGGGCGAGATCGTCTTCTGGGACAACAACGGCGGTGTCCGCACCGACATCTGGAAGGAGGTCATCGCCGACTTCGAGAAGGCCAACCCGGACATCGACGTCGAGTACGTCGGGATCGCCTCCACGGAGTACCAGTCCAAGGTGGACACGGCCATCCAGGGCGGCGGCCTGCCGGACGTCGGCGGTGTCGGCGCGGCCATGGCCGCCGGCTTCGCCGCGCAGGGCGCGCTGGAGCCGCTCGACGACCGGCTCTCCAAGTCCTCCCTGAGCGGCAAGCTCAACGAGTCGATGGTCGAGTCGCTGAAGTCCGCCGGCGGCGGCGACGCCCTCTACTCGATCCCGACCTCCGCCAACAACGGCGTCCTCTACTACCGCACCGACCTGTTCAAGGCGGCGGGCCTGGCCGAGCCGACCGACTGGGACACGTTCTACGAGGCCGCCGAGAAGCTCACCGACAAGGACAAGAACAAGTTCGGCTACACCATCCGCGGTGGCGCCGGCTCCATCGCGCAGGCGCTGGACGCGATGTACGGGCAGTCCGGGATCACCGAGTTCTGGGACGCGAGCGGTGAGAAGACCACCGTGAACGACCCGAAGAACGTCGAGGCCCTGGAGAAGTACGTCGGCCTCTACAAGAAGGTCACGCCCGCGGCCGACCTCAACAACGACTTCACCAAGATGGTCGCGCAGTTCGACTCCGGCACGATCGGGATGCTGAACCACAACCTGGGCTCGTACCAGGACCATGTGAAGGCGTTCGGCGACAAGTTCCGGGGCATCCCGCAGCCGACCGGCCCCGGCGGCAAGCGGGTCCAGGTGTCCAACCCGGTCGACGGGCTCGGCATGTTCAAGAGCTCGAAGAACAAGGAAGCCGCCTGGAAGTTCATCGAGTTCGCGACCTCGCACGAGGAGAACTCCAAGTTCAACAAGTCGGCCGGGCAGGTGCCGTCGAACAACGACGCCGCGAAGGACACGTGGATCTCCGAGGCGGAGCCGACGAAGCTGGCCGCCGCCGCGCTGACCGACGGGTCGACGACGATCGTGCAGCTGCCGTACTACCTGCCGGACTGGAACACGATCTCCAAGGCCGACAACGAGCCGGCCTTCCAGAAGGTGATGGACGGGCAGACGAGCGCGAAGGAGTTCCTGGACTCGCTGGCCGACCAGTTGAACAAGGCGCAGGCGGAGTGGCAGAAGCAGAAGGGCTAGAGAAGGGCTGAGAGCTCGGTCCGGTTCGTCCGTGGCCGGCTGCGGGTTCGTGGCCGGTCGCGCCCACGCGGCGGAGCCGCACTTCGCAACAGCCCGCGCCCCCGAGGAAACGGGGGCGCGGGTGGCACCCCCCACTCGGAAGGCACCGCACAACCTCCTTATCCCGCACGCCTGTTGAGAAAGGCACCCGCACGTGTCACTCACCCGTAGACAGGTCACCACCGCGGCGCTCGCCGCTGTTCCGCTCGCCGTCGCCGCCACGGGGCCCGCGTCCGCCGCGGCCTCGCCCGGCGGGGCCCGTCGGGAGCGCACGATCTATATCGCCGGTGATTCCACCGCCGCGCAGAAGTACGCCGACGCCGCTCCCGAGACGGGGTGGGGCATGGCGCTCCCGTTCTTCCTCCGGTCGGGGCTGAAGGTCTCCAACCACGCCGTGAACGGCCGTAGTTCGAAGAGCTTCATCGACGAGGGACGGCTCGACGTCATCCTCGACGCCCTTCGGCCCGGGGACCTCCTCGTCATCCAGTTCGGGCACAACGACTCCAAGGTCGCCGATCCCACCCGGTACACCGAGCCGTGGACGACCTACCAGGACTATCTGCGCCAGTACATCGACGGTGCGCGGGCCCGAGGGGCCCGGCCCCTTCTCGCGACCTCCGTCGAGCGCAGAAAGTTCGACTCGGGCGGCAACGCCGTGCCGACCCACGGCGACTATCCGGCAGCGGCGATCGCTCTCGCCGCGGAGGAGGGTGTCGCGCTCCTCGACATCCAGGCGCTGTCGATCGCGTTGTGGCAGAAGCTCGGGGTCGAGGAGACCAAGAAGTACTTCAACTGGACCGGGACCGAGCAGGACAACACGCACTTCAACCCGCCGGGGGCGATCGCCGTGGCGCGGTTGGTCGCCTCCGAGTTGCTGCGGCGGCGGGTGCTCGCTCCGCGGGATGTGCGGCGTCTGGGCGACGAGATCCCCGACTCCTGGATCACGTGGCCCGAGGCGTAGCTCTCCGCTCGCAGGCCGGTTTCTGACCACGGCCCCGTCGCGGCTGGTCGCTTCCATGCGGCGCGGCCGCGGATCGACATGGCCCCGCGCCCCTGACGGGGCGCCACCTCCCCCGTTTTGCTTCGAAAGGAACTCGCACTCATGCGTCCTCGTATCTGGCATGCCCATGCCATCACCGCCGTCGTCGGCTGCACCGCACTCGTGCTCGGCGTCACCGGGACCGGTGTCGCCCAGTCCCAGGGGCGTGACCTCGGTCGCCAGGTCCTCGGTACAGGTGACGGCTGGGGGTCGGCGGAGGGTGGTACGGCCGGTGGCTCGACGGCCGGTGCCGAGCACGTGTACACCGTGACCACCTGGGCGCAGTTCAAGGCCGCGCTGAAGGACGGCGGTGACGCGCCGAAGATCATCAAGGTCAAGGGCATGATCGACGCCGTTTCCGAGGGATGCGAGGCCTTCGTCGCCGGCGGCTACGACCTCCAGCAGTACCTCAAGGACTACGACCCGGCCGTCTACGGCAACGACAAGGTCGCCATGGGCCCCCAGGAGGACGCGCGGGTCGCCTCCGCCGCCAACCAGGACTCGGAGATCAAGGCCAACATCCCCAGCAACACCACCATCGTCGGCGTCGGCAAGAACTCCGGCATCCTCGGCGGCAGCCTCCAGATCAAGGGCGTCTCGAACGTCATCATGCGCAACCTCACCATCGAGGCCCCGCTCGACTGCTTCCCGAAGTGGGACCCGACCGACGACAACAACACCGGCAACTGGAACTCCGAGTACGACGCCGTGGTCGTCTACGGCACCGACCACGTGTGGCTCGACCACAACACGTTCACCGACGGGCGCTACCCCGACAGCGAGCGGCCGGTCTACTTCGGCAAGGTCTTCCAGCAGCACGACGGGCTGACGGACATCGTGCGCGGCTCCAACTACGTGACCGTGTCCTGGAACCGCTTCCAGGACCACGACAAGAACATGCTGATCGGGAACGGCGACGGCCTCGCCACCACCGACTCCGGCAAGCTCAAGGTCACCATGCACCACAACCGCTTCGACGGGATCCTCCAGCGTTCCCCGCGCGTGCGGTTCGGACAGGTGGACGTCTACAACAACCACTACGTGATCACCGACGAGCAGAAGGACGACTACTACATCTTCGGTGTCGGCATCTCCTCGCAGCTCCACGCCAGCGACAACGCGATCTCCCTGCCGGCGGGTGCCAGTGTCGGCAAGGCCCTGAAGAAGTGGAACGAGTCGCCGCTCACCGCCCAGAACAACTACGTCAACGGCAGACTGACGGACCTCATCGCCGTCCACAACGCCGAGATCCCCGCCGAGACCCTCCAGTCCGGCGCCGGGTGGACGCCCACCCTGCGGACGAAGGTCGACTCGCCGCGTGCCGTGCCGGGCATCGTCGCGGGCGGCGCGGGCGCCGGGAAGGTCTGCTGATGACCGGTTCCGGCCGGACGTTCGGCAGGCGGTCGTTCGTCGTCGCCGGTGTCGGCGCCGCGCTCGCGCTCGGCGTCGCGCCCCACGCCCAGGCCGCCCGCGGGCGCCGGGTCTTCGGGCGGTACGGGTCGCCGTCCGCCCGGCTCAGCGAGCAGACCCTGTACGTGGACGCCGGCGGCGCCGGTGACTTCACCACCGTCCAGGCCGCGGTGACCGCGAGCGGCACCGGATACACGCTGGTCCTCGCGCCGGGCGTGTACCGGGAGACGGTCGCCGTCGGTGTCGCCCGTACGGAGATGACCTGGATCGGGGCCTCCGGGGACGCCCGGGACGTCGTCGTCGTGTACGACAACGCGGCCGGCACCCCGAAGCCCGGCGGCGGCACCTACGGCACCACCGGGTCCGCCACGACCCTGGTGCAGGCCGACGGGTTCACCGCGCGGGACCTGACCTTCGCCAACGACTGGCTGCGCGCCGACCACCCCGGCGTCAGCGGCACCCAGGCCGTCGCCATCAAGGTGCAGGGCGACCGGTCGGCGTTCCTGCGGTGCCGGTTCCTCGGGCATCAGGACACCCTGTACGCCGACTCGATGGCACTTGGCACCTTCGCCCGGCAGTACTTCCGCGACTGCTACGCCGAGGGTGACGTGGACTTCGTCTTCGGACGGGCCACGGCCGTGTTCGACCGCTGCCACTTCCACACGCTGACCAGGACCGATCTGGCGTCCGCCCCGTACGGGTTCGTGTTCGCCCCCTCCACGGCCGGCGCCAACCCGCGCGGCTACCTGGTCACCGGCGGCCGCATCACGAGCGAGGCCCCGGAAGCCCACTACAAGCTGGCCCGCCCCTGGGTGCCCAGCTCGGACACCACCGCCCGGCCCATGCTCACCGTGCGCGAGAGCCGCCTCGGTGCCGGGATCGACGCGGTCGCGCCCTACACCAACATGGCGGCCGGCTTCCCCTGGCAGGACCAGCGGTTCGCCGAGTACCGGAACACCGGACCGGGGGCCGTCGTCTCCGTCCCCGCGAACCGGCCCCAACTGACGGCCGCGGAGGCCGAGTCGGCCACCCGTGAGGCGTACCTCGGCGACTGGACCCCGTGGGAGAGGTGCTGAGATGCGCCGGCGCACACTGCTCACCGGGATCGCCGGCGGCCTGGCGGCCGTCGGCACGACCCCCGCCCTCGCCCGGGGCACCCAGGGCCGCCGGGTCCTGCACGTCCGGCCCGGCGGGTCGGTCCAGGCCGCAGTCGACGCCGTCACCGGCCCCGGGTGGACGATCGTCGTCCACCCGGGGACCTACCGGGAGGTCGTCAACATCCCCGCGCACAAGGGGGAGTTGACCGTGCGCGGTGCGTCCCGCGACCCCCGCGCCGCCGTCGTCGTCTTCGACCGCGCCAACGGCACGCCCAGGCCCGAGGGCGGTACCTACGGCACCGCGGGCTCCGCCACCTTCACCTCGGCGGCGCCCGGCCTGACCGTACGCGACCTGACCCTCGCCAACGACTGGCTGCGTGCCGACCACCCGGACTACACGGGGACGCAGGCGGTCGCCGCGTACGTCACCGGGGACCGCTCGCACTTCGAGAACGTCCGCTTCCTCGCCCACCAGGACACCCTCTTCGCGGACACCACCGCGCTCGACGCCTTCGACCGGCAGTACTACCGCCACTGCTACATCGAGGGTGACGTGGACTTCGTCTTCGGGCGGGCCAGGGCCGTCTTCGACGCCTGCCACTTCCACACCCTCCAGCGGGACGTGTCCTTCACCCCCAAGGGCATGGTCTTCGCCCCCGCCACCGCCCGTGCCAACCCCTACGGCTTCCTCGCCCTGCGCGGCCGGATCACCTCCGGCGCCGAGGACGCCGCCTACAAGATCGCCCGCCCCTGGGTGCCGTCGTACGAGACGACCGCCTGGCCCTCGCTGGTCGTGCGGGACACCTGGATCGGCCCCGGTATCGACGCCGTCGAGCCCTACACCAACATGCGCGAGGCCTACCCCTGGCAGAGCATGCGCTTTCGCGAGTACGGCAACTCCGGTCCGGGCGCGGTGATCACGGTGCCGCAGAACCGGCCCCAGCTGACGGTCGCCGAAGCCGGGGCCCACACGCGGCGGACGTATCTGGGGGAGTGGAGGCCGTATGGCCGCCGGTGAACCGACAGTCGGTCGCGAGCCGGTGGGCGCCCCCGGCTCGCCGGGGGCCCATGGACCCGTGGGGCGCCGCGCGTTCGTCGTGGGCGCCGGGGCGGCGGCGCTCCTCGCGGGGGCGGGAACGGCGGCGGCCGGGGCGGAGCCCTTGCCCGTCGCCGCGGCCGCCACCGAGGCCGCCGCGCTGGAAGGCACCCTCCCCGACTTCCACCCCCTCCTCAAGGACGAGCTCCGCTTCCCGCTCGCCTGGGGCACCTCGCCGATCCGGGACTTCCGCACCTGGCGGCGGGTGGCCCGGGCGAAGGTCGAGGAGCATCTGTTCGTCGCCCGGGACGAGACCCCCTACGCCCCCGAGTTCGGTGAGCGGCGGACCGAAGGCGAGGGCTACACACGGGAGTTGGTCACCTTCTCGCTCACCCGGTACGGCCGGGTGAGGGGCGCCCTGCTCACCCCGCACGGCACCGGACCGTTCCCGGCCGTCCTCCTCCTGCACGACCACGGCGCCAAGTTCGACATCGGGAAGGAGAAGCTGGTCCGGCCCTGGTTCGACGAGAGCCGTCTGGCCTCGGCGCAGGGCTGGGCCGACCGGTACTTCAGCGGACGGTTCGTCGGCGACGAACTGGCCCGGCGCGGATACGTCGTCCTCGCCGTCGACGCGCTCGGCTGGGGCGACCGGGGCCCGGTCACGTACGAGGAACAGCAGGCCCTCGCGAGCAACCTCTACCACCTGGGCTCGTCGCTCGCCGGGCTCATGGCCCGGGAGGACGTGCGCGCGGCGGCCTTCCTGGCCGGGCTCGACCGGGTGGACCGGCGCCGGGTCGCGGCCCTCGGTTTCTCGATGGGCGCGTTCCGGGCCTGGCAGACGGCGGCGCTCAGCGACGACATCGCGGCCGCCGCGAGCGTGTGCTGGATGACCGGCCTCAAGGAGGTCATGGTCCCCGGCAACAACATCCTGCGCGGCCAGTCCTCCTACTACATGCTCCATCCCGGGCTCGCCCGGTACCTCGACTTCCCCGACGTGGCGAGCATCGGCGCCCCCAAGCCGATGCTCTTCCTCCACGGCGGCCAGGACCCCCTCTTCACCAGTGAGGGCGTCCGGGTCGCGCACGAGAAGCTGCGCGCCGTCTGGCGCTCGCGCCACGCCGGGGAGCGGTTGGACCTCCGCATCCGGCCGGACCTCGGCCATGTGTTCACCGCACCCGTGCAGGACGACGCCTTCACATGGCTGGACGCCGTTCTGTAGCACGTCCGTTTTCGTCCGTCCCCTCTGCGTCACGACGAAAGGACCCGCACACCATGCGTCGTACGAGGATCTCCCTCACCGCTCTCGCCACCGTCGCCGCGACCGCCGCCGGCCTCGGCATCCTGGCGACCCCCGCCCAGGCCGCCACGGTGGTCGTCAGCAACTCCACCGACCTGTCGAACGCCATCAAGAACGCCACCGCCGGCACCACCATCCAGGTGCGCGGCGGCACGTACTACCCGACGGCGACCATCCAGTCGACGGCGAACGGCACCTCGTCCAGCCGGATCTACCTCCAGCCGTACGGCTCGGAGACCGTGAAGATCGACGGCTCGAACCTCCCCGACGGCGACTGGATCTTCAAGCTGACCGCCGACTACTGGACCGTCTCCGGCATCACCTTCCAGAACTCCCCGGACAGCGCGGTCGTCTGCCAGTCCTGCGCCTCCACGGTCTGGGACAACATCAAGACCATCAACGGCGGCGACTCCGGCTTCACGCTCACCGGCGACAGCACCACCAACAACACCGTCCGCAACATCGACTCCTACGGCCACTACGACCCGGCCAACCACGGGGAGAACGCCGACGGCATCGCAGTGAAGTACGGCTCCGGCAGCGGCAACCTCATCACCGGAGCCCGCCTCTACAACAACTCGGACGACGGCCTGGACTTCTGGTCCTTCTCCTCGCCCGTCACCGTCGAGCACACCTGGGCGATGGGCAACGGCAAGAACCGCTGGTCGGACTCCGCGTTCGCGGGCGACGGCAACGGCTACAAGCTGGGCGGCGACGGCGAGACCGTGGCCCATGTCATCAACAACTCGGCCGCCTGGGACAACGCGGGCAACGGCTTCACCGAGAACAGCAACAAGGGCGCCATCGTCATCAACCGCACCACCGCCTACGCCAACGCCAAGTGGGGCTACTACTTCGCCACCGGCGCGGCCCGCCTCGGCAAGAACCTGGCGGTCAGTAACGGCGGCGGCTCGGTCAACAAGGGTTCGTCCGTCGTGTCGTCCGGCAACAACTGGGACTCCGGCATCTCGACCCCGTCGTTCCGCTCCACCGACGCCTCCTCGACGTACAACGCCCGTTCGTCGAGCGGCACGCTGCCCGCGACCACCTTCCTGACCACGGGCAGTACGACGATCGGCTCGACGATGAACTGACGACCGGCGCGGTGCTCGTCCGGCACGCCGGGCAAAACGATTCTGTCGACACGGAGCCGGTGCGACCCCACACAGTGTTGCGCGACGAACAGCGCATGCGCATCTGAGTGGAGTGGTCCTCGTGGTCGGTAGTCCTCGCCCGCTGATCCTGATTCGCGGATTCGGCGGTCCCGGTGTGTCGGACGAGCGGCGTGACGCGTATCAGGGATTCAACAACGGCAGCGTCTACGCGGAGCGCTACGGCGAGAACTACATCTACGAGGGATTCGTCCTGCGCGCCCTCAAGTCGCGGCTCCACCCGTACCGGGACGCGACCAACGTCGTCGGCTACTACGAGAAGGAGCAGAAGCCCAGACCGGGCGAGCACGACGGATGGCCCGAGCACCTGCTCACCGGCACCATGGTGGTGGACGTCCCCATGGCGCGCGAGGTGCTGGGCCAGGGAGCCCTCGGGACCCTGTGGATCTACCGCTACTACGACCTCCTTCCCCGGAAGATCGACCGCTTCGGGGAAGGGCTGGTCAGGCTCATCGAGATCATCCGGCACGGCATGCGCCCGGACGAGGAGTTCACCGGTGTGGACATCGTCGCGCACAGCATGGGCGGGCTCGTCACCCGGGCCGCCCTGAGCCGGCTGGGGGACAGCAGCGCGGACCTCGTCCACCGCATCGTCACCCTGGGCACACCGCACCGGGGGATCGCGTTCCAGTATCTGCCCGACGCGCTGGTCAAGTGCCTGCCCGACGCGGTCGCGGACGAGATCGCCGCCTTCGACCCGGACCGCACGGACATCCGGGCCATCCCGTTCCCCGTCAGGCGGATCCTCACGGTGGTCGGCACGGACCACCGTTCCTACAGCAACAAGTTCGCCACCCTGGGCAATCGCATCGCCGGCCTGATCGACGGGGGCACGCTCACCTACAACCGCAGCGACGGCCTGGTCAAGCAGGCCTCCGCCCAGATCCCGGGTGCTCCCCGGACCTTCGTCCACAAATGCCACGGCGGCGACGACTCCCTGGTGACATCGCGCGAGGCCTACGAGATCGCCATGCGCTTCTTCCACGGCACGCACCACGTGCAGCTGCGACTGGACAGGGCCGAGGTGACGCGTGGCCGGGACCTCTTCGGCCGCAGCGAGTTCTATCTCGGGGTGTCCGTCAAACCCCGGTTCGTCGACTTCGACCTGTGCCATCAGAGCAGCGAGGCCGAGAACCACTACGGCCCCTTCCGCAAGGACGACTTCACCGACGACCTGCCCGATCTCGCCGCGGAGTTGAGCAAGCCGCTCTCGGAACCGGGTGACGCCACCACCGGGTGGGCGGGCGAGAACCGGCTGATCTGGGAGGGCTGGGTCGACGCCGCCGCCAAACCCGAGGGGGCGGTGGACCGGAGCGTGGTGCTCCGCCTCGACGTCCAGGTGTACGAGCGGGACAGCCTCGGCATCGGATTCTCCGACAACCTCGTCTTCCGCAAGCAGTACTACGTCCAGGCGGTGCCCGATGGCGCGGGGGAGTGGTCGCTGTACCTCCACACCGGCGAGCGCTTCCTGGCGCCGGGGGTGAGCACCGAGGAAGGGCACGCCGCCGCGGAGGACGAGCAGGTGTCGGAGGTGTGGCCGATGAGGCCCACCGACAAGGGTGGGCCAGGCACCTGGACCTTCCAGGTCGGTGGGACCGGCTTCACGGCGGACCTGCTGCTGACGGTGACCGACGAACGGACTACGGGCGCCGCACCGGCCTGATCGACTCCAGGGTCGGTACCACCGGCCGGATCGTGCCGTCGGCCGCGAACTCCATGCGGTCGACGGTCGTCTCCCGGTGGGTGCCGTCCCCGCCGGGCCTGCCGGGGCCGTTGAGGGCGAACCGGTGGTACACCATGTACCAGTCGTCCGTGCCGGGCACGTTCACCACCGAGTGGTGGCCGGTCCCCTTGATGCCGTACTCGGGACGCTTGGAGAGGATCGTGCCCTGCTTGGTCCAGGGGCCCAGCGGGGACGGTCCGGTCGCGTAGGCCACGTGGTAGTTCTCGCTGCGGGTGTCGTCCTCGGACCACATGAAGTAGTACGTGCCCTTCCGCTTGATCACGAAGGAGCCCTCCCGGTAGTTGTCCGGGGTGATGTCCTTCACCGCGGTCGGGTCGAACGACACCATGTCGTCGTTCAGCGGGACGACGTACCCGCGCCCGTTGCCCCAGTAGAGATACGTCTGGCCGTCGTCGTCGACGAAGACCGACGGGTCGATGGCCTGGCCGCCGAACCGCCCCTTGGCGACCAGGGGTTTGCCGAGGGGGTCCTTGAACGGGCCGGCGGGGGAGTCGGCGACCGCGACGCCGATGTTCCCCTCGGCGCAGAAGTAGAAGTAGTACGTGCCGTCGCGTTCGGCGATCGCCGGGGCCCAGGCGTTCTTGTCGGCCCAGGTCACGTCGGGCCCCAGGTCGAGGATCTGTCCGTGGTCCTTCCAGTGGACGAGGTCCTTCGACGAGAACGCCTTGAACCGCGTGCCGCTCCAGCCCGCGAAGCCGTCCGTCGTCGGGTAGATCCAGTACCGGCCGTTCATGTACTTGACGTCGGGGTCGGCGTAGAGGCCCGGCAGGACCGGGCTGCGGGTCGGCACCGCTTCGACCGTCCAGACGCGCCGCGTACCGTCCGCCCCCGTGACCGTGTACTTCTGCGGCTTGCGGAAGTCGCGGCGCGTGCCCGACCTCGGGCTCACCGAAGCGCCCTCACCGACCTGGAGCCTCGGTGCGAGCCGCGCGAGGTTCGCGCCGGGCTCCATCGGCAGGACGACCTTCGCGGAGTCCTCGGTGACGATCGCGTGCCCCTCCTGGCCCTTCGCCGTCACGTCCACCACCGAGGTGGGACTCACCGGATACGCGGCCAGCAGTCGGTCGTACTCCCGCTGCGTCACCGGGATGACCGTGCCGTGCCGAGGGCTCGCGGGCAGTTGGTAGTTCGTCGACGGGGTCCACTCGCCGGAGTCGAGGTCGGTCGTCTCGAAGGGGAGGTAGCCGCGGCCGCCGTACTCGTCGATGAACAGGTACCACTTCTCCTCGGTGTTCGACTTGAACACCGTCGGCCCCTCGCCGCGGTCCATGGCGCCGTTGCCGATGCAGTCCGCCACGAAGTCGTACGTCGTCGAGGTCAGGCTGGTCGACTTCTCGCCGGTGATGAACTTGGCGCAGGGGCTGGAGGAGGTGGGGTCGCGCTCGTCCTTGGTGTAGCGGTAGTACGTGCCGTCGTGCTTGACGACGGTCGAGTCGATGACCGAGTAGCCCGGGTCGTTCCAGACCTTCGGCTCGCTGAAGGTGCGGAAGTCCTTCGTCGTCGCGTACAGCATCTTGTTGTACGTCGAGCCGGTGTGGTCCGGGTCGTCGTCGGCGTACAGCTTCGACGCCCAGAAGACGACGAACTCACCGAGGCTGTCGTCCCAGTACGCCTCCGGAGCCCAGGTGTTGCCCGCGTTGTCGGGTGAGACCTTCACCAGGCGCTGGTCGGTCCAGTGCACCAGGTCCGTGGACTCCCAGACCATGATCGACTTGCTGCCGTGTCTCTGGACCTGGTCCCAACTGCCGCTGCTGTTGCGGTACATGCGCAGATCGGTCGCGATCATGTAGAACTTGTCGCCCTCGGGAGGGCGGATCACGAAGGGGTCGCGCAGGCCCTTCTCGCCGATGGTCGAGGTGAGAACCGGCTGGCCGGCGTTCAGCTCCCGCCAGTGCAGCGCGTCGTTGCCACGGCTGAGGGCGTAGCGGATCTGCTCGCCGTCGGCGGTGCCCTCGCCGGTGAAGTAGGCGAAGAGATAGCCGGCGTACTCCGTCTTCCGCCCGGATGTCGGCACGGACTGTGGTGCGGGTCCTGGCTCTGGCTGGGCCGCGCCCGGCGGGGCGGCCAGCAGGCCGAGGAAGAGGGCCAGGAGGGGGAGCAGGAGCGTACGGGCGGTGGGGCGCATGACACATCCTGTGGGAGTCTGGTGGATTCTGTTTGCCAAGTCGCCCTCGGAGTCTCATCAGTGCGGTACGGGGCGTCAATCGGTGTGCGTGTGAAGACTCAGGGCGAAACTTTCGAACGATTTCGCGGGGGCGCGGCAACCCTTTTCCGCCGGGCGGCGACCAGTGATCAGAAGCGGGCCGGGGCGGCCCCTCCGGTCCGCTTCGTTCCTCGTCTCCCCGAGACGCGTCCCCTGCGAAAGGAACACCCGTGCGTCAGCCCATCGGACGCCATCGACGAACCCGCACCCTGTCGATCGCCGCAGCCGTGTCCGTCGCCGCGGGGGCGGGCGGCGTCCATCTCGGTCTCTCGCACGACGGTGCCCAGGCCGCGGGCACCACGGTCACCGTCTCCAGCACCGCGTCGCTGGAGTCGGCCGTCGCGAACGCCGTGGCCGGTACGACCATCCAGGTGCGCGGTGGCACCTACCGGCCGAGGAAGACCCTGAAGTCCACGGCGAACGGCACCGCCTCGGCCCGGATCACGCTCGCCGCGTACGGCGGCGAGAAGGTCAGGATCGACGGGTCCGAGCTGGCGGCCGGGTCCTGGCTCGCCGGGATCTACGGCGACTACTGGACGGTCCTCGGCATCACCTTCCAGAACTCCCCGGCCCAGGGATTCGTCGCCACCTCCTCCGTCGGCGGGGTGTTCAAGAACCTCGTCACCGCGGACAACGGCGACTCCGGCTTCACCCTGCGCGGCGACGGCACGGCGGACAACCTCGTCCAGAACCTCGACAGCCACGGCAACTACGACGCCGCGAACCACGGCCAGAACGCCGACGGCATCGCCGTGAAGTTCGGCTCCGGCACCGGCAACCGGATCACCGGCGCGCGCCTCTACGACAACGCGGATGACGGGCTCGACCTCTGGCAGTTCTCCTCGCCCGTCACCATCGAGCGCTCCTGGGCCTTCGGCAACGGCGAGAACCGCTGGAAGGACTCCGCGTTCGAGGGCAACGGCAACGGGTTCAAGCTGGGTGGGGGAGGGGCTTCGGTCGCGCACTCCGTCCACCACAACGCGGCCTGGGACAACACGTCGCACGGGTTCACCGAGAACTCCAACACCGGGGCGATCCTGCTGAACCGCAACACCGCGTACGCCAACCAGGGGAACGGGTTCTCCTTCGCGACCGGCAAGGCCCGGCTGGCGCGGAACCTCGCGGTGAGCAACGGTAGGGGGAAGGCCGAGCTCGGTCCCTCCACGGTGTCCGCCGCGAACAACTGGGACAGCGGGGTGACCGCGCCGGCCTTCAAGTCGACGGACGCGGCCGACGCGTACGCCGCTCGGCGGGCGGACGGGGCTTTGCCGGTCACGACGTTTCTGACCACGGGCTCCACGGCCGTCGGCTCGACGATGAACTGACCGCCACGAACCCGGGCCCTCGCGGCACCCGAGAGAACCGCCCCATCGGTCGTCACCGGCGGCGAAAGAACCGCCCCCGCCGGTCGTCACCGGCGGGGGCGGTCTGTGTCGTGCCGACCCCGAGGGGGGCTCTGGTCGGCACTGCTGCCGGCCGAGGGGGGCTCAGGCCAGCAGGTCCACGCAGTCGAACGAGGTGCCCGGACTGAGGAAGGCCGTGCCGCTCGAACCACTGACGATGTCGAGTTTCAGTACGTTGTACTCACTGGTGTTCGACTTCCACGCACTGGCAGGGACGCTGTAGGTGAACGTGTGGTTGTTCCCCCGGTACGAACCCGTGGTGAGCGAGCGGGTGGAAGGCTGCTTCGGGGCCGCCGGGACCGGAGACACCCAGTCGTTGACTGATACCCGCGGGCGCCCGTTCGAGAACGCGTCCGTGACGCCGATCCGCAGGGTGTGCGCGGCGGCGGCCTGGGCGGCGGTGAGTTTGAAGAAGATCCGGATGCTGTCGTTGACGTCCTGCCAGATGTACGCCGGGAAGGACGCCGCCGGGTCCCCGCTGCCCAGCGTGACGTCGCCCGTCCACTTCGCCGCGCGGCCGTCGGACGGATGCGCGTACGTCATGAGCTCGGCGTTCTTGAACTCGCCGGGAGTACCGTCCCAGTCACCGAGGCGCCAGACGGTCTTCGCGGCGGACGGGTCGCCGGTGATGGTGATGCTGTTCAGCGCGGTCGAACCGCCCGCCGTCACCTTCACCTCCCGGGTGTGCACGGCCAGCTCGCCCTTGTAGACGGTCAGTGTGTACGTACCCGGCAGCATCCCCTTGCAGGAGAAGGCACCGGTACCGGAGGCGGCCCTCGCCCAGTACTGGGCGTCCGCGCCCGCGAAGCCGACCGTGTAGGCGTACTTCGCGTCCATGCCCTTGAGGCCCACACCGGCCACCTTGCCGCGCCCTGCCCTGCCGACCCAGCCGGTGATGCCGAGGCCGTCCACCCAGGACGTGTCCAGCTTGTCGTGGGACAGGGAGGAGGAGGGCGCCCCGCCGTCGGTGAAGGCCAGGACGTACGGGCCCTGGAGGCCGAAACGTTGCGCCTCGGTCTGGGCCTGGTTGTAGTGCAGGATCTCGTAGAGGCCGGCGCCGAGGTCGTTGGAGTGGCGGAGCAGGGAGCGGTAGAAGGGGCCGCCGGAGGCCTTCTCGTGGTTGGAGCGGACGATCCAGAGACCGACCGAACCGGTGGTGAAGCCGATGTGGTCGTAGTCGATGACCCGCTTGCCCGAGTAGTGCTTGGAGTGGGTCGTGCCGTCCGCGCGCCGCCAGACGTCACCGGCCTCGATGACCTTGTCGGAGGCCTCGATCCAGGAGTCCGGGCCCTCGCCCGGGAACATCCCGGGCTTGAGGCGGACGAGGAAGCGGGTCGCCGTGAAGGAGGCGTCCGCCTTGTTCGTCCACAGGTAGACGTGGTTCTGGCCGCTGCGGGCCGCGTACCACTGGGTGATCGCGCCGTGCACGGCCTTGATCAGGATCGTCGACCCGGACTGCTTGACGGTGACCGTCGAGGCGCCGAGGCCGGACTCGACGTGCGAGTGCTTGCCGCCGTAGCCCTCGTACTCCTTGCCCCGGTAGCTCAGCGAGGTGAGGTCGCCGGTGGTCTTGGAGACCTTGAAGACCAGGTTCGCCCCGGTGTCGACGACGAAGTTCCTGCCGTCGTCGGAGTGGCCGAAGCCGGCGGCGGACGCGGTGGACAGGAGGCCGGTGCCGCCCGCGACGGCGGCGCCGGTGGCGGCGACGCCGAGCGCGCCGGCCCCGAGCACGCGCCGGCGTGTGAGGCGTCTCTTGTGGGTGCTCAAGGGGGTACTCCGGGATGGTCGGATATTGGCTTACTTGTACGTGATGGCGGATGACGGGAACTTGCAGGTGGTTCCGTCCGCGCCGACACCGATCTGGGTCGGCTCCTTGCCGCTGTTGTTGCCCTTGAAGCGCACGCAGGTCTTGACCTTCTTCTTCGGGTCGCCGTGGATGCGGATCTTCGACAGCGTGGCGGTGTCGCCGTAGTTGGCGTTCACGCCGACGATCGCCTTCAGGGGTGCCACGACGTCGATGTCGCTCAGCACGATCGTGCGCTTGTACTGCTTCGAGCAGTTGCCGCAGGAACGCACCAGCTTGCCGGAGTTCTGCACACGGAATCCGGTGATGCTGAGCTTCCCGGCGCCGTTGAACTGGAAGACCTTGTCCGAGGCCTTCTTCGCACCGCCCCCGACGACCTTGTAGACGGCCTTGGACGACTTGCCCTTGAAGCTGGCGGCGTCCTCGCCGACGTCCAGCCACCACACGTTCTTGAGGGTGCAGCTGCCCTTGCAGTGCACGCCGTCCGCCCCGGGGACGCCGATGATCACGTTCTTCAGGACCGCGCCGTCCGCCAGCTCGAAGATCGGGTCCTGGCCCTCGTCCTGGCTGCCGTCGCCGAGCGCGCCCTTGCCGAAGAACTTCTTCAGCCTGCCGTCGTACGTGCCCGAGACCTTGATCGTCTTGGCGACGGCCTTGCTGCCCTTGGCCGTCGGCCAGGTGGCGGCGGCGCCGGCGGTGGACAGCAGCGACGTCGTGACGACCGCCCCTCCGGTGAGGGCGAGGGCGGCGATCGAGCCGATCACGGCCCGTCGGCCGGTGACCCGACGGCGGTGCCGGAGGCGCTGTTCTGCAGGTGCGGTCATGTACCCGATTCCTTGCCGGTGGTGACACTTGTGCCTACTGGTCGCCACCGGTGAGGAAAGGGTTGCCGCCCGAGCGGGATTTCTTTACGAATCGCCTTCGTCTGTGGAGTCGTTGTCGTCGCGGCCCTCGAAGTCCCCCGCCACCGCGAGGTCCTCGCCCTTCGCCTTCGCCGTCATCGCGTAGCGGTCGTCGCCCGCGTCACGGCCACCGCGCTCGTGGTTGTACTGCCCGGCGAAGACGAACTCGCCCTTCGGGACCGTACGGCCGTCCTTGAGCACCCAGGTGTAGACCAGGAAGCCGTCGTCCTCCTCGACCGTGAGGTCGAAGTCCTGCTCCGGCAGCGAGCGCCAGGCACCGGCCGAGGTGACCCCGCCGGTCTGGGCGATCCGCAACTGGACGGTCAGCTCGGTGAGTTGCTCGCTCGCCTTCAGGGTGAGATTGCTCTGCGCCCAGAAGTCGTTGCTGTGCGGGTCGACCGAGCCGTCCGACCAGAGCGGACCGTCCTCCTCGTTCCCCGAGGTGGGCAGCTCCGGCGCGGTCGTGACCTTGGCGGACGGGCTCTTCGACGGGGTCGAGCCGGCCTCGCTCTTCGTCCCGCCGCCCCCGGTGCTCGGGCTCGGGTGGTCGGGGTGGGCCGGGGCCCGGCTCGTCGCGGCCGGGGATTCGACCGGGTTCGGGGAGACCGCCACGGTCTGGTCGGCCGGCGGCCGCTCCTCGCCCTTCACCGCGGAGGCGACCGCGTAACCGCCGACCGCGAGCACCCCCGCGACACCGGCGGTGGCGGTGACCACCCGCACCCAGCCCCACAGCGGCGGCCGGGTCGCCTCGCGGACGCGGCGCACCTCGGGGGTGGCCATCCCGCGCTCGATCCGGGCCAGGATGCGGGCGCGGTCGGGCTCGTGCGCCTCGGCCGACTCGCGCAGCCGGGCACGCAGCTCCTCGTGCACGTCCCTCATCGGTCCCTTCCTCCGCTGCCCGGAGCGCTCGCACCGGTCACCCTCGCGCCCGTCACGCCCCCGCTCGTGATGCCGGCATGCATACGCTTCGGAGCGTCCTCGGTGCCGAGCAGCTTCTGCAACTCGGCCATCCCCTTGGACGTCTGGCTCTTCACCGTACCGACCGAGACCCCGAGGGCGAGCGCCGTGTCCTTCTCCGAGAGGTCGAAAGCGTGCCGCAGGACCACACAGGCCCGCTTGCGGAACGGCAGCCTGCGCAGCGCCGACTGGACGTCGACCACGCCGGCCACATCGGGATTCTCGGTCTTCTCCTCGCGCTGCGACCAGAACAGTGTGATCCTGCGGCGCTCACGGACCGCGCTGCGGATCCGGGTCCGGGCCAGATTGGCGACGACGCCGCGGGCGTACGCCACCGGATGGTCCGCCGCGCGGACCCGGTCCCAGCGGTGCCACATCGCGAGCAGCGCGTCCGCGGCCAGGTCGTCGGCGGCGTCCGCCTCACCCGTCAACAGGTGTGCCAGACGCGACAGTTCGGCATAGTGCCGTTCGAAGAAGGCGTGGAACTCCACGGAGGCTGCGTCGTCGACGACAGTGCCCACGGGGACCTCTCTTCTCGCTGCGGCCACAGCAGCCGAGCCGGCTGCCTGTGCGTGTCATGTGAATGACATGTGATCATCCGGGGTCGACCCCCGACGAGATCCGGAAGAGTAGCAGTGATCGTGAAAGGGGTTCGTACGCGGCTTCGAACGCCGTCTTGCAGGGAGAACTCCGATTCCGTAACACGGAGAAAACCTGAATCGGGTTCAACAGGGGAACAATCCAGCCAGCATCCGCGCGTAGTCCACGCCCGTCACTAGGAGCACCGTTCATGTCCGACGCACAGAAGGTGGCCGACCGGCCCGCAGCCGAGCCACCCGGGGCGAACAGCGTCGATCGCTTCTTCAAGATCAGCGCCCGGGGATCCACCTTCGCCCGTGAGATACGCGGCGGCCTCGCCACGTTCTTCACGATGGCGTACATCCTTGTCCTGAATCCCATCATCCTCGGCAACGCCAAGGACAAGTACGGCCACACCCTCGACGGCGCCGAACTCGTCACCGCCACCGCCCTCGTGGCCGCCGTGATGACGATCATCATGGGCGTCGGCGGCAACCTGCCGCTCGCGCTCGCCGCCGGCCTCGGACTCAACGCGGTCGTCGCCTTCCAGATAGCCCCGCTGATGAGCTGGTCCGACGCGATGGGCCTGGTCGTCCTCGAAGGCCTGCTGATCTGCGTGCTGGTGGTCACGGGCCTGCGCGAGGCCGTCATGCACGCCATTCCGCAGGCGCTCAAGCAGGCGATCAGCGTCGGCATCGGCCTGTTCATCGCCTTCATCGGCTTCGTCGACGCCGGGTTCGTCAGCCGGATCCCGGACATCGCCGGCACCACGGTTCCGGTGCAGCTCGGCGCCACCGGCGCGCTGTCCGGCTGGCCCATCCTGGTCTTCTGCCTCGGTGTCCTGCTGACCATCGCGCTGCTCGCCCGCAAGGTGAAGGGCGCGATCCTCATCAGCATCCTGACGATGACGGTCGTTGCGATCGTGACCAACTCGGTGGCCGACATCAAGAGCTGGGGCCTGACCACCCCGAAGGTCCCCGACGACATCGTGGCCGCTCCCGAGTTCGGACTGATCGGCGACTTCAGCCTGTTCGGCTCGTTCGGCGAGACCACCGTCATCACGGTCGTCCTGCTGATCTTCACCCTGCTGCTCTCGGACTTCTTCGACACCATGGGCACGGTCGTCGGCATCACCGCCGAGGCGGGCCTGCTGGACGAGGAGGGCAAGGTCCCGAACCTCGGCCGGGTCCTCCTCATCGACGGCGCCGCGGCCGTCGCGGGCGGCGCCTCGTCCTCGTCCTCCGCGACCTCCTACATCGAGTCCGCGGCCGGCGTCGGCGAGGGTTCCCGCACCGGCTTCTCCAACCTGGTCACCGGCGGCCTCTTCGCGGTGGCGCTCTTCCTCACCCCGCTGCTGACCATCGTCCCCATGCAGGCCGCCGCCCCCGCGCTCGTCGCCGTCGGCTTCCTGATGATGACCCAGGTCAAGTCCATCGACTGGGACAAGTACGAGATCGCCATCCCGGCGTTCCTCACCATCGCCGTCATGCCGTTCACCTACTCCATCACCAACGGCATCGGCGCCGGCTTCCTCGCCTTCGTCCTCATCAAGACGGTCCTCGGCAAGGCGAAGGAGGTCCACTGGCTGCTGTGGGGCACCTCGGCCCTGTTCCTGGTGTACTTCGCGATCAACCCGATCCAGCAGCTGTTCGGCGTGAAGTGACGCCGTCCGTGCGCTGACGGCGAAGGGCCGCCCTCCGGGGGGAGAGAGGGCGGCCCTTCTTATTCAGGTGGTCCTTTTCGAGGTGGTCCCTCAGCCCTTCAGCGCCGCCTCCATGACGGCCCTGGCCACCGGCGCGGCCAACCCGTTGCCGCTGACCTCCGACCGCGCCGCGTTCGACTGCTCCACGACGACCGCGACGGCGACCTCCTTGCCGTCGGCCTTCCCGTAGGACGTGAACCAGGCGTACGGCGTCTTGCTGTTGTTCTCGCCGTGCTGGGCCGTACCGGTCTTGCCGCCCACGGTCGCCCCGCTGATCCGCGCGTTCGTGCCCGTGCCGTCCTCGACGACCGTCCGCATCGCCGACTGCAACTGCTCGGCGGTGTCGGAGCTCAGGATCTCCTTGGTGTCCGCGTCGGCGTCGTAGTCCTCCAGGACGTCGCCGCCACCGTTGGTGATCTGCGACACCATGTGCGGCGAGACCAGCCTGCCGCCGTTGGCGATCGCCGCAGACACCATCGCCATCTGGAGCGGCGTCGCGGTGACGTCGTACTGGCCGATGCCCGTCAGCGCGGTGGAGGATTCGTCCATGTCCGACGGGTAGACGCTCTCGTACGCCCGCACCGGCACGTCCTGCGCCTTGTCGTCGAAGCCGAACTTCTCGGCCATCGCCCTCACCTTGTCCTGGCCGAGGGCGACGGCCATCCTCGCGAAGACGTTGTTGCACGAGTACTGCAGCGCCGTACGGATCGTGGCGTTCTCGCAGGGCGCGCTCGGGTTCTCGTTCGACAGCTCCGTGGTCGTGCCCGGCAGGGTGTACGGGTCCGGGCTGTCGGTCTTCGTGTCCACCGACGCGTACAGCCCGTCCTCCAGCGCGGCCGCCGCCACGACCAGTTTGAACGTCGACCCCGGCGGCAGCGGCTGGCGCAGCGCCCGGTTGGTCAGCGGCTTGTCCTCGTCGGCGTTGAGCTTCTTCCAGGCCGTGCCGGCGGTGTTGGCGTCGGTCAGCGAGGAGGGGTCGTACGACGGGGTCGACACCACCGCGAGGATCTTCCCGGTCGTCGGGTCGATCGCCACGGCCGCGCCCTTCTTGTCGCCGAGCGCCTCGAACGCCGCCTTCTGCACGGCCGGTTCGATCGTGGTGATCACATTGCCCGGGTCGGCCCGCTTGCCGGTGACCGTGTCCATCACGGTGTTCAGCCGCAGGTCCGTGCCGTCGAGCAGGTCCTGGTAGATGCCCTCCAGCTGCGTCGGCGCGTAGGCCTGCGAGGCGTAGCCCGTGACCGCCGCGTACAGCTCGCCGTCCGTGTACGTGCGTCTGTACGCGAGGTCGCTGCCCTTCGTGCGGGCCGAGCCGGTGATCGACTCGCCGGCCACGATGATGTTCCCGAGCGGGTCCGCGTACGTCTTGATCGCGTTGCGCCGGTTGTCCTGGTCGTCCGCGAGCGCCGTGCCCTCGTAGAACTGCACCCAGGTCGCCCTGACCAGCAGGGCGAGCACGAGCAGCAGGGTGAGGACGGCGGAGCGCCTGATCGTCTTGTTCATCGCACCCGAAAGGACGAGCGGGACGCGATCAGTCGTTCCCTTCGCCCGGCTTTCTCATGGGGTCCTCATGAAAACGGGGTTGCCACCTCGCCGCCTCAGAGTCTGCGGGTCGCCAGTGTGAGCCGGTCACGCGCGTCGAAGAGGGCGTCCTTGACGAGCTGTTCGTGGGCCGGGGTCAGCCGGGCCACCGGGACCGAGCAGCTGATGGCGTCGCGGGCCGGTGTGCGGTACGGGATCGCCACGCCGAAGCAGCGCAGCCCGAGCGTGTTCTCCTCGCGGTCCACGGAGAAGCCCTGCTCGCGGATCTGGCGCAGCTCCTCGATGAGCTGCTCCCGGTCCGTGATCGTGTGCTCCGTCAGCGCCGGAAGGGTCTCCGGGAGCATCTTGCGGACCTGCTCGTCGGTGTGGGTGGCCAGCAAGGCCTTGCCGAGCGAGGTGGAGTGGGCGGGCAGCCGACGGCCGACCCGGGTGAAGGGACGCAGATAGTGCTGCGACTGGCGGGTGGCCAGATAGACGACGTTCGTGCCGTCGAGGCGGGCCAGGTGGATGGTCTCCGTCGTGTCGTCCGACAGCCGGTCCAGCGTCGGCCGGGCCAGCGCCACCACCTCGTCACCGTCGATGTACGACGTGCCCACGAGCAGCGCCCGCACGCCGATGCCGTACCGCGTGCCCGTCGCGTCCGTCTCGACCCAGCCCAGCTCCACGAGGGTGCGCAGCAACATGTACAGGCTGGATTTGGGGTAACCGACGGCCTCCTGGACCGCCGCCAGGGAGTGCATACCGGGGCGCCCGGCGAAGTATTCGAGCAGCTCAACGGTCCTCACCGCCGACTTGACCTGTGCTCCGCCGCCCGTCTCGACTGCCGACATCGCCCTTGACCCCTATCGTTCGACGGGAAATAGTCTCAGACAGCATATTCATCATCAGAGACAGCGTTCAGCATATCGAACGACCCTGGTGAATGGACCCAGAAATACGCTCAGGAATCAGTGGAGGAACCCCCGGTGGCAGCAGCACCAGTCTGGAGTGTCGACCCCCGAACCGGGAAGCAGCGCGAGCAGGTTGCGGTGGAGGCCACAGCCCAGGAGGTGGACGCCGCCGTCCGCGCGGCGCACGCCGCCCGTGGCTCCCTGGCCGACCGCACGGTCCGCGCGGCCTTCCTGCGCACCGCCGCCGACCAGCTCCAGGCGGCCAAGGACCAGCTCGTGGAGGTCGCCGACGCGGAGACCGCGCTCGGCCCGGTCCGGCTCACCGGCGAACTCGCCCGCACCTGCTATCAGCTGCGGGCCTTCGCCGACATCGTGGACGAGGGCGCGTTCCTCGACGTGGTGATCAACCACCCCGACGACACCGCCACCCCGCCCATTCCCGACCTGCGTCGCTACAAGGTGCCGCTGGGCGTCGTCGCCGTCTACTCGGCCTCCAACTTCCCCTTCGCCTTCTCCGTGCCCGGCGGCGACACCGCGAGCGCGCTGGCCGCCGGGTGCCCGGTCGTCGTCAAGGCCCATCCCGACCACCCGGCGCTGTCCGAGCTGGTCGCGATCGTGCTGCGCCGGGCCGCCGCCGAGCACGGCATCCCCGAGGGAGTCCTCGGCCTCGTCCACGGCTTCGAGGCGGGCGTCGAACTCGTCAAGCACCCGCTCGTCACCGCCGCCGGCTTCACCGGCTCGGTACGCGGCGGCCGCGCCCTCTTCGACGCGGCGGCGGCGCGGCCCGTGCCGATCCCGTTCCACGGCGAGCTGGGCTCCCTGAACCCCGTCCTGATCACCGCGGCCGCCGCCGAGGAGCGCGCCGAGGCCATCGGCACCGGCCTCGCCGGCTCCATGACCCTCGGTGTCGGCCAGTTCTGCGTGAAGCCGGGCCTTGTGCTGGCGCCCGCGGGCGACGCCGGTGACCGGCTGCTCAAGTCGCTCACCGACGCGGTCAGCGACATCGGCTCCGGGGTCCTGCTGGACCACCGGATGCGCGACAACTTCCTCGCCGGTGTCGCCGAGCGCGCCGAGCTGCCCGACGTGGAGTCGCCGGTGACCGCGGGCGCGGGCGGCGAGCACACCGTCAGCCCCGGGTTCCTGACGGTCCCCGCCGGCAAGCTGGCGGCCGAGGGCGAGCACGACTTGCTCCTGGAGGAGTGCTTCGGGCCGCTCACGGTCGTGGCGCGCTACGAGGACGAGGACGAGGCCAAGTCGGTCCTGTCCCGTCTGCCGGGCAACCTCACCGCCACGGTGCACGTGTCCGGTTCAGAGGCCGCCGGGGAGGGGCGCGGGCCGGAGCTGCTGGCCGAGCTGACGCCGCTGGCCGGACGGGTGCTGGTGAACGGGTGGCCGACGGGGGTTGCCGTGGCCGCGGCCCAGCACCACGGGGGTCCCTACCCGGCGACGACCTCGACGTCCACGTCGGTGGGCGGTACGGCCATCGAGCGCTGGCTGCGGCCGGTGGCGTACCAGGGCGCTCCTGAGGCGCTGCTGCCGGCGGAGCTGCGGGACGAGAACCCGCTGGGACTGCCGCGTCGGTTCAACGGGGTTCTTGAGCGGTAGCGCTCCGCGGGGAACGGCGGGGAACGGCGGGGAACGCCGTAGGGGTTCGGTTCGTTTCGGGCTGCGCGTGCGTCGTGGTCGCTCGCGCAGTCCCCCCGCACCCCTGAAGGTCTGCTGTTGTGGGCGGGAGCTGCAAGAATCCCCCAATGGACGTCGAAATTCCCGAACTCCCGTTCTCTCTCCGCACATACGGCCCCGATGGGCACTGGTCCTACGAGGACGGGGTGCTCACCGGATGGGCCGGTGCTCGGCAGGACCGGTTCGTGCCGCCCACTGACGAGGGACTGGATCCCGCTTCGGACGCGCCCAGGTTGCTGGGCGCGCCGGAGGGGGACTTTCAGCTGATAGCCCGGGTCACGGTCGGCTTCGCCGCCGGGTTCGACGCGGGCGTTCTGTATGTGCACGTGGGGGAACGGGCCTGGGCCAAGCTCTGCCTGGAGTACTCGCCGGACGTGCCCACCGTCTGCACGGTGGTCACTCGGGGGCACTCGGACGACGCCAACTCCTTCACGGTGCAGGGCAGTTCGGTGTGGCTGCGGGTGAGCCGCACCGGCCGCGCCTTCGCCTTCCACGCCTCGCGCGACGGCAAGCAGTGGACCTTCGTCCGCCTCTTCACCCTCGCGGGCGAGCAGCAGAGCGGCGCCGCCCTCATCGGCTTCATGACCCAGTCCCCGATGGGCGAGGGCTGCGTGGTCACGTACGACGAGATCGAATTCCGCCCGAACTGGCCGAAGGACCTGAGAAACGGCAGCTGACGGCTCTGCCGAGGGGCCGAATGCACGCGTGCCATGCCGCGCGGTGAACCGCTGCGGCACGGCACGCGTTACGTGGCGTCGGTCTGGGGGTCGTCCTCCCAGTCGGTCGCCAGTGCGGTAGGCAGCGGCAGCCCGTACTTGTCGCACAGGAAGCGGGTCTGGCAGTACCGCTGGGCGTCGGCGGCCACCCTGCCGAGGACCGCGGCATTCATGCCGGCACCGATGAGGACACCCACGAACGGCACGACCTTGGCGACGTTCTTGACGGGCACCCTGGAGCCGGCCGGGCCCAGCTGCTGCATCAGCTTCTCAAGGGCGGCCAGGAGCCGGTGGTCGTTGCGGAGCTTCTGTGACCAGTTTATGCGTCCCTTGACCGCGTTCGCCGCCCGTGCGGTCTCCTGCAACGGTTTGGCTTTGGCCGCCTGTGCCATGAAGGACCGCTGTACCAGGCGTTGGATGAAGTCCTGCTCCTTGGGGTCTTTGGCGTCGTAGCCGTAGGAGTACGCGATGCGCGCTGCGATCGACGTGCTCAGGACCTGAATGACGAGGATGTCCGCTGTCATCGCGGCGGGGATACCGGCGACGGGGACCATGGCCAGCAGGCCCATGGCGCCGCCTTCGACCGCGCCGGTGGCCCGCCACTTGAGGGTGTTGCGGGTCAGCAGCCGGTCGCAGACCTTGAGGTCCTGCTGCCGTAGTTCGGTGAAACTGTCGAGTTCGAGGCCTCGCTTGCGGGCGAGCTTCTCGACGTTCTTCGGGTCGTTGAGCTCCAGGGCCGAGTCGTTGACCAGTTCGAGCAATGCTGCGGCGCCTGCGAGCGCCGGCCGCATGGCCTTGTCGGCGACCGCGTCGCCTGCGCGACGGATCGGTTCCGTGACCGCCTCTGGCACGGCGTCCGTAACCCGTCTCGCGGCGTTTCCCGCGACCTCACCGGTGCGAGTGAGCGCGGCACTCGCCCAGTTCGGCAGACCACGGCGGTTGTTGCGCTGCTCCCAGTGCTCGTTGAGCGTGTCCCAGACCTGTGCCTCGTACGTGCTCATCGGGATCGCACCGTCGACGAGTGGGTCGGCGTAAGTGCTCACTGAGGTTCTCCATTTCGACGGTGATTGCTGGGTCCACGATGCCCTGACGTATGGGCGAGGTACAGGAAAGTTCTGAAAAAGGGGGAGGTGCGCAGGGACTTCGAGCCCGGTGGCCCGTCAGCCGACCTTGGTCCACTTCTGGCAGCCGGTGGTCTCGAAGTACTCGCCCTTGTTGACCGTCACGCGGCCCTGGCCCTGGAGGTTGGCGTTGGCGATGATCGCGTCGAACTCCCCGGAGGCGTCCTTGGTGCGGGCCCAGTAGCAGTTGTCGACGAAGCCGCTCTTGTCGGGCCCGGCGGTCTTGTAGGTGCCGGCCCGCATGTCCTCGCCGACGAGGTACTGGCCGTCGCCCTCCACCGTGGTGGCGGGCCCCGGCTTCTCGGTCGGCTTCGGTGTGACCGTGACCTTCTCGGTGACGGTCACGGCGGGCTCGGGCTCATCGCCCCCGGGGGCGGTCGCGGTCTTGGTGACGGTGACCGTCGGGGCGGGAGCGGCGGTGTCGTCCGTACTGCCGGAGTCCCCGTCACCGCCGATACCGGCGCCGATCATGAGCGCGACGAACGCGGTCGCGCCGTGGGTGAGCCAGGCCTTGCGGCGCGACGGCTTCGGTCTCATCGGCTGCCCCATGGCGGGCTGCCCGCCACCGGCCGGCGGGAAGGGCGGTACGGCGTTCCAAGGCCCGCCGGGCCCGCTGGGCCCACCCGGTGCACCGCCGGGGCCGGGGAACTGCGGGTTGTTGGGCGGTATCGAGGGCGTGTGGCTCATCGCGGTGATCCTCCGGTCGGCGTCGTGGCACTTGGTCGCCACAAGGTGCCTGCCGCTCCGCCTTCTGAGATGAGATACCGCTGATAACCCGTATTATCAGGCAGGCTATGCACAGCCACCTGGGATGGCGGTAGATTGCTGACTCCTGCCCCGCCGAAGGGGGTGGACCGCGAACCGCGAAGGCGAGGACGCCGGCCTCGACGGCCCAGGGGGAGAGGGGGGAAGCACGTCCGATGGCGACGCACACGGCCTCGAAGACGCCTCCCATCCTGCCCGAAACGCCGGCCTGGCGGATCACCTACGCCGAGATCGCTGCCCTCGCCCAGGTCAAGCGCCCGGTCCCCACCACGTGGGCCCGCCGGCACCCCGACTTCCCCATCCCCGTCGCCCACGAGGACGGGCGTCCCCTGTTCGACGCCCGTGCCGTCGTCGACTGGCTCGCCTCGACCGGCCGCGGCAACACCGACGCCCGCCGGCTGCGCGCCGAGCTCGCCCTGCACACGCTGGCCGCCTGGCGCACCCCGTCGCTGCCTGCGGCCGTCCTGATCGGCGCGCTGACCTCCCTGGTCTGCCTGCACCAGCAGCTCGACGCCCCCGTCGCCGACGGCCGCCCCTGGGACACCGTCCTGGACAGGGCCGCCGACCTCGACCCCGACGACCGCTTCCTCGTCTCCGAACTGCGCGCCCTGCCCGACCCGGACCGCACCGGCCCGGCCCTAGCCGCACTTGCCGACGAACTGATCGACGCCGCCTACAACCCCGCCGAGGCCTTCGACTGGATCCTCCAGGCACGCCATCGCCTCGGCTCCCGCGACCTCGCCGCCGACGAACCCGCCCCGGCCGTCGTCCGCGCTCTCGCCGCCCTGTCCGGCGTCGACACCCTCGCCGAGGGCTCGGTGATCGCCGTCCCGCACGCCCGCACCGGCGCCCTCCCGGCCGCCCTGCACGACCACGCCGCCGAGGACTCCGCCCACGTCTACCTCGCCGCCGACCCCGACCCGGCCCGTGTACGTCTCGTACGACGGCGGATGCTGGTGCGCGGGGTGTACGAGTTCCGGCTCGACGTCGTCGACGGCGAGGAACTGACCGCCGACGAATGGGGCTACCCGAACCTCCTCGTCTGCGCCCTCCCCTACGAGGCCGCCGAGACCCGCGACCCGAAGACCGTCCTGGAGCGGGTCGCCGCCCTCACCGACTACCTCGACACCGGAGCCACCGCCGTCGTCCTCGGCCCCGCCGACGTCCTCACCGGCCCGCTCGCCCGGCACGGCGACGCCGACCGCCTGCGCCGCTCGTTCCTGAAGCCCGGTTTACTCAAGGCGGCGATCAGCCTCCCCGACGGCGCCTACGCCTACCGTCCCGGCTACCGCACGGCGGTCTGGCTCCTCGCCCGCGTACCCGAGGAACAGCGCACCGGCCTCGTCCTCCTCGCCGACTACTCCGCCCAGCCTCTCACCGAACCCGTCCTCGACACCCTCGCCGAGGACATCGCCATCTGGCGCACCTCCGGCTGGACCCCAGACCGGCTCCACGACCCACGCCACGCCGCCATCGTCCTCGGCACCGACCTCGACGACCGCCCCGGCGCCGCGTTCACTCCGCAGCACCGCACGCCCGACTCCCGCCACACCCGGACGGTCGTCGAACGCCCGGTGGTCATCTCCGACCTGGAACGCCGCCTGAGTGACCTTCAGGAGCGCTCGCGTACGGGCGAACTGCGGCTGCGCGCCCAGGCGGAACTGCGTCCCGAGAACCAGCCGGTACGCCGTACGTCCGTCGCCCGCCTCCTGCGCACCCGCCGCCTGCGCCGCCGCCCAGGCCACCGCTTCGCCCCCGAACACCTCACCCCCGACGGCCACTACACGGTCCTCACCCCCGAGGAGATCCTCGGCACCGCCCGCATCGGCGGCCGCCGCATCGACCGTGGCATCTTCCTCACGGCCTACGGGCACGCCCAGTTCACCGAGCCCGGCGACCTCGTCGTCACCGCCCACCCGCACTTCGGGGTCCACGTCGACACGGAGGGCGTGTCTCTGGTCGCGGCCCCGGCCCGCATCCTGCGCGTCCACCCGGACGCCGACCCGCCGCTACGGCCCCGGGTGCTCGCCGCGTTGCTGCGTGCCGCGGCTGCCGAGCACGCCCGCACCAGCGGCGCCGTGCGCGCGTCCCGCCGTATCGAGGACCTGGTCGTCCCCGACCTGAACCGCGCCGAGGCCGACCTCTACGAGGCCGTACTCGCCGAGATCGAGGGCCGGGCGGCGCTGCTGCGCGAGCAGACCGCCGCGCTCGACGACCTGACCCGCGTGATGGCGGCCGGCATGGCCGACGGCACGCTCACCATCCAGCACCTCCCGCACACCAACGCCGATATCGGCACTCACTGAAGGAGACGGTCCACCCGATGCCTCCACGCCAGAAGAAGCCCGCCGACCAGGCGGAGCTGTTCAGCGCATCCACCGCCAAGGAGATCCAGGACATCCTCTGGAAGGCGGCCGACAAGCTGCGCGGCTCCATCGACGCCGCCCAGTACAAGGAGTTCGTCCTCGGCCTGATCTTCCTGAAGTACGTGTCGGACGCCTTCGACGAGCGACGCACCGAACTCGCCAAGGAACTCATGGAGGAGGGCATCGCCGAGGACCGCCTCGACGACTTCCTGGAGGACCGCGACGAGTACACCGGCGCGCACGTCTTCTGGGTCCCGGAGACCGCCCGCTGGTCCTGGATCGCCACGCACGCCAAGGCCCAGGGCGTCGGCAAGCTCCTGGACGATGCGATGGACGCCATCATGCGGGAGAACGAGTCCCTCAAGACCGTCCTCCCTAAGATCTTCAACCAGGACCGCGTCGACCAGAAGCGCCTCGGCGAACTCGTCGACCTCATCAGCGACGCCCGGTTCGGCGGCGGCGGGGACAAGCCGGCACAGGACCTGCTCGGCGAGGTGTACGAGTACTTCCTCGGCAACTTCGCGCGGGCGGAGGGCAAACGGGGCGGCGAGTTCTACACGCCGAGCTCTGTCGTCCGCCTGATCGTCGAGATCCTGGAGCCGTACGAGGGGCGGGTCTACGATCCGGCGTGCGGCTCGGGCGGCATGTTCGTCCAGGCCGCGAAGTTCATCGAGGCGCACCAGGGGCGCGGCCACAAGTCCGACATCGCTGTCTACGGCCAGGAGCTGAACGAGCGCACCTGGCGCCTGGGCAAGATGAACCTCGCCATCCACGGCATCGACGGCAACCTCGCCGCCCGCTGGGGCGACACCTTCGCCGACGACAAGCACGCGGACCTCAAGGCCGACTTCGTAATGGCCAACCCGCCCTTCAACATCAAGGACTGGGCGAGGGACGAGACGGACCCGAGGTGGAAGTACGGGGTCCCGCCGAAGAACAATGCGAACTATGCATGGCTCCAGCACATGATCTCCAAGCTGGGGGAGAGGGGCACGGCGGGCATTGTGTTGGCCAACGGCTCGATGAGCTCCCAGTCCAGCGGGGAGGGGGAGATCAGGCAGGCGCTGGTGGAGGCGGACTTGGTGGCGTGCATGGTGGCGCTGCCCTCGCAGCTTTTCCGTACGACGCAGATTCCGGCGTGTCTGTGGTTTCTGTCCAAGGACAAGACGCCTCAGGGTGCTCGGCGGTTGGACGATCGACGCGGTGAAATCCTGTTCATCGACGCTCGCGCGATGGGCGAGATGGCCGACCGGACGGAACGCATCTTCTCGGAGACCGACCTCAGGAAAATCGCTGACACGTACCACGCATGGCGCGGCACGGCGTCAGCGCGCGAGGCCGGTCTGACCTACGAGGACGTGCCGGGCTTTTGCTACTCGGCAGACCTGGAGAAGGCGCGGGAGCACGGGTACGTACTGACGCCGGGGCGGTACGTGGGGGCCGTCGAGGCGGAGGTAGAGCACGCGGAGGCGATCGCCGAGCGGATCAGCAAGCTAACCGAGGAGCTATACGAGCTGTTCGACAAGTCGGCGGAGCTGGAGAAGACGGTGCGCGAGCAGTTGGAGAGTGTCCGATGAAGGATCTGACTCTGGCTGACCTTTGTACGCTGGTCGTAGACTGCAAAAACCGCACACCTCCGGGGGCCCTTCCTGGTGAGGACATCGCAGGATTTGCCATCGGTACCCCGAATATCGTAAACGGCCGTATCCAGTTGTCAGATGCCAAGCCTGTTAGTCGCGAGGCCTTTGAGACTTGGACAGCGCGGGCCATTCCGCAGGCCGGGGATATCGTTCTCACGCGCGAGGCTCCAGTTGGACGAGTTGGGCGCGTTGAAGACGGCATGCGTCTATGCCTCGGGCAACGGACAATGCTTCTGCGTCCGAATGAGCGGCGCGCGGACTCCCGGTTTCTGCACTACTTCCTGCTGAGCCCGCATATCCAGGGTCTGTTGCACGCACAGGCCTCGGGGTCAACCGTGGCGCACCTGCGCGTTGGTCAGGTACGCGATCTGCGGATTCCCAGGGTGCCAGAGGTGGCAGAGCAGCATCGGATCGGGGCTGTGCTCGGGGCGCTGGATGACAAGATCGTCGTCAACGAGCGCATTGCGACGACTGCTGACTCCATGTGTGACCTGATTTTTCAGAGTCGCGCGCAGCAGCACACCAGTGTTCCCATGTCTCAGCTTCTTCAGCCGATCTTGGGTGGTACACCCGACCGAAAGAACGAATCCTACTGGGGTGGAATCATCCCCTGGGCTTCGGCCAAAGATGTGGTAAACGCCACCGTCGGTGTCGTAACGTCCACTGAGGAGTACATCACCGAGGCGGCTACGCAGAATTCGCGTGCAAAGACGATGCGGCCCGGCTCGGTAGTGCTCACGGCCCGGGGGACCGTGGGTGCTGTCGCTCGGTTGGCGGTGCCGTCAGCGATCAACCAGTCCTGCTACGCGTTCGAACCGGGACGCGTGCCGGCTGCTGTGCTTTTCCACATGGTGCGCTCTGCCTCGGAGAGCATGCTCGGCATGGCGCACGGAACCGTTTTCTCCACGGTGAACATGAAGACGTTCGATCACGTAGAGATCCCGGACCTGCCTGCTGATGTTCTTGAAACCCTGAACGGCGATCTCGCGTCACTGCATCAACTGATCGTGAGCCACCTCCGGGAATCGCGGCAGCTTGTCACCCTCCGCGACACCCTCCTCCCCCAACTCATGTCCGGCCGCCTCCGCGTCAAGGACGCCGAGAAGATTGTCGAGGACGCCACATGACGACGCATCACGACGGAAGCGAGTCCGACGACAGAACCCACCGCCGCCCCACCGAGGCCGACTGGGAGTTGCTCGCCCTCGACGAGTTGGCCGAGTTGGCCTGGCTGCCGGGCCGCGGCAACGAGTTCGCGCCCGGGTCCGGGCATCGGAAGTCCTGGGATGACCTGATCCTCTACCCGGACCTCCAGGAGGCGATCGAGCGCCTGAACCCGGGCCTCCCGCCGGACGCCGTCCGGGAGGCCATGACGGCCGCCGTCACCCCCGGCTCCCAGGACACGTACGAGGAGAACCGGACCGCCCACCGCCACCTCACCTCCGGCATACGGTCCGTTGCCTACACCGACTCCTTCGGCGCCGAGCACAACCCCACGATCCGCCTCGTCGACCTGGCCGACTCGGACGCGAACACCTACCGCGCCCTGAACCAGGTCACTGTCATCGACGGCGACAAAAACCGCCGTTTCGACGTCGTCCTGTACGTCAACGGCCTCCCCCTCGCCGTCGTGGAGCTGAAGCGCGCCGGTGACGAGGACGCGACGCTCCAGACGGCCCACGCCCAAGTGGCGCGGTACGTCCAGGAGCTCCCGACCGCCTTCCGCTACAACACCGTCGTCCTGCTCTCCGACGGCATCACCGCGAAGTACGGGACGCCGTTCACCCCGTACGAGCACTTCGCCCCCTGGAACACCGACGAGTTCGGCGCCCGCGTCGACCCGCTGACCGCGGACGGCTTCTTGGAGTCGGGGCAGAACCTGGCGATCCACGGCCTGTTCACTCAGCCCCGCTTCCTCGAACTGATCCACTCCTTCATCAACTTCGTCCCGTCGAAGCGGATGAAGCGAAGCGCGAAGCCGCACCAGTACCACGCGGTGATTCGCGCCGCCGAAGCCGTCCGCACGGCCTCGGCCAGTGACGGCAAGGCCGGTGTTGTCTGGCACACCCAGGGCTCCGGCAAGTCGGAGGAGATGGTCCTCACCACCACCCTGGTGATGCGGGATCCGGCCCTGCTGAACCCCACCGTCGTGGTCGTCACCGACCGAACGGACCTCGACGACCAGCTCTACTCGACGTTCCAGGAGAGCGAGATCCTCCCGGAGTCGCCCCGGCAGGTCGTCACCCGCGCCGAACTGCGCGAGGAGCTCGCGGCGAAGAGGACGGGAGGGATCCTCTTCACCACGCTCCAGAAGTTCGGCAAGACGAAGGAGGAGCGGGAGGCGGGTACCGACCACCCGATGCTCTCCGACCGCCGGAACATCGTCGTGATCGTCGACGAGGCGCACCGCAGCCACTACGACGACCTCAACGGCCTCGCCCGCCACCTGCGCGACGCGCTCCCGCACGCCACACTGCTCGCCTTCACCGGCACACCGATCTCGGAGGCCGACCGGAACACCCGTGAGGTGTTCGGCGACTACATCGACGTCTACGACCTGAAGCGGGCCGCCGACGATGGCGCGACCGTGAAGGTCTACCACGAGAGCCGCGTCATCCAGCTCGTCCTGGATCGTGAAGTGGACCCGACCACCATCGACGAGGAGGCCGACCGCATAACTGACGGCCTCGACGACACCGAGCGCCGCCGCGTCGAACAGGCAGCGGCGACGATGAACGCCATGTACGGCGCCCCGGCCCGCATACGGGACCTCGCGGCCGACCTGGTAGAGCACTGGGAGGCCCGCCGGGAACGGATGCGGCCGTTCGTCGGTGCCTCCGAGTCGGGCGGGGCGCCCGGCAAGGCGATGGTGGTATGCGCGACCCGCGAGATCTGCGTAAGCGTGTACAAGGAACTGCGCGAGTTGCGGGACGAGTGGCACAGCGACGAGTTCGACAAGGGCGTCATGAAGATCGTCTTCTCGTCGAACTCCCGTAAGGACTCGGACGCGTTGCTCGCCCACGCGCTGACGGACAGCCGCCGCAAAGCCGTCATCAACCGTGCCAAGGACCCCGACGACGAGCTTGAGATCCTCATTGTCAACAACATGTTGCTGACCGGCTTCGACGCCCCGCCGATCCACACCATGTACCTGGACCGACCCCTCAAGGGCGCCAACCTGATGCAAGCCCTGGCCCGCGTCAACCGCCGTTTCCGAGGCAAGGAGGACGGCCTCCTCGTCGGCTACGCGCCCCTGACGGAGAACCTCCAGAAGGCGATCGTCGAGTACACCGAGGCCGACCAGCGCGACCGCACCCTCGGCCAGGACGTCGAGCGGGCGCTGGACGAGCTGCGCAACGAGTACGACGTCCTCACCGGCATCCTGCGCGGCTTCGCGTGGGAGCCCCTGCTCGACCGGCCCGGCCCTCGCGCGTTCGTCGACGCGGCCCTGCGCGCCGCCAACTACCTGCTCGATCCGGTCACGCCCGGCAATAACCCCGAGCAGCTCGACGATCCGCGCCAGACCCTGGGCCGTCGCTTCCGCGACCACGCCTACCGCCTAGAACGCTTCTGGGCGCTGGCCGGCACCTCGAAGGAGGTGGGCAACCGCTTCGCGGACCGACCGGCCTGGAAGCGGCACATCCAGTTCTTCGTCGAGGTCCGCGCCTACATGGCCAAGCTGGACGCCATGAACCGCGAGGCGCGTGGCCTCCCGGTCGCCCGCGACGTCGAGCTGTACCTCGCCCAGCTGACGTCGTCCGTCGTGGAGACGGGCGGGGTGACGGACCTGTTCGCCGAAGCCGGGCTGGAGACCGCCGACCTCACCCACCTCACGGACGCCTTCGTCGCCCAGCTCCAGCAGAGCGACACCCCGCACCTGGCGGCCGAGGCGCTGCGTCGGCTCGTCGAGCGGAAGATGCGCGAGGTCACCCGGCACAACATCGTCCGGCAGACCACGTTCTCCGAGCGCCTCCAGGACCTGATGGTGCGCTACATGCGCCAGCAGTACACCAGCGCCGAACTCATCGCCAAGCTGGTCGAGATGGCCAAGGAGGTCGCCGCCGACGCCCGCCGCGGCGAGAAGTTCGACCCGCCCCTGAACTGGCGCGAGCTCGCCTTCTACGACGCCGTCGCCGACCACGGCACGGCCCGCTCGCTCATGGGCGACGAGGTCCTGGCGGGCATCGCCCGCGAGCTCGTCACCGAGGTCCGCCGTCAGCTCAAGCCCGACTGGATCTCCCGTCCGCCTGTCCAGGCCCGCCTGCGCAGCACCATCAAGCGCCTCCTGGCCCGCAACAACTACCCGCCGGACCAGCAGAAGGAGGCCATCGACCTGGTCCTCCGCCAGATGGAACACTTCGCCAACGAGTGGTCCCAGAACGGCGACCCGGAGGACTGAACGTGAGGGCCCTGCCGACCGAGATCCAGGTCGGCGGGGCCCTCACGGCCGTACGAGCGTCACACGCGCCGCTCCGACGAGGCCAGCCCGACGAACCCCGTCCACGCCGAACGGGACACCGTGAGTACGGGCCCGGCGACGGCCTTGGAGTCCCGGACGTGCACAGCTGCCGTACCGGATGCGACCTCCAGGCATTCGCCGCCCTCGGCTCCGCTGTAGCTGCTCTTGAACCAGGCGAGGCCCGAGGCGACGGTCGAGGACTCAGCGTTGTTCATAGCGATCCCAGCACCCCTTCGATGAGCTCCAGTGACTCTCGCGAAGTGAGAGCCTGTGATCGGATGATCCCATAGCGTGCGGCGGCGAGAGCTGTCTGTTCCGGGTCGGTCTGAAGAGCGCTGGTTCCTTGCGCCTCGGCATAGACGAACCTCTTGCCGTCCTTGCGCGTGACGATCGTGAACGGCCCATCCACGCCTGCGTTGACCTCGCAGTCGAGCGACATGACTTGGATGGCGACGTTTCGCTTCTGGCCGATCAAGAGCAGATGTTCCAACTGCCCCCGAAGCACGTGCTTTCCACCATAGGGGTGCCGCAGCACTGCCTCCCCGATCACGAAGCTGAGGAGTGGTGCGGGCCAGCGGTCGAAGATGTCCTGGCGGGCCAGTCGCGCCGCGACCCGCTGCTCGATGGTCTCCTCGTCCAGGATTGGGCACCGCATGCCCAACACCGCGCGCATGTACTCCTCGGTCTGCACCAGGCCGTTGAACACGAGTGTGCTGTAGGAGAGCAGCTCAATGGCCTCCTTCTCCAAGGCGGCCATCCCCTGAAAGAACCCCGGATACTGCGCCCGCTCCACCTGCTCCTTCCACAGGCACAGCAACCCACCCGCCCCCAGCACGTCGTCCGCCCGCTCGATCGCTCGGGGCGACGGAATCCTCCGCCCCTGCTCGAACGACGCGACCGTGGACGCCGAGTACCCGATCCGCCTCCCGAACTCCTCGCGCTCCAGCCCTTCCCGTACCCGCAGCGTCTTCATGGTCTGCCCGAACGCGACGACTACGCCCCGCCCACCCTCGTCCTCCGGTCGCCGCCCTGCCCCGTCGTCGTTGTCCCAGCCGTCCCCCAGACTCACGACCGCGCCCACACCGTCGTGTTCACGCTCCCCGGGAACCGCCTCGGCCCCCGCCGCCGCGCCCTCACGCTCCGCCATGTCCATCACCGCCTCCTTGCCCCAACGCCCCGAACGGAACGCCGTCACGGCGCGTAACGCGTACGCGCGCTTACACCTCGCGTACAGCCGCTCCTTGTCGCTGCGTCACCGCTGGTCACGCTACGCGACCAACGGCACCGTGGTCGGCATGACGACCAAGCCCACAAACCCCACCGGCACCACCCAACCCTCCATCCCCTGCGCTCCCTTGAAGGCGGCCCCCGCCCCGGACCGCATCACCCCGGACCACACCTTCGAGATGCGCTTCACCTCCACACCCCGCGGAGCCCGCCTCGCCCGCCGCCTCGCAGCCGTACGTCTGGACGCGTGGGGCATCCCGTACGGCACCGACCCGCACGACGCGATCGTGCTGATCCTCGCGGAGCTCACCGCGAACGCCGTGCAGCACGGACACGTCCCCGGCCGGGACTTCCACCTCCGCCTTCACACCGCGCCCGACGGCCGTACCGTGCGGGTCGAGGTCACCGACACTCGCGGCGAACGCCACCCCCGTCGCCCCGGCCGCCCCCACCGCCCTGCCGTCCACGCAGATGCCTCAGGTGAGGAGGAGGCCGGCCGCGGGCTGGTCCTCGTGTCGCACCTCGCGACCCGCTGGGACTGGCACCCGCGTTCCGACGGCCCGGGCAAGACCGTATGGGCCGAGTACACGGCTCCCCGTGACATGTGCTTGGCGCTGCAACTTCCTTGATAACTAGGGTTATCGGGTCGATGCAGCCCCAACGGCAAGCCCCACTCCTACGGTTCCACCACATCAGCGCCGGAACCACAGGAGGCACCACATGGACGCAACGCACAAGCACCACGGCAGCGCGCTGCCGCTGCCCCAACTTGTCGAGGCGCGGCTGGCCGGGGACCCGAAGCTCACCGACGGAGTGAAGGGCCGCATCCGCGAGGCGCTCGGCGACTCCGAGGACGCAGGGGAGTCCCACACCCTCCCCGGCCCCGTCTACCTGGGGAAGGTCACGGTCACCGGCTTCCGCGGCGTCGGTTCTCAGGCGCGGCTGAACCTGCGGCCGAAGCCGGGAGTCACCCTCGTCGTCGGACGCAACGGCTCCGGCAAGTCGAGCATCGCCGAGGCCATCGAGACCCTGTTCACCGGTACCAACGCCCACTGCGCCGAGCAGCACCCGAACCGCGCCGTCCGCTGGCGCAACCTGCACCAGGGCGAACAGACCGCCGTCGAGGCCAAGCTGACCGTCGAGGGCGACCCGGCCCCGAGCACCCTCACCCGCACGTGGACCGGCGACGCCTTCACCGACTCCCAAGCCGTGCTCAGGCGGCCGGGACACGGCACCGTCCCGCTGGCGCAGGTCGGCTGGGAGCAGGCGACGCGGGCCTACCGGCCGTTCCTGTCGTACGTCGACCTGGGCAACCTGATCAACGGCAAGCCGTCCGAGATGTACGACAACATCGCCGCGATCCTCGGACTCGACCACCTCAACGCCGCCGCGCGACGGCTGACGGCCGCGAAGAAGGAACTCGACGCGGCCGTGAACGCCGAGAAGGAGAAGAAGCCGCTTCTCCACGCGGCCCTGGAGAACGTGGGGCACGACGACCGGGCGCTCAAGGCCCTCCTGGCGATGGAGGAGAAGGGCGGTCCCGACCACGCCGTTCTCGACGCCCTCATCGCCGGTGTGCCCACGGCCGACGAGGGCCGGCTGGGCGAGGCACGGCTGGAGGCCGCCGCGGAGGGCCCCGACCTCGACCGGGTCGGTGCCGCCGTCGACGCACTGCGGCACGCCCTCGCCGACATCGACGACCTGAAGGGGACCGCGGCCGCCGACGCCCACAGCAGGGCCCAGCTGCTCCAGGCGGCCCTGAGGCACAGCGACCGCCACGCCGACGACACGGCCTGCCCGGTCTGCGGTACGGAACAGGTCCTGGACCGGGAGTGGGCCTCGCGCGCCGAGACGCAGATCGCCGCGCTCCTGCGCGAGGCCGAAGCGGTGCGCGAGGGCGAGGCCGGCCTGCGGACCGCGACGCGGACCCTGCACGACCTGATCCTCCCGCCGCGGGAGGTCCCGGCCGTGCTCACCGACCCCTGGCAGGACTGGAGCGACTGCCGGCGGATCACGGACCCCGCCGAACTCGCCGAGCGCGCGCTCAAGGCCGCGGTGACCCTGGCGGACGCGTGCGAGGTCGTGGCCAGGAAGGCGCGTGAGGAACTGGCGGCCAAGGACGAACGCTGGCGTGCGGTCGTCGAGCTGCTGACGGAGTGGACGAAGCTCTCCCGGCAGGCCGAGGCCGCCAAGCCGCGCAGAACGGAGATCGGCGCCGCCCTCACCTGGATCAAGAAGGTGACGACCGAGATCCGCGACCTCCGCGTCGACGCCTTCGCCGACCACACGCAGCGGATCTGGGAGAAGCTCCGCCGCCAGAGCAGCGTCGACCTGAAGCCCGTCAAGATGCACGGCAGCGAGAAGGCGACCGTGCGCAAGCTGATCATGGACGTCACCGTCGACGACACCGAGGCCCCGGCTCTGAGCGTCATGAGCCAGGGCGAACTGCACTCGCTCGCCCTCTCCCTGTTCCTGCCCAGGGCCGTCACGGCCGACAGCCCCTTCGGCTTCGTCGTCATCGACGACCCCGTGCAGTCCATGGACCCGGCGAAGGTCGACGGCCTGGCCCAGGTGCTCGACGAACTCGGCCGTGACCGGCAGGTCGTCGTCTTCACCCACGACACCCGGCTCCCGCACGCCTTCCGCAGTCAGGGCCTGCCCGTGACCGTGCTGAAGGTGGAGCGCGGCGAGAAGTCCAAGGTGAACGTCACCTCCGAGACCGACCCGGTCAAGGAGGCCATCGACGACGCCATGGCCCTCGCCAAGACCGCCAACTGCCCCGACACGGCACTGCGCAACGTCCTGCCGTCCCTGTGCCGCGAGGCCCTGACCAAGGCGATCGTCGAAGCGGCCTGGATCCGCCGGAGCCGCACCGGACAGCCCGCCGACCGTCTGCAGGCCGCCATCGACGAGACCGAACGCCTCATCCCGCTCGCGTCCTTCGCCCTCTTCGACGACGGTCTCGTCCACCCCGACGACGACGTCAGGAGCCGTCTGCGCGCCCTGTACGGAGGCGAGAGCACGAGCCTGATCGGCCAGTGCCAGCGCGGCGCCCACCCCGACGGGTTCCTCCCGCCCGACCCGGTCGCCTTCGTCAGGAAGGTCGAGGCCCTCGCCAACCGGATCCGCAAGCCGGAGGTGAACGCCTGATGCCCGCCACCCGCACGAGCGCCGGCACCGTCGCCGGACTCCTCGCGACCGCCGACAGCCTCCTCACGGCTGGCCTGGGCGGCCCGCTGACCCCGGGCGGCCGTGCCCGCGGCGCGGCCTACGCCCTGCGGATCGCCCTGGAAGCGACCGTCGACGCGGTCCTCACCGCCGAGGAAGCCGGACTCCGCCAGGTCACCATGCGAGCGCAACTGCTCTGCCTGCGCCACTACGCCGGCCCCGACCTGGCACGTCGCGTCAGCGCTCTGTGGAGCGGGCTCAGCACGGGCTGCAAGTACCACCACGACGAGCTCGGACCGAGCCACGCCCAGGTACGCGCCTGGCAGGCAGCCGTCGAGACGCTCGTCACGGAGCTCGCCGTGCCGGGGACGGACCTGAACCTCCCTAGCAGTCGGGCCCCGCAGCGTCCGCAGGCTGAGGTGACGATGGCGGCTTACGACGGTGAGCACACGTAAGGACCGGCAGCAAACGGGCTCTGGCCCGCCGGAACTGCCGCGACGGCCGATAGGGTTTCGCGCTGTGGAAATCGGATCTTTGGTTGAGCAATGTGACGGCAGTGCCGTACGTCGTGTAGGTACCGTTCGTGCGCTGGACGAGACGGAAGTCGTCGTCGAGTGGGAGGGGGGCGAGAGTGAGCATTTGCCCATGCCCGTACCGGAGTCCGTGAGGGCTCTCGTGCCGGGAACGATCCGGTACAAGGCCGCCACCGACCTCGCCGCGCTTCAGGGTGAGTTCGAGAGCGACCCTGTGAAGGTGCTGGTCGGGCTGGTCCGCGAACTGGGCGAGCGGGTCACCATCACCGCGCTTCGGAAGTGCGCGGAGAGCATGGGGATCGCCGCGAGCATGTCGCTCGATGAGTGGGGTCAGATGCGGCAGTTGCTTCTGGCTGAACCTCAGATTCGGCAAGTCGGGGAAAGCAGCAGCTTTCGATGGGTCAAGGGCAGGAGCAAGTCCCAAAGCCACAGTCGGCCAAAGGCGGCGCCGGAAGCGCTCCGCGAGTTGGCGAGTAGGCCCCGTATGAAGGCCACAACCAAACAGTCGTTGTCGTTGTCCGCTGCCGTGTCCGCCGGGCTCAAGGAGTTGTCGCCGTACGAACTGCTCGCAGCGCATGCGCTCGACGTGCCGGTGACCGAGTGGCCGCAGCACTGGACGGAGCCTCGTCCCGAGCAAGTGCCTGAAGAGATCCGACTGGTCTCTGTCGAGCACATCACCGAGATGTCGCGCGCCAAGAGCCGCATCGTCCTACCCGGATCCGAACCCAGCCCGGTCGCGCTGAAGGCCGCGGAGATCCCGTCCTCCCTCGGTCTCCTCCCGCTGCTCGTCCCCCTTGTGGCGATGCCCGCTTCGAGCCTCGCGGCGGACAAGGCGGCCAGGGCACTGAGTGGCGAGCACGCGTGGAACGCCTTGCGCGCTGCTATGGACTGCTTCGAGCAGGCGCTGTCCCTGGGTTCCGACCGCAAGGACACATTGGACCAGGAAGGACGGTTGGCACCCCTCTCGGCCAGGGCCAGAGAACTTCTGAAGACGGTGTTGATGAGGCGGCCCAAGGAGGACGACCTTTCTTGGCTGGATTTCGCGGAGGAGATGGCCTCCCGGGCCTGTGCGTTGATGGCAGACCCCCGGACCCGGCAGCAGCCGAACGCACTCGTGCGGGCATGGGCCGAACACGTGGCCGCCCATCCGGCCATTCCCGCTGAGCTTCGAGAAGCAGCCAGAACCGTCCAGGCCGTCGAGGCGGTCGAAGCCGCCGATGCGGACGGCACGGGTATCGGCGAGGAGACGAAGGAGAGCCGGGAGGTCGAGGCCGCACGCGAAACGCTCGCAGGGGAAGCTGAGCAGACGAAGCCCACTGGCGTTGAAGAGAAAAGCGACGCCGACGCAGAGGTGGGCCAAGCCGCCACCTTCGCGTCTGAGGACGCCGCGGTCGCGGCCGGCGATGCTCCTCAGGACGCGACGAATGACGTCCCGGACGAGACACCGGACGCGGCGCAGGAGCCCCAGCGGGACCCGCAGGCCGAGATCGCCGCCCTGACCCGCCTGCTGGAGCAGGAACGGAGGAGCGCTGCCGCGGCCCGGGGCGAGCAAGAGCAGCACCGCCGGGCCGCCTCGGCCGCACTGGCGGAGGCGGAAGCAGCGGCGAACCGGTTGCGGCTCCGCGTCGAGGACGAGGAGAAGCACCGTGCCGAGGCCGAGGAGCGTGCCCACGCCACCGAGGCCAAGTGGGAATCGGCTCGGCGGGAGCTGGAAGAGGCGGCTGAGCGTGCTGAGGCAATGACACGTCAGCTGCAGCGGCGGGATGACGAGTTGCGGCAGTCCCGGCAGGCCGCGCGCGGTCCGTCCCAGGCGCAGTTGCGGCAGGCCAGGATCGACACGCTGCGCGTGCTCGCCGCGGTCCTCGCCGAAGTCGCCGACCAGGCCGTCCACGAGGCAGAGGAGACAGGGCCGGCGAACGCTCTCTACCGGAGGGTGCTGGCGCGTGCGGCAGCCGCCGGGGTGTTGGACATCGGCGTGCTCGGCGAGGAGACGGACTACGACCCGGCGGTTCACCGGGCCCCGGGCGGACCGGCGCCGCGGGTGCTCGTGGAACGGCCCGGCTTCGTGTGGCAGGGCCCTCGTGAACCCGGGCCCGTCGTGTTGGAACAGGCGATCGTCCGCAGGGCTGAGCAGTAGGCAGGACAGTCGATTTCCGCTGCCGGGACGGAAGCCCGGCAGCCAGGGGCCATGGAGGACATCGGTGCAGCATGACAAGACCTTGATCGGTATCGACTTCGGTACCGCGACCACCTTGGTGAGTCAGCGGCTCCCCGGTGGTGCGCCGGAGAACGTGCCGATCGGTCACGGTACGGCCTGGATGACGAGCGTGATCGCCGTTTCCCCCTCTGGTGAGCTCCTGTTCGGCGAAGGCGCCGAGGCGGCGGCCGGGGCCTCGGCGCTGCGGTCGGTGAAGCAGTGCATCACCCTCGGCCTGACGCCCAATGCGCTGCCTGGCCAGGAGCGGGGCAGCAGGGTCCGCCAGTCGGCGGACACCCTGATCAAGCAGCTGCTGGAGCATGTGCTGCTGCGTGCCAGGGCGGCCGGAGCGGACACGGAGGATGCCCATTTCCGCCTTGCCTGCCCAGCCATCTGGGACGGACCGCAGCGCAGGCGGCTCGCCACTCTGGCCAGGGCCGCGGGCATTCCGGTGGCTGTCGGGGACATCGTCGACGAGCCCGTGGCCGCCGGACTCGCCTGGTCGGAGGGGCTTTACTGGGAACTCGGGGAGGACCGGCCCGACGGAACCACGCTGGTCTTCGACTTCGGCGGGGGCACCCTCGACATCGCCGTGGTGGAGGTCACCGAATCACTCCAGGACAGCGCCCCCGAGCTCACCGTGCTCTCGGCACGCGGTGTGGCCAGGGCAGGTGACGCGCTGGACCTCCGGATCGCCCGGGATCTGGAACAGGACTTGGAGGCCACGGGCATATCAGTGAACCGGATGACTGATCCCTCCACCCTCAGGGCGCTGCTCGTGGCGGCGGCTCGACGGCTCAAGGTGCTGCTGTCCGACACGCGGTACGACGAACAGGCGGTTCCCGTCGGCGGCGGATACACCAACCTGCCGCTGCTCACCTATACGCGCCAACGGCTGGAGGAGGCCTTCCGGCCCCAGATGGAGGAAGCCCTGGAACACGTCAGGGCCGCCCTGTGCGAGGCGCGGCTGCGCAGGCGCACGACGCCCGACATCGCGCGTCTGGCCCGTATGCCGCTGTCGGAACTGGCGACCGACGTGCAGCACGTGCTGCTCGCCGGCGGCATGTCCCAGGTGCCTCTGGTGCGTCAGGCCTTCGAGGAGAAGTTCCCCCATGCCGAGGTGGGGTTCGACAGAGCGTTGGAATCACCGGAGCAGTCGGTCGTGACCGGCCTGGTGGTGCACAACTACCACCGGCTCAACCTCCCCCGGCCCGGCTTCGACCTGGTGCTGGAGTGGGACGACTCCGACAAAGGCCTACGCAGCGAACTGCTCTATCCCGCCTTCCAACCCCTCTACACCCCGCATCAGGTGATGCGCCGCGAGGAACTGGCCCATCGCTGGAGGGGGACACCGGATGTCCAAAGGGTCACGAAGGCCCGGATTCGGGCCATGGCGGTGGACGGGGAACCGATGGACTTCTCGGTGGAGGGCAGCACACATCCGCATCTGCCCGTCGTACTTCACCCGAGGACGGCGTTCTCCCTCGCACTGCGGCTCAACGGCGAAATGATCGTGCATGATTCCTCCGCCCAGCCCATGACGTTCAGGGTGGAGAGATGGCCTGTGCTCCGGGCGGGAGAGCAGGGGGCGATCCGTCTGACGCGTGTGCGAAGGGGCGTCCAGGAAAACCAGCGGCTGTCCTTCACTGACCTGTATTCCCATCCGTGGCAGTGAGGCGCCCGGCGGTGGCCCCGGGTGTGTACCTGACCACCGCCGGCGTCCGGCGTCCGGTCAGTCCCCTTCGACCAGAACGAGGGCGACCGTCTCGGTGGACAGGCTGAAGCGGGCTTCCCGCTCCATCTGCGCCAGGAGGGCGTCCCGCCGGGTCTCCAGGTGAGTCACCCGGCTCTCGTGGAGGCGGCGGATCGAGGGGTGGTCCACGTCGTGGGCGAGACGACGGGCCCGCGCGATCTTCACGTGGAAGGTGTCCCGCACCGTCGCGAGTCGGCCTTCGGCGAGCCGCGTGTTCTCGGCCTCGTAGAGCCGCTTGGTCGTGCGCTCCTGCACGGCCGCGAGGGCCTGTACTTCTGCCAGAGTCTCGGCGAGCAACTCGTCGATACCGGCGGGCAGCGGCTCGTCGGCGTGGGTGAGTTCACCGCGGGCGAGGGAGGTCAGCAGCGCGGTGCCGACCTCGGGCACCTCTCGCAAAGTCCCGGTGTCGACCGCGGTGGTCCACAGCTCGCGGCGCGAACGTGTGCCGTCCGTACGCGCCAGCCGGACCTCCACCAGATAGCGGGAGCCGGGTGGCAGGCCCGGCAGCCGTACCCGTCCGTAGCGCAGAAGCAGCTCCGGGCGCTGGTCGTACCACCACTGGGCGGCGCGCACCAGCGGATGGCGGATGCTGAGCAGCGGAACCCCGCTCGCCGACGAGGTGGTCGCGGTGAAGCAGGCGCGCATCGGTGAGCCGCTCTTGAGTCGGGCCAGCAGATCGCCGCGGGGGTGAGGGAAGGCGCCCGCGTCCATCGCCTCGTACATCGCCTTCAGCAGGTCGCTGCTGCCAGTGATGTCCACCAGGTCGTCCTCGTGGGGGACTTCACGCAGCAGGCCATACCCGCTGTCCATGAGGAAGGACTCGACGAGTCCGCGGATCTCCTTGGGGCCGAGGTAGCGCCCCTTGCCCGGGCTGGTCTCGTCGAAGCCCTCGATGAGCAGGCCGTCCAGGCCGGTGAGGAGAGCCTGCGCGTCGTTCAGTGTCTCCAGGTCCTTCTCCCGGTCCACCCGCGCGACCGCGATGCGGTCGACCTGGCGGCGCCGCTGCTCCGGCGTGAGTTGAGGGTCCAGGACGATGCGGTGCAACTCCTTGAGGTGTCCGCGCAGGATCGGTTCGAGTTCTCCGATGGAATCCTGGAAGACCCCGATGCGCATGTAGAGGCGCTGGAAGATGTCGGTCTCGATGGTGCCGGGGACCTGCATGTTGAAGATGAAGATCTTCTCGTGCTGCTGGCCGAACCGGTCGAGGCGTCCGATGCGCTGTTCGACCCGCATGGGGTTCCAGGGCAGGTCGTAGTTGACCAGGACGTTGCAGAACTCGAAGTCCAGGCCCTCGCTGCCCACCTCGCTCACCAGGAGCAGATCGAACGCGCCGGCACGGAAGTCCTTCATGATGCGTTCCCGCTCGACCGGCGGGGTCTTCCCGTGCATCACCCGCACCTTGAACTCAGGAGCCAGCCTCTCCTTCAGGTACTCCAGGGTGCGGGTGAAGAAGGAGAAGACCATTGCCTGCCGCATGCCCTTGGCGCGGGCGCTTTGTAGCATCTGCGCGAACCGCTCGAACTTGGTGTCCACGGGGAGCTCCCGCAGCAGGGAGCGCAGCGCCGAGAGATCGTCGGCCTGCTCCGCAAGTTCACGGGCGAGCTTCTCGGGGGAGGCGGCCGATCTCCTGGCGTTGTCGTTCGGGGTGTCCTCGGCGTCGTCGACGACCCCCGACTCGTAGAGGAGTTCCTCGACGGCCTCTTCTTCGGCTGGCCGGGGCGAGAAACGCTCCCTCAGTCGCTGCTGCATTGCCGGGATGCAGCTGGCCGCCTGCCGCAGCCACATCTGCGCGGCGAAGCCGGCGGCCGTGCCGCTGCGGGCGGCGCGCTCCAGGCACCATCTGTGCAGGGTGTCGTAGAAGGCGCGCTCCTGCGAGGTCCAGGTGACCGCGATGTCCTCGGCCTCGCGCAGAGCCTTGCGGTCGGGTGTGTCGGCCTTGCGCGTACGGTTGACGACACCCGCCAGGGCGTTGAGTTCGGCGATGCACCGCCGTGCCTCGGCGCGTTGTTGAGGGGCCAGCGGCGCGCCGGTGCTCAAGAGCTCCCGCAGACGCCGGAACTCCGGCCGTCGAGCGGTGATCTTGCCGTACGCGGAGGTCTGGACCCGCATGAGCCGGGAGTGCAGGGCCCGAGCGCCGTCCGGAGCGTCCGCGCCGCCCTCGGAGAGGCCGACGGCGACCGCGTTCAGGTGGCGGTTGGGCTCTAGCTGGTTCTCGAAGACCTTGGGATCCGGGAAGGACGCCTCGTCGAGGAGGTGAACGAGGTTGTAAAGGTCCTGGTTGCCGAGGTTGAGCGGAGTGGCGGAGAGGAAGATCAGGGCATCCGCCCAGTCGGCGAGCAGGGCTGCCGCGGCATGGCTCCGGCTGCTCGCGTTGCGCAAGTAATGAGCCTCGTCCACGATCACGAGGTCGAACCTGGGCTGGAGGTCGGCGAGCTCATCGAGCTGCCCGGCCCGCCGGAGTCGTTCCAGGGACACCACTCCGGCGAACGGCTCACTGGTGTCCCCGCTGCGGACCAGCTCCACCAACTCCGTCATGCCCTCCTTGTCGAGGACACGCAGGTGTCGGTCGAAGCGGTCGCGCATCTCGTTCTGCCACTTGGTGACGAGTGCGGCGGGGCACACGACGAGCCCTCGGAAGTGCGTGCCACCACGTCGTCCCGAGGTCCGCCGCAGGTGGGTACGCTGCTCCAATTCGTTCCAGATCAAGCCCGCTTCGATGGTCTTGCCGAGACCGACTTCGTCCGCGATCAGCAAACGCTGGCGGTCCGAACTCATCAACTTGAGCACGGGCCGGAACTGATAGGGCCGGAACACCGTGCGGCTCGACTGGTACGAGTACACAACATCCGTGAGCGGTGTGCTCAGCTTGGCGAGGGTGAGAGCCAGCGCGGTCCGGTCAGCGGGAGCGGGCGGACGGAAAATCCAGTCCTCGGGCTCATCCGCGCTGGGCGGAAGCGCCTCAAGATCCTCCTCGAACGCCATACGGCGACCGCCGGTCGCGTCCTGCAACCGGTACTGGACGCTTCCGTCCCGCGTCGGCGTCGCCTTGAGTACGGTGAAGGTCTCTCGCCTCCCCGCCAGACGCACGAGGTCGCTGCGGGCGAAAGCGGGTGTGACCTCGTCGGGGACAGCGGCGCACCATTCCCGGTACTGGAGAAGGGCCCGGTGAAGCATGTGACCGTCGTCTATGTCACGGAGACGCTTCCGCTGGGGAGCAACGGCATCTCCACCGCTACCCAACGCGAATCCGACGAGAACCCCGCCGGCTCGCGACTCAAAGAGGTAGATGCCGCGGGGCAGCCTGCTCCGGGTGTCGCCGCCAAGTGCTCGCGGCACGGGATGCTGTCGTGCCGCGGGTACCGGGATCCGTTCGGAGTACTCCGGGCTGTCGTAGAAGAAAAGCTGCGCCTCGCTGAGCGCTTCCAACGCCGTCCCTCCGGTCGGATCCCCCCAGGGGATGTACCGCAGTTGGAGCCGGTCGTCATCGAGCGGCGCCCCTGCCGCTGTTGCTGATGTCTCCCTCATCCCGCTCCCCTGTCTGCTGGACCCCCTGCCCGGGCCCTCAAGCGGATCAGTTCCCGCCGCCTGGGCGGGGCCCGAGTGGTCCAGCTTGTCGAGCTGGCCAACAGAGGGATCGCGATCCCCTTGCTGCCGGGCTCATGCATGAGCCAAAGCCTCATCACAAAGCCGTTTTGGCCCGCGCAAGACTACTTGGTAACACTCAGTGGCTACCCGTCCCCTCTGCGAGAACTGCCAGCACTTGTCGTCCTCTGCCTCGGGCCTGCCGAGCAGGCATACGAAGCGACATCCTTCGACCTGGTCACGGACGGCTTTCGAGCGTGTCCGGGAATGAGCGTGTCCGGGAATGAGCGTGTCGGGGAATGAGCCAGGCTGCTTGAACGTTCACCAACCGTAGAGGCGGAGGCCGTCTCCGTACCCGTACGACCTGGAGAGAGCTGACACCATGCGCGTCGAGATCTGGAGCGACATCGCCTGCCCCTGGTGCTACGTGGGCAAGGCCCGCTTCGAGAAGGCGCTCGAGGCCTTCCCGCACCGCGACGGCGTCGAGGTCGTGCACCGCTCCTTCGAGCTCGACCCGGGCCGCGCCAAGGACGACATCCAGCCGGTCCTCACCATGCTGACCAAGAAGTACGGGATGAGCGAGGCCCAGGCCCAGGCCGGCGAGCGCAACCTCCGTGAGCAGGCCGCCGCCGAGGGGCTCGCCTACCGGGCCGAGGGCCGTGACCACGGCAGCACCTTCGACATGCACCGCCTGCTCCACTTCGCCAAGGAGCAGGGACGGCAGAGCGCGCTGCTCCAGGCCTTCTACCGGGCGAACTTCGCCGAGGAGCGGTCCGTGTACGCCGACGCGGACGGCTATCTGGTCGAGTTGGCCGTCGAGGCGGGGCTGGAGGAGGGCGCGGTGCGCAAGGTGCTCGCCGATCCGGCCGCGTACGCGGACGCCGTCCGGGCCGATGAGCGGGAAGCCGCCGAGCTCGGCGCCAACGGGGTGCCCTTCTTCGTACTGGACCGGAAGTACGGGGTGTCCGGGGCTCAGCCCGCGGAGGTGTTCGAGAAGGCTCTCGCCCAGGCGTGGGGGGAGCGGCCGCCGCTGAAGCTGGTGCGGGCGGAGGGCGCGGAGGCTTGCGGGCCGGATGGATGTGCCGTGCCCCAGTAGTTCGAGAGGCCGTCCCGCGCCCCCTGAGGGAGCTGCCGTCCAGGTCAGCCGCCATGTATAAGCAATGCTTGGGGAAGGCGCGCGAAACATCTCCATGGACGTGGGGTCCGCGCGACCCCACAGTGGTGTCATGGAGACCTTCGAGAGCCTGGTCCGGACCGAGTTCGCCCCGAAGAACACCTACCTGAACACCGCGAGCACGGGGCTGCTGCCGGCCCGCGCGGTGGACGCGATGAAGGCCGCGGTGGAGTCCGTGGCGGCCGGGCAGCCGCAGGACATGTTCGCCGACGTGGAGGCCGCGCGGGCGGCGTTCGGGCGGATCGTCGGGGTGCCGGACCGCCGGGTGGCGGCCGGGGCCTCGGTCGCCGTCTACAGCGGGCTGATCGCCGCCTCGCTGCCCGAGGGCGCGGAGGTGCTGACCGCCGAGGCCGACTTCGCGTCCCTGGTCAACCCCTTCCATGTGCGCGACGACCTCAAGGTGCGCCAGGTGCCGCTGGAGAGCGTCGCGGAGTCGGTGCGGCCCGGCACGGCGCTCGTCGCGGTGAGCGCCGCGCAGTCCGCCGACGGCCGGGTCGCCGACCTGGGCGCGATCCGAGAGGCCGCGCGGGTACAGGGGGCGCGTACGTACGTCGACGCGTCGCAGTCCGCCGGCTGGCTGCCGATCGAGGCGGACGCCTACGACTACGTCGTCTCCGTCGCCTTCAAGTGGCTCGTCTGCCCGCGCGGGGTGACCTTCCTCGTCGTCCCGGAGGACCTCGGCGGCCTCACCCCCCTCTTCGCCGGCTGGGTCGCGGGGGAGGAGCCGTGGGACAGCTGTTACGGCCCGGTCGAGGAACCGGCCCGCTCCGCCCGCCGGTTCGACGAGAGCCCCAGCCTGTTCTCGTACGCCGGTGCCCGCCGCTCCCTCGCGCTGATCGAGGAGCTGGGTGTGGCGAACGTACGGGATCACGACCTCGCGCTGGCCGACCGGTTCCGTGCCGGGCTCGCCGGGCTCGGCCACGAGCCGGTTCCGGCGCCCGGGTCGGCCATCGTGTCGGTGCCCGGACTGGGCCACCGCCAGGCGGAACTGAGCCGCGCGGGGGTCGAGGTCTCCGACCGCGCGGGCCATCTGCGGGCCGCCTTCCACCTGTACAACACGGGCACGGATGTCGACCGGCTCCTGGACGTCCTGTCCGGCTGACTTACCGGACCCACTGGCGCGGACCGCGCCAGGACGCTAGGAAGGCATCACGAGGTGGTGGTGCCGGTGGAGCCGACGCTCGAACAGCCGTCCATCGATGTGGAGTTGCATCGGCGGCTGGTGTACGGGGACGAGTCCGCGCTGCGTGAGGTGTACGCGGCGTACGGGGGACTCGTCCGGCGGGTGGCCGTCCGGGTCACCCGCAGCCCGGCGGCCGCCGAGGACGTGGCGCAGGAGGTCTTCGCACAGCTGTGGAGCAGGCCGTACGGCTACGACGCGCGCCGTGGCTCGCTGCGCACCTGGCTGTCCATGGTGGCCCACCGGCGGGCCGTGGACTGGGTGCGCGGCGAGGCCCGGCACCGCAAGGACGCCCGCGCGGACGACTCGGAACTGCACGCCATCCCCGACACCGGGCCGGGCCCGGACGACGCGGTCGTCGACCGCGAGCGCTCCCTTCTGCTGCACACCGCCCTCGCCGAACTCCCGCGCCCCCAGCGGGAGGTGGTCCACCTCGCCTACTTCGCGGGCCGCACCTACCGCCAGGCCGCCGTCGAACTGGGCATACCCGAGGGCACCGCGAAGACCCGGCTGCGCTCGGCCCTGCGCAAACTGGCGGAGTCCCTGGCGGACCCACCGGACCCCGCGGCGGTGAGGGGCGCGTGATGGGGGCGCACGGGACCGTCCGGACCGCGCGGGTCCTGCGTATCGTGGACGGGGCAGGGCGAAAGGGCGGCGCGCGATGACCAACGACCACGACGGCGTACGGGAGCTGCTGGCCGCCTGGGCCGTCGGCGCGCTCCCACCCGGCGACCGGCGGGCGGTCCCCCTGCACCTGGCCGACTGCGAGTCGTGCGCGGCGGAGGCGGAACGGCTTCGCGACACCGTACGCCTGCTGGACGGCACGTTCGGGCCGGCGCCGGGGGCACGTCCCCTGTGGGGCGGTGCTCCGGGCACCGCACGGGACGGCGCCGCGGGAGCCGCACCGGAGGGAGCCGCAGGTGGTCCCTCCGACGGTGCCGGGGCCGCACCGGGCGGCGCCGTGAACGGGAGCGCCGACGGCGTCCTCGCGCTCGCCCTCCGCTCCCGCCGCCCCCGCGCCGCCGAGATCGCCCACCACGCGGCCCCCTACGCCGCAGCCGTGGCCGGACTCCAGGCGCTGGTCCCGGAGCTGGCCGGCCGCTGGGGCACCCCGGTGGTGCACGACTGGGACGCGCACGCCACCGTCGCGCACCTCGTCGCCGCCGACGAGCACCTCGCCGTACGCCTCGGCGTCGACGCGCGCCTGCCCGCCTCGCACATCCCGGAGGGGATCCCCGCCGGGGAGGCCTGGGCCCGGCGCACCGCCGACGTCATCGCCCACGAGCACGGGCGCACCCCCGCGGAGACGCTCGCCACCTGGGCCGCACAGGCCGCCGCGCTGCTGGCCACCCCGGAGGCCGCCGATCCCGAACTCGCCGCCCGCGCCGTCACGGTGATGGGTCTGCGGCTGCCGGTCGCCGACCACTTCGTGATCCGCGCCTTCGAGGCCTGGATCCACACGGACGACATCGGCCGTGCCCTCGGCCTGGCCGTCCCCCCGCCCCCCGGCGAACACCTCTGGTCCCTCGTCCGCCTGGCCGTCCGGATCCTCGGGCTGGCCCTCCACGACGCGCCCCCCGTCCTCTTCGAGGTCACCGGGCCCACCGACACCAGCTGGATCCTCGGCTCCGACACCGGGCCGGTGCACGCCGAACTCACCCTGGACCCCGTCGACTTCTGCCTCCTGGTGGGCGGCCGCTACGCCGCGGACGAGGTACCGAGGGGGATCACGGGAGACGAGGGCGCCGCGAGGACCGTACTGGAGAGGGCGGCTTCACTGGCGTGGCTGTGACTGTGAGAGGGGGCGCGCCTGAGCCGTAGCCGGCCGGGACGCGCGGAAGGGGCCGGGCGGTCGCCCAGGGGTGGCGACCGTCCGGCCCCGTCAGGGGGACTGCGGGCTCACTTCACCGGCGTGAAGTCCCGTGCGCCGATGAACTCCGGCCGACGCACCGGCGCCGAGAACGGCTCGACCGCCGTGTTCTCCACGCTGTTGAAGACGATGAAGACGTTGCTGCGCGGGAACGGCGTGATGTTGTCGCCGGAGCCGTGCATGCAGTTGCAGTCGAACCAGGTCGCCGAACCGGCCTTGCCCGTGAACAGCTTGATGCCGTACTCGGAGGCCATGGCCGTCAGCGCCTCGTCGGACGGCGTGCCGGCGTCCTGCATCTGCAGCGACTTCTTGTAGTTGTCCTTCGGGGTCGCCCCCGCGCAGCCGAGGAACGTCCGGTGCGAGCCGGGCATGATCATCAGCCCGCCGTTGGTGTCGTGGTTCTCGGTCAGGGCGATCGAGACGGACACCGTCCGCATGTGGGGCAGACCGTCCTCGGCGTGCCAGGTCTCGAAGTCGGAGTGCCAGTAGAACCCGGACGCGCCGAAGCCCGGCTTCACGTTGATCCGCGACTGGTGGACGTAGACGTCCGACCCGAGGATCTGCCGGGCCCGCCCGACGACCCGCTCGTCACGCACCAGCCGCGCGAACAGCTCGCTGATCCGGTGCACCTCGAAGACCGACCGGATCTCCTGCGACTGCGGCTCGACGATCGAGCGCTCGTCGGCGCGGATCGCCGGATCGGCGACGAGCCGCTCCAGCTCCTGCCGGTAGACGGCGACCTCGTCCGGCGCGATGAGCTGCTCGACGGGGAGGAAGCCGTCGCGCTCGTAGGCCTGGAGTTCGGCGAGGGAGACCGGGCCGGGCGTGGCGGGGGAGCCCCAGACGACCGGGTCCTGACGCGGGACCGAGACTTCGGTGGCCCCGCGGCTGGGGTAGAGGTCGGGAACGGTGGTGGCAGTGTTCATCGTGGTGGTCGTGGTCATGGTGATGTCACACCTCCTCGGGCTCGGTGATCAGCGGATAGACGCCGTTCTCGTCGTGGTCCTCCCGTCCGGTGACGGGCGGGTTGAAGACGCAGAGGCAGCGGAAGTCCTCCTTGACCCGCAGCGTGTGCCGCTCGTGGCCGTCGAGGAGGTACATGGTTCCGGGCGTGATCGTGTAACTCCGCCCGGTCTCCTGGTCGGTGAGCTCGGCCTCGCCCTCGACGCACACGACGGCCTCGACGTGGTTCGCGTACCACATCGACGTCTCCGTACCCGCGTACAGGACCGTCTCGTGGAGGGAGAAGCCGACCCGCTCCCTGGCGAGGACGATCCGCTTGCTCTCCCAGGTGCCGGACGCCGACTTCACGTGCCGGTCGGTTCCTTCGATGTCCTTGAACGAACGGACGATCACGGTGTTGCGATGCCTCCTCGATAGGTGTTTCGGATGATCCGTCGGGGCCTCAGACGGTCTCCCGCACGGCGCGGGCGAGGACGCGCAGGCCCTCGTCCAGCTCGTCGGGGGTGATGGTGAGGGCGGGCAGCAGTTTGACGACCTCGCTCTCCGGGCCGGACGTCTCGATCAGCAGCCCGAGTTCGAAGGCCCGCTGCGCGATGCGTCCCGCGCGCGCCTTCTCGTGGAACTCGATGCCCCACACCAGCCCGCGCCCCCGGTACTCCTTCACGTCCGCGAGGTTCTCCTCGGTGATCGAGATGAGCGCCTGCTCGACCTGCTCACCGCGCTCCCGGGTCTGCTTCTCCATCGCGGAGCCGTCCGCCCAGTACGTCTCCAGGGCGGCGGTGGCCGTGACGAAGGCCGGGTTGTTGCCGCGGAACGTGCCGTTGTGCTCGCCCGGCTCCCAGATGTCCAGCTCGGGCTTGAACAGGCAGAGCGACATCGGCAGCCCGTAGCCGCTGATGGACTTGGAGACGGTGACGATGTCGGGCGTGATGCCCGCCTCCTCGAACGAGAAGAAGGCGCCCGTACGACCGCAGCCCATCTGGATGTCGTCGACGATCAGCAGCATGTCCTGCCGCTCGCACAGTCCGGCGAGCGCGCGCAGCCACTCCGGGCGGGCGACGTTGATGCCGCCCTCGCCCTGGACGCTCTCGACGATCACGGCGGCGGGCTTGTTCAGTCCGGAACCCTGGTCCTCGAGCAGCCGCTCGAACCACAGGAAGTCCGGGACCTGCCCGTCGAAGTAGTTGTCGAACGGCATCGGCGTCCCGTGGACGAGCGGAATCCCCGCGCCGGCCCGCTTGAAGGCGTTGCCGGTGACGGCGAGCGACCCGAGTGACATGCCGTGGAAGGCGTTGGTGAAGGACACGATGGCCTCGCGCCCCTTCACCTTCCGGGCCAGCTTCAGCGCCGACTCCACCGCGTTGGTACCCGTCGGCCCCGGGAACATGACCTTGTACGGCAGATCGCGCGGCCGCAGCACCAGGTTCTGGAACGACTCCAGGAAGGCACGCTTGGCGGTCGTCGACATGTCGAGCCCGTGCGTGACGCCGTCCCGTTCCAGATAGTCGATCAGCGCGCGTTTGAGTACGGGGTTGTTGTGGCCGTAGTTGAGTGACCCGGCGCCGGCGAAGAAGTCCAGGTACGCGTGGCCGTCCTCGTCGAACATCCGGCTGCCCTGCGCGCGGTCGAAGACGGTGGGCCAGCCGCGGCAGTAGCTGCGCACCTCGGACTCCAGGGTCTCGAAGACGCTCAGGTCGGGCTGGGTGATGGTCACGTCGAATCGCTCCTCGATGCGTGGGGGGAGGGAAGAGGGGAGGGGGAGTGCTGGTGGGGCTCAGGGGGAGAGCGGGCCGATGCGGTGGAGCACCTCGGGCTGGTGCGGGCCGTCCGGGAAGTCATCCGCCTCGAACAGGACCGTGCGCTCGACGGTCGCGCCATGACGCTCGGCGTACGCGGCGAACAGGCGCTCGGAGGCGGTGTTGCCCGGTGTGATGGTGGTCTCGACGGTGGTCAGGGGGTGCCGTCGCGCGACCCGCGAGGTGAGCCCGTCCAGCAGCGCGGCCGCGAGCCCGAGCCCCCGGTGCGCCTCGTCGACGGCCACCTGCCACACGAGCAGGGTGTCCGGCCGCTCCGGCCGCACGTACCCGGTCACGAACCCGACCGGCTCCCCGGTCTCGTCCCGCGCCACCGCCGAGGTGTCCGCGAAGTCCCGGCACCACAGCAGATAGCTGTACGAGGAGTTCAGGTCCAGCGCTCCGGAGTCCCCGGCGATGCGCCACAGCGCAGCGCCGTCCGACACGTCCGGGCGGTCGATGCGAATCCCTTTCGCGGTTTCCGTCAGTGGTTCTGCTTGTGCGGCAGTCATGGGGCTTGAATTTACCGATGGGAATTTCGAATTGCATCGCCGCGCGGGGTTACGTATCGGTCGCCCATGTGTTATCACGCGGGCGTGAGTGACCCAGGGATACGTGGTCGATGTGATGGTGTTTGCCCGTAAATTACCGCACAAAAGGGGTGCGTTGTGGAGTCGGTCACACGCGCGTAACCCTCACGAGATCTGCTCGAATCAGCCCCGTCAGTGTTCGCGAAACCTTTGCGTTTAGGTGAGGGGATAGCGGGCAGAAGAATACGGGATTCTCTTCTGGGAATTCCACTGAATTCCTCCCGGGAAAACGGCCCGCAATTCCCTCGGCCGAGCGGTACGGCTACGTCCAGGCCGCCGCCGCACGACGGGCCCCCTCCAGGTCGACCCCCGCGCCGAACTCCGTCAGCGCCGCCCCCAGCCCCGCGAGGCAGGCGTGCACGGCCCCCGGGGTCGCGTCGGGGCCGTAGTGGTTCACGCGGACCATCTCCGAGGCGAGGGCGCCGCCGCCCGCGGCCAGCGGCAGGGCGGGGTCCGCGGCGAGCGCCTTGGCGACCAGCTCCGACGCGTCGACCCCGGCGGGCACCCGCAGGGTCGTGGCGACCGGCGCGGCGTCGGCCGCCTCGTGGACGTACGGCTCCAGGCCGCCGCCCAGCGCGAGCGCCCCCGCCCGGGTCGCCGCGGCGGCGGACGCGTGCCGGGACATCACCGCGGCCGGCCCCTCCGCCTCGATGCGCTCCAGACAGGCCTCCAGGGCGAGCATCTCCAGCTGGGCGGGAGCGTGGAGGAGGGTGCGGCGGCCACCGTCGATCCAGCGCTCCTTCCAGTCCAGGAGGGAGAGGTACGAGCGGCGCGGGGCCCGCGGGTTGGCCGCCATCCGCGCCCACGCCCGCTCGCTCACGGAGATCGCCGACACCCCGGCCGGCCCGCCCATGGCCTTCTGCGCCCCGATGACGCAGAGGTCGACACCCCAGGCGTCGGGCAGTACCGGTTCGGCGCCGACGGAGGCGACCGCGTCCAGGTAGAGGAGGGCGCCGTGCGCGCGGACGACCTCGCCGATCTCCGCCACGGGGTTGGTGTTGCCGGTCGCCGCCTCCGCGTGGACCAGCGACACGAAGTCGATCGCCGGGTGCTCGGCGAAGGCCTCCCGGATCCGCGCGGCCGTCACCGCCGTGTGGAAGGGCACCGCCAGGTCGACGACCGTCGCCCCGCAGTCCCGCAGCCAGTTCCCGAAGGTCTGCCCGTACGGCCCGGTGATCACGTTCAGCGCGGTCGTGCCGGGCCCGGCGGCCCCGCGGATCGCGCCCTCCAGCGGCAGCAGCGCCTCGCCCTGAGTGATCACGACGTCCTGCTCGGTGGAGAGCAGCCGGGCCACCCGGTCCTCGATCGACGCGAAGCGCGCCGCGCTCAACGGGGCCAGATCCAGAAACGGGTGCGTCACGGGGTGCTCTCTTCGCTCACGGGGTAGATGGTGTCGAGGGTAGGCCGAGGCGGATCGACGTGAGTCGAGCGTCATCGGCGTCCCCGAGCACCCTGCGCCCACCGACCGAACCGACCCCCTCACTCCTCTGCCGATGACTTCTGAGGCCGAACGGCTCAGCAACCATCGGAATGGTTTGAGAGAGTCAAACATCTCCTTATAATCGGATGTCTGTGTGTCATCGTTTCATCAGTTCCCCACTGGAGGTCTCCCCGTGAACTCGGTCCTCGGACGCCGGACCCGCATCCTGGCCGCCACCACCGCGACGGCCGGGGTACTGCTCGTGGCCGGCTGTTCCTCGGACGGCGACGGAGGCGGCGGCGGCACCAAGACCGCGGCCGGCGGGGTCGAACTGGTGAAGGGCGGTCAGCTCACGACCTGCACCCACCTCCCGTACCCGCCGTTCCAGTCGGAGATCGACGGCAAGGTGCAGGGCTTCGACGTGTCGCTGATCGACCTCGTCGCCGAGGACCTGGGCGTGAAGCAGGAGATCCTCGACACCCCGTTCGAGAACTTCAAGACGGGCGCCTTCCTGAACTCCGGCGAGTGCGACCTCGCCGCGGCCGGCATGACGATCACCGACGAGCGCAAGAAGAACGTCGACTTCTCCGACCCGTACTTCGAGGCGACCCAGGCCGTCCTCGCCGCCAAGAAGACCGACATCCGCTCCTTCGCGGACCTCAAGGGCAAGAAGGTCGGCACCCAGGCGCAGACCACCGGCGAGGACTACGCGAAGAGCCAGGGCCTAGACCCGGTCTCCTTCGAGTCCTCCGACGCCGTCCTCAACGGTCTGCGCGCCGGCCAGGTCGACGCCGTCGTCATCGACTACCCGGTCGTCCAGGGCTGGCTGAAGGACGCCGAGCTCGCCGACACCTACGCGGTGGCCGAGCAGGTCAACACCGGTGAGGAGTACGGCATCACGGTGAAGAAGGGCAACACCAAGCTGCTCGCCGCCATCAACAAGGCGCTGGCGGACGCGAAGTCCGACGGCACGTACAAGAAGCTGTACGAGCAGTGGATCGGCCCGTACGACGAGGACGCCGCCTCCGCCTCCCCGTCCGCCTCATGAGCGTGACCGACCCGGACACACCGCTCCAGCCGAGGCGGAAGGGCCTGAGCCGGAGCCGCAGGCGCGCCCTCTCCCAGGGTGCGCAGTACGCGCTGTTCGTCGCGGCCGTCGTCGCCTTCGCGGTGTCGGCCGACTGGGCCCGGCTGAAGAACCAGTTCGCCCAGTGGGACATCGCCGAGGAGATGTTCCCGGACGTCATCACGCTGGCGCTGAAGAACACCGTGCTGTACACGCTGTCCGGCTTCGTGTTCGGACTCGTCCTCGGCATGGTCATCGCGCTGATGCGGCTGTCGTCGGTGGGCCCGTACCGCTGGTTCGCCGGTGTGTACATCGAGATCTTCCGGGGCCTGCCCGCCCTGCTGATCTTCATCTTCATCGGCGTCGCCGTGCCACTGGCCTTCCCCGGCACGGAGATCCCCGGCGGCACGTACGGCAAGGTGGCCCTCGCGCTCGGCCTGGTGGCCGCCGCGTACATGGCGGAGACGATCCGGGCCGGCATCCAGGCGGTCCCCAAGGGACAGATGGAGGCAGCACGTTCGCTGGGCTTCTCACCCGCGCGCGCGATGATCTCGATCATCATTCCGCAGGCGTTCCGGATCATCCTCCCGCCGCTCACCAACGAACTGGTCCTCCTGTTCAAGGACTCCTCGCTCGTCCTGTTCCTCGGCGTCACGCTGGAGGAGCGCGAACTGTCCAAGTACGGCCGCGACCTGGCCAGCACGACAGCCAACTCCACGCCGATCCTGGTCGCCGGCCTGTGCTACCTGCTGGTGACCATCCCGCTCGGCTTCGTCGTACGCCGTATGGAGGCGAAGGCCCAGGAGGCCGTGAAATGACCGAGAAGACCCTGGGCGAGAAGTCCCTCGGCGGGCGCCCGGAGATCGAAGTACGCGGCCTGCACAAGTCGTTCGGCGCCAACGAGGTGCTGAAGGGCATCGACCTGGAGATCCGGCGGGGCGAGGTGGTCTGCGTCATCGGCCCGTCGGGCTCCGGCAAGTCGACGCTCCTGCGCTGTGTGAACCTCCTGGAGGAGCCGACGAAGGGCCAGGTCTTCGTCGGCGGCACCGAGCTGACCGACCCGGACGTCGACATCGACGCCGTACGCCGCCGGATCGGCATGGTCTTCCAGCAGTTCAACCTCTTCCCCCACCTCACGGTGACCGAGAACCTCACGCTGCCGCAGCGCCGGGTCCTGAAGCGGGACAAGGCGCGGGCGGCGCGGGTGGCCGCCGAGAACCTGGAACGCGTGGGCCTGTCGGAGAAGGCGGACGCCTACCCCGCCTCCCTCTCCGGCGGCCAGCAGCAACGTGTGGCCATCGCCCGCTCGCTGTCGATGGGCCCCGAGGTCATGCTCTTCGACGAGCCGACGTCGGCGCTGGACCCGGAACTGGTCGGCGACGTCCTGGCGGTCATGCGCATGCTGGCGAACGAGGGCATGACCATGATGGTGGTGACCCACGAGATGACCTTCGCCCGCGAGGTCGCCGACCGTGTCGTCTTCATGGACGACGGCGTCGTCGTCGAGGACGGCGCCCCGGCCCAGGTCATCGGCAGCCCCCGGCACGAGCGCACCCGTCACTTCCTGTCCCGCCTCCTGGACCCGGCGATGGCGGACGTGGAGGAGGAGACGCCGGACCAGGTGGGCAAGGCCGAGCAGCCGGACGGCTAGTGCCGCGGCAGGCGACGTCCGCCCCGTCGCAGACGTTGCCTTCCGCGGCACTAGGGTGCGGTCCATGAGCGATGAGCCGGTGCTGCATGTGAAGGGCCGGGTCCTGGCCGGACCCGAGGACGTCCGCGACGAACTGTGGGTGGTGGACGGCCGTATCTCCTACGACCGTCCCGCCGCCGCCCGCGACATCCGCACGGTCGAGGGCTGGGCGCTGCCCGGCCTGGTCGACGCGCACTGTCACGTCGGCCTGGGCACGCACGGCCCGGTCGACGTCGACGTGGCGGAGAAACAGGCGCTGACCGACCGCGACGCGGGCACGCTGCTGATCCGTGACGCGGGCTCCCCCTCCGACACCCGCTGGATCGACGACCGCGACGACCTCCCGAACATCATCCGCGCCGGCCGCCACATCGCCCGCACCCGCCGCTACATCCGCGACTTCGCCCATGAGATCGAGCCGGAGGAACTCGTCGCGTACGTCGCCCAGGAGGCCCGGCGCGGCGACGGCTGGGTGAAGCTGGTGGGGGACTGGATCGACCGCGGTGTCGGAGACCTGACCGCGTGCTGGCCCCGGGAGGCCGTCGAGGCGGCCATTGCGGAGGCCCATGTGCTGGGCGCCCGGGTGACCGCCCACTGCTTCGCGGAGGACTCCCTGCGCGACCTCGTCGAGGCGGGCATCGACTGCGTCGAGCACGCGACGGGGCTGACCGATGACCTGATCCCGCTCTTCGCCGCGCGCGGGGTCGCCATCGTCCCCACACTCGTCAACATCGCCACGTTCCCGTCCATGGCGGCCGGCGGCGATGCCAAGTTCCCGCGCTGGTCCGCGCACATGCGCCGCCTCCACGAACGCCGCTACGACACCGTCCGCAACGCCTACGACGCCGGAATCCCCGTCTACGTCGGCACCGACGCCGGCAGCTCCCTCCCGCACGGCCTGGTCGCCGCCGAGGTCGCGGAACTGGTCACCGCCGGAATCCCACCCGTCGAGGTCCTCGCGGCGACCACCTGGGGCGCCCGCGAGTGGCTGGGCCGCCCCGGCCTGACCGAGGGCGCCCCCGCCGACCTGGTGGTGTACGAACGGGACCCCCGCACCGATGTACGCGTGCTGGGGGTCCCGCTGCGGGTGGTGCTGAACGGGCGGGTCGTGGGCTAGGTCAGGCGAACGGGTCGGCATTCTCGACGAGGTCCACCAGCGGGGCCTTGTCGAGACGTTCGCCGTTCAGGTGGCCTTGGACCCAGCGGACGCATCGCGGTCTGTCTCCCGTGTCCGTGCGGCAGAACTCCTCGACCGCCGCCCGCACTTGCGGGACGGGCAGAGTGCTGCACGGATCATGGAACAGTGGGTAACCGGGATCCGACACGACCCGAGGGTCGAAGTCCGGCGGCTGGGGATTGTCGGACACCCAGACGGACTCGTGGATGCCGCCCTTCCTGGGACTGTCCTCGGTGACTCCCCAGACCAGGCCTCCGTACCCGGTCGACCTGTTGACGGCGACGCGCAGGTAGTTGTCTCCCACCGGACGACTGTCGTCGTGCCGTTCCTCGGACAGACTGAACCATGCGTCCTGGCCCGGGTTGTACCACTGACCCGTCCGGCCCTCCGATTCCAGGTTCTCCAGCACCTCAGTGATGAGGCGGGCCTTCTCCTCCCAGGTCTCGGCGTGGTGCCAGGCACGGCCGTACGAAACGTTCAGAATCACGGTGGCTCGACTCCCCGGTGGCGCTGACTCGGCCCTCATCGGGCCCGGCCCCTCAACGGTACGTTCGACATTCCGCCTGCCGCGTTCGGGAACCACACATTGAGTGTCGAGCCCTGGGGGAGGATGGCGGCGACTGCGTTGGTGCAGGAGAACGGACCCGTGCATGGGCCGCCGGCATGGTTGATCACCAGGTCTGCCGACGTCACCCCACGCTGCCGCATGAACCACGCGACGGTTGTCTCCACGTGTGTGGCCGACGCATGGGGACCGGACATCGGGTTCGTGATGTCGGGGGAGTCCATCAGGAAATCGTTGATGTCATCGGTGACACCGCTCCTGCCGCTCTGGACGGGCTGTCCCACCCGGGACACACCACTGTCGCCGATGTTGACGACCTGTCCTCTGGTGGGGTCACCGGGGCCGCGAGACCCCAGGCTGCCGGCGACATCCTCCAAGCCGCAGTTGTGGACCAGGACCGGGGTGGCCCCGGCGAGCACGTGGTAGGTGTGCACGCCCGCGACGCCGAGGTTGTGGACGGTCGCCGCGGTGGTGCGCGTCGCGACCGCCGTGATCCGGATCCAGCTGCCGCTGCCCGTGCTGAGCCACTGGCCGGGTTCCAGTTCTCCGGCCTCGACCCACTGGCCGACGTCGGGCAGCCAGAACGGGTGGCCGTCCGTGGCCGTGATCGTGGAGGTCTTGTCGCCCGCTCGGCCGTCCGTGTCGACCGTCAGCGTGACCAGGTGCTTGGTGCCCTCCCCCTCGATCGTGCGCGTGACTGTCCGGGACTGTGCGTCGTCCGTCTCCACGTCCGACGCCGCGACCTTGTCGCCGATCTCGACGTCTTCGATCGGCTTCGTGGAGCCGTCGGCCATCAGGACCTCGGTGCCCGGCACGAAGCTGTTGCCGACCTTGCAGGCACCGGTGGCCGGCGGCGCATCAGGGACCTTCGGCGGGGCCGGAGCCGGAGCGGGGGCCGGGTTGGCCGCCGGTGGGTTGGCCGCGCTCGTGGGCGGTGCGTCGGCCGCGCCTGCCGACGGTGGATTGGCGCCCCCGGTGGACGGTGTCGCCGCACCCGACGGGACGTTGCGGCCCACGTCGCTCGCCGTGTCCAAGGCCTCCAGCGCCTCGTCCCCGTACTTCGCCACCTTCGCCGCAGTCGCCCCGTACCCCGCGAACGGGATCGCCGAGGCACAGGACAGGGCGGCGTCCACGTACTCGCCCTCGGCCGCGTACCAGCCGCAGTTGGCCAGGTCCGCGACCTCGCCGACGACCGGGATCAGGCCGACCACGTCCAGCGCCGCGTGCCCGATGTCCGACCACGACAGGCCGAACAGGTGACCGTCGATCTCGATGAACGAGATCGGGTTGCCGCCGGCGAACGCGTAGCGGTTGCCGGTGTACGGGTCCATCGTCAGGCCCATGTCCGCCAGCGCGCCGCCGTACATGTCACGGGTGAGGAAGCGGTTCAGGCCCGGGTCGTAGCTGCGGAAGCCCATGTCGTACGTGCCGGACGTCGTGTCGTAGCGCTTCGAGTTGAAGCGGTACGAGTTGTACGGCTCCGAGGGCTCCCCGCCGCCCGCTCCCGGCTTGTCCGCGCCCGTGAACTGGGCCGTGTCGTTCTTGCCGTACGCGGTGTACCCGTACGTCGTCTTGGTGTCGCCGTCCTTGTCGGTCAGCGCCTCGACGTCACCGTGCGGGTGGTAGAGGTACTGCGTGGTCTCCGGGGACGCGCCCTCATCGTCTTCCTCGTCCTTGATCTGGGTGAGCTTCTGGCCCCAGGAGGCGTACTGGAAGGAGGTGACGCCCTCGTCCGTCACCTCCTCCTTCAGGGAGTTCGAGGTGATGCCCAGATACGTGAAGAGTGTCGTCTTCGCGTCGTCCCCGCCGACCGTCTCCTTCACCGTGCGGTCGAACGCGTCGTACGTCATGCGGGTCGTCTTCGCCGACTCCCCGCTGCCCGCCGTGATCGACTCCGGGCGGTCGAAGCCGTCGTAGCGGTACTTCTGGATCGTCTCGCCGCCGAAGGAGACCGTGTCGAGGCGGCCCAGCGGGTCGTAGTTGTACGTGGACGAGGCGCCGTCCGCCGTCGATGTCAGGAGGCGGTTGCGGTCGTAGCGGTGGGTGGTGGTCGTGTCGTCCACCGTCTGCCAGACCACGTTGCCCGCGGAGTCGTGCCGGTACTCCTCCGTCTTCTCGTCGTCGCCGGACTTCACGACCTTGGCTATGCGGTCCTGCGGGTCGTAGGTGTACGCGTACGTGTTGTCGATCGTCTCGCCGTGGTCGTCGGCGTCCATCAGCTTCAGGACGTCCTGGGCCTTGTGTCCGTTGGCGTTGTACTTCAGGGCGTGTTCGGCGACCACCGACCCGTCGGACTTCTTCTCCGTGGTCTTCTTCGTCGCCCCGTCGAGGTAGTAGTCGATCGACAGGACGTTGCCGTTGGGCTTCGTCTGCTTCGCCAGCTCGCCCCGGGCCGTGTACTCGACCGAGGTGACCTGACGGTCGTCCGCCGTCGGCGACGCCGCGTTGGTGATCCGCTCGACCCGGTCCAGGGCGTCGTACTCCAGCTTGCTCCAGGTCAGGTCGTGGGTGGTGGTGAGTGTGTTGCCGTTGGAGTCGTAGGTCAGCGCGGTCGTGTTGCGGACGGTGTCACCGTCGTGCTCGACGACCTTGGTGAGCTGGTTGAGTTCGTCGTAGTCGAGGGTGTAGCGGTCGGTCTCCACACCGGGGCTGGTGTCGGTGATCTCGGTCTGGTTGCCGTTGGCGTCGTACCGGTAGGAGAAGTCCTTCTTCTCGTTGTCGGTGTCGCCGGTGTTGTCCCGGACCAGCCGGACCGCGTCCGCGACCACCGTGCCGGTCGCCTTGTCGGTGAGGGTGACGGCCTGGCCGGTGTCCTCGCTGAAGGCGTATTTGCCCAACGACCGCCATTCGCCGGGGAGTTCGGACTGGTCGAGAGTCTTGGTCTCCGTGCCGTCCTTGTGCTTGATCTCGTAGGCGGCGTCCTTCGCCGCCCCGTCGACCTCCGGGTACTGGACGTAGACCGTGTAGTCCCCGGACTGCGGGATCGTCAGCTGCCAGACGAAGCGGTCCTCACCCGAACCGGGCGCGTGAGTCTGCGCGTTGTAGCCGTACGAGCCTTCGGGGTCGACCTCCGCCCAGGTGCCCTGCGTCGCCGTGTTGTTGACGTCGCTGTTGTCGACCAGCGCGACCTGGAGGCCGATCGGCACCCCGTCGTCGGAGCGGGACTTCAGGGCGCCGCTCGGGTAGAAGGCGGAGTCGAGGGTGCGGCTGACCGAACCGCCCGCGCTGCTCAGGGTGTTCTGGATCTGCTGACCGAGATCGTTGTACTTGTAGGTGTTCTTGATGTCGAAGGCGTCGACGGAGGTCTTGATCCAGCCGGTGTCGAAGTAGGTGTAGTCCGTCTCGCTGCGGACGCTCTGGCCCTCGGACGGTGGGGCACTGACCTTCTTCACCCGGCTCAGCGCGTCGTACTCGTACGTCGTCCGGTCCGGTGTGTTGTAGCGGTCGTCGTCCGGGTCGTACGGGGTCAGGGTCTCCTTGACGCGGTTCAGTTCGTCGTAGACGGTCTCGGAGGCGAAGTCCTTGTCGTTGCCGCCGGTCTCCATGCCGCGCGGGGTGATGACCCGGGTCTGGTTGCCGACCTCGTCGTACTCGAAGCGGGTCTTGCGGACAGGCCCGTCGTCGTGCGGGACGTGTGCCTCGACCAGTGCGGCGCGGGCATCCAGGACCAGATCGGTGCGGTTGCCGTCGGCGTCCGTGGTGGCGACGGTCAGCCCGTCCCAGTCGTAGGTGCTGGTCGTCGATGCGCCGGCCGCGTCGGTGGTCACCAGCAGGCGGTGGTCGAGGTCGTAGCGGAACCCGCTGGTGTAGTCGTCGGGGTCCTCGGTCTCGTTCTTGCGGGCGTCGACGACCTTCACCAGGTCACCGACGTCGTTGTAGACGGCCGAAGCGCGCTTGCCGGCCGCGTTGACCGCCTCGATCGGCTGGTACACCTCGTCGTACTTCGTGGTCGAGGTGAAGTCGCCGGGCTCCTCGGTCAGGTTGCCCTTCGGCTCCGTCGAGGTGAGCTGGTTGCCGACCTTGTCGTAGGTGAAGGTCGAGACACGTGCGGGCGAGCCCTCCTCGTCGCCCGGCTGCGTGGACTTCAGCAGCTGGTCCGCCGCGTCGAACCCGCTGCTGCTCGCCACCCCGTTGGGGGCGGTGAAGACGAGCGTGTTGTCGTTCCTGTCGTACTCCGGCGCGGGCGTGACGATGAACTCGCCGGCCTGCTGGTCCTTCGGCCTGCGGTTCTCCAGCGGACGCGCGAACACGTCGTACGTCTGCGTGGTCGTCGCCCCGTCGGCCTCCTGGACCTCGGTGACGTTGCCGCGTACGTCGTACGTCGTCACCGTGCGGTTGCCGAGGGCGTCCTCGATCACCCGGGGGTAGCCGGACGGGTCGTAGTCCGCGAACTTCGTGGTGTGCTCGCCTGCGTCGGTGGCGGAGGTGATCCTGCCCCGCGCGTCGTAGGCGTTGGTGGAGGTGTAGTCACCCTCGGGCTCGCTCTGCACGCCCTTCGGGTCGGTGACCGAGGTCATGTTGCCGCGCGCGTCGTAGCCGAACTGCCAGGTGCGGCCCTCCGGGGAGACACGGCGCACCAGGTCGGCGATGTAGCCGTTCTCGCCGGTCGCGTAGGTGAGGGTCGCGGCGGGCCGGTCGTTCTTCACCGACTCCGCGTCCCGGCTCTCCAGCGGGTAGCCGGTCCTGGGGTCGTACTTCCAGGTGCGGGCGGCGCCGTTGTTCTCCTCCAGACGCGTGACGTTGTTGTCCGCGTCCCAACCCAGCTTCGTGGTCCGCTTCTTGGCGTCGGTGAGCTTCGCCGGGCGGCCGTAGCCGTCCATCAGCTGCGTGGAGGGGTTGCCCTCGGCGTCGGTGACGACCGTCCGGGTCCCCTTGCCGTCGTGGCCGTCGGGGTCCGCGTAGCGGTACTTGGTCAGGCCGCCGAGCCGGTCGGTGATCCCCTTGGTGTACCCGAGGTAGTGCAGCTGATCCTTGTCGTCGTGCGGGCCGACGTAGTCCACCTCGGTGGCGTGCCCGCGCGGGTCGGTGACCTTGACCAGCTTCAGGCCGGGGTGGTCGAACTCCTTGCCGTAGTCGAACCTGAAGACCTTGCGGAGCTTCTCGGCGGCGTTGGCACCGTCCGTCAGCCGGGCCAGGAACCCCTTCTCGGTGAACGTGAAGTCGATCCGCCGCCCCGAGACGTCGGTGACGGAGCGGACCTTGTCGATGATGAACGGGTTGAGGAGATGCTTGCCCTCACGGACCTCGCCGTCCTTGTCGACGTACGAGTACGCCTCGCCCTTCTCCCAGTAGTCGACGGTGAGCGTGCGCCGCCCCTCGGCGTCGGTGACGTACTTCAGCAGCTTGGACGGGTGCCCGAGCAGCCGCTCCTCGTACGTGAACTCCATCCGGTTGCCGTTCTTGTCCACCTGGGCGCTCGGATAGCCCTGGCAGTCGAAGAGGAACCGGGTGCGGTCCGGGCGCAGGAACTCCCAGGCCTCCCGCTGGTGGGGCTTGAGCAGACAGTCCTTCTCCAGCTGCTTGACGCGGAAGTGGACTCCGGCGGGTGAGTCCCACTCGCCCTTCTTGTTCTTACTGAAGACATGGCTGGTGCCGTCGCCGTCGGTCAGCGTGATCTGCTTGGGCAGCAGCGCGGACGGGTGGAAGTCCAGCGGCGTGCCGAGTCGCACCGGCGAGGAGGCCTGCAGCGACCAGCCGTATCCGGCCGGAGTGCTGGACGCGTCCTGCGAGTTGTAGGCCAGCCGCAGGAAGGTCGAGAAGCCGAGCGACGGGTTCGAGAAGGAGCTGTACGACCACACAGCGTTGCCGGCGTGAAGGTTGCTCATCAGCGCCGAACCCGCGCCCGTGTTCTTCCCGGCGTACGCGTGGAAGTCCTCCAGGCCGAGCTGGTCGGAGGTCGGGTACTCGGCCGTCACCTCGTGCTTCGACGGCGGCACCCCGTCCGTCTCGGACAGCCAGTCGCCGGTGGCCTTCTCCCGCAGGTCCCACTCCAGGCCGAAGGTCAGCCGCTTGTCGAGCGGATCGACCAGGACCGGGGCCTTCAACTCGGCGTCGAAGGTGACCGTTTCGCCGGGCGCCACGTCCTTCGGCAGCGGGGTCGCGTCCTTGTTGAGGAGGTTGGTGACGTCCTTGCCGTCCAGCGTCCAGCGGTACGACAGGACGCGCTCGCCCTTCTTCCACACCGTGCCGGTGGTGTTGGTGAGGGTCGCCTCGACGGTGGCCTTCTCGCCGGGGATCATCCGCGCCGGCGTGTACGGCAGGAAGTAGGTCTCGCCCTCGGCGGCGGCGAGCGGCTTCTCGCCCTTCACCACCGTGCCGACGGCGGGCAGTTCGACCGTGCGCGCCGGGCCTGCCAGCAGCTTGCCCTGCTGGGTGCGGACGACGATCCGGTAGTGGTAGGTGCGGCCCTCACCCTTGCCCTCGCCGTCGAGTGCCGGGGGCGCGGTGCGGTCGGCGAAGGTCCGGGTGCCGCGGTCGACAGGGGAGAGAAGGGTCTCGTCGGTGGGGGTGAAGTCCTTCTTCGTGGAGCGGTGGACCTCGTACTCCCGCAGGTCCTTGCCCCGGTACGCGCTCCAGGCCAGGTCGGCGCCGCCGGCGTGCGTGGTGCGGGGGGCCGCGATACGGACGTCGGCGGCGGCGCCCGAGACTCCCCGGTGGGTGAGCGATGAGCTGCCCCGGGCACGGTCGAGCTCGATGCGGGGCGGCTTGTGGTCGTCGCCCCGGTCGATCTTCTTGTCGTCCTCGTCGTCGCCGAAGAGACGGTCCAGGAAGCCGGGGTCGTCCTTGTCCTCGGCGAGTTCGCTGGCGGGTCTCCAGCCCTCGCGGGGATCGCTGGTGTCGGGTTCCACCGCGGCCGCGGGTCTTGCCTCGCCGGTTCCGGCGGGGGTGGCGGGCGCGGTGCCGATGATGAGGGCCGTCGCCACGGCGCCGACCATGGCGGCACGGAGACGGAAACGGCGGAGACGGACGCGGCGGAGGCGGATACGGACGCGGGTGTGGTCTAAGGCTGCCATGAAGGGCTCCTTGTTCCCCGTGGGCACAGGGGTCGCACAGGATTCGCCGGGCCCATCTGTGTACCAACACCCCCCAAAGGCGTGTCAATGAACATGTCAAATGGACGGGCGAGTTTCGGACTGCGAACGATGAGGAGAAGTCCTGCACGGATGCGTGGGGTGATGTGAAGCCGCAGGAACGGGGCGACCGGTATCGGTCACGCCATCAGCTGCCTTTGTGTGTCAGGAGTGTTGACCGACTGCTGAAAACGTTTTAACTTCCCCTCACTCCGACTACGAGATGTGAGGGGGACCCGTGGCCGCTGTACTACGGGAACGCGCAGGTGCAGAGGAGGTTGGGTCGGCGCGCGGTCGGACGGGCGATGCGCCACCGCGACGAAAAGGTTTTCAGAGCAAGGGCCGGATCCGGGGCTCCCGCTCACTCGTCCTGCTCATGCTCCCCGGCCTGGCCTACTTCCTGCTGTTCCACTACGGCGCCCTGGCCGGCAACCTCATCGCGTTCAAGGAGTACGTGCCGTTCGACGGCATCTGGGGCAGCCCCTGGGTCGGCACGGGCAACTTCCAACGGATGTTCGAGGACGGGGCGTTCTGGGCGGCCGTCCTCAACACCCTCTGGATCGCCGTCCTCCAGCTCGCCTTCTACTTCCCCGTGCCGCTCGCCCTCGCCCTGCTGCTGCACAGCCTCACCCGCAGCAGCGTCCGCCGCTTCGTGCAGTCGGTGGCGTATCTGCCGCACTTCATCTCCTGGGTGATCGTCGTCGCCCTCTTCCAGCAGCTGCTCGGCGACACCGGACTGCTCAACTCCTCGCTGGACGGCATGGGGTTGAGCACCGTCGACATCATCGGCAACCCCGACGCGTTCCGGTCGCTCACCGTCGCCCAGGTCATCTGGAAGGACGCCGGCTGGGGCACGATCATCTTCCTCGCCGCCCTCGCCCAGGTCGACGAGCAGCAGTACGAGGCCGCCGCGATCGACGGGGCGGGCCCCTGGCGGCGCTTCTGGCACGTCACCCTGCCCGCCATCCGCCCGGTGATCGTGCTGCTGCTCATCATGCGGCTCGGCGACATCCTCTCCGTCGGCTTCGAGCAGATGCTGCTCCAGCGCGACGCGGTCGGCCCGGAGGCCGCCGAGATCATCGACACCTTCGTCTACTACCAGGGCATCGTCGGCGGCGACTACGGATTCGCCGCCGCCGCGGGCCTGTTCAAGGGCGTCATCGGCGCGCTGCTCGTCTACGCCGCCAACAAGGTCGCCCACCGTCTCGGCGAACAGGGGGTCTACAAGTGAGCGCCCGCACCACCACCCGGACCGCTCGTCGCGGGACCCCCCGTACCGCCGTCCGGCCCGGCTGGATGGAGAAACCGAGGCCGCTGACCCAGGCCGCCAAGGCCGTCGCCCTCGCCGTCGTCGTCCTCCTGGTGTGCGTGCCGTTCCTGGTGATCGTGTCGACGTCCCTCGCCTCCACCGACGAGGTCGTCGCCAACGGCGGCTGGGTACTGTGGCCGACCGAGCCGAGCCTGGACGCGTACCGCGACATCCTCGACGGCGGCATCGTCACCCACGCCCTCGGCGTCAGCGCCGCGGTCACGCTCGCCGGCACCCTGCTCAGCCTCGCCTGCACGGTCACCCTCGCGTACGCGCTGTCCCGCCCCGGCGTCTTCGGCGGCCGGCCGGTGCTGCTGCTCATCCTGTTCACCTTCCTCTTCCCGCCCGGCATGATCCCGAGCTTCCTGCTGGTCAAGGAGCTGGGCCTGCTGGACAGTTACGCCTCGCTGGTCCTGCCGGTCCTCGTGAACGTCTTCAACCTCGTCGTTCTGCGCGGCTTCTTCCAGGGCATCCCCGAGGAGCTGTACGAGGCGGCGCGGCTCGACGGGGCGGGGGACTGGCGGGTGCTGTTCTCGGTCGTCCTGCCGCTGTCCAAGGCCGCACTCGCCGTCGTCGGACTGTTCTACGCGGTGGCGTACTGGAACTCCTGGTTCTACGCCTCGCTGTACCTGGAGAGCGACCACTGGCCCCTCCAACAGGTCCTGCGCACCTATGTGGTGGCCGGCTCCGGACTCACCGACGCGACGACCGGCGAGGGCACCGTCACCGCGCCGCAGACCGTGCAGATGGCGGTGCTGGTGATCGCCACCGTACCGATCCTGCTCGTCTACCCGTTCCTGCAGAAGTACTTCACGAAGGGCGTGCTCACCGGCGCCATCAAGAGCTGACCCGGGAGCAGCAGTTCCCGAGAGCCGACACTCCATCAAGAGCCGTGCACGGAAAGGTCATCCGCTCATGCCCAGCATGTCCCGCCGTACGTTGCTCCGCTCCATGGCCGTCGGGGGCGCCGCAGCCGCGGCCCCCGCCCTGCTGACCGCCTGCTCCACGAGCTCCGGTGACAGCGACGTCTCCAACGCGGGCAAGAAGCTCGCGCCCTGGCCGAAGTACACCCCCGCAAGCGGCCCGAAGCCGGACCTCGCGCCCAGCGAGGCCGGCGTCCAGGCCGGCTACACCTCCTACCCCGCCGACCTGGCCAGGTCGGTCTCCCGCACCCCGGGCGACGGCTCCACGGTCAGGGTCATGTCCGTGTCGTTCGGCACGCCGCCGAAGCCCGCCTCCGCCAACCGGTTCTGGGCGGCGGTCGAGAAGGCCCTCGGGGTGAAGATCGAGTACACGATCGTCCCCCAGGCCGACTACCAGAAGAAGATGGCCACGGTGATGGCCGGTGACGCCGACACCCTGCCGGACATCATCAACGTCTTCTCCGGCTTCGTCCTGCCCCGCGAGGCCGAGTTCGTCCGGCGCCGGGCCGAGGACCTCACCCCGTACCTCTCCGGCGACGCGATCGCCGACTACCCGAACCTCGCGAACATCCCCACCCACGCCTGGCGCGACATGGGCCGCATCGGCGGTCTCCTCTACGGCATCCCGCTGGAGCGCCCGCTGCCCGGCTCCACGCTCTGGCTCAACCAGGGCATGTTCACCGACGCGGGTATGAAGGAGGGCTGGACCGCCGACGACTTCGCCGCCGTCGCCAAGCGGGCCACCGGCGGCCGCACCTACGCCCTCGGCGCCGCCGCGGGCTCCAACTTCGGCAACGCCTTCCACGGCGCCGCCCACAACGCACCCCAGGAGTGGGCCGTCACCGAGGACGGCACCTTCCAGCCGGCCTGGGCCGACGAACGCTACAAGGCGGCGATCGCCTTCCAGAGCCGGCTGCGCGCGGACGGCTCGTACCACCCCGACGCCACGTCCGTCTCCCAGATCGACCTGACCACCCTGTACTACAACGGCACGGTCGGCTCCATGCAGGACGGCTTCGGCGCGTATCTCCCCAAGTACCGGGAGAGCAAGGGCAAGCTGACCCCGGCGGCGGCCCTCCCGTACAGCGTCGGCGGTGAGCCCGGGGGCATCATCGCCGCCCGCCGTTCCTTCGGCTACACCGTGCTGAAGAAGGCGAAGAAGGAACGGATCGAGCTGCTGCTGCGCATCCTCGACTACCTCGCCGCCCCCTTCGGCAGCGAGGAGTGGGAACTCGTCCACTACGGCGTCGAGGGCACCCACTTCACCCGCGCCGCGGACGGCTCCCCGCAGGCCACCAAGCTCGGCGAGGTCGAGAACAACACCAACCTGCCGCTGAAGTACCTCGCCGAAGGCCCCCAGGTGCTGTTCGTACCGGGCATGCCGGACGCGGTACGGGCCCTGCACAGCTGGCAGCGGAAGGTCGTGCCGCACGCCATCCGCAACGCCTCCTTCGGACTCCAGTCCGCCACGAAGAACTCCCAGGGGGCCACCCTGAAGGCCCTCGTCGACGACACGGTCACCGGCATCATCGCCGGACGGCTCCCGCTCTCCGCATGGGACGCGACCGTGAAGAAGTGGCGTGAGCGGGGCGGCGACAGAATGGCCGAGGAGTTCGCGAAGGACTACGCGGCCAATACGTGAGCAGCGGCCCGCCGGCGGCGGCAGCGGAACAGGAGACGCGGGGGATGGGGAACGACATGGCGCCCAAGGAGACGGAATCCACGGAGCCGATGCCCGAGGGGCTGGTGCGCAGGTCGTCGGTGCCCGAGATGTCGGTGTCCGAGACGTCGGGGTCCGGGGAATCGGCCGCCGGGAAACGGGTGTTCAGGGAATCGGCCGCCAAGGACCCGGTGTCCAAGGGGCGGGTCACGATCCGTGAGGTCGCCGAGCGGGCCGGGGTGTCGACGGCCACCACCTCCCGCGCGCTCAGCGGCAACCATCCGGTGCCCGCCGCCACCCGGGCCCGCGTCCTGCGCGCCGCCCGCGAACTCGACTACGTCGCCAACGCGCACGCCCGCGCCCTGGTCGGCGGCGGCCGCAAGATGGCCGCCGTCGTCGTCCGCCAGGTCACCAGCCCCTTCTACGCCCAGGTCGCCGAGGGCGTGGAGGCCGAGGCCGCCGACCGGGGCTGGCTCTGCGTGGTCGGCGCGACCGGGGGAGACCCGCAGCGGGAGATGGAGTTCGTACGGCTGATGCGGGAGGAGGGGGCGCGGCTGGTGATCCTGGTCGGCGGGGTCGTCGAGGACGACGCGTACCGCGAGCGTGTCGCTCAGTACGCGCAGGCCCTGGACGCGTCCGGCGCCCGGCTGGTGCTGTGCGGCCGGCCGGCCCCCGGGCCCGAGGTTCCCGCGCTCGTCGTCGAGTTCGACAACGAGGCCGGGGCCCGTGCCATCACCGGGCATCTGCTGTCCGCCGGGCACCGCCGGATCGTCTTCCTCGGCGGGCTGCCCGGGAACACCGCGCTCGACGCCCGCGTCGCCGGGTACCGGGCGGCGCTGGCCGAGCACGGGTTGCCTCCGGCGGCCGCGCGGGTCGTGGACTGCGGGCTCGGGCGCGCGGCCGGGCTGCGGGCGATGACCGAACTTCTCAAGGAGACACGGGAGTTCACGGCCGTGTTCGCGGGGGACGACATGGTCGCGGCGGGGGCGCTCCGCGCGATCGCCGAGACGGGGCTGAAGGTTCCCGATGACATCTCGGTGGTCGGCTACAACGACATTCCCCTGGCCGAGGACTTCGATCCGCCGCTCACCACGGTGCGCACGCCCGCGGAGGAGTTGGGGCGGGCGGCCGTGCGGATCGCTCTGCGGGATCCGGAGCACGCGGCGGGGAGCCACCACGTGCTGGGCACGCACATCGTCGTGCGCCGCAGTGTGGCTCCGCCAAAGGCTCCGTCGAGTGCTCCGCCAGGTGCTCCGCCAAGTGCTCCGCCGGTAAGGCCGTAGGGCGACTGCGGGTGATTCGTGGCTGGTCGCGCAGTTCCCCGCGCCCCTTCGGGGCGCGCTGCCCTGCTCCCCGTCTACAACTCACGGAGGATTCACTCCCGTATGACCGCGCCGCACGTGTCACCCGCTGACAGCTCCACGCTCCCGCCCGCCGATCTCCTTCTCTCCCCCCTCACCGGCTGGACCCGCGCCCACTGGGAGGCGGTCGCCGATCGGCTGCTCGACGGGCTCGTGCCGTATGCCTCGCCGGGGCTCGCGCAGTACCGGCTGCCCGGGCGGGCCAGTCACTCCGGCCCCCTGTCCGACGGTCTGGAGGGGTTCGCGCGCTCCTTCCTGCTCGCCGCGTTCCGGATCGCGGGCTCACAGGGGCGGGTGGGGCCCGCCCTGATCGAGCGGTACGCCGCCGGGCTCGCCGCCGGGACCGATCCGCGGGGCGGTGACGAGCGGTGGCCGGCGATCACGGACCGGGCGCAGCCCATGGTGGAGGCCGCCTCGATCGCGATCGCCCTGCACGAGAGCCGCCCGTGGCTGTGGGACCACCTCGACGACGGCGTGCGCGGCCGGGTGGTCGACTGGCTGGGCGGGTTCGTCGGGGCGGACGTCAACGACTCCAACTGGCGGCTCTTCCAGGTGATCACCGAGGAGTTCCTCGCCTCGGTCGACGCCCCGCACAGCCGCGCCGAGATCGACGCGGGGCTCGCCCGGCTGGAGGACTGGTACCGGGGCGGCGGCTGGTACACGGACGGCGACGGACAGAAGTTCGACTACTACAACGGCTGGGCCCTGCACCTGTATCCGGTGCTGTGGGAGCGGATCGCGGGCCCCCGCGCGGACGCGGGGCTGGTGGCCCGGCATCGCGGGCGGCTGCGCGAGTTCCTCGGCGCCCACCAGCACTTCTTCGGCGCCGACGGGGCACCGGTGCACCAGGGCCGCTCGCTCACCTACCGCTTCGCGACCACCGCCCCGCTGTGGGCGGGTGCCCTCGCCGACGCCACACCCCTGCCACCCGGCCGTACCCGCCGGCTCGCCTCCGGCGCCCTGAAGCACTTCGCGGAACGGGGCGTGCCCGACGAACGGGGCCTGCTCACGCTGGGCTGGTACCGGCCCTTCCTCCCCGTCACCCAGCGCTACTCGGGCCCCGCCTCCCCCTACTGGGCGAGCAAGGCCTTCCTCGGGCTGCTCCTGCCCGAGAGCCACCCCGTGTGGGCCGCGCCCGAGGAGCCCGCGCCCGTCGACGAGGCCGACACCACGCTCGCCCTGCCCGGCCCCGGCTGGCTGCTGCACTCCACCGCCGCCGACGGACTCGTACGGCTCGTCAACCACGGCAGCGACCGGTTACCGCCGCCACCCGCCACGGTCGACGACAGCCCGCACTACGCCCGGCTCGCCTACTCCAGCGCCACGGCACCGGAGACCCCCGGCCCCGACAACCACCTCGCCCTGCTCGCACCCGACGGCACGCCCTCCCCACGAGGCCGCATCCACCCCCTGGGCACCGAGGGCCGACGCGCCGCGTCCCGGTACGGCGACGGCATCGAGACGGTCAGCGTGGTGCACGGACCGTGGGAGATCAGGGTGCACCGCGTCGACGCCCCGACCGGCACGCCCGTACGGGAAGGGGGGTGGGCCGTGGCCGACGACACCGAGCCGCCGGTGGGCGCGTCCGGGCCGGGCTGGGCGCTGGCCCGCCGAGCGGACGGCCTGACCAGCGCGATCGTGGGCCTGCACGGCTGGGGTGACGCGCCCGGTGCCGTCGTACGGGCCGTCGGCGCGAACGCGTACGGGCACCACTCGGCGACACCCGTACTGCACGGGTCCGGCGGGAGCGGGCCGGTCCTGGTCACCCTCGTCCTGCTCAGCGGCGACCCGCACACCCCGCACACCGGGGCGAGCGCGACGGTCGACGCCGCCGGAGACGTGGACATCCGCTTCCCGGACGGCACCCGGGAGCGCGTACGGCGCGGCGAAACGCCGTATATGTCCTCAGCGTTGACGCTCCCTTAGAGGCAGTGACCGAAGGGACAATGTTCGGAAACCTGTGAAATCCCTAGCTTGGTGGCGCACCGCACGTCCGTCCCAGACGTCCGTCCACCAGCAGGGAGACCTCAGTGCTCACCCGTTCACCCCTCATCCGCAGACTCTCGAACCTGGCGGTCGCGGGGGCCGCCATGCTCGCGGTCCTCGCCCCGGCCGGTGCCGCGTCCGCCAGCGGCAACGCCGCCGTCGCCAAGAAGACCCAGGCGACGGTCGCGGAGAAGAACACCGAGGCCGCGGCCGCCGTGAAGCTGCGCAAGCTCTACGACTTCCGCCTCCGAGTGAAGCCCAACAACGCCAAGTACCTCGGCCGCCCCTGGAAGGCCAGTGAGCCGATCCAGGAACTGAAGAAGTGCTTCAACTGCACGTTCCCCGTCAAGAACGCGCCGAAGAAGTACCCCAAGGAGAACCAGCTGATCAAGCTGAAGGCCTGTGCGGCCGGTCCCTTCGGCTGTCGGAACGCGCCCGTCCGCTTCCACGGGGGCGTGAAGAACGGCTGGTACTTCACCGCGGAGAAGGGCCACTTCGACGGCAAGGGCTCCAAGGTCTACTTCCAGTTCTACAACGAGAAGAAGACCGGCTACCTGGCACTGCACGTCTGGGCCTACGTCGCGAAGCCGTCCGTTCCGGACAGCGTCAACAAGTCGTTCGCGCGCGGCAAGTGGCAGGACTTCGCGCACAACATGGGCGTGAAGATGCACTGCAAGCACAGCTCACTCTGCTGACGCCCTGACGCCCTGACGCCCTGACGCCCTGACGCCCTGACACGCGGACCGCTGAGCCCCTCCGCTCAGCGGTCCGCCAGCGTCATCGCCCGGTCCAGCGCCTGGAGGAAACCGTTGACCGTGATCCGGTCGCGGACCGCCAGGCGCAGCCACTCCTCGTCCAGCCCCGGGAAGGTGTCGCCGCGGCGGACGGCGTAGCCGAGGGTGCGCAGATGCCGTCGTACGGCTGTCGCACGGGGCAGCCGGATCAGCACGAACGGGCCCTCGGCCGGCTCGGCCACGAGCAGGCCGTCGGGGCCGAACTCCTTGAGCCCGGCGACCAGATGGGCCCGGTCGGCGGCGACGCGCTCGGCCGCTTCGGCCGCCTCCGCCAGCGCCCGGTCCGACACACACGCCTCGGCCGCCGCGAGGGCGGGCGTCGACACCGGCCACAGGGGCTGGGCGCGCTCCAGCTCGGCGATCGTCCCGGGGGCGGCGAGGACGTAGCCGATCCGCAGTCCGGCCAGCCCCCAGGTCTTGGTGAGGCTGCGCAGGACGACGAGACCGGGTACGTCCGTCCGGCCGGCCAGCGCCTCGCGCTCGCCCGGCACCGCGTCCATGAACGCCTCGTCGACCACCAACGTCCGCCCCGGCCGGGCCAGTCGGGCGATGGACTCCGCCGGATGCAGCACCGACGTCGGGTTGGTCGGGTTGCCGATCACGACCAGGTCGGCGTCCTCCGGCACGGCCGCCGGGTCCAGCCGGAAGCCGTCCTCCTCCCGCAGCAGTACCCGGTCCACGGTGTGCCCGGCGTCCCGCAGCGCGGCCTCCGGTTCCGTGAACTGCGGATGCACGACCACGGGTTGACGGACCTTCAGCGCGCGGGCGAGCAGCACGAAGGCCTCCGCGGCTCCTGCCGTGAGGAGTACCCGTTCCGCCGGCAGCCCGTGCCGGGCCGCCACCGCGTCCCGGGCGGCCCGCCCGTCGGGGTAGGCGGCCAGCCCGGCCAGCGACCCGGCTATCCGCTCCCGCAGCCAGGCGGGCGGCGTGTCGGCCCGGACGTTCACGGCGAGGTCGATGAGCCTCGCCCCGTCGTCCCGCACCTCGGCGTCGCCGTGATGCCGCAGATCGTGACCCGCGTGCCGCAGGTCGTGCTTGCTCCCGGAGCCGGATTCAGTGTGCATGGGAGTGTGTGTGTCCCCAGTGGTGATGATCGTGACCGTGGTGCCCGTCGTCGTCCGGACGGACGTGCGGCTGTCGCGGCAGCCCCGTGGTGTTCCCGACGCCGGGCGGGGTGCCGCCGGGGCCGGAGGAGTCGCGCGCCTCGTGGGTCATGTGCGGGTCGCCCTCCAGCGCCTTCCGGTACCGCTCCACGACCAGATCGAGCAGTTCCGGATCCGGTCCGATGACATCGGCCGACCGTACCCCGATCTCCGGACGCGCGGCAGCCCAGCCCTCGGTCTGCTGCCGCACCCGGTCCGCCGCCAGGCCGGTGAGCGGGAAGTACGGCAGCACGACGATCCGCCGCGCGCCCAGCCTCACGCACCGGTCGAGACCGCTCGGCACGTCCGGTGCCGCCGACGACACGAACGCCGTCTCCACACCGGCGTACCCGCGCCCCTCCCACAACAGCCGGGCGGCCCTGGACACCTCGGCGTTGGCCTCCGGGTCGGTCGACCCGTGTCCGACGAGCAGCACGGTCACATCGGCCCGGTCGCCCGGCATCCGCGGCAAGGGCGACCCCAGCGCCTCCTCCAGCCGCCGCTCCAGGAGGTTCAGCAGCACAGGGTGCGGGCCCGGCGGACGGCCCCAGCTGTACGAGATCTCCGGGTGCCGCTCCTGCGCGTGGGCCAGTGCCGCCGCGACGTCCGCCTCGGCGCGACCGGCGGGCTCCCACGTCAGCGGGACCGCGACGAACCGCCGTACCCCGCGCTCCACCAGCTCGGTCACGGCCTCGCCCAGGGGCGGCCGGAAGGGTTCGACGAAACCGCCCCCGACGGGCAGCCCGGGGTGGCGGCGCCCCAGCTCGCGCAGTAAGTCGCGGAACGCCTCGGCCCCGGCGTCGTCCCGGGTGCCATGACCGGCGAGGAGCAGGGCGGGCGGCGGGGTGGTCACGGTGTCTCCTCGGAAGCGGAAGGCGGGTGCGAAGCGGAAGGCGGGTGCGGGTGCGAAACGGACGGTGGGTGCGAAACGGACGGTGGGTGCGGAGCGGAAGGTGGGTGCGGAGCGGAAAGTGGTTGGTGCGCGGGGGTGTTCAGGGCGGGTCGGCGGCGGTCACCGTCATCGTGTCTCTCAGGGCCACGGTCACTGGTCACGGTGATCATCATGCCGACCGTCGCCGGGTCCGGTGAAACCAGGGGCCGCCGGCCGGCCCGACTCGTCCGGCGGCGCGGCGTCCCGCACGACCCCGGCCGTCGCGACGGCACACGTCACCCTCGCAGGCCGCCCCTCCGTCCGCCGCGACTTCCGCTTGGGGACGAGGAGTTCACCACCGCGTACGAGCGCGGCGGCCTCCGCGACGGACGGGGTGCCCACGGCCGCGAGGGGCGCGCCGGACGGGTTCGGCACCTCCACCCCGGCCAACTCCTGTGCGGAGTAGGTCACCAGGGGAACGCCGAGGCGTTCGGCGGCCTCGACGATGCCGGGTTCGGCGCCCTTGGCGTCGACGGTGGCGAGCACGGCGAGCGACTCGGGCGGGAGACCGGCCTCCCGCAGGGCGTCCTCGATCAGACAGAGGACCTCCGCCACCGGCGCGCCCCTGGAGGCGCCCACACCCACGACCAGGGAGCCGGGCACATGGTCAGCCACGGCCGCGCCTCACAAGGGGCGCGGGGCGGTGGCACATGCGGCTCCGCCGCGTGCGCGCGACCGGCCACACCGAACCCGCGGCCAGAACCCGGTCACCCCACTCCGCGTTCACCCGGGGCGCCGCAGCCACCACACCCCGCTCTTCCGGTAGCAAGGACACATGGCGGTCTTCGTGGCACTCGGCGCGTTCCTGATGACGCTGCTCGGCGGCTGGACGGCACAACGGGTGACGGACCGCCGTCACCTGGTGCTGGGCCTGGCCGGCGGCCTGATGCTGGGCGTGGTCGGCCTCGACCTGCTCCCCGAGGCACTGGAGGCCGCCGGCGACGAGGTCTTCGGCGTACCGGCCGCCCTGCTGCTGTTCGTCGCCGGTTTCCTCCTGGCCCACCTGGTGGAACGCCTGCTGGCCGCCCGCCAGGCGGCACACGGGGCGGAGGAGCACAACGGCCGTACGCCCCAGGTGGGCCTGACGGCCGCGGCGGCCATGGTCGGACACAGCGCCATGGACGGCGTCGCGATCGGCGCGGCCTTCCAGATCGGCGAGGGCATGGGCATCGCGGTCGCGCTCGCGGTGATCGCCCACGACTTCGCGGACGGCTTCAACACGTACACGCTCACGCGCGTGTACGGCAACGCCCGTCGCCGCGCGCTCGCGATGCTGTTCGCGGGCGCGGCGGCCCCGGTGGTCGGCGCGGCCTCCACGCTCCTCGTCACGATCCCCGAGCAGCCCCTCGGCTGCTATCTCGGCTTCTTCGGCGGCGGGCTGCTCTACCTCGCCGCCGCCGAGATCCTCCCCGAGGCCCACCACGAACACCCGGCCCGTTCCACCCTGCTGTGCACGATCGCCGGGGCGGCCTTCATCTGGCTGGTGGTGGGCGTGGCGGAGTGAGCGGAAGGGCGCGAAGCCGGGCGGGGCTTCGAGCGGGCCGCCACTCATGACGTCCGGCATCTCTCCACGAACCGTCGGGCGACGTCTGGCTCGGCCGCCCAGTGCGTGTGCAGATAGCTCGCGTGCACCCCTCGCTGCACGAACCCCTCCACCCGCGGCCCCGGGGTCCGTATCCCCCAGGCGGGAGCCGGCCCGGCCCCCGGCTCGACGACCGTCCGATGGAATTCGTGCGCCCGCATCCGGGTGCCGGCCGGCGCGAGCACGTTGTCGCCGACGGCCACGGCGTCCCGGTAGCCGAGGGTCAGCCGCTCGTCCATCCGCGCCGTCGCGTCCAGCACCCCGCACATGGGCCTCCCGTCCAGCTCCCGGCACAGGTAGAGCAGGCCGGCGCACTCGGCGGCCACCGGAGCGCCGCCGAACGCCAGCTCGGCGACCGCCTTCCGCAGCGGCTCGTTGGCGGACAGCTCGGCGGCGTACATCTCGGGAAACCCGCCGCCGATCACCAACCCGCGTGTTCCGTCGGGCAGTTGCTCGTCGCGCAGCGGATCGAAGACGACGACCTCGGCACCGGCGGCGGTCAGCAGCTCGGCGTGCTCGGCGTAGGAGAAGGTGAACGCGGGCCCGCCGGCCACGGCGACCACCTCGCGCTTGCCCGTGCCGGTGGCGACGGGCGGCTCCCACGCCGCACCCGACAACGTCCCGGCGGTCCGGGCGAGCGCGACCAACGCCTCCAGATCACACCCCGCCCGCACCTGCGCGGCCATCGCCGCCACGGCCTCCACCGCCGCGTTCTGCCGCTCGGCCACCGGCACCAGCCCCAGATGCCGGGACGGCGTGTCCACCTGAGGCGCCCGCCGCAGCACCCCCAGCACGGGCACACCGGTGGACTCCAGGGCGTCCCGCAGCAGCTCCTCGTGCCGGTCCGAGGCGACCTTGTTGAGGATCACGCCCCCGATCCGCACCTCGGGATCCCAGGAGGCGAACCCGTGCACCAGCGCCGCCACCGACCGAGACTGCGACGACGCGTCCACGACCAGCACCACCGGCGCCCGCAGCAGCTTCGCCACATGCGCGGTGGACGCCAACTCCCCCTGCCCCGAGGCCCCGTCGAACATCCCCATCACACCTTCGACGACGGCGATGTCACACCCGCGCGCCCCGTGCGCGAAGAGCGGCGCGACCAACTCCGGTCCGCACAGGTACGCGTCGAGGTTGCGCCCCACCCGGCCGCTCGCGAGCGCGTGATACCCGGGGTCGATGTAGTCCGGCCCCACCTTGTGCGGGGACACGGCGAGCCCGCGCTCGGTGAACGCGGCCATCAACCCCGTGGCCACGGTGGTCTTGCCGCTGCGCGAGGAGGGCGCGGCGATCACCAGCCGGGGGACGGAGGGCAGAGGAGCGGAAGGGGAGGAGGTCACGGCGTCACCACTCGATGCCCCGCTGGCCCTTCTGGCCAGCGTCCATGGGGTGCTTGACCTTGGACATGTCGGTCACCAGATCCGCGAAGTCGACCAGCTTCTCCGGCGCGTTCCGCCCGGTGATGACGACATGCTGGGTCCCCGGCCTGTTGCGCAACACGTCGATCACCTCGTCGGTGTCGATCCACCCCCAGTGCAGGGGGTACGCGAACTCGTCCAGCACATACAGCTTGTACGTCTCGGCCGCGAGGTCCCGCTTGACCTGCTCCCAGCCCTCCCGGGCCTTGTCCTCGTTGGCCGAGTTGTCACCCTGCACGACGTCGCGCTGCACCCACGACCAGCCCTCGCCCATCTTGTGCCAGTCGACGGACCCGCCCTCACCGGACGCCCCGAGCACGCGCAGCGCGTTCTCCTCGCCGACCTTCCACTTCGCCGACTTGACGAACTGGAACACCCCGATCGGCCACCCCTGGTTCCAGGCGCGCAGCGCGAGCCCGAACGCGGCGGTGGACTTGCCCTTGCCGATGCCCGTGTGCACGAAGACCAGCGGACGATTCCTGCGCTGACGAGTCGTCAGTCCGTCGTCCGGTACGACACTCGGCTGTCCCTGCGGCATCTACGCGGCCCTCCTCGAAGTCCTCTGCGGTCCCTGAGTTCCCTGCGGTCCCTGCACATCCCGTACCAGCCCGGCGATGGAGTCCGCCCGCAGCTCGTCCAACGTCACCGCCGTACCGCCCAGTTCACCCGCGAGCTGCCCGGCGAGCCCGAGCCGGACATGGCCCGACTCGCAGTCGACGACCACGGACGCGGTGCCGTCGGCCGCGAACAGCCGCGCCGCCCGCCCGGCGAGGGCCACGGGCTCCGGCCCACCGGTCGCCCGCCCGTCGGTCACCACCACGACCAGCGGCCGGCGCGCGGGGTCCCGCAGCCGCTCCACCCGCAGCACGTCGTGCGCCTTGAGCAGACCGGCCGCGAGCGGCGTCCGGCCACCCGTCGGCAGCGACTCCAGCCGGGTCGCCGCCGCGTCCACGGACGAGGTCGGCGGCAGCGCCACCTCGGCGGCCGACCCCCGGAAGGTCACCAGCCCCACCTTGTCCCGCCGCTGATACGCGTCGAGGAGCAGCGAGAGCACGGCGCCCTTCACGGCACTCATCCGCTGCCGCGCCGCCATCGACCCGGAGGCGTCCACCACGAACAGCACGAGGTTCCCCTCACGCCCCTCCCGGGTCGCCTGCCGCAGATCGTCCCGGCGGACGACCAGCCCCGGCCCGGACCGCCCCCGCGTCCGCTGATGCGGCGCGGCGGCCTGCACCGTCGCCGCCAGATGCAGTTTGGTCAGCGTGCCGCGCGGCCGGCGCGCCCCGGTCGTGCGCCCGTGCTCGGTCCGCGCCCGCGACCGCCGCCCGGCGGCGCCCTCCCCGAGCCCCGGCACGCTCAGCACCTTCGTACGAAAGGGTTCGGCGGCCCGTACGGCGGACTGCTCACCCGCGGCCGGAGCCTGCGCCGGCACGCTCTCCCCGCTCTCGGGCTGCGCCCCGGTGTCACCGCCCTGCGGCCCGTCGGGCTCCGAGGACGGTGGCTGCCCACCGCCACCGGGCCCGTCCGGACCGGGATCCGGATCCTCGTCCCCCGACGCATCCGACGACTCCGGCGCATCCGATGAATCCGCCGCATCCGGCGAATCCTCCGGCTCCGCGAACTCCTCCAGCGTCTCGTCGAGCTTGTCCTCGTCGAGCCCCGGCGCGTCGAACGGGTTCCGCCGCCGCCGGTGCGGCAGCGCGAGCAGCGCCGCCTGCCGCACGTCCTCCGCGAGCACCTCGGTCCGTCCGGCCCACGCGGCCAGCGCGGTCGCCGTCCGGGCCATCACGATGTCGGCCCGCATCCCGTCCACCTCGAAGGCCGCGCAGGTCGCCGCGATCTGCCGCAGCACCCCGTCGCCCAGCACCACGGACGGCAGCAACTCCCGGGCCGCCACGACACGTTGCCGTACGTCGGACTCCTCGTCCGCCCAACGGGCCACGAAACCCGCCGGGTCGTCGTCGTAGGCGAGCCGCCGCCGCACGACCTCCACCCGCTGGTCCGGCTCCCGCGAGGCCGCGACCTCGACGGTCAGCCCGAACCGGTCGAGCAACTGCGGTCGCAGCTCGCCCTCTTCGGGGTTCATCGTCCCGACGAGCAGGAACCGCGCGGCATGCCGTACGGAGACACCCTCGCGCTCCACGTACGAGGCGCCCATCGCGGCCGCGTCGAGCAGCAGGTCCACCAGGTGGTCGTGGAGCAGGTTCACCTCGTCGACGTAGAGGATTCCCCGGTGCGCGTCCGCGAGCAGGCCGGGCTCGAACGCCTTCACGCCCTCGGACAGCGCCCGCTCGATGTCGAGCGCGCCGACGAGCCGGTCCTCGGAGGCGCCGACGGGCAGTTCGACCATGCGCGACGGCCGTGTCTCGAACGCCGGCTCGTGCGGCCCGTCCGGACACGCGGGGTCCGGTTTCGCGGGATCGCAGGAGAACCGGCACCCGGCGACGACCTCCACCTCCGGCAGCAGCGCCGCGAGCGCCCGCACGGCGGTGCTCTTCGCGGTCCCCTTCTCACCGCGCACCAGCACACCGCCGACCGCCGGCGACACCGCGTTCAGCAGCAGCGCCAGCCGCAGGTCGTCCTGGCCGACGACGGCCGTGAACGGAAATGGAACAGTCACTTCTCGTCGCCCTCCACGTCACCCTCCGGCCCGGGCAGATGACCCGTGGCCGCTCGCTCGTCCCGTCCGTACGCCGCGCTCATCCGGGTGCTCCCGGTGTTCCCGGTGCTCCGGGCGGCACGAAGGGAAGTCCCGCCGGCGCGCCCGACTCGATGAGCCGCCAGAGCGCGTCCGTGTCCGCGTGCTCCTCGATCAGATCGCCGAGCCGGTCCAGCTGCTCCTCGCGCAGCGCGGCGAACGACGTGTCGGCGGCCGGCACGAACCGGCGCCCCGAGGCGGCCGCCACCTCACGCAGAAAGGCCCGCCGGAAGCCGTCCGACTCCAGCGACCCGTGCCAGTGCGTGCCCCAGGTCTGCCCGACCCGGCAGCCGTCCAGGCCGTGTCCGTCGTCGTCGGAGATGAACGCCTCTCCGCCCAGGACTTCGGCGACCCCGTGATGGATCTCGTACCCCTGGACCGGCTCCCCGAGGGCTTCCCCGACGGGCCGCGTGAGCGTCTTCTCCCGGGCGAACCGTACGCGCACGGGAAGCACCCCGAGCCCGTCCACGTGCCCCCGCCGACTCTCGACGTCGTCCTCGATGTGCTGTCCGAGCAGCTGGAACCCACCGCAGATGCCGAGCACCGGCCGCCCCTGGGCGGCCCTGCGCACCAGGGCGTCGGCGAGACCGCGCTCCCGCAGCCACTCCAACGCCCGGACCGTGCCCCGGGTCCCCGGAACGACGACGAGGTCGGCGTCGGCCAACTCCTCGGCCCGGTCCACGAACCGCACCACGACACCGGGTTCGGCGGCGAGCGCGTCCACATCGGTGAAGTTGGACATCAGCGGAACCGCGCACACGGCGACCCGCAGCACGTCCTCCCCGACGGGCGGCGCCACGTTCGACTCCCGGACCGTCCCGCGCAGCGAGATCCGGAGCCCGTCCTCCTCGTCGATCCCGAGCCCGTGCCGGAACGGCAGCACACCGTACGTCCGCCGCCCGGTGAGCCCGTGCAGCATGTCGAGCCCCGGCTCCAGCAGGGAGGCGTCCCCCCGGAACTTGTTGACGAGGAACCCGGCGACGAGGGCCTGATCCTCGGGCGAGAGCAGCGCGACGGTCCCGAAGAAGGACGCGAAGACCCCGCCACGGTCGATGTCACCGACGACGAGCACGGGAAGCCCGGCGTTCCGGGCGATCCCCATGTTGACGATGTCGGTCCGCCGCAGATTGATCTCGGCGGGGGAGCCGGCCCCCTCACAGATCACCGCGTCATACGTGCCCCGCAACTCGGCGAGACACTCCAACACGGTCCCGAGCAGCCGCTGTTGCCGCCCCCCGTGATACCCGCGCGCACTCATCTCCCCCACGGGCTTCCCCAGCAGCACGACCTGACTGCTCCGCTCACCCCCGGGCTTCAGCAGCACGGGGTTCATGAGCGCGCTGGGCTCGACACGACAGGCCTGCGCCTGCATGGCCTGAGCCCGCCCGATCTCGGCGCCCTCCTTCGTCACGAAGGAATTGAGCGACATGTTCTGCGCCTTGAACGGCGCGACCTTCACACCCTGCCGCACGAGCCACCGGCAGATCCCGGCGGTGACCACACTCTTCCCGGCATCGGAAGTGGTCCCGGCGACGAGCAGTCCGCCACTCATCCCTGACTCCTCACCTTCGGTGCCGCGAGCCGTGACATCCGGCCCCGCAGCGCCGCCGCACCCGCACTGACCCCCCAGGCGAGCCAACTCACCCGCCGGGACAACCGAACAGCCCGCTCGATGTCCGCCACGCGCACAGCCCGCCCCTCCCCATTCAGCACAGGCCGGTGCTCGACCCGCCCCCCGTACGACAACGTGCCCCCCAACCGCACTCCGAGCGCCCCCGCGAACGACGCCTCCACCGGCCCCGCGTTGGGACTCGGATGCTTCCCCGCGTCCGCCCGCCAGGCGCGAACGGCCCCCCGGGCATCCCCGCCGGCGCCCGCGGCCAGTACCGCGGTCAGCCGAGCCCCCGGCCATCCCGCCACGTCGTCCAGCCGCGCGGAGGCCCACCCGTACCGCCGGTACCGCTCCGACCGATGCCCGACCATGGCGTCCAACGTGTTGACGGCCCGAAACCCCACCAGCCCGGGCACCCCGCCGACAGCGCCCCACACGAGCGCCCCCACGACCGCGTCCGACGTGTTCTCGGCGACGGACTCCACGACAGCCCGCGCGATCCCGTCCGCGTCGAGTGCCTGGGGATCCCGCCCGCACAGATGGGGCAACCGCGTCCGCGCGCCCTCGACGTCCCCCGCTTCGAGGGACCGCCCGATCGCCCGCGCCTCCCGCCCCAGCGAAGTCCCCCCGACGACGGCCCAGGTGGCGGCGGCGGTCAACCCGACGGAGGCGACCCGCGACGGTCGTACGGCGGCCGCCGCGACGGCCCCCAGTGCCACGGCGCCACCCGCGCACACCGCGGTGTGCAGCGCGCCCCACCCCCGGTGGTCCCGCCACAGCACCCGCTCCACCGCGCCGGCGGCTCGCCCGAACGCGGCGACCGGATGCCCCCGGCGCGGATCGCCGAGCAGCAGATCACCGAGGAGCCCGGCGGCGGCGCCGTACGCGAACACGCGATCGGCACACACCGGTTCAGCCGATCACGGGGTCGGGCAATGAGCGGGCGCTGAGACCCGACGGGCAGCCGCACAGGGCGCACATGGCGATATGTCCTCACTCAGGGTGTCCACGCCCTGGTTCGACGAGACCGACGGCGAGAGTTCCTGGCTCCCGGGGGGTTCTTCCCCGGTGACAGTGGCGGGACCGCGCCGGACTCGCACCGGCTTCCTCTCCTGCCGTCGTACATGGCCCCGGCAGTCCACCACGCCCCTGGAAGACCCGTCAACTTGCTGTTGACCTGCGGCGCAGCGGTGTGCTCAGCCCCACACCGCCGAAATATCGCCAGACGCCCGAATCGGCTCTTTCCGCGCTCTTCCACGGCGAGTAAGACGGGAACACTTGAGGGAACGGCAGTACGAAGACTGAGCGCCTGGTACGGCCGGCCCTCCGTCACGTCCGCGCGGCGGCTGGGCAAGGCGCTCGGGTCGTCGAGACGGACGCCGTGTCGGTGTGCTGACCTTTGAGTGGAGGCCGGAGTGTTCGAGAGGATGTCTGAGACGCGGACTTGGATCAAGAGCAGCCATTCAGGCGATCCCAGCCTCTGTGTGGAAGCGTCGTTCGAGGAGAGCCGGATTCTGGTGCGTGACTCAAACTCGAAGAAGAACGCTGTGCTCTCCTTCCGTCACGCCGCGTGGTGTGGTTTTCTGGCGGGGCTTGTGGACCCGGGAGCGGACGGTTCTTGAAGAACCGTTCGGGGGACGGGAGGTACACGCGATGGAAGATCGGACCAAGGGATCCGCCTCGGCGCATGCGAGGACATCCAGGGACAGGCGGACGCGGTTGTCCGCCGCGGCCCCCCTGGCGCTCTTCAGCATGGTGGCCGGCGTCCTGTCCGTCGGAGTCGGCGCGCTCGCCGCTCTGCTGGTGCCGGGGGCGGAGGCGCGAGGCCTCGTCTGGCTGACGGTGACCGCCCTCATCGCCGCGGGAGCGGGTCTGTGGTGGGGGCTGACTCCGGTCACGGAGCGGCTCAGGGTGCTGGACCGGGCCCTGGCCGGGGTTCGGCCGCGGGATCCGGAGCGGCACTGAGTCCGGTGGGCCGCGAGGCGTCGGCGCGGGCGCGCAGTGCCTTGCCGAGCCCTGCGGCGAGCGAGGTCAGCAGGGCGGCGCCGAGTGCTCCGGTGATCGCCGTGGTGAGTGGTGCCGCGGCTCCCAGCTGAGTGGTGGGCAGGACCCGGCCCGCCACGGCGATGCTCAGTAACAGCACGCTCGCGCAGAACGTGCCCAGCAGCATACGGACCGACATGAGCCGTATCTCGCCGTCGACCCGGGCGCTCTCCACCCGGATGAGCGCCTCCGCCCACTCCTGTCGCTGCATGGCGTACGACTTGAGTGTGCAGTCGTCCAGTGCGGTCGTCCCCTCGGGATCGGGGGAGTCCGGTGGGGGAGAACCGCCCGGATCTCCGTTGCCGGGCGCGGCGCGGCGCGCGGTGAGCCGCCTCCACCATTCTCGTCCGAAGACCGCCATCGGCCCTCCCCCGTGTCCGCCCGGGCGTCCCGTCCCGGGGCTCAGTCGTTGTCCAGGCTCTCCTTGACCGTGTCGAGGAACTCGATCATCCGGTCACCGTCGTACGCCTTGTCACTGATGTCCGCGAAGCACTCCTGGTAGCGCACCGTGAGGTCGAGGTCGTCACGGTTCGACAACCCGCCGCTGGGGCCCTCCAGGTACAGCAGGTCGTCGTCGTCCTTGAAACCGAGCAGGATGAACGGGCTGAGGGTGCTGAAGTGGGCTCCCACCGTGAACGGCAGGAGCCGGATGCCCATCTGCGGACGCCGGGACAGGGTCGTGATGTGCTCCAGTTGCCGGCGCATCACCCTGGGGCCGCCGATCACGCGCCGTACGGCGGCTTCGTCCAGGACGATCTCGACGCGCGGCCCGGTCTCGGAGTCGAGGTACCGCTCCTGTCGCGCCGTGCGAAGCTCCACCGACCGCCGTACGTCCGTGCCCTCGGTCGTCGGCGAGAGAAGGGCGGTGGCGTAGTCCTCGGTCTGGACGAGGCCGGGCAGCACGATGGGGTTGTAGATGCGGATGGAGGTCGCGGCCCCCTCGTATCCCAGGTACTGAGCGAACGGCTGGGACACCAGGTTGCCCCACGGCGCCCACCACGACGGCCCCTTCGAGCCCCGCGCGGCCTCTTCCAGCTCACTGACCAGCTCGGGGTCCGTGACCTCGTACTGCTGCATCAACGCCCGTACATCGGTGACGCTGACGCCGACCGTGCCGGCCTCGATGCGCATGATCTTCGAGAGTGACCAGTCCAGGGCGTCCGCCGTCTGTTGCTTGGTCAGCCCGGACGTGTACCGGGCTTTACGCAACTCGACGCGGAGTCTGCGTCGATTCAGGCTCGGATCGAGATCCCTGGGCATGGCGCTCCCCTGTCTACATGTCAGGTGGCCATCGTCGAACGGCGACAATCTGATAGCTTACGCCGATCGGGTACCGTCGTATAGCCATCGCCTAAATGACATGTGTCATTTCGACGAGGTCACAGTTGCCGTGAACAATAGACAAACCCCCTGTACCGGTCAAATCGGTACAGGGGGTTTGTCGTGGCGCGTCGTGCGAGGTGGGAGGGGTGAACGGGGCCTCAGGCCATGATCAGGTAGATCCCGTAGCCCACCGCCGCCGTGCAGGCCGCGAAGCAGGCGTACGCCGCTGTCGTGGCGAGGGCCGGCGAGGTGCCGGCGGCGGTCGCGGTCTCCCGCTTGGAGAGGCCGACGATCCCCAGGGTGAAGAGGCCGACGAGGGCCACGGTGACCACGAGGCTGACTCCGAAGACGGAGCCGAGGGCTGCCCAGTCGATGTGCATGGTGGTGATCTTCCTCAGGGAGTCGCGGGGCTCAGACGGCGGGCGTCGGCGTGGAGGAGCTGGCCGAGGCCGTGGTCTCGGCGGCGGCCGGGGCCGAGAGGGCCGGAATGGTCGCCGTGAGGTCCTCGTTCACGGTGCCGGTCGGCGGCGGCGTCACGGCGGCCATCGCCGTGGTCACCACGCCGGGCGACTCCTCGGTGTCGTTCACGTTGGTGTGGTCGATCACCTCGCGGCGCGAGACGATCCAGATCGCGACGCTGGAGGCGACGAGGAAGACCGCGACGGCCGTCGTGCCCCAGGTGCCGAAGGACGTCACCCACTCCGCGAGCGCCGCGACCAGTGCGGCGGCCGGCAGGGTCAGACCCCAGGCGACGAACATCCGCGTCGCGGTGGACCAGCGGACCACACCGCCCTTGCGGCCGAGGCCCGCGCCCATCACCGCACCGGAGACCGAGTGCGTGGTGGAGAGCGAGAAGCCGAGGTGCGAGGAGGCCAGGATGACCGTGGCCGCGCTGGTCTGGGCGGCGAAGCCCTGCTGCGGCTGGAGGTCGGTCAGGCCCTTGCCCATCGTGCGGATGATCCGCCAGCCGCCCAGGTAGGTGCCGAGCGCGATGGCCGTACCGGCGGAGACGATGACCCACACCGGCGGGTCGGAGTCGGGCGCGAGGGCGCCGCCGGCCACCAGGGCGAGGGTGATGATGCCCATCGTCTTCTGGGCGTCGTTCGTGCCGTGGGCCAGCGAGACCAGGCCCGCGGAGGCGATCTGACCGGCGCGGTAGCCCTTGCCGGAGGCCTTCTCGCTCGTGTGCTGCCCCAGTCTGTACGTCAGCCGGGTGGCCAGCATCGCCGCCATGCCGGCGACCAGCGGGGCCGCGACGGCGGGGATCAGCACCTTGGTGACGAGCGCGTCGCCGTGCACCGCGCCGACGCCGACCGAGGCGATGGTGGCGCCGATCAGGCCGCCCATCAGGGCGTGCGAGGAGCTGGAGGGGAGCCCGACGAGCCAGGTCAGCAGGTTCCAGAGGATGGCGCCGACGAGCGCCGCGAATATGACCTCTGGCTGTATGCCGGACTCGTCGACGAGTCCCTTGGAGATGGTGTTGGCGACCTCGATGGACAGGAACGCGCCGACAAGGTTGAGCACGGCGGACATGGCCACCGCGACCTTGGGCTTCATTGCGCCGGTCGAGATGGTGGTGGCCATCGCGTTGGCGGTGTCGTGGAAACCGTTCGTAAAATCGAACGCGAGCGCGGTGATGACCACGATCGCGAGGATCAGCGAGAAGTTTTCCATTTACCTGAGCTTCTTTCGGACGTCAGTGGCATGAGGACCGTAAGCAACCTGGGTGAACGGAAGATGAACTGGGGCGGGCGCACGGGTGTAGTGAAGGGGGTATCGCCGCTCCGCTTGTGTGTCGACGGACGGGTCGAGCCCGGCGGAGCGGCGGGACAGGCCTTCGAACTGAGGCGGAATGCCGAGGTCCGCTACCCCCGGGCGAACTTCTTCAGCCGGCTCGTCGACCCGTTGAAGAGGTTCTGGTCACCCGGCAGGCTTCCGCTGCCGTTGTCGTACTGCCAGATCGTCCAGAACTTCCACCCCGCCGGGAGCTCTCCCGCCCCCGCGGAGTCGTACCGGGCCAGCCACAGCGCGTGGTTCCCGCCGAAGGCCGTGCTGTTGCCGGTGCAGGTCTTCCACCAGTGGGTGGTCGTGTAGATCACCGGACGGCGGCCCGTGAGGCGCTTCATCTCGTTGCTGAACGACGTGATCCAGCCGACCATCCTGCTGTTGCTCAGGCCGTAGCACTTCCTCTTCTTGTCGTACGGGTTGTACTCGATGTCGAGCGCCGGCGGCAGGGTCCAGCCGTCCGCGCGCCAGCCGCCGCCGTTGTTCACGAAGTAGCGGGCCTGGGCCTTCCCGGAGGACTGGTGGGGCATCGCGAAGTGGTACGCGCCGCGGATCAGGCCCGCGTCGCGCGAGCCGTTGTACTGCTGGCCGAAGTACGGGTTGCGGTAGGTGGTGGACTCGGTCGCCTTGACGTAGACGAACCGGGCGCCCTTCGACTTCGCGTTCGACCAGTTCACCTTCCTCTGGTGCGACGAGACGTCGTGCCCCTTGGGCCTGGCGGCGGCCGAGGCGGAGATCTCGGCGAGAGCGGTCCCGCCCAGGGCGAGCGCCGCGACGGAGGCGGCGACCACGCGGTGGCGACGACGGGACGGCTTGAGAGCACGGGCCATGCTTCCCCCCGGAATGGCGACGTGTGCGACAAAACATCCGGAGGCTACTGGAAGATCACCGAATCCCGGTCGATCACCAGCCAATCGCCAACTCGGGGTGACGTATGCGGATATGGGCTCTTCCGAAGGACCGCTTCCCGCCCTGCCGTGCCCGCGCCGGGGACCCGCCGCCGCGGGCCGCCTGGCAGGATCACGGCATGGCTGAGCAGCAGGGGAACACCCGGGACGAGCGGGGCGCGGGTGCGGGTGCACGGGATGCGCGCGACGTACGGCGGCGGGGTGTGCCGGACGACGTGGCGCGCGCGTGGGACGAGCTCGTCGCGACGGCCCGCCGGACGGTGGCCGACGGGCTGGTCGTGGGCACCTCCGGGAACGTGTCCGTGCGCGTCGGGGACACCGTCCTGGTCACACCGACGGGAGTGCCGTACGACCGTCTGACCCCGGACGACGTGACGGGCGTCGACCTCTCCGGCCGACAGGTCCTCGGCACGCTCCGGCCGACGAGCGAGCTCCCCATGCACCTGGCGATCCAGACGACCACGGACGCCCGTGCCGTCGTCCACACCCACGCCGTCCACGCGACGGCCGTCTCCACCCTCGTGAGCGAGCTGCCGCTGATCCACTACATGTCCGCGGTCCTCGGCGGACCCGTCCGAGTCGCCCCCTACGCGACCTACGGCACCCCGGAGTTGGCCGAGAACATGCTCCGCGCTTTGACAGGGCGCACCGCTTGTCTCCTCCAGAACCACGGCACGATCGCCTACGGGAACACCCTCTCCGAGGCCTACGACCGCACAACCCAACTCGAATGGATGTCCCGGGTCTGGCTGACGGCGTCCTCGATCCCGGGCCTCACCCCGCACCTGCTCACGCCCGAGCAACTCGCGGAGGCGGGCGAACGGTTTCGGGGGTACGGCCAGCCGGGGTAGCGGACTTCGGGTGCCACGCCACGCCCGACACGGCCGGACAGGCCGTCAAGGCTGCTCACCGCCGTGCCGGTTCGCCTCTGGCCGTGCACCTCGGTTCCGCTCCCGGCCGCCCACCCCCGGTTCTGCCCCCGAGCGTGGCTCTTCCGGTCGGCTGCCCCTGCTCCCGCCGGTTGTCGGCTCTCCGCCGCGACGGCGCTCAGCCGACCGGGCCTTCTCGGTGATGTCGAGCCCGCGTGCGCCCATGCGAACGCCAGGGGTGGGGGCGGAGAGCACCCCAGTCCCCCCGGCCCCACGGCTGCCCCGCCCCGCCTCCCGGTCACCCCGACGTCCACGCCCACTGGCCCACGACGCGGTCCGCCAGGACACTGGACCCGTGGGTGCAGTCAAAGCAGCAGTCGCGGCCGTCGGCCTCGCGTTCGCGGCCGGTGCGGCCAGTGTCGCCGCGGGCCGCCTGGCGAGCGACGTCGCGCTGAAGGCGCCGCCGGGCGCACCGCTGCCGACGGAACCCCGGCTGACCGTGCACGCCACCGCCGCCGGCCGCATCGCCCTGACCCGGGCCTTCGCCTCACAGCGCCCCGGCACCTACGGACTCACCGGCAACGGCACCCACGCGGTCGTCGGCGACGTCCTGAACAGCGCACCGCACGCCCCCGACGCGGTCGTACGCCGCCTGGAGCGCGTCACCCACGGCACCCTGGAGCCGGGCGACAAGGTGTGGTTCACCCCCGCCCTCCACATCGGCGACCCACGGACCGCCCTCGGGCTCGACCAGGACGACGTCGAGATCCCCGGCGAACTCGGCACCCTGCCCGCCTGGTTCGTGCCCGCGGCCCGGGACACCTGGGTGATCGCCGTGCACGGCCTGGGCGCCACCCGCGAACACACCATGAACGTCATGGAGTTCCTGCACCGCCACCACTTCCCGGTGCTCGCCCTCGCCTACCGCGGGGACCCGGACGCACCCCGCTCGCCGGACGGCCTGAACCACCTCGGCGAGACCGAGTGGCGCGACGTGGACGCCGCCATCCGGTACGCCGTCAGGTCCGGCGCCGAGCGGGTCGTCCTGCTCGGCTGGTCCACCGGCGCCACCATGGCCCTGCGCGCCGCCACGCACTCCGCGCTGCGCGACCGCGTCGCCGGACTCGTCCTCGACTCACCGGTCCTCGACTGGACGGCCACCCTGCGCGCCCTCGCCGCCGCCCGCCGCACCCCCGGCGCCCTGCTGCCCCTCGCGGTCCGCGCCGCCCAGGGCCGCACGGGACTGCGCGCCGTCCCCGTCGACCAGGACACCGTCCCGCCGGGGCTCAGGACGCCGACCCTGCTCTTCCACGGCCCCGACGACGCCGTCGCCCCGTGGGGCCCCTCCCGCCGCCTCGCCGCCCACCGCCCCGACCGGGTCACCCTCCGCACGGTCCGCCACGCCCCGCACGGCGCCATGTGGAACGCCGACCCCAAGGCCTACGAAGAAGCCCTCCGCCGCTTCCTCACTCCGCTGATGTAGGCAGCCATGGGCCGCGAGAGGTCCCGCACCAGCTCCACCGCCCACCGACGGAAGGGCCGCGAAACCTCTCCACCGCGAGAGGTACGCCACATTCCGTTTAGTTCCGTACCAAGGCGATCCCCATCAATGTCAACCCCGTGGGGAACCCGTGCCTTGGCCACCCCTGTCGCCCGCTGTGACATTCCGTTTGGGTTTTCGGACCGTCAACCGGAAGACTGCCCCCGTGACGTCCCGTAACCCGCGCGACTCCAGGCTCCGACTCGTCGGCCCGCGAACCCTGGCCGCCGCTCCCCGAGCAGCAGTGACCCAGCGTCGCCGACCGGCTCCCCGGCCCCCGGAGGGCACACCGCCGCCCGTGGAACTCGCCCGCATGGCCCGCGCCGTCCTGGCGGACGCGGCTCGCGTCGCCCACTGGGCCGATGCCGCCCTGCGCCCCGGCCGCGAGGGGGCGAACCCCGACGGCAAGGGCACCCTCTCCGCCGTGACCGCCGAACGGGCCGCCGCCGACCTCGGGCTGACCCCGGATCAGGTCCGCCACGACTGGGACACGGCACGGCTGGCCGGCCTCGTCGAGGTGCACGGCGACAGCGCGCGCCCCGGCTGGCGGCTGCGTGCCTGGAACCGCGACGACAGCGCCGTACTGCGCGGCTGGGTCGCGTTCTTCGACGCCTGGTCCATCGCCTATCCCGAGCCCGAGGACCGGGAGCCCGCGGCCGTCGCCGAGGTCGTCTCGGCCATGCCCCAGGTGCTCTCCTTCCTCCAGCTCTCCGCCGGGCCCGTCCCCGTGGAGCAGCTCCTCGACCTCCTGGAGCAGCGGGTCACCGAACTGCGCACCGAACGCTGCGAGGTCCCCTACGGTCCGCAGCCCGAGCCGAGCCCGGAGCCCGGAGCCGAGGACACCCCCCTCGCCCCGCTGCTCGACTGGTCCCTGCGCGCCCTCGCCTCGGTCGGTGCCCTCACCTACGACGACGCCCAGGCCACCCTCACCCCGCTCGGCAGCTGGGCGGTCTGGGTCAAGCTGGAGCAGATCTGCGTCGCCGCGCAGAGCCCCGCCGGGAACATCGAGGTCTCCGCCGAGGACATGCTCAGAGGCTGCGCCCAGCTCCGCCCCAACGCGGCCCGCGCCGAGTACCGCGCCTGGCTCGCCGCCCGCCCCGTCGGCGGCGCCGTCACCGAGCTCATCGACGCCGCCCGCGGCGAGGACGCCCTCATCCGGGGCCTCGCCTTCGAGGCGCTGCGCGTCGTCGGCGCCCCCGCCGAGCCGGACGTCCGCACCGTCGCCGACGAGACCCCGCTGCGCCCCTACGCCCTGCTCTGGCTCGCCGTGCACGACGGCGCCGACCCCGAGGACGCGCACGAGGTCCTCACCCGCGAGGAGGCCACCTGGCTCTGGGTCGACACCGCCGCCGCCGTCGCCGACCACGGCGAGGCCCCCCTCCTCGTCCGGCACCTGGAGTCCGCGGTGCAGCCCACGGTCCCCGCGCTGCTCGCCGAGGTCCGCGCCGTCGGCCACCCCCGCACCGTCCAGGTCCTGGTCGCCCTGGCCGCCGCCCACCCCGACCCGGCCCTCGCCAAGGCCGTCCGCCGCGCCGCCTTCCAGGTGCACACCGGAGGCAGCTGACCGGGAGACGGAGCACCGGGGAGGGCGTCAGCCGCCTGTCTCGGGGGCGTACGTGCCGAAGCTCCACACATTGCCCTCGGCGTCCCGGGCCAGGTAGTCCCGCGAACCGTAGTCCTGGTCCGTCGGGGGCGTCAGGATCTCCACGCCGTGCTCCACGGCCCGCCGGTGGTGGGCGTCCACGTCGTCCACGACGATGTACACCCCGGTGGGCCCCGCGCCCTTCATCGCGCCGTCGAAGACGCTGCCGCTGCCCTTGGAACCGACCATCACCGCGCCGTTGCCCTGTGTCAGCTCGGCGTGCTGCACCACCCCGTCCTCGCCCTCGTACACCGAGAGCTCGGTGAAGCCCAGCGCCTCCGTGAGCTGCCTGATGGCGGCCTTGGCGTCCGCGTACAGCAGCGTCGGATAGATGCTCGGACGTCCGTCGCTCCTGCTCGTCATACCGATCACGACCTCTCCGTCGTCCGGAATACGACCCGCTGCTCAGTTTTGCACCCACCACCGACAACGCCCTGCCGAGCGAACGACCCGGACCGATGCCGGGCGCACCGGCGACCGCACCGGATGACCGCACCGGTGACCGAGGCCACGTGATCCCTTGTCATACGGGCGGAAAACCGCTTGCCGCCCCCAGTTAGAATCGGCCCATGGCCATTCTCCTCGCGCATTAGACGGCGGGAACGTCCTCAGCCGCCCACCCGCCACACCGATCCGCCCTGGAGCCTGTCCGTGATCTCCGCCTCCGCCGTCGAGCTGCGCGCCGGTGCCCGCGTCCTCATCGAGTCCGCCACCTTCCGCATCGCCAAGGGCGACCGCATCGGTCTGGTCGGCCGTAACGGCGCCGGCAAGACCACCCTCACCAAGTGCCTGGCCGGCGAGGGCATCCCGGCCGGTGGCACCATCACCCGCTCCGGCGAGGTCGGCTACCTCCCGCAGGACCCCCGCACCGGCGACCTCGACGTCCTCGCCCGCGACCGCATCCTGTCCGCGCGCGGCCTCGACGTACTGATCCGCAAGATGCGCGAGAACGAGCAGCGCATCGCAGGCGGTCAGGGCAGCACGCGGGAGAAGGCGCTGAAGCAGTACGAGCGCCAGGAGACGGAGTTCCTCACCAAGGGCGGGTACTCCGCCGAGGCCGAGGCCGCCACCATCGCCGCCGCGCTCAACCTGCCCGACCGGGTGCTCGGCCAGCCGCTGCACACCCTCTCCGGCGGTCAGCGCCGCCGTATCGAGCTGGCCCGGATCCTCTTCTCCGACGCGGACACCCTGCTCCTCGACGAGCCGACGAACCACCTCGACGCCGACTCGATCGTCTGGCTGCGCGACTACCTCAAGACCTACCGCGGCGGCTTCATCGTGATCTCCCACGACGTCGACCTGGTCGAGACGGTCGTCAACAAGGTGTTCTACCTGGACGCCAACCGCGCCGAGATCGACGTCTACAACATGGGCTGGAAGCTCTACCAGCAGCAGCGCGAGGCCGACGAGAAGCGCCGCAAGCGCGAGCGGCAGAACGCCGAGAAGAAGGCCGCCGCGCTGCACTCGCAGGCCGACAAGATGCGCGCCAAGGCCACCAAGACCGTCGCCGCGCAGAACATGGCCAAGCGCGCCGACCGGCTGCTCGCCGGCCTCGACGCGGTACGGGTCTCCGACAAGGTCGCCAAGCTGCGCTTCCCCGACCCCGCGCCCTGCGGCAAGACCCCGCTCACCGCCGAGGGACTGTCGAAGTCGTACGGCTCGCTGGAGATCTTCACCGACGTCGACCTCGCCATCGACAAGGGCTCCCGGGTCGTCATCCTCGGCCTCAACGGTGCCGGCAAGACCACCCTCCTCCGTCTCCTCGGCGGCGTCGAGAAGCCCGACACCGGCGAGGTGATCGAGGGCCACGGCCTCAAGCTCGGCTACTACGCGCAGGAGCACGAGACCCTCGACCCGGACCGCACGGTCCTGGAGAACATGCGCTCCGCCTCCCCCGACCTGGACCTGGTCGAGATCCGTAAGACGCTCGGCTCGTTCCTGTTCTCCGGCGACGACGTCGACAAGCCGGCCGGGGTCCTCTCCGGCGGCGAGAAGACCCGTCTGGCGCTCGCGACCCTCGTGGTGTCGTCCGCGAACGTCCTCCTCCTCGACGAGCCGACCAACAACCTCGACCCCGCCAGCCGCGAGGAGATCCTCGGCGCGCTGCGCACCTACAAGGGCGCGGTCGTCCTCGTCACCCACGACGAGGGCGCGGTCGAGGCGCTCCAGCCGGAGCGGATCATCCTGCTGCCGGACGGCGTCGAGGACCTGTGGGGCGCGGACTACGCGGATCTCGTCGCGCTCGCCTGAGCGAGTGACCGGCCGAATGGGTTGATCAACTGCGTATGGATCATTCGGCCCATCCGTGATCCATCATCTGTGTGAGATCTCCTCGTACCGAGGTGTGTCCTACATCGATTTCCCGGCCGAGCCCTTCTCCGTGAAGGGCTCGGCCGTCGCGCGTCTCTGACCTGGCACTTCGCGGAACAACCCGTTCGGCCGTACGGACGCCGCTGGGCGGAATCACAGGTTCCACTCGTGAGTACGCGCTCCTGTCGTCAAAACCTTGTCTCACGGACCTTGCCGAATGGGTGGCCATCGCGCGCCGGAGGGGTGATCATGAGGAGACCAGAGCGCACTTCCCATGAGGAGGACCGGGTGGCCGAGACTCTGAAGAAGGGCAGCCGGGTTACCGGCGCCGCGCGCGACAAGCTCGCGGCAGACCTGAAGAAGAAGTACGACTCCGGTGCGAGCATTCGGGCGCTGGCCGAGGAAACCGGCCGCTCGTATGGCTTCGTACACCGGATGCTCAGCGAGTCGGGTGTCACGCTCCGAGGGCGTGGCGGCGCGACGCGGGGCAAGAAAGCCGCCTCGGCCTGACGCCGGGCGGCCCATCGGCTTCGATGGTGGCCACCCGGTCGGTCGGCTGATCGACCGGGTGGTTACTGTGCAGTCACTTAGCATCGCTCCATCGCTCTGCTGACCGCACTCATCGGAGGCGCCCCATGGCTTCGCTCGAACCGCTGCTCGACAAGGACGGCGTACGGCTTACCGTTGACGACGCGATCGCCACGGTGACGCTGACCAATCCGGCCAAGCGCAACGCGCAGAGCCCCGCTCTGTGGCGGGCGCTCACCGAGGCCGGGCGGTCGGTGCCGGGCTCCGTCCGCGTGGTCGTGCTGCGTGCCGAGGGCAAATCGTTCTCCGCCGGGCTCAACCGGCAGATGTTCGCGCCCGAAGGCATCGAAGGGGAGCCGTCGTTCATCGAGCTCGCGCGCCGTGACGACGCCGGGCTCGACTCGACCATCGCCGAGTACCAGGAGGCGTTCACCTGGTGGCGGCGCAACGACATCGTGTCCATCGCCGCCGTGCAGGGGCACGCCGTCGGTGCGGGCTTCCAGCTTGCCCTCGCCTGTGATCTGCGCGTCGTCGCCGACGACGTGCAGTTCGCCATGCTCGAAACCAGTCTCGGGCTCGTGCCCGACCTCACGGGGACCCATCCGCTGGTGAGCCTCGTCGGGTACGCCCGCGCCCTGGAGATCTGCCTCACCGGGCGTTTCGTCCAGGCGGACGAGGCGCAGCGGGTCGGGCTCGCGAATCTCGCGGTGCCTGTCGATCAACTCGACGACGCCGTGCGGGATCTGGCGGGGGCGTTGGTGACGGCGCCGCGGGAAGCGGTGATCGAGACCAAGGCGCTGCTGCGGGGAGCCGGAGGCCGGGGGTACGACGAGCAGCGGGCGGCGGAACGGGCGGCCCAGGCTCGGCGGCTGCGGGACCTGGCGGGGGTCGGGGAGTAGCCGACTCGGTGGAGCTCTCGTGGAGTCGCTCGTGGAGTCCGCCGTGCTCAGCGGCCGACGGCCGTGATGAGTACCGCCACCGAGGGGCGGTCCGGTAGCGCCTCGCCCACCGCTCGTCGCACGTCGCGCGCCACGTCCAGGACCCGCCTCTCCCGCGTCACCGCCAGTTCCACCCGGACGTGGCGGCGGGGGAGAGCGGGACCCGGGGCGATGTCCACGGCTCGGCCCGGGCCGCCGAGAGCGCTGGTGAGGTGGCTGACGCCGCGGACCGAGAGCGCCGCGGCGGCCACACGGGACTCCTCGTCGTCGCCGGTGGGCCGGGGCGCGGCGGCGGGCACGGGTTCAGGGGCCGGTGAGGCGGGTTGCTCCTCCTCCTCCACCGCGTCTTCCAGCAGATGGGTAACCCGGAGGTCGATCTCCGTCACCGTCAGTCCGAGGCGTTCCGTGGCGGTGGTGGAGAGCGCCGTACGGAGGCGGGCCGCCGTGACCGGAATGGGCTCGGCGGCCGGGCCCGAGAAGGCGGCGAAGTCGGCCGTGACGCGCAGGGGGCCGGGCGGGAGGGCGCTCGGGGGAGGGGGCACGGCGGTTTCGGTGGAGCCGGGAGAGGCCTCCGGGTCGGCCAGGGAGATGCGGAGGGGGCCCAGGGCGACCCCGCGCAGCGACGCGGCCGTACGGCGCAGTGCCGCCCGGGCCGCGCTCTCCGTGATCCACGCGCCGTCGTGCGGGCCCCCCAGGGGGAGCACGCGGCCGAGCCCGAGCCGCTGACGTACCGCCATCGTCCATCCGTCCGCCGTCATTGCTCCAGCCTGCCGCATCCCTGGCGCGCGGCACCGCAACCGCGCTTACTGTGGGCTAGAGGGGGGACGACCGGAAGGGACGTACGGCATGACTGACATGACGGAGCGGAACCGGACGGAAGGACCCGACACCACCAAGGAGTCGACGCAGGTCGGGCGTAGGACGACCCGGCGCGGCGGCGGCGATCCGGGAGGTCGGGGGCGTACGACCATCGCCGACGGCGTCGTGGAGAAGATCGCCGGGCTCGCCGCGCGGGAAGTGGTGGGCGTGCACGCCATGGGCAGCGGGCTGTCACGGACCTTCGGGGCCGTGCGGGACCGGGTCCCCGGCGGGGCCAAGTCCGTGACCCGGGGTGTGAAGGTCGAGGTCGGCGAGGTGCAGACCGCGCTCGACCTGGAGATCGTCGTCGACTACGGGGTGTCCATCATCGACGTGGCCCGTGATGTGCGTGAGAACGTCATCGCGGCCGTCGAGCGGATGACCGGCCTGGAGGTCGTCGAGGTCAACATCGCGGTCAGCGATGTGAAGCTGCCGGACGAGGAGGACGAGGAGCCGGAGTCCCGGCTGCAATGAGCGGAGCCCCGGCCCCGATGAGACACCACAGTTCGACGGAACGCGTCAGCCCGATGGCACGCGACAGGAGTCCCTGAGTCCCTAGGAGCGCAGCATGAGCTTGGCCGTGACCGGCATGATCGCAGGGATGGCCCTCGGCTTCGCCGGATACTTCGGCGGATTCGGCGCCTTCCTGCTGGTGGCCGCGCTGGGCGCCGTCGGCTTCGTCGTCGGCCGGGTCCTGGAGGGGGACCTGGAGCTGGGCGACTTCTTCCGCCGGCGTGACGACCGACGCCGGTGAACCCGGTGGACAGCGGCCGTCCCACGGAGACGAAGGCCGTTCCGCCCGGTGAGCGCGGGGCGACCAGGATCGCCGACCGGGTGGTCGCGAAGATCGCCGCGCAGGCGGCGCGCGAGGCACTGGTGGCGCCGACGTCTGCCTCCGCGCCCCCGAACGCCACCGTCGTCCTTCGTCAGGAGACCGCGCGCGTCCGTGTCACCCTCGGACTCCCGTACCCCTCGGACATCGGTGGCCAATGCGCTGCGGTGCGTCGTCATGTCGCCGAGCGGGTAGGGACGTTGGCGGGAATGCACGTATCGGAGGTGGCCGTCCAGGTGGAACGGCTGCACCTGGCGCACGCACACGACGCGGCACAGGGGAGGACGCGATGAGCGAACCCCAGCGCTCCGAAGGCACCACTCAACGACTACCCGTCATCGAGAAGGCCGACGAGAAGGCCCACGACGCGGCCGACGCGACGGCCGGGGGGAAGGCGGCCGACCGCGAGCCGGATCAGTCGGCCTCGGCCGCCGCTTACGACCCGCCGCCCGACCTCGACGGCGACAACGGCGGGGAGAAGCGCTTCTGGTCCGCGCGCAGAGTCCCCGCGGCCGTCCTCGCGGCGCTGCTCCTCGCGGGCGCGGGCCTCTTCCTGTACGACATCGTCGCCGTCCGCGCCGACCGGCCCGCCATGGCATGGCGCCGTTCGCTGGCCCGGCAGCTCGCCGAGCGTCCCCTCGACGACGTCTGGGTGCTCGTCGGCGCTTCGGTCGCCGTACTCCTCGGCCTCTGGCTGCTCCTGCTCGCCGCCACCCCCGGACTGCGCGACGTCCTGCCGATGCGGCGCGTCCACCCCCGGGTACGGGCCGGACTGCACCGGGGTGCCGCCGCGCTGGCCCTGCGCGACCGGGCCATGGAGGTGTCCGGCGTGCAGTCCGTACGGGTCCGGGCGGGACGCAAGCGGGTCGACGTCCGCGCGGTGTCCCACTTCCGGGAACTCGACGAGGTACGGGCCGACCTGGACGCCACGCTCGCCGACGGTATCCGGGGGCTGGGCCTGTCCCGGCCGCCCGCCCTGTCGGTGCATGTACGCCGGCCCGGCCGGAAGGGGTGAGTGTTCGATGCTGAGGATCGTCAACCGGGTGCTGCTCGGAGTCGTCGGACTCGTCCTGGTCGGTATCGGCGGCGCCGTCCTCGCCGTCGGACTCGGCGTGGACCCGCCCTCCTGGTGGCTGCACGACGGCCCCGACGACGTCCTGCTCAGCGACGCCGAGCGGACGCGCTGGCGTGATTCCGGCTGGTGGTGGCCCGCCGTCATCGCCGGGCTCGCCGTCCTCGTCCTGCTGGCCCTGTGGTGGCTGACGGCGGTCCTGCGCCGCCACCGTCTCGCCGAGGTGCTCGTCGACACCGGCGACGGCGAGGGAGCACTGCTGCGCGGGCGGGCGCTGGAAGGCGTACTCACCAGCGAGGCGGCCGAGTCGGACGGCGTCGAACGCGCCCACGCCCGCCTGACCGGCCGCCGCAACGCCCCCGAGGCCCGAGTCCGCCTCCTCCTCCAGCCCCATGTGAACCCTGCCGACGCCCTCCACACCCTCACGACGGAGGCCCTCACCCACGCCCGGAACTCGGCCGGTCTGGCGGCCCTACCGGCGGAGGTCAGACTGCAAGGGGCCAAGCACCGAGCGGGAAGGGTGAGTTGAGCGCCGATCGGTTTGTCCCGCCTCCAGGCGTTCCGCCGACGCGGATGCGGTCAACGCGGTAGACGGCGGGCACGGCGCCAGGCGCTCCGCCAAGAGCGCCGGTGTTCCACGCCATTGACACCGATGGCCCCCACCACGCAGGCGATGGACAGCAGCCCGAAGAGCCGGCCGAAGCCGAACCCGAAAAGGATCCCCACTCCCGCAAGGCTCAGCCCGCTGTACGCGGCGACCAACCGTTCGGCCAGTTCGGTGTACCGACTGGGCCCCTCGATCAGCAGGTAGCTCCCGAAGTGCAGTACCAACCAGCCGCCGAAAAGGATCACCGAGAGATAGGTGAGCGTCCGGAGCGGCAGTGGGGTGTCGTTCCGTTCTTCCCACCGATGGTGCACGGGCTCCTGCCAGGCCCACACCTGGCCCTGCCAATCGGCGACGACGAGCTCCGAGCGTAGCCGCTCGCTCCAGTCCAGCGAGACCGTGAACGACGGCTCCGATGCCCCGTCGAGATACACGTCCAGCCCGTCCCCGAACGTGCCCTGCACCTTGGTTGTCTTCGTGATGGCGGCGGTCCGTACAGGCAGGCACTGCTCGACACCCCGCTCGGCGATACACGCCGAAACGCCCCGCTCCTGGCGCTCGTGGTGGTACGCCGCCCCGATGCGGCCGGCGCCCAGACCCGCGAGGAGCAACCCCACGACGATGCCGGCGACCCACCATGAACTGTCGTTGCCTCGCCGGCGCATTCCCCGAGTAAATCAACGTCAGGCGGAGCCGTACAGGGTGACAGCGGATCCGCTGATCAAGGGGGAGACGCGAGATGACGACGGAGCCCACCGTCGGGCGGCGGTCGGCCACCGGGGCGGTTGCGCTGTCGACCCAGCGGGTGAGGCCGCCGAGATGTTCGTGGGCGGGTCGAGGATGCTGGACGCTCTGCGGCCGGAACCAACCGAGGACGTTGCCGAGGTCACCCGCCGACCAGGTCCGCCGCGGGGTCAAGGACCCCATCGACGTGGCCAGTCGGCACGCCGGCGGAGTTCCTCGGGCGGATGCGTACGGACCGGGTGATGCGCCAGCCGGTCCCCATGCCGTGGATCTCACCGTCCCGGGGCGGACGCCCGCCGAAGCACGGCAGGGAGGTCCGCTTCGCCGAGCCCGTCACCCGCGGCGAGCCTGCCGCGGCGCCGAGCAGGTCACCGACCGCTGGGGCACCGCTTGATGGGGCCACCGCTCGCGCGATGGCCTGGAACCTCGTCCGTCCTCGTCCGACCACCCGATCGGCGTGGATCGACCACACCGGCGAACTCCCCCTCATCGAGGGCACGTTGATCCGCATCAAGAGGTCGACCGCCTGCCCGGCGGCCACGAAGGGCCAGCTCAGAACCCGTGCCGCATCCCACCGTCGACCGGCAGCATGATGCCCGTCAGATAGGACGCGGCCGGAGACAGCAGGAACGCCCCCGCACGCCCGAACTCCTCCGGCCTCCCGTACCGTCGCAACGGGATCCGGGACTCGTGCGCAGCCCGGGTCGCCTCCGGATCCGCCGACATCCCGTCCAGCTCACGCACCCGATCCGTGTCGATCCGAGCCGGCAGCAGCCCGACCACCCGAATCCCGCGCGGCCCCAGCTCGTCGGAGAGCGACTTGGCGAACCCGGCCAGCCCCGGCCGCAGCCCGTTCGAGATGGTCAGCCCCGGAATCGGCTCGTGCACGGACCCGGACAGCACGAACCCGATGACGCCGCCCTCACCGAGCTCCTCGGCGGCCGCCCGCGCCAGGCGGACCGCCCCCAGGAACACCGATGCGAACGCGGCGCTCCACTGCTCGTCCGTGGTGTCGGCGACGAACCCCGGCGCCGGCCCGCCCACGCTGACCAGGATGCCGTCGAAGCCCCCGAAGTGGTCACGGGCGGCGGCGATCAGCCGCTCGGCGGCCTCGGGGTCCGCGTTGTCCGCGGCCACACCCACCGCGTTCGCCCCGAGCGCTGCCGCGGCCGCGGCCACGCTCTCCTCCTCGCGGCCCGTGACGACCACCTTCGCGCCGTCGGCGACGAGTTCCCGCGCGACCGCGTTGCCCAGTCCGCGGGTCGCCCCGGTGACGATGTAGACACGGTCCTTCAGCCCAAGATCCATGGCCCCTATCCTGCCTCCTCCCCGTCGAAGAGAGCGAGGGCGGTGCCGACGAGACCGACATGGCTGAACGCCTGCGGGAAGTTCCCGAGCTGCCGCTTCGCGACGGGGTCGTACTCCTCGGCGAGCAGCCCCACGTCGTTGACCAGCCCCACCAGCCGTTCGAACAGTTCGCGCGCCTCCTCCGTACGGCCGGTCAGGTGCAGCGCGTCCGCCAGCCAGAACGAGCAGACGAGGAACGTGGCCTCGCCGCCCGGCAGCCCGTCGACGGAGGCGGTCGCGGCCGTGAGGTGGTCGGCGCTGTAGCGGCGCACGAGCCCCTCGTGGCTCAGCTCCTCGCGGATCGCGTCGACCGTGCCGACGACGCGGGGGTCCTCGGGCGGCAGGAAGCCCATCTGGGGGATGAGCAGCAGCGCGGCGTCCAGTTCACGGGAGCCGTACGACTGGGTGAAGGTGTTGCGTTCGGCGTCGTAGCCGCGCTCGCAGACCTCGCGGTGGATCTCGTCGCGCAGGGCCCGCCAGCCGTCGAGGTCACCGCCGGTCAGCGTCGGATCGTCCTCCAGGGTGCGCACGGCACGGTCGGCGGCGACCCAGCACATCACCTTGGAGTGGGTGAAGTGGCGGCGCGGCCCGCGCACCTCCCACAGTCCCTCGTCCGGTTTCCGCCAGGCCGTCCGCAGATACTCCATCAGCGCGCACTGCATCCGCCACATGTCCGGCTTGTCGGGCAGTCCCGAACGCCGGGACACGAACACGGAGTCGATGACCTCGCCGTACACGTCCAGCTGCAACTGCCGTACGGCGTCGTTGCCGACCCGGACCGGGCTCGAGTCCTCGTAGCCGGACAGCCAGGGCAGGTCGTACTCGGGGATGCGGCGCTCTCCGGCCAGGCCGTACATGATCTGCAGGTCGGCCGGGTCGCCCGCGGCCGCGCGCAGCAGCCAGTCACGCCAGGCCTCGGCCTCCTCCTGGTAGCCGCAGGACAGCAGCGCGCCGAGGGTGAGGGTGGAGTCACGGAGCCAGCAGTGGCGGTAGTCCCAGTTGCGGACGCCGCCGATCTCCTCGGGGAGGGAGGTGGTGGCGGCCGCGACGATGCCGCCGGTCGGGGCGTAGGTGAGGGCCTTGAGGGTGATCAGGGAGCGGACCACGGTGTCCCGGTGCGGCCCGTCGTACCGGCAGCGCGCCGCCCAGGCCCGCCAGTCGTGGAGGCTCGACCGCAGCGCCTCGTACGGGTCGACGAGGCGGGGACGGGGTTCGTGCGAGGGGTGCCAGGTCAGCACGAACGCGACCTTCTCGCCGGGCTCCACCGTGAACTCCGCGTACGTGGCCCGGTCCTCGCTCCACGAACGCACCTCGGGTTCGCAGCGCAGCCACACCGCGTCCGGGCCCGCGACCGCCACGCGGTGGCCGTCCGACCTGCGCATCCAGGGCACGACCGAGCCGTAGTCGAAGCGGAGGCGGATCGTGCTGCGCATGGTGACCCGGCCGCTCAGGCCTTCGACGATCCGTACGACGTCGGGGGCGCGATCGCGCTGCGGCATCAGGTCGGTCACGCGCACCGCGCCCTCGTCCGTCTCCCACTCCGTGTCGAGGACGAGCGAGTCGTGCCGGTACGCCCGCCGGGTGCAGGTCCCGCCCTCTCCGGGCGCGATCCTCCAATGCCCGTTCTCCTCGCCGCCGAGCAGCGCGGCGAAGCAGGCGGCCGAGTCGAACCGGGGCAGGCAGAGCCAGTCGATGGAACCGTGGCGGTTCACCAGCGCGGCCGTCTGGTGATCGCCGATCAGCGCGTAGTCCTCGATGTGGGGGTGCACGAGGGTCGGGTTCCCGGAGCCGGGGGTGATCAGTCCGACGGGATCCGCCCCGCGGTCGGGTGCGGCTCAGCCCGGACCCGTTCCCGCCGTCGTCCCTCCCACCCCCGAGAAGATCACCCCGGAGCCGGAGGGGGCCTGGTTGAGGACCCAGAGGCCGAGGAGCGTGGCGAGGGCGAAGACGAGCAGGACGAGGACGGCGAGGACGAGGCGGCGGCGGCGTTCACGGCGGAGCCAGTCGCCGCGGGCCGTGCGGTAGGCGTCGGGAGCGGCGTGCACCCCGCCCGCCAGCGCGGCGAGCGCCTCGGCCAGCTCCCGCTCGGTGCGGTCCCGCCCGGTGTCGTTGCCGGTGGTGTCGTTCATCGCCGGGCCTCCATCGCCTGGGTCAGGGCGGCGAGGCCGCGTGCGGTGTGGGTCTTGACCGAGCCGCAGGAGATGCCCATCGCGGCCGCTATCTCGCTCTCCTTCAGCCCCAGCCAGTGGCGCAGCACGAGCGCCTCCCGCTGCCGGGCGGGCAACTGCTGCAGGGCGCCGATCAGCACCCGCTGGTCGTCGTGGAGCAGCGCGGTGCTCTCGGCGGAGGCGACCGGCTCCTCCGCCGCCGGGGTCTCCACGTGCCTGCGGGCGACCTGGAGGTGCCGTATCCGCATCCGGGTCAGATTGCAGACCGTGGAACGCAGGTACGCCTCCGCCGCCTCGGCGTCCCTCAGGCGCCGCCACTTGCGGTAGATCTGGTAGTACGCCTCGGCCACCACGTTCTCGGGGTCGTCGGCGCCCAGCAGCACCGCGAGCCGCAGCATCGAGGAGTAGTGCAGCTCGAACAGCCGGGCGACCCCGGCCTCGCGCTCCACGTCGGCGGGGTCGCCGAGGGCGCCCGGCGGCAGCGCGGGGTTCGGCACCGGCGCGGGGTTCGGGATCAGCGGCCCGGCCGCGGCCGGAGCCGGTACCTGCCCCAGTGACCCGGCGGGTGCCGGAGCCGGTACCTGCCCCAGCGGATCGGCGGCGGCCGGTGCGGTCTTCAGGCCCAGCGGCTCGGCGGCGGCCGGTGCCAGGTGCCGGCCCGGCACGCCCATGTGCTGTCTGCGTCTCACGGGTTGCTCGCTCCCGTCTCGGGGCGCCGCCTGACGGTCAGGCGGGACGGTAGGTCGGTCGCGTCGACGCCGCGCGGGACGCCGAGCCGTTCGAGGACCGTGGTGCCGAGGACGGCGACGGTCAGGTTGACGAGGAGGGCGAGCAGGCCGGCGTAGATCTCCAGCGAGCCGCCGCCCAGGAGCACGATGGAGGAGAACCCCTCGCGCACCACCAGGAACGTGCCGGTCATCATGCCCACGCCCCACCCGGCGAGCAGCGCCCGGGGATGCAGCCGACCGGTGAACAGGCCGACCGCCACGGCCGGGAAGATCTGCAGGATCCACACCCCGCCGAGGAGCTGGAGGTTGATGGCGTCCTGGTCGCGCAGTCCGAACACGAACGCAATCGCCCCCACCTTCGCCGTCAGCGACACCACCTTGGCGATGCGCACCTGCCGCTTGGGGGTCGCCGTGGGCTGGAAGTACTCGACATACACATTGCGGACGAAGCCGGTGGCGGCCGCGATCGACATCACCGCCGCCGGGACCAGCGCGCCCACGGTGATCGCGCCGAACACCAGTCCGGCCAGCGGCCCCGGCATCAGCCGGTCCACCAGCATCGGTACGGCCGCCTCCGCACCGCCCTCGGGCGCCCGCACCCCGGACGCGAGCGCCGCGATGCCGAGGAAACCGAAGAGGGCCAGAAGTCCCGTCCAGGCGGGCAGCGCCACCGCGACCTTGCGCACCGTGTGCGGTCCGTCGGCGGCGAACCCGGCGGTCAGCACGTGCGGATACATCAGCAGGGCCAGCGCCGAGCCGAGCGCGAGGGTGGCGTAGGCGGGCTGCTGCTCGGGGGCCAGCAGCAGGGCGGACTGCTCGACCTCGGTTCCGCCGAGCCGCCGGGCGGCTCCTTCGAAGACCGCGCCCGGACCGCCGAACCGTTCCAGGACCAGCCAGCACACGGCGGTCAGCGACACGAACACGGCCACCGCCTTCAGCGCCGAGATCACGGCGGGCGCCCGCAGCCCGTGCCGGTACGTCGCCACCGCGAGCCCCGCGAACAGGGCGACCATCACCAGATCACCGGCCGCGCCCTTCGGGTAGACACCCCCGGCCGTCAGCACCGCCCTTATACCGAGCAGTTGCAGCGCCAGATACGGCATCGTCGCGAGGATCCCGGTCAGCGCCACCACCAGGGCCAGCGGCGCCGAACCGTACCGGCCGCGCACGAAGTCCCCGGCCGTCACGTAGCCGTGCCGCCGGGCCACCTCCCACAGCCGGGTCAGCAGGACGAAGGCCAGCGGGCAGACGATCACCGTGTACGGCACCGCGAAGAAGGCGGGCGCCCCGTTGCCGTACGCCAGTCCGGGCACGGCGGTGAAGGTGTACGCGGTGAAGATCGTGCCGCCGAGCAGCAGCCAGGTCCACACCGGTCCGAGGCTGCGGTCGGCCAGCGCCCAGCCCTCCAGTGAGGGCAGCCGGTCACTGGGGCGCAGCCGGCGCGCGGTGACGGCGAGCAGCGACGCTCCGCCGATCACGGCGAGAAACGTCGCGGTCATGGCAGCGTCCGCCATGGGTCACCGTCCTTGGTGTGCCTAAGCCCCCGGTTGTGCCCGGGCCCTCGCGTGTTGGTTGCGCGGGTGGCCGGTTCGGAGGACACGAATCGGCGGGAAATCTTCTGGAAATTCGGTGTCAACCGGATCCGGCGGGTGGGCAACTCTTGCACAGACCCACAGCGATCGGGAGAGGAGCACAGCCCATGGCACGCAACGGTCACCAGCGGCTACGGCGCGTCGCGATCGCCGTACTGCTCCTCGCCCCCGCCGCGGGACTGCTCTGGGTCCCCTGGTACGCCGGTGCGGAGCCACGGCTCGCGGGCACGCCGTTCTTCTACTGGTACCAGCTCGCCTGGGTACCGGGATGCGGCCTCTGCCTGCTGGCCGCGTACGCGCTGACGGCACGACATCGCCCGGACCGGCACCGTTCGGACCGGCGCGGTTCGGACCGACATAGCTGAGCCGCACCGTCGCTCTGTCTGCCTTTCCTTCACTCTCCTCTTCTCTCCTTCTCCGTCCTTCTTTCTGTCTTTCTCGCCGCACACCCGTTGAAGTCAGGAGCCGCCATGCCTACGTCAGTCATGCCCGAAACCGGCCCCGAGGTGCCGGAAAAATCCCGGATGTCGCCCCAGTCGATCGCGCTCTGGATCGCCGTCGCCCTCGTCGGCGCGATCGGCTGGGCCGTGCTCGCCCTGTCCCGGGGCGAGGAGATCTCCGCCGTCTGGCTGCTCATGGCGGCCCTCGGTTCGTACGCGATCGGCTACCGCTTCTACTCGCGGTTCATCGCCCGCCGGGTCCTCCAGCTCGACGACACCCGCGCCACCCCGGCCGAACGCCTCGAAGACGGTGTCGACTACCACCCCACCGACAAGCGGGTGCTGTTCGGCCACCACTTCGCGGCCATCGCGGGCGCGGGCCCGCTGGTCGGACCGGTGCTGGCGGCCCAGATGGGCTATCTGCCGGGGACCATCTGGATCATCGCGGGCGTGATATTCGCCGGTGCGGTGCAGGACATGATCGTCCTGTTCCTCTCCATGCGCCGGGACGGCAAGAGCCTCGGCCAGATGGCCCGCGACGAGATCGGCAAGGTCGGCGGTGCCGCCGCGCTGATCGGCGTCTTCGCCATCATGATCATCCTGCTCGCGGTCCTGGCGATGGTCGTCGTCAACGCCCTCGCCGATTCCGCCTGGGGCACCTTCTCGGTCACCATGACCATTCCGATCGCTCTCTTCATGGGCTTCTACCTGCGCTATCTGCGCCCCGGCCGGGTCGTCGAGACCAGCTTCATCGGGGTGGCCCTGCTGCTGCTCGCCATCCTCGGCGGCGGCTGGATCCAGGACTCCTCGCTGGCCGAGTACTTCGTCTGGAGCCCCGAGACCCTGGTCTTCTGCCTGGTCGGCTACGGCTTCGTCGCCTCCGTGCTCCCCGTCTGGATGCTGCTCGCCCCGCGCGACTACCTCTCCACCTTCATGAAGGTCGGCACCATCGCCCTGATGGCCGTCGGCGTCGTGGTCGCCGCCCCGAACCTCCGCGCCGAGTCGGTCACGGAGTTCGCCCACACGGGCGCCGGACCGGTCTTCGCCGGCTCCCTCTTCCCCTTCCTCTTCATCACCATCGCCTGCGGCGCCCTGTCCGGCTTCCACGCCCTGGTCTCCTCCGGCACCACACCGAAGCTGATCCAGAAGGAGTCCCAGGTCCGGATGATCGGCTACGGCTCCATGCTCACGGAGTCCTTCGTCGCCGTCATGGCCCTGATCGCCGCCTGCGTCCTCGAACCGGGCCTCTTCTACGCCATGAACTCCCCGGCCGCGCTGCTCGGCCCGACCGTCGACACCGCCGCCGAGGCGGTCAAGAACCTCGGCTTCACCATCACCCCGGAACAGCTCACCGCGGCGGCCAAGGCCGTCGAGGAGGAGACCCTGGTCGGCCGCTCCGGCGGTGCGCCCACCCTGGCCGTGGGCATGTCGGAGATCTTCGCCGGAGTCTTCGGCGGCGCCGGGATGAAGGCCTTCTGGTACCACTTCGCGATCATGTTCGAGGCGCTGTTCATCCTGACCACGGTGGACGCCGGCACCCGCGTCGGCCGCTTCATGCTCCAGGACATGCTCGGCAACGTCTGGAAGCCGATCGGCCGCGTCACCTGGAAGCCGGGCATCTGGATCACCAGCGCCATCGTCGTCGGCGCCTGGGGCTACTTCCTCTACGCCGGTGTCACCGACCCGCTGGGCGGCATCAAGCAGCTGTTCCCGCTGTTCGGCATCGCCAACCAGCTGCTCGCCGCGGTCGCCCTCGCCGTCACCACCACCGTGCTCATCAAGACCGGCAAACTGCGCTGGGCCTGGGTCACCGGCATCCCGCTGGCCTGGGACGTGGCCGTCACCTTCACCGCCGGCTGGCAGAAGATCTTCTCGGACAACCCGGCGATCGGCTTCTTCGCCCTGCGGGACAAGTACGCGGCCGCCATCGACAAGGGTGAGCTCCTGCCGGGCGCCACGAACATGGACGACATGCACACGATCGTCCTCAACAACACGGTCGACGGCGTGATCATGGCGATCTTCCTGCTCCTGGTCCTCACCGTCCTGGTCAACTGCACCGTGGTGTGCGTCCGCGCCGTACGCTCCCCGGTCCCGCTGCCGTCGACCGAGGCACCGTACGTCGAGTCGCGCATCGACGCGGTGGAGCGCTCCGACGACGAGTTGGTGGGGGCCCGCCAGTGACCGCCCGCAGCGTCCGGCACTGGGTACGGACCGTCCGCTGGTACCTGCGGGAGCTGACCGGAGAGGCGGAGTACGACCGCTACTGCGACCGGCACCGCCGCCACCACCCGAAGGCACCGGTACCGACCCGACGGGAGTACGACGTGCTGCGGACCCTGCGCAGAGAGGAACACCCGGAGGGCCGCTGCTGCTGAGGCCGCGGCGCGAGGACCTGCACAGGTCCGCTGCCGCTCACCCAGCCCCTGGCTGCGGGTAGCCCCGCGGCCAGGGCGGTTGCCCGCTCGGACGGTTGCCCACCCGGTCGTCCTGAGCGCGGGCACCCGTGCCGCCAGGGGTGGCACGGGTGGGCGCGGCGGCACCCGGTGAGCGCCGGTGAGCGAGACCCACCCCCGCCCAGCCCCCCCGCCCAGCCCCCACCGCGGGGCGCCCGGCAACCCCACGGCGCCCCTTCCCCGGCCACCCCCGACCCGACCGGATCCAGAGATGCTGAGACGCCGCCCCTCCCTGCTGATCCGCCCCGAACTCGACGACGCCCCGCTGCACACGACCCTCACCGAACTCCGCCCCACCCAACAGCTGCACGGCCTCGGCGCGGGCCGCACTCGCCCCCCGTGGGAACCGGTGGCCGACCTGCTACGCGCCACGGGCCGCGACTGGGACCGCCGGGCGCACCGCATCGCCGTACTGGCCGAGCGCCTGCCCGCCGCGATCCCACAGCGCTGGGCCGCCGACCGCCCGGGAGACGGGGACGCCCTCACCCTGCACGCCTTCGTCGCGTCGAACCGCGCCTCCGCCACCGACACCACCGCAGTCCGCGCCGCCGAACACTCCTGCCTCCGCGCCGCCGAGGCCTGCCCCGAGGACCCCACGCCCTGGCTGACACTGCTGACCCTGATGGACACCTGCGCCGTACCGGTCAAGGACGCCGTGCCCGCGTGGACCGAGGCCGTCAACCGGGCCCCCTGGCTCCGGACGTCCTACCACCGGCTGCTGCGCTACCTGTCGCCGCGCCGACACGGGACGGTCCCCGACATGATGGACTTCGCCTGGCAGGCCGCCGCCCGCGCACCGCACGGATCACCACTGGCCCTGCTCCCCGTGGCGGCCCGCGTCGAACTCATGGCCCACCGCCGGGGCGCGACGCCCTTCGACGCCCTCGGCTCGGGCGGCGGCAACTGGAACGAGCCCCGGTCCGTCCACGAGATCGACCTGGCGCTCAAGGGCTGGTTCGACGCCCGCACCGCACCCCACGCCGAAGCCGTCACCGACCTCAACGTCCTCGCCTTCGCCCTGACGCGTGCCCACCGGCCCGCCGAGGCCGCACCCGTCTTCCAGCGCCTCGGCCGCCACATGACACGCCACCCATGGGACCTGCTCCCCGAGCCGGAACGCACGTTCGTGTACTGGCGGGAGAGATCGACCGGCGGCCGCGGCCGGACCTGAGGCCGACTCCGACTCCGACTGCAACTCCGGCTCCGGCTGCAACTCCGACTACGCCGGTGCGGGCGCCGTCTCCTTCTCCTCCTCCGCCGTGGCGGCCGCGGCCTCCGCACGGTCGCGGCGCTCCCGGCGGACGAGGATGACGTAGCCGATGGGTACGCCGAGGGAGAAGAGCCACCACTGAAGGGCGTAGGCGTAGTTCAGCGCGGCGTTCTCGTCGCCGGGACTGCCGAGCTGTTCCGGGGTGTCGCCCTTGGGCTCGGGCGCCGTCTGCGCGAGGTAGCCGCCCAGCACCGGGACGCCGAGGCGATCCGCCTCCCGCTCGCTGTCGATCAGCATGATCTGCCGGTCCGGCAGCCCCTTGAGATCCTTGATGCCGCTCGCCTCGGTCGTCTCGTCGGGCATCAGCCGCCCGGTGACGGTGACCTCGCCCTCGGCGGGCGCGGGGATCTCGGGGAACGCGGTCTGGCTCGGGCCGTCCGCGGGGATCCAGCCCCGGTTGACGAGCAGCACCTTGCCGTCGCCGAGCACGAACGGGGTCAGGACGTGGAAGCCGACCTCGTCGTCGGCGTTGGTACGGCGGCGGACGACGACCTCGTCTTCGGTGTCGAACCGGCCCTTCGCGGTCACCGTGCGGTAGCGCTCGGCGCTGGTGACGGTGTGCCCGGGGGAGGTCAGCCGCTCCACGGGCACCGGCTTCGCGGCCAGGGCGTCGGCGACGAGCTGGTTCCGCGCGCTGCGCTCCTCGTAGCGATGCATCTGCCAAATACCCAGCCTGACCATGGTCGGGATCAGGACGAGTGCGAGCAGCGTGAGGATCACCCACTGCCGGGACAACAGGAAGCGGTACACCCCACGACCGTACAACTCGGTCGTGGGGTGTGTTCGGGCGGGTGTGCGCTCGGGCCTCGTGGGGCTCTGCCGAGGACGTGGTCAGACTTTGTCCACGATCCCCGCCTTCCCCTCGGCCCGCGCGCAGTGGGCGCCGCAGTACCAGTGGCCGTCGACCTCGACGCCCTGGCCGATGATCTGCACCCGGCAGTGCTCGCAGATGGGGGCCATGCGGTGGATCGCGCAGGAGAAGCAGTCGAAGACGTGCACCGCTCCCTGGGCATGGATCTCGAAGGTCATTCCATAGTCATTGCCGCAAACTTCGCATCTCGCCATGCGCCACAGGGTGAGCCGTCACCGCCGTGCGGGCGAGTGGGCGGCGGGCGAGTCGCCCGCCAATCACCCATCCGCACGGCCACCCGCACGACCGTCCGCGCCGCTCGTGCGGGACGCGCACGGGTCTTCCGGCCTGCCTTGCGGATCGGTCACTCGTCCGCGGGCTCGACATCGCGGAGCAACTGGCCGAACCCGGCCTCGTCCACGACCGGCGTCCCGTACTGCCGGGCCTTGACGACCTTCGACGTGTGGGAGTCCGGGTCGTTGGTGACGAGCAGACTGGTCACCCGGGACAGGCTCGTCGCGACATGCAGCCCGGCCTCGATCGCGCGGTCCTCCAGCAGATCGCGTTCGATCGACGTGTCCCCGGAGAACGCCACGCGCATGCCCTGCTTGAGTGGTTTGCCGTCCTCGTAACGCCCGGGGTTGGGATAGGGGCACGCGGGCCGCTTCCGCGAGGGCCGCCAACTGGTGGGTCGATAGCCGCTGTAGCCGCCGGGGCCCGCCTGCTGCCCGATCCGGGGCGCGGCGGCGCCGTCCCGCCACTCGGTCAGCGGTCGGCACTCGTGCAGGGGCAGGCGTACGCCACGCGCGGCGGCGACCCGCAGGCTCGGCCGGAACGCCTCCGCCAGCACCCGCGCGTCGTCCAGCGCGTGGTGCGCCCGCTGCTGTACGACCCCGAAGTGCGCCGCCAGCGACTCCAACTTGTGGTTCGGCAGCGGCAGTCCCAGCTCCTTCGACAGCGCGATCGTGCACAGCCGCTGCCGCACCGGCGCCTCGCTCTCCGCGCGCGCGTACTCCCGGGCGATCATCGACCAGTCGAACACCGCGTTGTGCGCGACGAGTACGCGGTCCGCGAGCCGGGAGGAGAACTCCTGCGCGATCTCCTGGAAAAGGGGCGCCCCTTCGAGCACATCGCTCGTCAGACCGTGGATCCACACGGGTCCCGGATCCCGCTCCGGATTGACCAGCGTGTACCAGTGGTCCTCGACCTCGCCCCGCGTGTCCAGTCTGTACACAGCCGCGGAGATTATCCGGTCGTCCCGGGCCAGCCCGGTGGTCTCCACGTCCACGACCGCGTACCCCTGCGGATACGCGGCCGGCCAAGGCGCTTGCGACGCTGCGGTCGTGTGGTCTTCGAGCATGGTCCATGAGGATACGGGCCGTGGCTGACAGCCAGTTACCCGACGGTGGGACGGTCCCGGGGGAGCGGTGTCGTCCTGGGCCGTCGAGCAGTACGACACCGTCCGGGTCCCCGTGTGCCGACCGGAGTTCGGCGTCTCCCGCCGGCGCTCGAACGGCGCCCTCGGCCCCCGTGCCGAACTGACGGCCCGCCGGGTCCTGGCCGCTACCAGTCGTCGGAGAGGCGGTCGGCGAGCGCCTGGATCTCCGGGTCATGGGGCCAGCGGTCGGCGAGCGCCATCACGGCCGCCCGCTGCAGGGTCCAGTCGGAGTCGTCGGCGGCCCGCTCGCGCAGCAGCTCCTCGGTGACGGGGTCGTCGCGCCAGCCGCCTGCCAGTGCCTGGATCGCCGCGCCTCGGCTGGTCGGGTCGGTCTGGCCGGCGACGATGCGCCGGAGCAACTCGCCGGTCTCCGGGTCGCGCCAGCCCGCCGCCAGGTCGTATACGGCGGCTGCGCGCAGGCGGTCGTCGGGGTCGTCGACGGCGAGCCGGCGAAGCAGGACGGCGGTCCGCAGGGTGCGCCAGTTCGTGACGAGGGCATGGACGGCGGTCCTGCGGACGTGGGGTTCGGGGTCGTTCTCGGCCCTGTCGTGCAACAGCTCGACGGTGTCGGGGTGGTCGCGCCAGCCGGTTCCCAACGTCCGTACCGCCGCCGCGCGTACGAACTCGACGTTGTCGTCGACTGCGAGTCTGCGAAGCAGCGATCCGGTCGCCGGGTCGTTGCGCCATCCGGCGGCGAGGGCGAGGACGGCCACCTCGCGGGCTTGCGACCGGCCCGTGCCTTCGGCGACGCCGCGGAGCAGTGCCCTGGCGTCGGGATGGTCGGGCCAGACGGAGTAGACGGCCCACAGTGTGGCCTGTCGCACCGGCTCGCTCGCGTCGGAGGTGGCGAGCTCGCACAGCCACGACAGCGTTGGAGGATGGGTGCGCCATTCTGTGGCCAGCGCCCGCACCGCAGCCACCCGGACCGTGTCGTCGGGGTGGGTTTCGGCCCGTTCGCGCAGCAGCATGGGGGTCTGCGCATCGGTGCGCCCGTCCACGACGAGGGGCTTCAGCGCGGCATGTCGCGGATCCTCCGCGGCGGGCGGAGACGTCGACCGGGCTGGGGCTGGGGCTGGGGCTGGGGCTGGGGCTGGGGCCGGGGCAGGGTCGGCGGGTCGGGGCTCGGTGCGGGCGAGCGCCCGCTTCGCGGCCTCTCGCACCCATCCCTCGGTTCCGGCGTCGGCGGTGACCGAACGCAGCAGCGCCACGGTCTGCGGATCGTCGGGCCAGCCCTCGACGAGGATGTCGAACACCCTCCACCGCAGATACGGGTCCGGATCGCGGGCGGCGCGGTCGCGTACCACGGCCGCTGCGTCCGGGTCGCGCGGCCAGCTGTCCGCGAGCGATTTCACCGCGGTGAGGCGGACCGAGTGGTCGCGGTCATCGGTCGCGGATCGGCGTACCACGGCGAACGTCTCAGGCTCGTCGCGCCAGCCGTCGGCGAGCGCGGCCAGCGCCCCCTGCCGTAGGTACCGGTCGTGGTCGGTGAGGCCTGTCCGCAGCCAGTCCCTGGTGGACCGGTCCTGGTGACGGGTCATCGCGAAGAGCTGGAGCGAGCCTCTCCTGACGTTTCCATCAGGGTCTGTCTCGGCGAACTCGCGGAGCAGACCGGCGACCTGCGGATCGTCGGGCCATTCCTGGATGAGCGCGCGCAGCGCCTCCTCCCTGTGGGCGGGACCGGGGCCGAAGACCGCCTGGCTGACCAGGCTCTCGCGGAACTCGCTGTTGTCGCGTAGCAGCGCGGCGCCGACCCGCCCGGCCGGCGGTACCTGGACCGAGACGAAGTCCTCCCCGAACCTCGTGACGCTCAGGAACTGGCCGCGTGCCCGGTACCAGTCGTGGTAGCGGGCACGGATGGCGGAGTCGCGTGCGCCGAGCCGGCCGAGCACGGGCGGCAGCGTCTCCTCGACCGCGCGGGTGACCGGGGAACCGAGGAACGCCCGTTCCGCGACCATGTGCTCGATCAGCGCGATCACCGCGTTGACGACGGCGGAACACTGGTCGCTCAGCCTGCCGGGGTCACGGACCTCGCCGAGGCACCGAGCGGCGAGCACGATGTGGTGCGGCGTCTCGCCCGAGGACGACCCGGGCCGCCGAATGAACCACAGCGGATCGGCCGCGAGGAGGTGGTCGACGATCTGGCCTGTGAGGCGCGGTTCGACCATTCCCGCGACGAGGACGAGGGTTTCGTGCCACGTGGGGTCCGCCCAGTGCTTGCCGTACACCTGGTGGATGAGGGCATCCCCGGTCAGGCTGTGCTCGACGGTGAGCCGGTGCCGGAGTTCCGCCGCGGCGTGGTATTCGAGGAAGGTCTGGTGGGGGAAGCCGAGGCCGTCGGCGCGGTGGACCAGCAGTCCGGTGTGCCGGAGAAGGTTCTCCAGGAACGCCTCCCAGCGCTCTGGGCGGATCTTGCCGGGGCGTTGCACGGCTTCGTGCGAGGCCAGTGCCTCGGTGACCGGGGTCCTGTGGTCCGAAAGCCTTCGGTAGGCCAGGTGGTTGATCAGCTCGGGCAGCCGTTCGTGGACATGCCGTGCGGCGGCGTCGGCTTCCTTGCGCGCCCGCGGACTCTGGACGTTTTCCACGAGGTGCCTGATGGATTCTTCGTGGCTTTTCGCGACCTGCTTGCTCCGGTTGTTCTCGTAGACCAGGTCGGTGAATGCTTCATACACCGCGGTGCGGCCGTCCGGCAGTGGGCGCTCGGGCTCGGCGAGGTAGAGCCGGCACAGCATGAAGGCCATCAGCGGGGTACGGGCCAGCTCGTCCAGGGAGGCGCTGCGGAGCGCACCGGCGAAGTGGCGGGCGCGGCGGGTGGCTTCTTGTCGCGGCCAGCGGGTGCTGAAGTACTTCTCCATGTAGGTGCGCAGATCGTGAGGCGCGAAAGGCTGCAGTTCGTAGTGCGGCGCCTTGAGGCCGAGGACCTGGTCGAGGACGGTGAGTTCGCCCTCGGCCAGAGGGCGGGTCGCTACGACGCACCGGTACAGCGGCGGGTCTGCCGCGACGGCGTTGGCCAGCTTCTCCAACACGGCGCGGCGCTCGTCCGCGTTGGGGAGTTCGTCGAGGTCGTCGACGAGAAGCTGCCAGTGCGCGCCGGTCCACGGCCGCTGCAGGAAGTGGTCTCGGGTCAGTTTCGGGTGCGGTCCGAACTGGCTGAGCTTTCCGGTGGCGGCGGCGAGCACGTCGGGTACGTGCGTCTCCTCTCCGGTGAGGGCGTGCGCGCTCACCCATACCGGGACGGCCGGACCGGAGTTCCCGGGGTTGTGCGTGGTGTCGAGCAATGCACCGGCCGCGTCGCGCAGCCGCGCGCGCAGCAGCGTGGACTTACCGGTTCCGGGGCCGGCGATGAGTACGCACACCCGGTCGGCCTTGCGGAAGACCGCTTCGGCCGGCTCGGAGGGAGCGGCGAGGCCGGTACCGCTCCTTCCGGCGGCAGAGCCGTCGCCGGGTACGGCGTGCCCGTCCCGGGCCGCAGCGTGGCTGCGCTGGCGCACGTAGACCTCGGCCAGGGAAGGCGGTTCGGGAATGTCCGGGTACGGGTGCTTCTCGGCGGCCTTCCGGGCGGCTTCAAGGTAGCCACGCACCTCCTCGTCCATGCCGGTCGCGCGCCGGGCATCCTCGTAGAGCTCCACCCAGGCGGGGCGGAACCTGCCCTCCACGTACCGCTTGTCCTTCCCGTGGGTCCATTCGAGCATCACGGCGACCACGGACCACAGCTCCTCGAAGTACTGCGGCACGCTTGGCTCCTTCGAGCCCTTCTCCTTGGGGAACCAGTCGTTGACCGTCGAGGAGCGCAGGTCGCCGCCTTCCTTGTACGGCCAGGGGCAGGGCACGTCTTCCGGGCGGCCCGCGGCTTTGCGCCGGCGCCGGTTGACCTCCTCGACCGCGGCCTTCTGCGTCTTCCGCTTCTTGCGCAGCGCTTGCCCGAGCTGCCCGAGCTGCTGCGCCAGCGCCTGCCGTCCCGCGTGCTCTTTCCTCGCGCTCACTTCCTGCCTTTCCGCTCGGGTGCTGTTCTGATCCGGTTGATCCGGCGCCCCAGGATCACGGTCCTGCGACCTGGCAGCTCGCGGCCGGAAATCCGGTGATCCGGTATCCATGGCCGACCCCCAAGGGTCCTGGAGAAGGTGCTCGTGGCCACCCCGTCCGGGGCGGTCGAGGCTGCTTGGGGAAGGACTGACACATGGACATCTGGTGGGCGGCGGTGCTCCTGGCCGGGCTCGCGATCCTCGCGATCGCCCTGGTGACCATCACCGGCATGGCGTTGAAGGACACCGCTTCGCAGGACCGCGCCGGCATCCTGCGCGCCGTCGCGGCATTCGTGCGGGGACTTCACGGACGACGATGACGATCCAGGCCCGGCGGCCCACCGCCTCACAGCCATCGGCCCGCCGCCGCTGGGCCGATGGCGAGGCGGGAACCGAGGCCGCGGCGATCGGCGGGGGTGACGGCGTTCGCAGCGTTCCAGGACTCCACGACGTTCAGCCCCTCTTCGCTCTCCCGCTGAAGGGCTCGGTCGCGCCGGTGCACATCTGGAGCGCGAAGCCGAGCTGGTGGCGCGTCGAGCGCCGCGGCCCGCTCATCAGTCGGAAACTCCACTGGCACGAAGCGGATCGTAGCCAGCACCGCCACCCCTCCGACGACCTTTCCGCGAACCCCGGCGGAGCCCCCGGCCGACGTGCTGATCGACGGTCCGGGCCGGGTCCGCAGCAGGCGGGAGAGTCGCGTACCCGCCGGCGATCCGGTCGGCCGACACCCGGGCCGGCCTGTCCGGGGCGGGCGGCTTCGGCAGCGGCCGTACGGGATCGGCCTCCCCCGCATCGCGACCTCCCCGTAACCCCCGCAAGGATGACCACACGGCCGTACAGCGGATGAGCAAGGGACCCCCGGCGTGGGCCGACCCACTGACAATGCCCCCTCCATGCCCCTCGGATTGGTGGAGGACGCCAAGAAGCAAGCGCGTACCACCGGAAATACTTGTCGGTAACAACGTCTAGCCCCCGCCGACCAGCGGTTCTACCGTGCCCACATGCCGAACCTGCCCGATGTCGTGCTGTGGTCGATACCCGCCTTCGTGCTGCTCACCGTGATCGAGGTGATCAGTGTCCGGATCCATCCGGACGACGATGACGCGGGGTACGAGGCGAAGGACGCCGCGACGAGCGTCGGTATGGGGCTCGGGAGTCTCGCCTTCGACTTCCTCTGGAAGATCCCGATCGTCGCGGTCTACACGGCGATCCACGAGCTGACCCCGCTGCGCGTGCCCGTCCTGTGGTGGACGGTCCCGCTGATGCTGCTCGCACAGGACTTCTTCTACTACTGGTCGCACCGCGGCCACCACGTGGTCCGGATCCTCTGGGCCTGCCACGTCGTCCACCACTCCAGCCGGAGGTTCAACCTGACCACCGCCCTGCGGCAGCCCTGGACGACCTGGACCGTGTGGCCCTTCTACGTCCCGCTCATCGCCCTCGGCGTACACCCGGCCGCGCTCGCCTTCTGCTCCTCCGTCAACCTCGTCTACCAGTTCTGGATCCACACCGAGCGGATCGGGAAGCTGCCCCGCGCGTTCGAGTTCGTGTTCAACACGCCGTCCCACCACCGGGTCCACCACGCCTCCCAGGGCGGCTACCTGGACCGCAATTTCGGCGGCATCCTCATCGTCTGGGACCGGCTCTTCGGGTCGTTCGTCGAGGAGACCGAGCGGCCGGTGTACGGGCTGACGAAGAACATCGACACGTACAACCCGCTGCGGGTCGCCACCCACGAGTACGTCGCCATCGCCAAGGACCTGAAGAACGCGGAGAGTTGGGGCGAGCGGGCGGGACGGGTCCTCATGGGCCCCGGCTGGAAGCCGGCGCGGCCGCCCGAGCGGCCCGCGGTGACCGACGAGGGCACGGCCACGGTCACGGAGACCGTCGCGTGAGACCGGACAGAGGGCCTCTCCTGCTCTTCGCCTTCGGGTTCGCCGCCGCCGTCGACCTCGGGTCCCTGGCCCTCGGTCTCACCCCCGGGCACGTCGTCGCCAAGCCCCTGCTGATGCCGTTGCTCGCGGCGTACGCGTACACGCGCGGCGCGCCCCGGTTGTTGGTCGCCGCGCTGCTCTTCGGCTGGGGCGGAGACGTGCTGCTCCTCTCCGACGCCGAGCCGGCCTTCCTCGCCGGGATGGGGTCCTTCGCGGTGGGGCACGTCAGCTATCTCGTGCTCTTCGGGAGGTCCGGCAAGTCCCGCAGGCCCGGAAGGCCCGGGCGGCTGGGGAGGCCCGGGCGGCTCGCGTACGGCGTCGCGTACGGCCTCGCCCTGGTCGCCGCCGTCGTGAGTCTGTGGCCCGGTCTGCCGGCCGATCTACGGCTCCCCGTCGCCGGATACAGCACCCTGCTGACCGCGATGGCGTGGTCCGCCACCCGGCCGGGACTCGTCGCGGGGCTCGGAGGCGCGCTCTTCGTGGTGTCGGACATGCTGATCGCGACCGGTGTCGCCGAGTGGCCGCAGCCGCCGCGCCCCGACCTGTGGATCATGCTCACCTATCTGGCGGCCCAGTACCTGCTGGTCCAAGGAGTCCTCGGCACCCTCGACACCCCCGATACGCGGCCCGCGCCCACCCCGGCGGACGGCGAGGTGACCACGAGCACGGCCTGACCAGCCGACGGCACCACCGGTCGGACCACGGCCACCCGACGCCGTTCACCCACTCGCGGCTCAGCGACTCGCCGCTCACCAGCGGATGGGCACCGGCAGCGCCGTCAGCAGCGCCGACACCGCGACGACCACGCCCAGCACCGCGACCTCCGCGCGCGCGGGAGCACAGGCGCCGAGCACGTCGTCGGTCGCGCGGCGCAAGCGCAGTCGGGCCCAGAGGGCGAGAGCGGCGACGACGGCCACGAGGAGCACCTTGGCGAGCAGGGCGCGCCCGTACGCCGTCTCCGTCAGCTGGTCGAGGACCGTGTCCGGTGGCATCCGGCGCAGGGTGCTCCCTACCCCGGTGGCGGTGATGGCGGCGAGCAGAACCACGGCCACGCGCGCGTAGAGACCCAGTAACGCGGCGCCCGCCCCTGTCGCCCGCCACGCGCGCGTGGCCAGCGTCCGCAGGACCTGGAGCAGCCCGCCCGCCCAGAGCGCCGCGCACGTCAGGTGCACCAGGGTCAGACCGGTGCCGAGCAGCGGGCTGTACTCCGTGCCGGGGTGGGCGCGCAGCGCTTCCGCGACGACGATCGCGGCCAGGGGCAGCGCCTGGGCGGCCGGACGGCGGGACAGGGCGAGCAGACCGGCCGCCGCGAAGGCGTTGACCTCCAGGAGGGCGAGTTTGCCGTCCCGGGTCTCGTAGAGACCGCCGACGTCCATGTCGGCGGGGGAGTCCGGCACCAGATTGCCCGTGGCCACGACCGAGGCCAGCCCCAGCGAGGCCACGAAACCCGCACCCGCCGCCCACGGTCCCCACCCGCTCGGCGCCTCCCCGGGCGCGCCCGGCGCCCACCGCACCAGCCACGCCACGAACAGCTCACCCACCGGCACACACAGCGCGGCCAGCGACACCGCCCGCAACAGGGCGATGCCGCCGGCCCCGGGCGCCCCGGCCTCACCCGTACCGTCCAGCGCGACACGGGGCCCGAACACGGGTATCAGCGCGCCCACGGCCACCAGGACGAGCACGACGACGGCCCGACCGGTCCCACCACCGGGCTGCCCGGGCCGCCCGGACCGCCGCTCGGCTCGCCCCTCGGGCTCGTCCGCCCCCGTTTGCGTCGCCCCCGTTTGCGTCGCCCCCGCCGTCCGTCTCGTCAGACCCACCCCCGAAAAGTTCACCAGTCGCACCAGAACCGGGCAAGTGCCGGAAAACAACTGGCAGTTCGATATTCCGCCCATACCTACGGCTCAGGGCTTCCGGTGACTCAACCCCAGCGCGCCTCGTCCGCTGCCCACACCCCCGGCGGCCGTGCCCAGTCATCCGGCCCGCCCTCGAAGGACACCGGCGGCAGCGCGTACCGCAGCCGCCCCAGCCGACTGTCCCGCTCGGCGAGCCACGCCTCCGGCCCGCCGAGCGCCTCGCCCTCGCCCGGGGCGCGCTCGATCCCGCCCGTCAGCCAAGCCGCCGTCCGCGCCAGCGACAACCGAACGACCCGGCCGTACCCCTGCTCCGGCTGCTCGGTGAGCGCCCTCAGCACGGCCGCCGCCAGCAGATACCCCGTCCCGTGGTCGAGCGCCTGCGCGGGCAGCGCGCCCGGCCGTTCCTTCGCCCCCTCGATCGCCGCGATCCCCGTCGCCACCTGCACCAGACTGTCGAACCCCCGCCGCCCGGCCCACGGCCCGTACGCGCCCCAGGCCGAGAGCTCCGCCACGACCAGCCCGGACCGTCGGGCGACCAGCGCGTCCGCCGACAGCCCGAAGCGGTCGAGCGCGCCCGGGCGGTAGCCGGTGAGGACGACGTCCGCGGCGGACAGCAGCTCCTCGAAGGCGCGCCGGTCGGCGGTGCGGGCCAGGTCGAGGGCCGTCGACCGTTTCCCGAAACCGGTGTCGGCGTGCTGGTCGAGGATCTCGGGCATCCCCGGCGGATCGACGCGCAGGACGTCCGCGCCCAGCAGGGCGAGCGTGCGGGTGGCGACCGGGCCCGCGATGACCCGGGTCAGGTCCAGGACGCGTATCCCGGCGGTGGGCGACAGCGGCCCGTCGTCGATCGGAGCGAGCACGCGCGCGGGGGCCGTGTCCAGCCGCTCGTGCTCGACCAACGGCCGAGCCGCCATGGCCCGCGCCTGCTCGTGCGCCGCCCACTGCTCAGCCGTCCGCAGGGCGACCGCCAGGCCCCCGGCCGCGTACACGGCCTCCTCGACCTCCCAGGACGACCGCTCGACGAGCGCCGACTCGACAGCGGCCACATCGGCGGCGCGCACCCCCAGCGCGGACAGCAACCGCTCCCGGTGATGCGGATAGTTGGCGTGCGTCCGCACCCACCCGTCCGCCGTCCGCCAGAACCGCGACAGCGGCGCGAAGGTGACCGGCGAACGCCCGTCGACCAGCAGATGACGTTCACTCACGAAGGCGGTGCCAACCGCCCCGTCGTCCACGCGTACCCGGGGCACCTCGGTGCGCCCGGCGCGCCGCGCCCCCAACTCGGCCGCCGCCAGCGCGCACACCCCGACGCAGGCCCGCGCCAGCTCCCGTACCGGAAGCCGGGAGTCCAGCACGCCGTCCCGTACGACGGTCGAGATCCGCCGTGGCAGCACGGGATCGCCGCCGAGCGCCGCCCACGCCTGTTCCGTCTCTGTCATGACGGGACTATGCAACGAAAGGGCCGGGCGGTGCGACACCACCCGGCCCGACGACCTCGCACGAGGACAGTCCCTACCTACGAGGACCGTCCCTACCTCGTCACCGCGTCCAGCGCGTCCGCCGTGCCGAAGCCGTAGAAGCCGTTGTAGTTCCTCGGGCCCTCGCAGACCGCGTCGATCTTGCCGTCCCCGTCGATGTCGTACGGGTCGGTGCAGGGCGTGGCGTCGGCCTGGGCGTACAGCAGGGCCTTGACCAGGGCGGCCGGGGCGCGCGGGTGGGTCGACCTGATGAGGGCGGCGACGCCCGCGACGTGCGGGGACGCCATCGACGTACCGGCCATGTAGCCCCAGGTGCCGCCGGGCAGCGGGCCCAGGATGAGGCCGCTGGTGGCGGGCGGGGCAGGAGTCTGCAAGCGCGTCGAGTCGCCGCCGGGTGCGGCGATGTCGATGACGCCCAGACCGTGGTTGGAGAAGGACGACTTGATGCCCTTGGCGCCGGTCGAGGCGACCGTGACGACTCCCGGCAGCTGGGTCGGGATGTCGAGGCACTCGGACGGGTCGATCACCCGGTCCGACGGCGTCGAGTCGTTCGGGGAGACCGGGTCGGTGATCTCGTCGGCCGCGAGGTCGTAGTTCTCGTTGCCGGCCGCGGCGACGTTGACCGCGCCCTTCTTCTCCGCGTACCTCGTCGCCCGGGTGAGGGCCTCGACGAGCGCCTTCTGGTCCGGGTCGTCCTTGCAGTTGAAGTACCAGGGGTCGGTGTAATAGCTGTTGTTGGTGACGTCCACACCGTGCTCGGCGGCCCACATGAAGCCGCAGACCACGGCCTCCGTGTAGAAGTAGCCGGCGGGCGTGGACACCTTGATGCCGGACACCTTCACCCCGGGCGCCACGCCCGTGATGCCGACGCCGTTCTTCGCGGCGGCGATCTCACCGGCCACGTGCGTGCCGTGCGCGCTCTCCGTGGGCCCCGGCCGCCAGGCGCCGTCGGCCGTGTCGGGCTTGCCCGTCACGCAGTTGACCGAGGCGTCGCGGTCGAAGTTCGGCGCGATGTCCGGATGCGTGTCGTCGACACCCGTGTCGATGACGGCCACCGTGACGTCCCGGCTGCCGAGCGACACCTCGTGCGCCTTGTCCGCCTTGATGGCCGGCAGGTCCCACTGCAGCGGCTCCAACGGGTCCTGCCCGTCCGCCGCCCGGACGTCCGCCACCTGATCGGCGGTCAGGACCTGCGGGGTGCCCACGTCGGTGGTCGACTGCGCGGGCAGCGGCGCGGTGCGCGTGGCACCGGCCGACTGGACCCCCCGCACATCACGGATCTCCGCGGCGAAGCCGGCGTTCGAGGAGTGGACGACGACCACGCCGATCCGGTCGTACGACGTCACGATCGTGCCGCCGGCCTCCGCGATCGCCTTCTTCACCCGGCCGGACGGACCGTGCCCGGGGCTCACGTTGACCACATAGCTGAGCGGCGTCGCGTCGGCCGCCGCCCGCCCGGTCGTCTCGGCGGCGGAGGCCGTGACGTTCGGTACGACGGCGAGCGCGGTCGCCATGGCCATCCCGAGCGGGAGAGCCACCAGACGGCGCGAGCGCTGGTGAGGCGCTGTCATGCTGTCTCCAGTTCGTTCGCGAATCGAGCGGTACGAAGCGGTACGAAGCGGTGCGAGCTGTGCGGAGACCGGTCCCGGCTGTGCGGAGACCGGTCCCGCGAGGTCGTGGTGCTCCCCGGGCGACGGGGTTACTACTTGACGGCCTTCAGGGCGTTGACGATGCCGAACCCGTAGAAACCGTTCACGCGCGGGCTGCCCTCGCAAACCGCGTCCTGGGTGCCGTCGCCGTTCTGGTCGTACGACGTCGGGCAGGCCTGCTCGTCCGCCTGGGCCTTCAGCAGCCACTGCAGCTGCTGCGGGCTCGCCCACGGGTGCGTGGACTTCAGCAGCGCGGCGACACCGGCGGCGTGCGGCGACGCCATCGACGTGCCCTGCAGGAAGCCGTACGCGCCGTTCGGCATGGTGGACAGGATGCGGCCGTTCTTCGACGGCGTGTCCGGGAGCTGGTAGCGGGCGTCACCGCCCGGCGCCGCGATGTCGACGACACCGTTGCCGTACGTGGAGTAGTACGACTTCTCGTTCTTCACGCCCGTCGCGCTCACCGTGACGATGCCCGGCAGCTGCGTCGGAACGTCGAAGCACTCGCTCGGGTCGATGGTGCGCTCGACCGGCGTGGTGTCGTTGGGGCTGGACGCGTCCAGGATCGCGTCGGAGGCGAGGTCGTGGTTGGAGTTGCCCGCCGAGGCCAGGTGCAGGGTGCCCTTCTTCGTGGCGTACTTCTGGGCCCGGTTGACGGCGTCGACGATGGCCTTCTGGTCCGGGTCGTCCACGCAGTTGTAGAGCCACGGGTCCACGTAGTAGCTGTTGTTCGTGATCTCCACGCCGCGGTCGGCGGCGAAGACGAACGCGCAGACGACGCTCTCCGCGTAGAACAGGCCGCTGCTGCGGTCGGTCACATTGATGCTGGAGACCTTCACACCCGGAGCGACACCGGCGACACCGACGCCGTTGCGGGCCGCGGCTATCTCACCGGCCACGTGGGTGCCGTGGTAGTCCTGCGGGGTGTACGGCCGCCAGGAACCCTCACTGGTGTCCGCGACACCGCCGTCGCAGTTGGCGGACTGGGAGGCGGAGAAGTTCGGCGCGAGGTCCGGATGGGTGTCGTCGACACCCGTGTCGATCACGGCGACCGTGACCTTGCTGCTGCCGTCGTTGATCTTCGCCGCCTTGTCGGCGCCGATCGACCGCAGGTCCCACTGGTCCGCCTCGAGGGGCTCGGCGTCGGGAATGTCGGCCGAAGCGGCCTTCACCTTCGCGGCCTCCGCGTCCGTCAGGTAGTCGACGGCACCCAGGTCCGTCGTACCGGCGGGCGTCAGCGGCGAGGTCCGGGTGGCACCGGCGGACTGCACACCGCGCACGGCGCGGATCGTCGCGCCGAACGCCGGGTCGGTCGAGTGGACCACGATCACGCCGATCCTGTCGTACGTGATCACGACCTTGCCGCCGGCCTCGGCTATCGCCTTCTGCACGGAGGCGATCGTGTGCCTGTCCGTCTTCGTGTTCACGACGTACGAGAGGTTCGGGCCCTCCGCGGTCGCGGCGGTGGACTCCACGAGCGGGGCCGCCGAGGCGACACCCGGCAGGAAACCGAGCGAGGCGGTCAGCGACAGGACGACCGGCACCGCGAGGGCGAGCCGTCGTCTGGAGCGCAGATGAGCCATGGATTCTCCACATCATCCTCAAAGAAACCGGCCCGAGACACACGGGTGCCCGGGCAGGTACATGACGTTGGTGGTGCAGCCCGAAGCTATCCCTGGTCGTCACCGGCCAGCAATGACTTCATGGGCGGGAGGCCGAAGTAGAGGGGTAACCCTCGAAGTCACCGCACTTCCAGGCCGCTTCGGCATCGGTTCTCGAAAGAAACACGCACGGTTGAACCGGTCCTCACGCGCCGCCGTGACGTTGTGCAGGGAGCCCGAGCACGATCGTGCACCCGTCACCGAAGGAACAGAGCCGACCCCATGTCCGTACCCAACCCGTCCCCCGATCCGACGGCGAAAAAGTCACCATCCACCGTCGCGACCGCGGCGGAGACGCGAGGAGACTCCGTGGCAACCGACGCACCGCCCCCCGCGAAGGCAGAGCATCATCTCCCTTCCCCCGAGGAGTTCGCCGCGGTCCATGAGAGCGCCGAGTTCGCTGAACTGCGCCGCTCCTACCGCTCGTTCGCCTTCCCGCTGACCGTGGGCTTCATCGCCTGGTACCTGCTGTACGTCCTGCTCTCCAACTACGCGGGCGACTTCATGGGCACCAAGCTCTTCGGCAACATCAACATCGCCTTCGTCCTCGGCGTCGCCCAGTTCGTCACCACGTTCCTCATCGCCTGGTGGTACTCGCGGCATGCCGCCGCGAAGCTCGACCCCAAGGCCGAGGCGATCAAGTCCCGGATGGAGGGCGGCGCATGAGCCCCGCACAGCAGACTTTCCTCGCGGCCAACGAGGCCAGCCAGCACCGGCCGCTCATCATCACCCTGTTCGGGCTGTTCGTCCTGGCGACGCTCGCCATCACCATCTGGGCCGGCCGCCAGACCAAGGACGCCGCCGACTTCTACGCGGGCGGACGGCAGTTCAGCGCCTTCCAGAACGGCCTCGCGGTCTCCGGCGACTACATGTCCGCCGCGTCGTTCCTCGGCATCGCGGGCGCGATCGCCCTCTTCGGCTACGACGGCTTCCTCTACTCCATCGGCTTCCTGGTCGCCTGGCTGGTCGCCCTCCTCCTGGTCGCCGAGCCCCTGCGGAACTCCGGCCGCTACACGATGGGCGACGTCCTCGCCTACCGCATGCGCCAGCGCCCCGTCCGCACCGCCGCCGGTACCTCCACGATCGTCGTGTCGATCTTCTACCTGCTGGCCCAGATGGCGGGCGCGGGCGTCCTCGTCTCGCTGCTCCTCGGCATCACGTCCGACGCCGGCAAGATCCTCATCGTCGCCCTCGTCGGCATCCTGATGATCGTCTACGTCTCCATCGGCGGCATGAAGGGCACCACCTGGGTCCAGATGGTGAAGGCCGTGCTCCTCATCGGCGGCACGATCCTCATTACGTTCCTGGTGCTGCTGAAGTTCAACTTCAACATCTCCGATCTGCTGGGCACCGCCGCCGAGAACAGCGGCAAGGGCGCCGCCTTCCTGGAGCCCGGCCTCCAGTACGGCGCCACCGGCACCTCCAAGCTGGACTTCATCTCCCTCGGCATCGCCCTGGTCCTCGGCACCGCCGGTCTGCCGCACATCCTGATCCGCTTCTACACGGTGCCCAACGCCAAGGCCGCCCGGAAGTCCGTGAACTGGGCGATCGGCATCATCGGCGGCTTCTACCTGATGACCATCGCCCTCGGCTTCGGCGCCGCAGCGCTGATCTCCCAGGACGAGATCATCGCCTCCAACCCGTCGGGCAACACGGCGGCCCCGCTGCTCGCCCTGCACCTGGGCGGCGTCGACTCGGCCTGGGGCGCGATCCTGCTTGCCACCATCTCGGCGGTGGCCTTCGCGACGATCCTCGCCGTGGTCGCGGGCCTCACCCTCGCCTCGTCGTCCTCCTTCGCGCACGACATCTACGCCAACGTCATCCGCAAGGGGAAGGCATCCGGCGCCGAGGAGGTCCGCGCGGCCCGCTGGGCGACCGTCTTCATCGGCGTCGTCTCCATCGGCCTCGGCGCCCTCGCCCGCGACCTGAACGTGGCCGGCCTGGTCGCCCTCGCCTTCGCGGTCGCGGCCTCCGCCAACCTGCCGACGATCCTCTACAGCCTCTTCTGGAAGAAGTTCACCACCCAGGGCGCGCTGTGGTCGATCTACGGCGGTCTGATCGTCGCCGTCGGCCTGGTGCTGTTCTCGCCCGTCGTCTCCGGCGACCCGAAGGCGATGTTCCCGGACGTCGACTTCCACTGGTTCCCGCTGAAGAACCCGGGCATCATCTCCATCCCGTTCGGCTTCCTCATGGGCTGGCTGGGCACCGTCCTGTCCAAGGAGGAGCCCGACACCGCCAAGTACGCCGAGCTGGAGGTACGTTCCCTCACGGGCACCGGCGCCCACTGATCCGGCCGACTGCGCCCGGGGCCGTCGTAGGTCACCTACGACGGCCCCGCGTCGTGCCGGGTCGTAGGGATCTACGGCGACTTCGCGCCAGGTCTTGTGGAATCGGGCCTGTGATGTTGTCGGAGGGGTCACGTAGGCTCGCAGGTGTCCGGAGAAGGAATCATCAGCGATCCACGAGCGGAACCACGTTCGTCGATCGGTCCGACGAGGGAGGGGGCCCACGTGCTCATCGACACCTACGGCCGAGTGGCCACCGACCTGAGGGTCTCGCTGACCGACCGGTGCAATCTGCGCTGTACGTACTGCATGCCCGAGGAAGGCCTGCAGTGGCTGGCCAAGCCCGACCTGCTCGACGACGACGAGATCGTCCGTCTCATCGACATCGCCGTCCGCGTCCTGGGCGTCACGGAGGTCCGCTTCACCGGCGGTGAGCCGCTGCTGCGCCCCGGCCTGGTCGGCATAGTGGAGCGCGTGGCGGCTCTCGCCCCCCGCCCCCAGATGTCCCTGACCACCAACGGCATCGGCCTCAAGCGCACGGCGACGGCCCTGAAGGCGGCGGGCCTGGACCGGGTGAACGTGTCCCTGGACACCATCCGCCCGGACGTCTTCAAGACCCTCACCCGCCGGGACCGGCACAAGGACGTCCTCGAAGGCCTGGCCGCCGCCCGCGACGCCGGCCTGACTCCCGTCAAGGTCAACTCGGTCCTGATGCCGGGCCTGAACGAGAACGAGGCCCCGGACCTCCTCGCCTGGGCCGTGGAGCACGACTACGAGCTGCGCTTCATCGAGCAGATGCCCCTGGACGCCCAGCACGGCTGGAAGCGCGACGGCATGGTCACGGCGGGCGACATCCTGACGTCACTGCGCACCCGTTTCGACCTGACCCCCGAGGGCCAGGACGAGCGCGGCTCGGCCCCGGCGGAACGCTGGCTGGTGGACGGCGGCCCGCACCGCGTCGGCGTCATCGCCTCCGTCACCCGCCCCTTCTGCTCGGCCTGCGACCGCACCCGCCTCACCGCCGACGGCCAGGTCCGCACCTGCCTCTTCGCCCGCGAGGAGACCGACCTGCGCGCCGCCCTGCGCTCCGGCGCCCCCGACGAGGAGATCGCCCGCATCTGGCGCCTGGCGATGTGGGGCAAGAAGGCGGGAGCGGGCCTGGACGACCCGTCCTTCGTCCAGCCCGACAGGCCCATGTCGGCAATCGGGGGCTGAGCACCCTACGACGCCCGACCCTCCCACTCCGCCAGCTTCACGACATCCTTCAGAAACCCCCGCACACCCAGGAACTGGGACAGGTGCTCCCGATGCTCGTCGCACGCGAGCCACGTCTTGCGGCGCTCAGGCGTGTGCAGCTTCGGGTTGTTCCAGGCGAGCACCCAGACCGCGTCGGCACGACAGCCCTTGGCCGAACAGATGGGGGAGGAGGGGTCGGAGCCGGGGACGTTGAGGATGTTCACACGTCGACCCTAGCCTCAGAAAACCAGTCCCGGAAAAGGCGACGCCGAGCAGCCACGGGGGGAGCTGCCCGGCGTCGGTCTGTCGCTCCGACGGGGGATGCGGAGCGCGTACGAAGTATGTCACGGGTGGGCCTCTGCCCGGCACAGGAACTACATGATTGATCTGAGCATTTCTTGAGCTTGGCGGGTGGTCCGATTCCGCTTCGACCGGATTCCCGGTGCTCAGGCCCGCTCGCGCGGTTCACTCCGCCGACCGTCCGCGGGATCGGCCGCGGCGTCTTCCGGGACGGATTCCGCGAAGCGTGCCTCGGCTCCGAATTCGGCCGAGGAGGAGGCGTCCGTCTCCCGGGGCGGAGTGATCATCGGACGCGTCGGGGCGTGGACGAACGTGGACGGCAGCGAGGGCGCGTTCTCACGGCCCGCGTTGGCGATCACCACGGCGATGTAGGGCAGTATCCCGCCGAGCACCAGTGCGACGACCGCGACGTGCCGTTCCACGTTCCAGAGAACCGCGGCGGCGATCACCGCGAGGGTGCGGACGGACATCGAGATGATGTAGCGACGCTGCCGGCCGCGAACGTCGTCGGCGAGGCCCTGCCGGGCTCCTGTGATCCGGAAGACCTCGGCGTTGCTCTGCTTCCGCATCACGTTCCACCACCCGCCTGTATCGGACGCTCCCCGGCCCGTGCCCCGCCCCCGCCCGCTAGCGAACGCGGTACGGACAAGCCCAACGTTACGCCGCGTCCGCGCCGCCTACGAGACCGGGTCACCTTCCACAGGGAGGGGAGGAAATGCGCCGTAGCGCGTACGGCAGTGCCCGACATGCGTCGTACCGCAGGCAGGCCGACACTGGGCGTAATGCTCACGTCGAGCCGTACGAGGAGGCAGCCATGGGCTGGTTGTGGGCGATCATCGTGGGATTCGTACTCGGCCTGCTGGCCAAGGCGATCATTCCGGGCAAGCAGCACAGCCCGCTCTGGCTGACGACGATCTTCGGCATGCTGGGCGCCGTCGTCGGCAACGCGATCGCGCGCGGCTTCGGCGTCGAAGAGACCTCCGGCATCGACTGGAGCCGCCACATCTTCCAGCTGATCGCCGCGATCGCCATCGTGGCCCTGGGCGACATGGCGTACATGGCGACCCTGGGCAAGAGAAAACAGCGGACCTGAGCCCCGAATGGGGCGCGGGGAACCGCGCGAGCGACCACGAACGATCCGCAGCCGCCGGCATCCCCACGCCCCTACGGCGTCTAGGCCCCGGTCACCTCGACGGCGGCCAGGTTCCTCTTCCCTCGCCGCAACACCAGCCACCGCCCATGGAGGAGCTCTTCCCCTGAGGGAACCGCGTCCTCCGCGGTGACCTTCACGTTGTTCACGTAGGCCCCGCCCTCCTTCACGGTCCGACGCCCCGCGGACTTGCTCGGCACCAGCCCGACCTCCGCGAGGAGGTCCACGACCGGCGCCAGCTCGGCGACCTTCGCGTGCGGCAGCTCGGACAGCGCCGCGGCCAGCGTCTTCTCGTCCAGCTCCGCCAGCTCGCCCTGACCGAAGAGCGCCCTGGACGCGGCGATCACGGCGGCGGTCTGGTCGGCCCCGTGTACGAGGGTCGTCAGTTCCTCGGCCAGCGCGCGCTGCGCCGCCCGCGCCTGCGGCCGCTCCTCCGTCTGCTGCTCCAACTCCTCAAGCTCCGCACGGGACTTGAAGGAGAGGATGCGCATGTACCGGGTGATGTCCCGGTCGTCCACGTTCAGCCAGAACTGGTAGAACGCGTACGGCGTCGTCATCTCCGGGTCGAGCCAGACGGCGCCGCCCTCGGTCTTGCCGAACTTCGTGCCGTCCGCCTTGGTCATCAGCGGGGTGGCCAGCGCGTGCGCCTCCACGCCGGGCTCCAGCCGGTGGATCAGGTCCAGGCCGGCCGTGAGGTTGCCCCACTGGTCGCTGCCGCCCTGCTGGAGGGTGCAGCCGTACCTCCGGTAGAGCTGGAGGAAGTCCATGCCCTGGAGGATCTGGTAGCTGAACTCGGTGTAGCTGATGCCCTGGTCGGACTCCAGCCGGCGGGCGACGGAGTCCTTCGTCAGCATCTTGTTGACGCGGAAGTGCTTGCCGATGTCCCGCAGGAACTCGATGGCGGACAGGCCCTCGGTCCAGTCGAGGTTGTTGACCATGACGGCCGCGTTCTCGCCCTCGAAGGACAGGAACGGCTCGATCTGGGCGCGCAGCTTGCCCACCCAGCCGACCACCGTCTCCGGGTCGTTCAGCGTGCGCTCCGCCGTCGGGCGCGGGTCGCCGATCAGGCCGGTCGCGCCGCCGACCAGCGCCAGCGGCCGGTGCCCGGCCTGCTGGAGCCGGCGCATGGTGAGCACCTGCACCAGGTGCCCGACGTGCAGGGACGGCGCGGTCGGGTCGTAACCGCAATAGAACGTGACGGGACCGTCCGCGAGCGCCTTGCGCAAAGCGTCCTCGTCGGTGGACAGGGCGAACAGCCCCCGCCACTTCAGCTCGTCGACGATGTCCGTCACGGTTCTCGTGTCTCCTCGATGGTCTTCGCAGGTGTTCGCCCGGCAGTCGGGTGACAGCCGACCACGAACGCCTACGAGGTTATACGCCCTGGCTGACAGAACTCATATTGAAATCCGGCACCCGCAGCGCGGGCATCGCGGCCCGGGTGAAGTAGTCGCTCCACTCGCGCGGCAGCGTCTTCTCCGTGCGCCCGGCCTCCGTGGCCCGGCCGAGGAGGTCCACCGGCGACTCGTTGAACCGGAAGTTGTTGACCTCGCCCGTGACCTCGCCGTTCTCCACGAGGTAGACGCCGTCCCGGGTCAGCCCGGTCAGCAGCAGCGTCGCGGGGTCGACCTCGCGGATGTACCACAGGCAGGTCAGCAGCAGCCCGTGCCGCGTGTTCGCGACCATCTCCTCCAGGGAGCGGTCCTCGCCGCCGTCCAGGATCAGGTTGCCGATGGTCGGTACCACCGGCAGCCCGGTCAGGCCCGCGCTGTGCCGGGTGGTCGGCAGATTCGCGATCTCGCCCTCGCGGATCCACTCGGTCGCCTTCAGCGGCAGCCCGTTGTCGAACACCGAACTGTCGCCGCCGGAGGAGTGGGCCAGCACGAAGGGCGCGGACTCCAGGCCCGGCTCGTTCGGGTCGCTGCGCAGGCTCAGCGGCAGCTCCGTCAGCCGCTCGCCGATCCGCGTGCCGCCGGGCTTGCTGAACACCGTCCGGCCCTCGGCCGCGTCCCGCGCCGACGCCGACCACATCTGGTAGATCAGCAGGTCCGCCACCGCCGTGGGCGGCAGCAGCGTCTCGTACCGCCCGGCGGGCAGCGGCACCCGCCGCTCGGCCCAGCCCAGCCGCACGGCCAGCTCCGCGTCCAGAACGCCCGGATCGACGTCCTTGAAGTCCCGGGTGGAGCGCCCCGCCCAGGCCGAGCGCTTACGGTCCGGGGACTTGGCGTTCACCTCCAGCGTGCCGTTCGGCTGGTCGTGCCGCAGCCGCAGCCCGGTGGACGTACCGAGATAGCTCGACACCAGCTCGTGGTTGGCGAAGCCGTACAACTCGCGGCCGCCCGCACGCGCGCGTGCGAACGACTCGCCGAGGGCCGGCGCGAAGTCGGCGAACACCGCGGAGGAGGTCTCGGCGGGAGCCTCCGTGAAGTCGGGGGAGTGCTTTACGCCCGTGACCAGCGGCTGGGCGTCCTCGGCGGGTCCGGCGCCGCGCGCCGCCGCCTCGGCGGCCCGCACCAGCGGCTCCAGTTCCTCGGCGGTGACGGCGGACCGCGACACGACCCCGGAGGCGGTGCCCTCCTTGCCGTCGACGGTGGCGACGACGGTCACCGACCGGCCCCGGGTGACGCCGTTCGTGGTCAGCGCGTTGCCCGCCCAGCGCAGGTTCGCCGTCGAGTACTCGTCGGCGATCACCACACAGCCGTCGGCCCGGGAGAGTTCGAGGGCCCGCTCGACGATCTCGTGCGGCTTGTGCGCCTTGCTGTTCCGCGCGCTGTTGTTCCGCCCGCTCATCGACCGGCCTCCTGCGTGGTGTTCAGAATGTTGACGCCCTTGAAGAGGGCCGACGGGCAGCCGTGCGACACCGCGGCGACCTGGCCCGGCTGGGCCTTCCCGCAGTTGAAGGCGCCGCCCAGGACGTATGTCTGCGGCCCGCCCACGGCCGCCATGGAGCCCCAGAAGTCGGTCGTCGTCGCCTGGTACGCGACGTCCCGCAGCTGCCCGGTGATCCGCCCGTTCTCGATCTTGAAGAACCGCTGCCCGGTGAACTGGAAGTTGTACCGCTGCATGTCGATGGACCACGACCGGTCCCCGACCACATAGACCCCCCGGTCGACCCCGCCGATCAGATCCTCGGTCGACATCCCGGCAGGGTCCGGCTTCAGCGACACGTTGGCCATGCGCTGCACGGGCACATGCCCGGGGGAGTCGGCGTACGCGCAGCCGTTGGAACGCCCGAGCTCGGTCAGCCGGGCGATGCGCCGGTCGAGCTGGTATCCGACGAGGGTCCCGTCCTTGACGAGATCCCAGCTCTGGCACTCCACCCCCTCGTCGTCGTACCCGATGGTCGCCAGGCCGTGCTCGGCGGTGCGGTCGCCGCTGACGTTCATCAGCTCGGAGCCGTACCTCAGCTTGCCGAGCTTGTCGAAGGTGGCGAAGGAGGTACCGGCGTAGGCGGCCTCGTAGCCGAGCGCGCGGTCCAGCTCGGTGGCGTGGCCGATGGACTCGTGGATGGTCAGCCACAGGTTGGACGGGTCGACGACCAGGTCGTAGACGCCCGCCTCGACGCTCGGCGCCCGCATCTTCTCGGCGAGCAGTTCCGGGATCCGCGCCAGCTCGTCGTCCCAGTCCCAGCCGGTGCCCGTCAGGTACTCCCAGCCGCGCCCGACCGGCGGCGCCAGCGTCCGCATCGAGTCGAACTCACCGCTGGACTCGTCGACCGACACGGCGGTCAGCGACGGATGCAGCCGTACGCGCTGCTGGGTGGTCACGGTCCCGGCGGTGTCCGCGTAGAACTTGTTCTCGTGCACCGTCAGCAGCGAGGCGTCCACATGGTTGACCCCGTCGGCCGCCAGCAGCCGCGTGCTCCAGTCCGTCAGCAGCGCGGACTTCTCCTCGTCGGGGACGGTGAACGGATCGATCTCGTACGAGGAGATCCAGGTCTTCTCGGCGTGTACGGGCTCGTCCGCCAGCTCCACCCGCTCGTCGGACCCGGCGGCCTTGATGACCTGCGCGGACAGCTTGGCCATCGCCACCGCCTGCGAGGCGACCTTCGCGGCGGCGTCCATCGTCAGGTCCACCCCGGACGCGAACCCCCAGGTCCCGCCGTGCACCACCCGCACCGCGTACCCGAGGTCCGTCGTGTCCGACGACCCGGCCGGCTTCGCGTCCCGCAGTCGCCAGGACGCACTGCGCACCCGCTCGAACCGGAAGTCCGCGTGGTCGGCGCCGAGGGCACGGGCGCGGGCGAGCGCGGCGTCGGCCAGAGCCCTTAGCGGTAGTGCCGTGAAGGCTTCGTCGATCGAATGAGGCACCGAGGTCTCCCTGTTGCCGAGCGGTTGTCGTGGTCTGTCGGGTCCGATCATGTCGCGCCCGCGGGCGGCCGGACCACATCTTTCCGGCTGTGGTCGGCCGGCTTTCTGTAGGGATCCGACAGCGACACCCCCGAGCCACTGTCACTGCCCCAATGCCCACCCGGCGGACCGGACCGATAGGTTTTCGAGGAAGGCACCTGCCGTCCAGGCATTCAGGCAGGCGTTCAGACCGCTAAGGAAAGGGTGATCCGTTGAGCCGCTCGGTTCTCGTCACCGGAGGCAACCGGGGCATCGGCCTCGCCATCGCCCGCGTGTTCGCCGACGCCGGCGACAAGGTCGCCATCACGTACCGCTCGGGGGAGCCGCCGGCCGGCTTCCTGGCCGTCAAGTGCGACATCACCGACCCCGAGCAGGTGGAGCAGGCCTACAAGGAGATCGAGGCCGAGCACGGCCCGGTCGAGATCCTGATCGCCAACGCCGGCGTCACCAAGGACCAGCTCCTGATGCGCATGACCGAGGAGGACTTCACCTCGGTCATCGACACCAACCTCACCGGCACCTTCCGCGTCGTCAAGCGCGCCAACCGCGGCATGCTGCGCGCCAAGAAGGGCCGCGTCGTCCTCATTTCCTCGGTCGTGGGCCTCTACGGCTCGCCCGGCCAGGCCAACTACGCGGCCTCCAAGGCCGCCCTGGTCGGCTTCGCGCGTTCCCTCGCCCGTGAGCTGGGCTCGCGCAACATCACCTTCAACGTCGTCGCCCCCGGCTTCGTCGACACCGACATGACCAAGGTGCTCACCGACGAGCAGCGCGCGGGCATCGTGAAGCAGGTGCCGCTGGGCCGGTACGCGCAGCCCGAGGAGATCGCCGCGACGGTGCGGTTCCTCGCCTCGGACGACGCCTCGTACATCACTGGAGCCGTCATCCCCGTAGACGGCGGACTGGGAATGGGTCACTGATCACCATGAGCGGAATCCTCGAGGGCAAGCGCGTCCTGATCACCGGTGTGCTGATGGAGTCCTCCATCGCCTTCCACACCGCCAAGCTGGCCCAGGAGCAGGGCGCCGAGATCATCCTCACGGCCTTCCCCCGGCCCACGCTGACCGAGCGCATCGCCAGGAAGCTCCCCAAGCCCACCAAGGTCATCGAGCTCGACGTCACCAACGACGAGCACCTCGGGCGCCTGGCCGACATCGTCGGCGAGGAGCTCGGCGGCCTGGACGGTGTCGTCCACTCCATCGGCTTCGCCCCGCAGGACGCCCTCGGCGGCAACTTCCTCAACACGCCGTTCGAGTCCGTCGCCACCGCGATGCACGTCTCGGCGTACTCGCTGAAGTCGCTGACCATGGCCTGCCTGCCGCTGATGCAGAACGGCGGCTCGGTCGTCGGCCTCACCTTCGACGCGAAGTTCGCCTGGCCGCAGTACGACTGGATGGGTCCGGCCAAGGCCGCCCTGGAGGCCACCAGCCGTTACGTCGCCCGCGACCTGGGCAAGCAGAACATCCGCTGCAACCTCGTCTCCGCCGGCCCCCTCGCTTCCATGGCCGCCAAGTCCATCCCGGGCTTCGGCGAGCTGGCCGCCGTGTGGGACGACCGCTCTCCCCTGGAGTGGGACCTCAAGGACCCGGAGCCGGCCGGCAAGGGCGTCGTCGCCCTGCTGAGCGACTGGTTCCCGAAGACCACCGGCGAGATCATCCACGTGGACGGCGGGCTGCACGCGATCGGGGCGTGAGCGCCGACACCGAGGTCCGACGGCCGTTTCGAGGGCGCGCATCCATCCGGGTGTGCGCCCTCGCCGTACTCCTCTCCGCCGCGACGATCACTCGTTCGGCTCATTGGACGGGCCGCCCGGGCCGGGTGCCGCGCACGCTGGACGTGTACCGCTCAGCCACTCGGCCGAGGAGGTCCCCCTTGTGCGCATCTCCCGCAGCATCGCCCCAGCTGTCGTCGCCCTGGCTCTCGTACTCACCCTCCCGTCCGAGTCGGCACCGCACGCGCGCGTCGTGGCCGACGAACCCGATCCCTTCGGGGCGGCCTGCCGCAGCACCGTCACCGGCTCCCAGGTGATCGCGCACTGCTACAACCCGTACGTGGCCGTCGACCGCGTCCGGCTGCACATCGAGTGCGCGCGCTGGTGGGACATCGACAGTGACAGCGCCGCGGTCGAGACGGGTCCGGCGCGGACCGTACGGCTCACCGGGCGCTGCTGGAAGGAAGTCCGCTCGGTGTGGTTCAGCCACCAGCGGGGGGTGGGCTGACCCGCCCGGGACGGCAGTGGAACGGATAGCCGGCCGCCTCCGCCGCGGCGGTCTCCGCGTCGCCCGCGCGGAGGGCGTCCACGAGCCGGGCGTGGTCCATGTACGTCTCCGGGGTCAGCTCCTCGCCCACGTCCCCGCGCAGCCAGTCCCGCAGCACCTCGCCCAGGTCCGCGTAGACGGTCGTCACGACGTCGTTGTGGGACGCGGCCACGACCGCCATGTGGAAGGTCGCGTCGGCGGTCACGAAGGCCTCCGCGTCGCCCGACGCCCATGCCTCCTCGCGACGCGCCAGGAGGGTGTCCAGCTGCCTCAGGTCCCTGTCGGTGCGCCGCTCGGCGGCGAGCTTCGCGGCGCTCGACTCCAGGGCGGAGCGAAGTTCGGCGATATGGGTCGGGTCGGCGTCCGCGAAGCGGCGGTGCATCACGCCGGCGAGTTCGCTGGTCGCCACGACGTAGGTGCCGGAACCCTGCCGGATGTCCAGCAGACCGTTGTGCGCGAGCGCGCGGACGGCCTCACGGACCGTGTTCCGGGCGACGCCCAGCTGCTCGACCAGCTCGGGCTCGGTGGGGATCCGCGACCCGACCGGCCACTCGCCCGAGGTGATCTGGTTCCGCAGCGCGGCGATGACCTGCTCGGACAGCGCCGATCGGCGGGGATGGCTCAGCGGCATGGCACACCTTCGCATGGACGGGGCGACCGGGAAGAGCCGGGCCCTGGACAACCAATCATCCTATGATTCTATGATGAGTGTCATGGTGAGCGAGGAAACCCTGACGTCGACAGCCGCACCCGATCGAGTCGCACCCGCACCCGCCCAGGCCCAGGCCGAACGCGAGGTCGAAGCCCGGGCGCGAGGCACGCGCGCGTGGACGACGCGACTGGTGATCGTGGGCATCGTCCTGACGGCCCTCAACCTCCGCCCCGCCATCACCAGCCTCGGAGCCCTCCTCGAAGAGGTGCGCGCCGGGCTCGGCATGAGCGGCAGCGTCGCCGGCCTCCTCACCTCCGTACCGCCACTCTGCTTCGCCCTCTTCGGGGTCATGGCGCCCCGGCTCGCCCGCCGCTTCGGCCCGGCCGCCGTCGTCTGCGCGGGCATGGTCGCCATCACCGGCGGCCTGTCGATCCGGCCGTACGTCGGCGGCACGGCCGGCTTCCTGGCCGCGAGCGCCCTCGCCCTGATGGGTATCGCCGTCAGCAACGTCCTGATGCCGGTCATCGTCAAGCGCTGGTTCCCCGACCGGGTCGGCTCCATGACGGGCCTCTACTCCATGGCCCTCGCCCTCGGCACCTCCTCCGCGGCGGCCGTCACCGTGCCCCTGACCGAGGCGCTGGGCGGGAGTTGGCGGCCCGGGCTGGCCCTGTGGGCGGTCCTCGCGGCGGCGGCCGTGCTGCCGTGGCTGCCGCTCGCAGGGGACCGGGGCGCGCGCACCGCGGAGCGGGCCGGGGCACCGTCGGCCCCCGTACGAGGCGAAGGGCCCGCCCTGCGGATCACCCGGAGCCGTACCGCCTGGGCCCTCGCCGTGTTCTTCGGGCTCCAGGCGACCGCCGCCTACATCACGATGGGGTGGATGGCGCAGATCTTCCGGGACGCGGGGGTCCCGGCCGGCACGGCCGGGCTGCTGCTGGCCGTCACGATGGTGATGGGCGTACCGCTGGCCTTCGTGATCCCCCGGCTCGCCACCCGGCTGCCCCACCAGGGGCCGATCGCGGCCTTCCTCGGTGTCTGCGGCCTCCTCGGCTACGGGGGCCTCTACCTCGCCCCGGCGGAGGGCGCCTGGGCATGGGCGCTGCTGATCGGCATCGCCAACTGCTCCTTCCCGCTCGCGCTCACCATGGTCGGCATGCGGGCCAGGACCGGCGCGGGCGTGGTCAAGCTGTCCGCCTTCGCGCAGAGCGCGGGCTACCTGATCTCGATCCCCGGCCCGCTCGTCGTCGGCGTCCTCTACCAGCACAGCGGCGGCTGGGGCCTGCCCCTCGCCCTCATGGCCGCCCTGCTGCTCCCGCAGATCGCCGCGGGTGTCCTGGCCGGCCGCGACCGGGTGGTGGAGGACGAGGCGGCCCGCTGAGCCGCACCCCGGCGGCTCCCCGGCGGGTCAGGGGTGCGAGACTGGCCGCATGCCAGTGCTCGACCCGAACCCCCAGAACGGCCAGAAGAAGATGCTCCTGGTCTTCGGCTCGTTCCTCGCCATCTTCGTCGTCATCGGGATCATCGCGGCCATCGCGTCACCGTGACCCTCGCCCCCTCGCGGGGTGGCCCCTCGCGGGGTGGGGATAACCCCCCCGTCCCCTAGGGGACGAGTCTCAGGGTGAAGTGGGTGGATCACCGGATGGGTCGGGCCGCCCGCGTTCCGTAACGTCGAGATCGTGGCCGCAGGGGACCCGCGAGGGCCCACGGAGGACCGGGCCACGAGGACTCGCAGACCACGGAGGCGGCATGTCGGCCCGTACGCACACCCGGCCCCACCCGGCGACCACCAGCCGCGTCGACACCCGGCTGCCCTGGTGGGCGGTGGCCCTGCCGGCCCTCGGCTTCGTCACCCTCCTGCTGCTGATCCTGAACCCCGCGCAGGCCCAGGCGGCGAGCGGTGACCCCACGGTCGCCCACCTCCTGGAGCGCATACACCAGGCACTGCTGAACCACACACCGTGACGAGCGGCCAGCCCGCCGGAAGCACATGTACCGGTGCCGGGTATCCGCACTTCAACTCCCTGCGCCCCATGGCCTGTTTCGTGCGAAGCTGGGACGCATGAGCGTCGCAGAACCCCGCAGGATTGTCCTCTTCCGGCATGCGAAAGCCGACTGGCCCCAGGTCTCCGACCACGAGCGGCCGCTCGCCGACCGGGGCCGCATGGACGCCGCCGTCGCCGGGCGCAAGCTGGCCGACTCCGGCATCCCCCTTGACCTTGCCCTCTGCTCCACGGCGGTCAGGACCCTTGAGACCTGGAAGCTGGCCGTCCACGAACTGCCCGAGCGGCCGAAAACGGTCTACGAGGAGCGGATCTACGAGGCCTCGCCCGGCGAGCTGATCGCTCTGCTCAACGAAACCCCGGACGACGCGCAGAACGTCGTGCTGATCGGCCACAACCCCGGAATCCAGGGCCTCGCCGACATTCTCGCCGGCAGCGCGGAGGGCGACGCCCGCGAGCGCATGAACCGCTTCGGCTTCCCGGCCGCCGCCTTCGCCGTGCTCTCCTTCGAGGGCCCCTGGAAGAGCCTGGAGCCGGGCGTGACCACGCTGGCCGACTACTGGGCGCCGACGGAGTGACCCCGGCCGTGCGGCCCCGCCGGCACCCGGCGTAGGGCGCCCACGGGCGGGTGCGACCCCACCGGCGTATGGCGTACGGCTTCCCGGGCACCCGCCACCCCAGGGGCTCGTCAGGGCGAAGGCCCGGCACCACCTCGGTGCCGGGCCTTCGTCGTCCGCCCTCGCTACGCGTCGTGCGTGTCCGCCGCCTCGACCTCTTCCCGGGTCACCCCGAGGAGGTACAGGACGGTGTCGAGGAAGGGGAAGTTCACCGCGGTGTGCGCGGCCTCGCGGACGACCGGCTTGGCGTTGAAGGCGACGCCCAGACCGGCCGCGTTGAGCATGTCGAGGTCGTTGGCGCCATCGCCGATGGCCACGGTCTGGACCAGCGGGACCCCCGCCTCGGCGGCGAACCGGCGCAGCAGCCGCGCCTTGCCCGCGCGGTCCACGATCTCACCGACGACCTTGCCGGTGAGCTTGCCGTCGACGATCTCCAGCGTGTTGGCCTGTGCGAAGTCGAGGCCCAGCCGCTCCTTGAGGTCGTCCGTGACCTGGGTGAATCCGCCCGAGACGACACCGACTTGGAAGCCCAGCCGCTTCAGCGTACGGATCAGCGTGCGCGCCCCCGGCGTGAGCCGCACCTCGCTGCGCACCTTCTCCACCACCGAGGCGTCGAGCCCCTCCAGCAGCGCCACCCGCGCGTGCAGCGACTGCTCGAAGTCCAGCTCCCCGCGCATCGCGGCCTCCGTCACCTCGGCGACCTCCTTCTCGCACCCGGCGTGCGCGGCGAAGAGTTCGATCACCTCGTCCTGGATGAGCGTGGAGTCCACGTCCATGACCACCAGCCGCTGCGCCCGCCGGTGCAGACCCGCGGCGACCACGGCCACGTCCACGCCCAACGCCACCGACTCGGTGACCAGCGCGGTCCGCAGCGTCTCCGGTTCCGTACCGGACACCGCGAACTCGACGGCCGTCACCGGGTACTTGGCGAGCCGGAAGATACGGTCGATGTTGCCGCCGGTCGCGGTGATCCGGGCGGCGATCCGGGCGGTGGACTCGGCGGTCAGCGGGTGTCCCAGCACGGTGACGTGCGAGCGGCCGAGGCCACGGGGCCGGTTGTCGCCCAGGCCGGAGATGATCTCCGCCTGCATCTTCATCGACTCCGCCCAGCTGTGGACGGTCGCCCGCAGGTCGCCCTCCTGCCCGGCGGGCGGCTCGGTCACGAGCGCGCACAGCACGATCCGGCCACGGGTGACGACCTGCTCGATGTCGACCACGTCGACGGAGTACGCGGCGAGGGTGTCGAACAGCCCGGCGGTGATGCCCGGCCGGTCCTTGCCGAAGATCTTGACGAGGAGGGTGGGGACGTCAGAGGAGGTCTGCGAAGCGCTCATGATGTGCCAACCGTATCCGGCGCCCCGTGCCTTTTGCCCCTGAGGTCCGCCCAGCGGACGGAGAACACTGGGTTACCAGTGAGGAAAGCGCACCCGGACCGTGTACGACGTCCCGAAGATCTCCCTCGCATCACCCCCGTTCCCGGGCATCTCAACGCCCGCACGACCCTGGCGGCGGACGTGGCGGTAGCGGTCCTTCCTCCGGTGGTAGTGGTGGTGGCGGTGCGGGCCGGGTAGCCCGCCCGGACCTGGATCGTGGCCCCGCCCTGACCCGACCCGACCCGACCCGAACCGCCCTGACCCGACCCGACCCGACCCGACCCGGACCTCGCCCCCGTTCCCCGGCAGCTCAACGCCCGCGCGGCCCCGGCGGCCCCGGCGGTGGCGGTGGCGGTGGCGGCGGCCCCTCCTCCGGTGGTGGCGGCGGTGCGGGCCAGGTACCCGAACCGGACCCGGATCGCGGCCCCGACCCTGATCCGGGGCCCGCTCCCGGCCGCTGTCCCGGCCGGCGGGGCGGCGGCGTGAAACGCCGCATCACCGTCGGCGCCCCGTTGACGTCGGGCGGCCGGGGACCCTTGGGCTCCCGGCCCTCCCGCGCCCCCAGGGCTCCCCGAGGCCTCCGCAGCTCGTCCGGCAGTCGCAGATACGGGTTGGTGTCCGGGTTCGGCGGCCGGTACGGCGTGCCCGGCGTGTACGGTCCCGAGGAGGAGTCGGTCGCGTGGGCCTCGGAGGTCGCGGTGCTCGCCCAGCCGCCCCCCGCGTCCCCCCGCGCCCACGGCGAGGCCCGCCGCCCCGCGGCCCCCGCCGCGCACGCCAGCAGCGCCCCCGCGGCCCCCGCACCCGCGCCCCACGGCGCGCCCAGCACCAAGGCCGTCGCCGGCTGCCCGCGCAGCTCGATGCCCGCGTCGAACGCGTCGATGCCGAACAGGGCCAGCGAGGCGTCCACCGACACCTCCGTCAACCGGACGAGCAGCGGCAGTGCCACCGCCGTCGCGAGCCCGAGCCGAAGCGCGCAGCGCCCCACGAAGCCGAGCGCGCCCCCGCCCCGTCCGTCCGCACCGGTCGCACCCCCGGCAGCGGTGGCAGCCGAGCCCCGTGCGAAAGGCGTACGTACGGCGGTCAGGACCCCCGCGTACACCATCATCAGCGCGGCGGCGAGGCCCAACAGCCAGACCCGGCCGTCCAGTTCGGCGAGGCGACCGAGGGTGACGGGCTCATCGGCGCCGACGCGCAGCAACTCGTCGAGGGGGTCGGGCAGCAGGTCGGCGAGTTGCCCGGTGGCCTTGCCGTCCCAGGGGACGAGGAGGCCGAGGGGGACGCCCAGCCAGACGCCGTTGGGCGCGCCGAGGAGCGCCGCGCCGGCGATCCGCTCGGGGTGGGGGTCGCTGACCGCCGCGTACGCCGCCGCCGCGAGCCCGGCCAGGACCGCCACCAGGAGCACGGTGACCACCGCGGAGACGGCCGGCCGTACGACCCGGTGCACCACGTCGAGGGCGGGCGGCAGGGGAGTGCGGCGCGAGGCCAGCAGGGCGATGAGCAGCACACCGACGCACCAGGCCAGGCCGCCGAGCAGGGTCGGCACGGTGTCGACCGAGAAGCCCACCTCGGCGCCTGCGTCGGCGAGGTCGCCCAGCCGGTCCGGCAGCAGACCGCCGCCGATGTCCCCGATGTCGCCGAGTCCGGGGATCTCCACGTCGTCGAGGTCGCCGCCGCCCGGCAGTTGTCCGTCGATCCCCAGGCGGCTGCCGTCGAGGGTGATGACGGCGTTCCCGGCCCAGGCCAGTCCGCCCATCAACGCCACGAAGAGCGCGAGCACCGTGCCCGCGCGCGCGAGGAGTTCGACGGAGGAGATCACAACTCCCGCGCCGCGCAAGGACCGTAGGAAGAACCAGGACAGCAGGAGCGCTCCCACCAGGCCGACACCCAGTGGCGTGATCTCGATGGCGGTGGTCGCCTGCGCTCCTTCCAGGCCAAAGACGGACACATCGCCGGAGGGGGTCACCGACCCACCCGCCCCGAGCGCCACAACCGCCGCGGTCATGGGCCCCAGTTCACCCGCCGAGTCGGCCTCCAGCAGATGCAGACCGAGCGCCGCCGTACCCGCCATTCCGATCAACGCCCAGCTCACGGCGGCGATCGCGGAGAACAGTACATCCCCCCACGGCACGCTCCTGCCACGGCCAACATTCCGGTCGCTCATGGTCGGACCCCCCGATCCACATCGCGGCGTTGCACCGCTGATGTCCCCCTCGCGTGGGATTACCACTCTCCGGCCCGGTTTCAACCCCGTCAACGGGATGGGGTGATGCCCCCGTACGTTCTCTTCACAAGGCCCGACTTTCGGTCAGGGGGTCGAGCCTGAAATAGTTCCCCCCGATGTTCGACATCCCTAGACTCCCTGTGTTGGGGGTAATTTCGGGGGACAACTCAGTGGGGCATGGAGTGCCGGAACTCGTACTGGAATTGAACGGACAAACCTGGACGCTCGATCCGTCCAGGGCATATACCCTCGGACGTGATCCGCAGGGGGACATCGTGTTCGACGACGCCAGGGTGTCCTGGCGTCACGCCACGATCAGCTTCAGCGGCCGTAGTTGGGTGATCGAGGACCACGGCAGCACCAACGGCACCTTCGCGCAGGGCCAGCGGATCCACCAACTGGAGATCGGCCCCGGCTCGGCCGTGCACCTGGGCAACGCGACCGACGGCCCGAGACTCAACCTCTCCGGTGCCGCCGCGTCCGTCGCGCAGCCCCAGCAGCAGCCGTACGCCGCGCAGGGCGCGAGCGCCGGATACGCCGCCCAGCAGGCCCCGCAGCAGCAGGCCCCGCAGGCGGGCTGGCAGCAGCCGCAAGCGGCACAGGTCCCGCATCAGCAGGGCTTCCCGCAGCAGGGCCCCGGTGGTGGCGCGGGGGCGCCGCCGGTCTACGGCGACCGCAGCCCGACCACGTTCCACCACCTGTCACTCGGCCGCGTCATGCGCATCGGCCGTGCCCTGGAGAACGAACTGGTCGTCTCCGACCTCCAGGTCTCGCGCAACCACGCCGAGTTCCACGCGACGCCCGACGGGCGCTTCGAGATCCGCGACCTCGGCTCGCACAACGGCACGTTCGTCAACGGTATGCCGATCGCCAAGGGCGGCACGGCGCTCCTCGGCCCGAACGACATCGTCGGCGTCGGCCACTCGACGTTCCGCATCATCGGCGACCGCCTCGAAGAGTTCGTCGACACCGGTGACGTCTCCTTCTCCGCACGCCACCTGACGGTCACCGTCGACGGCGGCAAGCAGATCCTGAAGGACGTCTCCTTCGGCGTCCCGGAGAAGTCGCTCATCGCGGTCATCGGCCCGTCGGGCTCCGGCAAGTCCACCCTGCTGAAGGCGCTCACGGGCTACCGCCCCGCCAACCAGGGTGACGTCCTCTACGACAACCGGAACCTGTACAAGCAGTTCGCCGAGCTGCGCCAGCGCATCGGTCTGGTCCCGCAGGACGACATCCTGCACAAGGAGCTGACCGTCAAGAAGGCCCTCAAGTACGCGGCCAAGCTGCGCTTCCCCGCCGACACCACGGCCAAGGAGCGCGACGCCCGTATCGACGAGGTGCTGCGCGAGCTGAAGCTCGACATCCACAAGGACAAGAAGGTCACCTCCCTCTCCGGCGGCCAGCGCAAGCGCGTCTCGGTCGCCCTGGAGCTGCTGACCAAGCCGTCGCTGATCTTCCTGGACGAGCCGACCTCCGGCCTCGACCCGGGCATGGACCGCGACGTCATGCAGCTGCTGCGCGGCCTCGCCGACGACGGCCGTACGGTCCTGGTGGTCACCCACTCCGTGGCCGAGCTGGCGATCTGCGACAAGCTCCTGGTGATGGCCCCGGGCGGCTCGGTGGCGTACTTCGGTCCGCCCGAGGAGGCCCTGAACTTCTTCGGCTACGACACCTGGGCCGATGTCTTCTCCGCCTTCGAGAACTACCGCGACTACGACTGGGCGGGCCGCTGGAAGGGCTCGCAGCACTACCAGATGTACGCCGCGGACATCGACGCCGTCGCCCCGCAGTCGGTGCACATGCCGCCGCCGCAGTCGATGCGCCCGCCGAAGCCTCAGGGCTGGTTCTCCCAGCTCGGCACCCTGGTCCGGCGCTATGTCTCCGTCATCGCGTCCGACAAGGGCTTCCTCGCGCTGACGGTGATCCTGCCGGCCGTGCTCGGCGCGGTGAGCCTGCTCATCGACCCGGACAAGGACCTGCTGGTCCGGGGGGTGAACAAGGCCACCGGCCTGCCCATCCCGAACGGCACGGCCACCACGGTGCTGCTGATCCTCGCGGTCGGCGCGTGCTTCGCGGGAGCCGCCAACTCGGTCCGAGAACTGATCAAGGAACGGGTGATCTACGAGCGGGAGCGGGCGACCGGCCTGTCGCGTTCCGCGTACCTGATGTCCAAGGTGATCGTCCTCGGCGCGGTCACCGTGTTCCAGGGCGCCATGGTCGGCGCGATCGGCTTCTCCAGCCGGACCATCCCGGACGAGTCCCTGATCTTCGGCACCGGCAAGTTCGCCGTCATGCTCGAACTCTCCATCCCGATCATGGGGCTCGGCTTCACGTCCATGATGTTCGGCCTGGTCATCTCCTCGCTGGTGAAGACCGCCGAGAAGACGATGCCGCTGCTGGTGATGTTCGCGATCGTCCAGGTCGTCTTCACCGGCTGCCTCTTCGCCCTGCACGGCAGCCCCGGGGTCAACGAGTTCTCGTACCTGATGCCGTCGCGCTGGGCGGTCGCCGCCGCCGGTGCCACGCTGGACTTCAACAACATCAGCCCGCCCAAGGAGGCCGGCGACACGGACCCGCTGTGGGACCACACGGTCGGCGCCTACAGCCTCGACATGATCGCCCTCATCGTGCTCGGCGTGATCTGCGGTGTCCTCGTGGCCCGCTTCCTGCGCCGCCACGAGCCGGAGGTCATGCGGAAGTAGCCCCAGGGCACCGGCGTACGAAGGGCGGCACCCGCACCGGGTGCCGCCCTTCCGCGTTCTCAGAGGTCCCGCGGGCCTCAGTAAGCGCTGTTGACGTTGTCGATCGAGCCGTAGCGGTCGGCGGCGTAGTTCGCGGCGGCCGTCAGGTTGGCGACCGGGTCGTACTGGCTCTTGGCCGTGCCGGGGACGTGGTACGCGTCGAAGGTCGGCTTGATGACCTGGAGCAGACCGATCGACGGGACGCCGTTGATGGCGTTGATGTCCCAGTTGTTGATGGCGTTCGGGTTGCCCGAGGACTCCCGCATGATGTTCTTGTGCAGGCCGTTGTAGGTGCCCGGGATCTTGTGCTTCTTCATGATGTCGAGCGCCTCGCGGATCCAGCCGTCCAGGTTGTTCGGGTACGACTTCGCGGCGGCGGCCTTGACCTGGGCGGCGCGCTTGGCGGACCGGCTCGCGGCCTCCTTCTTCGCGCGCTCCTGCTCGGCCTTCTTCGCGGCGGCGGCAGCGGCGGCCTTCTTGTCGGCGTCGGCCGCCTGGTCCGTGACGCTCGCCTTCGCGGCCTGGGTCGCGCTCTGACTGAACGCCACCGGCGCCGCGGAAACCGTCTGCGCGGAGGTCTGAGCCTCGGCCGGCACCAGCGAGAACGCGAGGGAGGCGGCGCCGACGGCGGCCACTCCGGCGAACGAGAGCTTGTGGGTCTTGGTCAGCGCGAGGCGGTTGCGGAGGATGTTGGCGTTCATGGGCATGAGTGATGGACCTCTTCGAATAGCGCGGAGGTCGCTCTCGGGCCGGTTCAGGACACTGCTCTTCCAGCGGAAACGCCGCGGAAGAACCCACGGCGTCGAGCGACAGTTGCCATTCTTAGCGGCCGCAAAATCGCGTGGCAAAGGTGTGACGTACGATCCTTGGTAGTAGAAACAGAAACGGCAAAACGGGACAGACCAACCTGTCTCTCCCGCTCAAACCGCCCTTATCTCTCTCCTAGGGACGTTCGTACGTGATGCGCGCCCTATGGGGGGGCTCACACGGGCCGGGCATGGAGCTCACCGGCAGTTGCTGCCGCAATGCTCTGTGTGAGGCCCCTTCGACGGCAGGACTTCCGGCAGGATGAGGTGCACGTCCCCGAACTCGTGCCACAGGTAGCGCGCGCCGCCCGCCGCCTCGTACGCGCGGTCGATCGCCGCCCGCCCCGCGACCGCCTCCAGCATCAGCAGATGCGAGGCCTCCGGCTCGTGCAGCCCGGTCAGCAGCCCGTCCACCACCCGCACGCCGCGCTCCGGCGTCACCACCAGATCCGTCCAGCCCTCCCGGGCCCGTACGACGCCGTCGGACCCGGTGGCCGACTCCACGGCCCGCACCGCCGTCGTCCCCACGGCTATGACCCGGCCGTCACCCGCCCGCGCCGCGTTGATCAGCCGCGCCGACGCCTCCGGCACCGCGAACCGCTCCGGATACGGCGGCTCGTGCGCCTCCGCCGACGCCACCCCGGTGTGCAGCACGACCGGCGCGAACTGCACACCCCGGCTCACCAGCTCCGCCACCAGCCGCGCCGTGAACGGCCGCCCCGCACTCGGCATCTCCGCACTCCCCGCCCCGTCCTCCGACGGCAGCGCGAACACCGTCTGATAGACGGACAACGGCTGATCCCGCTCCGTGTAGGAGTAACGAATCGGACGCCCGTGCTCCCGGAGCACCCCGGCGAGGGCCGAAGAGGACGTACGGGCCCACCACAGCCGCTCGCCCCGCTCGCTCAGCGGCTCCTCCAGGACCAGCCGCACATCACGGGGAAGCCGCACCTCCGTCCCCGCGGGACCGCCCGCACGCGCGCGCGTGGTGCCGCCGCCGTCCGGATCCCGCAGCTCCACGGCCCACCGCCCGTCGTCACCCCGCGTGGAGAAGTGCACCACCACGCGCGCGTGCCCGACCGCCCCGTCCACCGCCGCCGCCAGCGTCGGCGAGGTGTTGACGACCAGCAGGTCCCCCGCCCTCAGCAGCCCCGGCAGCTCCGCGAACCCGTGGTGCGACACCTCCGTACCGCGTGAGATCAGCAGCCGTACGTCGTCCCGGTCGAGGCCCGGCCCGCGCTGCTCGGCGGGCACGCGTGCGTGCAACTCCTCCGGGACGCCCACCGCCGCCGTCGTCATCGCCCCTCCAGCAGGGAAGGCGCCCCGTAGCGGCCACTGGCCGGCCGCTCGTCGAGCAGCCGCAGAAAGGCCGGGACCACGCTCTCCGGGCTCGGCCGCGGATCGTCGTCGTCCGGTACGGCCGCCGCGTACAGGTCCGTACCCATGTCCCCGGGATCGACGGCCCACACCCGAAGCCCCGGCTCCTCCTCGGCCAGCACCGCCGACAGATGGTCCAGCGCCGCCTTCGAGGCCCCGTACCCGCCCCACGTCTCGTACGCCTCGGCCGCCGCGTCCGAGCTGACGTCGATCACCGTGCCCGCCCCGGAGGCCCGCAACAGCGGCAGTGCCTCCTGGACCAGCCCCAGCGCCGCGACCACGTTGACCTCCAGGGCCCGCCGCAGCCCGTCCAGGGCCAGCCCCTCCAGCCGTACGAGCGGCTCGGCGCCCAGCGCGCTCGCGTTGTTCACCACCAGGTCGACCCCGCCCAGCCCGCGCGCCGCCGCCACCAGCGCGGCCCGGTGCCCGGCGTCCGTGACATCCCCCGGCACAGCCTCCACCCGCGTCCCGTACTCCGACAGCTGTGCCGCCGTCTCCTTCAGGGCCCCGGCGGTCCTGGCGTCGAGCACCAGGTCCCACCCGCGCTCCGCCAGCGCCGCGCCGAGTGCCCGGCCCAGCCCCTTCGAAGCCCCCGTGATGATCGCTACCGGCATGACATCCGTCCCCTCGTCCTCGGCCGCCTCCCGACCCGGTCGGCGGTGATCCCAACGTAGGAACGGGACCGCCCCCGCCGCCTCGTGCGCGGGCCGCAGAGAGCCGGGGCCCTTTGCCCTAGGTGTATTGCCCTGTGAGGTTGGGGACGCGGCTGGCGGGTGGTTTGCCTGCGAGCGCGGTGTGTCCGCGGTGGTGATTGTAGGTGTGCAGCCAGTCGGGGAAGGCGTCGCGTCGTTCGGCTTCTGAGCGGTAGGGGCGGGCGTAGGCCCACTCGTCGAGCAGGGTGCGGTTGAAGCGTTCGACCTTGCCGTTCGTCTGCGGCCGGTAGGGCCGGGTTCGCTTGTGGGTGATCCCGGCCGTGGTGAGCAGGTCGCGCCAGTCGCGTGAGCGGTAGCAGGAGCCGTTGTCGGTCAGGACGCGTTCGACGGTGATCCCGCACGCCGTGAAGAACGCCTGGGCGCGGGTCCAGAAGCCGGTGGCGGTCTCTTTCTTCTCGTCGGTGAGGATCTCGCTGTAGGCGAGGCGGGAGTGGTCGTCGACGGCGGTGTGCAGGTAGCTGTAGCCGGCGTTCGAGCGGGTCTTGCGGCCCGCTTGGCGGCCCAGGATCTTGTGTCCGCCGCCGTCGGGGATGTTGCCGAGCTTCTTGATGTCGACGTGCACCAGCTCGCCTGGCCTGTCGCGTTCGTAGCGGCGTATGACACGGCCGGTGGTCCGGTCCAGGTGCGTCAGGCGGGCCAGCCGGTAGCGGGTGAGCACGCGGTGCACGGTCGAGGGCACCAGGCCGAGCAGGTGCGCGATGCGGGCCGGTCCCCAGCGGCGCAGCACGCGGACCTTGATGATCCGCCGTTCTGTGCGGGTCGGGGTGCGGCGCGGGCTGGAGTGGGGACGGCTGGAGCGGTCGGCCATGCCTGCCTCGCCGAGTCGGCGGTAGCGGTCGGCCCAGCGCCGGGCGGTGGTCGGCGAGACCTGGAAGCGTTCGGCGGCCCGGCGCAGGGGCCAGCCGTCCTCGACCACGCAGCGGGCCAGACGCAGACGGCCGGTCTCGGTCAGGGGTGCATTACGGTGGGGCACGAGGGCCTTTCTGTTGCTGGTGCAGATGTCGCAATCCACACCAGGCCAGAAGGCCCTCACCCATTTCAAGATCAATCAGCCGTGATCCCTGTCACCGTCCACAACCTCCCGGGACAGAACACCTAGGCCGCCGGGCCGGTCCCCGGGCCTGGGCCCGGTCGTAGGCCTCCGGCCTAGGTCCGAAGGCCCGGGCGAGGCCTCCGGCGGTCCGATCCGCGGTGTCGGACCCCGCCGGTACGGTGAGGTCATGAGTCAAGGTCCACGGTCCGGCCTCGCGGCGGTGAGTTCCGCGTTGCTGGCCATGAGCAGGCACCTGGAGGTGCGCGACGTCCTCAAGACGATCGTCGCCTCCGCGCGTGAGCTGCTCGACGCGGAGTACGCCGCGCTCGGTGTCCCCGACGACCACGGCGGCTTCGCCCAGTTCGTCGTCGACGGTGTCAGCGACGCCCAGTGGAAGGCCATCGGCCCCCTCCCGCGCCAGCACGGCATCCTCGCCGCCATGCTCCGCGAGGCCACCCCGGAGCGCTTGGCCGACGTCCGCAAGGACCCCCGCTTCGAGGGCTGGCCGAGCGCCCACCCCGATCTGGTCGACTTCCTGGGCCTGCCCATCCGCGACGGCGACGAGGTCATCGGCGCCCTCTTCCTCGCCAACAAGCGATGCCCCAAGCCCGAGGGCGGCTGCGGCTTCACCGAGGAGGACGAGGACCTGCTGGCGATCCTCGCCCAGCACGCCGCGATCGCCCTGACCAACGCCCGCCTCTACGAACGCAGCCGCGAGCTGACCATCGCCGAGGAGCGCTCCCGGCTCGCCCATGAACTCCACGACGCGGTCAGCCAGAAACTCTTCTCCCTGCGCCTGACCGCCCAGGCCGCCGCCGCCCTGGTCGACCGCGACCCCTCGCGCGCCAAGGGCGAACTGCAGCAGGTCGCCGCGCTCGCCGCCGAGGCCGCGGACGAGCTGCGTGCCGCCGTCGTCGAGCTGCGCCCCGCGGGGCTCGACGAGGACGGCCTGGTCGCCACCCTGCGCACCCAGATCCATGTCCTGGACCGCGCCCACAGCGCCCGTGTCACCTTCTCCGGCCGCGGCGCCCGCGCGCTGCCCGCCGCCCAGGAGGAGGCCATGCTGCGCGTCGCCCAGGAGGCCCTGCACAACGCCTTGCGGCACGCGGGCGCCGAGCGGGTCGATGTCACCCTCGACCGGCACGGCGGCGGGGCCGTCCTGCGGGTCACGGACGACGGCGCCGGCTTCGACCCCCAGGTCATACGCCGCGCCGGACGCCACCTCGGCCTGGTCTCCATGCGGGACCGGGCGAGCGGGGTCGGCGGCCGGCTGACCGTGGAATCGGCGCCCGGAAAGGGCACCACGATCGAGATGGAGGTCCCCGGTGGCTGACGCAATCAAGGTGCTCCTGGTCGACGACCACCAGGTGGTCCGGCGCGGCCTGCGCACCTTCCTGGAGGTGCAGGACGACATCGAGGTCGTGGGGGAGGCCGCCGACGGCGCCGAGGGAGTCGCCCGCGCCGAGGAGCTCCGGCCCGACGTCGTCCTCATGGACGTCAAGATGCCGGGCATGGACGGCGTCGACGCGCTGCGCAAGCTCCGCGAACTCGACAACCCCGCGCGTGTGCTCATCGTCACCAGCTTCACCGAGCAGCGCACGGTCGTCCCGGCCCTGCGCGCCGGCGCCGCCGGATACGTCTACAAGGACGTGGACCCCGACGCCCTGGCCGGCGCCATCCGCTCGGTGCACGCCGGGCACGTCCTCCTCCAGCCGGAGGTCGCCGACGCGCTCCTGTCCCAGGAGCAGGCCAACTCCGGCCAGGGGAGAGGAGGTTCACTCACCGAGCGGGAGCGCGAGGTGCTCGGTCTGATAGCCGACGGCCGCTCCAACCGCGAGATCGCCCGCGCGCTGGTCCTCTCCGAGAAGACGGTGAAGACCCACGTCTCGAACATCCTGATGAAGCTCGACCTGGCGGACCGTACACAGGCCGCGCTGTGGGCGGTACGCAACGGTGTGGCCGGATGACGTACAGATCGTCCGACAACATGGAGGGTTCCGCTCCGGGCTGAGATTCATACTGTCGGGTGTATGTCCCCCAGATGGCGCATCCTCGGATGACCCCCGCCGTTCTTCAGTGCGTGCTGCGTGCGACCGCCGCAGTGTTCGCAAGGAAGGGCTCAAAGTGAAGAACCTGAAGAAGGCCGCCGCTGTCACGATGGTGGCCGGTGGCCTCGTCGCCGCCGGTGCCGGCATGGCCTCCGCCACGGACGGCGGGGCGCACGCCGACGGCAAGGCCATCGGCTCGCCGGGCGTCGTCTCGGGCAACGTCATCCAGGCCCCGGTCCACATCCCCGTGAACGCGGTCGGCAACAGCGTGAACGTCGTCGGCATCCTGAACCCGGCCTTCGGCAACCTGGGTGTCAACCACTGACGTTCCCGCCCCGGAGCACCAGTGACCACCGGCCTTCCAGGAGCCCCCTGGGAGGCCGGTCAGGCTTCCACCATTCGTAGCTGCGGGCAGCCGTGCCGCAGGGGCGGCACGGGTGGGCGCGGCGGCACCCGGCAAGCGCCGGTGAGCGTAACCCGCTCTCGCCGTCGCCCGGCCGCAGCCGCCGGGCGACAGCGCACCGAAAAGAGGGCAGCGCACCCCCGCCCGCTAGCGCCCCCGCTCCCGTTCCTCCACGAACGCGTTGTACGCCGCCACCTGGGCCCGCCGAGCCGTCCGCTCCACCGGGCGCAGCGCCTCCGTCCGCGAGGCCATCTCGGAGGCGCTCACGGCGGCGCCGTGGCCGTTCTCGTGGGCCACGGAGATCAGCAGCCCGATGCGCTGCGCCAGCTCCAGCACCCGTACCGCACGCGGCGGATACCCGGGCGCCAACACCTCCCGCCCCCGCTCCGCCCGCGCCCGATACGCGTCGAGCGCCGCCTCGGCCACCGGCCCGGACGCCGCGACGTCCAGCCGCGACAACACCGCGGTGGCCTCCCGCAACGCCTCCGCCAACTCCCGCTCGGCCTCCCCGAGGGACGGCACATCGGCGGGCGGAGCCTCCCGCACCTCCAGGCAGTGCCAGACGACCTCCACATGCTCGTCCCCGGCGGGCCCCACCGAGTACACCTCCGGCACCAGCCCCAGCGCACCCCCGTGGCAGACGACCGCCTCCTCCGCCTCCAGCGCCCGCTTGTTGAACTCCGGCGGCCCGCTCAGCCCCAGCGGATGCCCCGGCGCGGGCAGCGCGACCCGCAGTCCGGTCACCCCGAGCGCCCGCAACCGCCCCAGCCCGAGCGTCAGCCCGACGGGCCCCGACTCGCCGGGCAACCCCTCCACCCGGTGCACCGCGTCCTCCCCGACGATCGCGAGCACCGCGTCATCCGGCGAGACAAGTCCGGCAAGAAGGGCATTTCCCCATGAGGCGAGGCGCCCTGAGCGTGGTTCCGAGAGCATGCCCCCACCCTAAGGACCGACCGAGGGGATGGACGGCCCGACCGGTGGCGTAGATTTCCCTGAGGGCTGCGCCCACCCGGCGGTGGCTCCGACCACAGGCGTACGCGACAGCCGAGACAGGCCGACACTGCAAGGGGAGACAGCGCGCTCATGAGCGATGTTCTGGAGCTGGAGGACGTATCCGTGGTCCGGGAGGGCCGGGCTCTGGTGGACCAGGTCTCCTGGTCGGTCAAGGAGGGCGAGCGCTGGGTCATCCTCGGCCCGAACGGCGCCGGCAAGACCACCCTCCTGAACATCGCGTCCAGCTACCTCTACCCCAGCAAGGGCACCGCCACGATCCTCGGCGACACCCTCGGCAAGGTCGACGTCTTCGAACTGCGTCCCCGCATCGGCATGGCCGGCATCGCCATGGCGGAGAAGCTCCCCAGGCGCCAGACCGTCCTGCAGACCGTGCTGACCGCTGCGTACGGCATGACGGCCACCTGGAACGAGGACTACGAGGAGGTCGACGAGCTGCGCGCCCGCGCCTTCCTCGACCGCCTCGGCATGACCGAGTACGTCGACCGCAAGTTCGGCACCCTCTCCGAGGGCGAGCGCAAGCGCACCCTCATCGCCCGCGCCTTGATGGCCGACCCCGAGCTGCTGCTCCTCGACGAGCCCGCAGCCGGCCTCGACCTCGGTGGCCGCGAGGACCTCGTACGCCGGCTCGGCCGCCTCGCCCGCGACCCGATCGCCCCCTCCATGATCATGGTCACGCACCATGTCGAGGAGATCCCCCCGGGCTTCACCCACGTCCTGATGATCCGTCAGGGCAAGGTCCTCGCCGCGGGCCCGCTGGAGCTGGAACTCACCTCGCGCAACCTCTCCCTCTGCTTCGGCCTTCCGCTCGTCGTCGAGCAGGTGGGCGAGCGCTGGACCGCCCACGGCCTGCCGCTCACCTGACCTCCAACTTCTCCCGATCTCCCGCCGGTCGGACGCCCCGGGGCCACAACCCGGCCCGGGCGCACCCGACTTGGGAGCCCTTTGTACGCGATCTTTGACCGTGCGCTCTGTTCGGCGGGACGATCGCGGTTCTACCATTGCGGATGTGGACAGCATCGACGCATGGGTGTGGTGGCTGATCGGCGCGACCGGGCTGGGGGTCGCCCTCGTCGTGACCGCGATGCCCGAGTTGGGCATGCTCGCCCTGGGTGCGGTCGCCGGCGCCGTGACCGCGGGGCTGGGCGGTGGCGTCGTACTCCAGGTCGTCGTCTTCGCGATCGCCTCGGTCGCGCTCATCGCCGTCGTACGGCCCATCGCGGCCCGGCACAGATCCGGGCGGCCCCAACTCGCGACCGGTATCGACGCGTTGAAGGGCAAGCACGCCGTCGTCCTGGAACGGGTCGACGGCTCGGGCGGCCGTATCAAGCTGGGCGGCGAGGTCTGGTCCGCCCGCGCGCTCGACACCGGTCAGGCCTTCGAGGTGGGTCAGGAAGTGGACGTCGTGGAGATCGAGGGAGCCACGGCGATCGTCATGTGACCTCGCACGATGTGGTCACGAGGCGATGACGCAATGACCTGAACGACCCACCTGGCAGGCGGTGTTCTGCCAGACTCAACCAGCAAGATCTTCAACAGTCTCTACAGGCATAAGATCTTCAGGAAGCGCCACGGCAGAGAAGGGCACGGGGAGCAAACGATGGAACCGATCATCATCGTCCTGATCATTCTGGTGGTGTTGGTCTTCATCGCCCTGATCAAGACCATCCAGGTGATTCCACAGGCCAGCGCGGCCATCGTCGAGCGGTTCGGCCGCTACACGCGCACACTCAACGCGGGCCTCAACATCGTCGTCCCGTTCATCGACTCCATCCGCAACCGCATCGACCTCCGTGAACAGGTCGTGCCGTTCCCGCCCCAGCCGGTGATCACCCAGGACAACCTGGTCGTGAACATCGACACGGTCATCTACTACCAGGTCACCGACGCCCGCGCCGCGACCTACGAGGTCGCCAGCTACATCCAGGCGATCGAGCAGCTCACCGTCACCACCCTCCGCAACATCATCGGTGGCATGGACCTGGAGCGGACCCTGACCTCCCGCGAGGAGATCAACGCGGCCCTGCGCGGCGTCCTCGACGAGGCCACCGGCAAGTGGGGCATCCGCGTCAACCGCGTCGAGCTGAAGGCCATCGAGCCGCCCACCTCCATCCAGGACTCGATGGAGAAGCAGATGCGCGCCGACCGTGACAAGCGCGCCGCGATCCTCACCGCCGAAGGTACGCGCCAGGCCGCCATCCTCACCGCCGAGGGTGAGAAGCAGTCCCAGATCCTCCGCGCCGAGGGTGAGGCCAAGGCCGCCGCCCTGCGCGCCGAGGGCGAGGCCCAGGCCGTCCGTACGGTCTTCGAGGCCATCCACGCCGGCGACCCGGACCAGAAGCTCCTCTCCTACCAGTACCTCCAGATGCTCCCGAAGATCGCCGAGGGCGACGCCAACAAGCTCTGGATCGTCCCCAGCGAGATCGGCGACGCCCTGAAGGGCCTCTCCGGCGCCATGGGCAACTTCGGCAACCTGGGCGGCGGCCCGTCCGTCCCCCGGCCCAGCGACGGCGGCAACGAACGCCGCGAGAAGCCGGCCATCGACTGAGCTGAGCACACGACAATGGGCCCGCCTTCGCAAGAAGGGCGGGCCCAGACGTTTTCAGAGGCGCGGGGAACTGCGCGATCAGCCACAACGCACCCGCAGCCCGCACACCACAGCAACCCCAACCGCGTTACGCGGCTCCCTGCGAAAGCCAGGCCGGCAGCGCGTCGAAGTCGTCGTGCCCCAGAGACAGCAGCATCGCGTCCGCCGGCGTCGGCTCGAACGGCTGCCGCAGCAGCGGCATACCCGCCTGCTCCGGTGTCCGGTCAGCCTTGCGGTGATTGTCCTCGGCGCACGACGCGACCGTGTTCAGCCAGGTGTCACCACCGCCCCGCGACCGCGGCACCACATGGTCGACGGTCGTCGCCCGCCTGCCGCAGTACGCGCACCTGTGCCGGTCGCGTACCAGGACACCCCGCCTCGACCACGGCGCTTGTCTTCGGAACGGCACCCTGACATACCTGCACAGCCTGATCACCCGGGGAGCCGGTATATCGACCGCGGCTCCGCGCATGCGCAGTTCGGGGTGGGTCTGCTCGACGATGGCCTTGTCCTGCAGTACCAGAACGACGGCTCGGTTGAGCGTCACCGTCGACAGCGGCTCGAAGCTCGCGTTCAGTACCAGCGTGTCCCGCATTCCAGCCCACCTCCTGTGCCAGCCCACCCCCCGGCGGGCTTGGATCAACTCTGGCCGGGCACGCCGAGATGGACAACGCAATAAAAAATGCCCGTCTCTGATCACTTCCAAGACCAGAGACGGGCAAACGTTCAATGAACGTCCGGCTTCGTTACTTTTCCGCCACGGCGGCGTACTCACCGAGGAGTTGAGCACGCGCCAGGGTGTGGAACCGCAGGTTGAAACCGACCACGGCGGGCGAAGCGTCGGCATCCGGGCCGAGCTTCTCCTGATCCACGGCGTACACCGTGAACACATACCGGTGCGCCGGATCCCCGGGCGGCGGCGCGGCCCCACCGAAGTCCTTCGACCCGTAGTCGTTGCGCACGTGGACGGCGCCCTCCGGCAGCCCCTCGAACTTCCCCGAGCCCGCACCCGTCGGCAACTCCGTCACCGACACCGGGATGTCGAACACGACCCAGTGCCAGAATCCGCTCCCCGTGGGGGCGTCCGGGTCGTAGCAGGTCACGGCGAAACTCTTGGTCTCCGGCGGGAAGCCCTCCCAGCGCAGCTGCGGCGAGGTGTTCCCGCCCGCGTAGACCTGAGCGTCCTTGAGCGTCGCGCCCGCCTCGACGTCCTCGCTCGCGACCGTGAACGACGGTACGACCGGGTGGAAATCGTGGGGGAGCGGCGGCCTCTTCGGCTCGGTCACCTCGGTACCTCCTGATGGATCCGGGGTAGGTGTGGTTCCAGATACGTCGAGCCTAGAACCAGCTGCGCTTGCTGCCGACCTCCGACAGCCACTGGTTCAGGTACGCGGCCCAGTCCGTGCCCTGGTAGTCGTGCAGCCCCACCTTGAACGAGCGGAACGAGTCGCTGCCCTCGCTGAACAGCCCCGGCTTCTTGTCCATCTCCAGCACGACGTCCATCTCGCGCTCGTCGGCGACGAAGCTCAGCTCGACCTGGTTCAGACCGTGGTACTGCTGCGGCGGGAAGAACTCGATCTCCTGGTAGAACGGCAGCTTCTGCCGCGTGCCCCGGATGTGACCGCGCTCCAGGTCCGCGTTCTTGAAGCGGAAGCCCAGCTGGATGAAGGCGTCCAGGATGGCCTGCTGTGCCGGCAGCGGGTGCACGTTGATCGGGTCCAGGTCACCGGAGTCGACCGCACGCGCGATCTCCAGCTCGGTGGTCACACCGATGTTCATGCCCGGCAGCGTCTGTCCCTGGATCGTGGTGACCGGCGTCTCCCACGGGATCTCCAGCCCGAACGGCACCACATGGACCGCCTCGGCCTTCAGCTCGAAGGCGCCACCGAGCCGCTGCTTGGTGAACACGATGTCCTGCTTGTACTCCGAGTCCTGGCCCTCGACCTCGACCTTGGCCTGCAGACCGACGGACAGCGCCTCGATCTGCTGGTCCACGGAGCCGCCCTGGATCCGCACCTCACCCTGGACGACACCGCCCGGGACGACATTGACCTCGGTCAACACCGTCTCGACCGAAGCGCCACCGGCCCCCAGGCTCGCGAGCAGCCGCTTGAACCCCATGTCTGTTCCTCCCGTCAGGCAACGCCTGCGTATCTGTGTGGTTCTGTGTTGTATCTGGTGTGGATCGCTCTGCGTGGCGTGGATCCTTGATCCCTACAAACGCAAACCGACGGCGACCGGTTCCGCGCCCTCCCGCTTCCCCACCCTTCCAAGGAGGACGCCGCCTCGCCACCCGTCGGCACGCACCCGTCTGGACTACGCTCGTACGCCATGATCGCGAGCACCGACCGTACGCCCCTCGCCCGCGAGTTCTTCGACCGCCCCGTACTGGAGGTGGCGCCGGACCTCCTGGGGCGCGTCCTCGTACGCACCACACCGGACGGTCCGATCGAACTCCGCCTCACGGAGGTCGAGGCCTACGACGGTGCGGACGACCCCGGCTCGCATGCCTATCGCGGTCGCACCGCCCGCAACGACGTGATGTTCGGTCCGCCCGGACACGTGTACGTCTACTTCACCTACGGCATGTGGCACTGCATGAACCTGGTGTGCGGTCCGGAGGGCCGGGCGAGCGCGGTTCTGCTGCGCGCCGGCGAGATCACCGAGGGCGCCGACCTCGCCCGCAAACGTCGAATCTCGGCCCGAAATGACAAGGAACTAGCCAAAGGGCCCGCCCGCCTGGCCACTGCCCTGGACGTGGACCGAGCCCTGGACGGCACGGACGCCTGCGCCTCCGACGCCCCGCCCCTGACGGTCCTGACCGGCACACCCGTCAGTCCTGACCAGGTACAGAACGGTCCCCGCACCGGCGTCTCCGGGGACGGGGGCGTCCACCCCTGGCGCTTCTGGATCGCCAACGACCCGACCGTCAGCCCCTATCGGGCCCACGCCCCCCGGCGGCGCTCAACTTGACTCGCTCCTGGCCGGTCCGTAACGTAGCCCGAGCCGCTTGAACCGGTTACGGCGATCAGCCAGCAGCCGAGAGCGGCCAACCCACTACCTACGACATCCCCTCAGCGGGGGCGATTCAGGCATGCCCTGATTCCAGCCCGCAGCACTCAATTATGAGTTGCCGAGGGAATCGGCTAACGTAGTGAATGTCGAAAGGCCGCAAGGGAAACCGAGAGGTCAAAAGACAGCCGAAAGGCAAATCCCCCCGACAGGGAATCGGATCGGAAAACGATCTGATAGGGTCGGAAACGCAAGACCGAAGGGAAACTGCCCGGAGGAAAGCCCGAGAGTAGCTTGGGTGAGTACAAAGGAAGCGTCCGTTCCTTGAGAACTCAACAGCGTGCCAAAAATCAACGCCAGATATGTTGATACCCCGTTCCCGGCCGGTTTCCGGTTGGGGCGAGGTTCCTTTGAAGTAAAACACAGCGAGGACGCTGTGAACGGTCGGGCTTATTCCGCCTGACTGTTCCGCTCTCGTGGTGTCGACCCGCGCTTTTCATTAAGCACAGTCGGGAAAACATTCACGGAGAGTTTGATCCTGGCTCAGGACGAACGCTGGCGGCGTGCTTAACACATGCAAGTCGAACGATGAACCACTTCGGTGGGGATTAGTGGCGAACGGGTGAGTAACACGTGGGCAATCTGCCCTTCACTCTGGGACAAGCCCTGGAAACGGGGTCTAATACCGGATACAACACTCTCGGGCATCCGATGAGTGTGGAAAGCTCCGGCGGTGAAGGATGAGCCCGCGGCCTATCAGCTTGTTGGTGAGGTAACGGCTCACCAAGGCGACGACGGGTAGCCGGCCTGAGAGGGCGACCGGCCACACTGGGACTGAGACACGGCCCAGACTCCTACGGGAGGCAGCAGTGGGGAATATTGCACAATGGGCGAAAGCCTGATGCAGCGACGCCGCGTGAGGGATGACGGCCTTCGGGTTGTAAACCTCTTTCAGCAGGGAAGAAGCGAAAGTGACGGTACCTGCAGAAGAAGCGCCGGCTAACTACGTGCCAGCAGCCGCGGTAATACGTAGGGCGCGAGCGTTGTCCGGAATTATTGGGCGTAAAGAGCTCGTAGGCGGTCTGTCGCGTCGGATGTGAAAGCCCGGGGCTTAACCCCGGGTCTGCATTCGATACGGGCAGACTAGAGTGTGGTAGGGGAGATCGGAATTCCTGGTGTAGCGGTGAAATGCGCAGATATCAGGAGGAACACCGGTGGCGAAGGCGGATCTCTGGGCCATTACTGACGCTGAGGAGCGAAAGCGTGGGGAGCGAACAGGATTAGATACCCTGGTAGTCCACGCCGTAAACGGTGGGAACTAGGTGTTGGCGACATTCCACGTCGTCGGTGCCGCAGCTAACGCATTAAGTTCCCCGCCTGGGGAGTACGGCCGCAAGGCTAAAACTCAAAGGAATTGACGGGGGCCCGCACAAGCAGCGGAGCATGTGGCTTAATTCGACGCAACGCGAAGAACCTTACCAAGGCTTGACATACACCGGAAACGGCCAGAGATGGTCGCCCCCTTGTGGTCGGTGTACAGGTGGTGCATGGCTGTCGTCAGCTCGTGTCGTGAGATGTTGGGTTAAGTCCCGCAACGAGCGCAACCCTTGTTCTGTGTTGCCAGCATGCCCTTCGGGGTGATGGGGACTCACAGGAGACTGCCGGGGTCAACTCGGAGGAAGGTGGGGACGACGTCAAGTCATCATGCCCCTTATGTCTTGGGCTGCACACGTGCTACAATGGCAGGTACAATGAGCTGCGAAGCCGTGAGGCGGAGCGAATCTCAAAAAGCCTGTCTCAGTTCGGATTGGGGTCTGCAACTCGACCCCATGAAGTCGGAGTTGCTAGTAATCGCAGATCAGCATTGCTGCGGTGAATACGTTCCCGGGCCTTGTACACACCGCCCGTCACGTCACGAAAGTCGGTAACACCCGAAGCCGGTGGCCCAACCCCTTGTGGGAGGGAGCTGTCGAAGGTGGGACTGGCGATTGGGACGAAGTCGTAACAAGGTAGCCGTACCGGAAGGTGCGGCTGGATCACCTCCTTTCTAAGGAGCATCTAGGTCTCGCAAGAGATCCAGAGCCACTACGCAGGCAAATGTTCTGCGGTGGTCAGCTCAAGGGTGGAACGTTGATTATTCGACCGGTTCACGGGTCGGAGGCTGTGAGTACTGTCCGCAAGGGCGTGGAAAGCATGATCTCCCGACGTCGATCGGGTCGGGCACGCTGTTGGGTGTCTGAGGGTATGGCCGTATGGCTGCCTTCAGTGCCGACCCCGGTAAAAATCCGTGTGAGCGGGTTGTGACGGGTGGTTGGTCGTTGTTTGAGAACTGCACAGTGGACGCGAGCATCTGTGGCCAAGTTTTTAAGGGCGCACGGTGGATGCCTTGGCACCAGGAACCGATGAAGGACGTGGGAGGCCGCGATAGGCCCCGGGGAGTCGTCAACCAGGCTTTGATCCGGGGGTGTCCGAATGGGGAAACCCGGCAGTCGTCATGGGCTGTCACCCTTGCCTGAACACATAGGGCAAGTGGAGGGAACGCGGGGAAGTGAAACATCTCAGTACCCGCAGGAAGAGAAAACAACCGTGATTCCGGGAGTAGTGGCGAGCGAAACCGGATGAGGCCAAACCGTATGCGTGTGAGACCCGGCAGGGGTTGCGTATACGGGGTTGTGGGATCTCTCTTGATCAGTCTGCCGGCTGGTCGGCGAGTCAGAAACCGTATGGGTAGGCGAAGGACATGCGAAAGGTCCGGCGTAGAGGGTAAGACCCCCGTAGCTGAAATCTGTACGGCTCGTTTGAGAGACACCCAAGTAGCACGGGGCCCGAGAAATCCCGTGTGAATCTGGCGGGACCACCCGCTAAGCCTAAATATTCCCTGGTGACCGATAGCGGATAGTACCGTGAGGGAATGGTGAAAAGTACCGCGGGAGCGGAGTGAAATAGTACCTGAAACCGTGTGCCTACAAGCCGTGGGAGCGTCGGATATGTGCTTGCACATATCTCGTGACTGCGTGCCTTTTGAAGAATGAGCCTGCGAGTTTGCGGTGTGTTGCGAGGTTAACCCGGGTGGGGTAGCCGTAGCGAAAGCGAGTCCGAACAGGGCGACTTTAGTAGCACGCTCAAGACCCGAAGCGGAGTGATCTAGCCATGGGCAGGTTGAAGCGGAGGTAAGACTTCGTGGAGGACCGAACCCACCAGGGTTGAAAACCTGGGGGATGACCTGTGGTTAGGGGTGAAAGGCCAATCAAACTCCGTGATAGCTGGTTCTCCCCGAAATGCATTTAGGTGCAGCGTCGTGTGTTTCTTGCCGGAGGTAGAGCACTGGATAGGCGATGGGCCCTACCGGGTTACTGACCTTAGCCAAACTCCGAATGCCGGTAAGTGAGAGCGCGGCAGTGAGACTGTGGGGGATAAGCTCCATGGTCGAGAGGGAAACAGCCCAGAGCATCGACTAAGGCCCCTAAGCGTACGCTAAGTGGGAAAGGATGTGGAGTCGCACAGACAACCAGGAGGTTGGCTTAGAAGCAGCCACCCTTGAAAGAGTGCGTAATAGCTCACTGGTCTAGTGATTCCGCGCCGACAATGTAGCGGGGCTCAAGCGTACCGCCGAAGTCGTGTCATTCCAGCACATACCCCCAACGGGGGCTGGGATGGGTAGGGGAGCGTCGTGTGCCGGGTGAAGCAGCCGCGGAAGCGAGTTGTGGACGGTTCACGAGTGAGAATGCAGGCATGAGTAGCGATACACACGTGAGAAACGTGTGCGCCGATTGACCAAGGGTTCCTGGGTCAAGCTGATCTGCCCAGGGTAAGTCGGGACCTAAGGCGAGGCCGACAGGCGTAGTCGATGGATAACCGGTTGATATTCCGGTACCCGCTGTGAAGCGTCAAACATTGAACCAGGCGATGCTAAGTCCGTGAAGCCGTCCCGGACCCTTCGGGGAAAGGGAAGTGGTGGAGCCGACGGACCAGACTTGCAGTAGGTGAGTGATGGGGTGACGCAGGAAGGTAGTCCATCCCGGGCGGTGGTTGTCCCGGGGTAAGGGTGTAGGACGTCAGGTAGGTAAATCCGCCTGGCAATAGTCTGAGACCTGATGCCGAGCCGATTGTGGTGAAGTGGATGATCCTATGCTGTCGAGAAAAGCCTCTAGCGAGTTTCATGGCGGCCCGTACCCTAAACCGACTCAGGTGGTCTGGTAGAGAATACCGAGGCGTTCGGGTGAACTATGGTTAAGGAACTCGGCAAAATGCCCCCGTAACTTCGGGAGAAGGGGGGCCATCACTGGTGAGAGGACGTGCTCCTCGAGCTGGGGGTGGCCGCAGAGACCAGCGAGAAGCGACTGTTTACTAAAAACACAGGTCCGTGCGAAGCCGTAAGGCGATGTATACGGACTGACGCCTGCCCGGTGCTGGAACGTTAAGGGGACCGGTTAGTCACTCTTCGGGGTGGCGAAGCTGAGAACTTAAGCGCCAGTAAACGGCGGTGGTAACTATAACCATCCTAAGGTAGCGAAATTCCTTGTCGGGTAAGTTCCGACCTGCACGAATGGCGTAACGACTTCTCGACTGTCTCAACCATAGGCCCGGTGAAATTGCACTACGAGTAAAGATGCTCGTTTCGCGCAGCAGGACGGAAAGACCCCGGGACCTTTACTACAGTTTGATATTGGTGTTCGGTTCGGCTTGTGTAGGATAGCTGGGAGACTGTGAACTCTGGACGCCAGTTCAGGGGGAGTCGTCGTTGAAATACCAGTCTGGTCGTGCTGGATGTCTAACCTGGGTCCGTGATCCGGATCAGGGACAGTGTCTGATGGGTAGTTTAACTGGGGCGGTTGCCTCCCAAAGGGTAACGGAGGCGCCCAAAGGTTCCCTCAGCCTGGTTGGCAATCAGGTGTTGAGTGTAAGTGCACAAGGGAGCTTGACTGTGAGACCGACGGGTCGAGCAGGGACGAAAGTCGGGACTAGTGATCCGGCGGTGGCTTGTGGAAGCGCCGTCGCTCAACGGATAAAAGGTACCCCGGGGATAACAGGCTGATCTTCCCCAAGAGTCCATATCGACGGGATGGTTTGGCACCTCGATGTCGGCTCGTCGCATCCTGGGGCTGGAGTCGGTCCCAAGGGTTGGGCTGTTCGCCCATTAAAGCGGTACGCGAGCTGGGTTTAGAACGTCGTGAGACAGTTCGGTCCCTATCCGCTGCGCGCGCAGGAATATTGAGAAGGGCTGTCCCTAGTACGAGAGGACCGGGACGGACGAACCTCTGGTGTGCCAGTTGTTCTGCCAAGGGCATGGCTGGTTGGCTACGTTCGGGAGGGATAACCGCTGAAAGCATCTAAGCGGGAAGCCTGCTTCGAGATGAGTATTCCCACCCACTTGATGGGGTAAGGCTCCCAGTAGACGACTGGGTTGATAGGCCAGATATGGAAGCCCGGTAACGGGTGGAGTTGACTGGTACTAATAGGCCGAGGGCTTGTCCTCAGTTGCTCGCGTCCACTGTGTTAGTTCTGAGACAACGACCGTTGTCGGCTTTGAGCAGAACGCATAACTAAAGAGTGTGCTTGTTCGCTCGAACCCATTAGGGTTTCGGTGGTCATAGCGTGAGGGAAACGCCCGGTTACATTCCGAACCCGGAAGCTAAGCCTTACAGCGCCGATGGTACTGCAGGGGGGACCCTGTGGGAGAGTAGGACGCCGCCGAACAATCTTTGGAAGGACCCCTGGTCCCAGCGTTCAGCTGGGGCCAGGGGTCCTTTTTTGTTTCTAGAATGCTTGCAGTACCGAAGACAGGAGTCACCATGTCCACCAACTCTCCCGACGATCGACCGGAGCGCGACGAGCGGCGACGGGGCAGTGGTGACCGTGGCGGCTATCGCGGTGGACCGCCCCGGGGCAACGACCGGCGCGACAGCGGGGACCGTGGCGGCAACGGCCGGCGGGACGACCGCCGTAGCGACGACCGTCGAGGTGACGACCGTGGGGGGTTCCGTCACGACGATCGCCGCGATGACCGCGGTGGCTTCCGGCGTGACGACAACCGTGGTGAGCAGCGCGGCAGCGGCGGTGGATTCCGCGGCCGTGACGACCGCCGCGAGGGCGACCGTGGGCCTCGCCCCGCGTTCCGCCGTGACGACCGTCCGGCGGGCCCCCGCCGCGATGACCGTCCGGCGGGCCCGCGCCGTGACGACCGTCCCGCAGGTCCGCGCCGCGACGACCGTCCCGCAGGTCCGCGCCGCGACGACCGGGACCGCGACCGTGGCTTCCGGCGGGACGGGGACCGGCCGGCCTTCCGTCGCGACGACCGGCGTGACGACCGTCCCGTCCGTCGTGACGGCGACCGTCCCCCGTTCCGTCGCGACGACGACCGTGGAGGCCACGGCCGCCGCGATGACCGTCCCGCGTTCCGCCGCGACGACCGTAGCGATGATCGCAGGGACGACCGGCGCGACAGCGGGGACCGTGGCGGATTCCGCAGGGACGACCGTGACCGGGATCGTGGTTTCCGCCGGGACGACCGTACCGACCGCCCGAGCCGCCCCGACCGTCGTGAGGGCGACCGTCCCTCGTACCGTCGGGACGACGACCGCGGTGGCTTCCGGCGTGACGACAGCCGTGGTGAGCAGCGCGGCGGCGGTGGATTCCGTGGCCGTGACGATCGTGGCCGCGACGACCGGCGTGGGGACGACCGCGGTGCTCGCCCGCCCTTCCGGCGGGACGACCGACGCGACGACTCCCGGCGGGACGACCGCCGAGACGAGAACCGCCCTGCCTTCCGCCGGGACGGGGACCGGCCCGCCTTCCGTCGCGACGACCGACGTGACGACCGGCGCACCGACCGCCCCGACCGTCGTGAGGGCGACCGTCCCTCGTACCGCCGGGACGACGACCGCGGTGGCTTCCGGCGCGACGACAGCCGTGGTGAGCAGCGCGGCGGCGGTGGCTTCCGCCGTGACGACAGCCGTGGGGGTGAGCGTGGCGGATTCCGTGGGCGTGACGATCGTGGCCGTGACGACCGGAGCCATGGTCCCCGTCGGGACGACCGTGGGGGTCGGCCCGGTGGTTTCCACGGCCGGGACGACCGGCGCGGCGGCGACGACCGGCGCGGTGGCGGGCGTTTCCGTGACGAGCGCGACCGGGACCGTGAGCCGATCAAGCGGCTGCCGATCCCGGAGGACGTCACCGGCGAGGAGATCGACAAGGACGTACGGCAGGAACTGCAGAGCCTGCCCAAGACGCTCGCCGAGGATGTCGCCAAGAACCTGGTGATGGTCGCGCGGCTCATCGACGAGGACCCCGAAGGCGCGTACGGCTACTCCAGGGTGGCCCTGCGGCTGGCGTCTCGTGTCGCCGCGGTGCGGGAGGCGGCCGGCTTCGCCGCGTACGCCACCCAGAAGTACAGCGAGGCCCTTGCGGAGTTCCGGGCGGCGCGGCGGATGACCGGCAACGTCGACCTGTGGCCCGTCATGGCCGACTGTGAGCGTGGTCTCGGGCGGCCCGAGAAGACGCTGGACATGGCCGGTGCGCCCGAGGTGCACAAGCTGGACAAGGCCGGTCAGGTCGAGATGCGGCTCGTGGCGGCCGGCGCTCGGCGTGACATGGACCAGCTCGACGCGGCCATCGTGACGCTGCAGAGCCCGGAGCTGGCCTCCAACTCCGTACAGCCGTGGACGGCGCGCCTGCGGTACGCGTACGCCGACGCGCTGCTCGCGGCCGGCCGTGAGGGCGAGGCGCGGGAGTGGTTCGCCAAGGCCGTCGAGGCCGACAAGGACGGCAGCACGGACGCGTCGGACCGCCTCGCGGAGATGGACGGTGTCGAGTTCGTCGACGCCCTTGTCGAGCACGAGGACGAGGACGTCGCGAGCGGGCACGAGGGTGACGAGGCGCCGCAGGACGCGTCCACGGTCGCGGACCCCGCATTCGTCGAGGACAGCGAGGACATCGACACCGATGAGGACGTCGACACCGATGAGGGCGACGAGGACGACGACACCGACGTCGAAGACCGCACCGACGTCGAGGGCGACGCGGAGGTCGAGGGCGACGCGGAGGTCGAGGGCGACAAGGACTGACGTCCGGCTGAGACGCTGAAGGGCGGGATCCCGTACAGGGGATCCCGCCCTTTCGCATGTCGCCCCCGGAGGAGGCGTCGCCTCAGAGATCCAGTGCGCGCAGCACCAGCCCCGACGCCGGCTTCGGGCCGAACGACGTGGACTTGCGGGGCATGGTGACGCCCTGGCGGGCGAGGTCGCGTACGACCTCCTCGTGGACCGGGTGCATGAGGACCGCAGTGCCGCCGTCGCGTTCGGCCTTCTCGACGGTGGCGGCCGTGTCGTGGATGTAGGCGACGTGTGCCGGGGAGTCCTCGGGGATGTGCCAGACGTGGTCGAGGAGGACCGCGTGCAGGACCGTCGCGTCGAGGGTGCGCCAGGCCGCCGGGCGGTCGGCGGGGATCGTACGTGTGAGGAGGTCCGGGTCCGGGCGGTCGACGAGGTGGAAGGCGCCGTCGCCCGCGAGGAGGAAGGCGTTGCCGGTGGCTGCCGCGTCAGCGAGGGCGTCCAGGGCCTCGGAGAGCGGGACGTCGAGGCGGCGAACGCGGAACAGGCCGTCCAGGGCGGTCAGCGCGTCCGGGAGCGGGAGTTGGTGCAGGAGACGGTGGATCGCGCGGACGCGCAGGGGATAGCGGGCGGTGTCCACGAGGAGGACCAGGCCGTAGTCCCAGGGGCTGGGGGAGGGGTGCTCCGTGCGGAGCCGGAGGTAGGTCGCCCAGCGGTGGTGGCCGTCGGCTATCAGGGCCTGGTGGTTCGCGAGGTCCGACTGGACTTCGGCGAGGTCGGCGGGGTCGGTGACCGCCCAGAGGCGGTGGCTGAAGCCGTCCTCCGTGGTCGTGGCGAGGAGAGGGGCGCGTTCCGTGGTGCGCTCGACCACGGGTGTCGCCCCTGCCGTGGCGTCGTCGCCCCGGTACGTGAGGAGCAGGGGCTCCATGTTGGTGGAGGTGGCGCGCATCAGGGCCGCACGGTCCGCGATGACGTGGGGGATGACGTCCTCGTGAGGGAGGACCACGCCGGCGGAGGGCTCCGAGAGGCGCAGGGCGCCTATGAGGCCGCGTTGGAGGATGCTGCCGTCCGCCTGCTCGTAGACGTAGAGGCCCGGCTCCGCGTCGGCGGCGAGGACGCCGTCGGCGAGCCAGCGGCGCAGGGTCGCGGCCGCCTGTTCGTCGCGGGCGGCGGGCGTTCTGGCCTGGGGGAGTATCAGGCGGACGATGTTGTGAGGGTCGGCGGACTCGAGGTGGAGCAGACCGTCCGGCCGTACGACCACGTCGTACGGCGGTGATGTCACGGCGGCCAGGCTGCCGACCCGGTCGGGGTCGTAGCGAAGCCCCCGGAACGGGGTCAGTTCGAGGCCGCTGCGCGCCGGGATCTCCTCCGCGGGACCTGCGTAGTTCATTGGGGCATCGTATGGGTGTCAGTGCGGTGAGGGATGATCGGGGAAAGCGAGCTGACCGATTGTTGACCGACCGACCGACGAGGAGCGAGTGTAATGAGCCAGGCAGTCAGGACGCGGCCCGACGGCAGTGGGCAGGCCCTGAGCGAGGCGTACGACACGGCGCTGCTCGATCTGGACGGGGTGGTGTACGCGGGCGGCAGCGCGATCGCGTACGCGGTGGAGTCCCTGAGTACGGCGCGGGCGGGCGGTATGCACCTCGCGTACGTCACGAACAACGCGCTGCGTACGCCCGACACGGTGGCCGCCCATCTCACCGAGCTCGGGATACCGACCGAGGCCGGTGATGTCATCACCTCGGCGCAGGCCGTGGCCCGGCTGATCAGCGAGCAGCTGCCCGCCGGCGCGCGCGTGCTGGTCATCGGCGGTGAGGGGCTGCGGGTGGCGCTGCGCGAGCGGGGGCTCGAGCCGGTCGAGTCGGCGGACGACGACCCGGCGGCCGTGGTGCAGGGGTACGGCGGTCCCGAGCTGCCCTGGGCGCGGTTCGCGGAGGCCAGCTATGCCATCGCGCGCGGGGTGCCATGGTTCGCGTCCAACACCGACCTGACGATTCCCAGCGCGCGGGGCATCGCTCCCGGCAACGGGGCGGCGGTGCAGGTCGTCCGGATCGCGACCGGGGCCGAGCCGCAGGTGGCGGGCAAGCCGCTGCCGCCGATGCACCGCGAGACGATCCTGCGGACGGGTGCCGAGCGGCCGTTGGTGGTCGGGGACCGGCTGGACACGGACATCGAGGGCGCGTTCAACGGCGAGGTCGACTCGCTGCTCGTACTGACCGGCGTGACCGACGGCGCGCAGCTGCTGGCCGCGCCCCCGCAGCACCGGCCGACGTATGTCGACGCCGATCTGCGGGGCATGCTCACCGGGCAGCCGGAGGTCGTCGAGGCGGGCGCGGGCTTCCGCTGCGGCGGCTGGACGGCGACGGCAGGGGCGGAACGGCTGGAACTGGTCGGCGAGGGCGAGGCCCTGGACGGACTGCGGGCGCTGTGCGCGGCGGCCTGGACGGCTGCCGGGGCGGGCGTGTGCGAGCTGGACGGGGGGAAGGCGCTGGCCCGGCTGGGGTTGTGAGCGGCCGGGTCTTTTGGGCCCTCGGGCTTCCCGGGGGCCGGTGCGGCGGCCGTGGTCTGTGCGAGCGGGGCTTCCACCCGTACGGCCCGTACGTCTGTGCGGTGTTCGTGGACACGATCGAGCAAAAGAAGAGGATAGGCTAACCTAACCGGGTGTTGGTCGACAGTCCTCCTGAACCGAGCGCGGAGACCGCCCCCGCGCCCCCGAACCGCCGGGCGATACGAGCCGTCGGGCTCCTCGTGTCCCTCGTCCTTCTCGTCCTGGTCGCCCTGGCGAGTATCGCGATCGGCGCGAAAGAACTGTCTCCGGAGCAGGTCTGGCACGGTCTGTTCGAGGACACGGGGACCTACGGCGACGCCGTCGTCGGGGAGCGGATCTCGCGCACCCTCCTCGGACTGCTCGCGGGGGCCGCGCTCGGGCTCGCCGGTGCCGTGCTCCAGGCGCTCACCCGGAACCCGCTGGCCGACCCAGGGCTGCTGGGCATCAACGCGGGCGCGTCCGCCGCGGTCGTCACCGCCATCACCTACTTCGGCGTCACCTCGCTGGCCGGGTACGTGTGGTTCGCGTTCGCCGGTGCCGCCATGGTCGGGGCGCTGGTCTGGTTCCTCGGGGGCAGCCGGGGTGCGACGCCGGTGCGTCTCGCCCTCGCGGGCACGGCCATCAGCGCCGCCCTCTACGGCTATCTGCAGGCCGTGATGATCATGGATGACGCGGCGCTCTCCAAGATGCGTTTCTGGACGGTCGGTTCGCTGGCCTCGGCGACCGACGAGACCATCACCCAGGTACTGCCGTTCCTGGCCGTCGGCACGGTCATCGCGCTGCTGCTCGCCCGGCCGCTGAACGCGATGGCCATGGGCGACGACACCGCCCGCGCGCTCGGCGCCGGCCTCAACCGCACCCGGGCGCTCTCCATGGCCGCCGCCACCGTGCTGTGCGGTGCCGCGACCGCCGCCTGCGGGCCGATCGTCTTCGTGGGGCTGATGGTCCCGCATGCCGTGCGGTCCTTCACCGGGCCCGACCTGCGCTGGATCCTGCCGTACGCGACCGTCCTGTCGCCCGTGCTGCTGCTCGGCGCCGACGTCATCGGCCGCATGGTGGTACGGCCCGCGGAGCTCCAGGTCGGCATCGTCACCGCGATCCTCGGCGGGCCGGTCTTCATCTTTCTCGTACGACTGCGGAGGACGGCGCAGCTGTGAAGACGCAGGTCATGAGCAAGCCCGCCGACCGCACTCGCGCGGTCCGCACGCCCGGTGGGCTGTCCGTCCGGCTGGACGTACGGGCGTTCACCGTCGTCGTCCTGCTGCTGGTGGCGGCGCTGACCGCGAGTGTCGTACTGATCGGGACCGGAGACTTCCCCATCCCGGCCGGCGACGTCCTGAAGACGCTGCTCGGCAACGGCGACGCGGGCCAGGAGTTCATCGTCAACGAACTGCGGCTGCCAAGAGTTCTGGTCGGGCTCCTTGTCGGGGCCTCGCTCGGCCTCGGCGGGGCGCTGTTCCAGTCCATCTCCCGCAATCCGCTGGGCAGTCCGGACGTGCTCGGCCTCTCGCAGGGCGCCACCGCCGGCGCACTGGTCGTCATCGTGCTGTTCTCCGGCAGCGCGAACCAGGTGGCCCTCGGGGCGCTCGTCGGCGGTCTGGTCACCGGCCTGGCGATCTATGTGCTGGCCTGGAAGAGGGGCGTGCACGGCTATCGGCTCGTGCTGGTCGGCATCGGCGTCTCGGCGATCGTCACGGCGGTCAACGGCTATCTGATCACCAAGGCGGACCTGGTCGACGCGGCCCGCGCGGTCGTGTGGATGACCGGCTCCCTCAACGGCCGTGACTGGGCCCAGGTCTGGCCGCTGCTGATCATGTGCGCGATCCTCGTGCCGCTGGTGCTGGGCAACGCGCGCGGGCTGCGGATGACGGAGATGGGCGACGACGTGTCGTACGCCCTCGGGGTGAGCGTCGAGCGCGTCCGGCTGCTGCTGATGGTGTCGGCCGTGCTGCTCACCGCCGGGGCCACCGCTGCCGCCGGGCCGGTCGGCTTCGTCGCCCTCACCGCGCCCCAGCTCGCCAAGCGGCTGACCCGCTCCCCGGGCCCGAACCTGGTGCCCGCGATGTGCATGGGCGCGACCCTGCTGATCGTCGCCGACTGGGCCTCGCAGCGGGCGTTCGGGGCCGACCAGTTGCCCGTCGGCGTGGTCACCGGCGTACTCGGCGGTGTCTATCTGCTGTGGCTGCTGGTCACCGAGCGCAAGGCCGGGCGGATATGAGCGCGTCGGCGAACGAGAACGACAAGAGGAGCACCGTGAACCGCCTGTCCGCCGAGAACGTCACCCTCGCCTATGACCAGCGGGTCATCGCCGAGCAGCTGTCGGTGGAGATCCCCGACAGCTCGTTCACCGTGATCGTCGGCCCCAACGCCTGCGGCAAGTCCACTCTGCTGCGTGCCCTCTCACGGATGCTGAAGCCGTCACAGGGGCGGGTGCTGCTCGACGGGCAGGTCATCCAGTCGATGCCCGCCAAGAAGGTCGCCCGGACCCTCGGCCTGCTGCCGCAGTCGTCGATCGCGCCCGACGGGATCACCGTCGGCGACCTCGTGGGCCGCGGCCGGTACCCGCACCAGGGGCTGCTGCGGCAGTGGTCCACCGAGGACGAGCGGATCGTCCGGGAGTCGATGGAGTCGACCGGGGTCGCCGAGCTGGCCGACCGCTATGTCGACGAGCTGTCCGGCGGTCAGCGCCAGCGTGTCTGGATCGCCATGGCACTCGCCCAGCAGACCCCGCTGCTGCTGCTCGACGAGCCGACCACCTTCCTGGACATCCAGCACCAGATCGACGTGCTCGACCTGTGCGCCGAGCTGCACGAGGAGCAGGGCCGCACGCTCGTCGCGGTGTTGCACGACCTCAACCACGCCGCCCGCTACGCCACCCATCTCATCGCCCTGCGAGACGGCTCGGTGATCGCCGAGGGCGCCCCCTCCGAGATCGTCACGGCCGAGCTGGTCGAAGAGGTCTTCGGGCTGCGCTGCCAGGTGATCGACGACCCGGAGACGGGGACGCCGCTGGTGGTGCCGGCGGCGCGCAGGGCGCGGACCGGAATCGAGAAGGTGGCCGCTACAGAAGCTTCCTGAGCTGGAGCAGATCCCGGAAGCCCGCCTCCAGCTTCACCCGGCCCGAACCCCAGGCCTTGGCGAAGTTCAGTTCGCCGGCGACGAGGGCCACCAGATCGTCGCCGGTCATGGCGAGCCGGATCTGGGCCTTCTCCGGCGGCGGCCCCTGAAGGGTGTCGCGCACCTCGATGCGGCCCTCGCGCATCCGGCCCATGAAGGAGACGTCGAGGTCCTTGATGTGGCAGCTCACCGAGCGGTCGAGGGCCGTCGCCTCGCGCACGTGTCCATCGGCGCCTGCCATGTTGTCCGAGAGCTTTTCGAGCGCGGCGCGGCACTCCTCAATCGTTGCCATCGCGATCGACGGTACCCCAGAGCTTCGCGGTAGCGTCTGGGCATGAGCGACTCTTTGCCCGAGGTCGAGGCCGGGGTGGAAGCAGTGGTTCCGGAGGCGGAGGCCGGGCCGGCCCCGCTGAACGTGCCCCGCACCGCCACCGGCCACCCCGAGGTGGACGCCACCCTCGACCGGCTGGCCGACGCCGACCACCTCGCCACCGACGGCCATGTGGAGGTGTACGAGGATGTACACCGGGGGCTGCGCGACGCGCTCACCGCGCTCGACGCCCGCCCGGGACCTCCGGCGCCCCCTCGGCCGTACTAGAGCAGGAGCTAAACCCCGTGGCAGGAGTCGCACGCCGCCGTCTGGACGCCGAACTGGTCCGGCGGAAGCTAGCGCGCTCGCGTGAGCACGCGAGCCAGCTGATCGCCGCCGGGCGGGTCACCGTCGGCAAGAACGTCGCGACCAAGTCCGCCACACAGGTGGAGACCGCCGCCGCGATCGTGGTGGCGACCGACGACGGCGACCCGGAGTACGTGTCCAGAGGCGGCCACAAGCTCGCCGGCGCCCTGGAGGCCTTCGTCCCGCAGGGGCTGGCCGTACAAGGGCGGCGGGCCCTGGACGCCGGCGCCTCCACCGGCGGATTCACCGACGTGCTGCTGCGGGCCGGGGCCGCGCACGTCGTGGCCGTGGACGTCGGATACGGACAACTCGCCTGGACTCTCAGGAGTGATGAACGCGTCACCGTCAAGGACCGTACGAACGTACGCGAGTTGACGCTCGAAGCGATCGATGGGGAGCCTGTGGATCTTGTCGTGGGGGATCTGTCCTTCATCCCGCTCGGCCTGGTGCTGCCCGCCCTGGTGCGGTGCGTGAAGCCGGACGCCGATCTGGTGATGATGGTCAAGCCACAGTTCGAGGTGGGTAAGGAGCGGCTGGGCAGTGGGGGAGTCGTACGGAGTCCGGAGCTGCGCGCCGAGGCGGTGCGCGGGGTGGCCCGGCGGGCCGGGGAGCTGGGGCTCGGGGTGAAGGGTGTGACGGCCAGTCCGCTGCCCGGACCCTCGGGCAATGTCGAGTACTTTCTGTGGTTGCGAGCCGGGGCACCCGCGTTGGACCCGGCCGACGTCGACCGAGCAGTGGCGGAGGGGCCGCGTTGACTCAGGACCGATCTCGAACTGTTTTCCTGCTCACCCACACCGGGCGGCCGGCGGCCATCCGCAGTGCCGAACTCGTCGTCAAGGGGCTGCTGCACCACGGCATCGTCGTGCGTGTCCTGGAGTACGAGGCCGAGGACATCCCGCTGCCGGAGGAGGTGGAACTCGTCAAGGAGGCCACCCCGCAGTGCCTCGACGGGTGCGAGCTGCTCATCGTCCTCGGCGGTGACGGCACGCTGCTGCGCGGCGCCGAGTTCGCCCGCGCCTCCGGGGTGCCGATGCTGGGCGTCAACCTCGGCAGCGTCGGCTTCCTCGCGGAGGCCGAGCGGGACGACCTCGACAAGGTTGTCGACCGGGTGGTGACCAGGTCGTACGAGGTCGAGGAGCGGATGACCGTCGATGTCGTCGTGCACCAGAACGGAAACATCGTCCACACGGACTGGGCGCTGAACGAGGCCGCCGTGCAGAAGGCCGGTGCCGAGAAGCTGCTCGAGGTCGTTCTGGAGATCGACGGCCGGCCGGTGACCGGGTTCGGGTGTGACGGAATCGTCCTGTCGACTCCGACCGGGTCCACGGCGTACGCGTTCTCGGCGGGTGGGCCCGTGGTGTGGCCCGAGGTCGAGGCGTTGCTGATGGTGCCCATCAGCGCGCACGCGCTGTTCGCGAAGCCGTTGGTGACGTCGCCGAATTCGGTGCTGGCGGTGGAGGTGCTGCCGCACATCCCGCCGGGGGTTCTGTGGTGTGACGGGCGGCGGACCGTCGAGCTGCCGCCGGGGGCCCGGGTCGAGGTCCGGCGGGGGGCGGTGCCGGTGCGGCTGGCGCGGTTGCATCACGCGTCGTTCACGGACCGGCTCGTGGCGAAGTTCGCTCTGCCTGTTTCCGGGTGGCGGGGGGCCCGGCACTAGCGCGAGGCGGGGCACGGCGGGGGACCGTCATCGCCGCGGGTCGGCTGTGGTCGCTCGCGCGGTTCCCCGCGCCCCTGAAAGGGCGCGCTGTACCTCCCGGGAGTGACATGGGGGACGGGGGGCGTCGCGGTCGCCCTCCTCGACCTCGTAAGGTCGTGTCCGTGTTGGAGGAGATGCGGATACGGTCGCTCGGAGTCATCGACGACGCTGTCGTCGAGTTGTCGCCCGGCTTCACCGCCGTGACGGGTGAGACGGGCGCGGGCAAGACCATGGTGGTCACCAGCCTCGGCCTGCTGCTCGGCGGGCGGGCGGACCCGGCGCTCGTGCGGATCGGCGCGAAGAACGCCGTCGTGGAGGGCCGGATCGCCGTGCCCGAGGGCGCGTCGGCGATCGTCCGGGCCGAGGAGGCCGGGGCCGAACTCGACGACGGGGCGCTGCTGATCAGCCGGACCGTCTCCGCCGAGGGACGGTCGCGGGCCCACCTGGGCGGGCGTTCCGTCCCCGTGGGCGTGCTCGCGGAGCTGGCCGACGAACTGGTCGCCGTGCACGGGCAGACCGACCAGCAGGGGCTGCTGAAGCTGTCCCGGCAGCGGGCGGCGCTCGACCGGTACGCGGGCGACGCGGTGGCCGTGCCGCTCACCAAGTACGGCGAGGCCTACCGGCGGCTGCGGGCCGTGGCCACCGAACTCGACGAGATCGTCACGCGCGCGCGTGAGCGGGCCCAGGAAGCCGACATGCTGCGGTACGGGCTCGACGAGATCGCCGGCGTCGAGCCGCGGGCCGACGAGGACGTGGAGCTGGCCGAGGAGGCCGAGCGGCTCGGCCACGCGGAGGCGCTTGCGTCCGCCGCCACGGCCGCGCACGCCGCGCTCGCGGGCAATCCCGAGGACCCGGAGGGCGTGGACGCCACGACGCTCGTCGCGGGCGCACACCGGGCGCTGGAGGCCGTGCGGTCGCACGACCCGGCGCTGGCCGCGCTCGCCGAGCGGATCGGGGAGATCGGGATCCTGCTGGGCGATGTGGCGGGGGAACTGGCGGGATACGCCGACGACCTGGACGCCGATCCGCTGCGGCTGGCTGCCGTCGAGGAGCGGCGGGCCGCGCTCACCGCGCTCACCCGGAAGTACGGCGTGGACATCGCCTCCGTGCTCTCCTGGGCCGAGCAGGGTGCCCAGCGGCTCACCGAACTCGACGGCGACGACGAGAGGATCGACGAGCTGACCGCCGAGCGGGACGCGCTGCGAGCCGAACTGGGCGGCCTCGCGCAGGCGCTGACCGATGCCCGGGCGGAGGCCGCCGAGCGGTTCGCCGCCGCCGTCACCGCCGAGCTGGCCTCGCTCGCCATGCCGCACGCGCGCGTGTCGTTCGAGATCCGGCGGACCGACGATCCCGAGGGCGTCGAGGTGGACGGACGCACGGTCGCGTACGGCCCGTCCGGTGTCGACGAGGTCGAACTGCTGCTCGCCCCGCACCCGGGGGCGCCGCCCCGGCCCATCGCCAAGGGCGCGTCCGGCGGTGAGCTGTCGCGGGTGATGCTGGCCGTCGAGGTGGTGTTCGCGGGGACGGACCCCGTGCCGACGTATCTCTTCGACGAGGTCGACGCCGGAGTCGGCGGCAAGGCCGCGGTCGAGATCGGCCGGCGGCTCGCCCGGCTCGCCAGGTCGGCCCAGGTCGTGGTGGTCACCCATCTGCCCCAGGTGGCCGCCTTCGCCGACCGGCAGTTGCTGGTGGAGAAGACCAACGACGGTTCGGTGACCCGGTCCGGTGTGAAGATCCTGGAGGGCGAGGACCGGGTGCGCGAGCTGTCGCGCATGCTCGCCGGCCAGGAGGACTCCGAGACGGCACGGGCACACGCGGAGGAACTGCTCGCGGCGGCCCGCGCGGACGCGTAGGGCGGTGCCGGGACCGCTGTCTTCGTCGGCTGTGAGTGAACACGGCGATGAACACGGCGGGGAATATGGCGGGGAAACACGGCGGGAAGGAGCGGGACGGGAGTCGTACAGAGGGGCAACCCCGTGCGGGTGTTCACCCGTGTGGGTGACCCTGGGGCCGGGGTTGCCCGGCCCTCCGGCACTCGCCCCGTCCGGCTGTCCCGGAACACCCTTGCGGCCTGGCATCCTTGAACAGGAAACGACGTAGCAGGATGTGCCGCGTGGATCGCGCGGTAGCGCTTCGGGTGGTCCACCCCCGCCGCGGGATCCTTCTGCACGTTTCTTCGTGACCGTCCGACCCCGAACCAGGAGCCTCGGCCACGTGAGCCACGTGAGCAGCCACTCACCCCCCGGCCAGTCGCCGCTGCGGACCGTACAAGTGCTCGGCGGCGGCAGCGCGGTGAGCAGCGCGCATGTGCGGTCGCTGGCCTCGGGTCTGGTCGCCCGGGGCGTGCGGGTCACCGTGTGCGCCCCCGGCGAGACCGACGGGGTGTACGACTTCACCGGCGTCGGCGCCCACCACGTCCACGTGCCCCGCAGCAGCGACCCGGCCTCGGTGGCCAGCCTGCGCAGCGCCTGCGCGGACGCCGACCTGGTGCACGCGCACGGACTGCACGCCGGCTTCCGCGCCACCCTCGCGCTCGGCCGGCGCACCACCCCCCTCGTCGTCACCTGGCACACACGTTCGTACGCGGAGGGGGCGCGGGCGCATCTGCTGCGGCTGCTGGAGCGGCGGGTCGCCAAGGCCGCCGCCGTGGTCCTCGGCAGCTCCTCCGACCTGGTCGACCGGGCCCGCCGCCGGGGCGCGCGCGACGCCCGGCTCGCCGCCGTCGCGCTGCCCGTGCCGCGCCGGGCCGACCCCGGAGCCGACCCGGACCGGCCCGCCTCCAAGGTCCGGGCCGAACTCGGCGCCACGGCACGCCCGTTGCTGATGACGGTCGGCACGCTCGACCGCCACCGGGGGTACGACACGCTGCTCGACGCCGCCCGGTCGTGGCGCGGCCTCGACCCGGCGCCGCTGCTCGTCGTCGCGGGCGAGGGGCCGCTGCGGGGCGTACTCCAGCGGCGCATCGAGGACGAGGAACTGCCCGTCCGGCTCGTCGGGCGGCGCGACGACGTCTCCGAGCTGATCGCGGCCGCCGATCTCGCGCTGCTGCCCGGCGGCCCGGAGGCCCGCTCGGTCCTCGCCCAGGAGGCGCTCCACGCGCGTGTGCCGCTCGTCGCGGCCGCCGTCGGTTCGTTGCCCGACCTGGTGGGCGACGGCGCCGAACTCGTCCCGTACGGCGACGCCGAGGCGCTCGCCATGGCCGTCGTACGCCTCCTCGACGACCCCGCCCTCCGTGAGGCGCTGAGGGAACGGGGCACCCGGCAGGCCGCCACCTGGCCGACCGAGGACGAGACGGTGGCCCAGGTGCTCAGCGTCTACGACGAGTTGACGCGGTTGAGGCCTCTCACCTGACGGGTCCTGCGGCGGCCCGGCCTCAGACGACGTGTCTGCGGGCCCGGAGTGCCAGGCTCAGGGCCAGGACCGCCTGAGGGTCGTCCAGGTCGGTGCCGAGCAGTTCGCCGATGCGGGCGAGGCGGTTGTAGAGGGTCTGGCGATTGAGATGCAGTTCGCGGGCGGTCTCCGCCTTGCGGCCGGCGTGGGCCAGATAGGTCTCCAGCGTGGGCAGCAGCGGGGGCTTGGCGCGGTCGTCGTGGTCACGGAGGGGACCGATCGCGCGGTCCACGAAGGCGGCCAGATCGGGGTGGTCGCGCAGCCGCCACAGCAGCAGGTCGATGTCGAGACGCCGGGCGTCGTACCAGGGGCGGTCGGCCAGGCCCTGCGCGGCCGTCGCCGCCTCAGCGGCGTGTCTCAGGCCCGCCGAGGCGGCCGCCCACCCGCCGGGCGCGGCCACGACCACCACGGGCGGCCGCCCACCCGGCCGCCGCATCCCGGCACGCTCCGCACCCGCCCGCAGCGCCGCCGCGACCTTGTCGGCCGCCGCCGGGCGCTCCGACTCCGCGCGCAGGCCCAGCAGCAGCGGGACGCGGCCCTCGACGGGGCGTACGCCGAGCAGGACGGGCACGCCCACGGAGGCCAGCTCCTCGGCCACCGCGCGGGCGAGCACGGCCCAGCCTCCCCCCTCGGGGGACAGGCCTTCGGCGAGCCCCATCACCACGGGGAGCAGGGGGCCGCCGCCCGGCTTGAAGCCGAGGACGCGGGCCTGCGCGGGGGCGTCCTCGGCCCGGACGCGGCCCTCGGCGAGGTCGGTGAGGAAGTCGCCGCGTCCGCGTGCCGCCAGCTCCTCCTCCTGCCGGGCCTGCATCAGGACGACGGCGAGGACGCCCGCCGCGCGCTCGGCTGCCATCCGGTGCACGGGAGCCAAGGGGGCGACGACGGGGAGCAGGACCAGACGGGCCCGTACCGCACCGGTGCCCGGACCGCCGCCCGGTACGTCGACGATGGCCGTCCCGGCCGGCGGCTCGTCCTGGTGCCGGTCGCGCAGCCCCTCCCACACCTGGAGCGGATCGGTGGCGGCCGGGCCGCTCCCGGCGGCGTACAGGAGCTGTCCGTCGGCGGTCTCCAGGAAGACCGGGTTGCCGCTGAAGTCGGCCAGGATGCCGAGGACCTGGGGGACCCCGCCACCGCCGAGCAGGGCCTCGGTGCAGCGCCGGTGGACCTCCTCGGCCTGCTGGAGGAGCGCGTAGTGGCCGTTGACGATCTCGGTGTGGATCTCCTCGGTGACGGTCACGAAGGCCACCTCGCGGTGCAGTTGGACGAGGGGGAGACCGGCCGAGCGCGCCGTCTCGACGAGGGCTGACGGAAGCCGGGTGAAGCGCGGGCCCAGTTCGATCACGAGGGCCGAGATGCCACGCTCGGCGAGGGTCCGGACGAACGCGCGCTGGTCGGCGGGGCGGGTGCCGAGCCCGTACCCGGTGGTCAGCAGCAGTTCGCCGCCCTTGAGGAGCGAGGCGATGTTCGGGACCTCGCCCGCGTGCACCCAGCGCACGGTCCGGTGCAGCCGGTCGGCGCCGGCCAGGACCTCCGGCAGCCCGCCCCGCAGCCCCGGCAGCTCCAGCGCCCGCCGCACGGTGATGCCGCCCTGCGCCTCACGGCCGTCACCTGGTTCGCGGCTGTCACGGGTGTCCATGGAGCGGACGGTACCGGGTCGTCAGGCCGGCGGGATGTTGTGGTTGTAGCGGAAGACGTTGTCGGGGTCGTACCGGGTCTTCATCGCGGTCAGCCGCCGGTAGTTGTCGACACCGAGGCCGGCCACCACCCGGTCGGCGCCTTCGTCGCCGACGAAGTTCAGGTAGACCGCGCCGGTGCTCCACGGCCGTACGTCGGCGCGGACGTCGCGTACCCACCGGACGCACCGCTCGTCGTCCGCGGGGTCCTCCCAGACACCGAAGGGGTGCACGACCCAGGGGGAGTCCCGGTACGGCACCGGGTACTGGTCGGGGCCCTCGGTGATCGCGCCGCCCAGCGGGAAGAGCACGTGCTGGGTGCCGGTCGGCACGGGCATCGTCCAGGCACGGGTGCCCAGGACGTCCACCAACTCGTCCGGCAGACCGGTCAGGTACTCCGCCGACCAGTAGTTCCGCATGCCCGGCGGATCGTCGATCATGCACTGCACGTCCGCGTACGGCATCGCGCCGACCACCTCGGCCTCGTGCGGCATCGCCAACAGCGGCTGGGCGATCTTGCGCATGTCGTCCTCGGTGCCCGCGTACGTCAGGAGGACGGCGCACACGAGTCTGCCCACCAGATGCTCGGGGACGAACTCCTCGGGTGGGCCGGTGAGATAGAGGACACCGCCGCTAGCCTCCGGTGGGCCGGTCTCGATGACCTCGCGGTACACGCGGATCACGTCGGGGCCGTGTTCCGGAAGGTAGAGCAGCAGGGCGATGGCGAACGCGGGCAGCTCGTGCAGGCGGAGGGTGAGGGCGGTGGCGACACCGAAGTTCCCGCCGCCGCCGTGCAGCGCCCAGAACAGGTCCGGGTTCTCCTCGGCGCTCGCCCGGACCAGGTGGCCGTCGGCGGTCACCAGTTCGACGCCGAGCAGATTGTCGACGGCGAGGCCGAAGGTGCGGTCCAGCCAGCCGCTGCCGCCGCCGAGGACGAAGCCGCCCACGCCCGTGGTCGACGCCCGGCCGCCGGTGGTCGCGAGCCGGTGGGGCTCGGTGGCGCGGTCGAGATGGCTCATGGTGGCGCCGCCCTCGACCCGGACGCTCTTGGACCCGGGATGGACCGTGACGCCGTGCATCCGGCGCAGGTCGATGACGAGGCCGTTGTCGTTCAGTGCCATTCCGGCCACGCTGTGGCCGCCGCCGCGCACCGCGATCGGCAGGTCGAGGTCGCGGGCGAAGCGCACCGAACGGACGACATCGGTCTCGTCCGCGCACTGTGCGATCACGGCCGGGCGCCGGTCGATCATGGCGTTGAAGACCGTGCGGGCGCCGTCGTAGCCCGAATCCCCCGGTGCGAACACGTCACCGGTCAGATCCTCGCGCAGTGCGGCGAGGGCCGCGTGCGCCTTCGAGAGGGGAGCCATGGCGAGCCGCCCCCTTTCGGCCAGGGGACAGGACTACTTCCAGGCTAGGCGGCGGCGGTGGATCGGTCCTGTTCGCGAGGAAGGGCGTCAGCACCCGCGCCCGGGGGCGCGAACACCCGCGCCCGGCGGGCGCGAGTATCCGTATCGGCAGGCGCAAGCGCTTGCCGCGCGCGCCTGCCCACGCCCCGATCCGCCGCCGTGCGCGGCGGATTCGGGGGCGCGCTCAGCCGCCGTACGCCCCCGAGGCGGTCAGCCGCAGGGCCGTGTCGATGAGGGGCACGTGACTGAACGCCTGCGGGAAGTTGCCGACCTGGCGCTTCAGCACCGGGTCCCACTCCTCGGCGAGGAGTCCCAGGTCGTTGCGGAGGGAGAGCAGCTTCTCGAAGAGCTTGCGGGCCTCGTCCACCCGGCCGATCATCGCCAGGTCGTCGGCCATCCAGAACGAGCAGGCGAGGAACGCGCCCTCGTCGCCCGGCAGGCCGTCCACGCCCTCGTCCTCGCCGGAGGTCGGGTAGCGCAGGATGAAGCCGTCCGGGGTCGACAGCTCGCGCTGGATCGCCTCGATGGTGCCGATGACCCGCTTGTCGTCCGGCGGCAGGAAGCCCATCTGCGGGATCAGCAGCAGCGAGGCGTCCAGCTCCTTCGAGCCGTACGACTGTGTGAAGGTGTTGCGCTCCTTGTCGTAACCCTTCTCACACACGTCCCGGTGGATGTCGTCGCGCAGCTCGCGCCACTTCTCCAGCGGGCCGTCCGCGTCGCCGGACTCGATGAGCTTGATCGTGCGGTCCACGGCGACCCAGGCCATGACCTTGGAGTGCACGAAGTGGCGGCGCGGACCGCGCACCTCCCAGATGCCCTCGTCCGGCTCGTCCCAGTGGTCCTCCAGGTAGCGGATCAGCTTCAGCTGGAGGAGGGAGGCGTAGTCGTTGCGGGCCAGGCCCGTCATGTGGGCCAGGTGCAGGGCCTCGGTGACCTCGCCGTAGACGTCCAGCTGGAGCTGGTGCGCGGCGCCGTTGCCGACCCGGACCGGGCCCGAGTTCTCGTACCCGGGCAGCCACTCCAGTTCGGCCTCGCCCAGCTCCCGCTCACCGGCGATGCCGTACATGATCTGCAGGTTCTCCGGGTCGCCGGCGACGGCCCTGAGCAGCCACTCGCGCCAGGCGCGGGCCTCGTCGCGGTAGCCGGTGCGCAGCAGCGAGGAGAGGGTGATGGCCGCGTCGCGCAGCCAGGTGTAGCGGTAGTCCCAGTTGCGGACGCCGCCGATGTGCTCGGGGAGCGACGTGGTCGGCGCGGCCACGATGCCGCCGGTCGGGGCGTAGGTCAGGGCCTTGAGGGTGATCAGCGAGCGGATCACGGCCTCGCGGTACGGGCCGTGGTACGTGCACTGCTCCACCCAGTCGTGCCAGAACTCCTCGGTGGCCTGCAGCGACGGCTCGGGCTCCGGCAGCGGCGGGGGCTGCTTGTGCGAGGGCTCCCAGGAGATCGTGAACGCGATCCGGTCGCCCGGCGTCACCGTGAAGTCGGCGTACGTGGTCAGCGCCTTGCCGTACGTCTCGCACTCGGTGTCGAACCACACCGAGTCCGGCCCGGCGACGGCCACCGTGCGCCCCTCGTGCTTGTGCACCCAGGGCACCACACGGCCGTACGAGAACCGCATGCGCAGCGCCGAGCGCATCGGCACCCGGCCGCTGACGCCCTCCACGATCCGGATCAGCTGAGGGGCGCCGTCACGGGGCGGCATGAAGTCCGTCACACGGACCGTGCCGCGTGAGGTGTCCCACTCGGATTCCAGGATCAGCGAGTCGCCGCGGTACCGGCGGCGGGATGCCGTCGGCGGCTCGGCGTCCGCCGCGTGCGCGGGGCCCAGTCTCCAGAACCCGTGTTCCTCGGTGCCGAGCAGTCCCGCGAAGACGGCGTGGGAGTCGAAGCGGGGCAGGCACAGCCAATCGACCGTGCCGTCCCGGCAGACCAGCGCTGCGGTCTGCATGTCTCCGATGAGTGCGTAGTCTTCGATGCGCCCGGCCACGTGCAACTCCAGTCGAACGGCCACGTCGTCGCCCCCCGAGGGGCGGTCGCTGTGCGGTGTGCGGTCAAGGGACCCAAGGGAACGACAAAGGAACCATGTTTCCAGAGTGATCCAAGGGACGGTGTCATGCGATGTCGCTCAACGATCCTCAACGCAAATGAGGCGATCGTTGCTCAACGGACTGACAAGCTCTTGTGATTGCCGGAGACGGGCGGGGGTGGTGCCGTCGCGCCGGCCGCGCTCGGCAGCGAGTGTCCGAAGAGGATACGACGCACCGGAGGGCTCCGCGTGCCGCTCCAGGCAACGCGAGTGGGCCGAACGGGTGAGCCAAGGGTGAAGGCCGACCGAGATTCGCCGACTGTCGTACGAGCTCCGTGTCGGCCCGTGCGCGGAGCGTGGCCGGAAGCGATCGTGTCCTGTCGCTGATACCCTGGTAGCCCGTGGACCGGTGGGCGCCCCACGTCGAAAATTCGTAAGAGGGACCCCCGAACCGCAGCGAAGGCACCCCCGACGGATGAGATCGGGCGGCGGCCGACCCGCACACCGAACCGCGACCACGGGAGCCCCCTCTTGGCCATGCCGCCCGCTGCTTTTCGAAACACGACGACCAAGCACATCTTCGTCACCGGGGGTGTCGCCTCCTCGCTCGGCAAGGGTCTGACCGCCTCCAGCCTCGGCATGCTGCTCAAGGCCCGTGGCCTGCGCGTCGTGATGCAGAAGCTCGACCCCTACCTGAACGTCGACCCCGGCACGATGAACCCCTTCCAGCACGGTGAGGTGTTCGTCACCAACGACGGCGCCGAGACCGACCTGGACATCGGCCACTACGAGCGCTTCCTCGACCGCGACCTGGACGGCTCGGCCAACGTCACCACCGGCCAGGTCTACAACACGGTCATCGCCAAGGAGCGGCGCGGCGAGTACCTGGGCGACACCGTGCAGGTCATCCCGCACATCACCAACGAGATCAAGCACCGCATCCGGCGCATGGCCTCCGACGAGGTCGACGTCGTCATCACGGAGGTCGGCGGCACGGTCGGCGACATCGAGTCGCTGCCGTTCCTGGAGACCGTCCGCCAGGTCCGTCACGAGGTCGGCCGCGACAACGTCTTCGTCGTCCACATCTCGCTCCTGCCGTACATCGGGCCGTCGGGAGAGCTGAAGACGAAGCCGACCCAGCACTCGGTTGCGGCTCTGCGTAACATCGGTATTCAGCCAGATGCGATCGTGCTGCGCTGTGACCGCGAGGTGCCCGCCGCGATCAAGCGCAAGATCTCCCTGATGTGCGACGTCGACGAGGCCGCCGTGGTCGCCTGTCCCGACGCCCGCTCGATCTACGACATCCCGAAGACCGTGCACGGCGAGGGCCTGGACGCCTATGTCGTCCGCAAGCTGGACCTGCCGTTCCGCGACGTGGACTGGACGACCTGGGACGACCTGCTCGACCGCGTCCACAACCCGCTCCACGAGATCAACCTGGCGCTCGTCGGCAAGTACATCGACCTGCCCGACGCCTATCTGTCGGTCACCGAGGCCCTGCGCGCGGGCGGCTTCGCCAACAAGGCCCGCGTGAAGATCAAGTGGGTCACCTCGGACGACTGCAGGACCCCGGCCGGCGCCGCGGCCCAGCTCGCCGACGTCGACGCCATCTGCATCCCCGGCGGCTTCGGCGACCGGGGCGTCTCCGGCAAGGTCGGCGCCATCCGGTACGCCCGCGAGAACAAGATCCCGCTGCTCGGCCTCTGCCTCGGCCTGCAGTGCATCGTGATCGAGGCCGCGCGGAACCTGGCCGACATCCCCGACGCCAACTCCACCGAGTTCGACTCCGCGACCGCCCACCCGGTCATCTCCACCATGGCCGAGCAGCTCGACATCGTCGCCGGTGAGGGCGACATGGGCGGCACGATGCGGCTGGGCATGTACCCGGCGAAGCTCGCCGAGGGTTCGATCGTGCGCGAGGTGTACGACGGCAAGGAGTACGTCGAGGAGCGCCACCGCCACCGCTACGAGGTGAACAACGCCTACCGCGGGGAACTGGAGAAGAAGGCCGGTCTGCAGTTCACGGGTACCTCGCCCGACGGCAAGCTCGTCGAGTACGTCGAGTACCCCCGTGAGGTCCACCCGTACCTGGTCGCGACCCAGGCGCACCCCGAGCTGCGCTCCCGGCCGACCCGGCCGCACCCGCTGTTCGCGGGGCTGGTGAAGGCCGCGGTGGAGCGCAAGACCGGTAAGTAAAACCGAGCGACACGAGAGCTGTACGGTGACCGGGGTGCGCGTCTTTCGGGATGTGTGCCCCGGTTTCTTTGTTGCACGTGTGGGAGGACGAGTCGACATGACGATCAAGGACACCGCCGAGGAGTGGGAGGTCCGGGCGAGTGAGACGCCGTTCGTCGGCAAGAAGACCTCCGTGCGCACGGACGACGTGGTGATGCCCGACGGGTCGGTCGTCCGCCGCGACTACCAGGTGCACCCCGGCTCGGTCGCCGTCCTCGCCGTGGACGACCAGGACCGGGTCCTGGTCATCCGGCAGTACCGCCACCCCGTCCGCGAGAAGCTGTGGGAGATCCCGGCGGGCCTGCTCGACGTGCCGGGGGAGAATCCGCTGCACGCCGCCCAGCGCGAGCTGTACGAGGAGGCGCACGTCAAGGCGGAGGACTGGCGGGTGCTGACCGACGTCTACACCACGCCCGGTGGCTGCGACGAGGCCGTGCGGATCTTCCTGGCCCAGAACCTCTCCGAGGCCGACGGGCAGCGGTTCGTGGTGGAGGACGAGGAGGCCGACATGGAGGTGGCCCGGGTGTCTCTGGACGAGCTGGTACGAGGGGTTCTCGCCGGGGAGCTGCACAACAACTGCCTGGTGGTGGGGGTGCTTTCGCTGGTGGCGGCGAGGAGCGGGGACGGCGTGGACGCGCTGCGTCCGGCCGGGGCACCGTGGCCTGCGCGGCCGTTCGAGTCCTGACGCCCTCCTCACGGCAGCCTCACACCACCAGTCCTACGATCGTTTGATCCGATCGAGCGACCTGCCCGCCGTGCTCCGCCCAGATCGTCGCAGAGCGTGAACTAGGCTCGGGAAACGCCCGAACCGGAGTCCCGGCGGGCTTGCTCGTGCGGTGGGACGGGAGTGTGGCCCGTGGCGGATCAGGCGGTGGACCTCGGGGGTGCCCGGGTGTCCGGAACAGGGCGGCCCCCGGCTGTCGAGGCCGCCCCCACGGACAGTCAGTTCCTCGGCCGGACAAGAGAGTTGAAGGAACTGCGGGCCGACATCGGCCGGGCCGGGCTCAACACCCTCGCGGGCCGCAAGGCGCCCCACGCGCGCGTGCTGCTCATCGCGGGCCGGCCCGGCTTCGGCCGTACCGCGCTCGCCGAGGAACTCGTCCGGCAGGTTACCGACGGTTACCCCGATGGTGTGCTGCGGACCCGGCTCACCGAGCCCGACGGCACCCGGGTGCCGGCCGAACGCGCGGCACGGGAACTGCTCGGGGAGCTGGGGCTGCCGGCGCCGGCGGGGGCCGACGAGGACGACCTCAGTGAGGCGTTGCGCGAGGCGCTGGCCGACCGCCGGGTGGTCCTCCTGCTGGACGACGCGGCCGATGCCGAGCAGGTCGACGCACTGTTGCCGGACACCCCCGACTCCCTCGTCGTGGCAGTTTCCGAGGGGCCGCTGACGGGCATCTCCGACGTCCGCCCGTGCACCCTGGGCGGACTGGACACCAAGTCCGCCGTGGAGCTGCTGGAACGCTTCAGCGGCTCGGTGCGCATCACCGTGGACCCGCGCTCGGCGGAAGGGCTCGCCGAGGTGTGCGGGGCCCAGCCCGCCGCGCTGCGGCTCGCCGGGGGCTGGCTGGCCGCCCGGCCCGCCGTCGCCGTCTCCGACCTGGCCAAACAGCTGCGTGCCGAGGACGACGACAGCCCGCCGCTCGCCCGGGTCTTCAAGCTGTCCCATGCCTCGCTGCCGACCGGCGCCGCCCGGATGCTGCGCCTCCTCGCGCTCGCCCCGGCGGGTCTGGTCGACCCGCACATCGCCTCCGGGCTCGCCGGCTGCTCGGTCGGCTCGGCCCGCACCACGCTGGACGACCTCGTGGCCCTGGGGTTCCTGCACGAGGTCGAGTCGCCGCTGCCGCAGTACGAGGTCCCCGGCTGCCTCCAGCCGCTGCTGTGGTCCCTCGCCGAGAGCCAGGAGCGGCCGGGTGAGCTGCAGCTGGCCCGGGCGCGGATGCTGGAGCGGTCGGTACGGCTGCTGCAGTCCTGCCGGGCCATCACCGAGACCGACAGCCCGACGGCCCGCGAGAAACTCCTGGCGATGCCCAAGGCGCTGCGGTTCCCGACCCCCCGGGCCGCCGAGGAGTGGCTGCGCGTGCGTCGGCCCGCGCTGCTGGCCGCGGTCCGGCACGCGGTCGCCGACGGGGAGCTGGACACCCTCGCCCGACGGCTGATGTCCCAGCTGGTCCGGGCCATGGTGGCGCACTTCGGCACCCAGGCCGCGGCCCCCGACCTGTACGACGTCCACGGACTCGTCCTCGATGTCGCCGAGCGCCGCGACCTGCCCCGCGAGCAGGCGGCGGCCCTGCTGAACCTCGGCGACCTGGACGCCCGGACCGGCCGTACGAAGGCGGCGCTGGCCCGCTACCGGGCCGCGCTCGACGCCGGACGGCGGGCGAACGACCCGTACGCGACCGGCCGCGCGATGGAATCCGTAGGCGGCGCCCACCAGGAGCTGGAGGACTACGAACGGGCCGCCGACTGGTACGGCAGGGCGCTCGCCCAGCGGCTCGCCCGGGACGAGCGCGAGGACGCCGTCCGGCTGTACGGCCGGATCGCCGCCGCGCACACCTACGCGGGCCGCTACGGCGAGGCGCTGCGCAACTGGAGCTCGGCGCTCACCGGCCATCGCCGTCTCGGCGATGTGGGCGGCCAGGCAAGGGCGTTGAGCGAGATGGCGCGGGTCCAGGAGTACGCGGGACGGCCCGAGGAGGCGCTGCGGACCTGTCAGGAAGCGGCCGAGTGGGCCCGGCGTGCCGACGACACCCGGCTGCAGGCCGCGATCCAGCTCCGGATCGCCGACACCCTGGAGCGGCTCGGCGACCCGGCGGCGGCGCGGCTGCACCGGGCGGCCGCCGAGCGGCTGCTGCGCGACGGGGCCCCGGACCCCGAAATCCATGAGATCGAGCCGGAACACGGGGCTAACGCCTGCGAAATCCGTAGTGCATCCGCGAAAGATTGATGCATTGAAAGGCTAGACAGCGGGGATGCCTTCATTAGACTGGCTGCGCCGCCGGTTCTCCTGCGGTGTCTCCCGGTGCGCTCCGATGCGTACGGGTATGCCCTGCATGGTGGGGGCATGTCCCGCCCGTGTGCGCGAGCCCCACAACCCTCCGAGCCAAGGACCGTGATCGACGTGAAGGTCGGCATCCCCCGCGAGGTCAAGAACAACGAGTTCCGGGTGGCCATCACCCCCGCCGGCGTGCACGAGCTGGTGCGCCACGGCCACCAGGTCGTCATCGAGCAGGGCGCCGGTGTCGGATCGTCGATCCCGGACCTGGAGTACATCGCCGCCGGCGCCGAGATCCTGGCCACGGCCGACGAGGTCTGGGCCGTCGCCGACCTGCTGCTCAAGGTCAAGGAGCCCATCGCCGAGGAGTACCACCGCCTCCGCAAGGACCAGACGCTCTTCACCTATCTCCATCTGGCCGCCTCCAAGGAGTGCACCGACGCCCTCGTCGAGTCGGGCACGACCGCGATCGCGTACGAGACCGTCGAGCTGCCCAACCGCGCGCTGCCGCTGCTCGCGCCGATGTCCGAGGTGGCGGGGCGGCTCGCTCCGCAGGTCGGCGCCTACCACCTGATGCGGGCCAACGGCGGTCGCGGTGTGCTTCCCGGCGGTGTGCCGGGGGTGCTGGCCGGCCGGGCCGTCGTCATCGGCGGTGGCGTGTCGGGCTGGAACGCCGCGCAGATCGCCATCGGCATGGGCTTCCACGTGACCCTGCTCGACAAGGACATCAACAAGCTCAAGGAAGCCGACAAAGTCTTCGGCACGAAGATCCAGACCGTCGTCTCCAACGCCTTCGAGCTGGAGAAGGCGTGTCTGGAGGCCGACCTCGTCATCGGCGCCGTCCTCATCCCGGGCGCCAAGGCCCCGAAGCTGGTCACCAACGAGCTCGTGTCGCGGATGAAGCCGGGAAGTGTCCTTGTCGACATCGCGATCGATCAGGGCGGCTGCTTCGAGGACTCCCGGCCCACCACCCACGCCGAGCCGACCTTCCCGGTCCACGAGTCGGTCTTCTACTGCGTCGCCAACATGCCCGGCGCGGTGCCCAACACCTCCACCTACGCGCTGACCAACGCGACGCTGCCGTACATCGTGGAACTCGCCGACCGCGGCTGGGTCGAGGCGTCGCGGCGCGACCCGGCGCTGGCCAGGGGGCTCAACACCCATGACGGCCGGGTCGTTTACCGTGAGGTCGCCGAGGCGCACGGCCTGGAGCACGTCGACCTGGCGTCGCTGCTCGGCTGACCAGCCGTCGGGAAAGCCGCCGACCGGCCGCCGGCCAGCTGCTGACCGGCTGCTTTAAGTCACCTTTCGGTAAAAGGCGATACGTCAACACAGGTCGTCAACAGCACCTTCCCGGCCGGATCTTGCCCGACAAGGTCCGGCCGGATGTGTGTATGGTCACTTTGCGACACACGCGCAACTCGCCTCGAACGTAACCGTTCGTATGTTTCGCGCACCGGTGAAACCTGCCGTGCGACGGCCCTACGCCCTTGACAGCCGCATGTTTCATTGCCGACACATCGGGCCGGGTCCGGCGGATTGTGTTGCTGCGGACCGCCGACACGCCATAGAGTCGCCAGCTGTCGGCATGGTGCCACGCTGACCTATCTAGAAGTTTCCTGGTCACCAAGGAGGTAAGACGACTTGTGAATGAGTCGACATTTACTCCCGGGGGTGGTCAACCAGGAATGCCTGCGCCGGTCTCGGGGCCCACGGGGTTCGCGGCTGTCGGCTCCGTCGCTGTCCGCACCTTCGCAGCCCACCAGAGTCCGCAGGCAACTCCGACAGCACTCCAGAGCATGGATGGCCTACACGTGAACGCCATGGCCGGCGACGGAAGTGGCGGGGTCCACAACCACTTCGCCGACTACGACGAGCTGCCCGACGGGCACTTCTACGACCCCGACGCCGAGTACGAGCCCGATCCGGAGTACGCGGCCACGCTCGCGCCCGACGCGGCCCGCCAGCGCCGTGAGCGCATCGGTCCCACCGGTCGCCCGCTGCCGTACTTCCCGATCCCGGGCCCGCTGACCGACCACGGCCCCGCGAAGATCATCGCGATGTGCAACCAGAAGGGCGGCGTCGGCAAGACGACGTCGACCATCAACCTGGGTGCCGCGCTCGCGGAGTACGGCCGCCGGGTCCTGCTCGTCGACTTCGACCCGCAGGGCGCCCTCTCGGTCGGCCTCGGCGTGAACCCGATGGAGCTCGACCTCACGGTCTACAACCTGCTCATGGAGCGGGGCATGTCGGCCGACGAGGTCCTGCTGAAGACCGCGGTCCCCAACATGGACCTGCTGCCGAGCAACATCGACCTGTCGGCGGCCGAGGTCCAGCTGGTCTCCGAGGTCGCGCGCGAGTCCACGCTGCAGCGGGCACTCAAGCCGCTGCTGGCCGACTACGACTACATCGTGATCGACTGTCAGCCCTCGCTGGGTCTGCTCACCGTGAACGCCCTGACGGCCGCCCACAAGGTCATAGTGCCGCTGGAGTGCGAGTTCTTCGCCCTGCGCGGTGTCGCGCTGCTGACGGAGACCATCGAGAAGGTCCAGGAGCGGCTCAACCCCGACCTGGAGCTCGACGGCATCCTCGCCACGATGTACGACTCGCGAACCGTGCACAGCCGTGAGGTCCTCGCGCGGGTCGTCGAGGCCTTCGACGAGCACGTCTACCACACGGTCATCGGGCGCACGGTCCGCTTCCCGGAGACCACGGTCGCCGGTGAGCCGATCACCACGTACGCCTCCAACTCCGTCGGCGCAGCCGCCTACCGCCAGCTCGCCAGGGAGGTGCTCGCCCGGTGTCACGCCGAGTGAGTCTGCCGGGGGCCGACGAACTCTTCCGTACGACAGGGGGAATGGCGCTGCAGCCGTCCACTCCCCGGCGGGGGCCGAACGGAGAAGCCCGTGTGCCCGCTCCCGCGGGGGACAGCGACGGGGCCGTGGGCGCGGAGGACGCGCCGACGTCCGTGCCCGTGCAGGGCGGTGACGGCGAGGGGTCCGAGCATGTGGCCGCGGACGCCGAGTCCGACGGCGAACAGCCGCGCAGTCGCTCCGCCGCGGCAGGCGCCGAGCGGGCCGCCGCCGCCGGGCGTCAGCCCAAGCCGCAGGAAGGTTCTGCCGCCGCACCGCGCAAGCGGGGGCGGGGTTCCGGGCGTCGGCCCAGTGGGCGGGAGCGGCACGACGAGAAGATCACCGTGTACGTCTCCGCCGAGGAACTCATGGACCTCGAACACGCGCGGCTGGTACTGCGTGGGGAGCACGGGCTGGCCGTCGACCGTGGGCGGATCGTGCGGGAGGCTGTCGCCGTGGTGCTGGCGGATCTGGAGTCCCGAGGGGACGCGAGCATCCTCGTACGACGGCTTCGTGGGCGGTAGAGGTAGCCTGCGGGGGTTATGACCTCGTATGACTCCTCTGCGGCGGCCTCCGGCGGTTCGGGCGGTCGTCGGCGTGCGCTGGGGAGAGGGCCGTCGGCTCCGCCGGTCGAGCCGGTCGAGTCGGTCGAGGGTGAGTCTCCGGCTGAGGAGCGTGCTTCGGTCGATGCCGGTGGGGCGTTGCGCCCACCGGTTCCGCCCTGCGGAACGCCTGCCCATGACGCCCGCGGGGGCGACGAGGAGCCGTCCGCTGTCGTTCCGGCCGAAGCCGAAGCCGAAGCCGAAGCCGAAGCCGAAGGTGTGCCGGACGGCTCGGGGCAGGCCGAAGCCGAAGACGCCGACGGCGGGGTTTTCAAAGTCCGGCTCTCCAACTTCGAGGGGCCCTTCGATCTGCTGCTCCAGCTGATCTCGAAGCACAAGCTGGACGTCACCGAGGTCGCGCTGTCCAAGGTGACCGACGAGTTCATGGCGCACATCCGGGCGATGGGGCCGGACTGGGACCTCGACGAGACGACCGAGTTTCTCGTCGTGGCCGCGACGCTGCTGGATCTGAAGGCCGCGCGGCTGCTGCCCTCCGCCGAGGTCGAGGACGAGGGCGACCTCGCCCTCCTCGAAGCTCGGGATCTGCTGTTCGCCCGGCTGCTCCAGTACCGCGCGTACAAACAGATCGCGGAGATCTTCAACCGGCGGCTGGACGAGGAGGCGCGGCGGTATCCGCGGACCGTCGGGCTGGAGCCGCAGCATGCCGCGCTGTTGCCCGAGGTGGTCATCAGCATCGGGGCGGAAGGGTTCGCCAAGCTCGCGGTGAAGGCGATGCAGCCGAAGCCGAAGCCCCAGGTCTACGTCGATCACATTCACGCGCCCCTCGTCAGCGTGCAGGAGCAGGCCCAGATCGTCGTCGCGCGGCTGCGGGAGCTCGGGGAGGCGTCCTTCCGGGTGCTCGTCGAGGACACCGACGACACGCTGACCGTCGTGGCCCGGTTCCTCGCGCTGCTGGAGCTCTATCGCGAGAAGGCCGTGACCCTCGACCAGGAGACCGCGCTCGGTGATCTGACCGTGCGCTGGACCGGTGGGGACGGGGACACGGAGCCCGTGGTCACCGACGAGTTCGACCGGCCGCCCGAGCCGCCGGAGCGGCCCAAGGAGGAGAAGGCGTGAGCGAGGAGAGAACCGAGACGCCCACGGGGCCGCGTACCGTCGCCGACCTCGACCTCAAGCCCGCGCTGGAGGCCGTCCTCATGGTCGTGGACGAGCCCGCGACGGTGGAGCACCTGAGCAAGATCCTGGAGCGGCCGAAGCGGCAGATCGCCAAGGCGCTCAGGGACCTGGCCGACGAGTACGCCGCGCAGGGGCGCGGCTTCGAGCTGCGGCTGATCGCCGGCGGGTGGCGGTACTACACCCGGCCCGAGTACGCCGCCGCCGTCGAGCGGTTCGTGCTCGACGGGCAGCAGGCCCGGCTCACCCAGGCCGCGCTGGAGACGCTGGCCGTGGTCGCGTACCGGCAGCCGGTGAGCCGGAGCAGGGTCTCGGCCGTACGAGGAGTCAACTGCGACGGGGTCATGCGCACCCTCCTCCAGCGCGGTCTGGTAGAGGAGGCGGGCGCGGAACCCGAAACAGGTGCGATCCTGTACAGGACGACGAACTACTTTCTGGAGCGGATGGGCCTGCGCGGCCTGGACGAGCTCCCGGAGCTCGCGCCCTTCCTCCCGGAGGCGGAGGCGATCGAGGCCGAGACGCTGGAAGGGGTCCCGTCGTTCGATCCGGATGCACCGGATGCAGATGCAGACGACACGACGACGACGGAACTTTGATGCGAAGCAGTGGCAGCGGCAGTGGCAGGAACAACGGGCGCGGCAACCCCCGGGGAAGCGGTGGGGGCGGCAACCCCCGCGGGACCGGTGGAAGCGGCTCCCAGCCGAAGGGCGGGGGAGGGCGCGACGACAGGCCGAAGCGCGAGGGCAAGCCCCGTCCCGAGGAGCGCCGCTACGACGTGGGCCCCGGCGCCACCCACGAAGGACCGAAGTCCGGGCGTGGCAGCGCGGCCCGCGGCGGTGCCAAGGGCGGCCCCAAGCAGTCCCCGAACAGCGGTCGCGGCCGGTGGGCCCCGGCGACCTCGCGTGAGTACGACGCGCGGGCCGAGGAGCGCAACCGGGAGCGGTACGCGGGCAAGAAGGACGTCAAGCCGCCCAAGACCTTCCCGGGCGCCGAGCAGGAGGGCGAGCGGCTGCAGAAGATCCTCGCGCGCGCGGGCTACGGTTCCCGGCGGGCCTGCGAGGAGCTGATCGAGCAGGCGCGCGTCGAGGTCAACGGCGAGATCGTCCTGGAGCAGGGCAAGCGCGTCGACCCGGAGAAGGACGAGGTCAAGGTCGACGGGCTGACGGTCGCGACGCAGTCGTACCAGTTCTTCTCGTTGAACAAGCCGGCCGGTGTCGTGTCCACGATGGAGGACAACGAGGGCCGTCAGTGCCTCGGCGACTACGTGACCAACCGCGAGACGCGGCTCTTCCACGTCGGACGGCTCGACACGGAGACCGAGGGCGTCATCCTGCTCACCAACCACGGTGAGCTCGCGCACCGGCTGACCCACCCCAAGTACGGCGTGAAGAAGGTCTACCTCGCGCACATCGTGGGCCCGATCCCGCGCGACCTGGGCAAGCGCCTCAAGGACGGCATCCAGCTGGAGGACGGGTACGCGCGCGCGGACCACTTCCGGGTCGTCGAGCAGACCGGCAAGAACTACCTCGTCGAGGTGACCCTGCACGAGGGGCGCAAGCACATCGTGCGCCGGATGCTGGCGGAGGCCGGCTTCCCGGTCGACAAGCTGGTGCGCGTCGCCTTCGGGCCGATCACCCTCGGCGACCAGAAGTCGGGCTGGCTGCGCCGCCTGTCGAACACCGAGGTCGGCATGCTGATGCAGGAGGTCGACCTCTAGGGTCTCCGTCGCGTTCGAGCAGGGGCCGGTTCCGGGTTTGCCTTCGGGGCCGGCCCTTTGCCGTTCCCGGCGGCGTTCTTGGCCTTCCTTTCCCCGTAAAAGGGTTGTGCCCCGGCGCTCGCGCGTTTATGGTCGTTATGACTATTAGTCATGGTGACCATAAAGGGGGCGACGGGCATGGCCTCACCCGAGGGCTACGACAAGTACGCCTACGAACCCTTCGCCGTCACCGTCGACCTGGCCGTCTTCACCGTCCGCGCGGGCACCCTGCAGGTGCTGCTCGTCGAGCGCGGGCATGAGCCGTACGCGGGGCGCTGGGCGCTGCCCGGCGGATTCGTGCTGCCGGACGAGTCCGCGGAGGAGGCCGCCTGGCGCGAACTCGCGGAGGAGACCGGTGTCACGGACGTGCCCGGCCTCCACCTGGAACAGCTGCGGACCTACAGCGAGCCGGGGAGGGATCCGCGGATGCGGGTCGTCACCGTCGCGTTCGCCGCGCTGTTCCCGGACCTGCCCGTCCCGCACGGCGGCGGTGACGCGGCCCAGGCCCAGTGGCTGCGGTTCAACGCCATCGGGCCGCTCGCCTTCGACCACGACCGCATCCTCGCCGACGCCCACGACCGCGTCGGCGCCAAGCTCGAGTACACCTGTCTCGCCACCTCCTTCTGTCCGCCCGAGTTCACGCTCGGCGAGTTGCAGCAGGTCTACGAGACCGTGTGGGGCACTCCGCTCGACCGGCCCAACTTCCGGCGCAAGGTGCTGGCCACGCCGGGCTTCGTCGAACAGGTGCCCGGCGCCGCCCGCCTGACCGGCGGTCGCGGCAAGCCCGCAGCGCTGTACCGCGCGGGTGGGGCCACCGCCCTGCACCCGCCGCTGTTGCGACCCACCACGGAAGGACGGCCCTGATGACCATGACGCTGCGTACGAAGCGCTCCGCCACCGGCTCCCTGATCGGACTCGCCCTCGGAGACGCCCTCGGCTTCCCGACGGAGTTCAACGACGTGCCCGCGATCCTCGCCAAGTGCGGCCCCTGGCGGAAGATGGAGCTGCCGAGGCCCGCGATCGTCACCGACGACACACAGATGACGCTGGCTCTGGCGCACGGGCTGCGGGCGGCCATGGACCGCGGGTCGCTGGGCGCCGAGGCGCTGGAGCGGGCCGTCCGCAAGGAGTTCGTGGACTGGTCCCGTTCCCCGGAGAACAACCGCGCCCCCGGCCGCACCTGCCTCGTCGCCTGTGACCTTCTCGCGGTCGAGCGCAACCCCTGGCAGTTCGCCAGCCAGATCGGCTCCAAGGGCTGCGGCGCCAACATGCGGGTCGCGCCCCTCGGCCTGATCGGCCCGCTCAGCGACGAACAGCGCGCGGGCGCCGCCCAGTTGCAGGCCGCCCTCACCCACGGCCACCCCACCGCCCTGGCCGCCTCCGACCTCACCGCCCACGCGATAAGGCTGCTCGCCCAGGGCACCGAACCGATGGGCCTGGTCGGCCTGCTGCGCTCCTACGCGTTCGAGAACCGCGCCCGCTACCACGCGCGCTGGCTCGGCGACCTGTGGACCTACAGCCATGACCCCTCACCCGAGCAGTACATCGCCCGGGGCTGGGACGAATGCCTGGAGGCCCTGGACCGTGTCCGGGACGCCCTGCGGCTCCCGTCGCCCGAGACGGACCCCTGCCTGGCCACGGGTGAGGGCTGGATCGCCGAGGAGGCCCTCGCCACCGGGCTGTTGTGCTTCCTGCTCTTCGTCGACGAGCCCGTCACCGCGCTGCGCCGCGCCGCCTGCACCTCGGGCGACTCGGACTCCATAGCCTGCCTCACCGGTGCCTTCGCGGGCGCCTACCACGGGCCGGACGCCTGGCCCGCGGAGTGGGCCGACCGGATCGAGTACCAGGGCGACCTCGTCTCGCTGGGAGCCCTCTGGGACGCTTGAGGGATGACCGACCCCCTCGACATCGACCTGGCCCCGGTGGTCGCCGAACAGCCCGACAAGCTGCTGTTCGCGACCGTCTCCGGAGCGCATCTGTACGGCTTCCCCTCGCGTGACTCGGACGTCGACCTGCGTGGTGTGCATCTGCTGCCCACGGCGGAACTGGTCGGGCTGCGCGAGCCGGAGGAGACCCGGTCGAAGATGTGGGACCGGGACGGTGTCGAGATGGACCTCGTCACGCACGACCTGCGCAAGTTCGCCCGGCTCATGCTCCGCCGCAACGGCTATGTGCTGGAGCAGCTGCTCTCCCCGCTCGTCGTGCACACGAGCGAGGCGCACCGCGAACTGATCGCGCTCGCCCCCGGGGTCCTCACCCGCCATCACGCCCACCACTACCGGGGATTCGCCATCACCCAGTGGCGGCTCTTCGAGAAGACCGGTGAACTCAAGCCGCTGCTCTACACGTTCCGGGTGCTGCTCACCGGCATCCACCTGATGCGTAGCGGCGCGGTGCAGGCCCATCTGCCCACCCTGCTCCCGGAGATCGACGAGGCTCCCGCGTATCTGCCGGACCTCGTCGCGGCGAAGGCGGAGCGGGAGCACGGCAAGGCCGAGGTCGACCAGGAACGTGTGGCGGAGGACGTGGAGCGGCTGCAGGGGGTGCTGGACCAGGAGCAGGCCCTGTCAATGCTGCCGGAGAACCCGTCCGCGTACGATGCCCTGCACGACTTCGTCGTCCGGGTCCGTCTGGACGGCCTGAAGGCCTGAGGCGGCTTGATGGGCTGAGACGGTTTGAAGGTCTGAGGCGGTTTGAAGGGCTGAGACGGTCTGAAGGGCCGACGCGCGCCGGGTCCGGACGACGAAGTCCTCGACGCGGGCCCGGTCCGGCTCCGGCGGCAGCGGGCTGCGGTGCGCCGCCTCCTCGGCCTCCGTGGCCAGCCGGGCCATCCAGGACTCGACCTGGGTCCACGGTACTTCGCCGCGCTTCACCGCCAGCAGGGGCTCGCGCTGGTCGCCCACGTCGACGATCAGCGTGCCCGTGCGCAGCAGGTCCCGGCAGCTCATCAGGAGGCGGAGCAGATGCATGGCGTGCTTCCAGCGGGGGGCGCCGTGCGTGCGGACGTCCGCGTCGAGCTTCTTGCGCTGGCCGAGGGCGTACCGGGCGAACGTCTCGTGGGCCTGCCGGGACAGGAACGCCCCGCGCAGGGCGAGCAGTTCACGGCCGGTGGCGTCGACGTGCTCCACCAAGGGGGAGTGCAGGCACTCCAGGATGTTGGGGTTGGCGCGCAGGGCCAGATGGCAGAAGCGCTCCAGTTCCCAGCCGAACTGCTCCTCCGCCGGCCCCTCCACGTGCGTGGGCGGCTTCTCGAAGCGCCAGAACAGCTCGGTGGGGGCCAGGAAGACACCCCGCCGGTCCGTGTCGCTGTCGTCCGTCGCGAGACCGAAGGCCCGCGACCCCATCACACAGGCGTAGATCGTGTGGTCGCGGACCAGAGTGTGCGGGTGCGGGGGCTGCATGCCCGGGAGCGTACGGGGTGGCTCAGGCCAGCTGAATCGAATTTCCCGCGACCGTGATCTCCTCGGCGGGCAGCGGCTTGGTGGCAGGGCCCCGTGCCACCGCACCGTCCGCGATCTTGAACTGGCTGCCGTGGCAGGCGCAGTTGATCGTCTCGTCCGAGACGCTGCTGACGATGCAGCCCCGGTGTGTGCAGACCGCGGAGAAGGCCTTGAAGGCGCCTTCCTCGGGCTGGGTCACGACGACCTTCTGATCCTTGAAGATCTTGCCGCCGCCCACCGGGATGTCGGCCGTCCTCGCCAGTTCCTCGCCGACGCCCGTGCCGCCGTCCGTGCCGGCGTCCTCGGGCGAGGACTCCTGCGCGGTGTCGCCGCCGTTGTCGTCGCCGGATTCACCGCACCCCATGAGCAGCGCCGCCGTGCCCGCCGCGCCGGTGGCCAGGACCGTGCGCCGCGTGGAACCCATCGTCATGTCGTCACTCCGAACGTGCGGAAGAACCAGAAGGCGGAGGTCAGCCAGACGACCGTGAGAGCGGAGAACACGAGACCGCCGACGATCGGCAGGAGCCAGCCGGGGAGTCGCTCCGAGCGGAGCAGCAGCATCTTTGCACTGAAAACGCCAAAGAAGAAGCAACCCAGGAGGGAGTGCCACAAAACGCGCGATTCGTAGGTCTGGAAGCCGAGGGCGTACAGACAGTGCACGGCCACCGGCACCGCGCTCAGGAAGGCCGCCCGCCCCGACCAGCGGTGCAGCGCCCCCGCCCAACTCGGGCCCGGCAGCTTCCCGTACAGCATCAGCGCCGACGTCAGCTGCACGAGCGCGAAGCCGAACGACACCGTCGCCAGCCACGACTTCACCGCGCCCGTACTGCTGAAGCCCGCGAGGTTGAACACGGTGCCCGCAGGGTCGTGCACCTTGCCGTAGGCGCCGAGGCCGACGGCCACCGCGCAGGCCACGAGGGCCGGGATCAGATAGCGGGAGGCGCCGCCGGGGGCGCGGGCGGGGGTGGGGCGCGGGGACGGGAAGTCCTGGGTGGCGGCGTTCGGGTCGACGGTCATGAACTGCTCCCTGCCGTGAGCGGTTTCCGAGGAGAGTCATGGACTTGCGGACTTTGCGGACCTTGCGGGCGCGGACCTTGCGGGCTCTGGGGCTCTGGGGCTCTGGGGCTTTGCGGACGCGGGACGGTCACGGGGTGACGGGGCGGGCCGTGAGCCTCTCGCCGTCCACCGTCACCGCTCCGGTCCCGGGGTCGATCTCCGGGGCCGTCGAGGGCTTGCCGTCGCGTGTGAGGATGCCGACCTGGCGGCCGCCCGGGAGCACGATCCAGCCGCCGTCGACCTCGGCCCCGCGTACGTTGGCCGTTGCGCGGTACAGCCCCGAGGGCTTGACCGTACGGTCCGCGGTGAAGCCGTACTCCTGACCGCCGACGTCGACCGTGCCGCTGACGCTCCCGCCCTTCAGCGTGCCGTTCAGCTCGGCGCCGTCCTTGCTCGTCAGCTTCATGCCGCCGTCGTCCGCGACGTCGCCCTTGAGCCACGACTCCTTGTCACGTCCGTCGCAGAAGTAGGCGACCGCCTTGCCGTCGCGCAGCGTCACGGCGATCGCGGCGGAGTCGTCGTCGGTACGGCCCGCGTAGTCGGCGTCCGGCGGCGGGGTGGGTGTCGGGCTCGGCGACTTCGAGGTCTTCGTCGGCGACGGGCTCGGTGGCGCCGAGGAGGGCGGTGGGTCGTTCGTGGTGGAGGACGAGGTGGCACGAGTCCCGGTCGTCGCGTTGAGCGACAGCAGGACCAGGGCCAGCACCAGCCCGCCGAGAAGGGTGAGAAGTGGTCCGGAGCGCTTCATACGAGCCTCCCCCGAGGCGTGGCGCGGACGGCCTCCCCATGCGAGCGGACGCAGGGGACGGCCTCCCCATGCAAGCGGACGCAGGGGGCGGCGTCCAGGGGCGTACGGAGGTGTTTCGCCCCAAGTGGCGGGACAGTGACGTTCGCGTGACCTTGTCATGATCTGCGACGGTGATCCGCCACCGGGGACGCCTCCCGGGCCGGCCGTCTCGGCAGGCGGGCGCCGCGCACCGGCCCGGGGCGGGCTGACTAGGCTGGTTGTACAGAGAGCCGGGATGTACATCAGCGAGGAGCAGAGCCGTGGCGGTACGAGCGGTCCGGGGCGCCGTCCAACTCGAGCGGGACGAGGCGGGGCACATGGACGAGCAGGTGGGCGAGCTGCTCACCGCGGTCCTGGAGCGCAACGGGCTCACCCCGGACGACCTGATCAGCATCTGGTTCACGGCCACGCCCGACCTGCACAGCGACTTCCCGGCCGCCGCGGCCCGCAAGCTCGGCATCGTCGACGTACCGCTGATCTGCGCGCAGGAGCTGGACATCGAGGGCGCCATGCCCAAGGTCGTACGGATCCTCGCGCACATCGAGTCCGACCGGCCGCGCTCCGAGATCGCGCACGTCTACCTGGGCACCGCCGCCGCACTCCGCAAGGACATCGCCCAGTGAGAACGGCACTCGTCATCGGCACCGGGCTGATCGGCACCTCCGCCGCCCTCGCCCTGGCCCAGCGCGGGGTCACCGTCCACCTCACCGACCACGACCCCGAGCAGGCCCGTACGGCCGCCGCGCTCGGCGCCGGCACCGACGAGGCGCCCGAGGGCCCGGTGGACCTCGCGATCGTCGCGGCCCCGCCCGCGCACGTGGCCGTGACCCTCGCCGACGCCATGCGCCGGGGCCTCGCGCGCGGCTACCTGGACGTGGCCTCCGTCAAGGGCGGCCCGCGCCGGGAGCTGGAGGAGCTGGGCCTCGACCTCTCCGCCTACATCGGCTCGCATCCCATGTCGGGCCGTGAGAAGTCCGGCCCGCTGGCCGCCACCGGTGACCTCTTCGAGGGCCGGCCCTGGGTGCTCACCCCGACCCGGGACACCGACACGGAGGTCCTGAACCTGGCGCTGGAGCTGGTCTCGCACTGCCGGGCGGTCCCGGTGGTCATGGACGCGGACGCCCACGACCGGGCCGTCGCCCTGGTCTCGCACATGCCCCACCTCGTGTCCAGCCTCGTCGCCGCGCGGCTGGAGCACGCGGAGGAGTCGGCCGTACGGCTGTGCGGGCAGGGCATCCGGGACGTGACCCGGATCGCGGCCTCCGACCCGCGCATGTGGATCGACATCCTCTCCGCCAACCCCGGCCCGGTCGCCGACCTCCTCACCGACGTCTCGGCCGACCTCGACGAGACCGTGCAGGCCCTGCGCGCCCTCCAGGCCTCCGACGAGGCCAAGCGGCGCGAGGGCGTCACCGGCATCGAGGACGTCCTGCGCCGGGGCAACGCCGGCCAGGTCCGGGTCCCCGGCAAGCACGGGTCCGCTCCGCGGGCTTACGAGGTGGTGGCGGTGTTGATCGACGACCAGCCGGGCCAGCTGGCCCGTATCTTCGCCGACGCGGGGGCCGCCGGGATCAACATCGAGGACGTGCGCATCGAGCACGCCACCGGGCAGCAGGCCGGCTTGGTGCAGCTGTTGGTGGAGCCGAAGGCGGCGGTGGTGTTGACGGGGGCGTTGCGGGAGCGGGGCTGGGCGATTCGGCAGTAGGGGGCGGGAAGGGGCGGGTGCGCGGTATCGGGGGTGTGGGGGCCGTCGTGGTTTTCTCGCCCCCGCCGCCCCTACCCGTCCCATCCCCGGGCTCCGCCCCGGGACCCCGGCGGGGGCTGCGCCCCCTGGTCCCCGCTTCGGCCTGAACGGCCTCTCCTCAAACGCCGGACGGGCTGGAGAGGTGGCGGCCGGGCGGCTGGAGGGGCGGCCGGGCGGGCCACGCGCACCCAGTACCCTTGTGCGGGGCGTCTTCCGTCTCGCCCCACCACCTCGGACCAGGAAAGGTGCTCCCCAGTGGAACGCGCCACAGTGATCGTTGCCATCGACGGCCCCTCCGGCACGGGCAAGTCGAGCACCTCGAAGGCCGTGGCCGCGCAGCTCGGGCTGAGCTACCTGGACACGGGCGCCCAGTACCGTGCGATCACGTGGTGGATGGTCAACAACGGCATCGACATAGAGGACCCCACGGCGATCGCCGCCGTGGCCGGCAAGCCGGAGATCGTGTCGGGCACCGATCCGTCCGGGCCGACCATCACCGTCGACGGCACGGACGTCGCCGGGCCGATCCGTACCCAGGAGGTCACCTCCAAGGTCAGCGCGGTGAGCGCCGTACCGGAGGTGCGGGCCCGGATCACCGAGCTGCAGCGTTCCATCGCGTCGGGCGCCGAGGACGGCATCGTCGTCGAGGGCCGGGACATCGGCACGACCGTACTGCCGGACGCCGACCTGAAGATCTTCCTCACCGCCTCCCCGGAAGCCCGCGCCGCCCGCCGCAGCGGCGAGCTGAAGGGCGCCGACGTCCACACGACCCGCGAGGCGCTCCTCAAGCGGGACGCGGCCGACTCCAGCCGCAAGACCTCCCCGCTCGCCAAGGCGGACGACGCGGTCGAGGTGGACACCTCGGACCTCACCCTCCAGCAGGTCATCGAGTGCGTGGTCACCCTCGTCGAGGAGAAGCGGGCGGGGAAGTGAGCGAGGCCTCAGCGGGACGGACGCCCTCGGCGGGGACACCTTCGGCCGAGGCTCCTTCGCTGCGCGGTGCCGAGGTCGGCCGGCGCATCGGCGTCGGCCTGATGTACGGGCTGTGGAAGCCGCGCGTGCTGGGTGCCTGGCGGGTCCCCGTGGCCGGTCCGGTGATCCTCGCAGTCAACCACTCCCACAACATCGACGGCCCGATGGTCATGGGTGTGGCACCCCGCCCGACGCACTTCCTGATCAAGAAGGAGGCGTTCATCGGTCCCCTCGACCCGTTCCTGCTCGGCATCGGGCAGGTGAAGGTGGACCGTTCGACCGTCGACCGCACCGCCATCACCCAGGCGCTCGCCGTCCTGGCAGGCGGCGGTGTGCTGGGCATCTTCCCGGAGGGCACCCGGGGCGAGGGGGACTTCGCCTCACTGCGCGCCGGGCTCTCCTATTTCGCCGTGCGCGGCGCAGCGCCGATCGTTCCGGTCGCCGTACTGGGAAGCACGGAGCGGCGCGGACGGTTGATAAAGGGGCTGCCCCCGCTGCGCTCCCGCGTCGACGTCGTCTTCGGCGACCCGTTCGAGGCGGGCGACGGCAGCGGACGGCGTACGCGCAAGGCGCTCGACGAGGCGACCGTGCGCATCCAGAAGCAGCTCAACGCGCACTTGGACCATGCCCGGCGGCTCACCGGCCGCCGGTAAAACGCCGGGCGTCCGATCGGGCGCTGGGCGACACTCAGTAGTGGGGCAACCTGCCGACAGGCCGGGTGACCCACCGATCACCACGATGAACTACGAGGTACGGACTTCATGAACGACCAGTTTCCCTCCGAGCACGAGCACGGAGAGCTTGGCGACGCCGAGTACGCGGAGTTCATGGAGCTCGCCGCGGAAGAGGGCTTCGACATCGAGGCCGTCGAGGGCGCGATCGAGGAGGCGGGCCACGGCCCGCTGCCCGTTCTCGCCGTCGTGGGCCGCCCGAACGTCGGCAAGTCGACCCTCGTGAACCGCATCATCGGCCGCCGCGAGGCGGTCGTCGAGGACAAGCCCGGCGTCACCCGTGACCGCGTCACCTACGAGGCCGAGTGGGCGGGCCGCCGCTTCAAGCTCGTCGACACCGGCGGCTGGGAGCAGGACGTCCTCGGCATCGACGCCTCCGTCGCCGCCCAGGCCGAGTACGCCATCGACGCCGCCGACGCGGTCGTGTTCGTCGTCGACGCCAAGGTCGGCGTCACCGACACCGACGAGGCCGTCGTCCGGTTGCTCCGCAAGGCCAACAAGCCCGTGGTGCTGTGCGCCAACAAGGTCGACGGCCCGAGCGGCGAGGCCGACGCCACCGCCCTGTGGTCCCTCGGCATCGGCGAGCCGCACCCGGTCTCCTCGCTGCACGGCCGTGGCACCGGCGACATGCTGGACGCCGTCCTGGAGGCCCTGCCGGAGGCGCCCGAGCAGAGCTTCGGCACGGCCGTCGGCGGCCCCCGCCGCATCGCCCTGATCGGCCGCCCGAACGTCGGCAAGTCCTCCCTCCTCAACAAGGTGGCGAACGAGGATCGCGTCGTCGTCAACGAGATCGCGGGCACCACCCGTGACCCGGTCGACGAGCTGATCGAACTCGGCGGTGTCACCTGGAAGTTCGTCGACACGGCGGGCATCCGCAAGCGCGTCCACCTCCAGCAGGGCGCCGACTACTACGCCTCGCTGCGCACCGCCGCCGCCGTCGAGAAGGCGGAGGTGGCCGTCATCCTCATCGACGCCTCGGAGTCCATCTCGGTCCAGGACCAGCGCATCGTGACCATGGCCGTCGACGCGGGCCGCGCGCTGGTCATCGCCTACAACAAGTGGGACACCCTCGACGAGGAGCGCCGCTACTACCTGGAGCGGGAGATCGAGACCGAGTTCGGCCAGGTCGCCTGGGCGCCCCGGGTCAACGTCTCGGCGCGCACCGGCCGGCACATGGAGAAGCTGGTCCCCGCGATCGAGACGGCCCTCGCCGGCTGGGAGACCCGCGTCCCGACGGGCCGCCTGAACGCCTTCCTCGGCGAGCTGGTCGCCGCCCACCCGCACCCGATCCGGGGCGGCAAGCAGCCCCGCATCCTCTTCGGCACCCAGGCCGGCACCAAGCCCCCGCGTTTCGTCCTCTTCGCCTCCGGCTTCATCGAGGCGGGCTACCGCCGCTTCATCGAGCGCCGGCTGCGCGAGGAGTTCGGCTTCGAGGGCACCCCGATCCACATCTCGGTGCGGGTGCGCGAGAAGCGCGGCAAGAAGAAGTAGCGGCGGAGACGGCGGTACACGCGCATGAGGAGGGCGGCTCCCCGAAGGTCCGGTGACCTCGGGCAGCCGCCCTCCTCATGTGTCCCTGCGCGCCGCTTCGAGTCTCTTCGTGGTCAGAGACCCCGGCGCGGGTTCGGGGGCAGGGGGGACGGGATGTGGTGCATCCCCGTGTGGCCGGTGGGAATCCGCCCCACCGGCTGCCACACGGCCGTCGTCGTGGCCGTGTGACCGGGCTGGGTCTCGAGCTGGGTGGCGAGGTGCCCCGCCGCGTGCCGGGCGCCGTACGAGCCGGAGTTGTACGAGCCCGTACCGCGCTGTGAGCCCGAGCCGTGCGGGAGGTTCCCGAAACCGGTGAACCCCAGATCCTCCTCACCGTGCCGGTCACCCGGCAGGGACCGATAGGTCCTGACCCACTCCGCGTAGAGCATGTCGTAGATGGGTGTGGCCGATGGGCCGCCCGAAGGATCCTGAGCCGGCCGCATGGACGGGATCGACTGATAGGACTGGCGGCGGGGAACGTCATATGCGTGCACGTCTGTGCCAACGACCCCGCCCCGGAAGGGATGCGCTCCCTCAACCATTCAGCCTCCGGGGAGGGATCGTGCCCCGGAGGGGCGCGGGGAACCGCGCGACAGGCCCCACGAGGCCCGCGCCCACCTGACCAGCCGCGTCGCTACGGCGGGTTGTCACGGCGGCTCTCCGAGGGAGCGATCAGGTGCCGGCCAGCGGCAGGGTGGCGGCCACCAACTTCCCGTTCGCCGCGGCCCTGTCGAGCGCGTCCCGCAGCAGATCCTCCCGCGGTTGCCGGCCGATCGATCCCACCGGCGCCGCGAACATCAGCACCTGCTGATGTTTGTTCGCGGCCGCCCGCCACGGGTCGGCGACCTGCAGCGCCTGATGGGCCTGCCACCACGCGACCGGTGAACCACCGGAGGCGCCCGGCTGCAGGATGGCGTGCAGCTGCCCCATGGCGAGCAGGACGGACCAGCCGTGCAGCACGGGCGGTACGGAGTCGATCTGGGGGAGCGGCATGAAGCCCTGCTCGATGAGCAGGGGCAGGAAGTCGTCGCCCACGCCGGTGGTGCCCGGGCGCGCGATGGGGGCGGTCGGCTCCACGACCAGCGCCGGGTGCAACTCCCCGCTGAGCAGGATCAGTCCGCTGGTGACGCCGAGCACGGCCTGCTCGGGCGCGGCCTGGGCCGGGCTGTCCCCGGCGATGGAACGGGCGGCGCCCCGCAACTGCTCCTCGGTGACCTGGACGACCTGGGAGGGCAGACAGGTGGCGTGGGCGAACGCGAGCACGGCCGTCTCGTCGCCGACGAAGAGGACGGTGCTGGTGCGCTCCTGCTCGGAGTCGCCGGGGGTGCGGCACGACGTGCAGTCGTAGCCGCCGGGGGCGTTCTCTCCGGCGAGCAGCCGGTCGGCTTCTTCGTCGCCGATCTCGGCGCGTACCTCGTCGCTGACCTCGAGCATGCGCGGCACGGGTGGCTCCTCGGGATGCGGTGCGTGTCGGTGCCGGGTGACGTCCGGCCCATGAGCACGGAGGTTCCGGCTCATGAAGAAGACAACGGGTGATCTGTGGCCGGAGTCACGCCCGAAGACGAACGGAATCGAACCAACCGGAGCGCAGGGTGAATCCCTGGGCGGAATCGGTTACTCCGCGCCAACTTCCCGAGGGTCCGGCGAAGTTGGGGCGGTGAAGTGGGTCACAGATCGTCGATGCACGTGGCCGACATATCAGGAAATCAGGGAATGAAGTGGGTGTCCGGAATTGGTCGCTACCTGCGGTAACGGCGAACTGGCCTCGTATGACAAGCGATCGCTTGCTGACAACCCGTCAACCTCCATACATTCCCGGCCGTGTGCAACGAGCACCGCTCGGGTACGTCCGCCGGCCGCTCCACAGTCAGTCCGGAGCAGCACCACCGTCGGCGGACGGGGCTGAGCGCGTCACCGCGTCCTGTGCGACGCGCGTCGCGCCCCGCCTTGGGGGACCCCGGGTCCTTGGAGAGGGAAATACATGTCCGCATGTGCCGACAACACTCGCGAGAACACGCGCAGGACGCGGAGCGCCGCTGAGCGGGACGTCGCCAGGACACAGGACGCTCGCAGGACGCGCACGACGGCGGTCCTCGCCGGGGCGGCACTGCTCGCCCCGCTCGGACTCCTGGCCGTCACCGGCAGCGCCTCGGCGGCCGACAGCGGAGTGTGGGACCGCATCGCCAAGTGCGAGAGCGGCGGCAACTGGCACATCAACACCGGAAACGGCTACTACGGCGGCCTCCAGTTCTCCGCCTCCACCTGGCGCGCCTACGGCGGCACCGCCTACGCGGCCACCGCCGACAAGGCCTCCAAGCACCAGCAGATCGCGATCGCCGCGAAGGTCCAGCGCGCCCAGGGCTGGGGAGCGTGGCCCACCTGCGCCGGCCGCGCCGGAGCGTCCGGCAGCGCGCCCGTGGCGCCCTCCGACGGCTCGTCCGCCACCAAGTCCACCAAGTCCACCAAGCCGGCCAAACCCGCCGGGACCGGGAAGTCCGCCAGGTCGGCCCCGCCGAAGACGCCGTCGCGCCCGGCCGGCCACCCGGACCGCAGCGCGTCCCGCGGCGACTACACCGTCCGGCAGGGCGACACGCTGAGCGCCATCGCGGCCCGGCAGGGGACCACCTGGCGGCAGGTCTACGCCGCCAACAAGGCCGTCATCGGCGGCGATCCCCACTTGATCGTGCCCGGCCAGCGACTCGACCTCTGACGGGACCGCTCTTTCCGAGCTCCGGACACCGAAGTCCCACCCGGCACATCCACCGGGTGGGACCCGTGTCTCCTCGGGCGGCGAAAGCCCACACGGGACGATGAAAGCCATACAGCAGGACGGCGAAAGCCATGCAGGACGGCGAAAGCCCATGTCGGCTCAGGTGAGTTCGGCCGCCTCGCCGCCGAACGCCAGTGCGCCGCGCCAGAGTTCGTACACGAAGACGCCCCGAGCGTCGCGCAGACCCGGCGGCAGACGCTGTTCGGCCACGACCACGCAGGCGTCGAGGCCGCTCAGCAGCTCGTACGTGCGGGCCGCGACCGCGGGTGACATGCCCTGGGTGGGTTCGTCGACGAGGACGACACGCGCGTGGGCCGACAGGGCACGAGCGAGGGCGAGCATGCGCTGCTCACCACCGGAGAGGGTGCCGGCGCGGCGGGGGAGCAGGGGTTCGAGCCACGGATAGGCGTGCAGGGCGTACGAGAGGTCCGGCGCGGCGAGTTCGAGGTTCTCGCGCACGGTGAGCGAGCCGAAGACGGCCCGCCGTTCCGGCACGAGGACGAGGCCCCGCCGGGCGCGCTCGTGCGCGGGCGTCCGGGTGACGTCGGCCCCGTCCCACATCACGGCACCGCCGGAGAGCGGGACCGTGCCGGCGAGGGCACCCAGGGCGGTCGTACGACCGGAGCCGTTGCGGCCGAGCAGCACGGTGAGGCCGGGGCCCGGGGCGGCGAGGGTGAGGCCGTGCAGGGCTTCCAGGGGGCCGTAGCGGACGCGGGCGTGGCGGAGGGAGATGAGGGTCATCGTTCGGCCGCCGGGTCGAACGGGTGGAGCGTGCCCCGTGAACGGAGGACGTGGTCGGCGGGGCCGGAGGTGACGATCCGGCCCGCCGTCATGACGTGCACGACGTCCGCGAGGTCCACGACGAGGTCGAGGTCGTGCTCGACGACCAGCAGGGCCATGCCGTCGTCGGCCAGGGCGCGCAGCACGCGGGTGAGGGCAGTCACCTCGGCCGTGTCGAGGCCGGCGGCGGGTTCGTCGAGCAGCAGCACGCGGGGGCTCCCGGCGAGCGCCCGCGCCAGCTCGACCCGCCGCAGCGTCCCGGTCGGCAGCCCGGCCGCCGGTGCGGTCCGCACCGGCCCGTCCAGCCCGAACAGCCGCAACGCCCGCTCCACGGCTCCGGGATCGGCGACCCGTCCCTGCTCAGCGCCGACCCGTACGTTGTCGGCCACGGTCAATGACGGGAAGACCGCCAGTTGTTGGAACGTCCGAGCGATGCCGAGCCGGGTGCGGGCGTGGGCCGGCAGCCGCGTGATGTCCCGCCCGCCGAGGCGCACCTGGCCGGCACCGGGCCGCAGCGTACCGGCGAGACAGTGGAAAAGGGTGCTCTTTCCGGCCCCGTTGGGGCCCACGACGGCGCTGACGCGGCCGGGGAGGACGTCGAGGTCCACGCCGTCGAGGGCCGTGAACTCGCCGTAGCGGAGCTGGAGGCGTCGGGCTCGGAGGGAGGGGGAGGGAGACGGGGAGCGCCGGCTGCTGTCGGCCGGGGTGGGTACGGGGGCAGGCCGTGAGGGGAAGGTGGGGTCGACTTCGAGTCGGTGCCCGGCGGGAGCGTTGGGGGCAGGGGCAGGGGCAGGGGCAGGGGCAGGAGCCGGAGCCGGCGGGTGCTGCTCCGACGTGCCGGACAACTCCCTGCCGTGTACGCCGGGTTGCGTGCCACCGGACTGCGCGGCACGGGGCTTAGCGTCACCGGGCTTCGCCTTGCCCGGCTTCGTCCCACCAGGCTCCGTTCCACCGGACTTCGTCCCGCCGGATTCGGTGTCACTGGGCTTCGCCTTGCCCGGCCTGGCCCCACCGGGCTTCGCGTCATGGGGCTTCGCGTCAATGGGCTTCGCCGTGCCCGGCTCCGTCCCACCGGACTCCGCGTCACCGGGCTCCATCTTGCCCGGCTTCGCCCCACCAGCCTTCGCCCCACCCGGCTCCGAGTCGTTCGGCGATGTCAGGTTGCCTGTCGAGTCGGTCGTCGGCGCCGTGACCCCGCTCAGGGCGCTCGGCAGCTGTCGGGCCGCCCCGACCGGCGTGCCCGCGCGTACCCGCTCCCGAGCCCGTACCCCGGCGGGGCTCAGCTCACCTCGGTGTTCGGCGGTCTGCCGTAGTCGTAGAACCCCCGCCCGTACCGCCTCGTAGGGCCCGCCGGGGAAGCGGCCCACCAGGAGTGCCAGGACGCCGATGACCGCGGCGGCCACGCCGCCCTTGGTGCCGGCGTCCAGGCCGACCAGCAGGGCGGCCGCCGCGAGGGCGCCGAGTGTGCTGTCGGCGCCCAGGACGACGATCGCGGCGAACCAGAGGAGGCCGCGGACGGGGTCGTAGGCGGCGGGGTCGAAGGCGCGGACGCCCATGGCGAGCATGCCGCCGCCGAGGGCGGCGAGGGCGGCACCCGTCACGAACGCCGCCAGCTTCAGCGACGGGACGCGTACGCCGGCCGCCGACGCCCCCGACTCGTGGTCCCGCATGGCGGCGAGGGCCCGGCCGGTGCGGCCCCGGCGCAGGGCGTGGGTGGCCAGCAGGGCCGAGGAGAGCAGACCCAACTCCAGGACGTAGTACGCGCGGTCGCCCTCGAAGCCCGGGGGGCGGGTGAGGGTGAGGCCCGAGGTCGCGTACGGCTGGGCGAAGACGAAGCGGCTCACGCCGATGCCCACGGCGAACGTGGCGAGGGCCAGCGCCAGACCGTGGCGGCTGATGGCGGGCCAGCCGGTCAGCAGGCCGAGGGGGGCCACCAGGAGCACGGCCACCAGGAGGGCGGTGAGTTCGGGGAGGTCGGGGAGGAAGGGGAAGCGGCCGGCTGTCAGGAGTGCCGTGAAGAGCGCGCCGAGGCCCGCGTACGCCGCCTGCCCCAGGGAGATCTGGCCGCCCCGGCCCGTCACCACCACCAGGGAGAGCAGGATCACGCCCAGCGCCGGCACCTGGACGGCCGTGTGCAGGTCCTGGCCCGCGAAGCCCAGCGGGATCAGGAAGAGCAGGAGCGCCACGATCCACGCGCCGGCGGGGGTGTCGACCCGTGCGGTCGCCGTGCGGGGCAGCGCGTCGCGGGTGCCCACGCCCGGCAGGACGAGGGCCGCGATCAGGAGGGCCACGACGAAGAGGTTGGCGCCCACGGCCTGGAGCAGCGGCTCCGCCCAGCCCGACGGGTGGAACCGGGTCAGCTGGCTCTGGGCGATCCCGATGCCCAGCGCGACCACCACGGCCACCGGGAGGCTGCGCATCCGGGCGGCGACCGCCACGGCGACCACCTCCATGACCAGGAGCGGCATGCCGTACGGGTCGAGGCGTACGTAGGGGGCCAGCAGGACGCCCGTGAGGCCCGCCGTGAAGGAGCCGAACGCCCAGCCCGTGGCGGCGACCCGGTCCGCGTCGATGCCGCCGAGGACGGCGAGGGAACGGTCGTCCACGACGGCGCGGAGTTCCCGGCCGAAGCGCGTCCGGTGCGTGACCGCGCCCACGGCCGCCGCGACGGCGAGGGCCACCGTCAGCTGGCCCCACGGGTCGCCCGGCACGAGCGTCGGCGCGTCGTCCCGCGCCCCCTGGCCCCACAGCAGCGCGGCCCCGCCGACGAGGAGGACGAAGACGCCGATCGAGGCGACCAGGGTCTGCGCCGGGTCGCCGCCGAGCACGGCCGGCGGGCGGAAGACGAAGCGTTCCAGGGCCAGGCCGATGGCGGGGGCGACCAGCAGCAGGGTCACGAGGGCACCGAGCCAGAGGGGCCACCCCCACTCCACCGTGCACTGGCGCAGCAGATACGCGCACACCATCGCGATCGCCCCGTGCGCGAAGTTGAGCACGCCGGTCGCCCGGTACGTCACGATCAGGCCGATTCCGGTCAGGGCAGCCGCGCTGCCGACCGAGAGCCCGGCCAGCGTGAGGTCGTACGTCAGCGACGCCATCAGCCCTCCGCGGGCTCGGCCGAGTCACTTCCGGAGGGTGCTTCACAGATCGGGCACGGCCGCAGTTCGCCGCTCGCCAGCACCCGGGAGTCCACCGGCACCGCCTCCGCCTTGCCGGCCACCAGCGGGCAGTCCGCGCGGTGCCAGAGGGTGCCGCCGGGCACCATCAGCAGCCTGCCGCTGGTGGCGAGGGGGAGGTCCGTCGGCTGCCCGGACCTGTCGGCGTCGGCGGGCTCGGGGGCCACCAGGAGGCCGTACAGCTCCTCGACCCGCGTGGCGGCCAGGGCGTTCCGGCCGTGGGCGAGGAGCACCGCGCCCGCGATGATCAGCGCGGCGCCGGGGACCGTGCAGGAGGCCAGGTAGGGGAGCTGCCGCTCGGCGAAGCGCTCACCCGAGATGCCGTACCAGCCGACCACGCACAGCACCGCGCCGCCGGCGAGCGCGGCCCAGCCGGCCCAGAGGACGGGGTGCACGGTCCGCAGTCGGGCTGTCCGCATCCGGGGCATCCAGGGCTCCCACACGTCGTGTGTCTGTCCATCCCAGCCGATGGCTTGCACTATGCCTCCTGCAAGCTGACCCTGAAAGCACCGGGCGCGTGCCGCCCGGACCGACACCCGGTGGTGAGCCAGATGGTTCTCGGGAGCGACCTCAGGCGGGCGAACGGACGGCGGGGCCGCGGCCCACGGGCGGCGGGACGGGGTGCGGCCCTGGCGGCCACCCTGGTCCTCCTCCTCGCCCCGGCCCTCGCGGCATGCAGTGACGACAGCGGTGGCGGCGGCGACACGGCGCCGCCCACACCGTCCGTGGAACGGACGACCAGCGAGCCCGCCGAATCGGCCACGAGCGCGAGCGGGCCCGCGGACACGGCGGCGGCCGAGAAGCAGATCAAGGAGAACTGGAAGACGTTCTTCGACCCGGCCACCTCCACCAAGGAGAAACAGGCCGTGCTGGAGAACGGCGACGAGATGGGCCCGGTCCTCGCGGCGTTCAGCGGGGACGAGCGCGGCGGGCAGGTGGAGGCCGAGGTCCAGAAGGTCGTGTTCACCTCGGCGACCGACGCCGACGTGACCTACACCCTGCTCCTGGAGGGCGCCACCGCTCTGCCGGACGCGGCGGGCACGGCCGTCGAGCAGGACGGCACCTGGAAGGTCTCCGTCAAGACACTCTGCGGACTGGTCGCGCTGAGCGGCAATGCGACACCGGGCCCGGGCTGCTGAGACGGCCGCCGCAGCCCTGCTGCTCCTCCTGGCCACGGCCTGCGGCAGCCGGCTTCCGGAGAGCGACTTCGAGCGCCGGGACACCAGCACGGCACCGGCGAGCGCCGAGCCCCTGCGCGTCGGGATCATCACCAGCGTCACCAGCCCGGTCGGCGGTGCCGCGTTCACCGGGCCGCGCGACGGGGCCAAGGCCTACTTCGCCGCGCTCAACGCGCGCGGCGGCATCGACGGCCGCCGCGTCGAGGTGCGGGAGTGCGACGACGGGGGCAGCGGTGTCGGCAACAACGAGTGCGTTCACCGGCTCGTGGAGGAGGACGACGTGGTGGCCCTCGTCGCCACCAGCGCCCTCGACTACGCGGGCGCCTCCCGGGTCGCACGCGCGCGCGTGCCCGACATCGGGGGCCAGCCCATCGGCCCGGCCTACGACACGTACCCGCACCTGTACAGCGTCTACGGCAGCCTCGCGCCCCGGAACGGCACGACCGGCTGGGACGGGAAGCAGTACGGCGGCACGGAGGTCTACCGCTACTTCAAGCGCGACCACGGCGCCCGGACCGCCGCCGTGGTCTCGTACAACCAGTCCGCGTCGGCCGCGTACGCGCGGCTGGTCGTCCAGGGGCTGAGGGCCGAGGGGTACGAGGTCGTCACCGAGCAGGTCGACTTCGCGCTGCCCAACTTCCGCGCGGCCGCCGCCGACATCAAGGAACAGGGCGCCGACCTGGTCTTCGACGCCATCGACGGGCACGGCAACGCCCGGCTCTGCGAGGCGATGGACGAGGCGGGCGTCGAACTCACCGCCAAGGTCACCCATGTGCAGAACTGGACCTCCACCGTGGCCGAGGACTACGAGGACGCCCCGCGCTGCCGCAACGCCCTGTGGGCCACCGGCTCCAGCCGCAACCACGAGGACGACGGCGACGAGGCCGTACGGGAGTTCCGGGACGCGACGAAGGGTCTGAAGACGCACTCCCAGTGGCAGTTGGAGGGCTGGGCGGCCGCGATGTGGTTCACGGACGCGGCGAGATCGTGTGCGGGGAGCGGGGAAGGCGTCACACGCGCGTGTGTCGACCGGTTCATGAACCGCGACGAGCCCTACGACGCCGACGGACTGCTCGTCCCCGTCCGCTTCGAGCGGCTGACCGAGCCCCCGAGGACGCGCCGGACCTGTGTGTCGGTGGCCCGCTGGCGGGACGGGAAGGGGTGGGTGAGCCAGGGAGACATGAACGACACCTGCTTCGACGTTCCCCAACTGCCCTACAGGCCCTGATGCGTTTCGGGGCGAACAGGTTCCCTCATCCGCCTATCGATCGCGCAACCGTTCCAAAACAAGTTGATGATGATGTCCAACCATTCCCAGGGATTCCGGGTCTGACGGTATGGCGGTGGACCAGCACCGCCATTGACGGATGACCAGGTAAAACAGGGGGCTCGGGGGACGCATGCATATTTCTTTCCTGATACACAACGCATACGGGATCGGGGGAACGATCCGGACGACGTACAACCTTGCGAACACCCTGGCCGAACAGCACGACGTGGAGATCGTCTCCGTCTTCCGCCACCGTGACGAGCCGGTCTTCGACGTCGACCCGAGGGTCCGGCTGCGGGGCCTCGTCGACATCCGGGAAGGCGGCGCCGACAAGGGCCATGCCGACCTGGAGCGCCCCGCCAAGGTCTTCCCGCGCGCCGAGGGCCGGTACGCGCAGTACAGCGCCATGACCGACCGGCGTATCGCCGAACACCTCGCCTCGGTCGACGCCGACGTCCTGATCGGCACCCGTCCCGGGCTGAACGTGCACATGGCCCGGCAGACCCGCCGCGGCCCGGTCCGCGTCGGCCAGGAGCACCTCACGCTCGACAGCCACTCCCCGGCCCTGCGCGCCACCCTGCGCGGCGTCTACCCGAGGCTCGACGCGCTCACCACGACCACCGAGGCCGACGCGCGCGCGTACGGCTCGAAGATGCGGCTGCCCGGCGTCCGCCTGGAGGCCGTGCCCAACCCGGTGCCCGCGCCGGGCATCGACCCGGCCGACGGCACCGGCAAGTGGGTCGTCGCCGCCGGGCGGCTCGCGCCCGTGAAGCGCTACGACCTGCTCATCAAGGCCTTCGACAAAGTGCGCGAAGAGCGGCCCGACTGGCGCCTGCGCATCTACGGCGGCGGCAAGCAGAAGGACAAACTCCGCGCCCTCGTCGACAAGTTGGGCCTCTACAACCACGTGTACCTGATGGGCCCCGCCAACCCCATCGAGCCCGAGTGGGCCAAGGGCTCCATCGCCGCCGTCACCTCCAGCCTGGAGTCGTTCGGCATGACGATCGTCGAGGCCATGCGCTGCGGTCTGCCGGTGGTCTCCACGAACTGCCCGCACGGCCCCGGCGAGATCATCGACGACGGCGTCGACGGCCGCCTGGTCAAGGTCGGCAATGTCAAGGACATCGCCGACGGCCTGCTGGAACTCATCAACGACGACGACAAGCGGCAGCGGATGGCGCACGCCGCGCTCGAGGACTCCGAGCGCTTCGACCCGTCCCGCATCGCCGAGCGCTACGAGACGCTCTTCGGCGACCTCATCGCCCGTGGCGGCACCTCGTCGGTGGGCCGGATGCGCGGCTCCCTGCACCGCACCCGGGGCGCCCTGCTCGGCGGCGCGTACGCCGTTCGGGATGCCGGACGTTCCGCCTTCAAGAAGGGGCGCACCGCATGATGACGCTGGCTCCGCAGCAGCCCACGCACCGCGACGACCAGGAGGACAGGGCCACGCCCCCGCGCACCGACTGCGTCGCCGACTTCGCCGGCGGCCTGACCTTCGACATCGCCGACCAGGGCGTGTCCGACCCCGCCCATCTGGTCCTCTTCCTCCGCGACAGCGACCAGGAGGTGCGCCTGCCGCTCACCCCGGCCGGCGGCGGCCGTCTGAGGGCCGCGCTCCCGAGCAGCGTGGAGGTCCCCGAGGGCCGCTGGGACGCCTACCTCCAGGTCGTAGGCGGCGAGCCCCGCCGACTGACCCCCGGCCTCAACGACCTGCGCTCCCTCGTCGACCGCGCCCCCACCGCCACCGCCGAGCGGGTCGCCGTCCGCATCCCGTACGGCACCAAGCACGGCAACCTCAGCATCCGCAGCTGGGAGCGCTCCCCACACGCCGAGGCGGGCGAGCTCCACATCGGCGACGGCGCACTGGAGGTGACCGTCAGGCCGTACGGCGCCGAGCCCACGCCCGAGGCGTACGCCGAGGTCACCGACCGCGAGGAGGCGACGCCCGCCGTCCGGGCCGGCCTCACCCCGGACGACCGGGGCGGCCTCCGCTTCACCGTGCCCTACGGCGAACTGCGGCCCGGCACCTGGGACCTGTGGCTGCGCCCCCGGGGCGAGTTGGGCCCACGGGTGCGCGTCGCGCGGCTGCTCGACGACATCGTCGAGAAGACCCCGGTCTTCGTCTACCCCAGGACGCGCGTCGAGACCGAGCACGGCCCCGTGGAGGCCGAGCCGGCCTACACGGCCGACAACGACCTGTCCGTCACGGTCGTCGCCGTGAACTGAGCGGAGCTGAGCCGAGCTGAGCTGAGCCGAGCCGAGCCGAGCTGAGCCGAGCGGACTTCGGCGGTCGAGGACACACCCTGTCCTCGACCGCTGGCAGACTCGCCCCATGTTGGAGACATCGGCACGGCTGCTGCGACTGCTCTCGCTCCTGCAGTCCCACCGCGAATGGTCCGGCTCGGAACTGGCCGGCCGGCTCGGCGTCACCGCGCGCACGGTCCGCCGGGACGTCGACCGGCTGCGCGAGCTGGGCTACCCGGTCAACGCCAGCCCCGGCACGGGCGGCGGCTACCAGCTGGGCGCCGGGGCCGAACTGCCGCCGCTGCTCCTCGACGACGAGGAGGCGGTCGCGGTCGCCGTCGGGCTGCGCTCGGCTGCCGGGCAGGGCATCGACGGCATCGGCGAGTCCTCCGTACGCGCCCTCGCCAAGCTCGAACAGGTGCTGCCGAGCCGGCTGCGCCGCCGGGTGGGCGCCCTGAACGCCTTCACCGTGCCTCTGCTGCGCGGGCCGCAGCTCTCCGCGGTCGACCCGGGCGTCCTCACGGAACTCGCCAACGCCTGCCGGGACGCCGAGCGGCTGCGCTTCGAGTACCGCGACCACGGCGGCGCCGCCACCCGCCGTACCGTCGAGCCGCACCGCCTGGTGTGCACCGAGCGCCGCTGGTACCTGGTCGGCTGGGACGTCGACCGCGCCGACTGGCGCACCTTCCGCGTGGACCGGGTCACGCCCAGACCGCCGCACGGCCCGCGCTTCACCCCCCGCGAGCCACCGGCCGAGGATCTCGCCGCGTACGTCTCCAAAGGCGTATCCACGCGCGTGTACGCCTCGCACGCCGTCGTACGGCTGCTGGTGCCCCTCCACGAGGCCGCCGAGCGGATCTCGCCCTCGGCGGGCACCCTGGAGGCCTACGACGAGCACAGCTGTCTGTTGCGCACCGGGGCTCCGAACCTCGATGTGATGGCCATTCACGTGATGATGACCGGCGTCGACTTCGAGGTCGTCGAACCGGCGGAGCTGACCGGGGCGATCAGGACTCTTCGGGACCGCCTGTCGGCCGCTCTTGACCGAACCGGGGATGCGGCGTCCTCTCCTGGCCCTGCCGGGTCTGGGGCGGCGTGATCGCCGCGAACTTCGGATGGTGCAGGTCGAACGCCGGGGCCTCGGAGCGGACCCGGGGCAGCGTCACGAAGTTGTGGCGCGGCGGCGGACACGAGGTCGCCCACTCCAGAGACCGGCCGTAGCCCCACGGGTCGTCGACCTCGACCTTGACGCCGTACCGGGAGGTCTTCCAGACGTTGTAGAGGAACGGGAGCGTGGACAGGCCCAGCAGGAAGGAGCCGATCGTCGAGACCGTGTTGAGGGCCGTGAAGCCGTCGGCCGCCAGGTAGTCCGCGTACCGCCGCGGCATGCCCTCGGCGCCCAGCCAGTGCTGCACCAGGAACGTGGTGTGGAAGCCGACGAAGAGCGTCCAGAACTGGATCTTGCCGAGCCGCTCGTCGAGCATCTTCCCGGTGAACTTCGGCCACCAGAAGAAGAAGCCCGCGAAGGTCGCGAAGACGACCGTGCCGAAGACGACGTAGTGGAAGTGCGCGACTACGAAGTACGAGTCCGTGACGTGGAAGTCCATCGGCGGCGAGGCCAGGATCACCCCCGTCAGACCGCCGAACAGGAACGACACCAGGAAGCCGGTCGCCCACAGCATCGGTGTCTCGAACGACAGCGAGCCCTTGAGCATCGTCCCCGTCCAGTTGAAGAACTTCACTCCCGTCGGCACGGCGATCAGGAAGCTCATGAACGAGAAGAACGGCAGCAGCACCGCGCCCGTGGCGAACATGTGGTGCGCCCACACCACCACCGACAGCCCGGTGATCGCCATCGTCGCCCCGACCAGCGTCAGATAGCCGAAGATCGGCTTGCGGCTGAAGACCGGGATGATCTCCGTGATGATCCCGAAGAAGGGGAGGGCGATGATGTAGACCTCGGGATGCCCGAAGAACCAGAACAGGTGCTGCCACAGCAGCGCGCCGCCGTTGGCCGCGTCGAAGATGTGCGATCCGAACCGCCGGTCGGCCTCCAGACAGAGCAGCGCGGCCGCCAGCACCGGGAACGCCATCAGGATCAGGATCGACGTGAACAGCGTGTTCCAGGTGAAGATCGGCATCCGGAACATCGTCATGCCGGGGCCGCGCATCGCGATGATCGTGGTCAGGAAGTTCACCGCGCCGAGGATCGTCCCGAAGCCGGCCAGTGCCAGCCCCATGATCCACATGTCGGCCCCGATGCCCGGTGACCGTTCCAGGCTGTTCAGCGGCGCGTAGGCGAACCAGCCGAAGGCGGCGGGCCCCGACGGCACCAGCAGCGAGCCCAGCACGATCAGCCCGCCGAACAGGAACAGCCAGTACGACAGCATGTTCAGACGCGGGAAGGCGACATCGGGCGCGCCGATCTGCAACGGCATGATCTCGTTGGCGAACCCGGCGAAGGTGGGCGTCGCGAAGAGCAGCAGCATGATCGTTCCGTGCAGGGTGAACAACTGGTTGAACTGCTCGTTGTCCACGATCTGGGTGCCCGGCCGGGCCAGTTCGGCGCGCATCACCAGCGCCATCAGACCGGCGGCCAGGAAGAACAGGAACGACGTGACCAGGTAGAGATGGCCGATCTTCTTGTGGTCCGTCGTGGTCAGCCAGTCGACCACCAGCCGCCCCGGCGCCTTCGCCCCTACGGGTCGTGCCGGCGCCTGTACGGTCTCGGTCCCCATCGCTCGCCCCTTCGCTGCCGCGTCCTGGGCCCGTGATGCACGTCATGATGCTCGTGCCCCGGCCGCTCCCGACAGGAGGCGTACGGGGGAAGTGTGCGGGAACCGTGTATTTCCCATGAGGTGGGGGCTTCCGGGAGCCGTCCGGGAATCAGTGGGAAAAGGCTGGACATGCACCGGACGGACACGGCCCCGGACATGCTTTCCGACGGGCTATTCGCGATGGTGTCGAAGTGGTCGGGAATTACGTTCGGCAGCGCGCGGAAGGCGTAAGGAACCGCTCGTACGTGTGACTGAGTTGGGCCGAAACGCGTGTCGTGGTTCTGTGACAGAAGCGTGACTGCGGGAGGACAGCGGGACCTCCGGCCGCCTACCGTGGCGGTCATGGCACCCATTCCCACCCCCTCCGAAGAGCCCCGGGACGACCCCGACACCTACGTCGGACTGGAGGCGCCGAGCGCCGAGCGCCGCGCCCTGGAACACGGCTGGTCCACTGTCAGGAAGCTGCCACCGGGCGCGATCATCACCATGGAGTACCGCTTCGGCCGGCTGAACCTCGAGGTCGAGGACGGCCGGGTGAGGCGCGCCTGGAAGGGCTGAACAGAAGCGTCGTCAGGCCCGGGACGGGCGAAGGCCCGGCTCACTTCGGAGCCGGGCCTTCGCCGTGCGGGGCATGGGCTGTGCGTACCGGCCCCGCTGTCTCGTGTCAGCCGCCCGCGACCGGTCGGGCCGAGGGCGCGTTGCGTGCCACCCGGTCCGCGTGGGGCGGTCGACGGGTCCCGAGCGGGGTCACCGGGCTCCGCTCCGACCTGGTCAGATGCGGCCCGGGAGGCAGATGCAGCGGCACGATCGGGGGGTGGGCGGCGCGGGCCGCGATACCGGTCTCCCGGACGCTCGCGGGCTCCTCGCCGGGCTTGCGCAGCGAGGCCGTGCCCACGGTGGTGGGCGTCGGCGCGGATACGGGCGCAGACGCCGGCACGGGCGCTGTACGACGGTCGCGCCAGGTGTCCCGCAGCGAGAAGAGCCAGGCCTCGGCGCGGGCGATCAGCGGCTCGAACCAGGGCAGCCCCAGCATGATCAGCAGACCGGCGGCCCAGCCCAGCAGGACGTCGCTCAACCAGTGCGTACCGAGGTAGACCGTGGTGAGACCGACACCGAGCGAGATCACGGCGGACAGCGCGGACAGCCAGCGCCTGGCCCTGGGCGTCGACGCCAGATAGGCCAGGATGCCCCAGGTCACCACGGCGTTGGCGGTGTGTCCCGAAGGAAATATGTCGCCGCCCAGCCACATCTCGTTGGAGCCGATCTCGGTGGCGTAGTGCGGGCCGAGCCGGCCCATGCCGATCTTGGCGGCGCCGACCGTGATGTTCAGCAGCAGCAGCGAGACACCGAGCGCGAGCATCGGGCGCAGGGTGTGCTGTCTCCACGAGCGCCAGCCCAGCCAGGCGGCGACCATCACGGCGGTGGGGCCGCGCTGGCCCAGGACGACGTAGTAGTCCAGGAAGGCGTGGATCTGCTGCCACTGCTGGTACGGCCGGAAGAACATGATCTGCCAGTCGAGCCGGACCAGCCACGAGGTGATCACGACGGCCCACACGATGGCCACGTAGAAGGCCAGGGTGGAGGCGAAGAGCACCACCCGGTGCCAGGTCATCACCGGCACATCGATGTGGGCCGGTCGTTCCGGCTCACGGTCCAGCCTGGAGAAGACCCGGTCCAGACGGGTCGGCTTTAGTTCGGTACGCACTCAATCGACGTTACAGCGAGTGAGCTCCGACGCGGCGTGAATCACCGGGTTTGTGATGACGCCGTGATGTGGGATTGCTCTCAGAATGATGTTTATTTCTGCTGAATGACGAATCGTTGCGCCACTCGGCCTTCAATTCCATGGCCTCATACGGGGCGGTCGTTTACGGCCCTTTTGAATTCGTTCACCGAATGCTCGCGTGGAATTACCCGCCCGCTCGCTGTCCGTCGCGGGCGGTCATGGCGGACCGGAGCCATTCAGCCAGAACGCCCCGTAGAGCGCCGACACCACCGCGACACCGCTGAGAACCGTCGCTGACCTGGGCGTACGCGCTCCGGCGAGGGTCCGGGCGAGAGGCAGCAGCAGGGGGAAGGCGGGCATCAGCAGGCGCGGCTTCGAGCCGAAGTAGCTCGACGCGCACAGGGCCAGCGCGGTGACGACCCCCGCGTAGACCAGCAGGGGAAGCGGGTGCCCCTGTCGTACGCACACCGCGTACAGCCAAATGATCGACGCCACCCCGATGATCAGTCCGACACCCGCGAGAGCCGACGGGAACGACGTGAACTTGTCGGCGACGAAGCGCGCGAAGGCGTAGCCGCCGTCGAAGCCGTTGCGCCAACCCGCCTGGACGTCGAGATAGCCCAGCGGGCCCTTGCCGGTGCGACGGCCGACCCACAGGACATAGCCGGTGGCACCCAGGGGTGCGAGAAGCATGCCGAGGGCGCGCGGCCAGAGGTGAGCGCTGTTCGATACCTCCGCACTCCGGTTCCGTACGAACGGGGGAGCGGGCGCGTGTCGCCGTTCCCGGAGGTACGACGCGATCGCCGCCGCCCAGACCGCCGCGACCACCGCGAGCCCCACCGGACGGGTCAGCCCGGCGAGGGCGGCCAGGGTGCCCGCCGTCACCCAGCGGCCGGTGAGGACCGCGTACAGCGACCAGGCGGCCAGCGCGGTGAACAGCGACTCCGTGTACGCCATCGACTGCACGACCCCGACCGGCAGCACGGCCCACAGCAGCACCGCGCACACCCCGACCCGACGCCCGTACACCTGGTCGGCGACCGCGAAGATCCCCCAGGCCGCGGCGAGCGAGGCGAGCGTGCCGACGACGAGACCGGCATGGGCGTACGACAGCGGGGTCACCGCCGACACCGCCCGCTCCAGCCACGGCAGCAGCGGGAAGAACGCCAGGTTCGAGTGGACGTCGCCGTTCGGCAGGCGCACCTCGTAGCCGTAACCGAGTTCGGCGACGCGGGTGTACCAGAGCGAGTCCCAGCGGGCCGACAGCAGCGTCAGGGCGCTCTTGTCGCGCGCCGCGCTCCACACGGCCAGGGCGACGAGGCCCAGGGCGCGCACGGCGATGTACCCGAGGAGCGCGGGGGCGGCCCGTCTCAGGAGAGGCGGCGCCGGGCGCGTAGCAAGATCGGTCACGCGCTCGATTATCGGCGGAGCCGGGAACCGGCCGGGACGCGGTCACGTGGTGGTCCGTGATGGACGGTGACGGGCGAACCACGGACGAGTGATGAAGGAGTCATGGAGGACCGGTGCGCGGCTCGGGGCGTGGCGTATGCCACACGTCACATGAGGGTTCCATGAGACACCCGCCACTTTTCACCGGCCGGGACTCGCGTACGCTGTCGGCTCGCTCGCCTTTCGTTGCGCGGGTCCGGGACGCCGCTCCTCCCGGGCCGTGGCTGTCGGGGAGTCCCCACCCCGTTGGTACCGCCGAACGCGAGAGCATCTGGGAGGTACGTACATGTCCGGGACGCCCACGGCCGCTGTGCGACGCCGCCGGGAGGCCGGGGCCGGTGCCAACCGCTGGGTCGTCCTCGTCGTCCTCTGCGTCAGCCTGCTGCTCGTCGCCGTCGACGCCACCGTGCTGCATGTGGCGGTACCCGCCGTCACCGAGGACATCAAGCCGAGCGGCATGGAGCTGCTCTGGATCGTCGACGTCTACCCGCTGGTCTGCGCCTCGCTGCTGATCCTCTTCGGCACCCTCGGCGACCGGGTCGGCCGCAGACGGATCCTCCTCCTCGGATACGCCCTCTTCGGCGTCGCCTCCGCCCTCGCGGCCTGTGCCGACAACCCCCAGGTCCTGATCGCGGCCCGCGCCCTGCTCGGCGTCGGCGGTGCGATGATCATGCCCGCGACGCTGTCGATCCTGCGCCAGGTCTTCCCCGACCGGCGCGAACGGGCGTTCGCCATCGGCATCTGGAGCGCGGTCGCCGCCGTGGGCGCGGCTGTCGGACCGCTGCTCGGCGGGTTCCTGCTGGAGCACTTCTGGTGGGGCTCGGTCTTCCTCGTCAACATCCCGCTGATGCTCGTCAGCCTGCCGATCGGACGGCTGCTGCTGCCCGAGTCGACGGGCGACCGCGACGGCCCCTGGGACGTGGTCGGCGCCCTGATGGCCGCCGTCGGCCTCTTCGGTGTCGTCTTCGCCGTGAAGCGGCTCGGCGGCGGGCACCCGCCGTTCGACCCGGGCACCGCGCTCGCGCTGCTCTGCGGCGGCGGACTGTTGATCGCGTTCGTACGACGGCAGCGGCGCCGGACGCATCCGCTGGTCGACCTGCGGATGTTCGCGCGCCCCGCGTTCAGCACCTCCGTCGGCTGCATCGTCCTGGCGATGCTCGCGCTGGTGGGGCTGGAGCTGATCGCCGCGCAGTATCTGCAACTGGTCCTCGGACTGTCCCCGCTGGAGACGGGCCTACGGCTGCTGCCGCTGACCATCGCCGCGATGGCGGCCGGGCTCGTCGGCTCCCATCTGCTGCACCGCTTCGGGCCGCGCCGCATGGTCTCCCTCGGCTTCTGCCTCACCGCCGTCGCGGTGGTCCTGCTGACGGCCATGGGGCGCCATGACAACGCGGGGTTGCTGCTCGCCGGGTTCGTCCTGCTGGGCTTCGGTCTGGAGACCACCCTCTTCGGTGCTTACGAGTCCATGCTGAGCGAGGCGCCCGCGTCGTCCGCGGGCGGGGCGGCCGCGATCGGTGAGACCTCCTACCAGCTGGGCGCCGGCATCGGTATCGCGCTCCTCGGCAGCGTGATGAACGCGGCGTACGCTCCCGGGCTGTCGTCCGTGCCCGGGGTTCCCGGCTCGGCCTCCCACGCCGCCGGGCACTCGCTGGGCGAGGCCTACGAGGTCGCCGACCGGCTGGGCGGGCCCGCGGGCGAGGCCCTGCGGCATGCCGCCCGCGACTCCTTCGTCCACGGGCTGCATGTGACGCTGCTGGTGAGCGCGGCGCTGTTGGTGCTCGGCGCGGTGATGGCCCTGCGGTTGCCACGGGGGATGGAGTGCGGGGGCCCTGCGGAGGTGCCGGGGCCTCGGGAGGCCAAGACGGCGACGCCTGTACGGGCGGAGTCGGTGCGCTGAGTCGCCGGGGCGCCCTTCGTCGGGGCTGAGGCTCGGGGCTGAGCTCGGGGCGGGGTCTCGCTGACCTGCGCTTGCCGGGTGCCGCTGCGCCCGCCCTCCCCCTCCCCCGCTCTCGGCTCCGCTCGAACGGGAGGGATCCCCAACGCCCCTGGCCGCACGACTGCCCGCAGCCAGGGACGGCTGGGTAGTGTGCTTAGCGTCGCTAGTTTTGTGAGCCGGAGGTGCACCCATGAGCTTCGACCCCGCCGATTTTCTCGGCCTCGACGATCTGCTCGAACCCGAGGATCTCGCCGTGCGGGACACCGTGCGGAGGTGGGCGGCGGATCGGGTGTTGCCGCAGGTCGCCGAGTGGTACGAGCAGGGGGAGTTGCCCGGGATCCGGGAGTTGGCGCGGGAGTTGGGCGCGATCGGGGCGCTGGGGATGTCGCTCCAGGGGTACGGGTGCGCGGGGGCGAGCGCCGTGCAGTACGGGCTCGCCTGTCTGGAGCTGGAGGCGGCGGACTCGGGGATCCGGTCGCTCGTGTCCGTGCAGGGATCGCTCGCGATGTACGCCATTCACCGGTTCGGGAGCGAGGAGCAGAAGCAGGCGTGGCTGCCGCGGATGGCCTCCGGTGAGGTGATCGGGTGCTTCGGGCTGACCGAGCCCGACCACGGCTCCGACCCGGCGTCGATGCGTACGTACGCCAAGCGGGACGGCGGCGACTGGGTTCTCGACGGGCGGAAGATGTGGATCACCAACGGGTCCGTCGCCGGGGTCGCCGTGGTGTGGGCGCAGACCGAGGACGGCGTTCGGGGGTTCGTCGTACCCACGGACACCGCCGGGTTCTCCGCGCCGGAGATCAAGCACAAATGGTCTCTGCGCGCCTCCGTCACCAGTGAACTCGTCCTGGACGACGTACGGTTGCCCGCCGATGCCGTACTGCCGGAGGTCAAGGGGCTGAAAGGCCCACTGAGTTGTCTTTCGCACGCCCGCTACGGAATCGTGTGGGGCTCGATGGGTGCCGCTCGGGCGTGTTTCGAGTCGGCCGTCGAATATGCCAGGACGCGGGAGCAGTTCGGGAAGCCGATCGGGGGATTCCAGCTCACCCAGGCCAAACTCGCCGACATGGCGGTCGAGTTGCACAAGGGGATTCTGCTCGCCCACCATCTGGGGCGGCGGATGGACGCGGGACGGCTCCGTCCCGAGCAGATCAGCTTCGGCAAGCTGAACAACGTACGAGAGGCGATCGAGATCTGCCGTACCGCCCGCACGATTCTCGGCGCGAACGGGATTTCCCTGGAGTACCCGGTGATGCGGCACGCGACGAATCTGGAGTCCGTGCTCACCTACGAGGGCACCGTCGAAATGCACCAACTCGTGCTGGGCAAGGCGCTCACCGGTCTCGACGCCTTCCGATGAAGCGCGTCGTACGGGTCGTCCGACCGCGCGCCGGAGGGCGGGGCCGGCGAGCGACCTTGCCTCAGCTCTGGTTGAAGAAGCCGTCGACCGGGCGGCTCGCGACCTCGCCGCTGACGATCTCCGTGTCGGAGGGGGTCAGCAGGAACACACGGTTGGACACCCGCTCGATCGAACCGCGCAGACCGAAGATCAGGCCGGCCGCGAAGTCGACGACGCGCTTGGCGTCGGCGGCCTCCATGTTCGTGAGGTTCATGATCACCGGGACGCCGTCCCGGAACAGCTCGCCGATGTGCCGGGCGTCACGGAAGCTGTCCGGCGTGACCGTGCCGATGCGGCGGCCCTGGTCCTGCGCGGACTCGGACGCGACCTTGACGCGAGGGTCGGTGACCCAGGCCTCGCCGGAGCCGGACTCCCGCTCATCGGCGTAGTCGTCGTCGTAGTAACGCTCGTCATCGTTGTCGTCGACGAGGCCAAGCCAGGCACTCGCCTTGCGCACCGATCCCATGGACGCCTCCTCTCGCAGCGGTCTTTCGTGCTTTCCGCATCCCTATCGTCGTCCATGATGCGGATGTCTCGCCAAGTGGATAGGCGCCGCACGGGGGTTTCGTGACGGTACTGGTGCAGAACGAATTCGTCGAGAGTCCATGTGCCCCAAGGGCTCCGCTGTACACACCTGCTGACAGGGAGTGAAATAATATTGTTCACGGCGTTTGGGTGAGTCCTGGTACGTCCGGGTGAACGTTCCGGCGGCTACGATGCGGCGACTCCGGCGAGCGCGCGGAGACACGGGGAGCCACGGGGGAGTGTCGTGTTCGGAATAGTGAGGCCCTGTAGCCATCGGCTGGGTGAAGGGCTGCGGACGCAATGGATGGCGCATCTGTGCGGGCTCTGTCTCGCGCTGCGCGGAGACCACGGGCAATTCGCCCGGGTTGTCACTAATTACGACGGTCTGCTGGTCTCGGTTCTGACAGAGGCTCAGGCCGAGCGCACCACCGACTGGCGGCGCACCGCCGGCCCCTGTCCGCTGCGCGGGATGCGCACCGCCTCCGTCGCGCAGGGCGAGGGCGCGCGGCTCGCCGCCTCCGTCTCGCTGGTGCTCGCCTCGGCCAAGGTGCGTGACCATGTGGCCGACGGGGATGGAATGCTCGCGCGCAAGCCGGTGGCGCGCGCCGCGCGCCGGATCGCGACGAGTTGGGGGCGCGCGGGGGCGCGTACGGGATCGGACATCGGGTTCGACACGGCGGTGCTGGTCGACGCCGTGGACCGGCAGCTCGGCATCGAGGCGCTCGCCGGGCCGGGCACCCCGCTCCTGACGGTCACCGAACCGACGGAGACGGCGACCGCGGCGGCCTTCGCGCACACCGCGATCCTGGCCGGCCGCCCCGGCAACGCCGAACCGCTCGCCGAGGCCGGGCGCCTCTTCGGGCGGCTCGCTCATCTGCTGGACGCGGTCGAGGACCGGGCCGCCGACGCCGCCGCCGGCGCGTGGAACCCGCTGACCGCCACGGGCACCTCCCTCGCCGAGGCCCGGCGGCTCGCCGACGACGCCCTGCACGGCATCCGGCTCGCCCTGCGTGAGGCCGACTTCGTGGACGGCAAGCTGGCCCATCTGTTGCTCGTGCACGAACTGCGCAGGTCGGTGGACCGGGCGTTCGGGGCGGTGCCGGCGTGTTCGGCGCATCAGCAGGGTGGGGCGCCGGTGCCGGGGAATCCGTACGCGGGCGCGGCCGGGGATCCGTACGCGGGCGGTGGGAATCCGTACGCCGGAGGCGGTGGGGCTCCTTCGGGTGGTGGTCATGGCGGTGGTGGCGGAGGCTTCGGTGGGGTGCCGTCGCCGCAGCCACCGCAGCGGCGGGGGTTCTGGGCGGGATGCGGGATGTTCTCGCTGCTGTGCTGCACCTGCCAGTTGTGCTGTGCGAAGGAGTACGAGGGCCCCTGGTCCCGGAAGAAGCGCGAGGGCTGCTGCCGGGACTGTGACTGCTGTGAGGCGTGCGAGTGCTGCGGGTGTGACTGCTGAGACGGCAGCCGGGCGTGATCGGGCAAGCGGGGAACGCGAGGGGAGGGGTGCGCGTGTGAAGGCCGGGAGAGAACGCGAACGGCGCCCCTCGGAATCGGGGCGCGCAGTGGGGTCGGGTCAGCTCAACAGGACGAGGACCACACTCGACCGAAGTCGATGTGGGAGCGCGTGACCAGCCACTGCTGCGGATGCATGGGGTTAAGTGGAACAGGCATCCGATTGTGCGTCAACCGGCCTGAGACGTAGCGCTCACAGTTCGGACCACCTTGACAGCGAGGGGAAAGTCCGCCGTACTCTCGGCGCAGACCGTTGCTGAGGGGCTCGGTCGCCCGCGTCCACTCCCACGGACGCGCTCCGTGTGAAGGCACCCGTGTTCGACTCGGACATCACGGAGCCCTTCGCATGCCGTCTGCCTCTTCTCCTCACCCCTCCCTTTCCCCCCTGTCCCCGCTTTCCGTGCGGCCGTCCCTGGTGATCGTCGGGGCCGGGCCGCGTGGTACCGGACTGATCGAGCGGCTCGCCGCCAACGCCGGTGAGTTGTATGGGGGCGTGGGCTTCGACATCCATCTCGTCGATCCTCATGCGCCGGGTGCCGGGCGTATCTGGCGGTCGGACCAGTCGTCGTTGCTGTGGATGAACTCGCAGGCCGAGGACATCACCATGTTCACGGACGAGACGGTGCGGATGGAGGGGCCCGTGCGGGAGGGGCCCACCCTGCACGAGTGGGCGGGCCTCGACGGGCGGGTCTTCTCGGACCGGCGGACCCAGGGCGAGTATCTGCGCTGGGTGCACGAGAGTGCCGTGGCCGACCTGCCCGAGGGGGTCACCGTCCACCACCACCCGCTGCGGGCGCTGCGGGTCAGTGGTCCGCGTGAAGGGCGTCAGCAGGTGTGGCTGGAGGGGCGCCCGCGTCCGCTGCTCGCGGACCTCGTCGTCCTCGCGCTCGGTCATCTGGACGCCGAACTCAAGGACGAACAGCGGGAATTGGCGGAGTACGCCCGCGCCCACGGACTCGTCCATCTGCCGCCCGACTTCACCGCGGACAGTGACCTGTCTTCGCTGGCCCTCGGAGAGCCGGTGCTCGTGCGGGGCTTCGGGCTCGCCTTCGTCGACCTCATGGTGCTGCTGACGGAGGGGCGCGGCGGGCGGTACGAGGGGGACGCGGCGGACACGGACGGGGAGGTGACGTATCACCCGTCCGGGCGGGAGCCCGTGCTGTACGTCGGGTCGCGGCGCGGGGTGCCGTACCACTCGAAGATCGGGTACGAGCTGGAGGGGGAACGGCCGCCGCTGCCGAGGTTCTTCGGCCCGGCCGAGGTCGACGAACTGCTGCACAGAGTGGGCGGGTTCGACTTCCGGCGTGATGTGTGGCCCTTGGTGGAGAAGGAGTTGGGCTTCGCGCACTACCACCGGCTGTTCACGGCTCATCCCGAGCGGACGGCCATGGCCTGGGCGGACTTCGAGGAGAAGTACGCGGCGATGGACGCGGGGGAGCGGGCGGTGCTGGTGGCGTCGGCGGTGCCGGACGCGGCCGACCGGCTGGACCTGGCCGCGCTGGACCGTCCGCTGGAGGGGGTGCGGTACGGGTCGTACGAGGAGTTCCAGGACGGCCTGCGCGGCTATGTCGCGGCCGACCTGTCGCGCCGTCACGACCGGTCGTTCAGTGCTGACCTGGGGATCTTCTTCGGGCTGTTGTCCGTCTACGGGCAGTTGATCCGGCTCGGTGACGTCGGGTCCTGGTGGCACGGGTTCTTCAGCTACCTAGCCTCCGGGCCGCCCGGGCCCCGGCTGCGGCAGATGCTCGCCCTGTCACGGGCCGGCGTCCTGCACTTCGTCGGGGCGGACATGGGCGTGACCGCCGAGGGCGGGGTGTTCCGGGCGTCCAGTGCGACCGTGCCCGGGGAGTCGGTCGAGGCGAGGGCGCTGGTCGAGGCGCGGTTGCCGGAGCCGACGCTCGCGCGGGTCCGCGACGGGATGCTGCGCGAGCTGTACGAGGACGGGGGCGTCGTCGAGACGGCGGAGGGGCTGGTCGCCGTCGACGCCGCGGACGGGCGTGTGCTGGACCGGTCCGGGCGCCCCCACCCTCGACGCTTCGCCCTCGGGCCCTACACGAACAGCCGTACGCCGGGCGCCTTCACCCGGCCGCGAACGGGTGGCCCCGCCTTCCGGCAGAACGACGCGACGGCTCGGGCCGTCCTCGCGTTTCTGTGCGACCTGGGGTGCCGCGCGGCCGCGTGAGGGGTGCGGGATGAGGGGTGGGCCGACAGGGGGTTGCGGCCGTTCGCGACCGCCGGGCGGCGACGCCGTGGCGGATCGCAGTCGTGGCGGATCGCCGTCGCGGCGGAGGAGAAGGGCGAGGCGGGGGGCGGAGAGAGGGTCTCGTCCAGGTCGAGCCGATGGTGGCGGTGAGGTGAGGTGAGGGGGCTGGTCTTCGCGTCGAAGACCCTCTTCGGCCCGTCCGCGAACGGAGCGAAGACCCTCTTCGGCCCGTCCGCGAACGGAGCGAAGAGCCTCTTGGGCCCGTCCGCGAACGAAGTGCCGGGGTCGGGGAATTGAGTGGGTTTGCGTAAGTGTCGGGGCGGGCGTCCCCGGGGCGTGTGGTCGGAGTGGTGGAGAGGTTGGTCGGTATGGGATCGGCGTACGGGCGAGGGCGATTGCACCTGGCCGCGGCCATTGATCAGCAGGCGGTGTGCGGCGTGGGGGCGTTTGTCGAACTCGCTCGGCTCGCGGAGCGTGGCGCGCTGGATTTCGTGACGGTGGGGGATGCGTCCGGGCGGCCGGGTCCGGGGCCGGAGGCGTTGGCGGTGTCTGCGCGGGTGGCGCCGGAGACCGCGCGGATCGGGCTGGTGCCGGTCGTGGCGACGACGCACACCGAGCCGTTCCGCGTGCGGGCGGCCGTGGCGACGCTCGACCGGGTCAGCCTGGGACGGGCCGGGTGGTGGATCGAGGTGTCGGGCACGGAGGACGGGGCCCGGCCGTTCGGGCGGCGGCGAGCCGGGTCCGGCGACGTGCTGTGGGGGGAGGCCGGCGAAGTGGCCGATCTGGCCGCCCGGTTGGGGGACAGCCGGGAGGGCGACGCCGGGATCCGGGAAGTCGGGACCGGGCGCTTCGTCGACCGGGAGAAGGTGCGTCACGTCGACTTCGAGGGGGTCGAGGGCATCGGGCTCTCCGTCCGGGGGCCCTCGATCGTGCCCCGGCCGCCGCAGGGCCATCCGGTGCGGGTCGTCGACGCGACCGAGGAGGACAGTCGCGGGACCGCCGCCCGGTACGCGGATGTCGCACTCCTGCGGGTCGCCGACCCGGCCCACGCCGACACCGTACGGAAGGAACTGCGGGACGCGGCAGCCGGGTTCGGGCGGGACCCCGATGAGCTGCGGGTTCTGGTGAGCCTCCGAGTGGATCTCGGCGGTGGTGAGTACGCGGCCGAGCCGGGGCACGGTGGGGGAGGTCCGCGCCAGTCCGCGCACGGTCCGCTGTACCGGGGCGGGCCCGTCGACCTCGCCGAGCTGATCATCGCCTGGCACCGGGCCGGGGCCGCGGACGGTTTCCACCTCGTCCCCATCGAACCGCACCGTGACCTGGAGCGACTCGTCAACGGGACGGTGGCCTTGCTCCAGCACCGCGGACTGTTCCGCACCTTCTACCCGGGCAGCACGCTCCGGGAACACCTCGGCCTCGCCCGGCCGGCCCACCGGTACGCCGTGGCAGGGGGAGCGACAGGGGGAGCGTCGTGACCGTACGGGCACCGAAGCGGGTCCAGGTGCATCAGCGGCGTACTTTCCCGGTGTCCACCACACCTCCGTCCAGGGAGCGAAAGGGAGTGAAGCCGGAGGGCCGGAGGCGCTCGCCGCCGTGGGGGGAGGAGTTCGTGCGGGCCGGTGCCGCCCCGACGGCCGGCCGCCGGGGCGGCCGTCGGCCGGTGGCGGTCATCCTCGTCCCGCATCCGACGCCCGGCGGGCTCGACGACTTCGTGGACCGGTCGTGCCGCTGCCCCAGGAGAGGGGGTGTCTTCCGTACGGAGTACCGGGCACGACGCTGCGCTCGCACCTCGGACTGCCCGAGCCCGTGCGGCGGACCGAACCGGGTCGGGCTCGGGCCCGTGCGGCGGGACCGACCGGCCGAACGGCCCAACACATGACTTCCGGACACCCCCGGGCGGTGGACCCGGATACTCCGACCGGCCGCCTCGGGCGGTGTCCGCGGTCGCGTCCGACGATAGTGGTGATCGAAGCTTCCGGGCCCTGCGGCCTGCTCCGACGACCCGTCAGCCGATTCCTCCGGGAGCCGATCAGGATTCACACACAACCCCCACATATGGCCTGGTGGAATCAACTGTCGTGGAAGGAACGCCGGTTGGATTCCGAGAGGCCGAAAGGCACCCTTGCGTGGGTCGGCGGTACGGCCGAATACTTCCCCCCAGCGCCTTGTCAGGGGCACGGCGTGTCCGGAATCCGGACCGATGCCCCTGATCTGCGCCTCACGGGCCCCGACCCCACGCGGGCCCCCGACTTCCCTTTGGAGGGAACGACTAGTGAGGATCAAGCGCACCACCCCCCGCAGCGGTATAGCGAGACGGACCCGGCTGATCGCCGTGACCGCCGGACTCGCGGCCGCGGCCGCCGTCACGGTCCCCACCGCCAACGCGGCAGGCACCCAGACGTTCAGCGCATCCGAGCTCAAGAGTGCCAGCTCATCGGTACTCAAGGCCGATATCCCGGGCACCGCCTGGGCCATCGACCCGGCGACGGACAAGGTCGTCGTCACGATCGACAGCACCGTCTCCCAGGGCGAGCTCGCTCAGATCAAGGAGGCGGCGGGCGAGAACGCCGGCGCCCTGACGATCAAGCGGACCCCGGGCAAGTTCAACAAGTTGATCAAGGGCGGGGACGCCATCTATGCGAGTAGCTGGCGCTGCTCCCTCGGCTTCAACGTCCGCAGCGGGAGCACCTACTACTTCGTGACGGCCGGTCACTGCACCGACGGCGCGGGCACCTGGTACTCCAACTCCGGCCGCACCACGGTCCTCGGCCCGACCGCCGGGTCGAGCTTCCCGACCAACGACTACGGCCTCGTGCGCTACAGCAACACGACCATCGCCAAGGACGGCACCGCGGGCAGCGTGGACATCACCAGCGCGGCCACCCCGAGTGTCGGCACCAATGTCATCCGCACCGGCTCCACCACCGGTACCCGTACCGGACGCGTGACCGCTCTCAACGCGACCGTGAACTACGGTGGCGGCGACGTCGTCTACGGCATGATCCAGACCACGGTCTGCGCCGAGCCCGGCGACTCCGGCGGCCCGCTCTACGGCAGCAACGGCGTGGCGTACGGTCTCACCTCCGGCGGCAGTGGCAACTGCACCTCCGGTGGCACGACCTTCTTCCAGCCGGTCACCGAGGCCTTGAGCGCGTACGGCGTCAGCGTCTACTAGGCCGAACGGGAACCGGCGCACTTCCCCCCGGCACCGGCCCCACCCAGCTGCGGCCAGCAGCAGGAGAGCCCCCGCACGCATGATGTGCGGGGGCTCGCCCTCGTTCGGGCGGCGGGGTTACCTTCGAGATGCGTGCGGGTGCGCGCCGAGGCGCGTGCGCCGCCCGTGAGTACTCCCTCTCATACGCCCACGGACGCCCACGGAGTACTCCCTCTCATACGCCCACTTCGGACCCTGGGGGCCGTGATGGTCGAGGAGCTGGTGACGGCGGGGGTGGCCCTCGCGTCCGTCGGCGCGGTGTACGTGGTGTCGGCGGCACGGGTCGTGAAGCAGTACGAGCGGGGGGTGGTCTTCCGGCTCGGCCGGCTGAGGCCGGCGGTGCGTGGGCCCGGCTTCACGATGGTCGTGCCGTTCGTCGACCGGCTCCAGAAGGTCAACATGCAGATCGTGACGATGCCGGTGCCCGCGCAGGAGGGCATCACGCGGGACAACGTCACGGTGAGGGTGGACGCCGTCGTCTACTTCAAGGTGACCTCGGCGGCGGACGCGATCGTGCGGGTGGAGGACTACCGGTTCGCCGTCTCCCAGATGGCCCAGACCTCGCTCAGGTCCATCATCGGCAAGAGCGAGCTGGACGATCTGCTCGCCGACCGGGAGAAGCTCAACCAGGGGCTGGAGCTGATGATCGACAGTCCGGCGGTGGAGTGGGGCGTCACCATCGACCGGGTCGAGATCAAGGACGTGTCGCTGCCCGAGACCATGAAGCGGTCCATGGCCCGGCAGGCCGAGGCCGACCGGGAGCGCCGGGCCCGGGTCATCAACGCCGACGCCGAGCTGCAGGCCTCCAAGAAGCTCGCGGAAGCCGCCAAGCAGATGTCCGAGCAGCCCGCCGCGCTCCAACTGCGGCTGCTGCAGACCGTGGTGGCGGTGGCGGCCGAGAAGAACTCCACGCTCGTCCTGCCGTTCCCGGTGGAGCTGCTGCGGTTCCTGGAGCGGGCCCAGCAAGGGGCTCCGCCGGCTCCGGGGGTATCCCAACCGCCGCCGCACAGTGCGCCGCCGCCCCATGCTGTGCCGCCGCCGCCCCATGCCGTGCCGCCGCCGCACGGCGCGCCGTAGTCGGTGAGTCGTCTGCGGGCCGGTGGGGCTTCTCGCGCAGTTCCCCGCGCCCCTGAAAAGCCGGGGCTGCGCCCCTGCCTTTTTGCGACGATGTTCCGCCGTGGCCGCCCGCCATGGCCGCCTGGCATGCCCCAGAAGTCGATGCGGAAGCAACTGCCGCCCCACGAGACCCGTTTGAATCCGGACCTCCGTGGGGCGATTTTCAGACAGGACTAGACCTCACCCGTTGCGTAGGAGGTCGTTGCTTCCTGTGTTTGCAGTGTGAATTCCCGTGGCCGAGCGGTGGGGCGTTACCGGACGGTAATGACATAGGGGGCGTGCGCCCTCGTCGTGTGCTCGGCCTGAAGTCGACCTTGTGTGCCCCCTGCGCGCCTAGGAATAGTTGGCGCCGCACAGTTGGCATGGACGCGGCGTTTTTTATCGTCTGTCGCCTCCTTGCCCGTACGCCTTCCGGTCGAACGGGGCCCTCACGCCTCTGTCGGCCAACCCCCCACAGGAGGACGTAAGTTGAAGCACCGACGCATACCCAGGCGCCGTGCCGTCGTGACGGGTGCGGGCATCGCCGCACTGGTCGCCGCGGGAGTGACCTTCCAGACTGCGAACGCGAGCGAGACCGCGCCGGCCCCCACGCCGAAAGCGCTCTCCATCACGGCGGCCGGAAAGCTCGCCCTGACCCTCGACACGGACCTCGGCGCCGACGCCGCGGGAACGTATTACGACGCGAAGAGCAAGCTCCTCGTCGTGAACGTGCTCGACGAGGCCGCCGCCGAGACCGTCGAGGCGGCCGGGGCCAAGGCCCGCATCGTCGAGAACTCCCTCGCCGAGCTGAAGAGCGCCCGGACGACCCTCAAGGCGGACGCCACCATCCCCGGCACCGCCTGGGCCACCGACCCGACCACCAACAAGGTCGTCGTCACCGCGGACCGCACCGTCTCCAAGGCCGAGCTGGCGAGACTCACGAAGGTCGTGGACGGCCTCGGGGCCAAGGCCGAACTCAAGCGCACCAAGGGCGAGTACAAGCCCTTCGTCGCGGGCGGCGACGCCATCACCGGCGGCAGTGGCCGCTGCTCCCTCGGCTTCAACGTGGTCAAGGGCGGCGAGCCGTTCTTCCTGACGGCCGGTCACTGCACCGAGGGCATCTCCACGTGGTCCGCCGGCGGCCAGGTCATCGGCGAGAACGAGGACTCCAGCTTCCCGGGCGACGACTACGGCCTGGTCAAGTACACCGCGGACGTCGACCACCCCAGCGAGGTCAACCTCTACAACGGCTCCACCCAGGCCATCTCCGGGGCCGCCGAGGCGACCGTCGGCATGAAGGTCACCCGCAGCGGCTCGACCACCCAGGTCCACAGCGGCACGGTCACCGGCCTCGACGCCACCGTGAACTACGGCAGCGGCGACATCGTCAACGGCCTCGTCCAGACCGACGTCTGCGCCGAGCCCGGCGACAGCGGCGGCTCGCTCTTCTCGGGCGACAAGGCCATCGGCCTCACCTCGGGCGGCAGCGGCGACTGCACCTCGGGCGGCGAGACCTTCTTCCAGCCCGTCACCGAGGCGCTGTCGGCGACCGGTACGCAGATCGGCTGAGGTTCGAAACGCCGGAAGGCCGAGGAGCCGGAACGTCGAAGAGCCGGAAGGCTGAGGAGCCGGAAGAGCGAGGCTCACGCTTCGGACGGCGCCTCGGAGGGTGCTTCGGAAGGCCGAGGCGCACGCTCCGAAGGTCGGCGCTCCGGCTTCTTCTTCAGGGCCGCCATCACCACCGTGATGGCGGCCCCCGCCATTGCCCAGGCGGAGAGCACCAGCAGCGGGCCGGTGATGTCGTTGCCCTCGAAGTAAGCGATCGAGCGGGCCGCCCACACGCCCGCGCCCGGTGGCAGCGCCGGGCCGATCGCCGCCCAGAACGGTGGCAGCAGTGGCGGTGGCAGCGCGCCGCCCGCGCTCGGGTTGCCCGCGATCACCACCAGCAGGACGGCCACCCCGATGCCGGCGATGCCGAAGACGCACTGCAGCGCCAGCGTGGCCGCGCCCACCGCGAAGACGACCAGCGCCCCCAGCCCCCACAGGGCCGCCACGCTCCCCGGCAGGGCCCCCAGGACCGGCCCGGCGATGACCGCGCCGCCGAGTCCGCCGAGGATCGCGAACAGCGCCAGGGCGGCCAGCCGGATCACCCCGCGCCGGATGTTGGTGGGCCGCGCCCCGGCGCTCATCGCCAGCGCCGACGCGCACAGATAGCCGCCCACGCACCAGCCCACGACCAGATAGAAGGACGTGAGCCCGTTGGCGTCGCCGGTGCCGGCCGGGGCCACGTCCACCGTTCGTAGCGCGCGGCCCTCGGACCTCTCCAGCCCGGTGACGAGCGTGGCCAGCGCGCCCGCGAGGGTCCGGCCGCCGCCGGAGGCGACCAGCAGGGTGTCGGTGGTGCCGGCCGGGTCGATCAGCAGGGCGCCGTCGATCTCCCGGTCCACGATCCGCTCGCGCGCCGCCGCCCGGTCGGCCACCGTGCGCGGGTCCAGCGGCTCGCCCGGCAGCCGCTCCAGCCGGGTCACCGCCTGTTCGGCCGCCGCGGCCCCCGGCGCCACCACGCCGAACGGCACGTCCCTGAGCTTCGGACTGTGCAGTGCCCCCACGTACGAGGCGATGAACAGAAGCTGCAGGGCGAGCACCCCGATGACGAGCAGAGTGGCCCGCGGGGTGACCCCGTCCTTGAGTTCGTCGACGAAGGATCTGCGGGCGGGATCGGCCGTCTGTGTCATGTCCCCACGGTCCGGTGCGGGTGGCGTTTGCGCAGGTGGGATGGGGCCGAATGGTCATCGCACAGAAGTTCGAAAAGTGGTCTATGGTGGAGGCGGGAAGGCTGTGAACTGATGTTCGAGTCGAGTGTTTGACCGGCCCGGTGATCGATCGGGTCGAGTGGTTGATCGAGTGCGGGAGGTGCGTGTGCCGGGGTTCACGCATCTGCACACCGTCTCCGGGTTCTCCCTGCGCTACGGCGCCTCGCACCCGGAGCGGCTGGCCGAGCGCGCCTCCGAGCGGGGGATGGACGCCCTCGCGCTCACCGACCGGGACACCCTCGCGGGTGCCGTCCGGTTCGCCAAGGCCTGCGCCGGGGCCGGGATCCGCCCGCTGTTCGGGGTGGACCTGGCGGTGGAGGTGCCCGCCGCCGCCGTACGACAGGCGCGGCGACGTGCTCCCGTGCGCGGGGGTGCCTTCATCGACGAGTCGACTCCTCGGGTGACGTTCCTCGCGCGCGAGGGCGCGACCGGCTGGGCCGAGCTCTGCAGAATCGTTTCGGCGGCGCATGCGGGCGGCGGACCGGGCGGGGGCAGAAGCGAGGTTCCGCCATTGCTGCCCTGGGCGGAGTGTGCCGCCGAGGGCCTGACCGTGCTCCTCGGCCCGGCCTCCGACGTGGGGCGCGCACTGGCCGCCGGGCGCCCCGACCGCGCCGCGAAGCTCCTCGTGCCCTGGCGGGAGAGGTACGGCGACGCCCTGCGCCTCGAGGCGATGTGGCACGGCCGCGAGGGCACCGGCCCCGGTTCGCTGCGGCTGGCCGCTCGCACCGTCGGCTTCGCGGCCGAGCAGCGCGTACGGCCCGTGCTCAGCAACGCCGTCCGGTACGCCGACCCCGGCATGGGCCCGGTCGCCGATGTGCTGGACGCGGCCCGGCGGCTCGTCCCCGTCGACCCCCGGGGTGAGCTGGACTCCGGGGAGGCCTGGCTCAAGGGCGCGGACGCCATGCTGGCCGTCGCCGAGCGGGTCGTCGAGGCCGCCGGGTACCGCCGCGACACCGCGCACCGCCTGCTGGAGCAGACCCGGGCCACGGCCGCCGAGTGCCTGGTCGACCCGGAGGACGACCTGGGCCTCGGCACCGTCCACTTCCCCGAGCCGCGTCTCGTCGGCGCGGACCGCCGTACCGCCCAGAGGGTGCTGGCCTCACGGGCGGCGGCCGGGATGGTGCGGCACGGCTACGACACCCGGCGCGCGTACTGGGAGCGGATGCACCAGGAGCTGGACGTCATCGCCTATCACGGCTTCGCCTCCTACTTCCTGACGGTCGCCCAAGTCGTCGACGACGTGAGGAAGATGGGCATCCGGGTCGCGGCGCGCGGCTCCGGCGCCGGCTCCCTGGTGAACCACCTCCTGGACATCGCACACGCCGACCCCGTCGAACACGGTCTGCTGATGGAGCGGTTCCTGTCCAAACGGCGGGTCGCGCTGCCCGACATCGACATCGACGTGGAGTCCGCGCGGCGGCTGGAGGTCTATCGCGCGATCATCGACCGGTTCGGCACCGAGCGGGTCGCGACCGTCGCGATGCCGGAGACGTACCGCGTCCGCCACGCCGTCCGGGACGTGGGCGCGGCCCTCTCCCTGGACCCCGCCGACATCGACCGGATCGCCAAGTCCTTTCCGCACATCAGGGCGCGGGACGCGCGGGCGGCGCTCGAAGAGCTGCCCGAGCTGCGGCAGTTGGCGGGGGAGTTTCAGCGGGAAGGAGCGAAGTACGGCCGGCTGTGGGAGCTGGTCGAGGCGCTCGACGCCCTCCCGCGCGGAGTCGCCATGCACCCGTGCGGGGTGCTCCTCTCCGACGCGTCCCTGCTCCGCCGTACGCCGGTGATGCCGACCAGCGGCGAGGGGTTCCCCATGTCCCAGTTCGACAAGGACGACGTCGAGGACCTCGGGCTGCTCAAGCTCGATGTGCTGGGCGTTTTCGCCGCTTACTTTGTGTGTCGCTATAAGTACCTGAACAGGCACTCGAGTGAGGCATCGAATCTCTTGTTCTATGCATTTCCTCGTGTGTCATAAGTACGCTGGGGCGCATGCTGCTTGAGAGGTTCAACGCGGCCGGGTGGGAACAGTGGGACGTTCCACGGCTTCCGGCGATCCCTGACGGGATGCCGATCTTGGTTGACGACGATCTACTGTTCGCCGACGGTGTCTCGCGGCGTCCGGCCACGGTGGTGAACCGATGGCTTAGGGACTTGCCGAATAACAAGGTTGCCTCGGCTGGAAGTTGGTGGGCATACGGGCGAGCTGTGAAGGCTTGGATGGAGCACCTGCATGTCCATGGAATCGAATTGTTCGACACGCGTGTCCGATTGAAAGACGCGTTGAGTACTTACGCCGCTTTTCATGAGTCCGGCCCGATCGGCGAGCGTTGGCAGGCGACTTATTGGAACCAGCAGGTAAGTATCCTGTCCGGTTTCTACCAGTGGGCGGTCGCCGAAGCCGGAGTCAGTGCCGTTCCGTTCACCTACAAGCAGGCAACCGCTGCGTTTGGTGGTACCAAAACCACGGTGATGACGAACCTGGCCACGAGGCGGGTCGGGAAGCCTCATGTGACGGTCCGCTACCTGGAACCGGAGTTCGAGGATCTTTTCCTCAAGGGGCTGGGGGGACTTGGTCCCGATGGCGCTGCGGATATGAACTTCCACGGCCGGGAGTTGTCGAGGAATGGCGCGGGTGGGGCGTTGGCCTTGGGGACGGGGATGCGTCGTAGGGAATTCAGCATGCTGCTGGTCTACGAACTTCCCGCGTTGCCAAGGCGCCCGACCGAGGTGCCGATCGAGTTCCCCGTGCCGGCACCACTCGCGAAGGGGCGGAAGTTCAGGCGGACTTGGATCACTTTCGAGGACCTTGAGCGGGTGCACGGACATGTCCGCCTGGACCGGCAGATGACCGGAGTCGGATCTACGTGGACGCCCCCGCGGTCGTGGGGAGAGCCTTTGCACGTGACCGAGCCGGATGTGCGCGGTGGCCGGGTGAACGGCACTCGCGTCCTGTGGGGTGCGCTGACGCCGGCTGAACGTATGAGACTCGTTGCCCCCGAAGGTGGTTCGTGCCTGCTCTGGCTCAAAAGCCGCGGAGCCCCGTTCACCGCTTGGTCCACCGTCTTCGAACGAACCTCCCAGCGAATCGCCAAACGATGGGACCCGCGGTTTCCCCACGTGTATCCGCACCGGTGCAGGCACACGTTTGCCATGCGGACCCTGGAAAAGCTCGCGCGTGGCTACTACGCGAGTGCCGCCCAACTAGGTTCGGGCGACGCAGATGCGGTGTGGCTGCACTTCCTGACTGCCAATGAGCCGTTGCTGATTCTGCGCGATCTTCTTGGCCACAGCAGCGTCCTGACCACGGAAATGTACGTCAAGCGCCTTGATGTGTCGCGCATTTATAAGCAGGCATATGCCTCCTCATATGAAGCCCGTGCAAGTTCGCATCAACTAACCAAGGCAGAAATTGAAGTAGAAGCCGAGTTCAAAGAGGAGGGCGACTGATGCCCGCACGTTTGGTGAAAGCCCCGCTGGGCGTGACCTGTACCTTCAGCAAGGGCCGCATCAGATCGCTGACTATCACACTCGCGGAGAGCTACCAGGGTGCTCTTGCCGAAGACCTTTTGAACGGGCTCGTTTCCCTCGTCCATCCGCATGGCCGGGTCGATTCCGCAGGGTTGGTGAGGGACTATGTTCTGTCGATCAGGCTCATGGTCGATGCGTTTGGTGGACGGACTCCAGGCGGCGCGCGGGATTTGACCGTTGCGATGCTTTCCGAGTTCTGGCTCTCGCATTCCAATCGAGCCGAGCGGCATACCAGGGCCATGCTTCTCGGGTTGGAAGAAAGCGGGGCTGGGCTGCGGAGCGAGGCGCAACGGTTCGCGGAGGGAAGAAAGTTCAATCGTGTGAGCCGGTCGGAGCCGCTCGCACCGTATACGGAGGAGGAGTGGGCCGCCCTGCAGGCAAGATGCCAGGAGATCGTCGATGCCGCCTATGCCGACCATCAGGCTGCCCTGCAGGAGTTGGAGGCGACTGACGGATCCGTCCTGCTGGAGCCAACGCCGGCAGGAGTGCTGCGGCTCCTCGCCCGAAATGGTCCAGCTACCACCGGGGAGATCTGTAAACATTTCGGGATCAGAAACTCGGTGAGGCAATCGGCCCTGCAGGTCGGACCAACAAGTGTGCGGTTGTTCCCATCTGTGGAGACAACTTTCGCCTACCGGACCTTGTTCGCTGCGCGTAGTGGAATCGTTCCAGACGGCATCGAGGATTTGGGGCTTGGGGACATCGATTGGGCGGGAGATAAAACCGTCCTGCTCAATTACTTCAAGGGGCGCACCTCGCGCGAGAGCAACAACCTGCCCAAGCCGGCCGTAACCATCCTCCAGCAGTGGCTGAAGCATTCTGAGTTCCTGCGGAACTTCGCTAGCCCCGAGACGCGCGGAGCTTTGTGGATCCGATGTAGACGAGGTGCACCGGGCCTGATCATTTCGAGACCCATCCGCAACGCGGAGTATCTCCGGCTCCAGAGCCTGCGACTACCGGTACGAGTGTCAGCGCCACGAGTGCGCACGACGTTCGAAGCGCTACGGGACCGTAGCCACTGGCACGGCAGCGACAGAGCAACCATCGACCCCAACCATTCGCCTCAGACGGAGGCGGAGCGGTACGTGGGCAAGCCGACTCCCAAACAGCGCGACTTGCTGGACTCCGTCATCGAGGACGGCCAAGGCGACATGCTGAAGCGGGCACGCATTCCGCTGAGGGTGGTGACTGCGCAAGACGCAGCGGAAGCCGCACAGCAGCTGCCGCAAGTTGTAGCAGATCTGCAACTGGATGAGACCGTGATCGCTGAACTGGTAGGCGTGGAGCGTGACGTGTTCGCTGCCTCCTGCGTGGACATCTTTGCTGGCGTGTTCGGGCCGAAGGGTAAGCCGTGCCCGGCACGCCCGTGGGTGTGCCTGGCCTGCCCGCTGGCCGTATTTGCGCCCCGCCATGCGGTAAACCTTCTGCGGCTGAAGGGATTCTTTACAGAGCAATGGCGGCAGATGCCGTCAGGTGAGTTCATGCGGCATTTCGGCTACTACTCCGCCAGGGTCGACGAGGTGATTCGCAGGTTTGAAGTCGGTGTCATTGACTGCGCCCGTCGGTGCCTGGAGACGGAGCAGAGTGCGCTGCCTCTGCGTCCTGAGGAGACAACAGCATGAAGCATGAAATCGAGACCGTCGCTGTACGGCAATCGATTTTCGCAGGTCTTTGGGTGTGCGCGGAGGCCGATCTGCCCATGCCTGCTGGTGTACCTGGGCCTTGCTTTGACGACGACATGTGGGATTTCGCTGATGTCGTGGGATTGCCAGCCCAATGGGGAGCGTCCGAATTACGCTTTAACTTCCATAACGTGGAGAACCCGGTATGGCGTTTGGTAGCGAAGGAGTACAGCTTCGCATTGATGGCGCCCACCCATCCGGCAGTTGCCCATCTGCCGCTTGCGTACCGCACAGCACGGAGCATCCGCACCTGCTCTGCCAAGTTCGGGCGCCTGGCGGGCTGGCTGAATTGGCTCAGCCGCAACGGTGTGCTCTCCCTTGCTCAGGTCGGCGACCGAGAATGCGATGGCTATCTGATTGAGGCCCGCAAAGTTCGAGACCGTAACACTGGCGCTGTGGTGCGCACATCTGGAGACGGCGAGGTACGCGCTACAACCAGACCAGTCATCGAGCTGGCTTTTTATGGCGGCCTCTTCCCGGATGACGCCTACGCGGAAGGCTATCTTCCCTGGAAGGGCAGGCATCCGGGCACTGTTGACGGAACCTCGGATACGTGGACGGCGTACCGTACTCCCGAGGTGGAAGACGAACTGCTACGCCCGTTGCTGGCCGCCGCCCTGTACGTGACGGAGCACATCGCGCCGCGGATCGTCGAGCTGCGCAAGCAGGTACCCGATGAGGCACCGGCCTCAGGGAATCGGTACCCAAGAAAGCCGCCGATCCGGGAGTTCCAACAGCTTCTCCAGCGGTACGTCCGGTCCGGGATTCCGCTCCCTCAGATCTACGTCGCAAAGGTCGTTGAACGGCTCAATGATGGCTGGTCAGCAGAGGACCCGTTGCTGTTGCTGTCGTTGTCGCATCTGGCGAGGGAGGCGGGTTTCCGGCAGTTCCGTCGCCCCTGGCTCGATGAGTTGCGGCCGCTCTTCGAGGAAGCCGTAGACCAAGTAGGTATCGAGTACCCCTACGGGCGGGACGCGGAGCTCATCAGACGGGCAGATGGGGAGGGCGAGGTTCCTTGGACAGATCCGGTATCGCCCCGGGACGTCGCTCTCCAGATGCCCATGCTGGTTTGGGCAGCAGCGGTGATCGTAGTGGCTGCTGTGGCTGGCATGCGGTCGTGTGAGTTGATGGAATTCGAGCGTGATTGCTGTTTGCCGCCTGAAGAGCGTGCTCCGGGACTTTTTCGCTATCGCGTCCAGGGGAAACTGATCAAGGGGCAGAAGTTGGGCGGAGTTCGTGACGAGTGGGTCGTGGTGAAGGAGGTGTGGGACGCTATGAGGACTGCAGCAGCTGTGACTCCCACCCGTGAGCGGGCCGGCCGAATCTTCGGACGATTCGCCTTTGACTCATGGTCCAATCAGTTTCGCGCCTGGGTCAACGGGCACGCTGGACGTCGTCTCGGACTTGATCCGATCCCGGACGGCGCGGTCACGTTGAGGATGCTGCGGCGGACGCTCGCTGTGGAGATGGCATACCGGCCGCACGGGCTGATGGCGACGAAGTTTGCACTGAAACATCTGCATGCGACCACGACCGAGGGCTACACACGCCGCCCGGGTGGCGCCCAGGGAAAGTTCCTCGCCGAGGTCCAGAGCCTGGAGGAGACCCGCAACGTGGAGATCCTCGTGGAGGAGTTCGAGAACTTCCAGGACGGAATCATGCCCGCCGGCCGGGGAGCGACTGAACTCGTGACGTTCTTCGAGCACATCGACGAGCTTGTGAAGGAGCACGCGGCGGACGAGACGAATGTGCTCATGAACGATACCGAGATCTTGGGGCTGATGCGCAAACGCGCGAGCATCCTCCACGTTGGGCTGGCGAACTACTGTTGGTTCGCCGATCCTTCTCGGGCGCTCTGTCTGATCCTGGCCGGCTCCACGGACACGGATCAGCCCCTGATCGGGATGTGCGACTCGGCCCGATGCCCGCAGGCAACCCATCACCAACGACATCGGCCTGTATGGGCCGAACACGAACGTAAGCAGAAGGTTTTCCTCGGGCAACTCGGTGTTACGCGCAAGCTGGAGGGCCCGCGCCAGCAGGCCGAACTGGAGCGGACTCAGCGTGTCTTGGCAGAGATCGACGCCGCAGGAGCGGATACGTGAGGATCACAGCCGAGCAGAGGCGGCAGAACGAGGACCGGATCCGCGCCGCCATGGATCGCTTGCTGCGAGGCGAGATTCCAGCCGGTGGCAGGTGCGACGTACAGACTCTGGCGGCCGAAGCTCAAGTGGCGCGGGCCGCGTTCTACAGCGGTCGCCCGTACGAGCATCTGCGCAATGAGTTTGAGCGCAGGTTGGCTGCCTTACGTGAAAGCGGGGCGATCCCCGACCCGAGGGACGCGCAGATCGCCCGCTTGAAGGAGTCGATCGCGAAATTGAAAGAGCGATTGGCCGTCAGCGAGGCGAAGGAAACCGAGCACGACAGCTTCCGTGAGCTGGCTCTGTCACGACTGGCCGCCCAGCATGACGAGATCGAACGGCTTCGGGAGTTGCTGAACGTCAGTGGCGCAGTTCTACCGCTCGTTGGGAGGGTTCCGGGTCAGAAGTGATCAATCCTTACTGAAGAAGGCTCGCCGATTATGAAGAGCGTACTTACCCCACTGGATGGGCGTTGATCCAGGAGAGACCACCGAGATCGAGTCGGTGGCGTGCGCGTGTGACGGCGACGTAGGCGAGGCGGGCGTCGGTGTCGGTGATCGGTTCCGGCACCGGCTGTCCCTGAGCATCGAGTTGGTCAGTGTCCTTGGGCGGTGGGAAGTCGTCGCCGATCTTCACGGTGGACCATTCGCGCCCTTTCGCTTTGTGAGCCGTGGATACGGTCACGTCGGCGTGCTCCTCGTCCGTGAGTTCATCGACCGCGGCGAGGATCGCATCGGGACCGTGCGTGTCGACGAGGTCGACGAAGGGCTGGAGGTCGCCGCCGGCAGGGTCGTAGACCGCGTAGTCCTGGACATCGCCCCAGGAAGAGAAAAGGACGAGTTCGGGGTGGTTGGTGCGACGTCCTTCCTTGAGATCGCGAGCCGCCAGCGCCAGTGCGGCGAGCGTGTGCCCACCACGGGTGAGTGCTACGCGGTGGCCTTCGGACAGTAGTCGCATGACTTCAGCCATGGCGCCGATGTTGGTGCGGCACAGCACCGCATCTGGGTGGGCGATGTCGCCGACTTCAGTGGGGATGATCTCGCTGCCGGTCAGGCGGATGGGCGCGTCGGCGAATTCGAGCCAGCGGTTGGCCTCGGTGGCGAGGAGGGGGCCGAAGCGGAAGGAACGCGACAGCATGAGGGCGGTGGCGTCGAAGTCGGTCATCACGTCGCGGGCGCCGCGCCAGCCGTAGATGGCCTGGGCAGAGTCGCCGACCATGACGAGTTGGGCGTGGGCGCGCTGGGTGTTGAAGACCTGTTCCAGTACGGGGTTGGTGTCCTGGGCTTCGTCGAGGAAGAGGAAGTCCGCTTCGATCTTGGGTTGGGTCAGGGCCCACATCTTCAGGTAGTGGTCGTGTTCGAAGCGGACCGCGCCTTGGTCCGGGTTTTGCAGGTCAGTCCAAGCCTTGGCTGCGAACGGTAGGACTGTGTCGGCGAGTTGGGTGTGTTCGGCGTGCGTCCCCAGGCAACGAAGTTGCGGTACATGGTGGCGGGCCAGCGCGCGGTCGGCTGAGTAGCAGAAGCGCGTCACGGTGCGTAGCACTGTGTGGGAGAGCGTCTTGTGGCTGATCTCGTGTTCGCCGATGCGGGTCGGCCGGGTGATGCCAAGGGCCTGGCCGGTCTTCCAGGCAGGCTGACGGGGGCCGTTGAGTCGGCTGGCATAACGGTGGCCGAGTGCTGCGTATGCGGTCGCATGGGCAGTCCTGCACGTCACCGTACGTGGGAAGCGTGTGGCGGCGTCGCGAGCGATGTCCTTGTTGAAGGCGAGGTAGCGGCCACGTCGTTTGGTGCTGGCGGCGAGCATCGTGAGCGTCGTGGTCTTGCCTGTTCCGGCTCCCGCTTGCAGGACGAGATGGCGTCCTGCTTGGAAGGCGTCGGCGGCTTGGACCTGCTCGTCGGTCGGTGTGGGCACAAAGGCTCCTCAGGAAGGGGTGGCGGAAGGCTTGCCGCCTGGTCGGCGGTTGTGATGGTTGATGAGAGTGCTCGCTGCGCAGAGCAGCAGTTCTTCCGGGCTGTGTTGTGCCAGCAGCGCTTCCAGCTGGGTCGTCAGATGGCGGGCGCGCTCTTCTTCGTGCCGAGCAACGGTGTCGGTCACGGTCTTTCTCAGGAAGTCCCGGGGCCGTTGACCGCAGGCTGCCGCAGCCTGTCGTAGGGCAGTTCGGGCAGTGTGGCTGAGAGCGAGGTTCAGCAGGACACAGCCCTGCCGGTCCGGGTAATGACTGGTCAGTACATCGATGGGCAGCACAGCATCGAGTCGATGCCGAAGTGCTCGCAGCGCGCGCCCAGGAGTCTTCGCGCGCTGCAGAGTCAGCAGTCGGGTGTGGTCGGTGTTACTCGCCAGAGTTACAACACGACGAGCACGACGCAGCTCACAGTCGGTGGCGGGCCGAGTCAGGGTGATCTCAATCGCATGATGCGCGGTCACGACTGCGTGGCCCTCCTGCTCCGGCCGGCAGGCCCATGAGGTCGGGCGAGTGTCGGTAGCCGGGTGTGGATGTGCTCGTGGTGGATGAGCGGATCGAAGGACTCCCACTCGGTCACTGTCACATCGGGGGCCGCGGGAGTGACGGCATGCTCGGGGCAGCGTTGAGCCCTCCACCGCAGTTGCTCGGCATAAGGCAGACCGGTGACCGCGTAGACGGCCATTGCCGCGCCGGGCAAGGGAAGTTGGCCGTGCGTTGTGATGGTGGGCACGAGAGTCCACACGCCCGCCCGGGTCTCAGGTGTGAGCAGTGGACTCGTGCAGCGGTGGCGGCGTCGAGCCTGGGCGACGCACTGGATCTCGTCCACCGGTCGGTTGGCGAGGTAGCGGACGTACAGAAGCTGCACGACAGGACGGGCCGGCCGGCAGGTAGTCGTCGGTGGGGCTTGGGTGTTCGACAGGGCGGAACGGGGAACGAATGCTCCGCTGTCGATCAGGCGCCGGCTGTTGACCGCCAGAGCGCGGCGCAGTCCTGCCAGTTCGGGTACGACCGGAAGGGCGTCGTGGGCGGGGCACAGCATGGCGTGCGGCAGGCGGCACCAGCCACTGCCGTCGCCTGCGGGATGAGCGACACCGCAGCTGACGTGCCAGTGGCAGGTAGCGGGCACCTTCTCGGCAGGCAACTCCTGAGGATGCAGGCGGATGGGCCGCTCGCCGGTGCGGTGGTACCACTCGACTCGGTTGCCGCAATCCCGGCAGCGGTCACTCTGACCGCACCGCAACAAACGGCTGGCGCTATCGCCGTCTACGCGTAGGGAACGCCTCGCGCGAACATGGACGAAGCTGCCGTCCCAACGACGTGGGGAAGGGGGTGTAGATCGCATGCGGGTGAACCTGCCAGCCGACACGCCATTCAACCGGCGTCACTACCGCAGGTGTCCCTCGGACTGCCGCATCGAGTGAGACTGACATTCGGGAATGCGCTCGCGCGTTCGTATCGGGCCACCCATTCGGGCGGTTGGCGATCGCCGCCCCGAGGGCTGTCAGCCGTCGACCTTCTCGGGGGGCTCGTGTCCGTTGCACAAGGTGGCGAAGAGCTCGTCGAGCGGGGTACTCAGGGCGTGCGCGAGGGCATGCCAGGTCTTCAGAGTCCCGATCGTCCGGCCCTGCTCAATCTCGATAAGGGTCCGTCTGGCGAGGCCGCTACGGGCGGCGAGCTCGTCATAGCTCCATCCTCGGGCCGCCCGCAGGCGCGCGAGCTCCAGGCGGAGTGCCTCGAAGTCCGGATCGGGCGGAAAGATCGTCACTTGACCATCCGACGGGGCAGACCCCTGCCCTGTCAGTGCAGACCTCTGCCCTATTTCCCCAGGTGGTGGCGCGGGCGAGAGGGCAGACGTCTGCACTACCGTGTGCGGCCGTCGCTCTCTCTTGAGCGGACAACGGCGCGGGACAGGACTGGGAGGAGCGCGCGCACTATGAGGCTCCGCACAACACACCCGACGGCGCGGCGTGCCTGGATTGTGGAGCTGCGGCCCAGTTCTGGCGGGCCGCAGCTTGTGTGCCGGCAGTGCGACCACCGGGGCGCGCTGCTCGCTGCCGTATCCGCGCGCTCCGCGGCGCTCGAGCATCTGGCTGGACATGCTCGGCGTGACGTTCTGCCGACATACCTGCGCACCTGTCAGTGCCATGAACGAGGCTGCCGCTGGCACCCCCGGCACCGTGGCTGCGCCGGTCCTATCCGTTTGCTTCTGGCGCGTGAGCGGGGTGGACGGCTCTGGCGCCTCGCCGATGCGTGTACGGCCTGTGCGTCGGTGACGGAGCAGGCCGCCATGGTTCCGGAAACCTTCCTGCGTGCGGCGGTGACGTCGTCGGACAGTGTCGCGCGGCGCCGCAAGCGACGGCCCAGGGGGCCGGGCGACCAGATTCGGGTCCGGGAGATGCTCAGTTACCTGGCCGCAGCCCTGCCAATCCACACCGGGGCTGGGGCCCGGCTGCTCGCTGTGCAGTGCGCACTACGCATGGACTCTCAGGGACGGGTCCGGCTGCCGACTGGAGTCCTGCGCAGCCTTCGCCTCGGCCATGATCCGCTGCCGTGGAGCGAACTGGAGCAGGCGCGGTGGCTCCGTAGAACGCCGACCACCCCGGGCTCTGCCAGCAGGGTGGTGGTTGCCCAGATCCTCGACGAAATGTTGTTTGCCCCCGCACGCCCAGACCGCAGGAGTGCTGCTGACTGGGCGCTGCGCATGGCGAAAGACGGCTGTGCGGGCACTGATGACCCCATTGTGCGGCTGACCGCCCTCTGTCTTGCGGCACACACGGACCCATCGGCCGGTCGAGGGTGTACTGAGACGGATCGGATCGCGCGTGAGTGTGGACTCATCCCTGCGGCTCTGTTTTCAGTGCTCGACCGAATGGCGGCATCCCTCGCCTCCTGGGGCGTGGCCCTTGCCTCAGGAGACCTGTGCTGGGAGCTGCTGCCGAAGGGCGGTCGGTGCCGGCAGGCGGTCGGCCGATCGGGCGGCGGTGTGAGTCCCGAGGGCTGACGCGACCCGCCCGGTGCTTGATTCGTTACGAAAGGTGTCGGTCGGCTGCAAACCGTTACCCGTCCGCCCCGTCATGGGTTACTGCATCACGCCTGCGTGAGGGGCGTCGAAGGGGTGATTTTCCCAACTGCGCTGCCTGGATGGGGAGGTGGCGGGGTGGTGCCTGTTTCGTTCGTTGCTCACCTCGCCAAAGAATCGCTGATGTGTTCGAATCTAGTCGCTGACCGGGACTGATGGGGTTAGAGTAATCGAACGAGCGTACGATGAGCATATCGGGCTTATGGTCGAAAAGGGGTGGAGTGATGGAGGTGCGGCATGGCGGGCTTCGCTCATCTGCACGTCGCGTCCGGTTACTCCGCTCGCTACGGCGCATCTCACCCCGAGCAGCTCGCCCGGCGGGCGGCCGAGCGGGGCATGTCCGCGCTCGCGCTCACCGACCGGGACACGGTCACCGGCGCCGTCCGGTTCGCGCAGGCCTGCGCGAAGGACGGGATCCGGCCCCTCTTCGGCGTCGATCTGGCAGTAGAAGCCCTTGCGCCCTCGCCACCCGCCCAGCGCCGCCGCGCCCCGGCGCGTGGCGGTGCACACGTTGTCGAGCCGCCGCTGCGGTTCGTGCTGCTCGCACAGAACCGGGCGGGCTGGGCGCGGCTGTGCCGCATCACGTCGGCCGCCCACGTCGGTGCTGTGTCTGGTACAGCGCCGGTGGTGTCGTGGGAGGCGTTGCGCGAGTACGGCGGTCCCGGCCTGACCGTGCTGCTCGGACCGCTCTCGGAGCCTGTGCGGGCGCTGTCGGTGGGCCGGGAGGGCGTCGCGATGAAGTTGCTGGCGCCCTGGAAGGAGATCTTCGGAATGGGGGTCCGATTGGAAGCCGTTGCGCAGAAACGTTTCGGCGTCGGTCCGGGATCCCTGCGTCTGGCCGCCCGCACTCTCGCCCTGGCCGACCGCGCCCACACCCCCGCCGTGCTCTCCAATGCCGTCCGCTACGCCGACCCCGACCAGCACCGCCTCGCCGACGTCCTGGACGCTGCACGACTACTGAGGCCGATCGACCGGCGTTGCCTGGACAGCGGACAGCGCTGGCTCAAGGACGAGCGAGGAATGGAGACCGTCGCGCGAATGATCGCCGAATGTGCCGGAGGGGACATTCGGCGGACCCGCCGCCTGGTAGCGGACACTGCCGCCACGGCGGCCGAGTGCACCGTCGATCCGGTGGCGGACCTCGGGCTCGGCGCCCGGCACTTCCCGGAACCGGCGCTGTTCGGCGCCGAGCCCCGAGCGGGCGCAGCCGCGCAGCTGCTGCGGCGGCGGTGCGAGGCGGGCATGGTTCGACGCGGCCTCGACCGTGACCGAAGGGCGCTCGACCGGCTGGACGAAGAACTCAAGGTGATCTCCGCGCTGGACTATGACTCGTATTTCCTCGCCGTCGGACAGGTCGTGGCCGACATCCGGGCCAAGGGCATCCGGGTCGCGGCCCGCGGCTCCGGCGCCGGCTCGATGGTCTGCCACGCGATGGACATCGCCACCGCCAACCCGCTCGATCACCGCCTGCTGTTCGAACGCTTCCTCAGCGTGCGCCGGGCCTCGCTGCCCGACATCGATATCGACGTGGAATCCGCCCGACGGCTGGAGTGCTACGACACGATCTTCGACCGGTTCGGCAAGGAACGCGTCGCCGTCACCGCCATGCCCGAGACCTACCGGGCCCGCCGGGCATTGCGTGACACCGGCCTCGCCCTCGGCATCGCACCCGCGGACGTCGACCGGATCGCCAAGAGCTTCCCGCATTTCCGCGCCTCCGACATCACCGGCGCCCTCGCCGAACTGCCCGAACTGCGCCAACTGGCTGCCGAGGCGCACCGCTACGGTCCGCTGTGGGAGCTCGCCGAAGGCCTCGACTCCCTGGTCCACGGCATGGCCATGCACCCCTGCGGCGTGGTCATCAGCGACGCCACCCTCCTGGACCGACTGCCGGTGCAACCCACCCCACAGGGCGATTACCCCATGGCCATGGCCGCGAAGGAGGAGATCGAGGCGCTGGGCAATATCAAACTGGACGTCTTGGGCGTCCGGATGTTGTCCTCAATGACTCATGCGATCACCGAGATCGAACGGGTGACCGGCAACCGCATCGACCTGGACGACCCGAAACAGGTGCCGCTCGATGACGTCTTCGCGTTCAGGCTCATCCAGGACAGCCGGACCCTGGGCCTGTTCCAGCTGGAGTCGCCCGGCCAGCAAGACCTGCTGTCCCGGCTGCAGCCGCGCAACCCGCAGGACGTCATCGCCGACATCAGCCTCTTCCGCCCCGGACCGGTCGCCGGCGGCATGCCCGAGCGGTACATCGCCGCACGCCATGGCGGCACACCGTCGTACGCCCATCCGGACCTGGAACCGGTGCTCGCCGACACCTATGGCGTGACCATCTGGCACGAGCAGATCATCGAGACCCTGTCGGTGATGACCGGCTGCGACTACGCGCTGGCGGAGATCGCCCGGCGGGCGCTCGGGGACAAGGCGCGGCTGCCGCAGATCAGGGAGTGGTTCCACGGCCTGGCACGCGCGCGTGGCTACAGTGCGGCGGTCCGGGACGAGGTCTGGAAGACCATCGAGGCCTTCGGCGCCTACGGCTTCTGCCGGGCGCATGCGGTCGCCTTCGCCGTACCGGCTCTGCAGAGCGCCTGGCTCAAGGCGCACTACCCGGCGTTCCTGCTGGCAGGCCTCCTAGAACACGACCCCGGTATGTGGCCCAAGCGCGTCCTGGTCGCCGACGCCCGCCGGGGCGGCGTACAGATCCTGCCCGTCGACATCAACCGTTCCCAGGCGAAGCACACCGTGGAAAAGACCGACGGAGACCAGTGGGGCGTGCGGCTCGCGCTGTCCGCGGTGCACGGCATCAGCGAGGAAGAGTGTGCTCGGATCGACGAGGGGCAGCTATACGGATCGCTGTCGGACTTCTGGCAGCGGGCACGCCCCAGCAGACCGGTCGCCGAATGCCTCGCCGAGATCGGTGCCCTGAACTGCCTCCACGACGGCCGCCTCACTCGGCGTGATCTTCTGCTCCAGATCGCCGAGTTGCACCGGCAGTCCCGCACCCGTTCTGCGCACGAGGGGCAACTGCCCATCGACGCGAACGCTGTTGGCGGAGCGGAGCCGAGCGGCCTGCCGGAGATGACCGGACGCGAAGCCCTGAGTGCGGAATTGAGCACCCTGGGCATCGACGTCTCCAAGCACCTGATGGAGCACCACCACCGCCTCCTGCGGGAGATCGGCGCGACCGACGCGGCGCACCTGGCCAGCCTGCGCGCCGGGCAGCAGGTCCTCGTCGCCGGCGTCCGGGCCTCCACCCAGACCCCGCCGATCGCCAGCGGCCGGCGCATCATCTTCGTCACCCTGGAGGACGGCTCCGGCCTGGTCGACCTGGCCTTCTTCGAAGACTCCCATCCCGCCTGCGCGCACACCGTCTTCCACAGCGGGCTGCTGCTGGTGCGCGGCACGGTCCAGGTGCGCGGCACCCGCCGCACCGTCGTCGGCACCATGGCCTGGGACCTGGACGAGATCGCCGCCGCCCGCCGCGACCACGGCCCCGAGGCCGCCCTCGCCCTCCTCGGCGAGAGCCGCCCGCACCCGACCCCCGCCCAGCCGCAGCGCACCTTGGCCAACGGCACCACCGGCGCCCGCCTCCACCCCTACGCCGACCTCCAGCCCGCCGGCACCCGTTCCGCCGACCTGAAGAAGTTCGGCCACCGCAGCCCCGGGAGCGCGGGATGAATGGGATGACCACGCGGCAGCGCCACATTGCCCACCTTTACCTGCACGCCGTGCTGACCGGGGATCAGTACGCCGATGTAATCGAACTGATGTCTGGTGTCACGCCTCATGTCCAGGCCGTCCTGCCCAACGCTGTGCAACTGGACCTGACATCGGCGCTCCGGTACTTCGATCTGTCTCCCTACAACGTGGTCCAGTTGGCGAAGATCAGACTGAAGGCGCTGTACGGCATCGACAGCAGCGCCGGGCTCGCGGGCAACCGCATGCTGGCGGCCATGGCCGCCGACGCCTCTGCACCGGGAGACACCACCTGTGTTCCCATGGGTCAAGCGGCCGACTGGCTGTATCCCCGGCCGATCACTGCCCTGCCCGGGATCGGCCGCACCACAGCGGAGACGCTACGCAGATACGGCCTGCACACCATCGGGCAGGTCGTCGATCTGCCCGCCGGAACCCTGCAGCGACTGCTTGGCGCAGGTCCCGCCCGGCTGCTGGCCGAGCGCGCCCGTGGACACGACCCACGCCCGGTCACCTCGGTGGAACCAGCGGCGCATCTGGTCGCCGACCTGGCGCTGGAGCGGGACTGTCTCGACCCGGCACAGCATCACCGAGCAGTCCTGGGGCTCGCCGACCAGATAGGCCAACGCCTGCGCGGCGAACGCCAGATCACCAGTCGGCTCACCCTCACTGTGCGGTACGCCGACAGCAGTTCCACCACACGTACGCGCACGCTGCCGGAACCCACCAACCACTCACCCGCCCTTGCGGCAACCGCCCTGGGTTTGCTGAATGCCCTTGGGCTGCAGCGGGCGAGAGTTCGCGCCTTCGTGATCCGCGCCCACGCACTGCTGCCGGCCGACAGCGCCTACCGCCAACTCTCCATGGATCCGGGTGACGATCGCGCCCGCGTGGCCGAAGCCGCCGCCGACCGCGCCCGCCGCCGCTTTGGACCCTGGGCCATCCGCCCAGCGACTCTGGCCGACTGACTGCTGCGCACCTCGCCGGGGGTTCGATGCTGTTGCGTTTTGGGACTGAACCCGGCGTATAGCCCGACTCGTCTGCCAGTAGGGCTCCGACCTGGTCTTTTGCCCGGTCGGGGCCTTTGTCGTGTCTCGGCACATCCCGCTTCTACCTGCGGGTTCCGGGGAGTTCCCGCGCAAGTGTGCACGCGTTGTGCACTGGTGCACGGTGCCGGGCGGTGGGTTCGATGAGTGAGATCACCGAATCGCCGGTGTAGGCTCGTATTTCGCGTGTCCCTTTCTCATTGACGATGGCCTTCGTCTGGCCCAAGGGACAACACAATGAGACGCACTTTCGTTGAGCCTGCGACGTTGGCGTAGCCCCCGAGCTGTGGCGCTGGCGGCTAAAGGTTCAGTCGCCGCCACATGGGCCAGTAAGTGTTGCCCAGTCACGCTCACCGGCTATGAAAAGCCCGACAGTACCATCGACCATGCCGAAGGCGATGACTTTGCCCGCGAACTCCGGAGCGGCTGGTGCGAACACAAGCTCCTCATTGCCGTGGACCGATGTCGTGGCTTCAATCTCTGCGGCATAGGTCTCCATGACATCGTCTCGTGTGCTGCCGATATGGATGCCGGAGGCGGTGTGGATTTCCGTCGCCGGTGGCCTGACGCCGACCGCAACGAGGCGATCCTGCGTGAACCTCAGAAAGAGTCCTGTCGGTCCTCCGTCCACGGTGTGGTCTACACAGGTCGGACCACGGCTCTCCACAGGAATCGTTGCACCGATCGCCTTCGCCGCCTCCTCGGGGCTCATGCCCAACTTCACGGGGCCGATCCCATTGACAGTGACACGTTCGCGGCTCAATTCAATCCGGCTGAGGGCGGGCGAATCTCCGCCAGCGTCGTGCGTCACGAACTGCCTGCCGTCCCACGTCCAGCTGAGATGGCGAAGCCTGGACGGGGAACCGTGGGGGTCTCCCGGCCCGTAGAATTTTAGATCAGCGACGATCCGATCTTTCCTGATCGCCACAGACTCTGGCTGATACTCCGGAGGCAGCCATTCTCCGCCACTCAAGTGTGGAACGCGCGCTATCTCACTTCCGTTGCTGGAGCGATAGACACGCAACTCCTGCGTGAAGAAGTTACTCGGTTGGGGAGTGCAGAAGAAAAGGACAGCGGTCACGCTGCCGAGGGACGGCAGTTTCCCTTGCGTGATCCGCTGAATTCGCACGTCCCAACGGTCATAGCCCCCGATGGCCTCGCCTCTCGCAGTTCCCTTACCATCGCGAAGGGCCACTTTCACCGGGTCTTTGACGGTATCGTCGCACGTCAGGTTATAGGTGCGGTTCCGCCAGTCGATGTCTGGTCGCTGGAGGGCAGATTTCAGGTAGTCCGCCGCCTTCCACGCTGTCCGCCCTGTACCGGCATCAAGAGCCGCCTTGCCCCCGTACTGAAAGTGTGGACAGCCAAACGTGGACTCCGCGATGCACGCTGACGCCGTCTTTCGGGCAGCCTTATCGTTGGGCCCTTTGCAAATCAGGTCGCCGAACAGGCAGACGGACATTCTTCGACTCAGGAGATCGCTGCTTAGAGCGGGTGCCGCGACCAGGTCCCGCGAGGGATCTCCAAGCAGCACGATGCCCTTTATGTGATCGAGGATCAGAGGCTCACTTTCAAGCTGATTCAATGCCAAGCGGATTACCAACGATCCCTGCGAGTATCCGCCGAGCACGATCCTCTGCTTGTTCTTTAGCTTCTTGTCGCAGACTTTGACCTGGAGCCGGAATTGGTCCACTAGCTCAGACGCGCCGACTTCGGTGGTTTTCGGTGGAGGACCTCCAAACTTCAACGACCGCTGGCCTTTTGCGGCTTCAGCGACGCTCCCAATGAAGAGCTGTGGAACAGCGCGCGCCTCATAGGGCAGGCCGTACACGCCTGTGCCTTTGGGAAGCCTTTCGTAGACCGCTTCCAGCGGGACACCAAGACCATGGGCACCCCCTGGATGATTGGGGCCTATTGGGTTCTCGCCGGAGCCGCGGACCCCGATCATGAGCGTCGGTGTGCAGACGATGGCAGCGGCAGCGACGTGTGACCGCGTGCCCTTGTCCCCAGCGGACGGCATCGAGACACTGTTCGCAAGCGCGGAGGGTGAAACCGTGCTCGCTCGGGGCGCAGTTGCCACATGGACGGCACCCGCCATAACGAGTGCCAGACCGACTGCGGCAAGCCGTCGCATTGTCTCATGCATACGGACCTCCCCGCCCAATTCTGTCTCCCTGGCTGATCAGCCTTCAGACCGAGGCTCACGGGAGCAAAGGGCGTAGGACCAAGCGCGCCTGTGGGAGCTACCAATCTCGCCTTCGACTTCTTAGTCGGCTCGTCTGGGATCGGTGGAAGCCCGGCCGGTGGGCTCACCGGGTATAGAAGCAGTCCCAGGCATCTTCAACAGTCTTCCCGTACACGTTGAACACACGGTCGAGAGCGGACTCATCAAATTGTGACGCGCAGACATCATCTACGGGGATGCCCTCCACCCTGGTCCTCGATGAATTCGCACAGAACCATTGGTAGGCCGGGTACTTAGCACTCGAACTATTGATGAGCTTGAGCCCTTTGGACTCACACCATTTCTTGAGGTCTGGGCCCCCTGCATACGACCCATAGTCGGCACATTCCCAAGCACTGTAGGTTCGGCCCATAGTGGCGAGGCGATCCGTCACTCTGACATCGGTATAGGTGTCTTGGCATGCCTGGGCTACGAAATTGTGGATTTCCTCTCGTGGACGGAATGACTGGAGGCTTCCGTCTTCATTGACGCACCGGATGGAGTACGCGTCGTTCCCGACCGTAGTCACGCCCTGGGCGTATCCCTGTTGCTTGCAGGCCGCATCGAAGGTTTGCTGCGACATGGGGCGGAGCACTTCGGGGTGCGGCCTCTCCGCTGCCGAGTCAGTGCGAGTTGCCGTCTGAGGCTCGGATGCAGCCGCGATAGGGATGTAAGGACTGAATGTGAACGCTGCCACAAATACGGCAGCCACGGAAATCGCGCGTCGATACATGCAGGGCTCCCGAAGCAACAGAGAAATTGCAGATTTGACGTTTGTCTTTCCCCGCCCCCAGCGAAAGCGTCCTCTCAACTGACGCTACGGCATATCACACGACCTCGCACGCGGAAACCTGTGCTCGTGCGTATGGTCTACAGCCCTTGGAGCCCCGGTATGCCAGGGTGTCACCAGCCCAAGCGCAGCACCCGTGCCATGCTGCGGCGCAGAACAGGCGCAGGCGATGGGCGCCGGGGTGCGGGTGCCTTCGTCCGCCAGCACGTCTTGGGCATCCGGCGACCGCGACTGTTGTATTCCGTGCCCCTTCACTTCCTCGGCGACGAACTGATCGTCACCGCTGTCGGCGATAACGGCCCCGTCGATGTCGCCCGGCACGACCGCTCCCACCCCGGGCATCCGTTCGTTTATAGAAGACCTGGAGAGGGATAGACCTGCCGATGACCTCTGAGAGGGGACAAGATCATGAGACAGAAATGCCGTGTCCCTCAAATGAGATAACTGGGAAGGCCTTGGCCACGACAGCGGAACGGGACATTCCGAATGCGCTCCTACAGCCGGAGGGGGCTGGCAGCAACCGGGGCCTTGACCTCGACGCGTGGATTCGGCCTCTGTGCGCACTGGTTGTTGCCGGGTCGCCGCGTATGCCTCGTGCGTTCACCAGCGGGAGTTCGCGCTGCAGGGCGGGGCGGATGCAGTGAGTGCCTCAGTGTGGCCGCTGTCCGTGGACGGCCTCTTGCTCCTGGCTACGGTCGGTCTGTTGCAGCCCTCCGGGGTCAGCAGACGTGCGAAGGGCGAGCGACGGCAGCGGGGCGAGGATCCGTTACTGGTGCGAGCTCGGATGCTTGACGCCCGGCATCGGGAGCTGCACTACCTACCCGCGTAGGCAGAGACCCTACGGAAAGAGCTGCGCGTGGGCGCAAGACGATCGAGGCAGTTGACCGCCCTCGTACGCCGGACTGGCAGCGACGAAGCCGAGGTGCTCCGCGATCGGGTAGACGGACAGAAGGGCCAGCCTCCCCATTGAGCCCTGGCGACCGCGGTGACTTGCGAGGCGAGGCTGCGGCGTTTCCCGGCGTTGTTATCGCCTGGCGGGCACAACCTTGCGGCGGCGACGTATGAATTGCTGCAGCGGTTTGGCCTCGGGCCCGAGGCCTGAGCAGCGCCGCGGTCAAGGGCTGGTCGTGCCACGCCCACTGTGAGCTGTGGACGTTCGCTCGTCGTGACGACGCCGGCATACTTCGAGAACGCGCGGTCGACTGACACGGTGAGCGCACCGCTCTGTTCGATCCGCACTGTGCAGGTTCGAGCCCCCGGCGGGGCACCGACAGCATCTGTACGGGCCCGTAGCCGCCGTGAGCTGGTGCTTTCAGGCACGGTCGCGGTGCCGGAGGTGCGTCGGCGCCGTCGTAGGGGTGGTTCCCATGCATTGGTCGTCGCACTGCTGGTGACCCACCTCACGCCATCGCTCGTGCGCTCATCGGCGCTGATGGTCGAAGGGGCACGTTGTCGGTGGCGATCGTTACCCTGATGGCGTGGCAAGTGATGAATTGATGCCGTACGACGAGATGACAGACACCGAGTTCGAGGAGTTCTGCTTCGAGCTCATGAAGGAACTCGGGTTCGTGAACGTCGACTGGCGCAAGGGCACTGGGTTGAATGCGAGCCCGGCCGACAACGGCCGGGACATCGTTGCCGAGCGCCAGGTGGAGGAGTTCGACGGCTCGGTTCACGTGCAGCGCTGGTTCGTGGACTGCAAGAAGTACACGAGGGGCGTCCCCCCGGACAAGATCACCGGGCTCCTCACGTGGGCCGGCGCGGAGCGGGCGGAGGTGGCGCTGATCATCGCCAGCAGCTTCCTCTCCAACCCGTGCAAGGAGTACCTGAAAGCGTACGAGCTCAACAACCGCCCGCCGTTCAGGGTGAAGTACTGGGAGCAGCCGCAGCTGAAAAAGCTGCTTGAGGGACGTGATGATTTTATCGCTCGCTACGTCGACGCCCGGCCCCGCACGGAGGCGGAGATCGTCGCCGCTGAGGAGTACCGCACCAACAAACTGTGGTATTCGCGCAAGCAGCTTCTGTATCACTTCGTCGAGATCGGCCAGCGGGAGCCTCTGGACCCGAAGACGGACCAGTTGATCAAGGACGCCATGCGTCAGATGGAAACGCAGTACACCGATGACCCGGACTTCATCATCGCCTCCGACGACCACGAGACGTGGAACGCGGCATACCTGCTAGGTGAGCTGTCGGCGCTGCGCTGGGTGCTCGGCGACGACTGGAACAACGGCGACAGCTGAACGCGACCACCGATGACGGTCGTTGGGCGACGTCAACGGGGGCGTCGAGGCCCGCGTCGCGTGGCCGTACTCGTGCAGGACGACCGTCCGGTTCCCGTCCGGGGTGGCGTTGTTGACGACCTCGAAGTGGAACCCGCGTCTCACCGAGTCACCGCAGTTCTTGCGCTCGCGCGACCCTGCGTGACCGACTCACGGAACTTGTGTCAGACCCCGATCGCCAGCGTCGAAGCCGACCCAGCGCGTGCTGCGGTCACCGGATCTGTTGCCGATGGAGCGCTTTGCAACGTAACTGCCTGTGTACTGTTGGTCGCCGCCACAGTCGAAGCCCTCACCACACGGTATGGGCGCCTGGTCCTGTCATCTCTGTGGGCGGGGGAGACAAGTCGTAGAACATGGGCACTGGTCGCATCGGAAATCGTCTTTGAACCTCGTTACGAGCCCGTCCTATGCCGAACCTGATCGAGCACATGGTCGAGGAGACCGGGCACGTTCGCTCCGCCTAGGACGAGTTGACGGTCCAGCAGACGATTGCCCGTCTCGCACGATGTCTCGCTGATGAGCGCACATCCGTGGCACGCCGACATATTGAGCTGCGACGACCCTTGATGGTCGCTCTCGATGCACACGGGGTCATTCGAGCAGACGTCTGCGTCACTCAAGGCGGCCAACAGAAGCTGGAGGATCTTGTTCGGCTCGCCCAGCCGAACGAGCCCACCGAGCGTCCCCTGCGCGTCGCCGGCGGCCGTGTAGATCAAGATGCCCGCAGTCCGATCTCGGCGATCGGAGTTGGCGTAGATACGCTCCTGAAGTGCCGCCGACGAGTAGCCACTGGCGAAGGCAAGCCTGCGGATGAGCAGGTGGGCGATCGTGTGCAAGGCGATGAAGCGCGGCTCGGGTACGTCCAGGCGGTGAGCCCACTGACTCGACTGCCGCCGCTCCACCAGAATGCCTGCCCGTTTGCGGACTCCCGGCAGGATCTCCCATTCGGAGATCCGGTCCTCGTCGAACCGGAGGAAGATCCCTTCGCCGAACATCTCGACGGCCGGGTAAACCGGCTTTCGCCTTCTGTCGGGACCGAGGTCGGCGGGGATGAAGTCAGCCTCGGCGCTGTGACGCCGAAAGCCGCGAAGTGCTCTGACCTCCCGGACGCGACGCACCTGGCCCACGCCGACGAGTCGGTTGGTCAGCGCCGACGGCCACTTCGATTCTGCGGGCACCTTCCAGCCGTCGACGACGAAGTCGCTGGCGCCGTGATCCCTGCCGCCCTCGAGTTTCTTGAGGAAAGCGGCCCACTCGCCGTCCTTCAGATCGAGGAGCGGAGTGTCTGCGGAGTCATCGCCACCGGCCGCGAGGCCGAGGACGTCCTCCGTAGTCACCCCGATCTCGTCTGCGATCCACCCGGCCACCATTTCCGCTTGCGGACCTCCGTTGTCGGCGACCACCTTCTCGAAGTAGACGTGGCTGCGGACGCGATCCGCCTTCTCCGCGGACTGGGGGCGTTCCTCGGGGATGTCGAGCGCCGAGAGGCGTTCGGCGATGTAGTTGCCGGTGGCACCGCGCTGGACGGCGGTGAGGCGATGCTCGCAGGCGTTGTCGGGCTTCTGTTCCTCCCACGGTTGGATGCCGTCGCAGCGGATGTTGTCGCGGTGCAGCGACGCTTTGCCGACCAGTTCGGAGAGCGGACGGGACCGCTTGCACCCGTTGCAGTGAACACGGAGAGAGGCCAGGCCCTCTCCGTGTCGTGACGAACGCTCGAACTTCAGTTCCTTGTACGCGCGACAGAACCGCACGGCGTCGGTGACACCTTCGTCGTTGCCGCGGTGCGCCCACTTGAACCAGGGAACGTCCTGGATGTGGCTGCCCTTCTCGCAGACGGCGACGTAGCGCATCGGCACAAGCGAGCCGCCGCACTCGCATTTGTTGCTCCAGCGGCCCTTGTTCTTGCCGGTGAGCTGAGAGAGCTTCGTGCACCGCTCGCAGAACCGCCAGGCCGGGAAGCGCCAGTAGAGCAGGTGCGCTGTCTCCCTGGCCGCGCGCCCCGCGTGAGCGGGTGCCTGCCGGAGGACGCCGGCGCCCAGTCGCGCGAGGAGTCGCTCGCAGCTGATCTCGGGAGCGTACCTGCGCTCCCACCACGACGTGTCGGGTGCGATCAGCGATTGCCCGAGCACATCCACGATGGCCCCTACACCGAACGGTGTGATCGTCTCCGAGAGACGCAGGTCATGCAGGATTCGCTCCACGGCCGACCCCTCCTTCCAACGGCTCACGTACCTGGACGGCGACGTTCGGCTCGACGGATCGCATCGAGTCGGCGACGAGCCATCCTTCCCTGCGTTGCCCGAACCGCTTCAGCAGCGCCTCATCGTCCGGTTTCCCGTAGTCGTACAGCAACGAGGTTCCGGCCTCGCGTGCGAGCCTTGCGCGGCGATCCCACTCGTGCAGGAGGTGCCACACCTGTTGCTCGGTCTCCTCAGCTTCGATGTGCTCCGAGCGGCTCACCAGGTCCACGAACGTCGCGACGAGCCTCTGGATCGCGCCACGCATTCGGCCGTCGTCGAGGTCGAGACGGGACGCGGAGTCGTTCGCGGCGAGAGCGGGCACGGAGTGCCTCAGCAGTGCTACGAGGGCGCCTGCCAACGACCGATCGCGGGACGCCGTCGACCACGGGGTGACGCTGGTCGGCTCGACGTTGCGGTAGAGCGCCTCGTGGTAGGCGCGGAAGGTCTCGAAGTGCGACCGGTCACGCGCCCGGTTCGACCGGAACAACGTCGTGACGATGCCGTTGTTCTCCCCACGGCCGACCCGGCTGGTGGCCTGGATGTACTCAGCGGTCGTCTTCGGCTGGCCGACCATCAGCATCAGGGCGAGGCGGGGGATGTCGATGCCGACCGACAACATGTTCGAGGAGAGGACGACGTCGATGGCCTGATCGGTGATATCGGCACTCCGGCCGAGCTCACGCAGATCGTTGGGGAGCTCCTCCGGGCCCCGCCGGCTGGTGAGTTCCAGGACGCGGCCGGCTCGGACACGACGCAACGGCAGGCTCAAACGGTCTGCACGCGGTTCCAGCCGCCCGTTCACGTCGTCGACCACCAGCGTGCCCGAGCGGCCGAGCTCGCGAAGACTGTTGTGGTACATCACGGCCGTCCAGTAGGAGTCCCGCGTCGTACCCGGATCGGGATGCTGGGCCAGCACCTCCGGGATTTCGATCAGGGGTGCGGCTGCGGAGACGACTGCGGACATCTGTGAGAGGGACTGCGGCATCAGGCCGATGTACAGGCGGCCTTCGCCGTTCTCCACAGGGCGGGAGAAGAAAGTTCGATCGCCGTGCAACCCCGCCGGCGGGTAGAGCGCGACGCCTCGCCCGTACAGCCCTTGGACCTGTTCCTCGGACGCGCGGATCGTGGCTGTCGAGGCGATGATCTTGGGTGCCGTACCCCCTCTGTTCAGGAGCATCTGGATCACGGCGTCGAAGACGGCGACCGTCGTGCCGAGCGGCCCCGACAGCAGGTGCAGCTCGTCTTGGATGATCATCGACGGCTGCCGGAACGGCGTATCGAGGCCGAGGAGACTGCCTGCCTTCGTGTTGAACTGGAGGCGGGCGAACTTGTCCACGGTCGCAAGCAGGATCGTCGGCGGCTCCTCGTACAGGACGTCGTCGACCACGGCCACGGGGAGTTCGCCCTTGAATCGGCAGCTACCACTGGTGCAGTGGATGACGACGTCGTTGCCGTCGCGACGAAAGCCGTATCGATCCAGATCGTGGGACCTCGACTCGGGCAGAAGCGCGGCACCACACCACGGGCAGCTCTCGATCTGGAAGCCGTTCGCCTCCTCGGGCCTCGCGGCCTTGTGTAGGCGGTCGAGGGCGGATTTGGCATCCGCTCTCGTACGGGGGGTGACCTCATTGCCGACCCAGAGCCCGATGGAGAACCGAGGCATGCCCTTCGCCCGCCGGTCATCGTATCGGAGAAGCTCCATCGCGCAGACGAGCGAAGCCGCCCGCTGAAACTGCTGGGACGTCAGGAGACGGAGGGTGTACCGAGTGATCACTGCGGTTCCGGCGCCCTGTGTGCCATGAGCGATACGGCGACGGAAGATTTCGATGGCCGCCAGGCCGAGGTACGCCTCTGTTTTTCCGCCACCGGTGGGAAACCAGATCAGATCGACGAGTTCCCGGTCGTCATGTGTCTCGTCGACCGTGGACGCCAGAGCAACCAGCAGGAAGCCGAGCTGGAAAGGGCGCCATCGAGGCTCTTCCACCCTGTCCGGCTCCGCGCCACGCTTGACCGAGGTTTGGCGCATCTGCAGTCGCATTGCAGCCATGCCCAGCGCGAAGGCGCTTCTCAGCCTTTCCTGCTTCGGGTCGCGCAGCAGGTCGACGCCGACTTCCATGCGGCCCAAGGCCTTACGCGCGCGGTCGGTGATCGATCGCGCGGCCGAAGCGTCGGCTCCGAAGCCGTCGACACAGTCCTCCTGCTCCGAGACCCAATCGGAGAAGGCCCTGACGAACTCGTCCAGCATCGGCACGATCTCGCCCGGCCGCGCGTCGATCCGTGACAGATTGTCGAGACGAAGCGCCTTAGCGGCCTCGGACTCGGTATCGAACCCGATGGTCTCGACTGCGGGGACGACGAACGCTGGCACAGGGTCGAGGAAGACACGTGCGCACTCACCGTCTTCGAGCTCCCAGTCGGCCGCCATGCCGTGGCCTACTGCGTAGACCTTTTTGTCCCGGTAGCGAAGTCGCAGTTCTGTCGACTCGTCGTCCAGATCGAACGACCTCGACGTGTCGTACTCCAGGAACCGCCCACCAGGTGCAGGCGTCACGTTGAGCGCGACCTGAAAGAGCATGCGACCGATGTCGAGCCGGTCGTTCCCCGTCGACTCCGACCGCACACGTGCGTGCACCGTCACGAGATGGGCGTCGCCGTAGGGGCGCCATCGCGATCCGATCTCGATCGAGACGTCACCCGCTTCGAGCGGTTTCGGGGGGATCTTCTGGGCGAGCTCCAGTTTGTCTTTCCCGAACTGGAACAGGCGGCGTCGCCAACGTGGAGGTCCGTCTCCGGTGATCGGTTGGTAGGTCCCTCCCGAGAAGTCGCAGTAGACCGTGGGCCGGTCGGTGACGAAGGAGATCGCGACGGACGAGGGGCGCCAGTCCTCGGCGAGCGGCACGCCTGCGCCGCCTTCCTCAACGTCTCCCGAGACCACATCGGCTTCGACATCAGGCTCTTGCTCGGCCTTCTCGGGGCCGGGCGCCGACGATCCGGACGGGAACAACATCCCGACGGCGTACTGACGATCCGGCCTGTTGAACACGACCTCGTCGTCGCCGCCGTCCGGTCCGACGTAGGCCGCACGAAGGTGCTTCAGCGCGCGCTTCTGCGCCCTGGTCAGGATCATCGCGTCACCAGCCGCTGTCGGACGAGTTGCTGGAGGCGTCGCCTGTCGTCTTTGGACGCGAGGATGTGCAGCGAGACACGAGCGCGTGTCACCGCGACGTAGAAGGCCGCCGTCCCGGTGTCGTCGAAGACCGGGGGGAGGTTGCAGACGACGACGTGCTCCGCTTCCAGGCCCTTCGCGTACCTCGGGCTCGTCACGACGAAGCCCTCGGCCGTCACGGTGGGGGCGGCGCTCGACCTCGCGTTGATGATCCAGATGTCGTCCCTGCGGGCTCCGTCGGCCACCAACCGCCCGGCCACGGACTCGGCCTGGTCGATGTCGGATTCCCCGTCGGGCGTGTGCCACTGGACCTTCTCCCCGTGGACGATGCCCGGGTCTCCGACGTCCGCTCCGAGGTACTCCTGAACCATGTGCACGATCGCTCGGGTGTTCCGGACGTTGAGGTCCAGGTCGACAGAGAGTGCCTCGGGGGCGATGAGCTCGAAGACGTCCTCGTCGAAACCTCCGTCGACGTGCGCCTGGTTGTTCATGTCGAGGAACATGCGCCACCGGCCCGCGGCTCGTCCACCGACGACGACCGCGTCGAGCGTGTCCATCTCCTCGGCGGTCATCAGGTCCTGTGCCTCGTCGACGAACACCGCGTCGTAGGCCTCGTCCGGTCCCAGCTGTTCGAATGGGATGAGGGCGATGTCGCGATCGACCACGTGTGGAGCGAAGAATCCCAGGAGCTCCGGAGAGCGGAACGTGATCAGTACGGATCGTCCTTGATCCGCCTCCTGCTTGGCCGCCTCGACCAGGACGAGCGACTTTCCCGTGCCCGCACCGCCGAACACCATGACCCGGGGGTTGCGCGCCAACGAGGCGAGGACTCTGGACTGGCCAGCTGTGGCGCGGTTCTGCTCCTCGATGACCGCTCCCCGCTGGGCATCGATCACGGGCATCCTCGTGAACTCTCCGAACAGGCGCGCCCGCAGGTCCTCGGTCCTTGCGAGTTTCCGCCCAGCGGGAGGCGTTCGTGCGGCCTTCGCCACCGTGTTGAGAGCGCCGCCCAATGCCGTGACGCTCATGTCGTCCTTGGCCAGCCAATGGGTCGGCTGCCATTCGATCGCGTGTGGAGGAGTGTCGACGTCGGGCGTGATGACGATGGCCTCGTGTGCGAACCAGCCGATGCCCTCCTCTTGGAGGATGTCCCTCAGCGCGTACATGGCGGACTGCGACTGTTCCATCGGCGAGCCGGACAGCTTGTGCCAGTCGTTTCGTCGGTCGACGCTATACCAGACTCCGTCGTGCTTGCTGACTCCTCCGCCCTTGGCCTCGACGACGATCACGACCTTCTTCCACAGAATGACGAAATCCGCCTCGGCCTGCTGCTTGTAGGCATGGGCGCGCAACTTCACCGAATGGAAGGCGACTGCATCGGGGTCGCCGTGGATCTCCCGCAGCAGACGGGCGATTCTGCGCTCGGCGTCGCTGACGGCGTTCCGCTCGATGTCCTTCAGGTCGGGAACGAGGATCATGCGCGCTGCTCCTGCCAGAGGTCTTCGTACTCGCGGTACCCGAGCAGCTCGGTGACGTCCCCGAAGTTGTCCGCCATGTCCACGATCAGGCACTCCTCCTTTCCACCGTTGGCACGGCCGCGGAGGCCACGACCGGCCATCTGAATGTAGGCGTTTGGGCTGAAGGTCGGGCGGGCGATGTAGAGCGCGCGGACGCCCGGCGCGTCGAAGCCCTGGATCAGCAGATCGCAGTTCGCAAGAACGCGGATTTCGTTGTCCTTGAATCTCGCGATGATGTCGCGGCGCTGCTGCCTACCGGTCTGTCCGCTCACCGATGCCGCTTCGATGCCGCGATACTGCAGCGTCGCGGCGAGCACCTGGGCCGAAAGGACGTTGGGAGTGAACACCAGCACCGGCCAGCTCTCGTCCAGGCCCATGATGTGCTCGACGAGGATCGACATGCGGGCCTGGTTCTGGCCGATGCGCTCCAGAACGGTCGGACTGATCCTTCGCTGTCGTGTGGCTTCGGCGATTTCCTCCGGTCGGAGGTCGACCTTGATGCCGTCCAACACCTCGTGCTGGACCCGCGCGAGCACTCCGCGCTCTGCGAGCTCCTGGTAGGCGTTTCCCTCGAAGGCTTTTAGTTTGCGGTTGCCGAACCGGCTCGCAAGCGCGGCGGTCGCCGTCTCGGACGTGCCCTTGAACGGTGTCGCGGAAAGGCCGACCAGGGGGCGTTCCCAGCCGCGGCCGGCCACCCCGAGCCAATTCAGGATCCGCGTGTACAGCTCGGAAGCGCCCGCGCGGTGCCCCTCGTCGACGATGACCGCCGATGCCTTGCTGAGCCATTCGTATTCGGCGTCGCCGAGGATGACATCGAGTTTGGCATCCGTCGCCACGATCACGCTGAACTCGGTGTCGGGCTCGTGCACGACGCCGTTCTCCCACAGACGCCCGATCGTCAGCGGGCGCTCGTCCCCGAGCCCTCGCCACACCGTGCTCCAGGTCTGCACGGCCTGTTCACAGAGCTCCTGCGACTGTGCGATCCACAGCACGGGGCCACGAAGGCTCTCCTCCATGAAGAGCCTGAGCACGGTCTCCGCAGCAACGCGAGTCTTGCCCGCACCGGTCGGGAGCTCCACCATCGCCTTGCGATGACGACCATCTGCCTCACGAAGCGTGAGCACGGCACTGAGCTGCCGGCTGATTTCCTCCTGGAAGTCATGGAGGGGGTCGAGTTTCACGGCACCGGGGACGATGAACTCATGGGGCTGGTGTTCTGTGCGACGACCGGCGTACTCGGCTGAGAATCCCATCTTCCTCAGCCACGAGATGGTCGCCCCACCACCCGCCCATTTCGTCGGAACGTCGGGAAAGCCGACCTCCCGGAATGGAGCGGCGAGCAGCCTGATCGAGTCCGCGCCATACACCTTGAGGAAGAGATCGGGGACGGAAGTGCGGTCATCGACCAAACCCTGGGCCGCGAGCGCCGGCCAAAGCCCCTTGGGTAGGGCGTCGCGCAGGTCGTCCGGGCCAAAATAGACGTCAAGCCGCTCTGCGTCGGACGAGGCGGCTTTGGCCTCCTGCCGAAGTGTTTGGAGCCGATTGTCCAGGCCCGTCTTGAGGACTCCCTCGAGGTCCGCGCTCGTGAGGCGCAGGTCGAAAGCCTCGTTGACGATGCCGAGGAGCCGGCGCTCGTCGGCATCACCGCGAGCCACCAGACTCAACCCGTCGAGGTGCCACGGGAGTGACTGATCCTCGACACCGTTCTCTGTGGTCACACGCTTGACCACCTGGATCGCCCGAGTGACCGTCGCGTTGACCAGTCTGTCGGCGACGTGCGTGCTCCGGAGCCCGGTGAAGACGTCGACCACACGCTCGCTCTCCTGGTCCCCTTCGATCACCATCGAGAACGCGAAGCTGTCCTCGAATCGGCGGCAACCCACGGACTTCACAAGTTCGTCGATCTGATCGTCCGTCACCCTCAGATAAGGGCGCTGGCGTGTCGAGAGGTACTCCTCCTGCTCGTCCGTCGTGGCGAGGTACACCGCCGACGGAGAGCGCGGCTCGATCGCACGCTTGACTCTGGCGGGAATGCTGGGAGGGTGAGCGCCCGGATAGGCGATGCGACACGCCGCTCGGATGAAGTCGACGAGCACGGTGTTCTCGGTGCCCGGTGCGAACAGATCTGCTTCGAGCGCTTCCTTGAGAACCCGAGGTGGCACCGCGTCGAGCTTGTCCGGGAGTTCCAGGACATCGGCGACCTGCCGTGGCCCTTTGTACAGCGGGAGGAGGTTCGCGTACCTGACGAGAGACGGTGCGACGACCTCGGCCGGCGAGTGAAACCCACGGTTCGACCGCAGCAGACCGGCACGGTCCGCTGCCCAGCGAACCGGCGGCCGAACAGCGTGAGTCCTGCCCGTGTCGAGATCTTCACAGGTCCAATCGGAGCCGCTCGCTTGAAGCAACTCGACGGTCCAGGTTTCGCGCAACGGCTTCGACGCCCCCGCGTCACGCAGGATCAACAGTACGGAGAACGGGCCCGGGCCCTCACCGGGGTAGAACTCGACGTTCTCGATTGGCCGTTCACCGGGGCCCTGCTGCGAGTTGAGGGTCGCCAAGACCCACTCCCGGTACTGCTCAAGACACGGCTCGTCCTCGACGGAGTAATTCTTCATGGGCTTGCGAACGACCCCAAGCCCATGGGCGACCGCGGGCGTGCAGCGTTGCCGGTCCAGCGTCCTCTTGGCGTGCTCGTCACCCAAGGGCTCCCCGAGGTCGAAGACCTGGTGAGGCCATGCCCATCCACCATCGAGAGTCGGGACCTTGACCGTGGTCGAGTGGCGGGCCAATGCCTTCACCGCGTCGAGATCGGATACTCCGAGGACGGCGTCCCAGAGTTTGGAGAGTTCGTCGTCGCCCGATGTGCCCGAGAGAACGGCAAGGCGTGCGTTGAGGATCGCGAGCGGGTCCAGGTCCCGGAAACCGGCTCTCCTGAGGCCGTCGTCCACCCCGGGCTGTGCCAGGAAACCGGGGGAGACGAAGACCGCTCCTTCGATCTCGACGCCCTCCTCCTGATGTAGGAAGACGGTGCTCCTGTCCTCAAGCGCGCGCATGCCGTCGGTGGTGGGGATCACCTTGGCCCGATCGGTATCAGACAGGCTCTTGCTTCCGAGCGCGAACTTGAACGCGTTCGCGGCGGACACAGCGTCCGCTCCCTCGGCCCACTCACGCAGCCAGGAGAGAATCCCTCGTTTCGGCAACGCCCCCAGGGCGCGCTTCATATCCCTGTCGTCGCGGTCCAGCAGGCTGTCGGACACCGACGCCGCGAAGACCTGCCGCAGACGCGTGAACCGTTGCCGGGACGTGTAACACCGCCAATGCGGAACGTCGTCTCCGGTGTTCGGAGATTCGATCCACGCTTGATGGACGGCCGGATCGACCTCGACGGCGAAGTCCAGCGGGTGGAGTTCGGCGGCGCGCTTCAGGGCGCCCGTGGCGTCGGGAACGAGCTCAAGGGACGCCGACTTCCGCGGCACGTGTGCGCAGAGCAGCTCGTCGCCGAACGAGAGCTGCTCCCTTCCTCGCGCTGGCATGTAGTCGAGGTGGGCCGCCGGATCGTCCGGCGTCGCCACCCGCGGCAACATGCCGACGAACATCTCCGACAGCGTTCCGAGGATCTCTCGGTTGTAGTCGTTCTTGAGCAGCGTGGTCCTGTCGTCGTTCACGCTCCATGGAGCGTTGAAGAGAGCCGATGCCGAGGTCTGATCCTGGAGCGGGAAGTAGGACCAGAACCGCCCAATGCGCTGCCGTGCGTGGCGTTTCGGGATCGCTACGGTGACCTTGACCTGTGCCCGCGAGACGGCCTCCCCGACCTGCTTTCGAGCGTTGGGAGACGGCTCGTGCATCCGGTCTTCGACGATCCACTCGTCGCCGCCGCCGTTCGGGTCCTCGATCCTGAACACGCCCCCACCGAGATCGCGAGAGGTGTGACTCGTCTCGAACGCGTCGGTACCGAGCACCCTGAGCTTCACCTCCCGCACGGCACCGGCGAAGAGGAGGAACTCCGAGGAGAACTCCTGCATCTCTCTGCGGATCCGTCCGAGGCTTGACGCGTGTGAGAGCTTCACGACGGTGGACGCCCACTCGGCGAGCTCTGCAAGGATGGGATCCGCGGCGAACGCGGCGACCGGGTCGATCAGGGTCGGGGTGCGGAGGATCGGATGGCGCTTCGCGGTCGGCATGATCCGGGCTATCTCGCCCCGAGCTGAGGGTGAGTTGAACTCGAACGACACCGAGCGGCTGAACACCTGCGGAACATCCGAAACGGCGAGCACGGATTTGAACCCGAGGCCGAAGCGCCCGATCTCGTCGCCACGCTTGCCACTGAGGTGCGCGTGCGTGATGGCGGTGAGCCCGCTCTTCGAGAACGGGCGACCTGCATTGGCGCAGTAGAGGGTTTGTCCCTCCACGTCGAGGACGATCTCGACGCGGCCGGCCGAATCCCCTTTATCGTCGCCTGCCCCCGACATGGCGTCGGCGGCGTTCTGGACGAGTTCGAGGAGTGTCCGATTGGCATAGCCGCCGACCCGGATGGACTCCTCGTGGTTCGCATGCTCGGAGATGAGGTGCGTATTCGCCTGATAGGAGGCGATGGCCCTGTCGAACTGATCCCTGACCTCTTGCGCAAGGCTCTCGTCCGGCGTCCAAGACTGTCGTGTCATTGTCATGGGCGAGCGCACCTCGTGGCTGGAGTACCGGCATTGCGACCAGTCATATGTCCGGTCGGATTGGGTTGAACCGCCAAGCGACCGATCGCCGTCGGCTGTGAGATCGCCACACGGGCAAGGCCTCGAAGCTCCCCCGTCGGGTGGACGCCCAAGCATCCGGTGGCTCGTTCGACGACGACGCTGACATCCCGTGACCCTGCTCTATCCCAGTCTTGCAATCCCAGCCCCCACGTTGACGCCGCATGCCGGTCGGACGTGTGTAACGCCGTTTGTCCCGACTGCATATGAATCTAGACGACGCGACCGACAAAGGTGATGAGAACCAAGACCTCGGGCAGAGGTGATGTGCCAGCTCAGGCGCCGCCAAGGGAGTTGAACACGCAGCGGCGGGTGGACCGCTACGGCCTTGCCTCGGCCCGCCGTGACCATGACGAAGTCCCTGCTTCGTGGATGTCCTCAAGTCGTCCCGTTCAACGGGGCGTCGAAGCGCGGTCGGCCCTCAACAGTTCCGCCGGTCGAGTCGCCGTTCCATGAGCCTTCATCCGCCGAATGCCGTCCGCAGCTCGGTGGAGCCGAACTCTCGCCGAGGCCGTCGACGGCGTCACGCAGGTGAGACGGGCCGTCAGCGCGTCGTCCCCAGAATCGGAGCGAGGGTCGCAGCCACCGCGGCGGAGCGCAGATAGGGAGCCGCGCTGTGGAAGTCGAACGGGGCGATGCTGTCCGTCAGGTCGAGATCTACGGTGGGAAAGCGCTGCTTGAGGGGCCGAGGGATGGCGACGATGTCGCCGTGATCGCACAGGTTGACCCAGCGGCGTACGCCTGCCGGGCCTTGCCCGGTGTGGTCGACGGGGACCGGCGACAGCCGGTCGAACACGCCGTGGGGGAGTGCGAGCGGTGAGCCGAGGGTCAGGAGCAGTTCAACTTCGAGTTCCGGGTGGGCGTGGAGGGCCTCGTAGGTGACGACGCTGCCGAGCGAGTGGGCGATCACCACACGGGCACCCGTCGAGGCGATGGTTGCGGCGACCTCCTCGCGGGCTGCTATGCGGGCAGGATTTTCGTGGTCTCCGAGGTAGAGGGCGACGTCGCGGAAGAACAGGGCGATGAAGGCTCGCGTCAGCCGACCGTCGAGGCTGAGCCGCTCGGCGATCACGGAGACGAGCTGTCGCAGCGGGACGGCCAGACGCCCCTGAGCCGTCACCGATGGCAGCCCGAGGTCCAAGGACTCGTCCAATGACTCCGCCCACCGGGCGATCTCCTGGATCGCTTCCGGGTGTTCGCGCTCAAGTTGCTCCAGGCCGTCCGTACCTTGCGCCACCGGCCTGCTCCGGTGGAGGTGGTGGGCGTAGTAGGCGTAGGTGAGAGGAATCCGGTCGGGGGAGGTGCCGAGTCCGGTGGCGACTTCCTTGGCCCAGGTGGCCGAGCGGGCGCTAACGATCTCTTCTGGGGAGTGGCCGGGGGCGTGGTGGCCTACGCCGTGTACTGCCACGATGGCGGTCATCTGATTGTGGCTCCTTGGTCGGGGGCTGTGTAGGGGCGAAGGGGGAGGCGCTGGGGATCGGGGGTCAGGCTGATGATGTCCGGGCCCACTCCGACGAATACGGTGCCGTCTTCGGCCACGGTGATGGCGACCACGCCGGCCGGGAACCAGAAGGCGTCGAGTTGTCTGCCGGCCGTCAGGTCCCAGAGACGCATGGAACGGTCCAGGCCGCCGGTGAGAGCGTGAGGTCTTCCATGGAGCGTGACCGGTGTGACGGCGAGGACCGCTCGTGTGTGTCCGACGAGATCGATCTGCGAGGAGGTGCCGAAAGCCGTAAGCCGGAGTCCGCCAACGCCATCGCCACTGATGACGTGCAATTGTCCGTCGAGATCGACCGTGGCCATGGCGTATACGGCCGAGCTGTGTCGGACCAACTCCCGTCGATCTGTCGCTTTCTGTAGCGGTGCCGACCAGATGGATCCAGAGTCGTACCCGGCGAAGATGTGAGTGGCCGAGGCTGCGAGGCAGATGGCGCCGCTGGGCAATCCGATGGTGCGTTCTTCTGCAGGCACCCTTGAAGGGTCCTCCACCTCGTTGTCAGGCAAGCCGGCCAGGTAGTTCACGCGGTCGGTGCTGAAAAGCTCAATGCCGGCGCCCGTGCATGCGATGTGTGGGATACCGTCGATCGTGACCGAGAGGACCGCCTCGGTACCGGAAAGGGAGCCGTCAATCCGGTCCTTGAGGGTTTCCTGCGTCACGCTCGTGTCCCACAGCGCGAAGCCCTCATTGGCGCATGAGGCGACGATTCGCAGGCGCTCCCCGTCCTCCAGGACCGCGATGCCGGTGGCTGCGTCGTTCAGAACGTGGCCATCGGTCTCGAAGAGGAGGGTCGTTTTTCTCGTTTCGCCTGTTTTGGTGTTCCACTGGATCAACGTCCCGTCGGCACTGCATGACACCAATCGGGCGCCGGGCAGCGCCAACAAGGCGGTGATCGTGTGGGTGTGTCCGGCATGCTGTTGCTGAACTGCATCTGCCGTCATGTCCCAGATCCGGACGGTACCGCCGGCGCTTGCCGTCAGGAGCCGAGCATGGCCTGAGTCCTGGACGACTGCGATGCGATTGATCTTCGTGGTGTGACTGGCGACCTGGCGCCTGCGCCAAGGAGGTGCCGTTTCGAGTAGTCGCGCAGTCCCGTCCTTGCTCGCGCTGACGATGTAGGCGGAATTCGCCAGGACCACCGAGGCGAGATCGGTCACGGCATCCGCGTGCCCTCCCTCGTCCAGAATTTGCCAGCCGATCCACACGGTGCCGTCGGCGTCACCCGAGAACACTTCGAGACCGGCGAGCTCGAAATAGCGTATACAGGTCGGTCGTGCCGGCCAGTCGAACGGGAGGTCTTCATCGCCCAACTCTTGGCCCTGCACGGTGAGGACCGTGAGCCACTCGTCGTAGCAGACGACGACACAGGCACCGAAGTCAGGGATGGTCACGAGCGAGAGCTGCCAGACCTCGCCGTAGACGGGAGGGGACGACTGAAGCCGTGTGATCGACAGCGGCTTCCCGGTCGAGGACTCCCAGTACCGGATCACTTTGTCCCGGCCGGCGCTGGCGACCGCGGAAACCCCTTCGTAGGGCACCATCACAATGGACCGAACGGGCCCTTGGTGCGCTTCCCTCTTCCAGAGACAGCGCCCTGTCGTCAAGTCCCATCCTCGCAGGACGCCGTCGTCGCACCCCGTTACGGCGATGAACATGTCGTCTACGTCTCCGGCGACGGCACAGTTCACAGGGGAATCGTGGTCGCTCAGTACATGTGTCGTCTCTACCGAATCCAGATCCCACAGCCGTGCCGTGCCGTCTCGTCCGGCTGTCAGGGCGTGAGGGCGCCCGCGGATCATCAGAGTCGTGAGATCGGAGACCGCACCTTTATGGCCGGTGAGCGTCGCCAGCAGGCCGGGATGCAGTGCGCGGCCGGCCGTCCAGCGAATGCTCCAGGGTGTCTCTCTCGACAACTCGGCGGCCAGATGCCACTGCTGGTGTCGTGCCGCGTCGATGGCGAGGACGTCGCGTCGCTGATCGGGCGTCCAGTCGTGATGGGTGCCGTACGACGTCAGATAGACCGCGCCGAGATGGTGCGGTTCACTGTGGTAGAGCTCGTCCGCCAAAGGAGCTGGATCCGCGAAGACCAGGAACTCGGCGTCCTCGAGCAACTCGCCGAGCTTGCTGGCCAACGCACCGTGGCGGGCGGCATGGCGCAACAGGTACAGCTCGGCTGTCGCCCAACGCCCATTGCCTGTGCGGCCTGTTCGCACCGTCGCGAGAAGTCGTTCCCAAACTGTGGCCGCGTTCAGGACGGGTCGGTCACGCAGTTCGTCGGCGAGTCCTTGGTGAAAGAGGCGATAGAGCGGTGTGCCGTCGCGATCGACGTTTCGGCGTATATAGAAGCGTGCGGCTTGCAGGAGTTCTGAGCAGTCTGAAGGCCCTTCGTGACGCATTCCCGGCCTGATGCCTGCGACGTGGGAGAGTAGCTTCTCCGGCATACCCGACCCCTCGGCCCACGCCAGCGCAGCCAGGAGCTCGCGTAGCCCAGGCTGTGCGAGGAACTCCAGGTGGAGGTCGAGGATGGCACCGAGAGTACGGGGTACGTCCTTGCCCAGGGCCTCGGCCTCTGTGTTGGTGGACGGTGGGATCTTCTGGTCTTGAAGGAGGCGCAGGTAGAGCCCGGCGACGAGGAACTCACCCCACTCTCGGGTTCCGCTCAGAAGGGTGTCGGCCATCGCCCGGCCCAGGCTTTCGGCCGCCGACAGTGAACACCATGCCGATGCACCGCTGTCCATGGGCCGCAGCACGTGGCTGACGAAGTTCACCAAATCCCTTCGCAGCCGATCGACGGGAACGTCGTCGAGATTGATCAATCCGCCGAGTGCGTCGGCGGCTTCGAGCAGGTGCCGAAGTCCCTCTTCGCGACGGGTTGCGATCAGCATCCTGCATAGCGGCTTCATGCCCGCTCGTTGGGTTGAAGCCAAGGGCAGCAACAGTGCGCTGACGAGATCGGACGGGTGCTCGGCCTCGTCCACTGCATCCATGATCAGAAAAGGCGGTTCGGCCTTCGTGCGCAGCGCGGCCACCAGCTGGTCAGTGCTCCACGCCTTTCCATGGGCGGGTTCATCCAGGTTCCACTGGGCCGCGAGGGAGGAAAGGATCTCCTCGAGGGTTCGCCGCCGCGCATGTACGACGGCCAGCCCCTCCGCTGCCTCCGGCAGATCGCCGGAGGATGGTTTCCAGACCTGCTCCGTGGCTTCGCGGAGTTGAGGATGCGCGGCGCAGACGAGGACGCCGACCAGCGCGGACTTGCCGACCCCTGGTACTCCCGTGACGACGCGAAGATGTGATCCTTTACCGTCCAACCACGTCGAGAGATCCCGGAGTTCGTCGCTGCGACCTGTGAAGGTCGGCAAGCTGCTGTCCTCGAAAGCGCTGTTGGCGCCCTGAGCACGGACGACGAAGTGGTGCGAGTCGGCCACCTCGTCCAGGAGCGTGAACACCGCGGGATTGACGCCGGTGCGGCTGCGGAGGCTCGTCGGCTCATAGCGTGGGTTGGGAAAGAAGCGGAGGTGTGACAGGTCAGCGCCGACTGCGGCGAATGGAGGCATGACTGTCTGTGGGTAGGAGCCCGCGCTCTGCTCCTCGACGCTGCGAACCACCTCGCGGCAGAAGTACTCGATCGGGATGTACCTTCGCGATTCGTCGAGCTTCAGGTCTCCGGAGGCGAAGCCGCGGAGGACTTCGGCGACCGCGAGGCTGAGACGGCCGTTGTATGCGGACTCGTCAGAGTGACAGGCGGCCAACACCCATACGCGCCGGAGTTCCGGGCGGTCCAGTGACACAAGGTGTTGGGTCGCCACCGTGCCCGAATGGCAGAGATCGAGTATCAGAAGTACGGCTGGCTCTGCATCACCGTCTCTCTGTCGGTTCTCGGCCATGTTGATCCAGCGCGCCAGCGTCTCAGTGGGCTGACCATCTCCTCCGACGGCATGGAGGCCATGGCCGTTCCGCATGGGTTCCCCATGCGCAAGCAGGTGGATGACTGAGAAGTCTGCGTTGCCGGTGACGGCTTTCGTCAGCGCGTCACCGAGCGCGGCCGCGGTGGAGGCGGGGTCCGGATCGGGCTCCAAGATGAGGTAGGCGTACTGCTTGCCCAACACCTCGCGCAACTGTTGCGCGTACGGCTCCGCGTACACGAGCGGCCGCCACTTCGGTGGCGACTCGTCAGCAGAGCCTCCGGCAAGGCCTTCGATGCCTACCACCAGGGCTTGACGGCGCATCCCTGATCCCCCGTTCGCAACCCGCCCCCTCGTGCTGCCTACATTCGAGGGGGGACTCGACATCCTCTCGTAGATCTCCCGCGCAAGTTTCTCAGACTGTTGGTCGGTGACGGCGGCATGCGTCGACCTCTTGACGTGGGGAGCAGTTCGGTCGCCGGGTGGGGAGGGTGGATGCGTCGAGCGGGCTCACGCGAAGAGCGGAAGACGCCCGAGGCTCTGAGTTCGTCGGCCAGTTCGCCCATCTTGTCGCGCCACACCCGAACGGATCGCGCATCCGTTTTCGGCTGAGCGCTGGCCAGGGGGCTCAGCGGCCGGAGGAGGAGGCGGCGGGGCCGCCTCCTGGCCCCGCCCAGCGTGCGACCGGTGCGCGGGCCGGCGGCTTCATACGCTCGGTCATGCCGTCAGCTCCTTCATCAGCTCGGCGTACTCGCTCAGCTCGGTCGGGATCTCGCCGAACGCCTGCATGTAGTCCACCCAGGAGTGGTTGACGGTCTTGGCGAGGGGGAACGGCTCGTCGCGGTCCGGGCCGATGCCCTCACCCTCGGCGGGATCGAGCAGCTTGTCCTTGGCCGTGCGGGGCAGGCTGGTGCGGTCGTCGGCCTTCACCATCACGACGTGGGCGTGACGTCGCGCTCGTTGCGGGCGGCAGCATGCTCGGCCTCGTCGAAGGTGGCCACGAGCTTGCGGCGTTCGATCTTGGTGGGGGCGACCGGCACGAGCAGCAGGTTCGCCTCGGTAACAGCCTCGTGGAACAGCTTTGCGCTGCCGCCGCCGGCGTCGACCACGATCGCGTCGAACTCGGCGCGCCTGGTACGGATGTACTCGGCGATGTCATCGAACGGGTACCGCTCGACGATCAGGCTCTCGGGGATCTCGAAGCCCTCGGCCTGGGCGACCTTGGACCAGTCGTAGGCGGACTGGCTGGTTGCATCGGCATCCAGCAGCCGGGTGGGCAGGCCCAGTACGACGGCGTTGTAGAGGGCGATGAACCAGGCGGAGGTGGTCTTGCCGGTCCCTCCCTTGAGCATGCCGACGACGATCACGAACGCGTGGAAGGCGCTCGTTGTGGCGGCGGCCAGAGTGCCGTGTGGGTAGGACGCACTCTCGCTTCAGGGCCGGTCAAGACCGTCCGCGGCCACCGGCTGTCCGACCACGGCGGGCCTGGAGCAGGACGCCGCTGGTGTTCAGGCGGAAGCGGGCCATGGGAACGCTGACGCCGGCTGCGGCTGCGAGGGTCGCAGCGTCTGCTCCGGCGTACGCGTGGCGGAGCAGAAGCTGACGGGGGAGCAGCAGGCAGCCGGCCAGCCAGTTGGCTTCCTCCTCTTGTTCTGGGTCGCATGTGAAGAACGCGTGCCCTCCGATCTGCTGCAGTTCGCGAACCTCGTGGCCGAGCAAGACATGAGCCAGTTCATGGGCGATGTCGCTCTTGGTGCGCGCAGGCTCGTTGCAAGGGTTGTAGACGGCCACGGTGCGTCCACCCGGCAGGTGGAAGGTGGCCGCAGAGAACGCGCCGGGCTGCAGTGCCTCGAGCTCTCGAAGACTGTCCATGCCGACCAGTTCCTGCGCGTCGACAACCTCGACGCGCAGGTGTTCAGCCAGCTGACGAATGTCCGGGGGGACATCGGAACGCAGGCCGAGCTGTGTGCGCACGCGGTCCGCCAGCCGTTCCGCTTCTGACTTGAACCCTCGTCGCACTTCCTAGCCCCCTTCCTGGGGCGAGCGGCCCGCTTCCGAGGCCACCAGCTTGCTCTGCATGGTGCCGAGAAGGTCGGCGAGCACACGGCTGGCCTGGGGCGTGAAAGTAGAGGCCGCCCGCAGATGCACCTTCACCTCGGTCTCGCGAGCCGCCAGACTGCCGTACAGCTCCTTGACCAGTCCGGCGATCTTCTCGGCTGCGGCGTCGGTGAGGTTGGGGTCGCGTGACAAGTGATAGGCGATGACGTCCGGGGTGCTCTCCGTGCGGAGCCGTGTGGGCTGGAAGAAGCGCTCCGGAGGGAGCCCCAGCCAGTCGACGATCCGGGTGAAGTTGGCGAGGTCCGGCAAGTGACCCTTTTCCACCCTGGCCAGGGTGTTGAACGGTACATCGGCCTGCTCCGCTGCCGCCCGCAGGCTCAGCCCCTGCTGAGCGCGGTGCTGCTGTACAAGCGTCTGCAGGGCCTCGACGTCGATCGGTTCGTCCATGCCTGCCACCTCCTTCCGCCGGGCGTCTTCCAGCGCACCGTAGCGTGGTGACTCTAGGACGATCACCTGGGCGTGATCATTCCACCCCTCCGCAACGTGCCTCCTAAGTCAGTTGTACCTCTGCCGGTACACGTCGTACAGTGTGAGTCAATGCTGGTCTCTCTGGCTGCATTCCGGACCCCCAGCACCGCTGTGCACTTCTGTTCGCCTTGCCGCGTGGATCCGGAAGGGACCGCCTGATGAGCGAAACCGCACGACTGCACGCCTTGCCCCGCTCCCTGCCCGATGAGTCGACCCAGGGGATCGCGGATGCCCGCCTGCTGCCGGACCAGGAGTTCCGGGAGGCCTGGTCGAGCATCGCACTGCCCACTGACATGAAGGAGCGGATGCTCCGAGGCGCGGTGGCCAGCATTCGACTGCGCAAAGCCGTTCCCTTCGACGCCGTGCCCTTGCACGGCATCACGCTGCTCACGGGTGCACCGGGGGTCGGCAAGACCACCGTCGCCCGGGGACTCGCAGACAAGATCGCCCGCACTCTCGGCTCCTCCACCCCCTGGTTGTTCATCGAAGTTGACCCGCATGCTCTGGCCAGCGCCTCACTCGGCCGAAGCCAGCGCAGCGTGGAGGCCCTGTTCGGCACCGTCATCGAGGAGTTGGCGTTCGCCGGCCCCCTGGTGGTGCTGGTCGACGAGGTCGAGACGCTCCTCACCGATCGCGCGGCCCTGTCCATGGACGCCAACCCCATCGACGTACACCGCGCAGTGGACGCGGCCCTTGTCGGACTCGACCGGCTCGCACGTCGGCACACCGACGTATTCGTCCTCGCCACCAGCAACTTCCCCGACGCGATCGACCCGGCTCTCGCCTCCCGCGCGGACAACGTCATCCAGGTGCCGCTTCCCGACCGCAGTGCTCGGCGCTGGATCCTGGAGCACACCGTCATGGCCGTTGCCCACGCGTTCCCCGGAGCCCAGTCACTGGCCGCCGCCGATGCCCTTGACGCGGCCGCTGAGCAGGCCGAGGGCTTGGACGGCCGGCGCCTGCGCAAGGCCGTCGCCGCTGCGTGCGCCTACAGGCCGGAGACCCAGGGCGACCCGAACCGCGTCACCGTTCAGGATCTCCTGGGTGCCATCGAGCACGCTCGGGGGACCGTATGAGTGTCATCGCGCGCCGCGTCGCCTCGGTGCCCCATCGGACCTCCTCCCAGACCTGGCAGGCGATCGTCGACCTGCTCGCCCCGAGTGCCGGATCGGCCCGTACCGCTCTGCTCGAGGTCACCGGACCGGCGTCGGTGATCATTGCTGAGGAGTACACGAACAGTGCTGCCATCGTGGTTCTCCCCGCCGAAGGCCCGCGTATCAGAATCCGTACGGCCCACGGCGGTGACGCTGTCGACGCCGCAGGGGACGAGACGCCCTTGATGTCCCGCCCGCTGGATCAGCCGGGCTGGCGTCTGTCTTTGCCCTGCGCCGAGGACGACCTGGACGAGCTGCGCGCGGCCCTCGCCGGAAACTCGCAGATCAGTGTCCGCGCCCTCGACGACGACGTATCTGACGAGACCAAGGCCCGCGCCGGTTCCGCCCGGATCGTCATCAACACCGACGAGTTGGAGCTGCTGTGAGCACCGCCGTCCACGTCAACACTCATGCGCACGCTGTCACTCACGTGTCGACCGGCCTCATCAGGAGCCTGCGTCAGATTATCAAGGAGAGCGGGCTCGACCCCGCCAAGATGACCAACCAGTGGCCGACTCTGGAGAACGGTGTCGAGGTCTGGCTCACCTCCAGGCACCTGCGGTCCCTCGTGCTGGAGATCCATGACCCGAGCCGACGTCACGGCGACGATCTCGTCGGGCGCTTCGACTTCACCATCAACTACGGCTACTACCCGGACGCCGACGGCGAATTGTGGCTCGACCCGGACACCGTCTACTACACCGTCCGCAAAGCCGGAGCCTTCCCGTCCCTCTGCGACTACCGCATTGTCGCCGACAACGAGCCCGGCCGTCCGGACGTCGCCGGATGGTCCACGACCAGCCTGCGCTCCACCGCCGGATTCACCCGCCACGACGTCGGCACCGCCATCGGCGGCGGCAGCCTCGGTGCCGGGCTCTCCTACTACACCCGGACGGGATCATGATCAGCGTCAGTGAGGCTTTCGAGAACTTCAGCGGCAATCTGGAGATCACACCGACCGAGTCGGTGCAGGCCAGCAAGCGTCAACAGAGGATGCGCGAGCACCTCGACGACAGCACCCTCGACATCGCCGACACGTTCCTTACCGGTGCCTACCGGCGGGCCACCAAGACCAAGCCGCTGGCCGATGTCGACATCATGGCCGTGCTCGACGACAGGACTTACCTCGACAAGCATCCGCACCAGGTCCTCGAGGACGTACGCGCGATCCTGGCGCCGATCTACGGCGAGGACCGCGTCTGTTGTGACCGGCGTGCCGTGCGCGTCGACTTCGGCGTGAAACTGGTCGACGACCTCACGGGCGACGTGGTTTCCTTCGACGTCGTGCCCGCCTTCACCGAGGACGACCACTACCTGATCCCCGACGACGTACTCGCCAAGTGGATCCCCACCAACCCAAAGGTCCACGAAGATCTTGCGGTCCAGGCGAACAAGGACTTCTCCGAGCGGTGGAAGCCCCTCGTGAAGATGATCAAGACCTGGAATCGGCACCACGGCCACCCCATCGAAGCGTCATTCCTCATCGAGGTCATGGCCCTGGAACTCGTCAAGGGCGAGTGGGTCGGGCCCTACCCACGGGAGCTGCGACAGTTCTTCGCCACTGCCGTCAACGCCGTCGCGGAGCGGTGGCCGGACCCGGCCCACTTGGGCCCGGACGTCTCCGACATCTTCGACGGCCAACCCGAGAAGCTCCAGGCCGCCCAGACGGCCCTGCGAGCCGCAGAGGCTGCGTGCACCGAGGCACTTCGGCTCGAACGTGCGAGACGTACCGGCGACGCGCTGGCGCAGTGGCAGTTTCTCTTCGGCCCGCTCTTCACCAAGTCATGACCGTCGGCCAACAGTCTCCTGTGCAACCGGGTGCCTCCGCCCGGATCAAGGAACGCCAAGATCAGCCAGAACACCTCAACAGACTGCTGGCCTACTCCCACCTGTACAAGACAGCGATGTGGTGGCGCCGCATCAGGACGTGGGGCAACGTCCTTCTGGCCCTGACGGCGCCGCTCCTTGCGGTGTTCCTCCCGGCGGGGGCGAGCACCCGCGGGGCGATCGCCGCCGCCTGGCTGGTACTCGGGAAGACCGTACTCAAAGGCATGGAGGGAAGCGCCACCCTGAGGGCCGCCAACATCCAGGAGCTGTACGACACCAAGCTCTTCCACCTGAATTGGAACCAAGCCCTCGTCGGCCGACAGCCCGTCCCTGACGATGTCTCCTCGGCTGCTCGTCACATCCGTGAGCACGGCCCCTATCTCGACTGGTACAGCATCGACTTGGGTGACACCCCTTGGCCCGGCGACGTCCTTCTGTGTCAGCGGCAAAGCGCAGTCTGGAGCCGTCGGGATCACCATGCTTATGGCGCCTTCCTGGCGATCGGTGGCGGTAGTTGGGCTGTCGCGATCATCATGTTCGCCCTGGTACGTGACATGACGCTGCTCACCTTCCTCGTAGCGCTCTTCCTGCCCAGCGCCGCCGCGCTTCTCGACACCATCGAACTCGCCCGCGAGCACTGGCAGCAGTCCACCAAGCGTCGACAAGTCGAGGACGACATTCACGACGTATGGACCACGTACCAGGCCAGGCCGGCAGACATCCCAGCCGAAGAATGCCGACGCCTTCAGGACGCCACCTACCTCCTGCGGAGGGACGGCCCGCCGGTACCCAAGTGGTTCTACGACCGCCGCCGCCACGAAACCGCTGCGGTCACGAACGATGGCACCACAGCGCTGCGCTCATCGTCAGATCCCAGCTGACTGACCAGCCGCATTGCGTCGTTCACCCTCCTCGTGGTCGTCACGGGGGGATGTTGAGGGCAGTTGTGGCTCTGGGGCGACGCGACCTGGCACGCGTCGCCGCACTGATGTGAGCTCCATGCGGGTCGAAAGCACAGCGCTGCCCCGCAGCGGGCCAGGCCTGCATCCCGACCGCTTTGCCGCGGCGACTGGTCGCCATGCGGTCATGTGATCTCAGTCACAGTCGCGCTCCTCTCCTCAAGTGGAATCGCGACATCGAGAGGCGGCCGACCGGTACGCTCGCCACGTGGCCGTTCGCCCGTAATCGCGACACGATGTGGAGTGGACACGGGGACTGCGGCGAAAATGGGCGTGCGGATGCAGTCGGCGATGGCGCACGCGGTGGCAGAGGTCGCGCGGGCGACGGGGGAGCGGGTCGACCTGGACGCGCTCGACTTCGAGCGGGGCGAGGGTGACCCGGCGACGTATGAACTCATCCGTTCCACCGAGACGTTGGGCTGCTTCCAGATCGAGTCGCCGGGGCAGCGGGATCTGGTGGGGCGGCTCCGGCCGGCCACCTTCCACGACCTGGTGGTGGACATCTCCCTCTTCCGGCCCGGTCCGGTGGCCGCCGACATGGTGCGTCCGTTCATCGCGGCCCGGCACGGGCGGGCGCCGGTCCGTTACCCGCACGACGATCTGGCGGAGCCGCTGCGGGAGACGTACGGCGTGGTCGTCTTCCACGAGCAGGTCATCGACATCGTGCACCTCATGACCGGCTGCGGCCGGGACGAGGCGGACCGGGTGCGGCGCGGACTCTCCGACCTCGAGTCGCAGGGGCGGATCCGGATCTGGTTCGCCCAGCACGCGGCCGCGAAGGGGTACGACGCCGAGACGATCGCGCGGACCTGGGAGATCGTCGAGGCCTTCGGGTCGTACGGCTTCTGCAAGGCGCACGCGGTGGCCTTCGCGGTGCCGACGTACCAGTCGGCGTGGCTGAAGACGCATCATCCGGCCGCGTTCTACGCCGGGCTGCTCACGCACGACCCCGGGATGTACCCGAAGCGGCTGCTGCTGGCGGACGCGCGGCGGCGGGGGGTGCCGATCCTGCCGTTGGACGTGAACCGGTCGGCGGTCGCCCACTGTATCGAACTGGTGTCTGAATCAAGGAGTGGTGAGGACGGGTCGGGAGAGGCGAAGGTGTGGGGGATCCGGCTCGCCCTCTGTGATGTGCACGGCATCAGCGAGGCCGAGGCGGCGCGGATCGCGGACGGGCAGCCGTACGCCTCACTGCTGGACTTCTGGGAGCGGGCACGGCCGAGCCGTCCGCTGGCCGGGCGGCTGGCCCAGGTGGGGGCGTTGGACTCCTTCGGGGCCAACCGGCGTGATCTGCAACTGCACTTGACCGAGCTGCACCGGGGCGGCCGGGGCGCGGGCAGTGGCCAGCTGCCGTTGGCGGGTGGACGGCGCACCGAGCCGGCCGGACTGCCGGACCTGTCCTCGGCCGAGCGGCTCAGCGCCGAGCTGGGCGTGCTGTCGATGGACGTCTCGCGCAATCTGATGGACGACCACCGGGAGTTCCTCGACGAGTTGGGCGTGGTGTCGGCGCGGCGGCTGCGCGAGGCGCGGCACGGGGAGACGGTGCTGGTCGCGGGTGCCAAGGCGGCGACCCAGACCCCGCCCATCCGCTCGGGCAAGCGGGTCGTCTTCACCACCCTCGACGACGGCACCGGCCTGGTCGACCTCGCCTTCTTCGACGACTCCCACGACGCGTGCGCCCACACCGTCTTCCACTCCTGGCTGCTGCTGGTGCGCGGAGTGGTGCAGCGGCGTGGCCCGCGCAGCCTCAGCGTGGTGGGCGCGGCCGCCTGGAACCTCGCCGAGCTGGTGGAGCTGCGGCGCGAGGGCGGCCTCGACGCGGTGGCGCCCCGGCTGGCGGAGCCCGCGGACACCGGGGGCGGCCCGGACGGCGGGCGTGGCGACACCGACGGCGCTTCCGAGGGCGGGCGACGCGGTGACACCGACGGCGCTTCCGACGGCGGCCGACGCGGTGACACCGGCCGCCGGATCCGTATGTCCACCGGCTACGAGATGCATCCATGGGCCGATCTGCGGCCCGCGGGCGGAGAGCCCTCACAAGGTCCTTCTCAGGTACGGAAGTTGTGGCACCAGAGTCCAGGGAGTGCGGGATGACCATCCTCTGCGTACGTTTCCAGCTGCCGCCGAAGTACGAGGCCGCTCTGCCCGGTCTCCTGGGTCTGATCGAGGACTTCACCCCGGTCGTGGAGGCGCTGCCGCCGGACGGGGCGCTGGCCGATCTGCGGGGCGCCGAACGGTACTTCGGCCGGGACGCCGAGGAACTGGCACGGCTGATCCGGGTCCGCGCCCTCGCGCTGTACGGCGTCGACTGCCTGATCGGCGCCGGGCCCGGACCGCTGACGGCGCGGCTGGCGCTGGGGGCGGCGGCGCCCGGGTCGCCGTGCGCGGTGCCCGAGGAACTCGTCGTGGACTTCCTCGCCGAACTGCCCGTCGGCGCGCTGCCCGGCGTCGGCACCGCGACCGCCCGCACCCTGTGCGAGTACGGCCTGGACACCCTCGGCGGGGTCGCGTGCGCGCCCCTGTCCACGCTCCAGCGCCTGGTCGGCGCGAGGATCGGCCGCGAACTGCACGAGAAGGCGAACGGCGTCGACCGGGGCCGGGTCGTACCGAACGCCGTCGCGCACTCACTCGCCGCCGAACATCCCTTCTCCCGTGACGAGTTGAACCCGGACCGGCACCGCCGCGCCCTGCTCGCCGGCACCGACGAACTGGGCTCCCGGCTGCGCGCCCTGGACAAGGTCTGCCGCACCCTGACCCTCACCGTCCGCTACGCCGACCGTTCTTCGACGACCCGCACCCGCACGCTCAAGGAGCCGACCGCCCACTCCCCGGCGCTGACCGCGGTGGCCTACGGCATGTACGACGCCCTCGGTCTCCAGCGGGCCCGCGTCCGCGCGATCGCCCTGCGCGCCGAGGGCCTCACCCCCGCCGACCAGGCCTCCCACCAGCTCGCCTTCGACCCGGTCGACGAGAAGGTGCGCCGCATCGAGGAGGTCGCCGACCGCGCCCGAGCGAAGTTCGGCCCGCATGCGGTGATGCCGGGGACGCTGGCCGCGTAACTCCCCTCACGCGGCGCTCAGTTGGCCCACGGCGGCACGATCCGCGTGCCGTCGGCCAGCTCCGCCTCCAGGCCGAGGGAGGTGGTGACCCAGGTGACGGTGGTCTCCGTCGTCGGGTTCTCGACGGCGAGGGTCGCGCCCGAGTTGACGATCAGCGTGTCACCCGCGGCGACGCGCTCGGTGCGACCGTCCAGCGTGACCAGCAACTCGCCGCTGAGCAGATGCAGGATCTCCTCCTTGGTGACGGTGTGCGCGGGTGCCTTGGTCCCTGGCGGGATCTCGCCCCGCCAGGCGGCCAGTTCCTTGCTGCCGGTGCGGGGAGTGGCGTACGAAACGAAGCGGGCGCCGTGAATCTCGTGGACGACGGCTTCGGCAGGGCGGATGACAGGCATGGGGCCTCCTTTAGGCCTTCTGAGGTTCTGAGGTTGGGGTTCTGGGTTCTGGGTTCTGGAAGAGATGGTCAAGAAGGTTGACCATCTGCGTTGCCTACATGGTCAAGCTGCTTGACCAATTCGTCAAGGGTGTTTCAATGCACGCGTGCAGAACTCCGAAGCTCTGGCCCTGACCGCCGTCCTGCTCGCCGCCGCCGGTGACCTGGCGCGTCGCATCGACGAGGGTGTCGCCGCCCGTGGCTTCGAGGCGCGGCCCTCGTACGGCTTCGCGTTCACCCGGCTCGCCCCGGACGGTGCGACGGTCACCGACCTCGCCGTCCATCTCGGGGTGACCAAGCAGGCCGCCAGTCAGCTCGTCGACGAACTCGTGCGCAAGGGGTACGTCGAGCGGCGGCCGCATCCCGGTGATGCCCGCGCTCGCCTGGTCGTCCTGACCGAGCGGGGGTGGGCCTGCACCCGGGCGGCGGAGGAGGCGGCGGCCGAGGTCGTCGCGGGGTGGGTCGAGTCGCTCGGCGGGGAGGGTGAAATGCGGGTGTTGCGTGATCAGTTGGCGCGTATCGCGCCCTGGGGTCCCATCAGGCCCGCCTGGTGACGGTTCGACGTCACGTGTCAGCGTCCTCGACCATCACTTGAAGTTTTTACTGACGCGTAACTTCCCACTTTTGCTACTCGCCCGTAACTTGGCGAAGAAGCACAGCATCCTCGTGATCCGGATCACAGGGCGAACGTCGTCGCACGTCCCTTGAGCCGCAAGGAGATCACCCGATGCTGCCCTGGAAGCGCCTGATCAGACCGTTGGCCGCCCTGTGCCTGGCCGCCGCGGCGACCGTCGTCCCCGCCACTGCCGCCGAGGCCGCCGACACGGCCGCCGCACCCGGCCGTGGCTGGAACGACTACTCCTGCAAACCCTCCAGCGCCCACCCCCGCCCCGTCGTCCTCGTCCACGGAACGTTCGCGAACTCCGTCGACAACTGGCTGGGCCTCGCGCCGTACCTCGTGAACCGGGGCTACTGCGTCTACTCCCTCGACTACGGCCAACTCCCCGGCGTCGCCTTCTTCAACGGCCTCGGAGCCATCGACAGGTCGGCGGAGCAGCTCGACGCCTTCGTCGACCAGGTGCTCGCCGCGACCGGCGCCGCCGAGGCCGACCTCGTCGGCCACTCGCAGGGCGGCATGATGCCCCGCTACTACCTGAAGTTCCTCGGCGGGGCCGCGGAGGTGAACGCCCTCGTCGGCATCGCCCCCTCCAACCACGGCACCACCCTGAACGGCCTCACCCAACTCCTCGACCACTTCCCCGGCGCCGGCGACCTGCTGTCCACCGCCACCCCGGCCCTCGCCGACCAGGTGGCCGGATCCGCCTTCATGACCAAGCTCAACGCGGGCGGCGACACCGTCCCCGGTGTCACGTACACCGTCCTCGCCACGAAGTACGACGAGGTGGTCACGCCGTACCGGTCCCAGTTCCTCGACGGGCCGAACGTACGCAACGTCGTCATCCAGGACCTCTGCGCGCTCGACCTCTCCGAGCACGCGGCGATCGGGCTCCTCGACCGCGTCGCGTTCCACGAGGTCGCCAACGCCCTCGACCCGGCCCACGCCACCCCGACGACCTGCCTCTCGGTCGTCGGCTGACACGTGTGCGTACGCACCACCGGGACCGCCCGGTGGTGCGTACGCATGCTGCCGGGGCCTGTCCGGCCTGAGCCGCCCGACAGACCCCGGAAGTCGTCAGCGGCCGTGTCGGCCGCCGGTCGTCGCGCGGCGGCGGGCCGCGGCGAAGAGGAGGGAGGAGCCGAGCGCCAGGACGGCCGCGCCGCCGAGGGCCACATACGGGGTCACGCCGGCACCGCCGGTGTCGGCGAGGCCCTCCTTGCCTCCGGCGGGTTCCGCGAGGCCGGCGGTGTCGGCTCCCGCGGCCGCCTCGTCGCTCGTCGACTTCGCGGTCGGTGACGCGTCGCCGGAAGCGGCCTTCGCGGACGCCTTCGCGGACGCCTTCGTGGACGCCTTCGTGGACGCCTTCGGTGTCGGGTCCGTCGTCGTGCCCGCGTCGTCGTCACCGTGGCCGCCGTGCTCGACGGTCGACTCGTCGGCACCGTCCTCGATCTGCTCCTCGGAGGGCGCGGACGCGCTCGGCGGGGCCGATGTGCCGCCGAAGGTGACGTCCGAGCAGGAGTAGAACGCCTCCGGGCTGTCCGAGCGCTGCCAGACCGCGTACAGCAGGTGCTTGCCGGAGCGCTGCGGGAGGGTGCCGGAGAACGTGTAGAACCCGCCCGACGCGGCCGGGTCGGTGGCCGTCGCGACCGGGTGCGCGAGGTCGAGGTCGTCCCAGGCGAGCGGTCGGGACGGGTCGTGACCGGGCTTGGTGACGTACACCTCGAAGGTGCCCTTGTGCGGGGCCGTCACCCGGTACCTGAAGGTGTACGAACCGGCGCGCACGCTCGTCGCCGGCCAGTCGGCGCGGGCCAGGTCGAGGCCCCTGAACGCCTCGTCGCCCGCGCCGCACAGCTTGCCGTCCGGGATCAGCTCCCGGTGCCGACCGGCCGCGTCACCGATCCGTACGCCGTTCCAGTCGTACAGCGCCTGCGTGCCGCCGGCCGCGACCGCCGCCCCGCAGGCCGCCGACCTCGGGCTCTCGGGGCCCTCCGCGTAGCACTGCGCCCCCCGGCTCACCGGGGCGTCCATCGACCCGTGCGCCAGGGCCGGCCCGGCGGCGAACCCGGTCAGGGCGAGCGGGGCGGCACCGACGACACCGGCGGTGGCGAACGCGGCGGCCTTGCGGCGGACAGCGGGCATGGCGGGGCACTCCTCGAAGCGGTCCTGGACGGCACCGGATGGGTTCCGGGCGCCGGGGGCGATCAGCAAGTTAGCCCCGAGGAGCCGCGAAATCGCCTGCTGAGGGCGGGCGCGGGGGATCCTTATGGTGGCGTTAAGGATGGGCTAACCGAGGGCTGAGGAAAGCCAGTTGAAGGGCCCGCCAAGGATCTGCGGAAGGGCCGTCGCCGGGCTCGCCGAAGGGCTGTCGCCAGGCCCACCGAAGAGCCCAGCGAAGGGCCCACGGAAGGGCCCACGGAAGGGCCCACGGAAGGGCCCACGGAAGAGCCCGCCGAAGACCCTGCCAAGATCCTGGCGAAGATCCGATTCTTACCTCGGTGCGTGACACTGAGGCCTGTTCGTACCCGTTTTCGTGCCCGTTGGAGAGAAGGGAACGCGCGCATGACCGCCGTACGCGGAACATCCGTGGACATCACCACCGAGGACGGTACCGCCGACGCCTACCTCGTCCGCCCCGACGACGACGCCGCGCATCCGGCGGTCCTGTTCTACATGGACGCGTTCGGGCTGCGGCCCCATCTGAGGGCGATGGCCGACCGGCTGGCCGGTGCCGGGTACACGGTCCTCGTCCCCAATGTCTTCTACCGGTCGGGACGGACCCCGGTCTTCGACCTGCCCGAGTTCATCGACCCGGCCGCGCGTCCGGAGATATGGGACCAGATCCTGCCGGTCATGCTGACGCTGACGCCGGAACCCGCGCTGCGGGACGCGGCCGCGTACCTGGGTTGGCTGGCCGACAGCCCGCACGCCGCCGCCGGGCCCGTCGGGATCACCGGATACTGCATGGGCGCCCGGCTGGCCCTGCACACCGCCGGTGCCTTCCCGGAGCGGGTCGCCGCCGCGGCCGGCTTCCACGGCGGACGCCTGGCGACCGACGCCCCGGACAGCCCGCACCTGGCCGTGGCCCGGATCACCGGCGAGGTGTACCTCGGCCACGCCGACGAGGACCCGTCCCTGCCCCGGGAGCAGATCGACCTGCTCGACAAGACACTCACCGAGGCGGGCGTCCGCCACCGCACCGAGGTCTACACGGGCGCCTCGCACGGGTACACGCAGTCCGACACCTCCGCGTACGACGCCGAGGCGACGGAACGCCACTGGACCGCCCTGCTGGACCTGCTGGACCGCACCCTGCCGCGGCCCCGGTCATGACAGAGGCCCCGCGCGAGCAGGGCGACCAGGGCATCCGGGTGGCCGGACCCGCCGACGTGGCCGCGGTGAAGGCCGTGACGGACGCGGCCTACCACCACTACATCGAGCGCATCGGACGGCTGCCGCAGCCCATGGAGTCGGACCACGCGGCGAACGTGGCCGCGGGGCGGGTCTTCGTGACCGGGGACCCGGTGATCGGGCTCGTGGTCGTCGAGGCGTACGAGGACCATCTCTTCCTCGACAACATCGCCGTCCACCCCGACACCCACGGTCGGGGCGTCGGGCGGCGGCTGCTGGAATTCGTGGACAGGCGGGCGCGTGACCTCGGTCTGCCCGAGGTCAGGCTCTGCACGAACGCGCTCATGTGGGAGAACCAGAAGATCTACCCGAAGTTCGGGTACGAGGTCGTGGAGCGGCGTGTGGACGGGCCCTACGACCGGATCCACTACCGCAAGAGGCTGGCCTGACGGGACTGATCTCGTGGTCGGGGTGGTCGGGGTGGTCGGGTCTCGTGGTCGGGCGGGCTGGGGCGTGGGCGCTCAGCCGTCCGGCCACCAGGTGCGCGCGATGTCCTTTCGCACTTCCCGGCGCTCGACGGGGCGCTCGTCGGCCTCGTCCCGCACCCGGCGGGACGTGGACTTCCTCAGGGGCTTCTGCACGGTCGTACGGCGCATGGCTGCCTCCTTGCGTCTACTGGGTTCCGCGTTTTCACGGAGGTAGACCTTTTCCGGGAGCGTTACTCATCGTTCGTGCTCTGTCAGTGGCGGCTGTCACCATCGGGACTGTCAGTGGCAGGTGTCACTCTGGCGGCATGACCAACATCGACGACGGCGAAACCTCCCGAGCCCTTCGAACACCGAAGAACCCGGCGGCAGATGACCCTGCGGGGACCGTCGACTGGGACGCCGAAGCCCCCTCTTTCGACGACGAACCCGATCATGGCCTGCGGGAACCCGCCATCCGGGAGGCCTGGGCGGCCCGGCTGCGGGACTGGCTGCCGCACGGCGCCTCCGACGTGCTCGACCTCGGCTGCGGCACCGGCAGCCTGTCACTCCTCGCGACCGAGCAGGGGCACAGGGTGACCGGAGTCGACGCCTCCCCGGCCATGGTCGCCCTCGCCCGCGCCAAACTCGCCGGGCGCTCCGCCGTGTTCCTCGTCGGCGACGCGGCGGCCCCGCCCGTGGGGGAGGAGCGGTTCGACGTGATCCTCGTCCGCCATGTGCTGTGGACCCTGTCCGACCCGGGCCGCGCCCTGCGCCACTGGTGCGGACTGCTGCGGCCCGGCGGCCGGCTCGTGCTGGTCGAGGGGGTGTGGGGCACGGTCAGCCCGGTCGGCATACCCGCCGACCGGCTCTACGGGCTGGTCGCGCCGCTCGTGTCCGACGCGGTGGTGGTGGGGCTGTCGGACGACACGCCCCTGTGGGGGAAGCGGGTCGAGGACGAGCGGTACGCGGTGGTGGCCCGTCTCTGACCTTCCATGCCGGCGCCGTCCGCGGCAGAGCCGTCCACGCCGCCACCGCGTCAGAGCCGTCCACGTCGGCGCCGGCTAGGTCAGCAGCGACTCCAGGCCGCCTTCGGTGGTGGCGAGGGCCTCCAGTTCGTCGAGGGCGGCGACGGCGGCCGCCGCGGCCTCCGGGTCGCTCTGCGCGAGCCCGCTCTCCTCGAACTCGTCCTCGTCCAGCCGCAGTACGGTCCTGCCGTCGGCGGAGCGCCACAGGTCCAGGTCGAGGTCCTCGACGACGAGTTCGCCGCCGGAGAGCGTGGCGGGCCTGGTGATGTCGCAGTACCAGCCCTTCAGCCCGCCCCGCGCGTCACGGACCTCCTTCACGGCGTACCACCGGTCGCGCCAGTAGTACTCGGTGAAGACGTCACCGGGCCCGAACCGCACGAAGCCGAAGTCCCGTACACCCTCGCTCGCCCAGGCGGCGTGGACCGCGATCCGGGTCCCGTCGTCGCTCAACAGCCGCGCGGGGTAACGGATCTTCGTACGGCCCGCCTTGAGCAGGACGACGTCCACCTCCACCTCGTACGACTCGTTGCCGGGCTCAGCCGATTTCGCGGACATGGCGCACCTCCGTCGCACACACTTCGTATCCGAACCACTTGTTGATCGCGAGCATCGGGCCGTTGCCGGTGTCGTTGCCCGTGAACGCCTCCGTGTAGCCGGCGGCGCGGGCGCGGTGCAGGGAGTCGTTCTTGGCGAGCTTGGCGAGGCCCCGGCCGCGGAAGGCGCGGGCGGTGCCCGTCATGGCGGTGAAGTAGCGGTCCCGGCCGTCCGTATGGACCGCGGTGAACGCGGCGGGTGTGCCGTCCACGACGACCACCGTGCTCAGGGAGTGGTCCAGCAGGGGGTGGCGGTAGGTCTCCTCGACCCACTGCTCGTAGTCGTCCAACTCCGCCTCGACGTCGCCCGGTTCGTCCGCCGTCGTCTCCGCGTCCAGGTCGAACAGGGGGCGCGGGTCGTCGGTGAAGTCGGCGGCCGTACGCAACTGCACGCCCCGGGGCGGGGACTGCGGCGGGGGGAGGGCGCCGTGGGCCAGGTCCAGGCGGAGGAAGTGGGCGGAGCGGCTGGGTGTGTAGCCGCGCCGCTCGGCGAACGCGCGGTTCTCCGGAGTGTCCAGGACCCACGACAGCAGCCGCCGCGCGCCCACCGCCGCCAGCCGCTCCTCGGCGGTGCGCGCCAGCAGGCCGCCCGCGCCCCGGCGCAGATGGGCCGGGTGTACGTACACATTGACGTCGCCCTGGCCCGGTACCGGGCTGTCGTGGGCGATGGACAGCTGCGCGGTGCCGATCACCTCGCCGTCCGCCTCGGCGACGAGCTGCTGGTGGTGGGCCTCGGGCGGTGCGAGCGTGGCCACGTGGAGCAGGGACTCGGCAGTGCTGACCAGGAAGGGCAGGGCCAGCCGTCTTACCTCGACGAAAGCCGCGGCGTCCGCGGGATCGGCGGCGCGGAGGTCGCGCACGATCGGTGTCATGTGTGCGCACGGTACGCGGGGCGAACGGTGGGCTGCCTCCGAATTTCCGGTGGGTACGGGACAATCGCCGCGTGACCTTGAAGATTCGCATCGTGGACGGGGGTGCGCCGTACGAGCAGGTGCGCGCCCAGATCTCTGAACAGGCCCGCTCCGGCGCGCTGCCCGTGGGGTACCGGCTGCCGACCGTACGGGGGCTCGCCGAGCAGCTCGGGCTCGCCGCCAATACCGTCGCCAAGGCGTATCGCGCGTTGGAGACGGACGGGGTGATCGAGACGCGGGGGCGCAACGGAACGTTCGTGGCTGCCGCCGGCTCGGCGGCGGAGCGTGAGGCGGCGACGGCGGCGGGAGCGTACGCGGAGCGGGCGCGCCGACTGGGGCTCAGCGAGGCGCAAGCCCTGTCAGCGGCCCGCGATGCCCTGCGGGCCGCGTACGCGGAGTAGCGGAGTAGCGGAGTAGCGGAGTAGCGGAACAGCGGAGCAGCGGAGCAGCGGGGCAGACGCATTTCCATGCCCGCGTTTCTATGCACGCGCCAGACGTTCCGGTGTGCGTGTCGGCCGCAGGCCCGCCCTCCGCGCCGCCCTCGCGAACGTCGTCGCGTCCTCCACGGCCGCCGCGTGCGGGTCGTTGTTGAAGTAGACGTATGCGTCGGCGGCAGCGGGCCAGGTGTCGGCGATGCGGTGGGCCCAGGTCGTCAGGGACCGGCGGCCGTAGTGGGGCCAGGGGTGGGCTCGGCCCTGGTGGAAGCGGAGGTAGGACCAGTCCGTGGTGCGCCAGAGGGGGGTGGCCGGGCGGGAGTGGGTGTCGGCCCAGCACAGGGCCGCGCCGTGGGATTCCAGGACCTCGCGCACCTCGGGGGTCCACCAGGAGTCGTGGCGGGGTTCGACCGCGATCCGGGTGCCGGAGGGGAAGCGGCCCAGACAGGTGCCCAGCAGCTCCGCGTCGGCCCGAAGTGTCGGCGGCAGCTGGAGCAGGATCGGGCCCAGACGGTCGCCCAGACCCTCCGCATGGCTCATCAGACGGTTCACCGGCTCCTCGGGGTCCCGTAGCCGCTTGATGTGGGTCAGGTAGCGGCTCGCCTTCACCGCGACCACGAAGTCCCCCGGCACTCTGTCCCGCCACGCCTCGAAGTTCTCGCGCGTCGGCAGCCGGTAGAACGCGTTGTTGATCTCGACCGTGGCGAACCGCGCCGCGTACTCCTCCAGCCACAGCCGGGTGGGGCAGCCCTCCGGGTAGAAGGCGCCCCGCCAGTCCTTGTACTGCCACCCCGACGTGCCGACGAACAGGGTCATACATCCATCAAAACACTGCCGGCCACCGCCGGCGGCCCGCTACAGGTACAGGCCGGCGTCCGACCCGCCCCTCGGCTCCGGCAGGGACGTCGGTGACGTGCCGCGACGCAGTGCGTACAGCTCGGCCAGGGTCGCACCCTCCCGGCCGACGGCTTCCTCCCGGCCGACGGCCTCCCTGCCGAGCCAGCTCATCGCCTCCGCGCGCGTCAGGGCGCCCACCTCGATCCGGGCGAGACAGCGGCCGGGGCGGACCACGGCGGGGTGCAGGCGCTCCAGGTCCTCGTTGGTGGTGACGCCGACCAGGACGTTGCGGCCCTGGCCGAGCAGACCGTCCGTCAGGTTCAGCAACCGGGAGAGCGCCTGGCCGGCCGTGTGCTTGGCCTCGCCGCGGATCAGCTCGTCGCAGTCCTCCAGGAGCAGCAGACGCCATCGGTCCTTGCCCGAGGAGTCCTCCTCGCCGATCGCGATGTCCATCAGATAGCCGACGTCGGAGAAGAGCCGCTCGGGGTCCAGGACGCAGTCGACCTGGCACCAGTCCCGCCAGGAACGGGCCAGCGTGCGCAGGGCAGACGTCTTGCCCGTGCCGGGCGGGCCGTGCAGCAGCAGGAGGCGGCCCGCGATGTCCTCGGGGGTCGTCTTCATCAGGTGGTCCATCGCGTCCGCGACCGGCGCCGTGTAGTTCGGCCGCACCTCTTCCCACGTCCCCGCCGAGATCTGCCGGGTCGTGCGGTGCGGGCCCCGGCGCGGCGAGACGTACCAGAAGCCCATCGTCACGTTCTCCGGCTGCGGCTCGGGCTCGTCGGCCGCGCCGTCGGTGGCCTGGCCCAGCACCTTCTCCGCCAGCTCGGCGGTGGTCGCGGTGACCGTGACGTCGGCGCCGCGGTTCCAGCGGGAGATCAGCACGGTCCAGCCGTCGCCCTCGGCGAGGGTCGCGCTGCGGTCGTCGTCGCGCGCGGCCCGCAGCACCCGGGCGCCCGGCGGCAGCAGGGTGGCCCCGGACCGTACCCGGTCGATGTTCGCCGCGTGCGCGTACGGCTGCTCGCCCGTCGCGAAACGGCCGAGGAACAGCGCGTCGACGACATCGGACGGTGAGTCGCTGTCGTCGACGTTGAGCCGGATCGGCAGTGCGTCGTGTGGGTTGGCAGACATGTCGCCATGATCCGTCACCGAGGGCTCCCCGTGCATCCGCTTTCCGTAGTGCGCCGGTGGTGTCGGCCCGCGCCCCGTTCCCTGGTGCGCCGGTCGCGTCGGCGAGAGGCCGCGCTCCCCGTCCACACGGTTGGTCCGATTGCCCAGGAGTTCACCGCCGGAAGCTCCCCCACCACCTCGCCGCGCGGTTACTGTTGCCCATGATGGGACGTCGTGGGTGGAATTCGGGGGACCGGCGGTGGCGGCTCACCGCGCTTCTGGGCGTGGGAGCGGCCGTTCTGGCCCTCGTCGTGACCCTGCTCAACACACTTCCCGGGGACGGCAGCACCGCCGGCACCACACCCGACGGCGACAAGGTGCACGGCACGCCCGCCACCCCGCCCGGCGACACCGCACCCGAGGTGGGCTGGGGCTTCACCCACACCCAGTTCAGCGCGGACGTAGGCAGCGGGACGGCCGTCGAGCGCGTCGAGGAACGTCTCGGTGAGCGGCCCCTGCCGCAGATCCAGCACATCATGGGCTGGGGTGCCGACAATCCCGAACCCGTCGAGGGGCGTTACGACTTCGAGGAGATGGACCGGCGCATCGACTTCGTCCGCGCCACCGGCGGCACCCCCGTCGTCACCCTGTGCTGCGCGCCCGACTGGATGAAGGGCGGCCGGTCCGGCGCCGACAAGACCGACTGGAGTCAGGCCGCGCTGGAGACCGCGCCCGAGCCCGAGCACTTCGCGGACTACGCCGCCCTCGCCGCGACCGTCGCCAAGCGCTACCCGGACGTACGGCACTTCATCGTCTGGAACGAGTTCAAGGGTTTCTGGAACGACGCGGAGGCCCGCTGGGACTACGAGGGGTACACCGAGCTGTACAACCTCGTCTTCAAGGCCCTGAAGAAGGTCGACGAGGACATCATGGTCGGCGGGCCGTATCTCGTCATGGACAGCGTCGACCCGCGGCAGGAGCAGGACGCGTCGACGTCGTTGAAGGGTCCGTGGGGTGCCATGGACCAGCGGATCCTCGACGCCTTCGACTACTGGAACAAGAACAAGGCCGGCGCGGACTTCGTGGTGGTGGACGGGTCCAGTTACACCAAGGACGACGATCTGATCCCCGACGAGTTCGCGGCGACCGACAAGTTCACGGCCGTGAGCGAGTGGGTGCGGGAACGCACCGCCGGTCTGCCGCTGTGGTGGGCCGAGTACTACGTCGAGCCCGCCGACGGTGACGACAACCGCGACGGATGGTCCGAGAACCGGCGGGTCGCCGTCCAGGCCTCAGGGCTGATGGCCATGGCCAAGGGCGGTGCCTCCTCCGGTTTCTACTGGAATCCGGAGGAGGAGAAGGGGCCCGAGTGCCCCGGGTGCCTGTGGTCGCCGACGGACACGAAGGACGGTGGCGAGTCGCTGCCCATGTACGGGCTGTTGTCCCGGTTCAGCGAGGAGTTCCCGCCGGGGACGACGTACGAGACGGTGTCCGTCGCGGCGGACGACAAACCCAATGTCCGGGTGCTGGCCGATGACAGGGCCGTGCTCGTGGTCAATACCCTCGACCGCAAGATCAGTGCGGACATCGACGGTTCGAAGTTCGACATGGGTGCGTACGAGGTGAAGTGGCTCAAGAGGTGAGTGCCTCGTGAGGTCCGTGGGGAACTACGGACCGTCGTGGCTGGTCGCGCGGCCACGCGGCGCAGCCGCACATCGATACAGCCCCGCGCCCCTTCAGGGCGCTATGGCGAGCCCATCGTCAAGAAGCGCTGTACCAACGACGCCAGCAACAGCGCCAGCATGGGCAGGCTGAACCAGAAGCTGCTCTGGAGCCGGCGGAGTTGGCGGACGCCGGGCCGCACGGCCACGCGGACGACCTCGCGGGTGCCCAGCAGGACGATCAGGGCGATCGCGGCCAGGCCTCCCACCACCGACCACGGGGTCCAGGTGACCTGGGGGCCGATCGGGCCGGGGTCGGGGGCCGGGGCCTTTCCGGTCTGGTCGCGCAGGGCGAAGATCGTGGCGTCGGCGTTGGAGAAGACCCGCTTGAGGTCGTCGCGCTCGTCGAGGTTCCGGATGAGCCGGGGCTCCCAGTTCCTGGAGTAGCCGGAGTCCATCTGCAGCGAGGTGACCTGGCTGCGGTTGACGATCAGATAGGAGTGGGCGCCGGCGTTCTTCAGCGCCTTGGCCAGGCCCGACACCAGGACCGGGTCGCTCGGCGCGAGCGTCGGCACGTACTCGACCTTCTCCATGTCCCGCGCGCCCCACGGCATCGCGGGCGTCACGCTGTTCACCGGATCGTCGCTGAGCCACAGGAGCCGTACGGTCGGGTCGTCATGGGCGTAGACGTACTCCATCGCGGCGACCTCGCCCGGGCGGACGCGCTCGAAGGGCTCGTTGCCCCAGCGGGCGATCAGGAAGCCGCCGATGAGGACGAGGCCGGCCACGAGGGCGGCCAGCGGGGCGAGGCTCACCCGGTCCTTGTCACGCTCCTCGGCGGTCACGCCGGTGCGGGGGAAGAGGGCGAGGGCGGCCAGCAGCGCGGCGCCCGGCAGGGCGAACATGAAGACGCGCAGGGCCATCTCACCGCCGTACGACTGCATGCCGAAGCCCAGGAACGGTACGAAGGTCAGGACGAGCAGGGAGCGTTCGCGGTACTTGTTCGCGCGGCGGCGCCAGAAGCCGTAGCAGGCCAGGAGCATGACCGTGCCGGCGAGGGCCACCCGCGCGTAGAGGACGAGTTTGTGCGTCGAACTGCCTTCACCGATACGGCCGGAGACCGAGGACGTGACGTTGCCGCCCACGCCGCCGACCCCGCCGAAGAGTTCGTCGAAGTGGCCGGACCAGTACGGCTCGGCCAGGAAGCCCACCCAGACCGCGACCAGCACGGCGAACAGGATGGGCAGGCCGCGCAGTTCGCAGCGGCCGATCAGGACGAGGGCCGCGAGGACGCCCAGCATCACGAACGGGGTGAGCTGGTGGGCGGGGACCGTCGCCGCGTACAGCGCGATCAGGACCATCAGGAGGACCGCGCGCCGGGGGCGGTCCGTCGGTTCCACCTCCGCCTCGCCGGGGCGCACCGTGCCCCACAGCATGTGCGGGGCGCGGAACCAGACCAGGAGGATCGCGACGAAGGCCAGATAGAGGAGGTAGGTGAAGCCCTGGGGGGAGAAGTAGTCCTGGCCCACCCAGCTGCTCAGGACGAAGATCCAGATGCCCGTCCACCGGGCGCGCCAGCCGGCCCGCATATGGCGGGCGAGGAGGAACAGCGGGGGCAGATAGAGCAGTTGGATGGCGGTCGGCCACCAGCGGATGATCTCGGTGAAGTCGGTGATCCCGCAGGCCTCGGCGACGAACGCGGCCGCCGCGAAGAAGCCCGGCCAGCTCCAGCGGGCGTCCAGGTCGGGTACGGCCGAGCCGGTGCGGTCGATGTAGTCGATGAAGCCCAGGTGCTGCCAGGCCGTCGCGAACCGGGGTTCGGCCTCGATCACGGCGGGCAGCGCGTGCAGCGAGAACACGGTGGCCAGCAGGGTGACCAGCAGCAGCGCGCGGTGCTCGCGGGCCGGCCACAGCAGCGAGGCGAACACCGCGGCCAGCAGCGCCGCCCCGACCAGCGTCGGCGCGGGCAGCACGGAGATCAGGCCGAGTCCGCCCATCCGGTCCAGGTCGGAGTCGTCCAGCGTCAGCGCGGGCACCCAGTAGAGCAGGAGCGCGGAGAGCAGCAGGAAGCCGAGGACCGCACCGGTGATCGTGGGGTGCGGCAGCCGTTCGCGCAGGGGCACCCGAGGTGCCTCCTCGGCGGACGGGGCCTCCTGGACCGGGGCTTCCACGTCGGGTTTCTCCGGTGCCTCCGCCTTCCTCACGAAGGCCGGTTCCCGGAAGGCCGGTTCCCGTACGGCCTCCTCGAACGGCGCGTCCACCTCCGGGACCTCCGCCGGGCCCAGGGACGACTCCGAGCCCGGCTCACGGGCCTCCACCGGCAGGCCCAGCGCGGGCGGCAGCTTGAGCGGACGGGTCGGCCGGTCCTGGGCCCAGGCCGGCCGGTGGTCCTTGCGCGGGGACGCCGTTCCGGTGGGCGGGGTGCCGGGGCCGGGCCGTACGTCCGGGCGGCGTTCCAGGTGGTCGAAGTCGAGATGGATGCCGAGGGCGAGGGTGTCGGAGTCGAGACGCCGGCTCCAGGCTCCGCTCTGCTTCTTCGCGGCGGAGGCCACCCGGCCCAGGTCGGCGAGGTCGCCGTCCGGTGGCGCGTCCGCGGGCACCTCGGCGGGCCCGGCGGCGCGCAGGATCCGGTACAGCCGGGGCGCGGCGATCAGCACGATCACCGCGAGGCTGGAGATCTCGGCGACGCCCGCGCCGGTCAGCCCCATGCGGGGGAGCAGGACCAGGGTCAGGCCGAGGACGAGGGCGCACAGCAGGCCCTGCAGCCAGGCGAGTCCGGCCGTGCGGCTCTGGGCGCGCAGCACCGCGAAGTACGTCTCCATGACGACCCGCAGGACCGCGCCGATCGCGAACCAGCGCAGCAGCGGGGTCGCCGCGTCCGCGTAGGCCTGTCCGAAGACGGCAAGGATCCAGGGCGCCCCGAAGAACAGCACCGCGCACACCGGCAGCATGATCCGGGCCATCCGCCGTAGCGCGGCCCGGGTGTTGGCGGCGAGGCGGGCCGGATCGTGCGCGCCCTCGACGGTCAGCGAGGCGCCCATGTTGATGGCGAGCAGGTTGACCGTGCCGCCGATGGTGGTGGTGATGTAGAAGTACGCGTTGTCGGCGGAGCTGACCTGGGCGGCGACGATCACCGGAACCAGATAGACCACCGCGAGCGAGAACAGCGAGCCGGTGTAGTCGCCCGCGAGGAAACGGCCGATCTCCCGCAGCGACGGCGGGTGCGCGTGCTCCGCGGTGGCCTTCACATGCTTGGGGATCAGCCGCCGGAACACCAGCCAGCCCAGCGGCAGCACGGACATCGCGATCGCCGCGACCCAGGACACGAACACGCCCATGGTCGGGATCGCGGCGGCGAACACCACCAGCAGCACCAGCTTCACCGCCGAGAACACGGTGTTGCCGACCGGCACCCACACCGCGCTGCGCAGCCCGGTGAGCACCCCGTCCTGGAGCGTCAGCACCGACCAGGCGACCACCGCGAGCACGAAGAACACGGCGTTGTGCGGATCGTGCAGAAACCGGTACGACGACCCCCACACCCCCAGCGTCAGCAGGAACACGCCCGCCGCGAGCGCCACGATCACCGAACTGCCCGCGTACGTGCGGAAGATCAGCCGGCCGGTGGCACGCCCCGCGACCGGGATGAACCGGGCCAGGGCGCCCGTCAGCGCCAGCGCGGTGAGCCCGGCGAGGAGCTTCATCGCGGCGATCGCGGCGGACCCCTGACCGACCGAGGCCTCGGTGTAGTAGCGGGCGGCGGCCAGCCAGAAACCGAGGCCCAGCACGGCCGAGATACCGGTGTTCAGCATGAGGGCATAGGCGTTGCGGAACAGTTGGTCGCCCCCCGCCCTCTTGCCCAGCCCGGGCAGTCGCAGCCCGCGGACGGAGCCGGACCGCCGCTCGGTCTCCTCGGGCTCGGTGCTGTCGGCCTCGTGTGCCGTGGTGGTCGTCGTGTCAGACACGGGAACGGATGGCCTTCCGGACCTGTCGTGCTCTTCGGACCATGGCGTACCCCTTGGTGAGGGCACGGTCCCGGGCGAAGGTGCGGGCGATCGCACGGCCCTCGATGAGCTGCTCGAACTCCGCGATGCCGGTCGAGCGCCGTACGGTGACCCGCCGCAGCGCGTACGGGCCCTGCGCGCGCCGGGCGAGCGCGTTGCCGACCGCGAGCGACTGGGCGAACCCCGTCTCCCGCACCGCGACGCGCACCCGGCGGCTGGAGTAGCCGTACGGGTACGCGAACGAGACCGGCCGGGTGCCCAGTTCGTCGGCGACGATCTGCCGGCAGCGCCGCAGCTCGAACCGGAGCCGGTCGTCGTCCAGCATGTCGAGCTGCGGATGGGTGTGGCTGTGCCCGCCGATCTCCACGCCGTGGTCGGAGAGTTCGCGCACCTGGTCCCAGCCGAGCATGGTGTCGAGGGCGTCGCCGTTGTCGTACGGGCCCTTGATCCAGGCCGTGGTGACGAACAGCGAGGCCGCGAAGCCGTGCTGGGCGAGGACGGGCAGGGCGTGCCGGTGCACGCCCGCGTAACCGTCGTCGAAGGTGACCAGCACGGGCCGGGTGGGGAGCGGGCGGCCCAGACGCCAACTCGCCGCCAGATCCGCCGTGCCGACCGGGGTGAGGCCCAGGTCGTCGATGAGCGCCATCTGCTCCGCGAACGCCTCCGGGGACACCGACAGGTCCCGGGTGGCCTCGTTCGGCGCGGCGGACACCGCGTGGTACATCAGGATCGGTACGGCTGCGGCCGCCGTCCCCGTCGTTCCCGTCATGACGAGCCCCCCTCGCCCCCCTTGCCGGCCGCGCCGCCCGGAATCTCGCCGACCGAGAACGTGACATCGCCCCTGCGGGCCCGGACGCTCCCGACAACGTACCCCCCGGCCGCCGCCGCCACCCCCGCGACGATCGCGCCCGCCCGTCCCGCGCCCCCCGCGCGGCCGAGCAGCGCGTCACGCAGACCGCGCGCCACGCCGGCGGGCAGCACCCGGGTGGTGTACCGGCGCTCCGACTCCAGCCCCTTGCCGGCGCCGACGCTCCGCGCCACCAGCGCCTTCGACAGGCCCTCGGCGTACGTACGCGTGCGGAAGTACCCGAAGCGCATCCGCGCGTCGGGCACCCGGTGGTGGATCACTGCCCGGTCGTCGAGCAGCAGGACCGCGTCCGGTCTGGCCCGGGAGAGGCGGATGCACAGCTCCGTCTCCTCACAGCCCAGCGGGCGCTTGTCCCCGTCGCGGCCGATGCCCGTGGCGAAGCCCCCGGCCGCGTCGAAGGCGGTGCGGCGGAACGAGGCGTTGCCGCCGAGCACGTTGCGGACCTCGGCGACACCGCCGGGCAGACCCTTGTAGGCGCAGCCCACCACCCAGTCGAACTCCTCCGGGAACCAGGCCGGGCGGCGGCCGGACGCCCACGCGGGCACCGTACGGCCGCCGACGGCCATGACCCGGGGGTCGGTGTACCCCTCGACGAAGTACCGCAGCCAGTCCCGTTCGGCGACGGCGTCGTCGTCGAGGAAGGCGATGATCTCCCCGTGGGAGGCGGCGATGCCCGTGTTGCGGCCCGCGGACAGCCCGCGAGGGCCCGCGTTGGCGAGCACGCGCACCGCGCCGCTCTCCCGGTGCTCCTTGTACTCCCTGGTCAGACGCTCCAGCAGGGCCTGGTTGTGGTCCACCACCAGGAGCGTCTCCAGGGCCGGCCGGGACTGGGCGCGCACCGAGGCGACCGCCGCGAGGATGTCCTCCCAGCGGTCCTCGGTGTACACACAGACGACGACCGAGACGGCCGGCTCGTTCAAGACGACTCTCCCCGGCCTGCGGTGAGCATCGTCGCGTGCGAACGGCGGCGCAGCGCACGCCGGTTGGAGCGTTCGTGCAGGATCACCCTCAGTACGCGCAGTCCGTCGCGCACGGCCCGCAGATTGCTCGCGCCGTGGATGCGCAGATACTCGTGGCTGGGGATCTCCTGCACCTTCAGGCCCGCCTTGACGACCCGGATGTTCATCAGGGTCTCCACCTCGAAGCCGGTGCAGTCGAGGTCGATCTTGTCCAGGCAGTGCCGCCAGAACGCGTTGTAGCCGTAGCACAGGTCGGTGTAGCGGGCGCCGAACTTGCGGTTCACGGTGGTGCACAGCGCCCAGTTGCCGAACTTGCGGATCAGGGTCATGTCGTCGGTGCCGCCGCCGTTGGCGAAGCGGGAGCCCTTGGCGAAGTCGGCGCCCGAGACTAGGGCGGAGACGTACGAGACGATCTCGTGTCCGTCGGCCGAGCCGTCCGCGTCGATCATCACGATGATGTCGCCGGTGCACGCCTCGAAGCCGGCGATCAGGGCGTCACCCTTGCCCTTGCCCTGCTGCGGGACGACCTTGACGTCCGGCCACAGTTCGCGGGCCACCTCGACGGTGTCGTCGGTGGAGTTGCCGTCGACCAGGACCACTTCGTGGATCCAGCCCGGCAGTGTCTTGAAGACGTACGGAAGGTTCTCCGCCTCGTTCATGGCGGGTATCACCACACTCACCGGTGGCGCGATGGCCAGGTGGTTGGAGATCGGCCGGTACTTCGCGAGCGCCGGCGGCCCGGCGCTGGTGGTATCGGATTCGGATGCGGATATCGCCGGGCGCAGAACTGAGCTCATGAGTCTGATCCCTCTCGTCCGGTGAACCACCCGCCCCTGGGTGGTCCGGCCTGTTCGAAAGGGGGGTTCTCACTCATGGCATGCCGAAGTCGATCTCCGTGCATGCCGGGTGAGCTGGCAAAACCGGCCGACTGTCGCGACTCGGCAGTCGGTCGCGCGGCACGACTCGGTAAACGGTGTGGTCACCGAGCACGGCACCCCCCTACCGCGCCCCGCGCCGGGGCCGTCGCGCTCCTCGAGCCCTCCCCTTGGAGCAAGTGCTGACGGACCGATGCGGGTGGATGTACGACGGTATTGATGATTGAGCCCGTATGGCAAGACCTATTACTAGGCCTCACGTTTTTGTTGTTGTGTCCGTTACCTGACCTCTCGACCGGATTCTCCCGATCCGTTTCAACATTTTGTCGGCAGGTTCGAACAGTTCCGGTCGTGCCAACACCACGTTCCGCAGCGCCCGGACCGGGGCTCGGCGAGCCCGGTGTCCCAGTGCCACCGGATGGCGTCGGGTGACCCACCCCTCCGACACGGAGATCTCCCGCGTCTTCAGGGAATCCTTGTACTGCTTCTGCCCCCGGCCCAGATCCAGGTAGGCGATGCCGTCGGCCGCGCCCTCCTCGGCCATGTGCAGATGCAGGAGCAGACCCGGCGAGAACTTCGCGAACGCCGGGTCGTACGCCGGGAACCAGCATGTCAGCACCCGCTCGGAGCGCAGCCCGAAATGAGCCGCGACCGGCTTGTCGTCCGCGTACAGCACGGACAGCTGGCCGGTGAAGGAGTCGGAGCGGGTGTGGAAGAGGTGGTGCACCAGCCGGGTGATCCACGGGTGCGCGAAGCGGTCGCTGCGACCTGTCCTGCGGTACTGCGCCGACTTCCAGGCCATCAGTGTGCGCAGGGCCCTCGGGTCGCGCTCGTCGTGCACATAGCGCACCTCGCTCGCCGCGCGGCCGAGCCTGCGTTCCTTGGCGAGCGTCGAGCGGACGAACTTCGGCGAGTCGGCGCGCAGTTGGCCGAGATAGGCCTCGTAGCCCTGTTCCAGGTCCATGACCGGGGACGGGAAGGTGCCGGTGACATGCGCCGCGAACGGCGTCTGGCCCCCGGCCAGATGGTCGAACTCCCACACCGAGAGCCCGCAGGCCCGCAGCAGCGCCTCGGCGTCCCAGGTGAAGCCGGGGCGGTGGACCACGCCCTGGCAGTCGGAGAGGCCGAGACCGACGGCTCTGCCCACTCCGACGGCGGATCTCTGGTACGGGAAGAAGGCGGCCGGTTCGCCGCCCTCCCGGACGACCGCGATCCGCACCCCGCGCCGGCAGCGGCCCACCGCCAGGGCGAACTCCGGGGAGAGGAACGGGTTCGCGAGCTCGGGCGCGCCGTGGAGATGGGCCTTCGACTGCAAAGCGGTCCAGGCCGCCCGGTCGGCGGCGGTCAGCTCGCCGGGGCGGTACACACTGATGTCCACGTCTCAGGTCCGTCTTCTCTTCGTACGGCCGCGCAGGGGCCGTACCAGACTCGGCAGGAGAACGAGCGAGCTGATCACGGTCACGGCCGCGATCCCACCGGTCATCGACCACGAGTGGGTGGCGATCATGCCTTGGGCGACGAGGAGGTTCACCGCGATCGCGCCCGCGACGGACGTCACGACCCGGCCGAACGGATCCAGCCCGCGCAGCACTGCCCCGATGGCGGCTCCTGGCGCGACAAGAAGGAAGAACAGGGTGAACGGGCCGCGCAGCACCGAGTCCGCGTCGGCGAACGCGAGCACCGCGCCGACCCCCGCCACGGCCGCGGCCACGCCCGCCAGCAGTGGTCCGCCACTGCCTGACAAAGCTGGCTTGATACCCAAGGTCTGCATTGGCGACTTTGCCCCCTGAAGCGCCGGATGCCGGGCTTCAATGTCGCTCAGCGGGCGCGGGGGAGTCAATACGTGGAGACACGCTACGGGCCCGTACGGCCGGTTGTGACGTATCGGCGAAGACGTTCTCGGCCGGGTACGAGGTTTCCCCGGAGGCGACGTGCGCCTCCGGGGAAACCTCGGTTCACGGTGAGGCGGTCGCCGTTACGGGACGATCTGCAGCAGACGGTTCGGGGAACCGGTGCCCGGGCTGGTGACCCTGCCGGTGACGGCGCCGGCGGTCAGGGCCGAGGCGACCTGGGCCGGGGTGGCCGAGGTGTGGCCGGCCAGGTAGACGGCGGCCGCGCCCGCGACGTGCGGGGTGGCCATCGAGGTGCCCGAGATGGTGTTGGTCGCGGTGTCGCTGGTGTACCAGCCGGCCGTGATCGACGAACCCGGGGCGAAGATGTCCAGGACCGAGCCGTAGTTGGAGTAGCTCGCCCGGGCGTCCGTGTTGGTGGTGGCGCCGACCGTGATCGCCTCGGTGACGCGGGCCGGGGAGTACGAGGAGGCGTTGGCGCTGCTGTTGCCGGCCGCGACGGCGTAGGTCACGCCGCTGGATATCGAGTTGCGGACGGCCGTGTCGATGGCGGTGGAGGCGCCGCCGCCGAGCGACATGTTGGCGACCGAGGGGCCGCTGTGGTTCGCGGTCACCCAGTCGATGCCCGCCACGACACCGGCGGTGGTGCCCGAGCCGGCGTTGTTCAGCACGCGCACGGCCACGATCCTCGCCTGCTTGGCGATGCCGTAGGTGGAGCCCGCGATGGTGGACGCGACGTGCGTGCCGTGGCCGTTGCCGTCCTGCGCCACGTTGTCGTTGGAGACGGCGTCGTAGCCGTTGAATGCCCGGCCGCCGAACTGGCTGTGCGAGATGCGTACGCCGGTGTCGATGACGTACGCGGTCACGCCGGTGCCCGCGGAGTCCGGGTAGGTGTACGTGCCGGAGAGCGGCAGCGCCGCCTGGTCGGAGCGGTCCAGGCCCCACGGGGCGTTGGACTGCGTGGCGTCGGCGGTGAAGACCTGGTCCTGCTCCACCGAGGCGATCGCCGGGTCGGCGGCCAGTCGTCTGGCCTCGGCGGCGGAGAGCTCGGCCGCGTAGCCGTTGAGCGCGGACTTGAAGGTCCGCTTCACCGAGCCGCCGTACTCCTCGACCAGGTCCTTGCCCGCGCTCGACGCGGCCTTGAGGCCCGCGCCCTTCTTGAGCGTGACGATGTAACTGCCCTTGACCGCGGTGGGGGAGCCGGCCGCGAGCACCTTGCCCTCGGCCGGAGCGGCCTGGGCGGGGAGCGCGGTCAGGCCGCCGAGCAGGGCGGCGGTCGCCATGGTGGTGACGGCGGCGACACGGATGTTCTTGATACGCAGGTGTGCCATTACGAGGTGTTCCTCCTCATAGGCGGCGCACGCCTGGGTGGGGCGCGCGTCTGTGGGGGGTGCGTGCGAGATCGCACTCACGGCCGGGGAGCGTCGCGTTCCGCTCGCGGCTGATAAGCAGATTGGGTGATCTACGGGCGTAGCTCAAGGGAGTTGACGCGTTGTCATGTTTCTGTCACACGAGTGAAATCGAACGGGGGTGGAACGTGGCGGGTACGTTCCGTTGAGAGCGGGAAAGTATTGACATGAACACTTCCGATCAACCCGCGTAGTTGGTACGACGATTGAGGCAGAGATCCTGCTATAGGGAGGTTCCATGAGACGTTCCCGACTTGCGGCATACATGACCTCGCTCCTCCTCGCCGTCGGCGCCACCCTCACCGGGGCCGCGACGGCGCAGGCGTCCGGGCAGGCCGTCGCCACCGGCTATGTGGCGCTCGGCGACTCCTACTCCTCGGGTGTCGGCGCGGGGAGCTACCTCTCCTCCAGCGGCGACTGCAAGCGCAGCACGAAGGCGTACCCGTACCTCTGGGCGACCGCCAACGCACCCTCGTCCTTCGACTTCACGGCCTGCTCGGGCGCCCGAACGGGTGATGTTCTGGCGAGTCAGATGGGGCCGCTCGGCGCGGGCACGGGGCTGGTCTCGGTCAGCGTCGGCGGCAACGACGCCGGCTTCGCCGACGTGATGACCACCTGCGTCCTCCAGTCCGACAGCGCCTGTGTCTCGCGCATCAACACGGCGAAGGCGTACGTCGACTCGACGCTCCCCGGCCAACTGGACAAGGTCTACTCGGCGATCAGCGCGAAGGCACCGGCCGCCCATGTGGTGGTGCTCGGCTATCCCCGCTTCTACCAGCTCGGCGGCACCTGCCCGGGCCTCTCCCAGACCAAGCGGTCCGCCATCAACAACGCGGCCGACTACCTGAACACCGCGATCGCCAAACGCGTCGCCGACCACGGCTTCACGTTCGGCGACGTCCGCTCCGCGTTCACCGGGCACGAACTGTGCTCGGGCAGCGCGTGGCTGCACAGCCTCAACCTGCTGAACGTGGGCGAGTCGTACCACCCGAAGGCCGCGGGGCAGTCGGGCGGCTATCTGCCGGTGTTCAGGAACGCGGCCTGACGGCTCCGTTCACGGCTCCGGCCTCGTAGTCGGAGCCGGAGCCGGAGCCGGCGCCGCTGTACTCGCCGGGGTTCTCCGCGTCGTCGGAGGGGGAGGTCCCGCCCGTGGTCGGGGCCTCCGTCTCGCACGTCACCGAGAACGCGACGGAGTTGGACTTCGTGCTCACCGGGCCGCGGACCTCGACGCCGATCTCGTCCGCGTAGCTGCCGTTCGTCGAGACGACGACCTGGTCCCGCTTCGTCCTCTCACCGCCGGACGAGAACGACAGCGTCTTCCAGCCGGGATCCTCGACCTCGCCGTTCTTCGCCACCCACCGGTAGTCGACGTCCACGGGGACGCTGCCCACGGTGAACGTCGCGGTGAAGGTGGGCACCTCGGCGTCCGGCGGCGGACAGGTCCCGGAGTAGTCGGTGTGCACGCCCTCGACCGTCACCTCGACGGACTGCGCGGGCGGTTCGGTGGTCGACTCCTCGTCGTCGGGTGTCTCCGACGGCGTGTCGCCGCCGTCGCCCGTGTCGTCGCCGCCACCGGGCTCCTCGCCCGTACCCCCGTCGCCCGTCCCCTCGCTCGCGCCGCCCACCGTGCCCGCCCCGTTGGTGGGGTTGCCGTCGTTCCCGCCGCCGTCGCGGTTGATCAGGGCGTACGTGAGGCCGGCGATGGCGAAGGCGATCGCCGCGATACCGGCGATCAGGAAGACGAGGGCCCGGCGGTTGCGGTCCGGCTCGCGGGTCGCCACCGCGGCAGGGTGGGGCGCGGCGGCCGGGACCGGATGCGGCGGCGTCGGCGGCCCGAACCGGTTCGTGCCCGGCCCCGTGTTCACGCCCGGGCTCGGGAGGGTGACCGCCGTCGGGCTGTAGGGGGTCGTCGCGACCGTGTCGGAGTGCGGAGTGCCGCCCGCGCCGATGATGCGCAGGTCCTGCTCGGCCTGCTCGGCGGAGATCCGCTCGGCCGGATCCTTGCGCAGCAGCCCCTCGATCACCGGAGCCAGCGGACCGGCCCGGTGCGGCGGTGGGAGCTCCTCGTCGACGACCGCGCGCAGGGTGCTCAGCGGGGTGTTCTGGCGGAACGGCGAGTTGCCCTCGACCGCCGCGTACAGCAGCACACCGAGCGACCACAGGTCGGACTCGGGGCCGAAGGCACGGCCGAGCGCGCGCTCGGGGGCGAGGAACTCGGGGGAGCCGATGACCTCGCCGGTCATGGTCAGCGCGGAGCTGCCCTCGACCGTGGCGATGCCGAAGTCGGTGAGGACGACGCGGCCTTCGTTGGACATGAGCACGTTGGCCGGTTTCACGTCCCGGTGCAGCACCCCGGCCTCGTGCGCGGCGCGCAGCGCGGACAGCACCTCGGCGCCGATGTGGGCGGCGCGCTGCGGGGAGAGGGGGCCCTCGGCGTCCAGGAGGTCGGCGAGCGACAGACCGCGCACCAGCTCCATCACGATCCACGGGCGGCCGTCCTCCATGGCCACGTCGTACACCGTGACGACGTTGCGGTTGGCGACCCGGGCGGCGGCCCACGCCTCCCGTTCCAGGCGGGCGTACATCCGCTCGACGTCGGACACCGGGATCCCGCCCGGCGCCCGCACCTCCTTGACGGCGACCTCGCGGTGCAGCACCTCGTCGCGGGCGCGCCACACGGTTCCCATGCCGCCCTCGCCCAGCGGGGTCAGCAGCCGGTAGCGGCCCGCGATCACCCGTTCACTGCCCGGTTCTTCGGACACGGCCGTCCCCCGTCACTCGCATCCGCCTGAAATCTCCACTCCGTGCGATTTCCTCACAAAAGTAGCTCAGCCGAGTGCGGATGTTGCCCCCCTGAACACCAAAGTGGCCCCCAGTGCGACGACCAGCAGGGCCGACGCCAGTGGCACGGTCCTGCGCACCAACGCCGCCGTCGGCCCGCCGAGCCGGCCCTCGCCCCGGTCCATCACCCGCGTCACCCAGCCGCCCGCCTTCACCACGGCGTAACCGGCCGCCGTCAGCGTGAGCGCCAGCCCGATGCCGTACGCCAGCACGAGCAGCAGCCCGAACCACGCCTTTCCGAGTGCCGCCGCACCGACCAGCACGACCACGGCCGACGGGCTCGGCACCATGCCGCCCGCGAAGCCGAGCAGGATCGTGCCGCGCAGGGTGGGCGCGGTGGGGTGGGTGTGCGTGAAGCCGCCGTGGGTGTGGGTGACGCCGCCGCCGAAGAGGGAGCGCTTCTTCTCGGGGGCGTGGTCGTGGTCGTGGCTGTGGTCGTGGTCGTGCTGGAGATCGTGGGCGTGACCATGGCCCTGCTGGTGGTCGTGGTCATGGTCGTGGGTGTGTGCCTTGGCCGGTGCGTGCGCGTGCGAGTGGGTCGCGACCGAGGCATGCGTGTGCGTGGAGGTCTCGCTGTGCGCGTGGGTGTGCGACGCGGCCCGGGCGAGCACGAGTTCCCGGTCGGGCTCGGGCTCTGGCTCGGACGCGTGGTCGTGCGTGGGGGAGTGCCCTTCCCCATGACTGTGCTCGTGCTCGTGACCGTGACTGTGACCGTGGCTGTGGGAGTGCCCGTGACCGTGCTCGTGGTCGTGGTCATGATCGTGACCGTGCGTGTGTCCGTGTCCGTGTCCGTGTCCGTGGGCCTGCCCCTGCGTGAGCGCCAGCTTGCGGTTCAGCCAGGCGCGCCGGGCGAGGGTCACGCCCGCTCCCATCACGAAGAGGCCGCTCGCGATGCCCAGCCAGGTGATCACGGACGGGGCGGCGGCGGAGCCGGCGAGGACGAGGAGGCCGAGGGCGACGACGCCCAGTGTGTGAGTGACCGTCACGGACGCGGCCATGGGCAGGACGTCGCGCATCCGGGCCCGGTCGCGGGCGGCGGCCGTCGCGGCCATCAGGGTCTTGCCGTGGCCCGGGCCGAGCGCGTGCATGGCGCCCAGGAACAGGGCGATACCGAAGGCCAGGGCACCGAAGCCGAGGGTGAGGTCCTGGCCGGAGACCAGGTCGTCGAGGGCCCTGGTCCAGCGGTCCGCGCCACGCGGGAGGATCGAGGCGCCGGGCGCGTCGCTCCGCTGCTCGGCCAGTGCCGGGCCACCGGGCTCAACCTGGAGGGAGGCCGTCGCCGTGTCCTCCGGCGACTGCAGCAACTCCTCCGGATAGCTGGTGAGTTGATCGGAGACCGACTCCTCGGGCACGTCCGACCCGGCCAGGGTCATCCGGTCGCCCTGGGCGGTGACCTCGCGCCAGCCGGGCCCGGAGTCGACGGCGGAGTGGAAGCGTACGTCGGTGGCCCGGTCCGGCAGCGCGGCCGTCAGCCGGCACTCCACGCGCAGTGTCTTCAGCCCCGCCTGGCCCGGCCGCTCCTGGGCCCGGCTCGACGTCACCGTCACCTCGACGGCACGCCCGTCGACCGTGACCTCACTGCCCCCGGCGGCCGTCGCGCACCGCTCACGGGCCCAACTCGTCCTCCCCTGGCGCTCGATGGCGGGCGCGGCCTGGGTCGCCGGGATCTCCGCCAGATCCTCGACGTGGAAGATCCTCAGCTGTCCGGGGGCGGCGACCAGGCCGTCGTACCGGTTGACGGTGAAGTTGCCGAGCGGGTGGGCGCTCGCGGTCCCGGTGGGGACGAGGACGAGTGCGACGGCGGCGAGGAGAACGGCCGAGCAGGAGGCGAACGCGCGCCGGGGCGAGGTCACTTGGAGGTCTCCAGAGCCTTCAGGGCCTTGCGGGCCTGCGCCGCGCCCAAAGGCGAGAAGCCGGCGTTGAGGTCGAGCGCCGCCTTCAGCGAGGCCCGGGCATCCTTCTTGTCGCCGGCCGCGTACTCGACCATGCCCCGGTGGTACAGGAACGTCGCGTCCTTGTAGCCGGTGGCGGTGGCGCGGCGGGCATACGGCAGTGCCTCGTCGTCGCGGCCGTTGACGTGCAGGGCCCAGGCGAGCGCGTCCGCCGTGTGGACCGTCTCCCGGCGCTTGAACTCCGCCTCGGCGGCCCGCAGCGCCGCCTTCCCGTCACCGTGGTCGGCGGCGGCGAGGGCGGTGTCGAGGTCGGCGTTGACGCCGTTGGACCGGGCGATGGCGGTGTAGGCGTCCACCAGCGCGTACTGGTCGCGCGCCTTCGTCCTGTCACCCTTCGCCTCGTACAGCTCGCCGAGCACCACGAGCGGTCCCGGCAGCGGATAGGAGGACACGACCTGCTCCAGGCCGCGGATCGCCTCCGCGCTGTCGCCGCTCGCCCACTGGGCGCGGGCGCGGCCCTCCAGCGCGGGGAGATACGTGTCGTCGGCGCCGAGGGCGCGGGCGTAGTGGTCGAGCGCGGTCCTGTGGTCGCCCTGCTTCCAGGCGAGTTGGCCGAGCTGGGTGGCCACGTAGGCGATGTCGCCCCGCGTGGCCGCCGACCGCAGGGCCCGTTCCAGAACGCGCCGGGCGGTCTTCACGTCGCCGCGCAGTTCGTACACGTAGGCGTACCGGGTGAAGACCGGGATGCCGGGTCGGCGGGTGTCGGCGAGACGTACCGCCTTCAACGCGTCGTCGTAGCGGCCGAGTTCGACGAGGGCGTCGACACGGCTGCACAACGCCCTTTCGCTGTACGGGTTCTCCTTCAGCGCCCGGTCCGCGTACCGCAGCGCGTCCTCGAACTCGTGGCGGGCGGCGGCGAGCGCGGCGAGACCCGCGAGTGCGGGGTCGTTGTCCGACCGCAGCTCCAGCGAGCGCTTCAGGGCCTTCTGGGCCTGCGGGTAGCGGGACGGGTCGCCCTTGACGCGGGCCTGCTCGACGTAGGCGAGGCCGAGCGTGGACCAGGAGCCGAAGTCCTTGGGCTGTTCCCTGAGATGGGCCTGGAGCCGCTCGACCGCCGTGTCGAGGTCGCCACCGGCGAGCTGGGCCGCCGAGACACCCGGCGAGGTCGACATGGCCACCGTCCGGTCGTCGTCCTGGGCGCCCAGCGCCACGGCGAACCCGGTGAACGCGACGGCCAGCGCCGCCGCGCACGCGGTGAGCCGCAGCAGCCGCCCCCGGGCCGGCTCGGACACGGGCCGGCGGTCGGGCTCGGGAGCGGGCTCCGGGCCGGGCTCGGCGTCGGACGCGGGGCCGGACTCGGCGATGTCACGCCGGTCGTCCTCGGGAGTCCCCTCGCCGGGACGCGGATGCCCGTCCTGCGACGCGCTCTCGTTCGTACGCGGGGACATGCCCTCTCCTCAACATCCTTGCCGAGTGCGGTGGTGGTGATCGTGGGGCGCGGCCCGCCGTGGGGGATGGATACGAGCGGGCCGCGCCGGTCACGGTGACCGGGCCTCTTCGGGGGAGGCCCGGCCGGGGCGGACTAGTAGTACGCCCGGTCGTTCCGGCGACGCCACCACAGCAGGCCCGCGCCGATGAGCAGGACACCGCCCGCGCCGGCGCCGGCCGAGGCGGCGATCAGCGTGGTGTCCTCGGTGCCGCTCTCGACACCGGTGCCGATCGCGCTGCGGACGCTGTTCGTGGTGTTGCCCTGGACGGTCTTGCCACGCGAACCGGCCGTCGGCAGACCGACGTACGGGAAGTACTTGCCGAACTTCTTGTCGTTCTTGTTCACCGCGTCACCCAGGTCGTTGGGTGCGTCGACCAGTTCGCCCTCGACGACCTGCAGTGCGATGTCGAGCACGTCGTCGGTGAGCCGGCGGCCGTTCGGGAAGCCCTGGTTGTCGCCGTCCAGCACACCCAGCCGCTTCGGCTTCTTGGTGGGCTCGATGGAGGTGTTGAGGCGCAGCTGCTCCGACGGGGTCACGTGCGGCGGCTGGTTGAGGCCCTCGACGCCCTTGAGGAAGACGTCGACGAGGTCGTTGCGCGGCTCCTTGGGCGCCGGGATCTTGTAGATCGCCTCGATGAGCTTGGGCAGCTCCGGCTCGGTGACGTTCTTCAGGAACTGGGCGTCGTCCACCGGCGAGGACGCGTTGAACTTGTCCTTGTCCCCGATGGGGTTGACGACCTCGTTCACCAGCGGCATGCCCAGGCGCGACACCTGGTGGTACTGGCCGTCGGCGCCCGCGCGCTGGGTCGTCGACCAGATGCCGACGATCGGCTGGTCCTTGGACTCGACGAGCGCGTCGCTCGGCACCTGCAGGGCGATCGAGTTGACGTTGTAGCCCTTGAGCGTGTCCCGCCCGACCTCGGAGAGGTCACCGCCGTACAGCAGGTCGAAGACGCGCAGGTCCAGGAAGAACGGGTCGTCGGCCTGACCGGCGTACGTCGTCACCCCGCTCGCCGTCTTGTAGACCGCCTCGTCGCGCAGCTTCTTGAAGTTCGGCATCGACGCCTTGCCGACGTTCGACGGCGCGACCCAGACGTCGTCCGCGAGCTGTGTCTTGGAGACCTGGCGGCGGTTCTTCAGCTTGATGAGCTCGATGTCGTACGTCTGCGTGATGTTCAGGTCCGGGTCGTCGAGGCTCTCCACGACGCCCGTGTTGTACAGGAAGGTCTTGTCGTTCTTCGTCTTCGTCTTGAACGAGTACCGGAAGATCAGGTCTTCCTGCGCGTCGCCGTCCTGGTCGACGCGGATGTCGTACTGCGCGTCCTCGGAGAAGGTGAAGAAGTTCGGTCCGCCCGCGGGCTCCTCGAAGGGGATCCAGTTCGCGATGACCGTCGTCGTGTCCGGCTTGTCCGGGCTGACGAACGCGTACACGTCGGTGTTGTCGAACTGGGGCTCCCCCGAGATCAGCGGGGCCTCCCGGTGGCTGGAGGCGGAGGCCGCCCCCGGCTCCAGCACGGTCACGCCGGCGGCTGCGAGGCCTCCGGCGGCCAGCGATGCACAGATGAGGGACGCGACGCTCCTGCGTCCCGAGCCGCTCCTGGAAGTAGGTGTCATGCCGTCCGTCCTCTGTCCCAACTTGCCTGACGAACGCCATTCGGAGCGGTCGGCAGGGTGGATTGGTCGAATCCCAAACGTTCTTACGGCGCGTTTGAAAGGTTGTTTCAGCGGAGAGCGGGATTTGTTGATCGGGATGTCTTCCGGATCCGTAACCCCATCCGGAGGTGGGTCGGTTGCGAATGCCCTACGCACGGGGATGGCCGTGCACGACCGGAGGCGAGGGGGAGCGGGTGGAGGCGGACAAGCTTCTGGTCCGAGTGGCCGGAGGCGATCAACGGGCGTTCGAGGAGCTGTACGCCCTGGTGTCCGGCCCGGTGTTCGGGCTGGTGCGCCGGGTCGTGCGGGATCCCGCGCAGTCGGAGGAGGTGGCTCAGGAGGTGCTGCTCGAACTCTGGCGCTCCGCGGGCCGGTTCGATCCGGCCCGGGGCAGTGCCCTGTCCTGGATACTCACCCTCGCGCACCGGCGTGCGGTCGACCGGGTGCGCAGCGCCCGCGCCGCCACCGAGCGTGAGCAGCGCGAGGGGCGGCGCAACCACCACCCCGCCTTCGACCAGGTCGCCGAGGAGGTCGAGGCCGGACTCGAACGCCAGTGGGTGCGCCACTGCCTGGAGAAACTCACCACCCTCCAGCGCGAGTCCGTCACCCTCGCCTACTACGACGGCTACACCTACCGTGAAGTGGCCGAGCGGCTCTCCTGCCCCCTCGGCACGGTCAAGACCCGTATGCGCGACGGACTCACACGGCTGCGCGAATGCCTGGGAGGAGTCGCATGAGCGCCCTGATCGGCCAAGGGGGTGTCGTGAAGCTCCCGCACAGCGTCCACGGCGCCCGGCACGCTCCCCGTGGGGCGTCCGCGTCCCAGGGAGGCGCGGCATGAGCCTGTTCCGTCGCGAGGACCTGCACTCGCTCGCCGCTCCCTACGCGCTCGACGCCCTGGAGCCCGACGAGCGGCGCCGCTTCGAGAAGCATCTGGAGCGCTGCGACCGCTGTCCCGCCGAGGTGCGCGCCCTGTCCGAGGACGCGGTCCGGCTCGCCTGGTCGACGGCCGCGCCGGCCCCGGCGGCGATGCGCGACCGCGTCTTCGCCGCCGTGCGCAACACACCCCAGGACAACCAGTCCTGGAGCGCCCAGCCGTCGCGGCCCCAGCATCTGCCGCGGCATGTGTGGGGCACCGAGCCGCCGCCGAAGTCGCGCGCCCGTGCGCCCCGGATGCGCTCTTTGCTCGCCCCGCTGGCCACCGTCACGGCCGCCGCCGCACTCGTCGTGGCGTCCCTCTTCGCCGTCCAGGCCGAACGCACCCAGGACCAACTGGCCGCCGAGCGCGCACAGGCGAGTGAGATCGCCCACGTTCTCGCCGCGCCGGACGCCCGCACGACCAGCGACCGGGACGCCGAGGGCCACGCAATCGGAGTGATCGCTTCCGCCGAGGAGGGGAGCGCGATCGTGACCCTCAGCGGATTCGAGGACCTCCCGAAGAGCCGGGTGCATCAGCTCTGGCTCATGCGCCCCGACGTGCAACCACGCTCCCTGGGCCTCTTCGACGGCGACACGCCCTTGGTCGCCGACGGAATGAACACCGACGCGACGTCACTCGCGGTGACCGTCGAACCGGATGGTGGATCAGCGCAGCCCACCAGCCAGCCAGTTGTCCAACTCGCCCTGGAATCGGTCGGATTCGGAGAGTAATCAGCAACACCGTTACGGGGTAGGTGAATACCGGGGACGTGATTCCCGAGTGCTCCAACGGGGCGATATGGTTACGCTGCCCGGGCCGGGTGGACTCGTACGGGTGGGGAGTGACATGGAACAGATAACAGTGCGCAGGGCGCGAGTCCCTGCGATCACCTGCGGGAGCAGCGCGACCAGTTCGCGGCTCGACCGCCATCTCTCGGTGCTGAGCGGCCCCGCCGTGCCGCAGCGTGAGACGGACGAGGCGACCTCGCTGATGCTGGAGATAACGGCACGCACCCCGCAGGAGCGCAGTAGCCGCAAGGACACGCGCGTCGGCCGGGTCTCGCTGTTCGCCCCCCTGAAGAGGCTGCGCCGTTCGTTGTTCGGCAGCCGCTAGCACCACAGCACCAAGGGTTTCCTCGACGGAGGCCCGCGCTCAGGCGATCACGCCGTCCCGGCGCAGCGCTGCGATCTCTTCGTCCGTCATCCCCGCGGCACGCAGCAGCGACCCGGTGTGCTCCCCGAGCGCGGGCACCGCCCCCATCCGCGCCTCGTCCCCGCCCGGCAGCGTGATGGGCGGCAGCAGCGCCCTGAGCGGCCCCACCGGTGAACCCACTTCCCGCCACCGGTCCCGGGCCGCCAACTGCGGATGCTCCGCCACCTCCGTCACGTCCCGTAGTCGCGCACAGGCGATCCCCGCCGCCTCCAGCCGCGCCAGCGCCTCGTCGGTGTCCAGCACGCCCAGCGCCTGCGCGACCAGCTCGTCCGTACGCCCTCGGCGCTCGACCCGCGCCGGGTTCGTCGCGAACGCCGGATCGTCCGCCAAATCCGGCCGCCCCAGCACCTGTTCGGCGAGCCGCCGCCACTCCCGGTCGTTCTGCACCGACAGCAGCACCCGCCCGCCGTCCGCCGTCGGATAGGCGTCGTACGGTGCGATCACGGCGTGCCCGAGCCCGGTGCGCGCCGGCGCGTTCCCGCCGTGCATCGCGTGGTGCAGGGGGTGCCCCATCCACTCGGCCAGCGCCTCCAGCATCGACACCTCCACCGGTCCGCCCCGGCCGGTCGTGCCACGCCGTACGAGCGCCGCGAGCACCCCCGAGAACGCGTACATCCCGGCGGCGATGTCCGCCGCCGGGATGCCCGCCTTCACCGGCTGCTCCGGAGTCCCCGTCACCGACACCAGCCCGGCCTCGCACTGCACGAGCATGTCGTAGGCCCGCTTGTCCGCGTACGGCCCCGACGCCCCGTAGCCCGAGATGTCCACCGCGATCAGCCGGGGGTGCGCGGCGCACAGCGTGGCGGCGTCCAGCCCGAGCCGGGCCGCCGCGCCGTGCGCGAGGTTCTGCACGAACACGTCCGCGTCCGCCACCAGCCGCCGTACGACGGCCAGGCCGCGCGGGTCCTTCAGATCCAGGGCCAGGGACTCCTTGCCCCGGTTGCACCACACGAAGTGCGAGGCCAGGCCCCGGGCGGCCGTGTCGTAGCCGCGGGCGAAGTCACCGCCGTCCACCCGCTCGACCTTGATCACCCGGGCCCCCAGGTCGGCGAGCTGACGGGTGGCGAAGGGGGCCGCGACGGCCTGCTCGACGGCGACGACGGTGATGCCGTCGAGAGGCAGGGGATCGCTGGTGTGGGGGAGTGGGCGCATGCCGTGGATCATGTCCCCGCCGGGGCGCCGTTGTCACCGGGGCGTGCCGAGCGTCACGTGCCCCGGCGTCCCGCCCCGGCTCACCGGGGTCCGGCCCGTCCCCCGGGCGGGCCGGAGGTCACTTGGGTCCGGCCGCGTACGTGCGGACCGCGAGCGGCACGAACACCGCGAGCAGGACGGCGCACCAGAGCAGCGACCCGGCGACGGGATGGGCGACCGGCCAGGCGGCTCCCTCCGGCACGGGCGCGTTCCCGAAGAGGTCGCGCAGGGCCGTGGCGACCGCGCTGATCGGGTTCCACTCGGCGACCGTGCGCAGCCAGCCCGGCAGGCCCTCGGTCGGGATGTACGCGTTGGACAGCAGCGGCAGCAGGAAGGTCGCGCCGCCCAGTTGGCCGGCCGCCTCCTCGTTCCGGGTGAGGAGGCCCAGGAAGATGCCGATCCACACGGCCGCGAACCGGAACAGCAGCAGCAGCCCGAACGCGCCGGCCGCAGCGAGCGCGTCCCCCTCGACCCGCCAGCCCACCGCGAGCCCGACCAGCAGGAACAGCACCGTCCCGGCGGCCGTGACGAGCACGTCCGCCAGCGCCTGGCCCAGCGGCACGGCGGCCCGGCTCATCGGCAGGGTGCGGAAGCGGTCCATCACGCCCCGGTGCGTGTCGTGCGCGGCCTGGAACATGCCGGTCATGATCCCGCCGGCCGCGGTCGCCACCAGCAGACCGGGCACCAGGAACCGCCGGTACTCCTCGCCCGGCACCGCGAGGGCGCTGCCGAAGACGTATCCGAAGAACAGCAGCATCGAGATGCTCATGATCTGGGTGAGGATCAGCAGCGCCGGGTTGTTGCGGACCCGCCGCAGCTGCCGGCCCAGCATCGCCGTGCCGTCGTACGCCAACGTGCTCATGCCGCACGCTCCTTGAGGTCGGTCCGGTCGGCGAGGGTGCCCTCGGTGAGGCGGAGGAACACGTCGTCGAGGGTCGGCGGGCGCAGGCTCGCGTCGACCAATGGCACGCCCGCCGCGTCGAGTTCACGGACGAGCCGGGGGAGCGTGAGTGTCGGGTCGAGGGTGACCACGCCGACGGCGTGCCGGTCGTGGTCGAACGAGGGTTCCGCGCCGGTCAGTTGGTCGAGGACGCCTGCCGCCTTCGTCATCGCGTCCGCGTGGGCGACGACGACCTCCGCGTACGAGCCGATGAGCGCCTTGAGCTGGGGCGGCGAGCCGCTGTGCGCGATCCGGCCCCGGTCCATCAGCACGACCCGGTCGGCGAGTTGGTCGGCCTCCTCCAGATACTGCGTGGTCAGCAGCACGGTCGTCCCCTCCGCCTTCAGGGCGCGCACGGCGTCCCAGATCTGGTTGCGGCTGACCGGGTCCAACCCGGTGGTGGGTTCGTCGAGGAAGAACACCGCCGGGTGCCGGATCAGGCTCGCCGCCAGGTCGAGCCGGCGGCGCATGCCGCCCGAGTAGGTGGAGGCCGGCCGGTCGGCGGCCTCGGTCAGGCCGAAACGGTCGAGGAGTTCGCCCGCGCGGGCCGCCGTGTCGCGGACGCGGTGCAGCCGGGCGAACAGCCGCAGGTTCTGCCGCCCGGTCAGGTCACCGTCCACCGACGCGTACTGCCCGGTCACCCCGATCGCCCGCCGGACCGCGTCCGGCTCCCGTACGAGGTCGTGGCCCGCGACCCGCGCCGAACCCGCGTCCGGCCGCAGCAGTGTCGCCAGCAGTCGGACGGCCGTCGTCTTGCCCGCCCCGTTCGGACCGAGCATCCCGACCACCGTGCCCTCCGCCACGGCCAGATCGAGGCCGCGGAGGGCGTGGACGTCCCCGAAGCTCTTCTCCAGACCCTCACTAAGTACAGCGTACGTAGTAGTCATGGGTCGACCATAGCGCATTACGTACGCTGTACGTAACTAGGATGGTGGTCGAGGTGATGACCGATGGCTGGCCGAGCGGCCGAACCCGAAGTGATCTGGGCGCGCGCCGAGCGCACCGGCCGGGGCCCGAGACCCGCGTTCCGTCGCGCGGACATCGCGGCGGCGGCCGTGCGGCTCGCCGACGCGGACGGTCTCGACGCCGTGTCCATGCGGCACGTCGCGGCCGAGCTGGGCTGCGGCACGATGTCGCTGTACAACTACGTGCCCCGCAAGGAGGACCTGTACGAGCTGATGGTCGACGCGGTCGGCGGTGAGCACGAGCTGTGGGAGCCCAGCGGGGACTGGCGGGCCGACATGCGGCGGGTGGCCCACCAGACGCGGGACCTGCTGCTCCGCCACCCCTGGATGCCGCGATTGATGTCGCCGGTCTACGGGTTCAGCCCCAACGCGATGCGGTACCTGGAGCACTGCATGGCCTGCATGGATACGCTCGACGCGCCGTACGGGACGAAGATGCAGCTCCTGGGGATGCTGAACGGGTGTGTGACGACGTACGTCGCGAACGAGCTGGCGACGGCGGAGCGCGTGCGCTCACTGCCGTGGTCGGAGGAGCAGGAGAACGCGGTGCGGATCGCCTACCTGGGCAGTCAGATCGCGTCCGGGGAGTTTCCCAGGCTGGCCGCGGCGTTCATGGAGGACTCGGGGCCGATCGATCTTGAGCAGGTGTTCGAGTGGATGCTCGGGAGGGTGCTGGATTCGTTCGCGCCGTAGGGGCCGGGCGGTGGGCGGCCACGGGTTCCTCGCGGCTCGTCGCGCGGCTCCCCGCACCCCGAGAACGGCGAAGCCGTGTGCCCGCCCCTCTCACAGCAGGGTGAACTGGCCCTCCGGGCCCTCCTCGTGGTGGTCCAGGACCGAGGCGGGCCCGCGGGTCGACTCCGGGACAGGGAGGACGCCCGCCTCGCGCAGGTCCGCCGTCGTGATCGGCCGGTCGACCGTCAGCCCGGCCCGCCGCGGCCGCAGTTCCGCCAGCAACGCGAGCACGGTGATCAGTTCCAGCAGCTCCGACGTCCAGGTCTGCGGCCAGGTCGTCGGGCGGATCGCCGCCAGCGTGCCCGGCTCCGCCTGTTCCGTTCTGCGGGCGAACCATTCCTCCAGGACGCGGACGCCCCCCACCTGGAAGTCCCAGGCGTCGGCCGGTACGGGGGAGACACGGCCCGCGTCGACGAGCAGGGTCTCCTCGTCGCGGTCGTAGACGACTTCGACGGGGCGGGAGGGGAGCGGGGCGCGGACGTAGGGGCGGCGGCCACCGGGGAGTTTGGGGCGGTCACCGTCGCGGCGCATGAGCCACAGGGTGCGGCGCCCCAGCTCGACGCCGTGGGACCAGGCTTCGGGGTCGGTGGGCAGGGGGACATCGACGCGGTGGGGGCCGGGGCGCGCGGCCACCAGGATCCAGGCGAGGACGTCGACGGGATCGACGGGGCCGGTGCCGAGACGCTCGCCGACGTACTCCCGCAGGCCGGGTGCGAGGTTCGGCTCCACGCCGCCCGGCCGTCGGTACAGGGGGCGGACGCGGCCGATGCGTGGGCCGTGGGCGGGGGGCAGGGGCAGGACGGGGGAGGCCAGGAGAGCGGGGCCCGACGACTCCGGTGCGACCGTCTGCTCGACCACGAAGACCTGCCGCTCGTCCGCCACGCGCCACAGCTCGGGGCGGGCGGCGTCGATCAGGCGGTGGTCGGGGATGAGCCACTGCTCGTCGAAGGGGGCGGCCAGGACACGGACGGGCTCGGGGCAGGGGCCCGTCTCGCGGGCCAGCCGGCCGGTACCGCCGGACCGGCCCGGCAGCTGGGCCACCGCCGAGGTGAGCGTGCGGGAGCGGGTGGGGGCGAACAGGGCCTCGCGGTCCGGGCCCTCCGCCTTCAGCAGGGTGTCCCAGCGGGCCTTCAGGGAGGCCGCGTCGGGCGCCGTCGGCCACGCCCGGCCCAGCCGTGGCGGTGCGACGGACCACGGCATGAGGTCCGCGAGCAGCGGAGCGTCGTCGAGCGTCACGCTGGGCATCGTACGACCTCGTCCGTGGGCGTCGAGGGGGACGGTGACGGATCCGTGGGCGTCGAGGGGGACGGTGACGGATCAGTGGGCATCGAGGGTGACCGTGAACGAGAAGCGGTCGCCCCGGTAGTGGATGACCGCCACGTCCAGGACGCGGCCGGACTCGTCGTGGGTGACGCCCGTGTAGTGGAGGATCGGGCTGAGCAGGGGGACCTGGAGGAGGCGGGCGGTCTCCGGGTCGGCGATGCGGGCCTCGACCGTGTCGGTGATCCGGCCGATGGCCACGCCCACGACATCGCGGAGGACCTTCGTCATCGGCCAGCGGAGCAGGTCGTCGCGGTCGATGCGTTCGGCCAACTCGGGGCGGACGTAGTTGCGGGCGTGGTTGGTGGGCTCGCCCGTCTTCTCGTCGCCGCGCAACCGGTGGTACGTGGCCACCTCGGTCAAGTCGGGGAAGTACTCCGAGAGTTCACCCGACACAGGGGTGCTGCCCTGGTCCAGCAGCTCGGTCGTCATGCCCGACTGCTGGGCCACGATCGCGTCCACCGAGCCGAGCAGGCGTACGGGCGAGCCCCGCTGGGCGCTCGGCTCGATGAACGTGCCGCGCCGGCGGTGCCGGGTGATCAGGCCCTCGTCCTCCAGCTCCTTCAGCGCCTGCCGCATGGTCAGCACGCTCACCCCGTAGTGCCCGGCCAGCTGCTCCTCGGTGGGCAGCCGCAGGGGATCCCGGGGAGACCGGCCGAGTATCGAGGCGCGCAGCGACTGCGACACCTGGTACCAGAGCGGCAGTTTGCGGTTCAGGACGATCGAGTCCGGAGCGAATGAGGTCACGACGGTATCCGTACCCGGCGCGGCGCGTTCAGCGCAACGGGTCGAAGTGGCGCTGGAGCCCGGACCACACCTCGTCGTACCCCTGCTGCAGGTGCTCCGCCCGGGCCGCCTGCGTGGTCGTGAGGATCGGCCAGCGCGTCTCGAACATGAAGGCGAGCCCGTCGTCGACCCGCTGCGGCGCCAGCTCCACCGCGCTCGCCCGGTCGAAGGTCTCCCGGTCCGGTCCGTGCGCCGACATCATGTTGTGCAGCGAGCCGCCACCGGGCACGAACCCCCCTTTTCCGGCAGTCTTCGCGTCGTACGCGCCCTCGATCAGGCCCATGTACTCGCTCATCACGTTCCGGTGGAAGTACGGCGGCCGGAACGTGTCCTCGCCCACCAGCCAGCGCGGCGCGAAGACCACGAAGTCCACCCCCGCCAGGCCGGGGGTGTCGCTCGGCGAGGTCAGCACCGTGAAGATCGACGGGTCCGGGTGGTCGTACGAGATCGTCCCGATGACGTTGAAGCGGCGCAGGTCGTAGACGTACGGCGTGGAGTTGCCGTGCCAGGCCACCACGTCGAGCGGTGAGTGGTCGTACGTGGCCGCCCAGAGGTTGCCGCAGAACTTGTTCACCACCTCCACCGGGCCCTCGACGTCCTCGTACGCGGCCACCGGCGCACGGAAGTCCCGCGGGTTCGCGAGGCCGTTGGCGCCGATCGGGCCCAGGTCGGGGAGGCGGAAGGGGGCGCCGTAGTTCTCGCAGACATAGCCGCGGGCCGAGGCGTCCAGGAGCTCGACGCGGAAGCGCACGCCCCGGGGGATCAGGGCGACCTCGCCGGGCTCGACGTGCAGCAGGCCGAACTCCGTGCGCAGGAGCAGGCCGCCGCGCTCCGGGACGATCAGAAGCTCGCCGTCCGCGTCGCTGAAGACCCGCTCCATGGCGGAATTGGCGTGATACAGGTGCACGGCCACGCCCGTGCGCTGCGCCGCGTCGCCGTTGCCGCCGAGGGTCCACAGGCCGCCGAGGAAGTCGGTGCCCGCGGGGGGCTCCGGGAGGGGGTTCCAGCGGAGGCGGTTGGGGTCGGGGACCGTCTCGGTGAAGGGCGCCGTGCGGAGGGCACCGTGGTCCGTGCGCGTGAAGGCGGGGTGGGCGGCGGACGGGCGGATCCGGTACAGCCAGGAGCGGCGGTTGTGGGCCCTCGGTTCGGTGAACGCGGTGCCGCTGAGCTGCTCCGCGTACAGGCCGAGCGGGGCGCGCTGCGGGGAGTTGCGGCCGTGCGGCAGCGCGCCCGGGACCGCCTCCGAGGCGTGCTCGTTGCCGAAACCGGAGAGGTATTCCAGCCCCTCGGCCGTCTTCCTCGCGTCCCCGCTCATGCCTGCTCCCTCGCACTCCTGATTCCTGTGCTTCACCGTAGGATTCGGCCGGGGCGGGCGCAAGTGGGCGGCCAGGGGGCGGCGAGAGGACAGGGCGACAACCGGACGCCGGCGGGACGTCGACAGATCGGGTGCATCGGGCGGAGAGGGAGAACCGGATCGGGAGGAGACCCGTCCTGTCAGTGCGGTGCCTTAGTCTCCCGGCAGGCTGTGGGCGTGCGGATGTTCGCTGTCCGTCGTACTCCACGGCTGAGCGGGAGCGGTGGTACCAGCCGTACTGATTCGGAAGGGCTCAGCGGGCCCGCCGTCCCCAACCACCACACCACCACCATCACCATCGGCGGAAAGGCATCTTGGCTTCCTCCCCCTCGTGAACGAGGCGGATTCCTACGGCTCGCGCCGTGGGGTTTTCTGCTTCGTCGCCGACTGCCCGCCCGGAGAACTCCGTTGAGGTCTTACGCCAGCTCCGCAGACTGTCACCGCCAGCCCGGCGGCCAGAAGATTCTTCGCCGCGTTCACGTCCCGGTCATGGGTCGTGCCACAGCTGTCGCACGTCCACATACGGACGCCGAGCGGCATCCTTTTCTGCAAGGTGCCGCAGCTGGAGCACAGCTTGGAGGACGGGAAGAAGCGGTCCACCGCGATCACTTCCCGCCCGTACCAGGCGGCCTTGTACTCCAGCATGGAGCGGAACTCGCTCCAGCTTGCGTCCGAGATGGCTCGGGCGAGTGTGTGGTTCTTGACCGTGTTGCGCACGGCCAGGTCCTCGATCACGAGCGTTTGGTTCTCACGCACGAGCCGAGTGGTCAGCTTGTGGAGCATGTCCCGGCGCCGGTCGGCGATCCGGGCGTGGACCCTGGCGACCTTGCGCCGCGCCTTGGCCCGGTTGGTCCCGTCATCCTTGGCCTTGCGGGACAACTCCCGCTGTGCCATGGCCAGACGGGCGCGGTCACGGCGCTCATGCCTCGCGTTGACGACCTTCTCCCCCGTGGAGAGGGTCAGGAGGTGGTCCAGCCCGACATCGATCCCAACCGCTGCATCAGTGGCGGGAAGGGGCCTGACAGTGGGGTCGTCGCACAGCATCGAGACGAACCAGCGTCCGGCCGCGTCCTGAGACACGGTCACCGTGGACGGCTTCGCGCCGTTTGGCAGTGGGCGCGACCACACGATGTCGAGCGGTTCGCTCATCTTGGCCGGGGTCAGCTTCCCGTCACGGAACCGGAAACCGGAGACGGTGTACTCGGCCGACTTCCGCGACCTCTTGCGCGACTTGAAGCGCGGGTACTTGGCCCGCTTTGCGAAGAAATGGGTGAACGCGGTCTGCAGGTGCCGCAGTGCCTGCTGAAGCGGAACGGACGACACGTCGTTGAGGAACGCCAGCTCCTCGGTCTTCTTCCACGCCGTCAGCATGGCCGAGGTCTGGTTGTAGTTGACCCGGTCCTGACGCGCCCACGCCTCGGTACGGGCGGCGAGCGCCATGTTGTAGACCTTCCGCACGCATCCGAACGTGCGCGACAGTTCCGCCGTCTGCGCATCGGTCGGGTGGAAGCGGTACTTGAATGCCCGCTTCACATGGCTTGTGGTCACCCTCACAAACTGACATGGCTATATGTGAAACCTAGGTCTCCAGGTCAGAGTGCCGGGATCCACCCTGGCGGATCCCGGCTCCTTGCCCTGCTCCGCAGGGATTTCGTTTCCTCCTCCGGTTGAAGCCGAGGGGATCCACGAAAGGACTCCGATGAAGCCCGTGTCCCAGGCGACCTCCCTGCGCCGCGCCCCCGTGCAGCGGCGCAGTGCCGAACGACTGACCAGGATCCTCGACGCCTGCGCCGACCTCCTCGACGAGGTGGGCTACGACGCGCTGAGCACCCGCGCCGTGGCGCTGCGCGCGGGCGTGCCCATCGGCTCCGTGTACCGGTTCTTCGGCAACAAGCGCGCGATGGCCGACGCCCTCGCCGAACGCAACCTGGACCGTTTCACCGACCGGGTCACCCGCCGTCTCCAGGCGACGGGCGGCCGGGACTGGCGCACCGCCATGGACGCCGTCCTCGACGAATACCTCGACATGAAGCGCAACGCCCCCGGCTTCGCCCTCATCGACTTCGGCAACCAGATCCCCGTCGGCGGCAGCCGCCAGGAACCGAACCACCGCGTCGCCGACCGGCTGTCCGAACTGCTCTCCGCGTTCATCGACCGCACCCCCGACGAGGATCTCCGTCGCACCTTCCTCATCGCCGTCGAGACCGCCGACACCCTGGTGCACCTGGCCTTCCGGCTCTCCCCGGCGGGCGACGCGCGGATCATCCAGGAGATGCGGGAGCTGCTGCGGGCCTATCTCGCCCGCGTGCTGGACTGACACCTGGCCGGACCCGGGCGCGGACTGTCCGAGCCGGGATGCGGGCTGTGCGAGCCGGGGTGCGGACTGTCCGAGCCGGGATGCGGGCTGTACGGCCCCGCCCCGGCCGGGGTCGGCCGGGACCCGGCCCGGTGAGGGTCTCGCGATTTCCCGACAAGACCCCCGGCAGCCCCTCCCCGTGATGCATACCGGTCGGTATGCTCGGCCTCGGTGCCGCGTGCCTCCCTGCGCGCGGCGCCCGTCCGAGCGTCACCGTCGCCGCCGCCCCTCCGGGAGGACCCGTGTCCACCACCATCGACTCCCGCACCGCCCTGCGCGTCTGCCCCCTCTGCGAGGCCACCTGCGGCCTCACCCTCACCATCGAGGGCACCCGGGTGACCAAGGCGCGCGGTGACCGGGACGATGTGTTCAGCAAGGGCTTCATCTGCCCGAAGGGCGCCTCCCTGGGCGCGGCCGACGGGGACCCGGACCGGCTGCGCACCCCACTGGTCCGCAGGGACGGCGAACTGCGGGAGGCGACCTGGCAGGAGGCCTTCGACGCCGTCGCCGCCGGCCTCCGTCCCGTCGTCGAGGCCCATGGGCCGAACGCCGTCGGTCTCGTCCTCGGCAACCCGAACGTGCACACCGTGGCCGGCGGCCTCTACCCGCCGGTCCTCGTCGGCGGCCTCGGCACCCGCAGCCTGTTCAGCGCCTCCACGGTCGACCAGATGCCCAAGCACGTCTCCAGCGGACTGCTCTACGGCGACGCCAACGCCATCCCCGTACCCGACCTCGACCGCACCGACCACCTGCTGCTCCTCGGCGCCAACCCCCTGGAGTCCAACGGCAGTCTGTGCACCGCCCCCGACTTCCCCGGCAAGCTCAAGGCCCTCAAGGCCCGCGGCGGCACCCTCACGGTCGTCGACCCCCGCCTGACCCGCACGGCCAAGCTCGCCGACCGGCACGTGGCGATCCGCCCCGGCGCGGACGCGCTGTTGCTCGCGGCGATGGCGCAGGTCCTCTTCGAGGAGGACCTCGTCGACCTCGGGGCACTCGCCCCGCACGTCCAAGGGGTCGAGGAACTGGCCGTCGCCGTACGCGAGTTCACGCCCGAGGCCGTGGCCGAGGCCTGTGACGTCGACGCCGCGACCGTCCGCGCGCTGGCCCGCGAACTGGCCGCCGCGCCCACCGCCGCCGTATACGGCCGCATCGGCAGCTGCACCGTCCCGCACGGAACCCTCGCCAGCTGGCTGGTCGACGTGCTCAACATCCTCACCGGCAACCTCGACCGGCCCGGCGGCGCCCTCTTCCCGCAGTCCGCGACCGACAGGACGCCCCGGCCCGCCGGACCCGGCCACGGCTTCGCGCTCGGCCGCTGGCGCAGCCGGGTCAGCGGCCACCCCGAGGCCAAGGGCGAGCTGCCGCTGTCCGCGCTCGCCGAGGAGATCGACACCGCCACCCCCGAGGGCAGCCCGATCCGTGCCCTCGTCACGATCGCCGCCAACCCCGTGCTCTCCGCACCCGACGGCGACCGCCTCGACAAGGCGCTCGACTCCCTGGACTTCATGGTCAGCGTCGACCCGTACCTGGGCGAGACCGCCCGCCACGCCGACGTCGTCCTGCCGCCGCCCCCGCCCTCCCAGGCCCCGCACTACGACTTCGCGCTCAACACCCTGGCCGTACGCAACCAGGTCCGCTACAACCGCGCCGCCGTCCCCCTGGAGGACGGCCGCATGTCCGAGACGGAGATCCTCGCGCGGCTCGTCCTCGCCGCCACCGGCATGCACGGCGCCGACCCCTCCGCCGTCGACGACCTGGTCATCGGCCAGACTCTGGGCAAGGCCGTCAAGGAGGCCCACTCGCCCGTGCACGGCCGCGACCCCGAGGAACTCGCCGCCCAGCTCACCGGCACGGGTGGCCCCGAGCGCCGGCTCGACATGATGCTGCGCCTCGGCCCGTACGGCGACGGCTTCGGCGCCGACCCGGACGGGCTGACCCTCGCGAAGCTGCTGGCCCACCCGCACGGCATCGACCTCGGGCCGCTGAAGCCGCGTCTGCCGCAGCCGCTGAAGACGGTGAGCGGCAGGATCGAACTGCTGCCGCAGCCGATCGTCGACGACCTGCCGAGGCTCCGCACCGCCCTGCGGGAGCGCCCGGACGGCCTCGTCCTCATCGGCCGCCGCCATCTGCGGTCCAACAACAGCTGGCTGCACAACATCCCCGCCCTCACCGGCGGCACCAACCGCTGCACCCTGCACATCCACCCCGACGACGCGAGCCGCCTCGGACTCGCCGACGGGGACGCCGTACGGATCAAGGGCGCCGGGGGAGAGGTCACCGCTCCCGTCGAGGTCACCGACGTCGTACGACGCGGAGTCGTCAGCCTTCCGCACGGCTGGGGACACGACCGCCCGGGCACCCGTATGAGCCACGCCGCGATCGACCCCGGGGTGAACGTCAACCAACTCCTCGACGGCTCCCTGCTCGACCCGCTGTCGGGCAACGCGGTCCTCAACGGCATCCCCGTCGATCTCTCCCGAGCAGGCGCAACGCTGTGACCTGGAGTTCTGCTCTTATTGCTCGCATGTCAACGTCTTGTTAAGACTTGCGGGCCCGCCCTAACGTCGTCGCACCGCCGGTGCCCTGGTGGGAGTTCAAGGGCGAACGTTAGGTATCCACATGTTGACCATCCTCGGCTTCGCCATGATCGCGACCTTCCTGGTCCTGATCATGATGAAGAAGATGTCGCCGATCGCGGCACTCGTACTGATCCCCGCGCTCTTCTGCGTGTTCGTCGGAAAGGGAGCCAATCTCGGCGACTACGTCATCGAGGGGGTGGGCAATCTCGCGCCCACCGCCGCGATGCTGATGTTCGCCATCGTCTACTTCGGCCTCATGATCGACGTCGGTCTCTTCGACCCGATCGTCCGAGGCATCCTGAAGTTCTGCAAGGCCGACCCCCTGCGCATCGTCGTCGGCACGGCCCTGCTCGCCGCGATCGTCTCCCTGGACGGCGACGGTTCGACCACCTTCATGATCACCGTCTCGGCGATGTACCCGCTGTACAAGCGCCTGAAGATGAGCCTGGTCGTGATGACCGGTGTCGCCGCCACCGCCAACGGCGTGATGAACACGCTGCCCTGGGGCGGCCCGACCGCCCGCGCCGCCACCGCGCTCAAGCTCGACGCCGCCGACATCTTCGTCCCGATGATCCCCGCGCTCCTCGTCGGCCTGCTCTTCGTCTTCATCCTCTCCTACGGCCTCGGCCTGCGGGAGCGCAAGCGCCTCGGTGTGCTGAGCCTCGACGAGGTGCTGGAGCAGGAGAAGATCGTCAAGGACGAGGAGAAGTCCGAGTCCGAGGAGACCGTGCTCGTCGGCGCGGGCGCCTCGTCCGCCGCCGCCGGATCCGGTGACGACCAGGGCCGTACGGCCAAGACCACCGGCGGAGCGGGCTCCGGCACCGACTCCGAGGACGACGACGAGGACGACGTCCGCCTCCAGGGCCTGGACCCCAACCGCCCGACCCTGCGCCCCAAGCTGTACTGGTTCAACGCGCTGCTCACGGTCGCGCTGCTCACCGCCATGATCATGGAGTGGCTGCCGATCCCGGTGCTGTTCATCATCGGTGCCGCACTCGCGCTGACCGTCAACTTCCCCCACATTCCCGACCAGAAGGCGCGGCTCGCCGCCCACGCCGACAACGTCCTCAACGTCTCCGGCATGGTCTTCGCCGCCGCCGTCTTCACCGGCGTCCTCCAGGGCACCGGCATGGTCGACTCGATGGCCAAGTGGATCGTCGACGCCATCCCGGGCGGCATGGGCCCGCACATGGCCCTCGTCACCGGCTTCCTGAGCCTGCCGCTCACCTACTTCATGTCCAACGACGGCTTCTACTTCGGTGTCCTGCCGGTGCTCGCCGAGGCCGGCGCCGCCCACGGGGTCTCGCCGCTGGAGATCGCCCGCGCCTCCCTCGTCGGCCAGCCGCTGCACATGTCCAGCCCGCTGGTGCCGGCCGTGTACGTCCTCGTGGGTATGGCGAAGGTCGAGTTCGGCGACCACACGAAGTTCGTGGTGAAGTGGGCGGCCGCGACCTCGCTGATCATCCTCGGGGCGGGCGTACTGTTCGGCATCATCTGAACCCTGTCCGGCATCGTCTGAACGGGGGCGCCCGACTCCCCCGCTCCGGAGCGAAGTTCCCTCGCACCGGCGTGAACTTCCTCAAGGAGGAACCGCATCGTGAGGCCCGGTAGGAACCGCGGCTGGCTGCTCCGCCTCGTCATCGCCTTCAGCTTCGCGCAGGGGGCGGTGTCGATGGCCCGGCCCGCCGTGTCCTACCGGGCCCTCGCTTTGGGCGCCGACGAGCGCGCGGTCGGCGTGATCGCGGGGGTCTACGCCCTGCTCCCGCTGTTCGCCGCCGTCCCGCTCGGCCGCAGGACCGACCAGGGCCGCTGCGCGCCCCTGCTGCCCGTGGGTGTCGTCCTCATATCCGGCGGCTGTGTCATGAGCGGACTGGCGAACTCGCTGGTGGCGATGGCCGTGTGGAGCGGCGTGATGGGCCTCGGCCATCTCTCGTTCGTGATCGGCGCCCAGTCCCTGGTGGCCCGCCAGTCCGCGCCGCACGAACACGACCGCAACTTCGGCCACTTCACCATCGGCGCCTCCCTCGGCCAACTCGTCGGCCCGGTCGCCGCCGGTGCCCTGATCGGCGGAGCGGACATGGTCCGTACGAGCGCCCTGGCGCTGGTGGTGGCCGGCGCGGGGGCGGCGGTCTCGTTCACCTCGCTGTGGCGGATAGAGCGTCCGGTCGAGCCCAAGTCCCGTACGGCGCAGGGCGATCGGATACCCGTCCACCGCATCCTGCGCACCCGGGGGGTGCCGGGCGGCATCTTCATCAGCCTCGCCGTGCTGTCGGCGACGGACATCCTCACCGCGTATCTGCCGGTGGTCGGCGAGCACCGGGGCATCGCCCCCTCGGTGATCGGTCTCCTGCTGAGTCTGCGCGCGGCGGCGACCATCGCGTGCCGTCTGGTGATGACGCCGATGCTGCGGCTGCTCGGCCGGACCGCGCTGCTCACCGTCACCTGTGTGCTCGGGGCCGTGCTGTGCGCCGGGATCGCGCTGCCGGTTCCGGTGTGGGCGCTGGCCCTGATACTCGCCGCCCTCGGGTTCTGCCTCGGGGTCGGACAGCCGCTCTCCATGACGACGGTGGTGCAGGCCGCGCCGGACGACGCCCGGTCCACCGCCCTCGCGCTGCGGCTCACGGGTAACCGGCTGGGACAGGCCGGGGCGCCCGCCGCCGCGGGTCTGATCGCCGGCGTCGCGGGTGTGGCCGCGCCGTTCGTGATGCTCGGCGCCCTGCTGCTGGTGTCGTCGGGCATCGCCCTGCGCTCGCCGACGCAGCCGGGGCGGGGGAGCGGCACGTCGGAGAAGGAGAAGGAGAAGGAGAAGGAGAAGGAGAAGGAGACGGAGACGGAGACGAAGGCGGGGGAGGAGACGGGGGAGGGGAAGAGGAAGAGGAAGGGCTCGCGGCCCCGTGCGTGCCTGGGCCGGAAGAGGGATATCTGACGGGTCGTCGGGCGCGGCTCGCCCCGTACCCGGTGTGGTGTGACAGAGAGTCAGGCGAAAGAGCGATTTGTGTGAAAATCGTCTGACTCGGAGGTTCTGCATGTCCACCTCGTCCCGCCCGCGCCCCGCCGGAGTGCGCGTGAGTGCCGCCGCCGTCCTCGCGGCACTCACCGTCACGGGAGCCAGCCTCATCACGGCACCGGCCGCCGTCGCCGCCCCCGGCGACCCCGAGGTCGTGATCCACAAGGTGGGCTTCCCGTTCGACAATCAGCGCAACCAGCAGCTGGTCTGCGACTTCTACCTCGCTGCCTTCAACTTCCCCAGGGACCCCACACCGACCCAGCGCATCAACTGGACGATCGACCGGCAGCCCCCGGCGCCGCGCACCGATCCCGTCGCCACGGGCGAGATCCCCCTCGGGCCCGACGGCGCCGGGCACAGTACGCCCGTGGCGCCCGAGAACGCGGCGCGGCTTCCCAACGGGAACTACGTGCTCACCTGGCGGACCATCGGCGGGACGCTGGAGGAAGGGCGCAGGGAGATCGACGTCGACTGTCCGCTCACCGGGCCCGGAGCCGGCAGGCCCGGAGCCGGCAGGCCCGGAGGTGCGGGGCCCGACCGCGTCGTCTCGGAAGGCGTCGTCCCGGAAGGCGTCGTCCGGGAAGGCGCCGTCCCGGAAGGCGCCGTCCCGGCCGGCGGCGGCGGTCTCGCCATGACCCAGGACTTCGCGCCGGTCGCCGGCGCGGCCGGCGTGGGCCTCGCCGCGGTCGGCGGGGTGGCCTATCTGCGGCTGCGCCGTCGCCGCGCCGATGGCGCCGCGTAGACGCCGGCCGAGGCCCTGGTACCGGACGCGCGCCTACCGCCTGACGCGCACGGTCGTGATGACCGTCGCGCTGGTGGTGGGCGGCGTCCATCTGGCGGAGGGCAGGGAGCGGAGCGAGACCGCCGAGGCGCCCTCCGCCTGGGCCGACACCGGGGCGCGTGGCGCGGGGGCCCCGGGCGCCCAGGCGTCCCTGTACCTCACGCCCCCACCACCCGACGAATCCGCGCACGCCGCGTCCCCGAGGGCGACAGCCGGGAAACGGACCGCGCAGACCGAACCGGCCGGACGGACCGAAGCGGCCGGACGGACCGAACCGGCCGGACGGACCGAACCGGCCGGACGGACCGAACCGGCCGGACGGACCGAAGCGGCCGGACGGACCGAGTACACCGAGCCGGTCGGGCGCGTGAGTCCGGGGCTCGCCGATCCGGCCGGGCGGGTGGACCAGAGGCCCGCCGAGCAGACACGGCCCACTCCCGCCGTACCCGCCGGGCCGATGCCCGCCGAGCCCCCACAGCCTCCCCCCACCGCGCCGGCCGAGCCGAGGAGGCCCGCCCGGCCCCGTACGCTGCCGCCCTCCCCGGCGAAGACCGTCACCATCCGGTACCTCGGCATCGAGGCGCCCGTGATCGGGCTCCGCCTCGACGGCCGGCGGCGGCTTCCCGCGCCGCCGGACGACAGACCCAAGGTGGTCGGCTGGTACACGGAGGGGCCCGCGCCCGGCGGGCCCGGCACCGCGGTCGTCGTCGGTCACCGGGACACCCGGACGGGCCCCGCCGTCTTCGCCGCGCTGGATGTGATCAAGCCCGGCCGCATCGTGGAGGTCCTGCGGGCCGACGGCCGCACCGCCGTCTACACCGTGGACGCCGTGAGGACGTACGAGAAGGCCCGATTCCCCAACAAGGAGGTGTACGGCCACCGAGGCCGCCCCGAGCTGCGCCTGATCACCTGCGGCGGGACGTACGACCGGTGGAAGGGCTACGCGAGCAACGTCGTCGTCTTCGCCCACCTCACCGCGACCCGGGAACCCGCGCGCAAGCCGTGAACCGGCGCGCAGAGCGCATGACGTGCGCCTTGGCGAGCCCCGGGGGCGTACGGGCGCACACGCGGCCCGCCCCCGGCGCGGCCGACTGATCCGGAGGCGACGGCCCCAGTAGAGGTGGACGCATGACCTTGCACTCCACCGTTCCTGAAGACTGAGCAAGAATGAGCCTGATCAGTCGCACGCCCCGAACGGTCTTGGGCGCTCCCCCACTGCCTTAAGGGCGTGGGAGGTACCCCCAGGTCCCCGGCGTACTCGACCCCGGGGCAGCGACACGCATCCTGTGCGTGGTCCGATCCCGGGAGGCCCCCGCGGCCGGAGGCCGCTGATGAACACAGCCCTGCGCGACCTGGGCAATTGGGTACGGCCAGTGGCGACGGGGAGGCCCCGGACCACCTCTCTGGTGGAGCGGGGGCCCCGCACGCCGGCGCCGTATCCGGCGTCCCAGAGCGCGTGATCACGTTGACCCGGACGGTCCAGGGCGCCACAAGCCAGGAAGCCGACCATCACACGATCGAGTCAATGCGGCCCCATGTGCGCCCTTCGGCGAACAGTTGCCATCCCCACGAGTACCGGCACCCGCACGACACGCGGAGCCGGGCGGGAGCCCGCACCCGCCCCTTCACCCGGGCCCGGGTCGCCGTCGTGGCCGCCGTCTGTCTGTCGGCCGACAGACAGACGGCGTACGCCACCCTCGCCGAGGACGCGTCAGCCGGTTCCGTCGTGACGAGTCCTGCCTCACTGTCCGGGGCTCTGGTGCCGGAAAACTATCAGAGCTAGTTTTTGGGGCGGACGACACAGCCCGCCCGGGAGGCAGCACGATGAAGGCACACGACGGTATGTACATCGGCGGTACCTGGCGGCCCGCCGCCGGGACCGACACGATCGAGGTCGTGAACCCGGCCGACGAGCAGGTGATCGACCGGGTCCCGGCAGGCACCGCCGAGGACGTCGACGCCGCCGTGCGGGCCGCCCGCGCCGCCCTCCCCGGCTGGGCCGCGACCCCGCCCGCCGAGCGGGGCGCGCTCATCGGCGCGCTGCGCGACGCGCTCGCCGCGCGCCGGGAGGAGATCGCCGGGACGGTGACGGCGGAGCTCGGCTCGCCGCTGCCGTTCTCCCAGCGGGTGCACGCGGACCTGCCGGTCGCGGTCGCCGGCTCGTACGCCGAGCTGGCCGCGAAGCACGCCTTCGAGGAGAAGGTCGGCAACTCGACCGTCCACCACGAGCCCATCGGCGTGGTCGGCGCGATCACCCCCTGGAACTACCCGCTGCACCAGATCGTCGCCAAGGTCGCCCCGGCCCTCGCCGCGGGCTGCACGGTCGTCCTGAAGCCCGCCGAGGACACCCCGCTGACCGCCCAGCTCTTCGCCGAGGCCGTGCACGAGGCGGGCGTGCCCGCCGGGGTGTTCAACCTGGTCACCGGGCTGGGCCCGGTCGCCGGGCAGGCCCTCGCCGAGCACGACGGCGTCGACCTGGTCTCCTTCACCGGCTCCACGGCGGTGGGCCGGCGCATCGCCGCGACCGCCGGGGCCGCCATCAAGAAGGTGGCCCTGGAACTCGGCGGCAAGTCCGCCAACGTGATCCTCCCGAGCGCCGACCTGACCAAGGCGGTCGGCGTCGGCGTCGCCAACGTCATGTCCAACTCCGGCCAGACGTGCAGCGCCTGGACCCGCATGCTCGTCCACACCTCCCAGTACGACGAGGCCGTCGAGCTGGCCGCCGCGGCCGCCGCGAAGTACGGCGACCGCATCGGCCCGCTGGTCAACGCCAAGCAGCAGGAACGGGTGCGGGGTTATATCGAGAAGGGCGTCGCCGAGGGCGCCCGCCTGATCGTCGGCGGCGCCGAACCCCCGCGCGAACAGGGCTACTTCGTCAGTCCCACCGTCTTCGCCGACGTGACCCCCGAGATGACCGTCGCGCAGGAGGAGATCTTCGGCCCGGTCCTGTCGATCCTCCGCTACGAGGACGAGGACGACGCCCTGCGGATCGCCAACGGCACGGTCTACGGGCTGGCCGGCGCCGTCTGGGCCGGCGACGACACCGAGGCCGTGGCCTTCGCCCGCCGCATGGACACCGGCCAGGTCGACATCAACGGCGGCCGCTTCAACCCGCTGGCCCCCTTCGGCGGTTACAAGCAGTCCGGAGTGGGCCGCGAACTCGGCGCCCACGGTCTGACCGAGTACCTGCAGACCAAGTCCCTTCAGTTCTGAGCGGGTTCGGACCGACGGCGGGGGCGGTTGCGGACGGACGCCGGTCGAGGGTCGCGTCGCCGTCCGTACCGTTCCCGCCTGCCGGGCCGAGCGAGTCGTTTCCCAGCGAGCGTAGGAGAGTCGTCCCCCATGGCCGTTCGAGCCGCCGTACTGCCCGCCGTCGGTGCCCCGTTGGAGATCACCGGGATCGAGCTGCCGGACCCCGGGCCCGGCCAGGTCCGGGTGCGGCTGGCCGCCGCCGGGGTCTGCCACTCCGACCTGTCGCTGTCCGACGGAACCATGCGGGTGCCGGTGCCCGCCGTGCTCGGCCATGAGGGGGCGGGCACCGTCCTCGCGGTCGGCGACGGGGTCACCCATGTCGCGCCCGGCGACGGCGTCGTCCTCAACTGGGCTCCCTCCTGCGGGAGCTGCCACGCCTGCTCGCTCGGCGAGGTGTGGCTGTGCGCGAACGCGCTGCTCGGCGCCGGGAACGTGTACGCCCGCCGCGCCTCCGACGGTGCCGACCTCCACCCCGGGCTGAACGTGGCCGCCTTCGCGGAGGAGACGGTCGTGGCCGCCGGGTGCGTGCTCCCCGCCCCCGACGGCGTCCCGCTCACCGACGCGGCCCTGCTCGGCTGCGCGGTCCTCACCGGCTACGGCGCCGTCCACCACTCGGCGCGGGTCCGCGAGGGCGAGACCGTCGCCGTGTTCGGGGTGGGCGGGGTCGGACTGGCCGCGCTGCAGGCGGCGCGGATCGCCGGCGCGTCCCGGATCGTCGCCGTGGACGTCTCCCCGGCGAAGGAGGAGCTGGCGCGTGCGGCGGGGGCCACGGAATACGTCGTCGCCTCCGAGGACACCGCCCGCGCGATCCGTGCCCTGACCGGCAAGCAGGGCGTGGACGTCGCCGTGGAGTGCGTCGGCCGCGCGGTCACCATCCGGGCGGCCTGGGAGTCGACCCGGCGCGGCGGCCGCACCACCGTCGTCGGCATCGGCGGCAAGGACCAGCAGGTCACCTTCAACGCCCTGGAACTCTTCCACTGGGGCCGCACCCTCTCCGGCTGCGTCTACGGCAACTCCGACCCCGCCCGCGACGTTCCGCTCCTCGCGGACCACATCAGGGCCGGCCGCCTGGACCTGGGCGCCCTGGTGACCGACCGCATCTCCCTGGACGACATCCCGGGGGCCTTCGACAACATGCGGGCGGGCAAGGGCGGCCGGGCTCTGGTGACGTTCTGATTCTGCCGCGGGTGACTCGTGGTCGCCCGCAGCCGAATCAGAACGGCCGCGGGTGATGCGTGGTCGCTCGCGCGGTTCCCCGCGCCCCTGAAAGGGCGCCGGGCGCGCCCCCGGGCTTCTCGGGGGCGCGGGGAACTTGCGCGACCAGCCCTCACGCACCCACAGCGGCAACCCATCCCTCGAGCGAACTCACCCGTGCACGACCGTTGACCTCCATACCGTCCGGTCAGTACGTTCCCCGGAACGTCCCCGCACCCATCGGAGTGTGCTCGCATGGACACCGCTCCTTCCTCCCCCTCCGTCCCCCAACCGCCCGCACCCACCGCTCCCCGCCCCCAGAGTCACCGCAAGGTGGCCACGGCCGCGGCGCTCGCCTCGGCCGTGGAGTGGTACGACTACTTCGTCTTCGGCATAGCCGCGGCCCTGGTCCTGGGCGATCTCTACTTCCCGGCCGGCAGCTCCTCCGCGGGAGTCCTCGCGGCCTTCGCCACCTTCGCCGTCGGCTTCCTCGCCCGCCCCCTCGGCGGCGTCGTCGCCGGTCACCTCGGCGACAAGCGGGGCCGCAAGCCGATGCTGGTCCTGGCCCTCACCCTGATGGGCGTGGCCACCACCGCGATCGGCCTCCTCCCCACCTACGAGACGATCGGGATCGCCGCTCCGATCCTGCTCGTCCTCCTCCGCGTCGCGCAGGGCGTCGCCGTCGGCGCCCAGTGGGGCGGCGCGATGCTGCTGGCCACCGAGTACGCCCCCGAGGGCAAGCGCGGGGTGTACGGCAGCTTCGTCCAGCTCGGCGTCCCCATCGGGGTGGTGAGCGCCAACACGATGTTCCTCGTCGTGGGCGCCGCCACCAGCGACTCCGCGTTCGCCGCCTGGGGCTGGCGTGTGCCCTTCCTGGTCGGCCTGTTCGTCCTGGGCCTCGCCTGGTACATCCACCGCCACGTCGAGGAGACCCCCGAATTCAGAGCGGCGGAACGGGAGTTGACGGAGAAGGAGAGGAGTGAGAAGGGCTCCCCGCTCAGGACGATCATCCGCGGTCACCTCGGCACGGTCTTCCTGGCCGGCGGCTCCTTCGCCGTGAACACCGCGACGTTCTACATCCTCATCACCGGCGTCCTCGACTACACGACCCGCGAACTCGGCATGAAACGCAGTGCGGTCCTCGCCGTCTCCCTCTGCGTCAGCCTCACCCAGCTGATCCTGATCCCCGCCGCCGCGGCTCTCTCCGACCGCGTCGGCCGTATCCGGATCTACGCGTTCGGCGCGGTCGGCATCGCCCTGTGGGCCGTCCCGCTGTTCCTGCTCATCGACACCGGCTCCCTGCTGTGGCTCGCCGTCGGCACGTTCGTCGCCAGCTGTTTCCTCAGCATCATGTACGGGCCCCAAGCCGCCCTGTTCGCCGAGCTGTTCACCCCCGAGATGCGGTACACGGGCGCCTCCCTCGGCTACCAGATCGCGGCGGTGTTCGGCGGCGGCCTCGCCCCGTTCCTGATGGTCCTCCTGCTGGAGGCCACCGACACGTCCATGGCGGTGTCCGCGTACATCATCGGGCTCTCGGTGATCGCCCTCGTGTCGATCAAGATCCTCGCGGGGAGGGCGGGTTCACGAACGGACGGTTAGCCCCGCGCGGGCGGCCCGGGTCGCGGTTCCGGAACGACATCCGGGGCCGCGACCTCGGCGCCGGGCACCGCCCCGGGCGTACGCGGCCGGGTGCGGGACCGCGACACCGCCACACCCGCCAGGCACAGCGCGCCACCGGCCAGCGTGAGCGGCCCCGGTACCTCGCCCAGCGCCAGCCAGGACATCAGGACGACCAGCGCGGGCACGGCGTACGTGGTCGCGCCCATCCGGCTCGCGGTCGTACGGGCGAGGGCGTACGCCCAGGTCGTGAAGGCGAGGGCGGTCGGGAACACGCCCAGGTACACCATGTTGAGGGTCGCCGAGGCCGGCGCGTCCGCCGCCTCCCGCACCAGCTGCCCGGCGAACGGCAGGCACGCCACCGCCCCCACGAGACAGCCGAACGTGGTCACCTGGAGCGGGCTCGCCGAGCCCAGCGCGGGCTTCTGCGCGACGACCCCGGCCGCGTACCCGACGGCCGCGAGCACACAGAGGACGACGCCCAGCACCGAGGCCCCGCCCTCGCCGGACATCGACAGACCCACGGCGACCGCGCCCGCGAACGACACCGCCATGCCGGCGAGCAGCCTTGGCGGCATCGGGTCGCCCAGCAGCCGGGCACCGAGCAGGGCGATGAGGATCGGCCCGATGTTGACGACGAGTGCCGCCGTCCCCGCGTCGACCTGCTGCTCGCCCCAGTTCAGGGCGACCATGTAGAACCCGAACCACAGCACCCCGGACACCGCGATCCCCCGCCACGCGGCCCGCGGCGGCCACCCCTCCCGGCGCACCAGCCAGATCGCGCCCAGTACGAGCACGCCCGCCAGCAACCGCCCGAGCGCCAACGCCCCCGGCGAGTACGCCTCCCCGGCACTGCGGATCGACACGAACGCCGACGCCCACAGCACGACGGTGACGGCGGCCGCCCCCGCCGCGAGCAGCTCGACCTTGCGGGTGGGCGTGGACCGGGAGCCGTTCGTCATGGAGCCGAGGCTAGGTGGGGGAGTGCCACGAAAGCTCGCGGTTTTCAGACGCCCAGCTCGGGGCTGTGGGGCGCGACCCGCCCGTACTGCTGCTCCAACCCGTCCAGCAACGCCGTCAGCCCCACCTCGAACGCCCGCTCGTCCACCTTCTCCTGCTGCTCGGCCAGCAGGTGGGCCTGCCCGAGGTGCGGATAGTCGGCCGGGTCGTACGCGCTCTCGTCGTCCACGAACCCCCCGGCGAACGACCCGATCGCGGACCCCATGATGAAGTACCGCATCAACGCCCCGATGGACGTGGCCTGCGCCGCCGGCCACCCGGCCTCGACCATGGCCCCGAAGACCACGTCGGCGACCCGCAGCCCCGCCGGCCGTCGCCCGGGTCCCCTGGCGAGGACGGGCACGATGTTCGGATGGTCGCGCAGGGCGGCCCGGTAGGAGACCGCCCAGTCGTGCAGCGCGGTCCGCCAGTCCCGCCCGTCCTCGAACATCGACAGGTCCACCTGTGCGCTCACCGAGTCGGCGACGGCCTCCAGGATCTGGTCCATGGTGCGGAAGTGGTTGTAGAGGGAGGGCCCGCTCACCCCCAGCTCGGCGGCGAGCCGGCGCGTGGAGACCGCCGCCAGCCCCTCCGCGTCCACCAGCGCCCGCGCCGTCGCCACGATGCGGTCGGTGCTCAACAGGGGCTTGCGCGGTCGGGCCATGGCGCACATAGTAGGGCTGCGACATAAAACTAGCAGTGGTAATTTAAAGCGGAACGGGTCGAAGGGCGGCGTGGCATGAACCTGGAGCTCAGCGAGGAGCAGACCGCCGTACGCCGACTCGCGAGGGACTTCGTGGAGCGCGAGATCGCCCCGCACGTCATCGCCTGGGACCGCGCCGAGAACGTCGACCGGGCCATCGTGAAGAAGCTCGGCGAGGTCGGCTTCCTGGGGCTCACCGTCGACGAGGAGTACGGCGGTTCCGGCGGCGACCACCTCGCGTACTGCCTGGTCACCGAGGAACTCGGCCGTGGTGACTCCTCCGTGCGCGGCATCGTCTCCGTCTCCCTCGGCCTGGTCGCGAAGACGATCGCCGCCTGGGGCGACGAGGAGCAGAAGCGCCGCTGGCTGCCGGGGCTCACGGCGGGGGAGTACGTCGGCTGCTTCGGCCTCACCGAACCCGGCACCGGCTCCGACGCGGGCAACCTCGCCACCCGCGCGGTCCGCGACGGCGACGACTACGTCATCAGCGGCACCAAGATGTTCATCACGAACGGCACCTGGGCCGATGTCGTCCTCCTCTTCGCCCGCTCCACCGACGCCCCCGGCCACAAGGGCGTCTCCGCCTTCCTCGTCCCCACCGACACCTCCGGCCTGACCCGCCGCGCCATCCACGGCAAGCTCGGCCTGCGCGGCCAGGCCACCGCCGAACTGGTCCTTGAGGACGTCCGCGTCCCCGCCTCCGCCCTGCTCGGTCCGGAGGGCAAGGGCTTCACCGTCGCCATGTCCGCGCTCGCCAAGGGCCGGATGTCGGTCGCGGCGGGCTGCGTCGGCATCGCCCAGGCCGCACTCGACGTGGCGGTGCGCCACGCCACCGAGCGCGAGCAGTTCGGCAGGACCATCGCCCACCACCAGCTCGTCCAGGAACTCATCAGCGACATCGCGGTCGACGTCGACGCGGCCAGGCTGCTGACCTGGCGCGTCGCCGACCTCGTCGACCGGGGCCTGCCGTTCGCCACCGAGGCGAGCAAGGCCAAGCTCTTCGCCTCCGAGGCCGCCGTCCGCGCCGCGAACAACGCCCTGCAGGTCTTCGGCGGTTACGGCTACATCGACGAGTACCCGGCCGGAAAGCTCCTGCGCGACGCCCGTGTGATGACCCTCTACGAGGGCACCAGCCAGATACAGAAACTGCTCATCGGGCGGGCGCTGACGGGCGTTTCGGCGTTCTGAGTCCGAGTCCGCGCCTGAGTACGTGAGGCCGCCGGCTGAGTATCCCGACGGATGTGGTCCCGGCCACGCCTGCCGGACCATGTCCCCATGAGTGAGACATCGGTCAAGCAGCAGAGTACGGCGGCCTTCTACGGCCAGGCCGTCGCGTCCTTCGGCGTCGCCATGGCGGCCACCACCGTCGGCATCTACAACCTCGACGCCGACACCTGGGTCCGCGCCTTCCTGGCCATCGCGGTCCTCTACCTCGTGACCTCGTCCTTCACCCTGGCCAAGGTGATCCGCGACCGGCAGGAGGCCGGCCGGATCGTCAGCCGGGTCGACCAGGCCAGACTGGAGAAGCTCCTCGCGGAGCACGACCCCTTCGAGAAGCTCTGACAAGCCCCGGCTCGCACGGCATGGTCTCCTACGGCACGGTCCCGTACGGCACAGCCCTGAGCGGGCCTTCTAAGCGCTCGCTCACCTTTCGGCGGTATGGTGGTGCCCAGCCATCGGAAGGGGCGAACGAGCGATGAGTGCGGCGGAGGAGACGGCGGGCGACGAGCCGCAGCCGTGGGGCGAGGTCAACCCGGACGCGGCCCGGCGGCTGCTGGTGGCCGCCGTGGAGGCCTTCGCCGAGCGTGGCTACCACGCGACGACGACCCGTGACATCGCGGGCCGCGCGGGGATGAGCCCGGCCGCGCTGTACATCCACTACAAGACCAAGGAAGAGCTGCTCCACCGGATCAGCCGCATCGGGCACGAGAAGGCGCTCGACGTGCTGCGCAGGGCGGCCGAGACCGAGGGCAGTCCCGCCGACCGCCTCGCCGAGGCCGTACGCTCCTTCGTCCGCTGGCACGCCGGTCAGCACACCGTCGCCCGGGTCGTCCAGTACGAGCTCGACGCCCTCGGTCCCGACGCCCGCGCCGAGATCGTCACCCTCCGCCGGGAGAACGACGCGGCCGTGCGCGGCATCATCGAGGACGGCGTCGCCGCCGGCGACTTCGACGTGCCCGACGTCCGTGGCACCACCATCGCCGTCCTCTCCCTCTGCATCGACGTGGCCCGCTGGTTCAACGTCAACGGCCCGCGCACCCCCGACGAGGTCGGCTCCCTCTACGCGGACCTCGTGCTGCGCATGGTGGGCGCGAAGAAGTGACCCCGAGGCGTCGCCCGGCCGATCTTGGCGCGATCGGAATCCTCTTCGAAACATTCGAAGTATCTGCGCGCACTGCATAGGTGGCGAATTGGGGCTGTTGATATTGTCCCTCATTCGAGCGTGTGCTCATGCTTATTGAGCTGGGGTTATGGACTCTCTCCCGCTCTCCGACTAGATCGAATGTTTCGGTGTGGGTGCCGAAACTATTGACAGTTGACAGGGGCAGGCCAACACTCCCTGGGTGAAAGGGCGAACCCCACGAGCCCGAGGAGGACGCGCGCGTATGAACGACGCACCCGCACCCCGACCCACTCCCACCCCGCCCCCGAGCCGCAGGCTCTTCATGGGCGGTCTCGGTGCGACCGCCCTGGCCGCCGCGACCGCGGTGGCCCTGCCCGGCACCGCCCACGCGGACACGGTCGTCACCACCAACCAGACCGGCACCAACAACGGCTTCTACTACTCCTTCTGGACCGACGCCCCGGGCACGGTCTCCATGACCCTGGCCTCCGGCGGCAGCTACCGGACCTCCTGGAGCAACACCGGGAACTTCGTCGCCGGCAAGGGCTGGAGCAACGGCTCCCGCAGGACCGTGACCTATTCGGGCACGTTCAATCCGTCCGGCAACGCCTACCTGACCCTCTACGGCTGGACGACCAGTCCGCTCATCGAGTACTACATCGTCGACAACTGGGGCACCTACCGGCCCACGGGAACGTACAAGGGCACGGTCACCAGCGACGGCGGCACGTACGACATCTACAGGACGACGCGGTACAACGCTCCGTCCGTCGAGGGGACCCGTACCTTCGACCAGTACTGGAGCGTCCGTCAGTCCCGGCGGACGGGTGGCGCCATCACCACCGGCAACCACTTCGACGCCTGGGCCCGCGCCGGAATGCCCCTCGGCAGCTTCAGGTACTACATGATCATGGCCACCGAGGGATATCGGAGCAGCGGCAACTCCACCATCACGGTGGCGCCGTGAACACCGGACCGCGCCGCTCGTTCCGTGTCCTGGGGAAGCGGTTGGCCGTCGTCGCGACGGCCGTCGCGAGTGCCGTCCCCCTCGCGCTCACGGCCGCCGCGGCGGCTCCGGCGCGCGCCGGAGCCTGCAACGGGTACGTCGGGCTCACCTTCGACGACGGCCCGTCCGGCAACACGTCGGCCCTGCTCGGCGCGCTGCAGCGGAACGGGCTGCGGGCCACGATGTTCAACCAGGGCCAGTACGCCGCCGCCAACCCGGCGCAGGTCCGGGCCCAGGTCGCCGCCGGGATGTGGGTGGCCAACCACAGCTACACCCACCCGCATCTGACCGGGCTCGGCCAGGCGCAGATCGACTCGGAGATCTCCCGCACCCAGCAGGCGATCGCGGGCGCGGGCGGCGGCACCCCGAAGCTGTTCCGGCCGCCGTACGGCGAGACCAACGCGACGGTGAAGTCGGTCGCGGCCAAGTACGGCCTGACCCAGATCATCTGGGACGTCGACTCCCGGGACTGGAACGGCGCCTCCACGGACGCGATCGTGCAGGCCGCCGCCCGCCTCACCCACGGCCAGATCATCCTCATGCACGACTGGTCCGCGAACACGCTGGCGGCAATCCCGCGCATCGCACAGGGTCTGACCGGCCGGGGCCTGTGTGCCGGGATGATCTCCCCGCAGACCGGCCGCGCCGTCGCGCCCTAGCGGGCACACCCGTGGCGCGGCGGTCACGACCGCCGCGCCACTTCACCGTCGGCCCGGCGGCCGGCCCTCAGAAGTAGTACCGGGACACCGACTCCGCCACGCACACCGGCTTGTCCCCGCCCTCGCGCTCCACGACGACCGCGGCCGAGACCTGGACACCTCCGCCCACCTCCGTGACGTCCTGGAGGGTCGCCGTCGCGCGCAGCCGCGAACCGACCGGCACCGGCGCCGGGAAACGGACCTTGTTGGTGCCGTAGTTGACACCCATCCTGACGTTGTCGACCTTGAGGATCTGCGGCACCAGCAGGGGGAGCAGCGACAGCGTCAGATAGCCGTGCGCGATGGTCGTGCCGAAGGGGCCCGCCGCGGCCTTCTCGGGGTCGACATGGATCCACTGGTGGTCGCCGGTCGCCTCGGCGAAGAGGTCGATGCGCTTCTGGTCGACCTCCAGCCACTCGCTGTGGCCCAGCTGCTCGCCCACCGCCGCCTTGAGTTCCTCGGCGGACGTGAAGATCCTCGGCTCTGCCATGTCCCGGCCTCCCGCATCCCGGATGCCCGCGCATCCGTGTCAACCATGTCGGCACGCATCCCCGCATGCCTAAGCAACTGCTTAGCATGGTCGGCCGCGCGTCCCCTGTCAACGGACGGCGGCGCCACCGGGTATGGGTAGGGTCGGAGGGGTGCCCCAGATCCCTGAGAAGATCCACGAGTTGACCGTCGGCCAGCTGTCGGCCCGCAGCGGTGCCGCCGTCTCCGCGCTGCACTTCTACGAGTCCAAGGGACTGATCAGCAGCCGCCGTACGACGGGAAACCAACGCCGCTACAGCCGGGACACCCTGCGCCGCGTCGCCTTCGTCCGGGCCGCGCAGCGCGTCGGCATCCCGCTCGCCACGATCCGCGAGGCGCTCGCCGAGCTGCCCGAGGGGCGGACGCCGACCCGCGAGGACTGGGCCCATCTCTCCGAGGTCTGGCGGTCCGAGCTGGACGAGCGGATCAAGCAGCTCAACCGGTTGCGCGACCACCTCACCGACTGCATCGGCTGCGGCTGCCTGTCGATGGACACCTGCGTGCTGTCCAACCCCGACGACGTCTTCGGTGAACGGCAGAGCGGCTCCCGCCTCCTCGTCGAGCGCCGGCCCGCCGCCGTACGGCAGACGCCCCGTAGCGGAGGGGGGCCGTCGCGGCGGACGGCCGACGAGCAGGAGCCCAGGAGCTGCCGCTGAGCGACTCCCGGGCTCCCGGACCCCCACGAGTCCCCCGAAGATCCCGTGGGGGTCCGGTCTCACTCGTACTCGGTGCCGCCCTTACGGGTCAGATACGCCGGGCTGACCGCCTTCGCGACGGCCCGCCCGCCGGCCACCGGGCTGTACCGCTCGGTGGCCGGCCGGATCACGACGCCCTCGCGCAGATGCAGATCGCGCCCGGAGACCGTCTCCCGGCCGGTGGCCACCTCCAGGACCCGGTCGATGGAGTACGGGCCCTCGTACAGCCTCGGTACCAGCGGCAGTTCGCCGTCCAGCAGCTCGGACAGCTCCGCCGAGCCGAGCCAGCGCACCTCGCCGTCGATCTCCGCCGAGACGTCGAACACGGCGTACCCGAGCGTGTCGCGCCGGCCGTCGGCGCCGTACGTCAGGTCCTGCACCCCGGCGCCGTACACCTCGCCGAAGATCCCGACCCGGCGTGCCCCGAGCCGTTCGGCGAGCCGGGCCGAGGCCTCGGTGACCCGGTGGCCGTGGACGGCACGCCAGTACAGGTTGCGCGGGTCCTCCTTCAGCGCGAGGGACTTGGCGCCGAAGCCCTTCGAGGACACCTGGACGCGGCCGTCCTCGGCGAAGTACGTCACCAGGCAGGCCGTTCCGTGCAGCTTCTCCGTCAGGACGATCCGCTCGCCGGGCGTGAAGATGTCGGGATAGCGCTGGATGTTCTCGATGTCGACCCAGGGCAGCAGATCCGGCGCCGACTCGACCTCGCCGCTCATCGTGGGCGGGATCGGCGGCACCCATTTGACGATGCCGAGCCGCTCCGCGAAGTCCGTGCCCTCCGTGACGGCGGCCGTGAGGTCCACGTCCGCGAGCTCCCGTGGCCGGCAGACGATGCCCTGCGACAGCTCGCCCCGCAGTCGTACCGCCTTCACCCGGTCCGACCTGCCGCCGGCGAGCCGTCCGGTCAGCCCCAGCTCCTCGATCAGCGCGGCCGGGAGCACGGACTGCTCCGGGATGTAGACGGCGGTGTCACCGGTGCGGTACGCGCCCTTCGCCACGACGGCTCGGTACAGGCCCACCTGGGCCAGTTCGAGCGCGTCGGCGTTCGGGTGTTCGTGGATCGTCAGCACTTCGGCGGTGACGCGCAGCGTCGACATCGGGGCTCTCCTCGGGTTTCCTGGGGCGCTCAGGGCTGTTTCATCGCCCCCAACTGTCCGTACGGGAAAGGGGTGGAGCGAGGGGATTTGCGGCTGGTAGGGTCGCGATCTTCGGCCGGCGGACACGGAGCACCCGCCCGCCCGGCGCGGAGTACCGACGGGATCACTCCCATGTGTTCACCCGCCCTCGACGCCGCCCTCGCGGACATCGACCACGTCTTCGCCGGCTTCGCCAGTCCCACCGAGACGGGATGCGACCGCTGCTTCTCACCCGAGGCGGTGGCGTTGCTGCGCGTCCCGCACGTCCCGTTGCCCAGGGACGAGCTGCACACCTTCGTCCACAAGGTGCGCGACCACTACGAGGACCACGACGCGGTGATGCGCCGCCTGCTGCCGCAGACGGCACGGGCCATGGCGGACGGCGGCTTCGACATCGGATCGGGACGCCACGGGCTGAGCCGGACGGACTGGCGCACATGGCCCGCCGAGCAGGCCGCCGCCATCGAGGCGTTCCTGTACGCGTGGTGGGAGGCGATGCTGCTGACGCCGGAGCCGCCGTACTCGCTCGACGACGTACTGGCGACCTGCGCCGGTATCGGCGGATCGGCGACTGTCTTCCTGGACCGGTGGCCGATACATCCCGTGGCCGACACCCACCTCGTGAACCGGTCCCGTGCCTGGGCCCGCGACCTGCTCGTCGACGATTCGCCGCTCCACTGGTACGACCACGTCCCGGACAACGGCGTACGGGAGCTCGGGGCGTGGCTGGTCCGGAGCGCCCACGCACGGCTCGTGGCCCTGGGCGAGTCGGCCCTCGCCGCACGTGTCGCCCTCATCGCGCTGCCGTACGACGAGCGTTGGTCTCCGCGGAACGTGGACACGGCTCTCGGTATCGACTGACGGTGCCCCCGAGAGCCGCCTCTCCCGCGCAACCGCTTTCGCCGAGACTGTGTCATGAACACAGAGAGGGCCTCGCGGTGTGCCCTCCGGCAAGTGGAGGGACGTGGATGAGCGTCGTCATTTGTTCGCTGAAGTGGGAGAAGGCGCACTCCGGGGTGCAGCGGATCACCTACGACTCGGACGGCTACCACCTGGTGCGCTTCCCGTACGAGAAGACCGAGGAGTCGTACGACCCTTGGAAGATGCACGACCCGGCGAACGGTGGCGCGACCGCGTCGAAGTTCCCCGACCCGCGCTCCGGACTGATCTGGCCCAGCCACGACGGCTGGGGCGTGCTGTCGGCGATGGTGTTCTGGGAGGCGGACCCCCTGACGCTGGAGTACCGGGCCCGTTTCGTGCGCGATCCGCTGAACCTGACGAAGAAGAAGTACGACTCCACGGGTACCACGGACAGCGCCCTCACCCGGGGCGGGCAGTTCCGCACCTACACATGGCAGATGTTCGTCCACCAGGGCATGCCGCTCGGACTGAAGATATCCGCGCGTGGGGCGGGGGACACCAAGCGGGCCACGACGCTGACCCTCGCCGAGTTCAAGCTCGCCATCCACACGGACGTCAAGAAGCCGTAGGTGTCCGCGCGGGCATCGGGCCCGTATCTGTCACTCCGGTCGTGCGCGCCGCTCATACACGGGGGTGCGGCATCCCCGGCGCACCCCCGCCGCGCTAGGCCGAGACCAGCAGCCGTCCGCGCCTGGACTCCGCCAGGGCCTCGGAGGTGAGCACCGGCCGTGGCACCACGATTCCGCATTCCGTGCAGACCGGGCCCGAGGACGGTTCGTGGGCCAGGTCGTACATCCAGACGAGGCGCTCGCCCTCGCACACCGGGCAGGTCGAGCCCGGTTCGCGCTCCAGCGCGGCGATGAGCCGGCGCAGCACCTCCGCCATCGGTCCATCGGGATGGACCTTCGGGTCGTCGCACCAGGCGACTCCGAACCCGCCCCAGGTCAGCCGGTGCCAGTCGTCGACACTGCCCGGCCTGCGCAGCCCGTCGTGCTTCTCCTTCTTGCGGCGCTGCGCGAACTGCACCTCGTAGTCGAGCCAGACGGAGCGGGCCTCCTCCAACTCGTCCAGTGCGGCCACGAGCCGCGCTGGATCGGGGTCGCGGTCCTCGGGGCCGAACCCGGCCCGTGAGCACAAGTGGTCCCAGGTCGCCCGATGTCCGTAGGGGGCGAACCGCTCAAGGCACTTGCGCAGCGAATAGCGCCGCAGTGCCAGATCGCACCTGGGATCTCGCACCTGTCTTGCCAGACTCCGGAAACCGGCCATCGCCCTGCACCTCCGTCACACCTGCACCTGAACTTCGGTCACTTCGGCGTCGTCGTCGGGGACGTCGCCGAATAGACGTATCGACACGCGATTCGGCTCCATCCGATTTCCGATGACCTCCATAAGTCGTCTGCTGAGCCGTTCACGGACCGTTCCTGCCTACGCCTGACTGCCTCTGACTTCTTCTTGTCTGCTTACGACTACTTCTGAGTACCTGTTCACGCTGTCAGTCACCTGTCCGTTGGCGGTGATCCTAAAAACGTGACGCATGTTCATCTTCAAAGCCGGGGATACCGGCGGTAACATCCGGCCCACCCCCGTCGGGAGGAGCTGCCATGCCCTGGCGCACCCCACGCACCTCACGCAACGCACCGGACAGAGTGAGAACTCCCCGTAGATTCCCGGAGTTCCTCAAGGCCGCCTCCATATGCGCACTCGTTGCCGGTCTTTTGTCGCCTCTTTCCCCAGCTGCCCCGGCCGCGGCCGCCGACACCGACGCCGACGCCGTCAAGGCGGCAGCGGTGACGGACCACTGCGGCGGCCAGTGCTCCGACATCCTGCCGCCCGGGCAGAACGGCAACGCCACCCTCGCCCAGATCCTCCTCAACCAGGGCTTCGGCTCCATGCCGGAGAACGCGAGCAACCAGCTCGGCCCCTACAACAACCTGGCCACCGGCTACCCGGGCCTCACCAACTCCACGATCAACACCTTCTTCAACGACGCCTCCTTCGGCGTCGCCTCCGACCAGGTCGCCTCCACCCTGAACCCGGCAGGCCGCATCGACGTCACGATCGTCCGCGACAAGAAGACCGGTGTGCCGCACATCACGGGCACCACCCGCTACGGCACCGAGTTCGGCGCGGGCTACGCGGCCGCCCAGGACCGGCTGTGGCTGATGGACGTCTTCCGGCACGTCGGGCGCGGCAAGCTGACCCCGTTCGCGGGCGGTGCCGCGTCCAACCAGGGCCTGGAGCAGGAGTTCTGGCGCCACGCCCCCTACACCGAGGCCGACCTCCAGGCCCAGATCGACAAGGCGGTGGCCTCCAACGGCGAGCGCGGGCAGCTGGCCCTCGCCGACGTCAACGCCTACGTCGCCGGCATCAACGCCTACATCGACGCCTCCGACAGCGGCCGCTACTTCCCCGGCGAGTACGTCCTGACCGGCCACAAGGACTCCGTCACCAACGCCGGCACCATCGAGAAGTTCAAGCCCACCGACCTGGTCGCCCTGGCCTCCGTCATCGGCGCCCTCTTCGGCTCGGGAGGCGGCGGCGAGGTCAACAACGCCCTGTCCCTGCTGGCCGCCCAGGAGAAGTACGGCGTCACCGAGGGCACCGAGGTCTGGGAGTCCTTCCGCGAGCGCAACGACCCCGAGGCCGCCCTCACCGTCCACGACGGCAGCTTCCCCTACGCCACCAAGCCCGCGAACCCGCAGGGCACGGCGCTTCCCGACGATGGCACCGTCACCGAGGAACCGCTGGTCCACGACCGCACCGGCAGCGCGGCCACGGTGGCCTCGACGAGTGTCTCCTCCGAGGCCACCGACAGCGCCCTCAGCTCCGCCCGGCGCGGCATGTCCAACGCCCTCGTCGTCAGCGGCGAGCACACCGCGAGCGGCCGCCCCGTCGCCGTCTTCGGGCCCCAGACGGGTTACTTCGCCCCGCAGTTGCTCATGCTCCAGGAGATCCAGGGCCCGGGGATCAGCGCCCGCGGCGCCTCCTTCGCCGGCCTGAGCATGTACGTCGAACTCGGCCGGGGCCAGGACTACGCCTGGAGCGCCACCACCTCGGGCCAGGACATCATCGACGCCTACGCCGTCGAACTGTGCCAGGACGACGTGCACTACCTGTACCACGGCACCTGTACGGCCATGGAGAAGATCGAGCAGACCAACGCCTGGAAGCCGACCACCGCCGACGACACCCCGGCCGGCTCCTACCGCATGCAGGTCTGGCGCACCAAGTACGGCCCCGTCACGCACCGCGCGACGGTCGGCGGCAAGAAGGTCGCCTACACCACCCTGCGCTCCTCGTATCTGAACGAGGCCGAGTCGATCATCGGCTTCCAGATGCTGAACGACCCGAACTACGTCAAGGGCCCCGAGACCTTCCAGAAGGCCGTCCAGAACATCAACTACACCTTCAACTGGTTCTACGCCGACTCCACCCGCACCGCGTACTACAACAGCGGCGACAACCCGGTGCGCCCCGCGAACGTCGACCCCGAGTTCCCGGCCTGGGCGCAGGCGGCGTACGAGTGGCGGAACTGGAACCCCGCCACCAACACCGCCGACTACACCGCCCCCTCGGCCCACCCCAACTCCCTCGACCAGGACTACTACATCTCCTGGAACAACAAGCAGGCCAAGGACTACACCACCGCCCCCTGGGGCAACGGCTCCGTCCACCGCGGCAACCTCCTCGACGACCGGGTGAAGCGACTGGTCGCCGCCGGCGGCGTCACCCGGGCCTCGCTGACGAAGGCCATGGCCGAGGCGGGCCTCGCCGACCTGCGCGCCGAGGACGTCGTCCCGGACCTGCTGAAGGTCGTCAACAGCAGCACGGTCACGGACTCCACGGCCGCCGCGGCGGTCGCCAAGCTCCAGACCTGGGTCACGTCCGGCTCGAAACGCACGGAGACCTCCGCCGGCTCCAAGACCTACGCCAACGCCGAGGCGATCCGCATCCTGGACGCCTGGTGGCCGCTGTTGGTGAAGGCCGAGTTCGAACCAGGCCTCGGCACCGACCTGTACACCGCCATCACCGCCAACCTCCCCATCGACGAGTCCCCGTCGGCCGCGCACGGCCCGACCGGCTCCCACGCCGGCAGCTCCTTCCAGTACGGCTGGTGGAGCTATGTCGACAAGGACATCCGCTCGGTGCTGGGTGAGACGGTGCGGGGCCCGCTGGCGGACCAGTACTGCGGCGGCGGCAGCCTGAGCGCCTGCCGCACCCTCCTGATCAACACCCTCAAGGAGGCGGCCGGCAAGACCGCCGCGCAGGTCTACCCCGGCGACGAGTACTGCTCGGCGGGCGACCAGTGGTGCGCCGACTCGATCATCCAGCAGCCTCTCGGAGGCATCAAGCACAACAAGATCAGCTGGCAGAACCGGCCCACCTATCAGCAGGTCGTGGAGTTCACCTCGCACAGGTGAGCCCCGGTGAGCGAGTGAGTGAGCGAGTGAGTGAGTGAGTGAGGCGGCGGGCCGGGATCAGACGATACGGCCCGCCGCCAGCACCACCCGGGCCAACTCCCGGTGGCAGATGTCGCTGTGGGCACCGGACGGCGCGCCGCCGCGCCGCACCACCGCCGCCGCGTCGATGTTCACGCAGCCCGCTGTCGGCAGCTGGGCCTTGAGGGCGTCTGCCAGCTTGAACGACCGGGTGCCCTTGACCGCCCGCACCCCGCCGTAGCCGAGGGCGCCCCACTTCGCGCCCAGCAGGCTGTTCACGCTCAGGCCCAGCACGGTGCGCGCGTCGCCCGCCATCCGGGAGGCCAGCGGGTAGATCGTGCCGAGCGCCGAGTCGTGCTTGGAGTGACAGCACACCAACGGGCCGTCGATCCGCTTCTGTTGACCGTTCAGCACGCCGCTCGCGCGTGCGTCGTGGGGCAGTCGCGCCGCGAACGCGTAGTGGGAGAAGGCCGCCTGAAGGAGCGTCACCGACTTCACGGAGTGCACCCCTTCAGGCAGTCCGCGCAGTGCGAACGACACGAGACGCGCGCCGAAGCTGTGCCCGACGAGGTGCACCCGTACCTGCGGCGCGGTCCTCGCGAGCTGCCCGAGCAGCCGCCCCAGCCCACGCTCGCCGACCGTCCCCGCCCGGCGCTTCATCGCGAAGTACGTGGCCTGACGCAGGAGTTCATGGGCGCCGTCCCAGGCCTGGGGCGGGGTGACGGCGGCCCCGGTCATCACCCCCGGGACCTCGACCTCCGTCAGCGCCGCCGCGAAGTCCGCGCACACCCGCACCGCGTCCCCGCACAGCATCCCGGGCGTGCCCTCCGGCACCCCCTCCGTGATGGTGTCCGCCGTGAACGCGCCCTGCGGCCCCTGGGGCGGCACCTCCACCAGCAGCCGTACGAGCCGCCCGAACTCCTCCAACGAGGCGCCTTCGTCCGGTCGTTGGTCCAGCAGCCGGGCGAGCTGCTCGACGACGGTGGCCCGCCCGGGGAAGACCTCCAACAGGGCGTGCCGGGTGTTCTTGTCGAGCGCGGGACGGCTGGGCGCCGCGGCCGGGACCGGCTTGAGGTCCGGGATCGGCTCGTCCGAGAACCGCATCGAGGGCCACATCACCCCGACGTAGCCCAGCCTCGCCTTCGGCGCGAGCTCCGGGAACGGGGCGAGGAAGCTGCTGTAGAGCCGGGTCGCGCCGGACCGGTCGTTGTTCCAGCCGTGTGCGAAGACGACCAGATCCACGACCCCGCGCTCCCCGACCCCGGCGAGGAGCCGGTCCCGCTGACCGGTGTCCACGTCCCCGTCCGCGTCGAAGGTCAGTTCCCAGTAGGGAGTCACGCTCATTCCCGGATCCGCCATGACGAGCCCCCTTCGGCCCCCGTTGGTGGTGCGCTCAGGCGCATGGTCCTGCGGGCGGCGAAGGATGGCCATACGTCGCGTACGGCCCTTGGCGCCGACTACCGGTACAGCAAGTACTCCTTGCGCACCCTGCGGAACGCGGCCAGCTCCTCCTGCCAGCCCGCCACGACCTCGTCCGTGTCCGCCCCCGCGTCGATCATCGTCCGCACCCGCGCCGAACCGGTCAGCTTGTCGATCCAGTTGTCCGGCCGCCAGGCGAAGCCGCTCCAGACCTTCCTGGCGGTCACGAGGAGGCCGATCCCGGTGCGTACGGGGTCGTACGCGGCCCGGTCGTGGACGTGGATCTGTACGCCCCCGATGGTCTTCCCCTGGAACTTGGAGAACGTCGGCGCGAAGTACGCCTCCCTGAAGTGCGCGCCGGGCAGGCCGAGTTCGTTCGCGGCGGCCGCCCACCGCCGGTCGACGCCCTCCGCGCCGAGCAGCTCGAACGGCCGCGTGGTGCCGCGCCCCTCCGACAGGTTCGTCCCCTCGAAGAGACACGTCCCGGAGTACACGAGCGCGGTGTCCGGCGTCGGCATGTTGGGGCTGGGCGGCACCCAGGGCAGCCCGGAGTCGTCATGGAACCGCGAACGGCTCCACCCCGACATCAGTACGGTCTCCAGCGCCACGGGCGTGGTCAGGAACTCTTCGTTGAACAGCCGTGCCAGCTCCGCCACCGTCATCCCGTGCGCCTGCGCGATGGGCTGCCGTCCGACGAACGTGGCGAACTCCTTGTGCAGCACGGGCCCTTGAGCGCTCCGCCCGGTCACCGGGTTCGGCCGGTCCAGCACGACGAAACGCTTTCCGGCCGACTGGGCCGCCTCCATGCAGTCGTACAGCGTCCAGATGTACGTGTAGAAGCGGGCGCCCACGTCCTGGATGTCGAAGACGACGGTGTCCACGCCGGAGGCGGTGAAGATGTCCGCGAGGGGGCGGCCGCTCTTCAGGTACGTGTCGTAGACGGGCAGCCCGGTCGCCGGGTCGTCGTAGCGCCCCTCGGAGCCGCCGGCCTGGGCGGTGCCGCGAAAGCCGTGCTCCGGGCCGAAGACGGCTCTGAGGTCCACGCGGTCGTCGGTGTGCATCACGTCGACGATGTGGCGGGCGTCCCTGGTGATGCCGGTGGGGTTGGTGACGATGCCGACCTTCTGGCCGCCGAGGAGTTTGTAGCCGTCCTGCGCCAGGCGCTCGAAGCCGGTGCGCAGCCCTTGGCGGGCCGCCTCGGCCGGGGGAGCGGCGGTGAGGCCGGCCGTGGCTGCCGTGGACGCGGTGGCTGCCGTGGAGGCGGCGAGGAAGGTGCGGCGGGAGAGGTGCATGGGGTGACCTCCGGGTCGCGGTCGCGGAAACGGCCTACAGGCAAGCTAAGCGCCCCTGCAGGTGGTTTGTAACCTGCCACGCGGTTGTGGCTGGTCGCGCAGTTCCCCGCGCCCCTTCGGGCGCTCCTGCGGGACGTGGTATCGAGTGGCTCTTCTCTGGCACATACCGACCGGTTAGTCTGGCAGTCGCAGTGGAGCCGTTCGGGTGTGTCGTGTCGAGGGAGAGCGATCGTGGATGTCGTGCAGGGTGCGGGTGTGGTCGTCACAGGAGCGGGCGGTGGGATCGGGGCCGCCCTGGCGCGGCGGTTCGCGGCCGAAGGGGCCCGGGTCGTCGTGAACGACCTGGACGGTGACCGGGCCGAGGCCGTGGCCGACGAGATCGGCGGGATCGCGGTGCCCGGGGACGCGTCCTCGATCGTCGCCGAGGCGAGGGAGGCGCTGGGCGGCACGGTGGATGTGTACTGCGCGAACGCGGGACTCGCCTCCGGCGGTACGGAGGCGGCCGACGAGAAGGTCTGGGCGCTCGCCTGGGACGTGAACGTGATGGCGCACGTCAGGGCGGCCCACGAGCTGCTGCCGGCGTGGCTGGAGCGGGGCAGCGGGCGTTTCGTGTCGACGGTCTCGGCGGCGGGGCTGCTGACGATGATCGGCGCGGCGCCCTACAGCGTCACCAAGCACGGGGCGTACGCCTTCGCCGAGTGGTTGTCCCTCACCTACCGGCACCGGGGCGTCAAGGTCCACGCGATCTGCCCGCAGGGGGTGCGCACCGACATGCTGACCGCCTCCGGCAGCGCCGGCGACCTCGTCCTCACACCGACCGCGATCGAGCCGGAGGACGTCGCCGACGCGCTCTTCGAGGGCATCGACAAGGACCGCTTCCTGATCCTGCCGCACCCCGAGGTGGCCGGTTTCTACCAGGCCAGGGCAGCCGATCCGGACCGCTGGCTGACGAACATGAACCACATCCAGCGGAAGTGGGAGACGACGGGCTGACCGCCCTGCCCGGCGGCCGGGTGCCGGAGAGTGGGATGATCCTCCGGCGGGGGCGCCCGATTCCGGCCGGTCGGGGAACCGATCGAGGACCGGCGGGCGACCAGTAGGCGACAACAGAACCTCGGAAGGCAGGTGGCGGCAGTGCCCAGGACGACGGACGGCGACGGTACGCCCGTACCGCAGCGGCTGCTGGCCGCCGCCACCCGGCTCTTCGCCGAGCGCGGCTACGACCGCACCTCCGTGCAGGAGATCGTCGAGGCGGCGGGCGTCACCAAGGGTGCGCTGTACCACTACTTCGGTTCCAAGGACGACCTGCTGCACGAGGTGTACGCGCGTGTGCTGCGCATCCAGCAGGAGCGGCTCGACGCGTTCGCGGGGGCCGACGCGCCCGTCGAGGAGCGGCTGCGGGGTGCCGCCGCCGATGTCGTCGTCACCACCATCGACAACCTCGACGACGCGATGATCTTCTTCCGGTCCATGCACCACCTGAGCCCCGAGAAGAACAAGCAGGTCCGCGCGGAACGCCGCCGCTACCACGAGCGCTTCCGTGCGCTCGTGGAGGAGGGGCAGGAGGCGGGCGTCTTCTCGAAGGCGACCCCGGCCGACCTGGTGGTCGACTACCACTTCGGCTCGGTCCACCACCTGTCGACGTGGTACCGCCCGGATGGCCCCATGGGCCCGCAGGAGGTCGCGGACCACTTGGCGGACCTGCTGCTGCGCGCGCTGCGGCCGTAGGGCGCGTGCGCGCCTGGGCGCGTGGGCGCGTGGGCGCCTGACAGCTCGGGGGGTTCGGTCGGTCTGGCGGGCGCGGGCCCGGTGGGGCTTCTCGCGCAGTTCCCCGCGCCCCTGAAAAGCAGGGGCCGCGCCCCATGCTTCTCGACCCGCAGCCCCGTGGCCTTCCGGCCTGCAGCCCCGTGGCCTTCCGGCCTGCAGCCCCGTGGCCTTCCGGTCCGTAGCCCCGTAGCCCCGTAGCCTTCCGGCCTGTGGCCTCCAGGCCCGTAGCCCTGTCGCCTTCGGGCCCGTAGCCCTGTGGCCTTCAGGCCCGGAGCCCCGTGGCCTTCCGGCCCGCAGCCCGGTAGCCCCGTCGCCTTCCGGCTCGCAGCCCCGTAGCCCCGTGGCTTTCAGGCCCGTAGCCCCGTGGCCTTCCGGCCTGCAGGGTTGTGGTCTCTCGGGCCCGCAGGGCCTGGTCTTTCAGGGGCGCGGGGAACTGCGCGACCAGCCCCCACCGGACCCGCACCCGACAACGAACCCCCCGCCGCTCACATGTACCGCTTCAGCTCCCGTCGAGCCAGCGACCGCTGGTGCACCTCGTCGGGCCCGTCCGCGATCATCAGCGTCCGCGCCCCCGCGTACAGCTCGGCCAGCGGGAAGTCCTGGCTGACACCTCCCGCGCCGTGCAGCTGAATGGCCCGGTCGATGATGTCCACGACAGTCCGCGGCGTAGCGATCTTGATCGCCTGAATCTCCGCGTGGGCCCCCTTGTTGCCCACCGTGTCCATCATCCACGCCGTCTTCAGCACCAGCAGCCGCAACTGCTCGACCGCGACCCGCGCATCGGCGATCCAGTTGTGCACGACCCCCTGCTGCGCCAGCGCCTTGCCGAAGGCCTCCCGCGCCACCGCCCGCCGGCACATCAGCTCGATCGCCCGCTCGGCCATCCCGATGAGCCGCATGCAGTGGTGGATGCGGCCGGGACCGAGCCGCGCCTGCGCGATGGCGAAACCGCCGCCCTCCTCGCCGATCAGGTTGGCGGCCGGCACCCGCGCACCCTCGAAGACGACCTCGGCGTGGCCGCCGTGGGAGTGGTCCTCGTACCCGAAGACCCGCATCGCGCGCTTCACCGTGACGCCCGGAGTGTCGCGCGGGACCAGGATCATCGACTGCTGACGGCGGATGTCGGCCCCGTTCGGGTCCGTCTTGCCCATCACGATGAAGATCTGGCAGTCGGGGTTCATGGCCCCGGAGATGTACCACTTGCGCCCGCTGACGACGTACTCGTCGCCGTCCCGCTCGATCAGCGTGGTGATGTTGGTGGCGTCCGAGGAGGCCACCTCCGGCTCGGTCATCGCGAAGGCCGACCGGATCTCACCGGCGAGCAACGGCTCCAGCCACTGCTTCTTCTGCGCCTCGTCGCCGAACTGGCTCAGCACCTCCATGTTGCCCGTGTCGGGCGCGGCGCAGTTCAGCGCGGTCGGCGCCAGCTGCGGGGACCGCCCCGTGATCTCGGCGAGCGGCGCGTACTGGAGGTTGGTGAGCCCCGCCCCGTACTCGGAGTCGGGCAGGAAGAGGTTCCACAGGCCCTGCCTGCGGGCCTCGGCCTTCAGGTCCTCCATCACGGCCGGGGTGTCCCACGGCGAGGCCAGCTCGGCCCGCTGCTCCTCGGCCACGGCCTCCGCCGGGTAGACGTACTCGTCCATGAAGGCGAGGAGCTTGGCACGCAGCTCCTCCGTGCGGGCGTCGAATGCGAAGTCCATGCTGGTCAGCCTTCCTGGGAGCCGGTGCGAAGAGTCGTCAGGCCGTGTTCGATGAAGACGGGGACCAGGTCGCCGATGCGGTCGAAGCCGCGGCCGACCGTCTGGCCGAGGGTGTACCGGTAGTGGATGCCCTCCAGGATCACGGCGAGCTTGAACCACGCGAACGCCGTGTACCAGGACACCGAGGACACGTCACGGCCCGAGCGGGCCGCGTACCGCTCGACGATCTCGGCCGGATCCGGGTGCCCGGCGGCCGCCGCGGTCGTGGAGACGGGCGAGTCGGGCATGGCGAGCGGCACGCTGTACATCACCAGCAGGCCCAGGTCGGTGAGCGGATCGCCGAGCGTGGACATCTCCCAGTCGAGGATGGCCTTGATCCGGTCGTCGCCACCGAGCAGTACGTTGTCGAGCCGGTAGTCGCCGTGGATGACCGTCGGGGCGGGGGAGGGGGGGAGCTGCCGGCCGAGGGCCGCGTGCAACTCGTCGATGCCGGCCAGCTCGCGGTTGCGGGACGCGGCCAACTGCTTGCCCCAGCGCCGCAGTTGCCGGTCGAGGAAGCCCTCCGGGCGCCCGAAGTCGGCGAGGCCCACCTCGGCCGGGTCCACCGCGTGCAGTTCGACGAGGGTGTCGACCAGGCCCAGCACGGCGGCCCGGGTGCGCTCAGGACCCAGCGGGGCCAGCTGATCGGCGGTGCGGAAGGGGGTGCCCTCGACGAAGTCCATGACGTAGAAGGGCGCGCCGAGCACGTCCTCGTCCTCGCAGAGCAGCACCGGACGCGGCACCGGTACGTTGGTCGGGTGCAGCGCGCTGATCACGCGGTGCTCGCGCTTCATGTCGTGCGCGGTGGCCAGCACATGGCCCAGCGGCGGCCGGCGTACGACCCACTTGGCGGTGCCGTCCGTGACCTCGTACGTCAGGTTCGACCGCCCGCCCTCGATCAGCCGGCCGGTGAGCGGGCCGCCCACGAGTCCGGGCCGCTCGGCGTCGAGCAGGGCGCGGAGCCGGTCGGGATCGAGACCTGGCGGGTGGTCTGGGTGCATCATCGCTCCTCCACGCGGGTTACCGGGACCCTCTCATGATGCCGACCGGTCGGTATGTCGTCCAGTGGGTGACACGAAAGTGATCGGAGTCTCGACGGGATCCGGCCGGAAAGCCGGATCCCCACCCGGTCGTCGGCGTCCGGTCGTCGGCGCCCCGGCCACCCGGCCCGCCGACTCCTCCCGGGCGTCACGCGTGGCAGGTCATCATCTCCCCGCCGTTGATGGTCGCCATGTCCATGAACCCGGCGAACGGGTCGACGCCCTCGCCCTCCGGGTGCCCGTCCAGCTCGGCGTACGCCCGGCGCAGGTTCGCCACCAGCCGCTCGCTCTCCGGCAGCGCGGCGTACTCCCCGAGATCCGTGTTCCGGGCCGCCTCCAGGGGCGTGAGGCCCGCCGCGTGCGACTTCTCGGCGATGTCGGTCACGAACCGCATGTACCGCTCGGCCTTGTCGAACGCCGACGGGTCGGTCACCGGCCCGTGCCCCGGTACGACGGTCTCGGCGCCCAGCTCGCGCAGCAGCGCCAGCGCCCGCAGCGAACCGCTCAGCGACCCCATCAGGAAGAACGGCGTTCCGCCCTCGAAGACCAGGTCCCCGGCGAACAGCACCCGCCGGTGCGGCAGCCAGACGACCGAGTCGCCGACCGTGTGCGAGATGCCCGGGTGGATGACCTGCGCCTCGATGTCACCGACGTGGAGCGTCACGCGGTCGTCGTACGTCAGGTCCGCGCCCCGGATGCCGACGTCGCCGAAGTCGGTCTGCGGCCACAGCAGATGGAGGTGCTGCCCGCTGGCGAGGGCCTCACGGCGGCAGGCCGAGTGCGAGACGAGGGTGGCGGCCGGCGTGAAGAAGCCGTTGCCGTAGGTGTGGTCCCCGTGGTGGTGGGTGTTGACCAGGAGACGGGGCCTCGGGACGCCGGTCGCGTCGAGCGCGGCGCCCAGGGCGCGGGTCCGGCGCTCCGTCGCCGCCGTGTCCACGAGCAGAGTGGTGGTCCCGTCACTCACGAAACCGGAGTTGTTCAGACACCACCCGCCGTCCGGCTGCACATACGCGTACACGTCGCTCGCGAGCTCGACGGTGTACGGCTCTCCTGCGGTCATAGTGAACCCCTTCATCCCCCGAAGCGTCGCCAACTGGTGGACAGAGCCTGCCAGTCGGCGATGATCCGGGAGAATCCGGGGTGTACGGAAACGGTGCGGGTGATGCCGCTGGTGCCCGCCGCCGGCCGTCGGTGGCGTCAGTGGTCGTCCCAGTGCCCGTCATGGGCGGCGTGACGGTGTCCGTCGTGCACGTAGTCCACGTGGTCCCCGTGCGTGACCGTCGGGTGCCCGCAGTCCTCGCCGTGCTCGTGGGCGTGGCCGTCGTGCGCGGTGTGCCCCTTCGGCTCGCACTCGTCCCAGTGCCCGGAGTGCTCGCGGTGCAGATGCCCGTCGTGCGCGTAGTCGGTGTGGTCACCGTGCGGTACGGCGGTGTGTCCGCAGGCCGGACCGTGGGCGTGGTCGTGGACGGGGTGTTCCTGGTGCAGGGTGGTCATCGCGCTCACCTTCGGTGGTACGGGGGTGACATGACCAGGCTAGTCACAGAAGTCCCGGTTCTTCCTTTTCGAAACCCCATGCACACACCAAGGCTTGCCCCCGCTTCGGTTTGCTCGATCGCTCCCGTCGCTGTGCCACGTCCCGTCGCGCGGCGGGGTCCCGGGATGTCAGGGCGCGGTCTCAGGACACCAAGGCCGCGCCGCACACCGCTAGGGCGATCACGCACAGGACCGCCGTCACGGCGGTCCGGGGCGCGAGGACGGGCGGTCGGGAGGCCGACAGGGCGTGGATGCGGCGGTGGGCGAGCGCCAGGAAGCCCAGCCACAGCACCGCGCACAGGGCGGCGGCCACCACACCGGCCGTCGACGGCCCGCCGTGCAGCGCGGACTTCGCGGCGAGCACGGCGATCACGGCACCCGTAAGGGTCGTACGCCGCCAGGCCAGCCGGGTGCGTTCGGGCTGGAGCCCCGGGTCACGGGCGGGAGAGGCGAGACTCATCCCTCCCACCCGAGCAGCACGACGGCGACCATGGCGACGGCGACCACGGCGACCACGAGGCTGAGCATCGCCGGGAAGCGCGACACCGGCAGGTCCTCCCCGCGCCGCATCGCCCGCTCGCAGCGCACCCAGTGGTTGACCGCCCGCAGCGCGCACAGCACCCCGGCCGCCAGCAGGGCGAGCGCGAGCCCGACGCGCCAGCCCCAGCGCAGGTCCGGCAGGAACTGGTCCACCGCGAAACCGCCGCCGATGAGCGCGAGCGAGGTGCGCAGCCAGGCCAGGAACGTCCGCTCATTGGCCAGGGAGAACCGGTAGTCCGGGGTTCGGCCGTCCTCCCGGACCTCCGCGGGGACGAACCACAGCCGGACGTTCCGTGCAAATTCGATCACGTACAGGACATTACCGGTCGGCTTCCCGGCGTAGATCGCCCTCCTCGTGCCTCACTCCGCGGCCCTGCGCCCCCTCAGTCGCTCGTAGGCCGCCACCCCGTCCGGCACCCACTCCCACTCGTCCAGCCGCCGCTCCACCTCGGCCTCCGCCAGGAACCCGTGCCAGGCGACCTCCTCCACCTGCGGGTGTACCGGCAGCTCGCAGCGGACCTCGTACACGGCCGACCACCACGTCCGTCCGGATCCGTCGTCGTACAGGAACTTGAAGAGCGGGTCGGGGCGCGGCAGCCCCGTGACGCCCAGTTCCTCCTCGGCCTCACGCAGAGCCGCGTCGTCGTAGGACTCGCCCGCGCCGACGACCCCGCCCACGAACATGTCGTACAGCGCCGGGAAGATCAGCTTCGTGGCCGTACGGCGATGCACGAACACCCGCCCCTCGGCGTCCCTGACCAGCACGAACACGGCCCGATGCCGCATTCCCCGGGCGTACACCTCCCCCCGCGGGGCCTGCCCGATGACCTGGTCGTTCTCGTCCACGATGTCGAGGATCTCGTCGGCGGCGCTCATGACTCCATCCAAGCAGGGGCTGGGTCGAGCGGCTGAGTCCGTCCGCGGGTCCGGTGGGGGCTGCTCGCGCAGTTCCCCGCGCCCCTAAAAGACCAGGCCCTGCGGGCCTGAAAGACGACGGGCCTGCGGGATTGGAAGACGATGGCTCTGCGGGTCTGGAAGGCGGCGGGCCTGCGGGTCTGGAAAATCACGGGCCTGCGGGACTGGGAGACGATGGCTCTGCGGGCCTGGAAACGACGGCCCTGCGGGCCGAAAAGCACGGGGCGCAGCCCCTGCTTTTCAGGGGCGCGGGGAACTGCGCGACCAGCCCCCACCGGACCCGCACCCGCCACACCACCCGCACCCCCCGAGCCATGAGGCGCCCACCGCACACCCCCGAGCTACGAGGCACCCACCCGCACCCCCGAGCCATGAGGCGCCCACCGCACACCCCCGAGCTATGAGGCACCCACCCGCACCCCCGAGCCATGAGGCGCCCACCGCACACCCCCGAGCTATGAGGCACCCACCCGCACCCCCGAGCCATGAGGCGCCCACCGCACACCCCCGAGCTACGAGGCGCCCACCCGCACCCCCGAGCTCTCCCGCGTCCCCCCGGCGGAGCCGCACGGCATCGCCGGATGCATCCCGAGCAGCACCACCCCGACGACGATCCCCGCCAGCCCCACCCCCTCCCACGCGAGCGCCCCCGCGTCCATCCGCAGCCGGTCCCCGAGGAACCCCACGCCGCACGCGATCCCCGCCAGTGGCTGCGCGGCGGTGAGCGCGGGCAGGGACATCCGCAGCGAGGCCGTCTCGAAGGCGCTCTGGACGAGCAGCAGCCCGGTCGCGCCGAGGAGTACGACTCCGTACGGCTCCCACGAGGTGAACAGCCCGCCCCACCCGGTCTCCGCGAAGCGCTGCCCGCTGACCCGGGTGAGCGCGTCCTGGACGCCGTAGAGGAGCCCGGCCGCGACCGCCAGGAGCACCGGCGCGGCGCTGAGCCGGGACCGCTTCGCGTACGCCGTGAGCAGGAGCGCGAGCCCCAGCATGACGCCGATGATCAGCCACTGCCGGAAGGGGCCGCCGACCGCCGCCCCGCCCTCCGGCCGCCCGGCGACGATGAACGCGGTGACGCCGCCCGCGAGCAGCACCAGCCCCGCCCAGCCCTGGCGGCCCAGCGGCTGACGGTTCTGCCGGCGGGAGAGGGCGAGCGCGAAGAGGAGGTTCGTGGCGAGGAGCGGTTCCACGAGGGTGACCTCGCCCTGGCTGAGCGCGATCGCACCCAGGGCCATGCCGCACACCATCAGCCCGATCCCGCCGAGCCAGCGCGGCACCCGGATCAGGTCGAGCAGCAGCCGGGGCGAGAGGAAGTCGCCCAGCGGGGCGTGCGCCGCGGCCTGCTGCTGGAGTACGAAGCCGAAGCCCAGACAGCAGGCGGCGCCCACGGAGAGAAGAAGAACGAGAACCGACACGCGGAATACCTCGGGTCGTCGGACGGGCCGCGGCGAGTGTTCCCCGAGGGGCATCCGCTCGGCATCCCTGTCGGAGGGCGATTTGTACCCCGACGGGTGGCCCGATACGTATTCGGGAGACTGTAGCCGCCCCGCCGGGGGCTGTCCGTAAGAGCAGACACATCTCGGCAGTTGACTAGGTCACTCCTTCTGCCGAAGGATCTGATCCCAAAGCTGCTGACCGGCCAGTAACAAAGCGGGGGGCCGTGCCTGGCCTGTTTCGGGCTGCCCTCGCTTGCCCGAACCGTTCCCGAGAGGACGTCCTCCATGTCGTACGACGCAGATGTGATCGTGATCGGGGCGGGCCTCGCCGGGCTCGCGGCGACCGCGGAGCTCGTCGACGCGGGCCGCAAAGTGATCCTCCTCGACCAGGAACCGGAGCAGTCGATCGGCGGCCAGGCGCACTGGTCCTTCGGCGGGCTCTTCTTCGTCGACTCGCCCGAGCAGCGCCGCCTGCGGATCAAGGACAGCCACGCCCTCGCCCTCCAGGACTGGATGGGCACGGCCGCCTTCGACCGCGAGGAGGACCACTGGCCGCGCAAGTGGGCCGAGGCGTACGTCGACTTCGCGGCCGGTGAGAAGCGCTCCTGGCTCCACCAGCAGGGCGTCCGGTTCTTCCCGGTGGTCGGCTGGGCCGAGCGCGGCGGCTACGACGCCAACGGGCACGGCAACTCCGTCCCCCGCTTCCACATCACCTGGGGCACCGGCCCCGGCCTCGTCGAGCCCTTCGAGCGGCGGGTGCGGGAGGGCGTTGCCCGGGGGCTGGTCCAGCTAAAGTTCCGGCACCGGGTGACCGGCCTGTCGCGCAGCGCGGGCGCCGTCGACACCGTCACCGGCGAGATCCTGGAGGCGTCGACCATCGAGCGCGGCCAGGCCAGCAGCCGCGACGTCACCGGCGCCTTCGAACTGAAGGCCCAGGCCGTGATCATCACCTCCGGCGGCATCGGCGGCAACCACGACCTCGTCCGCGCCAACTGGCCCGAGCGCCTCGGCAACCCCCCGGAGAAGATGATCTCCGGCGTGCCCGCGCACGTCGACGGCAGGATGCTCGGCATCGCCGAGGAGGCGGGCGCGAACCTCATCAACCGCGACCGCATGTGGCACTACACCGAGGGCATCCAGAACTGGAACCCCATCTGGGAGAACCACGGCATCCGCGTCCTCCCCGGCCCGTCCTCGCTCTGGCTGGACGCGCGCGGCAAGCGGCTCCCGGTCCCGCTGTTCCCCGGCTTCGACACCCTCGGCACGCTCGAACACATCATGAAGACCGGCTACGACTACACGTGGTTCGTCCTCGACCAGAAGATCATCGGCAAGGAGTTCGCCCTCTCCGGCTCCGAGCAGAACCCCGACCTGACCGGCAAGTCCGTCAAGGACGTCTTCATCCGGGCCCGCGCGGACGTCCCCGGCCCGGTCAAGGCCTTCATGGACCACGGCGTCGACTTCGTCGTCGAGAAGGACCTCGGCTCCCTGGTCCGCGGCATGAACGCGCTCACCAAGGAGCCGCTGATCGACGAGGCCGAGCTGCGCCGCGAGATCGTCTCCCGGGACCGTGAGGTCGCCAACCCCTTCACCAAGGACCTCCAGGTCATGGCGGTCCGGGGGGCCCGCAACTACCTCGGCGACAAGCTCATCCGCACCGCCACCCCGCACCGCATCCTCGACCCCAAGGCGGGCCCGCTGATCGCCGTCCGCCTGAACATCCTCACCCGCAAGACCCTCGGCGGCCTGGAGACCGACCTCTCCTCCCGGGTCCTCACCGAGGGCGGCGACCCGCTGGAGGGCGTGTACGCGGCGGGCGAGGCCGCCGGCTTCGGCGGCGGCGGAGTCCACGGCTACCGCTCCCTGGAGGGCACGTTCCTCGGCGGCTGCCTGTTCTCCGGCCGCACGGCGGGCCGGGCGGCGGCCAAGGCCGTGCGCTGAGCCGGGGACCCGCGTAGGGCTTACCGAATCCTGACGAATATCCGCCGCCACTGGCCCGACCGGGGCGGCGGATGGTCGAATCGATGGGTGAACCCTGAACATCCCGAAGCGCGGCAGACGCCGACGGAGCACCCCGAGGACGAGGACCAGGAAGGCCACGGCGGCCGGGAACCCGAGCGGGGCAAACCCATCGGCCGCCGCATCCTCCTGGGCACCCTCGGACTCGGCGCCCTCGGCGTGGTCTCCGCCCCCGTCCTCCAGCGCGGCATGGAGGCGTTCCTCGGCGAGGCCGCCCAGAAGGACCCCACCGGCCTGACCGGCCTGCTCCCCAACGGCGGCGGCTTCCGCTACTACTCGGTGACGTCGTCCGTCCCCCGCAGGACCGCGAAGAACTACCGCCTCACCGTCGACGGCCTGGTCGACAAGCCCGCCTCGTACACCCTCGCCGACCTGCGGGCCCTCCCGCAGACCCGGATGGTGAAGGACGTCCAGTGCGTCACGGGCTGGCGAGTCCCGGACACCCCGTTCGAGGGCGTACGGCTCTCCGTGCTGCTGGACGCGGCCGGGGTGCGCTCCTCGGCGGGCGCGGTCCGCTTCACCTGCTTCGACGGGGCGTACAGCGAGAGCCTCACCCTGGAGCAGGCCCGCCGCGCCGACGTCCTGGTGGCCCTCCGTATGCAGGACAAGGACCTCAGCCACAACCACGGCGGCCCGGTGCGCCTGTACGTCGCCCCCATGTACTTCTACAAGTCGGCCAAGTGGCTCTCCGGCATCGAGGTGACGGAGAAGGTCGAGCCCGGCTACTGGGAGGAGCGGGGCTACGACATCGACGCGTGGGTCGGCCGATCGAACGGGCGGGACGATGAACCGACGACTTGAGACGCCCCCGGTCCAGGCCGAGCCCCGCGTCCGGCGCTTCACCCCCGCCGAACGCTGGATCCACCGGGTCATGGCGGCCCTGATGGGCGTCTGCGTGGCGACGGCGGCCTGCCTCTACGTCCCCGCGCTCGCCGAACTGGTCGGCCGCCGGGCCCTGGTGGTCACGGTCCACGAGTGGACGGGCCTGCTTCTGCCCCTCCCGGTCCTGGCGGGCCTCGCCTCCCGCGCGTTCCGCGCGGACGTCGGCCGGCTGAACCGCTGGGGCCCGCACGACCGCCTCTGGCTCCGCGCCGCCCGCCGCCGCGCACCCGGCCCGCGCCCCGCCGCCAAGTTCAACGCCGGCCAGAAGCTCTACGCCTCCTGGCTCGCCGGCGCCACCCTCGTCATGCTCGCCACGGGTCTGATGATGTGGTTCACCCACCTCACCCCCCTGATGTGGCGCACCAGCGCGACCTTCGTCCACGACTGGCTGGCCCTGACGATCGGCATCGTCCTGGCGGGCCACATCGGCATGGCCCTGGGTGACCCGGAGTCCCGCCGGGGCCTTCGCACGGGCCTGGTGAGCAGAGAGTGGGCGGACCGGGAACACCCGCTGTGGCGGCCGTAGCGCCGGACACAGCCGGGAGTCCCCGGTCCGGTACCGCCTGGATCACCGGCGTCCCGTACGCCTGGATCACCGGCGTCCTGTACGCCCGGATCACCAGAGTCCGGTACGCCTAGATCACCAGCGACAACAGCAGCACGATCGCCCCCGCCACCACCGAGATGATCGTCTCCATCACCGACCAGGTCTTGATGGTCTGGCCGACGGTCATCCCGAAGTACTCCTTCACCATCCAGAACCCGGCGTCGTTGACGTGGCTGAAGAAGAGGGAGCCGGCGCCGATCGCCAGCACGAGCAGGGCCGTGTGGGTCGTCGACATGTCCGCGGCCAGGGGGGCCACCAGCCCCGCGGCCGAGATGGTCGCGACGGTCGCCGAACCCGTCGCCAGCCGGATCGCCACCGCGATCAGCCAGGCCAGGACGAGCGCCGGGATCGACCAGTCCTCGGAGATCTCCAGGACCATCTGCCCGACCCCGGAGTCGATGAGGGTCTGCTTGAACCCGCCACCGGCGCCGACGATCAGCAGGATGCCCGCGATGGGCGCGAGGGACTTCTCGACGGTCGACCCCAGCCGCTCCTTGGTGAACCCGGCCGCCCGCCCCAGCGTGAACATGCCCACGATCACGGACGCGAGCAGCGCGATCAGCGGCGAGCCGGCCACGTCGAAGATCCGCTGGACCATCTGCTCGGGATCGTCCACGACGATGTCCACCAGCGCCTTGGCCAGCATCAGCACCACCGGCAGCAGCATGGTCGCGATGGTCGCGCCGAACCCGGGCCGCTTCTCCAGCTCCTCCGAGGCACGCGCGGGGATCATGCGCTCGGGGACGGGCACGTCCACCCAGCGGGCCGCGTACTTCGAGAACAGGGGCCCGGCGATGATCACGGTCGGTATCGCCACCAGCAGTCCCAGCGCCAGCGTGACACCGAGGTTGGCCTGCACCGCGTCGATCGCGACCAGCGGACCGGGGTGCGGCGGGATCAGCCCGTGCATGACGGACAGACCGGCGAGGGCCGGGATACCGATGCGCATCAGCGAGTAGTCGCCACGCTTGGCGACCATCAGGACGACCGGGATGAGCAGCACGATCCCGACCTCGAAGAACAGCGGCAGCCCGATCACGGAGGCGATCAGCACCATCGCCCACGGCATCGCCCGTCCGCCGGCCTTCGCGAGGATCGTGTCGACGATTCTGTCGGCGCCCCCGGAGTCCGCCAGCAGCTTGCCGAGGATCGCGCCCAGCGCGATGAGTACACCCACCCCGGCCACGGTCGTCCCGAGTCCGGCGGTGAAGCTCGCGATCGCCTTGTCCAGCGGCGCCCCGGCGAACGCGCCGAGCGCGAGCGAGCCGATGGTCAGTGCCAGGAAGGCGTGCACCTTGAACCTGGTGATGAGCACGACGATGACGGCGATGCCCGCCAGTACGGCGATGCCCAGCTGCGCGTGCCCTGCCGAGGTGATCGGCTCGACGGGGTCCGCTGCCAGCAGCTCGACGTTGAGTCTGGTCACGGTGAATCCTTGTATGGGGGGAAGTTGGGGGAGAGTCGGAGAACGAGAACAGAGGGAACGAAAACAGAGGGACCGAGGCAGAGAGACCGAGGCAGAGAGAACGACAGACGGGGCGACAGGTGTCTACGACGTCGCCGGGTCGAACTCCCGCAGCGCGGTGACCGCCCGCTCGGCGATCTCCTCGGGCGCGCCCGACACATCGACCGAGACACCCGCCTCGTCCGCCTGAAGCGGCTGCAGCGTGGCGAACTGCGAGTCGAGCAGCGCCGTGGGCATGAAGTGGCCCTGCCGGTGGGACATCCGGTCCTCGATGAGCGCACGGTCACCGGCGAGGTGCACGAAGACGACTCCGGGCGCGGCGGCCCGCAGCCGGTCCCGGTACGCGCGCTTCAACGCGGAACAGCTGACCACTCCGCCGAGTCCGGCCCGGCCGTGGGCCCACGCGCCGATGGCGTCCAGCCACGGCCACCGGTCCGTGTCGTCCAGCGGTGTCCCGGCCGACATCTTGGCGATGTTGGCCTCGGGGTGGAAGTCGTCGCCCTCGGCGTACGGAACGCCGAGCCGGGCCGCGAGCAGGGGGCCGATCGTGGTCTTCCCGGTCCCTGCCACGCCCATCACCACGACGACGTGAGGGGTACGCATCACTACCTCGCTGTCTTCGTCGACATCTGGGACGTCACCGACGTCGACGACACTGAAACGCATTAGGTACGACGAATTCAAGCCCCGGACCCAAATAAGTCTGACTTTTTCTCCGGGCTCCCCTCCTCGTACCCTGATCCCCATGAGCACACCGGGCCGAGGGCTGCACGGCCGAGTACTGGAAACCCTCGGACCGGCGATCACGGCGGGCGAGTACCCGCCGGGGAGTGTGCTGCGCACGGACGAACTGGCCCAGACCTTCGAGGTGTCCCGCTCGGTGATGCGCGAGGCGGTCCGCGTACTGGAGTCCATGCACCTGGTCGAGTCCCGCCGCCGGGTCGGCGTGATCGTCCGCCCGTCCGTCGAGTGGAACGTCTACGACCCCCAGGTCATCCGCTGGCGCCTGGCCGGCGCGGACCGCCCGCGCCAGCTGCGCTCGCTCACGGTCCTGCGCTCGGCCGTCGAACCGATCGCCGCGGGGCTCGCCGCGCGCAACGCCACGGCCGATCAGTGCGCCGCGCTCACCGAATGCGCCATCGGCATGGTCGCCCACTCACGCGGCCACAAACTGGAGGGCTACCTCCACCACGACGTCGCCTTCCACCGCCTGATCCTCACCGCCTCCGGCAACGAGATGTTCGCCCGCCTCGGCGACGTCGTCGAGGAGGTCCTCGCCGGCCGCACCCATCACGCCGTCATGTTCGACGACCCCGATCCCGCCGCCGTCACCCTCCACGTCCAGGTCGCCGAAGCCATCCGCGAACGCGACGCCGCCCGAGCCGAACGACTCACCCGGGAAATCACCGTGGGCGCCCTCCAGGAACTGGACATACTGGCACCCAACGGCTAGTCGGCGACGGCCGGTTGACCCAGGAGCTCGACCCGGCCAAGCCGAGCCAAGCCGATACCCCGGATTCGCCCTGCAACCACGGGCCCGTCGGAGCTGTGATCCTGCGGCTGGGGACGACCACCTCGTCCGCTGGTTCGGCAAGGCCGCCGACGGGATCTAGGGGGACCTAGGGGGACCTAGGGGGCTTCTGCCGGGAACTCGCCGTCCACATAGACCCAGGCCCCGTCCACCCGCTCGAACCGGCTGCGCTCGTGCATCGAGCCGCCCCGGTACGAGGCGCGGAAGGTGACCGTGCCGGTGGTGTGGAAGGGGGAACCGTCGTGGGTGTCGAGGATCTCCAGGCCGGTCCAGCGCATGGTCGTGTCGAAGGTGACGTCGGCGGGCCGCGTCCGGGGATGCCAGCTGCGCAGGAGGTAGGCCTCGTCGCGCACGACGAACGCGCTGTAGCGCGACCGCATCAGGGCCTCGGCGGTCGGTGCGGCGGCGGTACCGGAGAGATAGCGGCCGCAGCAGGCCTCGTACGCCTCGGGCAGCCCGCAGGGGCAGGTGCGAGGGGTCGGCGAGGAGACGCGTGAAGCACTCTTCGACCTGGCCTTGGAACCACTGCGGCGCGACGACATGGACGCCATTCTGCCCGCCCCGCGAACCCCGCCCCGCACGGGCCGCGTCGCGGCCTGCACCGAGCCAGCGTCGGCGGGTGGCTCAAGGCCCACGCGTGGGCCCGCGTCGGCAGGCGGCTCAAGGCCCCGGCACGAGCCCGCGTCGGCGGGTGGCTCACCACCCGCGCAGCCCCGCGTCGCGGCCTGCCTACGCCGAGCCCGCGTTCGTCGGCGGATACGGCGGTCGCGCCGGGACCCCGGGGCTTCTCGGTGAGGGCAGCGGCGGGAGGGCGGGCTCCTGGAGCCACGCCCTGAACAGGGCGTCCAGCGGTCCGTCCGCGTAGCGCCCGGCGTGGGCGGTGAAACCGGCCGTCGTGACGGCGCCGCCGCGGTGGACCGTCGCCCAGCCGCGCAGCATCCGGAAGAACGCGTCGTCGCCGAGCGCGCAGCGGACCGCGTGGACGGTGAGACCGCCGCGCTCGTAGAGCCGGTCGTCGAACATCAGCTTGCGGCCCGGGTCGGCCAGCCGGAGATCCTGGGGGAGCGCGGCGAGCTTCTGGTGGGCGGCGGCGGCCAGTTGATGCGCCGTACGGCCGCCGGAGCGCTCCGACCACAGCCACTCGGCGTACTTGGCGAACCCCTCGTTCAGCCAGATGTGCCGCCAGTCGGCGATGGACACACTGTTGCCGAACCACTGATGCGCCAGCTCGTGCGCGACCAGCCGCTCCGAACCCCGCGCCCCGTCCACATGGTTGGCGCCGAACAGCGACAACCCCTGTGCCTCGACCGGGACATCGAGCTCCTCCTCGGTCACCACCACCGCGTACTCCCCGAAGGGGTACGGCCCGAAGAGCTCCTCGAACAGCTCCATCATGGCCGGCTGCCGCGCGAAGTCCCGGGAGAACTCCGTGAGGAGAGGGGCCGGGATGTGGCCGTGCTGCGGCACCCCGCCGGGCCTCGGATCACCCAGCAGCACCGTCTGGTACTTGCCGATCGACAGACCGACCAGATAGCTCGACGTCGGCGCCGACTGCTCGTACACCCACGTCGTCGTGGACGCCTTCGCCGTACGGGTGAGCAGCCGCCCACCCGCCACCACCTGGTACGCGGACGGCGTCGTGACCGAGATCTGGTACGAGGCCTTGTCGGCGGGCCGGTCGTTGCACGGATACCAGGACGGCGCCCCGACCGGCTGGCTCGCCACCAGCGCCCCGTCGGTCAGCTCCTCCCAACCGAGCCCGCCCCAGGGGCTGTTCACCGGCTTGGGGTTGCCCGACCAGTGGACCTCGACCGTGAACGCGGCCCCCGGCCGGATCGGCTTGGCGGGCCGGATGCGCAGCCTGCCGCCCCGGTGCGTGTAGTGCGGCGCCCGGCCGTCGACCCGCACCCGGCCGATCTTGAAGTCGGCGAGGTTCAGCTGGAACTCGGCGAGCGCGACCCGGCCCGCTATGGCGTTGAGCCGCGCGGTGCCCGACAGCCGGTTCGGCCCCGGCCGGTAGTCCACAGCCAGCTCGTACCGATGCACCCGGTAACGGGAATCGCCGTTCGCCGGGAAGTACGGGTCCGGACCCACTGACTGCTGAACCGCCACTGCCGCTTCTGCTCCCCGCTTCGCTCTCGTACGACGTCCATCGTCCCCCGAGTCACCCGACGCCGCACGAGCCGCACTCAGCGGCGCCATGCTTCGATCGGGTTGCCCAGCCACCGCGTGTCGTCGGGAACGGACTCCGCGGCCATGACCAGCGACGCGGGCCCCAAGGTGGTGCGGGCCCCGACCACGCTGCCGGGCAGGACGATTCCGCCGGGGCCCAAGGTGGCACCCTCACGGAGTTCAACAGTATCCGTCCGCAAGATCCGGTCGTGGAAGAGGTGGGTCTGGAGGACACATCCCCGGTTCACGGTGGCCCCGTCGCCGAGCGTGACGAGATCGGTCTCGGGCAGCCAGTAACTCTCCACCCACACCCCCTTGCCGATGCGTGCCCCGAGCCCGCGCAGCCACACGTTCAGCACCGGCGTACCGGGCACCGACCCGGCCAGCCACGGCACGGCCAGCACCTCCACGAAGGTGTCCGCCAGCTCGTTGCGCCACACGAAACCGCTCCACAGCGGATGCTCACCGCTGCGGTGCCGCCCCACGAGCAGCCACTTCGCGACGACGGACACCGCACACGCCAGCACACCCGCGCCGAGCAGCACGACCCCGCCCAGCAGCCACGCCCAGCCGCCCAGCACACTCAGCGCCGCCACCGTCAGCAGCGCCAGGCCCGCCGAGCAGAACACCGGCACGATCCGGCACAGCTCCACCAGGGCCCGCGCCCACAGCAGCCGCGCGGGCGGCTCGTACGTCAGGCTCTGGTCACCGTCCGCGGCCGACCGGGGCAGCTTCACCGGCGGCAGCCCCAGGTACGAGCTGCCCTTCTTGGCCTTCTTCGGCGTCGCCGACAGCACACCGACCAGCCCGCCGTCCGGCACGGAACGCCCCGGCGCGGTCATCCCGGAGTTCCCGAGGAACGCCCGCCGCCCGATCTCCGCCCGCCCGATCCGCAGCCAGCCACCACCCAGCTCGTACGGCGCGGTCAACGTGTCGTCCGCGAGGAACGCCCCGTCCCCGACCGTCGTCAGACTCGGCAGCGCGAGAACGGTGGACACCTCGGCGCCCTTCCCGATCCGCATCCCGAGCAGCCGCAGCCACACCGGCGTGACCAGCCCGGCGTACAGCGGGAACAGCGTCTGCCGCGACCGGTCCATCAGCTGCGTGACCGTCCACGCCTGCCACCCGACCCTGCTGTGCGTGGGATGCGTGCCCTCCCGCAGCCCCCGACTCAGCAGCCGTACGGCGACGAGCAGCAGCAGCGCGTACGCCGCCCCGAACGCGAGCGTCGCCGGCACCAGCCCGAGCGCCGCTCCCCGCAGGGCTTCGCCGAGCCCGGCGTCCGGGGCCACGAACAGACTCAGCACGGTCAGCGCGGCGACCCCGGCGAGCACCGGCAGCGCGGTCAGCCCGACCCCCGTCACGCCGTAGGACATCCGCCAGAACAAGCCCCGCTGCGGCCGCTCCTTGGGCCAGTTCCGCTTCGCCTTGCCCAGCTTGACCGCGGGCGCCCCGGCCCAGCGCTGCCCGGTGGGAACCTGCCCGACGACGGCGGACCCGGGCGCCACCTCGGCCCGCTTGCCGACCCTGGCCCCCGGCAGCAGCATGCTCCGCGTCCCGACGACCGCACCGCCGCCCACCTTGACGGGCCCGACCTCCAGCCGGTCCCCGTCCAGCCAGTACCCGGAGAGGTCCACCTCGGACTCCACGGCCGCACCCCGCCCGAGCTTGAGCATCCCGGTCACCGGCGGCAGTGTGTGCAGGTCGACATCGGCCCCGATCCTGGCGCCCAGCGCCCGTGCGTACCGCTCCAGCCAGACCCCGGTCAGCGAGGTCGCCCCGCTGAACTCGGCCAGCCGCTCGGCCGCCCACAGCCGCAGATGCACGCTCCCGCCGCGCGCGTACCGCCCCGGCTCGACCCCTCGCAGCAGCAGCCGCGCCCCGCCCGCCGCGATCGCCAGCCGCCCCGGCGGTGTGAAGAACAGCACCGCCCCGGCCGCCACGGCCCACCAGGGCGCGGCCGGCAGCCAGGCGTACGGCGCGAGCAGATTCCCGAGCGCTGCCAGCGGGACGACCCACCGCAGACCGAGCAGCGTGAACAAGGGGACGAGCAGCAGGAGCTGGACGAGCCGTGCCCGGACGGGCACGGGTGCCACGGCCCGCCTGGGACCGTCCTCCTCGCCCGACTCCTCCAGATACCGGGCCAGCTTCCTGAGCGTGGGCCGCTGGTAGACGTCCACGACCGCGACGTTCGGGTACCGGCTCCGCAACCGCGTCGTCAGCTGCGCCGCGGCCAGGCTGCCGCCGCCGATCGCGAAGAAGTCGTCCCCCGCGCCGCCGACGGCGATCCCCAGCACCTCGGCCCACTGCTCGGCGAGCCACGCCTCGGTCCCGTACAACTGCTCGGCCGGCCCGGTGGGCTCCAGATCCGCCAACGGCCACGGCAGGGCGTTCCGGTCGACCTTCCCCGACGTCCGGGTCGGCAGCTCCGCCACCGGCGCCAGCAGCGGCACCAGCGCGGCCGGCAGCTCCGCCCGCAGCTTCTCGACGGCCGTCGCGCGGTCCCACCCGTCCTGGGTGACCACGTACCCGACGAGCAGCTGATTCCCGCTCCGCGCGGTCCGAACGGCGGCCGCGGCGCCCGCGACACCGGGCAGCCCCTGCAACGCGGCGTCGACCTCGCCCAGCTCGATCCGCCGCCCGCCGAGCTTGATCTGCTCGTCCGCCCGCCCGAGGAAGACCAGCCCCTCGGGCTCGGCCTTCACCAGGTCACCACTGCGGTAGGCCCGCTCCCAGCCCAGCGACTCCAGCGGCGCGTACTTCTCCGCGTCCTTCTCGGCGTCGAGATACCGCGCGAGCCCGACCCCGCCGATCACGAGCTGCCCACTGCCACCCATCGGCACGGGCTCCCCGGCCTCGTCGACGACCGCCAGCTCCCAGCCGTCGAGCGGCAGCCCGATCCGGATCGGCTCCTCGCCGGACATCAGCGAGGCGCAGGCGACGACGGTGGCCTCGGTCGGCCCGTACGTGTTCCAGACCTCGCGCCCCTCCGTGACCAGCCGCTGCGCCAGCTCCGGCGGGCAGGCCTCACCACCGAAGATCAGCAGCCGTACGTCGTTGAGCGTCTCGGGCTCCCACAGCGCGGCCAGCGTCGGCACGGTCGACACGACCGTGATCTCCTGCTCGACCAGCCAGGGCCCCAGATCGGCACCGCTCCTGACCTGCGAGCGCGGCACCGGCACCAGACAGGCCCCGTACCGCCAGGCCAGCCACATCTCCTCGCAGGACGCGTCGAAGGCCACCGAGAGGCCGGCCATCACCCGGTCCCCGGGCCCGATCGGCTCCTCGGCGAGGAACAGCTCCGCCTCGGCGTCCACGAACGCGGCGGCGCTGCGGTGGCTCACAGCCACACCCTTGGGCCTGCCCGTCGACCCGGACGTGAAGATGATCCACGCGTCGTGCTCGACCCCGGGCCGCGCGGCGGGCGAGTCGGACGCGCCGTCGACGGTCAGCCGGTGCCCGGCCCCGATGACCGCCCGCACCTCCGCCTCCCCGAACACCAGCTCGGCCCGCTCCTCGGGGTCCTCGGCGTCGACGGGCACATAGGCGGCCCCGGCGGCCAGCACCGCGAGGATGGCGACATACAGCTCATTGGTGCCCGACGGCACCCGCACCCCGACCCGGTCCCCGAGCCCGACCCCCGCCGCCCCCAGCCGCCGCCGCAGGTTCTCCACCTCGACCGCCAGCGCGCGATAGGTCAGCCGCAGCTTCCCGTCGTCCAGCGCGGGCTCGTCCGGGTACGACCGCACGGACGCCTCGAAGACGTCCACGAGCGTGCGCGGGGAGGCCGCGGCACCGGCCGAGAACCGCGCCGCCCCGACGAACCCCCCGGCTCCCTCCGCCAGCTCTCCGTCGAGCAGCGTCAGGTCAGGACTCTCGTATACGGCGGCCATCGGATCCTCGCCTCTCGAACCCGGACCATCCGGGGGCGCCGGCGGGCCCGCAGGTCTGCCTGGGGATATTTCCGTACCGGTACCGAACAAGCCCAATACTCTAGTGCTCGGGTGACTACGGCCTGTCGTGTCGGCCAAGCGGGGGCGTCCGCCGGGCGACTCGGAGGGGCGAGGGTGAGGGACGTGACCTGGGGTTTTTCCGGTGGGGAGAGACGTCGCCCACATTTCGTCGGGGTAAACGCCCGAAGGCCGCGACCCGAGGGTCGCGGCCTTCGCCACTATGTGTCCGAGGGGGGACTTGAACCCCCACGCCCGATAAAGGGCACTAGCACCTCAAGCTAGCGCGTCTGCCATTCCGCCACCCGGACAAGGTGTCTGTCGCGCGGGGTCTCCCTCGCGGCGACGAAGGAAACATTACCAGGCTTTCGAGGGCCCCCGATCACACCCCGGCCCCCGTCCGGCCGGGCGTGAACGGCTTGTGACGGGCCGGTCCCGGTCTTGGGGCGAGCGGTCGGGCAGGAGGAGGATGAGGGGGAACCACCAGCAGCGACAGCGGGAGGAACCAGCGTGAGTGAGACGGACACGGGCAGGCGCGTGACCGGCGAGGACGAGGTCGTCGACCTCTGCCGCGAGCTGATCCGGATCGACACCAGCAACTTCGGCGACCACTCGGGCCCGGGGGAGCGCAAGGCCGCCGAGTACGTCGCCGAGAAGCTCGCCGAGGTGGGGCTCGAGCCGCAGATCTTCGAGTCGCACCCGGGCCGTGCCTCGACGGTGGCCCGCATCGAGGGTGAGGACCGGTCCCGGCCCGCGCTGCTCATCCACGGCCACACCGACGTCGTACCGGCCAACGCGGCGGACTGGACCCACCACCCGTTCTCCGGCGAGGTCGCGGACGGCTGTGTCTGGGGCCGGGGCGCGGTCGACATGAAGGACATGGACGCGATGACGCTGGCGGTCGTCCGCGACCGGCTGCGCAGCGGCCGCAAGCCCCCGCGCGACATCGTGCTCGCCTTCCTCGCGGACGAGGAGGCCGGCGGCACGTACGGGGCGAAGCACCTCGTCAAGAACCACGCCGACCTCTTCGAGGGCGTCACCGAGGCGATCAGCGAGGTCGGCGGGTTCTCGTTCACCGTGAGCGAGCAGCGGCGGCTCTATCTGATCCAGACGGCCGAGAAGGGCATGCACTGGATGAAGCTGACCGTGGCCGGCACGGCTGGCCACGGGTCGATGATCCACCGGGACAACGCCATCACCGAGCTGTCGGAGGCCGTCGCGCGCCTCGGCCGCCACCAGTTCCCGGTGCGGGTCACCAAGACCACCCGGGCCTTCCTCGACGAACTCGGCGACGCCCTCGGCACCGAGCTCGACCCGGAGGACATGGAGGGCACCCTCGCCAGGCTCGGCGGTATCGCCAAGCTCATCGGCGCGACCCTGCGGAACACCGCCAACCCCACCCAGCTCGGCGCCGGCTACAAGGTCAACGTCATCCCGGGCGAGGCCACCGCGCATGTCGACGGACGGTTCCTGCCCGGATTCGAGGAGGAGTTCCTCGCCGACCTCGACAAGATCCTCGGCCCCGAGGTGCGGCGCGAGGACGTGCACTCCGACAAGGCACTGGAGACCTCCTTCGACGGGGCGATCGTCGACGCCATGCAGTCCGCGCTGCTCGCCGAGGACCCGGCCGCGAAGGCGGTCCCGTACATGCTCTCCGGCGGTACGGACGCCAAGTCCTTCGACGACCTCGGCATCCGGGGCTTCGGCTTCGCGCCGCTCAAGCTGCCGCCGGAGCTGGACTTCGCGGGCATGTTCCACGGCGTCGACGAAAGGGTGCCGGTGGAGGGGTTGAAGTTCGGCGTGCGCGTGCTCGACCGTTTCATCGACGCGTCCTGACCTTCCACGACGGGACCTTGATCGTCTCCGACCGCTCCCTCATCGCCTTTGTTCTGTCCGGAATCGCGTGCTGAAACGAGACTCCACTATTCGGCAGCGCGTACGAAGATCGACCGTGACGGGTGAATCGGACCATAAGCTCGTAGCTCCATTACCTCCTCCTCGTTACAGGTGGTGTGACTCGCTACTTGGGGTCGCTTTGCCTACAAGGAGGAATAATGATCAAGAAGGTCGTCGCCGCTGCGGCTGCCACTGGTGGCCTGGTTCTCGCGGGCGCGGGTCTGGCCGTCGCCGACGCCGGGGCCCAGGGTGCCGCCGTCGGCTCCCCGGGTGTCGCGTCCGGCAACGTCGTCCAGGTGCCGGTTCACGTCCCCGTGAACGTGTGCGGCAACACGATCTCGGTGATCGGGCTGCTGAACCCCGCCTTCGGCAACACCTGCATCAACAAGTGACGTTGCGCCTCACCTCCGGTGAGGGGCTGAAGTAACCGTCGGCCCCGGAGTGCGCGCCATGCACTCCGGGGCCGCTCGGTCTCGGGACAAGGTGTGAAAGATCAGAACACAGGGCTAAGGCAGGTAATTCAGCAATGCGACAGGTCACCCGCAAAGGCCTCATCACGGTGGCGGCCGCGTCCGGCATGTTCGCCGCCGCGGGCGGTGCAGCGCACGCCGACTCCGGTGCGCAGGGCTCCGCCGGCAACTCGCCCGGAGTGCTCTCCGGCAACACCGTGCAGGCGCCGGTGGAGGCCGAGGTCAACGTCTGCGGCAACACGGTGAACGTCGTCGGGCTGCTCAACCCGGCGGCGGGCAACAAGTGTTCCAACGGCGGAGGCGGCAAGCACGCCCGCGTCGGCCATGACGGCGAAGGCCACGGTTCCTCGCACGGTGGCTCCCAGGCCCGCGGTCACGCATCCGATTCACCGGGCGTGGCCTCCGGCAACCACGTGCAGGCTCCCGTGCACGCGCCGGTCAACGTGTGCGGCAACAGCGTCAACGTCGTCGGCGTCGGCAATCCGGCCGCCGACAACGACTGCTACAACGGCGGGGGCGGGGGCGGAGGACACCACGGCCACGGCGGCCACGGTTCCTCGGACGGTGGCTCCCACGCGGACGGTCGCACCAGCGGCTCGCCGGGCGTGGCCTCCGGCAACCACGTGCAGGTTCCGGTCGATGTGCCGGTCAACCTGTGCGGCAACAACATCAGTGCGATCGGTATCGGCAACGGGGTCACGGGCAACGACTGCGGGAACTCGGGCGGCGGAGCGGCGCACGAGAATCCGGGCGGCGGCCACCAGAACCCGCCGGGCGACTCCGAGGAGGCGTCCCCGCAGGTACCGGGCGAGCCGGGTGAACCGGGCACACCGGGCGGTGAGGCCCCCGGCGGTGACACCAACACCCCGGGCACGCAGACCGTCACCCAGCCCGGTGGCGTCGCGCAGCTCGCCCAGACCGGCGGTGACCTGCCGCTCGGGCTCACGCTTCCGGTGGGCGCGGGCGCACTGATCGGGGGCGCCCTGATCTACCGCAAGGCACGGGCCGCCGCTCTGTAGCCGGACCGGCACACCCGAAACGGAGCGGGCCCCGCACCAGCGGGGCCCGCTCCGTTTCACTCCGCCCACTCACCACGTGGCGCGCACCTGGCGGATGATCCGTCGGCGCAACCGCACCCTGCGGCTGCCGTCACGCAGCAGGCTCAGTCGGTCCAACTCCCAGTGTCCGTACTCGGCATGGTCCGTCAGCAGGCGTGTGGCGTCCTTGCGGGAGACCCCGCGCGGTACGTACACGTCGACAAATTCGTATTCCGGCATCGGTATCTATTGTGCGGGCTGGGGCCCGGTACGGATAGCGTCTGCACTATGTCTGATGCTGCGCAGCCCACCGCTGCCGAGGTACGCGCCGCCGCCGAGGCGGTCAAGACCGCGCTCGACCGCCACCTGGCCGCGGTCGAACGCCGGTCGGGGGAGGACGACCCGGCCGTCTACGAGGCGTTCAACGAGCTGGCCGCGGCCGCCGAGGAGTACGACGAACTGCTCTACGACCGCTATGACGAGGTCACCCCCTTCGAGATCCCCGGCACCGAGGAACTGCCTCCGTACACCGGCCCCGAGGAACCCAGCGCGCTCAGTGTGCTGATCCGCCGGGACTACACGGTGGCCGAGCCGCAGCGGCTGCTGGCACAGGCGCAGCGGGTGGAGGCGGCCGAGGAGCCGGCCGTCGCCGACGGGGTGGCGAGCACGGTGCACGGGGCCCTGGGCCTGCTCTTCGGTGAGTTCGAACCGGACGAGATCGCCTCCCGGCACAAGGAGTTCGGCCTGGAGGAGGGCGACTCCACGCTCTGGGTGACCGCCGCGGACGACACCGCCGAGCCCGGCGAGTGGCTGGAGGCACCCTTCGAAGGGGTCGATCCGCAGAGGGTCGTCTGCCGCTTCGACGTCAGCGCGGTCTTCGACGACGAGCCGGATGACGACGACCTGGACGACGACCTCGCGCTCGAAGCGGAGCTGGACGAGGACGGGGAACTCGAACCGCTGGACGCTGACCGGTAGCGGTTACGGGGCGCCCAGTAGCTCGGGGCGTCCGTCGGCGGGCGGCCGCGGGTTGTTCGTGGTTGCTCGCGCGGTTCCCCGCGCCCCTGAAAGACGGCCCTGCGGGCCGCTCCAGGGGCGCGCGCATGCATGGCCCGTGGTGCGGGCCGTCGTGCCGCTGGGGCGGCACCGGTGGGCGCAGGCGGCATCCCGTCAGCGCCGGGGCCGCGTGACCCACCCCCGCCCAGCCCCACCCCGCGGCATGATCACTCGGCCGCCGGCACCTGAGCCGTCAACAACACCGGCAGCCGTGTGGTGCGAGGCTTCGCGGGAACCTCTGCGACCGCCCGGGGCAGGGCCTGCTCCACACCGTGCACCACGGACAGGTGCCGCTCGGCGCGTCCGAAGGCCGTGTAGACCCAGGGCCGGGTCAGCGCCTGCGCGGCGTCTCCCGGCAGTACCACCACCGCGGCCGGCCACCGATGCCCCACGGCCTGGTGTGCGGTCAGCGCCCACCCGTGCCGCACGGTCTGCTCCACCCGTTCCTTCGGTACGACGACGGCCGCGCCCGCACACTCCAGGTGCAGGCCCTCGGCGTCGGCCTGCACCACGCGCCCGGGTGTCGTACGGCCCGGCGCGGGGGAGTAGGCCACACGGTCTCCCGGGTCGAACCCGCCGAAACGGCCCGGACCGGGGTTCAGCCGCTCCTTGAGCGCGGTGTTGAGCGCACGCGTACCGGCCGCGCCACCATGCCCGGGGGTGATCACCTGCACCTGCTCGGCGGGAATCCCGAACGCCCTCGGCACCGAGTCCACCACGAGCTGAGCGGTCCGGTGCACCGCCTCGCCCGCGTCCCGCACCGGCACGATCACGACCTCCTTGCCGGGCGCCTCGACCTGGTTCAGCTCGCCGATCCCGATCCCGGAGACCAGTTCCCCGACGGGCCCGGGGTCGGGCGTCCGCGAGGCGACCTGCGGGCAGGCGCGGGCGGCGAGCAGATCCGTGAAGACCCGGCCCGGCCCGGCGGACCACAGCACCCCCGGGTCGCCGCTGAGCACCAGCCGGGCCCCGTCGGGCAGCGACTCGGCGAGCAGGGCCGCGGTCTCGACGTCCAACTGGGGCGCGTCCAGCACCACGAGAAGGTCGAGGTCGAGCGCGCCGTCCGCGTCACGGCCGGGCCCCTCGGCGCCGGACAGCAGACCCGCGAGGGTCGTCACGACGGTGTCGCCTCCCTCGGCGGAGCCCAGTTGGGACGTGAACCGTCGGACCCCGTCCGCGCTGTGCGTCGCCGCGTACGCCCGCACTCCGAGCGCCCGGGCGGCCGTGACCAGCGCAGCCGGTTCCGCGCGGGCCGCCTCGCCGCCGGTGTGCAGCACGAGCCCGTGTCCGGCGACGGCGCGGATCAGCTCGGCGGCGGGGCGCGGTGCCGACGCGGCCGCCGAGACCCAGTCCGTCGGGTCCTCCTTGGGAAGGGAGTTCATGACACGGGCGAGTCCGTCGGCGAGGCTCTCCTCGGCGAGGGCGTAACGCTCCAGACCGATGAGGACGCGGACCGGGCGCTCTTCCTCCGCTTCGGCGTCCTCGGTGTCGGGGCCGCCGGACGCCGTGGCGGGCGGAGACGCGGAGCGTGTCGCGGTCGGCGCGTCGTCGAGCGCGTCCTGGAAGACCAGGGCCTCGCCCTCGGCGACCGTGCTGCGGACGGCCTCGTCGGGGTCGGGCACGGAGCGCTGGGCGAGCGCGGCGGCCAGGGCCGGGGCCTCCAGCGCCGTGTGCCCGGCGACGGCCGCCTGCTCCAGCAGCCACACGGTGACCGCCCGGCCCCGCCGCTCGTCGTCCGGGACGCACTCCGCGCCGAGCAGCGCCCGCGCGAACCCGTCGGCCTGCTCCGGCCGTACGCCCGGAACCCGCAGCAACTGCCAGGGATCCTCGCGCAGTCGGGCGCCCGCGCCCTCGCCCAGCGCCTCGGCGACCTGCGGCACCAGTGCCTCGGGCGCGCCGCCCTCGGCCAGCACCGCGCGCACCGCGTCCACCGTCTCGCCCGAGGGGGCGACCGCGGTGGCCGCCGGCGCCGCGGGCTGCGGTCGCCGCACCGGCTCCGGCGCGGGCCTGCGCGGAGCGGGCTCCGACCCGCCGAAGGCAGTGGCCGTGGGCTTCTCGCCGCCCTCCACGGCCCGTACGGCGGCCAGCAGATCGGCGGCCGTGCCGCTGAGCTTGGCCCCGCTCGTGATCGGCGCCCTCTTCTCCGCCTTGCGCCGCTCGATCCGCTCCCGCTCCAGCCGCTGAGCCGCCAACTCGGCCTGCGCCTCGGACACATCGGAAGCGGCTTCGCCGCCGGCGCCCTCGGCGGCGCCCGCCGACTCACCGTCCGCCGCCGTCGGGGTGTCGTCGCCCGCGTCCTGGTCGCCGCCCGCAGCACCCGCGCCACCCGCTGGGCCGCTCTCGGCGGCCTCGCCCTCGGCCGTGGCCCCGCCCTCCGGCGTCGCCGCGAGGGCGGCGCTCCGGTCGTCGGGCGCGCCGCCGGGCGCGTCGGTGCCGTCGGCGGGCGTCCCGTCGCCCCGTCCCCCCGGCTCGTCCGTCTCCGTGGTCGCGGGCTCCGTGCTCACAGCGTGCTCCAGTCGTGATCGGGATAGCGGTGCACGGGCGCCGACACGTCGTCGAGAGCCCGGCAGATCTCGTCAGGAAGACTAAGGGTCTCCACTGACAATGCCCCCGTGAGCTGCAGCGCGTTGCGCGCGCCGACGATGGGCGCGGCCACGCCGGGCCGGTCGCGCACCCAGGCGAGGGCCACCTGGAGCGGGGTCACCGCGAGACCGTCCGCGGCGGTCTGCACCGCCTCCACGATGCTGGTCGCCGTCTCGTCGAGGTACGGCGCGACGAACGGCGCCATGTGCTCCGAGCCGCCCCGTGAGTCCGGGGGCGTGATGTGGCGGTACTTGGCGGTGAGCACCCCGCGGCCCAGCGGCGAGGAGGGGAGCAGCCCGACGCCCAGGTCCAGCGCGGCGGGCAGCACCTCGCGCTCGACGCCGCGTTGCAGCAGGGAGTACTCCAACTGCGTACTGGCCAGGCGGGTGCGTATCCCCGGGGCCGCGAGCTGCCAGGTGGCCGCCTTCGCGAGCTGCCAGCCGCAGAAGTTGGAGACGCCGGCGTAACGGGCGCGGCCGCTGCTGACGGCCAGGTCGAGGGCCTGGAGCGTTTCGTCCAGCGGGGTTCCGGGGTCGTAGGCGTGGATGTGCCAGACGTCGACGTAGTCCGTGCCGAGGCGGGCGAGGGAGGCGTCCAGGGCGGCGAGGAGATGGCCGCGGGAGCCGTCGAAACGGCGGTCGGGGTCCGGGACACTGCCGGCCTTCGTGGAGATGACCAGGTCGCGGCGGGGCACCAGTCCGTCCATCAACTGCCCGAGCAGATACTCCGCCTCGCCGTCCCCGTACACGTCCGCCGTGTCGACGAGGGTGCCGCCCGCCTCCCAGAACAGCTTCAACATGTCCGCGGCGTCATGCTCGTCCGTGTCGCGGCCCCACGTCAGGGTGCCGAGCCCGATCCGGGACACACGCAGGCCGGTACGGCCGAGATGCCTCTGCTCCATGCACGCCGACATTACTGGCCGGAGTTCGTGGAGTGGGGGCCTGTGGACAACCGATTTCCCCGGGGCGCGTTCGTCGACTCCGGGCGCGCCCCATGCCGTTGAGGGGCGCGGGGAACCGCGCGACCGGCCACACCCCACCCGCACTCGCCCCACGGCCCCGTCCCCCCCGGTAGGGTCGGCGGCACAAGGGACGTTACTGATCGGTAAGGGGAAGGCGGGTCTATATGAAGCTCGGGATCAACCTCGGCTACTGGGGCGCCGGAATGGACGGGGACAACCTGGCCGTGGCCCAGGAGGCCGACCGGCTGGGATACGCGGTGTGCTGGGCGGCGGAGGCGTACGGCTCGGACGCCGCCACCGTGCTCAGCTGGGTCGCCGCGAAGACCGACCGTATCGACGTGGGCTCGGCCATCTTCCAGATCCCGGCCCGTCAGCCGGCGATGACCGCGATGACCGCCGCGACGCTGGACTCGCTCTCCGGCGGCCGCTTCCGGCTCGGCCTCGGCGTCTCCGGACCGCAGGTCTCCGAGGGCTGGTACGGGGTCAAGTTCGACAAGCCGCTCGCCCGCACCCGCGAATACGTGGAGATCGTCCGCAAGGCGATGACCCGCGAGCGTCTGTCGCACGACGGCGAGCACTGGACGCTGCCGCTGCCCGGCGGCCCCGGCAAGCCGCTGAAGCTGACCGTGCACCCCACCCGTGAGCACATCCCGCTGTACATCGCCGCGATCGGCCCGAAGAACCTGGAGCAGACCGGCGAGATCGCCGACGGCGCCCTGCTGATCTTCCCCTCGGCCGCACACCTGGAGGACACGGCAGTCAAGTACCTGCGGGCCGGGCGGGAGAAGGCCGGCAAGACCCTCGACGGGTTCGACGTCTGTCCGACCCTGCCCCTCGCCGTCGGCGACGACAAGGACGTGACGACGCTCGCCGACACCTTCCGCCCGTACACCGCGCTGTACGTCGGCGGCATGGGCAGCCGCAAGCAGAACTTCTACAACCAGCTCGCCCAGCGCATGGGATACGAGAAGGAGGCCGCCGAGATCCAGGACAAGTACCTGGCCGGCGACAAGGCCGGTGCCGCGGCCGCCATCCCGCACGAGCTGATCGACCAGACGACGCTGCTCGGTTCCGTCGAGCGCATCGCCGACCGGATGAAGGCCTACGCCGAGGCCGGGGTCACCACGCTCACCCTCGCCCCGGCGGGCTTCACCCTGGACGAGCGGATCGCCTCGCTCCGGGCCGGCTCCGAGGCCATCGAGCTGGCCGGGCTCGCGTAACCCGAACGGCGCAGCGGCCGGCGAGAGCGGGAATCCGCCGAACGGCGGGATCGAACAGCGGGTTCGAAAAGTACTACGGCCGTGGTGGGGGCTCGGGGGTCTTCCCCGCCACGGCCGTCATCGGGGACAACGCGGCGCGGCCCGCTCGGTTACGCGTCCGCGCCGCCCCGGCATCCTTCGTTCGGCGGATTTGTCCGACACAGCTGTTGCCCGGCTCCGTGTACCCCATTTGACTCGTTTTCTGCAGGACCCTGCCAGGACCCCTGCAGAGAGGTGCCTCAGATGCTTTCGGCCAAGAGTCTTTTCCAGGAGATCGTCGACAACGACGAGTCGTTCCGACTGTTCTGTTCCATCGCCGCCGGCGGCGAGACGCAGGGCGGCTGGGAGAACGCGCGCATCGCCGCGCTCGTCCCGCGGAGCGAGCGCGCACTCGCACCCAAGATCAGCCGCCACGGTGCCGACGAGGACAAGCACGGGCGGATCTTCAACGCCCTCATGAAGAAGCGCGGCCTCGAACCCGTGGAGGTCCCGCCCGAGACCGACTACACCATGCTCCTGGAGCGCGGCGGCATCGGTCTCGCGCACGACAGGCTCAAGGCCGACCAGGCCCTCACGGTGCCGGACATCATCGTCTACCTGTCCCACAGCAGGGTCACCGAACAGCGTGCCGCCGACCAGATGGCGATGCTCCGCAAGCACTTCGTGGGCCACCCCGAGATCGGCAAGGCCGTCCGGATGATCTCCGACGACGAGGACAACCACCTCGCCTACACCCACGAGGAACTACTGCGCTACGCGGCCGCCGGACACGGCCGCCTCATCCAGCGGACCCTGCGCGAGTGCGCCCTCGCGGAGATCGCCGTCCACCGGGACGTCAGCCTCGCCGTGATGGACCGGATGGGGCGCATCCTGGGCTGGCCGAAGGCCAAGGCGGCCGTCCTCGCCGCGGGCATCCGCGCCGTGTACGCGTACGAGCGTGCCCTCGGCTGGCGTCGCATGGTCACGCTGGAGATGCCGGAGCGCCGAGACGCGCTGGGCGGGCCCGCGACGGCGGCCCCCGAGTTCGCCTGAGGCACCTTCCCCACCCGATACGCGCGCGTGGGCGACCATGTTCGTCTGTTCGTCCACGCGCGCGTACGGCATCGCGGCACGCGGCGGGCTACAGCCAGCCCCGGCGCTTGAAGAGCCGGTACACCAGCACCTCCGTCACGACCATCAGCGCCATCAGCGCCGGGTACGACCACACCCAGCGCAGTTCGGGCATGTGCTCGAAGTTCATGCCGTAGACGCCGGCGGCCATGGTGGGGATCGCGGCCATGGCGGCCCAGGCGGAGATCTTCCGCATGTCGTCGTTCTGGCGGACGCTCATCTGCGCCAGGTGGGCGGAGAGGATGTCGGAGACCAGCCGGTCCAGGCTTTCGACGGACTCGTTGACGCGGGTGAGGTGGTCGTGGACGTCGCGGAAGAAGGGCTGGGCCGTCTCGTCGACGAAGGGCACCGCGGTGGTGAGGTTGCCCGTGCCCGCGAGCCGGACGAGCGGCGCGGCGAGGGGCCCGGTGGCCCGGCGGAACTCCAGGACCTGGCGTTTGAAGGTGTAGACCCGGGAGGCCGTGTTCCGTGAGCCGCCGAGGTCGGGGGAGAAGACCTCCGCCTCCAACTCCTCCAGGTCGGTCTGGAGCTCGGTCGCCACGTCCAGGTAGTGGTCGACGGTGGCGTCCGTGATCGCGTACAGCACGGACGTGGGCCCCTTGCCGAGCAGTTCGGGCTCCTGCTCCAGGCGACGGCGTACGACACCCAGGGGCGAGCCCTCGCCGTGGCGGACGGTCACGACGAAGGCGTGGCCGAGGAAGACCATCACCTCGCCGCTGGTCACCGTGTCACTGGACGGCTCGTACACGACCGGCTTGAGGACCATGAACAGCGAGTCGTCGTAGACCTCCAGCTTGGGCCGCTGGTGGGCCTTCAGCGCGTCCTCCACGGCCAGCGGATGAAGCGCGAACTCCTCGGTGACCAGGGCGAACTCCTTCTCCGACGGCTCGTGCAGGCCGATCCACACGAAGCCGCCACAGGCGCGGGCCGCGGCCAGGGCGTCGGGGCCCTCGGTGCGGTGCCCGTCGTGGTAGACGGCGCAGTCGACGATCACAGGAGTTCCTTTCGCAGAGGCCTTGTCCACAGGGCCGAGGGAGGCCGTGGGGCGGGCGTCTAGGCTGGGGCGCATGCCTACGTTGATCCTTGTCCGGCACGGACGTTCCACCGCCAACACCGAGGGAGTGCTTGCCGGGTGGACGCCCGGGGTCGCGCTCGACGAGCGGGGCGTCGCGCAGGCCGCGGCGCTGCCCGGCCGTCTCGCCGGACTGCCGATCGCCGAGGTCGTCACCAGCCCGCTCCAGCGCTGCCAGGAAACGATCCGTCCGCTCCTCGACGCCCGGCCCGGACTGAGCCCGCACACCGACGACCGCATCGGCGAGTGCCACTACGGCGACTGGTCCGGCCGCAAGCTCGCCGAGCTGAAGGACGAGCCGCTGATGGAGGTCGTACAGACGTATCCGACGGCGGCGCAGTTTCCCGGCGGCGAGTCGATGCGGGCCATGCAGCACCGGGCCGCCGAGGCGGTACGGGAGTGGAACGCGCGCGTGGAGCGCGAGCACGGCGCCGACGCCGTGTATCTGATGTGCTCGCACGGCGACATCATCAAGTCGCTCGTCGCGGACGCACTCGGACTTCATCTGGACCTCTTCCAGCGGATCTCTGTGGAACCGTGTTCCATCACCGCGATCCGTTACACACGACTCAGGCCGTTTCTCGTCCGCCTCGGTGACACCGGGGACTTCTCGTCCCTGGCGCCGCGCGAGGAGCCCCCGAGCGGTGACGCGACCGTCGGGGGCGGTGCGGGGGCACCGTGATCGTCAACCGCAGTAGGGTGAAGCGTTCGCGGCGGCGCTGAGCCAGTCAGCAGCCGACGCGACCGGTCCCGACGTCGATTCCAATGGAGACAGGACGTGTCCCGTCAGGTGTTCCTCTACGACCCCCCGGACCGCTTCGTGGCCGGTACGGTCGGGCTGCCCGGGCGCCGGACCTTCTTCCTGCAGGCTTCCTCGGGGCAGCGTGTCACCAGCGTCGCCCTGGAGAAGACCCAGGTCGCCGCACTCGCCGAGCGCATGGACGAACTGCTCGACGAGGTCGTGCGGCGCAGCGGCGGAAGCGCCGCGGTGCCGGCCGTCGCACCCACCGAGGTGTCGGACACGGCGCCGCTGGAGGCCCCCGTCGAGGAGGAGTTCCGGGTCGGCACCATGGCGTTGGCCTGGGACGGCGACGAAGAACGGATGATCGTCGAGGCCCAGGCCCTGGTCGAGCTGGACGCCGACTCGGAGGAGGACCTGGCCGAGGCGGAGGAGCGGATGCTCCAGGACGAGGAGAACGGCCCGCCGATGCTCCGCGTCCGCCTCACCGGCACCCAGGCCCGGGCCTTCGCCAAGCGCGCCCTCGACGTGGTCAACGCGGGCCGGCCGCCGTGCCCGCTGTGCAGTCTGCCGCTCGATCCGGAGGGACACGTATGTCCGCGCCAGAACGGATACCGGCGCGGGGCGTGACCCCCTCCGCCGAGTCGTCGCCCGTCCCGTCGATCGAGCCGTCGGTCAGACTCCTGGCCGAGGGTGAGCTGACCGTGCGCGGGCAGGTGCGGGAGGCGTCCAACGCGGTGCTGTACTGCACGGTCTCGCACGAGGGACGGGAAGCCGCCTGCGTCTACAAGCCCGTCGCCGGGGAGCGGCCCCTGTGGGACTTCCCCGACGGGACGCTCGCGCAGCGGGAGATCGCCGCGTACGAGGTGTCCGAGGCGACCGGCTGGGGGCTCGTCCCGCCCACCGTGCTGCGGGACGGGCCGTACGGGGAGGGCATGTGCCAACTGTGGATCGAGGGTGAGCCCGGGTCCGAGCTGCTGGCCCTCATGGACGGCGAGGAGGCCGGGGACGGCTGGAAGGCCGTCGGGTTCGCGGAGGTCGGGGACGGGAGGACCGCGCTCCTCGTACACGCCGACGACCAGCGGCTGCGGCGGCTCGCCGTCCTCGACGCGATCGTCAACAACGCCGACCGCAAGGGCGGGCATCTGCTGCCCGCCGCCGAGGGGCGGCTCTACGGCATCGACCACGGAGTGACCTTCAACGTCGAGAACAAGCTGCGGACGCTGTTGTGGGGGTGGGCGGGGGAGCCGCTCACGGAGGAGGCCGTGGGCGTGCTGGAGCGGCTGCGCGACGCTCTGGGCGATGGCGGGGCGCTCGCCGCCAAGCTGTCCTCGTTGATCACACCGGCGGAGCTCGACGCCACGAGGGAGCGGGTCGCCGCCCTGTTGAAGAGCGGCCGCCACCCTGAGCCGAGCGGCGACTGGCCGGCGATCCCCTGGCCGCCGGTCTGAGACGCATGGCCGCCGGTCTGAGACGCACCCCAAAACGGGGCGTACCCCCGAGTGGACAGGCGCCCGGCTTAACGGCGCAGCGATCGGGTTAGGCTCGTGGCATGCATGCCTGGCCCGCTTCTGAGGTCCCCGCCCTGCCCGGCAAGGGCCGCGACCTTCGGATCCACGACACCGCGACCGATGGGCTCATCACCCTTGACCCCGGTCCCGTCGCCCGTATCTACGTCTGCGGTATCACCCCCTACGACGCGACCCACATGGGTCACGCGGCGACCTACAACGCGTTCGACCTCGTACAGCGCGTGTGGCTCGACACCAAGCGGCAGGTTCACTACGTCCAGAACGTGACGGACGTCGACGACCCCCTGCTGGAGCGGGCCGCGCGCGACGCCATCGACTGGGTGGCCCTCGCCGAGAAGGAGACCGCCCTCTTCCGTGAGGACATGACCGCCCTGCGGATGCTCCCGCCGCGCCACTACATCGGCGCGGTCGAGGCCATCCCCGGAATCGTTCCGCTCGTCGAGCGGCTCCTCGACTCCGGCGCCGCCTACGAACTCGAAGGGGACATCTACTTCTCCGTCGAGTCCGACCCCGACTTCGGCAAGGTCTCGCGCCTTGACGCGGCCACGATGCGGCTGCTCTCCGCCGAGCGCGGCGGCGACCCGGACCGGGCCGGCAAGAAGAACCCCCTCGACCCGATGCTCTGGATGGCCGCGCGTGAGGGCGAGCCCAGCTGGGACGGCGGCTCCCTCGGACGCGGGCGGCCCGGCTGGCACATCGAGTGCGTCGCCATCGCCCTGGACCATCTCGGCATGGGCTTCGACGTCCAGGGCGGCGGGTCCGATCTCGCCTTCCCGCACCACGAGATGGGCGCCTCGCACGCGCAGGCGCTGACCGGTGAGTTCCCCATGGCCAAGGCGTACGTCCACGCCGGGATGGTCGCGCTGCACGGCGAGAAGATGTCGAAGTCGAAGGGCAACCTGGTCTTCGTCTCCAAGCTGCGCCGCGACGGGGTCGACCCGGCCGCGATACGGCTCGCGCTCCTCGCCCACCACTACCGCGCCGACTGGGAGTGGACCGACCAGGTCCTCCAGGACGCCGTCGCACGGCTCGGCCGGTGGCGCGCCGCCGTCTCCCGGCCCGACGGACCGCCCGCCGAGGCCCTCGTCGAGGAGATCCGCGAGGCCCTGGCGAACGACCTGGACGCGCCGACCGCGCTCGCCGCGGTCGACCGCTGGGCCGCGCTCCAGGAGGAGCGGGGCGGCACGGACGAGGGCGCGCCCGGCGTCGCCTCGCGTGCCGTGGACGCGCTCCTCGGCGTGGCCCTGTGAAACAACTGCAGTAACGACTCTGCGCAGGCGTCGGAGACGTCACACGGGTAACGCGGGCCGTAAGGGACGAGATACGGGACGAGAACGGTGGGGCGCTTCCTCCGGCCGGAGGAAGCGCCCTTCGTCCCTTCACGAGGACTCGGAACCCGCGGTCGGCTCCACGATCCGTACCCCGCGCAGGCCCGCCGCCGGCGGGGGAGGTCCGGCGCGCGGCCGCCCCTGGAGCGGATGGCCGATGCCGGCGCGGCCGTCGGCCACACCGGAGGTCACGCCACAATCCGCCCAGAAGCGCTCCCGCCGCTGTCAAGGCGCTGTCGGTCGATCGTCGAAGGGCTGCAGGGCCGGTCGGCATGTGATGGGGTGACAGACATCAGTTGAAGCCGGACCGGCCGGCTGCCGGTTCCTTCGTGGAAGGGACGCACAGTGGCTCCCCCGCAACCCCCGCATTCCTCCTCCGCTCGTCACCTCAGTCGGCGCAGACTGCTCACGACCTCGGCCGCCACCGCAGGCGCGCTGCTCTTCGGGGCCTCGGCCGCGACCGCCTCCGCGAAAGCCTCCGCCTCCGGGGACACCTGGCCCGACGTCATCCCCCTGCCCAACGGCTTCCGCCCCGAGGGCATCACCATCGGCGGCGGCCCCTACGCCTACCTGGGCTCCCTCGGCGACGGCTCGATCTACCGCGCCGACCTGCGCACCGGCGAGGGCGGCATCATCTCCGCGGGCCCCGGTACGCCCTCCGTCGGGCTCAAACTCGACGACCGGGGGCGGCTGTTCGTCGCCGGGCGGGGTCAGGGCGCCCGGGTGGTGGACGTCCGTACCGGCGAGATCATCGCGTCGTACACGCTCACCACGAAGACGCCGACCTTCGCGAACGACGTCTTCCTCACCCCGCGTGCCGCCTGGTTCACCGACTCGTTCCAGCCCGCCCTGTACGCCCTGCCGCTCGGCCACGACGGCCGGCTGCCGAAGGCGAACGAGGTCGTGACGGTCACCCTGAGCGGCGACTGGACCCAGGTCCCCGGCGGGGCCGTCAACGCCAACGGCATCACCGGCACTCCTGACGGCAAGGCCCTCCTGGTCGTCCAGTCCGGAGTCGGCGGCCTCCACCGGGTGAACCCGAGGACCGGGGGCACCGAGCTCGTCGACCTCGGTGACGCGGCGCCCCTCAGCAACGGCGACGGCCTGCTGCTCCTCGGCCGGCGGCTCTATGCCGTCCAGAACCGCCAGAACGCGATCGACGTGTTCAAGCTCGCCGACGACGGCCGCAGCGGCGTCTTCGAGGGCCGCCTCACGGTCTCCGACTTCGACGTCCCGACCACGGTCGCGGCCCACAAGAACCGCCTCTACCTGCCCAACGCCCGCTTCACGACGACCCCGACCCCGGACACGACGTACGCGGTGGTCGCGGTGAAGAGGGGTGTCGTGTAGACATCGGTCCCCCCGCGTCCCTGCTGCTTCCCAGGGGCGCGGGGGGACCGCGTGACCAGCCACGACGAGCCCGCGGATCCCGCGGATCCCGCGCGGTGTCACCCGTCGAAATCCGGCGTCTCAGTCGTCCGACGAATCCTCGTCCTCGTCCACGGGCCCGTCCACGGTCTCGTCCGTGGCCTCCGGCCGAGTCGGCTTCGGCGGACGCGGACGGCCACCGGGGTTGTCCTTCGGATTCCACGCGCCGGGCCCCGTGTCACCCCCGTCGGCCGTGGCGTGCCCCCCTGCCGGTCCGGCGGGGCCGCCACCACCGTCGCGGCGCCGGAGGTACCGCTCGAACTCGCGAGCGATCGCCTCGCCCGACGCCTCCGGCAGCTCCGCCGTGTCCCGGGCCTCCTCCAGCGTCTGCACGTACTCGGCGACCTCGCTGTCCTCCGCCGCCAGCTGGTCCACGCCCACCTGCCAGGCGCGCGCGTCCTCGGGCAGCTCGCCCAGCGGGATGCGCACGTCGATGAGGTCCTCCAGCCGGTTCAGGAGGGCCAGCGTCGCCTTCGGGTTCGGCGGCTGCGACACGTAGTGCGGCACCGCGGCCCAGAGCGAGACCGCCGGGACGCCCGCGTGCGTGCACGCCTCCTGGAGGATGCCGACGATGCCCGTGGGGCCCTCGTACTTGGTCTCCTCCAGATCCATCCGCTGCGCGAGGTCCGGGTCGGACGTGACACCGCTGACCGGGACCGGACGTGTGTGCGGGGTGTCGCCGAGCAGCGCGCCCAGGACGACCACCAGCTCCACGCCCAGTTCGTGGGCGAAGCCCAGCAGTTCGTTGCAGAACGAGCGCCAGCGCATCGACGGTTCGATGCCCCGGACGAGGACGAGATCACGGGGCTTGTCGCCGCCGACCCTGACCACCGACAGCCGTGTCGTCGGCCAGGTGATCTTCCGTACGCCACCGTCCAGCCACACCGTGGGACGGTTCACCTGGAAGTCGTAGTAGTCCTCGGCGTCCAGTGCCGCGAACACCTCGCCCTTCCATTCCCGGTCCAGATGCGCGACCGCGGTGGAGGCGGCGTCGCCGGCGTCGTTCCAGCCTTCGAACGCGGCCACCATCACTGGGTCGATCAGCTCGGGAACCCCCTCCAGCTCGATCACCCAGCGCCTCCTTCCGACGTGCCCTCGCGTACGCCCCAACCTTACGGCGTGCCGAGGAGCCCTCCGCAGCCCCCTTGCACGGGGGAGTGAACGGATCAATGCCCCGTTCGGACGGCTCAAACACGCGTCGGCCCTCGGGGCTCAAGTGATCGACTTCTCACAGCGACGACCGCAGCCACTGCTCCACGCTCGCGATGTGCACCGTCGCCCAGGAACGCGCGGCGTCGGCGTCGCGGTCGCGGAGGGCCGCCAGGATGGCTCGATGTTCGTGCAGGGTCTGGCTGACGGCGTCCTCCTGGGTCAGTCCGCGCCAGATGCGGGCCCGCGTCGTCGGGCCCGACAGACCGTCAAGGAGCGAACAGAGCACGGAGTTCCCGGAACTCTGCACGATGCCCCTGTGGAACTCCAGGTCGCAGGCGACCAGCTCCTCCACCGACGGGTCGGTGCCGAGCTTGTCCAGCTGGGAGCTCAGCGCGTCCAGTTGCTGCTCGCTGATCTTCAGGGCGGCCATCGCCGTCGCCGCCGGCTCCAGTATGCGGCGCACGGCGAGGAACTCCAGGACCGTGTCGTCGCGGTGGAAGTCGACGACGAAACTCAGCGCCTCGAGCAGGAGTTGGGGATCCAGGCTGGTCACATAGGTGCCGTCGCCCTGCCGTACGTCCAGGATGCGGATCAAGGACAGGGCGCGCACGGCCTCGCGCAGGGAGTTGCGGGACAGCCCGAGATCGGCGGCGAGCTCGCTCTCCTTCGGAAGCCGGTCGCCGGGGCGCAGCGCGCCGGAGACGATCATGCCCTTGATTTTTTCGATCGCCTCGTCGGTGACTGCCATGGCGGACCCTCCCTGTCGTTCAGACATCCGATGTCTCAGGCCATTATGGCGGCTCTCTCGGCACTATCAGGCCAAAGCCTCCAGGTCGGCCAGGGCCGCGGCCTCGTCGAGGGTGGCCAGGACGCGGTCCCGCATCAGCACCTTCCCCTCGACGACCGTGTCGCGTACGGCCGCCGCGTGTGCGGCGTAGGCGAGGGTGGACCACGGGTCGTGGCGCGGTCGCAGATGCGGTCCGCCCAGGTCGAGCACGATCAGGTCGGCCCGCTTGCCCGGCTCCAGGGAGCCCCGGTGGTCGCCGAGCCCCAGCGCGCGGGCGCCCTCGATCGTCGCCATGCGTACCGCCTGTTCGGCGCCGACCGCCGTGGGACCGCCGGCCGCCTTGTGCACCAGCGCGGCCTGCCGTACGGCACCCAGCACGTCCAGCGTGTTGGAGCTGACCGCTCCGTCCGTGCCCAGCCCCACCGTGACGCCCGCGCTCAGCAGCCGGGGCACCGGGGCGATCCCGCAGCCCAAGTTCCCTCTCGATGGCCGCGAGCCCGGCCCGGTCGTACGCGTCGAGCGCAATGAGTCCGGGCCGGAAGGCCGCCCTCGTCCCTACGATGCCCCGATGATGCGGCGCTCCCACCTCGCGGGCGGCGCGCTGGAGCGCGAGGACCGCCTCGGGGACGGAGACCGCGGGGGACTCGGGCGGCAGCAACCGCTGGGTCACACCGTCGTCGCGTACGGCGGCCTCGGCGATGACGAGGTCGCCGTCACCGTCGCCGATCCCCGGCTTCATCGCGCCCGCCGTGCCGAACCGCGGGAACGTGCGGACCCGCGCGTCCGCCGGCTCCCGGAACAGCGGGATCGCACCGGGCCCGCCCGCGCCGTGCGCGAACTCGGTGTCCGCCGTGAGGAGTTGACGAAAATGGACGCGGTACGGGCGGTTGTGGCCCCGCTCGCCCGAGGGCGTCGGAAGGCGCCGCCTCCCGAAGCCGCCGCGCCCACGTCCTAGTCTGATCATCCGATCCGGCGTCAGGAGGCACGGGGTGGAGGTGCGGATCAGACCCGCGCGGGCCGACGAGGCGACGGCGCTGACCGAGCTGGTCGTGCGCTCGAAGGCGCACTGGGGCTACGACGCGGAGTTCCTGGCGGCATGCCGGGAGGAACTCACCATCCGGGCGGACGAGATCGACGACCGCCGGATCGTCGTCGCCGAGGACGAGGCGCTCGGGATGCTCGGTGCCGCCTCCCTGGAGGGCACGGCACCCCACGGACGTCTGGGTCTCTGCTTCGTCGAGCCCCACGCCATCGGGCGCGGGGTGGGCCGCGCGCTGTACTCCCACGTGATGGGAACCGCCCGCGCGCTCGGATTCACGCGGATCACCATCGAGTCGGACCCGCACGCGGAGCCGTTCTACCGCCGGATGGGTGCCCGACCTTGCGGAGACACCCCCTCCGGCTCGGTCGAGGGGCGTGAACTGCCCCTCCTGGACGTGCTCTTCGCGACCCCGGGCGACGGCTGGACGTACGCCTGGACGGAGGGCCGTCGCGCGATCCACCTCGGCAACGTCGCCGAGTTCCAGTCCCAGTTCGGCCCCGCCTCCACCGAGGCCGCGCACTACTCCTGTCTGGCCGCCTTCATCTCGCCCCACCCGGCCGCGCTGATCCTGCCCCGGGAGGTCCCGCCCGACTGGATCGACCTGGTCGGCGGCGTCCTGGGCTGGGGCCCCGTGGAGGTGTACGACGGCCTGTCGCGCGAGCGGGCGGGCGATCTCAGCCGGGCCGTCCTGTCGCGCCCCGCGCTCGCCGAGCGGCTGAAGTCCCTCGGCCTGCCCCTTGTGCCGTGGGGCCGCACCCCCGCCTTCGCGGAACTCACCGGCGAGCCACTGGGCCCCGACGCTCTGCGGTACGAGTCCAAGCGGGCCTCGCACGAGCTGTTCACCCGGCTCGCACCGGCCCACCCGGGGATCAGAGTGCCCGAACAGTGGCGGGCGGCGACCCGGCGCGCGGCGGCGCGACTGCTCAGGACGCGGAGCCGCGCGGGGCGTGCCACCGTCGTGAAGACCGAGCACGGCGCCGGAGGATCCGGTACCTGGGTGATACGGAACCACGGGTTCAGGGCGTCTTCGCTGCCGCGCGGGCCCCTGCTTCTGGAGGAGTTCGTCTCCGGGGCGACCGAGCCCCGGGACCTGACCTTCGACGGACTGGTGGACGCGGAAGGCCGGGTGCACGAGGTGGGTGTCGCCGTCATGGACGTCGAGGGCACCGCCTACCGGGGCGCCACCGTCGGCCCCGGTGTCGTGCCGCCACCGCTCACCGGGACCGTGGCGCGCTTCGGTAGGGCCGTGGGGGAGCGGATCGCCGCGAGTGGGTACCGGGGGTGGTTCGACGTCGACTTCGTGACCGGCTCCGACGGCCGTCCGGCACCCACCGAGATCAACCTCCGGATGACGGGCCCGTCCGTCGCCTTCATGGTCAAGGCGCGGCTCGACGAGATCCGAGGGGGCGACCACCTCGTCCGCACCGTCGACCACGTCCCGCTCGGCGCCCGGCTGCCCGGCCCCGAACTGTCCGCCTTCCTGAGGGAGACGGCGAGGCGGTGCGGCGGCATCGACGCCGTCCTGGTGCCCTCGATCCCTACCGCCGCCTTCGAACCGGCCCCCCGGCTCGGCGTCGTCCTGGCCGCGCACACCCGTGAACGCCTCGACGCCGCCGAGGCGTTGGTGCGTACCGCCGCCCAGGACACCGGGCGGATGTTCCTTTCCTAGCTAGGACCCGTACCGGCTGATCACGTCCCGGGCGCGGGACCGGGGGTCACTCCGTGGCCGCGGGTTCGGGGCGCCGCGTCACGAACACCGCCACGACCGCCGCCGCGATCATCAACGGCACGTTGAAGGCGTACACCAGCGCCGCCTGCCGCTCCCAGTCGTCCTTCGCGGCGAGCCGGTAGAGGTTGTCCTGCGGCCACCAGGACACCAGCAGCCAGACGATGCCCAGATGCGCCGCCGTCGTCAGGTCGGCCGAGCGGCCCTGGTCGCGCATCAGCGGGCGCCCGGCGAACAGGAAGGCCAGGCCCGCGCAGAAGGCCAGCAGCTCGGCGAGGTACAGACCGCGGAAGAGCCACGACCACGGCGCGGGAACGTGGGTGAGGTCGGTGGAGCCCGGCCAGAACACGTCGGTGAGCAGCGCGGCCAGCGGCAGGACCACGACCAGCATCGCGCACCCCGTCACCCTGAGGGCCGCCTCCGGGTGCCCCGGTGCTCCGCCTCCCTTACCGCCCTTCCCGCCGTACGCCCCGCGCTGCGCGGGCAGTGGCAGCAGACGGCGGTCGACCTTCCCGGCCCGATTACGGGGCAGGGCACCCATGTTCACCACCGACACCGGGATCTCCGGGTCCGGCACCACACCTGCCAGATGGGTACGCACCGTCTCGGCGCCCGGGGCGGCGGTGGGGGTCCCGGGCACGACGTAGGCGACCAGCCGGTCGTCGTCCACGACGGTGATCGCGGTCTCCCGGATCTCGGGGTGGGTGGCCAGCGCGGCCTCGGCCCGGTGCGGATCGACCGTACGGCCGCGGACGGTGACCCGGTGCGCCAGCCGACCGGCGAACCGCAGCAGACCGTCCTCTCCCATGGTGCCGGCGTCACCGGTGGGCAGGGCGTCGGCGTCGGCGGGGTCGCCGGGGGGCGTCAGCCAGATCTGGCCCTTGCGGACCTCGGCCCGGCAGCCGGGAAACGGGCGGCCGAGCAGACTCACCTGGCCGGCTTCCGCCACTGGGCCGGACCATTGGTCCGTCTCGAACCAGGTGCCGCAGCCCACGACCTCCACGGTCCCGTACACCTGGAGCAGCCGGGCCCCCGGTGCCATCCGCCCCTGGAGCCGCACCTGCTCGTCGAGGAAGAGCCGCTCCCCGCCGACCGCCACCAGACGCAGCCCCGCGGGCGGCGCGGACCTGTCGAGCAGCAGCCGGGCCGTGAGCGGGTCGGTGTCGAGCACCGTGACGCCCTCGGCGAACGACTGACCCCACAGCGTCGGCCCGATCTCGCTCTCCGGCAGCACCAGTGTGCCACCGGAGCACAGCGCCCGTATCCAGCCGTAGGTGAAGGCGGCGGTGTCGGTCGGCGCGGTCACCAGATGGACGTCGGAGGGCCGCAGGCCGAACACCTCGGCCCAGGACTCGTACGCGGCGCGCAGCCGCCGGTGTGCCGCGTCGACGGGCCGCGCCCGCCCCGTCGTGCCGGCGGTGAACAGCACCGCGGCCGTCGGCCCGCAGGGCGCGGAAGGAGGCTCGGGGGAGTGCGCGTCGACGAGGTCGGCGTCGGCGTCCAGACAGACGACGCGACGGCCGGTGCCGTCGTCGACGCCCGGCCTGAACTGTTCGTACGTCAGTACGGTGTTCGCCTCTGCCAGCTCCAGCCACCGCCCGATCTCCCCGGTCGGCTGCCGCGGGTCCACCACGGCGAAGGCCCCGCCCGCCTTGAGCACGCCGACCACGGCGACCAGCAGATCCGGCAGCCGGGAGAGGCACACGGCCACGGTGTCACCCGGACCGAGCCCCCGGTGCAGCAGATGGCGGGCCAGCCGGTTGGCCCGGACCTCCAGCGTCCCGTAGGTGAGCCGCGCTCCTCGGGTGACCACCGCGGGCCGGTGCGGAGTCTCCCGCGCCCATCTCTCGAACAACTGGTGTAGTTCTTTCGCCCCGTTCATGACCGTTGATCATCCCAGAGAGGGCGCGGCGCGGGAAGACGATCCGACGGTATGCAGAAGGGGCGGCTCCACCGCCGAGTCGGTGTGGAGCCGCCCCTTTCCGTTCGGTGCCGGCCCCGGTCAGGGGGAGGGGCCGGCACCGAAACCCGGTTACTTCTTGTCGAGCAGGCCCTGCACCTTCGCCTGGACCTTGTCCGTCGCCAGTCCCCGTATCGTCAGCGTCGTCCGGCGGCGGAGCACGTCGTCCACCGTCTCGGCCCACTCGGTGTCGCGGGCGTAGACGACCTGCGCCCAGATCTCGGGGGCGTCGGGGTGGACGCGCTCGCCCAGCTCGGGGTTCTCGTTGGCGAGGCGGGCGATGTCGAAGGCGAGCGACCCGTAGTGCGTGGCCAGGTGGCGCGCGGTGTCGGCGCCCATGCGGGGGCCGGGCGCGGGGCGGTCCACCAGCAGCCGGTGGGCGACCGCGCGCGGGTTGGCGACACCCGGCAGGGGCAGCTTCTTCGGCAGCGTGGAGACCGGCTCGAAGTCCTCGCCCAGCGGGTGGCCCGGCAGCGCCTCCAGCTTCTTCATGATCGTGCGGCCGATGTGCCGGAAGGTCGTCCACTTGCCGCCCGCGACGGACAGCATGCCGCCCCGGCCCTCGGTGACGACCGTCTCCCGCTTGGCCTTGGCGGTGTCGCCGGGCCCGCCGGGCAGCACGCGCAGACCGGCGAAGGCGTACGTGATCAGGTCACGGTCGAGCTGCTGGTCCCGGATGGAGAACGCGGCCTCGTCCAGGATCTGGGCTATGTCCTTGTCGTTGACCGCGACGTCCGCCGGGTCGCCCTCGTACACCTCGTCGGTGGTGCCCAGCAGCAGCATGTCCTCCCAGGGGAGGGCGAAGGTGATGCGGTACTTGTCTATGGGGGTGGCGAGCGCGGCCTTCCACGGAGCCGTCCGCTTCAGCACCAGGTGCGCGCCCTTGGACAGCCGGATGGACGGGGCCGCGTTCGGGTCCTCCAGCTTGCGCAGGTGGTCCACCCACGGCCCGGTCGCGTTCAGCACCAGCCGGGCGCTCACCCCGAACTCGTCGCCGGAGAGACGGTCGCGCAGCTCGGCACCGGTCACCCGGCCCCTGGTGAAGCGCAGCCCGGTGACCTCGGCGTGGTTCAGCACCACCGCGCCGGACTCGACGGCCGCGCGGACCGTCATCAGCGCCATCCGGGAGTCGTTCATCTGGTCGTCGCCGTACACGGCCACGGCCTTGAGGTTGTCGGTGCGCAGCTCGGGGACGTCCTGCGCCGCCTTGGCGGGGGAGAGCAGGTGGCCCACGCCGTCACCGAACGCCGACAGCGCGGAGTAGGCGAAGACGCCCGCCCCGAGCTTCGCCGCGCCGTGCGGCCCGCCCTTGTACACGGGGAGGTAGAACGTGAGCGGATTCGCCAGGTGGGGGGCCACCTGGCGGGAGACCGCACGGCGCTCGAAGTGGTTCTCCGCCACCAGCTTCACCGCGCCGGTCTGCAGGTAGCGCAGACCGCCGTGGAGCAGCTTGGAGGAGGCGGAGGAGGTGGCGCCGGCGAAGTCGCCGGCGTCGACCAGGGCCACCCTGAGCCCGGACTGCGCGGCGTGCCAGGCGGTGGAGATACCCAGGATGCCGCCGCCGATCACGAGGAGGTCGTACGACGCCTTGGCGAGCTGCTCCCGGGTCTCGGCACGGCTCGGGTTCGAGCCGGACGCCGGGCGCGTCCCCAGGGCAGGCAGGGTCTGCAGGGTGGTCTGACTGGTCATGTGTGGTTCTTACTCCTCATCAGAGCCGGTGCCGGAGCCTTCGCGGGCTCCTTCTCAGCTCTCGTCCTCGAGCCAGCCCATGGTCCGCTCGACGGCCTTGAGCCAGCTCTTGTACTCACGGTCACGGGTCTCCGCGTCCATGCGGGGGGTCCACTCGGCGGCCCGCCGCCAGTTGGCGCGCAGGTCGTCGGTGTTGGTCCAGAAGCCGACGGCGAGACCGGCGGCGTAGGCGGCGCCGAGGCAGGTGGTCTCGGCGACCATCGGGCGCACCACGGGGGCGTCGAGGAAGTCCGAGAGGGTCTGCATCAGCAGGTTGTTGGAGGTCATGCCGCCGTCGACCTTGAGGGCCGCGAGCTCGACGCCCGAGTCCTTGGTCATGGCGTCCGTGATCTCACGGGTCTGCCAGGCGGTGGCCTCCAGGACGGCGCGCGCGAGGTGCGCCTTGGTGACGTACCGGGTGAGACCGGCGATCACACCGCGGGCGTCGGAGCGCCAGTACGGGGCGAACAGACCGGAGAAGGCCGGCACGAAGTACGCGCCGCCGTTGTCCTCGACCGAGAGCGCGAGCGTCTCGATCTCGGCGGCGGTGGAGATGAGCCCCATCTGGTCGCGCATCCACTGCACCAGCGAACCGGTGACGGCGATCGAGCCCTCCAGCGCGTAGACCGGCTTCTGGTCGCCGATCCGGTAGCCGACCGTGGTCAGCAGGCCGCTGTAGGAGTTGATGATCTTCTCGCCGGTGTTCAGCAGCATGAACGTGCCGGTGCCGTACGTGGACTTGGCCTCGCCCTCGGCGAAACACGTCTGGCCGAACAGGGCCGCCTGCTGGTCGCCGAGCGCGGAGGCGACCGGGATGCCGCCGAGCAGGTCGCCGAGCCTGCCGCCGGTGACCTCGCCGTACACCTCGGCGGAGGAGCGGATCTCCGGGAGCATCGACAGCGGAACGCCGATGGACTCGGCGATCTTCTCGTCCCACTCCAGCGTGTGCAGGTTCATCAGCATGGTGCGGGAGGCGTTGGTGACGTCGGTGACGTGGTGGCCGCCGTCGACACCGCCCGTCAGGTTCCAGATGACCCAGCTGTCCATGGTGCCGAAGAGGATGTCGCCGGCTTCGGCGCGCTCGCGCAGGCCCTCGACGTTGTCGAGCAGCCAGCGGGCCTTCGGGCCGGCGAAGTACGAGGCCAGCGGCAGGCCGGTCTCGCGGCGGAAGCGGTCCTGGCCGACGTTGCGGCCGAGCTCGCGGCAGAGGGCGTCGGTACGGGTGTCCTGCCAGACGATGGCGTTGTGGACGGGCTCACCGGTGTTCTTGTCCCAGAGCAGCGTGGTCTCGCGCTGGTTGGTGATGCCGATGGCCTTGATGTCGTCGCGGGTGATGCCGGCCTTCTCGATGGCCCCGGCGACGACCTCCTGGACGTTCGTCCAGATCTCGGTGGCGTTGTGCTCGACCCAGCCCGGCTTCGGGAAGATCTGCTCGTGCTCCTTCTGGTCGACGGAGACGATACGTCCGTCGCGGTCGAAGACGATGCAGCGGCTGGAGGTGGTGCCCTGGTCGATGGCGGCGATGAAAGGGCCGGCGGTGTGGGCGTCGGTCACGGTGTGCTCCTGAAAGTTCACTGGTCAAAGGGATGTACGTACGGCGCGTGCTGAGCGTTTCGCGGGATCACGGGGTTTCCGGGATCGGCGGCTCGGTGCTCTTAAGCGAAGGCGACGTTGTAGATGCCTGCAGCGATGGCTGCGCCGATCAGGGGACCGACCACCGGGACCCAGGCGTAGCTCCAGTCGGAGCCGCCCTTGTTGGGCAGGGGCAGAAGGGCGTGGACGATACGCGGACCGAGGTCACGGGCCGGGTTGATCGCGTAACCGGTCGGGCCACCGAGGGACAGACCGATGGAGACCACCACGAGTGCGGTGATCAGGGCGCCGAGGGTGCCGAGTCCCTTGCCCTCGCCGTTCAGGCCCTGCGTGAGGACCGCCAGGACGAGCACGATGGTGCCGATGACCTCGGTGGCGGTGTTCTGTACCGCGTTACGGATCTCGGGGCCGGTGGAGAAGATGCCGAGCACGGGGCCGGCGCCGGTCTCCCGGGCCTCGACGGACTTGGTCCTGGCGGCCTCCGCCGGCTCGCCGACGATCTCCCGGTCGGTGAGGTGGGCGCGGAACTGGCCGTAGTAGGCGACCCAGACCAGGGCGGCGCCGATCATGGCGCCGAGCATCTGCCCGCTCCAGTAGACCGGGACCTGGTCCCAGCCGATGCCCTTCTTCTTCAGCGCGAGGGCGAGGGTCACGGCCGGGTTCAGGTGGGCGCCGGAGAGCGGCGCGGAGGTGTAGACGGCCGTGAGAACGGCAAAACCCCACCCGAAGGTGATGGCGAGCCAACCGGCGTTACGGGCCTTGGAGGCCTTGAGCGTGACGGCCGCGCAGACGCCGCCGCCGAGCAGGATGAGTATGGCGGTACCGATGGTCTCGCCGATGAAGATGTCGGAGCTGGACACCCGCGACTCCTTTGTCCTTCGTCCAGGGGAAGCCGAACCCCGGGTCCCACCGGTGGTTCGTGCTCTCGTTGGCTGAGAGCGATGTCGGCCCTTGGCGTCGTGACACTCTAGCGCGTATTGCCGGTAGGTGTTCGACAATGCCGACCGATGGACGGGAGTCTTGCTGTGGCGTGAGTGCCTAGTCAAGGGTCCTGTTGTCGAAAACACGATCGTTATTGATCGAAGTGGCTTATCGATCTTGAGATGGCTGCTATGGGTGCCCACGCCGACGCGACAGGCGTACGCGCGCGTGGGCACCCCGGCACGGCGAAGGCCGGGACACCGCAGGGGTGTCCCGGCCTTCGCCGGTCAGGTGAGGTGCGGCCGGACGGCCGTCAGAACCGCCCGGCGCCCAGATCCCGCGACACCGCGCGGGCGCAGTCCCGTACGGCCGCGATCAGCTCGGGGCGCAGCTCGCCCTCGCGGCACAGCCGCTCCACGGCGCCGGTGATGCCGACCGCGCCGACGGGCATACGGCGCCGGTCGTGGATGGGGGCGGCGATGGATGCCACGCCCTCCCAGGTCTCCTCGACGTCGGCCGCGTACCCGCGCGCGCGGGTGATGTCCAGGACGGCCTCGAAGTCGGCCGACTCGGAGACGGTCCGCTCGGTGAACGCCTTGCGCTCGCTCTCCAGGACCTCGCTGTGCGCGACCGGGTCGTAGGCCGAGAGGACCTTGCCCAGGGCCGTGGAGTGCAGCGGCTGCATGGCCCCTATCTCCAGGACCTGTCGGCTGTCGTCGGGCCGGAAGACGTGGTGCACGATCAGCACGCCCCGCTGGTGCAGCACCCCCAGATGGACGCTCTCGCCGCTGGAGCGGGCCAGGTCGTCCGTCCAGACCAGCGCACGCGCCCGAAGCTCGTGGACGTCGAGATAGGTGGTCCCGAGCCGCAGCAGCTCGGCCCCCAGCTGGTACCGCCCGGAGGCGTCGTCCTGTTCGACGAACCCCTCGTGCTGGAGCGTGCGCAGTATGCCGTGGGCGGTGCCCTTGGCGAGTCCCAGCGACGAGGCGATGTCCGACAGGCCGAGCCGCCGCTCGCCGCCCGCGAGCAGGCGCAGCATCGCGGCCGCCCGTTCGAGCGACTGGATGTTCCGTGCCATCCCCGTCCTGCCTCCGTCCCCTTCGGCCGCCGTTCGCGACTGAACTTCCATCGTTCGGCAATGTCGAACACTACCGGTCGTTGCCGACCTCCCGCTAATGGCCGTCACCAGCTTTTCGGCCACGCCCGCCGTGCGGTGAGGTTCCCGTGCCCGTCCGGTGCCCGTTGGGTGATCATGTGATCGTGAGGTGTCCGTGCGGTGGCGGAGCGGTGTCCGGCGTTCGTTTCGTCGTCGGAGTAAACCGCACCCGGGCGGGTACGCCACGCCCGTCCGTCCCGTGGACGCCTCTGACCATCCGCGCCGCTCCGGGCTACCCTTGCGGCGTGCGCCTTCCACGGGAAGCCGCAAAGCCGACAGCCGTCGCACTCCAGGGAGCAGCTCCATGGCCTCGTTGCCGAACCCGTCCTCCTCGTCCGCCGCCACCGGCCGGGCCCGATCCGACGCGCTTCGGGAGGCGCTGGCCACCCGTGTGGTGGTCGCCGACGGCGCGATGGGCACGATGCTGCAGGCGCAGGACCCGACCATGGAGGACTTCCAGCAGCTGGAGGGCTGCAACGAGGTCCTCAACGCCACCCGCCCCGACATCGTGCGCTCGGTGCACGCCGCGTACTTCGAGGCGGGTGTGGACTGCGTGGAGACCAACACCTTCGGCGCGAACCTCACCGCACTGGGTGAGTACGACATCCCCGAACGCACCGCCGAGCTGTCCGAGGCCGGCGCCCGCATCGCCCGGGAGACGGCGGACGAGTTCGCCGCGCGCGACGGCCGGCAGCGGTGGGTGCTGGGCTCCATCGGCCCGGGCACCAAACTGCCCACCCTCGGCCACACCACCTTCACCGCCATCCGTGACGCGTACCAGCAGAACGCCGAGGGTCTGCTGGCCGGCGGCGCCGACGCCCTCCTGGTGGAGACCACCCAGGACCTGCTCCAGACGAAGGCCTCCGTCATCGCCGCACGCCGCGCGATGGAGACGGCCGGATACGACGTCCCCCTGATCGTCTCGGTGACGGTCGAGACGACCGGCACCATGCTGCTGGGCTCGGAGATCGGCGCCGCGCTGACGGCGCTGGAGCCGCTGGGCATCGACATGATCGGCCTGAACTGCGCGACCGGCCCGGCGGAGATGAGCGAGCACCTGCGCCATCTGGCCCGCCACTCCCGCATCCAGCTGTCCTGCATGCCCAACGCCGGGCTTCCGGTCCTGACCAAGGACGGCGCCCACTACCCGCTGACCGCTCCGGAGCTGGCGGACGCGCAGGAGAACTTCGTCCGCGAGTACGGCCTGTCCCTGGTAGGCGGCTGCTGCGGCACCACCCCCGAGCACCTGCGCCAGGTCGTCGAGCGGGTCCGGGACCTCACCCCCACCGCCCGCGAACCGCGCCCCGAGCCCGGCGCCGCCTCCCTCTACCAGAGCGTGCCCTTCCGCCAGGACACCGCGTACATGGCCATCGGCGAGCGCACGAACGCCAACGGCTCGAAGAAGTTCCGTGAGGCGATGCTGGAGGCCCGCTGGGACGACTGTGTGGAGATGGCCCGCGACCAGATCCGTGAGGGCGCCCACATGCTCGACCTCTGCGTCGACTACGTGGGCCGCGACGGCGTCGCCGACATGGCCGAGCTGGCCGGCCGGTTCGCCACCGCCTCGACCCTGCCCATCGTCCTGGACTCCACCGAAGTGCCCGTCATCCGGGCCGGGCTGGAGAAGCTCGGCGGGCGGGCCGTCATCAACTCCGTCAACTACGAGGACGGCGACGGCCCCGAGTCCCGCTTCGCCAGGGTGACCCGCCTCGCCCAGGAGCACGGGGCGGCGCTGATCGCGCTGACCATCGACGAGGAGGGGCAGGCCCGTACCCCGCAGAAGAAGGTCGAGATCGCCGAACGGCTGATCGCGGATCTGACCGGGAACTGGGGTATCCACGAGTCGGACATCCTCATCGACACCCTGACCTTCACGATCTGTACCGGTCAGGAGGAGTCCCGCGGGGACGGTATCGCCACCATCGAGGCGATCCGTGAGCTCAAGCGCCGCCATCCGCAGGTGCAGACCACGCTGGGGCTGTCGAACATCTCCTTCGGTCTGAACCCGGCCGCCCGGATCCTGCTGAACTCCGTCTTCCTGGACGAGTGTGTGAAGGCGGGCCTGGACTCGGCGATCGTGCACGCCTCGAAGATCCTGCCGATCGCCCGCTTCAGCGAGGAGGAGGTCACCACCGCTCTGGACCTCATCCATGACCGGCGGGCCGAGGGGTATGACCCGCTGCAGAAGCTGATGGCGCTGTTCGAGGGCGCCACCGCCAGGTCGCTGAAGGCGGGCAAGGCCGAGGAGCTGGCGGCGCTGCCGCTGGAGGAGCGTCTCAAGCGCCGCATCATCGACGGTGAGAAGAACGGCCTGGAGGCCGACCTGGACGCGGCCCTGCGGGAGCGGCCGGCGCTGGACATCGTCAACGACACGCTGCTGGACGGGATGAAGGTGGTCGGTGAGCTGTTCGGCTCCGGCCAGATGCAGCTGCCGTTCGTGCTGCAGTCCGCCGAGGTCATGAAGAGTGCGGTGGCGCATCTGGAGCCGCACATGGAGAAGACCGACGACGAGGGCAAGGGCACCATCGTGCTGGCCACGGTGCGCGGTGACGTCCATGACATCGGCAAGAACCTCGTGGACATCATTCTGTCCAACAACGGCTACACGGTGGTCAATCTCGGTATCAAGCAGCCGGTCTCGGCGATCCTGGACGCCGCCAAGGAGCATCGGGCCGATGTGATCGGGATGTCCGGGCTGCTGGTCAAGTCCACGGTGATCATGAAGGAGAACCTTCAGGAGCTCAACCAGCGCAAGCTGGCCGCCGACTACCCGGTCATCCTCGGCGGGGCCGCCCTGACCCGCGCCTATGTCGAGCAGGACCTGCACGAGATCTACGAGGGCGAGGTCCGCTACGCCCGGGACGCGTTCGAGGGGCTGCGGCTGATGGACGCCCTGATCGGCGTCAAACGGGGCGTGCCGGGCGCGAAGCTGCCCGAGCTCAGGCAGCGCCGGGTACGGGCGACGGCCACGGCCACCGCGGTCGAGGAGCGCCCGGAGGAGGGGCACGTCCGCTCCGACGTGGCCACCGACAATCCCGTCCCCACACCCCCGTTCCGGGGCACCCGCGTCGTCAAGGGCATCCAGCTCAAGGAGTACGCGGCCTGGCTCGACGAGGGTGCCCTCTTCAAGGGGCAGTGGGGACTCAAGCAGGCCCGCACCGGCGAAGGACCGACGTACGAGGAACTCGTCGAGACCGAGGGCCGGCCCCGGCTGCGCGGCCTGCTGGACAAGCTGCAGACCGACAACCTGCTCGAGGCGGCCGTCGTCTACGGATACTTCCCCTGCGTGTCCAAGGACGACGACCTGATCATCCTGGACGACGACGGCAACGAGCGGACCCGGTTCACCTTCCCCCGCCAGCGCCGCGGCCGCCGGCTGTGCCTGGCCGACTTCTTCCGCCCGGAGGAGTCCGGCGAGATGGACGTCGTCGGCCTCCAGGTCGTCACCGTCGGCTCCCGCATCGGCGAGGAGACCGCCAAGCTCTTCGAGGCCAACGCCTACCGCGACTACCTCGAACTGCACGGGCTGTCCGTGCAGCTGGCCGAGGCACTCGCCGAGTACTGGCACGCCCGGGTGCGCTCGGAGCTGGGCTTCGCCGGAGAGGACCCGGCCGCGATCGAAGACATGTTCGACCTCAAGTACCGGGGTGCCCGCTTCTCCCTCGGCTACGGCGCCTGTCCCGACCTGGAGGACCGCGCCAAGATCGCTGAACTCCTGGAGCCCGAGCGGATCGGCGTACAGCTCTCGGAGGAGTTCCAGCTCCATCCCGAGCAGTCCACGGACGCGATCGTGATCCACCACCCCGAGGCGAAGTACTTCAACGCGCGGTAGCGCTCCGTGCGGGGAGCCCGCTTGCGTCAACGGGGCCGTTTCGGCTGGTCACGCCGTGCCCCTTGCCCCTTACGGGATGCGGCACGACTCGGCCGCGAGGCGCTTCCCCGCGCGAAGTCGTACACTGGTCGGTCCACCGCAGGCCGGTTCCCCACCAGGGAACCGGCCTGCTCGTCCCACAAGGAGGTGCGCCGGATGACCACGACGATCCCCGCGCTAGGAACCCGTACGGCCGAAGGCTCCGCCCTGCAGGCCGTGCTCCTCGACATGGACGGCACCCTGGTGGACACCGAGGGCTTCTGGTGGGACGTGGAGGTCGAGGTCTTCGCCGGCCTCGGACACGCCCTCGACGACTCCTGGCGCCATGTCGTGGTCGGGGGCCCCATGAGCCGCAGCGCGGGCTTCCTGATCGAGGCCACCGGCGCCGACATCACTCTCCCCGAGCTGACCGTGCTGCTGAACGACGGCTTCGAGGCCCGTATCGGGCGGACACTGCCGCTGATGCCCGGCGCCTCCAGACTCCTCGCCGAGCTCGCCGCGCACAGCATCCCCACCGCCCTGGTCTCCGCCTCCCACCGCCGCATCATCGAGCGGGTGCTGAGCTCCCTCGGCCGCCGGCACTTCGCGCTGACCGTCGCGGGCGACGAGGTCGAGCGGACCAAGCCGTTCCCCGACCCCTACCTCCTCGCGGCCTCCGGCCTCGGCGCGGATCCGATCCGGTGCGCGGTCATCGAGGACACCGCGACCGGTGTCGCCGCCGCCGAGGCCGCCGGCTGCCATGTGGTCGCCGTCCCGTCCGTGGCGCCCATCGCCCCCGCCACCCGGCGCACCGTCGTGACCTCGCTGGAAGAGGTCGACCTGCCATTCCTGCGTGGCCTGATGGCGTCGACAAGCAATTGAAAGCGCAAGGAATTCCAAGATCGCGCACCGGTTGACGGGCGGGGATCGGGACGGGGAATTCGGTCGCGTCGCGATGACTGAATTCCCGCTCCCGGGAACCCCTTTTCATCTGTGACGTTAACCACTCCGAAGGGCCTCCGGGGAGGCCCTTCGGTGCGTCCAATCCGCGTATTCGGGGGCGTTCGGTACGCCCTTGTGTCCCGATTGGAGAAGGGTGCACCCAAACATTCCGTGCGTGCTACACCGTTTGTGTCCACACCCGGTTCCGCAGCGTGATGGGAACTCAACTCCGGTGTGTACGAGCCCCTATGGCGGTGCGGGCTAATCTCGTCGCGAGAACATCGCCGCACTTCCCGGGACGCGCTCGCACCACCCCGCTGGCACCCGTCCCGGAACACAGCTCTGGAGAAACCCGCGCATGAACCGCAAGACCTTGGTGCTGCCGGCCGTGATCGGTCTGCTCACCCCGGTACTCGCCGCCTGCGGTGCCACCGACAGCGCGGGCGGCAGCGGTGACGCGATCGTCGTCGGCACCACCGACCGGTTCACCGCCTCGAAGGAGGCCCCGGCCCCCGTCGACCCGGCCTACGCCTACGACGTAGGTACCTGGAACATCCTCCGCCAGACCGTCCAGACCCTCCTGGTCCAGCCGCGCGGCGACGGCGAACCGGAACCCGAGGCCGCCTCCAGCTGCTCCTTCACCGACACCGGCAACGAGCGCTACGCCTGCACACTGCGCAGTGGCCTGAAGTTCGCAGGCGGCGATCCGGTCACCGCCGAGGACGTGAAGTTCTCCATCGACCGTGCCCGCTCCCTCAAGGCCGACAGCGGTGTCTTCGCCCTGCTGTCCACCATCGACCTCGTCGAGACCAAGGGCGACAACGAGGTGATCTTCCACCTCAACAGCCCCGACGCGACCCTCCCGTACAAGCTGTCCACCCCCGTCGCCGGCATCGTCAACCCCGCCGACTACGACAAGGGCGAGCTGCGCGACGGCTTCGAGGTCGACGGCTCCGGCCCGTACACCCTGGACGCCGAGGTCGAGAACAACGAGCTGGTCCGGGCCGTCTTCACCAAGAACCCCAACTACAAGGGGCAGTTGGACCCGAAGAACGACAAGGTCGAACTGCGCTCCTTCGCGAGCGCCGACGCCATGGGCACCGCCCTCGAGGACGGCGACATCGACCTGATGACCCGCACCATGACGCCGGAGCAGATCACCAAGCTCTCCGAGTCCGCCGACAGCGACATCGACGTGATCGAGTCCGCCGGCCTGGAGATCCGCTACCTCGCCTTCAACACCGACGCCTCGCCGGTCGGGAGCACGGCCGTCCGCCGTGCCATGGCCGAGGTCATCGACCGGGGCGAACTCGTCTCCAAGGTGTACGGCTCCCAGGCCGAACCCCTCTTCTCACTGGTCCCTGCCGGCATCACCGGCCACTCCAACTCCTTCTTCAACGAGTACGGCGACCCTGACGTCGGCAAGGCGAAGTCGACCCTGGAGGCCGCGGGCATCACCACCCCGGTGAAGCTGACCCTCCACTACACGACCGACCACTACGGCGCGGCCACGAAGAAGGAGTTCGAGTTGCTGAAGAAGCAGCTCGACGACAGCGGGCTGTTCGACGTGACCATCAAGGGCGCCCCCTGGTCCACGTTCCGCCCCGCCGAGCAGGAGGGCGAGTACGCGGTCTACGGCATGGGCTGGTTCCCGGACTTCCCCGACGCCGACAACTACCTCGCGCCCTTCCTCGACAAGGACAACTTCCTCGGCTCGCCGTACGCGAACCGCGAGATCCGCAGCAAGCTGATCCCCGAGTCCCGCCGCGCGGCCGACCGCCTCACCGCCTCGGAGAGCCTCACCGGCATCCAGGACATCGTCGCCGACGACGTGCCGATCCTGCCGCTGTGGCAGGGCAACCAGTACGTCGCCGCCCGCGACGACGTCACCGGCACCGAGTACGCCCTCAACGCCGCCTCGACGCTCCAGCTCTGGGAGCTGGGCCGCGGCAGAGACAACTGACCGGACCTCACCACCCCTCCGGACAGAGGCCGGTCGGCCTCGGGGGAGCCCGGAGCGCCCGCAATGCACCCGACGACACAAGGCATCCATACGTGAACATACGCACCCAGTGGCCCGTCCTGACCATGGCGACAGGGCTTGCCGCCGGCCTGCTGACCGGTTGCGGCTCCGATTCGGGGGGAGCCGGGGACTCCGGCTCCAACGTCGTGATGGGGATGTCCGACGACGTCCTGGCCACCGACCCCGCCTCCGGCTACGACCCCGGATCCTGGCTCCTCTTCAACAACGTCTTCCAGTCGCTGCTGAGCTTCCCCAACGGCGCCACCGAGCCCGAACCGGACCTCGCCGAGGAGTGCTCCTTCGCGGACAGCGGCGCCAAGGTCTACGAGTGCACCCTCAAGGACGGCCTGAAGTTCAGCAACGGTGAGGCGCTCACCGCGAAGGACGTCAAGTTCTCCTTCGACCGCATGCTGAAGATCAACGACGACGCCGGCCCCGCGATCATGTTCCCCATGCTCGACAAGGTCGAGACCCCGGACGACAAGACCGTCCGCTTCGACCTCAAGTACGCCGACGCGACCTTCCCCAGCAAGATCGCCTCCGGCGCCGGCTCGATCGTCGACGAGAGCTCCTACGACGCCGACGGACTCCGCGAGGACGGCGAGGCGGTCGGCTCCGGCCCGTACAAGCTGGAGTCCTTCGGCAAGGACGAGGCCGTCTTCACCGTCAACGAGAACTACAAGGGCACCGCCGACGTCGAGAACAGCGGCGTCACCCTCAAGTTCTTCCACGGCGACCAGGACGCCCTGAAGAAGTCCCTGCTGGAGGGCGACCTCGACGTCACCTACCGCGGACTCAGCGCCTCCGACATCTCCGACATCGAGACCGACACCTCCACCGCCAGCGGCGTCGAGATCGTCGACGGCACCGGCGCCGAGGTCCAGCACCTCGTCTTCAACATGGACGACCCGGTCACCGGCAAGCTCGGCGTGCGCCAGGCCATCGCCTACCTCCTCGACCGCGAGGCCCTCGTCGACGAGGTCTACCAGGGCACCGCCACACCGCTGTACTCGATCATCCCGGCCGGCATCACCGGCCACAACACGGCGTTCTTCGACACCTTCGGCGCCCGTCCCTCCCAGGACAAGGCCGAGGCCGCGCTGCGCGCCGACGGTATCGACGACAAGGTCGAACTGACCCTCTGGTCCACCCCGTCGCGCTACGGCCCCTCCACCGACCAGGAGTTGGAGGCCATCGCCAAACAGCTCAACGACAGCGGCCTGTTCGACGCGACCGTCGAATCCGTCGCCTTCGACCAGTACGAGAAGGACATCGCCGCCGGCAAGTACGGCGTGTACGTGAAGGGCTGGGTCCCCGACTACCCGGACCCCGACAACTTCACCGGCCCCTTCTTCGGCAAGGGCAACGTGCTGGACAACAACTACACCAACAACACCATCACCGGTGAACTCCTCACGAAGACCGCCGCCGAGAGCGAGCGCTCCTCCACGGAGAAGGAGTACGCCGAACTGCAGAACATCGTCGCCACCGACATCCCCCTCATCCCCATCTGGCAGGCCAAGCAGTACGCCGTCGTCCGCGACGACGTCTACGGCCTGGAGTACTGCCTGGACGCCTCGACCGTCTTCCGCTTCTGGGAGATCAGCAAGGGCTGACGCGAGCAACGGCCGACGCCGACAGCCACGCACGACCGAGGGCGCCCTCTTCACCGCAAGAGGGCGCCCTCGGCGCGTAGTACGGAGTGCGGCCTGCCTACTGCGCGCCGGGGCGCACCAGCCCGCTCTCGTACGCGTACACCGCCGCCTGCACCCGGTCACGCAGCCCCAGCTTGGTCAGCACATGACCCACATGCGTCTTGACCGTGGTCTCGCTGACGAACAGATCGGCGGCGATCTCCGCGTTCGACAGACCCCGGGCCACCAGCTTCAGCACCTCGACCTCACGGTCGGTCAGCGTGTGCAGCGCGTCCGGCACCGGCTCGTCGCCCGACGGCAGATGCACCGCGTACTTGTCGAGCAGCCGACGCGTGATGCTCGGCGCGAGCATCGCCTCCCCGCCCGCGACCACCCGGATCGCCTGCACCAGCTCAATGGCCGGCGCGTCCTTGAGCAGGAACCCGCTGGCACCCGCCCGCAGCGCCTCCACCACATACTCGTCCAGGTCGAACGTGGTCAGCACCAGCACCTTCGCCGGACCGTCCCGCCCCGGCCCGGTGATCTGCCGGGTCGCCTCCACGCCGTCCATCCGCGGCATCCGGATGTCCATCAGAACCACATCGGGCTGCAGCGCCCGCACCTGGTCGAGCGCCTGCAGGCCGTCTCCGGCCTCCCCGACGACCGCGAGGTCCTGCTCCGCCTCCAGAATCATCCGGAACCCGGTACGCAGCAGCGGCTGGTCGTCGACCAGTAGGACGCGGATGGCCACGAAAATCTCCTTCGGCTAGGCCGGGCCCATTCTGCCCTGCCCCTCGCCGACCGACTCGGGTGACCTCACCTGCAGCGGGTACGGCGGGGGAGTACCACCGAACTCCGGGCATACCGACTGGTGGTCGCACCAGCCGCACAGCTTGGTCGGCCGGGGCCGCCAGTCCCCGCTCTCCGTGGCCAGCCGGATCGCCTCCCACAGCGCCAGCAGCTTGCGCTCCACCCGCTCCAGATCCGCGATCACGGGGTCGTACGTCAGCACATCACCACTGCCGAGATAGACCAGCTGGAGGCGGCGCGGCACCACCTGCTTCAGCCGCCACACCACCAGGGCGTAGAACTTCATCTGGAACAGCGCGCCCTCGGCGTACTCGGGTCGCGGCGCCTTGCCCGTCTTGTAGTCGACGATCCGCACCTCGCCGGTGGGCGCCACATCCACCCGGTCGATGATCCCGCGCAGCCTGAGCCCCGACTCCAGCTCCGTCTCCACGAACAACTCCCGCTCGGCGGGCTCCAGACGCGTCGGATCCTCCAGCGTGAACCAGCGCTCCACCAGCTGCTCGGCCTCCGCCAGCCAGCGCGCCAGCCGCTCACCCTCCGCGTCGTCCGCGAACAGCTCCACGACCTCCGGCCTGCTCTCCCGCAGCCGGTCCCACTGCCCGGGCACCAGCGACCTGGCCCGCGGCGCCGTCCGCTCGGCCGCCGGCGCGTCGAAGAGTCTCTCCAGCACCGCGTGCACCAGCGTGCCGCGCGTCGCCGCCTCGCTCGGCTTCTCCGGCAGCCGGTCGATCACCCGGAACCGGTACAGCAGAGGGCACTGCATGAAGTCACTCGCCCGCGACGGCGACAGCGAGGCAGGCGGCGCGGCGGCCCGCACGGCAGGACGACCATCCTCGCCGCCCGCGGGCACGGCGGCGGCGCCGTCGGTGCTGGTTTCCATGACCACAGACCATACGGCCCACCACTGACAGTGACAGCCACGGGCCCGCGCGAGCACCGCCCGACACCACGGCCGTCGAAACCCGTGTGCCTCGTGCGACGCGGGGAAAGAGAGGGGGTGCCGGGGCGGAAGGCGCCCCGGCGACCGCATAGCATCGACCGCAGACCCTTCCGCCCGGCCACCGGGCGCGGAAGACGCTTCGAACGAGGGGACATCGTGGAGACGAGCGGCGGGAGCGGGCAGCCGCGGTCCGACAGCGACGCGGCGCCCGAGCGCGCACACCGCGACACGACCGAGACACCGGCGGAGAACGGCGCCCCCACCCACCGCACCCCCGGCGAGGCCGCCACCACCTCCGGGACTCCCCGAACGCCCGACGCCCACCGAACGCCCGACAGCCCCCGCACGGCCGACGCCCCCCAGGAGACCGACGCCTCCGAAGCACCGGGCGGATCCCAGCACTCCGACGATGCGGAGCAGCAGGACACCGACGCGGGCAAGGGCACGGGCAAGGCACCGAGTGCCGACGAGGAGCCGAGCCCCGCCGGGAAGCCGGGAGCGGTAGAGGGCCGGGGTGCCGTGGGGGAACACGACGCCACCGAGCGGCACGGCTCCGCCGAGGACCCCTCCGCCGCCGGAACCCCCGGCGACCCCGAATCCGCGAAGCCATCGGAACCCCCCGTACACAAGTCGCCCGCCACCCCGACGCACGAACCCCCGTCGAACCCGCCGAACCAGCCGCCCGCCGACCCGGCGGACCAGCCACCGGCGGACACGGCGACCCGGCCGTCCGAGCGCCCGGCGCCCGAGCCGCCGACGCGTCCGGCGGACCAGCCGTCGGCCGGCCCCACGGATCAACCCCCGTCGAACCCGCCGAACCAGCCGCCCGCCGACCCGGCGGACCAGCCACCGGCGGACACGGCAGCCCGACCGTCCGAGCGCCCGGCGCCCGAGCCGCCGACGCGTCCGGCGGACCAGCCGTCGGCCGGCCCCACGGATCAACCCCCGACGGACTCGGCCGACAAGCCGCCGGCCGGCCCGGCGGACCGACCGCCCTCGGCCCCCCTGCGCAAACCGTCGCCCGAGGCGCCGAACCAGCAAGCGGCTGACACCGGCAACGAACCGTGGGCGAACCCGGTGACCAAGCCCTCGGCGGACTCAGGGACCCCGGCGACCCCACCCGACATGGACAAGGCTCCGGCGGACGGGTCAGAGCACACAGTGGGACCCGCGCGCACCCACGCACACTCGCACGCCGCTCCCAAACCGCCCCGGCGCCCCAAGGAGCCCGGCGGCGGCATCCTCATGGGCCGCCCCTTCGGCGTACCCGTGTACGTCGCGCCCAGCTGGTTCCTCGTCGCCGCCCTGATCACCTGGGTCTTCGGCGGCCAGCTCGACCGCGTCCTGCCCGAACTCGGCGCCCTCCGCTACCTCGTCGCCCTGTTCTTCGCGGTCGCCTTCTACGCCTCCGTACTCGTCCACGAACTCGCCCACACCATCGCCGCCCTGCGCTACAAACTGCCGGTGCGCCGCATCCAGCTCCAGTTCTTCGGCGGCGTCTCGGAGATCGAGAAGGAATCCGAGACCCCGGGCCGCGAGTTCGTCCTGGCGTTCGTGGGCCCTCTGCTCTCCCTGATCCTCGCGGGCGTCTTCTACGTCGCCCTGCTGGCCGTCGAGCCCGGCACCGTGCCCGGCGTCCTCCTCGCCGGACTGATGATCTCCAACCTGATCGTGGCCGCGTTCAACCTGCTCCCCGGACTGCCACTCGACGGCGGCCGCATGCTCCGCGCCGTCGTCTGGAAGATCACCGGCAGGCCGATGACCGGCACGATCGCCGCCGCCTGGGTCGGCCGCGCCCTCGCCGTCTCCGTCCTCATCGGACTGCCCCTGCTCACCCAGTCCGGCCTGCTCGGCTCCGCCGCCGAGGACAGCGTCGGCATGGACACCGTCCTCGACGCCCTGCTGGCCGCGATCCTCGCCGCGATCATCTGGACCGGCGCCGGCAACAGCCTCCGCATGGCCCGCCTGCGCGAACACCTGCCCGAACTCCAGGCCCGCGCCCTCACCCGGCGCGCGGTCCCCGTCGAGACCGACACCCCTCTCTCCGAGGCCCTCCGCCGCGCCAACGAAGCCGGCGCCCGCGCCCTCGTCGTCGTCGACCCCGACGGCGAACCCCTCTCCCTCGTCCGCGAGGCCGCCATCGTCGGCGTCCCCGAACACCGCCGCCCCTGGGTCGCCGTCGGCGGCCTCGCCCAGGACCTCACCGACGGCATGCGAGTCTCCGCGGAACTCGCGGGCGAAGCCCTCCTCGACGCCCTCCGCGCGGCCCCCGCCACCGAGTACCTCGTCGTGGAGGACTCGGGCGAGATCTACGGAGTCCTCTCCGCGGCGGACGTGGAGCGAGCCTTCGTGAAGGCCATGGCCAGGCCCTCCTGAGCCCCCTTCGCCCGACCCCGCTCACCCCAAGCGGTGGTCGGCGGCCCTCCCAATCGCCGGTAGGCTGGTCACATGTCCGAACCGACCGGTGCCGCCCGCCGTCGCGGGCCCTTCAAGGTCGGGGACCAGGTCCAGCTCACCGACCCCAAGGGACGCCACTACACGTTCACGCTCGAAGAGGGAAAGAACTTCCACACCCACAAGGGTTCCTTCCCGCACGACGAGCTGATCGGCGCTCCCGAAGGCAGTGTTGTCCGCACCACGGGGAACGTCGCCTACCTGGCGCTACGCCCCCTGCTCCCCGACTACGTCCTGTCCATGCCCCGCGGCGCCGCCGTGGTCTACCCCAAGGACGCGGGGCAGATCCTCGCCTTCGCCGACATCTTCCCCGGCGCCCGCGTCGTCGAGGCCGGCGTCGGCTCCGGCTCGCTCAGCAGCTTCCTGCTGCGCGCCATCGGCGACCAGGGCATGCTGCACTCCTACGAGCGCCGCGAGGACTTCGCCGAGATCGCGCAGGCCAACGTCGAGCGCTACTTCGGCGGCCCCCACCCCGCCTGGCAGCTCACCGTCGGCGACCTCCAGGACAACCTGAGCGACACCGAGGTCGACCGCGTCATCCTCGACATGCTCGCCCCCTGGGAATGCCTGGAGGCCGTCTCCAAGGCCCTCGTCCCCGGCGGCATCGTCTGCTGCTACGTGGCGACCACCACCCAGCTCGCCCGGACCGTCGAGTCCATCCGCGAGATCGGCTGCTTCAACGAGCCGAGCGCCTGGGAATCGATGATCCGCAACTGGCACATCGAGGGCCTGGCCGTCCGCCCCGACCACCGGATGATCGGCCACACCGGCTTCCTGCTCACCGCCCGTCGCCTCGCCGACGGCGTCGAGCCGCCCATGCGCCGCCGCCGCCCCGCCAAGGGCGCGTACGGCGAGGACTACGCCGGCCCCAACGCCGACGGCGGCAGCGGCCGCTGACCCCCGCCCCACCCGGTGAACGGCCCGGCGCCGTCCACCTGTCACCACAGGCGGCCGCCCGCCGCGCACAACGCTCCCTCGACGTGGCCGAGTTCCCCGCAGCGCCCGGGAACTCGGCCACGGCGCTCTCCCGTTGACGCGCCACCGGAAAGCTGCGGGAACCACGTACCCCGCCGTTCCACACCCCTGTGACGTGTGGCACCATGCGGGTCATCCCAACCGGCACAGCACCCCCAGGAGACGCTCCTAGTGCAGCAATCCGCCGTCCCGGAACTGGCACACGCGCACACCCGCCCCATCCACTGGCTCGCCACGGCCACCGCCCTCGCCGCTGTCGTGGCCCTGTCGTCCGCACTCCAACCCGACGCGGCGAGAGCGGCCCAGCCCGACCCGAAGGCCGACCGGGCCCCGGCCGTCGTGACGGCCCCCGACCCCACCGAGGTGGACCTCCCGCTCGACTGCGGACCCGTCGGTGTCGTCGTGAAGAACAAGGGCTCCGGGGACCTCGACGGAGACGGCCGCCCCGAGACCGTGGCCGTCGCGCACTGCGACGCCAGCATGGGCACCCCGCCCGACGGCGTGTACGTCCTCACCCGCTCCACCGACGCGGCCCAGCCGAGGGTCGTCGCCACCCTGGTGAACCCCAAGGACCGCAAGACCGTCACCGACTTCGCCGTCCGTGACGCCGCCGTCACCGCCACCCTGCACGGCTACTCGTCGGCCGACGTGCCCAACTGCTGTCCTGACGTCAAGGACCTCGTCAAGTGGCAGTGGAAGAACGGGGCGTTCACGCGCTCGACGCCCGCCGGAGCACAAAGCGTCTGATCACCGCCCGCCCCCGGGCGAACGGGAAACGATCACCCGGCAAACCCGGTGTGAGAAACCAGACACAGGGCGACGCGGAGTGCCCGTCGGGTCACTCCGCGTCAGGCCCGAAGACCTCGACCCTGTCCGAAACCCGACGCACATGGATGCACTCGCCAGGACACTCCTTCGCGGAGTCCACCACATCCGTGAGAAGCGGCAGCGGAACGGGCGTTGCGGCCCCCGGGGCCTGCAACAACTCGTCGCCCGGGCTCTTCACATAGGCCAGCCCGTCGATGTCCAGCTCGAACACCTCCGGCGCGTACTGGACGCAGATACCGTCACCGGTGCAGAGATCCTGGTCGATCCAGACCTCCAGCGTCTCGCCCTCGGCCCCGGCCTCCTGCTGCACGGTCATCTCTCCTGCCGTCTCGATCGTCGAGCCGGTCGGGAACGATGCAGGCTCTGACGGGTGTTGAACACTTCGACCCTACCCGGGGCGGCTTCCCAATCATGTTCCGTGGGTATTCCCCTGGCGTGAGGGAGAGCGCAAGGGTGAAGATCGGACACACCCCGACCGTCTTTGTGATCTAGGGGTTTCAATCGACACCCACCCAGGTAGGGTCTGGAAGCGTCCAGCTCCCCTTGGAGGAGGTGAGGACCGTGGCAGCCCACGACGACGACATGAACCGCGGCATCCGCCCGGGACGAGGGTCCGACGACCCGGCCGGGCAGATTGCCTACCTTGAGCAGGAGATCGCCGTCCTGCGACGCAAGCTCGCCGACTCTCCGCGACACACGAGGATTCTCGAAGAGCGGATCGTCGAACTGCAGACCAATCTGGCCGGCGTGTCCGCACAGAACGAGCGGCTCGCCAACACGCTCCGTGAGGCCCGCGACCAGATCGTGGCCCTCAAGGAGGAAGTCGACCGGCTCGCACAGCCGCCGGCCGGCTTCGGTGTCTTCCTCACGGCGAACGAGGACGGCACGGCCGACATCTTCACCGGAGGCCGAAAGCTCCGGGTGAACGTCAGCCCCAGCGTCGACCTGGAAGAGCTCCGGCGCGGCCAGGAAGTGATGCTCAACGAAGCGCTCAACGTGGTCGAGGCCATGGAGTACGAGAGCGTCGGCGACATCGTCACCCTCAAGGAGATCCTCGAGGACGGCGAGCGCGCCCTCGTGCAGGGGCACACCGACGAGGAGCGGGTGGTGCGGCTCGCCGAGCCGCTGCTGGACATCACCATCCGCCCCGGCGACGCCCTCCTGCTCGAACCCCGCTCCGGCTACGTCTACGAGGTCGTTCCGAAGAGCGAGGTCGAGGAACTCGTCCTCGAAGAGGTCCCGGACATCGGCTACGAGCAGATCGGTGGCCTCGGCAACCAGATCGAGATGATCCGCGACGCGGTCGAGCTCCCCTACCTCTACCCTGACCTGTTCAAGGAGCACGAACTGCGTCCGCCCAAGGGTGTCCTGCTCTACGGACCCCCCGGATGCGGCAAGACACTCATCGCCAAGGCCGTGGCCAACTCACTGGCCAAGAAGGTCGCCGAAGTCACCGGCCAGGCCCAGGGCAAGAGCTTCTTCCTCAACATCAAGGGCCCCGAGCTCCTCAACAAGTACGTCGGCGAGACCGAGCGACAGATCCGCCTCGTCTTCCAGCGTGCGAGGGAGAAGGCCAGCGAGGGCACCCCCGTCATCGTCTTCTTCGACGAGATGGAATCCCTCTTCCGCACCCGCGGCTCCGGTGTCAGCTCGGACGTGGAGAACACCATCGTCCCGCAGCTGCTCGCCGAGATCGACGGCGTGGAAGGCCTGCAGAACGTCGTGGTCATCGGCGCCTCCAACCGCGAGGACATGATCGACCCCGCCATCCTGCGCCCCGGCCGGCTCGACGTGAAGATCAAGATCGAGCGTCCGGACGCCGAAGCGGCCAAGGACATCTTCCAGAAGTACCTCACCGAACGTCTCCCGCTCCACACGGACGACGTCGGCGAGCACGGCGGCTCCAAGGCCACCACCGTCCAGAGCATGATCCAGACGGCAGTGGAACACATGTACGCCGAATCCGAGGAAAACCGCTTCCTGGAAGTCACCTACGCCAACGGAGACAAGGAAGTCCTCTACTTCAAGGACTTCAACTCCGGCGCCATGATCGAGAACATCGTCGGCCGCGCCAAGAAAATGGCGATCAAGGACTTCCTCGACAAGAACCAGAAGGGTCTCCGCGTCTCCCACCTCCTCCAGGCCTGCGTGGACGAGTTCAAGGAGAACGAGGACCTGCCCAACACCACCAACCCGGACGACTGGGCCCGAATCTCCGGAAAGAAGGGCGAACGGATCGTCTACATCCGTACGCTGATCACCGGAAAGCAGGGCGCCGACACCGGACGCTCCATCGACACGGTGGCGAACACCGGACAGTACCTGTAAAAGACAGGGCGGCTGCGGGTGCCCTCACTGGGTACCCGCAGCCGACTGTTTTTCGGGCAAAGGCCGGAGCAAGGCAATGACGCAAATGATCTCCCCACCAGCGCAGAGGCGTTCTAGGCTCTTTCGTACCGCCGAGTCGCGCAGTGCGGGGACGGGCACCGCACACGCACCGGAGCGCCAGCGGTACTTGAGCGGCGTCCCCGACCGAGGACGCCGCCGGGCAAGGAGGGCCGCATGACCGTACGGCGAGTAATGGGCATCGAGACGGAGTACGGGATCTCCGTCCCCGGCCACCCCAATGCCAATGCCATGCTCACCTCGTCCCAGATCGTCAACGCCTACGCAGCGGCGATGCACCGGGCCCGCCGGGCCCGCTGGGACTTCGAGGAGGAGAATCCGCTGCGGGACGCGCGAGGCTTCGACCTCGCCCGCGAGGCCGCCGACTCCAGCCAGCTCACCGACGAGGACATCGGCCTCGCCAATGTCATCCTCACCAACGGCGCGCGGCTCTACGTCGACCACGCCCACCCCGAATACAGCGCCCCCGAAGTCACCAACCCGCTGGACGCCGTCCTGTGGGACAAGGCCGGCGAACGCATCATGGCCGAAGCCGCCGAACGCGCCGCCCAGCTCCCCGGCGCCCAGCCGATCCACCTCTACAAGAACAACACCGACAACAAGGGCGCCTCCTACGGCACGCACGAGAACTACCTGATGAAGCGGGAAACCCCCTTCTCGGACATCGTGCGCCACCTCACGCCGTTCTTCGTCTCCCGCCAGGTCTTCGCCGGCGCCGGCCGCGTCGGCATCGGCCAGGACGGCCACGAACACGGCTTCCAGCTCAGCCAGCGCGCCGACTACTTCGAGGTCGAGGTCGGCCTCGAGACGACGCTGAAACGCCCCATCATCAACACCAGGGACGAACCCCACGCGGACGCGGAGAAATACCGCCGCCTCCACGTGATCATCGGCGACGCGAACCTCTCGGAGATCTCCACCTACCTCAAGCTGGGCACGACCGCCCTGGTCCTCTCGATGATCGAAGACGGCTTCATCGCCGTCGACCTGGCCGTCGACCAGCCGGTACGCACCCTCCACCAGGTCTCGCACGACCCGTCCCTGCAACGCCTCGTCACCCTCCGCAGCGGCCGCACGCTGACCGCCGTACAACTCCAGATGGAGTACTACGAGCTGTCGCGCAAGTACGTCGAGGAGCGGTTCGGGGCCGACGCCGACGAACAGACCAAGGATGTCCTGAGCAGGTGGGAGGACACCCTCAACCGGCTCGAGAACGACCCGATGAGCCTCTCCGGCGAGCTGGACTGGGTGGCCAAGCGGGAACTCATGGAGGGCTACCGGCGCCGGGACGACCTCGACTGGGACGCCGCCCGGCTCCACCTCGTCGACCTCCAGTACGCCGACGTACGCGCCGAGAAGGGCCTCTACAACCGTCTCGCGGCCCGCGGCAAGATGAAGCGGCTCCTGGACGAGACGGACGTCGACCGGGCCCGTACGAAGCCGCCGGAGGACACCCGTGCGTACTTCCGCGGGCGCTGTCTGGAGCAGTACGCGGACGACGTCGCGGCGGCCTCCTGGGACTCGGTGATCTTCGATCTCCCCGGCCGGGATTCGCTCCAGCGCGTCCCAACCCTCGAACCGCTTCGCGGAACGCGAAATCACGTCAAGGAGCTCCTGGACCGCTGCCGCACGGCAGAAGACCTGGTCAGGGTCCTGTCCGGCCACTGAACCGGGCTTCAATCGTGATCAGCCGAGCAGGGTGGAAACACCGCCGTCCGGGAATCATCGAGGTGGTCCCCGGACGTTGTGGAAACGACGGGGCCAATGTCAGATCCGGCTTGTAGGGTCTGATCATCACCGATCGGCAGGAAAGCAGACCTGCCGACCATGTCGGGCGAACTGAGCGGGGTGAGGGTTATGGCGACCAAGGACACCGGCGGCGGCCAGCAGAAGGCCACGCGTTCCACCGAAGAGGTCGAGGAAGCACCCGAGGCGCAGGCTTCGGAGGACCTCAAGGAGCGGCAGGAGAAGCTGAGCGACGACGTGGACTCGGTACTGGACGAGATCGACGATGTCCTCGAGGAGAATGCCGAGGACTTCGTTCGAAGTTTCGTTCAGAAGGGTGGCGAGTAACCTTCGAATCGAAGGTCTCGGGGGTCTCTGAGGTTGACAATCGAAGAGGGTGTGAAGCGCTGCTCGCGGTGCAAGGAGTCCAGGCCGCGGGCGGCCTTCGCGGGCAACAAGTCGGCCCGCGATGGGCTGCAGGCCTACTGTCGGGAGTGTGGGGCGGAGTATCACCAGTCTCGACAGTTGGCCAAGGGCAAGAACGTCCGGCCACGAGTGCAGACGCCTGAGGGGCATAAGTTCTGCCATAGCTGCGGCAAGATCAAGCCCCATGGCGAGTGGCATCGCAATGCGACTGCCTCAGACGGCCTCTCGACAAGCTGTAGAGCGTGCCGGGCGAACAAGGGGCGTGCCGGGCACCTGAAGCGCCAGTACGGCATGACCGAGGCCGAGCGTGACGAGATGATCGCCTCGCAGATGGGCTTCTGCGTGATCTGCCTGAAAGCCCCGGCCGTTCATGTGGATCACTGTCACAAGACGGGTAGGGTCCGAGGCGTACTGTGCTTCAACTGTAATTCGGCCATCGGCAAGTTGGGAGACGATCCCGACGCTGTTCGTCGGGCTGCCGCCTACTTGGAGGGAACTTCGTGGAAGCCAACACTCGTAGCACCGGGCGTCTACCAGCTGCCTTCCTGACGCCTGGGTCGTCGTCCTTCATGGACTTCCTGTCGGACCACCAGCCGGAGTTGCTGCCCGGCAAGCGGCAGCTGCCGCCGACCCAGGGTGTCATCGAGGCCCCGCACGGCACGACGATCGTGGCCGTGTCGTTCCCCGGGGGTGTGGTGCTCGCCGGTGACCGCCGGGCCACGATGGGGAACATGATCGCGCAGCGGGACATCGAGAAGGTGTTCCCGGCGGACGAGTACTCGGCGGTGGGCATCGCCGGCACGGCCGGTCTGGCCGTGGAGATGGTCAAGCTGTTCCAGCTGGAGCTGGAGCACTTCGAGAAGGTCGAAGGCGCCCAGCTCTCCCTGGAGGGCAAGGCGAACCGTCTGTCGACCATGATCCGTTCCAACCTGGGCATGGCCATGCAGGGTCTGGCCGTCGTCCCGCTCTTCGCCGGGTTCGACGTCGACCGCGGCAAGGGCCGCATCTTCTCGTACGACGTGACGGGCGGCCGTTCCGAGGAGACCGGCTACGCCGCCACCGGCTCCGGTTCGATCTTCGCGCGCGGTGCCATGAAGAAGCTCTACCGCGCCGACCTCTCCGAGGACGACGCCACGACCCTGGTGATCCAGGCCCTCTACGACGCGGCGGACGACGACTCGGCCACCGGTGGTCCCGATGTCGCCCGCCGGATCTACCCCATCGTCACCGTGATCACCGAGGACGGCTTCCGCCGGCTCACCGACGAGGAGTCCTCCGAGATCGCCCGCTCGATCCTGGAGCGGCGCCTGGAGCAGCCCGACGGCCCGCGCGCCGCGCTGCTCTAGCCGGTCAGGTCGACGGCCCTCTTTTCAAGGTGATCCAGTGACTTCGACAGAAAGGGACGGATAACCGGTGTCGACGCCGTTCTATGTCTCACCCCAGCAGGCGATGGCCGACCGGGCGGAGTACGCCCGCAAGGGCATCGCCCGTGGCCGCAGCCTGGTCGTGCTGCAGTATGCCGACGGCATCGTGTTCGTCGGCGAGAACCCGTCCCGCGCGCTGCACAAGTTCAGCGAGATCTACGACCGGATCGGCTTCGCGGCCGCCGGCAAGTACAACGAGTACGAGAACCTGCGGATCGGCGGGGTGCGCTACGCCGACCTCCGTGGTTACACCTACGACCGTGACGACGTGACCGCCCGTGGTCTCGCCAACGTCTACGCCCAGACCCTGGGCACGATCTTCTCCTCGGCGGCCGAGAAGCCGTACGAGGTGGAGTTGGTCGTGGCCGAGGTGGGGGAGACCCCCGAGGGCGATCAGATCTACCGGCTGCCGCATGACGGTTCGATCGTGGACGAGCACGGCTCGGTCGCGGTCGGTGGTAACGCCGAGCAGATCAGCAGCTATCTGGACCAGCGTCATGAGGATGGTGTGTCCCTGGCGGAGGCGCTGAAGCTCGCCGTCCAGGCTCTGTCCCGTGACACCAACGGCACGCAGCGGGAGATCCCCGCCGAGCGCCTGGAAGTCGCCGTCCTCGACCGTACGCGTCCGCAGCAGCGCAAGTTCAAGCGCATCGTGGGCCGCCAGCTGGCCCGCCTGCTGGAGGCCGAGGGTGCCGCCACCGAGGCCGAGAGCTCGGAGGAAGAGGAGTAGTACCGGCGTCTGCGAAACCCCGCCCGTAGTGCGCCCCGGCCGATTGAGGCCGGGGCGCGCGGCGTGATGCGGTCTCACGGCGGAGCCCAGGAACGGGGCGCGGGGAACGGCGCGACCAGCCACAGGTGTCCCGGCGGTCGGGCAACCCTTCTCAGGCCTCTGGTGGTGCCGTGGACCCCCGAACCACCAGCTCCACGGGAATGTCCCCCTGTGCGGGCGTGCGGCCCTCCAGGACGGCCAGGAGCGCTTCCATCCCGCGCTCCCCGAACAGCTCCGCGTCCAGCCGCACGGTCGTCAGCTCGGGATCGAGTGCCGTGGCGAGGGCCAGGTCGTCGAGCCCGGTCACGGAGACGTCCTGCGGGATGCGTAGTCCGAGTCGCCGTGCGGCCTTGTACGCGCCGGCCGCCAGTTTGTCGTCGTCGCAGACCAGTGCCGTGGGCCGGGGCTCGGGCCCCGGTTGGCCCAGTGCCGTCTCCGCCGCCGCCAGTGCCCCCTCGATGGAGATCGGCGCGGCGGCCGTGCGCAGGGAGGTGCCCGGCACCGAACGCACTCCCCTGGCCAGTTCGCGCGCGCGGATGTGGAAGGTCCAGGAGGGGATGTCGGCGGCCAGATGCAGGAAGTGGCGGTGTCCGAGCCCGAGCAGGTGCTCGGTGACCTGTCGGACGCCGTCGCGGATGTCGAGGTTGACGGTGGCGGCTCCGAGGCTGCCTTCCGGGTCGCTGTCCAGCATCACCAGGGGTAGTTGGTCGCCCCGGATCGCGGTGAGGGCGTCCGCGGCCATCGAGGAGGCGAGTACGCCGTCGAGTGCGGCCTGGGCGGAGGCGAAGGGGTCGCGGGCGGGGCCGACGCCTTCGGGGGAGGGGTACAGGACCACGCCGAAGCCGTGCTGTGCGGCGACCCGGGCGGCGCCTGTGTAGACGCCCGCGAAGAACTCGGTCGTCAGGGCGGGTACCACCAGCAGCACGGTGCGGGTGCGGCCGAGGCGGAGGTTGCGGGCGGCGAGGTTGGGGCGGTAGCCCAGGTCCCGTGCGGCTTCGCGTACGCGTTCGGCCGTGGTCTCCGAGACGCGGCCGCGCCATTTGTCGCCGAGGACCAGGGAGACGGCGGCCTGGGAGACGCCTGCGGCCTGGGCGACGTCACGGCTCGTGGGCCGTGTACTACCTCGTGCCACTGTCGGCCTGCTCCCTCGTCTGGACTCGTGGACAGGGCACATGGTACGTATGACCGACCGACGTTATACGTAACACTTCATTCGCCGAGAGCCCATCGAGAGGCAGGACATGGCCGCCGGATACCTCGAGATCCTCAGGACGCGGCACGCCGCGCGGTTGCTCGCCGGAACGCTGGTGGGCCGGTTGCCGAACGCCACCGCCGCGATCGCGATCGTGCTCTTCGTCCGCGCGGAGGGCGGCACCTACAGTCTCGCGGGCGCGCTGGCGGCCGTGTACGGCGTCGCCAACGCGGTGGGGCAGCCGCTGCTGGGGCGGCTGGTGGACCTGTACGGACAGCCGCGCGTCCAGCTGCCGGCGGCTGTCGTCTCCGCCCTCGCCATGACCGGATTCGCTCTGTCGGGGCTGGATCCGCTGCCGGTGGCGTATCTCGCCATGGCCGTCGCGGGGCTGTTCACGCCTCCTCTGGAGGGCGGGCTGCGGGCCCTGTGGTCCTGCGTCCTGCGCAAGGAGGAGCAGGTGCACACGGCGTACGCGATGGACGCGGTGGCCCAGGAGGTCATGTTCACGGTCGGGCCGCTGCTGGTGACCCTGTGCGTGGCGCTGTGGTCGGCGTCGGCCGCGCTCGTCGTGCTCAGTGTCATCGGGGTGCTCGGCGCCCTGTGGGTGGTCGTCTCACCGCCCTCGCGGGCGTGGCGTTCCGCTCCGCGTGAGGCGCACTGGCTGGGCGCGCTGCGCTCGCCGGGGTTGCTGGCGCTGCTCGGCGCGTTCCTCTTCGTCGGTATCGCGCTCGGTTCGATCACCGTGGCCGCCGTCTCGTACGCGGACGGCCATGGCGGGGACGCCGTCTACGGCTGGCTGATGGCGGGCGTCGGGCTGGGCGCGCTGGTGGGTGGCACGGTGTACGGCGCGCGGCGGTGGAGTGGGGCTCCGGAGCGGCGTCTGCAGGTGCTGGTGGCGCTTCTGGCGGTCTGTTACGTGCCGCTGACCCTGATGCCGGGTCCGGTGGGCATGACGGGGCTGACGGCGCTCGCGGGTGTGTTCCTGGCGCCGGCCATCGCCTGTGTGTTCGTCCTCGTCGACAGGCACGCGCCGCGGGGCACGGTGACCGAGGCGTTCTCGTGGATCGTGACGACGTTCACTGTGGGCCAGTCGGCCGGAACGGCCGTCGCGGGTCCGGTCGTCGAGTGGGGCGGGACGCTGTGGGGGTTCGTGGTGCCGGGTGCCGCGGGGGCCGTGTCGTTGCTGGTTCTGCTGGCGACCGGGAGGGTTCTCGCTGTTCCCTCCGAGGGGGCGGTCGTTGCGGTCTCATCGGAAAATGATCCAAACCGTGCTGCCGAACCCCGTTTCAGCTCGGTGGATCGGGCGTAATGTTCAGTCATGGACCGCCGCATTTTCGGGCTGGAGAACGAGTACGGCGTCACGTGCACGTTCAGGGGACAGCGCCGTCTGTCTCCTGACGAGGTGGCGCGGTACCTCTTCCGCCGTGTCGTGTCATGGGGCCGCAGCAGCAATGTGTTTCTGCGGAACGGGGCCCGCCTCTATCTCGACGTGGGCTCACATCCGGAATACGCGACACCCGAATGTGACAACGTGACCGAACTGGTCACTCACGACAAGGCCGGCGAGCGCATTCTCGAAGGACTGCTGGTCGACGCCGAACGCCGCCTGCACGAGGAGGGAATCGCGGGCGACGTCTACCTCTTCAAGAACAACACGGACTCGGCGGGCAACTCATACGGTTGCCATGAGAACTATCTGGTGGCAAGGCACGGGGAGTTCTCCCGGCTCGCCGACATCCTGATTCCGTTCCTCGTCACGCGGCAGCTGCTGTGTGGCGCGGGCAAGGTGCTGCAGACCCCGCGTGGTGCGGTGTACTGCGTGAGCCAGCGTGCCGAGCACATCTGGGAGGGCGTCAGCTCGGCGACCACCCGCTCCCGGCCGATCATCAACACCCGCGACGAGCCGCACGCGGACGCCGAGCGGTACCGCCGTCTCCACGTCATCGTGGGCGACTCGAACATGTCCGAGACGACCATGCTGCTGAAGGTCGGTGCCACCGACCTGGTGCTGCGCATGATCGAGGCGGGCACGGTCATGCGTGACCTCACTCTGGAGAACCCGATCCGGGCGATCCGCGAGGTCAGCCACGACCTGACCGGCCGTCGCAAGGTGCGGCTGGCCAGCGGCCGTGAGGCCTCCGCGCTGGAGGTGCAGCGCGAGTACTACGAGAAGGCCGTGGACTTCGTGGAGCGCCGCGGCATCCGTACGGGCACCGTCGAGCAGGTCCTGGAGCTGTGGGGCCGCACGCTGGACGCGATCGAGGCCGAGGACCTCGACCGGATCGGTACCGAAATCGACTGGGTGATGAAGTACAAGCTCATCGAGCGGTACCGCGCCAAGCACAACATGACCATGTCGCATCCGCGGGTCGCGCAGATAGACCTCGCGTATCACGACATCCACCGCCGTCGTGGCCTTTACTACCTGCTGGAGAGGAAAGGTCAAGCCACCCGTATCTGCAATGACTTGAAGATCTTCGAGGGCAAGTCGGTTCCGCCGCAGACCACTCGGGCGCGGCTGCGCGGTGACTTCATCCGGCGTGCGCAGGAACAGCGTCGTGATTTCACGGTCGACTGGGTGCATCTCAAGCTCAACGACCAGGCGCAACGCACGGTGTTGTGCAAGGACCCGTTCCGTTCCGTCGACGACCGGGTGGAGAAGCTCATCGCGGGAATGTGAGCAGCGATGTTCCGGGGGTCATTCCGGAACGCAACGCGGGGCGCCGTACGTTTGCCGTACGGCGCCCTTCTCACGTCGTAGAGTTGCGCGCACGCCATCCGACAAGATCGACCGATACGAGGCCTTCACCGTGCGCCGACGCTCCCTCCTCATCGCTGTCCCCGCTGGACTGGTCACGCTCGCCGCCTGTGGTGACGGTGAGTCCGACTCGGCCAAGGCCAGCAGCAGCCCGTCCGCGTCGGCGAGTGGGGCGAAGCCGCCGAAGATCGTGGACGGTCCGCTGCCGGCGATCACGGAGGGTGTGAAGTTCGACGAGAAGCCGACCGTCGCGAAGGGCAGTGGCGATCCGTCGAAGGATCTGGCGGTGAAGACGGTCATCGCGGGCAGCGGGCAGACGGTCGCCGAGGGCGACTACATCCAGGCGAACTACCTGGGGCAGATCTGGGCCTCGGCGAAGGTCTTCGACAACTCCTACGACCGCAAGACGCCGTTGGTCATCCAGCTCAGCCCGCAGGGCATCATCGACGGCTGGCGGTATGCGCTGACCGGCAAGAAGGCCGGCAGCCGGGTCGAGATGGCTGTGCCGCCGACCTGGGGCTACGGCCCGGACGGCAACGCGCAGGCGGGGATCAAGGGCACCGACACGCTGGTCTTCGTCGTCGACATCCAGAACACCTTCAACGGCAAGAGCTCGGCCAAGGGCACGAAGGTCGCGCAGGACAACGTGGATCTGCCGAAGGTGGGCACCAACACCGACGGCAAGGCTCCCTCCGTCGAGATCCCGAAGGTCGACCCGCCCACCAAGCTGGTCGCGAACTACATCATCGAGGGTGACGGCCCCGAGGTCGGCGCCGACGACAGCCTCCTCGTGCAGTACAAGGGCGTGCTCTGGGACACCGGCAAGGAGTTCGACTCCTCCTACAGCCGCGAGGCGCTCAGCTCGTTCGGGTTGAAGCAGGTCGTCAAGGGGTGGTCGCAGGGCATGACCGGGAAGAAGGTGGGCAGTCGCCTCCTCATCGTCATCCCGCCGAAGCTGGGTTACGGGGACACGCCGCCGAGCGGCAGCGACATCAAGAAGGACTCCGTGATGGTGTTCACCGTGGACATCCTCGCGAAGATGTAGCACCCCGGGATGCGAGACTGTCCGGCGTTGCCCCGTACATACACAAGCAGGAGCATGAAGACGTGAGCATTGAGAAGCCCGAGATCGACTTCCCCGAGGGCGAGCCGCCGGCGGACCTGGAGATCAAGGACATCTGGGAGGGCGACGGCGAGGTGGCCCAGGCGGGCCAGACCGTCACCGTGCACTATGTGGGTGTGTCCTTCTCCACCGGTGAGGAGTTCGACGCCAGCTGGAACCGTGGCGCGCCGTTCCGTTTCCCGCTCGGTGGCGGTCGTGTCATCAAGGGCTGGGACCAGGGCGTGCAGGGCATGAAGGTCGGTGGCCGTCGCCAGCTGACCATCCCGGCCCACCTCGCCTACGGCAACCAGAGCCCCACCCCGGCGATCAAGCCCGGCGAGACGCTGATCTTCGTGGTGGACCTGCTCGGGGTCTGATCCGTCGGATGCCGTGTCGGGGCCGATCGTGCCGCGACCGGTCTCGACTGTCTGGGGTCCATGCCTGTTCGGGCATGGACCCTCGGCTTTTGCCGCGACGCTTCGTAGCGGTACGGTCGTGCCGCGGAAACACCCGGAGGAAGGGCGTCGATGGCCATTGCCAAGGCCGAGCGGTTGATGAACCTGGCGCTGTGTCTGCTGGGGACGCGCCGGCCACTCAGCAAGCGTGAGTTGCGGGAGTCCATCGAGGCGTATCTGGAAGCTGGTTCGGACGACTCCTTCAACCGCATGTTCGAGCGCGACAAGGACGATCTGCGCGAACTCGGTCTGGTCATCGAGACGGTGGAGAACCTCGACGGCGAGATCGGCTATCTGGCCCGTCGTGACAGCAACAGCCTCCCGCCCATCACCCTCGACGCCGAGGAGGCCGCGGCCCTCGGTCTCGCCGCGAAGGTGTGGCAGCAGGCCCGCTTCGCCGGAGCCGCGAGCGGTGCCCTGCAGAAGCTGCGCGCGGCCGGGCTGCCCGAGGACGTCGACCCGTACGAGAGCCATGGGGCGCTGGAGCCGCGCATCCCGGTGCACGAGGCCGCCTTCGAACCGCTGATGCTGGCCTGCCGGGACCGCCGCCCGGTCCTGTTCGAGTACCGCAAGGCCACCGCCGTCCGCCCCGAGCCCCGCCATGTCGAGCCGTGGGCGCTGGAGTGCTGGCGCGGTCACTGGTACCTGGCCGGCTTCGACCGCGACCGGGGTGCTGAGCGGGTCTTCCGGCTCTCCCGGATCACCGGCAAGGTCCGCAGCCGGGGCAGTGCCTTCACCGCCGAGGTGCCGGACGTCGTCACCGTGCGGGAGACGGTCGCGAGCTGGGCGGGGGAGACCGCCGACCGCTCCGCGCTGATCCGGCTGCGTTCCGGGGCCGGTTACCCGCTGCGGGCGAAGGCCTCCGCCGTCCGGGAACTCGGGGACGGCTGGGACGAGTTGGAGATTCCGTACGGGCACGGTCTGGACGCCTGGCTGGTCGAGTTCGGGCCCGACGTGGTGGTCCTGGAGCCTGCCGAGCTGCGGGCCGACGTGGTCGACCGGCTGCGTGCCGTGGCCAAGGGTTGAGGGGGACGTAAGAACGTGGTGGGAAAACCGGCCCGGCCGGCGAACGCCCTCGACCAGACGCGGCGGATGCTCTCCCTGGTGACCTATCTGCGGGAGCGGCCCGGCGCCCGGATCGAGGACGTCGCCCGTGCCTTCGGGATCACCGAGGACGAGCTGGTCTCGGACCTCGATGTGCTGCCCATGTGCGGGACCAGCTTCCGCGGCGGCGATCTGCTCGACATCGACACCGACGGCGAGCGGATCTGGTGGCACAACCCGGCCGCCCTGGGCGCGGAGGCCGCCGAGCCGCTGCGGCTGGCCGCCGACGAGGCCACCGCGCTGCTGGTGGCCGCCCGTGCGGTGGCGACGCTGCCCGGGCTGCGCGAGAGCGACCGGCAGGCCCTGCTGCGGGCCACCGCCAAGGTCGAGACCGCGGCCGGGGAGGCGGCGGGCGCCAGCTCACGGCTGTCGGTCACCTTCGAGGCCGAGGGCGGGGTCTTCGCCGACGTCGACCGGGCCATCTCGGAGCGTCGGCGGCTGTGGATCCGCTACTACTCGCCCGCCCGGGACGAGGTCACCGAGCGCGAGATCGACCCGATCCGCCTGGTCAGCGTCGGCCACACCTATGTCGAGGCCTGGTGCCGCCGCTCCGAGGCCCGCCGTACGTTCCGGCTGGACCGGGTCGCCGAGATCAAGATCCTCGACGAGCCGTCCGCGCCGCCCGAGATAGAGCTGCGGGACCTGTCGGAGGCGCTGGTGCAGCCCGCCGCCGAGGACCCCGAGGTCGTCGTCGAGGTCGGCCCCGGCGGGCGCTGGGTCGCCGAGTACTACCCGCACGACAGCGCCGAGGAGCTGCCGGAGGGCGGGCTGCGCATCAGTCTGCGTACCCCTGATCCCGCCTCGCTGCGGCGTCTCGCGCTGCGGCTCGGGCGCGACGGCCGGATCGTCTCCCCGCAGGATCTCGCCGACAGTGCCCGCCGGGCTGCCCGCGAGGCTCTGACGGCCTACGACGAGACCGTGACGACGCGAGCGTGACGACGCGAGCGTGACGACGGCGTACGACCGGAAAAGGGAGAGGCTAGGGCTGTGAGCGGCGGGTCGGTTGTGTCGGGTGTGAAGGCCGGCATGAAGTCCGGTGTGCAGGAGATCCAGGAGATCCGGGAGATGACCGCGGCGGTCGCCTTCGCGGGCATGAAGAGGGCGGTCGACGTGGTGTTCCGAGCCGGCTGCCCCGACTGCCGGGCCAACGTCGAGCTGGGCGCGAGCGCGCTGCGCCTGGCCATCGGCGCCACCAGCAAGACCACGTTCTACTCGTTCACCTGCCCCGAGTGCGGCACCGCCGTCCGCAAGCCGGCCGGCGAGCGGATCGTCGAGCTCCTGACCGGGGGCGGGGTGCGGACCCTGCGGCTGCATTCGGCGGGCTAGGGTCGGCGCCATGTTCTGGGCGATGTTCGCGGTGGCTGTGGGTTTTGTGGGGCTCGTCGTGCTGGGGGTGCTGGCCGTGCGGGTCTTTCTGGAGGCTCAGCGGCTGGGTGAGCAGGTCACGGAGTCGGCGCGGAGGATCAACCGGGCGGCGGAGGATCTGGAGCGGGCGACGGCGAGCGCGGCCCGCTCCGTGGACACTCTGTGAGTTGCGGCCGAGGCCCCTGTGAGTTGGCTGCCCGGTGCGTTTTGCGCCACTTCGCCCTGTCACCTTCTCACCTTCGGCAGGTACGCTGCCTGTCGCGGCACGGAGAACGAGGCCCGGGTCGCGAATCGGGAGTACGCACAGGCATTGCCCAGCATTCACCCCTGAGCGTTACGATCGTTGCCAGTACGATCGTTCGGACACCTGTCCGACCGGTCGGACAGCACCCACCCGCCGCCTCGGTGAAGAAGGTAGACAGCTATGGGTAGGCTCGGCCCCACCGAGATCATTCTGATCCTCGTCGTCATCATCCTGCTGTTCGGTGCGAAGAAGCTTCCGGACATGGCGCGTTCGCTGGGCAAGTCCGCCCGCATCCTCAAGAGCGAGGCCAAGGCCATGAAGTCCGACGGCCAGGACGACACCACCGCGGCGGCCGCGCCTCCGCACCCGAACGGCGAGGCCCCCGCGCAGCGCACCATCCAGGCCGCCCCCGGCGATGTGACCAGCTCCCGCCCGGTCGCCGAGCCGACGGACACGACCAAGCGCTGACGCAAGGCCGGACAAGACTTCCGGCCTGCCGCACGAGATGAGGACGTGGGTTGCTCAAGTCTGCCCGCAACAAGGAGAAGGATCCCGAGGGGCGGATGCCCCTCGTGGAGCACCTTCGCGAGCTCCGCAACCGGCTCGGCAAAGCGCTCCTGGCCATCGTGCTGGCCTCGGTGGTGGGTCTGGTCTTCTATCAGGAGATCATCAACTTCCTCACCCGGCCCGTCCAGGAAGCCGTCGGCTGCACGCGCGACTTCACGGAGCTCGCCAAGGAGAGCAAGGGAGCCTGCGGCAACATCACGATGTCGGGTCTGATGGGCCCGTTCACGTTGATGATCAAGGTGTCCCTGACGGCCGGTGTGGTCATCGCCAGCCCGGTCTGGCTGTATCAGCTCTGGGCCTTCATCGCGCCGGGTCTGCACCGGCACGAGAAGCGCTACTCGATGGCGTTCGTGGCGGCGGGCTTCCCCCTCTTCATGGTGGGCGCCTACTTCTCGTACCACGTGCTGCCCGCGGCTGCCGAGGTCCTGCTCGACTTCACTCCTGAGAACGCCGTCAACCTGCTGCCACTGGACGAGCTGCTGGACCTCGTGACCCGCATGGTGATCGTCTTCGGGCTCTCCTTCGAGCTGCCGCTCGTGCTGGTCATGCTGAACATGACCGGCATGGTCACCGGTCGCCGGATGCTGGGCTGGTGGCGGGCCATGATCATGGGCGTCACCGTGTTCGCCGCGTTCGCCACCCCGACCGTCGACCCGGTCTCGATGCTCTCGCTCGCCGCGCCGATCATCGCGCTCTACTTCGTGGCCACCGGGTTCTCCCTGCTGAACGACAAGCGCAGGCGGCGGCGCGACGCGCTGGGCCCCGCCGACGACGAGGCCTCCGAGCTGGACCTCACGCCCGAGGACGTCGGTGAGATCGAGACCGTTTCGGCGGCCAAGGCGCTCCCCGCGCAGACGGAGCCCGAGCGGGAACGGATCAACGGATACGACGACGCCACCTGAGCACCGGCCACCGCGCCGAGTGCGGCGACGACGACAGTGGGCCCCACCGAAGGTTCTCGGTGGGGCCCACCGCCGTTCTCGCCGTCTCGTCGTTCTCGGATTCCTTTTCGGACGGACGGCGGTCCGGATCTCGACGGTGGCACGATCCGGATAATGATCGTCCTGTTGTCAGTGGGGCCCGGTACGCTCGAAAGCACGATGACAGAGGACCTCTCACCGGCCGAGCGGTATGCGGCAGCACGTAGGCGCGCTGCCGAGCAGGCCACCGCGCTCGCTTCCTTCCGCGAGATGTACGACTTCGGTCTCGACCCGTTCCAGATCGAGGCCTGCCAGGCGCTGGAGGCCGGCAAGGGCGTCCTGGTGGCCGCCCCCACCGGCTCAGGCAAGACGATCGTCGGCGAGTTCGCCGTCCACCTCGCCCTCCAACAGGGCAAGAAGTGCTTCTACACGACACCCATCAAGGCGCTGTCGAACCAGAAGTACGCCGACCTGTGCCGCCGCTACGGCGCCGACAGGGTCGGCCTGCTCACCGGTGACAACAGCGTCAACTCCGACGCCCCCGTGGTCGTGATGACCACCGAGGTCCTGCGGAACATGCTGTACGCGGGCTCCCAGACCCTCCTCGGCCTCGGGTACGTGGTCATGGACGAGGTGCACTACCTCTCCGACCGCTTCCGCGGCGCCGTCTGGGAAGAGGTGATCATCCACCTCCCCGAGTCGGTCACCCTCGTCTCCCTGTCGGCCACCGTGTCGAACGCGGAGGAGTTCGGCGACTGGCTGGACACCGTGCGCGGCGACACCGATGTGATCGTCTCCGAGCACCGGCCCGTGCCGCTGTTCCAGCACGTGCTCGCCGGGCGGCGGATGTACGACCTCTTCGAGGAGGGCGAGGGCAACAAGAAGGCCGTCAACCCCGACCTCACGCGCATGGCGCGGATGGAGGCCAGCCGCCCCTCCTTCCAGGACCGCCGACGCGGCCGCGCCATGCGTGAGGCCGACCGTGAGCGCGAGCGCAGACAGCGCTCCCGGATCTGGATCCCGAGCCGGCCCGAAGTCATCGAACGGCTCGACTCCGAAGGCCTGTTGCCCGCCATCACCTTCATCTTCAGCCGCGCCGCCTGCGAGGCCGCAGTCCAGCAGTGCCTGTACGCGGGGCTCCGGCTGAACGACGACGACGCCCGGCTCAGGGTCCGCGCCCTGGTCGAGGAGCGCACGGCGTCGATCCCGAACGAGGACCTCCATGTCCTCGGCTACTACGAGTGGTTGGAAGGCCTGGAGCGCGGCATCGCGGCCCACCACGCGGGCATGCTGCCGACGTTCAAGGAGGTCGTCGAGGAACTCTTCGTACGCGGCCTGGTCAAGGCCGTGTTCGCCACCGAGACCCTCGCACTCGGCATCAACATGCCCGCCCGCTCGGTGGTGTTGGAGAAGCTCGTCAAGTGGAACGGCGAGCAGCACGCCGACATCACCCCCGGGGAGTACACCCAGCTGACGGGGCGTGCGGGCCGGCGCGGCATCGACGTCGAGGGCCACGCCGTCGTGCTCTGGCAGCGCGGTATGAACCCCGACCACCTGGCCGGACTCGCGGGCACCCGTACCTATCCGCTGCGCTCCAGCTTCAAGCCGTCGTACAACATGGCGGTCAACCTGGTCGAGCAGTTCGGCCGGCACCGCTCGCGCGAGCTGCTGGAGACCTCGTTCGCGCAGTTCCAGGCCGACAAGTCGGTCGTCGGGATCTCCCGGCAGGTGCAGCGCAACGAGGAGGGGCTGGAGGGCTACCAGGAGTCCATGACCTGCCACCTCGGGGACTTCGAGGAGTACGCGCGTCTGCGGCGGGAGTTGAAGGACCGCGAGACCGAACTGGCCAAGCAGGGGGCCGCCCAGCGGCGCGCCGAGGCCGCCGTCGCGCTGGAGAAGCTGAAGCCGGGTGACGTCATCCATGTCCCCACCGGCAAGTACGCGGGTCTGGCGCTGGTGTTGGACCCGGGGCTGCCCGCCGGGCGCTCGAACGGGCACCGGGGGTTCGAGCACCACGACGGGCCGCGTCCGCTGGTGCTGACCGCCGAGCGGCAGGTCAAGCGGCTGGCGTCCATGGACTTCCCGGTGCCGGTGGAGGCGCTGGAGCGGATGCGGATCCCGAAGTCCTTCAACCCGCGTTCGCCTCAGTCGCGGCGGGACCTGGCGTCGGCGCTGCGCACCAAGGCAGGGCACATCGAGCCCGACCGGCACCGCAAGCGCAGGGCCGCCGCCGCGGACGACCGTGAGATCGCCCGGCTGCGGGCCGAGCTGCGGGCGCATCCCTGCCACGGGTGCAGCGACCGTGAGGACCATGCGCGGTGGGCCGAGCGGTACTACCGGCTCAAGCGGGACACCGCGCAGTTGGAGCGGCGGATCGAGGGGCGGACGAACACGATCGCCCGGACCTTCGACCGGATCGTCGCCCTGCTGACCGAGTTGGACTACCTGCGGGGTGACGAGGTCACCGAGCACGGCAAGCGGCTCGCGCGGCTCTACGGCGAGCTGGATCTGCTGGCGAGCGAATGTCTGCGGTCGGGTGTCTGGGAAGGGCTCGGCCCCGCCGAGCTGGCGGCCTGTGTTTCCGCGCTGGTGTACGAGGCCCGGGCCGCGGACGACGCGATGGCGCCGAAGCTGCCGTCCGGGAACGCCAAGGCCGCGCTCGGGGAGATGGTGCGGATCTGGGGGCGGCTGGACGCGCTGGAGGAGGAGTTCCGGATCACGCAGAGCGAAGGGGTGGGGCAGCGGGAGCCCGACCTCGGCTTCGCCTGGGCCGCGTACATGTGGGCCTCGGGGTCGGGGCTCGACGAGGTGCTGCGGGAGGCGGAGATGCCCGCGGGTGACTTCGTGCGGTGGTGCAAGCAGGTGCTCGACGTGCTGGGGCAGATCTCGGCGGCGGCGCCGCCCGGGTCGACCGTGGGGAAGAGCGCGCGGAAGGCCGTTGACGGGCTGTTGCGGGGGGTTGTGGCTTACTCCTCGGTGGGGTGAGTCTTCGGGTTTTCGGCCCGGTGTGGGGGCGGGGTGCGGCTGGTCGCGCGGTTCCCCGCGCCCCGGACGGATGTCGGCCCGAGCGCCCCGGACGGATGTCGGCCCGCGCACCCCGGACGGGGAGCGCGGGCGCTGTTCAGCGGGCCAGGTAGCTTCGCCAGCCGCCGTACTCCGTGATGTCCGGGGCGGCTTCCAGGGCTGATGGCTCGCAGAGGAACCCCGGGGCCCGGGTGCCGTCGGACAGTTCGATGCTGCCCAGGGTCATGGGGCGGGGGAGGGCTGTCAGGAGGCGGCCCAGGCCCTCTGCGGGGAGGCGCCAGAGCTCGGTCTCGATGGATGCGCCGCCCTCGCCCACGTGGACCAGGCCCGGCTTGGGCGGGGTCGTGCGGAGGGCGTGGAGGCGATAGACGGGGGCCGTACCGGTGGTTCGCTCCAGGCGGGCGCCCAGGGACAGGAGTTGGGGGTTCAGCGGCTGGCCCGAGAGATGGGCGCCCACCACCGCCAGGAGGGTCTCCGGCTGGAGGAGGGCGGCGAGGCGGGCCAGACGGTCGTCGGTGAAGGCCGGGCCGATCAGCATGACGCCGAAGGGGAGGCCGTTCACCTCGCCCGCGGGGACGGCGACCGCCGCCAGGTCGAAGAGGTTCGTGGAGTTGGTGAAACGGCCGAGGCGGGCGTTTTCGCCCAGCGGGTCGGCGGCGACGTCGGCGAGCGTGGGGTGGCCCGGTGCCGTCGGCAGCAACAGGGCGTCCGCGTCCGCCAGTTCGGTGAGGGCCCGGGTGCGCAGCGCCGCCAGCCGGTCCTGGTCGGCGAAGAGCTGGTGGGCCGGGATGTCGCGGGCTCGGCTGATGATGCCGGCGACCGTGGGGTCCAGGGAGTCGACGCCGTCCGCGATCGCCTTGTCGACAAAGCTTCCGACCGCGGTGTAGCGCTCGGCCACGAACGCACCCTGGTAGAGCATGGCCGCGGCCTCGGTGAAGGGGGTCAGGTCGAGGGGGCGTACGTCCGCGCCCGAGGCCGCGAGACGGATCACGGCCGCTTCGTACGCCTCAGCCCAGCCCTCGTCCAGCTCGCCGAGCTGCTCGCGCGGGGGGACCGCGATGCGCCACGGGCCCGGAGTGCGCCGGGGGAGCGACGGGAGGGCTCGGTCGGGCGGGGAGGCCATGTGGGCGAGGGCCTGTTCGGCCTCCGGGAGGGTGCGGGCGAACACCGTGACGCAGTCGATCGAGGCGCAGGCCGGAACCACGCCGGTGGTGGGGACCAGGCCCCGGGTGGGCTTCAGGCCGACGATGCCGTTGAAGGCGGCGGGGACCCTGCCGGAGCCCGCCGTGTCGGTGCCCAGGGCGAAGTCGACGATGCCGAGCGCCACCGCCACGGCCGAGCCGGAGCTGGAACCGCCGCTGATGCGGGACGGGTCGTGGGCGTTGCGTACGGCGCCGTGCGGGGAGCGGGTGCCGACGAGGCCGGTGGCGAACTGGTCGAGGTTGGTGGTGCCGAGGACGAGGGCGCCGGCCTGGCGGAGGCGGGCGACGACCGGGGCGTCGGCCTCGGGGGTGTACGCGTAGGCCGGGCAGCCTGCGGTCGTGGGGAGGCCGTGGACGTCGATGTTGCCCTTCGCGGCGAAGAGGCGGCCGGCCAGGGGGAGGTGGTCGCCTGCGGTGAGCCGTTCGTCGATGGAGCGGGCCTCGGCCTCGACCTCGGCCTGGGGGCGTAGGTCGATCCAGATCTCGGGGCGGTCCACGGCGTCGATGCGGGCGTAGGCCATGCGGACTCTGGTGAGGGTCTGGGACTGCGACATCGGTGCTCCTCGGCTGGGGTGGTTCCGTCGGCTGCGGGCCGGTGGGTGGTGTGTGCCCACCCGTTCCGCCCTGCGGAACGACTGCCCACACACCACCGGCGGGGTTGTGAGGTGCCCGGTGGTGTGCGGCCGGCCGCGTGCCGTCGGGCGGTGTGTGGGGTGCGGCGGAATGGTCGGGCGCGTGCCGTCGGGCGGTGTGTGGGGTGCGGCGGAGTGGTCGGGCGTGGGCCATCCGGCAGGTTCTCACTCCTCCCCGGTGCCGGTCGGTGCCAGGACGACCAGGGCCGTGCCCGCCTCCACCTGAGCCCCCGGCCCGGTGAGGATCTGCTCGACCACGCCGTCCGTCGGGGAGAGGACGCGGGACTCCATCTTCATGGCCTCCAGGGTCAGCAGGGGCTGGCCGGCGGTCACCTGGTCGCCGGGCCGTATGTGGAGTTGCCAGACCGAGGCAGCGAACTCGGCTTCGATCAGGTGGCCGCCCTCGGGGACGCGCACCTCCGCCGGGGGCGTCGGTGCGGCGGTCGCCGATTCCGCTCTCGTGAACTCGCCGGCGGCCTCCCAGGCCGCCCTCTCCGCAGCGAAGGCGGTCTGCTGCCGGGACCTGAACTCGGCGATGGAGTCGGCGTGTTCCGCGAGGAACGTCTCGTACGCGGCCAGCGAGAAAGTGCCGTGCTCCACACGCGGTACGAAGCGGCCCGACACGATGTCCGCGCGGAGGGCCAGCAGTTCGTCGGGGTCCACCGGGTACCACTTGACGCGGTCGAAGAAGCGGAGCAGCCAGGGGGAGCCGGGCTCGAAGGCGCCGCGTTGCTGCCAGGGGGACCAGACCTGGGTGGTGCGGCCGACGAACTGGTAGCCGCCGGGGCCCTCCATGCCGTAGACGCAGAGGTACGCGCCGCCTATGCCGACCGAGTTCTCCGCCGTCCACGTCCGGGCCGGGTTGTACTTCGTCGTCACCAGGCGGTGGCGGGGGTCCAGCGGGGTCGCCACCGGGGCGCCCAGATAGACGTCGCCCAGGCCCAGGACCAGGTACTCGGCGGCGAAGACCGTGTCGTACACGTCGGCCACCGAGTCCAGGCCGTTGACGCGGCGGATGAACTCGATGTTCCAGGGGCACCAGGGCGCGTCGTCGCGGACGCCCGCCATGTAGCGGGCGATGGCCTCGCGGGTCGCGGGGTCGTCCCAGGAGAGGGGGAGGTGGATCGTGCGGGAGGGGACGACGAGTTCGTCCGCCGGGGGCATGGCCGACACGATCTGCCGTACCACGGTGAGGAGTTCGGTCTGCGGCAGCAGCGTCGGGTCCGTCTGGATCTGGAGGGAGCGGATGCCGGGGGTGAGGTCGGTGACGCCGTCGAGGCCCGCTTCGGTGACCGCCTCCATCAGGGCGTGCACCCGCATGCGCAGCGCCAGGTCGAGCTGCATGGGGCCGAACTCGATCAGGAGGTTGTCGTCGCCGCTCCGGCGGTACGTCACGTCGCCGTCGCGGGCCAGGACCCCGCCGTCGACGATCGCGGCCCGGGGCGAGGCGTCGTCCGCCACCGGGAGGAAGCGGACCGTGTCTCCCGGGCGCAGCTGGCCGAGCTTCCAGCGTTCGGTGGAGACGACCGTGGCCGGGCAGACGAAGCCGCCGAGGGAGGGGCCGTCGGGGCCGAGGAGGACCGGCATGTCGCCGGTGTAGTCGACGGCGCCGACCGAGTACGGGGTGTCGTGGATGTTGGAGGGGTGCAGGCCCGCCTCGCCGCCGTCGGTGCGGGCCCAGCGGGGCTTCGGGCCGACCAGCCGTACCCCGGTGCGGGCCGAGTTGAAATGGACCTTCCAGTCGGCCGCGTAGAACTCGTGGATGTCCTCCTCGGTGAAGAACTCCGGTGCCGCGTGCGGGCCTTCGAGGGCGGCCACCTGCCAGGAGGAGGTGAAGGACGGGCGTGCTCCCGGCGGGACGGGGCTTCCCTCCGCCGTGACCGTTCCGCCGCGCAGGACGTCGCCCGTGCGCAGCGCCCGGCCGCCGTGGCCGCCGAAGCGGCCCAGGGTGAAGGTGGCCGCGCTGCCCAGGAACGACGGGACGTCCAGGCCGCCGCCCGCGAAGAGGACGTAGGTGCGCAGTCCGTGTTCCGTGGGGGCGCCGACGGCCAGTACTGCTCCGGCGGGCACGGTCACCGGCTCCCAGTGCGCGATCGGTGAGCCGTCCAGGGTGACGTGGGCAGGGGCGCCCGTCACACAGACCGTGGTGGCGTGGGTGAAGCGGAGGGAGGGACCCTGGAGGGTGCATTCCAGGCCCGGGGCGCCCTCGGGGTTGCCGAGTGCCCGGTTGCCGAGCCGGAAGGAGAGGTCGTCCATGGGGCCGCAGGGCGGGACGCCGACCTGCCAGTAGCCGGTACGGCCGGGCCAGTCCTGGACGGTGGTGAGGGTGCCGCCGGAGACGACCTCGATGCGGGGGGTCGGGTCGGTCACGGTCGCGAGGGTGGCCGTGGAGTGGGTGGCCCGCCGGAAGTCCGGGTCGTCGAGGGCCGCCCTGACCAGGCCCAGGTTCGTCTCGATGCCGTCGACCCGGGTCCTGGCCAGCGCCTCGTCGAGCCGGCGCAGGGCGTGCGCGCGGTCGGAGCCGTACGCGACGACCTTGGCGAGCATCGGGTCGTAGGACGTGGTGACCTCGGTGCCCGTCTCGACCCAGCCGTCGACGCGGACGCCCTGCGGGAACTCGACCCGGGTCAACAGACCCGCGCTCGGCCGGTGTTCACGGGAGGGGTCCTCGGCGTAGACACGGGCCTCGACCGCGTGGCCGCGGGGTTGCCCCGGGGCCCGGACGACGGCGGAGTCGCCGCGGGCCAGGCGCAGCATCCAGGCGACGAGGTCGACGCCGTAGACCTCCTCGGTGACCGGGTGTTCCACCTGGAGGCGGGTGTTCACCTCCAGGAAGTACGCCTCCTCGCGTGCGGCGTCGTAGACGAACTCGACGGTTCCGGCGGACCGGTACTCGACGCTCGCGCACAGGTCGCGGGCGGAGGCGGTGAGCCGCTCGCGCACGTGGTCGGGGAGACCGGGGGCCGGGGCCTCCTCGACGACCTTCTGGTGGCGGCGCTGCAGGGAGCAGTCGCGGTCGCCGAAGGTGACGACGAGACCGTCGCCGTCGCCGAAGACCTGCACCTCGACATGGCGGGCCCGCTCGACGAGGCGTTCGAGGTAGACGCCTGCCGAGGAGAAGGAGGCGGCGGCGACGCGCTGCACCCGCTCCCAGGCCTCGGCCAGTTCGTCGGCGGATCGACACGCCGACATACCGATACCGCCGCCTCCACCGGTGGCCTTGAGCATCACCGGGTAGCCGATGGCCGAGGCGTGGTCGAGGGCTTCGTCGAGCGAGGGGAGCAGGTCGGTGCCGGGCAGGAGCGGGACGCCCGCGGCCTCGGCGGCCGCCCGAGCGGTGTGCTTCGCGCCGAACAGCTCCAGCTGGTCGGGGGTGGGGCCGACGAACACGATGTCCGCGTCCTCGCAGCGGCGGGCGAAGTCAGCGTCCTCGGAGAGGAAGCCGTAGCCGGGGTGGATGGCGCCCGCGCCCGTGTCCTTGGCGGCCTTCAGGACCAGGTCCGCGTCGAGGTACGACTCCTTCGCGGGCGCCGGGCCGAGCCGCACCGCCTCGTCGGCGAGCCGGACATGGGGGGCGGCGCGGTCGGCGTCGGAGTACACGGCGACCGTCCGCAGGCCCAGTTCGCGGGCGGTGCGGATGACGCGGACGGCGATCTCGCCCCGGTTGGCGACGAGCAGGGTGTCGAAGGTCATGCCGGGTCCCCCTGGGCCTGCCTGGACGCGCCCCGGCCCTGCTCGGGTGTGCCCCGGCCTTGCTCGGGTGTGCTCTCGTCCTGGGCGGGCGCACTCTCGTCCTGGGCGGGCGCCTCGACGGTCATCTCCACGGCCGTCGGGTCGAAGCCGTTGCAGGGGTTGTTGATCTGGGGGCAGTTGGAGACCAGGACGAGTACGTCGCACTCGGCGCGCAGGGTGAGGGCGAGGCCCGGTGCGGAGAGGCCGTCGACGATGCCGAGGGTGCCGTCCTTCTCGACCGGCACGTTCATGTACCAGTTGATGTTCGACACGAGGTCGCGCTTGCCGAGGCCGTGCCTGGCGCCCTCCGCGAGGAAGTTGTCCACGCAGGCGTGCTGCGACCAGGTGTGGTGCCCGTAGCGCAGGGTGTTCGACTCCTTGGAACAGGCGCCGCCGACCGTGTCGTGCCGGCCCACGTCGTCGGCGACCACGGTCATCAGCGGGGTGTGCTCGTTGGACATCAGCACACTGCCGGTGGTGAGGAAGATGCCGCCCTGCGCGTGGATCGTGTCGGGCGCGCTGTAGCGGACGGCCGTGTCGTGGGCGTCGTAGACGAGGAAGTCGACGGCCTGGTTGCCGTGCAGATCGGTGAGGGTGAGGGTCTCGCCGGCGCGGATCACGGACGACCAGGCCGCCCTGGCCGGAACGACGGTCTTCATGCGATCCCCGGTCTTCATGCGATCCCCGGTCTTCACGTCATCCCCGGTCTCCATACGATCCCCGGTCTTCATGCGATCCCCCTCGCGGCGAGGAACTCGGCCGTGTTCAGGAAGGCACGGCGGCCCTCGGGCGTGGCGTCCCACAGGGGGTCGCCGGGGCGGGTCGGGTCGGCGCGCCAGGCGAGCACCTCCAGCGCGGTGCTGACGTACTCGGGGCGCGGGTCGGCCGGGTGCGGCACGTTGGCGAGCAGCACGGTCACGTCCTGCTCGGTGCGCAGGGTCACGGCGGCGCCGGGGCCGGCGGAGCCGGTGAAGTCGAGGGTGCCGTCCTCGCGTACGTCCACGCCCTGGAAGAACGAGAGCGAGGGCGGGAGGTCCCGGGGTTCGAGGCCGTTCTTGGCGGCGGCCAGCTTGAACAGTTCGCGTCCGGCGGGGGAGGGGGACTGCGGGCTGCCGTCCCCGTACCGCTCGGTGTTGCGTACGAGGGTGGAGGTGCCGCACAGCGCGTCGTGGCGACCGGAGGTGTCCGCGACGACCGAGGCGAGGACGCGGCCCTGGTCGGACAGGAGCAGGACGCCCTCGCCCAGGTAGGCGTTCCACTGGACCTTGACGGTGTCGGCGACGTTCAGCCGCTCCCAGGGGCGCTCCGCGTGGTGCAGGAGCAGATGCGCGCACGCGTCGCCGTGCAGATCGGTCAGCCGGACCTCGGTGCCCCGGGCCAGTACGCGGTGCGTGTAGTTGCCGCCCGCCACCGTCTCGGCCCACACCAGTCGTTCGGCCTCGCAGGGTGGGGTCGGCCAGCGGTTCGCGGGCACCACGGGCATAGCCTCGGCCTGGGCGCCCTCCTGGGCTCGGGCGTGATCACGTGCTCCGTACGTCGTCGATGTCGCCATCGCGGGACCTCCGGGTGCGGCGTGTATTTCTGTCGTGCGACAGAAATTAGAAGGGGGGCGCGTCGACGCCATGTCCCTTGTGTTGCGAGGCGGTTACCGACCCCTCACGATGATCGTGCCTCGCCGGGGGTGCGGGGAACCGTGCGATCGGTCACCACGGGTGGGTGGGCGCCGTGTGCGAGGATCGAACGCATGGGAAGCTCGGGCGGCACCGGTGGACGGCGGGTCGGCAGGCCCCGGGCCGAAGGGCGGCCGGAGAGCGGGCTGTCGCCCCGGGACGAACTGCTCGTGGCCGCCGCCGAGTTGTTCACGACGCGGGGCTACGCGGCCACCACCACGCGGGCCGTCGCCGAGCGCGCCGGTATGCGTCAGGCGACCATGTACCACTACGTCTCCGGCAAGGAGGAGCTGCTCGCCGAACTGCTGGAGTCCACGGTCACCCCGTCGCTCGCGTACGCCCGTGAGCTGCTCGCCAAGGACGGCGCCCGCCCCGAGGGACGGCTCTGGGAGCTGTGTCGGGCCGACGTCGCCCTCCTCTGCGGGGGCCCGCACAACCTCGGCGGCCTCTACCTGCTCCCGGAGGTCCGCGCCGAACGCTTCGCCGGCTTCCATGCCGTACGGGCCGAACTCAAGGACGCCTACCGGCAGTTGATCGCGGCGACGGCCGCGGGAGGGGCGCTCGCCAAGAGTGAGCTGGATCTGCGGACGGATCTCGTCTTCGGGCTGATCGAGGGCGTCATCCTCGTCCACCGCTCGGGCCCGGACCGCCCCGTCGCCGCCTTTGCCGAGGCAACGGCGGACGCCGCGCTGCGCATCGCCGGCGTCTGAGGAGCGCGCCCCCGGCACTCGGCCCCGGCACCGATTCACCCTGTCAAGGGGCTCTTTTCGTATGCCTGTGCGCCGTTACGCAGTGTGTGCGAATGGCGCCCCAGCGTGTAAATAACCAGAGCGTACTCCTGTCGCGAGGGTGATTTCAGGCGGTTGCTGAATATGACACAGCGATGATCCGGTCGGACTAAGCTCGCCCGCAGCGCACCGAGTTGAGATGTATTCGTGCGCTTGTTCCAAAAAATACCGAAGATCCAGTTTGATTCGCGGATGAACCCGAGCAACCTCCAGCAACTCCCCGCAAGTCCCCCGACCTTCAGCCGATCTGTCTTTAGAGGGCATACATGGTGAGTGTTCAATCGCCTCCCGGTGGCCGTGAACTTCCCTACGCGCGCGTACTGTCGCTCCCCGCGATACTGATGGCCGCGGCGACCGGAACCACCGTCTCCCTGGTGACGGGGCCGGCCCGGCTCGCCGTCGGCGTGTGCGGAGCCGTCGCGACGCTCCTGCTGATCGTGGTCGCCGTCGTCGCGGTGCGCGGCGGCCGTCGGACGGTCCGCGAACTGCGCGCCGAACAGCAGCGGCGGACCGCCTTCCTCGAACAGCGGATCACCGCCCACGACCAGGAATTCACCCGGCTGGGCAAGGAGATCCTGCCCGCCGCGCTGTACCGGCTGCGCGGCGGAGAATCCCCCTCAGAGGTGATTCGTCATGTCATCGACGGTGACGCCGAGTGGCGCGAACTTCCCCAGTCGCAGCGCGACTTGATCCGCACCCTCCTCACCATCGTCGACCGCGAGGAAGCGCTGCGCGACTCCTCCCAGCGGTCGTTCGTCAACATCGCCCGCCGTGTCCAGGCGATCGTCCACCAGCAGAACAAGGAACTCCGGGAGATGGAGGAGGACCACGGGCGCAACCCCGAGGTCTTCGACGACCTGCTGCGCATCGACCACGGCACCGCGCTGATCGGCCGCCTCGCCGACTCCATCGCCGTCCTCGGCGGCAGCCGCCCCGGCCGTGTGTGGCCCCGGCCCGTCCCGCTGTACAGCGTGCTGCGCGGCGCCATGTCCCGCATCCTGGAGTACCGCCGTATCGAGCTCGACTCGATCGCCAAGGTCAACGTCAACGGCGTCTCCGTCGAACCGGTCATCCACGCCTGCGCCGAACTCCTCGACAACGCCACCCGCTACTCACCGCCCCACACCAAGGTGCACGTCACCGCCGTGGAGGTGCAGACCGGCATCGCCATCGAGATCGAGGACGGCGGCATCAGCCTCAGCGAGGAGACTCGCGCCAAGGTCGAGAACATGCTCGCCCAGGCCCAGCAGGGCATGGACATGCAGGACATGGGCGACAGCCCGCGCCTCGGCCTCGCCGTCGTGGGCCGCCTGTCGACCATGTACAAGATGCAGATCTCGCTGCGTCCGTCCGCCTACGGCGGCGTCCGCGCCGTCGTCGTCGTCCCCCGCGACATGCTCACCGACGAGCCCGCCCCCGGCCTCGCCCACGGCATCGGCGCCGCCGCCGTACCGACCATGGACACCGGCGGCGTCGAAGGACCCAACCGCAAGCCCAAGCGCCGCCGCCCGACCACCGGACCGCGGATCCCGAGCTCCGCGGAGGACATGGGCGAGGGCATGGAGGACGACGTCCCCGTCGTCACCGAGTGGACGGCCAACGGCCTGCCGCAGCGCCGCAGCCGCAGCAAGATCCCGCTCAGCCAGCGCTACGCCGAGGCCGCCGCCGCGGAGGCCGCGGCCGAGGCCGCCATGGCCGCCGCCCCCGTGTGGCAGCCGGAGCCCGAACCCGAGAAGGAGCTGCCCCCGCCCGGCATGTGGGTCGAGGCGTTCATGGCCGGGCTCAAGGGCGACCCCGATCCGAACGCTTTTCGGAACCCGGACGACTCGACGGCGTCCACCGCAGTCACCGCGAACACCGAGCCGGCCCGCACCGAGGCCGACGACGAGGGGGACCTCAAGTGATCCAGCAACGAGCCAATTTCGACTGGATGCTGAAGGATCTGGCCGACGGCGTACCCGGCATCCAGCAGATCGTCGTGCTCTCCGCCGACGGCCTGCGGATCGCCCGCTACGGCGGCGACCCGGACGCCGCCGACCGGGTCGCCGCGGCCTGCGCGGGGCTGCAGAGCCTGGCCGGCGCCGTGGCCGGCGAGATCCCGCAGAGCGACGGCCACATGCGCATGGTCATCATCGAGATCAACGGCGGCTACTTCTATCTGATGGCCGCCGGCTCCAACGCCTATCTCGCGGTGCTCGCCAACGAGATCGCCGAGCCGGGACTGATGAGCAACCGCATGCGCGACCTCGTCGACCGGATCGGCTCCCACCTCACCAGTCCGCCGCGGCGGAACGGGCAGACCGTATGACGCCTCCGCAACGCCAGCGGCGCCAGCCCAAGGACGAGCCGTCGCCCCCGCCGCCCCAGGACGACCTCACCGGCGGCCCTGTCGGCGGAACGGGGGAGCGCCCCCCCGAGCGGCTCTACATCCTCACCGGCGAGGACGGCGAGCGAGCTCCGATCGACCTCGTCACGTTAATCGTGGCGCGCGCCGATCCGCCGCCGTCCGCCGCTCCGGAACAGACGGCGCTGCTCCGGATCTGCCAGGCCCCCCTGTCCGTGGCCGAGATCTCGGCCTATCTCAACCTGCCGATCAGCGTGGTGACCGTCCTGCTCACCGAGCTGCTGACGGCCGAACTGGTACAGGCGCGCGCACCGGTCGTCCGGCAGGCGCGGGCAGACCGTTCCCTCCTCGAAGCGGTGATGCATGGACTTCAAAAGCTCTGACACCATCACGGGTCCACGGACCGAGGACCACCTGCCGCACACCGCACAGGCCGCGGCGAAGATCGTGATCGTGGGCGGTTTCGGCGTCGGCAAGACGACCATGGTGGGGTCCGTCAGCGAGATCAGGCCGCTGACGACCGAGGAGACCATGACGCAGGCCGGCATCGGGGTCGACGACAACTTCGGCTCCAAGTCCAAGACGGCCACCACCGTGGCCATGGACTTCGGCCGCATCAGCATCACGGACGAGCTGGTGCTCTACCTGTTCGGCACCCCCGGACAGGAGCGCTTCTGGTTCCTGTGGAACGGCCTGTTCGAGGGCGCCCTCGGCGCGGTCGTCCTGGTCGACACCCGTCGGCTGGAGGTCAGCTTCGACGTCATGGGCCGCCTGGAGGAGCGCGGTGTGCCCTTCGTCGTGGCGGTCAACGACTTCCCGGACGGGCCCCGCTACGCCATCGACGAACTGCGTCAGGCCCTCGACCTGGCCGCGGAGATCCCGATCATCCGCTGCGACGCACGCCGCCGGGCGTCCAGCCGGGACGTCCTCATGACCCTGATGACGTTCCTGCACTCCCTGGCGATGTCGGGGGCGACGCCAGGAGCGGCGGCATCGGGGACGGCGTCGGGGGCGGCATCGGCGTGACCCCCGAGTGAACCCCGCACGAGTCCCGCACGAGTCCCGTGCGCGGACCCGTCACGCGCGCCGCGTGCTCATCCCGCGCGCGTGCGGTACGCGCGCCGCGTGCACGCCCTGTACGCGCGCGCCGCGTGCCCGTCCCCTCGGCCGGGAGCCGTGCCGTCCCGCACGAACGTCCCTTCCCGGCCTCCCCGCAACCTTCCAGACACCGGATCCACCTCAGTTCGGAGCGATCACCGTGACGCCTGAATCAAACTCCCTGACCGGCACGGACGACCCCACGCTCGGGCCGCCCCCCGGTTGCCCCGCCCACGGCACGGGCCCCGGCGGACTGCGCCGGCTGTACGGCCCCGAGGCGGAGGACCTGGGAGCCGTGTACGAGAAACTGCGCGCGGAACACGGGTCGGTGGCCCCCGCCCTGCTCCACGACGACGTGCCGATCTGGGTGGTGCTCGGCCATGGCGAGAACATGCACATGGTGAGCACGCCGTCGCAGTACTGCAAGGACACCCGGTTGTGGAACCCCATGCGGGAGGGCACGGTCAAGCCCGACCACCCGCTGATGCCGCACTTCGCCTGGCAGCCCATCTGCGCCCACGCCGAAGGCGACGAGCACCTGCGGCTGCGCGGCGCCGTCACCGGCGCCATGTCGACCATCGACCACCGGGGCATCCGCCGCTACATCAACCGAGCGACCCAGCACCTCGTCAACAAGTTCTGTGAGGACGGCAGGGCCGATCTGGTCGGCCAGTTCGCCGAACACCTGCCGATGGCGGTGATGTGCGAGATCCTCGGCATGCCCGAGGAGTACGACGACCGGATGGTGCACGCCGCCCGTGACTGCCTGAAGGGCAGCGAGACCGCGCTCGTCAGCCACGCCTACGTCATGGACGCCCTCGACCGGCTCACCGCCCGCCGCCGCGCCCAGCCCCAGGAGGACTTCACCAGCCACCTCGTCACGCACCCGGCCGGACTCACCGACGACGAGGTCAGGGAACATCTGCGCGTGGTGCTCCTGGCCGCCTACGAGGCCACCGCCAACCTCCTCGCCAACGTGCTGCGCGTGGTGCTCACCGACCCCGGCTTCCGCGCCCAGCTGAAGGGCGGCCAGATGACCGTCCCCGAGGCGGTCGAGCAGTCCCTGTGGGACGAACCGCCGTTCAGCACCGTCTTCGCCTACTTCGCCAAGCAGGAGACCGAACTGGGCGGACAGCGCATCCACAAGGGCGACGGACTCCTCCTCGGTATGGCACCGGGCAACGTCGACCCCCGCGTCCGCCCCGACCTCGACGCCAACATGCAGGGCAACCGCTCGCACCTCGCCTTCGGCGGCGGCCCCCACGAGTGCCCGGGCCAGGACATCGGCCGTGCCATCGCCGATGTCGGCGTCGACGCGCTGCTGACCCGCGTTCCGGACATCCAACTCGCCTGCGCGGAGGACGAACTGCGCTGGCGGGCGTCCATCTCCAACCGGCACCTGGTGGAACTGCCGGTGACGTTCGTGCCGAGGCCCCAGCAGGACGTCATGCAGCGGCCCGCCGTCAACCCTGTTCCGGCGCAGGACGCGTATCAGCGGCGGGGCGGCACACAGCAGCCGCAGGCCACGTCCCCGGAACCCGCCGCCCCGGCCGCCGAGCCCACGCCGCAGCCCGAACCGGCCCGCCGGCCAGGCGTGTTCCGGCGCATCCTGCGCTGGTTCGGCGGCAAATGAGCCGACCGGGCACCGACGCTACGTCGCCCACACCTCGTACGAGGACCAGGCCCGCAGCTCACGCGGGCTGACGAACCGGTGCGCGCGCCCCGTGACCGGGTCGGTGAACTCCAGGCTCCGCGCCAGCAGTTGGAGCGGTCGCCGGAAGTCGCCGGCCGGCACGGGCGCGGTGACCACCGGATACAGGGGATCGCCGAGGATCGGCACCCCCAACGCGCTCATGTGCACCCTCAGTTGGTGCGTCTGCCCGGTACTCGGCACCAGCCGGTACCGGGCTCGCCCGTTTCGGTGCTCCAGCAACTCGACCCGGCTGACGGCGTTGGGTTCGCCTTCGACCTCGTAGGCCGCCATGACCCCTCGCTCCTTCAGGATCCGGCTGCGGACGGTGCGCGGCAGAGCCAGCGCGGGGTCGTACGGGGCGACTGCCTCGTACTCCTTCGCCATCCGCCTGTCCCGAAAGAGCGACTGGTACGCGCCGCGCTCCTCGGGGCGCACGGTGAACAGCACCACCCCGGCCGTGAGCCGGTCCAGCCGGTGCGCGGCGCCGAGCGTCGGGATGCCCAGGAGTCTGCGCAGCCGGGCCAGGGCCGTCTCGGCGACATGGCTGCCGCGCGGAGTGGTGGCCAGGAAGTGTGGCTTGTCGGCCACCACCAGGTGCTCGTCCCGGTACAGGACACCGATCTCGAACGGCACCCGCTCTTCGTCGGGCAGCTCCCGGTGGAACCATACGGACGTTCCCGGCGCGTACGCCATGTCCCGCGGCACCGGACGCCCGGTGACGTCCACGATCAGCCCCGCGTCGAGCATCCCGTCGATCACCTCGGCGCCGGCCGAGAGCCGCGCCACGAGATGATCCCGTACCGTCGCCCACGCGTCCCCGGCCGGCAACCGCACCCGCACCGGATCCACCCCGTCGCGCTGCGGCAGGGGTGAGGGCGGGGACGGAGTGCGGCGTCTCATCACGGTCAAGCATACGAGCGGTGGTGGCACCGCCCGGCACGCTCGGTCAGGCGGGGAGCCTCGTCGCCCGCGTCTCCTGCGGCACACTCGGGTGGAGACGATGAGGCGGTTCGACCTCCTGGGCGCGGGTGTGACCGTGAGACCCGGCGAGCCGGATTCGATTCGCCGCGGTGAAGGCCTCGTCGAGCCATTCGTCCGTCGGTACCTCGCCGAAGAGCCGTTCGAGCTCGCGGAGCATCGGCGGAGCCAGCGGGAAGCGCCTTCCCTGTCGGCGTTCCTGGTAACGGTCCTGGATCTGTACGAAGAGGAAGCCGCTGCGGCCGAAGTGGACCAACGGCTCGGGTGCGCCGGCGAAGACCAGGTCGTCGATGAGGTCGAGATAGATCGACCGGTAGCTGGCCTTCCGCTCGTCGGCCCGGTGTGTGCTCGATGTCGGCTGATGATCGTCCGTGGAGTAGATGCCGAGCGCGGACTTGCACAGATCCATGGAGAGGCAGTCGCAGATCGCGCTGTCCATGAGCCAGGGGAAGGACACGGGGCCTGTCGCGCTGTTCCGGGCCACCATGATGGCGGTTCCGTACGCGTTTCCGGTGTTGCCCCGGAACATGACCCCGTCCCACATGTTCGGTGAGTCGTTCAGCGCGGCCTGGAGCCCGACGTGTTCGTCCCCCGGCGGGAAGTCCATCTTCTCCGCGTACTGGACGATGGCCTGCCGGACCAGTGACAGCAGCGCGTGGACCGCGTCGCGCCCCCAGCCGGCGGCGTCCATCGCCCTCACCAGGTCGGGTACCGATCGGCCGTACATGCGGAAGCGGCCCTGGACCAGATCGAGCGGGGGTATGCAGATGTCGTCGATGACGGTGGCGAAGGCTATGTAGTGGAGCCCCAGTGGATCCGCGTCGAATCGTTCACCGCACCAGCAGGCCATCCACTGGATGGTGTCCCGGCAAGCGCGTGACACCGTGTCGGCGGCTTCGGTGTCACGCTTCTTCGTCCAGTCGGAGTAGTGCTCAGGAGTCCCGCCGCCTCGTGCCTGTACCGCGTCCCACCGTTCCGTCACCTTTTCCAGCAGCGGCCACACATTCACCTCGTGGCACTGGGCCACCGGGCCCGCGTATCCGTCCCCGCCCATGACGGCGTACAGGTGAGCGGTGTGCTTGTTGTACCGGGACCTTGTGGTCGCGGGGCGGTCGGCCTTCATCGGGTTCCGCACGTAGTGCAGGAACGAACACGCCGTATCGCGATCACAATCCGCTCCGCACCAGAGTTCGTGCGAACGATGCAGCAGTTCCTGAATCCCCCTCGTGTCTGACAGCCGCTCCAGGGCCTCTCGCGCAGAGCCCTTCCAGGCGAGCATGTCCGGGGTGACCATCGAGACCCCAACGCCACTTGATGCCATAGCCCGAGCCTCCGCAAGAAGTCCCCACTTCTGGCTGCAATCCCAGCGTGCGGGCGACAACCGGCCGCCGTGAAGGGGCGTACGGGTAGCGTACTGCGGCACATAAGGGGCGCATTCGGTTGAAAATTTGTCACGAATGATACCCAGGCTGGCTGGAGATGTCCCCTGCTTCGATCACGCCTGTTCGATTGTCAGGGTTGCCCTGGCGGCACCGGAGCGGTGTCCCCGGCGGGGAGCGCGCCGCGGTTACGTGTCAGGCGGTAGAGGAGGCCTGTAGCCACCGTGGCCAGGAGGAACAGCAGCGTGAACCACTGGAACCACCAGTGGCCGCCCGCGGGGTCGTAGACCTCTGCTCGGGGCCAGGCCAGGTTGACGGTCATGAAGAGGCCGTAGAGGAGGGCGAGGGCGTTGACGGGGATGCCCCAGCGGCCGAGGGAGAAGAGGGGCTTGCCGGTCTCGTCGGTCTCGTCGGTGCCGTCGGTGGGGAAGGTGCCCTTGAGGCGCCGCATGAGGAGGGGGCCGGTGACCATCGCGTACGCCAGGTACAGCATGACGATGCAGGTGGTGCCGATGGCCAGGAACGCCTCCGGTGAGGCGAAGTTGAGGAGCAGCAGGGCGGCGGCGAGAACGCCGACGACCAGGGCGGGGGCGGTGGGCATGCCGGTGCGCGGGTTGACCTTGGCGAGCCGTCCGGCGAAGGGGAGTTGGCCGTCGCGGGCCATCGAGAAGAGCATGCGGCAGGCCGACGTCTGGATCGCGAGCGTGGCCACGGCGATCGCCACCACCACGTCGGCGAGCAGGACGCGGCCCACTCCGTCGCCGAGGCTGCTGGTCAGGACGTAACTCAGGCCGTCCACGCCCAGCTTGCCGTCGGTGAGACTCGGCGCGGCGAGCAGGCCGCCGAGGACGATGAGACCGCCGAGCAGGCCTGCCGCGCCGAGTGCCGTGAGGATCGTGCGGGGCGCGGTGCGGCGAGGCTGGTGGGTCTCCTCGCTCATCTCGCCCGCGCTGTCGAAGCCGATCATCACGTACGCCGCCATGAACGAGCCCACCAGCAGGGCGCCCAGCAGGTCGGTGCTGCCTTCGGCCGTGTGGAAGGTGATGCCGGGGGAGCGCTCGGAGTGCGTGAGGAGGAGGACGATGATCAGGATCGCGCCGATGATCTCGGCGGTCACGCCGACCCGGTTGACGACGGAAAGCACCCGGTTGTCGAGGGAGTTCACGACCGTGGTGAGGACTAGCAGGATCACGCCCAGGACGGCCGCGTTCGCCGCGCCCGTGGGTGAGGTGGGTGTGGGGTCGCCGCCCACGATCTGGAAGCCCGACCAGATCGCCGGCATCACCATCTGCAGCGCGAGCGCGGCCGCCGCGACCACCACGATCTGCCCGATCACCATGATCCAGCCGGCGAACCAGCCGAACGTCCGGTTGGACAGTCGGGACGACCACTGGTAGATCGCGCCCGATATCGGGTAGCGCGCCGCCAGCTCCGCGAAGCACGCGGCCACCAGCAGTTGGCCCAGCAGCACCGCCGGCCAGGTCCAGAAGAAGACCGGGCCGCCGAACGCGTACCCGAAGGCGAAGAACTGGAATACGGTCGTGAGGACCGAGATGAAGGAGAAACCGGCGGCGAACGAGGCGTACCTGCTCAGGCTGCGGTGCAGCTCCTGGCGGTAGCCGAACTCGGTCAGGGAACGGTCGTCGGGGGAGCGGGGCGGCTCCGGACGCACATCGGGGGCGGTGCTCGTCATGGCGGCAACCTGCTTTCGCACAAGCGGCGCGAGCGTTCGCGCCCGAGCGGCGCGAATACCTGTCGGGCGACAGAAATTAGGGGAGGCCTGTGTCGCACGTGTCACGCGACCGTGTCCGGGGCGCGCCCAAATCCTCACGACTTTTTCGGGGGCGAGCCGTTGGGCGTAGGGGACGGCACGAGGGATTCCGGACGCCGTCGGGCGTCCCGTCGCCCCTCCGCCGAGCGGCCCCGGACAACCCGCAGGCCGATGGCCCGACAGCCCCCGCGCCCACGTGCCCCCGCCGACCCCGCCGCCCCCGTGCCCCCGTGCCCCCGTGCCCACGTGCCGCGAGGCCAAAGCCTCCTGCCCCGCCCCCTCCCCCCACAGTGAGGATCTCCGGATGAACGACGCGTCGCCCTCCTACCGGCTCCTTCCGGGCGCGCCCGAGTCACCCGTGCTTCTGCACGTGCCGCACAGTTCCCGGGTGATCCCGGCGGCCGTACGGGACGCGATCGTCCTCGACGACGTCGCGTTGGAGCGGGAGTTGGACCACATCACCGACGCGTACACGGACCGGATCGCCGAGCGGGCCGCCGGGCGGTCGGCCGTGCGGCCCTGGAGGTTCGTGAACCAGCTGTCCCGGCTCGTCATCGACCCCGAGCGGTTCCCGGACGAGCGTGAGGAGATGCTGGCCGTGGGTATGGGCGCCGTCTACACGAGGACCACGCACGGGGAGGTGCTCCGCCCGGCCGGGGACGACGGCCGGCCGCTCGGCGGACAGTCGCTCGTCGACCGCTACTTCCACCCCTATGCCGCCGCCATGACCCATGCCGTGACGCACCTGTTGGAGACGGTCGGCCGGGCGGTCGTCATCGACGTCCACTCGTACCCGACCGAGCCCCTCCCCTACGAACTCCACGGTGAGGGACCTCGCCCGCCCGTCTGTCTGGGCAGCGACCGCTTCCACACGTCGGCCGACCTGCTGGCCGCCGCCGAGGCCGCGTTCGCCGGGTTCGGTGGCATCGGCGTCAACAGCCCGTTCGGCGGCGCGTACGTCCCGCTGAAGTACTACGGGCACGACCCGAGGGTGACCGCCCTGATGATCGAGATCCGCCGGGACGTCTACATGACCGAGCCGGGTGGGTCGGCGGGGCAGGGAGTGGACCCACTGGCGGACGCCCTCGGCCGTCTCGTCGATGTGGTGACCACCGCCTCACGACACCGCGCACACCTGGCCGATCCGGATGGTGCGGATCTGTCTTTCCTTCGCCCCCTTCAGTGGTGAGGCCAGTCGGGCAAGTGTTTCTCAGGTGCCGGTGTCGTCCAGTCCGAGCCGGATGAGGGCGAGCGCCTCCGCGACCTCCACGGTCAGTTCGTCCTCGGGCCCGTAGACCAGACACAGGTCGGCGTGGAGGGGGTCGAGCAGCAGTCGGGCCTCCTCGGCCTGCCCCTGCGCGAGCAGCAGCATGCCGATGTCCCTGCGCAGGAACACGGCCTCCTCGCTGACGTCGCTGTCGACGCTCCGTACGACGTCGAGAACGCCCCGCAGCGCCGCCAGTGCCTCCGTACCCTGGCCGAGTTCGGCGCGGCAACGGGCGGCCTGGGCACGGCAGTCCAGGGCGAGCTTGCTCGTCGGGCCGTTGATCCGCCCGTAGGTCTCCGCCAGCGCCTCGAACTCCGGCAGCGCGGCCCGGAAGTCACCACCGAGCAGCCGGGCGCCCGCCCGCCGCATACGCAGTGCCAGGACCACCTTGTTCTCCGCGCCCAGGGCCCGCGCGGCGGGCTCGACGACCTCGCCCACCACCTCGGCCGCCTGCGCGAACCGCTCCTCCTCCATCAAGGCGTCGTAGTGCTCCCGCACGTCACGGATCTGAGCGCGCAGGGTCTCCGGCAGCGGCGCGGGTACGGGTACGGCCGGTGCCTCGGGGGCCACGGGGCCGGGCTGCCCGACCGCCCCACCGCGCCGACGGGGCGCGTACGGGCGGCGGAACACCCCGGTCGGGTCGGGCGCCCCCGCAGGTCCCGCCTCGTGCGGCGCGGCGTCCTCCCCGACGGTCGGCAGGAAAGGACGAAGCCGCTCGTACACCTCCTGTACGTCGGCGGGGCGTGCCTCGGGTGCCTTGCGCAGCAGATGCAGTACGAGTTCCTCCAGCTCGACCGGCACCTCGGCACGTAACCGCCGAAGCGGTGTCGGCGCGCCGTTGACGTGCTGGTACATCACCAGGTACTCGCTGTCCGCGCTGAACAGCAGCCGCCCGCTCAGCAACTCGTGCAGCACGCACCCCAGCGCGTACAGATCGGCCTTGGGTGTGACCTGGCCGCCACGCACCTGCTCCGGTGACATGTACTGGTACGTGCCGATGGGGCTGCCGGTCGCGGTCAGCTTGGTGACGTCGGTCCGCAGGATCGCCGCGATGCCGAAGTCGAGCACCTTCACCGTCCCGTCGTGCGCGACGAGGATGTTGCTCGGTTTCAGGTCGCGGTGGATGACGGGCACGTCGTGCGCGTACGACAGCACCGTGGCCACCTGCGCGGCGACGGCCACCGCCCAGCTGACGGGCAGGGGCCGGTCGGGGTGGATGTAGCCGGTCAGGGGGACGCCGTCGACCAGTTCCATCACCAGGAACAGCCGCTCGTAGGAGGCGGTGTCGGAGTCGGCGCCGGAGTCGTCCAGCACCGCGTCGTACACCTGCGGCACGCCCGGGTGCTGGATACGTGCCGTGATCCGCGCCTCGCGCCGGAACCGCTTCGCCAGCTCCTCGGCGAGCTGCGGGGACGTGGCGGCCTGCCCCCGGATCACCTTCACGGCGACCGGACGGTCCAGCACGGCGTCGTAACCGCGCCACACGTCGCCCATACCGCCGTGGCTGAGCTCCTCCAGCAGTTCGTAGCGCCCCGCGACCGGTTTCTGCGACACCCTTGCCCCTGCCCCCGTCGAGTGTTGTCGCCGGCGTGCGGTGGGTCGGCGCCGGTCCGACTGGTCGGGGACCAGTCTTCCGGCTGTGGGGATCTTCCGTCCAGCGGGGCGCGTCGGGGCCTAAGGGGCCCGCTGTGCGGCGACGGCCTCGTGCACGTTCAGGAGAAAGCGCTGGATTGTTGCCAGGTCCGTGTCGGAGAAGGTTCGCGTCGCGGCGATGACCTCCGCGATCAGCGGTCCGAAGAACGACTGTCCGAGGGTGACTGCCCGTTCATCGACCTCAAGCAGCACGCGACGACGGTCGCGGCTGTCTCGTGTGCGCCGCACGTGGCCGAGCTTCTCCAGCCGGTCGACAAGGGCCGTGGTGCCCGCGGAGTTCAGGCCGAGCTGCCGCCCGAGCCAGCCGGGCGTCGCGGGCGTCTGTGCCCGAGCGGCGTCCAACAGGCAGATCAGGGCGCGCAGGTCGGTCGGGTGCAGGCTGTTGCGTTGCGCGAACTCGGCTCCGAGCAGGTCGAGTTCGACGGTGATGGCGCGTAGCCGATGCACAACCCGCAGTCCAGGCTCTCCTTCATCCATGCCGTTTCCGCCCTTCCATGATCGATCCAGTGCGCATAATATCTCGTTCGACGAGATACTTGCGCAGCGACCTACTTCTCCGAGGGCACCCCATGGCAGAAGACCCGACTCGCTTTCTGGCGGCGTACGACGCCGTCCTGGACCACTGGCCCGTGCCTGTCGACCGGATGGACCTGGCGTCGGTGTACGGCACCACCCGGGTCATCGCGTGCGGCCCCGTGGACGGGGAGCCGCTGGTGCTGCTGCACGGTGGCGGCGCCACCTCGGCAGTGTGGTTCGCCAACGTGGCCGACCTGAGCCGCACCCGGCGCGTCTACGCCGTCGACCGGATCGGCGAGGCAGGCCGCAGCCTGCGCGGGGGCCGACCCGTCCGGTCCGTCGACGACCTTCTTGACTGGCTGGACGGCGTGCTGGACGGCGGACTCGACGGCTCGGGCCCGAGCCGCGTCGACCTGTGCGGGCACTCCTATGGCGGATGGATCGCCCTCACCTATGCGCTGCGCACGCCGCAGCGGGTCCGCAAGCTCGCTCTCCTCGATCCCACCCAGTGCTTCGCCGGATACAGGGCCGAGTACCTGCTGCGCGCCCTTCCGCTGCTCATCCGGGCCACCAGCCGACGGGCCCGCGCGTTCCTTGCCTGGGAAACCCACGGCGCGGAAGTCGACCCCGCATGGCTGGAGCTGTACGGCCTCGCCGCCGAATTCCCGCGCACGAAGGTCGTCGTGGGCAAACGCCCGACGTCCCGGCAACTGGGGAGCTCGACGACCCCGACGCTGGTCCTGCTTGCCGGGGACAGCAGGGCGCACGACGTTCGGCGCGTCGAGGCGGCGGCGCGGTTGCACCTGCCCCATGTCGAAACCGCGGTACTCCCCGGCCTGTCGCACCACGGCGTCCCGTTCACCCGGGCCGCCTCACTCAACAGCAAGGTCCTGGACTTCCTCGACAAGCCCTGAACCCTCTATGGGCTACTGGCCGGGACGGCCAGCTGGGCCCACACCGTCTTTCCCGGGCCGTCCGCGCGGGGGAACCAGCCCCAGAGGTCCGCGAGTTCGGCGACGAGGAGCAGGCCCCGTCCGTCGGTCCGGTCGGCGGGCGTGCCGTGCGGGGCCAGGACCGGGATGCGTTCGCCGCGTGTGTCGGTCACTTCCAGGCGTACGACCCTGTCACGAGCGGTGAGCCGTAGGTGGAAGTCCCGTCCGGGCACGGTCCCGTGCCGCACGGCGTTGGCGCAGAGTTCGGCGGCGATGAGCGTGAGCGCGTCGTGCGCGTCGCAGTCGTACGGGATGCCCCAGGCGTCGAGCCGCACCCCACACAGGCGACGGGCGAGGCGGGCACCGCGCCGGGTCGAGGTGAAGCGCATGGCGAAGTGGTGGGTGGGGTTCGTGAGTTGGGTGGTGGGGGGTGCGGTGGGGGTGGTGATCGTGGGGTTGCTGGTCATGTCTCCACCGTGGCCCGTGGTGGCGTAGCGTTACTAGTGGTGACGCGCCGTCGCGGGCTGGTTGTACGCGGGGGTGCTGTGCGTGTACGTGCGGTACGGGTGGAGGCGGTGACCCATGAGGGACGATGATGTCGACGGGGTGGACCGGGCCGACGGGGTCGGGCAGCGGCCGGAGGACGAGCCGGGGACGGGGGTCGTGGCCGCGTTCGGACGGCAGTTGAAGCTGCTGAGGGTCCGGGCGGGGCTGGACCGGGCGGCCTTCGGGAAGCAGGTGGGGTACGCGGCGGACTCGGTCGCGTCGATCGAGCAGGGGAGGCGGATTCCGCAGCCGAGGTTTGTGGACCGGGCGGATGAGGTGCTGGGGGCCGGGGGTGTGTTGGTCGCGCTGAAGGAGGAGTTGGCGCGGGCGCAGTATCCGGCTTACTTTCGAGATGCGGCCCGTCTGGAGGCGAGAGCCACAGCACTGAACGTGTACGCCGTATTTGCTGTCCCGGGTCTGTTGCAGACGGAGGACTACGCACGAGCCGTGTTCCAGATGCAGCGGCCTTTGCTGCCCGACGAGGTTATCGAGCAGCGCCTGGAAGCTCGCATGGCGCGGCAGGAGATCTTCAACCGGCGCCCTGCCCCACTGGTGAGCTTCGTCATCGAGGAGGCTGTGCTGCGCAGACCGATCGGCGGCCGGAAGGCGCTGCGCGGGACGCTGGAACAGATTCTGTTGATCGGGCAGATGAGGAACGTGGAGGTGCAAGTGATGCCAACGGAGCGCGAGGACAATGCTGCACTCGGCGGCCCCTTCACGTTGATCGACGCGGACAAGGGCCGTCGAATCGCGTACGCCGAGGTACAGGACGACAGCCGCCTGTACACCGATGCGCCGAGGGTTCGTGAGCTCGAAGCCCGCTATGGCATCCTCCGATCACAGGCGCTGACACCGAGTGAGTCGTCGGCATTCATCGTTCAACTGATGGGAGAGGCATGAACGCTCACCGCAGCCAGGCGGCCGTGCCGGAGGCCGCTTGGTTCAAGAGCAGCTACAGCACGGGTGGAGGCGGCGAATGCGTCGAGGTCGCCACAACTCCCAGGGCTGTACTGATACGAGACTCGAAGCAGCTCACTGGGCCCGTACTGGCGGTTGGGCCTGAGGCGTGGGCTGGGCTGGTGACCTTGGCAGCAGGCCGCTGAGCACATGAACAGGAGGGCCCTGCCGTAAGGCCGGGCCCTCTGCCGCGTCCGCAACTACAGGTCGTCCAAACCCTCTTCGTTGCGGATCATCCGCCACGCCGCGCGCCGAGCGCTCCGGTCCAGGTTGGACTTGAAGCTACGGTCCGCGCCGAAGTAGCGCTTGCCGAGCGTGTCGATCGTCGAGACGTGATCCATCATGTAGCCGTTGAAGGCCTTGTCGAAGACGACGCCGAAGTTGTCCTCGTCGTTGACGACGGCGGCGGCGCGGACCTTGGGGTCGTTCTTGGCCGCGTTGAACGCCGGGAGGACGTCCTCCTCGGTGAAGTCCGTGCCGAACTTCGCGTTGAACTTGTCGATCAGCTCCGACAGGAGTGACTTCTCGGCCTCCTTGGCGCCGCCCACGCCGTCGCCGAAGCCCTTCAGTTCGGCCGGGCCCTCGGGACTGAGGGAGACGTCGTGTTCGCCGGTCTTCGCGACCCGCAGGTGACTGAGGTCGACCTCGCCTATGTCGACGCCGCCGTCGGCGCGGCGGGGGAGGCGGTTGAGGAGGTAGCGGCCGTAGAGGTGGAGCCGTTCGAGGTCGGCGTCGCGATACGGCACGATCTGGGCGAGGAAACCGTACTTGCGGACGTAGTCGTTGAGGTTGGCGCGGAAGTCCTCGGTCGTCTCGACGTCGTCCTCCTCCTCGCTCTCCAGCAGCGCGGTGAAGCGGATGACGGCGGGGGAGAGGAGCCGGTACAGCTCGGCGTGCAGCTTCTCCCACTTGGCCTGGGAGCCGCCCGCCTTCTCCTTCGCCGCGAAGTACGCGGAGGCGAAATCGTCCATGTCCTGCTCGGAGATGATCGGCGCGGACATGACGCGGCTCTGGGCGGTGTAGAGGAGGTTGGGGTCGGAGGGGAGGGTCTCCGCCTCCTCGAAGTACGGGCGGAAGGCGTCCTTGATGTCCTCCGCGTCGTTGACGAAGTCCAGGACGGCGAGGTCGGCCTGGGACTTGCGTTCGGCGGTGCGGTTGAGGCGGGAGAGGGTCTGGACGGCGGCGATGCCGGTCAGGGTTTTGTTGACGTACATCGTCGTGAGAAGCGGCTGGTCGAAGCCGGTCTGGTACTTCTCGGCGACGACCAGGATCTTGTACTCCTGCTGCCCCTTGCCGCCCGCCTTGACGGCCTTGTCGTCGGCGCGGGTGTACGCGAACGCCTTGGGCAGCGCGCTCTCCGAGAGCCCGCCGTTCTCCTTGACCTCGGTGGTCTCCTCGTCGTCGATGGTGAGGGAACCGGAGAAGGCGACGAGGACGCCCAGGTCGGGGTACCTGGTGTCGTAGTCGCGGTCCTTGATGTAGCTCTTGATCGCGCGGGCCATCTGCACGGCGGAGTGGCGTGAGGCCGTGACGACCATGGCCTTGGCGCGTCCGCCGAGCCGGCCGCGGGTGTGGGTCACGAAGTGCTCCACGATGACCATGGCGTGCTGGGAGACGGTGTGCTCGTGGGTGAGCGCGAACCGGGCGAGCAGGCTGTTGGCTTTGGAGGGGTCGACCTCCTTCTCGTCCGGGTTCTGGTTCACCAGCTTCCAGTAGGTGTCGTACGTGACGTAGTGGCGCAGCGGGTCGAGGATGAAGCCTTCCTCGATGGCCTGGCGCATGGAGTACGTGTGGAAGGGGCGGTAGACCGCCTTGCCGTTCTCGGCGATACCGCTGTCCTCGGTGCCGAAGAGTTCGAGGGTCTTCGCCTTGGGGGTGGCCGTGAAGGCGAAGTAGGAGAGATTGGCGGCCTGGGAGCGCTCGACGGCTTTCGCCTTGAGCTTGTCGTTCACGGTGACGGTGGTCGTGCCCGCGTCCTCGGAGTCGGAGTCCAGGCCGAGGTCCCGCAGGGCGGACTTCACGGCGGTGGCGGCGTCGCCGGACTGGGAGGAGTGCGCCTCGTCGACGACTATGGCGAAGCGGGTGCCCTTGATGTCTGTGGGGTTGCGCTTGATGTAGTCGAGGAGGGCCGGGAACGAGTGCAGGGTGACCGTGACGATCTTGCCGGTGTCGCGTGAGAGGGCGCGGGCGAGCTGTTCGCTCTTGGCTCCGTGCTTCTCGTCGATCTTCACGACGAGGCCGTCCGTCTGCGAGAAGCTGCCGACCGTTTCGCGGAGTTGGGCGTCCAGGTTGCGGCGGTCGGTGATGACGATGACCTTGTCGAAGACGGGTTCGCCGGGGGTGAGGCGGTTGTTGGCGAGAGCTTCGGGGTCGAGGGTTCGGGGGTCCGCGTCCGCGTGGAGGTCGCTGAGGCGGTGGGCCAGCCAGCCGATGGTGTTCGACTTGCCGGAGCCGGCGGAGGCCATGACGAGGTAGTTCTGGCCGACGCCGTGGGTGGCCGCGTGGGCGGTGAGCTTCTTGACCACGTCCCACTGGTGGTAGCGGGGGAAGATCGTCGACTTGGTGGTGCCGCCGCCGGGCGTCTTGTGCTTCTGCTGGTGCGCGAAGCGCTGGAGGAGGTCGAGCCAGTTGTCGCGCTGCCAGACCTGTTCCCAGAGGTACGAGGTGGCGTACGTGCCGTGGGTGGTGGGCGCCGGGTTCCCGGCTCCGCCGGGGCGGCCGGGGCCGTTCGAGCCGGTGTTGAAGGGCAGGAACTGAGTGCTCTTGCCGCGCAGCTGGGTCGCGACGAAGACCAGGTCCGGGTCCACGGCGAAGTTCGCGACGACCCGGCGAGTGAAGATCAACTCGGTCGGGTCGCGGTCGGTCCGGTACTGCTCCTTGGCGTGCTCGACGCCCTGGCCCGTGAGCGGGTTCTTCAACTCGGCCGTGGCGACCGGTATGCCGTTGAGGAAGAGGGTGAGGTCGAGTTCGTGGCCCCAGTCGGCCTGCTTGGTGGCGTAGCGGAGTTCGCGGACGACGGTGAGGCGGTTGGCGCGGTAGCCGTCGAGGACCGAGTCGTCGGAGATCAGGTTGGGCTTGAAGTAGGCGACGCGGAGCAGGACCCCACGGTCCTTGACGCCGTTGCGGAGGACGTGGAGGAGCCCGTCGTCGGCGATGGCCCGGTCGAGGCGTTGGGCGAAGCCGCGCTGGGCCTCGTTGGCGTCGCCGTAGACGGTCCGGAGCTCGTGCCATTCGTCGGGCTGGGTCTCGCCGAGGAAGGTGTACAGCTCGTTGGTGTCCAGGCCGAGATCGGCGGTGTAGTCGACGGGGCTCGCCTCACGCCAGCCGTGTCCGGTCATCGCGGAGACGATCGCGGACCCGAAGGCGGACTCGTCGTGCACGGGGCTCATTGCGAAGCGTCTCGCTTTCCGGTGAGGAGGAACAGAACGTCGCGGCAGAACTTGTCGAACGAGGGCGCGCCGGCGCTGGCTGCACTGAGATCGAACCGCTGGGCGAAGGACGGCTGGTGCGCGGTCTCCTGGTACGTGGATCCGGGCGGCATCCGCTTGGACAACCATTCCTTGGCGCCGCGGATCGCCTCGGGGGTGGGTGGCGGAACGAGGTCGTCGGGCAGCCCGGCAAGCCCCGCGAGTCCGGCCGCCCCGGCCAGGAACCAGGCTTCGAACTCCCGGACTGCCGCGACCGCGACGAGAGGAACATGGGCATGGGTTGCCTGCGCGTGGGTGCGTAACTGTTCAGCCAACTCGACGGCGCAGCCGTCGTCGGCGTCCAACAGCACGAGAACGCCGGTGGGACGGGGTGTACGTGCCATGACGACGGTGAGGGCTTGCGCGAGCGGATCGCGCTTCAGCATCCGATCGCGGGGGAGACGGTGAGGGCGTTGGATGTCGGCGTACGCATCGGGGAGGAGATACGGGACGAGCCGGTGCAGGAGTCCCTGTAGAGCTCTCTCCTCGCCGTGCCCCTCGACGATCGACGCGATCACAGGGTAGGGAGCGCTCACCGCATTCCCGCCCGTGTGTTCTCTCCGGCGGCGGTCTTCGCCGGACGCATCTCACCACTGCGCAGCAGATCGGGCAGGGTCAGCACACCGTCGTCGAGCAGCCGTCGGCCGCCCTCGTCGATCGGACCGATCGCTGTACCGCTCCCGTCATCGCGCACGACCAGCAGGTGCCCCTGGTCCACGGCTGCGTTGTCCAGCAGGTCGGCGCTCTGAGTGGTCACCATCACCTGCGTGTTGCGTGCGGCAGCCACCAGAGCGTCGTACAGGGCACCCACCATCGGAGGATGCAGGGAGATCTCAGGCTCCTCGATCCCGATGAAGGGAATCTCGCCGGTCAGCGCCCTGGGCTGGAAGAGCGCGGCGAGGACGCCGGCGAGGCGGAGCGTGCCTTCCGAGAGCGACCGGCGGTCGACCTTCACCACCTGTGCGTCTGCGTCGAGGAAACGGCCGACAACGAACGCCAGATCCCCCTCGGGCACCTCCACTCCGTCCACTCCGGAGGCGTTGTCCACCATGCCACTGAGGTAGCCGTCGATGGTTTCCTTGACCCAGGAATGTTGTTGGGCCAATGCGGAGAGTACGCGTGCCAGATGCTCGCCGCGTTCTCCGAACATCCCACCGCCGGTGCTGCTCGGCGTGTCGTCGACGGCACGAAGAACCGGGGTGAGGAGTTCGTGGAAGCGCATGTCACGCAGGCGCAGGTACAGAGCTTCCACATCGGCGTCCGTCTGGGCGGATCTGGGCAGGAGGATGTCGTCCCGCCATGCGACTCCGCGGCCCTGCGCCATCTCCGGGATGAACTGATCTCCTCGCCCGAGTCCCGAGAGTTTGACCTCCTCGCGGCGAAGCACGGGGGCGCTTCCGCCGGCCGGGCTGGCTCCCACTTCGAGAACGTAGGTGAAATCGAGGCCGTGCTGCTCCGCTCCCGGTTCGGGGACATGTGTGTCCAGACGGATCCGGAAGAGGTCGGTCTCCTGCCCCGATGGACCTTTGTGGAGGACCTCCTGAAGACCGCCACGTGACTCCAGCGCCTGTCCGGGCGAGGAATGGAGGGCGTCCCGGACGAACCGGATCGCGTCGAGGAAGTTCGACTTCCCGGCCGCGTTCGGCCCGACGAGGACGGTGAGCGGGCTGAGCTGTACGTGGCAGGCCGCAATGGAACGGTAGTTCTCGATCTGCACGCGCGTGATGAACGGCGGAGCTCCGTTGTGAGTGGACGTCATGCCACGTCAACGCCTCGGCCGGAGGCAGTGGAGACGTCGAACTGGCCGGTTACGGCGGCGGTGATGAGGGCTTGGCGGCGTTCAGTCAGCAACGCCTTCGCACGCTCAATTCGAGTGTGCGTGGCTTTGAGCCAAGACATCTGCTCGTCCGCTTGCTTCGACGCTGATAGTTGAAGTGGACGAGGAAGAAGCGGAACAAGCTGCTTATGCAAGTCGTTCCTGTTCACGCCCGGAACCGCCGCTCTTGCCTGCTCCATTTCATATGGGAGCGCACGGAGAAGGTGGTAGCAATACCGCTCATTATTTCCATCGAAGTTCTTGACATATAGAGTCGTGTTGTGCGGCCAGTAGGGCTGTTCGGTCCAGTGCACGTTACCCACGGATCCATATCGTCCAATAATAACCCCGGGTCCGCTTGCAATGGCCTTGTCGTGCCAGCCAGCGTGGCCCGCAGTGGTGAACACGGGGATTCCGCCTGAGCGGCGCTCAGATTCTGTGAGGTCAACGCCCCTCTGAAGTTGGAGTACACGAACGAGCGGTACGAGAAGTGCCTCAGGGTGAACTTTGGGGAACCAGGGCACGCCTGACTGCATCTGTCCGCCACCCAGGAGGGCGCCGCCCACAATCAAAGGTAGGGCCGCTCTTTCACGTTCATTTACCAAATCTCGTTGTTTCGTGAAAAGGGAGACGAGATGGTCAATTCGGATGGTCTCGGCGTCGAGGTATTCGATGATGCGGCGCTGTTCTTCCAGGGGTGGGAGCGGTAGAGGGAAACTTTGGATCTTGTTGCTATTGGTGGAAGCCAGGTTTGTGGTTCTCGTTCCTGTGCTCTCGAAGTAGCAGCGTCCGTACAGAGACTGAGTCAAGTAGGCGAGATACCGGCCGTTGAGGCGCTGCGGATCGGGGCGAATTACGAAGATGTGGTTCTGGTGCAGGCAGCCTTCAAGTTCACCCTGCCAGACCGTCCCACGGCCCAGCTTGTCCAGGTCCCCACCTTCCGTCATCAGGACGTCGCCTGGGCGAAGCGTGCTGCGACGGGCCACGCTTCGGGGCACGGTGATCTCCGTGACCGATTCGAGGCTGAGGCTTCCTGCTTGAACATTGGCGACGCGCAAGTAGGGTCGTGTGACGACGTCGCCTGTGACGTCGCGTTTTGCGTCGACGGTCAGCCCGTTCTGCAAGTGGGCGACGTAGCCGAGGCGCACCAATTCATAGGTGTCGGGGAGCCTGAGGGAGCGCGGGTCGAAGACTGAGGTGTTCACCGGGCCACTTCCCCGAGTAGAGCCTGGATTTCGGTCTCAAGGGCCTTTAGTTCGGCGTCGATCTCCGTGAGTGGCCGTGGTGGCGTGTACACATAAAAGTGCCGCGTAAATGGGATTTCGTATCCCACCTTCGTCTTGCTGCGGTCGATCCACGCATCCGGCACATGCGGGTGCACCTCCCGCTTCAAGTACTCCTCGACGTCCTCGCCCAGCGGCACGTTCTCGTAGTCCCGAAGCTCAGAATCCGGCTCCGGTGCACCCTTGACGCGCTGCACGTCGCCCTCCGGATCCCGTACGCCGATCGACCCCCGTACCGCCTTCGCGAACGGCGCCCCCGCCGGCCAGAGCAACCCAGCAGCCACCACCGCGTCCTTCAACGCCACGAGCGCGTCGGACTCCTTCCCCCACGACGAGCCCAGCAGCGTACGCGCCGCCGTCACGAACTCCTCGCTCTGCTCCAGCTTTTGCACCGGCTTCGACGTGGCCAGAGCCGCCAACGTCTCCTCCGTCACCTCGAACCGCAGCTTCAACGGCCGCTCGACAGTGATCCGCTGGTACCCGAAGTCCGAGTTGGAGAAGACCTTCACCTTGCCGTGCAGCGGGTGTTCCGGGTCCCCGGCCACGGTGATCGCCTCGCCGTACAGCCGTGTCACCGTCGCGATGTGCTCCTTGCCCAGTTGCTTGCGCTTGTCGCCCAGCGACTTGCGCATCTTCTGCCACTGATCGCGCGCGTCCAGGAGTACGACCTTGCCCTTGTGCTCCGCGTCCTTGCGGTTGGTGAGGATCCAGAAGTACGTGGAGATACCCGTGTTGTAGAAGAGCTGGTCCGGGAGCGCGACGATGGCCTCCAGCCAGTCGTTCTCCAGGATCCACCGCCGGATCTCCGACTCACCCGAGCCCGCCGCGCCCGTGAACAGGGGCGAGCCGTTGAAGACGATCGCGATGCGGGAGCCGCCCCCGCCGTTCACGTCCACCGGCTTCATCTTCGAGATCATGTGCTGGAGGAAGAGGAGCGAGCCGTCGTTGATGCGCGGCAGGCCCGCGCCGAAGCGGCCCGCCTCGCCCAGCGACCTGTGCTCGTACTCGACGTCCTCCTTCACCTTCTTCCACTCCACGCCGAACGGCGGGTTGGCGAGCAGGTAGTCGAACTTCTGGCGGGCGTGGCCGTCGTCGGAGAAGGAGTTGCCGAAGGCGATGTTCTCCGGGTCCTGGCCCTTGATCATGAGGTCGGACCGGCAGATCGCCCATGACTCGGGGTTCAGTTCCTGCCCGTACACCTCCACGGCGGCGTCCGGGTTGAGCGACAGGATGTGGTCCTCGGCCGCTGAGAGCATGCCGCCCGTACCGCACGCGGGGTCCATGACCTTGCGGACCGTGCCCGGGACGGTGAGCGCGTCGCCGTCCGGGGCGATCAGGAGGTTCACCATCAGCTTGATGACCTCGCGGGGCGTGAAGTGCTCACCGGCCGTCTCGTTCGACTGCTCCGCGAAGCGGCGGATCAGTTCCTCGAAGATGTAGCCCATGTTGTGGTTGGGCACGGTCGCGGGGCGCAGGTCCAGGTCGGTGAACTTGCCGATGACCAGGTACAGAAGCCCGGCACTGTCCAGCCGCTTGATCTGCTGCGCGAACTCGAAGCGGTCCAGTACTCCCCGCGCGTTCTCCGAGAACGCCCCCACGTACACCATGAGGTTCTTCGCCGCGTTCTGCGGGTCCGCCGCGATCTTCTTCAGGGTCAGGTTCGACTTGTTGTAGAACGAGTTGCCCGAGGCGCGGCGCAGCCAGTCGTCCGGGTCGATCTCGGTGTCCCTGTACTGCTCGGCCACCGCCGTGACCTTCTCCCGCGTGGGCTCCAGTACGCACTCCAGCCGCCGCAGCACCGTGAACGGCAGGATCACCTTGCCGTAGTCCGACTGCTTGTAGTCACCGCGCAGGAGATCGGCGACCGACCACGCGTGGTTCGCCAACTCCGTGTGCTTGCTGCTGTTCAAGAGACTCCCCGAGTTCCTTCCGTACTGTCCTCGGCCCGGTCCTGGCCGCAGTCCTTCGCGACTGTCCTTGGTGGCTGTTCCGCCGACCCGACCAGTGTGGTCCGTGTGTGAAGAGCGAACTGCCTATGCGGGCGAATCGTCACCCTTGGGATCGCTGTCGAGATCGTTGTTGGAAACTGTCACCGGGATCGCCGGCGGTCTCACCGAACGGGATGAACTGCCCACCCGTCAGGCCCCCCGCCAGCAGTCGTGCCGTGTCCTCCGCCAGCAGCGCCGCGCGCAGGGCCTCCGCCCGTAGCTCGTGCACCCGGCGGAACGCCCTCCCGTACTGCTGCTGCACGGCGAGCGGCAGCAGCGGCACGCGCAGACGCCCCGGGCTGACCTGGAGGATCGTGCTGCCCGTCGACGCGCCCGCGATGTTGTCCTCCGAGCCCAGGAAGCCGGCCAGGCACCATGCGTCCAGGCGCTTCGGGTCGGGGCGCAGGAGGTGGATGCCGGGGCCGAGCAGCGCCCCGGCGTCCCGCTCGTCGGCGACCCGGGCCATGGCGCCCTCGCCGCCAGCGATCGCCCGTACGAGGACATCTCCCTCGGCTACGACCGGCGCGGAACCGCCTCGCAGCTCGGCCGGGTCGCCCGTCGGGGCCGTACCCTGCCGGATGTCCGAGGCGGTCAGGACCGGGAGCGACTCGGCGTCGGCGCCGTCCGGTTCCTGCGCGGCCTCCGGCGTCGTACGCAGCAGCGTCAGCGCGCCGCCCCGCGCCAGGTCCGACGCCGTCGCCGTACGCCACTCCGCGTTGGAGGCGCCCTCGGAGACGAAGTCGGTGTCGCGGGCGGCGCGGGTGAACGACCTTGTGGAACGCAGGAGTTCGGACCTCGCGGCGGCCAGCTCCGCGGCCAGGGCGTCCGGGGCCACGTCCTGACGCGTGATACGGACCTGGCGGGCCGGAGTCAGGTCGGACACGTCGTCCAGCAGGTCGACCACGGGGACCGCGCGTGCCAGGCCCGGCTCGTCGGTGAAGCCGTCCGGGTCACGGACGAACGCCTCCCACACGGCCAGGGTCTCCTTCGTGACCGCGTCCCAGTCCAGCGCGGCAGCCCGCCCACCACTCCTCGTACGCGCCGACGGCACCGATTTACGGCTGGACCCGGCCCCGGAACCGGGCACTGACCCGGCAGTCGCACCGGCCGCGGCACCTGAGCCGGATGAGCCGGAACCACGACCGGACCCGCCCGTCGTCGCCGTGTCCACGAAGAGGACCGACTTGCGCTCCGGCCCGCCCGGCTCGGGTCGCTGGAGCACCCAGATCTGCAGGCCGACGTGTAGCGGGGGAGCCGCCCCGGCAGGCAGCGCCACCACCGCGCGCAGGGCGCCGCTCCGCACGAGCTCCCTGCGTACGCGGCGGCCCGAGGCGCGCCCCGCCACGGCGGGCGGGAGGATCAGGACCGCGTGGCCGCCGGGTTCGAGATGGGCGAGCGCGTGCTGGACCCAGGCCAGCTCCGACTCGCCACGGGCCGGCACGCCGTACGCCCACCGGGGGTCGTACGCCAGCTCGTCGTGGCCCCAGTCGCGGTCGCCGTAGGGCGGGTTGCACAGGACCGCGTCGGCGAGGAGGCCGGGGAAGGCGTCCGCGCGGAGGCTGTCACCGGTGCGCACGGTCACTCCCGCGTCCGGTGCCGTGAGCATGAGGGTGACCGCGCTGCGGCGTGCCTGCACGGGGAGGCTGTCCTGGCCGTACAGCTCGGTCGCCTTGCGGCGGGCGGCGGCGGTGAGGAGGGAGCCGCTGCCGCATGCGGGGTCGAGGACACGGGCCGGGGAGCCGGGGAGCAGGCGGGCCGCGAGGTCCGCGAGCGGGGCGGGTGTCCGGTAGGTGCCGCCGGTGGCACTGTCCTCCAGTTCCCGCTCCGCGAGCACCCCGAGCGCCGCCTCGCCGCCCTCGTCCCGTACGCACAGGAGCAGCGCGCGCAGCACGGCGGCATCACCCGCACGGAAACGGACGGCGTCCGCGCCCGGCACGGTATCGGCCAGACCGGCCACGGCGCTGTCCGCGCCCTCGACGACGTCGGCGTCGGGGAGTTCGGTGAACGCGGTCAGTTCGTCCGGTGAGCGACGGCCGGCCGCGAGAACGAGGAGCAGCAGGTCCGAAGTGGCGCTGTCGCTGGCCGGCGCGTGCAGCCGAAGCGTCGTGCGCAGCTCCTCCGAGGGGCTCGCCGACGAGGTGTGACCGCGTCCGGCCAGCCAGGAGCGCACGGCCTCCAGGTCGTAGAGGGGGCTGCTGTCCGTGCCTCCGGAGGGGGCGGGAAAGTCGTCGTGCCGACGGCGCCAGTTGCTGACCGTGGCGCGGGTGACGCCCGCGATGCGGGAGATCTCCGCGGCGGTGACCAGTGCGGATGGCTGGGGCATGGCGAATGTCCTGGGCCTCTCGGTAGCGAACAGCTAACAACCTACAGCGCTCGTCAAATTCGTCAAGATGATTGACAGTGCTTTCATTGACATGCTTGCCTGGTTCTGCTTCCGGATGGTTTCGCCTCTCCGGACACCGCTGGAACCGCTCAACCGCCGACTCGTCATGCTCTGCCGACCCATCGAGAACGGACTCACCATGGCCACTCCGCCCCCGAACTTCCCGTCCGGCAACGGCCCCCAGGGTGGCTGGGGCCCGTCTATGCCACCCGCGCCACCCGCCCCCAAGGCCCCGGGGCGCAACAGAGCCCTGCTCACACACGGTGCCGTGGCCGTCGCCGCGCTGCTGGTAGGCGCGGGGATCGGCGCGATCGGTGGCGGCGGAGAGGGCTCCGGTGACACCGCCGACGTGAAGGCCGCGCCGCGGCCGACCGTGACCGTCACGGCGACCGAACAGGCGGAGGCCGAGCCCGGCCCCACCGTCACCGAGACGGTCACCGCCAAGCCGAAGAAGACGGAGAAGGCCGGTCCGGCGAGCAGTTTCTCCGGTGAGGGCGAGTTCCTCGTGGGCGAGGACATCAAGCCCGGCACGTACAAGACGGCCGGACCGGAGGGGGAGTACGGCTGCTACTGGGAGCGCGCCAAGGACGCCAGCGGCGAGTTCGACTCCATCATCGCCAACAACAACCTGGAGGGGCCGGGGCGGGTGACTCTCAACAAGGGCGAGTACTTCAAGACGAACCGGTGCAAGGAGTGGAAGCGGGTGGGGTGAGCGCGGCTCACGCCTCCAGGTGACGGTGTCCCGGAGGCTCCGCTCCCTTCTGCTCTGCCGCCCGAGGGCTTCGTGTCCCGATGGGCCCTGGGCTCTGGGGCGTGGAAGCACTCATGGGGCGTGCGCTTCACGGTGTGCGCCTTGAGGTGTTCGTGAAGGTGTCGAAAGTGTGGTCGGCGTATCAAAGTCAGGCATAGCCTGCGTAAAGCGAAGCACGTGGGCGGGGACGACCCATGGTGCGGCGGAGGTGTCATGGGTGGGGAGCCGCAGGTACCAGCAGCCGTCAAGAAGCATGGAGGATCGACAGCAGAGCATCCGAAGCACTCGGCGAGTCATCCGAAGAGGCCGGAGAGGCCGGAGAGCGGGGAGTGCCGGGAGGGGGCAGGCGCCTCACGGACACGCCATGTCGTGCCCGAAGTACCCGGCCCGTACGGCGAACACGCCCTGCTGACCCCGGCCATGGCCCAGAGCCACGAGGACGTACCGGCCGTGGACCGGGAGCGACTGCGGCGGTACCTGGAAGCGGTCGTGGCGGCCCGGCGGGCGCCCGTGCACACCGCCGTCGCATTCAACGCCGTCTACTTCGGTTACGACCTCGACGGTGACGGTTACGGCCGGAGCCCTCTCCAACTGGACGACTTTCCCGTGGTCACCCTGGGCGAGTGCGTGCCGGCACTTCCCGTCGGCGCCATGGTGCGCGTCGTCACCGGGGCGGACCCCCTCTATGCCGAGATCGTCTACAAGGAGGGCGCTCACCCGGACGTGAGCGGCCTCGGCGACGTACCTGCCTGGATCTCCGGAGCGCCCGCGGGCGCCGAAGGCCCCGGCCGGCCGGGAACGGCCGCGTCTCCCCGCCGCCGTGAACTCCTGGTCCCGGACCCGCACGCATTCGGCCCCGCTCTGAGTCCCACGCCTGCCCAGCTTCGCCGATTAAGGGCCCACCAGCGCTGGATCAACGAGGACGGTCACGTCGTCATCGACGCCTGCTACCCGTCCGGGGAAGCCGCCCGGCGCGACGACCTGACCGTCTACGCGGACCATCTGCTGACCACCGCACGAGCGCAGCTCCTCAGCCCCTATGTCCCCGTGTCCCTCGTCGAACTCGTCGGCGGCACGCACGAGGACGCGCTCCGCGCCGGTCTGTCCTGCCTCCTCGACACGGTGCGCCGCACTCTCGCCGCCAGTGATCTGCTGCGTACGTGGGGTCCGTACGCCATGACCCGTGACGCTCTCGCGGCGGGCTGGCGCGACACCGGTCCGCTCGGCGGCGACGACCTGAGGACACTGGCGGCGGCCGTGGAACGCGCGGCCACCCCGTCGCGGCGCCGCTACGGACTGACCGCCCCCGTCACCGTGTACACAGCGGTCGGGCCCCGGCTGCGCACGTTCCCCGGGGCCGAGGAACTGCTCGGCGGTGTGGAGTACGCCGCAGCAGTGTGCCGGGCGAACGTGACACTCGCCGACGTGGTGCAACGGGACAGCGAGCGGGGGCTGTTCGCGAACGGCACCCGGGTCGGACTCGACGACGCCTTCGAAGGCGGGGGCGTCTGGCGCTCCCATCACCCCGGGGAGGCGGAGGGCCCGAGCGATCCCCTGACACCCACCGGACGAGGGTGGGCGTCCACCACGGCAGCGGCGGAGCCCGTGAATCCGGAGCCCGTGCAGGAGACCGAGCGGGCACCCGTCGACGTGTCGCTCGCGGACGACTCCGCCCTCGGGGTCAGCAAACTGCTACGGACCGGCGATGGTGAGATCGTTTGGAGGCAGCCCCTACGACTGGCCCACCTCATCGACGGCCGTCTCCCTCTGGACCCGCTCGTGGCAGAGGAACTGAGGGCGGCTGACGGGCGGCAGCCCACGCTACGGCTCGAGTTCGAACACCCGGGCGGCGTGCTCAGTGGGGGCGAAACCGTTCAGAACGCCGTCGCGGAACTCGGCGACGGGACCGGCTGCCTCACCGGCGTGGTCTGGCCCGCAGACTTCTTCCCTGGCCTGGTGCTGCGTTTCCACTGGCCCCGGGGCAGGCGGATGCTCCGGGTCGTCACGAGCCCGCTCGACCAGCCGGTGCAGATCGACGACCGAGTGATCGGGCACTGCTACGAACCGCGTGTCCTGACCCGTGAGGACGCTCCGGGCAGCAGCCGCAGCGGTGACACGGCAGCGGGTCTCAGCCCCAGGCAGCTGGTCATGCGCACCGTGCGCCGCTGCGGGCTGCTCACGCTGGATGGCCACGCCCTGCTCGACCGCTCGGGCCTGCCCGTCGCCGCCTACGGCTGCCGACCGGCCCGCTCCCAGAGCGCCGACCTGGAGCACGCCGTCGCGGAACTCCTCGCCGAGCGGCGCCTCGAACCGGCCGTCGGCAGCCGCGATGCCACCGGCCGGCCCCACTTCCCGGCGCGCCCCGGTCAACCGCAGATCCCTCTGATCGCCTACCGCCCGGCCCGAATACGCGTGATACAGCCCTGGGGCGCCACGGGCCCGACGACCGGAACCATGCGTCTGCAGTACGTACCCGGACACCTGCGCCGACTGCTGCCAGGGCGCTCCCCGAGCGACGCGCAGAGGGCCGCCTTCCGGGAACACTGCCGCCGGCTCGGCAAGGCCGACGGCTGGGAACTGCCCTACGGCTACACGTTCGTGACCGAGCACACGCGCGGCCACTGAACCACCCGCCAGGACCGTCCGGCGGCCACGTCACTTCCCTCACCGGTGCACACCGACACCAGTGAGACACCCATGAGAGACCAACACGGAACGGAGTACGCGGCCTATGCAGAGCCGTTACCACGTCGTCACGGAACCACCCCTGTCCCCGCAAGACGGGTCGGTCGAGGGCCTGGAGGCTCTGGCCGACGCCCTCAACGTACTTGATCGTCCCGTGGCCGCGGCACTGGACGACCTGACGGTCGGCATGATCGAACTGGCCTTCAACTCCCTCCGCCCCAAGGCCCGGCAGAGGCTGCTCGTCCGCCTGGGCATCCGGATCGCGGCCCCACGGCGGGCAGGGAGCGCGCTGTGCGGGGACATCCTCGCCAGGCTGCGCCGTGAGGCCCGGCAACACGCGTGCACCTGTGGCGTCAAGGACCTCACCCACAGTGTCATCAACGACGCTGTCGGGACTGTCTTCGCGGAGGACGATCACGGCTCCGGGTCCGGCTCCGTACCTGTCCCCGCTCCCGTCTCCCGGTGGGGCGCGACGCTGCTCCGGGCCGCGGTCTTCGCGTGGTGCAACGCATCGGTCGCCGATGCGTACGTCCTTGCCTGGGCGGCTGACCACGACTTTTTTGGGGCGTCGGCCACGGCGGAGGGCGAAGGGCAACGGCTCGACGCCGTACGCGCCCTCGCACGGTCCGTCGTCGAGGCGAACCCGGACTTCGTACCTGTCGAACCCGAGCGGGACGGAGCACGGCCGACGACGGCCGAGGACCGGCTCCCCACAGCGGGCCGGACGGGTTCCGACCCCGCGCCGGACACCCTCGCCCAGGGCTTGCCCACCGCGGAAACCCCCGCTTCCCAGGAGCCGGTACGCGGCATTCCGGTCCAGAGCAGGGCCGTCCCGGCCTCCGACACGGCCGGGGTCGGTAAGGGCACTGATCCGGAGGATGCCTGCCGGGAGCTGGCGTCCGCCGTCGAGGAAGCCGTGCGGGCCGCCCGGAGGACGACCGGGGCGATCGAGGACGGGCGTCCGCCCGCCGAGGCCGATCTGACGCCGTTGACGGGGCTCAGGGCCGTTTTCGACAGGGTACGGACCGTGTCGGCCGCGGCGGGCATCGAACCGGGGCCGCTCCGGCTCGAAGACATGGTCCAGGCGGCGCAGGCACATCGGGCGATGCGCGACCGTGACCGGGCCGAGCGGGAGACGCTGGGGGAACTTCTGTTCATCGGCTGTCGGCCGGCCGGCCCCGCCGCGGCCGCCGCCGAAGCCGTCCGCGCCGCTGCCCGTCGGCTCCTCGACACACAGGCCTGGGGAGTGACGGAACGGCAGGAGAGCTCCGCGCTCATGGCACTCGCCGACCTTGTCGGGCTGGGCCGGCAGCCGGACGCCGCGGCGGAGATCCTGGCCCTTCAGGAGCAGGTCGTGCGGGTCCTGCCCGCCTGTGCGACCGCCGCAGTGATGGCACACGAACTCACCCTGCCGGAACGGACCGAGGCCCTGTCCGGTTCAGAACCCGCCTGTGCCGACTCGGACGCGGTGCGGGCCGAGGAGACCCAGGGTGTGGCACGGGAGGCATCCGAAGCGTCAGCCACGACTTCGGACGCTTCCGAGGTCCCGCAGGTCCCGCACATCCCGCGGGTCCTGGAAGCCGCGGAGATCGGCGGGGGCGACGGCGCGGTGGCGGACGCCGTAGGACCGGTGACCGTGGCGACGGCCTCCCCGCAGACGGACGAGCACCTGGTGGTGGGCCTTGTCGAGGGTCCGGAGGCGCGCGACGGCTCGGAGCCGAGGGCCGCACTCGTCCCGGACACGGTTCCCAGGGTGGACGTCACCGCCCCCACGCCCACGGCCACGTCCATCACCGTCGCACAGCGCGAGAGTGAGGTGCCGGAGGAGGCGGCGGAGGAGGCGGCGGACCGAGGCGGCGACGAGGCATCGGCCGAGCATGCCCTGGCACGACTGGTCGCGGAGCGGCGCTTCGGACTCGCCCACCATGTGGCACGCTCCGTCGGCCGCCCCGAACCGCAGGTGACGGCACTCCGGCTCGCCGGCGCGGCCGCGATGCTCACTTCCGGCATCGGCCACGGCGCCCCTCTGGTCGCCAGCCTGCTGCATCAGCAGAGCGGTCATGTCGGCCGTGACACGGAGGGCTGCGAACTCGTCCTGCTGCCAGCCCTGTTGCGGGTGGCTCTGGTGACCGGTGATCACCTGGCCGGGGCCCAGCTCAAGGCCATGGCGCCCCGCCTTCCCGAGGCACTGGGAGAGGTGGCGACCACCGTCGCGGACCGAGCACTCAGTGGTGCCCTGATGATCGCCTCCCCCCTCGTCGTCATCGCTGACGTATCCGAGACCGAAGCCCGACTGCGGGAACTCCGCGAACAGTGCGGCGCCCTCATGGCCCCGCAGCGCCTCCGGTTCGCCAGGGCGTCGGACATAGCCAAGCGCTGGCTGGTTCCCGATGACGGGCTGCTGGGCTCCATGCTCACGGCCGTGATCGACGACGACCGCGATGCGTTGTCGGCTGTTCGGGAGAAGGCGGAGCGTCTCTCGAAACTCTCCGAGATCAACGGCGAGATCGACCGCATGGATCGCAAGTACCGCACATCCAGCGGCAAGCCGCTCCAGGGCTCCGGACGTCAGGACCTGGTCCACGTCGTCGAACGGGCCGCAGGCCTGGCCAAGGAGTGGTGTCTGGCAGTCGACGGTGCCCGCAGGGGCGACCGGTCCGACGCGAACCGGGCAGCCAAGGAAATCTCGTCCCTGCGCCAGTCGATGCTGACACGGCACGACGCCGTCCTGACGGAACTTGATCAACTGGCAAAGCGGCCCGGCACCTTCGTCGCCGCGGCCGCGTGGGCGGCGCGCAGTTCCATGGAGGAACTCTTCGCGTTGTTGTCCGGCGACACCCGGGCCACGCTCTCCGGCAGCGGGGCCGACCCGGAACTCGTCCTGGACGTGGAACTGCTGAAGGTCTGCGACACGGTTGAGGAACGGCCCACGCTCGACCGGCTCCTGACCGCGGTCGACCGCAGCTGGGACGAAGCACTGCGGGAGCGACTCGACCATGACGCGTTCACGGCCGCCCGCACGATTCTGGAACTGGCGGACCAGCGGGGGCTGCCGGGCCCGGGGAGCGTTGACTTCGAGCCGCAGACAGCTCACCTGATCGCGGAGCGGGAGACCACGAGGCGGGTGGCTCTCCGCGCCGACCACGACGAACTCGTCGCCGAGATGCATCGGGCCCAGGCCGACGGCGCTGTGACGGACGACCAGGACCTGCGACTCCAGGAGTTGCTGGCCGACGCACGCACGCGACTGGACAACACCGACCAGCGTGACTTGACCGACGTGCGGCGGGCGTTGGCCAGGGTGCGGGGTGACCTGCCGAAGCACCGGCGGGAGGCGGCCGACCGGATCCGGGCCCGGCTGGACGCCCTGGACCTCACGGAGGGTGAACGGGCACAGGTGCTGCGGCACCTGGACACCGGTGGTCTGGCGACGGCGGCCGATCTCGTCTACTTCCTGGAGATCGGCGAACCCGTGCCCGAGATCGAGGCCGGCGAGTCCCATCTGACCGAGTTCTTCCCGGTGGTGCCCGACGGACTGCCCAAGGGCATCGACCACGAGCTCGTCGAACTGGTCCGCTCCGGCGGCAAGCACCCGACTGTCCCCGTCCTGGACTACGGGAACCTTTCCAGCGAGGAAGCGGCACTGGCGGCGGACGCCCTGAACGAATGGCGTGAGCTGGGCGCCGCGGAACCGAAGGACCGGCCGAACATCTCCGCCCGTCGGAAGCTGCTCCCGGCACTGAAACTCCTCGGCTACGACGCCAAGAGTGCCCCGTCACTGGACGAACTGTCGCCACACCGTCGCGAGTACCGCTTCTTCGAAGTGACCGGCGTGGAGGTCAACGGCCGGGCGAAGGTGCCCGCTTTCGGCTCACAGATCAAGGAGCAGGGCGGCACCTTCCGGGTGCTCATGCTCTGGGGCCGTCCACCCGCCGAGATCGTCATCAGCCGTGCGTCGCAGGACCCCAGCGAGACCAGCCTCCTGGTCCTCTACTTCGGCACGCTCGGCCGTGAGGCGCGCGCGGAACTCGCCGCCGGATCGGATCGTCTGCAGCCGCTGCTGGTCGTGGACGATGCCGCCCTGGCCTATCTCGCGGCCCGCGGTAACCGGCAGGTCGGTACGGCCACCCAGATTCTGCTGCCGTTCTCCGGCGTGAACCCGTACATCCGGGAGAAGCGCGGCCGGATCGGCGGGGAGATGTTCTACGGACGCGACGCCGAACGCAAGAGCATTCTCGACCCGCGTGGCACCCAGGTCATCTTCGGTGGCCGGGGCCTGGGCAAGTCGGCGCTGCTCAGCGATGCGGGGGAGCGCTTCACGGACCAGCGCCCCGGGTTCCACCAGTCGGTGTACGTGAACCTGGACCAGGAGAACATCGGCAAGGGAAGTTCCCTCGGACCGGAGGCCCTCTGGAGTGTCCTGGACCGGGAACTGACCGGCGTCCAGGTGCTGGCCCGACCCCAGGGACGCAAGTCGCCGAAGGACCGCTCGGAGCGCGTGCGAGCGGGAATCCGCAGCTGGCTCGACGGGGACTCCCGGCGGCGCCTGCTGATCCTGCTCGACGAATGCGACCAGTTCTTCGAGGCGGACGCCCCTCGGTTCGACCAGACCAAGAAGCTGAAGGGACTCGGGTCCGACACCAAGGACCGGGCCAAGGTCGTCTTCGCCGGCCTGCACTCCGTGCAGCGCTTCTCCAAACTCGCGAGCAACGGACCGTTCGGGCATCTCGCGCAGACCCCGAAAGTGATCGGGCCGCTCGCCCCGCAGTTCGCCGCCGATCTGCTGGTGGAACCGATGCGTGCGCTCGGTTTCGAGTTCGCGGACGTGGACCTGGTGAACCGCGTGCTGGGCTACTGCTCGTACCAGCCGTTCCTGCTGCAGATGTTCGGTCACCGTCTGGTCGAGGTGATGCACCGCAAGCGGACGCGGCGTGGAGTCGAGGGGCCTCCGTACACCGTGGATGTCGCCGACATCGAGGCCGTGCAGTCGGACGTCGACCTCAGGACGGGCATTTCCGACGCCTTCAAGGACACACTGAGCCTGGACCACCGGTATGACGTGATCGCCAACGTCCTCGCGTACCACGCGCGCCACCGTGGCCTGGAAATGCGTCTGAGCGACGCCGAACTGCGCGAGGAGTGCGAGACGTGGTGGCGTGCGGGCTTCGAACAGCTCGACACCGAGGGGTTCCGTGCCTATCTCTCCGAAATGGTGGGCCTGGGTGTCCTCGCTCCCAACCACGACGGACAGGGCTGGCATCTGCGCGGCCCGAACGCACTCCGCATGATCGGCACACCTCATGAGGTGGAGGCGCGTCTGCTGAGGGCCGAGCAGGACTGCAAACTGGAGGAGAGCATCGTGTTGGAAGGGCGGCCGGAGCTGCCCGACGGGAGGCCCGCCCCGCTCACGATCACCCAGCTCGACGATCTTCTCGGCGAGCGCGCCAACCAGACGAGGGTTGTTCTCGGCACCCCGGCCACCGGAGCCACCGACGTGGGTGACACCCTGCGCGCGGTGGCCGGACGCATCGCCGACTGGACGCTTCCTCCCATCGGCAGGCTCAGCGTCTTCAAGCAGGAGCTTACGGGGGGACACCCCCGTGAACGTCGCGTGATCATCAGCGACTTCGCCCGCTACCCGGCGAAGCCGGAGACCTGTCGCGAGGCCGTGGACCTGGCCGACGCCCTGCTGCCCAGCACCCCGGGTGTCACCCGGGCCGTGGTGCTCGTCACCGACACCGGTCAACTGGACCTGTGGCGTGCTCTGCTCACGGGTGAGGAGCGCACCACGGCGGTTCCCGTGATCCTGCGTCGGCACGACCGCCGCAGCCTGCGTGGCTGGGCACAGCGAACCGAGGTCTTCAGCACGGACGAACGTCTGGACCGGCTCTACGGGCTCACCGGTGGCTGGCCACTCCTTGTCGACCGGGCCCACCGGCTGCACGACGAACTCAGCGACCCCGACGACGCGTTGCGGCGCCTGGCCGACATACTCACGGACCGGTCAGCGGCTCGTACGTTCCTTGACGCGACCGGTGTGTTCACACACCCGGACCTCGCGGCGGGGTATCGGGCCATCGCCGATGAGTTCGGCGGGGACCTGGCCGACGTGGAGGCTGTTGTGACCGCCATCGCGTACCAGAACGGCGACGAGGACGAAGCTCGCTGGATCTTCGCGTGCCTTGATGCCCTTCAGGTGTTCGACAGGGAAGAAGCCCAGTTGCGCCTGGAGCCGCTGCTGCGCCGGTGCGTGACCTTCTGCGTTTGACAGATGTGGCAGCGCACGCGCCCAGCTTCTGCGGCGCGTGCGCTGCCACGTCCGCCACCGGCTACTTGGCATGCTCCCGTCCGCATCGGGCGGAGGGAGGCTAGTCGCGGGTGAACGTCCCCAGCCCGGTCGCGTCGAACGCCTCGATCGTCAGCGACGTCGCCCTGCCGTTCTCGTCGCCCTTGAAGGTCACGCCGGACGGGCCGGTGGCGTTCTCGCCGACGGTCTCGAAGAAGAAGGTGTCGCCCGCGTAGTGGGTCAAGCGGAAGGTCATGGGCTTCGGACCGAGGCGCATGGTCAGGTCGCCGTTGGTCTCGGTGACCGTGAGGGGGCCGTAGTACGGGTTGGCGTAGGTGCCGGTGTAGGTGGAGTCGGAGCGGGCGTCGGAGGCGTCGTCCGGGGGCTTGGAGTAGTCGGTGGGGGAGCGGAGCTTCTGCTCCTCCTGCTCGTGGAGCTGAGCGGTCAGACCGAGCCAGTCCTCGGTCGGCTCGCCGTACTGGGCCGTGTCGAAGAAGTCGAGGGCGACGGCGTCCGCGAGGCCGACGGGTTCGCCGTTGGTGAGGACGGCGATGCCGAGCTGTTCGCCGGGCAGTATCGTGACGTTGGTGTGGGCGCCGAGGGCGAAGGCGCCGGAGTGGCTCAGGCGGAGGCGGCCGAGGTCGTCGTAGGAGACGTTCCAGCCGAGGCCGTAGAAGCCGGCGCGGCGGGCCGGTGCGGGCGGTGGCTGGGCGACGATCTCGGGGACGTGGGTGCGTTCGAGGGGGTCGGCCGCGATGATCCGGTCGCCGTCGAGTTCGCCGTTCGCGAGCTGGAGCCGCAGCCAGAGGGAGAGGTCGCGGACCGTGGAACTCGCCCCGCCCGCAGGGGACTGGGCGTCGGCGTCCCGTACGTACCTCGTCTCCCAGTCGCCGGTGCTTCCGCTGTCGGTGCCGCCCTCGCGGACATGGGCGAAGGCATTGTTGGTCGCACCCTCGTAGTCGCTGAAGCGGGAGCTGGTGGCGTCCATGCCGGCGGGTTTGTAGAGCGTGTCCTCGGAGAGCTTCTCCCAGGTCGTCCCGGCGGCGTCGGCGACGGCCTCGCCCGCCGCCGTGACACCGAAGTCGGTGTACGCGTAGCTCGCCCGGAACGGTGTCAGGGGCTCCAGGCGGAGGTGTTCGAGGATGTAGTCGCGGTCGTGGCCGAGGTCCTCCAGAAGGTCCCCGGCGTGGTCGGGCAGGCCGCTGCGGTGGGAGAAGAGGTCGGCGACGGTGACATGGCCGGTCACCCAGGGGTCCTTCAGGGCGAAGGCGGGGAGGTGTTCGGACACCGGGTCGTCCCAGCCGACGGTCTTGTCGCCGACGGCCCCGGCGACCACGGTCGAGGCGAGCGGCGTCGACAGGGACGCCAGCTGGAACACGGTGTCCGGGGACACACGAGTTCGCGTCGTCGCACTCGCACGAGGCACGTCGGCAGGGTCGCCGGGCCCTCGTGGGTCCCGTCGTCCCCCGTAGGCCGGTCGCCGGGCCCTCGTGGGTCACGTCGGCGTGGGCTCGCCCTCCTGCTCCGCCTCCACGCGCGCGTTCCACTCCTTCTTCGCCGCCTGCCAGCCGTCCTCGTCGTGGCCGAGGCGCCAGTAGCCGGAGATCGACAAGTCCTCACGCGGAACGGCGAGTTCGACGCGGAGCAGGCGGCGCAGATCCTTCACGAAGCCCGCCTCGCCGTGGATGAAGGCCTGCAGTCGGCCCTCGGGGAACTTCAGCGCGCGTACGGCTTCGACGAGGGCCGCGCCGACGGGACGGTCGCCGCGGTGCAGCCAGACCACCTCCACATCGGAGTTGATCTTCTGCTCCTCCTCGGGGCCGGCGACCTCGACGATCGCGTGGACGCGGGCGCCGTCGGGGAGGGACTCCAGGGAGGCGCCGATCGCCGGCAGGGCGCTCTCGTCGCCGACGAGGAGATGCCAGTCGGCCTCGGGATTGGGCGCGTACGCACCGCCCGGTCCCAGGAAGCGCACCAGCTCGCCCGGCTGGACGCGGGTCGCCCAGGGGCCGGCGAGGCCCTCGTCGCCGTGGAGCACGAAGTCGATGGTCAGCTCGCGCAGTTCGGGGTCCCAGGCACGCACGGTGTACGTCCGGGTCACGGGCCACTGGTCCCGGGGGAACTCCGCGCGGATCCGCTCGAGGTCGAAGGGCTCCGGGTAGGTCACATCCTCGGGGCCGAACAGCAGCTTCACGTAATGATCGGTGCTGCCGCGCGGGGAGAAGTCGGCGAGGCCGTCGCCACCGAGGACGACGCGCTGCATGTGCGGCGTGAGCCGCTCGGTGCGGACGACTCGCGCGGAGTGGGGCTTCGGGGTCCTGCGTACCGGACGCTCTGCCATGACGGCCTCCCAAAATACCTAGCTAAGGCTTACCTAAGTTACCATCTCCCCCTTGCGAACACCCCACGTCTGAGGCATTTCGAGGACTTCACGATGTGAATCGCGCCTCAGAGTCCTCACTACCGCAGTCTCACTCCGCCCTCCGGCGTACGCCTCGTCCGAGGGGCGTCCCCCCTCACGCCCCCAGCGTCGTGAGCAGCCGCTGCAGCGATCCGCCGAGCCCCCAGCGCGCCCCGAGAGCCTCCAGCGCCGCCGGATCCCGCGGTTCGCGCGGCAGTGCCGTGTCGACGTCCGGCAAGGGTACGTCGGCCGCCACCAGGACCACCTTGGGGGCGACCGCCACATAAGGGCGCGCCTCGTCGAGCCTCTTGCGCTGCGACGGTGTGAGCTTCGCCGCCGGGTCGTCGACCGCGGCCATGATCCCGGCCAGGTCGCCGAACTGGTCGAGCAGCTTCGCCGCCGTCTTCTCGCCGATGCCCGGCACCCCCGGCAGGCCGTCGCTCGGGTCGCCGCGCAGCAGGGCCAGATCCGCGTACCCGCGCCCCACCACGCCGTACTTCTCGCGCAGCCACGCCTCGTCGGTCAGCTGCAGCGTGCCCACGCCCTTCAGCGGATACAGCACACGGACCCCGCGGCGGTCGTCGACCAGCTGGTACAGGTCGCGGTCGCCGGTCACGATGTCGACCGGGTCCTTCGCGAGGGCCGTGAAGGTGCCGATCACGTCGTCCGCCTCGTACCCGGCGACGCCCACGCGCGCGATGCCGAGCGCGTCCAGCACCGCCTCGATGACCGGCACCTGGGGCGACAGGGTGTCCGGCACCTGCTCCTCGTCCGGCCCGGCCTCGTGCTCCTCGGCGACGCGGTGCGCCTTGTAGGAGGGGATCAGGTCGACCCGCCACTGCGGCCGCCAGTCCGCGTCCATGCACGCCACCAGGTCCGTCGGCCGGTGGTCCTTGACCAGGCGGTCGATGAATTCGAGCAGCCCGCGCACGGCGTTCACCGGGGTGCCGTCCGGGGCCTTCACGGATTCCGGCATCCCGAAGTAGGCGCGGAAGTACAGCGAGGCGGTGTCGAGAAGCATCAGGCGTCGGGTCACGCCCCGCATCATGCCGTACGCCACCGACACGCGGTTCCCGACGCAGCCACCCGTGCCCTGCGTGCACGCGTTCCGTGAACGCCCCCGGCCCGAGTCCGGTGAATTCCCCGGCCCCGGCCCCGGCCCCCGCCCGCGTCCCGTGAACCCCGGCCCCCGCCCGCGTCCCGTGAACCCCCTGACCGTTGCCCGCGTCCCGTGCGTACTCCGGCCGCGTCCCGTGTGATCTGTTCAAGGGCAAGATCTACGGCATCGAGCCGGGCGCGGGCGAGACCAAGCTCTACGAGGACAAGGTCCAGAACGCCTACGGGCTCAAGGGCGAGTACGAGCCGGTCAAGTCCAACACCTCGGCCATGCCGGCCCAGTTGGACCGCGCGTACCAGAAGAACGAGCCGATCGCGGTCACGCTCTGGTCGCCGCACTGGGCGTACGACAAGTACGACCTCACCCGGGTCGCCGACCCCGAGAAGACCTGGGGCGCCAACAACCAGATCCGTACGCTCGCCAACAAGGGCTTCCCCGAGAAGTACTCCGAGCTGAACGGCTGGCGGAAGAACTGGCACATGGCCCCGGACGAGCTGATGAGCCTGGAACAGGCGATCCAGAAGGCCGGGCGGGGCCGGGAGGGCGAGGGCGTCCAGAACTGGATCGACGCGCATCCGGGGATCGTCGACGAGATGGCGCCGGTGAAGTAGCCGGACGTACGCGACGCGACGCGACGCGGTGCGACGCGGTGCGCTGCGCTGCGGTGCGGTGCGGTGCGGTGTCGGGCCCCGGCCGACGGTGGGACCGTCGGCCGGGGCCCGCTCGTGTGACGTTCCGTCAGAACATGCGGCACAGAAGGTGCTTCTCCTGGACGAAGGCGTTGCCGAAGTCGTGCGTGGACGCGCGGTGACCCTTGCCCGGGGTGTGGAACCGGGGCGTGGAACCGGGGCGTGGAACCTGTGCACGACACGGCCGCCGGTGACGGACGAGATGATCACCTGCTGGCCCTGGCCGCAGCGCTTGGTCCCGCTCTCGGTCTCGCCGGCGTGGGCGGCGGGACCGGGGGCGAGGAACGTGGCCGCCAGGCTGTCCTGTGCCAGGCACGGTTTCGGGGTGGTGCCCCTCGCGGCGAACGGGCGAAGCGGTGCCGTACTGGCGTACGGGAAGGATCCGGACAACCGGCACCCGCTGTCGACCCAACTCCGGTCGCCTCCGAGGGACTTCGCCGGGCGGCAGGCCGAGGCCGCTGACCAGCCGAACCCGGTGCGGGGGGTGCCGGTCGGGTCGTTCCGCGCGGCCCCGGCACCAGCGGCTCTCTGGCGAGAAGTGTGAGCATGGAGCCCCTGCCCGTTCACAGGGATGTGACGGGCGCGTGAAACGGTTTGCCGAACATGCGTAGGGTGCAGAGAACTCATCAGGAGAAGTGCGCCCGATGAGTGCCGGACGGGTGACATCCGTACGGACCAGCAGGGCGTTCGCGAGCCGACCCGGTGGGGGGCCGCGAGCCGACCGACGAGCGAAGGAGGGAGCCGGAGCGATGGGCGACCACAAAGAACAGCCCCTTCGGGTGGGCGCGGCCGTCCGGCGGCGGCGCCGGGCACAGGAGCTCACCCTCGCCGTCGTGGCCGAACGCAGCGGCCTGTCGGTCCCCTTCCTCAGCCAGGTGGAGAACGAACGGGCCCGCCCCAGCAGGCCCTCCCTGGAACGCATCGCCGACGCCCTCGGCACCACCGCCGTCGAACTGCTCGCCGCGGCCGACCCGGCGTGCAGCGTCGACGTCGTACGCGCCGCCGACGAGGGTTTCACGCCCCCCGATTCCTGCTCGCGCTCCCTGGTGCGCGGCCACCACCAGCTGCACGCCATGGAGTTCACCGGCGACCACGACGAGGGCCGTGAGGTCCAGCACCGCAACGACGAGCTGATGTACGTCGTCGACGGCGCCGTCGAGGTCGAGGCCGAGGGCCGCGCCCACCGTCTCGGACGCGGCGACACGCTGTACATGTCCGGTGGCGTACGGCACCGCTGGCGGGCCACCGAGCCCGAGACCCGGGTGATCGTGGTGGCCGTCGCGGACCACATCGAGGCCCTGGAGGACCGTCATCGCCAGGGCGCGTGACGTCGCCGCGCGCTCCGTGTCCCGTGTCGTCTCCCTCGTCCCGTCGCTGACGGAGGCCGTCGCCGTCTCGCTGCCCGGCGTGCTGGTCGGCGCCACCGACTGGTGCGCTCACCCGGGTGATCTCGATGTCGTGCGGATCGGCGGGACCAAGAACCCCAGGACCGAGGCCATCGCCCGCCTCGCCCCCGACCTCGTGATCGCCAACGAGGAGGAGAACCGCGAGCCCGACCTGACCGCCCTGCGGGATTCGGGCGTCGAGGTCCTCGTCACCGAGGTGCGGGACGTGCCGGGCGCCCTCACCGAACTGGACCGCGTGCTGCGGGCCTGCGGAGCGCGGTCCCGGCCGCGCTGGCTGGACGAGGCGGAGTCGGCGTGGTCCCGGCTGCCGGATCCGACAGCCGGCCCGCTGACCCCCGGCCGTCGTACGACCGCCGTGGTGCCCGTCTGGCGGCGGCCCTGGATGGTCCTCGGCCGGGACACCTTCGCCGGTGACGTGCTCGCCCGGCTCGGTGTGGACCACCTGTACACCGGGCATCCGGAGCGCTATCCGCGCGTGCCCGTCGAGGAGCTGCGGGCCGCCGCGCCCGACGTCGTGATCCTGCCCGACGAGCCGTACCGCTTCACCGCCGACGACGGCCCCGAGGCGTTCCCCGGGCTCCCGTGCGCGTTGCTGAGCGGCCGCCATCTCACCTGGTACGGGCCGTCGCTGGCCGAGGCCCCGCGGGTGCTGGGCGCGGCCCTGCGAGCAGCTCGCCGCTGACCAGCCCGCGCGCGGTGTGCGCGGCGGCCGTCACCCAGGCCGCGATCAGCAGTGCGGAGAGCACGACGGCGAGGACGTCGAAGGCGACGAGTCCCGTGCGCCGGGCCAGCCCCTCCGCACCGGTCGCACAGGTGCCCACCGGGAAGGTGAACGCCCACCACGCCATCGAGAACCCCATGCCCCGCCGCCGGGCCCGCGCCACCATGGCCGCGGCGAGCGCGAGCCAGAGCAGCGCGAAGCCCATGACCGGGACGCCGTAGAGGACCGCGAACGCGGTGAACCCGTGAGCGTACGGGGCCGGTACGGCGCCCGGGGCGGCGTCGGCGAGGTTGCCGGCGGCGGTCGTCGACTGTCCGAGCGGCCCCAGGACCAGGAACAGGCTCGGTGTGAGGGCGAGCGGCAACGGCCCCGCCGTGATCAGCCGGCCGAACAGCAGCGGCAGTACGAGCAGCGTGGCCAGCAGGCTCAGCCCGAACAGCGCGAGACAGCCGAACAGCAGCGTCTGCCGGGCCTGCCCGGGCGGCAGATGCGGGACGAGCAGCGGACCGAGCGCGGCGGAGACCATCGGCGCGACGAGGGGGAGCAGCAGTACGGGGGTGACCTGGCCCGGTTCGATGCGGTGACGGACGACCATCAGGTACGGCACGACGACGGCGGCCGCCAGGCCCACGAGCGTCCCGGCGCCGAAGAGCACGGCGTCCAGCGCGACGGCCGCGCGCACCCCGATCCAGTCCCGGCCGACGACGAGGGCACCGCCGCCCACGGCCAGCAGGGCCATGGAGAGGCAGCCGTAGAAGGGGGCCACGGCCGGGTCGAGGAGGTGGGCGCGGGCCTGGTCGCGGTGGTGGGTCCAGTGCAGGGCGCGGGCGCCGAGAAGGGCGACCAGGACGAGGAGGGCGAGCGCCCAGACCGTCGCGCAGGCCGTCCGCAGGCCCGGTACGTCCAGGGGGAGCCCGGCACCGGCGGACGCCACGATCGCGGTGCCCATGACCGGGGCGTACCACTGGGGGCCGAGGTGGCGGAGGACGGGGAGGGCGGGGAGGCGGGGGCCGGGGTGGGCCGTGGACGGACGGGTCGGCCGAGCGGGGCGAACCGTGCGGACCGGGCGTACTGCGGTGACCATGATGCGAGCGTCCCGCTGCCGCGCGGGACCCACCAGGGAGTTCGGTTGTATGGGGGCATAAGCTGGGGTTATGAGTGAGAGCGAGCAGCGGGGCGGGCTGGCCCATCGGGTTCCGGATCTCGGGGCGCTCGAACTGCTGCTGGCCGTGGCCCGGCTGGGCTCGCTCGGGCGGGCGGCCCGGGAGCTGGGGATCACCCAGCCGGCCGCGAGCAGCCGGATCCGCTCGATGGAACGGCAGTTGGGGGTCGCGCTGGTGGACCGGTCGCCGCGCGGGTCCCGGCTCACCGACGCGGGGGCGCTCGTCACGGACTGGGCCCGGCGGATCGTGGAGGCGGCCGAGGCGTTCGACGTGGGCGCGCAGGCGCTGCGGGACCGGCGCGACTCCCGGCTCCGTGTCGCCGCGAGCATGACCATCGCCGAGTATCTGCTGCCCGGCTGGCTCATCGCGCTGCGCACCGCGCGCCCGGACACGGCGGTGTCGCTCCTCGCGGGCAACTCGACGGTCGTCGCGCAGCGGCTGCTCGCGGACGAGGCCGACCTGGGCTTCGTCGAGGGGCCGACGGTTCCGGCCGGACTGGACGCGGCCGTGATAGCGCACGACCATCTGATCGTCGTGACCGCGCCGAGCCACCCCTGGGCGCGCCGGCGCAAGCCCCTGGACGCGGGCGAACTGGCCTCCACGCCGCTGATCCTGCGCGAGAAGGGATCCGGCACGCGGCAGGTCCTGGAGGCGGCCCTGGGCGGCCTGGCCCGCCCCCTCATCGAGCTCTCCTCCACCACCGCGGTCAAGTCCTCCGCGTTGAGCGGCGCCGGGCCCGCCGTCCTGAGCGAGCTGGCCCTCGGCGAGGAACTCTCCGCCCGCCGCCTGGTCCGCATCCCCGTGGACGGCGTACGTCTGCGGCGCGCCCTGCGGGCGGTGTGGCCGACCGGGCATCGGCCGACCGGGCCCGCGCGGGATCTGCTGGGGCTCACCCGGGGGGCCGCGGTCGGCGGTTGAGCGTCCGAGGAGGGTGGTGGGAGCGCGGGAAAAGCCCTGGCACAGGTGGGCGCGGAACCTCCACCATGGCGGGCATGACCTCCACCGCCCCGCCCGCCACCGGCGTCCGTAAGCCCTGGGGGGACCTGCCCGCGCCCGTCCGTGACGCCGTCGCGGAGGTGCTCGGTGACCCGGTGGTGGAGGCGGTGACGCAGTCCGGAGGGTTCTCGCCCGGGGTCGCCGCGCGGGTCGCCACGGCCGGAGGGCGCCGCGCCTTCGTGAAGGCGGTGAGCGCGCACGCCAACCCCGACAGCCCGGGCATCCACCGGGACGAGGCGCGCAACGCCGCCGCGCTGCCGGCCAAGGTGCCCGCGCCCCGGCTGCTCGGTACGTACGACGACGGTACGTGGGTGGCCCTGGTGTTCGAGGACGTGGTGGGCCGACAGCCTCATGTCCCTTGGCGGAAGGGCGAGTTGGGGGTCGTGCTGGACGCGGTGGGAGAGCTGAGCCGTACGCTCACGCCCGCGCCCATCACCGCGCCGCCCTTGGTGGAGAGCCTGACCGGCACCTTCCGGGGGTGGCAGCGGATGATCGACCAGGGGGACACGGGGGCGGGGCTCGACCTGTGGACCGTGCGGCGTCTGCCCCGGCTCGCCGCACTCTCCGCCCGCTGGGCCGACCTCGCCGTCGGCGACACCCTCGCCCACTGCGATCTGCGCGCCGACAACATGCTGCTCACCGGGGACGGCCGGGTCGTCTTCGTCGACTGGCCGCACGCCCTCAGCGGGGCGGCGCCCTGGTTCGACCTGTTGTTGCTGCTGCCCTGCGTCCGGGCCCAGGGCGGACCCGATCCCGAGGCGGTGTTCACGACCCACCCCCTGGGCCGGGACGCCGACCCGGACGGCGTCACCGCCACCCTGGCCGCCTTCGCGGGGTTCCTGATCGAGCGCTCCCGCCGCGCGCCGGTCCCCGGCATTCCCACCCTGCGCCCTTTCCAGCGTGCGCAGGGAGAGGCCGCGGTGGAGTGGCTGAGGGTACGCCTTGGGTGAGGGTGTTCTTCGCCTCCGCCGCCCCTATCCGTCCCTTCCTCCAGGGGCTGCGCCCCTTCGACCCGCGGGTGCGCGTTCGGTGGGGGCTGGTCGCGCAGTTCCCCGCGCCACTGGAGAGCGGGGGCTGCGCCCCTCGCTCTCCAGGGCTGTCAGGCGCACGAGGTGGCTGTGGACGCCGCCTTCGTGAGTGCCCTCATCACCCGTACGTCCTCGCCCATCTCCGGATGCCACTGGACGCCCAGCACCCACGCGGGGCCGGGCAGTTCGATGGCCTCGATCGTGCCGTCGGACGCGTAGGCCGAGGCGAGGAGGCCGTCGCCGAGTCGGTCCACCGCCTGGTGGTGATAGGTCGGGACGTCGGTCTCCTCGGGGACGAGGTCGCCGTAGCGCGTGCCCGGTACGGGCTTGACGGGGTGGCGGCCGAAGACGCCGACCTCGACGACGTGGTCGTCGAGATGCTGGATCAGCGTGCCACCGAGGGCGACGTTCAGGAGCTGCATGCCCCGGCAGATGCCGAGGAGCGGTGTGCCGGAGTCCAGCGCGGCCCTGATCAGGGCCAGCTCCCACGCGTCGCGCTCGGGTGCGGGCGGGCCGCAGCGCGGGGAGCGCTCGGCGCCGTAGAGGGCGGGGTCCACGTCGGGCCCGCCCGCGATGACCAGGCCGTCGAGACGGGCGACCGCCCCGGCGGCGTACGACGGGTCGTCCGGCGGCAGCATCGCGGCGACGCCGCCCGCCGCCCGCACGAGCCGGGGGTAGCCGATCGGCAGCAGGGCCGCCTCCAGCTCCCAGACGCCCCAGCGCGCGCCGGACTCCAGATACGTACTCACACCGATCAGCGGCCTGGTCACACGTGCTCCTCACTCATGGAACGGAACGGTCGTTCCCGCGCCGGTCCCGCACTCATGGCCCGGCACGGTCGGTTCCGTGCCGACTCCACGGTCGTGGTCCGGCACGGTCAGTCCCGGGCCAACTCTGCCTCGGCGGCGGCCAGCGCGGCGAATTCCTCCTCCGGCGCCTTGGCCACCAGGTGCTTACGGCTGTAGAGCCCGAAGTACGCCGCCGCGACCGCGTACACGCCGAGCGCGATGAACGCGGCCGTCACGTCCACCAGGAAGGTCGCCACCAGCGCCGAGCACGCGAGGACCAGGGCGACCGACGAGGTCAGCACCCCGCCCGGCGTACGGTACGGCCGCTCCAGCCCCGGCTCCCGGCGGCGCAGGACGATGTGCGACAGGGACATCAGGGCGTAGCTGATCGTGGCGCCGAAGACGGCGATGTTCAGCATCCGGCCGCCGTCGCCGGTGGCGGCGGCCAGCGCGAAGCCGATGGTGCCCGGGACCAGCAGGCCCAGGTACGGGGCCTTGCGGCCGCTGGTGAGGGAGAGGACCCGGGGCAGGTAGCCGGCCCGGGAGAGGGCGAACAGCTGCCGGGAGCCCGCGTAGATCAAGGAGAAGAAGGATGCCACGAGGCCGGCCAGACCGGCGTAGTTCACGAAACGGCTGAGCGCGGTGGCCTTCCCGTCCGGCTGGAGCGCCTCGACGAGCGGGTTGCCGGCGTCCTGGATGGCGGCGGAGCCGCGCGCCCCGGCGGCGGCGAGGAAGGTGATCACGGCCAGCACCACGAGGACGCCCATGGACCAGCGGATCGCCTTCGGCAGCGTACGGGCCGGGTCCCTGGTCTCCTCGGCGGCCAGCGGCACGCCCTCGACGCCCAGGAAGAACCACATGCCGAAGGGGAATGCCGCCCAGATGCCGAGCAGTCCCATCGGCAGCCATGAACTGGCGCCGAACGCCGAGGAGTCGACCGGGATGTCGTCGAGGGCCGAGACGCTGAAGTCGGGCAGCGCGCCCAGGGCGAACACGATCAGGGCGAACACCGCGATGCCGGTCACGATGAAACTGGCGATCAGTGCTTCGCCGACGCCCCACAGGTGGATGCCGATGAAGAACGCGAAGCAGAACAGATAGACCGGCCAGCTCGACGTCAGGCCGAACAGGCCGAGCGACTTCACGTATTCGCCGATGAAGATCACGATGGCGGCCGGTGCGAGCACGTACTCGATCAGGATCGCCGTGCCGGTCAGGAAGCCGCCCCACGGGCCGAGCGCCCGGCGGGCGAAGCCGTAGCCGCCACCCGCCGTGGGCAGGATCGCGGAGAGCTCGGCGAGGGCGAAGACCATACAGGCGTACATGGTGCCCATGAGCACCGTGGCGATCGCCAGACCGCCGAAGCCGCCCTCCGCGAGGCCGAGGTTCCAGCCGGAGAAGTCGCCGGAGACGACATAGGCGACGCCGAGGCCGGTCAGCAGTACCCAGCCGGCGCTGCCCCGGCGGAGCGTTCGGCGCTCCAGATAGTCGTCCGCCGCATCGGCGGTCTCCGTGGCTTTCAGGGACATGGCGCACTCTCCCCACGCAAAGGAATGGATCCATACCTTTGTGGGGTGGGTGGCCGAAAAGCAATACCCCTGCGTTACGCGTCCGTAAATCCGTGCACTTTCGGCGCCGGTCCCACGGTCGGTCCCACGGCCGGTCTCATCCGAGGAAGCCGCGCAGCAGGGCCGCCGTGCCGGAGCAGTGCTCCCGCATGATCTCCCGCGCCGCCTCGGCGTCCTCGTCGAGAACGGCCTCCACCAGGGCCGTGTGCTGCTGCTGCGAGTGCTCCAGGTTCCGTACCAGGAGCGGGATGCAGTCGAGCAGGTCGTTGACCCCCGCGCGGACGGCCGCGTACTGGGCGGCGAGCGAGGGGGAGCCGGACAGTTCGGCGACGGTGAGGTGGAGCAGGGTGTCCAGGCGGCGGTACTCCGTGAGCGGCGCGTTGTGCGTACGCGCCAGGGCCGTCCGCAGCCGCTCGGTCTGGTCGCCGGTCAGGCCGTGGGCCGCGCACAGCCCGGCCGCGCCCACCTCCAGCACCTCCCGGAAGCGCAGCGTGTCCTCGACGTCGATGCCCTTCAGGCGGCGGCGCAGCTCGTCCTCGCCCGGGGTGGCGACGCGCGGCAGCACGAACGTTCCTCCGTACCGCCCGCGCCGCGCCTCGATCAGACCCTGGTCCTGCAGCACCTTCAGCACCTCGCGCAGCGTCACCCGGCTGATCCCGAGCCGCTCGGCCAGCTCGCGCTCCGCCGGCAGCCGCTCGCCGCCCGGCACCAGGCCGAGACGGACCACCTGCAGGATCTGTTCCAGGGCCTCCTCGAAGCCGTTGCCCGCCCGCACCGGCCGCAGTACGGACGCCAGCCGGTCGTCGGCCCAGGGAGTGCCCGGTTCCGCCCCTGTCTGCGACATGTGGACGTTGCCCCTTCCCAACTAATGGTTACGGGTAATACCTTATGGCTCCCGGGTGGCTGAATGGCTCCGGGGTGGCCGAAGAAGCTTCTAGGAGGCTTTCCCGTGGCAGACCGCACACCCCCGCTCTCCGTCGAGGAACTCCACGCCCTCGTCGCGGGCGGTGAGATCGACACTGTCGTCCTGGCCTTCCCCGACATGCAAGGGCGCCTCCAGGGCAAGCGGTTCGCCGCGCGCTTCTTCCTCGACGACGTGCTCGACCACGGCACCGAGGGCTGCAACTACCTCCTCGCCGTCGACACCGAGATGAACACCGTCGACGGCTACACGATGTCCTCCTGGGACCGCGGCTACGGCGACTTCGCCATGCGCCCGGACCTGAGCACCCTGCGCCGGGTGCCGTGGAACGAGGGCACGGCCATGCTGATCGCCGACCTGGCCTGGAACGACGGCTCACCGGTCGTCGCCGCGCCCCGCCAGATCCTGCGCCGCCAGCTGGAGCGCCTCGCCGAACTGGGCTACACGGCCAACGTGGGCACCGAGCTGGAGTTCATCGTCTTCAAGGACACCTACGAGCAGGCCTGGGACGCCGGTTACAAGGGGCTGACCCCGGCGAACCAGTACAACATCGACTACTCGGTCCTCGGCACGGGCCGAATCGAGCCCCTGCTGCGCCGGATCCGCAACGACATGGAGGCCGCCGGGCTGACCGTCGAGTCCGCCAAGGGCGAGTGCAACCCCGGCCAGCACGAGATCGTCTTCAAGTACGACGAGGCCCTGGTCACCTGCGACCAGCACGCGATCTACAAGACCGGCGCCAAGGAGATCGCCTCGCAGGAGGGCGTCTCGCTCACCTTCATGGCGAAGTTCAACGAGCGCGAGGGCAACTCCTGTCACATCCACCTCTCGCTCGCGGACGCCGACGGCGCCAACGTCATGGCCGACGGGCAGGAGATGTCCCAGGTCATGCGGCATTTCCTCGCCGGACAGCTCGCCGCGCTGCGCGACTTCTCGCTGCTCTACGCGCCCAACATCAACTCCTACAAGCGGTTCCAGCCGGGCTCCTTCGCGCCGACCGCCGTGGCCTGGGGATACGACAACCGGACCTGCGCCCTGCGGGTCGTCGGCCACGGCCGCTCGATGCGCTTCGAGAACCGGCTCCCCGGCGGTGACGTCAACCCGCACCTCGCCGTCTCCGGGCTGATCGCGGCCGGGCTGTACGGCATCGAGCAGAAGCTGGAACTGCCGGAGGTGTGCACGGGGAACGCGTACACCGCCGGATACGACCAGGTGCCGACCACCCTCCGCGAAGCCGCCGAGCTCTGGGAGAACAGCCCCATCGCCAAGGCCGCCTTCGGCGACGAGGTCGTCGCGCACTACAGCAACATGGCCCGCGTCGAGCTGGCCGCCTTCGACGCCGCCGTGACCGACTGGGAGCTGCGCCGCTCCTTCGAACGTCTGTGAGGAACGACTTGTCCCAGCACCACACCCTGGACATCCTCAACCCGGCCACGGAGGAGGTCATCGCCACCGTCGCGGGCGCCGCCGAGCAGGACGTGGACGCGGCCGTGCGCCGGGCCGACAAGGCACAGCGGGCCTGGGCCGCCGTCGCCCCCGCCGACCGGGCCCGGCTGCTGCGCCGCTTCGCCTCCGTGGTCGACGACCACGTCGAGGAACTCGCCCGCCTGGAGGTCCGCGAGGCCGGACACACCCTCGGCAACGCCCGCTGGGAGGCCGGCAACGTCCGGGACCTGCTCGACTACGCCGCCGGCGGCGTCGAACGGCTCTCGGGCCGGCAGATCCCCGTGCCCGGCGGCCTGAACGTCACGATCCTCGAACCCCTCGGGGTCGTGGGCGTGATCGCGCCGTGGAACTTCCCCCTGCCGATCGCCGCCTGGGGGACCGCCCCCGCGCTCGCCGCCGGCAACGCCGTGCTCCTCAAGCCCGCCGAGACCACCCCGCTCACCGCGCTGCGCCTCGCCGAACTCGCCCTGGAGGCCGGACTCCCGGAACACCTCTTCCAGGTCCTGCCCGGACGCGGTGACATCACCGGCGAGGCCCTCGTGCGACACCCCGGCGTCGCCAAGATCGTCTTCACCGGCTCCAGCCGGACCGGCAAGCGCGTCATGGAACTCTGCGCCGACCAGGTCAAGCAGGTCACCCTCGAACTCGGCGGCAAGAGCCCGAACATCGTCTTCGCCGACGCCGACCTCAAGGCCGCCGTCGACCCCTTCTCCTTCCTCGACAACGCCGGCCAGGACTGCTGCGCCCGCACCCGCGTCCTGGTCCAGGAGTCCGTGTACGACGAGGTCCGGAGCCTGCTCGCCGAGGCGCTGGCCGCCGTGGTCGTGGGCGACCCCGCCGACGAGAAGACCCAGATGGGCCCGCTGATCTCCCGTCAGCAGCTGGACCGCGTAAGGGAGTTCGTGCCCGACGAGGCCGCCGCCCTGCGGGGCAGCGCCCCCGAGGGCCCCGGCTTCTGGTTCCCGCCGACCGTGCTCACCGGGGAGCGGCCCGACTCGGCCGCCGCCCGCGAGGAGATCTTCGGCCCGGTGGCCGTCCTGCTGCCCTTCACCGACGAGGCCGACGCCGTGCGGCTCGCCAACGACACCCCGTACGGCCTCTCCGGCTCCATCTGGACCCGGGACGTCGGCCGCGCGCTGCGCGTCTCCCAGGGTGTCCGCGCGGGCAACCTGTCCGTCAACTCCCATTCCAGCGTCCGCTACTGGACCCCCTTCGGCGGCTTCAAGCAGTCCGGCATCGGCCGTGAACTCGGCCCGGACGCCCTGACCGCCTTCACCGAAACCAAGAACGTCTTCATCAGCACGGAAGGCCCCGCACAGTGACCTCATCTCCCGACGAGAACATCTGCCGCCGTCTGGTCGGCCGCACCGCCGTCATCACCGGCGCCGGCAGCGGCATCGGCCTCGCCACCGCGCGCCGGCTCGCCTCCGAGGGCGCGCACATCGTCTGCGGCGACGTGGACGAGGCGCGCGGCAAGGCGGTCGCCGAAGAGGTCGGCGGGATCTTCGTGAAGGTCGACGTCACCGACCCCGAGCAGGTCGAGGCGCTGTTCAAGACCGCGTACGACACCTACGGCAGCGTCGACATCGCCTTCAACAACGCGGGCATCTCGCCGCCCGACGACGACTCCATCCTGGAGACCGGCCTGGAGGCCTGGAAGCGGGTCCAGGAGGTCAACCTCACCTCCGTGTACCTGTGCTGCAAGGCAGCCATCCCCTACATGCGGCGCCAGGGCAAGGGCTCGATCATCAACACCGCGTCGTTCGTGGCCCGGATGGGCGCGGCGACCTCCCAGATCTCCTACACGGCCTCCAAGGGCGGCGTGCTGGCCATGTCGCGGGAGCTGGGCGTGCAGTTCGCGCGGGAGGGCATCCGTGTCAACGCGCTCTGCCCGGGGCCGGTCAACACCCCGCTGCTCCAGGAGCTGTTCGCGAAGGACCCGGAGCGGGCCGCGCGCCGGCTCGTGCACATCCCGGTCGGGCGGTTCGCCGAGGCCACCGAGATCGCGGCCGCCGTCGCGTTCCTCGCGAGCGACGACTCGTCCTTCGTGAACGCCACCGACTTCCTGGTCGACGGGGGCATCTCGGGCGCCTACGTCACCCCCCTCTAGGGCAACCGGAACACCGACACCGTCGGTGTGTGATTAGAGTGCCGGGATGAGCAGTTCGCCTCCGCCCGGCTGGTACAGCGACCCGTCCTTCCCGCTCACCGAACGCTGGTGGGACGGGACCGCCTGGACCGATCACCGGCGCCAGCCGGAGCAGCCCGTGCAGCCGGTGTTCCAGCCGCAGCCGCCCCCGGGCAGGGGCGCCGGCCGCACCAAGGTCGTCGCGCTGGCCGTCGTCGGGGCCGTCCTGGTCGCCGGGGCGGTCACCGGCGGGGTCCTCCTGCTCGGCAAGGACGGCGACGGCGGCCAGGAGACGAGGACCGCCACGACCTCCCCGACCTCCGACGCCGACGGGAACGACAGCCCGTCCCCCACGAAGCCCGCCACCGCGTCCCCCACCGGCGACCCGAGCGTCGTCGTGGACGACCTCAACGGCATCACCTTCCCGATCCCCGACGGCTGGGAGGACGGCGACCGATCCGGCGAGGAGGACGCGGTCCTGGTCACGGACGGCACCTTCGACTGCCCCGGCGAGGGCGGGGTGTGCCGCGGTGGCGTCGTCGTCTCACGGACCGTCACCGGCAGCGACGAGACCTCCCCGAAGGCCCTCGCCGAGAACGACATCGAGGACGCCGCCAACGACGCCTTCGACCGCGACGTCCTGGACCGGCAGCCGTACGACGGCATCACCGGCCACGAGGTCGTCGGCTCCGGTTCGGTCGCCGTCGCGGGCCGGGCCGGCTACTACGTGCGCTGGCGCGTCACGACCGGGGCCGGACCCGGCGGCTACGTCCAGTCCCTCGTCTTCCCGTCCGGCCGCGGCTCCGAGGCCCCGGTCCTCGTCCGGTTCGCCGTCGACGCGGGCGACGACGGTCCGCCGGTCGGGGACATCGACGAGATCGTCGAGGGCATCCGGCCGGTGGGCGACGCGGGCGGGGACGGGGATACGGGCGGGGGAGTGGGCAGCAGCCTCGGCCCGTCGTGAGCCCGAGCCGGCCCACGGCGCGTGCGGAGCCGGGAACCCCGGTGGGGCTCCCGGCCGCTCCGGGGCCACAGGAACATGTGGCCCCGCTGCAGGCACGTGCGCCCCGTTACAGGAACATGTGGCCCCGCTACAGGAACGTGTGGCCCTCGCCGCGGTACGTCGGCACGGCCGCCGTCACCTCGTCGCCCTCGACCAGGTGCAGCACGTCGAACCGCTCGCACAGCTCGCCGGCCTTGGCGTGCCGGAACCACACCTTGTCGCCGAGCAGCAGGTCGTCCGCGGGCGCGCCGAGCAGCGGGGTCTGCACCTCGCCGGGGCCCTCCTGCGGGTCGTACTTCAGCCCCTCGGGCAGATACGGCACCGGCAGCCGGTCGGGGCCGGGCGCGCCGGAGGCCGGGTAGCCGCCGCCCAGGACGGTGACGACCCCGACCCCGGGGCGCCGTACGACGGGCATGGCGAACAGCGCGGCCGGACGCCCGCTGAACGAGGTGTAGTTGTCGAAGAGCCGAGGCACATAGAGCCCGGAACCGGCGCCGATCTCGGTGACCGCGTCCTCCGCCGCCGTGTGCTGCACACTGCCCGTGCCGCCGCCGTTGACGAACTCCAGGTCCGGCGCCACCCGCCGTACGGCGCGCACCACTTCGGCCCGCCGCGTGGCCAGCTCCTTCTTCGCGGTGGCCTGCATCAGCCGGATGGCACGCGACCGGAACGGCCGCCCGGCCACCGAGTCGCCGACACCGGCGATATGGCCCTCGTACGCCATGATCCCGACCAGCTTGAACCCCGGGCGCTCGGCGACGGCGCGGGCCATCTCGCCGACCTGCGCGGCGGAGCGCAACGGGGAGCGCAGGGCGCCGACGCGCACCCGTCCGCCGAGCAGCTTCAGCGAGGTGTCCAACTCCAGGCAGACGCGCACGACTTCGGTGCCGCCCCGCCGGGAGTTGTCGATCAGCTGGAGCTGGGCGGGGTCGTCGACCATGACGGTCACCGCGGCGGCGAGCTTGGGATCGCCCGCCAGTTCGGCGAAGGCCTCGTGGTCGGCCGACGGGTAGGCGAGGAGGATGTCCTCGAAACCGGAACGGGCCAGCCACAGGGACTCGGCGAGGGTGAACGACATGATGCCCTGGAAGCCCTCACGGGCCAGGACCCGCTCCAGGAGCGCCCGGCAGCGAACGGACTTGCTCGCGACGCGGATCGGCTTGCCGCCGGCCCTGCGGAGGAGGTCGTCGGCGTTCGCGTCGAAGGCGTCGAGGTCGACGATCGCCAGAGGGGCGTCGAGATGAGCTGTGGCCCGGTCGTACCGGGCCCGGTCGGCGGCGCGCGCAGTCATGCACGAAGCCTGCCAGACATGATTACCGCAGGGTAGGGGGACGTTCCGGGCAGAAGCCGCGGGCCGGCGGACTGGTTCCCGTTCGGCGGGGGCCAACCCGTAGAGTGACGCGCACGCAGGGACGACCTCGACGGGGATGCCGATCCGCTGCCACGGGTATGGCTTGCCCGTGGTGTTGGCAGGCCGTCGGCGGGCCGACTCCCACGGTATGCGTGACGACCGCTCCCCACGGGTGGTCGGGCGCCCGGACGACCTCCGGGTCCGCACGGGACGAGGAAACGGGGGGTGCATGAGCACCGAAGCGCGCCGCGCCTCCATCCCCCCGCGCCCGCCGGCCCCACCCCGCCCGTCCATACCACCGGGCCAGGATCCGTCCGCCGCGACGCCGGGCGACCCGACCTCGGCCACCGCGACGCCGGGGGCCCCGACTCGACCGCCGGCGTGGGCACCCAGGGACGACAGCGAGGCGCCGGGCGCGCGTCCGTCCGCCGCAGGTGATGCGGGATCGCGTCCGTCCGCGGGTGGCGCCGCCGGTCCGGTGCCGCCGGTGCGAGACGGATCGGCGCCGCCTCCCTCGCGCGAGTCCGCTGCGGCCGGGTCGGCCTCCGGTCCGTCCGGCCCGCTTCCTCCGCCCCGCTCCGGCCCGGTGGGGGGATCCTCGGCCCTGCCGCCCCGCCCGGATCGCGAGCCCTCGACCGGGAACGGCCCGACTGTGCCACGCCGCCCGCAGCGACCCCCGGTGGCGGGTGCCCCCGCGCGACCCAGCAGCCCGCCTCGTCCGTCCTCGGCGCCTTCGCCGACGCCGGGCGCGACTCGGGACGTACGGCACCCGGGTACGGCGGACACGCCGAACACCACGGAGAACAAGCCGAACACCACGGAGAACAACCGGAGTTCCGGCAGCCAGGCCGGCCCCCTGCCCTCCCGTACGCACGGCTCCGGCCCGGCGGCCGGCCAGGGCGGCCTCTCGCGAGGCTCCGGCCAGCCAACCGGACAGCGCTCCGCGCGTGGTTCCGGTCAGACGGGTGCTCAGGGTGCTGCTCGTGGTTCCGGTCAGGCGGGCGGTCAGGGTGCTGTCCGTGGTTCCGGGCAGGCGGGCGGGCGCAGCCCCGTGCGTGGTTCGGGTCAGGCTGTGACGGAGCAGGCTCCCGTGGGGGGTTCCGGCCAGGCGATGACCGGCCGTAACCCGGCGCGTGGTTCCGCCGTGGACGGCGGCACCGCCCAGCGCCGCGCCGAACACCCGCGCTTCTCCGACTTCCGGCGCGCCGCGAGCCAGAACGGCGGCACCCCGGCCACCCCGCCGCCCCCGGCGGCTTCCGCCCGTTTCCCGGACGCCCCACCGGCGGGCTCGGCTCGCTTCTCCGACGCCCCACCGGAGGCCTGGACTCGTTTCCTCCACGCCCCGCCGTCGGCCTCGACCCGCTTCCCGGACGCCCCACCGGCGGCGTCGGCTCGTTTCCCGGACGGCCCGCCCGCCGCCCGTCTCCCGGACGACACCCCGCCCTCGGCCCCGGCACGCTTCCCCGAGACCCCACCCTCGGTGCGCGACGCCGGACCGCGTGCGGGTGCCGCGCGGACCTCGGGTGCCCGTGCCGGTGACTCGGCCCCGCCTGTCGACGACCGTTCGTCCCGGCCGTCCGGCCCTTCCGCCGACGGCGCACCACCCCGGCCCTCCGGCTCCTCCTCCGGCGGCGGCCGCCCGCCCCGTCCCTCCGACTCCGCCCCCGGCTCCACGTCGCCCCGTCCGTCCGGACCGCCCCCGAGGTCGGCGCCCCACAACGGCGTCTCCGCTCCCGGAGGTGCCGTTCCGCCCCCTGCCTCGCCCCTCCGTCGTCCCCTGCCCGAGGAGACCGGTCCCGAGGGCACTCCCCGGCCGCGGCCCATCACCCCGGAGCGCCCCGGTGGCTGGCAGCCTCCGTCGGCGTCCTCCCGGCGGTCGGCCGAAGCGCTCGACTCCGTGCTCGGGGCGTCCCCCGGGCGGCCTTACGTGACGTTCGCGCAGCCGGACACCTCGCCGTGGACGCCGCCCGAGTCGGACGAGGGGCGGCGCAAGCCGCGGCCCACCAAGGCACGGGCGGCGGCCGTCGCCGCGTGCGTGGTGCTCGGCGTCGGCCTCATCGGCGGTGCGGCGGCCGGGAGTTGGCTCAGCGGCGACCCCGGGGCGGACAGCTCCCGCGACACCTTCGCGGCGGCCGGAGAGCTGTGGCACGGTGTACCCGTCGACGAGTTGTTCCCGCCGACCGTCCGGGGAGAGGGCGCCGGCCCCGGCGGCACCGACCGCACCTGGACCCGGGTCGCCGTCGCGCCCGACAGCGGCTGCGCCGACGCCTTCGACCCGCTGCTGCGCAAGGCCCTCGCCCCCGTCGGCTGCCTGCGGCTGCTGCGCGCCACCTACACCGACGCGACCCACAGCAACGTCACCACCGTCGGCCTGCTGTTCACCAAGACCGACACCGCCGCCATGGCCGCGCTCAGGAACCGCTTCACCAAGGACGGCCTCGACCGCCGTACCGACCTGATGCCTCGCCCGTACGCCGCCGAGGACACCGTCGCCGCCGGCTTCGGCGACGACCAGCGGGCCTCCTGGACGATCTCCGTCCTCACCGACGTCCCCGTCGTCGTGTACGCGGTCTCGGGCTTCGCCGACGGCCGTACGGTCACCGAACCGCAGCCCGCCGAGGACGCCATGAAGTCCGGCGCCACCACCGCGCCCGCCCAGTCCGGCCTCGGCCACGAGGCGAAGGGCCTCGCCGACCGCGTCGAACGCGGCCTGCGCAAGACCGCCGCGTCCGCCACGGAGCAGCCTTCATGAAAGCCCACAAACCCGAGACCGCCGCGAAACCCCCGACAGCGGGGAAGGCCGAGACCGCCGAGAGAGCCACGTCAGCCATCACGGCCACGTCGGCGAGCGCATCCGGGCAAGCCCCGACGCCCACCCGGGCCGGGATCGCGATGCGGGACGAGGCGTCCGCGGTCGTCGCCGGAGGCGGTCGGCGGGGGCCGCGTCGTCGTCGGCCCTCGCGGCTGGGGCTCCTCAGCGTCCCCCTCGCCGCCTCCCTGGCCCTCCTGCCGTCCACCGCCGCGCACGCCGACGGCATCCGGGACCAGCAGTGGGCGTTGGGCGCGATGCACACGCAGGAGGCGTGGCGTACGACGAAGGGCGCCGGCATCACCGTCGCCGTGCTCGACACGGGCGTCGACGACGAGCACCCGGACCTGGCCGGGAACGTCCTGCCGACGAAGGACATGGTCGGCTTCGGGGCGTCGCGCGGCGACCGCTCCTGGGCCCGCCACGGCACCGCCATGGCCGGGATCATCGCCGGACACGGACACGGCGTGAACGACGGGGACGGCGTCCTCGGCATCGCCCCCGAGGCCGAGATCCTCCCCGTCCGCGTGATCCTCGAAGACGGTGACTCGGCCCGCTCCAAGGCCCGCAGCACCCGCGGCAACGCCCTCGCCGAGGGCATCCGCTGGGCCGCCGACCAGGACGTCGACGTCATCAACCTCTCCCTCGGCGACGACTCCGAGTCCGCCCACCCCGAGCCCTCCGAGGACGCCGCCGTCCAGTACGCCCTGGCGAAGGGCTCGATCGTCGTCGCCTCGGCCGGCAACGGCGGCGAGAAGGGCGACCACATCTCGTACCCGGCGGCCTACCCGGGCGTGATCGCGGTGACGGCCGTCGACGAGGACGGCGACCGCGCCCCGTTCTCCACCCGCCGCTGGTACGCCACCGTCAGCGCCCCCGGCGTGGACGTCGTCATCGCCGACCCCGACCGCAAGTACTACGAGGGCTGGGGCACCAGCGCCGCCGCGGCCTTCGTCTCCGGCGCCGTCGCCCTCATCAAGGCGGCCCACCCCGGTTTGAGCCCCGCCCAGGTCAAGCGTCTCCTGGAGAGCACCGCCCGCGAAGTCCCCGTCGGCGGTCGCGACGACTCCCGGGGCTTCGGCTTCGTCGACCCGGCGGCCGCCATCGAGGAGGGCGGCAAGCTCACGCCCGACGACCTCGCGTCCGCCTCGTACGGCGGCAAGTACTTCGGCTCGGGCCCGGACCCGGTCGAGGAGGAGGACCCGACCGCCGGCTGGGCCGCCCCCGCCGCGGGCGGCCTGGGCGTGGTCCTGCTGGTCACCGCGGTGGTGGTCTGGCGCGGACGCGGTCGCGGCCGCCCCGACGAGTACGTCATCTGACGCTCAGGCTCAGGCCTAGGCCCAGGCCCAGGCCTAAGCCCGGGTCCGGGTCCAGGCCCACGCCGATACTCACGCGTACGCCTACGATCCCGTACGCCTCCGGCCCCGTACGCCTCCGGCCCCGTACGCCTCCGGCCCCGTACGCCTCCGGCCCCGTACGCCTATGACCCCGTGCTCCTACGACGTCGTGGCCGCGCTCGCCGTGACCGTCGCGTCCGCCGGACTCTCCGTGTCCCCGAACACCGAGACGGCCGCCTTCGCAGCCGCCTCCACCAGCGAGATCCCCTTCGCCTTCGTCGTGTTGCCGTTCGACACCACCGCGACCAGGTACTCCCGCCCGTCCACCGTGACCCGGCCGACGCTGTTGATGACCCACAGCCCGGTCGCGGTACGCGGCAACCACCCGTTCTTCAGGGCGAACGCCGCCGCGGGGGACCCGGACACGGCCGCCGACACCCCCCAGTCCTGGCCCGCCGCGATCTGTCCCATCAGCTCCTGGACGTACGCCCGCGAGGCCGCACTCAGCACGGACGTGTCGTCGTCCCCGAACACCTGCTGGAGCAGGGCGAGTTGATCGCTGGCCGTGGTCTGGGTGAGGCCCCAGTACAGGCCGTCGCCGCCCTCGGTGTCCGTGAGCCCGAACCGCTCGTTCGCGGCGTCCAGGCCGTCCGCCCGCCCGATGGCCATCCACAGAGCCGTCGCGGAGACGTTGTCGCTGTCACGGATCATCGTGGAGGCGTACGCCTTCTCCTGCGCGGTGAGTTGCCGGCCCGCGTCCTGCGCCTGGAGCAGCAGCGCCGCCAGGATGTCCGTCTTCACGATGCTGGCGGTGTCGAACCGTGCGTCCCCGTACCCGGCCGAGTCCCCGGACGCCACGTCGAGCACGGCCACGGACACCGCCGCCCCGTCCTCGACGGCCACGTCCGCCAGGGCCGCCGCGAGCAGCTCGTCGTGGTCCGCCTCGGGCGCCGCCACTGGTTCCACCGAAGCCTCCTCAGCGACCGTGTCCGCGCCCGGCGCGGTGGAGGCGGAGGCCGAGGGCGAGGGCGATACCGACGATGACGCCGACGACGATACGGCGGAACTCCCGCCGTCCTGCGCCTGGGCCCTCATGTACACCGTCCCGGCGGCCGTGCCGCCCACCAGGACGAGAGCGACGAGCGCGGCGTGGACGAACGGACGGCGCCCGGACGGGCGGGCGAGGCGACGCGCTCTGGGAGAGGGCATGCCGCGATGGTTCTGCGCCGGGCTGTGCGGCGGGTTAGGCGCGTGTTAGATGCTTGTCAGGAAAAGCTGAGAAAACCGTGAGTGATGTGACCGTCACGTTTCCGGCCTGCCGAACGCCTGGGAGACGTCCCCCGATAGGGTCGACGACCGTGGCGAACAAGAACATTCCCGACCCAGGCTTCTCCGACGACGACGGCTCCGCCGACCCCCGGCTGAGCGCCGCGCTCGCCGCCTGGGCCGAGGACCGGACCGCCGTTGGCCCCGTCCTCGAAGCGCTCAAGGGCGCCCGGCTGCTCGTCCCCGTCGTGGCCGTGCTCGGCGAGGTCGAGGTGGACGAGAACGGGCTGCGCCGCGAGAAGACCAGCGACATGGCTGTCCCGACCCTGAAGGCCGGCGACCGCACGGCCCTGCCCGCCTTCACCTCGACCGACTCCCTGGCCCGCTGGGACCCCGCCGCCCGCCCCGTCGCCGTACCGCTGCACCAGGCCCTGCAGGCCGCCGCGCACGAGAAGGCCGACACGATCGTCCTCGACCTCGCCGGGCCCGTCCCCTACGAGCTGACCGGCCGCGCCCTGCTCGCCCTCGCCGAGGGCCGCACCACCACCGACCCGCTCGTCGACCCCGCCGTCCTCGACGCCGTACGCTCCGCCGTCGCCGCCGAGCCGGCCGTCCTCCGCGCCCACCTCGGCCCCGGACAGGCCGACGGCACCCTCGCCCTCGTCCTGGACCCCGCCGCCGCCCAGGCCGAGACCGCGCGGTCCGTCGCCGGACGACTCGCCGCCGACGAGACGCTGCGGGCCCGCCTGGTACGCGGCCTCGACCTGGCACTGCTGCCGGCCGGGGCGACGCCGCCGGGCGAGCCCTTGTACGTACGCCGGTGAAAGCTGTCCGTACGCCGGTGAGAGCCGTACGTACGCCAGCGAAAGCGGGATCGAAGGCCTAGCCGTAGATCGGGCCCGTGTACTTCTCGCCCGGGCCCTGACCCGGCTCGTCCGGGACGACCGACGCCTCGCGGAACGCCAGCTGCAGCGACTTCAGACCGTCGCGCAGCGGGGCCGCGTGGAAGGAACTGATCTCGGTCGCGGACGCGTCCAGCAGACCGGCGAGGGCGGTGACCAGCTTGCGGGCCTCGTCCAGGTCCTTGTACTTGTCGCCCTCCTCGGTCAGACCGAGCTTCACCGCGGCGGCGCTCATCAGGTTGACGGCGACCGTCACGATCACCTCGACCGCGGGGACCTCGGCGATGTCGCGGGTCATCGAGTCGAAGTCGGGGTTCTCAGGAGGGGTCTCACTCATGCCCCACACGATAGGCCCCGGCGCGTACGCCCCGACCTGCGGGAGTCCGCTGCGCCCCGATTGGCACCGCAGGTTTGAACCCGCTATGGTTAGTTCTACGACCGGCTGGACACCTGTGTGCCCGGCCCGCAAGTGGAGGCTCCGAACTCCCACCTGACCGTCCCCCGGGATGGCAGGTCATCCGGTCAGGCGGCCCCCACCGTTCCGTACGGACGGTGGAGTCGTCCGATATTGCGCCCCGCGGCACACCCGCGGCGGTGCTCCGGCAGTACATGGAGCCCCGCCTGTGTCCCGTCCGGGGCATTTTTCATGCGCCGCGATGGTTGGTCCGGATGTCAACCAGACATAACGCGGCGGTCCGCCAGACCGTCGTGTGGTGCTACCGAGGAGGATCCATCAGCGCCGAGCCCCGCATCAACGACCGGATTCGCGTTCCCGAGGTGCGACTTGTCGGTCCCAGCGGCGAGCAGGTCGGGATTGTTCCGCTTGCCAAGGCCCTGGAGCTTGCGCAGGAGTACGACCTCGACCTGGTCGAGGTGGCCGCGAACGCACGTCCGCCGGTCTGCAAGCTCATGGACTACGGGAAGTTCAAGTACGAGTCGGCCATGAAGGCCCGTGAGGCGCGCAAGAACCAGGCGCACACGGTCATCAAGGAGATGAAGCTCCGGCCGAAGATCGACCCGCACGACTACGACACCAAAAAGGGTCACGTCGTCCGGTTCCTCAAGCAGGGCGACAAGGTCAAGATCACGATCATGTTCCGTGGTCGCGAGCAGTCCCGGCCCGAGCTGGGCTACCGACTGCTGCAGCGTCTCGCTTCGGACGTCGAGGACCTCGGGTTCGTCGAGTCGAACCCGAAGCAGGACGGCCGAAACATGATCATGGTTCTCGGTCCGCACAAGAAGAAGACCGAGGCGATGGCCGAGGCCCGCCAGGCGCAGGAAGCCCGCAAGGCCGAAGCGAAGGCCAACCCCGGCAAGTCGCAGAACGCCGCCGACTCCGACGACGTCGAGGCCGAGGTCGAGGCGCCTGCCGAGGAGCCTGCCGAGGCGTAAGTCCCCGGGACGCGAGTCCGGGGGAAACCCTGGACACCGGTCCAGGGTGTCAACCGATAGAAATGACGTTCCGTCGTGCCCGGTTTCGCGACCGGGCACCGGAGCGCCACTGACGAGGAGAGAACGGCGCTATGCCGAAGAACAAGTCGCACAGCGGTGCCAGCAAGCGCTTCAAGATCACCGGCTCCGGCAAGGTGCTCCGTGAGCGCGCCGGCAAGCGCCACCTGCTCGAGCACAAGTCGTCCCGCGTGACGCGTCGCCTCACCGGCAACGCCGAGATGGCCCCGGGCGACGCCGCGAAGATCAAGAAGCTTCTCGGCAAGTGACGCGACGGCACCTGATCAACCGATCGGTGCGCGCCGTACGTCAGGACCGGGACCCCATCGAATTCGGGTCGTGTGAGGACACCCACGGCCCCGCTACAAGGAGTTAACAAGTGGCACGCGTCAAGCGGGCAGTCAACGCCCACAAGAAGCGCCGGGCGATCCTCGAGCAGGCCTCCGGCTACCGCGGTCAGCGTTCGCGCCTGTACCGCAAGGCCAAGGAGCAGGTCACCCACTCGCTGGTCTACAACTACAACGACCGCAAGAAGCGCAAGGGCGACTTCCGTCAGCTGTGGATCCAGCGCATCAACGCTGCGGCCCGCCAGAACGGCATGACGTACAACCGCCTCATCCAGGGTCTGAAGGCCGCCAACATCGAGGTGGACCGCAAGATCCTCGCCGAGCTGGCCGTCAACGACGCCACGGCTTTCGCCGCGCTGGTCGAGGTGGCCCAGAAGGCGCTGCCGGCGGACGTGAACGCGCCCAAGGCAGCGTGACGCTCGCGCTGGCTCGAGCCCCGCGTGTGTTGTGACCCGGACCCGCAGGTGTTCGCCGCCTGCGGGTCCGGGCGTTTTCGGGTGCGTTGTCGGCTGCGGGTGCGTGGGGCTCCTCGCGCAGTTCCCCGCGCCCCTGAAAAGCAGGGGCTGCGCCCGTGCTTTTCAGGCCCGCAGGGGCCTGGTCTTTGAGGGGCGCGGGGAACTGCGCGAGGAGCCCCACCCACCCGCACTCGCCGAACGCACCGCACTCCCCGAGCTCTCAGGCGCCCAGTCCACCCGCTCACCCACCCGATCCAAAAGGTGACCCATGCCCCCCGCCCCCGAGTTGATCTCCCCCCGCTCCGCCCGCGTGTCCGCCGCGCGGCGGCTCGCGAAGCGGAACTTCCGGGGCAAGGACCGGCTGTTCCTGGCGGAGGGCCCGCAGGCGGTGCGGGAGGCGGCCGGGCACCAGGTGCAGGGCACGCCCACCCTCGTCGAACTGTTCGCCACGGTCGAGGCCGCGGAGCGGTACGCCGACATCGTCGGGGAGGCCCGCGCCGTCGGGGCACGGGTGCACCTCGCCGACGAGGCGGTCGTCGCCGACATCTCCACCACCGTCACGCCGCAGGGCCTCGTCGGGATCTGCCGGTTCCTCGACACCCCCTTCGAGACGATCCTCAAGGGCCGTCCCAAGCTGGTCGCCGTGCTCGCCCACGTCCGCGACCCCGGCAACGCCGGCACCGTACTGCGCTGCGCCGACGCCGCGGGGGCCGAGGCCGTCGTGCTCACCGACGCCTCCGTGGACCTCTACAACCCCAAGGCCGTGCGTGCCTCCGTCGGGTCGCTGTTCCATCTGCCCGTCGCCGTCGGCGTGCCCGTCGATGAGGCCGTGGCGGGGCTCAGGAGCGCCGGTGTGCGGATTCTCGCGGCCGACGGGGCGGGACAGGACGACCTCGACGACGAGCTGGACAAAGGGACGATGGGCGGGCCCACGGCGTGGGTGTTCGGGAACGAGGCGTGGGGGCTGCCCGAGGAGACGCGGGGGCTCGCCGACGCCGTCGTACGCGTACCGATCCACGGAAAGGCGGAAAGCCTGAACCTGGCGACCGCCGCCGCCGTATGTCTCTACGCGTCCGCCCGTGCACAGCGCGCCTTCGGAGGGTGCCGCACCGTCACGCCCAGCTAGTAGGGTGACGGGCTCGGGGGCCCACTGCACAACGCGAGAGGTGGGGTACGGGGATGAGGGTCGGCACGAGCAGCGCACGGGGGGCACGGGACGTGCTCGCCACACCTGCGGCCCGGCAGGATGACCTCGCCGAGCTCGGCATCGACCCCGACGACCTCCCCGACGGACTGGTCGTGGCCGACGAGAACGGCCGCGTGATCTGCTTCAACGCCGCCGCCGCCCGGATCACCGCCACCCCCGCCGCCGACGCCCTCGGCCGCCCCCTCGAATGGGCCCTCCCTTTAGAAGACCTCGAAGGCCGCCGCTGGTGGCAGCTGACCGACCCGTACGGCGGGCTCGCCATCCGGGTCGGACAGCCCGAGCGGAACCTGCTCCTGCCCGGGGCGCGCGAGATCCTCGTATCGGCCCGCTACATCCGTACGGAGCCGAAGGGCCCCGTCCGCCGGGTCGTCGTCTCCCTGCGCGACACCGAGGCCCGGCGCCGCACCGAGCGCAGCCACGCCGAGCTGATCGCCACCGTGGCCCATGAGCTGCGCTCGCCGCTGACGTCGGTCAAGGGATTCACCGCGACGCTGCTGGCCAAGTGGGAGCGGTTCACCGACGACCAGAAGAAGCTGATGCTGGAGACCGTGGACGCCGACGCCAATCGGGTCACCCGGCTCATCGCGGAGCTGCTGGACATCTCGCGGATCGACTCCGGGCGGCTCGAAGTGCGGCGGCAGCCCGTCGACATCGGCGCGGCCGTCGGGCGGCACATCCAGGCGTACGTCGCCGCGGGGCAGCCGGCCGACCGGTTCCTGCTGCGGATCGAGCAGCCGCTGCCCGATCTGTGGGCCGACCCGGACAAGATCGACCAGGTGCTGAGCAACCTGCTGGAAAATGCGGTGCGGCACGGCGAGGGAACCGTCACGATTGACGTCACGCCCACGGCGTCCCCCCGGGAAGGGGAGGACACCGGTACGTCGGTCACGGTGAGCGACGAAGGCAGTGGCATCCCGGAGGAGTCCATGAACCGCGTCTTCACCCGCTTCTGGCGGGGCAGCAAGCGCGGCGGCACCGGCCTCGGGCTGTACATCGTCAAGGGCATCGTCGAAGCCCACGGCGGCACCATCACCGTCGGACGCGCCCCCGGCGGCGGCGCCGAGTTCCGATTTACGTTGCCCGTGAGCGCTCCGGCCTACCTGGCCTGAGCACCACGGGCGCGTTCGTTCACCTCCACCCCGTTAGACTCGGCCTTTGGCACCTTTGTGTCCCAAAAACCGTGACGATCTGTCCACGAGTCGGTACGGGGACCTTCAGCCAGCCAATCGGAAGCACGGGAAGAGATGTCGGCACCGAATAAGTCGTACGACCCTGTAGAGGTCGAGGCCTTGAAACCGGAAGAGATCGAGCGCATGCGGGACGAGGCGCTCGCCGCCTTCGCCGCCGCGGACTCCCTCGACGCGCTCCAGGAGGCCAAGGTCGCCCACACCGGCGGCACCTCCCCGCTGGCCCTCGCCAACCGCGAGATCGGCGCGCTGCCCCCGCAGGCCAAGGCCTCGGCCGGCAAGCTGGTCGGCCAGGCCCGGGGCGCGGTGAACAAGGGCCTCGCCGCCCGTCAGAGCGAGCTGGAGTCCGAGCGCGACGCCCGGGTGCTGGTCGAGGAGGCCGTGGACGTCACGCTGCCCTACGACCGCGTACCGGCCGGCGCCCGCCACCCGCTCACCACCCTGTCGGAGCGCATCGAGGACGTCTTCGTGGCCATGGGCTACGAGGTCGCCGAGGGCCCCCAGGTCGAGGCCGAGTGGTTCAACTTCGACGCCCTCAACATCGGCCCGGACCACCCGGCCCGCGGCGAGGCCGACACCTTCTTCGTGCAGGGCCCCGAGGGCGGCACCGAGTCCGGCGTCGTGCTGCGCACCCACACCTCGCCCGTGCAGATCCGCTCCCTGCTCGACCGCGAGCTGCCGGTGTACGTGATCTGTCCCGGCGTCGTCTACCGCACCGACGAGCTGGACGCCACGCACACCCCGGTCTTCCGCCAGGTCGAGCTGCTGGCCGTCGACGAGGGCCTCACCATGGCCGACCTCAAGGGCACGATGGACCACATGGTCCAGGCCCTGTTCGGCGAGGGCATGAAGACCCGGCTGCGGCCGAACTTCTTCCCGTTCACCGAGCCGTCCGCCGAGATGGACATGGTGTGCTACGTCTGCCGCGGCGAGTCCGTCGGCAACCCCGACCGCCCCTGCCGCACCTGCTCCAGCGAGGGCTGGATCGAGCTCGGCGGCTGCGGCATGGTCAACCCCAAGGTCCTCACCGCCTGCGGCGTCGACCCGGAGAAGTACAGCGGATTCGCCTTCGGGTTCGGCATCGAGCGGATGCTGATGTTCCGCCACAACGTCGAAGACATGCGAGACATGGTCGAGGGTGACGTCCGGTTCACCCGGCCGTTCGGGATGGAGATCTGATGCGGGTCCCGCTTTCTTGGCTGCGGGAGTACGTCGACCTGCCGGCCACCGAGACCGGCCGTGACGTCCAGGCCAAGCTCATCTCGGCCGGCCTGGAGGTCGAGACGGTCGAGCAGCTCGGCGACGGCCTCAAGGGCCCCCTCGTCGTCGGTCAGGTGCTGACCATCGAGGAGCTGACGGAGTTCAAGAAGCCGATCCGCTTCTGCACCGTCGACGTCGGCACCGCCAACGGCACCGGCGAGCCCCAGGAGATCGTCTGCGGCGCCCGCAACTTCGCGGTGGGCGACAAGGTCGTGGTCGTCCTGCCCGGTGCCGAACTGCCCGGCGGCTTCGCCATCTCCGCCCGCAAGACCTACGGCCACACCTCGCACGGCATGATCTGCTCCAGCGACGAGCTGGGCATGGGCGACGACGGCACCAAGGGCATCATCGTGCTGCCGCCGGAGACCGAGGTCGGCAAGGACGCGATCGAGCTCCTGGAGCTGGTCGACGAGGTCCTCGACATCGCCGTCACCGCCAACCGCGGCGACTGCCTGTCGATCCGCGGCGTCGCCCGCGAGACCGCCATCGCCTACGGCCTGCCGCTGCGCGACCCGGCGCTCCTCGACGTCCCGGGGCCGAACGCGTTCGGCCACCCCGTCCAGGTCTCCGACCCGCTCGGCTGTGACCGCTTCACCGCCCGCACCGTCACCGGCCTCGACCCCGAGGCGCGCTCCCCGATCTGGCTCAAGCGCCGGCTGCAGAAGGTCGGCATGCGCCCGATCTCGCTCGCCGTCGACATCACCAACTACGTGATGATGGAGCTGGGCCAGCCGCTGCACGCCTACGACCGCTCCCTGGTCCAGGGCACGATCGGCGTGCGCCGGGCCGAGGAGGGCGAGAAGATCGTCACCCTCGACGGCACCACCCGCACCCTGCACGCCGAGGACCTGGTGATCACCGACGAGCGCGGTCCCATCGGCCTCGCCGGTGTCATGGGCGGCGCCGACACGGAGATCGCCGACCACGACGCCGCCGAGAACGGGGGGAACGCCTCCACCGACGTGGTCATCGAGGCCGCCCACTTCGACCAGGTCGCCATCGCGCGCACGGCCCGCCGGCACAAGCTGTCGTCGGAGGCGTCCCGTCGCTTCGAGCGCGGCGTCGACCCGATGGCCGCGGCCGCCGCCGCCCAGCGCACCGTCGACCTGCTGGTGCTCCTCGCCGGCGGTACGGCCGACGCGGGCGTCACCGAGGTGATCGCCCCGTCCGCGCCGCACACCATCACCATGCCCGCGAGCCACCCGGACAGGGTCGCGGGCGTCGAGTACGGCCGCGAGATCGTCGTACGCCGCCTCCAGGAGGTGGGCTGCGACGTCTACGGGCAGGACGAGCTGATCGTCACCGTGCCGTCCTGGCGGCCCGACCTCACCGAGGTCAACGACCTCGCCGAGGAGGTCATCCGGCTGGAGGGCTACGAGAACCTGCCCTCCACGCTGCCCAAGCCCCCGTCGGGCCGTGGCCTGACCCACCGGCAGCGGCTGCACCGCCGGGTCGGCCGGGCGCTGGCCGGCGCCGGATACGTCGAGGCGCCCAACTACCCGTTCATCGGCGAGCAGGTCTTCGACCAGCTCGGTCTGGACGCCGACGACCCGGCCCGCCGCGTCGTCAAGCTCACCAACCCGCTCAACGACGAGGAGCCCGCGCTCCGCACGTCGCTGCTGCCGGGTCTGCTGGGCGCGCTGCGGCGCAACGACGGCCGAGGCACGCACGACCTGGCCCTGTTCGAGACCGGCCTGGTGTTCCTCCCGCGTGAGGAGCGGCGCGTCGCCGTCGCGCCGCCGGTCGACCGCCGGCCCACCGACGAGGAGATCGCGACGCTGAACGCCGCGCTGCCCGAGCAGCCGCGCCACGTCGCCGTCGTCGTGGCCGGAGCCCGTGAGCAGGCCGGCTGGTGGGGCAAGGGCCGCCCGGCGGACTGGGCCGACACCATCGAGGCGGGGCGCGCGGTCGCGCGCGAGGCCGGTGCCGAACTGGTCGTCCGCAAGGGGCAGTACGGCCCCTGGCACCCGGGCCGCTGTGCCGAGTTCGTGATCGTCGCCGACGGCACCGAGCGGGTCGTCGGCCACGCCGGTGAGCTGCACCCGCGCGTGCTCAAGGCGCTCGGGCTGCCGGCCCGTACCGCCGCGATGGAGATCGACGTGGACGCCCTGGAGCAGGTGGGGGACAGCACCCCGCAGGCACCGAGCATCTCCTCGTTCCCCGTCGCCACGCAGGATGTCGCGCTGGTGGTCGACGCGTTCGTGCCGCACGCCGACGTGGAGGCCGCGTTGCGCGAGGGCGCGGGTGAACTCCTCGAGGGCATCCGGCTGTTCGACGTCTACGAGAACGCGGAGCAGCTGGGCGACGGGCGGAAGTCGTTGGCGTACGCGCTGCGGTTCCGCGCGGCGGATCGGACGCTGACCGTGGATGAGGCTTCGGCCGCTCGGGACGCGGCGGTCGCGCTCGCGGGCGAGCGTACGGGGGCCGTGCTTCGTAGTTAGGGCGCCCAGGGGGTGGGGGACTGCGCCGGTACGGCGGCCGCGGGGTGTTCGTGGCTGGTCGCGCAGTTCCCCACGCCCCTCGATGGGGCTTCGCCCTCATCGAGACCCTCCCCGAGTCACCTCACTCATTCGGGTGACAATCCTGGACGATCTCCCCAATCGGGGCATCCGGTCGACAGAATCGGACCGGTCTCTCGGGGCCGTTCGCGCTGTCCGGGCCTGATGGGGGGCCAACGGCATGATTCGAATCAGGGCTGGGTCTCCTCGGCGGGCGTTGTCCCGGGGGCGTCGTCTCTCCGGCCGGCGGTCCGTGCGGCGGGCGCTGATCGGCGCCCGGATCGCCGGTGGTGCCGTGTGCTTGGCGGTAGGCACCGGACTGATGCTGCACGTCAGGCAGGTGATGCTGCGGGAAGTGCGGCAGGCGCGCGAGGCCGCGGGCTCCGCGCGGAGCGCGCTGCTCAGGCCGCTGCCCGCGCGGATCGAGGGTCTGGCCACCGCCGCCGTCCAACTCTCCGCCGACCGGGGCGCGGGCGTCGGCGGCGACCTGTACGAGGTGATCGCCACCGAGCACGGCGTACGGGTGGTGATGGGCGACGTACGCGGCCACGGCCTCGCCGCCGTCGGCACCGTCGCCGCCGTCCTCGGCAGCTTCCGCGAAGCCGTCCACGACGAGGCCGACCTCGCCGGAGTCCTCGCCCGTCTCGACCGCGCCCTCGCCCGCCACCTCCGCGACGGCGCCCGCCCCGAGGACACCGAGGACTTCGTCACCGTCCTCCTCCTGGAGATCGCCCCCGACGGCGAACTGAACGCCCTCAACTGCGGCCACCCGTGGCCCTATCTGCTGGGCGTCGGCCGTGCGGCACCTGTCACCCACGCCGACCCCATGCCCCCGCTCGGGCTCTTCCCGCTACCCGCCGAGCTCCCGGTCACCGCCTGCGGTCAACTCCTCCCGGGCGAGGCCCTGTTCCTCCACACGGACGGGGTGGAGGACGCGAGGGACGGGCAGGGTCGCTTCTTTCCCCTGGCGGGCGCGCTGCGGGAAGCCGCACGAGGCCTCCCCGTCTCTCCCCAGTCGGTGCTCCGCGCGGTGTTCACTCAACTCCTCCGCCACGCAGGGGGAAGACCCAAGGACGACATCGCGATACTGGTACTCCGCAACGACCGGCTGATCAGCCGGACCCGTGCTTTTGGGGGCGCGGGGAACTGCGCGACCAGCCACGACACACCCGCAGCCGACAACCCACCTGTCGCTCCCGCCCCGTAGTCGCCCCCGGTTCGGCCCGGCCGGGCCGCCGCACTGTACGAGGGGGAGCCGGCGGCCCGGCCGGCCTCTTGCGAGGCATTTCAGTCAACCGGTCCGAAACTCTCTGCGACAGCGCGTGCACAGCCCGAATTCGGGCGTTCGCTTCACACCCCGTGTGAAAGGAGAGGCGCTACGCTGCCACTCGCCGGCACCGAGCCACCGGAGGGCCTCCATGCAGCCCAACACCCTGCTCGACGCGATCCTCGACGAGGCCGGTATCTCCCACGCCGGTCTCGCCGCGCACGTCAACCAGGCGGGGCGGGTCCGTGGGCTGGCACTGAGGTACGAACACACCGCCGTGGCGCGGTGGTTGAAGGGGCAGCGGCCGCGAGGGCAGGTGCCCGACCTGATCTGTGAGGTGCTCGCCGGGCGGCTGCACCGGACCGTCACCCTCGACGACATCGGGCTCGGCGTGCCGGGCGAGGCGATCTCCCCGCACGGTGCCGGGCTCTCCGGTTTCGTGGAGCGAGCCACCGCCCTGTGGCGCTCCGACGAACAACAGCGCCCCCATGTCCTCGGTGCCCCCGCCGTCACCGGGACGCCCGCCGTGATGCCCGTATGGGAGTGGGAGAACCCGCCGGAGGACGTCGATGTGTCCCGTGGCGGGCGGCATCGCGTCAGCATGGCCGACATCGAGATGCTGCGCGCGGCCCGTACGCACTACGAGCAGATGTACCGCAAGGCCGGAGGAGTCGCCACGCGCACCCGGATCGTGGGGTTCCTCAACGCCGAGGCCGCGCCGCTGCTGCGGGGCAGCTACACCGATGCCACCGGGCGCCAACTGCACCGGGCCACCGGCGGGTTGGTCGCGATCGCCGGGATCTGCGCCTACGACTCCGACGCCCACGGGCTGGCCCAGCGGTACTTCCACCAGGCGCTGCGGCTGGCGAAGGCCAGCGGGGACCGGGGGCTCGGGGCGTACGTCATCGCGCTGCTCGTCAACCAGGCGCTGTTCATGCGGGAGTACCGGCAGGCCGTCGCCTTCGCCGAGGCGGCGCTGCGCACCGCCGGCCCGCACATCACGCCGGCACTCGCCTCCGACCTCTACGCGATGCAGGCGAAGGCGTACGCGCACCTGGGCGACGGCACGAGTGCGCTGTCCTGCATCCGGCGGGCCGAGCAGGCCGCCGAGCGCATCCGGCGCGGGTACGAACCCGATGAGACCGGCTATGTCCAACCCGGCCTGGTGAACGTACAGGTGGCGGAGGCGTTGCTCAGCCTCGGCGAACTGACCGCCGCGGCGGAGCACGCCGCGGCCGCCGTCGACACCCCGGCGCACGACCGGGGGCGGGTGCACCGGCTCGCGATGCTCAGCCAGATCGAGCTGCGGCAGGGCAACGCGGACAAGGCGGTGGCCACCGCCGTGGAGATGGCCGAGCGGGCGCGTGGAATGGAGTCCATGCGCCTGCGTGACAGACTGCGGGCGGTACGCGAACACCTCGCGCGCAGCGGCTGCGCGGGGACCTCCGAAGCCGCCGAACTCATCGACGGAGCACTGCGCGTACCGCTCTGACACCGTCCCCGGGGCGCGGCCGTGCACCGGCTGTGCGCCTGCTGTCACCAAGCTCCTGCTGCGATATTGCCACTTACTCAGCGGAAGGTGGCAGAACCGTGCAGTGGACGAAGCAGAGCGAACAAACTGTGTACTCGAACCGCTGGTTCAGCGTCAATCTCGCAGATGTCGCGTTGCCGGACGGGCAGCACCTCGATCACTTCCTGATCCGGCTGCGGCCCGTCGCCGTGGCCACCGTGGTCAACGAGGCGAACGAGGTGCTGCTGCTCTGGCGGCACCGCTTCATCACCGACAGCTGGGGGTGGGAGCTCGCGGCAGGCGTCGTCGAGGACGGCGAAGCCATCGCCGCGGCGGCCGCCCGCGAACTGGAGGAGGAGACCGGATGGCGGCCGGGACCCCTGCACCACCTGATGAGCGTCGAGCCCTCCAACGGGCTCACCGACGCCCGGCACCACATCTACTGGGCCGACGAGGGCGCGTATGTCGGTCACCCCGTGGACGACTTCGAGTCGGACCGTCGGGAATGGGTTCCCCTCAAACTCGTTCCCGACATGGTCGCCCGCGGCGAGGTCCCGGCCGCCAACATGGCGGCCGCTTTGCTCCTGCTGCACCACCTGCGTCTCGGGCAGGATGCCAGGGGCTGAACTCCCCCTCGTGTCCCGCCCGGCCGGCTAGCGGCCCAGTGCCTGCCAGACGGACACCACCAGGGCGCCCAGGGCGGTGAGGGCCGCCACCGCGGGCAGGGGCCAGCGGCCGTGCTCCAGGGCGACGATCCGTGCGCTCAGATCGTCCAGTTCCTTGGCGGTCTGCTCGGCGCGGTGGCTCAGCAGGGTGTGCCCGCCTTCGACGCGGGCGTGCGCCACGTCCAGGCGGCGGCGTAACTCTGCGAGTTCACCGTGGAGCACGGGAGGCTCGGGGTCGATGGCCACGAGTCCGCTCCTTTCTGTAGTCGTGCCGTCCCTTGCATGCGCACGGCAAGTCAACTCGCCTGGTCGGCGCGTGGGGAGAGTGTGCGAACGGCATATGCGTGTCCGCCGCGCACACGGTGTGTGAATACGACGGGCCCGGCACCGATTTCGGTGCCGGGCCCGTGCGGGAAAGGGAAGCTGACCGTCCGTGATCAGGCGTACGAGTAGAAGCCCGACCCCGCCTTCCGGCCGAGCCTCCCTGCGTCCACCATGCGCTGGAGCAGCGGGGGAGCGGCGTACAGCGGCTCCTTGTACTCCTCGTACATCGAGTGGGCGATGGAGACGATGGTGTCCAGGCCGATCAGGTCGGAGAGCTTCAGCGGGCCCATCGGGTGGGCGCAGCCCATCTCCATGCCGTTGTCGATGTCCTCGCGGCTGGCGATGCCCGACTCGAACATCCGGATCGCGGAGAGCAGATACGGCACGAGCAGCGCGTTGACGACGAAGCCCGAGCGGTCCTGGGCGCGCACGGCGTGCTTGCCGAGCACCTTCTCGGCGAACAGCTGCGCCCGGCTGAGGGTGCCCTCGGAGGTGGTCAGCGCCGGGATCAGCTCGACGAGCTTCTGTACCGGGGCCGGGTTGAAGAAGTGGATGCCGATGACGTGGTCGGGGCGCGAGGTGGCGACCGCGAGCTTCACCAGCGGGATGGAGGAGGTGTTGGAGGCGAGGATCGCGTCCGGACGGGTCACCACCTGGTCGAGCACCTGGAAGATCTCGGTCTTCACCTGCTCGTTCTCCACGACCGCCTCGATGACGAGGTCCCGGTCGGCGAACTCGCCGAGATCGGTGGTGAAGCTCAGCCGCGCCTGCGTCTCGTCCCGCTCGGCCTCGGTGATCTTGCCGCGCTCGGCGGCCTTGGACAGGGAGTTGAACAGCCGGGTACGGCCGATCTCCAGGGCTTCGCCGGTGGTCTCGGCGACCTTGACGTCCAGTCCGGCGCGGGCGCACACCTCGGCGATGCCCGCTCCCATCTGGCCGCAGCCCACGACTCCGACGCGTGCAATGTCTCCCGCCGGGATGTCCGTCACATCGTCCCTTTCACTGGCTCTGTGTGCCTGGCGGACACCCCTGGTGTGGGCATGCGCCAAACCTGCACGTTACCCGCGACGTCTACTGATCAGTATTCCGGGTGTCACATGGAAGGCTGGCCCGGGGACGGTCCGCGAGGGGCGGACACGCGGGACGCGGTAAGCGGAGGTAGGACGATGCACCGGAAGCCACGGATGTCACGACGGGCGTTCTGGGCGACCGCGGTGTCGACTCTCGTGGCGGCGGGCGGTGTGGCGGCGGGCACCGCCATCGCCGGCGGAGAGCCCGCCCCCCGCCGCAGGGCGGCCGAGGGCGAGCTGCGCGGCATGTGGCTGGCCACCGTCCTCAACCGGGACTGGCCCTCGAAGTCCGGCCTGACCCCCGACGAACAGCGCGCCGAGCTCCTCGCCCATCTCGACACCGCCGTCGACTGCCGCCTCAACACGGTGATCTTCCAGGTCCGGCCCACCGCCGACGCCCTCTGGCCCTCCCCGTACGAGCCCTGGTCGCAGTACCTCACCGGCACCCAGGGCAAGGACCCCGGCTGGGACCCGCTGGGCACGGCGGTCGAGGAGGCGCACGCCCGGGGCCTCTCACTGCACGCCTGGTTCAACCCGTACCGCGTCGCCATCCACGCCGACCCGAGCCGTCTCGTCGCCTCTCACCCGGCCCGGAAGAACCCCGACTGGGTCGTTCCCTACGGCGGCAAGCTCTATTACAACCCCGGCATCCCCGCCGTCCGCGCCTTCGTGCGGACGGCCATGCTCGACGCCGTACGGAAGTACCCGGTCGACGCCGTCCACTTCGACGACTACTTCTACCCGTACCCGGTCGCGGGCCAGGTCTTCGACGACGACGCGGCGTACGACCAGCACGGCGGCGGGTTCCCCAACCGGGCCGCCTGGCGGCGCGACAACATCGACAGGCTGGTGCGGGAGACGGCGGCGGAGATCAAGGCGATCCGCCCCGGCACCGAATTCGGGATCAGCCCCTTCGGGGTGTGGCGCAACGCCGAGACCGACGAGCTGGGCTCGGACACCCGCGCGGGCGTGCAGACTTACGACGACCTGCACGCGGACACGCGCAGGTGGGTCCGGGAGAACTGGATCGACTACATCGTGCCGCAGCTGTACTGGAACATCGGCTTCGGCGCCGCCGACTACGCCAAGCTGCTGCCCTGGTGGGCCGAGACCGCCCGGGGCAGCGGGACGCGGCTGTACATCGGGGAGGCCCTGTACAAGGCGGGCGACCCGGCGCAGCCCGCGGCCTGGCAGGACCCGGCCGAACTCTCGGCGCACCTCACCCTGGCCCGCGACTTTCCGGAGGCGCGTGGACACGCCTTCTTCTCGGCCAAGGACGTCCGGCAGGACAGGATCGGCACGATGGCACGCGTGGTCGCCGACCACTACCAGCAGCCGGCGGAGCCACCGCGCTGACGGGACCGGGGTGGGGCGGAGCGGTTACCTCGGGTCCCCGGGATGACGGACGACGGTGTCCGGGCCCGGGGACATCAGTGCCTCGTGCCCGTCGTCGTCGAACCTGACCCGGTAGGGCGGATTCCCGTCCTGGCCGAGCACCTCCAGGACCTCCGCGGTCCGGTCGTGGTGCCCGACGGTCCTGCCGTGCACCAGCAGGGTGTCGCCTACGGTTGCCTGCATCGGGGGGCCTCCTCGTCTTGCACGGGAGTGGCGGTCCGTGACCGCAGTCTATTGCGGGCGGCGCCGGTTGGACCGGTGTGCGTACGGACTCTCAGGCGGAAGTGCGCTGGGTGACCGCGATGCAGACCAGCACGGCGGCGGCCGTCAGGGGCGCGGCCGGGGTGAGCTGCTCGCCGAGGAGCAGCACCGACCACACCAGTGTGAGCAGCGGCTGCGCCAACTGCAACTGGCTGGCCTTCGGTATGCCGATCGCCGCCATGCCCCGGTACCAGACGACCAGCCCCAGGAACTGGGACCCGGCCGCCACCCACAGCAGCCCGGCCACACTGTGCGCGGTCAGTCGCACCGGCTCGTACGACAGGGCCAGCAAAACCCCCGGCACACTCAGCGGCAGACACAGCACCAGGGCCCAGCCGATGACCTGCCAGCCCGGCATCACGCGGGCCAGTCGGCCGCCCTCGGTGTAGCCGGCCGCGCACACCAGCAGGGCGCCGAAGAGAAAGAGGTCGGCCGTCGTGAGGGCGCCGCCGCTCCGCGTCACGGTGAACGCGAGGACGGCGGCGGCGCCGGCGAGGGCGGCGGTCCAGAAGGTGCGCGAGGGGCGCGTGCCCATGCGCAGCGCCGAGCACAGGGCGGTCGTCAGCGGGAGCAGACCGACCACCACGGCGGCGTGCGCGGTGGTCGAGGTCCGCAGGGCGAGCGTGGTGAGCAGGGGAAAGCCGACGACCACTCCGGCGGCGACCACGGCGAGTCCGGCCCAGTGCCGGCGACCGGGCGGCCGCACCCGCAGGGCCAGCAGACAGCCGCCCGCGATGACGGCCGCGAGGACGCTCCGCACGGCGACCAGGGACCAGGGGCCGAAGCCCTCCAGCCCCCAGGCGGTGGCGGGGAAGGTGAGGGAGAAGGCGGTGACGCCGAGGGCGGCCTGGAGGGTGCCGCCGGTGCGGAGGCGGCGATCGGGCGAGGGCGTGGGTGCGGGCGTAGCCGGGCCCGCGTCGGCGGAGGACCGGGCTGCGGAGGTGGCCGGTCGCGGGTCGGTGCCTTCCCGGCCACCGCCCACCGCTACTGAATCCTGGGCGATAGCGCTACTCTCTGCTCTCATGCATGAGCGTAGCAGTGGCGCGGAGCTGGCGGAGCAGTTGCGGAAGGAGCTGGACCGCTACTCGCCGGGTGGAAAGCTGCCGTCGAGCCGGGCGCTCGTCGAGCGGTTCCGAGTGAGCCCGGTGACCGTCTCACGGGCCCTGGCGCAGCTGGCCGCCGAGGGGCTCGTGGTGACCCGGCCGGGGGCGGGCGCCTTCCGGGCGCGGCCGCGCGAGAGCGGGGCGGCGGTCGTGGGGGACACGTCCTGGCAGGAGGTCGCGCTGAGCGCGGACGGCAGCGCCGAGCCGTCGCCCCGCACGGTGGACGCCTCCGGAGTGCTGGTCTCGCTCGCCTCTCCGCCGCCCGGCGTGATCGAGTTCAACGGCGGCTATCTGCACCCGTCGCTGCAGCCGGAGCAGGCGATGGCCGCGGCCCTGTCGAGGGCCGGGCGGCGGCCCGGGGTATGGGCGCGGCCACCGGTCGAGGGCGTCCCGGAACTGCGCGAGTGGTTCGCGCGGAGCATCGGCGGGGCGATCACCGCGGCCGAGGTGATCGTCGCGGCGGGCGGCCAGTCCGCCCTGACCACCGCCCTGCGCGCCCTCGCGCCGCCCGGGGCGCCCGTGCTCGTCGAATCGCCCACGTATCCGGGCATGTTGGCGATCGCGCGGGCGGCCGGGCTGCGGCCCGTTCCGGTGCCGGTGGACGCGGACGGGGTCAGACCCGCCCTGCTGGCCGACGCGTTCAAGGCGTCCGGTGCCCGTGTCTTCGTCTGCCAGCCGCTGTTCCAGAACCCCACCGGCGCCGCCCTGTCGGCCGACCGCCGGGGCGAGGTGCTGCGGATCGCCCGCGCGGCGGGAGCCTTCGTCGTGGAGGACGACTTCGTGCGCCGTCTCGTGCACGAGGACGCCGGGCCGCTGCCCAGGCCGCTGGTGGCCGACGACCCCGACGGTGTGGTCGTGCACGTCTCCTCGCTGACCAAGGCGACCTCGCCCAGCTTCCGGGTGGGTGCCCTGGCCGCGCGGGGCCCGGTCCTGGAACGGCTGCGCGCCATCCAGGTCGTCGACACCTTCTTCGTACCGCGTCCCCTCCAGGAGGCCGCACTCGAACTCGTCGGCTCGCCCGCCTGGCCCCGCCATCTCCGGTCGGTTTCCAGGGAGTTGAAGAACCGCCGGGACACGCTGACGTCCGAGCTGCGCCTGGGGCTGCCCGAACTGGCGCTGCCCCACATCCCCTCCGGCGGCTACCACCTGTGGCTGCGCCTCCCCGACGGCACCGACGAGCCCGCCCTGGTCGCCGCCGCCCTCCGCGCGGGCGTCGCCGTCACCCCCGGCCGCCCCTACTTCAGCGCCGAACCCCCGGCCGGTCACCTGCGGTTGAGCTTCGCCGGCGTCGCGGGGGCGGGGGAGATCACGGAAGGTGTACGGAGGCTCAGGGCGGCCGTAAACGGTTCGACAGCGGGCTCCTGGCCTGCGAGCGTCCACCCATGAACGACGAGTCGACCCCGTCCGGCCTGCCCGAGGGCTACGAGATGTCCGCCGACCCGGACCGCATCGACGTCGGACGGGTCCACCACTGGCTGTCCACCGACGCGTACTGGGCCCTCGGCCGCCCTCGCGACAAGCAGGAGAGCGCGATCCGGGGATCGCTCAACTTCGGGGTGTACGAGGTGGGTTCGGGGGAGCAGGTCGCGTACGCCCGGGTGGTGACCGACCGGACCACGTTCGCGTGGCTCTGCGACGTGTACGTCGACCGGTCGGCGCGGGGGAAGGGCCTGGGCACGACCCTGGTCGCGGCCGTGCGCGAGCACCTGCGGCCGTACGGGCTGCGTCGCATCATGCTCGCCACGCACGACGCGCACGGCGTCTACGCGAAGCTCGGGTTCGCGCCGCTCGCCGAGCCCGACCAGTGGATGGCGCTCGTGTTCGAGTGAGCCGCACTGCTGGGCGACGAGTGTCCCCCGGGGCCCCGCGTAACTCCTGAGTCACGCCTCTTGACCTGCGGAGAACCCCGTTCCACCATCGCCGCATGCCTCTTCGGGTCACGTTCGTCGCCGCCGCGCGCTGTTCCTCGCTGCTCACGGAGCGTTTCGAGGACGACCGGCCGCTGGACCAGGCCGGCTGGGACGAAGTGCAGCGCGCCGCCCACGAGCTGGTGCCGCTGGCGGCGGCCGAGCTGCGCTACTGCTCGCCGACGCCCCGCAGCCGGGCCACCGGGGATGCCCTCGGCTACGCGCCGCTGGCCCAGCCCGCGCTGCGGGACTGCGACATGGGCCGGTGGCGCGGCTTCACGCTCGGCGAGGCCATGGCCCGGGAGCCCTCGGCCGTGGACGCCTGGCTCGCCGACCCGCGCGCCACCCCGCACGGCGGCGAGTCGCTGATCGCCTTCATCTCCCGCATAGGCGGCTGGCTGGAGACCCGCCCCGCGGGCGACGGCGGTCGTATCGTCGCCGTGGCCGAGCCGTCCGTGCTGCGCGCCGCCCTGGTCTACGCGCTGAAGGCCCCGCCGTCGTCGTACTGGAACATGGACATCCGGCCCCTGTCGACGGTCACGGTCGCGGGTCACGCGGGCCGCTGGAACCTGCGGCTGGGCGCCGCGCAGTAGGCGGGGCGGGTCCTGACGCGGGCGCGCGGGTGTACTCGGTGACCAGGAGCTGGTCCTTCGCTGGGCCGCCGACCCGCCAGGTCGTACGCCAGCGATCCTCGTCGTACACCGCGAACTCGCCCCGGTAGAGGTCGGCGACGCAGGGGTGGGTCGTGCGCCAGCGGCCGGCTGTCAGGTCCAGGTCGTGGAAGGGGCGGCCGTCGGCGAAGCGGACGTCCGCCGTGCCGGGGGTCGGGCCCGGCAGGAAGCGCAGGGTGCGTTCGGCCGGACGCGGCACGCCCTGCCAGACGAAAGTTCCGATCTCCCGGTGGAGGAGACCGCCGTCGTCCGACGGGCTGAAAACGGTCGTCCCGGAGAACTCCCCTTGCGCCCCGTTCGCCAGATCCCGCACGGACCGCAGGACCCGCCACCTTCCGGAGAGATGAGCCAGTACATCGGGAACTGGCAGGAAAACGCCCATCCGTCCTTCACTTCCGACACTTTCGGTGCTGTGCGACCCGTTGACGCTGTCTTGGTCACCTCCCTATCTTGCCGTTCGAAGTGCTGATCATTGTCTGATATTTCGAACAACTCCAGACCCCCACCCCGAGCCGCGGAGTATCCATGTCACGCAGCACCCGTACCCGTTGGAGACTCGGCCTCACCGCCACCGCCTTCCTGGTGGCGGCCGCCTCCGTCCCGGCCCCCGCGCACGCCGAGGACGTCACCGACTACGCGATCACCGTCGACCCGAGCGCCAAGGGTGCCAAGATCGACGACACGATGTACGGCGTCTTCTTCGAGGACATCAACCGGGCCGCCGACGGCGGTCTGTACGCCGAGCTCGTGCAGAACCGCTCCTTCGAGTACTCGACCGCCGACAACCGCGCGTACACCCCCCTCACCTCCTGGGCCGTCGACGGCACCGCGCAGGTCGTGAACGACGCCGGCCGGCTCAACGAGCGCAACCGCAACTACCTCTCCCTGGGCGCCGGTTCGGCCGTCACGAACGCCGGCTACAACACCGGTGTCCGGGTCGAGGAGGGCAAGAAGTACGACTTCTCGGTGTGGGCGCGCGCCGAGAGCCGTACGGCGCTGACCGTCACCCTCCAGGACGCCGACGGCACGCTGGCCAAGGCCCGCCAGGTGGTTGTCAAGGGCGGCTGGGCCAAGTACCGGGCCACCTTCACCGCGACCCGCACCAGCAGCGACGGCCGTCTCACGGTCGCCTCCGCAGGCGCCGCCGCCCTCGACGAGGTGTCCCTCTTCCCGCGCGACACCTACAAGGGCCACAGGAACGGTCTGCGCAAGGACCTCGCCGAGAAGATCGCCGCTCTGAAGCCGGGCTTCGTCCGCTTCCCCGGCGGCTGCCTGGTCAACACCGGTTCCATGCAGGACTACAGCGAGGCCTCGAACTGGGAGCGCAAGCGCTCGTACCAGTGGAAGGACACCATCGGCCCGGTCGAGACGCGCGCCACCAACTCCAACTTCTGGGGCTACAACCAGAGTTACGGCCTCGGCTACTACGAGTACTTCCAGTTCTCCGAGGACATCGGCGCGATGCCGCTGCCCGTGGTGCCCGCCCTCGTCACCGGCTGCGGCCAGAACAGGGCCACCGACGACGAGGCCCTGCTCCAGCGGCACATCCAGGACACGCTCGACCTCATCGAGTTCGCCAACGGGCCCGTGACCAGCGAGTGGGGCAAGAAGCGGGCGCGGATGGGCCACCCGAAGCCCTTCCACCTCACCCACCTCGGCGTCGGCAACGAGGAGAACCTGCCGAACGAGTTCTTCGCCCGCTTCCAGAAGTTCCGGGCCGCCATCGAGGCGAAGTACCCCGACATCAAGGTGATCTCGAACTCCGGCCCCGACGACACGGGCACCACCTTCGACACCGCGTGGAAGCTGAACCGCGAGGGACGCGTCGACATGGTCGACGAGCACTACTACAACAGCCCCCAGTGGTTCCTCCAGAACAACGACCGCTACGACTCCTACGACCGCGGCGGCCCGAAGGTCTTCCTCGGCGAGTACGCCTCCCAGGGCAACGCCTTCAAGAACGCCCTCTCCGAAGCCGCGTTCATGACCGGCCTGGAGCGCAACGCCGACATCGTGAAGCTCGCCTCCTACGCACCGCTCCTCGCCAACGAGGACTACGTGCAGTGGAGCCCCGACATGATCTGGTTCAACAACCGGGCGTCGTGGAACTCCGCCAACTACGAGACGCAGAAGCTCTTCATGAACAACGTCGGCGACCGGGTGGTGCCGTCGACGGCCACCGGCACACCGGCGCTGACCGGCCCGATCTCGGGAGCCGTGGGCCTCTCCACCTGGGCCACGACAGCGGCGTACGACGATGTGAAGGTGACGGCGGCGGACGGTACGAGCCTGCTCACCGATGACTTCAGCGGGGACGCCTCGAAGTGGACCCACACGGGCAAGGGCAGTTGGAGCATCCAGGACGGACAGTACGTGCAGACCGACGTGGCCGCCGAGAACACCATGGTCTCGGCCGGTGACACCGCCTGGCACGACTACGACGTCAAGGTGAAGGCCACCAAGAAGGCCGGCAAGGAGGGCTTCCTCGTCGCCTTCGGCGTCAAGGACACCGGGAACTTCTACTGGTGGAACCTCGGCGGCTGGAACAACACCACCAGCGCGGTCGAGCAGGCCGTGGACGGCGGCAAGTCCTCGCTGATGTCCAAGCCGGGCACGATCGAGACGGGCCGTGCGTACGACCTCGAGGTCAAGGTGCGGGGGCGGCAGGTGACCCTGTTGCTGGACGGCCAGGAGTGGGGCAGCTTCACCGACGACAAGCCGGCCGAGCCGTTCCGGCAGGTGGTGACGCGTGACGCGAAGACCGGCGATCTGATCGTCAAGGTCGTCAACGCGCAGTCGGTGGCCGCGCGTACGGCGATCGATCTCGGGGGTGCGAAGGTCCGCGCCAAGGCGCGGGTCACCACGCTCGCGGCCGCGCCGGACGCGGTGAACACGGAGACGGCTACGCCGGTGGCGCCGGTGACGTCCACGTTCCGTGGGGTGGCTGAGGAGTTCAGCTATACGTTTCCGGCGAACTCGGTGACGTTCCTGCGGATCAAGAAGAGGTGACGGGGGAAGCGGCCCGGGCTTGGTGAGCCGGGCGCGGGTGCGTGGGGGCTGGTCGCGCAGTTCCCCGCGCCCCTGATTGGGCCTGCGGCCCATCCAGGGGCGTACCTCGCCTACGAGCGGCGGCGGGGCTTTCCGGCCTTGCCGCCGCTCTTGGTGTTCTTGCCGCCGCCGGACGAGCCGCCCCGGGGGGTGCGGGTGGTCGGCTTGCCCGTGCCGGGGCGCTTGGGCTTCTGTTGCGGCTTCTTCTCCTCCGGGGGCTTCGCGCGGCCCCGTGAGCTGTTGACCGTGCGGCCCCGGACGATGCCGATGAAGTCCTCGACCAGGTCGGTCGTCGCGTCCTGGGGCCAGGACAGGGCGACGCGGGACTCGGGGGCGTCGGTGACCGGGCGGTAGGTCAGGTCCTTGCGGTGGTGGAGCCGGGCGAGCGACTGGGGGACGACGAGCAGCCCGATCCCGGCCGCCACCAGCTCGATCGCGTCCGCCGTGGTGGCGGGGCGCTCGAACGCCGGCTCGCCCGGCGGGCGCTCCCAGCCGAGGGTGTCGTCGAGAGGATGCAGCACGACCTCGTCCGCGAGATCCCCGGTGGTCACCTCGTCGACCGCCGCGACGACGTGGTCCTTGGGGATCACGACCACCGTGGTCTCGGTGTAGAGCGGGATCGCGCTGAGGTCGGTGCCGTCCACCGGCAGCCGTACGAGACCGGCGTCGGCACCGCCGTCCCGCAGGACGCCGAACGCCTCGGCGGTGGACACCTGGAGGAGGGTCAGGGGGACGTCGGGCAACCGCTCGTTCCAGATCCGCACCCACTTCGTGGGCGTCACTCCCGGGACGTACGCGAGCCGGAACGAAGGGGATGCTTCCGAGCCTGTCACATGACCAGGCTAACGGGCGGGGGCACGGGTCCGGTCACCGCGGGCGGCCAGGTGCCCGGCCGGCGGGCACGGGTACGGCGACGGACCCCGGTCGTCGGCCGTGGTCAGCGGTCGCGCACACGGTCGATACCCTTGACCTCATGACGTCGCACCAGACCACCCAGACCATGAAGCCCGCCACCGCGGCGAAGAAGCTGGGTGTGTACCTCGAAGCCACCCCCGCCGAGTTCCAGGAGGGCGTCGTCTCGCGCGCCGAGCTGACCACGCTCCAGACGAACCCGCCGGCCTGGCTGGAGGAACTGCGCCGCAACGGCCCGCACCCCCGCCCCGTGGTCGCCGCGAAGCTGGGTGTCTCCATCGCGGGCCTCGCGCGCGGCGGAATCACCGAGGCCCTCACCACCGAGCAGATCGAGGCCCTGAAGCAGGACAGCCCGGAGTGGCTGCAGAAGGAGCGCGCCACCCAGGCCGAGGTCCGCAAGGAAGGCGCCCGCATCAAGAAGCGCGACGCCGAGCGGGCGGCCCGGTCGGACGACCGGCGCTCCTGACCCGGTTCGGCGGTACACCGGACCCCGGCTACGCGCGTGGAAGCGTGCGGGCAGCAACCGTCGGCCTGACCGCGCGCACCGCCCCCGCGCGCACCGCCCCCGCACGACTGCTGCTCGGCCGAAAACCATGAACCGTTCGGCAGGGGCCCTGGGCAGGATGCCCTCTGTGAAGCATCTCCTGTGCGGGCTCGCCGCCAATCCGGCTCTGCCGTCCGAGCTGGTCGACCGGCTGATCGCGCTCGCGGACGCCGATGTGAACGACGACCTCGCCCGTCGTGCCGACCTCAGCCGGGCGCAGGCGGTCACGCTCGCCTCGCTGGACGAGGGGAACGGCGTGCGGCTGGCGTACGGGGGAATGCTGACCGCCGCCGACGTCGATCCCACGGCACAACCGCTGGTCGCCCTCGCCCTCCTCGACGAGGGCGCCGGCGCCCCGGAGTGGGCTCGCCTCCTCGCGGCGGATCCGGTGGTCGCGCACCGGGAGAAGCTGGCCGCCTGCCCCGGTCTGCCGCCGGACGTGGTGGAGACCCTCGCCGCGGACTCGGACGTACAGGTCGTCGCGGAGCTCGCCCTGCGGGCCGCGCCGGACGTGGCCGCCCGTCTCGCCGAGCATCCGCACGCCGAGGTCCGCCGTGCGGTGGCGGCCAACGAGGCGACACCGCCGGACGTCCTGGCGGCGCTCGTCAGTGGCGAGGGGCTGCCGCCCGCGCGGCGCTGCCTGGTCTGCGACCACGAGGAGCCACCCTTCACGCACGGCGAGGGCTGCCCGCGGCCCGACTGCGATCTGCGGCCGGGTGCCTCCTGCGACGGCTCCCACGAATCCACCGCGCTCGACCTGCTGCGGGCGGCCCTGGAGAACCCGGCCACACCGGCGCGGGCGGTCGCGGGCTTCGCCGACCACCCGTCGCCGCTGCTGCGCCGGGCGCTCGCCGCCCGCCCCGGTCTGCCCCCGGAGGCGTACGCACGGCTCGCCGTGGATCCCACGCCCGGTGCCCGCGCCGATCTCGCCGAGAACCCCGCGATCGACGACACCCTGATCCGCGCGCTGGCCGACGACACCTCCCCCGACGTCCGGCGCGGGCTCGCGCACAACCCGCGGGTGCCCCTCGACGTGCTCGCCCACCTGGCCGCCACCACCAGGATCGGCAGCACCCTCCTGCCGCGGATCGCCTCCGCCACGGCCGCCGAGGTCGAGGAGCTGGTGCGCTCGCCGCACGCCGTCGTGCGCATGCTCCTGGCCACGCGGCGTGATCTGCCGGCCGCGATCCGCGCCACGCTGGCCGACGACCCCGACGCGAAGGTGGCCAAGTCCATAGCGCCGCACCCCAGCCTCGGCGAAGCGCGGTTGCGTGCCATGGTCGACCGGCACGGGGTCCAGGTCATCGCCGGGGTGGCAGCCAACCCGGATGCCGGCCCGGCCCTGCTGGAGCACCTGTCCCGGCACGCGCCCCCGGCGCGGAAGGCGTTCCGCGAGATCGCCCGGCACCCCCACGCGACGGCCCCGGCGCTGCTCGCCTGCCTGGCGGACGAACGGGCGAGGCCCCTCGCCGCCGGTCACCCGGCCCTCCCGCCCCAGGCCGTCACGGACCTGCTCACCGACACCGACCCGCAGGTGGCGGAAGCCGCGGCCGCCAACCCCTCGCTCCCGCTCGCCGTGATGGAGGAGCTGACCGGGGAAGCGACCAGGGAGATGACCGGGAGGACGACTGGGGAGATGACCGGGGAACTGCTGCCCCAGGACCTGCCGCCACCGGCGTCGAGCCGCTCACCCGGCCCGTCAGTAGGCAGCCGCCCCCTCGTGGATTGCATAAACGTGCATCGAAACGTATAGTCATGCCATCCAAGAGGAGGGTTCCATGGCGGTACGTGTGGCGGTGGCGGGAGCGAGTGGTTATGCGGGCGGCGAAGTGCTGCGCCTGCTGCTCGCCCACCCCGAGGTCGAGATCGGTGCACTGACCGGCAACTCCAACGCCGGACAGCGCCTGGGCGGGCTGCAGCCGCACCTGCTGCCGCTGGCCGGCCGGGTGCTTCAGGAGACGACCGCCGAGGTCCTCGCCGGGCACGACGTGGTGTTCCTCGCGCTGCCGCACGGGCAGTCCGCGGCCGTGGCCGAGCAGCTCGGCCCGGAGGTGCTCGTGGTCGACATGGGCGCCGACTTCCGGCTGAGGGACGCGGCGGACTGGGAGCGGTTCTACGGCTCGCCCCACGCCGGCACCTGGCCCTACGGCCTTCCCGAACTTCCGGGTGCCCGCACCGCGCTGGAGGGGTCCAAGCGCATCGCGGTACCCGGTTGCTACCCCACGGCCGTGACGCTGGCCCTGTTCCCGGCGTACGCGGCGGGCCTCGCCGAGAACGAGGCCGTGATCGTCGCCGCCTCCGGCACGTCCGGCGCGGGCAAGGCGCCCAAGGCGCACCTGCTCGGCAGCGAGGTCATGGGGTCGATGACCCCGTACGGCGTCGGCGGCGGCCACCGGCACACGCCCGAGATGATGCAGAACCTCGGCGGCGTCGCGGGCGAGCCGGTCTCCGTGTCCTTCACGCCCACCCTCGCGCCGATGCCCCGCGGCATCCTCGCCACCTGCACCGCGAAGGCCAGGCCCGGCGTCACCGCCGAGTCGGTGCGCGCCGCGTACGAGAAGGCCTTCGGCGACGAGCCGTTCGTCCACCTGCTCCCCGAGGGGCAGTGGCCGGCGACGGCGTCCGTCTACGGTTCCAACGCCGTTCAGATCCAGGTCGCGTACGACGAGGCCGCGGGCCGCATCATCGCGATCAGCGCCATCGACAACCTCACCAAGGGCACCGCCGGTGGCGCCCTCCAGAGCATGAACATCGCCCTCGGACTCCACGAGACGACGGGGCTTTCCACGATCGGGGTCGCACCGTGAGCGACGCACGCGCAGCCGCCGGGCCGCAGACGACGACGATGGCCGCACCGCTGCGCTGCACGGGCGACAGCGACATCAGCCGCTTCCGCGGCGGGGCGAACGAGGAGACGCAGTGAGCGTGACGGCAGCCAAGGGGTTCACGGCGGCGGGCATCGCCGCCGGAATCAAGGAGAACGGCAACCCGGACCTGGCCCTCGTGGTCAACACCGGGCCCCGCCTCGCCGCCGCGGGCGTCTTCACCTCCAACCGGGTGAAGGCCGCGCCGGTGCTCTGGTCCGAGCAGGTGCTGAAGGGCGGCCAGGTCTCCGCCGTCATCCTCAACTCCGGTGGCGCCAACGCCTGTACGGGCCCGAAGGGCTTCCAGGACACCCACGCGACCGCCGAGAAGGTCGCGGACGTCCTCGAAGGACACAACGCGGGCGAGATCGCCGTCGCCTCCACCGGCCTCATCGGCGTACTGCTGCCGATGGACAAGCTGCTGCCGGGCGTCGAGACGGCCGCCGCGCAGCTCTCCGAGCACGGCGGCGAGAAGGCCGCCATCGCGATCAAGACCACCGACACCGTGCACAAGACGTCCGTCGTCTCCAGGAACGGCTGGACCGTGGGCGGCATGGCCAAGGGCGCGGGCATGCTCGCCCCCGGCCTCGCCACCATGCTCGTCGTGGTCACCACCGACGCCGACCTCGACAGCGAGACCCTGGACAAGGCCCTCAGGGCCGCCACCAGGGTCACCTTCGACCGCGTCGACTCCGACGGCTGCATGTCCACCAACGACACCGTGCTGCTGCTCGCCTCCGGAGCCTCCGGAGTCACCCCTCAGTACGCGGAGTTCGCGGAGGCCGTCCGCGAGGTGTGCGACGACCTCGGGCAGCAGCTGATCCGGGACGCCGAGGGCGCCGGCAAGGACATCAGGGTCGAGGTGGTCAACGCCGCGACCGAGGACGACGCCGTCGAGGTGGGCCGCTCCATCGCCCGCAACAACCTCCTCAAGTGCGCCATCCACGGCGAAGACCCCAACTGGGGACGGGTGTTGTCCGCCATCGGCACCACCAGGGCCGCCTTCGAGGCCGACCGGCTCAACGTCGCCATCAACGGAGTCTGGGTCTGCAAGAACGGCGGTGTCGGCGAGGACCGCGACAACGTCGACATGCGCTACCGCGAGGTGCACATCGTCGCCGACCTCGCCGCCGGGTCCGAGACCGCCACGATCTGGACCAACGACCTCACCGCCGACTACGTCCACGAGAACAGCGCCTACTCGTCATGAGCACTACGCGGAAGCACACCGCCCTTCCCAAGGCCCGCATCCTGATCGAGGCGCTGCCCTGGCTGACCCGCCACCACGGCAAGACCGTCGTCATCAAGTTCGGCGGCAACGCCATGGTGGACGAGGAGCTGAAGCACGCCTTCGCCCAGGACGTCGTCTTCCTGCGGCAGGCCGGCCTCAACGTGGTCGTCGTGCACGGCGGCGGCCCGCAGATCAGCCGGGCCCTCGACAGGCACGGCATCGTCAGCGAGTTCAAGGCCGGCCTGCGCGTCACCACCGCGGAGGCCATGGACGTCGTACGCATGGTGCTCGCCGGACAGGTGCAGCGCGAGCTGGTCGGGCTGCTCAACCAGCACGGACCGCTCGCCGTCGGACTGACCGGCGAGGACGCGCACACCATCACCGCCACCAAGCACCAGCCCGAGATCGACGGCGAACTGGTCGACATCGGGCGGGTGGGCGAGATCACCGCGATCGACACGGGCGCGATCGAGGCACTGCTCGCCGACGGCCGCATCCCGGTCGTCTCCTCGATCGCCCGGAGCCAGGACGAAGGTGACATGGGGCATGTCTACAACGTCAATGCTGATACGGCGGCTGCGGCACTCGCTGCTGCTCTGGGCGCCGAAACCCTCATGGTCCTCACGGACGTCGAGGGCCTCTACGAGGACTGGCCCAACAGCGACGAGGTGATCAGCCGCCTCACGGCTTCCCAACTGGAGAAGCTGCTGCCGGAGTTGTCCTCCGGCATGGTGCCGAAGATGCAGGGCTGTCTGCACGCCGTGCGGGGCGGCGTGAACACCGCCCGCGTCATCGACGGCCGGGTCCAGCACTCGATCCTGCTGGAGATCTTCACCGACGAGGGCATCGGCACGATGGTCGTGCCCGACGCCGAGCAAGAGGGGGATGCCGAATGACCGAGACCGCCAAGAACGCAGAGCTCACCCAGCGGTGGCAGGGCTCGCTCATGAACAACTACGGCACCCCGAAGCTCTCGCTCGTCCGCGGCGCGGGCACCAGGGTGTGGGACGCCGACGGCAAGGAGTACGTCGACTACGTCGGCGGTATCGCGGTCAACGCGCTCGGCCACGCCCACCCGGCGATCGTCGAGGCCGTCAGCAGCCAGATCGCCTCCCTCGGCCATGTCTCCAACCTGTTCATCGCCGAGCCGCCCATCGCGCTCGCCGAACGGCTGCTGGAGCACTTCGGCCGCGACGGCAAGGTCTTCTTCTGCAACTCGGGAGCCGAGGCCAACGAGGGCGCCTTCAAGATCGGCCGGCTGACCGGGCGGCCCCACATGGTCGCCACCGAGGGCGGCTTCCACGGCCGGACCATGGGTGCCCTCGCCCTCACCGGCCAGCCCGGCAAGCAGACCGGCTTCCACCCGCTGCCCGGCGACGTCACGCACGTCCCGTACGGCGACGCGCAGGCCCTGGCCGCCGCGGTCACCGAGGAGACGGCCCTCGTCATCATCGAGCCCGTCCAGGGCGAGAAGGGTGTCGTGGTCCCGCCGGCCGGCTATCTGAAGGCCGCGCGGGCCATCACGGCCGCCAGCGGCTCGCTGCTGGTCCTCGACGAGGTGCAGACCGGCGTCGGCCGGACCGGGCACTGGTTCGAGTACCAGGCGCACGAGGGCGTCCTGCCGGACGTCGTCACCCTCGCCAAGGGCCTCGGCGGCGGACTCCCGCTCGGCGCGACCGTCGCCTTCGGCCGGGCCGCCGAACTGCTCCAGCCCGGCCAGCACGGCACCACCTTCGGCGGCAACCCGGTCGCCTGCGCCGCCGGACTCGCCGTCCTGGAGACCATCCGGGCCGAGGGTCTGCTGGAGAACGTCAAGCGGCAGAGCGAGAAGCTGCGGAACGGAATCGAGTCCCTCGGCGACCCGATGATCGACTATGTCCGTGGCGCGGGCCTCCTGCTGGGTATCGTGCTCACCGAGCCGCTCGCGCCCCTGGCGCAACAGGCCGCTCAGGACGCCGGTTTCCTGGTGAACGCGCCCGCCCCCGATGTCGTACGGCTGATGCCCGCGCTCAATATCGGTGACGCGGACGTGGATGCCCTCCTCCAGGCTCTGCCCGGCATCCTCGACGCGGCGCGGGCGGCGCACGAAGCCAGCGGGGACGGACGAGCCGGAGAATGAGACGACGATGAGCCAGGCGCAGGAGCACGACCAGGCGGGGCCCGCCGTGCCGCAGACCCGCACCGCACGCCACCGGCGGATCGTGGACATCCTCAACCGGCAACCTGTGCGGTCGCAGAGCCAGTTGGCGAAGCTGTTGTCCGACGACGGGCTGAGCGTCACGCAGGCGACGCTCTCCCGGGACCTGGACGAGCTGAACGCGGTGAAGATCCGCAACAACGACGGCGACCTGATCTACGCGGTGCCGAGCGAGGGGGGTTTCCGCACCCCTCGGGCCCCGCTGGGGGAGTCGGCGAAGGAGGAGCGGATGCGGCGGCTCTCCGCGGAGCTGCTGATCTCCGCGGAGGCCTCGGCGAACCTGGTCGTCCTGCGTACGCCGCCGGGGGCGGCCCAGTTCCTGGCCTCGGCCATCGATCAGGCGGAGCTGCACGACATCCTGGGGACCATCGCCGGTGACGACACGCTGCTGTTGATCAGCCGGGACCCCGTGGGCGGACAGGCGTTGGCGGATCACCTGTTGAGGCTGGCTCAGAACGGGAACGGGCACTGAAGGGGGTGCTTCGCGGGGACACCGGCCGCGGGTCCGTGGTGGCTGGTCGCACAGTTCCCCGCGCCCCTGAAAAGGGGCTTCGCCCTCTTTTTCCCGCCTGACCGGCCGCGGGCAGGCGGGCCGCCGGTGCGGCACGGGTGGGCGCGGCGGCACCCGGTGAGAGTCGGTGAGCGCCGGTGAGCGCCGGTGAGCGAAACCCGCCGCCCGCTCAGCCCAGCCGCGCGGCCAGCCCTCCCGTGCAGCGGACCTCGTCGCCCGCCGTGATCAGCAACGCCTCCGCGTCCTCCAGGGACTCCAGCCACGCCAGGCCCTCACGGGAACCCATCGCGAAGGCGGCCGTCGCCCAGCAGTCCGCCCAGGTCAGGCGGGGGGCGACGACCGTGACGGAGACCAGGTCCGTCACGGCGGACTTCCCCGTGCGGGGGTCGACGATGTGGGCGCCGCGCTCGGCCGTGCCGGAGGTGGCGACGGCGAGGCGGTCGGTACCTGCGGCGGTGACGACGGCGGCGAGGCCACCCGGACGGAGCGGGTCGGCCACGCCCACGCGCCACGGCCGCTCGGGACCGGGGACACCGCACAACTGGACGTCACCGCCCCCGTTGACGCTCACCCCGGCCACCCCGGCCTCGACCAGACGCAGGGCGGCCCGTTCGGTGGCCCACCCCTTCACCAGCCCCGTCGGGTCGAAGCGTCCCGCGTACGTGGCACTGAACCAGCCGTCACTCAACCGCTCGGCCTCGGCACACAGGTGGAGCACCTCGGCGACCTCGGGAGCGCACTCCTCGATCGTCACCTCGCCCCGGGCGAGCCGGGAGATCTGGCTGTGCTCCCGGTAGGTGCTGAACACCTCGTCCACGGCGTGGAGTCCGGCCACCGCCTCGTCGAGCGCGGCCCTGACCGCCGTGGGCTCGCCTCCTCGGACGTCGAAGGAGAAGACGGTGCCCATGACCTCCTCGGCGTGCCGCAGCTGGGAGGGCGCGGCGGCCCCGGCGGGTTCGGCCACCGGATCAGCCGGCCTGGTCCAGAGCGGACTGGAGGGACTGCTGGTAACCGCCGCTGGTGTATGTGGCGCCCGAGACAGCATCGATGTCAGCGCTCCCTGCCGAGACGGCGTTCTGGTTGAGCTGGGGGATGGCGGTACCGCTGATCTGGGTGGAGCGGCCGCCGGTGGGCTGCTGCAGCGCCTCGGCGCCTGTGATCCTGCCGTCGGTGACCGTGACGCGGACCTGGACCGGGCCGTAGTCCGTCTTGATGGCGGAGCCCGTGAGCACCTGGGTGCCCGTCGCCTGCCCGGCCCCGGAGTTCTCGGTGCCCTCGGCGGCGCCGCCCGCGTCCTGCGAGCCGCCCGCCTCGACCTCGGTGCCCGAGTCCTGGGCCTTGCCGGCCTGGTCCAGGGCGGACTGGAGGGATTCCTTGTAGCCGGCGCTGGTGTAGGTGGCGCCCGAGACGGCGTCGATGTCGGCGCTGCCGGCGGCCACGGCCGCCTGGTTGAGCTTCGGCACCGACTCGCCCGTGATCTGGGTGGAGCGGCCGCCGCTCGGCGCCTGCACGGCCTCGGCGCCTGTGATCTTGCCGCCGCTGACCGTGATCCGGACCTGGACCGGCCCGTAGTCGGTCTGCACCGCGGTGCCCGTGAGCACCTGGGCGCCCGAGTCCTGGGCCTTGCCGGCCTGGTCCAGGGCGGACTGGAGGGATTCCTTGTAGCCGGCGCTGGTGTAGGTGGCGCCCGAGACCGCGTCGATCTCGGCACTGCCCGCCGCCACGGCCGCCTGGTTGAGCTTGGGGATGGCGTCGCCGCTGATCTGCGTGGAGCGGCCGCCGGTGGGCTGCTGCACGGCCTCGGCGCCTGTGATCTTGCCGCCGTTGACGGTGATCCGGACCTGGACGGGGCCGTACTCGGTCGTGACGGCGGTACCCGTCAGGGTCTGCGCCCCGGCCGCCACCCCGCCCTGTGCCGAAGGCGCGCCCCCGGCCGCTCCGGCCTGTACCGATCCGGCGTCCGTGGCCGGCTTCAGCGACAGCAGCAGCACGATGCCGGACACGGTGGCGGCGGTGGCGAGCAGGGTCCGCCGGATGGGGTGGCTCTTCTTCATCGCTCCTTCAGCTCCTGAAGTGTGAAGTCTCGCGGGGGAGACCCGAGGGGCGAACCCGTGGGGAAACCCATGGCCAGAAGTCGGGGTGGGACGGTCGTGGAGACCTACGGCTGGGACGGTCGTGGAGACCTGTGGCTGGGACGGTCGGGCGGGTGGGACCGGCGGCGAGCGGTCCCGTCGCTCACATCTCGAACGACTCGTGGTGGATACGGCGGGTCGGGACACCCGCGCCGCGCAGCGCCTCGTAGACGCCCTGGGCGAAGCCGGGCGGCCCGCACAGGAAGACGTCGTGGCTCTCGATGTCCGGGATCTTGCGGCGAAGGGAGTCCGGCGAGATGTCGGGCCGTTCGCCCTCCGGGCTGTTCACCGCGTACATCAGCCGCGCCCCGCGCTCCTCCGCGATCTGCGCCAGCTCGTCCCACAGGGCCAGGTCCTGGGTGGTGTTGGCCCGGTAGAGCAGGGTCAGGTCACCGGCCGCGCCGGGCAGCGTCTCGAACAGGGCCCGCATCGGCGTGATGCCCACGCCGCCGGCCACCAGCAGTACCTTGCCCCGGCTGCGCTTGCCGGCCGTGAGCGCCCCGTACGGGCCCTCGGCCCACACCCGGGTGCCGGGCTCCAGGTCGCGCAGGGCCGAGCTGTGGTCGCCGATCGCCTTGACCGTGATGCGCAGCATGTTGGGGCGGGGCGCCGCCGACAGCGAGTACGGGTGCGAGCTGAACCGCATGCCCGGCGCGAGGAACCGCCAGCGGAAGAACTGCCCGGCCTCCGCGCCCATCCGGTGCAGCTTGCGCCCGCTCATCAGTACCGAGACGATGCCGGGCGACTCCTCGATGACCGCCTCGACCCGCAGCCGGTGCTTCATGTTCAGCTTGATCGGGACGATGATCCGGTACCAGACCACCAGCGCGGTCACCGAGCCGTACAGCGCGTACCAGCCGGTCTTCGCGGCGGGGGTGGCGGCGAACTCGTTGCCGGTGGTGATCTGGTGCCAGAACGTCAGGAACGTGGCCGCGTACGTCAGCAGGTGCGTGTGGTACCAGACGTCGTACGGGATCCGCTTGCGCACCGGGCCGATCGAGATGAGCCCGATGAACACCAGCAGACCGGTGCCGATGGCGGCCTTGCCCATGTCCGGCAGTTGGTTGATGGAGTCGATGGTCTGCTGCAGGATCGCGGTGTGGGTGAGACCGGCCTGCAGCGCGTACCCGTACATCGTGAGGACGACGTGCGCGACGACCAGGCAGAGCGTGTAGCGGCCGGTCATCGCGTGCCAGCGGGCCACCCGGTCGGAGCCGACCCGTCGTTCCAGCGCGGGCACCCGGGCCATCTGGAGCACCACCAGGGCCATCAGATACCCGCCGAGCAGGCCCGTGATCCGTCCGGCGTTGACCATCTTGCTGCCCTGGTCCGCGATGGACGGGGTGTTGTCCCACCACAGCCACACCACCGCGGCCGCGCCCGCCCAGAAGGCGAGCAGCAGCGGGACGGCGGGAGAACGACGAGGTCGGATGCGGCGCATCGTCTGGCGGCGCGCGGCGCGACCTCCGGCGATCGTGGACACGGTTCCTCCGTGGTGGGCTGGACCCTTGGCCCACACGTACGTGCTGGGAGTGCCGTGTGTTCAACGGTGTGAACAACTGTCTTGCGGAACGGTCGGTACCTGCCTTGCGGAACGGTCGGTATCGGACGACGGCCGCCGCGCCGCGCCCGTCAGACGGCGGAGGGCGGCAGGGGCAGGGGCAGCCCGGGCAGTCCGTCCAGACTGGTCGCGATGTGCTCCTTGGAGCTGAAGTAGGCGCTGAGCGAGTCGTCGTCCTCGCGCGCGAAGCGCCTGCCGTGCAGATCGCGGTCCTCCTCGTACGCCATGAACGGCACGGAGTAGCCGCAGCTGTCGCGGACGCGCTCGGCGCGGACCACGATGATCGCCCGCAGGCCGTGGGACGCGGGGTCGATGTCGGGGAAGCGGGCGAGGAGTTCGGTGAAGCGCGGGTCGTCGCGGAAGACGGCCTCGCCCGTGCCGTGCACGCGCACGATGTTGGGCGGTCCCTGGAAGGCGCACCACATCAGGGTGATCCGGCCGTTCTCGCGCAGGTGCGCGATCGTCTCCGCGTTGGACCCGGCGAAGTCCAGGTAGGCGACGGTCAGTTCGTCGAGGATCACGAACGAGCCGCGCAGGCCCTTGGGGGAGAGGTTGACCGTGCCGTCGGCGGACAGGGGCGCGGTCGCGGTGAAGAAGAGGGGCTGTGCCTCGATGAACGTACGCAGGCGGCCGTCGATGCGCTCGTAAGTCTTTCCCATGTCTAACGATTATCGGCGGAAACGCTTCGCCTGTCTAAGGAATTGGGCCCGGGAACACGAATTCCGGGTGGATCCCATCGCTGGGATCCACCCGGAACCAGGTCTTCCGTGGCCGCCCCGGCCGGCGCGCGGGGCGGCCACGGCCCCTGTCGCCCCCAAGGGGGCACAGGAGGTCACTCGCCGGATGGCCGGCTCATCGTGGGCCGCTCAGCGTGAGCGGTCGTCGGGTGCGGTCGTCGTCGAGACCGCGGACTACTGGTTACTGGTTGAGCTGGCAGGGGGCGAGTGCCTCGAGGCCCTCGGGCTTGGCGGCGGCGCGGCCGATGGCGGTCTCGATGCGGTTCAGCGTGGCGACGCGCTTGTCCTCCAGCGGGCCGAGGATGGCGTTGTCGACGAAGTTGGCGCCGCCCTGGCCGACGGTGTCGATGAGGCGCTGGTTGGCTTCCTGGATCTGCGTGTCGAGCAGGGCCAGGTTGCGGTCGACCTCGGCCTGCGCGGAGGCGGGGATCTCGGGGAGGCTTCCCTCGACCTCGGGGCAGGTGATGGTGCCCGCGGCGCCGGCGTTGCCCGCGTCCTCGCCCGCACCGGCCTCCGCACCGGCTTCGGCTCCGGCACCCGCTTCGGCGCCTGCTTCAGCACCCGCCTCGGCTCCGGCGTCGGCACCGGCCTCCTCGCCGGCGCCCTCGTTCAGCTGGCAGGGGGCGAGCGCCTCGAGGCCCTCGGGCTTGGCGGCGGCGCGGCCGATGGCGGTCTCGATGCGGTTCAGCGTGGCGACGCGCTTGTCCTCCAGCGGGCCGAGGATGGCGTTGTCGACGAAGTTGGCGCCGCCCTGGCCGACGGTGTCGATGAGGCGCTGGTTGGCTTCCTGGATCTGCGTGTCGAGCAGGGCCAGGTTGCGGTCGACCTCGGCCTGCGCGGAGGCGGGGATCTCGGGGAGGCTTCCCTCGACCTCGGGGCAGGTGATGGTGCCCGCGGCGCCGGCGTTGCCCGCGTCCTCCGCACCCGCGCCCGCCTCCGCACCGGCACCGGCCTCAGCACCGGCGTCCGCCTCCTCGCCGGCGCCCGCGGCGCCGCCCTGGACGAGTTCGCAGGGGGCGAGCGCCTCCAGGCCCTCGGGCTTGGCGGCGGCGCGGCCGATGGCGGTCTCGATGCGGTTCAGCGTGGCGACGCGCTTGTCCTCCAGCGGGCCGAGGATGGCGTTCTGGACGAAGTTGGCGCCGCCCTGGCCGACGGTGTCGATGAGGCGCTGGTTGGCTTCCTGGATCTGCGTGTCGAGCAGGGCCAGGTTGCGGTCGACCTCGGCCTGCGCGGAGGCGGGGATCGCCGGCAGGCTTCCCGCGACGGCCGGGCAGGAGATGGTGCCGGGGCCCGCGTTCGCCGCGTCCTGACCGTTGTTGTCGGCACCCTCACCGGCGAGGGCGGAACCCGCGATGACCGCTCCGGAGAGCACGACCGCGGCGGCGCCGCCGATGATCCCTACGCGACGCTTGTTGTACTTCGGAAGAGCCCTGGACATGCGGATGCCTCACTCGAGTCGGGTGTGGTCGGTGTTTACAAACGCGGCGCCTGCGTTCGGGGAGAGTTACGGGAAAGCGATTTCATTTGTTCAAAGCTTTCTCGGCATCTCGCAAACTTCTCCCAGATTGACGATTCATGCAGAGCACTGCATACTCATGCATGACGGTGAATGCGGTGCGCGTCATCGCGGTCGTGGTGGACGGGTTCGCCGAGGAGGACTGCCTCCCGGCGGTCGCGCGCGGTCGTGACCGGCCGACGCTCCGAGTCGTCCGGTGCGACTTCGACCTCGCGACGTACGACACTGGTGACACCTTCGACCGGTCCGCCCACCCCTTCTCTAGGAGCAACGCAAGTGAGCAGCAACAGCGGTGACGTACGGCTCTGGGGCGCCCGTTTCGCCGACGGTCCCGCCGAGGCCCTGGCGAAGCTGTCCGCGTCCGTCCACTTCGACTGGCGGCTGGCCCCGTACGACATCGCGGGCTCCCGCGCCCACGCGCGCGTGCTGCACAAGGCGGGCCTGCTCACCGAGGACGAGCTGTCCCGGATGGTCGCCGGCCTGGATCAGCTCGAAGCGGACGTGGCCTCGGGTGAGTTCGTCGGCACCGTCGCCGACGAGGACGTGCACACCGCTCTGGAGCGTGGTCTCCTGGAGCGCCTCGGCCCGGACCTCGGCGGCAAGCTGCGCGCCGGCCGGTCCAGGAACGACCAGGTCGCGACCCTCTTCCGGATGTACCTCCGCGACCACGCCCGCACGGTCGGCGGCCTGATCGCCGAGCTCCAGGACGCGCTGATCGGCCTGGCGGAGGCCCACCCGGACGTGGCGATGCCCGGCCGCACCCACCTCCAGCACGCCCAGCCGGTCCTCTTCGCCCACCATGTCCTCGCCCACGTCCAGTCCCTCTCCCGGGACGCGGAGCGCTTGCGCCAGTGGGACGAGCGCACGGCCGTCTCCCCGTACGGCTCGGGCGCCCTCGCGGGCAGCAGCCTCGGCCTGGACCCGGAGGCGGTGGCCAAGGACCTCGGCTTCGAGCACGGCAGCTCCGCGAACTCCATCGACGGCACGGCGTCCCGCGACTTCGTCGCCGAGTTCGCCTTCATCACCGCGATGATCGGCGTGAACCTCTCCCGGATCGCCGAGGAGGTCATCATCTGGAACACGAAGGAGTTCTCCTTCGTGACCCTCCACGACGCGTTCTCGACGGGCTCGTCGATCATGCCGCAGAAGAAGAACCCGGACATCGCGGAGCTGGCCCGAGGCAAGAGCGGCCGGCTGATCGGCAACCTGACGGGCCTGATGGCGACCCTCAAGGCCCTGCCCCTCGCCTACAACCGCGACCTCCAGGAGGACAAGGAGCCGGTCTTCGACTCCATCGACCAGCTGGAGGTCCTCCTCCCCGCCTTCACCGGCATGATGGCCACCCTCACCGTCCACCGCGAGCGCATGGAGGAGTTGGCCCCCGCCGGCTTCTCCCTCGCCACCGACGTCGCCGAGTGGCTCGTCAAGCAGGGCGTCCCCTTCCGTGTCGCCCACGAGGTCGCCGGCGAGTGCGTCAAGGCCGCCGAGGCCGAGAACAAGGAACTCAACGACCTGACGGACGACCAGTTCGCCAAGATCTCCTCCCACCTGACCCCCGAGGTCCGCACGGTCCTCAACGTCCCCGGCGCCCTCGCCTCCCGCAACGGCCGAGGCGGCACGGCCCCGAGCGCGGTGGCGATCCAGCTGGCGGACATCAAGACGGACGTGGCGGCCCAGCACGCGTGGGCGACCGCCAAGGGCAACAAGTAGGCAGGGCCCGCGCCCCTGTCCTTCAGGGGCGCGGGGAACTGCGCGACGAGCCACGACGCACCCGCACCCGCCGAAGCACAACAAGCCCCGAGCTCTTGGGCGCCCCGGCTCACCCAGCGGGGCGTCATCGCGCGTTACGTTGGTCGGAAGTCCCAAGGAGCCGACCGTACGGAGCCCGCGATGCCCTTCGCCCGACTGGCCACAGCGACCACCCCCACCTGCCACATCGGCTTCGGCCTGGCCGCGGTCGCCCGCCCCGGCTACATCAACCTCGGCCGCGACGCCGACCTCGGTGAGACCCGCACCGTCGACGCCCTCCGCACCCGCACCCATGAACTCCTCGACGCCGCCCACGCCCAGGGCGTCCGCTACTTCGACGCGGCCCGCTCGTACGGCCTCTCCGAGGAGTTCCTCGCCGACTGGCTGAAGGCCCGCCCCGACATCGACGACATCGTCATCGGCAGCAAGTGGGGCTACACCTACACCGCCGACTGGACCACCGACGCCGAGAAGCACGAGGTCAAGGACCACAGCCTCCAGACGTACGAGCGGCAGCGCGCCGAGAGCGCCGAGCTGCTCGGCGACCGCCTCGACCTCTACCAGATCCACTCGGTGACCCCGGACAGCCCGGCCCTCACCGACAAGGAACTCCACGCCCGGCTGGCGGAGGCGGCGGCCCAGGGCGTCACCGTCGGCTTCTCCACCAGCGGCCCGGCCCAGGCGGAGGCCATCCGCACCGCCCTCGCCGTGACCGTCGACGGCGAACCCCTCTTCGGTACCGTCCAGTCGACGTACAACGCGCTGGAGACCTCCGCCGCCCCCGCCCTCGCCGAGGCGCACGACGCCGGGCTCACCGTGATCGTCAAGGAGGGCATGGCCAACGGCCGGCTGGCGGGCCCGCACGCCCCGGACGCGCTCAGGGCCGTCGCCGAGCAGACGGGCCTCGGCTGCGACGCGGTCGCCCTGGCGGTGGTCCTGCGGCAGCCGTGGGCCGGGGTCGTCCTCTCCGGCGCCGCCACCCTCACCCAGCTCGCCTCCAACCTGCACGCGGCGGTCGTCGACCTCGACGACGAGCAGCTGACCCTCCTCGCGGGCCTGGCCGAGGACCCGCGGACGTACTGGGAGAAGCGCGGCAGCCTGCCCTGGCACTGAGAACGGCGGCCCGGCACCGAGAGGACCCGGGTCCGACCCCGCCATGAGACAGCCATGCCCGTGATGAGACAAGAATGTCTCACATGGGCTATGGTTGTCTCATGGCTGTCGATCGTGACCACGTGCTGCGCAGCGCAGCCGCCCTGCTGACCCGCAGACCCACCGCGACCCTGGACGAGGTCGCCAAGGCCGCCGGGATCAGCCGTGCCACGCTGCACCGCCACTTCGCCGGGCGCGACGCGCTCGTCCGGGCGCTGGAGGCGCTCGGCATCGCGGAGTGCGAGGCCGCGCTGGACGCCGCCCGCCCGGCCGAGGGCCCGGCACGCGAGGCCGTACGGCGGCTCGTGCGGGAGATCGAACCGGTCGCGGGCCTGCTCGCCTTCCTCTACACCGAGAACCAGCTGTTCGAGGGGGACGAGCAGCACGAGGGCTGGGCCCGGATCGACGACCGGATCGCGGCCCTCTTCACACGCGGCCAGGCGGCCGGCGAATTCCGTATCGACCTCACCCCGGGCTGGCTCACCGAGGCGCTGTACGGCCTGCTGGCCTCCGGTGCCTGGGCGGTCTCCGAAGGCCGCGTGGCCGCCAAGGACTTCACCTTCATGATCGTCGAGCTGCTGCTCGGCGGCGTACTGCGTCATCCCGAGCAGCCGGACATCCCGAACATCTGAGAGAGGAACCATGACCAGCACCCTGCGGCCGGCCCGCGCGACGGAGGCGGAGAAGAGGCCGGGCCGCTGGCTCGCGCTCTCCGTCCTCGTGCTCGCCGTGCTGCTGGTGGCCGTCGACGCGACCGTCCTCGGTCTCGCGACCCCCTACATCAGCGAGGACCTCAAGCCCTCGGGCAACCAGCTCCTGTGGATCGGCGACGTCTACTCGTTCGTCATCGCGGGCCTGCTCGTGTCCGCCGGCAGCCTCGGCGACCGCATCGGCCGCAAGAAGCTGCTGCTCATGGGCGCCACGGCGTTCGGCGCGATATCCGTGCTCAACGCGTACGCGACGACGCCCGAGATGATGATCTTCGCGCGGGCGCTGCTCGGTGTCGCGGGCGCGACCCTGATGCCCGCCACCCTCGCCCTGATCCGCAACCTCTTCCACGACCCGCGCGAACGCAGCCTCGCCGTCGGCATCTGGGGCGCCACGGCCTCCGCCGGTATGGCGGTCGGACCGGTCGTCGGCGGCTTCCTGCTCGAACACTTCTGGTGGGGCTCGGTCTTCCTGATCAACCTGCCGGTGATGGCCGTCCTCGTCCTCGTCGGCATCAAGCTGCTGCCCGAGTCCCGCCACCCGAGCCCGGGTCCGTGGGACGCGCTCAGCGTCGTCCTGTCGCTCGTCGGCATGATCGGTGTCGTGTACGCGGTGAAGGAGACCGCCACCCACGGCCTCGACGGCAACGCGCTCGCCGCGGGCCTCTTCGGCATCGCCGGGCTGTTCCTCTTCGTACGCCGTCAGCTCACCCTGCCGTACCCGCTGCTGGACATGCGCCTGTTCCGCAACCGGGGCTTCTCCGGAGCCGTCCTCGCCGACCTGCTGACCGTCCTCGGCCTGTCCGGCCTGATCTTCTTCCTCTCGCAGTTCCTGCAACTCGTGCAGGACAGGCGTCCGTTGGAAGCGGGTCTCGCCGAACTCCCGGCGGCGATCGGCGCGGTGGTCGCGGGCCTGATCGCCGGATCCGTGGCCCGCCGCTACTCCGTCCGTTCCGTCGTCGCGGGCGGCCTCGCGGCCATCGGCCTGGCCCTCGCCCTGCTCACTCTGGTCGACCGCTCCACCGGCTACCCCCTGATCGGCGTCGCCCTGCTGGTCGTCGGCATCGGCGCCGGCTTCTCCTTCACCGTCACCGCCGACGTCATCCTCTCCAGCGTCCCCGACGAACAGGCGGGCGCGGCCTCAGCGGTCTCCGAAACGGCCTACGAACTGGGCGCCGCCCTGGGCATCGCGGTCCTGGGCTCCATCGTGACGGGCGTGTACCGCGACTTCACGGCCCCGACAGGTACCCCGGCCGAGGCCCACGAGTCACTGGGCGGAGCGGTGCAAGCGGCGGCGGGAATGCCGACGGACAGGGCCCAGGACATGCTGACGTCGGCCCAGGAGTCATTCGTGGACGGCCTCGCCATCGCCGCCGGCGCAGGCGCGGCGGTACTGCTGGCAACGGCGGTGGCAGCCTGGTTCCTGCTGCGCGGCCAACGGCTGGACAGCAGGGCCTGAGGGGCGCGGGGAACCGCGCGACCAGCCCCCACCGACCCGCAGCCGACGAACGACCGAAGTCCCCGGACTCCCGGCGGAGCTACGCCGCTTCCTTGGCCTTCGACGCATACATGTCCACGTACTCCTGCCCGGACAGCCGCATGACCTCGGTCATCACGGAATCGGTCACCGCCCGCAGCACATACCGATCCCGATCCATCCCCTCGTACCGGGAGAACTCCATCGCCTCACCGAACCGCACCGTCACCCGATGCGGGCGCGGCAGCCCGGCGCCCCCCGGCTGAATCTTGTCCGTCCCGATCATCGCGAAGGGAACGACCGGCGCCCCGGTCATCAACGTCAGCCGGGCGATGCCCGTACGTCCCCGGTACAGACGGCCGTCGGGCGACCGGGTCCCCTCGGGGTAGATGCCGAACACCTTGCCCTCGTCCAGGACCCGACGCCCGGTCATCAGCGCGGCCACCCCGCCGCGGCCGCCGTCGCGGTCGACGGGGATCATGCCGACGCCGGTGAAGAACCAGGCCATCAGGCGGCCCTTGATCCCCTTGCCGGTGACGTACTCGTCCTTGCCGATGAAGAAGACCTGCCGGTCGCAGACCAGCGGCAGGATCATCGAGTCGATGAAGGTCACATGGTTGCCGGCGAGGATCACCGGACCGTCCCCCGGAATGTGCTCCGCACCCTCCACCCGTGGGCGGAACATCAGGCGCATGATCGGTCCGAGCACTGCCTTGATGAGCGCGAAGCGGGACAACGGGCCCTCCCATGTCTAGCGTTCCGGTACAAGTCTGTGCAGGTGAGGACGATACTCCCGGCTCACACCCCGACGCACATCGGGTTCACCGAGTGGATACCGACTTTTGACGGGACTTTACCTGCGGTGACGTCGAGGTGGCGGGCTGTCACCGGCCCGAAATGTGACGGACATCGCGCCGCCGAACCGACACTCCGTCACCTTTCGCCTCCGGCGTGACACGAGGCGTCTTCCGCGTGTTCGGTCCCAGGTCTCCCAACGGTCACCTCGGGACACCTACGATCGTCCCGCTTTGACAGGTGCAGGGCATCACGGTGGAGGAGCCGGTCATGGGGACGCAGGAGTCGCGGCAGTCGCAGGACCCGAACGAGCAGGGACGGGGAACGGGCCGGCGGGCGCTGCTCGGTGCTGTGGTCCTCGGCGCGGGCGGAGCGGTGCTCGGCGCGCCGGCCACGGCGAGAGCCGACGAGGCCGCGTCGGGCGCGAAGTCGGGCGGCGGCTACCGCAGTCTGCCGGTACCGACGATCATCGCGCACCGGGGCGCCAGCGGTTACCGTCCGGAGCACACCCTCGGCTCGTACCAGCTCGCCCTCGACATGGGCGCGCACGTCATCGAGCAGGACCTCGTGCCCACCAAGGACGGCCATCTCGTATGCCGGCACGAGAACGACATCACCGGCACGACCGACGTCGCGGCGCACCCCGAGTTCGCCGCGCGGAAGACCACGAAGGTCGTCGACGGCGTCAGCTACACCGGCTGGTTCACCGAGGACTTCACCCTCGCCGAGCTGAAGACCCTGCGCGCCAAGGAGCGCATCCCGGGCAACCGCCAGGAGAACACCCTCTACGACGGCCGCTGGGAGATCCCCTCCTTCGAGGAGGTGCTGCGCTGGGCCGAGAAGGAGGGCAGGAAGCGCGGCAGGCGGATCTGGCTGCACGTCGAGACCAAGCACCCCACCTACTTCCGCAAGCTGGGCCTCGGCCTGGAGGAGCCGCTCGCCAAGCTGCTGCGCAGGTACGACCGGCACCGGAAGAACTCGCCCGTCTTCCTGCAGTCGTTCGAGCCGAGCAGCATCCAGCGCCTGAACCGTCTGGTCGACAGCCCCCTCGTCGTCCTGCTCTCCGGCGCCGCCACCCGCCCCTGGGACTTCGTCGAGGCAGGCGACCCGCGCACCGTCGCCGACCTGGTCAAGCCGGAGGGCCTGGCCTGGATCGCCTCGTACGCCAACGGCATCGGCCCCACGCTCGACCTGATCATCCCGCGCGACTCGGGCGGCAAGCTCACCACGCCGACCACCCTCGTCGCCGACGCCCACGCCGAGGGCCTGATCCTGCACCCCTACACCATGCGCAACGAGAACACCTTCCTGCCCGCGAACTTCCGCAAGGGCACGGACCCCAACGCCTACGGCGACGCCTTCGGCGCGTTCAAGGTGTACTTCGACACCGGCATCGACGGCATCTTCACCGACAACACGGACACGGGCCTGCTGGCCCACGCGGACTTCGTCAACGACTGAGCCCCATGCCCCGATTGGGGTGACTCCCGTCCGCCCCGGCAACCTCGCGTCGGGGCGGCGGCGTCCCGGGGCATATGACCCACGACATGCTCGCCACCCTCCGCCCCCTGCTGGTCGCGGAGGTGTCGGCCGAGGCCCACGCGGCCGGAGCCGAGGCGGGAGACCTGGAACAGGCGGTCTGGCTGCGCCTGCTGGAACGGCTCGACGCCGACGGTCCACCCGAGGACCCCGAGGGCTGGCTGCGCAGCGCCGTCCGCTTCGAGGCCCGGCTGAGCCGCCGCAAGGCCCGGCTGGAACGGCCCTACACCGCCGAGCCCGCCGACGAGCACGCACCGGGCCCCGAGCAGCAGGCGCTCACGGCCGCCCGCCGCCGCGCGTTGTACGCGGCCGTACGCCGGCTCCCCGGCCGCTGCCCCCGGTTGCTGGCGGCCCTGCTGTCCCCGAAGGACCTCACCTACCGTGAGATCGCGGGCGAGTTGGGTATCTCACAGGGCAGCCTCGGCCCGGAACGTTCCAGATGCCTGGGATGTCTGCGGCGATTGCTGGCCGCGGAGGTTGCGGCACCCGAACCGCGGGGATAGGAGTGAAGGACATCGGGTGAGCAGGTGAGCGGGAGGCGTGCACACATGGGCATGAGCGTGACCATCTCGGTGGCGACCGAGCAGGACGCCGAGCAGATCTTCAGGCTGCAGTACCTGTGCTTCCAGAGCGAGGCGGCACTGTACGGCAACTACCGCATCGATCCGCTCGTCCAGAGCCTCGACTCCGTCCGCGAGGAGGTCGCCGCGGACTGTGTGTTCGTGGCCCGGCTGGGTGACGAAGTGGTCGGCTCCGTGCGCGGCGCCCTCGACGGCGACGGCACCGCCGCCATCGGCAAACTCTGCGTCCACCCGCGCCTCCAGGGCCACGGCATCGGCGCGAGGCTTCTCCGCGCCGCCGAGTCGGCCCTCACCGAGGAGCACGGCGTCACCAGGTTCCGCCTCAGCGCCGGCCACCGCAGCGAGGGCAACCTCCGCCTGTACCGCCGAGTCGGTTACGAGACCGTGGGCACCAGCCAGGGCCGGGACGGCGTACCGATGGTGGTGCTGGAGAAGCCGGCGGGAGTGTACGCGGCAACGGCGTGAAAGAGCTTCGGGGCAGCGCGACTTCAGGGGCGATGGGCTGTCTCGATGCGCGGCTCCGCCGCGTGGGCGCGACCAGTCACGAACGGCCCGCGGCCGCCTGACGACCCTCAGGCGGCATCCCCCTGCCGCGCGCTCTTGCGCAGCCAGTACATCGCGGTGACCGGAAGGATCACGGGAATGAACAGATACCCGATCCCGTAGTCCGACCACACCGTCTTGTCCGGAAACGCCGACGGCTCGACCAGTGTCCAGGTGCCGACGATCAGTACGCCCGCCAGTTCCACCGCACAGCAGATGCGTGCGGCCCTCCGGGCGAACTCCCCGCCCCGCACCAGCGAGTACGTGATGAACCCGTACACCACACCGGCCACCGCGGACAGCGAGTAGGCGAGCGGCGCGTGCTCGAACTCGGTCGAGATCTGCACGATCGACCGCGACACCGCGCCGACGACCATCACGCCGTACAGCCACACCAGCAGCATCCCCGGCCCGCTGATCAGCCGCGCCCGCTCGTTCTCCCGTGGTTCGCGGTCCGTGACGGTCACGTCAGCCTCCCCAGATGTCATGGAGCCGCACCTGCAGCACGGCGAGCACGACGCCCCCGGCCGCGACGGTCACACTGCCCCAGCGGGTGCGCTCCGCCAGCGACATGAACCCGGTCACCGGAACGCAGGCGAACGCCCCGAGGAGGTAGGAGACGAAGATCGTGGTCCCCTGCTCCGGCTTCTCCCCACGCGCCAACTGCACGATCCCGACGACCAGTTGCACGAGGGCCAGCACCGACACCACGGCCATGCCGATGAAGTGCCAGTCCTTGGTCGGCTGATCGCGGTACGCGGCCCAGCCGCACCAGGCGGCGAGCAGAAGCGCGGCGACGGCGGTCGTCACCGTCAGGGCAACAAGCATGCCGCGACCCTATTACGGCCCAAAACCCCCGCCGCGCCCGACCCCGGTCCGGCAAACCCATGCACCGCACATCGTGGCCTTGGCCACAACGGCTCATGCCCACAAGGTGGACGTCACCGCATCGCACCTGCAGGTATGTCTCTCAAAGGCGTCCGCTATACGGACAGCCCTCTCTCACCTGCTCCCTACATCTGCTTTACTGATCTCATGACCACGACGAGCTACCGCACCCTTGCGACCGAGGCGACCCTGACGCCCGGTGCTCGTTGTATGTGTCGAATGTGCGCCTTCTAGAAGGCCCCGCACGCCGTTCCGCGTGACGGACCGAGCCTCCCCGCGCGCATGTTCTCCCCCGGTTCCCTCGCCACCGCGAGAACCGTGTCGCGTCCCTGACCGCTTGCACCCGTGCCCGGGCACACCCACGCCCGCGCACTCGACAGTGACGGAAATCCAGTGATCACCACATCGGGCCTGACGAAGATCTATCGGGCCGACCGAGGTCGTGGCCGCGAGGTCACCGCCCTCGACGGCGTAGACCTGCACGTACGCGAGGGTGAGGTGTACGGCGTGATCGGCCAGTCCGGCGCCGGCAAGTCCTCGCTGATCCGCTGCGTCAACCTCCTCGAACGCCCCACCTCCGGAACCGTGACCGTCGCGGGCCAGGACCTGACCGCCCTGGCCGGCCGGGGCCCCCGCGCCGGCCGGGAACTCCGCCGGGCGCGCAGCCGTATCGGCATGGTCTTCCAGCACTTCAACCTGCTCTCCTCCCGCACCGTCCGGGACAACGTCGAGCTGCCGCTCGAGATCCTCGGCCGGTCGGGCAGGGACCGCTCCCGCAGGGCCCTGGAACTGCTCGACCTCGTCGGCCTCGCCGACAAGGCGAACGCCTACCCGGCCCAGCTCTCCGGCGGCCAGAAGCAGCGCGTCGGCATCGCCCGCGCGCTGGCCGGTGACCCGAAGGTGCTCCTCTCCGACGAGGCCACCAGCGCCCTCGACCCGGAGACCACCCGCTCGATCCTGACGCTGCTGCGCGACCTGAACCGGCAGCTGGGCCTGACCGTCCTGCTCATCACGCACGAGATGGACGTCGTCAAGACGATCTGCGACTCGGCCGCCCTCATGGAGAAGGGCCGCCTCGTCGAGTCCGGCACGGTCAGCGAACTGCTCGCCACCCCCGGCTCCGAACTGGCCGCCGCCCTCTTCCCGGTGGGCGGCGAGGCCTCCGGCGACGACCGCACGGTCCTCGACGTCACCTTCCAGGGCGAGGCCGCGACCCAGCCGGTCATCTCCCAGCTGTCCCGCACCTACAACATCGACATCTCGATCCTCGGCGCCGCCATCGACACCGTCGGCGGCCTCCAGATCGGCCGGATGCGCATCGAACTGCCCGGCCGCTACGAGGACAACGTGGTCCCCATCGGTTTCCTGCGCGAACGGGGCCTGCGCATCGACGTGTTCGGCCAGGACGCCCAGGCGTCCACGCCGGTGAAGGAGGGTGCCAAGTGACCTGGAACGAGATGCAGCCCCTGCTGGAGCAGGCGTGTGGGGACACCCTCTACATGGTCGGCTGGTCCACCCTCATCGCGGTCGTCGGCGGACTCCCGCTCGGCATCCTGCTCGTCCTCACGGACCGGGGCGGCATGCTGCGACACGTCCTCGCCAACAAAATCATCGGGCAGATCGTGAACGTCGCCCGCTCGATGCCGTTCATCATCCTGATGGTCGCGCTGATGGGCTTCACCCGCTGGGTCACCGGCTCGACCATCGGCCGCGAGGCCGCCATCGTGCCGCTCGCCATCGGCGCGATCCCGTTCCTCGCGCGTCTCGTCGAGACGGCCGTCCGCGAAGTCGACCACGGCCTCGTCGAGGCCGTGCAGGCCATGGGCGGCAACACCTGGACCGTCGTCCGCAGGGTCCTCGTCCCCGAGTCCCTGCCCTCGCTGATCTCCTCCGCGACCACGACCGTCGTCGCCCTCATCGGCTACTCGGCCATGGCCGGCACCGTCGGCGCGGGCGGCCTCGGCGACATCGCCATCCGGTACGGCTACCAGCGCTTCGAGACCGAGCTGATGTGGATCACCGTGGCGGTCCTCGCGGTCGTCATCTCCGTCGTCCAGTTCGCCGGCGACCACGCCGCCCGCGCCCTCCACCGGCGCGGCAGCCACTCGGGCGCCGCACCGAGGCTCCGGCTGCTGAAGACCGACTCCACCGCGCCCACGGTCACCAAGGCCTAGCCCGTACCCCGGGCACCCGCAGATGCCCCGTCCCACCCACGACGGGATCGCTCCACCCACAAGGAAAGGCACTTTTCGTGCGTAACACCGTCAAGCTCACCACCGCCGTACTCGCCGCCGGAGCCCTCACCCTCGGGCTCACCGCCTGCGGCGCGGACCAGTCCGACGGCGCGTCCGACACGAGCGGCCCGCTGGTCGTCGCCGCCAGCCCGACCCCGCACGCCGAGATCCTCGACTTCGTGAAGGACAACCTGGCGAAGGACGCGGGCCTGGAGCTGGAGGTCAAGGAGTTCAGCGACTACGTCCTGCAGAACCCGGCGACGGAGGACGGGTCCGTGGACGCCAACTACTTCCAGAACCAGCCGTACCTCGACGACTACAACAAGAAGAACGGCACCGACATCGTGCCCGTCGTCACGGTCCACCTGGAACCCCTCGGCCTCTACTCGAACAAGGTCAAGAGCACCGACGCCCTCAGGAACGGCGCGACCGTCGCCGTCCCGAACGACACCGTCAACGAGGCACGCGCCCTCAAGCTCCTCGACGCGAGCGGGATCATCACGCTCAAGGACGGCGTCGGCACCGACGCGACCCCCGCCGACATCGCCCAGAACCCGAAGAAGCTCCAGTTCAAGGAGTTGGAGGCGGCCCAGACCCCGCGCTCCCTGGACGACGTCGACGCGGCGGTGATCAACGGCAACTACGCCCTTGAGGCGGACCTCTCGCCCGCCGACGACGCCCTCACCGTCGAGCCCGCCAAGAACAACCCGAACGGCAACTTCCTCGCCGTCAAGAACGGCAACGAGGACGACCCGCGCGTGAAGAAGCTCGCCAAGCTCCTCACCTCCGACGAGGTCAGGAAGTTCATCGAGGACAAGTGGAGCGACGGCTCCGTCATCCCGTCCTTCTGAGCCGACAGCACGTATACGACGTATCGCCACGCACGGGGTCCACTCCCTCACGGCGAGTGGGGCCCCGTGGTGCGGTTCGGTGCTTTCATGCTGCATGCTGGGCAGTTCAGCAGGCCCTCAAAGTTTTCGAAGGTTACGGAGCGGCGCATGATGAGCACCTTTCCCGACATCTCCATCAGCACGGAGCGGTTGGTTCTGCGCCCGTTCGACGAGGACGACATCCAGGCGTTCACCGAGATGATGAACGACGAGCAGGTGATGGCCTGGACCGATGTCCCGCAGCCCTTCACCGAACGCGAGGCGCGTACCTGGATCACCGAGTACGCGCCCACCGAACGCACCTCGGGACGCGGCCTCGACCTCGCGGTCACCGAGTTCCTCACCCAGCGCCTGGTCGGCGTCATCCAGCTGACCAGGACCGACTGGCACGTGCGGGCCACGGAGCTGAGTTACGTCGTCGCCCCCTGGGCGCGCGGCGAGGGCTACGCCTCCGAAGGGGCCCTCGCGACCGCCCGATGGCTGTTCCGCGAGCAGAAGTTCGAACGCATCGAGCTGCGCACCGCCGCCGACAACACCGCCTCCCAGCAGGTCGCGCAGAAGATCGGCTGTATCAGCGAGGGAGTGCTGCGCAACGCCTGCATAGCGCGCGCCCGTACCGCCGACGACCACTGGACCGAGATCCGCACCGACTTCATCGTCTGGAGCCTCCTCCCCGAGGACATCGAGGGCGTCAGCGAGGAACTGGCCGACAGCGGTGGCTTCGGCTACTCGGACTGGAACTGAACGACCCACGGGCACGCCGCACGGCCATTGCCCGGCCGCCGGGGCCCACGGTGTCACCGGGTACTCTCACGGGACCCCGTGCGGGCATTCCCGACGACCTGCGAAGACCCTCTGGAGACTGACGAAGATGGCCGACCGGGTCACGGTGATCGGCTGGGACGGCTCTCCCCTGACCGCCGCGGCGCGTTCCGCCCTCGCCGCCGCCACACTGGTCGCCGGCGCGGGCCACCACCTGGCACTGCCCGAGGTGCCCCCGGCCGCCGAACGCATCCGCCTCGGCAGCGTCGCCCTCGCCGCCCGCCGCATCGCCGGCCACCGAGGCACCGCCGTGGTCCTCGCCGACGGCGACCCGGGCTTCTTCGGCGTCGTCCGCACCCTCAGGGCCCCCGAGTTCGGCCTCGAGGTCGAAGTCGTCCCCGGAGTCTCCTCCGTGGCCGCCGCCTTCGCCCGCGCGGGCATGCCCTGGGACGACGCGCAGGTGGTCGTCGCCCACCGCCGTACGCTGCGCCGCGCGGTGAACGTGTGCCGCGCCCACACCAAGGTCGCCGTCCTCACCTCGCCCGGCGCCGGCCCCGCCGAACTGGGCCTGCTCCTCGACGGAGTTCACCGCACCTTCGTGATCTGCGAGGAACTCGGCACCGCACGCGAACGCGTCACCGTCGTCACCTCCGACAAGGCCGTCGACCACACCTGGCGCGACCCCAACCTGGTCATCGTCATAGGCGGCCACGCCTCCGCCGCCGAGGGCGGCGGCTGGCTCGCCGGCCGCGACCCCGGCACCGGACCGCGCGGGCTGACCCTGCCCTCCGGCGTCTACGGCGGCGCCCTGGGCGAGGGCGAGGGCGAACTGCTGCGCTCCTCCCAACTGGCCCGCCTGGGGCCACGCGTGGGCGACCTGGTGTGGGACATCGGCTCCGGCAGCGGCGCCTTCGCCACCGAGGCCGCCCGCTGCGGCGCCGCCGTCATCGCCGTCGACCGCGACCCCGAGGCCTGCGGCCGTACGACCCTCGCCGCCCGCCGCTTCGGCGTACAGCTCCAGGTGGTGCACGGCCCCGCCCCGCACATCCTGGAGAACCTCCCCGAACCCGACGTCGTACGGGTCGGCGGCGGGGGAGCGGCGGTGGTCTCCGCCGTCGCCGATCGCCGCCCGCAGTGCATCGTGACCCACGCCCTCACCCGCCCCGCCGCCGAGCGCATCGGACGCGACCTGACCGAGCACGGATACGAGGTCCGCTGCGAGTTCGTCCAGTCCGTCGAACTCGATACAAGGGCTTGGACGGAGAGGGAACGGAGCGTCGCGTTCCTGCTCAGCGGGACCTTGCCCGAACGTTCCCTGTGATCCGGTTGTCGTACCGGCGCGGTAGGCTGGCCGACTGTCGTACCGCATGGGGACGCCCGGCACTTCGTCGGTCAATGTCCTAAAAACGCGCCCGTTTTGAGGGCGTGTGTGGTACGGCGAAACGGGGAGGACGCGCAACGTGGCGCAGTCCACAGCGGACCGTCGCGGATCAAGCTGTCGCGACGGCGGGACGACGGGGACAATGGCCCTTCAATGGCTTTGTCGACATGCAGCCGGGTCGTCACGTGCCGCTGGGGGCGCACGCTCGTTCTCCACAGTGGGGCGGTAGGTGCGCCGTTCCCGGGCCAGCTGGCATGGAGGCACTAACCGATGGGCGAGGGGTACGCATGACCGACACCGGCCAGGTCCCGGGCGAGGGACTGCCGGAGAGCGCAGGCATGGTGGAGCAGCCGGGCGTCCCTGCGCCGGGTGCGTACACCTACCTCTCCGAGACCACGACCGAGGACGAAGACCTCCTGCTGCCGGGCGCCCAGGGCGCGTGGGGCAACGAAATGCCGCCGCCCGCCCCCGAGCCCGTCGTCCAGGTCGTCCACGAGCCGGGCCCGCATGAGATGTCCGGCCGGGACAGTGGCTCGCTCGACCTCGGCGCCGTCCGCACCCCCGTCGCGACCCCCGTCCCCCAGCCGCCGGTGGCCCGTCGCCCGCTGCACCTCGGTCCGCCCACCCCCGACGCCTCCGCCAGCCCGGTCCGCTCCCTCGCCGACCGAGGCCCGGCGGGCGCCCCCGTCCCTCCCGGCGCCGTACGCAACCCCGGCCCCGAGTACCTCGACGGGCCCCCGCAGCCCGTGTCGCAGTGGGTCGGTGCCCCCGCCCCGGCCGCCCACGCACCGGGAGTGGCCGCAGGGGGAGCGGCCGCAGAAACGGTCGTTCCGCAGGAGGAGCAGGTTTCCGTGGCCGTGGCGGAGGCGCCCTTGGCCGCTGAGGCTCCGCAGGTCGCGGACGTATCCGAGGAGATCCAGGACGCCGAGGCCCTCCACCAGGCCCAGGACGCCGCCTACGCCCTGGCCCAGGAGGCCGCGGTCGCGCAGTTCCGGACCCCGGAGGCCGTGGGGACGCCGGTCGCCGCCGCGCAGTTCCAGGCCCCGGAGACCGCGGAAGTGCCCGATGCCGTCGAAGCGGTTCTGGAGGCGGCCGAAGCACCGGTTGCCGTTCAGGCCGAGGTTCCCCAGGTGGTCGAGGCGCCGGCTGCCGTCGAGGCTCAGGTCCCGGAGGCCGCCGAAGTCTCGGTCGTCGGCCGGACCCCGGATCCGGAGGCCGCCGAGGCCGTGGCCGTCGAGGAGCCCGCGCAGGCTCCGCAGGCCGAGATGCCCCAGCCCGAGGCGGTGCCCTCGACACCCGAGGCCCAGGCTCCCGAAGTCCAGGCTCCCGAGACGCAGGCCTCCGAGGAGGTCGCGCCCGCCGCTCCGGCCGCGCAGGCGCCGGACGCGACACCCTTCCCCCCGGCCGCCCAAGGGCCCGAGCCGGTGCCGGTCCAGACCGTCGCCGAGGCCCAGGACGTCACCCAGGCTCCGCGAGAGGCCGACGAGGGCGCCGACCCCGCCGACGCGTCCGTACCGGCCCGGCCCACCGAGGCCGGCGCACCGCCGCAGGCCGACGCCGCGGCCGCGTTGCCCGCGCAGGCCGACACGGCGGTGCCGCCGGCCGGGGCGGATGAGGCCGAGCAGGGCGCCGCTCCCGACGAGCAGCGGGTGCCGACCGCCGTGGCCGACGAGCAGGCCCTCGCCGCCGTGCCGGATCCACAGATCGAGACCGCCGCGCCGGACGAGGCGAGGGCGTCCACGGACGAGCAGGCCGTCGGCCTCGCACCGGACACCGCACAGGATGCCGCCCTCGCGCAGGACCCCCAGCAGCCGGCTCAGGTGCCGGTCGCCGAGGAGCCGCAGCCGACGGAGCCCGGGACAGCCGAGGCACCGACCCCGGAAAAAGCCCCTGTGGCGGAGGCCGCACAGCCCCGGCCCGAGGTCATGACCGAGGCGGCTCAGCCGCTGGAGCCCGCGCAGCCGGCCGTCCAGGACTCACAGGCCACCGAGCCGATCACACCCGTCGCGGACGTCGCGAACCAGGACCAGAACCAGGAACAGTTCCAGGACCAGGAACGGGACCAGGTCGCGGTGGCGCAGGCCGCCGAGACCGCCTCGCAGTCGGACTCCGAGCAGCCCCCCGTATCCGAGGCCGTCGTCGAGTCCGAGGCCACGGAGGTGAACCCGGCGGACCAGCCGGCCGACAGCGCGGCTGCCCAGGAGGCCATCCCCGCCGGCCAGTTGACCGGCGAGGCTCCGGCTCCCGCCGAAGCCACGGAGCCCGCGCCCGACCCGTCGGCGGTGGACCCCGCGACCGTGGACCCCTCCGCCACGGAGGCTCCCGGCGCAGAGGCCCCGGCCCCCCTGCCCTCCCGGATCGATGCCCCCCAGGGCGCCGTGGTCCGGACCCCGGCCGAGTCCGCCCCCGACGCCCCGCTCGTGGGCGCCCTCCAGGAGCTCGCGCCCCAGGCCGAGGCGGAGGACGACCAGCCGCTCGGCCGGTTCGTGCCCGTCGACGGCTCCGTGCCGACCACTCCGCATCCGGCCCCGACCCCGCCCCACGGGATGGTGGTCCCGCCGATGCCCGAGGACGACCGGCCAACCCCCGCCGTCGCCGAGTCCTCGGCGGCCGAGGGGCAGCACGAGGTGGTCGAGGGAGCCCCGGAGGCAGAGCGGGAGCCCGTGGCCACGGTCCCCGCCCCCCGGGACTCCGAGGCCGAGACGATCGTCGTACCGCAGCCGCTCGTGGCGGCCGACGCGCACCCGGACGTCGTCCAGAACGGCGAGGACCTGGACACCAGGGCCGCCGACCAAGAGGACCAGCAAGACAGCGAAGCAGCGGCGCCAGAAGCAGAAGCAACAGAAGCAGCCGAAGAGAGCACGGCCCCGGTGGAAGAAGCACCCGAAGAAGTACGGGAAGACGTACGGGAAGTACGGCAGCCCACGGGCCCGGCCGCGCCCCCCTACGACGACGCCGAGCGCGAAGCCGTCCTCAGGGTCATGCGCGAACGCCGTGACATCCGCAACGGCTTCCGCAACGACCCGATCCCGCACGACGTGCTGCTCCGCGTCCTGGAGGCCGCCCACACGGCGCCCTCCGTCGGCCACTCGCAGCCCTGGGACTTCGTCGTCATCCGCTCGGCCGAGACGCGCCGCACGATGCACGAACTCGCCCAGCGCCAGCGCGAGGCGTACGCGAAGTCGCTGCCGAAGGGCCGGGCGAAGCAGTTCAAGGAACTGAAGATCGAGGCGATCCTCGACACCCCGGTGAACATCGTCGTCACCGCCGACCCGACCCGTGGCGGCCGCCACACCCTGGGCCGCCACACCCAGCCGCAGATGGCCCCGTACTCCTCCGCCCTCGCGGTCGAGAACCTGTGGCTCGCGGCCCGCGCCGAGGGCCTCGGCGTCGGCTGGGTCAGCTTCTTCGACGAGCGCGAGATGGTCCGCGCCCTCGGCCTGCCCGACCACCTGGAGGTCGTGGCGTACCTGTGCGTCGGATACGTCGACGAGTTCCCGGAGGAGCCCGAGCTGATGCAGGCGGGCTGGGCCAAGCGCCGCCCGCTGTCCTGGGTCGTCCACGAGGAGACGTACGGCCGCCGCGCCCTGCCCGGCGCCGAGCCGCACGACCTGCTCGCCGAGACCGTCGCCGGGATCCGCCCGCTGGACGCCAAGGCGCTCGGCGAGGCGTGGGAGCGTCAGAAGCGCATGACCAAGCCCGCGGGCGCCCTCGGCATGCTGGAGATCATCTCCGCCCAGCTGTCCGGCCTGTCCCGTCAGTGCCCGCCGCCCATCCCGGAGCCCGCGGCCGTCGCGATCTTCGCGGGCGACCACGGTGTCCACGCCCAGGGCGTCACCCCCTGGCCCCAGGAGGTGACGGCCCAGATGGTCGCCAACTTCCTGGGCGGGGGAGCCGTCTGCAACGCCTTCGCCACCCAGGTGGGCGCCGAGGTCTGCGTCGTGGACGTGGGTGTGGCCAGCGACCTCCCGGCCACGCCGGGACTGCTGCCGCGCAAGATCCGCGCCGGTACGTCCGACATGACCACCGGTCCCGCGATGACCCGCGAGGAGGCCAAGCAGGCCATCGAGGTGGGCATCGAGACGGCCCGCGACCTCGTCGCGGCCGGCAACAAGGCGCTCCTCACGGGCGAGATGGGCATCGCCAACACCACGGCCTCGGCCGCCCTGATCGCCGTCTTCACCGGCGCGGACCCCTCCGAGGTCACCGGCCGGGGCACCGGCATCAACGACGAGACCCTCGCCCGCAAGACCGAGGTCGTACGCCGCGCCATCGAGCTCCACCAGCCGGACCCCGCCGACCCCATCGGCGTCCTCGCGGCGATCGGCGGCTTCGAGCACGCGGCCATCGTCGGTCTCCTGCTGGGCGGCGCCTCCCTCCGCACGCCGGTCATCCTCGACGGCGTCAGCGCCGGCGCCGCCGCCCTGGTGGCCCGCGCCATCGCCCCCGAGGTCCTCGCCGCCTGCATCGCGGGCCACCGCAGCGCCGAGCCCGGCCATGTGGCCGCCCTCCAGAAGCTGGGCCTGCGCCCCCTGGTCGACCTCGACCTCCGCCTCGGCGAGGGCACCGGCGCCCTCCTCGCCCTCCCGGTCGTCCAGAGCGCGGCCCGGGCGATGCACGAGGTGGCGACGTTCGACTCGGCGGGGGTAACCGAGAAGTAGGGGAGCGGGTGCCGCGGGTGCTTCTCCGACCCGGCCGAGGTCGTGCCCACCGGGCCGCACTCGGCAACGGTGCTCACTCCCCATCCGGGAAACCGGGGGCAGAGCCCCCGGTTTCGGGAAGGGGTGGGCATGGGGAAAGGAACCCCACCCACCTCAGCCACCCACCGGACCCGCAGCCTAAAATTCCCACGTCAGGGCCGCTCCAAAGCCGCAGCGCCCCCACCGCACCGCCGCCAGCCCGAGGAGCCGCACCCTCATGGCCGAACACCCCGCCTACCCCGTAGGCCTCCGCCTCACCGGCCGCCGAGTGGTCGTCATCGGCGGCGGCCAGGTCGCCCAACGCCGTCTCCCCGCCCTCATCGCGGCCGGCGCCGACATCGTCCTCGTGTCCCCGAGCGCGACCCCCTCCGTGGAGGCGATGGCGGACGCGGGCGAGCTGACCTGGGAGAGGCGCCGCTACGCGGAGGGCGACCTGGCCGAGGCCTGGTACGTCCTGATCGCCACCGGCGACCCGGAGGCGAACGCCCGTGCGTCCGCCGAAGCGGAGCGGCACCGCATCTGGTGCGTCCGCTCGGACAACGCCGAGGAAGCCACCGCCTGGACCCCGGCGACCGGCCACAGCGAGGGCGTCACGGTCGCCGTCCTGACCGCCCGCGCCGAGGGCCGCGACCCCCGCCACACCGCCGCCATCCGCGACGCGGTCGTCGAGGGCCTGCGCGACGGCACCCTCGTCGCCCCCCACCACCGCACCCGCACCCCCGGTGTCTCCCTCGTCGGCGGCGGCCCCGGCGACCCGGACCTGATCACCGTCCGCGGCCGTCGCCTCCTCGCCGAGGCCGACGTCGTCATCGCCGACCGCCTGGGCCCGCGCGACCTGCTCGCCGAACTCCCGCCCCACGTCGAGGTGATCGACGCGGCGAAGATCCCGTACGGCCGTTTCATGGCGCAGGAAGCGATCAACAACGCGCTGATCGAGCACGCGAAGCAGGGCAAGTCGGTCGTACGCCTCAAGGGTGGCGACCCGTACGTCTTCGGCCGTGGCATGGAGGAGCTCCAGGCCCTCGCCGAGGCGGGCATCCCCTGCACGGTCGTCCCCGGCATCTCCAGCTCGATCTCCGTCCCGAGCGCGGCCGGCATCCCGGTCACCCACCGGGGCGTCGCCCACGAGTTCACCGTGGTCAGCGGCCATGTGGCCCCCGACGACGAGCGCTCCCTGGTCGACTGGCCCGCCCTCGCCCGGCTGACCGGCACCCTCGTGATCCTCATGGGCGTCGACAAGATCGGCCGGATCGCCGAGACCCTGGTCGCGAACGGAAAGTCCCCGGACACCCCGGTCGCCCTGGTCCAGGAGGGCACCACCGCCGCCCAGCGCCGGGTCGACGCGACCCTCGCCACGGTCGCCGAGACCGTGCGTACGCAGGAGGTCAAGCCGCCGGCGGTGATCGTCATCGGAGAGGTCGTGAACGTGGGCCCCGAGGTGAACGCCTGATTCCGTTCGGAGACCCCGGACCGCAGTACGTAACCACGGGTAACCCAACCCGTCCCAAGCCGTTGGCACCACACCCAGGACAAGGCAGTATCACCCTGTGGCCGATCTCATCACCGTTGAGGATCCCGACGACCCGCGCCTGCGCGACTACACCGGCCTGACCGACGTGGAGCTGCGCCGTAGGCGCGAACCCGCCGAGGGCCTGTTCATCGCCGAGGGCGAGAAGGTCATCAGACGGGCCAAGGAAGCCGGCTACGAGATGCGCTCGATGCTGCTCTCCGCCAAGTGGGTCGACGTCATGCACGACGTCATCGACGAACTCCCGGCCCCCGTCTACGCGGTCAGCCCCGAGCTCGCCGAACAGGTGACCGGCTATCACGTGCACCGGGGCGCCCTCGCCTCCATGCAGCGCAAGCCCCTGCCGACCGCCGACCAGCTCCTGGGAGCCGCCCGCCGGGTCGTGATCATGGAGTCGGTCAACGACCACACCAACATCGGCGCGATCTTCCGTTCGGCCGCCGCCCTCGGCATGGACGCGGTCCTGCTCTCCCCGGACTGCGCCGATCCGCTCTACCGCCGCAGCGTCAAGGTCTCCATGGGCGCGGTCTTCTCCGTCCCGTACGCCCGCCTGGATTCCTGGCCCAAGGGTCTCGACGCGGTCCGCGACGCCGGCTTCACCCTGCTCGCCCTCACCCCGGACGAGAAGGCGAAGTCCCTCGACGAGACCGCCCCGCACCGCATGGACCGCGTGGCCCTCATGCTCGGCGCCGAGGGCGACGGCCTCTCCACCAAGGCCCTCATGTCCGCCGACGAATGGGTCCGCATCCCCATGGCCCACGGCGTCGACTCCCTCAACGTGGGCGCGGCAGCGGCAGTCGCCTTCTACGCGGTGGCGACGGGGCGCCCACAACTCTGAAGGGGGCTGAGCCACAGCCCCGCAAGGGACGCGGGTAACTGCGCGACCAGCCTCCTACGACCCGCAGCGCACCGCCGACCCGCAGTCCCGAGCTCTGTCCTTTCGCCGCCCGGGGCAAGGAGTCAGTCGCCGTCCAACCCCTCAAACGGCTGCTCCTGCCGGAGGCCATCCCCACCGAGCCCTCGCGACGGCCCCTGACACCCCTGTGCCGTAGCGATCCCGAGCGCCGCCAGCAACGTCACCACGACGAACACCACGATCCGCTGACGCAGCAACCGAGGATTGGCCGGCCGTCGCCCCGTCCCGTTGGTCCGTGGCCCCGACCGCCCCGCGCCACGGCGCGGCGCGGGCCGCCTCCCGGACCCGGTGGTGTTTCGGGCCGGCGCGCCCCGCGCCCCGGGCCGCGATCCACCGCCGGTCCGCGCACCGGCCCCGCCCGTGCGGGAACCGTTTCGGGGCGGCGGCGTGCCGGGCGCACCCGACCTGCCCGGCTGCGTCCCACGGGGCTCCGGCGGCTGCCGCAGCGTGCGCTGCTCGACGTACTGCTCCGCGAGCCGCCCCGAGGGCCGGTCCGGATCCGTACGCGGCGCCGGCGGCCGGACATCCGCAAGGCCCTGCGCCTCACGGGCGGCGATCTCCTTGAGCCGCAGCGACAGTTGCAGTGTGCTCGGCCGCTCCTCCGGGTCCTTCGCCAGACAGGCGCGGACGAGGGGGGCGAGCGCGTCGGGCACCCCGCGCAGCTGCGCCTCCTCGTGCACCACCCGGTAGAGCATGACCTCCGAACTGCCCTGCCCGAAGGGCGAGTCGGAGGTCGCCGCGTAGGCGAGTGTGGCGCCGAGGGAGAAGACGTCCGTGGCCGGTGTCACCGCGGCCCCGCGCACCTGTTCGGGTGCGAGGAATCCGGGCGATCCCACGGCCGTACCGACATGGGTCAGGGTCGAGGCCCCGGTCGCCCACGCGATACCGAAGTCGATGATCCGCGGCCCCTTCGGGGACAGCAGGATGTTGGACGGCTTCAGATCCCGGTGTACGACACCGGCCTCGTGCACGGCCACGAGCCCCTCGGAGAGGGCGGCGCCGACGGCGGCCACATCGGCGGCCGACATGGGTCCCTCCTCGGCGACCTTGTCGTGCAGCGAGGGCCCCGGTACGTACTGCGTGGCGAACCACGGCCGGTCCGCCTCCAGATCGGCGGCGACCAGTCGGGCGGTGCACCCGCCCCTGATCCGCCGCGCCGCCGACACCTCGCGCGCGAAGCGCGACCGGAACTCCTGATCCTCCGCCAGATCCGGCCGGATCACCTTGAGCGCGACGCGCTGTCCACGCCGGTCGGAGCCCAGGTAGACGACGCCCATTCCGCCCGCGCCGAGCCGTCTGTGGATCCTGAACGAGCCGACGACGCGCGGGTCCTCGCGCCTCAGGCGCATCATCGCCATGTTCATCCCCGCTGCCCGTTCCGTCTGACGAGCCACAGCTTACGTTTCCACGGCCGGGCGTGCGCAGAGGCCGCGCCCTCGCGACCCGATCGATTGTCAGTGCCGGGTGGGAAACTTGAAGAGTGGTCAGGGAACAGCAGTTCGGGGCGGTGTTGGGCTCCTCTTGATCCCAACCAGCCACCACAGAAGGGGGATTGAACCCGTGAAGGGTGACCGAGTGGAGATAGTCGTGGACGCCGGGGACACGACGCGCACCTACGAGGTGATCGCGAGCAGGGCGGGCCGCCGGGTGGAGACCGCGGTACGGCGAGGTGTCGTGGAAGTGAGCGAAGTCACCCGCAACGGATCGGTGGTCCGGACGGCCCGGTTCATGGCGAACAGGGTCCTGGCGCTGGTCGAGCAGCCGGTGCCGCGCGAGGACGGCTCGGAGCGGACGGCGTAACACAAGGGGCAGACCGGACGTCCCTTCCGGGAAGACCCCGAGACCTGGGGCCTCGTCTCCACCCTGGGGAGTACGTCGCAGGTCATCGCTCATCCTCGGGGAGGCCCGGCAATCGATACGAGGGCATGACGACCCGCGCCCGCCGCCCGCCTAGATTTGAGGTCAAGCGGCGGGTGCAGCACTCGTCCCCCGAGGTCAGACACCCGCCGCTGCCAACCACAAGCAACACCGACGAGAAGGTCAGAGGAGGGACCATGGCCCACACGGCACCGCGGACCGCGATCCGCACACGGGAGCGCAGGACGTTCACCGCCGACCGCCGTCCGGGTCGTCGCCACCCCTTGGTGGCGACCGCGATGGTCCTTCCCCTGGCGGCCCTGCTCGTGTACGCCTTCGGCGGCTGGGAAGCAGTGGTCACACAAGCGTCGTCCGTGGGTGTGATGCTGGGGCGCTGAGCGGCGACCCCAGGCCCGGAAGAGCGGTCCGGGCGGGGACATCCATCCATGAAACCCCGTGGGGACGGGGGTGCGGCGGACGGCAATAGACGCCCGCGCAGCTGGGGAGCTGCGCGGGCGTCGTCGTGCCCCCAGCCCCTCGACGCCCGCAGCCGCTACCGACCACCCTGACGGCGGGCATCCCCTTCCACCGGCGCGGCGCCCCCCGGCAGCGGAAGGAAGGGCCCCGCCTGTACGCGCTGCGGGCGTTCGTGGCACGGATGCGGAGCCCATCCGGCAGTGGCGGGGGCCGGGTCCGCCGGTCCTGATCGCGGGCGTTCGTGGCGCTGGGGGTGAGCCCACCCCGGCAGTGGCGGGGGCCGGGTCCGCCGGTCCTGACTGCGGGCAATCGTGCCGCTGGGGCGGCACGGGTGGGCGCGGCGGCGCCTCGTGACCGCCGAGCCGCGGAACCCTCGGCCCGCCCCAGCTCACGGCACCCGGCTGCGTAGGCTCTCGCTCAGCATCGCCGTACGACTTTCGCAGGGGGACCCATGACCGCCACCGCCGATGCCGACGTACTCCCCGCCCTCAGGGCCAAGGTGCGCAGCGCGGCCCACCCCGAATCCACCCCCTGCTCCCATCCCGACACGGTCCTCGCGGAACGCGCCGACGGCACAGTCGTCCGCCACGCCGACACGGTCGCCAAGGCCCACGCCCCCGACACCGACCCCGCCCACCTCACCCTCCGCCTGACCGCCGCCACCTCCCACCCCGACATCCTCCTCGCCCCCCTCCGCCCCACCCCCGCCCCTCTCCACGGCCGCCTCGTCACGTTCTGGCCGTACGGCACCCCGGTCGACCCCGACACTCCGGAGGCCGCCCCCTGGGAGGAGGCCGCCATGCTCCTCGCCCGCCTCCACCGGCAGCCGCCACCCCGGGGCCTGCCGCCCATGCGAGGCCCCGCCAAGGCCGCCCAGGCCATCGCCCGCCTCAGGGCCACCGCCCCCCACCATCCCGCCACAGACCGGATACTCCGCGCCTGGCACACCCTCCCCGCCTGGGCCAGGGCCGAGGCCCCCATGCCCGACTCGACCACCCTCTGCCACGGCGACCTGCACCTCGGCCAACTGGTCCGCCACCCGGCGCCCCTCGGCCCCTGGCGACTCATAGACGTCGACGACCTGGGCGTGGGCGTCCCCGCCTGGGACCTCGCCCGCCCGGCCGCCTGGTTCGCCTGCGGCCTCCTGCACCCCGACGCGTGGACGCGCTTTCTCACCGCGTACCAGCGGGCCGACGGCCCCGCCGTCCCCGCGCACGGCGACCCCTGGCCCGTACTGGACGTACCGGCCCGCGCACTCACCGTACAGAGCGCCGCCCTCGCGATCGCGAAGTCCACGGCGGCCGGCCTGCCCCTCGACGACGCGCAGCGGTCCGTTGTGGACGCCTGTGACCGAATGGGAGGCATCCCGCCGGAGTTGGCAGGCCCTTTCCCGAAGTAGGGTGCAACCGACCGCAGCCGGACAGTGTCTGTCCTGGCGTAACGCGAAGCAGCGAAGCGGTACCGAACGCCGAGGAGTTGACCCGAACCATGCACATGCAGTGTCCGAAGTGCCATGCGCCGATGCACACCTACAACCGCAGTGGCGTCCAGATCGAGCAGTGCAGCGGCTGCCGCGGGATCTTCCTCGACTACGGCGAGCTGGAGGCGCTGACCCGCATGGAGGGCCAGTGGGGCGGCGGCGCGGCCGTTCCGCCGCCGCCGGCCGCCCCGCAGTACCCGGCGGGCGGCGCTCACAACGCTCCTGCCTGGGGCGCCCCGCACGGCGGTCACCACGGAGGCCACCACGGGGGCCACGGTCACAACCGCGGCTTCGGCCACATGCTGTTCTCCAGCTGAGCCGCGCGTCGGGCGCTCCCGCGCCCGTACGCACGACGAAGCCCCCGGCCGTACGAGACGGCCGGGGGCTCGGTGGGAGTGGACGATACTGGGATTGAACCAGTGACCTCTTCCGTGTCAGGGAAGCGCTCTCCCGCTGAGCTAATCGTCCTCGGGATCACAACCCGGGGGCTGTGGATCTTGCGTGCGCGATACTGGGATTGAACCAGTGACCTCTTCCGTGTCAGGGAAGCGCTCTCCCGCTGAGCTAATCGCGCGGGGCGAAGCCTTGCGGCTCCAGAAGTCCTGAGACCTCAGTGGACGATACTGGGATTGAACCAGTGACCTCTTCCGTGTCAGGGAAGCGCTCTCCCGCTGAGCTAATCGTCCTTGGAGGTGGAGACGGGATTTGAACCCGTGTAGACGGCTTTGCAGGCCGTTGCCTCGCCTCTCGGCCACTCCACCAGGAGTGCGGGGGTTCGGGAAGATCCCCCGGCTTCCTACGAGCGGACGACCAGGTTCGAACTGGCGACCTCAACCTTGGCAAGGTTGCGCTCTACCAACTGAGCTACGTCCGCTTGTCGGTTCCGGCCCGCTTTCGCGTCCCGGCGACGAGTTGAACTCTAGCGGATTCCGGGGCCAGTACAAAAACGCGTTTGTGCAGCGTGCTGCGGTGCGTCCAGTCCGAGACCCGGCCGGGGCCGCCCGCGGGGCACCCGTCCTAGACTCGACTGCGTGCCCGACCTCCCTCCGCTCGCCCGCTTCGGCAACCTCGTGGCCACCGGTCTCACCGATGTGACCAGCGACGCCGCCGCCCTGGACTCCTCCGGCTTCTGGGCCGTGTGCGCGGACTACGAGGGCGGTCTGGTGTGCGCGCGCTTCCGTGACGTACGTCGCGAGCCCGCGCCCGCTCCCGTGCCGGGGGGATGGCACGGGCCGCGCGTCGACGACTGGACGACGTCCCTCGACCGCGCCGCGTACACGGCGGGGGTGCGCCGGATCCGCGAGCACATCGCCGCCGGCGAGGTGTACCAGGCGAATCTCTGCCGGGTGCTGTCCGCGCCCGTCGCGCCGGACGCCGACGTGGACGCCCTGACCGCGCTGCTGGCCCGTGGCAACCCGGCACCCTTTGCAGGAACGATTCGCCTCCCCGCGTACGACGTCGAGATCGCCACCGCCTCCCCCGAACTCTTCCTGCGACGCGACGGCCGGGTCGTCGAGTCGGGCCCGATCAAGGGCACCGGACGCACCGAGGCGGACCTCCTGGAGAAGGACTACGCCGAGAACGTCATGATCGTCGACCTGGTGCGCAACGACATCGGGCAGGTCTGCGCCACCGGCACCGTGACCGTGCCCGACCTGTGCGTCGTCGAGAAGCATCCGGGGCTGGTGCACCTGGTGTCGATGGTGCGCGGTGAACTGCGCGACGGCGCCGGCTGGCCGGAACTGCTCGCGGCCGCCTTCCCGCCCGGCTCCGTCACCGGGGCGCCCAAGTCGAGCGCCCTGCGGATCATCGACGCCCTGGAGACCGCCCCGCGCGGCCCGTACTGCGGGGGCATCGGCTGGGTCGACGCGGACCGGGGCACCGGAAAACTGGCCGTCGGCATCCGTACCTTCTGGATCGACCGGGCGGCGGGCGAGCTCCGCTTCGGCACGGGCGCGGGCATCACCTGGGGGTCGGACCCCGAGGCGGAGTGGCGGGAGACCGAGCTGAAGGCCGCCCGGCTGCTCGCGGTAGCGTCGGGAACGTACGAGGCGAGTGGGAGGACCCTTACGTGAAGATCTGGCTCGACGGCGGACTGCAGGACATCGACTCCGCCCGTGTCTCCGTCCTCGATCACGGACTGACCGTGGGCGACGGCGTCTTCGAGACCGTGAAGACCGTCGACGGGCGGCCGTTCGCGCTGACCCGCCACCTCCACCGGCTGGCCCTCTCGGCCCGCGGCCTCGGACTGCCCGAGCCCGACCTCGACGAGGTGCGCCGCGCCTGCTCCGCGGTCCTGGAGGCCGATCCGGTGGCGCTCGGCCGGCTGCGCATCACCTACACCGGCGGGGTCTCCCCACTCGGCTCCGACCGTGGCGACCACGGACCGACCCTCGTCGTCGCCCTCGGCGAGACCGCCCGGCGCGCCGACTCCACCGCCGCGATCACCGTCCCCTGGACCCGCAACGAGCGCGGCGCCCTCACCGGCCTGAAGACCACCTCGTACGCCGAGAACGTCGTCGCCCTCGCCCGCGCCCACGAACAGGGCGCCACCGAGGCGCTGTTCGCCAACACGGTGGGTCGGCTCTGCGAGGGCACGGGCTCCAACGTCTTCGTCGTCCTCGACGGCGAGATTCACACCCCGCCGATCGCCTCCGGCTGCCTCGCGGGCATCACCCGCGCGCTCGTGGTCGAGTGGACGGGCGCCCGCGAGACCGACCTGCCCCTGGACGTCCTGGAGCGCGCCGACGAGGTCTTCCTGACGTCGAGCCTGCGCGACGTGCAGTCCGTACACCGCGTCGACGACCGCGAACTGTCCGCCACCCCGGGCCCGGTGACAGCCAAGGCGATGCGGGTCTTCGACGAGCGGTCCGGTGACGACCTTGATCCGTAAAAGCCTCGGATATTGAGCTGACCCGGCGGTCCGGAGCGGGTAGAACACCCGTGATGACCACCACCCTGCGGCCCCTCGAGCCGCTTCAGCACGCCGCCGACGGTTCGCGTTCGCGCCGCTACCAGGTGTGCGTGAACAGCCGTCCCGTCGGCGAGATACACCTCGGTACGCGCCCCGATCCAGGGACCTCGGCCGCCCGGATCCTGGATCTGCGGATCGACGAACCCGACCGGCGGCGCGGCCGGGCCACGGTGGCCGCACTCGCCGCCGAGGAGGTGGCCCGTGGGTGGGGCTGCCGGCGGATCGAGGCCGCCGTCCCGGCCGCCGCCGAGCCCGCACTGCGGCTGACGCAGGCGCTCGGCTACGTCCTGCGCAACCGGAGCATGCGCAAGCCCCTCGACGCCACCCCGCCCGAACTGCCCGTCGGCAGCCGGGGCCGGCCCATGACAGAGGCCGAGTACGGGCCGTGGAAGGAAGCCGGGCTGGAGGGCTACGCACAGGACCTGATCACCCGTGGCGTGCCCGAGGCGGAGGCGTACGCGAGGGCCGCCGACGACTACGTGCGGTGCCTGCCGCAGGGAGTGGCCACCGAGGACAACCTGTGCAGCGTGCTGGAACACGAGGGCACGAGAGTCGGCACGCTGTGGTTGTGGCTGCGTGACGACACCGCCTTCGTGTACGACGTGGAGGCGGACGCCGGACATCGGGGCAGGGGGCACGGCCGGACGCTCATGCTGCTGGCGGAGGCCCAGGCGACGGTGGCCGGGAAGACCGCGATCGCGCTCAACGTCTTCGCGGGAAACGTCCGGGCCGAATGCCTCTACGAGTCGCTCGGCTACGAGACGACGACCTACCACCTGTCCAAGCCACTGCTCTGACGGCCGCCGACAGGCGCCCGCGGCGCTCGCGGTGCGTCACCCCGGTCGTCGGCTGCCCCGGCCGTCGGGTGCCCCAACCATCAGGTGCCTTCGGCCAGCAGTCGGTCGGCGATCTCCTCGATCCGCTCGCGCAGCCCCGCCTGGCTCTTGCCGCCGTCGAGGCGCTCGCCGCCGATGACGTAGGTGGGGGTGCCGGTCACGCCGATGGCCTTGCCCTCGGCCTGGTCGGCGTCGACGATCAGGATGTGCCGGCCGTCGATCAGCGCGGTGTCGAACTCCTCGGCGTCCAGACCGAGTTCACTGGCGGCCTCGACCAGGAACGGCTCTCCGGTCCGGTCCAGCTCCTCGACCCGGCCGAGCACGGCCTCCACGTACGGCCACGCCTGCCCCTGCTCGGCGGCCTCCTCGGCGGCCTGCGCGGCGGCGAAGGCGTGCTTGTGCTTCTCCAGCGGGAAGTGCCGCAGCCGTACGTCGAGCCGGTCGCCGTAACGGGCCCGCAGTGTGCGGATGTCGTCGAGGGCGCCGCGGCAGTCGGGGCACTGGAGTTCGCACCAGACGTCCAGGACGACGGCGGACGGTGCGGGGGAGAAGTCGCTCATGGTGATCAGTCTTCCAGCTTCCCGGGAGGGGGACCGACCCCGAGACGACCCGGAGATGTCCCTGAGGTCTCCCCGGAGCATGGCATATCGGACGCATGGCGGTGCAGGATGGAAGGGACGGAGCGAGACCGCCCGCCCGAGCACCGCCTGGAGGATCGGATGATTGCCGAGACAGTCTGCGCCGCCGTCTCCGTGGCAGGCCTGGGCATCGCCGCGATCACGGCGTATCGGAAGCGTTTCCTGCGGGCGACCCGTATCGCCGCCTATTCCCTCGTGCCTCTCGGTCTGGTGATGACCGGGGTCGTCGAGTGGGTGGCGGACAGCGCGTTCAGTCCGACCGCGTGGGCAGGCTTCGGCGTGCTCGGCGCCGCCTGGTTCCTGTTCATGACCACTCGCGTCGTCGAGCGACGCCGCGCGGCCCCCGGCAAGGAACGCAAGGAGGCCAAGGCGTCCCGCACCGGGGCGATAGCCCCGGCGGCCTCGGCGCCCTCGCTGGGCCAGGGATCCCGGCCGGCTGCCCGCCCGGCGGCGGCACCCCGGGCCGGCCGTTCGGGAACGTCCGGGGCGGACGACTTCAGCGACATCGAGGCGATCCTGAAGAAGCACGGCATCTGACCTCCAGGAGCACGGCCGAGGGCCGCCGGGAGCGCCGCGGACTGAAACGACACAGAAGGTCGGGCGGCGGCACCGAAGTGATCACGTTCGCTCCGTAGGGTGTGGATATTGGCGAACTCTCCGTCATTCCTGGTGGGTTGATCGCGCGGAGGGTCTCCGCTGCGTCATCATCGCGGCGAGATGCTGGACACAACACAGAGCGACACCACCGCCCCACCCCAGGAGCGGCGAGGTTGTCTCTTCGCGCTCTCCCAGCCACCGCTGATGATCTTCCTAGCGGTGATCGGCTGCCTGCTGCTCATGGCGTCACTGCACGACCTGCTGATGCTCTGAGCCGTAAACGGAGCCCCTGACGTCACCCGTCGAGGGCTCCGTCAGTCCCGGTCCACACCCTCGCCGCCGAGGCCGACCCGCCCCCGGCCCGTCGCCTCAGCCCGCCGCCTCCTTGCGGCGTGCCCGGTAAGCGGCGACATGCAGGCGGTTTCCGCAGGTGCGGCTGTCGCAGTAGCGGCGCGAGCGGTTGCGGGAGAGGTCGACGAAGGCACGCCGGCAGTCCGGCGCTTCGCAGCGGCGCAGCCGCTCCTGCTCCCCGGCGACGACGAAGAAGGCGAGCGCCATGCCGCAGTCGGCCGCGAGATGGTCGGCGAGGGACGCGCCGGGCGCGAAGTAGTGGACATGCCAGTCGTAGCCGTCGTGATCGGTGAGCCGGGGCGTGGTGCCCGCCGCGGCGATCAGATCGTTGATGACCGCGGCGGCATCGGCCGCCTCGGGGGCCGCGAAGACCTCCGCGAACCGGCCGCGGACCTTGCGTACGGCCGCGAGGTCGAACTCCGACAGCACGCCGACATCGCTGACCTCGTGGTTTCGTACGAAGTCGGCGAGCGCCGCGACATCCGCGAGCCCGTCCGTCGCCGTGTCGTTCTCCGGCACGGTGTTCACCAGATCCACCACGGCGTCGAGGGAACACCGGGTGTCGTGGGTGATCAGCACGTATTCGCTCCCTGGCCTGCGAGGGTCGGGCGGGCGCCCGCCGATGCTGGCCGATGGTAATGGCTCGGCGAGGCGGTGGGCCGGTGTGGACCGGCTCGGCGCACACCTCTGGTACGAGCGGAACGGCCCAGGGGGCCGATTGGTGCCCCGGTCCCGTTCCGCTCGGTCACGGCACGGCGACGCCGCCGCGCGGAGGTCCGCGACGACGGCGTCGGTGGGTCGGCCTGAAGCCGTATTCGGTTGTCTAGGCCCGAGCCGTCTCCCCGAGTGGACGGCGCCGGGCGGCTCTGTGGGCCCTCGCCCCCTAGCTCTCCGCCAGGATGTGCGAGAGCTCCTGATCGAGGTCGAAGTGCCGGTGTTCCGTGCCAGGTGGCACGGCGGCGTCTGTGCGCTTCAGGAAGGACTCCAGGGCCCGCGCCGGGGCTTCGAGGAGGGCTTCGCCCTCCGGGGAGCTCAGGGCGATGCACACGACGCCCTGGCCATGGCTGCGCGACGGCCAGACACGGACGTCGCCGGTGCCGGTGGGCCGGTGCAGGCCCTCGGCGAGGAGGTCGCGGGCGAACACCCATTCGACCGTTTCCTCTGCTCCGGTGTGGAAGGTGGCGTGCACGGCGTAGGGATCGGCCGTGTCATACCGCAGTCCCGCGGGAACAGGCAGTGAGGACTCGCTCGACACAACGAGGCGCAGGTGCAGCTCGCAGCTGACCGTGGTGTTCATAAGCGCCAAGGCCTTTCGCTCAGTGTGCGCTCGGGGATTCGCACGTCGGCGAAATCGACATGCCACCTACGGTGCCGTTGTAAACCCCTCTGGGAGTTTTGCGTCGCTTTTAGTAGCTCATCCGGCCGAGACCGTCTTCTGTGGATACGGCCATTCCGGTGACCGGTTTCTCTCCGGTAGGGTTTGGCTGTATGGACACGGGGAGTGACGGGACGGAGGAGGCCGCCGCGGCGGCCGACGGAACGAAGAGTGACACGAACGTAGCGAACAGTGAGGCCGATGTGGCCAAGGACGAAGCGCCGCTCGGATCTCGTGCGCCGGAGTTCGTCAAGGCGCGGCGGATGCTGCACCTGAGCTGGCAGGTGGTCATCTTCATCGTCGGGCTCGCGGTGGTCGTGGCGGGCGTGATCATGCTGCCGCTGCCCGGCCCCGGCTGGGTGGTGATCTTCGGCGGTATGGCGATCTGGGCGACGGAATTCGTCTGGGCCCAGTTGGTGTTGCGCTGGACCAAGCGGAAGGTCACCGAGGCCACGCAGCGCGCGCTCGACCCCAGAGTCCGGCGTCGCAACATCATTCTGACGACGATCGGCCTGGTGATCGTGGCCGCCCTCGTCGGTTTCTACGTCTGGAAGTTCGGCTTCGAGATGCCCTGGAACATCAAGGACCAGTGAATCCCGCCGGGTCGCACGGGGTATCCGGGGTGTGGTCGGAGGCACCCTCTGACATGGGGTAATGTTCTTTCTGCATCCGGGCGATTAGCTCAGTGGGAGAGCGCTTCGTTCACACCGAAGAGGTCACTGGTTCGAACCCAGTATCGCCCACCACCCGATGATGACCCGGCCCACGGAAACCGTGGGCCGGGTCGTTTTCGTCATGGTGGGTCGCTTTCCGGGTGCACCCCCCGCTTGAACCCGGCCGTCTGCCGCCTGCTCATGTCGCGCTGGCATTCACTGCTCGAACTGCTCGAACTGATGGGACTGCTTACTGCAGGACCCGGCTACGAAGTTCATCAGGAGCGTGCCCGGGTGCATGGGCACACATCAGGCAAGGCCGCTCAGCTACTGCCCATCTTGTGGCCGATGTTGGCGGCGAACGTCCCCCACGTCCTGTTGGCAGTGTTCTTGTTCAGCCCGTCCGGAATGGTCGGCTTGGTGACGTAGGCGCGGACACCGAGGTAGAGGTACCCGTGCTTCCGGTAGATGGTGAAGTAGATCCGGGAGCCCGTGCCGTCGAAGTGGCCCTTCTTCGCGATGAAGTGCCAGCCGTACTTGACGCCGCCGCGGTAGACCTTCACCGGGGCCTTCTTGCAGCCGAAGGGATCCGCGAAGCACGCCGTCAGGTTCATGGTCGTGCCGTCGCGTGTGGGAAGCTTCTTCGCGGCGCCCTTGACGGGGAAGGTGCAGCCGCCGAAGCAGTTCTTCAGGGCGTTGAACGCCTTCTTCTCGGCGCCGGCCTTCGTCTTTCGCTTCACGATCTGGAAGTTGTACTTGTAGAGCAGACGCGAACCCGCCGCCGAGGCGTCGGTGGCGGGAGCGGCGGGCGCGACCTGCGCCGTCACGGCGGTGACCGGCGCGACGGGCGCGGCGGACGCGGGAGTGGTGACGGCAAGGCTGCCGACGGCGGCGACGGTGGCCAGGGTCAGGCCTAATGTCCTACGCATGAGGTTCCTTTCGCCCCATTCGGGAATCGAAGCGATGCGGAGCTCGTCGAGTCGAGCCCGAGCCGGATCGTTTCAGAGGTCTGATCAGGCGCGATAGTGCCCCAAAGGGCAGTGCCCTATGGGGCTCCGGCCGGATCGCCTGATCTTGAGTCGGTCGCTGGTGGCGTTCTCCTGGAACCGGACGGGCACGGGCCTCCGATGGATCATGGAGTTCTCCACGCTTCGACAGTGGCGAGGGTGCCGTGTTCGTCCCGGCGTCCTCCCGCACCGCCGTCCCCGCCTCGCGTGAGGTCGGCGCGAAGGTGGGCGAGCGCCAGGTCGGAGCGCGCACCTCACCCGCACGGTTGGCGCCGTCCGCCACCTGATCGCGGCGCGTGGCGGGGTCCTGTCCGCCGCGTGGCGCTTTCAGCCCCGCCCCGAATGCGTCTCAAGGTCGTGGTCGCGGCCGTTCCGTCGACGGCAACTCTCCTACCTGGGCGTTTACTTGACCGGCCGTCACGACAGGGCCCTCGCGGCCTGCCCGGCTGTCTCTCGGCGTTCGAGTAAATCCTGTCCGAATCATTGACGTCTCCTGCGGGGCTCCGTAGCTTGTGCCAGCAAGCGCTTACTTGAAACGATTCATGAGGCGGACGCGGTGTCGCGGGGAGGCTCAACCATGCAGCAGGGCAAGAACGTGGAGAGGCGGACGATCCTCAAGGCGGCCGGAGCCTCACTGGCCGTCGCGGGTCTGGGGGCGACGGCCACGGCCTGCGGCGGTGGCAGCGGGTCGGGGGACGGGACGGTGACGATCCGTTACGCGTGGTGGGGTGCGGAGGACCGGGCGGAGCGCATCAAGAAAACCATCGCGCTTTTCGAGAAGAAGTACCCGAAGATCAAGGTGAAGACGGACTTCCAGGTGTATCCCGATTTCTGGAAGAAGTTCAACACCCAGGCCTCCGGCGGCAATCCGCCGGATGTCTTCCAGAATGCCATTGGCTTCCTGCGGAAATATGATGCGAAGAATGTGCTGCTCGATCTCAACGCACAGGTCGAGGCGGGCAACCTCTCCCTGGACGGCTTCCGGGCGGGCCTGGAGAAGTTCGGCGAGGTCGACGGAAGGCTGCTCGGGGTTCCGGTCGGTTCCAACTCGATGGCGCTGGTGATCGACAAGCCCGTGTACACCAAGTCCGGTGTGAAGCCGGAGCAGGGCTGGACCTGGGACGACTTCGACGCGGCGATGAAGAAGATCCGGGACAAGGCGGGGCGCGCCGGCGACAGCGGCATGTACGGGGTCATGTACCTGTACGACCTCTACCTGCGCCAGAACGGCAAGGCGTTCTTCACCGAGACCGGTCTCGGCTTCACCGAGGCGGACCTGAAGGAGTGGTGGACGAAGGCCGAGAAGGGCATCAAGGAGGGCATCTACGCCGACCCCAAGAAGGTCGCCCAGACCAAGCCCAAGTCGGCGGTCGCCGCGGAACTCGCCGCCGGTGAGTTCACCTGGGACAACTTCACCGTCCGCTACACCTCCGAGGGCAAGAGCGAGTACGGTCTGGCTCCCATCCCGACCACCGACGGCAAGAAGACCGGCCAGTACCTCGGCTCCCTCATGCTCAGCGCGTCCAAGCGCACCCAGCACCCCAAGGAAGTCGCGCAGTTCATCGACTTCATGGTGCACGAGCCCGAGGTCGCCAAGATCATGGGCTACGACCGCGGTGTGCCCGCGACACAGGCCCAGTACGACGCGTTCAAGCCGACCGACCCGGTGAACAAGGCCATCGCCGAGTACGAGCAGTCCCTCGTCGACGCCGGTGTCCTGGAGCCCATCACCCCGCATCCGAACGGGGCGGACATCTGCGAGGCCGGGTTCATGCGCATCGCCGATGAACTCGCTCTGGGCAAGCGGTCGGTGGACGACGCCGTCAAGCAGTTCTTCACCGAGTCGAAGACGGCTCTCGGTAGCTGATGGGAACCGCCGTGACACACGCCCCTGCGATGGAGGACCTGACCAAGGACTCCGAGCCGCGGCACCGTCCGGCCAAGTCTCCTCGCCCCGCCGCACTCAAGCGGCGGGGCCGCCGGGAGACCCTGGCCGGCTATCTCTTCATGTCCCCGTGGATCGCCGGGTTCCTGCTGCTGACAGCGGGCCCTATGGTCGCCTCGCTCTACTTCGCCTTCACCGACTACAACCTGTTCGACGCCCCCAAGTGGATCGGCCTCGACAACTTCTCCGAGATGTTCGCCGATCCGCGCTGGCAGAACTCGGTGCGGGTGACCCTCTGGTACGTCGTCGTCGGTACGCCGATCAAATTGATCGCCGCCCTCGGTGTGGCGCTACTGCTGGCCCAGAAGCGGCGCGGACAGGCCTTCTACCGTGCCGCCTTCTACGCCCCGTCGCTGATCGGGGCGAGCGTCTCCATCGCGATCGTGTGGAAGGCGATCTTCTCGGACGACGCCATCGTCGACCGTACGCAGAAGCTTTTCGGGATCGACGTCGGCGGCTGGACCGGTGACCCGGACCTGATCATCTACAGCCTGGTGGCGCTCACCGTCTGGCAGTTCGGTGCCCCCATGGTCATCTTCCTCGCCGGTCTCAAGCAGGTGCCGCGTGAGCTGTACGAGGCAGCCGAGGTCGACGGGGCGGGTACGTTCCGGCGGTTCTGGAACATCACCCTGCCGATGATCTCCCCGGTCCTCTTCTTCAACGTCCTGCTGGAGACGATCCACTCGTTCCAGATCTTCAGCTCGGCGTACATCGTCGGCGGCGGTGCCGGAGGCAGCGCCTGCGGTCCGGCCGACGGCTCGATGGTCTATACCTGTTATCTGTACGTCCAGGGCTTCGAGAACAGCCGCATGGGCCTGGCCTCCGCCATGGCCTGGGTGCTGCTGGTCGCGGTCGCCCTGGTGACGGCGGTGCTGTTCTGGTCCCAGAAGCGCTGGGTGCACTACGAGGAGGGTGCCTGATGAGCGCACAGGCCACCGAGATCACCCCAGCCCCGGCCCCGTCCACGAAGGGGGGCGCCCTCCGGCGCAAGCTGCCCGGCTCCCTCGCCTGGCACATCGGATCCCTGCTGATCCTCGCGGTGATCCTCTATCCGGTGATCTGGGTCGTGGGGGGTTCGTTCAAGAACAGCGATGACATCGTCGGCAGCCTGGACCTGTTGCCGAGCGATCCGATCATCTCCAACTACACACGGCTCACCGACGGCATCGCCGACATCCCGATCTCCACGTTCTTCTTCAACTCGCTCACCCTCGCCGTGGGTTCGGTGGTCGGGATCCTGGTGTCCTGCTCGCTGACCGCGTACGCCTTCTCGAAGATCAAGTTCGCGGGCCGCAATCTGCTCTTCACGCTGATGATCGGCACCCTCCTGTTGCCCTACCACGTGCTGCTGATCCCGCAGTACGTGCTGTTCCGCAACATGGGCGCGATCGACACCTACACCCCACTCCTGCTCCCGAAATACCTGGCCACGGAGGCGTTCTTCGTCTTCCTGATGGTGCAGTTCATGCGGAACCTGCCCAAGGAACTCGACGAGGCGGCCCGGCTCGACGGCTGCGGCCACTTCCGGATCTACTGGTCGATCGTGCTGCCGCTGTGTCGGCCCGCGCTCATCACCAGCGCGATCTTCACCTTCATCAACGCCTGGAACGACTTCATGGGCCCGCTGATCTATGTGAATACGCCCGACAAGTACACGGTCTCGCTCGGTCTGAAGATGTTCGTGGACCAGGACGCCGTGGCCAACTACGGCGGCATGATCGCGATGTCGCTGGTGGCCCTGCTGCCGGTGCTCGCCTTCTTCCTCGCCTTCCAGCGGTATCTGATCGACGGCATGGCCACCTCGGGCCTGAAGGGCTGAGGTGAGCTGACCATGGCCCAGGCCCGTGCCCGTGCGAAGGCCGCCGCACCCCGCGAGGAGTCCGTGCTCGCCGAACGGTTCGCGCTGTTCGCCGAGTGTCTGCTCACCGGAGTGTGGATCGCGCTGGCCGCGCTGCCGCTGGTGACGTACCCCGCGGCGTTCGCCGCCGGCTCCCGCCACCTGAGGCGTCGGACGGCTCATGAGGGCGGCGGCTGGCGGGAGTTCGTGGCCGACTTCCGGACGGCGGTGCGCGGAGGTTGGCTCGTCGGGCTCGCCGGGTGGGTGGCGCTCGCGGCGGTGTGGGTGGACGTCCAGGCCGTACGCGCCGGGATCCCGGGCGGGCCGCTGGTCGGTGCGATCGGGATCCTCGCGCTGATCGGCGCCGCCGTCGCCGGACTGCGCGCGGCGGCGGTCTGGCGGCCCGGTGCCACCTGGCGGGCCCTGCTCGGCGCGGCCGGGCGGCGGACGGTGCTCGACCCCGCCGGATCCTTTCTGCTGGTCGGCGGACTGGGCGTGGTGGCCTGCTCCGCCTGGTTCGTCGCGCCTCTGGCGATCCCGGTTCTCGGGGCCGTCGCGGCAGCGGCAGTCGCCGTCGAGGAGCGGTACCGGCGCCGCCGCTGACCGAAGCGGCGGAGCCTCGCACCCAGGTCGGTGCCCTCGGAGGTGCCGCACCTCTCTCTGTCATGCCCCTGACTACCCGCACGCAAGACTTCCCGTTCGGAAAGGAAAGGCCATGTCCCCCATCGACCGCAGGTCCCTTCTCAAGGCGGCCGCCGTCGCAGGAGCCGCCGCGCAGTTCAGCTGGGCTCTAGGGAGTACGAGCGCGCAGGCCGCGCCCAGAGCCGAGGCCGCGGAGGCGGACCCGGTGACCCTGGACTGGCTGGAGGACGGCGGACTCGGCGCCGCTCCCGGTTCGACGGTGGGTGTGCCGTGGCCGAAGGGCGCGTACGAAAAAGAACAGTCGTTTTCCTTGACGGACGCGGACGGCAAGGCCGTGGCGGTGCAGTCCTGGCCGATCGGCTACTGGCCCGACGGCTCCGTGAAGTGGACGGCACACGCGGTGGGGGCGGGCGCCGGTTCCGGCAAGCTCACCCTCGCCGCGGGCACGCCGGCCGCGCCCCAGAAGAAGGTCACCGTCGACAAGAGCGGCGGCACCATCGACGTGTCGACCGGTGTCATCACCGCCAGGATCGGCAAGAGCGGCTCCACGCTCGTGAAGTCCGTGCTGCGCGGCTCCACCGAGATCGCCAACACCGGCCGTCTGGTCCTGCTGCGCCAGCCCGAGATCGAGGACGGCGACCAGGGCACCGAGAAGTACGAGCGCTTCGAGAGCGTCATCGACGAGGTCGAGGCCGAGCAGGAGGGCCCGGTCCGTGCCGTCGTCCGCATCGACGGCAAGCACCGCAAGGGAAGCCGCAGCTGGCTGCCCTTCTCGATCCGCCTCTACTTCTACGCGGGCGCCGAGTCGTTCCGCATGGTGCACACGATCACCTTCGACGGCACCCAGGAGCCCGGAAAGGCCAGCGGCGACTTCATCCGCGGCATCGGCGTCCGCTTCAAGGTCCCGATGCGCGACGCCGCGTACGACCGGCACATCCGCATCGGCGGTGAGGGCACGGGCCTGCTGCGCGAGGCGGTCAAGGGCGTCACGGGTCTGCGGCGCGACCCGGGTACGGCGGTCCGCACGGCCCAGTTCGAGGGGAAGAAGCTGCCGGACCCGTCCACCTGGGACCAACGGGTGACGACCCGGCTGCAGTACATCCCCGAGTGGGGCGACTACACGCTCTCGCAGCTGTCCGCCGATGGCTTCGGTGTCCGCAAGCGCACCAAGAAGGGCCACGGCTGGATCCCGGCCGGCGGTGGCCGGCGGGCGAGCGGCTTCGGGTACGTCGGCGGCGCGTCCGGCGGTTTCGCCTTCGGGCTGCGGGACTTCTGGGAGAAGTTCCCCGCGCAGCTCGACATCCGCGACGCGCACACCGACACCGCCGAGGTCACCCTCTGGCTCTGGTCGCCCGAGGCGCAGCCCATGGACCTGCGCTTCTACCACGACGGCATGGGCCAGGACACCTACCCCGAGCAGCTCGAAGGCCTCAACATCACGTACGAGGACTACGAGCCCGAGTTCGGCACCCCCTACGGCATCGCCCGCACCAGCGAACTCCTCTTCTGGGCCCACGAGTCCACCCCGAGCGCCGAGGACATGGCCAAGCAGGTCGAGGCCGTCCGCACACCCCCGCAGCTCGCCGCCCCGCCCAAGCAGCTCATCAAGGCGGGCGTCTTCGGCAAGCTGTTCTCCGAGCCGGACCGCTCCACCGCCGCCAAGGCGAAGATCGAGGACCACCTCGACTTCCTCTTCACCTATTACAAGGACCAGGTGGAGATGCGCCGTTGGTACGGCTTCTGGGACTACGGCGACATCATGCACAGCTACGACCCCAGCCGCCACCAGTGGTGCTACGACGTCGGCGGCTACGCCTGGGACAACTCCGAACTCTCCCCGGACCTGTGGCTCTGGTTCGCGTACATGCGTTCCGGACGTGCGGACATCTTCCGTTTCGCCGAGGCCATGACCCGCCACACCGGCGAGGTCGACGTCTACCACCTGGGCAAATGGGCCGGTCTCGGCACCCGCCACGGCGTCCAGCACTACGCCGACAGCGCCAAGCAGCAGCGGATCGCCAACACCACCTACCGCCGCTACTACTACTTCCTCACCGCCGACGAACGCGTCGGCGACCTCATGCACGCCAACGTCGACTCCGACGAGACGTTCCTCGTCCTCGACCCCATCCGCAAGATCCGCACCGAGCCGTACACGCCCGACCGGCACGCTCTGTCGATCGGCTTCGGCACGGACTGGTCGGGGCTCGTGTCGGCCTGGCTGACCGAGTGGGAGCGGCGCGGCCCGAAGTGGGAGAAGGCCAAGGCGCGCGTGCTGTCGACGATGGAGACGATCGCGGCCCAGCCCAACGGCTTCGTCCAGGGCAACGCGCTGTACGACCTGGACACCGGCAAGTTCGCCGTCGCCACCGAGCCCAGGGTCGGCGTCTCGCACCTGTCGGCGATGTTCGGCCTGGTCGAGCTGAACGCCGAACTCCTCGACCAGGTCGAGATGCCCAAGTTCAAGGAGGCGTGGCTCGACTACTGCCGCTACTTCAACGCGACGAAGGCGGAGCAGGCCGCCCGCTACGGTTCCAACTTCGGTTCCCTGCTGCTCTTCCAGGGCCATTCGCGGCAGGACGCGTACGCGGCGGTCCAGTTGGGCGACGACAAGCTGGCGGCCCGGGCGTGGCGGCAGTTCTACAACAGCGTCGACACCTGGGACTACAAGGAGTCGACCGACTGGTCCACGAAGAAGATCGAGGGGCCGACGGCGCTCGTGCCGGGCAGCGAGGCGGCATGGGTGTCGACCAACGCGACGGCGCTGTACGGGTTGGCGGCGATCCAGAACCTGGCGTTGGTGGGCGACAAGATGCCGTGACGCTCCGCTCGGGGCGCCGGGGGCTGGGGACGCTTGGCGTGGTGGGGAACTGCGGGTCCGTTGTGGCGGGTCGCGCAGTTCCCCGCGCCCCTGAGAGGTGCCTCAGCCGAGCTTTCCGAGCATGTCCCGCATACGCCGTGCGTCACGCAACCGCTGCTCGTACGTGGCGCCCAGGGCGAGCAGTACCAGGCCCGCGAGTGCGGGAGGCACCCAACGGGGGAGGGCGTCGACGACCTGGGCGATGTACGGCGCGAGTTCGTGCAGGGTGACCAGGGCGAGTGCGGCGCCGCCGAGGAGCAGGGGGGCCTGGAGGCGGTGGCGGGCGCCCAGCAGGGTGACGGCCAGGGCGGCGGAGCCCAGCAGCAGGGGGCGGAGCCAGTGCTCGTCGCCCCAGGCCGCGACGAGGCTCGGGACGAGCGTGACGGCGAGTCCCGGGCCGTAGGCCGTCCAGGACGAGGTCGTCCGGTCCCGGCGCCGGCGCAGATGGCCGACGACCAGGGCCGGGACGGTCACCGGCAGGGTGTACGCCTCCGGGGACCCGACCTCCCAGACCGCCAGCCGAACCCAGGAGGCCAGCACGAACAGAGCGGCGGAGGCGTAGCCGACGGCTCTGCGCTCCGGTCGTACGGCCGTACCCGCGGCGATGACTCCGCAGAGCGCGAGGGTCAGGGCCAGCAGGGGCGGGTGCGTGGCGGAGAGGGCGATCGCCAGGAGGCCGGCCGCGGCGCCGGCCGCCTCGACCGGGATGGTCATGGGCGAGGCGCCGAGGCGTGCCGCGACCAGGGCCGCGACGGCCGGGACGGCGAGGACGAGCAGGGCCGTGTGCTGCGGCTCCCAGCCGGCAGACGCGCCGATCGCGCAGGTCAGGGCGGTGGCGTGGACGAGGGAGGCGGGCGCGGTGAGGGGGCCGAGGCCCGTGCGCCATGCCGCCGCCGCGAAGAGGACGGTCGAGGCGGCGAGGACGGTGAGGGTCACCGGTTCGGTGGCGAGGGAGTGGAGGGCCAGGTTCAGGGACGTGACGAGGGCCAGGAGCGCGCCGGTGAGGGGCAGCGGTGCCCGGAGCCGCTGGGTTTGCGCCGACCGTGCGAGGCCCGCGAAGGCGAGCGTGGCCACGCACAGGAGGCCGTGCGCCACCAGCCCGGCCGTGTACGGCAGTTCGAGGACCGCCGGGAGCACCAGGGCCGTCGCCCAGGCGAGGACGAAGGCGCCGACCAGGGCCTGGGTTCGCCACGAGGCGGTGCGCGCGGTCAAGGTCAGTACTCCGGCGACCACGGCGAGCATGAGGGGCACGGTCGCCGTGTTCGGGGGCCACGGCACGTCGAGCGTCACCGCCGCACGGGCGTCCTCGGGCGCGCCGGACCAGATGCGCTCCAGTCGGCTGACCGGGCCGAGCAGCGCGATGGCCACGACCGGCAGCGCGGTGGCCAGGGCGAGGGCCTGGACGACGGCGGAGGCGTGGGCGAGGCCTCGGCGTACGGGCTCGGGAGCGGACGTCCGCACGGTCGCCAACAGGGCGATTCCGCAGAGCAGATAGCCCGGGACCGTCCACACGTCGGGCAGGACCGCGCGGGCGATGCCGCCGAGGCCCGTCACCGCGAGCAGTCCTCCGGCGACCGCGGTGCCGAGGGCCAGGGTCGGCTTCGGGGCGAGCCAGGCGGTGGTCAGGGCGATCGCCGCGGCTAGGGCGAGGAGCGCCGCCGCACGGGCGGCGGCGCTCGGGCCGGCGGCGGCCCACGAGAGCCACCCGGCCGCCAGGACACCCCAGGCACCCCAGCCGGACGCGCCCACGACGGCGACGATCCGTACCGGCTTGAGGGACACCCGGAGCGCGATAGCGGTGTCGGCCGCCGCTGTCACCAGCACCACGGCCGTGACCGTCTGCACGCCCGCGTTCATCGCGAACGACCAGAGGAGGAAGGGGAGTTGAGCGGCGACGAGGGCGAGGGGGAGCGGCAGACCGAGGGCGGTGCGGGTGATCGCCGAGTCGGTGTCCGCGGCCCGGGGCACCAGCGCGCCGAGTCCCAGCCCGTACGCCGCCCACATCGCCGCCAGCACCGCCGACGCGGCAGCCGCGTACCCCGTGCCGTCCGCCCCGGTGAACGCGACCTCGTGCAGGGCGTACGCGTCCAGGACCGTCAGGGCGAGGCCGAGACCGGACACCGTCTCGGCGGTCGAGCGCAGGCCACGACGCAGGAGCGGCACCGGGGTGCCGAGCGCGGCCACGGTCACCGCGCCGAGGACCAGGGCCCGGCCCGCGATTCCCATGTGTCCCCAGCTGACCAGCGTGAACGCGATCGCCGCGACGGTCAGCAGGACGCCCCCGAGGATCAGCAGCACGTTCTGGACGCTGGGCGCCGTCGCCTCGGGTCGCCGTACGGGCGGCGCTGCGGGCGGGGGCGCGGACGAGGGTGCGTACAGGGCGTTCATCAGCCAGGCGCGGCGCGCCAGCAGGAAGCCGCGGCGGGCGTCGAGTTGCCGCAGCTCGGAGTCGAGGACCCGCAACTCCTCGGCCGGGGACGGAAAATGCGTCATGCCTGGAGTGTGGTCCGCGTCACGCCGTAGGGCATGAGTGCGGGTACTCAGGACGTACTCAGATCCCGCGCGGAGGCCCCCTGTGCGGGCAGAATCCGACCATGGACTGGTGCCACTACCGCTTCCGCACTCTCTGGAGCCTGCCCGCGCCGCCCGCCGCCGTGTACGACAAGCTCCAGCGGGCCGACGACTACCCGCGCTGGTGGCCCCAGGTCCGCGAGGTGATCCGGATCGATGACACCACCGGCACCGTCCGGATCCGCTCGCTCCTGCCGTACGACCTCGCCTTCACCGCCCGCGAGCTACGGCGCGACACGGCGGCCGGGATCCTGGAGATCGGGATGACCGGCGACCTGGACGGCTGGGCCCGCTGGACGCTCACCGCCGACGGGGCCGGCACCCTCGCCCGCTACGACCAGGAAGTCGACGTCACCAAGCCCCTGCTCAGACGGCTCGCCGTACCGGGGCGGCCCGTGTTCCGCGCCAACCACGCGCTGATGATGCGGGCAGGACGACGAGGACTCCTCGCGTACCTCACGGCTCATGGACAAGCGGTTTGAACCAGAGCCGCCGGGACCTGTATTGTTCAGTCCGTTCCCGGGCGATTAGCTCAGTGGGAGAGCGCTTCGTTCACACCGAAGAGGTCACTGGTTCGAACCCAGTATCGCCCACCGGGTGAAGGCCGGTCCGCAGTAGCGGACCGGCTTTTCTCATGCCGCCGCCGGTAGCTCCGGACGCAGGGGCCATGCCGGGTCCACCGCCTCCTCCGTGCCGCTGCGGGCGAACCAGGCCTGCAGACCACGTGCCTGGGCCGCGTGCCACACGGCCTGCAGGGTGTGCAGTTCGGCGGGGGAGAGGCGTTCGAGCCGGGTCGCGAAACGGCGCCCCACCGCGCGCACGACGTCCATCGCCGCCTGTGCGTCGGCCCCCGCGTCGTGCGCGCCGTCCAGGACGACGTCGTAGTGCGCGCACAGATCCGTGAGCGTGCGCCGGCCCTTGCGGTAGCGGTCCAGATGTTTGTCCAGGACCCGCGGATCGAGGACGCGCAACGGCGTCGCCTCGAACCAGTGGTCCAGCGACGAGGCGCGATGCCGTCGCAACTCGCGGTCCAGCAGGGTCAGATCGAACGGCGCGTTCATGACCACCAGCGGACGGCCGCGCACCGCCTGCTCGGCCAGCGCCCTGGCTATCTCCTCCATCACCGGCGCCGGCCAGCGGCCGTCGCGTTGCAGTCGCTCGTCCGTCAACCCGTGCACCGCCGTCGCCGCGGCGGGCACCGGCACGCCCGGGTTCACCAGCCACCGGGTCACCCGGGGGCGGGTGCCGGGCGCGTCCTGGACGACGACGGCGGCCGACACGATCCGGTCGGTCTCGACGTCCACACCCGTGGTCTCCGTGTCGAACGCCGCCAAGGGCCCCTCGTACCAACACGTCATGCGTACACAACTCCTCGTTCACCCACGGCAGCTGACGTCCCGTCTTCTGCCTGTTTGGTGATACCCGGGCTGTTTGCGCCGTACGCCGGAAGGAGACAACAGAAGTACGGGTCCGTGCAGTTCAGGGGCCCGGCACGGGGAAACACCTGTAGGGGAAGGCTGTTGGTCATGGCCATTGCGCAGCCCGAGCGGGGCGGGCTGCTGCCCGAGCACGCGGCATCACTCCGCGGCTCCCTCGCCACCACCGCCTGCATGGAGACCCTGCAGGTGGGCTACCTGCACGCGGTCGCGGCAGCGGCCGGCTGCTCCCTGTCCCAGCCCTTTCCGGACAACGGCATCGACTGGCACGTCAGCCACGGCTCGCCGGGACACACCGTCGACGACGAGGTCACCATCAAGGTGCAGCTCAAGGCCACCTACCAGCTCGCACCGAACCCGGCGGGCCGGTTCTTCTCCTTCACCCTCGACAACGAGCACCTGGCGAAGCTCGCCCGGACCCCCGTCTCGGTGCACAAGATCCTGGTCGTGATGATCGTCCCCAGATCGCAGGAGCAGTGGCTGCGGGCCGGCCACGACCGGCTCGACCTGCGGCACTGCTGCTACTGGATCAACCTCGCCGGACACCCGATCACCGGTAGGCGCCGCACCACCGTGCGCATACCGACCTCGCGCATCTTCGACGACCGAGCGCTCTGCGAGATCATGACGCGGGTCGGAACGGGAGGCAGACCGTGACCCACGGCCCCATCGACGACGACGGCCCCGGCCGCCGCCCCCATGGTGAAGGGGGACCCGGCCGACGGCCCTACGACGACGCATCCGGCCGCCGCACGCACGGGGAGGACACGTCCGGCCGACGTCCCTACGCCGCGGACAGGCCGACGAGTCGTCCCCGTGACGAGGACGGGCCGGCCGGTCGTCCCTACGACGAGAGGACGCCCGTACGCCGTCCCATCGGTGAACCCGTCCGTGCCGTGCGGCCCCACCCCGTCGAGCCCACCTGGACCCGGCCCCCCGACCCCGCCCAGGTCGACCCCGCCGTTCTGGGCACCCTGCTGCTCCGGCACGGCTGGCAGCGGCGTGGTGGGGCCGCCGGACGGTACGGCCGCTGGACCCCACCGGGACCGGCCGGGCGGGGCATGAGCCTGCTGGTGCCGGAGAACCGGGCCTTCCCCGACAGCGACGACCTGCTCGGCGAAGCCCTCACGGCCCTGTCCCGGAGCGGTTCGCCCGCCGCGCGGGACGTGCTGGTCGCCCTCGCCGTGCCCAGCGACGAGATCCACTGGTGGCGGGACGTGCCGACCGGCCCGCTGGGCACCGCCTCCTGGGTCGTCGAGGACCAACTGCGCTCGGCCGCGCGCCAGATGCTCCTCGCGGCCGCGCTGGCCACCCGCGCGCGTGCCGGGTACTACGGCGCCCGGCACCGCCTGCCCGCGGCCGCCTCACTGGACGGCGTCCTCGTCGGCGCCGTCCCCGGCGGCCGCCGCCTGACCGCCTTCGTCCCCGTGGCCACCGGCCGCCCCCTCGCCCTACGCCTCCATCAGGCCCTGTACGCGGTCCGCGAGGCCATCGACTACCGGCGCGCCACCGGTGGCATGGACGCCTTCGACGGCGCCGTCGAGGCCGGGGTCAGCCACGAACTCACCGAGGCCCTCGTCGCCCTCGTCCGCGGCACCGAGGGCGCCCGCGTCGCCGTCGACTGGGCGCCCGCCGCCGGGGTCCCCGAGGGCGGTGCGACACCGGCCGAGCCCGTCGAGTTCTCACCGGGCGACCTGCCGGTGCTGCGCGAGGCCGGGGCCCGCTATCTGCGCGAGGAGCCGTCGATGCCGGTGCGGATCACCGGGGCCGTGGTGCGGATGCGCCGGTCGGCGGCGCGCGGCGAGGGCACGGTACGGCTGCGGGTCATCGCCGGCGCCGAGGTCCCGCACGTCCGCATGACCCTGGACGAGGAGTCGTACCGGATCGCGGGACAGGCCCATCTCGTCGGACTGCCGGTCCGGGTGCACGGGAGGCTGGAGAGCCGGGGCGGGTTCCGGCGGCTCACCGACGCCGACGGGATCGCACCCGTGCAGGTCGACGAGGCGGAGCGGGACCGGCTGATGAAGTCGCTCCAGGAGACCGCGGAGATCACGGCCTTCTTCGAGGAGGCCTGCGGAGGGGACTAGAGGTATCTGTTTCGCGAGGAGCACCCCGGGCTCGGTACGATCCTTCCCAATGGCCCAGGCAGCAGCAGACCGACCGGGCCGCCCCTTCAGGTAGGAGAAACCGGTGTCCGACGTCCGTGTGATCATCCAACGCGATTCCGAGCGGGACGAGCGCGTGGTGACGACGGGCACTACGGCCGCCGACCTCTTCGCCGGCGAGCGCACCGTCGTCGCCGCCCGTGTGGCCGGTGAGCTGAAGGACCTCGCGTACGAGGTACAGGACGGCGAGACCGTCGAGGCCGTGGAGATCTCCTCCGAGGACGGCCTCAACATCCTGCGCCACTCCACCGCGCACGTCATGGCCCAGGCCGTACAGGAGCTGTTCCCCGAGGCGAAGCTGGGCATCGGCCCGCCGGTCCGGGACGGTTTCTACTACGACTTCGACGTCGAGAAGCCGTTCACGCCCGAGGATCTCAAGGCCGTCGAGAAGAAGATGCAGGAGATCCAGAAGCGCGGGCAGCGCTTCTCACGCCGCGTCGTCACCGACGAGGCCGCCCGCGAGGAGCTGGCGAACGAGCCGTACAAGCTTGAGCTGATCGGCCTCAAGGGCTCGGCCTCCTCCGACGACGGCGCGGACGTCGAGGTCGGCGCCGGCGAACTGACGATCTACGACAACCTGGACGCCAAGACCGGTGACCTGTGCTGGAAGGACCTCTGCCGCGGTCCCCACCTGCCCACCACCCGCAACATCCCGGCGTTCAAGCTGATGCGCAACGCCGCCGCTTACTGGCGTGGCAGCGAGAAGAACCCGATGCTCCAGCGCATCTACGGCACCGCCTGGCCCTCCAAGGAGGAGCTGAAGGCGCACCTCGACTTCCTCGCCGAGGCAGAGAAGCGCGACCACCGCAAGCTGGGCAACGAACTCGACCTGTTCTCCATCCCGGACGAGATCGGCTCGGGCCTCGCCGTCTTCCACCCCAGGGGCGGCATCATCCGCCGGGTGATGGAGGACTACTCGCGCCGTCGCCACGAGGAGGAGGGCTACGAGTTCGTCTACACCCCGCATGCCACGAAGGGGAAGCTCTTCGAGGTCTCGGGCCACCTGGACTGGTACGCCGACGGCATGTACCCGCCCATGCAGCTCGACGAGGGCGTGGACTACTACCTCAAGCCCATGAACTGCCCGATGCACAACCTGATCTTCGACGCGCGCGGCCGCTCCTACCGTGAACTGCCGCTGCGCCTCTTCGAGTTCGGGACCGTGTACCGGTACGAGAAGTCCGGCGTCGTGCACGGCCTGACCCGTGCCCGCGGCTTCACCCAGGACGACGCGCACATCTACTGCACCCGTGAGCAGATGGCCGACGAACTCGACAAGACGCTCACCTTCGTCCTGAACCTGTTGCGCGACTACGGCCTCACGGACTTCTACCTGGAGCTGTCCACCAAGGACCCGGAGAAGTTCGTCGGCTCGGACGAGGCCTGGGAGGAGGCCACCGAGACACTCCGCCAGGTCGCCGAGAAGCAGGGCCTCCCGCTGGTCCCGGACCCGGGCGGCGCCGCGTTCTACGGTCCGAAGATCTCCGTCCAGGCGAAGGACGCGATCGGCCGTACCTGGCAGATGTCCACGGTCCAGCTCGACTTCAACCTGCCCGAGCGCTTCGACCTGGAGTACACCGGCCCGGACGGCTCCAAGCAGCGCCCGGTCATGATCCACCGCGCGCTCTTCGGCTCGATCGAGCGTTTCTTCGCGGTGCTCCTGGAGCACTACGCGGGCGCGTTCCCGGCCTGGCTGGCGCCCGTCCAGGCGGTCGGCATCCCGATCGGCGACGCGCACGTGGAGTATCTGCAGAAGTTCGCCGCCGAGGCGAAGAAGAAGGGCCTGCGCGTCGACGTCGACGCCTCCTCCGACCGTATGCAGAAGAAGATCCGCAACGCCCAGAAGGCCAAGGTGCCCTTCATGGTCATCGCGGGCGACGAGGACATGGCGGCCGGCGCCGTCTCCTTCCGCTACCGCGACGGCTCCCAGGAGAACGGCATCCCCGTCGAGGAGGCCATCGCGAAGATCGCGAAGGTCGTGGAGGACCGCGTCCAGATCTGAGGACCGCGTCCAGATGTGAGGCGTGGGGCAAGACCCGAGTACGTGACTGCGTGCTCCGAGGCCCCCGGGGTTCAGCAGCTCCCCGGGGGCCTCCGCTCGTCCTCCCGCGCGAACACCCGCAGCAGCCACGACGAGAACGACCCCGTCACGGCCCCGAGCAGGCGATACCGCAGGCCATCAGGCCCACGGCGACCAACCGCCTCACCGGGGTCACGGGCGTGACGTCCCCGCACCCCACCGTCGCGAGCGTGGCGTACGCCCACCACACGGCGTCCCCGAAGGTCAGGATCGTCGCGTCGGGTGCCGCGTGTTCCCGTTGCTGGACGGCGAGGGCGCCGGTGAAGCCGAGCAGGGGCGCGGACAGGCCCGCGTAGACGGCCACGCGCGCGTGCGGGGAGAGCCGGGGCCGGTCGTGGTGATGCTGCCGCACGGCGTCGTGGATCCGCGCGATGCGCGGTGGCCGCAGCAGTGGCAGTACGAGCACGAGGGTGTCAAGCCGGTGGAGGCGGGCGCACCTCGGGCCGAGCCGCTCAGCCGTCGGTGCACCGCATAGCCGAGCCCGAAGACCGCCCAGGTCAGCAGGGTCACCGCGAGACAGAGGTCGAGTCGGCCCTGGGGGGAGGCCGTGCGCCGGTACCCGTACCGTGCGGGAGGCGAGGAAGAGGGCCGACGCCCCGGCGAGGACGTGCCCGGTACGCCGCTCCCGGCGGAGCGCGCGGCTGTCGTGGTCCATCGCCTCGGCCCGGCCCGGCCCCGCCCGTGCCGCCCCGGCACCCGGCGACACGCCGTGAACGGGCGAAGCAATATGCTGCATGGCATGACGAGTGAGCCGGAGCAGCAGATCGGAGTGGGGACGCAGGACGCGTTCCAGCGCCTGTGGACGCCTCATCGGATGGCGTACATCCAGGGCGAGAACAAGCCGACCGGCCCCGGGGCCGGCGACGGCTGTCCGTTCTGCTCGATTCCGGCGAAATCGGATGAGGACGGCCTGGTGATCAGGCGCGGGGAGCACGTGTACGCGGTGCTCAACCTCTACCCGTACAACGGCGGCCACCTCATGGTCGTGCCGTACCGGCACGTCGCCGACTACACGGATCTCACCGTGCCGGAGACCGCCGAGCTGGCCGAGCTGACCAAGCAGTCCATGACCGCCCTCCGCACCGCCTCCGGGGCCCACGGCTTCAACATCGGCATGAACCAGGGCACGGTCGCGGGAGCCGGTATCGCAGCCCACCTCCACCAGCACATCGTGCCCCGCTGGGGCGGCGACACCAACTTCATGCCGGTGGTGGGCCACACACGGATCCTGCCTCAACTGCTGGCCGACACGAGGAAGATGCTCGCGGAGGCCTGGCCGGGGGTGTGAGAAGGCCCAGGCCCGCGGCCCCTGCTTTTCAGGGGCGCGGGGAACTGCGCGACCAGCCCCCAACTCACCCGCACCCGCCAACGAACCCCGGCTCCACACCCCCTCGTCCCCCAAGCGAGCGCAGCGCTCACGCGTCGTAGAGGTCGGCCTTCCGCGGCGTAGGGTCCTGCACCGCCCCGCTGAGGAACCCGGCCCGCGAGCCGAACTTCTCGGTGTCCACGCCGTTCTCCTTCAGGACCTTGATGGCGGCGTTGTGGACCACGCGGAGCACCGGCGTGGCGGCGCGCAGCGCGTCGTCGGCCATGAAGCGGTGCCGCCACGGCTGGTCGGCCCAGGCGTGCCGCAGACCGAACGGCTCGGGCAGGCCCATGGACCCGCCGAGCCAGTTGAGCAGTGGCGGGTACCAGGTCAGCGGGGCGCGCGCGGCGAGCCGTACGACCTCGTCGGCGTCGACGAGGGGGAGCTTCACCTTGCGGGTCTCCCAGAACCTCAGCGACTTCTGGACTTCCTTCTCCTTGGCCGCCGGGCCGGTGGTGAACAGTCCGTGCACCGGGCCCAGGGCGTGCCCGGTCACCTCGATGCGGAGCGTGTGGTGCAGCACGGTGACCGTGACCAGCATGGTGATGATCAACTGGCCGTCCCAGAGCGTCCACTGGACGCCCAGGTAGTGCCGGTTGCCGCTGCCGAAGTGCTGCTTGTTGCAGATCTCCTGTATGGCGTGGTTCTTGTACTGGTAGGCGTCCACGTCGGTGCTGTCGGGCCGGGCCACGGCGCCGGCGCCCTCGCCGATGGGGCTGACGATCCAGTGCTTGATCGAAGGCGCCGTGAAACCACCGGTGTTGAGGGGGGTGCGCTCCAGCATGCGCAGCTGGTCGTGGATGGCGCGTATGACGTCCCAGCTGCGGAACGGGTGGATCTCCTTGCCGGAGTCGGCCGGCACGAGGTCCTCGGCGAGCTGCCAGGCGCCCCAGCGGGTGCCCATGCCGAGGATGCCCTTGGGGCCGGCGTAGAAGACGAGGTTGGAGCGCTGTTCGGCGCTGAGCCGGGCGAGCTCCTTGCGCAGCTGCTCGGCCTTGGTCTCGTTGGGGCTGCCGGGTACGGCCTCGGGGATCTTGGCGCCGACGCCACCGCCGGCCAGCAGGCCGGACCAGCGGTCCCGCAGGTCCGTGGCGGCGCGCTCGCAGATCTGCTTGGCCCAGAACCAGCCGACCACGGGCAGCACGACGCACGCACGCGCGTACCAGGCCCAGATGCCGTCGAACGGCATCTTGAGCAGGAAGATCACGGCGAGGGCGCCCACGGCGACCAGCAGCGTGGTGCCGAGTGCGCCGGCCCGCTTGTCACGCTTGGCGACCGTCGTGCGGATCTGGAAGACCAGCAGCCACACGAGCAGGCCGGGCAGGAAGAGCAGGCCGCACAGGACCATGACCGCCGAGAGCCAGTTGTCGCGCTCCCTGCGGATGTTGTTCGCCGCGAGGCAGTGCTCGACGACGACCTGCGGCTCCATGCCGAAGGACTGGATGAGCGGTTTGCGGCCCGCGCCGACCATCCGGTCCCGCACCGCGAGGGAGAACGCCTCCCCGAGGTTGGGCCGGAAGATGGTCGCCCACTTGCGGCCCGGTTTGACCGTGGACTTGTGCCAATCGTTGTTGGCCTTGAGGATCTCCGCGATCTCGTTGTCCCGGTAGGCCGCCGACGCCAGGGCGTACGTCGCCGCGGTCTGGCCCGCGGTGCCCATCAGCGGCACCTGTGCCCCGGGAGTGAAATCGAAATTGTCCGCCACCGCCGCCGCCCCCATCGCCGCACACTCGCTCCTGCGGCTCTTCCCGACTTCCGTGCTCCGCACACCTGTTGATCAGGTCATAACCCGATCTGGGCCTGATCGAGCCACACTTGTAGATCAGGTGATCAGCGTATCGGCAGCCACGGACATCGTGTGGTGCGAAGAACGGACATTCACGGAACCCACCTGCCGTGAACCGGCCTTGTCCCGCCCCGCAGTCTGCGGCGGACGGCCGGAGCCGCCCGCCGACGGACCGCCAGGGCCTTTCTGCCGGTCCCGAATCGCCGGTCCCCTTCAGCTCTCCTTCGTCAGCTCCCCTTCGTCAGTTCTCCTTCGTCTGTGCGCGGACCTTCTCGGCCACGTGGGAGGGCATCGGCTCGTGGCGCGTGTACCGGCGGCCGAAGCGCGCGGTGCCGTGGGACAGGGAACGCAGATCGACGGCGTAGCGGTCGATCTCGATCTCCGGTACCTCGGCCCGGACGAGGGTGCGTCCGCCGCCCGCCTGCTCCGTGCCGACGACCCGGCCGCGCCGCCCGGACAGATCGCTCATCACGGGGCCCACGTACGCGTCGCCGACCAGGACCGACACCTCGGCCACCGGCTCCAGGAGGTGGATCTTCGCGTCGGCCGCGGCCTCGCGCAGCGCCAGCGCGCCCGCCGTCTGGAACGCGGCGTCCGAGGAGTCCACCGAGTGCGCCTTGCCGTCCCGCAGCGTGATCCGTACGTCGATGAGCGGATACCCGGCCGCGATGCCCTTGGCGGCCTGTGCCCGCACACCCTTCTCGACGGACGGGATGAACTGCCTCGGCACGGCACCGCCGACGACCTTGTCGACGAACTCGATGCCCGAGCCGCCGGGCAGCGGCTCCACCTCGATCTCGCAGATCGCGTACTGCCCGTGCCCACCGGACTGCTTCACATGGCGCCCGCGCCCGGCCGACTTGTCGGCGAACGTCTCCCGCAGGGAGACCCGGTGCGGTACGACGTCGACCTGGACGCCGTAGCGGTTGCGCAGCCGCTCCAGCGCCACGTCGGCGTGCGCCTCGCCCAGGCACCAGAGGACCACCTGGTGGGTGTCCTGGTTCTGTTCGAGCCGCATGGTCGGGTCCTCGGCGACGAGCCGGGCGAGCCCCTGGGAGAGCTTGTCCTCGTCGGCCTTGCTGTGCGCCTGGATGGCGAGCGGCAGCAGCGGGTCCGGCATCTCCCACGGCTCCATGAGCAGCGGGTCGTCCTTGGCCGAAAGGGTGTCCCCGGTCTCCGCGCGGTTCAGCTTCGCCACACACGCCAGGTCGCCCGCGATGCAGTGGGTGAGCGTCCGCTGCTGTTTTCCGAACGGTGTGGACAGGGCGCCGATCCGCTCGTCGACGTCGTGGTCCTCGTGCCCCCGGTCGGCGAGCCCGTGCCCGGAGACATGCACCGTCTCGTCGGGGTGCAGGGTCCCGGAGAAGACCCGTACCAGCGAGATGCGGCCCACGTAGGGGTCGCTGGCGGTCTTCACGACCTCGGCGACCAGCGGTCCGTCCGGGTCGCAGGTCGCCTTGATCTCGCGGGGGCGGCCTTCGGGGGTGGTGACCGTGGGGGTCGCGCGCTCCAGGGGGGTGGGGAAGCCGCCGGTGACCAGTTCGAGCAGCTCGACCGTGCCGAGCCCCTGCTTGGCGCCGTCGGCCGCGGGGGCCGCGGCCAGCACGGGGTGGAAGACCCCGCGGGCGACGGCCCGTTCCAGGTCCTCGACGAGGGTCGTGACGTCGATCCGCTCGCCGCCGAGATAGCGGTCCATGAGGGTCTCGTCCTCGCTCTCGGCGATGATCCCCTCGATGAGCCGGTTGCGGGCCTCCTCGATCGCCGGCAGTTGCTCGGGGCTCGGCTCGGACTCCTTGCGTTCGCCGGAGGAGTAGTCGAAGAGCTTCTGCGACAGCAGCCCGGTCAGTCCGGTCACGGGCGCGTGCCCGTCCGGACCCTGCGGGCCGTGCAGCGGGAGGTAGAGCGGCAGTACGGCGTCGGGGTCGTCCCCGCCGAACGTCTCCGCACAGACCTTGGTCATCTCCTCGAAGTCCGCCCGGGCGGCCTCCAGGTGTGTGATCACGATCGCCCGCGGCATGCCGACCGCCGCGCACTCCTCCCACACCATGCGGGTCGAGCCGTCGACGCCGTCCGACGCCGAGACGACGAAAAGGGCCGCGTCCGCCGCTCGCAGACCGGCCCTGAGTTCCCCGACGAAGTCGGCGTATCCGGGGGTGTCCAACAGATTGATCTTGTACCCGCCCCATTCGACGGGGACGAGCGAGAGCTGCACCGAGCGTTGCTGCCGGTGTTCGATCTCGTCGTAGTCGGAGACGGTGCCGCCGTCCTCCACACGGCCCGCCCGGTTCACCGCTCCCGCCGTCAGCGCGAGAGCCTCCACCAGAGTCGTCTTGCCCGAACCGGAGTGGCCGACCAGCACCACATTCCGTACGGACGCGGGGTGGTCGGCCGCCGTAGCCCTGCCGGCGGCTCCGGGGTGTGCGTTCGCCTTGTCGCCCATGATCCTGCCTCCCGTGCACGGTGAGGTCACTGTGGGCGCGGACATACGGATCCGCGTGCGGTGGCGGCTCCGATGACGCCCGCGGTGCCTTCGAGCTTTGCACTCGCGTCACTGTGCGTCCATACGAAGGACGCGATCGCTCTCGCGGCCCAGGTGGGCCCCGGTGGGGACGTTCCGTGATCGCCCGGTGACACCGGTGCGATCAGGACAGGACACGGTGGGCTGGTGCCCGACGGTCGCACACGCGCGCGCGTGGCTACGATGGGCCAGCCGGATGGCCAGCAGGGGCCACGCGGCGACACCGACCCTCGGGAAGGCCATGCTGAACAAGTACGCGCGTGCATTCTTCACGCGTGTCCTCACACCGTTCGCCGCGTTTCTGATCCGCAGGGGTGTCAGCCCCGACACGGTCACGCTCCTCGGCACCGCCGGAGTGATCGCGGGCGCGCTGGTCTTCTACCCCCGGGGCGAGTTCTTCTGGGGCACGATCGTCATCACACTGTTCGTGTTCTCGGACCTCGTCGACGGCAACATGGCCCGCCAGATGGGCCGCTCCAGCCGCTGGGGCGCCTTCCTCGACTCCACGCTCGACCGTGTCGCCGACGGCGCGATCTTCGGCGGCTTCGCCCTCTGGTACGCGGGCAACGGCGACGACATCGCCCTGTGCGCCGTCTCGATCTTCTGCCTGGCGAGCGGCCAGGTGGTGTCGTACACCAAGGCGCGCGGCGAGTCGATCGGGCTGCCGGTGGCGGTCAACGGCCTGGTGGAGCGCGCCGAACGCCTGGTGATCTCGCTGGTCGCGGCCGGCCTCTCGGGCCTGCACGCGTTCGGCGTGCCCGGCATCGACGTCCTGCTGCCCATCGCCCTGTGGATCGTCGCTGTCGGCAGCCTCGTCACGCTGATCCAGCGTGTCGTCACCGTCCGCCGCGAGTCCGCCGAGGCGGAGGCGGCCGCCGCGACCGCGCAGGAGACGCCGGACACGTCCCGCAACAGCGAGGCGACCCCGTGAGCGCTCTGCGGGAGCGTCTGACCGACGGGCTGTACGGCCTCGGCTGGGGCACGGTCAAGAAGCTTCCCGAACCCGTCGCGGTGCGCCTCGGCCGGGCGATCGCCGACGCCACCTGGAAGAGACGCGGCCCCCTCGTACGCCGCCTGGAGGCCAACTACGCGCGCGTGGTCCCGGACGCGGGCCCCGAGCGCCTCGCCGAGCTGTCCCGCGCGGGCATGCGGTCCTACCTGCGCTACTGGATGGAGTCCTTCCGCCTCCCGTCCTGGAGCGAGGAGCGCATCAGGACCGGCTTCGCCGCCAAGGACCTGCACCACCTCACCGACGGTCTCGCCTCGGGCCGGGGCGTCGTCCTCGCGCTGCCGCACCTCGCCAACTGGGACCTCGCCGGCGCCTGGGTCACCACCGAGCTCAAGACCCCGTTCACGACGGTCGCCGAACGCCTCAAGCCCGAGACACTCTACGACCGCTTCGTCGCCTACCGCGAGGGCCTCGGCATGGAGGTCCTGCCGCACAGCGGCGGCTCCGCCTTCGGCACGCTCGCGCGGCGGCTGCGCGACGGCGGCCTGGTCTGCCTGGTCGCCGACCGTGACCTGTCCGCGTCCGGCGTCGAGGTCGACTTCTTCGGCGAGCCGACCCGCATGCCCGCCGGACCGGCCCTCCTCGCCCAGCAGACCGGCGCGCTGCTGCTGCCGGTGACGCTCTGGTACGACGACTCGCCCGTCATGCGGGGACGTCTGCATCCCCCGATCGAGGTACCCGAGGCAGGTACCCGCGCCGAGAAGACGTCTGTCATGACACAGGCGCTGGCAGATGCCTTCGCCACCGGCATCGCCGACCACCCGGAGGACTGGCACATGCTCCAGCGCTTGTGGCTCGCCGACCTGGACCCCGCGAAGAGTCCCGACGGCCCCGCGACTTCCCGGACGGGTTCGGACAGCGGTTCCGAGACGGCCACGGAGCCGGGTTTCGGGACGGCCACGGAGCCGGGTTCCGAGACGGCCACGAAGCCGGGTTCCGAGAAGGGACGCCCGTGAAGATCGGGATCGTCTGCCCGTACTCCTGGGACGTGCCCGGGGGAGTCCAGTTCCACATCCGCGACCTGGCCGACCACCTCATCCGCCTCGGCCACGAGGTGTCGGTGCTCGCCCCCGCCGACGACGACACCCCGCTGCCGCCGTACGTCGTCTCGGCGGGCCGCGCGGTCCCGGTGCCCTACAACGGCTCGGTGGCCCGCCTGAACTTCGGGTTCCTGTCGGCGGCGCGGGTGCGGCGCTGGCTGCACGACGGCACGTTCGACGTGATCCACATCCATGAGCCGGCCTCACCGTCGCTCGGCCTGCTGGCCTGCTGGGCCGCGCAGGGCCCGATCGTCGCCACCTTCCACACCTCCAACCCGCGCTCCCGGGCGATGATCGCGGCGTACCCGATCCTCCAGCCCGCGCTGGAGAAGATCAGCGCGCGGATCGCGGTGAGCGAGTACGCCCGCCGCACCCTCGTCGAACACCTGGGCGGCGACGCGGTCGTCATCCCGAACGGCGTCGACGTCGACTTCTTCGCCCGCGCCAAGCCCAACCCCGACTGGCAGGGCGACACGCTCGGCTTCGTCGGTCGCATCGACGAACCCCGCAAGGGGCTGCCGGTGCTGATGAAGGCCCTCCCGAAGATCCTCGCCGAGCGCCCCCGGACCCGGCTGCTGGTCGCCGGGCGCGGGGACGAGAAGGAGGCGGTCGAGACGCTGCCCCAGGAGCTGCGCTCCCGCGTCGAGTTCCTCGGGATGGTCAGCGACGAGGACAAGGCCCGCTTCCTGCGCAGCGTCGACGTCTACGTCGCACCCAACACCGGCGGCGAGAGCTTCGGCATCATCCTCGTCGAGGCCATGTCCGCCGGAGCCCCCGTCCTCGCCTCCGACCTCGACGCCTTCGCCCAGGTCCTCGACCAGGGCGGCGCGGGCGAGTTGTTCGCCAACGAGGACGCGGACGCCCTCGCGACAGCCGCCGTACGCCTGCTCGGCGACCCGGCCCGCCGCGCCGAACTCCGCGAGCGCGGCAGCGCCCACGTCCGCCGCTTCGACTGGTCGACCGTCGGCGCCGACATCCTCGGCGTCTACGAGACGGTCACGGAGGGCGCGGCTTCGGTGGCGGCGGACGAACGGGCCGGACTGCGGGCACGGTTGGGGCTGGCCCGGGACTGAGACGGGGCCGCACGGGGCGGTGCTGCGGGATCGGCGGGCCGTGGCCAGGGAACCGGTGTCCGCCGATCGGGCCGTGCCCCCGGACCGGTGTCCTGACCGGGACCGCTGGGCGGTCGGGCGGCGGCTTGGGGTGGCGGGCTGTGGTCCCGGATTGGTGGGGCAGCGGCTCGGAGTTGACGGACGGCTGGGGCCCGTACCCGGGGCCGCAGGGACCGGTTCGCTGAGACCGGCGGTGGCCGCCGCGGGTTGCCCTGTGTGCCGTGGCGGTCGGCGCCCTCGGCTCGTGGCGTCGTGCCCGCCGGGGTTCTCGAGGGCGCGACCCGCTCTCGGGAGGAAACTCCCCTCCGGAGGCTCGGGTTCGGGCGCTGCGGGTCGGCGTGGCCGACACGGGTAGCCTTGCCGCCCGTGACTTCGACACTCATCTGGATCGCGGTCGTCCTCTTCGCGATCGGCCTCTATCTGAGCTGGACCGCGGGACGCCTCGACCGACTGCACGCACGCATCGACGCCGCCCGTGCCGCGCTCGACGCGCAGCTGCTGCGCCGCGCGTCGGTCGCCCAGGAACTGGCCACCTCCGGGGTACTGGACCCGGCCGCCTCGATCGTCCTCTACGAGGCGGCGCACGCGGCCCGGCAGGCCGAGGAGGAACAACGCGAGGTCGCCGAGAGCGAGCTGAGCCAGGCGCTGCGGGCCGTGTTCGAGGACGCGCAGCAGGTGGAGGTCGTACGCGCGGCCCCCGGAGGTGAGGACGCCGCCAACGAGCTGGCCCAGGCCGTCCGCCGGGTCCCCATGGCCCGCCGCTTCCACAACGACGCCGTCCGCGCGGCCCGCGCCCTTCGCCGCCACCGCACGGTCCGCTGGTTCCGCCTCGCCGGCCACGCCCCGTTCCCGCTGGCCTTCGAGATGGACGACGAGCCGCCGGCCGCCGTGGCGGACCGAGCGGGCACGTGACCCCGGGGGTGTCTCGCCCCCCTGGCCGCCCGTGCGGAGCAAGGGGCGCAGCCCCCCTGCTTTCCAGGGGCGCGGGGAACTGCGCGAGCACCCGCACCCGCACCCGCCCACGAACACCCCGAGCTCTCCCGCGTGGCGGGGGAAGGGGCGGCAGCCCCTGGGATGGGAGGGGACGGGAAGGTGGAGGCGGGGGCGAAAACGATCCACCGCCTCCCCATTGGCCCTTGCAGTGGCCTGCTCCCCTCACGTTTCCTCGGTGATTGCAGAAACCCTCTTCCCCGAGCGAGGTCAAACCCGTGTCGAGCACGCTCTCCAACCCCACCGCCCAGACCCCCGAGACCGGCACCGCCCGCGTGAAGCGCGGCATGGCCGAGCAGCTCAAGGGCGGTGTGATCATGGACGTCGTCAACGCCGAGCAGGCGAAGATCGCCGAGGACGCGGGCGCCGTCGCGGTCATGGCCCTGGAGCGGGTCCCCGCCGACATCCGCAAGGACGGCGGCGTGGCCCGGATGTCCGACCCGGACATGATCGAGGGCATCATCGAGGCCGTCTCCATCCCGGTCATGGCCAAGTCCCGCATAGGCCACTTCGTCGAGGCCCAGGTCCTGCAGTCCCTCGGTGTCGACTACATCGACGAGTCCGAGGTCCTCACCCCGGCCGACGAGGTCAACCACTCCGACAAGTGGGCCTTCACGACCCCGTTCGTCTGCGGCGCCACCAACCTCGGTGAGGCCCTGCGCCGCATCGCCGAGGGCGCGGCCATGATCCGCTCGAAGGGCGAGGCCGGCACCGGCAACGTCGTCGAGGCCGTCCGCCACCTGCGCCAGATCAAGAACGAGATCGCCAAGCTGCGCGGCTTCGACAACAACGAGCTCTACGCCGCCGCCAAGGAGCTCCGCGCCCCGTACGAGATCGTCAAGGAGGTCGCCGAGCTCGGCAAGCTCCCGGTCGTCCTGTTCTCCGCCGGCGGTGTGGCCACCCCCGCCGACGCCGCGCTGATGCGCCAGCTCGGCGCCGAGGGCGTCTTCGTCGGCTCCGGCATCTTCAAGTCCGGCGACCCGGCCAAGCGCGCCGCCGCCATCGTGAAGGCCACCACCTTCTACGACGACCCGAAGATCATCGCGGACGCCTCCCGCAACCTGGGCGAAGCCATGGTCGGCATCAACTGCGACACCCTCCCCGAGGCCGAGCGCTACGCGAACCGGGGCTGGTAAGCACCCATGAGCGACACCCCCGTCGTAGGCGTCCTGGCTCTCCAGGGCGACGTACGGGAGCACCTCGTCGCCCTGGCCGCGGCCGATGCCGTGGCCAGGGCGGTGCGGCGCCCCGAGGAACTCGCCGAGGTGGACGGCCTCGTCATCCCCGGCGGCGAGTCCACCACCATCTCCAAGCTCGCCGTCCTCTTCGGCGTGATGGAACCCCTCCGCGCGCGCGTGCGGGACGGCATGCCCGTGTACGGCACCTGCGCCGGCCTGATCATGCTCGCCGACAAGATCCTCGACCCGCGCTCGGGCCAGGAGACCATCGGCGGTATCGACATGATCGTGCGCCGTAACGCCTTCGGGCGTCAGAACGAGTCGTTCGAAGCGGCGGTCGACGTGAAGGGTGTCGAGGGCGATCCTGTGGAGGGCGTCTTCATCCGCGCCCCCTGGGTCGAGTCCGTGGGCGCCGAGACGGAGGTGCTGGCCGAGCACAAGGGCCACATCGTCGCCGTACGCCAGGGCAACGCCCTTGCCACGTCGTTCCATCCGGAGCTGACCGGCGACCACCGGCTGCACGCGCTGTTCGTCGAGATGGTGCGCGCGAACCGGGTGGCGGAGTCCTTGTAGGATCTCTGGGGTTCGTTGCAGAGATGGGTTACGCGAAGGAGACAGGCAGATGTCCGGCCACTCTAAATGGGCTACGACGAAGCACAAGAAGGCCGTGATCGACGCCAAGCGCGGCAAGCTCTTCGCGAAGCTGATCAAGAACATCGAGGTCGCGGCGCGCATGGGCGGCGTGGACATCGAGGGCAACCCGACTCTGTACGACGCCATCCAGAAGGCGAAGAAGCAGTCGGTCCCGAACAAGAACATCGACTCCGCGGTCAAGCGCGGCGGCGGTCTCGAGGCCGGTGGCGCCGACTACGAGACGATCATGTACGAGGGCTACGGCCCGAACGGTGTCGCGGTGCTCATCGAGTGCCTCACCGACAACCGCAACCGTGCCGCCTCCGACGTCCGTGTCGCCATGACCCGCAACGGCGGCTCGATGGCCGACCCCGGTTCCGTCTCGTACCTCTTCCACCGCAAGGGCGTCGTGATCGTCCCCAAGGGCGAGCTGTCCGAGGACGACGTCCTGGAGGTCGTGCTCGACGCGGGTGCCGAGGAGGTCAACGACCTGGGCGAGTCCTTCGAGGTGCTCAGCGAGGCCACCGACCTGGTCGCGGTCCGCACCTCCCTCCAGGAGGCCGGCATCGACTACGACTCCGCCGAGGCCAACTTCGTCCCGACCATGCAGGTCGAGCTGGACGAGGAGGGCGCCCGGAAGATCTTCAAGCTGATCGACGCCCTGGAGGACAGCGACGACGTCCAGAACGTCTTCGCCAACTTCGACGTGAGCGACGACGTCATGGCCAAGGTCGACGCCTGATCGTCGGCAGCCGCGACGCACGAATGGCCCGCCGAAGCGAACTTCGGCGGGCCATTCGTCATGTTCCGGCGTTCGATCAGCCGTCGATGCTCTTCACGTCACCGGTGTGCTTGAGGTGACCCTTGCCGTCGGCGGCGACGGTGTCGGCCTTCATGTACTCGACCTTGCCGTCCTTCCACCAGATGTTGATGGTCGCCTTCTTGTCGCAGATGTTGTGGTAGTAGACGGTGGTGGTCGAAACACCGTCGGCCCACGACCAGTTGAAGCAGCCGCTGCGACCGGTGTGCTTGGCGTCGGCCGCCGCCTGGGCGGGGGTCGCGAGCGCCAGGCCCGTCGCCAGCAGGGCGGTGGCGGTCACGCCGATCTTCGCTATGGAACGCATGGATTCCCCGATTCTTGTGCGATGCGATTGATGCGAACATCACTTCGCTGGAAAGCGGACGGTGGTCTGCCGTCCGCGTCGTGCCGGAACATATAAGTGATCAAGTGTTCGAGGCAATCAATAAAGGCCGCAGCGGCAGCGGTTTCTGACGACATGTCTGGAGTATCGGGATGCTCGGGTGAAGATCCTTTGCTCTTGCTTTGCATATCCTGTGGAGCTTGCGTGGTCCTGGTGACGGTCCTGCCGCCCGTGCCTCAGCCGCATCCCGACCCGGCCTGCGGACGTTGTCGGTGCCGCCGGATAGCCTGACCGGGCAGGATGGACAGGAATGAGGAGGCAACGGACCAAGGTGCGTGTACTCGGTGTGGATCCCGGGCTGACCCGCTGCGGCGTCGGTGTGGTCGAGGGTGTCGCGGGGCGACCGTTGACCCTGCGTGGCGTAGGAGTCGTCCGTACGCCCGTGGACGCGGAGCTGGGCGACCGCCTCGTCGCCATCGAGCAGGGCATCGAACAGTGGCTGGACGAGCACCAGCCCGAATGTGTCGCGGTGGAGCGCGTGTTCAGTCAGCACAACGTCCGTACGGTGATGGGCACGGCCCAGGCCAGCGCGGTGGCCATGCTCTGCGCCGCCCGGCGCGGCCTCCCCGTCGCCCTGCACACCCCGAGTGAGGTCAAGGCCGCCGTCACCGGCAACGGACGCGCCGACAAGGCCCAGGTCGGAGCCATGGTCACCCGCCTGCTGCGGCTCGACGCTCCCCCGAAACCCGCCGACGCCGCCGACGCCCTCGCACTCGCCATCTGCCACATCTGGCGGGCCCCCGCCCAGAACCGGCTCCAGCAGGCCGTCGCCCTGCACGCAACCAAAGCACCGATCGCCGACAGAGCGTCGATCGCATCGAAAGGCCGCCCCGCATGATCGCCTTCGTCAGTGGCCCGGTCGCCGCCCTCGCCCCGGACTCCGCGGTGGTCGAGGTGGGAGGGATCGGCATCGCCGTCCAGTGCACGCCCAACACCCTGTCCGGGCTCCGCATGGGCCGCCCGGCCAAGCTCGCCACCTCCCTTGTCGTCCGGGAGGACTCGCTGACCTTGTACGGCTTCGTGGACGACGACGAACGCCAGGTCTTCGAACTGCTGCAGACGGCGAGCGGCGTGGGCCCCCGGCTGGCACAGGCGATGCTCGCCGTGCACAGCCCCGACGCACTGCGCCGAGCGGTGGCCACCGGCGACGAGAAAGCGCTCATCGCCGTCCCCGGCATCGGCAAGAAGGGCGCCCAGAAGCTCCTCCTGGAACTCAAGGACCGCCTGGGCGAACCGATCGGCGCACCCGTGATCGGTACCGCGATCACCACCGGCTGGCGCGACCAACTGCACGCGGCCCTGATCGGCCTCGGCTACGCGACCCGCGAGGCCGACGAGGCCGTCTCGGCCGTGGCACCCCAGGCCGAGGCCACCGAAGGCACGCCCCAGGTGGGCCAGTTGCTGAAGGCCGCGCTCCAGACGCTCAACAGAACACGCTGACGCACGCACTGACGCTTCACCCATCCGACCGCGACCCGCGAGGCACACGCAATGAACTGGGACGACACGACCGACGAGACCGCCCCCGAGGGGCTCGTCGGTCCCGCCGCGGAGCGGCTGGTGGGCTCTGTCGCCGATGGTGAGGACCAGGCCGTCGAGGCAGCCCTGCGCCCCAAGGACCTGGACGAGTTCATCGGCCAGGAGAAGGTCCGCGAGCAGCTCGACCTGGTCCTGCGGGCGGCACGCGCGCGGGGTGCCACCGCCGACCACGTCCTGCTCTCCGGCGCCCCGGGCCTCGGCAAGACCACGCTCTCGATGATCATCGCGGCCGAGATGGGCGCCCCCATCCGCATCACCTCCGGCCCCGCCATCCAGCACGCCGGCGACCTGGCCGCGATCCTCTCCTCCCTCCAGGAGGGCGAGGTCCTCTTCCTCGACGAGATCCACCGCATGTCCCGGCCCGCCGAGGAGATGCTGTACATGGCGATGGAGGACTTCCGCGTCGACGTGATCGTCGGCAAGGGCCCCGGCGCCACGGCGATCCCCCTCGAACTACCGCCCTTCACCCTGGTCGGCGCCACCACACGCGCGGGTCTGCTGCCGCCGCCGCTGCGCGACCGCTTCGGCTTCACCGCGCACATGGAGTTCTACGAACCTGCCGAGCTGGAGCGCGTCATCCACCGCTCGGCGAACCTCCTCGACGTCGAGATCGACACGGCCGGCGCCGCCGAGATCGCGGGCCGCTCACGCGGCACACCCCGTATCTCCAACCGTCTGCTGCGCCGCGTACGGGACTACGCGCAGGTCAAGGCGGACGGCGTCATCACGCGCGACATCGCCGCGGCCGCCCTCGCCGTCTACGAGGTGGACGCCCGCGGCCTCGACCGCCTCGACCGGGGCGTGCTCGAAGCCCTGCTCAAGCTCTTCGGCGGCGGCCCCGTCGGCCTCTCGACGCTCGCCGTCGCCGTGGGGGAGGAGCGCGAGACGGTCGAGGAGGTCGCCGAACCCTTCCTCGTCCGCGAGGGACTGCTCGCCCGGACCCCCCGGGGCCGGGTGGCGACGCCCGCCGCTTGGGCCCATCTCGGACTCACCCCGCCACGCGGCACGACCGGCGGAAACGGACAACAGGACCTGTTCGGGGCGTGACCGTCTCGTGACGGCGCGGTACTCGCCCGGCAAGGAACCCCGGTGACATGCTGTGCGTTGTTCCATCACGGTGGACTCGCTTAGACTCCGCCGATGCCGCCCTTGTCGGCAGCACACATACCCCCAACCATCAGGCCGCTCGCCATCGCGGTCGTGTGAAGGAAGTTCCGACCCGTGAGTCTCGTGACCCTCCTCCCGTTCATCGTGCTCATCGGGGCCATGATCCTGATGACCCGATCGGCCAAGAAGAAGCAGCAGCAGGCCGTCGACATGCGGAACCAGATGCAGCCCGGTTCCGGCGTCCGCACGATCGGGGGCATGTACGCGACCGTCAAGGAGGTCAGCGAGGACACGGTCCTCCTCGACGCCGGGCCGGGCGTCGAGCTGCTGTTCGCCAAGAACTCCATCGGTGCCGTCCTCAGCGACGAGGAGTACAACCGCATCGTCCACGGCATCGAGCACGACCTGAAGTCCGACGTCGTCCCGGACGACGCCTCCTCCCTCACCGAGACCGACGAGCCCTCCGACGACGCTTCCGCCGCTTCCGACGACAAGCCCATCGACCTCGGCAAGAAGGACGCGTCCGACGACGCGGCCGACGAGACCGCCGAGGCGAAGGCCGCCCACAAGGCCGACGAAGCAGAGCCGAAGAAGACCGACGGCGAGTCCGACGCGAAGTAGTCACGTCCCGGGAGTGCGAGCGAGAACCGCCCGCGCCCTGGGCACGTGCCGTTTTCGCCCGGATTCCCCGACACCAGTCATGGCCGTCCCGCGCTGACCCCGCGCACGGCGGCCCGAGAGGGAGTACGAGAAGGTGGCAGCACCGAAGAAGGGCCGGAGCGCGAGCGCCCAGGGCAAGCCTGGGCGCGCGCTGGCCCTCATCCTGATCGCCATCGTGGCGCTCACCGGGGGAATGTTCGCCTCCGGACACACCACTCCGCGTCTCGGCATCGACCTGGCCGGTGGTACGAGCATCACGCTGACGGCGATCAACGAGCCCGGCCAGCCCAACGCGATCAACAAGACCAACATGGACACAGCGGTCGAGATCATGAGCCGTCGTGTCAATGGTCTGGGTGTGTCGGAGTCAGAGGTCCAGACCCAGGGCCGTGACAACATCATTGTCAACATTCCCAAGGGCACGAACTCCAAGGAAGCCCGGGACCAGGTCGGTACCACCGCCAAGCTGTACTTCCGTCCGGTCCTGCAGGTGGAGGCCTCGGGCGCGACGGCCACCCCGAGTGCCCCTCCGAGCTCCAGCGGCAGCGCCTCGCCGAGCCCGACGACCTCCGACGACACGGACAAGGCAGCCTCCTCCGAGTCCGCCAGCCCGTCGGCCACCGCCACCTCGCAGGGGCGTGCGGTGACGGACGCGCTCAAGGCAGACCCCACGCCTTCCACGACCTCCTCGGAGTCCCCCAAGGCCTCCGAGAGCGCGCCGGCCGCCAGCCCGACCGCCGACCCACAGATCCAGGCGCTCCAAGCGGCGTACGCGAAGCTCGACTGCACCGACCCGAAGCAGCAGGCCCAGGCCGGCAAGGGCAAGAGCACGGAGCCCGTCGTCGCCTGTGGCAAGGAGAACGGCGGCTGGAGCAAGTTCGTGCTCGGCCCGGTCGGCGTCGACGGCACGGAGATCACGAAGGCCGAGGCCATCCTCGACACGACCCAGGGCTCAGGCTGGAAGGTCGTCATGAACTTCGACTCCAAGGGCGAGAAGAAGTTCACCGACGTCACCACCACGCTGTCGAGCCAGACCTCCCCGCAGAACCAGTTCGCGATCGTCCTCGACGACGAGGTGGTCTCCCACCCCGAGGTCAACGGGCCCATCACCGGCGGCAAGGCCGAGATCTCCGGCAGCTTCACGCAGGAAGAGGCCCAGAACCTCTCCAACATGCTGTCGTACGGCGCTCTCCCCCTGACCTTCAAGGAGTCCAGCGTCACCACGGTCAGCCCCGCGCTCGGTGGTGAGCAGCTGGAGGCCGGTCTGATCGCGGGTGCGATCGGTCTGGCCCTGGTCATGATCTACCTGATCGTCTACTACCGCGGCCTGTCGCTCATCGCCATCGCCTCGCTGCTGGCCTCCGCGATCCTGACCTACGTGATCATGACGCTGCTCGGCCCGACCATCCACTTCGCGCTGAACCTGCCGGCCGTCTGCGGTGCCATCGTCGCGATCGGCATCACAGCGGACTCGTTCATCGTGTACTTCGAACGCGTCCGGGACGAGATCCGCGAGGGCCGTTCGCTGCGGCCCGCGGTCGAGCGGGCCTGGCCGCGGGCCCGGCGCACCATCCTGGTCTCCGACTTCGTGTCGTTCCTCGCCGCCGCGGTGCTGTTCATCGTCACCGTCGGCAAGGTCCAGGGCTTCGCGTTCACGCTCGGTCTGACGACCGTGCTCGACGTGGTCGTCGTCTTCTTCTTCACCAAGCCGCTGTTGACGCTGCTGGCCCGCACCAAGTTCTTCGGCAACGGCCACAGCTGGTCCGGCCTGGACCCGAAGCGACTGGGCGCCCGGCCTCCGCTGCGCCGCACTCGCCGTCCCGCCGCCCCCGCCGACCCGAAGGAGGCCTGAGATGTCGAAGCTCGGTGACCTCGGAGCCCGACTCCACCGCGGCGAGGTCGGTTACGACTTCGTCGGTAACCGCAAGCTCTGGTACGGCGTCTCCATCCTGATCACCATCACGGCCATCCTCGGCCTGGGGGTGCGCGGCATGAACATGGGCATCGAGTTCCAGGGCGGTGCCGTCTTCACCACGCCGAAGACGAGCGTCTCGGTCTCCCAGGCCGAGACGTACGCCGAAGAGGCCTCCGGCCACGACGCGATCGTCCAGAAGCTCGGCAACGACACCCTGCGCATTCAGATCTCAGGTGTGGACACGGGCAAGTCGGACCAGATCAAGGACGACCTCGCCAAGGACCTCAAGGTCGACTCGGAAGCGATCAACGCCGACCTGGTCGGCCCCAGCTGGGGTGACCAGATCGCCAACAAGGCCTGGCAGGGCCTGGGGATCTTCCTGGTCCTCGTGGTGATCTACCTGGCGATCGCGTTCGAGTGGCGCATGGCCATCGCCGCCTTCGTCGCCCTGATCCACGACATCACCATCACCATCGGCATCTACGCCCTCGTCGGCTTCGAGGTGACGCCGGGTACGGTGATCGGTCTGCTGACGATCCTCGGTTACTCGCTCTACGACACGGTCGTCGTCTTCGACAGCCTCAAGGAGCAGACGAAGGACATCACCAAGCAGAGCCGGTGGACCTACAGCGACGTCGCGAACCGCTCGATCAACAGCACCCTGGTGCGGTCGATCAACACCACGGTGGTCGCGCTGCTGCCGGTCGCAGGCCTGCTGTTCATCGGTGGCGGTGTCCTCGGCGCGGGCATGCTCAACGACATCTCGCTGTCGCTGTTCGTCGGCCTCGCGGCAGGCGCGTACTCGTCGATCTTCATCGCCACGCCGCTCGTCGCCGACCTCAAGGAGCGCGAGCCGCAGATGAAGGCCCTCAAGAAGCGCGTGCTCGCCAAGCGGGCCCAGGCCGAGCGCGACGTGGATCCGACAGGCGACGAGTCGTACGACGACGAGCCGGCGGACGTCACCCCCGCGGTCGTCGGCCCGCGTGCCCAGTCCGGGAGCCGCAGCCGGGGCCGGGGCGGGAAGCGGCGATGACCGAGCTCGCAGAAGTCACGACGCTGCTGCTCAGCCGCATACGCGATGTCGCGGACTACCCGGTGCCGGGCGTGATGTTCAAGGACATCACCCCGCTGCTGGCCGACCCGGCGGCGTTCACCGCGCTGACGGACGCGCTGGCGGAGCTGGCCCTGCGGCACGGCGCCACGAAGATCGTCGGCCTGGAGGCCCGGGGCTTCATCCTGGGCGCCCCGGCCGCCGTCCGCGCGGGCGTCGGCTTCATCCCCGTACGCAAGGCGGGCAAGCTCCCCGGAGCCACGCTCGGCCAGGCCTACGACCTGGAGTACGGCTCCGCCGAGATCGAGGTGCACGCCGAGGACCTGACCGCGGGCGACCGCGTCATGGTCATCGACGACGTCCTCGCCACCGGCGGCACCGCCGAGGCCTCCCTCCAGCTGATCCGCCGCGCGGGCGCCGAGGTCGCCGGTGTGGCTGTCCTGATGGAGCTGTCCTTCCTGGCGGGCCGGCAGCGCCTGGAGTCCGCGCTGGCCGGGGCCCCGCTGGAGGCCCTGATCACCGTCTGACCCGCAGCACACGACACCCGACGGGCGCCCCGGAATCCTTTCCGGGGCGCCCGTCGCACGTCCCGGCACACGGAACGCGCCGCAGCCCACGCCCGCGCGCACCACGGCTCCTACCAGTGCGTGTACCACCGCGCGCACCACGGCGCGGACCCCGAGCCGGGCCCCGAGGAATCCGGTTCCCGTCTCCGGTGTTTCACGGGTTGACGGCCTTCACAGTGGCCTGAAGGCGATCCTGACGCGCGGGATCGCTACCATGGGTGCTCCGGAGCCTGACCGGGGGACCCGGATCGCGCACGAGGAGCCCTCTTGGCAGACGAGGCCCAGCACCTGACCGCCGCCAAGCCCGAGTCCGCCTCGGGCCCCGCGGCCAAGCCCGCGCAGAACACGACGAAGGCGAACCCCGAGAGCGCCGCCACGTCCGCGCAGGGCTCGGTCGAGCACGCCCAGTCCGCGCCCGCCGACAAGGCCGCCGGCCCGTCGCGCCCCAAGCCCGCCGCACCCGAGAGCCCCGCGCCCGCGCCCACTCCGGCGCCCCCGGCACGCCCCGCCGCCACCGGCCAGCCCGCCCGCTCCGGCTCCTCCAACCGCGTACGCGCCCGGCTCGCCCGGCTCGGCGTCCAGCGCTCCAACCCGTACAACCCGGTCCTGGAGCCGCTGCTGCGGATCGTGCGCAGCAACGACCCGAAGATCGAGACGGCGACGCTCCGCCAGATCGAGAAGGCCTACCAGGTCGCCGAGCGCTGGCACCGAGGCCAGAAGCGCAAGAGCGGCGACCCGTACATCACGCACCCGCTCGCCGTCACCACCATCCTCGCCGAGCTGGGCATGGATCCGGCCACCCTGATGGCGGGCCTGCTGCACGACACGGTCGAGGACACCGAGTACGGCCTCGACCAGCTCCGCCGCGACTTCGGCGACTCCGTCGCCCTCCTCGTCGACGGCGTCACCAAGCTCGACAAGGTCAAGTTCGGCGAGGCCGCCCAGGCCGAGACCGTGCGCAAGATGGTCGTCGCCATGGCCAAGGACCCGCGCGTCCTGGTCATCAAGCTCGCCGACCGCCTGCACAACATGCGCACCATGCGCTACCTCAAGCGCGAGAAGCAGGAGAAGAAGGCGCGCGAGACCCTCGAGATCTACGCGCCCCTCGCCCACCGCCTGGGCATGAACACCATCAAGTGGGAGCTGGAGGACCTCGCCTTCGCGATCCTCTACCCCAAGATGTACGACGAGATCGTCCGGCTGGTGGCCGAGCGGGCACCGAAGCGTGACGAGTACCTCGCCATAGTGACCGACGAGGTGCAGCAGGACCTGCGGGCCGCCCGCATCAAGGCGACCGTCACCGGCCGCCCGAAGCACTACTACAGCGTCTACCAGAAGATGATCGTCCGCGGCCGTGACTTCGCGGAGATCTACGACCTGGTCGGCATCCGCGTCCTGGTGGACACCGTCCGCGACTGCTACGCGGCCCTGGGCACCGTCCACGCCCGCTGGAACCCGGTTCCGGGGCGGTTCAAGGACTACATCGCGATGCCCAAGTTCAACATGTACCAGTCGCTGCACACGACGGTCATCGGGCCCAACGGCAAGCCCGTCGAACTCCAGATCCGTACGTTCGACATGCACCGCCGCGCCGAGTACGGCATCGCCGCGCACTGGAAGTACAAGCAGGAGGCTGTCGCCGGCGCCTCCAAGGTGCGCTCGGACCAGCCGAGGACCACCGGCAAGGACGACCACCTCAACGACATGGCCTGGCTGCGTCAGCTGCTGGACTGGCAGAAGGAGACCGAGGACCCCGGCGAGTTCCTGGAGTCCCTGCGCTTCGACCTGTCCCGCAACGAGGTCTTCGTCTTCACACCGAAGGGCGACGTGATAGCGCTGCCGGCCAGCGCCACCCCCGTCGACTTCGCCTACGCGGTCCACACCGAGGTCGGCCACCGCACCATAGGCGCCCGGGTCAACGGCCGGCTGGTCCCGCTCGAATCCACCCTCGACAACGGCGACCTGGTGGAGGTCTTCACCTCCAAGGCGGCCGGCGCGGGCCCCTCCCGCGACTGGCTCGGCTTCGTGAAGTCGCCGCGGGCCCGCAACAAGATCCGCGCCTGGTTCTCCAAGGAGCGGCGCGACGAGGCCATCGAGCAGGGCAAGGACGCCATCGTCCGCGCGATGCGCAAGCAGAACCTGCCGATCCAGCGCATCCTCACCGGCGACTCACTGGTCACCCTCGCCCACGAGATGCGCTACCCCGACATCTCCGCCCTCTACGCGGCCATAGGCGAAGGCCATGTCTCCGCGCAGAGCGTGGTGCAGAAGCTGGTCCAGGCCCTCGGCGGCGAGGAGGCGGCCACCGAGGAGATGGACGAGGCCGTACCGCCCACCCGCGGCCGCGGCCGCAAGCGGCGCGGCAGCAACGACCCCGGTGTCGTGGTCAAGGGTGTCGACGACGTCTGGGTCAAGCTCGCCCGCTGTTGTACGCCCGTCCCCGGCGACCCCATCATCGGCTTCGTCACCCGCGGCAGCGGCGTATCGGTTCACCGCAGCGACTGCGTCAACGTCGAGTCGCTGTCCCGCGAGCCCGAGCGCATCCTCGAGGTCGAGTGGGCACCCACCCAGTCGTCGGTCTTCCTCGTCGCCATACAGGTCGAGGCCCTGGACCGCAGCCGTCTGCTGTCGGACGTCACCCGTGTCCTGTCCGACCAGCACGTCAACATCCTCTCCGCGGCCGTCCAGACCTCCCGCGACCGCGTCGCCACCTCCCGCTTCACCTTCGAGATGGGCGACCCGAAACACCTCGGCCACGTCCTGAAGGCCGTACGCGGCGTGGAAGGCGTGTACGACGTGTACCGGGTGACATCGGCACGGAGGCCGTAGCGGGCCGGTGAACGGCCGGCGGAAGGCCGGACGAACGAGTGAGGGGCTCCCGTACGGTGCGTACGGGAGCCCCTCACTCGTGTGCCGTCGGTGTCAGCCGCCGAACTCCTGCAGACCCTTCAGCGCCTGGTCCAGCAGGGCCTGGCGGCCGTCGAGCTCGCGCTGGAGCTTGTCGGCCCTGGCGTTGTTGCCCTGGGCGCGGGCGGCCTCGATCTGGCCCGTCAGCTTGTCGACGGCGGCCTGGAGCTGGCCCGTGAGACCGGCGGCGCGGGCGCGGGCCTCCGGGTTGGTGCGGCGCCACTCGGCCTCCTCGGCTTCCTGGATCGCCCGCTCCACCGCGTGCATCCGGCCCTCGACCTTCGGGCGGGCGTCGCGCGGCACATGGCCGATGGCCTCCCAGCGCTCGTTGACCGAGCGGAAGGCGGCACGGGCCGTCTTCAGATCCGTCACCGGCAGGATCTTCTCCGCCTCCCCGGCCAGCTCCTCCTTGAGCTTGAGGTTCTCCGACTGCTCCGCGTCACGCTCGGCGAACACGGAGCTGCGGGCGGCGAAGAAGACGTCCTGGGCGCCGCGGAAGCGGTTCCACAGGTCGTCCTCGTGCTCGCGCTGGGCGCGGCCCGCGGCCTTCCAGTCGGCCATCAGCTCGCGGTAGCGCGCCGCCGTGGGACCCCAGTCGGTCGAGTTCGACAGCGCCTCGGCCTCCGCGACCAGCTTCTCCTTGGTCTTGCGGGCGTCCTCGCGCTGCGCGTCGAGCTGCGCGAAGTGGGCCTTGCGACGCTTGGAGAACGCCGAGCGGGCGTGCGAGAAGCGGTGCCAGAGCTCGTCGTCGGACTTGCGGTCCAGCCGCGGCAGACCCTTCCAGGTGTCCACCAGCGCGCGCAGCCGCTCACCGGCGGACCGCCACTGGTCGGACTGGGCCAGTTCCTCCGCCTCGGTGACCAGGGCCTCCTTGGCGTGCCGAGCCTCGTCGGACTGCTTCGCCCGCTGCTGCTTGCGCTCCTCGCGGCGTGCCTCGACCGTCTCGACGAGCTTGTCCAGCCGCACCTTGAGCGCGTTCAGGTCACCGACGGCGTGGTGCGCGTCCACCTGCTCGCGAATGTGGTCGATAGCGGCCTGGGCGTCCTTCGCCGACAGGTCGGTGGTCTTCACACGCTTCTCGAGGAGGCCGATCTCGACAACCAGGCCCTCGTACTTGCGCTCGAAGTAGGCCAGCGCCTCCTCGGGGGAGCCGGCCTGCCAGGAACCGACGACCTGCTCGCCGTCGGCCGTACGCACGTACACGGTCCCCGTCTCGTCGACGCGGCCCCACGGGTCGCTGCTCACAGCGCCTCCTCCACATGATGCCTGCAAGGGGCCTCAGCGCCCCCGAGCATCGTCCACAGTTTCGTCACGGCCAACATAGGCGACCGGCGGGTTGCCTGTCCGCATCCCGCGCGACCGAAATTTCACCGTCGGTGGTCAGGACTTCTTGACAGTCGCCTTGTCGATCACAACGGTCGCATTGGGCGTCCCATCACCCATGCCGGTGTTCTCGCCGGCCTTGGCGATCTTCGTGAGGACCTTCATGCCCGCCTCGGAGATCGTGCCGAACGGGGTGTAGTTGGCCGGCAGCGGGCTGTCCTGGAAGACGAGGAAGAACTGGCTGCCGCCGCTGTTCTTGCCCTCGCCCGTCTGGGCGTTGAACTGGTTCGCCATCGCGACCGTGCCCGCCGGGTACACATCGCCCTTCAGGCGCGAGTCCTTCAGGTTCTCGTCCGGGATCGTGTAGCCGGGACCGCCCATGCCGGTGCCCTGGGGGTCACCGCACTGCAGGACGTAGATGCCCTGCGTGGTGAGCCGGTGGCACTTGGTGTGGTCCAAGTAGCCCTTGTTCACCAGGAAGTTGAACGAGTTCACGGTGTGCGGGGCCTTCGCCGCGTCCATCGTTATGGGGATGGAACCGCAGGTCGTCCGCAGATCCATCGTGTACTTCGCGGTCTTGTCGACGCTGATCGCGGGTTCCTTCTTGTAGGTGAGCTTCTTCACCTTGCCCGCGGCCGGCTTCTCGCAGGGGTCCGGCGCCTTGCTGGCGCTGGGCGAGGTGCTCGGGGACACCTCGGCGCTCGCGTTGTCCTTCTTGTCGTCGCCCTTGAGGACGTCGGTCGTGTAGAGCGCCACACTGCCCACCAGGATCACGCCGAGGACCGAGGCGATCACGGCGTTGCGGACATGGGCCTTGCGCCGCGCGGACGTGCGTCGCTGCTGCTGCCGCAAGAACTTCTCCCGGGCGAGCTGACGCCGCCGCTGATCCTGGCTGACCACGGGGTTCTCTCCTCATGCGTCTCGTACGTCGACAGGTGCGTCGCGCGTCTCGTGAGTCGACTGTTTGCGTGTGACCCGTACCGTATATGGGTTCGCTGAGGAAACGGCAGCGCCGGTAGGCTCTGATCCACAGCAACCCACCCTCGTACGACACAAGAAGGACGATCGTGCTCATTGCCGGGTTCCCCGCCGGGGCCTGGGGGACCAACTGTTATCTGGTCGCCCCCGCCGCCGGTGAGGAGTGCGTGATCATCGACCCGGGCCACCAGGCCACCCAGGGAGTCGAGGAGACGCTGAAGAAGCATCGGCTCAAGCCCGTCGCCGTCGTCCTCACCCACGGCCACATCGACCACGTGGCCTCGGTCGTCCCGGTGTGCGGCGCGCACGACGTACCGGCGTGGATCCATCCCGAGGACCGGTACATGATGAGCGACCCCGAGAAGGCGCTCGGCCGTTCCATCGGCATGCCGCTCATGGGCGAGCTGACCGTGGGGGAGCCGGGTGACGTCAAGGAGCTGACCGACGGCGCGAAGCTCGAACTGGCCGGTCTGGAGCTGTCCGTCGCGCACGCGCCCGGCCATACCAAGGGGTCGGTGACCTTCCGGATGCCCGAGAACACGGAGATCCCCTCCGTGTTCTTCTCCGGGGATCTGCTCTTCGCCGGCTCCATCGGACGCACCGACCTGCCCGGCGGTGACATGGCCGAGATGCTCGACTCGCTGGCCCGCGTGTGCCTGCCGCTCGACGACTCGACCGTGGTGCTGTCCGGCCACGGCCCCCAGACGACCATCGGCCAGGAGCGCGCCACCAACCCGTATCTGCGGCAGGTGGCCGCCGGCGGCCAGGGAGCGGGTCCGACGACCCCTCCCCGACGAGGAATGTGACGAGAGACCTTCCGTGAGCACCTTTCAGGCCCCCAAGGGCACGTACGACCTGCTGCCGCCCCGTTCCGCGACTTTCCTCGCGGTCCGTGAGGCGATCGCCGGCCCGTTGCGCAACTCCGGGTACGGATATGTCGAGACGCCCGGCTTCGAGAACGTCGAGCTCTTCGCGCGCGGTGTGGGAGAGTCGACCGACATCGTGACCAAGGAGATGTACGCATTCGAGACGAAGGGCGGCGACAGGCTGGCCCTGCGCCCCGAGGGCACCGCGTCCGTACTGCGTGCGGCACTTGAGGCGAACCTGCACAGGCAGGGCAACCTTCCGGTCAAGCTCTGGTACTCGGGCTCGTACTACCGCTACGAGCAGCCGCAGGCGGGCCGCTACAGGCACTTCTCCCAGGTCGGCGCCGAAGCGATCGGTGCCGAGGACCCGGCCCTGGACGCCGAGTTGATCATCCTGGCGGACCAGGCGTACCGCTCGCTGGGCCTGCGCGACTTCCGCATCCTGCTGAACAGCCTGGGCGACAAGGAGTGCCGTCCCGTCTACCGGGCCGCGCTGCAGGAGTTCCTGCGCGGCCTGGACCTGGACGAGGACACGCTCCGCCGCGCGGAGATCAACCCGCTCCGGGTCCTCGACGACAAGCGCGAGTCGGTCCAGAAGCAGCTCGGGGACGCCCCGCTGCTGCGCGACTACCTCTGCGACGCCTGCAAGGCGTACCACGAGGAGGTGCGCGAGCTGATCACGGCGGCGGGCGTCTCCTTCGAGGACGACCCGAAGCTGGTGCGCGGCCTGGACTACTACACCCGCACCACCTTCGAGTTCGTCCACGACGGACTGGGTTCGCAGTCCGCGGTGGGCGGCGGCGGCCGCTACGACGGCCTCTCCGAGATGATCGGCGGCCCCGCGCTGCCGTCGGTCGGCTGGGCCCTCGGCGTCGACCGCACCGTCCTGGCCCTGGAGGCGGAGGGTGTCGAGCTCGAACTCCCGGCCGCCACCAGCGTGTTCGCCGTCCCGCTCGGCGAGGAGGCCCGCCGCCTCCTGTTCGCCAAGGTCACCGAGCTGCGCAAGGTGGGCATCGCGGCCGACTTCTCGTACGGCGGGAAGGGCCTGAAGGGCGCGATGAAGAACGCCAACCGGAGTGGCGCGCGCTACACGGTCGTGGCCGGTGAACGCGACCTCGCCGAGGGCGTCGTCCAGCTCAAGGACATGGAGTCCGGCGAGCAGGTCGCCGTCGGCGTGAACGAGATCGTGGCAGAGCTGGAGGCCCGGCTCGGCTGAGTCGAACCCTTGTCGCCCCTACCGCCCCTTACGGGCGGTAGGGGCGACATTTATGTCCAGCGAACGGTGCGCGCGCGAGGGTGTACGGCACAATGACCGTGCCCCAGCGGCCCCTTCGACGCTATGGAATCGACGTGATGAGCAAGACGACAGTCAAGGACGTCTCCGCCGCCCAGCGGGAACACCCCGAGGTCCCGCGCACGGTGGGCGGCAGTCGTGCCTTCGCGATCCTGCTGCTGATCACCGGCGCCGCCGGGCTGCTCGCGTCCTGGGTCATCACGCTCGACAAGTTCAAGCTGCTGGAGGACCCGAACTTCACCCCCGGGTGCAGCCTCAACCCGGTGGTCTCCTGCGGCAACATCATGAAGAGCGACCAGGCGTCCGTCTTCGGGTTCCCCAACCCGATGCTCGGCCTCGTCGCGTACGGCATCGTCATCGGCGTCGGCATGAGCCTGCTCGCCCGGGCGACCTACCCGCGCTGGTACTGGCTGACCTTCAACGCGGGCACCGCCTTCGGCGTCGGCTTCGTGACCTGGCTCCAGTACCAGTCGCTGTACAACATCAACTCGCTCTGCCTGTGGTGCTGCCTCGCCTGGGTCGCCACGATCCTGATGTTCTGGTACGTGACGTCCTTCAACATCCGGCACGGCTTCCTGCCCGCGCCCGGCTGGCTGAAGAGCTTCTTCGGCGAGTTCACCTGGGTCCTGCCCGTGATGCACATCGGCGTCATCGGCATGCTGATCCTGACCCGCTGGTGGGACTTCTGGACCAGCTGACAGCCGGAGGGCGGACCGCCGCAGAGGCCCGGCCTCCGGCGGACTCGTCCGGAGTGTCAGTGGCGTGACATAGGGTTTTCGGTGTGGAGCCCGATCTGTTCACCGCCGCCGCAGAAGAACGCCAGGAGAAGGACCCTACGGCCAGCCCCCTGGCCGTACGCATGCGTCCACGCACCCTCGACGAGGTCGTGGGCCAGCAACACCTGCTGAAGCCCGGCTCACCCCTGCGCAGACTGGTCGGCGAGTCCGGCGGCGGCCCGGCCGGCCCCTCCTCGGTGATCCTCTGGGGTCCGCCCGGCACGGGCAAGACGACCCTGGCGTACGTCGTCTCCAAGGCCACCAACAAGCGTTTCGTGGAGCTCTCCGCGATCACCGCCGGGGTCAAGGAGGTCCGCGCGGTCATCGAGGGCGCCCGCCGCGCCACCGGCGGCTTCGGCAAGGAGACCGTCCTCTTCCTCGACGAGATCCACCGTTTCAGCAAGGCCCAGCAGGACTCCCTGCTCCCGGCCGTCGAGAACCGCTGGGTCACCCTGATCGCGGCGACCACGGAGAACCCGTACTTCTCGGTGATCTCCCCCCTGCTCTCCCGCTCCCTGCTCCTCACCCTGGAGCCGCTCACCGACGACGACCTGCGCGGACTCCTCAAGAGGGCACTGACCGACGAGCGCGGCCTCAAGAGTGCCGTCACCCTCCCCGAGGATTCCGAGGCCCACCTCCTGCGGATCGCCGGCGGCGACGCCCGCCGCGCCCTGACCGCCCTGGAGGCCGCCGCCGGCGCCGCACTCGACAAGGGGGAGGAGGAGATCGGGCTCCAGACCCTCGAGGAGACCGTCGACCGCGCCGCCGTCAAGTACGACCGCGACGGCGACCAGCACTACGACGTGGCCAGCGCGCTCATCAAGTCCATCCGAGGCTCCGACGTCGACGCCGCGCTGCACTATCTGGCCCGGATGATCGAGGCCGGTGAGGATCCCCGGTTCATCGCCCGCCGGCTGATGATCTCCGCCAGCGAGGACATCGGCCTCGCCGATCCGAACGTGCTGCCGATAGCCGTCGCGGCCGCCCAGGCCGTCGCCATGATCGGCTTCCCCGAGGCAGCGCTCACCCTCAGCCATGCCACGATCGCCCTCGCCCTCGCCCCGAAGTCGAACTCCGCGACGACGGCGGTCCAGGCCGCCCTGGAGGACGTACGCAAGGGGCTGGCCGGGCCCGTGCCGCCGCATCTGCGGGACGGGCACTACAAGGGCGCGGCCAAGCTCGGGCACGCCCAGGGGTATGTGTACCCGCACGACCTGCCCGAGGGGATCGCCGCCCAGCAGTACGCGCCGGACGCGATCAACGGGCGGGAGTACTACACCCCGACCAGGCACGGGGCCGAGGCCCGGTACGCCGACGCGGTGGAGTGGACGAGGAAGCACCTCGGTCGGAAGCAGTCCTGAACCCCCTGTAGACTCCTCCCCAGTGCTGCGTCCCGTGTCCGGCTCCGGTCGGCGCCTCAGGCGGGACATCCAGCCGGATCTTCTGATCCAGGAGCGTCGCGCACCGTCGTAGGTGTCGCGGGCCGCCCACCACCACTCGGAATTCCGGGACCGGTCGGTGGGCCGTTCGTGTGCTGCACGTATGTGCCCAGAACTAGGGGAACGGCTGCCCGACAAGTCCCTCGTGGACGAGACGGGAATCCCCGGCTGCGGATGCGACCTCCCGTAACCCTGAGGCAGCCGATAAGGAAAAGGAAAAGAAGTGGCGAACCAGTCCCGCCCCAAGGTCAAGAAGTCGCGTGCCCTCGGCATCGCGCTGACCCCGAAGGCCGTCAAGTACTTCGAGGCCCGCCCCTACCCGCCGGGCGAGCACGGCCGCGGCCGCAAGCAGAACTCGGACTACAAGGTCCGTCTGCTCGAGAAGCAGCGTCTGCGCGCGCAGTACGACGTGTCCGAGCGCCAGCTCGTCCGCGCCTACGAGCGTGCCTCCAAGGTTCAGGGCAAGACCGGTGAGGCCCTGATCATCGAGCTCGAGCGCCGTCTCGACGCGCTGGTCCTGCGTTCGGGCATCGCCCGCACGATCTACCAGGCCCGCCAGATGGTCGTCCACGGCCACATCGAGGTCAACGGCCACAAGGTCGACAAGCCGTCCTTCCGCGTCAAGCCGGACGACGTCGTCATGGTCCGTGAGCGCAGCCGTCAGAAGCCGCTGTTCGAGGTCGCCCGCGAGGGTGGCTTCGCCGCGGACGGTGAGACCCCGCGCTACCTGCAGGTGAACCTCAAGGCCCTGGCGTTCCGCCTGGACCGCGAGCCGAACCGCAAGGAAGTTCCGGTCATCTGCGACGAGCAGCTGGTCGTCGAGTACTACGCCCGTTGATCCGTCCTCGACGGACGTAGCACAGCCGGACGCAGTACGCACGCACCGAGCGTCAGCCCGTCGTCTCCCCGCCTTCCGAGGCGGGCGGGGCGGCGGGCTCTCGCCTTACTGCGGCAGGTATCGCGGTCCGCATTAATGCGGTACTGAGCGATCGCCACGGCGCGATAGGCTCGGGACACGACTTTTCGACGTTCAGGCATGTTCCAGGGAGCGGGTGCACACAGTGTCCGGTGGAGAGGTGGCCGGGATCCTGGTGGCCGTCTTCTGGGCGATCCTGGTCTCCTTCCTCGCCGTCGCGCTGGCGAGGCTGGCCCAGACGCTCAAGGCGACCACCAAGCTCGTCGCGGACGTGACCGACCAGGCCGTCCCCCTCCTCGCCGACGCGTCCACCGCCGTCCGCTCCGCGCAGACCCAGATCGAGCGGGTCGACGCCATCGCGTCCGACGTCCAGGAGGTCACGTCGAACGCCTCGGCGCTCTCCACGACCGTCGCGTCCACCTTCGGCGGCCCCCTCGTCAAGGTCGCGGCCTTCGGCTACGGCGTACGCCGGGCCATGGGCGGCCGCCGGGAGGGCGAACCCGCCGAGGAGCGGCGCCGTACCGTGATCGTGGGGCGCACCGTTCCGGGCACGCGCCGGAGCAGGCGGAGCACCCGTGGAAAGAAGGACTGACCGAGCGATGTTCCGCCGTACGTTCTGGTTCACCACAGGTGTCGCCGCCGGAGTGTGGGCCACCACCAAGGTCAACCGCAAGCTCAAGCAGCTCACCCCCGAGCACCTCGCCACCCAGGCCGCCCACAAGGCGGTCGAGGCGGGCCACAAGCTCAAGGACCGGGCGGTCGGATTCGCCCTCGACGTCCGCGACAACATGGCTCAGCGGGAGGCCGAACTGGGTGAGGCCCTCGGCATCGAGGCCAATCCCGACCAGTACCCGCAACTCCCGGCCGCGAGGCGCGTCGTCGCCATCGAGAACAGCAACACCCCGAAGTACAGCAGGAATCCGAGGTACGTCGACAACTCGTCGTACCCGTACAACCGGAATGAGGACCACTGATGGAGTCGGCTGAAATCCGCCGCCGCTGGTTGAGCTTCTTCGAGGAGCGCGGTCACACCGTCGTCCCTTCGGCGTCGCTCATCGCGGACGACCCGACTCTGCTCCTGGTCAACGCGGGCATGGTCCCCTTCAAGCCGTACTTCCTCGGTGAGGTCAAGCCCTCCTTCGCCCGCGCCACCAGCGTGCAGAAGTGCGTCCGCACGCCGGACATCGAAGAGGTCGGCAAGACCACCCGGCACGGCACGTTCTTCCAGATGTGCGGCAACTTCTCCTTCGGCGACTACTTCAAGGAAGGCGCCATCAAGCACGCCTGGGAGCTGCTCACCAGCCCCCAGGACAAGGGTGGTTACGGCCTGGAGCCGGAGAAGCTCTGGATCACCGTCTACAAGGACGACGACGAGGCCGAGCGCATCTGGCACGAGCAGATCGGCGTGCCCAAGGAGCGCATCCAGCGCCTCGGCATGAAGGACAACTACTGGTCCATGGGCGTTCCCGGCCCGTGCGGCCCGTGTTCCGAGATCAACTACGACCGCGGTCCGGAGTTCGGCGTCGAGGGCGGCCCCGCCGTCAACGACGAGCGGTACGTGGAGATCTGGAACCTGGTCTTCATGCAGTACGAGCGCGGCGAGGGCACCTCCAAGGAGGACTTCGAGATCCTCGGCGAGCTGCCCAGCAAGAACATCGACACGGGCCTCGGTATGGAGCGCCTCGCCATGATTCTGCAGGGCGTGCAGAACATGTACGAGATCGACACCTCCATGGCCGTCATCGACAAGGCCACCGAACTCACCGGTGTCCGCTACGGCGACGCCCACGAGTCCGATGTCTCCCTGCGCGTGGTCACCGACCACATCCGCACCGCCGTGATGCTCATCGGCGACGGCGTCACCCCCGGCAACGAGGGCCGTGGCTACGTCCTGCGCCGCATCATGCGCCGTGCCATCCGCAACATGCGGCTGCTCGGTGCCACCGGCCCGGTCGTCCAGGACCTCATCGACGTCGTCATCGGCATGATGGGCCAGCAGTACCCCGAGCTGATCACCGACCGCGAGCGCATCGAGAAGGTCGCCCTCGCCGAGGAGAACGCCTTCCTCAAGACGTTGAAGGCCGGCACGAACATCCTCGACACCGCCGTGACGGAGACCAAGGCCTCCGGCGGCCAGGTCCTCGCCGGTGACAAGGCCTTCCTGCTCCACGACACCTGGGGCTTCCCGATCGACCTCACCCTGGAGATGGCCGCCGAGCAGGGCCTCTCCGTGGACGAGGACGGCTTCCGCCGCCTGATGAAGGAGCAGCGGGACCGCGCCAAGGCCGACGCCCGCGCCAAGAAGACCGGCCACGCCGACCTCGGTGCCTACCGTGAGATCGCCGACGCCGCCGGGGAGACCGAGTTCATCGGCTACTCGGACACCGAGGGCGAGTCGACGGTCGTCGGCATCCTCGTCGACGGTCTGTCGTCGCCCGCCGCCACCGAGGGCGACGAGGTCGAGATCGTCCTCGACCGCACCCCGTTCTACGCCGAGGGCGGCGGTCAGATCGGTGACACCGGCCGGATCAAGGTCGACTCCGGTGCCGTCATCGAGATCCGCGACTGCCAGAAGCCGGTCCCGGGTGTGTACGTCCACAAGGGCGTCGTCCAGGTCGGCGAGGTGACCGTCGGCGCCAAGGCCCAGGCCTCGATCGACGGCCGTCGCCGTACGGCCATCGCCCGCGCCCACTCGGCCACGCACCTCACCCACCAGGCCCTGCGCGACGCCCTCGGCCCGACGGCCGCCCAGGCCGGTTCCGAGAACCAGCCCGGCCGCTTCCGCTTCGACTTCGGTTCCCCGTCCGCCGTTCCGACGGCCGTGATGACCGACGTCGAGCAGAAGATCAACGAGGTGCTCGCCCGTGACCTGGACGTGCACGCGGAGATCCTGAGCCTCGACGAGGCCAAGAAGCAGGGCGCCATCGCCGAGTTCGGCGAGAAGTACGGCGAGCGCGTCCGCGTCGTCACCATCGGTGACTTCTCCAAGGAGCTGTGCGGCGGCACGCACGTCCACAACACCTCTCAGCTCGGCCTGGTCAAGCTGCTCGGGGAGTCGTCCATCGGCTCCGGTGTGCGCCGTATCGAGGCCCTGGTCGGCGTCGACGCCTACAACTTCCTCGCCCGTGAGCACACGGTCGTCGCTCAGCTCCAGGAGCTGATCAAGGGCCGTCCGGAGGAGCTTCCGGAGAAGGTCTCGGCCATGCTCGGCAAGTTGAAGGACGCCGAGAAGGAGATCGAGAAGTTCCGCGCCGAGAAGGTGCTGCAGGCCGCCGCCGGTCTCGCCGAGTCCGCCAAGGACGTCTCCGGCGTTGCCGTGGTGACCGGTCAGGTCCCGGACGGCACCACCGCCGACGACCTCCGCAAGCTGGTGCTCGACGTGCGTGGACGCATCCAGGGTGGCCGGGCCGTCGTGGTAGCCCTCTTCACCGCCGTGAACGGTAAGCCGCTGACGGTCATCGCCACCAACGAGGCTGCCCGCGAGCGCGGTCTGAAGGCCGGCGACCTGGTCCGTACGGCCGCCAAGACCCTCGGCGGGGGCGGTGGCGGCAAGCCGGACGTCGCCCAGGGCGGTGGCCAGAACCCGGCCGCCATCGGCGAGGCCGTGGACGCGGTCGAGCGCCTGGTCGCCGAGACGGCCAAGTGAGCACGACGCCTCACGCGAGCGAAGACGACGGCCCGGCCATGCGCCGTGGCCGTCGGCTCGCGATCGACGTCGGGGACGCCCGCATCGGGGTCGCCTCCTGCGACCCCGACGGGATCCTCGCGACCCCGGTCGAGACTGTTCCCGGACGCGATGTCCCCGCGGCTCAGCGGCGATTGAGACAACTGGTCGACGAATACGTACCTATAGAGGTCATCGTCGGACTTCCGCGTTCCCTCAAGGGCGGCGAAGGTCCGGCCGCTGTCAAGGTCCGGGGATTCGCTCAGGAGTTGGCCCGTATGATCGCGCCCGTTCCGGTCAGACTCGTCGACGAGAGGATGACCACAGTGACGGCCGGCCAAGGGCTGCGTGCCTCAGGGGTGAAATCCAAAAAGGGCAGGTCGGTCATTGACCAGGTGGCAGCCGTGATCATCCTGCAACAGGCCCTGGAATCCGAACGGGTGTCAGGTAAAGCTCCGGGCGAGGGCGTCGAAGTGGTCATCTGATCGCGATACGGTAACGTTCCGCGCGATGCGGTGGCCTTCGAACAGCCACCGCACAAAAAGAGGCGGGGACGAAAGCTGAGCCACAGGCCCCGCGTGACCGCCGCCTCGCGGCTCTAGGGGATCGATGACTGAGTATGGCCGGGGCCCAGGCTCCGAACCGTGGCATCCGGACGACCCGTTGTACGGGGACGGCGGATGGGACGGGCAGCAGGCCCAGGGGGGCCAGCAGTCCGCCTACGGCGGCCAGCCGCAGCAGCACTACCCCGAGCAGCAGCAGTACCAGCAGCCTTACGGTCACGACAACGGCAACGGCGGCTGGGTCAACGGGCATCAGGACCCCTACGCCCAGCAGCAGTACCAGCAGGAGTACGGCGAGCCCGGTCAGCAGTACCCCGGCCAGAACCAGCACCAGCAGCAGTACGACCAGGTCAACGGCGGCTGGAACAACGGAACGCACCAGCACGCACAGGCCCCTTACGTCGCCGACCCGACCGACCCCTACGGGGGGCAGCAGCAGCCGATGGCCTACGGCGGTGGCCAACAGGACTTCTACGGCACGCCCGACGCGTATCCACCGCCGGAGCCGCCCTCGCGTCGTGGCGCGGAACCCACGCCCGCACCCGCAGCCGCACCCGAACCCGAGCCGCAGCCGGTCGCCGAGCGGACGGACTGGGATCCCGGGCCGGACCAGGGAGAACACGCCTTCTTCGCGGGTGGCGGCGATGACGACGATGACGACGAGGCCGAGGAACGCGCGGGCCGGGGTGACCGGAAGGGCCGCGGCGGCAAGTCCGGAAAGACGGGCAAGGGCGGCAAGAAGCGCCGCAGTGGGTGTGCCTGCCTGGTGGTCGTCATGGTCTTCGGCGGCGGCCTCGCCGGCGTCAGCTATTTCGGTTACCAGTTCTACCAGAGCCGTTTCGCCGAGACTCCCGACTATTCGGGGAACGGTACGAACGAGACCGTTACGATCACGGTCGCCAAGGGCGAATTCGGGTCGGTGATCGGCCAGAAGCTGAAGGCGGCCGGAGTCGTCAAGAGTGTGGACGCCTTCACGATCGCACTGGCGCAGAATCCCGAGAAGCCGCAGATTCAGGCGGGCGTCTATCTCCTCAAGAAGGAGATGTCCGCTGAAAGCGCTATCGCCCTGATGCTCGACCCGAAGAGTCAGAACAGCTTCACTGTCTCCGAAGGTAGGCGGAACAACGAGGTCTACGCCGCGATCGACAAGGAGTTGGGCCTGAAGAAGGGCACGACCGAGGATGTCGCCGAGAAGAAGTGGGAGACCCTCGGCCTGCCCGACTGGGCGAACGACAACGACGACATCAAGGATCCGCTGGAAGGATTCCTCTACCCGTCCACCTATCCGATCGCCAAGGACATGAAGCCCGAGGCCGTCCTGAAGGAAATGGTCGCCCTCGCCAAGGCGAAGTACGAGCAATTGGACCTGGCGGGCAAGGCCAAGGGGCTGAAGCTGGAAAATCCGCTTCAGGTACTCACTGTCGCGAGCCTCGTGCAGGCCGAGGGAAACAACAAGAAGGACTACAGGAAGATCGCGCGGGTCGTCTACAACCGGCTTGAGCCCAACAATGCGGAGACGGCTGGTCTGCTCGACTTCGACTCGACGGTCAACTACCTGCGTGGTGAATCCAAGTTGGCCACCGGCTCGGTCGACTCGCTGCGGCAGATCGATGACCCGTACAACACGTACAAGGTGTATGGATTGCCGCCGGGGCCGATCGGTAATCCCGGCGGCGAGGCGATCGAGGGAGCTCTCAAGCCGGCCAAGGGTGACTGGTACTACTTCGTGTCGATCAGCAAGGACGAGACGCTCTTCGCGGTCACCAACGCGGAGCACAACCGGAACCGCGAAAAGTACCAGGAAGCGCAGAACGGATAGATGAGCCGCACCGCCACCAAGCGCCGGGCCGCCGTGCTCGGTTCGCCGATCGCCCACTCGCTCTCCCCGGTGCTGCACCGGGCCGCGTACGCCGAACTCGGCCTCACCGACTGGACGTACGACCGTTTCGAGGTCGACGAGGCGGCGCTGCCCGGGTTCGTCGACAAGCTCGGACCGGAATGGGCGGGGCTGTCGCTGACCATGCCGCTGAAGCGCGCGGTCATCCCGCTGCTGGACGAGATCAGTGAGACGGCGGCCTCCGTCGAGACGGTCAACACCCTGGTGTTCACCGAGGACGGGCGGCGGGTCGGCGACAACACCGACATCCCCGGGATGGTGGCCGCCCTGCGGGAGCGGGGGATCGAGCAGGTGGAGTCCGCCGCGATCCTCGGTGCGGGCGCCACCGCCTCCTCCGCGCTGGCCGCGCTCGCCCGGATCTGCACCGGTGAGGTCGTGGCGTACGTGCGGAGCGAGGCCCGCGCCGCGGAGATGCGGCAGTGGGGCGAGCGGCTGGGCGTCGAGGTGCGTACGGAGGACTGGGCGGACGCCGAGCGAGGGCTGAGCGCTCCGCTGGTCATCGCCACGACACCGGCCGGGGCGACGGACGCGCTGTCCGGTGCGGTGCCGGAGCGGCCGACGACGCTGTTCGATGTGCTGTACGACCCGTGGCCGACGGCTCTGGCCGCGCGCTGGTCGGCGTACGGGGGTGCCGTCGTCAGTGGGCTCGATCTGCTGGTGCACCAGGCCGTGTTGCAGGTCGAGCAGATGACCGGGTGCAAGACGGCGCCGGTGTCGGCGATGCGGACGGCGGGGGAGCGGGCGCTGGCCGACCGGGGATAGTGCTCGGTTGTCCTCCCGCTCAGCTTCGCGCGAGCGGGAGGTGCCCGAGTCGCCCCGTCGGCAGGACCGCCCGTAGCCAGGGAAGGGCTGAGGGCGAGGCCCCCGTGTGGTGATGCTGTGAAGCCCTTGTACCAGGGGGTAACCAGCGGGGATCATCTCCGGGCGGCCCGGCGACGCAGGCGGGGCGTTGAACGGAGCCCCCTATGTCACGTCACTCCCGGCGCCGGTTTCTCACCTATCTGGTGGCCGCGCCCACTCTCGCCGTCGCGACCAAGATAGGTCTGGACGTCTATGACCCGGGCAGCGCGGAGGCGGCGATTCCCACGTTGCCGGCGCCGGCGGATCTGGTGGACCTCGGTGATCTGCTGATTCTGGCCGGGGCGCCGACGGCGAACATGCTGGTGCTGAGTGTCGACGAGGAGGGCGTCGCCCATTTCCGGCTGCCGAGGGAAGAGGTCGGGCAGGGGCTCACCACGGCGGTGGCGATGCTGGTCGCCGAGGAGTTGGACACCCCGCTCGACCGCGTGCGCGTGGAACTGGACGATGCCCGGCCCGAGTTGCTCTTCAACCAGCTCACCGGCAGCTCCAACTCCATCCGTTCCCTCTACGACCCGGTGCGGCACACGGCGGCTGCCGCGCGGGCGCGCATGGTTCGCGCCGCCGCCAGGCAATGGGGGCTCGACGCAAGTGAGTTGACGGTCCGTCAAGGCGTGGTGGTCGCGCCGGACGGGCGTACCGCCTCCTACGGATCGCTGTCGGCGGCCGCCGCCTCCCTCGATCTCGGCTCCCTCGTCGTCACGACGAAGAAGGAGTCGGAGCACACCCTCGTCGGCACCCCCACCTCGCGCATCGACGCCCGTGCCCTGGTCACCGGCAAGCAGGTCTACACGCTCGACCTCGACGTGCCCGGGGCCAAGCCGTGCATGGTGCGCCGGCCGCCGACGATCAACGGCACGGTGAAGGCGGTGAACAACGAGCCCGCCGTGCGGGCCATGCCCGGCGTGCTCGACGTGGTCACCATCGACAGTGGCGTCGCGGTGGTCGCGGAAACGTTCGGGCAGGCGCTCGACGGCAAGGAGGCGCTGGACGTCACCTGGGGCCCGGGGAGCGTCGACGCGCTGTCGGACGACGGCATCAGGGCCCGGCTCAAGACGGCGACGCCCTCGCTGGACGTGCTCGGGCTGCTGGTGAAGAAGGTGGAGGGGGAGTTCGACTTCGCCTTCGCCAGTCACGCGCCGCTGGAGACCAACTCGGCCGTCGCGGATGTGCGGGAGGACCGGGCCGAGATCTGGTCCGGGCTGAAGTCGCCGATCGTCGCCCAGGCCGCCATCGCGAAAGCCGTCGGACTGCCGGTGTCCGAGGTGAAGGTCCATGTCGTGCAGTCGGGCGGGTCCTTCGGGCGGCGGCTGTTCTACGACGCGGCGCTGGAGGCCGCCGTCGTGTCGAAGAAGAGCGGGCGGCCCGTACGGCTGATGTGGTCGCGGATCGACGACATGCGGCACGGGCGGATGCGGCCCGCCACTCACCACCGGGTCCGGGCCACGTACGCGGCGGGACAGGTGCTCACCTTCCAGCACCAGGTGGCCGCGGTGGAGACCGACTTCCGGCACGGCCTCGGCGACGCGGTCACCGCCGCCGCGGCGAGCCTGCCGTCCGGCGTCGGGAACGCGACCTTCGCGCAGACCCTGTTCCTGACCACGGTGAAGTCCCCGTACAACTTCGGCGTCACCACGCAGACGCTCACCGAGGTGCCGATCAGGATGCACACCGGGTCGTGGCGTTCGGTGTACTCGGCCAACACGCGAGGCGCCGAGGAGATCATCGTCGACGAGTTGGCGGCGAAGCTCGGCAAGGACCCGGTCGACTTCCGGCGGGAGTTCCTCAAGACGGCGCGGCACAGGGCCGTGCTCGCCAAGGTCGCGGAGGCGGGCGACTGGGGACGGAGCCTGCCCGACGGGTGGGCACAGGGCGTCGGATTCCACGACGAGTACAAGGCCTGCACGGCCTGCCTGGTCGAGATCGACGCCACCGATCCGAAGAAGCCCCGGGTGACCAAGGCGGTCATCGCCGCCGACGTGGGCCGGGTGATCAACCCGCGCGGACTGGAGGCCCAGCTGCTCGGCGGCCTCACGGACGCCATCTCCACCACCCTGCGCGCCGGGCTCCACATCGACGAGGGGCTGCCGCTGGAAGGCAGCTACTCGCAGTTCCACTACGCCCGCCAGAAGGATTCCCCGAAGGACGTCGAGATCTTCGTCATCGAGGGCGCCGACGAACCCGGCGGCGCGGGCGAACTCGGCGTGCCGGCGGCCGTCGGCGCCGTCGCCAACGCCTATGCGCGGGCCACCGGCACCAAGCCGCGCCGCTTCCCCGTCAACTTCGACGTGGACTTCACGCCCTTCCCCCGCTGAGCCCGCGGGCGTTCCCAGCCAGCCAGCCAGCCAGCCAGCCAGCCCGCCCGCCCGCCCAGTCAGCCAGTCAGCCGGCCCGCCCGGCCGATCCGTCACCCGCCGAGCCCCCTCATACGTTCCGCGCCGACCTGCGCCAGGCTCCAGGAGCACATCGATGCCCTCCCACACCTTCACCGTCAACGGCGAGACCGTCACCGTCGACGCCCCCGACGACCTGCCCCTGCTGTGGGCGCTGCGCGACCTGCTCGGTGTGCGCGGCCCCAAGTACGGCTGCGGCATCGACGTCTGCAAGGCCTGCACCAGCCACCTCGACGGTGAGGCCGTCAGGCCCTGCGTGGTCCCGGTCGCCGAGGCGGCCGGCCGCGAGGTCACCACCATCGAGGGGCTGGCCGACGGCGACCGGCTGCACCCCGTCCAGGAGGCCTGGCTGGAGCAGGATGTCGCCCAGTGCGGCTACTGCCAGCCCGGACAGATCATGGCCGCCGTCGCCCTGCTCAGGCGGACCAGCGATCCGACCGACGCCGACATCGACGAGATCGCGAACGTCTGCCGCTGCGGCACGTACTTCCGTATCCGCGAGGCGATCAAGAGCGCGGCGGCGAAGATGGGGTGACGTGGCCGGGCGCTCCGCGCAGGGCGGTCCGCCCGCCGGACGGCACCACGCACCGCGCACGGCCGTCCGTCTGCTGGACCTGTGAACCGGCTCCCGCCCCGGACGTGGGAGGATCGGAGATGGCGGGCCGGGGCCGCGCACCCGGTAGCCGTCGCCGTACGCGAGGACGCGCGTACCACCAGAGGCAGTACGCAGTACCGGGCGCGAGCACTGAGGAGCACCGTTGAGCAGGTTGCGCTGGCTGACCGCGGGGGAGTCCCACGGTCCCGCACTTGTCGCGACGCTGGAGGGCCTTCCCGCCGGCGTGCCGATCACCACGGAGATGGTGGCGGACCACCTGGCCCGGCGGCGCCTGGGCTATGGACGCGGTGCGCGGATGAAGTTCGAGCGCGACGAGGTCACGTTCCTCGGCGGCGTGCGGCACGGTCTGACCATGGGCTCCCCGGTGGCGATCATGGTGGGCAACACCGAGTGGCCGAAGTGGGAGCAGGTGATGTCGGCGGACCCGGTCGACCCGGAGATCCTCGCCGGCCTGGCCCGCAACGCCCCGCTGACCCGCCCCCGGCCCGGGCACGCCGACCTGGCGGGGATGCAGAAGTACGGCTTCGACGAGGCCCGGCCGGTCCTGGAGCGCGCCTCCGCCCGGGAGACCGCCGCCCGGGTCGCCCTCGGCGCCGTCGCCCGGTCGTACCTGAAGGAGACGGCCGGGATCGAGATCGTCAGCCACGTGGTCGAGCTGGCCTCCGCGAAGGCCCCCCAGGGCGTGTACCCGACCCCGGCCGACGTGGAGAAGCTGGACGCGGACCCGGTGCGCTGCCTGAACGCCGACGCGTCGAAGGCGATGGTCGCCGAGATCGACCAGGCCCACAAGGACGGCGACACCCTCGGCGGGATCGTCGAGATCCTGGCGTACGGCGTGCCCGTGGGCCTCGGCTCGCACGTCCACTGGGACCGCAAGCTGGACGCCCGCCTCGCGGGCGCCCTGATGGGCATCCAGGCGATCAAGGGCGTCGAGATCGGTGACGGCTTCGAGCTGGCGCGTGTGCCCGGCTCCAAGGCGCATGACGAGATCGTGAACACGCCCGAGGGCATCCGCCGGGTCTCCGGCCGCTCCGGTGGTACCGAGGGCGGTCTGACCACGGGCGAGCTGCTGCGGGTGCGGGCGGCGATGAAGCCGATCGCGACCGTGCCGCGCGCCCTGCAGACGGTCGACGTGACCACGGGCGAGGCCACGCAGGCCCACCACCAGCGCTCCGACGTCTCCGCGGTCCCGGCCGCCGGAATCGTCGCCGAGGCCATGGTCGCCCTCGTCCTGGCCGACGCGGTGGCGGAGAAGTTCGGCGGCGACAACGTCACCGAGACGGCCCGCAACGTCCGCTCCTACCTCGACCACCTCGCGATCCGGTGAGCCCGGTGCCTCTGGTCGTACTCGTCGGCCCCATGGGCGTCGGCAAGTCCACCGTCGGACAGCTGCTCGCCGAGCGGCTCGGCGTCGCCTACCGCGACACCGACGACGACATCGTGGCCGAGCAGGGCCGCGCGATCGCGGAGATCTTCGTCGACGAGGGCGAGGCCGCCTTCCGCGCCCTCGAGAAGCGGGCCGTGCACACGGCACTGGCCGGGCACGACGGCGTGCTCGCCCTCGGCGGCGGCGCGATCCTCGACGCCGACACGCGGGCGCTCCTCGCCGGGCATCGGGTCGTCTACCTCTCGATGGACGTCGAGGAGGCGGTCAAGCGCACCGGCCTCAACGCCGCCCGCCCGCTGCTGGCCGTCAACCCCCGCAAGCAGTGGCGGGAGCTGATGGAGGCGAGGCGGAACCTGTACGAGGAGGTCGCCACGGCCGTCGTCGCCACCGACGGCCGCACGCCCGAGGAAGTCACCCAAGCGGCCCTGGACGCACTGGAGTTGAAGGAAGCATGAGCGAGACAGTGACCCGTATCCAGGTCGGCGGTACGGCGGGTACCGAGCCGTACGAGGTCCTGGTGGGGCGTCAACTCCTCGGTGAGCTGGGCGGGTTGATCGGCAACCGGGCCAAGCGGGTCGCCGTGGTCCATCCCGAGGCGCTGGACGACACCGCCGAAGCCCTGCGGGCCGATCTGGCGGGGCAGGGGTTCGAGGCGGTCGCGATCCAGGTGCCGAACGCGGAGGAGGCCAAGACGGCCGAGGTCGCCGCGTACTGCTGGAAGGCGCTGGGGCAGTCCGGGTTCACCCGCACCGATGTCATCGTCGGTGTCGGCGGGGGCGCGACGACGGATCTCGCGGGGTTCGTGGCGGCGACCTGGCTGCGCGGGGTCCGCTGGATCGCCATCCCGACGACCGTGCTGGCCATGGTGGACGCGGCCGTCGGTGGCAAGACGGGGATCAACACGGCCGAGGGCAAGAACCTGGTCGGTGCCTTCCACCCGCCGGCCGGGGTGCTCTGCGACCTGGCGGCCCTGGATTCGCTGCCGGTCAACGACTACGTCTCCGGGCTCGCCGAGATCATCAAGGCCGGCTTCATCGCGGACCCGGTGATCCTGGACCTGGTCGAGGCCGACCCGCAGGCCGCCCGCACGCCCGCCGGACCGCACACGTCCGAGCTGATCGAGCGGTCGATCCGGGTCAAGGCCGAGGTCGTCTCCGGCGACCTGAAGGAGTCCGGGCGCCGCGAGATCCTCAACTACGGGCACACGCTGGCGCACGCGATCGAGAAGAACGAGCGCTACCAGTGGCGCCACGGCGCGGCCGTGTCCGTCGGCATGCACTTCGCCGCCGAACTGGGCCGTCTGGCGGGGCGCTTGGACGACGCGACCGCCGACCGGCACCGCACGGTCCTGGAAGCGGTCGGGCTGCCCCTGCACTACCGCTACGACCAGTGGCCCAGGCTGCTGGAGACGATGAAGGTCGACAAGAAGTCGCGGGGCGACCTGCTGCGTTTCATCGTCCTGGACGGTCTGGCCAAGCCTACCGTCCTGGAAGGGCCCGACCCGGCGATCCTGCTGGCCGCCTACGGCGAAGTGGGCCAGTAACGCCCGCTCGGGCACCTCTTGCCCGATTCGCCTTGTGTCCATGGCCACTTGGGCACTTCGGGCTGCCCCCGGCCGTTCACCAAACGGAGGCCGGGGACGGTACCGTTCGGTAAGGGCGGGGTCGAAAGGCCCCGCCCGCCAGTGTCGATGTGACTGTACGAGACGGAGTGGCACCGGATGCAGCACGCAGTGGGAGCTCCGCTGCCGCCGCCCCATCGGCCGGGGCAGGACCCGGCGGCCCCTTGGTCGCCGACCGTGAACCACCAGGGACACCCGGCCCCCCATCACCCGGGAGCGCCGGGCGCGAACCCTCCGGGGCACACGGGCGTGAGCCACCCGGTGCCCCCGGGCACGCATCCAGGGCCCCCGCCCGCGCCGATGGCTCCGCCCACCCCGGCAGCGCCCCCGGCCTCCGTCCCTCCGCCCGCACCTCCCGGGTCGGTGCCCCCGCCCGCGCCGGGCTTCGCCGGAGGCCCCGGGCAACCGCACACCGCGTCCCCGCAGCAGACCAGGGTCCCGAGGGACACCACCGGACACGTGCAACTGCCGCCGGGCGGGCCCGTCACCATGCCGCCGTCCGCCACCGGCGCGCCCGACGTCACGACCACCACGCTCGCGGTGCTGCTCATCGGACCCGCCGGGGCGGGCAAGACCAGCGTCGCCAAGTACTGGGCGGACCACCGCCGGGTGCCCACCGCGCACATCAGCCTGGACGACGTACGCGAGTGGGTGCGCTCGGGCTTCGCGGACCCGCAGTCCGGCTGGAACGACAACTCCGAGGCGCAGTATCGTCTCGCCCGCCGCACCTGCGGCTTCTCCGCCCGGAACTTCCTGGCCAACGGCATCTCCTGCATCCTCGACGACGCCGTCTTCCCCGACCGCCCGGTCGTCGGCCTCGGCGGCTGGAAGCGACATGTCGGCCCCGGCCTGCTGCCGGTCGTCCTCCTGCCGGGCCTGGAGATTGTCCTCGAACGCAACGCCGAGCGCTCGGGCAACCGCCGCCTCAGCGATGAGGAGGTCGCCCGCATCCACGGCCGGATGGCGGGCTGGTACGGCTCAGGGCTTCCGATCATCGACAACTCCCAGCTCGATGTCCCGGCCACGGCGAGGGTCCTGGACGAGGTCCTGGCGAGGTCGATCGCGAGCCCACCGAAGTGGTAGCCGCGCACCAGCGGACGGCACCGGTGAACACGCCGGACTGAGCGAAGCCAAAGGGGCGCGGGGAACTGCGCGAGAAACCCCCACCGGCCTGCGGACGGCATGCGACCTGGCGCCGCCCCCCCTGTATTCCGCGACGGTGCCTCAGTCGGCTGCGCTTGACGGGCGGCCACCGGTGCCAAGGGGGCGCGGGGAACTGCGCGACAAGCTGCCCACCGGCCGGTGGACGGCATGCAACCCCGTGCCGTACCCCGTGCCCCGCGACGGTGCCCCCAGTCGGCTGCGCTCAACCGGCGGCCCACCGGCGAAGCTCATACGCTCGGCACATGTCAGAGGTGTACGCGGCCCGCCGCGCTCGGCTGAGAGAACGCTGCCACGCGAGCGGCAGCGCCACCGCACTGGTGACCCGCCCGGCCAACGTGCGTTATCTCGCGGGCGCCGCGCCCCAGGGCGCGGTCCTGCTGCTCGGGAGGAGCGAGGAGCTCCTGGTCTGCGGAGCCCCGCCGAGCGGTGAGATCGGAGAGGGGCGGCCCGACGAGGCCGTACGGGTCCAGGTGCTGCCGAGACCCGGCGGCGACCCGGCGGTCGCGGCGGCCGATCTGGCCACGGCCCTGGGCGCCGAGTCGCTCGCGGTGGAGGAACACCACCTCACCGTGTCCCGCCACCGCGCGATCCGCTCGGTCGCGCCCCGGCTGCGGCTCAGCGACCTCGGTGGCGCGGTCGAGCAGCTGAGAGTCATCAAGGACGAGGAGGAGATCTCCTGTCTGCGGATCGGCGCGGAGATCGCCGACCAGGCACTGGGCGAACTCCTCGAATCGATTCTCGTCGGCCGCACCGAGCGCCACCTCGCCCTGGAGCTGGAGCGCCGCCTCGTCGACCACGGTGCCGACGGGCCGGCCTTCACCACCTCCGTCGCCACCGGCCCGAACTCCGGTCGTCGCGGTCACGTCCCCACCGACCGTCGGGTCGAGGAGGGCGACTTCCTTTCCGTCTGCCTCGGTGCGACCTACCGCGGCTACCGCTGCGAGATCGGCCGTACCTTCGTGATCGGCACCTCGCCGGCCGACTGGCAGATCGAGCTGTACGACGTGGTCTTCGCAGCCCAGCGCGCCGGACGGGAGGCACTGGCACCGGGTGCGGCGTACCGCGCCGTGGACCGTGCGGCCCGTCAGGTCCTGGACTCCGCGGGGCACGGAGACGGCCTCCCGGTACTGATGGGGCACGGGGTCGGACTCGAAATCGACGAGGAGCCGCAGTTGGCCCCCGCGGCCATGGGTAAACTGGACGCTTGTGTGCCGGTCACCGTCGAACCGGGGGTCCACCTCCCGGGCCGGGGCGGTGTCCGGATCGATGACACGCTCGTCGTACGCCCCGAGGCGGACGGCGGACCCGAGCTACTCACCATCACGACCAAGGAGCTGCTCGCGCTCTAGCTCATCGGCTGTGCGCGTGGCCCGGGGTCGTCCACGTCAGTCCAGGAGATTCCGCAACCGTGGCTTCCACGAACGACCTCAAGAACGGCCTGGTGCTCAAGCTCGAAGGCGGCCAGCTCTGGTCCGTCGTCGAGTTCCAGCACGTCAAGCCCGGCAAGGGCCCGGCCTTCGTGCGCACCAAGCTCAAGAACGTGCTCTCCGGCAAGGTCGTCGACAAGACGTTCAACGCCGGCGTCAAGGTCGAGACGGCCACTGTCGACAAGCGCGACATGCAGTTCTCCTACATGGACGGCGAGTACTTCGTCTTCATGGACATGGAGACCTACGACCAGCTCATGGTCGACCGCAAGGCCGTCGGTGACGCCGCCAACTTCCTGATCGAGGGCTTCACCGCCACCGTCGCGCAGCACGAGGGCGAGGTGCTCTTCGTCGAGCTGCCGGCCGCCGTCGAGCTCGTGATCCAGGAGACCGAGCCGGGCGTCCAGGGCGACCGCTCCACCGGTGGCACCAAGCCCGCCACCCTGGAGACCGGCCACCAGATCCAGGTCCCGCTCTTCATCACCACCGGTGAGAAGATCAAGGTCGACACCCGCACGAGCGACTACCTCGGCCGGGTGAACAGCTAACCGTGGCTGCCCGCAACACGGCCCGCAAGCGCGCCTTCCAGATCCTCTTCGAGGGCGACCAACGCGGGGCCGACGTCCTGACCGTCCTCGCGGACTGGATCCGGCACGCTCACAACGACACCCGACAGCCGCCGGTCAGCGAGTACACCATGCAGCTGGTCGAGGGGTACTCGGAGCACGCCAAGCGGATCGACGAGCTGATCGCGCAGTACTCGGTGGGGTGGACGCTCGACCGGATGCCGGTCGTGGACCGCAACATCCTGCGCCTCGGTGCGTACGAGCTGATCTGGGTCGACGCGACTCCCGACGCGGTGGTGCTGGACGAGATGGTGCAGCTGGCCAAGGAGTTCTCCACGGACGACTCGCCGTCGTTCGTGAACGGTCTGCTGGGCCGTCTGAAGGACCTGAAGCCTTCGCTGCGCAGGGAAGCCGACTAGCCGACACGAGCGGGGAAGCGCCGTTGGGGTGCTGTGCGAGTCCGGCCACGAGTCGACTGTGGCCGATCGCGCGGTGCCCCGCGCCCCTCAAGAGCAGAAAACCGCCGGGGTGACCCGAACCAATCGGTTCGGGTCACCCCGGCGGCACGTTTCTGCTGGGCGCTGCCCGGAGCGTCAGCTGTCCTCGTGGGAGACCGCGCGGCGCGCGTCGGCGTCGAGGACGCCCCAGCTGATCAGCTGCTCGGTGAGGACCGAGGGGGACTGGTCGTAGATGACGGCGAGTGTGCGCAGGTCGTCCTGGCGGATCGACAGCACCTTGCCGTTGTAGTCACCGCGCTGGGACTGGATCGTCGCCGCGTAACGCTGCAGCGGGCCCGCCTTCTCGGCCGGCACGTGGGCCAGGCGCTCAAGGTCGAGGACGAGCTTCGGCGGCGGCTCCGCGGCGCCACCGGGGGTCGTCCCGGGAAGCAGCTCCTGCACGGGAACCCCATAGAAGTCCGCCAGCTCCGCGAGGCGCTGCACGGTGACGGCGCGGTCGCCGCGCTCGTACGAACCGACCACGACCGCCTTCCAGCGTCCCTGGGACTTCTCCTCGACACCGTGGAGGGATAGGCCCTGCTGGGTGCGGATGGCCCGGAGCTTGGCCCCGAGCTGTTTGGCGTATTCGCTGGACATGTGGCTCCCCGGACGAAGGCTGGTGACTCACTGTGAGGTTACGCAGCGTGACTCTTCCCCGTCAAGCCGGATGGTCCGGACCGGCTCTTCCGTGGTAAACGCCTCCCCTTGCGCCAGGGGGGTGATCAGGGGCGTTGCCGGGGCCTGATAACGTTGACGGCGCAATTCCGACGTCCTTTAAGGTCCGTCCCGTGAGGCGGAGAAGGAGGTCCGTTTCTTATGGACTCGCAAGAAAACCCGCAGCAGGATCCGCAGTCGTCCGATGCGAGGCCCGTTCTCGAAGGCCCCGACATCGCCCGCGTCCTGACCCGTATCGCCCACGAGATCGTCGAACGCGCCAAGGGTGCCGACGACGTGGTGCTCCTGGGCATTCCGACCCGGGGCGTCTTCCTCGCCCGGCGGCTCGCCGCCAAGCTTGCGGAGATCACCGACCGCAAGATCCCGGTCGGCTCGCTCGACATCACCATGTACCGCGACGACCTGCGCATGCACCCGCCGCGTGCGCTGGCCCGCACCGAGATCCCCGGTGACGGCATCGACGGCCGACTGGTCGTCCTCGTCGACGACGTGCTCTTCTCCGGCCGGACGATCCGCGCGGCGCTCGACGCGCTGAACGACATCGGCCGCCCGCGCGCCGTCCAGCTCGCGGTCCTCGTCGACCGGGGCCACCGCGAACTGCCCATCCGCGCCGACTACGTCGGCAAGAACCTCCCCACGTCGCTGCGGGAGACGGTCAAGGTCCAGCTCGCCGAGGAAGACGGTCGGGACACCGTCCTGCTCGGTGCGAAGCGGACCGCCCAGCAGTAGCACGCGCGCGTGCGGCCCCGTGCCGTACGTCCCCTCGCGATGCCCCTGACTGCCCGTAATCTCCCGAACTGCCTTACGGAGCCTGAAAGATGCAGCGTCATCTCATCTCGGCCGCCGACCTCACCCGTGACGACGCCGTCCTGATCCTCGACACCGCCGAGGAGATGGCCCGGGTCGCCGACCGGCCGATCAAGAAACTGCCGACCCTGCGCGGCCGTACGATCGTCAACCTCTTCTTCGAGGACTCCACCCGCACCCGGATCTCCTTCGAGGCCGCGGAGAAGCGCCTCTCCGCGGACGTCATCAACTTCTCCGCCAAGGGGTCGAGCGTCTCCAAGGGCGAGTCCCTCAAGGACACCGCCCAGACCCTCGAAGCCATGGGCGTCGACGCCGTCGTCATCCGGCACGGTGCCTCGGGGGCCCCGTACCGCCTGGCGACCTCCGGCTGGATCGACGCGGCCGTGATCAACGCGGGCGACGGCACCCACCAGCACCCCACCCAGGCCCTGCTGGACGCCTTCACCATGCGCCGCCGCCTCGTCGGGCGGGACGCCGGGCTCGGCCAGGACCTGTCCGGCAAGCGCATCACGATCGTCGGCGACGTCCTGCACAGCCGGGTCGCCCGCTCCAACGTGGACCTGCTGCACACCCTCGGCGCCGAGGTCACCCTCGTCGCCCCGCCCACCCTGGTCCCGGTCGGCGTCGGCTCCTGGCCCTGCGAGATCTCCTACGACCTCGACAGCACGCTCGCCAAGTCCGACGCCGTGATGATGCTGCGCGTACAGCGGGAGCGGATGAACGCCGCGTTCTTCCCGACCGAGCGCGAGTACTCGCGGCGCTACGGTCTCGACGGCGACCGCATGGCGCGGATGCCCGAGCACGCCATCGTGATGCACCCCGGCCCGATGGTCCGCGGCATGGAGATCACCGCCGAGGTCGCCGACTCCGACCGCTGCACCGTCGTCGAGCAGGTCGCCAACGGCGTCTCCATCCGCATGGCCGTGCTGTACCTGCTGCTCGGCGGCAACGAGCCCGCCGTCACCCACACCCGCACCACCGAGGAGAAGTAAGACGATGAGCAAGATCCTGATCCGTGGTGCGAAGGTGCTGGGCGGCGAGGCGCGGGACGTCCTGATCGACGGCGAGGTCATCGCGGAGATCGGTGTCGGGCTCTCCGACGAGGGCGCCCAGGTCGTCGAGGCCGACGGCAAGGTGCTCCTGCCGGGCCTGGTCGATCTGCACACCCACCTGCGGGAGCCCGGCCGCGAGGACTCCGAGACCGTGCTGACCGGCACGCGCGCGGCGGCCTCCGGCGGCTACACGGCCGTGTTCGCCATGGCCAACACCTTCCCGGTCGCCGACACCGCCGGTGTGGTCGAGCAGGTGTACCGCCTCGGCCAGGAGCACGGGTACTGCGACGTCCAGCCCATCGGGGCCGTCACCGTCGGCCTGGAGGGCAAGAAGCTCGCCGAGCTGGGCGCGATGCACGAGTCGGCCGCCGGGGTCACCGTCTTCTCGGACGACGGCAAGTGCGTCGACGACGCGGTGATGATGCGGCGGGCCCTGGAGTACGTGAAGGCCTTCGGCGGGGTCGTCGCCCAGCACGCGCAGGAGCCGCGGCTGACCGAGGGCGCCCAGATGAACGAGGGTGTCGTCTCCGCCGAGCTCGGCCTCGGCGGCTGGCCCGCGGTGGCCGAAGAATCGATCATCGCCCGGGATGTCCTGCTCGCCGAGCACGTCGGCTCCCGCGTCCACATCTGCCACCTCTCGACCGCCGGGTCCGTGGAGATCGTCCGCTGGGCCAAGTCCCGGGGCATCGACGTCACCGCCGAGGTCACCCCGCACCACCTCCTCCTCACCGACGAGCTGGTGCGCTCCTACAACCCGGTCTACAAGGTCAACCCGCCGCTGCGCACCGAGCGCGACGTGCTGGCCCTGCGTGAGGCGCTCGCCGACGGCACGATCGACATCGTCGCCACCGACCACGCCCCGCACCCGCACGAGGACAAGGACTGCGAGTGGGGCGCGGCCGCCATGGGCATGGTCGGCCTGGAGACCGCGCTGTCGGTGGTCCAGGAGACGATGGTCGAGACCGGTCTGCTCGACTGGGCGGGCGTCGCGGACCGTATGTCCGTCAAGCCGGCCAAGATCGGGCGGGCGGCCGGGCACGGACGTCCCGTCTCGGCAGGTGAGCCCGCCAACCTCACGCTCGTCGACACGGCATACCGTGGGTCGGTGGATCCCGCGGGCTTCGCCTCGCGCAGCCGCAACACCCCGTACGAGGGCCGCGAGCTGCCGGGCCGTGTCACGCACACGTGGCTGCGGGGCAAGGCCACGCTCGTCGACGGGAAGCTCACGTGACACCTGTAATTCTGCTGGCCGCCGAGAAGGAATCGGCCGAGGTCACCGACTGGGCCGCGCGGATCGGCTGGGTCGTCGGACTCGCCCTCTTCGTCGCGCTCGTCTACTGGCTGATGCGCGAGGGCTGGAAGTGGCGCGGCACGCTCCAGAGCGACCTGCCCGCCCTCCTCGGCGCGCCGGACGAGCCCGGTGAGGCGAGACTGGGCATGAGCGGCCGCTACCACGGTTCCACCACGGCCGGGCAGTGGCTCGACCGCATCGTGGCGCACGGCCTGGGCACCCGCAGCAGGGTCGAGCTGACGCTGACGGATGCCGGCCTGGACGTCGTACGCCCGGGAGCGACGGACTTCTTCGTCCCCGTCGAGGCCCTGCGCGAGGCCCGGCTCGACAAGGGCATCGCCGGCAAGGTCCTCACCGAGGGCGGTCTGCTGGTCGTCACCTGGGAGCACGGCGGCAAGCTGCTCGACTCCGGGTTCCGCTCCGACCGCGCGGCCGAGCACAACGAGTGGGTCGAGACCCTGAACCAGATGATCAACAAGACGGAAACGGAAGGCGCACGATGACGACCTCCACCCGGGGAGCCACCAGGGTTCCCGCCGTACTCGTCCTGGAGGACGGCCGGATCTTCCGCGGCCGTGCCTACGGGGCCGTGGGGGTGACCTTCGGCGAGGCCGTGTTCTCCACCGGGATGACCGGCTACCAGGAGACCCTCACCGACCCGTCGTACCACCGCCAGGTCGTCGTCATGACCGCCCCGCACGTCGGCAACACCGGCGTCAACGACGAGGACCCCGAGTCCAAGAAGATCTGGGTCTCCGGATACGTCGTCCGCGACCCCGCGCGCGTGCCCTCCAACTGGCGCTCCCGGCGCTCGCTCGACGAAGAGCTCGCCAATCAGGGCGTCGTCGGCATCAGCGGCATCGACACCCGGGCCCTCACCCGCCATCTGCGCGAGCGCGGCGCCATGCGCGTCGGCATCTTCTCCGGCAACGCGCTGCCCGACGACGGCACCATGCTCACCGAGGTCCGCCAGGCCCCCGAGATGAAGGGCGCGAACCTCTCCGCGGAGGTCGCCACCCAGGAGACGTACGTCGTCCCGGCGATCGGCACGAAGAAGTTCACCGTCGCCGCCGTCGACCTCGGCATCAAGGGCATGACCCCGCACCGCATGGCCGAACGCGGCATCGAGGTGCACGTCCTGCCCGCCACGGCGACGGCCGAGGACGTGTACGCCGTGAACCCCGACGGCGTCTTCTTCTCCAACGGTCCGGGCGACCCGGCCACCGCCGACCACCCGGTTGCCGTCATGCAGGCGGTGTTGGAGCGCGGCACCCCGCTCTTCGGCATCTGCTTCGGCAACCAGATCCTGGGCCGCGCTCTCGGCTTCGGCACCTACAAGCTGAAGTACGGCCACCGCGGCATCAACCAGCCGGTGCAGGACCGTACGACCGGCAAGGTCGAGGTCACCGCGCACAACCACGGCTTCGCCGTCGACGCCCCGCTCGACCAGGTCTCCGACACCCCCTACGGCCGCGCCGAGGTCTCCCACGTGTGCCTCAACGACAACGTGGTGGAGGGGCTCCAGCTCCTCGACCGGCCGGCGTTCAGCGTCCAGTACCACCCCGAAGCGGCAGCGGGCCCGCACGACGCCGCCTACCTGTTCGACCGCTTCGTATCCCTGATGGAGGGCCAGCGTGCCTAAGCGCACCGATATCCAGTCCGTCCTGGTCATCGGCTCCGGCCCGATCGTCATCGGGCAGGCCGCCGAGTTCGACTACTCCGGCACCCAGGCGTGCCGCGTCCTGCGCGCCGAGGGTCTGCGCGTCATCCTCGTCAACTCCAACCCGGCGACGATCATGACCGACCCGGAGATCGCCGACGCCACGTACGTCGAGCCGATCACCCCGGAGTTCGTCGAGAAGATCATCGCCAAGGAGCGCCCGGACACCCTCCTGCCGACCCTCGGCGGCCAGACGGCCCTCAACACGGCCATCTCGCTGCACGAGGCCGGGACGCTGGAGAAGTACGGCGTCGAGCTGATCGGCGCCAACGTCGAGGCCATCAACAAGGGCGAGGACCGCGACCTCTTCAAGGACGTCGTGGAGGCCGTCCGCGCCAAGATCGGGCACGGCGAGTCCGCCCGCTCGGTCATCTGCCACTCCATGGACGACGTGATCAGGGGCGTCGAGACCCTCGGCGGCTACCCCGTCGTCGTCCGCCCCTCCTTCACCATGGGCGGCGCCGGCTCCGGCTTCGCACACGACGAGGAGGAGCTCCGCCGCATCGCCGGCCAGGGCCTCACCCTCTCGCCGACCACCGAGGTGCTCCTGGAGGAGTCCATCCTCGGCTGGAAGGAGTACGAGCTGGAGCTGATGCGCGACAAGAACGACAACGTCGTGGTCGTCTGCTCCATCGAGAACTTCGACCCCATGGGCGTGCACACCGGTGACTCGATCACGGTCGCGCCCGCGATGACCCTCACCGACCGCGAGTACCAGACCCTGCGGGACATCGGCATCGCGGTCATCCGCGAGGTCGGCGTCGACACCGGCGGCTGCAACATCCAGTTCGCTGTGAACCCCGAGGACGGCCGGGTCATCGTCATCGAGATGAACCCGCGTGTGTCGCGGTCGTCGGCGCTCGCCTCCAAGGCGACCGGTTTCCCGATCGCCAAGATCGCCGCCAAGCTGGCCGTCGGCTACACGCTCGACGAGATCCCGAACGACATCACCGAGCAGACCCCTGCCTCCTTCGAGCCGACGCTCGACTACGTGGTCGTGAAGGCCCCGCGTTTCGCCTTCGAGAAGTTCCCCTCCGCCGACTCGTCCCTGACCACGACCATGAAGTCGGTCGGCGAGGCCATGGCGATCGGCCGCAACTTCACCGAGGCGCTGCAGAAGGCGCTGCGGTCGCTGGAGAAGAAGGGCAGCCAGTTCACGTTCGTCGGGGAGCCCGGCGACAAGGCGGAGCTGCTGCGCGAGGCCGTCCGGCCCACCGACGGCCGCATCAACACCGTCATGCAGGCCATCCGCGCGGGCGCCACACCCGAGGAGGTCTTCGAGTCCACGAAGATCGACCCGTGGTTCGTCGACCAGCTCTTCCTGATCAAGGAGATCGCGGACGAGCTGGCCCAGGCCGACAAGCTCGATCCGGATCTTCTGGCGGAGGCCAAGCGGCACGGTTTCTCCGACCAGCAGGTCGCCGAGATCCGCGGGCTGCGCGAGGACGTCGTGCGCGAGGTCCGGCACGCGCTGGGCGTACGCCCGGTCTACAAGACGGTCGACACCTGCGCCGCCGAGTTCGCCGCGAAGACGCCGTACTTCTACTCCTCCTACGACGAGGAGTCGGAGGTCGCCCCGCGCGAGAAGCCGGCCGTGATCATCCTCGGCTCGGGTCCGAACCGCATCGGCCAGGGCATCGAGTTCGACTACTCCTGCGTCCACGCCTCGTTCGCGCTGAGCGACGCGGGATACGAGACCGTGATGGTCAACTGCAACCCGGAGACCGTCTCCACGGACTACGACACCTCCGACCGCCTGTACTTCGAGCCGCTGACCCTCGAGGACGTGCTGGAGATCGTCCACGCCGAGTCACTGGCCGGCCCGATCGCGGGCGTCGTCGTCCAGCTCGGCGGCCAGACCCCGCTGGGCCTGGCGCAGGCGCTCAAGGACAACGGCGTACCGGTCGTGGGCACCCCTCCGGAGGCCATCCACGCCGCCGAGGACCGCGGCGCCTTCGGCCAGGTCCTCGCCGAGGCCGGGCTCCCCGCGCCGAAGCACGGCACCGCGACCACCTTCGCCGGCGCCAAGGCCATCGCCGACGAGATCGGCTACCCCGTCCTCGTCCGCCCGTCGTACGTGCTCGGCGGACGCGGCATGGAGATCGTGTACGACGAGGCCCGCCTGGAGTCGTACATCGCCGAGTCGACCGAGATCAGCCCCTCCCGGCCGGTCCTCGTCGACCGCTTCCTCGACGACGCGATCGAGATCGACGTCGACGCCCTGTACGACGGCCACGAGCTGTACCTCGGCGGCGTGATGGAGCACATCGAGGAAGCCGGCATCCACTCCGGCGACTCGGCGTGCGCCCTGCCCCCGATCACGCTCGGCGGGTTCGACATCAAGCGCCTGCGCGCCTCCACCGAGGCCATCGCCAAGGGCGTCGGGGTGCGCGGTCTGATCAACATCCAGTTCGCGATGGCCGGGGACATCCTCTACGTCCTCGAAGCCAACCCGCGCGCCTCGCGCACCGTGCCCTTCACCTCGAAGGCGACCGCGGTGCCGCTGGCCAAGGCCGCCGCCCGGATCTCGCTGGGCGCGACCATCGCCGAGCTGCGGGCGGAGGGGCTGCTTCCGGCCAACGGCGACGGTGGTGAGCTGCCGCTCGACGCGCCGATCTCCGTCAAGGAGGCCGTCATGCCGTGGTCCCGCTTCCGCGACATCCACGGCCGCGGCGTCGACACCATCCTCGGCCCGGAGATGCGCTCCACCGGCGAGGTCATGGGCATCGACTCGGTCTTCGGCACGGCGTACGCCAAGTCGCAGGCCGGCGCCTACGGGCCGCTGCCCACCAAGGGCCGCGCGTTCATCTCGGTCGCCAACCGTGACAAGCGCTCGATGATCTTCCCGGCGCGTGAACTCGTCGCCCACGGCTTCGAACTGCTCGCCACGTCCGGCACGGCCGAGGTGCTCAAGCGCAACGGCATCAACGCCACCGTCGTCCGCAAGCAGTCCGAGGGCACCGGCCCGGGCGGCGAGAAGACCATCGTCCAGCTCATCCACGACGGCGAGGTCGACCTCATCGTCAACACCCCGTACGGCACCGGCGGCCGCCTCGACGGCTACGACATCCGTACGGCGGCCGTGGCCCGCTCCGTGCCGTGCCTGACGACCGTCCAGGCGCTCGCCGCGGCCGTCCAGGGCATCGACGCGCTCAACCACGGCGACGTGGGCGTGCGCTCACTCCAGGAACACGCCGAACACCTGACCGCGGCCCGCGACTAGCAGCCCTGAGGGGGACACCGGAAACGGTGTCCCCCTCTTCAATGAGACCTCTTCGTGAGGCGCTCCTTCGAGGACACGAACATGTACAAGCTCTTCTTCCGTCTGGTCTTCAAGCGGATGGACCCCGAGGAGGCCCACCACCTGGCCTTCCGCTGGATCCGTCTGGCCGTCCGCGTCCCCGTCCTGCGTACCTTCGTCGCGGCGGCTCTGGCGCCCCGCCACGAGGAACTGCGCACCGAGGCGTTCGGGCTGCGCATGCACGGCCCGTTCGGGCTGGCCGCCGGCTTCGACAAGAACGCGGTCGCGATCGACGGGATGTCGATGCTCGGCTTCGACCACGTCGAGATCGGCACGGTGACGGGCGAGGCCCAGCCGGGCAACCCCAAGAAGCGGCTGTTCCGCCTGGTCGCCGACCGTGCCCTGATCAACCGCATGGGCTTCAACAACGAGGGCTCGCTCGCCGTCGCCGCCCGCCTCGCCTCCCGCAACCCCGTCTTCAGGACCGTCGTGGGCGTGAACATCGGCAAGACCAAGGTCGTCCCGGAGGACGAGGCCGCAGGGGACTACGTGAAGTCCACCGAGCGCCTCGCGCCCTACGCCGACTACCTGGTCGTCAACGTCTCCTCGCCCAACACGCCCGGCCTGCGCAACCTGCAGGCCACTCAGGCGCTGCGGCCCCTGCTCACGGCCGTCCGCGAGGCAGCCGACCGCACGGTCCGCACGCGCCGGGTGCCGCTGCTGGTGAAGATCGCGCCGGACCTCGCCGACGAGGACATCGACGCCGTCGCCGACCTCGCCGTGGAGCTCGGTCTGGACGGGATCATCGCCACGAACACCACCATCGCGCGCGAGGGGCTCGGCCTGAAATCCGAACCCTCGCTGGTGAAGGAGACGGGCGGACTCTCCGGCGCCCCCGTCAAGGCCCGCTCCCTGGCGGTCCTGCGCCGCCTCTACGCGCGCGTGGGCGACCGGATCACCCTGGTGGGCGTCGGCGGCATCGAGAACGCCGAGGACGCCTGGCAGCGCATCCTGGCCGGCGCCACGCTGGTCCAGGGCTACAGCGCCTTCATCTACGAGGGCCCCTTCTGGGCACGCGCCATCCACAAGGGCCTCGCCGCCCGCCTGCGTACGAGCCCGTACGCCACCCTCGCCGACGCCGTCGGCGCCGACGTGAGGAAGACGGTATGACTGAGCCCTTCGGTGCGCGGCTGCGCCGTGCCATGGACGAGCGCGGGCCACTCTGCGTCGGCATCGACCCGCACGCCTCCCTGCTCGCCGACTGGGGCCTGGACGACGACATCGCCGGCCTGGAGCGTTTCAGCCGTACGGTCGTGGAGGCGCTGGCCGACCGGGTGGCCGTCCTCAAGCCGCAGAGCGCGTTCTTCGAGCGCTTCGGGTCGCGGGGCATCGCCGTACTGGAGGCGTCCGTCCAGGAAGCGCGGGCGGCCGGGGCGCTGGTCGTCATGGACGCCAAGCGCGGCGACATCGGCTCCACCATGGCCGCGTACGCCGAGACCTTCCTGCGCGAGGGCGCGCCCCTCTTCTCGGACGCGCTGACGGTGTCGCCGTACCTGGGCTACGGCTCCCTGAGGCCCGCCGTGGACCTGGCGCGCGCGAGCGGGGCCGGGCTCTTCGTGCTGGCGCTCACCTCCAACCCGGAGGGCGGCGAGGTGCAGCACGCGATGCGCGGCGACGGGCGCGATGTCGGCGCGACGATGCTGTCCCATCTCGCGGCCGAGAACGCGGGGGAGGAGCCCCTGGGATCCTTCGGCGCCGTCGTCGGTGCCACGCTGGGTGACCTCTCGTCCTACGACCTGGACATCAACGGACCTCTCCTCGCCCCCGGGATCGGTGCCCAGGGGGCCACCCCGGCCGATCTTCCGGAGGTCTTCGGGGCCGCCGTGCGCAATGTGGTCCCGAACGTCAGTCGGGGTGTTCTTCGTCACGGTCCCGGCGCCGTCGCGCTGCGTGACGCGTCGGAACGCTTCGCGGACGAGATCCGCGCCGCGGCAGCAGTCGCCTGAGACCTCCGATGAGTGCCCGAGGGGCGGTTCCAGGACGGCTTGAGTCTGAATACATTCTCAAATCCGGGGCATTATGCGGCTTATGTCCGACTCCATGGAGGCTGACCAGGACTTTTCCGCTGTTCTCGCTGACTCTGGCGGAGTTGGCCGCTAGTCTCCGAGCAGGGTGAACGGGCAAGCGTGTTGCTCGTGGCTCCCCAGGTGTGGGGCGACTAGGTTCCTCACCGGTCCGTATCCGACAGTTCGACATCCGAGGTGACGTAGGCGTGGCTCTTCCGCCCCTTACCCCTGAACAGCGCGCAGCCGCGCTCGAAAAGGCCGCCGCGGCTCGCCGGGAGCGGGCCGAGGTCAAGAATCGACTCAAGCACTCCGGCGCCTCCCTGCATGAGGTGATCAAGCAGGGCCAGGAGAACGACGTCATCGGCAAGATGAAGGTCTCCGCGCTGCTCGAGTCCCTGCCGGGCGTGGGCAAAGTCCGCGCCAAGCAGATCATGGAGCGACTCGGCATCTCCGAGAGCCGTCGTGTACGCGGCCTCGGTTCCAACCAGATCGCTTCCCTGGAGCGTGAGTTCGGCAGCACCGGTTCCTGATCCCGGCTCCTGACGGGAAGGGAGTCCCGGGCAGTCCGGGATTGCTGGAATAATCGCTGCATGAGTGAACGTCCGCGGCTGACCGTGCTCTCCGGCCCCTCCGGGGTCGGCAAGAGCACGGTCGTCGCCCATATGCGCAAGGCACACCCCGAGGTCTGGCTCTCGGTGTCGGCGACGACCCGCAAGCCGCGCCCTGGTGAGCGGCAGGGAGTCCACTACTTCTTCGTCACCGACGAGGAGATGGACAAGCTGATCGCCAACGGCGAGCTGCTGGAGTGGGCCGAGTTCGCCGGCAACCGCTACGGCACTCCCCGGGCCGCCGTGCTCGAACGCCTGGAGCGGGGCGAGCCGGTCCTGCTGGAGATCGACCTCCAGGGTGCTCGGCAGGTCCGTGAGACCATGCCGGACGCCCAGCTGGTGTTCCTGGCTCCTCCCTCCTGGGAGGAACTGGTGCGCAGGCTCACCGGGCGGGGCACCGAACCGCCCGAGGTGATCGAACGCCGCCTCGAGGCGGCCAAGATCGAGCTGGCGGCAGAGCCGGAGTTCGACGTGACCTTGGTCAACACCTCCGTCGAGGACGTGGCCCGCGAGCTGCTAGCCTTGATGGATGTTGTGTGATCACGGGCTCTGTCCGTTTTCTGTGATCACGACCGATCTTTTCCCATCCATCGGAAGGTAGAGCGTGTCCTCTTCCATCTCCGCGCCCGAGGGCATCATCAACCCGCCGATCGACGAGCTCCTCGAGGCCACCGACTCGAAGTACAGCCTCGTGATCTACGCGGCCAAGCGTGCCCGCCAGATCAACGCGTACTACTCGCAGCTCGGCGAAGGTCTCCTCGAGTACGTCGGTCCCCTCGTCGACACCCACGTCCACGAGAAGCCGCTCTCGATCGCCCTGCGCGAGATCAACGCGGGTCTGCTGACCTCCGAGGCCGTCGAGGGCCCCGCGTAAGTCTTATCTGCAGATCGCGGTAGGTTTTTCCACAGGCCCGGCAGTGCTCCTGCCGGGCCTGTGGTGTGTCATGGAGTTGGTCGTACGTTTCCGAGTGTGGGGAGGCTCCGGTGGGCAAGCCGAAGGTCGTTCTGGGGGTCAGCGGTGGGATCGCCGCCTACAAGGCGTGCGAGCTGCTGCGCCGGCTGACCGAGTCCGGGCATGACGTACGGGTCGTACCCACCGACTCCGCGTTGCACTTCGTCGGCGCCGCCACCTGGTCCGCGCTCTCCGGCAACCCGGTCTCCACCGAGGTCTGGGAGAGCGTCCACGAGGTGCCGCACGTCCGCATCGGACAGGAGGCCGACCTGGTGGTCGTCGCCCCGGCTACCGCCGACATGCTGGCGAAGGCCGCCCACGGCCTGGCCGACGACCTCCTCACGAACACCCTCCTCACCGCGCGCTGCCCGGTCGTCTTCGCCCCCGCCATGCACACCGAGATGTGGGAGCACCCGGCGACCCAGGAGAACGTGGCGACGCTGCGCCGCCGGGGCGCCCTCGTCATCGACCCCGCCGTGGGCCGGCTGACCGGCGTCGACACCGGCAAGGGCCGGCTGCCGGACCCCGGGGAGATCTTCGAGACCTGTCGCCGGGTGCTGGCTCGTGGCGTCACCGAGCCGGACCTCGTCGGCCGGCATGTCGTCGTGACCGCCGGCGGCACCCGTGAGCCCCTCGACCCGGTCCGCTTCCTCGGCAACCGCTCCTCCGGCAAGCAGGGCTACGCACTGGCCCGTACGGCCGCCGCGCGGGGCGCCCGGGTCACGCTGATCGAGGCCAACACCGGGCTGCCGGACCCCGCGGGCGTGGACGTCGTCCGGATCGGCACGGCGGTCCAGCTGCGTGAGGCGGTGCTGAAGGCGGCGCCGGACGCGGACGTCGTGGTGATGGCGGCCGCGGTGGCCGACTTCCGCCCCGGGACGTACGTCACCGGCAAGATCAAGAAGAAGGACGGTCAGGAGCCCGAGCCCATCGTCCTGGTACGTAATCCGGACATCCTCGCGGAGATCTCGGCGGACCGCCCCCGCCCCGGACAGGTGGTCGTCGGCTTCGCCGCGGAGACCGACGACGTCCTCGCCAACGGCCGCGCCAAGCTGACACGCAAGGGGTGCGATCTGCTGGTGGTGAACGAGGTCGGGGAGCGCAAGACCTTCGGTTCCGAGGAGAACGAGGCCGTGGTGCTGGGCGCCGACGGGAGTGAGACACCGGTGCCGTACGGCCCGAAGGAAGCCCTGGCCGAAACGGTGTGGGACCTGGTCCTGAGCCGACTCGACTGACGCTGCCATTCGCGTCACGTCTGCCCCGAACCTCGCACATTGGGGTGTGGCGACCCTGGCGGACAGCTACGGCCTTTGGGCAGAATGCACGTGCCGCAGGTCACAGAGCTCCCGAGAGGCGAGACAGGTGGGCCGGTGGCCGAGCCCGACCGATAAACTGTTCTCGGACGACGCCGGGCGCAGCCCCCGAGCCCGTCCGCCAATGATCAGCCAGCAGCCGCTGCAACCCCAGGGAGCGTTGTGTCCCGTCGTCTGTTCACCTCGGAGTCAGTGACCGAGGGTCACCCCGACAAGATCGCTGACCAGATCAGCGATGCCATTCTCGATGCGCTCCTGCGCGAGGACCCCACGTCCCGCGTCGCAGTGGAGACGCTCATCACGACCGGCCTCGTGCACGTGGCCGGAGAGGTCACGACCAAGGCGTACGCGCCGATCGCCCAGCTGGTGCGCGACACCATCCTGGACATCGGCTACGACTCGTCGAAGAAGGGCTTCGACGGCGCCTCCTGCGGTGTGTCGGTGTCGATCGGTGCGCAGTCCCCCGACATCGCGCAGGGTGTGGACACGGCCTACGAGAACCGGGTCGAAGGTGACGAGGACGAGCTGGACCGCCAGGGCGCGGGCGACCAGGGCCTGATGTTCGGTTACGCGTCGGACGAGACACCGACGCTGATGCCGCTGCCGATCTTCCTGGCGCACCGGCTGTCGAAGCGCCTCTCCGAGGTCCGCAAGAACGGCACGATCCCCTACCTCCGTCCCGACGGAAAGACCCAGGTCACCATCGAGTACGACGGCGACAAGGCGGTCCGTCTGGACACGGTCGTCGTCTCCTCGCAGCACGCGAGCGACATCGACCTGGAGTCCCTCCTCGCCCCCGACATCCGCGAGTTCGTGGTGGAGCCGGAGCTGAAGGCCCTGCTGGACGACGGCATCAAGCTGGACACCGAGGGCTACCGCCTGCTGGTCAACCCGACCGGACGCTTCGAGATCGGCGGCCCGATGGGCGACGCCGGCCTGACCGGCCGCAAGATCATCATCGACACCTACGGCGGCATGGCCCGCCACGGCGGCGGCGCCTTCTCCGGCAAGGACCCCTCCAAGGTCGACCGCTCCGCCGCCTACGCGATGCGCTGGGTCGCCAAGAACGTCGTCGCGGCCGGCCTCGCCTCGCGCTGCGAGGTCCAGGTGGCGTACGCGATCGGCAAGGCCGAGCCGGTCGGTCTCTTCGTCGAGACCTTCGGTACGGCCAAGGTCGACACCGACCGGATCGAGAAGGCCATCGACGAGGTCTTCGACCTCCGCCCGGCCGCCATCATCCGCGACCTCGACCTGCTCCGTCCGATCTACGGCCAGACCGCCGCGTACGGTCACTTCGGCCGCGAGCTCCCCGAGTTCACCTGGGAGCGCACGGACCGGGTCGAGGCGCTGCGCAAGGCCGCGGGGCTGTAAGGCCCACGGCACTTCGGTTCTCCGGCGAGGCCCGGTGTCCCTTTCGGGGGCGCCGGGCCTCGCCGCGTTCATCGGCTCTCCGGCTGTCGGACGGCCGACTGCCCACGAGGTGCCCGCGGAGTCCGCTGCGATCTCGGGCGGCGTCGGTTGTCAGCGGGGTTTGGTAAGAATGCAAGCGTGAGCAGCGAGGACGGGACGAGGGGCGGCGGCGCGCCGGGTGACGCGGAGCCGGAGCAGCTCGCGCTCGTCCGGGAGGCCGTGCGGAAGGCCAAGGTGCCGCGGGCCAAGCCGCGGACCTGGCGGGGGGCGGCGCTGGCGAAGGAGCTGCCGGTCGCTCGGGTGCTGGTCGACAAGGGTGTGCTGCATCTCGACCGGTACTTCGACTACGCGGTGCCGGAGGAGCTGGACGCCGTCGCCCAGCCCGGGGTGCGGGTGCGGGTGCGGTTCGGGGCCGGGGGGCGGAATGTCAGGAACGGGCGGCGAGAGGGCGGCTCACTGATCGACGGGTTTCTCGTCGAGCGGGTCGCGGAGTCGGACTACGCGGGACCGTTGGCCGCGCTCGCGCAGGTGGTGTCGCCGGAGCCGGTGCTGGGCCCCGAGCTGTTGGGGCTGGCGCGGGCCGTGGCGGACCGGTATGCGGGGAGCCTCGCGGACGTGCTGCAGCTGGCCGTTCCACCTCGGCACGGCCGGGCGGAGGCCGTGGAGATGGGCGGACCGCCGCCCCCGCCCGCCGCACCCGAGCCCGGGACGTGGCTGCGGTACGGGCGCGGTGAGGGGTTCTTGCGGGCGCTGGCCGGCGGGGGCGCGCCCCGGGCCGTGTGGACCGCGTTGCCGGGGCCGGAATGGGCCGAGGAGATCGCGCGGGCCGTGCGGGCGACGCTGGCGTCGGGGCGGGGGGCGCTCGTCGTCGTACCGGCGGGGCGGCCCGCCACCCGGGTCGACGAGGCGCTCAGGGAGTCGCTGGGGGAGGGGCGGCATGCGCTGCTGACCGCCGACGCCGGTCCGGAGCGGCGCTACCGCGAATGGCTGGCCGTGCGGCGGGGGGCCGTGCGGGCCGTGGTCGGTACACGGGCGGCCATGTTCGCGCCGGTGCGGGATCTGGGGTTGGTCGTCGTCTGGGACGACGGCGACGCCAGTCACAGCGATGACAACGCTCCCTTCCCGCATGTGCGGGAGGTGCTGGAGCTGCGGGCCTCCCGGGACAAATGCGCTTTCCTGCTGGGAAGTTGGAGTTGTACGGTCGAGGCCGCCCAGCTCGTCGAGAGCGGATGGGCCGCGCCGATCGTGGCCGGCCGGGAGCAGGTGCGGGCCACCGCGCCGCTGGTGCGGACCGTGGGGGACGGGGACCTCGCGCGGGACGAGGCGGCGCGGGCGGCGCGGTTGCCGAGTCTCGCCTGGCAGGTCGCGAGGGAAGGTCTCCGGGACGGCCCTGTGCTCGTGCAGGTGCCTCGGCGGGGGTACGTGCCGCGGATGGCCTGTGCGCGGTGCCGGGAGCCCGCGCGGTGCCGCCACTGCGCGGGGCCGTTGGAGGCCCGGGACGGCGCCGGGGCCCTGCTGTGCGGGTGGTGCGGGCGGGAGGAGGCCGGCTGGCACTGCCCCGAGTGCGGGGGCTACCGGCTGCGGGCGCAGGTCGTGGGAGCGCGGCGGACCGCCGAGGAGCTGGGGCGGGCCTTTCCCGCCGTGCCGGTGCGGACCTCCGGGCGGGAACATGTGCTGGACACGGTGCCGGGGACGCCCGCGCTGGTGGTGAGCACGCCCGGGGCCGAGCCGGTCGCCGAGGGCGGGTATGCGGCCGCCCTGCTGCTCGACGGATGGGCCATGCTCGGACGGCCCGATCTGCGGGCCGGGGAGGACGCCCTGCGGCGGTGGATCGGTGCTGCCGCGCTCGTACGGGACCAAGGGGCCGGTGGCACGGTCGTCGTGGTGGCCGAGCCGACCCTGCGGCCCGTGCAGGCGCTCGTGCGCTGGGATCCCGTGGGACACGCGGTGCGGGAACTCGCCGAGCGGGCCGAGCTGGGGTTTCCGCCGGTGTCGCGGATGGCCGCCGTGTCCGGGACGGCCCAGGCCGTGGTCGATTTTCTGGGTGCGGTGGAACTGCCGCCGGACGCGGAGGTGTTGGGGCCGGTGCCCATGGCCGGTCCGCCGGTCTCAGGGGCCGGTGCCGGGGCTGCCGCGGAGGCCGGGGGGGCGCGGAGGCCGGGTGCGCCCCCCAGGGGGGAGCAAGGGGAGCGGGCGTTGATCCGGGTGCCGCCGGGGAGTGGGGCGGCGTTGGCCGCTGCGTTGAAGAGCGCGCAGGCGGCGCGTATGGCGCGTGGGGTCAGCGAGGGGGCGCGGGTGCGGATTCGGGTGGATCCGTTGGACATCGGGTGAGTGGCCCCGGCTGCGGGCGGGGTGGCGGCCGGGAGCCCCGGCGACATGCGACTGCCTCCCGGTCGGACACCGGGAGGCAGACAGGTCAGCCGTTGCGCGGGCCGGGGAAGGCCGTGGGTCTCACGTCGTCGCGGAGGGTGGGGCTGCCCGCTGTCGGCTGGGTCGGCATTTGCGCGGGCACCGGGGCCGGAACCGGGGCCGGAACCGGGGCCGGAATCGGGGCGGGCATCGGGGCGGGCATCGGGGCGGGCATCGAGCGGGCCGCAGGGACCGTGGGGATGCCGGAGCCGACGTTGACGGTGCGGCTGCTCTGGGGGTCACCCGTGCGTTCGGCATCCGCGGCGGCCTGGGCGGCGGCGCGGCGGGCACCGTAACGGCGGTGTACGGCCTGTTTGGTGACCCCGAGGGCCGAGCCCACCGCGTCCCACGAGAAGCCGAGTGAGCGGTCGAAGTCGACGGCGGCCGTGACCAGGGTCTCGACACTGTCCCGCAACTCCTGGGCGAGGCGGACGGTCGGGGCGGGGGCGCGTCCGTAGACGACGAAGCCCGTGGAGGGGCCGGAGCGGCGCGGGCGGTAGACGTTGCCCAGTTGGGCGGTGAGGGTGCGCAGTGCGTCCACCTGCCGGCGGACCCGCTCGATGTCCCGCACCAGCAAGTGCAGGCTGGCCCGAGCCTGGGCGTCGTGGGTTGCGTGGTCGGCCATGAACAAGCCTCTCGAACCGGCGTTGAAAAGGGGAGGTGCCGCGATTGCGGCCCGTAGTGGTCAACTCTTTCTTGACCAACGCGAATTCGCTCCGCTGGTAACGGGGTGGGGGCGCGGGGGCATATGCGTGGGGCGCGTGGGTGGGGGTGCGCCCCTGCTGCCACTGGGCTCTGACCGGGTCTTCCACCCGCGCACCGCCCGTTACTCCCTCTCACGGAAATGCGGGTTTCCCGTGGGGGCCGAACGCCGTTGGCGGCTGCGGGCGGTCGGTGCGTCGCGGCATAGACTGGTGTGTTGTCCCGCGTCGTCGCGTGTGGGGCGTACGAACTTCCGTGCGAGAGGCCGTCAGTCATCCATGAAGCTTGTCTTCGCTGGTACCCCAGAGGTCGCTGTTCCCGCGTTGGACGCGTTGATCGCGTCGGGGAGGCATGAGGTGGCCGCTGTCGTGACGCGGCCGGACGCGCCGGCGGGACGGGGGCGGCGGCTGGTCGCGAGCCCGGTGGCGCAGCGGGCGGACGAGGCGGGCATCGAGGTGCTGAAGCCGAACCGGCCCCGGGACGAGGCTTTTCTCGAGCGGCTCCGGGAGATCGCGCCCGACTGCTGTCCTGTCGTCGCCTACGGGGCCCTGCTGCCTCGGGTCGCCCTGGACGTGCCCGCCCACGGGTGGGTCAATCTGCACTTCTCCCTGCTGCCCGCCTGGCGGGGCGCCGCCCCCGTACAGCACTCGATCATGGCGGGGGACGAGATCACCGGGGCGTCCACCTTCCTGATCGAGGAGGGACTCGACTCCGGGCCCGTGTACGGGACGGTCACCGAGGTGATCCGGCCGACGGACACGAGCGGTGATCTGCTGACCCGGCTCGCCTTCGCGGGATCCGGGCTGCTCTCCGCCACGATGGACGGGATCGAGGACGGGACCCTGAAGGCCGTGCCGCAGCCCGCCGACGGGATCACCCTCGCACCGAAGATCACCGTGGAGGACGCCCGGATCGACTGGGCCGCTCCCGCGCTGCGCGTGGACCGGGTCGTGCGCGGCTGCACGCCCGCGCCGGGCGCCTGGACGACCTTCCGCGGTGAGCGGCTGAAGCTCATCCACGTCGTACCGGTGCCCGCGCGGACCGATCTCGCGCCGGGCGCGCTCGACGCCGGCAAGAACAACGTGCACGTCGGGACCGGGTCGTACGCCGTGGAGCTGCTCTGGGTGCAGGCGCAGGGCAAGAAGCCGATGCGGGCCGCCGACTGGGCGCGCGGAGTGCGGATCGACTCCGGCGAGTCCGTCGGAGACTGACCGGGGACCGACGCCCGACAGACCCCATCACCATGCCCGCAGGCCCAGGTGGCCCACGCCCGGCGGTTCGTCCGCGCGGCGTACCCTGGGCTCGGTATCTCGTCCCGTATCCGGAGCACCTTTTTCGTGAGTGAGCAGTCCCGTCGTCCGCACAAGCCGGGCAAGCCGTACCGCCGTCCTCAGAAGGACCCCGTCCGTATGCTCGCCTTCGAGGCGCTCAGGGCCGTGGACGAACGGGACGCGTACGCGAACCTCGTTCTGCCACCGCTGCTGCGCAGGGCCCGGGAGAAGGAGGGGCCCGACAAGTTCGACGGACGGGACGCGGCGCTGGCGACCGAGCTGGTGTACGGAACGCTGCGGTGGCAGGGGACGTACGACGCGGTCATCGCCGCGTGTGTGGACCGGCCGTTGCGTGAGGTCGACCCGCCGGTGCTCGATGTGCTGAGCCTCGGGGCGCATCAGCTGCTGGGGACACGGATCCCCACCCATGCCGCCGTGTCCGCCTCGGTCGACCTCGCGCGGGTCGTGCTCGGGGACGGACGGGCCAAGTTCGTGAACGCCGTGCTGCGCAAGATCGCGGCGCACGATCTCGACGGCTGGCTGGAGCGGGTCGCGCCGCCCTACGACGACGATCCGGAGGATCACCTGGCCGTCGTGCACTCGCATCCGCGCTGGGTCGTCTCCGCCCTGTGGGACTCACTCGGCGGCGGGCGCGCCGGCATCGAGGACCTGCTGGAGGCCGACAACGAGCGGCCCGAGGTCACGCTCGTCGCCCGGCCCGGACGGGCCACCACCGAGGAACTGCTCCGGGAGGAGGCCGCGGTGGCGGGGCGCTGGTCGCCGTACGCCGTGCGGCTCTCCGAAGGCGGGGAACCGGGCGCCGTGGACGCCGTACGGGAAGGCCGTGCGGGTGTGCAGGACGAGGGCAGCCAGCTCGTGGCGCTCGCCCTCGCGAGCGCCCCGGTGGAGGGGCGCGACAAGGTGTGGCTCGACGGGTGCGCCGGGCCCGGCGGCAAGGCCGCGCTGCTCGCCGCCCTCGCCGCCGAGCGGGGGGCCGTGCTGCTGGCGTCCGAGAAGCAGCCGCACCGGGCCGGGCTGGTCGCGAAGGCGCTGCACGGCAATCCGGGGCCGTATCAGGTGATCGCCGCCGACGGCACCCGTCCGCCCTGGCGGCCGGGAGTGTTCGACCGGGTGCTGATGGACGTGCCCTGTACGGGGCTGGGGGCCCTGCGGCGGCGCCCCGAGGCCCGTTGGCGGCGCCGGCCCGAGGACCTGGAGGGGTTCGCCCCGCTCCAGCGCGCGCTGCTGCGGACCGCGCTGGAATCCGTGCGGGTCGGCGGTGTCGTCGGCTACGCGACCTGCTCGCCCCACCTCGCCGAGACCCGTGCGGTCGTCGACGACGTGCTCAAGCAGTACGGCGACGCGGCCGACCTCATCGACGCGCGGCCCCTGCTGGAGGGCGTACCGGCGCTGGGCGAGGGGCCCGATGTGCAGCTGTGGCCGCATCTGCACGGGACGGATGCCATGTACCTGGCCCTCATCCGCCGGGTCGCGTAGCTCGTGGGCAGCTCGTAGCCGGCCCGTCCCGCGGGAGTCCCTAGAAGGCCCATGAGGATCTTGGGTTCTGGCCCTGCCGCTGACGCGGCAGGGCCAGAACCCAAGATCCTCATGGGCCTTCTACTAGCGGCCCGACCCCACGGGCCCCTCCCCGCCCGGACCGGCAGTGCTGCCCGCAGGTTCCTTCGGTGGCGGCGGGGCGCCGCCGTCCTCGTGGGCCAGCCGGTGTGGCCACCACACCTTCGGTCCGACGTCCATGAACAGGGCCGTGACCAGCACGGATCGCACGATGAAGGTGTCCAGGAGGACGCCCAGGGCCACCGCGAAGCCGATCTCGGCGAAGGCGACCATGGGCAGTGTGCCGAGGGCGGCGAAGGTGCCGGCGAGGACCAGGCCGGCCGAGGTGATCACCGCGCCGGTCGTCGCGAGGCCCGTCACCACGGCCTTACGGGTGCCCTGGTGGGCGGCCTCCTCGCGGATACGGGTGGTCAGGAAGATGTTGTAGTCGATGCCCAGGGCGACCAGGAACACGAAGACGAACAGCGGGAAGTCGGTCGTCTCGCCCGCGTAGTCGAACAGGTACCGGAAGGCGAGCGCGCTGATGCCCAGCGCGGCGGCGAAGGACAGGATGACCGTCCCGACCAGCAGGAGCGGGGCGATCAGGGCGCGGAGCAGCGCACAGAGGATCAGCAGGACCACGAGCAGCACCAGCGGGATGATCAGGATGTTGTCGTGGGTCGTCGCCTCGTCCATGTCCAGCAGCGCCGCCGTACCGCCGCCCACCTGGGCGTCGGCGTCCGGCACGTCGTGGACGGCGTCGCGGACCCGTTCCACGGTCTGCTTCGCGGCCTCGCTGTCGGCGGGGTCGGACATGGTGGCTTCGAAGAGGACCTGGCCCTCGTGGGCGGGTTTCGTGCCGGGTGGCAGGCGGAGCGAGTCCGCCACGACGCCTTCCGTGTCGGCGACGGTGCGGCCCACCTCCCGGGCCTGCGCCTGGTTGCTGATGATCACGAGAGGGTCGCCGCTGCCTGCCGGGAAGTAGCGTGCGGAGACCTCCTGGCCGACGATCGAGTCCGGTTTTCCGGTGAAGGCGTCCGCGTTGCCGATGCCCTCCGCGCGGAGCTGGATCAGCCCGAGCGAGCACAGGGCGAGGGCGGCCGCCGTGGCGACCCAGACCGTACGGGGGCGGCGGGAGAAACGACGGCCCATGCGGGCCCATACGCCGTGCTCGGTCGGGTCGGCGCTGCCGAAGTGCGGGATCACCGGCCAGAAGATCCAGCGGCCGCAGATCACCAGCAGGGCGGGGAACAACGTCATCATCGCGAGCAGGGCGACCGCGACGCCGATGGCCGCCACCGGGCCCAGACCGCTGGTGGAGTTCATCTCGGCGGCCAGCAGCACCAGCATGCTCAGGACGACCGTCGCGCCGGACGCCAGCACCGCCGGACCCGCCCGGTGCAGGGCGAGGGCCATCGCCTCGTGACGGTCCTCGTGGCGGCGCAGTTCCTCGCGGTAGCGGGCCACGAGCAGCAGGGCGTAGTCGGTGCCCGCGCCGAAGACGAGGACGGTGAGGATGCCCGCGCTCTGGCCGTTCACGGTCAAGCCGGTGTGCTCCGCCAGCAGGTAGATCAGGGCCTGGGCCGTGAACAGGGCGGCGATGACCGCGAGCAGTGGGACCAGGATGAGGGTCGGACTGCGGTAGGTGAGCAGGAGCATCACGATGACGACGGCCATCGCGGACAGCAGCAGCGTGGAGTCGATGCCCTCGAAGGCCTCGGAGAAGTCGGCGGACGTACCGCCCGGACCCGTGATGTGCACGGACAGTCCGCCGCCGCCCTCCCCGGAGGACTCCCGGATCGAGTCCACCGCCGGCGCGATCCGCTCCCACCCCTTCTCGTCCATCGTGATCGGTACATAGACCTGCGCGGCCCTCGGGTCGGTCGCACGGTCGTAGACGGGGCCGCGGGTCTGGGCGCCGATGATCCCGTGGTCGGTCAGCTGCTTGAGCTCCCGTACGTCCTCCTCGATCCGCGTCCGGTCCTCGGCCGTGAGGCCGCTCTCCCGGGCGTAGACGACGACGGCGGGGATCTGCTCGGGCCGGAAGCCTTCGGAGATCTCCAGGACCTGCGTGGACTCGGCCGAGCCCGGCAGCCAGGAGGCCGCGTCGTTGTCCTGGGCGTCGGTGAGCTTGGTCGCGAACGGCGCGGTCAGGAAGAGCGTCACCAGCCACAGCACCAGGACGACCCACTTGGCACGCCGCCCGCACACGAGGTGCGCGATGCCTCGGTTCCCTGTCATGGCCACCCCCACAACCGGGTTCCGTGGGGGGCGCGGGGCGGTGACATCCGCGGCTTCGGCCCGTGGGCGCGCTCGGCGGAAGGCGGCCCGCAGCCGACGTACCACCGTGCCCATTCTGGACCGATGCCCGCAAGCCCCGCTGGACATGGGAGGCTTGCTCCATGGCCGCGCAGATCAACCCAAGCATCCTGTCCGCCGACTTCGCCCGTCTCGCCGACGAGGCGAAGGCGGTGGAAGGGGCCGACTGGCTCCATGTAGACGTGATGGACAACCATTTCGTCCCGAACCTCACGCTCGGTGTGCCGGTCGTGGAGTCCCTGGCCCGTGCGACTCGGACGCCGCTGGACTGCCATCTGATGATCGAGGCCCCCGATCGGTGGGCGCCCCAGTACGTGGAAGCGGGTGCCGGTTCCGTCACCTTCCATGTCGAGGCGGCTGCCGCACCGGTGCGGCTCGCCCGCGAGATCCGGGCCAAGGGAGCCAAGGCCTCCATGGCGCTCAGGCCCGCGACACCGATCGAGCCGTTCGAGGACCTGCTGCCCGAGCTCGACATGGTGCTGATCATGACGGTCGAACCGGGCTTCGGAGGCCAGGCCTTTCTCGACATCATGCTCCCCAAGATCCGCCGAACCCGCGAGTTGATCAGCAAGCACGGCCTCGACCTGTGGCTCCAGGTCGACGGCGGGGTCGCCGAGTCCACCATCGAGCGCTGCGCCGAGGCGGGCGCCGACGTCTTCGTCGCGGGTTCCGCGGTCTACGGGGCGGAGGACCCGGCCGAGGCCGTGCGCGCGTTGCGGGCCCGGGCGGAGGCCGCCACGGCGACCGCCGGCTGGGCCTGCGGCCACTGAGTCACGGAGGAACGGCCGTGCGAACGCCGAGGCGGGCGGGGCACGTCGTGCGTCCAGAGAGCCAAGGGAACGTGAACGACTTTCCTTCGGGCTGATCGAAAACGTCGGATCTGCAAGGATGAACGACGTATCCATGTGTGAAGAGCAGTGAGGAGATGACCGTGTCGGGTATGTCGGCGGGCCGGTCAGCCATGCGGATGGGACCCGCTGAGCTGGTTCAGGCGGCGGCCATGGCTCGTCGCTTCTACCTCGAGGGCAAGTCCAAGATCCAGATCGCCGAGGAGTTCGGCGTCAGCCGCTTCAAGGTGGCCCGGGTTCTGGAGACCGCCCTCGAACGGGATCTCGTACGTATCGAGATCCGCGTCCCCGCGGAGTTGGACGCGGACCGTTCCGACGCGCTCCGCGCCCGTTACGGCCTTCGGCACGCCGTGGTCGTCGAGTCCCCGGCGGACGCCGAGGAGTCGCCCGACCCGGAGAACCTCGGCGAGGTCGCCGCAGACCTGCTCGGCGAACTGGTCAACGAGGGCGACGTCCTCGGTCTCGCCTGGGGCCGCTCCACCATCCACATGGCGGCCGCCCTGGACCGGCTGCCGCCCTGCACGGTGGTGCAGCTGACGGGTGTGTACGACGCCGGGACCGCCGAGCGCGGCTCGGTCGAGGCGGTACGGCGGGCCGCGCAGGTGTCGGGCGGCGACGCCCACCCCATCTACGCGCCGATGCTGCTGCCGGACGCGGCCACCGCGGCCGCGCTGCGCCACCAGACCGGCATCGCGCGGGCCTTCGAGTACTTCGACAAGGTCACGGTCGCCTGTGTCTCCATCGGCTCCTGGGAGGCGGGCATCTCGACGGTGCACGACATGCTCAGCGACGAGGAGCGCGGCCACTACGCCTCCCTCGGTGTCGCCGCCGAGATGTCCGCGCACCTCTTCGACGCCGACGGCCGCCGTGTCGGGCGTGACCTCGGCGAGCGGTGCATCACGGTCAAGGCCGACCAGCTCCGCCGTATCCCCGAGGTCGTCGCGATCGCGGGCGGGCAGCGCAAGGCGGCCGCGATCGACGCCGTGCTGCGGTCGGGGCTGGTGACCAGCCTCGTCACCGACACCTCCGCGGCGGACTCCCTGCTGACGGCCGGCCAGACGCCGCGGCCGGCGCTCAACCGGGCGGACCCGGACGGGCCGTAGCGCTCCGCCGGGTGGCCGGTGGGGTGCGTGGTCGGGTGGGGGCGGGGGATCGCCGCGGCTTCGTCGTGGCTGGTCGCGCCCACGCGGCGGAGCCGCATGTCGAATGCGGCCCCGCGCCCCTCACGGGGCGCGGTTCCTGAGCGGTCCCTGATGAGTACGAGGCGTGCGGGATGGGTGTGGAGATGAGTGACGGCACACTCGCCGAGGTGCTGGCGGTCGGCGGCTGGGCGCACATCGAGCTGGAGCTGGGCGGGGTCACGGACAAACCCGCCTTCATGGACCGCTGTGCCCGCGCCTTCGACCTGCCCGAGTTCTTCGGCCGCAACTGGGACGCCCTCGCCGACTGCCTCACCGACCTGTCGTGGTCGCCGCCGGTACGGGGACGCCTCGTCGAGGTCACCGGCTGGCAGGAGTACGCGAGGGCCCAGCCGAGCGACTGGCACCTCGCGCGCGAGGTGTTCGCCGACGCCGCCGACCACTGGAACGGCACCGGCACCGAGCTGCGGATCGTGCTCGCTCTCGGAGGATCCTCCTAGGCCGCCCACCGCCCCTTAGGACGATCCGTCGGGGCCGCTCATACCTGCCGACATGGGACAATGAAGTACGTGCTCTTCCCCCTGGCGGTCCTGTCAGGGGGTCACCTCTGATCGACCGGGATGTGCGGCACGTGCGTTTCCTCAATGACATCCAGCCCGCGTACGACCTGACGTACGACGACGTCTTCATGGTCCCGAGCCGCAGCGCCGTCGGATCGCGGCAGCAGGTGGACCTGGCCTCCCCGGACGGCACGGGCACCACCATCCCGCTCGTCGTCGCGAACATGACCGCCATCGCCGGCCGCCGTATGGCCGAGACGGTCGCCCGCCGCGGCGGGCTGGTGGTCATCCCGCAGGACATCCCGAACGAGGTCGTCACCGACGTCATCTCCTGGGTGAAGAGCCGCCACCTGGTCCTCGACACCCCGATCGTGCTGAACCCGCACCAGACGGTCGCCGACGCGCTGGCCCTGCTGCCGAAGCGGGCGCACAACGCGGGCGTCGTCGTCGACGAGGCGCTCCGGCCCGTCGGTGTCGTCACCGACGCGGACCTGACCGGCGTCGACCGCTTCACCCAGCTCGAAGTCGTCATGTCCCGGGACCTGCTGCTCCTGGACGCCGACATCGACCCGCGCGAGGCCTTCAACCGGCTCGACGCGGCCAACCGCCGGTACGCGCCCGCAGTCGACAAGGACGGCCGCCTCGCCGGCATCCTCACCCGCAAGGGCGCGCTCCGGGCCACGCTGTACACCCCCGCCGTGGACGCGAGCGGCAAGCTCCGCGTCGCCGCCGCCGTCGGGGTCAACGGCGACTTCGAGGGCAAGGCCAAGCAGCTGCTCGACGCGGGCGTCGACACCCTCGTCATCGACACCGCGCACGGCCACCAGGAGTCGATGATCAACGCGATCAAGCTGGTGCGCGACCTCGCCCCCCGGGTGCCGATCGTGGCCGGCAACATCGTCGCGGCCGAGGGCGTGCGGGACCTGATCGAGGCGGGCGCGGACATCGTCAAGGTCGGTGTCGGACCGGGTGCGATGTGTACCACCCGCATGATGACCGGGGTCGGGCGGCCGCAGTTCTCCGCGGTCCTGGAGTGCGCGGCCGAGGCGAAGAAGTACGGAAAGCACGTGTGGGCCGACGGCGGGGTGCGGCACCCCCGCGATGTCGCCATGGCCTTGGCGGCGGGCGCGTCGAACGTGATGATCGGGTCGTGGTTCGCGGGGACGTACGAATCGCCGGGGGACCTCCAGCAGGACGCCGACGGGCGGCTGTACAAGGAGTCCTTCGGGATGGCGTCGGCGCGTGCCGTGCGCAACCGTACGAGCGAGGAGTCGGCCTACGACCGCGCGCGCAAGGCGTTGTTCGAGGAGGGCATCTCCACGTCGCGGATGTACCTGGATCCGGCACGGCCGGGAGTCGAGGACCTGATCGACTCGGTCATCGCGGGGGTTCGGTCGTCGTGCACGTATGCCGGGGCCGGGTCGCTGGAGGAGTTCGCGGAGCGGGCCGTCGTGGGGATTCAGAGTGCGGCCGGGTACGCGGAGGGCAAGCCGCTGCACGCCAGCTGGAGTTAGGGCGCCTTCGAGCTCGGGGGAGCGACGCGTCGGCGGGTGCGGGTGCGGATTCGGTGTGGCTGGTCGCGCCCACGCGGCGGGGCCGCGTATCGAATGCGGCCCCGCGCCCCTGACCCCGCCGGCGTGGCGCAAGGCTTTTAAGGGGCCGTGCAACGAAGCTGCGCCGTCGTTCCATGCACGCAACGATCTTGCGTGGATGCGCAAGGTTGCCGCATTACGCTTGTGAAGCTCTGGCTCATAGGGTCATGCGCTGTACGTGGCGTGGCGGGGACCTCCTGCTCGGTGGCCCCCTGCTGTTCGGTGCCGTCGGTCCTCACCCGCCCTGACCGGCAGCGATGAAGGAGCCACGCGTGCTCGACCAAGGCGCACCCCCGCAGCATGAGAATCAGCCGGCCCCGCCGTCCGGAGGCGTCGGGGCGCGGTTGATGCGCCGCAAGCCCGTGGAACGCCTGGTCGCGGAGGGGGGCCAGGGTGAAGGAGGGTCGCTGCGGCGGTCCCTCGGGCTGTGGCAGCTGACGATGATCAGCATCGGCGCCACGCTCGGCACCGGCATCTTCGTCGTCCTCGGCGAGGCGGTCCCCAAGGCCGGGCCCGCCGTCACCCTCTCCTTCGTGATCGCCGGCCTCACCGCGCTGTTCTCGGCCCTGTCGTACGCGGAGCTGGCCGGTACCATCCCGGTCTCCGGCTCCTCGTACTCGTACACGTACGCAACGATGGGCGAGCTGGTCGCGTGGGTCTGCGGCTGGTGTCTGGTCCTGGAGTACGGCGTCTCGGTGTCGGCCGTCGCCGTCGGCTGGGGCGAGTACCTCAACGAGCTGCTGGACGGGACCCTGGGCGTCACCATCCCGGCCGCGCTGTCCGCACCGCCCGGCGACGGGGGCGTCTTCAACCTGCCCGCGCTGATCGTCGTGCTCCTCGCGATGGCGTTTCTGCTGGGCGGCGCCCGGGAGTCCGCCCGGGCCAACACGATCATGGTCGTGGTGAAGATCGCCGCCCTGCTGCTCTTCTGCCTCATCGGCCTGCAGGGCTTCCGGTCCGGCAACTACGAGAACTTCATGCCGCTCGGCATGGCCGGTGTGAGTGCGGCCGGGGCGACGCTCTTCTTCTCGTACATCGGGTTCGACGCGGCCTCGACCGCCGGCGAGGAGGCGAAGAACGCGCAGCGTGATCTGCCGCGCGCGATCATGCTCTCGCTGGTCATCGTGACCGCGCTGTACGTGCTGGTCGCCGCCGTCGCGATCGGGGCGCGGCCCTGGGAGCGGTTCGGCGAGTCCGAGGCCGCGCTCGCCGGGATCATGAAGGACGTGACCGGGGACGCGTTCTGGGGGACGCTGCTGGCTGCCGGGGCCGTCATCGCCATCGCGAGTGTGGTGCTGACCGTGCTGTACGGGCAGACCCGCATCCTGTTCGCCATGTCCCGGGACGGGCTCGTGCCCAAGGTGTTCTCGCGCGTGCACCCGAGGACCGGGACACCGCGCGTCAACACCGTGATCGTTTCGCTGTTCTGCGGTGTGCTCGCCGCCGCGATTCCGCTGGGGCAGCTCGCGGACGCGACGAGCATCGGCACGTTGTTCGCGTTCGCGCTGGTCAACGTGGCCGTCGTGGTGCTGCGGCGGACCCGGCCGGAGATGCCGCGCACGTTCCGGGTGCCGTTGTCGCCGGTGCTGCCCGCGGTGGGATTCGCGTTCTGCGTCTGGATGATGGGCAGCCTCGACACCGTCACCTGGGTCGTCTTCGGGGTCTGGATGGCCGTCGGGCTCGTGTTCTACTTCAGTTACGGCTATCGCCGTTCGCGTCTCGCGATCCCCTCGACCCCTTCGGCTCCCTCGTCCTCATCGACTCCCTCGTCCCCATCGGCTCCGTCGACTCCAGAGAAGTGATCCACCCGCAGTGCTGAACGATCTCGACGAACGCATCGTGCACGCCCTCGCCGAGGACGCCCGCCGTTCCTACTCCGACATCGGCCACCTCGTCGGGCTGTCCGCGCCCGCGGTCAAGCGGCGGGTGGACCGGCTCCGGGCGACCGGGGCGATCACCGGTTTCACGGTTCGGGTGGACCCCGCCGCGCTCGGGTGGGAGACCGAGGGGTTCGTCGAGATCTACTGCCGGCGGAACACGTCGCCGGAGACGATCCAGCGGGGGCTGGAGCGGTATCAGGAGGTCGTCGCGGCGTCGACGGTCACGGGGGAAGCCGATGCCGTGGTGCAGGTCTTCGCCTCGGACATGCGGCACTTCGAGCGGGTGCTGGAGCGGATAGCCGGGGAGCCGTTCGTCGAGCGGACGAAGTCCGTGCTGGTGCTGTCGCCCCTGCTGCGGCGGTTCTCCTCCGGGGCGCCCGCCTGAGAGGGCGCGCCTCTCAGGGAGCCGCGGTCTTCCTCGCCAGCGCGTTGTTCCCTATCGAGTTGTGCACGCTGAAGCTCACCGCGTCCGGGCGGTAGCGGTCGTCGGACCATTCCACCGGGCGGCCCTCGCGGGTGGTGGTGACGCGCCGGACGCGCAGGAGGGGGCTCGTGCGGCGCACGGCCAGGAACTCGGCGTCCTGGGCGCCGGCGGCCACGGCGTCGATGATGTGCTCGCCGTAGGCGAAGACCAGGCCCGTGTCGTCGAGCAGGCGCTGGGTGACCGAGGGACAGTCCGCCTCGATGGGCTCGACGGCCGGGGAGATCCAGTCGGCGTAGACCGTGCGCTCCAGCAGGACGGGCCGGCCGTCGAGACCGCGCAGGCGCAGCACGTGCAGGACGCGGGCGCCCGGGGTGAGCTGGAGGCGTACGCGGTCCTCGGCGCCGGCGGTCCGGTACTCCTGGGCGATCACCCGGCCCGTCGCCTCGCGGCCCATCGCGCGCGCCCACTGGGCGAAGCTGCGCAACTCGGCGAAGCTCTGGCTGCGGCGGCCGGCCAGGACCACCCGGCGGGCGCCCTGGCGTGAGCCGATGAGGCCCTCGGCGGTCAGGGTCGCCACCGCCTGACGGACGGTGCCGCGCGAGACGCCGTAGCGGGCCGCGAGTTCGGTCTCGGGGGGCAGCAGACTCCCCACCGTGTAGTCCTCACGGTCGATCGCCCGCCGCAGTGCCTCGGCGATCTCCTCGTGTCGCGCCGCCATGGTCCCTCCGCATCCCGGTAGCCCGCTGTGCACAGCACGGCCAGCCTAATGAGGTGGCGAGGAAACTACCGAGCCAGTTGATCGACCGGTGATGGTGCGGAACACGTGCACGAGTATTTCGCCGGAGTTTACGCGCGTGATATGAAGCGCGGACCTAATGAGGCCAACTTGTTCAGACAAGTGCTCCACCCAGATCGTCCCTGCGCGTACCCCTGGAGAGCCCGTGACCCTCTTCCCGCCGAGAACCGCCGTCATCGGCGGCGCCCTCGCCGCCGCCGTACTCACTCTCAGTGCCTGTGGCGCGGCCCCCGAGACCACGACCACCACCGACGGCAGGAACGCGGCCACCGCGACCTCGGCGAAGGACTTCGGCGGCCTGGACGCGCTGGTCGCGGCGGCCAAGAAGGAGGGCACGCTCAACGCGATCGCCCTGCCCCGCGACTGGGCCAACTACGGCGCGCTGATCGACGGGTTCGAGAAGAAGTACGGCATCAAGATCGAGGTCGAGAACCCGGACGGGGCCAGCCAGGACGAGATCAACGCCGTCACCTCGCGCAAGGGACAGGACCGGGCGCCCGACGTGCTCGACCTGGGCAGCTCCTTCGCTCTGAGCGCCGCCCAGCAGGGGCTGCTCGCCCCGTACAAGGTGGCCGCGTTCGCCGACATCCCCGAGGGCCAGAAGGACCCGAAGGGCCAGTGGTACAACGACTACGGCGGCTACATATCCATCGGGTGCGACGCCAAGCGCGTGAAGGAATGTCCGGAGACCTTCGCCGACCTGCTGAAGCCGCGGTACAAGGGGCAGGTCGCGCTCAACGGCAACCCCACCAAGTCCGGTTCCGCCTTCGGCGGGGTGTGGGCGGCCTCCCTGGCGAGCGGCGGCTCGTTCGACGACATCCAGCCCGGACTCGACTTCTTCGCCAAGCTGAAGAAGAACGGCAACTACACGCCCGTCGAGTCGACGCCGGCCACCGTCGAGAAGGGCGAGACGCCCATCAGCATCGACTGGGACTACCTGAACGCCGGGTACGCCGACGAGTTCAAGTCCAAGGGCGTCGACTGGAAGGTCGTCGTCCCTGAGGACGGCAAGTTCTCCCAGTACTACTCCCAGGCCATCAACAAGGACGCGCCCCACCCGGCCGCCGCCCGGCTCTGGCAGGAGTACCTCTACAGCGCCGAGGGCCAGAACCTGTGGCTCGCCGGATACGCCCGCCCGGCCCTGATGACCGCCATGGAGAAGGCGGGCACGCTGGACAAGACCGCCGCGGCCAAGCTGCCCGAGGTGTCCGGCACGCCCGAGTTCCCGACCGAGGACCAGCAGACCAAGGCCAAGGACGTGCTCGGACAGGGCTGGGCCAAGGCGGTCTCCGGGTGACCGCCGTCGTCACCGAGGCCGACACCGCGCTGGTGGCCGCCGCTTCCGTGAAGCGGCGGCCCCGCCCCGGCGGATGGCTCGCCGTGCTCCCGCTGCTGGCCTTCGTCGCGGTCGCTTTCGGGCTGCCCGCCCTCGCCATGCTGAACGGCGCGTTCACGGTCAAGGACCAGACCACGGGCGCCACTTCGTACACCACGGCGAACATGACCGCCTCCGTGCAGGGGGCCTACCTCACGGCCATGCTCGGCAGCGTGAAGCTGTCCGCCGTCTCGGCCGGGCTCGCGGCCGTACTGGGACTGCCGCTCGCCCAGGCCGTGGTGACGTCCCGCTTCCCGGCGCTGCGCGAGGCCGTGCTCACGGCCTCCGGGGTGCTCGCCAACTTCGGCGGTGTCCCGCTCGCCTTCGCGTTCGTCGCCACCCTCGGCAACGCCGGTGTGCTGACCAGGCAGCTGGGTCTGACGGACAAGGGCTGGGACCTCTACAGCTTCTGGGGACTGGTCATCGTCTACCTGTACTTCCTGATCCCGCTCATGGTCCTCACCATCACCCCCGCCCTCGACGGACTGCGCGTCCAGTGGCGGGAGGCCGCGCAGAACAACGGCGCCACCGGCCTCCAGTACTGGCTGCACGTCGCGCTCCCCGTGCTCGCGCCCTCCCTGCTCGGCGGGCTCGTCCTGCTCTTCGGCAGCGCCTTCGCCGCGTACGCCACCGCCGCGGCCATGGTGGGCAGCTCGATCCCGCTGGTCACCCTGCAGATCGCCGACGCCATCTCCGGCAACGTCCTGGTCGGCCAGGAGAACGTGGCGCTCGCCCTCAGCCTCGACATGGTCCTGATCGCCGGGCTGGTCATGGCCGTGTACCTGCCCCTGCAACGACGGAGCGCGCGATGGCTGGCCTGAACCCCGGGCGCCCGGCACCGCGGCGCCCCGCCCTGTGGCGCCCGCTCGTCCTCGCCTTGGCCGGGCTGTACTTCCTCGTCCCGCTCGCCGCCTCCGTGATCTTCACGGTCGACGTGCCGGGAGAGGGGATCACCTTCGGCGCATACAGCCGGATCCTCGGCACCGACGGCTTCCTGACCAGCCTGCTGCTCTCGCTGGAGCTGGCCGCCGTGACGATCGCCGTCGTCCTGCTGCTGATGGTGCCCGCCATGGTCGCGCTGCGGCTCGGCGCGCCCAGGCTGCGGCCCGTCGTGGAGGTGGTGTGCTCCCTGCCGCTGGTGGTGCCGCCGATCGCGTTCGTCGCCGGGCTCGGGACCGTGCTCAAGTGGGGGCCCGAACACCTCTCCCGGACCCCGCTGTTCCAGACGTTCGTCGCGATCCAGAACCCCGACTTCCCCCTGGTGCTGGTCCTCGCCTACGTCGTGATGGCGCTGCCCTTCGTGTACCGGGCGCTGGACGCGGGGCTGCGCGCCATGGACGTACCCACCCTCGTCGAGGCCGCCCGCAGTTGCGGGGCGAGCTGGCCGCAGGCGCTGGTGCGGGCCGTGCTGCCCAATCTGCGCGGGGCGCTGCTCAACTCCGCCTTCCTCACCCTGGCCCTCGTGCTCGGCGAGTTCACCGTCGCCCAGCTGCTGGGCTTCAGGCCGTTCGCCGTGTGGATCGTCAACGTCAGCGGCTCGCAGGCCCAGCTCTCCGTCGCCGTCTCGGTCCTCAGCCTGCTCGTCACCTGGGCCATGCTCCTCGCGCTCGCCTCGTTCGGCGGACGCACCCCAACCGCTTCCGCCTCCCGGGGATGAACCATGACCGTGCTTGAGAAAACAGCGACCGACACCGCCGCCACCGTCGAGTTCCGGGGCCTGCGCCGGGAGTTCGGGGCCACCGTCGCCCTGGACGGACTCGACCTGACCGTCCGGCCCGGTGAACTCCTCGCGCTGCTGGGCCCGTCCGGCTGCGGCAAGACCACCGCGCTGCGGATGCTCGCCGGCTTCGAACACCCCGACTCCGGCGAGGTGCTGGTCGACGGGGAGGACGTCACCCGCGTCCCGGCCCACCGGCGCGACGCCGGCATGGTCTTCCAGTCGTACAGCCTCTTCCCGCACCTCAGCGCCCTCGACAACGTGGCCTTCGGGCTGCGCATGCGCAAGGTGCGCACAGCCGAACGGCGGTCCCGGGCAACCGAGTTGCTCGACCTCGTGGGCCTCGCCGACAAGGGCGCCCAATACCCCCATCAGCTCTCCGGCGGCCAGCAGCAGCGCGTCGCCCTCGCCCGGGCGCTCGCCCTGCGGCCCCGGGTGCTGCTGCTCGACGAACCGCTCTCCGCCCTCGACGCCAAGGTGCGGCTGACCCTCCGCGAGGAGATCCGCCGGCTCCAGCAGGAGCTGGGCATCACCACCCTGTTCGTGACCCACGACCAGGAGGAGGCGCTGTCCATGGCCGACCGGGTCGCCGTGATGCACGCCGGGCGGCTCGAACAGTGCGCGGCCCCGGTCGAGTTGTACGGGCGTCCGGCCACCGCCTTCGTCGCCGAGTTCGTCGGCACGATGAGCCGGATCCCGGGCCGGCTGGACGGCACGACGGTCGAGGTGCTGGGCCGGCGGCTGCCCGTGGACGGCGCGGCGCCGACCGCCGCCGAGGTGGACGTACTCGTACGGCCGGAGGCGGTCGGGGTACGGGCGGACGACACCGGCGACGCCCGGGTGGTGGCCACCGCGTTCCTCGGCGCCGCCACCCGCCTCACCGTACGGCTCGCCGACGGCACCGAGGTCAAGGCCGACCTGCCCACGCACGAGGCGGCGGCCCTCGGCGCCGGAGCGGCCGTGACCGTGAGCCTCCCCGAGCGGCCGGTACTGGTCGCCGCGCGCGCCACCCGCTGAACTCCGCCCGCGCCACCCCCTGGACACCCCCGCCCGGCCCCCACCGCCGGGCAGCGCCCCGACACCCCCCACCGAAAGAGGAACCCTTGTCTCGACTCCCGCTCCAGGCCGCCCTGTTCGACATGGACGGCACGCTCGTCGACACCGAGCGGCTCTGGTGGGACGCGGTGGAGGAGGTGGCCGCCGGCCTCGGGCGCACACTGACCGAGGCCGACCAGCCGGACGTGCTGGGCCGTCCGGTCGAGTACACCGCCGCCTGGCTCGCCGGGATCACGGGCGCACCGCGGGACGGGGTGGCCGCCGACCTGCACCGGGAGTTCGCCGACCGGGTCCGCACCGGGACCGTACCCCGCCCGGGCGCGCTGGAGCTGCTGAGGGCCCTGGCCCGCGAGGGCGTCCCCACCGCCCTGGTCACCGCGTCCCCGCGAGCCGTCGCCGACACCGTCCTCGACGCCCTCGGCCGCGACCTGTTCGCCGTCTCCGTCACCGCCGACGACACCGAGCACACCAAGCCTGCCCCCGACCCCTACCTCGCCGCCTGCCGCGCCCTCGGCGTCGACCCCGCCGCCTGTGTGGCCGTCGAGGACACCGAGACCGGTGTCGCCTCGGCCGAGGCGGCGGGCTGCGTGGTCCTCGCCGTGCCCTCGCTCGCGCCCATCGACGAGGCCCCGGGGCGGACCGTACGGGAGAGCCTGGAATCGGTGACACCGGCGAGCCTGCGCCGGCTGGTCGCCCCCGACGGGCCCGTCCTGCGCGTGATGACCTGGAACCTCTGGCACGGCGGCACCAGGGTCCGGGACCACCGGGCCAAGCAGCTCAAGGTCATCACCGAGACGGACGTCGACGTGGTCGGCCTCCAGGAGACGTACGGCACCGCCGCGCGGGAACTCGCCGACGCCCTCGGCTGGCACCACCACCGGGCCGGCGACAACCTCGGCATCATCAGCCGCCACCCGATCACGGCCCGCTTCGGCGACCCCGACGTCGGCTTCTACGGGGCGGCGGGCGTCCGGATCAGGACCGGCTCCGGTACCGAGGTGGACATCTGGACGGTCCACCTGGACTGCGAGCCGTACGGGCCCTACGAGGCCGCCTTCGACGGGCTGGAGGCCGCCGAGCTGACCGCCCACGAGGAGGTGCGGCTCGCCCGGCTGCGGGACTGCCTGAGCCGGATCGACGGCACCGTGCCGGTCGTCGTGGTCGGCGACTTCAACAGCCCGTCCCACCTCGATCGGCCGGACGTCGACTGGCCGGTCACCAGGGCCGCCGAGGCGGCCGGCCTGCGCGACTCCTACCGCGAGGCCCACCCCGACCCCGTACGGGAGCCGGGCCACACCTGGTCGCCGGTCCATACCGAACACGAGGACGGCAGCGGCCGGCCGGAGCCGCAGGACCGGATCGACTTCGTCCTGCACCGGGGCCTCGCGGTGCTCGACTCCCGGACCCATGTCAGCGGCACACCCCGCACCTGGCCGGACGTCGAGGACAACGACTGGCCGTCGGACCACGCGGCGGTGATCACCACGTTCGCGCCGGTGACGGCCGCCCAGCAGGAGTGACCCCGAAATCCCGCTGTGCCGCAGGGTTCGACCCGACTAGCATCGGTGCCATGACCTGGCGACATTGATCCACCAGCCGTGCCTCCCGAGGGCCGCCTCGGACGCCGTATCGCGGACGTCCGATTCGCTCCTTCGGGAAGGCCTCATGACTCTCTCACCTGCGCGTGTGCCCAGTGTCGGTACCAGTGGTGTCCGGCGGCTGACGGCCACGCTGTACGGCTACGCGTTCCTCGACGACTTCGTGCTGCTCTACCCGGTGTACGCGCTGCTGTTCAGCGACACCGGTCTGTCGATCTGGCAGATCTCCTCCCTGTTCGGCCTGTGGTCGGTCACCGGGATCCTGTTGGAGGTCCCCTCCGGCGCCTGGGCCGACGCCGTCTCCCGACGGCTGCTGCTGTGGCTGGGCCCGCTGCTCACCGCCGCAGGCTTCGCCCTGTGGGTGATCGTCCCGTCGTACGGGGCCTTCGCCCTCGGCTTCGTCCTCTGGGGTGTGCGCGGTGCGCTGGGCTCCGGCGCGCTGGAAGCGTTGGTCTACGACGAACTGGACCGGCTCGGCGCGGCCGACCGGTATGCGCGGGTCGTCGGCCGCGCCCAGGCCGTCGGCATGGTCGCCGTGATGGCGGCGATGGGGCTGGCCGGGCCGGTCCTCGACCTCGGTGGCTACCCGGCCGTGGGCGCGGCGAGCGTGCTGGTCTGTGTGCTGACCTCGCTGGTGGCCACACGGTTCCCGGAGCACCGGTCGGCCGAGGCGGGCGGTGGTGACCGGGCCTCCATCCTCACGACCCTGCGGACCGGACTCGCGGAGGTCCGCCGGGACCGGTCCGTGCGCGGGGCGCTGCTGCTCGTGCCCGCCGTCGGTGCGGTGTGGGGCGCCCTCGACGAGTACACGCCGCTGTTGGTCCGGGACACCGGGGTGGCCGAGCAGACGGTTCCGTACCTGCTGCTGGTGATCTGGGTGGGGCCGGCGATCGGCAGCCTGCTGACCGGGGCGGGGGAGCGGTTGAGCACGGCCGGGCTGGGGGTGGTGCTGGCGGGGTGCGCGTTCGCGTTGGCGGTGGGTTCGCTGACGGGCACTCCGGCCGGTATCGCTCTGGTCGCTGTCGCCTTCGGTGGTTTCCAGTTGGTCAACGTTCTCGCCGACGCGCGACTGCAGGATCGGATCGACGGGGCTCGTCGGGCGACGGTGACGTCCGTGGCGAGCATGGGGACCGAGATGGCGACGGTCGCCGTCTTCGGCGCGTACGCCGCCATCGGTGCGTCCCATGCGCACAGGACCGCGTTCGCCGTGTTCGCGGTGCCGTATCTGGTGACGGCGATCGTGCTGCTGGGGCGGAGGGGCGCGTAGGGGGTGGGGCGGAGAGGCGCGTAGGGGGTGGGGCGTGGGGGCCGTGGGCGGCCGCGGGTTCGTCGTGGCCGGCCACGCGGCTCCCCGCGCCCCTCGGGGGAACCGGGGGCACCGTCGGCCGGACACGCAACGAATCGTTGTCCGCCCCGCTCCGGACGCAACGAATACCCCGTCGGCGCGCAATGGCCTCCGCTTGTCCGGCCCGGCGCGCCGACCGTACCGTCTATGTGGCCCCCAACCCCCTTTGTCCCGGTGAGGAACACGCATGCGTACCGTCCTGCTCCAGAGCTCCGGTCGTCCCGGCTCGGTCGTCGGGAACCTGAAGGTGCTCGACGAGGCCGCGGGGCGGGCCGCCGAGGCCGGGGCGGGCCTGGTGGTGGCGCCGGAGATGTTCCTGACGGGGTATGCGATCGGCGATGACATCGCGCGGCTCGCCGAGGCGGCGGACGGTGACTCGGCCGACGCGGTCGCCGAGATCGCGGGGCGGCACGGGGTCGCGATCGCCTACGGGTATCCGGAGCGCGCCGGTGACGCGGTCTTCAACTCGGCGCAGCTCGTCTCCGCCGACGGCGTCCGGCTGGTGAACTACCGCAAGACCCATCTCTTCGGCTGCTTCGAGCGCGATCACTTCACGCCGGGGGAGCGGTCCGTCGTACAGGCGGAGCTGGGCGGGCTCCGCGTCGGGATCCTGATCTGCTACGACGTGGAGTTCCCCGAGAACGTCCGCGCCCACGCCCTCGCCGGCACCGATCTGCTCGTGGTGCCGACGGCCCAGATGCATCCGTTCCAGTTCGTCGCCGAGTCGATGATCCCGGTGCGGGCCTTCGAGAACCAGATGTACGTCGCCTACGTCAACCGGGTCGGTCGTGAAGGGGAGTTCGAGTTCGTCGGGCTCTCCACGCTGGCCGGGCCCGACGGGATCGCGCGCACCCGCGCCGGACGCGAGGACGCGCTCGTCCTCGCCGATGCCGACCCCGCCTTCCTCGCGGCCTCCCGCGCGGCGAACCCGTACCTCCAGGACCGTCGCCCCGGTCTCTACGGGTCCCTCGTCTGAGATCCGCCCACTTATCCGCCCCCGTATCCGCCTCTGTATCCGCCCCCTCCGTACCTTTCTCGACCTTTCTCGTCGCAAGGAGTCCGTACCCCATGACGTCCACCGTGCCCAACGCCATCGAGCACGCAGACGAACAGCAGCCGCCGATCACCATGTTCGGCCCGGACTTCCCGTACGCGTACGACGACTTCCTGGCCCACCCGGCCGGTCTGGGCCAGGTACCGGCCACCGAGCACGGCACCGAGGTCGCGGTCATCGGCGGCGGGCTGTCCGGCATCGTGGCGGCGTACGAGCTGATGAAGATGGGGCTCAAGCCGGTCGTGTACGAGGCCGACCGGATCGGCGGGCGGCTGCGGACCGTGGGGTTCGAGGGGTGCGATCCGTCGCTCACGGCCGAGATGGGGGCGATGCGCTTCCCGCCGTCCTCCACCGCGCTCCAGCACTACATCGACCTGGCGGGTCTGGAGACCCGGCCCTTCCCCAACCCCCTCGCGGAGGCGACGCCCTCGACCGTCGTCGACCTCAAGGGCGAGTCCCACTACGCCGAGACGATCGACGACCTGCCTCAGGTGTACCGGGACGTCGCCGCCGCCTGGAACGCCTGCCTCGAAGAGGGCGCCGACTTCTCCGACATGAACCGGGCGCTGCGAGAGCGGGACGTGCCGCGCATCCGGGAGATCTGGGCGAAGCTCGTCGAGCGGCTCGACAACCAGACCTTCTACGGCTTCCTCTGTGACTCCGAGGCCTTCAAGTCCTTCCGGCACCGCGAGATCTTCGGCCAGGTCGGCTTCGGCACGGGCGGCTGGGACACCGACTTCCCCAACTCCATCCTGGAGATCCTGCGCGTCGTCTACACCGAGGCCGACGACCACCACCGCGGCATCGTCGGCGGCAGCCAGCAGCTTCCGCTGCGGCTCTGGGAGCGCGAGCCGGAGAAGATCGTGCACTGGCCGTACGGGACGTCCCTGAAGTCCCTGCACGCGGACGGTGAGCCGCGTCCGGCCGTGACCCGGCTGCACCGCACGGCCGGCAACCGGATCACCGTGACGGACGCCGACGGCGACATCCGCACCTACGAGGCGGCGATCTTCACCGCCCAGTCCTGGATGCTGCTGTCGAAGATCGCCTGCGACGACTCGCTCTTCCCGATCGACCACTGGACCGCCATCGAGCGGACCCACTACATGGAGTCCAGCAAGCTGTTCGTCCCCGTCGACCGGCCCTTCTGGCTGGACAAGGCCGTCGACGACAAGGGACTTCCGACCGGCCGTGACGTCATGTCGATGACGCTCACCGACCGTATGACGCGCGGGACCTACCTCCTCGACGACGGTCCGGACAAGCCCGCCGTCATCTGTCTCTCCTACACGTGGTGCGACGACAGCCTCAAGTGGCTGCCGCTGTCCGCGAACGAGCGGATGGAGGTCATGCTCAAGTCGCTCGGCGAGATCTACCCGAACGTCGACATCCGGAGCCACGTGATCGGCAACCCGGTGACCGTCTCCTGGGAGAACGAGCCCTACTTCATGGGCGCGTTCAAGGCGAACCTGCCCGGTCACTACCGCTACCAGCGGCGCCTGTTCACGCATTTCATGCAGGACCGGCTGCCCGAGGACAAACGGGGAATCTTCCTCGCCGGCGACGACATCTCCTGGACGGCCGGCTGGGCCGAGGGCGCCATCCAGACCGCGCTCAACGCGGTCTGGGGCGTCATGCACCACTTCGGGGGCACCACCGACGCGACCAACCCCGGGCCCGGTGACGTCTACGACACGATCGCACCGGTGGAACTGCCGGAGGACTAGGGCCTGTTGGAGGGGGGCCGCGGCGAGCCGTTCAGGCCGGCAGCGGGGTCAGCAGCATGCGGCCCGCCAGGCCCACCGCCGCGTCCAGGCGGTGGGCGAACTCCTCGGCGAGATCGGGGAGTCCGCGCAGCGCCCACAGTGCGCGGGCGGCCGACCAGGTGGACTCACGGGCCCGTTCCAGGCTCCACGCGCCGAGCAGATGGGTGAGCGGATCGGCGATCTGGAGGAGATCGGGGCCCGGCATCAACTCCTCGCGGATACGTTCCTCCAGCGAGACGAGGACATCGCCCACCTGCTCGAACTCGTCCTCCAGGTCGGCGGGTTCGCAGCCGAGCGTACGACAGGTGTCCACGACGGCGAGCGCGAGATCGTGCCCGATGTGCGCGTTGATGCCGCAGAGGGCGAACTGCAGCGGTCGTACGCCGGGATGGCGCCGGAACTGCAGCAGCGGCCGCCAGCACGCGGGCGTACACCCGCCTTCGGCGACCCTCAGATACCGCTCGGCGAAGAGCACGTCCAAGGTGATCGCGGCCTCGGCGTCCGGGAAGTGGCCGGCGTCCAGCCGCCGGTCGACGGCCTCCGTGACGGTGAGGTAGACGCGGTTGAAGACGGCGATCCCGTCCCGCTCGGGCAGGACCGCGTCCAGGGCGCGCATACGGGAGACGACGGTGTCCACTGAGTCCACGGAATTGATGAAATGTTCCAACTGCGCCATAGGGGGCAGGGTCCCAGGCCTACGCTGACACCGGCGCCGCCGTGCCCGGCGCGTCCCCGGAACGGGGTAACGCGGGCGCGGCGGGAAGTACCGGTGAGCCGATGGAGCGCGGTCCGGGGAGCAGGGGGGAGCACCACGTGTCAGGCTTACGCGCCCAGCGTCTGGCCGCACGCCGAGCCGAACGCGGGCGGGCGGCGAGGCGCGGCGCCATGGTGGCCGCGGCGTCGGTCGTGGCCGTCGTCGGCACCGTCACCGGGATGGTGGCCGCGATGGGCGGCGACAGAGGCGCCGACGAGGCCCGGCCACTGACGAGCCGCGCAGCGGCACTCCCATCCGATCCATCCGATCCGTCTGATCCATCAGATCCGTCTGACCCGTCTGATCCGTCCGATCAGGCCGAACCGACTCAGGGCTCGCCCTCCCCGTCGCGCGCGTCGCCCCCGCCGTCGTCCTCGAAGTCGCCCGACCCCTCCGAGAAGGCCGGTGTGCGGCCCTCGGCGGAGCGGACCGAACAGCGGACGGTACCCGTGGCCGGCCCCGGCCGGCTCTACCGTCACCCCGACTCCAAGGTCCTCGATTGGGTCCGGGGCCACCCGCAGGACCGGCGCAGCACAGCCATCGCGACCGGCATCGCCGACCGGCCGGCCGCCGTCTGGTTCACCGACCCCACCCCGGCCACCGCCACCACCCAGGTCGCGGCGGTGGCCTCCGCGGGCGCCGCGCGGGGGCAGGTGCCGGTCCTCGTGGCGTACGCGATCCCCGACCGCGACTGCGGAGGAGCGTCCCAGGGCGGAGCGTCGAGCCTGGACGCGTACGACGCCTGGATCGACGCGTTCGCCGCCGGGCTCGGCTCGGACGACGTCATCGTGATCCTGGAGCCGGACGGGATCGCCCAGTCCGACTGCCTCTCCGCCGGCGCCCGCGCCGACCGCTTCGCCTCGCTCGCCCGCGCCGGCCGCGTCCTCAAGGCGGCCAACCCCGAAGCCCGCGTCTACTACGACGCCGGGCACTCGGAATGGAACCCGCCGGACAAGCAGGCCGCGCTCCTCCGGCAGGCGGGCGCCGCCTCGGCCGACGGCTCCGACGGCGTCTTCAGCAACGTGTCCAACTTCAACCGCACGGAGGCCGAGGGGGCCTACACCCGTCAGGTCCTCGACGCCCTCGACGCCCTCGACGCCCTCGGCGGCCCCGCGGGCCTCGGCGCCGTCATCGACACCAGCCGCAACGGCAACGGCGCCCCGGCCGACGGAGAGTGGTGCGACCCCGCGGGCCGAGGCCTCGGCCGGCCACCGACCCTCACCACCGGCGCGTCCCGCATCGACGCCTACCTGTGGGTGAAGCTGCCGGGCGAGTCCGACGGCTGCCGGGGAAGGGCGGGGGAGTTCTCACCGGGGTACGCGTACGAGCTGGCGCGCGGGTGAGGCCCGCCGGGGCATCGGCCGGACACGCGCGGTACGGATACGGCCCGAGCCCGCGCACATGCCCGCACCCGAGCACATGTCCGCACCCGCCCCGGCACCCGTGCTTGTCCCCGCCCCCTCGTACGGCTGGACGGGGGCGCCCTGAGGGCGATCTCCCGGACCGGCCGCTTCAGGGCCTCGGGTCGGGCACGGGCGTGTCCGGCAGGGTGACCTTCGGGCGGCCCCGGTCGCTGGTGCGCAGCACGCCCGCGAAGGCGACGAGGCCGCACGCCAGCACGGTCACCAGGCCGAACGACACGACCAGGCTGGTCAGTTGTGCCAGACCACCGATCGCGCTCGGCGCGACCAGCCCGGAGGTGTACGTGATGGTCGCGACGCCCGCGATGGCCTGGCTGGGGTTCGGCCCGCTGCGGCCGGCGGCGGCGAAGCAGAGCGGGACGACGACCGCGATGCCGAGGCCCATCAGCGCGAAGCCGCCCATCGCGACCGCCGGCTGGTTCGCGACGACGATGAGGACCCCGCCGAGCGCGGCCAGGACACCGCTGGCCCGTACGGTCCGGACCGAGCCGAAGCGGTTGACCACCGCGTCACCCCCGAGCCGGGCCACCGCCATGGTCAGCATGAAACCGGTGGTGCACGCCGCCGCGAGCCCGGCCGAGGTCTCCAACTGGTCCCGCAGATAGACCGCCGACCAGTCCAGGGCCGCCCCCTCCGCGAACACCGCGCAGAACCCGACCGCACCGATCAGCAGCGCCGACTTCGGCGGCAGCGCGAACCGGGGCGGCGGCTCCTCGTCCTCGGTGGGCCGCAGGTCCAGTACCCACTGGCAGGCGACCAGTCCGAGGACGGTGAGCGTGACCGCGGCGAGCGCGTGGTGCAGCCGGGCGTCCGAGCCGAGGTGGGCGGCGAGGGTGCCGGCCGCCGAGCCGACGAGGGCGCCCGCGCTCCACATACCGTGCAGGCCCGACATGATCGACTTGCCGAGGCGGTTCTCGACCTCGACGCCGAGCGCGTTCATCGCGACGTCCGCCATGCCCGCCGACGCGCCGTACACGAACAGCGCGAGGCAGAGCGTCCAGAGGCTCGGCGCGAGCGACGGCAGGACCAGCGCGAGCGTCCACAGCGCGAGCAGTCCCCGCAGCGCCGTACGGGCGCCGAAACGATGGCTGATCCGGCCCGCGAGCGGCATCGCCACGGACGCGCCGATCGCCGGGAAGGCGAGTGCGAGGCCCAGTTGGCCCGCGCTGACCCCCGCGTGGTCCTGGATCCACGGCACACGGGTCGCGAACGAACCGGTGACCGCGCCGTGCACCGCGAACACGGCCGCCACGGCGTACCGTGCCCGCCTCACCTCGCGCTGCTCGTAGACCACCGCGCTCATTCTCCGCCTCCCTGACCCGTCGGTACGCCGCACTGCCGGCGCGCTCGGCTCTCGCCGTCGTCGCTACCGAGTGTCGCCGGGGCTTCCACGTCACCGCGTCGCGGGACCCGGGCTTCGACACTCCGGCCCGCCCGCTGTTCTCCTCGCCCGCTGCCTCGAACGTCCGGTTCCCCGATGCCCTCGGCCCACCCGGCCTCCGTCACGCCGACGTAAACTATCAGGAACCCTGCCTGATAGATAGGGAGTGCGCGCCCGAGGGCCACCGGCCGTAGGGCGCCGCAGATCTGGGAGGATCCCGGCATGCCCGCATCACCCAGCACCGCCCGAGCCCTCAACGACCGGCTCGCCCTGCGGCTGCTGCAGCAGGAAGGGCCGCTGACGGCCGGGCAGTTGAAGCAGCTCACCGGTCTGTCCCGGCCGACGGTCGCCGACCTCGTGGAGCGCCTCACGGCCGCCGGGCTGATCGAGGTCGTGGGGGAGTCGGGGGAGCAGCGGCGCGGACCCAACGCCCGCCTCTACGGCATCGTCGCCGACCTCGCGCACCTCGCCGCCCTCGATGTGCGCACCGAGGGTGTCACGGTCGTCGTGGCCGACCTGCTCGGTAAGGAGCTGGCGCGGGCGTCCGTCCCGATCGCGGACGACACCGGCACGGGGCCGGCGGTGGAGCAGGCGGTCGCGCTGGTGGAGCGCGCCGCGAAGGAGGCGGGTGCCGACCGGCTGCACACGGTGGCGATCGGCGCCCCCGGCCTCATCGACCCGGCCACGGGTGAACTCCGCGACTCCGGCGGTCTCCCCGCATGGCACCGCCGCCTGGTCGCCGCCCTCGGTGAACGGCTTCCCGCCCGGATCCTCGTCGAGAACGAGACCAACCTCGCCGCCCTCGCCGAACAGCGCGACGGCGCCGCCCGCGACCGCGACACCTTCGTCCTGCTCTGGCTCGGCCTCGGCACCGGCGCCGCCGTCGTCCTCGACGGCCGCCTCCGCCGGGGCGCCTCCGGCGGCACGGGCGAGATCGGTTTCCTCCCGGTCCCGGGCACGGCCACGGTCCCCTCGGCCACCGACTGCGAGGGCGGCTTCCACTCCCTGGGCGGCGCGGCGGCGGTGGTCGCACTGGCCACCGCCCACGGCATCGCGGCCGAGGCGGCGACGAACGAGCCGTACGCCGCAACGCTGGTACGGGTGGCTGCCGCCGGGCTCACGGCGAGCGGCGCGACGACCTCCCCGAACGGTCCCGGCCTGTCACCGGGAGCCCCGAACCGGTCGGAGGAGGAGGCCGGGGGCGGCGCGCCGGGGGCGCGTCCGTCGGTGGAGGCCGACGGGCGTTCTGCGGCAGTCCCGGGCCCGCCTGTGCGGGGCGGGGGGCGTCCGGCGGGGTCAGCGGGCCTGCCGGTGGAGGTCGGGGGACGTTCCGGCGGCGCTGTGAGCCCGTCGTCGACGGAGGGTGGGGACCGTTCCACGGGGGCCGGGGGCACGTCGGTGACGGACGCGAGCACGTCCGTCGAGGCCACGGGCTCCTCGGCGGGCGGGCCGAGCCGTTCGGCGCGGGCGGTGGCTGCGCGGACGATGGACGTGTCGCCCCCCTCGGCCGCGACACGGACCCCGTCGGCGGACCCGGCGAACCCTTCGCCGTACAGGCCCCGCCCCGCTGCGGCCCCCGCCCCTCCCGCCGACCCCCACGCCCGCTTCCTCGACGCCCTCGCCGACCGCCTGACCATAGGCGCAGCCTCCGTCGTCGCCGTGCTCGACCCCGGTTGTGTGGTGCTCGGGGGTGAGGTCGGGCAGGCCGGTGGGGAGGAGCTCGCCGTCAGGGTGGGGCAGCGGCTGGCGGCCATGTCGCCGTTGCCGACCGAGGTCCGGGCCAGCGGCCTCGGCGGGGCCGCCGTACTGCGGGGCGCGCTGCTCATGGCCCGGGAGGCGGCTCAGGACGAGCTGTTCGCACCGCCCGCGCGATAGCGCTCGGCGCCGAGCCGCGCGTCACCACCGGCCCACCGTCTCCACCGGCCCACCGGCCCACCGGCCCACGGTCTCCACCGGGATCACCGCCCCGGCTACCGCCACCGCCACCCTCCTCGGCGTCCGGCGTCCGGCGTCCGGCGTCCGGCGGCCAGAGGTCGGCGGCCCGTCCCGCTCCTCAGTGCTTCCCCCGCCCCGCCCCGAACCGCTTCGCCAGATACTCCTCGAACGTCCCCTTCCCCACGGCCCGCCCCGGCGTGAGATGGCCCCCGGTCCGGAAGCCCCGGTAGGCCTTGCCGAACAGCGGGACGTTCAGCAGGGGGCGGCGCCGGCCGGTGGCCGTCAGGTAGGCGCGGGCCAGCTGGGGGAAGGACAGGACCTCGGGGCCGCCCATGTCGTCGACGCGGCCGGCGGGGGCGCCCACGGCCAGTTCCGCCAGGCGGTCGGCGACCTCGGCGACGGCGACGGGCTGGTCGCTCACCCCGGCGGGGAGCATCATGACCGGCGGCTTGGAGAGGCCCTGGAAGAGCATCACGAGGAGGTCGTGGAACTGGGTCGCGCGCAGGGTCGTCCAGCCCAGCCCCGACTCCTCGACCAGCCGTTCGACGGCCAGCTTGGACCGGTAGTAGCCGAACGGCACCCGGTCCACACCGACGATCGAGATGTAGACCAGATGCCGCACCCCGGCCCGCCGCGCCGCCGCGATCAGGTTCTCCGCCGCCTTCTCGTCGCCCCCGCGCGGCGACGTCGCGCAGTGCACGATCGTGTCCACCCCCGTCACGGCCGTGTCCAGCCCGCTCCCGCCCGCGACGAGATCGACGGCGTACGGCCGCGCGTGCCGGCTGAGCACCCGTACCTCGTGCCCGTCCGCCCGCAGCCGCTCGGTGACGTGCCGGCCGAGGACACCGGTGCCGCCGGTCACCAGGATCGTGGTCATGCTGTCCATCCCCTTCGTTCGCCGGACGCTCCCGGCTGGAAACGCCCTACGGCAGCTACGACGCAGTCGCCCCGCGGAATGTGACAACCACGGCGAGGGAGAGTGATCAGAGCCGACACGCGGTCATGCCCGGTCGGCTCGCCCGGTCCCGCCCGGGTCGGCTCGCGCGCTCACGCTCCGGCCTGTCGCCGTCCCGCGCTCACGCTCCGGCCTGTCGCCGTCCCGCGCTCACGCTCCGGCCTGTCGCCGTCCCGCGCTCACGCTCCGGCCTGTCGCCGTCCCGCGCTCACGCTCCGGCCTGTCGCCGTCCCGCGCTCACGCTCCGGCCTGTCGCCGTCCCGCGAACTCCAGCTTGTCCGGGTTCACCACGACCCGCATGTCCGTCACCACGCCGCTCCACCGTCGGCTCGAACCGGGCCTTTCGAAGCGCACCGCCCTCGCCCTTTCGGTCCGACCCACCGTCTGCCGGGCTCGGCCCGGAGCGCCCGCCCGCGCTCTCCAGGAGGCGCCGGCAGACACACGCGTGGGACCCGGCGGCGGGGCAAGGGCCGTCGTCACCGCCGCCGGGCCGTTCGAGGCGGGTACCGCGACCGCAGACTTTAAAAGGACTAGACCAAGCGGGTCAATGGGTCCGTGCCCCTTCGAGTGGGGCCACTGTGACGGAAGTTGACCCTTGGTCAGTGATAGCCGAAACCCGCCGTGCTTCGCTGGGGAAGTCCAGCGACACGGCCTGTGAGCCACCCCACAGCGCTCACCCGCATGGGTGCCAACCGGGCGTGGCACACTGGCCATGTACCAGAAGCAGCGCACTCCGGGGTCGGTGAAAGTCCGAACCGGCGGTTACAGTCCGCGACCCGGTCGCTTCCAGCGGCCGGTTGACCAGGTGAAATTCCTGGACCGACGGTTAAAGTCCGGATGGGAGGCAGTGCGCGGCGGGCGGGCATTCGTGCGCGCCGCCGTCTGTTTTTGGCCTACCTCGACAGGGGTGGGTCTTCACACGGCGTCGCTCCCTGTGCCGCTGTCCGCTCATGTCTGTCGTCTTCGACAGCCCCGGAGTCCGTGCCCCACGAGGCAGGAGGACCCGGGAAGTGTTCACCGGAATCGTCGAAGAGCTGGGTGAGGTCACCGCCGTCGAGAAGCTCGGCGACTCCTCCCGCTTTCGTCTGCGCGGCCCCGTCGTCACGCAGGGCGCGCGCCACGGCGACTCCATCGCCGTCAACGGCGTCTGTCTCACGGTCGTGGAGCACGAGGACGACTGGTTCACCGCCGACGTCATGGCGGAGACCCTCGAACGCTCCAGCCTCGGCGCCCTCACCACCGGCTCCCGCGTCAACCTCGAACGCCCGATGGCGGTCGGCGACCGCCTCGGCGGGCACATCGTGCAGGGTCACGTCGACGGCACGGGCCAGGTCATCGAGCGCAAGCCGTCAGAGAACTGGGAGATCGTCAAGATCTCGCTCCCGGCGGACCTCACCCGGTACGTCGTGGAGAAGGGCTCCATCACCGTCGACGGCATCAGCCTCACCGTCGTCGACGCCGGCCCCGACTACTTCACCGTCAGCCTCATCCCGACCACCCTCGACCTGACCACGCTCGGCCGCAAGCAGCCCGGCGACCCGGTCAACCTCGAGGTCGACGTCATCGCCAAGTACGTCGAGCGGCTGCTGGGCACGCGGGGAGCGGACGACCGGGGGACAGGCATCCAGGGGGCGGCGCAGTGAACTCGCTGAACACCGTCGCCTTCACCGCCTTCGGCCAGCAGATCCTCTGGTCGGACATGATCGGCAACATCCTCGGCCTGATCGCCCTCGCCCTCGGCGCCGTCCGCTCCCTGTGGAACTGGCCCGTGCAGTTCCTCTCCGGCCTCGTCCTCTTCGGCGCCTTCGTCGGCCACCTCACCGGCAGCGCCGGCAAGCAGGTCATCGTCATGGCCGTCGCCGCGTACGGCTGGTGGCAGTGGAACCGTACGCAGAAGCAGGCGGCGGACGGCGCCATCGCCCCGCGCTTCGCCACCTGGCGCGAGCGCGGCTACCTCATCGCCGGCGCCGTGCTCGGCACCCTCGCCGTCGGCGGCCTCTTCACCGCGTTCCCGACCCTGTCCTGGGACCCCTGGCCGGACGCGTACATCTTCACCGGCACCATCGTCGCCATGTACGCCCAGGCGCGCGGCATGGTCGAGTTCTGGTTCGCCTGGCTGCTGGTGGACCTCGTGGGCGTACCGCTCAACTTCGCCAACGGCTACGCGTTCTCCGGATTCGTCTACATCATCTACGGCGCGCTCGTCCTGTGGGGCATGCGCGACTGGTGGCTGCGCTCCCGCAGGCCCACCCTGGAAGGAGCCCCGGCATGACCACGGCGCCGATCCTGTACAGCACCGACGGCATCGAGAACTTCGGGCTCGACCCGATCGAACAGGCCATCGCCGACATCGCGGCGGGCCGCCCGGTCGTGGTCGTCGACGACGAGGACCGCGAGAACGAGGGCGACCTCGTCATCGCCGCCGAGAAGGCCACCCCCGAGATCATCGCCTTCATGATGAGCGAGTGCCGGGGCATGATCTGCGCCCCCATGGAGGGCGACGAACTGGACCGGCTCGAACTGCCGCAGATGGTGCAGCAGAACACCGAGTCGATGCGCACCGCGTTCACCGTCACGGTCGACGCCGCTCCCCAGCACGGCGTCACCACCGGCATCTCCGCCTCCGACCGCGCCACCACCCTCCAGCTCCTGGCGAGCGGCACGGCCGAGCCGGGCGACTTCGTCCGCCCCGGCCACATCTTCCCGCTGCGCGCCCGCGCCGGCGGAGTGCTCGTCCGCGACGGCCACACCGAGGCCGCCGTCGACCTCGCCCGCCTCGCGGGCCTGCGCCCGGCCGGAGCGATCGTCGAGATCGCCGGCGAGGACGGCCGCATGCTGCGCCTGCCCGAACTGATCCCGTTCGCCCGCAAGCACGGCCTGACGATCATCTCCATCGAGGACCTGATCACCTACCGCCGCTCCGCCGAGCCCACCGTCAAGCGCGAGGCGAAGACCCAACTGCCCACCGCCTTCGGCGACTTCACGGCCTACGGCTACCGCTCCACCGTCGACGGCGTCGAGCACGTCGCCCTCGTGCACGGCGAGATCGGCGACGGCGAGGACGTCCTCGTCCGCGTCCACTCCGAATGCCTCACCGGCGACATCTTCCACTCGCTGCGCTGCGACTGCGGCCCCCAGCTGCAGACCTCCCTCGAACGCATCGCCGCCGAGGGCCGGGGCGTCGTCGTCTACCTGCGCGGCCACGAGGGACGCGGCATCGGACTGCTCTCCAAACTGCGCGCGTACGAACTCCAGGAGCTCGGCCGCGACACCCTCGACGCCAACCTGGAGCTGGGCCTGCCCGCCGACGCCCGGGACTACGGCGCCGGCGCGCAGATCCTCCAGGACCTGGGCGTCCGCAGCGTGCGCCTGATGACCAACAACCCCGAGAAGACCGACGCCCTCGTCCGGCACGGCCTCGACGTCATCGACCGCGAGCCGATGCCCGTCCGCGCGGGCGAGCACAACCTCCGCTATCTGCGCACCAAGCGGGACCGGATGGGCCACGACCTGCCGTGGCTGGACGCGGCCACCGCGTCCACCTGCGGCGACCAGTAACACCAGCGGCAAGACCAACGAGCAAGAGTTCCAGGAACCAAGGAGCAACGTGAGCGGCAAGGGCGCACCCGAACTGTCCGTACGCAACTGCGGCGACCTGCGCGTCGCGGTCATCGCGGCCCAGTGGCACGAGAAGGTGATGGACGGCCTCGTCGAAGGCGCCCTGCGCGCCCTGCGCGACCTGGGCATCGACGAGCCGACCCTCCTGAGGGTCCCCGGCAGCTGGGAACTCCCCGTCGTCGCCAAGGTCCTCGCGGGCCGCGGCTACGACGCGATCGTCGCCCTCGGCGTCGTCATCCGTGGCGGCACCCCCCACTTCGAGTACGTGTGCCACGGCGTCACCCAGGGCCTCACCCAGGTCTCCGTCGACACCGGCGTCCCCATCGGCTTCGGCGTACTGACCTGCGACACCGAGGAACAGGCCCTGGACCGCGCGGGCATCGAGGGCTCGAACGAGGACAAGGGCCACGAGGCGGTGACGGCTGCCGTGGCGACGGCGGCCACCCTCCGCTCAGTATCTGAACCCTGGCGCTGAGACACCGGCGGTTGCGCGTAGGCTGAGCCTCACCATGTCCAAGAAGACGTTCGAGGAGCTCTTCACCGAGCTCCAGCACAAGGCCGCCAACGGCGACCCCGCCACTTCCCGCACCGCAGAGCTGGTCGAGAAGGGCGTCCATGCCATCGGCAAGAAGGTCGTCGAAGAGGCCGCCGAGGTCTGGATGGCCGCCGAGTACGAGGGCAAGGAAGCGGCCGCCGAGGAGATCTCGCAGCTGCTGTACCACGTCCAGGTGATGATGGTCGCCCGCGGCATCTCCCTGGACGACGTGTACGCCCACCTCTGAGCCGTAACGCCATAAACCGCACCGCACCGCACTGCACCCCACCCCACTCCGTACGCACGAACACGAACGAAGGAAGCTCGCCTCATGCTGCGCATCGCCGTCCCCAACAAGGGTTCCCTGTCCGGACCTGCGGGGGAGATGCTGCATGAGGCCGGCTACCAGCAGCGCCGGGAGTCCAAGGAACTGCGGATCGTCGACCCGGTCAACGAGGTGGAGTTCTTCTACCTCCGCCCCCGCGACATCGCGATCTACGTCTCCTCCGGCCGCCTCGACATCGGCATCACCGGCCGTGACCTGCTCATCGACTCCGGCGCCAAGGCCGAGGAGATCCTGCCGCTCGGCTTCGCCCGCTCCACCTTCCAGTTCGCCGGCAAGCCCGGCACGGCGAACGGCGTCGCGGACCTGAAGGGCATGACGGTCGCCACCTCCTACGAGGGCATCGTCGCGGGACACCTCGCCGACCACGGCGTCGACGCCTCCGTCGTCCACCTCGACGGCGCCGTCGAGACCGCCATCGAGCTGGGCGTCGCCGAGGTCATCGCCGACGTCGTCGAGACCGGCACCTCGCTGCGCAACGCGGGGCTGGAGGTCTTCGGCGACCCGATCATGAAGTCCGAGGCCGTCGTCATCCGCCGCGTCGGCGCCGACACCTCCACGGAGAACGAATCCAAGGTGCAGCAGTTCCTGCGCCGCCTCCAGGGCGTCCTCGTGGCCCGGACCTACGTGATGATGGACTACGACTGCCGCGTCGAGGAGCTGGAGAAGGCCGTCGCGCTCACGCCGGGCCTGGAGTCCCCGACCGTCTCGCCGCTGCACAACGAGGGCTGGGTCGCCGTGCGCGCCATGGTCCCGGCCAAGGAGGCCCAGCGGATCATGGACGACCTGTACGACATCGGCGCCCGGGCCATCCTGACCACCGCCATCCACGCCTGCCGCCTCTGACGGCCGGGGAGTCGTACGCCATGCCGGACCAGTCCTCCCTCCCCGCCCTGCCGGTCACTTTTCGGCCGGGCCGTACCCGGGCCGTGCTGCTGACCGCGGCGGGCGCGATCTTCGTGGTCATCTCGGTGGTCGCGCTGCTGCTGCCGAAGCTCGGTCCGGGCGAGCGGCTCAGTTTCGTCTTCACGGCGGGCATGCTCGCCGGAGTGCTGTGCATGCTCTCCCGGCCCAAGGTCGTGGCCGACGAGTCCGGCGTGACCGTCGTCAACATCGCCGGGCGACGGCACCTGGGCTGGGCGGAGATCGTGCAGGTGAACCTGCGCGTCGGCGACCCCTGGGTCTTCCTCGACCTCACCGACGGCACCAGCCTGCCCGCGCTCGGCATCCAGCCGGGCATCGCCAGACAACGCGCCATCGAGGACGCCCGGACCCTTCGGGCGCTGGTGGAGGCCCGGTCGGTCACCGAGCCGGAGCAGCGCCAGGGCTGAATCGGCTCGGTGTCGGAGTCGGCACGGTTCCGCTTCCGGGGCGGCCCCGAGCAAGAACGGGGCCGACTCAGGGCCTACGCCCCTGCCGCACCGGCCCATGTCTTGATTAATCTGTTGGCGGAGGCGTTTTCGTTGCGCCTCCGCCTCTGTCGTGCCACCCCGGAAGGCGGAGGCTCCCTGCTATTCGAGGAGTGACTCCCTCCAGCGATGGACGGATCGTCCTGTAGTACCTGCGCCGCCCCCTCCCGACTGATCGAGGCGGCGGCATGACCATCCCCTTGCTGCTCCTCGGAGCCGCGTTCCTGCTGATCCTCGCCAACGGCTTCTTCGTCGCCGCCGAGTTCGGCCTCGTGACGGTCGAACGGCCCGAGGCCGAGAAGGCCGCCGCCGAGGGAGACCGCCGCGCCGCCAAGGTGGTGGGCGCGCTCAAGGAGCTGTCCTTCCAGCTCTCCGGCACCCAGCTCGGCATCACCATCACCTCCCTCGTCGTCGGCATGCTCGCCGAACCGGCGCTCGCGGAGATACTCCACGGCCCGTTCACCGCCGTCGGCATACCCGAAGGCGCCGTGTCCGGTGTGTCCGTCGTCGTCGGCATGCTGCTGGCCTCCGCCGTGCAGATGGTGATCGGCGAGCTGGTGCCCAAGAACTGGGCGGTGTCGAAGCCGATGCAGGTCGCCCGCTTCGTCGCGGGCCCCCAGTACGTCTTCTCCCGTCTCTTCCGCCCGGTCATCGCCGGCCTCAACGCGGTCGCCAACCGTCTGGTCCGCGCCTTCGGCGTCGAGCCCACCGACGAGCTGGCCTCCGCCCGCACCCCTGGCGAACTGGTCTCCCTCGCCCGGCACTCGGCCCAGGCCGGCGCCCTGGAACAGGACACGGCCGACCTCTTCGTCCGCACGCTCTCCCTGGGCGAGCTGACCGCGGAGAACGTGATGACGCCGCGCGTGAAGGTCAGCGCCCTGCAGTCGTCGGCCACCGCCGAGGACGTGGTCAACCTGACCCGGGCCACCGGTCTGTCCCGCTTCCCCGTCTACCGGGAGCGGATCGACGAGATCGTCGGCATGGTCCACCTCAAGGACGCCCTCGCGATCCCGGCCCACGACCGGCTGCACACCCCGGTCGGCCGTATCGCCAAGTCCCCGCTGCTCGTCCCGGAGACGCTGCCCGTGCAGCCGCTCCTGGCCCGGCTGCGCAGCGAGCAGCCCATCGCCGTCGTCGTCGACGAGTACGGCGGTACGGCCGGGGTCGTGACCCTGGAGGACATCGTCGAGGAACTGGTCGGCGAGGTGCGCGACGAGCACGACGGGCACGAAAGGCCCGAACTCGCCGCCGCCCCGCCCGAGGACGGCCGCCCCGCCTGGGACGTCGACGGCAGCTGCCGCGTCGACGTGCTCCAGCGCATAGGCCTCGACGTCCCGGAGGGCCCGTACGAGACGGTCGCCGGCCTCGTCGCCGATCTGCTCGGCCGCATCCCCGCCCCCGGCGACCGCGCCGAGCTGCCGGGCTGGCGGCTCGCCGTGCGGCAGGTCGGGCACTACCGGGCCGAGCGGGTCCGGCTCGTGAGGGTCCCCGTCGCGGAGACCGCCGTCGTGGTGGAGGCGGCCCGATGAGCGTGCTCCAACTCCTGTTCGCCCTGCTCCTCGTGCTCACCAACGGCTTCTTCGTCGGCGCCGAGTTCGCCCTGGTCTCCGTCCGCCGCAGCCAGATCGAACCGCTGGGGACCGCCCGGGCCCGACAGGTCCTCTACGGCCTGGAGAACCTGCCCCAGATGATGGCGGCGGCCCAGTTCGGCATCACCGTCTGCTCGCTGACGCTGGGCGCGGTGGCCGAGCCGACGGTGGCGAAGCTGCTGGAGCCGGTCTTCGAGGCGATCCACCTGCCGCACGGCATGATCCACCCCTTGGGGTACGTGATCGCCCTCGCCGTCGTCGTCTTCCTGCACCTCGTCATCGGCGAGATGCTGCCGAAGAACCTGGCGATGGCCGCACCGGAGAAGACGGCGCTGTGGCTGAGCCCGGCGCTGGTGGCCTTCGCACGGCTGTGCAAGCCGGTGACGGTCGGCCTGGGGGCGTGCGCCCGGGTGGTCCTGAGACTCTTCGGCGTCGAACCCAAGGACGAGGTCGAGGCCGTCTTCACCAGCGTCCAGCTGGTGCGGCTGGTCGAGGACTCCGGTCAGGCCGGGCTGCTCGACCCCGAGGAGCAGGAACGCCTGGAGGACGCGCTGGAGCTGGGCTCCCGCCCGGTGACGGACGTCCTGCTCAAGCGCGACTCCCTGGTGACGGTGGTCCCCTCGGTGACCCCCGCCCAGGTCGTGGCGCTGACCGCCCGCACCGGATACTCCCGCTTCCCGGTGGTCGCGGAGAACGGCGCCTTCATGGGCCGCTACCTCCACGTCAAGGACGTCCTCGACCTGGAGGACTCCGACCGCGCCGTTCCCCAGCAGATCTGGCGCCCCATGACCACGCTTCGCTCCGAGCTGCCTCTGGACGACGCGCTGACGGTGATGCGCCGCGCGGCCACCCACCTGGCCCAGGTCGCGGACGCCTCCGGCAAGGTGCTGGGTCTGGTCGCCCTGGAGGACGTCCTGGAGCTCCTGGTCGGAGAGGTCCGCGACCCGGCGCACCGCGAGCCACCGCAGGTCCGCGTGACAGAGCCGAGGGGCAGCGAAGCCCCGGAGGAGGCCCTGGCGAGCTGATGTCGCCCCGGGGCTGGAGCCCCGGACCCCGTTCGCGCAGTTCCCCGCGCCCCTTTTCAGGGGCGCGGGGAACTGCGCGAGAAGCCCCACCCACCCGCAGACGACTCACGGCCCCGGGGTCGAAGGGGCGGAGCCCCTGGGGACGGGAACGGGTAGGGGCGGCGGGGGCGAGAAACTCACATCGCCGACGGATCCTGCGGCCCCCGCCCCGACAGCACCTCTCCATACGCCTGCATCAGATCCGGCAGCCGCAGCGTCGACAGATCGTCCCGCGTCGGAATCGTCGGATACCCCGACAGCCGCAGATCCCGGTACGCGCAGCTCTTCTCGTACAGCGTCCGCAGGAACCGCCCGTTGCCGAGCTCGTCGATCCATCCCTGGTCGACGACATGCCCGGAGATGGAGCGCAGCTCGTCGAGGGCCTCCTCGTCCCAGACGTCCCCGTTCTCGGCCGCGAGCACCTCGCCGATGGAGGTCAGCTCCAGGGGCCGGTAGGAGGGAAAGTCGACGCGGGTCGTGAACCGGGAGGAGAGACCGGGGTTCGCGGTCAGCAGCCGGTCCATGCCCTCCGGGTAACCCGCGAGGATCACGACCAGATGATCCCGGTTGTCCTCGGCCCGCTTCAGCAGCACCTGCAGCGCCTCGTCGCCGTACGCGTCGCCCTTCCCGTAGCCGGAGTTGGACAGGGAGTACGCCTCGTCCACGAACAGCACCCCGCCGATCGCCGAGTCGATCAGCTCGTTGGCCTTCACGGCGGTCTGCCCGAGGTACTCGCCCACGAGGTCCGCGCGCTGGGCCTCGACGAGATGATCGCCACCCAGCAGCCCGAGCGCGTAGAAGACCCGGCCCAGTATTCGCGCCACGGTCGTCTTCCCGGTCCCGGACGGCCCGGAGAAGACGAAGTGCCGCTTGGGCGGCTGGACCGGCAACCCCTGCCCCGCCCGCAACCGCGCCATGTTCAGCTGCGCGGACAACGCCTTGACCTGCCGCTTCACCGGCTCCAGCCCGACCATCCGCTCCAGCTCCGCGAGCGCCTCCTCCAGCAGCTCCGGATCCGTCGGCCCGGCCGGCAGGGACAGCGGCTCCACCGGCACCACGGACTTCTCCCGTACGAACGTGTCGCCGGCCTCGGGCGGCAGCCCGCCCGGCGGCGGAGGTCCGGGATCGGACACCTTCAGGTCCCGTCCCTCGGGGTCGAAGAACGGCTCCAGACCGTCGCCGTCGAGCACGTCCTGCCCGATCCCGGCCAGCGCGATCGCCGCGAAGTCGCTCGCGTCGTCGTCGTACCCGTCCCCCTCGGCGATCGCCGCCAGCCGTGCGGAGGTGTCCATGAAAGCGGGGTCGACCCGGTGCACGGCCCGGTACAGCGGCAGCGCGGCCGCGCTGCGCCCCGTGCCCTCGTGGGCGCGCGCCAGCCAGTACCGCAGCTCCTTGCGCTGCGGCTGCTCGCTGCGGCAGCGCATCAGCGCGGCGGAGAGCAGCGGCTCGGCCTGCCCGTACGTCTCCAACCGGACCCGGGCCATCCCGCCGAACAGACCCGCCTCGATCCCCAGCAGCGGATCGTCGAGCAGCGGATCGGTGTGCCGGACCAGCTGCTCCCAGTCCTTGACCAGGTAGGCGCGACAGGCGTGCAGAAAGCGCACCTGGTGGTCGGCGTCGACCGGCGGCAGCCCCGCGAGCGCCCGGTCCAGCTCGGGCACATGGCGCCCGTCCAGCCAGTGCGAGGCGTGCGCGAGGAGCAGATCACGCGGGCTCTCCAGCACCGGCTGCACCCACCAGCCCAGCCAGTACCAGGAGTTGAGGGTGCGCCGGTGCCGGGAGCGCTGCTCCCCGAAGCGTTCCCGGTGCCGGAACATCCTCAGCAGCGCGGTCGTCGTGTCCACCCGCAGCGCGTGCAGTCCGAGCCAGCCGTCGGCCATCCCCGGATCCATCCGCACCGCGGAGCGGAACTCCTCCTCCGCCTGCGGATAGGCGCCCATCGTGTAGGCGTCCACGCCTCGCAGCCAGGCGAGGTCCGCCGGAGCCTCGGGGCCCCGCGAGCCGAAGTCCATCACGTCCCCCACAAACCGTGCCCCCGCTGGAACCGAACGGGCCGGTGCCCGTCGGCAGCCTTCGTCGAACCGCTGTGCCGCGGACGGGAGTTGCGCCGGTGCGTTGCTGCAGCCGTCCGAAGGTCGCGCCTTGGGCATCGTACCTGCGGGTCGGGCGCCCTTCGAAGGGTGCCGCAGCCCTCGTCTTACGAGGTGGGAGCAGACGGGGCGCATTGCGGACGGTGACCGAGGGTGAAGGAATCGTGCCCCAGGGCGTCCGGAAAACCGGAAGAGGACAGAACGAAGCCCCCGATCACGGGGGAACAACCGGGGGCTTCGCGTACAGGGGCGGTATCGAATGACCGCACATTGAGAACGTAAGTCCTGTACGGCCCCCCGGTCAAGCCGAGTTGGGGCACTCAAGGAACTTCTCCGACAGCCGTCTTCACAAGTTCAGCACATTGCGGATGGGTCGTCACCCTGAGTGAGGTGAGGCCCCGATCCTGGAGTCATCCCAGGCCCCGTGAGCACCTCGTACCCCGTGTTTCCCGGCCGAATCAGAAGATCGGCGAACGGCCGAGAAGGATCCTCGGCGAAATGCCGACGTTCCGCTCGGACCCACCCGGCCCAGAACTCCCTCTGTTCCGCTCCGTCCCGCGCCCGCCCCCGTGCCCAGGCCTCCTCCTCCGGCAACTCCATCCACACCAGCCGCGCCAGATACCGGCGCAGCGCGCGCCGACCCGCGCCCACCCCCTCGATGACGATCACCGGCGCGCAGGGCAGCACACGCGCCGGGCCGAAACCGCGCTCGTGCCAGTCGTACGGGGCATAGCGCGCGCTCCGGCCGAGCCGCAGCGGTTCGATCACCTGGTCCCATAGGCGCTCCGTCCACGCGAACAACTCCTCGTGCGTGGCGATGTCGTCGAGGTGCAGAACGGGGGCACCGCCGAGCGCGTCGGCCAGCCGCCCGGCGAAGGTGCTCTTGCCGGATCCCGCGTGCCCGTCGACCGCGACCAGCCGGACCGGCCCGCATGAGGGCGGCAGCCGTCGCAGCCGGGCGGCGAGGTCGTCGACGGCGGGGTCCGCGGGGGCGGGGGAGGCGTGCATACGTGGATTGAACACCGTGCCGTGCGGCCCCGGAGCACGCCAGTGGTGTCGACCAATATTGCCGGGCGTGGCGCGGCGCGAGGTGCTGGCAGAAGTCGTTCCCCGGCGTTCATAGTGGGCGAACAGCCGTGCGTCTGAACCGTTCCTTCCGGACCACTGGGGGTCACCCACAGATGACGAGCCTCTCCGAGCCGTCCCGCAGAACCGTCCTGACCGCAGCCGTCGCCACCGCCGCCGCGACGGCCGCAGCAGCGGCGGGTCAGGCGGTCGCCGACACCACGAGCGGCCGGGGCGAAGCCCCCGCCCGCCTCGCGCACACACCGGAACGCCTCGCGGACTACCGCGCCTGGACCTCGTACACCGACTGGCGTGCCGGCCGCGCCAAGGGCACCCGGGCCAAGCCGGGGGAGCGGCCGGGGCTGGTGATCGACGCGCCGCTCGGCACCACCGACTACACCGACCCGCACACCGGGCGGACGGCCTCCTGGGAGTACGCGACCTGGACCTCCCCGGTGCACCGGCTCACCGTGCCCGCCACCGAGGTCGTCCCGTCCTGGAACGCCCGCACCCCCGACGGCACCTGGGTCCAGATCGAGCTGAAGGGCACGTACTCCGACGGGGCGGACACGCCCTGGTACGTGCTGGGCCGTTGGGCGGCCGGCGACCAGGACATCAGACGGACCTCCGTCGACGGCCAGGAGGACGGCAGAAGCAGCGTCTGGACCGACACCTTCGCGATCGACGACCCGGCCACGGGCCTGCGCCTCGTCTCGTGCCGGCTGCGTCTGACCCTGTACCGCACGCCCGGAACCCGGCTCACCCCCACGGTGTGGCGGCTCGGCGCGATGGGCTCCGACGTCCCCGACCGCTTCACCGTCCCGGCCTCGACGCCCGGACTCGCGCGGGAGCTGAACGTCCCGCGCTACTCCCAGGAGACCCACAAGGGTCAGTACCCGGAGTACGACAACGGCGGCGAGGCCTGGTGCAGCCCCACGTCCTCGCAGATGATCATAGAGTTCTGGGGCCGGAAGCCCAGCGCCGCGGACCTGGCCTGGGTCGACCCGGCGTTCGCCGACCCGCAGGTGTGCCACGCGGCGCGGTTCACCTTCGACTACCAGTACGAGGGCTGCGGCAACTGGCCCTTCAACGCCGCGTACGCCGCCACCTTCAAGGACCTCCAGGGCGTGGTGACCCGGCTGGGCTCGCTCACCGACCTGGAGACGCTGATCGCGGCGGGCATTCCGGCGATCACCTCCCAGTCGTTCCTGGCGGAGGAACTGACGGGCGCGGGCTACGGCACGGCCGGCCATCTCATGACGGTGATCGGCTTCACCGCCGACGGCGACGTCATCGCCAACGACCCGAACTCGCCGACCAACGAGGCGGTGCGCCGGATCTACCGGCGGCGCGAGTGGGAGAACATCTGGCTGCGGACCAAGCGGTACAACGCCGCCGGCAAGGTCGTCTCCGGCACCGGCGGCGTCTGCTACCTGTACTTCCCGGCGCGGCCCACGTCCCGCCAGCGCGCGGCGCTCGCGGCGGTGGGCGTCATCTGACGAGAGGTGTCGATAACGGCGTGGCTCCCGGGAGGCCGGGGGCCACGCCCTCGTGTGACCAAGCTCTCGGCCGCGAACCGCCCATGCGGTGGCAAGGTGGACGCAACGGTGGGGGAGCCCACCGCACGCCGATCACACCAGCGAGCTGCCATGACCGCGACCTCCGCCACCGCCACCGGCGTCCGTGCCCGCACGGGCGGCCCCAAGGACGACGGCCCGAAGATCGTCGAGCACCTGATGGGCTGGACCCTGGTCGTGGTCGTCGCGATGCTGGTGACCCAGCTGGGTCTGCTGTGACCTGATCCGCCGGTCGATTCTGTCGATCAGAGTCGAACAAGCTGGTGGTGAGGGTCTGCCATACTGCGGTTGTCCCGCTGGCAGTTGGAGACCAGGACCGAAATTGAATAGTAGTCAACAGCGTGGTGTCGAAGTGCCGCGGGCCCGCGGTACCGACCGCTCGCTGGCGCGCCGCGCCGAACTCATCTCCATCGGGCGCAAGTTGTTCGCCGACACGTCGTACGACACGTTGTCGATGGACGACATCGCGCGGCAGGCGCACGTGGCCAAGGGCCTGATCTACTACTACTTCAAGTCCAAGCGCGGCTACTACCTCGCGATCGTCGAGGACTCGGTGGCGGATCTGATCACGTTCGCGGCGAGCGGCCTCCAACTGCCGCCCGTGGAGCGGGTGCACCGCACCATCGAGTGCTACCTGCGGTACGCGGAGGACAATCAGGCCGCCTACCGCACGATCGTCAGCGGGGGCGTCGGTTTCGACGCCCAGGTGCACGCCATCCGGGACGGCGTCCGCGAGGCCATCGTCGCCACCATCGCCGAGGGCGCGTACGGCAGGAGCGATATCGAACCGGTGGCCCGCATGGGCCTGTTCGGCTGGGTGTGCGCGGTCGAGGGCGCCACCCTCGACTGGATCGACCGCCCGGAGCTGTCCCGGGACACCATGTGCGACCTGCTCGTCAAGATGCTGGGCGGCTCGCTGCGCGCCATCGAGGAGCTGGCCCCGGCCTACCTCGCACCGGAGCCCGCCCGCCGCGACGCCTGAGCGCCGCCGGGCGGTGGCGGTCCGGCCCGCACACCCGGGGTGGGGGTCGACCGACCGACCCCCACCCCAAGTCCCCCGTCGCGGTGGCTACTTGATCGCCTTGATCAGCTCGCCGTTCGCGGTGTCGCCGCTCAGCTCCCAGAAGAAGGTGCCGCCGAGGCCCTGCGCGTCCTTGTAGGCCATCTTCCCCTTGATGGTCTGCGGGGTGTCGTAACTCCACCAGTCGTCACCGCACTTGGCATACGCGGTGCCGCCGACGATCCCGTTGGCCGGGCACGTCGTCTTGAGCACCTTGTAGTCCTCGTAGCCCGCCTCGTACGTCGCCGCCGCCGGGCCGGTCGCCGTGCCGCCGGGCGCCGACTGGGTGACACCGGTCCAGCCGCGTCCGTAGAAGCCGAGGCCGAGCAGCAGCTTGGAGGACGGGATGCCGAGGCTCTTCAGCTTCTTGATGGTGGCGGCGGTGTTGAACGCCTTGTCGGCGATGCCGGGGTAGGCGTACAGCGGCGAGTGCGGGGCGGTGGTCGCGTCCCACGCGCCGAAGTAGTCGTACGTCATCGGGTTGTACCAGTCGACGTACTTCGCGGCGCCCGCGTAGTCCGCCGCGTCGATCTTGCCGCCGCTCCTGGCGTCGGCCGTGATCGCGGCGGTGACCAGCTCCTTCTTGCCGAATCGTTTGCGCAGTGCCGCCATCACGTCCTCGAAGGCTTCGCTGCCGCTGGTGTCGCAGGTGAGGCCGCAGGCGTTGGGGTACTCCCAGTCGATGTCGATGCCGTCGAAGACGTCCTTCCACTTGGAGTTCTCGACGAGGTCGTAGCAGGAGTTCGCGAAGGCCTCGGGGTCCTTCGCCGCCTCGCCGAAGCCGCCGGACCAGGTCCAGCCGCCGAAGGACCAGATGATCTTGAGGTTCGGGTGCAGCTTCTTCAGCTTGAGCAGCTGGTTGAAGCTGCCGCTCAGCGGCTGGTCCGCGGTGTCGGCGACGCCGTCCACGGACTCCTCGGCGGTGAAGGGCTTGTCGGTGTCCGCCCAGGGGTCGCCGAGCGCGCACTTGCCGTCGACGACGTTGCCGAAGGCGTAGTTGATGTGCGTGAGCTTCTTCGCCGAACCGGACGTCTCGATGTTCTTGACGTAGTACTGGCGGCCGTAGATGCCCCAGTCGATGAAGTAGCCGACGACCTTCGAGGAGGTCGTGCCGGCGGTGTCGCGCTCGGCGCCGGGCGTGGCGGTCGCGGAGCCCGCTCCGGCGAGGAGTCCGGCGCCGAGGGCGGCGCAACACGTGGCGGCGACGAGCGTCCTGACGGGGACGCGGGAGCTGTGCGGTCTGAGCATCGTGACTCCGGGGGAGGGGAGCATGGCGGGGAAGGGTGCTGCCTGGACCCGCTGGGCCGATTGGCATGAACGCGGTGGCGGGTTGTTGGGGGAGACCGTAGAGGACTAGACCACTTGGGTCAATGGTTCGGACCAATTCCGGCCGGGTGCGGCGGGCCGCCGAATGTGTCCTAATGAACGGTCGTTAACTGGTGACTCGCTGCTCCGGATCGGGCATACTCCAAGCGCCACCGCCGCTGATCAGCGGCTTCCGTGATCCGGAGGAGGACCATCGGCTGTGGCACGTGAGACCCGGCGGCACCACCTCATCCCCGGTGCGTGTCCGCCGCAGTGCCCGACAGGGAGGAGAGCGTCGCCATGCCCGACCGCGCCCCGCAGCCGGTGGACCGTCAACTGCCCACGGAAGAGGCCCGGGATCTGATCTCGCTCGTCCGCGAGATCGCGCAGCGGGAGATCGCCCCGCACGCGGCCGAGGAGGAGGACGCCGGTCGCTTCCCGCGCGAACTCTTCGGCCTGCTCTCGGAGTCGGGGCTGCTCGGCCTGCCGTACGACTCGGAACACGGCGGCGGCGACCAGCCGTACGAGGTCTACCTCCAGGTCCTGGAGGAGCTGGCCATGGCCCGCCTCACCGTCGGCCTCGGTGTGAGCGTCCATACCCTCGCCTGTCACGCCCTGGCCAACTACGGCACCAAGGAGCAGCAGGCCGAACATCTGCCGGCGATGCTCGGTGGCCGTCTGCTCGGCGCGTACTGCCTCTCCGAGCCCTCGTCCGGCTCGGACGCCGCGTCCCTGCGGACGAAGGCCGTGCGGGACGATGGGGGCCCCGCCCGCTCGAGCGGAGCCGGGAGCGGGGGAGACTGGGTGATCACCGGCACCAAGGCCTGGATCACCCATGGCGGCATCGCGGACTTCTACACGGTCATGGCCCGCACGGGCGGTGAGGGCTCCGGTTCCCGGGGCATCACGGCCTTCCTCGTGCCGGGTGACGCCGAGGGGCTGAGCGCCGCGGCACCCGAGAAGAAGATGGGCATGAAAGGCTCACCCACCGCGCAGCTCCATTTCGACGGGGTGCGCGTCGCCGACAGCCGGCGCATCGGCGAGGAGGGCCAGGGCTTCGCGATCGCCCTGTCCGCGCTCGACTCCGGGCGGCTCGGCATCGCGGCCTGCGCGATCGGCGTCGCCCAGGCCGCCCTGGACGAGGCGGTCGCCTACGCCACCGGGCGGCAGCAGTTCGGGCGGCCGATCTCCGACTTCCAGGGGCTGCGCTTCATGCTCGCGGACATGGCGACGCAGATAGAGGCGGGCCGCGCGCTCTACCTCTCCGCCGCACGGCTGCGCGACGCGGGCAGGCCCTTCTCCAAGCAGGCGGCCATGGCGAAACTCCTGTGCACCGACGCCGCGATGAAGGTCGCCACGGACGCCGTGCAGATCCTCGGCGGGTACGGCTACACGGCGGACTTCCCCGCCGAGCGGTACATGCGCGAGGCGAAGGTGCTCCAGATCGTCGAGGGCACCAATCAGATCCAGCGGATGGTCATCGCCCGTCACCTCGCGGGGCCCGAGTCACGCTGAAGGAGCCACGGAAGAAGTCGGGCACACCGAACGGATCCATGGTGGTGACGAACTGGTCGAGGCCGCTCGGCGGCGTCGCCAGTCGCACCCACTCCGGATCGTGACGCCCCGGCAAGGTGCGGCCTCGTTCGGCCCAAGTCCGCATCAGGGCCCGGTAGATCGGCGGGTCCTGATGCGAGGCCGGCCCCTGCGGAAGCGATTCTTCCGAAGCCGGCACGAAGATGTGACGACGACGCCCGGTCACCGAAGATGTTGGGGTCATACCGGCCCAACGCGCGTGAGGGCGGACCGGTCACCGCTCCGGGGAATCGTGTCTGAGTTCGCGACGGTACCGAACGGGGCAGGACGAGTCCTGCCCGCCGGGCGCGGACGCCGTGGGCCGAACCGGCCCTGACGTCAGGCGGCTTGGCGCCGCTCGGGCTGCTGACGCCGCATCACCTGCACGCGCATCGGGCGTGAGCCCGGACCGCCGACGTGCGAGAAGGGCTGGGTCCGCCAGTCGAGGCCCTGAGGGAGCGTCAACAGAAGGGCGGTGTCCTGCTCCTGCGGCTCGACGGACTCGTCCGCGGGCCGGGCGTCGTCGGCCGAACGGCCCGTGCCGGCGCAGACCGTGAGCCCGAAGGGGTTCCACGGCGACACGACCAGCGCGTGCTCGGGCAGGCGGTCCTCGTCGGACAGCAGCGCGATGGGCTGGGTGCAGTCCGGGCAGATCACCCGGTACATCTCGAAGGTGTCGTACGCGTCGAACTCGTCGTCCGGTTCGAGACCCTCCGGCTCGGGCTCGATGACTGCCTGGAGCCGCTTGGGTGCGGTACGACCAGGGCGCTTGGGATTCTGCATGGGATTCTCCCCCTCAGGTGGGCCGTGAAGGCACTGCGGCCTCGACCACAGCAAGCATTTCCCGCCTCGTCTCGGCGGTAATCACGAGATCATCACGAAGCCTGTTCGGGTGCTGTGGTCTTCGTCACATGCCGTTCGCAGATGCCCAGCACGGCGCGGCTGTCACCCGTCTGGCCCACAGGCGGCTCTCCGTCACGTCACGAACCGGGTATGACCTGCGCCGCTCAGGTATCGGAGGCGATCAACCGCCCTGTAGGTTCTTGCGCCATGGAGGAGCTGGACCGACAGATCGTGCAGCTGCTCGTCGCGGACGGGCGGATGAGCTACACCGACCTGGGCAAGGCCACGGGCCTGTCCACGTCGGCGGTGCATCAGCGTGTGCGCCGACTTGAGCAGCGTGGCGTCATCCGGGGCTATGCCGCGGTCGTCGACCCGGAGGCCGTCGGGCTGCCGATGACCGCGTTCATCTCGGTCAAACCCTTCGACCCCAGTGCCCCCGACGACATCGCCGAACGCCTCGCAGGCGTCCCGGAGATCGAGGCCTGCCACAGCGTCGCCGGCGACGAGAACTACATCCTCAAGGTCCGTGTGGCGACCCCGCACGAGTTGGAGGAACTGCTCGCGAGGCTGCGGTCCCTGGCGGGGGTGTCGACGCGGACGACGGTGGTGCTGTCCACGCCGTACGAGGCGAGGCCGCCGAGGATCTGACCGTCGGTCGCCGGTCACCGCTGCGGGCAGGCGTTCCGCCGGGTGAGAGTGCCCTGAAAGCGTGCCCGGGTGCGGCGCGACGGTCGGCACACGCGAAACTGTCCCCATGAGTGATCGCACCGCCTCGTCGAAGACCGTGTTGCTCCGTGGTGGAGAAGTCCACAGCCCCGCCGACCCGTTCGCCACCGCGATGGTCGTGGAACACGGCCAGATCGCCTGGGTCGGCTCCGAGGGCGCCGCCGACGCCTTCGGAGCCGACGTCGACGAGGTGATCGACCTCGAAGGCGCCCTGGTCACCCCGGCGTTCACCGACGCCCATGTGCACACCACGGCCACCGGCCTCGCGCTCACCGGCCTCGACCTCTCCGCCGCCCCCTCCCTGGAGACCGCCCTCGTTCTCGTACGGGAATTCGCGGCCACCCGCCCGGCGGACCGCGTCCTCCTCGGCCACGGCTGGGACGCCGCCCGCTGGCCCGGCGGCCGCCCGCCGACCCGCGCCGAACTCGACGAGGCCACCGGCGGCCGACCGCTCTACCTGAGCCGGATCGACGTCCACTCGGCGGTCGTCACCACGGCCCTGCTCGATCTGGTCCCGGGCGCCGACGCCTTCGAGGACGGCCCGCTCACCCGTGACGCCCACCACGCCGTACGGGCCACCGCCCTCGGCGCCATCACTCCCGCCCAGCGCACCGAGGCCCAGCGCGCCGCCCTCGCCCACGCCGCCTCGCTCGGCATCGGCTCGATCCATGAGTGCGCGGGCCCCGAGATCTCCTCCGAGGACGACTTCACGGGGTTGCTGCGACTCGCCACCGAGGAGCCCGGCCCGCGCGTGGTCGGCTACTGGGCCGAGCGGGACGTGGAGAAGGCGCGCGCCCTCGGGGCGGTCGGCGCCGCGGGCGACCTCTTCGTCGACGGCGCCCTCGGCTCGCACACCGCGTGCCTGCACGCGGACTACGCCGACGCCGCGCACACCGGCACGGCCTACCTGGACGCGGCGGCAGTCGCCGCCCATGTGGTCGCCTGCACCGAGGCAGGCCTCCAGGCGGGCTTCCACGCCATCGGGGACGCCGCGGTGGCCTCGGTGGTCGAAGGAGTGCGGGCGGCCGCCGAGAAGGTCGGCCCGGCCCGTGTGAGGGCGGCGCGACACCGCGTCGAGCACGCCGAGATGCTCACCCCCGACACCATCGCCGCCTTCGCCGATCTCGGCCTCACCGCCTCCGTGCAGCCCGTCTTCGACGCGCTGTGGGGGGGCGAGGAGGGGATGTACGCCCAGCGGCTGGGCGTCGAACGTGCCCGCACCCTCAACCCGTTCGCGGCCCTGCTGCGCGCCGGCGTGCCCCTGGCCTTCGGCTCCGACAGCCCGGTCACCGCCCTCGACCCGTGGGGCACCGTCCGCGCGGCGGCCTTCCACCGCACGCCGGAGCACCGGGTGTCCGTGCGCGCCGCGTTCACGGCGCACACACGGGGCGGCTGGCGGGCGATCGGACGGGACGACGCGGGCGTCCTCGTACCGGGCGCGCCCGCGGACTACGCGGTGTGGCGCACCGGCGAACTCGTCGTCCAGGCCCCCGACGACCGCGTCGCCCGCTGGTCCACCGACCCCCGCTCCGGCACCCCCGGCCTGCCCGACCTGAGCCCCGGCACCGACCTGCCCGTCTGCCTGCGGACCGTGGTGGCCGGGCGAACGGTCTTCGTACGGCCGGGTGAGTGATCTCCCGGGACGACGCGGAGCCGAGCACGGTCCGTCGGCGCGCCGCGCGACCTGCGAGTCCTCCCCTCCCACCAGGGCTTTGAGGAAAACTTCGCAGGTCAAACGGCGGTTGACAGTGGGCTGCAGGGGACGGGTAGGTTCGGCCGGGTCCACCACCGGACATCCGACCGGGGAACTTCCGAGCGGTCGTCGAGGCGCCGCTGGGTCAGGGGTGGTGCGCCGCACCGGCGCACGACCACTGGCAGCCAGGCCCAGGGTTCGCGCTACGGCGAGTGAACGTTCCGGCTCGGTCGGGTAGGTGTGACCCGGGTGGGGCCCGGACGCTCAGTAGACAACGGCTTTCGGTCGACCCGCAGCCAGCGGGCCCCAGGTCGGCCCGAAGGGCGTCGGGCCCCCATCCGCAGCGCACGACCTCTGTACTTCGAGCCGTGCTGGTACGAGATTTGTTCTGTGGCGGCGCACTGGCTACTCAGAGCGCACTCCCGCGCACCCCTTGTTGAATCGACATCCCTCCGGACACGAGCCGACACTCCCCCGCAGGCCGTGGCCACTATGGTGGTCCCCTGCGTACGGACTGAAGGGGCAGCAGTGAACGACGGCGACGGGACCCTCGCGGCGAAAGGCCAGGAGAGGCGGTTCGGCCCGCTCGGCACGGCCTTGGTGATCATCCCGACCTACAACGAGGCGGAGAACATCAAGGCGATCGTCGGCCGGGTGCGGAAGGCCGTCCCCGACGCCCACGTCCTGGTGGCCGACGACAACAGCCCCGACGGCACCGGCAAGCTCGCCGACGAACTGGCCGCCGAGGACGACCACGTCCAGGTGCTGCACCGCAAGGGCAAGGAAGGGCTCGGCGCCGCCTACCTCGCGGGCTTCCGCTGGGGCATGGAGAACGGCTACGGCGTCCTCATCGAGATGGACGCCGACGGCTCGCACCAGCCCGAGGAACTGCCCCGGCTGCTGATCGCGCTCAAGGGCGCCGATCTCGTCCTGGGCTCCCGCTGGGTGCCGGGCGGGCGCGTGGTGAACTGGCCCAAGTCCCGCGAGTTCATCTCCCGCGGCGGCAGCCTCTACTCCCGGGTCCTGCTCGACGTCCCCGTCCGTGACGTCACCGGCGGCTATCGGGCCTTCCGCACCGAGACCCTCGAAGGGCTCGGCCTCGACGAGGTCGCCTCCCAGGGCTACTGCTTCCAGGTCGACCTCGCCCGTCGCGCGATCAGGGCGGGCTACCACGTCGTCGAGGTGCCCATCACCTTCGTCGAGCGTGAGCTCGGCGACTCCAAGATGAGCCGGGACATCCTCGTCGAGGCGCTGTGGCGGGTCACGGCGTGGGGTGTGGGCGAGCGGGTCGGCAAGATCCTGGGGCGGGACGGCAAGGGGTCCGGGGAAGGCAAGCAGGGCTGAGACGGAGGGACGGCCGGGGCCGGTGGTGTTCCACGGCCGGGCTGATCATCCGCTTATCCCGAGCTGAGCCGGGGCCAGGCACACTGGGAGCATGACGACTGGCGCTTCCACTCCGACGTTTCCCGCCCGGCCTCGGCGCTCCCGGCTGCGCACGTTTCTGCCGTTGGGTGTCGCCGCGTGGCTGGTGCTGGAGATCTGGCTGCTCACGGTGGTCGCGGGCGCGGCCGGCGGGTTCACGGTCTTCCTGCTTCTCGTCGCCGGATTCCTCGTCGGCTCGGCGGTGGTCAAGCGGGCCGGGCGGCGGGCGTTCCGGGTGCTGAGCGAGACGCTGCAACAGCAGCAGGGCGGGGCGGCCGCGACCGGCACCGAAGCCGGGGCCGGCAAGAGCGAGGGCAACGGGTTCCTGATGCTGGGTGGCCTGCTCCTGATGCTGCCGGGGATGGTCTCGGACGCGGTGGGGCTGGTGCTGTTGATTCCGCCGGTCCAGAAGGCGCTCGGGCGCTATACGGAGCGGACCTTCGAGCGCAAGATCCGTGAGGCGGGTTCCGGAACGTTCGGGGATGCCTTTCAGCAGGCACGCATGCATCGGCCCGACGGCAAGGTCGTGCAGGGTGAGGTGATCCGCGACGACGCGGCTTCCGGCGACGCGCCGGGGCAGGGGCCGCGCCCGCCGCTGGACCGCTGAGGCGTTTTTTCGCCCCCGCCGCCCTTACCCGTTCCCCTCCACAGGGGCTGCGCCCCTTCGACCCCCAGCGCGCGGGTCCGGTGGGGCTTCTCGCAAAGTTCCCCGCGCCCCTCAGGAAGCACGGGCTGCTGCGCCCCGTGCTTCCTGAGGGGCGCGAGAAAGACCGCGGGCGCCGTACATGTGCGTACGGCGCCCGCGGTCAATCGGTTGCGCTGTGGTCCGCCTGACCCCCAAAGGGGCGGGCTAGGCGGATTTGCGGCTGTCTCGCGGATGTACCGCGATGTTCATCGCGCCGGAGCGGAGAACCGCGAGGCGCTCCTCGAGGACCTCTTCGAGTTCCTCACGGGTGCGCCGCTCCATCAGCATGTCCCAATGCGTACGCGCGGGCTTGGCCTTCTTTTCCTCCGGGCCGTCGCCGTCCACGAGGAGTGCTTGGGCCCCGCAGACCTTGCACTCCCACTCCGGCGGAATCTCCGCCTCGACCGAGAAGGGCATCTCGAAGCGGTGCCCCTTCTCGCATGCGTACTCCACGGCCTGGCGCGGAGCCAAGTCGATGCCGCGGTCCGTCTCGTAGCTGGTCACCACGAGGCGCGTGCCGCGAAGAGCTCGCTCACTCATGAATCGTGCCTCCCGGGCTTGTCGCCCACAGGACAGGTGTCGCTGTCGTCGTCATCCGGTCAACGTCCGGTCGGCGGTAAAGATTCCCGTTCCGTGTCCCGTTCCGGGTCATGCGTCGCCGTCGTAGCCGCCCTTGTTGTACCCACCGGCGCCCGGTTTGTCACATCTAATAGCAGATGTCACCCAGCGTTTCGGCATCTTTGACGCGCAGTAACGGTACGCCTGGCAGGCCAAACGCGTACACTACAGCCCTTTCGCTTCCGGCGCTAAATCCTGTCGGGAACGGGATTGCCCGCGTCGCTGATCGCCCGGCGCACCGGAACCCTCGCGAGCAGGGCGAATCCCAGGACGAAGAAGGCGACCAGGGAGATGATCGCGTCCCGATAACTGCCGGTCAGCTGGTACGTCACACCGAACAGCAGCGGGCCCAGCCAGCTCATACCGCGGTCGCTCATCTCGTACGCGGAGAAGTACTCGGCCTCCTTGCCGGGCGGTACGAGGTGGGAGAAGAGGGAACGGGACAGGGCCTGGCTGCCGCCGAGGACCAGACCGATGCCCGAGGCGAGGACGAAGAACCACAGTGGGGCGCCCGCCGGGAGGAAGTAGCCGGCGGCGAGGATCACGGTCCAGGCGACCAGGGAGCCGAGGATCGTGCGCTTGGCGCCGTAGCGGCGGGAGAGCCGGCCCATGCCGAGGGCGCCGCACACCGCCAGGACCTGGACGAGCAGCACCGCCACGATGAGTGTGGACTGCTCCAGGCCGAGTTCCTCGGAGCCGTACACCGAGGCCTGGGAGATCACCGTCTGGATGCCGTCGTTGTAGACGAGGTAGGCGAGGAGGAAGCTCAGGGTCAGTGGGTGGCGGCGCATGTCGCGGACGGTCGCCGCGAGCTGGCGCAGACCGGGGGCGGTCGCCTCCCCGCTCCCGCCCGACGGGCTGCGGCGGTCGCGCAGGCGGCGGAGCGGGATGAGGGTGAAGGCGCCCCACCAGAGGCCGGCCGAGGCCAGGCAGATGCGGACCGCCATGCCCTCGGAGACGCCGAAGCTGTCGTGGGAGGTGAAGAGGATCAGGTTGGCGACCAGGACCAGAGAGCCGGCCGCGTAGCCGAAGGCCCAGCCCCGGGAGGAGACGGCGTCGCGTTCCTCGGGGGGTGCGATCTGGGGGAGATAGGAGTTGTAGAGCATCATCGCCACGGACTGCGCCGCGTTCGCCACGACCAGCAGGAGGCCGCCGAGCAGATAGCGGTCACCGTCCAGGAAGAACATGCCGGCGGTCGCGGCGGCACCGACATAGGCGGCCGCGCCCAGGAGGGGCTTCTTGCGGCCCGTACGGTCCGCGGCCGCGCCCACCAGCGGCATGATCACGACGGCGAGGATCACCGACAGGGACACCGAGTACGCGAAGAAGGAGCCCGCGCGGACCGGTATGCCCAGGGGGTGCACATAACCGTCCGGGTCGGCCGCGGACTTGGCGACCTCGGTCAGATAGGGGCCGAGGAACACGGTCAGGACGCTGGTCGAGTAGACGGAGCAGGCCCAGTCGTAGAAGTACCAGCCGCGCTGTTCGCGCCGCCGGCCCGCGGCCTCGTCGCCCGCGTCCGTCCGCACGGTGTCGGTGCCCACCCGTGCCCCTCGCTTCCCCGTGAACGGGCCGCGCGAGGGCGTCAGACCCAGGTCCCCCGGTCCTCGAGTACCTTGCGCAGCGTGTCGATGTGATCGGTCATGATGCCATCGACGCCCAGGTCCAGGAGCCGGTGCATACGTTGCGGTTCGTTCACGGTCCACACGTGGACCTGCAGGCCGCGCGCGTGGGCGGCGCGCACGAACCGGTGGTCGACCACGGGCACCCCGGACTGCGACTCGGGCACCTGTGCGGCGACCGCCGAGCGGCGCACCGTGGCGGGGATGCCCCACGACCGCAGCCGCAGCCCCAGCACACCGCTCGTGCCGTACGAGGTGGCCAGGCGCGGGCCGGCGAGGCGCTGGGCGCGGGCGACCCGGGACTCGGAGAAGGAGCCGACGCAGACACGGTCCCAGGAGTCGGTGCGGGCGATCAGATTGAGGAGGGGGTGGAGCGCGGGCTCCGCCTTGAGGTCGACGTTCCAGCGGACCTCGGGGAAGGTTTCGAGGAGCTCCTCGAAGAGGGGGACCGGCTCGACGCCCGCCACGCGCGCGCGGCGGATCTCCTTCCACGGCAGGTCGGCCATGCGGCCCGTCCCGTCGGTCATCCGGTTCAGGGTCGCGTCGTGGAAGGCGACGAGCTTGCCGTCGAGCGTGGCGTGGACGTCGGTCTCGATGTAGCGGTAACCCGATTCCACCGCCCGCCGGAACTGGGCCACGGTGTTCTCCAGCCCGTCCGCCGCCCCGCCCCGGTGGGCGAAGGCGATCGGGCCCGGATGGTCGAGGTAGGGGTGGCGTATGAGGGCGGTCACCCGGGCAGTATGGCCCGCTTCGATGGACCGGTGGCAACGACCGTGCTGCCGGATTCCGAGGGGACGGCGAACGCGCGCAGGAAGAACTGGGCGAGCGGACCGATGGAGAGGGCGTAGAGCAGAGTGCCCACGCCGACCGTGCCGCCGAGGGCGAAGCCGGTCGCCAGCACCGCCACCTCCACGGCCGTCCGCATCAGCCGGACCGAGCGTCCGGTACGGCGGTGCAGTCCCGTCATCAGGCCGTCGCGTGGGCCCGGGCCGAACCGGGCCGCGATGTACAGGCCGGTCGCCACGCCGTTGAGCACGATCCCGGCCGCGAGGAGGAGAACCCGTACGGCCATGGTGTGCGCCTGCGGCACGAGGGCCAGGGTGGCGTCCATCGCGATGCCGACCACGAAGACGTTGGAGACCGTGCCGAGGCCCGGGCGCTGGCGGAGCGGGATCCACAGGAGCAGCACCACCGCGCCGACGACGATCGACACCACGCCGATGGTCAGGCCGGTCAGCTCCGCCAGGCCCTGGTGCAGCACGTTCCAGGGCTCCAGGCCGAGGCCCGACTCCACGAGGAGCGCGGAGCTGGCGCCGTACAGCGCGAGGCCGGTGTAGAGCTGGGTCAGCCGTCGGCCCAGTCGGCGCTGTGGAGGGTCCTGCGGGCCTTGCTGCGGGCCTTGCTGCGGTTCGTGCGGCGGCTCGTGCTGTGCGGGCAAGACGTCCCCCTGGTGGTGCCGGTGGCCTGACGCATGACACTCTGTGGCTTGGAGAGTGAAGCCATCCATGGCCAATTCAGGGAAGGTGGACTGGAAATCATGGCGCAGTGGACTTCGGCGGTCGGTGCGGCTCAGCTCGCGCGGCTGCTCACCTCGCAGCAGGAGCGCCCAGCCGGCCCCGGCACACGCCGCCCGCCGGCCTACCGGGCGCTCGCCGACGGGATCCGGCTGCTGGTGCTGGAGGGCCGCGTGCCCGTGGCCGCCCGACTGCCCGCCGAGCGGGAACTCGCGCTGTCCCTCTCCGTCAGCCGTACGACCGTCGCGGCGGCCTACGAGGCGCTGCGCACGGAGGGGTTCCTGGAGTCCCGGCGGGGCGCGGGCAGTTGGACCGCCGTACCGGCCGGGAAGCCGTTGCCCGCGCGTGGTCTGGAACCGTTGCCGCCCGAGGCGCTCGGCTCGATGATCGACCTGGGCTGTGCGGCCCTTCCCGCGCCCGAGCCCTGGCTCACCCGGGCCGTGCAGGGCGCGCTGGAGGAGCTGCCCCCCTACGCCCATACGCACGGCGACTATCCGGCCGGGCTGCCCGCGCTCCGCTCCATGCTCGCCGAGCGCTACACCGCGCGCGGCATCCCGACGATGCCCGAGCAGATCATGGTGACGACGGGGGCCATGGGCGCCATGGACGCGATCTGCCACCTCTTCGCGGGGCGGGGTGAGCGGATCGCCGTGGAGTCGCCCTCCTACGCCAACATCCTTCAGCTGATGCGGGAGGCGGGGGCGCGGCTGGTGCCGGTCGCCATGGCCGACGGGCTCGCCGGGTGGGACATGGACCGGTGGCGGCAGGTCCTGCGGGACGCGGCGCCCCGGCTCGCGTACGTCGTCGCCGACTTCCACAATCCGACGGGCGCGCTCGCCGACGAGGACCGGCGACGGGGGCTCGTCGACGCGGCTCGGGGCGCCGGGACGGTCCTCGTCGCCGACGAGACGATGAGTGAGCTGTGGCTCGACGACGATGTGCGGATGCCGAGGCCCGTGTGTGCCTTCGATCCGGCGGGGTCCACGGTCATCACGGTCGGGTCGGCCAGCAAGGCGTTCTGGGCGGGGATGCGGATCGGGTGGGTGCGGGCCGCGCCGGATGTGATCCGCAGTCTCGTCGCGGCGCGGGCGTACGCGGATCTGGGGACGCCCGTGCTGGAGCAGCTGGCCGTGAACTGGCTGATGAGTACGGGCGGTTGGGCGCAGGCCGTGGCTATCAGGCGGGAGCAGGCCCGGGGGAACCGGGACGCCTTGGTGGCCGCGGTGCGTCGGGAGCTGCCGGACTGGGAGTTCTCCGAGCCTCGGGGTGGGCTGACGCTGTGGGTCCGTACCGGGGGCCTGTCGGGGTCGCGGCTCGCGGAGGTGGGGGAGCGGGTGGGGGTCCGGGTGCCGTCGGGGCCTCGGTTCGGGGTCGACGGTGCGTTCGAGGGGTATGTGCGGCTGCCGTTCACCGTGGGGGGTGCGGTGGCCGAGGAGGCGGCCGCGCGGTTGGCCTCGGCGGCGCGGCTGGTGCGGGACGGGGCGTCGGGTGGGAGCGAGGGGCCGCGGACGTTCGTGGCGTGAGGGCCGGCCGGGTGGCGCGTCCTGGCGGCGCCACGTGCCCACAGCCGGGAAACAGGGGCGGTCGCCTCAGGTTTCGGCCACCGCTGCCTTGGTGAGCGAGTCCGCCGGGGTCGTGTGGGGTGGGAGGAGGGCGAGGACTGCCTGGCGGTGGGGTTCGGGCGTGTTCTCGTCGTAGGGGTCCGGGGTGGTGGGGACCTGGAGGCGGAGGGTGGGGGCGGGGCCGAGGCGGGCGTAGCCGCGGCCCGGGGGGACGTCCGGGGTGGGTGTGGTCGGGGGCGCGGCGCCCAGGACCGCTTCGACCTGGTCGAGGGAGGCGGGGCCCAGGACGACGCGCGCGCGGGTGTGCCTGCGTACCGCGTCCGTGAGGGTGTCCAGGTGGTCGAACTGTTCGGTGACCACCACGGTGACGTTGACCGCGCGGCCGTGCCGGAGGGGGATCTCTAGGAGGGACTGCGGGTCGCGCCGGCCCTCGGCCGCGGCGAGGTGGGTCAGCACGCTCGGGCGGTCGAGGAGGAGCCAGAGGGGACGGCGGATGTCGTCCGGCGCGGGTTGGCCCGCCTGCCGGGCGCGGTTCGTGGCGATCAGCCGGCGCTCCGTCTCCTGGGACGCCCATTCCAGGCTCGTCAGGGCCCCGGAGAGGCCGCACTCCACGGCGAGGACCCCGTCGCGGCCGGTCAGGCAGGCGTGCTCGCCGCTGCCGCCGCCCTCGACGATGACGACGTCGCCGTGCTGGAGGGCCTGGAGGGCGATCGAGCGGAGCAGGGTCGTGGTGCCGCTGCCCGGTTCGCCCACGGCCAGCAGGTGCGGTTCGGTGGAGCGGACGCCGGTGCGCCAGATGACCGGCGGTACGTCGCGCTGCTGCTCTCCGGAGGGGACTCGCTCCTCCCCGGAGGACAGGGGGAGGGTGCGCTGGACCTGGCTCGCGTCGGTGAAGCCGAGAACCGTCTCGCCCGGTGCCGTCACGAAGCGCTGGGCGGTGATGTCGGTGCAGAGCGGGGGGAGGACGGCGACGGTGAGTTCGTTGCCCTCCTCGTCCCAGGTGAAGCGGTACTCACGGCCGCGGCCCGCCTTGGCGTGCAGCAGCTGCTCGATGCGCGCGCGGGCCTCGGCCTCGCCGTCCGTGAAGTACGCCGGGTAGCGGATCAGCAGATGGCAGACGCGGCCGGTGCCGTCGAACGCGTAGGTGGGGAAGGCCTTGTCCCAGGCGCCGCCGTGCGTATAGAGGGGCTCGGGGTCCTCGGCGGTCGAGAAGTACGGGACCAGGGCCTCGTAGAGGGACCGCAGACGCTGGGTCTGGGACTCGTCGGGGCCGGTGGGCTGCGAGGCGGCGCTGTCGCGGCCCGTCCAGGCTGCCGCCGCCATCAGGACGATGACGGCGAGCAGCGGGCCGTACGGCACCAGGGTCACGACCAGGACGACCGAGGCCGCCAGGAAGAGCAGCGACCCGCGTCGGTCCTTCGGGGTCTCGGTCCACCTGAGCCGTCCGGCGGCGACCAGCCGGCGCAGTCCACGCGTGATCGTGATCAACGGGTGGAGGACGTCGGTGGCGCCGTCGGCCGCCGTCCGGGCCAGCTCCCGGCTCCTGGCGAGGTGCGCGCCGCCGGTGCTCAGAATGCGAGGGAGGGGGACCCGGGCCACGGCTGTCTCCTGGGGGTGCGTGCGGATGGGGACGGGGTCAGAACTTGATCCCGCCGAGGAGGCTCGCGAGGCTCTCGCCGCCTGCCGTGATGCTCGAGGCCATGCCCGTGCTGGCGAGGTAGAAGCCGAAGAGCGTGACGACGATGCAGTGCGAGGCCTTCAGGCCGTCCTTGCGGAAGAACAGGAAGACGATGACGCCGAGCAGGACGACGCCTGAGATGTTCAAGACCATTTGGGTTCTCCTGGTTGATGGGGACAGTCACCATGAGTTCTTCCAGGGTCACAGCATGTATCCATACGATAAAAGGTGCAAATGAGTGAAATTCGGCAGATTTCGCCTGAGTGGCCGAATCCTCGTTGGGCCGTCCGGGCTGGGCTGTTGCGCGCGACGGGACTCGGTGTGATCTTTGCCTCGACTCTGTCCGCTGATGTGCGCGGGAAGCCAGTACTCTGGCGATTCACCCGTTTGGCTCGAGGCGCGTTTGTGAGAGGTGGTCCCGGCGATGAGCGAAGCCCCCGACCCGGAGGTCGTGGAGCTGGCGACCAAGATCTTCGATCTGGCCCGGCGGGGCGAGACCGAGGCGCTCGTGGCGTACGTCGACGCGGGTGTTCCGGCCGACCTCACCAACGACCGCGGCGATTCGCTCGTGATGCTCGCCGCGTACCACGGTCACGCCGACGCGGTACGGGCCCTCCTGGCCCGTGGCGGTGCGGCCGACCGCGTCAACGACCGAGGCCAGACTCCCCTCGCCGGGGCGGTTTTCAAGGGTGAGGAAGCTGTCATCCGGGTCCTTCTGGACGGCGGGGCCGACCCGGTCGCGGGCACTCCGAACGCGGTCGACACCGCCCGGATGTTCGACAAGGCCGAACTGCTCGAACTGTTCGCAGCACGCTGATCAACATGTTCTGACCAGGCAAAACACGAAAGACGGGGGAGGCGGTACGGGGCCGCCGGATATTTCGGTCGCGGCAGGAAGAACCGCCGGGTCATCATGACGTCGTGATTCACGGACATGATGGCTGGGCAGGTGTTGCCGCACCGCGTGGGCCGTGATGCGGTCCGCATGGGCCACCGACGAGAGGCAGAGGAAGATGGTCTACAGCAAGCAAGAGACGGCGGGCGCCCCGACGTGTTGTCACGCGGCCAGGTAAAGCAAGATCCCCGGTTGCGTCGACGCTTGATGTGAGGCTGTTTCCCATGTTCGAACCGGTCATAGCGCCCAGCGGTACGCTGCTCGGCCTGCTGCAGCGGGGCCGCGGCGACGGCACCCTGCACGCGCTCACCGCCCCCCGGGACGAGGCGCTCGCGGCACTGAACCACTGTGTGCTGAGCGACCCCCGCCACGACTGGCAGGTGGAGAACCGCTCCCTGTACTACGCCCGTCTCTACCTCGATCTGAGCGGCGAGCTCGACGAGATCGAGCGGCACCTCTTCGACGCCGAGGACGTGCTGGACACCGACGAGTCACGCACCGGGCTGGCCCTCGCGGTCCTCGGGCACCTCGCCTCGTACGGCAGGCGGGACGCGCTCGACCTCCTGCGCAGGTACGCCGCCGTGGGCACCAGCTGGGCCTGGGCCCTGGACGAGCTGGCCCTCAGGGACGACGACGAGGGGCTGCGCGCCCTGGCCGAACCCGTCCTGGCCCGCTTCACCACCGATCCGGAGGGGGAGGCCGAACTGGCCGCCGCCGTCCGCGACGCCTTCGAACCCCGGCCCTGGCGGCTGTGGGCCGACGACCCCCGCGAAGCCATCGCCACGCGTGTGCGTGCCGCCCACGAGACCGGCTGCTTCGACCGCTGGCAGCGGCAGATGCGACCGAGCGGACCCCGGCCGGGGTGGAGCGTCAAGGCCGTCTTCGAGTGGGCCCAGCAGGGCATCGAACGCGGAGCCGTCCTCCATGTGCCGGCCGCCCGGTGTCTCACCGCCGTCGCCGGCCCCGAGGACCGGCCCGAGATCCTCCAGGCCGCCCGATTCGGTGACGACGGTGCCCGCTGCACCGCCCTTCGCTACCTCGCCGACGGCAACGATCCCGAGGCCCTCGACCTGATCGAGGGCGCCGTGACCGACGGGACGACGATGGTCGTGGAGGCCGCCGTCGCCGCCTTCGAACGGATGCGCAGCATGGCCGCCGTCGACCGGGCGCGAGGCTGGGTCCACCGGCCCGACCCGCTGGGTGCCGCCGCCGGACGCATGCTCGCCTGTCTCGGCGGGACCAAGGACAGCGACCTGGTGCTGGGCGCGCTGCGGGAGGCCGTACGCGGCGAAGGGCCCGACGCGCCCACCCTGTGGACGCTCGTCGACGGCACCGGCCGCCTGGGCATCGTCTGCGCCGCACCCGTTCTGCGCCACATCTACCGCGAGACCGCCTCCTCCCACCTCCGGGGCCGCGCCGCCCGCGCGCTCGCCGCCACCGACCCCTCCTTCCCGGCCGGCTTCGCCGTCGAGTGCCTCTGGGACTGCGAGGAGACCACCCGTGAGATCGCCGCTCGGCACGCCGAGACCGGTGACACGCGCGTCGTCGACCAACTCCGTCGACTGGCCGCCGACCCGGCCGAGGAGGCCGAGGTCCAGACAGCCGTACGCAGCCGGATCGGTCCTGACATGCCCGCAGTGTGAACATCGGGTGACCCGGAAGTCAGGAGGGCATGGACGCGGTCCGACCTGGACATGTGTGCAGCGCAACGCTCATGGGACGTTCCCCGCCCGGAAAGATCCACGTTGACGCGGCCACGTCCGGTACGACGACAACACCGGTATGCGTGTCGTCATAGTGACCGAGTCCTTTCCCCCCGATGTGAACGGCGTGGCCCACTGCGCCCTGCAGACCGCGCGGCACCTCGTCGCGCGGGGGCACGCCCCGCTCGTCGTGGCCCCGGCCACCGCCCAGGGAACCGGAGCGGGAGCCGACCTCCAGGCACCGTGCCCCGTAGTCCGTGTCCCCTCCCTTCCGCTCCCGGGCTATCCCCAGGTCCGTGTCGCCCTGCCCAGCCGCCGGGTCGCCGCGGCGATCGTCGAACACCGGGCCGACATCGTCCACCTGGCCAGCCCCTTCGTCCTCGGCGTCCGCGGCATGGCGGCCGCCGCCCGCCTCGGGGTACCCGCCGTCGCGATCTACCAGACCGACCTCGCCGGATACGCCCGCACCTACGTCCACGCCGGTGAGGCGGCGGCCTGGCGGCGCATCCGCTCCGTGCACGCCGCCGCCGACCGCACCCTCGCCCCGTCCAGCTCGGCCCTGCGCGACCTGGAGGCACACGGCGTGCCCCGGGTCAGCCTGTGGCCGCGCGGCGTCGACACCGTCCGGTTCCGCCCCGACCTGCGCGACGAGGCGCTGCGTCGCGAACTGGCGCCGGGCGGTGAGCTGATCGTCGGCTACGTCGGCCGCCTCGCCCCCGAGAAACAGATCGAGCTGCTCGCCGGGGTGTGCGGCCTGGACGGTGTACGGGTCGTCGTCGTGGGCGACGGGCCCAGCGAGCCCGGCCTGCGCGAGGCCCTGCCCGGAGCCGTCTTCCTCGGCCGCCGCACCGGCGACGAACTCGCCCGGATCTTCGCCTCGTTCGACGTCTTCGCCCACACCGGCCCCTTCGAGACCTTCTGCCAGACCGTGCAGGAGGCCATGGCCAGCGGGGTGCCCGTGGTGGCGCCCGCCGCCGGAGGCCCGCTGGACCTCGTCGCCCACGGGCGCACGGGACTGCTGGTCCCGCCGCGAGACGCGGCCGCCGTACGCGACGCCGTGTGGTCCCTGGCCGCCGATCCCGCGCTGCGGGCCGCGTACGGGGCCGCCGGACGGGCCATGGTCGAGGGGCGCACCTGGGCGGCCGTCGGCGATCAGCTCATCGGGCACTACGCCGATGTGCTGGCGGCGCGGACGGTGGTGGCGGCATGAGCGGGGCCGCTTCCCCGAAGCTGCGGATCGTACGGCTCGCCAACTTCGTCGCGCCCACCTCGGGCGGTCTGCGGACCGCGCTGCGGGAGCTGGGCAAGGGGTTCGAGGCGGCCGGGCACGAGGCCGTGCTCGTCGTGCCCGGCGAGCGGTACACCGACCGTGCGACCGAGCAGGGCCGGGTGATCACGCTGCCCGGGCCGCTGCTGCCGGGGACCGGTGGCTACCGCGTCCTCGCGGACAAGCGGCGGGTGGCCCGCCTGCTGGAGTCGCTGGAGCCCGACCGGCTGGAGGTCTCCGACCGGACCACGCTGCGCTGGACCGGGGCGTGGGCCCGGCGGGCCAGGGTGCGCGCGGTGATGGTCTCGCACGAGACCGCCGACGGGGTGCTGCGGACCTGGGGGCTGTCCGAGGGGCTGGCCCGGCGGGCCTCCGACGCCCTCAACGTCCGTACGGCCCACACCTACTCGCGGGTGGTGTGCACCACCGAGTTCGCCGAACGGGAGTTCGTACGGATCGGCGCCCGGAACGTCGTACGGGCACCCCTGGGCGTCGACCTCGTGGGACGGCACCCCGCGCTGCGGGACCCGGGGCTGCGCGAGCGGCACGCGCGCGTGGACGAAGTTCTGCTGGTGATGTGTTCCCGGCTGTCCGTCGAGAAGCGGCCCGGGACGGCCCTCGACGCCCTGGAGGCTCTGCTGCGGCGCGGTCTGCGGGCCGTGCTGGTCGTCGCCGGGGACGGGCCGCTGCGCGGCAGGCTCGAACAGCGGGGGAAGGGGCTGCCGGTGACCTTCCTGGGGCATGTCGGCGACCGCGACACGCTGGGCGCCCTGCAGGCCTCCGCCGATGTGGCCCTGGCCCCCGGGCCCGCCGAGACGTTCGGTCTCGCCGCGTTGGAGGCGATGGCCTGCGGGACGCCCGTGGTGGCCAGCTCCTCGTCGGCGCTGCCGGAGGTCATCGGGTCGGCCGGGGCCACGGCGGCGGACCACGGGGAGGCCTTCGCGGACGCCGTCGAGCTGCTGCTGGACCGGCCCGAGGGCGAGCGCCGGGACGCGGCACGCGCGCGTGCCGAGTGCTTCGGCTGGCAGACCGCGGTGGACGCGTTCCTCGCCGCGCACGACGCGACCGTCGGGCGCCCCGTGCGGGAGGGCGTCGGATGAGGGCCCTGCGGTTCGTGGCCCTCGGCGACTCCCTCACCGAGGGCGTGGGCGACCCCGTCGAAGGCGGCCGGCGGGGCTGGGCCGCGCTGCTCGCCGACGGGCTCGGTCCCGCCGTGGAGTTCACCAACCTGGCCGTCAGCGGCTCCCAGACACGCGACGTGCTGGACCGGCAGCTGTCCGCCGCGCTCGCGCTCGGCCCGGACATCGCCTCCGTCGTCATCGGGGTCAACGACACCCTGCGCCGCACCTTCGACATCCACGCCGTAGCCGCCCGCCTCGACGAGATCTACGCGGCCTTCCGGGAGCGGGGCGCGGTGCTGCTCACCGCGTGTCTGCCCGACCCCGGGGCGATGCTCGGCCTGCCCGGGGCGCTCGCCCGCCCCCTCGCCCGGCGACAGCGGGCCGTCAACACGGTCGTGCACGCCCTCTCCGAGCGCCACGGGGCGGTCCATCTGCACGCCTCGGAGGGCGCCTGGCTCACGGACCCCGCGATGTGGAGCGCGGACCGGCTGCACCCCGGCGAACGGGGGCACCGGCAACTCGCCGTCCGCTTCCACGCCCTGCTCACGGAGGCGGGGATCGCCACGGGGCCCGCCCCTGCCGCCGAGCCCCAGTTCCCGGCGCCCACGCGCGGCGCCGGCCTCTGGTGGCTGGCCACGGCGGGGACGGGCTGGGTGGCCCGGCGCTGCACCGACCTGCTCCCGCAGCTCCTCACCCTCGCCGCCGCCGAGGTACGCCACAAGGCGCGCGGCACCAGTGCCCGACTGGACCTGTCCGCCTCCCACGCGGTGGCGTCGGCCCTGGCCGCGCCGGCCGTGTCCGGTCAGCGGCCGGAGGTGGCGTGAGGCAACAGGAAAACGGCGCTGGTCAACGGCGGTGCCGTACGGCGACGAAGCGCACCGGGGTGCCCGGCGTGGCCTGGGCCGCGCCGGGCAGGTCCGCCGAATGGACCACCGCGATCACCGGGTAGCCCCCGGTGGTCGGGTGATCGGCGAGGAAGACGACCGGGCGGCCGTCCGGTGGCACCTGGACGGCGCCCAGCACCATGCCCTCGCTGGGGAGTTCACCCGCCCGGGAGCGCTCCAGGGCGGGCCCCTCCGTGCGCAGCCCGATGCGGTTGCTCGCCGAGGAGACGGCGTAAGGGTGCCTGGTGAGGGTGTGCAGCGCCGCGTCCGTGAACCAGTCGTCGCGCGGGCCCAGGGTGACGCGCAGGACGAGCTCCGAGGGCGGCGCCGGGTGCGGGCCGACGTCCACGCGCGCGTGGAGATGGCTCGGGCGGCCGAGCGGGAGCACCGTGCCGTCCGTCAGCGGAGGCGGGCCGAGGCCCGACAGCAGGTCGGTGGAGCGGCTGCCGAGGACCGGCTCCACGGTCACACCGCCACAGACGGCGAGATAGCCGCGTACGCCGGAGCGCGCCGGCCCGATGTCCAGCACCGCCCCTCCGGGGACCCGTACGGGCGCTCCCCAGGCGACCGGGCGGCCGTTCACGGTGACCGCGCAGGGGGCGCCTCCGACCGCCACGACGACCGTCGAGCGGGGCCGCACGGAACAGCCGTTGAGCGTGGTCTCCAGGACAGCCGCGTCCGGCGGGTTGCCCACCAGGCGGTTGACCAGGGCGGCCGCCGGGGCGTCGAGGGCGCCCGCGCGGGGCACGCCGAGGTGGGCGTGTCCGGGACGGCCGCGGTCCTGGACGGTGGTCAGGGCGCCGGCCCGGACGACGACGAGGGCGCGGTCGGTCACGGGGTCGCCACCGGTGTGAAGCGGACCCGGGTACCCGGAGCCAGCAGAGCGGCCGGCACGCGCGTGTGGTCCCACAGAACGGCGTCCGTGGTACCGATCAGCTGCCAGCCGCCGGGGGAGGAACGCGGGTACACGCCGGTGTACGGGCCGGCCAGGGCCACCGCCCCCGTAGGGACGGCCGTGCGCGGGGTCGCCCGGCGCGGGACCTCGCGGGGCAGCCCGGTGAGGTAGCCGAATCCCGGGGCGAAGCCGCAGAAGGCCACGCGGTACTCGGCCGCCGCGTGGATCCGGGCGACCTCGGCCTCGTCGACACCCCAGTGGGCGGCGACGTCCGGCAGGTCGGGGCCGTCGTACCGTACGGAGATCTCGACGACCTCCTCCGCGCGCGGCGCGACGGGCGGAACCCTCCAGGAGGCGAGGCGCTCGGCGAGACGGGCCGGGTCGTCGAGGCCGTCCAGGAGGACGGTACGGGCGGCGGGGACGATCTCGGCCACCGACAGGTCGCCCCTCGCGCGGCGGCGCAGCAGCTCGGCGTGCAGGGCCTCGGCCTCCTCGCCCGTGCCCACCTCGATCAGCAGCGCGCGGTTCCCGACCGGCAGCGCCCTCATGAGAACGCCTCCACGCGTACCCCGGCGGCCGCCAGCTCGGCCCGCACCCGCCGGGCCAGCTCCACCGCGCCCGGCGTGTCACCGTGCAGGCAGAGGGAGCGGGCCCGGACGAGGATGCGCTCCCCCGAGTGGGAGACGACCGTGCCGGAACGGGCCAGGCCGACGGACCGCTCGATCACGGCCTCGATATCCGTGATCACGGCACCCTCGTGACCGCGCGGTGCCAGCGTGCCCTGGTCGGTGTACGCGCGGTCCGCGAACGCCTCGGTGACGGCGGCCAGACCGGCCGCCTCGGCCAGCTTGAGGAGCCATGAGCCGGGCAGGCCGAGGACGGGGAGCGTGGCGTCGGCGAGGCGTACCCCCTCCACCACCGCCGCCGCCTGTTCCTCGTCGTGCACGACCCGGTTGTAGAGCGCGCCGTGCGGCTTCACGTACGACACGCGCGTGCCCGCCGCGCGGGCGAAGACCTCCAGGGCGCCGATCTGGTACGCCACCTCGGCCGCCAGTTCGGCGGGCGGCACGTCCATCGCGCGCCGCCCGAAGCCCGCCAGGTCGTGGTAGGAGACCTGGGCTCCGACCCGCACGCCGCGCTCGGCCGCCAGCTCGCAGACCCGCCGCATGGTGGCCGCGTCCCCGGCGTGGAAGCCGCAGGCCACGTTGGCGCTGGTGACGACGGACAGCAACTCCTCGTCGTCGGTCAGTGTCCAGCGGCCGAAGCCCTCGCCGAGGTCGGCGTTGAGATCGATGGAGCTCATGGGTCCCATTCTCCTGCTTGTTTCCTCTGTCTGTTGCTCTGGTTTCTCCGGTGACCGGTTCCTGTCGGATCCGTCCGTCAGAAGACTCGGTACTGCTCGTCGCGGGCGTCGGTCAGGAACATCTGGCCCGGTGCGTGGGTGATCGCGAACGGTGGGCGGGAGGCCATCACAGCGGCCTGGGGTGTCACCCCGCAGGCCCAGAACACCGGGACGTCGTCCGGTTCGGCGTCCACCGGGTCGCCGAAGTCCGGGCGGGACACGTCCGCGATGCCGAGGCCCGCCGCCTCGCCGCAGTGCACCGGGCCACCGTGCACGGCCGGGAGCAGACTGCTCTCCCGGATCGCGGCGGCCAGATGCTCGGGCGGCACCGGACGCATCGACACGACCATCGGGCCCCGCATCCGGCCGGCGGGCCGGCACTGGCGTCCGGTGACGTACATCGAGACGTTGCGGCCCTGCTCGATGTGGCGCATCGGGACGCCGGCTTCGGTCAGCGCCCACTCGAAGGTGAAACTGCACCCGATCAGGAACGACACGAGGTCCTCGCGCCAGACGTCCACCACGTCCGTCGGCTCGGCCACCAACTCGCCGTGCTCCCAGACCCGGTAGCGCGGCAGATCCGTGCGCAGGTCCGCGCCCTCGGCGAGCGGGGTCGTCCACGCGCCGGCGTCCGTGACGTCGAGCACGGGACACGGCTTGGGGTTGCGCTGGCAGAACAGCAGCATGTCGTACGCCCAGTCGGCGGGCACCGAGATCAGGTTCGCCTGGGTGTGCCCGGCGGCGACCCCGGCGGTGGGGCCGGACACGCCCGAACGGAACCGGGCGCGCGCCTCTTCGGGGGTCCACGCGTGCGCGTGCGGGTCCACGAGGGTCAAGGGGCGGTCGTGCGGGGCGGAGGCCGGGGGGCCTTGGGTGGCGCCGGTCGGGAGACGGTCGTGAGTCGTCACGTGGTTCACACGAGTTCCTTTCCGCGTGTTTCCGGGAGGCCGAGCAGGGCCACCGCCGCCAGGCCGTAGCCGATCGCGCCGAAGATCAGCGCGCCGCCGACGCCCCAGCTGTCGGCCAGGAAGCCGACCGTGGTCGGGAAGACGGCGCCCACCGCACGGCCGGTGTTGTACGTGAAGCCCTGCCCGGTGCCCCGCACGGCCGACGGGTACAGCTCGCTGAGGAACGAGCCGAAGCCGCTGAAGATCGCCGACATACAGAACCCGAGGGGGAAACCGAGGACCAGGAGAAGGGTGTCGGCGCCGCTCGGGATGTTCGCGTACGCCAGGATGCACAGCGCCGAGAGCACCGCGAAGAGCCAGATGTTCCGCCGGCGGCCCAGCCGGTCGGTGAGATAGCCGCCGGTCAGGTAGCCGATGAAGGCGCCGGAGATCAGAAGGGTGAGGTAGCCGCCGGTGCCGACGACCGACAGACCCCGCTCCGTCTTCAGATACGTGGGCACCCAGGTCGCCAGCGTGTAGTAGCCGCCCTGGACGCCGGTGGAGAGCAGCACCGCGAACACAGTGGTGCGCAGCAGACCCGGCTGGGTGGCCGTGCCCGGCCGGAAGATCGCGGCGAACGAGCCCCTCTCGGCGCTCTTCTCGCGTGCGGCCGCGGCCTGCGGGGCGTCCTCGACCGAGCGGCGCACCCAGATCACGAGCAGCGCGGGCAGTGCGCCGGTCCAGAACATCACGCGCCAGGCCAGGTCGTCGTCGAGGAAGGAGAAGACCATCGTGTAGACGATCACGGCCAGTCCCCAGCCCACGGCCCAGGAGCTCTGGATCGCGCCGAGCGTACGTCCCCGGTGCTTGGCGCTCGCGTACTCGGCGACCAGGATCGCGCCGACCGCCCACTCACCGCCGAAGCCCAGCCCCTGAAGGGCGCGGAAGACCAGCAGGGTCTCGTAGTTGGGCGCGAAGCCGCAGGCCACGGTGAAGACCGCGTAGGTCACCACGGTGATCATCAGCGCCTTCACCCGGCCGATCCGGTCCGCGAGCACGCCCGCGGCGGCGCCGCCGATCGCCGACACGACCAGGGTGACCGTGGTGAACAGTCCGGTCTGGCCGTTGTCCAGGCCGAAGTAGGCCGTGAGCGCGACCATGCTCAGCGGCAGCGTGAAGTAGTCGTACGAGTCGAGCGCGTAGCCGCCGAACGCGCCGCCGAAGGCGCGGCGACCACGCGGTCCGAGGGCGCGCAGCCAGCCGAACGCGCCGTCGTCCGAGATCGGTTCGCCCTGGTCGGGCTTGGTCGTGGAGGAGAGGGCCGGGGAGGGAGGGGGCGTGCTCATGGACACCTCGCGGTGAGGGAGGGGGAGGGCAGGGGGACCGAGCCGTGCCGTTGTGCCATGCCGTGCAGTGGAGCCGTGCGGAGGGCGCCTGTCCAGCAAGGTAGAGGATCGTTGAACAATCCTTCAATACCCGTGTTGTTTCGTTCTTGTGTCTGCGGTTGAATTCCGCGCATGGCCGCCGAACTGACCGGACTTGCCGACGACCGTGCCCTCCTGGGGCGCACCAGCACCGCCGAGCGGGTTTCGGACATCCTCCGGAGCCGCATCGCCGAGGGCTTCTTCCCGCCCGGCACACGGCTGTCCGAGGACAGCATCGGCGGTGCCCTCGGTGTCTCCCGCAACACCCTCCGCGAGGCGTTCCGCCTGCTCACCCATGAACGGCTCCTCGTCCACGAGCTCAACCGCGGCGTCTTCGTGCGCGTGCTGACCGTCGAGGACGTCGAGGACATCTACCGCACCCGCCGCCTCGTCGAGTGCGCCGTCGTGCGCGGCCTCGGGGCCCCGCCGTACGGTCTCGACGGCCTCGCCGAAGCCGTCGCGGAAGGGCAGCGCGAGGCGCGTGAAGGTGACTGGAAAGGTGTCTCCACCGCCAACATCCACTTCCACCGCGAACTGGTCGCCCTCGCCGGCAGCGCCCGCACCGACGAGCTGATGCGCAGCGTCTTCGCCGAACTCCGGCTCGCGTTCCACGTGGTGGACAATCCGCGCAGGTTGTACGAGCCGTACCTGGCGCGCAACCTCCTCATCCTCCAGACGCTGCAGCGAGGGGAGCGGGACGAGGCCGAGCACCTGCTGGCGGCATACCTCGACGACTCGCTGGAGAACCTGGTGGAGGTGTACGGCCGCCGGGTCGCCGACGTCACCTGAGGCGCCGTGCCCGGCCCCTCCCGGCGGAACGATTTGGGCCGTTGTCGGACCCAGGACCTAGTCTGTGCACCGTGACTTCACCCGCATCGACGGACAGTGTTCCGCCCCAGCTCAGCGCGGGGCCGCGCCCCGCGCTGGGCCCGGCCGCCGACGAGGGACTGGCGCGGCGGCTGCGCGCGCTCGCCTGCACCGCGCCGCTGCACGACCTGGACGCGCGCAAGGCGAACCTCGCCGGTGAGTACTCCGTGTACGGCATGGCCGAGGTCGCCCTCGCCGCCATCGACCTGGTCACACTGAACATGGACTTCGACACGGGCGCGGACCACGACCAGATCGTCGCCCGCCTCATCCCGCGCATCGCCGCCCAGGCCCCGCGGCGGCCCGTCGAGGAGCACGAGCGGGTGGCCCGCTGGGTCCTGGAGAACCTGATCAACGTCGGCAGCGTCGACCGCGGCTTCCGGGCCGTCTACGGCACCTTCGCGCCCGACGGCACCTATGTCCGCCGCGACTACGACTTCAAGCTGATCGAGGAGGTCCCCGGCTACGGCGGCGGTGTGTACCTCCGTACGACCGACGAGGCCGTCAACGTCCTCGTGGGCGCCCTCGACACCGATGTCACCAGCGCGCAGATCGCCGCCGAGGTCAAGTTGGAGATCCTGATCAGCCGGGGCCGCCTCGCCGACGCCCAGCTCGCCGCCGAGCAGGCGCGCTACCGGACCGTGCAGTACTCGGAGACGCTGCGGAGGGCACTGGACGCCACCCGCCGCAACGTCCGCGCGGTCGACTGGCTCCAGACCGTGCCCGACATGATCGCCGAGGCGCTCGACCACGTCGCCGACCGCTACCGCCACGAGAACGCGATCCTCACGAACATCCGCAAGGCCCGCGACGAGTCCGAGGACCCCGAGCACAAGCGGCGTGCCGCCGAGCTGGTCGACATCGTGAAGGACTGCATCCGGCGGCACACGCAGTTGCAGTCCCGGCTGCTGGAGGCCGGACCGCTGTTCCGCGCGGAACAGGACCGGCAGGCCTTCGGTACGCCGATGACGACCTCGGGGACAGACCTCTACGGGCATCTGGTCGCGCCGCTGCTGCCGCTGCCCCTGGAGCGGGCCCGGCGGGTCACCGACGCGTTCTTCGCCCGAGGGACGGGGTTGCGTACGCCGGGGTCCGTGCGGGTGGGGGACCTTGTCGAGCTGCTGTTCACGCCGCCGGTGGAGCGGGAGCACCTCGGGGCGGAGATGCCGGAGCCGGATCTGATCGCCACGCCCGACGACAGCCGGTTCAGCGAGGAGCAGTTGGCGGCGGCCAAGGAGTTGCTCGATCTGCCCGCGGACGCGCCTCGGCGGTTGTCGGGGCTGCTGGCCGAAGCGCGGCTTCAGGACCCTGAACTGCCTTATCTGGTTGCCCTGTTGGCTGTGCATGCGGCGAGTCCGCCGGTGGGTACGGCCTATCGGCAGGGGGAGCGGAAACTCCTCTTCGCCGTGGACGACGGGGTGGAGTTGGACGATCCCGAGTTCGGTGGGGCGGATTTGATCGTGGGGATGGCCTTGTTGGATGCGGCCGGAATGGCGGCGGACAGGGAGGCCGCGTGAGAGCGCCGTCGGGCCTTCGGCCGTCGTTGGGCTGCGGGTTGTTCGCGGCCGGTCGCGCCCCCGCGGCGGAGCCGCACAGGGGCGCCGCAGCCCCGCGCCCTTGACCTTGCCGCCGTACCCCCTTGCTATGAGATCGAGGAGTTTTGCCGTGAGTGAGCACGTCGAGTGGAGCGAGCCGGAAGTGGCTGCCGCTCCGGTGGCCGCTGCCCTCACTCCCGCTGACGCCGCCGATGCCGCTCGGCTCGTCGCCTTCGGGCTTCAGCCGAAGCTGCAGCCCGCCCGGGACCAGGAGTACGGGGAGTTGCTGCGGCGGTATCGGGAGGATCCGGCGTTCGCGCGGCTCGCCGATGCCGTGGCCACCGGGCTGGGGCTGGTCGTGCTGGAGGTGTCGCCGCGGGCCGGGATGGCGGTGACGGCGGCCGAGGACTCGGTGTTCGCGGTGCGGATGGGGGACTACGCGCGGCGGACGTCGGCGGACTCGGTGGACCGCTTCCTGCACGGACTGGCGCATCTCGCGGTGGCCGCGATGGCGTTTCCGCGGCCGGAGGACCTCGCGGACGACGGGTACATCGGGCGGGTCTCGGTCAACGGGGTCGACGCCTTCGTGCGGCAGGCCTGTCGGCGGCTGGAGGAACGGGCCGAGGAGCAGGGGGAGAACACCGACCCGGCCTCCGACGCGCCGGGCCTGGAGTCCGCCTGGCGGATCTGGGCGAGACGCAGCTCCACCGGGGCCACCAAGGACGCGCGCCGGCTGGCCGGGTCCACCACCGGCATCATCGGCAAGGCGGTGGGCTTCCTGACCGACTCGGGGTTCCTCCAGCGCACGGGGGACGACAACGGCGGGACGTATCGGACGACCGCGCGCTATCAGCTCCAGGTGCGGGACATGGCGGGCAGTGCCGCGATGGCCGAACTGCTGGAGCTGGGCATCGTGCCGGTCACCGACGGCTCCGCCACGCTGCTGCCCGCCGACGACACCGACGATCTGGAGCTGGTGGCCGACGCCGGCCTGCCGTTCCACTCCTGATCCCCGCCCCCTTCCGTATCCCTGCTTCACGCACCACCGACCGCACCACCCTTACGACCGCGAAAGTCCGCCGCCATGTACGAGCTGTCCCGGGTCCGCCTCTACTCCATCGGGCCGGCAGGTGCGCGTTACGCCGACACCGTGCTGGACCTGAGGGGTGTGGGCGAGTTCGTGCCCGATCCCGCGCCGCAGCAGGCGGAGTTCTTCGAGGAGGAGCCGACCGGACCGCCGCGCAGGCCGGCTCCGGCCGGTGTGCTCTTCCTGGAGAACGGCGGCGGCAAGTCCGTCCTGCTCAAGCTGATCTTCTCGGTGATGCTGCCGGGCCACCGGAACACCCTGGGCGGTGCCAGCTCGGGTGTGCTCCGGAAGTTCCTGCTGGCGGACGACTGCGGGCACGTCGCGCTGGAGTGGCAGCACACGCTGACCGGCGAGTGTGTCGTGGTGGGCAAGGCGAGCGAGTGGCGGGGACGTCAGGTCTCCAACGATCCGCGGAAGTTCGCCGAGGCCTGGTACTCCTTCCGGCCCGGCCCGGGACTGAGCCTGGACAACCTGCCCGTCGCCGAGTCCACCGCCGTACGGCCGCCCGTCGAGGGCGCGTCCGGGGCGCAGGGGCGGCGGCGGACCATGAAGGGCTTCCGGGACGCCATCACCGAGGCGGGCAAGGCGTATCCGCACCTCGAAGTGCACTGGGAGGAGATCCACGACCGCTGGAACGAGCATCTGACGGACCTGGGCCTCGACCCCGAACTCTTCCGCTACCAGCGGGAGATGAACGCCGACGAGGGTGAGGCCGCCGGCCTCTTCGCGGTGAAGAAGGACTCCGACTTCACCGACCTGCTGCTGCGGGCCGTCACCGACACCCGGGACACGGACGGGCTGGCCGACCTGGTCGGCGGGTTCGGCAACAAGCTCGGGCGACGGGCCGAGTTGATCGCCGAGCGCGACTTCACGGCCGGGTCCGTGGACCTGCTGGGCCGGATCGTCGAGGCCGCCGAGGGGCGGTCACGGGCCCGGGACGTCCACGCGGGCGCCGAGCGGCGCACCCGCACCCTGGTCCGGCGGCTGTCCGCGCGGGCCGCGCGGGAGCGGCTGCGGGGCACCGATCTCGCCCAGCGGGTCACCGCCGCCGCGTACGCGGTCACGCATTCCGAGGCCGCCCGCGACCGCAGCGCGCTGATCGCGGCCGAACTGGCCTACCGGCACGCCTCGTTGGCGCTGGCCGCCGCCGAGAAGTCGGCCGCCGCGCAGAAGCGGGAGCTGGCCGACGCGCGCACCCTGCACTCCGCCTGGCAGGCGGCCGAGGCCGTGCTCAGGCACCGGGCCGCCGCCGACCGGGTCGCCCGCGTGTCCGCCGCCATCCAGGAGGCCGAACGCGACGCCGCCCCGGCGCTCGCCGCCCGCGCCAAGGCCGCCGTCGACCTCGTACGCGCCCTGGCCGCCGCCGCCGCGAGCGCCGAGGATCTGGCGAACGAGGGCGAGGAGCGGTCGGCCGCCCTGCAGGAGGTCGGCGAGGCCGCGCACCGGGACTCGACCGTCGCGGCCACCGAGGCGCAGCGCGCCCGTAGCGAGGTCGGGCACCTGAAGCAGCGGCTCAGCGAGGTCGAGCAGGAGACTGCCGAAGCCGTCCGCGCCGGCTGGCTCGACGACAGCGCGCCCGACGCCGATCCGGCCAGGGCCGCCCTCGCCGCCAGCGACGCCGAGAAGACGGCCGTCGCCGCCTGGGACACCGCACGCGAGGCCTCGCGCCGCGCCTCCGAGCACGCCCGGGAAGCGGCCTCCGCCGAGTCCCGCGCGGAGCTGACGGCCGCACGCGCGGCCGACGCGGCGACCGCCGCCGAGCGCGCGTACGACGGGGAGCGGCGTACGGCGCAGGCCCTGGCGGCGGAGGAGCGGCTGGCGGAGCTGCTGAGCCTGCCCGACACGACCGGCAGGGCGCGGGCCGGGGTGCCCGTACCGCGCAGAGGAGACGCGGCCGACGGCGGCGCGGGCAACGCCGCCGAGTCGGCGGCCGGCTCCCGTACGGCCTCCGGTTCCGCCGACGCCACGCGCGCCCCCGCCGAAGGCCCCCTCACCCCCGAGGAACTGGACCGCTTCGCCGACGAGCTGCGTGAACTGCTCGACGAGAACGTGTCGTCCGCCGAGCGCCACCTCTTCGAGCTGCGCACCGCCGCGGCCGACGACTCCCGCATCCTCGGTGCCCTCGGCGACGGTGGGCTGCTGCCGCCGGGACCGGACGTCCTGGCGACCGTCGAGTTCCTCGGCGAGCACGGCATCCCGGCCCTCCCCGGCTGGCGGTACCTCGCCCAGGCCGTGGACCCCGCCGACCACGCGCGCGTGCTGGCCGCGCGCCCGGAGCTGGTCGACGGCGTGATCATCACCGACCCGGACTCGCACGCCCGGGCCCGCGAGGCGCTGAGCGACGCCGCGCTGCTCCCGAGGTCCGCCGTGGCCGTCGGCACGGCCGCCGCCCTGCTGGCACCCACGCCGCCCCTGGACGCGGGCGGCGGCCCCGCCGCCGACGTGTTCCTGGTACCGCCGAACCCCGCCATGCACGACGAGCACGCCGCCGACGAGGAGCGGCAGACGCTGCGCGCGCGGGCCACCGAGCGGGACGAGGAGATCCGGGAGCTCGCGGCCAGGCTCGGCAAGGACCGGGAGCTGGCGGCCCGGCTCTCCTCGTGGCGCACGGGGTGCCCGGCGGGCAGGCTCACCGAGCTGGCCGCGGCCGCGCGGGAGACGCGCGGGTTCGCCGAGGAGGCGGAGACGGAGCTCTCGGAGGCGCGGACCGTGCGGGCCGAGGCCGAGGAGGCGGCCGCCGAGGCGGCCCAGGTGCGCGACGAGCGGCAGGAGGCCGCACAGAAGGCCCGCCGTGCCGCCGACGCCCTCGCCGGACTCGCCTTCCGGCTGCGGGAGCGCGCCGGCTGGCAGGTCAAGCTCCGTGAACTCGCCGACGAGGCCACCGAGTCCGAGGCCCGCGCCCAGTCATGCCTGGAGCGGGCCCGCGCCGCGGACGAGGACCGCCGCGCCACCCAGCGCGGCGCCGACGACGCCCGCCGCACGGCGCGTGCGCTGCGCGCCGAGCGCGCGGAGATCGCGGGCGCCCCCGACGACGTACCGGAGACGGACTCCGACGGGCCGAAGCAGCCCCTCGCGGCCCTCCGCGAGGCCTACCGCGCCGCTTCCCAGCTGTACGAGAAGGTCGGCGTCGGCGCCGACCTGCGGGCGGAGCAGGCGCGGGCCGAGAGCGACGAGAGCTCCGCGATCGCCGAGCTCGACCGGCTGACCAACAAGGTCCGCAACCGCGCCGAGCAACTGCTCCAGTCGCCCGACGGCTCCGACGGACCCTCCCGGCAGGCGGCGGCCTCGCGTGCCGAGGAACTCGTCCAGCTCCTCGAAACCCGGGTGTCCACCGCGAGCGAGCAGCTCGGACGGCTGCGCGGCGAGGCCGAGCGGCTCGCGCCCGAGGACGGCGAGGCGCACACCGAGCTCCCTGAGGAGCTGCTCCCGCGCGACGCCGACCACGCCCAGGCCCTGCTGCGCACCGCCACCGCCGAACTGGCCTCCCGCGCCGAGGCGTTGACCCAGGCCCGCGAGGCCCACGCCGAACTGCTGGAGTCCCACCGCGCCGCCCAGGACGCGGCAGGCGGCTTCGACGAGACCGCCGCCCTCCTCCGGGACCTCCTGCGCGACCACTCCACGGACGACGACCAGGACGAGCCCGAGCCCTACCCGGGCGGCCCCGAAGAGGCCCGCAGCGCCGCCGCCGAGGCCCGCCGCTCCCTGCGCGCCTGCGCCGCCGACCTCTCCGCGGCGGAGGGCTCCGTACGCGAGGCCTGCGACGTCCTCGTCCGCCACGCCAACTCCACCCGCTACGAGCAGGTCCGCACCCCGGCCCGCCAGCAGATCCGCGAGCTGCCCGCCTCCTCGCTCCCCGAGCACGCCCAGAAGTGGGCCGACGCCTTCGCACCCCGGCTCCGGGTCCTCACCGACGAGCTGGCCCAGCTGGAGCGCAACCGGGACTCGATCGTCGACCGGCTGCGGGGCCTCGTGGAATCGGCCCTCGCGACCCTCCGCTCCGCCCAGCGGCTGTCCAGGCTCCCCGAGGGTCTGGGGGAGTGGTCCGGCCAGGAGTTCCTCCGCATCCGCTTCGAGGAGCCCGACCAGGCCACCCTCACCGAGCGCCTCGGCGAGGTCGTCGACGAGGCGACCCGCGCGGCCGTGAAGAAGAACTCCGACATGCGCCGTGACGGCATGTCCCTGCTGCTGAGGGGCGTCAGCGCCGCGCTCCAGCCGAAGGGCGTGGCCGTGGAGATCCTCAAGCCGGACGCCGTGCTGAGGGCCGAGCGCGTCCCCGTGGGCCAGATGGGCGACGTCTTCTCCGGCGGCCAGCTGCTCACCGCCGCCATCGCCCTCTACTGCACGATGGCCGCGCTGCGGAGCAACGACCGGGGGAGGGACAAGCACCGCCATGCCGGCACCCTGTTCCTCGACAACCCCATCGGCCGCGCCAACGCGACCTACCTGCTGGAACTCCAGCGAGCGGTCTCGGACGCCCTCGGCGTCCAACTCCTGTACACCACCGGCCTTTTCGACACCACGGCCCTGGCCGAGTTCCCCCTGGTCATCCGCCTGCGCAACGACGCCGACCTACGGGCGGGCCTGAAGTACATCAGCGTCGAGGAACACCTCCGCCCGGGACTGCCCAAGCAGCCCCAGGCGGGGGAGGTGGCACATACGGAGATCACCGCGACACGCATGTACAAGAGGCCCACTACAGCCGCCCCTTGAGGGGCGCGGGGAACCGCGCGACCGGCCACGACGGACCCGCAGCCGCCCCACGCCCCGAAGCACAGCCCCGTTAACAGCCCCGTTAGGCGTCGGCTTTCAAGAGATCCGCACACTTCTCGCCGATCATCATCGTCGTGATACACGGATTCACGGTCACCAGATCCGGCATCACCGACCCGTCCGCCACCCGCAGCCCCTCGATCCCCTTCACGCGCAGCCGCGCGTCCAGCGGAGCCGAGGCGTCGTCGTCCGCCCCCATCTTCACCGTGCAGGCCGGGTGGTAGACGGTGTTGTGGGTCTTGCGGATGTAGTCGAGCAGCTCGTCGTCGGTCCGGACGTCCGGACCGGGCGCCAGCTCGGCTCCGGCCCACCCGCTCAGCGCCGGCTGCGCCGCGATCTGCCGGGCGAGCCGCAGGCCGTACGTCATCACGCGCACGTCGTGCTCGTGCGTGAAGTAGCGCGGGTCGACCTTCGGCTTGTCCCGGTAGTCCCGGGTGCGCAACCGCACGGTGCCCCGGGACTTCGCCCGCGTCACGTTCGGCGTCAGACAGAACGCGTTCTCGGACGTGGGGTATCCATGCCGGGCCGTGTTCATGTCGAACGGCACGGACCCGTAGTGGAACATCAGGTCCGGCCGGTCCAGGCCCGGTTCGGTGTCGTAGAAGATGCCCGCCTCCCACCACTGGTTGGACGTGGTGGGCATCGGCTGTGCGGCCTCCCACATGATCACGCCCTCGGGGTGGTCCTGGAGGTTCTCGCCGACACCCGCCGAGTCCACGACCACGTCGACCCCCACCTCGCGCAGTTGTGCGGCGGGGCCGATGCCCGAGAGCATCAGGATCTTCGGTGTGTCGATGGCACCGCAGGAGACGATGACCTCACGCCGGGCGCGCACCGTCCGGGTGTGGATGAGGTCAGGGTCCAGATACTCGGCACCGACGCAGCGCCGCCCGTCCAGCACCAGCTTCTTGGCACGGACCCCGGTGCGTACCTCCAGGTTCGGGCGCTTGCCCATGATCGGGTGCAGATACGCCACCGACGAGGACTGCCGGATGTTGTTCTCGTCGGAGTTGATCTGGAACCAGTTGGCGCCCCGGACCACCGTCGTTCCCGCATTGAACGGCGTCGTCGGGATACCCGCCTGGACGCACGCCTCCAGCAGGGCGTTGCCGCACGGGTCCTCGCTCTTGATGGTGCGGAGCTTCACCGGGCCGGTGCGGCCGTGGTGGTCGCCGGGCGCGTCGTTGGTCTCCAGGCGCTGGTAGAGCGGGAAGAGGTCGGCCGCGGACCAGCCCGTACAGCCCGCGGCCGCCCAGTCGTCGAGGTCCTCGGCCGGTGCCCAGAAGGCGATACAGGAGTTGTGGGACGAACAGCCGCCGAGGACCTTCGCCCTCGCGTGCCGCATGAAGCTGTTGCCGCTGGCCTGCGGCTCGACCGGGTAGTCCCAGTCGTATCCGGACTCCAGCAGGCCCATCCAGCGTTCCAGTTTCAGGACGTCGTCGTCGCCGACGTCGCTGGGGCCCGCCTCCAGGACGCACACCGTGACCGACGGGTCCTCGGAGAGTCTGGCCGCGACCACGTTTCCCGCGGTACCGCCGCCGACCACGACATAGTCGAACTCATCTGCTTTCATGGGGAGTTGGCCTCCTGTGCGCTGTGCTGCTGTGCTGAGTCGGGTTGTCGGGAGACGGCTCTCAGTCGGCCGCCGGGGAGGCGAGGGGCGTGGCGGGCGGGATGGTCCCGGACCCGGACTCGGCGGCCACGCGGTGCTCGGCGAGCACGCCCGTCCTGTGTCGCTGGATGAACCAGTAGTAGGCGAAACCGCCGCCGGCGATGATCCCGACGAAGAGGACCGCACCCCACTGCAGGTACCAGTGGAACGGGGCGGCCGCGTTGTAGACCGAGGCCCGCGGCCAGATCAGGTTGAGGGTCATGCCCGCGCCCCACACCACGGCGAGGACGTTCACCAGGAGGCCCCAGCGGCCCAGCGAGAACCGGCCGTCCCCGGCGGGCTGCCACTTGCCGCGCAGCCGCGCGACCAGCATCGGCACGGTGACGCCCAGGTACGCCAGGTAGATCATGATGATGCCGATGCTGGTCACCACGGTGAAGATCTGCGGCTGACGGATGTTGACGACCAGGATCCCCAGCGCCAGCACCCCGATGATCACGGTCGGCAGCACCGGCGTCTGGAACTTCGGGTGACACTTGGCCAGCTTCGAGGAGGCGGGCAGGTTGTTGTCGCGGGCCATGGCGAACGCCAGCCGGACCGCCGCCGTGTGCACGGCCAGGGCGCAGACGGTGACCGCGATCAGGACGCACCACAGCATCGCCTTGCCGGCCGTCGGGCCGAGCACGTTGAGCACGATGTACTGCAAGCCGTCCGTGGACAGCTGTTCGCCCTTCAGGCTGGAGACGCTCATCAGCGCCAGCAGCAGGATCAGGCCGCCGAGGAGGAAGGAGGCGATGATCGCCCGGATGATCGCGCGCGGCGCGTTCCGGGTCGGGTCCAGCGACTCCTCACCGAGCGAGGCGGCCGTGTCGAAGCCGTACATGACGTACGCGGACGCCAGCGAGGCCACGAGGAACGCGCCAAGATAGCCGTTGCCGTAACCGTCGCCGGTGCCGTTCGTCTCCAGGACCACCTGCGGGCCCCGGGTGATGTGTACGGCGAACAGCACGATCAGCACGACGGTGGCGATCAGCTCGATGAACACGCCCGCCGTGTTGATCCGGGCCATCAGCTTGACGCCGAAGGCGTTCACCAGGGTGGTGAACAGGATCAACACCGCGGCCAGGATGACCGCGTTGGTCGCCACGTCGTACTTGCCGGTGCCGTCGCCGACGATCTGGAACACGTCGGAGATCTGGGGCAGCGTCAGTTGGTAGGCCAGCGCGACCGCCGCGATCGACACGATGGAGGCGGTCAGCATCATCCAGCCGGCGAGCCAGCCCAGATGCGGGTTGCCTATCTTCTTCGACCAGTTGTAGACCGAGCCCGCCACCGGGTAGCGGGCCGCCAGTTCGGCGAAACAGAGCGCGACCATGAACTGGCCGATGAACACCATCGGCCACGACCACCAGTATGCGGGGCCGCCGCTGGCGAAGCCGAAGTAGAACAGCTGGAAGGTACCGGTCAGGATCGAGATGTAGCTGATCCCGGCGGCGAAGGTGTGGAAGTTGCCGAGGGTGCGCTTGAGTTCGGGTTTGTAGCCGAACTCGGTGAGTTCGGTGTCGTCGGAGGTGTTCTTCGGTCCGGTGGGTTGCTCAATGGTCGTCATGAGCGGACTCCTGGTGGGCCTTGGGGAGGTGGGGGAGCGGCTCTCGCGGGTGCCGAGAAGGGTGGGGTGGGGGGTGCGGTGAGGGAGGGCGGTGCGTGGGGAAGACCAGAAGCTAGGCGAACCAACCCTGCGGTGACGGGTCCGTGTTGCGCCAGATGTGCTTCGCCTCGCGGTACTCGGCGAGCCCCGCGGGCCCGAGCTCACGACCGAAGCCGGACTGCTTGAAACCGCCCCACTCGGCCTGCGGCACATACGGGTGGTAGTCGTTGATCCACACCGTGCCGATCCGGAGCCGGGTCGCGATCCGCTGGGCCCTGGCCTCGTCCGTCGTCCAGACGGCGCCGGCCAGACCGTAGATCGTGTCGTTGGCCAGCCGTACCGCCTCGTCCTCCGTGCTGAACCGTTCCACCGTCAGCACCGGACCGAACGACTCGTCCTGGACCACGGACATCGTGCTCGTGCACTCGTCCAGGACGGTCGGCAGATAGTAGAAGCCCTTGTCGTACGCGTCGCCGCTCGGCCGCTCGCCGCCGCAGCGCAGCACCGCGCCCTCGGCGATGCCCTGGGCGACGTACTCCTCGACCTTCGCGCGATGGGCCGCCGAGATCAGCGGTCCGGTCTGCGCCCGCTCGTCGAACGGGCCACCGAGCCGGATCTCGCGCGCCCGGCGGACGACCTCGTCGACGAACCGGTCGTGCAGCGAGTCCTCCACCAGCAGGCGGGCGCCCGCCGAGCACACCTGCCCCGAGTGCAGGAAGATCGCGGTCAGCGCCATGTCGACGGCCGTGTCGAAGTCGGCGTCGGCGAAGACGATGTTCGGGTTCTTGCCGCCGAGTTCCAGGGCCACCTTCTTCACGCTCGCGGCGGCATTGGCCATCAGGAACCGGCCGGTCTGGAGGCCACCGGTGAAGGAGACCAGGTCCACGTCCGGGTGGTCGGAGAGCGGTGCGCCCGCCTCGGGGCCGGCTCCGAGGACCAGGTTGGCCACGCCCGCGGGCAGCCCGGCCTCCTCCAGGAGGCGCATCAGATGGATCGCGGTGTGCGGGGTCAGCTCGCTCGGCTTCAGTACGAAGGTGTTGCCGGCCGCGATCGCCGGGGCGACCTTCCAGGCCGTCTGGAGGAGGGGGTAGTTCCAGGGGGTGATCAGCGCGCACACCCCGACCGGCTCGTACACGACCCGGCTGTCGACGCCCGCCTGGCCGGTGTCGACGACCCGGCCCGTCTCGGTGGTGGCCGCCCGCCCGAAGTAGCGGAAGCAGTTCGCGATGTCGTCGATGTCGTACTCGCTCTCCACCAGCCGCTTGCCGGTGTCGAGGGACTCCGCGCGGGCGAGCGCGTCCTTGTCGCGTACGAGGAGATCGGCGACCCGAAGCAGCAGGTCACCGCGGTCGGCGGGCGAGGTGGTGGGCCAGGGGCCCTCGTCGAAGGCGCGACGCGCGGCCGCGATCGCCTCCACGGTGTCCTTGGCGCCGGCCTCGTCGACGACCGCGACCAGGCTGCCGTCGGCGGGGCAGCGGATCTCACGGGTCCGCCCGTCGAGCGCGGACCGCCATGCTCCGCCGATGAAAAGTTCGGGCATGTCTCTCGTTCCTCCTGGTCAGCGCCGTACGGCAGGCGCCCTAGCGGCTGAGCGTCTAACCGGAAGACCGCGTTCTATGCCCAAGAGGGAGTCAAATGTGACAGTCGACACGCCTCGCCAGAAGTCTGGACATCCGAGGGAACCGCTCTCACCTGCTGCGGCAGCCACTCGCGAGTTACCCCGATGCGGTGCTGGTGTCGACCAGCACACCACCCGTCGGCCGCGCCCGCGAGGCCCTGGCCGCCCTCGCCGAGGGGCCGACCTGGAGGAGGCGGCTCGCCGGCCGCCCGGAGGGTGGGCCCATGCGTCGCATGAGCCCACCCCGGCCGTACTACGGGTGCGACAGCTGCCCGGCGCCACCCCGTCGGCGTATCCGCTCCTGCGTGCGCTCCGTCGCCTGCGCATCGCGGCGGGCCCGCCGCCGCTCGCGGCGCAGGGACCGTGCCGTGCTGCTCGGGGTCGAGATCACGCCGTTGCGCTGGTTCCACACCTGGCGGGTGACCCAGACGTCCAGGACGCCCCAGGTCGCCGCGATCGTGCTCGCCACGGTGCTCAGCACCATGGGGAACGCCGGCCAGGAACCCGCGAGGGTGCACAGGAACGCCACCATCGCCTGAATCAGCGTCACCGCGATGATGAGGACCGCCCGCACCGCCGCCGTCCGCACCGGGTCGGGCAGCCGTCGCTTGCGCGCCGGCTCCTCGATCCACAACGGCCGGTAATGCACCAGCTCTTCGTCGCCGCGGGCGGAGAGCCTCCGTTCTTCCACCGCGACGCTCTCCCCCGTCAGGAGGCCGCGATCCGGTGCCTGAGCGCTCCGCGCCGCCACCTCGGGCGTCGCCGCTCCGTCCCCGGGCGCTACGCGCCGCTCCGCCGTGCCCATCAACTCGTCACTCCCCACCGCCGGTGGACCAACAGTCACCGGATCCCGAGACCCGGTCCCCCACTGGTGCCCGACTTCCTCCGATTCACGCCGCCTGGAAGCGGCATGCGGGGTCTGTGGCCCATTCCGCCCCCAACTCCCGTACAGAAAGACGATCGACGTGCGTCGAAGATTCCCAGGCGGCGAAAAAATCCGGCCAACCGGCCAACTTCTCCGACGGGATGCCATGGGTTCAAGTGCCCGACAGCGGGAGGCAATCTCCCCCAATGAACGGACAACTCCCCATGTCTGGTTCGCCTCGGGTGCGGAGCGCGTGCGGCGGGCTCTTCGAGATAGGTGTGAGTCGGTAGTAGGCTCACGCCGTTTGTTGACGCACATGTGTGCCCCCGGGCCTGGCGGGGGTCGAGCTGGGGGAGGCCATGCGCTTTCGCGGGAAATCGATCCGCCGGAAGATCGTGGCGCTGTTGCTCGTGCCCCTGGTGGCCCTGACCGGTGTCTGGACGTTCGCCACGGTGCTGACGGGCCGTGAGGCGAGCGATCTCTTCAGGGTGGCGGACATCGTCGAGGAGGTCGGCTTCCCCACCGAGGACACCATCCGTGTGCTCCAGCAGGAACGCCGCCAGACCCTCGTCTACCTCGCCGACCCCGGGGCCTCCGAGGCGCTCACCGCCCTCGACCGCAGCCGGGCCGCCACGGACAAGTCCGTCGAGGAGTTCCGCGAACACGCCCAGGACGCCGAGCTGCGGGACGAGATGGGCGAGGCCACCTCGCTGCAGCTCACGGCGATCCTGGACGCCCTCGACGGTCTGCCGTCCCTGCGGACCAGCGTCGAGAACGGCACGGTCCCCGTCCCGGAGGCCCTCCGCTTCTACAACGAGCTCGTCGACCCCTGCTTCACGCTGCTGTCCGACCTCCCCGCGCTCGACGACGTGGAGATGGACAAGCAGGGCCGCGCCCTGGTCAATGTCGGCCGCGCCCGCGAACTCCTCTCCCGTGAGGACGCCCTGCTCAGCTCGGTGCTGGTCGCGAACCGGATCACCCAGGACGAGATCCGCGACTTCTCCGACCTCGTCGCCCAGCGCACCCTGATGTACGACATCAGCCTGCCGCAGCTGCCCGCCTCCGAGCGCGACCGCTTCTACGGCTACTGGAAGAACGCGAGCACCGCGCCCCTGCGCTCGGTCGAACAGGCCGTCATCGGCTCCGATCCCGGCAAGCCCACCGGTGTGACCGCGAAGAGCTGGGACACCTCGGTCGAGCCCGTGCTCGCCGACCTCCGCGACCTCAGCCTCGAGGCGGGCGACCGCTATCAGGACCGCGTGCGCCCGCTGGCCACCGACGTCATCCTGAAGGCCGCCGTATCCGGGGTCCTCGGCCTCTTCGCCCTGCTCGTCTCGCTCTTCATGTCCGTCCGCATCGGCCGCGTCCTCATCCGCGACCTGCGCCGGCTCCGCCAGGAGGCCCACGACACCGCCGGGGTCCGGCTGCCCAGCGTGATGCGCCGGCTCGCCGCGGGCGAACAGGTCGACGTGGAGACCGAGGTGCCGCGCCTGGAGTACGACAAGAATGAGATCGGCGAGGTCAGCCAGGCCCTCAACACCCTGCAGCGGGCGGCCGTCGAGGCCGCCGTCAAGCAGTCCGAACTCCGCAGCGGCATCTCCGAGGTCTTCGTCAACCTCGCCCGCCGCAGTCAGGTCCTGCTCCACAAGCAGCTCACCCTCCTCGACACCATGGAACGCCGGACCGAGGACACCGACGAACTCGCCGACCTGTTCCGCCTGGACCACCTGACGACCCGTATGCGCCGGCACGCGGAGGGCCTGGTCATCCTCTCCGGCGCCGCCCCGTCCCGGCAGTGGCGCAAGCCCATCCAGCTCATGGACGTCGTCCGCGCGGCCGTCGCCGAGGTCGAGGACTACGAGCGGATCGAGGTCCGCCGCCTGCCCCGGGTCGCCGTGACCGGCCCCGCGGTCGCCGACCTCACCCACCTCGTGGCCGAACTCCTGGAGAACGCCACGGTGTTCTCGCCCCCGCACACCGCCGTGCAGGTGCACGGCGAGCGCGTCGCCAACGGCTTCACCCTGGAGATCCACGACCGGGGCCTCGGCATGTCGGCCGAGTCGCTCCTCGACGCCAACCTCAAGCTCGCCGAGACCCCCGACTTCGAACTCTCCGACACCGACCGGCTCGGTCTCTTCGTGGTCAGCCGGCTCGCCCAGCGGCAGAAGGTCCGCGTCTCCCTCCAGCCCTCCCCGTACGGCGGCACCACGGCCGTGGTGTTCATCCCGGACGCCCTGCTCACCGACGACGTCCCCGACACCAACGGCATCGGCTTCCGTCTCGACCGCGCCCACCCCACCCGCGAGGCCGAACTGGAGGAGGAGCGCAACGCGGCGCTCTCCCAGGTGCCGGTCCGGCTTCCCGGGCTCACCTCCGCCATCCTGGACGGCCCGGTGGAACTGGAGGCCCCGGTCGACCTGGAGCCTCTGGGCGGTTTCCCGGGCGCCCTGACCGACGAGGACGCCGAGCGGAGCGGCCTGTTCCGGCCCCGCCGCTCCCTCACCGGCGTCGCCGACGAGCAGCAGCGGGCTGCCCGTGACGGCGAAGGGCAGCAGGCCCCGCTCACCGATCCCGACCCGACGCTCGGCCCCGTCCCGCTGCCCCAGCGCCGGACCCCGCACCTCGTCAGCTCGCACGGCCGTTCGGTGACCGGGTCCAGGTCGAGGCACACGGAGGACGAGCCCGAGCAGGGCCGTACGCCCGGTCCCGAGCAGGGTGCCGAAACGCGGCCGCTCACCGCCCTGCGCGGTGACCGCGCCGAACCGCCGGTCCACCCCGGAACCGACCGCCCCGGACCCGCCGTCCCCCCGGGGGCGCACCCCGCCGGAGCGCGGCCCCCAGGCGGGTACGAGGGCCACGCCCTGCCCCAGCGCCGCCGTACGCCCCCTTCGGACGACGCCGCCCCGACGACCTCGCAGTACGGGGTGGGCGAGCCCACCCCGCGCACGGACACGACGACCGACCAGGCAGAATCAACGTCGAGCCCGCTGCCCCGTCGCGTCCGACAGGCCAGCCTGGCACCGCAGTTGAAGGACGGCCCCGACCGGCGTGCCGAACGCGACAGGTCCCGTCCCGAGCGGCGCCCGGACCTCGGCGAACGCGACGCCGACGAGGTACGCAGCCGTATGGCCTCGCTCCAACGGGGTTGGCAGCGCGGCCGCGAGGAGAACGCCGAGGGCGACGACGCCCACGACGTCTCAGCACCACGAGGAACGACTAAGGGGGACGGTCGATGACCGCACCGAAGGCCGAGGGGCCCACCGCGACCGGCACGTCCGGCGAGCTGAACTGGCTCCTGGACGACCTGGTGGAGCGCGTCGCCAGCATCCGCAAGGCGCTCGTGCTCTCCAGCGACGGACTGCCCACGGGCGTCTCCAACGACCTCACCAGGGAGGACAGCGAGCATCTGGCCGCCGTCTCCTCCGGATTCCACAGCCTCGCCAAGGGCGTCGGCCGGCACTTCGAGGCGGGCAGTGTCCGGCAGACCGTCGTCGAACTCGACGAGGCCTTCCTCTTCGTCACGGCGGCCGGCGACGGCAGCTGCCTCGCCGTCCTGGCCGACGCCGACGCCGACATCGGTCAGGTGGCCTACGAGATGACCCTCCTGGTCAAGCGGGTCGGGGTACATCTGGGCTCCGCCCCGCGCACCGATGTGCCCCAGGGCGGGTAGTGGGATGGCATGAGCCGAGACGGTCAGGGAAGAAGCCACTGGTTCGACGACGAGGCCGGACCAGTGGTGCGTCCGTACGCGATGACGCGCGGCCGGACCAACCACGCGATCCAGCACCGCCTCGACCTGATCGCCGTGGTCGTCACGGAACCGCACGTCGACGACCGGGAGGAGGACCACTCCCTCTCCCCTGAGCACGTCCGTATCGTCGAGCTCTGCCGTGACACCCCCCAGTCGGTGGCCGAACTGGCCGCCGACCTGGACCTCCCCATCGGAGTGGTCCGCGTCCTCGTCGGAGACCTCGTGGACGAGGAACTCGTCCACGTGACCCGCCCCGTACCGCCTGCCGAGCTGGTGGACGAGAGCATCCTGCGCGACGTGATCAATGGCCTCCGGGCGCTCTGAGCAGCGCGTTCACGAGCCGTCAGCGAAACCCTGGGCGGCGGGGGCCACGGCCCACCCGTCGCGCGACAACCACCAGCAGGAGAAGAGACCGATGATCCTCGGGCGCTCTGAGCGCGGCAAACCTCCGGTCGAGCCCGTCACGCTCAAGATCCTCGTGGCGGGCGGCTTCGGTGTGGGCAAGACGACCTGCGTCGGCGCGGTCAGCGAGATCAAGCCGCTGCGCACCGAGGAGGTGCTCACCGAGGCGGGCCGCCCGGTCGACGACACCAGGGGCGTGGAGAACAAGACGACCACCACCGTCGCCATGGACTTCGGCCGCATCACCCTCCGCGAGGACCTCGTCCTGTACCTGTTCGGCACCCCCGGCCAGGACCGCTTCTGGTTCCTCTGGGACGAACTCGCCTCCGGTGCCCTCGGCGCCGTGGTGCTCGTCGACACACGTCGCCTGGAGGACTGCTTTGCCGCCGTCGACTACTTCGAACGGCGCTCCATACCCTTCGTGATCGGCGTCAACTGCTTCGACGAGGCCGCGCGTTACCCGGCCGAGACCGTCCGCCGGGCCCTCGACCTCGACCCGGACGTGCCGGTCGTGCTGTGCGACGCGCGTCAGCGGGACTCGGTCAAGGACGTCCTGGTCTCCGTCGTCCGGCACGCGATGGCCTACGCGGCGGAGCACCGCCAGCCCCTCACCACCTGAGGCACGGCCCGTACCCCCGCCGACAGGGGTACGAGCCGTGGCCATGGGCACGCGCGCGTGGACCCCGTCCACGCGAAGGACGCGCGCACGCGCGCGTGGGCCTCGCTCTCAGCTGTCGTCCTCTCAGCTGTCGTCGTCCTCGTGCCAGCCGAGGCTCTTCTCCACCGCCTTGCGCCAGTTGTGGTACTCGCGGTCACGGACGGAGGCCTCCATGGCCGGTGTCCACTCGACGTCCTTCCGCCAGTGCGACTTCAGTTCGTCCAGGTCGTTCCACACCCCGGTCGCGAGCCCGGCCGCGTACGCGGCTCCCAGGCAGGTCGTCTCCGAGACCCGCGGCCGGATCACCGGCACGTCCAGGACGTCCGCCTGATGCTGCATCAGCAGGTTGTTCTTGGTCATGCCGCCGTCGACCTTGAGGGTCGTGATGTGCACCCCCGAGTCCTGGAACATGGCGTCCACGACCTCCCGCGTCTGCCAGCTGGTCGCCTCCAGCACCGCCCGCGCGAGATGCGCCTTGGTGACGTACCTCGTCAGCCCGGTGACGACCCCGCGCGCGTCCGAGCGCCAGTAGGGGGCGAACAGGCCCGAGAACGCGGGCACGATGTACGCCCCGCCGTTGTCGTCCACGCTCGCCGCCAGGGGCTCGATCTCGTCGGCGGTACGGATGATGCCGAGCTGGTCGCGGAACCACTGCACCAGGGCGCCCGTGATCGCGATCGACCCCTCCAGGCAGTACACCGGCGCCTCGCTGCCGATCTTGTACCCCATGGTCGTGAGCAGCCCGTTCTTCGACGGCACGGGCCGGTTCCCGGTGTTGAGCAGCAGGAAGCTGCCGGTGCCGTACGTGTTCTTGGCCGTGCCCACGTCGTAGCAGGCCTGGCCGAACACCGCCGCCTGCTGGTCACCGAGCGCCGAGGCGACGGGTACGCCGGCGAGTGGGCCCACGGCGGTGCCGTACACCTCCGCGGAGGACCTGATCTCCGGAAGGACCGCCTCCGGGACGTTCATCGCGGAGAGGATCGAGGTGTCCCACTGGAGGCTCTCCAGCTTCATCAGCATGGTGCGCCCGGCGTTGGTGACGTCGGTGACGTGCCGGCCGCCGTCCGTGCCGCCGGTCAGGTTCCAGATCAGCCAGGAGTCGATCGTGCCGAAGGCGATCTCGCCGCGCTCGGCTCGGGCCCTGAGGCCGGGCACGTTGTCGAGCAGCCAGGTGGCCTTCGGGCCGGAGAAGTAGCTGGCCAGCGGTAGGCCCGTCTGTTCACGGAAGCGGTCCTGCCCGTCCGAGCCGCCGAGTTCGCTGCAGAGCGCCGACGTTCGTGTGTCCTGCCAGACGATCGCGTTGTGCACGGGCTTGCCCGTGGCGCGGTCCCACAGGACCGTCGTCTCGCGCTGGTTGGTGATGCCGAGCGCGCTGATCTGGTCCGCGCGCAGGCCCGCCTTGGCGATCGCCCCGGCGACCACCGCCTGCACCTTCGACCAGATCTCGGTGGCGTCGTGCTCCACCCAGCCCGGTTTGGGGAAGATCTGGCGGTGTTCGCGCTGGTCGACGGCGACGATGGCGCCGCTGTGGTCGAAGATGATGCAGCGGCTCGAAGTGGTGCCCTGGTCGATGGCGGCGACGTACTTCTGGGCGTTGTCCGGCATGACGTCCCCTCATGTCTTCCGTCGGTTGAGTCAGAAGGCTGCGTTGTAGATGAGGCCCGCGAGGACGCCGCCGACCAGGGGGCCGACGACCGGGATCCAGGCGTAACCCCAGTCCGAGGTGCCCTTGTTCGGGATCGGCAGGAAGGTGTGCACGATGCGCGGGCCGAGGTCACGGGCCGGGTTGATCGCGTAGCCGGTGGGCCCGCCGAGGGAGAGACCGATGCCGACGACCAGGAAGGACACCAGCAGGACCGAGATGCCGGAGCCGTAGATTCCGGCCTCTTCACCGGGGATCTGGCCGATGCCGATGCCCGTGTTCCGTCCGAAGGCGAGGATCGGCAGGACCAGGGCGATCGTCGCGATGATCTCCGTGATCAGGTTGGCGGCCGGGTTCCGGATCTCCGGGATGGTGGAGAAGATGCCCAGGGTCGGCGTCGGCTCGTCGGCCGTGCCCTCCGTGGTGCCCTCCGTGCGGACGTTCGCCTGGAACTGCGCGAGATAGACGAGGTACGCGAGGACCGCGCCGACCATCGCGCCGAGCATCTGGCCGAGCAGGTACACCCAGACCTTGTCCCAGGTGCCGGTGTCGACCGCGATCCCCAGCGTCACGGCCGGGTTGAGGTGTCCGCCCGACAAGGGCGCGGCGGTGTAGGCGCCCGCCAGCACGGCGAAGCCCCAGCCGAACGCGATGACGATCCAGCCCGATGCCCTCGCCTTCGAGAACCTGAGAGTGACGGCGGCGCACACACCGGCGCCGAACAGAATCAGGATCGCCGTACCGATGACCTCACCGACGAATATGTCTCCGTTGCTCATGGCGGCTCCTTGGCCCCGGCCCGGAGTGCTCGACCCCGGACCTTCCGTGCAGGGTGCGTTCCCATGGCTGATGCAGCCGAAGGCAGGGAGGGGCCCGCGCCCCGCCCGGCGTCCGTGACGAGCGTGCCGTCGCAGCCGAATCGCCCGTGGGGATGGCCTGTTGCGCAGGCGGGAAGCCCGAGCGGCGCAGTGCACAAAGACGCCCGAATCCGGCGATGCCGACCGACACCGGAAGTGTTCACCGGCACCCAGGGGGCGTCAAGAACACGGACAGCAATGGTTGGAGACGGCTACGGGGCGCACACACCAGCGCGGCCCCGACCCGGCACCGACGGGGCACGGAAGCGGGCGGGAGGCGGCGTGTGCGTGGAGGGGGGCGGCCGTCTCTCCCGGCAAGCCGCCGACCGGATCGCCGAACGGCCGGCCTGCTGTCACTTCGGGCTCTCAGCTGGCCTGCGCCAGGACGTCACCGGTCTCCGGACGCGCGAGTATCGCCGGCTCCGCGACCCCTCCCGCGTCAGGTCGACGATCGGCTGGAAGGCGAAGCGGAGCGTGTCCCATCGGGAGCGCGCGAGGATGATGGCGCTGCCGACGCGGCCCCGGACGCGATGGGCGCGCTGTTCACGCGGGATCCCCCGGCCGTCACAGCCGAGCGCGCACACCTGCCCGAGCCTCACCGAACCGCGATCACCGCCGATCCGTGCCCGAACAGCCCCTGGTTGGCGCTGATTCCCACCCGCGCCCCCTCGACCTGCCGGTCGGTCGCCTCGCCCCGCAACTGCCGTACCAGCTCGCACACCTGGGCGATCGCCTGCGCCGGAACCGCCTCCCCGAAGGAGGCCAGCCCGCCGCTGACGTTCACCGGTATGCGCCCGCCCAGCGTCGTCACGCCGTCCCGGAGCAGCTTCGCGGCCTCGCCCTCGCCGCACAGCCCCAGATCCTCGTACCACTGCAACTCCAGCGCCGTGGACAGGTCGTAGACCTCGGCGAACGAGAGATCCTCAGGGCCGGCACCCGCCTCCTCGTACGCGGCCCGCGCGATCGACGCCCGGAACGTCTCGTCCGGCGGCGCCACCGCGACCGCCGAATCCGTGGCGATGTCCGGCAGATCCAGCACCGTGTTGGGATAGCGGGGCGTCACCGTGGACACCGCCCGTATCCGCACGGGTTCGGCCACTCCGTGCCGCCGCGCGAACTCCATGCTGGACAGCACGAGCGCCGCACCCCCGTCCGAGGTCGCACAGATGTCCAGCAGCCGCAGCGGATCGGCGACCACGGCGGAGGCCGCGACCTCCTCGGCGGTGACCCGCTTGCGATAGCGCGCGAACGGATTGAGCGCCCCCAGCGCGGAGTTCTTCACCTTGACCCGCGCGAAGTCCTCCGGTGTGTCCCCGTGGACCGCCATCCGTCGCCGCGCGTACAACCCGAAGTACGTCGGATTGGTGGCCCCGAGGACCCGGAACCGCAGCCAGTCCGGATCGTCCGCCCGGTCCCCGCCGGCGGGCCGGAAGAACCCCTTCGGGGCAGAGTCCGCACCCACGACGAGCACCACGTCCGCGAGGCCGGCGAGGATCTGGGCGCGCGCGGTGCCCACCGCCTGCGCCCCGGACGCGCAGGCCGCGTACACGCTCGTGACCCGGGCCCCCTGCCAGCCCAGCGCCTTCGCGAAGGTCGCCCCCGCCACATGGCCCGGATAACCGCCACGCACCGTGTCCGCGCCGACGATCGAGCCGACGTCCCGCCAGTCGACCCCCGCGTCGGCCAGCGCCGCACGCGCCGCCACCGTCCCGTACTCGACGAAACTCCTTCCCCACTTGCCCCATGGGTGCATGCCCGCGCCCAGCACCGCCACCTCGCCAGTCACGCCCTCACCCCCGTCGGCCGCCAGTGCCATGTAGTCCAGGTCGTCTCCGCGTCCTCGTTCAGCACACCGGGAACGACCTCCACCTCCATGCCCACCGCCAGATCGGCGACGGTGACCCCGGGAACCGCCTGTCCCAGCACCACGAGGCGTTCTTCGGCCAGTTCCACAGCGATCAACGCGTACGGTTCCCATGGAAGTTCCGGATCGGACACGTAGGGTGACGGAGGCCGGTACCGGCCGTCGGTGTACGACCACACACGGCCCCGGCGCGACAACGCGACCTCGTGCAGGTCGCCGCCCGGGCAGCCCGGGTTGCGGCAGAAGGCGTCCTCACGTGGGAAGAACACCGAGGCGCACGCCGAACATCGTGTGCCGAGCAGCCGGAACCCCTCGCCCTCCCCGGTGAACCAGCCGACGACCACAGGTGCGCGACTTCGCGACAAAGTCCCTCCCAGGTGAACAGATCTGATGAACCGTCAGAAAGTCTGGCACGGGCATCTCGAATTGGGCAGGTTCCGGCAGAACCAACCAGCCCCGGCAGGCGTCGGAGTATCGGGAGGGCCGGCCGGGGCCCACGGGGGTGGTTCCGGCCGGCCCTCACCCGTACCGGCAGGCTCCGCGGCGTGGCGCATTGACCCGCCCCGGTAAGACGACCAGCAGATGATCGGATACAGTCCGCCGCGTGTCCGCGAACCAACAGCCAACCGCCAACTTCGCACCGAACTCGCATTGTTCGAGCTGCGGAGCGCCCTACGGAGAGGGCGTTTCCGGCTGGCCCCGCACCTGCGAGGCCTGCCGCACCGTGGCCTACCGCAATCCGCTCCCCGTCGCGGTGGCCCTCCAGCCCGTGTACGACACCAAGGGCACAGCCCTCGTCGTGATCACACGGACCATCGCCCCCGCGCGTGGGGGCACCGCCCTGCCCGGCGGCTTCATCGACCACCGGGAGGACTGGCGGCACGCCGTCGTCCGTGAGCTCAAGGAGGAGACGGGCATCTGCGTGGCCGACCGCGACGTGCGCCTCGCCGACGCCATGAGCTCACCCGACGGTCATCTGCTGCTGTTCGGGCTGCTCCCGGAGCGCCCGGCCGCCACCCTGCCGGAGTCCGCCGCCACGGACGAGACGGAGGGCTGGCACCTGCTGCGCAGGCCCACCGAACTCGCCTTCCCCCTGCACACCCTGGCCGTCCAGGCGTTCTTCGACGGCCGCTACATCTGAGCCGAAGCCACGCCTGAGCCGAACCCGGGCTCACTCCCGGTCGAGCCCACGTACCCGCACGGGATACGGAGGCTCGACCGGCCCCCCCTCCCCGTCCAGCTCCACGACCACACGCGGCCCCTCCCGACGCACCGTGTACCGCTCCACCTCCGGCTCGTCCCAGCCGTCGCCCGCGTCCGGCACCACGAGCCCACCCCCCGTCCGCCCGTGCGCGGGTGCCCACACCTCCAGCTCCAGGCCGCCGTCGGCGCCCCGGACCGGCAACACGGCACCCGCGCGCGCGAGTACCGGGACACGCGACAGGGGCGCCTCCAGCAGCACCTGCCCCGGCCCTTCGTACGCCCGTCCGGTCACCGTGTCGTACCAGCGCCCCCGCGGCAGCTGCACCGCACGCCGGTCCGCGCCCGGGTCCAGCACCGGCGCCACCAGCAGACAGTCACCCAGCAGGAACGCGTCCTCGCAGTCGCGCAGCGCCCGGTCCTCGGGCGCACCCCACCACAGCGGGCGCACATAGGGCGCCCCGGTGCGACGCGCCAGATGGGCCAGCGTCATGAAGTACGGCAACAGCCGCCGCCGCTCGACGAGGGCCACGCGCGCGTGCTCGAGGACCTCGTCCCCGAACTCCCACGGCTCCCGACGCCCCGCCCGCAGACTGGCGTGCGTACGGAACAGCGGCAGATACGCGCCCAGCTGGAACCACCGCAGATACAGCTCCGGTGACGGGCTGCCGTCGAACCCGCCCACGTCCGGCCCCGAGTACGGCACCCCGCACAATCCGAGCCCCAGCACCAGCGAGAGCGACGCCCGCAGCCCGGGCCAGCCCGTCGCCACGTCCCCGGACCACGTCCCTCCGTACCGCTGCATGCCGGCCCACCCGGAGCGCGAGAAGACGAACGGCCGCTCCTGGGGCACCAGCTGACGCAGGCCCTCGTACCCGGCGCGGGCCATGCACAGCGCGTACACGTTGTGCGCCTCGCGATGATCACCGCCCCGGCCCTCCAGGTCGTGCCGGACCGACCGGGGCAGCGTGTTCTCACCGAACGCCGTGAACGATGTCGGCTCGTTCATGTCGTGCCAGAACCCGGCGAAACCCTGCGCCAGACGCTCCTCGTAGAGACCGCCCCACCACGCGCGCGTACGCGCGTGCGTGAAGTCCGGAAAGACCGACTCCCCGGGCCACACGAGCCCCTCCACGACCTGCCCGGCGGCATCCCGCACGAACGCGTCCTCGGCCGTCCCGCTGTCGTACACCGCGTTGCCCGGCCGCGCCTCGACCGCCGCGTCGACGATGGACACCAGCCGTATCCCGTCGCGCCGCAAGTCCTCCGCGAGAACCGGCAGCTTCGGGAAGTTCTCCGCGTCGACCGTGAACACCCGATGGGCGTCGTAGTGATCGATGTCCAGATGAACCGCGTCGAGCGGCAGACCGCGCTCCCGATAGCCCGCGACGATCCGTCGCACCTCCCGCTCACTCCCGAAACCCCACCGCGCGTGATGATGCCCCAACGCCCACGCGGGCGGCAGCGCCGGAGCCCCCGTGAGAGCGGCCCAGGCATGCAGCACGCGCGCGGGGGTGCCCACTATCACCCAACAGCGCAGCGGCCCCCCGTCCATCCGCAGCTCCGACGTCCCGGCCCGGTCGTGCCCCGACCCGGCACCCTCCTCGCCCTCGCGCAGCGTGACCGTGCCGTCCCACGTGGTGTCGTGGAACACCAGATGCGTGGCCGCGTCGGCCACCACCATCTGCACCGGCATCGTGATGTACAGCGGATCGTCGCCGGGCGCGAACGTATGACCGGGGTCCGTGTTCCACAGCCGGTACGTCCCGCCCCGGAGCCGGGGCCCGGCCGCCCGGCCGCCCAGACCGAAGAACCGCGCGTCGGCCGCCACCTCCGAACGCTGCACCCACCGCGCCTCGCCCCCACCGACCGGCTCCCACCACCGGGGCGGCAGATCACGCCGCAGGGTCACTCCACCGGGCGTACGCACCTCGACGGCGCCGTGCCGAGACACGACGACCGTCACCCGCTCCGCCACGACCCGCCAGCCACCGTCCTTGTCCGGCTCCAGAACGGCCCGCGGATCCGGCTCCGGGCACCGGCCCGCGAGCGCGTACGACGGCTCCGGCCCGGCCCCGTCCCAGCCCCAGAAGACCGCCCCGTTCACATCGACGGTGACCCGCAGCGCGGACCGGCCGAACCGGACGATCCCGCCGCCGGGGGCCGGCTCCACATCCACCACCGGACCGGGCACCCGGGCCCGCTCGGCGCCCCGCGGCGGCAACCCGAGGGCGTCGGCACGCCTCCTGCGCCATGCGGCCCGTACGGTGCGCAGCCCCTGAGCCGCCCCCGCCGAACCGATCGCCTTCACCGAACGCACCAGGTCACGACCGTTCATGCCGCTCACCCTGCCATCGACCGGCCCATTCGTGTGAGCCGTTCAACTTCCGTTCACCCGTGGTGGCGGCACACTTCACGTCGCGGTCCATCCGAGGCTCACCCTGGTGCGGAAGTCGATCACATGGCATCGTCCGTGTCAGCCGCGTCACGCGCACACCCCTGCCCGTGCGCGTCCGTCGCACACCACGCGCACAGTCCCGGGAGCCGCCCCATGACCTCAGCGAACCCCTCGCCGCTCTGGCAGCCCGACGCGGAACGCGTCGCCCGGGCGCGGATCACCGCGTTCCAGTCCTGGGCGGCCGAGCACCACGGAGCCCCCGCCGACGGCGGATACCCGGCCCTGCACCGCTGGTCCGTCGACGAACTCGAGACGTTCTGGAAGGCCGTCACCGAATGGTTCGACGTACGGTTCTCCACCCCCTACGCGCGCGTGCTCGGCGATCGCGCGATGCCCGGCGCCGAGTGGTTCCCGGGAGCCACCCTCAACTACGCCGAACACGCCCTCCGCGCGGCCGACACCCGCGCCGACGAACCGGCCCTGCTCCACGTCGACGAGACCCACGAACAGCGCCCGGTGACCTGGTCGGAGCTCCGCCGCCAGGTCGGCTCGCTCGCCGCCGAACTGCGCGCCCTCGGCGTACGCCCCGGAGACCGCGTCAGCGGCTACCTCCCGAACATCCCCCAGGCCGTCGTCGCCCTCCTCGCCACGGCCGCCGTGGGCGGCGTCTGGACCTCCTGTGCCCCGGACTTCGGCGCCCGCAGCGTCCTCGACCGCTTCCAACAGGTCGAACCCGTCGTCCTGTTCACCGTCGACGGCTACCGCTACGGCGGCAAGGAACACGACCGCCGCGACATCGTCGCCGAACTCCGCCGTGAACTGCCCACGCTGCGCGCCGTCGTCCACATCCCCGTCCTCGGCACCGAAGCCCCCGAAGGCGCCCTGGAGTGGTCCGCGCTGACCTCCGCGGACGCCACGCCGACCTTCGAACAGGTCCCGTTCGACCACCCGTTGTGGGTGCTCTACTCCTCCGGCACCACCGGCCTTCCGAAGGCCATCGTCCAGTCCCAGGGCGGCATCCTGGTCGAACACCTCAAACAGCTCGGCCTCCACTGCGACCTCGGCCCCGACGACCGCTTCTTCTGGTACACCTCCACCGGCTGGATGATGTGGAACTTCCTGGTCTCCGGCCTCCTCACCGGCACCACGGTCGTCCTGTACGACGGCAGCCCCGGCTACCCCGACACCGGCGCCCAGTGGCGCGTGGCCGAGCGCACCGGCGCCACCCTCTTCGGCACCTCCGCCGCCTACGTCATGGCCTGCCGCAAGGCCGGCGTCCACCCGGGCCGCGACTACGACCTCTCCCGCGTCCAGTGCGTCGGCACCACGGGCTCCCCGCTTCCACCTGACGGCTTCCGCTGGCTCCACGACGAGGTCCGCGAGGACCTCTGGATCGCCTCCGTCAGCGGCGGCACCGACGTGTGCTCCTGCTTCGCGGGAGCCGTCCCCACGCTCCCGGTCCACATCGGCGAACTCCAGGCCCCCGGCCTCGGCACCGACCTCCAGTCCTGGGACCCCAGCGGCCAACCCCTCGTCGACGAGGTCGGCGAACTCGTCGTCACCAACCCCATGCCGTCCATGCCGATCCACTTCTGGAACGACCCCGACGGCACCCGCTACCACGACAGCTACTTCGACACCTACCCCGGCGTCTGGCGCCACGGCGACTGGATCACCCTCACCTCCCGAGGCTCCGTCGTGATCCACGGCCGCTCCGACTCCACCCTCAACCGCCAGGGTGTCCGCATGGGCTCGGCCGACATCTACGAAGCCGTCGAACGCCTCCCCGAGATCAAGGAATCCCTCGTCATCGGCATCGAACAGCCCGACGGCGGCTACTGGATGCCCCTCTTCGTCCAACTCGCCCCGGGAGCAGCCCTCGACGAGGCCCTCCTCGACCGCATCAAGCGGACCATCCGCGAACAGCTCTCTCCGCGGCACATCCCCGACGAGGTCATCGAGGTCCCCGGAGTCCCGCACACCCTCACCGGCAAACGCATCGAGGTCCCCGTCAAACGACTCCTCCAGGGCACCCCCCTGGAAAAGGCGGTCAACCCCGGCTCCATCGACAACCTCGACCTTCTGCGCTTCTACGAGGACCTGGCCCGCAAACGAGCCTGACCCCTCGGGCGACCGCGTTGTCAGTGCCCCCGATTACTGTGAGTGAGCATTGATCGACTGCTCGCACAGGGGGAAAGACATGGCACACACCAGCCACCAGAGCATGCGACGCGTCCTGCGCCGCGAGATCGCGGGCACCATCGGCCTGCTGGCCGACGAACACGACTTCACCGCGATGCGGCGCTACCGCAGCTTCACCTTCGACGACCACACGACCTATCTCCGACAGGTGGAAGCCCTGCTCAGGACCCTCGCCGCGCAGGGCAACCACACGACGGTCGCCCTCTTCGACCCGGAGGAGTACGCCGAGTTCTGCGCCGACACCGGCCTCGAACCGGACACCCCGTCCAGCCGCACCCGCTTCATCGCGGAACTGGCCACCACCGGCGCGGTCCTCCCGTACGAAGGACAGCCCCTCACCGAGCTCGTCCCCGAACTGATCGACGAAGCCGTCCGCCTCGCCACCTGGGAGTACGCGACCACCCTCCTCGCCCAGGTCGGCGACTGCGCCTCCTGCGGCGAGGACATCGGACGCGCCGCCTTCGCCCGCGCCATGCAGTTGCTCGGGCGCGTCCTCGACACCGCGGCCCCCGGCGAACGCCACCTCGTGTGCAGCGTCTCCGCCAAGCCCCAAGCACTGGCCGCAGTCCTGCACGCCGACCAGGACGACGAAGGAACCACCCGGCTCGACGAGTCGGAGGTCCTGGAGTTCGCCACGGTCCTGGCCCTCGGCATCGCCACCCGAAGCCCCGGCGGACTCGTCATGCGCACCACCACCCCCGACACGACCGACCGCGTCTACGGCTGGCGCCTGCGCGGCGAAGGCCTCGAACCCCTCACCGCGGGAGAGGTCTTCGACGCCTACTGCACCGACATGGAATCCGGAGACCTCGTCTCCCCGGAGTCCGGCGTCGACTACTGCACCCCACCCGACCTCGGGGACGACCTCGGCAGGGGAGGCCCGACCCCGGACGGACGGCACACCCACTGAACGGGCGAGGGGCGCCCCACCCACAGGTGGAGCGCCCCTCGACACCAGCCCGATCGCTGTGGGCCCTACTCGCCCGACAGCACCGCCTGCGCCGCGCTACGAGCCTCCTCGGCCGTGTCCGCCGCACGCGCGGCGGCCGCGGCACGCTCGCACTGCGCCAGCGTGTACTTCGCCAAGGTCGCCCGCACATACGGAATCGACGCCGCACCCATGGAAAGGGAGGTGACACCCAGCCCGGTCAGCACACACGCGAGCAGCGGATCCGACGCCGCCTCACCGCAGACACCACAGCTCTTGCCCTCGGCCTTCGCCGCCTCGGCGGACAGCGCGACCAGGTCGAGCAGCGCGGGCTGCCACGGATCCTGCAGCCGGGACACCGCACCCACCTGCCGGTCGGCCGCGAACGTGTACTGCGCGAGGTCGTTGGTCCCCAACGAGAGGAACTCGACCTCCCGCAGGATCGAACGCGCCCGCAACGCCGCCGACGGAATCTCCACCATGGCACCGAACTTGGCCCGCAGCCCCGCCTCACGACAGGCGTCGGCGAACGCCTTGGCGTCCGTGCGGTCCGCGACCATCGGCGCCATGACCTCGAGGTAGACCGGCAAACCCTCGGCGGCCTTCGCGAGCGCCGTCAGCTGCGTGCGCAGCACCTCGGGGTGGTCGAGCAGCGTGCGCAGCCCGCGCACACCCAGCGCCGGGTTCGGCTCATCGGCCGGGGTCAGGAACTCCAGCGGCTTGTCGGCGCCGGCGTCGAGCACCCGCACGACCACACGCCCCTCGGGGAAGGCCTCCAGCACCTTCCGGTACGCCTCGACCTGCTTCCCCTCGGACGGCGCCGTCTTGCTGTCGTCCAGGAAGAGGAACTCGGTACGGAACAGCCCGACACCCTCGGCGCCGGCCTCCACGGCCGCCGGTACGTCTGCGGGACCACCGACATTGGCCAGCAGCGGAACCTTGTGCCCGTCGGAGGTCGCCCCCGGCCCGCTCGATGCCGACAGCGCGGCCTTCCGCGCCGCCGCGGCGGCCTCCAGCTCGGCCTTCTTCTCCGCGCTCGGGTTCACGAAGATCTCACCGGTGCTGCCGTCCACGGCGATCACCGTGCCCTCGGCGAGCTCCCCGGCTCCCGGCAGCGCCACCACGGCCGGCACCCCGAGCGCCCGCGCCAGAATCGCGCTGTGACTGGTCGGCCCACCCTCCTCGGTGACGAAACCGAGGACGAGCGTCGGGTCGAGCAGTGCGGTGTCGGCGGGCGCCAGGTCACGCGCGATGAGGACGTACGGCTCGTCGCTGTCCGGCACACCGGGCATGGGAACCCCGAGAAGCCGGGCGACGATACGATTCCGCACGTCGTCGAGGTCGGCCACGCGCCCCGCGAGGTACTCGCCGGCCCCCGCCAGCAGCGCCCGGTACGCGGCGAAGGCGTCGTAGACAGCGCGCTCCGCCGTGCTCCCCACGGCGACACGGCGTTCCACATCCGCCATCAGCTCGGGGTCCTGGGCCATCAGGGCCTGGGCCTCCAGTACGGCCTGGGCTTCGCCCCCGGCCAGGTTGCCGCGCGCGATCAGATCGGCGGCCACCGCGTCCACGGCCTTACGGGCACGTCCCTGTTCGCGCCCCGCGTCCTCCGCCGGGATCTGCTTGGCGGGCGGCTCCAGTACCGCTGTTCCCATATGCCGAACCTCGCCGATCGCCACACCGTGGCTCACACCGACGCCTCGCAGCGTTGTCTCCATCTCACCTGTCTCCGATAGTGCGGCGGGCCCCGCCGCCGCGGTGGTTGTGGAACTTGCGATCCGGTACGGCCCTGATCACTGCCAGCCGAAGAGCGTGTCGCCGGCCTTCACATCGCCGTCCTCGCGGAGTTCGGAGAGGGAGTCGGCCGTGGCCTCCAGGGCCACGACGGGGCAGACCGGGGACTTGCCCGCGGCCTCGACTGCGGCGGGGTTCCAGCGCACCACGGCCTGCCCGCGCTGCACGGTGTCGCCCTTGTTGACGAGCAGCTCGAAGCCCTCACCATTGAGCTGCACGGTGTCGATACCGAGGTGCGTCAGCACACCGTGCCCCTCACCGTCGACCACGACGAACGCGTGCGGGTGCAGGGAGACGATGACTCCGTCCACGGGGGCGACAGCCTCCCCCGCCTCACGCACGGGGTCGATCGCGGTGCCGGGGCCGACCATCGCTCCCGAGAAGACCGGGTCCGGTACGGCGGCCAGTCCGATGGCGCGTCCTGCAAGAGGGGACGTCACGGTGGTCATGGGAAGCCTCCCAGGTGGAGATCTATGAGGACACCGTCCCCGCTTGTCCCGGGACGGCGTGCTGAGCAGCAGGGTAGGTCAGATGAAGTACCCGTTCCGCACCATAGCTCCGCATTAGAGGTCTAGACCACCCCTCCAAGCGATTTGCACGGGCTCCGCGGCCCGATGTAGAGTCGTACACCTGCTTCGGGGCGAGCGGCACTTTGTGTCCGACCCCGGCAGCATCGAACTCGTTCAGATCGTTCAGATCCTATCCCGGGATCGTCTTCTGCATGTCTGCAGGATGGTGGTCAGGGGGCCGGAAAAACACTGATAGAGTTTGAAACACCGAAGGGAAGCGCCCGGAGGAAAGCCCAGGGAATTACTTGGGTGAGTACAAAGGAAGCGTCCGTTCCTTGAGAACTCAACAGCGTGCCAAAAATCAACGCCAGATATGTTGATACCCCGTTCCCGGCCGGTTTCCGGTTGGGGCGAGGTTCCTTTGAAGTAAAACACAGCGAGGACGCTGTGAACCATCGGATCATTCCTCCGGTGGTTCCGCTCTCGTGGTGTAGACCCGCGCTTTTCATTAAGCACAGTCGGGAAAACATTCACGGAGAGTTTGATCCTGGCTCAGGACGAACGCTGGCGGCGTGCTTAACACATGCAAGTCGAACGATGAACCACTTCGGTGGGGATTAGTGGCGAACGGGTGAGTAACACGTGGGCAATCTGCCCTTCACTCTGGGACAAGCCCTGGAAACGGGGTCTAATACCGGATACAACACTCTCGGGCATCCGATGAGTGTGGAAAGCTCCGGCGGTGAAGGATGAGCCCGCGGCCTATCAGCTTGTTGGTGAGGTAACGGCTCACCAAGGCGACGACGGGTAGCCGGCCTGAGAGGGCGACCGGCCACACTGGGACTGAGACACGGCCCAGACTCCTACGGGAGGCAGCAGTGGGGAATATTGCACAATGGGCGAAAGCCTGATGCAGCGACGCCGCGTGAGGGATGACGGCCTTCGGGTTGTAAACCTCTTTCAGCAGGGAAGAAGCGAAAGTGACGGTACCTGCAGAAGAAGCGCCGGCTAACTACGTGCCAGCAGCCGCGGTAATACGTAGGGCGCGAGCGTTGTCCGGAATTATTGGGCGTAAAGAGCTCGTAGGCGGTCTGTCGCGTCGGATGTGAAAGCCCGGGGCTTAACCCCGGGTCTGCATTCGATACGGGCAGACTAGAGTGTGGTAGGGGAGATCGGAATTCCTGGTGTAGCGGTGAAATGCGCAGATATCAGGAGGAACACCGGTGGCGAAGGCGGATCTCTGGGCCATTACTGACGCTGAGGAGCGAAAGCGTGGGGAGCGAACAGGATTAGATACCCTGGTAGTCCACGCCGTAAACGGTGGGAACTAGGTGTTGGCGACATTCCACGTCGTCGGTGCCGCAGCTAACGCATTAAGTTCCCCGCCTGGGGAGTACGGCCGCAAGGCTAAAACTCAAAGGAATTGACGGGGGCCCGCACAAGCAGCGGAGCATGTGGCTTAATTCGACGCAACGCGAAGAACCTTACCAAGGCTTGACATACACCGGAAACGGCCAGAGATGGTCGCCCCCTTGTGGTCGGTGTACAGGTGGTGCATGGCTGTCGTCAGCTCGTGTCGTGAGATGTTGGGTTAAGTCCCGCAACGAGCGCAACCCTTGTTCTGTGTTGCCAGCATGCCCTTCGGGGTGATGGGGACTCACAGGAGACTGCCGGGGTCAACTCGGAGGAAGGTGGGGACGACGTCAAGTCATCATGCCCCTTATGTCTTGGGCTGCACACGTGCTACAATGGCAGGTACAATGAGCTGCGAAGCCGTGAGGCGGAGCGAATCTCAAAAAGCCTGTCTCAGTTCGGATTGGGGTCTGCAACTCGACCCCATGAAGTCGGAGTTGCTAGTAATCGCAGATCAGCATTGCTGCGGTGAATACGTTCCCGGGCCTTGTACACACCGCCCGTCACGTCACGAAAGTCGGTAACACCCGAAGCCGGTGGCCCAACCCCTTGTGGGAGGGAGCTGTCGAAGGTGGGACTGGCGATTGGGACGAAGTCGTAACAAGGTAGCCGTACCGGAAGGTGCGGCTGGATCACCTCCTTTCTAAGGAGCATCTAGGTCTCGCAAGAGATCCAGAGCCACTACGCAGGCAAATGTTCTGCGGTGGTCAGCTCAAGGGTGGAACGTTGATTATTCGACCGGTTCACGGGTCGGAGGCTGTGAGTACTGTCCGCAAGGGCGTGGAAAGCATGATCTCCGGACGTCGATCGGGTCGGGCACGCTGTTGGGTGTCTGAGGGTATGGCCGTATGGCTGCCTTCAGTGCCGACCCCGGTAAAAATCCGTGTGAGCGGGTTGTGACGGGTGGTTGGTCGTTGTTTGAGAACTGCACAGTGGACGCGAGCATCTGTGGCCAAGTTTTTAAGGGCGCACGGTGGATGCCTTGGCACCAGGAACCGATGAAGGACGTGGGAGGCCACGATAGGCCCCGGGGAGTCGTCAACCAGGCTTTGATCCGGGGGTGTCCGAATGGGGAAACCCGGCAGTCGTCATGGGCTGTCACCCTTGCCTGAACACATAGGGCAAGTGGAGGGAACGCGGGGAAGTGAAACATCTCAGTACCCGCAGGAAGAGAAAACAACCGTGATTCCGGGAGTAGTGGCGAGCGAAACCGGATGAGGCCAAACCGTATGCGTGTGAGACCCGGCAGGGGTTGCGTATACGGGGTTGTGGGATCTCTCTTGATCAGTCTGCCGGCTGGTCGGCGAGTCAGAAACCGTATGGGTAGGCGAAGGACATGCGAAAGGTCCGGCGTAGAGGGTAAGACCCCCGTAGCTGAAATCTGTACGGCTCGTTTGAGAGACACCCAAGTAGCACGGGGCCCGAGAAATCCCGTGTGAATCTGGCGGGACCACCCGCTAAGCCTAAATATTCCCTGGTGACCGATAGCGGATAGTACCGTGAGGGAATGGTGAAAAGTACCGCGGGAGCGGAGTGAAATAGTACCTGAAACCGTGTGCCTACAAGCCGTGGGAGCGTCGCGCATCGAGCTTTGCTCGGTGCGTCGTGACTGCGTGCCTTTTGAAGAATGAGCCTGCGAGTTTGCGGTGTGTTGCGAGGTTAACCCGGGTGGGGTAGCCGTAGCGAAAGCGAGTCCGAACAGGGCGACTTTAGTAGCACGCTCAAGACCCGAAGCGGAGTGATCTAGCCATGGGCAGGTTGAAGCGGAGGTAAGACTTCGTGGAGGACCGAACCCACCAGGGTTGAAAACCTGGGGGATGACCTGTGGTTAGGGGTGAAAGGCCAATCAAACTCCGTGATAGCTGGTTCTCCCCGAAATGCATTTAGGTGCAGCGTCGTGTGTTTCTTGCCGGAGGTAGAGCACTGGATAGGCGATGGGCCCTACCGGGTTACTGACCTTAGCCAAACTCCGAATGCCGGTAAGTGAGAGCGCGGCAGTGAGACTGTGGGGGATAAGCTCCATGGTCGAGAGGGAAACAGCCCAGAGCATCGACTAAGGCCCCTAAGCGTACGCTAAGTGGGAAAGGATGTGGAGTCGCACAGACAACCAGGAGGTTGGCTTAGAAGCAGCCACCCTTGAAAGAGTGCGTAATAGCTCACTGGTCTAGTGATTCCGCGCCGACAATGTAGCGGGGCTCAAGCGTACCGCCGAAGTCGTGTCATTCCAGCACATACCCCCAACGGGGGCTGGGATGGGTAGGGGAGCGTCGTGTGCCGGGTGAAGCAGCCGCGGAAGCGAGTTGTGGACGGTTCACGAGTGAGAATGCAGGCATGAGTAGCGATACACACGTGAGAAACGTGTGCGCCGATTGACCAAGGGTTCCTGGGTCAAGCTGATCTGCCCAGGGTAAGTCGGGACCTAAGGCGAGGCCGACAGGCGTAGTCGATGGATAACCGGTTGATATTCCGGTACCCGCTGTGAAGCGTCAAACATTGAACCAGGCGATGCTAAGTCCGTGAAGCCGTCCCGGACCCTTCGGGGAAAGGGAAGTGGTGGAGCCGACGGACCAGACTTGCAGTAGGTGAGTGATGGGGTGACGCAGGAAGGTAGTCCATCCCGGGCGGTGGTTGTCCCGGGGTAAGGGTGTAGGACGTCAGGTAGGTAAATCCGCCTGGCAATAGTCTGAGACCTGATGCCGAGCCGATTGTGGTGAAGTGGATGATCCTATGCTGTCGAGAAAAGCCTCTAGCGAGTTTCATGGCGGCCCGTACCCTAAACCGACTCAGGTGGTCTGGTAGAGAATACCGAGGCGTTCGGGTGAACTATGGTTAAGGAACTCGGCAAAATGCCCCCGTAACTTCGGGAGAAGGGGGGCCATCACTGGTGAGAGGACGTGCTCCTCGAGCTGGGGGTGGCCGCAGAGACCAGCGAGAAGCGACTGTTTACTAAAAACACAGGTCCGTGCGAAGCCGTAAGGCGATGTATACGGACTGACGCCTGCCCGGTGCTGGAACGTTAAGGGGACCGGTTAGTCACTCTTCGGGGTGGCGAAGCTGAGAACTTAAGCGCCAGTAAACGGCGGTGGTAACTATAACCATCCTAAGGTAGCGAAATTCCTTGTCGGGTAAGTTCCGACCTGCACGAATGGCGTAACGACTTCTCGACTGTCTCAACCATAGGCCCGGTGAAATTGCACTACGAGTAAAGATGCTCGTTTCGCGCAGCAGGACGGAAAGACCCCGGGACCTTTACTACAGTTTGATATTGGTGTTCGGTTCGGCTTGTGTAGGATAGCTGGGAGACTGTGAACTCTGGACGCCAGTTCAGGGGGAGTCGTCGTTGAAATACCAGTCTGGTCGTGCTGGATGTCTAACCTGGGTCCGTGATCCGGATCAGGGACAGTGTCTGATGGGTAGTTTAACTGGGGCGGTTGCCTCCCAAAGGGTAACGGAGGCGCCCAAAGGTTCCCTCAGCCTGGTTGGCAATCAGGTGTTGAGTGTAAGTGCACAAGGGAGCTTGACTGTGAGACCGACGGGTCGAGCAGGGACGAAAGTCGGGACTAGTGATCCGGCGGTGGCTTGTGGAAGCGCCGTCGCTCAACGGATAAAAGGTACCCCGGGGATAACAGGCTGATCTTCCCCAAGAGTCCATATCGACGGGATGGTTTGGCACCTCGATGTCGGCTCGTCGCATCCTGGGGCTGGAGTCGGTCCCAAGGGTTGGGCTGTTCGCCCATTAAAGCGGTACGCGAGCTGGGTTTAGAACGTCGTGAGACAGTTCGGTCCCTATCCGCTGCGCGCGCAGGAATATTGAGAAGGGCTGTCCCTAGTACGAGAGGACCGGGACGGACGAACCTCTGGTGTGCCAGTTGTTCTGCCAAGGGCATGGCTGGTTGGCTACGTTCGGGAGGGATAACCGCTGAAAGCATCTAAGCGGGAAGCCTGCTTCGAGATGAGTATTCCCACCCACTTGATGGGGTAAGGCTCCCAGTAGACGACTGGGTTGATAGGCCAGATATGGAAGCCCGGTAACGGGTGGAGTTGACTGGTACTAATAGGCCGAGGGCTTGTCCTCAGTTGCTCGCGTCCACTGTGTTGGTTCTGAAACCACGAACAACCCCATTCCCTTGTTTGGTCACGGGGGATGGTGCGGTTGAGTGTTTCATAGTGTTTCGGTGGTCATAGCGTGAGGGAAACGCCCGGTTACATTCCGAACCCGGAAGCTAAGCCTTACAGCGCCGATGGTACTGCAGGGGGGACCCTGTGGGAGAGTAGGACGCCGCCGAACTCCTTTTAGAGCTCTGGCTCTTGGGCACACTGCCCAAGAGCCAGAGCTTTTTTGCGTTGAGGTAGGGTCAGGGGGCATCGTTGGCTCATTTCCCACAGGAGGCCCCCGGGTGGAGGTACAGGAGACCCGGGTCCAGACGGACCGGGTCCTCACCATCCCGAACATTCTCAGCATGGCGCGGCTCGTTGGCGTGCCCGTCTTCCTGTGGTTGGTTCTCTGGCCCGAGTTCGGCGGCCCCAAGGTCGACGGCTGGGCCTTCCTGGTGATCGCTCTCAGCGGCGTCAGCGACTATCTGGACGGCATGCTGGCGCGGCGCTGGAACCAGATCAGCAGTCTTGGCCGGCTTCTCGATCCCGCAGCTGACAGGTTGTACATTCTGTCAACTCTGGTGGGACTCACCTGGCGCGAGATTCTGCCATTGTGGTTGACCGCTGTACTGCTCTTGCGGGAACTGGTCCTGCTGGTGATGGTGGGCATCCTCAGGCGGCACGGCTATCCGCCGCCGCAGGTGAACTTCCTCGGGAAGGCGGCTACCTTCAACTTGATGTACGCCTTCCCGTTGCTGCTGCTCAGTGACGGAAGTGGATGGATCTCGTCACTCGCTGCTATTTTCGGATGGGCGTTCGCCGGATGGGGTACAACGCTGTACTGGTGGGCAGGAATCCTCTACGTGGTTCAGGTCCGCCGACTCGTCAGTGCGGACGCCATGGCCGATTGAGCCCGCCCGATTGAACGGCCGTAGAGGCTCGATGGCCCGCGTCGGACATATGCGGGACAATCTGGACGGGTGAAGTCGGCTAGACCGTGTCTCTTCAAGGAGGACGCTTCCGACATGAAGGCCGTCGTGATGGCCGGAGGTGAAGGCACACGCCTTCGCCCCATGACCTCGAGCATGCCCAAGCCGCTCCTGCCCGTGGCGAACCGCCCGATCATGGAGCACGTACTGAGGCTGCTCAAAAGGCATGGGCTCAACGAGACCGTCGTTACTGTCCAGTTCCTGGCGTCACTCGTCAAGAACTACTTCGGTGACGGCGAGGAGCTCGGCATGGAGCTCACCTATGCCAATGAGGAGAAGCCACTCGGTACCGCCGGGAGCGTCAAGAACGCCGAGGAAGCGCTGAAGGACGATGCGTTCCTCGTCATCTCCGGCGATGCCCTTACCGACTTCGACCTCACCGAGCTCATCAATTTCCACAAGGAAAAGGGTGCGCTGGTCACCGTCTGTCTGACACGGGTGCCGAATCCGCTGGAATTCGGTATCACCATCGTGGACGAGGAAGGCAAGGTCGAGCGGTTCCTGGAGAAGCCGACCTGGGGTCAGGTCTTCTCGGACACCGTCAACACGGGCATCTATGTGATGGAGCCCGAGGTCTTCGACTACGTCGAGGCCGATGTTCCCGTCGACTGGTCCGGCGATGTCTTCCCGCAGCTCATGAAGGAGGGCAAGCCGGTCTACGGCTATGTCGCCGAGGGCTACTGGGAGGACGTCGGTACGCACGAGAGCTATGTGAAGGCCCAGGCCGACGTCCTCGAGGGCAAGGTCGACGTCGAGCTCGACGGGTTCGAGCTCTCGCCGGGTGTGTGGATCGCCGAAGGCGCCGAAGTGCACCCCGACGCCGTGCTGCGCGGGCCGCTGTACATCGGGGACTACGCCAAGGTCGAAGCCGGCGCCGAGATCCGTGAACACACCGTCGTGGGCTCGAATGTCGTCGTGAAGAGCGGGGCCTTTCTGCACAAGGCCGTAGTCCACGACAACGTCTACATCGGGCAGCACAGCAATCTCCGCGGATGTGTGGTCGGCAAGAACACCGACATCATGCGGGCCGCGCGGATCGAGGACGGCGCGGTCATCGGCGACGAGTGCCTCGTCGGCGAAGAATCGATCATCCAGGGGAACGTACGCGTCTATCCCTTCAAGACGATCGAGGCCGGCGCCTTCGTCAACACCTCGGTGATCTGGGAGTCCCGGGGACAGGCGCATCTGTTCGGCGCCCGTGGAGTCTCCGGCATCCTGAACGTGGAGATCACCCCCGAGCTGGCCGTGAGAATCGCCGGAGCGTACGCCACGACGCTCAAGAAGGGCTCCACGGTCACCACTGCCCGTGACCACTCCCGAGGCGCCCGTGCGCTGAAGCGGGCGGTCATCTCGGCGCTGCAGGCCAGCGCCATCGACGTACGGGATCTGGAGAACGTACCGCTGCCCGTCGCGCGGCAGCAGACCGCGCGGGGCAGTGCCGGCGGGATCATGATTCGGACGACGCCGGGGGTTCCGGACTCCGTCGACATCATGTTCTTCGACGGGCAGGGCGCCGATCTGTCGCAGGCCAGCCAGCGAAAGCTGGACCGGGTGTTCGCGCGGCAGGAGTACCGGCGTGCGTTCCCGGGAGAGATCGGGGACCTGTATTTCCCGGCCAGCGTGTTCGACTCGTACACCGGGTCGTTGCTGCGGAACGTCGACACGACCGGGATCGCCGAGTCGGGGCTCAAGGTCGTCGTGGACGCCTCCAACGGCAGCGCCGGACTCGTGCTTCCGAGTCTGCTCGGCAAGCTGGGTGTCGACTCGCTGACGATCAACCCCGGTCTCGACGAGTCGAGGCCGACGGAGACGGGCGACATGCGGCGGTCGGGGCTGGTGCGGCTGGGCGAGATCGTGGCGTCCTCGCGGGCCGCGTTCGGCGTGCGGTTCGACCCGGTCGGTGAACGGCTCTCGCTCGTCGACGAGAAGGGGCGGATCGTCGAGGACGACCGGGCCCTGCTGGTCATGCTGGACCTGGTGGCCGCGGAACGGCGGAGCGGGCGGGTGGCGCTGCCGGTGACCACCACGAGGATCGGTGAGCAGGTCGCGGCGTACCACGGCACTCAGGTCGAGTGGACGACCACCTCGCCTGACGACCTCACGCGGGTCGGCGGCGAGGAGACGACCATCTTCGGCGGTGACGGACGCGGTGGCTTCATCGTGCCGGAGTTCAGCAGCGTCTTCGACGGCGCGGCGGCCTTCGTGCGGCTCATCGGACTGGTGGCGCGCACGCAGCTCACGCTCAGCCAGATCGACGCCCGGATTCCCCGGGCGCACGTCCTGAAGCGGGATCTCGCGACACCGTGGGCCGTCAAGGGCCTGGTGATGCGACGGGTCGTGGAAGCGGCCGGGGACCGCTTCGTCGACACGACCGACGGTGTGCGGGTCGTGGAGACGGACGGTCGGTGGGTGATGGTCCTGCCGGACCCGGCCGAGGCCGTCACGCATCTGTGGGCCGAAGGGCCCGACGACGCCTCCGCGCAGGCTCTGCTCGACGAGTGGTCGACGGTCGTGGACAGCGCCGGCCGCTGAACCGCCTCGCACGCGCGCGTGCCGGACAAGTGCCCCCAACGGGGCCTGTCCGGCACGCCGGTGGGGCCATTCGGAGGTAGTGGTCGCGACGTGCGACGATGTGCGGCATGCCGCAGCAGCCCCCCGTTCGGAGCACACCCACGCGCCCGTCGCGTCCGGATGCCTCCATGTCGCTGCTCACCAACGTCATGGACCACAGCCTCGACGACGGATACGCCGAGGCAGCCGCCCGCAAGAAGGCCGCGGGCACCGAGGGCCTGCCGAAGACGGTGCGGGCCAAGCTGGGGCTCGCGGTCGGTCTGGTGCTCGCCGCCCTGGTGGTGACGGTGGGTGCCGCGCAGACGCGGATAAGCGCTCCCGTGGTCGCCAAGGAGCGCGAGGAGCTGATCGACCGCATCCAGGAGGAGACCGCCGCCGCGGACAGCCTCGAGGACTCCGTGGACGAGCTCCGCGACGACGTGAGCGCGCGGCAGCGCAAGGCGCTCAAGGACGACGGCGGCGACGGGAACGACCTGGTGGGCATCCTGTCGGGCGCCGTCGAGGTGCACGGCCCCGGGGTCCGGCTCGTGGTGAACGACTCCAAGGGCGCCAGCCAGGGCGGTGACGGTGATCCCCGCGAGACGTCCGGGTTCTCGGACACCGGCCGGGTGCGCGACCGGGACATGCAGAGGGTCGTCAACGGGCTGTGGGCGTCGGGTGCCGAGGCCATCTCGATCAACGGACAGCGGCTCACCGCACTGTCGGCGATCAGGGCCGCCGGCGACGCGATACTGGTCGACAACAAGCCACTGGCCCCGCCCTACACGGTCCTCGCGGTGGGAGACGGGCAGCGGTTGAGCACCAGGTTCCAGAACAGCCCCGACGGGCTGTATCTGCACGCCCTCCATGAGAACTTCGGCATCCGGACGGGCATCTCCGTCGAGGACGACATCAAGGTGCCGGCCGCGCCGAGCGTGATCGTACGAACAGCACAACCGAGCACAGAGAAGGGCACATCGTGATCGCCGTACTGGGCCTCGTCCTCGGAGTCGTGGCCGGCCTGTTGGTCCGGCCCGAGGTACCGGTGGTGGTCGAGCCGTACCTCCCCATCGCCGTGGTGGCGGCACTGGACGCCGTCTTCGGTGGTCTGCGCTCGATGCTGGACGGCATCTTCGACGACAAGGTCTTCGTGGTGTCGTTCCTGTCCAACGTGGTCGTGGCCGCCCTCATCGTCTTCCTCGGCGACAAGTTGGGCGTCGGCGCCCAGCTGTCCACGGGCGTCGTGGTCGTCCTCGGTATCCGTATCTTCTCCAACGCCGCGGCGATCCGCCGGCACGTCTTCCGGGCGTGAGGCCGATGAGCGACCGGGACGAGACGCCGAGGCCGAAGCCGACTCCGAGCGGGGGAGAGGACGACACACCGACGACCCGGCTGCGCCGGGAACTCCCCCAGGAAGTGCCCCCCACAGCCGCCGAGAGGCCCGGAGAGGCCCCCCAGGAGGAGAAGGGCAAGCTGACCGGGCGGCAGCGGCTGGCTCAGGGGATGTGGCCGCCGCGCTTCACCCGCGCCCAACTCATCGTGGCCCTCCTGCTGTTCGGCCTCGGCTTCGGGCTGGCCATCCAGGTGGCCTCCAACAACGACGACAGCGCGCTGCGCGGAGCACGTCAGGAAGATCTCGTACGCATCCTCGATGAACTGGATGACCGTACTCAGCGTCTGGAGGAGGAGAAGCAGGGTCTCGAGGATCAGCGCACCGAGTTGGAGAACAGCTCGGACCAGGCCGAGGAGGCGCGCAAGCAGACGGTCGAGAAGGAACGGCAACTCGGCATTCTGGCGGGCACGGTGGCGGCGCAGGGACCCGGCATCACACTGACGATCGACGACACGAAGGGGACGGTCGAGGCGGACATGCTGCTCGACGCGATCCAGGAGCTGCGCGCGGCCGGCGCGGAGGCGATCCAGGTGAACGGCGTACGGGTCGTGGCCAGCACTTACCTGACCGATTCCGGTGACGGAATCAGGGTCGACGGGAACAAGATCACCCAGCCCTTTCGTTTCAAGGTCATCGGCAACCCGCAGGACCTCGAGCCCGCACTGAACATCCCCGGAGGCGTGGTGCAGACACTGGAGAAGGAGCAGGCCACCGTGACCGTGCAGCGGGCGGACAAGATCGTCGTGGACGCCTTGCGGGCGGCGAAGCGGCCTGACTACGCTCGGTCGTCCTCCCAGTGAACCGCGGGTGCATGGGGCCCGTCCGGCCAGGGCATGAGGTTGCGGGGGGTCGGCGCACCGAATGGGTGGTGCGTGGTGGAAACTGTCTGGTGGATACGGACGTTGTGAGGTTGTCCGGCTCGGCCGGTGTGTTCAGTCAGGGTTCGTCCTGCCCCACGGGCGGGTCTGTTTCGGTCAAGGGGAATCGCCCGTGAAGTTGTTTGCGAAGTTGTTCGGCAAGAGCGCGCGAGAGGGCAGCGACAACGCGACCTCCCGCCATCGCGTGCAGCCTTCGGAAGCGGAGGGGCAGGACGGTGAGCGTCCGCTGTTCCGGGACCAGGTCACTGGTCCGGGAGGTGACATTTCCGGAGGTCAGGGCGCGCCGTCTGTTGACCCTGCCCAGTCGGGCCGCATAGGTTTCGGGGAACCGTCAGCCTCAGGTACGGGTGGAGGGTTTGCTTCAGACCCGTATGCGTCCAATGCCCCGGCGGGGCAGCCGCGGCAGGAGGATCCGTCGATGTCGGCCCTGGTGTGTACGAGGTGCGGTAACCGCAACGCGGAGAACAGCCGCTTCTGCTCGAACTGCGGCGCACCGCTGCGGGCCGGCGCGGCCGCCGAGCGTCCGTCCGAGACGACTTCCACGATCTCCATCTCCGGCCTCGAGGCCTATGACTCCGAGGTCACCGGCCAGACCCAGCTGCCGGCGCTCTCCCCCGAGGCCCAGGCCGCCGTCGACGCGCTGCCGCTCGGCTCGGCGCTGCTGGTCGTGCGCCGCGGTCCGAACGCGGGCAGCCGCTTCCTGCTGGACGGCGATCTGACCACGGCGGGCCGTCACCCGCAGAGCGACATCTTCCTGGACGACGTGACCGTGTCGCGTCGCCACGTGGAGTTCCGCCGGGGTCAGGACGGCTCGTTCACGGTCGCCGACGTCGGCAGCCTGAACGGTACGTACGTCAACCGTGAGCGGATCGACCAGGTCGCCCTGCACAACGGTGACGAGGTGCAGATCGGCAAGTACCGGCTGGTCTTCTACGCGAGCCAGCGGGGCTACTGACCCTCCCCCGGACGGTGTCCGGGGGGACCCCAGGGAAGGTCCATGCTTCGAACAACGAGCGGTGGTGCCGACCACGGCACCACCGCCGCGGACAGTGGCCTGATGAGCATCGGCACGGTGCTGAACGCGCTGCGCGACGAGTTCCCCGAAGTGACGATCTCCAAGATCCGTTTCCTGGAGTCGGAGGGGCTCATCGAGCCGCAGCGGACCCCCTCGGGGTATCGCAAGTTCAGCGCCGAGGACGTCGAGCGGCTCGGACACGTCCTCAGGATGCAGCGGGACCACTATCTGCCGCTCAAGGTGATCCGTGAGTATCTGGAGGCCCTGGAGCGCGGTGAGGACGTACGGCTGCCGTCCGTGGGGCGCCAGCGCGACATCGGTGACGGGGAGCGCCTGAGCGAGCTCTTCGGGGAGCCCGAGGAGCCGACGGCCGCCCGGATCGGGCGCGGCGAGCTCGTCGCGGGAGCCGGGATCGACGAGGAGCAGCTGGCCGAGTGGGAGTCGTACGGGCTGGTGGCCCCGCTGCCGGACGGCTCGTACGACGCCGAGGTCCTCACTGTCGCCACGCTTGTGGTGGAACTGGGGCGGTTCGGTATCGAGCCCCGGCATCTGAGGGTGATGCGGGCCGCCGCGGACCGAGAGGCGGGGCTCGTCGACCAGGTTGTGGCGCCGCTGAGGCTCCACCGTAATCCGCAGACCAGGGCGCATGCGGAGGACCGTGCGAGGGAGCTGGCGGGGCTCACTGTCAAGCTGCACGCCGCGCTCGTGCAGAGCGCGCTGGGGGTACGGCTCCGCTGAGGCGTGGTGTTCGCCTTGGGCGGATCGGTCGGCCGATCTGTGCCCGACTACCCAAACATCCCGGGCACGGCCTAGGGTTGCTGTGTGAACGAGCTCGATGTCGTAGGTGTCCGGGTCGAAATGCCCTCCAACCAACCGATCGTGCTCCTGCGCGAAGTGGGAGGCGACCGTTACCTCCCCATCTGGATCGGGCCGGGGGAGGCGACGGCGATCGCTTTCGCCCAACAGGGCATGGCCCCCGCGCGACCGCTGACCCACGACCTGTTCAAGGACGTGCTGGAGGCCGTCGGCCAGGAGCTCACGGAAGTGCGCATCACCGACCTGCGTGAGGGCGTCTTCTACGCGGAGCTGGTGTTCGCCAGTGGGGTCGAGGTGAGTGCCCGGCCCTCCGACGCCATAGCGCTGGCGCTGCGTACCGGGACGCCGATCTTCGGCAGTGACGGGGTGCTCGACGACGCGGGCATCGCGATCCCGGACGAGCAGGAGGACGAGGTCGAGAAGTTCCGCGAGTTCCTCGACCAGATCTCGCCCGAGGACTTCGGAACGAACAGTCAGTGAGGCCGGGCGGGCCGTGTCGTACGGGACTGTGGGGCCTTGACGCCGCCGGTTGCCGCGCCGTCGGCGGACTCTCGCGGCGGATGAGACGGGCCACGGGTGCCGCCTGCGGGAGGTCGCCGCGCGAACGACGGGCGGAGACGTGGGCGGCGTGACTCTCCGGAGGTCGGCACATGCCCAGGGTCAGTGCGCTGTCAGGCAGCTCGGCCGGAGCGCATTCGGCTAGCCTTTCCCCACGGGAGGGCACGGGAAACCACTCTCAAGGTGATTATCACTCGGCGTGGCGAATGCGGTGGTCGTTGACGCACCCCTGGTGGCTGCCTACCGTCGATAAGGCAGGTCAAGGACGGAGGTCGGCGTGAGAAGCAGCGGCGACGGTACGGCTGGGGGTGTCCCCGGACGCATGCTGGGGGACAGTGGCCCGTACCCGCTTCACGGCAGCGCGGCCGGTCACGTCCCGCAGCGGCCCACGGCCGTGCAGGACAGCGCGGATGCGGAGTCCGAGCCGCACGAGAGCGTCGGCTACCGCGGTCCCACCGCGTGTGCGGCCGCCGGCATCACCTACCGGCAGCTCGACTACTGGGCTCGCACCGGTCTCGTGGAGCCGAGTGTGCGGTCCGCTCAGGGCTCGGGCACGCAGCGCCTCTACAGCTTCCGGGACGTCGTCGTCCTGAAGATCGTGAAACGGTTCCTCGACACGGGGGTCTCGCTGCAGAACATCCGCACCGCGGTCCAGCACCTCCGGGAGCGGGGCTTCAGCGATCTGGAGCGGATGACGCTGATGAGTGACGGGGCGACGGTCTACGAGTGCACCTCGCCCGACGAGGTCCACGCCCTGCTCCAGGGCGGCCAGGGGGTCTTCGGGATCGCCGTAGGGGTGGTCTGGCGTGATGTGGAAAGCGCTCTCTCGCAGCTGCACGGGGAGCGGGTCGACACGGGGGAGACGCTCGTGGGCCAGAATCCGGCGGACGAGCTCGCGCGGCGGCGGAACCGGGCGGTCTGACCGGCCCCGCCGCTCGTCGTACGGGGGGTTGTCAGTGGCGTAGGGCAGCATCGGAGATGTGAGAACCGCGCCCACGATCCTGCATCTCGACATGGATGCCTTCTACGCCTCGGCGGAGCAGGCGTCCAAGCCGAGTCTGCGGGGGAAGGCCGTGGTCGTGGGTGGGCTGGGGCCGCGTGGGGTGGTCGCGACCGCCTCGTACGAGGCGCGGGTCTTCGGGGTGCACTCGGCGATGCCGATGGCGCAGGCGCGCCGGCTCGCGCCGAACGCCGCGTATCTGACGCCGCGCTTCACGTTCTACCGGGCGATCAGCGATCAGGTCATGGGGTTGTTGCGTGATCTGTCGCCACTGGTGGAGCCGTTGAGCCTGGACGAGGCGTTCGTGGACCTGGAGGCCGGGGGCGCGGCCCGGGACGCGGAGTCGGCGCGGCTGGTGGGGGAGCGGCTGCGTGCGGACATACGGGCGGTGACGGCGCTCACGGGGTCCGTGGGGCTCGCGGCCTCCAAGATGCTCGCGAAGATCGCCTCCGAGCAGGCCAAGCCGGACGGGCTGGTGCTGATCGAGCCCGGGACCGAGCGGGCGTTGTTGGGGCCGATGTCCGTGCGGATCCTGCCGGGCGTGGGGCCGGCGACCGGGGACCATCTGCGGCGGGCCGGCATCACCACGGTCGAGGAGATCGCGGAGGCGGGGGAGGACGAGGTCGTACGGCTGCTGGGGAAGGCCCATGGGCATGGGCTGTACGCGATGGCGCTGGCGCGGGACGACCGGGCGGTCGTGGCCGAGCGGGACACGAAGTCGGTGTCGGTGGAGGACACGTACGACGTGGACATCCACGACCGGGTGCGGGTTCGGATGGAGGTGCAGCGGCTCGCGGACCGGTGTGTGCGGAGGCTGCGGGAGGCCGGGCTGTCGGGGCGGACGATCGTGTTGAAGGTGCGACGGTACGACTTTTCGACGTTGACCCGATCCGAGACGTTGCGTGGGCCCACGGACGACCCCGCGGTGGTGCGGGAGGCCGCGGGGCGGTTGCTGGAGGCCGTGGACACGACGGGTGGGGTGCGGTTGCTGGGGGTGGGAGTGAGCGGGCTCGCCGACTACACGCAGGAGGACTTGTTCGCGCAGGCGGCCGGGGAGCCGGACCTGGTGGAGGAGGAGGCCGGTTCCGCCGCGGAGGTGTCCGCCGTGGAGGAGCGTGGGGGCGGGGAGCGGCTCTGGAGGGCCGGGCACGACGTGCGGCATGCCGAGTACGGGCATGGGTGGGTGCAGGGGAGTGGGCTGGGGCGGGTGACCGTGCGGTTCGAGACACCGGACGACGTGGGGCCGGGGCGGGTACGGACCTTCAGGACCGATGATCCGGCGCTGGAGGCGGCGGAGCCCTTGCCGTTGGTGCCGGGTGGGGTGCGGGGCTGAGGCTGGTGGGGCTGCCGGTCCGCGTTGTCGGGGTGGGGCGTCGTTGCGGCTGGAGCGAGGGGGCCGACACGAGAAAGTGCGCGGGTTTGCGCGGGTCCGAGGGGGCCGCACGAGGGGCCGCGTCGGGTGAGGACAGTGGCGTGGGAGACGCGGGGTGGGGGTGAGGTGCGTCAGAGGCGGGGCGAGGTGGGGGCGAGAAGCGTCAGCGGCCGCGTGGTCGAGTGCCGGGAGTCTCTGCGGCCGCAGGGGTGCGCGTGGAGCAGAGGCCGCGGGGGTGGGGGGAGCGGGGTGAGGGGGAGCGGGCTCGGGAGACGTGTGGGGGTTGGGATGAGGGTCTTGCTCAGGGTTCTTCCTGGCCCGTCACGTTGCCGAAGTCGTGGTCCATGGGCGGGGGTGGGGCCAGGTCGAGGCCGTAGTGGTGGTAGAGCTGGAGTTCTTGTTCGGGGGAGAGGTGGCGGCCGACGCCGAAGTCGGGGGCGTCCTTGATGAGGGCGCGGTCGAAGGGGACGCGGAGGGTGCCTTCGATCAGTTCGCTCGGCTCCAGGGGTACGAAGGCGTCGCGACCGAAGAAGCCCATGCGTATCGCCGCCCACTCGGGGATGCCGGTGGCGTCGTCGAGGTAGACCTCGTCCACGGTGCCGATCTTGCTGCCCTTGCGGTCGAACGCCTTGCGGCCGATCAGGTTGCGCGGATCGATGTCGGTCTGCACGGGCCCTCCAAGAGGTCGCAGAGGAGTCGCGAATCATCCTCACCCCTACGAAAAGGCACATTGGGGAAGGTGGCCACTCGAAGACTCGTGCGTGGACCGCGCTGATACGCTGGCACCGGCTGCTGACCCCGTGCGGGAGAGTCCTCCGGAAACCATCCGGAGGCGCCGAAGGAGCAACTCCTCCCCGGAATCTCTCAGGCTCACGTACCGCATGGACGAGGTCACTCTGGAAAGCAGGGCGGGTGTCACGGCTTCCGCTCTCACCGACGGTGAAAGCCGGTCCGCACCTGGACCGGTGAAGCTCTCAGGTTGAGATGACAGAGGGGGAGGCCGTACGGGCACCCGTGCCGTGGTGCCCCTCGAAGGTCGTGTCAGACCAGGAGGCCTCCGTAATGACCGCCCATCGCATCCCGCTCTCCGAGCTCGAACAGGGAATCCCCTTCGAGCGGCGCCATATCGGACCGGACGTCGAAGCCCGGGCCAAGATGCTCGCGCACGTCGGATACGGCTCGCTCGACGAGCTGACGGCCGCCGCGGTCCCGGACGTGATCAAGAACGCCGAGGCGCTGGATCTGCCGGGCGCGCGCACCGAGGCCGAGGTACTCGCCGAGCTGCGTTCGCTGGCGGACCGCAACCAGGTGCTCGGATCGATGATCGGGCTCGGGTACTACGGGACGTTCACGCCGCCCGTCATTCTGCGGAATGTCATGGAGAACCCGGCCTGGTACACCGCCTACACGCCGTATCAGCCGGAGATCTCCCAGGGGCGGCTCGAGGCCCTTCTCAATTTCCAGACCATGGTCGCCGATCTGACCGGGCTGCCCACCTCCGGCGCCTCCTTGCTCGACGAGGGCACCGCCGCCGCCGAGGCCGTGGCGCTGTCCCGGCGTATGGGGAAGAACAAGAAGGGCCTCTTCCTCGTCGACGCGGACGTGCTGCCGCAGACGATCGCCGTGATCGAGACCCGTGCCGAGCCGACCGGTGTCGAGGTCGTCGTCGCCGACCTCGGTGAGGGGATTCCGGCCGACATCGCCGCGCGGGAGATCAACGGGGTGCTGTTGCAGTACCCGGGTGCCTCCGGTGTCGTACGGGATCTGAAGCCGGTCATCGAGCAGGCGCACGAGCTCGGCGCGCTCGTCACCGTCGCCGCCGACCTGCTCGCCCTCACGCTGCTGGTCTCCCCGGGTGAGCTCGGCGCCGACATCGCGGTGGGGACGACGCAGCGGTTCGGTGTGCCGATGGGCTTCGGCGGGCCGCACGCGGGCTACATGGCCGTACGGGAGAAGTTCGCGCGCAGTCTGCCCGGGCGGCTCGTGGGCGTCTCCGTGGACGCGGACGGACACAAGGCGTACCGGCTCGCCCTGCAGACGCGTGAGCAGCACATCCGTCGGGAGAAGGCGACCAGCAATATCTGCACGGCTCAGGTGCTGCTCGCCGTGATGGCCGGCATGTACGCCGTGTACCACGGGCCGGAGGGGCTGCGGACCATCGCCCGGCGTACGCACCGGTACGCCACCGTGCTCGCCGCGGGGCTCACGGCCGGAGGGATCGAGGTCGTGCACGGCGCGTACTTCGACACGCTCACCGTGCGGGTGCCGGGGCGGGCCGGTGAGGTCGTGGCCGCCGCGCGGGAACATGGCGTGAACCTGCACCTCGTGGACGCCGACCTGGTGTCGATCTCCTGCGACGAGACGACGACGCGGGCGCAGCTGGGGGCCGTATGGACCGCGTTCGGGGTGGAGGGGGACGTCGAGGCCCTCGACGACGCCGCGGCGGACACGCTGCCCGAGGCGCTGCTGCGGGCGGACGACTACCTCACGCACCCGGTGTTCCACGAGTACCGCTCCGAGACCGCGATGCTGCGCTACCTGCGCCGGCTCGCCGACCGGGACTACGCGCTGGACCGGGGGATGATCCCGCTGGGCTCCTGCACGATGAAGCTCAACGCGACCACCGAGATGGAGCCGGTGACGTGGCCGGAGTTCGGGCAGCTGCACCCGTTCGCGCCCGCCGGGCAGGCGCAGGGGTACCTCACGCTCATCCGTGAGCTGGAGGAGCGGCTGGCGGAGGCCACCGGGTACGACAAGGTGTCCCTGCAGCCGAACGCGGGTTCGCAGGGTGAGCTGGCCGGGCTGCTGGCCGTACGCGGGTACCACCGGGCCCGTGGCGACGAGCAGCGGACCGTGTGTCTCATCCCGTCCTCGGCGCACGGCACCAACGCGGCGAGCGCCGTCATGGCCGGGATGAAGGTCGTCGTCGTGAAGACCGCCGAGGACGGCGAGATCGACGTCGAGGATCTGCGGGCCAAGATCGAGCAGTACCGCGACGAGCTGTCCGTGCTGATGATCACGTACCCCTCGACGCACGGGGTGTTCGAGGAGCACGTGGCCGAGATCTGCGCCCAGGTGCATGACGCGGGCGGCCAGGTGTACGTCGACGGCGCCAACCTCAACGCGCTGGTGGGTCTCGCCAAGCCGGGCCACTTCGGCGGTGACGTCTCGCACCTGAACCTGCACAAGACGTTCTGCATCCCGCACGGCGGCGGCGGGCCGGGCGTCGGGCCGGTGGCGGTGCGCGAGCACCTCGCGCCGTACCTGCCGAACCATCCGCTGCAGCCCGCTGCCGGTCCTGAGACGGGTGTGGGCCCGATCTCCGCCGCTCCCTGGGGTTCGGCGGGCATCCTGCCGATCTCGTGGGCGTACGTCCGGCTCATGGGCGGTGAGGGGCTCAAGCGGGCCACACAGGTGGCGGTGCTCAGCGCCAACTACATCGCCAAGCGGCTGGAGCCGCACTACCCGGTGCTGTACACGGGCCCGGGCGGGCTCGTGGCGCACGAGTGCATCATCGACCTGCGGCCGCTGGCCAAGTCGACCGGGGTGAGCGTCGACGACATCGCCAAGAGGCTGATCGACTACGGCTTCCACGCGCCGACGATGTCGTTCCCGGTGGCCGGGACGCTGATGATCGAGCCGACCGAGTCGGAGGACCTCGGCGAGCTGGACCGGTTCTGCGAGGCGATGATCGCGATCCGCGCGGAGATCGAGAAGGTCGGCTCGGGCGAGTGGCCGGCGGACGACAACCCGCTGCGCAACGCGCCGCACACCGCCGCCGCGCTCGGCGGGGAGTGGGAGCACGCCTACACGCGTGAGGAGGCGGTCTTCCCGGCCGGGGTCTCGCCCGCCGACAAGTACTGGCCGCCGGTGCGCCGGATCGACCAGGCCTTCGGCGACCGGAACCTGGTCTGTTCCTGCCCGCCGCTGGACGCCTACGAAGAGTAGTCGGGCGCGGATACGCGTCGGGGCCGGTTCGGAGAGTGCTTCTCCGGCCGGCCCCTCGTCTGTTCGGGCGGACGTCCTGTGCGGGGACGCTCGCCCTGCGCGCACGTGAGTGCGCTCTCAGGCGGCTGTCATCACCGTGTCGGTGCCCATGGGGCGGTGTGGGGCGATGATCTGGCCGTCCGGCAGGAGCTCACCGGTGTCCTCGAAGAGCAGAACGCCGTTGCAGAGCAGGCTCCATCCCTGCTCCGGGTGGTGCGCCATGAGTCGGGCGCCTTCCCGGTCGGCGGATTCGGCTGTCGGGCACAGTGGCTGGTGCTGGCACATGATTGTTGGGATCTCTCGGTTTGTCGTGTGGTCTGAGATGGCTGTTTTGTCTGTCCCGCGGCTTGAAGCCCCGTTCATGGCCGCCCCCCGTTGATAAATCGGTCCGGTCCCAGTGTTGCCCCACGGGCGTCAATCCGCAGGCATTTCGCAGCACGGCTTCTTCACAGGTTGATGACGCATCGCCCGCGCGGACGGTTCATCCGAACCGCACTGCCCCTTCGGGTGGTTCGCAGTGGTCGGATGGGGCTAGTCCGATGGCGGGAAGGCCTGTGAATAGCTCGTACGAGCGTATTGACGCCCGAAAGAGCGGCAATTCTCGGTAGGGGCATACAAGCGCCCCGTCACCGGGATATCGGCGGCGGGGCGCAAGCGGTACGAAGGGCGAGGCGGCCCTGGTTTCAGGCGGGCGATCCCAGGAGTGGAGCGGGCGTCAGCCGGATGGTCAGTACCGGGAGGAGATCGGCGACCCGGTGGGGGCGGTGGGCCGCGATGCCGGGTGGTGCGGGCGCCAGCGGGACCAGTAGGTCGGAGGGTGCCGGGTGGCCGGTGGCGCCGTCGGCGGTGGGGTCGGCGTGCAGCCAGAGCGTGAGCATGTACAGCTCGGGCACCGACAGCAGGCGTGGCTGGTAGGGCTGCTGCATGACCTCGGCCTGGCGCAGGGCGCGTTCGGTGGAGGCGATGTACGGGCCCTCGAAGAAGTGCGAGAACGCCCAGCCGTCCGGGGTCAGCCGGGTCTCGGCGGCGGCCACGGCGCGGTCGCCGCAGCGGATCAGGAACCGCCATCCGGTGAGCCGGGCCGTGCCCGTGCCCTCCGGGGTGATCCGGTCGAGTACGTGGAGGGGCAGCGGGAGTTCGGGTGTGGCGGGGCCCTGTGCGTTCTTCAGGGAGGGGGTTCGCGCCTCGTGGACGGCGGTGGGGGAACCGAGTGCCGTGAGGACGGTGCGCAGGGCGGGCGCGGGAGCCGGGGGTACATGCAGCGGCATGGTGGGTCGCCTCTCAATTCGACAGGCACGGTGGCGCGAGGGCGGGGGCGGACGGCGCTGTCAGCTCTCGGGGATCGGAGAGACGGGTGCCCGGGGTCCGGTGCGTGGGTAGGGTCCGCCGCGTGTGGCCTGACGGCAGGACCGAGGACCGCGAGTGCCGGCTCTCAGCCTCGTTTGCGGAGTTTATACGACACGTGTTCACACGATGTTTCGTCTAGCCGTTCCGGATATGAAGAGCAAGGCGATATCCGGTCGCCGGAACATGGGTGGAACCCCGTTTTCCCGTGGGAGTACGTCGGTGACCTCGGATTACCGTCGCGTAGCGGACGGCCGGTTCCCGTCGGCGCTTTTCACGAAAGCGCAACAGGCGGAAAGCGCGTGCTCATTCTTGCCCGCTGAATGTGCCAGAAGCACGCCGAGTGAATAAGGTCGGAGGCAACCGGGTTCAGCCTAGCGTGCGCAGGTCGCGCTCGGGACGTTATCAGTGGCTCTACGGGGGCATCATCATCCGTGGACCCGGGACAGCAGTGGCCGGTTCGTCGGCCTGCCCACCCATCCAAGGAGGGACACCTAGATGGGAGAGAAGGTCGTGGCGGGGCCGTTCGGCCTCTCCGATCGTCAGCAGTACCGCGACAAGCTTCGGCAGTGCCTGGCGGGGCTGGCGCGACTGCTGGAGGAGAAGCGGTTCGACCGCCCCAAGAACCTCATGGGGGTGGAGATCGAGCTGAACCTCGTCGACGGCGACGGTCTGCCGAGAATGATGAATGCGCAAGTACTTGAGCGGATTGCGAGCCGAGATTTCCAAACAGAACTCGCCATGTTCAATCTGGAAGTCAACATAGCTCCACACCGGTTGGGCGGGCGGGTATTCGACCAGCTTTCCGAGGAGCTGCGCACCTCCCTCGCGTATGCCGACCGCAAGGCGATCGAGGTGGGCGCGGGAATCGTGATGATCGGCATTCTGCCCACACTGGGCCGTGACGACCTGGTCTCCTCGAACCTCTCCGCCGGCGATCGCTACACCCTGCTGAACGATCAGATCGTCGCCGCCCGAGGTGAGGATTTCACCCTGGACATCGACGGGGTGGAGCGGCTCGTCTGCACCTCGAAGTCCATCGCGCCCGAAGCCGCCTGCACCTCCGTGCAGTTGCACCTCCAGGTCACCCCGGGCCGGTTCGCCGACGTGTGGAACGCCGCCCAGGCGGTCGCCGCCGCACAGGTCGCCATCGGCGCCAACTCGCCCTTCCTGTTCGGGCACGAGCTGTGGCGCGAGTCGCGGCCGCCGCTGTTCCAGCAGTCCACCGACACCCGGCCGCCCGAACTCCAGGCCCAGGGGGTACGGCCGCGCACCTGGTTCGGGGAGCGCTGGATCTCTTCGGCGTACGACCTCTTCGAGGAGAACCTGCGGTTCTTCCCGGCGCTGCTGCCGATCTGCGACGACGAGGATCCGATGGGCGTCCTCGACGCGGGCGGTGTTCCCTCACTCGCCGAACTCACCCTGCACAACGGCACGATCTACCGTTGGAACCGGCCTGTCTACGGCATCGCCGACGGGGTCCCGCACCTGCGCGTCGAGAACCGGGTACTGCCCGCCGGGCCGACCATCACGGACGTGATCGCCAACGCGGCTTTCTACTACGGGGTCGTGCGCGCCCTCGCCGAGGAGTCGCGGCCCGTCTGGACGCGGCTGCCGTTCGAGGCGGCCGCCGCCAACTTCGACGAGGCGTGCCGGCACGGCATCGAGGCGCGGTTGCAGTGGCCGCGCGGGCGGTACGGCGGGGTGGGACCGGTGGACGCGGTGAACCTCGTACGGGACGAGCTGTTGCCGCTCGCCGAGGCGGGGCTGGACGCGTGGGGTGTCGAGCCGGTCGACCGGGACTTCTACCTCGGGGTGATCGAGGAGCGTTGCCGGCGCCGGGCCAACGGGGCGTCCTGGCAGGTGGAAACGTTCCATCGGGCTCTAGCCAAGGGCCTTGGCCGGGATGCGGCGCTGGCCGCCACGACGCGGCGCTACGGCGAGCTGATGCACTCCGGGGAGCCGGTCCACAGCTGGCCGGTGGGGCTGCCGGAGCCGGTGCCGCTGGGCTGAGGGGCCGTCTGCGAGGCAGCCGCCGGAATGTTCCGGACCGCCGCGGGTGATGATGGACCCTCGGCGGGGCCGGACAACTGGAGGCGTGGGTGCAGGGGCAGGCGGAGTCGGTGGAGGACGCGGTGCCGTGGGAGCGGCCGGGCCGACGGGTTCTGAGGGACGAGACGCTGCTCGTGCTCGGGATCTCGCTCGGCGCGAGCGGGGTGTCCGCGCTGATCAGCTTCATCGGATCGGTCACCAAGCCGGGCGGGCTGAAGGACCAGGCGGCCACCATGAACGCCTCGGCCGCGCCGGGCCGGCCCTGGCTCGACCTCGCGTGGCAGCTCTTCGGGATCACGACCGCCCTGGTGCCCGTCGCCCTGGTCGCGCACTTCCTGCTGCGCGAGGGCGCGGGGCTGCGCACCCTCGGGTTCGACCGTACGAAGCCGTGGCCCGACCTCGGCCGGGGCGCGGCGATCGCCGCGGTGATCGGCAGCACCGGGATCGCCTTCTATCTGGCGGCGCGCGGCCTCGGCTTCAACCTCACCGTGGTGCCGGAGGCGCTGCCCGAGGTGTGGTGGAAGTACCCCGTACTGATCCTCTCCGCGATCCAGAACGCGGTCCTCGAAGAGGTCATCGTGGTCGGGTACCTGCTGCGCCGGCTCCAGCAGCTGGGCTGGTCACCGGGGAGCGCGCTGGCGGCCAGCTCGGTGCTGCGCGGCTCGTACCACCTCTATCAGGGCATCGGCGGGTTCGTCGGCAACATGGTGATGGGCGTGGTGTTCGTCTATCTCTACCGGCGATGGGGCCGAGTGGGCCCGCTCGTGGTGGCCCACTCGCTGCTCGACATCGGGGCGTTCGTCGGGTACGCGCTGCTGGCGGGGAAGGTGGGCTGGCTGCCCACCCCGTGAGAGACGGCCGTACGGGCAGGGCCGCGCCGTCACGGCCGTTCGGTCACGGCCGTGACGTCACGGCGTGCGGTGAGGGTGGTGCGGTCAGGCGAGGAGGTCGCCGTCGATGACCGTGACCGCGCGGCCGGAGAGCAGGGTGCGATCGCCGCGGAGTTCGGTGCGGACGTGGCCCGAGCGGGGGGAGGCCTGGAGGCCGGTGAGCTCCGGGCTGCCCAGGCGCTCGGACCAGTAGGGGGCGAGGGCGGTGTGGGCGCTGCCCGTGACCGGGTCCTCGTCGATGCCGAGGTTGGGGAAGAAGCAGCGCGAGACGTAGTCGTGGCCGGCGGCGGGGTCCGCGGCGCGGGCGGTGGCGATCATGCCGCGCTCGGAGTAGCGGCCGAGGGCCCGAAGGTCGGGGGCGAGGCCCCGGACCGTCTTCTCGTCCGCGAGCTCGACCAGCAGGTCGCCGACGTTCGGGCCGGTGTCGAAGGCGCTGAGCGGCTCGGCGCCCAGGGCCTCGGCGACGCCGTCCGGGACGGGGACCGGAGTGAGGGGCGCGGTCGGGAAGTCCAGGGTGAGGGTGCCGTCCGGCCGGGGCGTGGCGATGAGCACTCCGCTGCGCGTGGCGAACCGCACCGGGCCTTCATGGGTGTTCGTGCTGGTCAGGACGTGTGCGGTGGCCAGTGTGGCGTGGCCGCACAGTGCCACCTCGGCGACCGGCGTGAACCAGCGCAGTGCCCAGTCGGCCTCGCCGCCCTCGGGGAGGGGGTGGGCGAACGCGGTCTCGGCGTGGTTGACCTCCTTGGCCACGTTCTGCAGCCAGGCGTCGTCCGGGAAGGCGTCGAGGAGGAGAACTCCGGCGGGGTTGCCGGAGAAGGGGCGGTCGGTGAAGGCGTCGACGATACGAATGCGCATGGGACGACGCTAGGCGGTCGGTGACGCCACGGACCAAGTCCAATTCCGGGATGGTGGACCGGTTTTTCGGGGCCATCCAGGCCATTCCCGGGGGCCGGCATCCCGTATGGCGCGGGAAGGGCGGGCTAGTGGACGGAGAAGCCGCCGTCGACGAAGATCGCCTGCCCGGTGATGTAGCCGGCGGAGCGGCCGGCCAGGAACACGGCGGCTCCGGCGAAGTCGTCGGCCTGGCCGTTGCGGCCGGCCAGGGTGCGGGCGGCGAGCGCGGCCACCTTCTCCGGGTCGGAGGACAGCCGCGTGTTGAGCGGGGTCGGGACGAAGCCGGGGACCAGGGTGTTGCAGGTGACGCCGTGGGGCGACCACTCCTCGGCCTGCGAGCGGGCCAGCGACTCCAAGGCGCCCTTGGAGACGCCGTACGCGCCGCTTCGGACGAACGCCCGGTGGGCCTGCTGGGAGGTGATGTGGATGATGCGGCCGTAGCCCCGCTCGGCCATGCCGGGCCCGAAACGCTGGCCCAGCAGGAAGGGCGCGTCCAGGTTCACGGCCATGGTGGTGTCCCACACGTCCTCGCCCAGCTCGCTCAGCGGCGGACGCAGGTTGATGCCGGCGCTGTTGACGAGGATGTCGGGCTCGCCGAACGCCTCGACCGTCTGCTCCGCCGCCGCGCGCACACCGGCACGGGTGCTCAGGTCGCCGCTCACCCAGGCCGCCCGGCAGCCGTCCGCCGTCAGTTCCTCGACCGTGGCCGTCAGCTCCGCCTCCTTGCGCGCGACGATCACCACGCTCGCTCCCGCCCGGGCGAGGGCCCCGGCGATGGCCTTGCCGATGCCGGAGCTGCCGCCCGTCACCACGGCGACCCGGCCGTCCAGCGAGAACAGTTCGGAGAGGTAGGTGTCGGAGATCATTCCCGCACCCTAGAGGGCGCGTCGACGGCGATGGTGTGCGGGGGAGCGGCGGTGTCCTGCACTGCAATTCCCCGGCCCGGTCATTCCGGTGGGGTCCGGGTGTCGATGACGTGGTCGATCGCGGCGGTGACGTCCGCTGCGATGTACGTGGGCCGGTACGCGTCCTGGGCCCAGGCCCGGCCGTTCGCCACCCACACGCTGCGCAGACCGAGTGCCTCCGCCCCGGCGATGTCGGCGTGCGGCGAGTCGCCGATGACGCACGCGCTGGGCAGGGCGGGGCCGACGGTGGCGGCCGCGGCGTGGAAGATCTCCGGTTCGGGCTTCTTGTGGCCGACGGCTTCGGACACGACCCAGCCCTGGACGAGCCGGTCGAGCCCGGTGTTGCGGATCTTCGCTTCCTGCTGGACGGTTCGGCCGTTGGTGACGATCACAGGGGTCCAACCGCCTGCCCTTGCTTTTTCCAATGCCTCGCGGGTGGCGGGTGCCAGGACGACGCGGTCGGCGGCGCCGGTGTCGAGCAGGGCGCGGACGGCGGCGGGCGGCACCGCGTTCTCGTAGCGGTCGGTCAGGGCGGCGCCGACCTCGTGGCGCGGGGTGTAGCCGCCGGCGTCGACGGCCGTCACCCACGCCAGGTCGGCGTCGGGCAGGCCGTGCTCGGCGAGGAAGGCGGCCGCGGCGTCACGGAAGGCCGCGTCGCGGTCGATCAGGGTGTTGTCGAGGTCGAGCAGCAGCAAGGGCATGTGCGGCAGTAGAGCACGACGGCGTGCCGAGTCGGGGGTTGCCAGGCGACAGTTCCCGATATATCGTTGAGGCATCGCGACAGATCAACGATGGAATGGAGTGATGGCGATGCGTTCCCGTGGACAGGACTTCGGATTCGAGCGTGGACATGGATGCCGTGGTGGGGAGCACCCTCGCGGCCGAGGTGACGGCGAGGCGCCGCGCGCCGCCTTCGGGCCCTTCGGGCCGGGCCATGGTGGTCCCGGGCCGTTCGGACCCTTCGGTGGGGGCCCCTGGGGTGGGCGCGGCCGAGGCGGACCCAGGGGGAGGGCGCGGCGGGGCGACGTACGCGCGTCGATCCTGGCCCTTCTCAAGGACAGGCCCATGCACGGCTACGAGATGATCCAGGAGATCGCCGAGCGCAGTGGCGGGGCGTGGAAGCCCAGTCCGGGCTCGGTGTACCCCACCCTCCAGCTGCTGGAGGACGAGGGGCTGATCGCCAGCGCGAGCGAGGGCGGCAAGAAGCTGTTCTCGCTCACCGAGGCCGGTCGCACCGCGGCCGAAGAAGGGCCCGAGGCTCCCTGGGAGGAGGCCGGGCGCGGGGTCGACTGGGAGGCGCTGAGCGAGATCCGGCAGGCCGGCTTCGGTCTGATGGAGGCGTTCGGCCAGGTCTGGAAGACCGGCGACAAGGACCAGCGCGACAAGGCGCTGTCGGTGATCAACGAAGCCCGCAAGAAGCTGTACCTGATCCTCGCCGACGAGGACTGACGGCAGTGCGTGGATGACATGTGAGAGAAGGCGCCCCGCGGACAGGTCCGCGGGGCGCCTTTCTGCGCGCGGGGCGCGCGCGTGGGGTGGGCGGGGGTGTGGGGTCAGGTGATGAGACCGCCCAGCTTGCGCAGGGACTCGCCGAGCGCGGCCGTGGCGGAGTCCTTGAGCTTGCCCGCCATCAGGGAGACGGCCGCGCCGGTGAACCGGCCGTCGATGCGGACCGTGGTGGCGTCACCGTCGGGGATGAGGGTGTAGCGGGTGGCGAGGTCCACGGCCATGGGGCCCTTGCCGCGGATGGCCAGGGTGCGCGCGGGTTCCAGCTCGGCGATGGTCCACTCGACCTCCGCCGGGAAGCCCATGAGCTTCAGGTTCTCCTGGAAGGTGCCGCCCACCGCGAGGGTCTCCGGGCCGCCCTTGGGGAAGGCGGTGTGGGTCGTGTTCCACTCGCCGTACGCGGACCAGTCGACGAGCCGGGCCCAGACCTGCTCGGCGGGCGCCTCGATGCGTGCCTCCGCGCTGACATCGGCCATGCGACAACCCCTTCGTCTCGGACGGTGGTGTCGCGGAACGTAGCCGTGCGGCTCGGAACATTCAATACTGATGAACTGTCAGGAGTGGGCCCGGGTAGCCGGGTGCCTGGCGCACCTGGCGCACCTGGCGGATGAGCGCCGCGTCGAACAGGTCCCACGCGCGCGGGAGACGGCTCTCGTCGTGGCAGTGCCGGGCCTCCCGGAACAGGTCGGCGGGCAACGCGTTCTCGGGGGCGTACACCCGGTACACGCACTGCCTGCCGTCGATCGCCGGCAGGGTCACCAGCCAGCACCCGCTCTCCATGCCGTGAGGGACGAGCGCCGGTGCGATGCGGTTGCGAGCGGGGCGCGGGGCGAGGCGGCGCGCGCCCCTGGGGCGGGAGCGATCGGATCTCATCCGTAGGGAGGAGACGAGGGCCCTCCCTGCGCAACCTGTGTCGGACGCGAAGATGCTTCCTTTCGTGGATGACCCGGGGGTGGCGGAACTGATGGGGTGGAGGGCGTGCGATCCCGTATTCCCCGGCAGTCGGCCGTCGACCATGGTCCGGACCACGTGGAGACCGAGGGCAGGCTCACGGATGAGTTGGCCTCGGTGGTCACCGGTGCGCGCAGACGGGCCCTCCGTGACGGGGACCGGCAGATCGACACCGCTCATCTGCTGCACGCGCTCCTGGAGTCCGACCCCGAGGTCCGCGCCGTGTTCGACGCCCCGCAGGTCGCCCGGCTGCTCGGCTATCTGGTGCAGCGCAGCATCGGCTACGGACTGCGCTGGCGGATCGGTGTCGAGGATGCCGGTGTCGTCCCGGGGGTGCCGGGCACGCCCGGCTGGTCGCCGGTGGCGGCCCGGGCGATGACGCAGGCGTACGACCGTGCCGTGCGGCGGGGCGAGTGGTCGGCCCACGGCGTCGATCTGCTCGCGGTGCTGGTCGCGGCCGCGGGGTCGAGGGCGGTGGAAGTGCTGGGCACCATGGGCGTCGACGTGGGGGCGGTGGCGCGGCGGATCGCGAGGACGGGCGAGGGCCGGGGCGAGGCGTACGTGGTGGGCGGAGAAGGGGAGCGTTGATCCGCGCCCACCCGGGGTCCAGTCGGTGAGACAGGTGTCATCGGGGGTGACGCTCCTGTCGTCGGCTGTCATCATGTGCCGGTGCATACGTCTCAGGGGAGTCAGGGACAACGCGGGCCCGGGGCCGGGCTGGTGCTCGCGCTCGGGTCGGCGGTCGCGTTCGGCGGATCGGGCACCGCGGCCAAACCGCTCATCGAGGCGGGGCTCGACCCACTGCATGTGGTGTGGCTGCGCGTGGTGGGCGCCGCGCTGGTGATGCTGCCGCTGGCCGTGCGGCACCGGGATCTGGTGCGCCGGCGGCCCGCGCTGCTCGTCGGGTTCGGCCTGTTCGCCGTGGCCGGTGTGCAGGCCTTCTACTTCGCGTCGATCTCCCGCATCCCCGTCGGCGTCGCCCTCCTCGTGGAGTACCTCGGCCCGGCCATCGTCCTCGGCTGGGTGCGGTTCGTGCAGCGGCGGCCGGTGACGCGGGCCGCGGCGGCCGGGGTCGTCCTCGCGGTCGGTGGCCTCGCCTGTGTCGTCGAGATCTGGTCGGGGCTGAGCTTCGACCCGCTGGGGCTGCTGCTCGCGCTCGGGGCCGCCTGCTGTCAGGCCGGGTACTTCGTGCTGTCCGACCAGGGGAGCGACGCGGGGGCGGAGGCGCCGGATCCCCTCGGGGTCATCGCCTACGGGTTGCTGGTGGGCGCGGTGGTGCTCACGGTGGTGGCCCGGCCGTGGGGGATGGAGGGGGCGGTGCTCGGGGGTGTCGCGCGGATGGACGGCACGGCTGTCCCGGCGTGGTTGCTGCTCGGGTGGGTCGTGCTGATCGCCACGGTGCTCGCGTATGTCACCGGCGTGGTGGCCGTGCGGCGGTTGTCTCCGCAGGTGGCGGGGGTGGTGGGGTGCCTGGAGGCGGTGGTGGCGACCGTGCTCGCGTGGGTGCTGCTGGGGGAGCATCTGTCGGCGCCGCAGCTCGTGGGCGGGGCGGTGGTGTTGGCCGGGGCGTTCGTCGCGCAGCGGTCCGCGCCGGGGAGGAGTTCGCCGCGGCTGGTGGCGTCCGGCGGGGAGGGTGTCGAACCGGAGCTGTCGGTGGGGCGTCGCTGATGAGGCCGATGAGGCTGTGATGAGGGGACGAGCGACTCCGGCCGGCCCGCTGGAAGCCCCGTTGGGGCCTCGTGGTCAGCGGGGCGGGTGTGGTTGCTCGTGCGGTTCCCCGCGGCCCTTGAGGTGCGGGCGCGGTGGGCCGGCGGGCAGACGGATCGCCCTGGCTGCCCGCCGGACGGGCATCACAGGGTCTTGAGGTAGTCGGGGAGTTCGGTGCCCGGTGCCAGGTCGGGGTCGGGGATCGGGGTCTCGTAGCCCTTGCGGAGGGGGACGACGCCGGCCCAGTGCGCGAGGGCGAGGTCTTCGGGCTCGTCGTTGACGCCGCCGGTGCGGGTCTTGGCGGAGACCTCGTTCAGATCGAGGCGGATCACGGCGGTGGCCGCGAACTCCTTGCCGTTGGCGGGCCGGGAGTCCTGCGAACGGCCCGGCACGACATGGTCGACGAGGGCGTCCAGGGCGATCCGGCGCTCCTCCGGGGCGGTGACCTGGTGGGCGGTGCCGTGCACCACGACCGAGCGGTAGTTGATCGAGTGGTGGAAGGCGGAGCGGGCCAGGATCAGCGCGTCCACGTGCGTCACCGTCACGCACACCGGGAGGCCCGGGTCGGCCTGGCCCGTCATCCGCAGCGGACGCGAGCCCGTCGAACCGTGCACGTAGAGCGTCTCGCCGACCCGGCCGTACAGCGTGGGCAGCACCACCGGGGCACCGTCGCGCACGAAGCCGAGGTGGCAGACGTACCCCTCGTCGAGTATCGCGTGCACCAGTTCCCTGTCGTACGAGGCCTTCTGTGTGCCCCGGGTGGGGACGGTGCGGTCGGTGGGGGTGTAGGCGGCGGGCGGTGGAGTCGTCGGCTGTGGTGTCGTCGACCGAGGGGTCCCCGTCATTGCGTTCTCCATTGCGCTAGTGCATAATCTGCTTTGTGCTAGGAGAATACATGATCACGGGGCGGCGTGCGGCGGAGATTGCGGCGAGCGTCGAGCGGGCGGTGGGGGAGGGCGAGTTGGAGCCCGGTCAACTGCTGCCGCCCATGCGGGAGTTGGCGGATCGTCTGGGGGTGAACCCGAACACCGTCGCGGCCGCCTACCGCACGCTGCGCGAGCGCGGGGTCATCGAGACCGCCGGGCGGCGGGGGAGCCGTGTGCGGCCCCGGCCGGCGACTACGGGGCGCGAGTACATCCGGGTGGACGTGCCGGAAGGGGTGCGCGACCTCGCCGACGGAAATCCCGACACGACCTTGCTGCCGCGCCTGGCGCAGGTCTTCGCGGCCGCCGCCGAGCAGGGCGACCGCGAGCCCGTGCTGTACGGATCGGCGGCCGTGGAACCCGAGTTGGCGCGGATCGCGCGGGCCGACCTGGACGCCGACGGGGTGCCGGGCGGGCCGGTCACCGTCACCTCCGGGTCTCTCGACGCCATCGAGCGGGTTCTGGCCGTCCACCTCAAGTCCGGGGACGCCGTCGCCGTCGAGGACCCCGGCTGGGGCAGTGTGCTCGACCTCGTCCCGGCGCTCGGACTGCGCGTCGTCCCGGTCGGCGTCGACGACGAAGGGCCGCTCCCCGACGACGTACGCCAGGCGCTGGCGGCCGGGGCGCGGGCCCTGATCGTCACCGACCGGGCGCAGAACCCGACCGGCGCGGCCGTGAGCGCCGCACGCGCGCGTGCCCTGCGGTCCGTGCTGAGGGAGCATCCGGAGACCCTGCTCATCGAGGACGACCACGGCTACCGGATCGTCGACCAGCCCCTCCATCCGCTGGCCGAGGTCACCCGTAGCTGGGCGTTCGTGCGGTCGGTCGCCAAGGCGTACGGCCCCGACCTGCGGCTGGCGGTGCTCACCGGGGACGCCGCCACCGTCGACCGGGTGCGGGGACGCCAGCGGCTGGGGCCGGGCTGGGTGAGCCGGGTGGTGCAGCGGGCCGTCGTGCGGCTGTGGTCCGGTGACGCGGTGGACGCTCCGGCCGTGGCGGCGGCGTACGGGCGGCGGCGGGACGCGCTGATCGGCGCCCTCGCGCGGCGCGGGGTCGAGGCGCACGGGGTCAGCGGGATGAACGTGTGGATCCGGGTCCCGGACGAGACCGGCGCGGTCGCCCGGCTGTTGCACGCGGGCTGGGCCGTCGCGCCCGGCGCTCGCTTCCGGATGAGCGCCCCGCAGGGGATCCGGATCACCGTCTCCACCCTCACCGAGGAGGAGATCGGGAGGGTGGCGGACGCGGTGGCCTCGGCGATCGGGCCGGGGGCGGGGACGGGGTACGCGTGAGGTCGTCCGCGGCGGCTCAGTCGCGCGGCCTCGCCTGGGTCAGTGCCGCGCCCGCCAGGACGATCGCCGCGCCGACCGGGGTCGACCACGTCAGGGACTCGCCGAGGAGCGTGACGCCGGCGGCCGTGGCGATGACCGGGATGAAGTAGGTGACCATCTGGGCCGTCGTCGGGCCGACCTCGGACACGAGGCCGTACTGGACGAGCATGGCGACCCCCGTGCCGAGGGCGCCGAGCGCGACGATCGCCAGCAGGGGCAGGACCGGGAAGCTGCTCGGCAGGGACGTGAACAGCGGCGTGACGAAGGCCAGTTGGGCGGTGGCCAGCAGGAGTTGGGCGCCGGTGAGGGAGAGGTGTGACGAGGAGGTGCCGGCCAGGGTGCGGCGGACGTAGATCCAGCCGATCGGATAGCTGAGGGAGGCCAGCAGGGCCATCGCGGTGCCCGAGGCGTCCAGGCCGCTGAAGCCCTGCCAGGCGCCGAGCACGGTGAGCACGCCGAGGAAGCCGAGACCGAGACCGGCGACCCGCACCCGCGTCGGGCGGTCCTCCGAGAGCGCGACCAGGGAGAGGGTCATGCCCCACAGGGGTGAGGTCGCGTTGCAGATGCCCGCCAGCGTGGAGGGGACGGTCAGCTCCGCGTAGGCGAACAGGGAGAACGGCAGCGCGTTGAGGAGGAGGGCCGCCACCGTCAGGTGCCCCCAGGTGCGGGCGCCACGCGGCAGTCGCTCACGCTTCACCACCATCGCCGCCGCCAGGACCAGCGTGCCGAACAGCAGCCGCCCGAAGGTGACCTGGAAGGGCGCGTACGCCTGCGTGCCCACCTTGATCAGGAGGAAGCTGAAGCCCCAGACGAGGGAGAGGAAGGCGAAGCGCAGCCGCCAGTCGACGGCGGCGCGCGGGCGGTCGGGGACGCGGTCGGGGGCTCGGGTGGGCGTGGCGGTGGTCATGCCCACAACGATGATGCCGGACGATCTCGTAGCACAAGCGAGAATCCGTGGGAGGAATCTCGTAGCATTGCTTACGTGTTGAACCTGGAGCGCCTGCGCACCCTCGACGCCCTCGCCCGGCACGGCTCGGTCAGCGGAGCGGCCGACGGGCTGCATGTGACGACCTCGGCCGTCTCGCAGCAGATGGCCAAGCTGGAGCGGGAGGTGGGGCAGCGGCTCCTCGCCAAGAACGGGCGGGGAGTGCGCCTCACCGACGCCGGGCGGCTGCTCGCCGAGCACGCCGCGCGCATCCTGTCGCAGGTCGAGCTGGCGCAGTCGGAACTGGAGGCGCAGCGGGGGCAGGTGGTCGGCGAGTTGCGGCTGGCGGCGTTCCCGACGGCCGTCCGGGGGCTGTTTCCCGCCGTCTTCCGCGCACTGCGGGACGGTCATCCGGCGCTGCGCGTGCGGTCACGGGAGCTGGAACCCGAACTCGCGATCAACGCGGTGATCCGGGGCGACGTCGACCTGGCCGTCGTCCTCGACTGGTACAACAAGCCGCTGCCCGTGCCCGAGGGGCTCGCCAGGGCCGCGATCCTCGACGACCCGGTGGAGGTGGCGCTGCCCGAGGACCACCCGCTCGCCGGCCGGGACGAGATCGATCTGCGGGAACTGGCGGAGGAGCCATGGGTGGCCTGGCCCGAGGGTGAGTTCTGCCACGAGTGGCTGCTCTACACGCTCCGCGCCCACGGCATCGAGCCCCACATCGCCCACCGCGCCGGCGAGCACCACACCCAACTCGCCCTGGTCGCCGCCGGGTTGGGTGTCTGCATCGCGCCCCGGCTCGGCCGCGACCCCATGCCGGCCGGCATGCGGACCGTGCCGGTGCGCCCCCGGGTCCACCGCAGCGTCTACGCGGTGTGGCGCGCGGACGCCGACCGGCGGCCGTCGATCAGGGCGGCCGTGGAGGCGCTGAGGGCGGCGGGGGCCGTGTGCGGGGCGGGTTGAGCTCTCACGGCTGTCCCGGCCCCCGCCAACGGGCCGGGCTACAGCGACCCCAGTTTGCGGAAGTCCCAGGACGCGATCGTGTGCGGTGTCAGCCGTAGCCAGGCGTGCCTGCCGTCGTGGGGCATCTCGTCGATGCCGAAGTTCTTGCGGGCGAACAGCCCCTCCACCTCGACGAGTTCGGGGACCGGCTCGCCCGTGCGCGGTGCCTCCCCGACGAACTCGACGGTGCCGGACAGCTCGACGCCCCTCAGCTCGCCGTACTCCTCACCCGCGTCGACCACGACGGCGACGCGCGGATCGCGGCGCAGCGCGGACCAGCGCTTGCTGCGGGTGATCGAGTAGAGCCAGAGCGAGGTGCCGTCCCAGACGAACCAGAGCGGGCTGACGTGCGGGGACCCGTCCGACGAGACCGTCGCGACCCGGCAGGTCCGCCGGACCTTCAGGAACTCGTCCAGCTCGGCGGGCTCCATCATGATCTTCCGGCCCCGGCGCTGCGTGACGGTCATGGGATCCCCTCCGCTGACGTGGCGTCAGAAGAGCATGGGTCGTCTTCCGTCCATGCGCAAGGGGCGTTACGCTCGCCCGCCCGATCGCCGGCGACAAGGGGAACGTCATGCCGTCGTACGCGAGTGAGTCGAAGCGGCAGCGGGAGCTGGGCGGGGTTCTCGATCCCGCCACCACCGTCCTGCTCACCGTCGAGTGCCAGCGGGGTGTCGTCGGACCCGACGGCGCGCTGCCCGAACTCGCCCGGGAGGCCCGGTCGTCGGGGGCGCTCGCCAACGTGGCCCGGCTGGTCGCCGCGGCCCACGAGAGAGGGGTGCAGGTCATGCACGCGGTCGCCGAGCGGCGGCCCGACGGGCGCGGCGCCAACCGCAACGCCCGTCTGTTCCGCGCGGCCGAGCGGTTGCCCGTACGGCAGTTGACGGGTACCGCGGCCGTACGGATCGCGCCACCCATCGAGGTCGCCGAGGAGGACCTGGTCGTACGGCGGCTGCACGGGCTGTCCCCGCTGGCGGGCACCGAGGTGGACGCGCTGCTGCGGAACCTGGGGTGCCGCACGCTGATCGTCACCGGTGTCTCGGCCAACGTGGCCGTACCCAACGCGGTGTTCGACGCGGTGAACCTCGGCTACACGGTCGTCGTGCCCGGGGACGCCATCGCGGGGGTGCCTGCCGACTACACCCCCGCGATGATCCGCCACACCCTCGCACTGGTCGCCACGGTCGCGACCACGGACGAGGTGCTGGCCCGCTTCGAAAGGCCCGAGCGGCGGCCCGCCGGTACCTGACAGGCGTCAGGCCAGCATGATGGACTCGCCCGAGACGCTGACCTCCTTGGCCGGCAGCGGCTTGGTGGCCGGGCCGCTCTTCACGCTGCCGTCGGTGATCGAGAAGTTGCTGTTGTGACAGGGGCAGTTGATCACGCCGTCGGCGATCGACTTCACCGCACACCCCCGGTGGGTGCACGCGGAGGAGAACGCCTTGTAGGTGCCCGCCTCGGGCTGGGTGATGACCACGCCCTCGCTCGCGAAGATCTTGCCGCCGCCCTCGGGGATGTCCGTGGTCTTGGCGATCTCCGTGCCGCCCGCGCTGTCGCCGCCGCTCGCGCTGCCGCTGCTCGCCTCGGCGGTCGAGTCGCCGCTCGCGCCGTCGCCGGCCCCGGAACCGGACGAGACCGAGGTCGAGGAGTCGTCCTCCGACCCGCACGCGGTCAGCGTGACGGCGAGTCCCGCCACGCCTGCCGCAGCCATGACGGTGCGACGGCCCGGAATCGAGGCGGGTTTGTTCGTTTCGCTGGTCATGCTGACGGTTCCTTCCAGATGGCTTCGCACTTTCGCCCATGGATACGGCGGGCCCGTGCTTGAACGTTCAGACAGGGTGCACATCTTGGCCTGTCCGAGATCACGACGGCGTCAAAAGCAGCTGTCTGGAAGCTGTCGGTCGGCGCCGCCGCCGGACGGGTCGCCCCCGGGGGCCTCCGGCACGCCGGTAACCTGGGGCGATGCTCAAGGAAGTCAGCGCGACCCGGTACATCGCGCCGTTGCGAGAAGGCGGCTCGTTGCCCGGTCTCGTCGAGGCCGACGACCGCGGAACGTATGTCCTGAAGTTCACCGGCGCCGGTCAGGGCCGCAAGACACTCGTCGCGGAGGTGGTCTGCGGTGAGCTGGCCCGGCGGCTCGGACTGCGGGTGCCCGGCCTCGTCACCGTGGACCTCGACCCCGTCCTCGGGCTCGGCGAACCCGACGAGCAGGTGCAGGAGTTGCTCAAGTCCAGCGGCGGCACCAACCTCGGCATGGACTTCCTGACCCGCGCGATCGGCTTCGACCCGCTCGCCTTCGAGGTGAGCCCCGAGGAGGCCGGACGGATCGTCTGGTTCGACGCGCTGATCAACAACGTCGACCGCTCCTGGCGCAATCCGAACCTGCTCATGTGGCACGGCGCACTGTGGCTCATCGACCACGGCGCCACCATGATCTGGCACCACCACTGGCCCGGCGCCCGCACCTCCGCCGCCAAGCCGTACGACGCCGCCGACCACGCCCTCGCGCGGTTCGGCCCCGACGTCGCGGCGGCCGCCGCCGCGCTCGCGCCCCAGGTCACCGAGGAACTGCTCGCCGAGGTGACCGCCGAGATCCCGGACGTCTGGCTGGCGGACGAGCCCGGTTTCGACACGCCGGACGCGTTGCGGCGGGCGTACGCGGAGCCGCTGCTCGCACGGGCCGCCGGCATTCACGAACGCATCGAGGGGATCAAGTGAGCGACCGCTTCCTGGCGACCGGGGCGACCGGGCAGGACGTCTACGAATACGCGCTGCTGCGGGTCGTGCCCCGGATCGAGCGCGGCGAGTGCTTCAACGCGGGCGTCCTCGTGTACAGCCGCTCCCGGGCCCTCGTCGCGGCCCGTACCCACCTCGACGAGGCCAAGCTGCTCGTCCTGGACCCCGGGGCGGACGTGGCGGGCGTACGCGCCGCGCTGCGCGCCGTGGAGGGCGTGTGCGCCGGGGGAGACGCGGCCGGGCAGGCCGCCCGCGACGACGCCGGACGGCGGTTCCGGTGGCTTGTCGCGCCCCGTTCCACGGTCGTCCAGGCGGGACCCGTGCACACTGGGCTCACCGCGGATCCGGCGGCCGAGGCCGAGCGGCTGCTCGCTCTGCTGGTGAAGTGACGGACGGTGCCCGGCGGACGGGTGTGACGGATGGTTGCTGACGGACGGGCGTGTGACGGCCGGGTGAGCGGCCGTCGGCGGGACCGCCGGCCGGTCGCCGGAAGACGGACGTAAGGGATCACACCTGGTGGAGCGTTGACACCGGGTGCCAGGACTTCTAGCGTCACGTGTGCTGAAGGTACTAAGCGGTCGCTCACCACAATGGGGGGCGCCGCAGGAGCCGCATCCCAAGGGCGAGGAGAACCAGCAATGTCCACCACTGAGCAGCGTGTCGCCGTGGTCACCGGTGGCGCGCGCGGCATCGGCGCCGCGACCGCCGTACGTCTTGCCGCCGAGGGGCGGGCCGTCGCGGTGATCGACCTCGACGAGGCCGCGTGCAAGGACACCGTGGAGAAGATCACCGCCGCCGGCGGCAGGGCGCTCGCGGTCGGCTGCGACGTCTCCGACGAGGCCCAGGTCGAGGCCGCCGTCACCCGGATCGCCGAGGAGCTGGGCGCCCCGACCATCCTGGTGAACAACGCGGGCGTGCTCCGCGACAACCTGCTGTTCAAGATGAGCGCGTCCGACTGGGACACGGTCATGAACGTGCACCTGCGCGGGGCCTTCCTGATGGCCAAGGCCGTCCAGAAGTACATGGTGGAGGCCAAGTTCGGCCGGATCGTCAACCTGTCCTCGTCGTCCGCGCTCGGCAACCGGGGTCAGGCCAACTACTCCGCCGCCAAGGCCGGTCTGCAGGGCTTCACCAAGACCCTCGCCATCGAGCTCGGCAAGTTCGGCGTCACCGCCAACGCCGTCGCGCCCGGCTTCATCGTCACCGACATGACCGCCGCCACCGCCGCGCGTGTGGGCATGGGCTTCGAGGAGTTCCAGGCCGCGGCCGCCACCCAGATCCCCGTGCAGCGCGTGGGCCGGCCGGAGGACATCGCCGGCGCCATCGCCTACTTCACGGGCGAGGACGCCGGATTCGTCTCCGGCCAGGTGCTGTACGTCGCCGGCGGACCGCTCAACTAGGGGATCGGGAACATGACTTCGGTGGAACTCCCCGAGCTTTCGGGCAAGGTCGCCCTCATCACCGGCGCCAGCCGCGGCATCGGCTACGGCATCGCCGAGGCCCTCGTCGCGCGCGGCGACCGGGTCTGCGTCACGGGCCGCAACGAGGACGCGCTCAAGGAGGCCGTCGACCGGCTCGGCGCCGACCGCGTCATCGGCGTCGCGGGCAAGGCCCACGACGAGGCCCACCAGGCGCTCGCCGTCGAGCGCACGATGGAGGCCTTCGGTCGCGTCGACTTCCTGGTCAACAACGCCGGTACGAACCCGGTGTTCGGCCCGATCGCCGACCTCGACCTGAACGTGGCCCGCAAGGTGTTCGAGACCAACGTCGTCTCGGCCCTCGGCTTCGCCCAGCGGACGTGGCACGCCTGGCAGAAGGACAACGGGGGTGCGATCGTCAACATCGCCTCCGTCGCCGGCGTCTCCGCGTCGCCGTTCATCGGCGCGTACGGCATCAGCAAGGCCGCCATGATCAACCTGACCCTGCAGCTGGCGCACGAGTACGCGCCCAAGGTGCGGGCCAACGCGATCGCGCCCGCTGTGGTGAAGACCAAGTTCGCCCAGGCCCTGTACGAGGGCCGGGAGGCCGAGGCCGCGGCGTCCTACCCGCTCGGCCGGCTCGGCGTGCCCTCCGACATCGGCGGCGCCGCGGCGTTCCTCACCTCCGAGCAGTCCGACTGGATCACCGGCCAGACCCTCGTGGTCGACGGCGGCATCTTCCTCAACGCCGGGGTGGGCTGACAGAGTACGGCGGGTGCCGGTGCATGATTCACCGAACATCTCCGGCGCCCGTCCGCACCCCTCACCGGGGCTCGACAACGCCGTCACACGCGGACTGATCAAGGGCTTTGCCAGCCGTGCGGGAGCCGCTCGCGGGGCCTGCGGTATCGTTCGCCCACTCTTGGTACGGCATTTTCGAGGAGCATGCGCGTGTTCAACCGGAACCGATACTTGCCGCCACTCGCGGTGATCGCGTCCATATCCATGGTGACCGGGTGTGGTGTGTTCTCCTCGGATGCCTCCGAAGACGCGGACCCCATCATCGTGGGGACCACCAGTACGCCGAGCACCCTGGACCCGGCCGCGGCCTGGGACAGCTCCTGGGAGCTGATGCGCAACGTCTTCCAGCCCCTGCTCGGCTACTCGCCCGGCGGGTCCGAGCCCGAGCCGGACGCCGCCGAGAGCTGCGATTTCACGGACAGCTCCAGCACGGTGTACAGCTGCACGCTGCGTGAGGGCCTGAAGTTCTCCAACGGGAACACGCTCGACGCGCAGGCCGTCAAGTACTCGTTCGACCGCATCAAGAAGATCAACGTCAACGGTGGCCCCGCGGGCCTGCTGACGACCCTCTCCCGGGTGCAGGTGAAGGGCGACCGCGAGGTCGTCTTCCACCTCAGCCAGCCCGACGCGACCTTCCCCCTCGTGCTCACCACGCCCGCCATGTCGATCGTGGACCCGGCGGACTATCCCGCGGACAAGCTCCGCGAGGACGGGAAGATCACCGGCTCGGGGCCCTACGACCTCGCCTCCTACGACGAGGGCAAGACGGCCGAGCTGGTCAGCAACGAGAACTACAAGGGCCTCGCGGAGCGCAAGAACTCCGCCGTCACCATCGAGTACTTCCAGCAGTCGGACAAGATGGTCAAGGCCCTCAAGAACAAGGACATCTCGGTCATCTACCGGGGGCTCGGTGCCGCGGACATCGTGGACATCCAGGCCAACCACGATGAAGAGGGCCTCCAGATCGTGGAGAACGCCACCACCGAGATCAGCTACCTGGTGTTCAACCCCAAGGACCCCTGGGCCAAGAACCCCGCGGTCCGCAAGGCCGTCGCCCAGGTCCTCGACCGGCCGGCGCTCGCCCACAACATCTACAAGGACACGGTCGAGCCGCTGTACTCCATGATCCCCAGGGGGCTGGTGGGCCACACGACCGGTTTCTTCGACGACTACGGCAACCCCAGCGCGACCAAGGCGAAGTCCATCCTCACCGAGGCGGGCATCACCGAAACGGTTCCTCTCGAGCTCTGGTACACCACGGACCGGTACGGCTCCCAGACCAAGCCGGCCTTCGAGGAGCTGAAGCGGCAGCTGGAGGCGTCCGGTCTGTTCTCGGTCACGCTGAAGAGCCGTCCCTGGAAGACCTACTCACAGGGTTACCAGAAGGGCGAGTACCCCGTCTTCGGGCGTGGCTGGAACCCCGACTTCAACGACGCCGACAACTTCATCGCCCCGTTCGTGGGCGAGCAGAACGCGCTCGGCACCCCGTACAAGGCCCCCGAGATCACGGACAAGCTGCTGCCGGAGTCGCGTGCCGAGAGCGACCGCGGGGCCGTCTCCGAGGAGTTCGAGGAGGCCCAGCAGATCCTCGTGGACGACGCCCGCCTGATCCCCCTGTGGCAGGGCAAGGCGTACACGGCCGCCAACGAGGAGATCGCCGGCCTGGAGAACGTCATCGACCCCGCGACGATGATGATCCTCTGGCAGCTGTCCTGGAAGACCAGCTGGTAGTTCCCAGGGGGCGGCCCGATTGTCAGTGGGCGCCTGTAGGTTCTGTGCTCTGACGGCGGTCGCGCCTCGCGCGGCCGCCCATGGCCTCGTGTTCCGTGGCCGTGAAGTGAGCGCACACCGGAGGAAGTTGACGTGACCGACATCGCCATGCTGCCCGAGTCCTGGCGCGGGGTCCTGGGGGACGAGCTGCAGCAGCCCTACTTCAAGGAACTCACCGAGTTCGTCGAGGAGGAGCGTGCCAAGGGTCCCGTCTACCCTCCCCGTGAGCAGGTCTTCGCCGCGCTCGACGCCACGCCCTACGACAGCGTGAAGGTGCTGGTCCTCGGCCAGGACCCGTACCACGGCGAGGGCCAGGGCCACGGCCTGTGCTTCTCCGTGCGGCCGGGGGTGAAGACTCCGCCCTCCCTGCGGAACATCTACAAGGAGATGCAGGCCGAGCTGGGCACCCCGATCCCGGACAACGGCTATCTGATGCCGTGGGCCCAGCAGGGCGTGCTGCTGCTCAACGCGGTCCTCACGGTCCGCTCCGGTGAGGCCAACTCGCACAAGGGCAGGGGCTGGGAGAAGTTCACCGACGCCGTGATCCGCGCGGTGGCGGACCGGCCCGACCCGGCGGTCTTCGTGCTGTGGGGCAACTACGCCCAGAAGAAGCTCCCGCTGATCGACGAGGAGCGCCATGTGGTGGTGAAGGGCGCGCACCCCTCGCCGCTGTCGGCCAAGAAGTTCTTCGGGTCCCAGCCGTTCACGCAGATCAACGCGGCCGTCGCCCAGCAGGGCCACGAGGCGATCGACTGGACGATCCCCGACCTCGGCTGACCGGCGGCTCGTCCCCCTTCACCCGCTTGTCCGCCCGTCCGGCTGCCCGCCGTACGGCCGCCGGGGCGCCCCCGCGGTCGTACGGAGCGGCCTGACGGGGATTGCCGGTGCCTGCCGTTAGCGTCGGGAGGGACAGGCGGCACAGGGGGCGACGAGTGCGGAGGACGCGGTGGTGGAGCGACAGGAGCAGGTGGCGCCGGACGCCACGATGACCCGGATCGGGCAGGCGGTCATGCTGCACCACGGGGGTGACCGCGAGGAGGCCCGGGACCGTCTTCTGAAGCTGTGGGCGGAGATCGGCGACGACGGCGCCCCGCTCCACCGCTGCACGCTGGCGCACTACATGGCCGACACCCAGGACGACCTGGATGCCGAACTGGCCTGGGACCTCCGGGCGTTGTCGGCGGCCGACGAACTGTCCGACGGCCGGGCGGCGGAGCACCACGACGAGCTCGCGGTGCGCGCCTTCTACCCCTCGCTCCACCTCAACCTCGCCGCCGACTACGCCAAGCTGGGCCGCCACGACGCGGCCCGCAGCCATCTACGGCTGGCCAGGGGCGCGCTGGCCACGCTGGAGAACGCCGCTCACGGCGACGGCGTCCGCGCCGCCCTGACCCGCCTGGAGGCCCGGCTCGACGAGGCGGGCCCCGCCGGAGGGGAAACGCCGGGGCCACCGCGGCAGCGGCCCTAGTGATCTGGTCTTGAGTTCACGTCTCGCCACGTGAGTCGTGGTTCGTTTCAGATTTCGGCTTGGGCGGTGACAGCGGCTGGCGGTTGCGGTCTGCTGGTGGAATGGGGGACAGCAGGCTGCAACCGCTGGTGATATCCGAGGACGAGCGGCTGGTGTTGCGGGGGTGGGCCAAACGGCGGACAACCGCGCAGGGCCTGGCCAAGCGGGCACGGATCGTGCTGGCCTGCGCGGACGGGCTGAACAACACCGCGGTGGCCGCGCGGCTGGACACCGATCGCGGGACCGTGAGCCGGTGGCGGACCAGATTTCTGCAACGCCGTCTCGATGGCCTGTCCGACGAGCCGCGTCCCGGCGTGCCCCGCACCATCACCGACGCCCAGGTGGAAGAGGTGGTGGTGCGCACGCTGGAAGAGGTGCCCGAAGGCGCCCCCCACTGGTCGAAGCGGGAGTTGGCCCGGCGGGTGGGGATCTCACCGACGAGTGTGCTGCGGATCTGGCGGGCCTTCGGGCTGCAGCCCTGGCGCACGGAGACCTTCAAGATCTCTCCGGAGCCGCTGCTGATCGACAAGATCCGTGACGTGGTCGGACTGTATCTCGCCCCGCCGGCGAACGCGGCCGTATTCGCGGTCGACGAGAAACCGCAGATCCAGGCCCTGGAACGGACAGCTCCGGTAGTGCCGATGATCCCGGGCACCCCGGAGCGCCGCAGCTTCGACTACGTCCGGCACGGCACCGTGGACCTGTTCGCCGCCCTGAACACCGCCACCGGCAAGGTGATCGGCAAACTGTCCGCACAGCACCGGGCCGTGGACTTCCGCGACTTCCTCGACGAGATCGACCGCCAGACCGATCCTGGCCTGACGGTCCACGTGATCTGCGACAACCTCTCCGCCCACAAGGCACCGGTGGTGCACAAATGGCTGCTCGCGCACCCCCGGTTCGAGCTGCACTTCACGCCCACGTACTCGTCCTGGATCAACCAGGTCGAGCGGTGGTTCGCCGAACTACAGCGGCGCTGCCTCGAACGCGGCGTGTTCTGCTCCCTCGACGAACTCAAGACCGCGCTCGAAGACTGGATCAAGACCTGGAACGAGGACGCCAGGCCGTTCAAGTGGACCAAGACAGCCGACCAGATCATCGACCGGATCTGCCGCTACTGCGACAGGATCTCCGGACCAGATCACCAGCACCGGGACAGCGGCAGCCGCGCCAGGTCGCGGGCTCGCGCCGGGGCGGGTGCCCGTCCGGCGTTGCGCGCCCGCGCCGGGGTGCCTGTCCGCTCCGAGGCGCGCGTGTGGTGCGAGTGGCGCCCGTGTGTCAACGGCCGTACACGTTCTTGCAGATGGCCGCCTGTGGGGTGTCCTTGCCCCAGCCGCCGTAGGTGTGGCCGAGTGCGCAGATGTCGGAGTACTTCGGTGGGCGCGTCGGGATGGTCTCGGGGAGGGGCGGGATCTCGATGTGGGGCCGGGACTCGGGCGGTGGGCCGGGCCGGTCGGGGGGACCCTGCCGCTCCTCCCGGCGCGGTGGGGGTGTGGTGGGGGTGGCGGCTGCGGGAGTCGACGCGGTGGGCCTCGGCGCCGTGGACGCGCTCGGTGTGGGTTCCCGGGGCGGGCCGACCAGCGCCAGCGCCTCCCGCGCCGGGGCCTGCACGATCTGTGTCGCGGTGGTGCCGTCCGGGCGTGGCTCGGGCGGCCGGGCCGGGACGGGCGACGTCTGGGGCGCGGGCGGCGGGTGTTGCGCGGTCACGCAGCCGGTGAGGGCCGAGACTGCCACGGTGATCAGGAGCGTTGCGGTGGTGGTCGGTCGATGCACGCGCGCAACTCTGCTGTGTCCGCGCCGCTTTGGGGAGGGGGAGGCGAAGGATGCCCCCACACGGGTGACGCCCGGGCCCGCCGACGACGCCGCGCTCCCCCGCCCGGAGGTCGCGCGGCGCGCGCGCCGTACGCCTGGCGCCCGGATTCGCTCTGTACCCGACGGTCCTGTCGATCCGCTCAGTACCCGACGGTCCCGTCGATCCGCTCCCGGATCAGGTCCGCGTGCCCGTTGTGCCGCGCGTACTCCTCGATCATGTGGGTGTAGATCCACCGCAGGCTCGGCGCCTCGCCCGCTCGCCGGTGCACGGCCTTGCCGACGTCGTCCAGGGCGAAGCCCTCCACGTTGCGCCGGGCGATCGCGATCTCCTCCTGCCAGGTGCCGCGCGCCTCCTCCCAGGTGTCCGCCTCGGTGAGGTGGAACTCCCCGTCCGGGTCCTCCTCACTGAAGTAGATGGGCCCCTGGTCGTCGTCCACCAGCACCTTGCGGAACCAGATGCGCTCGACCTCGGCCATGTGCCGTACCAGCCCCAGCAGGGACAGCTCCGAAGGCGGCACCGAGGCGGTCCTCAGCCGGGCGTCGTCGAGGCCCTCGCACTTGATCGCGAGCGTCTCGCGGTGGTAGTCGAGCCAGCCTTCGAGCATGGTCCGTTCACCGGCGGTGACGGAGGGTTCGGTGCGCTGGATAGTCATGCCGGCCATCCTCGCAGCCCCCGTATGCTGCCGACGAGGCATTTCGACGGCACACCGCGGACGGGAGACCCCTGTGAAGGTCGGCTGCATCGGGCTCGGCGACATCGCGCAGAAGGCGTATCTGCCGGTGCTCGGCACCAGGCCGGGGCTCGAACTCCATCTGCAGACGCGGACCCCCGACACCCTCACCCGCGTGGCCGACGGCCTCCACCTCCCGCCCGGACAGCGGCACACCGACCTCGACGCGCTGCTCGCCCAGAACCTCGACGCGGCCTTCGTGCACGCGCCCACCGGCGCCCACCCCGAGATCGTGGAGCGGCTGCTGGAGGCGGGCATACCGACGTACGTCGACAAGCCGCTCGCGTACGAACTCGCCGACTCCGAACGGCTCGTACGGCTCGCGGAGGAGCGGAACACCGGGCTCGCCGTGGGCTTCAACCGACGGTACGCACCGGGGTACGCGCAGTGCGCCGACCACCCGCGCGAGCTGATCCTCATGCAGAAGAACCGCATCGGCCTGCCCGAGCTGCCGCGCACGATGATCCTGGACGACTTCATCCACGTCGTCGACACCCTGCGGTTCCTGGTGCCGGGGGAGGTGGAGGACGTGACCGTCCGCGCCCGGACCGAGGGCGGGCTGCTGCACCACGTCGTGCTGCAGCTCTCCGGGGCCGGGTTCACCGCGCTCGGCGTCATGAACCGGCTCAGTGGCTCGGCGGAGGAGATCCTCGAGGTGTCCGGGCAGGACACCAAGCGGCAGGTGGTGAACCTCGCCGAGGTCGTCGACCACAAGGGGCAGCCGTCCGTGCGGCGGCGCGGTGACTGGGTGCCGGTGGCCCGGCAGCGCGGCGTCGAACAGGCCGTCCTCGCCTTCCTCGACGCGGTGCGCGCGGGCAAGGTGCTCAGCGCGAGGGACGCGCTGGCGACTCATGAACTGTGCGAGCGGGTGGTGCGCGCGGTGGAGGACGGGTTCGCCGCCTGAGCCGAGGGCGGCGGCGAACCCTTCCGCCGCCTGAGCCGCACGGTCCGAACGCCCTCGAAGGTGCCCCACACCACCAGCACCAGCAGCGCCGTGTGCACCGGCCAGTCGCCGAAGCGGACGTACGGCGTCGTACCGCCGGCCAGCGGTACCTCGTACACGGCCGTCGTGCTCTCGTCCGTGCCGAGCCAGGAGCCGACGCGCTCGCCGTCCGGGCCGTACACCGCCGAGACGCCGGTGAGTGTCGCGTGCGCCATCGGGCGGCCGGTCTCGGCGGCCCGCAGCGCTGCCAGCGAGGCGTGCTGTTCCGGGGCCCAGCTCTGCTGGAACGTCGAGGTCGCCGACTGCGCGAGCAGCAACTCGGCGCCGTCCCGGACGAGACGGCGGCTCATGTCCGGGAACGCGGACTCGAAGCAGACCATGGGGCCGATGCGCAGCCCCTTCCCGGAGTCGAACACGACCTGGGTGGTGCCCTGCCTGCGGTCCTCGCCGGCCGCCTCGCCGACGGAGGTCGCCCAGCCGAGGAGCGAGCGCATCGGGATGTACTCGCCGAAGGGGACGAGGCGCATCTTGTCGTAGCGGTCGCCGGTGGGGCCGTCGGGGCCGACGAGCACCGAGCTCTTGTAGATGCCCGGACGGTCGGAGCGGCGGGCGTCGACGTTCACCAGGATGTTCGTGTCCGTCTCACGGGCCAGGGCGGCGATCCGGTCGGCGAGGTCGGGCCGGTCGGCCAGGTCGTGGCCCACGCTGCTCTCGCCCCACACGATCAGGTCCAGGTCCTGACCGGCGAGCCGCCGGGTGAGCGTCTCCTCGCGGGCGAACCGGCTGTCGGGGCCGTCGGTCACACCGGGCTGTACGACGGCGATCCGCACCTCGCCCCGGACGTCGGGTCGCGGCGACCAGAGCCACACCGCCGAGGTCGCGGTGGCCGTCGCGACGAGACCGGCGAGCGCCGGCGCCCGGGACCGGCGTACCGAGACCAGCACGGTGACCGCGACGTTGACGGCCACCACCAGGAAGCTGAGCAGCCAGACCCCGCCGACCGAGGCCAGCCGCAGCGCCGGTTCCACCTGCCACTGGCTGGACCCCAGCAGGCCCCACGGCCCGCCGAGGCCCTGCCAGGAGCGGACGAGCTCGATCGCCAGCCAGCCCGACGGCACGACGAGCAGCGCGGCGGCGACCCGCCCCGGCGAGGGCGTACCGGCCAGGAACCGGCGCACCAGCCAGGCCCACGGCGCCCACAGCGCACCCAGCAGGCCGGCGATGACGAAGGTGAACACATGGAGGTTCGGCAGCAGCCAGTGGTGCATGGCCAGCATGAACGCGCATCCGCCGAGCCAGCCGTCGTACATCGCCCGGCGGCCGGTCGGGGCCGTGCGGACCAGCAGCATCCACGGCACCAGCGCCCCGTACGTGAACCACCACAGGCCCGGCGCCGGGAACGCGAGCACGGGCAGGGCCCCGGCCACGACGACGGCGCCCCGGCGCCGCCATGGGGAGGCGACCCAGTCCGGCGTCCTCATCTCAGCGCCTCCCTCCCCGGCGGTGCGTCTCTCCAGTGTGCGCGCCGGGGACGATCTCCGACAGGGGGCGTGGGTGGGGCGTGGGTGGTCAGCGGGGCGGGGCCGGGAACGGGGGGACGGTGGCGGCCGGGGAACGCGGGCCGGATCCGGATGCCGAGGACGGGCCGGAGAGATCGCCAGAAAAGGGTGTTTCCAGGTGTTTCGTCCCGTTCGGCCGAACGGCTGATCAGGGTGGTGCTCAGGCCGGGGAGGGGTGCTGGGCGGGGGTGAGGCCCTCGGGGGCGCGGCGCCATTTCTCCTGGACCACGACCTCGCGGAGGCGCCAGCCGTCGGGGGTGCGGATCAGGGAGAAGGCGTAGCGCCCGCCGCAGACGAAGTCGGGGGCGGTGGATCCGCCGTCGTGTCCGGCGAAGCGCATCGGGTTGATGTAGTCCGCCTGGACCTGGGCGGTGTCACCGGTGTCCTGCTCCAGGTATCCGAAGCGCACCCGTCGGTTGACGATGAGGTGCTGCCGCATGGGAAAGAGCTCCATGCTCCGCGCCAGCCACCCGGCGACCTGTGCGGCGTCGCCCTCGATCCCCCCTGCCGAGCGGTAGTCCGCGCGGCCCTCCGGTGCGAACAGGTCCTGGTACGCCGTCCAGTCGCCGTCGTCCACCGCCACCGCGTACTCGGTGATCAGGCCGTCGACGGCGAGTCGGTCCATCACGGTCGCGAGCTCCACGCGCTGCGTCATCGGGTCAGTGTTGGGGCAGGACACGCGCCACGCCAAGGGGCGTGCGGGCAGATGGGGGATATGTCAGGGATCAGAGAAGGAATCGGAGAAGGATCGGAGAGGGGACGGGCGAGGGACCGGGCTGCCGGTCACGGCGTGTGGCCGCCGATATTCGGTGGCTCGGAAGCACGGCCGTGATCGAACCTGGTCCCCGTGAGTGAGAGTGAACGTCCCTCAGCGACCGAGCCCAGGTTCCGTGTCCGCGCCCGCCACACCGCCGACACGGTGACCGTCTACCAGGCGTACCGCCCGGAGATCGGCGGCCCGGCCGCGCGGCACGGTCGTTTTCCGGCCGCGTGGAAGCGGGACCGGATGACCTGGGTCATCAAGCCGCGTTCGCAGACCTCTGCCGCCATGTGACCGGTGGGTGGTGCCGACGGTTGTGCCCGGATTGCCGGTCAGGGACACAGGTGAGCCAGGAGTTCTGCACTGGCGGGGTATTCCTGTTCCTGAGGGAGCAGTCGGGCAGCTGAGTCCAGTTCGCCGTCCCTGACGAGTGCGTGGATCTCGATGGCGAGCGGGGTGACGTCGCTGATGGACACGATCCACTCGTCCGCGTAACGCGCGGATGCCTGACCCGAGAGCCCCAATTGCAGCGAGCGGTGCGGCAGGGGACGCAGGTGCAGATCGCGTTCGGGATCCCACTGGACGCGGGCCGGTGCATGCTTGAGATCACGCTGCCAGGTGCCGCGATCGGCGTGCAATCCGCGGACGAAACTCGACAGGCAGGCATGGCGCAGCGCCCATTCGAAGCCGTCGCGAGTGATCTCGACGGCGAGGACGGTCTCCTGACCCTCCTTCATGCCCCAGCCGGAGCGGTACATCATCCACATGAAACTGGGCTTGATCCACGTCATGCGGTCCGGCTTCCACGCGGCCGGAAAGCGGCCGTCTCGGACGGCAGGCAGTCCGATCCCAGGAGAGTACGCCTGGTAGACGGTGATCGTGGACGCCGTGTGGAGCGCACGGATTCTGCGGAGCGGTTCTTCCATGGCGCACAGCGTGGACTCGGTCAGCTCAGGTGGCCATTGATTTTTGTCCTGGGTGGCAGTGCCCAGACGATCGGCGTCGGCAGTGTCGATTTCAAGGGGTGGAACCGTCTCGGAGCTGTGAACACCACTTGACAACGTCGAGCAGCGTTCCCAGACCGCTGAGCGTCGGCCGGAGACGGAGTCACTGCGGTTCTCAGAGGCCGGCTGGGTGGATCGAAAGCCAGTCTGTGTGTCGGTCGCGCACACGGTCACGCTCTGCGGGCGTGGCAAGGATGACGTCTGCGCCGCCGTCGTAGGGATGGTGGATATGGCGCAGTTCCGTGTCGGCGATGAAGACTTCGACGAGCGCTTCGTCCGCGACTGCTCGCAACAGCCCGTCGATGCAGCCGTGACTCCACCGTCGTCGGTCGGCGTACAGACGCGTGTGGGTGTGGAACTCCGGGTCGGGGTCATCCTGGTCCGACTCGGTCCACCAGCGGATGCTGTCCGGGTGCAGTGTCGGCCGTGGCGTCGAGTAGCCCGGGGGCCCGGTCGGTGTGTCCGACCAGTCCATCGTCACCACGAACACATCAGTGTCCGCGAACAACTCGTCGAGGATCGTGTTGTACCGGTCCAGCACGATCGCGTACTCGTCCCCGGACTCCGGGTAGCGCTTCGAGCCGGGGAGGCTGTGGAAGCGAACCCAGCGATCCGCGTACCTGGTGCGAAACGTGTGAGCGACGGGAGGGCCCGACGGATGCCGTTCTCTCCACAGAGCCGCCAGGAGATCAGGGTCGATGACGAAACTCCCCCGTGGCCAAGGCCACATCAATAGGACAGGAGGCGCGGTCCTGTCGCGGCGGTTGATGTTCCGGTCGAGACAATGCTGGTGGTAGCCGCCCGCCATGCAGAAGAGGGCAGACGTTCCCCCTTCGATCACGGCGGGTGGGGTCTGTGAACGAGGCTCGACATGCGTCATCAAGCCGCGTTCACAGACCCGCGTCCGTGTTGTGCGGCCGGGCAACGACGGGGCGAAGTGAGGTCACCCGTCGAACTGGTTCCACTCGATCGCCGCATCGGCCAATGGGGCGAGGGCGCTGCGGTGGGTAGCGCCGGCCCAGACGCTGAAGCTGTCGTCACCTGCTGGGCCCGAGACGTGCAAAATGAGCCCTGAAGCCACATAGAACCGGGTTGGGTACCACGGACAGAAGGGACGCAGGGGCACGGGGTGCAGTCCCTCGGTCAGCCGTTGGACCTGTTGCGCGGTTGGTTCGTGGGGGAGTGCCAGGTAGTCGGCTCCCATTGCGGCTTCGAAGAGAGCGAACTGGAGGAGGAAGCCGCTGAGCGGCTCCTGTTCGGCGACGGGAGGCTCGTCGTACCCCCGGAACCAGACGGTCGGATCGGCTGCGGGCCCATCTGGCGTCCGCGCCATCGCCCAGACGAACCCTCCCTGGTTCTCTTCGCCGAAGACGATCAGCCCGTCATGGTCGGTCCCGAGCTTGGCCGCGGGAAGGATCCGGTTCTGCACTCCGAGGGCATCCGGGTGACGCTGTGACAGGTGGTAGAAGTACCTCAGTCCTTCCGGCAGGTCGAGCGCGGGAGCCTGTACCGATGGTGTTTCGAGGGCCTCGGACATCGCCGGGTACCAGCCGGTCAAGAACTGTTCGAGCGCGGTCCTTCTGTCGCGGTTCACGTTGCTCAGCCACTCCAGGCCCGGGAGATCCGGCGGAGGAAGCACGGGACGGACCCGGTCCAGGTCGGGCCTGCTCAGTGCGGTGTCGAGCCGAAGAACGCAGTCGGTGAGGATGTGCTCGGCATGGCCCGGACGCAGTTCCGTTCCGGCTTGAGCCACGGTGCCGGTGCCGAGATACACGAGGCCTTGCGGTAGACGGGCCATCAGATGGACAGGCAACCTCGCGTCGCTCGTGCCCCATTCCCCTGGCCGATCCACAAGTCGTTCTCTGACTGGCGTCGGAGCCGGGCCGAGCAATCGGACCTCCTCGGCGTTCCACACGCTGCTCCTGTTGAGTGCATCTCCTGCTTCCACGATGATCACCGTTCCGGCGCTACCGATGACGGCGGTGTTGCTGCCGAAGGTGTAGCTGTCGCTGGTCGTTGCGTCACCGGAGAGCGCAAGCGCCTGCATGTCGTTCAGGAGTGACATGAGAGGTATCGGGGAACTGTGCTCAACCATGCGCACATCTTCCAGGACGGCTGGATGGTGACTCCGTTCCACGGGCTGCCCGCAGCCTGGCAAGAGGTATGTCAACAGGGTTTGACATGAATCACCGAGCCACGTTGACAGACCCCTGCGCGTTGCCGACACCGAAGGTTGAGACCCGAGGGCGGTAGAGGGCCTGACCCGCCTGCTGCTCGGTAGAAGCGCACCCTGTGCTAAGGACCCCCGCAAATGATCTCTGTGTGACAGATGGCTGGAATCCGCTGCGGCGGGCGTGTGCCTCGGCATCTGTGCGCGTGCGAGCGGTGCAGACTGTCGGCATGGCTGAGAACGAAGCGCAGGTCAGCCCTCCTGAGTCGCTCCTGCAGTTGATCGGCAATCTCGCGCGGTTCCATCGAGAGCATGAGGAGTACTACTCTCAGGCGCCGTTGCGGCAGGCCAGTGAGCTACAGGCGCGCTCTCGGGTGCTGAAGGCGCTGGCCGACCGGTGGAGCGAGGTCAGCGTGGGCGAGCAGGCGTCGGAGGTCGGGTTCACTGGTGCGGAGGACCTGAATGCCCCCGGACTCGTCGCGGAATCGGGAGTCCTGTTCATGGAGGGTGAGGGCGAGCCGGCCGAATTGCAACGGTTGAAGCGTGAGGTCCGACAGGTCGCGGATGACGCCGAACAGACGGGTGCCTGGCTGACTCAGGCGATGGAGCAGGCCTGGGAGATCGCGGGGAGCTTGGCCGCCTACCCCGCGCTGGCCGACCTGCTCGGGGAACGGCACCGGATCATCTCCAATGACTGGCAGTCGGCTGCCCTGCAGTCCCTGATCGCGCGGCTGCTGCGGCGCGCCCTTGACTTGCTGGCCAAGGTCGACTTCGCGCCGGCGGCACTACGGGCCGACCTGGCAGGTGAACGACGGGCCCCCGCCTACCTGCATTCGGCTTCCGAACTGCTGGATCGGGCGGCGGACCTTATGGCGGAGTCGGCGATGCTGGTGCATGACAACGAGCGGCGCTGGCGTATCTTCCGTGCTCGAGTTCGCGAGTTGCAGTCCGCATAGGCAAGTCCGCGGGGGTGGAGGCCGTCGCGCGAGATGCTCTCCGTATGACAGGAGTGATCACGGCGCCCGAGCCGTCCTGGATAGTCCCGTTCACCGGGCTGAACCCACGTCAGTTCGGCAGACTGGTCACCGCATTGCGGAGAAGGGGCGTGGGCCCTGTGCGCAGGGGGCGGCCCTGGAGCCTGCCGCTGGAGGACCGGGTGCTGCTGTCACCGCGTACTGGCGGACCAACCTGACAATGCGGCAGTTGGCGCCGCTGTTCGGGGTGTCGAAGTCCGCAGCCGACCGTATCATCGATCATCTTGGCCCGTCGCTCGCGCTCCAGTCCCGCAAACGGTTCCGCAGGGATGCCGTCCTGATCGTGGACGGAACCCTGGTGCCCACTCGCGACCACAGCGTCGCTGAACAGTCGAAGAACCACCGCTACCCGACCAACCACCAGGTCGTCATCGACGCCGACACCCGCTTGGTCGTCGCGGTCGGTCGGCCTCTTCCGGGAGACCGCAGCGACTGCAAGGCGTGGGAGGAATCCGGCGCGAAGGCCGCCGTCGGCACCGCCATGACCATCGCCGATGGCGGCTATCCGGGCACCGGACTCGTCATGCCGCACCGCCGCCGCAAGGGCGAGGGACTACCCGACTGGAAGCAGGCGCACAACAAGTCCCACAAGCAGGTCCGCGCCCGCGTCGAGCACACCTTCGCCCGTATGAAGACCTGGAAGATCCTCCGCGACTGCCGCCTCAAAGGTGACGGCATCCACCACACCATGCTCGGCATCGCCCGACTGCACAACCTCACCCTCACTGGATGACACACGACCGACGGGTCCTCCCGCGCGTCAAAGATCATTTGCGGGACAGCCCTTAGTCTCTCGAACTGTGTCCGACCTTCCCGACTTTCATGACGCGGCCATCGACGCCATAGTCAGTCACGCCGGACGCTCGACGCTTCCCTTCCAGCGAGCGAACCGGGATGAACAACACGCCACGGCCTTCTGGTTCAACGAGCTCGTGGAGACGACCGGCGAGGAGGAGGTCATCCGGCAGTACCTGGTGACCGCCAGCGGGCCGGCGAGAGTGGAGTTGGCCGAGTTCACCCTGCGTCCGGATTTGTGCACGCCCGCGATGAGCGCAGAGAAGCTGATGATGATCGACTTCGCGGAGGGGTGGACCCATCTCGGCGACCTGGGGGTGGCGGTCATGCCCACCACCGGATTGCACGCGCACGGCGCTCGCAAGGGATGGAGTTGGACGACCGACGAGATCACCGACGGCATCGCCGCCACGGAAGAGGACATCGCCGACCTTGGTGAGGCGCCGGTCGCGGCCTACGTGCTGGGCCACATCACCGAAGACGGCGACCGGGAACAGGCTGTCGTGGTCGGCCAGGTTGTGCGCACCAGCGACGGCGCCCTCCAATGGGTCGGCGACCTGCCGCAAGGGTGCGTGGGCGCACCGGTATTCATTGGCGCTCGCCTCGGCGGGAACAGTTTCAAGCTGGTCTGCGTCGGCGTGGCCCTGCCCGTCGACGGTCAACACGGGATTGCCCCCTTCGATCGCATCCGCGCCGCTCTGAACTCCCTCCCCTCGAACACCCCGCCGGCCTTTGACGGGACCGCAACTCGTCCCCAGACGATCGAGCGCAAGCGGCGCTGGTGGCAGCGACGCGGCTGATGTTGCCCAGCGTCCGCAGAGGCACGGTCATGGAAAACCAGCCCGAACACCCTTGGCGTAAAGGGCTGTGAACACTGCTTGACCTGGATCAAGCCGTCCTTCCTGTGGATGATGTACCGCTGCGGCTGGGGTCTGAAGGAGGGCCAGGAGACGGTGCTGGCCGTCGAGATCGGCCGCGACGGCTTCGAGTGGGCCCTGCGCAACTCCTGCCTCTCGCACTACGTCCCGGAGGTGCACGAGAACCGGGCCGCCTGGCAGCGGGAGCTGCGCCGGTCGCCCGCCCGGGTGCAGTGGGACCCCGAGCGCGACCTGCGCCTCACCACGCTGCCGTACCGCTCGTTGCAGCTGGGGCTGTCGGGTGAGGCGGCGGCACGGTACGCGGACGAGTGGATCGTCGGCATCGAGGACGTGACGCCGCTCGCCAGGCAAGTTCACGGCCTCGTACGGGCGGGTGACCTGGACGCGGCCACCGCCCTGCTGCCCGAGGAGTGGCCGTACCCCGTCGCGGACGAGGTGCTGGCCCCTCTGCGCCGCTGAGCCCGAAGCGGGTGCCAGCCCCTCTGTGCCGCTGAGCCCGAATCGGGTGCCGGCCCCTCCGCGCCGCTGAGCCCGAAGCAGGGCGGGCTCAGCCGGGCTGTCGGCCGAGCAGTGCGCAGACCGCGTTCTCCTCGATCGTGCGGAGCTTCTCCACGAGGTCGGGGTCGAGCGTCTTGTTCACCTGGGTGGTGAGCGAGAAGGTGAGGGACTTCCGGCCGTCGGGCGTCGCGGCGATCAGCTGGGTGTAGCCGGGGAAGTTCCCGGTGTGCCCCAGCACCACTCCGCAGCGGGTGTCGTAGCGGAAGATGGCGAGTCCCGCCGTGTTACGGCCGGGACCGGCCGGTTCGGAGGCCCCCTCGATCCAGCGGCGCTGCTCGCGCAGAACCGCTCTCGACGTCAGCTCTCCGGCGGCGTAGCCGCGGATGAACCGCGTCATGTCACGCGGCGTGGAGACGATCCCGCCCGAGGCCCACACACCGGACGCGCTGAGCGCTTCGCTGACGTCCTCCGGCGGCGCGGGCGGCTCGACGGCGTAGCCGTGCATGTACGGCTCCGGCATCTCGTAGCCCAGGGGCAGGCTGGTGTCGCGGAGGCCGAGGGGCCGGTAGACGATCCGGCTCAGGAGCTCCTCGTAGGGCCTGTGGGTCGCCGCCTCCGCCATCAGTGCGACGGCGATGTTGTCGGAGTTGGAGTACCGGTACTGCGAGCCCGGGCGGAAGCGCAGCGGTTCGTCCGCGACGAAGTCCAGCAGCCGGCGGGGGTCGAAGGTACGGCGAGGGTCCGCCAGGAGGAGTTCCAGGAATTCCGGGTCCTCGGTGTAGTCGGGCAGTCCGCTGGTGTGGTTCAGCAACTGGCGGAGGGTGACCGACCGCCAGGCGCGCGGCAGCCGCGGCAGGGTGCGGCCGATGGTGCTGTCGAGGTCGAGCGCACCCTGCTGCACCAGACGCAGCGCCACGGCGCCGCTGAAGGCCTTCGCCGTACTGGCGATCCGCATGTGGTCGGTGGGCTCGATCGGACGGCCGGTCGCCAGGTCGGCGACACCGGCGCGCAGGACACGTGACGTACGGTCCCGTTGCAGGACGACGATCACACCTGGCGGACCTCCGGGCGTGGCGACCAGCTCTTCGAGCTGTCGTCGCAGGGCGCGCTCGCTCCCGCCGTCGGAGCCGCCGTCGGCGGCGCCCGCCGCAGGGGCGAGGAGCAGGCCGCCGAGGCAGGAGGCGCCGAGCAGGGCGACGAGGCAGAGGCGGAGGTGGGAACGGTGACCCGTACGGGTATGGGTACGGGTACGGGAGCGTGGGCGGGAAGCGGGCGTGAGTGGCATGGGGGTCCCGGGAGGATCGGCGGTCAGGGGCACCCTCAGCATCGGCCGGGACCACGGTCACGCGCTCGCCGAGCTTGCTCTATCCGGCCGATCGGCTCCGCGACCTGATGTCGGTGGCGGAGGTGCCACAGGCTGGGGGAGGTGGCGGAGGCGGGGGGAGGCGGCGGAGGCGGCGGCGCGGTCAGCGCGCGGCGAACTGCACCCCGGTCGGCTGTACGACGTCCGGTCGCACCGCGATCCCCTCGACGGTCAGCCGCTCTCCGTAGATGTCGGTGATCCGGAGCGCGCCGCCGCACCCGCCGCCCTGCTCGGAGAGGAAGTAGTTGTACTCGGTCCGGGGCAGCGGGGCCCAGCCGCCGCCGTCGCGGACCTCCAGCCGTGCCACCGGGTTCCGGTGACCGATCACCTGGATGCCGCACCAGTACTGGCTGGACCCGGTCTTGTACCGGATCGAGAGTGTGTCGGACGTGCCGGGGCTCAGCAGGCTCCAGGTGATCGGTATCTGGCCGCGTGAGGGGGCGGCGAGCTTGGCGAAGGCCTGTGCGCTGAGGTCGAGTTGGCCGGGTCGGCAGGGCGACGGGCACTCGTTGGTGATCCGGACGGTGACGGCGGCGCCGCCCGCCGCGCGGACGCGCACATACGCCCCGCAGGCCTTGGAGACCTCGTAGTCGGTGGTGTTCATGGCCGCCGTCATGACGTCGTCGCTCGGGCCGTACGAGCAGGCGCCGCCCTCGCCCGTCCCGGCGTCGTAGAAGGTGGCGACCCCTTCGTAGTCGACCCCGGGACGGATACGTCCCGCCAGCTGTCCCGAGGCGGACCCGGCCCGCCGGGTGGCGGCCGGCTTCGGCCGGGTGGGCTCGGTCGACGGGGTCGCGGACGGGGTGGTCTTCGAGGCCGACGGGGACGGGGACTTCGAGGGTGTGGCGGAGGGCTTCCGCTCCGGTGCGTCGGAGGACGGACCGGTCGCCCGGGGGGTGGTCGCCACGGGTGCGGCCCCGGCCTTCCCGGAGGCTTCGGTGCCGGTCTCGCGGTCGGGGCCGAAGGCGATGACGAGCGACGCGGCGAGCCCGACGGCGGCCACGGCGGCGACGGATATGAGGGCGGTGCGCCGCTGGGGAGTACGGGAGGAGCGGTGGGAACGGGCTGCCACGTTCAAGTCCTTCGATTCCATGAGCGGTTCGGGAGAAAGCGTGATGCGTGTGGGGCTCGCGTGAAAGGAGCTTGCCACTCATCGGTTGCCGCCGGGGCGGGAATGGTTGCCTCGATGGGGCAGGGAGGCAGGGCTGCGACCGTAGGATGATCGGTCGCCGCGCTCGGCCGCGGAACGTCGTCGGCGGGCGTCGCCCGACGTACGTCGTTTGTCGTGTGTCGTACGTCCGTTGTCTCAGGGAGGTTCGGGATGTCACGTCCGGTCACGGTGGTGACGGGTGGGAGCCGGGGGATCGGTGCCGCGACCTGCCTGCGGCTCGCGGCGGACGGGCACGATGTGGTCGTGGGGTACGTGCACGACGGGGCGGCCGCCGAGTGGATCGCCACGGGAGTGCGGGCGAACGGGGCGCGCTGTGTCACGGTCAGGGCGGACACGTCGGTGGAGGCCGATGTGGACCGGCTGTTCGAGACGACGGCGGAGCGGCTCGGGCCGGTGACGGGGCTGGTCAACAACGCCGGGATGACGGGCCCGTTCGGGAGGCTGGCCGACACCGACACGGATGTGCTGCGACGGGTGGTGGAGGTCAACCTCCTCGGTGTGCTGCTGTGTTCGCGCCGAGCGGCCAGGGTGATGTCGGCCGGGGGGAGCGGGGCCATCGTGAACGTGTCCTCGGCGGCGGCCACGCTGGGCAGTCCCGGCGAGTACGTCCACTACGCGGCGACCAAGGCCGCGGTCGACGCGCTCACGACGGGGCTGGCGAAGGAGCTCGGTCCCGACGGGATCCGTGTCAACGCGGTCGCGCCCGGGGTCATCGACACCGAGATCCACGCGAGGATGGGCGACCCGGAACGCCCCGACCGCATCGCGGCCTCCGTCCCCCTCCGCCGTCCCGGCCGCGCCGACGAGATCGCCTCGGCCATCGCCTGGCTCATGTCCCCGGAGGCCTCGTACACGACGGGAGCGGTGCTGCGGGTGTCGGGCGGCCGGTGAAGCGCCGTGGGGCTCGGTTTGGTGGCGGGCGGCGGGTCGTGTGCGGTTTGGTTGCTCGGGCAGTTCCCCGCGCCCCTTCGGGGCACCCTCGGAGCCCTCGGAGCCCTCGGAGCCCTCGGCGGGCCGGTGGCCGTCAGCCGCGCCGCTTGTCGAGCAGTCGCTGGAACGCGGTCGGCGTGGGCCGGTCGGCCAGGAACTCCTTGATGAGCGAGGCGCATCGGAGCGGGTCCGCCCGGCCGGTGTCGCACTCGACGTCGTAGAGCCCGTGCGCGTGCACCTGCCCCAACTGGCGCGCAGCCAGCCCCGACGGCCGGTCGCCCCGCCCCCGTTCACGTCGTTCGAGCTCGGCGCGGTCGCAGTGCACGCCCACGAACACGACGTCCTGCGGCACGAAGAGGTCGAGGCAGTCCCGCAGTCGCCATTCCGCGCTCAGGACGTGGTCCATGACGATGTTGTTGCCCGCGGCCGCCATGCCGGCGATCGCGCGGTGATAGCCCCGCCAGGTGTTGTGCAGAACGGCGTTGAGCTGCTCGGGTGGCATCTCCTGACGCGTACGCATGGCGTGGAACGCGTCGACCGGAAGGTGGAAGTACGGCTCGTCCAGGATGCGCAGCAATTCCGCGGCGATGCTCGACTTCCCCGAACTGGACGTGCCGTTCAGGAAGATGATCAGGCCGCCGGGGGCGCGGGTCTGCTCGCCGGCGGCCTGTTCCGCCGGGCTCACGCTGCCTCGATGACGTCTCCGCGGATCGCGGCCGCCCATTTCGCGACCAGCAGTTCGTACTCCGCCCGCTCCTGTGCCGAGAGTGAGCCTCCCGCGTGCTGCCACAGGGCTCGGATCTGGTCGTTCAAGTCGGCGGCGGACCGCACGGAACCACGGACGGGGGAATCGGGGGACATGCGGACAAGAGTAGGCGTCAGGACTGACCGTGCGCTACCGCTCGGCTACGGATGCCGTATGTGGTTGGTCACTGAGGGGAGTTGGGGAGGAACGGGCTGCTCTGGACGGGCCGGTCAGCCCGCCGACTCGCCCGCGTGCGGGCTCAGGACGCCCAGGGAGACCAGGACGACGATGACGATGCCGAGGGCGATGCGGTACCAGACGAACGGCATGAAGCTCTTGGTGGAGATGAACTTCATGAACCACGCGATGACCGCGTAACCGACGAAGAAGGCGATGACCGTGGCGAAGATCGTCGGGCCCCAGGAGACGTGGCCACCCTCCATCGCGTCCTTGAGCTCGTAGCCGCCCGAGGCGATCACGGCGGGGATGGCGAGGAGGAAGGAGTAGCGGGCCGCGGCCTCGCGCTTGTAGCCCATGAGGAGGCCGCCGCTGATGGTCGCGCCGGAGCGGGAGACGCCGGGGATGAGGGCCATGGCCTGGCAGAGGCCGAAGATCAGGCCGTCCTTGACGCTGAGCTGTTCGAGGCCCTTGCGCTCCTTGGCGGCGCGGTGCTTGCCACCGGTCTCGTCGCGCGCGGCCAGACGGTCCGCCACGCCCAGCACGATGCCCATGACGATCAGCATGGTCGCCGTGAGGCGCAGATCACGGAACGGGCCCTCGATCTGGTCCTTGAGGGTCACCCCGAGGACACCGATCGGGATGGAGCCGACGATCACCAGCCAGCCCATCTGGGCGTCGTTGTCGCTGCGCATCTCCTTGTCGAACAAGGAGCGGGACCACGCCGAGATGATGTTGGCGATGTCCTTGCGGAAGTAGATCAGCACCGCGGCCTCGGTACCGATCTGGGTGATCGCGGTGAAGGCCGCGCCCGGGTCCTCCCAGCCGGAGAAGGCCGCCGTCAGGCGCAGATGCGCGCTGGAGGAGACGGGGAGGAATTCGGTCAGCCCCTGGACGAGTCCGAGGATGAGGGATTCAAACCAAGACATGAAGTTACGTGGTCCAAGCGCTGATCGTGGAGGGCCGACGGAGACGTGCCGCGCCGCGGGGCGGGTGATCACAGGTGCTGGGGGCAGCCTAGCGCCCCTTGAAGACAGGGCTGTCACAGGGGTTTCGCAGGGCCGGGCGGGGGGCGCGTGAAGGGTGTGCGGCGGGCGGGTGGAGCGTGGACGTTCCGAGGCGTGGAACGGCCGGATCCGTGGTGTTGACCAGTCACTATGTCCGCACATACGTTGCTGGCGAGGAAAGCGCTTGCCGTTGCGAGGGTCGCCGTTCCGCCGGAGCCCCCGCCACCAGGCGTTGGCCAACGTCCGACGTCACGTTCGATGGAGTGCTGATCACGTCCATGCCCACACCCAGCAACGACCCGAGCCCGACTCCGGACCACCTGCCGGCCCGTCCCCCCGCCCCGCTCGCCGGCCGCCGTGTCCGTGCCGCGATCATCGGCATCGGCGCCATCGGCGGCGGCTCGCACCTGCCCGCGCTCGCGCGGCTCGCCGAAGAGGGCGAGACCGAGGTCGTCGCGGCCGTCGACATCGACGCCGACGCGGTGGCGAAGTTCTGCGCGGAGCACGGCATCCCGCACGGCTACACCGATCTGGACCGGATGCTGGCGGAGCAACGGCCCGACCTGGTCAGTGTCTGCACCCCGCCGACCCTGCACCGCGACCAGACGATCGCCGCGCTGCGGGCCGGCGCCTGGGTGTGGTGCGAGAAGCCGCCGGTCCCGACGCTGGCCGACTTCGACGCCGTCGAGGCGGAGGAAGGCGCGGAGACCGGGGGGCCGTACGCCTCGATCGTCTTCCAGCACCGCTTCGGATCGGGTGCGCGGCACGTACGGAAGCTGATCGCCGAGCAGAGCCTCGGGCGCCCGCTCGTCGCGCACTGCCAGACCACCTGGTACCGGAACACCGCCTACTACGCCGTGCCCTGGCGCGGCCGCTGGCAGACCGAGGGCGGCGGGCCCGCGATGGGCCACGGCATCCACCAGATGGACCTGATGCTCGATCTGCTCGGCCCGTGGAGCGAGGTCCGGGCCATGGCCGGGCGACTGGTCCACGACGTGGAGACCGAGGACGTCTCGACGGCCCTCGTCCGCTTCGAGAGCGGAGCCCTGGCCACCGTCGTCAACAGCGTCCTCAGCCCCGACGAGGTCAGCCGTATCCGCGTCGACTGCGAGCGCGCCACCGTCGAACTGACCCATCTGTACGGCCACTCCAACGCGAACTGGTCCATCACCCCCGCTCCGGGCACCCCGGAGGCGGACGCGGCGGCCTGGCGGGACTTCGGCGAGGACGTACCGAGCTCGCACCTCGCCCAGCTGCGTGAACTCGTGGCCAGCATGCGCGCCGGCGAGCGGCCGCGCAGCAGCGGCGCGGACGGGCGTACGAGCCTGGAGCTGATCGCCGCGCTGTACAAGTCGGCGTTCACGGGCGCGACCGTACGGCGGGGGGAGATCGGGCCCGGGGACCCGTACTACACGGCCATGCACGGAGGCGCCCCCGGGTGGGCGCCCGGAACCGCCCAGGTGTCCGCCGACGCGACCGAGGAGATCACGGCATGACCTTCCACGACGGGCTGCGCGTCGTCCACGCCCACGGCGACCGGATCACGGTCACCGAACCCGCCACCGGCGTCGAGCTGTTGAGCTACGTCTACCGGCCGGAGGCGGCCTGGGAGGCGCCGAAGCCGTATCTGCACCCGATCCGGACGCTGGCCGGGGACGTCGTCACCGACTTCCGGCCCAACGACCACCGCTGGCACAAGGGCCTGCAGCTGACGGCCTCGCACCTGTCGGGCCAGAACCTGTGGGGCGGCAACTCGTATGTGCACGGAGAGGGTTACCTGCCGCTTCCGGAGCGGGTCGGTTCGATGGCGCACGTCGGCTTCGACGTCGTCGAGTCGGACGGCGAGCGGGTCGTGATCGCCGAGCGGCTGACCTGGCACCCGCACACCGGGGAGCTGTGGGCCGACGAGGAGCGCCGGATCGAGATCCACGACGTGGACACGGAGTCCGGCTCCTGGGCGCTGACCTGGACGAGCGCGATCACCAACCGCCGGGACGAGCCGCTGCTGTTCGGCAGTCCCACCACCGCCGGGCGGGAGATGGCCGGCTACACGGGCCTGTTCTGGCGCGGCCCGCGCGCCTTCCGGGACGGGCGGATCATCGGCCCCGACTCCGAGGGGCCCGAGCTGATGGGCGAGCAGGCGCCCTGGCTGGCGTACTCGGGCGAGCACGACGGCACCGACGGACACGCCACGCTCGTCTTCGCGCACGCGCCGGAGAACGACCACACCGGAGACCTGGGCGCCCACCCCGCGCACTGGTTCGTCCGCATCGAGCCGTTCGCCGCCGTCGCCCCCTCCTGGGCGTTCTTCGAGGAGCTGGAGCTGGCTCCCGGCGACACGCTCACCCGCCGCTACCGGGTCGTCGTCGCGGACGGGGCCTGGGAGCGGGAGGAGATCGCCAAGTACCTTGAGGCGCACCCGTGGTGAACGGCTACGAGGGACTGCCGGGCGGGGTCGCCGTCTCGCACCTGTCCGTGTACGACTGGCCCGCCGCGGACGGGGTCTGCGGCGGAACTCCCCATATGCATCTGACCTGTTCGGAGGCGTATGTCGTCACCGGGGGGCGTGGCGCGGTGCAGACGCTGACGACCTCCGGGTACGAGGTCACGCCGCTGGCGCCCGGGACGGTCGCCTGGTTCACGCCCGGCACCATCCACCGGCTGGTCAACGAGGACGATCTGCGGATCACCGTCCTCATGCAGAACAACGGGCTGCCGGAGGCGGGCGACGCCGTCCTCACCCTGCCCCCGGAGTACTTGACCGACCCGGAGACGTACGCCGCCGCCACCCGCATCCCGGTGGACGCCCCGGAGGAGGAGCAGGAGCGCGTCGCCCTGGCCCGGCGCGACCTCGCCCTGGAGGGCTACCGGGCGCTGCGCGACGCCTCCGGCCCCGAGCCGCTCGCCGCGTTCCACCGGGCCGCCGCCGCGCTCGTACGGCCTCGGCTCGCGCAGTGGCGGGCGCGCTGGGAGCGGGGTGCGCGGGCGGCTGCCGCCGCGACCGGGGAGCAGTTGGACCGGCTGGAGCGGGGGGACTTGTCACACCTCGCCGACGCTGTCGTACGGGCCGAGGAGCCTTCCGCTTACGGGAAGTTCGGGATGTGTGGGCGGTTGGACGTCTACAAGGGGGATTGAGCGCCGGGCGCCTTCGCGCTGGGGGAGTGCCGCGGTGTGGCGGCTGCGGGGTGTGTGTGGCTTGTCGCGCAGTTCCCCGCGCCCCTTCGGTGCGCTCGTGTGATCCGGCGTCTCACCTTGCCGTCGGCCCTGATACCGACCAGCCGGGGGACTGCGGGTGCGCCGTGAGGCCCTCGTGGCGCACCTCGCCGCCGCAGGACGCGCAGGTGACCGTCGGGACCAGTTCGTCGCCGCAGCTGTGCTCGATCACCATGGGACGCTCGTCGTCCTTCCGGAGATGGCGGTCGCCCCACGCCATGAGCGTCATCAGGACCGGCTCCAGTTCGAGACCCGCCTCCGTGGGCCGGTACTCGAAGCGCTGCGGGCGCTCGCTGTAGACGTGCTTGTCCAGGACGCCCGCGTCCACCAGGCGCCGCAGGCGGGTCGCCAGCACGTCGCGCGGGGCCCCGATGTTGCGGACCAGCCGGTCGAAGCGGCCGTTGCCGAGGCAGACCTCGCGCAGGACCAGGAGGGAGTACTTCTCACCGACGATCGCCAGGGTGTCGGCGATGGAGCAGGGGCGCGGATCTCCGGAGGCGGGCATGCGGCCAGTCTAGGGGAGGGTTTGTTTTTCCAACTCGCAGGGCTATGGTGAGTTTGGATTTCCTACTCACCGGTATTCGTCTGGTACTCGTTGGAGGCCGGCCCATGCGTGACGCAGTCGTCGTCGAAGCCGTACGCACCCCGATGGGCAGGGGCAGGCCCAACGGAGCCCTCGCCCATGTCCACCCCGTCGAACTCCTCGCCCACACCCTGCGCACCCTCGTCGACCGTGCGGGCATCGACCCGGCCCTCGTCGACGACGTCATCGGCGGCACCGTCGACCAGGTCGGCGAGCAGGCCATGAACACCACGCGCTACGCCGTCCTCTCGGCGGGCTTCCCGGAGACGGTGCCCGCGACCACGGTCGACCGCCAGTGCGGTTCCTCTCAGCAGGCCGTGCACTTCGCGGCCCAGGGCGTCATGTCGGGGGCGTACGACCTGGTCGTCGCCTGCGGCGTGGAGTCGATGAGCCGGGTGCCGATGTGGTCCAACGTGCCGCCCGGCAAGGACCCGTTCGGCCCCGGTGTCGCCGCGCGCTACCCCGAGGGGCTCGTGCCGCAGGGCATCAGCGCGGAGCTGATCGCCGCGAAGTGGTCGCTCGGCCGTGAGCGGATGGACGCCTTCGCCGTGTCGTCCCATCACAAGGCCGCCGAGGCCTGGGAAAGCGGCCTCTTCGACGCCGAGGTCGCGCCGCTGGACGGGGTGACGCGCGACGAGTGCGTCCGGCCCGGCAGCACGCCCGAGATCCTCGCCGGTCTCCGGCCCGCCTACCACGACCCCGGGTTCGCCGAGCGCTTCCCGCAGATCGAGTGGAACGTGACCGCGGGCAACGCGAGCCCCGTCAACGACGGTGCCTCGGCCGTGCTCATCGCCTCCGGCGAGACGGCGGACCGGCTCGGGCTGCGTCCGTTGGCTCGGCTGCACAGTTTCGCCGTCACCGGCTCGGATCCGCTGCTGATGCTCACGGGGGTCGTCCCGGCCACCGAGAAGGTGCTCCGCCGCGCGGGCCTGGCCCTCGACGACATCGACCTCTTCGAGGTCAACGAGGCGTTCGCCAGTGTCGTGCTCGCCTGGCAGCAGGAGACCGGGGCCGATCCGGCGAAGGTCAACGTCCATGGGGGCGCCATCGCTCTGGGGCATCCGCTGGGCGCGAGTGGCACGCGGCTGACGACGACGCTGGTGCATGCCATGCGGGAGCGCGGCGCCCGCTACGGGCTGCAGACGATGTGCGAGGCGGGTGGGCTGGCCAACGCGATGGTGCTCGAAGCGGTGTGAAGTCGGCCGGGAAGCGTTGTTCTTCGTCGGGTACGGGGCGGGTGGGGGCCGGTCGCGCGGTTCCCCGCGCCCCTGGAGGGGCGGCCCCTCGGGCCTGCCCCCATCGGCCTCAGCGGGCTCGGAAGTGGTGGCGCTTTCGCCAGGCCATCGCCGCGCCGATCAGGGCCGGGATCGCGATGCACGCCATGGCGATCAGGAAGGCCGGGGACGTCGGGGACGAGGCTCGGGCACCGGCCACCGCGTAGGCGGCGGTGTTCGGGATCGAGCCGAGAGCGGTGGCGAGGAGGAAGGGGAGGTAACCCATGCGGGAGACGGAGGCGCAGTAGTTGGCCGCCCAGAAGGGCACTCCCGGGAACAGACGGGCCGCCAGCATCGAGCGGAAACCGTGGCGGCTGAGCTGGCCGTCCGCGGACTTCAGCCAGCGGTGGCGGAGGAGGGGGCGCAGGGCGTCCTGGCCGAGCATGCGGCCCAGGCCGAAGGCGATGCCGGCTCCGAGGACCGTGCCCGCGAGCGCCGAGGTCAGACCCAGCTGGGAGCCGAAGAGGGCGCCCGCCGCGATGTTGAGGATCGGCCGGGGCACGAAGGCGACCGTGCACAGCCCGTACGCCACCGCGAACATCACGACCGCCGCCGCGCCGCTCAGCTGGGGCGGCCAGCCGTCGGCCAGCAGCCGCTGCGGCTCGAACAGCAGCACCGTGGACACGGCGCCCAGGAGCAGTACCACGAGCAGCGAGAACCGCGCCCACGGTGAGAGCAGCACTCTGCCCCAGCGGGCGGCCCGCCCCAGCGGTACGGCTGGGACGGCGACGGGTGTGGCGACGGCGAGCTCCGTGGCGGCGGTCCGGGGAAGGACCGTGGCGGTGCCCCCAGAGCGGGTGGTGGCATCGAGCATTCGTCGACGGTAACCGACCCATGTCCGTGTATGCCCAACGGAACGTCTCACGGGGGTCACAGCAGGCGGAACAACGGGCTCGACGAGCCCGGCGTACGCGGGCCCCGCCGAGCACCGCGCACCGTGCTGCCTGCGCCTTCCGGAACACGGTCCCGGCCTCGGCACCGTTCATCCCGCGCACCCTCTTGTGAAGCATCTCTCTTCGTCCGCACCTCGGAACTCGCGCGTACCGAAAACCATTCGACGGGGGCCGACTTGTCGACGATGATCGGCGTCATGTTCCGGCACGCCTTCGCTCTCGCCGCATCCGCCACAGGCGCGGATGCCCCGAAGGCTGCCCTTCTGATCGTCGTGGCCGCCGCAGACGGCGCCCGAAGCTGACCCTTCCCGGACATTCCGGCGGACCCCGCAGGGGGAGGGTCGGCCAGACCTCGGGGTCCCCGTCCCGGCAGCGCCCGTAGTCGCGCCGGGGCCTCACTCAGTACCGCTGAAGAGACTTCGAGGTACCGCCATGTCCAAGACGGCCTACGTCCGCACGAAACCGCATCTCAACATCGGCACGATGGGTCATGTCGACCACGGCAAGACCACCCTGACCGCCGCCATCACCAAGGTCCTCGCCGAGCGCGGGGCCGGCACGTTCGTGCCGTTCGACCGCATCGACCGTGCCCCGGAGGAGGCGGCGCGCGGCATCACCATCAACATCGCGCACGTCGAGTACGAGACCGACACCCGGCACTACGCGCACGTCGACATGCCCGGCCACGCCGACTACGTCAAGAACATGGTCACCGGGGCCGCGCAGCTCGACGGGGCGATCCTCGTCGTCTCCGCGCTCGACGGGATCATGCCGCAGACCGCCGAGCACGTGCTGCTCGCCCGGCAGGTGGGGGTGAACCACGTGGTCGTCGCGCTCAACAAGGCCGACGCGGGCGACGAGGAGCTGATCGACCTCGTGGAGCTGGAGGTCCGCGAGCTGCTCACCGCGCACGGCTATGGCGGTGACTCCGTACCCGTCGTACGGGTCTCCGGCCTCAAGGCGCTCGAAGGCGACCCACGGTGGACGGCGTCGATCGACGCGCTGCTGGACGCGGTGGACACGTACGTCCCGATGCCGGAGCGGTATCTGGACGCGCCGTTCCTGTTGTCCGTGGAGAACGTCCTCACCATCACCGGTCGCGGGACCGTCGTCACGGGGGCCGTCGAGCGCGGCACGATCCACGTGGGCGACCGGGTCGAGGTGCTCGGCGCCGAGGTGGAGACCGTGGTCACCGGGCTGGAGACCTTCGGCAAGCCGATGTCGGAGGCGCAGGCCGGGGACAACGTGGCGCTGCTGCTGCGCGGGGTGGGCCGCGACGCCGTCCGACGCGGGCACGTGGTGGCCGCGCCCGGCAGCGTCGTGCCCAGTCGGCACTTCACCGCGCAGGTGTATGTGCTGTCGGCGCGCGAGGGCGGGCGTACGACGCCGGTGTCCACCGGGTACCGGCCGCAGTTCTACATCCGTACGGCGGATGTGGTGGGCGACGTCGATCTGGGCGAGATCGCCGTCGCCCGGCCGGGCGACCGGGTCACGATGAGTGTGGAGCTGGGCCGGGAGGTGCCGTTGGAGGCCGGTCTCGGGTTCGCGATCCGTGAGGGCGGTCGGACCGTGGGAGCGGGGACGGTGACGGCCGTTCAGTAGGCGGGTTGCCGTGTGCGGGGGACCGCGGGCCGGTTCATGGCCGGTCGCGCGGTTCCCCGCGCCCCGTTCCGGGCGCCGCACTCGCCCCACGGTCGCGTGGCCCACCCGGCACAATGGGCCCGTGAACGAGCCCATACCCGTCCTCCGCGCCATCGATCAAGGCACCGCCAAGCTCATGCCGGACGTCGACCGGGAGCGGGCCTGGCTGTTGACCGTGGACGGGGCGCCGCAGTCGTACGTCGACCTGGACGAGCCGACGCATCTGGAGTTCGAGTACGCGCGGCGCCTCGGGCATGTGCTGGACATGGTGGCGGAGCCGGGGCGGGCGCTCGACGTGCTGCATCTCGGTGGGGGCGCGCTCACGCTGCCCAGGTATGTGGCCGCCACCCGGCCCGGGTCCCGGCAGGACGTCGTCGAGTACGACCGGGCGCTGCTGGGCCTGGTCGTCGAGCAGCTGCCGCTGCCCGGCGACGCGGGGATCGCGCTGCACGGCGCGGACGCCCGGGAATGGCTCGAAGCGGCCCCCACGGACTCCGCCGACGTGCTGGTGGGGGATGTGTTCGGGGGCTCGCGGGTGCCCGCGCATCTGACGACCGTGGCGTACGCGCGGGCCGCCGAGCGGGTGCTGCGCGCGGACGGGGTGTATCTCGCGAACCTGGCCGATGCGGCGCCGTTCGCGTTCCTGCGGTCGCAACTGGCCACGCTCGCCACGGTGTTCGAGGAACTGGTGCTGATCGCCGAGCCGGGGGTACTGCGCGGCCGGCGGTTCGGGAACGCCGTGCTCGTCGCCTCCCATCAGCCGCTCGACATCGCCTTCCTGGCCCGGCGGACCGCCGCCGACGCCTTCCCGGCGCGCGTCGAGCACGGCCCGGCGCTGCGCGACTTCATCGGCGGTGCCGCACCCGTGCGCGAGGAGGACGCCGTACCGTCACCCGAGCCGCCCGACGGAGCCTTCGGCATCGGCTGAGCCCGGCCTGGCCTCGGTCTCGGCGTGGGGCCTGGCCTCGGACTCGGCACCGGCCTCGGCATCGGACTCGGCATCGGTCTCGGCATCGGTCTCGACGTCGGGTTCGGCGTCGGGTTTGGCCAGGGCCACCGGCTTGCCGTGCCGGGTCAGGTTCCGTACGTCCCGTACGCACAGGACCGCCGCCGTGGCCCCCACGCACAGCGCGGCGCAGCCCCACAGGGCCGCCGTACGCCCGAAGGCGCTCTCCGCCGGACCCGCCAGCGCGGCGGCGAGCGGCACCATCGCCACCGAGCCGAACCAGTCGTACGCGGAGACGCGGGACAGCTTGTCCTCGGGGATCTCCTGGTGCAGCGCGGTCATCCAGGAGACGCCGAACACCTCGATCGACAGACCGCTGACGAACATGGCGAGGCACAGCACGGCGATCGGCACCGGTACGGCGAGCGCGGCGGACGGCAGGGCGAACGGGAAGACGCACAGGACACCCACGAGGAGGAGGCGGCGCGGTTTCCAGCGGGCCATGAGCAGCGCGCCGACGGCGTTGCCGGCCCCGAACAGGCCCAGTGCCAGGCCCCAGGGGCCGGGCCCGCCGAGGCTGTCGCGGGCGACCTGGGGGCCGTAGACCGCGTCGGCGGCGACGATGACCGCGTTCACCAGGGAGAACTGGACCACGATCGCCCACAGCCAGGTGCGGCCGGTGAACTCCCGCCAGCCGTCCCGGAGATCGGCGAGCATGCCGTGGCCCGGCTCGCGCTCCGGTATGTGGCTCACGTCGAGGAAGGCACGCAGGGCCCCGGCGAAGGCGAACGCGGCGGCGTCCACCGCGAGTACCCAGCCGGGGCCGATCACCGCGATCAGGGCGCCGCCGAGGGCCGCGCCGGTCATCGTCGCGCCCTGCGACGCGAAGCGGAACAGCGCGAAGGCCCGGCCCGCCTGCTCGGCGGTGACCGAGGAGAGCAGCATGCCCTCCGCGGCCGGGCTGAAGAACGCCTGTCCGGTGCCGCCGAGCGCGGAGAGCAGCATCATCTGCCAGAGGTGTGCCTCGTCGGTGAGCACGAGCACGGCGAAGACGGCCTGGGAGAGACAGTTGAGGGTGTTCGCCGCGACCATTACGCGGTGCCGGGGCAGCCGGTCCGCGACCGCACCGCCGATCAGCAGGAACAGCACCAGCGGCAGGGTCCGTGCCGCCGCGACCAGACCGACGTCCCCGCCGTCGCCGCCCGCCTCCAGGACCGCGAACGCGGCCGCGATCAGGGCGCCGTTGCTGCCCAGGCTGGTGACGACCGCGGCCGTCGTCAGCAGGGTGTAGTTGCGGCCGGCCCAGGCGGGGCGGCGTCGGAAGGCGGCGGGAGTGGTCACCCGCCGACTATCGCCGCCCCGCCCCCTTCCGCCAAACCGTTTCAGCACGGGATGCGGCCGAATCGGGCCAGGGGCGAGACGGCCCCGTCGACGCCGCCCCGCCTGCGCCGCCTCGCCGTACCTCGCCCCGCCCCGGTGCCCGGTGTCGGCTCAGCCGCCCGTCGGTTCGCCGTACAGCCGTACCGTGCTGAGGATCTTCTGTACCGTCGCGTCCGGGACCTCGTCATCGACGTCCTTGGCGCCGTGGAAGGTCCAGGAGACGTAGTCACCGGCCGAGTTCTTGAAGGCGAACGTGGTCGCCTTGCCGTCGGTGTCGCACTTGCCCTTCTTGGCGACACCCTTCGAGTACGTGGTCGCGACACTGCCCTCGACGCCCGACGTCGTGGTGTACGCCTTGGGCTTGCCGATGGTCATCTTCTTCTTGGAGGTGTCCTTCTGGTCGGTGTAACCACCGAAGACCCACCACGCCGAGTCGTTGCGGGCGATCTCCTCGCTGCCCTTGGCGCCCTGCTGGCCCTTGGTGCCCACGGCGGCCAGGGAACTCGACTCCTCGTTGCCGTCCTTGTCGTCGTCGGACGTGCACCACTCCTCCTTGAGGATGGCGGGTGCCGACATGCCGATGAGGACCGACCCGTCGCCCTTCTCGTCGTCCTCGGACCCGATGAAGGTGTCGGGCGACTGCACGTCCCACTCGGCGGGCACGTCGAAGGCCGTACCCCACTTGGGGTTGACGACGACCTTCCAGCCCGCGATGGTCGGCTTCGCCCCGGCGTCGTCGCCGCGCGGGTTGTCCTCGGTGCTCTCGGACACGGTCGGCGACGGGGAGGCCGAGGGAGCGGACTGGGTCTTGGACTTGTCCTTGTCGCCCTCGCCACCGAGGACCAGGAAGCCCGTCACTCCGGCCGCCACGACGACGGCCGTGGCCGCGATGATCGCGATCAGTTTCGTCCGGTTGCCGCCGCCTCCGCCCGGCGGCACCGGCGGGCCCGCGGGGGCCTGCGCGCCCCACTGCGGTTGCTGCCCGTACTGGGCCTGCTGGCCCGTCGACTGGTATCCGGGCTGCTGGTAGGGGTTGGGTTGCTGGTACCCCGGCTGTTGGTATCCCGGTTGTCCCGACTGTCCCGGCTGCCCCGGTTGTCCCGGCTGGCCGTACCCCGGCTGCTGGTACGGGTTCGGCTGCTGCGGTTGGTGCTCGCCCCCGGGCGGCTGCTGCTGTCCTGGCCACATGGCTGGTAACCATAGATGCGCCAGGGGGCGGGGTGCCACGGGAGTCCACGAAGCAGCTTTGCAGTCGGGACGAACGGCTCCAAAACGCCCCGGGTTGACGACTTTTGACCCGGGGCACGTGGGTTGTCAGGAGGTGGTCGCATCCTCGGAGAGGCGTTCGGAGAGGCGTACCGTCCCGAGAATCTTGCCCACCGTCGCGTCCGGGACCTCCTCGGCCACCCCCGTCGGCCCGACGAACGACCACGCCACGAGGTCCCCTTCGGCGTTCTGGAACGCGAACGTCGTCGACTTCCCGTCCGTCCGGCACCTCCCCGTTCTCGCCACGCCATACCACTCCTATCCTCCTTCAGGAAGGAGGGTGCCGGCCGGGACGTCGAAGGCGACGCCGACGTCCGGGTTCACCACGGGCCTCCGTCCCGCGACGGTCGCTTCGGTGCCGTTCCCGGCCCGGGGGTTCGGCGGCTGCTCTCCTGGCCGCATGGGCGGCAGGGATACATCACATCGGCGTCCCTGGTCAGGGGTGTCTACTCGTGGGTAACATCGCGCCATGAGCGCAGACCAGATGTCGATCGGCGAGATGCTCGCCGCCACGGTGCCGATGGCCAGGACCCTGAAACTGGAGTTCCTGGAGACCGCGCCGGAGAAGGCCGTGGTGGCACTGCCGGACCAGGGTGAGTTCCACAATCACGTCGGCGGGCCGCACGCCGGGGCGATGTTCACCCTGGGCGAGTCGGCGAGCGGGGCGATCGTGCTCGCCGCCTTCGGCGACCAGCTCTCCCGTGCCGTGCCGCTCGCGGTCAGCGCGGAGATCGCCTACCGGAAGCTCGCGATGGGCCCCGTCACGGCCACCGCCACGCTCGGCCGCCCCGCCGCCGAGGTCGTCGCCGAGCTCGACGCGGGACAGCGTCCCGAGTTCCCCGTCGCCGTCGCCATCCAGCGCGCCGACGGCGCCGTGACCGGCGAGATGACGGTGGTCTGGACCCTGCGTCCCCACAGCTGACCGCCGGCCCGCCCCCGGCCCTCGCCGCCCTCCCGTTTCGTCGAGAGTGGCGGGGGTGTCTTGTTCACGTCATTGACACGAGTCACCTCCGGCCCTAGTTTCCCCGCCGACACGCGCGCACGACGTCCACCACGACGGCCTGCACGAAGGAGTGACGGCTCATGCCAGAGACCGTGTCCCGGCGTTTCGGCGCCATCCGCCCCGGACGGCCGGGCTCGGGCCCGAGGAGACTGGGCCTGGCGGCGACGGCCCTCGCCGCCGCCCTGCTGGCCCCCGCCCCCGCGCAGGCGGCGACCCCGCGGCCGACCCTCGTCCGCACCGACTCCGGCTGGGTCCGGGGCGACGCCACCGCCGAGGGGCGGCAGTTCCTCGGCATCCCCTATGCCCAGCCACCCGTGGGAGACCTCCGCTGGACCGAGCCCCGGCCCGTCCGGCCCTGGCAAGGGGTCCGTGAGGCGGGCGAGTTCGGCGACAGATGCGTGCAGAGCGCGAGTTGGGACCCCGGCTACGAACAGCCGAGCCACACCGAGGACTGCCTCGACCTCAACGTGTACGCCCCGCAGAGCGGTTCACGCCGACCGGTGATGGTCTGGCTGCACGGCGGCGGGCTCACCGCGGGCGCCGGGGAGGACGTCGTGCCGGACGCCTTCGCCCGCCGCACCGGCACCGTCGTCGTGACCGTCAACTACCGCCTCGGCGCCATGGGTTTCCTCGCCACGTCCGAGCTCGACGACGAGTCGCGCGACGGGGTCTCCGGCAACTTCGGGATGCTCGACCAGCAGGCCGCCCTCCGCTGGGTACGGTCCAACATCGGCCGCTTCGGCGGCGATCCGGGCCGGGTCACCGTCGCGGGCGAGTCCGCCGGTGGCCGCTCGGTCTGCACCCAGCTGGCCTCGCCGACCGCGAAGGGCCTCTTCCGCGCCGGGATCGTGCAGAGCGGCGCGTACGGCGACTGCGCGGCCCGTACCCCGCAGGCGGCGGTGGCCCAGGGCCGGACCTTCCTCGCCAGGCTGGACTGCGCGGACGTGGCCTGTCTGCGCGGCAGACCGGCCGAAGAGATCCTCGCCGCCCAGGCCGGGCTGAACTGGGGCCCCGTCGTCGGCGGCGCCTTCCTGCCCGTACAGCCGGCGGAGGCGTACGCCGAGGGGGCGGCGGCCGGCGTGCCCGTCCTCAACGGCGCCAACCAGGACGAGGGCCGCCTCTTCGCCTTCGGCCGCTTCGACGGTTCCGGCGCCCCGCTCACCGCCGAGCAGTACCCCACCGTCATGCGGACCGACTTCGGCGACCGCGCCCTGGCCCGCTACCCCCTGTCCGCCCATGCCTCGCCGACCCTCGCGTACGCCACCGCCCAGGGCGACCAGCGTTTCGCCTGCCCCGCGCTGCGGCTGAACCAGGTCCTCGCCGGACGTGGACCGGTGTACGCGTACGAGTTCGCCGACCGCACCTCCCCGCCCTTCGCCTCGCTCCGCGACCTGGACACGGACTTCGACTTCGGCGCGACCCACGTCAACGAGGTGCAGTACCTCTTCCGCCACTTCGGCCTGGAGACCCCGCTGAACGCCGAGCAGCGCAGGCTGTCCCGCCAGATGACGGACTACTGGGGTTCCTTCATCCGCGAGGGGGTGCCGAGGGCCGCGGGCCAGCCCACGATCCCGGCGGGGGGACGGGAAGTCCTCACCTTCCGGACCGCGGCAGAGGGCGGCAACGCGCTGAGCACGACCGTGCACGGTGAGCATCGATGCCGACTGTGGGACAACCTGTAGGACTCCGTCGCCGTCCGAGTAAGCGGGTACGCTTCCCCGGCGTGCGCTCTGTCGTGACCGCACGCCGGGGGCCCTTGATCCGCTACACGGGAGGAACCGGCTTTGCACGTGCAGGAGTGGCTAGAAACAGTGCCCCCGCTCAGCATCTACCTGCTGGTGGGGCTGGTCATCGGCCTGGAGAGCCTGGGTATCCCGCTGCCCGGCGAGATCATCCTGGTCTCCTCCGCGCTGCTCGCCTCCCAGCACGGTGAGATCGACCCGTTCGTCCTCGGCGCGTGCGCCACCGCCGGCGCGATCATCGGCGACTCCATCGGCTACGCCATCGGCCGCAAGGGCGGACGCCCCCTGCTGGCCAAGCTCAACCGAAGGTTCCCCAAACACTTCAGCGAGAGCAACATCGCCGTCGCCGAGCGCTCCTTCGACCGGTGGGGCATGTGGGCCGTCTTCTTCGGCCGCTTCATCGCCCTTCTCCGCATCTTCGCCGGCCCCCTCGCCGGCGTCCTCCAGATGCCGTACTGGCGCTTCCTCGTGGCCAACGTCCTCGGCGGCATCCTCTGGGCCGGCGGCACCACCGCCGTCATCTACTACGTCGGCGTCGTCGCCGAGGCCTGGCTCAAGCGCTTCTCCTGGCTGGGCCTGGTCCTGGCCGTCCTGATCGGCGTCGGCTCGATGCTCGTGATCAAGCGCAAGGCGAAGAAGGCGGCGGAGAAGGCGGAGGAGACCGAGGGGGAACTGGTCACCGCCGCCGACGCCTGAGGGACGCCTGAGGGACGCCTGAGGGACGTCTGAGAGGTGCGGGGCCGTGCCGCTGTGCGGCTCCGCCGCCCGACGCGACCGGCCGCGCACGACCGGCGGACCGCTACACGCCGTACTCCTCCTGCGCTGTCCGGTGCGCCTTCGCCAGTTCCGCGTAGTGAGTCCCGTTCAACGTGACCATGTCGCGCTCCTCATCGGTGAGCGGACGCTTCACCTTCGCCGGAACCCCCGCCACCAGCGACCCGGGCGGCACCCGCATCCCCTGAGGCACCAGCGCCTGAGCGGCCACCAGGGAACCCGCCCCGATCACCGCGCCGTTCAGGACGGTCGCCCCCATCCCGATCAGACAGTCGTCCTCGACGGTCGCCCCGTGCACCACCGCGTTGTGCCCGATCGAGACCCGCTCGCCGATCGAGACGGGGAAACCCGGGTCGACGTGCAACGTGCAGTTGTCCTGGACGTTGGCGTCCGCGCCGATGACGATCGGCTCGAACTCGGCCCGCAGCACCGCTCCGTACCAGACACTCGACCCCGGCCGCAGCGTCACGTCGCCGATCACCACCGACGTGGGGGAGACGAACGCGGCCTCCTCCACATCCGGCTTCCTGCCGCCGAACGTCGTGATCAGGGCCCGCTGCCGGTTCATCGCCGCCTCCTGGTGGTGAGCGTGGTGCGTGGTGGCCGTGACGGCCGAGTGGATCATTCCTCACCCGCACCGTAAGCCATGGGGTGGGCGTCGCGTGGGGTGAAGATCACAGCCGTACGACGCCATGCGTGTGCCGCCCGGTGAGTACGGTGAGCGGGTGCCGAAGAGCAAGAACACGTTCTCGTCCCGGCGGGGCCGCCTCGTGCAGCGCGCCGTCCATGCGGGCTGGGCGTGGCTGCAGCGCACGGGTTCGGTGACGGCCGAGCGGCCCGGCCGCTTCCGCTTCGGCGCGATGGGAACGGGTACCAGGCTGGCCTTTCCGCTCGGCACGGTCTTCGGTGAGCCGTGGATCCATCTGGGCTCCCACTGCATCATCGGCGAGCAGGTCACCCTGACCGCCGGGCTGATGCCCGATCTGGACCTCGGTGCGGAACCGATCCTGCGCATCGGTGACGGTGTCGTCCTCGGGCGGGGCAGCCATGTCATCGCCGACACCACCGTCACGATCGGCAGCGACTGCTACTTCGGGCCGTATGTCTACGTGACGTCCACGAACCACTCGTACGACGACCCGCACGAGCCGATCGGCAAGCAGTGGCCGCGTATGGATCCGGTGTCGATCGGGCCGGGGTGCTGGATCGGTACGGGGGCGGTGATTCTGCCCGGTGCGCGGCTGGGGCGGAACGTGGTGGTCGCCGCGGGCGCGGTGGTGCGGGGGGTGGTTCCGGACCACTCGGTGGTGGCCGGGGCGCCCGCGCGGGTCGTGCGGCGGTGGGATCCGGCCGAGGGGTGGCAGCCGCCGATCCGGACGCCCGCACCGGTGCCGATACCCGACGGGGTCACGCCGGAGCAGTTGATGGCGCTGGCCGAGTGGGACGCCGAGGGGGCCGGGGAGTCCGCATAGGAGCTCGGCGCCCTGGTGCGGCGGCGGGTGCGGGTCCTCCGCGGCCGGTCACGCCCCCGCGCCTCCTGGGGCGCGGTCGGCCTCGCAGTACAGTTCGGTGAACCTGGAGTCCATGACACCGTAGTTCACCGCGTTGAACTCTTTCATTGAGAATATTGGACGGAATGTGTCGGATCTCGACCTGCTGACCCAGTCTCTGGCGCGGAACGTCAAGCGCTGGCGCACCGAGCGAGGGTTCACCCTGGACACCCTGGCGGCCCGTGCCGGAGTCAGTCGCGGCATGCTCATCCAGATCGAGCAGGCCCGCACCAACCCCAGCCTCGGCACGGTCGTCAAGATCGGTGATGCCCTCGGTGTCAGCATCACCACGCTGCTCGACTACGAACAGGGGCCCAGGGTCCGGGTCGTCCCGGCCGAGCAGGTGGTCCGGCTGTGGCACACCGAGGCGGGCAGCTACAGCAAGCTGCTGGCCGGTACGGAGGCGCCCGGCCCGCTGGAGATGTGGAACTGGCGGCTGATGCCGGGGGAGGGCAGCCGGTCGGACCCGCACCCGGCGGGCACGGTCGAGATCGCCCATGTCACGGCGGGCGAGCTGACCCTCACCGTCGAGGGCGCGGAGTACCGGGTCCCGGCCGGAGCGAGCGTCACCTTCGAGGCCAACGCGGCGCACGAGTACGCCAATCGGGGTGACGTGCCGACGGAGATGGTGCTGACGGTGTCGGTGCCGGCCGTGCACTGAGACCCCGGTCCGGCCGTCCGCGGGCTTTGTTACCGTGCGGCCCATGCGCGCACCCATCGGAGACTTCGACCACGCCACCCCTGCCCCCGACTGCCTCGACGACCTGGTCGGCCCGGTCGCCGACGCCGTACGCGGCTGGCCCGGCAGCGTGCCCGCCGACCAGATCCTGTACGTCGAGACGGACCCGCGGTGGGCCGACACCGCGGTGTTCGTCCAGCACTACGGGCAGGAACTGCTCGAACGGTCCGCGAACTGTGTGGTCGTCGCGGGCAAGCGGGGCGGCGGGTCGAGCCTGGCCGCGTGTGTCGTGCTCTCCACCACCCGCGTCGACGTCAACGGCGTGGTCCGCCGCCAACTCGGTGCCCGCAAGGCCTCGTTCGCGTCGATGGACACCGCCACCGGGGAGACCGGGATGGAGTACGGCGGCATCACCCCCGTCGGGCTGCCCGCGTCGTGGCCGGTCCTGGTGGACTCGGCCGTGATCGACCTGCCGTACGTCCTGGTCGGCAGTGGACGGCGGCGCGGCAAGCTGCTGGTGCCGGGGAAGGCGTTCGCGGAACTGCCGAACGCGGTGGTGCTGGAGGGTCTGGGAGTCGCCTGACGGGCGGACCCCGGCGCCGGGACGCCGACGCCGGCCCCGGGCGCATGACCCGGAACCCGGCGACGTGCGGCTGGAGGCCGGCGATGTGCGGCTGGGGCCGGATCAGGCGGCGGCGGTGCCCGCCCGGGCGCTGAGCTGGTTCAGGACCTCGGTGAGACCGGTGACGACCTCGGCGTCGTCGGCCGGGTGGGTCTCGGCGAAGCGGATGACGGAGCTGGGGATGGAGAGCTTGGCGTCCTCCAGGACCGTGGCACCGGCGACGCCGAGGGCCTTGCGGGTCTCGTCCTGCGCCCACACGCCGCCGAACTGGCCGAACGCGGTGCCGACCACGGCGACCGGCTTGCCGGTGAAGGAGCCGGCGCCGTACGGGCGGGACAGCCAGTCGATGGCGTTCTTCAGGACGGCGGGGATGGTGCCGTTGTACTCGGGGGAGAAGAGCAGGAAGCCGTCGACCTGGCCGGCGGTCTCGCGCAGCCGTGCGGCGGTGGCCGGGAGGGCGGCCTCGGTGTCGAGGTCCTCGTTGTAGAAGGGGATCTCGGCCAGGCCCTCGTACAGCTCGATCTCGACGCCCTGGGGGGCGTACTTCACGGCGGCCTCGGCGAGCTGGCGGTTGTGCGAACCGGCGCGAAGGCTGCCGACGAGCGCGAGGATGCGTACGGACATGAGCTGACTCCTAGCAAGGATGTGCACGGGGAAAAGCTAAGCGGACCGGGGTCCGTTGAAATTTGTAGCACCTATCCGGACCGGGGTCCACTTGTCTGTGGCGAGCGTTACGCTCCCTTCATGAAAGAGTCGCTGCCGCCCCTCCCGGCGCCTCAGGAACCCGACCCCCTCGACGGGCTGCTGAGCCTCGCACCCACCACCTCCGACCAGCCGCGCCTGCGTGCGGACGCGGCCCGCAACCGCACCCGGCTGCTGGAGGTCGCCGCCCGGCTGGCGGCGGAGTGCGGGGCCGCGAATCTGACCATGGAGGCCGTGGCCACCGCCGCCGAGGTGGGCAAGGGCACCGTCTTCCGGCGCTTCGGTGACCGGTTCGGGCTCATGCTCGCGCTGCTCGACCATCACGAGCGGGAGCTGCAGGCCGCGTTCCTGACCGGCCCGCCGCCCCTCGGCCCCGACGCGCCATCCGTCGAGCGTCTCCGGGCCTTCGGCGCCGCCGTCATCCGGCACGAGTACGCCCACCGCGACCTCTACCTCGCCGCCCACACGGACGTCTCCCGCCGCCACACCAGCCCGGCCAACCAGCTTCGCCTCGGCCACCTGTGCATGCTGCTGCGCCGTGCCGGGACGGGGGGCGACGTCGAACTGCTGGCGCAGACCCTGCTGGGCTATCTGGACATCAGTCTCGTCGACCATCTGGTGGGGCGGCGGGGGATGTCGCTGGACCGGCTGGAGCTGGGGTGGGGGGACCTGGTCGAGCGGCTGGTCGTGGAGTAGATCCGGGACGCTCGACCGAGACGGCAAAAGCGACCGCTTGGTAACTTGGAGCGCACGTGCCGGGGAGCGGCCTCGCACGCCACGTGAGGGGGAGGGTCACATGACCGACGAGAACGGTGGGAACGGGCGGCAGGACATCACCGGCACCGGCTTCTTCTCCTCCGTGGACGACGTCTCCGCGCGGCTCGCCGAAGCGGGCTACCTGGCCTCCACCGCCGTCGCCACCACCGTCTTCCTGGCCGACCGGCTCGGCAAGCCCCTGCTGGTGGAAGGCCCGGCGGGCGTCGGCAAGACCGAGCTGGCCAAGGCCGTCGCCCGGGTCGGCGCCGCCCGCCTGGTCCGCCTCCAGTGCTACGAGGGCATCGACGAGTCCCGCGCCCTGTACGAGTGGAACCACGCCAAGCAGCTGCTGCGCATCACCGCCGGGCGCGACGAGGCCTGGGACGACACCCGCACCGACATCTTCAGCGACGAGTTCCTGCTCACCCGTCCTCTGCTGACCGCCATCCGGGGCGACGAGCCGACCGTGCTCCTCATCGACGAGACCGACAAGGCGGACGTCGAGGTGGAAGGGCTCCTGCTGGAGGTGCTCAGCGACTTCCAGGTCACCGTCCCGGAGATGGGCACGATCACCGCCACCCGGCGCCCCTTCACGGTCCTCACCTCCAACGCCACCCGGGAGCTGTCCGAGGCCCTGCGCCGCCGCTGCCTCTTCCTCCATCTCGACTTCCCCGACGCCGAGTTGGAGCGCCGGATCGTACGGCTCAGGGTCCCGGGCCTGGACGGCACCCTCGCGGACTCCCTGGTCCGTGTGGTCGGCGCGCTGCGCGAGATGGAGCTGCGCAAGGCCCCCTCCGTCGCCGAGACCATCGACTGGGCACGCACCCTGCTGGCCCTCGGCGCCGACACCCTCGACGAGACCGTCGTACGGGACAGCCTGGGCGTGATCCTCAAGCACCAGGACGACATCGAGAAGGCCGCGCGGAAGCTGACGCTGGTATGAGCGCCGGTGCCGGAGGCGCGGGCACGGCTCCGGGCTCCGCGCTGACCGAGCGGCTGACCGCGTTCGTACGGGCGTTGCGCGGCCACGGCATACGGATCGGGCCCGGCGAGACCGTGGACGCGGCGGCCGTGCTCGAAGTGCTGGGCCTCGCCGACCGGGAGCGGATCCGGGAGGGGCTGGCGGCAGCCCTGCTGCGCGCCGACCGGCAGCGCGCCGTGTTCGACGCCGCCTTCGAGCTGTACTTCCCGCTCGGCGTGGGGGAGTTGACGGGCGCGCGGGATGCCTCGGCCGGGGACCGGGACGAGCTGCGCGACCGGCTTGCCGAGGCGCTGGCCGCGAACGACACGGCCGCGCTCGGCCGACTCGCCGGCGAGGCCGTGGACCTGCTCGGCCGCTACGGCTCCCCCGGTTCGGACGGCTGGTCGGCCCATCAGACGCTGGACCGGCTCCGGCCGCAGACGCTGCTGGCACGGATCCTGGCCGCGTCGCAGGGGGCACCGGGGGCGAGCGGGGCGGGTGGCACGTCCGGCGCGGGGGCCGGTGGCGGGTTCCGTATGGGATTCGGTGGCGGGTTCACGTTCGGCCAGGGAAGGGGTGTGGGCTCGGGATCCGGTTCCGCCCCCGGCTCCGGTCTCGGGTCGGGTGGGTTCACCGATCGGCTGGACGCCGATGAGATCCGGCGTCGTATCGAGGACTTCCGGAACCGGGTGCGTACGGAGGCGCGGCGGCGGGTCGCCGAGCGCCGGGGAGCGGAGATGATCGCCGAGCGGGGTATCGCGCCGAGCGCCGACCAGGTGGACTTCCTCATCGCGAGCCGCGAGCAGCTCGTCGAACTACGCCGTACCGTCCAGCCGTTGGCCCGTAAGCTCGCGACCCGGCTGGCCGCCCGGCGGCGCAGGGCCGCGCGCGGCCAGATCGACATCCGGCGCACGCTACGGCGTTCGCTGTCCACGGGTGGGGTGCCCCTGCGCCCCGCCTATCGGCGGCATCGGCCCGCGCGCCCGGAGATCGTGCTGTTGTGCGACGTGTCCGGGTCGGTCGCCGGGTTCGCGAACTTCACGATGCTCCTGGTGCAGGCGATGCGGGACCAGTTCAGCAAGGTGCGGGTCTACGCGTTCGTCAACCGTGTCGACGAGGTCACCCGCCTCGTCACCACCGGGGAGGCCGACCCCGCCGAACTCGGCCGCCGGATCGCCACCGAGGCCGCGATCACCGGTTGGCACGGCAGCAGCGACTACGGAGCCGCGCTCGGCGAGTTCGCCGAGCGCCACCTCGACGCCGTGGGCCCCCGTACGTCGGTGATCGTGCTCGGTGACGCCCGCACCAACGGGTTCGACCCCGACGCGGAGGCCCTGCGGCGGATCGTGGCCCGCGCCCGCCGCGTCCACTGGCTGAACCCCGAGCCGCCGAGCCAGTGGGCGACGGGCGACTCCGCGGCCCATGTCTATGCCGAGATCGTCGAGATGCACGCCTGCCGGAACGCGCGGCGGCTGGGGGAACTGGTGACGCGGTTGCTGCCGGTGTGAAGGGTGGTGCGAGCGGGGCGAGGGGTTGTGCGAGGGGTGTTGGCGCGCAGGCCGGGTGCGGTGGTCGCTCCCGCGGCTGCCGAGGTCATTCCGGGGCGGTGTCGATCACGCAGAAGCGGTTGCCCTCCGGGTCGGCGAGCACGACGAAGTCGGCGCCCTCCGGGTAGTCGTCCCAGTCGACGCGGGTCGCGCCCAGGTCCAGCAGCCGCTCGACCTCGGCCGCCTGTTCCTCCGCGTTCCCCGCGTAGAGGTCCAGATGCACCCGGGGACGCTCCTGCACCGGGGTCTCGCTGCGGCCGAGGGAGAGCTGGGCGCCGGTGCCCCGCGGATGCACCAGCACGACCCAGTCGTCCTCCGGCTCCTCGCGCGGGACGTACCCGAGGGCCTTCGTCCAGAACGCGGCGGCCCGCCGTACGTCGGACGCGCCCATCACCACGGATCCGATTCTCAGCATGGTCCGATTCTGGCCCCTGCGGATCGGCCGCCCTGCGGCGATGCTGGAAACAGGCCTCGACCTCAGGAGGTGCGCCCCATGTTCCGCACCGTCACCGTGGGTATCGACGGTTCGCGCGAGAGCCTGGCCGCCGCGGAGTGGGCGGCCCGGGAGGCACGGCTCCGCGCGCTGCCGCTGCGGCTGGTCAACGTCTGGGAGCTGGTTCCCGAGCCGATGGGGCGGGCGCCGGTGCTGGGTACCGAGAGGGGAGCGGACCGGCGGGAGGCCCAGGAGGCGCCGGAGGCGGAGCAGGGGCGGGGAGGGGGCGCGGATCGTGGGCCGGGCGCCGGGAAGGTCCTGAGGGAGGCGGCCGACGGGATCCGGCTGCGCCACCCAGGCGTCGACGTCGGTGTCGAGCAGTTGACCGGGCGGGCGACGGAGGAGCTGGTGAAGGCGGCTCCCGAGGCTGAACTGCTGGTCCTCGGCTCCCGTGGGCTGAGTGGGATCGCCGGCTTTCTTCTCGGTTCCGTGGGGCTGCACGTGGTCGCGCACACCGAGCGGCCGGTCGTCCTCGTGCGGGCCGGGGAACAGGCGGCCGACGAGCACGCGCCGGGGCCGGCCGACGCTCCGGCCACCGCGACGCCCTTCCGGCCCGTCGTGCTCGGCCTGGACCTCGCGCACCCGGACCCCACGCTGATCCGGTTCGCGTTCGAGGCCGCCGCGCTGCGGGAGACCACGGTGCGCATCCTTCACGACTGGAGCCCCCCGCCCCACTCCGGCCTGCGGGAGCGGCCCGGTCTGGAGGCCGATCTCGATGCCGGCCTGGGGCGTGCCGATGCCGCCGGGCTGAGTGACGCACTGCGTCCCTGGCGGCTGGAGTATCCGTCCGTCGAGGCGGTGGAGGAGTCACGGCGGGGGAAGGCGGCGGACCATCTGCTGGAGGCGTCCCGGGACGCCTCCCTGGTCGTCGTCGGGCGGCGCGTCCGTCATGCACGGTTGGGGGCGCACATCGGGCCGGTCGCGCACGCGGTGCTCCATCACGCGGGGGTGCCGGTGGCGGTCGTCCCCCACGACTGAGACACCGGGCACCACCGTGGTCCGGTACGGCATGGTCGCCCGTCTCGGAAGGTCCCGCCCCGGGGAGGCGTCGGATCCCTGAACGCCAGGACCCCTGGATCTTCGGACCCCGGGGCCGCTCAGCCCAGCCGCGGGATCTCGATCGCCGGGCAGCGGTCCATGATCATGTCCAGCCCGGCCTCGCGGGTCCGGTCGTACGCCTCCTCGTCGATCACTCCCAGCTGGAACCAGACCGCGTCCGCGCCGATGCGGACGGCCTCGTCGGCGACGGGCCCGGCGAGGTCGCTGTTGACGAAGACGTCGACGACGTCCACGGGGAAGGGGATGTCGGAGAGGGAGGTGTAGCCCTGCTCGCCGTGCACCGTCTCGGCCTTGGGGTGCACCGGCACGACCCGCTTGCCGTAGCGCTGGAGGACCTCCGCGACGCCGTACGCCGCGCGGTCGCGGTTGGTGGACAGGCCGACGACGGCCCAGGTGTCCCCGAGTTCCGTCAGGATCTTGCGGACCGTGGCGGGGTCGCCGTACATGTGCCGTCTCCTCTGTCCGTGTGGGAGCACCCACGAGCGGGGCCTGCCTGCGGCAACAGCGGGCGGTGCCCGGCGATTCCCGGGTCCTGGGACCCGGGCCGTCGTGCGTGCGGGCCCCGACTCTCGTGCGCGCGGACCCCGGGCTCTCGTGCGTGCGGGCCCCGGCTCTCGTGCGTGCGGACCCCGGGCTCTCGTGCGTGCGGGCCCCGGCTCTCGTGCGAGCGATACGGCTCGACGTCCGGAATATCGTCCTCCGCACTGCGTTCGGCCGTTCCCGCGCCTACGCTCAGGCCGTGCTGCGTATCACCGACGCCCGGACCGGCCAGCCCGCCGAGATCCGCAGGGCGCTCACCAGGGTCCATGCCCATGTGTCGGGGGACGACCCCTCGGCCCTGCGTGTCCTGCTGGTCGCCGATGTCCTCGCCCGCGTACTGGAACTGGGCGGGAGCCCCGTCCTCCTCGTCGCCGACCCGCCCGCCGCGCTGCGGGAGCGCGCCGACGACCTCGGCATCCGGCCGAGCGAGGCGACCGCGACGAGGGGAGGGCGGCGGGTGCTGCATGTGATCGGCTCGGGTGAGTCGATGGGCGGCGGTGCCGACGGCGCCGGCGGCGGTGGTGACGCCACAGGTCCCGCCGCAGGTTCCGGCACAGGTCCCGGCCGCTCCGACACCGACGTCAGGGTCGAGGTCGCCCCGGTGACCGGGCCCGAGGAGCCGGCCACGACGGGGACCGTCCTCCGGCTCGCTCTCCTCACCCGCCCCCGCCGGACCCCCGTGACCCTCGATGCCATCACCCTCACCGAGGCCGCCGACACGCTCGACCGCTGGCGCCGGGCCGTGGCGGCCTGGGCGACGCGGCCGTCGAGGCCGATCCCCGAGCCCGTACGGCAGGCCCTGCGCGACGCCTGGGAGGATGATGTCGACGTACTCGCGGTGCTCGACGTGCTGCGGGACGTGGCGGGGGCGCAGGACGTGCCGGACGGCGCGCGATTCGAGACCTACGCCTACGCGGACCGGCTCCTCGGCCTGGAGCTCACCCGGGAGATCGGAGCATCGGCATGATGGCGCGCGCCGGAGCAGGCCCCCTGCGCAGACTCGTCGTCCTGCGGCACGCCAAGTCCGCCTGGCCCGCGGGCGTCCCCGACCACGAACGGCCCCTGGCGCCACGCGGGCGCCGTGACGCCCCCGCCGCCGGGCGGGCCCTCGCCGAGGCGGACTGCCTGCCCGATTTGGCCGTGTGCTCCACGGCCGTACGGGCGCGGCAGACCTGGGAGCTGGCCTCCGCGCAGTGGGGGACGCCGCCGCCCGTGCAGCATGACGGGCGGGTCTACGCGGCCGAGGTGCCGGAGTTGCTGGACGTGGTGCGCGGGGCCCCCGACCATGTGCGGACGCTGCTGCTCGTCGGCCACAACCCCGGCCTGGAGGAACTGGTCCTGGACCTGGCCGGGGACGCCCTCGACGACGTGCTGGACGACGTACGGACCAAGTTCCCCACCTCGGCGATCGCCTTTCTCTCCTGGCACGGCCGGACCTGGGCCTCGCTCGCCCCGGGCACGGCACTGCTGACGGACATGATCGTGGCCAGGGGGAAGAAGAAGGCCTGACCGGCAACCGGTCCCCGGGCGACGCCCCGGCACGGGCGCGCGCCGGCCTGCGCATAGGCTGGCCGAATGCAGGACGAGTACCGCACCGTCGCCCGCGCCGGCGTGCACGAGACCGAGGTCAACCGCTCCCGGTTCCTGTGCGCGCTCGCCCCCGTGGCCACCGAGCAGGAGGCCCAGGACTTCGTCGCGGCCGTCCGCAAGGAGCACGCCGACGCCACACACAACTGCTTCGCGTACGTCATCGGTGCCGACGCGGCCGTCCAGCGGGCGAGCGACGACGGGGAACCCGGCGGCACCGCCGGCGTCCCCATGCTGCAGATGCTGCTGCGACGGGACATGCGGTACGTCGTCGCCGTCGTCACCCGGTACTACGGCGGGGTCAAGCTGGGCGCGGGCGGCCTCATCAGGGCGTACGGCGGTGCCGTGGGCGAGGCGCTCGACGCGCTCGGCGGCATCACGCGCCGACGTTTCCGGCTGGCCACGGTGACCGTCGACCACCAGCGCGCCGGGAAGGTGCAGAACGACCTGCGGTCCACCGGACGCGAGGTCCGTGACGTGCGCTACGGCGAGGCCGTCACCATCGAGATCGGACTGCCCGACGCCGACGTGGACGCCTTCCGCTCCTGGCTCGCCGACGCCACCGCGGGCACCGCCGGTTTCGAACTCGGGGGAGAGGCGTACGGGGACGCGTGACCCGGCGTCCATCGGTGCCGGCCTGCTGCGGTGCTTCGGTGAACTGCTCCTGGACAGCGGCCCATTGCTTCACGAACTGGTGGGCCTCGGGGACAGGACGTGGAGCGGATCACCTGCGGCCACGGCTGTGGCGGCGCCTGACGTCGCTGCGTCCGCGCACGATGAAGCCGACGATCCAGAGAGCCAGCAGGACGGCCGCGCCCCACCACAGGGCCTGCATGGTGAATCCGAACCCGAAGACCACCAGGATCAGCAGAAGGAGAAGAATCCAGAACATCGCGGGGCCTCCGGAGCGCGAGGAATTCCTTGATTCCGCGGGGTCCGGGCGAAGCGGGAAGGCGGAATGCTGCGGCCGAACGATCCGGATGGCACAGCCCTACGCCATGCCGCCAGTCAACGCCCGGCACCGTCCCGTGTCAACGCGGGCTCGGTACGGAGGAGTTCTGGGAGCCGGGGAGGGATCGCCGGGGTGGGCGGAGCCTCGGTGAGGGCTTCGGCCGGCACGGCCGGCGGCGTCGGCAGGATGCGGTCCTCCCACCAGGACAGGGCCATCACGGCGGCCAGTAGCACGAAGGGGGTCGAAGCGGAGAGGATCAGCGCGTACATGGGTACCGCCTGCGGGACATGTGCGACGCGGCGGGCAGCAGAGCCGTGCCCGCTGTGGAGCACATCGACAGCGCGCCAGGACCACATGGCGAAGGAGGCGTACGGGAACGGCCTCGCGCGTGACGCGGTGGGTTCCGGCACCGATGTGCAGGGGCGCCCCCTGGAGAGCGCGTTGGCGGTGCGACGCTGCCGGGGGCAGGGGCGGCATGTCGCACGCTAGCGCTTGCGGGAGTTCCCCGACAGGTGTCAAGCAGCCATCCGCGCAAGGCAGGACGCGCTGACGTCGCACGGTATCCGCAACCCTTGAGCAGGGCTACGCTGTGAGGTGAGGCCCCAGTCCCCGGTATCGATGCCGTGTCCTGCTCCCGGGGAGGCCCACCGTGTTCGTCCTGCTCCTCGTCCTCATCGCGGTCCTGTTCGGCTTCGGCTTCCTCGATCCCATCTGGTGGGTGGCCGCTGCGGTGTTGGTCTACGGCACCACCCGCCACGGCCGCGATCGAGGCGGAGGCCGGAGCAGTAGCGGTGGTTCCGATCTCGGGGACTACCGGGACTACCAGGAGCGCCGGAATCGTCAGGAACGTTGGGACCGCCGCTACAGCCGTCAGCACCGGGCGCGCTGGAGGCGCGAGGACCGCCGGGATCGCGAACGCCGCGGGTGACCCGTGCGGTGGCCGGCACGCACAAGGCCAAGGGCGCGACTCACGCTCCCCAGGCAGCTGGTTCGTCCAGGTAGGGAGAGACCATGATTCACGCAGCCGACGTCCGAGAATGGCGCAACCGTGATGTCGTTGACGCCGAGTCGCGCAAGATCGGTGTCCTTGAGGCGGTCTATGTGGACACCACCACCGATGAGCCGGCCATGGCCACGGTACGGACGGGACTGCCCACCCGGCACCGTCTGGTCTTCGTCCCCATCGAGAACGCGATCGTCGGACCGGGCTATCTCCGGGTCGGCTATGCCAGAACGCTGGTGAAGCAGGCCCCTTCGATCGGCACCGACGACGTGCTGCCCGCCGAGCAGGAGGAAGCGATCTTCAAGCACTACGAGCTGGCCTACAAGCCCGGTGCGGCCGGAGAGCGGCAACTGGCGCGTCGCTGACCACCTATGGACGGGATGGCTGCTCTGTGAGGTACGAACCATGCACCAGGTGACCCCGCCCCGTGTGGAACAGCGCTTGTTGAGGACTGTCCCGTCAGCGGGGGATGCGGCTCTGTTGGCCGAGGTCGTCGAACTGCGCGCCACGAACCAGCAGTTGGGCCGTGCGATGGCGAGCCGTGCGGTGATCGACCAGGCGCGCGGCATGGTGATGGCGCTGGCGCCGTGTTCCAGTGAGAACGCCTGGGACCTGCTGGTGGGCGTGTCGCAGCACTGCAACATCAAGCTCCGGGACGTGGCTGCGGCTCTGGTCGCCACGACGAAGGGCCGGACGCTCCCGGAACCGATACGGCGGGAGCTGCGCCGAGCACTGCGGCGCTTCCACGCGGCGGACCGGAGATGACGGCGTACGTGCCCAGCGGACGGCACCGGGAGCTGTAGGCTCAACTCTCCGGTGCCTTCGTCCAGGACGGCCGTCGGACGTATCTGTTGTGTAGCCCGCGTCGTGGCCCCCAAACACCGGTCCAGTGGTTCACCGTCCGTTCCGTCTGACCACTGCTTCGCGCCGGGGAGCGGCGACTGGCCCAGGGCCCCGCGAGGGGTGTGGGTCAGGACTCCAGGCCGACGAGGGGTTCGGAGCTGTCGATGAGGGCGCGGGCCACGTCGGCCAGGCGCCGGTTGTGGGCGCGGGCGTAGCCGCGCAGCGCGCTGAACGCCTGCTCCATGTCGATGCCCTGGCGTTCGGCGAGCTTCCCCTTGGCCTGTTCGATCAGCACCCGGCTGTTCAGCGCCGTCTGCAGCTGCTCGTTGAGCACTGTGCTGCGCTGAGTGGTGCGTTGTTGCAGCAGGCTGATGGTGGCGACGTCCGCCAGCGCCTGGGCGACGAGTGTGGCGGTCGGATCGAAGGGGCCGGGGGCGGCGCGGAAGAGGTTCAGGGCGCCCACGGTCTCGTCCCGCAGGCGCATGGGCAGGGCCTGGACTGCCCCGAAGCCGCTGCGGTGGGCCGCGGTGACGAAGCGTGGCCAGCGGTCGATCTCCCGGGTCAGGTCGTGGATGATCACCGGTGTGTTGGTGCGGAAGCAGTCGAGGCAGGGGCCTTCGTCGTTCTGAAGCTGGAAGAGCTCCAGCAGGCGCACCTGTTCGTCGGAGGCGGCCATGACGCGGAGTCCGCCGTCCTGGTCGGCGAGCAGCACCCCGGCGGCGCTCGCGTCGAGCATGCCGACGCAGCGGTCGGTCAGCAGGCGCAGGAAATCGATGAGGTCGAAGTCGGCGACCAGGTTGTCGGCCAGCTCGACGAAGGTCTTGGCCAGAAGTTGTTGATCCATGGTGGGCACCCTCGATTGAGACTGGTCCCGACCTGAAGGGGCGGGAAGGACGGCACGTTCCTCGGCCGGCACCGATACGTCAGATTTCCTCATCGGACTGCTCCGGCTCCGTGTCCGGTGAGAAACGAAGCCGACGGGCCACCACGTCCGCGGCCACGTCGGCGAGCCGGCGTCCCCGCGTATAGGCGTAGGCGCGGAGCCGGACGAAGGCTTCCTCGATGCCGACTCCGAGCTGGACCGTGAGCATCCCGCTGGCCTGGTCGATCTCCGCTCGGTACGCGCCCAGATCCTCGAAGCCGCGCTCCGGCATCGATCGGTCGGTGGGTGCGCCCGTCTCGTCGATCCTTGTGTCGAGCAGGAGCAGTGTCGCGAGATCGGCGAAGGCCAGTGCGTCGGCCAGTTCCTCCGTGGTCAGTACGGTCGGAATGCCGACGTACAGGTCCAGAACTCCCGGGCTGATCGTGCCCTTGTGCAAGGGGAGCGAGAACATCGCGCGGGCTCCGGCCTCCAGGGCCGAATCGGCGAACGCGGTCCAGTGATCCTGAAGTGCGGCGGTGAGCAGATCGGGTGTCAGGACGGCCGAGCCGCGTACAAAGGCGTCCACGCAGGGCCCCTCGCCCAGCGTGAGCTGGAGCTCTTCCAACTGCTCACTGATGTCGTCGGTGCTGCACAACGGATGGCTCGCCGCGGTCCGGGACATCGCCGACAGCCCGGCTCCGCCGACCGGCAGCGCGGCCACGGCCGCGGTGCACACGTCCACGACACCGACCCGGGCACCTCGTCGGACCGCCTGCTCCGCCACCAGCAGCCGGATGCGGGCCGATCGCCTGTCAGGTCCCACCCGGGCCACCGCCTCCAGGCAGCGTGACAAGTCCCTCCAGCCGCGCCGTGGCGCGTTCCCCGAGGGGATACACCAGCGCGCGGAACGTGGTGGCACCCAGTGGCCTGCGAAGCTCCCCGATGTCCAGCCACCCCCAGGAGTGGAGCGCGGCGAGGGTCGGGCGATCGGCCTGGTCCACCAGGGTGGCGCCGAGTGATGCCTGGCGGTCGGTCAGCAACCGCTCCTGCACACGGCGGGCGATCCCCCGGTCCTGCGGGTGCGGCCGGATCACGATGCCGGCGAACGCGAAGACGCCGCCGGACACCGTGAGTCGGCCGACGCCGCGCGGCAGTGTTCCTTCGAAGCCGAGCCACCAGGAGCCGTCGCCGCCCACCGGGAATCCGAAGGCGCAGCCCATCAGGCTGTCCGTCTCGGCGATCACCAGGGCGAAACCCGGTCGGCGCATGTCCGTGGTGAGACGGTCCGAGAAGTTCTGACGGCTGGGAAGGCGGTACGGATCACCCGGCGCGGCCGCGCGGGACTCCCCGTACAGATCCACCAGATCCTCACGCAGGCTCTCCACCAGCCAACGGTTCAGTCGGCGCAACCGCACCGGAGCCGTGGCGGATGGCTCGCCGTCCTTCGGTTTCCGTGACTGCCCCCGCCCGGGGTCGGCCGTCATCGCACATCGCCCGAGAGAGCGGGCGCACGCGGGACAGAGCGGTGCGGCGGGGCTGGACGGGGCATGGCCGGCGTATCACCGAGTCCGCGAGGAGGTGGCAGGTGGGCGGCCGGAAGACCGAGGACCAGGAACTCGCAGCCGGCGAGGTCGAGAATCCGAGCCAGCATCGCCGGCGGGTGGTGCAGCCGCAGGGTCCCGCCGGCCACGGTGGTCTGACGCGCGGCGTGGAGGAATGTGCTGAGCCCGCTGCAGTCGCAGAAGGTGGCTGGGGTGAGGTCGACGTCGATGGTGCGGATACCGTCTCGCAGGCACCGAGCCAGGGAATCGCGCACCAAAGGTGCGGAGGCGAGGTCGATCTCACCGGACAGGGTGATCAGCGCCCGTGTCCTTCGGTCATGGCGGTAGACGGTCAGCTGTGGCAGGGACATGACGCCTCCGTTCGGAAGGCCGTCCGGCAGCGGACGCGCGGGTGCCGGAGTCCCGGTTCCCTCAGCGCGCTCACGGCAGGGGCGATGTGCGGCGGAGGCAGAGCGACGGTCGGTCCGGCAGCCTGCCCCGCAGTAGAGCGGTAGCAGTGCCGCAGTACGGCAGTAGCAGTAGCAGTACAGAGGACCCACCCGGTTCCCTCCAGGGATGCGCCGGGTGACAGACGAAGAGCCCGCACCCCGCAGCCATCTGTGTTCAGCAACATGCCGCCGGGGTCTCGGGCGTCTCCCCACCAGAGTAGTCCTCGCGTCGTGTGACGGACGGTCCGGAGCGGCCCGATCCCAGGATGCGGACGGTGGGGAAACGAAGTGGCACGTGTATGTCCGAGGCGCCGCACGGCGCTTGGACGTGAGCACTCATGACGGCCGCCCGAGCATGGCACTCCGTAACCCGCTCCAGCAGGTGGCCCGCATGATGGAGCCGAACAGTTCAGCTCTGCGGAAGTCGGTTCCGGCCCGGCCCCTCACAGGAGCGCGCGATCGGAGCCGGTGCGCGGTGGGGCGCACACGGCGGTACGAGCCGAGTCGGCGATCCGTGCGCGGGGTTCATGGAGGAAAGAGGAAACCGGCTGGTCACCGGGGGTGAGGGGTACGGCTGCGGCCTGGTGGGAAGCGGCCACGGCCCCCGTCGCGGTGGTCCGGCCGTTCGCCGCCGGTCGGCGACTCGGACCGGTCCGGTCCGACCGGGGGCCGCGGCCTGCCGCGACCGCGGCGGCCGTGCAGTGCGGAGCTGTACCGGTGCGCGGCGATCCTGCCGGCGTGCTGGATGTTGAGCCGGTGGATCACGTATGCCCCCGTCGCGATGAGAACCACGAAGGCGACGGCTGTCAGGAACACGTACATGGAGACCACCTCACATACCGATGATCAGACGACTGGTCCGACTGGGCGGCCCGGCCTGCTCCGGAACGGCCGCGGGGACCGTTGAGGCGCCGCCCTCGTACTCCCATGGCTCGTCCGGGTCCAGTGGCTCGTCGGTCGCGGAGACACCGTGTGCCGGGGAGACGCCGTGCCGCTCCTCGTCCGCGGCGATGAGCGCGCTCGCGGTCAGTGGCGGGCCGTCGTGGTCGGACGCGGCTGCCATGAGCCGGGCCGCCGACTCCGCCCCGGTCTCGGGCGGGATGACCAGCAGGTCCCAGCGGCCGGCGCCGTGGGAGAGCAGCAGCAGTTTGTGCGGGTCGATTTCCAGAGTGAACCAGCCGACCTTGACGATGTGGCCGTCCACGGGAACCTTGCGAGGGATGACCGGCCAGTACGTCGGGTTGACGGCGATGCGGGTGACGCGGCCCCACAGGGGGTCCAATACATCGAGCAGTGCGGGCAGTTCGACCAGCAGATCCCGGGAGCGGGGCCACCAGGCGCCGTCCAGGAGTCCGCGGGACGTGCCGTCGGTCTTCAACGCGAGACGCGCGGCCGGGGCTGCGACGGGCGCGTGGTGCGGCAGGGTGGGGAGCAAGGTCGCCGACATGATGCGGACCCGTCTCCGGACCGCCTCTGCGGCGGCCCGGGGTTCATCTCGCGCCGAGAACGACCCGGCGTGGAAGCCGGTGTGCGAAATGCTCTCGGTACTGTTCACACTACTCCGCGCTCCGCCGCGCCGCGGGCCCGCGTGCAACGGCCTAGAGATGGAGCAGCCGTTGGGTGATCTCCCGGTACTGCCTCAGCACCTGCCGGAGCTCGTCGGACTGCGTCTCGGGGTCCCGGTCCTGCCACCCGGCGCGCAGGACACACCGCCGTCCTTCGAGGGCGCCCACGAGCTGGGAGGTGGCCGCGTCGTAGGCGCTCTCGGCCTCTCCAGCGCCTCGCGCGGGGTATCGGCGAAGGTGTTGAGGACGCGTCGTAGGCGCAGGAGGATCTTGTCCCGCTCGGCCGACGGGAGCAGCGGCTCCGGGCCCGGGGTACGGCGTCTGCCGGAGCCCGTTGTCTGGTCCGCAGGCTGCTGGGCGCGAGTCTGGTCGTACGTCATCGGGTGCCGCTTCCGTCCCGCCCGAAGGCGTCCTTGGTCTTCTCGACGGCCTGTTTCAGGCTTGCGGAGCCCTGGCCGATCCTGTCCCGGCCACCGCGGTCGCCTGTTGCGAGTGACCTGGTGGGGGCATTCCGTGATCCGCCCTTCAGCATCCGATTCATGGTGAGACGGCGGTGATCGTCGTTCCGTCGTGCGCGCGGGGCACCCGCCATGTGTCGTGCGCGCGAGGCACCCGCCCTGTACCACCCCGGCTCCGGCGGGCGATGCGTTTCCTGCGATGTGTCACACCGGGGATCCGGCGCATGACCCCGCCGGACAACGGCCGGATCCGGCAGCGCACTTACGGCCAGGGCGGTGACCACGGGTCGTCATGTCCCCATGGCGCGCCGCTGATCGCGGCCGTGAGACCCGAGAACACCGCCGCTCCCGTCCTCCCCGGCCTCCGGGCTTCCGGTACGGGCCCGTTCCGCCGTCATGAGCGCGGTCGCGGTCATCGGCGGGCCGGCGTCCGCACTCGCGGCGGCCATCAGCCGGGCGGCCGAGGGGGCGCCGGTCTCCGGGGGGATCACGAGGAGGTCCCAGCGGCCCGCGGTGTAGGACAGCAACAGGATCGCGTGCGGATCGAGGTCCGAGGTGAACCAACCGACCTTCACCACATGGCCGTTGACGAAGATCCGAGGCGGGAGGATCGGCCAGTGTCGGGGGTTGACCGCGATACGGGTGATCCGTCCCCACAGCGGATCCAGCACGTCCGCCAGGGCGGTGAGCTCGCTCTGCAGGTCCCGTGAACGGGGCCACCAGGCGCCGTCCAACTCGGCGGGCCCTGCGGAGGGGCTCTTGGTCCTCAGCGCGATGCGCGCATTCGGGGCTCGGAAAGGAACGGGCCGTAGAGGGCGGTGAGGGATGGTCGCGGGCATTGCGCGAACCTGTCTCCGGACCTCTGCGCGAGGGCAGCCGCCCGGTGTCGTCGCTCACTGGGAACGACACCGGCATCGAAGCTGGTGTGCGAAGTGCTCCCAGTGGGTTCACGCTACTCCCCGAAGGGACCGGGCGGGTTGTTCTCGGATACCGCCTCACTTCCGCCGACGCGGCCGTCCTCGGCGGACCGGCTGTCCTCAACGGACCGGCTGTCCTCAACGGACCGGCCGTCGTCGGCGGACCGGCTGTCCTCAACGGACCGGGCGTCGCCGCGGACCGGCTGGTCTTCGCGGACCGGCCGGTCTCCAGCCACGAGCGGGCGGGTTCTGCCGCGCGGGTGGTGTCTACGGTGAGGTAGAGGCGGGTCCCGCCGGCGAGGCCCGCGGGGTGGCTGCGCTGCTCGGTGGTGTCGAAGCGACGGCGGATGTCGCGGTACGCCGGGGCGATCCGCCGGCCGGCGGATCCCAAGGTCCTCCGGTCGGCGATGCCGCGCTGCGGAGGGCCGTGGTCCTGCCCGTCGGACCACGTTCGGCTGCCCGCCCGGACAGCCTCGCTCACGAGAACCGCACCCAAGGGCCCGAAGGACGACAGACGGGCGGTCGGGCCAGGTGAGAGCAGGGGTGCCGGCATGGGTGTCGTCGCGGATTCTGCCCCAGGGCTCAGTCGAGGGTGGTGAGGTGATCGGCGTCGCCGCCTCGCCACTCCATGAGGAAGATGGTCGCGTCGTCGGTCGTGGTGCCGCCGCGTTCGTGTTTCAGGGCGTGGGAGAGGGCTCGCACCACCGCCCGTACCTCGGTGCGCTCGCGGAGGATCCGGTTGGTCCATTCGATGAGCTGTTCCTCTCCGAACTGTTCCCCGCCGGTGTGGTGCTCCTCGATCAGGCCGTCGGTGAAGCACAGCAACCGGTCGCCGGGGCGCAGCATCCGCTCGCTGACCGACGGCTCCTCACCGCCGAAGCCGACCGGCAGCGTGGTCGGGCTCACCAGCCGGTCCACCACGGCGCGGTCCCGGATCAGGAACGGGGCCGGGTGGCCCGCGTTGACCCACTGCAGTCGGCCGGTGGTGATGTCCAGAATCATCATCTGCGCGGTGACGAAGTGGTCGGGGCCGAACTGCTCGTTGATGGCCCTGTCCATGAACGCGTACACCTGGGACAGATCGGTGTGGGCCCGCCGTGTGTGGCGGTAGGCGCCGATGGCCACGGTCGCCATGGTCGCCGCGTCCAGCCCGTGGCCCATCGCGTCGATCATGGCCATGTGCAGGACGTCGCCGTTGAGGGCGTAGTCGAAGCTGTCGCCGGCCACGTCGTAGGCGGGCTCCAGGATCCCGGCCACCTCGACCTGCGGAATCGTCATCGACAGTGGGGGCAGCAACGACCACTGGATCTCCGCGGCCACGCTCATCGGGGCGCTGCGGCGGGCCTGGAAGAACTGGTCGGTGTAGGCGTCCTTGGTGACGATCATGTCCGCGACCAGACCGCCGAGTCTGCGCAGCAGCCGCCGGTCGTCGTCATCGACGCGGTCCAGGGTGACGGCCATCACCCCGATCTGGTCGCTTCCGTCCAGCAGTGGCAGGTACATCCGCACACTGCCGTCCTTCGGCACCTCCACCGTTCTGCGGCTCAGGAACGCCTCGCCGGCGGGGGAGTCCTCGACCGGCTCGGGGCCGCCGACCTTCAGTCTCCGGCCCGGCAGCGGCACCAGGAGCACCTGTTCGTAGTCCTGCAGGAGGATGGAGACATCCCGCCCTCCGACCCTGGCCACCTCTTCCGCGACGAGCGGGGCGATCAACTCCGGCGGCATCTCGTGAGCGCGGTCCAGCAGCACCCCGAGCAGCCGTTCGCCGAACCCCTCGGACCGGTCCACCCCGACCCTGTCCGGCCTACGCCCACCGTCCGTCATCGCTGTCTGCTTCCCTTCGTCCCCTGACATGGGGAACTCAGCGGGGTGGCTGCGTCCACGCGGTGTTTGCCAGGCGGCCCGGTGTCCCGGCTGCGGCGCACGGGCTGCCGACCGGCGCGGGCACCCACGTGGCGATGTCCACTGACGCGGGGTCAGGCGGCACCGGTGACGCCGGGGGCGACGAAGCGTCTGTGGAGCGGGAAGAACTCCGGCTGGGGGTCGCTCTCGACCCCCAGCCGAAGGTCATCACGACTGCCATGGAGGTGCCTCTCAATCGCCTCGGCGCGCCGAGGCGTGGTGTCTGCATCGTCTGCATCGTCTGCGTGGTCTGCGTGGTCTGCGTGGTCTACGCGGCCTGTGCACGACGACGCTAAGCGGCTCGGCCCCATCGGGCACTTCCGGGCGGGCCATCCGTGCGACCGCTCCGTGGGCCGGGATCTTCGCGCCGGTCCCGGTCCCGGTCGCGCTCGTCGCGCGGCCCCCGATCACTCGGCTGTCGACCCTGGCTGTCCCGGGAAGCGCACGGCCGTTTTCCTGGCGATCCGCAGGCCGGGGCGAGGTCGCGATGTGAGGTCCTTGGTGAATCAGGTGCCGACAAGCGTTAGCGTGGTGGGTGCCGACCGGCGTGCCCGTGCTGGTCGATGCTGGCCATGGGGGCGTCGTGGGGAGAAACGTGCAGGTCAGAGCGGATTCATGAGATTGCTGCACACCTCCGACTGGCATCTCGGTCGGGCGTTCCACCGGGTGAACATGCTCGGCGCGCAGGCCGAGTTCATCGGTCATCTGGTCACGACCGTGCGGGAGCGCGACGTGGACGCGGTGGTCGTGGCGGGGGACGTGTACGACCGGGCGGTGCCGGCGCTGGCCGCGGTCGAGCTCTTCGACGACGCCCTGCACCGCCTGGCCGAGCTGGACGTGCCCACGGTGATGATCTCCGGAAACCACGACTCGGCGCGGCGGCTCGGCGTCGGCGCCGGCCTCATCGGCCGGGCGGGCATCCATCTGCGGACGGCCGCCTCCGCCGTCGGCACCCCGGTGATCCTGCCGGACACCCACGGCGACGTCGCCTTCTACGGGCTGCCGTATCTCGAACCCGCCCTGGTGAAGGACGAGTTCGGGGTGGAGAAGGCGGGCCACGAGGCGGTGCTCGCCGCTGCCATGGACCGGGTACGGACCGACCTGGCCACCCGCCCGGCAGGCACCCGTTCCGTCGTCCTGGCCCACGCCTTCGTCACCGGCGGCGCGCCCAGCGACAGCGAGCGGGACATCTCCGTCGGCGGGGTCTCCTCCGTGCCCGCCGGTGTCTTCGACGGCGTCGACTACGTGGCACTGGGACATCTGCACGGCAGCCAGACCCTCACCGAACGCGTCCGCTACTCCGGCTCCCCGCTGCCGTACTCCTTCTCCGAGACCGACCACCGCAAGAGCATGTGGCTCGTGGACCTCGGCGCCGACGGAACGGTGGACGCCGAGCGGATCGACTGCCCCGTACCGCGCCCGCTCGCCCGGATCCGGGGACGGTTGGACGACCTGCTCGTCGACCCTGAGCAGGCCCGGCACGAGGAGGCGTGGGTCGAGGCCACGCTCACCGACCCGGTCCGGCCCGCCGAGCCCATGGCCCGGCTCTGCGAACGCTTCCCGCACACCCTCAGCCTCGTCTTCGACCCCGAGCGCGCCCCCGGTGACCCGGACGTCTCCTACGCCCGGCGCCTCGCCGGCCGCGACGACCAGCAGATCGCCGAGGACTTCGTGGCCCATGTCCGCGGAACGGGCCCCGACGAGCACGAACGGACCGTCCTCAGGGACGCGTTCGACGCCGTAAGGGCCGACGAGACGGTCCGGGAGGTCGCCCGGTGAGCCGCTGCTCGATGAGCCGTCCGACGGGTCGCCCGAGCGGCCCGGTGAATTGCTCGCACCGGCTGGGCCGGACCCGTTCGGGAGGGCCCCGATGAGGCTGCACCGGCTCGACATCACGGCCTTCGGCCCCTTCGGCGGCGCCCAGTCCGTCGACTTCGACGATCTCTCGGCGGCCGGGCTCTTCCTGCTGCACGGCCCGACCGGCGCCGGCAAGACCTCGGTCCTGGACGCCGTCTGCTACGCGCTGTACGGCTCGGTGCCGGGCGCCCGGCAGAGCGGCCAGGGCATGACCCTGCGCAGTGACCACGCGGCACCCTCGACGCGCACCGAGGTCCGCCTCGAACTCACCGTCGCCGGACGCCGCTTGGAGATCACCCGGCAGCCGCCCTGGGAGCGGCCCAAGAAGGGGAACCGCCCCGGGACCACGGTCGACAAGGCGCAGAGCCGGCTGCGCGAGTACGACGCGGTCGCGGCGTCCTGGAAGGACCTCAGCCGCTCCCACCAGGAGATCGGCGAGGAGATCACCCAGGTCCTGGGGATGAGCCGGGAGCAGTTCTGCCAGGTCGTGCTGTTGCCCCAGGGCGACTTCGCGCGCTTTCTGCGCGCCGACGCCGAGGCCCGGGGCAGGCTGCTGGGCCGTCTCTTCGACACCCATCACTTCGCCGCCGTGGAGAAGCGGCTCGCCGACCGGCGCCGGGCGACCGAGGCCCGGGTGCGCGAGGGCGACGCGGCACTGCTCGCCGACGCCCACCGCATGCAGCAGGCGGCGGGAGACGCCCCGGAGCTGCCCGAGCTGGCGCCCGGCGACCCCGGGCTGGCCGAGGCCGTGCTGGGCTGGGCCGCCATCGCCCGGAGCACCGCGCGTGAACGGCTCACCGTCGCCCACTGCGCGCGGGCGGCGGCCGAGTCGGCGCGGGCCGCCGCCGATCGCGTACTGGACGACGTACGCGAAGTGGCGCGGCTGCAACGGCGGTTCGCGGAGGCGCGGGAGCGCGCCGCGCGGCTGGAGGAGCGGGCCCACGCCCACCGGGAGGACCGGGCGCGGATGGAGCGGGCCCGCAAGGCGGAGGCCGTGGTGCCCGCGCTGGAGCTGCGGGACGAGGCCGAGCGCGAGCACCGGTGGGCGAGCGCTGACGAGGAGGACGCGCGTGCCCGGCTGTCGGGGACATACGCCGACGAAGGCGCCGCCGGGCTCGCCGCCGCCGCCCGCAGGGCGTCGGAGGAGCTGGGCGGTCTGGAGTCGGCCCGCCGCGCGGAGCGGCGACTGGCCGTCCTCCTCACTGAGCAGGCGGAGTTGGACGGCGAGGAGCGGGCCGACGAGGACGTCCTCCAGGACGCCGAGGGCTGGCTGACCGAGTGGGAGTCGACCCGGGCGGAGCTGCGGACCCGTATCGAGTCCGCCCAGGAGGCCGCCACCCGTGCCGAACAGCTCGCCGTGCAGCGGGAACCCGCCGAGAAACGGCTCGCGGCCGCACGACTGCGGGACCAGCTCGGGCGCGACACCGACGACGCCCAGGCGCGGGTGCTCAGGCTGGCCGAGCGGTCGGTCGAGGCGCGCGCCCACTGGCTGGACCTCAAGGAACAGCGGCTGTCGGGCATCGCGGCGGAGCTCGCCGCCGGACTCGTCGAGGGGCAGCCGTGCGCCGTCTGCGGTGGCACCGAACACCCCGAGCCGGCTCAGAAGGTCTCCGGGCACGTGGACCGCGAGACGGAGGAGCGGGCGCTCGCCGCGTTCCAGCGCGCCGACGAGGAGCGGGCCGAGGCCGAGCGGCGACTGGGTGTCGTACGGCAGGCCCACGCCGCCGCGAGCGCCGAGGCCGGTGACGAGCCGACGGGTCGACTCGCCTCGCTGGTCGAAGAGTTGGAGGAGCGATACGCGCGGGCGCGGGTGGACGCCTCCGGACTGCATCCCGCACAGGAAGCCCTGCTGCACGCCGAACGTGAGCGGGACCGGCGGATCGCCGCCCAGCAGGAGGCGGCCGTGCGGGCCGCGTCCCGCGACACCCGGCGGGACGCGCTGGAGCGGGAACGGGCTTCCTTGGAAGGGGAGTTGACGCAGGCCCGGGGTGACGCCGAGAGCGTGGCCGTGCGGGCCGCGCAGTTGGAGCGGAGGGCCGCGCTGCTCGGCGGGGCCGCCGAGGCCGCCCGGGTGGCCGACGACACCGCGCAGCGCCTCAAGGACGCCGACGCGCGTCTCGCCGACGCTGCCTTCCGTGCCGGGTTCGACACCCCGCAGGCCGCAGCCGCCGCCGTCCTCGACGACGCCGCCCACCGTGACCTCCAACACCGCCTCGACGCCCGGCAGTCGGAGGAGGCGGCCGTCCGGGCCGTGCTCGCCGAGGCCGAGACGGCCGCCGCCGCCCAGCGGCCGCCCGCCGACCTCGCGACCGCCGAGCAGGACGCGGTGGCCGCCGCCCGGCGACTCCAGGACACCGTCTCCGCGTGGGACGCCGCCGAGCGGCGCCGCGCCGAACTCGACCGGCTGTCCGCGCGGGCCACCGCCTCCGTACGCCGGCTGGCACCGCTGCGGGAGGAGTACGACCGCGTCGCCCGGATGGCGGGGCTCACGGCCGGCACCTCCGCCGACAACGAGCGCAAGATGCGCCTGGAGGCGTACGTCCTCGCCGCCCGCCTGGAACAGGTCGCCGCAGCCGCGACCGTACGGCTCCAGCGCATGTCCTCGGGCCGCTACACCCTCGTCCACTCCGACGACCGGGCCGGGCGCGGTCGCAGCGGGCTCGGGCTGCACGTCGTGGACGCCTGGACCGGGCGGGAGCGGGACACGGCCACGCTCTCCGGCGGCGAGACGTTCTTCGCCTCCCTCGCGCTCGCCCTCGGCCTGGCCGACGTCGTCACCGACGAGGCGGGCGGCGTACGGCTCGACACCCTCTTCATCGACGAGGGGTTCGGCAGCCTCGACGAACAGACCCTCGACGAGGTCCTCGACGTCCTCGACGCGCTCCGCGAACGCGACCGCAGCGTCGGCATCGTCAGCCATGTCGCCGATCTGCGGCGGCGCGTCCACGCGCAGCTGGAGGTCGTGAAGGAGCGGACCGGGTCGGTCGTTCGGCAGCGAGGCCGGTGACCGGCACTGACCCAGGGGCCGTCACTGGCCACGGGCCGTCAGTGCCCCAGGGGCCGCCGGGGGAGAGGTGAGGAGTAGACGACGCTCGTCGTCACCGACCCCAGTGTGCCGATCTTGCCCGACACCTCCTCCAGATGGCGCATCGAACGGGTGGCGACCTTGATCACGAAGCAGTCGTCGCCCGTGACGTGATGTGCCTCCAGGATCTCGGGCGTGACGGCCACCAGGTCGTGGAACGGCTTGTAGTTCCCGTTGGGGTAGCGGAGGCGGACGAACGCCAGGATGGGCAGCCCCAGCCGCTCCGGGTCCACGACGGCCGTGTACCCCCGGATCACGCCCGCCTCCTCCAGCCGCCGGACCCGCTCGGTCACGGCGCTCGCCGACATCGACACGGCACGGGCCAGCTCGGCGAAGCTGGCCCGGCCCTCGCGCTGGAGAACCTCCAGAACGCGCCAGTCGGTGGCGTCGGGCTCGTACGGGGGATTCGTGGTCATGTCCGATGGATAGCAGGGGAATCCCCGGCCGATCAAGACCTGGACCGTGGAACGCGCCTTCAGACGGCGGCTCTTCGTTCGTAGATTTCTGGTCAGGGAAACAAGGACCTCCGCGAGGGAAAGGCCAGCTCATGAGCGTCACCACCACGTCCGCCGTCAACTCCGTCCTGCGCGTCGCACCCGCCGCTCCGACCGAGGCCGCCGCGTACTTCCGGGCCGGCCTCGCCTTCCACACCGACGTGTCCGACGTGGCCGCCGCCCTCGCCGCCGACGGCGACCCCGGCTTCGTCGTCCTCGACTCCCGCTCCACCGAGTCCTGGGATCAGGGCCACATCCCGCGCGCGGTCCACCTGCCCACGGCGCTCATCCCCGAGCAGGCCGAGCGGCTGCTCGACAAGTCCGTGCCGGTCGTCACCTACTGCTGGAGCCCCGCCTGCAACGGCGCGGCCCGCGCCGCTCTCGCCCTCGCCGAACTCGGCTTCCAGGTCAAGGAGATGCTCGGCGGCTTCGAGTACTGGGCGCGCGAGGGCCTCACCTACGAGACCTGGGAGGGCGAGGCGACGGGCGGTGCCGACCCGCTGACCACGCCGGTGGGTGCCGACGACTGCGGTTGCTGACAAACTGTCAACAAGCCCTCGGGGGTGGCGAGTTAGGTACCGCGGACGCCGTGTAGCTTCTGGGCATGGCTGGATACGTGGATGCTGCGGTGGTTCCCGATGTGGTGCGGTGGGTGGAGTCGAGCGGCGGACCGCTCATAGCGATACCGGAAGCGGTGCTGGCGTTCTGGGCGGGCGCCGACGGCGACGAGACGTCGTCCGACTACGACCGGGCCTGTGACATCGACGGACACGTCGGCCTGCTGCCGGTCGGCGACACCCGCGCCCTGGTCCTCGGCCACGAACCCGCCTCCACCACGTACCTGCCCGAGCACGGCACCTTCGTCCGCTGGTACGCGGCCGACTCCGAGGCCGAACTCCTCGCGGACGTCCCGGCGGCCCTCGACACGGCCGCCTGGGAGCCGGAGGTGCGGTGGCGGGTGCCGGGTCCGGTCGTCCTGTTCGACGCCGTCTGGCCCGGGAACGCCTTCCGGGAGACGGACCACGTACGGGTGGAGCTGGACCCCGGCCACTACGGGGTTCGCGCCGCCCAGGTCGCGACGGGCCCGGAGACCTGGCTCGGCCTCGTGCGGGTGAGACCTCTCACGGACTGAACCGGCGCGACGCCGGGCCCTGCCGCGGACGGCGGTGGGCCCGGCCGGCCCCTCACAGCCGGGACAGCTCGTCCACCAGGTCGTCCAGGCCCAGGGAGCCCTGGGACAGCGCGGCCATGTGCCAGGCCTTGGCGTCGAAGGCGTCGCCGTGGCGCCGCTTCGCGTTCTCCCGGCCCAGCAGCCAGGCGCGTTCGCCGAGCTTGTAGCCGATGGCCTGGCCCGGCATCGTCAGATAGCGCGTCAGCTCGCTCTCCACGAAGTCCGCCGGGCGGCTGCTGTGGGCGCCGAAGAACTCCTGGGCCAGCTCGACGGTCCAGCGCTCGCCCGGGTGGAAGGGGGAGTCCGCCGGGATCTCCAGCTCCAGGTGCATGCCGATGTCGACGATGACCCGGGCCGCCCGCATCATCTGCGCGTCCAGGTAGCCGAGCCGCTCCTCCGCGTCCTTGAGGAAGCCCAGCTCGTCCATGAGCCGCTCCGCGTACAGGGCCCAGCCCTCGGCGTTGGCGCTCACCCCGCCGATCGTGGCCTGGTAACGGGACAGGTCGTCCTTGACGTACACCCACTGCGCGAGCTGGAGGTGGTGGCCGGGGACGCCCTCGTGGTACCAGGTGGACACCAGGTCGTACACCGGGAAGCGGGTCGCGCCCATCGTCGGCAGCCAGGTGCGGCCCGGGCGGGAGAAGTCCTCGGTCGGGGCCGAGTAGTACGGGGCCGCCGCGCCGCCGGGCGGGGCGATGCACGACTCGACCTTGCGGACCGGCTCGGCGAGGTCGAAGTGCGTGCCGTCCAGCGCCTCGATCGCCTCGTCCATCAGGGACTGCAGCCAGTCGCGGACCTCGTCGACACCCTCGATGTGCCGGCCGTGCTCGTCCAGGTGCGCGAGTGCCACCCACGGCGTCTCGGCGCCGGGCAGGATCTTCGCCGCCTCCTGCTTCATCTCGCCGAGCAGCCGGTGGAACTCGGCCCAGCCGTACGCGTACGCCTCGTCGAGGTCCAGGTCCGAGCCGGTGAAGTAGCGGACCAGCTTGCCGTAGCGCTCCCGGCCGACCGTGTCCGGCGCACCCTCGACGGCCGGGGCGTACACGTCCCGCATCCAGTCGCGCAGCTCCACCACGGCCCGGGTGGCCGCGCGGGCGGCCTCGTCCAGTTCACCGCGCAGCGACTCGGGGCCCGCCGACGCGAAGTCCTCGAACCAGCCGCGCCCCGAACCGTCCGTGTCCGCCCACTCGGTGAGCTGGCCGATGAACGTCGCGGTCGGGCGGGGGCCCGCGTACAGCTTGCGCTCCAGGCCGAGCGCGAGGGACGCGCGGTACCCGGCGTACGCCGTCGGCACCGCGCGCAGTCGCTCCGCGATCGCCGCCCAGTCCTCCTCGGTCTCGGACGGGGTGATGGTGAAGACCTCGCGCACCTCGTGCGGCGGCGTGACCATGTTGCCGACCGCACGCAGCCCCTCGTCGGCCTCGTGCACGGCCAGTTCCGCCGTCAGGCGCTCGCGCAGCAGGCGCGCGCACCGGCGCTCGGCGTCACTGTTCGCGCCCGGCTGCCGTTCGGCCTCGTCGAGCCGCGCGAGCGTCGCCCGGATCAGCTCCGCCCGGGCCTCCTGACCCGCCGGCGAGGTGTCCGGCAACCTGCTGGAACTCTCCTTCACACCCAGGTACGTGCCGGTCACGGGGTCGAGGGCGATGAGGTCGTCGACGTAGGCGTCGGCGACCTCGCGGGGCAGGGGGCTCTTGGTGTCAGACATGCCGACAATCTTGGTACGGCGGCGGGGGTGGCGTCAGCTGCTTAACGGGCGCTTGAACCTTACGTCGGCCGGATTCCGCTCAGGGCGTGATCCGCGTCCGGAGGGCCGGAGAGGTCGCAGGCTGGGGCCGGAGGTCTCACGGCGCATGGCGTTCGATGTCCGGCGGCAGCAGCGGCCCGCAGTCCCACTGCTGGAAGATCAACCGGGTCTCCACCCGCGCCACCTCGCGCCGTGACGTGAACCCGTCGAGCACCAGCCGCTGCAGATCCGCCATGTCCGCGACCGCGACATGCACGAGATAGTCGTCCGGCCCGGTGAGGTGGTAGACGGTCCGTGACTCGGGCAACGCCCGGATCCGCTCCACGAACGGCCCCACCAGCTCCCGTCGATGCGGCCTGACCTGCACCGACAGCAGCGCCTCCAGCCCACGCCCCAGCTTGGCCGGATCCAGCCGCAGCTGATGCCCGAGGATCACGCCCGCGCGCCGCAGCCGCGTCACCCGGTCCAGACACGTCGACGGCGCGACCCCGACCTGCGCCGCGAGATCCCGGTACGTCGTCCGGGCGTCGTTCTGCAACAGCCGCAGCAGATGGAGGTCCACCGGATCGAGTACGACGGATTCGGTCATTGTTCGAACGTAACACGGCGTTCGATCACCCCAGCCCGGCCGTTGTTCACTCTGACGCCCATGAACTCAGCGAGCACGCACGCGTACGACCACGCACGCACCACGCCGAGAGCACTGGCCACCGAGGCCGTGCACGCCGGCCGCGACGACCTCGCGCGTCAGGGCCTGCACGTCCCGCCGATCGACCTGTCGACCACCTACCCCTCGTACGACAGCCGCGGCGAGGCCGCCCGTATCGACGCCTTCGCCGGCGACGGCGCCGAGCCGGAGGGCCCGCCGGTCTACGGACGGCTCGGCAACCCGACCGTCTCCCGCTTCGAGACCGCCCTTGCCCGCCTCGAAGGCGCCGAGAGCGCCGTCGCCTTCGCCAGCGGTATGGCCGCACTGACCGCCGTGCTCCTGGTCCGCGCCTCGATGGGCCTGCGCCACGTCGTCGCCGTACGACCCCTGTACGGCTGCAGCGACCATCTCCTCACCGCGGGGCTGCTCGGCACCGAGGTCACCTGGGTCGACCCGGCCGGCGTCGCGGACGCGCTGCGCCCCGACACGGGCCTGGTCCTGGTCGAGTCCCCGGCCAACCCGACCCTCGCCGAACTCGACCTGCGGGCCCTCGCCCACGCCTGCGGCTCGGTCCCGCTCCTCGCGGACAACACCTTCGCCACACCCGTCCTGCAACGCCCGGTCGAGCAGGGTGCCCGGCTGGTCCTGCACAGCGCCACCAAGTACCTCGGCGGTCATGGTGACGTGATGGCCGGCGTCGTGGCCTGCGACGAGGAGTTCGCCGGGCGGCTGCGCCAGGTCCGCTTCGCCACCGGCGGTGTCCTCCACCCGCTCGCCGGCTACCTCCTGCTGCGCGGGCTGTCGACGCTCCCGGTCCGCGTCCGCGCGGCCTCCGCGACCGCCGCGGAACTCGTCCGCCGCCTCGCCGCCGACCCGCGCGTCGCCCGCGTCCACTACCCGCGCATCGGCGGCGCCATGATCGCCTTCGAGGTCCACGGCGATCCCCACGACGTCATCGCCTCCGTCCGCCTGATCACCCCCGCCGTCAGCCTCGGCAGCGTCGACACCCTCATCCAGCACCCGGCCTCCATCAGCCACCGCATCGTGGAGGAGACGGACCGTCGGGGCGCCGGGGTGAGCGACCGGCTGCTGCGGATGTCGGTGGGGCTGGAGGACGTGGAGGATCTGTGGGCTGATCTGGACGGCGCGTTGGGGATGGGGATGGAGATGGGGGCTGAGGGGGCGATGGGGGAGCGGACCGCTGACGAGAGGGCCGTGCTGTCCACGAGGCGGGCCTGAGTACTCGGGCTGATCCAGGTCACCGGGGTTTCCTGCCGGTCACCAGGGCTGATCCGAGTTGCTCGGGCGTGCGGGGCCGTGTAACCACCGCCCCGCAGCCGCGCCCTTCAGGGGCGCGGGGAACCGCGCGACCAGCCCCCACGCACCCGCACCCGACAACGGCTCACAAGCCCCCCGGTGCTACTCGGTCATTCCGACCGGTCGTTCGCGACGTCGCGCCGCACGCGACGCGACCGTGCCCTCATCCAGCCGCGCGGTGATCACCAGCGTCCCCTCCTCGATCTGATAGTCGAGCGGCAGTTCGAGCCCCCGCATCGCCGCGACCATCCCCGTGTTGGACGACTGCGTCACCACGTACACGTTCTCGCAGCCCGTCTCGGCCGCCATGTCCACCAGTCGGCGAAGCAGCTCACCGCCGATCCCACGCCGCTGCCACTCGTCCTCGACGAGCAGCGCGATCTCCGTCTCGTCGCCGTCCCACAGCAGATGACCGAGGCCGACGAGGCGCCCCGAGGCCGTCTGCGCGGCGAGCGTCCGCCCGAAGCGCGGGCTCAGCAGATGCCTGAGATAGCGGTCCGCGTCGCCGACGGGCCCGTGGTACCGCATGCTCAGCGTGCGCGCGGAGCACCGCTCGTGCATCGCCTTCGCCGCCCGCAGGTCCCCGGCGTCGGCGCGCCGCACCATGAGGTCGTTGCCCTCCGGCAGCGTCAGCACGTCCTGGCTGCGCGGGATCCGCGGCCCCAGCCGCGCGTCCAGCTCCACCAGCGCCCGCGCCCGCGCGAACTCCGTCGGGGTGAACGGCAGATACGGCCGCTCCACCGTGATCACCCCACCCTCCGGCGCCCGCAGCCGCATCACCGTCTCCTCCAGCACCCCTTCGACCGGGGCGCTCTCCTGTGCCCGGCCCGAGCCGGGAGCGGTGGCGGGCAGCGAGCGGATGGTGCAACGGCCCAGCAACTGCCGCAGCGCGAGCGGGAGTTCCGCCGCGTCCAGCGCCGTACGCGTGGCCAGGCCGAGGATCCGGGTCGGTGCGTCCACCAGGTCGTGGGCGTCACCGCGCTCGATCCAGGTGCCGGTGCCACCCGCCTCCGACACGGCCCGGCCGATCTCGGCGGCCGACAGTTCCTCGGGCGCCCGGAGCAGGAAGTCGTCGACCGTGCCCTCGGCCAGCGGGTGGGTCTGCAGGCTGAGGATGTCGACGCTGTGCACCGCCAGTGCCGTGCACAGCGCGGCCAGCGAACCGGGTTCGTCCTTCACCGTCGTCCGCATCCGCCACATCAGGGTCGCACCGGTGACCACCGCGCCGACCGCCTCGGACGGCCCGGCCTGCTGCCCCTCGGCGAGCGGCGGCCGGGCGTCGGTATCGCCCGTCGGCGGCGCGTGACCGTGGCGCCGTTCCCACCAGCTACGGAAGCCGGCCGTGGCCGACAGCAGCCGGTGGTGTACCGGGCGGGCGTTCTTCGCCCGCGTCACATCAGACATGTCTGGAGTCATGGGGCCACTGTGAACGAACGGTGTTGCGTGATCACGAACGCTTTGTGACTGACCGGTAAAAGCATCGTTCCGCACCCTTTGTTGCTTTTTGTATGACTGATGCTGTCGGAACCGATGCCAACGGTGACCGTAGAGGTCAGACGGGCGCCTCCGCCAGCGCCGCGCGCAGCCGCCGGGCCTGGGTCACCAGCCGGGACGAGCCCCGCCGCTGAGCCGCCGTGGCGAGATGGGGCAGCTCCCCGTGTGCCCCGGACCGCTCCACGCATTCGGCGGCGACGGCCAGGAGATCTCCGAGGCCACGCGCCGGCGTCTTCGCCGCCCCCTCGCCCGCGAGTTCGGCCAGCAGCGGCGGCAGGGTGTTCCGCAGCACCGACCAGCCGGTGCCGTACGCCCCGGTCGCCGCGACCGTCCGTATCGCCTCGGCGAGCCGCGACGGCTTCACGCTTCCCAGCGCCGCGAGCTTTCCCAGGTCGGCGCCCAGCCGCTCCGCGTCCAACTGCCCACGAGCCGCCAGCACCAGCAAGGCGTCCACAGCGGCGAGCCGGTCCTCCGGGCGCCGCGCGCCCAGCCCGTAGGCGACGCAGAGATGCACGGCCGGACCCGCTTCGCCCTCCGCCTCGGCGAGTACCGGCAGGAACGAGAACCCGGCCTGTGTGCCGTCGTCGATGACACTCATCGAGAGATCGCGCAGGACGCGCCCCGCCACGAGCTCCGGCCGGTTCGGCACCATGGCCAGCCAGTGCCGCCAGTTCGTGTCGCCCCAGTGGTGGCAGTACGAGCGCTCCGCGTACACGGACAGCGGGCGGCCCAGCCGACGGAACTCCGGTGGGAACGACTCGCCCTGCAACTCGGGCAGTTCACCGAACTCCACCAGGATTCGGGGCCCGGCCGTACGGCTGCGCTCCAACGGCTGGGACGGCACCTCGGTCAGCAGCCACTCGGCCAGCCGGTCCCCTGCCCTCGTGCCCAGCTCCCGAGCCGCCACCGCGGCGGACGCGAGCGCGGCCGGGTCGTCGCGGCGCACGCGGAGCAGCGCCTGCGCGAAGTCCACCTCGCCCGGGCGGGCCCCCGACCGCCGGTAGGCGTCCAGCCGCTCCACCAGGTCCGCCGGTTCCAGCGAACCCGTGCTCCAGCTGGGCGTCGACAGCAGGAACGGCAGCGGGTCGGTACGGATCCGGTACGAGATCTCCCGCAGCCGGGCGTCGAACGCCCAGAGCAGGCCGTCGTGCACACAGCCGGAGGACTCGGCGGCCCCGTACCGCACCGAACGCAGCGTCTCGGTGTCCACCCGTTCGAAGAGGGTGGCGATGACGAGCGCCAGGCCGTGCGGCCTGGTGCGGAAGTGCTGGTCGAGGGCGGCCGGGCTCATCCCGTCCCACCAGCCGCGGGCGGTCGTCGTCCCGAGGGCCTCCACCAGCGCCTCCCGGTCGCGGTGCGCATGCCGTACGAGCCCGTCCAGTGTCCGCTCGAACACGGCGCCCTCGTCGCGCGCGGCCAGCAGGGCGCCGACCTCCTCGGTGAGCTCGGCCAACGTCTCCGGCGCCGGCGCGAGGCGCGTCGGCAGGGGCACCGGCGGCAGCAGTTCCTCGTGGACCTCGGGGGCGGGTGCGGCGGCCGCGACACCGAGGAGCTGCCGGGCCCGGGCGCGCAGGCCGGGGCTCAACCGGGCGGCAGCGTCGGCGATCTCGTCCCGGACGCTGATCGTGGCGCCGCCGTCTGGGCCGGAGTCGGTGTCGCAGTCGGTGTCGGAATCGAGGTCGAGGTCGGTGTCGGAATCGAGGTCGCCGAGGTGCCGCTCCACCAGCTTCAGCGCCCGCTCCTGCACATCCGTGTCCTCGTGCCCGAAGGCCAGGGCCACCACGGGCAGCAGCGCGGCCACGGTGGACGGCTCCCGCTTGAGCACCTTGCCCAGCAACATGAGCTGGGCCCGGACGAGCTTCTTCTCGGTGCGGAAGAGCACCGCGCCGGACATCTCGGCGAGCCGGCGCGACCCCAGCTCGTCGTCCAGCGCGAAGCCCGCGAGGACGGACTGGGCGTGCGCAGCCACCGTCGAGGGGGCCTCGGAGCACAGGGCGGTCCAGTCCGGGATCCGCTCGCGCTGTTCGTCGCGGGTGAGGTCGAGCGCGGTCAACAGGCCCAGGAAGACCTTGTTGTCCGCCGCGGAGCCGCCGCCGCGCAGCAGCCGCGCCACACACCCGTCGACCATGACCTTGCGGTCCAGGAAGCCTACCCGGGTCAGCTGGGTCAGGGCGTACGTCCAGTCGTTCAGGCCGTCGCCGTACCGCCAGTCGCTGCGGGCGCCGATCTCCTCGATCTCGAACAGCGCGGCGACGAGTTCCCTGAGATGCGGATCCTTGCGCAGGTTCCCGATGACCGTGCCCGCCTCCCGGCGCGTCCGGCCGATGTGGTCCATCCAGCCCCGCACATAGGCCTCGGACGTGGGCACCGGGCAGCCCGCGAGCCGGACCAGGCCGGCCATCAGCTCGTACGGGACGTCGGCGGAGAGCGGGCGCTCCGCCAGCCGGTGCACGACGTCGGCGAGCCAGTCGGGATCGCGGTCACCGAGCACGTCGATCAGGACCGACGGCGGTGCCTGCCGCCAGCGCAGCTCGGACCCGGTGAGCCAGGTCGCCACGGCGGCGGCCCCCGTCTGGCAGGCGGCGCCCGCCGCGTGCAGCGCCGGATACGCCCGCTGGGCCCGAAAATCCCAGGGCTCCGCCCGCAACTCCTTGCGCAGTTGTCGCAACTCCGGCATGCACGCGCGACGTTCGCCGTCCGTCATGCCGTCCACCTGAGCGACGAGGTCGCTCAGGTTCCCCGACCGCACCGCGCTGATCAGCGCCTGCGAACTCATCGCGCGCCCCCCTCGATCCGTGCCCCGTCGACCTGTCCGGCGTCGGCCCGTGTGCCATCAGGCTTGGTCTCGGCCCGCGCCCCGCCCCGCTGCCCGCCCGGCCCGGGGCCGGTCGGTGTCCCGACCCGTTCGGCGCCGGTCTCGGCCCTGCCCGGTTCCGCCGTCGCGCCGCGGCGGACCATGCGCACGGCCAGCGCGTGTTTGCAGGGACCGCGGCCGCCCCGGTACTTCGCCCACCAGAGGCAGGAGCAGCTGAGGGTGCCCGCGCTGTCCCGTACCCGGTGGACATGGCCGTCCTCGGCGGTGACCGTGCCGAGGCCGTTCTCCAGGGAGACGGCTCCCGCGGCCACGAGGGCGCGGGCCGAGCGCAGGCGGGGATTGTGGCGCTCGACGCGGTCGGCGTCGTAGGGGAGTTCGCGGTGAAAGTACGCGGCCTCCGCCGTGTCGTAGCCGACGCGTCCCGAGGTGCCCAGCCGGGTCAGCGCCGCCCGCACCCGCTCGGCCGGCAGGCCGGAGGAGGCGGCCAGGTCCCCGACGTCGACGCGCGGCTCCCAGGCCAGCAGGACCGCGATCAGCTCCGCGTCCTCGGCGGCCTCGTCCGTGGCGAGGGCGTCCAGGACACCGCCCTCGCCGGAGAAGCCCCGTGCGGCCTCCGGGGACAGCGTGAGGGTGAGCCGCATGCCCGGCAACACGACTTCCCAGGCACTGGCGAGAGCGGCCTGACCAGTGGCGGGCGGACCGTAGACGCGCAGGGCCGTGGCATGGCGCAGGACCCGCTGCAGGGCGACCAGCCGCTCCGGGCCCGGCAGACACACCGCGCCCGGGACGGGCCGGGTGGTCGGCCGCAGGGCGCGTCCGGCGGGCACGACCCACTGGGCGCCCCGCGAGGCCCCGCGCGAGCCACCACGCGGCAGTGACCGCAGGAAGCGCACCGCCTCGGCGGCCGGCAGCTCGGCCCGCAGATCGAACCCGGCCGCGATCACCTGGGCCTCGGCGAAACCACGCAGCCAGCGGTCCGGTAGCGGCACCTTCTTCTCCACCACCGGACCGGCGGCCGTGGTCACCGCCAACTCCTCGGGGCCGACCCGTAGATGGAGCGGATCGTCCCCGCCGATCCGGGACAGCGCCTCCCGCAGCGGGTTGTTGACGTCCACATTGGTCGTGCCATGACCCACCTCGCCGCCGTCGAGGCCCGGCTTCAGCACGTCCAGGCGGGCGTAGACCCCGCCGCAGCCCGAGAACGACTCGAACCGCAGCCGGTCCCCGTTGCCCGTCACCACCGGGTCCAGCGACGCCCGCAGCTGCTGCTGGTGGTACCGCGCCGCCGCCACGTCGGCCACCGCCAGCAGCCCCGCCGCGGCCACCTGAGGGGAGGTCAGGAAGCCCGTGAAGAACCGCGGATGGTCCTCGAACCCCGTCGGGGTCGCACCCCGTGAGGTCTCCAGCCCCAGCCGGTGTCCGCCCGCCACGGACTCCAGCACGGAGGGTCGCGTGTAGGCCACGGCCTGCAAAGATCGCGTCATGGGAAAACCGTAGAAGCGACCACTGACAATCGGCCCTGACCTGCGAGAACGAGCCTGCGGGAACGAGCCGGTGAGATGATCCGGCCGGCCGGTGAGCCGGCCGGTGAGCCGGCCGGTGAGCCGGCCGGTGAGCCGGCCGGTGAGGCGGCAGATGGGGCGGCGGGCGTCGGCCGGCGATCGGTCTACGACACGGGGGTCACTGCCCGACGCGACCCGGCTGGAGCACCTTCGTGTAGAGCACGGTCCCGTCCTGCTCCCGCAGCCGTACCGTCAACTCCCCGCTGTGACCGTCGATGTCGACCTCGCCGAAGAACTGGTAGCCGCCCGCGGGGGACACGTTCGCCGTGGTCGGCGCTTTCATGAACACCCGTTCGGGACCGAAGGTGTTGTCCAGCGCGTTCGCCGGGAAGGCGCCGGCGTTGAGCGGGCCGGAGACGAACTCCCAGAACGGCTCGAAGTCGGTGAAGGCGGCCCGCGACGGCTGGTAGTGCTGCGCCGAGGTGTAGTGCACATCGGCCGTCAGCCACACCGTGCCGGTGATCTTCCGGTGCTTGATGAACCGCAGCAGCTCGGCGATCTGCAGCTCCCGCCCGAGCGGCGCGCCCGGGTCGCCCTGTGCCACGGCCTCGACGTTCGGCTTGCCGTCCCCGGTGTCCGGTACGACCAGGCCGAGAGGCATGTCGGAGGCGATCACCTTCCACACCGCCCGCGACCGCGACAGCTCCCGCTTGAGCCACTCCAGCTGCTCGGCGCCGAGAATGCCCACCGCGTCGGTGGTCTGCGTGCCTGGCGAGTTGGCGTTGCGGTAGGTCCGCATGTCCAGCACGAACACGTCCAGCAGGGGGCCGTGGCGCAGCACGCGGTGCACCCGGCCCTCCCGGGCGCCCGGCCGCAGCGTGGAGATCGGGAAGTACTCGCCGAGGGCCCGCCGCGCCCGTGCCGCCAGCACGTCCACGCTCTTCTCGGTGTACCGGGTGTCGGTGAGGATCTCGCCCGGGTACCAGTTGTTGGTGACCTCGTGGTCGTCCCACTGCACGATCGCCGGGACCTGGGCGTTGAACCGCTTCAGGTTCTCGTCCAGCAGGTTGTAGCGGAAGTTGCCCCGGAACTCGGCCAGCGTCTCCGCGACCTTGGACTTCTCCTCGGTGGTGACGTTCCGCCAGGTGCCGCCGCCGGGGAGCGCCGCCGTCGCCGCGATCGGGCCGTCGGCGTAGATCGTGTCGCCGCTGAACAGGAAGAAGTCCGGGTCCAGCGCGCCCATCGCGTCGAAGATGCGGTAGCCGCCGCGGTCGGGGTTGATCCCCCAGCCCTGCCCGGCCAGGTCGCCCGACCACACGAACCGCGCCCCGGAGCGCCGTTTCAGCGATGTCGTACGGAACGTGCCGGTGACCGGCTCGCCGGTGCGGCGCGGGTCGTCCGGGTCGGCGAGCAGCACCCGGTAGTGGATCTGCTCGCCCGATGGCAGACCGCGCAGCCGCGTCGTACCGGTGAAGTCCGTGCCGGCGCCGAGCAGCGGGCCGTGCCATCTGCGCGGGTCGCGGAACGACTCGGTGGCGGACGTCTCGACGATCATCCGCGCCGGACGGTCCGACCGTACCCACACCAGCCCGGAGTGCGCGGTCACGTCCCCGGCCTGCACACCCCAGCCGGCCTTCGGCCGTCCCGACAGGGCCAGCGCCGGCACCGAGCCGAGCGCGACGGAACCCGGCAGCGCCAGCGCCGCCGACGTGGCGAGCGAGCCGCGCAGCACGCTGCGGCGACCGGGCAGGGAACTCGGCGGACGGTGTGACATGAATGCGCCTCCAGCGACGGATCCGGCCAATGTGCACAGCCACAACTACGGGTACGCCGCAGCGCACACGGAAACGACAAGTGAACAACTGGCCGGGGGAGGAAGGAAGCACCGACGCCGTCTGAGAGCTCGGGGGGCGGTGTGTTGGCGGGTGCGGGTGCAGTGTGGTTGCTCGCGCAGTTCCCCGCGCCCCTGAAGGCATGGGGCGCGCCCGGAGTCTTTCAGGGGCGCGGGGAACTGCGCGACCCGCTCCCCCCACCCGCAGCCGAAGAACTCACCTGAGCGGGGTCGAAGGGGCGGCAGCCCCTGGGACAGGACGGGTAGGGGCGGCGGGGGCGAGGAAAACCCACAGGTCACCCGGCCGCCGATGCCAGCACCCCCACCCCCTCCCGAATCCGCGCGGGAGACAGATGCGCGTACCCCAGAACCAACCGCACCCCCTCGTCAGGCACCCGCCCGTACTGCGCCAGCCCCCGCACCGCGACCCCCGCGGCCGCCGCCCGCTCCAGGAAACGGTCGAGCGGCCCGTAGCGATCGGGCAGCGCGGCGATGACGTGCAGCCCTGCCGCGATCCCGGACACCTCCGCCCCGGGAAAGTGCTCGTCGAGCGCGGAGACCAGCGCGTCACGCCGCTCCCGATAGGCCCGCTGACACCGCCGCAGCTGCCGGTCGTAGTCCCCCCGCTCCACGAACCGGGCGAAGAGCGCCTGGTCGAGGGTGGGATGGCCGAGATCCATGGTCCGCTTGCGCTCGACGACCTCCTCCGCCAGCGACGCCGGTACGAGGAGCCAGCCGAGCCGCAGCCCGGGCGCGAGGGACTTGCTGACGGACCCGGCGTACGCCACCCGCTCGGGGTCGAGCCCCTGCAACGCGCCCACCGGCGCGCGGTCGTAGCGGAAGTCCCCGTCGTAGTCGTCCTCGACGATCAGTCCGTCCACCGCCCGCGCCCAGTCCAGCAGTTCGGCCCGTCGCCGCGCGGAGTACGCGATCCCCGACGGGAACTGATGCGCCGGCGTCGTCACCACCGCCCGCACCCCGGACTCCCGCAGCGGCCCGACGGCCAGCCCTTCCTCGTCCAGCGGCAGCGGCACGGTGTCGAGCCCGGCGGCGGAGTACAGCGTCCCGTGCTCGGGGCTGCCCGGGTCCTCGACGCCGGCCGTGCGTATCCCGCGCGCGTGGAGCACGAATCCGAGCAGGGTCGTCGCCTGCGCCACCCCGGAGACCACGACGATCCGCTCGGGGTCGGCGACCACGCCCCGGCGCCGGACGAGCAACTCCGCGAGGGCCGTACGCAGCCGGGGCAGGCCGCGCGGGTCGGGGTAGCCCAGTGCCTGATGGGGCAGCTCCGCGAGCACTCCGCGCTGGGCCGCCGCCCACGCGGCACGCGGGAACAGCGACAGGTCCGGCGTCCCGGGCACGAAGTCGGCGCGGGCCCCGGGGGAGCGCGGAGCGCGGTCACGCGCGCGTGGAAGGGCGGCCCGCACGGCGGCGCCCACCCAGGTCCCGGCACCCCGGCCGCTGCGCAGATACCCCTCCGCGACCAACTGCTCGTACGCCTCCGTCACCAGCCCGCGCGACACCCCGAGATCGGCGGCCAGCTCCCGGCTCGCCGGCAGCCGCGTCCCCCGCGAGAGCCGCCCCGACCGGATCGCCTCCCGCAGCGCCGCCTGCAGGGTCCGCCCACGCGCGCGTGCGGGCGCGTCGGCGACCGGCAGCAGCAACTCCCAGGCGGCGGTCCATGCGACGGGCCTGGAGGGATCCCTCGTCTCCGCATTGGTCCCCGATGACGTCATGAAAGTGGACCTTAATCCGGACCGCCCGCGTCCCTAGCGTCACGGCCATGAAAGCCATGACCGCGCGGACCACCGCCACGAGCTCCACGGCGACGCCCGCCGCAGGCACCCGCGGAACCCTCCTCGCCGCCCTCGCCTGCGTCCTCGTCGGCGGCTCCTTCACCGCCAACAGCGTCCTGGGCGAGTACCCGTACGCCGGCGGCCAGTTCCTCCGCTACGGCCTCGCCTGCCTCCTGCTGCTCCCGCTCCTCGGCCCGGGCGGCACGGCCCCCCTGCGTCGCCTGACCGCACGGCAGTGGGCGCGGCTCGGCCTGCTCGCGGCGGTCGGCATGCTCGGCTTCAACATTGCCGTGATCGCCGCCGAACGCACGGCGGAACCGGCGGTACCGGGGGTCTTCGTGGGCTGCGCCCCGGTGGTCGTCGCCGTCCTCGTCCCCCTGATGGAGGGCCGGCGTCCACAACGGCTGGTTCTCTACGGGGCGTTGCTGGTCGCGGCAGGCGCGTCCACCGTCCAGGGATGGGGTCGTACGGACGGCGTGGGCATCGCCTTCTCGGTGTGCGCGCTGGTGGGCGAGGTCGGCTTCGCGGTGCTGGCCGTGCCGGTGCTGCGACCGCTCGGACCGAGGCTCCTGTCGGCGACCGTCTGCGCGGTCGCCGCGATCGAGTCGGCCGCCGTCGGCCTGGTCGTCGACGGCGGCGCATGGCTGCGCCGCCCGGACACCACGGAGACCGCCGCGCTGCTGTGGCAGGCGGCGGTCGTCACGGTCATCGGGTTCGTGTGCTGGTACATGGGCATGCAGCGCATCGGCGCCGAGCGTGCCACCCTCTTCTCCGGCCTCATCCCGGTGGCCGCCGCCTGCACGGCACCCCTCGTCGGCACGGGCTCCTACGGCGCCGCGCAGGCCGTCGGCAGCGCGCTGGTGGGCGCCGGAGTCGCCCTGGGATCGGGGGCGTCGGCACGCCGCCGGTCAGCGGCCGCCGTCGAGTCAGCGGCCGCCGTCGAGTCAGCGGCTGCCGTCGAGGATGACGCGGGCGACCAGGGCGGGGTCGTCGTTCATGGGGCAGTGGCCGCAGCCGGGCAGCCGTACCAGCCGGGCGCCGGGGATGACCCGCTTGGCGCGGAGGCCCTGACGGCGCACGAGCAGCCAGTCCCGCGTGCCCCAGGCCACGGTGACCGGAAGCCCCGGGATGTCGTCGGTGAACAGGACGCTGCCGCCTGCCCGGAGGGTGTCGTCGAACCCGGTCGCCCCGGCCAGCGCGAGGGTCTCGGCGACCACCGCCTCGGGTGAACGGCGGCTCGGGCGGGCGTAGATGGTGCTCGTCAGGGCGGTGCGGCCGGCTGCCGAACGCGACAGCCGCTCGACCAGGGGCAGCGGCAGCCGCCGCGAGATGTGCCGCATGGTGAGCAGGACGCCGAACGCGTAACGCCGCTCGGCCTCGTTCCAGAAACCGGCCGGGGACAGGGCCGTGACGGACCGTACGAGCTTCTCGCGGCCCAGCTCCAGGGCGAGCAGACCACCCAGGGAGTTGCCCGCCACATGCGGGCGGTCGAGCTCCAGCGCCTCGCAGAAGGCGCCGAACACGGCGGTCGTCGTGGGCAGGTCGTAGGAGAGGCCGTCCGGCAGCGCGGGGGACTCGCCGAAGCCGGGCAGGTCCACGGTGATGACCTCGCGTTCGGCCGCCAGGATGTGCGTCACCGGGTCCCAGGCCTGCCGGTGGTGGCCGATGCCGTGCAGCAGGAGCAGCGGCTCGCCGGTGCCCTCGCGCGTGTAGGAGACCGTCACGGGCCGCGGGCCGAGCGGGGAGGGGACCTGGAAGGAGACCGTGGCGGCGGACATGGAGCAGCTCCTCGTCTGTGAGGCGGGCGCGCAGGTGTACGGCGTTCGTAGACAGCTTGTCAGCAACTGCTACCGGCCGGTAGTCCTCGGGAGTAACAAGCCCGCGCGCGTCGTCGGAATCGCCTGGACAGGGCCGCGTCCCTCGCGATGGGATGGAACGGTGACCACCGACATCGCGACCGACGTCTTCGAAGAACACCGCCCCGTCCTCATGGGAGTCGCCTACCGCATGCTCGGCCGGGTCGCCGACGCCGAGGACGTGGTCCAGGAGGCCTGGCTGCGCTGGTCCGGCGCCGACCGGTCCGACGTGCGCGAACCGCGTGGCTACCTGGTCCGCGTCACCACCCGGCTCGCGATCGACCGGCTGCGCCAGGTGCAGTCCCGCAACGAGGCCTACCCCGGTCCGTGGCTGCCCGAGCCGTACGCCACCGACTACGCGGCGACCGTCCCGGACACCGCCGAGCGGGCCGTCCTCGCCGACACCGTCTCGCTCGCCGTCCTCGTCGTCATGGAGTCCCTCTCGCCCCTGGAACGCGCGGTGTTCGTGCTCCGGGAGGCCTTCGGCTACCCGCACGCCGAGATCGCGGCGATGATCGACCGCACGGAGTCCGCCGTGCGCCAGCTCGCCGGGCGGGCCCGCCGGCACGTCGACGAGCGGCGCCCGCGCTACGAGGTCGACCCGGCCGAACGCCGCGAGCTGACCGAGCGGTTCCTCGCCGCCGCGGCCGACGGCGACCTGGACGGCCTGATGTCGCTGCTGGCCCCCGACGTCCGTCTCGTGGGCGACGCCGGCGGCTTGAGCAAGGCCCCCGTGCGTGTCCTCGAAACCGCCGACAAGGTGGGACGGTTCGTGCACGGTGTCTCCCGCAAGGGCCTCGTCGACGCGTCGTTCCGCTTCATGGAGATCAACGGCGGATTCGCGGTGGTCCTCCTGTCGGGCGCCAAGGTCGACAGCGTGTTCCAACTCGATGTCGCCGACGGCCGTATCCAGTGCGTCTACATCGTGCGCAACCCGGAGAAGCTGCTCTCCCTGACGCTGGATCAGTAGGCCGTACGTCCTTGGTACTCGGCCTCGTGCGCCTCGCGGCCGTGAAGCCTCGATGAACGCTGTCGTGCGTACGACTCGTCGGGTGGCCGGGCGTTCGATGATTGGTCTTGACCAAGGGTGGGGGCAGGCCTATGGTCGCAGGAAAGTGCAACAACCTTTAATAAACAAGGGCGCTAAAAACGCCGCCGGGCCACGGCGAAGCAGCGGAGGACAGGGTGGGGACCCAGCAGCTGGAATCGGTGCCGGAACCGAAGTACTGGCATCTGAAGACCGTGCTCAGTGAGGCATTGGACTCCGAGTTCTCGGTGGGCGAGATCCTGCCCAACGAACGTGACCTGGCGGCCCGCTTCGGCGTCGCCCGGGCCACCCTCCGCCAAGCGCTGGAGCAGCTCGAACTGGAGGGCCGCCTGCAGCGCCGCCGCGGCGTCGGCACCACCGTGGCACCCCCGCGCGTGGGGGTCGCGGTCGGCACCGAGCAGCACGCGTGGCCGGGCACCGTCGGCGACACCTGGCAGGCCGTGGACTGCACGGCCGCGGCGCCGCCCGCCGCGGTCGCCGACATGCTGGAGAGCGTCCACGGCGAGCAGGTGCACGTCGTGCGCCGCTCCCGCATGTCGCACGGCCAGCCCGTCGCCGCCGAGCTGCTCTACATCCCGGCCGGCTCGGTGCCCGCCCTGTCCGCCATAGACACGCCCTCCGGCGCCGCACGCGCGCGTGCCGTGCTGCGCGAGCTGCAGCGCCTGGAGCTGGAGGGGCAGGACCGCTCGGTGGAGCTGGGCTCCGCCCGCGCGGACGACGCCAAGGAACTCGACCGGCTGCCCGGCGCGCCCGTCCTCGTCGTCACCACCCGCTTCTTCGCCGAGGGGCGCACGGCGGCCGTCTCCATGGCCACCTACCGCGCTGACACGTGCCGCCTGACCTTCGGCGACTCGGGCGGCGTCGAGATCCACCACGGCCCGGAGCGCCGCGCGTCCTGACGACGCGGGCAGTCCCTACGAGCCGCACCCGCCGCACCCGCCGCGCCCCGGACTTCCGGGGCGCGGCGTTGTGCGTACCGGGGCCGCGGGGCCGAGGCGGTCCTGGGCTCGGCAGCGTTTCCGGCACCGGCATCGGGACGGACGCCGGCACCACGACGGCACCGGCATCGGGACGGACACCGGCACCAGCATGGGGACGGCATCGGCGTCGGCATCGGGACGGCACCGGCGCGGGCTCAGCGCCGTGCCGTCACCGTGCCCTCGACCGCGAACAGCTGTTCCTCGACGTGGTCCAGGGCCAGCCGGAGCGCGCCCATGGCGACGGCCGCCTCTCCCAGTCGGGAGAGGGCGACGCGGGGCGGGCGCAGGCAGTAGCGGGCCAGCTCCTGGCGGAGAGGATCGAGGACGTCGTCGATGCCGGTCGCCCAGCCGCCGACGACGACGAGCTCGGGGTCGAGGGCGAGGACGAGGGCCGTCACGTCGTGGACGAGGCGCTGTATGAAACGGTCGACGGCCTCGCGGGCCCGCTCGTCGCCCTCGCGCGCGTGTTTGAAGACCTCGGCGACCGCCTGCTCGTCGAGCGGATGCAGGGGCTCGCCCGTGGTCGACAGCAGCGCCTCCGGGGTGGCCTCGCGGCCCAGCAGGTGCAGCGCGCCGATCTCCCCGGCCGCGCCGCCGTAGCCCCGGTGCAGCCGCCCCCCGATGAGTGAACCGGCGCCCGGACTCAGCCCCGCGAGTACGAACACCATGTCGTCGGACTCGACGGCCGCGCCCTTCCAGTGCTCGGCGACGGCGGCGGCGTTGGCGTCGTTCTCGACCAGGACGGAGCACTTGAAGGAGCGGCTCAACCGCTCACCCAGGTTCAGGCCCGTCCACTCCGGCAGGGCCGAGCAGAGGCGGACGGCGCCGTCGGCCTCGATGATCCCGGGGCTGCCCACACCCACCGCCCGCAGCGAGCCGCGCGAGACGCCGGACCTGCGGAGCAGCTCGGCGACGGTCGAGCGCAGCCGCTCCAGCCGGTCGTCCGCCGACGCGGACTCGGAGACGTCCTTGGACAGCGAGCCCAGCACCCGCCCGTCGAGGTCCGCGAGCAGCGCGGTCACCTGGTGCGAGCCCACGTCCAGGCCCAGCAGATGGCCCGCCTCGGCCCGGAACCGGTAGTGCCGTGCCGGGCGCCCCTGCCGCCGGGCGGCACCCTCCTCGGCGGCCTGCTCGACCACCAGCCCGGCCTCGACCAGGCCTTCGACGACGCCCTCGACCGTGGGCCGGGACAGCCCGGTGACGGTGGTGATCTCGGTGAGCGTCGCGTGGTCCGTGGCGCGCAGCGCGTGCAGCACCACGGCCGAGTTGATTCTTCGGAGCAGAGAAGGATCCCCGCCGGTCAGTCGCCCCAACGTCCGTCCTCCCAGCTCGCGCCCGTGTCTGCCGGATCGTACTCGCCGCGACGCACCCCGGCGAGTGCCTGACGCCCCCGACCTGCGGAATCCCACCACGGGCGCCCGGCCCGCCCACCCTCACCACCGGCGCCCGGCCGCCCGGCTCGCCATCCCCACGGCCGCCCGCCGTGCGCCCGTCCAGACTGCGCGCCCGTCCAGACCGCGCTCCCGGCCGGGCCGCGCGCGCCGCGAACCCGGCGTCTCGGCTCCGACGACCGGCCGGACCGCGTGCACGACCTCCTGACGCAGCGCCAATTGTCAGTGGTGCCCGGTTTACTGGACCGCATGAGCATCACGCAGCACCTCGCCGTCATCGACCGGCTGTGCTCCGAGGAGTTCCCGGCGGAGCCCGGCCGGTCGGACGTCGGCACGGCCGGACCGGGCTATCACGTCGCCGAGTTACGGACGAGTGCCGACTTCTGGGAGGACGACGGCACGCGGCGGGAGGAGGCCGAGGAGCAGTACGAGGCGGACCGGGACGCCCTGTCGGAGCGGCTGGCCGAACGCTGGGGCGCACCGGACGTGTTCAGCCTGTGGAGCGTTCTCGACCGGTCCATGGACGGCGAGGACCTGCCCGAGCCCTGGGCGGTGCTCAGCTCCCACGTCCCGGACGTGCACCTCTGGCGGGCCGACGGCCGCTGGGTGGCCCTCGGTGTCTCCCAGTGGGACAAGGAGCTGCCGTTCCAACTCGTCGCCCTGATAACGGAGATCGCCCCACCATGAGGCGCCGGCTCGCCGCGCCGACCCCCGCCGGTCAAGTCCTGCGCCCGTCAGTCCTCCGCCGCCACCCGCAGCCGCCCGAACTCCTCCGCCATCGTCGCCGCCGTCCAGTGCGCGTTCAGCCCGCTGGGATTGGGCAGCACCCACACACGCGAGGCCCCGATGGTCCGCTCCTGCGGCCCGACGGAGGCCTTGCGGTCGCCGAAGGCCGCCCGGTACGCGGTCACGCCGACCACCGCGAGCCAGCGCGGCCGGATCCGCTCGACCTTGGCGGTCAGCAGGCGCCCGCCCTCGACGTACTCCTCCGGCGTCAGCTCGTCGGCCCGCGCGGTGGCCCGCGCGACGACGTTCGTGATACCGAGCCCGTACGACGGCAACTCGCCCTGCTCCGACGGCTTGAGGAGCCGGGGCGTGAAGCCGGACAGATGCAGGACGGGCCAGAAGCGGTTGCCGGGGCGGGCGAAGTGGTGGCCGGTCGCCGCCGTCATCAGCCCCGGATTGATCCCGCAGAAAAGGACCCGGAGGCCGTCCGCGGTGACATCCGGCACCAGCCGGTCGCGGGCGGCCTCCAGTTCGGCCTGGGTGAAGCGGGTCAGAGGATCGCTCCGGGCGTGTAACCGGCGGCCTCGGGGCGCTGCTTGACGATCTCCTCGATCCGGCCGACGACGACGGCGACCTGGTCGGCCGCGGCACCCGTGAAGGAGAGCTTGTCGGCCATGAGCGCGTCGAGCTGGGCACGGTCCAGCGGGACGCGGTCGTCGGCGGCGAGCTTGTCGAGGAGCTCGTTGCGCTCGGCACCCTGCTCGCGCATCGCGAGGGCGGAGGCGACCGCGTTCTCCTTGATGGCCTCGTGCGCGACCTCACGGCCGACGCCCGCGCGCACCGCGCCCATCAGCACCTTGGTCGTGGCGAGGAAGGGCAGGTAGCGGTCCAGCTCGCGCGCGACGACGGCCGGGAACGCGCCGAACTCGTCGAGGACGGTCAGGAAGGTCTCCAGCAGACCGTCCAGCGCGAAGAAGGCGTCCGGCAGCGCGACCCGGCGCACCACCGAGCAGGACACGTCGCCCTCGTTCCACTGGTCGCCGGCCAGCTCGCCGGTCATCGAGGCGTAGCCGCGCAGGATGACCATGAGGCCGTTGACGCGCTCGCAGGAGCGGGTGTTCATCTTGTGCGGCATGGCGGACGAACCGACCTGACCGGGCTTGAAGCCCTCGGTCACCAGCTCGTGCCCGGCCATCAGCCGGATCGTCTTCGCCAGCGAGGACGGCGCCGCCGCCAGCTGCACCAGCGCGGTCACCACGTCGTAGTCCAGCGAGCGCGGGTAGACCTGGCCGACGGAGGTGAACGCCTGCGCGAAGCCGAGGTGCCCGGCGATCCGGTCCTCCAGCTCCGCCAGCTTGGCAGCGTCCCCGCCCAGCAGGTCCAGCATGTCCTGGGCCGTGCCCACCGGGCCCTTGATGCCGCGCAGCGGGTAGCGGCCGAGCAGCTCCTCGACGCGGCCGTACGCCACGAGCAGCTCGTCGGCGGCGGTCGCGAACCGCTTGCCGAGGGTGGTGGCCTGCGCGGCCACGTTGTGCGAGCGGCCGGCCATGACCAGCTCGCCGTACTCACCGGCCAGCTTGCCGAGGCGTGCCAGCACGGCCACCGTACGGTCGCGGACCAGCTCCAGGGAGAGCCTGATCTGCAGCTGCTCGACGTTCTCGGTGAGATCGCGGGACGTCATGCCCTTGTGCACGTGCTCGTGCCCGGCGAGGTCGTTGAACTCCTCGATCCGCGCCTTCACGTCGTGCCGCGTGACCTTCTCGCGCTCGGCGATGGAGGCCAGGTCGACGGTGTCGAGGACCCGCTCGTAGTCGGCGAGCGCCCCGTCCGGCACCTCGATGCCGAGGTCCTTCTGGGCCCGCAGCACGGCCAGCCAGAGCTGCCGCTCCAGCCTCACCTTCTGCTCGGGCGACCAGAGCGTGGCGAGCTCGGCGGAGGCGTAGCGTCCGGCGAGGACGTTCGGGATACGGGGCTTGGCTGGCGCAGAAGTCACGTGGACGGAGTTTACCCGGCGTCCAGAGCGCCACCGGAACGTCCACCCTGTCCAGAGTGCCCAGGTCGCGGGCGCTGTGGACAGGGGCGTTCTCCGAGGCCGTGAGACGAGCGCGAGACGTCGGCCGCTGCGGTCGGCCTCCGACGTGTTCCGGCACCCGGCGTACGCAAGGGTGTCGCGCTCGCTGCGGGTGCGAGGAGCGGCGACGGCGCGGCGCCGCAGATGAGTGACCTGCTGCCGGGGAATCCTTAGAGCAACCAATGGTTGCGCATGCCGGAGGGGTGGCGTACGGTAATGCGCAACCAAAGGTTGCACGAGGAGGGGAGTGGGATGGAGTACGGCAGCATCGAGCGGGAGATCCACGTCGAGGCCACGCCCGAGGTGGTCTACGAGGTCATCAGCAAGCCCGAACACCTGCGGGAGTGGTGGCCGGACGAAGCGGAACTCGAGCCGGTGCCCGGCGCCACCGGGGTCATCTCGTTCGGCGACAGGTCTACGCCGGAGGCGCAGGTCGCCCCGGTCACCGTGTTGGAGGCCGATCCGCCCCGGCGGTTCTCGTTCCGGTGGGTGTACGGCGAGGGTGAGGCCGCGACGCCGGCCAACTCGCTCCTGGTCACCTTCGAGCTGGTCCCGTCGGGTACGGGCACACTGCTGCGCTTCAGCGAGGAGGGGTTCCGGGAGAAGGGCTGGGAGGCGGCCGTGCTCGAGGAGCAGTACCGCGAGCACGTCAACGGCTGGGACTACTTCCTGCCCCGCCTCGTCACGTATGTCGCTCGGCTGGTGTCGACGCCATGAGCGTCATCATCGACGACGAGCTCTGGTCGGCGGTGGGGGACCCCGTCCGGCGGCGGATGCTCGACCTGCTGCTGGCGGGCGGCGGGACGGCAACCACGCTGAGCGAGCAGTTGCCGGTCACGCGGCAGGCGGTCGCCAAACACCTCGCCGTACTCGGCCGGGTCGGGCTGGTCCACGTCACGCCGTCCGGACGCGAGCGTCTCTACGAGGTGGACGAGGCCCAGTTCGCCCGCGCGGTCGCGCAGTTGTCGGCGGTCGGGGCCACCTGGGACGCCCGGCTGCGTCGCATCAAGCGGATCGCCGAAGCAATCCAGCGAAGCCAGGAGGGCTGACACCTCACGAACGCACGTCGCCGCATCCGTGGCGGCGCTGATGAACCGCCCGCATGCGGGCGGTTGCACGAGAAGGAGGTATCGAGATGGTGGACATCCTGCACAGGATCGGAGTCACGTCGTCTCCCGACGCCGTCTACGCGGCCTTGACCACGGTCGATGGGCTGGCGAGCTGGTGGACGGAGGAAACGGACGGTGACGGCAGGGTCGGGGGAGTGATCCGGTTCCGCTTCGAGCCCGGCGGGTTCGACATGAAGGTCCTGGAGGCTCAGCCCGCCGAACGCGTGCTCTGGGAGGTCGTCGACGGTCCCGAGGAGTGGATCGGCACGCGGATCCGCTTCGAGCTCAAGCAGGAGGACGGCTTCACGATCGTGTTGTTCCGGCACGAGGGCTGGAAGGAGCCGGTGGAGTTCATGTACCACTGCAGCACCAAGTGGGCGACCTTCCTGATGAGCCTCAAGAAGCTGGTCGAAACCGGCAAGGGTGAGCCGGCGCCGCACGACGTCAAGATCAGCAACTGGCACTAGACCTTGCCCGCCACGTACTGGCGGAAGCGAGCTCTTCGTCCGGAAGGCCGAGGCCGCCCGCGAAGAAGTCCTGGGCGACGTGTAGCGGCAGCGCCCATGAGTGGACGGTGGCCCCGAAGCCGGGTGGCCCCGAAGCCGGGTGGCCCAGGGGCCGCGGCCGCGTTCAGAGGCAGCTCTCCTCGAACTTGACCGCGGTGAGCTTCACTGGCTGCCCGTTCAGCTTCGTGCCCTTCGTCGGCGTCTGGGTGCATACCTTCCAGTTCGACTCGATGAGGATGAACCTGCCCTCGCCGGACGCGTCCTCCACGGTGAGCGAGGTGCTGGAATCGAGCGCGGCGCGGGCGGTGTTCACGGACGTGCCCGTGAAGTCGGGCATCCTTCCGCTGGCGGCCGACGGTTCGGTCTGGTCCTTGGCCGGGCAGTCCTCCTCCAGCTTCACGGCGCCGAAGTCCAACTCGGTGTCCGTCGACGTGCTGGTGCCGGCCTTGATGTTTTGGGAGCAGACCTTCCAGTGCCGGTCGAAGGCTTGCAGACGGCCACGGCCGAGGGAGTCGTGAGACTTCAGGCTGTGGAACCCGGCGTCTTGCGCTGTGTCCTGGGCGCTCTGGAGGCCCATGCCGACGAAGTTGGGGACGGTGGCCTTCTCGGTCTTCGGCTTGTCGTCGGCGACTGCGCTCTGCCTGCCGTCGGCGGCCGCGTTCGGGCTGCTGCTCGTGGCTGCGGATGGCGTGCCGGCGGGGTCGTTGCCGTCGATGGCGTTGCCGATGGCGCCGAGGACGAGTACGCCTGCGATGACGCTGCCGATGATTTTCCAGTTGGCCATGGTTGCCCCTGTTGTGCGGGTTGTCATGAGGAGGCAGCGTATGAGGGGTTACCGAGGCGCGTGGGGTGTGTGGCGGTTCCGTGACCTGAACGGGTGGGCGTGCAGGGTGGATGCGGCGGGTTTCGCCGCCCCGTTGTTTGGGCGATCCGCGCTGGTGCGCGCGGAAACGTGAGGACCCCCGGTCACCTGCCCGGCCGGGGGCCTCGTGTGCCTGAGTCTTTTCGGAGGAACCTATGAAGCCGGTTGCGCGGCCATCAGCCCCCGTCGACACCGCCGGCACCTGCGGCTTCCGGGCCCTCACCGCTCGTCGGCGAGCTCCGCCAGGATGTCCCCGTGGCACGGCTCGGGCGCGCACCAGCAGGCCAGCGTCCTGCCGCGCAGCTCCGGCACCAGGGCCATCAGTTCGGGGGCGGCCGTCAGGTACTCCCGGTACTTCGCCATCACCTCGGCCCGCGTCCCGTCGCGCTTCTTCTTCTCGGTGTCGTATTGGAACGGGTTGAAGAGCGGATGCTGCGGCAGGTCCCAGTGGCCCATGGTCCAGCGGCGGCCGATGTACACCAGGTCGCTGGGGGCGTACTCCAGCCGGGGGCCGAAGTCGCGGATGCGGCCCTTCAGGTTGATCACTGTCGTGGACACGCGTGCCTCCCGGTGCGGCGGCTCCCTACGCTACTGGGCCCTCGTACGGCAGCAACTCGGGCCGCTTGGCCGGCACGCCGTCGCCGGACGGTGTACCCATGGGGCAACTAGTGTTCTGAGTCGGGAATTCTGTTCAGATAACTGGCGAGGCGTTCGAGGATCTCGTCTGCGGTCTTCGTCCAGACGTAGGGCTTCGGGTCGGTGTTCCAGGCGGCGATCCAGTTGCGGATGTCCTTCTCCAGGGCTTGGACGGACCTGTGAACGCCGCGCCGTATCTGCTTGTTGGTCAGTTCGGCGAACCATCGCTCGACGAGGTTCAGCCAGGACGAGCCGGTCGGTGTGAAGTGCAGGTGGAAGCGGGGGTGGGCCGGCAGCCACTTCTTGATGGCGGGGGTCTTGTGGGTGGCGTAGTTGTCGCAGATGAGGTGGACATCCAGGTCGGCGGGCACCTCTTTGTCGAGCTTGGTGAGGAACTTCTTGAACTCCTCAGCCCGATGTCTGCGGTGCAGGGAGCCGATCACTTTGCCGGTGGCGACCTCGAGGGCGGCGAACAGGGTGGTGGTGCCGGCGCGGACGTGGTCGTGGGTCACCCGCTCGGGAACCCCGGGCATCATTGGCAGCACGGGCTGGGATCGGTCCAGGGCCTGGATCTGCGACTTCTCGTCGACGCAGAACACCAGGGCCCGCTCGGGCGGGTCCAGGTAAAGGCCGACGACATCGTGGACCTTGTCGACGAAGTACGGATCGGTCGACAGTTTGAAGGTCTCCGACCGGTGCGGCTGCAGGCCGAAGGCCCGCCAGATCCGTGAAACCGACGACTGCGAGAGGCCCGTCTCCTTCGCCATCGACCGCGTCGACCAGTGCGTTGCGTTCTTCGGAGTGGATTCCAGCGTCTTGGTGACTACCGCGGCAACCTGCTCGTCCGTCACGGTCCTTGGGCCGCCCGGACGCGGCATGTCACCCAGACCGGCGATCCGGTACTGCACGAACCGGGCCCGCCAGCGGCCCACCGCATGGGGTGTGGAACCGAGCTGAGCAGCCACGTCCTTGTTCGAGGCGCCCTCGGCGCAGGCCAGGATGATCCGACACCGCAACGCCCATGCCTGCGGCGTGGAACGTCGCCGCACCCACTCCTCGAGTGCGGCCCGTTCTTCGTCCGACAGTGTCAACTCGGCCTTCGGCCGCCCCGTCCGTGCCATGGAGCAAGCCTATACATCTGAACAGAATTCCCGACTCAGAACACTAGGGCGTGTTTCGGAAGTCCCTTCGTCGCCCGAAGGGCGGCTCTGCGGCGTCCGGTGCGGCGAGAGTGCGTGCCGGGCGTCGCAGAGCAGAAGGGACTTCCGAAACACGCCCTGGTCCGGAACGCGGGGGCGACAGCGAGGATCACCGCTCGTGCGGCCTCCGAACAGGCATGTTGCCCGGAATGCGGTGCCGGCTCAGCTCGGATGCCTGACCGGTACCGACGGCGGATCACCGATCTGGCCGTTGGCGGTTCGGGAGCGGCAGAACAGGAGCTGCTTCGGCGAGGTGCTCGTGAACGGGGATCGATCGTAGTCCCCGTAGCGCTGCGCGACGTCGAGACCGGCCAGCCGGCAGAGCGCCAGGAGTTCCTCGGGAAAGAAGCAGCGCATGCTGACCTTCTTGGTGCGTACGCACACGCCGTCGCGTAGGTAGTCCAGCGTGAAGCGCAGCACTTGCGCGGCGGCGTCGTAGCTGGTCGTCGCTCGCACGTCGAGCCTCGCCCCGTCCCGGTCCACGACCGACTTGTGGTGGTAGGGCGACTCGGGGAGCCGGCACAGCTTGGCCATGTCGGGGTTGAAGACGTCCAGGATCAGGGTCCCGCCTGGTCGCAGCACGTCTCGCGCCGAGGCGAGGAACGCGACCACGGAATCCAGGTCGTGCAGGTGCTGCATCGCGTTGGTTGCCGAGAACACCAGGGCGAAGCGCCTGTCGGAGCGGATGTCTCGGCAGTCCTGTTCCAGCCACTCGACTGGCAGTCGCTCGTCCTCGGCCCGCTGACGGGCACGCGCGAGCATCGAGGGCATGATGTCGAGCCCTGTGACCTCGACACCCGCCCGCGCGATCGGCAGGGTGATGCGCCCGGTTCCGCAGGCCACCTCCAGGACCGGACCGCCCGCCCGGACCGCTTGGTCGAGGAAGAACGGGATGTCGTGGGTGCGTGCGGTGAACTCCTGATCGTAGAAGTCCGCATCGTCGTATACGGCCAGGTCCTCCAGTGGCTTCATCGCGCCACCACCGGCGTCGGGCCGAAAGCGTCAGCAAGGCTGGTCAGGATGGAGCCGGACCAACTGCTCTCCCCGAACACGCTGACCGGCATGGCGAGTACGCCGCATTCACGCTGGAGCGTCTCCGCCGGGATTCCAACCGGGAAGAAATAGTTGCCGGGACACGTCCGGCTCGCCGTGGGAATCGCCCCGAGCACTTCGTCCGGCAACCGTTCGAACAGCCGCTCAGCCCGTGCGGCCAGTTCGTCGACGACCTGCCGGGGCACGTCGCTGTGCTCGGTCAGCAGACGGTCGGCGAGCCTCAGCTGTGCCGGCGTCGGCGGATCCGCCCGGAACGCTTCGGCCAATGCGGCGTGCGCCGGGCCCAGCAGGACCACGCCGAACGTGCGTGGCCACAGCCATCCCTTGGTGACCGAATGCAGCAGGACCGCACAACCGGTGTCCAGCAACCGCCGTGTGCCGGCGGCGAACGGGGCTCCCAGGTCGTAGACGCTGTCGATCAGCAGGCGGCGGCGTGGTGATTCCCGCAACCACGAAATCACCGAGGCGCACTCGGCGTCGGACAGGTAACGGCCGAGCGGCTTGCTGGGGTTGGCGAGCAGCAGGTATTCGGGCCGGTCGTCCGCCGGCGAGCTCGGCAGGGCCGGCGCCGGCAGCGTCGGATAGGACATGGGCGCCAGGCCCGCAGCGCGGGCCAGCTCGAAGTAGACCGGGTACACGTCACCGGGCAGCCACAACCGCGCGTGCACGGCGCGCAGCCAGTGGAACACCACACCGAGCCCGTGCCGGACCCCTCGACAGACCATGGCGTGGCCGGACCACTCTTCCGGCAGCTCGAAGCGCCGCAGCCAGGCACGGGCGAGATCGCACCGGTGCACCGTACTCATGTCGGTCGGCGGTTCCGGCCGCACCGGAGCAAGCGCCCGGTACACGTTGGTCTCGGCGGCGTCCAGAAGCGACGAGGAAGCACTGAGTTGCCGCTGCCGGAATTCCAGGAACTCCTCGAACCTCATGCCGCCGCGCCTTCCGGCACGATCTCGCTGGCCCGGTCTTCCAGGGAGGCGTAGCAGCGTCCGTCGGCCATGACGTTCCAGCTGCGTGCGATCCCGCTGGTGCGTTCCCAGAGCAGACTGGGCTCGGTGTAAGCGGCGATCCGCATCGGCCGTCCGTCCCAGCTGCCGTGGTAGACCGGCGCCCCCCAGGGCAGGCGGCTCGCCAGTTCGAAACCGTGCTGCTCGGCGAACCCGGTGACGAGGGACAGCGACACCTGGTGCTCTCGGCTCCAGACGTTGGCGGCGCGGTCGAAGTAGAGCGACTCGGTGCTGGTGGATACGTAGAGCTCTTTGAAGCAGACTTCCTCGACACCGAGAGCCGCGGCCCACGAAAGGTAGTCGGCGACCTCGGCCGCGTCGGCGACGCCGCCGTGCTGGAGTACACAGATCAACCTCATCCGCAGCCCCGGCCAGCGGTCACGTTCCACGCGCCAGGTGTCGACGACAGAGCTCACCGGCGTGCGCAGCATCATCAGCCGCTCGCTGACGGCGTCGTCCTGATGGTGCCGGGAGACCGCCAGCACGCTCAGGCCCGCCGTGCTGAGGGCTGCGAGGCGGTCGGCCCGATCAGCGTGCCGGCCTTTCGCCAGGGTGTGCGCGTTGGTGATCAGGACGACCTTCGGGAAGGCCGCCGAACAGGCGGACACCAGTCGCAGCTGCTGTTCGAACGGTATGAGCGTGGGCTCCCCGCCGCCGGTGATCACCGCACGCTCGGCACCCGCCGCACGGGCGCGCTCCAGCCACTGGGCGACCGCGTCCCACGGGACCCGTGCCGGTGCCTGGTCGCTGGAGATCGAAGCCGCGGAGAAGCAGAACGAACAGCGGGCCTGGCAGGCGGAGGCGACCGGCAGAAGCGACACCGAGCGCGGTCGCGTGTCGGCGTAGCGACGCAGTGCCGAACCGTGCAGGTGCAGGGAGGACGCCATCGCATCCTCGACGGTCGTCGGGCGCAGAGTGAACTCGTCGCCCGCTTGGTCGAGCTCGTGGACTGCTGACAACCGGATGCGAGCCTCGCGCAGTTCCATGCCGAGGCCGGTCGACACGTTGGGCACCAGCTTGTCGGGGTCCACCATGGTTTCCAGCACCAGCAGCCGGTCACCCGGAATGGCCAGACGGTCCAGCAGGCGTCGCGCCTTGCCGATGCCGATTCCCAACTCCGCACGGGTCAGCAGGTGGAACCGGTCGGGATAGGTACTTTCGGGAATCCCCGCCTTACCGTAAGCGAACGCGTACTTGTCGAAGCCCTTCGCGAAGTTCGACAGCACGATGACGTGGAAGCGCTGGTCGCCATGGTTCATCCCGTCATCATGCATGAACGGGCCCCAGACGACAGGGGCCGAACTGCAGGCGGAGCGCGGTGTCCCGATCCGATCCGTCGTCAACGACACGCCCCGCCCTGTCGCGGTCCACGACACGGCCACTGGTGACCTGGAGACCGTTGACCAGCCGGTGTGGCCGAGGACCTGCCCTTCGCCACGAGTACCCGATCGCACCCCGATGCCAAAGCTGACGGCGCCGCGATCGGTCTCCCGGAGCCCGCACGGCAGCCGGGCGGGCTCCGGGTCAGGGCCCCACCTGTCGCCAGTCCGTCACAGGGCCGGGGGTGGTGTGGTCCGCAGGGGTGACCCAGAAGGCTTTGCCCAGCTCGGCGTTGAACTGGGCGCCTGTCCGGCCGTCGCCCGAGGAGCGGCCCGTGAGGCGGCGGCCTATCCACGGCAGCAGGTACTGGCGGGCGAACCGCGCGTGGGCCACCTGGCGTGCGGTCCATCCGGGCGGTGGCGTCACGGGCATCGGCGTCCGCCACTCCGCGTCCTCCGCCTCGTAACCGAGTGCCTGCCAGACCGCCTCGGCGACCCGGCGGTGCCCGTCGGCCGTCAGATGCAGCCGGTCCACGTCCCACATGCGGGGGTCGCTCAGCGAAGGCGCGCCGTACAGGTCGACGACGAGGGCGCCGTGCCGGGCGGCCAGGCCGTCGACGCAGGCGAACAGTTCCTCCATGCGTGGCCGGAACCGCTCCAGGACAGGGCCCTGGCGGCCGGGGCTGCGCATCAGGACGAGCTGTTTGCAGGAGGGGGCGAGGCGCTCCACGGCCTCTTCCAGCAGTCCGGTCACCCGGCCCATGTCGCACTTCGGACGCAGGGTGTCGTTCAGGCCGCCGACCAGCGTGATCACGTCCGCCTCCATCGCGGACGCGACCTCCACCTGCTCGGCGACGATCTGCCCGATCAGCTTCCCGCGCACCGCGAGATTGGCGTACCGGAAGCCGGGCGTCTGCGCGGCCATGCGGCCCGCGAGGAGGTCCGCCCAGCCCCGGTACGTACCGTCGGGAAGGAGGTCGGACATGCCCTCGGTGAAGGAGTCGCCGACCGTGACAAGGCTGGAGTATGTGGGATTCGTCTGCATGGCGGAAACGATGCTAACGCGTTCACATACCCGTCGGTCGGTCGGCCTCCTCCACCTCGGACGTGACTCGGACATGACTCGGGCGGCACACGGACGGGACTCGGGCGGGACCGCGGACGGGCTCGGACGGGACCTCGGACGGACCTCGGACGGACCTCGGACGAGTCAGACGGATGGCTGCCCGAGCAGCTCCCGCAGCACGTCCTCCATGGTCACGATGCCCGCGAGCCGGCCGTCCTCGCCCAGCACGGCCGCCAGGTGCGTCCGGCTGCGGCGCATCGCGGTGAGCACGTCGTCCAGCGGTGTGGTCTCCCGGACCCGGGCGATGGACCGCATGTCCCGCACGGAGAACGGCACGTCGCGCGGGGCCGCGTCCAGCGCGTCCTTCACATGGAGATAGCCCACGATCCGGCGTCCCTCGTCGACCACGGGGAAACGGGAGAACCCGGACTCGGCCGACAGTCGCTCCAGTTCCTCCGGGGTGACGCCCATGCCCGCGTAGACGACCCGCTCCAGCGGGAGCACGACGTCGCGCACGGGCCGGCGGCCCAGCTCCAGGGCGTCGCGCAGCCGCTCCTGCGCGCGGTCGTCGATGAGTCCGGCCTCGCTGGAGTCCCGGACCAGACGGGCGAGTTCGGTGTCCGAGAAGGTCGCTGTGACCTCGTCCTTCGTCTCGATCCGCATCAGCTTCAGCAGCGCGTTCGCGAAGGCGTTGACCGTGAAGATCACCGGGCGCAGTGCTCGCGACAGCGCCACCAGCGGCGGGCCGAGCAGCAGGGCGCTGCGCACCGGCTCCGCGAGGGCGATGTTCTTCGGCACCATCTCGCCGAGCAGCATGTGCAGATAGGTGGCGAGCGCCAGAGCGATCACGAAGGACACCACGTGCCCCGCGCCCTCCGGCACACCCACCGCGTGGAACAACGGCTGCAGCAGATGCTCGATCGCGGGCTCCGCGACCACACCGAGGACCAGGGTGCACAGTGTGATGCCGAGCTGCGCGGCCGCCATCAGCGCGGACACGTGCTGCAGACCCCACAGCACGCTGCGCGCCCGCCGGTCGCCCTGTTCGGCGTACGGTTCGATTTGGCTGCGGCGCACCGAGATCAGGGCGAACTCGGCGCCCACGAAGAAGGCGTTGACGACCAGCGTCGCGAAACCGATCAGCAGCTGGACGGCGGTCATCGGGTCTCCTCCTCGTGCTTCTCGTGCTCCTCGTGCTTGTCGTTCTTGTCGCGCTTCTCGCGTTTCCCGTCTTCTTCGTGCTCCTCGTCGGACGCGGCCGGCGCGTGCAGCAGCACCCGCGCGGCCCGGCGGCCTGCGGCGTCCACCACGTCGAGCCGCCAGCCGACGACCTCGACGGTGTCGCCGACGGCCGGAATACGGCCCAGCTCGGTGGCGATCAGGCCCGCGAGCGTCTCGTACGGCCCCTCGGGTGTCCGCAGGCCCACGCGGGCCAGCTGGTCGGTGCGGGCCGAGCCGTCGGCCGAGTAGAGCTCCCGGCCGTGCTCGTCGGTGCCGACGGGGGCCAGGTCGGGTGTCTCGTGCGGGTCGTGCTCGTCCCGTACCTCGCCGACGACCTCCTCGACGATGTCCTCCAGGGTCACGACGCCGGCGGTCCCGCCGTACTCGTCGATGACGACGGCCATGGTGCGCTTGCCCGAGAGCCGGTCCAGGACCCGGTCGACGGTCAGTGACTCGGGGACGAGGAGCGGCTCGCGCAGCAGCTCCGCCACGGAGGTGCGCAGCCGGCGCTCGGCGGGCACGGCGAGGACGTCCTTGATGTGCACGGTGCCGACGACGGAGTCCAGGCTGCCGCGGTAGACGGGGAAGCGGGACAGGCCGGTGGCCCGGGTCGCGTTCGCCACGTCCTCGCAGGTCGCCTGTGCTTCGAGGGCGATGACCTGGACGCGCGGGGTCATCACGTTCTCCGCGGTCAGATCGGCGAGGTTCAGCGTCCGCACGAACAGCTCGGCGGTGTCCTCCTCCAGGGCGCCCTCCCTGGCCGAGTGCCGGGCGAGTGCCGCCAGCTCCTGGGGGCCGCGCGCGGAGGCCAGCTCCTCGGCGGGCTCGATGCCGAAGAGGCGCACGAGACGGTTGGCGGTGTTGTTGAGGTGGGAGATGAAGGGCCGGAACGCGGCGCTGAACCAGCGCTGCGGGGTCGCCACCTTCTTCGCCACCGGCAGCGGGGCGGAGATCGCCCAGTTCTTGGGCACCAGCTCGCCGACGACCATCAGCACGATCGTCGACAGGGCCGTACCGATCACGAGCGCCACCGAGCTCGACGCGGAAGCCGGCACGCCGACCGCCTCCAGCGGGCCCGCGATGAGCTTGGCGATGGACGGCTCGGCGAGCATGCCGACCACCAGGTTGGTGACGGTGATGCCGAGCTGGGCGCCGGAGAGCTGGAACGTCAGGTTCCGTACGGCCTTGAGGGCGCCGGCGGCGCCCCGCTCGCCGCGCTCCGCCGCCCGCTCCAGCCGGCCGCGGTCGACCGTGGTCAGGGAGAACTCGGCGGCGACGAAGGCACCACAGATCAGCGAGAGCAGCACCGCCACCAGAAGGAGGAGCACTTCGGTCATCGGGTCACCTCCGTCCCATGGTCGGACAGGGGCGGGAGGATCGCGCGATGTCGTCCACCGGCTCGGGTACGGGGTGTACCGGGTCGGGTACTGGGAGGCTCGCCCATGGGCGGACGCTCACAACCTTTCCGTAGAGGTTCACTGGTCCACCCATGGTAAAGGATCGGCAAAGCGCCTTCCTGTCGCCTCCGAGCTCTCCGGGCCCTCAGCCCCCGAGCGGCTTCACCCACCGCCGCCACTTCTCCTCGGGTGCGTACCCGGCCGCCCGCCACGCATGTTGGGCCGTTTCGTTGCGGACGAGCACCATCGCGTCGCCACGTCGCCCGCCGAGCCGTACGAACCGCTCCTCGGCCGCGGTGAGCAGCGCCGAGCCGATGCCCCTGCGCCGCCGCCCGGGGTGCACCGCGAGCCGGTACAGATGGCACCGCCAGCCGTCGAAGCCGGCGATGACCGTGCCCACCAGTTCGCCGTCCAGCTCGGCGAGGATCAGCGTCTCGGGGTCACGGGCCACCAGCCGCTCGACGCCCTCGCGGTCGTCGCTGATGCTCGTGCCCTCCGCGGCCGCCTTCCAGAAGGCGAGGACGGTGTCGAGGTCGTCGGGCGTCGCGGCCCGGATGCGCAGGTCGGTCATGGGCCGATCCCACCACGGGGGGCGGACGGGGGCCTGGAATTCCAGGATCCGGACCGGGGTCCCGCGGTGGCGGACCGACCGGTCCCGCACCCGACCTCGCGCCGGCGCATGTCATCTGCCGTGCAGCGCCTCGACTACCTTCGCGAAAGCCTCCATGTTCGGCTCCAGAACCGTCAGATACGAGAATCCGTACCGCTCCCGCTGCGCCAGCACCTGGTCGACGATCTCCTCCAGCGTCCCCACGAGGACCAGCGGCAGCTGGAGGGCCTGCTCCTCGCTCAGGTTCGGGAGGTGGCTGAGCCACGGCCGAACGGCGGCGCCGCGGTCCTCGGTGAGCTCGACGATCTGGACCAGCAGGTTGAGCTCGGCGGGTTCCTTCCGCCCGGCGGCGAACTCCTGGTAGCGGCCGACCCGTTCATCGAGTTCCTCGGCGGTCAGTGGTTCCAGCTTGCCGTCGGCCACCGTCCGCGCGCCCGTGAACGCCGCGATGTCCGCGTGCTCGGCGGTGATCCGCAGCATCCGGTCGCCGTTGGCGCCGATGAGCAGCGGCATCCGGGGCCGCTGAGCCGGACGCGGCACGGGGGTCTCCCCGCTCGAACGCAGTCCAGAGTGGGGGAGCTCATCGGAGCCGAGGAGCCGGTCCAACTCCTCGACCGTGCGCAGCAGATGGTCGACCCGCTCGCCCGGCGACCCCCAGGGCAGCCCCGCCTTCTCGTGCTCGGCCGGTACGTACCCGGTGCCGAGCCCCAGCTCCAGGCGTCCGCCGGTCAGCGCGTCCGTGGTGGCCACCTCACGTGCCAGCAGCGTCGGGTTCCAGAACCCCGCGTTCAGCACGAACGTGCCGAGCCGTGGCCGTTCGGTGGCCTCCGCCGCGGCGACCAGGGACGGGAACGGGGCCGGCATGCCCAGATGGTCGGGGACCAGGATCACGTCGTAGCCGAGCTGTTCGGCGCGGCGACACTTCGCGCGCCACTGCCCGGCTGACGTGGGGCTGAGCAGATTGACTCCGAAACGGAACGGGCGCGGCATGAACTCTCCTCACCTGTAAGGGACTTGAGCCGACATCCCGTCGAGTACATCACTCGTGCGCGATGGCCGCCAGCACGTTCATCCGGGATGCGCGCAGCGCGGGCAGCAGCGCCGCCACGACGCCCACCACCGCCGAGCCGATCACCACGGCGACGACCGTGCCCCACGGGATCGCCAGCGCCTTCATGCCCTGGAGTGCCAGCACCTGCTGCACGCACACCCCCCAGACCAGCCCCAGCGCGAGCCCGAGGACCGCCCCGAACACGGCGATCACCACCGACTCCAGCCGGATCATCCGCCGCAACTGCCGTCGGCCCAGCCCGATCGCGCGCAGCAGCCCGATCTCCCGGGTGCGCTCGACCACCGACAGGGCGAGGGTGTTGACCACGCCGAGCACCGCGATGACGATCGCGAGGCCGAGCAACGCGTAGACCAGATAGAGGAGTACGGCGATCTGGTTGCGGATCAGCTCCTTGTAGTCGGCCTGGTCACGGGCCTGTACCTGCGGATACGCGTCCAGTGTCCGTTCCAGGTTCGCGCGCAGTTCGTCGGCGTCGACGCCGGAGCCGGCGTTCACGTACAGCGCCGAGTCCTGGCCCTCGGGCACGTACTTCTCGATGGTGCCCATCCCGAAGTACAGCCCGCCCCGCACCCCGAAGCCGTCGGCGGTGTCCTGGTCGGTGAGCGCGGCCACCTTCAGCTCGGCGTTCTTCCCGGCCGGGAACCGGACGGGGATCGTGCTGCCCACCCTCACGTCGTGCTCCCGCGCGAACTCCACGTCCATGGCGATGGATCCGTCCGCCAGCGCGGCGGCGCTGTCGCCCTGGGCGTAGGTGACGTTCGCGACCTCGTCGAGCCGCGGGTCGTAGGCCGCGGCGGTCGTCTCGACCCGCTCGCCGTCGGGCAGCCGTACCTCGACCGGGGTGAACCGCTGCCGTACGACGAGGCCGGCGCCGTCCGTGGCGCGGACCTTGTCGGTGACCTCGGGCGGGAACGGCAGGAAGTTCTGGTTCTGGATGACGAAGTCGGCGCCGAGCGTGTTGTCGATCTCGTCGTCGAAGGACTTGGTCATCGAGGCGCTGGCCACGGACATCCCGCCGACCAGCGCGATCCCCACCATCAGCGCGGCGGCGGTCGCCCCGGTCCGGCGCGGGTTGCGCAGGGCGTTGCGCTGGCTCATCCGGCCGACGGAGCCGAACAGCGCGGGAAAGGCGCCGCCCAGGACCCGGATCACCGGCCGTACGAGCAGCGGTCCCGCGATGACCGTCGCGACGAGGGTGAGGACCACGCCGAGGCCGAGCAGGGAGGCCGCCGAACCCGTGTCCGACGACACCGCGCACCCCACGAGCGCGGCGGCACCGGCCGCCCCCACGATCCCGCCGACCACCGCGCGTACCTTCAGCGGTCGCCCCACTCCGGCGATCTCGGCGTCCGAGAGCGCCGCCATCGGCGACACGGTCGACGCCCGTCGCGCGGGCAGATAGGCCGCGACGAAGGTGACGCCGAGCCCGACGACGTATGCCGCGACCGGCGTGCCCACGCCGATCACCATCTCGGTCGACTTCAGGTTCATTCCGAAGGCGCCCATGAGCTCGATCAGCCCGAAGGCCAGCCCGATTCCCGCGGCGAGGCCGAGCGTCGACCCGACGAGGCCGAGGAGCGCCGCCTCGGTGAGCACCGACCGCCGCACCTGCCGCCGGTCGGCGCCCAGCGCCCGCAACAGGCCGAGTTCGCGGGTGCGTTGGGCGATGAGCATGGAGAAGGTGTTGACGATGAGGAATATCCCGACAAGCGTGGCGATCCCGGCGAAGCCGAGCATCACGTACTTGATGACGTCGAGGAATCCGCCGAGCGAGGCCGCGGCCGACTCGGCCTGTTCGTCGGCGGTCTGGTAGTCGTACGCCGTCGGCCCCAGCGCGTCGGCGATCCGCCGCTTGAGCTGGTCGTCGCTCACACCGGGCTCGGCGGTCACCGAGATGGTCGTGGCGGCGTCGGGGTCGCCCAGCAGCTCGGTCTGCGCAGCCCGGGTGTCGAGGAAGACCAGCGCGGCACCGGGGTTGGTGGTGGTGAAGGTGGCGATGCCGACGATTTCCACCTTGAAGGAGCCCGGCTGGGCGAGCACCGTCAGGGTGTCGCCGATCCGCACGTCCTTGTTCTTCGCGGTGTCCGCGTCGAGCAGCGCCTGGCCGGGGCCCTGCGGTGCGTGTCCGCTGGTCAGCTCCACCGGGCTGCGGTCGGTGAGGTACCAGTTGGTGGCGATGGTGGGGGCGCCCGTCGTCGGGCCCACCGACTCGTTCTCGCTGTCGACGACCGTGACGTTCTCCACGGCCGCGTCCACATGGGTGTCCGCGACGCCGTCGACGCCCGCGATCCGCCCCGCGAGCGAGGCGGGCACGGTCTCGACCGCCCCGGTCGGCAGCTGCCCCGTCAGATCGTCGTCCTTCGGGCCCACCGTCACATCGGCCGAGGTGGAGGCGAAGAGCCGGTCGAAGGTACGGGTGACCGTGTCCGAGAAGATGAGGCTGCCCGCGACGAACGCCACGGACAGGACGATCGCCAGCGCCGAGAGCAGCAGCCGCCCCTTGTGCGCGAGGAAACTCCGCAGGGTCGCCTTGAGCACGGTCTCAGTCCTTGTCGAGGTCGATGGACTCGCCGGTGGGCCCGTCGGCCGGTGCACCGGTGGGGGCGCTCTCGCCGTCGAACGTCGCCCGGATCGTGTCGAACCGCTTCATGCGTTCCAGGACGGCCTCGGCCGTGGGCCGCTCCATGCGGTCCACGATCCGGCCGTCGGCGAGGAAGAGCACCAGGTCGGAGTGGGCGGCGGCGCCCGGGTCGTGGGTGACCATGACGACCGTCTGGCCCAGTTGGTCGACCGCCTCGCGCAGGAAGCCCAGTACTTCGAGCCCGGCGCGGGAGTCGAGGTTGCCCGTCGGCTCGTCGGCGAAGATCAGCTCGGGCCGGGAGGCGAGCGCGCGGGCACAGGCGACGCGCTGCTGCTGGCCGCCGGAGAGCTGGGACGGCCGGTGCCTGAGCCGGTCCCGCAGCCCGAGGGTGTCGATGACCTGGTCCAGCCACTTCTCGTCGGGCTTCTTGCCCGCGATGTCCATGGGCAGGGTGATGTTCTCGGCCGCGTTCAGCGTGGGGATCAGGTTGAAGGACTGGAACATGAAGCCGATCCGGTCCCGGCGCAGCCGCGTCAGATCGCGGTCCTTGAGGCCGGTGATCTCGGTGTCCCCGAGCCACACCTGTCCGGCCGAGACGGTGTCGAGCCCCGCCAGACAGTGCATCAGCGTGGACTTCCCCGAGCCCGAGGGGCCCATGACCGCGGTGAAGCGGCCGCGCGCGATGTCCACGTCGACCGAGTCGAGGGCGAGCACCGTCGTCTCGCCCGAGCCGTACGCCTTCGTCAGGCCCCGGGCGCGGGCGGCGATGCCGTCGGCTTCCGCGCGGCCGAGGGTGTGCTCAGCGGCAGCAGTGGACAAAACGGCCTCCAGGCTCGAACCAGTTCGAATTCCGGGCGTTTCCCGGCCGAGCCTAGTGTGACTCAGGGCACAGCAGGAATCCCCCCGAAGTCCGAGGCCGTCTCCGTCGCAGGTCGGGCATCCGGTATCGATGTAAGGGGCACGCAAGGTGGGGTCTCGGGGGCGGCGCGGACGGCGCACTCGGGGTATCGGGGGAAAGGCGCCCTTGCCTCGCTAGCACTCCGGCGCTAGCGTCGAGTCATGGCCAAGACTCAGCTGAATGTCCGGGTGGACGAGGACACGGCCCGAGCGGCCCGTGAACGAGCCCTGGAGCGCGGGATGAGTGTGAACCGGTACATCGAGGAGTTGGTCCGGCAGGACGCCGGCGAAGCGGGCCACACCTTCGTCGAGTCCGCCGCCGACTTCATGAAGCAGTACGAGGCGGTCTTCGTCGAGGAGTTCGGCGCGGAGCTCGAAGGCCGGCGCGAGGGACGTCACTGATCCCTTGAGCCAGCTCAGAATCGACCTCGCCTGGCTCCTGATGGTCGCCGAACAGAAGACGCCCGGAGACCCCCAGGTCACCGACTGGGGCGCCCTCGTCGCGGCCGTCGCCCGGCACGAGGCCGAGATCTTCGACGTCCCCGTCTACGACACCCCGCACGCCCGGGCCGCCGCGCTCCTCCAACTGCTCATGCACGTCCCCGCGTTGGAGCGTTCCAACGCGCTGTTCGCCTCCGCCGTCGCCTACGGCTACCTGGTGGCCAGCGGCGTCAAGGTCGTCACCTCCGCCGAGCAGGTGCGCGAACTGGCCAGACTGGTCAAGAGCGGCGAGGCCACCGTGCACGCCATCACGCGGGAGCTGCGCCAGTGGAGCCTGTGAGGCGGGCCCCGCACACGCGTCAGCTCTCGCCGTCGCCGAGTTCGGGACGTCGCGCCCGGCCCACCACACAGTAGGAACTGGGCAGCCGCGGCCCGTTCTCGGGCACCAGGACCTCCCGGACCGTCCCGATCTCGAACCTGGCGGCCCGGATGGCGCCGACCGGGTCGCGGGACACATGGCAGCCGCCGAACAGCAGCGGCCACACCGAGGCGTCCAGCGCCCGCTGGGCCGTCCGCATGGCCCGTCCGCCGCCCCGGCCGTGCTCGAAGAACCGCAGCTCACCGCCGGGACGCAACACCCGGCGCACCTCGCTCAGCGAGCGCCGTACGTCCCGCACACTGCACAGCACCAGCGACACGACGGCCGCGTCGAACCCCTCGCTCTTGACCGGCAGCGCCTCCGCCGCGCCCGGCACCACGTCCACGGGCACCTCGGCGCGCAGGGCGGCCTCCAGGGCCAACTGCCGCAGGGAGTGCTCCGGCTCGATCGCCACCACCTCCGAGACCGTGCTCGGGAAGCGCGCGAAGTTCAGCCCGTTTCCGGCGCCGATCTCGATGACCCGGCCCGAGAGCCCGGCGAGCAGTTCGTCGCGCAGAGGGCCGATCCTCGGCTCCGCCGACACGCTCAGTCTTGCGTAGAACCGGGCGAAGAGGGGGTGGTGCACGGCGTCCTTCGCGGCGCGGGCGCGGGCCATGAGGACCTCCCGAAGCGGACGGCAGATACCGCGATTGTCCCCCGGGAAGCACCGGCTCACCCGTCGCGGCCCGGAGTGGGAACGGCTCACCCGTCGCGGCCCGGAGCGGGAACGGCTCACCCGCCGCGCGGCCCTGGGGAGGAGGCCGCGCGACGGGCACGGGACGTTCGAGTGCTGAGCCGGGAGGGTCAGGCGATGAAGGCCCGGACCTGCTCGTAGATCCCCTCGTCGTTGTTCATCTCGTTGTGCGCGACGCAGCCGACCTCGACGTTCGTCGCGCCGCTGAGGATCGCGGACGTGTCCGGGGTGAGCGCGTCGTCGCAGTTCGACCAGTAGCTGGCGTACGACACACTGCCCGGTGTCTCGTCACCGGAGTTCAGCGCGGTCAGGAACGAGCTGCCGGTGTACATCTCGCCACAGGACGTGTAGAGCCACCGGCACCAGCCGGCGACGGTCGTCCCGTGGTTCACGCCGGCCGTGGAGACGAAGTCGTCCACGTACGCCGTTCCGCCCAGGTTCTTGAGGTAGTAGCGGGAGCTGAGCGCGCCCATCGAGTGGACGACCACGTCGACCTTGGAGGCGCCCGTCGCGGCGCGCACACTCTCGATCTTCGTCTTGAGCTGCGCGGCCGTCGTGACGTTGGACTGGCCCCAGTCGTAGGACCAGGAGTACAGCTCCGAGGACGTGTAGCCGTCGGCCTTGAAGTACGAGATCCAGTCGTCCCAGGTGCCGGACGAACTGCTCAGACCGTGTACGAAGACGACGGGGTTGTGGGTCGCGGCCTGAGCGGAAGGCGCGGAGAAGGTGAGCGACAGAAGGAGCGTGGTGGTCACGGTCCCGAGGGCCGTGGCGATACGGCGCATGCGGCGCTGCATGGTGCCTCCTGAAACGGGTGGGGTTCGTTCGGAGTGTCAGGGGGGTCTACGCGCGCCGCATCGGCGAAATCGCCGGTCTTTACTGGTCGGTTAACTCGCAAGTAACGTGATGGGTGTGGTGACTCCGGTGAACCCCCCACGACTTCCGCATCGCTCGCCACCGCCCCCCACGAACGTGTGGTCGAGCCCGGACGCAGCGTCGGCCGCCGTGCCCACGCTGTCCGAAGGCGTGCGCGTACGCCTGCTGCACGCCGCCCACAGCGACCCGCGGGCCGCCGCGGAACTCGCCGCCGCCCTGACCCCACGCCAGCTCACGGGACTCGACCCGCTCCCCGCCGAGCCCCTGTCGCTGGCCCCCGCCCTGCTGCGGACCCACCGCCGGGACGTACGGGCCCTGCCCGACGACACCCGGTTCCTGCTGCTCCTCGCCGCCGCCGACCAGCACCCGGTCCCGACCCACGCCTACGCGCGCGCCGTCACCTCGGCCCGGCTCGACACCCGCCCCCTCGACACGGCGGAGGCCGCGGGCCTCGCGCACGCCACGGCCCAGGGCATCGTCTTCCGGGACGCCTGGACCCGGATCGCCGTGTACGAGTCCGCGTCCATGGCCGACCGGCGCGAGGCCCATCGCCTCCTCGCCGCCGTCCTCAGCGGCGAGGGCGAGAGACCCGGCCGGTCCTGGCACCGGGCCGCCGCCGCCCTCGGCCCCAGCCGCCGCCTCGCCGCCGAACTGCGCCTGGCGGCACGGGTGGCACGTGCCATCGGCGACCCCACCCTGGCCTCCGCCCTCGCCGAACGCGCCGCCGGCCTCACCCCCGAACCGGCCGAACGCATGCCCCTGCTCGCCCAGGCGGCCGCCGAGGCCTGGCAGGCGGGCGACGGCGACCGCGCCCGCCGCCTCGTCGCCGCGACCGACGACGACGCCCTCGCCGGACTGCTCGCCCTACGCGCCGGAAACGCGGCCGAGGCCTTCGACGCCCTGCTCACCGCCAGCGTCCGGCACGTCGGCGACCACACCACGGACAGGGCTGCCCATCTGTTGGCACGAGCCACCGAGGCCGCCATCTACACCGGTGACCTGCGCCGCTGCCGGGAGGCCGCCGCCGTCGCCGACGGACTCGGCATCCTGCCGCCCAGCACCCTCGGCGCCCTCGCCGCGGCGTTCGAGGGACGGTACGACGACGCCCGGGACGTCCTCGAAGCCGCCGCCGGGCGCTGCGGCCCCGGTGGCGACCCCACCCAGCTGATCCACTCCGGGATCGCCGCCCTGCTCCTCGGCGACCACACCCGCGCTGTCACCGCCACCGCCCGCGCCGCCGCCTCCGCACGGGCCAGGGGTGAGACGGTGACCGTGCCGCAGGCCATGGAGTTCCGGGCCTACGCCGAGTTCTGGACCGGGCGCCCCAAGGCCGCCGAGGCCGCCGCCCTCGACGCCCTGCGCCAGGCGTACGCCACCGGACAGGACAACGGGGCCTGCCACCTCCAGGCAGCCCTCGCGATGTTCGCCGCCGTCACCGGCGACGAGCAGGTCTGCCGGGAGCGCGCCGAGTCCGCCCGCGCCTACGCCCTGGAACGCGGCCTCGGACTGCCCGCCGCCCTCGCCATGTTCGCCCTCGCCTTCCTCGACCTGAGCACCGGCCGGTACGCCGCCTCGGCCGCCCGCCTCCGCGCGCTCGCCGGCTTCGGTCCCGGGCACGGGCACCGGGCCATCCGGCACATCGCCACCCCGCACTACGTCGAGGCCGCCGTCCGCACAGGCGACACCCGGGTGGCCCGCGCCGCGCACGCCGACTACGACCGCTGGGCCCGCACCGTCCGCAGCGCCGACGACCTCGCCCTCAGCGCCCGCTGCCGCGCGCTGCTCGCCACCGGGGAGGAGGCGGTCGAGCACTACCGGGCGGCCCTCGACCTGCACGCCTCAGGCACCCGCGACTTCGAACGCGCCCGCACCGAACTGCTCTTCGGCAGCGCCCTGCGGCGCCTGCGCAACCGCACCGAGGCCCGCGACCGGCTCCACAGTGCCCTGGAGGCCTTCGACCACTTCGGCTCACCGCACTGCGCGGCCCAGGCCCGCGCCGAACTCCGCGCCCTCGGCGAGCGCGCCTCCACCGCCCCGGCCGCGGAGGCCCTCGCGACCCGGTTGACGGCCCAGCAGCTCATGATCGCCCGCATGGCCGCGGACGGCGCGACCAACCGGGAGATCGCCGCGAGGCTGCTCCTGAGCCCGCGCACGATCGACCACCATCTGCGGGGGGTGTTCTCCCGGTTGGGGATCAGGTCGAGGATCGAGTTGGTGAGGCTGCTGGGGGAGCAAACGGAGCCGTAGGGGTGCTGACTTGTGTCGACCGCGGATTCGTCGTGGCTGGTCGCGCAGTTCCCCGCGCCCCTTTCGGGGCGCGGCCCGGCCTCAGGACGCAGCGGCGCTCTGCCGTGCCGTGAACGCGGCGGCATCCCATACGCCACCCAGCCCCGGTGCCAGCCAGTCGGCGGCCCTCGCCCGGAAGTCGGCCGGTTCCCACCTCCCCGCCCCCGCGGGAACCGCCCCCAGCAGCGGTGCGTCGGCCACCACCGGCAGGTCCGCCAGGTTGCAACGGGACGCCAGATCGGGGGCCTTGGGCCAGCTGCCGATCACGACACCCGCCAACTCCACCTCACGCACCCGGAGTTCACGGGACGTCAGCTCGGTCGTGTTCAGCGTCCCCAGCCCCGCCGAGGCGACCAGCAGCACCGGCGCGCCGAGCAGCCGGGCCGTGTCCGCCAGCGTGCCGCCCGCCTCGTCGAAGCGGACGAGGAGCCCTCCCGCGCCCTCGACCAGCACCAGGTCGTGGTCGACGGCGAGTTTGGCCGCCGCCTCGGCCACGTCCTCCGGGTGCACCGGGGGCAGGCCGGAGCGTCGCGCGGCGGTCGCGGGAGCCAGCGGCTCGGGATAGCGGGCGAGTTCGCGGACGGTCACGGTGCCCGCGAGCCTGGCCACCTCGTCCGCGTCGCCGCGCTCGTCCGGCCGCAGACCCGTCTGCGCGGGCTTGAGCACGGCCACGGACCGGCCGGCCGCCACGGCCACCGCCGCGACGGCCGCCGTGGTGACCGTCTTGCCGACCTCCGTGCCCGTCCCCGTGATCACCAGGACCGTCATGTCACCTTCCTCCGTCATCCCGCCGTCGCCGCCGCGCACACCGCGCGCGCGATCCGTGCCACGTCCTCGTCGCCCGTGACGTACGGCGGCATCGTGTAGACGAGATCGCGGAAGGGACGCAGCCACACGCCCTCGCGAACGGCGGCCGCCGAGGCCGCCCGCATGTCCACCGGGCGGTCCAGCTGCACGACCCCGATCGCGCCGAGGACGCGTACGTCCCTCACCCCCGGCACCTCACGCGCCGGCGCCAACCCGTCCCGCAGCCCCGCCTCGATCCGCTTGACCTCCGCGAGCCAGTCCTGGCCGAGCAGCAGCTCGATCGAGGCACAGGCGACGGCCGCCGCCAGCGGGTTGCCCATGAAGGTGGGCCCATGGGCCAGCACCGGCACCTCGCCCCGTGAGATCCCGTCGGCCACCCGGGCGGTGCACAGCGCCGCCGCCATGGTCATATAACCGCCGGTCAGTGCCTTGCCGACACACATCACGTCCGGCGTCACCGCCGCGTGGTCCGCCGCGAACAACGCGCCCGTACGCCCGAACCCGGTCGCGATCTCGTCGAACACCAGCAGCACGTCGTGCGCGTCGCACGCCTCGCGCAGCACCCGCAGATACGCGGGGGAGTGGAACCGCATCCCGCCCGCGCCCTGCACCACGGGCTCCACGATCACGGCGGCCAGCTCGTCGGCGTGCCGCTCGATCGCCGAACGCAGCAGCTCCGCGTACGACTCCTCGTACGCGACCGGCGGCGCGTCCACGAACACCTGCCGGGGCAGGACGCCCTGCCACAGCTCGTGCATCCCGCCCTCCGGGTCGCACACCGACATCGGCTGCCAGGTGTCGCCGTGGTAGCCGCCGCGCCAGGTCAGCAGGCGCTGCTTGCCGGGGCGGCCGAGCGAACGCCAGTACTGCAGGCACATCTTGGCCGCGACCTCGACGGAGACCGACCCCGAGTCGGCGAGGAAGACATGCTCCAGGCCTTCGGGCGACATGTCGACAAGGTGCTTCGCCAGCCGCACGGCGGGCTCATGGGTGAGCCCGCCGAACATGACGTGGCTCATCCGGCCGAGCTGCTCGCGCGCCGCCTCGTTGAGCACCGGGTGGTTGTAGCCGTGGATGGCCGACCACCAGGACGACATGCCGTCCACCAGCTCACCCGAGCCGTTCGCGAGCTGCAGCCGGACCCCGCTCGCCGACTTCACGACGAGCGGTTCCTGCCGGCCCGGCATGGGCCCGTACGGATGCCACACGTGCCGCCGGTCGAGCTCCAACAGTTCGGGCACGGTCGGACGGGGCAGGTCAGGCATTGGGCGCGAGATCCGTTCCGGCGCCCCGACGGCGTACGGCCACCAGATCCGTTCGCGCCTCGCCCGCCGGGGTCTCGACGGCCGGGGCCTCGGCGGCGGAACCGCACACCCCGCCCCCCGCGTGCGACCCACAGCCCGCGCCCGCGTCCTCGTGCGACCCGCAGCCGCCACCCTCGTGCGACCCGCACCCGGCGCTCTCCCGGGACCCGCAGCCCCCGCCGGCGGACACGGTCGCCCGGTGCTCCGGCAGGGTCACCTGATCGGTGCCCTCGACCTCGAAGCCGGCGTCAGCGATCATCTCCAGGTCGGCCTTGCCGGCCTGGCCCTCGCTGGTGAGGTAGTCGCCGAGGAAGATCGAGTTGGCCAGGTTCAGGGCGAGCGGCTGCATCGTACGGAGATGGACCTCGCGGCCGCCCGCGATCCGCACCTCGCTGTCGGGGCAGACGAACCGCACCATCGCCAGGATCCGCAGACAGCGCTGCGGGGTGAGGTTCCACTCCTTGGCGAGGGGGGTGCCCTCGAACGGGATCAGGAAGTTGACCGGTACCGAGTCCGGGTCGAGTTCGCGCAGGGAGAAGACCACGTCGACCAGGTCCTCGTCGCTCTCGCCCATGCCCGCGATCAGGCCAGAGCAGGCCGACAGGCCCGCCGCGTGCGCCTTCTGGACGGTGTCGACGCGGTCGGCGTACGTGTGCGTCGTCGTGATCTCGCCGTACGTCGCCTCGGACGTGTTCAGGTTGTGGTTGTAGGCGTCCGCGCCCGCCTCGCGCAGGCGTTCGGCCTGGCCGTCGGAGAGCAGACCGAGGCAGGCGCACACCTCTACGCCCTCGTGTCGGTCCTTGATGGTCTTGATGGTGTCGGAGACCCGGTCCACGTCCCGGTCGGTCGGACCGCGCCCGGAGGCCACCAGGCAGACCCGCTTGGCGCCCCCGGCGAGCCCGGCCGCGGCGGCCTCGGAGGCCTCGTCGGGCTTGAGCCAGCTGTACTTGAGGATGCCGGCGGTCGAGCCGAGCCGCTGCGAGCAGTAGGAGCAGTCCTCGGGACACAGACCGGACTTGAGGTTGACCAGATAGTTCAGTTTCACCCGGCGCCCGAACCAGTGCCGGCGCACCTTCCCGGCCGCGGCCACCACGTCCAACAGCTCGTCGTCGGAGGTGCCGAGGACGGCGAGCGCCTCGGCACGGCTCAGCGGCTCGCGCCGGAGCCCCTTGTCCACCAGCGTGTTCAGCAGGTCCATGAGAGCCGATCCTGTCCTACGGGACCGCTCCCGGCCAAGGAGAGTTCGGACAACAGAGTGGGTTCGACGTGTGGGTATTGCCACATCGTGGGCGGCCGACCGTGCCATTAGTGTCTGTGCACTGCCTACAAATGCCCCCGCCGCGCCGTCCCACGACAGGCCGGCGCCGCGGGCTGCCCCCACCACCCCCGGAGGACCCATGGCGTTCGGCTGGATCGACGAGCAGGCGTCGGCACGCCGCCGGGCCGGGCTCGTACGCACCCTGCGCCCCCGCCCCGCCGACTCGCCGCTCCTCGACCTCGCGAGCAACGACTACCTCGGTCTGGCCCGGCACCCCGAGATCACCGAGGGGGCCGCCGAGGCCGCGCGCCGGTGGGGCGGCGGGGCCACCGGCTCCCGGCTGGTCACCGGCACCACCGAGCTGCACGGCGAGCTGGAGCGGGAACTGGCCGACTTCTGCGGCTTCGAGGCCGCCCTCGTCTTCTCCTCCGGCTACGCGGCCAACCTCGCCGCCGTCACCGCGCTCGCGCCGCACGGCTCCCTGATCGTCTCGGACGCGGGCAACCACGCCTCCCTCATCGACGGTTGCCGACTGGCCCGGGGCACCACCCAGGTCGTGGCCCACGCCGACCCCGACGCCGTCCGCAAGGCGCTGGGCACCGGGGGCCAGGGGGTTGCCGTCGCCGTCTCCGACACGGTGTTCTCCGTGGACGGTGACGCCGCCCCACTGGCCGGACTGGCCGCCGCCTGCCGGGAGTACGGCGCCGGGCTCGTCGTGGACGACGCGCACGGGCTCGGCGTCCTGGGTGACGGGGGCCGGGGCGCGCCGCACGCGGCGGGGCTCGCGGGCGACCCCGACGTGGTCGTGACGGTCACGCTGTCGAAGTCGCTGGGCAGCCAGGGCGGTGCCGTCCTCGGCCCGGCGCACGTCATCGACCACCTGGTCAACGCGGCCCGGACGTTCATCTTCGACACGGGTCTCGCCCCGGCCGCGACGGGTGCGGCGCTCGCCGCGCTCCGGCTGCTGCGCCGTGAGCCGGAGCGGGCCGCGCGGGCCCGCGAGGTGGCGAGGGAGCTGCACACACGGCTGACGGCGTCGGGCCATGAAGCGGTGCGGCCCGACGCCGCCGTAGTGTCCGTGCGCGCGCCGTCGCCGGAACAGGCGGTGCGGTGGGCGGCGGACTGCCGGGCGGCGGGTCTCGCCGTCGGCTGCTTCCGCCCACCGTCCGTGCCGGACGGCGTGTCGAGGCTGCGGCTGACCGCCCGCGCGGATCTCACGGAGGGGCAGATCGACCGAGCCGTGGGGATCATCGGCGATACGCGACCGTGAGTCGGCGTCCCGGCCGAGCGTCGCCGTAAGCGGAAGTGCGGGCGCTGTCGGTGGTGGTCACCGCAGCGTGGTGATGAATCCCTCCCAGACCTCGGGGTCGAACAGCAGGGCGGGCCCCGCCGTGTTCTTCGAGTCGCGTACGGCCACCAGTCCGGCCCAGCGGCCGGACCCGGGACGGGCCGTCTCCACGCAGTTGTTCATTCCCGTGCTGCGGCTGCTGCGCAGCCATCGCACTCCGCGCAGTTCGGTACTGGTGGTTACGTTCCGAGGCAGTGCGGACATGGTGCCTCCTTACGCGCCGGCGGCTAGCCCGGCGATGTAATCCAACGAGTCCTCGGGCGAAAGGGCGTGGATCTGAAGGGTGTTGAAGGCCTCGACATACGCCTTGAGGTCTTCTTTCCGTTCGAGATAGAGGCTACTCGTCAAGTGGTCGAGAACAACCACGTCCAGATCGGATGTGCTCCGAAATGAGAAAATTACGAAAGGACCCGTGACGCCGATGTGCGCCCCGGCAGTGAACGGCAGTACCTGCAGTCGCACTTGAGGAAGCCGCGCCGCCTCGACCAGACGGCCCAGCTGCCGGGCCATGATCTCGGGACCGCCCACCTCGCGCCGGAGAACGCCCTCGTCGAGCACGGCGCTCAGCTCCATCGGCGGGTTCCCGCGCAGCACCTCCTGCCGCGCGAGCCGTACTTCCACGAGCGCGTCGAGTTTGTCGTCTTCCAGCCCCTCCACCGCGGCCCGCGTCACCGCCCGCGCGTACTCGGGGATCTGCAGCAGCCCCGGCACCACCGAGGTCTCCAGCGTCCGCATCCCCCCGGCCTGCGACTCCAGACTGATGAAGTCCCGGTACGTCGGCGGCAGTACGCCCCGGTACGCATGCCACCAGTTGTGCCGCCCGCCGCCGTCCTCGGAGCCCGCCAACGCCAGGAGCAGCTCCCGTAACTCCGTGTCGTCGATTCCGTACGCGTCCAGCAGCTTGCGGACGTCCGCGGGCTTCACCCCGCTGGCGCCCGTCTCGATCCGGCTCACCTTGGACTGGTGCCAGCCCACGCGATGGGCCGCCTCGATACTGGTGAGCGCGGAACGGGTGCGCAGTACACGCAACTCGGCGCCGAGCTTGCGGCGGCGGACCGCCGGACCGTACTGCATGGGTTTCTCCTTCCGTCCGGCGCGCGAAGTCGGGGTGACGACAGAGGATGGACGAAGGCCCCACCCGAATACGGTCGGCCGTCGGATAGTTCACCGCTTCGAGCGACAGATATATGCATATCTTGGTGGATCGCCACCCGTGACAGCCCAGGTAGTGGCAGTCTGGCGCGAAGCACCAGTCCGGGACCGTAGTCGAACCATCCGCTCCCTGTCGGACACCGGTCCCGTGGGAAAGGGACGTCTCGCCATGGCAGATCACCTGGAAGCATCCGTCACTCTGCCGAGCGATCCCGCCTCGGTGTCCGCCGCCCGGAACTACGTCGCCAGTGTGCTCGCCGAATGGGGCCTGCCGGGCGACACGGACACCGCGGACACCGTGCGCCTGATCGTGTCCGAACTCGCCACCAACGCCGTCCAGCACACGCTCGGTCAGTCGCCCACCTTCACCGTGGACATGGCACTCGACCGGGACGAGCACCTGCGCATCGGCGTCACCGACAGTCATCCACGCTTTCCCAAACGGCTGCCGGCCGCCGTCCAGCAGGACAACGGCCGGGGCATGGTCATCATCCGCTGGCTGACCGCCGAGTGCGGCGGCAGGCTGAGCGTCAGACCCACACGGGAGGGCGGCAAGACGGTGGCGATCGAACTTCCTTGGACGGCCCCCGTGCAGCCGGTCGGGGCAGGCGGTCCGCAGGAGACCTGACAGGGCTCTCCACTGGCGACCGCGTCGTCCGTTCGGCAGAGTGCCACGTCCGGGGTTTCGGTGTTCTGCTGGAAGAGCGAGCGGGGCAGGGCGGCCGGGGCGGTGCAGAGCGCCGCCGCGAGGACCGCCGGCACCAGGGTGGTGACGTAGGTGGCGCGCTGGACGGAGTCCAGGTCCGGGAAGCGCGGAGTGAAGGCCGGCGTCGGCAGGAACGCGAAGAGGACCTCTCCCCCGGTCTGGGGGACCCGCAACTCCTGGAGCAGCTCGGAGAGTCGCGGTCGGCGCGTTCGAGGGGTGTCTCGTCGCGTGCGGGGCGGGTGCGTGCGTCGGCCACGGACGAGCGGGTAACCAGAAAGGCCCGTCGCACGCCCGTCGGGGGCGGCGGAGAGATCCGCCGCCCCCGACGGTGGGTCAGCGGACCCGGCCGTACCAGACGTTCTTCGTCCAGAGCTTCTGCAGCCGGACGACGTCACCCGTCTTCGGCGAGTGCCAGATCTTTCCCTTCCCCGCGTAGATACCGACGTGGTAGACGCTCGATCCCGAGTGGAAGAAGACGAGGTCTCCGAGCTTGCGGCTGCTCGCGGAGATGTGCTTCGTCTTGTTGTACTGCTGCTGAGCAGTACGGGGCAGCTTCTTGCCCGCCTTCTTGAACGAGTAGAGCGTCAGCCCTGAGCAGTCGAACCTGCCCGGGCCCGTGGCGCCGTACTTGTAAGGGGAGCCCTTCTTGGAAGCCGCGACCTTGAGTGCCTTCGACGCCACGGTGGCGGCCTCGGCGTCGGATGCGACGCCCGGTACCACGATGCTGCCGCTCACTGCGGCGATGGTGAGAGCCGAGGCCGTGCCGGCCCGGGTCAACAGCGACGGGACACGATTCAGCGCAGACATGCGCAACCCTTCGTCAGCCGCCTGTGAAGGATGACCTGTCGGATTCGGGCTGACAAAGTTGCCCGGCCGCTGACGCGGCTTCACCCCAAGGGCTGCTCGGCGCGGTCATGGCTTGACCGTTCCGGCGACCCGTCGTGCCTGGGTCCTCCACTCCTGCCGATGCACTCCTGTCGACCGGTCATCCGGGCGGCGGCAGGACTCGGCGTCCACCCGGATCGCCCCGCCGCTGCGGCGGGGGCTTGTCGTCAGGAAGGGATCTTGACGCACGAACGTCCGAAAATCCCAACGGAACCATGGATTTGTGGTCTTACTCACCACTCACCCGTTCGGGTGGACAGAATGATTTCGGCTGTTGTGTCCACGTGTTCGAGGAGGTCCGCACCAGCACCGGAACAGTGCATTCCGACCGCGTAGCGGGCGCGTTGTGCAACTTCACAGGTCCTCACGACGTATGGGCCGATGGGTCGATCGCGGTAGGCCGTCCGGAGGGCGCGAAGCCCGGGCCGGACGCCCCGTCAGTAGTACGGAGAGCGGCCCGGGATCGGTTCAGGCGGGCCAGTCCTCCGGCTCCGGGGGTAGCGCCACCAGGCCCGTCCGCCGCTTTCCGTCGAGGACCCGCAGGGCGCGCGCGAGCGTCGGGGCGTGCACCTCGTTCTCCCCGCGCCTGTGCATCAGTTCGAGCGCGTCGCGCAGAGCGGTCGCCTTGGCGACGAGCGCCTGCGCCGCACGCAACCCGCGGTACGTGTCGCCCGGGCGCGCCGGATTGATCCGGCCGACCAGGTCGACCACGTCCAGGTAACGGTCGATCAGCTCCGCCTCGGCGCGCGTGAGCGCGGGCAGCGGCGGCAGTTCGGGTGGGAGCATCGGTGGCTCACCTCGCGCCGGGGAGCGTGGGCGAGGTCCTGCGGCTCGGGATCACCCGGTCCGCCAGGCCGTACTCCACCGCCGCCTCGGCGTCGAGGAACTTGTCCCGCTCGATGTCGGCACTGATCCGCTCGGGGCTCTGGCCCGTGTGCCGGACGAGCATCTCCTCCAGCTTCCGGCGGTTGCGCATCAGCTCCTCGGCCCGGATCGCCAGATCGCTCGCCTGTCCCTCGATCCGGTCGGCCACCGCCGGTTGGTGGATCAGTACGCGTGCCCCCGGCAGCATGAACCGCTTGCCCGGTGTGCCCGCCGCCAGCAGCACCGCGGCGGCCGACCCCGCCTGTCCCAGACAGATGGTCTCCACGTCACAGGTGACGAACCGGATCGTGTCGTAGAGCGCTGTCATCGCGCTGAACGAGCCGCCCGGCGAGTTGATGTACAGCGAGATGTCGCGGTCCGGCGACTGGTACTCGAGGTGCATGAACTGCGCCATCACGTCGTTCGCCGACGTGTCGTCGATCTGCGTCCCGAGGAACACGATCCGTTCTTCCAGCAACTTCGAGTACGGATCCATCGTTCGGTGACCCGCACTGGTGCGCTCGGTGAACTCGGGCAGCACATGACGGGCCGAGGGTCGGTTCGCGGGCATGGGGCGCGCCTCCTCTGATCGATTTCTGTACAGAATGTACAGGACGTACGAGGCGATGAGGAGGGGAGTCGAAGGAAGAGGAAAAGGACGGAGCCCCGGACCGAGGTGGTCCGGGGCTCCGAGGAGTGCGGGGCGGGGAACTCAGTTGATGGCCACGGGGGCGGGTCTGCCCGAGAAGGTGATCGGGGGCCAGCCCTTCGAGACCGCGATCGCGGACAGGGCGCTCGCGATCTCGGCGGGCGTGACGACATTCTCCGCTGGTGGCGTGTCGCCGTTCCATCCGGAGATCTCCAACGTGAACCCGATCTTCAGGTAGTAGTAGGCATCCTCGTCCTCCACGCTCAGACTGGAATTCCCCGAGAACTCGGTGCCGGGCGGGAACTCCACCGCTGCCGCCTCGCTCTCGGCGCTCGCGCCCACCGCGGTGCTCGCGCCCACCGTCGAAGCCGCCTGCGCCGTCCCGCCCGACGCGAGTACCGCCCCCGCCGCCGCCGATCCCGAGTACCCGAGCAGCGAACGCCTGGAAAAGCTGGACATGGATCCCCCTCTGTTCGGTTGTCATGGACGCCTCCTGCGGGAGGGCCAGCCCGATCGTACGAACGGAGAGATCGTCGCGGAGCAGAATGGGATCTTCCGCTCGGGGCGGCGCGCGGCGCCCGGTCTAAGCTGGGCTTCATGGCCTACGAGATTCCGGTGACGCAAGCCAGGGCTGAGCTCGCCGATCTGATCAACCGCGTGGTCTACGGCGGCGAGCGCGTCGTCGTGACGCGGCACGGGAAGCCCCTCGTCGCCCTGGTCTCCGCCGCCGACCTGGAGCAGCTCGAAGCCCTCCAGGAACCCGCGGACGAGCCGGTGATCAGCGCCGTCTCCCGAGTCCGTGAGGGCACGCCGACGCCCAGGGAGCAGCAGCGGTTCGGCATCGCGGCGGAGCATCGGGGGCCGGGGGCTTCATAGGGACCGAGAGGCCGTGCGCCCCCGTCCGCCACAGCGGGGGCGCGCGGCCGGTCAGGGTGGTGGGGCGGTCCGGGGGTGGTGGCTGGCTCGGCTTCGGTGGTGGGTCAGTGCGCCGGGGCCGGGGCCGGGGCCGGGGCCGGGTCCGGGTCCGGGGTCGGTGCGGCCGTGGCCCGCTCGGTGGGCTTCGGGCGGCGCTTGAGCAGGTCACCCAGGAGGACCGCCGCCAGGCCGAAGGCCGCCCACGTGGTCAGGACGAGGGCCGGCGTGAGAGCGGCTGCGCCGTCGAAGAAGGACACCGAGCGCAACAGTGACGCACCCGCACCCGGCGGGAGGAACTGGCCGAGCGCCCCCACCGGTTCGGGGAGCATCCGCGGTGCCGTGGAGGCGCCAGCGAACGGGTTGCCGAGGAACACGGTCAGCAGGGCGCCCAGACCGATGCCCGCCCTGCCGAGCAGCGCGGCGAAGCCGGCCACGGTGGCACCGACGGCGAGTGTCGCCAGGCTCAGCACGCCGGCCTCGGCCCACTGGTTCCCACCGAGCACGCCCAGCCAGCTGTCCGCGATCGCGGTGCGACGATCCCGACGAGGGCGGCGGCCCCGACCAGCGCGGCGGCCGCGCGCCCCCGGCGCAGTACGAGCAGGGTGACCGCGGCGCCGGAGGCGGTGCCGGCCAGAGCCAGCGGCAGCACGCTCGAAGCGATGGCCGAGCCCCGCGGGTCGTTCGCCGGGGTGGCCACCACGTCGGCGGACATCACCCGGACGCCCTCCTCGGCGGCCTGCTGGGTCACGGCCTGCTGCAGCAACTGGGCGACCATCGGGTTCGCGGCCGAGGCGGTGAGCAGCTTGGGTCCGGCCTGGGTGACGACCACCGCGCCGTATACGGTCCGGTCCTCGATCGCGTCCCGGGCGGCCGCCTCGTCGGCGTAGTGGTGGATCTCGAAGGCCCCCTCCCGCTGATGCAGCTGCCGCTCGACCTGGGCGGTGGCGGTGGCCGGTCCGGCCACGCCGAGCGGCAGGTCGCGGGGCGCGGTGCGGGCGTTGGGCCAGGCGAAGGCCCAGAGGGCGAGCGCCGCGATGATCGGGATCAGGACGATGACCGCGGCCATGCGGCGGCTCGGGGGTATCGAGTGCGAGAGGGCCGGGGCCGCCGCGCCGCCGCCGGCGGGGGCGGGGGTGGTGCCCGCGCCTGTGTCTGTGGCCTGGGCCGAGGTGGGTGCGGCGGGCGGGGCGGACATGGTTCTCCTTAGGGGGCCGAACCGCTTCGCGGCGGAACGACGCACGTGGATCACGGTCCGGTTAACGTCGCCGAAACGCCGCCCAATTAGCCTGCGGCCACGCCACCAGCGAATTTGCCCGGTGGCGAGGCAACCGGACCCCGCACGGTCCGGAGCGAGGATGTGAGGTGGACGCCGTGCAACTGACCCCGCACGAGCAGGAGAGGCTGCTGATCCATGTGGCGGCCGACGTGGCGGAGAAGCGCCGGGCCCGCGGGCTGAAGCTGAACCACCCCGAGGCCGTCGCGCTCATCACCGCGCACATCCTCGAAGGCGCGCGGGACGGCCGTACGGTCGCCGAACTCATGGCGTCCGGGCGGCAGTTGCTCACCCGGGACGACGTCATGGAGGGCATCCCCGAGATGATCCACGACGTTCAGGTCGAGGCGACCTTCCCGGACGGCACCAAGCTCGTCACCGTCCACGACCCGATCGTCTGAGGGGGCTCGATGATTCCCGGAGAGATCCTCTTCGCCGAGGACCCGATCGTCTACAACGAGGGCCGTGAGGTCACCCGGCTCACCGTTCTCAACGCCGCCGACCGGCCCGTCCAGGTCGGCTCCCACTACCACTTCGCCGAGGCCAACCCCGGCCTGGAGTTCGACCGCGCCGCCGCGCGCGGCAAGCGGCTGAACGTCGCCGCCGGCACCGCCGTGCGCTTCGAGCCCGGGATCCCCGTCGACGTCGAACTCGTCCCGCTCACCGGCGCCCGTGTCGTGCCCGGCCTGCGCGGGGAGACCGGAGGTGCCCTCGATGCCTGAGATCTCGCGTGCCGCGTACGCCGACCTGTTCGGCCCCACCACCGGTGACCGCATCCGGCTCGCCGACACCGATCTGCTGGTCGAGATCGAGGAGGACCGTTCCGGCGGGCCCGGACTCGCCGGTGACGAGGCCGTGTTCGGCGGCGGCAAGGTCATCCGCGAATCCATGGGCCAGTCGCGTGCTACGCGCGCAGAGGGCACCCCGGACACGGTCGTCACCGGCGCGGTGATCATCGACCACTGGGGCATCGTCAAGGCCGACATCGGCATCCGCGACGGCCGGATCACCGGCATCGGCAAGGCCGGCAACCCCGACACCATGGACGGGATCCACCCCGACCTGGTCATCGGCCCCGAGACGGAGATCATCGCGGGCAACGGGCGGATCGTCACCGCCGGTGGCGTCGACGCCCACGTCCACTTCATCTGTCCGCAGATCGCCGACGAGGCACTGTCGTCCGGTGTCACGACGCTGGTCGGCGGCGGTACGGGACCCGCCGAGGGCTCTAAGGCCACCACCGTCACCCCCGGCCCCTGGCACCTCGCCCGGATGCTGGAGGCGATGGAGCAGTACCCGCTCAACATCGGCTTCCTCGGCAAGGGCAACACGGTCTCGCACGAGGCCATGCTGTCCCAGATCCGGGGCGGGGCCCTCGGCCTCAAGCTGCACGAGGACTGGGGTTCGACCCCGGCCGTCATCGACGCCTCGCTGACCGTCGCCGCACGGACCGGCATCCAGGTCGCCATCCACACGGACACCCTGAACGAGGCCGGGTTCGTCGGTGACACCCTCGCCGCCATCGCCGGACGCGGCATCCACGCGTACCACACCGAGGGCGCCGGCGGCGGGCACGCGCCCGACATCATGACCGTGGTCTCCGAGCCGCACGTCCTGCCCAGCTCCACCAACCCGACCCGGCCCTACACCGTCAACACCGCCGAGGAACACCTCGACATGCTGATGGTCTGCCACCACCTGAACGCGGCCGTGCCGGAGGATCTCGCGTTCGCGGAGTCCCGTATCCGGCCTTCCACCATCGGGGCCGAGGACATCCTGCACGACCTGGGCGCGATCTCGATCATCTCGTCGGACGCCCAGGCCATGGGCCGGGTGGGTGAGGTCATCCTGCGGACCTGGCAGACGGCCCATGTGATGAAGCGGCGGCGGGGTGCGCTGCCGGGTGACGGGCGGGCGGACAACCACCGGGTACGTCGATATGTCGCCAAGTACACGATCAACCCCGCCCTCGCACAGGGGCTCGCCCGCGAGATCGGCTCCGTCGAGACGGGTAAGCTCGCCGACCTCGTCGTCTGGGAGCCCGCGTTCTTCGGCGTCAAGCCGCACCTCGTGATCAAGGGCGGGCAGATCGCGTACGCGCAGATGGGCGACGCGAACGCCTCCATCCCCACCCCGCAGCCGATCCTCCCGCGTCCCATGTACGGGGCCATCGGGCGGGCGCCCGCCTCGAACTCGTTCAACTTCGTGGCACCGCTCGCCATCGAGGACGGGCTGCCCGAGCGGCTCTCGCTGGGAAAGCGGTTCGTCGCCATCGAGTCGACCCGTGGCGTCACGAAGGCCGACATGCGCGAGAACGACGCGCGGCCCGAGGTGCGTGTCGACCCCGACAGCTTCGCCGTGCACATCGACGGGGAGTTGGTGGAGGCCACACCGGCCGCCGAACTTCCCATGGCACAGCGGTACTTCCTCTTCTGATGGCCGAGGTGGGATGCGTGATGTCCGCGTCGCGATGCCTCATGTCCGGGAGCCGGGTTGTCTAGGGCAGCGCTTCTCGTCCTGGCCGACGGCCGCTTCCCCGCCGGAGGGCACGCGCACTCCGGCGGGGCCGAGGCGGCCGTCAAGGCCGGGCTGATCACCGGGGCGGAGGGGCTGGAGGCGTTCTGCAGGGGGCGGTTGCACACGGCGGGGCTGGTGTCGGCGGCGCTGGCCGCCGCGGCCGCGCTCGGGGTGGATCCGTCGGCCCTGGACGCCGCCGCCGATGCCCGGACGCCGTCCATCGCCCTGCGGGTCGCTTCGCGGAGGCTGGGGCGGCAGTTGATGCGGGCGGCGCGGGCGACCTGGCCGTCGGAGGAACTGGACGCGCTGGCACGGGAGTTCCCCAAGGGGGCGCATCAGCCTGTCGTGTTGGGGGTGGTGGCCAGGGCGGCCGGGTTGGGGCCGGACGACGCGGCGTACTGCTCCGTGTACGAGAGTGTGAGCGGGGCGACGAGTGCGACGGTGCGGTTGTTGAGTCTTGATCCGTTCGATGCGACCCGGGTGTTGGCGCGGTTGGCTCCCGAGATGGATGTGGTGGTGGGGGCGGCGGTCGATGCGGCGCGGGGAGTGGGGGGCGGAGGGGTCGGGAGTCTGCCTGCGGCTTCCGCGCCGCTGTTGGAGATCAGTGCGGAGGTGCATGCGGCTTGGCCTGTGCGGTTGTTCGCGTCCTGAGTTCTCTTCGCCCCCGCCGCCCCTACCCGTCCCTCCCCCACTCTCGGCTTCGCTCGAGCGGGAGGTGCCCCCATCCAGGGGCTGCGCCCCTTCGACCCCCAGGTGCGGGTCCGGTGGGGCTTCTCGCGCAGTTCCCCGCGCCCCTAAAGGCCTACGGTCCTTGCGGGCCGAAAAGCAAAGGGGCGCAGCCCCTGCTTTTCAGGGGCGCGGGGAACTGCGCGAACAGCCCCCGCCCACCCGCACCCGCCGTACAACCGTGCCGCCCGAGCCCTCCCGCGCCCCGCAGTCGAACAAGGAGCCGTATTCATGCATCTCGATCACGCTCATTCCCACGACGGCCCCTCCGCCGTGAGTGCCGACGCGCACCGGCCCGACGGCAGTCGGCGCGCCCTGCGTATCGGGCTCGGCGGGCCCGTCGGGTCGGGCAAGACCGCTACCGTCGCCGCCCTCTGCCAGGTCCTGCGGGACGAGTTGTCGCTCGCTGTGGTGACGAACGACATCTACACGCGGGAGGACGCCGAGTTCCTGCTGCGCGAAGCCGTGTTGCCGCCCGAGCGGATCACTGCCGTGGAGACGGGGGCGTGCCCGCACACGGCCATCCGGGACGACATCTCCGCGAACCTGGAGGCCGTCGAGGACCTGGAGGACGAGGTCGGACCGCTCGATCTCATTCTCGTCGAGTCCGGGGGTGACAACCTCACCGCGACCTTCTCCAAGGGGCTCGTCGACGCGCAGATCTTCGTCATCGACGTGGCCGGTGGGGACGACATCCCGCGCAAGGGCGGGCCCGGGGTCACCACGGCCGACCTGCTGGTCGTCAACAAGACCGACCTCGCGCCGTACGTCGGTTCCGACCTCGCCCGGATGGCCGCGGACGCGAAGGCGCAGCGGGCGGAGCTGCCGGTGGTGTTCCAGTCGTTGCGGAGTGAGGCCGGGGTCGGGGAAGTCGCCGCGTGGGTGCGGGAGAAGCTCGTGGCGTGGACGGCATGAGGACGGCAGGAGAGGCGGGGGCGGACGGGGGCACGGGTACCGCCGGGGTCAAGGCCACCGCACGGATCGCGGCCCGCGTCGACGGGCGGGGCGGCACGGCCCTGCCCGTGCTGGAGAGCGACGGGCCCCTGGCGTTGCGCCGCACTCGGGGGAGTGGCGACGAGGCGCGGGTCATGCTGGTCGGGGCCATGAGCGGGCCGCTCGGCGGGGACCGGTTCGCCGTCGAGGCGGAGGTCGGCGAGGGGGCCCGGCTGCGCGTCGGGTCGGCCGCCGCGACGATCGCGTTGCCGGGGCAGGCCAAGGGGGAGGCCCGTTACGACGTACGGATCGATGTCGCCGCCGGAGGCGAACTGCGGTGGCTGCCGGAGCAGTTGATCTCCGCCCAGGGGAGTGATCTGTGGGCGTCGACGCGGGTCGAACTCGGCGTCGGGGCGCGGTTGGTGTTCCGGGAGGAGCAGGTGCTCGGACGGGTGGGGGAGGAGCCCGGACGGCTCACCAGCCGGCTCGGTGTGTGGTCGGGCGGGCGGCCGTTGCTCGATCAGCAGGTGGGGTGCGGGCCGGGGGCGCCCGGTGGCTGGGACGGGCCCGCCGTGCTGGGCGGGTTTCGTGCGTTGGGGCAACTCGTCGTCGTAAGACCGGAGTTCGCCGATCGGATGCCCGGGCCGAAGGTGCTGGGGGAGACCGCCGCGCTCACTCCGCTCGCCGGGCCCGCCGTACTCGTCAGCGCGCTCGCGCCGGACGCGCTGCGGCTGCGGCGCGTGCTCGACGAAGCCCTTGCCGAGCTGGATGGTTGAGGACGGTTTGTGAGGGAGGTCCGCTGAACGGGACTTTCCGTACCGGTTATCGGATTAGTAAAGAACTCTTCGCGCCTCTGTTCTCAGGTGCCGCACAGGCACGAGGATCCCCGTGACCATTCGAAACTTCGAAACGATGTACGGGGAGTTCCCTCTTGCGAGGTATGAGGCCGACCAGAAGGACGGCGGCGTTCGGCTCCGCCGGCCTGCTCGTCACGGCGACCCTGATAGCCGGTGCCGTCGCCGCCCCCGTGGCCACCGCCGCGGACGGCGCGAGTGCGCAGGACCGCGAGGCCAAGGGCGTCGCCGTCGCCGCCGCGAAGGCGGCGAAGAAGGGCGTCGACTGGCAGGACTGTCCCGAGAGCTGGGGCCTGGAGAAGCCGATCACGTGCGGCTGGGTCACCGTGCCGCTGGACTACGCCAAGCCGAACGGCAAGCAGATCAAGCTCGCCGTGGACCGTATCGGCAACACCGGTACGAAGGAGGAGCGCCAGGGCGCGCTCGTCTACAATCCCGGCGGTCCGGGCGGCTCGGGTCTGCGTTTCCCGCGCCGGGTCACCACCAAGGCCCCGCTGTGGGTCAACACGTCCAAGGCCTACGACTTCGTGGGCTTCGACCCGCGTGGCGTGGGCAAGTCGGCGCCCATCTCCTGTGTCGACCCGCAGGAGTTCGTGAAGGCGCCGAAGATGGACCCGGTCCCGGACTCCGAGGCCGACAAGCTCAAGCAGCGCAAGCTGGCGGCCGAGTACGCGGCCGGCTGCAAGAAGCGCAGCGGCGAGATGCTGCCGCACATGACGACGCCGAACACCGCGCGTGACCTGGACGTCATCCGGGCCGCCCTGGGGGAGAAGAAGCTCAACTTCCTCGGCGTCTCCTACGGGACGTACATCGGCGCCGTCTACGGCACCCTCTTCCCGAAGCACGTGCGCCGCATGGTCGTCGACAGCGTGGTGAACCCCTCCCGCGAGAAGATCTGGTACCAGGCCAACCTGGACCAGGACATCGCCTTCGAGGGCCGCTGGAAGGACTGGACGAAGTGGGTCGCGCAGAACGACGCGACGTACCACCTCGGTGACACCCAGGCCGAGGTGCAGGCCGCGTGGCTGGAGCTGCGCGCCACCGCGAAGAAGAACCCGATCGGCGGGCTCGTCGGCCCGGCCGAGCTGATCTCCTTCTTCCAGAGCGCCCCGTACTACGACTCCGCGTGGGTGCCCACCGCCCAGGTGTGGAGCGAGTACGCCGCCGGTGACACCCAGGCGCTGGTCGACGCGGCCGCCCCGGACCTCACCGACACGGCGGGCAACGCCGCCTCGGAGAACGGCAACGCCGTCTACACGGCGGTCGAGTGCACCGACGCCAAGTGGCCCACCAGCTGGAAGAAGTGGGACCGCGACAACACGAAGCTGCACAAGAACCACCCGTTCATGACCTGGGCCAACGCCTGGATGAACCTGCCGTGCGCCACCTGGCAGTCCAAGCAGTACACCCCGGTGGACGTGAAGACCAAGAAGGGCCTGCCGCCCGTCCTGATCGTCCAGTCCGAGCGTGACGCGGCCACCCCGTACGAGGGTGCCGTCGAGCTGCACAAGCGGCTCAAGGGCTCCCGTCTGATCACGGAGACGAAGGCCGGCTCCCACGGAGTCACCGGCCTGGTCAACCCGTGTGTCAACGAGCGCGTGGACACCTACCTGCTCACCGGCAAGGTGGGCGCGGCCGACGTGAAGTGCGCACCGCACGCCACGCCGACGCCGTAGGTCCAGTCGTAGGCCCATGATCGACGCGAGGGGGCGACCGGGAGACCCGGTCGCCCCCTTCCGCGTGCGCGCACGCGGTCAGGTGGTCACGCCCGCCGCCCGGTCAGCCACGCGTCCTCCGCCGCGTAGTCGAAGAGGTCCCCGTACACCTCGGCCATCCTGGGATACGCCTCCCGCCAGTCCCGTCCGGCCGTCAACCGGCTCTCGATCCACGCGACCGTCTCCGGCAACGACTCCGCGTACCGGACCACCGGGCGGTAGCCCAACTCCCGCTCCGCCGCCGACATGTCGCACACCACGGGCACCGGCACCGACCAGGGCGTGTCGCCCACGGTGGGCGACGGGGCGGGGCCGTCCACGAGCACGTTCTCCGTCTCGACGCCCATGACCGCGTCGATCGCCGCGGCGATCTCCACGACCGTCGGCGCGTCCGGGTCGACGGCGTTCAGCACCCGGCTCCCGGGCCGTGCGGCCGCCAGCCGGATCAGTTCGGCGATGTTGTGGACGCTCGCCGGATGGAAACGGCTCGCACCGCCGTACGCCAGGACCCGGCGGCGCCGGCCGTCCAGATTGCGCTTCACGACATACAGCTCGCGCGGCGTACGGCAGTGCGGCCCGTGGACGGCGCCCGCGCGCAGCAGGGTCGTGGGCAACCGGTCGCCCCCGGCGAGGAGTTCGCGCTCCAGACCCGCCTTGCGCGTGCTGTACGAGGTGTCGTCCGGCCGGATCGTGCGCTGGCTCTCGGGCAGGGGCAGGGGGTACTCGGGGAAGCCGTCCGGCTCCGCCTGGGTGTCGAAGTTGCGGCCCTTGTCGTCCTCGTACACCGAGACGCTGGAGACGACGACCGCCGAGCCGACCCGGTCGGCCACCGCGAGCAACTGTCGGCCGTGTTCGGGGCCGTACGCCACCATGTCCACCAGCACGTCACAGCCGTCGCCGACCGCGGCCGCCAGCGCCGCGTCGTCGCCGCGATCGCCCGGCAGGGCCCGCACGTCCTCCGGCCAGCCGGTGTCCCGGCCGCCGCCCCGCGAGACGGCCGTCACCGCCCAGCCGTCCCGCGCCAGCACACCCACGGCCACCCGGCCGATCTGTCCCGTCGCTCCGATCACCACAGCACGTCGTGTCATGTCCCGACCGTACGACGCCCGCGACCGCTCCGGCGGGACGCTCTGCCAACGGCAGAACGCCTCGACAGGGTCGGCCGCGGGAACCTACCGAACACTCGGCGCCATCGGCCGAGACCCGCTCAACTCAACGGCATACGGGGGAACTTGCGCTCCTTCGCCGCCGCGGCCTCCTCCGCCTTCACGACGGCCGCGTACTGGTCGACGTACTCCTGATCGGAGAGCGAGAGGATCGCGTACATGATCTCGTCGGTGATGGCGCGCAGGACGGCCTTCTCGTTCTCCATGCCCTCGTAGCGGGAGAAGTCGAGGGGCTTGCCGAAGCGGATGACGACGGGGTGGATGTTGGGGATGACCTTGCCGGGAGGCTGCGCCTCGAAGGTGCCGATCATGGCGCAGGGGACGACGGGCACACGGGCTTTGAGCGCCATGACCGCGACACCGACCTTGCCCTTGTAGAGGCGGCCGTCGTGCGAGCGGGTGCCCTCCGGGTAGATGCCGAGGAGCTCGTCCTTGCTCAGCACGCCGAGACCCTCGCGGATGGCGGCCTGGCCCGCCTCCTTGCCGGAGCGGTCGACCGGGATCTGCCCGGCGCTGCGGAAGAAGAACGCCGTCAGCCGGCCCTTGAGGCCCGGGCCGGTGAAGTACTCGGCCTTCGCCAGGAACGTGATGCGGCGCTTGAGGATCGCGGGCATCAGGAAGTGGTCCGAGAAGGACAGGTGATTGCCCGCGACGATGGCCGCGCCCGACGGCGGTACGTGTTCGAGGCCTTCGATGCGAGGCCGGAAGACCAGTCTCAGCAGGGGACCCAGAAGCACGTATTTGAGCAGGTAATAGAACACGGCGTCTCCCTCGCGCTACCGGATCGGCTCTATGGACGTGTTCCGCCAGGTCACAGCAGACATGCGCGCACTCGATCGTGGTGCGGGTGCGGCCGTCTGCGGGCAGGTCTGATCGGACTCACGCTGACTCCTCGCTGACTTTGCTGACGTTGCGTCAGGCGCATGTGCCCTGGTGAGCCTCGTCCTGCGTGTCGACGATTGATCGTAGCCCCACGCCCCATGTCACCGGGAGGACCCCGGCTCGCCTGCGTCACCTTGCGCGGTCTTCCGGCCGAACCGCGTGGGCAGCGGCCGTCGGGTGTGCCGGGCGGCGCCGAACAGCAGGAGGCGGTGGCGAACAGCGGGGAGGCGGCGGCGAACAGCAGGGAAACCCCGGTGCCGGCGCCGACCACGGGAAGCCACCCCGGGCCCGCCACGGCCCCGGCCACCGCCAGCAGCTCTGAAGAACCGTTCGGCGTCGGGGCTCGTCGCCTTCTCTCAGCTGGTACGCGTGGGCCTCGTCGGCAGATCGACCGAGAGCTCATGGGGCCGCGGGGGTGGCTCGGGGGTCCCGCCCAACTCGTCGGACAGGCAGGCGAGATAGAGCGCCATGGTGGTGCGGTGGTCGCGCAGGGGGCGGCCGGTGAGCTGTTCGATCTTCTGCATGCGGTAGACCACGGTGTTGCGGTGGACGTGGAGCGCCTCGGCCGCCCGTACGAGGTTGAAGCCGCCCTCGCACCACGCGGTGACCGTGTCGCGGAGCACCGGCCAGTCCGGCTGGGCGCGCAGCTCCGCGGCGGTCACCGCGAGCAGACGGCCCCGGGCGGGCTGGCCGACCGCCGCCAGGACCTGGTGGATCCGCAGATCGGAGATCAGATGGACCGGGGCGCCGCCCGCCCCGCGGGCGGTCAGATGCGTGGCGGAACCGCTCGTCCGCCGGGCCGTCAGGTGGAGCGCGTCGCAGGCGTCCTGGTAGGAGTCGTGGAGCGCGCCGACGGAGTCGGCCGGTTCGCCGATGCCGGCGCGGGCCGTGAGGGAGTTCTGTGCGGCGATGACGTCGGCGACCCGGCGGCAGTCGGCGACCAGCGACGCCGTCGGCCGGTCGGGCCGGAGCCGGTGCAGTACGCCGAGCCGGCCGGGAGCGGTGGTGGCGACGATGTCCTGGGGATCGGCGAAGACCTCGCGGACCGTGCGGAGCAGTTCCGAGCGCACGAGCGCCATGTCCCGGGTGGGTGCGCCGGGCCGGCGGTTGCCCGGCGCGGCCACGGTCACCTCGAACGCCACCGCGACCCGGGGCAGCCGCAGGTCGAAGCCCAGCTCGGCGGCGCGGAAGAGCAGGAAGTCGCCCTCGACCACCTGAGGGTCGTACGAGGCCAGGTCGGCGAAGAGTTTCTCGGCCGCCCGCTCGGCGAGCAGCCGGGAGCGCAGCATCACCGACTCCCGCAGCAGGATCTCCGTCTGCCGCTTCACCAGCAGGCCGAAACGCCGCACCTGGGCGGGAGTCCCGGTGATCCCGACCGTGCCCACCGCCTGCCCGTCCGTGACCAGCGGCAGGGTGACGCCGGGGCGCACACCCCGGAGCACCAGAGCCTGTGAGGCGCTGTGCGCGGCCGGTTCCTGGGTGCGGATCACCTCGACGGAGGCCTCGTGGAAGGTGCCGACCCGGCTGCGGTCGCCGCTGCCGATGACCATGCCCTCCGCATCGGTGATCAGCACGTTGAAACCGATGACCGCGGAGGTGTCCCCGGCTATCTCCTGCGCGAGTGACGGGCTCAGCAAGGGCGTTCCTCCCGTCGGGGGGTGGACCGGAGCTGGACGCACCGTACAGCGGAGCGGGCTGTGCTCACCACAAGTTCGTACGAAGTGAACAGTGACCCGCGACCGGCCCGCTCATAGCCTTTGGGCCCATCACCTCCCGCCGGGGCACACCGCGGTGAACGGCGGGATCCCGCAGGCCGATACGGAAGGCCCACGCCGATGAACCGTCTGCGTTCCCTCGTCGCCGCTCTGTCCGCGACCCTCCTGCTGTCCACCGTCGCCGCCTGTGGTGCGGACGGCGACGACGGCCCGAAGAACGTGTCCGCGAAGACCGCCGCGCTGGGCACCCTCACCCCCGGCGTGCTCAAGGTGGCCGTCCAGCCGTACGCGCCCTACACCAGCGTCCAGGGCGACACGATCGTCGGGCTGGACGGCGACATCCTCAACCGCGTCGCGGACAAACTCGGCCTCCGGGTCGAGCCCCAGGTCACGGACTTCGCGGGCATGCTCGCCGGAGTGCAGTCCCGTCGGGTGGACATCACCATAGGCGGGGTCGCCTGGTCGGCGGACCGGCAGAAGCAGGGCCTGTTCACGGACCCGCCCTACTACTCGCCCCCGGCGATGGCCGTGCGGTCCGGCAGGACGTACCGGACCGTCGACGATCTGAAGGGCCTGGAACTCGGGACCGTCGAGGGCTATGTGTGGGTCAAGTCCATCCAGGCCGTGCCCGGCGCCGAGCTGCACGCCTACCCGGACGCCAACGGAGTCTTCGACGACCTCGGCGCGGGCCGGATCGACGTCGGGTTCCTCGACCCGCTGCTCATCATCGCGGCGCAGAAGGAACGGCCCGACCTGAAGATCGACACCCGGTACATGACGCCGCCGACCGCCGCACAGGTGAAGGCCGAACCCGCCTACCAGTACTTCCAGCCCTACCAGACCGGCTTCTACCTGCCCAAGAAGGCCACCGCGCTGGAGAAGGCGATCTCCGCGGAGATCGACGCCATGTACGGCGACGGCGAACTGAAGAAGCTCGTCGAGAAGTGGGGCGGAGACCCCGAGCAGTTCCTGAAGCCGGCCGCCGACGTCGCCACCGCGCGCCGGGGCGTGGACCGGCCCCAGGACTGGACCCCGCCGTCCATCGCGCAGTGAGGGACGACATGTCCGATCTCGCAGGTTTCTTCGAAGTCCCCTGGTCCGACTACCGGCCCGACCTGCTCGACGCACTCGGGCGCACCCTCTCCTACACGGCGGTGAGCTTCGCCGGAGCCGTACTGCTCGGCCTGGCGGTCGCCCTGCTCCGGCTGAGCAGGGCCTGGCCGGCGCGTGCCCTGGCCGCCGTCTACACCGAGGTCTTCAAGAACGTCCCGCTGCTCGCCATCATCTTCCTGACCTACTTCGGCCTGGCCTCCGCCGGACTCCGGCTGGACGTGTTCACGGCCGGCTGCCTCAGCCTCGTCGTCTTCTACGCCGCCTATCTGTCCGAGATCTTCCGGTCCGCGATCAGCGGGGTGCACGCCGGGCAGACGGAGGCCGGGGAGGCGCTGGGACTGGGCAGGGCGGGCATCTTCGGCCACATCATCCTTCCCCAGGCCGTACGGCAGGCACTGCCCGGCACCAACACCATGCTGGTCGACCTGCTGAAGTCCACCTCGCTGCTCGTCACCGTCTCCGCCGCCGAGCTGATGTCCGAGGGCCGGCTCATCACCTCGGCCACCTTCCGCGCCCTGGAGGTGTACCTCGTCGTCTCGGCCGTCTACTTCGCCCTCTGCTACCCCCTCTCCCAGCTCCTCCTGCTCGTGGAACGGAAGGTACGGGCGGGGGTCCCCCTCTCCCCGTGGCGACGGCGGCGGCTGCGCGCGGCCCGCGCCCTGCTCGGCGGTGACGTGATCACGAACACCGGCGTGGACGCGGGCCCGAACACCGGCACGAACGCGGGCCCGAACACCGGCACGAACGCCGGCCCGAACACCGGCACGAACGCCGGCCCGAACACCGGCACGAAGGAGGCGACGGCATGACCGACTCGGTCACCTCGACGACGACCGGGGCCACCACTCCGGCGCCGGCCCAGGAGGCGGTCGTACGCATCGAAGGCCTGAGCAAGTCCTTCGACGGCCGTCTGGTCCTCGACGACGTCCACCTGGAGGTCCCCCGGGGCCGCATCGTCAGCGTCATCGGGCAGAGCGGCGGCGGGAAGACCACGCTGATGCGCTGCGTCAACCTGCTGGAACGCCCGGACCGGGGCACCGTCGAGGTCGTCGGGGAGGTGGTGCACCAGGGCGGCCGTACCGTCTGCCGCGACCTGGCCCGGCTGCGCCGCACGGTCGGCATGGTCTTCCAGCGGTTCAACCTCTTCCCGCATCTCACGGCCGTCGAGAACGTCGTCCTCGCCCAGCGCAAGGCGGGCGTCCCCGAGCAGCCGGCGCTGGAGCGGGCCGTCGCCCTGCTGCGCCGGGTCAAGGTCGCCCACCGCGCCCTCGCCCTGCCAGACCAGCTCTCCGGCGGCGAACAGCAGCGCGTCGCCATCGCACGGGCCCTCGCCCTCACCCCGGAAGTGCTCCTCTTCGACGAACCCACCTCCTCCCTCGACCCGGAGGCGACCCGGGAGGTACTGAGCGTGATGCGGGAACTCGCCGCCGACGGCATGACCATGCTCCTGGTCACCCATGAACTGCCCTTCGCCCGCGAGGTCTCCGACCACGTCGTCTTCGTCGACGGCGGCCGGATCGTGGAGGAGGGCCCGCCCGAGGCGGTCCTCGACCGTCCGGCCCGCGCCCGCACCCGGGAGTTCCTCGCGTCGTACGGGACGGCGTCATGACCCGTGCGCTCGCTCCGGGGAGCCCGGTCGTGGTCGTCGGCGGTGGCGTGGTGGGGCTGTGCACGGCGTACTACCTGGCCGCGGCCGGGGTGCCGGTGGAGATCGTCGAGCGGCGCGGTCTGGGTTCCGGGGTGTCCCGGGGCAACGCGGGCTGGGTCTGCCTCAGCCACTCGACTCCGGTGCCGGCGCCGGGCGTCCTGCGCTACGCCCTGCGCTCCCTCGGCCGCCCCGACTCGCCCCTGTACCTACGGCCGCTGCCGGACCCGGCGTTCGTACGGTGGCTGTGGCGGTTCTGGCGCAGCAGCACCCCGGCCGCGTTCCGGCGCGGCTACGCGGCGATCGCCGAGCTGAACCACACCACCTTCGACCTGTTCGACGGGCTGCGCGAGGCGGGCGTCGACACGACGCTCACCCGACCCGGCATGGTGCACGCCTTCCTGTCGCCGGCCGAGGCCCGCCATCACCTCGCGGTCCAGCGGGAGATGGCGGACGGCCGCTACCCGCTGCCCGACGACGTCACCACGGGCGCCGACGCCCGTCTGCTGGACGACGCGCTGTCATCCGGGGTGCGCGCGGCGTACCTCGTGGAGGGGGAGGGGGTGGTCGATCCGGAGGCCTTCGCCCGCGCGCTCGGGGAGGCGCTCGCCGCGGCCGGTGTGAAGGTCCACGAGAACGCGGAGGCCACCGGATTCCGGTCCGGCGGCGGTCGGGTCACCGCGCTGCGCACCGCGCAGGGCGAGATCCCCTGTTCGGCGGTCGTGGTCGCGGCCGGGATGCGTTCGCCCGGTCTGCTGCGCGCCCTGGGGAGTCCGCTGCCCCTCCAGGCGGGCAAGGGTTACAGCTTCTCGGTGGACCTGGATCCGGCGCCGCGCCACACGCTGTACTTCGGCGAACGGCGGGCTGTCGCCTCACCGATCGGGGGCACCACGCGGATCGGCGGCACGATGGAGTTGAGCGGCAACAACAACCGCCTCGACTGGCGCCGGGTCGTCGCGGTCGCCCTGGCCAGCCGTCATTATCTGGGCCGGTGGTTCGACGATCCGGACGACCTGGTCGGCCTCATCCGCGATCCGTGGGTGGGCGGGCGGCCCTTCCTTCCGGACGGCCTTCCCGTCGTCGACCGGGTCCCCGGCCACGAGAACGCGTACGCGGCGACCGGGCACGGGATGCTGGGGGTCACACTGGGGCCGGTGACCGGGCACCGGCTTGCCGAGTACGTCGTCACCGGGCGGCGGCCCGACGTCCTCACGCCGTTCCGCTTCGACCGGCTGCCGTCCTGAGCACGGGGTTTCGCCCCCGGCGACCCGGGGGCCGGCCGGCATCCCGAGCGCGGTGGCGTCCTCGGGTCCGGCGGCGGACTGGGGGGAAGGTCCACCGCCGGACCCGGGACCTCGCGCCGATCCCGTCCCCACGGATTCGGCGCGTCGGGACCGTCTCCGCTCAAGGCGGTCCCGGGTCAATCGGCTCCTGCCGAGTCCACCCGCTCAGCGGGGTGGTGGCGGGAGTGGCGGGAGTGGCGTCAGACATTGGCCGGCTTCCCGAGACCACGGACAGCCGATGGTCAGATGGGGAACTTCACTCCGGTGAGCTCTTCGGACACGTCCCAGAGGCGTCGCTGGACGGTTTCGTCGTGGGAGAGGTCGCTGGACGCGACTGCGCGGGGATGCCCCTTGATCTCCCGTCGGCCGGCGGGGCCGTAGTACTGGCCCCCGAGGACCTCGGGATCGGTGGCGGCCCGCAGGGTCGGCAGCGCACCCATGGACGCTTTCTGAGTGATCAGGGGCCCGATCACGGGAGTTATCAGGCGCACCGGGGCGGGCACGTAGCGGGAGAGATCGGTATCGGCCATGCCCGGGTGGGCGGCAACGGAGATGGTCGTGCCCTGCGAGGCGAGGCGGCGTTGCAGCTCGTAGGCGAACATGAGGTTGGCGAGTTTGGACTGTCCGTAGGCCGCGATCCGATTGTAGGAGCGTTCCCACTGCAGGTCGTCGAAGTGGATGTCCGCCCGGACGCGGTGGGCGACGCTGGCGACCGTGACCACGCGGGAGCCGGGCACGGGCAGCAGCTGATCCAACAGGAGACCGGTGAGCGCGAAGTGCCCGAGGTGATTGACGCCGAACTGCAGCTCGAACCCGTCGCGCGTGGACTGCCTGGGCGGGTACATGACGCCGGCGTTGTTGACGAGCAGGTCGATCTTCGGGTGTGTGGCATGCAGCTCGGCCGCCGCGGTGCGGACGGACTCCAGTGAGGTCAGATCCAGCCGCTGGACGGCGAGGTCGGCACCGGGTACTTGCTCAGCGATACGGGTAGCGGCCTGTTTGCCCTTCTCGACGTCACGCACGGCGAGCACCACGGTCGCTCCGCGTTCGGCGAGGACGCGTGCGGTTTCGAAGCCGAGGCCGGTGTTGGCGCCGGTGACGACGGCCACCCGGTTGTCCTGGCGGGGGACACTGTGTTCGGTCCACTTGTTGCTCACGGGATCCTCCTGAATGTCGAGCGTGTTGGGGTGGGGCTGCTGCGCGGCGGGCCCGAGCAGCAGCCGAGTGGAGACGAGGTTGCGGATCTTCCCGTCCTGAGAGGGAGACTTGCTGGTCATCGGCGCCGTCCGTCCGTCAGGAGATCCGGCTCCGAGGAACTCACGCACGCAGGAGCCGAGCCGCATCGCGCAGGGCGTCGTCCAGAGGCTCGGGCTTGAGGCCGAAAACGCGGGTGGCGGCCGTGGAGTCCATGACGAACGGCCGGTCCCACTGGTAGTGGGTGATCCGCAACTCGCGCACGATCGACACGGCCACCCCGGCGGCCCACAGCACCGGATAGGGCATCGTCGTGAGCTTCGGCGCCCCCGAGCCGGTGACTTCGACGAACCGGTGGGCCAGTTGACGCAGCGTCACAGGATCGTTCGAGGGGACATGCCAGGGCTTGCCCCAGGCTCGTTCGTCGGCCGCCACGGCCACCAGCGCGGCGGCCACGTCGTTGACCGAAGTGAAGGTGTGCGGCTGGTCCAGCGGCGTGGCCGCGACGGCGCGCTTGCCGGCGAGCAAGGGCTTGGCCACGGACAGGCTGAAGCCCCCGGTGCCCTGTACCAGGTCGCTGGCGCGCACCTCGGTGACGCGGATCCGCCCGGCATCGTGGGCGGCCAGGGCGTCGCGCCACATCTGGGCCCGCAGCCGCAGCTTGGGGTGCGCACCGGGCCCGACGAGCGGCGTGCGCTCCGTCATCGGCCCGGTTACCGGCCCGTAGCCGTACAGGGGCGCCATCGAGGCGAGGACGGCACCGGTGCGCTCGGCGGCGGTGAGCAGCGAGGACGCCAGCGGCGGCCAGTCGGTCAGCCAGCGGTCGTATGCGGGGTTCGCGCAGCTGTAGAGCGCCACCGCCCCCGCGGTGAGCGCGGTGAGGCGCTCGGCGTCGGTGGCGTCCGCGGCCACTTGCTCGATGCCGGCGTGCTCGGGGCCGGTGCCTCGGCGGGACACGAGCCGGACCTGTTCGCCGCGCTCGGCCAGCAGTTTCGCCGTGGCCACGCCGCTGGCACTGGCGCCGGCGATCACATGCAGGGCCATGTGGGCACCTCGTTCCGTTTCTTGGAGAGCGGGCGTTCTCATGTGAGAGCAACTGTTCACCAGGGAGGGACTGCTATCAAGAACGGGTGTTCTCGCATCGGTGCGGCCGTTCTCGACGTGTGTCACACTGCCTGGTATGTCAGCCACATCGATACGGGCCCGCCTGCGGGCCGAGATGAGTGAAGAGATCAAGGCCGCGGCCCGCCGCCAGCTCGAAGCAGGCGGCGCGAACCTTTCGTTGCGCGCGGTTGCCCGGGAGATGGAGCTGGTGCCCTCGGCGCTGTACCGCTACTTCGCCAGCCGTGACGACCTGCTGACCGCGCTGATCATCGACGCCTACAACGCTCTCGGGGACGCGGCCGAAGCCGGGGACGCGGCCGTCGCCGACCGCGCGGACCTGCGCGGCCGCTGGCTGGGTATCTGCCACGGCGTGCGGAACTGGGCCCTGGCCAACCGTGCCGAGTACGCGCTGATCTTCGGCAGCCCGGTCCCCGGCTACACCGCCCCGCCGGACACCCTCCCCGCGGCCACCCGCACCCCGCGGGCGCTCCTGCAGATCCTCATCGACGGCTTCCGCGACGGCGCACTGCCCGATGCGGGCCCGATCGCACTTCCGGACGACGTGCGCGCCGACTTCACCCGCATCCGGCAGGATCACCTCCCCGACCTGCCCGAACCCCTGCTGGCCCTCGGCTTCCTGGGCCGTACCCACCTGTTCGGCGCCGTCAGCTTCGAGGTGTTCGGTCAATTCCCCGAGGTCATCGAGGCACGGAACACCTACTTCGACTTCCAGATGCGCCACGTGGCCGAACTGCTCGGACTGTAGGCGCACCCGTTCACCGCCGGCAGACCAAGAGGCGAGCATCGGTGTGTGGAGCGTCGCGATCTCAGGCTTGGCCGCCCGCTGTGCCCCGGCCGTGAGCGGGCATACCTGAGCGCGGACATCGTCTCGGGTCAGCTCGTATTCATCTCCAGAGCCGGCTGCCCCTCCGACCCCGCTCCCGGTGCGGTGCGTTGTCTGCGGGTTGGTCGTGGTTGCTCGCGCCGTTCCCCGCGCCCCTTTCGGGGCGCGGTGTCGGGCTTCAACCCTGCTTCAGAACCTCCCCCAACGTCCCCAGCGCCGACCGGAGTTCCGTGGCCGTGATCGTCAATGGCGGGGCCAGGCGGATGGTCGAGCCGTGGGTGTCCTTGACCAGGATTCCCTCGGCCATGAGGCGGTGGCTGATCTCGCGGCCCGTGCCGATCGCGGGGTCGACGTCGACGCCCGCCCACAGTCCGCGTGCCCGGAAGCCGACCACGCCCCGGCCGACCAGTTCCGTGAGCCCGTCCCGCAGGAGCCCGCCCAGCTCGGTGGCCCGCTGCTGGAACTCTCCCGTCCGCAGCAGCTCGACCACCGCCGAACCGACCGCCGCCGCGAGGGGGTTGCCGCCGAAGGTCGAGCCGTGCTCGCCGGGACGCAGGACCGACAGCACCTCCCGGCGGGCCACCACCGCCGACACCGGCACGATGCCGCCGCCGAGTGCCTTGCCGAGCAGTACGGCGTCGGGCAGGACGTCCTCGTGCTCGACGGCGAGCGTCCGGCCGGTGCGGCCGAGACCGGACTGGATCTCGTCCGCGACGAAGAGGCAGCCGGTGCGGCGGGTCAGCTCGCGGACCCCGCGCAGATAGCCGTCGTCCGGGATGAGCACGCCCGCCTCGCCCTGGATGGGCTCGATCAGCACCGCGGCCGTCGTCTCGTCGATCGCCGCCTCCAGCGCGGCGAGGTCGTTGTACGGGACCACACGGAAGCCGGGCGTGAACGGGCCGAACCCGTCGCGGGCCACCGGGTCCGTGGAGAAGCTGACGATCGTCGTCGTACGGCCGTGGAAGTTGTCGGCGGCGACCACGATCGTGGCCTGGTCGGCGGGGACGCCCTTCACCTCGTACGCCCACTTGCGGGCCACCTTGATCGCGCTCTCCACTGCCTCGGCGCCGGTGTTCATCGGCAGCACCATGTCCAGGCCGGTCAGCTCGGCCAGGGACTCGGCGAACTCGGCGAGCCGGTCGTTGTGGAAGGCCCGCGAGGTGAGGGTGAGCGTGTCGAGCTGGCGGTGCGCGGCCTCGATCAGCGCCGGGTGGCGGTGGCCGAAGTTGAGGGCGGAGTAGCCGGCCAGCATGTCCAGATAGCGGCGGCCCTCGACGTCCTCGACCCAGGTGCCCTCGGCCCGGGCGACGACCACGGGCAGCGGGTGGTAGTTGTGCGCGAGGACGGGCTCCTCGGCGCGGATGAGGTCGGCCGACGAACGCGTGGGGGCGGGAGCGGTCATGAGCGGACCTCCAGGGTCACGGGGCGGATCGCCCGAACCGGGCGGCGGGTCTCCTGGGTCACGGGCGGATCTCCTGGGTGACGCACTTGATGCCGCCGCCGGCCTTCTGGAACTCCGACAGGTCGACGGGGACGGGAACGTAGCCCTGCCGGGCGAGCTGGTCGGCGAGTTCCTTGGCGCGGGGCGAGATGAACACATGACGGCCGTCGGACACCGAGTTCAGGCCGAACGCCATGGCGTCCTCGCGGGTGGCGATCACCGCGTCCGGGTAGAGGCGGGCGAGGACCGCGCGGCTGCCGGGCGAGAACGCCTCCGGGTAGTACGCGATGTTGCCCGCGGAGCCGTCACCGCCGTCGTCGAGGACGAACAGGGCGGTGTCCAGATGGTAGAAGCGCGGGTCCACCAGCTGGAGGCTGATCACGGGGACGCCGAAGAACTCCTGCGCCTGGCGATGGGCCTCACGGGTGGTGCGGAAGCCGGTCCCGGCGAGCAGATAGCGGCCGGTCGGTACCAGGTCGCCCTCTCCCTCGCACACCGACTCGGAGCGCAGCACGTCGTACCCGGCGCTCTTGAACCAGGCGTCGTACGCGGTGGACTCGGGACGCCGCTCGGGCGCGTGGAACAGCGAGCCGAGGACACGGCCGCCGAGAACGAGCGCGCAGTTGGCCGCGAACACCATGTCGGGCAGCGCCGCCACCGGCTCCACGCTGTCCACGGTGTGGCCATGGGTCCGGTAGGCGAGGATCAGCTCCTGCCACTGATCCTGGGCGAGATCGACGTCCACGGGGGTGTCCGGATGCATCCAGGGATTGATCGAGTACTGCACGGCGAAGTGTCTGGGTTCGCAGACGAGAAAGCGCCGAAGGCGCGGCACACGGCTGTCGGGCACAGAGGGTCTCTCCGCTTCCTGCGGTGTCGGCTGGGATGACACCACGGTAGGAATCGGGACAGGCGCACGACAAGCAGCGAACGTTGCGTGTCCGCGCAGTAATGCTGCGTATTCGGCGGGCTCAGCGCACGTTCGCTGCGTCCTGTGTCGCGCCCGCCTCCGGAGCCTCCGGCAGCAGGTGCGACAGCACCATGTAACTGATCGTCTTCCGGATGAACGGCTCCGCGCGGATCCGCTCCAGCACCTCCTCGAAGTGCTCCACATCGATGGCCCGTACGTGGAGCAGTGCGTCCGCTCCGCCGGTCACCGTCATCGCCGCGGTGATCTCCGGGTAGTTGCGCACCACCTCCGCGAGCCGCCGGGGCGGCGCCGCGCCCTCGCAGTACACCTCCACGTACGCCTCCGTGCGCCAGCCGAGCGCCGCCGGCTGAACCGTGGCCGTGAACCCGGTGATCACCCCGGTCTCGCGCAGCCGGTCCACCCGCCGCTTGACCGCGGTGGCCGAAAGGCCGACGGCCGAACCGATCTCGGCGAAGCTGGTCCTCGCGTTCGCCATCAACGCCGTGATGATCTTGCGGTCGAGCTCGTCGAACGCCGCGGACTTGCTGCTCATGCGGGCACTGTATCCAGCGGGAGGCCTCCGCGACCCGCTACGCGAGGGCCTCCGGCGCGCGCCCGTGTGCAGGCGTGCGAATTACTCCTACACTCCACGTTCATGCTGCGCGCGCTCGCCGTCGATGACGAGAAACCCTCCCTGGAGGAGCTGCTGTACCTGCTGAACGCCGATCCACGGGTCGGCAGCGCCGAGGGAGCGAGCGACGCCACCGAGGCGCTGCGGCGGATCAACCGCGCCCTGGAGTCCGGGCCGGACGGACCCGAGGCGATCGACGTCGTCTTCCTCGACATCCAGATGGCCGGACTCGACGGCCTCGACCTCGCGCGCCTCCTCACCGGCTTCGCCCGGCCCCCGCTGGTCGTCTTCGTCACCGCGCACGAGGGCTTCGCCGTCCAGGCCTTCGACCTCAAGGCCGTCGACTACGTCCTCAAGCCCGTCCGCCGGGAACGTCTCGCCGAGGCGATACGCCGGGCCGCCCAGCTCCGCGAGGCGACCACGGCCTCGGCCCCGCCGATACCCGTCCACGAACCCGACCCCGACCAGATACCCGTCGAGCTCGGCGGGGTGACCCGCTTCGTCGCCGTCGACGACATCACCCACGTCGAGGCCCAGGGCGACTACGCCCGACTGCACACCCCCCAGGGCAGCCACCTCGTCCGCATCACCCTGTCCACCCTCGAGGAGCGCTGGCGCGCACGCGGGTTCGTCCGCATCCACCGCCGCCATCTCGTCGCCCTGCGCCACGTCGGCGAACTCCGCCTGGACGCGGGCACGGTCAGCGTCCTCGTCGGCTCCGTGGAACTCCAGGTCAGCCGCCGTCACGCACGCGAGCTGCGCGATCTGCTGATGCGCCGGACCACGGGCTGAGGAGCCGCCATGCCGAACGACCCCACCGAACGCCGCGTCGTCGTCACCGGAGTGCCCCGCCGCACCCGGCGCACCTCGGGACACCACCGCCCCCGCACCGAGATCGACGAACAGACCACCCTCGGGCACACCTACGTCAGCTCCCTCATGCGCAGCCAACTCCGCGCCGCCCTCGCCGTGTTCGCGGTCCTGGTCCTGCTGGTCGCCCCGCTGCCCCTGGTCTTCGCCGCGATACCGGACGGCGCCGGCCTGGAGTGGGCCCTGCTCGGCTTCGGCATCTACCCGCCCCTGGTCCTCCTCGCGTACTGGCACGTACGCCGCGCCGAACGCAACGAGCAGGACCTCGTCCGGCTCGTCGAGGACCGCTGAGGCGACGGAAGCCACGAACCCGTGAACGAGAAGACCGGTAGCAAGGCATGAACGAGAACTACGCCGTCCCCGCGGTCGCCCTGGTCGTCGTGGCGACGGTCTTCGTCGGCGCCTTCGGCCTGCGCATCTCCCGGACCACCTCCGACTTCTACGTCGCCTCCCGCACCGTCGGCCCCCGCCTCAACGCGGCCGCGATCAGCGGCGAATACCTCTCCGCCGCCTCCTTCCTCGGCATCGCCGGCCTCGTCCTCGTCCAGGGCCCCGACATGCTCTGGTACCCGGTCGGCTACACCGCCGGCTACCTCGTCCTCCTGCTGTTCGTCGCCGCCCCGCTGCGCCGCTCCGGCGCCTACACCCTGCCGGACTTCGCCGAGGCCCGGCTCGCCTCCAAGACCGTACGACGGCTCGCGGGGGCCTTCGTCGTCGGCGTCGGCTGGCTCTACCTCCTGCCCCAACTCCAGGGCGCCGGACTGACGTTGAACGTGCTCACCGACGCCCCTGAGTGGCTCGGCGGCGTCATCGTCGCCGTCGTCGTCTCCGCCACGGTCGCCGCCGGCGGCATGCGCAGCATCACCTTCGTCCAGGCCTTCCAGTACTGGCTCAAGCTCACCGCCCTCCTCGTCCCCGCCCTCTTCCTCGTCCTCGCCTGGCAGGGCGACGGCGCCCCGCGCCACGCCTTCGACGAGCCCGCCGAGTTCCGCGAACAGCGCGTCGTCCGCGTCGACGAGACCCTCGACCTGAAGCTCACCGGCCCGCTGACGGTCACCGCCTCCGGCACGATCGACGGCCGCCGCCTCGACGACCGGCGCGTCGACCTGCCCGCCGGCACCCACCGCATCGACCGGGGCACCCGCCTGACCTTCGCCAAGGGCGACACCGTCCCCGTCGCCGACCGCGGCACCAACGGCGGCATGTCCACCTCCCTCGCCGCGGGCCGCGAGGAACGCCCCCTGTACGCCACCTACGGGCTGATCCTCGCCACCTTCCTCGGCACCATGGGCCTGCCCCACGTCGTCGTCCGCTTCTACACCAGCCCGCACGGCGTCGCCGCCCGCCGCACCACGGTCGTCGTCCTCGGCATGATCGGCTTCTTCTACCTCCTGCCGCCGCTCTACGGGGCGCTCGGCAGGCTCTACGCCCCCGACCTCACCCTCACCGGCGACGCCGACGCGGCCGTCCTCCTCCTTCCGGACCGCATGATCGGCGGTCTCGGTGGCGACCTGCTCGGCGCGCTGGTCGCGGGCGGTGCCTTCGCGGCGTTCCTGTCCACCGCCTCCGGGCTGACCGTGGCGGTCGCGGGCGTGCTCACCCAGGACGTCCTGCCCACGCGCGGCGTACGGCACTTCCGGCTCGGCACGGTCCTCGCCATGGCGGTACCGCTCGCGGCGAGCGGCCTGGTCGGCGGGCTGCCCGTCGCCGACGCGGTCGGCCTCGCCTTCGCCGTGTCCGCCTCCTCCTTCTGCCCGCTGCTCGTCCTCGGCATCTGGTGGCGGCGCCTCACCCCGCCGGGCGCCGCCGCAGGCATGCTCGTCGGCGGCGGCGCGGCCCTCCTCGCGGTCGCCGCGACCATGGCCGGATACCCCGGCACCGGCACCCTGCACGCCCTGCTGGCCTGGCCCGCCCTCTGGTCCGTACCGCTCGGCTTCCTCACGATGGTCCTGGTGTCCCTGGCCACCCCTGGCAGGGTCCCGCCCGAGACACCGGCGATCCTGGCCCGCTTCCATCTGCCGGAGGAACTGGTCGGCGGCCGGGCGCGCGCGGCGACCAAGGAGATCGAACTGTGGCGGCGATGAGGACGGGGGCCGATCCGACCGGGGCGCCGGACGAGGACCGACCGGACGAGGACCGACCGGACGAGGACCGACCGGACCAGGGCGCCGGACGAGGGCTGCGCGGACGAGGGCGCCGGACGAGGGCTGCGCGGACGAGGGCGCCGGACGAGGGCTGCGCGGACCAGGGCGACGCGAGGACCGGCGGAAGGGAACCCACGAGCGGTGAGCGGTGTACCCATTGCAGGAGGTGAACGATGAGCGGTGAAGTGACCGGGTTCCTCGCCGGGTTCTGCGTGGCCGTGCTCCCGCTGCTCGCGGCCGGGTTCTGGCTCGGCCGCCGCACGGCCCGGCCCCGCAACAGCCTCGGCGGACTCGGCACGCCCGTCGAGCACGCCACCTTCCAGACCCTGCACACCGCCACCCTCGCCGCGCCCCCGCTGCGCGCCGGCCTCACCGAGGAGACCGCCCGCAGATCCGCCAAGCGGCTGCGCACCCTGCTGGGCACCGACGCGCTGTGCCTCACCGACCACGAGTCGGTCCTCGCCTGGGAGGGCGTGGCGGAGCACCACCGCGCCGAGATCATGGGACGGCTGGCGGGCCCCCTGGAGACCGGCCGGGGCGAGGCCTTCCGGTTGACCTGCGACATCCTCGACTGCCCGGTCCGCTGGGCGGTCGTCGCCCCCCTCACGGTCGACGACCGCGTCCACGGAGCGCTCGTCGCCTGCGCGCCCCGCGAGTCCGCCGTCCTCGTACGAGCGGCCGGGGAGGTCGCCCGCTGGGTCTCCGTCCAGCTCGAGCTGGCCGATCTCGACCAGTCCCGCACCCGGCTGATAGAGGCAGAGATCAAGGCCCTGCGCGCCCAGATCTCCCCGCACTTCATCTTCAACTCGCTCGCGGTGATCGCCTCGTTCGTCCGTACCGACCCCGAGCGCGCCCGCGAACTCCTCCTGGAATTCGCCGACTTCACCCGCTACTCGTTCCGCAGACACGGAGACTTCACGACCCTCGCCGACGAACTCCACGCCATCGACCACTACCTGGCGCTGGTCCGGGCCCGCTTCGGCGACCGGCTCTCGGTCACGCTCCAGATAGCCCCGGAGGTCCTGCCGGTCACCCTGCCGTTCCTCTGCCTCCAGCCGCTGGTCGAGAACGCGGTGAAGCACGGCCTCGAAGGCAGGACAGTGGCTGCCGCGGGCAAGAGCCACATCAGCATCACCGCGCAGGACGCGGGCGCCGAGGCGCTCGTCGTCATCGAGGACGACGGCGTCGGCATGGAACCCGAGGTGCTTCGCCGCATCCTCGCCGGCGAGAGCAGCCCCTCGGGCGGCATCGGCCTCAGCAACGTCGACGAGCGGCTGCGCCAGGTGTACGGCGACGACCACGGCCTCGTCATCGAGACCGCGGTCGGCGCGGGCATGAAGATCACCGCCCGGCTGCCCAAATACCAGCCGGGCGTACACCCGGACGGGGGAATACCCCGCGCCTGAGGGGCGCAGGGCGTGAGCCTCAGGTGCGCGACGCCACCATCCCCAGCGTCAGCAGGCCCAGCACGACCCATCCGAACCACAGCCAGCCGTTGCTGCCGAGCGCCACCGAGTAGGCCGTCACCACGACCAGCCCACCGACGGTGAGCACCCCCATGGCCTTCGTCGAACCGGGCATCGCAACACCCCTTCTCAGGCTTCTTCTCCCTCCATGGTGCCCCCACTACCGGAAATGACAGTGCAGACGACGTAATGTGCTCCCTTTTTCCAGCCGTCCTCGCTGATCCAGAAACCGGAACCGGTGACACCGGGCTCATAGCCGTACTGCTGCGGCGGCAGGTTGTCCCGGCAGACGGCGAGCGCCTGGTCCTGAGCCTCTTCGTACGTGGTCCCGGGGCTCATCTCGTAGAAGCCGAGCACCTTCTGCCGGTGCCGGGACTGGCAGGAGACCAGCCGGATCCTGTTGTCGGAGATCGGATCGAGGCAGTCCTGCTTCTGCAGGGTGGCCACGTCGACGAGCACCGTCTCACCCACCGTCCGGTGCTCGCCGATCGGCCCGTACACCGGCCTGCGCTCGCCCAGGAGCAGACAGGCGACCCGATGGCCCGCGGCGTCGAAGCCGTCGTCGGTCGGGAGGACGGCGTAGGTACGGACGTCCACGAGCCTCTCGCGGGCCTCCACCGTCAGCTGCTCGCACTGGGCGGCCCCGCCCGTCCGGGCGTCCTCGGCGGACGACGCCTCGTAGGAGGCCATCACCTGGCCGTCCATCGTGCGCCCCGCGCACGCGGGCACGACCCGCAACCGGGCGGCGTCCGTGAAGGGAGTGTCGGTCCAGGTGACGTCCACGCAGTCGCCGTCCTTCAGCGGCTCCACCAGCCCCACGGTCGTCCCGTACGGCAGCTCCGCGCTCCGGGTGTCTCCGCTGCCGCCCAGTCCGCCCGGGAGGTCCTTCAGGTTCTCCATGGCGTACCAGGTCCCACCGACCACCAGGGCCAGTCCCAGGGTGGTGGCCATGCCCGCGAGGAGGGCCCGGCCGCGGTGCCGACGGGGGCGTCCGCCGGTGCCGGCGCCGGCACCGGTGGTCCGCGGGGGAGGGGCGAAGCCCTGTCCGCCGGCCGACCGGTGCTCCGCCGGGGACCAGACGTCCTGCCCGCCGTGTCCGCCGTGCCCGCCCGAGGGGGCGTACCACGGCGTCTCGTGCGCGACCCGGGGGACGACGGGGATCTCCGGCTCCGCCGTGTGCGTGGGCTCGCTCGCCCACTGCGGCTGAGAGCCGAGGTCGGGCTCGGCGCGGGGATGGGCCTGGGGGGTGACGATCGCGGACAGCACCGCCTCGGTCTCGGCGGCCGCGATCCGGCGCACGGGATCCTTGGCGAGCATGGCGGCCAGCACCGGCTCCAGCGCGCCCGCCCGCAGCATGGGGCGCGGCTCCTCCAGGACGACCGCGGTCAGCGCGGCGATCTCCGAGGCGCGGTCGAAGGGCCCGTACCCCTCGACGGCGTGGTACAGCGTGCAGCCCAGCGAGAACAGGTCGGACGCGGCGGTCGGCGGCCCGCCCTGCGCCCGCTCGGGCGCGAGGTATCCGGCGGTCCCGACCAGGACGTGCGTACGGGTGTACCGGGTCTCCTGGGTGTCGGGCTGGACGGAGATGCCGTAGTCGGTGAGGAGGACGCGCGCGTACGGCGATCCGGCGCGGTCCGGGGCGAGCAGGATGTTGGCCGGCTTGACGTCCCGGTGCATGATGCCGCGCTCGTGCCCGGCGGTCAGCGCGTCCAGGACGGCGAGTCCGATGCGGGCGCACTCGGCGGGCGCGAGGGCGCCCCGCTGGGTGACGAGGGCCTTCAGATCGAGGGCCCCCGGCACGTACTCCATGACGATCCATGGCAGTTCGTCGTGTTCCAGGACGTCGTGCACGGTGACCACGTTGGGGTGGGCCCGCAGCCCGGCGGCGTGCCGGGCCTCGGCGCGGGCGCGGGCCACCCGGGCCGTGCGCTCCCGCTCGGCCTCGCCCGGATTGCGGAACACGATCTCCTTGAGGGCCACCTCGCAGTCCAGCTGACGGTCGTGCGCCAGCCAGACATGGCCCATGCCGCCGCTGCCCAGCCGGTTCAGCAGGAGATAGCGGTCGGCGATGACCCGGCCGACTCCCGACTTCGGTGCTCCTGACTGCATCGGTCACTCCCCAGGGTTCAGATCCATACGGGCTGGGCCGGGTCCTCGACGGGATCGCCCGGGTCTCCCGGATCCCCCGAACCGCTCGGATCCCCTGAGGCCCCCGGGTCGCCCGGGTCGTCGGACGGCGGATCACCGGTCGGATCGGGATCGTGTGCCGTCGGGGTGTCGCCGGGCGGACCGCTGTCCTCCGGTGGGGTGGGGTCGGGGGCGGGCGTCGTCGGGGGCCTGGTCGACCTGGACGGGCTGGGAGGGGTCGACGGAAGGGTGGGCGTGGACGTGGGAGTGGGGTCCGGTGACGGCTGCTCGGGGGACCTGGACGGTGACGGTGCCGGTGATGTGCCACCCGTCGACGGGGGAGTGGTCGACTCCGTGGGCGACGGTCCGCCGTCCGTGGGGGAGGACTGCCCGCCCGAGGGGGGCGTGTTCCGGTCCGTCGGCGTCGATCCGCTCTCCGACGGCGATCCACCCGACGACGAGCGTTCCGTCTCCGAGGGCTCGGTCGGCCCCGGACCCGTCCCCGTCTCCGTCCCCGTGGAGCCGGAGTCCGAGCCCGACCCGCCGCCCGAGCCGGACCCCGGCCCGGATCCCGGGTCGTCGGTGCGCTCCTCGGTGCTCTCCTCGGCGGTCCGGCCCGGCCAGTCCACGTGCAGCGCCACCGCGGTGCCGAACCCCAGCTCGGTGCCCGGCCCGGGGTTCGACCCGGTCACCGGCGCGTCCCCCGGCGGCATCTCGTCCCCGGCGACCGTCACCGCCAGGCCCTTGTCCGCCAGGGCCGCACTGGCCTCGCCGAAGGTCATCCCGCGCACCTTCGGCACGGCCTGCCGCGCACGCGTGTCGAACGTCGTGTCGGACTCGCCCGTGCTGCCGACCTTCCGGCTGATGCCCTGGTCCGGGTCCTCGACGTCGACGAGCTTGATCTCCTCGAGCCGCTCGGGCGCGGGCTTGACGACGACCACCGCGGACTCGTCGTAGCCCTCCCACTCCTGGTTGTCGCCGGTGAACTCCACCTCGATGCGGTCCGGGTTCTCGTCGAACGCGCGCAGCGGATTTCCGCAGCTGCACTTCACGGCGGGCAGGCCCTGATCGTCGACCAATACCGCGATACCGGATTCCAGCAGCGCGTCGAAGGGGACGGCCCTGCCCTTCTTGTAGTCGTGGTTCTTCACGAGGGTGTCGTGGCGCAGGAGAACGGGTGTGAGTTCGTCGAGATGATTTCCGATTCCGTCGACATCGACCTCGGCGATCCGGGCCCATTCCTGAGCCTTTTTCTTGTTCTCCGGAGCGGTGAGGAATTTCTCCAGCTTGCGCACGTCGCAGACCTTCGGCTTCTGCGTGCCCCCGTACAGGCCGGGAGTGTTGCCCTGCTGCAGACCGCTGTGCGGCTCCAGGGACGTGAGGTCGGGCTCGTCCCGGCCCAGCTGTTCGCCCTCGTCGAAGAAGGGGGCGAGGGACGGTACCCCGGCGGCCACCGCCTTCACCGCGAGCAGTGACGGAGCCGAATCACCGCACCCGCTCAGGATCACCGTGCCCACCAGCAGGACGGCGATCCTCCGGGCAGCGGATTTCCCCGCTTTTCGTAAACATGTTCGCAAGCATGCGTGAATTGTCATGACCGCTCCCCCCGGCGGTTTCCCCCGTCACCCCGCAGAGCGGACGCGGGGCTCACGCATCATGCTACTGAAGGGCAAAGCCTTTCGGTCAAGGGAAAAAGAGAGGAGTGCGGTCGTGTGGCCAAACACGGGAATGAGGGCACGGAAAAGAAAGGGGGCTCAGCGGCTACGTGCGTCGAGTGAGGCGAGATAGGCGTTGTACGCCTCGAGTTCCTTGTCGCCGTCCCGGTCGGCCGCGCGGTCCGAGCGCCGGGCCTGCCGCTGCTCGGAGCCGTACCACTGGAAGAGCAGCGCGAGCAGCACCAGCACCGAGGGGATCTCGCTGAACGCCCAGGCGATGCCGCCGGCCGCGTTCTGGTCGGCCAGCGCGTCGATGCCGAGGGAGGCGGGCGGGTTCTCGTACGTCTTCACCATGGGCGCGGACGCCATCATCAGCGCGATGCCGAAGAACGCGTGGAACGGCATGCCGGCGAACAGTTCCAGCATCCGCATCAGATAACCGGGCCGGTGCGGCCCCGGATCCACGCCCATGATCGGCCAGAAGAAGAACAGCCCGACCATCAGGAAGTGCGTCATCATCACGATGTGCCCCGGCGTCGACCCCATCAGGAAGTCGAAGATCGGCGTGAAGTAGAGGCCGTACAGGCTCGCGATGAACATCGGGATCGTGAACGCCGGATGCGTGACGATCTTCATGTACCAGCTGTGCAGGAACATCAGCAGCAGCTCACGCGGCCCCTTCCGGCCCTTCCCCGCCACCGGCAGCGCCCGCAACGCCAAGGTCATCGGCGCCCCCAGCAGCAGCACGATCGGCGCCAGCATGCTGATCACCATGTGCTGCACCATGTGCACGCTGAACATGACCATGCCGTAGTCGTTCAGCCCGGTACACGTCACCAGCAGCACCAGCAGCACACCGACGACGAATGCGACGGTCCGCCCGACGGGCCACTTGTCGCCGCGGCGTACGAGCCGCGTGACTCCCCAGCCGTAGAGAGCGAGGGCCACCAGGCAGGCGACGAGGAAGAACGGGTCGGCCGACCACGCGAGTCCCCGCCCGAGGGTGAAGGGCAAAAGCCCCATACCGTGCCCGCTGTGATCCATCCGCCGGCTCCTGCTTCGTGGGGGGTTGTGCTGTCTGTCCGCCCCCAGACTAGAACCGCCCCCGGTCACGATCATGACCGGAGGCACGGCAGCCGACCTCAGCCGACCTCAGGGGTGCGGCGAACCGCGCGACCAGCCACAGCCACCCGCACTCGCCCCACCGGCTAGAGCACGCACTCCGCTTCGGCGTACCGCTCCTGCGGCACCGTCTTCAACGTCTCCACGGCCTCGGCCAGCGGCACCATCACGATGTCCGTCCCCCGAAGTGCGGTCATCTTCCCGAACTCACCCCGGTGCACGGCCTCCACCGCATGCCACCCGAACCGGGTCGCCAGCACCCGGTCGTAGGCGGTCGGCGTACCACCCCGCTGCACATGCCCGAGGATCACCGGCCGTGCCTCTTTCCCGAGCCGCGTCTCCAGTTCGACGGAGAGCTGCCGAGCGATCCCGGCGAACCGCTCGTGCCCGTAGATGTCCTTGCCGCCCTCGTCGAACTCCATGGACCCGGCCTTCGGCTTGGCCCCCTCCGCCGCCACCACGATCGCGAACCGCTTGCCCGCCGAGAACCGCTCGGCGACCTTCGTGGCCAACTCGTCGATGTCGAAGGGGCGTTCCGGTACGACGATGGCGTGGGCGCCGGCCGCCATGCCGGAGTGCAGCGCGATCCAGCCGGTGTGGCGGCCCATGACCTCCACCACCAGGACCCGCTGGTGGGACTCGGCGGTGGTCTTCAGCCGGTCCAGGGCCTCCGTGGCGACCCCCACGGCCGTGTCGAAGCCGAACGTGACGTCCGTGACCGCGATGTCGTTGTCGATGGTCTTCGGCACACCCACGATCGGCAGGCCGTTGTCCGACATCAGCCGGGCCGCCTTGAGCGTGCCCTCACCGCCGATGGGGATGATCGCGTCGAGGCCGAGCTCCTCGACATGGCCCTTCGCCCGCGCCACCCCGTCCCGCAGATGCGACGGCTGGACCCGGGAGGAGCCGAGAATCGTGCCGCCGCGGGCCAGGATGCCCGCCACCGCGTCCAGGTCGAGCTTGAGGTAGTCGCAGTCCAGGAGACCTTTCCAGCCGTCCCGGAAGCCGATGACCTCGTCGCCGTGGTCGACGACGGCACGGTGCACGACGGACCGGATGACGGCGTTCAGCCCGGGGCAGTCGCCGCCGGACGTGAGGACACCAATGCGCATAGCCCGAATACCTTCTCCACGTGGGCCGGGGACCGGACCACGTTGTCCGGCTGGAATCCCCGCCACCCTACCGGCGGCAGGGGGCGGGGCCGTAGCGGGCGTCCGCCTGCTGGACGGCCCCGCACAGGTGAGCGGAGCCCTGGTCAGACGGGCTTTCACACGTGAGCGCGGGGGCTGTCAGACGGGCTTTCGTACGGGCACTGAGGAACCGTTTCTCAGGCGCCTCGGCTTCCTGCCGTACGGCCTACGCGGGCTGCTGGGCCGCCGAGATGCGCTCGCCCCGCAGTGCCTCGAACCAGCGGTCGTCGGTCGGCGGCAGCGCGTTCACGTCCAGTGCCAGCTTCAGCAGCAGGTCCGCGATCTGCGGGTTCCGCGCCAGCACCGGCCCGTGCATGTACGTGCCGAACACGGTGTCGTTGTACGCGCCCTCCGTGCCGTCGCCCGTGCCGTTGCCCTTGCCGAGCCGCACCTGTGCGAGCGCGCGGGCGGTGGGGCCGAGGTGGGTGACGCCCTGGTGGTTCTCGAACCCGGTCAGCTGGGGCAGCCCGAGACGCGGGTCGATGTCCCCGAGGACATCGCCGACGCACCGCTCGCCCTCGCCGCGGGTCGTGGTCACGTCGAGCAGGCCGAGGCCCGGCTCGCGCTGGCCGAGGTCGTTGACGAACTCGTGGCCGAGGATCTGGTAGCCGGCGCAGACCGCGAAGACGATCGCGCCGTTGTTCACCGCCTGGTACAGATGCCGGTCGCGGCGCAGCCGCTCGGCGGCCAGCCGCTGCGGCCGGTCCTCGCCGCCGCCGATCAGGTAGATGTCGCCGGAGGTGGGGATCGGCTGGTCGCTGCGCACGTCCAGCCGGGCCACGTCCAGGCCGCGCTGGCGCGCCCTGCGCTCGACGACGAGGACGTTGCCCTGGTCGCCGTAGGTGCTGAGCAGGTCCGGGTAGACCCAGACGATCCGCAGGCTGTTGTCACTCATGAAGTCAGTGCCCCTCAGAGTCGTTCGTGGTCGGACGCTCAGTTGCCCACGCGGCGGCGCAGGTCCTGGAACGCGGTGTAGTTGGCGATGACCTCGATCCGCCCCGGCGGGCACATCTGCACCGCCTGGTCGAGGGTGTCACAGACCTGGAAGTGCTGGCCCGCGACCTCCAGCCGCACCGCCAGGTCGAGCTTGCGGTCGCCGAGCACGAAGATCGGGTGGCCGGTCAGCCGCGTGTAGTCGACGTCCCACAGCCAGGACGTGTCGGTGCCGTCGGCGCCGCGCGCGTTCACCGACAGGATCACCGGCGAGGGCGGCGGGTCGATCAGCGAGAACGTCTCCAGCCAGCCCGCCGGGTTCTTGGCGAGCAGCAGCCGCAGATCGCGCTCCATGAACTGCACCACGTCGTACCGACCGGCCACCGCCTGGACCTGGTACATGCGTTCCAGGGCGACCTGCGGCGGTACACCGAAGACGGCGGCGGTGGCGGCCGAGGAGGCGGCGTTGGCCTTGTTGGCGCGGCCCGGCAGCTGGAGATGGATCGGCCAGGCCGAACCGTGCGGGTCGAGGACGTGGTCACCGGAGAGGGCCCAGCTCGGCGTGGGGCGGCGGAAACCGCACTCGCCGCAGAACCAGTCGTCGCCGGGCCGCTGCATCACACCGCCGCAGGACGGGCAGGACCAGGCGTCGTCTTTCCACATCTGGCCGACCGCGACCCAGATCACGTTCGGGGACGACGAGGCTGCCCACACGATCAGCGGGTCGTCGCAGTTGGCGACGACGACGGCCTTGGTGCCGGCCAGGCCCTCCCGCCACGCCTCCGCCATCATGCGGGTCTCGGCGGCGCGGTCGAGCTGGTCGCGGGAGAGGTTGAGCAGTGCGATGCACTTGGGGTCGGTGTCCCGCGCGACACCGGCGAGGTACTTCTCGTCGACCTCGATGACCGCGAACTTGGAGTCCGAGTTCCCGGCGAGGGCCGAGGTGATGCCCGCGGGCATGTTGGCGCCGAGCGCGTTCGAGACGACGGGGCCCGCGGCCCGCAGCGCCTCGGCGATCAGCCGGGTCGTGGTGGTCTTGCCGTTGGTGGCCGAGACCAGGACGACGTCCAGGCTCTGTGCGAGCCGGGCGAGGAGGTCGGGGTCGAGTTTGAGTGCCACCCGGCCGCCGATCACAGATCCGCTACCGCGCCCCGCGGCACGCGATGCCGCCGCGACCGCCTTGCCCGCCGTCACGGCCAGCTTGGCCCGCGGCGTGAGCGGGTCCGAGTTGCCTGCCATCAGTTCTCGATCCTCCTTGCGTACAGCGCCGCGCCCAGTCCCGGCAACGTGTGGACCGAAGCCTATCGAGATCCACTCACGCGCCCGAATCTCGTCCGGCCGTCGCACGTGACGTCGCACCGGCCGGACCGGCGATATCGGGTCTGAACGTACCCTTGCGGCCATGCGAAGCGGCTCGATTCCCGGCGCCCGAGGGCGCGTTCTCCCCATGTCACTGCTCGGGGACCCCGTATTGCAGGCACCCTGTGAAGAGGTGACGGAATTCGGGCCCGAACTGGTGCGGCTTGTGGAGGACATGTTCGCGACGATGTACGACGCGCGGGGTGTGGGGCTCGCCGCGAACCAGGTGGGCCGGCGGCTTCGGGTGTTCGTATACGACTGTCCGGACGACGAGGAGGTGCGCCATCTCGGCCACGTGGTGAACCCGCGGCTCGTCTCGACGGAGGGGATCATACTGCGGGGGCCCGAGGGGTGTCTGTCGCTGCCCGGCCTGGAGGCGGGGGTGGAGCGGTACGACGAGGCCGTGGTGGAGGGGTTCACGGTCGACGGCGATCGGGTGCGGGTGTGGGGGAGCGGGTTCTTCGCGCGGTGCCTTCAGCATGAGTGTGATCACCTCGAGGGCCAGGTGTATGTGGACCGGCTTTCGGGGTGGCGTCGCTCCCGGGTGATGCGGAAGGTCGCGAAGGCGCCGTGGGGGCGGTGAGCCGTGTGGCGGCCGCGGGATCGTCGTGGCCGCTCGCGCGGTTCCCCGCGCCCCTTCCGGGGCGCGATCCCCACCCGCCGTGAGAAAGAACCCGCTAGGGCGTGCTTCGGAAGTCCCTTCTGCTCTGCGACGCCCGGCACGCTTTCTTACTCTCGGCTCCGCTCGAGCGGGAGGGACTCCCACCGCCGCACCGGACGAAAGGCCAAGTACGCCCAGTACGAGGCCTTTCGTCCGGCGCGCCGAGAGCACGCACCGGACGCCGCAGAGCCGCCCTTCGGGCGACGAAGGGACTTCCGAAACACGCCCTAGAACCCCGGGCCGCCCACCTTGTCCCCCGCGGCCGCCAGGCGGCCCCAGAGCAGGTCTGCCAGGCAGTGGACCAACTCTGCCCGCGTGCAGGGGCGTTCGCCGAGCCACCAGTCTCCCGCCGCGTGCATCATGCCTACGATGCCGTGGCCCCAGACGCGGGCGAGCCGGCGGCTGTCGGGGCCGAGGTCGAGGCGGTCCTCTATGACCCTGCCGAGTTCCTCGCCCATACGGCGCAGGAGGGGGGCGGAGTGCTTGCCGACGTCGAAGCCGTGGTCGCCGGGCTGGCCGCCCTCGGCGGGGTGCATCAGGAAGCGGTACACCTGGGGACGGGCCTCGATGGCCGCCAGATAGGTGTCGAGGGTCGCCTCGACGCGTTCGCGGCGCTCCGCCGGGGCGTCCAGGGCGGCCCGCAGGGAGTCGAGGAGGGCGTCGGTGTGGCGCTGGGCGAGGGCGGCGTAGAGTCCGCCCTTGTCGCCGAAGTGGCGATAGAGAATCGGCTTGGTGATGCCGGCTTCGGCGGCGATGGCGTTCATCGACGCTCCTGGTCCGTCGCGGAGCACGACTCGGTCCGCGGCCTCCAGCAGCTCGCGCCGACGGCGATCGGCGGACCGCTCCTGGTCGGTCCGCTGCGTGGTGTCCATGAGTCTCTCCCCCACATGCTGATGACGGTGACGCCTGCGCAAACTAACACTGATTGGTACGGCCCGATCGAACGGGTTGCCGAGCCGGGCTCGGGAGTTGACTTTTCCTACCGACCGGTAACAGACTCAAGTTACCGTAGGTAACATCTTAGTGCAGTGCTGGAGGCGCGTCATGGCCGAGTTCACGATGGAACTCAACGAGGAACAGCGAGAGGTCCGCGACTGGCTCCACGGGTTCGCCGCCGATGTGATCCGCCCCGCGGCAGCCGAGTGGGACGAGCGCGAGGAGACCCCCTGGCCGGTGATCCAGGAGGCCGCCAAGGTCGGTATCTACTCCCTCGACTTCTACGCCCAGCAGTACTTCGACCCCACCGGCCTCGGCATCCCCATGGCGATGGAGGAGCTGTTCTGGGGCGACGCGGGCATCGCCCTCTCCATCGTCGGCACCGGCCTGGCCGCCGTGGGTGTCCTCGCCAACGGTACCGAGGAGCAGATCGGCACCTGGATCCCCCAGATGTACGGCGACGCCAACGACGTCAAGGTCGCCGCGTTCTGCTCCTCCGAGCCCGACGCCGGTTCCGACGTCGCCTCGATGCGCACCCGTGCCGTGTACGACGAGGCCAAGGACGAGTGGGTCCTCAACGGCACGAAGACCTGGGCGACCAACGGCGGCATCGCCAACGTCCACGTCGTCGTCGCCGTGGTCGACCCCGAGCTCGGCTCCAAGGGCCACGCGTCCTTCATCGTCCCGCCGAACACGCCCGGCCTGTCCCAGGGCCAGAAGTTCAAGAAGCACGGCATCCGCGCCTCCCACACCGCCGAGGTCGTCCTGGAGGACGCGCGGATCCCCGGCTCCTGCCTGCTCGGCGGCAAGGAGAAGCTCGACGAGCGTCTGGCGCGGGCCCGCGAGCGGGCGAAGGCCGGCGGTGAGAGGGTGAAGAACGCGGCGATGGCCACGTTCGAGGCGTCCCGCCCGGCCGTGGGGGCCATGGCCGTGGGCACCGCCCGTGCCGCGTACGAGGTCGCCCTCGACTACGCCAAGACCCGTGAGCAGTTCGGGCGGCCCATCATCGACAACCAGGGCGTCGCCTTCCAGATCGCGGACATGCGGACGTCCGTGGACGCGGCGCGACTGCTGGTGTGGCGTGCGTCCTGGATGGCGATCAACGGGAAGCAGTTCACCGCCGCCGAGGGGTCCCAGTCGAAGCTCTTCGCGAGTGAGACGGCGAAGAAGGTCACGGCGCAGGCCATCCAGATCCTGGGTGGCAACGGCTACACCCGGGAGTACCCGGTGGAGCGGATGCACCGGGACGCGGCCATCTACACGATCTTCGAGGGTACGAGCGAGGTGCAGCGGCTGGTGATCGCCCGGACCCTGTCGGGGATGCCCATTCGGTAGCGTCGTGGGGTGCCGTGCGATCCGGACTGCGGGAGTGTTGTGTTTGCTCGCGCAGTTCCGCGCGCCCCTGGCGGGGCACCGATCGGCGGCGACACAGGCGCGAACGGACGGGAGCCCTCGATGACGCGCACGGCCGTACGACTGCTGGAGAGCACCACCGCGACCCTCGCCCCGGCCCCCGACGCCAACCCTCTGCTGCCCTTGATCACCTCCGGTGCGGCCGGTCTCGACACCCTTGCCGCGCTGGCCATGGAACAGCGTGTCGTCATCGCCGCCGACCTGCGTTCCTTCCGCCATCTGGCCGAGCGGTCGGCGACCGAGGAACCGGCGAGTGCCCCCTTCTTCGAGATGCTCGCGGAAGGGGAGGCGGTGGCGGCGGAGCGGCTCGTGGCGTACGCGGAGGCGTGCGGTGTGGACGAGGAGCGGGCGGCCGCGTACGAGCCCCTCCCGGGCTGTCAGGCCTACCCGTCGTACGTCGCCCGCCTCGCGCTCGGCGAGTCCCCGGCCGACGTGGTACTCGTCCTGAGCGCCAACTTCGCTTCCTGGGGCGGCTATTGCGCGACCATCGCGAAGGCCCTCCGCCATCACCACGCCTTCACCGACGAAGCCTGCGCCTTCTTCGACCTCTTCGCCGAACCGTCACCGGAACTGGAGGAGAGGGCGAGGGCGGCGGTACAGGCGGGACTGGACACCGGACGGATCGACGGCCATCTCGCCGTCCGTCATGGCCGCCTGCTGCAGAGCTACGAATCGATGTTCTGGCACACACTCGCGTCGCTGTAGGGGCACGGGGAACGGCCGACTCTCAACCCGATGCCGCTCCACTGCTGTGGGCGATGCACGCCACGTCGATCCGGTCCGCCAACTTCGCCAGCTCGATCGTCAGCGCCGCCACCGTGTCCTCGTCGAGTTCCTCACCCGCCTCCACGAGGTGCAGCCATCGTCCGCCCACCGTCCGCAGCAGCTTGCTCACATCGGCCGCGGCCACCTGCAGGGTCCCGCGGTCGTCGACGATCAGAGGCAGAGTCACTTCGCGGTTCACAACGGGGATGGTAGTCGCGGAACGCTCACGCCCCGTGCCATACGGTGGTGATGTTGCAGAACTCCCGGATTCCGTGTCCGGACAGCTCACGTCCGTATCCGGACCGCTTGACCCCGCCGAACGGGAACGCCGGGTGGGAGGCGGTCATCCCGTTGACGTAGACCGCTCCGGCGTCGAGGTCCCGGACGAAGCGGTCGACCTCGGCGGCGTCCCGGGTCCACACGTTGGAGCTGAGCCCGAAGGGCGTGTCGTTGGCGATCGCGATCGCTTCGTCGAGGTCGGCGACCCGGTACAGCGTGGCGACCGGGCCGAAGGTCTCCTCGTGGTGGACGCGCATCTCGGGCGTGATGTCGGCGAGGACTGTGGGCGGGTAGAACCAGCCGGGCCCGTCGGGGCGTTCGGCGCCGCACAGGACGGTCGCGCCGCTCTCCACGGCCTCGTCGACCAGCTCCTCCAGATCCTCGCGTCCCCGCTCGCTGGAGAGCGGGCCGACGTCGGTGTCCTCGTCCAGCGGGTCGCCGACCTTGAGCGCCTTCATGGCCTCGACGAACCGCTCGGCGAAGGCGTCGTACACGTCGGTGTGCACGATGAACCGCTTGGCGGCGATGCACGACTGCCCGGTGTTCTGCACCCGGGCCGTCACGGCGACCCGGGCGGCCCGGTCGATGTCGGCGGACGGCAGCACGACGTACGGGTCGCTGCCGCCCAGTTCCAGGACCGTCTTCTTGACCTCGTCCCCGGCGACCGAGGCGACGGCCCGGCCGGCGGGCTCGCTGCCGGTGAGGGTGGCCGCCTTCACGCGCGGGTCGCGCAGGATGTCCTCGATGGCGCCGGAGCCGACGAGCAGGGTCTGGAAGCAGCCCTCGGGGAAGCCCGCCCGGCGGAAGAGGTCCTCCAGGTAGAGCGCGGTCTGCGGGACGTTGGAGGCGTGCTTGAGCAGGCCCACGTTGCCGGCCATCAGCGCGGGCGCGGCGAAGCGGATCACCTGCCAGAGCGGGAAGTTCCACGGCATCACGGCGAGCACCGGGCCGAGCGGCCGGTAGCGGACCAGGACGCGGGACGCGCCGGAGTCCTTCACGTCCGCGTCCGACGGCTCCACGTCGGTGAGCAGCACCTCGGCGTGGTCGGCGTACCAGCGCATCGCCTTGGCGCACTTGGCGGCCTCGGCGCGGGCCTGCTTGACCGGTTTGCCCATCTCCGTGGTCATCACCCGGGCGACGTCCTCCGTGTCCTCGTCGAGGAGGTCGGCGGCCCTGTGCATCAGCCGGGCGCGTTCCGCCGGGGACGTGGTCCGGTAGGTACGGAAGGTGGTGTCGGCGGTGGCGAGGCGGCGCTCGATCTCCTCCTCGCCCAGGGCGTCGTACGTCTTGAGCGTCTCGCCGTTCGCCGGGTTGACCGTGGCGATGGGCATGTCTGGCCTCCTGCGTGGGCTGTCCTTCGACCTTCCCGCGCGACGGCGCATGCCGCAACGCGGACCCCTCAGGCCGAGTGCTCCAGGAGACGGTCGAGAAACTCCGCCTGGGCCGGGACGATCACGGCCCGGGCCCGTTCGACGGTGAGCCACTCCACGCGGTCCAGCTCCGGGAACTCCTGGATCTGCCCCGATTTCGGCGGCCACTCCATCCGGAAGGTGCCCGGCACGACGGTCGCCGGGTCGAGGTCCGCCTCGATGGCCCAGGCCGTGACGAGCTTGCCGTTCGCCTGCCGCACCACGCCCAGCGGTACGGCCTCCCCCTCGGGCGGTGCCAGCCCCAGCTCCTCCTGGAACTCCCGACGGGCCGCGTCCCAGGCGGGCTCGTCCGGTTCGTACTCGCCCTTGGGCACGCTCCAGGCCCCCGCGTCCTTGTGCGCGAAGAACGGGCCGCCCATATGGCCGAGCAGGACCTCGACGCCGTCCTCGGTGCGGCGGTGGAGCAGCAGTCCGGCACTGCGCTTGGGGGTGGTCAACGGGTCACCTCGGGGTGTGCGGCGAGCAGGGTCTCGACCGTATCGGCTTCCGCCGGTGTCTTGTCCTCGCGGTAGCGGATCACGCGGGCGAATCGGAGGGTGACGCCGGCCGGGTAGCGGGTGGAGCGCTGCAGGCCGTCGTAGGCGATCTCGACGACGAGTTCGGGGCGTACGGTCACGCCCCAGCCGTGCTCCCGCACGGCCAGCTCCGTGAGCCGCTCGGTCTGCCAGCTCAGCAGCGCGTCGGTCATGCCCTTGAAGGTCTTGCCCAGCATCGCGAAGGAGCCGTCGGCCGCACGGGCGCCGAGGTGGAGGTTGGAGAGCTTGCCGGTGCGGCGGCCGTGGCCCCACTCGGCGGCCAGGACCACCAGATCGAGGGTGTGCACGGGCTTGACCTTCAGCCAGGACGCCCCGCGGCGGCCCGCGCTGTAGGGGGCGTCGAGGGCCTTCAGTACGACCCCTTCGTGGCCGCGTTCCAGGGTGCCGGCGAGGAATCGTTCGGCCTCGGCGAGGTCGCCGGGGCCGTTCACCAGGGTGCGCCGGACCCGGATCGGCTCGGGGACGAGCCGGGCCAGTTCGGTGTGGCGGTCGGTGAGGGGCAGGTCGAGGAGGTCCTGGCCGTCCACGGACAGCGCGTCGAAGAAGACCGGGGAGACGGGCACCTGCCGGGCCGCCGTCGTCACGTCCAGTCGTGAGCCGACCCGCCCGGCGGTCTCCTGGAAGGAACGCGGCCGCCCGGTTTCGTCGAACGCGATCACCTCCCCGTCCAGGATGAACCGCTCGCCCCGCAACTCCCGTGCGGCGGAGGTGAGTTCGGGCAGCCGGTCGGTGATGTCGTCCAGGGTGCGGGTGTAGAGGCGTACGTCGTCGCCGTCGCGGTGGACCTGTACGCGGATGCCGTCCAGCTTCTCCTCGACCGCGCACACGCCCAGTTTCGCCACGGCCTCCTCGACGGAGGTCGCGCTGTGCGCCAGCATCGGCAGGACGGGCTGCCCGACGGTGAGCCGGAACCCTTCGAGGGCCGACGGTCCCTCCGCCAGCAGGGCCTGTGCCACGGACTGCAGCGAGCCGGCGAGCATCACCGCCCGCCGTACGTCGGCTGCGGGCGCCCCGGTGGCCCCGGCCAGCCCCTCCACGGCGACCGCGTCCAGGGCGCCCTGGCGGACCTCACCGGTGAGCAGGCCGAACAGATACCGCTGTTCGTCCTCGGTGGCCGCCGCCAGCAACGCGCCGACCAGGCGCCTGCGTTCGGCCTGTGAGCCGGCGCCGGTGACAGCGCCGATCGCCGTCAGCCGGGCGTCCACCTCGCGGACGGTGAGGGTCGGGGTCGTGGCCGGCGGGATCTGCTGGTTCAGAACCTTCCAGCCGATGCCGAGCCGGCCCTGGGGCAGCCGGCCCGCGAGGTACGGGATGACGATCGGGACGTCCGCCGGGTCGGCGTCCCGGAAGAGTTCGGCGAGCAGCGCGGTCTTTCGTGAGCGGGCCGAGGTGGTGGCGACCTCTTGGGACACATGGGCCAGCCGGGCGAACAGCATGGGGCCATGGTCCTACGGGGGATCGCCGGACGCCTATCGGACGACTGTCGGACGCCTAGGGGGGCGGGGGTGCGTGTGCCGTGGCGGGTGCGGGTGCGGGTGCGGGTGCGGGCGCGTCGTGACTTGTCGCGCAGTTCCCCGCGCCCCTTCGGGCGGCCGATCGATCATGTCGCGTCCAGGTCCGTCATCAGGAGTTCTCCGTTGATCGTCGCTCCCGCTCGGTAGCCGGAGGAAGCCGCGTTGATCACCTGTTCGGAGAAGCCCATGGCGTTGCCGACCGCCCAGACGCCGGGGACGGTGGTCAGGCCGGTCGGGTCGACCACGGGGTATGTGCCGAACGGGGTCTCGTCGAGGGCGGCGCCCAGCTTCTCCAGCAGGCTCGTCCGCGGGATCGGGCGAGGGGCCGTGAAGAGCACCGAGCGGGCGTATGCGGTGCCGTCGGTGAGCCGGACCCCGGTGAGGCGGTCGTCGGTGACGAGCAGGCCCTCGACCTCGCCCGGGACCACCGGGACCCCGGCGGCGGCGAGGCGGCGCAGGTCGTCGTCGGAGAGGTCGCTCTCGGCGACAGTGTGCAGGAAGAGGGTCACGTCCTTGGACCACTGGGAGACGATCAGGGCCTGGTGGACGCTCATCGGGGTCGTGGCGAGGACGCCGAAGGGCTCGTCGCGGACCTCCCAGCCGTGGCAGTACGGGCAGTGGAGCACGTCCCTGCCGAAGCGCTCCGCGATGCCGGGGACGGCCGGCAGCTCGTCCCTCAGGCCGGTGGCGACGACCAGGCGCCGGGCGCGCACGGTTCGGCCGTCCGCGAGGGTCACGGTGAAGCTCCGGCCGTCATCACTTCGGGTCGCGTCCACGGCCCGCCCCTCGACCAGTTCGACGCCGTACCGGGCGATCTCCTCCCGGCCCACGGCCAGGAACTCCGCCGGCGGCATCCCGTCCCGCGACAGAAAGCCCTGCATGTGTGCGGCGGGCGCGTTGCGGGGCTCGCCCGCGTCGACGACCAGGGTCCGGCGCCGGGACCGGCCGAGGACCAGGGCGGCGGAGAGCCCCGCCGCGCCGCCGCCGATGACGATCACTTCGTACCGCTCGGTCGTTCCGTCCTGCTCGGTCATGGTGACCACCTCCACGACGACGGTCGCCCGAGCGGTGCCGCATTGACAAACGCCTTTGCCGAAACTGCAATAGCGGTATGAGTGACACGAGTGAGCGGACGGGTGGCACGGACGAGGTCCTCGCCGGGGTCGGGCCGCGGTTGCGGCGGCTGAGGAAGGAACGGGAGGTGACGCTCGCGGCCCTGTCCGAGGCGACCGGTATCTCGGTGAGCACGTTGTCGCGGCTGGAGTCGGGACTGCGCAAGCCCAGCCTGGAACTGCTGCTGCCGATCGCGCGGGCCCACCAGGTGCCGTTGGACGAGCTCATCGGGGAGCCGCCGGTCGGCGACCCGCGGGTGCGGTCGAAGCCGATCCAGCGGCACGGGCGGACGTACTGGCCGCTCACCCGGCAGCCGGGCGGCCTCCAGGCCTTCAAGGTCCTCGTGCCCCAGTCGCGGCAGGAGCCGGAGCCGCGCGTCCACGAGGGCTACGAATGGCTGTATGTGATGTCCGGGAAACTGCGTGTCGTGCTCGGCGAACATGATGTGGTGATGGTGGCCGGGGAGGCCGCCGAGTTCGACACCCGGGTCCCGCACTGGTTCGGGTCGACGGGGGAGGGGCCGGTGGAGTTCCTCAGTCTGTTCGGGCCGCAGGGGGAGCGGATGCACGTACGGGCCAGGCCCGCGCGTCCGTGACGCACGCTACTGGTCCCGACCGCCCCCGGACTGTTCCCCGGAGGGCAAGCGACCGCTTAGTATGCATGCGACAGTCGGCCCCGGGTCAGACGAAGAAGTCCGAAGCAGTCCGTGGAGGCACCGCATGCAGGCATGGCAAGTGCACGAGAACGGCGAGCCGAGCGAGGTGATGCGGCTCCAGGACGTGGAGCGGCCCACGCCCGGTGACGGCCAGGTCCTGCTGAAGGTGCGCGCCGCGAACATCAACTTCCCCGATGTCCTGATGTGCCGGGGCCACTACCAGGTCAGGCCTCCGCTCCCGTTCACCCCGGGCGTGGAGATCTGCGGTGAGACCGAGGACGGCCGCCGGGTCATCGCCAACCCGGCGCTGCCGTACGGCGGTCTCGCCGAGTACGCGGTCGCGGACGCCGCCGCGCTGCTGCCCGCGCCCGAGGCGCTGGACGACGCCGAGGCTGCGGCCCTGCACATCGGTTACCAGACGGGCTGGTTCGGTCTCCACCGCCGGGCCCGCCTCGAAGCGGGGGAGACCTTGCTCGTCCACGCCGCCGCAGGAGGGGTCGGCAGCGCGGCCGTGCAGCTCGGCAAGGCGGCCGGGGCGACGGTCATCGGCGTCGTCGGCGGCGCCGACAAGGCTGCCGTGGCCCGGGAACTGGGCTGTGATGTGGTGGTCGACCGGCGGAGCGAGGACGTCGTCTCCGCCGTGAAGGAAGCCACCGGAGGCCGGGGTGCGGACGTGATCTACGACCCCGTGGGCGGCGAGGCCTACACGCAGTCGACCAAGGTCGTCGCCTTCGAGGGACGCATCGTGGTCGTCGGCTTCGCCAGCGGGACGATCCCCAGCCCCGGCCTCAACCACGCCCTCGTCAAGAACTACTCGATCCTCGGCCTGCACTGGGGTCTGTACAACACCAAGAACCCGAAGCTGGTCCAGCACTGCCACGAGCAGCTCACCGAGCTGGCGGCACGGGGCGTCGTCAAGCCGCTGGTGAGCGAGCGCACGCCGCTCGGCGGGGCCGCGGCCGCCGTGCAGCGCGTCGCGGACGGCGTCACCACCGGCCGGGTCGTCGTGGTGCCCTCGCTGGAGAACGGAGCCGCCGCATGACCGACGCAGCCGACCTCAGGCGCCGCACGGCCGAGTTGCTGGCCGCGTACCCGCCCGCCACCACCGACCGCCTGGACTTCCTGCGTGCCCGCTTCGACGCGGGGCTCGCCTGGGTGCACTACCCCGAGGGCCTCGGCGGGCTCGGCGCCCCGCGCTCCCTCCAGGCCGTGGTGGACGCGGACCTGGAGGCGGAAGGCGCCCCCGACAACGATCCGCGACGCATCGGCATCGGCCTGGGCATGGCCGCGCCGACGATCCTCGCCTACGGCACGCAGGAGCAGAAGCGCCAGTACCTGCGGCCGCTGTGGACCGGCGAGGAGGTCTGGTGCCAGCTCTTCAGCGAGCCGGGTGCCGGGTCCGACCTGGCCGCGCTGGGCACGCGGGCCGTCCGTGAGGGCGGCGCATGGGTGGTCAACGGGCAGAAGGTGTGGACGTCCAGCGCGCACGTCGCCCGCTGGGCCATCCTCATCGCCCGCACCGACCCGGACGTGCCCAAGCACCGCGGCATCACCTACTTCATCTGCGACATGACCGACCTGGGCGTCGAGGTCAGGCCGCTGCGCCAGGTCACCGGCGAGGCCGAGTTCAACGAGGTGTTCATCACCGACGTCCGCATCCCGGACTCCCGCCGCCTCGGCGAGATCGGCGACGGCTGGAAGGTCGCGCAGACCACGCTCAACAACGAACGCGTCGCCATCGGCGGGATGCGGCTGCCCCGCGAGGGCGGCATGATCGGCCCGGTGGCCAAGACCTGGCGCGAGCGTCCCGAACTGCGCACCCACGACCTCCACCAGCGGCTGTTGAAGCTCTGGGTCGAGGCCGAGGCCGCCCGGCTCACCGCGGAGCGGCTGCGCCAGCAGCTCGTCGCCGGACAGCCCGGCCCCGAGGGCGCCGGCATGAAGCTCGCCTTCGCCCGCCTCAACCAGGAGATCAGCGGCCTGGAGGTCGAACTCCGGGGCGAGGAGGGCCTGTTGTACGACGACTGGAGCATGCGGCGCCCCGAGCTGGTCGACTTCGTCGGCCGTGACGCCGGCTACCGCTACCTCCGCTCCAAGGGCAACAGCATCGAGGGCGGGACCACCGAGGTCCTGCTGAACATCGTCGCCGAGCGCGTCCTGGGCCTGCCCAGTGAGCCGCGCACCGACAAGGACGTCGCCTGGAAGGACCTCGCCCGATGACCGACCTGCTGTACTCGGAGGAGGAAGAGGCCCTCCGCGCGGCCGTCCGCGACCTGCTGGCCGACCACTGCGACGCGGCGGGCGTGATCGCGCGCGTCGAGTCGGACGCCCCGCACGACCGGGAACTGTGGAAGCTGCTCGCCGACGGCATGGGCCTCGCCGGGCTGCTCGTCCCCGAGGAACTGGGCGGCCAGGGTGCCGGCCACCGCGAAGTCGCCGTCGTGCTGGAGGAGTTGGGGCGCGCCGTCGCCCCGGTGCCGTTCCTCACGAGCGCCGTCGTCGCCACCGAAGCCCTGCTGGCCGGTGACGCCGGAGAGGCTGGAGACCTGCTCGGCGACCTGGCCTCCGGCCGCAGGATCGGCGCCCTCGCGGTCGCGCTGAACCTCCCCGCCGACAGCGCCTACAAGGTCGTACGGTACGAAGACGGCGCCCTGCACGGGGAGTTGACCGGAATCGCGGACGCGGCCGTCGCCGATGTCCTGCTGGTGCCCGCCGACGACGGCGGGCTGTACGCGGTCGACGCCTCGGCCGTGACCGTCACCCCACAGGTGTCCCTCGACCTGACCCGGCCGCTGGCGAAGGTGGTGTTCGACGGGGCGCCGGGCCGGCTCCTCGGCGACGCCGAACCCGCCGTACGCCGGGCCCTGCGCGCCGGAGCCGGTCTCCTCGCCTCCGAGCAACTCGGCCTCGCGGAGTGGACGTTGACCGAGACGGTCCGCTACCTGAAGGAGCGCAAGCAGTTCAACCGGCCCGTCGGAGGCTTCCAGGCGCTCAAGCACCGCCTCGCGCACCTGTGGCTGGAGGTCGTCAACCTGCGGGCGGCTGCCCGGAACGCGGCCGACCAGCTCGCCACCGGCAGTGCGGACGCCGACCTCGCGGTGGCCGTGGCCCAGGCCTTCGCGGCGCCCGTGGCCGTCCACGCGGCCGAGGAGGCGCTGCAACTGCACGGCGGGATCGGCATGACCTGGGAACACCCGGTCCACCTGTATCTGAAGCGGGCGAAGGCCGACTCGATCGCGTACGGCACGGCGGGTGCCCACCGGGCGGCCCTGGCCGAACTGGTGGACCTCCAGGCCCCCTGACGTACCTCTGGAGAAGAGCAGGCGAAGCCCGCCCCACCTGGGGCGGGCTTCGTCGTGTGCGCACGGCGGCCGAGTGAACGTACGACGGCGCTCCGGCCAACTCCCCGCACGACACTGCTCATCGGCCCCTTCCGGCTCGCATACTCGCTGGGTCCACAACCGGCCCACCCGGGAGGAAGAGCATGGCCCTCACCACCCGTCGCAGAGCCCTCACCACCTTCGGCGCCGCCCTCGCGGGCGCGGTCGCCCTGCCCGCCACGACCGCGCTGGCCGGCGAACGCAAGCACCGCCCGCGCCCGTTGTGGCGCGCCCACGCGCACAACGACTACGAGCACCCGCGCCCCCTCCTGGACGCCCTCGACCACCGCTTCGGCAGCGTCGAGGCCGACATCTTCCTCGTCGGCGACCAACTGCTCGTCGCCCACGACGCCACCGACCTCGACCCCGGCCGTACCCTCGAATCCCTCTACCTGGACCCGCTCGCCGCCCGCGTCCGCGCCCACCACGGTTCGGTGTACCGGGGATACCGCAAGCCGCTCCAACTGCTCATCGACATCAAGACCGAGGGCGCGTCGACGTACCTCGAACTCGACCGCCGTCTGCGGCGCCACCGGCACCTGTTCACGACGTACGCGCACGGTCGTGTGTATCCGGGGGCGGTCACGGCCGTGATCTCCGGGGACCGGGCCGCCCGGGTGCCCATGGAGGCGCAGAGCGTGCGGCGCGCCTTCTACGACGGCCGGCTCGCCGACCTCGTGAGTACGACGCCCGCACCCGCCTCCCTCATCCCGCTGATCTCCGACAACTGGACGCTCAACTTCACCTGGCAGGGCGTCGGTCCGTTCCCGGAAGCCGAGCGCGCCAGGCTGCGGCAGATCGTCTCGACGGCGCACGGACGCGGGCAGAGGGTGCGGTTCTGGGCGACGCCCGACCTGGCGGGCCCGGCCCGGGACGCGTTGTGGGGCGAGTTGGTCGCGGCCGACGTCGACCATCTCAACACGGACGACCTCGCGGGCCTCGAAGCGTTCCTGGACGCCCGCCGGTCGGCGTAGGCGCGATATGTCGACACCACTCGTTCGGCGGACACGTCAGCCGCACGGGCGAACCCTCCGCTACGTCACACTTGCGGCCGAATACCGCGAAGCGGGCGTGGCGGAGGAGGTTGACGATGGCCATTTCCATCTCTGTGGTGGTGCTGCTCGTGATCCTGATGGTGATCTTCCTGCGCAACGGTGCGCTGAAGTTCTCGCACGCCGCCATCTGCGTGCTGCTCGGCTTCCACATGGCCGGCACGAGCCTGGCGCCGACGATTCACCACGGGCTGACGGCGACGGCGGACATCGTGAGCAGCCTGAAGCCGTGACGTGCGGGCGGGGGGCGCGTCACGGCTCGGGGGTGCGGCGGCGTCGGCGGGTGCGGGTCCGGTGGGGGCTGGTCGCGCGGTTCCCCGCGCCCCTGAATAGCCGGGGCTGCGCCCCGTGCCTTTGAGGCCCGCAGGGGCCTGGTCTTTCAGGGGCGCGGGGAACCGCGCGAGAAGCCCCACTCACCCGCGGCCGAAGAACGTACCGATCACGGGGTGGCGAACACGCCGATGCCGTTCGGTACGGCCCGTTCGGCGCCGTCGCTCGGATGGTTCCGTACGGTGACGGCGCTCGCTCCGGGGGCGCGGGCGACCAGGGTGGACGAGCCGCCGCCGTCGAGGCTGAACGCGTCGACGGATCCCAACCCCCGCATGGTGGCGGCGACTTCGGCGATGGTGAGCCCGGTGCGGTAGGCGGCGGCGCCGTCCAGGGCGAGGAGCAGGAGACGGTGGCCGCCGTCGGCGACGCCCGCGGCGGTGCGTACCGCCGAGGTCGTGTCGTCGAGGCCGGGGAGCGGCACGCCGCCCCGTAGGACCGGGTAGCCGCCGAGCGCGAAGGCGTACGGGGTTCCGGTCGAGGCGACGAGGCGGTGGCGTACCTCCACCGGATCGCCGGGGGAGAGCTTGCGCAACTGCTGGGCGCCCGCCTCGCGGCCGACGAGCACGGTGGCTCCGGCCTCGATGGCGCCGCTGCCGGGGGTGCCGGCCGAGCCGACCACGTGGCCGTTCGCGACCAGCACCTCGTGGGTGTCGGTGCTGCACGGGGCCGCCCGGTCGGTGTCCGTGCCGCAGACGGCCCGCATCCGGGAGACCTCGCCCCAGTCCGAGGTGAACGCTCCGACGGAACCGACCGGCAGGGCGTACTGGTTGAGGCCGCGGAGCGGGAGATCGCCCCCGGTGGTGGTGACGGAACCGTCGAGGGCGATGCTGTCGAGACGGGCCGTGCCGTCGGTCGTGACGCCGAGCACGTCCTTGGTGCCCGTACCGGGCGGCAGGGCCGGGCCGAAGCGCTGGCCCCTCGGCACGGCCGCCTTGAGCGCGTGCCCGCCGGCGATCGCGGGGCCGACCGGCGCTCCGGTGGCCGCGACACCGGGGTGCTGGGTCTCGGTGTTGTTGAAGAAGTCGCCGTTGACCCCGGCCACGGCACCCGCCGAGCCGGCCAGCCGGGACACGGTCGCCCGCGCGGCCACCTTCCCCGGGTACAGCAGTCCGACGCCCACCTGGGTGCTGCGCAGGTCGACGCTCAGTACATGGGCGTGCGTCACGCCCTTGGCCGCCTGGATGTCGAACTGGCGGTACTCGATGCCCGGCGCGATGACCACGGCCCCGGACGCGCCACTGGCCGGTGCCGCCCCCACGAGGGCCGCGCCGGCCAGCACACTCCACGCCGAGAGAACCGTCAGTACCGTTCGGAACCGCCCGCCACGACGTGTCACGGTGCCCCCTGATGTCTCGTCAACTGTCCCAGGACTCAGAGGAAGTGCACCAGACGACTACCGGCCGGGCGGTCGCCCGGCCTCGACGACGCGGGAACGGATGAGAAAACGCACTCCTTCGGGTGCCTCCAGCGAGAAACCGCTGCCTCGGCCCGGTACGACGTCGACGATCAGCCGGGTGTGACTCCACACCTCGTACTGGTTGCGGGACATCCAGAACCCGACTGCTTCGTCGACCCCGTCGACGGTCAGCTCCGCGAGGAGGACGTCCGAGTCTCCCGTTCGGAACTCACCGTCCGGGTAGCACATGGGGGCGCTGCCGTCGCAGCAGCCGCCCGACTGGTGGAACATCAACGGGCCGTGGGCCGCCCGCAGCCGCCGGACGAGATCGGCGGCCGCGGGGGTCAGTTCTACGCGCGGGACGACATCCATGGCCGTAGTGGACGCCTCGGCAGGTTGCGAGGACGTTGCGTGCCCCGAATCCGACGGTCAGCTCTCGGGCCGACCGACGGCGCGGTTGCGGCGGCGCAGCAGGAGGAGGCCGCCCGCGAGGGCCGCGACTCCGCCGGCGGCGGTCCAGGCCGGGAGGTCGGTGGTGCCCGTCGCGGCCAGGTCCTCGTCCCGGCCGCCCTGGGCGCTCGCGGAGGAGGACGACGCGCCCTTCTTCGAGGTGGCTCCCGAGCCGGTGTCCGAGCCCGACGCGGCCGTGGCCGCCGACGGTGCCGCGCCCGCCTCGGCGGCCGTCGCCCTGTCGCGGGTGAAGGCGAGGGTGCCGAAGCCCAGCTGGTCGTAGCCGCCGCTGTTGGGGCCGTAGTCGCCGCCACCGCCCTCGGGTGCCGCCTTGGCCGCGATGCGGGTGAGGTAGGAGGCGTCGAGGCGCCGGCGCCTGGTGTAGTGGTTGGCGATCATCGCCCAGATCGGGCGGGTCATGTTCGGGTCGACGCCGGCCGCGTCGGACGCGGTCTCCCTGCCGGACCAGCCGTTGATCGCGCCCTTCGCACGGGTGTTGGCGGTGTAGGCCACCGCGCCGCCCAGGCTCCACTTGGCCACGTACTGGGCGCCCTTGAGGAAGCGGTTGTCGTCGTAGCCGTACAGGTCGATGCCCTGGTTCCAGGCCATCTCGCAGAACGTGCCCATGAGGCCGACGCCCAGCAGTGCGTGACCCTGGTCGCGGCCTGCCTCCAGCCACTCGCCGAGGCCGTCGTCGTGGACGACCGGGATGGCCTTCTTGACGGCGCCGAGACCCTCGCCGTTCTTGAAGTAGTCCACCGCGCGGGCGACTTGGGCCTTGTCGTCGCAGAAGACGCCGGTGGCCAGGACGCACGCCATGTTGGCGAGGTCCCAGTTGGGCCAGTAGTTCGTGACGACGGCGCCGTTGTGCTTGGCCAGGAAGTCGTCGCTGAGCGGGGCGAAGACCTCGCTCAGCATGGTCTTGAAGCGGTCCAGCTCGAAGTCGTCGCGGTCGCGGACGAGTTCGGCGGCGTTGGCGAACTGGTAGCCGTACAGGCCGGCTGCGAGGAACCGGTCGGCGCTGCCCTGCACGCTGGTCAGCGTCCCCGACCAGGCGTTGAGGATCCGCACGGCGGTGTCGGCGTGCGCGGTCTCGCCGGTGATGTGCCAGCGCAGGGCGTTCTGGTAGGCGGCGTGGATGTCCTTGTAGAGCGCGGCGTAGTTCTGCGGGGAGCCCCCGCCCCGGTAGACCGTGGCGGCGGGGCGGGGTGTCCAGGAGCTCTGCGCGTGGGGGTTGGCGGTCAGCTTCGCGAAGCCCGCCGTGTAGGGCGCGGCGCCCGCCTTCACCTTGGACGCCATACGGGCCAGGTCGGCCTCGGTGTGGAGCAGACCGGGGTGCGCGAAGGCCTCGCCCGCCGCCGAGGCCGGCGTCGCCGCCAGGCCCGTGCCGAATCCCAGGCCCGCCGCGCCCGTGGCGATACCGGCGATCTTCAACGTGCTCCGACGGCTGATCTGTGCTGTCACGTGGGGGTCCTCGGGTCTCGGGTACGGGTCGCAGCTCGTGCCCGCGTCGGCCCGCGCGGGCGGCTGCGAACAGGAGACGCACCGGCCCCCGGGGAGATAACAGAAAACAGAAAGGGGGGCGGTGCGTCTCCGTGCGGAATCAGGCGTCAGGCGTCAGGTGCCCGGTGTCCAGCCGCCCAGCCAGTCCGCGACCTCCTGGTCGGCGGCCTGGGCGTCCGTCAGCTGCGGACGGTTGCTGCTCGCGCTGCCCGATCCGGCGCCGGTGTTCTTGTACTCGGCGAAGCGGTCGTCCTTCCAGGAGAAACCGCCCATGTCGGACCAGGGTGTGGTCTTGATCGCGGCGCTGAGGGTGGAGTTGCGGACCGTGGTCTGCGGGTCGACGGTGGTGTCCCCGCCGGGGTGCCAGTTGCGGCCGAGGAAGAAGCTGGCGGCGGAGACGTCGCCGTTGACGGTGGTGCGGTTGATCAGGATGCCCTTGTGGTTCGCGGCCGTGCTGGGCGCGGTGACGTATCCGGCGGAGGTGCCGTTCCAGCGCTTCTTCAGGGTGATGATCGACTTGTCGACCACCACGGTCGCCCGGCCGAAGATGAAGTCGACGTTGCCCATGACGTAGGAGTTGGTGACGTAGACCCGGCCGACCTTGTCCTTGGCGGCCGTCTCCAGCTCCAGGGTGTCCTGGTCGCCGTCGACGATGACCCCGTCGAGGACGATCCGGTCGGCCTGCGTCAGCAGCGCGACCGCCTGGTGTCCGGAGAGGGACTGGTTCGCCGCCTCGTCGAAGTCGTTGGTGACGGTCAGGTTGCGGACCTGGGAGTCGTCGGACTGGATGGACATGGTCGCGCTGCCCGGGGTGCCGTAGGTGCCGGAGCCGTCCGGCTTCTGCATCCCGGCCGCGTTGCCGTACACGATCGTCGTGTCCTTGCGGCTGCCGCCCGAGCCCTGGATGGTGACGTGCGGCTTGTTGGAGGGAACCTTGACGACCTCACGGTACGTGCCGGGTTTGACGGAGATCACCACGCGCGAGGCGTTGTTCGCGGGCACCGCGTCGACGGCCTTCTGCACGCTCGTGTACTGACCGCTGCCGTCCTTGGCGACGGTGAGCGTGGTGGCCGCGGCGGCCTTGGCCGTCGCCGTCGTACCGATCGAACTCCTCGGCCCCGTACCGGACTTGAGGAGGGCGGGCACGTCGGCCGTCTTGTCGAGGGTGTACGGGTAGTACGTCTTCGGGTCGAAGGCCGTGCCGCCGCTCTCGTTGCGGCCGGAGGTACCGGAGAAGACGTTGCCGCGCTGGACCAGGGCGGCCGTGGAGTCCTTGGTGACGGGGTTCCTCATGCCCTGGAAGTAGCTGTTCTCCAGGACCATCTTGGTGTTGCCGCGCGCGTAGTTGCCGTACGAGGAGGTGATGTCCGTGCCGGACACGTCCTCCAGGAAGTTGTTGTACAGGTGCGCGTGGGCGACGTTGTCGGTGGACGGGTTGCGCTGCTCGGTCTCGCGGAACCAGTTGTGGTGGATCGTCAGATCGGCGGTGGTGTTGGTGGTCCAGCCGATGCCGAAGGTCTTGTTGTTCTGGCTCAGCCTGTTCCAGGACACCGTGACGTAGGTGGTGTCCTTGCGGCTGTCGATCAGGCCGTCCGCCATGTGCCGCAGGTCGTTGTGGTCGATCCAGACGTGGTGGGCCCCGTCCATCTGGATCGCGTCGAAGTCGTGGTCCTTGTCGTTCCAGGTGCCCTGGTAGGAGTCACGGATCGTCAGGTTGCGGATGATGACGTTGTGGACGCCCGAGCCGAGGAAGAAGCCGCCGCCCACGATGTGCCCCGAGGTCCCGGAGCCGACGATCGTCTTGTCCGAGGCGACCTTGATCTCCTTGCCCACCGGGTTCATGGTGATCGTCGCGGCCACGACGATGACGTACGGCTCGGCGGCGGTCGCGTACTTCTCCAGGTCGGCGAGGGTCTTCACGGTGACCGTCTTGCCGTCCCGGCCGCCGTAGGTCCCGTTCTGGCCGAGCGCGTTGACCGAGGCGAAGCCGTCGGCGGACTCGGCGGCCCAGGACGCGGTGGCGGCCGCGGCCCGGGGCTGGGCGTCCTCGCCGAACACGCCGAAGACCGTGCCGTAGGCCATGGCCGAGGCGGCGGCCAGGGCCAGGGGGACACCGGCCACGAGGGCGGTCTTCCTTCTGCGGTGGCGGGCCTTGCCGTGGTTCTCGCTCACGCGTCGATTCCGTTCCGTGCGGGGGATGGTGGTCGTCAGCCGAGCAGTCGCCGCCGGACGGGGAGAGGTTGCCGCCTTCGGGTGCGAATTTCGGCCAGACGACCGGAACTTCGGACCGGGTCCGGAAATGACCGAGAACCGACCCCCGCGAGCGGGGTGGAACGGTCCAGGTTCCTCGCGCGGGGCCGACGGCGGCCGTTGACACGTGTGCGCTGGTCAGAACCTGGCCGTCACAGCAATACATCGATTCCGATGTTCACTTGACTACCGGGCGTCACACGCGATTGGCTCCGCCCAGCGAAAGTCAGCCAGTCACCGCACGTCATCGCGGTGATGGCGGCGACCTCGCTCTCCCCTACGTCCCACCCCGGTCGCACAGCGAGGTGCCGCGCCCCATGAACCCCCCCTCCGCGTCCCGCAGGATCCTCACCGCCTTCCGCGCCACGGCGCTCGCCGCCGCCGTCGGCCTGACCGTCGCCGGCTGCTCGGTGTTCGGTGGGTCGGAGGCCGATTCGGACACGGACACGTCGGGGGCCTCGGGCTACGGGATGAGGATCGCGCTGATCACGCACAGCGCCGAGGGGGACGCCTTCTGGGATCTGGTCCGCAAGGGCGCGGAGGTCGCGGCCGCGAAGGACGGCATCGAGCTGACCTTCGTCAGCGACCCCGACGCCGCGGGGCAGGCGAAGCTGGTGCGGGACGCGATCGCCGACAAGGTCGACGGCATCGCGGTGACCCTGGCCAAACCGCAGGCGATGCGCGGCGCGGTCGCCGAGGCCCGCGCCGCGGGCATACCCGTGGTGGGCCTCAACTCCGGCATCGACGCCTGGCAGGCGCAGGGTCTGCTGGGCTTCTTCGGCCAGGACGAGAGCGTCGCCGGCCGGGCGCTCGGCGACGAACTCGACGCCCGCGCAGCCAAGCACGCCCTCTGCGTCATCCACGAGCGCGGCAACGTCGCCGTGGAGGCCCGCTGCGCCGGTGTGCGCAAGACCTTCGGCGGACAGACCGAGAACCTCTATGTGGACGGCACCGACATGGATTCGGTGACCGGCTCGATCGCCGCGAAGCTCCGCCAGGACCCGACCATCGACGAGGTCGTCACGCTCGGGGCGCAGTTCGCGCTCGCAGCCGTGAACTCGGTGGACGACGCGGGCAGCAAGGCCGAGGTCGCCACGTTCGACCTCAACGAGGACCTGGTCGAGGCGGTGAAGAGCGGCGACATCCAGTTCGCGGTGGACCAGCAGCCGTACCTCCAGGGCTACCTCGCGGTCGACGGGCTCTGGCTCTACGAGACCAACGGCAACATCAGCGGCGGCGGCGTCGAACCCGTGCTCACCGGCCCCGCGTTCGTGACCAAGAGGAACGTCGCCGGGATCGCCAAGTTCGCGGCCAACGGGACCCGTTGACGTGGGGTGCCCGGACTCCCGCGAGACCTTCGTCGGGCCGAGGCCTCCGGGCCGCCGCGCACGGACAAACGGAACCTTCCGTTCGGGCATGACCGCACCCCGGAACCCAAGCATCCGGAACGGTCGTGTAACGGCGACGCCAAACTTCCTACCACCCCTGCGACGTGCGCTCACTTGTACGGATAGCATCCTGCGCATCCCCTGTGCGCCGTACTGACAGGTGTCCACCCCCATCCCCGGACCTCTGTCGCCCCGCCCGCCCGATCCCTTCCGCTCCCCGCCAACCGCCCAAGGACGACGATGCCCTCACGGACCGGCGCCCGGCGCCGTCTCGGCTCCATACGTCTCTCGCTGATCCTCCTGGCCCTGATCCCCAGCGTCACGCTGGCCGCGAGCTGGGGTGTGACGACGACCCAGATGTTCTCGGAGGGACTGAGGCTGCGGTCGCAGACCGGACTGAGCAAGTCCACCGGCGCCATGGGAACCGAGGCGACCCTCGCCCTGCAGCGCGAGCGTGCCCTGTCGGCCGCCTACATGGCGGCCCCCGGCAGCTCCATGGACGCCCTGGCGCAGCAGCGCCGGGAGACCGACAAGGCGGTCGCCCAACTGGACCGCCGTGCGAGCGAGATCGAGGACGCCCCCGACCGCATCGGCGATCAGCTGTACTCGGTCATGGGCGCGTCGAACAGCCTGGAGTACTACCGCGACCAGGTGGACAACCCCACCGACATCACGCCCGAGCAGGCCCTGGACCACTACAGCTCGATCATCGACGGCCAGATCCACGCCTTCCAGCAGCTCACGCAGGTCGACGACGGCGACCTCACCTCGCAGGCCGGTCCTCTCGTCACGCTCTCACAGGCCGCGGAGCTGGTCTCCCAGGAGGACGCCCTGCTCACCCTCAACTGGCCGTCGGGACACTTCGACGAACCGACCCGGGAGCGCTTCACCCAGGTGGTCAGCGCCCGGCGCTGGCTCGTCGACAACCAGCTCGTGCCCTCGATCGAGGGAGAGGTGAAGATCGCCGTCGAACGGATCGTCCAGGGCCGGGACTGGCGGGCGCTGCAGGCCGCGGAGGACCAGGTCATCGCGGCCCGCACCACGGGCACCGGAGGCTCCCGCAAGACCCCACTGCCGGACGTCCAGAAGAGCTGGGACGCCGCGATGGCGAAGCTGTCGGTCCAGTACGAGCAGTTGATCCGGGAGCAGACCCGGGGGCTGCTGGAACGCAGTGGTGAGGAGGCACGCGGGCTGCTGATCACTGCGGGCTCGCTGAGCGCCGGCGGTCTCGCCGCGCTGCTGGTGTGCGTCGTGATGTCCTGGCGCATCACCCGCTCCCTGTCCCGCCGGCTCACCGGCCTGCGCACGGCCACCCTCAGCCTCGCCGAGGAGCGGCTGCCCGACATCGTCGCCCGCCTCGACCGGGGCGAGAAGGTCGACGTGGACGCCGCCGCGGCCCCGCTGGACTACGGCACCGACGAACTCGGCCAGGTCGCCAAGGCGTTCAACGCCGCCCAGCGCACCGCCGTGCACACCGCCGTCGAGCTCGCCGACACCCGGCGCGGCTTCCAGCGCGTCATCCTCGGCATCGCCCGGCAGAGCCAGAACCTGGTCAACCTCCAGCTCGCCAAGCTCGACAAGCTGGAGCGCCAGCACCAGGACCCGGAGATCCTCAAGGGCCTGTACGAGCTGGACTCCACCGCGAGCCAGCTGCGCCGCTACGAGGAGAACCTGGTCATCATCAGCGGCGAGCGGCCCGGCCGCAGCTGGACCGAACCGGTCGCGCTGATCGACATCCTGCGCAGCGCCGTCGGTGAGGTCGCCGAGTACCAGCGGGTGGAGGTGCACACCGAGGACGACGTGTGGATCGCCCCGCCCGCCGTGGCCGACGTCATCCACCTCCTCGCCGAGCTCATCGACAACGCGACCACGTACTCACCCGCGCCGAGCCCGGTGAGCGTCCGCGCCGCGATCGTCGCCAAGGGACTCGCCCTCGAAGTGGAGGACCGGGGGCTCGGCATGTCGGAGGAGGACTACGCCGCGTTCAACGCCCAGCTGGCGGTGCCCCCACAGTTCGACGTGGTCGCGCTCGCCGACGACCTCCGGCTCGGCATGTTCGTCATCGCCCGCCTCGCCACCCGGCACGGCATCACCGTCACCCTGCGCGCCTCGCCGTACGGCGGCACCACCGCCATCGTGCTGATCCCGGACGAGACCGTGGTCCGCGAGGCCCCCGCCCCCGGCGAGGACGGCACCGACACGGCCGAACCGCCGTCCCGTACCTCGCTCGTGGCCGCACGGGTCGCCGCCGCGGCGGAGTCGGAGCCCGAACCCGTACGGCGGGACCCGGACCGTACGCCTGAGGAACGGCCCACCGCGCACGCGCGGACCGCCGACGCCGCCGAGGACGCCGACGGCGACGGGACACGGCCGGCCGCCGCCGGGAAGCCTTTGGCCGGGAAGCCTCTGGCCGGGAAGGAGGGCGAACTGATGCCGTTGCCCCGCCGGATCCCGCAGACCAGTCTGGCGGCCGAGCTGATGGAGGAGGCGGAGCCCTGCCCCGACGGCGACACCGACGACTTCACGGCCGAGCGCGCGGCCTCCTCACTCGCCGGTTTCCAGCGCGGAACCCTGCAGGCACGTGACGGCGACGCGGAACCCGAGTACGCACCAGGGGAGGAATCCACATCCGAAGACCCAGGAGACCGGATCACCGCCTCCGGCACCTGACGTCCCATCGACTCCCCACGCAGCCCGCTCATTGAAGGACACACAGATGACACGCCCCATCCCCGCCACGCACAGCCAGCTCGACCAGCTGCTCACCGGACTGGTGGACCGGGTCGCCGAGGTCGACCACGCCGTCGTGCTCTCCGAGGACGGACTGGTCGTCAGCAAGTCCACCGCGTTCCTGCGCGACGACGCCGAGCGGCTGGCGGCGACCGCCTCGGGCCTGATGAGCCTCAGCAAGGGCGTCAGCATGGACTTCCGCGGCGGACCCGTGCGCCAGTTGCTCATCGAGATGGGCAACGCCTTCCTGATCCTCACCAACGCCGGACCCGGCGCCAACCTCGCCGTGCTGACCCGGCAGGGCGCCGACGTCGGCGTGGTCGCGTACCAGATGAACATGCTGGTGAAGAAGATCGGCGAGCACCTCAGCGCGGCCCCACGCGCGGGTGTCGTCGCGGCCGACAGCGGCGAGTGAGGTGAACGGAGGCGACGCGGCGGGCCGGCTGGTTCGCCCGTTCACCCTGACGGGCGGCCGGACCCGGCCCGCCCGCGGCGACTTCACCCTCATCACCATGGTGACGGCCGTGGACCCGCAGCCGGTCGGCGGCACCCGTCCGCAGCCGGAGCACGCGCGGATCCTCAGGCTGTGCGCGAAGCCGATCGTGGTGGCGGAGCTGGCCAGCAAACTCGACCTGCCGGTGAGCGTGGTCGCCATCATGCTCTGCGACCTGCTGGAAGCGGGCCGGATCGGCGTGCGCCAGCCGCGGCTGATCTCCCGCGCCCCCGACCTGGACCTGCTGAAGAAAGTGAGGGACGGCCTTGGCAGGCTCTGACCCCACCCCCCAGGGGATTTCGGCTCCCGACACGGTGAAGATCCTCGTCGCCGGCGGATTCGGCGTCGGAAAGACGACCATGGTCGGGTCGGTCAGCGAGATCGTCCCGCTGCGCACCGAGGAACCCCTGACCACCGCCGGTCTCGGTGTCGACGACCTCGACGGCATCCCGGAGAAGCACGCCACCACGGTGGCCCTCGACTTCGGCCGGATCAGCATCGGCCAGGACCTCGTGCTCTATCTGTTCGGCACGCCCGGACAGCAACGGTTCTGGTTCATGTGGAACGACCTCGCGATCGGCGCCCTCGGCGCGGTGGTCCTCGTCGACGTGCGCCGCCCCGAGTCCAGCTTCGCCGCCATCGACTTCTTCGAACGCCGCAAGATCCCGTTCGTCATCGGCGTGAACGGCTTCCACGGCGAACACCCCTACGAGCCCGACGTGATCCGCGAGTCCCTGGCCCTGCCGGAGCACACCCCGGTACTGCTCTTCGACGCCCGCGAACGCACGTCGTGCCGTGACGTCCTCATCGCGCTCCTGGACCAGCTGATCGCCGCGTCGGCCCGCTGACGCAGGGGCGGCGCCGCCGTCGAGGCCGACGCCGCAGCCCTACGGCCGGACCTCCTCGCGCACGAGGCCGGCCACGTGGTCGGTGATCGTGTCGAGGATGTCCGTCCAGGCCGCGTCGTCGCCCAGGACAAGGAAGTTGAGGGTGAGACCGTCCGTCATGGCGGCCAGATAGCGGGCCAGTACCGGGACGGGCACGGTCAGTTCGAACTCCATGGACTGCCGCAGCTGCTCGATCAGTTCGGCGTAGGTGGCGCGGTACATCTCGTACTGCGCCCGCGCCAGATGCTCGAACCCGGGCTCCCGCAGGGCGTACTGGGTCAGCTCGTAGGTGAGCATGTGCTCGCCCGGGTGGAGGGACACATGGTCCCAGTACGCCTGGAAACCGGCCCGGACGGTCTCCCTGAGCGTCTCCCGGGGCCGGATCGCCTCCCGCACCAGCGTCACGTAGTGCCCGGTGATGGTGGTGATGACGGACTCGATCAGCTCCTGCTTCGACTCGAAGCAGTAGTGGAAGACGCTCAGTGACACGCCCGCCTCGGCCGCGATGGACCGGGTCGTCGTCCTGGGGACGCCGTCCCGGGTCATCGCGCGGATCGCCGCCTCGGTGAGCTGTCTGCGCCGCTCGGCCGACGGCAAGCGTGCCATGTGGATCCCTTTCCCCCGTGGTGTGCGGTCAGCCGCTGTAGACGCCGACCTCGTAGAGGGAGTAACCCCAGTCCGTGCCGCGGTCGGTTCCCAGCATCCGAACATATCTGGCCGTCACACCGGAGAACTTGGCCGTGTCCAGACCGCCGTCACCGGCGGTCGTGGACCACACGGTCTTCCAGGTCGAGCCGTCGGTGGAGACGTCGATCTGGTACGCCCTGCCGTAGGCCCGCTCCCAGTCGAGGGTGACCTTCTTGATCGTGTGCGAGGTGCCGAGGTCCACCTTCCACCACTGGGAGTCGCTCCAGTCGCTCGCCCAGCGGGTGCCGCCGTCACCGTCCACGGCCCGGCCGGGCTGGTAGCTGGTGACCGGGTTCGACTCCGACGCACTGGCCGTCGCCGTCCTGCCCTTGGCGAGGTTCACACCCGCCTGGTGGCCCTCGGAGGAGCCCCAGGTGTCGAGGTAGGACTCGGCGCCCTTGAAGAGGTCGTCCACGACCCCCTGGCCGCCGACGAGCCGGATGTCCTCGATCCAGTCGGGGACCATGCCGACATGGGCCGCGCCGTCGGTGTTGTAGTCGAAGGTGCGCGAACCGGTGGTCTGCCTGTCGATCGTGGAGCCGCCGTCGACGCTCTTGAAGGGGTACTTCACCGGGTTCGAGGTGGTCGCGCCGCGCGGGGCGGGGTGATCGCCGATCCCGTTGAAGTCGGTGCCGTAGCCGTAGCCCACGTTGTACTTGGTCCGCAGGGCGTCGGTGCGCCCGGCCTCCTCGCTGAACTCCTCGGAGCCGTGCATGTACTGGGCGACGAAGCCGCCGAGGGAGTAGACCCGCTCGGTCCAGTTCAGGTCCATCCAGCTGTGCGAGGACAGGACGCCCGGGTACGACGCGGCCTCGAACATGTCCAGGACCTGGCCGGTGGCCTTGACGCTCATGTGGTCGATCTCGAGCATCATCTTGCGCTTCATCATGCCCTGCACGGCGTACTCACCGAGATCGGTCAGCCCCCGTACGTTGCACTGCGCATCCGCGTCGTACTCCGGCACCTCGGTGCCCGCCGGCAGGTCCTCCTCGGCCTCCGTCGACGCGCCGCCGATCGGGTTGTCCTTCTGCGGGCCCTTGCACTTCTCCGTCTGCCAGAAGGTGCCGGTCGACAGGAACTGACCGACGTTGATCGCCGTACCGAGACCGTGCTCGTCGAAGCGGACACCGCACAGCGCGTTGTCGAACTTGTGGCACAGGAACATGCTGCGCACACCCAGGTCGTACAGCTCGTCGAGGCCCTTGTCGATGTCCTCCTTGCCGCACTGCGCGATGTCGAGGATCTGCTTGCAGCCGAACGGCTCGGAGGTCTCCACGCCCAGCACCACGGCGAGCTTGCCCTGCGCGATGACGGAGCGGGCCTGCGCGCTGTCGGTGACGATCCGGAACCAGCCCTTGCCGGTGCCGCCGTACTGCGCGTCGATGTAGTCCTGCAGGGCGTACGTCAGCTTCGCCTGCAGCCGGATCGAGGTCATCTCGTCGCAACTGCGGTCCTTGAACGGGTAGATCGAGCAGATCATCCCGTTGGTGACCAGGTCGTTGACCAGCACCCGCTGACCGCCGCGCCAGGCGCGCTCGATCCAGGCGTAGTAGTTGGCCTGGTGGGTCATCGAGTCGTAGGCCGGCCAGTCCTTGAACGTCGGGTAGCCGACCGGGTCGTGCTTGCCGTCGCCGCCGTGGGTGATGTAGTCGAACAGCGCGAGGCTGCCGTCGGGGTAGTGCTCGGGACAGTCCTTCAGCGCGTCGGCGATGCCGGACGTGGAGAAGACCTTGCCGCAGATGAGCCGGCCGCCGAACGCCTCGTTGGAGAACAGGTGGTTGTGGGCGTCGACGAACCCGCGCACATCGCCCGCCGAGGTCGTCCCCTTGAACGGCTCGCCCGTCACGTTGATCTGGGAGTCGGGCGAGGGCCGGGAGGTGGGCAGCCACCAGTCGGCGGTGGCGGCCGAACTGGACGACGGGCTGAGCAGCATGCCCATCGTGGTGAGGAACAGCGCCAGCACCATGAGGGGTTTGCGTCTGCGGTGGGCGCGCGGAGTCCTGGTCATCACTCACGTCCTCGGTCGGGGGGATGCGCGGTCGATCGGCCAGACCGTTCCGGGACGCGTTGAACACCCACGACGCCATAGTCCGATTGTCATGGCTGGCACAAGCGATGTGACGAGAATCGCCACTGAGGTGATCCGAGTCAATAGTCCGGGACGGTTGACCTGATGCCACGTGTGGCGGTAGGGCTGGAAGACGTCCCGTCACATGCCGCTGGAGGGACGGTGGTTGTCCGACCCGCCGCCTCGACCGACCGGTATGTACGTCACGAAAGCGTGCGTACCGACTGGCGGATCACCAGCTGTGTGCTCAGCACCACGTGGTCGTCGCCGCCGAGGCGCTCCTCCCGCTCCAGCGCCAACCGGACCGCCGTGCGCCCCAGATCCTCGTACGGCACCCGCACCGTGGTCAGTGCGGGGGAGAGGTCGGCGGCGAACGGGACGTCGTCGAAGCCGACCAGGGAGACGTCGCCCGGGACGTCGAGTCCGGCCTCGCGCAGCGCGGCCAGCGCCCCCGTGGCCACCATGTCGGTGCCCGCGAAGACGGCCGTGAAATCGAGGCCGGCGGCCAGCGCCTCCCGGGTGCGCTGATAGCCCGAGACCCGGGTGTACGGGCCGGGCAGCTCCAACTCCTCCGCGTGCGCCACCCCATGGGCGCGCAGGGCGTGCAGGAAGCCGTCCCGGCGCTGGTCGGAGGTGCTGAGGCCGGGGACCCCGCCCAGGAAGAGGACGCGCCGGTGCCCGGCGGTCAGCAGATGGTCGGCGGCCTGGAAGGCGCCGCCCCGGTTGTCGTACTGCACCACCGTGACCGGCAGATCGCCGGGCAGCGGCGGGCGGCCCACCAGCACCAGCCGGGAGCCCGCCGCGTCCAGCGCCGTCGCGTACTCGGCCATCCGCCGCCGGTACGCCTCGTCCTGCGTGGCACCGCCGACGAGGAGGACCGCGGCCGCGTGCTGCTCGCGCATCAGCTGCACCAGGTCGTCCTCGCGGGCCGCGTCGTCGTGCGTGGCGCACACCAGGCTCAGCCGGCCCCGGTCGGCGGCAGCCTGCTCCACCCCCGCCGCTACATGGGCGAGGGAGGGGCCGGTGATGTCCTTGATGACCAGGGCGACGGGGCCGGCGACCCGGCCGGAGAGCGCCTTGGCGTGCACGTTCACCACGTAGTGCAGTGACTCGACCGCCGCCATGACCCGGGCCCTGGTCTCCGTGGACACCGGGTAGTTGCCGGCGAGCGTGCGGGAAACGGTTGCTACGGACACCCCGGCTTGCGCGGCGACGTCCCGAATCGTGCTCGGCCGCTCGCCGCCCGAGGTGCTGCTCCGCCGACGCCTGGCCCTACCGGGCTCGGGGCTGCTCCGGCGACCGTTTTCATTGACCGTCACGGTTCGACGTTACTGCATGGTCGGGGGCGAGCGGCCCAGGGTTCGGGAACCAGGCGCCCTCTGTCGCGGTAAGCGTTTACTGTCGCCGCACCGCCCTTGCGCTGCCGTACCGCCGGATCAGGACGACGAGTCGCCCGCCGAGACCGTGGCCGCCGCTGTGCCGGTGGTGCCGGTGCCCTCGTCGGGGCTGGTGGCGGGCCCGGGTACGGCAGGGAGCGGGGCCGGGGTGCGGCGGCGGCCGGCCAGGCGGCAGCCGAGGCAGCCCACGTGGCCGCCGCGTGCGGAGCGGTCGCGGACCCGGGGGCTCCACTGGTCGCGGGGGCGGGGGCCCGGCGGCTTGCCCCAGCCGGCGAGGTGCAGGCCCCAGGTGACCAGGAGTGCCAGGACCGAGAGGGCGATACCCAGGGCGAACCCCGGGGTCCAGCCGCAGACGGCCAGGCCGAGTGCCGCCGACCCTGCGGTGCCGATGGCGGTGCCGGTCCAGCCGGCGACGGTGTGGCCGTCATCGTGAAGACTCACGTGTCTGCTCCCCTCGCGCGCCGGGTCGTACCACGGCACGCCGCGGCCACGCCCACGGCGCCGGACTATGATGTCTTAGCGAGTAAGGAATTTAGCCTGGCCCGGAGGTGAAATCAATGGAGCCCGAACGCGGCCCCTCCGTTCCGGACGCGATCGCTGCCATGGACGGCCTGATCGCGACGATGATCGTCGGCCAGCAGGAGTTCGCCCGGAACCTCGGGCTGAGCGTGACGGACCTCGTCTGCTTCGCGTACGTCCTGGAGGCGGGGGATACTCCGGTCACCGCCGGTGATCTGGCCGGGCGGGCGCATGTCACCACGGGGGCGGTGACCGGTGTCCTCAACCGCCTGGAGCGCGGCGGGTTCGTGACCCGGGAGCCGGATCCGGCCGACCGTCGACGGGTCCGCGTGGTCGCGGTCCCGGACGCCGCCGAGCGGGTGGTGGCCGTCTACGGCCCGTTCTACGCCCGCCTCGCCGAGCTCTTCGCCGGGTACTCGGCCGATGAACTGGCCCTGCTCACCGACTGGTTCACGCGTGCGGGAGAGGTGGCGCGCGGGTACCTGGACGAGTCCTGCTAGGAGCGGAGGGGGCGGGGAGGGGCGCGGTGAGGACGGGTCGCGTGGTGAGGAGCGGACGGGAGTGGTGCAGGCGTGGCGAGGACAGTCGCGTCGTCGAGCACGAGTCGCGGTCGAGGGTGTCGTGGGTCTGGTCGGTGGGGATGTCCTCCCGGTGCTGAGCGTCGCGGCGGCCACCACGTGCCTGGCCGCAGTCCGTCCGCCGGGATGTGGCCTTCCAGGCTCGCCGCAAGGTGGCCGACGGCGAAAGGCGTCACCGTTTGCGACGCGTTCGACTTCCGACGAGTTCGACGACCCGGGCGGCGGGGGCTGGGCGCGGAGGTTTCCTCGCCGTCGCCTCCGTACGCCGCCGCTCCGTGTCCGGCGTCCTTGACGGTCGGCATGGGGGCCGGGGCCGAGTAGGTCTACCCGGTGGCCCCCGCTGACCGCCTATCTGCGCGAGCTCCGAGCTTGCCCTTTCACCTCCGTCTGACGATCTTTCGGGTCGACGCGGTGCGGGAAGCTCGCCGATGCAGCAGCGCTCCCGATCACGCGGAAGGCGAGAGCTGTTCGCGTACCCATTCAGGATCGGGGTTGGTGTGCGGCCGGCCCGCCACGACGACGGTCGGCACGGTCTCGTTGCCATCGTTGGCTGCCCTCGCCGCTGCCGCTCCAGCCGGGTCACGCCAGATGTTGACCCAATGCAACTGGCGGGCGTTGCGGCCCAACCGGATGCGCAGGCGGAGGCAGTATGTGCAGCCTGACCGCCAGTAGACGACCGGCCGGCCGTCGACCGCGCTGCGGCGCTGTGCTTCCAGCGCGCCAATCGATCTCGGGAAGACCAGAGGCGAGTTCACGCCTGCGATCAGCACAAACAGCAGCAGAAGTGCCGCGGCTTCACCGGGGCTCCCGCTGAAGACCAGGCCGGTCGCAATGACTGAACCGCAGAGCACCAGCAGTACCGGCAGGATCCAAGTGCGCGTCATGATGACGCAGGCTATCGATGAGTCGACATGCTCCTCGAACTAGGCCTGCCAGGTCGCTCACTTGGGCGTTCATCGGACGCTTGGCAGACACCATGAGGTATTCTGGACGACCTGTTCGACTGCCTGCCCGTGGGCGAGGACGCGCTGTTCGAGTTGGCGGACGCGTTGCTGCTCCGGGGCGGACTGGGCGCGCTCGGCTCGACTATGGAGACTTTCCCGCCGCGGTGAATGCCGCCCTCGGTCCGTCCGGCGCGCGTTTCGGATCAGGGCTGTGATGACCGGGACGGGCCACGGCCCCGTCACGACAGTGGTGCCGTAGAGCCCCTGATCACCACCTTGCAGGGGAGGGTGTCGACCCCGGTGCGGGGGGTTCCGGCGATCGCGGCGAAGAGGGCGTGGGCGGCGACCCGGCCGACCTGTTCGAGGTTCATGTCGACGCTGGTCAGGGGCGGGCGGGAGCCGGCGGTCATGATCTGCCAGTTGTCGAAGCCCATGACGGCGATGTCGTCGGGGACCCGGTGGCCGCGCTCGCGGAGGACCTCCATGACGCCCCGGGCGATCTGGTCGCTGCCGCACAGGACGGCGTCGATGTCGGGGTGGCGGTCCAGGAGCATGGCGGTGGCGGCCCGCCCCCAGCCCTCCGACCAGGCCCCGAACCGCGGTTCGCCGATGAGGGCGAGTCCGGCGTCGGCGAGCGCGGCCCGCGCACCCTCGGCCCGGTCCTGTGCCGCGAGGTAGCCGGGGTCGCCGGTGATGTGGGCGATCCGGGTACGGCCACAGGCGAGGAGGTGGTCCACGGCGAGCCGGCCGGCACCGACGCTGTCCGGGACGACGGAGAAGTCCTCCGGGGCGTCGGAGGGGGCGTAGGCGTAGACGACCGGGACGGGGAGCTCGCGGCCCAGGGAGGGGCGCGGGTCGGTGCGGCTGCCGACCACGATGAGACCGTCGACGCGGCGGCCCAACAGGGCCCGCAGATGGTGCTGTTCACGGATCGCGTCGCCGCGCGCGTCGCACAGGAAGACCGCGACCTCGCCCGCGCCGAAGGCGTCCTCGGCGCCCATCAGGATGGGTATGCCGAATCTGCCCTCCAGGTCGCTGGTGATCAGCCCGACGGTGCCGGTGCGCCCGGCGAGCAGACCGCGCGCCACCTGGTTGGGGCGGAACGACAGCCGCTCGGCGGCCTCGACGACCCGTTGCCTGGTCTCCGCGCGGACCTGGCTGCGGCCGTTGAGGGCCTTGGACGCCGTCGCGATCGAGACGCCCGCCAGCCGGGCGACGTCGCCGAGCGTGGCGGGCTGCGAACGAGAGGGGCCGGTGGCCTGTGCCATTCAGATCTCCTTCGATACGTCGACACCCAGCGGGAACGTCCCTGGAAGAAGGAGGGGCAGGCGTGATCCGCGCGTACGAATTCCTCCTGCGCCGCACCGCCCGTCAGACGGCCGCGCTGGGCGACATGCTGCGTGACCACTGCTCGCTGTACAACGGCGCGCTTCAGGAGCGCCGGGACGCCTACCGGCACAGCTCGAAGACCACCGTCCGCTACGGCGACCGGTCCGCCCAGCTCAAGGACATCCGGGCGTTCGATGCGGAGCGCCAGGGGCGTTGGTCGTCCTCCTCCCAGCAGGCCACGCTGCGCCGCTTGGACAAGGCCTTCCAGGCGTTCTTCCGTCGTGTGAGGAACGGCGAGACGCCGGGCTACCCCAGGTTCAAGGGCGTCGGGCACTTCGACACCGTCGTCTTCCCCAAGGACGGCGACGGCTGCCGCTGGGACTCGACCCCAGACGACTCGCAGACCCGCGTCCGCCTCCAGGGCGTCGGGCACGTCCGCGTGCACCAGCACCGGCCCGTCAAGGGCCGGGTGAAGACGATCGCGGTCAAGCGCGAGGGGAACCGCTGGTACGTGGTCCTCTCCTGCGACGGCGTCCCCGCCGAGCCCCTCCCTCCGACGGGCGCGGTGGTCGGCATCGACATGGGTGTCACGCACTTCCTGACCACCTCGGACGGCGAACACGTCGCCAACCCGCGCTTCCTCGACGCGATGGCCGCTGAACTGGCCGAAGCGCAGGGGCATCTCGCTACGTTCCCCAAGCGGACCCGGCAGCGCACCAGGCGCCACCGCGCCGCGGCCCGGAAAGTCGCCAAGCCGCACGCGAAGATCCGTCGCCGGCGTGCCGACTTCCACCACAAGACGGCCCGCGCTCTGGTACAGGCCTACGACGCGGTCGCGCACGAGCGTCTGAACACGGCGGGGATGACCCGCACACCCGAGCCCAAGCCCGACCACGCAGGCGGCGGTGCTTTCCTTCCGAACGGCGCCGCAGCCAAGGCGGGGCTCAACCGCAGTATCCTCGAAGCGGGTTGGACGCGGTTCCTCCAGATCCTGGCGAACAAGGCTGAGAGCGCCGGTCGCCTCGTGGTTCCGGTGGACGCGCGCAACGCCTCCCGCACGTGCCCCACATGCGGGCACGCCGCGAAGGAGAACCGCGCCACCCAAGCGAAGTTCGCATGCGTCAGATGCGGGTTCACCGCGAACGCGGACCACGTCGGCGCGACGAACGTCCTCAACAGGGCCGGGCTGGTCCTCTGCGACGTGGCCTAGCCACCGACACAGGAAGCCCGCGCGTTTACGTGTGGGTGGAGTCACGGGTGATCTCCTGTCTCGCCACGCGTGCCGATCTCACCGAGGACGGCACGCCCCACGCGGAACCCTACGACCTTACGCGAAGCTTTTCGGTCACGATGCTGTCATGGGTTTCTGTGTGCCGCCGACAACCGCTCCCTGTAAGGGGATTGACGGGTATTCGGGTGCGGCCTAGCGTCTCAGAAAGCCTTTTCGGTTCCTTTCGTTCCCACGTAGTTTCTTTCGTTTCCGCTCGTTTCCGACACTCGGTTCAGTGCCACCACAGCCATCGTCCCGGCCGGCGGGCCCCGCACGGCCCGTCGCGAAACAAGGGGGATCGAACATGGGGAGCACGGTCGGACCACGTGGCCGCGCGAGCCGCCTCGTCACAGGCGCCGTCGCACTGCTGGCCGCCGCGAGCCTGATCACGGCCTGCGGGGCGGGGGACGGCAGCGCGGACGACGGCGGCAAGGACGGCGGAGCGGCGAACGCCACCGGCGTCGACGACGGCGCCACGCTGACGATGTGGACCCGCGCCGCGACCAGACCGCAGAGCGAGGCCCTGGTCAAGGCGTACAACGCGAGCCACGAGAACAAGGTCGAGCTGACCGTCGTCCCCACCGACGACTACCAGGCCAAGGTCGGCGCCGCCGCCGGCTCCCGGGACCTGCCGGACCTGTTCGCCTCCGACGTGGTCTTCGTGCCGAACTACACCTCCAGTGGCCTCTTCGCCGACCTCACCGAACGCGTCGACGCGCTGCCCTTCGCCGAGAACCTCGCCCAGTCGCACATCAAGGCCGGTACGTACGAGGACAAGAAGTACGTGGTGCCGCACACCCTCGACCTGTCGGTGCTCTTCTACAACAAGGACCTCTACCGGAAGGCGAAGCTCGACCCCGAGAAGCCGCCCACGACCCTGGCCGAGTGGGACGAGCAGGCGCGGGCCGTGGACGCGCTCGGCGGCGTCGACGGGACCTTCTTCGGCGGCAACTGCGGTGGCTGCGGCGTCTTCACCTGGTGGCCGTCCATCTGGGCCGGAGGCGAGGAGGTGCTCAACGAGGACGGCACCGAGGCGCGACTCGCATCCGCCACCGCCAAGAAGGTCTACGACACCTACCGCGGCTGGGTCGACGACGACATCGTGGCGCCCGGCGCGAAGGACGAGACGGGCACGACCTGGACCGGGATCTTCCCGAAGGGCAAGGTCGGGGTCATGCCCATGCCGTCGACCACGCTCGGACTGATGCCCGAGGACATGGACCTCGGCGTCGCCCCCATCCCCGGCCCCGACGGCGGCAGGTCCACCTTCGTCGGCGGCGACGCCATCGGTATCGCCGCGACCAGCGAGAAGGCCGACCAGGCCTGGAACTTCCTCGCCTGGACCCTCGGCGACACGGCCCAGGTCGACGTCGTCGCCGCGCACAAGGACGTCGTGGCCCGCACCGACCTGGCGTCCAACAAGCACTCCGACGCCGACCCCCGCCTCGTCGCCATCAACGAACTCGTCGCCGACGGCCACACCCCGTACGCGCTGAAGTTCGGCCAGACCTTCAACGACCCCAACGGGCCCTGGCTGACGCTGATGCGCGACGCCGTCTTCGGCGACGGGACATCCGTGGACCAGGACAACGAGGCGGTCAGCAAGTCGCTCGCCGACTGAGGCTCGTCACGCCTCCCACGCCCCCGCGACCGTCATCGGAACCGTCATCGGAGGAGAGGCATGCAGGTGAAGGTGGCCGAGTCCGCGCCGACCGCATACCGGGCCCGGCCCGACGAACACCGGGGCCGCCCGCCACGCGCGTCGGCACCCCGGTGGCGGTCCCGCAAGGTTCAGGGGCTCGCCTACGCCACACCCACGGCCGTGTTCGTCGCGGTCTTCTTCCTGCTGCCCCTCCTGCTCGTCGGGCAGATGTCGCTCAGCGACTGGCCGCTGCTCACCGGCGACCGGGGCGTCAACGCCCCCGAGAACTACACCGACATCACCGACGCCCCGCTCTTCTGGCCCGCCGTCCGCTTCACGCTCCTCTACACCGGCGTCGTCACCGTCGTCCTCCTCGGCCTGGCGCTCCTGCTCGCCCTGCTCGTCCAGGAGTCCCGTCCGGGCGCCGGTTTCTTCCGCACGGTCTACTTCCTGCCCAGCGCCCTCGGCCTGGCCTCGGCCTCCCTGCTCTTCTGGGGGCTGTACAGCCCGGCCACCGGCCCGCTCGGCGACATCCTGGACGGGCTCGGTCTCGTCGACGAAGAGGTGTCGTTCCTCGGCACGCCGACGGCCGCCCTGCTGTCGACGGTGTTCCTCATCGTCTGGAAGTTCGCCGGCTTCTACATGCTGATCCTGCTCGTGGGTCTGCAGCGCATCCCGCACGAGGTGTACGAGGCGGCCCGGATGGACGGCGCGAGTCGCGCCCAGATCTTCCGCTCCATCACGCTGCCCCTGCTGCGCCCGTCCCTCGCCCTCACCCTGCTGCTGTGCGTGACCGGATCGCTGCTCGCCTTCGACCAGTTCTTCATCCTCACCAAGGGCGGCCCCGACAACAGCACCGTCACCGTCGTGCAGTTGATCTACCGAGAGGCCTTCCAACGGCTGGACCTCGGCACCGCCGCGGCCCTGTCGATCATCGTGCTGGCCGTGCTGCTCCTGCTCAACGCCCTCCAGTTCCGCGGCCTGCGCCGCGCCGACGAGTCATGAGACCTCATGAGAGGGGACCGACCGTGCTGTCCCGCACCCTCGGCCGTACGCCGTACTACGTCGTCGCCGGAGGTCTGGCCGTCATCTTCCTCTTTCCGCTGCTATGGAACACCTGGGCGTCGGTCAGCCCGCAGCCCGGCACCGCGCAGGACTCGGGTCACGGCCTCGGCAACTACCGGACGCTGCTCGCGTACGACGCGGGTCTGTGGCGGTACCTGCTGAACAGCACGGTCGTCTCGGCGCTGACCGTCGCCCTCACCCTCGGCGTCTCCCTGCTCGGCGGCTACGCCTTCGCCCGCTTCGACTTCCCCGGCAAGAACCTGCTGTTCCTGCTCACCCTGGCCATCCTCATGGTCCCGTACGCGACCCTCCTCATCCCGCTCTACGTCCTGCTCGGCAGACTCCATCTGCAGAACTCGCTGATCGGGCTGAGCCTGGTGCTCGCGATGTTCCAACTCCCCTTCGCCACCTTCATGATGCGGATCTCCTTCGAGGCGGTGCCGCGTGAACTGGAGGAGTCGGCGCTCGTCGACGGCTGCGGCACGGCGGGCGCGCTGCGCCGGGTGCTCCTCCCGGCGGTACGGCCGGGACTGATCACCGTGGGCCTCTTCGCGTTCCTCGCCGCCTGGAACGACTTCATCGCGCCCCTGATCCTCATCTCCGACAGCGAGAAGGCGCCCCTGCCGCTGGCCGTCGCCAATCTGCGGCAGCAGAGCATGGGCGCCGTCGACTACGGCGCGACCGAGGCGGGCGTGGTGGTCCTCGCCGTGCCCTGCCTGCTCCTCTTCCTGCTCCTGCAACGGCACTACGTCCGGGGCTTCATGTCCGGCGCGCTCAAGGGCTGACCCCCACGTCTCCGAGGACGTGGCGGCCCACCGACGACCGACGACCGACGACCGACGACCGAAGGGACCAACCGAAGGCATGAACAGGTGAGGGAGAACGCGGTGACGTCATCCGTCCTGCCCGTGGCGCCGACCCGCGGCCGGCTGCGGCCGCTCGGGCTCGACGAGGTCAGGATCACCGGGGGTTTCTGGGCCCGGCGACGGCACACCAACACCACCGCCACGCTCGACCACTGCCGCGACTGGATGGACCGCGTCGGCTGGACCGGCAACTTCCGGGCCGCGGTCGAGGGCAGGCTCCCACGGGACCGGCGCGGCCGGGAGTTCGCCGACTCCGAGGTCTACAAGCTGCTCGAAGCCATGGCCTGGGCGGCGGCGAACGGCGACGGTGCCCCGCTGGACGCCGGGATCGCCGCCCTCACCGACCTCGTCGCCCCCGCCCAGGAACCGGACGGTTACCTGAGCACCGCCTTCGGCCGCCCGGGACAACCGTCCCGCTACAGCGACCTCGAAGAGGGCCACGAACTGTACTGCCAGGGGCACTTGGTCCAGGCCGGTGTGGCCCAGGCCCGCGCCCGGGGCGAGGGCGAACTCGCGAAGATCGCCCGGCGCGCCGCCGACCACGTCTGCGCCACCTTCGGCCCCGGCGGCATCGAGGGCGTCTGCGGCCACCCGCAGATCGAGTCGGCCCTCGTCGAACTGGCCCGGCTCACCGGCCGGGAGCGCTACCTCGACCAGGCCGCGCTCTTCGTCGACCGACGCGGCCACGGCACCCTCGCCGAGGGCGAGTTCGGCCGGGCCTACTTCCAGGACGACCTCCCGGTCCGCGGGGCCAAGGTCCTGCGCGGCCACGCCGTCCGCGCCCTCTACCTCGCCGCAGGCGCCGTGGACGTGGCCGTGGAGACCGGCGACGACGAACTGCTCGCCGCGGTCGTACGGCAGTGGGAGGCCACGGTCGCCCGCCGCACCTACCTGACCGGCGGAATGGGCTCGCACCACCGCGACGAGTCCTTCGGCGCCGACTTCGTCCTGCCCCCCGACCGCGCCTACTCGGAGACCTGCGCCGGAGTCGCCTCCGTGATGCTCGGCTGGCGACTGCTGCTCGCCACCGGCGAACCCCGCTTCGCCGACCTCGTCGAGCGCACCCTGTTCAACGTCGTCGCGACCTCCCCGTCCGCGGACGGCCGGTCCTTCTTCTACGCCAACACCCTGCACCGACGCCACCGGGGCGTGGCACCGCGGCCGGACGTCGACAGCCCCCGGGCCGACTCGGGGCTGCGCGCCCCCTGGTTCGCGGTGTCGTGCTGCCCGACCAACGTGGCGCGGACCCTGGCCCAACTGCCGGGCTACCTGGCTACCGCGGACGACGAGGGCGTGCAACTGCACCAGTACGCCGACGCCGACCTCGCCACCTCCCTCACCGGCGGCCGGGGCGTCGCCCTGCGGGTCCGCACCGACTACCCCTCCGGCGGGACCGTGACCGTCCGGATCACCCGCTCCCCGGCCGCCCCCTGGACCCTGTCCCTGCGGGTGCCCCAGTGGGCGGCCGGTGCCCCCGCGTGGCTGGTCGACCCCGACGGCGTACGCCGCCCGGCCGCCCCCGGCACGGCGGCCGTCACCCGGGTCTTCCGGCCCGGCGACGAGATACGGCTCGAACTGCCCGTCGCCCCGCGCTGGATCCACGCCGACCCCCGCATCGACGCCGTACGCGGCACGGTCGCCGTCCAGCGCGGTCCGCTGGTGTACTGCGCCGAGTCCGTCGACCTCCCGGACGGGCACGAGGTCGACGCGGTACGGGTGGACACGTCCGTCGAACCCGAGGACGGGCCGGGCCGTACGGAGGGCGCGGGCGACACCGTCGTGGTCGCGGGCGAGGTCGCCGTGCGCGGCGGACGGAGCGAGGCGGCCTGGCCGTACCAGCCGCTCGGCCACCCGCGAGGACAGCAGCCCGCCGACCCCGCCGAGATCGTCCTGGTGCCCTACCACTCCTGGGCCGATCGGGGCCCCTCGACGATGCGGGTGTGGCTTCCGACGGCCGAAGAGGGCAGGAGCGAAGGCGCGGACAGCGGCACCGGCGCGGGGAGGTAGTCGTGCGCGGACCACGAGGACGGCACCGGCACAGGACCCTGGCACGGTCCCGGCACTGCCCGGTCAGGTGACGCCGGTGTACGGGGACGGCACCACGGCCCGCTCGCCCGCCCCGGCCCGCCCTCACCGAGGAGCAGGTCGCCGAGGGCGGCACGAGCGTAGGGGGCACCGGCATCGCCGACCGGGCCGCACGGCCGGACACCGCGACCGTGCGGGTACGGCGGACCGGCGCGGTCGAGATCACCGCTCTCGTGGAGGAGCGCGTCCCCACCCGGTCCGGCCGGGCGGCCACCCGGCCGGCGACCGTCGTCACCACCCACGACGACGGCTCGTGACGGCCCTCCACGACTGTCCGGGACCGGCCCCCGGGTACCGCCCACGACTGGCTCTCCATGACCGCTCGGTGACCGCCTGCCTCCCCGGACCGGCGCTCACCCGTCCCCCCACACACCGCACAACCGACGATCGGAGTCGAGAGAATGTCCCAACCCCCCACCCGGCGAAGGCTGTTGACCCTCGCCGCCGGAGCGGCGGCCGCCGCTCCGCTCGTGCAGGCGACCTCGCTCGCGCATGCCGCCCCGGCGACACGAGCTGCCGCCGCCCAGGCCCCGCCGCCCCTCCCCTCCACCTGGGCGGTACGTCCCTTCCCCCTGGACCAAGTCACCCTCGGCGAAGGTGTGTTCAAGGCCAAGCGTGACCTGATGCTCACCTACGCCCGGTCCTACCCGGCCGACCGCGTCCTGGCCGTCTTCCGCGCCAACGCCGGTCTCGACACGCGTGGGGCCCGGCCGCCCGGCGGCTGGGAGACCGCCGACGGCAATCTGCGGGGCCACTACGGCGGCCACTTCCTCACTCTCGTCGCCCAGGCGTACGCGGACACCCGGGAGGCCGCCCTCAAGACCAAGCTGGACTATCTCGTCGGCGCGCTGGGGGAGTGCCAGGCCGCGCTGGCGGAGCGCGGTACGCCGAGACCCAGCCACCCCGGCTTCCTGGCGGCGTACCCGGAGACGCAGTTCATCCTGCTGGAGAGCTATGCGACCTACCCGACCATCTGGGCGCCGTACTACACCTGCCACAAGATCATGCGGGGTCTCCTCGACGCGCACACCCTGGCCGGGAACGCACAGGCCCTGACCATCGCCTCGGCCATGGGCGACTGGGTGCACAGCAGGCTCGGCGGGCTGCCCAAGACGCAGCTGGAGCGCATGTGGTCCCTCTATATCGCCGGTGAGTACGGCGGCATGAACGAGGTGATGGCCGACCTCCACGCCCTCACCGGCAGGGCGGAACACCTCGCCGCCGCCCGCTGCTTCGACAACACCGCGCTGCTGGAGGCCTGCTCCCAGGACCGGGACATCCTCGACGGGCGGCACGCCAACCAGCACATCCCGCAGTTCACCGGGTATCTGCGGCTGTTCGACGAGACGGGGGAGGAGCGGTACGCGGAGGCCGCGCGGAACTTCTGGGGCATGGTCGCCGGACCCCGGACGTACAGCCTGGGCGGTACGGGGCAGGGCGAGATGTTCAAGGCGCGGGGCGCCATCGCGGCCACGCTGGACGACAGGAACGCCGAGACCTGCGCGACGTACAACATGCTGAAGCTGAGCCGGCAGCTGTTCTTCCGGGAGCCGGACGCGGCCCGTATGGACTACTACGAGCGGGGCCTGACCAACCACATCCTCGCCTCCCGCCGGGACGCGGCGAGCACGAGCGGTCCGGAGGTCACCTACTTCGTCGGGATGGGCCCGGGGGTCGTGCGCGAGTACGGCAACACCGGCACCTGCTGCGGTGGCACCGGCATGGAGAACCACACGAAGTACCAGGACTCGGTGTACTTCCGCTCCGCCGCCGGCGACACGCTGTACGTGAACCTGTATCTCGCCTCGACCCTGCGGTGGCCGGAGCGGGGTCTCGTCGTCGAGCAGACGAGCGCGTACCCGGCGGAGGGCGTCCGCACCCTGACGTTCCGGGAGGGCGGGGGCAGGCTCGATGTGAGGCTGCGGGTGCCGTCCTGGGCCACGGGTGGCTTCACCGTCACGGTCAACGGGGTCCGGCAGCGGGTCGAGGCCGTGCCCGGGTCGTACCTCACGCTGAGCCGGAACTGGCGGCGCGGCGACCGGATCGGGATCTCCGCGCCGTACCGGCTGCGGGTGGAGAGGGCCCTGGACGATCCCACGGTCCAGTCGGTGTTCTTCGGTCCGCTGCTGCTGGTCGCGCAGAGCCCGGAGGCCGGGTTCCGGAGCCTCTCCTTCTACAAGGACTTCACCCTGCGCGGCGATCTCGCGGACGTGATCCGCCCCGAGGGCAGGCCCCTGCACTTCACCACGCACGGCCTGACGCTCGCGCCGTTCTTCGTCGGGAACGACGTCCGCTACCACGCCTACTTCAGGCGCTCCGAGCCGCTCGTCGTGTTCGGCACGGCCGACTCGGGCGTCCCGAACCGCACCAGAGGCGACGGTCTGACCTTCCTCGACGTGCTCTGGGCGCAGGCGCCCTTCCCGGCGTCCGAGGCTTTCGTACGGGCGGTACGGGCCCTCGCCGACGGGTGGGTGTCCGAGGGCCGGTTCACCGGAGCGGAACGGGACGCGGTCGTCGCCGCGGCGGTCCGGGCGGGTCTGCGGAGCCGAACCCGCGCGAAGGGTTGACGTGTACGGGGCGAGATGGGTTCATGGGAGCGCTCCCATAGCTCATGGCAACCACCCCACACTTTTCGATGCCTGAGTTTCTCGGCGCCCACCCCCACCTGGAGTCGCGATGAGAACTGGAAGAAGCACGCAGCGAAGAAACCCCCTGAGCGCCCTGCTGGCCGGACTCGCGGGCCTGATCGGGCTCACGCTCCTCGGCGTCCTCGCCCCGTCCGTCGCCCTGGCCCAGTCGGCGCCCGAGGTCCAAGCCGCCGGCTTGCACATCAGCGACGGCCGGCTGCTGGAGGGCAACGGCAACGATTTCGTGATGCGCGGCGTCAACCACGCCCACACCTGGTACCCGGGCGAGACGCAGTCGCTGGCCGACATCAAGGCGCTGGGCGCCAACACCGTCCGCGTCGTCCTCTCCGACGGACACCGCTGGACCGAGAACAGCCCCGCCGACGTGGCGAACGTCGTCGCGCAGTGCAAGGCCAACCGGCTCATCTGCGTCCTGGAGGTGCACGACACCACCGGATACGGCGAGGAGGCCGCGGCCGGGACGCTCGACCACGCGGCCGACTACTGGATCGGCCTCAAGGACGTCCTTGCCGGCGAGGAGAACTACGTCATCGTCAACATCGGCAACGAGCCCTGGGGCAACACCGACCCCGCAGGCTGGACCGCCCCCACCATCGCCGCCGTGCAGAAGCTGCGGGCCGCGGGCTTCGAGCACACGATCATGGTGGACGCGCCCAACTGGGGCCAGGACTGGCAGGGTGTCATGCGCGCCAACGCCCAGTCCGTGTACGACGCCGACACCACCGGCAACCTGATCTTCTCGATCCACATGTACAGCGTCTTCGACACCGCCGCGGAGATCACCGACTACCTGGGCGCCTTCGTGGACGCGGGACTGCCCATCCTCATCGGCGAGTTCGGCGGACCCGCCGACCAGTGGGGCGATCCGGACGAGGACACCATGATGGCCACCGCCGAGCAGCTCGACCTCGGCTATCTGGCGTGGTCCTGGAGCGGTAACACCGACCCGATCCTGGATCTGTCGATCGGCTTCGACCCCACACGGCTCAGCGCCTGGGGCCAACGCATCTTCAACGGCGCCGACGGCATCGCGCAGACGGCGAAGGAAGCCACCGTCTTCGGCGGCGGAAACCCGGGCGACACCCAGGCGCCGACCACCCCCGGCACCCCGGCCGCCTCGGCGGTGACGGCGACCTCGGCGACGCTCTCCTGGACCGCCGCGACCGACAACGTCGGCGTCACCGGCTACGACGTCGTCCGGGTGAGCGGCTCCACCGAGACCAAGCTCGCGGCCTCCACCACCCACTCCGTCACCCTGACCGGCCTCACCGCCGACACGGCGTACACCTTCGCCGTCTACGCACGGGACGCCGCCGGGAACCGGTCGGCCCGCTCGGCGACGGTGAACGTCACGACGGACGAGGGCGGCGGCACACCCGGCGGAAACTGCGCCGTGACGTACCGGGCCACCAACGAGTGGCAGGGCGGCTTCCAGGGCGAGATCGTCATCCGTAACACCGGCACCACCGCCGTCAGCGGCTGGACCCTGGCCTTCACCTTCGCCAACGGGCAGACGATCACCAACATGTGGGGCGGGACCGCCACGCAGAGCGGCGGTTCGGTGAGCGTGAAGCCCGCCTCCTACACCTCCACCATCCCGGCCGCGGGCTCCGTGACGGTGGGGTTCATCGGCAGTAAGGGCGCCACCAACACCGCACCGACCGCGTTCACGCTCAACGGGGCGACCTGCACGAGCAGTTGACCTGGGACGCGTGCCGACCGGCGGGGACCGTCACCGGCCCCCGCCGGCCGCTTCAGCGTCGTACGAGCTCGATCCGGTACTTCCGGGTCCCCGAACCGTCCTCGCCGGTCACGGTGACGACGGCCGAGGCCCGGCCGGACCCGCCGGACCCGCCGGTCCTGTCCACGGTGACGGTCGCGTACGGGTCGCGGGCCGTCGCCGTGACCTCCGCCCGGCTCGGGTGGTCCGTGACGACCCGGTAGGTGGTGGTGTCGGGGTCGAAGGAGCCGATCGGCTCGCCGGCGACCTCGATGGAGGCGGCGGCGGTGTCCGAGGAGACGCCGGGGGCCTTGGCGTACACCTCGATCTCGCCCATCGTGATGTAGCCGCCCTGACGCGCGGTCATGACCACGCGCACGCCGGTCGCCGGGCCCGCGTCGAGCGGGACGTCGATCACCGGGGTGCCCTCGGTGCCGACCGCGACGGAGTCACCCGTGTCGGTCCACGGACCGTTCTCGGTGGCCCGGACCTGCACCTTCAGGCTCTCGGGGAAGGAGGCGTTGGTCCCGTCCCGGTGGAAGTGGGCGACGATCCGGGTCAGGTCGCGGGCCTTCGGGAGACCGAAGGTGATGGTGTCGGACGGGTTCTTGGTGCCCGACTTCCAGTTGGACCAGGCCTTCTCGGCGGTGGTGCCGTTGCGCAGCCGCTCGGCGGAGTAGCCGCTCTCGGTGAAGGTGGCGGCGACGGAGACGCCCGTGTCGGTCGCGATGTTGGCCTCCGTCGCTTCGGTGACCTGGACCCGTACGGTCGCGTCGGCCGTGGAGCCGTCGACGACCTCCGCGGTGCCGGACAGCGTCACGACGCCGCTCTTGTCGAACGCTCCGGCGGGGGCCGCGTCCCAGGTCACCGGGAGGGTGGTCCGGCCACCGTGTCGGCCGACGCCGACGACCGTCGCCGGGAGTTCCGGCTCGCCGCCCACGTACGTCTTGGCGCGGGCGGGGACGGTCGAGGCGATCGTGTCGACGGTGACGAGGGCCTTCGCGGCGATCTTCCGGCCGAGGGCGTCGGTCGCCTCACCCGTCACGCGTACGGTCCCCGGCTTGCGCCACCTCCGGTCCGACGGCAGGTCCCACACCACGGGCAGGGAGCCACGGGCGCCGTCCCGGAACACCGGAGTCACCGTCCCGGGCAGCTTCGGCCGCAGACCGGGGACGGTGAACGCCTCGGCCCGTTCGGTGCGCAGCACGGTCTCGTCGGTCACGGCCCAGCGCTGGTTGCCCGCCGAGGTCGGGGTGTACGTCGACACCTTGGCGCCGTCCGCCGACGACTGACCGGCGACCTCGGCGAGACGGCCGGTGGCGGCGTTCACGAACGTCCAACTGCCGTCGCCCGTCGTCGACATGATCCACTGCGCCGCTGCCGGGACCTCGCCGTCGGCGGGGTCCTCGAGGACGGCCTGGTTGTCGCGCACGGCGAGCCGCCCGCCGGTGTCGGCGTTGGTGAGGGCGTAGCGCTCGCGGTTGTCGGTGCCGGGGGTCAGCTGCTCCACCGACCACAGCTGCCGGGCGCTCGCGGCGTCGGTCGTGCGGATGACGACGCTGGTGCCGTCCTCCGACGGGGTCAGCGACTTGCCGCTCTGCGCGCCCTGGAGGCGGTAGACGTGGTCGGGCTGGACGAGTGCGGCGTCCTTCGCCACACCGCCGACGCCCTCGACCAGGAAGGTGGTGACGGACTTGGCGGGGACGTCGAGGGTGGCCGAGCGGTCGGTCACGCGGACCGGGGTGCCCTCGACGAGGGCGCCGTCGGCGCTCGTCACGACGGGGGTGACGGTGGCGCGGGACGAGACCCTGCCGAAGCGCGAGAGGTCGAGGGAGACGGAACGCGCGGTCGTGCCGCCGTTGACGTGGACCACGGTGGCCGCACGCCCGGACTTCTTGACAGCGGCGACGCTGGACGGGTCGTCGACCTTCACGAAGTGGTCGCCGGGGCGGATGTGGTGGGTGAAGTTCCGGATGGTGTGGAACTTGGAATTGGCCCGGATCGGGCAGGTCTCCAGGGTGTCCGTGGCCGTGCAGTTGAACGGGACGTGGATGCTGCCCCAGTTCTTGCCCGCCGCCGCCTGCGGGACGGAGTCCTCGATCGGCTGCCAGAACACCCAGGCGGAGGGCTCCAGTTCACGCATGTCGTCGACCATGCGGGTGGCGATGCCGAGGCCCGGTTCCATGCTGGTGAAGTCGGTGCCCGTGCCCCAGGTGCCCTCGACCTCGCTCATCCAGAGCTTCTTGTCCGCGCCCTTGGCGATGTCGCGGGCGCTGGTGCGCATACCGGTGCCGTAGGTGTGCACGTTGAGCTGGGGGACCGCCGTCCGCGCGGCGCTGTCGTACGCGTTCCAGTTCTGGGTGAAGATCGTGGGGTTGGTCTCGTCCATCGCCGAGATCTCGGCGTCGGTCTTCGCCCCTTCGAGCGCCTTGTCGAGCGCGAGGAGCACCTTCTGCTGGAGCGCCGGTCCCGCGTGCGCGCCCTCCTGGCGGCCGCCGGTGGGCTGGCCGTTCGCGCCGATCTGGGTGCCCCAGTAGTTGGTGTTGGGTTCGTTCAGCGGGGCGATGGTGTCGAAGTCGATGCCGTGCTCCTCTTCGAGGCGCTCGCTGACTTTCACCAGATAGGTGGCGAACTCGTCGGCGCGGTCCGCGCGGATCTGGTCCGTGTTCGCGTCGAAGCCGCCGGAGACATAGCCGCTGACGGTCTGGAACCAGGGCGGCGAGTTGCTGAAGGCCTCCCACGTGGTGATCTTGTCCTTGATCTGGTCCACCCACCAGCGCTGGCCCGAGTCGGCGTCCCAGTCCCAGTGGTCGGGGTTGTCCGGGTTCCACCACTCCATGTCCTGCCGGGTGGTGCCCTCGGGGGCCTTCCAGAAGCCGTCCATCGTCGCGCCGGTCTTCATGTAGTCCTTGCGGACGTCCGGGGCGTTGCCGCCGCCGATGTTGTAGCGCGCGATGGTGAGGCCGAGCCCTTCCTCGCCGAACAGCATGTCGACGAGCTGTCTTCGGATGGGCTCCGGGTAGCCGCCCGTGGCGTTGGCGAACCAGACGAGGCTCGTGCCCCACCCCTCGAACTCCTGCTGCCGGTACGACGGGTCGATCCGTACGGTGACCGCGCTCCGCGCCGCCGTGGCCGACGTGTCCGCGGTCGCCGGCGGGGCGGCCGTCAGACCGGCGGCGAGCACCAGGGGAACCATGGGCGCCAGGGCCCGGACGATGCGATGTCGTGGAGTCACGACACTCCCTTCCACAACACGAGGCGAACGCGATTTCGTTGACATGCCCAAAACACGTGCTTAGCATTCAGGAAACTGAAAGCGCTTTCTAGTCCCTTGTGTGCAGCTTTTCGCACGGCCCAGGAACGTCCCCCACTCGTCCCGGGAGGAATCACATGAGGTCGTTGTCGTCACGCGTCGCACGCGGCGTTCCGGCTCTCGCGCTCGGCCTGCTGCTCGCCGCGATCGCGCCCGTCCAGGCGGGGGCGGTCGCCGACACGGCGGTGGCCCCCGTCGCGGAAACATCCCCCACCGGCTTCGCCGCCGTCAACGCGCTGGGGCAGAACGGCACCACCGGCGGGGTCGGCGGAGCGACCGTCACCGCCACCACCACCGAGCAGTTCCTGGAGTACATCGACACGGTGGGCCCGCTGGTCATCCGGGTCCAGGGCACCATCGACATCACCAGCAAGCAGGGCGTCCGGCCCAACAAGACCATCATCGGGGTCGGTTCGTCGGCCGTCATCAACGGCGGCGGCCTGGAGTTCTACCGCTCGTACAACGTCATCGTGCGGAACATCAAGTTCACCGACGCCGAGGACGACGCCGTCAGCGTCGGCCAGGAGTCCCACCACATCTGGATCGACCACAACGAGTTCGTCGCGCCCCTCGACGGGGCCGTCGACGTCGTGCGCGGCGCCGAGTACGTCACCGTCTCCTGGAACTGGTTCAACAAGACCGACAAGAGCATGCTGCTCGGGCACTCCGACGGCAACGGCAGCCAGGACACCGGGAAGTTGAAGGTCTCGATCCACCACAACTTCTTCGACGGCTCACGGCAGCGGCATCCCCGGGTCCGGTTCGGCGAGCCGGTGCACGTCTACAACAACTACTACAAGGGGAACGCCGTCTACGGCGTCGCCTCGACCATGAACGCGGGCGTCGTGGTCGAGGGCAACCACTTCGAAGGGGTCCCCAAACCCTGCTGGTCCGCCAGCGGTTACGACGCGTCCGGGCCGGGCCGGCTGGTGCAGCGGAACAACCTCTTCCCCGGGTCCGGTACGTGTGAGACCAACGGCACGGTGACCGAGCCGCGCACCTACTACGCGTACACGCTGGACCCCGCCGCGGACGTCCCGGCCCTCGTAAGGGCCGGGGCGGGCATCGGAAAGATCGGTGCCTGAACCCCCCGCACCCCCAAACCCCCCACACCCCCCGCATCCCCCACACTCCCCGCATCCCCCACACTCCCCGCATCCCCCCACGAAAAACAGGAGAGACCCCGATGAACTCACCGCGCAAGAAGGTGGTCGTGGCCGCACTGGCGGCCGCGTTGCTCGCCGCTCCCGGTGTCGCGCAGGCCGCACCGCAGGCCGCGCCCGTGCCCCGGGAACAGGCCGCGGCGGCCACCATCACCTGGACCCTGGTCCGGGCGAGCAACCCGACGCAGGACCAGCAGACGGCGTACAACCTCATCACCTCGGCGATGAACGCCGCGGTCGCCCGGTACAACAACCTCAGCGACCTGGGGAAGAACATCACCGTCCGCTACGAGCCCGGCGTCCCCACCGCCGACGGGAACATCAACGGGACCATCCGCTTCGGCAACCGCAGCTATATGAACGAGCGGACCGCGCTGCACGAGATCGCGCACACCATAGGCGTGGGCACCAGTGCGGGCTGGTCACGGCTGGGCGGCAGCGGCACCTGGACCGGTGCGGGGGCCACGGCGCTCGTCCGGCAGTACGACGGGTCGAGCGCGAAGATCTCCACCGGGGGCGGCCACTTCTGGCCGTACGGGCTGAACTACGACAACGAGTACTCCGGCACGGCGGCCGACCGGCACGTCCGGATCGTGGCCGCGATGGTGAGTGACGGACTGTAAGTCGGTTGGTAACAGAGGGAGTTGGTGCCTGGTGACAAAGGTGCCGACGGTCGCTGCGTTGTTGTGAGCATGGGGCGGTGGGGCCGCTTTCGCGGTCCTACCGTCCCAGCATGAACACGAGTCGCAGCGGAAAGAACCCCTCGAATACCTCGAACCCCTCGAATACCTTGAAGGCATGGAGAGGTGCCGCGCCGGCGGTGCTGCTGATCGTCGGAGCGCTCACCGGAGCCGCCCCGGACGCCCGGGGCGAGGACGCGCGGACCGAGACGGCCGTGGCGTCGACGAGTCCGGTCGCCGGGGTGACCGAGACGCTGGTGCGGGTGAGAGCGCCGCTGCCGGCGTCCTTCGGGGCGCGCCCGGCGGCGTGCGACTGGCTGTCGTACCTGCGCTACCGGTCCGCCGACGGACCGGCGGCCTCGGCCGACGCCGACCGGATCCTCGTCGCCCAGCCGGGAATCCTGGAAGGCGCCGGAGCCTTCGACAGCGTCGCCCGCAACACCGTGGCACGCGCCGCCGAACAGGGCCGGCACATCGAGTTCTGGGCCCTGGACCGGCGCTCCAACTGCCTGGAGGACCGCACCGGTGTGGCCTCCGGAGACCAGGACACGGCCGTCGACTACTACTACCGGGACAAGCAGGTCGCGGGCCGCACCTTCGACGGGTTCGTCGGTAACGGCGAGCTGGGCTGGATGGCGAAGCTCGGCGTCGAGCGGACCGTCCGCGACCAGTACGACCTGCTCACCGCCGAGTTGCCCGACCAGCGGGTGCGCAAGGAGAAGGTGCTGTGCGGCGGGCACTCCCTCGGCGGGGTGATCACCGGGTACTTCGCGACCGCCGACTTCGACGGCGACCGGGCCACCACGGCGGACGCCGGACACCGCCAGTGCGCCGGCTACTTCGCCCTCGACACCACCGTCTCCACCTCCCTCGCCGACCTGAGCGGCAGCATCCCGGACGACACCAACCTCCCCGACGTGGGCCTCGGTTACGGCACGGTGCAGGCCGGGCTCGACAGCGGACTGCTGCCGCGCACGCTGTCCGCGCCGGTGCTCCTCAACCCGGAGATGATGACCCTGCTGGCCATCGCCGGCCTGGGCGCGCTGCAGGACCCGGGCGGCGAGGCCACCCTGCCGGACTACCTGCCCCTCAACACCAACATCGAGGTCAGCAACCGCTTCCTGTTCTCCGAGGACACCGCCACCTTCCTGTCCGGCTCACCGGCGGTGAAGGACTTCCGGCTCACCAACGAGGCGATCCTCGGCGCGCTGATGGACGACCACTCCGTACCGCTGGCGTTCCTGCAGAGCAGCGTGGGCTTCTTCGACGGCGGGCCGGTCGTCGACAAGAACTTCCCCGTCGCCAACGGGAGCGACGGGCAACCCGCCCTGTTCGGCGGCGAGTACAAGGCCATCCCCGACCGGCCGGGCGGCCCGCTCTACACCTGGCGGAACTACGACCGCGTGGGTGACCCCGACGACCCCGGGTACCGGGCGGCCGACGGGACCCCGTTCACCGACGCGGGCAAGGAGGTCACCGACATCCAGGAGCTGGCCCGCAGCATGGCCCAGCAGCCGCTGGACTTCACCGAGCAGTACTTCCCGACCAAACTGGTCACCGACCTCCAACTGGCCACCTCGCCCCAGGTGAAGCGGCTCGTCGTCCACCCGGACGGGCTCACCGCCAACCCGACGCTCACCGTGCTCGCGGGCGACGGACTGCTGGCCGGCCGCGTCCCGGCCGACCTGGACCCCGTGGTCGCCGACGGCTACCAGCACCTGGACGTGCTGACCGCCGCGCCCACCCAGAACAACGGCCGTCCCGAACCCGTCTCCACGAGTCTCACGGAGTTCGCGCGGGACATCGAGTAGCCGTCGCCCCCATGGAAGAAGGGCCCGGGAGGATCTCCTCCCGGGCCCTTCGCCACTGTGCGTGGGGTCCCACCGTGCGTGGGGTCGGTCAGACCTTGGTCGCGGCGAAGGCCGCCGCCGCGTCCGCGTTCGCCCGGTAGCTCAGGTGCGCGCCCGTGTCGCCCCCACCGTTCTCGCAGACCGGGTCACCGGCCGCGCAGAAGTCGATGGTGCGGCTCTGGTAGATGCCGGTGACGCTCTTGCCGATGGCCCGGATCGGGTTGCCGAACAGCAGCACCGAGGAGACCTTCGGTTCGAGCGCGGCGGGAATGGTGGCCACGATGGGGCTGCCGACCACCGCGCCGGCGCTGCTGATGCCGATGGAGTTGTCGACGACGTTCGCGCCCTGCGAATAGCCGACCAGGATGAAACGCTGGTTCGGACAGGCGGCGGCCTGGCTCCTGACGTGGTTCACCAGGTCCGCGTTTCCCTGCGCGGCCGAGGTGAGGGAAAGGTCCGCGGGATAGTTCACCTTGTAGCTGGACAGGGATTTGCCCGTGAGTTTCTTCTGCAGCGCGGAATACACGGGGTCGCCGACGATGAAGCCGAGCGTGCCCGGCTCGAACGTGCCGCGAGCTGAGACGACGTCGATGTCCGTGCAGGCCGCGGCCGTGGCCGTGGGTACCGAGACGGTGGCCAGTCCGGCCCCGCCGGCCAGCGAGAGCGCGGCGAGGCACAAGCGGATACGCATGGGGATCCTTTGAGGGTGGGGCGCGTGGAGCGCCTGTGGAAAAGGACGTCCCGAAGATATTCGCTGTGCCAGGCCGAGTGTTATGGACGAGAATTCAGAAATCGCTTTTGTTTTTGTGCCGAGGTGAGTCGATATTTTTATGCGGTGAACGTGTCGTCGTCCCGCAATGCCTCCGCGCGCAGGGCGAGGATGAGGTCGAGGCGGGTACCGGGGTCGTGCAGGGCCTCGCCGAAGAGCTTCTCCAGCTGCCGCAGGCGGTAGCGGACCGTCTGCGGGTGGATGTGGAGGCGGGCGGCGACATCAGGCACGTTGCTGCCGCCGAGCAGCCACGCCAGAAGGGTCTCGGCGAGCCGGCCGCGCGGCCCCTCGGCGACGGCGTCCAGCGGGGCCAGCACCCGCGACTGGAGGTGGGCGAGCATCGGTTCGTCGCTGTACAGCAGCAGCGTCGACAGATGGTCGGCGCAACGCACCACGCCCTGCCGGGGCAGGATGCCGCGCCCCATCAGCCCGAGCGCACGGGTGGCCCAGTGCAGGGAACGGGCCGCCTCGCCGAGCGGGACCGTCGGGCCGATCGCGGCGGGCCGGCCGCGCAGCGCGAGCGTGAACGCCCGGCCGCCGAAACGGCCGGAACCGTCCGGGTCGGGCACCAGCATCCGGGGCGGCCGGGACTCCATGTCCACCAGCGCCCCCGCCGCGGCCAACGGCCGGTCCGCCTCCCGCTGGTCCGGGGCCGCCGCCAGCGCGACCACCGCCACCTGCCGCGGCACCGACCACCGGGCGCCGTGCGCCAGATCCTGCACCGCCTCCGGGGCCACCGGCCGGTCTCCCAGCAGCAGATCGAGCAGCCGCCTGCGCCGTCGCTCCAACTCGTCGGTGCTGCGCAGCTGGGCCTCCGCAAAGCCGGATGCGGCCGCCTCGGCGACCTCGTGCACCGTCTGGAAAGCGAGTTCGCCGAGCGCGGCCACCACCGAGGAGTCCAGGCCCAGTTCCTCCGCCGTACGGCCCATCAGCCGCCAGGCGTGCAGACCCCCGACCCGTAGCGCCGACTGCAACGCGTCCAGACCGCGACCCTCCAGGGCCTCGCCGCGCCCGAGTTCGTAGTAGGTCGCGGTGATCGCGGCACCCTGGCCGCGCGGATCGGCGATGTGGTCGACGAACAGGGTCAGCGCCTGGACGACCCCCGATCTGAGCTGTGCGCGATACGCCCCGTCCGCCGGCCGGGCGTACTCCGGGACCTGTCTGCGCACCTCCTCCTCCACCTCGTCGGCGACGGCCTCCAACTGGTCGCGCAGCAGTTTGGCGAGTTCGGGCGGCACAGAGGCGGCGCCGGGACCGTCCGGCACACCGTGCGGCGGGGTGGGGGCAGCCAAGGCGGACCCTCCTTTCACCCGGAAGCGGCTCACCCGCGGGCTGGTGCCCGTGGGGCGAGGGACAAGTCCTGGGTTGGACGTACGTCCCCTGCGCTCCGTTCCGTGCCCCGACGGCACCGGCCTCACGCCGGCACCCCCAGCGCACCGGCGAGCATCGGCCACGACGCGGTGAACTCCCGCTTCCAGTAGGCCCAGCTGTGCCCTCCTCCCGCGTAGAAATGGGTGGTCACCGGGACCCGCAGCAGCGCGAGCGTGTCCGTGAACGCGTGCGCGGACGGCCACAGCGCGCTCTCCAGCGCCTCGGGGAGCCAGTCGCCGGTCCCGCCGATCACTCCGCTGCCGCTCGACACGTACAGGGCGGTGCCGCGCAGTCCGGCCGCGCGGGACCGCGGGTTGAAGTCCCGCCAGGTGAGCACGTTCAGGATCGGGTTGCCCCACAGCGACAGGGGCGTCAGGTTCTCGCGGGCCACGATGGCGTCCATCAGGGTCGGCACCCCGGGCGCCGTGGTGTCGAGGATGCCGCTGTACGAGGCCGCCGCCGCGAACGTCCCCGGGTGACGTGCCGCGTGCGCCATCGCCCCGTAGCCGCCGGTCGAGACACCGGCGACGACCCGGACCCCGGACGCCCGGTAGTCACGGGCGAGCAGCGCCGGTACCTCGCGGATCTGGAACGTCTCGTAGTCGGGGCCGTTCCGCCAGGCGGTGGGTATGCCGGTCGGCCCCGCGTCCGGCATCGCCACGATCAGCTCCCGGCCCGCCGTGAACGCCTCGATGTCCGTCTCCCGCGTCCATGACGTGTAGTCGTCGTGCGCGCCGTGGAGGAGATACAGCACGGGGTACTTCCGGGCGGGCTGCGCGGCGAAGGACGAGGGGAGGATCAGCCGCACCGTCGCGTTCCGCCCCAGGGCGGCGGAGGGGAGGGAGACGTCGAGGGTACGGGGGCCGAGGCGGGTGACGGTCCGAGCGGCGGGGGCGGTGGCAGCGCGGTTGGTGCGGGTGCGGCCGACGGGAGACCGGCGACCGGTCGCCCCGGCGGTGCCGGTGGTCGCGGCACCGACGAGGGCGGCCAGGCCGGTGGCGACCGCCGCCCTGGCGACGGAGCGCCGGGACAATCCGGCGGTGGGGTGCATGGGGTGCGTGGGGTCGGTGCGGTCGGGCATGGCGGCTCTCCTCGGATCGGGTTCAGCGGTTGTCCCTGGCGAGCTCCCGCCGCAGATGGGCGGCGATCTCGTCGACGTGCGGCGGGTCGAGCAGCGACAGATGGTGACCCGTGACCCGGACGACGGTCAGGCGTGGACACACCTCGTCCCAGCCGAGCGCCTCGTCGTCCCGCTCGTACGCGGGGTCGCGCACGGTGTGCGGGGCGGGCTCGGTGGCCCGGTACAGCACCACCCGGCCGTCGTGGCGCCCCGGGCGGTGGGCCTCGCCGATCCTCAGGTCCAGATAGGAGGACCTCTGGTGATCGAGGGCCGCCTGCGGCACGTCGGCCGCCTCACGCAGAGCCCGCAGCACGGTGTCGACGCGCTCGCCGTCGTCCTCCGTCGCGGCCAACTCGTCGTACGGCAGCGTCAGTTCGACTCCGTACGCGTCGGCGACGTGGCGGGCGAAGCCGGTGAAGTGCGCGCGGATCCGCTCGGCCGGTGTTCCCTCCGGGCGGGGGAGGGGCCGTACGGAATCGATGAGCACCACCAGGCGCACGTCCCGCCCGGCGGCCGTCAGCTGCCGCGCCGCCTCCTGCGCGACGAAGCCACCGAACGACCAACCGCCCAGCAGACAGGGCCCGTCGGGGTACACGGCGGCCACCGCCTCCACGTAACGCCGGGCCTTCTCGACGACCGTACGCGCCCCTTCGATCCGCTCCAGCCCGTACACCGGCCGCTCCCCGCCGAGCCGTTCGACGAGGGAGCGGTAGACGTCGGCGGTGCCGCCGGCGGCGTGGACGAGGAAGAGCGGGGGGTGGGGGCCGGAGGGGTGGAGGGTGCGGATCGGATGGTGAGCGGCGGAGGTGTTGCGGGGCTGGGGCAGGGCGTCCTCGCGCGACGCTCTCCCGGCCGGCGACGACGCGTCCTCGCCGGCCGCGCGGGGGAGCCGCGGCAGGGGCTCCCTGTCGACCGCTCGGGGGCCGGCCGACGGCAGGGCGTCCTCGGCCGATGCCCAGGGCGCCGGCGAGGGCGCGTGCCCACCCGTCGTTCTCGCGGGCGACGCGGGGTGGACGCCTTCGGCCGGATCCGGGCCCGTCGGCTGTGCCCGGTGGCCTTCGGCCGGAGCCGGTGCCGTCGGTTGTGCCCGGTGGCCTTCGGCCGATGTCGTCTCCGTCCGCACGGCCGGCCGGGAATCCCCGGACGGCGTCGCCTCCCCCGGCAGCGCCCGCTGGACGTGGGCCGCCGTGGCTTCGACCGTGGCGGCGCCCAGGAGGTCGCGCAGGGGGAGTTCGATGCCGAACTCCCGTTCCAGTGCGGCGCGGATGCGGACGGCCATCAGGGAGTCCAGGCCCAGCTCGGCGAAGGTGGTGGCCGGGGTGATCCGGGTCGGCGGATGCCCGGTGACGGCGGCGATGTGGTGACAGAGGCGGGCGGAGACCGAGGCGTCCTCCGTCGCGCGCAACCCTTCCGGCCCACTGCTGCCGTCCAGTCCGTGGCGTCCGTCGAGCTGCCGACTCTCCTCCGGCGGGAAGGCGCCCCGTAGCGCCGGCCCTCCGGGGCGCCCTTCCGCGACATGGCCTCCTGCCGCCGTGCGGTCCGCCTCCGGGATGTCCCGTCCGGCCACCACGAGGCCCCCGGCCGTCACGTGGACTCCGCCCGTTTCGTGGCCCTGTGCCGTCACACGGACTCCGCCCGTTTCACGGCCCTCCGCCGTCACGCGGACTCCGCCCGTTTCGTGGCCCTGTGCCGACACGTGGATCGCGCCGGACTCGTCGCTCCCGGCCGTCACATGGGCCCCGCCGGACACGCGGCTCCCCTCCGCCCCCGCTGTCGTCCGGCCCGTCGCCGCGACACCCGCTCGCCCGTCCGTCCACCAATGCCGCCCATGCCGCCAGCGCGGCCCGGGCAGGTCGGTGACGCGGCCGGGTGGCAGCGGCAGCCGCAGTCCGGCGGTGTGCAGGATGCCCACCTGGGTGAGGAAACCGGCGCAGGTGTCGGCGTCGCGTCGGAGGGTGCCGAGGGCGAGGGCGCCGGGGGCGGTGTCCGTGACCGCCCGGGTCAGGACCGGGTGGGGTGAGAGTTCGACGAACGTGGTGTGGCCGTCGGCGGCGGCAGCGGCGACGGCCCGGTCGAGTCGCACGGGACGCCGCAGGTTGGCGGCCCAGTGCCCGGCATCGAACACACAGTCCCCACGCGGGTCGTCCAGCACGGTGGAGTAGACGGGGACCGTGGGGCGCCCGCCCCGGATGTCGGCCAACTCCGCCGTCAACTCGGCCAGCAGCGGCTCCACCTGGGGGGAGTGCCCCGCCCCGACCACCCGCATCGCACGGGCGGCCCGCCCCTGCTCCTCCAGCCACCCCACCAGCCGGGCCACCGCCTCCTCCTCCCCGGTGACCACCTTCTGACCGGGCGAGGAGTGCACGGCGACATGGACCCCGGGGAAGTCCCGTGCCAGGGTGGAGAGTTCGGAGTCGTCGAGGTCGACCACCGCCATCGCCCCGCCCCGCAGCCCGCTGAGCAGCCGGGCCCGTACGGCCACCACACGGGCCGCGTCCGACACCTCCAGCGCGCCCGCGCACACCGCGGCGGCCACCTCGCCCAGGGAGTGGCCGATGACGGCGGCGGGCTCGACACCGTGCGCCCGCCACAGCTCGGCGAGCGCCAACTGCAGTCCGAGGAGGACGGGTTGGGCGACCTCCAGGCGGTCGAGGTCGCCGCCGGAGGACAGCTCGTCATAGAGGGACAGCCCGCACTCGGGGGCCAGTTGCGCGTCCAGTTTCTCCACGGCCGCGGCGAAGGCGGGTTCCTCGGCGAGCAGTCGGCGTCCCATGCCGACCCACTGGCTGCCGTACCCGGAGAAGACCCACACCGGGCCACGTCCGACGAGATCCCGGTCGCCGGTCACGACCCGCGCGTCGGGGTGACCGCCCGCCAACGCGCGCAGCCCGTGCGCGAGTTCGGCACGGTCACCGGCGACGATCGCGGCGCGCACCGGCCCGCGCCCCGCCCGCCCGGCGAGCGTGCGCGCCACATCGGCGGGGTGCGCGGCACTCCCCTCGGGCGTGTCGAGCCAGTCCGCCAGCCGGGCGGCGGTGTCGCGGACGCGGGTGGTGTCGGTGTCGGAGAGGAGGTGGAGGCGGGCCGGGGGTTCCTCGGCCGGGGGCGGGAGCAGGGCGCCGGGCCGCCATTCCTCCAGGACGGCATGGGCGTTGGTGCCGCCGAACCCGAACCCGGAGACCCCGGCGGTGGCCGTACCGCCGTACCGGGGCCACGGCTCGGCCTCCGTCACGACCCGCAGCCGTCCGTCGTCGTCCAGGGCGCTGCCCCCGGCGCAGTGCAGCGAGGGCGGGATCAGGTCGTGGTGGAGTGCGAGCACCGTCTTCACCAGGCCGGCGATGCCCGCGGCGGACTCCAGGTGGCCCAGGTTGCCCTTGACGGAGCCGAGGAGCAGCGGCTGGTCGGGGTCGCGGCCCGTACCGAGGACGGTGCCGAGCGCACCGGCCTCGATGGGGTCGCCGAGCGGGGTGCCGGTGCCGTGCGCCTCGACGTGGTCGATGTGCGCGGGGGAGAGACCGGCTCGCGCGTAGGCGGTGGTCAGCAGGGCCTGCTGGGCGGCCGGGTTGGGGGCGAGGAGGCCGTTGGAGCGGCCGTCGGAGTTGACGGCGGTGGCCCGGATCACGGCGAGGACGCGGTCGCCGTCCCGCTCGGCGTCGGACAGCCGCTTCAGCAGCACGGCCGCGCAGCCCTCGCCCCGCCCGATGCCGTCGGCCGCCGCCGAGAACGGCTTGCACCGCCCGTCCGGCGCGAGGGCCCCCGCCCGCCGGAACGCGACGGTGACGGTCGGGGAGAGCAGCAGATTGACCCCGGCGGCGATCGCGACATCGCTCTCGCCCGTGCGCAGGCTGACACACGCGTGGTGCACGGCCACCAGAGACGACGAACACGCGGTGTCGACGGCCATGCTCGGCCCGCGCGTGTCCAGGACGTACGCGAGCCGGCCCGCCGCCACGCTCAGCGCCCCGCCGGCCGGCGCCCAGGGGTCGACGGCGGCCGGGTCCGCGCCGGTGAGCTGTCCGTACTCGGGAGCGGAGACCCCGACGAAGACACCGGTGGCGGTGCCCGCGAGCGAGGCGGCCGGGACCGCGGCGTGGTCCAGGGTCTCCCGCACCACCTCCAGGAGGATCCGCTGCTGCGGGTCCATCACCGCGGCCTCGCGCGGCGTGATGCGGAAGAAGTCCGCGTCGAACCCGGCGATGTCGTCCAGGTAGCCGCCGTACGGGAGCGCGTCGGCGGGCGGGTACGGCGTGAAGTCCCGCCACCGGTCCTCCGGGACCCGGCGGATCGCGTCGACGCCGTCGAGCAGCAGGCGCCAGTAGTCCGCCGGGCCGTGCACACCCCCGGGCAGCCGGCAGCCGACCCCGACGACGGCGACCGGTTCACCGGGCGGCGCGGGTGCCCTCGCAGGTGGGGCCGGCCTGGGGGCGATGTCCGCCGCCGTACCGCACAGGCGCGCCACCAGCGCCTCCCCGGTGGACGCCTCCCACAGCAGCGTCGCCGGCAGTTCACGGCCCGTCGCCCGCGACAACTCCCCGGCCAGCACGACCGCGTCCCGCGAGGACATCCCGAGATCCGCGAACGGCCGGTCCATCGCCACGTCCTCGACGGCGATGCCGCTCCAGGCGGCCACCTGCTCGGCGATCAGCCGCCGCACCGCGCCTTCCGTACCGCCGGCGACCGGCCGCCGCAGGCTGCCCTCGTCGTCCCCCACGACCCTCATCCCACGACCCCCACCGCATAGGCACCCGCCAGATAACGTTCACGGGTCAGCGCCCGCGAGACCTTCCCGCTGGACGTACGGGGCACGGTGCCCGGCGGGACGACGACGACGTCGGAGAGCCGCAGCCCGTGCCGCGCGGAGACGGCCGCGCGCACGGTCGTGACGAGCGCCGGTACGTCGATGTCGGCGAGCGGCACGGCCCGCGCGTGCTCCGCGACGACGACCACCCGCTCCCCGGAGCCGCCCGGCACACCGAACGCGGCGAGCCGGTCGCGCCGCACGGCCGGGTGCGCGTCCTGGGCCGTGGCCTCCACGTCCTGCGGGTAGTGGTTGCGTCCGTCGACGACGATGAGGTCCTTCAGCCGCCCGGTGACGAGCAACTGCCCGTCCAGGACCGTCCCCAGGTCGCCCGTCCGCAGCCACGCGCCCGGCCCCGCCGTGACATCGGCGAGGACGGCGCCGAAGACGCGCCGGGTCTGCCGGTCCTGGTTCCGGTAGCCCCGCCCCACGTTGGGACCCTGCACCCAGATCTCGCCGACCTCCCCCTCGGCCAGCGCGACCCGGGACACCGGGTCGGCGATCCGCACCCGCTGGCCGGCCGGGGCGCCGCAGCCGGCCAGCAGCACGGCCCTCGGATCGTCGGGCCGCGCGGGCAGGGCCTTCCCGGTGGCCAGGGCGTCGCGGTCGAGAGCGAAACCGCGGGGCGGCACCCCGGGGCGGGCGGCACTGACGAAGACGGTCGCCTCGGCCAGCCCGTACGACGGGCAGTGCGTCTCCGGGACGAGACCCTGCGCGGCGAACGCGGCGTGGAAACGGTCGGCCGTGCCGGGTCGGACCGGCTCGCTCCCGTTGATCAGGGCGAAGACACCGTCCAGCCGCAGCCCGGCCTTCTGCGCGTCGGTGACCGTCGACGCGCAGTAGTCGTAGGCGAAGTTGGGCGCCGCGCTCAGCGCGCGGGGGTGCGCGGCCAGCAGCCGCAGCCAGCGCACGGGCTCGTGCAGGAACGCCACCGGATCCATGAGCACCGACAACAGCCCCCGCACCACCGGCGCCGCGACACTCAGCACCAGCCCCATGTCGTGGTAGAGCGGCAGCCAGCCCACACATGTCACCGCATGCGCGTCGGCGCCGTAGGCGGCCAGCGCCTGGCGGGCGTTGGCGACGACGTTGGCGTGGGTGATCTCCACGCCCGCCGGGGTGCGGGTCGAGCCGGAGGTGTACTGGAGATAGGCGACGGCGGTGTCGTCGGGGGCGGACGGCGGCCGGTCGTCGGCGGCGGCGTCCGGCACCTCGTCGACGGCGATCACCTTCACCGCCCGGCCCTCGCACAGCCGTGTCACCTCGGCGAGGGCGCGGCGCGTCGTGACGACGACCGCCGGGCACGCGTCGGTCAGGACCGCCGACAGGCGGTCGCCCTGCCCGGGCAGACCGGGCGGATACAGCGGTACGGCGACCAGACCGGCGGCGAGCGCCCCGAGGAACGCGGTGACGTACTCCGTGCCCTGCGGGCACAGCACAGCGACCCGTGCCCCGGGCTCGGCCTCCGCCGCGAGCCGGGCGGCCACGGCCCGCATCCGCAGGTCCAGCCTGCGCCAGGTCAGCGTGCGGTGGACGCCCCGCGACTGCGGCGCGGGATGGTCGACGAAGGTGAACGCCCGGCGGTCGGGGGTGGTCTCGGCCCAGTGCCGGACATACTCCGGCAGACTGCGGAACGCGGGCGCGAGCGGGGGGCGGCGGCTGTCCATCGGGCAAGGCTCCTCACGTCGCGGGGACGACTTGCGGTCAGAGCGGTCAGAGCGGTCAGAGCGGTCAGAGAGGTCAGAGCGGTTGGCGCGTGCGGCGACGGCCGCGCGGAGCACGGCAGCCGGGCCGCGCGCAGCGGTCGGAGGCAGGTCAGAGCGGGATGTTGCCGTGGCGGCGTTCCGGCATGGGGGCGCGCTTGCCGCGCAGGGCGCGCAGGGCGCGGCAGATGTGGGCGCGGGTGTCGCGCGGAGCGATGACGGCGTCGACGTAGCCGCGTTCGGCGGCGAGGTACGGGGTGCCGTACGTGCTCTCGTACGCGGTGACGAGGCGGGCGCGCAGGGCCTCGGGGTCGGCCGCGGCGGCGAGTTCGCGGCGATTCAGGACCCCTACCGCGCCCTCGGCACCCATGACGGCGATCCGGGCGGTGGGCCAGGCCAGGTTGACGTCGGCGCCGAGGTGCTTGGACCCCATCACCGCGTATCCGCCGCCGTACGCCTTGCGCACCACCACCGTGACCTTCGGGACGGTGGCCTCGGCGTAGGCGTACAGGAGTTTCGCGCCCCGCCGGATGATGCCGGCCTGCTCCTGGCGGACACCGGAGAGATAACCGGGGACGTCGGCGAAGGTCAGCAGCGGGATGCCGAACGCGTCGCAGAACCGTACGAACCGCGCGGCCTTCTCGGAGGCGTCGATGTCGAGGACCCCGGCGGCGTGCAGCGGCTGGTTGGCGACGACGCCGACGGAGGCGCCCTCGACGAGCGCGAACGCGCAGATGATGTTCGGCGCGAACAGCTCCTGCACCTCCAGGAGTTCACCGTCGTCGACGACCGCGCGCAGGATGTCCCGCATGTCGTAGGCCTGCCCGAGCCGGTCCGGCACCACCGCGTCGAGACCCGGCCCGGCGGGCGCGGCCCCCGGCGCGTACTGCGGGGGCCGCTCCAGGTTGTTGGCGGGCAGGTACGACAGCAGGTCGCGCACGGTGTCGAGGGCGTTCACCTCGTCGGCGGCGAGGAAGTGGGCGTTGCCGTTGACGGTGTTGCTGGTGCGGGCGCCGCCCAGCTCCTCGGCGCTGGTGCGTTCGCCGGTGACCGTCTCGATCACGTCGGGCCCGGTGACGAACATGTGCGAGGCGCCGTCCACCATCACGGTGAAGTCGGTGATGGCCGGCGAGTACGCGGCCCCGCCCGCGCACGGGCCCAGGACGACCGAGATCTGCGGGATCACCCCGGACGCCTGCACGTTGCGGCGCACCAGCTCGGCGTAGAGGGCGAGCGAGGTGACGCCCTCCTGGATGCGGGCGCCGCCGCCGTCGTTGAGGCCGATGACCGGACAGCCCGTCTTCAGGGCGAGGTCCATCAGCGCGATCGTCTTCTCGCCGAAGGCCTCGCCCATGCTGCCACCGAAGACCGTGGCGTCCTGGGCGAAGACACAGACGGCGCGGCCGTCGATCGTGCCGTGCCCGGTGACCACCCCGTCGCCGTACGGTCGCCGGGCGCCGTCCCCGGTGGGGCGGGCCCGTACGAACTGGCCCGTCTCCGTGAACGAGCCCGCGTCCAGCAGCAGATCGATCCGCTCCCGGGCGCCGTACTCCCCACGTCTCCTGGCCCCGCCGGGCGCGACCGCCCGCGCCCGGCGGCCCTCCAACTCGGCGATGCGGTCGGCGGTCCGGTCGACGGCGGGTTCACCGACGCGCTCGTGGACCTGTTCGTGAACGCGCTCATCCATGCGCTCATCCATGCGCTCATCGACGCGCTCGTCGACGCGCTCATCGACGCGCTCGTCGACGCGCTCATCGGCGGGTTCGGGCATGCGGGCTGTCGCCCGCTCCGCCACCTGCCTCGCCCGGGACGTCGTCACCTCTAGCGTCACAGCCACCTCCGAAGTGGCTTTCGAATATGGCAGCGCCGGAGGCGTGGACCGGGTCGATCCCCGTTCTGTGTGCGGGAGATGAGTCCCGAGGGGCCGGGGTTCGTCCGTGGGTGACAAGAGCCCGGGAGCGACCGGGGCGTTCCAGACGTATGACTGCCATCACGCTTCACTTGACCTTTCAACGATGCCAGGATCTCGGCGCCCGAGCACGTCCCACCGTCCTCGAAAGGCATCGACATGCGCAGCCGACTCGCCCTCCTCGCCGCCGTCACGGCCTTCCTGACCACGGCCACGGCGCCGGCGTACGCCAGTGTCCAGCCCGGCGTCACCTACTCCGGCGAAGGCACCTTCTACGGCGCGACCGGCGTCGGGAACTGCCTCTACGACGCCACCGGCGACATCGCCATCGCGGCCCTCAACCACACCGACTACGACAACGCCCGCATGTGCGGCGCCTTCATCCGCGTCAAGGGACCCCGCGGTGAGCTCACCGTCAAGATCGTCGACCGCTGCCCGGAGTGCGCCCCCGGCGACGTCGACCTCGGCCAGCAGGCCTTCGCCCGTATCGCCGACCCCGTGGCCGGCCGGGTGCCGATCACCTGGACCCTGGTGAGCCCGGACATCGGCGGCACGGTCGCCTACCGCTACAAGGAAGGGTCCACGCAGTGGTGGTGCGGCATCCAGGTCCGCAACCACCGCAACCCCGTCGCCACACTGGAGGTCCGCACCGGAACGACCTGGCGCCAACTGCCGCGCCAGGAATACAACTACTTCGTCTCGGCGGACGGCACCGGCTGCGGCTCCGACATCCGCGTCACCGACATCCACGGCCAGGCCCTCACCGACACCGGCATCACCATCACCCCGAACGTCGACCAGCCCGGCCGCGCCCAGTTCACCCAACGCTGACGCGTGGGAAGAGTGTGGGCATGGACATCGACGCACTGCGCCGGGACACACCGGGCACCGCGAACCGCGTGCACCTCAACAACGCCGGAGCGGCCCTCCTCTCCCGGCGGACCCTGGACACCATGACCGCCCACCTGGAACTCGAAGCGGCCATCGGCGGCTACGAGGCCGCGAATCAGGAACGGCAGCGGATCGACGCCACCTACGACAACCTCGCCCGGCTGGTGGGCGGACGGCCCGACGAGATCGCGCTGTTCGACAACTCCACCCACGCCTGGAACGCCGCGTTCTACGCACTGACCTTCAAGCCGGGCGACCGCATCCTCACCGGCCGCGCCGAGTACGGCAGCAATGTGCTCGCCTACCTCCAGGTCGCCCGGCGCACCGGCGCCGAGATCGTGGTCGTCCCCGACGACGCGTCCGGACAGCTCGACACCGCCGCCCTCGCCACCCTGATCGACGAGCGCACCCGACTGGTCGGAATCAGCCACATCCCCACCAGCGGTGGCCTGATCAACCCGGCGGCCGAGATCGGCCGGATCACCCGCGCCGCCGGCGTCCCGTTCCTCCTCGACGCCACCCAGTCCGTGGGCCAGTTCCCGGTGGACGTCGAGGCCATCGGCTGCGACATGCTCACCGCCACCGGCCGCAAGTTCCTGCGCGGCCCGCGCGGCACGGGCTTCCTCTGGGTGCGCTCCGAGGCGCTGGAGCACCTCGACCCGCACGTCATCGAGATCCATTCCGCCGCCTGGGACGGCGGACGCGGCTTCACCTGGCAGCCCGGCGCCCGCCGCTTCGAGACCTGGGAGACCGCCTACGCGGGTGTCCTGGGCCTCGACGCGGCCGTGCGCCAGGCCCTCGACCTCGGCCTGGACCGCATCGGTGAACGCGCCGTCGCCCTGGGCGCGTACCTTCGCGACCGCCTCGACTCTCTCCCCGGCGTCACCACCCACGACCTCGGCGAACACCGCTGCGCCATCGTGACCGCCAAGGTCGACGGCCTGCCCGCCCCCGAGGTCGCCGCCGCCCTCGCCCGGCAGCGGATCAACGTGACCACCACCGACCCCGAACACACCCAGTTCGACACCGAACACCGAGGCGTCCACCCCCTGGTCCGGCTCTCCCCGCACTACTACAACACCGAGGCCGAACTCGACCGCACGGTCGAGGCCATGGCCGACATCGCCCGCACCGCCGGCTGAGACGACCGCCAGGCATCCGTCCTTCAGGCGTGCCGCTCGGCGAGGAACTCCCGGGCGCCACGCAGCCGGGTGCGCAGCCGCCGCTGGGTCACCCGGCTGTCCAGCCGGACGTCAAGGGCTCCTCGCAGGGGGCTGCCGGCCCGTCGTCCGGCGGGCAGCCGCGACGCGTCGAGGCCGTCGCGACGGGCGACGAGGACGCCCAACTCGTGGCTTCCCTGATGCTTGAGCGTGTTCAAGCATCAGTGGAGGTAGCAGTTGAGTACGTGGCAAGTGGTGCGGGTGCCGGATCCGGGCCGGTGGGGGAAGCTCCCCGCTGAGGGGGTGCTGGGGGTACGGGATCTGCCCGAGGCGGTTACCCGGATCGGTCTCGAACCGGGTGATCCGGTGTTCGTTCGGCCGGATGGAATGGTTGACGCGGACCTTCTGAATTTCGTCCTTTCGGACGCGTTCAGGTCTATGGAACGTGAGTCGAAGCGGAACTACTCGACGGATATGCGTCTGCTGCTCGAATTTCTGTCCTCGCGGCAGGTCGAGTGGCGGGGAGCGACGCAACAGGACCTGAACGACTTCCGGCACTGGCGATGTGAAGCACCGGAGAACACGGACAGCATCAGCGGGACCAAATGGGACCGGGAGGCGGCGGCGTTCACGAAGTTGTTCCGGTGGGGCGATGTACGCCCGCTGCCGGTGGACGTCTCGCGGCGGGAGGACCGGGCGGCGGACTCGGTCAGTTCGCGGGTGTCGTGGCTGACGCCGCGAACCTGGGGCCTGTGGTCCGACGTCGGTCTGCGCGGCCACACCCGTGCTGGTTTGCCGGCGCCGGGGTGGGATTCCCGGACGGAGATGCGGAATACAAGCTTCGTTCAGCTGCTGCTGTCCTCGGCCCTGAGGCGGCAGGAGGGCGGGTCGTTGCTGACGTTCGAGCTGCCGACGCAACGTCTTCGGCGCGGGCGATATTGCCACGGCCGAATAGCCGGTGCCGTGACGCGATCGAAGAGCAGCCGCGTGTTCTACGCCACGGTGGACGCGGTCGGGCAGGTCGAGGTCTACATCCAGTCCGAACGGGCTTGGGCAATCCAGCGAGCACAGGCAGCGGGCCGCTACGAGCGGCTGCCGGTGATGCGGCTTATCACTCGGGTGACGAATGGGCGGAACCCGACGGTGGAGTGGGTGGACCGCGACGGTGTCGCCGGTGCTCGGGAGCTGAGCCGTCTGGGCTGGATGGACCGGCAGTCACTGTTTCTGGAGGGGGCAGAGGGGCCGGAGCCTGCATATCTGTGGCTGACGGAGCAGGGTCTGCCGATGGCCCCCGAGCGGTGGAACGGGGTGTTCAGGACTGCGAACCTGCGCTGCGAGGAAACGTTGCTTACCGAGGAGGAGCGGAAGATCACCCGGGACTTCCGGCTTGCGGAGGTGCTGGGGAAGTCTCCGTACGCGACGCCGCATTCTGCTCGGCACTCGGCGGCGCTCTATTTGCTGATCGTGCTGAATCAGCTGATGGAGTCCCGTTACGGGCTGACGAAGGCGGAGAGGCGGGACTTCGCCCTGTTGTTCGGTGACCCGTGGTGGCTGGTGAAGACGATCCTCGGGCACACGGATGTGGAGACGACGAAACGGCACTACCTCGCGCCGGTCGCCCACTTGCAGCTGGAGTCGATCCTGGCGATGGCTGACGAGGACGAGAGTGAGCAGGCGGAGGACCTGGACGGTGTCTTTGCTCGCCTGGCCCGGGAGACCGCCGGCATCCAGGACATTGATGCCCTCCTCAAGGTGGCCTCGTGACTGGGCGGGGACGCAAGGCTGTGCTCCCGCCGGCCGATCACCACACCAGGTCACCTCTTGCTCCGGACGGACTCGCGGTCACCGTGGTCAGCAAGGCTGGCTTCAAGGAGTACGACTTCGCCGAACTGCCGGTAGCTGAGCCGATGCAACGCTCGTTGGCCGCAGTTTTCGCGGTCCGATCTCGTGGGTGGACCAGTCATCTGACAGCTGGGACCAACTGGCGGCACATCGACCAGTTCGCCAAATTCGTCTCGGGCCTGGACAGCCCGCCAGACGATCTGGACGGTCTCACCGTCGAAGCGCTTCAGAGCTGGCGGAACCAGAACATCGGCACCAACAGCGGCCGGAGCGTGCTGGGCACCATCCGTGGATTGTTGCGGCGGGACCCCCGGCTCTCTACTGGGCCGTTGGCCGAAGAAGTGGCTCGCCGGGTTCCTGGGCCGACACCGAGTAAGCAGTCCTACGACGAGGACGAACGGAACCGGGTGGTGCTGGCCGCGCAGCGCGAATTCCGCTCGGCCTGGCTTCGGATCAACGAGAACACAAGCCTGCTGAACAGGTGGCGGGCCGGCGACATCACAGAGGGCAGCCGCGAATGGAAAATCGGCGCCATCCTCGACCATATCGCCCGCACCGGTGATGCTCCTCGCACTCTTCGCCCCTCCGGGCAGAGAGCGGTGACCAACCACAAACTGTTGGGCGGCAACAGGTCGGAGAAGACCTGGGGCAGGCTCTTCTTGACCCGCGGGGAGCTCACCGCGCTGGCCGTGCTTCTGACTGACCGGTTCGGGTGGAACCTGTCTCTCTACAGCCGTATGCCCGTGCCGACCACCGCGCCATCGGTCGGCGAGACGTCCTCGGCCACCTACCAGGTCCAGCTCGAAAAGCGCAGAGCTGGGAGGGGGCACTGGTTCTCGACCGAGAACATCACCGACGCAGGAGCCGACTCCCCAGGGCGGCTGATCACCCAGGCGCTGGAGGCCACGGCGCACGGACGCGCGCTGGCGAACCGTCTGGCACCCGAGATAGATCTGTTGATGGTCGCTCGTGCTCACCAACCGGGACAGGGACATCTGGGGCTGGATCGTCCATCGGCGGTGGAGCCCCTGTCGTTCGGAATCTCCTACGCCATGGCCAAGTCGTGGGCCCGCAGCCACGGGCTGCACGGATCACCGTTCCAGCGAACCCGCCGGACGACGGTGACCCGCGAGGGACGCCCCCTGCAGCACACCCAGGGCACTCACGAGAGCGTCTACGTGCTGCCCGACAAGCAGGTCCAGCGCGCCTCCCAGGACGTGTTCGAGGCTGGCGCCCATGAGGCTCTGGAACAGGCGATGGCCGCTGTGTTCGGCGGGAAGATCACGGACGAGGCGGACCCGGGTCATCAGCCGACCGCGACAGTGGACTGCGAGGACGAGACCACCACGCCCTGGCCGGCTCCGGGCGGCGGCTGCGGAGCGGATTTCCTGCTCTGCATGGCCTGTCCCAATGCCCACGTCCACCCGGGCCACCATCCCCGGCTCGCTCTGCTGCACCAGCAGATCTTGAGCCTGCGCTCCGCCCTGGACGATGACACATTCCTCAGCCGCTGGAACGACCATCTGCTGCGTCTGGAGAACCTGCGGGACAAGGTCGGCCCCGCTGCCTGGAAGGCGGCCCTGACCCGCGTCAGCGACACCGACCGCACCGTCGTCCAGCTCTTGTTGAAGGAAGACCTCGCCCAGTGACCAGCCTTGCCGTCGAGAACGACCCATACATTCTGGCTCCGCCGAATCCGAACAGCCCCGTGGTGCTATCCCTATGGATCAGCCCCGGCAATACGCACCCGAACGCGCAGTACCGTGATCCCGTCTGGCCGCTGGCTCCGCTCATCGACAGCCCCAGCACCGAGCTGGCCACCATCTACTGGCAGGGCTGTCCCGACCCGTTGCTCGCCCAGGTCAAACAGACGACCTGGACGATGATCAATGGCCGGCTTCGTCCTACCTACCTTCTGACGCGAGGAAGCCATTCCCGGGCCAGGACGTCCGCTGCGGACATCAGGGACACCTGCAATGAGTGGATGCGGCTGGCGCGATGGCTGCACGCGCGCCGCCTCAGCAGCCTTACCGACTGCACCGACGACATGTGGCGGGCCTATATCGCCCAGCGTTGGGGCGACGGGGTCTCCCGCGACCACGCCGCGAGGGTCTGCGGCAAGCTGACAGATTTGTGGGCGTTCGACCAGCTCAGTGCCAGGCCCGCGGGCGTCACCCGGCCGCCATGGGACGTCGAGGGCATCGACGACTTCCTTCCCGCCGCCAACAGCCCGGCACGCGGAGAGAACAGTACGGAACCTCTGGATCCGGCAGTCCTGGGGCCGCTGTTGGTATGGGCTATCCGGTTCGTCGATGACTTCGCCGACGACATCCTGGCAGCGTGGGCCGAGAGGAGCCGCCTGATCGCGGCAGCCGAGGCCAACCCGGCCATCCCCGAGGGGCAGGCCGTCCTTGCGGAGTTCTTGCTGCCGAATGTCCGGTCGGGCCGCGGGCTGCCCTCGGCCCGGATGCACGGCCGCCGGGGGCTGGCTCGCTCCTACATCTCCGCCGTCACCGGCGCGAGCGTGAAACAGATCGACCACTTCGTCGCGCGCAACCAGCTCTCCGGCCTGGCGAACGAGCACCCGGGCCCGTGCCCGCTGGAGGTGCCGGTCAGCGGGCAGATCAACGGGAACCCCTGGCGCGAGCGTATGGACTTCGATGAGGCTGCCAGCCTGATGCGTCACCTGGGCACCGCCGCGGTGGTCGTATGTCTTTACCTCACAGGCATGCGTCCGCAAGAAGTTCAAGGGCTACGGACAGGCTGCTGCCCCGATCCAGAACCCGGCGCCCAAGGCAGTGCCAGTCGGCATTTGATCCGCAGTCAGCACTACAAGAACGTCGTCGACGACGACGGCAACCACATATCCGCCGGCGAAGCTCGTGAGGTCCCCTGGGTCGCCATCACCCCAGTCGTTCACGCCATCCGCGTCCTGGAGCGCATGGTCCCCGACGGCGAGCTCCTCTTGAGCGCTTCTCACCACGACTTCGCGTTCCAACGCGGCCGGCACGGGGCGTTGAAAGGCAGCGGGCTGAACAAGCGCATCGAGGACTTCGTGGCCTGGGTCAACTACGAGGCACAGGCCCAGGGCCTGTCCGGCCAGGTCATCCCCGAGGACCCTCATGGCGCGATCGGAATGTCTCGGTTCAGACGTAGTCTGGCCTGGCACATTGCCCGGCGCCCCGGCGGCCTGGTCGCACTGGCCATTCAGTACGGGCACATGCGCACCGTCCTGGACGCCAGAGTTTCCAGCGGATACGGCTCTCGCAGCCGGAGCGGAATGCACTCCGTCCTCGATGTCGAGACAGCCTTGGCCGCCGCTGACACCGCCGCCCGCCTCCGCGAACGCATCGCTGCCGGCGAGAAGGTCTCCGGGCCGGCCGCCCGCCGGGCTCTCACCGACGCAGCCACGACCCCACGGTTCGAGGGCCGCATCGTCCCCAAGACGTTCGCGAAGAAGGCAGCCGCATTCCTCGCCCGGGACGGCGTCGTCCTCTTTGACAACCCCGACGCCATGCTGATCTGCGCATTCAAGCGGGAGACCGCGCTCTGCGACCCCGAGCCAGGAGCAACAGCCCCACGGCAGTACGCCTGCCAGTCCGGTTGCGGCAACACAGTTCGAACCGACTCCCATGCCCGGCAGCTGCGGGAACGGGCCGACGAGATCGACCAACTCGCGGCATACTCGCCCGGCCCGCTCGGCAAACGCTTGCGGCACAACGCTGACAAGCTCCGCACCATCGCCGACACACACGACGCTACCGCCCGACCTGCCGAGGCTGCCGCGTGAACCAACAGAACGAACGCACCCGCATCCGCGAGGCCATGGACCGGCTCTTGAACGGGCAGCCCACAGTCTCCAGCGGGAGTCTCACCATCGTCGCGCTCGCCGTCGAGGCTGACGTCCACCGCATGGCTCTCATGAAACGGCATGCCGATCTCAAGAACGAGTTCTACGAGCGCGTCCGCACCGAGACCAAGCAGATGCCGGAAAGCGAAAAGCGACTCCGCGAAACCGTCTCCAAAGTGAAGAAGACTCTGGCCAATAAGGAAGCAGAGCTCCAGGAGCTTCGTCAGCAGGTGACCCTGCTGACCCTCGCCAGCGCAGTTCTCACCCGGGAGAAGGAATCCGAGAGCGAGCCTTCTCCCGTCGCGGACAACGTCGTCCCATTCCGACCACCGAACCGCTGACCACTCCGCCTACAGAGCCGCCCCGGCCACCGTCACACCGGGGCGGCTCCTCTGCGTCTGGCACGTTGGAGGATTCCGAGGTCGATACCTAGGGCGGCTGCGTGCTCGACGAAGTGCTTGCGGTAGCCGCCGTCGACCCAGATTTGCGAAGGCTGGGGTGGTCGGCGGCGGCCTGCTCCAGGAGGGTGCGGCCGGCGGTGGAGTCCTGGTCACCGCCGCCAGCGTCTCCGACACCGCGGCCGGTGTCACCTTACTCACCCGCATCGCCGCCGCCCACCCGCGCGTCACCAAGGTCTGGGTGGACGGCAGCTACCGCACCACCGCCATCGAACACGGCGCCCGCCTGGGCATCCACGTCCACCCCGTCTAACCCCGGGGCGCGTCAAGGGGTTCACGGCCATTCCCAGACGCTGGACGATCGAGAGGAGCATCGGGTGGCTCATGCACCACCGCCGACTCGCCCGAGACTACGAAACCCACCCGCACCGGTTCGAAGCCATGGTCCACTTCGCGATGATCGACCTCATGGCCCGCCGCCTCACCGGCGAAGCCACCCCCAACTGGCGCGGAACCTGACCTGGGAGCGAACACACCTCACAGGGCGAAACGCTCAGTCAGTCATCCGCCGAGCGGATGTCGCCTCCGTCGGGTTCAGCGATGGTTCCTTGGCCGTCCGAAGCATCGTTCACGCTGCTGCGGGAGTCGTAGTAATGAACTCGCCAGGTGGCGTTGGAGTAGTTCCTACTGCCCCCGTAGACGTTGTTATGGGAACCGGTCTCACAGTAGAGATAAAGCTCCTTGTTGTGGCTGTTGACCTCCAGCTTGATGCGGTCACCGGCGCGGATAGCCCGCTTGCCGCCGACGGTGAGATTGTCAGTGATGGTGACGTTGTTGCCGGGCAAGACGTTGACGTGGCTGTTGATTTTGAGCGGTTCGCCGTACGGGCCGCGGAGGTCGGCGATTCGGACGGTCCCTGTCCCGACGGCGTTGAGGTTGCCGTTGGCGGTGAGCGTGCCCCCGACGGTGACGGCGCCGATGGTCGTGATGCTGTTGTTGAAGGTGCTCGCCCCGGTGACGTTCAGGGCCGCGTCGACCTTCAGGCCCGCGTTCTGGCTGATCCGCAGCGGGTTGCTGCCCGCGCCGCGCACCGATCCGGCGACCGTCAGGTCCTTGGCGGCGTTGGTGAGGCTGACGCTGTTGGCGAACGTACTCGCCCCGGTGACGTTCAGGGCCGCGTCGACCTTCAGGCCCGCGTTCTGGCTGATCCGCAGCGGGTTGCTGCCCGCGCCGCGCACCGATCCGGCGACTGTCAGGTCCTTGGCGGTGTTGCTGAGACTGACGCTGTCGGCGAATGTGGCCGGGCCCTGGACGGTGAGGTTCCTGACGACGAGGTCAGGAATGCGTACGGTGACCGCCGTGGTCAGGGTGTGGGTGAGGGTGACGCCGCCGGCTGTGACTTCGGCGCGGAGCATGAAGCCGGTGACGGTGGTCAGACCGCGCGGGGTGGGCCAGACACGTTCCTTGTCGAGGGAGACTCCGGCGGGGGTGTCGCCCCAGTGCATCGTGTACTTCGCGTCCGAGCCCTCCCAGCGGAGCACGGCGACCTCACCGTTCTCCACCATGATCTTCTCGGGCGCGAAATTCCGGAACACGAACCCGGCCGGGAACTTGTCCACCACGACCTCGGCGTCCTTGTTGGTGAAGCTCCCGTTCGTCCTTGACGAACTCTCGACGATGGCGATGGAGACCTGACCCGCCGTGCGGTTGACCGCGATGTTGGACAGGGTGAGGGTGACGATCTGCCCGGTGAACTGCACCGCGCGGGCCGGGGTGAAGGTGATGACCGCGAAGCCGCCGGAGACGGTGGGGGCGGACGGCGTCCAGCCGGTGCTGGCACCGGTCTTGATGTCGGCGCCCTCGGTGGTGAGGTGCTCGGCCCCCGCTCCGACCGGTACCCGGACGGTGATCTTGTTGCACCAGGCCGACGTGGTGATCCCGCCGCCGACATTGATGTTGACGGAGCCGTACTCGGTTTCCTCGGCTGAGCTCACCCGCAACGGCGTCGGGTCGGTCGACGGTTCGTACGGCAGCAGGTTGGTGGCGTTCACCATGACAACGCTCATGCAACAGCCCTTCTGTTAACGGAGGTTCAGGACTACTTCTCGGTCGCGTCGAGCAGCAGGTATCCGTAGCGGGCCTCCGCCTGCGGATCCCCGAAGTGCGCCGCGGAGTCAGCAGGAACGATCGGCAGCTCCACCCACTCGGTCTCCGACCCGCGCGGCTCGGCCCAGCTCCACGCTCCGTGCCACGACGCGGGCTGCGGCAGCACCACACCCGCCTCCGTCGGCTCCTCCCCCGCCCGTGCCCGCCGGGCTTGCTCGGCCTTGTCGACCCGCTCGGCCGCGAGCAGTGGGCCGAGCCGGAAGGACGCTCGGATCCGCCGCATCGCCTCGGACACCAGGTCGTCGGGCAGCTGGACCTTGGTCACCGGGAGGATGTCCGTGGTGGCATGCACCGCCGCGTACGGATCCATCAGCAGCGTCAGGTGGTGCGTCACCGGCTGGTCCGGGCTGCGCGCGGGCACGGCCAGGCCGTGGCCTTTGTCGATCGGGGTCAGGTAGCCCCCGCCGCCCTTCGGCATGACCGCGTGGAAGCGCTCGTACGAAGTCTCCTGGTCGGGTCCGGTCGCCCCGGCGAAGTATCCGATGAGGCCGTCGCCGAGCCGTTTCTCGTTGCCGAGCCGGACCGGCCAGCGGTAGCCGTCGTACTCCTCCTCCGACTCCCCCAGTACCTGGTCCCAGCTCGGGTTGCTCAGCAGCGGTCCTTCGAGCTCGACGCCCAGATCGGCGCGCACCAGTGCGAGCGGGCGGCCGATGAGCCGCAGCGGAGAGCCGTCTTCCTGGGCCGCGTCGTCGAGGATGGTGTCGAGGGTCTGGTCGATGGTGTCGAGCAGACCGGTGAGTGCGGCGGCGGGTTTGTCCTTCAGGGTGCGGACGAACCGGGCCAGGTGCGGCATGGCGTCCTCGAACTCCTGGGCGTCGACGTCGGGATGGGGCGAGCCGGGGAGCGGTAGCCACACGCTGTCGTCCGCGGCGTCGATGTCCTTGACGACGCGGAGTTCGCCGAGACAGACGCCGTCGGGGCCGTGGACGACGAGGGTCTGGTCGAGATGGTTGAGCAGCAGCCAGCCGGCCAGGGGGTTTTCCGTCGTGGCCGCGCGAGCCATCGGTGAGAGCCGCTGTCCGTCCCCGGCGCGTACGGTCTCCAGCCGCAGGCGGGCTCCCTGGAGGAGACGCGGGCCGAGCTGGACGAAGCGGGCGGTGCCGATGAGGTCCTCGTGCAGGACCTCATCAGGGGCAACGCTCTCCGCGAGGGTGAGGGAGACCTGTTCGTAGTTGCCGCTGTTGACGATGTCGTAGGTGCGGCCGAAGCGGTCGACGATGCGCAGGTCGTGGAAGGTGAACTGGCCGGCGCGGACCGGCTGGAACGGTGTTCCGGGGTCGTCGGCGGGCGGTTCGAGCGGGCCGCCTTCCGGGACGCTCTGGATGTCGCCGACGAGCCTGGCGACGGCCTGGGGGACGTGCACGGTGGTCCTGGCGGTGCCGTCCTGTTGGACGAGCCAGTCGTGGAAGCCGTCGAGGCGCTGGGAGAGCATTCCGGGGTCGCCGAGTTCCTCGCGCAGGGCGAGGAGGCCTTCGGTGGGGGCGCCGGAGTAGGTGTCGAGGTAGCGGTCGATCTGCTTCTGCAGGACGAACGGCGCGCTCGGGGTGAGGAACGCCCGGTTCTTGAAGGTGAGCCAGCGCAGGTCGGCTTCGCCGCCGCCGGGCTGGGCTCCCCGGCCGGACCATTCGTAGCGGCTGCCGTTGAAGGTCCAGTAGGTGGTGTCGCCGGTCTGGAAGGGCGTGGGGCAGTACTTCAGTTCGTATTCGAGGTGCATGGGCAGCCAGGGCTGCCGCCACGGCGCGGTGTGCTCGGGGACGGGCCCGGTGACGGCGGCGGGGTCCTTGAGCGCCGCGTCGAGAGCGCCGGGGACCCGGGCCACCTGGTCCAGGAGGGCGAACTCCGCGAGGAGCGGGGTGCAGGCGTCGGGGAGTCCGGCCAGTCCCGGGCTGGGCGGGGTGGTGGGCCGGTCGTAGGTCGTGCCGCCGACGGTGATCCGGGTGATCAGGGCCTCGGGGAGGCGGCAGGGCAGTGGGGTGTCCCGGGTGAGGGGTTCCTTGGCGCCGGTGTCCTTGATGAGCACGACCGGGTCGGCGGGGCGGTAGTAGGACTCGCGGGCGGTGCGCTCCAGCTGGTAGCGCGGGTCGAGTCCGCGTTCGGTCGCGTACTTCCCGATGGCGGCCGTGAGTTCCTCCGGGGTGCCTCCGGTGGGCAGTTGCCTCGACAGCACGAACTGTTCGTCGAGCAGAGCCTTGGTCCGCCCGGCCAGACTCGTCGCGTCGCTCTCGTTGAGCTGGACATCGGCTGCGGCGTCGAACCCTGCGGGGTGCTCAGGGGTGAACGGGGGAACCGGCTTGTTGCGCAGCCACCAGATGTTCCACAGGCGCTGCTGGGAGCGGCGGAGCCGGGGCGTGAGGTCGTCGTACTGCCGTTGGACCTCGTTGAGTTCGGTCAGCCATCCGGGTTCCGGCGGTGGGGGCGGCAGCTCGTCGTCGCCTTCGACGGGGCGCGCCGTCACCTTCCAGACATGGCCGCCGTCGGAGCCGGCGAACCAGGAGTGATGGGTGAGGGTGTCGAGGTCCTCTTCGCCGTCGGCGGTGTCGAGTGTTTCGAGGGTGCCGTGGAAGAGGGAGCGTACGAGGTCCCCGGTGCGCGCGGACCGGGTCTGGCGGGCGGCCAGCCGGCCGAGGGCTTCGGCGCTGCTGCTGCCCAGCGTGAGGATCTTGCTGAGCTCGATGTTGCTCGGTTTGTCGGACTCGTGGGTGGCGCCTTCGCGCTGCCAGTCGACTCCCAGCGCCGAGCCGCTGTAGAGGGTGCGGTCCAGGGCGTCGGCGGCGGTGCCTTCGGGGGTGGCCCAGCCGAGGGCTTCGAGGAGGTCGGCCGTCCCGTCCGCGTCCGGTGGGAGCAGGCCGGGCACGGACGCGGCGCGGTTGAGGTAGTCGAGTGCGTCGTCGCTGTACCAGCCGACGACGAAGTAGCTGAGCGTCGCGTCGGGCGGGTAGTTGTCCAGGTCGCCTTTGAGGTCCTCAAGGGTGTCGTGGATCGAGAACACGTCTTTGTTGTACGGCTGGTAGGCCGCGAAGCCGGGCAGTCCGGGCCCGGCCGCGGTCAGGTGCGGCTTCTGGGCGGGTGGTTCGGTCCACGGCGCCTGGGTGAGGTCGTGGCGGCGGCCGAGGAAGGTCAGCTCCAGCGGAGCGCCCTCCGGTGAATCGGGGTTCGGGTGCTTGTTGGTGCCGTAGATGTCGTTGCCGTCGGCGTCCTGGACCGGACGGCTCTCCAGGTAGTCGCTCTGCACGATCCAGCCGACGGCCTTGCGGTCCGCCGCCGCCGCTGTGGTGCTGTAGCGCACGACCAGCCAGCGGTTGGGGACGAAGGGGAAGGTCGTCTCCCCCGTCGTCTGGTCGTAGTGCCCGTTGGCCAGCGCTTCGGGCAACTGCCAGTGGACGTAGACGCCTTCGCTGTCCGGGCCCATGGTCTCGGTGCCGACGCCGGGGGGCGGTTCCGCGCCCGTGCCCTCCTCGATCATGGCGTCGAAGTTCGGTGTCCACCGGTTGAACGTCTCGGCGGTGCGGGTCAGTCGGTTGACGACAAGGGCGTTCACCTTGACGGGGACGATCAGGTCCGTGGCGCTCATCAGGCGGTCTCCGTCCGGGCTGCGGTGCCGGTGGTGCTGAGGATTTCCTGTTCCAGCGGGGCGTTGACGAGTTCCAGGGCCAGTTGTCCGGGGTCAAGATCGGTGAGGCCGAACTCCTGGGCCAGGGCGGGCACCAGGCCGCCGGTGCCGAACATCTGAAGCACCGCGGGTCCGGCGTCCGGGTCGGAGCGCAGGTGGAGGTCGAAGAGGCTGCCGGTGGCGGGGTAGTAGGTCTCCAGCGGGGTGCCGATCGGCGGGTCGGCGGCCAGGCTGCGCAGGCCGAGGCGGTTCCCGGAGTCGATGCCGTAGTGGATGCCCTGCCCCGGTTCGCGGATGACGACCTTGTCGGGTACGCCGTCCCAGAGGACGAGCAGGATCCTCTTGTCCGGTTTGGCGCGGCGCAGTTCGGTGAGGACGGTGCCGTCCTTGAGGTAGGCGTTGACCTTGATGTCCGGCCAGGCGGGGATGAGTTCGGAGTGGATGAGCAGCCCGCCGGCGGCCCGCTTCGCGCTGCCCGACCGGGCGGTGGCCCGGTTGAGTTCGGGGGCGAGGCGGCTGTCGACGGAGGTGTGCACGCCGACGTCGGCGGCTCCGGCGACGAGCGCGTCCAGCCAGCCCTGGTCGAGGCGGAACATCCGCAGGGATTCCAGGGGCAGCATGCGCGGGTCGGGCACGAGGTGGTGGAACGGCACGCCCTGGAGCAGGCCGAGGCGGGCCTGCCAGGCGGCGATGGCCTCGGCGTTGCGTTCCGCGGTGGTCCGCAGCAGGGAGACGGCGCGTTCTTCCGCGAGGACGGACCTTGACTGTGTACGTGTCACTCTCGGCCGCGGTGTCCTGCGTCCGGCGTCATCCGGGAGCTGGGGGCTCTTGAGCCCGGTGCTGAGCCGCTCGCGGAAGCCTGCGGAGGCGAGTTCGCGCAGCGCGCCGAGGGCGGGCGGGGCATCCGGGTCGACCGAGGCGCGCGCCGGATCTCCGGCCAGCGCCATCAGCGTCGTCGCCCGGTTGGCGAGTTCGCGGCGGGCCCGGCCGACGGCGGTGGTGTATTCGGGGTCGGCCAGGCCGATGGTGCGACCGAGAGTCCAGGCGACGGCATAGCTGACGTCGAAGATCCCGTGCACGGGCTCGTAGATGAGTGCGTGGTCGGAAGTGGTGTGCGGGCCGGGGCTGTGCTCGGTGGGCACGTCGAAAGCGGTGACCGGGGTGGCCGGGCCGCGGTACCAGGCGAAGGTGCGTTCACCGGAGAGGGTCAGCTGCGGGACGGCGGTGTAGCCACGTGCGAGGCGGTCGCGGACGTAGTCGTCCTCGGGGTCGTCGGTGACCGGTGCGGTCACCGGCAGGCGCAGGGCGAGTTCTTCGGGGTCCTCGGCGCCGGGGGCGACGAGGTTCTCCAGCAGCGCTCCGGGGTCGGCGGCGGGCCCTTCGCTGCTGGTGAAGCTCCAGCTGTGCAGCGAGCACAGGCGGACGGCCGTGGTGCCGCCGGGCAGGGTGCCGGACAGGCGGCCCTCGAAGCCTTCGAGGGAGACGAGGTGGACGGCGTAGTTACCGGGGTGGTGGGGGAAGCGGTTGGCGTTGACGACCGCGTACTCCCCTTCTTCGAGGACTTCGCCGTCGGCCCGGGTCTTGTTCGCGTCGACGACTTTGCGGACGTGGGCGAGGTAGTACATCTCGTCGTCGCGCGGGGCGACCGCGTTGAAGAGGTCCGCCGGGACGTCGATGGTCCGGCACTTGCTTCGGGCCTCAGCCTCGTCGACGCCGCCGGACGGCAGGTCCGGGCCCTTGACCCCCGCCTCGGCGGGGTTCCGCAGCTCCTCGACGGTGCGCAGCACGGTGTCCCCGGACGCGGCGGGGTCGTCGGGCAGTTCGTTCTCGCCAAAGACGAGCAGGGCGAGCCAGGGCGGGCGGGCCGGGGGCTGCTCGGCGCGGGTTCCGGCGAGGTTGCGTTCCCAGGGCAGGATCGACCGGCTGAGGGTGATGTGCGGCAGGGTCCGGGTGTAGGCGCCGGTGCTCTCGCGCGGCGGGTAGTAGGCGTGGACGGACGCTTCGCTGAGCACGAAGCGGACGGCCTTGATCTCGAAGGTCTCCTCGGACGGGAGCAGCTTGTCCTGGGCGTCCAGTTCGCCGCCGGGGTCGCTGAGGGTGTTCTTGACGACGACCCGGTAGTCGCCGGGGGTGGCACGCGGGATCAGGTGGTCGAGGAAGTGGATGCGCAGATCCGGTTCAGCGGTCACGGCCGGTCACCTCGTCGCGGTGGTGGTCAGGGGCGGGGTGGTCAGGCTGCGGCCGGCGAGTGCGGCGTAGCCGGTGAGCGGACTGTCGGTGTCGGCGCCGGGTCCCGCGCCGAGCCGGGCGAGGGTGCTGAGCACGGCGGTGCGGCGGTCCTTGACGGTGTCGGCGGCGACGGTGTCGACGATGGTCCGGACGCTTTGGTCGTCGGCCCGCGGCTCGGGCCCGGCGGGGTCGGACACGCGCAGGGGCATGCGACCGTCCGGGAGTCCTTCGTACGAGAGCGCCTTTGAGGTGACGGGCCCGGTGTCGGTGCCGTAGTCCGGCTTGGGGAGGGTGATCCTCAGTCCGGTGAGGCGGTTTTCGAGCAGCTGGTCGCCGTCGAGCGCATCTCCGGGTTTGGCCAGGGGCTTGCCCCACAGGCCGGGGGCGACCGTGCCGGTGACCGGCTTGACCACCCAGTGATGGTCGGTGGGGTGGAAGGTCGTGCCGTCCTTGGTAATGGTGACCCGGTGGGCGGAAGTGACACCGGTCTTCCGCATGGGGCGGATGTCGATGCTCCCCTCGTCGGACTGCTTGATCAACCGTTCGTTGATGTACAGGTGCGAGGCGGGGATGCCGGCTTCGGTGGTGAAGGTGAATCCGGCCGAGGAGACGAGGGCCGGTTCCTTGGCAGCCGCGCGCCGGGCGATCTCACCCTGATCGGCGTCGGCGAGCAGGCCCTCGTTGGGGATGACCCGGACGGGTGCGGGGATCTGGGTGCGGAACTCGGGCCAGTCCACGGCGGGGGTGCTGTCGCGGGAGGAGCCGAAGCCGAAGCTGAAGGAGATGAACCAGAGTTTGACGGTGGCCCGGCCCCCGAAGGGCGGCAGCCACAGGTGGAGGTCGATGCCGACCTCGACGGAGATGCGGACCCGGACGAACCAGACCTTGATGGTGGCCGCGACGCCGATGCTGATGCCGAGCCGGACATCGAGGTAGAAGGGTTTCCACTGGACCAGCACGTCCAGGTGTGCGGTGAACCACGCGGAGAAGATGCCCTTGTCGTAGACGGCGGCCAGGCGCCCGCCGAACATGAACGCGGCGGGGGTGATCGCGGCGTAGGCCTCGGCCCGCACGGTGATGTCGCTGGCCGGGGACCACACGAACCCGAGTCGCTTGGGCCGGGGGTAGTGCGTGGGGACGTTGTAGGCGGGGTGGTAGCCGCCGAGGCTGATGGCGAAATCCCCGGCGCGGCCTCCGCCAGTCCAGACGTAGACGGCAATGCCACCGGTGAGTTCGATCGACGGGTCGAGCACATAGCTGCCGGGCAGCAGAGCCACGTCCATGGACAGGCAGTGCTCGGCGGAACTGAAGCCGAGGCTCAGGCCGATGTTCACCCTGGCGATGGCCCGGGCGTTCGGTTTGAGGGTGCGCGGCAGGCTGACGGAGGTGCGGCCGAGCAGCATGGCCTTGACGGAGTCGCCGAGTTCGATGACGGCGAGGGCTTTGGTCTCGATGAAGCCGAAGCTGGTGAACTTCACTCCGGCGGCGATCCAGTACTGGCCCTCGGTGGGGCGGATCCAGCCGGTGGGTCCGGTGAGGGCCTTGAGCGCGTCCTCGGGGGTGTACGGCGTCGGGGCGGGCATGCCGGGCAGGGCTTGGGCCGCGTCCAGCCGTGCCACCAGCGGGAATTCGGCGAGCTCGGCGCCGGTGGGGACCTTCTTGAAGGAGCTGTTGATCCCGAATCCGGCGGAGAAGCCGGTGACGGTGAAGGGCGGCGGGCCGAAGACCGAGGCGCCGCCGACGAGGGAGATCTCGCCGTAAATGAAGACTGAGTGCCAGCCTTCGACGCTGCGTGCCCACACGGCCTGGGCGCCGAGTTCGACCGCCATCGCCTGGACGAGGATCAGTCCGGCGAGTTCGAAGTCGAGGGTGGAGTCGTCGGGTTTCTTGTTGAGCAGGCCGCCCTTGAGGCCAATGAGCCCGTCGGCGGCGGTGGCTTCGATGTTCATGCCGTGCAGGAAGGGCAGCAGCGGGAAGCCGCCGCTCATGCCGACGTAGAAGCCGAGTCCGGCGACCTGCCAGGTGAGAGAACCGACCGTGACCTGGCCTTGGAGCTCGATCAGCAAACCTTTTTTAAGGTCGTAGCGGAACACGATCGCGGAGAGGTAGACCGGCCCGAACTGCTTGCCGATCACGAACTCGTATTCGAGCTTCGGCTTCTCCGGGCTCTCCGGAGCCGGTCCGAACTTCGGCGGGACGGTGATCACCAGTGCCGGGGTCGGATTGCCCATGACCGCGAGGTAGGCCGCCGCACTCACGTTCTTGCCCAGCGGGACACCTGCCGCCTCGTTCACCACCGGCAACTGCTGGAGCGGGCCGAGGTTGTACTCCGTGACGACCCGGTTGATCTTGATGACGTCTTCGGCGCTGAGGTTCTCGGAGACATACATGATCTGGAGCGCGGGCAGGGACAGCAGCCCGTTGCCGATCATGGGTCCGACCACCGGCAGCCCGGAACCGTCCCAGTCCGTGCGGACCCGGACCATGGCGACGGTGGTGGCCTTGGGTTTGCCGTCCTGGCCGGTGCGGCCGAGCGCCGTGGTCCGCAGCACCAGCAGTTCCACTGGGTTCGCGCCGGTGCCGTGGTCCACCGGCGCTTCGGCGGTGACCATCAGGTTGTCCGTCTTGCCCATCGGGTGCTGGTGCAGCTGGACCCGCTCCAGCCAGTCGACCAGCGGGCCGGGCAGTTCGACGCCGTACTCGCCGAGGGCTTCGAGCAGCGGGGTGATCAGCAGCGGCGGTCCGTCGAGGGGCTGGGCCGTGCCGATGGACTCCTTGCGCAGTTCGGCGCGGAACTCCAGCGGGTCGGCGACCGCCCCGCCGAGCTGGAAGCCCACCCAGGGCCCGGTGCCGGGGCACCGTCCGGCCGCGGCCGCGGCCTGTCCGGCGGCCAGCAGGACCCGCAGTGACCGGCCGCCGGACAGTCCGGACAGGTCGACGCGGGCGACGGCGGTCTGGAGCAGCCAGGTCGCCGGGCTCGCCTCGAAGAGCAACGCGTTGACCGCCGTGCCGGTGGCGAAGAACCGGGCGCTGGCCGGCATCTCCTCACCGGCCAAAGTGACTTTGCCGGTCACTGTCAGAGCGGCGCTGTCGGCAGTCGCCTCAGTGAGGGTCAGAATGCCGCTGGGCAGGTGCTCCAGGGACTCGGACTCACCGGTCAGCCCGAGCCGCCCGGTGTCGAGCTCGAACGTACCGGCACCCTCCGCCGGGAACAGTGCAACCAGTTCGTCGACCGTCAGCGCCATGGGTGACCCCCGCCTGTGGACACGGTTGGTTGAGGCGCCCGCGAAAATACGGGGCCTCTGTGCCGTTACGGAAAATAAAATAGGCGAGGGTTCACGGAAACATCAATATGGAACGTGCGTGTGGCATAGCCATCCGCCATTACGTCTGGAAAACACCGACCAGGAACCTGGAAATGGGCACCTCTCGCCCGTCAAACGCGCTTTTATGTGTTGGGATTCAACTATTTTACGGGCCGCCGAAAGCGGACACCTAATCGAAGGGTCGTTCGGAGAATCGATTTAGTCGGCGCATTTGTAGACGACCGAGCCCGCTGCCCGCAGCCCGCTCCACTTCGCCATCCGCCGTCTCGACTGAATAGCCGAATCGCGGAATTCGGCCATGTGCCCCCAGGGCAGCGTCAAAGTCAGTTGATCAGGTAGCGGGGCGGTCCAGACCGACGAGCGGATGATCCGACCGGGAACGCTCGGTTTGGACGTGCTCCTCCGCTTCGGGGACCGCGGGTGGCAGAACTGCGTGGACCCAGGCGAGCGGGGCCGCCTGGTTGCCCTTGGCCGACAGGGCGCAGTCGGCGTGACGCTGTTCCAGCAGGTAGACGACGGTGCCGCGCAGGTGGTGGGCGGGGTCGACGTTCTGGAACCTCCGTCGGGGTGCTGCTACAGGTCAAACTCCAGGTGCTCGATGCCCGTGAACCGGAACCTCGTCCACGCTGTCAGCACTACCTTGGGTGCGAGAGATGCGACAGGCGCGTGGGAGGTAAGTAGCCCGCAGCGAACCGTGCCTGACAGGCATCTACTGATTGATCAGGGGCTCTGCAGAATCCGCGGCGATCAACCGGCCGTTCTCGACCATCAGCCGCTGGTTGACGTTACGGAGTGCCTGCATGGCAGTCTCTGCTTGACGGCCGGTTGCGAGTGCTGCGTCTCGTTGCGCGCGCAGTTCCTCCATCTCCGAGTCCCGCGGCGAGGGGGCGTTCATGCCGTCGCGGAGGCGGGCACCCAGGTCGTTGGCGCGTAGCGTGCGTAGCTCGTTCTGGATCTCGTGAAGGGTCCGTTGCAGGGCGGCGTTCTGTTCCAACAGCATGCGGTTTTCGACTTCGAGTGCTGTCTCCTTACGGGCGGTTGCAGTTGCCGCAGCTCGTGACGGGTCCTGAGCGAGATGGGCGCGGACGGCCTCGGCTGCGACTTTAAGATCGCGGCGGCGTTGAAGGTTCTGCGAGTTGACGGCGACCCGCCGGGTGATCTCCGCGTCGGAGAAGGCCTGGCGGCTCTTGCGCATCGCGGCCAGGACGGCGAGGACCCGCTGTCGGCATTGTTCGCTGTCGGCACGGCGCCGTTGAACGGCGGCCGCCCTGCCCGCGTCGAGGACTTCGGCCCGACGAGCGGGGATTGGCACCCGGCCTGGTTGCCTGTGCGGGGTGGCCGGGCGCGTCATCCCGTCGTCGATTCGGTGACGATCGGGTCGACGGTCGGCTGGTCTAGACGCTGCTGCCCGGCCAGAACCGCCGCCACGGGGATGACGGTGAGAAACCAGTCTCTGGTGTGGAGCCAGGATTCCACCGTGGTCCTTTTCTCGGGAGTGAGGGAGCTGATGTCGGCTTCGCATTTGCCGACGCGTTCGTCGATCTGCTGAACCTCCTGGCGCAGCAGCTCCAGGCTCGCCGCGCTCAACGGTCCCGCGGTAAGCACGCCGCCGTAGGCGCTCTCCAGCGCAGCGAGCTGCTCCGCCTTCCCGGCGCGCAATTGGCGCAGCTCGGGCAGGTGGGTGAAGTCGGTGGTGTAGAAGGTGCAGGAGAAGCAGCGGTTGTACACCGGGCAGCCGTGCCCGTCGGCGCGGACGTTGTTCATCTCGTGGCAGCGTCCCGCGGGGACGGGCACCGAGCCGACGCCTGCGCGGATCCGGTCGGCAAGGTCATCGTCGGGGGTGCGGGCGCGGATCCGGCCGCCGGTGAGGTCGAACTGGTACTTGGCGGCGATGGCGCGCACCGCTTCCACCCGTCGGGGGTGCGAGGGCCGGTAGTAGACCTGTGTGGTGGAGGGGTCCTGGTGGGCCATGAGGACTTGCAGGATGTCGAGCGGGACGCCGGCGTCGGCGCGGAGTTGGGCGTAGGTGTGCCGGAAGGCGTAGGGGAGCACCCGTGCCGGGTCGAAGGGCTTGCCTTGTTCGTCGGTCACTGCGAACTGGTCGAGCCAGGTCTGAAGCCAGTAACCGATCGTGCTGCTGTCGTAGGGCCGCTCGCCGAGCGCGTTGGCGCGGGAGCGGCGCGGGGTGGGAAACAGCACCATGCAGGTCGAGCGGGGCCGTCCGTCTTCATGGAACAGGTGCGGGGAATGGCGCCGCAGGTGGTCCTGCTGGCAGGTGATGACCTGGGCGTCGCTGGGATGGAGCGGGAGTTTGTGCCGCCAGCGGACCTTTTGCATCGGGCCGGCGGCGCACCGTCCCGTCCGGGTCCTCCACGTCGATGTCGTGCCACTGAAGGCAGTCGAACACCAGGTGAAGGGTGGATATCCGAGTCCAGGGAGCGCCTGGCGGTGGCCCGAGCCGCCCTCGGCGTCAGTACTGAGGACCACCAAGACGCACGTCCCTGACCGCGAGCTCGCTCTCCCGCACAACCCTACGACTGCTTGACAACGATGATTGGGAATCAGTCACAGCGTCTCGGATCCTCAGAGCACTCCACAGAATGCGAACAGATGAACTTGACAGGGAACGTGCCGGGTGAGGGCGTCCGGCCCGGCGATGTGCCGCATACCTCCTGCCCCGGAAGCGGCCAACTCCAGCAGAGCGGCGGCCAGGTCGGCCACATGCACCGGACAGCGCACCACGTCGGTGAACAGCACGCCGTCACGGGTCCCGGCCACGAGGTCGTGCACATGCCGTTCATGTACGGAGAGCGCGGGCCCGCCCCCGATGATCAGCGAGGTCCGCACCACGACCGCGTGCGGCGCCAGCAGCCGGACACCGGCCTCCGCCGCGGCCTTCGCGGCACCGTAGGGCGTGACGGGGTCCGGCAGGCAGGTCTCGTCGTAGCGGCCCCGATCGCCCGAGAACACGGCGTCGCTGGACACATGGACCAGACGGCAGCCCCGCTCGGCCGCGGCCATCGCCACCCGGACCCCGCCCTCGGCGGTGACCGCCCAATCGGCGTCGCCACTCGACACGTTGACGACGACCGAGGGAGCCACTTCCGCCATCACCCCGGTCACCCGCGCGGGGTCCCGGACGTCGAGGGAGTGCCAGGAGACGCCCCCCGCGGTCTCCGGCGGCCGGGTGGAGTAGGTCGCGGCCGTCTCGTGTCCCGCCGCCCGGGCCCGCCGCGACAACTCGCCGCCCAGGAACCCGCTGCCACCGATGATGAGGAGCTTCATGGTGGGACACGGTAGGGGGTGCGCGCCGTACGGTCCGGCGGGCGGGGCCGACGGTGGCGAGGCCGCCCGCCCGTTCCGCGACGAGCGCCACGTTCGCCCCCCCGCCGCCGGGGGACGAGCGCCACGCTCCCCGCGGCCGGGCGGGCCGGTGGCTGACGTCCGCAGGTCCCGGTGCCCGCGATCGTGGCGCCCGAACCCGTCCGCCCGGGCGGGCAGTTGTCAGCGGTGCGACGTCGTCACCTCCCATGCCGGGTCGCCCGCGATCTCCGTCGGTGACGTCCCGGTGAGTCGGTGCGCCAGGAAGATGTGGCCCAGCACACGCCCATTCCGTGGCCTGCGCCATTTCCCGGCGCGCCAGTGCATGGCTACGTTGTGCAACGCGTTCCCCAGAACCCACGGATGGCCCAGCGTGCTCACGGATCTCTCCCCGCTCATAGCGGCGACCACCCAATGGCTGACGCGCGCCTATCCGGCGGGCGGCGGCGCGCTGGACGGGGCGCTCTCCGAGGCGCAGGCCCGGCAGGCCGTAACCGTGGCGGCCTGGCTCCGCTATCCGACACCGATGGACGCCGCCCTCGTCGGCGTGGCGGGGCCGGGCGGCTCCGCCCGGCTCGACTGGATCACCGGCTGCGACGAGGACCCGGCACCCGACGAGTACGCCTGGCGGACCTGGGTGGACGAGGTCGTCGCCAGCTGGGCGGCCTGCCTCCTGGCCGACCCCGAGCTGGCCCACTCCGGCGTGGCCGCCCTCACCGACTCACCCCACACGGCCGTTGCCCCCGTGGCCTTCCGCCGCCTCCTCGCCCCGGACGAGTCCGACCGACGGGCGGCCGCACTCCTGCGCCACCCCGACCTCCTCGCCCCCGTCGCGACCCTGCACCACGCCGGACTCCTCGACATGCTGAAGCCGGGGCAGCCCCTGACGGTCTGAGCCCGCGCGGCACCCCGCCGAAGCCGGCTACCAGCGCAGCGGCAGCCCCGCGAGATGCTCGTCGAGCAGCCCCGAGATGATGCGATGGTCATGGAGCGAGGGGTGCCAGTCGCAGCCCAGGTGATCGAGGGCGGGGTCGTCGTAGTACCAGTGGCTGACCCGGCCGTCGCCCTGTCGGCCGCGCTCCTCGACGATCCGCAGGGTGGCCTCCGCGAACGCGGTGGTGTTCCAGAGGTGGGCGGCGGCGACCACGAGGAACGTCCTGGGCCCGTACCGGGCGCGCAGCCTGTCGAGGAAGCCGTGATAGGCGCTCTCATAGGAGGCGACCAGCTCGGCCGTCGTGCTCCAGCGCTCCCCGGGGTTGAGGGGCGTCGAGAAGTCGTTGATGCCGAGCCCGACCATGACGACCTGCGGACACCAGCTGTGCGGCTTCCGCCAGACGTCGCCCTCGACGTTCAGCAGGGCCCGGTCGTAGTACGTGCGAAAGTCGGTCCCGGGATCGCCGCCGTTGTAATTGCGGACCATTCCACGGCCGGAGAAGGCGTTGATCTGGTAGTCGGCGTCCAGTTTCCCTGCGGTGAGCGCGCCGAACGCGAGATCGGCATTGCTGTTCCGGTTGACCCCGCCGTTTCCGGAACAGTCCCGGATCTCGGAGACATTGCCGTAGCCGGCGGTGTACGAGTCGCCGATGAACTCGATCTGCCTGCTCCGCGCCCGGGGTCTCGCCAGGATCGCGCCACCGGAAGCCGCGACGAATCCGCCGAACCGGCCGGCCGCCCACGGGCTCTCCGTCCGCTTCACGACCCGCACGCGGTGTCCGCCGTCGGCGAGACCGTCGATCCAGGAGACGGTCCGGCCCGGGGTGACCAGGGTGGCGACGGTCGTTCCGTCGACCTGGACGTCGTAGTCGTTGTCGGCGTCGTCAAGGACCACCCCGACACCGGTCCCTCGGAACCTCCCCTCGAAGTACACGCCGGGCCAGCCGTACTGAACGGTTCCGTCGGCTGCCTTCTTGACCCGGCCCACCGTGTGGAACCGGGCCGCCCGCACCTCGGCGGCCTGCGCGGGGGAGACGACGGTCGAGACGAGGCCGGCCGCGGCGGCGGCGACCAACGTCCGTCGGGATATCTGGCGAGGGGTCTGCATGGCCGTCCCTTCGACACAAGGAATGTGGGAGCGCTCCCACCGTGCACGCGCTATCGAAGGTGGCCGTCCCGCGCGCCGCCGTCAACCCCTCGCGACGACATCCGTCACGCGCGTCCGCGACCGTCCGGCGGCCACACGGGCTCAGTGCGCGGTCGCCGTACGGGGGAGGCAATGGAGACCTTGGAGGCTGTGGAGACCTCGGCCGACCGCCCCCATTGGTCAGGGCTGGTGGCTGAGATCGGCTGTGGTGTGCAGGCGTACGCATGCGTCGGCCCAGGCCTTCGTGGCCGCGCCCGGGGCGTCTCGGCCGTGCACCGGGTCGTAGCCGTAGCCGTAGCCGTAGCCGTAGCCGTAGCCGTAGCCGTAGCCGTAGCCGTAGCCGTAGCCGTAGCCGTGGTCGTGGTCGTGGTCGTGGTCGTGGTCGTGGTCGTGTCGCAGCGTGGGGCGGTGCCGGTGAGGTCGTGGACGAAGCGGTGCGGGGTACCCATCGGGTTGCCGTGGGTGTCCAGGCGCCGTGCGGCCTCCGCTGACGTCAGGGGGGCCGCCAACTCCCGGGGTCACGAGCGCCCTCGGCGCCGTGCGCCCGCCTCCAGTTCGCGGCGCAGTCGCTCCGGGGTCCAGGTCTCGCTGACGGCCTGCCAGAGCAGGTCGGCCTGCGCGGGCGGCGCGAGGCCGTCGACGGGCGGGTCGAGGTCGAGGTCGGTGGGGAAGGCGTAGCCCTCGGCGGTGGCGGCGACGACGCGGCGCAGCCAATCCTCCGGGGCGCCCTCGGACTTGCGGTGCAGCAGGACCGGGAAGAGCGCGTGCGCCATCGCCCCGCGGTCCACGCTCTCCATGGCGCGGCCGAAGGCGGAGGAGATCTGGAGCAGGTTGGCCATGCGCCGGATGTCCGAGGAGCGGTTGTGCCCGGCGGCGTGGAAGAGCGCGGGGTTGAAGAAGGCCGCGTCGCCCTTGTCCAGGGGGAGTTGGACGTGGTGGGCGTCGAAGTACTCGACGAACTCAGGGAGTCGCCAGGCGAGGTAGCCGGGCTCGTACTTCTGGGAGTGCGGCAGGTAGAGGGTGGGGCCGGACTCGACGGGCATGTCGCAGTGGGCGACCGCACCCTGGAGGGTGAGGACGGGGGAGAGGCGGTGGACGTGCGCGGGGTAGGCGGCGGCCTGCCGCTGGGAGAGGAAGCCGAGGTGGTAGTCGCGGTGCGGGCTCTGGGCGGCGCCCCCCGGGTTGACCACGTTGACCTGCGAGGTGACCTGGTAGGCGGGGCCGAGCCAGGCCTCGGAGATCAGGGCCAGCATGTCGTTGGCGTAGTAGTCGGCGAAGACGTCCGGGGCCCGTACGGCCATCTTCTCCAGCGCGTTCCAGACGCGGTCGTTGGCGCCCGGCTTCGCGAAGTGGTCGCCCCGGGCCGTACCCGCCGCGCGCTCCTCCTCGATCAGTTCACGGAAGGCGTCGGACGCCCGGTCCACGACGGCCGGGTCGGTGAACGCGCCCTTGAGCACGACGATTCCGGGGCCGTCCAGCAGGGCCCGGACCAGCTCGGTCTGTATGGTCCGACGGCCCTCCGATGTGGCCGTCAGAGCGCGGAGCCGTTCGCTGTCGTAGAGCGGCACGTTCCGATCGACCCGCTCGGCCGAGGGATGGTCGGCGGGGTCGGTGTCCTGCTCGACGAGTGCGCGGAACGTGTCGAGATCGCAGTCGGCCTCGGACAGCCAGGTCCGTGACACCGCGGCGATGGGGGGCATCGCGGCTCCTTTCGCAGCCCTAGTGTCTCTGCCAGTCTGAGGAGCTCGAACCCATCATTCAATGCGCGGAAACACATCAAAAAGACCTCACGAAACGTGGGACATGGGCGAGGCGGCACCTGCACGCGATCGGGATCGACGTCGTCTGTCGGACAGCAGTTCTCCGGTGCGCGGGTGGCGGGCGGTGAGGTCCATCGCGGAGAACGCTCCGTCGTGGATGTGTAGCGCCACCTGGTCGCGGTGCAGGACGTCGAGCACGTCGAGGATGTGGCCGGTACCGCGTACGAGGCGGAACATCTCGGAGATGTGCACGGTGTCGCCCGGCCGCGCGTACGTCAGCAGTTCGACGAACTTCGGCCGTTCCGGGGGTGGAGGCGGCTGGAGGTGCCCGCGGTCTCCTCGAAGACGACCGGATCTTCGATCCTGGCCTCGGTGAGGACGAGGTTCTGACGGTCGGTCGACTGCTGGTCGGTCGACACCCGCTTGTAGACCAGGTTGGCCATCCTGCTCCCCGTGCCGGCGGTCGTCATTCGACCCTGGCTGTCAGCAAACCCTGTCATCATCCTTCATCGGATCTGATTGGATCGGCGCCGCCGTCGGGCCCGGGGAAGTCCGGGTTCATTGGACACGCGGGCTGCCTGTCGTCATTCGTTCGTTTACCGACAGCCGCAAGCCGGCCGGCAAGCCACCTTGGGATGTCGAGGTCGGGGCATTGCGGTGATGACGTACGAGCCCCCGCCGACTATGGAGCCAGGCCGATGGGGCAGACGCAGACGCAGCCGCAGCCGCAGCCGCGGAGCCTGGGCCCTCGCAAGGTCGGCCCCGGGTCCGTTCGCGCCAACCGGAGGCGCTGTCGCCCTCCACTACTCAGTGATACCGTATAGTGGTACTCGGTACTACGTAGTACCGCTAGGCCGAGGAGGATTCGCGATGGACGACCTGACGGAGATGCTGAAGGGCACGCTCGAAGGGTGCGTGCTCGAAATCATCGGCAGCGAGGAAACCTACGGGTACGCCATCACTCGTCAGCTGAACGAGCTCGGCTTCGCCGACGTCGTCGAGGGGACCGTCTACACCATCTTGCTGCGACTGGAGAGGAACAAGCTCGTCCAGGTGACGAAACGACCATCTGGGGTCGGTCCGCCGCGCAAGTTCTACTCGCTCAACGACGCCGGACGCGAGGAACTCGCGAAGTTCTGGGCGAAATGGCAGTACGTCTCATCACGCATCAACAAGCTTAAGGAGGGCGGGAGATGAACTTCTGGGAGAAGATCACAGGCAGCGATCTCACCAGGGAATGGAAGGCGTTCGAAACCCGGGCCGAGGTCCTGCCGGACGACTACCGGGCGGCGTGGGGGCAGATCATCGCCCACCTCTTCCCCTATGGGGACTTCACCGGTCGCAACCTGATGCCGATCCTCGACGCCGCCCTGGGGCTGCTCGAAGTAGCAGCGGCCGACGGGCAGAGCGTCCACGAGGTGCTCGGCGACGACATCCCAGGCTTCTGCACCGCGCTGGCCGGTGGAGAAGGGGCTCGAACCTATCGCGACCGGTGGCGCGAGCAGTTGAACAGGAACGTCGCAAAGAAGCTGAGCCGGCTGGGAGGCTGACGTGAGCATCCAAGACATCATCGAGGGCAAGAAGCAGTGGCGGGCGCACATGGCCCGGGTCAAGGTGCTCCCGCAGGACTACCAGATCGTCTACAAGGAGATGCAGAAGTACCTGTTCAAGGTCGGCCCGATCGACCTGCCTGACGGGCCCCTGCTCCCCGGGATCGTCGACTTCTTCGAGGAGGGCGCCGCCATGGGAAAGGGGGTCCTGGAGCTCATCGGCACGGACGTCGCCGCGTTCTGCGACGATCTGATCAAGGACTCACGCACCTACGCGGACGTCTATCAGGAGTCCGTCAGCGGGGAATCCGGCACGGCCGAGAAGTAGCACTCGTCGCCTTATACCAGTCGACTTAGCCCGCACGCGCGGTTCGTTCGCCTCGGCGCGGCGCGAGTAGATGCGGGCCGACCGGCCACCAGATGCCGCCGCAGATCCTGCCACCGAGGTGGTCGAGCAGGTCTCCGGCGGCGGGTCGCTCCACACCATTTTCCGAAGGGAAGTCACCATGCCTTCATCTGTCATGCCCACATCCAGGCAGGATGACGGTCACCCGTCGCCGCCGACCGCCGTCTCCGCCGTAGGGCTACGCAAGTCGTACGGCGACAAGACCGTCCTTGACGGCATCGATCTGCGCATCCCGGCCGGGTCCGTGTTCGCGCTGCTCGGCCCGAACGGCGCCGGCAAGACCACCGCCGTCAAGATCCTGTCCACGCTCATCACCGCCGACGCTGGTGACCTGCACGTCGGCGGGCACAACCTGGCCGCCGACCCACAGGCGGTCCGTGCCGCAATCGGTGTCACCGGGCAGTTCTCCGCCGTTGACGGCCTGATCACCGGCGAGGAGAACATGCTCCTCATGGCGGACCTGCACCACCTGTCCAAGAGCGAGGGACGACGGGTCGCCGCCGAACTCCTGGAGCGCTTCGACCTGGCAGAGGCCGCGAAGAAGCCCGCCTCGACCTACTCCGGCGGTATGAAGCGCCGCCTCGACCTCGCGATGACGCTGGTCGCCAACCCGCGGATCATCTTCCTCGACGAGCCGACGACAGGGCTCGACCCACGCTCCCGCCACAACATGTGGGGCATCATCCGCGGCCTCGTCTCCGACGGCGTCACCGTCTTCCTCACCACCCAGTACCTGGAGGAGGCCGACGAACTCGCCGACCGCATCGCCGTGTTGAACGACGGCAAGATCGCCGCCGAGGGCACCGCCGAGGAGCTCAAACGGCTCATCCCGGGCGGGCACATCCGGCTCCGCTTCACCGACCCGGTCGCGTACCAGTCCGCCGCTGACGCCCTGCGCGAAATCACCCGGGACGACGAGGCACTGTCGCTGTCCATCCCCAGCGACGGTAGTCAGCGCGAACTGCGCTCCATTCTCGACTGGCTCGACTCCGTCGGCATCGAGGCCGACGAGCTGACCGTACATACCCCCGACCTCGACGACGTGTTCTTCGCCCTGACCGGCCCAGCCAACGTCCCCAACCAGCCCAAGGAGAACGTGCGATGAGCTCCCTCTCGCTCGCTGTACGCGACTCGAACACGATGCTGCGCCGCAACCTCCTGCACGCATGGCGCTACCCGTCCGGGACCCTGAACCTGCTGCTCACACCGATCATGATGCTGCTGCTCTTCGTCTACATCTTCGGCGACGTGATGAGCGCCGGGATCGGTGGCGGCGGCGCGGACCGCTCCGACTACATCGCCTACATCGTCCCCGGTCTGCTGCTGATGACCGTCGGCAGCACCGTGATCGGGGCCGCGGTGTCCGTCTGCGTGGACATGACCCAGGGCCTCACCGCCCGCTTCCGCACGATGGCGATCTACCGGGGCTCTCTGCTCGTCGGGCATGTCGTCGGCGGCGTGCTGCAGTGCGTGATGAGCGTGGTCCTCGTCGGCGCCGTCGGGGTGGCGATGGGCTTCCGGTCCACGGACGCCACGGCACTGGAGTGGATCGCGGCGTTCGGGCTGATCACGCTGTTCGCCCTGGCACTCACCTGGATCGCCGTCGGGATGGGCGCGGCCAGTCCGAACCCCGAGGCGGCCGGCAATATGGCCATGCCGCTGATCCTCCTGCCGCTCATCTCCAGCGCCTTCATCCCGGCCGGTACGATGCCGGGCTGGTTCCAGCCGATCGCCGAGTACCAGCCCTTCACCCCTGCCATCGAAACCCTCCGCGGCCTCCTGCTCGACACCGAAATCGGCAACAACGGCTGGATCGCGGTCGTCTGGTGCGTCGGCCTGATCGCGCTCGGCTACCGCTGGTCGACGGCGCAGTTCAACCGCGACCCGAAGTAATCGAGACGACCGCATTGGCCGCCTCCCACACCTCATCTCGCCCCCTCCGCGCGCAGATCCGCACCCGTATGCCGGGCCGGTGGCGGGGCCGATCTCGGCCCTTGGCGGGCTGGCTCTGGCCCGATCTCGGCACACCCCACTGATCCACATCGGACTGTGCCAGCTTCTCGTCGCCGCCACCCTCATTCCGACCGACGGCGGTTGGCGGGTGCGCGAGGGCGGCCCGCCGCCTCGCTCGGCGCCCCGGACGGCTCGGTCCGCTCCGTGGTCTTCCCCGCGGCTGGCGGGGAGAAGACGCTGAAGGACCTGGGCGCCGAGATGAAGGCGACGAACGCGGAGTTCGCCCGCAACAAGCGGGAGGTGTTCAAGTCCTCCTACTCCAACCACTACCGCAGCGGGCTCATGAAGCTGCTCGGCGTGCTCGGCTTCCGCTCCTCCGACGACCAGCACAAGCCCGTCATGGAGGCGCTGAAGCTGATCGAGCGGCACAAGGACTCATCCACCACCTACCACCGAGGGCATGATGCGGCACGCGACCACGATGCAGACCGAGGGCAACTACGTCGATTCGCATGGCCAGTCGGAAATCGGGTTCGGACTGACGAGGCTCCTGGGCTACGACCTGCTGCCCCGCATCAAGCAGCTCAACAAGGTCAAGCTGTACCGGCCCGGCCGCGAGGACGAGGACAGCTACGAGCGCCTGGCCGACGCGATGACCCGCCCAATCCGCTGGGACGTCATCGAGAACAACTACGACCAGCGCATCAAGTACGCCACAGCGATCCGGGTCGGCACCGCCTCCACCGAGGCCATCCTGCGGCGCTTCACCCGCACCGCCTCCCACCCCGTCTACCAGGCAATGCTGGAGGTCGGCAAAGCCCAGAAGACCATCTTCGTCGCCCGCTACCTGCGCGACCGCGACCTCCAGCGCGAGATCCAAGAAGGGCTGAACGTCGTCGAGGGCTGGAACGGCGCCAACGACATCATCTTCTTCGGCAAGAGCAGCGAGCTCTCTTCCAACCGCCGTGACCAGCAAGAACTATCCGTCCTCGCGCTCCATCTCCTCCAGACCGCGCTCGTCTTCGTCAATACGCTGATGATCCAGGAGATGCTCGCCGATCCGGAGTGGGTGAACCTCCTGACTGAGGAGGACAAACGCGCCCTGACCTCGCTGTTCTGGATGCACCTCCAGCCCTATGGCGAGGTGCGGCTGAATATGGGCAGCCGCCTCCAGCTCGCTCAGCCCGTCCCCCAGGAACCGGAGCCCGAGCCGGCCGCGGCCTGACGCCAGCAAAACCACTCGGCCCCCACGCTACGTCCTGGCAAGGGGGCCGACCTTTGATCTGAAAGCTACTGGCGGGTTACTTCTCACCTGGTTCGCCGCTCGTTAACGGCACCCCAATCGGATGGAATGCGACTTCGCCCGGGAACGCGCAGGTCGGTTCGGGCCGGCCGAACTCGTCGCGCAGATCCGGGAGACGGCGGGTTCCTCCCGCCGCGCGCCCCTGGCCGCGCCGCTGGACCCGCTCGTCGACTTCCTCGTCCACGGCCAGGACATCGCGCGCCCCCTCGGGCGGGACCGCCAGATGCCGACGGAACAGGCCACCGCCGCGCTCGCCCACGTGGTGGCCAGCCCCTTCTACGGGGCACGCAAACGGCTGCGGGGCGTGCGACTGGTGGCGACCGACGCGGCCTGGTCGGCGGGAACCGGCCCCGACGAGGTCCGCGGACCGGTCGCCGACCTGCTCCTCGTGGCGACGGGACGCCCGGCGGGGCTCGCGGGCGTCTCCGGCCCGGGAACGGAGAAGCTCGCGGCCACACTGTCGTAGCCCCGTAGCCCCGTAGCCCCGTAGCCCCGTAGCCCCGTAGCCCGGTGCCCCCGTGTCGTCCCGGGAAGGTCCGTCGGGAGCGACGTAGCGTGGCCCGCGCAGACGACGGTCGACCCCATGGTGGCGCGATGTGCTGGAGTGCGACGGCCGATCTCGTGGCGGGCGTCGGTGTCACCGCTGTCGGGGTGGCCTGTGTGGCGCTGGTGCGCACTGGTCGGGACCTGCCGCTCGCCGCGTTGCCGTTGCTGCTCGGGACCCACCAGATCGTGGAGTCGGTGGTCTGGTCCTCGGACGGAGGCAGTGGACCCGCCACCGTCGCCTGGGCCGTCGTCGCACTGCCGCTGCTGGCCCTGTGGGTACCGGTGGGCGTGTGGTGCGCGGCCCCGCCGCACGCCCGGACCCGGCTTGCCGTGCTGCTCGCGGTCGGGGCCGCGACCGCCGTACCGCTCGCCCACGGCCTCGCCACGGGCCCGGTGACGGCCGAGATCCGTGGCCACACCGTCGGCTACACGATCGACCTGTCGCACCCGGTGCTCCTCGTCGCGGGCTACCTCCTCGCCACCGTCGGCTCCCTGCTCCTCTCCGGAGACCGCAGGCTCGTGGTGCTCGGGTTCCTGGCCGCCGTCGGTGCCGTGATCAGCTGGACCCTGTGGCGGATGGAGTTCGTCTCGACCTGGTGCGCCTTCGCCGCCCTGTGCTCGGTGGTGCTGTTCGGCTGGGTGCGCGCACGGGCGAGGCTTCCTCGCCGCCGTTCCGTCACCTGGCCGTAGAGCGGCGGGAGCCTCCGCGCCGTAGAGCGGCGGGAGCCTCAGAAAGGCGATTGACAGGGCATCTGCGGGTACGAGAGATCTTGGCCATGGATGTGGAGCGCTATGCCTGCCGGCCGTACCGGGGCCAGGAAGACCATGACGCGATGGCCGCCGTACGGCTGGGCTGCGCGGAGCGGGACCGGGTCGACGCCGGGTCGGTCGTGGAGGGGCTCCCGACGGCCGCCGAGATCGCGGAGTCCTGCGCCGAGTTGGAAGACCCCCACGAGAACCAGATCCTCGTGGAGTACGAGGGTCAGGGCCAGGGCGAAGGCCGCGTCGTCGGCTACGCCACGATCAGGTGGTGGGAGGAGCGGGACGGGACGTGGCTGTACCTGCACCGTGGCTATGTGCTGCCCCGGCATCGCGGCCAGGGCATCGGTTCGGCCATGCTCGACTGGGCCGAGAACCGCATCCGCCGGCTCGTGCGGGAGCACGGCACCGCCCGGCGGGCCGTGTTCGGCGCGAACGCCACGGCCGGTGAGGCGGACGCGACGGCGTTGCTGCTGGCCGGCGGTTACCGGAGGGTCTTCAGCCTGGTGGAGCTGAAGCTGGCCGACCTCCGACGACTGCCCGAGGCCAAGCCACTGCCGACCGGTGTCCGACTCGGCGCCGTGGGGCCGGGGGACCATCGCGCCGCATGGGAGGCGGTCGTCGACTCCTATGCGGACGCCGCCTTCACCCAGAGGTGGACGTACGAGAGGTTCCTCGCCACGGCCGACCCGACCTGCTGGCGAGCCGCCTGGGACGGGGACCGGATGGCCGGGGTCGCTCTGTGTTCCGTCCGCCGGCGGGACGGCGCGGTGGGCGAGGTCGAGGAGTTGAGCGTCCGGGCGGAGTCGCGACGGCTGGGGCTCGGCCGGGCCCTGCTGCTCGACGGGCTGCGCTGCCTCCGCGAGCACGGCGCCGAGACCGCGCGCCTCTACACCGGGACCGCCAATCCGCACCGCTCCTACGACCTCTACGAGAGCGTCGGGTTCCGCCGCCGGAGTGAGTACGTCCGTTACCGCAAGCCGGTCGAGGCCTCAGCGGCAACGGCGATCGAGGCCTGAGCGGCAACCGCGATCGAGGCCTGAGCGGCAACCGCGATCGAGACCTCAGCGGCAACAGCGGCCGGGAGCTGAGCGGCGAAGGCGGTGCCACTCCCGCCTGCCCAGGTTTGGTGAATCATTCATCCACCGAGCTGTTGACTTTCGGCTTGGTCAGCCAGAGGATTTCGGAGGTGAAACACACCGCCGCCGGGCCGGTCGGCCCGGTCCTCCCCGCGGCCCTCGACGAGGCAGCCCACCGCTGCCTCGTCGCGGGCTTCGACGGTACGACGACCGTCCCCGACACCCTGAAACGGCTGATCGACCGCGGACTCGGCGGGGTCATCCTGTTCACCCGCAATATCCGCGACGCCGACCAGGTCCGCGAACTCACCGGCGTGCTGCGGATGTTGCGTCCGGACCTGCTGGTCGCCATCGACAACGAGGGCGGCGGCATCGGCCATCTGGTCGCCGCGGGCGCCCCGGAGGTGCCCGGCTCATGGGCGCTCGGTGCCGCCGACGACCCCCGGCTGACCGCTGCCTGCGCCGACGCCCTCGCCGGACACCTGCTCTCGCTCGGCATCACCGCCTCCTACGCCCCCGTCGCCGACGTCCAGAGCCGGCCCGAGAACCCGATCGTGCGCACCCGCGCCTTCGGCGGCGACCCCGAACTGGTCTCCCGGCATCTGCGTGCCTGGATCGAGGCCACCGAGGCACGCGGTGTCGCCTCCTGCGCCAAGCACTTCCCCGGCCACGGCGGGACCGTCACCGACAGCCATCACGAGCTGGCGGTCGACCCACGGCCGTACGAGCGACTCGACCTCGCGCCCTTCCGGGCCGCCGTCGACGCGGGCGTGCCCATGCTGATGAGCGCCCACGTCGTCTTTCCGGCCCTCGACCCCGACCTGCCCGCCACCCTCAGCCCGCGCATCCTCTCCGAACTGCTGCGCGGCGAGCTCGGCTTCGACGGCGTCCTCGTCAGCGACGCGCTGGAGATGAAGGCCATCGCCGACCGCTACGGCGAGGCGGCCGGCGCCCGGCTCGCGCTCGCCGCCGGAGCGGACCAGGTCATCGTCGCCGTACCCGACCTGGAGGTCACCCTCGCCTGCCGCGATGCCGTGCTCGACGCCCTGCGGACGGGCGACCTCGCCGAGGAGCGCGTGGTCGAGGCCGCGGAACGGGTGCAACGGCTGGCGCTGCGGTACGCGGTGCCGTACCGGCCGGGTGCCGTGGCCGTGTGGGACGCGGACGCCGGGCTGACGGCGGCGCGGCGGGCCGTGCGGAGCGGGGGGCCATTGCCGGAACCGGTGCCGGAACCGGTGCCGGGCGCCCATGTCGTCGACTGCTTCCCACCCCCGCATCCCGCCCTCAACTGGGGCGGCGAGGATCTGCTGACCGAGGTCCGTGCCCTCGATCCGACCGCCACGGGGACGGCGGTCGCCGGGGAGCCCGACGACAACGGGGCCCTCGTGGGGAAGGTGCTGCGGGCCGCCGAGGGGCGGCCCCTGGTCGTCGCCCTGTGCGATGCGGAGCTGTACCCCTGGCAAGGGCGTCTACGGGACGCGTTGCTGGCGGGACGGCCGGATGCGCTGGTGGTCTCGACCGGGTTGCCGGAAGCGGGCGGTGCGCTTGCCGCGCACGGGAGGGGACGGGTGAATCTGCGGGCGGTGGCCGAGGTTCTGGCGGGGCGGATGTCCTGACAGGGGTGGACGCCCCTGGAGGCTGACGCCCTGGCGCGGGCGGATCCTGGGTGCCGACGGACGCCCTGACGGACGCCCAGACGGGGAGGTGGGCCGGAGCCGGTTCCCCTGTCGTCCGGTGCCCCGGCCCCGACCGTCCGGTGCTCCGCCCCCGCCCCCGCCCCCGCCCCCGGCGCCTCGCCCCGCCTCCCGCCAGCCAGCACCCCGCCTCCCGCCAGCCAGCACCCCGCCCCCCGCCTCCCAGGGCTTCGGCCCCGCTTCCGTCCACCGGCGCCCGAGCCCGCGCCCGCCTGCCTCACTGCCCCCCGATCAGCTCCGTGACCCCCCTCGCCGCGAGATACGCCGTGTCCTCCGCGCGCTCCGCCAGGACCACCGCCGGGTGGGTGCCCTCCTGCCGCAGACGCATCCAGGCGTCGAAGAAGGCGCCGCCGGGGCCGGAGACCGAGCGCGTGGACGGGGTGCAGTCCAGGACCAGGGCCGTCGTGCGGGGGGCGGGCGTGGCGGCGGCGGTGCGGAGCTCGGCCACCGTCGTGGACAGGGCGTCCGCGATCGGCTTGGGGTGGCCCGAGGAGTCGAACAGGCCGAGTGTGTACTCCAGTTCCGGGAAGTCGGCCAGGGAACGGTCGACATCGTGCGAGCACCACCAGGTGACGCCCCACAGGCGGGCGCAGCCGGCCGCGTTGAGCAGGGTCGCGCGGGCGAAGTCGGGGGCGTCGGCCGCCGGGATGTGCGGCTCGGGGGCGCCGGTCTCCTGGACCCAGACCGGGCGCGCCGGGTCGGTTGCGTAGGCGGCTGCCAGTTCCGTGCCGTACTCCGCGAGGTGGTGCACCTGCGGTGAGCGCGGGCCGTAGCGGCGGGCGCAGTCCGCGGAGAAGACCCAGGGGTGGACGGTGGTGAGGTCGCCCTTGCGGGCGGAGGCCTCGGGGGTGAAGGGATGGTCGTCGCCGTACCAGGCGGCGTCGTACGCCGAGTGCGTGACCAGGCCGGCGCCCTCGCCGAGCCCGTCCCGCGCGGCGGCCAGCAGGGCGTCGAGGTAGTGGTCGACCTCGGCCACGGAGACCGGATTGTGCTCGACCAGGTTGTTGAGCTCGTTGCCGAGCTGGAGGCCGATGACGTGGGGGTGGCCGGACAGGGCGCCGCCGAGCGTGCGCAGCAGCAGGGCCTGGGCCTCGATCGCCTCGGGGTCGGTGAAGACGTTGCGGTGGTGCCAGCCGCGCGTCCACTCCGGGTAGAAGTCGAAGCTCGACAGATGGCCCTGGACGCCGTCCACGAGGACGTCCAGACCGCACTCGCCGGCCAGGTCCACCAGGTGGACGAGCTGGTCCACGGCCGACGCCCGGACCACGGTGCGGTTGGGCTGGAGCAGCGGCCAGAGGTGGAAGACCCGGACGTGGTCCAGGCCCAGCCCGGCGATCTGTGCCAGGTCCTCGCGCGCGAGCCCTGGATCGAAGTCGTGCCAGGCGTGGAACCAGCCCCGGCGTGGGGTGTAGTTGACTCCGAAACGGAGCGCGGGCGCGGGCGAGGGCGGCGTGCTGATGGCGTCCTCCTCAGGAGATGGACCTTGTGTCCGGCGAATGTATCAACCACCATGGACGGCAATGAATAGTGATTTGAACCAAGCTTTCGCGGATTCTCCGGCTGCCGGGGAATCCGCGGTCGCCGCGCCTTCCCCCGCCTACGTGGTCGGTCTCGACGCCGGCGGCACCCGTACCCGTGCGGTCCTCGCCGACCTGGGAGACGGGCGGGTCCGGGGCGAGGGGACGGCGGGGCCGGGCAACTCGCTGACCGTGCCCGGGCCGGCGCTCGCCGACCACCTCGCCGAGGCCGTCGGGCAGGCCGTGCCCGACGGACTGCGCGGGCGGGTGGTCGCGGTGGCGGGCGGTTTCGCGGGGGCCGGTCACCAGGCCCAGGGCGCCGACGAGCCCGGCCGGGTACGGGCCCGGGCCGCCCTGTCCGCCGCGCTCGCCCGGCTCGGTATCACCGCCGCCGCGGTCGGCGTCCACAGCGACATCGAGACGACGTTCGCCGCGGCCCCCGGCCACCCCGCCGACGGGCTCGTCCTCGTGGCCGGCACCGGCGCGGTCGCGGCCCGGATCGCCGGTCGGGTGCCGACCGCGACCTCGGGCGGTGACGGCTGGCTCCTCGGAGACGACGGCGGCGGCTTCTGGATCGGCCGCGCGGCCGTGCGGGCGGCCCTGCGCGCGGCCGACGGCCGCAGCGGGCCCACCGCGCTCGTCCTGGCCGTCGGCCGGGACCTCGGGCTGCCGACGGAGGTTCTGCCGCCGGAGGGCTACGGAGCCACCGGCGCCGTCGCGTGGAGCGCCGAGCGGCGCACCGCCTACCGTGCCCGGCTGCTGCCCGCCGTCATGGACCGGTCCCCCGTCCGCCTGGCCGACCACGCGCCCGCGGTGGTGCGGACCGCGGAGGAGAAGGACGCCGTCGCCGTGCGGATCCTCCAGGAGGCCGCCCGCCGCCTGGCCGAGACCGTCTCGGCCCTGGCACCCCGCCCGGACGAACCCCTCGTCGCCACGGGCGGCCTGCTCGCCCCGAACGGCCCCCTGCTGTCCCCGCTGACCGAACGCCTGGCCCCGCTCGGACTCGCCGTCACCCCGGTGTCGGACGGCTCCCCGGGCGCCGTCGCCCTGGCCCGCCTCGCCCACGCCACGGGCGGCTGAACCACTCGGCCCGCCCGACGGCCAAACGATCGCCCGAAGACCGCCCGACGGCCGCCAAACGATCGCCCGAGATCGCCCGGCGCCCCTCCGATGACTGCCCGAGACCGCCCGGCAACCCGCACGACGGCTCTACGACGACCGCGGCGACGACCGTGACCACACCCTCACGCCGACGCGGCCCGACTCCCACACCGACAAAACCCACCCCCCGACAAAACCCACCCCCCGACAAAGCCCGTCCCCGACAAGACCCGTCCCCGACAAAGCCTCTCCGCCTACCAGGCCCTCCCCCCCGCCGACAAGGACGACCCATGCCCCCTCAGGACCGGACGGTCGCCCCGGCCGCCGCCCCCGCGCAGCCCCCGTACCTCGACCCGGCCGCCCCCCTCGACACCCGCGTCGCCGACCTTCTGTCCCGCATGACCCGGCGCGAGAAGGTCGGCCAGCTCAACCAGCGGATGTACGGCTGGGACGCCTACCGCCGTACCCGGGACGGAGACTTCGAACTCACCGACGCCCTGTACGCCGAGACCGAGCGCTTCGCGGGCCTCGGCGCCCTCTACGGTCTGATGCGCGCCGACGCCTGGTCCGGCGTCGACCACGGCCACGGACCCGGGGCCGACGACAGCGCCGACCTCGCCGACCTGGTCCAGCGCCACGTCCTGGAACGCAGCCGCCTGCGCATCCCCGCCCTGTTCGTCGAGGAGGTCCCGCACGGCCACATGGCCCTCGACGGCACGGTCCTTCCCGTCAACCTGGCCGTCGGCGCCACCTGGGACCCCGCCCTGTTCGAGCGGGCCGCCGCGCATGCCGCCGCCGAACTCCGTGCCCGCGGCGGCCACGTGGCCCTCGTCTCCGCGCTGGACATCGCCCGGGACCCGCGCTGGGGCCGTACCGAGGAGTGCTTCGGCGAGGACCCGTACCTCGCGGCCCGGTTGACGGAGGCACTCGTCCGCGGAATGCAGGGCGTGGAGGGAGCGGAGGGTGCGGAGGGTCCGGGGGGAGCGGAGGGTCCGGGGGAAGCGGGGGGAGCGGGGGGAACACCGGGCATGGACGGATCCTTCGCCCCCGACCGCGCCCCCGTCGTCCTCAAACACTTCGCCGGCCAGGGCGCGACGGTCGGCGGCCGCAACTCCGCCGAGTCCGAACTGGGTCTTCGCGAGCTGCGCGAGATCCACCTCCCGGCCGCCCGCGCCGGAGTCCGGGCCGGCGCCGCCGCCGTCATGGCCGCCTACAACGAGGTCGACGGCCTGCCCTGCTCCGGCAACCGCGCCCTCCTCACCGGCCTGCTCCGGGACCGCTGGGGCTTCGAGGGGCTGGTCATGGCCGACGGACTCGCCGTGGACCGCCTCGCCCGCATCACCGGTGACAAGGTCTCCGCAGGCGCCCTCGCCCTCGACGCCGGGATCGACCTCAGCCTCTGGGACGAGGGCTTCACGCACCTGGCGGAGGCCGTCGAACGGGGCCTGGTGAGCGAGACCGCGCTGGACGCCGCCGTCGCCCGGGTCCTGCGCCTGAAGTTCCGCCTCGGCCTGTTCGAGAACCCCTACGCGCGGCGCGCGTCGATCCCCGAGCACACCGGGCGCGCCCTGAGCACCGACCTCTCCCGCGCCTGCGTCACCCTCCTCCACAACCCGACCGGCGTGCTGCCCATCGGCCCCTCGGTACGCCGTGTCGCCGTGCTCGGCCCGCACGCCGCCACCACCGCCCACCAACTCGGCGACTACACCGCCCCGCAGCGCCCCGGCACCGGCGAGAGCGTCCTCGACGCCCTGCGTCGGCTCGCCCCGCCCGGCACGGACGTCCGCCACACCGAGGGCGCGGCCCTCACCGGCGCCGACCGCGCCCACATCCCGGCCGCGGTCGCCGAGGCCGCGGCGGCCGACCTGGCCGTGCTCGTGCTGGGCGGCAGCAGTGCCCGCACGCCCGACACGGAGTTCGACGCCAACGGGGCAGCGCGGACCGTCGTGTCCGAGATGACCTGCGGCGAGGGCGTCGACCTCGCGGGGCTGCGCCTGGGGGAGGCCCAGCACGCGCTGCTGGACGCGGTCGTCGCGACGGGGACGCCGACGGCGGTCGTCCTGATCCAGGGCCGTCCGCACGTGGTACCCGACACGGCGGGCGCGCTGCTCACCGCCTGGTACCCGGGCCCGTGGGGCGGCGCCGCGATCGCCGAGGTACTGCTGGGACTCGCGGAACCCACGGGCCGACTGCCCGTCTCGGTGCCGCGCTCGGCGGCCCAACTCCCGGTCCACTACAACCACAAGGACACCGAGTACGGCGCCTACGTGGACGAGAGCGCCGAGCCGCTCCACTCCTTCGGGCACGGGCTGTCGTACACGAGTTTCGCGTACGGCACGCCACGCCTGTCCGGGTCCGCCGTCGAGGTCGACGTCACCAACACGGGGAAACGGCACGGGCGTACGGTCGTCCAGGTGTACCTGCGCCGGCTGATCACTCCCGTATGGCCGCGCACCCTCGAACTGTGCGCGTTCGAGGGCGTCGGCCTGGCGCCGGGGCAGCGCCGTACGGTCTCCCTGTCCTTCGACGTGCCCACGGGGGTCGGCGCCGTCGAGATCCGCGTCGCCCGGTCGGCACGAGAGGCGCTCACCGTCCTACCCCTGGTCCTGGACCTGAGGGAGCGGCCTCAGAGCTTGACGGCCCCGGAGGACACCCCCTTGTAGAACCACCGCTGGGTGATCACGAACAGCACCAGCACCGGGATCACGGAGATCACCGAGCCCGCCATCACCATCCGCTGGTCGTAGCCGAAGGAGGAGGACTGCAGACGGGCGAGGCCCAGGGTGAGGGTGAAGTGGTCCTCGGTGCGCAGCACGATCAGCGGCCAGAGGAAGTCGTCCCAGGCGCTGATGAAGGTGTTGATGGTGACGACGAGGATCGCTCCCCACGCGGACGGCAGATACAGATACCGGAACCGCTTCCACTCGCCCGCCCCGTCCAGCATCGCCGCGTCCTCGATCTCACGCGGCACGGCGAGGAACGCGGCCCGCATGATGAGGACGTTGATGGCGGCGACGAAGCCGGGCAGCCAGACGCCCGCCACGTTGTCGAGCAGGCCGAGGTCCCGGATGCTGAGGAACAGCGAGACCATGATCGACTCGAAGGGGAACATCATGGACGCCATCAGCAGCACCCAGACCAGCTTGCGGCCCTTCCAGCTCGGCTTGGAGAGCATGTAGCCGGCGAGCGTGGAGAACACCAGCTGGCTCGTGACCGACAGCGCGACGACGGCCATGCTGTTGCCGATGTATGTCCACACCGGGACCTGCGCGAACACCTCGCGGTAGGCGCGCAGCGTCGGGTCGCTCGGGAAGAGGGAGGCGTTCTCGCCGAACACGTCCTCGCCTACGCCCTTCAGCGACGACAGCAGCTGCCACAGCAGCGGGCCGACCGTGATGCCGAGGACGAACAGCAACAGCAGGTAGCGGACGACGAGTTCGCGCGGCCGGCCGTAGTCCCGCCAGCGCGGCATCAGGCGCCGCCGCTTCTCCACCCCGGGCACGGCCGCCGCCGTCCGCTGCTCCTTCACGGCGGTGGTCATGACGCGTCCTCCTTCGTCAGGCGCTGTGCGAGCAGCGTGAGGCCCAGGGTGAGGACGAAGAGGGCGACGCTGACCGCCGAGCCGTAGCCCGCGTTGCCGGTGAGCGGGTCGAGGGCGACGTCCCGGATGTAGAAGGGGAGGGTGCGGTCGGCGCCACCGGGGCCGCCGGTGGCGCCGCCGAGCATGTAGATCTCGGTGAACACCCGCAGCGAGCCGATGCCGGTGAGGGTGCCGACCAGCATCATCGAGGTGCGGACACCGGGCATCGTGACGTGCCAGAAGCGGCGGATCGCGCCCGCGCCGTCCACCGCGGCGGCCTCGTGCAGTTCCTTCGGGACGTTCCCCAGCGCGGCCAGGTAGAAGATCATGTACCAGCCGAGGCCCTTCCACAGGGTGAGCCCCATCGCGCACAGCAGGATCAGCCAGGAGTCCGAGAGGAACGGGATCGCCGACCGGATGATGTGGGCCTTCTGCAGCCAGGTGTTGACCAGGCCCTGGTCGCTGAGCAGCCACTGCCAGCTCAGGCCCACGACCACGCTGGAGGCGAGGACCGGGGTGTAGAAGGCGGAGCGGAAGAAGCCGATGCCCGGCAGGTTCTTCTCCACCAGCACGGCCAGCATCAGCGGCAGCAGCACCATCAGCGGGACCACGATCAGCGCGTACAGCACGCTGTTGCGGGTGGCGAGCCAGAAGTCGGCGTCGCCCAGCATCCGCGTGTAGTTGTCCAGGCCCACGAACGAGGCGGCGCCGCCGAGCGGTTTGGCGTCGGTGAACGACAGCAGGAGCGTGTTCAGGAACGGGTACAGACCGAAGACGGTGACGCCGATGATCGCCGGTGACATCCACAGCCACGGCAGCCACCAGCGGCGGTACAGCGCGGCGCCGCCCGCGTCGGCGGTGGGGCCCGGCCTGAGGGCCCGCAACGGGCGGCGCCGGCCGCTCGGTGCCCCGGACCGGGGGTCGCGGGCGGAGACCGCGACCCCCGAGCCCTTGGTGGGGGGAGAAAGGGTGGTCATACTCAACTGCCCTGCTCGATCAGCTCGTTGGCCTTCTTCTGGGCCTCGTCGAGGGCGTCCTGGGCACTCTTCTTGCCCTGCATGGCCAGCTGGATCTGGGCCGTGATGGCGTTCAACTCGCCGGGGGTGAGGGCGATCTCGTCGGCGGTGGAGGTCTTGCGGTCACTCGCGACGATCTTGCGGGCCTCGGCGAACGGGTCGTCGCCCTTGACCGACTGGAAGAACGGGTCGTCCAGGGAGGCCGTGGTGGAGGGGAAGATGACGACGTTCGGGTCCTTCGCCCACTCCAGCTGGTTCTCCGCGTTGGTCAGGAACCGTGCGAAGGACAGCGCGGTCGCCGCGTTCTTGCTCGTGGACGCGACACCCACGTACTGCGGGGCGCCGACGGTGTGGCCCAGGTCGTCCAGCATGAAGCGGGCGACCCCGGTCTTCTTGTAGACGCTCGGGTTGTTCTGCTGGATGAAGCGCAGGAAGTTGGGGTTCGTCGGGCCGTAGACCAGCTTGCCCTGACCGTAGACGTTGGCCGGGTCCTGGGTGGAGGAGAGCGAGTCCCTCGGCATGCCGCCGGCCTTGTAGAGCTTCGTCATGGCCTCGACCCACTGCGTGGTCTTCGGGTCGTCGGCGAAGGTGAACTTCTTGCCGTCGGACGACAGGATCCCGATGTCCATCTGCTGCCAGTCGGCCGGGATGCGCAGCTGCGGGTTGGCGAGGAAGGCGTAGTACTTGCCGTCCGAGGCCTCGGCCACCTTCTGGGCGTCCTCGAACAGACCGAGCACAGTCGTCGGAGGTTTGGCCGGATCCAGGCCCGCCTTCGTCATCAGGTCGGTGTTGAAGGTCTGCACGATGCCGCCGGAGTACCAGGGCAGCACGCTGTGCACCTTGGCGCCGGAGGAGTCCGCGTACCTGCTCGACTTCCACAGGTTGGGCACGAACGGCTCGCCCGCGTCCGGCGCCTTCTTGTCCAGGTCGAGCAGGTAGCCGTTCTTGGTGAGCGCGATCGCCGTGTTGACGTTGATGTTCACCACGTCCGGCAGCGTGCAGCCCTGCGCGTCCGCGACCAGGCGCTGGGTGAACGTGGCGTCACCCGGGTCGTCGACCCACTTCACGGTGGTGTCGGGGTGGGCCTTCTCGAAGGCCTTGATGACGCCGTTGAAGTAGCCGCCGAAGTCTTTCTTCAGGTTGGTCGTCTGGAAGGTGATCGTCCCCTTGACGTCGCCGGTGAGCTTCCCGGAACCGACGTTGCCCTCGTCGACCTTGCAGCCGCCGGCCGTGGCGTCCCCGCTGTCGGAGCCCCCGCCCGACAGGCCGCAGCCGGCGGCGGTCAGGGTGAGGGCGATGACGCCCGCCACGCATCCGGTCAGTCTTCTCGCGCGCATGTTGCCTCCTGCGATCAGTCAGCTGCTGGGTCACGCTGCTGGTTCAAATCACCAACTTGGACTCCGATTGATGAAAAGGTGGACCAGAATTCATCGGAGGTCAATGCCTAGCCGTGTTGCTTTTAGGTTCCGAGTCGTCGGTGAGCCGTCGGTGAGTCGTCGGTGGGTCGTCGGCCGCGGGTTTCAGTGGCGGTGTTCGTGGTCGGGGTGCGACGGGTCGCCCGGGTGCTCGTGCCCCGGCGTGTACTCCACGTCGGCGCGGGCCCGGTCCAGCCAGTCGAAGAACGCCTGCCGCCCCATCGCCCGCCGCAGCTCCCGCACGACGTCGTCGTGGACCGCGTCGTACGGCAGGAAGTCGCCCGGTCCCGCCCCGCCGTACGGGTCGACCCCGCGCCGCAGCGCCTCCGGGGTGAGGAAACGGTCCGGATTGCGGTCGTAGTAGCCCCGTACGGCCTTCTCCGGCACCCTCTGCTCGGCCTCCAGAGCCGACAGCAGGGTGCGCGCGGCGGGGGAGTGGGCGAGCGCCACCGCGATGATGCTGCCGAGGTCGGCGACCTCGGTCCCGGACACCGCGAGCCCCCGCGCCGGCGCCCGCTCGGCTGGTGGCGCGAGCCCCCGCGCGGCACACGCCCGCCGGGCCAGCTCGTCCGCGACGACGACCTGCGTCGCCCATCGCCGCCGCTGCCGCTCCGCTCGCGCCTGCCCCTCCGGCCGTGCCTCCCGGTCCCGGGCGGGCACGGCGTCCAGTACGGCGTCGACCCGTTCCCGGGGGACGGTCTCACCGCCCACGAGCGCCGCGTGCGGGCTCGGAACCGGGTGCCCGTGCGGCGGGGCATGGCTGCCGGGCGCCACGTGGCCGCTGTCTCCCGCGTACTCGTCCGGCTCCGCGTGTCCGGCCGGTGCGGGGCGTCCGCCCGGCTCGGCGTGCATGCCGTGCGCCGGGTGCCTGTGCGGCGGGGCGTGGTCGCCCGGTACCGTGCGGTCGCCGTGCGCCGGGTGCCCGCTCATGGCGTCACCTCCAGTACGACCGCCTCCGTATAGGCCACGCAGCCGTGCCAGCCGGCCTTCGCCATCAGCCAGTACGACCCCGGGGGCACCGCCGAGCCGTCCACCTCGACGACGCGGTCCGCGCTCTCCCCGGGGGCCAGGGCGAACCCCTGGAGGCCCGGCTCGACGCCCGCCCAGGTGCCCCAGGGCGACAGCGCCCACAGCGTTCCGCTCACCGGGCCCCGGGTCGTGTTCCGCACGCGCACCGGCACGCGCACCCGCTCGCCCCGGCGCACCTCGACCCGGTCGACGCCCAGCTCCAGCACGACACTCGGCCCGGTCCGCCCGTCGGGCTCGCCCTCCGCCGCCTCGCCGGGCACGTCCAGGGCGACCACGTCCTCGAACGTCTGCCCGCCGTACGCCAGCCGCGCGGCGAGCGGGTAACGGCCGGGCACCGGGTCCGGCGGCGGTGCCACGGTGACCTCCGTGAGCGAGAAGCCGCCGGGACCGAGCGCGTAGGCCAGTTCGGCGGGCTCGGCACGCCAGCCGGGTGGGACCTCCAGGGCCACCGTGCCGGACACCGGCGCGTCGGTCAGCTCGGAGGAGATGCGTACCGTCGCGGTGACCGGGCCGTCGGCGGTCAGCGCGGCCGGCGAGAGGTAGACGGCCACGGGCATGTTCCCCCGGGGCGCGGGGCCGGAGTTGTGCAGCCAGTACCGGGTGTGCACGGGCTGCGCGGGTTCGTGCGCGGCGACACCCGGGCCCTCGATCCGGCGGCCGTCCACCGGCGAGGCCAGCACGGTGGCCACCTCGAACCCCGTCAGGTCCAGCTCCAACGCCCCGTCCGTGCCGGGGGTCAGGGCCTCACCGGGCCGCTCCAGGACGTCGGCCCGGCTCCCTCCGGCCCACACCGACGGACCCGTCACCCGCGCCCGCACCGGCCGTCCGTCCACCTCGTGTGCCCGTACGACGACCCCGCGCGCCGGGTCCGCGGGCGCGGTACCGCCCCGAGCCAGCGGCGACCCGGCCGGCTTCAACGCGTCCAGCACCACCCTGCCCTCGGGCTCCAGCGCCAGCAGGGCCGCGGACCTCGGCAGGCCGGCCGGTGCCCCGGCGGGCTCCCGCAGCCGTGCCGTGAGCGGATGGTCGGGCTCCCGCAGTCGCGCCGTCAGCGGATGGTTGAAGGCGTGCCCCTCGCGCGGCCAGCTCAGGTCGCGCCAGTCGCCCTCGCCCGCGACGACCGCGTACTCGAAGGTGTGGGACCAGCGTTGCAGTTGGAAGCCGGAGCCGTCGGGGGCGGTGCGGCGGGGCGGGTCGACCCAGATACCGGAGGGCCAGCCGGTGCAGGAGCGCATCAAGGACATGTGGAGATCGCCGGAGGAGGTGACGACGCACCCCGGGGTGCCCCGGTTGAGGATCGCGAAGCCCCGCCCGTCCCAGGCGTCGCCCGGCGGCAGCGCCTCGCCACCGCCGGCCGCGGTGGCCCGTACGGTCGCGTCGTCCAGGTCGGCGACGAGCGCGTCGACGGCCTTCGCGTCGTCCTCGGGGCGGGCGCCCGCCACCACGAGCAGCGGCAGTCGCTCCAGGTCGCGCAGGTCGGCGCCGGGCACCCACTCCTCGCGCAGGGAGGCGCGGGGAGCCACCCACACCGATGCCAGGCCGTCCCGGGCCAGTTGGCGGCGCAGTTCGCGGGCGGCGGCCGGGTCCCAGCCGAGGGCCTCGGCGACCAGGGAGTTGCGCTCCGGGCCGCCGACGGCGATACGGATGTCGGGCAGGTTGGAGTCGACCTCCAGATCGCCGTAGCGGGGGCCGCCCGCGATCGTCGAGGTGGCCGTGACGCCCGTGCGCACCAGGGCCGCCGCGAGCGGGGTGCCCAGTTCACCGGCGGTGTCCCAGTCGCTGAAGATCAGCTCGGCGACGCCGACCGACCGGTGGCCCAGGAGCGCGCCGGTGTCGTCGTGGACGGCGACCCGGGCGGTGGAGCCCAGCCCGAACCAGGTGTTGGCGGGGTTGTCCAGCGTCCACGGGAACTGCTCGCTGTCCACCTCCACGAACCCGAAGCCACGCCCGATCACCGCGTCCGCGACCTCGTGCACCGGCAGCCCGCCGCGCACGTCCGAGGGCCAGCGGACCCGGATCAGCCGGTCGGCGCCGTCATAGCCGTCGAGGGTCGTCGTCACGTCCAGCCGGTCGACGCCGGCCCAGAGCGTGAGCCGCTGGGTGTAGCGGAAAAGGCCCAGGTCGGCGCGGACGGTGAGGCGGGAGCCGGCCGACGAGTGCTCGACATCGATGTCAGCCGTCACGTCCCGGCTGCGGGCGGCGGTGGTGCCGGTCGGGGTGAGGTGCCAGGGGCCCTCGCCGAAGCGCGGGTGCCTCGGGTACTCCTCCTGCACCACCAGCTCGTTGCCGATGTCCCCGGCGCGCAGCAGCTCCCGGCCGTCCTCGCCGTCGGCCCCGGCTTCGGCGAGCGCGCGCAGACTGCTGACGCCGCCGCCGCGCGCGGGGTCGACGGTGACCTCGTAGAACTCGTTGCGGATAGTCGTGCCCTCGCCGGCCGTCCAGCCGGCCACCGAACCCTCCGCGAGGGCGAGCGCCTTGAGGCCCATGCCGGGCACCTCCGGCACGACGACCTTCAGTTGGCCGTCCTCGCGCACGGCCGGCAGCGGCAGCCCCGTGTGGTCGAGCGGGACCCGGCCGGGGTCGGCGACGCTCAGCACGTCCCTCCGCTGCCAGGTCGCGGAGTTGAAGACGACCAGGTCGGTGCCGTCGCCCGGCAGTGGCACGACCCGGTCGGCGAGCGCCTGGGTGGCGTCGGCGTGCACGGTCTCCGCGAGGTCGTACAGCTCCCGCCAGCCGGTGAGCAGGTCGATGTACACCTGGTCCGACTCGGAGCCGGTGATGGCGTCGTGGTGGGCGCCGTAGATCAGCTGCCGCCAGGCCTTGTCGAGGGCCGCGTCCGGGTAGGGGTGCCCGGTGGTGAGGGAGGCGAGGGTCGCCCAGGCCTCGGCGTCGGCGAGCAGCGCCTCGCCGTACCGCTGGGCCTGTTTGGTGTCGATGTAGGAGACGTCCTTGCCGGTGTAGACCGGGTTCATGTCCCGGGTCTGCGGGGACGCCGTGCGCCCCTCCCGCTCCAGCTCGGCCCGTACGGCGGCGAAGAAGTCCCGGGGGATGCCGCTGACGAACCGGGGCCAGACGTACCGCTCGTTCCAGTCGCGGTGGATGCCCATGACCCAGCGGCACGGCGGGGCGTAGTCGCCGCCGACCGGCAGCAGGACGTTGCGGGTGAGCGCGACTTTCTTCAGTCCCCGGAAGAGCTTGAGGGCGGCGGCCTCCGCCTCGGGCAGGGTGGGGGCGTTGTCGATGGCCCAGCCGGCGCCGTAGTGGTTGACCATGTACGCGGTCAGCAGCCCGCGCCCGGAGGGGGCGATCCAGCTGAACTCCGCCGGGAACTGCATCCGTTGCGGGTCGCGCGGCTCCTCGCCGAACACCGACAGGGTCGGCCCCCACTGGTGGAACGGGCCGCGCGCCCACGAGCTCGACGTGACCCCCGCGTCCGCCATCAGCCCCGGGAACTGCGGGTCGTGCCCGAACGCGTCCAGCTGCCAGGCGGTCTCCGGCGCGGCCCCGATGATCCCGCGCTGGAAGCCGTCGCCGTACAGCGCGTTGCGTACGGTCGCCTCGGCGCCGGTGAGGTTGGTGTTGGGCTCGTTGTAGGTGCCGCCCATGATCTCGACCCGGCCGGTGCGGATCAGCTGCCGCAGGAAGGCCCGCTCCTCGGGGAAGGCGTCCCAGTAGGGCTTGAGGTAGTCGACCTCGGCGAGCACGAAGGTGTACGCCGGGTCGCGCCGGGCCAGATCGCAGTGGGCCCGCACCAGGCTCATCCCGCTCTGCCCGCGCGAGTCGAAGGTCCGGGCGGGCAGGCCCGTGACGGCCGGGTCGTCGGCCACGTCCCAGGTCTCGGTGTAGGCGGCCTGGGTGTTCCACCAGACGGGGTCGTAGTGGAAGTGGCTGACCATGAACATGGTCCAGCCGGGCTCGGCGACCGTGAACCCGGCGCTGTGCCGGACGACCCGGTCCCCGTCGGCGGCCGTGACGGTGATCTCGCGGCGGTCACCGGGAACGAGGCCGTCGACGGCCACGGGTATCTCGGCGCGTACGGTCCCGTCCTCGCCGACGGTGACGGCGGTCTCCCCGACGCCCCGCACGCCCGGCCCCTCCGCACACAGCCGGACCGGCCGGCCCGGGTCGTGCTCGACCTCGACGGCGACCACCTGGTGCGGCTGGTCCTCCGTCCCGACGAAAAGCTCGGTCGACTCGACAGAGATGACGCGCATGAGGCTCCTACGAGTGCTCGGCGGAGCCCCATCCTGGCAGCGCGGGATGGTTCAATCAACCATGCATCGGAATACTGGTTGATTCATCCATGCATACTCGGTCGGCCCGAAGGGGTAACCGAGGCCCGGTCAGCGGCTCCGCCGGGACTTCACGGCGTGTGCGCCGGCGATGTGGTCGGTCAGCGCCAGGGAGGCGCTCGCCCGCTGGTAGGAGAGCTGGCCGACGCGGACGTAGAGGCAGTCGATCAGCATCAGCACGGAGTGGCGGGCGCCGATGCTGCCGGTGCGGAAGCTGGTCTCCGAGGAGGAGGAGATGAGCCGGATGTCGGCGGCGCGGGCCAGCGGTGAGCGCGGGTCGGCGGTCAGGGCGACGGTGGTGGCGCCACGGTCCTTGGCCAGCTCGAACGGCTCGATCGTCTCGCGGGTGGCGCCGGAGTGGGAGATGCCGATCGCCACGTCCGCCGGGGTGAGCAGGGCGGCCGAGGTGGTGGCCGCGTGCACCTCGGTCCAGCCGCGCACCGCGCAGCCGATGCGGAACAGCCGGGTCTCCGTCTCCTGCGCGACCGCGCCGCTGCCGCCGACGCCGTACACGTCGACGCGCCGGGCGCGGGCCACGGCCTGGGCCGCGCGCTCGACGGAGTCCAGGTCGATCCGGTCGATGGTCTGCTGGACGGCCCGCAGATCGGCGGTGCCGACGACCTGGACGACCCGCTCCAGGCTGTCGTCGGGGGAGATGTCCGGGCCGATCTCGGCGCTGCCCCACTCGGAGGACTCACCCCGGCCCCGTTCTTGGGCCAGCTCGATCAGCAGGTGCTGGTAGGAGTCGAGGCCGATGGCCCGGCAGAACCGTGTGACCGTGGCCTGGGAGGTGCCGGTGCGGCGGCCCAGCTCCGCGGCCGAGCAGTGCGTGACGGCGGCGGGATCCTCCAGGATCAGCTCGCCGACCTTCCGCAGGGAGCCGGCCAGCCGGGGCAACTCGGTGCGGATCAGGGTGGTGACATCGGTCGAGGGCATGCAGAGAAGGTATCAGCCACCCGTTGACCCGATGGCTGAATACCAGGACCGGACTTTGCTGCCGCACTCGGGGGTGAACTGCGCCATTGCCCTCGATGCCGAGCCTGTGATTCAGTGATTCACTGATAGGTGTGTATGGGGTGGTTCAATCCACCAGTGGGGAGTCTCAGGTGTCCGTCGAGTCCGCCAACGAGTCCGTGACCGAGCCGGTGAGCGCCGACCGCTTCGCGCGCGAGGGCCTGGCCGTCCTGAACCGTCTCACCGGGTCCGCGCGCGCCGACGTGAGCGCCGCCGCGGCGCTGATCGCCGACTGTGTCCGCGAGGACGGCGTCGTCCAGGCCTTCGGCACCGGCCACTCCCAGGCCCTGGTCCTCGAACTCGCCGGCCGCGCGGGCGGCTTCGTGCCCACCAACCGGATCCAGATGGCCGACCTCGTCCTCTTCGGCGGCGACCACCCCAGCGGCCTCGACGACCCGCTCCTCGAACGCGAGCCCGGCATAGCGGTCCGCCTCTACGAGCTGGCCGACCCCCGCCCCCAGGACCTCTTCGTCGTCGTCTCCAACTCCGGTGTCAACAACGTCATCGTCGAGATGGCCCTGCACGCCAAGGAACGCGGCCACCGCCTCCTCGCCCTCACCTCCCTCGCCCACACCCACTCCGTGGCCGCCACCCACCCCAGCGGCAAGAAGCTCGCCGACCTCGCCGACGTGGTCCTCGACAACGCCGCCCCGCGCGGCGACGCGCTGCTGGAGCTGCCGACCGGCGGTGCCGTGTGCGCGCTGTCCACCCTGACCGGCGTCATGCTCGTGCAGATGACGGTCGCCGAGGCGGCCGCCCAGCTCCTCGCCTCCGGTGACCGCCCTCCGGTCTATGTCTCCGCCAACGTGCCCGGCGGTTTCGAGGGCAACCTGGAGCTGGAGAAGCGGTACGCCGGACGGATCCGGCGTACCGCCAGTTGATCACCCCCGGATTCCCTACGGCACCGGTACGGGCGTCAGCGCGACCGCCAGCGGATAGGCGCCGGTCGTCAGCGGTGCCCCGGCGGTGCCGGACGCCGTGTCGACGGGCACCAGCCTGTTGCCGTCGGCCGTGGTGACGTAGGCCGTGCCGCCGTCCCAGTCCAGGCCGACATCGAAGGCGGACCTGCCGACGGTGACCTTCGCGCCGGGGGCGCCGGTCACCGTGTCGACGGGCGTGACGTGGTCCCCGGTGCTGGGGCTCACCCACAGAGTCCGCCCGTCCGGCGACAGGCCGAGGCCGTACGCCTGGCCGGAGACCAGGAGTGTCGGCTCGGTGTCGTTCGTCGCCGTGTCGATCGGAGTCACGGTCGAACCACCGGAGTTGGACACGTACACCCGCTTCCCGTCCGGTGCGGCGACGACGTTGAACGGGCGGGGGCCGACGGGGATCGCCGCCCCTGCCTTCCGGGTGTCGAGGTCGACCGGCGTGACGGTGTTGTCGTGGATGTTCGCCACGTACAACGTCCGGCCGTCGGGGGTGATCGCCATGTTCTCCGGCCCCGACCCGACCGTGACGGTCGCACCGGCCTTGAGTGTGCCTGTGTCCACGGGCTGGACCGTGCCGTCCGTGTAGTTGGCGACCCACAGGGTGCCGCCGTCCGGTGTGACCGCGAGCCCGGCGGGGACGCGGCCCACCGCGACCGTGCCGGTGACCGTGCCGCGCGCCACGTCGATGACACTGACCGAATCGGAGCCCTGGTTCGCGGCGTAGGCGGTACGGCCGTCGGCGCTCACGACCACGTCACCGGGGTTGTTCCCGACGGCGATGTCCGTGCTCTTGCCGGACGACAGGTCGATCGAACTGACCGACGCGCCACTGAAGTTGGCCGTCAGGGCGCGCGGCGTGCCGTCCCCGTCGGTGACCCGGACCGGGATCGCCCGGTCGAGGACGCCCGAGCCGGACACCACGACGGAGTGGACGCCCTCGGCGACACCGGTCACGGTGACGGTGGCCGAGGCGCTGCCCCCGGCGGGGACGGTCACGGTTCCCTCGGCGGGGGAGGCGGTGACACCGTCCGGCACGTCGAGTTTCCAGGTCACCGTCCGTGCCTCGGCGGAGGAGGAGAAACGGAGGGTCGCCGTGCCGGAGGCCCCGGGTTTCAAGGAGAGCGACCCCGGGGCGAAGGAGGCGTCGACGCCGGGGTCGGGGGCGTGCTGGAGCATCGCGCTGTACAGGAACTGGTCCATCACCCCGGGCGACACCTGCTGCGGGACCGCGTCCAGCGCCTTGCGCTCGCTCCGCAGCCGGTTCCAGTACGTCGACACTGCCTCGGCGTCACCCCGCTTGCCTGCCAGCAGCAGATCCACGGCGGTCAGTCCGGCGCCGCCGTACGAGCCGAGCTTGTCGAGCCAGGGCGAAGTCTCCTTCAGGAAACCGGGGTTGGCGAGGCGGCCGCGCAACTTCGAGGGTGTGGCCGCCATGTCGGTGAAGTAGGACCGCAGCGCGGCCGCCGCCCGGTCGAGACCGCTGTCCTCCTCGTACGCCTCGCGGAAGTCGGCGACGAGCTTGGTCAGCGTCGGGGACTCGGTGGCGTCCAGCTGGGAGGAGTAGCTGTTCTCGGCGAAGATCCGCAGCCACTTGGCGGCGCCAGGCCCCGCCAGATCCCGGACGGAGGCGAGGAAGGCCGCCCTGGGGTCGTACGCGTCCGCGTTCCACAGATAGGCCGCCGACGTGAACAGGGCGAGCTTGCTCGCCTCGGCCTGCACCATCGGGTTGGCGGTGACGCCGACGGACTCACGGGCCACGTCCGCCTCCCTGCCGGTGTAGGGGCCGAGGAGGAGACGGCTGGTGACGTAGTCGTTGACCGGGTAGTTGTCCCAGACCAGGATCGGGTGCCCGTAGACCTCCCGCGCCTGCCGCAGCTGCGCGGCGGTGATGGTCGGCGCGATCACGCCGACGCCGGTCCACTCGACGACCACGTCCGGGTCCAGCCGCTCGCGCAGCGCCTTCTTGTACGGGGTGTCGGCGAGGTCGGAGTACTCGGTGGGGACCATCTCCAGCGGTTGGAGCCCGGTGCGCCCGGCGGAGAACTCCTCCCACACCCGGTTCAGCAACTGGGCCTGGGCGGCACCGGCGGCCCCGCCCCCGCTGCCGAACTTCTCCTCGTCCGCCGCGCAGTTCCACTTCGTGTAGCTGATGTCGTCCAGCGGGATCGCGAAGGAGCGCACGCCGATGTCGTACAGCGAGGCGAACTTGCGGACCAGCGCCGTGACGTCGTCGGCCGAGGAGTAGCACACCGACAGGCCGGGGGAGAGGGCGTAGGTGAAGCGGACGTGGTGGGCGGCTGCCCGGTCGACGAGCTCGCGCAACCGGCCCAGCTGGGCGGCCGGGTACGCGTCGCGCCAGCGTTCCCGGAGGTAGGGGTCGTCCTTGGGGGAGTAGACGTACACGTTCTGCTTGGTGCGGCCGTAGAAGTCGAGTTGGCGCAGCCGCTCGGCGTGGGTCCACGGGGTGCCGTAGAAGCCCTCGATGACGCCGCGCAGCTTGGCCGTGGGCCAGTCGCGGACCGTGACCTCGGGCAGGCGCTTGCGGGTGAGGAGCTGGCGGAGGGTCTGGGCGGCGTAGAAGGTGCCGGTGGTGTCGGTGCCGGAGAGAGCGAGCAGGGCGCGCCCCGCGTGGCGGCCGGAGGCCAGGACGTACCCCTCCGCGGGCAGCCCGGCCGGGGACTTGACGCCCAGCCGCCGCAACGCGCCCTCGGTCGCCGGGTTTTCGCCGGGGCCGCCGACATAGACGGTGAGTCCGGCGGCGGGCGGGCGTTCACCGGCCGGGACGGTGACGATCCGGTCGGCCCCGGCCGCCCGCAGCGCGGCCTCGACGACCCGGCGGGCGGCGGGGTCGGTGTCCGGCCCGACAACCTCCACCACCCGGCCGGGAACGGCGAGTTGACGCTCGCCGCCCTCGATGTGCCGGGGCGTCGGCCACACCTCGGGGACCGGCGGGGGCTTCGCGGCGGACGGCGCGGCGGCGGCCGAGGGCAGGGAGGGGAGGCTCAGGCTCAGGGCCAGCAACAGGGCCCAGCGCAGACGCCGGGCTTTCCTGGGCCTGCGGGTCGTGGGGGATGTGGGGGGTCTGTGGGGGCGTTCGGGGCGTGGGAGGCGAGGGGTGATTGAAGCCATCGAAAGAGGCTAGAGCTGCTGAATCAAGCATTCAAGACCCCCGGGTTCGATGCCCCGTTCCGCGCCGGGCGGTCGCGGTGGGGCCGCCGCCTCGGCAGGCGCCGTAAGGTACTTTTCGGACATCGGTCCTCCCGGATGTCGCGCCGAAGGTGAACGGTGAGTACGGATGAGTTCGAACCCCGCCGCAGCGCCGCCTCCCGAGCCGACCTCCGGGAGCGGCAGCGGACCCGCCGTCTCCCGTCGGGAGTTCGACGGGATCTTCGGGACGGTCCGTACATGGGGGCGCTGGGGCAGGGCCGATCGCGGGGCCTGGAACCGGGTGACCGAGGATCATGTGCGGCGGGCCGTGGCCGGAGTGCGGTCCGGCGTGGTCGTCCCGATGGCGCTGCCCTGGAACACCCGGCCCGGCCCGGACAACCAGAAGCCGGCTCTGCACCACATGACCGATCTCGGCGATGTGGAGAGCCCGGAGCCCACGACCCACAAGGATTTCATCGCCGCCGACTACCACGGCAAGGGCGTCACGCATCTCGACGCGCTGAGCCACATCGCCTACCGGGGGCTGCTCTACGACGGCCGCCCGGCCCGCGAGGCCGTCGACGCGGGGGGCGCCCGGTTCGGCGCGGTGTCGGAGCTCGGGCCCCTCGTCACGAGGGGGGTGCTCCTCGACCTCCCCGCCGTCCTCCGCGTCCCGTGGCTGGAGCCGGGGCGGGCGGTGCGCGCCGGGGACGTCGTCGCCGCGGAGGAGGCGCTCGGCGTGACGATCGGCGAGGGCGACGCGGTGCTGCTGCGCTCCGGTCACGTCCGCCGCCGTAGGGAACTCGGCGCCTGGGACCCCGGCGTGGCGAGCGCGGGGTTCCACGTGGACGCCGTACCCCTGCTGGCCGAACGGGGCATCGCGCTGCTCGGCGGCGACGGCGACAGCGATGTGCGGCCCTCGCCCGTGGAGGGTGTGCACTCCCCGGTGCACGCCCTGGCGGTGGCCGCGATGGGGGTGCCGCTGCTGGACAACCTCGACCTGGAAGCGCTGGCCGACGCGACCGCGGAGGCGGGGCGGTACGAGTTCCTGCTCGTCGTGGCCCCGCTGAACGTCCCGGGCGGGACGGGCTCACCCGTCAATCCGGTCGCGGTCCTGTGACACCGGGCCCGACGGGTCATGCCGGCCCCCCGACCGGTCGGGCCTTGGACTCGATGGGTCGTGCACCGGCCCCCGACGGGTCGTACTCGGCCCCGGCCGGTCGAGGTCCGCTCCGGCCGGTCACCGGACGTGAGGACAGCCGCGAACCGTGACTCGTGTTGCCGATGCCCGTATCCTCGTCAATGCCAGATATATCCGATAAGCGGATTGTTCAAGGCGCGAGTGAGGCCAGCGTGGTGCGGTCCGACGGCGAGCCGGTACTCACGGGACGTGCGACAGACGGCACGGGCCCCACCCTGTCGCGTGAGCGGTTTCTGCAGGGTGAGTCAGTGGAGAGGGGCGTCCGCGCGTCGATCCTGAACTCCTGGCAGCGGTGCCGGTCCCTGGGGCTCTCGCCGGACAGCTCCGACCTCCCCTTCCGGGACGACTTCGACCCGGACGGCCGGGTCTCCCGCGCGGCCGCGCCGGTGCTCGACCGACTGGAGTCCAGGTTCGCCGGCAGCGCGATGAACATCTCCGTCGCCGACGCGAACGGCACGGTCCTCCTGCGCCGCTTCGGCCAGGCGTCGCTGGCCCGAGCGCTCCCGGACATCCAGACCGTCCCCGGATTCGTGTTCGCCGAGCGGTTCGCCGGTACCAACGGCATCGGTCTCGCCCTGGCGGAACGGCGGCTCATCCGGGTCTACGGCGCCGAGCACTTCGCCGAACGCTCCCAGGCCAGCGCCTGCCGCGCGCTTCCCGTGCGCGACCTGCTCAGCGGCCGTATCGAGGGCGTCCTGTGCTTCGGATATCCGCGTGGTTTCGAGAACCCGGCGCTGGACGGCGTGATCCGCCGGGCGGCCGCGGCCATCGAGCGGCGGCTGCTGGCGCAGAGCTCCACGCGTGAGCGTTCCCTGCTGCGGGCGTACCGGGACGCCGGGGCCGAGGCGGGAGCGGGGCCGCACCTCGGCGTCGGCGTCGACGAACTGGTCCTCGGGCTGCACCCCGTCGACCGGGCGACCCTCCTGGAGAAGGCCGCCGAGCTGATCTCCCGCGCGCAGCGGGCCGCCGTCGAGGTGCCCCTGACGGACGGCAGGCGCGTCACACTCGTGAGCCGACCGATGACCAGCGCCTCCGGGGTGGAAGGTATCGCCGTCGAGGCCGTCCTTCCCGACTCCGCACGGCTGCGGACCCTCGCCGCCCCCCACCAGGTCGAGCCGGTGCTGAGCCTCCCCGCCGGGTCCGTCCGGCCCGGCCCGCCCGCCGGAACCCCGACCGCGCGGCTCTTGCGGGGCGCCCCTCTCACCGCGGCGACCCGCCCGCTCTCCGCAGTCCCGGTGCCCGGTCACCGGCGCGACGCCGCACCACCCGGCAGGATCACCGCGGGTGTCGACGTCGTCATGGCCGACGGTCGCACCGCCGAAGGCCTTCTGCCCCCTGCCGAAGGCGTCCCGCCGGCTGCCGATGGCTCTCCGTCCCCCGCTCATGGCGTGCCGCCGGCTGCCGATGGCTCTCCGTCCCGCGCTCATGGCGTGCCGCCGGCTGCCGATGGCTCTCCGTCCCGCGCTCATGGCGTGCCGCCGGCTGCCGATGGCTCTCCGTCCCGCGCTCATGGCGTGCCGCCGGCTGCCGATGGCTCCTCATCCTCCGCTCATGGCGTCCCGCCCACCGCCGACGGTCTCCCCGGCGGCCGTCCCGGTACCCCGGCCCCCGAGAGAGGTCTCCTGATGGTGGGGGAGCCCCACGTCGGTGGCTACGCCCTGGCCGCGCGCCGTCGGCTGGAGCTGCTGTCCGAGGCCAGCGCCCGTATCGGAACCACCCTGGACGTGCGCCGCACCGCCCGGGAACTCGCCGAGACGGTCGTCCCACGCCTCGCCGACTTCGTCACCATCGACCTCGCCGAGCCCGTGCTGCGCGGAGAGGAGGCCGCGGACGCCCGCAGCGACCTGCGGCGCACGGTGGTCCACGGCATCCGCGACGACCTCCCCTTCAGCCCGGTCGGCAAGCAGGTCGACTACGGCCCGACCGTCCCGCAGCTGCGCTGTCTGACCAGCGGGGAGGCGGTGCTGGAACCGGACCTGAAGACGGCCGCGGGCTGGCTCGCGCAGGACCCCGAGCACACCGACCGGCTGCTGAGCCACGTCCACTCCCTCATCGCGGTCCCCCTGGTCGCCCGCGGCGTCGTCCTGGGCGTCGCCGCCTTCTACCGCGCGCAGGACCCGGCGCCCTTCGGCGACGACGACCGCTCGCTGGCCCAGGAACTCGCCACCCGCGCCGCCCTGTCCATCGACAACGCCCGGCGCTACACCCGCGAACGCACCATGGTCCTGGCCCTGCAGCGCAGCCTCCTCCCGCAGGGGCTCCCCGACCAGGACGCCGTCGAGGTCGCCCATCGCTATCTGCCCGCGGAATCCGACGTCGGCGGCGACTGGTACGACGTCATCCCGCTCTCCGGCACCCGTGTCGGCCTCTTCGTCGGCGACGTCGTCGGCCACGGCATGCTCTCCGCCGCGACCATGGGCCGGGTGCGCACGGCCGCCCGCAGCTTCGCCGAACTCGACTTCCCCCCGGACGAGGTCCTCACCCACCTCGACAACCTCGTGGGCCGACTGGACCGGGAGGACCCCGTCTCCGACGGCGGCGGCATCATCGGCGCGACCTGTCTGTACGCCGTCTACGACCCGACCACGCAGCAGTGCACCCTGGCCCGCGCCGGCCACCCGCCGCCCGCCCTGGTCCAGCCCGACGGCACCGTGTCGTTCCCCGAACTGCCTGCCGGGCCTCCCCTCGGCCTCGGGGGACTGCCCTTCGAAGCCGTCGACATCCACCTGCCCGAGGGCAGTCGGCTGGTCCTCTACACCGACGGACTCATCGAGGACCGCGACCGCGACGTCGACGTCGTCCTCGACCAGTTGCGCGCGGCCCTGGCCCACCCCGAGCACACCCCGGAGGAGACCTGTCAGGTGGTCCTGGACACCGTGGCGTCCCCTCACCCGGGCGACGACATCGCCCTGCTCGTCGCCCGCACCCACGCCTTCGACCCGCGGCGGATCGCCACCTGGGAGCTGCCCGCCGACCCGGCCCGCGTCAGCGAGGTCCGCGCCGCCGCCCTCCGGCGACTGGCCGACTGGGGTCTCGACGAGGCCGTGTTCGCCGCCGAGCTGGTGCTCAGCGAGCTGGTCACCAACGCCGTCCGCCACGGCACCGGGCCCATCCGGGTACGGCTGCTCCGCGACCGCTCCCTGATCTGCGAGGTCTCCGACACCAGCAGCACCGCCCCGCACCTGCGCCGGGCGGCCACCACCGACGAGGGCGGACGGGGTCTGTTCCTCGTCGCCCAGCTGTCCCGGAGCTGGGGCACGCGCTACACCCCGGAGGGCAAGGTCATCTGGGCCGAATGCGGGCTGGACGGCGGGTGACGCGGTCGGCGCCGGGGCGGCCCACTGGCCCGTTGGGGTCAGAGAGAATGGTCAAATGCCGCAAATGACCTGATAAGGGTGGCTAGTATCGCTGGCGCAAGTCGAAGTCGGGAAGAACCCGCCAGGCCGACCCCCGGAGCTGTCCGTGCACGACGCTCACGACATCTCTGCGCAGCCGGCCCCGCCCAGCGGGCCGGAACCGCTGGTCCGTGTCCGCGGCCTCACCAAACGATTCGGTGGCACCCTCGCACTGGCCGGGGTCGACCTCGACGTCCACGCGGGCAGCGTTCTCGCGCTCCTCGGCCCCAACGGAGCCGGAAAGTCCACCCTCATCAAGATCCTCGCCGGCGTCCACCACGCCGACTCGGGCCGGGTCACCGTGGACGGGCATCCGCTGGGAACCCACGCCGCCTCCCGCCGGATGTCCTTCATCCACCAGGATCTCGGCCTCGTGGAATGGATGACGGTCGCCGAGAACATCGCGCTGAGCACCGGGTACGCGCGCCGCGCCGGACTGATCTCCTGGCGGCGCACCCGGGACCGCTGCACCGAGGCCCTGGCGCTCGTCGGCGGCCGGCTCGACCCCGACGCGCCGATCGCCCACCTCGCCCCCGCCGAGCGGTCCCTGGTCGCCATCGCCCGCGCCCTGGCCACCCGGGCGAAGCTCATCGTCCTCGACGAACCGACCGCCCGCCTGCCCGCCGCGGACTGCGCCCGCCTCTTCCGCGTCCTGCACACCCTGCGCGACCGGGGCCACGGCATCCTCTACGTCAGCCACCGCCTCGACGAGGTGTACGAGGTCGCCGACACCTTCGCCGTGCTGCGCGACGGCCGTCTCGTCAGTCACGGTTCGACGGCGGGCCACAGCCCCCTGCGCCTGGTGCGCGACATCACCGGAGAGGAACCGGCCGGCCACCGACCCGGCACGGCACCGGCCGGCGGCCCGGCGGTCCTGTCCCTGGACGGCGTACGGACCTCCGGCGCGGGACCGGTCGACCTGGAGCTGCGCGCCGGAGAGGCCCTCGGCATGGTCGGTCTCTCGGGCGCCGGCCACCTGGACCTCGGCCGGGCCCTCGCGGGGGCCCGCCCCCTCCTCGGCGGACGGGTCCTGCTCGACGGCGGCCCGTATCGGCCCCGTACCGTCGCCGACGCCGTCGCGCGCGGTGTCGCCTTCGTGCCCGGCGACCGACAGCGCGAGGGGTGCCTCGCCGAACTGACCGTGCGGGAGAACCTCCTGGCCAACCCCCACGCCGGAGACGGGCCGACGCCGCGCTGGATCGGCCCCCGCCGTGAACGCGCCGAGGCCGCCGCCCTGATCGAACGGTTCTCGGTGCGGCCCCGTGACAGCGAGGCGGCCATCGCCACCCTGTCCGGCGGGAACCAGCAGAAGGTCATGATCGGCCGCTGGCTCCGGACCGGGCTGCGCGTGCTGATCCTGGAGGAGCCGACGGCGAGCGTGGACGTCGGCGCCAAGGCCGCCATCCACCGCCTGCTCGACGAGGCGTTGGCCGCAGGCCTCGCGGTCCTCCTCCTCTCCACCGACTTCGAGGAGGTCGCGGGGGTGTGCGGGCGTGCCCTGGTCTTCGTCCGGGGAGTCGTGACGGCCGAGCTGAGCGGTCCGGCCCTCACGGTCGCGGGACTGACCCGGGCGGCCTCGGCCCTGCCCCCCGCCGGAACCGCGACGAACCCGTGACGGCCCCGCCCTCGCCGTCCCCACCGCGCCCGCGTCGACCGCGCCCGCCGAGCCGGCTCGGCTCCCGTGGCGGCCGCGGCGGGCACCTCATCGGCGCCTACGGCCTCCTCGTCCTCACCGCCCTGCTCGTCCTGGTCTTCTCCCTGGCCCTGCCACGCACCTTCCCCACCCTGGACACCGTCGACTCGATCCTCTCCAGCCAGTCGATCCCGGCCGTCCTCGCGCTCGCCGCCATGGTCCCGATCGTGACCGGTGCCTTCGATCTCTCCATCGGCTACGGCCTGGGCCTGGCGCACGTCATGGTGCTGTACCTCGTCGTCGACGCCGACTGGCCCTGGCCGACGGCCTGTCTCGCCGTGATCGTCGGAGGGACGGTCGTGGGCGTCCTCAACGGGGTCATCGTCGAGTTCGGCCGGATCGACTCCTTCATCGCCACGCTCGGCACCGGCAGCATGATGTTCGCCGTGACCGGCTGGATCACCGACGGCGGCCGGATCGTCCCCGGCCCGCAGGGACTCCCGCCCGCCTTCACCGACCTGTACACCTCCACGTTCCTCGGCCTCCCGGTCCCCGCCTTCTACGTGCTGGCGCTCGCGGCCGTCCTCTGGCTGGTGCTGGAGCGGCTGCCGATCGGCCGGTATCTGTACGTCGTCGGATCCAACCCGCGCGCCGCCGACCTCGTCGGCATCCCCGTCCGCAAGTACACCGTCTGCGCCTTCGCCGCGTCGGGCCTGATCGTCGGCTGTGCCGGGGTGCTGCTCGCGGCCCAGCAGCAGATCGGCAATCCGAGCGTGGGCCTCGACTATCTGCTGCCCGCCTTCGTCGGGGCCCTCCTCGGCTCCACCGCGATCAAACCCGGCCGCCCCAACCCCCTGGGCACCCTCGTCGCCGTCGCCGTCCTCGCCGTCGGCCTCACCGGCATCGCCCAGATGGGTGCCGACTTCTGGACGGTGCCCCTCTTCCACGGCGCCACCCTGCTCCTCGCCGTCGGGCTGGCCGGATACGCCGCCCGCCGCCGGACCCGCACCGGCGTCTTCGCGGCCCGCGACGCGCCCACCGCGACCCCGGAGCGCCCGTCCTCACCGCCGCCGGGCGGTGGCCCGACGGACCGCGGTCCGTGAGCGGCCGCGTCCCCCGGTCAGGTCCCTCGGTCATGTCCCCCGGCCGTGTTCTCCCGCTCGTCCCTCCGCGAGGAGTCTTTCGTGCACCACCACCGCAAGGCCCGCTCCGGCACACTCAAGGCCCGGTACGCGGCGACCGTCCTGCCGGCCGCTGTCGCCGCCCTGCTCACCGGCTGCGAACGAGGATCGTCGAGCGACCCGGAAGACGCCGCCTCGGGCACGAGCGGCTGCCCCGCGGTCCAGGCCGAGGCCCGCTCCGCCGTCGGCCGGGCGGAGCGGACCGACGTCCCCTGGAACGGCCCGACCAGCGGACCCGAGGCCGTCACCGGCAGAACCATCGTCTATGTCGCCCAGACCATGACCAACCCCGGAGTCGCGGGCGCCGCCGACGGAGTCCGTGAAGCCGCGCGGGTCATCGGCTGGAACCTCCGGGTGATCGACGGCGGAGGCACCCCCGCCGGTATCCAGGCCGCGATGAACGAGGCCGTGACGCTCCGCCCCTCGGGCATCGTCATCGGCGGCTTCGACCCCGGGGCGACCTCGCAGCAGGTCGTGCGGGCCGAGCAGGCGGGCATCCCCCTCATCGGCTGGCACGCGGTCGCCGCACCGGGCCCCAGCCGACGCCCCGCCCTGTTCACCAACGTCACCACCCAGGTCGAGGACGTGGCCCGGATCAGCGCGCGATGGGTCATCTCGACCTCCGACGGCGACGCCGGAGTCGTGATCTTCACCGACGCCTCGATCCCCTTCGCCAAGAACAAGTCCGACCTGATCAGGGAGGAACTCGCCACCTGCGAGGGGGTGAAACTCCTGGCGTACGAGAACATCCCGATCTCCGACGCGAGCAGCCGCACACCCCGCGAGGTCTCCTCGCTGCTCTCCCGCTTCCAGAGCGACTGGACGCACTCCGTCGCCATCAACGACCTGTACTTCGCCGACGCCGCCCCCGCCTTCCGCGCGGCCGGCAAGGACGGCTCCGGCCCGCCCTTCAACATCGGCGCCGGGGACGGCGACCCCTCCGCCTTCCAGCGCGTCAACAGCGACCAGTACCAGGCGGCCACCGTCCCCGAACCGCTCCTGCTGCAGGGCTGGCAGATCGTCGACGAGTTCAACCGCGCCTTCTCCGACCGCCCCGCCAGCGGCTACGTGGCGCCCGTCCACATCAGTACGGCCGACAACAGCGACGGCGCCACGAGCTGGAACCCGTCGGGCTACCGGGAGGGGTACCGGAAGATCTGGGGCAGGTGAGTGCGCCGCCGAGCCTCGTCGGACCGTCCTCGTCGGCTCAGGGCACCGCGCGACGGTCACAGACGCAGAACGATCAGCGCGGTGTCGTCGGTGGTGCCGGCGGGCGGAAGGAGATCCGCGAGGAGGGCGTCGGCCAGGGTCTCGGGGTCGTGCTTGCGATGGTGGGCCAGGGAGTCGGCGAGGCGCCGCAGACCCGTGTCGATGCCCTCGGTACGGCGCTCGATCAACCCGTCCGTGTACAGCACCAGGGTGGAGTCGTCGACGAAGGGCATACGGGCCTGGGGCCGGGCGACATGCGTGGGCCGGGCGGCGAGCGGAGGATCGGTGGCGCCGTCGAGGAAGGTGACGGTGCCGTCGGGGTGCACCAGGGCGGGCGGCGGGTGGCCCGCGCAGCTGTAGGTGATGGTGTGCCTGTCCCAGTCGATGAAGGTCGTCACGACGGTGGTCGACTCGGCGCCGTCGACGGAGCGGGCGTAGAGGTCGAGAGCCTCCAGCGCCTCGGCCGGACCGTCGGCCACACGGGTCGCCCCGCTCAGGGCGCTGCGCAGCTGCCCCATCGCGCAGGCGGCCGCCAGGCCGTGGCCGACGACGTCGCCGACGGCCACCGCGAGGCCCTGGCCGGGCAGGCCGACCAGGTCGTACCAGTCGCCGCACACGTTCAGCGCGCCGATGGCCGGCCGGTAGCGCACGGCCGCGTCGTGCGCCCCGATCGGACCGGGCGGGGGCAGCATCGCCGCCTGCAGGGCCAGGGCCACCTCGCGCTCGTGGGCGTGAGCCGTCCGCAGTCGCTCGTTGACCTCCTGCAACTCCCGGGCACGGGTGTACAGCTCGGCCTCCAGCACCCGGGCCCGGCTGTCGCCGCCCGGGCCGCCCCGGGCGCGGATGAGTTCGGTGACCTCCTCCACCCGGTGGACGATCAGAGCCACCTTCCCGTCGGGGCCGAGGACGGGGGCGTTGACCGGGCTCCAGTAGTGCTCCTGCCAGTGGCCGGGCCGCTGCGGGTCCTCGATGTCGTAGCGGATCAGCGCCATCGTGTCGCGCTCACCGGTGGCCACCGCGCGCAGCATCGACGCCTCCGTCTCCCGCATGCCAGCCGCGGCCGGTTCGTTCGGGTTCTCCGGGAAGACGTCGAAGATGTAGCGGCCCAGCAGCTGCTCGCGGCTGCGCCCCGCCAGCCGCAGGAAGTCCTCGTTGGCATCGGCGTACACCAGATCGGGCGTGAGCAGCGCCACCATGCCGGGCAGGGCCCGGAAGACCTCCGCATAGTCGATATGCGGTTCCCTCATGTCCAGCCTGCCTTGGCGCCGAGCGTCGGTGTGTCGTTCCACGATAGGCGTGAACCGTTCGCGGCACCCGGCAGTTCCGCAGCATCGCTGCCGAGCTCCTCCCGGCCCGTCCCTGCCGATGTCGCGTGGCCTTCCGTGAGCACCAGACCTCGGCGGTCGTCCGGGCCGGTGACCAGCCCCCGTACCGGGCCGGCGGTGGGGACCGAAAGAGTGAAGCTCCGGGAGCGGCCCGGGTTGCCCGGCCGGACAGTGCTCCCGGCCGACCGGTGGCCGGTGGCTCGCTGCCGGTGGATGGGGTCGGCCGTGTGGAGATGCTGCACCTGCGTCACTTCGTCGCGCGACGGTGACCGGGGGGACCGGGCGGTGGTGACGAAGAGAGCGCGGTGGTGAGGGAGTCAGGGCCTGCTCGACGCCCGGACAAGATGCCTGTGGCATGTATGGGCGCGTGGCGGGCACCCGCACCCGCACGCGCGACGGGGGAGCAGGAGGCGATGCCGGTGGAGCCACGATCCGACGACGGGGGCTGTAGGGGCCCCGGTGCCCATCCGATGCAGGTCGGCTACGCCTTGACCGGAGACGGCGGATGCATCGCCCGGGCCCGCCACCACGCCGCGGACTTCCTCACCCGTCTGAAGGACGAGCACGGCCTGAGCGTCGCCCCGCGCGCGATCGACCTGACCCAGCTGGTCGTCAGCGAGCTGGTCACCAACGCCCGCAAGTACGCCTCCGGGCCCGTCCTCATGGAGCTGCGCATCTCCGGCACCACGGTGGTGGTCGCCGTGTGGGACAGCGACCCCACCGTGCCGACGGCCCGGGCCACCGACCCCGACCGCATAGGCCAGCACGGCCTGGAGATCGTCGAGGGCGTCACCCAGAGCCTCGCCGTCCAGCGTCAGACGGTCGGCAAACGCATCACCGCCCGCATCGCCCTGACCGACGCCCCCGGAGCCGGCGCCACCGCACGCGACCTGCCATGACCTCGGCCGGACACCTCACGGGTCTCCCCGCGTGTCAGGCCGCCTGGGTGAGTTCGGCTCGGCCGAACAGCAAGGCGTGGCCGGAGGGGAGTTGGGCGAGGACGCGGTCGAGGAGGTCCTCGCCGGCGAGCTGCGCCACGATGCGCAGGACGGTACCGGTGTCCCAGCGGGTGGTGGCCGCCGTGGCGCCGGTGCGGGATGCCAGGTCCTTGACGAAGCCCCAGCCGGTGAGGGGTTCGGTGGTGGGGATCTCGGAGGTGAGGACGGCGGCGGCCTCGTAGGGCAGTCTGGCCGCCAGGTCCACGCGCTCGTCGCCCGTGAGCTGGCGTCCGAAGGCGGCCAGCACGGTGCGTACGGCTTCCTCGGCCCGTGCGCGGGTGGGGTACGCGCCTTCGTAGCGCACTCTTTCCAGCATCTGCTCGAACGTCATGCCCACGGTCTGCCGGCACGGCTCTTGCAGGGAAAACATCGTGACGCGGTTGCCTTTCTCGTCTGAGGTGGGGCGCGGAACCGGGGCCCGCCGGCCACCGGTTTCGCTCGGTCGGAAGAAGTCGGAAGAAGTCGGAAGAAGTCGGAAGAAGTCGGAGGAGGCCGGGGGAGGCCCCGGGGAAAGAGGTCGCTGCCTGCCCGGGCTATAGGCGCTCGGGGTGACCGAACAGCAGGTCGTAGCCGGCCGGGAGCTGGAACAGGATGCGCCGGGTGAGCTCTTCGCCCGCGGCGTCCGCGGCGGCGCTGAGCACTGCCCCCACGTCCCAGGCCGCGGTCTGTTCGGTGGCTCCCTCGATCCATGCCGCGGTGGCCCGCACGAACCGCTCGGGGGAGAGCGGCTCATACGCCCGGAGCGGATTGAGCAGGACCAGCGCCAACTCCTCCGGCAGCCGGGCCGCCAGCTCCGCCCGTGCCTCCCCGAGCAGGTGCGCGCCCAGCAGGGCCAACACCGTGCGGGCCGCCCGCTCGGCTTCCTCGGTGCTCTCGTACTCTCCGCGTTCCTTGACCCGGTCCAGGAACGCGGCCCATCGCATGGCCATCGTGGCTCCCTCGTGTGTGGGGCGACGGGCGGAGGACGGGGACGGCCGCGGGCGGGCCGTCCTCCGTCTCCGGCACGGCTGAGTACTCAGCCGCTGATCTCCCTGTGCGCGGCACCGCCGCCGATGGCGACCTTGCGGGGCTTGGCGCGCTCGGCGATCGGGATCCGCAGGGTCAGCACCCCCGCCTCGTAGTCCGCCTTGATGCGCTCGGTGTCGAGGGTGTCGGCCAGCACGAGCTGGCGGGAGAAGACGCCCAGGGGCCGCTCGGAGAGCTCCATCTGCACGTCGTCCGCCTTGGTGACGGGCCGTCGCTCGGCCTTGACGGTCAGCATGTTCCGCTCGACGTCGATGTCGATCGCGTCCGTGGAGACGCCGGGCAGGTCGAGGGCGATCACGTACTCCTCGCCCTCGCGGTAGGCGTCCATCGGCATCGCCGACGGCCGCGACCAGGTGCCGGTCGTGTTCAGCAGCTGCTGGGTCAGGCGATCGAGCTCACGGAACGGATCGGTGCGCATCAACATCGTGAAACACCTCCAGTTGTTCGGGTCAGGCACGTTCCTGCCAATGCGGTTCACCTGTCTTCGTTGTAACATGTCATCGAAACGATGACAAGTGGAAAGTCATCAAGGCGATGACAGTGTCGGAGGCTCCATGACCACCGCCGATCAGCCCAGCCCCAACCCCAGCCCGCGGGGTCTCACCCCCACGTCCTTTCTCGCTGCCGCGGCGCTGAACACGATCCACGAGGCCCTGCGCACCGCTCGGACCTCGGACGACGGACAGCGGCCCGAACCCGAACCGGCCGGCTCGCAGCAGGCACTCGCCGCGCTCCTGCTGCTCCGCGAAGTGCGCGATCAGCTCGCCGAATGGGAACCGGGCCTGATCGAAGAAGCCCGGCACGCGGGCGCCAGCTGGGCCGACCTCGCCCACCCCCTCGGCGTGTCCAGCCGACAGGCCGCCGAACGCCGCTACCTGCGCGTACGTCCCGGAAGCCCGGGTTCCACGGGCGAAGAGCGGGTGCAGGCCACCCGCGACCGCCGCGCCGCCGACCGCACCGTCACCACCTGGGCTCGCGCCAACGCCGCGGACCTGCGCCAGCTCGCGGGCCAGATCACCGCGCTCGCCGACCTTCCCGCAGCCGCCCGCACCCCGCTCGTCGAACTCACCGCCGCCCTCGCCGACGACGACGCCGCCGCCCTCGTCGGACCCCTGACGGACACGCACACGCATCTGGCGTCCGGGCACCCCGACCTCGCGGCGCGCGTGGACGACGTCGCCCGCCACGCCGACCGACTCCGCCGACACAGCGGTGACCAACGCCGAGGGAAGCCGCCCACGCCCTGAGCAGGGGAGAGCAGGGGCGGTGGCGGCATGGCCGAGGCCCTGGGTGTCGGTGTCGGTGGCGGGATGGCCGAGGACCGTACCGTCGCCTCGATCCATGTCCCGTCCGGCAGCCATCGTTCCGACGACGCCCCGCAGAGGCTTCCGGGGTGTGGAGGATGCGTCACAGCATCAGGGACACCGCCATGCCGATGAGTCCGATCGCTATCAACGCCACCACCGCCATGATCAGGACGAGGGGCATCGGCCCCCATCCCTTGCGCAGTTCGGGCGGCTCCGGATGGGAGATTCCGTACGTCCCTCCTTCGGCGGGCGGGGTCTCACCGGGGGGCACACCGCCATGTGCTTCGACTCCCGGGGTTCGTCGCGGTGGGCGGTCGGGAGCTCCCGGGGTGGGCCGGGGGTCGGGATCAGGAGTCGTCATGGCGCACGCTCCCTTCGGGGCTCAGCTGCTGGTGCCGGAATTCAGTGGGATGGCATTCCGTGGGATGGCATTCGGTGGGATGGCCCGATCCGCTCGGGGGATCCCGTGGGCGAGCCGCGTCACTTGTTGGGCCTCGTGGAGCCGATGTCGCCGAGAGCCGACTCGGGGTCACGCTCGATGGCCAGGTCGCCGAGGGAGACGATGCCCACCGCGTGCTGCCCCTCGTCGACGACAACCGCCACCGAGGTCCGCGGCTCGACGGCCACCGGGGCGCTCGTCATGACGTCGCCGACATGCCGAGTACATGGGAACCATCCCTCCGTGGAGTGGACGGCACTTTCACCGCCGCTCGGCCTCCCGAGTACCCATAACCGAAAAAACCCACGCAATCGCCAGGCCTGGACGGCGATCAGGTGATCAGGTGATCAGGTGATCAGGAGCGGCGATGCCCACGCGGTGTCCGGGAGCGCGCGCCCAGGATGCCGGCGTTCAGCGCCAGGCCCCAGCCGCGGCGGTCGTCCTCGATCAGAGGGCCGTCGGTGGCCACGACGCTCGCCTGCTGCCTTTCCAGTCCGGATCAGGTATCGCGTCATACAGGGGCTCCCTCGGCCGGTGGCCTCCTTGGGCCGTCACTCACCCTGCGAGAACGCCTCGGCCGGGGCGGAAGTGTTCTGCTGTGCTCAGGGGGGCGGCAGCCCGGCTCCGGCGCTGGGAATGGTCCGTAAGGTACGCGGAATGACGCTGCAACTTGTTCAGGTGAACTTCAAGGCCCGGGACGACTCGGCGCTCGGCCGGTTCTGGGCGGAGGCGCTCGGCTGGGATGTTTCCAGCGAAGGGCCCGGCGTCACCAACCTGGAACCCGTGGGCTTCGACTGGCCGGACCCGTCCGCCGTCTGCATCGATCTCGTCCGCGTCCCGGACCCGGAGACGGTGAAGTACCGCGTGCGCATCGAGCTCGCCACCACCTCCGACGCCCATCAGGCCGAGTTGGTCGCACGTCTGAAGGAGCTCGGGGCGACGCCCGCCGATGTGGGCCAGGGCGACGCGCCGTGGACGGTGATGGCCGACCCGGAAGGCAACGTGTTCAGCGTCCTGGAGCCCCGGGAGCTCTACCGGGACACCGGGCCGATAGCCGCCGTGGTCGTCGACTGCGCCGACCCACGGGCCATGGTCCGGTTCTGGGGCGAGGCAATCGACTGGACCGTCCACGAGCTGACCGACGACCGCGCCCTGCTGCGCTCCGTCAAGGGCGTCGGGCCGTACCTGGAGTTCCGCCGTACGCCCGACGACGAGGTCGTATGGAACCGCGTCCATCTCGACGTGATGTCCGACCCCGTCAAGGATCAGGCGAGCGAGGTCGCCCGGCTCGAAGGCCTCGGCGCGGTACGGGCCGACGTGGGTCAGGGCGACGTCTCCTGGGTCGTCCTGGCCGACCCCGCGGGCAACGAGTTCTGCGTCCTCGGCCGGGGCTGACACGGAAATCCGTCCGGCACCAGCTCGCCGCACATCCTGGTCGGCGTCATCCTGATCCGGCTCCCGGCAGCGCGCGGTCCACTGAGTCGGCCGTGGCCGGCTGCCGCACCGGTTCGGGGTGGTCCTTCGGTGCGGCAGCCCCTGATGTCACGAGGGGTAGCAGCCGCGCACTGGGTCCGTCTCGCTGTAGATGGCGGTGTCCTTCATCCAGCCGTACTGGCCGTTGTCGGCGACGGTCCTGAGCCAGCGCGTCGGGTGCGGCCCGCCCACGTAAGCCTGTCCGTCCACCTTGCAGTAGAACCAACTCGGATTGGAGTACATGGCGCCGACGACGTGGTCGGGGTTGGGATACAGGCGGCTGTTCCCTATCGATCCGTACACCGGGGCTCCGGAGACGTTCTCACACCAGTACCTGTTGCCGTCGGCGTGCGGCCAACAGCCGGCGGCGGCGGACGCGGACGGCGACGCGACGGTCGTGCCGATCGCCGCGGCCAGGCCGGCAGTGGCGACAAGCCATCGAAGCCTCATGTGAACGTTCCTTTCCCTATCAGGATGTGTGTGTTCCTGGTTCGTGGGTCGTGGTTCCGTCGTGGTTCCGTCGAGGCTCAGCCGCGGATCTGGCGCCCCCACTCGCCGTACGCATGGGCCGTGTTGACGCCGGTGGTCGTGACGCGGTTCGCCCGGTCGTCGCAGACGCGGTACCGGTGTGTCCTGCCGTGCGTCAGGAGGGGCACTGGCGGATCTGCTGCTTCCAGACGTCGGGGTTTCCCGTGTTCAGGTACCAGTCGTTGACGTAGCCCGAGCGGCTGTTGGGAAGCTCGATGGACATCCAGTAGCGGTAGTTGGGGTTGTCGTAGGCCCCGTCGCCGAGCTTCCAGCAGGACAGACCGACCTCGTTGCCGTTGTACAGCCTGCTGTAGGCGGCCTCGATGGAGTCGTAGCCGTAGCCGGGGCCCCGGCGCACCAACAGATACGAGCCGGGGTCAATGCCGGTGACCGTGGTGCAGGGAATCCAGCTGCCGGATCTCTCGCACTGGTGGATCGCGGCGTTCGCAGGCGCAGCCGTTCCCAGGAGCGCCGCCACGGCGGCGACCGCCGTGGTCGCGGTGGCCAGCATCTTCCTGCGTCCCATGCTCATATCAGGTGTGCCCTTTCGCTTCGGTCCAGTCCTGCACCGAAGCCTGCCGACCCGCGAGGCGAATCCGCGCCCCCTTTCGGTCAGGGCCGAAAGCCGGTGGTTCCGGCCGCCCGCGGCTACAACGGCCGCCGCACCGAGCATGCGCAATTTCCTCACCACTGGCCTCCTGACAAAGGGGATGCCCCTGTACGACCCTGGGAGGGCCGCTCCGCCGACCGGGCTGACCACCGGACGAGCAGTGCGTTCGCAGCTGTTGATCGAGGGGGACGACGGGATGAAGACACGCCTGCTTTCCGGCGTGAACCGGGTGCCGGACACGAGCGAAGGCCTCCGGGCGGCCCGAATCGGAGACGACCGCCCGCCGGAGTGAAGGCCGCGTTCCGGGCCGACCGCTGCCGGACCCCACCGACCGGAGCTCCGCTCCCGGGAGTCCGCAACAGGCTGTCCGTCGCCACGCCCGCCCTGCGGGCGGTGACGCCGCTGTCCGTCCGCGCGATCCGTTCCGCACGGCGACGGGCAGCCCGCGTCATCCAGGACACCTGCCGGACGGCGTGTCCCGACACCGACCCACACACGGGGGAGACAACGTGCTGCGCATTCACTTCACCGACGGGGACCTGGCCCGCGTCCATCTGGCCCGGGAGCCCGACCCGGTCTGGGAGACCCTGCTGGGTCTGCACCAGCTGACCGCGCCACGGCGCGGACTGCCGGTCTTCGCCCCCTGGCGGCGCGACGCCCGCGCCAGACTGGCCGAGGGGCACCTGGCGGGCCCGGTGCGGATGCTCTCCACCCTGGCCCCCGCCTCGGCGGGCTACTGGCCCGACTTCCTGACCCCCGGCGCCTCGGCCGATGGCCTGGAGACCGCGCTCAAAGCACTGCGGGCCACCCCCAAGCCGCGGCTACGCCAGGAGATGGACCGGCTGTCCGAGACCCACCCCCTGCCGGGCTGGGCACACCGTCTCGCCGGGGGCGAGCCGCACCGGATGGAGGAGGTCGCGACGGCGTTCCGTCTGGTGCACCGCACGATCATCACACCTGACTGGACCGGGGCGGCCAGGACCACGGAGGCCGACCGGGCCCTGCGGACACGCGTCCTGCGCGATCGCGGTGTGCACGGACTGCTGGACTCCTTCCGTCCGCTGATGGACTGGCGGCCGCCCGTGCTGCATGTGCGCTACCCGGAAGACCGGGATCTCCACCTCGGCGGACGCGGCCTGCGGCTGATCCCCTCCCACTTCTGCTGGAGGACCCCCATCGCCCTGGCCGACCCCTCCCTGCCCCAAGTCCTGGCCTACCCCGTCACCCACCCCCCGGTCTGGGCACCGCCCGTCACCCGCGACCGCCGCCCCGAAGCCCTGGCCACCCTGCTCGGCCGGACCCGCGCACGCGTGCTGGCCGCCCTGAACACCACCGCGACCACCGGAGAAGTCGCCCGACGCCTCAACATCTCCGCGCCCTCGGCGAGCGAACACATCACCGCCCTGCGCGAGGTCAGCCTCGCGCACAGCCGGCGCACCGGCTCCCAGGTCGTACACACCCTCACCCCGCTGGGCACCGCGCTGCTCCGCGGCGAACTCCCGCCGCACCACCCGGCGGCCTGAGGGCGATGGAGAGACGGACCCGCCGCGGGGCAGCCGCTCCTGGCGCTCGCGTTCGGCTGCTTCCGCCGCTTGGCGGCGTCGGGCGTCCTCGGCGCGGCGGGCGAGGGCGGCATCCCGGTGGGGTTGCCCATCGTGGCGGAAGCCGTCTTCGACCCCCTGCCAACTCCAGTACACCGGAAGGCCGGCGCACCCCTTCGTCCGGGTCCGGGAGCCAAGATCGATTGTCAGTGGTGGGTGAGACGGTAGGAGCATCGAGCCGGAAAGAGTTCGGAAAGAGGGGGAGCTTGTCATGTCCGGAAGCCAGAACTACATCAATCACGTTGCTCTCGTGCTGGATGCCAGTTCGTCCATGTCGCACCTGAGCCGCAAGGTCGTCGAAGTCGCCGACCAGCAGATCGCGTACCTTGCCCGCCGGTCGGGGGAACTGGACCAGGAGACCCGCGTCACGGTGTACGTCTTCGCGGACAAGGTCGAGTGCGTCATCTACGACAAGGACGTGCTGCGGATGCCGTCGCTGAAGACGCTGTATCGGGCCGGTGGCATGACTGCTCTGCTGGCGGCCGCACTGAAGTCACAGCGGGAGCTGGCGCAGACGGCTCAACTGTACGGCGACCACAGCTTCCTGACGTTCGTCCTGACCGACGGGCAGGAGAACGCAAGTCATCGCTGCCCGGACGCCCCTGTCAGGGATCCGCGTGAACTGGTCAAGGCCGTGGCCGAGATGATCGCGACACAGGAGGACAACTGGACGCTGGCCGTCCTTGTGCCGGACCAGATGGGCAAGCGCGAAGCCATGCAGTGCGGTTTCCCGAAGGACAACATCGCCATCTGGGACGCCACGAGCACGCAGGGTCTGGAGGAGGCCGGGCAGGTCATCCGGCAGGCCACCGAGAACTTCATGGTGGGCCGTACCCAGGGCATCCGGGGGTCGCGGGCGGTGTTCTCCACCGGCGCGGAGGCGGTCAACGAGGACACCATCAAGGCGGCCGGCCTCACCCCGGTGGATCCGTCGGGGTACCAGCTGATCCCGGTGGCCCGTGACGCGGCGATCCGGGACTGGGTCGTCGAATGCGGGCACACCTACCGCACCGGTGGTGCGTTCTACCAGCTGAGCAAGTCGGAGAAGGTCCAGGCGAGGAAGCAGATCGCGGTGCTGGAGAAGAAGACGGACCGGGTGTACACGGGGCCCGAGGCCCGGGCCCTGCTCGGCCTGCCGAACACGGAAGTCCGCGTCAAGCCGGACCACAACGACGACTTCACGATCTTCGTGCAGAGCACCAGCGTGAACCGCAAGCTCGTACCGAACACGCGGCTGTTGCTGATGCTCTGACGCCTTACTGGAGTACGCGTTCGATGCGCTGCGGCTGTCCGGGACCGGCACGACCGGCTGGCCGTACCCCGGGGGGACGCTGAATGCCACGCTGGTGGAACCCGAACCGGTGGAGCCCGAACCCGGTGGAACCTGAACTGGTGGAAGCCGGCTCGACATCGCCCGCGACGCCTCCGGTCGGTGCCAGCGGCACCGGCGCGGTGGCCTCGGGCGACGCGTGAGGAGCACCGGCGGAGCGAGCGGATCCGTGATGATCGGCGCGGACGCGGACGCGGACGCGGGCAGCGGAGAGCGGCCGGCGCTGGGCGTGCTGACGCGGGACCGCTGTCGGCCGACGGCGTCCCGATGGACAGGCTGTATCCGCCGGCACGTCGGCACTGGCCGAACGGGGCGGTGATGACCTGCTCAGGCGGTGGCTCGGGGGTGCGGTCCATCATGCGCGAACGCATCGCGCTGGAATGTTTCCCTCATCGTGGTGTTTTGAGAGACGACTGCTCATACGCCTGCCGCGGACTCGGACCGAGGCCTTTTCATACAGGAGGACTGTTTTATGAATGACCGGCCCTTGACGCTCATGGCGGTACACGCCCACCCCGACGATGAGGCCACAGGAACAGGAGGTGTCCTCGCCCGGTACGCGGCGGAGGGCATGCGCACGGTCCTCGTGACGTGCACCGACGGCGGTTGCGGTGACGGACCGGGGGGTCTCAAGCCGGGCGATCCCGGGCACGATCCGGCGGCCGTCGCCCTGCTGCGGCGTCAAGAACTCGAGGCGAGCTGCGAAGTCCTGAAGGTCAGTCATCTGGAGATGCTGGACTACGCCGACTCCGGGATGATGGGCTGGCCGACCAATGACGCCCCCGGCTCCTTCTGGCAGACACCCGTGGAGGAGGGCGCTGCCCGACTCGCGGAACTACTGCGGCGCTACCAGCCCGATGTGGTCGTCACCTACGACGAGAACGGCTTCTATGGCCACCCCGACCACATCCAGGCCAACCGCATCACGATGGCGGCGCTGGCCATGACCGCGCTGACACCGAAGGTGTACTGGACGACGGCGCCTCGCTCGATGATGCAGCGGTTCGGCGAGGTCATGCGCGAGTTCGGTGCGGACGAGCAGGAGCCGGATCCCGCCGAGGCCGCCGCGATGGCCGAGATCGGACTCCCCGACGAGGAGATCACCACCTGGGTGGACACCACCGCGTTCGGCGGCCAGAAATTCGATGCGCTGGCCGCGCACGCCAGTCAGGGTGAGAACATCTTCTTCCTGAGGATGGGCCAGGAGAGGTTCACCGGGTTGATGGGCGTCGAGACCTTCGTACGTGTCCAGGACACCACCGGCGCGGCCGTGCCCGAGAGGGACCTCTTCGCCGGACTGCGCTGATCCGCCCCTCGGGGGCAGAGAGCTCATGGCCCGTACGGTTCGACCGGGCGTGCTCGCACACCCGGTCGGCAGTCTCCTCCAGGGCGCTGCCGACGGGCCACGGCGGCGGGCCGGCCGGACGTCATCTCGTCGAGGGCCGAGGTGAGGTCACGACGGCCGGTGGGGTCGATCCGCCGCACCAGGACGTCCAGTTCGCCGCCGCAGGTCAGGCCGACGGCGAAGGCGTCGTCGTCGGAGTAGCCGAACCGTGCCCGGGTCGCGGGCTCGTTCGACTCGAGTACCTGTCGGCACAGCTCGTAGACGGCGCCCTCCACGCAGCCTCCGGACACGCTGCCGACCACGGTGCCATCGGCGTCCACGGCCAGCGCGCTGCCGACGGGCAGTGGTGCGCTGCCGCTGACCTGGATCACGGTGGCGAGGGCGAAGGGGCGGGCCTCGTGGCACCAGGTGCGCAGCGTGTCCGCGATGTTCAGCATGGGTGGGATCTCCAGGAAGGGCGGCCTGTGCGGTGGTGCTGTGCACCGCCGCACAGGGCTCGGCTCACAGCAGGGACTCGGCCGTGATCGGCAGGTCACGGACCCGGCGGCCGGTGGCGTGGAAGACCGCGTTGGCGATGGCGGGTGCCACGCCCACCAGGACCACCTCCCCGAGGCCCTTGACGCCGAGGGGGTCGGCCTCGTCGTCCCGGCCGTCGACGTAGATCGCCTTCAGGTCGGGGACGTCCGCGTTGACCGGGACCAGGTAGTCGGCGAGGTCGGCGTTGACGATCCGGCCGTCACGGTGGTCGGTGACCGTGTGTTCCAGCAGGGCCATGCCGATCCCGCCGGTCATCGCGCCGATGGCCTGGCTGTCGGCCAGCTTCGGACTGATGATCCGGCCCGCGTCGAAGACACCGAGCATGCGCCGCACCCGGACCAGTCCCAGGCGGGCGTCCACGGCGACCTCGGCGAACACCGCGCCGTACGCGTACATCGAGGACCGCGACTGGCCCGGGGTCCAGGAGCCCATGACCTCCAGGGACTCGCGCTTGTTGCGGGTGAGGAGTTGCCGGTACGTCTCCCCGCGGGTGGGGTCGGTCCTCACCTGCAGCCGGCCGCCCCGTACGACGACGTCCTCGGTATCGGCGCCGTACAACGGTGAGTCCTCGTCCCCGACGGCGAGTTCGATGGCCTGCTGCCGCAGTGCGTCGCAGCCGTCCTGGACGGTCGACCCGACGCTGGCCATGGTCAGCGAGCCGCCGTGGAGCGGGGCCGTGGGCATGTTCGTGTCGCCCAGCCGGAAGGTGACGTTGCGCACCGTGAGGCCGAGGGCGTCGGCCGCGACCTGCGTCATGGAGGTGTAGGTGCCGGGGCCCATGTCGCTGGTCGAGGACTCGACCAGGGCGGTGCCGTCGGCGTCCAGGCGCACCGAGGCCCGGCCCGGCGCCCGCAGGGTGTCGTAGAGCGCTGTCGCCATGCCGGTGCCGATCAGCCAGTCGCCGTCGCGGGTCGAGCGGGGCTTCGGGTTGCGGCGGTTCCAGCCGAACTCCCGGGCGCCCACGGTGTAGCACTCCCGCAGTCGCCTGGTGGAGAACGGTCGCCCGCTCGACTGGTCGTTCTCGGGTTCGTTGCGCCGCCGCAGCTCGATGGGGTCGATACCGAGCTCGTGCGCGAGCTCGTCCATCGCGCTCTCGACGGGGAAGGCGGCGCTGGAGTACCCGGGCCCGCGCATCGGGGTCGGGGTGTTCACGTCCAGCGGCACCGTCCGGTGCGTCTGGCTGACGTGGGGCGTGGTGTAGAGCATCTGTCCCGGAACGAGGACACCGCGCTCGGTGAACGTCTCGTAGCGTGACGTCTCCGCGCGCAGGTCGTGGGTCATCGCCGTCAGCCGCCCGCGGCGGTCACTGCCCAGGCGCACCTTGTACGCGTACGACGGCCGGAAGCCCACCCCGAAGTAGAGCTGCCCGCGGGTGAGGACGAGCTTGACCGGGCGGCCCGTCTCACGGGCGGCGAGAGCGGCGACGGTGATGTGCGGCCAGGCCCGCGCGGCGTTGCCGAACGCGCCGCCGACGAACGGTGAGACGACGCGGATGTTCTCCGCCGGGATGCCGAAGTTGGCGGCGACTTCGTCCCGTGGGCTCTGCACCCACTGGGTCTTGTCCCACAGCGTGAGCCGCTCGCCGTCCCAGCGGGCGACGGTGGCGTGGAGCTCCATCGCGTTGTGGTGGTTGCGGGCCGTCCGGTAGGTCATCTCCAGCCGTACGGGGGCGTCGCGCAGGGCCGTCTCCGCGTCGCCGCGCGCGTAGGTGCGGGGTTCCCCCGCCGCCGGGGCGTCCGTCAGATCGGTGACCGGCCGCTCGGCCTCGTAGGCGATCTCCACCAGGCTCGCCGCGTGCTGGGCGGCCTCCAGGGTGGTGGCGACGACGACGGCGACCGGCTGGCCGTGGAAGTGGACCCGGTCGTCCTGGAAGACGCGCAGCCGCTCGCCCGGAAGGTTGAGCGATCCCGCGTTGGGCCCGTACGGCAGCTTGGGGGCGTTGCGGTGGTGGATCACCTTCAGGACGCCGGGCTGGGCCTCGGCGGCGCGGGTGTCGATGGCGGTGATGCGGCCCCGGCCGATGCTGCTGTCGACCACGACGGCGTGCACGACGCTCTTGGGTCCATCAGGTTCGTGATCGGCGGCGTACTTCGCCTGCCCGGTGACCTTCAGGCGCCCGTCCACCCGGGAGAGCGGTGCGCCGACGGCTGCCTGCGGCTGGGGGCTCATGTGTGGTCTCCTACGATGCGCAGCTGGCGTTCGACGGTGCGTTTGAGCAGCTCGACCTTGAAGCGGTTGTGCTCCAACGGCCGGGCCCCGTCCGCAGCCGACGCGGCTGCTCGGGTCCAGAGACGTTCCGAGGGGCGTTCGCCGATGAGGGCTCGTTCGACCGCCGAGAGCTTCCACGGCACGGTGCCCACGCCGCCGGCCGCCACCAGGGCCTCACGGATCACACCGCCACGGACCTGCAGGGCGACGGCGGCGGAGGTGAGGGCGAACTCGTAGGACTGCCGGTCCCGCACTTTCAGATAGCCGGACTTCAGCGGGCGCGGGTGGGCCGGGATCTCCACATCGGTGATCAACTCGCCCTTCCGCAGGGCCTGTTCGTGGTTCGGTGTGCTGCCGGGCCGGAGCAGGAAGTCGGCGAAGGCGACGGTGCGCCGCCCGTCCGGGCCGAGCAGACGCACCCGTGCCTCCAGGGCGGCGAAGGCGACGGCCACGTCGGAGGGATGGGTGGCGACGCAGGCGTCGGAGGTGCCCAGGATCGCGTGGGTGCGGTTGACGCCTTCCAGTGCGGCGCAGCCCGAGCCGGGCTCGCGCTTGTTGCAGTCGGCGGTCACGTCCCGGAAGTACGTGCACCGGGTGCGCTGCATGATGTTGCCGCCGATGGTGGCCATGTTGCGCAGCTGGGCGGAGGCGCTCAGCTCCAGCGCCTGCGAGACGACCGGATACAGCGTGCGCACCTTGCGGTGGGCGGCGGCCTCGCTCATGGTCACCAGCGCGCCGATGCGCAGACCGCCCCGTTCGGTGACGGTGACCTCGTCCAACGGCAGCCCGCTGATGTCGACGAGGGTTTCCGGGCGCTCGACGGTCTCGCGCATCAGGTCGACCAGAGTGGTCCCGCCCGCGATGTAACGGCCGCCACGACGACCGGCGTCGAGGGCTTCCCGGGTGTCGGACGCCTTGGTGAAGGAGAAGGGGTACATGGGCACTCACTTCCGACCGGCTTGTTCGACCGCGCGCACGATCTTCACGTAACACCCACAGCGGCAGATGTTGCCGCTCATCCACTCCCGGATCTCCTCCGGGGAACCGGTGTGGCCCTCCCGCAGGCAGCCGACGCCCGAGACGATCTGGCCGGGCGTGCAGTAGCCGCACTGGAAGGCGTCCTGGTCGATGAACGCCTGCTGCAGCGGATGGAGTTCGTCTCCGTCGGCGAGGCCCTCGATGGTGGTGACCTCGGCCCCCTCCAGACGAACGGCCAGCGTCAGGCAGGAGTTGACCCGGCGTCCGTCGACCAGGACCGTACAGGCCCCGCAGGCACCGGCGTTGCAGCCCTTCTTCGAGCCGGTCAGGCCGAGGTGCTCGCGCAGCAGGTCCAGCAGCGAGGTGCGGTTGTCGACCGTGACGGTGTGCCGCTCGCCGTTGACGGTCATCGAGACGCGGCTGCCGGGCGCCGCATCGAGGGCGGTGGCCTCTTCGGCGGTGGCCTCCTCGGCGCCCAGCAGCGACGGACCCGCGACCAGACCGCCCGCCGCGATGACACCGCCCGCCGCGGAGGTCGTCGCGATGAACGTACGGCGTGAGGGTGTGGACGCGGCCCGGGTGGGGGGAGACGTGGCTGACTCGGGGGTTTCGGTGGACATGCTCACTCTCTCTGCACGGGGAACGTGGGGGATTCCCCCAGCCTGGCGGGACAACTGGCCCTGTGGCAGGCCGTGTTGTGCCGTGGAGCGGCCAGCCGGGGTGTGTCAGGGCCCCTCACCCACCTGTCCCACCGGCCACGGCACTGTCAGACTGAACCTTTTGGGAAAGGGGTCGGTCAGTCCCGGAGCAGGCCTGTGCGGCGCAGCCACGCCCGGACTTCGGCATCGGCGTTCCGGACCTCCTCGCCACGCACCGCGAGCCCTTCCCCGATGGTCGCGCCCGGGCAGGACGCGGCGTAGTCGCGCTCGGTGGTGCCCAGTCCGCTCATCGCGTACGTCGTGACCGGATGGACCGTCCTGCCGCGGAAGCCGTACCTCTCGGCGAAGGTCGACATGATCATGGGTGCCCGGACGTTCCAGATGGGGCCGGCCAGCAGCACCACGTCGTAACGCTCGATCGAGGCCGGGGGGTCGGCGATCGCGGGCCGGGAGTCGGCCTCCTGCTCGCGGAGGTTGCGGGCGACCGTCTCGTCGTAGTCGTCGGAGTAGGGGGCGACGGCTTCGATGCGGTGCGTGTCGCAGTCGATGTGGTCGCTGATCATCCGGGCGAGGACCTCGGTGTTGCCGATCCTGAGGTCCGTACGCCCGCCGTAGTAGTAGTTCTCGCCCGGCCGGGAGAAGTACGCCAGCAGGACCCGGCTCCCGGGTGAGGCCGTCGGGGCAGCTCGCTCGCCTGCCCCCGGCGCCGTGCCGCTCGACCGTGACGGGGAGCCGCAGCCGGTGAGCTGTACGCCGGTCATGACGGTGGCTCCTCCCAGAAGTACGCCACGAAGGAGCGCGCGTCGCCCCGGCGCGGCGGGTTCGCCCGGCCCGGCGCCGAGTCGTCCGGCGCCGGGCCGCCCCATGGACGGGTTCAGCGATTGATCCATCGCTGCATCTGTTCCGGGTAGCGGTCGCCGCTGACGTCGACCCGGTCGGCCGCCTCGGTGATCTCCTCCAGCTCCTGCGGGGTGAGTTCGACGTCGACCGCGCCCGCGTTCTCCCGCAGGCGATGGATCTTCGTGGTGCCGGGGATCGGCACGATCCAGGGGTGCTGGGCCAGCAGCCAGGCCAGCGCGATCTGGGCGTTGGTGGTGCCCTTGCGCGCGGCGACGGCCGACAGCAGGTCGACGAGGGCCTGGTCGGCGGCGCGGGCCTCCTCGGTGAACCGGGGCAGGCTGCCTCGCAGGTCGGAGTCGCCGAAGGACGTGGTGCTGGAGATCGCGCCGGTCAGGAAGCCCTTGCCCAGGGGGCTGAACGGGACGAATCCGATGCCCAGTTCGAGCAGCGTGGGCAGGATCCGCTCCTCGGGCTCGCGCCACCACAGGGAGTACTCGCTCTGCAGCGCCGTGACCGGCTGTACGGCGTGGGCGCGGCGGATGACGTCCACCCCGGCCTCGGACAGGCCGAAGTGCTTGACCTTGCCGGCCTCCACGAGTCCCTTCACCGCGCCGGCGACCTCTTCGATCGGCACGTCGGGGTCGACGCGGTGCTGGTAGAGCAGGTCGATGCTGTCCACGCCCAGTCGGCGCAGGGAGTCCTCCACCGTCGACCGGATGTGCTCGGGACGGCTGTCCAGGCCGGTGGACCGGGAGCCGTCGAAGGAGAAGCCGAACTTGGTGGCGATGACGACGTCGTCGCGAACGGGTGCCAGGGCCCGCCCGACGAGTTCTTCGTTGGTGAACGGGCCGTAGACCTGGGCGGTGTCGAAGAAGGTGACGCCCTGGTCGACGGCGGCGCGGATGAGGGCGATGCCGTCCTGGTCGTCGACTGCCGGGCCGTAGCCGTGGCTGAGCCCCATGCAGCCCAGTCCGATCGCGGAGACCTTCGGTCCGCTGTGGCCGAGAGTGCGGGTGATCAAGGCATTTCTCCTCATGACGTACGGGCTGTGTTCCAGGCCGCGGTGTGGCGTCGGAGCGGATGTCCCGTGCTCGCGTGCCCTGGGCATCCGCGTCCGCTCTGTCGTCGGGTGCGCGGCGACCGGCTCAGGCGTCCAGGCGCCGTGCGCTGAGCCAGCTGACCATCTGGGGGTCGTGGTGGTCGAAGAACAGGCTCGCCCCGGTTTCCAGGGTGGCGATGGCCGCCATCTGGTCGTCGGTGAGCTCGAAGTCGAAGATGTCGAAGTTCTCCGCCATACGCTCGGCACGGACCGACTTGGGGATCGCCACGACACCCCGCTGGGTCAGCCAGCGGAGCACGACCTGCGCCACGGACTTGCCGTGCTTCTCGCCGATGCCGCTCAGGACCGGGTTGGTGAAGAGGTCGTTCTTGCCCTCGGCGAAGCCGCCCCATGACTGGATCTGGACGCCGTGCTCGCGCATGAGTTCCTGGTCGGCGGTGCGCTGGAAGAACGGGTGGGTCTCGATCTGGTTGACCGCCGGGGTGATCTCGTTGTTGATGATCAGGTCCAGGAGCCGGTCCGGGTAGAAGTTGGCGACGCCGATCGCCCTGGCCAGGCCCTCCCGGTTCAGTTGCTCCATGGCGCGCCACTGGCCGTACACGTCGCCGTAGGGCTGGTGCATCAGATACAGGTCGAGGTGGTCCAGGCCGAGCTTGGTCAGCGAGGTCTCGAAGGCGCGCTTGGTGTTCTCCTCGCCGGGCGCGTCCTGGACCCACAGCTTGGTGGTGACGAACAGTTCCTCGCGCGGGATGCCGGCGGCCTTGATGGCGCGGCCGACGGCCTCCTCGTTCTGGTAGGCGGCGGCCGTGTCCAGCAGCCGGTAGCCGGCCGCGAGGGCCTCGGTGACGGCCTGCTCGGTCTGTTCCGCCGGGATCTGGAAGACACCGAAACCGAGGACCGGCATCTCGACGCCGTTGTTCAGGGTGACGTTCTGCATGGGATTTCTCTCTGTACTGGACGGGTGGGGCCGTGGCGGCGATCAGTAGACGGATGTTCGGGCCCGGCGACGACATCGGTCCGTTCGGCGGGGACCTGCTTCAGCGGGAGCGCCGTCAGGGCCGGCACGGCCGGCGCGCCGCCGACGCCGACGGGCACCCTCACCTTCACCGGGCGACGGGGCCCATGAAGACGAAGGCGGACGGGGACAAGGAACGATCTCCTGCACGGGGAACCAGGTACTGAGAGCGCGGTTCGTGACCGCCCACTGACGCCTGCGCGGGAACCAGGTACTGACACAAAGAGAGCCTCGCGCCTTTTCCCGTTCTGTGGCAGGCCGGGATGTGCCAGGGAGTGGTGTTCAGGGGTGTGACAGGACCCCCCACACGCCTGCCGCGCAGGTCAGCGCGGTGTGACACTGGAGCCATGGCATCCGAGCAGAGCACCGGCAGGAGCGCCGACATGGAACTGGGCCGGTTCCTGCGCGCGCGTCGCACCCAGACCAGCCCCGACCAGGTCGGCCTCACCGTGGGCCCCGGACTGCGCCGCACCCCTGGCCTGCGCCGCGAGGAACTGGCCACGCTCTCCGGCATCAGCATCGACTACTACGTCCGGCTGGAACGCGGCAAGGAGACCCGCCCCAGCCCCTCCGTGCTGGACGCCCTCGCCCGTGCCCTGCGCCTCGACGACGCGGAGCACCAGCACCTGCGCGAGCTCGCCGCCCGAGCCGCGCGGTACGCTCCCGAACCGGCGCCGCCGCCCAGCCGCACCGTGCGCCCGCATCTGACAGTGGTCCTGGAGACCCTGCGGCCGAGCCCGGCCTACGTCGTCAGCCGCAGCATGGACCTGCTCGCCTGGAACCCCGGCGGCCTGGCCCTGTACGCGGGCCTCGCGGACTGGCCCGCCACCCAGCGCAACCTCGCCCGCTACCTGTTCCTCCACCCCACCGCCCGCACCCTCTTCCCCGACTGGGACAACCAGGTCCGCGCCTGTGTCGCCCGGCTCCGAGCCCTGGCCGGCATGGATCCGGACGCCCCCGATCTCACCAACCTGGTGGGTGAACTCCTGCTCAAGAGCCCCGACTTCGCCAAGCTGTGGGAGCGCTACGACGTCGTCGGGCGCAAGAAGATCCAGAAGACCTTCCACCACCCCCAGGTCGGCATCCTCACCCTCAACGGCCAGGGCATGCATCTCGAGGGCACCCCCGGCCAGCGCCTCGGCGTCTACACCGCCGAACCCGGCAGCCCCGACCACGACACGATGCTCCTGCTCGACATGACCGGGCCCCAGTCCACCGACCACCGGAACACGAACGCCGAGCACCAGGCGGGCCCCCGGTCCTGACCGACACGATGGCGCCGGGGGCCAGGCGGACGACCCGGACCGTCGGCTCCCCGGAACGGGACCGGTACGGGACCGGTGGGGGGAAGGCCGGGCGAGGTCGCGCAGGTGCCCGCCGCCTCAGCGGTCACCTGGGTTCAGGTGCAGAGCGCATCGCCGGGGTAGTCGGTCATGAGCGTGGGCCAGTGGTGGGTCGTGCTGGCCTGACAGATGCGTTGGGTGATCTGTCGGGTCTCGAGGATCCATGAACGCCTCTCGCCCCCGCCGATGGCCGCGAGGGTGTGACCGTCAGGGCTGACTGCCAGGGCGCTGACGCCGCCGTCCGTTCCGCCGGAGATGACGGCCGTAACGCGTCGTGTCCTGACATTCCACAGGCGCAGCGTGCGGTCGTGGCTGCCGGTGATCATGGTCTGTCCGTCCCGGGTGAAGGCGAGCGCGGAGACCGCCTGACTGTGACCGCTCAGGGTGGCGCTCACCTCATGCGTGGCGGCATTCCACAGCTTGACCGTCCGGTCTGCGCCGGCGGTGGCGAGGATGCGCCCGTCCGGGCTGAACGCGAGGGCGTGGACGGCGTCGGTGTGCCCGGCGAGCACAGCACCGGCCCGACGGCCGGTGACACTCCACAATCGGGTTGTCCGGTCGCCGCCCGCCGTGGCGAGCGTGTGACCGTCAGGACTGAAGGCCACGGCGAAGACGCCGTCCTCGTGTCCCCTGAACACGGCGGACGTGCGCCGCTCGGCCACATTCCACAGGCGTACGGTCCGGTCGTAGCTGCCGGTGGCGAGGGTACGTCCGTCCGGGCTGAAGGCAGCCGCCAGCACGGTGCTCGTATGGCCGGTGAGGACAGCGGTCTGCCGGTGTGTGGCGGTGTCCCACAGCCGGACGGTGCGGTCGGCGCCAGTGGTGGCGAGCGTGCGGCCGTCCGGGCTGAAGGCCACGGCGTAGGCCACGTTCTCGTGGCCGGTGAGCGTAGCCGTCACCCGCTGTCGCCTGGCGTCCCGCAGTGTGACGGTGCCCGTCGCGGAGGTGGTCGCGAGTGTGCGGCCGTCCGGACTGAAGGCCACCCGCACGGCGCCTTCCATGCCGAGGATGGCGGTTGATTCGCGTATCGCCGTGTTCCACAGGCGCGTCGTGCCGTCGGCGCCGGCGGTTGCCATGGTGCGGCCGTCAGGGCTGAACGTCACCGCGTTCACGGCGGCGTTCTCATAGGCGGGGAGGGTGGCGGTCCGGCGGTGTGTGCGCGGGTTCCACAGCATGATGCGGCCGTCCATACCGGCGGTAGCCAGGGTGCGGCCGTCCGGACCGAAGGCCACCGCTTCCACGGAGCTGTTGTGGCCGCGTAGGACGGCGACGGTTCGCCGCGCCGCGATGCTCCACAGCCGGGTGGTGCTGTCATCGCCGCCCGATGCCAGGGTGCGGCCGTCCGGGGAGAAGGCCAGTGCACCGACGGCGTCGGTGTGCCCGGTGAGAACAGCCGTGGTGCGGCGCGACGCCACGTCCCACACCCGCACGGTGCCATCGGCGCCGGCTGTCGCCGCCCTACGCCCGTCCGGTGACCACATCACCGCCCTGACCGCTCTGTCGTGCCCGGTCAGCGTGGCAGCCGTCCGGCGGGTGGACGTGTTCCACAGGCGCGTCGTGCCGTCGCTGCCGCCGGTGGCCAGGGTGCGCCCGTCGGGGCTGAACGTCACCGCGTTGACGGGGCCGGTGTGGCCTGTGAGGGTGGCGGTCTCTCGTCCCGTGGCGGTGTTCCACAGCTTGACGCTGTGGTCGGCGCCGGCCGTGGCCAGGGTGCGGCCGTCGGGGCTGAACGCCACCGCGGTCACCGCGTCCGTGTGCCCCCTCAGGGTGCGAAGCAGCTGTTCCGTGGCCGTGTCCCACAGCTTGACGCTGTGGTCGGCACCGGCCGTGGCAAGGGTGCGGCCGTCGGGGTCGAAGGCCACCGCCTCCACGCTCTCGGTGTGTCCCGTGAACTCGTTGGCGCGGTACATGCCGTAGGCGCTGAGCAGACTGCTGCGAGCCTCCACCGTGGGCGCCTGCCGAAATCCCTTGAGCGCCAACAGCATCGCTGCCTCCGGACGCTGCGACACAAGCGCGTCCGACCGCACCGCGAGTTCCCGGGAAACCGCGACATCGCGCTGGCGCTCCGCCGCTCGCTGTGCCCGCACCGCGCCGACGGTAGTGGTGGCGGTCAACACGAGGAGGACGCTCAGTATCGCCACCGTCTGGCGGCGGCGCCGGGCGCGGCGACCGGCCGCCGTGTGTTCGGCCGCTTGCGCCGCCAGACTGGCCTCCAGGAATTCCTGTTCTCCCGTGGACAGGGACATCCGCGTGAGTTCGGCGGCTGACGCCAGGCGGGTGCCGCGGTAGAGGGCTCCGGGGTCGCGGTCCAGTTCCTGCCAGGTGGTGGCGGCTTCGGTGAGGCGGCGGTGCCGGCGAAGGAGTTCGCGGTCCTCGTCGATCCAGGTGCGCAGCCGGGGCCACGAGGTGATGAGCGCTTCGTGGGCGAGGTCGACGGTGTCGTCATCGAGGGTGACCAGGCGGGCGCGGGCCAACTGGTCCAGGACCAGGGCGGTGTCGGCACCTTCGGGGCCGCTGCCGGCGAATTCGGTGCGGCGGGCGGGGCGACGGGAATCCTGTGCCCCCTCACCAGGTGTGATCAGCCGCAGCAACAGGCGGCGGGCGAGTGCGGCCTGGCCGGACGACAGGTCGGTGTAGACGTGTTCTGCCGTGCCGGCGATGGCACCGAGGACGCCACCGGCGGCCTCGTACGCCTTCAGCGTGAGCGTTTTGCCGCGGCGGCGGCGCCAAGTCTCCAGCAGGGCGTGGGACATCATCGGCAGAGCACCGGGCTGGCCGTCGACTTCGGCGATGACCCGGGCGGTCAGCGCGCGCTCAAGGGTCAGGCCGTCGGCGGCCGCAGGTCTGACGATCGCCTCCCGCAGCTCGTCCGTGCTCATCGGTCTGACCAGTAGATGCGCCCCCTGCAGCGCGTCGGCCAGGGCACGGTGGTCGGCGCAGTGGCCGTAGAAGTCCGCCCGCACCGCGATCACCACCCGCAGCCGGCGGCCTGGATCGAGCGCGCTCAGCAACAGGCCGATGAACCGGTCGTGTTCGGCGGTGTCCTGGCAGAGGGTGAAGACCTCCTCGAACTGGTCCACGACCACCCACGTGTCCGCCTCGCCCGCCACCGGGATGAACGCGTGCGCGTGCGCGGTGGCCGGATATTGACCCGGGGTGAGGATCCTGATGGCCGCAGGACGGTCCTGGGGCGGGCGGTCGCAGCGCAGCGCCGGGATCAGCCCGGCCCGCAGCAGCGACGACTTCCCGCTGCCGGACGTACCGACGACACCCACGAAACGGTGCGCCCCCGCCAACTGGACCAGTTCGGCTATCAGACGGTCACGGCCGAAGAACCGGTCACGGTCGTCCGGCTCGAATCGGGCCAGACCCGAGTACGGCGCCACCGCCCCGTCGTCATGCGGCGGCTGTAAGGACTCGTCCAGCGCCCGTTGCCAGCGCGGTTCCCACTCCTCAGGGTCCCCGCCGCACACCGCTACGTAGGCCAGGACCACCGGGAGCGAGGGCAGCCGCTCTCCTGCGGCGGCCTCGGACAAGGTCGGGGCCGAATACTCGGCACGCTCGGCCATGGCGCGGTAGGTGATCCCGCCGGACTCCTGGCGCAGCGTGCGCAGTTGATGGGCGAAACGCTGGACCGGCCCGGCTTCGGGATCCAGCGGACTCTCACGGCGGCCCATCTTCTGTTTCCCCCCTGCGGCTGACACGACGTTGGTGGTGATCACGAAGGGTCGGCGTACCGACGTCTCCGCGATCTGGACCAACCGTGTAGGACACCGGTGCACCGCCGCCAGACACCGTCGAGCCGATCCGCCTCTCGTGGGGGTACGCCATCAGCATCAGCCACTGCCGAGTCCACCCGGGAGGGACAACCCGATTCCGCTGGGGTCCCATCCCTGGTGGACCTGGTGGACCTGGTGGACCTGGTGGACCTGGTGGACCTTGCCTGTCAGAACCTGGTGTTGGTGGCCCAGATCGGACGAACGCTGAGGCTGCCGCCGCTGACCTGGCCGCAGTAGATCACGAAGTTCGAATCCTCCTGCAAAGCCAGCAGCGGGACGAGGCTGCCGCAGTCGTTGGTGGTATTCGTCGCCCACCGGGCGGTCTCACCAGCGGTGTAGAGAACCAGGTTGTCGTCGGGCTGGAACAGCATCCGGGTAGCCCCCGAGCCTCTGGTGTTACTCGCCCACCGCGCCGCGTTGTTCCGCACGTCGTACAACACCAGGTTGCCGTCGGTCTGCATGGACAGCCGGGCGTTGCCGAATCTCCAGCTTCCTCCGCGGTCGAGCCACTGGTACGCGTTACTGAAGTGCACCAGTACCCCGCTGACGTACCCGTCGAAGCTGCTGCCCAGCGGCGGATTGGCTGCCTGCGCCCTCCCGGTGGCGCCGTACCCGATGCCTTCCGCCGACAACGGCCGGCCGTCACGGTCGACCACCTGTATCGCGTCCGCCTTGTCCGTCCCCTCAGCCGAATCAGCCGACGCCGGCTGTGCCGAGGCCGACGGTGCGACAGCCGACACCATCCCGGCCACCATGACGGTGGCAAGGACACCCTTGACGAACTTCACGAAACCTCCCGTTGGCGGTGCGGGTGGCCGATCGGCCCCAGCACACCTTGGCAATGGAATGACAGGCCGGCGCATGCCCCGGCCTCGAACTCCCCGACACGGGGTGAACGCCAGCAACTCCAGTACGCCCAGAGTTGATGGGCAGCCCCTCCCGGCCCACCTATCAATCGCCATGACCGGAGGTAGGGGTGGTGCAGGCGTGCCGTGAGCGCACGAAGCCGGTGTCCACCGCACGGTTGGCAGCCGCCCGCCTCCGGTGATATCCCCGGCGCTGCCTGAGAGGTCCTGGGATTGCGTGTATCGCGGGCATAATGTTCCTGCTGCGCTACGTACCCGACAACTCCCAGGGCCTTCTCGGGATCTCGCCCAACCGCTACCTCCTTGTCCGCACCTTCGCCCCCGCCGCGGCCGTGGCGATGGTCTTCCTGCTCGTGTTCGGCCTCGTCGGGGGATGGATCCTCGCCGGCCGGATGCTCGCACCACTCACACGGATCACGGATGCGGCACGGATGGCCGGAAACGGGTCGCTCTCCCACCGGATCCGCATGACGGGCCGCCAGGACGAATTCCGCGAACTCTCCGACACGTTCGACTCGATGCTCGAACAGCTCGAGTCGCACGTCGCCGAGCAGCAGCGGTTCGCCGCGAACGCCTCCCACGAACTGGGCACCCCGCTGGCGATCTCGCGGGTGCTTCTCGACGTCGCCCGCAAGGACCCCACGCGGGACCCGGGCGAACTCATCGAACGCCTGCACGCTGTCACCACGCGGGCGATCGACCTCACCGAGGCCCTCCTGCTGCTCGGCCGCGGCGATCGAGGAAACCTCACCCGCGAGAGCGTCGACCGCTCCCTCATCGCCGAAGAAGCCGCCGAAACGCTGCTTCCCCTCGCCGAACAGCGCCGGATCACGCTCGAGGTCTCCGGCGGGGCGGCCCGCACCAGCGGCTCGGCGGAGCTCCTGCTGCGGATGGTGACGAACCTCGTCCAGAACGCCATCGTCCACAATCTCCCCGGCGGCAGCACCGTGACGGTCCGCACCGAGGCGCACGGCGGCACGAGCGTGCTGCGGGTCGAGAACACGGGCCGTCGGCTCCCACCAGAACTGGTACCGACCCTCACCGAACCCTTCCGCCGAGGAACGGAACGCGTACGCACCGACCAGCACGCCGGCGTCGGCCTCGGTCTGGCCATCGTGCACAGCATCGTCCGCGCCCACGACGGGGCCCTCGACCTCGTCCCCCGCCCCGTCGGCGGTCTCCTCGTCACGGTCCGGCTTCCCGGCACGCCGTAGGCATCCCCGAGCGGGCCCACGAGCAAGGCCCCGACCTCCGCCGGAGGACATCCGTAGGGGGTATCGAGCGGGCCCACGTCCTCCAGGGGGCCGGCACGGTGGCTGCCGTCAGAGCGTGCCTCCGGCAACGGGCCGACAACCGCACCTCAGTCGACCGACAGGAAGTACCGCCGTTTCTCCTTCGCCCGGGCACCCAGCCGGTCATAGAACCTGATCGCGTCCTCGTTCCACGGTGGAGTCTGCCACTGGACTTGGCTGAGTCCCCGTGCACGTGCTTCGGCCAGCACGGCGTCCACCAGCATCGGGCCGACGCCCAGGCCCCGGTGACCGTCTCGCAGGAACAGGCAGTCCATGTGGAGGTACTCCGTACCGTCCCAGGTGGACAACTCGGGCGCGCACGAGGCGTATCCGATGAGCTCGCCGTCGGCCTGCTCCGCGACGAAGCAGCACAGGCGCGGAGCCGCCGGACCGAAGAGCAGTGGCTCCAGCCGGTGGGGCAGGTCGGCAGGCGGCGGCACCGCCCCCTCGTACGCGGCGTGTTCGGCCGCCAGCCGGGCGATGTGCGGCAGATCGGCGGGGCGCGCATGCCGCACCCGAGGCACCCCGGTGCCCGTCAACGAACCTCGCCTTCCAGCACGTCGCCGCGCCACGCGGTCAGCCGCTCTTCGAGAGCGCCGTCTCCATCCAGCACCTGCCGGCTGAACGAGTCCCGCTCGTGAGCCAGCACCGCCGCTTCCCACACGCAGGGAGCAAGGCCCGACCGGCCGGGCCGCAGCCGGCCGAGGTCCCCGGCAGGCCCGGTGAAGAAGGCGAGGTCGGACATGTACCCCTCGATCCAGGTGTGCACCAGAACGTAGTCACCGTCGCCACCGGCATGCATCAGCAGCACGGAAAGCCCGAGTGAGCCCCGCAGATGAGCCGACGACAGGTGGTCGGCCGCGATCCGCAGCGCGGCCTGTGCGTCCCGGTCCGTCACGGTCCGCCCAGGCGCCTCGATCGCATAGGACTTCACCACGTGCCCGGCAACCTCGGAACTGCCCAACGGGCGTACGGTGCGGGCATGGTGGCTGTCAGCCAGCGCAAGCAACGCGCCCGCGTCAGCAGGTGACAGAGACCGGGCTGCGGCAGATTCAGATGTCGTCACCCGCTCATGATGCATGCTCCCTGGTGGCGCTCGGCAAGGACGTGAGATCCGCCGGACATGCCCTGGTGGCTGGTTTTGAGTTCTCCCATCGGCACGTGAGTCGTGGTCCGTTGCGGATCGCGGGGGATGGGGAGTCGGCGACCCTTGTCGCGAACAACGTCTTCCGGGCGCAGGCGTCCGCCGCACAGGGCTGAGCGGGCAGCAGGGACGCGGTGACCGGCACGGCGGTACCCGAGGGCGCCCGCCGTGAACCGAGCTTCGCGCAGACCTCCGGCCGCTCGCGGCCGATCCGCACCGCGAGGACCGGAGAGTTTTACTGAATGCCATTCGATAAGGTTCCGGTGACGTCGTGCGGGCGGCCGTGCCGCCTGCCGAACGGCGGGACATACGAAGAGGAGCCCTCGTGCCAAGGCCGCGCACCCCTCTGCTGGACCGCCGCCGCATCGGCGCCGCAGCGCTGAGACTCGCCGACGACCAGGGCGTCCTCACCATTCCCGCCCTGGCCAGGGAGCTCGGCGTCGCCCCCTCCGCGCTCTACCACCATGTGTCGGGCCGGGACGAGATCATCTCGCTCATGCGGGAAGAGCTGGCCCGGGAGACCAGCCCCGACGCCTGGGACGCGGCACAGCCCTGGGGGCAGGCCCTGGAGGAATGGGCCCGCTCCTACCGCAGGGCCTTCGCCGCGCACCCCGGGGCGGTGCCCCTGCTCGCCACCGCCCCGCTCGCCGAACCCCTCTTGCACGCGATGTACGAGAAGGTCGCCCGACTCCTGCTGACCGCCGGCTTCGGCGCGAGCCAGGTCATGCCTCTGATCACCGCGATGGAGAGCTTCATCCTCGGATCCGCTCTCGATCTCGTAGCCCCGCCGGTGATGGTCCGCGACGTGACCCGCGAAACCGCCCCGCACCTCACCGCCGTACTCGCGCACACCCCGGCCGACCACCGCCGCGCCGAACTCGCCTTCGACGTCGGTCTCCGCGCCCTGATCACCGGCTTCCGGGCGCTCCTTCCCCCGGTGACCGGCGCGCACGGCCCCACACCCCTCGCACCCCTCACACCCCTCACACCCCTCACTCAAGGCCTCACCGGAGGAGCCCCGTCATGACCGCCTCGTTCCACGTCCTGACCACCGGCTACGCCGACACGCGGGTGGCCGGCACCGTCACCCTGCTCGTCGACGGCGCCACCGTCGCGATCGTCGATCCCGGCATGGTCGCGGACCGCCGCCTCATCCTGGACCCGCTGGCGCCCCACGGACTGGCCCCCGCGGACGTCACCGACGTGATCTTCAGCCACCACCACCCGGACCACACGCTGAACGCCGCCCTGTTTCCCGAAGCCCGCTTCCACGACCACATGGCCATCTACCACGACGACGTCTGGGAGGACCGGAACGCCGACGGATACCGGCTCTCCCCGTCGATCACGCTCATGACGACGCCCGGCCACACCGCCGAGGACGTCAGCACCCTGGTGACGGCGGACGAGGGCCTGGTGGTCCTGACCCATCTGTGGTGGACCGCCGAAGGACCGGCCGACGACCCCTTCGCGCCCGACCGCGATCAACTGCGGGCGGCCAGGGAGAAGGTCCTGGCTCTCGGCCCGGCCCTGATCGTGCCGGGACACGGGGCGCCCTTCGTGCCGTCGGCGACGACGCCCCTCTAGCCCGGCTGGTCCCCGAGACGCGTCGGCCGCCCGGTCCGCTGCGGCCGGTTGAGAGCAGTGTCCCGCGGCGAGATGCTGGAGGCAGCACCCCGTGGGTGACGCAGCGGCGTGACGGGGTGCGGCAGGAACGAGGTCGGGATACCCATGGACGATGAGCCCGACACGACCATAGGAGCAAGGGGAGTAGCCGCACCCGACGACTTCGCGGTCGTCATCGACGCCCGCGGTGCCGTCATGGTGTGGAGTGCCGGAGCCGGGCGGCTGCTCGGGTACGAGCCGGAGGAAGTGACGGGGCGGCCGGCCGCCGACCTGCTCGCCGCGGAGCTGCCCTACGCCATGCGGCACCACGTGGCCGCCGGGGAGCCGTGGACGAGCGATCTGGCGCTGCGGAACCGGCACGGAGACCGTGTCACCGTGCGGCTCCGGGGCACGCCGCTGGTGGACGCGGACGGCGGGAACCACTGGGTCGTCACCCCGGCGGCGCTGACGTATTCCTCCCGGCCGACCGATCCGGGGACGGCGGGACTGTGGAACCTCACGCTCGCGCAGCTCCCGCTGCCCGTGGCCATCTACGACAGCGAGGCGCGGTTCGTCACCTGCAACGAGGTGATGAGCCAGGCGATGGGGCTGACGCCGGAGGAGATGAGAGGGCGGACACTGTGGGAGATCTATCCCGCCCCGCCCCTGGACGAGATCGACCGTCTCCAGCACCAGGTCGTACGCACCGGGGAGACGATCTTCCGTGAGGAGCAGCCTTTTCGCGCTTCCGGTGAGGTCCGGGATCACGCGTGGTCGCTGTTCCTCTCCCCGCTGAAGGACCGGGCGGGCGCGGTGCTGGGGGTGTCGGCGCTGGTGATCGACATCACCGAGCAGTACTGGGCCCGGCGGCGCCTGGCGGTGCTGAACGACGCCAGCGTACGCATCGGCAGCACCCTGGACGTGACCCGGACAGCCGAGGAACTGGCAGAGGTGGCCGTGACGGGGTTCGCCGACTTCGTCACCGTCGACCTGCTGGAATCGGTCGTCCAGGGACACGAGCCGCAGCCGATACCCCCTGCCACACCGGTCGTCTGCCGCCGGACCGCGCAACGGTCGGTGCTCCCGGGATGCCCGGAATCCGTGATCCCGGTGGGCGACACCGACGTCTGCCCTCCCGGCTCACCCCAGGCCCGGGCGCTGATCACCGGCCGGGGCAGCTACCACACGGTGGGCGACCCGCTGCTGCGCGAGTGGTCGACGGCCTCCCCGGCCCGTGCCGAGAGCATCAGGCGATTGAAGATCCATTCGGTGATGATGGTGCCGCTGAGCGCGCGGGGCGTCACCCTGGGCGTGATGCACCTGCTGCGGCACCGTACGGCGGATCCCTTCGTCCAGGACGATCTGACGCTGGCCGAGGAGATAGCCGCCCGGGCGGCGGTGAGCATCGACAACGCCCGCCGCTACACCCGCGAGCACCGGACCGCGCTCACCCTCCAGCGCAGTCTGCTGCCCGAGCGGCTGACGGGAGCGGATGCGGTGGACCTCGCCCACCGGTACCTCCCCGCCGGTTCGGGGGACGAGATCGGCGGAGACTGGTTCGACGTGATCGCCCTGTCCGGGGGACGGGTCGCGCTGGTGGTCGGTGACGTCGTGGGCCACGGCGTGCACGCCTCGGCCACGATGGGCCGCCTGCGCACCGCGGTACGGACCCTCGCCGACGCCGATTTCGCCCCCGACGAGCTGCTCACCCGGCTGGACGACCTGGTCGTCCGCCTCGACCGGGAGGAAGGCCCGGATGCGCGAGGGCAGGCGGAGGGGACCTCGGGAGAGGTCGGGGCCACCTGCCTCTACGCCGTCTACGACCCCGTCACCGGCCGCTGCGACCTGGCACGGGCAGGGCACCCGTCGCCCGTCCTGGTGACCGCCGACGGGACCGTACACGTACTGGACCTGCCCGCGGGGCCACCGCTCGGCCTGGGAGGACTGCCCTTCGAGGCCGCCCGGATCGAGATGGGCGAGGGCAGCGTGCTCGCCCTCTACACCGACGGCCTGATCGAAACCCCCGGCCGCGATATCGACGTCGGACTCGACCTGCTGTGCGAAGCGCTGCGCCACCCGGCCGCCGACCTGGAGGAGACCTGCGACGAAGTGCTGCGCAAGGTACTGCCCGAACCCCCTGCCGACGACATCGTCCTGCTCCTGGCCCGCACCTCCACTCTCGGCGCGGACCAGGTGCACACCTGGCAGCTGCCCAGGGATCCCGCGGCCGTCGCCGGGGCCCGCAAGGCGGCGTCCGAGCAGCTGGACACCTGGGGGCTGGCCGAGCTCGAGTTCGCCACCGAGTTGATCGTCAGCGAACTCGTCACCAACGCCATCCGGTACGGCAACGGCCCCGTCGAGCTGCGGCTCATCCGCGCCGACGCACTCATCTGCGAGGTCTCCGACGGCAGCAGCACCGCCCCGCACCTGCGGCGGGCCCGCGTCTTCGACGAGGGCGGACGTGGCCTGCTGCTCGTCGCCCAACTGGCCGAGCGCTGGGGCAGTCGTCAGACTTCCGTCGGCAAGACGATCTGGGCGGAACAGCCCCTGCCGGATGAGCGTGCGCGCGAGCGCGACAGCCGGCCCAGTACGCGCGGCTGACGCTGAGAGCGGACCTGACCAGCTCGTAGTGAGTGGCAGCGGCGTACAGGTGGCCCGGGCCATGGTCGATCGATCCGGCAGCACCTGTTCACCGGTTGACCGGTCAGCGCTACCACTGCTTTCAGCCAGGGGAACTGTTCGACGAACAAACCGTGTTCCCCTCCTGGCCTGCCGAAGCAGCGGCCCTCGCACTGATGACGGCTCGTCCGCGCTCTGACTCCGGGAAGCGGTCGAGCATCGCGCGCAACTCCCCGGCGTCGACGTTGGCCCCGAAGGGCTCGGTACCCGGTTCGAGCCGTACGCCTTCGGCGAGGGGGCCTGCCATGACGGGGTCGAAGCCGAAGGCGTCGACGAGGCGCGCGGTGGTGGCGAGGTCGCCCGGATCGTCACCGGCGATCGCGATCGCCTTGCGTCCCGGTGTTCCCCCTGGCCGGGCGCCGTCCTCAAGGTCGTGGTAGCCCATGTGGTTGAACGCCTTGACCACGCGCGTTCCGGGCAGGAACGCCTGCACGATCTCGCTTGACGACGTGTGTGGGTCGGTGAGGTCCTCGCGGACGCCGTCGACCTCCCACCAGTAGTTCATCGCGTCGATGACGAGTTTGTCCTGCAGTGCTTCGGCGGGAATGGTGCGGTACTTGCCGAGCGGGAGGGCGAGGATGGCGATGTCCGCCCGGGCCGCGGCCTCCGTCGCGGTGACGGCGACCGCGCCGGGCGTGAGCACTTCGACGGTGAGGGCGATCTTGGCGGGGTCGCCCGATCCGGCGACCAGCACGCGGTAGCCGGCTGCCAGGGCCAGGCGCGCGAGCACGGTGCCGACTTTCCCCGCCCCCAGGATGCCGACCGTGGCGATGTCCGCGCTGGTCATGCCTTCTCCGTTCTCTTCTCCGTTCACGGTGTCAGCCGGCGAGGATGTCGCGGACCATCGGGATCACCTTCGTGCCGTACAGCTCGACGGCGCGCAGGCGAGCGCTGATCGGGATGGATCCCGCGGTGTAGATGAGGTCGAACCGGCCGACCCCGAGGGCTGTGACGGCACCTGCGATCTTGCGGGCGACCGTCTCGGGCGAGCCGATGTACAGGGAGCCGCGTGCGATCTCGTTCTCGTACTCCTCCCGGCGGACCGGTGGCCAGCCCCGCAGGGCGCCGATGCGGTCACGGATGACCCGGTAGCGGGGCCAGTGCAGCTCCCGGGCTTCCTCGTCCGTGTCGGCGACGAAGCCCGGTGAGTGCATCCCGACCGGATGGGCGGTCGTGCCGAACTCCGCGGTGGCTCGTTGGTAGAGGTCGACATAGGGCGCGAAGCGTTCCGGGCTGCCGCCGATGATGGCGATCATGAGCGGAAGTCCGTAGCGCGCGGTGCGGATGACCGACTGGGGTGAGCCGCCGACACCGACCCAGGTGGTGAGGTGTCCGGACTCGGTCTTGGGGAAGACGTCGGCGTTGTCGAGGGGCGCACGCTTGGTGCCGCTCCAGGTGACGGGCTTCTCCTCGAGCAGCTTGGCGAAGAGCTCGATCTTCTCCTCGAACAGCACGTCGTAGTCGCTGAGGTCGTATCCGAAGAGGGGGAACGACTCGGTGAAGGAGCCGCGGCCGAGGATGACCTCGGCCCGGCCGTTCGAGAGGGCGTCCACGGTCGCGAACCGCTGGAACACGCGGACCGGATCGTCGGAGCTCAGCACGGTCACGCCGGAGGCGAGGCGGATACGGCTGGTGCGCGTGGCGATGCCGGCGAGCACGGTCTCCGGAGTGGAGATCGAGTACTCCGGGCGGTGGTGCTCACCGAGGGCGATGGCGTCGACGCCGATCTCGTCCGCGAGCACGGCCTCGTCGACGACCTGCCGGATGGCCCTCGCGTCGGAAACGAGGGTGCCGGAGTCGTCCTCCGGCACATCGCCGAACGTGTCCAGACCGAAGACGAGATCAGACATGGGCGGACTCCTTCGTGAGCGGTTCTCGCACCCGCGGGGTGCGATGGCGACCCGTCAGCTCGATCGAGCACGCCGGTTAATTCGTTGACGTGTCAATCATTACCCCATGTGCTTGACGTGTCAACAAATGGGATGGGCGGCACTACCGTGGCGGAACGAGGCAAGAAAGTTCCGCGTGCCACCGACAGCCGAGGCGTCGAGGTGGTGCCCACGGCAGAGCGCGCGGAAGCCTTCCGGTGTGCGGCGACGCTCCGTACCCGTCTCGAAACGAGCGCGCCGAACGCCGGACGGCTGTGCGGATCGGCTTCGCGTGAACTCCTCGGCCGTATCAGCGGCGCATTGCTCTGCCGACGCACCGGCCTCGCGCTACCGCGTCGCGCACCACTGGGCAACGACGTGACCCATCCGATGAGTTGGTCGCCCTGAGCGGCGGTGACAGCGAACTGGACTGGAGTGCTAGTAGGACTCCGTTAAGTTGCTCTGGCTCTTGGGTTCTGGCTGGTGGTGGATGTTCTGGGCAGGGGGCGGTGGCAGGTGGTGCAGGTGCCGGTCCAGCAGTTCAGCAGGTCCTGGATGGTGTCGAGGATCTGGTAGAGGGTGAGTCCGCTGTATCGGCTTTTGGGGCCAGGCGCTGTTCGGTGAGGAACGCGTGGGCGGCGGTGACCAGGGTGACGTGGTGGTGCCAGCCGGTCCAGGAACGTCCTTCGAAGTGGTCCAGGCCGAGGCCGTGTTTGAGTTCCCGGTAGTCGTGTTCTATGCGCCAGCGGATCTTGGCCAGGCGGACCAGTTCAGCGTGCGGGGTGTCGGCCGGCAGGTTCGACAGCCAGTAATCGGTGGGTGCTTCGGCGCCTTCGGGCCATTCGACCAGCAGCGTGACGTCGGGCAGGACACCGTCCCACAAACCCTCCTGCGCGGTGGCGGCGGCCTGGGCAAGGCGGCGGGACCGGACACCGGCCGGCCGCACGCGCAGCGCCAGAAAGCGCGAGCGCATCGGCCCGCGTGAGCCTTCACGCCAGGTCACCTCGGTGAAGGCCTGCCGCCCCTGGTCCGCCGCGAGCGCGGCCACCGGGGACGGCTTGTCGCGGTAGCGGGGCTGAGGCTTGCGGCCGTTGCCGGACCAGGGCGGGGCAGCGGGCACCGCATCGTGCGGGTGGACGGTCACGTCCGAGCGGATCGCCACCACGTAGCCGATGTTCCGACGTTCCAGCCCGTCGCGGAAGTCGGCGTTCTGCCCGTAGCCGGCGTCGGCCACCACCGCCGGCGGCACCAGCCCCCACCCGGCCAGCTCGTCGAAGACGTCCAGGGCCAGGCGCCACTTCTCCCGGTGCCCGACCTCCTCAGGAACCCCCGTCCTGCGTCGGCGGACCGGATCATCCGCCCACTCCCGGGGCACGAACAGGCGCCACTGCAGCGGACAGGACGCGGTGTCGGAGACCGCGTGCACGCTGACCGCGACCTGACAGTTGGCCTGCTTGCCCAAAGCCCCGCAGTACTGGCGAGCGACAGCGACCGACATCTTCCCGTCCTTGGGAAACGACACATCGTCGACCGCCCAGGCATCCGGGCCGATTCTCGGCACCATCCGTTCCGCGATCCGCCGCCGCACCGGCACGGGATCCCAGGTCGACTGGTTCACGAACTGCTGCAGGTTCTGCTCGTTGCCGTCCGGCAGCCGCGAGGCCATGGCCTGGATGGACTTGCGGCGACCGTCCACCATCAGTCCCCGCAGATAGCAGTCACTCTTGGCCCGCTGATCCTTGCGCGGCACCGACGCGAACACATCGGCCACGAACAACGCCAACTTCGCCCGGGCACGGTTCACTTCATGTGCATCCACACACCCACCATGCCCCCAAACAGCACCGCGAGACAGACCTAACGGAGTCCTACTAGGCGGTGCGGCGCTGGAACTGCTGGTTGGTGCCGGTGCCGCAGGGCCACTGGATGAGGCGGGCACCGTTGACGGTGGACGCGTTGCTCACGTCGAGGCACTTGCCGCTGTGCCGCGCCATGAGGCGGTAGTAGCCGTTGCCCTGGTCCTGGAACTGGAACTGCTGGTTGGTGCCGGTGCCGCACCGGTACTGGTTGACGAAGGCGCCGTCGGCGGTGGAGTTGTTCGCCACGTCCAGGCACTTGCCGCTGTGCTGGGCGAGGACGCGGACGTAGCCGTCACCGGCGTCCTGCAGCCGCCACTGCTGGTTGAGGCCGCCGATGCAGGTGTACTGGACGGCGACCGCGCTGTCGGCGGCGGAGTTGTCGGAGATGTCGAGGCACTTGCCGCTGTGCCGGGCGACCAGGTCGTAGTAGGGGCCGCCGCCCACGCCGGTGACGGTTCCGGCGGTGGTGTCGATGGCGACCTGCGGGTACCACGGCAGGTTCATGGTGGTCTTGGTGGGGAAGGTCAGCGGGAGCCAGACGTACTGCGAGTCGTTGACCGTGCCGCCCATGGAGTTGCCCCACCGGTCGCCCATGTAGAGGTACGAGGTGCCCGAGGTGCCCTGGACGGGCAGGACGAAGGTGGTCTGGGAGTCGTACCCGGTGTAGTCACCGATGTCGGTCATGGCGGTCCAGGGTCCGGCGATGCTGCTGGCGGTGGCGTACTTCTGCTGATTGGGCTTCCAGCCGCTGTTGCCGGAGGTGAGCATGAAGTAGACGCCGTTGCGCTTGAACAGTGCGGGCGCTTCCCGGAAGGTGCCGGGCCAGGGGTTGGCGGTCAGGCTGTCGTAGGCGGTGTAGTCGGCGTTGAGTTTCCAGATCTGCAGGTCGGCGTTGCCGGCCGCGGAGGTGATCTGGTAGGCGGTGCCGTTGTCGTCCTTGAACAGCGTCATGTCCCGGGACGTGGTGCCGGTCGGCGGCCGGAAGCTGCCCTGCCAGGTGTAGTCGCCGTCGACGGTGTCGGAGACGGCGACGGCGGCGCGGGACTGGGTGTAGTCGCTGCCGTTCTCCTTGTGCATCCACAGGACGAACTTGCCGGTGGTGCTGTTGAAGATGACCTTGGGGCGCTCGATGTTGGCGACGTTCAGCTCGGGGGCACTGGACTGGGTCAGGACGTCGTTCCTGAACTCCCACGTCTTCAGGTCGGTCGAGCGGTAGGCGGAGACGGCCTTGAAAGTGTTGTCGGCGTTGCGGTTCTCGCCGAACCAGTAGTAGGAGGAGCCGACCTTGATCACCCCGCCGCCGTGGGCGTGCACGACGGCTCCCGTGGTGTCGGTGAACTGCGTCGCGTTGGTGACGGTGACCTGGGCGGCCTGGGCGGGGAACGCGGTGATGAGCAGTGCGGAAGCGCTCACTGCGGCGGTCAGCACCAGGGTGAGGGCGCGTCGGAGCATCAGGTTTCCTTCTGGAAGAGGTGAAGGGCCGGGCGGATGACGAGGTCCGGTGCCGACGGTGAGGGGCACGGGGCGCGGGCCGCCCGACGGCCGCGTCCGCGAAGGGCGACTGGGCCGGGGGCGCTCATGGGGGCCGGCTCGCGGACGCCCGGCGGATCGGGGCGAGAACACGGCGGACCATGTCGACACGGTCTGAATTGTTGGATTGTGTGCGGCTCCGTCGGAGGACGCTAGAGGTGCGAGTCGTACTTCGTCAATGATCCGGACGGGATCGGAGTGGCCGGCCGGGCCGGGAGTCGGGTCTGAAGGAGGGCGAGACCCTCGCAACCTGAGGAGCTGGCCATACCTCCTATGTATGTGGCGCTGACGGCTTCAGTCTGATCAGCCGGCGCGTCGCGACTGGTAATTTTGCCCTCCCTCTGGACATATCCAGGTTTCATGCCCGTTAATACATCCGATGTTCAAAGGGGCGAGGTGCACGCTTCCCAGCGGCTCCCCTGCACCCGCCACCTGTCGGTGAACATCCCCTCTGTTCGGCCGGATGCTGAGCCGCAGAAGGTCCGTGCTGCCCTGTGGACCATGAGGAGAGATCCAGTTGTCAGAACCGCTCACTCGACGAAGGGTGCTTGCCGGTATGGCTGCCATGACGGTCGCCGCCGCTATCACCCCGACACTGGCGATACCCGCCCACGCTGCCGCCACCACCGGTGAGCCGCTGCCGCTCCCGCCCCTGCGCATCCCCAAGATCGACATGGGCGTCGAGCAGCAGTCCAACGAGAAGATCCAGTGGATGCAGGACGCCAAGCTCGGCATGTTCATCCACTGGGGCCCCTACTCCGGCCCGGCCAAGGGCGAGTGGTACATGGAGAACGCCGCCGTCACGCCGGAGAACTACAAGAAGTACGTCACCGACGCCACCGGCGAGCAGTTCACCGGCAGCGCCTACGATCCCGCCGACTGGGCGCAGCTGGCCAAGGACATGGGTGCGAAGTACACGGTGCTCACGGCCCGCCACCACGACGGCTTCGCGCTGTGGCCCTCCACCCACGACAATGCCTGGCACAGTGGTCAGGCGCCGCTGCAGCGTGACTTCATCAGCCAGTACGTGACCGCGGTGCGCGAGGCCGGGTTGAAGGTCGGCCTGTACTTCTCGCCCCTGAGCTGGCGCTACCCCGGCTACTACGACGTCCACGGCACCAACTGCCTGGACAACGCCTGGGGTTACACCACCGATCCCGCGCACAAGGAGAACGCGCGGATCATGAAGAACGAGGTGTATCAGCAGGTCAAGGAGCTGGTGACCGAGTACGGCGCGATCGACGACATCTGGTGGGACGGTGGCTGGCTGGGCCAGCAGGGCTCCGACCGGGACGCGGCCTTCTTCTGGGAGCCCGGCAAGTTCCGCGACGCCTCCAACGAGTGGCCGGTGGACTCCGCCTACAGCGACACCGACGCCGCCACCGGCAAGCCGCTGGGCCTGACCGGCCTGGTGCGCAAGCACCAGCCGGACGCGGTCACCACTCTGCGCGCCGGCTGGATCGGCGACTTCACCAGCGAGGAGGGTCCTTCTGTCCCGTCCGGCGCGATCCGCACCGGCAAGGTGGCGGAGAAGTGCTTCACCATCGGCGGAGCCTGGGGCTACAAGGCCGGCACGAGCGTGATGGGCTTCGGCACGGCCATGAACCTCCTGGTCAACTCCTGGGTACGGAACATCACCTGCCTGGTCAACGTCGGCCCGGACCGCACCGGCGTGGTGCCCACCGCCCAGGCCGACCTGGTGCGCCGGATCGGTTCCTTCATGACCACGTGCGGCGAGGCCGTGTACGGCACCCGCGGCGGCCCGTGGAACCCGGTCGACGGCAAGTACGGCTACACGTACAAGGACAGCACCTTCTACGTCCACCTGCTGTCCGGCTACAGCGGCACCTCGTTCACCACCCCGTCCATCGGGGACGCGAGCGTGACCCGTGTCTTCGACGTGGCCTCGGGCACCGACCTGGCGTACACCGTCAGCTCGGACGGCAAGGTGACCGTCACCGGCATCAACCGCACCCGTATCCCCGAGGACAGCGTCGTCGGCGTGACCCTGGACCGGACGGTGCAGCCGGCCGACATCGCCGTGGGCAGGACGGCGACGGCGAGCAGCCAGGAGACATCCAAGGGCAACACCGCGGCGAAGGCGGTCGACGGTTCCACCGCGACCCGCTGGTGCGCGAACAACGGCAGCGTCGGGAACTGGCTGAAGGTGGACCTGGGGGCGACCAAATCCCTCACCGGCGCCCGTATCGCCTGGGAGCTGGACGCCACCAACTACCGCTACCGCATCGAGGGCTCCACCGACAACACCACCTGGACCACCCTCGTCGACCGTACCGACACCACCAGCACCAGCCAGGTGCAGACCATGGTGCTCAGTGCCGAGGCCCGGTACGTACGGGTGACGGTCACCGGCCTGCCCACCGGGGTGTGGGCCTCCATCCGCAACCTGGAGCTCTACGACCGGCCCTTCAGCGCGGACCTGGGCACCTTCAAGCTGGTGAACCGCAAGAGCGGCAAGCTCCTGGACGTCAGCGGCGCGTCCAGCGCCGACGGCGCCGTCATCATCCAGTGGCCCTCCACCGGCGGTACCAACCAGCAGTGGAAGCTGCTGCCGAACAGCGACGGCTCCTACCGGCTGTCCAACGTCCGCAGCGGCAAACTCCTGGAGTGCCCGAGCGGTTCCGCGCAGGGAACACAGCTCGACCAGTCGGCCGACGCCGGCACCAGCAACCAGTGGTGGAAGCTGGTCGCCGCGACCAGCGGCCACTACCGGCTCGTCAACGTCGGCAACGGACGGTGCGCCGACGTCAAGGACGCCTCCACCACGGACGGCGCCCACGTCATCCAGTGGCCCACCACCAGCGGGTCCAACCAGGAATGGCAGCTCGTCGCCCTGTAACCGTCCGGCGAACGGCGTTCAGTGAGGGACCGGTGCCGTGCCGCACCGCGGCACCGGTCCCTCACGTCGGTCGAGCACGCTCCTTGTGCCACCCCTGCTCACCCAGCGGTCCCGGACCGGAGCCGACGCGACCGTGCGTCCGTCCGGCGCCCGGGTGGGTCACCCCGCCGATACGCAAGGGACCACACCATGGGTCTCTCCGATCTTCCGCTCGACCGCAGAACCGTCAGCGGCGGCGACGGCTATCTGAACCTGCGCGGTACCTACCCCGCGGGGAAGGGGGCGTACCTACGAGGGCGTCACCCGGGTCGTCGTCACCGGCGTGAACGCCTCGGTCACCGCCGGCGGCTCCACCCTGGTGGTGGCCAAGGCCACCAAGGTGCTGCTGCTCACCAAGCTGGGCCGCTACGACACCTCCACCGGCTGGAACTCCCAGCCGTTGCAGACGGAACTGCCGCGCTGAGCGCGGACTTCGCAGCCCTGCTGTCGCGCCACGGCGCTCCGGGAAAGGGGGTGGGTGGCGGTCGCCGTCGGCATCACCGGCCGCAGGCGCCCGAGTGGTCGCAGTACGGCCGCAGTCGGCTGTGCCCGCAGCCGCACAGCACGGCCCTGGTCTCGGCGCGCTGCCCCTGTGGCGTGTCCAGCGACAGCTCGCCTCGCACGACCAGTTGGCCGGTCGGTGTCGGGGTGATCCGGGTGGGCCGGTCGGGAGTCTCCGTCCCGCCATCCGCCAGTTCGTACCGCAGCGCGCCCGACGGGCAGCGGCGCACCACGTCGGCCAGGCGGTCGGCCGGGACGGCATCCGGCCGGATCCACGGGCGCTTGCTCGAGTCGAAGACCTCGGGCAGGCCGCTGACGCACTCGGCTGCGTGCAGGCAGCGTGTCGCCTCGAAGGTCACGGTGATGGCCTGCGCCTTGTACGTCTTCTTCTGGGGCTGATCGCTCATGCGGCCTCTCTCACTGCGTCTTAGGCCAGTCAGTCCCTGACCTGGCTCCGGGCCTGGTACAGCAGGTCGGCGTACTCGGGGTGGCGCTCGATCCAGCCCGCGTAGAAGGGGCAGGTGGCCAGCACGCGCAGTCCCGCGGTGCGGGCCTCGTCGAGGGAGGTCCGCACCAGCTCGGATCCCACGCCCTTGCCTTCGTGTTCCGGGGCCACCTCGGTGTGCACGAACGCGATCAGTTCCGCCGTGCGGATGTACTCCGCGAAGCCCGCCACCGCGGAATCGCCGTCCATCCGTGCCTCGTAGCGACGTGCTCCGGGTACGTCGATGACCTTGACCGTCATAAGTCCTCCTTGAGGGCCGACCCCAGATCGAGGGAACGCCGTCCGGCAGCGGCTCGAAGGACCGGTGCCGCCGGAGACGGGCCGTCCACATGCCCGGCTGGGGGGTGTTCGCTGCCGGGAACCTGGTTGATGCGTCTACAAAAATACGGGACCAGGAGTTGATGGGTCAACTTCTGTGGGCGGTGGTGCTCGGCTGTGCCGGAGGTGCGCGGTGGCTCAGGGTGAAACTCGGTTGCGTGGTGGGGTCGACGGCCGGATTCACGGCGGTGGGGCGTCTTGAGGTGAACAGGCGAACAGGTGTCCGGCTGCGTCGTGCCGTTGACCGGCGGTCACCGCGTCGCGCTCACGGGCAGTCCTCCTCCAGCCCTTCGAGGATGCGGTTCGAGATCTGCGCGAACATGGCGAGCTCTGCCGGGGTGAGCGGGTCGATGAAAAGGCGGCGGACCCCCTCGACGTGAAGGGGAGCCGCGGTCGCGAGGGCCTCACGGCCGGCGGGAGTGACGACGACGAACGCCACGCGCGCGTCATCGGCGCATTCCTCCCGGACGACCAGGCCGCGCTTGGTCATCCGGTTGATGTGGTGGGACATCCGGCTCTTCTCCCATTCCACCGCCTTGGCGAGCTCCAGGAGGCGCAGCCGGCCCTCGGGTACCTCGGCGAGGTGGACGAGCACTCCGTAGTCGGCGCTCGACAGACCGCACTCGGCCTGCACCTCGCGGGCCAGCCGGCCGATGAGCTTGTCCTGCAGCCGTACGAAGCTTCGCCAGGCGTGCTGCTCCGACTCGGTGAGCCAGCGCGGTGTGTCCGTCATACGTGTAAGTGTAACGAGTTGTTGACGCGTCATCCGGACATCGGTCGATGTGGCGGATGACCGGCACCCGCTTCGGCTTCAAGGGCAGGTCGCCCTGCCGCAGATCGACGGGGGACGCGGATCTACCGCGGAGGTCTGGCGGCCCAGCAGGCAGGGGTCGTCCTCCGGCGTGTTCACCCGGGCCGGCACCGCTTCGCGTATCTGGCCGAACGCGGTGAGCTGATCCGGGGTCACCGCGTTGACGGACCATGCGCGTACGTGGGCCGCATGGCACGGTGCGGCGGCTTCTGTGGCGGCACGTCCGGCTTCGGTCCGTACGGCGTCGGAACGTCTGCCACCAGGACCGCGTAGTCCGCGGAGGGCGGCCGGCTGTCCTCCTGCAGGTACGTGTTCAAGCGCCCGGACAGCGCCGCTTGCATGGCGCTGAAGTCCCGCCAGGCATGCGGCGGGGCCTGGGTCGGCCCCCGGGAGTCACTCATGACTCAAGCCTCACCGAAAAGGTTGACGTATCATCCATGCGGCCTTACGCTTAATTGACACATCAACTTTACGGTTCTCTTCGGAAAGAGGCAGCAGCCATGAGCGACCACAGGATCATCGCGGTCACCGGAGCAACCGGGTCCCAGGGCGGCGGTGCCGCGCGGGCGATCCTCGCCGACCCGGATTCGGGCTTCGCGGTGCGCGCGCTCACCAGGAACCCCGATTCGCCCGCCGCCCGGGAGCTGGCCGCGCTGGGCGCCGAGGTCGTCCAGGCGGACTTCTACGACGAGCCGAGCGTGCACAAGGCCTTCGACGGTGCCTACGGCGCTTTTCTGGTCACCAACTTCTGGGCGCACGGCTCGGCGGCCAAGGAGATCGAGGAGATCGAGGTCCTGGTCCGGGCCGCCAAGGCCGCGGGACTGAAGCACGTCGTCTGGTCGACGCTGGAGGACACCCGCGAGCTGCTGCCCTTGGACGACGAGCGGATGCCGGTCCTCCAGGACGAATACAACGTGCCGCACTTCGACGCCAAGGGCGAGGCCAACGAACTCTTCCGCCAGGCCGGGGTGCCGACCACCTTCCTGAACACGACCTTCTTCTTCCAGGGCTTCCTGGATGCGGTCGGGCCCCAGCGCGGTGAGGACGGCGTGCTGACCCTGTCCCTGCCGATCGAGGAAGGAAAGCTGCTCTCCGGAGTGGACGTCGAGGACATCGGCCGTACGGCTCTCGCCCTCTTCAAGGGCGGCGAGCGGTACATCGGCGAGACCGTCGGCCTGGCCGGCGACCATCTGACCGGAGCGCAGTACGCGGCGAAGTTCGAGGCCGTGCTCGGCGAGCCGGTGCGCTTCCAGTCGGTGCCCTACGACGTGTTCCGCTCGCTGGACATCCCGGCCGCTGACGAGCTCGGCAACATGTTCCAGTACTACGGCGACTTCGACCAGGAGTTCACCGGCGCCCGTGATCTGGACAAGGTGCGCGAGCTCAACCCGGCGCTCAAGAGCTTCGACGCCTGGCTGGCCGACAACTCCTCGAAGATCAAGAAGAGTTGAGCGGGCGGGCGAATCGGGTGCTGGAGTGGCTGACGGCGAAGGCGACCGGCATCGCGCGTCACGTCCGGTGAACGCGTCGCGGTGCCGTTTCCCGCGGCTGAGCGCGGTACCCGCCCGGGAGCCTCCCGGGCGGGCACCGGCCTTCGTTCAGGACGTCGTGCCGGTCACCGTGCTTCCCGACTTGGTCACGTAGTACGTCGTGGTGGCGCCGCTCCAGAAGTGGAAGGTGAGCTTCACGCGTGCGTCACCCTTCACCGCGTCGAGGAAGGCGGGGGTGAGGCTGATGGTGTTCTCGGCCTTGTCCGGTGCGAACGCGGTGTTGAACTGCTGGTAGGGCGTCCAGCTGGTCGGGCCGGCGTTGCCGCCGTCCGTGTACGTGGCCTCCATCGTCGCCAGCACATCACCCCTGAACCGCGTGGGGATCCGGAACGAGTTCGTCGTCCCGGTCGTGTTCGACTGCACCGGGGTCTCCTGGGTGATCACCTGGATCCGCCAGGGGACGCCTCGGGAGAACTCGGCCCGCAGCGTCGCGTTGACGCCGTGGGAACGGTCCCCGACGAGCCGGGTGAGCGCGGCCGCCTTCAGCGTCAGCCGGTTGCCGGCGAGGGTGTAGTCCTTGCCGTCGACCAGCTTGGTCGTGCCGTGCCTGAGCGCCTTGAAGGCGGCTCCGTTCAGGTTCAGGGTGAGTGTACGGTCCTTGACGCGGCCGGCCTTCGGCACGAAGACGGTGTCCGTGGAAGCGGTGGCCGAGCGCGTGGTCCAGCTCGACTTGATCTGGCGGTACATCCCGGCGTCCTTCCACCGCAGCTCGCCGCGGTCGAAGAAGGCGCCGTTGTCCCACAGGACGGTGGTGACCTTGTTGGTGCGGGCGGTGTGGCCCAGCGCCTCGAAGTACTTCTGCATCTCGCCGCGTTCCACGGCGCCGGGGCCGTGGTCGTAGCCGAGCAGGCCGTACTCGCCGATGACGACGGGGATGTCCTGGGCGACGAAGGTGTCGTGTATCCGCTTGAAGGTCTGGCTGAGGTCTTTCCGCACTGTGGTGTCGAAGCGGGTTCTGCCGGCGACGTTCACGCTGAACGGCCAGTAGCCGTAGTAGTGCACGGTGGCGATCAGCCGCGGGTCGTGCAGCGACTTGATCGTGGTGGCGAGGTTGTTCATCAGCCGCTGGTCCGGTGTGCAGACCTCGGTGGGCAGCATGAGCAGCCGCTTGCCGTTGTTGCCGCCCGACTTGCGCACGATGCTGTGGAACGACGTGTTCAGCTCGTTGAGGAGCTCGGCCTTCCGGGCATCGTCGGCGTGCTCGAACTGGGGCTCGTTGACGCTCTCGAAGACCAGCTTGGCGGACTCGTTCCTGAACGCGGTGGCGATCTGGGTCCAGGTGGCGTTGAAGCGGGCGAGCACCTTGTCGTGGTCGGTGGACATCGAGTCGGCCCACTGCCAGGAGTCGTGGTGGATGTCGATGATCACGTAGAAGCCGCTGTCGAGCGCCTGGTCGACCACCTGCCTGACCCGCTTCAAGTACGCCGGATCGACGGTGTGGTTCGGCGCGGCTCCCTGGTGGTCGGTCCAGGTCACAGGGACGCGGATGCTGTTGAAGCCCTGGGCGCGGACCTTGTCGAGCAGGGCCTTCGTGGTGCGGGGCTGGCCCCACGAGGTCTCGTCCGGGATGGCGTCCAGACTGTTGCCCAGGTTCCAGCCCGGCTGCATCGCGGCCACGGCGGCCATCGCGTCGCCGGGAACCGGTGCCGCGGCCGCCTCGGGCCGGGCGTCGTCGCCGAACGTCCCGAAGACCGTGCCGTAGGCGAGAACGCCCGCGGCCGCCACCGCCAGCGGCGTACCCACTGCCAGCCGAAGGTTGCGTCGGCGGTGCTGTGGGGCCTGCTGCTTCTTCATTGCTCATCCGTTCTGGAAGATCGAGCCGGTCTCCCCCCTCAGTCGCCGTCGACGGGCAGGAGGTTGCCGACCTTCACAGCAAGTACACAGATCCGCCGACCCGGCCCCTCTTCGGCCGGCGGTCGGATCGAGCGAGGTCACGTGTCCGTCAGGGGGCGCCGAACGTCGCGGGCCCCGGCCTCGACGCGGAACTCGTACGCGCCACGCGGACCTGCGCCCCATGTCGTTCGAGCACGAGTCGGGCCGTAGGGGAGCGACACTTCTCTGGTCACGCGCTGGAGGGACACCTGCCCGTTCCGACCGGCTCGCTCGGAGCGCCCCGCGGCGGAGGCGGAGAGGCGGCCGGGCGAGGCAAGGCCCCGCCGATGCGGTCCGCGGCCCTGCGATCAGGTGGTGCCGTTCCCTCGCCGTACCGGGCGTCGTGTGGACCGGCGAGGGGTCAGGGCCGGCTGCACGAGCCGATGCCGGTCCACTCCGCTGCGTGCGTTGACCAGAGCGATCAGCAGGTCGACCGCTTCGTCGCTCACCCGGTCCGGGCGGAGGCTGAGCGTGGTGACGGGCGGGGTCGTCGTCGCGTAGTCCGGATCCTCACTGATGCACGTCACCAGCAGATCCTGCGGCACCCGGAGCCTGTGGCGCCGGGCGGCGGCGAGGATGTTGTGACCGGAGTCGGAGTAGACGCCGATGACGGCGTCCGGCCGTGGATCGCGGTCGAGCAGCCGGCCGACGGCGTCCCGTTCTGCCGTGAAGTAGTCGGGCAGCGAGGCGTACTCCTCGACGAGGGCGGGCAGGCCGTGCTCGGCGCACCAGGAGGCGTAGGCGCGTCCGATCAGGTGCGGATACTCGTCGTCGTGCAGCGGCTGGGAGAGGGCGATCCGCCGGGCGCCGGCCTCCGTGAGGTGGTCGAGCAGCAGGCGCAGGCCCGCTTCGTAGTCGGGGTCCACCCACGCGTCGCGCCAGTGCGGCCGGGGCGGCCGGCCGTCGGTGACCATCGGGATACCCCGCTCCCGCAGGATGGAACACACCGGGTCGTCGGCCCGTGGCCCGACGTGGATGACGCCGTCCATCGGCGTGTTGAGCCACATCCACGGTGACAGGGAACTCGGCATCACCATGAGCATGTAGCCGCGCTCGTGCGCCGCCGACATCGCGCCCAGCGCCAGTTGTGCGTAATAGGGGATCTCCATGTACGAGACGGGAAGGTCGCCGTACGTCGTCATGGTCAGGCCGAGCACTCCCGTGCTCCCGCGGGCCAGGGCCCGGGCCGTGCTGGCCGGGGCGTGACCGACCTCGCGCGCCGCGGCGAGCACGCGCTGCCTGGTCGCCTCGGACAGTCGCCCGGTGCCGTTGAGCGCGTTCGACACCGTGGCCGTGGACACCCCCGCCCGCGCCGCCACGGCGCCGAGCGTGGGACGCCGCCAGACACGCGAGCTCGTCATGTGTGTACCCCATGCACCCCAACAGCCCTATGAGGGCTTGTGGTTAACGCCTTAATCACTCAGCGTACCGGCGACGGCGGCCGGGACGGCTGCCGTCGGGCGAGGAGTGAGCAGATGCCAGATGTTCTCGGAACAAGAACAGCTGAGGCCAAGTAGGGCCAACTTCTCGCCATGTTCCGTATTCTTGCCCCGCCCAGGGGCCGTATCAGATCAGGACGCAGATCAGGACGCTCGGGTCCCCGCGACCTCGCGGGCTCCGGGCGCCAGTAGTTCACATGGACAAGAGGGGACGCGGTGGAGGCGACGAGTACACAGGTGCGGCAGCGCACCATACCTCCGGTCGTCGCGGCGCGATGGGCGCTGTGGACGTTTGTCATCGTCAACTTGGTGATCGTCGAGGTCCTGTTCCTCACCGCCGGGACCGGCAAGAACGGGGTGCTCACGGTCGCCAAGTTCTTCGGCCTGCACGCCGCCGAACTGATGCTGTTCCAACTGCTGTTGGTGGCCCGGCTGCCCTGGCTCGACCGCCGTATCGGCATGGACCGGCTGACGGTGTGGCACCGGTGGGTCGGCTTCACCCTGCTGTGGACCCTGCTCACCCACGCCGTGCTGGTCGTGCTGGGCTACGCGCGGCTCTCTGACACGTCGACGACGAAGACGTTCTTCGCGCTGGCCGGAGTGCCGGCCTCCCTGCTCGGGATGCTCGCCGCGGCGATCGTCGTCGTGGTCGCCGCGGTCTCCGCCCGACAGGTGAGGCGGCGGCTGCGGTACGAGACGTGGCACGGCGTGCACCTGCTGCTGTACCTGGCGTTGGGGCTGGCGTTCGTCCACCAGTTGCAGGAGACCACGACCTTCAGTTCCTCCGCGCCCGCGATGATCTACTGGTGGGCCCTGTGGCTGTTCGCGTTCGGTGCCCTGGTCACGGGGCGGATCGTGATGCCTCTGTGGCGCAACGCCTATCACCGATTCCAGGTCGTGGCGGTGGTGCCGGAGTCGGACGACGTGGTGTCGGTGCACGTCACCGGCCGCCACCTCGACAGGCTGCCGGCCAGGGCGGGCCAGTTCTGCATCTGGCGGTTCCCCGGGCACCAACACTGGTGGCTGGCCAATCCGTTCTCGCTGTCGGCGGCACCCGACGGCCGCACCTTGCGCCTGACGGCCAAGGCGGTCGGCAGCGCCAGCGCCGGCCTGCGGCATCTCCCGGTCGGGAGCCGCGCGTTCGTCGAGGGGCCGTACGGGGCCTTCACCTCGTTGCACCGAACGCGGCCCGGCGCACTGCTGATCGCCGGAGGAGTGGGGATCACGCCGGTTCGAGCCCTGCTGGAGGAGGAACCGGCGGGCGACGTCGTCGTGCTCTATCGGGTGCGCAGCGAGAACGACGCCGTGCTGGCCGCCGAGGTACGCACACTGGTCGCGGACCGCGGCGGGCGGCTGCACCTGCTCACCGGCCGCACGGGGGAGGGCAGCCCGCCGTTCGAGCCGGAGAGTCTCCGTACCCTGGTTCCCGACATCACCGAACGCGACGTGTACGTCTGCGGCCCGCCCGCGATGACCTCGACCGTGCTCAGTGCCCTGCGCACCCTGAAGGTTCCCCACCAGCAGGTGCACGCCGAGCGGTTCGGCCTGGCCTGACGGCGCTGTACGGCCGCCCCGTCCGGCGACCCCGTCCGCCGGGGCGCGTTCGACGGGGCGCGTTCGACGATGGCGGGCCGGCCGTCGTCGAGCCGGCCGTCGTCGAGCCGGACTCGGTCGTCCGGTTGCCGTGTTCGCCGGTGGTGGGAGGAGCGTTGCCGAGGCCGCGGCTCGTTCCACGTCAGTGGGCTCGCAGCACATCGAGTGCCGTGAGAGCCGCGTGGAGTTCGGTGCGCGATGAGGCGGGCGACGGTCAGTGCCATCGCGGTCCTCTCCAGCACGGTGACGTCCTCCGGACCGAAGGCGGGGCCGTCGGCGCGGGCCGGGAGCATGACCACACGGCCCCAGCGCTCGCCCTGGTACTCGACGGGTGCGGTGAGCCAGCCCGCCGGGCCGCATGTCGCCGGGTGATCACCCGCCCCGGTGGCTCGGGAGCGCTGTTCCCAACCGGTGAGCGCCTCCTCCACCGTGCCTCCGGACGGTTCGCAGATCAGTGCCTGGTGCACCAGGTTCTCCAGGACGACCGTGCGGCCGCACATCTCCGCCGCCGCGCGCACCACGTCCTCCGGGCCGGCGCCGCGCAGGGTCAGGGCGGTGAACGTCTCGTGGATGCGCTGGGTGCGGCGCATCGCGTCCGCCTGGTTGCCGAGCAGGAGCGCGTGCACGACCTGGGTGACCTCCAGGAAGTTGACGTCCTTGGCGAGCGTGACGAGGGGAAGGCCCCGCAGGCGGCAGGCGTCGACGAGTGCGTCCGGCGGGCGGTGATAGCGGCGTACGAGTTCGATGACCAGCGCCGCGGCCCCGACGTCGGCGAGTTCGTCGACGTACCGGCGCACGCCGGCCACGTCGTCCGGGAGCGGCATTCCGGTGGTCAGGACGAGTTCGCCGCCCTTGAGGAAGGACGCGGGGTCGGTCAGTTCGGTGATGTGGACCCACCCGACCGGCCGGTCCAGGTGGGGCACACCGGTGACGACCTGGGGCTGTCCGGCGGCCAGGACGGGAAGGGCCAGGACGTCGGCGACGGTGACCGCGCGAGTGGGCCCATGGCCGGCCGGGTGGTTGTCGTTCACGGTGTCTCCATGGGGTCCCACGTGATGGTGCCGCCGCCTGCCTACGCCGGGCAGGAGCGTGGTGGCGGTGGGTGTCTGCAACTCGGGACTGCTCTCCCGCGACCGGCCCGCCGAGAGCATGAGGGACGACTACCAGGACGCCCCGCCGACTCCGGTCGCCCGAGCTCGGCGATCGCCGAGGTCCGCGCGGCGCAGGCACGGGATCACTCTGCCCGCCGCCGTGATCGCGTTCCCGCACACGCATCCCCGTATCATCAACGTCACCCTCGGCATACGGACTCCGGAACAGGTCGGACGACACGTGGAACTCCATGATCGGCAAGTGCACGGTGGAGGGAGGGATGAGCGGTGTCTCTGACGGACAAGGCCATCGATGAGATCCGTGAGCTGATCCGGACCGGCGCCCTGCCTCCGGGGTCGAAGCTCCCGCCGGAGCCGGACCTGGCCGCGCAGCTGGGCCTGTCCCGCAACCTCGCCCGCGAAGCGGTCAAGGCGCTGGCCGTCGCACGGGTCCTGGAGGTCAGGCGGGGCGACGGCACTTACGTGACCAGCCTCCAGCCGAGCCTGCTGCTGGAGGGGCTCGGCGGTGCGGTGGAGCTGCTCCAGGGGGACTCGGTCGCCCTGCAGGACCTGATGGAGGTACGGCGGCTCCTGGAACCGCTCGCCACGGCCCTTGCCGCCACCCGGATCTCCGATTCCCAACTGGCCGAAGTGAAGCGGCACTTGGATGCCATGCGCGAGGCCCGAGACGATGTCGAACAGCTCAACGCCCACGACGCCGCCTTCCACCGTGCGGTCATCTCGGCCACGGGCAACGAGACCCTCCTCACCCTCCTGGAGGGCATCTCCGGTCGCACCCTGCGTGCCCGCATCTGGCGCGGTCTGGTCGACGACAAGGCCGCGGGCCGCACGCTCGCCGAGCACGAGGCGATCTTCAACGCGCTGTCCACCCGTGACGCCGCCCTCAGCCAGGCCGCCGCGCTGCTCCACGTGAGCAACACCGAGCAGTGGCTGAGGGAACACCTGCGCTCCGGCGAACCTCTCCCCTTCGGGACGACAGCGCGCACGTGACGGGCGCGCGCCGCCCGCCACAGTGCCCTGCCGCACACCCTCACCTCTCGTGTCGCGGCCGGTGTCCGTCACCTCGTGGCAGGCCGCTCGCAGGGCTGGGCGACTTGCCACGTGCTGCCTGTCAAACCCGGTCGAAGCCGGCGGTGACGACGGTCAGACGCCGATGTCGGCCAGCCTCCGATCCGTGGTCCGGGGGAGTGACGCCCAGCAGCTTCTGGGCGGAGGCCTCCGGCGCGATCGAACGGCCCGGCATGGTGCTCATCGCCCGGTAGGCCCCCGCGATGTCAGCGGCCGCGCCCTCCCCGATCAGGCGTGCGATCGAGGCGCGCATCTCCTTTGGGGTGATCGGTCCGAAGACGACGTCCCGGCCGAGCCGGGTGCCGAACGCCTCGGCCAGGTCCGGCCCGGTGATCGCGGGGTACTGGCCGACGGAGACCACACCGGTGACGTCAGGGCGCTCGAGGCGGTCCCCGGTCCCGAGCCCGACGCCGTCACCTGACATTCCCGCTGGTGCGACGCCGCTCAGGCCGAGCCCGCCAGCCTCTGCCGCAGGGCGTCGTTGTCGTCGTGGTGGACGACCTCGTCGAAGCGCAGTCGCAGCCCGTGCTCGGCCAGCAGGCCGGCCACGATCGCGTCGAGCTGTTCGCGGTGTTCCTGGGTGCGGGCCTGTACGTACGCCTCGCGCACCTCGTCGGGTTCGTCGGCGAGGACCTGGTCCATGCGCTCGCGGATGTACCGCTTGAGGTTGATGTGCTCCATGAACACCTCGGTGACGCCGGCTTCGACGAGCTGCCCGAAGAGGTGGTCCAGGAGTTCCGGCCGGGTGGCGAAGTGGGGCAGGAGCGGGCCGACGAAGGCGAAGGTGGGGATGCCGGCCTCACGTAGTTCCGCGAGGGTGCGCAGGCGGCGGGAGGCGAGCGGGGCGCGCACCTCCAGCCAGCGGCTGACCTTGTCGTCCGCGGTGGTCACGGTCATGCCGACCTCCGCCCGGGGCAGGCTGGTGAGCAGGTCGATGTCGCGGGTGACGACGGGCGACTTGGTCAGGACGCGGACCAGGCCCGGGTACTCGACCGCCTCCAGCTCGCCCAGGATGCCCCGGGTGAGCCGGTACCGCGTCTCGTGGCCCTGGTAGGGGTCGGTGACCGAGCTGAGCAGCATCGTGCCGTGGCGCTTGTGCTCGGGCATCCTGGCCAGCTCCTTGCGGGCCAGGTCGACGGCGTTCCTCTTCACGTACAGATAATCGCCCCACTCCTTGGCCGACCGGCCGAACTGCCGTCCCGCGAAAGAGGCGAAGCAGTACGCGCAGCCCAGAACACAGCCGGTGTAGGGGTTGATCACGTAGTCGTTCGACGGGGTCTTCGACTTCTGGATCAAGGTCTTCGCCTCGATCTCGACCGGTTCCATGACGGGCTTCCTCTCAGCAACCTGCAGCCTGCAGCCTGTATGACCTAGAACAATAATCCTTGGAAGTTGATTCCATGGAATCTAAATGGTTAGCTTGCCGGGCGGCCGATCCGGGGCCTTGGCTGCCTGCTCCAGCAGGCAGGCCCTGTGAGCCATGCCGGTGGAGTGCGGCCATCGCCCTCCGGATCGAGCCCGCCGTGAAGGGTTTCCTTTGTCCCGCTATGGGACCGTCGAGGAGTGAGTGTCATGACCGTTCCCGCCTTCAACTCGGTCGCCTGGTTCGAGTTCGGCACCGACCAGCCGGAGAAGGTCAAGGAGTTCTACGGGGAGCTCTTCGACTGGAGCTATGTCCTCAACACCGACACCCCGGGCGTCACCTATCACTCGGTGATGCCGCCCGGTGCCGAGCAGCCGGCGGGCGGCGTGTGGGAGTCGGAGGGCAAGTTCCCCGACTACGCGATCTTCTACGTCCTCGTCCAGGACATCGCGGCGACCGTCGAGCGCGCCGGCGAACTGGGCGCCAAGGTGCTCATGGGGCCGGTCTCCGACGCCGCCGGCTTCAGCTTCGCCCGGCTGCGGGACACGGCGGGCAATCACTTCGGCGTCTTCTCCACACCCGCCCCCTGACCTGCCCGCGCGGGCCGCCACCGAAGCCGGACTCGCCGACCGCCTCGACTTCGCCGATAGCCACCCACCCTCGCCCACGAACCCCCAAGAACCCCCAAGAACCCCAAGAACCCCAACCCAAGGAGCACACGACATGACCAGCGCGAACATCGACATCGCCCGCACCTACTTCCAGGCCGTCCAGACCGGAGACATGGCCGCTCTCGGCCAACTCCTCGACGCCGACATCGTCTGGCACCAGCCCGGTGCCAACCGGTTCTCCGGTGACCACAAGGGCCAGGCCGCCGTCTTCCAGATGCTCGGCGGCATGATGGAGGCCAGTCAGGGCTCCTTCGCCATCGACAAGATCGACACCCTCATGGGCAACGGCGACCTGGTCGCCGCCACCATCCACTTCACCGGCCGCCACGGCGACGCGTCGATGAGCATGGACGGCGTCGATGTCCTGCGCATCGAGAACGGCAGGATCACCGAGATGTGGCTCTTCTCCTCCGACCCGGCCGCCGAAGACGCCTTCTGGGGCTAGAACCCGCGGTGCCCGAGGCCGTCGAACTCGGCCTCGGGCACCCACGAGCCGATCCGTACGCACACGAAAGGCGCCCCCATGCGGAAGATGACCGAGCGGCAGTGGCGGGCGTTCGTCACGCACGGCACCCGCACCGGCAAGCTGTCCACCGTCCGCGCCGGCGGCAGCCCCCATGTGACACCGGTCTGGTTCCTCCTCGACGGCGACGACATCGTGCTCACCACCGAGAAGGACGGGGTCAAGGGCCGCAACCTCGCCCGCGACGGACGGTTCGCCCTCTGCGTCGACGAGGACCGGCCCCCGTACGCGTTCGTTCTCCTCCAGGGCCGCGCGACGGTCTCCGAGGACGCGGACGACATGGTGCGCTGGGGCGGCCTCCTCGGCGCCCGATACATGGGCGACGACCGCACGGAGGAGTACGCCGCACGCAACGGCGGCCCCGGCAACCTCCTCGTCCGGGGGCGCATCGACAAGGTCATCGCCTTCGCCGGCATCGCCGACCGAGTCGTGGACTGACGGGCCGGGGCCGGGAGTTGTGTCCGTCCGGCCCCGGCTGATCAACTTACGCGCACTGCGGAGCCGACGCCGCTCACGAGGCCGGCCGGCCGGGCTGCTTCCGCCCCCGCACAGCCGGCGCCGGCGTCCGTGCGGCGGCCTTCCGCTCCGCGTCCAGGGCGCGTCCGGCTGCCCGCAGTGTGCTGAGGACCGCCGTCACCTCGCGTACGGACTGCTCGGGAATCACCGACCCGATCCGCAGTTCCAGCTCTTCCTCGAAGACCTTCAGTGCCCCGTCCACCAGCTTCCGCCCCTCGGGCGTCAGCTCGACGATCGAGGAACGGCGGTCGTCCGGATTGGCCCGCCGCCCACACAGGCCCGCCGCCTCCAGACGATCGACCACCTTGCTCGTGCCACCCACCGTGATCGAGAACTCCTCCGCGATGTCCTGGATCCGCCGCCCGGGCCGCCGCAGCAGCAGGTGCAGCACCTCGAACGAGGTCAGTGCCATGTCGTACTCGGCCCGCAACCGCCCCTCGATGCCGTCCCACATCTCGATCTCCAGCGAGACCAGCTCCCGGTACAGCAGCTTCAGGTCGGCGTCAGCCATCACTCATCTTCCGAAGAATTATCTTCCATGGACAGTTAACTGTAGGGTACTGCCCTTTCGATCGTACGGACTGGAGTTACCATCCCGTACGGCCCGACCTGCTGGAGGTCGGGGGCCGAGCAGGCCCTGACCCAGCTCGTGGACCGGCTTGCCACGGCTGGACATCCCTTCCCCACCCTGCCGACCGGGGTTCCCCGGCGTGGACCGAACGGCCCTTGGAACAGGGGCCGTTCGGCGTTTCCACGGCCCTCCCGGCTTCTGCCCCTGGGAGGCGGCGCACGGCGAGCATCGTTCGAAGAGGCGGGGCCCTCGGGCCGGACGCCTCCATCGGACGGTCGCCGACAGAGGGGAAGCACGGCCATGACTCTCCACCACACAGTCGTCGGAGTGGACGGCTCCCTGGTCTCCGTACGGGCATTGGACTGGGCCGCGGCGGAGGCCGTCCGCCGTGGCACCGCCCTGCGCGTGGTGTACGCGGTCGCGGACCGCGACGAGGCCGCACCGGTCCTGGCCTCCGCATCGTCGCGCGTACGACAGCGGTATCAGGATCTCGCGGTGGAGACCGTCGCCGCGGAGGGCGGAGCGGTACCGGTGCTGGTGCGCGAGAGCGCGGACGCGGAGCTGACCGTCGTGGGAACACGCGGCCTCGGTGCTCTGACCGGTGCCGCGTTCGGCTCGGTGAGCCTGCGGCTCGCGGCGCTCGCACGGGGCCCGCTCCTGGTCGTACGCGGGGATCACCGGTGTGACCAGGGGCAGGATGTGCTGCTCGGACTGGAGGACGACACCGACGGCCAGGCGGCCGACCACGCCTTCCAGGAGGCCGAGCGGCGTGGTGCGAGGCTGCGCGTCCTGCATTCCCGGACTCATCGGCACCACACCCCCGAACTGCCCTCGCTCATACCGGCCCGTAGCCCGGGACAGGAACTGCTCACCCAGGACGCCAGAGCCGAGGGGCCCGTACCGCGCTACGCCCTCACGCGACTGCGGGACCGGTACCCCGCCGTCGAGGTGGAGACCCGCACGGTCCGCGCCGCTCCCGCGGCCGTCCTGCTGGAGACGACCCGCGAGGCCGCCGTGGTCGTCATCGGTGCCCACCACCGTGCGACCATGCTCGGCGCACGCCTCGGGCCGGTCGCCCACACCCTCCACACTCTGCTGCACCGGGCGCACTGCCCTGTCCTCGTGGTGCCGAACGTATGACAGGACGGCTCGGACGGAAGCCTGGCCGCGGCCGACCGGGCCGTTCGGCACGCACGCGTCTAGTCCGGCTCCATGTAGGGGCGGCGGAAGACCGGGGCCTGTTCAGCGGCGTGCGGGCGGATGGCCGCCAGGGCCTGGACGACCGCTGCCTCCAGGGAGCCGCTCGTGTCGACCGCGACGGCCTGCGGCCATGGCGGCTCCGTGGCCGCCATGGCGGTGGCCACGTCGAGGTCGGCGTCGGATGCGCCGGGGGCGCGGGTGGCGAGACGGGCGGCCGTGGTCTCGCCCGGAACCCGGCAGTGCAGGGCCACCAGGTCGGCGTGGGTACGTTCGGCCATGCGCAGGGCGGCTGCACGCTGTTCCGGGTCGGACCAGGAGGCGTCCAGGACGACGGACTCGCCGCGGGACAGCAGGACGGACGCGCGGTCGAGCAGGGCCGCGTAGGTCTGGTTGGTCCATGCGGGTGAGTACAGGCCCTCGCCGTAGGCGGCGGAGGCCGACTGTTCGGCCGGGATGCCGGCCAGTTCCTTGCGGAGGCGGTCGCTGCTGAGCAGTGTGACGCCGAGGCGGTCGGCGAGGGCGCCGGAGAGCGTCGACTTCCCGCTGCCGGGGAGGCCGCCGACGAGGGTCAGGCCGACGGTGGAGGCGCGCAGGTGCCGCAGGGCGGTCGTGATGAGTCGGTGTGACGCCGCCTCCGCACCCGGGGCACCCTGGTGGGCCTGGATCAGCGAGACCTTGGCACGGACGAAGGCGCGGTAGGCGACGTAGTGGTGCCGTAGGGAGGGCGGTGCCGGGTCGCCGGAGTACTCGCCGTACTCGGCGAGGAAGTACGCCGCGGCCTCCGGTACGCCGAGCTGTTCCAGGTCCATGGCCAGGAAGGCGGCATCGTCGAGGCCGTCGACGTGGCGGAGGCTGTCGTCGAACTCCAGACAGTCCAGGACGCGCGGGCCGTCGTCGAGGCAGAAGATGTCCTCGGCGAGCAGGTCCCCGTGGCCGTCGACCGCTCTCCCCTCCTCGATCCGCGTGTCGAACAGGGGTTCGCGGCCGGCGAGATAGCGGCGCACCAGGCGCTCGGTCTCCGACACGCCGTCGGGCGCGGTGCCGTCGTCGGAGAGTGCGCGGACCTGGGCGAAGCTCGCCTCCCAGCGTGAGGCCAGCGCGTCGCGGGTCGCCTGCTCGTCCACCTCCCGGCTGCGGGGCGCGTTCGCGTGGTGGGCGGCGAGCAGCCGGGCGACGGCGCGCAGGGCGTCGTCGATGTCCGCGCCCTCCCGCACGAGTCGGGAGAGGCGGCGCTCGTCGGGCATGCGGCGCATGACGACGACGGGCTCGGGCGCGTCCGTGTCCGGGCTGTGGAATTCACCGACGCCGAGATAGACGTCGGGGGAGAAGCGGCGGTTGAGGACGACTTCCCGCTCGCACGCGGCCCGACGGGCGGTGACCGTGGTGTAGTCCAGGAACGTGAGGTCGACCGGCTTCTTGAGCTTGTAGGCGCGTTCCCCGATGAAGAGGACCACGGCGGTGTGGGTCTCGCGCACCTCCGCACGCGGCAGCGGCGGAGCCCCGTGAGCGGCGCCGCTGCGGAGTACGGAGGCGTCGGACCGCTGAACCGATCCCACCGGCTCTCCGTGAGGGCTGGGCTCAGTCATGGGGGACGACGGCGACCGGGCAGCGCGCGTGGTGGACGGCGGCCTGGGCCACGGGGCCCAGGCGGGGCCCCAGGTCGGGGTGGTGTTTGTGCCGGCCGACGACCAGCAGGTCTGCGCCCTCGGCGGCCTCCACGACGGCCTTGGCGGGGCTTTCGAGCCGGATGGTGTCGGACACGTCCACGCCCGGGAACTTCTCGCGCCAGGGGCGGAGGGCCTGGTTCACGTGATTCCGCGCGTCCTGGACGATCTCCTGGGTCAGGGTGTGGTCCACGCCCCAGGGGGTGTAGGCGTGGAGTGGCGTGCTGCGGCCGTGGACGGCGCGGAGGGGCACGTCTCGGGCCGCGGCGGTGGTGAAGGCGAATTCGAGCAGGTCCTCGCACGGGGCGCGCAGCTTCAGTCCCACGACCACACCCCCTGCCGCACCTGGCTCGGGTGCCGAGGATCCTTCTGCCGGCTTGTCCGCGCGCACCAGGACCACGGGCCGCTCGGTGCGTGCCACGACGATCATGCTGATGTCGCCCATGAAGTAGCTCTCCACGGGAGTCAGGCCCCGTGAGCCGAGTACGAGCATCTCGGAGTCGGACCCGGCCTGGAGCAGTGCGTCCTCGGCGTCGTCGGCGACGAGGTTTCCGACGACGGTGAGGCCCGGGTGGTGTGCCTGGAGTTCTGTCTGAGCGTTGTGCACGAGCCGTTTCGCCCAGTAGTTCTGGTCCAGTTCCGAGGGGACGTGGGTCGGTTCCGGCACCAGCAGGGGCCAGGCGTGCAGCAGGCGCAGGGTGAGTCTGCGTCGCTCGGCCTCGTCGGCGGCCCAGTGGGCGGCGGCGAGGCTCTCGGGCGAGCCGTCGAGGCCGACGGTGAGGGCTCTTTCCATGACGACTGCCTCCCTGTCGTAAGAGCTGGAAGGACGGGTGAGTGTTGCCGACGATCGGACTGCCGCCGTCCCCGTCCGTCGGCGCGCCGAGCACGGCGCTTCTCCGTCGAGGAGTACCGCAGATCTCTCGGTGGCGCATGTGGTCCGCGAAACGGTGGTGAACGCGAGAAGCTCGCCGCCGACCGGGCCGGGCTTCCGTCTGCGGACTTCCGTCTCCGGGCTCCCGTCTCCGGGCTTCCGTCTGTGGCACGCCGGATCCGGGCCCCCGTCGTGCCACGGGCGGAGATCTCCGAACAGCTGCGGCGACCATGCCGCCGAGGTTCTCGGCGCGAGACGCGTGCGGATGCCGGCCGTGCCGCTGCGTGGGGTGGCGGCTGAGCCGCCGTGGTGGACTCACGTGTGCGGCACGATCGCGACCGGGCAACGGGCGTGGTGGATCACCGCGTGCGCGATCGGCCCGGTGTGTGCGCCGAGCTTCTGGGGACGGATCCTGCGGCCGACGGCGAGGAGACCGGCATCGCGTGTCGCCTCCAGCAGCTGTTGCGCCGGACGTCCTTCCTCGACCAGCTCGCGGACCTCCACCGCGGGGTACTTCTCCTTCCACGGTGCGAGTACGGCGACCAGAGCGCGCTCGGCGGATCCGCGTACCGCCTTCCAGGCCTTGGCCTCCAGCGCGCTGGGCATGTACGGCAGCTGCCACGCGTGCACCACCCGCAGCGGAGCCGAGCGTAGCGTCGCACTCTCGAAGGCGAAGGCGAGTAACTCCTCGCACGGAGTCGTGGGATCCACGCCGACGACGACGGCGCGGTACGGCGTGAGGGCGGAGCGGTGGCCGTCCTCGTCCGGCACGTGCTCGTCCTCGACGGTCCGGTCGGCCCGTACGAGCACGACGGGGCGTGACACGCGGGCCACCGCCGCCAGCGCCACCGAACCGGCCATGAAGCCGCCGAAGCCGCTGAACGCCCGGCTGCCCAGAACCAGCAGCTCGCCCTCGTCGCCCGCCGTGACGAGAGCTTCGGCCGCGGGCCGGGAGACCTGATCGGCGCTCAGACGGACCCGTGGGTAGCGCTCGTCGAGCCGGTTCATGGCATCGCGCAGAATCCGCAGCGCCCAGAGACGCGGTGCGTCCAACTCGGGCAGCCCCGACCCGGCGGGTGTCACACCGCCCGGCCACGCGTGCACCAGACGCAGTGGCAGGTCGCGCCTCAGCGCCTCCCGGGCCGCCCACTCGGCGGCGGCGAGGCTCTCGGACGAACCGTCCAGTCCCACGACCACAGGGCGAAGCACGGCGAACACCTCCCGGGATCGGTTTCCCGCTGGTGCCTGTGCGGCCGACCACTACCAGTATCCCCGCGCGGCACCGGCACCGGCGGGGGCCGATACGGCCCCCGCCCTGGGCCGAACGGACCTTTCCGCTGGTCATCGCGGCTTCGGGGCGCGGTACGAGGCGTCGGGGCAGCCGTCCGGCGCATGCCGGCTCGTCGGGGCCGGGCGCCGGGCAGGGCGGCCCGCCGACCGGGGCTGATCGGGTCTCCCGCGGGACCGGTCGGCCCAGGCGCGTCCCGCCCGCCGCGCACACCGTTCCGGGGATGTCTCCTCGTGCGTTGTGCCAGGTGAGGGCACGTGCCCGCAGGGTCCGGCTGCCGAGGGCGGCGTGGCATCTGCGCTCGGCTGCGGCTGCGGCTGCGGGACCGCGGACGAGGCCAGGGGCAGGGGCCAGAGGCAGGGGCACTGCGGCCCTTCGTTCGGGACTCATGGCTCATGCGGGCCGAGGCGCATCGAAGTTGACTGGGAGCGGCAGAGGAAGATGCCCACCCGAGGAGGGACGAGGACCGTGCGTACGACTCTCACACCGGACCACCGGAAGCGGTTCGCGCTCCTGCTGTTCGCGGCGATGGGCGGGACCTTCGTTCTCACCGCGCTGTTCGACGCGCTCGCGCCGCGCCGGCGGGGCCGCCACGCGCACCATGAGCCACCGACCGCACTGCCGACGCGGCCCGCCCGCGGGCTCGGGACCAAGGAATACCGTGCGCCGGTCCATTCCAAGCGCCCCGTCGACCCGATCGCCGGGGTGCTGGTCCGGCACTGAACCGGCGAGAGTCCCGGGCGGGTCCCGGCTGCGGGCCGCGTGAGCCCTTCACACAAAGGGAGTTGGGCCGAAGGGCCCCCGGGAAGGGCCTGTACGGCCCCTTAGCGCGAAGCCGGCCACGCACGACGCTGGAGCGGAAGAACGAACAGGCTTGGACGGAGGAGGTGCGCAGCATGCTTCGGCACATCACTGCGGGAGTCGACGGGTCTCCCGCGAGTCTCGCGGCCGCACACTGGGCGGCCAGGGAAGCCCTGCGCCGCGGCGTCTCGTTGAGGATGGTGCACGCCTGGACGTGGTACCCGAACCCGGCCCCCTCCGTACCGATCGACGTGAGCCAGCGCGACTGGGCCGAGCGGACCCTGGACCAGGCGGTCACGAGTGTGCGTGCCGCGCACCCGGGACTGCGGATCGTGGAGCAGCTGGTGTCCGACTCCGCTGTCGACGCCCTGCTCACCGGGGCGGCGGAGTCGGAGGTACTGGTGCTGGGCTCCAGCGGGTTGAGTGGTGTCGCGGGGTTCATACTCGGCTCGGTGTCGCAGCGGCTGGTCGCCAGGTCCCCGCGTCCCGTGGTGCTCGTCCGGGCGCGCGAGACCTCCGCCGACGAACACTTCCCGGCGTCCGACGGTGTCTCCCCGGACGAGATCCCCGAGACCCCGTTCCGCGATGTCGTCCTCGGGCTGGACACCCGGCGTCCCTGCGACGAGCTGATCGAGTTCGCCTTCGAGGCCGCCCGGCGTTACGGCGCGGCCCTGCACGTGGTCCACGCCTTCAGCGCCACGCGGACCGGCGGCGCCGGCCTCGGTGCGGACATGGAGCCCGGACCCGGACTGCCCGTGGCCCCGGCCGGACCCGAACTGCTCGCGGCGCGAGAACACGCCGTCGTCGCGACGCTGCGCCCCTGGTGCGAGAAGTTCCCCGGCGTCGCCGTGACCGAGACCGTCTCCGAGGAACGGGCGGCCACCGCACTGGTGCGCGCGTCGGCCGGAGCCTCCCTCCTCGTCGTGGGCCGCCGGACCCGGGCGGGCCGCCTCGGCCCGCACACCGGGCCCGTCACGCACGCGGTGCTGCACCACGTCGGCTGCCCCGTCGCCGTCGTACCGCACGGCTGACCCGCTCGCCCGGGCGTCGGGCCGTGGCCGGGCCCGACGCCGTGAACAACCCGCCCCCGCAGTCTCGGCTGCCGCGCCGCGCGACGCGCGACGCGCACCGGCGCACGCATCCGCCGACCGCGGTGCTGCCCCTGTTCCGGGAGTTGCTGGGTGCCGGTGCCGGTGCCGGTGCCGGTGCCGGTGCCGAGGACGACGGGCACGTCTTCGCGGTCGGTGACGCCGACGGGGCCCTGCTGTGGGTCGAGGGCGACGGCATCGCCTCGAACGAGAGTTTCGGTGGCCGGAGGGCCTCCCGCTATCGCGGTGCGATGGCTTGGAGCCAGTCCTCGACGGCGACGACATCCGCCCACTGCGGGAACAGCTTTTCGGTGAGCATCGTGTGCACCTCGGGATCGGTGTCGAGGCAGGCATCCGCCAGGACGGTGAGGCCGAAGTCCAGGTCGATGGCGTGCCACAGGGTGGACAGCACTACAGCGCTGGTGGCGATGCCGGTGAGGACAAGGCTGTCGATGTCGCGAGCCCTGAGTACCAGGTCGAGGTCGCTGCCCGAGAAGGCGCTCCCCCGCCTCTTGGTCACCACGACGTCGCCCTGCTGGGGCGCGACGTCGTCATGGATCTCGGTGCCAGGGGCCCCCTCGCGGAACAGGCCGGCCCGCATGACGTTGGTCATCACCCTGTTGCGGGGGCTGATTTCTGGATCGCCGGGCCGTAACCCGAGCACCACGTAGATCACGGTGATACCGGCGGCCCGGGCACCGTCGATCGCCCTGCGCAGGCGCGGCAGATATCCGGAACCGTCATCGGCGATCGCCACGACGTCCCGTTGGACGTCCATCACCAGAAGCGCGCTGTTCGCCATGCCCGCCGCCTCTTCTCCCTTGGGAAACAACGGCAGGTCTGGTGGATCGACCGAGCTGCGGCGGAGGTTTCGGAGATCCTCTCCCAGGAGCCCTCGGACTCCGCGGCTTCTAGGGCGTGCTTCGGAAGTCCCTTCGTCGCCCGAAGGGCGGCTCTGCGGCGTCCGGTGCGTGCTCTCGGCGCGCCGGACGAAAGGCCTCGTACTGGGCGTACTTGGCCTTTCGTCCGGCGCGGCGGTGGGGGTCCCTCCCGCTCGAGCGGAGCCGAGAGTGGGGGAGCGTGCCGAACGTCGCAGAGCAGAAGGCACTTCCGAAACACGCCCTAGTCATCACCCCGGCCCGCCGGTGTTCCGACGTCCTCAGGACCGGTGACCGGTGACCGGTGACCAGGGCGCAAGGGCCGAACGGCCTCTCCCGTCACCCCGCCGACGGTGCGAAAGTGGCGATGAAGCCCCGCACACCCCTGCGGCCCGGCGAAAGGCGGTGGGACAGGTGGAGCCGCACCTGGTCGTGGGTGTCCGGCCCGGCGCGGGCAGGGACACTCCGGACTCCTGCTCGGCCGGGTGGCCCACATGCTGCCGTGCCACCAGCCGTGTCCGCCGGCGATCGTTCGCGACAGGTGTGGTCGACTGGCCGAACGTGTGATCAGGACCGACCGGTGACTCGCTCACAGGGGAGTACTCATGCCCGTACAGTCCCGCGACGCGCTCGCACCCGTACTGCGGGACGTACGGGCCGTCGTCTTCGACACCGACGGAGTGATCACCGACTCGGCGCGTGTGCACGCCGCCGCCTGGAAGACCGCCTTCGACGCCTTCCTGGGCGAACATCCGCCCGACGATCCCGGGCAGCGACGCCCGTTCGACACCCGGGACGACTACCTGCGGTACGTGGACGGCAAGTCCCGTTCGGACGGGGCCGCCGCCTTCCTCGCCTCGCGCGGCCTCGATCCGTCGGCCGAGACGGTGCGGGCCGTCGCCGCGGAGAAGGAGCGACTGTTCACCGAGCGGCTGCGCGCGCACGGCGTCGACGCCTATCCGGGGACGGTCCGGCTGGTGCAGGCCCTGCGCCGGGCAGGGGTGCCGCTGGCCGCGGCCTCCGCGTCCCGCCACGCCGGTGAGCTCCTCACGCGCGCCGGGGTCCTGGACCTGTTCGAGGTGCTGGTCGACGGTGGTGAGGCTGCTCGGCTGGCGTTGCCGGGCAAGCCGCGGCCCGACCTCTTCCTGGAAGCCGTCGGACGGCTCGGCGTCGGCGCCGACCGCGCCGCCGTCGTCGAGGACGCGCTGGCAGGTGTGGAGGCGGGCCGGAGCGGAGGGTTCGCCCTCGTCGTCGGCGTGGACCGCACCGCCGGTCCGGACACCGCAGAGGCGCTGCGGCGGCACGGCGCCGACATCGTCGTACGGGACCTCGGAGAACTGGTCGGGGGAGGAGCACCGACGTGACGGGCTGGTTCTGGGAGTACGAGGGCTACGAGCCCGCGGACGAGCGGCTGCGGGAGTCGCTGTGCACGCTCGGCAACGGCTACTTCGCCACCCGCGGGGTGCTGCCCGAATGCGCCGCGGACGACGTGCACTACCCGGGCACCTACGCGGCCGGCTGCTACAACAGGCTCACCTCGGACGTCGCGGGACACCGCGTGGAGAACGAGGACATGGTCAACCTCCCGAACTGGCTGCCGCTCCGGTTCCGGCTCGCCGGGGAGCACTGGCTGACCCCCGATACCGCGCAGGTCCTCGACCACCGGCAGGTGCTGCACCTGGCCTCCGGACTCCTTGAGCGTCGCACGCGGTACGCGCTCGGCGGGGATCGGGTGCTGTCGGTGCGCCAGCAGCGTCTCGTGCACATGGCCGACCCCCATCTGGCGGCCCTACGCACCGAGTTCACCGCCGAAGGGTTCTCCGGCGAGGTCGAGGTCGAGGCCACGCTCGACGGCGGCGTCACCAACGCCGGGGTGCCGCGCTACCGCGACCTGGACGGACACCACCTGACCCACGTGCACACCGGTTCCGCCGCCCCGGACACGGTGTGGCTGCGCTGCCGGACACGTACCTCCGACATCCGGATCGGGATGGCGGCCAGGCTGACCGCCGACGCCCCGGTCCTGGCCGGGCACGCACCCCCGCACGCCATTCAGCGCGTGCGCCTGCACCTGACCCCCGGCACCGCGGCCACCGTCGACAAGACCATCGCCCTGCACACCTCACGCGACCCCGCGATCAGTGACCCCCTGGACGCCGCGATCGAGCGGGTGGGCGCCGCGCCCGCGTTCGAGGAGCTGCTCGACACTCATCTCACGGCCTGGGACCAGCTGTGGCGACGGGCCGAGCTCGACGTCCGCGGGGAGGCGGGCGACATCCTGCGGCTGCACCTCTTCCACGTCCTGCAGACCCTCTCCCCGCACACGGCCGACCTCGACGTCGGCGTCCCGGCCCGCGGGCTGCACGGCGAGGCCTACCGCGGCCACGTCTTCTGGGACGAACTGTTCGTGCTGCCGTACCTCAACCTGCACTTCCCGGAGGTGTCCCGCGCCCTGCTCCGCTATCGCCACCGCCGTCTGGAGCAGGCCCGTACCGCGGCCCGCGCGGTCGGGCGGCGCGGCGCGCTGTACCCGTGGCAGAGCGGCAGCGACGGGCGTGAGGAGACGCAGAAACTGCACCTCAACCCGCGCTCCGGACGGTGGCTGCCCGACCACTCGCGGCTCCAGCACCATGTGGGGTCGGCGATCGCGTACAACGTCTGGCGGTACTGCGAGGCCAGCGGTGACGCGGAGTTCCTGCACACCAAGGGCGCCGAGATGCTGCTGCAGATCGCCCGCTTCTGGGCGGACTCGGCCACCTGGGACGAGAGCCTCGGACGGCACCGCATCCGAGGTGTGGTCGGCCCCGACGAGTACCACGACGCCTATCCCGGCGCGAAGGAGCCCGGTCTCGACGACAACGCGTACACCAACGTCACCGCCGTGTGGGTGCTCACCCGCACGCTCGAGGTGCTGCGGGCACTGCCGGAGCCCCGCCGACGCGAACTGGTCGAGCGGACCGGCCTGGACGGCGGCGAGCTCGAACAGTGGGAGGACGTCTCGCGCACCCTCCATGTGCCCTTCCACGAGGGCGTCGTCAGCCAGTTCGAGGGGTACGGCGACCTCGCCGAACTCGACTGGGACGGTTACCGGAAGCGGTACGGCGACATCCGGCGCCTCGATCGGATCCTGGAGGCGGAGGGTGACAGCGTGAACCGCTACCGGGCGTCCAAGCAGGCCGATGTCCTGATGCTCGGCTACCTCTTCTCACCGGCCGAACTCCAAGGTCTGTTCGGCAGGTTGGGTTACGGACTGGACGAGGACGCCTGGCGGCGCACCGTCGACCACTACCTCGCACGCACCAGCCACGGCTCCACCCTCAGCGGCCTGGTGCACGGCTGGGTACTGTCCCGGGCGCGGCGCGCCGAGGCGTGGCAGTTCTGCCAGGAGGCCCTGCGCGGCGACATCGCCGATCTGCAGGGCGGCACCACGGGCGAGGGCATCCATCTCGGGGCCATGGCCGGCACCCTCGACCTCGTCCAGCGCGGGCTGACCGGACTGGAGACCCGCGACGATGCGCTGTGGCTCGACCCGGTGCCGCTACCGGAACTGTCGTCGTACGGGTTCACCCTGCGCTACCAGGGGCATTGGGGTGTGCGGCTGCGGCTGGAGCGCGGGTGGGTGGAGATCGCGGTGCCGTCGTCCGACCGGGACCCGATCGACGTCCGTCTGCCCGATCGTGGTGTGTGTCTCCAGCCGGGGGAGAGGAGCCGACTGGTCCTCCCGGACTGACGTCCGCGGCCTGCCCGCACGAGTAAGGGGCCGGACAGCGCGGTGACGCTCCCTCCTCGGCCCCGTCCGCATGCCGTGTACCGAGCCACGGACCCGTGCCGCACCCGGCGGGTCTCAGGGCCGCTCGGGCCGCGGGCCGGGACCTGCGGCCCCTGCACGGGCGACTCCCCGGCGGCGACGCTGGAATCACATCCCGTTTCAGGAGGCAGAACCATGGTCAACCCCGTTGTCGCAGGCATCGACGGCTCGGCCGAGAGCCTGGCCGCCGCGGAGTGGGCGGCCCGCGAGGCGAAGCTGCGCGGCCTGCCGCTGAAGCTCGTCCACGTCTGGGAACCCGTTCCCGAGCCCATGGCCCAGGCGCCGCTCCTCGGTGCCGAGACGCTGCGGCACTGGAGCGAGCGAAGCGATATGGGGGTACCCCCGGCCGAAGGCTGGGGGAGGATACCGCGAGGGGCGGCCGAAGGACTGAGGGTGCGCCACCCCGAGGTGGACGTGACCGTGGAACAGATCAGCGGCCGGCCCGGCGAGGTGCTGACACGCGTCGCGAAGGACGCCGAACTGCTGGTCCTCGGCTCCCGTGGCCTGAGCGGCATCGGTGGCTTCCTGGTGGGCTCCGTCGGCCAGCTGGTCGTCGCCCACTCCGAGCGGCCGGTGATCCTGGTCCGAGCCGGGGAGCAGACCGCGGACGAGCACGCGGTGGACCCGGCCGGAATCCCGTCCGGCGACGGCACTCCGTTCCGGCCCGTCGTCCTCGGCCTCGACACCGACCACCCGCACGACACGGTGATCGCATTCGCCTTCGACGCCGCGGCTCGGCGGGAGACCACCCTGCGGGTCGTCCACGGCTGGAACCCGCCGCCGTACTACGCGTACGCCATCCCGGCCGATCCGGAGCTCGGCCCTGAACTGAGGAAGCAGCAGGCAACCCTCCTGACCGAGGCCCTGACCCCGTGGCGGCAGAAGTTCCCCGCCGTCGACGTCGTCGAAGTGCCCCGCTGGGGCAGCGCGGCCCACCACATCGTCGACGCTTCTCGCGAGGCCTCCCTCGTGGTCGTCGGCCGACGGATCCGCCGCAGTCCCTTGGGCGCGCACATCGGCCCGGTCACCCACGCCGTCCTGCACCATGCCGCCGCTCCCGTCGCCGTCATCGCACACGACTGACGCACCACGCGCAGGTCGAGGAGGGAACGCACGATGGAGATCCCCCCCCCACGGATATGGGCGTCGCGAGATCCCCCGCACACGCTTCTGCGCCGACTCCGACGAGAAGGGAAGATGGACGTGAGACACAACAAGACCGGCTCCGTGATGACCACGGAGGTCGTCCCCGCCGAGTACGGAACCCCCTTCGAGGAGGTGGTGCGCCGGCCGGCCGGCCGCCGGGTCGGTGGACTGCCGGTGGGCGACGGCGATGGCAAGGCCATCGGCGTCATCTCCGAGACGGACCTGATGTCGCGGCCGGCGGACACCCCCGATCCCTGGCGGCCGAAGCGTCGCTCCCGGTTGTCCGGACTGGCACGCGGCGCCCGGAGGCGGGCCTCGAAGGCGCAGGCCCGTACCGCCGGCCAGTCGATGACCCGGCCGTCCGTCACCGAGCACCCCATCGTCGAGACCGCACCACGACACTTGTGAGAGGAGGCGGACCGCCATGCCCACCAGCGTGCTGGTCGCCTACGGAACGACGAACGGATCGACCGCGCAGATCGCCGAGACCATCGCGGAGGTCCTGAGCAAGGAGGGACTCGCCGCCCAGGCACTGCCGGCCCGGTCCGTGGCGAGCGTGGCGTCGTACGACGCCGTGGTGGTCGGCGGTGGACTGTACGCGGGGCGCTGGCACCGGGACGCCCGACGCTTCGTCCGCCGTCACCGTCACGAACTCGCCGAACGCCCGCTGTGGCTGTTCAGCAGCGGCCCGCTCGACCCCTCCGCCTCGGAGCGGGACATCCCGCCCGTACCGGGGGTGAAGAAGGACATGGACCGCCTCGACTGCAGGGAACACGTCACCTTCGGTGGCTGCCTGGAGGAGGGCGCGAAGGGATGGGTCGCCGGGATGATCCTCCGCTCCGGAAAGGGGGGCGACTTCCGTGACTTCACCGCCATCCAGGAGTGGGCCGCCCGCATCGCGGCCGAACTCGTGGGCGCTGAGCAGGGAAGGAGCTGACCCCCGCCTCACCGACGCACAGGGCAGCGGCCGTTCGGGGGCGGCGAGGTGCCAGGGCCGCCCTTCGGCACCACGACGCCGTCGCCACTGTGCGCGGAACGGGTCACTTTTCCGCAGGTGTGCGCCAGTGGGCCCCACGGTGGGGCCCGCCGTGCCCGTCGTCTCATGGGTGTCGTCCTACGGTGGAGAGGTGGACCACCCGTCCTCATGACCGCCCTCATGGGAGGAAAGCACGTGGAGATCGTCGCGTACGGCGTCCAGGCGGACGAGGAGCCGCTGTTGCGGGAGGCGTTCGACCGGGCGTTCGCCGGCCGTCATCGGCTCCGCTGTCTGTCGCTGTTCCTGGACGAGGACACCACCCCGACCGCCGACGGCCACGAGATCGTGCTCTGCGGTGTCAACGACACCCTGGACGCGAAGGTGCTGCGCTCGCTGGCCGCGGGCGGCACGAGGATGATCGCCCAGCGGGCCACCGGCTTCAACAACATCGACCTGACGGTGGCCGAGGAGCTGGGGCTGACGGTGGCCCGGGTGTCGTCCTACTCGCCGTACGCGGTCGCCGAGTTCGCCTGGGCGCTGGCGCTGGCCGTCGACCGCCGGATCGTCCGGGCCGCTCACCGCACCCGGGAGTTCGACTTCCGGCTCGACGGACTGATGGGCCGCGACCTGCACGGCCGGACCGCGGGTGTGGTGGGCACGGGCAGGATCGGGACCGCGTTCGCCCGGATCGCCCACGGCTTCGGCATGCGGTTGCTGGGCTGGGACAGCACCGAGAATCCCGACTGCCTGGCCCTCGGCATGCGCTACACCACGCGTGAGGAGCTGTTCGCCGAGGCGGACCTGGTCAGTCTGCATGTGCCGCTCCTGTCGGACACCCATCATCTGGTCGACGCCGAAGCCCTGGCCCTGATGAAGGACGACGCGATCCTGGTCAACTCCAGCCGCGGCGGTCTGATCGACACCGACGCCCTGCTGGACACCCTGCGCGCGGGGCGGCTGAGGGGTGTCGGCCTGGACGTGTACGAGGAGGAGGCCGGGTTGTTCTTCCTCGACAAGTCCCTGGAGGTGATGACGGACGAGCGCCTCGCCCGGCTGATGACCTTCAACAACGTGCTGGTCACCTCGCACCAGGCGTACTTCACTCGGGACGCCGTGGAACAGATCGTCGCCACGACGGTCACCAACATCGAGGACTACGTCGCCGGCCGCACCGGTGACAACATCCTCGTCCGGCCCTCGCCGACCTGAGGGCGGGCGCGGACGGGCGCGGAGCCCGCAACGGCGGTCCGTCCCCGGCGAAACCGTGGCAGCAGCCGCTTGTCCACCATGTCGTGCGGCCCGAACCGCTGCTGTGCTCAAGGCCGTCGGGCGGGGCTGTCGGCCGAACGGCCCACGAGTACCGCGAAAGACCGGCATCGGAGATGAGAGGCACACCTGTGCAGCCGTACGAAGGTGACGCGTCCATCCTGACCGGTCCCACGGACCGCACGCACGCCGTCCGGCAGCAGGCCAGCGCCCCCTTCCCGGAGGAGCGGCGCGAGGGCGTCCTCGACTTCGACGTGCTGAAGCGCGCGACCATGCCGAACGGCGGTCTGCGCAGGGTGGAGCACGGGCTCTGCCGCACGCCGAGAGCGGGTGCGTGAGCAGTTCCTCGACCCCGTCCACGACGGCGCGGTGCGTCCCGTCCCGCGTCTGAACGGCTGCACGAGGACCGGGCCGGTGAGTCCCCGTCGGGCAGGGACGTTCGGCCCCGGTGCCCGGGGCCTGCGGCCCCTCCGAACTCCCTTGCGTGAGCGGGACATTGAGGGGGTGACGGAGTCGCCGAGGCTTCGTGCAGAACCTCTCCGAAAGGGATGAGTGACATGGCGGTTCACGGACACCCCCACCGGCACACACGGTTCCACCTCCCGTCGCGGCGCCGGACCGGTGCCGCCCAGGCGGGCGACACCGCGACCACCGCGACCATCACGACCACCTCGTACGTCTTCGCCGGCCTGCGTCTGCTGACCGGGTTCGTCTTCCTGTGGGCGTTCCTGGACAAGACCTTCGGCCTCGGCTACGCGACCCAGTCGGGCAGGGCCTGGATCGACGGCGGCTCACCGACCAAGGGCTTCCTCGGCGGCGTGGCCGTCGGGCCGATGGAGTCCACCTTCCATTCCTGGGCCGGCGACACCTGGGCCGACTGGCTGTTCATGCTCGGCCTGCTCGGAGTCGGTCTCGCCCTGGTGGCGGGCATAGGTCTGCGGCTCGCCGCCGTCGCCGGGACCGCGATGATGGCGTTCATGTGGATCGCGGAGTGGCCGCCCGCCCAGCACCTCTCCGACGGCTCGGCGAGCATGTCCACCAACCCGTTCGCCGACTACCACCTCGTCTACGCCGTCGTCCTCATCGCGCTGGCGGCCGCGGGCGCCGGTGCCACCTGGGGGCTCGGCAGGGCATGGGCACGACTGCCGTTCGTCAGCCGGAACCGGTGGCTGCTCTGACCGGCAGGTCTCGCTCGGGGCGCACCGGGGCAGAGATCAAGGCAGGGTGGTGCCGTCCGGGAAGGGGGCCTGTGGATGTCGTCCATCACCGACTGGCTGAGCGCCGTTGGGCAGGTGGCAGGGGCGCTCGGCACGTTGGCCGCGGTCGTGGTGGCTCTCCTGGTCTCCTTCAGGGACAACAGGAGGTTGGCGTCCGAGCTCCGAGACCGTGAAGCGTCGACGGCCCGTCTGGTCTCCGCCGTGATACGGCGTGACCCGGGGCTGGTGTTCCTCGAGATCCGCAACGACGCCAGGGAAGCGGTCCACGACATGGAAGCAGAGTTGACGGGGCCGGGCTCCGCGGGCCTTCGCCTGAGCGCCCAGAGGGTCGAGGAACGCGACGGACGCTTCATGGCCGCGGGCCCCGGCACGGGCACCGAGAGTCTGCGCGTCCTTCGGCCCGGTGAGACGCGACGGCTCGTGGTCGAGACCGTCGCCACGACCGCTCGTCGGCACGGCCGGCCTGTTCCAGGATGAAGTCGAACGTATGGTCCACGCCCAGATGCCCGACCATCTCCGTCGCCCTCGCCGTCCTGGCCCGCGCCGAGCGGCCCGTCGTCCTCGTACGGACGGGTGGGCGCGCCGAGGACGAGCATCTGCCCGATGCCACGGGAACCCCGTCCAGCGCCCTCCCCCGCCGGGAGGTCGTGCTGGGGCTGGACCTCGTGGACCCCGGCGACGCGGTCGTGGAGTTCGCGTTCGACGCCGCCCGGCGCCGCGCGGCGGTCCTGCGCGTCGTGCACGGCTGGAGCGTGCCGCCCTCCTACGGCGACGAGGATGCCCTGGACACCGGGCTCGACGCCGGGCCGGCCGTGCGGGAACGACGTGGGCCGGCCGATGTACTGGAGCAGTGGAAGGACAAGTTCCCCGACGTCGAGGTGCGTACGCAGAGCGTGGTCGGTGGCGCGGGCGCCCACCTCGTGGACGCGTCCCGGGAAGCGGCGCTGGTCGTCGTGGGACGACGGATCCGCCGCGCACCGGTCGGCAGCCACATCGGCCCGGTCACCCACGAGGTGCTCCACCACGCCTCCGCGCCGGTGGCGGTGATCCCGCACGACTGATCACAGCCCCCGGGCAGTCGCGGGTCACGGCGGCGACGACACCGGCTCGGGGGCCATGACGGCTTCTCGGCGGCCCTTGGCTCGCTACCGCCCGTGTCGAGCCGGAAGGGCGGATACGCGTCCGTCATCGGGGAGCCGTGGGCGGCGACCCGCGGCACCCACCGGTTGAGGCCGAGGATCAGGTCGACCAGGTCCGTGGGGGTACTTCTCGGTGAAGGCCATGGTCACGGCGGCGATCAACGTCAGTACGGCGACGCGTCCACCGTCCCACCGGCCGAGGTGCCGGCCGCCGACGAAGAAGCCGATGACGACGTGGTGCGGGACGGCCGGCGGCCACCACTTCACCAGGACCGGGCCCCGGGGCTCCAACCGTCCCTTCGGGGTGGCCAGGCCGTCCCGGACCGCGACGATCACGGTGTGGGACGGCCTGGCCCATGGCGTTCCACCACGTTCCACCACCCGGGCGGCGTCCGCGACGCCCCGTTCCGGGTGCGCGGTGATGGCGGGCGTCGACATCAGGTCCCGCGCGGTCGTGGCGCGTGCGCACGCCACTCCCTTTCTGCGCTCATCTGCTGTCACTGGTCTCCGTCGGTCGAAGTGCGGCGCGGCCGGCCTCCAGGCGGGCGACCGGGACCCGGAAGGGCGAGCAGGAGACGTAGTCCAGCCCCACAGCGTGGAAGAAGTGCACCGACTCCGGATCCCCTCCGTGCTCGCCGCACACACCGATCTTCAGGTCGGGGCGCGCCGCGCGGCCTTCCGCGACCGCGATCTCGACGAGTCGGCCCACGCCTTCGCGGTCGATCGTCTCGAACGGAGAGACCTTGAAGATTCCCTTGTCGAGGTAGGCGGAGAAGAACGCCGCCTCGACGTCGTCGCGGGAGAAGCCCCAGGTGGTCTGGGTCAGGTCGTTCGTGCCGAAGGAGAAGAACCGTGCCTCCTCGGCGATCTTTCCCGCGGTGAGCGCGGCCCTGGGGAGTTCGATCATCGTGCCGACCGGGCACTCCACGGTGATCCCCGAGGCCTCGGAGACCTCTGCCAGCACCTGCCGCACTTCCTCGCGTACGAGACGCAGTTCCTCGACCGTGTCGATCAGCGGCACCATGATCTCCGCCCGTGGATCTCCGCCTGCCCGCTTGCGGTCCACCACCGCCTCGGCGATCGCGCGCACCTGCATGGCGACCAGGCCGGGTGCCACCAGTCCCAGGCGCACGCCGCGCAGGCCGAGCATCGGGTTCTCCTCGTGCATGCGGTTCACGGCCTCCAGCAGTTCGGCGTCGTGCGCGCTGGGCGGGCTGCCCTGGGCCTCGGCGGCCGCGAGACGCACGGCGAGTTCGGTGCGGTCCGGCAGGAACTCGTGCAACGGCGGGTCCAGGAGCCGGATGGTCACCGGAAGCCCGTCCATCGCCTCCAGAATGCCGGTGAAGTCCTGCCGTTGCAGCGGCAGCAGCGCGTCCAGTGCCCGCTCACGGTCGGCGTCGGTACGGGCCAGGATCATCGCCTCGACCAACTGCCGCCGGTCGCCGAGGAACATGTGCTCGGTACGGCACAGCCCGATGCCCTCGGCGCCGAAGCGCCGGGCCCGTGCGGCGTCCTCGGGGGTGTCGGCGTTCGCCCGCACGCCAAGCCGCCGTACCCCGTCGGCCTGCCGCATGGCGCGGGCCACGGCGTCGACCAGCCCGGCCGACCGCTCACCGAGCCCGCCGGTCTCGAAGTACCGCATCACCGCGGAGTCGACCAACGACGCCGCGCCCGGGTACACGGCGCCCTCGGATCCGTCGACGGAGATGACCGTGCCCTCCTCGACCGTGGTGGCGCCCACGGTGAAGCGGCGCCCCTGCGGGTCCACGGTGATCTCCTCGGCACCGCACACGCACACCTTGCCCATGCCCCGGGCCACCACGGCCGCGTGGCTGGTCTTGCCGCCACGGCTGGTCAGCACGGCCTGGGCGGCGACCATGCCGGGCAGGTCGTCGGGGGTGGTCTCCTGCCGTACGAGGACGACCTTCTCCCCGGCGGCCGCGCGCCGTACCGCTTCGGCGGAGTCGAAGACGGCCGCGCCGACAGCGGCACCGGGCGAGGCCGGGATGCCATGCGCGAGAGCCTCGCCGACCGCCGAGGTGTCGAACCGCGGGAACATCAGTCGCGCGAGCCCGTCTCCGCTGACGCGCGCGAGAGCCTCTTCCGGCGTGATCAGGCCCTCGTCGACCAACGCGGCGGCGATGGCGAACGCCGCCTCGGCGGTCCGCTTGCCCACCCGGGTCTGCAGCATCCACAGCTTGCCGCGCTCGATGGTGAACTCGATGTCGCACAGATCCCGGTAGTGGGACTCCAACGTCCGCAGATGGTCCCGCAGTTGAGCGAACGACGGCGGATCCAGGCGCTCCAGCTCGGTCAGCGGGACGGCGTTGCGGATGCCGGCGACGACGTCCTCGCCCTGCGCGTTGGACAGGTAGTCGCCGTACAGGCCGGTGTGGCCGGTCGCCGGGTCGCGGGTGAAGGCGACGCCGCTTCCGGAGTCGGGGCCGAGGTTGCCGAAGACCATGGTCTGCACGTTGACCGCGGTGCCCAGGTCGTCGGGGATGTGCTCGCGGCGGCGGTAGAGCCGGGCACGTCCGCCGTTCCAGGACTCGAACACCGCGAGAACGGCCCGGCGCAGCTGTTCGGCCGGAGCCTGGGGGAAGTACGCGCCGGTCTGCTGGCGGATCAGCTCCTTGTACGCCTCGACGAGCTCGGCCAGATCGGTCGCGTCCAGCCCCAGGTCGTCCGTGGCCCCGCGGGCCTCCTTGAGGCGGGCCATGACGTCCTCGAACAGCGCACCGTCGACACCCATGACCGTACTGCCGAACATCTGTACGAGGCGGCGGTAGGAGTCCCAGGCGAAGCGCTCGTTCCCGGAGGTCTTGGCCAATCCCAGCACGGACTCGTCGTTGAGACCGATGTCGAGGATGGTCTCCATCATGCCGGGCATGGAGAAACGTGCCCCTGAGCGGACGGACAGCAACAGCGGATCGTCCGGCTCTCCGAGCAGCCGTCCCGAGGCCTGCTCCAGTGCGGTGAGGTGCTCGGAGATCTCGTGGGCCAGACCGGCCGGCTCGGAGCCTGTGGCCAGGAAGGCCCGGCAGGCCTCGGTGGTCACGGTGAAACCGGGCGGCACCGGCAGGCCCATCCGGGTCATCTCGGCCAGGTTGGCGCCCTTGCCGCCGAGCAGGTCGGCCATGTCCCGGCCGCCTTCGGTGAACTCGTACACATAACGGACCATGACGTGTGCACATCCTTCTGACTGTTGGCTTCCGGCTTCCGGCTCCCGGCTTCTGGCTTCCGGCCTCCGGGGGCCGGGCTCCGGGGCGGGCCGCTCCTCGCTCACCAGCGGCTCGCCGAAGGACCGGGCGACCGCTGCCTTCATCCGATGTTCCCCGGATCGGTCGGTGTCTGTCGGTGTCTGTCGGTACGGTGCGGCTCCAGGTTCGGGCTCCGCACCGGTGCGAGGGCAGGTACCGGAGGTCCTTGGCGATGAGACCTTCGGCCCTCAGCACGTGCGGAAACCGGCCCTTCGACCTCCGGAACCCGACGCGGCCTCCAGCGGGCCGGCTCTCGGGCGTGCGGGACGACCGCGACGGGGGCGGCGGAATGGCACGGGACGGTTTGGCACGGGACGGCGTGGGTGACAGGCCCGATGCGGATGCCGAGTGCGGGACGGGACGTCTTCCGGGCGGCGACCTCGACGGCCGCCACCGTCGAGCACGCCCTGGTACGTGTTCCCGCCCTGCGTGCTCAGGTGACGGTGCTCGACGTGCGCCTGCCAGACGGAGACGGAGACGGAGACGGAGACGGAGACGGCGTGAGCGTGTGCCGGGAAACGCGCTCGCGCATGCCGGACCTGGTCTCGGCGGTCCGCACGGTGGCCAGGCGCCAGTCCCCGCTCGACCCCAGCACCACCACCAGGGTGATGGCCCGGCTCCGTCAAGCGGTTGAAGCGGGACGGACACCGAGCCCCCGGCTTCGGAGGGCCGTGCGGTCCGCCGGGCCGAACGGCCCTCATCCCGCCCCCGTAAGGCCCATGTTCCGCCCGGCCCGCCTCGCCCACGCTGTGCAACAGACACAGACCTGGGATCGATCGGGAGGACACGGGACATGGGCGTGCGCGTGGGTATCAACGGCTTCGGCCGCATCGGACGCAACTACCTGCGCTGCGTACTGGAACGCGCGCGGAACGGCACCGGGACCCCCGTCGAGGTGGTGGCGGTCAACGATCTGACCTCGCCGGCCACGCTGGCGCATCTGTTGCAGTACGACTCGACGTACGGGCGGCTCGGCCGCACCGTCGACCACGACGACGCCTCACTGACCGTGGACGGGCACCGTGTCGCCGTGACCGCCGAGCGGGACCCGGCGAAGCTGGCCTGGGGCGAGTACGGCGTGGACGTGGTCATCGAGTCCACCGGCCGCTTCCGCACCCGCGAACAGGCCGGAGCGCACCTGGCGGCAGGGGCACGCAAGGTCCTGCTCTCCGTGCCCGGCAAGGGAGTCGACGCCACGGTCGTCATGGGCGTCAACGAGGGCACCTACGACCCCGAGCAGCACCACGTCGTCTCCAACGCGTCGTGCACCACCAACTGCGTGGCCCCCATGGTGAAGGTGCTGGACGAGCACTTCGGCCTCGTCAAGGGCCTGATGACCACCATCCACGGCTATACCAACGACCAGGTCGTCCTCGACGGCCCGCACAAGGACCTGCGCCGCGGCCGCAGCGCCGCCGTCAACATCATCCCCACCAGCACCGGTGCCGCCCGCGCGGTCGGCCTCGTGCTGCCGGAACTGTCCGGCACGCTGGACGGCATCGCCGTACGCGTCCCCGTCGAGGACGGCTCCCTGACCGACCTGAGCGTGGTCCTGGAGCGGCCCGTGACCGCGGACGAGGTCAACGCCGCCTTCCGGGAGGCCGCCGACGGGCCGCTCAAGGGCGTCCTGCGGGTCTCCGACGCCCCGATCGTCTCCCGCGACATCGTCGGCGACCCCGCCTCATGCGTCCTGGACGCCCCGCTGACCCAGGCACACGGCGAACTGGTCAAGATCTTCGGCTGGTACGACAACGAGTGGGGCTACACCAACCGGCTCCTGGACCTCACCGAGTACGTCGCCGCCAGGCTCCCGCAGGCCTGACCCGAGAGACCCCGACGACAGGGGCGCGACGGGCGTCGCGACCTTCATGGCGCCCGCCCCGGCGGTGAACGGGGCGCCGCGCTCTACCGCTCGGCGAAGGGACTCAGCCGCCCGATGTCCCCGGTTGGCCGGCGCTCCCTGGGCCCCGGCCCGGCCGGAGCATCTGGCTCGCGGCCAGCTCGCGGTAGAGAGCGTTGCCGGCCAGCAACTCGTCGTGGCGTCCGCCGGCGACGGTGCGGCCGTCCTGCAGCACGACGATGTGGTCGGCGTGCTGCACGGTGGACAGGCGGTGCGCGATGACCAGCAGCGCGCACTCCTGGGCGACGTCCTTCATGACGGTGGTGAGGGCCGATTCGTTGATCGCGTCGAGGTGGGAGGTGGGCTCGTCCAGCAGGAGCAGCGAGGGGCGGGCCAGCAACGCGCGGGCGATGGCGACGCGTTGTCGTTCGCCACCGGAGAGGGTGCCGCCGCGTTCGCCGATCACGGCGGCGAGGCCGCCGGGCAGACGGTCGACGACTTCTTCGAGTCGGGCCAGTTCCACGACGCGCCGGATCTCGGCTTCCGTGGCATCGGGCACGGCGTAGGTGATGTTGTCGCGCAGGGTGCCGTGGACGACGTGGGCGTTCTGGTCGACGACGGCGATGCGTCGGCGGCAGGCGTCAAGGGTGAGTTCGGTGGCAGGCCGCCCGTCGAAGAGCACGGAGCCGGCGTCCGGCTCGTAGAACCTCGCCACCAGGGCGAACGCCGTGCTCTTGCCGGCTCCCGACCGGCCCACCAGAGCGACGTGCTGCCGGTGCGCCACGGTGAACGAGACGCCGCGGAGGACCGGCCGTTCCGGGTCGTAGCCGAAGTGCACGTCGTGCAGGGCGAGGGCGGGCTGTTCGGGGCAGGTGACGGGCCCGGCCGGCCGCCGCGTGGGTGCGGGGATGCGCGCCACCAGCGGTGCGGTCGGCTCCACGGGCAGGCAGAGCGCCTCCTCGATGCGCTGGTAGGCACCCATCCCGCGCTGGATGAGACCCACGGCATGGAAGACGGAGGACAGCGGCAGGACGAGGTACGAGGCGTACAGCAGGAAGGCGACGAGGTCGCCGAGGGAGCCGGCGTGGCCGTTGACGCGCAGGCCGCCGACGACCAGGACGATGAGGAAGGAGCCCTGGACGGCGAGTTCGACGGCGGGGCTCATGACCGAGGCGAGCTTCGCGGTGCGTATCCCCGCGCCGTAGGCCGCCTCGACACGTGCGCCGATGCCCGCCGCCTCGCGCTCCTCGGCACGGTGCACGCGGACCATCGGCAGGGCACCGAGGGCGCGTTCGAGGTCGGCGGCGATGGCACCGACCGAGTTCTGCATGTGCTCGGACGCGCATCGGATGCCCTTGAGCAGCGAGGTGACGACCAGGGCCGCCATGGCCACGATGACGGCGACCAGGAGCAGCAGCAGGGGGTCGAGCCACGCCATGAGGATGATCGCCCCGGCGGCTACGAGGCTGCCCGTCACCAGATCGACGAGGGCCTGCGACACGACCTCCCGGAGCAGGGTGGTGTCGGCCGTCACCCGGGAGATGAGGTCGCCGCCCCGGTGGCGGTCGTATTCCCTCATGTCCAGCCGGAGCAGTCGTCCCACCAGACCGTGCCGGAGCTGCCGTACGACGCCTTCGCCCATCCGCTCCAGCAGGAAGCGCCCCACGGACCCCGTCGCCGCTTCGGCGACGAACAGGGCGCCCAGGAGTGCCAGCAGCGGCCAGATGACCTGCCCGCGGCCGCTCGCGTCCACGACGTGCTTGGCGACGAGCGGCTGGGTCAACCCCAGGGCGGAGGCCACGAGGGTCAGTACGGCGGCGACGGCGATGGCTTTGCGGTGCCCGGCGGTGAGCCGGTACATCGTGGCCACCGCCGCCCGGGTGGACCTGTCGCCGTCGGTGATCTCGGCCCGGCCGCCGTCCAGAGCGGTCGTGCCGGTCATCGGTCCGTCGGTCGTGGCAGCGGGCCGACGGTCATCAGCGGGGCGAAGTAGCCCTCCGGCGCGCCCTCGCCGACGGGACGGCCCTCCGCCTCGATCCAGGCGTGCGCGGTGAAGGGAGGGACGACGCGCACGCCGGTGCACCAGGTCGGCCATGTCCCGCCGAGCCGGCACAGCAGTGCCGCCCCCAGGGAGCGCGGCAGGCACCCCTTCGGCCCGGCGCAGTGCAGGCTGGCGGCGCACATGGCGTCGCGCGCGTTCCGGGCCTGTGTGGTGGTGGCGGGAGCGGCACCGCGTCGCAGGACGCCGAGTACGGCGCGGATGCGGCGGGGCGGCAGGAGGGCGAGCGCGACGGCCGGGAGCAGGACGAGGCGGGCGGACAGGCGTCGGGCCAGGGGAACACCGGTGGGTCGTTCCAGCGCGCTGGGCGTCGTCATGAGGCGAGCCCCGCACTGCGCAGCTGCCCCACCAGGGTCTCGACGTCCCGCAGGGCCTGCGCCCGGTCGGTGTCGAACTCCCGGACCAGGGCGGCGGCCGCGTCCGACTCGTCGCCGCCGTCGAGCAGCGTCCGCACGACCAGGGTGGCGGTCGGATTCAACTCCCAGTAGGCGCCTGCCCGTTCGTCCAGAAGCACCGTGCCGTAGTCGGTCTCGGCCGTGGAGACGTTGTCGCCGAAACGCAGGGACATGTGGGGGGACCTTTCTGACGCGGGGATGTGGGGACGGGGGGACGGGGTCAGGGGCGCGGGGACGGGGTCTCAGGGACGTGGGGACGGGGTCTCAGGGGCGCGGGACCCGGGTGTGGCCGCGGGAGAGCCCCCGCAGCCACACCTCGGCGGCGATCGTGGAGTAGAGGATGGCGTCGGACAGTCCCGGTGTGGCGGGCCGCCGGGCGAGGCGGCGGAGTTCGGCTCCGTCCACCAGGCCCAGCGCCTCCAGCCGCGAGTCCTCCCACAGAGCCAGCAGGTCGGCGCGGTGTTCCCGCAGTCCGTTGGCGGCGTCCATCGAGGCGGTGGCCTTGTTGGCCCGCCCCAGGCACGCCTCGGGGACGATCCCGCGCATCGCGGCCCTCAGGACGGGCTTGTACGCCCAGGGCGTGACGCGCTCGCTCGGGCGTACGGCGAGACAGGCCTCGATCACGCGGTCGTCGAGGAAGGGAGAGGCCATCGGCAGACCGGCGCGGGCCGCCATCCGGTCCCATTGGCGGATGACCCGGGTGCACGAGCGGATCTGCTCCAGGTCGCTGTGCATGCCACGGTCCGGATGCAGCGGCGAAACGCTCGCCGCGGCCCCGTGCAGCGCCCGGCGTGCCATGCGTTCGGCCTCGGGAGTCACCCAGTCGAACAGGCGCGGGGCCATGCCCCAGCCGAGACCCGTCGCGACGGAGGGGGGCGACGGGTCACGCAGGTGGTCGGTGGCGTCGGCGAGCCACGTCCCGTACGGCCGGGAGTCGGCGAGCGCGCGGGCCGTGCCGCCGAGCGGCCACTGCCACAGTGCCCGGAACCCGCGCAACTGCCGCACGGCGAACAGCGGGCGGGTGCGCAGCATTCGGTGGTAGTACGCCTCGGAGCACCATGCCACGTGGTCGCCGCCGATGCCGGTCAGGTGCAACCGGCTGCCGCGTGCGGCGAGTCCGGGCAGATGGTGCAGGACCCGGGAGCGGTCCATGACACCGATGGTGGGCTCGTCGAGGAGGTCGTCGATGCAGAGCAGATCCTCGTAGACCAGCGGCGACGCGTCGGCGTCCCAGACCACGTGCTCGACGTCCGGGAGGTGGCCCATCGCCTGTTCGGCCCAGTACAGGTCGGTGTCCGCCGGATCGCGACCCGGCCACGTACTGGCCACCACGCGGGCGGGGGAGCGGTCGGCCAGGAAGCAGACGGAGGTCGAGTCCAGGCCGCCGGACAGGTCGCAGCTGACCACGCCGCCCTGCCGGGTCCGGGCGTCGACGGCCTCCTCCAGTGCCTTGCGGATCAGGGGCGCCGCTTCGGAGAGCGGCCGGACCGGCTCCGGCGGCGTCCACCACCGGGTGTGCCGTACGGTGCGCCCGTCCGCCGCGACGATCGCGGCGTCCTGCGGAGGAACGGCGGTGACCGCACGCCACAGGGACGTTTCGAACAGCGGATACGGGGCGGGCCACAGCAGCCTTACGGCCAACTCCTCGACGTCGGGGTCGAGGCCCAGGACGGCGGCGAGCGTGTCGGCGCGGGTGGCGGCCACCCGTACGCCGTCGATCTCCGCGTGGAAGACGAGTCGCAGTCCGGAGGCCGTGCCCTGAACCCTGATCTGCCCGTCGAGGGAGCCGACGAGGTGGAAACTGCCGGGAAGGGACCGGGCCAGTGCGTCGAGTTCCGCGAGATCACGCAGCTGTGCGGCTCGCCGCCGCAGCGCGTCGGCGTCGATCGGGCAGCAGCCGACCAGGGCGAGGCCGACGCCGCCGACGGTCGCGGTGACGACCTCGTCGTCGTGCCAGTGGCCGACCAGCCAGGGCCGGCCCGACGCATGCGCGAGGGTCCGGCTACCGGGACGGGCGAAGGAGCGGGCCACGGCGGCCGCGTCCGCACGGTCGGTGAAGACCGCGAAGTGCGCGTCGCCGGGGCCCGTCCCCGCACTTTCGTGCAGTGCAGTCATGACGTCGGGTCAAGGACCGCCGCTCGTCAGTTCTTGCTCAGGATCAGCCGGTCGTTGCCGGCGCGTCCCAGGAGCCCCGTCTCCTTGCGGAACGTACCGAGCCGGACGAGCGTCGGGGCCTCGTATGCCTTCTGCATGACTACTCCTCATCTACGGTTTTCCGGCCACTTCCCTGAGCGGCGGCCGCGGGACTCGCCCGGTGTGCCGTCGGTCTGCCCAGGGCTCATCGGGAACCCGGGCCAGGAAGTGGGCGCAGCACCTAGCTAGCTGCAGACCGTGAGCCCAGGGCAAGAGCATGCGCGAAGCTCATCTCATATGAGGAATTTGAATTCCTCGGAATCCGTGCCCCTCTCCTTGTGATTGCTTTTGCGCTGAATTGTTCGATGCTCGGGCGTTCGTCTGTTGAAAGAAACGTTTCGACCTGTGCTTCGGTCGCTGCCTGCCGCTCCTGTCGGACGCGCCGGACGGCGACCATGGGCGGCGCCGCTGGGCGCATTCGTCGCTCCCGGACGTGCGCCGTCTCCAGCCGCTCCATCTCCGAACCGACCGGCTCGTTTTCGAGCTGCACGGCGCGATCCTCGAATCGAATGTCGCCTGCCGGCTCCTCGGAGACCCCAAGGCCCGCGACCGCGCCCGCCGCGCCTTTCGCGACCGCCTGGTCCTGGGCCGCCACCACCCGGCAACCGACGCCCAGCACCCCGGAACGAACCGGCAATTGGCAGAACTCGTACCGCCACGGAGTTCGGGCGGATCAGGGGGCGCCTCGGGTTCCAGTAGCTGTAGGCGTACCGATCTCGGGGCTGCCGGTCGAACGGGAGTCCCTATCGGGTGGTCGCACCACCGCTCCGCGGGCCATCCGACGGTGGCGGACCGGCCCACCGCCCCCCTGCGTGGGACGATCGGAATGTGGTGGGTGTGGTGTGGCTTCGGTACGTGAGGAGACCGCATTGCGTGGTGGAGCGGTGCGAGGCCAGGACGGTGGCGGTGTCCGGCGGGATCATGGACCCGGTGGGTGATGCCAGGGTGTCGGCTACGCCGGTGATGCGACATCCACGATGTCGCGTTGACGTGGCTCGTCGCCGAGGAGATCGCCGAGCTCGTTGCGACCGGCTGGTGCACCAACGCGGTCAAGGCCCGCGACCCGGGGTGGGTGTGAACGGTGACGCGTGAACTGGTGCTCGGTCTCGACGCGGGCCACACGGTGACCAAGGCCGTGCTGTTCGACGCCTTCGGCCGGCCGGTGGCGCGGGGCAGCGGCATGCTTCCGCTGACCACCCCTCGTCCCCACTGGGTCGAGCGGGACATGGACGACGTGTGGCGGACGGCGCATCAAGCCATCGCAGCCTGTCTCGCCGAGGCGGGCCCGGACGCGGGGCGCGCCATCGCCGCAGTGGGGCTGGCCGGGCACGGTGACGGGCTGTACGCCGTCGACGAGCGGGGCCGGCCGGTGCGGGCCTCGATCGTCGCGATGGACACGCGAGCCGAAGCGGTGCTGGGGGAGTGGCGGGGCACTCCGGTCTGGTCCCGTGCCCTGGACCTGTCGGGCACGGTGCCCTTCCCGGGGTCCCCGGCCGCCCTGCTGGTCTGGCTCGCCCGCCATGAGCCGAGAGTGCTTCACCAGGTCCGTTGGCTGTTGTCCTGCAAGGACTGGCTGCGCCTGAGGCTGACGGGTGAGGTGGCCACCGATCCCACGGACGCCAGTGCCTCCTTCACCGACATACGGCGCGGCGGCTATTCACCGGAGCTCCTCGACCTGTACGGCCTCGGTGCGCTCGCCGACAAGCTGCCACCCGTGGTGGCCTGCGACGCGGTGAGCGGCACGGTCACTCCCGAGGCTGCCGCGCTCACCGGGCTCGCCCCCGGCACGCCCGTCATCACGGGCGCCCACGACGTCGACGCCGCCGCGATCGGGGTCGGCGGCACGACGCCGGGCGAACTGTCCCTGATCGCCGGGTCGTTCAGCATCAACCAGGTGGTCAGCGAGCGCCCCGTCGTCGATCCGCGCTGGCAGGTCCGCCACTTCGTCCGCCCCGGCCAGTGGATGACCATGTCCACCTCGCCCACGTCGGTGGCGAACCTGGAGTGGTTCCTGCGGGTCACGGGCACACCGGCCGAGCACCGGGACGGCATCCACGAGGCGATCGGCCGCGAGGTCGAGGCGCACTTGGCCGGACCGTCCGAGGTGTTGTTCCACCCCTTCGTCTACGGCTCCCCGCACCCGCGCCCCACCTCCGGAACGTTCCTCGGCCTGCGCGGCTGGCACGGCCGTGGGCATCTCCTACGGGCCCTGATGGAAGGCGTCGTCCTCAATCACCGCTGGCACGTCGACGCACTCTGCTCCAAGCTGCCGATCACCGGGGCGACGGCCCGGCTGACCGGCGGCGCCGCGCACAGCGAGGTGTGGAGCCAGATGTTCGCCGACGCTCTGCGGCGGCCGGTCGTGGTGACCGACGTGCAGGAGAGCGCCGCCCGGGGAGCGGCCCTGCTCGCCGCCACCGCCGTCGGGCTTCTCGCGGGCGTGACGGACCCGCGCGCCGACGCCGCCGTGCTCAGACGCCACGAACCCCGCCCCGACCGGGTCGCCGTACTCGACGAGGCGTACCAGGTGTACCAGGAGGCAATGGATGCGCTCGGGCCGGTCTGGGCCCGCCTGGACGCGTCCGAAGCCGCCGAGTAACAACGAAGGCCTACGTCGGGGCCGACAGCAGGCCGACCCGCCCTCGCGCAGGTGTACGGCGGCGAGGCCGCGGTGGGGTCGGACATCTGCGGCATGTGGGTGAGCCGGGTGCCGGAATGCCGTGTGGTGCGCGCAGCAGGCCGCCGAAGTGGTCGTCGGAGATGCGTGCGAGCAGTGCCGTGGGGACTCCGAGGTGGCGGAGACCGGTGACGGCGTTGAGGCATGAGCCGCCCGGGCGCGGCCGGTAGGCCGCGGCGCCGTCGGCCGCAGGGGCGGAGGGGCGGAGGGGTCGGGGCGGTTCGGCGGAGCCCAGTAGCCCTCGCGAGACGGCGTGACGATAACTTCGAAGAAGTTTTCTCGCAATATGTGTTAACAACGGCGCGGTCTCCTGCTAATAATTCGGCCATCGAAACGCGCCCGACTCCCCAGTGACGCACCCCCACCCCACCCCACCCCACCCCACCCCACCCCTCCGCCCTCCCCGCCGAGCCTCAGTCGAGGTCCCGACGAACCCGCACGAGAGGTCCCCCGTCTACATGCGATCGAACAGATACGCCCTCATCGCTGGCGCCGCCGCCACCGCCCTCCTCGCCACCGCCTGTTCCGGAGCCGGAGCCGGCGGGTCCTCGGGCGGGGCCAAGAGCATCAACGTCCTCATGGTCGGCAACCCGCAGATGGAGGACATCGCGAAGCTCACCAAGGACAACTTCACCAAGGACACCGGGATCAAGGTCAACTTCACGATCCTTCCCGAGAACGAGCTGCGCGACAAAGTCACCCAGGACATCGCCACCCAGGCCGGCCAGTACGACGTCGCCACCATCGGCGCCTACGAGGTGCCCATCTGGGAGAAGAACGGCTGGCTGCACGATCTCGGCTCCTACGCCGACAAGGACACGAGCTTCGACAAGGCCGACCTGCTCAAGCCGATGGTGCAGTCGCTCACCGGCTCGGACGGCAAGCTCTACGCCCTGCCGTTCTACGGCGAGTCCTCGATGCTCATGTACAACAAGGACGTCATGAAGGCGAAGGGCATCACGGTGCCCGAGCACCCGACCTGGCAGCAGATCGCCGACATCGCGGCCGAGGTCGACGGCGCGGAGCCCGGCATGAAGGGCATCTGCCTGCGCGGTCTGGCCGGCTGGGGCGAGCTCGGCGCGCCGCTGACGTCCATGGTCAACACCTTCGGCGGCACCTGGTTCACCAAGGACTGGAAGGCCCAGGTCAACAGCGGTGGATTCAAGAAGGCCACCGAGTTCTACGTCAAGCTGGTCCGCGAGCACGGCGAGTCCGGCGCCCCGCAGGCCGGGTTCACCGAGTGCTTGAACGCGCTGAGCCAGAAGAAGGTCGCGATGTGGTACGACGCGACCAGCGCCGCCGGATCGCTTGAGGACCCCGCCTCCAGCAAGATCGCCGGCAGCGTCGGCTACGCGTACGCCCCGACCGTCGAGACGGACAGCAGCGGCTGGCTGTGGGCCTGGTCGTGGGCCATGCCCAAGACCACGAAGAACGCCGACGCCGCCTCGCAGTTCATGCTGTGGGCCTCCAGCAAGAAGTACGAGAACCTCGTCGGCGAGAACCTCGGCTGGGCGCGTGTCCCGGCCGGCAAGCGGGCCAGCACGTACGAGATCCCGCAGTACAAGAAGGCCGCCGCCTCGTTCGGTGACATCACCCTGAAGTCCATCGAGGGTGCGGACCCGGCGAACCCGGGCGTCCAGCCCCGGCCGACCGTGGGCATCCAGTACGTGGCCATCCCCGAGTTCCAGGACCTCGGCACCAAGGTCACCCAGGAGATCTCCGCCGCCATCGCCGGCAAGACCAGCGTGGACAAGGCCCTCGACGACGGCCAGAAGCTCGCCGAGGACGTCGCCAAGACCTACCAGAAGTGACCTTCAGCGCCCGGCCGGCCCGTCGCCGGCCGGGCGCCGCTTCCCCGACCCCGGCCGTCACCGGCGGAGGAACCATCCATGACCACGCTCACCGCACCCCCCAAGCAGGCACCCCCACCCGTCCGTACCCGCAAGCCCTCGGGCACGGCAGCCAAATGGAAGCGCCGCGTCCCGCTGCTGCCCGCGCTGGTCTTCACCATCGCCGTCACGCAGCTGCCCTTCGTGGCCACGCTCGTCATCTCCACCTTCCGGTGGAACATCCTCAAGCCGGGCGAGAGGCACTTCGTCGGCCTGTCCAACTTCACGTTCGTCTTCACCGACGAGCGACTGCGCACCGCCGTACTCAACACCATCGTCCTCACCGCGTCGGTGGTGCTCATCAGCGTGCTCCTCGGCCTCGGGCTGGCGATGCTCCTCGACCGCCGCTTCGTGGGCCGAGGGCTGGCGCGCACCCTGCTCATCGCCCCGTTCCTGGTCATGCCGGTCGCGGCGGCGCTGCTGTGGAAGCACGCCATCTACAACCCCGACTACGGCCTGCTCAACGGCACCCTGAACACCGTCTACCGGTTCTTCGGCGCCGACCACGGCCCCACCATCGACTGGATCTCGTCGTACCCGATGCCGGCGGTCGTGATCTCGCTGGTGTGGCAGTGGACGCCGTTCATGATGCTGATCCTCCTGGCGGGCCTGCAGGCGCAGCCCGGTGACGTCCTGGAGGCGGCCCGCATGGACGGCGCCTCCGCGCTGCAGACCTTCCGCCACATCACGCTGCCGCACCTGCGCCAGTACCTCGAGCTGGGCGTCCTGCTCGGCACGATCTACGTCGTGCAGACCTTCGACGCGGTCTTCACCATCACCCAGGGCGGCCCCGGCTCGCAGACCACCAACCTGCCCTACGAGATCTACCTGACCATGTTCCGCAAGTACGAGTACGGCGAGGCGGCCGCCGCCGGTGTCGTCGTGGTGCTCGGCGCGTTCGTGATCGCGACCTTCGCGCTGCGCACCATCGCGTCGCTGTTCCGCGAGGAGGTATCCCGATGAGCCACACAGCAGTCGCCACCCCCGGCAGGCTCACCAAGCTCCTGCGCCGCCGACGCGACGACCAGGGTGGTGCGCCCCGGCTCTCCCCCCTGTGGACGTTCGTCGCGTGGCTGGCCACGCTGGCGTTCTTCGCTCCGGTGGCGTGGATGGTCCTCACCTCCTTCCACCAGGAGGCGGACGCGGCGACCAACCCGCCGACCCCCCTCGCCGCCCTCACCCTCGACCAGTACGAACTCCTCTTCAGCCGGGACATCACCCCCTTCCTCCTCAACTCGGCCATGGCCAGCGTCATCTCGACGCTGCTGGTGCTCGCCCTGGCGGTGCCGACGGCCTACGCGCTGTCCATCAAGCCGGTCGAGAAGTGGACCGACGTGATGTTCTTCTTCCTGTCCACCAAGTTCCTCCCCGCCATCGCGGCCCTGCTTCCCGTGTACCTGATCGTCAAGGACGCCGGAATGCTCGACAACGTGTGGACGCTGATCGTCCTCTACACCGCCATGAACCTCCCGATCGCGGTGTGGATGATGCGCTCGTTCCTCGCCGAGGTCCCCAAGGAGATCCTGGAGGCCGCCGAGGTCGACGGCGCGGGCCTGCCCACCGTGCTGCTGCGGGTCGTCGCGCCGGTCGCCATGCCCGGACTCGCCGCCACCTCGCTGATCTGCTTCATCTTCAGCTGGAACGAGTTCATGTTCGCCGTCAACCTCACCGCGACCCAGGCATCGACCGCCCCGGTGTTCCTCGTCGGCTTCATCACCAACGAGGGTCTGTTCCTGGCTCGGCTGTGCGCGGCGGCCACGCTGGTGTCGTTGCCGGTCCTCATCGCCGGGTTCGCCGCCCAGGACAAACTGGTCCGCGGCCTCTCGCTGGGAGCCGTCAAGTGAAGGCAGCCGTCATCATTCAGCCCGGCAGTGTCGCACCAGCCAGCGTCGACGCCCCGGCCCCCGGCCCGCGCGAGGTCGTCGTCGCGGTCGGCTCCACCGTCACCGAACTCGCCGTCGGCGCGCGGGTCGCGGTCGACCCGTCGCTGTACTGCTTCGCGTGCCACTACTGCCGCCCCGGCCACAACAACCGCTGCGAACGAGGGGCCGCGATCGGAGTCACCCACCCGGGCGCCGCCGCCGAGGATGATGCTTCAGCTCGCCAAGGCCACCGGCGCCGCGAGCGTCGACGTCGTCGACACCAACACCGGACGCCTGGCCACGGCCCGGCAGTCGGGCTGATCCGGCCGAGCCACGTCAGCCGACGAGCTTGACCGGCCGCCCTACGGCCGTGACCTGGTCGTCGACGCCACCGGCAACGCCCAGGCCATCCAGGACGCCCTCGGCAGAGTCGGCAAGGGCGGTACGTACCCGCAGTTCGGGGGCGCCGACTACGCCGCACGGGCCACCAACGAGCCGTACCGGATCTGCCACCAGGAGATCACGATCACCGGCTCCATGGCCGTCCTGCACAGCTTCGAACGTGCCGCGGCCTCTTCGCCGCCGGTGTCATCGACCCGGACGTCTTCATCAGTGACCGCCTCTCCTCTCCCTGGCCGCTTTCCCGGACGCGATCGCCCGCTTCCGGGCGGGCATCGGCCGCAAGATCCAGATCCAGCCCGGCCTCGTCTCACCTCCGCGTGAACACCCGAACCGAACGGACCCCCACCATGACCGAGCAGATTCGCCGCGTTCTCGTCCGCTCCCTCGACGACATCATGATCGAGCAGGTACCCGTGCCCGTGCCCGAGGACGACGAACTCCTCGTACGCACCACGGTCGTCGGCATCTGCGGCTCCGACACCCATGCGGCGGCCGGCCATCACCCCTTCATCGACCTGCCCTACCGCCCCGGGCACGAGGCGGTCGGCGTCGTCGCGGTGGCAGGGAAGGGGGCCGAGGACTTCGCGCCCGGCGACCGGGTGATCATCGAGCCCAACCTGTACTGCGGCCGGTGCCCCCAGTGCCGCTCCGGCCGCTACAACATCTGCCAGGAGCTGAAGGTCTTCGGCTGCCAGACGCCCGGCGCCATGACCGAGCTGTTCACCATCCCGGCCGACCGGGTCCACCGTGTCCCCGACGGCATGACCGACATCGAGGCCGCCCTCGTCGAGCCCCTGGCCACCCCGGTGCACGCCGTGGCGAAGGCCGGCGACCTCACCGGACGCACGGTCGTCGTCCTCGGCGCCGGACCCATCGGCCTGCTCGTACTCGCCGCCGCCCAGCACGCGGGCGCCACGAAGATCGCCGTCACCGACCTGCTGGACGGCAAGCGGAACCGTGCCCTCCGCCTCGGCGCCGACGCGGCCCTGGCCGCCGACGCCACGGACCTGGTCGAGCAGGCCCGCGCGGCGCTCGGCGGACCGATCGACGTCGTCTTCGACTGTGTGGCGCGCGAGCAGTCCATGGCCCAGGCCACCGACCTGGTCACCAAGGGCGGCACGATCATCGTCGTCGGCGTCGGAGCCGCAGGGACCACCTCCGTCCGCCTCGACCTGGTCCAGGACCGGGAAATACGTATCGAGGGCACCCTGATGTACACCGGCGACGACTACCGCACCGCGATGTCGCTGATCGCCTCGGGCGCCGTGGACACCGCCGAGATCGTCACCGCCACCTTCCCGCTCCAGGACGCCGCCAAGGCGTTCGCCGCGTCCGTCGACCCCGAGCAGGTCAAGGTGCTGGTCACGGTGGACGGTCCCTAGGCCGGGAAGCCGGACGGACCCCGGCCCCGCACCGGCCCGTGTGGGAAACTGCGAGACCGCAACGACCGGGAAGGAGGGGTGCTGTGACCGCCCGAACGCGATTGTCACAGGCCGCCGTCGAGGAGCGCCGCCAGGCCGTGCTGGCGTACGTCGCCGAGCACGGCGAGACCCGCATCGACGACCTCGCCCGGCAGTTCGATGTCAGCCTGATGACGATGCACCGGGACCTGGACGACCTCGCCGCGCGCCATCTCCTGCGCAAGCAGCGAGGGCGGGCCGTCGCCTTCCCCGCCCTCACCATGGAGACGGCCACCCGCTTCCGGGAGAACAGCGCCCTCGCGGCCAAGCACGCGCTGTGCGCGGCCGTCGCCGACCGGATCGGCCCGGGAAGCACGCTGCTCATGGACGACTCGACCACCCTGTTCCCGCTGGTCCCCGCGCTGGCCGAGCTGGACCAGATCCATGTCGTCACCAACTCCGTCGGCCTCGCGCAACGCCTCGGGTCCGCGCCCGGCGTGAGCGTCACTCTGCTGGGCGGCCACTACCGTGGCGACTTCAACTCCTGCACCGGCCCCACCGTCACCCGCGCCCTGTCCCGGATCCGGGCCGACCTCGCCCTGATGTCCGCCACCGCCGTCCTGGACGGCAGGCTCTTCCACCCTCTGAACGACTACGTCGAGGTGAAGCTGGCCATGCTCGCCTCCGCGGAACAGGCCCTGCTGCTGGCGGACCACTCCAAGTTCGGCAAGACCGCCACGCACGCGTACGGCACCGTGGCCGACTACCACACCGTCATCACCGACACCGGCACCCCCGAGGCGGAACTCGCGGCCATGCGCGACCTCGGGGTCCCCGTCGAGACGGTCGACCCAGAAGAGCCCTCCTCATGATTCACAGCCTGTTCGAAACACCGAGCGCCTACCGCCCCAGTGACGTCGAGATGGCCGCGCCTGTGCCGCCGGTGCAGGCCGTGCTGTTCGACTTCAGCAACACCATCTTCCAGATGATCGACCTGGAGACATGGCTGCGCCGGGTCGGTGCCGCCACGGGCCGGTCCGCCGTGCTGGACGAGCCCGGTGCGGTGTCCGAGATCTCCGACCGATTGCGCGCGGCCTTCCGGCTGCCCTCCGTCGTCGCCCTGCAGAGAGGCCGGGACCTCTCCGCCGAGCAGCACCGCCGGGCCATGCACGCCTGGTGGGAGCAGGTGGACTTCTTGCGCGGCGCGGAGAAGGAGGCGTACCGGGAGCTCACCGCCCCGGACGCCTGGGTCCCCTACTCCGATACCGAGCCGGTCCTGCGCGCCCTGCGCGAACGCGGACTGCGCATCGCGGTCGTCAGCGACTTCGCCTGGGACCTGCGCACCCACCTCGCCCACCACGGGCACGACGCCTTGATCGACACCTGCGTCATCTCCTACGAGCAGGGCCGCGAAAAGCCCGACCCGCAGCTCTTCCTCAAAGCCTGCGCCGACCTCGGAGTCGACCCCCGCGCCACCCTCATGGTCGGCGACAACCCGGTCCGCGACGGCGGTGCGGCCGCCTGCGGCCTGCGCACCTACATCCTGCCGGCGGAATACCGCACCGGTGAGCGCGGCCTGACGGATGTGCTGCGGCTGGTCACCTGACAGCGGCGACGGTCCGCGTGGACGGACGTCTTCGCGACGCAGGCCGAGGCCGCGGAGCCGACGGTGTGGCGGCGGAACCCGGTCGGCCGGGGTTCCGCCCAGGCTCCGGCAGGACCGGTGAGACGCGAACGGTCGGGTCGGCGCGCACGTCGGCGAGGAACCCGTCGCAGGCGAGGAGCCGGTGCCGTGACCGCGTAGGTTCGCCTCCGGCGGCCTGCTCTCCAAAGGGCACCCCTGGGCGCCACCGCTCTGGCCCAGTGCGCCGAACTCGTCTGGCAGCTGCGCGGCCAGGCCGACTCCCGCCAGGTCGACAACGCACGAACCGCACTCCAGCACACCATCGGCCTGGGCGGAGCCTGCGTAGTCACGCTCTACGGCATCGCCCTCCGAGTCCGGAGCGGTTCGCCAAGGGAGAGGCGGCGGACCTGTGCGGCAGGGAGCGGGTGGGAAAGGGTGGGTCAGAAGGCGGCCGTGAGGGTGTCCAGACGTACAGGGGCGTGCGTGTGGGCTCGGATGGTCTCCACGCTGACGCCGGGAGCGGTCTCGACCAGCGCGAGGCCGTCGGCGGTGACGTCGAGGACACCGAGGTCGGTGATGATGCGGTGGACGCAGCGCTCACCGGTGAGCGGCAGGGTGCACTCCGTGAGGATCTTCGGACTGCCGTCCTTGGCGGTGTGGTCCATGAGCACGATGACGCGGCGGGCGCCGTGGACGAGGTCCATCGCGCCGCCCATGCCCTTGACCATCTTGCCGGGGATCATCCAGTTGGCCAGGTCGCCGGCCGCGGAGACCTGCATGGCGCCGAGGACGGCGGTGTCGATGTGGCCGCCGCGGATCATGCCGAAGGACAGGGCGGAGTCGAAGAAACTCGCGCCGGGCAGCACGGTGACGGTCTCCTTGCCCGCGTTGATCAGGTCGGGGTCGACCTCGTCCTCGGTGGGGTAGGGGCCGGTGCCCAGGATGCCGTTCTCGGAGTGGAGGACGACGTGCACGCCGGGCGGGAGGTGGCCGGGGATCAGGGTGGGCAGGCCGATGCCGAGGTTGACGTAGGAGCCGTCGGTGAGTTCGGCGGCGGCGCGGGCGGCCATCCGGTCGCGGGTCCAGGGCATCAGCGTCGTACCGTCCCTCGTGTCGAAGACGCGGAAATCAGGAGGTGTTCGATCTGCTTGTCGGCGGCCTCTTCAGCGGTGAGAGCCACGACCCGCTGGACGAAGACGCCGGGCAGGTGCACCGCGTCGGGACGCAGCTCGCCCACGTCGACGAGCTCCTCGACCTCAGCGATGGTCACGCGGCCGGCCATGGCGGCCAGCGGGTTGAAGTTGGCGGCTGCGCGGCGGAAGCAGAGGTTGCCGTGCCGGTCGCCGCGCCAGGCGCGGACGAGCGCGTAGTCGGTGGTGATGCCGTGCTCCAGGACGTACGGGCGGTTCGCGAAGTCGCGGGTCTCCTTCGGCGGGGAGGCTACGGCGACCGAGCCGTCGGGGGCGTAGCGCCAGGGCAGGCCACCCTGCGCGACCTGAGTACCGACGCCGGCCGGGGTGTAGAAGGCGGGGATGCCCGCGCCGCCCGCCCGCAGGCGTTCGGCGAGCGTGCCCTGCGGAACGAGTTCCACCTCCAGCTCGCCGGACAGGTACTGCCGGGCGAACTCCTTGTTCTCACCGACGTAGGAGCCGGTGACCCGGGCGATGCGCCCGTCGGCGAGCAGGACGCCGAGGCCGCGGCCGTCGACCCCGCAGTTGTTGGAGACGACTCGCAGAGCGCCGGTGCCCTGGGCATGCAGGGCGCCGATCAGAACGGCGGGTATGCCGCTGAGGCCGAAGCCGCCGACGGCGAGCGAGGCGCCGTCGGGGATGTCGGCGACCGCCTCGGTGGCGCTGCCGATGACTTTGTCCACGGTGTGAATTCCTAATCCTTGAGTAAGCGGCTCCGGTTGGTCCCGTTAGCGCAGGGCGTCGGACACGGACTTGACGCCGCCGTGCGCGGTCAGGCCGCCGTCGACCGGGATCTCGGCGCCCGTGATGAACGACGACTCGTCCGACAGCAGGAACACGACCAGGGGCGCGACCTCGCCGACGGTTCCGGTGCGCCCCAGAGGGGTCTCCCGGATGTTGCTTTCGCGGAAGGCCGGTGCGGCGGAGGCGGTCATCTCGGTCTCGATGTAGCCGGGGTGGACGGTGTTGACGCGGATTCCGCGTGGCCCGAGTTCCAGTGCGGCCACGCTGGAAAGGCCGCGCAGCCCCCACTTGCTGGCGGTGTAGGCGACCGGATAGTGAGCGGTGAGCGCGGCGGACGAGCCTACGTTGACGATCGAGGAGCCGGGCGGCATGAGCGGGGCGAGGTACTGGATGCCGAGGAGCGGGCCGGTGACGTTGACGGCGTGGACCCGGTCGAAGTCCTCGGCCCGTACGTCGCCGAGGCGGGCGCGCCAGGTGATGCCGGCATTGTTCACCAGGCCGTGCACCTGCCCGTACGCCTCCTTCAGCTCGGCGGCGAGTTCGGCCCAGCCCTGCTCGCTGGTGACGTCGAGTCGGCGGCAGTCGCCCTCCGGCGTCACGTCGGTGGCGATCACCCGCGCGCCCTCCCGGGTGAGCGCCTGGGCCTCGGCAGCGCCCTGGCCGCGTGCCGCGCCGGTGACGACGACGACCTTGCCCAGGAGCCTCTTGCGATACAGGTCGCTCATGGCCGCTCCCGGGACCGGCGTCGGCCGGCGGGAAGAGACACCGGATCGGCGCCCGGGACGACGGTGTTGGACACGCTGCCGAGGCCTTCCACCGTGAGGGTGACGGTGTCGCCCGGCTTGAGGGGAGGTGGGGTCTGCTCGCCGCGTACGCCCCACAGCTCGGCGAGGCAGCCGCCGTTGCCGCACGTGCCGGAGCCCAGGACATCGCCGGGCATCACCCGCGTACCGCGCGAGGCGTAGGCGACCATCTCCTCGAACGTCCAGCTCATGTTGGACAGCAGGTCCCGGCCGACGACCTCGCCGTTGACGTCGGCGGTGAGCGCCAGCCGCAGGAAGCCTTCGCCGTCGCGGTAGCGCTCCAGTTCGTCGCTGGTCACCAGGTAGGGGCCGAGGGTGGTGGCGGTGTCCTTTCCCTTGCAGGGGCCGAGGCCGACCTTCATTTCGGCGGACTGCAGGTCGCGGGCGGACCAGTCGTTGAAGACGGTGTAGCCGATGATGTGGTCGCGGGCCTGCTCGGGCGTGAGGTCGCGGCCCTCGCGGCCGATGACGGCGGCGACCTCCAGCTCGAAGTCCAGGACCCTGGAGCCGGGTGGCACCGGAATGTCGTCATGGGGGCCGTACAGGGCGTGCGGGTTGGTGAAGTAGAAGGTCGGAGCGGCGTACCACTGTTCGGGTACACCGACGGCACTCTGCACGGACCGCCGTACGCCTTCCACGTGCTCCTCGAAGGTGACGAAGTCCCGTACCGACGCGGGCTGGAGAGGAGGCAGCAGCCGGACCTCCGAGACATGGGGGCCGGGCGGTACGTCCAGCGCGGCCGCGCCCGCGGCCAGCAACCCTGGCAGACCGTCGGCTTCCGACAACAGGGCGGTGAGTGACGTGACGCCGGGGAGGGGGAGGAGTGTGCCGTCGTCCTCCACGACGGCCACGCGGTGGCGGTGCTGGTGTTCGTAGGTGGCGAAACGCATGGTGCGGCTCCTGGCAGGCTGGGGCCCGGGGGCGCGTCGCTGGGCAGTCAGGGCGGTTGACAGGGCCACCGCGCCTCCGGGAGTCGGGGTGGGGTCAGACCGGCGGGGTGACGAAGACACCGCGTTCGGCGAGGGCGCATGGCCCGGCGAAGTGTGCGGGCGCGGGTTCAGGTTTCACGGACGGGTCCTCCCGATTGCGGTCTGACCAATCTGGACCCCGCCGCCACAATCAGGGAAATCGATTATGTGGATGTTCGGTATCCACAAGTTTTATTCTTGCTGGTCGTCGTCGTACCGCTCGGTGGCAGACCAACCCGGTGAGGGGTGCGGGCCCGTGCGGTGGACGATCGGCACGTGACCGGAGCGGCAGCCTTCCCCTTGGTCACGACGCGGAACGGCATGCCGCACCGCGTCGCGACCAAGGGTCGGCGCGGGAGCCGACGCGGCCTCAGCCCCTGTAGACGATCTCGCCCTGGTCGCGCTTGGTGGTGTGCAGGTCCCAGTAGACGGAGGAGATGGCCTCGGGCGTGGCCGCCTTCAGGTTGGGGTCGATCGAGGCGCCGCCGAGCGCGACGTCGATGGCGACGTGGGCGGCCTGGATGCCGGTGCCCTCCAGTTCCTTGTGCAGGTTGACCACCCAGTTGCGCAGCGCCGCGGCGGCGGCGTTGACGTTGCCGACCATCGGCAGCGGGTCGAGTGAGCCGGCGCCGGTGGTGTAGAGCAGGGTGCCCGTGCCGGCCTCGCGCATCGCGGGCAGGACCGCCTTGGTGGCCGCCATGGCCCCGTACAGCTGGAACTCGATCTCGTGCTGGATGTGGGAGGGGTCGCTCTCGGCCGGAGTGACCAGCATGGTGGATTCCACGGCGAGCGGGGAGTACTCCAGGACGTCGATCCCGCCGAACCGGGCCGCGGCGTCCTTGAGCGCCTGGGTGAGCGCGTCGTGGTCGAGCACGTCGGCGGGGAACGCGGCGGCGGTGATGCCCTCGGCGGTGAGTGTGTCGACGAGGCCGTCGAGCTTCTCGCGGTTGCGGGAGATCAGGGCGACGTCGAAGCCCTGTGAGCCGAAGGTGCGGGCGATGGCCATGCCCATTTGAGGGCCGGCCCCGATGATGGCGATGCTGGTCACAGCGATCCTTTCGTAAGTCTCGGTAGGGAGCGGGGAAGCGACAGTAATTGGAAAGGTCTATCCGATTCAAGAACCGGATAGACCTTTCCGGCTCGTCGACGCCAGGCTAGCACCAAAAATGGATAGGTCAATCCGATTGCTAGACTGGCAGACATGACCCCTGGCCCCCAGCACCCCGACGACACCGCCGCCCAGCCGCTGCGCAGCGACGCCGAGCGCAACCGGGGGCGGATCATCGCCGCCGCACGCGGGGTCTTCGCCCGAGACGGCCTGAACGCCTCCATGGCATCCGTGGCCCGCGAGGCAGGTGTCGGGATCGCCACCATGTTCCGGCGCTTCCCCACCAAGGAAGAGCTGGTCGCCGCCGTCTTCGCCGACCGGATGGACGCCTACGCCGACGCGGTCGCCACCGCCCTCGACGACCCCGATCCCTGGCACGGTTTCGTCGGCTACCTCGAGACCGCCTGCGCGATGCAGGCCGCCGACTACGGCTTCGCCGACGTGCTGACCACGTCCTTCCCCACGGCCAAGGACATGGAGGGGCGCCGCAACGAGGCACTCGAGGGCATGCTGCGGCTCATTGAGCGTGCCAAGGCCGCGGGCCGGCTGCGTGAGGACTTCGACTCCTCGGACATCGTGCTGCTCCACATGGCCAACGCCGGCGTCGTCAACGCCACCGGCGCCGCCGCCCCCGACGCCTGGCGGCGCGTCGTCGCCCTGTTCGTCCAGTCCTTGGAGGCCCCGGCCCGCGGGCCCCTGCCTCCCTCGCCCCCGCACGACGACCTCCACAAGGCCATGCTCCGTGCCAGTCCCGCCGACCTCACCACGCCGGAACCGGACACGACCAGCTGACCTCAGGTCGGTCCCGCCGTACCTGGGTCAATCGCGGCGGCAGCACGCTCGGAAAGGGCGACCAGGGCGGCACGTCGCGTTGGATGCGGCGCACCGCGGTCCGGAGAGCCCGGCGAGGGCACGGGTCGCGACGTGCGTGCGCATCCCACACCACCAGCGTTGCCCGTTCTCATCGCTTCGAACAGGAGGCGCCGGTGCTCTCAGCCGTCGCGTCGGCGCGTCGGCGCGTTGACGTCCGCCGGATTTCGAGCCGGGGTTCCGTGGACGCCCGTTCCGGGCCTGGAAAGCCCCGCTTGGCCCGTAGAAGGAGGGATGCGGCGCTACCTCAGGGTGCGCGTCACGATCGCGTTGACGGGCGGCCCCGGGCCGGCAGGCCGATCGGGTCGTCGACCTCGGAGTCGAAACGGAAGGCGTGTGCCGATTGGCCTGGGGTTATCACTTCGCCACGTCAGCCCGACCGTTCGTCCGGGCCACCGCCGGCCGTGCCCTGGTCCCCGGCAGCGGCGTCGGTGCCGGTTCGCCTTCCAGCACCGCTTCGATATTGCTCGCCGCCAGCTCAACCATCGCCGCGCGCGTGGCCTCCGTCGCCGAGCCCACATGCGGCAGCACCACCAGATGAGGCTCGGCGAAGAGTGAATCGCCCGGGTCCGTACGGGGCTCGTCCACCATCACGTCCAGTCCCGCCGAGTGCAGCTTCCCGGCGCGCAGCGCGGCGACCAGTGCCTCCTCGTCGACGATTCCGCCCCGTCCGGTGTTGACGAGCGTCGCCGTGGGTTTCATCAGGGCGAGTTCCGGTGCGCCGATCATGCCGGCGGTCTCGGGCGTCAGGGGAGTGTGCAGGGACACCACGTCACTGGTGCGCAGCAGCTCGTCGAAGGTGACCCAGCGGGACAGGTCGTCGTCCTCCTTGCGGCGCGGATGGTGGTGTTGGACCCGCATGCCGAATCCGGCCGCCCGCCGTGCGAGGGCCTTGGCGATCTGCCCGTAGCCGATCAGCCCGAGCGTCGCGCCCTGTACGTCGAGCCCCAGGAAAGCGTCCATGCTGAAGGCGCCCCACTCGCCGCGCCGCAACGCGGCCATGCTGGCGCCGAGGCGCCGCCGCGCCATCAGGATCAGCGCCATCGCCACGTCGGCGGTGGTGTCGGCGAGCACGTCGGGGGTGTGCGTGACCACCACGCCGCGCGCGGCGGCGGCGTCGACGTCCACGCCGTCGTAGCCCATCGACGCGAGCGCCACGACGCGGAGGCCGGGGCCGGCCGCGTCCAGCAGTGCGGCGTCCACCCGGTCGCTGCCGAGGACGAGCAGCCCCTCGCAGCCGCGGACCAGCGTGCCCAGTTCGGCGGAGCCGGGGGGCGCCGTTCCTTCCCAGGCGGTGACGTCGTATCGCGAGGCGAGCCGTCCGACGGCGGGGCCTGGCAGGCCGGTGCGGCTCACCGCGACGCGGGGACGGGGTACGGGTGTGCCCGACATGCTGAACTCCCATGGTCGGAGCGGATGTTGGCGGGTGAGGGGTAGCCCTGGGTGGGCCGGAGTGGATGGGGCACCTCGCCGGGACCGTGCGGGTGAACTGGCCAGGGAAGGAGCCGCTCGGGCCCGGCGGGCGGACACGACCGCCGCCGCGACAGGCGGTCCGGTGCGTGGCCGGTCCGCGTGCGGGCGTAGTCGGACCGGGTCAGGGCGTAGTCGGACCGCGTCAGGGCTTCGTCGCATCCGAGAAGTCGAGGAGCACCTTGCAGGACCGCGCCGGGTCGGCTGCCAGTTCGAAGGCTTCGCCGGTGTGCGCCACGGGGAGTACGGAGGTCACCACCGGGTCCACCGGGAGGCGGCCGTCGGCCAGCGCCCGGAGTACCTCGCCGAGCTCGGTGTCGAAGCGGAAGGAGCCGACCAGCCGTAGCTCCCTCGTGATCACCGCGTTCGCGGCGACCGGGGTGTCCCCGGGCGGGAGCAGGCCGAGGCCCACCACCAGGCCGCCGCGGTCCACTCCGTACACGCAGGTGCGCAGCCCGGCGGGGTTGCCCGAGGACTCGATGGCGATGTCCGCCGCCAGTCCCTCCAAACCGTCCCCGGTACTCGCGGGGCCGCCGATCCGTACGGTCGAGTCGGCGCCCACCTGCTTGGCGACGGCCAGCGGCGCCTCGTGGACATCGGTCACGGTGATCTCACCGGTTCCGGCGGCGCGCAGGGCCGCGACCACCAGGCAGCCGATCGGTCCGGCACCGGTCACCAGGACCCGCTTGCCCCGTACGTCGCCGGCCTGTCGTACCGCGTGCCAGGCGACCGCCGCGGGCTCGGCGACCGCGGCGAGCCGCAGGTCGAGGCCCACGGGCAGGGGCAGGACCCGTTCCGCGGGCACCACCAGGACATCGGCGAAGCCGCCCTGGACGTGGGGGTTGCGGGCGGCGCTGCCCAGATAACCGGTGTCCAGGCAGGTGTTGCGCCGTCCCGCCGCGCACTGTCGGCACGTGCCGCAGGAGGCCAGGGGATGCACGGCCACCGGGGTTCCGGGCGGCGGTGCCTGCGTGCCGGGGCCCGCCGCGCGTACCAGGCCGACGATCTCGTGACCGAGGACGAGTGGTTCGCGCAGCCGGAACTCGCCGACCGCGCCGTGCCGCCAGTAGTGCAGGTCGGAGCCGCAGATCCCGCCGTAGCGGACGTCGACCGCCACCTCGCCGGGGCCGGGCACCGGCACCGGCCGCTCCTCCACGCGCAGGTCGCCCGCCCCGTGGGCCACGACCGCTCGCATCGTCGGTGAGGAAGATGAGGAAGATGAGGGAAAGTTTGATGGGTTATTGCTCGGTGGGTTCGTGCTCGGTGGGTTCGAGCTCGACGAGTTTGCTGGGTTCATGTCCTCGGTCCTTCTCAGATGACCGCGGTCAGGCCGCCGTCGACGGCGATCACCTGACCGTTGACGAAGTCCGACGCGGGGGCGGCGAGCCACACCAGCGTGCCGACGAGATCCTCGACCGAGGCCCAGCGCCCGGCCGGGGTACGGCCCCGGATCCAGGAGTCGAAGGCGGGGTCGTCGACGAGGGGGCGGGTCAGTTCGGTGACCACATAGCCGGGCGCCAGGCCGTTGACCGTCAGCCCCGACCCGGCCCACTCCGCGCACATGCCCCGGGTCAGCATGGCGAGGCCGCCCTTGGAGGCCGCGTAGGCGGCGATGCCGGGACGGGCGAGCCAGGTCTGGACGGAACAGATGTTGACGATCTTTCCGTGGCCGCGCCCGACCATGCCCGCGGCCACCGCGCGGCCGACCAGGAAGGCGCTGGTGAGGTTGGTGTGCAGGACCCGTTCGAAGTTGTCGGCCGAGACCTGGAGGAGCGGTTCGCGGTGCTGTACGCCCGTGTTGTTGACCAGGATGTCCAGCGGGCCGACCCCGTTCTCGATTTCCTGGACCGCCGCCTGTACGGCCGCCTCGTCGGTGACGTCGAAGGGCACGGCGTGCACCTTGGTCCCGGTGCGTTCGGCGAGTTCGGCGCGGGCGCGTTCCAGGGCCTCGGGATCGCGGCCGTTGAGGACGAGTTCGGCGCCCGCCTCGGCCAGTCCCGCAGCCAGGGCGAATCCGATGCCCTTGCTGGATCCGGTGACCAGGGCCAGTCGGCCGGAGAGGTCGAACAGCGAAGGGCCCTTGGCTGAAACCGTCATGACCCGTCTCCCGCCGGACCGTTTCCGGTTCCCATTCCCATTCCCATTCCCATTCCGGTTCCGGTTCCGTAGTAGTGCATGAGTGCGGCGTTGTCGGCGTCGCCGTGGCCCGCCGCGGCCAGCCAGCGGTGGAGCTCGGAGACGGCGGTGGTGACCGGCAGCGGCACTCCTTCCGAGCGTGCGTAGTCGCGGGCCGCCTCCAGGTCCTTGACCATGTTGCTGACCCGTCCGGTGGGGGCGAGATCGATCTCGGCGAACTTGACGAAGAACTCCTGGAGCAGCGCCGAGTCGGCCCTGCCCCCGGTGAGCGCCGCCTGTACCTGCCGTGGCGGCAGACCGGCCGCCCGCACCAGGGCGGCGGCCTCGGCGAGGGCGGCGAGACCGCAGCCGACCAGCACCTGGTTGACGGACTTGACCAGCTGCCCCGAGCCGGCCGGGCCGAGGTGGGTGAGCTGGGAGGAGAGCGCCCCGAGCACGGGCAGCGCCCGCTCCACCTGGTCGTCCTCGCCGCCGAGCATCAGCGTCAACTCGCCGCGCTCCGCGCCCGGCGCGCCGCCCGACAGAGGGGCGTCGACCCAGCCGGCGCCGAGCTTCGCCGCACGTTCGGCGAAGTCGCGGGTGCGCCCGGGATCGATGCTGGACATGTCGATGACCAGGACGCCCTCGGGTGTGGCGGTGAGGACCCCTTCGGGGCCGAAGACCACCTGCTCGACGATGTCGGCGGTGTTGAGGGAGAGGATCACCACGGAGGACGAGGCAAGCTGTGCCGCCGAGTCCGCCGGGACGGCGCCGTCCCTGGCGAGATCCGCCACCGCGTCCTGCCGGACGTCGTAGACCCGCACGATGCGTTCACGCCGCAGCAGTCTGCGGGCGATGGCCGACCCCATGACCCCGAGCCCGGCGAGGCCCACCTCTGGATGTCCTGACACTCAAACCAACCTCCTGAACCAAATGCTGTTCGTCGAACAACATACTGGCCGCAGGTGATGGGGAAGTGCAACTGTTCGTCGCCGTGCATCCTTGCCTGTTCAGCATATTGGCTTGAGTCCCGCATGCTGTTACGGTCCTGGGCGTCTACAGATGTACGGCGCGTCACCGCGCACCGTGGAGACGGAAGGGCGGCATCCCATGCAGGTGCGAACGACGACATCCCGGCCTGCCGACGGGGCGAGCGACCGGAAGAACCCCCGTCTGCGCCGTGCGCTCGTCACCAGTTCGGTGGGCAGTGCCCTCGAGTACTACGACTTCGCCATCTACGGCACCGCCTCGGCCCTGGTGTTCAAGCACCTCTTCTTCCCCGGACTCGGCCCGGCGGTCGGGCTCGTCGCCATCTTCGCCACCTACGCGGTCGGCTTCTTCGCCCGCCCGCTCGGCGGGCTCTTCTTCGGCTCGCTCGGAGACCGGCACGGTCGCAAGGCCGTGCTGGTGGTGACCGTCGCGCTGATGGGCGGCTCGTCCTTCGCCATCGGGCTGCTGCCCACCTACCACACGGCCGGGGTGTGGAGCCCCGTCCTGTTGATGTTCCTGCGTCTGCTCCAGGGCTTCGGAGCCGGAGCGGAACAGGCCGGGGCCTCGACGCTGATGGCCGAGTACGCCCCGCCGGCCCGACGCGGCTACTACGCGGCACTGCCCTTCGTCGGCATCCAGGTCGGCATGCTGCTCGCCACCGCCCTGTTCATCCCGCTGGCCCAGCTCGACGAGGACGTGCTGTTCGGCTGGGTGTGGCGGGTGCCGTTCCTGCTGAGTGCCGTACTGATCCTGGTCGCGGTGTACATCCGGCTGAAGCTGGAGGAGAGCCCAGCCTTCGAGCGACTGGAGGAGAGCGGCGAGATCAGCCGGCGACCGCTGCGCGACCTCATGGTCAACAGCCGCCGCAATCTGTTCATCACCTTCGGCCTGCGGATGGCCGAGAACGGCACCTCGTATCTCTATTCCACGTTCAGCATCAGCTACGTGACCACCGTGATCGGCGTCTCCAACTCGGTCGGCCCGCTCGCCGTGGCCTGCGCCTCGCTCGCCGGTATCGTCACCATCCCGCTGTTCGGCATGCTCTCCGACCGGATCGGCCGGGTTCCGCTCTACCGGATGGCCGCACTGTTCCAGGCGGTCTTCGCCGTCCCCGCCTTCGCGCTGATGAGCTCCGGGAACACCGTGCTGATCTGCGTGGTCATCACCCTCGGCATCGGAGTCGGCGTCAACGGCATGCTGGGGTCCCAGTGCGCGCTGCTCGCCGAACTGTTCGGGGCGAGACACCGCTACACCGGCGTCGCGATCGGTCGAGAGTTCAGCGCGATCATCGCCGGCGGTATCGCCCCGTTGCTCGGCGCGACGCTGCTGCTGGCTTTCGACGACGCCTGGTGGCCGCTGGCGGCCTACGTCGTCGTCCTCTCGCTGATCACCTTCGTCACCACCTTCGTCACTCCGGAGACCCGGGGCCGGGATCTCACCGATCTCGCCGACGCCCGCTGAGCGATCCGGCCGCCCCTCGGCGGCCCGGCCCCTGCCCTCGGACGGCGGGCCCTGAGCCCGGCCCCCGGACGGCGGGCCCTGAGACAGCCGGCCCCGCGCCCTGCCCCCTGCCCGCGGGCGCGGGGCCGGCATCCACGCCACCCCACGGAACAGCACACCGAGTCGAGACCCGCCACGGAAACGGAGAAGGAGACAGTGATGAAGGACGAGACCCAGGTGGTGCTCGGGATCGACCTGGGTACCACCGCGACCAAAGTGGTCGCGGTGGACGGTGCCTACCGTGTGGTCTCGACCGTCGAGCGACCCGCACCCCTGCGCACCGGACGGCACGGGGAAGCCGTCCACGACCCGGAGACGGTGCTGGCCGGAGCGATCGAAGCGGTCCGGGAGAGCGCCGGGATCTGCGCCGGGCGCGGTCTCCCGGTCGTCGCCCTGTCCTTCAGCGCCGCGCTGCACACCCTGCTCGCCCTGGACTCCTCCGGCGAACCGCTGACCCCGGCGCTGAGCTGGGCCGACACCCGGGCCGCCGACGTCGCCCGACGGCTGCGCGCGACCGGAAGCGCCGACGCGCTGCACCGGGCGACCGGAACCCCCGTGCACTCCATGGCCCCGCTCACCAAACTCGCCTGGTTCACGGCACACGAGCCCGACCTCGTACGGCGCACGGCCACGTGGTGCGGCCTGAAGGACTACGTCCTCTCCCGGTTCACCGGTCGGCTGGTCACCGACCGGTCCTGCGCCTCCGCCACCGGCCTGCTGGACATGCGCACCACCCGATGGCACGGCCCCGCCCTGGACATCGCCGGGGTGAGCGCCGACCGGCTGCCCGAACTCGTGCCGACGACCGCCGCGTTCACACTGCTCCCCGACGTCGCCGCCGCGCTGGGCCTGCCCGCCGGGCTGCCCGTGGTCGCGGGGGCCGGGGACGGCCCGCTGGCCAATCTCGCCGTCGGGGCCACCGCTCCGGCCACGGCCGCGCTGTCCCTCGGCACCAGCGGCGCCCTCCGTGTCGTACGCGACCGGCCCGGCGTGGACGAACGCTGCCGGGTGTTCTGCTACCACCTCGCGGACGGGCTGTGGGTACTCGGCGGGGCGGTCAGCAACGCCGGGGTCGTCGCCCAGTGGGCCGCCGAGTCCTTCGGCGGCGTCGACGTGGGCGATCTGCTGAAGGAGGCGGGCCAGGTGGAGCCGGGCGCAGAGGGCCTGATCGCCCTGCCGCATCTGCTCGGGGAACGCGCACCCTGGTGGGACCCGGACGCGCGCGGCGCCCTGATCGGGCTGCGCCGCGGACACGGCAGAGCCCACATGACCCGGGCCATGATCGAGGGTGTCGGGCAGCAACTCGCCCTGGTACGCGACTCCTTGCTCGCCGCCGACGCGCCGATCACCTCGGTACGGGCCACCGGGGGAGCCCTGCGCTCCCCCCTGTGGGCGGAGATCGTCGCCGCCGCGCTCGACATGCAGCTGGAGATCACCGACGACACCGCGGGCTCGGGCTTCGGCGCGGCACTGCTCGCCCGGCACGCGCTCGGAGCCCTGCCCTCGCTGACCTCTCCGGTGCCCGGTGCCCGCGCCCACCGCACCGTGACCCCCGATCCGACGGCGGCGCGACGGCTGGCGGAGACCCGCGGACTCAGCGAACAGCTGTACCAGCTCCTGCGCGAGGTGCAGAGGCCGCACCGATGACCACCGCGCCGGCGTCCCGCCGCAGTCGCGCCGCCTCCGCGACCGTGACCAGGGGAAGCAGGGCCAGCAGCGCGAACGCCACCCGGTAGGGGGCGGCGGGACCGGCCAGACCCAGCAGGGGCGCGATCGGGCCCGCCGCGTGCAGCGCCAGGGCGCCGAAGGCGACCCCGAGGCCGGCGGCGAGCTGCTGCACCGTGCTGGAGAGCGTGTTGGCGCCGCTGGTACGGTCCGCCTCGATGTCGGCGAAGCCGATCGTCGCGTACGCGCTGAGCGAGACGGACCGGCACACACCGCTCATGAACAGCACGGACACCACGACGGCCATCGGCGTGTGCGGGCCGAGCAGCCCGCACAGCACGAAGGTCACCGCCGTCGCGACACCGTTCACCAGCAGCACCGTACGGAAGCCGAAGCGGCGCAGCAGCGGGGTGGTGAGCGGTTTGACGGCGACGTTGCCCGCGAACACCGCGATGAGCACCAGCCCGGCGGTGGCCGCGCTCCAGCCGAAGGCCCCCTGGAACATCAGGGGCAGCAGGAACGGCACGGCGGTGATCGACGCGCGGAACAGGGCGCCACCCGCGTTCGACACCCGGAAGGTGTCCACCTTCAGTGCTCCGAGGTCGAGCAACGGGCTTCGGCTGAGCTGGAAGTGACGCACCGTCATCAAACACAGGGCGACTCCCGCGGTGAACCAGGACGCGCCCGCGCCCCAGGCGGCGGGCGCATCCCCGAACCGCTCCAGCGCCAGCGCCAAGGCCGCGAGCCCGGCACCGCCGGCCGCGAAGCCCACCCAGTCGAGACGGGTGCGCTCCGGCCGCCGGAGATCGGGGACGAGCCGCAGGGCGAGCGGCAGCGCCAGCACGCCCAGCGGCACGTTCACCAGGAAGATCCAGTGCCAGGAGGCGTACGTCGTGAACAGCCCGCCCAGCGCCGGTGCGAGGACCGGGGCCAGCAGTCCGGGCCAGGTCAGCCAGGCGATCGCCCGCAGCAGATCCGGCTTCCGGGTGGAGCGCAGCACCGCCAGCCTGCCGACGGGCACCATCATCGCCCCGCCGATGCCCTGCGCGACGCGCATCACCACCAGCTCGGGAAGCCCGCCCGCCGCCGCGCAGAGCGCCGAGGCGAGAGTGAACACGGCGATCGCCCAGACGAAGACCCGGCGGGCGCCGTAGCGGTCGGCGGCCCAGCCGCTCACCGGGATGAACACCGCCAGCGCGACGAAATACGCCGTCATGGCGACGCCGATGTCGGCCGGTCGCACCCCGAAGGACGCGGCCATGTCGGGGGCGGCCGTCGAGATGATCGTGCCGTCCAGGTTCTCCATGAAGAAGGCCCCGGCGACCAGCAGAGCCAGTGCCCGGCCCGCTACCGAGCCCTTCGGGCCGTCCCCGCCACTCACCGGTGCCTCTCCGTACTGTGCTGTCCCGACGACGGCCCGCCGGTGCCGGTGCTCATGGGCACGGACATCGGCGTCGGCGGGTGAGCGCCGAACGGGCGACGCCCGTCGGGTTGTCGCCGTCCTGGGTGTGCATGGTGTCCTTCACTCATCACGCCGGCGTGTCCGCCCCTGGCAGTCCGCCGCTACGGCTCCTGGTCGCCCGCCCCCGGGGCATCCGCCTCGGGACCGGACGGTGTCCTCGCCTCCCCCGGCGAACTCGTGGGGTATCCGGGGCGTGGCGGGGCGCGGACCACGGACCGGGGGGCGACTCGAGGGCCCCGGTGTGAGCGCGTGGTGCTTGGCACTCGCTCTTCGGGGGGCCGTCGTCCGGGGACGTCGACCACCTGCAGTGCGTACGGCTGCCGTACGGCCTTCGGCGGTTCCCCGACCTGGTGCGGGTCCCCGGCGGGACACGGCAGGGGCGGTCAGCTCTGCGTCGCCCCGCCCCCGGCGGTGGCGTGCACCGCGTGGCCGCCGAACTGCCGACGCATCGCCGCGAGGGCCTTGAGCTGGTCCGCGTCCGGCTTGCGGGAGGCGAAGCGGGCGAAGAGGGCGGCGGTCATGGCGGGGGCGGACACGGAAAGGCGTACCGCCTCCTCGACCGTCCAGCGGCCCTCTCCCGAGTCGTCGACGCGGCCGGAGAGGGTGGCCAGGCCCGGGTCCTCGTCCAGGGCCCGCACCAGGAGGTCGAGCAGCCAGGAGCGGACGACCGTGCCGTGCCGCCAGGAGGCGAGCACCTTGGGCACGTCGGGCACGTACTCGCTGGCCTCCAGCAGCTCGTAGCCCTCGGCGAGCGCCTGCATCATGCCGTACTCGATGCCGTTGTGGACCATCTTGGCGTAGTGCCCGGCGCCGACCGGGCCCGCGTGGCACAGCCCGTCCCGGTCGGGGGCGAGCGCCTCCAGCAGCGGCCAGACGCGCTCGACGTGCTCGTCCCGGCCGCCACACATCACGGCGTAGCCGTTCTCCCGGCCCCAGACGCCGCCGCTGACCCCGCAGTCGACGTAGCCGATACCGTGCTCGGCGAGCATCCGGGCGTGCTCGGTGTCGTCGCTGAAGCGGGAGTTGCCGCCCTCGACGATCACGTCGCCGGGGGACAGCAGTTCCGCGAGCTGCCGCAGGGCCTGGCGGGTCGGGTCGCCCGAGGGGAGCATCAGCCACACCACGCGGGGTCCGGCGAGCTTCGCGACGAGTTCCTCCAGGGAGTCGGCGTCGCGGTCGGGGGAGGTGCGGCTGTAGCCGAGCACCTCGTGGCCGCGGTCCCGCCAGCGGGCAGCCATGTTGCCGCCCATGCGTCCGAGTCCGACGATTCCTATCTGCATGTGCCTTCAGTCCTTCGTGCGGTGATCGGAGGGGTGGGGGTGATCGGAGGAGTGGGGCGAGGCGCCGCGCAACAGGCCGAGGACGACGCTGTTGTCGAGGTCGCCGAGGCCCTGTTCCACGACCGCCGCGTACAGCCCGGCAACGGTCGTGGAGAGCGGCAGTGCGACGCGTTCGTCGGCGGCGCTGTCCAGGACGAACCCGAGGTCCTTGTGGAGGTAGCGGGCCGGGCCGGAGGGGGTGAAGTCGCCCCCGGCAAGGTGGTGCCGTTTCTGTGCGAGCACCTCGGAGGAGGCGAGCCCGCCGGCGAGTACGTCGAGCAGTGCGGCGGGTTCGAGGCCGCCGCGTTCGCCGAGCAGGACGGCCTCGGCGAGCGCGACCAGGGTTCCGGCGACGACGAGTTGGTTGCAGGCCTTGGCGAGGGAGCCGGAGCCGGTGTCCCCGAGGCGCCGTACGGTCGAGCCCATCGCCTCCAGATACGGGCGGATTCGTGCGACCGTCTCGGCCGGGCCCCCGGCCATGATCGACAGGGTGGCGTCGCGGGCGCCCCTCACGCCGCCGCTGACGGGGGCGTCGACGACCGTGATGCCCTGCGGGCGCAGTTTCCCGGCCAGGGCGCGTACCGCGACGGGGGAGACGGTGCCCATCACGACCAGGGTGTCCATGACCGGCTGTCCGGAGCGCAGTCCGTCCGGGCCGTCCAGCCGCTCGATCACCTGGGGGAGGTCGGGGAGCATGGTGAGGACGACCGGTGCGGCGGCGGCCACCTGCTCCGGGCTGTCGGCGGTACGGCAGCCGGCGGCCGCGGCGGTCTGCAGCGGGGTCCGGCCGCGGTTCCAGGCGAGTACGTCGAAACCGGCCCGGGCGAGGTTCACCGCCATGGGCAGGCCCATGGCGCCGAGCCCGAGGAATCCGACAGTCGCCGGACGGCCGGGCCGCCCGGTGCCGGGGCCGATGTCGGCGACACTCATGCGCCGGCTCCCGCCGGAGTGCTCTGACGAGCCGTCAACTCGGCGAGGCGGCCGATCAGTCGGGGGCTTTCGATCACATCCCGGTTGACCACGAAGGGCGGTACGCGCCCCGCCGACACCTCCAGCACGGCCCGGACCGCGCTGCCACCGTTCCCGGCGGACATCTCGTCCGTCCACGCCAGGGCGTGCGGGCTGAGCACGACCTGGTCCATGCCCAGCAACGGATTGTCGGCGGCGGGCGGTTCGCTCTCGAACACGTCCAGTCCGGCGCCCCTGATACGCCGTACCCGCAGCGCGTCGATCAGGGCGGCCTCGTCCACGATGGGTCCGCGGGCCACATTGAGGAGGACGGCTGTGGGCTTCATCAGCGACAGCCGTCGCGCGTCGACGAGATGACGGGTCTCCTCCGTCAGCGCGCACATCACGATCACGGCATCGGCCCGCGCCATCACGGTGTCGACGTCGACGAGCCGTACGCCGAGCCCGGCGGCGGTCTCCGGCGGGCAGTAGGGGTCGTACGCCACGATGTCGACCTCGAACGGCCGCAGCAGTCCGACCAGATCGCGGGCCGTGTTGCCGAGGCCGATCAGACCGATACGGCGGCCGGTGAGCCCCAGGCCCATCCACTGTTCCTTCTCGGCCCAGCGCCCCTCCCGGACCAGCCGGTCCTTGGTGGTCACGTTGTGGAGCACGGCGAGCAGCAGGGCGAGGGCGGCGGTGGCGACCGGGCGCCGGGCGCCGTCCGGGGTGATGGTCACCAGGGCGCCGTTGCGGGTGCACGCGTCGAGGTCGACGGTGTCGTAGCCGACGCCGAAGCGGGCGAAGAGGAGCGGTGGGCGGGCGGCGCCCTCGAAGGTGCGCGCCGTGACGGCGGGGCCGGCGAACAGGACGGCGTCCAGGCCGTCGACGTCCGCCGCGAGGAGTTCCTGGGTGTCGCGCGGCAGGTAGTGCCAGTCGACGCCGGCGGCGTCGAGTTCGCCGAGCCGGATGTCGCCCCACACGTTGCGGCCGTCCGCGTCCAGGAAGTCCCGGCTGACTCCGACTCTGAACCCCGCGGCGCTCATCACAGCACCGCGATCGGGTTGACGGGCGAACCCGTGCCGCCGGGGACGTTCAGTGGGGCCACGACGAACAGGAACTCGTAGCGGCCGGCCTGCGCGCAGGCGGCGGAGAGCGCTTCGAGGTCGAGGTTGTCCAGCAGCGGCACGCCCATGGCGGTGATCGCGAGGGCGTGCACGGGGGAGTGCAGCCCTTCGACCGGGGAGGGCCGTACGTCGCTGTCGCCGTCGCCGCCGAGCAGCGCGATCCCGCGCTCGGCGAACAGTGGCATGGCGTCCACGTGGAAGCCGGCGCTCGCGTCGTCCGGGTTCCAGGCGCCGAGCTCGGCGCGGCGCCGGAAGTGGCCGGAGCGCAGCAGCACGGCGTCGCCGTCGCCGATGGTGATGCCGAGGGTCTTCTCGGCGGCGGTGACGTCCTCGGCGTGCACGGCCCGGCCGGGCTCCAGCCAGTCGGTGCCGAGGACGGCGGGCATGTCGATCAGTACGCCCTTGGTGACCAAGGGGCCGAGCGAGGACACGGCGCCGAAGCGGGCGCCGCCCGCGTCGACGACCTCGCGTGCGGTGCGGCCGTCGTAGAGCTGTCCGCGGTAGGCGATGTGGGAGAGCGCGTCGAGGTGGCTGACGCCCTTGCCGTGGTAGTCGACGGCGATGAAGTCCTTGTGACAGGACGGTTCGGGGGCCTCGACGTCGCCGAGGTCGGACATGTAGTGGAGGGCGGGCTTGCCGTTGTCCGGGCCGGGCGCCGTGTTCCACGGCAGGGCCGTCGGGACGGTGGTGCCGGTGCGGACCAGGGCGGTGGCGCGGCGGGCGTGCTCGGGGGTGACCCGGTTCCAGGCGCCGCGGTCGGCGTCGGCCGGGGCCCAGCGGCCCCAGGTGCTCAGCTGGTCGAAGAGCGTGTCGAACTGTGCGCGGGACAGGGCGGGTCCGTTGTCCGGTTCGCGGCCGGAGGCGTGGTCGCGGGGGGAGGGGGGAGATGGATCGTGCGGGCTGCTGGTCATCTGCTGCTCAGCGCTCCAAGGCTCGCAGGGTGTCGTCGGCCGGCCCGGAGGGCGCGCTACGGTCGAGTGGTCCCGAAGGGATGCGGAGAATCTCGACGGCAAAGCGTGCGCCGACGGCATTGTCGTTCGGGGGCACACGAGAGACAATAGCCAATATGCTGAACGACGAACAGAATGATGGGTGGAGTTGCTGGTGAGCGCAAGTGACCCGGGTAGCCTCGTTCCCGCTGTGACGCGGGCCGTGGCCATCCTCGACGCACTCGGCGAGGCGGAAGGGCGCCCGCTGTCGGTGAGCGAGATCGCGCGCGCCCTGGGCCTGCCGAAGTCCTCGACGGGCAATCTGTGCGCCTCGCTGGAGGCGGCCGGCATGATCGCGCGCAACGGCTCGGGCTTCAGTCTGGGGCGCAAGCTCGTCGAGCTGGGTGGCCGCTACCTGGCCACCGTCGATCAGCTGCGCGACTTCTACGAGCTGTGTCGGCGCAGTGCCCACATCTCGCGGGAGACCGCACGGGTGGCCGTACTCGACGGCTTGGACGTCCTCTACCTGGGGCGTTACGACGGCACGCAGCCGTTGCGGCTGACCGCCAACATCGGTGACCGCTTCCCGGCCAACTGCACGGCCACCGGCAAGGCCATCCTGTCCACACTGGATCCGGCCGTGGCCGAGGACCGGCTGCGCGGCCGTACCCTGCCCGCGCTCAGCGAGCGGTCCATCACCTCCGTGCCCGCCCTGATGGACGACCTGGCGAAGGCTCGGGAGCGCGGCTACGCGATCGACGACGAGGAGGCCACGGCGGGCATCCTCTGCCTGGCCGTGCCGGTCAACGGCTTCCGTACGGACTCGGCGCCCTTCGCGATCAGTGTCACCGTGCTCAAGGCCCGGCTCGACGACGAGTTCCGAGAGGCCCTGCTGAAGGACCTGCGGACCATCGCCGCAGGGCTGGAGAACCCCATGCTTCCGCAGGGGGCGCCGCCCGGCGGCTGAGTTTCGAGGGCCTGCGCGCGCCCTCTTCGGTGTCACCCGCGGCGGCCGTACGGAGTTCTCTCCGTACGGCCGCCGTAACTTTGAGGCAATAAAAAACCGGCAGAACCATTGACCAACATGCTGGTAGCTGTACAGGATTCTGGTCGAGCCGATGGAATGGTCCTCGGCTGGCAGATCCCTTCGGAGAAGTCCGTGTATGACGCTCCCGATGACACAGCTGACACAGCTGACACAGCTCCACACCGGCCCCTGGTAAGCATCCGGGGGCTGCGCAAGCGATTCGGCGGCACTCTCGCCCTCGCCGACGTCGACCTCGACCTTCACCCGGGCAGGGTTCTCGCCCTATTGGGTCACAACGGTGCCGGTAAGTCGACCCTGATCAAGGTCCTCGCCGGGGTCTACAAAGCGGACCAGGGCGAGGTCACCGTCGCGGGCCACCTGCTCGGCACCGAGGCCGCCTCCGCGGAGATGTCCTTCATCCACCAGGACCTCGGCCTCGTCGAATGGATGACGGTCGCCGAGAACATCGCACTCGGCACCGGCTACCCGCGCCGCGCCGGGCTCGTCTCCTGGAGGCAGGTCCGCGAGCGCAGCACCGAGGCGCTGGACATCGTCGCCGGTCACCTCGACCCGGACGCCGCGGTCGCCGACCTCACCCGCGCCGAGCGCTCCCTCGTCGCCATCGCCCGCGCCCTCTCCACCCGGGCCCGGCTCATCGTCCTCGACGAACCCACCGCGAGCCTGCCCGCCGCGGACTGCGCCCGCCTCTTCGACGTCCTGCACACCCTGCGCGACCGAGGACACGGCATCGTCTACGTCAGCCACCGGCTCGACGAGGTCTACCAGGTCGCCGACAGCTTCGCGGTCCTGCGCGACGGTCACCTCATCAGCGAGGGCCGCCTCGCCGACCACGGCCCCGACCGCATCGTGCGCGACATCGTCGGCCACGAAGCGGAGACCCACCGCCCCGAGCCCGGCCCCAAGGCCCCCACCGATGAGGCCCCTACCGTGCTGCGTCTCACCGGTGTCACCACCGAGGGCGCGGGCCCCGTCGACCTGGAACTGCGCGCCGGGGAGGTCCTCGGCATGGTCGGCCTCACCGGCGCCGGCCACATGGATCTCGGCCGTGCCCTCGCCGGTTCCCGGCCGATCCGGGACGGTGAGGCACTGCTCGACGGCAGGCCCTACCGGCCCGACTCGCCCGCCGCGGCCGTCGACGCGGGCATCGGCTTCGTCACCAGCAACCGCCAGGAGGAGGGCTGCGCCCTCGAACTCACCGTCAGGGAGAACTTCCTGGCCAACCCGCGGGCCGACAGCCGCTCCCCGTGGCGCTGGATCAGCCCGTCACGCGAGCGCGCCCGGGCGACAGCGCTGGTCGAGAGGTTCGGCGTACGCCCGGCCAACTCCGAGGCACCCATCGCGACCCTCTCCGGCGGCAACCAGCAGAAGGTCATGATCGGCCGCTGGCTGCGCCTCAGCAGGCGCGTCGTGATCCTGGAGGAGCCGACCGCGGGAGTCGACGTCGGCGCCAAGGCGGAGATCTACCGCCTGCTCGACGACGCGCTCGCCCAGGGACTCGCCGTCCTCCTCATCTCCACGGACTTCGAGGAAGTCGCCGACGTGTGTCACCGCGCCCTGGTCTTCGTACGGGGCCACGTGACCGCCGAACTCAGCGGCGAAGCCCTCACCGTCACCGAACTCACCCACGCCGCGTCGGCCATGCCGGCGCTGACCGGAACGGCGGACAACTGATGGCCACCGAGACCGAAGCCGCTCGCCCGCGGGCCGACCACGGCGGAACCCCACCGCAGGACGGGACCGTCGGGGACGGCGCCCGCAAGGGAACACCCCGCGGGTCGCGCAAGCAGTCCCCGGGCGGCGCCGACAAGGACGCGAGCAGCGGCTCCCTCGTCGCCCGGCTGCGCGGCGGCCATCTCATCGGCACCTACGGCCTGTTCGGCCTGACCCTCCTGCTGTTCGTGATCTTCGCGCTGGCCCTGCCGGACACCTTCCCGACGATGGACAACGCCTCGTCGATCCTGTCCAACCAGTCGATCCCCGCGATCCTCGCCCTCGGCGCGATGATCCCCATCGTCACCGGCAAGTTCGACCTCTCCGTCGGCTACGGACTCGGCTTCGCCCACGTCCTGGCCATGCAGCTCATCGTGAACAGCGGCTGGCCCTGGCCGATCGCCTGCGTCGTCGTCATCCTCGGCGGCGGCATCGTCGGTGTACTCAACGGCCTGCTGGTGGAGTTCGCCAAGATCGACTCCTTCATCGCCACCCTCGGCACCGGCAGCCTCCTGTACGCCTGCACCGGCTGGATCACCGACGGCGCCCGGATCGTACCCGGCCCAGGCGGCCTGCCCCCGGCCTTCACCGACCTGTACGACTCCACGTTCCTCGGCCTGCCGGTCCCCGCGTTCTACGTCCTCGCGCTCGCCCTGGTGCTCTGGCTGCTGCTGGAGCGCCTGCCGCTCGGCCGCTACCTGTACGTCATCGGCTCCAACGCCCGCGCCGCCGACCTCGTCGGCATCCCCACCCGCCGGTACGGCATCTACGCCTTCGCCGGCTCCGGACTCGTCGTCGGCTTCGCGGGCGTCCTGCTCGCCGCACAGCAGCAGATCGGCAACCCGAGTGTCGGCATGGACTACCTGCTGCCCGCCTTCGTCGGCGCCCTGCTCGGCTCCACCGCGATCAAACCGGGCCGCGCCAACGCCGCCGGAACCGTCGTAGCCGTCGCCATCCTCGCCATCGGCCTGGCCGGCATCCAGCAACTCGGCGCCGAGTTCTGGGCGACCTCCCTGTTCAACGGCGGCACGCTGCTCCTCGCGGTCGGCCTGGCCGGCTACTCCGCCCGCCGCCGGCTGCGCGCCGGCGCCAGTGCCACCCGCCGCTCACTGTCCACACCCGGGACGGAACCCGCGGCGGAACCCGCGGCGGAACCCGCGGCGGAGCATCCGGCTCCTGCCGTGATCGGTTCGTCCGCGCCCGGTCCGTCCGTCACGTCCGTCACCGCCGCGTCCGACGACGACGCGCCGCACACCCCCTGACCGCGGACAACCTCCGCGCCCGTCTCGTCGCCTGCTCGACTCCCGTCTGTCGTATCGCCCTCAAGGAGCACCACCGTGTCGTACCACCCCACTCGCAAGGCAACCATCAGAGCCGTGGCCGCCCTGGCCGTGCTCACCGCTTCCGTCGCAGGCTGCACCCGGGGCTCCGAGGGCGCCGGCTCCACCTCCGTCGGCGGGTCCTCGGAGGCCGGCTGTCCGGCCGTCCTGGCGAAGGCGAAGAAGGCGGTCGCGGGCGCCGAGGCCGTCGACGCCCCCTGGGGTGGGCCGACCACGGGCCCCAAGGCGGTCGCCGGCAAGACGGTCGTCTACGTCGCCCAGAGCATGACCAATCCCGGCGTCGCGGGCGCCGCCGAAGGCGTCAAGGAGGCCGCGAAGGCCATCGGCTGGAAGGCGCGGATCATCGACGGACAGGGCACCCCGGCCGGTATCCAGGCCGCCGTCAGCCAGGCCGTCGCCGTGAAGCCCGACGGCATCGTCCTGTCCGGCTTCGACCCCAAGTCGACCGCACAGCAGGTCGCACAGGCCAACGCCGCAGGTATCCCGCTCATCGGCTGGCACGCCGTCGGTACCCCCGGACCCAGCACGAACCCGAAGCTCTTCAGCAACATCACCACCAAGGTCGAGGACGTCGCGAAGATCAGCGCCGACTGGGTCATCAGCCAGTCCAACGGCCGAGCCGGCGTGGTGGTCTTCACCGACGCCTCCATCCCGTTCGCCAAGGGCAAGTCGGACCTGATCGAGAAGGAGCTCGCCACCTGCTCCGACACCAAGGTGCTGTCCACCTCCAACATCCCGATCGCCGACGCCAGCAGCCGTACCCCCCAGGAGGTCTCCGCGCTGCTGTCCCGCTTCGGCACCAAGTGGACGCACTCGGTGGCCATCAACGACCTGTACTTCGCCGACGCGGCACCCGCGCTGCGGGCGGGCGGCAAGCAGGGCAACGGTGCCCCGTTCAGCATCGGCGCCGGTGACGGCGACCCCTCGGCCTTCCAGCGCATCAACAGCAAGCAGTTCCAGGCGGCCACGGTGCCCGAACCGCTGTCCGAGCAGGGCTGGCAGATCGTCGACGAGTTCAACCGCGCCTTCGCCGGCAAGCCCGCCAGCGGCTACGTCGCCCCGGTACACATCACCACGGCGGCCAACAGCGGCGGCGGCTCCTCCTGGGACCCGGAGGGATACCGCGAGGCGTACCGAAAGCTCTGGGGCAAGTAGACGACACCGTCGGCGCCGGCACGTCCCTCCCGTCGCTCCCCGGCGGGCGGGGGCGGCTCCCTCGGCCCCGGTCTCCTCTTTTTCCGTCCGTCCTCACCTTCTCCCACGTCCTCACCGTCCTTCCGTAGACACAGGAGCTCACGCGTGAATCCGCGCTCGACCGCTTCCGCCCCCGCGTGGACCGAGTTGGACCAGCGGGCCGTGGACACCGCCCGCGTCCTGGCCGCCGACGCCGTACAGAAGGTCGGCAACGGCCATCCGGGTACGGCGATGAGCCTGGCGCCCGCCGCGTACACCCTCTTCCAGAAGGTGATGCGGCACGACCCGGCCGACCCCGACTGGGTGGGCCGTGACCGGTTCGTCCTGTCCGCCGGTCATTCCTCCCTGACCCTCTACATCCAGTTGTACCTGGGCGGCTTCGGCCTGGAGCTGGCGGACCTGGAGTCCTTCCGCACCTGGGGTTCGAAGACCCCGGGCCACCCCGAGTACGGGCACACCAAGGGTGTGGAGACGACGACCGGGCCGCTGGGGCAGGGTGTGGCCAACGCGGTGGGCATGGCGATGGCCGCCCGCTACGAGCGTGGTCTGTTCGACCCGGAGGCCGCCCAGGGCGACTCCCCGTTCGATCACCACGTGTTCGTGATCGCCGGTGACGGGTGTCTGCAGGAGGGCATCTCCGCGGAGGCGTCCTCGCTGGCCGGTCACCAGAAGCTCGGCAACCTGGTCCTGCTGTGGGACGACAACCACATCTCGATCGAGGGTGACACCGAGACGGCCGTGTCCGAGGACACCGCCAAGCGGTACGAGGCGTACGGCTGGCATGTGCAGCGTGTGGAGCCGAAGCCGGACGGCGACCTCGACCCGGCCGCGCTGTACGCGGCGATCGAGGCCGCGAAGGCGGTCACCGACAGGCCGTCGTTCATCGCGATGCGCTCGATCATCGCCTGGCCCGCCCCGAACGCGCAGAACACCGAGGCCGCGCACGGCTCGGCGCTGGGTGCGGACGAGGTCGCCGCCACCAAGCGGGTCCTGGGCTTCGACCCGGCCAAGAACTTCGAGGTCACCGACGAGGTCATCACGCACACGCGCGCCCTGGGCGAGCGTGGCCGTGAGGCCCGGGCGGCCTGGGAGAAGCAGCTCCAGGAGTGGCGCAACAACAACGCCGAGCGGGCGGCCGAGTTCGACCGGATCAGCGCGGGTGAGCTGCCGACGGGCTGGGAGTCGCATCTGCCGGAGTTCGAGACGGGCAAGGGTGTCGCCACCCGTGCCGCGTCCGGCAAGGTCCTGCAGGCGCTGGGCGCGGTGATCCCGGAGCTGTGGGGCGGCTCGGCGGACCTGGCCGGTTCGAACAACACGACGATCGACAAGGCCAGTTCGTTCCTGCCGGCGGACAACCCGCTGCCGGAGGCGGACCCCTACGGCCGCACGATCCACTTCGGTATCCGTGAGCACGCGATGGCCGCGGAGATGAACGGCATCGCGCTGCACGGCAACACCCGTATCTTCGGCGGCACGTTCCTGGTGTTCTCCGACTACATGCGCAACGCCGTCCGTCTCTCCGCGCTCATGCACCTGCCGGTGACGTATGTGTGGACGCACGACTCCATCGGTCTGGGCGAGGACGGCCCCACCCACCAGCCGGTGGAGCATCTGGCCGCGCTGCGGGCGATCCCGGGCCTGAACGTGGTCCGTCCGGCCGATGCCAACGAGACGGCGATCGCCTGGCGCGAGATCCTCAGGCGCTGGACCAAGGAGTTCGGCAAGGGCGCGCCGCACGGTCTGGCGCTGACCCGTCAGGGTGTGCCGACGTACGAGGCCAACGAGGATGCCGCCAAGGGTGGTTACGTCCTGTTCGAGGCCTCCACCGGAAGCCCGGAGGTCGTGCTGATCGCGACCGGTTCCGAGGTGCATGTGGCCGTCGGGGCGCGTGAGCGGCTCGAGGCCGGCGGGGTGCCCACGCGGGTCGTCTCGATGCCGTCGGTGGAGTGGTTCGAGGAGCAGGACCAGGGGTACCGGGAGAGCGTTCTGCCGCCGTCCGTCAAGGCGCGTGTCGCGGTCGAGGCCGGGATCGGTCTGACCTGGCACCGGTACGTCGGTGACGCCGGTCGCATCGTTTCGCTGGAGCACTTCGGTGCTTCGGCCGACGGCAAGGTCCTCTTCCAGGAGTTCGGCTTCACCGCCGAGAACGTGGCCGCCAAGGCCCGGGAGTCCATCGCCGCCCTGGACAGCGACCGCAACCGCGAGCACCACCAGATAGGAGAAGCGACTTCCATGACCGGCGACGCACTCAAGCACCTCTCCGAGGAAGGCGTCGCGATCTGGCTGGACGACCTCTCCCGCAGACGGATCACCTCCGGCGACCTCGCCGAACTGATCAAGCGCAAGCATGTGGTCGGCGTGACCACCAACCCCACCATCTTCGAGCAGGCGGTCGGCAAGGGGGACGACTACGCGGACCAGATCCGTGAACTGGCGCTGCGTGGGGTGACGGTCTCCGAGGCCGTCCGCATGATCACGACGGCGGACGTCCGCGACGCCGCCGACATCCTGCGCCCGGTCTTCGACGCCACCGGCGGCCGTGACGGCTGGGTCTCCATCGAGGTCGACCCGCGCCTCGCGCACGGTACGGCCGCGACCGTGGCCGAGGCCAAGCAGCTCGCCTGGCTGGTGGACCGCCCCAACACCCTCATCAAGATCCCGGCCACCATGGCGGGCCTGCCGGCGATCACCGAGGTCATCGGCCTCGGTATCAGCGTCAACGTCACACTGATCTTCTCGCTCGCGCGCTACCGCGCGGTCATGGACGCGTACCTCGCGGGCCTGGAGAAGGCCAAGGAGCGCGGCCTGGACCTGTCGAAGATCCACTCGGTGGCGTCCTTCTTCGTGTCCCGCGTCGACACCGAGATCGACAAGCGACTGGACGCGATCGGCACCCCGGAGGCCAAGGGGGCCCGCGGCAAGTCCGCACTGGCCAACGCCCGCCTCGCCTACCAGGCGTACGAGGAGGTGTTCGGCTCTGCCGACGGATCGACACGGCCTTCCGGCGCCTGGGCGGACCTCGACCGGGACCGGGCGAACAAGCAGCGCCCCCTGTGGGCCTCGACGGGGGTGAAGGACCCCTCTTATCCCGACACTCTCTACGTCACCGAACTGGTCGCTCCGGGCACGGTCAACACCATGCCGGAGGCCACCCTCGATGCCACTGCCGACCATGGCGAGATCACCGGGAACACCATCGCCGGGACGTACGAGCAGGCCCGTGCCGACCTCGATGCCCTCGCCGGGCTGGGCGTCTCCTACCGCAATGTCGCCCACGTCCTGGAGGAGCAAGGGCTCCAGAAGTTCCAGCAGTCCTGGGACAGCCTCCTGAACGCCGTACGGCATGCGCGGCCGCCGAAGGCGAGCGCTCTTGCCGACTGAGATGGCCGGCCGACTCCGAGAGGGTCCGAGATGGATGCGTGACGGGCTGGCAGCCGAGTGAACGGCGCATCGACCCAGTCCATCGACCCAGCCCATCGCGTCATATCACCGGGGCGGGGCGGGGCGGGGCGGGGCGGGGTGGGGCGGGGCGTTGCGCACGACTTGGCACAACGGCACGGTCGGCGACGGCCTGCCGGAAGCCCAGGACGGCCGCTGGTCCCGTGCGCCTGGACCCGGCTACGCGGGGCGCGGGCCCAGGACCTTGAGAGGACCGGCGAGGATCTCGGCGAGACCGTCCATATGCTCTGGCACCGGCGCAGGGCGGTGGATCGGATGCCGTCCTGGCGATCAGCTCACGTCGCGTCGCCGAGCACGCCGAGGGCCGCGGTCAGGGCCACGGCCGCGAGGGCAAACAGCAGAAGGACGGCACCGACACCGCTCCACGCGGATCGGGTCCTTGCCCGGCCGTCAGGTGCGGCCGGGCCGGTCGCGGTTGCCGAGCCGTTCCTTGGCCTTGGTGTCCCGGTCGGCAGGGGACGGCCGGACAGTTCGGCGATCCCCCGCTCCTGAACCTGCGATCCGGACCGTTGCCGGGCCGCGGGACTCAGTGAGGAAACCGTCATCGCGGCCAAGCCGGAAGTGGCCCGGATGGTGATCGAAAGGTTCCTGGACACTGGACACAGCGTCGGCTGGGCCACGGGTGACGAGGTCTACGGCGGCAACCCGATACTGCGATCCGCGCTGGAATACCGCGGCACCGGTTATGTTCTCGCGGTGGCCTGCTCAGCCGAAATGACCACCGGCGCAGGCCCGTTCCGCGCTGATGTGCTGGTGAAGAAGGTGCCGAAGAGGGCCTGGCAGAGGCTTTCGGCCGGACGTGGCGCGAAGGGGCAGCGGCCGGACTTTGCCGCGTGCGGACGGGGAGCCTCGGCGCCGGAACGACCGGCGTCACGACAGCAGCATTCGCGTCCATATCACGGCGAGGAACGCGCAGGTGAGCGCGAACAGGCTCTGCACGACGGCGCTGACCGGCATTCTCAGGCGGGCGTGCACGACGGCACCGGTCGCCGCCACGGCCGGAACGCCCCAGACGACGAGCCATATCAGGACGGGGACGTCGCGGGAGTGCGTGGTTGCGGAGGAGCGCGGCGGCTGCGCGCTGCCCATGCCGACCATGACGAACAGCATCGTGGCGACTGCGACGATGACCGCGTCCGCGACCAGCAACAGCAGGGCGACCGCGATGTCTATGAGCAGGGAGGGGCGTTCGCGGGTCTGGGGAGGCGCCGGGGTGTCCTGGTCGTCCTCGAGCGGTGAGGCCATGACCAGACTGCACCACGGAATGGCGTGTTCGGCGCCGTGCGGGATCGTGTAGCGGCGCGACTGTGACCAGCCGTCACCACGGGCGACGAGGAGCCGTTCCTCAGGACTCGGAGACGACCAGGGACGCTTGTTCTCATGGGCCCTGTCAGGCGCGTCGAAAGGCCGGTTCAACGGCCTAGCAGGACATCGAGCCAGGGGCCTGGGGCCATGTGGACTTGAACCGGATCTTCCCGGGTGACGCGGAGCTCGCACTCGCTGCGGCTGCCGACTACCGGACATCGAACACAGAGGAGGCACGCCATAAGCACACCGTTCCGGAAAGGATCTGCCCGACGAGGCGGACGTGGTGGTGGTAGGCGGTGCCTCACCGGTCTGTCCACCGCCTGTCACGCCGCCCGCAGGGGTTGCCAGGGTCGTCTCGACGAGTCCGCCGTGCAGGTCGGCGCGGACGGCCTCGGCTGAGCCCCCCGACGTACGGGAGCGTTGGGGGCACTCCCGCGACAGCCGGTGCTCATGCTCCGGTGTGAGCTGTCCCTCGGCCTGACCCGGACCGCATGACGCCCTGCCCGATCGGCTTGCCGTCCGCACCCCGGGCCGCCGTGGGACTCGGGTTCAGTCCGCGGTGATACGGGAGTTGACCCGTCGCATCCAGTCCGCGTCGGTGTGCCACATGGGGTGGTGCGGGGCCGCGTTGGAGGTCAGGAGCACGCCCTGGAAACCCGCGGCGAGGCAGCTGTCGACGACGAACTCGGCGATGTCCTTGCCGACGGCGTCCTCCTCGAAGCGCGTCAGCAGGGGGGTGTAGCCCACGACGCCTTCGCCGAGGACGGCGGGGATGCCGCGGCGGCGGGCGAACTCGGCGACCGAGTCGACCCATCCGGCCAGGGTCTCCCGCATGGCCTGTCGGTGCGCCGGATAGTTCTCGTAGAGCCACAGGTCCCAGCGGTCGGGGTCGACCCAGTCGTGGGCGTAGAACAGTTCGCGCGGAATGCCGGTGGCGGCCAGCCGCCAGGGCTCGTCCGGCTGGTAGTCGGCGAAGGCGGGCGCGTCGGGGCGCAGCATGGCGGCCAGTTCGGGGGTGGGCCAGGTGGCCGTCTCGGGTGCCGATTCGGTGCCGTGGCCGAGTCCCACCACCTCGTACAGGGCGCCGAGCACGCCGTAGACGTAGAAGTGGAAGTGCGCGATCTGGGCCTGCTCCGGCAGGTCGTCGAGCTCGTCGGGCCAGGGCTCACCCAGCGAGTAGGTGACGGGGATGTCGGGGTGGCGTGCCCGCAGCAGCTTCACCGCGCGTTCGAGGGGGCCGCGCAGCCGGGCGTAGTGGCCGGGGGTGCCGTCGGCCGGCACCAGGTCGCAGTTGTCGACCTCGTTGTGCACCTCGACGTAGGCGACGTGGTCGGCCAGCCCGCGTCCGGTGAGGAAGTCCAGCAGTTCGGCGAGGGATTCGGCCACCGCCTCGGCGCGGTCCGGGCCGGGAACCGCGGCCAGGGCGCGGTGCCAGGCGTCGGTGTCGGCGAAGCTGGGGGACTGCTGGTACTCCCACGAGGACACGATCACCTTGCAGTCGTGGCGGGCGGCCGCCTCGAACAGCTCGACGAGCCGCCGGCGGCCGTCCAGCGGATAGTCGCCACGCACGTCGTACCAGCGGGTGCGCTGCCCGAACTGCTCGCCCAGGCCGCGGACCTGGATGGACTCCGGGGCGTGGACGCGTCCGGAGAACAGCAGGAAGGGCATGGCGCAGATGCGGACGGTGTTGAAGCCCCGCTCCACCGTCTCGGCGAAGGCGCGGTCGAGGTCGGCGAACGGTTCGCCGGGTCCTGCCTGTGTGTACCAGCTGAAGTCCCACAAGGTGATGGCGAGCCGGCCCGTGGGCTCGCTCGTGGTTGTTCGCTGCGGTGTGGTGGTCATGAGGTCACCCGTCGTTCGTGTGCGGTAGGACGCCGTCGGCGGCTCGACGGCACCACGCTAGCTCAATTCATTATTTATGAATAATCCTTGACGAGGGTGGCGGGGTTGTCCAGGCTGTGGGGCGGACGAACACGTACGTGATCCGAGGAGCCGTCTGCCATGACCGAATCCATCCATCCGTCCCGGCGCACCGTCCCGTCCCGGCGCACCGTCGTCACGGCACTCGGCGCGGCCGCCTTCGTCGCCCTGCCGGCCTGGCCGGAGACGGCGCGAGCGGCAGACGGTACGGCCGCCGCCGCGGACGGCCCGGTGCTGGACACCCACCCCACCACCGAGCCCTCCGGCACCCATGTGCGTGACATCGGCGGCACCAACGTTGTCTTCCGGTACGGCGCGGTCCTCCCCGCGTTCGACGGCTGGCGCACCCATGAGCCGACCCGCGAGTACCTGTCCCTGGACAGGAAATGGCGCTTCCGTTTCGACCCCGACAACCAGGGGTTCGGCGAGGGCTGGCAGTCCGCGCACCACGACGACAGGACGTGGGGCCGCATCGACGTCCCGGCGGCCTGGGACCTGCTGGACACTCCCGGATTCGGCTCGGAGACCGGCCCCTTCGCCCGGGGCACCGCGTTCAGCGACGGCTACGCCTGGTACCGCACCACCGTCGACGTGCCCGCGTCCTGGCGTGCCCGGCACGTACGCATCGCCTTCCTCGCCGCCGGGTACAGCGCCGAGGTCTGGCTCGACGGCAGGCATCTCGGCAAGCACGAGGGGGCCAACTCCCCCTTCGCGCTTCCGGTGGCGGGGGCGCTGAGACCGGGAACGCGTCAGACGATCGCCGTCCGGGTCTTCCGCCGGGCGAGCTACACCGACTACACGGACTCGACTCCCCAGCCGGTCACGGACGACCATGAGCTGCCGTACAAGCCCGTCGACTACTGGCCCTACGCGGGCCTGACCCGGTCGGCCTGGATCGAGGCGGTCCCGCAGGTCACCATCGCCAAGCTGCTCGCCGTCGGCGCGAACGGGCGCCTTGAGGCACGCGCGGTCGTCGAGAACCACAGCGCCTCCGACTTCGAGGGCCGGCTCACCCTGGATCCCGGCCGGGGAAGCGGCGGTCGGCCCGTCGTGGTCGCGGCCCGGATCGCGGCCCGGTCGGCGGGCGTGGTCCGCGTCTCGGTCCCGATACCCCACGCCCCGCGCTGGAGCCCGGCCGCGCCGCACACGCTCACCGCCCGCGCGACCCTGACCGCCGGGAGGCACTCAGGGGCGCGGGTGGACACGCTGTCCACCGGGTACGGCGTGCGTGAACTGACCATCGGCGAGGCCCAGTTGCGGTTGAACGGCAAACCTCTCTTCCTCAAGGGCCTCAACTGGCACGAGGAGACCGCCGCGCACGGTAGGGCGATGACACCGGCCGAGTACGACCGGGAACTGGGCCATGTCACAGCAGTGGGCGCCAACTTCATCCGCAACTGCGTCTACAACCGCCACCCGTACGTCTACGACTGGGCGGACCGGCACGGCGTGCTGGTGATGGACGACATCGACACCATGTGGCTCAACACGGCCCAGGAGAAGCTGCAGACCGAACGCTACGGCCTTGCCCGCGCCCTGGCCCTGACCATGGCGTGGAACCAGCACAACCACCCGTCGGTGATCCTCTGGTGCCTCCAGAACGAGTCGGAGATCGACGCCGACGGCGCCCCGGTCTACCGAGCCTGGCTCGCCGACCTCAAGGCGGCCGTGAAGGCGGTCGACCTCACCGCCCGCCCCGTCACCTGGGCCTCCAACACCAGCAACGACCCCGCCTTCGACCTCGCCGACGTGATCGGGTTCAACGAGTACTTCGGCTACTTCTACGGCAAGGACGCCGACCTCGGCCCCACGCTGGACGCGGTGCACGCGAAGTATCCCGGCAAGCCGATCCTGATCACCGAGAACGGCACCTGGTCCGTGGCGGGCACCCACGGCCCCAGCACCACACAGGGTACGGAGGAGTGGCAGGCGGCGAGCTTCACCGCCCACTGGGCGCAGGTGACCGCGCGCAGCGAGTTCGTCGCCGGCTTCACGTACTGGGTCCTCAAGGACTACAAGCAGCGGGCCGGGTACAACCAGGCCTACAACGGCATCTCCGTCATGGGCCTGCTCACCTTCGAGGAGGAACGGCCCAAGCTGGTCCACGACGCGTTCCGCGAGGCGGTGAATCCCAGGGGCAGGTGACCTGCCAGGGTGCGGCGGAAGGGGGAGGGGCGGTCCGCCCCTCCCCCTTCCGCCTTCGAGCGCTCAGCGACGCGGCGGCCGCCGCACACACCGTCCACGTGGACGCGCGAACTGGCCGAGGCGCTGCCCGACGACGACCAGTACGCCAACATCTTGTTTCTCCGGCGGCGTCAGCCCTTTACGCTGCCCTCGGTCAAACCGCTGCGCCAGAAGCGCTGCAGGGCGATCATGGCGATCATCAGAGGGACGACGGAGACGAAGGCACCTCCCACGGTCATTTGATAGAGCTGCGGTTGGCGGTCGGCGAAGGACTGCCACGACGTCAGACCGAGGGTGATGGGGTACAGCCTGGAGTCGGAGAGCATGACCAGCGGCAGGAAGTAGTTGTTCCAGATGCCGACGAACTGGAAAAGGAAGATCGTCACCAGGGCGGGGGTCATGATGCGCAGAGCGACGACCGTGAAGATGCGGAGCTCTCCCGCGCCGTCGATGCGGGCTGCCTCCAACAGCTCGTCCGGTATGGATGCCGCGGCGTAGATCCGGCACAGGTACACGCCGAAGGGACTGACGAAGCTCGGCAGCAGTACGGCCCAGTAGGTGTTGGCCATGCCTGCCTCGCTGAACAGCAGGTACATGGGCAGCGCCAGCGCCGTGGCAGGGATCAGGACGCCACCCAGCACGATGTTGAAGATCGTGTCGCGGCCGGCGAAGGAGAACTTGGCCAGCGCGTAGCCGGACATCGCGGCCAGCAGCGTCGCCACACCCGCGCCGACGCCCGCGTACAGCAGGCTGTTGGCGGCCCAGCGCAGGTAGATCGCATCGTCGTAGGTGACCACCTGGTGCAGGTTGCTCAGGAACCGGGGATGGGAGAACCACAACCCGAAGCTGCCGAACAGGTCGCCGGTGGACTTCGTGGACGCCACGACCAGCCAGTACACCGGGAGCAGGAAGTACCCGGCGGCCGCCACCAGCAGGCCGGTGACCAGGATACGACTGCGCGTGGTGACCCCGGTGATGCCGCCGCGCGGCGTCGTGCCGTCGTCTGGGGCCGGCGTCTCGCCCTTTGGCGGGACCGTGCGGGCCGGTGTCTTGAGACTCACGCGTCCCCACCCCTCTTGTTGATCAGCCGCAGAAAACCGAAGGAGAGCACGAACGCGGCTAGGGCGAGCAGCACTGCCTCGGCGGCGGCGAGGTGGTAGTTGTCGTTGGTGAACGCCTCGTTGTAGGCGCTGAGGTTGGGGGTGTAGGCGCTGTCGATGCTCGATGAGACGGGCTTGAGCACCAGCGGTTCCGCGAACAGTTGCAGCGTGCCGATGATGGTGAAGACCGTGGTGAGGATCAGCGCCGGGCGCAGCAGCGGCAGTTTGACGTGCCGGACGGTCATCCACGCACTGGCGCCGTCGATGCGGGCGGCCTCGTACAGTTCCGCGGGGATGGTGCGCAACTGGGCGACGAGAACCAGGACGTTGTAGCCGGCGAACTCCCACGTGACGATGTTCGCGATGGACCACAGAACCGTGTCTCCGCCCAGCAGGTCGACCGACACCCCCAGGTGGCGCATGCCGTCCACGAGAGGGCTGACTCCCGGCACGTACAAGAAGCCCCACAGGATGGACGCGATGACCCCGGGAACGCCGTAGGGCAGGAAGAAGGCGGCGCGGAAGAACGGCACGCCTCTGGCCGAGGCGCTGTCCAGCAGCAGCGCGAGCCCGGCGGCCAACGCGACCATCACCGGCACCTGGACGGCCGCGAACAGCAGTACGCGACCGATGCTGCGCACAAAGGCGTCATTGGACAACGCGTCGGAGTAGTTGCGCAGCCCTGCGAAGACGGTATGGCTGCCGCCGAGCCCCAGGGCTCCGGTGCGCTCGACATCCATGACGCTCTGGTAGACGGCGTAGCCGATGGGGAGGGCGAAGGTCAGGAGGAACAGCAGGAGGAACGGCGCGACGAAGACGACGGGCGCCAGATTTCTGCGGCGGCGGGGCGCTCGGGTGGGCATCAGGGTTCTTTCTGGAGTCCGGAGGGGAGAGCGGCGGCGGCCGTGTCGCGCCCTCCGGAGGTGGTCACTGGCCGGTGGAAACCTTCAAACCCTTCTTCTTCAGGTCCTCGACGGTCTGCTTCTGCGCCTGCTGGACCGCGGAGACGAACGTCCCCTTGCCGGCCAGGGCGGCCTGGAAGCCGTCGTTGAGGTGCTGGTAGGTGGCGCCGATCGTCGGTATCCACTTCCACGAGGTGTCGATGTTCTTGTCCGCCTCCGCGAAGACCTCGTTGTACTTCTGGCCTCCGAAGAACGTCGACGGCTTGTCCAGCGAGGAGCCCTTGTACCCGTCGGCCGCCGCGGGCCAGCCGTATCCGCCCTGCAGCAGCAGGTCGACGCTCGCGGGGTCGGTGTTGAGCCATTCGGCGAACTTCAGGGCCTCGGGGATGTGCTTGGCGCCCTTGAGGACAGCCGTGGAGGATCCTCCCCAGTTCGCGGACACGTTCGAGCCCTTGGTCCACTGCGGCATGGGTGCGACCGCCCATTTGCCGGTGGTCCGAGGAGCGTTTCCGCTGATGATGGCGTCGCCCCACTGGGCACTGACCCACGAGGTGATGGCACCGGTCTGCAGGTCCTTGTACCAGCCGTTGGCGAAGTCAGGTTCGGTCTTGATCACTTTCTTGCTACGCAGTTCGTCCCAGAAGGCGGCGACCTTGAGGGTCTGCGGGGAGTCGATGTTCACCGACCAGGTGTCGCCGTTCACGCCGAACCACTTGGCGCCGGCCTGCCATGCGAGTGCGGTGAACCAGGCGGAGTTGCCGGCGGGGAAGGTGCTGATGTAGGCCTTCGGGTCGGCTTTGTGGATCTTCTCCGCGGCCTGGGCGAACTCGTCCCAGGTGGCGGGCGGCGTGATGCCCCACTTCTTGAACAGGTCGGCGCGGTAGAACAGGCCCATCGGACCGGACGCCTGGGGGATCGCGTAGACGGCCGAGCCGAAGACTCCCTGCTGCCACTGCCAGTCCACGAACTTCGACCGGTCCTTGTCCGCGCCGTACTGCGACAGGTTCACCAGGCCGTTCTCCAGCAGGAACGAAGGGATCTCCTGGTACTCCACCTGCGCCAGGTCGGGCGCGTTGCCGCTCTTGAGCGCGGCGCGCATCTTCGCGTAGCCGCCACTGCTGCCTGCCGGGATCTTCTCCAGTTTGACGCGGATGTCCGGGTGGGTGGCGTTCCACCTGTCGACGGCCTTGTCGACGCCGGGAACCCACGACCAGAAGCGCAGGTCGACCTTCTGGCCGGGCTTGGCGGGTTCCTGGACTGCGGGGTCCTTCGAACCGGTCGAACCCCCGCAGGCGGAGATCACCAGGGCGGCGGCGGCAAGGGTCACTGCGAGTGCGCCTCGGCTTCTGCGGAGGTGTTTGGTGCGGCTCATGCGGCTCATGGGAGGAGGTCCTTCCTCGCTTCGTACAGAGGTGCCTGTGCTGCCGGTCAGTTTCGGAGCGGCATCACCACCCCGTCAAGATATATTCATAATTAATTGAAACAGCTATGGTGGGCGCGTAGGCAGGAGCGAGGGGAGACGTACGTGATGACGGAATGCCGCAGGATGACGGGGCGCGTGGCGGTGATCACCGGTGCCGCGCACGGAATCGGCGCGGCCACGGCTCGCAGACTCGCGGCCGAAGGGGCGGTGGTCGTGGTCACGGACGTGGACGACGCGGCCGGCAAGGAGGTCGCGGCAGGCATCACCGACAGCGGAGGCCGCGCGGAGTACGTGCGCTGCGATGTGACCTCGGCCGCCGACTGGGAGAACCTGGCCCGTCACGTCGCCGAGCACCACGGCCGGCTGGACGTACTGCACAGCAACGCCTACGCCCAGCTCAACAAGCCCGCCCACGAACTGAGCGAAGCCGAGTGGGACGGCCAGATGGCCGTGCTGCTGAAGCCGGCCTGGCGGGCGATGAAGACGTTCGCGGCCCTGCTGCGCGAATCCTCGGGGTCCGTCGTCCTCACCTCCTCGGTGCACGCGGTCATCGGACTGCCCGGCCACGCCGCCTACGCCGCCGCGAAGGGCGCGCTGTGCGCACTGGGGCGCCAACTGGCCGTCGAGTACGGGCCGGACATCCGGGTCAACACGGTCCTCCCCGGCCCCATCCTCACCGCCGCCTGGGAAGGCATACCGGAGCCCGACCGCGCGCGCAGCGTGGCGGCCACGGCGGCGAAGCGGTTCGGCCGGCCCGAGGAGGTGGCCGCCGCCGTAGCCTTCCTGGCATCGGCGGACGCCTCCTATGTGACCGGAGCCAGCCTCGTGGTCGATGGAGGATGGAGCGTCATGAAGGAGTCCTCGTGAGCGCCGCGCCCCGAGCGGGGCGCCGACCGACAGGACCGATACGGAAACGGAGAACGTGGTGACCCATCCCCCCAAGGGGCTGCACGGACAGGCCGTGGAGGAGCTGGGCCGGCGCATCATTCGCGGCGACTACCCTCCGGGCTCCGTGGTGGACCCGGTCAGGTTCGAGACGGAGCTGGGCGTCAGCAAGACCGTGGTGCGCGAGGCGCTGCGCGTGCTGGCGTCCAAGGGTCTGATCGAGTCGAAGCAGAAGCGCGGTACGACCATCCGGCCCCGTGCCGACTGGAACCTGCTGGACAGCGACCTGCTGCGCTGGCAGGGCAGCAGCGCTCCCACCGAGGGCTTCCTGGAGGACCTCGGCGAGGTCCGCGCGATAGTCGAGCCCGCCGGAGCTCGGCTCGCCGCCGTGCGCCGCACCACGTCCGACCTGGACGCGATGCGGCAGGCGCTCGACGCGATGGCGGCGGCCGGGACGGACGCGGACGCGATGGTCGAGGCGGACCTGGCCTTCCACCGCGCCCTGTTGGACGCCGCGCACAACGAACTGCTCAGCCGGATGGAGGTCGTCATCGAGGCCGGCCTGCGGATCCGTGACCGGATCGTGCACGGCGCCCGGCACTTCTCCGACTCCATCCCCGTGCACCAGGAACTGCTGGACGCGGTCGAAGCGGGCGATCCGGACGCTGCCGTGGCCGCCGTCGAGTCCCTCCTGGCCCAGGCCTCCGACGACCTGGCAGCCGTACGCGCCGACCGGGACGACCACGACGACGCGGCGACCGATTCGCTGCCGAAGGAACTTCCTTGAAGATAACCGGACTTGAGACGTTCCTGGTGGCCCCGCGTTGGCTGTTCCTACGTGTCGCCACCGACGAGGGCGTCACCGGCTGGGGCGAGCCCGTGATCGAGGGCCGCGCCGAGACCGTGCGCGCCGCGGTCCACGAACTGGCCGACTACCTCGTCGGCCGCGACCCGCTGCGCATCGAGGACCACTGGCAGGTGCTCACCAAGGGCGGCTTCTACCGGGGCGGCCCCATCCTCTCCAGCGCCGTCGCCGGCATCGACCAGGCGCTGTGGGACATCGCCGGCAAGACCTACGGCGTCCCGGTGCACCGCCTCCTCGGCGGCCCCGTCCGCGACCGCGTCCGGATGTACGCCTGGATCGGCGGCGACCGCCCCAGCGAGGTCGCGGAGCTGGCCGAGGAACAGATGAAGGCGGGCTTCACCGCCGTGAAGATGAACGGCTCGGCCGAACTCGCCCCGATCGACACCCCGGCCCGCACCGCCGAGGTCGTCGAACGCGTCGCCGCGGTCCGTGACGTGCTCGGCGACGAGCGCGACATCGCCGTCGACTTCCACGGCCGCGCCTCCACCGCCATGGCGCGCCGCCTGCTGCCCCAACTGGAGCCGCTGCACCCGCTGTTCGTCGAGGAACCCGTCGCGCCGGAACACTCGGGCAACCTGCGCAGCCTGGTCGAGTCCACCAGCGTTCCCCTCGCCACCGGCGAACGCCTCTACTCCCGCTGGGACTTCCGCGAGGTCATGACCAGCGGCATCGCCGTCGCCCAGCCCGACCTCTCGCACGCCGGCGGTATCTCCGAGGTCCGCCGCATCGCCGCCATGGCCGAGACGTACGACGTGACCATGGCTCCGCACTGCCCCCTCGGACCGATCGCCCTGGCCGCCAGCCTGCAGATCGCCTTCTCCGTGCCGAACTTCCTCATCCAGGAACAGAGCATGGGCATCCACTACAACCAGCGGTGCGACCTGCTGGACTACGTGATGGACCCCGAACCCTTCCGATTCGTGGACGGTTACGCCGTCCTGGGGTCCCGCCCGGGGCTCGGCGTCGAGATCGACGAGAAGGCGGTACGCCGCGCAGCCGAGACCGGACACCGCTGGCGCAACCCCATATGGCGCGGGTCCGACGGGGCGTTCACCGAGTGGTGACCACCACCAGGCCGACCCCCGCACCCCACGCCCAAGGAGAACCCGCTCGTATGAACCTGGTGGAATCGCTCCGGACCCACCGCCTGCTGGCGATCGTCCGCGGCAAGGACCCCGCCGCGGCACTGCGCACCGTACACACCCTCGCCGAGGAGGGCATCGCGGCCGTCGAGGTCTCGCTGACCACCGCCGACGCCCTGACCGTCATCAGGCAGGCATGCGCCGAACTCGGCCCCGACGCACTGCTCGGCGCGGGAACCGTGCGCTCCGCCGCGGACGCCGCCCGTGCCGTCGACGCGGGCGCCTCCTTCCTCGTCACCCCGGCACTGGTCGACGGACTGGAGCCCTACGGCGTACCCGTGCTGATGGGCGCCCTGACACCGACCGAGATCGAAACCGCCCTCGCACGTGGCGCCGACGCGATCAAGCTCTTCCCCGGCTCCCTCGGCGGACCCGGCTATCTGAAGGCTCTGCGCGACCCCTTCCCCGAGGTGCCCTTCGTGCCCGTCGGCGGAGTGGACGCGCAGGCCGCCCGCGACTACCTCGACCGGGGTGCCCTCGCCGTCGGCGTCGGCTCTCCGCTCGTCGGGGACGCGGCCGACGGCGGCGACCTGGGCCAACTCCGAGCCCGCGCCGCCGAGTTCCGCGAGATGGCCGTCGGGGAGAGGCCGTGACACCACCTGAAGTCGTGACCTTCGGCGAGACCATGGCGGCGCTCCGGGCCCAGGGCGCGCTGCGGCTGGGCGGTGGTCTCGGCCTGTCCGTCGCCGGAGCCGAGTCCAACGTCGCGATCGGCCTGGCCCGGCTCGGCCACCGGGTGCGCTGGGCAGGCCGCGTCGGTGCGGACGAACTCGGCGCGCTGGTCCTGCGCACGCTGCGCGCCGAGGGCGTCGACACCGACCACGTGGTCACCGACGACGCCGGCCGGCCCACGGGACTGCTGCTGACCGAACCTCGTCTGGGAACGCTGACCCGCGTCAGTTACTACCGTGCGGGTTCCGCGGGTTCGGCAGTCGCACCGGACGACGTACTGCCCGCGCTGGCCCCGGGGTCCCGCGTTCTGCACCTGACCGGCATCACGCCTGCGCTCGGTCCCTCGGCGGCCGAGGCGGTCCTGGCCGCCGCCAAGACCGCCCGCGAGAGCGGTGTCACCGTATGCCTCGACGTCAACTACCGCTCCCGGCTGTGGACGTCCGACCGCGCCCGCACCGCCCTGCGACCGATCCTGGACCATACGGACCTGCTCATCGCCTCCGAGGACGAACTGCCGCTGGTGCAGGAAGTGCCCGGGGCGGGCGAGTCCGAGGCCGTGCACACCGTGCTGGCGGCAGGCGTCGCCGAGGTGGTCGTCAAGCGGGGCGCCCGGGGTGCGACCGTCTTCACCGCCGACGGCGCGACCGACCGTGCCGCGCGAGAAGTTGACGCAGTCGACCTGGTCGGTGCGGGCGACGCCTTCGTGGCCGGATACCTCTCCGGCCTCCTTGACGGCACGGACATCCCCGCCCGGCTGCACCGGGCGGTCACCACCGCGGCCTTCGCCGTCGCCACCCGGGGTGACTGGGAGGGCCTGCCGACACGGGACGAACTCGGCCTGTTCGACGAGCCCGAGGGCACGACCATTCGCTGACCCGGAGAACTGATCATGACATCCGCATCAACACCGACGTCGGTCGTCGTGGACGGCGCGTACGAGCTCGCCGAGGGCGGCCGTTGGATCGACGGCCGGTACGTGTACGTCGACATTCTCAGCGGTCGGCTCTTCGAACTCCGAGACGGCACCGACCTGGCGACACCACGCCAACTGGCCCGGCTCGACGTGCCGTTGGGCGCCGTCGCGCCGGTGGGGGACCGGCCTGGGGCGTGGATCGCCGCCGCGGGCACCGGCATCGCGCTGCTCACCGCCGATGGGGCACTGGAATGGCTGGACCGCCCCGAGGACCGCACTCCCGTCGCCGGCCGCATGAACGACGGCGTCGCGGACCCCGCGGGCCGCTTCTGGACCGGCAGCATGGCCTACGACGGCACCCCCGGCGCGGGCTCGCTCTACCGAACGGACCCCGACGGCACGGTGGTTCGCGTCCTCGACGGCCTGACCATCGCCAACGGGCCGGCCTTCACCGCTGACGGCACGACCATGTACCTCGCCGACACGGCCGTCGGCACCATCCTCCGCTGCCGGGTCGACCCCGCCTCCGGCGACCTCGTCGGCGGCCCGGAGACCTTCGCCCGACTGCGCGACGGCGAAGGCAGCCCCGACGGGATGACCGTCGACGAGGAGGGCTGCCTGTGGGTCGCGATGTGGGGCGCCTCCGCGGTCCGCCGCTACCACCCCGACGGTCACCTGCTCCACACCCTGACCGTGCCGGCCCCCCACCCCACGTCGGTGTGTCTGCACCCCGGCGACAACCGCCTCTACATCACCACCGCTCGCTACGGGGTGACGAACCCGACTGCGGCCTCGGGCGCGGTGCTGAGCGTCTCCGTACCGGTCGGAGGAACGGAGGCCTGCTCCTGGCGCCGACCGCGTCCGGCCACCATCGCTTGACCGCCCGGACGCACTGATCAGCGGCTTCGACACAGCGCAGGTGACCGGGCCGGCACCTGGCATGGTGCTGCGGTCCGGTCACTTCGGCAGGTGGATCAGCCGGGCTCGCGGACGACGGCGACGCCTCCCGGTGGGACGGTGATGGTTCCGGTGACCGGTGTGCCGTGAGGAGTTCGACGCCTTCGGCAGGTGCCTCGGCGCCCTTTCCGGTGTGGTCGATGAGGAACAGGCAGTCTGCCTCCGCGCCCCGGCGCCGGACGACCTCGATCCCGGCGGGTGCGTCCTGCTCCTGCGTGACGCCGGCAAGCGGCTCTTTGGCCGCGGGATCCTGGCCGGGACCGAGCCGGACATGTTCGAAGAGAGCGCGACGTCGGTGACGTGGGGGTCGAGCGCGCCGGATGCGACCAGTCCGGCCGGCAGACCCGCCATCAGGCCCAGCGTGAGCCTGTCTCGGCGGGTCGGCAGCCGCCGGTGGTCCTGTGGAACCCGCCCCCTTGCCGCCCGCGGCGCCCGGAGGCGGCGCCGCGGCCGCCTCCGGGATCTCCGTGGTCGTTTCGGAGCTCATGGTGTCGGTGCTCATCCGCTTCAGAAGGGGGTCGGTCTCAGTCGGACGCGAAGATCGTCTTCTTCTGGCGCTCGATCGAGGACAACAGGCTGTCGATGTCCTTGGGATTGCGGATGAACTTCTGCAGCGCGGGCTGCATGACCGTCGAGGTGAAGTCCGGCCGGCTGTCACGGTCCATGAACTGCGTGAGATGCTTCGCGCCGCTGATCATCTCGTAGCCCTTCTTCTGCAGGGCGCTGTAGCCGGAGGTGTCGGCCTTCGTGGAGGCGGCGATAAGGCTCGGGTCGGCCTTCAGGTAGATCTCCTCGGCCTGGGCCGTGCCCAGGAATTCGAGCAGTTTGACGGAGCCGGCGTGGTTCTTGGGCTTCTTGCTGAGCATGATGCCGTCGGTCGGCGCCTCCACGGTGTCCTGCCCGTACGTCGGGTCGATCTCCGGGAAGGCGAAGAAGTCGAGGTCGTCCAGGTCTGCCTTGTCGGTGAACTGCTGGGCCACGAACATGCCAAGCATGTACATGCCGGCCTTCTTCGCCACCAGCGTCTGGGCGGCGTCCTGCCAGGTACGGCCGACCGCGCCTTCCTGGTGGTAGGGGAGGGTCTCGGCCCAGGTGTCGAAGACCTTGCGGACCTTCGCGTCGGTCCAGGAGGCCTTGCCCGCCATCAGTTCGACGTGGAAGTCGTAGCCGTTGAGGCGGAAGTTGATCTGGTCGAAGGAGCCCATCGCCGGCCACGCGTCCTTGTCACCGAAGGCGATCGGGACGAGGCCGTCCTTCTTCATCCGCTTGCACAGGGCGACGTACATGTCCCACGTGGTGGGGACCTCGTAGCCGTACTGCTGGAAGACACTCTTGCGGTAGAAGACCGCCCACGGGGACGTCGTCAGCGGCACCATGTAGTACTTGCCGTCCTGACCCTTGCTCAGGTCGTGCATGGCACCGGGGAAGTTGCCGCCGATCGACTTCCACACGTCGTCGATCGGGGTGGCCAGCCCCTTGGCCGCGAAGAACTGCATCCGGTAGCCGGCGAACCACTGGAACACGTCGTCCGGCGTGCCCTGCAGGTAGGTGTTGATCTGCTCCTGGAACGTGTTGTGGTCCTTGGTGTTGATGTCGACCGCGATCCCGGACTGCTTCGTGAAGGCCGCGTAGACGTCGGCGTACCCCTTCTTCGGGACGGCGTCGGACGCGTTGGAGCCGACGGTGACGGTCTTGGGGTCGGCCGCGGTGCCACTGCCGCCGCAGGCGGACAGCAGCGGGACACCAGTACCGAGGAGTGCGGCCCCACCGAGTCCGCGCAGCACGGCGCGGCGGCTGGTGCCAGGCAAGGACTGACCAAGGGGTGAATGGCGCATTTCGGCTCCTGAGAGGCTGTCACAACCCGGGCATGGCACATCGGCTCAAGGGGGCGTGGCGGGAAGAAGCGGTCGACGATGCGACCAGAAGCGAACGTGATCGGACAGATCCAATCGGCTGACGCGTCGAAGAGTGAACTTTCCAGGGACTGGCTGTCAAGCGTCTGCGGAGAACGAGTTGAGCGAACCGCCCCTGGCGAGGGAATCCGGTCGGCGACGGAAGAAATGCTGCACCTTCTCTTGACGCGGAGCCTGCGGCTACGTAGACATGACCGCGCGGTCAGTGACCGCGCGGTCATACGGTTGACCTCGTTCGATGGTCACTCGTGGTCACACTCGTCGGGAGTTCCCATGACACCAGTGGTGGGGCGCGGCGCGGGTCCCCCCGCGCCGCGCCGCGAGGACGTGGCTCGTGCGGCCGGCGATTCGCGCAAGACGGTGTCGCGGGTCCTCAACAACGAGCCGTATGTCTCCGACGAGGCCCGTCGACGCGTTCTCCAAGCCGCCCAGGAACTCGGTTACCGGCTGAACCACGCGGCCAGGGCGGTGGCCTCGGGCCGAAATCGTTCGATCGGTGTGGCCGCCCTGGGGTCGGCCGGGTATGGAACGACCTCACTCCTGGTGGGCATCGAGAGGGCCGTACGGGACGCCGGCTACGCGCTCCGTGTGGTCAACACGGTGGACGGTGACCCCGAAGGCATCGCCGGCGCCGTGCTGTCGCTCCTCGAACAGGGAGTTGACGGTGTCGTCGTCTCCGAGCCCGTCGTGGAAGGGGAGGTGCCCGTCATGATCGACGCGCCCGTCCTCTTCCTGGGCGCGCCACCGGCCTTCGCCTGCGCCCGGACCCTGACCGTGGGAGTGGGCGTGGGCGCGTACGAACTGGCGCGGGCGGCCACCGAGCACCTGCTGGATCTGGGCCATACGACCGTACGTCCTCGTCGACAAGAACAGCGGCAAGTACCTCGGCATCCCCCAGGGCTCCACCACCGCCAACACCGCCGCCAACCAGCGGCGCGACTCAGCCTGCGCCTGCCAACTGTTCACCTTCCGGTCCGCCGGCGGCGGAGCCTGGACCATCAGGAACGTCAACAGCAACAGCAACCTCAACCTCGACATCCGCAACTCCTCCAGCACGGCAGGTGCGGCCGTCGTCCAGTGGAACAGCCTCAGCTTGACGACCAGCTCTGGAAGATCGTCCGCATCAACTGACCAGACGAAAGGCAGGGACGACCAACATCCCGCCTGCCGGGCACGCGGGCCAAGTCGGTGAGCCCGGCAGCTCTGTCCCGCACGGCCTCCGCTCGCCCTCCATGACGTCCGCCGCGGTCTGCTGAGCGCGAAGTGGATTTGGGCGGCGGCCAGTTCGACGAGCCAGTGGGTGGATCGGCTCCGTCACCCTCCACCCGCGCACGGACACCGGCGAGTCCGGCGGCGGCACGGCGGGCTTCCCGTCGACTTCACCTTTCAGGGCCGGCCCGGCGGGGTCAGCGCCACACCACCTTCCGCACCATCACTGCCGAACCAAACCCCAACGGGGCCGCCCGGACTTACACCCTCACCTCCGCCACCGGCCGTCCCTTCCGTCTGCGCGTCACCGAGCTCGGCAAGCCCGCGTCGGACGAGACCACCACGTACCGCCTGCAGCTCGCCGAGGCGACGGTGACGCCGGCGTGAACGTGATGCCGCGGTCCGTCGACGAAGCGCCACCAGAAAAGCCTTCTACTTCACCTCTGAGAAAGTGAGTCATGAGATGACAGGTTTCCCCACGCGCCGACAGGTGCTGAGCGGGACGGCCGGGGGAGTGCTTGCCTCGTTGGCGGGGATTCCGCCGGCCGGCGCCGCCTTCGCGGCCACGACGTACACGGCGCCGAACCCGCGTGTTCGCATCGACCTCAACAAGGGGTGGCGCTTCGTCAGAGAAGACGTCAGCGGTGCGGAAAATCCCGGATTCGATGACTCCGGATGGGCGTCCATCAACACACCGCACACCTGGAACGCCGTCGACGGTGCCGACGGTGGCAACAACTACCACCGTGGAGTGGGCTGGTACCGCCGCCGTTACACCGTCCCGTCCGAACTGGCCGGGAAGAGGCTGTATCTGCAGTTCGCCGGGGTCAACCAGGTCGCCGACGTGTGGGTCAACGGCACGTATCTCGGGCAGCACAAGGGCGGATACTCCCGGTTCAGGTTCGGCGTCACCGGCGTGCTCGTTGCGGGCGGGGACAACGTGATCGCGGTGAAGGTGACCAACGCCCGCGACACCAACATCGCGCCGGTGAGCGCGGACTACACCTTCGAGGGTGGCATCTATCGCAATGTGAGCCTGTGGGCCATCGACAACCTGCATGTGCGGATGGAGGATTACGCAGGCCCCGGGATCTACCTGCGGCAGAGCAACGTGACCGCGGCATCGGCCACGGTGACGGTGACGACGAAGCTGTGGAACGACAGCAGCACCACGAGATCGGTGGTCGTCCGCAGCGTCATCGCCGACAAGAGCGGGACCGTCGTCGCGGAGAGCAGCAGTACCGCGCAGACCCTCGCCGCGGCCGCCGGCGCCGAGATCAGACAGACCCTCGGCATCGACCGCCCCCGCCTGTGGAACGGCCTGGCGGATCCGTACCTCTACAGCGCAAGCGTCGAGATCCATGACGTCACCGCGGGCGCGGACAGGATCGCGGATGTGGTGACCGAACGCCTGGGCCTTCGCTCCGTGGCAGTGGACGCCGACACCGGCTTCCACCTCAACGGCAGCCACCTCGGCCTGCACGGCGTCAATCTGCACCAGGAGCGGGCCGTCAAGGGCTGGGCGGTGACCGACGCCGATCACACACAGGACTTCGACCTCATCCGGGAACTCGGCGCCAACGCCATCCGGATGGCGCACTACCAGCACGACCAGAAGGACTACGAACTCGCCGACGAACGCGGGCTGATCGTCTGGGCCGAGATCCCGCTGGTCAACTCCGTCACCGACTCGCCCGCCTTCACTGCCAGCACCCAGAACCAGATGCGTGAGCTGATCCGGCAGAACTACAACCACCCGTCGATCGTCTTCTGGGGCATCGGCAACGAGCTGACCGATTACAACGGCACCGCTACGAACAGACTGCTCGCGTCACTGGCCGGCATCATCGAGGCCGAGGACCCGGACCGGCTCTCCACCTACGCGGTGCGCGGCGAAGACCCCGACAACGCGCAGGCAGGGCTGCACACGCGGACCACGGGCTTCAACAAGTACTACGGCTGGTACTACGGTTCCAAGGACGGTGACCTTGGTGCCTGGGCCGACAACCTGCACGCGAACTCCCCGTCCCGCAAGATCGCCATGTCGGAGTACGGCGTCGGCGCCAGCACCACCCAGCACGCCCTGAACCCGCCCAAGCCCGCACCCGGGGGTTCCTGGCACCCGGAGGAGTACCAGGCGCTGTTCCACGAGGCGGCCTGGAAACAGCTCGCCGCCCGTCCGTACATGTGGGGCTCGTTCGTCTGGGCCATGTTCGACTTCGCCTCCGACGGCCGCAACGAAGGAGACCGGCCCGGAATCAACGACAAGGGCCTGGTCACCCGCGACCGGCAGATCCGCAAGGACGCCTTCTACTGGTACAAGGCCAACTGGGCGAGCACTCCGACCCTTCACATCACCAGTCGTCGCTGGACCCAGCGAACCGATGCCACCACCGAGCTGAAGGTCTACTCCAACGCGGACCAGGTCACCGCGACCCTCAACGGCACCTCCCTGGGAACCCTGAGCAGCGGCGACCACATCTTCAGGTGGGCCGGCATCACACTGAAGCCGGGGCAGAACACCGTGCTGGTGACCGCGACCATCAACGGCTCCACGTACACCGACAGCGTCAATTGGACTCTCGCCTGAGATCGAGTGAAGGCTTTCGGCGCCGTCGCGGCCGCTGCCTGTTCCAGGCAAGGGCGGGCGCTCACGTGGCGGTGCCACCCGTTGCCACCCGGCTGGGGCCCGCGCTCGGCACGCAACCGGGCGGGACCGTCCAGCCGGGCCGCTGCATGCCGCCGGCCCGCTCGCCGGGCGCCGCGGAGGGCCGGTGAGTCCCCAGTCGGCGGGGGACGTCCGAGCGATCAGGCAGATGTGCTCGCGCACTCGGCTACTGATCGTCCTGGGGCGTCCCCCGCTCCATTTTGGGTCCAGCGCGTCGAACCCTCGCTCGTTGAACGCGTGGATCACATCGTGGACGTAGTCGGCGCTGACCTGCAACAGCGAGGTGATGTCCGGCACCGACCGGCCCTTGGCGGACATCATCACCACGATCGCCCGCCGCAGCCTCACCGGATCCTTCGCGGTCCGGCTGATCCGCTGCAGCCGCCGACCCTCCTCCAAACTGACCGGCCGGACGAACACCTCCGGACGACGCCCCACAGCCACCCCATGACCACCTGGAGGCAGGTCGCCGCTTCAGAGACGACCGATCAATTACCCAGCCCACCAATCGAGATGAGCCAGTAGAAGAAGCCCAGCTTCTTCGGTGAGTAGCTCACCGGCAGATTCTTCGTCTGCTGGTGGTACAGCACCAATGCATCGCTGACCTGCGCACATGGCGACTACGGGCAGCTCGTCGGAGCCATTGGCCCGGGAATGGTCCGGATCGTGCTCTGCCCGGGGCGGCCGCCTGGTGCTAGGCAGCGGTCGGGGGCTACGGCAACTGCTCGTACTTCCTGCCAGGCAGTGGCGCCGGCGGCCAACACTGCCCTGCACGCTGTCACTGCGGGGCGACGTCCGCTGGCCGTGGCCGCAGGCGGTGGCCAATGGCCGGGCTCCTACCCTCAGGTGTGGATGGGGCGCGGCCTGCCCGCGCTCGGACTCACTGCCGGGGAGACTGTGACGCGGCAGCAGATGGAGTTCGTCTGACGAGCTGTTCGCGATCAACTCGCCGACGCACTTCGCGAAGAGGCCGGGCGCCGGCAGGAGGCTGCTGTCCTCAGCGCGTACTGCACGGCATTGGAGCGTCGTATCGGCGAGCTGGCCCGTGCTGAGGACGAGTCGGCTCGGGCTCGGCCCGACGTCGGTTGCAGTGGGCGAGGGAGTATGTGGGGCCGATGGACCCCTTGACCCGGCTTCCAGGAATGCCGCGCACGGGCCGCGCACGCGTCGGCGGGCTGCTCGCGCGGTCCCCCGCGCCCCTGTGGAGCAGGGGGCGCGGGGGTTCTATGCGTGGGTCAGTCCTTGATTTCGCAGATGGTGGCGCCGGAGGTGATGGAGGCGCCGACGTCCGCGCTGAGGCCCTTGATGGTGCCGGAGCGGTGGGCGTTGAGGGGCTGTTCCATCTTCATGGCTTCCAGGACGACGACGAGGTCGCCTTCCTTGACCTCCTGGCCTTCCTCGACGGCGACCTTGACGATGGTGCCCTGCATGGGTGAGGCGAGGGTGTCGCCGGAGGCTGCCGGGCCGGACTTCTTCGCCGCGCGGCGTTTGGGCTTGGCGCCGGCCGCGAGGCCGGTGCGGGCCAGGGTCATGCCGAGGGCGGCCGGGAGGGAGACCTCCAGGCGCTTGCCGCCGACCTCGACGACGATGGTCTCGCGGTCGGTGTCGTCGTCGGTCTCGGTGTCGGCCGGGGTCGCGAACGGCTTGATGTCGTTGACGAACTCGGTCTCGATCCAGCGGGTGTGGACCGTGAAGGGGTCGGTGGAGCCGGTGAGTTCGGGGCCGAACGCCGGGTCGGTGACGACCGCGCGGTGGAAGGGGATGGCGGTGGCCATGCCCTCGACGTGGAACTCCTCCAGGGCGCGGGCGGCACGCTGCAGGGCCTGCTGCCGGGTGGCGCCGGTGACGATCAGTTTGGCGAGCAGGGAGTCCCAGGCCGGGCCGATCACGCTGCCGGACTCCACGCCCGCGTCCAGGCGGACACCGGGGCCGGCGGGCGGGGCGAAGGTGGTGACGGTGCCGGGGGCGGGCAGGAAGCCCCGGCCGGGGTCCTCGCCGTTGATGCGGAACTCGAAGGAGTGGCCGCGCAGCGGCGGGTCGTCGTAGCCGAGTTCCTCGCCGTCGGCGATACGGAACATCTCGCGGACCAGGTCGATGCCGGTGACCTCCTCGGTGACCGGGTGCTCGACCTGCAGGCGGGTGTTGACCTCCAGGAAGGAGATCGTGCCGTCCAGGCCGACCAGGAACTCCACCGTGCCGGCGCCGACGTAGCCGGCCTCCTTGAGGATGGCCTTCGACGCGGCGTACAGCTCGGCGTTCTGCGCCGGGGAGAGGAAGGGGGCCGGGGCCTCCTCGACCAGCTTCTGGTGACGGCGCTGCAGGGAGCAGTCACGGGTGGAGACCACGACCACGTTGCCGTGGCTGTCGGCCAGGCACTGGGTCTCCACGTGACGGGGCTTGTCGAGGTAGCGCTCCACGAAGCACTCGCCCCGGCCGAACGCGGCGACGGCCTCGCGGACGGCGGAGTCGTACAGCTCGGGGACCTCTTCGAGGGTGCGGGCGACCTTCAGGCCGCGCCCGCCGCCGCCGAAGGCGGCCTTGATGGCGATCGGCAGACCGTGCTCCCGGGCGAACGCCACGACCTCGTCCGCGCCCGAGACCGGGTCGGGGGTGCCCGCGACGAGCGGGGCGCCGGCACGCTGGGCGATGTGACGGGCGGCCACCTTGTCGCCCAGGTCGCGGATCGCCTGCGGCGGCGGGCCGATCCAGATCAGACCCGCGTCCAGCACCGCCTGCGCGAACTCCGCGTTCTCCGAAAGGAAGCCGTAGCCGGGGTGGACCGCGTCCGCACCGGCGTCCTTCGCCGCCTGCAGCACCTTGCCCATGTCCAGGTAGCTCGTCGCCGGCGTGTCACCACCCAGCGCGAACGCCTCGTCCGCGGCCCGCACATGCAGTGCGTCCCGGTCCGGCTCGGCATACACGGCCACGCTCGCGATCCCGGCGTCCCGGCATGCCCGGGCGACGCGGACAGCGATTTCGCCTCGGTTGGCGATCAACACCTTGGTCAGCATGACGGCTCCAGTGTGTCGCTCCGAATCGTGGTGAGGCGGTTCGCCGCCTCGACGATCTGACTGATGCCCGAACCGGGGGTGAAGACCGCGTCGACGCCGAGGGCTTCCAGCGTGGGGATGTCGTCGTCGGGGATGATGCCGCCGACAAGAACGCGGACGTCACCAGCCTCTTCCTGCTTCAGCAGCTGGAATACGCTCTCGACGATCGTCAGATGAGCGCCCGACAGCACGGAGAGCCCGAGGAGGGGTGCGTCCTCGGCGATGACGGTGGCGACGATCTGTTCGGGAGTCTGGTGGAGGCCGGTGTAGATCACCTCGAAGCCGGCGTCACGCAGTGCCCGGGCGATGACCTTCGCGCCCCGGTCGTGGCCGTCGAGTCCTGGCTTGGCGACCACCACGCGGGCGCGGGGTGCCGGAGCCGTGCTGGGCTCCGGCCGCTGTTGCAGGGCATTCATGAGTTCTCCAAGTCGCGGGACGAGGCGGGACCCCGCTCGTTCAACGGGGCCAATGGGAGGTTCGCCAGGTTGTCGACCCCGGCTGCGTGAGGGTGTGGCGAGGGATATCGCGCGCTTTGTCCGCCCACTCGCAAAGCCGCTCGGGTGCTTTGGGAACATATGCCGCCGCGACGCGAGCGTGTACCACCGCCAGGGCGGCGGCGAGTTCCTCCGGGGTCGGATTGCCCCGTACGACTTTGATCGTCATGGCACGCTCCTGGGGCCTAGAGGGGGATGTTTCCGTGCTTCTTCGGGGGGAGGGACTCGCGTTTCGTGCGGAGTTGACGGAGGCCGAGGGTGAGGTGGCGGCGGGTTTCGGAGGGCATGATCACCGCGTCCACGTAACCGCGTTCGGCCGCGGTGTAGGGGTTGAGGAGGGTGTCCTCGTACTCCTGGATGAGGCGGGCGCGTACCGCCTCGCGCTCGTCGTCGGGGGTGGCGGCGATGGTGCGGCGGTGGAGGATGTTGACCGCGCCCTGGGCGCCCATGACGGCGATCTGGGCGGTGGGCCAGGCGAGGTTGAGGTCGGCGCCGAGGTGCTTGGAGCCCATGACGTCGTAGGCGCCGCCGAAGGCCTTGCGGGTGATGACCGTGATGAGGGGGACGGTGGCTTCCGCGTAGGCGTAGATGAGCTTGGCGCCTCGGCGGATGATGCCCTCGTGTTCCTGGCCGACGCCGGGGAGGAAGCCGGGGACGTCGACGAAGGTCAGGACCGGGACGTTGAAGGCGTCGCAGGTGCGGACGAAGCGGGCCGCCTTCTCGGAGGCGTCGATGTCCAGGCAGCCCGCGAACTGCATCGGCTGGTTGGCGACGATGCCGACCGGGTGGCCCTCGACGCGGCCGAAGCCGGTGAGGATGTTCGGGGCGAAGAGGGGCTGGGTCTCGAAGAACTCCGCGTCGTCCAGGACGTGTTCGATGACGGTGTGCATGTCGTACGGCTGGTTCGCGCTGTCGGGGACGAGGGTGTCCAGTTCGCGGTCCTCGTCGGTGAGGGCGAGGTCGGCCTGTTCGGGGAACGCGGGGGGTTCGCTGAGGTTGTTCGACGGGAGGTAGGACAGGAGCTGCTTGACGTACTCGATCGCCTCCTTCTCGTCGCCCGCCATGTGATGGGCCACGCCGGAGGTGGCGTTGTGGGTGCGGGCGCCGCCCAGTTCCTCGAAGCCGACGTCCTCGCCGGTGACCGTCTTGATGACGTCCGGGCCGGTGATGAACATGTGCGAGGTCTGGTCGACCATGACCGTGAAGTCGGTGATCGCGGGGGAGTAGACCGCGCCGCCCGCGCACGGGCCGACCACGAGGGAGATCTGCGGGATCACACCGCTCGCGTGGGTGTTGCGGCGGAAGATCTCGCCGTACATGCCCAGGGCCATGACGCCTTCCTGGATGCGGGCGCCGCCGGAGTCGTTGATGCCGATGACGGGACAGCCCGTCTTGAGGGCGAAGTCCATGGCCTTCATGATCTTCTGGCCGAAGACCTCGCCGAGCGAGCCGCCGAGGACGGTGAAGTCCTGGGAGAAGACGGCGACCGGGCGGCCGTCGACCGTGCCGTAGCCGGTCACGACACCGTCGCCGTAGGGGCGGTTGTTCTCCATGCCGAAGTCGGTGGAGCGGTGCCGGGCGAACTCGTCGAACTCCACGAAGGAGTCCTCGTCGAGGAGCAGTTCGATCCGCTCACGGGCCGTCAGCTTGCCCTTGGCGTGCTGCTTCTCCACCGCGCGCTCGGAGCCGGCGTGCGTCGCCTCATCGATACGGCGCTGCAGATCCGCGAGCTTCCCCGCGGTCGTGTGAATGTCGGCGTCGGACGGGTCTGTGGTCCGGGTGCTCACCGGGTGGGTCCCTTCTGGTTGAGGCGGCCGAACGGCAGGCACGCTGAGGAAAGTCGTTGAGGTGTCATGCTCGTACTCCGGAAGTGGTGTGCGAGGGCTCCCGAAGAGAGATCGGTTCTCTTGCGTCAGAAAACGTCGTGCGGGACGTGCACGCCCCAGACGTCGCGGAGGGCGTGGGAGACCTCGCCGACCGTGGCGCACAGCCCCAGGGCCTCGCGCATCGGGGGCAGGACGTTGTCCGTGCCACGCGCTGCAGTGCGCAGGGCATCGAGGGCACGCTGAACGGCGCCGTTGTCCCGTTCCCTGCGCAGCGCCGTGAGGCGTTCGCACTGTTCGCTCTCGATCTGGGGGTCGACGCGTAGTGCTGCGTAGGGCTCTTCCTCGTCCAGGACGTACTTGTTGACACCGACGACGGTCCTCTCCTGGCTGTCGATCTCCAGAGCGATTCGGTACGCCGACTTCTCGATCTCCGACTTTTGAAAGCCCTGTTCGATCGCCGCGACCGCGCCCCCGCGGTCCTCGACAGCCTGGATGAGCCCCAGGGCCGCCGCTTCGAGGTCGTTGGTCATCGACTCCATGACGTACGACCCGGCGAAGGGGTCCACCGTCTTCGTCACGTCGGTCTCGTAGGCGATGATCTGCTGGGTCCGCAGGGCGAGCCGCGCCGCCTTCTGGGTGGGCAGGGCGATGGCTTCGTCGTAGGAGTTGGTGTGGAGGGACTGAGTACCGCCCAGCACCGCACCCAGACCCTGCAGGGCGACTCGGACGAGGTTGACCTCGGGCTGCTGGGCGGTCAGCTGCACACCGGCGGTCTGGGTGTGGAAGCGCAGCATCTGGGACTTGGGGTTCTTCGCACCGAACTCGTCACGCATGATCCGGGCCCAGATACGGCGGGCGGCGCGGAACTTGGCGATCTCCTCCAGCAGCGTGGTCCGGGCGACGAAGAAGAACGACAGACGTGGCGCGAAGTCGTCGACGTCCAGACCCGCCGCGGTCGCCGTACGCACATACTCCTTCGCGTTGGCCAGGGTGAACGCGATCTCCTGCGCGGGGCTCGCCCCGGCTTCGGCCATGTGGTAACCGGAGATGGAGATCGTGTTCCAGCGCGGCAGTTCCTTGTGGCAGTAGGCGAAGATGTCGCTGATCAACCGCAGCGACTCCTTCGGCGGGAAGATATAGGTGCCGCGGGCGATGTACTCCTTGAGCACGTCGTTCTGGATCGTGCCGGTCAGCTGGTCGCCGCTCACGCCCTGTTCGGCCGCGACCAGCTGGTACAGCAGGAGGAGGGCGGAGGCGGGTGCGTTGATCGTCATCGACGTCGAGACCTTGTCCAGCGGCAGGCCCTGGAAGAGCGTCCGCATGTCCTCGATCGAGTCGATCGCCACACCGACCTTGCCGACCTCGCCCCGGGCGATGGCCTCGTCGGAGTCGTAGCCCATCTGCGTCGGCAGGTCGAACGCGACGCTCAGGCCACCGGTGCCGGCACCGACCAGTTCGTGGTACCGCTCGTTGGACTCCTTCGCCGTGCCGAACCCGGCGTACTGCCGCATCGTCCACGGCCTGCCCGTGTACATCGACGGATACACACCCCGGGTGAACGGGAACCGACCCGGAGCGCCCAGACCGGCGCCCGCGTCGAAGCCCGAGAGCGCCCGGCCGTCGTAGACCGGCTGGATCGGCAGACCGGACTCGCTGTGTGCAACGGAATCCACGCCGGAACCTCCATACTGGTACTCAATATCAATTTTACGGTACTCAGTTCCATTGCTTGAGGCAAGTGGCCCCGGAGGCTGGTAACGGGGAAGGATGTCCGGTCATGAGCAAGTCACCTGCGCGAACGCGACTCGCGGACGCCGCGTTCGCCCTCTTCGACGAGCGCGGATACGAGCAGACCACCGTCGACGACATCGCCGAACGAGCGGGAGTGGGACGGACGACGTTCTTCCGGCACTACGGGTCCAAGGAAGCGGTCGTCTTTCCCGACCATGACCGGTTGCTGGATCTGATCAGGGACCGGCTGGCGACCTCCAGCCACAGCACCGCCCTGGTCGCGGTCTCCGACGCGGTGCGCCTGGTCCTGCTGCACTACATCGACGAAGGTGAACTGGCTCGCCGCCGGTACGTGCTCACCAGCTCGGTGGGCGCCCTGCGTGACCGGGAGATCGCGAGTGTGGCCCGGTATCAGCGGCTGTTCCGCGAGTTCATCGCGGACTGGATGGGAGATCCGACGGAGTCGGCGTCGCTGAGAGCCGAACTCATGGCAGCGTCCGTCGTTGCGGCCCACAATCACGTGCTACGGCGGTGGCTGCGAGGGGAGTCCGCCGACCCTGTCACGGAGGTCGACGAGGCGATGCGGGAAGTACTCTCGCTCTTTCCGGCGCCGGGCTCCCCGCTGGAGAGAGGAGCGGGGACCACCGTCGTCGCGTTCCGCACGGGACAGGACATCGAAGAACTGCTCCCTGAGCTACGGCGCCTCGTCGAAGAGTGACACTCTGCCTGGGGCTGTCGCTTCGTGTGGTCCAGGCCACCGACCGGCCGCTTGGACCACCGCGAGTTGAACGGCGGAGTACCGAGTGATGCCGCGCACAACCGATGCGGGGCCGTGTCGCGCGCGTGCTAGCTTCCCGCCGTGACCTCCCCGGCTCTCAACGCCCTCGAATCCGGTACCGGAGGAGCCGGGCGCGACTCGGCGACCACTCCGGAACCTTCCCACAGCCCTGATCTTCTCGATCTGCTCGACCTGTTCGGTGACCCCTTCGTTCGCGACCCCTACCCCTGGCTGGATCGCCTGCGATCCGAGTCGCCTGTCCACTACGACCCTGCCACCGGTCTGTGGCTGGTCAGCCGTCACCAGGACATACGCCGGGTCCTGCTCGATACGGAACGGTTCCTCCCGGACAACGCCCAGCACGCTGTCACCCCGCTGCCCGTATCAGTCCTGCGCGTCCTCGCCCGCGCCGGATTCACCCTTCCACCCGCGCTCGCCAACAACGGGACCCCGAGCCACCTTGGACTGCGTCGAGTGGTCACGCGCTTTTTCAACGCCCAGCGTGTCCAAGCCGCCGTACCGATGATCGATGCCGTAGCCGACGAACTGCTCGACGGAGCGCGTGGCCAACTCGAATCCACCGGTGGCTGCGATCTGTTCCCCTCGTTCGCGCAGGTTCTGCCGTGCCGGGTGTTGATGGAACTCCTCGGTGTCCAGGGCATTGCGCCGGCCACTCTGATCCGCTGGAGCGACGCCGCACTGGAGTTGTTCTGGGGAAGGAACCCACTCCAGCGCCAACTGGAGCCGGCGGCACTCGTCGCGGACTTCCACCAGTGGCTCACCGGGACCGTGCGTAGCGGCACAGCCCCTGCCGAGTCGTTCATCGGGGCGCTCGCTCGCCACCGGCTACCCGATGGCAGACCACTGGATGTCGAGACGGCGGTCGCCGCGTGCTTCTTCGTCCTCATCGCCGGGCAGTCCACGACCGGGCAGCTCATAGCCACCGTGTTGCGCCGGGCGCTGGCCGAGCCCGGTATGTGGGCGCGGCTGGCGGGAGAGGAGGGCCTGGCCGAGGCGTGGGTGGAAGAGATCCTTCGGCGAGAGCCGCCGGTGACCACGTGGCGGCGCGTGACCGCGCAGGCCACTCGACTGGGCGGGGTGCGACTGCCGGCTCGCGCACCGTTGCTGCTGATGCTCATGGGCAGCGGATCCGATCCGGAGATCTTTCCGGAGCCGGAACGGATGTGCTTGCGCCGACCGAACGTCCGCCACCATCTGGCCTTCGGTGCCGGTCGTCACCGTTGCCCCGGCGCCTCCTTGGCGCGCACGGAGGCAGCGGTGGCCCTGCGCGCGGCAGCACGCGGACTCCCGCACATCCAGCCGGCAACCGGGGCGCCGGAACCACCCATGCTCGATCTGCTGTCGTTCAGGGCGCCGTTGAGGCTGGTGGTCGAACGGATGCCCCTGTGTTCGTCAAGCTGCGGCCACCAGGGTTGCTGAAGGATCGGGCTGCTGGGGGCGCGTGATCATGTCATCGCGGATCAGGAGATACACCTCGCGGGCTGCGTAGCGTTTCAGGCAGCGCATGACCTCGCGTCTTCCCTTTCCTTCGGCGGTGCGTCGCTCCAGGTGGATGCGGGTGTGTTGGGCACGAAGGATGCCTTCGGCATCGCCGGCCGGGCCAGGATGCGCCGCGACCTCCGCCCCCCTCGCCGAGACCAGCGAGATCGCGGTCGACCTGAAGATCCTGGATTGCTTAGCTCCATGACGGCCCTCCGCCCGGCTTCGCCGGAACCCCGAGGGCGAAATGTGTCCGGCCTGGCCGGCCGGGCGGCGGTTCCCTGATCGCGGATCGACCTGAGTTCACCGCTGTCCGGTCCGGGCAGCAGTTCCTGCCTGACCTTGCGTTCGAAAACCGATCGGTTTACTATGGCGGAAACCGATCGGTTTCTCATTCTGTGGAGGTAGTCATGACCGCATTGAAGGGCGCCAACGTCTTCGTCACCGGTGGCAGCCGTGGTATAGGCAAGGCGCTGGTGGAGGAGCTGTACGCGCGCGGTGCCGGCAAGGTTTACGCCACGGCCCGCGACGCGCGCGCCGTGACGCACCCCGATGCGGTCCCGGTGGCGCTGGAGGTCACCGACCCGGCTTCCGTGGCGGCGGCCGCCGCACAGGCGGAAGACGTCACCGTACTGATCAACAACGCCGGTGCCGCGGTCGGCGCGTCCTTCCTCGACTCCCCGGTCGACGACGTACGCCGGGAGTTCGAGACCAACTTCTACGGCCCGCTCCTGGTCACCCGGGCCTTCGTGCCGGTCATCGAGCGCAACGGCGGCGGCCACCTCCTGAACGTGCACTCCGTGCTCTCCTGGCTGGCCCTCAGTGGCTCCTACAGCGCCTCCAAGGCCGCCCTGTGGTCGCAGACCAACTCCCTGCGACTGGAGCTTCAGCCGCGCGGCATCGCTGTCACGGGGCTGCACGTGGGATACGTGGACACCGACCTGGCGGCCGGCGTCGACGCACCCAAGTCCGCCCCCCGTGACGTCGCCGCACTCGCCCTCGACGGGGTTGAGGCGGGCGCGTACGAGGTGCTCGCCGATGACATCTCGCGGCAGGTCAAGGCAGGTCTCGCCGGCGACCTGGCCGGGCTGTACGCCCAGCTGGCGAAGTAGAGCGCGGCAGGGGCCGCAGACCGCGCGACCTCGACGTCACCCCTCCCGGCCCGGACCCACACCCGCATCACCCCATCCACAACTCACACGCCAGGAGTCGGCGAGATGCCCAGCCTCGATTCAGGTCCCACGATCCACATTCCGGGGACCGCCAGTCACACCCTCGCCCCGCGCGCGGGGCGCCGCAGCCGTGAGGGGACGCTGCGCTACCTCAAGGCGGGCGCGGGTGCCCCCTTGGTCCTTCTGCACACCGTGCGCACGCAGGCCGAGCACTTCCGCCATCTCATCCCGCTGGTCGCGGAGCGGTACACCGTGTACGCCCTCGACCTGCCGGGGATGGGCTACTCCGAGATCGTGCCCGGTGCGTCGTACGACGAGCCGGCGCTGCGCGCGGGCGTCGAGCGGCTCCTGACCGAACTCGACCTTCATGATGTGACTCTGGTCGGGGAGTCGCTGGGTGCGGTACTCGCCCTGACCACGGCGGCCGATCTCCCGGAGCGGGTACGACGCGTTGTCGCGGTGAACGCGTACGACTACCGCGATGGAATCGCCCGCTCCAGCCTCCTCGCCCGTGTAGTGATCGGCGGGATCATCGCTCCGGGGGTGGGACCGGTGATCGCCCAGCAGGAGCCCAGGCCCATTCTTCGCGGAATCCTTCAGGGCGGCGTGGGTGACAAGACCGCCTTCCGGGACGACTACCTGGACGAGCTCCTCCAGGTGGGCAGGCGTCCCGGCTACCCGACCGTCGTCCGCGCTCTGTACCGGAACATGCCCAGCCTCATCGCGGCCCGCTCGCGCTACCCCGAGGTCAAGGCCCCCGTCCACCTCGTCTACGGGGAGAACGACTGGTCCCGGCCCTCGGACCGGCAAGCCAACAGGCAGCTGCTGTCCGCTGCCGACTTCACCCAGGTGCCGGGAGCGGACCACTTCATCGCTCTGGAAAGCCCCGACGTGCTGGCCGACCTGTTGAACGCGGTGGCCTGATCCCCCCGGAGCGCCGTGGTCACCCGGCCCCGGGGAGATGCCTGCCCCGGTGACCCGACGCGGGCGCTGACCTTCCGCGGACTCGTCGGTCACAGAACGAGCCGCTGCGCTCGCCGCCCGTCTCGAGAGGCGAGCGACCTCACCCCTCGCAGCGGTCAGTTGCTTGACGCAACGTGCTAAATTCGCAGCATGTTGGGCCAAACATACGACAGTCAACTGTGCTCCATCGCCAGGACTCTGGAGGTTGTGGGCGAGCGCTGGACCTTGCTGATCATTCGCGACGCGCAGCTTGGGCTGCGCCGGTTCGAGGAATTTCAGGACAGTCTCGGTATCGCCCGCAATGTGCTTGCCAACCGCCTCTCCAAGCTGGTCGACGAGGGGCTGCTGGATCGGGTCTGTTACCAGGAGCGGCCCGCCCGCTATGAGTACTGGCCGACGAGCAAGGCCAAGGACCTGCTCACTGCCGTGCTCGCCTTGATGCACTGGGGCGATGAGCACGCCGGGGATCCGGCCGGTCCGCCGCGGATCGCCAGCCATGCGGGATGCGGGGGCAACGTTCGGGAACGGCTCGTGTGCACCGAATGCGGACAAACGGTGGGCCCGGACGCCGTTCACCTGCTCCCCGGCCCAGCACTCACCGACTCGCCGGCCTGACATCCGAAATGTTCCTCGATGGACTCGCCACCACCAGCTGGGGCGCGTGCCGAGTCCCTGTCAGCGGGTGGCCCGCGTGAGGCCTGCTCCACGTCATCGCGGCACGCGGTTGACGCTTCAACGATGATCCTCTCCCTGGGGGAGATCTGCAGCGCGACTGACGGGCGGGCCACCGCCGGTTTGCGTCTGCCGAGTACGCGTCATCACCGGTTCGATCGCCGTCTGGACCGATGCGGGGGCGGCCGACGGGCCGGCAGATCCGCTCTTTGCCCAGGCGGGGTTGAACTGCGCGCTGTCGGTGACCTGTCTTTCCAGTCAGGACGAACGCCATCCCGGTGGGCGGCACTTCCCGTCAGCGGTGAGGTGGACCTTGCTGGTCGGTTCGCCCCTGGAGTGCGCGCGAAGAACGGCTCGCAGTCGGAGTTCACGCCGACGCCTGATACATCGTCACCCTCTCGCCGGGGATCCGATTCGACATCCCGCCGGAGTGCTTTGCCGACGCCGCGGTAAGCCGGCCTTCCGCCCTCTGTGGCAGAAGTGGTGGTGGACGGCCGACCGGATGACGAACTCCAGCGGCATCTCCCACCCCTGCCCGCCGGGCGTGAACCATCAGGGCGCACCTCCTATTGCTGCCGTAACTGCTAGGAGTGCAGGCCGTTCTCGCGGTTCGGTGAACGCAGCATGCCGAACTCCCCTTCTGGGCCGGTCGGCTGTACTCGCATCCAGCGGAAGGCTCGGCGGAATGATCACAGCCCGACCGCAAGTTGCTTCATGAAACTCACCCGGCTAGGGTTCGAGTTGCTTCATGAAACTTGCAAGTACCCCGCCCCGTGAGGTGACGCTCGATGGCCAAGAACAAGCTCGAAGACCATCCCACCGTCGTCCAAGCCCGCCGACGCGACCGCGCCGCCGCCCGGCCCGCCGAGCCGCTGGATGCGTCGTGGCTGCGCCAGCTGTGTCTCGACGCGGGTGCGGACGACGTCGGCTTCGTCGAGATCGGCCGGCCGGACATCGCCGACCAGCGAGAGGATCTGGACGCCGCGCTGCCGGGCGTCCGAACGTTGATCAGCATCGTGTCCCGAATGAACCGGGAGAACATCCGCACTCCCGCGCGCTCGGTCGCCAACCTGGAGTTCCATCACACCGGCGACCACTCCAACGAGGTCGGCCGGGAAGTGGTGGGCAAGCTGGAGGCGATGGGCGTGCGCGCCATCAACCCCGCGATGGGTTTTCCGATGGAGATGGACAAGTTCCCCAGGAAGGCGTGGGTCGTCTCGCACAAGCCGGTCGCCGTGGCGGCCGGGCTCGGCAAGATGGGTATCCACCGCAACGTCATCCACCCCAAATTCGGCAACTTCATCCTGTTGGGCACCGTCCTCATCGACGCTGAGGTCAGCGAATACACACGCCCTATCGAGTACAACCCCTGCCTGGAATGCAAGCTGTGCGTGACAGCCTGCCCGACCGGGGCGATCGCCTCCGACGGTCACTTCAACTTCTCCGCCTGCTACACGCACAACTACCGCGAGTTCATGGGTGGCTTCGGCGACTGGGCCGAACAGGTCGCAGAAAGCCGTAACGCACACGACTACCGCTCGCGAGTGAGCGACAGCGAGAGCGCCTCCATGTGGCAGAGCCTGTCCTTCGGCGCCAATTACAAAGCCGCCTACTGCATGTCGGTCTGCCCGGCCGGCGAGGACGTCATCGGCCCCTGGCTGGACGATCGCAAGGCACATCTGACCCAGGTCGTGCGCCCCCTGCTGGACAAGGAGGAGACCGTCTACGTCGTCCCGGGTTCCGACGCCGAGCAGCACGTGGCCAATCGGTTCCCGAACAAGAGCACGAAGCATGTGGCGATGAGCCTGCGAGCGAACAGCATCGACGGTCTCGTGGAAGGCCTGCCGCTGATCTTTCAGCGCGAACAGGCCAAGGACATGTCCGCCACCTACCACTTCACCTTCACCGGCGACGAGTCCCGGCAGATCACCGTGACCATCCGCGACCGCGAACTCGACGTCTCCGACGGACATCACGGTGAGCCGGATCTCAGGATCACCGCCGACACGCGCACCTGGCTGCGTTTCCTCGCCAAGCCGTCACTGCTGGCGTGGGCACTTGTACGTCGGCAGATCAAGCTGCACGGCTCCCCCCGACTGCTGCGCGACTTCGGCCGTTGCTTCCCGTCCTGATCGGTCAGGAAGAACCCATCACCGAATCATCACTGTGAGAGTTGAAAGGCGGATCATGAGCACTCTCAGCACCGAAGTCGAGCTCGACCTCGTGTTGGAACGCAAGGAAACGATGGCCGAAGGTGTCGTGCTGCTGACGCTGCGGGACCCGGAAGGCCGTCCGCTGCCGGAATGGCAGCCGGGAGCCCACATCGATCTGATACTGCGAGCCGACCTGGTCAGGCAGTATTCACTCTGCGGGGACCCGGCGGACCGGTCCCGCCTCCAGGTCGCGGTGCTGCGTGAACCGGAAAGCCGCGGCGGGTCGAGCTACGTGCACGAGGTGCTCACAGAAGGCGAGCAGGTGCGTATCCGCGGGCCACGCAACCACTTTCCGCTCGTGAAGGCCAAAAAGTACTTGTTCATCGCGGGCGGAATCGGGATCACCCCCATCCTGCCCATGCTGGCAGCCGTCAACGCGACCCGCGCCGACTGGCGCCTCCTCTACGGGGGCCGCACCCGAGCTTCGATGGCGTTCGGTGAGACCCTGCAGCGGGCATACGGAGAACGGGTGAGCCTGCGGCCGCAGGATGAATACGGGCTGCTGGACCTGGCTTCGCTACTCGGCAAGCCGCAACGCAGGACAGCCGTCTACGCCTGCGGACCGGAACCGCTGCTTGCGGCGATCGAGGCCGGCTGCGAGAAGTGGCCGAGCGGATCTCTGCACCTGGAGCGCTTCGCCCCGAAGAAGGACGCCACCGCCGGGCCGCTCACGACCTTCGAGGTCGAACTCGCCCAGTCCGGCAGGACGCTGACGATCTCTGAGGACATGTCCATCCTCGAGGCCGTCGAAGGTGCCGGTGTGCCGGTGATGACATCGTGCGAGGAGGGAATCTGCGGAACCTGCGAGACGAAGGTGTTGTCCGGGGAGATCGACCACCGCGACTCGGTCCTGGACACCCAGGAGCGCGCCGCAGGCGACACCATGATGATCTGCGTCTCCCGGGCCAAGGGCGACCGCTTGGTCCTCGACCTCTGACCCACATCGGGAGCAGACGACCGCAGCCCATCCTGTGGGTTGGGCGCTGACGGTTCGCTTCAGGTCGGATCGCACGAACACACACGAGAGGGTGGCCTGGTAGGCCTGGTAGGCCTGGTAGGCCTGGTCGGGCGGAGCCGGGCGGCGCGGCGCCGGCCGCCCACGGGGTATCTGAGGCTGGTGCTCTCGCGCCACGATCGCGGAAGGCCTACGCCGGGCGGATCACCGCACTCACCGACCGGCGCGCCGACCAGGCCCCGGGTCTGGCCCGGGCGGTGACAAGGCTGAACCTGACCACGTTCGCCGGCCAGAGCCGGACCGGCGGCAATTGACCGGGACACGGCGCCTGGCAGGCGTTCCGACCGCGCCGTCATGGCGGACCAGCCGGAACCCCGGCAGACCGACCCCGGGTCTTGTCGGCCATGTCGCCCCTCGTCGGGCGCGCCGAGCGGCAGGGCACCAGCCGTTCTGTGGGTGGACGGTGGGTCTGCACAAGTGTCCAGGGGGGACGGTCGGGCAAGGCCCCGTCCCAGAACAGCGCGATGTCATGGGCTGGAGTACTGCACGCCGAGATCCGCACCGCACGGTCTCGGGTGGCCGCGAAACGTGGGAGAGGCACGGGGGGATTCGCTGCCGGAGGGTGCGCGGTCGGGCTTCCGCGCGCATGGCGGTCGAACCGTCGCCACCATTGTTGCGCCCGCGAGGCAGAAGGGTGGTCGGTAGTGAGCCCTGGCGGGGCGTCTCCATGGCACCGGCACCCCGCTCGCAGGGTGCGGCCCGCGCGACAGGCGCCCGCTCATTGGTTTCGCCCGGCGTCGGCCTCCCCGGGCGTCCTGTCGCTGACGGCGCGGCCGTGCGTGCCGACCGCGGGCCGCACTGCGAAGAGGGGGTGGGCCGGATTGGGGCAGGGCCCTTCTGATGGATCGAAGAAGGAAACCCTCTACGTCCTGCCGGGCTCGCACGCGCAGGAGTACGCCCGTCGCCGCTTCCCCCACAAGCCCGTCAAGGAAGTCACCGGCGGCTGGCAGCCCCCGGCGAAACGCCCCGCGTCCACCGACCGAGAGACACGTACGTCATGAGTGGCACTCACCCCTTCCGCGTCCTGCGCGCCAAGCCTCTGTGGATCGCGAACGGCGTCATCACAGGCGTACTCGCGCTGCTGTTCGCCGTGTTCTACGTCGGCGCGAACATCGATCCCGTAGATCACATGAAGAACCTGCCCGTCGGCCTGGTCAACGCCGACGAGGGAGCCGCCGTCGGCGGCAAGCAGGTCAACCTCGGGGCGCAGATCACCGAGTCGATCAAGAAGTCGACCGCGAGCGGGGACAGGATCGACTGGAAGGTGATGGACGAGAAGGAGATGAAGGACGAGCTCGGCAAGGGCAAACTGTTCGGCGCGCTCGTCGTGCCCGCCGACTTCACCACCTCCGCCACCGCACTGACCGGCACCGCACTGACCGGCACCGTGCCCACCGGGACCCCGGCCCACCCGACCCTGACAGTGCTGACCAACCAGTCCGCCGGCAGCCTGGGCTCCGGCCTGGCCCGGACGGCGACGACCCAGGCGGCCGAGAACGCCTCGCTCCAGGTGGGCAGGGAACTGGCCGCCCAGATCGGACCCGGGCAGGCGAAGCTGCCCGCCGCGGCACGCGTCCTGCTCACCGACCCGGCCGCCGTCCGAGTCGAGGACGGCCACCCCCTCGACTCGCACAGCGGCCTGGGCCTGACGGCGTTCTACTACGCGCTCACCCTCGTGGTCGTCGGCATGCTCTCCGCCAACGTCATCAGCGGCCAGGTCGACCACGCCCTCGGCTACACCCACAACGACATGGGCCCCCTGCGCCTGCACCGCCCGCTCATCCGGGCCACCCGGGTCCAGACCCTCACCATCAGCAGCACCCTCACGGCCGCCCTGTCCCTGCCGATGGGCACCCTGGTCATGGCCGGCGCGGTCGGCATCATGGGCATGGACGCCGCCCACCTGCCCCTGCTGTGGCTGTACTCGGTGTGCGCCATCGCCGTCACCGGGATCGGCGCGCTCACCCTCCTCGCGGTCTTCGGCACGCCCGGCATGCTGGTGGTCACACTGGTCTTCATCGGGATGGCGGTGCCCACGTCCGGGGCCACCACCCCCATCGAGGCGCTGCCCGGCTTCTACCGCTTCCTCGCGGAGTTCGAGCCGCTGCGGCAGATCACCGGCGGCATCCGCTCGATCCTCTACTACGACGCCCAGGGCGACGCGGGGCTGACCCGGGGCTGGGTCATGATGGCGGCCGGCCTCGTCGCGGCCGCACTGTTCGGCTTCGGCGTACTGGGGTGGTACGACCGCAAGGGACTGCACCGCATCCCGGAGGAGACGAAGCCCGGGAAAACCGCCGCCCCGGCGTAACGGCAGACCACCCAGGACGGGCCACTACTCGAAGTGGCCCCGGTGTGTGTCGCCCTGCCGGGAACGACAGGCGCGCACACCATCATGGCTCGGCGACGGTCTTTCCCCCAGGCCCGCCGAGCCCATGCCTGCAGGCCCTGGAAACCGATCGGTTTTCATTTCGTCCGCTTCGGGTTAACCTCTTGGTATGACCACCGAAGTGAAACTGAGCCCCAGGGAGCGACTGCTGGAGGCTGCGGCCACGCTCACCTACCGAGACGGTGTCGGCATCGGCGTCGAGGCACTGTGCAAGGCGGCAGGGGTGTCGAAGCGCTCCATGTACCAACTGTTCGAGAGCAAGGACGAACTGCTGGCGGCGAGCCTGAAGGAGCGCGCCGCCGCCTACGTGGCAACTCTCCTGCCTGCGGCGGACGGCGGCCGGTCGCCCCGCGAGCGGATCCTGTACGTCTTCGAGCAGGTGGAATCGCAGGCAGGGGCGCCCGAGTTCCGAGGCTGCCGGTACCTGGCCGTGCAGATCGAACTCAAGGACCAGAGCCACCCCGCGAGCCGGGTCGCCCATCAGGTCAAGGTGAACCTGACCACTTTCTTCCGCGTCGAGGCCGAACGGGGCGGGGCGGCCGATCCGGACCTGCTGGCCCGGCAGCTCAGCCTGGTCTTCGACGGCGCCAGCGCCCGCGCGGGCATCGGGGCGGACAAGCTCACGGGACTCGTCGCACCCACGGTGACCACCCTGCTCGACGCGGCAGGCGTGGGCTGACGCGTCACCTTTCCAGGGCGCTCCCTCACCGCGCGGCCATCGGGGGGAGCGCGATGGCCGCAAGCGTGCTGCCGAGCATTGCCGCAGGCGAAGAAGCTGGTGGTCCTGTCGGTCTGACCGGCTGACGCGCAGGCGCTGACTGGGCTTTCCGAACAGCTGCCCCACCCCATCAGGCAGAGGACACCTTGATGGCGGAGCGCAATTCCGTCCTGTCACCGGTGCCGCCGGCGCGATCGGTGGTGTGAGCCGGACGACGAACGCGCGCACTCGCTCCGCCAGGCCGGCGCTGAGGTCTTCGTTGGTCGACGGGAACGTGTGGAGCAGTGCGGCCGGACCCCTCGCCGCCGCCTGGGTCCTCGACGACATCGAACGGCTTCGTGTCGGCGCCTGACCTGCGCGGGGCGGCGGGCCGCGAGTTCAGCGTGGAAGAGGGTGAGCGGCAGGTCGGCGGGCCGAGAGCCGTCGGCATGCCGAGACATTCACCGGATGACGGCCGACTGTCGCTTCGGCGGGCCACCGGCGGAAGGGCAGGCCGGTCTGCCGCCCAGGTCCGGCTGCTGTGCGCGACTCGCATCGAGGCGGGGCCGCCAGCCGTGTACGCGGGCGGGGGTGTCAGGCGCGTTGTCTCACCACTCGCTGCTGAAGGGCCTCTTCCAGCAGGTTCAGTGCCTCCACGACCCGGTCGCGGTCCGCGCCGAGGCCGTCGATCAGTTCGGCCTCGGCCGCCAGCTGTCGGGGGAACATGGTGTCGATCGCGTCGCACCCCGCCGGTGTGACGGTGACCAGGGCGGCGCGGCGGTCCGCGGGGCTCGGACGGCGCTCGACGAAGCCGCGCTTCTCCAGCTTGGCCAGTGTCTTGCTGACGGCCGCGCGGGAGCAGCCCAGGGTCTCGGCGAGCCGACGCGCGATCACCGGGCCCTCGGCGTGCCGGAGTTGTACGAGAGCGTCCAGCTCCGGTGCGGTCAGCGGGGCGCCCTCGTACAGCGGCTCCAGGGCGGTGGTCAGCAGCGCCTCGATGCGTTTGACGGGGCCCACGACATCCATGGGGGAGGTGTCGAGGTCGGGGCGTGCTGCCGTCCACATGGCGCGGAAGTCCTCGGGGGTCGACGGGGAAGTCATTGTTGCCGCCAATTGTTAACTGGTAGACAAATAGTTTACCGTGCGGTTCATGGTACCCACCACGACTTCCGAACCGGCATCCGAGACGTCGGTCGTCACCGCCTCGCCCCGACGGGCCGGTGCGCTGATCGCGCTGCTGGGCGCACTGACCGCGATCGCGCCTCTCGCCACCGACATGTACGTCCCCGGCTTCCCGGAGATGGGCCGCACGCTGCGCGCGAGCGACTCGGCCGTGCAGCTGTCCATGACCTCGTTCCTGGCCGGGCTGGTCATCGGCCAACTGCTCATCGGCCCGCTCAGCGACGGCCTCGGCCGCCGTCGGCTGCTGGTCCCCGGCACCGCGCTGTTCGCCGTGCTGTCGCTGGTGTGCGCCTTCGCCCCGACCATCGAGCTGCTGATAACCGCCCGCTTCCTGGAGGGCGTCGCGGGTGCCGCGGGCATGGTGCTGGCCCGCGCGGTCCTCACCGACCGCTTCCATGGTCCCGAACTGCCGTGCTACTTCTCGCTGTTGACCATGGTGCTGAGCGTGGCGCCGGTCGTCGCGCCGGTGATCGGCGGCGCCTTGCTGTCGGTCGGAAGCTGGCGTCTCGCCTTCGTGGCACTCGCGATCTTCGGGGCCCTGCTCCTCCTGGCAGTCCTGCCGGGGGTCCCCGAGTCCCTCCCGCCGGAGCGGCGCCACCAGGGCGGGGTGGCCAGCAGCTTCCGCGCCATGGTCCGGCTGCTCGGCCATCGAACTTTCCTCGGCTGCACGCTCACGCTGGCGTTCGCCGCCGCCGCGCTCTTCGCCTGCATCGCCGGCTCCAGCTTCGTCTTCCAGGAGGTGTACGACACCTCCGCCGGGCTCTACAGCCTGGTCTTCGCGGTGAACGCGTGCGGCATGCTGCTCGTCGGTGCGGTGTTCGGCGTGCTTTCGCGGCGACTGACGATGGGCACGCTGCTGAGCGCCTCGGTGGCGGTCGCGGTGGCCGCCGTACTGGTCCAGGTGCTCCTCCTGGTCACGGTCGGCGGCAGCCTGGCCGGCACCTGGGTCACCCTCTTCTTCGCCGCCTTCGGTATCGGCGGCATCTTCCCGGCCAGCATGAGCATGGGCTAGTCGCTCGGACGGGAGGCGTCCGGAGCCGCCTCCGCACTGCTCGGCGGCATCCAGTTCCTGTTCGGCGCCCTCGCCTCACCGCTCGTCGGCGCGTTCGGCACCGCAAGTGCCATGCCGATGGCGGCCATCATGCTCGTTTCGCTGATCTGCGCCACTCTGTGCCTGGTGTTCCTGGTACGCCCGGGCCGAAAACAGGCCCCACGGGGTTCTGGCGGGCCGCCCCTCTGCGCAGGGCCCCGGCGCGCCGGGGTGGCTCAACCAAGATCGTTGTGAGCGAGCTGGTCGGCGACGCGGTGCGGCACACGAAGGTACAAGTGCCAGTGGGCCGCGCAGAGCTGGAGCCTGCGGGGCAGGAGCAGCACTGAGGGGAGAAGCCGCCATCGCGTCCGATGTGACTGCCCGGCGGCCGGACCGGCCAGGATGCCCGCCGTGCGGTGAGCGGACATCCCGTCGTGGCGCCGGCCTGGCCGCCTGTCGCCGTGGGAGGCAGGGGTAGGGGCCTCCCACGGGGTTTCAGAGGCGGTCGTTCCCGCCCGTCACCGCTCCTCGGCCGTGCGGCCGGTGAGCGTGGCCAGCATGCGCGGGCTGCCCTGGAGGGCGGTGCGCTGCATGTGGTGCAGAACGCTGCGGAGGCCGCCCATCTCCTCGCCGCCGCCGGCCCGCCCGGGACCGCCGTGGATCAGGGCGGGCAGCGGGGAACCGTGGCCGGTGGACGCCTTGGCGGACTCGGTGTCGAGGACCAGCAGCCTGCCGTGCCACGGCGCGACCCCCAGGACCACCTCACGGGCGAAGGCCGCGTCGCCGGTGACGACGGACCCCGCGAGGCTGCCTCGGCCGAGGGAGGCCAGGAAGGCCACGTGCTCCGGTGACGTGTAGGGGATGAGCGTGCTGACCGGGCCGAACGCCTCCACCTCATGCGGTGCGGAGGCGCCGGGGTCGTCGCAGCGCAGCAGCAACGGGGAGAGGAACGCGCCCCGTTCGGCATCGGCGCCCCGGACGTCCACCCGGTCCGGGTGCCCGAAGACCAGGCGCGCGGAGTCCAGGAGCGTCTTCACACAGCGGCGTACCTCGTCGCGCTGCGCGAGCCCGGCCAACGCGCCCATGCGCACGGTCGGGTCCGCCGGGTTGCCCACGACGACCTCTGCCAGCCGGGCCGCGGCGGCCTCACCGACGGCGTCCATCAGGTCGACGGGGACGAAGGCGCGGCGGATGGCGGTGCACTTCTGCCCCGCCTTCACGGTCATCTCGGTGATCAACTGATCGATGTAGAGGTCGAATTCAGGAGTTCCGGGGATGGCGTCCGGGCCGAGCACCGAGCAGTTGACGGAATCCGCTTCGGCGTTGAAGCGCACCGCCTGCCGGACGACCGCCGGGTGGGTGCGCAGCCGTTCGGCGGTGGCCGCCGAGCCGGTGAAGGACACCAGGTCCTGCTCGGTGACGTGGTCCAGCAGGTCGCCGGCGCCGCCACAGACGTACTGCAGACTCCCGGGCGGCAGCAGACCGGACTCCACGATCAGCTCGACCAGCCGGCTGGTCAGTACGCAGGTCGGGGTGGCGGGCTTGATCAGGCTGGGGACGCCGGCGAGCACGGCCGGGGCCAGCTTCTCCAGAGGAGCCCACACGGGAAAGTTGTACGCGTTGATCTGCACTGCCACACCTCGCAGCGGCGTGCAGACGTGCCCGCCGACGAAGCTGCCGTCCCGGCTCAGGGACTCCTGCGGACCTTCCGCGTAGACCAACCGCTCGTCTCCGCCGGGCAGTTCACGCAGCCCCAGCGCGGCGTAGTGAAGCAGCACCCTGATGCCGCCGTCGATGTCGAACTTCGAGTCGTACGGCGTCGCGCCCGTCCGGGCGGAGAGGGCGTACAACTCCTCGCGGTGGCCACGCAGATGGGCGGCGAGGTCCGAGAGCAGTGCGGCGCGCTGGTGGAAGGTGAGCGCGCGCAGCGCCGGCCCGCCGACGGTACGCGCGTGGTTGAGCGCTTCCGCCATATCGATGCCCGCGGACGAGGCCCGGGCGATCTCCTCGCCGGTGACCGCGTCGTACACCGGCGTGCCGTCCCCGGTCGGGGTGTACCACCGGTCCTGTACATAGCTCGGCAGCAGGTTCATCGGGCCGTCCTTTCCGTTCCCGCGTACGCGTCGTCGCCTTCGTTGACCGGGTGGTGGCCCCAGATGTCCGAGTGATAGACGCGGCTCACCCACGTCTCGTCGTCCACCCGCCGTCCCTCGGAGCCCACTTCGATACCGAAGCCGGCGGGGGAGCGCATGTAGAAGGAGAACATCAGGTCGTTGGAGTGCCGGCCGAGCGTTGCCATCAGTGGGACCTTGTGGGTGCGGGCCCGGTCGTGGGCGCGGCCGACGGCGTCCATGTCCGAGACCTCGCACAGGATGTGGTGCGTGCCTTCGCGCTTGCGGGACTCGACGAAGGCGATGCTGTGGTGGCGGGGGTTGCAGCCCATGAAGTAGAACGTCCCGCCCAGCGGCAGGTGGGTCACGTCGCTGAGCCGGAAGCCCATGACGTTCCGGTAGAAGTCGACCGCCTCCAGTGCGCGGGGCGACTTCAGGACCACGTGCCCCATCCCCTGGTCCCCGGTCACGAACGTCACGCCGAGCGGCGAGACGAAGGGTGCGGGCGACAGGTGCCGGCCGGTGAACAGTTCGGTGCGCACCGCGCACGGTCCGTCGAACCACACCATGCGGTCGACCTGCCGGTCGGCGCACTCCTCGGGCGTCCCTTCATGGATCTCCACTCCGTGGGCGCGCAGCCGCAGTGCCATCCGTTCCAGGCCGGGCGGATCGCCGATCTCCCAGCCGATCCGGGTGACGCCTCCCGACTCGGCGCTCTCGACGCTGAACCGGTACGGGTGCTCGTCCAGCCGCAGCAGCCGCTCCCCCGGGGAGCCTGGCGGCCCGACGGGCATGGTGCCGATGACGTCGTTGGCGTAGGCGACCCAGCCGTCGGGGTCAGGGGTGCCGATGCCGAGGTAACCCAGGCTGCGAATGCTCACCGAGACCTCCCATGGTCGTTGTGTGGCCTGCTCGGTGGCGGTGCGGGATGGCCCGGCTGCCGACAGGTCAGTCTGATCGAGTTCTAATCATCAAAATTCATACAGACGAAACCCGGAAATGTAAACCTGTTGACTATCTGGGTTCTATCTATCTATCGTCCGTGGCGTGAACCAACGCCGGTCACCTGTGAAGGGCGATGCCATGCCTGTAACCGAGCCGCGCCTGGCTCCGGTGGAAGAGAAGGCCATACCGGACAAGGCCCTGGAAGCCTTGCGGCCGTACCGGGGCGGCGACGGCGAGATCTACGCCATCTGGGCGACCCTGGCCGCCCACCCGGACGCGCTGCGCCGCTTCCTCGTCTTCGGCAACCACGTCCTGGGCAAGAACACGCTGCCCGCGAGGTCCCGTGAACTGGTGATCCTGCGGATCGCCTGGCTCGCCCAGGCCGAGTACGAGTGGTTGCAGCACGTCCGTATCGCCCGCCGGGCCGGGGTGTCCGACGACGAGATCCGCGCCCTCGGTCTGCCCGGCGATCCCGGGTTCGGCGGCGTGGAGCGGGCCCTGCTCGCCGCGACCGATCAGCTGTTCAGGGGAGCCGACCTGGACGACACCGTGTGGAAGGAGCTGCGCGAGCACCTCGCCACCGAGCAGCTCATCGATCTCGTGTACACGGTCGGCCAGTACCAGACCGTGGCCATGGCGATCAATACCTTCCGTATCCAGCCCGAACCGGACATCGCCGCGCTGCGCGAGGAACTCCCGCTGCCCGCGCCGACGGTGTCCTGACCACCCATCCCAACTCCGAGGAGGAAACACGTATGAAGCTCGCCAACCTCGCCGGCCGGGCCACCATCATCGTCGGCGACCGCGCCCTCGACGTGGAGAAGGCCAGCAACGGGGCGCTCGGCCCCGACCCCGCCGTGCTGTACGACCTGGCGAACCATGGCGAACTGCGGCGCCTCGCGCAGTCGGCGACCGGCACCGACCTGGTCGTCTACGACGAGAAGCACCTGGGCCCGGTCTCTCCGCGCGCCGGGAAGATCCTGGGTGTGGCGCTCAACTACCGAGGTCATGCCGAGGAGTCGGGCATGCCCATCCCGGCCGAGCCGGGCATTTTCGCCAAGTTCACCAGCTCGCTGGCCGGCCCGTACGAGCCGGTGTCCGTGCCCGTGGGCATCGACAAGGTCGACTTCGAGGCCGAGGTCGTGGTGGTGATCGGCCGCACCATCCGCGCCGTGGAGCAGGCGGACGTGTGGCAGAACATCGCGGGCGTGACCGCCGGCCAGGACGTCACCGACCGCAAGGAGCAGTGGCGTAAGCCGCTGAACCAGTTCAGCCTCGCCAAGTCCTACGACACCTTCAGCCCGTGCGGGCCGCTGATGGCGACCGTCGACGAGTACGACGACCCGAACGACATCGAGGTCGCGGGCTGGGTCGATGACTTGGAGGTGCAGCGCGGCCGGACCTCGGACCTGATCTTCAGCGTCCCCGAGCTGGTCTCCTGGCTGTCCCGGTACGTGACCCTGGAGCCGGGCGACCTGGTCTTCACCGGCACCCCGGCCGGCTGCGGGGTCCGGCGCACGCCTCGGCTGTACCTGGAACCCGGGATGACGCTGACGACCGAGGTTTCGGGGGCCGGTACGATGCGCAATCCGATCAGCCGCTGAATCTGCCGGGCGCTCTCACGGCGCCGCCGCCTCTGAAGGGAGCTCTGCCCGTGTCGGATGTCCCCGGTGACGCCGTCGATCATCCGCGCTCCCGCGAGTTCGCCGCCAAGGTACGGGCACACCACGAGGAGTTGGGCCACGCGGAGCGCCAGATCCGAGGAGTCGAGGCGGTCACCCACCTCACCCGGCTCGTTGCCCGCCTGGTCCAGGACTTCGAAGGCGCCGTACACCGGCCGCTCGGGATGACCTGGGCCGGCTTCCGGATCATGAACACGCTGTGGATCTTCGGCGATCTGGAGCAGCGTGAGATCGCCCGCATCTCCGGCACCACCCGGGCGAGTGTGTCCAGCGCGCTCAACACCCTTGAGGAGCGCGGGCTCGTCGAACGGCGCCGTGAGCGCGACGACCGCCGGGTCGTCCGTGTCTCACTGACGCCGGCCGGGCTGGACCTGCTGCACCAGGCGATCGAGGGGCAGACCGCCCGGGAGCACGCCTGGCTGGCCGTCCTCGACGACGAGGAGGTCTCCCGGCTGGTGGTCCTGCTCGGCAGGCTGGTCAACCAGGAGCGCCCTGCCTAGGGGCTTCGACGGAACCCCGTCGTGCCGCGAGGCATTCGGTGGGACGTCGGCCCGTTCTGTACGACCGTTTTGTACGGCCCTTGACGGTCAGGATTCTTACGAATAGTTTCCGGTCACGCAGCGCCCAGTGGCCGACGAAACGCCTCCACCAGCTGGAGAACGACGGAGAGAACACCGCCGTCCCTCCCTTCCCGCTGCCCCGGGTCAGCGAGCCGCCACCCGCTGTCGGCAGTCCAGGCAGTCACGCACATCTTCAGCAATTCGAGCCGTACGGCCTCTCCCGGCCGCCCCTCGTCGTCAGTCCGATTCGGGCACCCGCGCGATCATCTCTCCACCCGCCCGCCCGATATGCCGACACACGGCCTCGCACCTCCCCTTCCGAGGAGCCGCACCATGCCACGGAGAATCGTCACCGGCCGGACGGCGGACGGCAAAGCCGCCGTCGTCCAGGACGGGCAGCCACCCCGCACCAACGCACTGAAGCACACCCCCGGCTTCGTCTCGTCCCTCGTCTGGGCCACCCCCGCCGAGCCCACCGTGCCCTTCGACGGCACCGACCCGACACCCGCCGTCACCTCGTACGCCCCCGAGTCCGGTGCCACCCGCGTGCTGCACTTGGTCATCCCGCCGGACACGGTCTACGCGAGCGAGGACTTCGACCCGGCCGCGGCCGTCGCCGAACGCCTGCGCACCAGCCCCGGCCTGGCCGAACTGTTCGAGCCGGACCACCCCGGCATGCACACCACCGACACCGTCGACTACGGCGTCCTCCTCCAGGGAGAGATCGTCCTCGAACTCGACGACGGCAACGAGACCACCCTCGCCCCGGGCGACGTCGTCGTGCAGAACGGCACCCGCCACGCCTGGCGCAACCGCTCCACCTCACCCGCGACCCTGCTCTTCGTTCTCATCGGTGCCCGGAGGAACTCCTGATGCCCCACCTCAACCCCGTCGACGCCCTCGACCTGGACAGTGAACTCGACGACGACGAACGACTCATCCGTGACACCGTCGCCGCCTTCGTCCGCGACCGCGTGACCGACCATGTGGCCGGCTGGTTCGAGGCGGGCACCTTCCCGACCGCCGAACTCGGCCCGGAAATCGGCAAGCTGGGCCTCCTGGGCATGCACCTGGAGGGCTATGGCTGTGCCGGGGCCAGTGCCACCGCGTACGGGGTGGCCTGCCGCGAGCTGGAGGCGGCCGACTCGGGGCTGCGCAGCTTCGTCTCCGTCCAGGGCTCCCTGGTCATGTTCCCCATCCACCGCTACGGCTCGGAGGAGCAGAAGCAGGAGTGGCTGCCCAAGCTTGCCTCCGGTGAGGCGATCGGCTGCTTCGGGCTCACCGAACCCGACCAGGGCTCCGACCCGGGCGGCATGCGCACCGTGGCCAAGTGTGACGGCGAGGACTGGATCCTCAACGGCACCAAGATGTGGATCACCAACGGCTCGATCGCCGACATCGCCGTCGTCTGGGCCCGCACCGAGGACGGCATCCGCGGCTTCCTCGTCCCCAAGGACACCCCCGGCTTCACCACCAGCGAGATCCACAGCAAGCTCTCGCTGCGCGCGTCGGTCACCGCCGAACTGCACCTGGAGGACGTGCGACTGCCGGACTCCGCGGTGCTCCCGGGCGTGACCGGGCTGCGCGGGCCGCTGTCCTGCCTGTCCGAGGCGCGTTTCGGCATCCTGTGCGGTGTCGTGGGAGCGGCCCGCACCTGCTACCTGTCGGCGCTGGAGTACTCCACCACCCGTGAGCAGTTCGGGCGGCCGATCGGCGGTTTCCAGTTCACTCAGGGGAAGCTGGCCGGCATGCAGGTCGACCTCGTGCACTCCCAGCTGCTCGCCCTGCGCCTGAGCAAGCTCAAGGACGCCGGGCAGCTGCACCCGGAGCACGTCAGCCTGGGCAAGCTCGCGAACGTCCGCGCCGCCCTCGACACCGCCCGGACAGCCCGCACCATCCTCGGGGCCAACGGCATCACCACCGAGTACCCGGTGCTACGGCACGCCAACAACCTGGAGACGGTGCTCACCTACGAGGGCACCGAGGAGATCCACACTCTGGTCGTCGGCGAGTCCGTCACGGGCCTCGCCGCATACCGCTGACCGTGCGGCCGTGAGACCGGCCCCGCGCGACGCGGCGTAGGACCACCGCGCAAGGGCCGGCACGACCCCGAGCACGGGAACAGACGCCTCGCCGCCGGGCCGCCCACCAGCACGTACGTATAAGAAGCCGACCTGGGACCGACGTCAGGTGACACACCGACGCCCCTCCGGCCCTCACCGCGCGACCCGCACACCGGGTTCGCCCACTCTTCACACGCCTCTGGAACAGCTCCGACGACCCGTGTCGTCACCAGGCTCAGGGGCCGCCCGTGGAGCCACCGGAAGACCGCGGCGGCAGCGGCCGACAGCACTCTTTGCCCTCATTGGCCGGTGCGCGGCCCTGTCGTACGCGGAGACAACTTCGCCCTCAACGAGGAGAGGCCATGACCTCGACCATGCGCGCAGCGCGAATGCACAACGTCGGCGAGCCGATGAGGATCGAGCGGATTGCCGTCCCGGCACCGGGCCCGGGCGATGTCCGGGTGGCGGTACACGCCGTGAACATCGTACCGAACCTCGCCAACATCCTTGGTAACTGGACGACTTGGTTCCCGCTCAACCCGCTGCCGCCGCTGCCGGCCGTGTTCGGGCTCGACCCCGCGGGCGTGGTCGAAGAGGTCGGCGCAGGGGTCGAGGGCGTCGAGGTCGGCGACCGGGTGTACGTCAACCCGTGCCGCACCTGCGGCGCGTGCCGCGCCTGCCGCAACGGCAGGATCGTGCACTGCGCGAGCTACGCCTTCGCCGGCTACTTCGGCTTCTCGGCCACCTCGGTCCGGTTGCTCGACCGCTACCAGGGCGGACTCGCGGAGAAGATGATCGCTCCGGCTTCCTCGCTCGTCCGCATCCCGGACTCCGTGTCGTTCGAGGCCGCCGCGCGCTTCGGCTACCTGGGCACGATGTACTCGGCGCTCCGCAAGGCCGCCGCCGGACCGGGACGCAGCGTCCTGGTCAACGGCATCACCGGCACACTCGGCATCGCCGCGGCCCTGCTGGCCCCGGCGATGGGCATCACGACGCTGTACGGCACCGGCCGCGACCGCGAACTGCTGGCGGAGATCGACAAGCTGGCCCCGGGGCGGCTGCGCCTGCACTCCCTGCACGACGGTCCGGTGGACGAGTGGATCGCGGCGGAGACCGGCGGGGCCGGTGTGGACGTCTACATCGACGCCCTCGGGCCGGGCGCGCCCCACGAAACCCTTCAGCAGGGCGTGCGTGCGCTGGGCCGCGGCGGCATCGCCGTCAACATCGGCGCCGTCGCCGGGGAGGTGCCCCTCGACCTGCACCGAATGATGGACATGGACCAGATCGTCCGCGGATCGGTCTGGTTCACGCCCGGCGAGGGACAGGACATGGCCGACATGGCCGAAGCGGGTTCGCTCGATCTGTCGCCGCTGCGCCACCACGTCTACCCGCTCGACGAGGTGAACGCCGCGATCAACAGCGTGGGTTCCCGCCACGGGGGGTTCAGCAACTTCGTCATCTCACCCGCCTCCGGGCGCTGACCAGCACGACCAGCACGACCAGCCACCCCCTCACCGACAGGTCACGTCACGCATCACCTCGGAAGGACCCACGTATGGCCAGATCCGACACCGGCGTCGGAAGCGGCGCCGGCTCCCCGACCGCCTCATCGTCAGCGAAGACCGCCTCTTCGACGGTGAAACAGGAGAACGAGCAGGCACTCGGCATCGACACCCTGGCACGGGGCACGCTCATCGCGGCGGCGCTCTGCGTCTTCATGGCCCAGTTCGCCCTGACCGTGCCCGCCGGCCTCAACGGCCTGTTCCAGCAGGACTTTCACACCTCGGCCTCCGAGCTGACCTGGATCACCGATGCCTTCCTCGTCCCTGTCACGGTCCTGGAGCTGACCTTCGGTCTGCTCGGTGACATGTTCGGACGGCGTCGGCTGCTGGTCGGCGGTTCGGTGCTGGTGGCGGTCGGGTTCGCCGTCTGCGTGCTGACGCCGGGACCCGAGGCCGACCACGGCACCCGGCTCGCCGTGCTGTGGACCGGCCAGATCATCGCCGGTATCGGTGCGGCAGCCGTGATCCCGACGACGCTGGCGATGATCGCCGCGGGCACGCACACGCCGCGCGCCCGAGCGCGTTCCATCTCCGTCTGGGCGGCCGCGCTGTCCATGGGCAGTGTGCTGTCGCCCCTGGCCTGCGGCCTGGTCGCGCAGTCGCAGTTCGGCTCGTGGCCGAACTCGGGCTGGCGGTGGGCGTTCCTGGTCGTGGTCGCACTCGCCGCTGTGTCGGCCGTGCTCGCCTTCGTCCTGGCCAAGGACTCCAAGTCGCCCGAGGGCCGCTCCCTCGACTGGCCGGGGCAGATCACGATCGCCGTCGCCGCCGTCGCCCTGCTGTTCGCCGTCATCCAGGGACCCACGAGCGGCTGGGCCAGCATCGAGGTCATCGGCGGCTTCGTCGTGGCCGCCGTCTTCCTGGTCGCCTTCGTCCTCGCCGAACGTCGCTCGGCGTCCCCGCTGCTCCAGCTCGACCTGTTCGCCAACCGCAACTTCACCGTCGCGGCGATCGTCACGGTCGTCGGCATGTTCTGCTACCTCGGCACCGGCTATGTGACCAGCATCCGCCTCACCGCCATCCAGGGCTTCACGCCCCTGAAGGCATCCCTCGCGTTCATCGTGTTCAACGGTGTCTCGGCTCTGATCCAGGTGCCCATCGCTTCCCGCCTCATCGAGCGGTACGACCCGAAATGGATCCTCGGCGGTGGTCTTCTGCTCCTCGGCGCGGGCGACTTCTGGATGGCCTCGATACCGATCGGCCAGCAGTCCGTGACCCCCCTCATCGCTCCGCTCGTCGTGGCGGGTGCCGGCGTGGCGTTCGTGCTGTCCGCGGTCACCGCCGTGGTGATCAACACCGTGCCGCACAACCTCGCCGGCATGGCCGCCGGCTGGACCAGCCTGCTGCGCGACTTCGGGTTCACCCTCGGCCCGGCGGTCGTGGGTGCGATCGCCCTCAGCCGGGCGGCGCACGAGATCAGCGACAAGGTCGCGTCCGACCCGGCCCTCGGCCAGGCCCTGGACACCTTCAACGCCTCGGCGGCGACCGCTCCGGACGGGCAGCAGGAGGCCGTGCAGGGTGCCGTCGCGGCCGTCAACTCCGGCCCCCTCGGCGCGAACGCCGTCCCCGGGACCGTCTCCCTGCCCGACGGTTCGACCGTGCCGTTCAACCCGCTCAAGGACACCGCCTTCGAGGCCCTGGGCAACGCGTACTCGCTCGGTTACCTGATCGTCGGGCTGTGCGCCGTCGCGGCGGCGGTGGTCACCGTCGTCCTGATCAAGGGGGACCGGCCGGACGCTCCTGCCACCGCGGAGCCGGCCGATGCCTGACGGACCGCACGACCTCACGGTCATCCGCACCGACGAAACCGATCCCCGAAGCAGAACCGGCGCCACCGGCCGCCACGTCTGAAAGGACCGACGCCATGACCGGCCCTACCCGATCACGCTCCATGTTCCGCCTGGGCCAGCTGCTGGAACGCCGCGCCCAGTTGCACCCCGACCGCACGGCGCTGGTATTCGGTGACCGCGCATGGACCTACGGGCAGCTGCGGGACTGGATCGTGGCCTCCGCGCGGCAGTTGCGCCGGCACGGTGCCGGGCCGGGCAGCGTCATCGCCTACGCGGGCGCCTCCCGCCCGGAGGTCTTCGTCCTGATGTACGCCACATCCCGCATCGGAGGCGTGTTCGTCCCGGTCAACGGGGCGGCCACGCCTCCCGAGATCGCCTACCTGCTGGCGGACTCGGGGGCGGACGTCCTGATCACGGACGCCCCCTGCGCCGCGAAACTCGTCGGCGGCGGCGTACCGCCGGGCGTCACCCGTCTGTGCCTGGACGAGGAGCCACCCGACGGATACACCCCACTGAACCGGACGCCGGACGAACCCGTCGGCGACGACACCCCGGCACCCGTGACAGAGGACGACCTCGCCCTCATCGCCTACACCTCAGGCACCTCCGGCCGTCCGAAGGGTGTGCTCCTCACCCACGGCAACGTGTTCTGGAGCTGCGTCAACGGACTCCTGGGCCTGGACCTGGCCCGGGACGACGTCACGCTCATCACCACACCCGTCTTCCACATAGCGGTACTGAGCGGCGTGGGCTCGTACACCTGGGCCAAGGGCGGAACCGTCGTCCTGGAGCCCACCTTTTCCGTCGACGGCTTCCTGACGACCGTACGACGGCACCGGGTCAGCGTGACCTTCGCCGTACCGGCGATGCTCGCCCTGATCGCACGACACCCGGGCTTCGCAGCGGCGGACCTGTCCTCTCTGCGCTGGATCCTCAGCGGGGGAGCGGCGGCACCGGCGCCGGTCGCCGAGGTGTTCCACCGCCGTGGCATCCCGGTCCTCAGCTCCTACGGCCTCACCGAGACCGCCGCCGGCGTCACCTACCGCGACCCGCGTGACGGCCCGGGCTGCTCCGGCGAGGCCGGACTGGCCGCCCCGCTGGCCGAAGTCCGGATCGTCGGCGCCGACAACCGCCCCGTGCCGCACGGCACGACGGGGGAGATCGTCGTCCGGAGCCCCAGCGTGGCTGCCGGATACCTGGGCCTGCCGGAGGACTCGGCGGCGGCCCGCGACGCCGATGGCTGGTTCCACGGGGGCGACCGGGGCTACATGGACTCCGAGGGCCGCCTGGTGGTGGTCGGCAGGATCAAGGACACGATCATCACCGGCGGGGAGAACGTGGATCCGACGGAGGTGGAGGAAGCGCTGGCGGCGTGCCCCTGCGTGGACGAAGCGGCGGTCGTCGGAACGCCCGATCCCGTCTGGGGAGAGGTCGTCACCGCCATCGTCGTACCCGCCGAGGGTGCGGACTGCTCCCTGGAAGACATCCAGACGTTCCTGTCCGCCTCGCTCACCCGACACAAGATCCCCCGTCGGCTCGAAATCCGGGAACGTCTGCCGCGCACCGCCACCGGCAAGTTGCAGCGCAGCCTGCTGCGGGGCTGAGCCCGGCCGGACCAGACACATGGAGAGGTACTCATGACCACACAGCCGTCAGGCACCCCCTCCGACGCCGTCCCCGACGGCGCGGCCCCCGAGCCCATCCGCCGCGTGGGTGTCGTCGGAGCGGGACTCATGGGCAGCGGCATAGCCGAGGTCTGCGCCCGCGCGGGCCTCGACGTCCTCGTCAGCGAGACCGGCCCCGAGGCGGTCGAGGCGGGCCGTGAAAGAATCGCCAGATCCCTGGCACGCGCGGTACGCGGCGGCAGACTCGCCCCGGCCGACAGCGGTACGTCCCTCCGCCGGATCGGCTTCACCAGCGACCTGGCCGACCTCGCCGACCGCGACATCGTGATCGAGGCGGTGGCCGAGGACGGACAGGTCAAGGCCGAGATCTTCGCGGCACTCGACAAGGTGCTCGCCCGGCCGGACGCGATCCTCGCCTCCAACACCTCTTCCATCCCCATCATGAAACTCGGCACGGCGACCGGACGCGCGCAGCAGGTGATCGGCGTGCACTTCTTCAACCCGGTGCCGGTACTGGACCTCGTCGAGCTGGTCCCGTCCCTGCTGACCAGTGACCAGACCCGCGACCGGGCAGCGACGTTCGTCAGCCTGACTTTGGGCAAGCAGGTCATCCACGCCAAGGACCGGGCCGGATTCGTCGTCAACTCCCTCCTGGTGCCCTACCTGTTGTCCGCGATCCGCATGCTGGAGTCGGGCCTCGCCTCCGCCGACGACATCGACAACGGCATGGTGCTCGGCTGCGCCCACCCCATGGGCCCCCTGCGCCTGGCGGACCTGATCGGCCTGGACACCCTCAAGGCGATCGCGGACTCCATGTACGCCGAGTACAAGGAACCGCTGCAGGCCGCACCGCCCCTCCTGCTCCGGATGGTGGACGCCGGTCTCCTCGGCAGGAAGACGGGCCGGGGCTTCCACGACTACTCCGGCACTCCGGCTGGAAGGAAAGTCAGATGAGCTTGAGGATCGTTGTCACTGTGAAGTACGTGCCCGACGCCACTGGCGACCGGCACTTCGCCGATGACCTGACCGTCGACCGTGACGACGTGGACGGTCTGCTCTCCGAGCTGGACGAGTACGCGGTGGAGCAGGCGCTGCAGATCGCGGAGGAGTGCCAACGGGAAGGAGGCGACGCCGAGATCACCGTGCTGACGGTGGGTCCGGAGGACGCCAAGGACGCGCTGCGCAAGGCGCTGTCGATGGGCGCGGACAAGGCGATCCACGTCGAGGACGACGACCTGCACGGCACCGACGCGATCGGTACGTCGCTGGTGCTGGCGAAGGCGATCGAGAAGGCCGGCTTTGACCTGGTGATCTCCGGTATGGCGTCGACGGACGGCACGATGGGTGTGGTTCCGGTGCTGGTCGCGGAGCGTCTGGGTGTTCCGCAGGTGACGCTGCTGTCCGAGGTGTCCGTCGAGGACGGGGTGGTGAAGGGCCGTCGTGACGGTGACACCGCGTCCGAGCAGCTTGAGGCGTCGCTTCCGGCGGTGGTGTCGGTCACCGACCAGTCGGGTGAGGCGCGTTACCCGTCCTTCAAGGGCATCATGGCGGCGAAGAAGAAGCCGGTGCAGGCCTGGGACCTGTCCGACCTCGACATCGAGGCGGACGAGGTCGGTCTGGAGGGTGCCTGGACGGCTGTCGACTCCGCGGCCGCGCGCCCGGCGCGTACCGCCGGCACGATCGTCAAGGACGAGGGCGAGGGCGGCAAGCAGCTCGCCGAGTTCCTCGCGGGCCAGAAGTTCATCTAAGGCCCTGTGGCCCGCCGCGACCCGTGGGTCCGGCCGAGGCCCGACCCTTCACAGCCCCGCCCCCTTTGGGCCTTCGCAATCCGCAGGAGAGCAATCCCATGGCTGAAGTTCTCGTCTACGTCGACCACGTGGACGGTGCCGTCCGCAAGCCCACCCTGGAGCTGCTGACCCTGGCCCGCCGCATCGGCGAGCCCGTCGCCGTCGCGCTCGGTGCCGGCGCCGCCGGCACGGCCGCCGCCCTCGCCGAGCACGGCGCGACCCGGGTTCTCACCCACGAGGCCGCCGAGTACGCCGACTACCTGGTCGTGCCGAAGGTCGACGCGCTGCAGGCCGCCGTCGAGGCCGTGTCCCCGGCCGCCGTCCTCGTCCCGTCCTCCGCCGAGGGCAAGGAGATCGCCGCCCGTCTGGCGCTGCGCATCGGTTCCGGCATCATCACCGACGCCGTCGACCTGGAGGCCGGTGACTCCGGTCCGGTGGCCACGCAGTCGGTGTTCGCCGCCTCCTTCACCACCAGGACCCGTGTCTCCAAGGGCACCCCGGTCATCACCGTCAAGCCCAACTCCGCCGCCGTGGAGGCCGCCCCGGCCGCCGGTACGGTCGAGGCGCTGGCCGTGACGTTCGGTGCGCTGGCCACCGGCACCAAGGTCACCGCGCGTACCCCGCGCGAGTCGACCGGGCGCCCGGAGCTGACGGAGGCCGCGATCGTGGTCTCCGGCGGCCGTGGCGTCAACGGCACCGAGAACTTCGGACTCATCGAGGCCCTCGCCGACTCCCTCGGCGCCGCCGTCGGCGCCTCCCGCGCCGCGGTGGACGCGGGCTGGTACCCGCACACCAACCAGGTCGGCCAGACCGGCAAGAGTGTCTCCCCGCAGCTGTACATCGCCAACGGCATCTCCGGCGCCATCCAGCACCGCGCCGGCATGCAGACCTCCAAGACGATCGTGGCCGTCAACAAGGACGCCGAGGCCCCCATCTTCGACCTCGTCGACTACGGCGTCGTCGGCGACCTCTTCGACGTCGTCCCCCAGCTCACCGAGAAGATCAAGACCGCGCGTGCGTAGCTCTGGCGAGTCGCCGCACGATGACGAAGGGGCTCAACACCGATGCGCATAGTGCTGGTGGGGCTGCCCGGCGCCGGGAAGGGTACGCAGGCCGTTCACCTTGCCAAGAACCTCTGTATTCCGCACATCTCCACTGGTGACCTCTTCCGGGTGAACATCAGCCGGGGCACGGACCTGGGACGGCAGGCGCGGGAGTACATGCGAGCCGGACAGCTGGTACCCGACGAGGTGACGATCGGCATGGCCAGGTCCCGTATGGAGCAGCCGGATGCCGACAGGGGCTTCCTGCTGGACGGCTTTCCGCGCAATGTGTTCCAGGCCGAGGCGCTCGACCAGCTGCTGAAGGACGACGGGTGCTCGCTCGACGCGGTACTGGACCTGGAGGTGCCGCAGGAGGAGGCCGTCAGGCGGGTCACGGGCCGACGGATCTGCCGGAACGACGGCAGTCACATCTTCCACCTGATGTACAACGCACCACGTGAACCCGGGCTCTGCGACTTGTGCGGCGGCGAACTGCACCAGCGACAGGACGACACCGAGGCAACGGTCCGCGAACGCCTCGATGTCTACCATCGCTCCACCGCTCCGGTCATCGACTACTACCGGTCGCGGAAACTGGTCGTCAGCGTCTCAGCCCTGGGTCCCGTGGCGCGCGTGACCGAGCGTTCGATGAATGCTTTGCGAGAGGGCAGCGGGTAAGCTCAGCAATACCGCTCTTCCCCGGGCCGCATGAGCCAGCTGTTCGCACCGAGGACGAGACATGATTCCTGGACCGCTCGCGGACGCGGTCGTGGACGGTCGAAGAACGCATCAGCTGCCCCGAAGACCGACCGCCAGCGTCAGTTCTAGGACCCGGTTCGGCGACCCGAGATCCGGAAACAGCTCCCGCAGCTGCGACATCCGGTACCGGACGGTCTGGGGATGGACGAACAACGCCGCCGCCACCTCGTCCCGCCTGCCCTGGTGCAGCAGCCACGCCCGCAACGTCTCCTCCAGTCGCCGCGCGGTGGCGACAGGCAAGGTCCGCAACGGTGCGAGGGCTCGGGCACGCAGGTCTGCGAACGCGTCCACATCGGCGCTCAGCACCAGCTCCGGCAGGTGGTCCTCGGTGTCGCGAATATCAGAGGAGAGGGAGCGCGCGCGTACGGCTCGTGCGTACGAGGCGGACGCACGAGTCCATGGCCGAGCCGGGCCGACCACGGCGGCGCGGTCGGTCAGCTGCCTCAAGAGACGTGACCGGTCGGCGTCGGGGACGAGCAGCACACCGGTGGCGTCCGGCAGATCGTCGAGGACGAGGGTGCTCGGGTCGAGCGCGCGGTAGGCAGGCCGGGCCTGGGCGGCGGGCAGCAGGACCGCGGTCAGTGAAACCGGAGGCTGCCACCCGGCCCGTTGAACAGAGGCCAGCAGCACGTCCGGGCTCGCGTCGGCGAGGAGGTCGCGGGCCAGGTGTTCCAGGTGGCGCTCGTGGGCCCTGCCCCAGGCGGCCAGTTCGTCGGCGTGGCCCGCGGCGCTCGCGGCGGAGAGCTCGTCGATGTAGGCGAAGGTCAGCTCGGCGAACTTGGCGACGTCGGCGGCGGGCAGGCCTGCGGGTACGGCACCCGCGGCCAGGCATCGCCAGGCCACGCGGGCGCCGACGCGGTAGGCGCTGAGCAGGGCGTCCATCGAACGGCCGTCGCGCACCTCGCCGCGGCCCAGCTCGTAAGCTGCGTCACCGGCGTCGCCGCCCGTGGCCTTCCCGCTCGCGAGGTCCAGGTAGTGCCCCAGGGCGGTGCGGACGGCTCGGCGGATGGTGCCGCCCATGCGGCCCGAAAGGGCGTTGGCGTAGGGAGGGACCTCGTCGATGATCGCCTGGACGACCTCGTCGGCGGTGGTCTTCAGCGCGGCCCGAAGTGCGGTGACCGTCGTCTCATCCAGGGCCAGCTCGGTGGCCCTCCGGATTGCATGGCTCATGTTTTGTTCCCTGCGAACAATTCAGCCGACCAGATTTACGTCCTGCGGACAGGACTTTACGCCCTGAGGCGCATCAAGCTGGAGTCATGACGAGTGCAGCCCTCCGCAGTAGGGCGTGGAAACTACTGGAGATGGTCACGACGCCGCTGCTGCCGTCGGACTACCTCGACCTGGTCAGCCCGCTGCGTGCGGGCGCTGACCTGCGTGGGCGCATCGAGGCCGTGCACCCCGAGACGGGTAGCGCCGCGACCATCGTGATCAGGCCGGGACGGGGCTGGCGCGGCCACACAGCCGGTCAGTACGTGCGGATCGGGGTCGATGTCGACGGGGTGCGCCTGTGGCGCGCCTACTCGGTCACCTCCCCGACAAACCGGCAGGACGGCCGCGTCACGATCACCGTGAAGGCGATCCCGGACGGCAAGGTCAGCAACCACCTGGTCCGCAGGGCGAAACCGGGCACGCTGATCCAGCTCGACCAGGCGACCGGTGACTTCGTGCTGCCGCAGGCCAAGCCCGCCAAGGTGCTCTACCTGACGGCCGGCAGCGGCATCACGCCTGTGATGGGCATGCTGCGCGACATCGAGTTCGACGACGTCGTCATGGTCCACTGCGCGCCACAGCCGCAAGACGTGATCTTCCGCAACGAACTGCACGACCTGGTCGCGGACAAGAAGCTGCGGCTCACCGAGGTGCACACCGACACAGACGGCATGCTCGACATCGCCCGTCTCGACGAACTCGTGCCCGACTGGGCCGAGCGCGAGACCTGGGCTTGCGGGCCCGCGGGCCTGCTCGACGCCGCCGAGGAGCACTGGACCGAGCACGGCGTCCGAGAGCGCCTGCACACCGAACGCTTCCGCCCCAGCATCGTTGTCGCCGGCGACGGCGGCGAGGTCACGTTCAGCACCACCGGCAAGACCGTCGACGCGGACGGCGCCACGCCGTTGCTGGACGTCGGCGAGGAGGCCGGCGTGCTCATGCCGTCCGGGTGCCGTATGGGCATCTGCTTCGGCTGCGTCACGCCGCTCAAGGCCGGCGCCGTCCGCGACCTGCGCACCGGCGAGATCACCGAGGCCGAGCCGGGCGTCCTCATCCAGACCTGTGTGTCCGCCGCGGCGGGCCCCTGCGACATCGAACGGTAGGAGCACCTTGACCGCCATCGACCCCACCGCCCACCTGACCGCGGAGCAGATCGAGGAGCTCGGCCGCGAGCTGGACGCGATCCGCGACGAGGTGATCGCCGACCGCGGCGAGAAAGACGCCGCGTACATCCGCAAGGTCATCTCGGCGCAGCGCAAGCTCGAGCTGGTCAGCAGGGGCGTGCTGCTGTTCTCGATCTTCCCGCCCGCGTGGCTGATCGGCACCGCCGGTCTGTCCGTCGCGAAGATCATGGACAACATGGAGATCGGCCACAACATCCTGCACGGCCAGTGGGACTGGATGCGGGACCCGAAGATCCACTCCACCACCTGGGAATGGGATCACGTCTCGCCGGCCGACCAGTGGAAGCACTCGCACAACGAGTTGCACCACACGTACACCAACGTGATCGGCAAGGACAACGACCTCGGCTACGGCATCATGCGCGTCGACGAGGACCAGAGGTGGCACCCGTTCCACCTCGGCCAGCCGCTGTGGAACTTCATCAACGCCTGCTTCTTCGAGTACGGCATCGCCGCGTACGACCTGGAACTCGGCAAGAACCTTCACAAGCGCCGCCGCAAGAACCCGGAGTTCCGCGCGCGGGCCAGGGCCGTGGGCCGCAAGATCCGCAAGCAGGTGCTCAAGGACTACGTGATCCACCCGCTGCTGTCGGGCCCGTCGTTCCTCACGACGCTCGCCGCCACGTTCACCGCGAACCTGGTCCGCAACATCTGGACCCACTCGGTGATCATGTGCGGGCACTTCCCCGAGGGTGTGCAGGTCTTCGAGCGCCGGTCGATCAAGGGCGAGACGCGCGGCCAGTGGTACCTGCGCCAGATGATGGGCTCGGCGAACATCAGCGGCAGCAAGGCCATGCACTTCATGACCGGCAACCTGTCGCACCAGATCGAGCACCACCTGTTCCCGGACCTGCCGAGCAACCGGTACGCCGAGGTCGCGGTGAAGGTGCGCGCGTTGTTCGAGAAGTACGAGCTGGAGTACGTCACCGGGCCGCTGCCCAAGCAGGTGTTCTCCGCGTGGCACAAGGTCTTCCGGCTCTCACTGCCGAACAAGAAGCCCAAGGTCAACACGCCGGACCGCGAGCAGGAGCTCGTCGCGGCCTGATTCCCGGTATTGGTTCAGATCTTTCGGCCGTACCGGCGGCACCGCAGGTTTCGGTGAGACTCGGTGGTGACCGGGTGGCAACTGACGGGGGACCTGTCTGCCGACCGACGACAGCGAGGCCGCTTCCTTGATCGGTCATGGGACGGACATTTCCGTCGACGGCCCGAGGAAGACCTGCTGGGGCAGTTCAGTGACCTGCACGAATTCTGCCTTGCCGCCTCCCCAGAAGCACCTTGGCCATGCTCTGGTGAGACTGATCCAGGATTGCGTGGCCGACTCACGACTGGCACCTGCGGAACATCTCCGTCGCCCCGCAGGCTCACGGTCCGTCGTTGTCGGACACCTCCTCGGATTCGTCGGACAGTGCCTCCAAGAGTGCGACTGGCCGCCGCACCGCGAGGTGCTCGACCTTGTACGACATCTCCTTGACGTGGGGTTCCGGTGGGGGGTGGTATTGGCCTGCGCACACCGACAGATTGACGATGAGGTAGGCGTGCCAGGAACGTCCCACACCTCGGCGGTCGGCGAACACCCGACTGCCGTTCACCCACCAGATCACGGACCTCGGACCGAACTCGACGCGAAGATCGACCCACGTGCCCGGGCCGATGGCGGGGTCGCGGTAGTAGAGGTTGCTGCCGCGAACGTGGTTGGTCAGCTCCAGGAGGTCGGCGTTGTCGGGGTGGTACTCGAAGACATCGATCTCCTGGTCGCCGTCCCGCCAGGTCCAGATGGCCGGCCATGCCCCGACCTCGTACGGCAACCTGACCCGTGCCTCTAGGACATCCCCCGCGCGGACGGTGAAGTCCTCCTCGCTCCCCTCCGTGGTCAGCAGGCCCGTGTCCCACCGGCCGTCCTTGCGGCGGGTGGCACGGAAGGTGCCCGAACGGCTGTAGGCGGGGTCCGCCGTCAGGTGATCCAGCTTGTTGTCACCGGGGTTGATCGGTCCGCCGTTCGGATATGCCCACGAACGCCCTGCCACCCATTGACGGGTAGATGCGAAGTCCGCCGTGAAGACGACCTCAGTGCCAGACAAAATCGTCTCTGCCGACGGTGTTCCGTCGTATCCAGAACTCTCCATGCACGGATGCTGCTCCGTATCTGACTTCGGCATGCAAATGCTGGTGAACCCACGGAATGGAAAACTCGTACGGGTGAATTCGTGTCACAAAATTGGTTGTGTCCACTGAGGCGATCAGCCGCCGTTGGCCGCCGTGATCAAAGCTGGCCAGCCGGTGGAGGACACCGTGGACTTCATCTCCGGAGCGGTTTACTGATTCGACAGAGTGTTGCCCGCTGCGCCCACTCCTTCTCTCGACGGTCGGAGGGTGTGCGATGTCGCCATGGATCTCGTACGAGTTGCCGTCGTCGTCGAATGCCCTGAGATGGCTCTGTTCCGGCTGCGCAGAGTCCCGTCACACAATGCGGTGACCTTCTCTTCAATGGCCGGCTCTCCCCGTTTCCGGTCAGGCGGGAGGCACCACGGGCAGGATGATGCGGGAGGGCCGGTCCGGGTCGTGGAAGATCTGCTGGCGTGCGACTCGGGCGGTGGTGGCGCTGTCCTCGGGTTCGCCGGTGTTGAGGTTGCGGTCCCAGCGCGGGAAGTTGCTGGAGGTGACCTGAAGCCGGATGCGGTGTCCTGCCCGGAAGACGATGCTGGTCGACCACAGGTCCACGACATGCTCGGCCGCCTCGCCCGGGGCTGCCGCGCGTACGCGCACGATGCCGTCGGTGACGTTGCGGGAGACGCCGTTCTCGTCGACGTCGCACAGGCGTGCCACCCAGTCGGTCGAGGGGCCGTCGGTGGCGGCGAAGAGCACCGCGCGGACGCGGCCGGTCACCTCGGTGTCCTGGGTGAGTGGTTCGGTGGTGAAGACCAGGACATCCTCGCGCGTCTCCACGGCCGCCTGGTCGAGCGGCCCGGGGCGGAAGTCGTCGGGCATGAGGAGCGCTCCGCCCGTGGTGGGCACCGGATCCAGCGGGTCGTAGGTGAACTCCTCGGCCTGCTCGGCGACCGGCGGCGGCTCTGCGGTCAGGCGTCCGTCGGCGCGCAGGTGGAAGTCGGTGTCCACGGCGCGGGACAGGGGCCATTCGGTCTCCTCGCGCCACTGGTTGGTACCCATGACGAACAGCAGCACCTGGCCGGTGTCCGGTTCCAGAGCCTCACCGTCGCCGATCGTGCGCTGGAACCAGTCGATCTGCATGTCGATCGCGCGGCCCCGCATGCCCATGAAGTCGGAGTGCGCGCCGAACCCGAAGTTGACGTCACCGATCACGTGCCCCCGGTTGACATGGGTCCACGGCCCCATGACGAGCGTGGCGGGCCGGCCTGCGCTGCGCATGGCGGTGAAGTTGTCGAGCGTGCCCTGGCTGAAGATGTCGTACCAGCCGCCGCTCTGGAAGGTGGGCAGGTCGACCTCGTGGTGCCGGCCCGCGATCGTGCAGGAGCGCGCCCAGTCGGGCTCGCGCCGGGACCGCTCGTAGCCCAGCTCGGGAAGGTCGTGCCGGGCGAACGCGGGGAACTGCCCGGCGGGCAGCTCCGCGTAGCCGTCGCCCGCGAGGCCGTCGACATCCCGCACGAGCCCGCCGAGGCCCGGCCACGAGCGCGGCGGGGTCGGTGCGGTGACGGCGCATCAGGGTGTCGGCGCCGTGCAGAAGCGACCAGGTCACGGTCGTACCGAGTTCGATGCGCCGCCGCGTGTCCACAGTCCGTCGTGCGGGTGGGACCACGTGACCATCGGGGCGATCGCCTTCAGCTCCAGCGGCTTGGGCAGCGCCGCCATCCACTGGGTGTTGCCGAAATAGCTGGCGCCCAGCATGCCGACCGAGCCGTTCGCGCCGGGCAGGGCGGCGGCCCACCGTACGGTGTCGTACCCGTCGCTCTCCTCGTACGTCAACGGCTCCCACTCCCCTTCGGAGGCGAACCGGCCACGGGTGTCCTGGACGACCACCATGAAGCAGCGCCGGGCCGCCGCCCGCCGCCCGCCGCCAGGGGATCGAACGCCGCGGCCAGCAGGGGCGTCTGCTTGCCGTACGGCAGCCGCATGAGCAGCACCGGCCACGGTCCCGTGCCCCCGGGCCGGTAGACATCGGCGCGCAGCACCGTGCCGTCACGCATCTGAGCCGGGACATCGAACTCGATCTGCATCTCTGGCATGTACTGTTCCTTTGCCTGCCACGACGTTGTCACGCGACATGGTCGAACCCGGTCCCGGTCACGCACCACCCCCAGATGGGGGGGGGTGGGCACGGCGCCCTCGGGACGGTCAGGCCACCGCGTTCAGCAGGTCGGCCAGCACATCAGGCCGTTCCAGGGCGATGAAGTGGCCGGCCTTCGGCACCTGTGTGAACTCGGCGGCGGGCAGCAGCTTCTTGTTGGCCTCCCGGTCCGAGGGCCGGGACCAGTCCTTCTCGCCGTAGACGAGGTGGACGGGCGCCTTGGCCTCGGGGTAGCGCGAGCGGGCGGCGATGAGGCTGGGCAGGGCCTGGTACACGGCTCGGGCGACGGTCGAGTAGCCGGGGCGGCTGCCCACCTGGAGGAGTTCGTCCATGTAGTCCTCCCGCAGTGCGCTCTTGTCGCCGAGGCCGCCCTGGAGGATCTTGCTGAGGGCGGGCTTGGGCTCCACGCCGGCGATCACCGGACCCACCCCCGGGGCCAGGACACCGGTGACCACGACACGGGCGAGGAGGCTGGACCGGGCGATTCCGCCGCGGAAGTCGTAGGTGTTCACCGCGACGACGCGCCGGACCCGCTCCGGAAGGTCGGCTGCGGTGGTCAGGGCGAGCACCGCCCCCATGGATTCCCCGACCAGTGTGACGTCGTGGAGGTCGAGTTCGGTGAGGAGCCGCTTGACGCCCGCGCGCATGGCCGGCTCGTCGTACGACGCACCGGGCACGATCTCGGAGTAGCCCATCCCCGGCAGGTCGAGGGCGTACACGGTGTACTGGTCCGCGATCAGGGGGATGAGGTGGCGGAAGTGCTCGGCCTGGGTGCGCACGGTGTGCAGCAGGACCAGGGGGGCACCGGTGCCCGCCTTGAGGTAGCGCAGTGTTCCCTCGCGGCTGTGGCGTCCTGTGCGCGGGGCGAGGGTGTGGCTGGTGGTCCCCGGGATGTGAATCGTGGGACGTGACTCGTGGCTGGGCATCTCGCCCTTCAGCGCGGTCATGGCTACCTCCATAGACTCGGAAACCGATCGGTTTCCGCTACAGTAAACCGATCGGTTTCCAAGCGCAAGCTCAAGGGCGGCATCAGCCGAGTCGGGTCACCGATAGGAGCTTGAGGCCGGCTTTCCCGACCATGTCGGAGGGGCGCTTCAGATAGGTTCGGGGTGGGTGAGGTGCAGGGCGGCGGGCTGATGACAGCTCATACCTTCGCCGTCGAAGAGGGCGCTGGTCAGGCTTTCCACGTACATGGTGATCGAACCACCGCCATCATCGTCGCGCCTGCGGGGGAGGGGAGTGGTCGGCGGAGTGAGTCCCCGGCATTGTGTCCCCCCCCATGCCACCGGCACCCCGCTCGCAGGCTTCAGGTAGCAGGCGATAGGCGCCCGCTCGTCGGTTTCGGCCGACACGTCGGTCTCCTTGATGCCGAACCGGTCGGAGAAGCGGGCCCGGATCCCATCATGCCGTCCTGCCCGGCAGTCTCATGACGGCCGTTCCTGGCAGGATGCGCGTCAGTCAGGACCGAACACCATGCCGACACCGAACACTTGATGGGCGGCACACCGCTTGTCCCGATCGCCGCGAGCAGCAGGCGCATCAGTGCAGAGCGCTCACGACCAGGCGGCCGATGGAGCTGAGCCTCGTCGCCCCGGTTTGCGTGCTGTTGCCCAGCTGGTCGTACTGCTCCCGCATCCGGGATACCAGGAACACCTTGTAGGCAGGCATCCTTTCTTTACCGCTGCGAAGCCCCTGCCTCGCCAGGCGTTCGTCGCCCAACGTGCCTCACCCGGCGCTGCTACCCGCTGCGCCGCGCACTGGCCCGCTGCCTCGTGTGCGGCCAGGCGGTCCGCAGTCCATCGACGACCAGACTGCCCTGAGCTGCGGGTGAGGTTGGGCCTGCACGCTTGAGAGGTAGTTGCGGCAGGTCGATCCACTCCGGGGCCAAGGAACCTGTGGATACCCAGGTGCCGACCGGAGTCCGGTCGGCACCTGGGCGTTCCGGCGAGGCCGGGCGGCTACTTCTCCGTCAGCGGTGTGACGGCGACCTGGTCGATCACCGGCGCGTAGGGGGATCGCTGGTCGTATGGGTTGTAGGTGTCGCCGTTGAAGTCGGGCAGCTCTTCGGCGGTGAAGGTAAGTCGGTTCGTCCCCTTCTTGAGGGTGACCGGGACGGTCAGGTCCCGGAAGCTGTTGAAGTGGAAGGTGGTCGGGAACAGGATCTGGTGTGTCGATTCGCCATTGACCGAGAGGTCGGCGTGACGGGCGATCGGGTCGGGGTTGTAGTGGGTGGCAGGTGCCTGTTCGGCGTTGGAGTAGCGGATGGTCACCGCGTGCTGTCCGGCGCGTTTGGCGACGACGTCGAGGGTGAGGGCGTTGGCCGTTCCGTCTCCGATGTCGGTGACCGCCTTGCCGCCGGTGGCGAAGGTGTACGCCTCGGTGGCCTTGGCGGCGCCGCTCAGGGTGCCTCCCTCCGCCTGGTACACCTTGGTCGCCAGGTTGCCGCTCGACGCCGCGACCCGCAGCCGGTCGACCACCAGTTCCTTCTTGGTGCCGGTGACGGTGATCTTGTTGATGCCCGCGGACAGGAAGACCCGTACGACGTCCGTGCCCCTGTTGCCGGCGCCCACCTTGGGGATGTCGAGCTTGTCACCGTTGAGGGACACCTTCGCCTTGCCGCCGCCGAGGTGGTCGAGGGAGACCGTGGCCTCACCGTCGGTGGGGGCGTGGACCCAGAAGGTCGTGGAGGCGCTCTTGGGCAGCGGCACCGCGCCCGGTCCCGAGGCCTCGGGGTAGGTGTAGCCGGGCCGGGTTCCGGTGAGGGTGGCGTACTCGGCTTCGTAGATCGCCGGCTGGGTCACGTGCTCGTCGCGCAGGGCCAGGTCAATCTTGTCGATGATCGCGTCGCCCTTGGTGACGCCCAGGTCCGTGTCCTTCGCGGAGAGCGTGATCTTGTGCTTGCCGGCGGTGAGCTTCACGGTGGTGTCGGTGTGGCCCCAGACCACCCATTTGTAGCCGAGCGACAGCCGCAGTTCCTGCGGGTCCTTGCCGTCGACGCGGAGGAAGACATTGGTGGGGCCCTGTTCCTTCACCCGGCCGTCCAGGTTGTAGGAGTTGGCGAAGACGCTCAGGTCGTATGTGCCGTCCTGCGGTACGTCCACGTCGAAGGCGAGCACGCCGTCGGAGCCGGTGCGCAGGCCGCCGACGTTGTAGTTGCCGCTTGTCGCGAACTTGCCGACGTTGGAGGGTGTGCCCTCGGGACCGTTCTTGGAGTAACCGCTGCCGGTGTAGGTGGCGTTCTCCGCCTCGTAGGACTTCCGCCAGCTGACGGAGGGCTCGGCCGATTCTCCGCCGTTCCCGCCGGGGGAGAGGATGACCTGGTAGGCGGACATCTCGTTCATGCCGGTCATCGGCAGGGTCACTGTGCCGTCCTCGCCGACGGTGACCTCCTGGTCCGCCAGTCGCTGAGGCTGGGCCGAGTCACCGACCTGCCCGGTCCACGGGATCTCATGCACGGTCGCGTGCACCGTCGTCCCGAACAGCTTCGGGTCGATGTTGTCGAAGACGATGTCCGCGTCGCCGCTCTTGCCGCCGAAGACCGTCCGGGACTGCCTCTTGTCGGCGTCCAGCGTAGCCACGCCCTGGAGGGTGTACTGCTGGTTCGGATGGGGAGCGGTCACCTGGACGGTGTGTCCGGACATCTGGCCGTAGGCGTTGAACAGCCACCATTGGCCGTTGCCCTTGTTGGCGTCGACGGCCGAGTCGTTGAGGTTGCCGTCGATGTTCCAGTACGCCAGGTCGGCGTCGATCTTCGACTCCTCGATGGCGGAGACCCACTGGACGACCTGGCCGGGCACGGACAGGTGGTAGTTGTGGCCGTACTCGTTGACGTTGATCGGCAGCGGATCGATTCCGACCTCCTGTTCCCACTGCCGGTACTTGGCCACGCTCGTGCGGACCGCGGCGGGGCTGGACAGTTCGTGCCAGGTCATCACGTCCGGGACGACGTTGTTGGCCTTGGCGTACTGCAGGAAGCCCTTGACCTGGTCGAAGAGGAGGGAGGTGTTCGGGCCCGCGATCCGCGCGTCCGGGTCCAGGCTCTTGATGAGCTGGTAGGTCTCCTTCCAGGCCGCGAAGAAGTGCTGCGGGTCGTTCAGCCAGGAGACGTTGTTGTAGCTCCACGCGCCCGAGCCGAACATGTTCCCTTCGGGTTCGTTGAAGGGGACGTAGACGACGTGGTCCTTGTAGTCGCCCATCGTCTTGACCTGGGCGACCTGTTTTCTGATCTTCTCCTTGAAGTCCGCGAGGCGCTCGGGGCCGTTGGCGCCCGGCCACTGGTACGGGAACCCTCGGTAGATGTCGGTCATGTAGATGTAGACGTCCTTGCCGCCCGAGTCCACGAACGGCGGCAGAATCTCCAGGGCGTCCGCGCCCGGGTGCTGCGGGCCGTCCTGCGCCTTGGTGGACACCGTGCGCAGGTTCATGCCCTCGATGAGGTTGCGGCTGGGCGCGCCGTCGCCGTAGATCCCATACAGCGAGCCGCTCGCCCCGCCGTGGAAGGCACCGGTATCGGTGGCCAGATCGATGACGAGCCGTTCCGGCTCCGCGGCCTGTGCCGTTCCGGCGGACGGCACGGCGAGCATGGTCGTGAGGACGGCCGCCACCGCGGTGCCCGCTCTCATCGTTCTTTTTCCTTGTCGCACTGAGGTCTCCGTGGATTCCATGGCATCTCGGACGCTGGATCCGATGCGTTTCGTACGGGACGGGGCCGGCCGTGTGGCGGTCCCGGCCCCGTCCCGCCAGGGGGCGAATCGGTTCGACGTTCCGCTGCCCGACAGGAGTCGCCTCAGTTCACCGGTGCTCAGGTTCCGGGTTACGGAGCACTCGGACGGCCTTCGGGAGGCGAACCGCATGCCGTTGCGGCGGGTGTGCCGAGTCAGCGAGCCACCGCCGGCACGTACGAGGGCGACGGTCACTCGGTGGCATCCGCCGCCCGGAGGGGGAGCTTCGGGCGGCGGATGTACAGGGGGTCAGGTCCCCGGCGACGCTCCGATGCGTGAGTGACGCCTCGATAGCGGTCATGGCCTGTCGATGCGTTGTCGAACCGGTTCGGGGAAGCTAGCACCGAGGAAACTGGCCAGCAATACCCCCGACGCGTTTCTTTCAGTCGCGTGCGGTCGGCCGCCCTGACGGCGGAAAGGTGTTGCCGTCCGCCGATGTGGTCTCTTGGCCTGCTGGTAAGCGTGCGCGAGTCCAGGCGGGCCAGGGGTCACGCCTCCGTACGCCTAGGTTTCCAGGCCGTTACGGAAAATTTGACACGGTGCGTTGACACCCGTCTTGGTTGCTCTTACCTTCACTTCACGCGAACCGGTTCGATGGTCGGTATCCGGCCGATCTTGTTCTCAGGAATCATCGAACCGATTCGACTGCTCTCTGTGAGGAGTCCCCGTGAACATCGGTGAGATTGCCAAGCGGGCCGGTGTCTCGCGGAGCACCGTGTCCTACGCGCTGAGCGGGAAGCGCCCCGTGTCCGAGGACACCCGTCAGAAGATCCAGCGGGTCATCGACGAGCTGGGCTACCAGCCCAACGCGAGTGCGCGGGCCCTCGCCAACGGCCGGACCAACACCATCGGTCTGGTCTTTCCTCCGGCCGGGAACCACTACACCGGCATGCAGCTGGACTTCATCGGCAGCGTCACCGAGGCCGCCGCGGCCTACGACTACGACGTGCTGCTCTCTCCGAGTGGTGTGGACAGCGACCGCTCGTTCCAGCGGCTGCTGGGCGAGCGGCGGGTCGACGGCGCGATCCTGATGGAGATCCGGCTGGAGGACGACAGGATCGACCACCTCACCACGGTGGACTTCCCCTCCGTCGCCATCGGCCGCACCGCCCATCCGGAGGGCAGCTGGTGGGTGGGTCTGGACCACACGGCACTGGCTGCGGCCTGTGTGCACCACCTGGCGGACCTGGGTCACCATCGGGTGGCCTTCGTCAACCGGCCCGAGCAGCTGCTGCGGGCCGGGTACGAGTCCGCCCACCGGGGACTCGAGGGGTTCACCAAGGCCGCGGCGGAACGCGGGCTGACCGTCCGGACGTACTGCTGCGAGGACGACGCCGCCTCGGGCCTCGCCTGTCTTGAGCGGATCCTGCATGACAACCCCGCCACTACGGCCCTGGTCACCTTGAACGAGGCCGCGCTCGGCGGCCTCTACCGGGGGCTGGCCCAGGCCGGCCGCCATGTGCCACGCGACTTCTCCGTCACCGGAGTGGTGGCCAGCAGGTGGGCGGAGACCGTGACGCCGCAGCTCACCGCAGCGGACGTACCGGCGGAACAGATGGGTCGCCTCGCCGTCGAGCTGCTCGTGGAGCGGCTCGACCACCCCGACGCACCGGCCCGGAATCACCTGCTCGCGCCACCGATCTCGTTGCGAGCGAGCACCGGACCTACCGGCATCACCCCAGCCGACCCCGCTGCCCTCACGCACCCCTGACCGTCATTCCACACCGTCCTCTTCAGCCTCCGCATCCCATACCGGCCGCCCCAGCAGCTCACCGCCCGAGTTCGGCGAACTCAGCAGCCACCGATCACCTGTCCCAGGGCACACCCGTGCCAAGAACCATGAGGAACGCGCCATGAACCGATCTGCCAGACGGCGTCTCACCGCCGCAGTCCTGACCGTCGTCACCGTCACCGCCGGCGCCACAGCGTGCTCCTCCGGCTCGGGCGATACCTCCACGAAGGCGGCGGACGGCGGTACGTACACGATCTGGGACCCGTACCCGCAGTTCGACAAGGGCTCGGCGTGGGCGAAGCTGCTGGACGACTGCGGCAGCAAGGCCGGAGTGAAGATCAAGCGGACCGCGTTCGACACCAGCGACCTGACGAACAAGGCGCTGCTGGCGGCGCAGCAGGACAACTCCGCGGACGTCCTCATAGTCGACAACCCGGTCGTCTCCACCCTGGCCGAGGCCGGCGTGCTGACCACGACCGACGACAACAAGCTGGACACCTCGGCCGTCGACGCCAACCTGCTCGGGGCCGGTCAGTCGGGCGGGAAGACGTACGGAACTCCGGTCGGCGCCAACACCCTGGCCCTCTACTACAACAAGGAGGTCCTCAAGAAGGCCGGCGTGGACATCGCCTCGGTGAAGGACTGGGACTCGCTGACGGCGGCGCTGGCGAAGGTCGAGAAGGCAGGGAAGAAGGGGATCACGTTCTCGGCGATCGGGACCGAGGAGGGCAGCTTCCAGTTCCTGCCGTGGTTCTGGGGCTCGGGCGCGCAGCTCACCGACATCGGCTCGGCCGAGGCGGTGTCCGCGCTGTCGCTGTGGAAGAACTGGTTGGACAAGGGCTACGCCCCCAACTCGGTGATCAACAATACGCAGACGACCAGCTGGCAGGAGTTCGCGAGCGGCGACTACGCGTTCGCCGAGAACGGCACCTGGCAGCTCGCCAACGCGGAGAAGGCCGGCTTCGACTACGGCGTCATCCCCGTCCCCGGCGCCGACGGTGGCAATGCGGCCGCCCCGACCGGCGGCGAGTTCGTCACCGTCCCGGTCCAGGGAGAAACCGGCCGCTACGCCACCTCGCAGAAGCTCGTGACCTGCCTGACCAGCACCGACAACCTCCTCGCCACCGACACGACCCTGTCCTACGTCGCCCCCACCACGGAGGTGCAGGACAAGCAGGTCGCGGCGAACGCCGAGCTGAAGCCGTGGGTCGACGCGGTCAAGGCGGCCAAGGGACGCACCAGCGACGACCTGGGCACCAAGTACCCCAAGATCTCCGAGCAGATGTGGAAGGCCGTCCAGTCCGCACTGAGCGGGTCCCAGTCGCCCAAGGACGCTTTGACGGCCGCTCAGTCCGCCGTCAAGTAACCGGAACGCGGGCCCGCCGATGAAGCACACGACACAGCTGCCGGACCGCCGGCCGGTGCGCGACCGGAACGGAGCGGCGATCTCTGCCGCTCCGCCCCCGGCCCACACCACGGCCCGGCGCCGTCCCGCCTCCCCGCAGTGGGCCGCCTGGGCGTTCCTCGCCCCGGTCGTCCTCTACCTCGTCCTCTTCTACGCCTATCCGCTCTACCGCAACCTCGACCTGAGCCTACGGAACTACACGGTGCGCTCCTTCGTCCAGGGTGACGCGCCGTTCACGGGCCTGGCGAACTACCGGACCGTCTTCGACGACCCGGCCTTCGCCCCCGCACTCCTGCACACCGTGGTGTTCACCGCCGTATGCCTCTTCTTCCAGTACGCGATCGGCCTAGCCCTCGCGGTCTTCTTCCACCAGCACTTCCGGCTCTCGGCAACCCTGCGGGCGCTGTTCCTGGTGCCGTGGCTGCTGCCGCTGATCGTGTCGGCCTCCACCTGGTCGTGGATGCTCAACAGCGACTCCGGCATCGTCAACGCCGTACTGCACGCGGTCGGTATCGGCCCGGTGAACTGGCTGACCTCGCCGTCCTGGTCGCTGACCTCGGTGATCATCGCGAACATCTGGATCGGCGTCCCGTTCAACCTGGTCGTGCTCTACAGCGGCCTGCAGTCCATCCCCACCAGCCTGTACGAGGCCGCCGCCCTCGACGGCGCGGGCCCCTGGCGACGCTTCTGGAGCATCACCTTCCCGCTCCTGCGCCCGGTGTCCGCCATCACCCTGCTGCTGGGTCTGGTCTACACGCTCAAGGTCTTCGACATCATCTGGATCATGACCAAGGGCGGCCCGGCGGACTCGTCCACCACCTTCGCCACCTGGTCCTACCAACTCGGCTTCGGCAACCTCCTGCCCGCCTTCGGCCCCGGCGCGGCCGTCGGCAACCTGCTCGTCGTCGCCGCCCTGGTCTTCGGCCTGGTCTACGTCCGAGTCCAGCGGAAGCAGGCGCTGTCATGACGAGTGCACAGACAGTCCCGAACCGGCACCCCCGTACGTGGTGGAAGACGGTCATCGGTCTCCTGCTGACCGCGGTCATGCTCTTCCCGGTCTACTGGATGCTGAACGTGTCCTTCACCCGTGACCAGGACATGCGCAAGAGCCCGCCGGACCTCTTCCCCGCCCACGCCACCCTGGAGGGCTACCGGGCCGTCGTCGACCAGCAGTTGCCCTACCTCGGCACCAGCCTCGTCATCGGCCTGGGCACCGTCGCCCTGACCGTGGCGCTGGCCGCACCCGCCGGATACGCGCTGGCCAAACTGCGCCCGCGCGGCGGCGGAGTCCTCAACTTCGTCCTGCTGGCAGCCCAGATGATCCCCGGCATCATCATGGCGATGGGCTTCTACGCCATCTACCTCCAGCTCGACCTGCTCCAGTCGATGTCCGGCCTGATCGTCGCCGACTCCACGCTGGCCGTCCCCTTCGCCGTCCTCATCTTCACCGCGTTCATGTCGGGGATACCCGGCGAACTGCTCCAGGCCGCGAAGACAGACGGAGCCGGCCCCCTGCGCACCTTCTGGTCGATCGTCCTGCCGATGAGCCGCAACTCGATCGTCACGGTCTCGCTGTTCGCGTTCCTGTGGTCCTGGTCCGACTTCATCTTCGCCAGCACCCTGGTCAACGGAGGTGCCCACGAGCCGATCACCCTCGGCATCTACCAGTACATCGGCAACAACAACCAGGAGTGGAACGCCATCATGGCCACCGCCGTCGTGGCCTCCCTGCCCGCCGCGGTCATACTCGTCCTCGCCCAGCGCTACGTCGCCGCCGGCGTGACCGCCGGCGCCGTCAAGGACTGACGCCGGACCACCCGGCTCGCGCCCCCGAGGGCGCCGTCGCCCCACCCGGCAGACCGCCGACCACCCCCACTCAAGAAATGAGTGCCGCCTTCATGACCGCCGCCTCATCCGGCCCGGCCTTCTCCGTTCACGACATCCCCTTCAGCACGCACGGAGCCTGGTTCGGCATCTCTCCCGTGCTGGCGGAGAAGACGCGCGCCGAGGACCTCCACCTCGTCTCGCACCAGAACGGCATGCACCCCGTCCTGCGCCTCGTCCCCCTCGACGCGGCGACGGGCGAGCGGGCCGATACCACCGTCCGGGCGACGCCGAGCCTGCTCAGCTGGACCGGCACGGACGGGCGTATCGATCTCGCCTACGAGTCGCCGGACACCGTCCGCGTGCGCGGCGAGGGACTGGGCCTGCGCGTCACCGCGGCGGCGAAGACCCTGACTCCCTTCAGCGGCACCTACTTCTACCGTGACCCGGTGGACGACGCGCATGTGTTCACCTCCTACGAGACCGGGCGCCGCTACCGGGTCACCGTGCTGTCCGGCACGGTCGCCGACGTGTCCGGTTACCAGACACTGGGCGCGGGTGAGCGCGGTCTCACGGTCACCGCCGGGGCCGACGGCTCGTGGGAGGCCGCGGTCGAGGAACTCGACAGCGCGCGACGGCCCTTCCGCTCGTCGTCGACGTTCGGCGAGGTCACGGAGGCCGCACGGCAGTCGTTCGCCGAGTTCGTCGACACGGCCGCCCCGTGGCGCTCGGCCGCCACCCCGGCCGCCGAACTCGCCGCCTACGTGGTGTGGTCCGCGACCGTGCGCCCGGCGGGGCTGGTCACCCGGCCCGCCGTCCTGATGTCCAAGCACTGGATGGACAAGGTGTGGAGCTGGGACCACTGCTTCAACGCCCTCGCCCTGGCCCCCGGATCCCCCCGCCTGGCCTGGGACCAGTTCTCCCTGCCGTTCGACCACCAGGACGAGGCCGGGGCCCTGCCCGACTCCGTCACCCACTCCGAGGTCCTCTACAACTTCGTCAAACCACCCATCCACGGCTGGACCCTGGGCCACCTGCGCAGGCGGCTCCCCGAGCCTCCCGGCCGGACGGAACTGACCGAGGCGTACGACAGGCTCGCGCGCTGGACTGACTTCTGGCTCACCGCACGGCGCGCACCCGGCGCGGGCCTGCCCCACTACCAGCACGGCAACGACAGCGGCTGGGACAACGCCACCACCTTCGACCCCCAACGCGTGGCCGTCACCGCCGATCTGGCCGCCTTCCTCATCCTCCAGCTCCGCGAACTCGCCGACCTGGCCGCCGAACTGGACCGGCCCGACGACGCCCACACCTGGACGCGTACGGCTGACGCGACCCAGGCCGCGATGCTCGACCAGCTCTGGACCGGCGAACGGTTCGTCGCCCGTGGTGTGGACAGCGACGACACCTGGAGCAGCTCCAGCCTGCTCGACCTGATGCCCATCGCGCTGGGCGAACACCTGCCCGAAAGCGTCAGCGGCGTGCTGGCCGACCGGATCGAGGCCCACCTCACCTCGCACGGTCTGGCCACCGAACTTCCCACCTCGCCGCACTACCTCTCCGACGGCTACTGGCGCGGCCCGATCTGGGCCCCCGCCACAGTTCTTGTCGAGGACGGCCTGCGCCGCGCCGGCCACCGGCGTCTGGCGGACGAGATCAGCGCCCGCTTCCGAACCCTCTGCGAGACCTACGGCTTCGCCGAGAACTTCGACGCCCTCACCGGGACCGGCCTGCGCGACCGCGCCTACACCTGGACCGCCAGCAGCTACCTCCTCCTCGCCCGCGACCACCAACAGCGCCGCGCGGACGCCGGTACCGACACCACTGCCACCACCGTCGCCTGACCAGCGAAGCGACAACCCACCCACACGTCCGGCACGGGGGCCGGCGCAGCAACAACCAGCCGTACCCCTGAAGGGACGTAAGCACATGCCAAGAATCAGGCAACGGCGCTCGACCACGAGACGCCTTCTCCACGGCATCACCAGAACGCTGATTCCACTGACCGTGATAGCCGGCGTCACCACCGGGACGGTAACGCCGGCCTCCGCCGCAACCCCCACCCTCACCGTCGACCTGGGCACCACCACCGGAGCCCTCCACTACGGCGCCTCCGGCGCGCTGTACGGCCTGTACGGCCCGGACATACCGACCAACAACCTCATTGAGGGGATGGGACTCCAGACCACCAACACGAAGGCCCAGGACGGACAGCAGCACCCCGGCTCGGACGCGCTGGAGGTCGCCAAGCCCTTCGTGGACAGCGGCGGCAAAGACATCATGATCTACATGACGGACGTGTACCGCACGTTCAGTTACGAGCGGGCCGACTACGCCGCCTACCAGGCGGCCATGAAGACCCAGGTCGAACAGGCGATGGCCAGCCCTTACAAGGACCGGATCGTCTTCGTCCCCTACAACGAGCCTGACGGTATGTGGTTCCAGGGCATGCGCACACAGGCAGGGCCGCTGGCCGCCTTCAACTCCGAGTGGCGCCAGACCTACGACTTCATCAAGGGCATCTGGCCTCAGGCGCGTCTGGCCGGGCCCAACACCTCCAGCTACACCGAGTCCTCCCTCAAGGGCTTCCTCACCTACTGCAAGGCCAACAACTGCCTGCCGGACGTGGTGACCTGGCACACCCTGGGCAGCCCGGCGGAGGTGCGCAGCACCGTCGACAACTACCGCGCCGCCGAGACCTCGGTCGGCATCCCCTCACACCTGCCGATCAACCTCAACGAGTACGCCCACCGCTACCACCTCACCGACCCCGGCCAGATGGTGCAGTGGATCTCGGCCATCGAGGACAAGAAGATCGACGGCAACCTGCCGTACTGGAACATCAACGGCAACCTCGGCGACTCCGCCGCCGCCCAGAACACCCCCAACGCCCAGTGGTGGCTGTACAACTGGTACACCTCCATGAGCGGCGACACCGTCAAGGTCACCGGCGCCGAGAACGACGCCGCGTACACCCTCCAGGGCCTGGCGAGCCTCGACACGGACAAGAAGCAGGCCCGCGTCATCCTCGCCGGGGGCGGCACCAGCGGTGACTCGAACACGGTCATCAAGAGCATCGACCCCACGGTCTTCGGCAGCACCGTGCACGTCAGCGTCTTCCAGGACCGCTACAGCGGCTACCTCGGCGCGGCGGCCACCCCGACCAGGCTCTCCGACACCGACGTCAGCGTGGGCTCCGACGGCTCGGTGACCATACCGATCACCCTTGACGCCATGTCCGCCTACGAGATCATCGTCTCCCCCGGCGGCACCGGCAGCAGCACCGCCTCCGACAGCACCTGGACGGCCACGTACGAGGCCGAGAACGCCAACCTCAGCGGCAGCGACCACAACATCAACACCGAGGGCACGCCCAGCAACGTCGGCGGTTTCGCCACCTCTGGCCGCCGGGACGTCGGCGGCCTGCGCACCGGCTCCGACACCGTCATCGGCTTCCCCGTCACGGTGCCCACCACCGGCGACTACAAGGTGTCGGTCTTCGCCAACAGCTACCGCAAGGACGCCCAGGTCAAGGGCCCGACCAATGTGTACATGCGCGTCGACGGCGGCGCGTCCAAGAGGGTCGACCTGCCGGTTGGCTTCCAGTGGGTGGTGTGGGGCCACAGCGACGCCACCGTGCACCTGACCGCGGGCAGCCACACCATCAGCCTGGCCACAACCGGCGACAACGGTGCCGCGACCGACGGCGACGCCATCGTCGACAAGATCGACCTCCAGTACCAGGACTCCAGTGTCCAGGGCACCACCGTCCACGAGGCCGAGCAGGCCTCGCTGTCCGACAACGGCACGACTTCCTACACCTCCCAGGGCCAGTCCGGCGCGGGCGCGGTGAACCTGACCTCCGGCAAGTCCGCGACGTTCTGGGTCTACTCCGAGCGGGACGGCTACGCGGACCTGACGGCCCGCTACCGCAACACCGGCCAGGCCGGCCTCACCGTCAACGGCAGAACCGTCAACGACCAGACCCTCGCCGGCGCGACGGCCGACGCATGGTCGACCTCCGCCAACCGGGTCTACCTGAACGCCGGAATCAACAAGGTCAGGGCGACCGGCGCCGGTGGCACCCTCACCCTGGACCGCCTGGCAGTCACACCGTTCAGCCCCACCAACGCCGTCACCACCGGCAACGTCGTCACCTACCAGGCCGAGAACGGCACCCTCACCGGCACCGCGGCCGCCGACACCACCTACAGCCAGGCCAACGGCGGCGTCGTCACCGGCATCGGCAACGGAACCGCCAATGCCCTCACCCTCAACGTCAACGCGCCCGAGGCCGGCACGTACGCCATGACCATGCGCTACGCGAACGCCGAGGAACTACCCTCCAAGCACTACAACCCCGACCTCATGGCCGAACACGCCGATGTCAGGGTCAACGGCGGTGACGCCACCCGCGTCAACTTCGCCAGCACGCTGCACTGGAACCAGTTCAACGACTACACCGTTCCCGTCACCCTCGCCAAGGGCGCCAACACCGTCAGGTTCACCTCCTCACAGCTCTACAACTACGACGGCACCACCATAGGCCTGGTCTACTCCGGCGGCGGCAGCGACATCGGACAGCCCATGCGCTCCAGCTCCGCGCCCCACCTCGACCAGGTCTCCTTCGCACCGGCGAGTCTGCACATCGGCGCCTCGACCGGCTTCTCCTCCACGGCAGTCGCCCAGCACAGCGGGCTCTGCCTGGAAGACCCAGCCAAGTCCACCGCGGACGGCACCCAGTACGAGCAGAACACCTGCGGAAGCGGCCAGGAACAGCGCTTCGACTTCCACCCCGTCAGCGGCGCGACCGACACCTACACCATCGTCAACCACTCCAGCGGCAAGTGCCTGGACATCTCCGCCTACTCCACCGCCAACGGGGCCGCCGTCCAGCAGTGGACCTGCCACGGCGACACCAACCAGCGGTTCACCCTCAAGCCCGTCACCGCGCTCGGCAACAGCCAGGACTACCAACTGGTCGCCGTCAACAGCGGCAAGTGCGTCGACGTCAGCAACATATCGACCGCCTCCGGCGCGAAGATCCACCAGTGGCCCTGCGACTCCGCGAGCACTCTGAGCACCAAGAAGAACCAGATCTGGCGCCTGCTCGGCAAGAGCTGACGCCCGGCACCCTGTGGGGTCTTCCGGCCGGCTCCGGCGGACCCCACAGGTCAGGTCGGGTCTGTACGGTGCGCGGTGTAACTCCCGAGCTGGAAGCGACAGTTGATGACTGACGTGGCGAGTGACATCGGGGCCGGGGAGGCCGTTGTGAGTGGGGCGGGCGCCGTGGATGACGGGCTGGTCGCCGAGCTGGTGGCCCGGGCCCAGGCCGGTGGGTGAAGCTCACCGGGGATGACGGCCTGCTGCAGCAGCTGACGAAGCGGGTGCTGGAGTCCGCGCTGGAGGGCGAGCTCACTGATCATCTGGGGCACGAGCCCGGTGAGCGGGCCGAGGGCGGCCGGGAGAACTACCGCAACGGGCACCGCTCCAAGACGGTGATCACCGAGTCGGGGCCGGTCGAGATCGCGGTGCCGCGGGACCGGGCCGGGTCGTTCGAGCCGCAACTGGTCAAGAAGCGTCAGCGGCGTCTGGGCGGGGTGGACGAGATGGTCCTGTCGCTGTCGGCGAAAGGGCTGACGCACGGGGAGATCTCCGCGCATCTCGCCGAGGTGTACGGCGCGGAGATCTCCAAGTCCACCATCTCCACGATCACCGACAGCGTGATGGCCGGCATGACGGATTGGCAGAACCGTCCCCTGGACAGCGTCTACCCGGTCGTCTTTGGTCTGCGACGGCCTGACCGGCTTCCCGAACGCCGTGAACACGGTCTGGCCTGCGTCAATCGTCCACCAGTTCCGGATCCAGCTCCTCGGCTCGCTTGCGTCCGCCGCCCGGCCGCCGAACCCGCACCCCGCACCTACCACGCCTTCGCCGGCCTCCAGCTCGAAGACGCCCCGTCGAACCGTGGTCTCGCTGGCCCCCGTGACCCGTGCAACAGCTCGAACGCCACCATGCCCCAGCAGCCTCGCCTCGGACCCCATCAGCAAACGCCGCTGTCGTTCGTCCAGGTGCGGCAGCAGTACCCCGAACCGCACAGCGAGCTGCCCGAGATCCCCCTCCGAAATCGCCATACCAGACCAACGAGACGCAACCCCGGAAGCGACACCTTGATTCCTTACGGCTTCACCTACTGAGGAACAGCTTTCGTTACGCGGCCCGGCAGGACTGGGAGAAGATCGCGAAGGCACTCAGGCCCGTCTACACCGCCCCGACTGAAGAGGCGCCGCTGGAGCGGTTCGTGGAGTTCACCGACACCTGGGGCGGGAAGGATCCGGCGATCGTCCGGCTCTGGGAGGCGGCCTGGGCGGAGTTCGTGCCCTTCCTCCGGTTCGACGTGGAGATCCGCAAGATCGTCTGCACTACCAACGCGATCGAGAGCATCAACGCGCGGATCCGCAAGGCCGTCCGGGCCCGGGGACACTTCCCCACCGACCAGGCCACTCTCAAGTGCGTCTACCTGGCCGTCATGAGCCTGGACCCGACCGGCAGCGGACGCAAACGCTGGACCATGCGCTGGAAGGCCGCGCTCCAAGCCTTCGACATCACCTTCGACGGCCGGCTCACCGCCGGACGACGCTGAACAAAACCGACTGAGTTTCACCGTTCGCTACACAGACCCTAGCCAGGTGCCCACGCACGTCGCGCTGTCCTTCACGGTGCTCGCGCGTGCCCTGAGTGATGTGGAAGACGGCGGGTTCGCGCTGGTCATCAACGGACTGTCCCTGAGCGTCGGTATCACCACGGGACGCTTCGAGGCACTCCTCGACTCGATCATGGCCGGGGCGTCCGGCTATGTCCTGAAGCAGATCCGGGGCTCGGACCTGGTCTCCGCCGTCCGCACCGTGGCCGCCGGCCAGTCCCTGCTCGACCCGAGCGCCACCACCAGGCTGCTGGCCCGCCTCCGTCAGGACCAGCAGCCGGAGGAGACGGAACCGGACGCGCTGCCGGGCCTGACCGGCCGGGAGCGGGAGATCCTGGCCCTGATCGGCGAAGGACTCACCAACCGCCAGATCGGCCAGCGGCTCTACCTCGCCGAGAAGACCGTGAAGAACCACATCTCCCGCCTGCTGGCCAAGCTCGGTGTGGAGCGGCGCATCCAGGCGGCCGTCATCGCCACCCAGGCGCAGGACCGGTCGAAGCAGGAGGGCCGCTGAGGATCCCGGTGACGGCGGCGCGGCGCCGGCCCCCTCGACCGGGCTGACCGGGAACCGCAGACACCGGGCCCTGCCGTTGGACATGGTCGCGTACTGCCCCGTGTGACGGGACGTCAACCCCTGTTCCCGACGCACCCACGCAAAGACGGCCAGTGCCGGTCGCGGGACGCCAAAGGCGGTAAAGGCCGACCGTCGGCGTGCGCGAGCGACAGGGCTCCGTGCCGGTCGGGCCGGCCAGGGGCGGCCGTCTCCGGCTCGGCCGTCCCGCGTCCGGAACCCGATCCCTCTTATTTCGGCGGGAAAATGTCATAGACGGGCAATCAGTGACAAGGTGCCCGCTCCGGGGTCGGTCGATGCTGAGATGCGCCATGGAAGCAGGCGAGCACAAGGCGCAACCCGGCTCGATCCCCGTGGCCGAGGAACCGTTCCGCGCGTTGCTGGAAGCGGCTCCCGACGCGATGGTCATCGTGGACGACGCCGGGGTGATTCGCCTGGTCAATGCCCAGACCGAAGCGCTGTTCGGTCACCCTCGGAACGAGCTGCTCGGCCGGCCCGTCGAGATGCTGGTCCCGCGGCGCTTCCGTGCCCAGCACCCGGGCCACCGCGCGGGCTACTCCGGCAACCAGCAGGTCCGTCCGATGGGCGCCGGCCTCGAACTCTACGGGCTGCGCAAGGATGGAGCCGAGTTCCCGGTCGAGATCAGCCTCAGCCCGCTGCAGACCCCCGACGGACTGTTGATCTCCGCCGCCGTGCGCGACGTCAGCGAGCGCAAGGCGGCCGAAGCACGCTTCCGCGCGCTGCTGGAGGCGGCTCCCGACGCCATCGTCATCGTGGATGACGCAGGCACGATCCAGTTGGTCAACGCACAGACCGAGGCCCTGTTCGGCTATCGGCGCGAAGAGCTGTTGGGACACCCGGTGGAAGTCCTGGTCCCCCAGCGGTTCCATCACCACCACCCTGCCCACCGCCACGGTTATGTCGACAACCGCCGAGTGCGCCCCATGGGCGCCGGCCTGGACCTGTACGGGTTGCGCAAGGACGGAGTCGAGTTCCCGGTCGAGATCAGCCTCAGTCCGCTGGAAACCCCGGACGGCACCCTGGTCTCCGCCGCCATCCGCGACGTCAGCGAACGCAAGAGGGCCGAGGCCCAGCTCGCCGAACTCTACGAACAGCAGCGCCATGTCGCCCTGACCCTGCAGCGCAGCCTGATGGGCTCTCCCGCTCCCCTGCCCGGCATGGACACCTCCAGTCGCTACTTCCCGGCACGGCAGGGTCCCGGTGTGGGCGGGGACTGGTTCGACCTGATCGCCCTGGGCGGCGGTCGCATGGGAGTGCTGATCGGCGACGTCATGGGCCGTGGCCTGGAGGCCGCCGCCGTCATGGGCCAACTGCGCTCGGCCTCGCACGCCCTGGCCAAGACCGGCATGCCCCCCTGGCAGCTGATGCGGGCCCTGGACGCGGTCGTCAGCGAACTGCCCGACCAGCTCGTCACCTGCTGCTACCTGGTCCTGGACCCGGACGAGAGCGCCCTGACCGTGTGCTCCGCCGGGCATCTGCCGGTGCTGCTGGTGGACCCCACCGGACAGGTCCGCAGGCTCCCGGTTCCGGTCAGCGTGCCCCTGGGCGTCGGAGAAGTACCCCACCAGGAGACCCGGATGACCGTGCCGCCGGCCTCGGTACTGGCCCTGTACACCGACGGCCTGGTGGAAACCCCCACCAGCGACATCGAACTGCAGATCGACGCCCTCGCCATAGCTCTGGAGAAGGCCCTCGCCGACATTCCCTGCCTGGAGCGGGCCGCCGACTCCGTCCTCACCGCCCTGCTGCCCGATCCCCAGGACTACAGCGACGACGTGACCCTGCTGCTGGCCCGCATACCCCCCGCTCCGATGACCGTGGTGTCCGCGCTGCTGCCCGCGCAACCGGTCAGCGTGGGGGAGGGGCGCCGCTTTCTGCGCCGCACCCTGCGGGACTGGCACTGTGAGCACCTCACCGACACCGCCTGTCTGCTGGCCTCCGAACTCATGGCCAACTCGGTGCGCCACGCCTGTGACCCCCTGCGCCTGCGCCTGCGCCGCGCCAGGGACGAACTCCACATCGAGGTCTGCGACGGCAGCCCGGTCCTGCCCCGTGCCAGGACCGCGGGTCCCGATGAGGAGTCCGGACGCGGACTGGTCCTGCTCGACCAACTGGCCTCGGCCTGGGGCACCCTGCTCACCCAGGACGGCAAGACCGTGTGGTTCTCGCTCCCCCTGCCCGGCTCCGCCCACCGCCCGGACGAGAACGGGACGGACGATCCGAGCGACTCCCCGGAGTAGGCCGCCCGGTGCGGGACGGCGTGACCCTGGCCCGCAGAGCCGAGCCGTCGCGCGACGACTTCGGCGAAGCCGAGTGGTTCACCCCGGTCCGGGCGTTCCACGTCGGCCGGGCCGTCTGCGCCGGACAGCGCGGGGCACCGTCGCTCCGCTCGGCGGGAGGGGCCGTACGCGGGACGGGCCGTACGGCGGGTGAGGCGCCGGTCCACGGTTGTCCAGGACGAGATGGCTCCTGCGGCCGTCGATCGCTTTCCGCCCGGCGCCGTGTGAACCCGCAGACCGTCCGCCAGGGCGAGTGGCCGACAGACGGGGCATCTCGTAGCGGCAGGACCCAAATGGCCCAGGCACGAAGGCCGTTCGGCCTCTACGACTCGTCCCGTGTACGGGTGAGGCTGGCGCGACCGGACAGTGAGCAGGGAGCTTGGGAGGTGCTGGCCGTATGGATGCTTCCACCGCGGCCTCGGCCTCCACGCTGCGCGCAGCCCACGAGCGGTTCGTGACCTCACCCGGAACGCCGTCAGGAGTGCGGCGTCTGGTGGCCGACTCGTGGCGGCGTTGCAGAGCGTGCGGCGTACGGCCCGACGGCAGTCGTCCACCTCCCTCGCCCAGGACGTCCGAGGAACTGGCCGTGTACCGCAGCGTCCACCCGCTGGCCGCCGTGCTGCCCCTGTTCCGGGAGCTGTTGGGAGCCGGCGCCGCGGACGACGGGCATGTCTTCGCGGTCGGCGACGCCGACGGGACGCTGCTGTGGGTCGAGGGGGATTCCGCGGCCGTCGAGCGTGCCGAGCGGATGCGCTTCGTCGAGGGGGCCCTGTGGTCGGAGGCGCAGGCCGGGACCAACGCGCCGGGCACGGTGCTGGAGGTGGGCCACCCCGTGCAGATCGTGGCCGACGAGCACTACAGCTCCGCGGTGCACGGCTGGTCGTGTGCCGCCGCTCCCGTGCGCGACCCCGGCACCGGGCGGGTGCTCGGCGTGGTCGACCTCTCCGGTGGCGGCACCATCGCCACGCCCTCCGCCCTGGCCGCGGTGCGAGGGGCCGCGCTGGCGGCCGAGGCGGAACTCGCCCGTGCGCTGCCCGGACCGCCGGCCCTGCTCGGCCCCGACGGGCACGTGCTGCGTGCGTCCGCCGCCCGATGTGAGACGGAGGTACGGCTGACCGCGCTGGGCCGGGACAACGCTCTGCTGCGGTGCGACGGGCGTGTCCACCGGCTGAGCCCGCGGCACAGCGAGATCGTGGTAGCGCTCGTCATCGAGGGCCGGGGCGTCACCGGCGAACGGCTCGCGGTGGACCTGTCCGAGCGGGACGTGTGCTCGTCGACACTGCGTGCCGAGCTGACCCGGCTGCGCACCGTGCTCGGCCCCGCCCTGCTCGGATCACGGCCGTACGCTCTGCTGCGCCCTGTGCGGACCGACTTCGCCGACGTGGCCGCGCTGCTCGCCCAGGGCCGGGTCGCCGAGGCGCTGGACCGCTGTCCCGGTCCGCTGCTGCCGCGTTCCGAGGCGCCGGCGATCGCCGAGCATCGCAGGGCCCTGGAGCAGCAGTTGCGAGGTGCCGTCCTCGGCGCTGGTGATGCCGGGCTGCTGCGCCGCTGGGTGGACGCGGCCCGGGGAGCCGACGACGCCGCCGCATGGCTGGCGCTCGCCCACCTGCTGCCCGGCGGTTCGCCGCAGCGCGCGGCAGCGGCGGCCCGCGCTCGTGCGCTGGACGCGGAGCTGGTGGTCCCGCCCCAGGTGGGACGCCATGCAGCGTTGTTGCAGCGTTCCCGTCCCTAGCGTGCTGAACATCAGCACGATCGTCGTGATGAGAGAGGGGACGGTCATGAAGTACCAGCCTCCTGGCAGGCCGGGCAGCCCCGTGCATGTGGCGCCCCGGTACGAGAACTTCATCGGCGGCAAGTGGGAGGCCCCCACCACCGGCGAGTACTCCGCCAACCTGTGCCCCGCCACGGCCAAGCCGATCTGCGAGGTCCCGAAGTCGGGTCCCGACGACATCGAACTCGCCCTGGACGCCGCGCACGCGGCGAAGGACAAGTGGGGCGAGGCCTCCATCGCCCAGCGGGCCGCGGTGCTGAACAAGGTCGCCGACGCCATCGACGCCCACCGCGAGGAACTGGCGGTTGCCGAGAGCTGGGAGAACGGCAAGCCGGTCCGCGAGACCCTGGCCGCGGACATCCCGCTGGCGGCCGACCACTTCCGCTACTTCGCCGCGGCGATCCGCGCCGAGGAGGGCTCGATCACCGAGATCGACAAGGAGACCGTCGCCTACCACTTCCGCGAGCCGCTGGGTGTGGTCGGACAGATCATCCCGTTCAACTTCCCGCTGCTGATGGCCGCGTGGAAGCTTGCCCCGGCGCTCGCCGCCGGCAACACCACGGTCCTCAAGCCGGCGTCGCCGACCCCGTGGTCGATCCTGAAGCTGATGGAGGTCATCGGCGACATCGTGCCGCCGGGCGTCCTCAACGTCGTCAACGGACCCGGCGCCGCGATCGGCAAGGCGCTGGCCACCAACAAGCGCATCGCCAAGGTCGCCTTCACCGGTGAGACCACCACCGGCCGGCTGATCATGCAGTACGCGGCGCAGAACATCATCCCCGTCACGCTGGAACTGGGCGGCAAGTCGCCGAACATCTTCTTCAACGACGTGGCCGCCGCCGACGACGACTTCCTGGACAAGGCCGTCGAGGGACTCGTCCTGTACGCGTTCAACAAGGGCGAGGTCTGCACCGCTCCCTCGCGCGCACTCATCCAGGAGGACATCTACGAGGAGTTCATGGGCCGCTGTCTGGAGCGGATCCGCGCCATCAAGCAGGGCGACCCGCTCGACACCGCGACCATGCTCGGTCCGCAGGTCTCCAAGCAGCAGATCGAGAAGATCGCCTCGTACGTCGACATCGGCCTGAAGGAAGGCGCCGAATTGCTCGTCGGCGGCCACCGGCCCGGAATCGGCGGGGAGTTCGCGGACGGCTACTTCTACGAGCCGACCGTGCTCAAGGGCCACAACAAGATGCGGGTCTTCCAGGAGGAGATCTTCGGTCCCGTCCTCGCGGTCACCACGTTCAAGGACGAGGCCGAGGCACTGGAGATCGCCAACGACACGCTGTACGGCCTCGGGGCCGGCGTGTGGAGCCGCGACACCAACCGCACCTTCCGGATGGGCCGCGCCATCAAGGCCGGCCGCGTCTGGACGAACTGCTACCACCAGTACCCCGCGGGTGCCGCGTTCGGTGGCTACAAGGTCTCCGGCATCGGTCGCGAGAACCACAAGATGATGCTCGACCACTACAGCCAGACCAAGAACCTCCTGGTCAGCTATGGCACCAAGCCGCTCGGCCTGTTCTAGCCGAGCCGGCGATCCCAGCGATTCGAGCGATCCCAGCGGATCCGAAAGGGTGCACCGACATGCCCGCGACGCTTGAGAACGGCAACGCCGGGCGCGTCACCGCCACCCGGGCGGCGCACCGGGCCATACAGACCCTGCGCGCCGCCCATGGCCGGCCGGTGATGTTCGTCCAGTCCGGCGGCTGCTGCGACGGCAGCGACCCGATGTGCTTCCCCGGCGGCGAATTCCTCCTCGGCGAGGGCGACATGCTGCTCGGCGTCCTGGACGGCGGCACCTTCCACATAGACGCCGATCTGTACGAGGCCCTCGGCCGCCCACGCCTCGTCCTGGACGTCGAGGAGGGAACCCCGGGCGGCTTCTCCCTCGCGGCAGGGGACGGGCTGCGTTTCGTCACACGGATCGAGGAACCGGCCGAGAGCCGGCATCCGGCACAGAGCCCAGTTGAGGAGCAGACCATGAAGGCAGCAGTCGTCACCGACTTCGGGAAGCCCCTGGAGATCCAGGAACTTCCCGTCCCCGAGCCCGGTCCCGGCCAGATGCTCGTCCGCATGGAGGCCTCCGGCCTCTGCCACACCGACATCCACGCGGCCCACGGCGACTGGCCGGTCAAGCCGCAACCGCCGTTCATCCCCGGCCACGAGGGCGTAGGACCCGTCCAGGCCGTCGGCGAGGGCGTCAGCGTCGAACTGATCGGCAAGCGGGTCGCCATCCCGTGGCTCGGCTCGTCCTGCGGCACCTGCCGCTACTGCGTCACCGGCTGGGCGACCCTCTGCGAGAGCCAGGTCAACAGCGGCTACTCCGTGGACGGTTGCTTCGCCGAGTACGCCGTCGTCGACGCGGGCGCGGTCGTCCAGGTGCCCGACGGTGTGTCGTCGTTCGACGCGGCGCCGCTGACCTGCGCGGGCGTCACCACATACAAGGCGATCAAGGTCGCCCGTGTGGTCCCGGCCGAACGGGTCGCCGTCTTCGGCGTCGGTGGCCTCGGCCACCTCGCCGTCCAGTACGCACGGCTCGTCGGCGGGTTCGTCACCGCCGTCGACCTGGAACCGGACAAGCTGGGCCTGGCCCACCGGCTCGGCGCCGACCAGCTCGTCAACGCCCGTACGCACGACCCGGTCGCGGAGATCAAGGCGGCCGGCGGCGCGGACGTGGCCGTCGTCCTGGCCGCGAGCGCGAAGGCGTTCGAGCAGGCCTACCGGTCCCTCAACCGGGGCGGGCGCCTGGTCATGGTCGGCCTGCCCGCCGACAACGCCGCGATCAACGTGCCGATCTTCGAGACCGTGCTCGGCGGGATCTCCGTCATCGGCTCCATCGTCGGCACCCGCCAGGACCTGACCGAGGTGTTCGCCCTGCACGCCGCGGGACGCACCCAGGTCATCGCCGAACCACGGCGCCTGGAGCAGGTCAACGACTCCTTCGACGAGGTCCTCGGCGGACGGGCCGAAGCGCGGCTCGTCTTCGAGTTCTGAGAGTTCTGTGGCCCGGCACCCACCGGGCCACCGGGAGAGGCAGCAGACCATGGGAACCGTCACTGTAGGAGCCGTACGGGAGCGGGCACCCGGCGAACGCCGTGTCGCCCTCGTCCCCGAGGCCGTCACCCTCCTGCGCCGGGCCGGACTCGACGTCCTCGTAGAGACCGGAGCCGGATCCGGCGCCTGGTTCACCGACGCCGACTACACGGCGGCGGGCGCGAACGTCGTACCCCCGGACGAACTGTACGAACGCGCGGACGCCGTACTGTGCGTGGGCCCGCCGGACGCGGAGAGCGCGTCCGCGCTACGCGCGGGGCAGACCCTGATCGGTCTGCTCGAACCGCTGCGAAACCCCGTGCCGGTCGAGGAGCTGACCGGACGCGGTGTGCGCACGGTGAGCCTCGATCTGCTGCCCCGTACCCTCAGCCGCGCCCAGTCCATGGACGCGCTGACCTCCCAGGCCAGTGTCGCCGGTTACAAGGCGGCGTTGGTCGCGGCGGACTCGTACGACCGGTTCTTCCCGATGCTGACCACCGCGGCGGGCACCATGCGCCCGGCGCAGGTCCTCGTCCTCGGCGCCGGAGTGGCCGGGCTGCAGGCGATCGCCACGGCCCGTCGTCTCGGCGCCGTCGTCTCGGCGTACGACGTACGCCCCGAGTCGAGAGAGGAGGTGGAATCGCTCGGTGCCCGGTTCCTCGACGTCCAGAGCCCGCCCGAAGAGGAATCGGGCGCCGGACGGGACGGCTACGCACGTGAGTTGACCGAACAGGAACAGCGGGCCCAGCGCGAGGCGCTCGACGGGCACATCGCCCGCTCCGACGTGGTGATCACCACGGCACAGGTACCGGGCCGCAGACCGCCGCTCCTGGTGACCACCACCGCGGTCGAGCGGATGAAGGCCGGCTCGGTGGTCGTCGATCTCGCCGCGAGCGAACTCGGCGGGAACGTCGAGGGCTCCGAGCCCGACAAGACCACCGTCCTGGCGGGCGGCGTCACCGTCATCGGCGCCGGCCGGCTGCCGTCCGCCATGGCCACGGCCGCTTCCACCGCCTACGCCCGCAACCTCGTCGCGCTGCTGCGCCATCTCGTGCGCGACGGCGAACTGGTCCTCGACCCGGCCGACGAGATCACGGCCGCCCTCACCCGAGGAGGATCCTCATGAACAACCTCGATCTCCTCACCGCGATCACCGTCTTCGTGCTGAGCGTCCTGGTCGGCATCGAGGTCATCAGCAAGGTCCCGGCCACACTGCACACACCGCTGATGTCCGGCTCCAACTCGGTCCACGGCATCGTCGTCATCGGCGCGATGCTCATCGCGGCCGAGGCACACACCTGGCTCGGCTACGGCCTCGCCTTCGTGGCCATGGTGTTCGGCGCGATGAACGTCGTCGGCGGATACGTCGTCACGGACCGGATGCTGGAGATGTTCAAGGCCAGGCCGGCCACCGAGAAGCCCGTCACCGACACACGCGAGAAGACGGAGGTGTGAGCGCCATGGACACGGTCTCCGACGCCGTCCACTACATCTTCCTGGCAGCCGCAGCCTGCTTCGTCCTGGGACTGCACCTGATGAACCACCCCCGCACGGCCCGCCGCGGCAACACCCTCTCCGCCGGGGCCATGGCCGTCGCCGTCGCCGCCACCGTGTGGCTGGTGGCGGACGAGAACGTGATCAGCCGGACCGGATGGCTCGTGCTGATCACGGGCGGGCTGGTCGGCGCGGCCCTCGGCCTGTGGGCCGCACGCGAGGTCCGGATGACGGCCATGCCGCAACTGGTCAGCCTCTTCAACGCCGTCGGCGGTGGCGCGGCCGCGCTCATCGCGGTCGCTGACCTGCTCCAGGCCGACGCTCCGGCCGCCCTGGGCGCGCGGGTCTCCCTGCCGGGAGCGCTGTCCGTCGTCATCGGCGCGGTCACCTTCTCCGGATCGCTGGTCGCCGCGGGCAAGCTGCAGGGCGTCGTGCCCGGCGCGCCGGTGGTGTTCCCCGGAGCACGCCTGCTCAACGTCCTGCTGCCGGCGTCCTTCGTCGCCGGCACGGTCTGGCTGGTACTCGCGCCGGACTCGCGCGCACCGCTGTACGGGCTCGTGGCCGTGGCGCTGCTCTTCGGCGTGACGATGGTCCTGCCGATCGGCGGAGCCGACATGCCGGTGGTCATCTCGCTGCTGAACGCCTTCACGGGGTCGGCGGTCGCGATGGCGGGCTTCGTGCTCGACGAGACCGCGCTCATCGTCGCGGGCATGCTCGTCAGCGCCTCGGGCGGCATCCTCACCAAGCTGATGGCCGACGCCATGAACCGTTCCATCGCCAACATCGTCGTCGGCGGCTTCGGCACCGGCGACAGCGCCCGGGCGGCGGCCGGCCCGGGCGGTGCGCCGGCCCATGTGCGTGCGGTCTCCGCGGACGACGTGGCGATCCAGCTGGCGTACGCGAGCAAGGTCGTCGTCGTCCCCGGCTACGGCCTCGCCGCCGCCCAGGCCCAGCACGAACTCGGCGCCCTGGCCAAGCTGTTGACGGACCACGGCGTCGACGTCACCTACGCGATCCACCCGGTCGCGGGCCGCATGCCGGGCCACATGAACGTCCTCCTCGCGGAGGCCAACGTGCCGTACACACAGCTCAAGGAGATGGAGGACGTCAACCCGGAGTTCCCGCAGGCCGACGTGGCCCTCGTCATCGGCGCCAACGACGTCACCAACCCGATCGCCCGCCGTCCCGGCAACGCGATCTCCGGAATGCCGATCCTCGACGTCGACAAGGCCAGGAGCGTCGTGGTCATCAAGCGCTCGATGGGCCACGGCTACGCGGGCATCGACAACGAGCTGTACACCAATCCCAGGACCGGCATGTTCTTCTCCGACGCGAAGAAGGGACTGTCCGAACTCAAGGCAGCGGTCGGTGAGTTCGTCGCCTGAACAGCACGGCGAGGCAGCGAGGCTCCCGCGCGAACGGCGCGGGAGCGTCGCCTTCTGCGCCGGGGCCCGAAGGGAATGGGCGGAACACGCGTCGGACGAGAGCCCACCGGGCCCAGGACTGGGTCACTCGGACCCTGCCCTGGGCGGGTCCGTGGCCCGCAGGCTGAAGGTGTGGCGTGATGCGCGGAGGAGTGGACGACGGCCGCCCGTGTGCTCACGAGTTCGATGCCGCAGCGTACGACGGATGTGCCGGGCCGTTCTCAAGACGGAGAGCGTGATCGAGCTCCGGGTCGACGGGGTCAGGGGCCCACCGCCTGCGCACGGTCCCGCACACGCCGACTCGGCCCGTACGCCCGCGGCGGCGCCGGGAGCTCGGTGAACGCGGTATGCCGCCTCACCCCGCCCGGCGGCCCGTACCTGAGCACACCTGGAGAATGCCATGCACGGCACGCCCCACCTCGTGAGTGATGTCATGACCCGCACGGTTGTCGCCCTGCAACGTGGAGCGACGTTCAAGGACATCGTGAGGGCCATGCAGCGGCGGAGGGTCAGCGCCCTTCCCGTACTGGACGGCGGGAACCGGGTCGCCGGTGTCGTCTCCGAGGCCGACCTGTTGCCGAAGGAGGCGTTCCGCGACGGAGACCCGGACCTCCCCCGGTCTCGGCTTCGCTCGACCGGGGGGAGCCCCATCACACAGCTGCGGCGCCTGTCCGATCTCACCAAGGCCGGCGCGGTGACGGCCGAGCAGTTGATGACCGCTCCGGCCGTGACCGTCCAGGCGGACGCGACCTTGGCACAGGCCGCGCGCATCATGGCCCGGCGCAGGGTCAAGCGACTGCCGGTCGTGGATGACCAGGGCGTGCTGGAAGGCATCGTCAGCCGCTCCGACCTGCTCAAGGTGTTCCTGCGGGGGGACGATGACATCGCCGAGGAGATCCGCCGCGAGGTCGTGGCCTTCCTGTTCCCCGATCCGGTCGAACCGGTGCGGGTGGGGGTGCGGGACGGAATCGTCACGCTCACCGGCCACATCGGGGACACCGCTCTCGTGCCCGTCGCCGTACGCCTGGTACGTGCCGTGGAGGGCGTGGTGGACGTGGACTGCGCGCTCATGGGCCCACGCCGTCATCCGGGCCTCGACGGATCTCGACCCGGATCTCCCGGACGGTGAGGACGGCCCACAGCCCTCCCGAGGGCGCGAGCCGTCATGAACCGGGCTCCCGGCCCCGACCGGTTTTCCCTGCGTGCTCCTGTGCTCCTGTGCTCCTGTGCTCGCGTGGGACCGAACGGCCCGTCGCGGCATCCGGAACCGGGCCCGAACGTCCCGGAAGGCGTGCCTGGTCGGCCTCTGCCCGGGGCCCAGGGGAGGTGGGACTTTTCTTGCGACAGGTGTCAGGCATCGACAGCGGTACTGGTGAGGGGGTGTCCACCGATGGCGCGGACGCGGCGTACGAAGGCGACGAGGGTGTGGCTCTGGCGATGGCGGCGCAATCCACTGCGGCGCCACAGCGACTCCGTGGAGGCGTGGATCGTCCTCGGCATCTGGACTCTCGCCCTCCTGGGCGGCTCTGCCGCCGGCCAGTGGGCGCTGAGGTCGGCAGAGGACAGCATCGCCTCACGGAGTGCGGAGGCGCACACCGTGTCGGCCGTGCTCACCGAGGACGCGCCGAAGACCCCGGGTGTGACGACGTCCGGAACCGGCGGTGACCTGGTGTGGGCGAAGGTGAGCTGGACGTCCGCCGACGGTGCCACCCACACGGGCCGGGCGCGGGTCGAGCCGGGCGGCAAGGCGGGCACCACGGCCACCGTGTGGACGGACGGAACGGGCAAGCTGGTCTCCGAGCCCGCCACGGGCACCGAGGCGATGCTGGAGTCGGCGTTCGCTGGTGTGCTGGCCGGGACCGGCGTCGGAGCCGGAGCGCTGCTGTGCGGGTGGCTGGTCCGCCGGCATCTGGAACGTCGGCGCATGGGGGAGTGGGAGACGGAGTGGAAGCAGGTCGGTCCGCAGTGGCGGAAGAGGCTGACCGGCTGACAGAGGCCGACCGGCCCCGTACGGGACCCGGTCGGCCCACGCGTGTCCCGGTCGGGCGCGCCACGCTGGAGTGAGGAAGTGAGGAAGGAAGCAGAGGAGGGAGAACATGAACGGCGTGATCGAGCGGTTGCACGGCTGGCCGGCGTTGCCCGACCTGTTCGGCTGGGCCGAGTCCGGGTTCCCCGGCGCGCACATGGTTCCCGGGCTGCACGGCATCCGTGTCGAAGAGCATCTGGCGGACGGAACGTATGTGCTGCGCGCCGAACTTCCGGGCATCGACCCCGCGAAGGACGTCGAGATCACCGTGGAGGAAAGCGTTCTGACCCTGCGGGCCGAGCGCGGTGAGGAGACCACGGAGAAGCACCGTACGGAATTTCGCTACGGCACCTTCGCCCGCTCCGTCCGGCTGCCCGCCGGAGCGAGGGGTGACGAGGCGACCGCGGAGTACAAGGACGGCGTCCTGACAGTCACGGTCCCGGTCCCGGAGGAGGAGACGGGTGCCAGGACCATCCCGGTGCGGCACGGCTGAACAGCCGCACCACGGTGCGCGGCCGGGTGCCGTACCGGCCGCGCACCCGTACGTCCGACCGCCGGCAGACGCGGTACCCGGCCGATCGGACACTCCCCGACGACCTCTCCGGCGCGGGCCGCGTTCTGCCCCTCGGAGCGAGCCCGTCGGCGGCGGACGAGCCTCCCGTCCGCCGCCGACGATGTCGGCGGTGCGCATCCCAGGTCCGCCAGGGCCGGCCGCCGTGCCGCGCCACGCGTCCGGCAGACGCCCGGCGAGCACCGGGTCGCGGCACGGGGCGGCGGGGTACGTCACCTCGGGTCACTCCGAGGTGCTCCGGCGGTGAGGTCGCACTCGACGTCGACCACGCCTTCGACGGCGCGCACGAGGCGGGCGGCCACCGGCACCAGTGAGGTGTCCCTGATCCGTCCGGTGAGCGTGACGACGCCCTCGGAGACCCGCACCCGGACGGGCTCGACCGGGGTTGGGAACAGGCGTGTGACGACTTCGTGGCGGACCTCCTCGGCGATGTCGTCGTCGGTCCGCAGGAAGACCTTCAGCAGGTCCGCTCGGCTGACGACGCCTTCGAGCATGCCCACTTCGTTGACGACGGGCAGCCGCTTGACCTTGCGCAGGGCCATGATGCGTGCGGCCTCGGCGATGGTGGCGTCGGCGTGGACGGTGACGGCCGGTGCATTCATCAGCTCCCCCGCCGTCAGCCCACCGGCCTTGGCCAGGTCGTCCAGGCGACGCATCTGGGTGAACCGGTCGGGGTCGCTGTCGCGGAACTCCTCCTTCGGCAGCAGATCGGCCTCGGAGACGACGCCGATCACCCGGCCCTCGCCCTCCAGCACGGGCAGGGCGCTGACCTTCCACTGCCCCATGAGCTCCACGATCTCCTTGAACTGGGCATCGCGGCCGACGGCGACGACGGTATGCGTCATCACATCGCTCACGACGCGCGGGCGGCCGAACATGGCGTCCTCCTTTGGCGGGTCAGGTGCGTTCGAAACCGAGGTCCGGCACATGGGTGGCGCGGGAGACGCACGGACCGGGTCGCCGTCGACGACGCCCCGGTTCCGCGTGGTGCGCGGCACGAGGCGGACGGACGCGGGGTCCGTTCCCGTCCAGGGCCGCCGTTCTCGCGCTGTCTGCCATCGTTCCCCTCCACAATGCCGTGGGGGCCACTGGTCCCATCGTGGGCGCGCACCGGGCGGGGCGCCACGGGTCGTCCGGTCCTGGGGAAGGGGTCGTTCGGCCCCGGTGCGCGGCAGCGTGCTCACGGATTGCGCTGTCGGCGGCCGGGCGCGTGACGACGACATCGGCTACCTGCCACAGCTGCCGCGCCGCGGCCTCCGGGAGCGGATCGTGACGACCGCGTTCAGTGCGCTTCGGGAGCGCCTACCGGTCCGGTGACGTGGCGTTTCCACCCGGCCCTCGGTATGTGTGCGGGGCGCGGGCGGTCCTGCCCCGACCGGCCCCGAGGCCGGGGCCGGTCGGCTCATGCGCCGTGACCGGTACCGGAGTTGACTGAGCATCAGGGAAACAAATCCACCTTGAGGGGAGTGAGGGCCATGGGTACGAGTCTCACACCGGAGTTCTGGGAGCGGTTCGCCGTGCTGCTGGTGGTGGCCATGGGAGTGACCTGCGTCCTCACCGCGGTGTTCGACGCGTGGGCGGTCCGCCTGCTGAGGCGGCGTGTGCGCAGGGTGCAGCCACCGGTGCCGTTCCGTTCGGACACGACGGATCACGCCACGTCCGGTGACGGTACATCCATCCGTTGCTGAGGAAAGCATGGCCGTATGACATCGACAGGTACCGGGGACCGACCACGCCGCATCGACGTCGGCTCCTTCCCGGCCGAGAGAAGGCTGGTGGTCGCCGCCCAGCGGGCCGGGCGACGCATGGCGGCCATGCACTGTCTCGTCGAACTCGACGTGACGACAGCGCGGGAGCTGCTCGCCGCGTCGCACCGGCCGGTGTCACTCACCGCGTTCGTGGCGGCCTCCGTCGCCAGGGTCGCGGCGGCACATCCGCACGTCCACGCCTATCGGGACTGGCGTGGCCGCCTCGTCCGACATCATCACGTCGACGTGGGGACGATGGTGGAGGTGGACACCGCGCAGGGCCCCTTCGCCCTGCCGCACGTCCTGCGCGACGCCGACGTACGCGACGTCCCCGACCTCACGGCAGAGCTGCGGGCCGTCAAGGCCGACCCCACGGTAACCGGCCCGGGGCGGATCCTCGACCGATACGGCAGCATCCTGACCCGACTGCCCGGCCTGCTGCCGGCGATGTACGCGTTGCTGGCCAGGTCCGTACGGTTGCGGCAGACCACCGGGACCGTCGCCGTCACGGCGGTCGGCATGTTCGGCGCCGGCGGGGGGTTCGGGATCGCCTCTCCCTCCCTGTTCCCCCTACAAGTCGTCGTCGGCGGGCTGACCGAGCAGCCCCGCGTCGTCGACGGGCGCGTCGGGGTCCGCGAGGTGTTGGACCTCACCGTCACCTTCGACCACAACGTGACCGACGGCGCGCCCGCCGCCCGCTTCGTGGCGGATCTCCGCCGTGTTGTCGAGACCGCCGAGGTACTGCGCTCGTCCGACGACGCCGACGACGGCGGGGGACTCGGCTCGGACGGACGAGGCTGAGCCAGGCCGCCGCATGGAACACGGCAGTCGGGCCCGAACGGGTACGCCCGGGGCAGACGGCGACGCCGTACGGCGGAGCATACGGCGGTCGTTCCACGATCGCGCGTCCCCCTTTTCCTCCTCTCTTTCCTTCTACGCGGCGCCGCTCCGCAGAGGAGCAGACATCCCGACGGCCCGGAGCGGCGACGCGGGCGGGACAGCGGTGGCGGGCACCGCGACCATGGGGACCGTCGCGTGCCGCAGGCACGCGCGGCCGACCGCTCCCATCGGGGGCAGCCCATCCCGGCCGTGGACATCGCGCCCCACGGCCAGGAGCAGGGCGCCGTGCGCCTGCTGGAGCAGCACCCGCGCGGGCGGCCCCTCCACCAGGACGGCGCGGCAGGCACGGTCGACTCGTGGGCCGAAGACCTCTCGCACCGTCGAGGCGAGGAGTTCCGCGGCCCGGTCGCGCTGCTCCGCGACCGGCGGGTGCGCGGAGACGGGTGCGTAGGGGGCGAGTCCGGGCCCGGCCGGTTCCCAGGCGTGTACGGCGACGACCTCCGCGCGCAGCGCGGGGGCCTGTTCGGTGGCCCAGCGCAGAGCGGCCGTCGACGCCTCGGAGCCGTCGACGCCCACAACGATCCTGTTTCCGGCGATGAGTTCCGACATCGCTTCCTCCCTGGGTGTCCCCTTGTTCCCCGATGGCTCAGTACAGTGATGCCGGCCAGTTCGTCAGTACGGCGGTGATGACGCCGACGTCGAGCAGTACGCCGAGCGACAACCAGGGGTTGAACCAGTGGGCCTTGAGCACCAGCTCGACGGCTGCCGCGAGGACTGCGGCGGTCGCCAGGCCGCCGCTCTGTGCCGCCGTGGCCGACCCGGCGATGACATACAGGGTGGCCGTGACCGACGCGAGGCCGACAGCCGTCACCCTCATGAAGCGGGCCTGCGGTAGGCCCGCCGCCGCGAGTACCCAGGAGCGCCCGGGGTCGAAGGGTTCGTCGCCGCCCGTCCGCGCGAGCCACACCTGCAGATGGACGAGGCCGTGCAGGAAGAGGAACGTGGCGACGAGCGCCGTGGTCATGGCCGCGCCTCCGGTTCCGTGCCGCCCTGGTCGAGCCGGAACGGCGGGTGGGCGTCGGTGTGGAGGGCCGCGTGGGCGGCCACCCTCAGCACCCAGCGGTTGAGCCCGGTCACCAGGTCGAAGACCCCGCGCGGGCAGCGTCCGGTGGCCGCCAGGGCGACCCCGGCGAACAGCGTCAGCAGGCCGATGAGCCCGCACGCGCCCCAGGACACGCTGACGCCGCCCAGGAGGAAGCCCAGGACCAGGTAGTGGGGCAGGGCGAGCAGCCACTTCACCAGCCACAGCCTGCGGGACAGTTGTGCGTCGCGGACCGCGGTCACCCGGGCGGGGTGCACGGGGCGTACGGCTTCCGTGCTCATGGCGGCCCCTCCCTTCGGATGCGGGTGCCGATCGTCAGCGGTAGTGGCGGTGGTCCTCGTGGTCGCCGATGTAGTGCCGCTCCTCCAGGACCACCTCCCGCTCACCGGGCCGCCGGACCGCGCCGGGCGTCGCCATGAACATGATGAGGCCGAGGACACCGGCGGCCATCAGGACGAAGCCGACGACGAACGAGCTGTAACCGAACACCAGGCAGGCCCCCAGCACGGCCGCGGCGATCAGGATGAGGGGAATCATGGCTGTCTTCCTTTCGTCTGCCCGGTCGCAACGCCGGGTCCTGCGGATGCCGGGAGCCGATCGTCGGCTCATCTCCGCGTGCGCCGAGGCTGTCGGGTGTCGCCCGGGAGCGCCTCCTTTGGGCCTAGCCTCCAGCGTCTGCCGCGGGACCTCTCCGGCACATGGGGCTGAGTGGGCAGGCAGCCGGGCCGAAAGGCCCTCGACGCCTGTGCGCAGGACCGGGCAGGGGCTCTCCCGCCTCTCCCGTCATCGCGTCCGTCTGCGGCGTCGGCCCGCGTCCCCGCTCCCTCACTCGGGACGCGTGACCGTCCACGCCCTCCCACGAGAGGAACGGCATGGGCCGAACGTCCCGTCGAGGGCCGAACCGTCCCTTCTGCCGCCCGTCCGGTGAGGCGACCGCCGTCGTCCGACCGCGACCCGATCGACGTACGGCTGCCCGATCGCGCGGTCCGCGTCCGGCCGGGGGAGACATGTCGGCTGGTGCTTCCCAAATGAACCGACAACTCGACCCTGCCCGCGGTCTGTTGCACCGTGGTCCAGGTCGGTGCGTCCTCGTGGGCGGCGGACACTGGGCCGGATGGTCCGGGGGAGGGCCTGGTAGCCCCTCCCCGCCGGGTTGTCGAAGGGCGACGCTGGTCAGGAGGAGCAGACCTAGTGTGGGAGGTGCGAGTCATGCTTCTGCCTGTGATCGCCGGAGTCGACGGATCCGCCGAGAGTCTGGCCGCGGCCGACTGGGCGGCGCGCGAAGCCTTACGGCGCGAGTGCCCCCTGCGGCTGGTGCACGTGTGGAACTGGCATCCGCGTCAGGGAGAGGGCGAATCGGTCAACGCCGTCCAACGACACCTGGCCCGGCGCTGCTTGCGTCAGGCGGAGGAGCGCGTCCGAGCCACATGCCCCGGCGTACTCGTGTACGACGAGCAGACGGAGGGGCCCGCGACACCGGCTCTCCTCGCCGCGGCGGACCGGGCCGAGCTGCTGGTGCTGGGCTCGCGTGGGCTCAGCGGCTTCACCGGATTCCTGGTCGGCTCGGTCGCGCTGGGCGTCGTGGCGAAGGCGAAACGTCCCGTCGTTCTCGTACGGGCCGGGGAGGAGGCCGGAGACGAACACCTGTCGGCGGACGACGGCAGTGCTTCCCTCCACACCGGCTACCGGGACGTGGTGCTCGGCCTGGACCTCGGTGATCCCTGCGACGAGGTGATCGAGTTCGCCTTCGAGGCGGCTCGGCTGCGCCGGGCCCGGCTGCGAGTGGTGTACGCCTGGCAGTCGCCGTCCGCCATCAGCCTGGGACCGGGGGACATCGCCCTGGTGGACGAACCGCAGCGTGGAGAGGAGTGGCAGGGGTTCCTGTCCGCACTGCTCCAGGTGTGGCGGGACAAGTACCCCGACGTAGAGGTCGTGGAATGCGTGCCGAAGGACAAGGCGTCGACCGCGCTGCTCCGCGCCGCCTCCGGGGCGGGTCTGCTGGTCGTCGGCCACCGTCTGACCGAGCGTCCGGTGGGCCCCCGCACGGGTCCCGTGACCCACGCGGCCATCCATCACGTCGGCTGCCCCGTGGCTGTCGTACCGCATGGATGAGAGGCCGCGGACCCGCCCGTCAGGTTCGCACCGGGCCGGTGAGCTGCACGATGTCGTCGGAGGCGACGTCGTGCAGCCGGATGGCGAGATCATCCAGGGCGCGGCTGGCCGCGAGTTCGTCGCCGATCTCCGGGATGGGGCGGTCGACCGGGTTGCGCCGGGCCACGCCCCTGCCGGTGACCGTCGACGTGGCCTCGGTGGTCAGCACGGCGCGAGCGCGGGTCTCGTCACCCTCTTCGGTGATGTGGATCCGCACGGTCCACTCCTTGGCTTGCCTGGTTTCCATCGTGATCACTCCTGCGCGCCGGGCGTAGGGCCGACAGGCCCCGGAGGGGCGTCGCGGACCTCACGGCGACATCCCTTCCTCTCAGCCTGCGCCTGTCCTCGGCGCCGGTCCAGAGCTCAGAAAGGGCGGCACCCCGCATGGCTGATGTCCCCGCGCGCCCGAGCCACGCGGCCGACTACCTCGTCCGCGCCGCCGTGACCGCGCCCTCCGTGCACAACACACAGCCGTGGCTGTCCGTCGAGGAGGGCAGGGACCGCGGCATCGAGGTGCACGCGGACGTCACCCGACGCCTCCTCCGCACCGATCCGTGCGGCAGGGAGATGGTCATCAGCTGTGGTGCCTCCCTGTTCAACATCCGCCTCGCGATGCGGCACCTCGGTTTCCACCCTGTCGTCCAGCCCTTTCCGCACCCGGGGAGCCCGGCGTTCCTCGCTCGTGTGGGCTGGGGGGCGTACGGGCCGTCCACACTCGACGAAGAGCGCATGTACGGTGCCCTGAGCCGACGGCACACCGTCCGTGGACCGTTCCGCACCGATCCTGTTCCGGTGCCGCTGATCGACGCGTTGCGTGAGGACGCCTCCGCCGAAGGAGCCACGCTGCACGTCATGGACATCGCCCACGATCGACTTCACCTCGCCGAACTCGTCCGGGCCGTCGAGGGCGTGCATCGAACCGATCCCGGACACCTCGCCGAACAAGCCCGGTGGGCCGGGCCGGCCCGTCGGCCCGGGTACGACGGAGTGCCCGCCTACGCGTCCGTCGCCCACCCGGACCGCACCCTCCTGCCAGGACGGGACTTCGCAGGCAGTGCCCAGAACGCTCCCCTCCCCTGCGCGGCGCTGGTCCGCGCGGACCGGGCTGATCGTCGTGCTCAGCACGGAGCGCGACGACCCGCCGGACTGGCTCCGGGCCGGACAGGCCCTCGAACGGATCCTGCTGCACGCCGCCACCCGCCACGTCATGGCGGCCTTCCACACCCAGCCCCTCGAACTCCCACGCCTGCGGACACGCGTACGTGAGACCCTCACCGCGGGAGAGTTCCCGCAGATGATCCTGCGCCTCGGCTCCGCGCTGTCCACCTGTCCGGTTCCACGGCGCCCGGCGTTGGAGGTCCTCACGGCGGGCGCCACCCGGTCCGTGGGCGTTTCCCGCTGACCACGACGAGAAGCCGCTACGGAGAACGAAGCCGCGGACGCGCCGAAGTCGGCGACGAGGTCACGGCCGGCTCGGCGGCGACCTCCGGTGGCCGGTGGAGCGTGTTGCGGACGGTGCGGTGCGAGGCGACGGAGAGCAGAGCCGCGCGGCGCCGCTCCGTCGGTCCGGGCGGCGGAGCGACCGTGACGTGGACGGACGCGACGCGGGCGACGAGGGCGGGGCGGTCGGCGGCCATGGTGAACTCCGCACGGACCCGGAGTCCGGCCCGCTCCAGGCCGTGGCGCCGCAGGTAGCGGCCGCGGCTAGCGGCCGCAGTGGAAGGCGACGCAGGTGGCCAGGGACGCCGCGAACAGCTCGGTGGGCGTCGGTGCGGTGTCCTGGCCACCGGCCTCCTCGGGCCGGTCGACCGGCAACCGGTGACCGCGGATCTCGACGGCGTACGCGTCGCCGTCCACATGAGAGACCTCGATCCGGTGCGCTTGCGCACCCGGCGACAGGGGGGGCGGTCTGTGGCGCGGTCTCGGGCATGTTCGTGCCTCCTCCTGCGTGTCGGGTGTCAGCCGCGACCCGTCGTCAGCCGGCGCCGCAGGGCGAAGGAGGCGAGGGCGAGGAGCACCGTCGCGAACGCCGTGAGGACGACGAGGTGCCGGAGGATCGCGGGCAGATCGCCGTCCTTGGACAGCAGCGTGGTCCAGGCGTCGACGGCCCAGGCGTGCGGCACCGCGTGCCCTGCCGTGCTGAGCCAGTCGGGCACCAGGGCCAGGGGCCACATGCAGCCGCCGAGCATGCCGAGCCCGGTGCCGAGCGCCGGGCCGACGGCATGCACCTGTTCCGGGGTGCGGAACAGCGCGCCGGCCAGCAGCCCGCTTCCCGTCCCGACCAGCGCCCATACGGTGATCAGGACCCCGGCGGCGAGCGGGTCGCCCCAGGCCACGCCGAAGGCGAGTGCGCCGATGCCCACGATCAGCAGGGACTGCAGCAGGGCCAGCAGCACATACGCGACCGTCTCGCCGAACACCAGGGTGCGGGCGGAGACGGGTGCCGCGAGCGCGCGGGCGTACACCCCCGTCCTGCGGGTCTGCACGATGGCCGCGCCGCCCGCCAGGGCGTTGATGAAGACGAACAGCACCAGCATGGTGGGGGTGCTGTAGCTGTAGCCCAGCGGCAGGTAGTCGCTCCGGCCGTCGACGGTCTCGGCGCGTACCGCGACGGGGGACGCCGCCCGCTCGACGCGGCGGGTCAGCGCCAGAGTCTCGTCGAAGCCTCCGTCCGTCTCACCTGCGGCGAAGCGCGCGGCCTGCAACCGCGCCGCGTGGTCGGCCACGACCGCCGACACCGAGGAGACCGCCGCGTGCCCGGCGCTCCCGGACGGCTCCACCAGCACCCGCACCGTGACGGAACGTCCGGCCCGCACCGCCTCGTCGAGACCGGACGGCACCAGGACGACCGCGTCCAGCTCGGCACGGCGCAGAGCGGCGCTCGCGTCCGACGCGGTCGCGTAGGCCTGCGTACGCAGACCGGGCGCGTCCTCCAGACCGGACACCAACTCCCTGGCCACAGGGCCTGCCTGAGCGGCCTGCACGAGGCCGACCCGGAACTGGTCGAAGCCGCTCACGGTGACCCCGATGACGACGATGATCGCGACCGGCAGCAGCACCATGAAGAACAGCGCCGTCCGGTCGCGGAGCGTGCGCGTCATCGTGGCCCGGGTCACGGCGAGAGCGGTCATGTCGTCCTCCTCAGCCGCAGGAGCAGTACGGTCACCATCGCGACGCCCGCCGAGAACGCGGCGATGCCGAGCAGCGGCATACCGACCGCCGCCCAGCCGCTCACGCCGGTGCCCAGGTCGGTGAAACCGCGCAGGGCCCAGCCGTTGGGGGTGAACAGCGTCAACCGCCGCATGAGCGCAGTGCCGGAGGCGAAGACGAAGTTGCCGCCGAGCAGGGCGAGCGCGAACACCACGATCGACGCGAGCCCTTCGGCCTGCCTCTCGGTCCGGGCGAGTGAGATCACCAGCGCGGTGAGGGACACCACGGCCACCGCCATGCCCGCACTCAGCGCGGCCACCCCGACCGGATCCGCCCAGCGGGCGCCGAACGCCAGCCACGAGACGACCGTGACGGTGGCGAGCCCGGCCAGGCTGTAGACGAACGTGGACAGCGACTTGCCCAGCAGCAGGGCACCCCTGCCGACGGGGGCCGCCGCGATCCGGTCGAGGGTGCCCTGCTGCTGCTCGACGAAGTATCCGCGTGCCCCGAAACCGACGGTGAACAGCACGAAGAACATGCCCATGCTCGGCCCGAAGTAGCTGATGACCTTCAGCGGGTCGTCGGCGAGTCCCTCCGGCCGTACCTCCTCCGGCAGGTGCAACAGGGCCGCCTCGCCGGCGAGTTCGGGTACGTCCTCCTGCGGGGCGCCCGCGGCCACGGCGGTGGCGACCGACAGACGATCGGCGTTGACCTGGGCGACGTACGACTCGGTGACGGCACGCGCCAGCTGCGCCTGAAGCCCGAAGTCGACGCTGTCCAGGACCGTGACCGGCGACGAACCGCTGCCACGCAGCGCCGCGGTGAAGCCCTCGGGCACGACGATCGCGGCGTGGACGCGACCCGCGTCGACGGCCCGTCGGGCACCCGCCTCGTCGTCGTACGACCGCAGACGCACGGTGTCCTTGAGCTCCGGGCTCCTCAACACCCGGGTCAGGCCGGTGGCGGCCGCGCCGCGGTCCAGGTCCACCACCCCGATGTCGGCACGGAACTCGGAGCCGCCGCCGAACGCCATGGCCATCAGCCCGGAGATCAGCACCGGGGCCAGGAACACGATCACCCAGGCCGACCGGTCGCGCAGGCGCTGCCGCAGATCCTTGGCCGCTATGGCGAGAACGACACGCACGACAGCTCACTCCCTCAGCGCGGTGCCGGTCAGGTGCAGGAAGACCGCTTCGAGGTCGGGCTCGTCGATCTCGACGCTCCTGATGTCGACGCCCTGCTCGTGGGCGAGGTCGAGCAGGTGCGGCAGCAGACTGCGGGCGTCCCTGACGACCACCTCGACCACATCGCCGCGCTCGCCGGTACACGCCACGCCCTCGACCCGTGCGAGCCGACGGCAGGCCTCCGCGTACGCCGCCGGGTCGCCGATGGCCGTGAGCCGTACCCGGTCGCGCTCGGCCACCAGCGCCACCAGCTCACGGGGGCGCCCTTCGGCGACGAGGCGGCCCCGGTCGATGATGCCGACCCGGTCGCAGAGACGCTCGGCCTCCTCCATGTAGTGCGTGGTGTACAGGACCGCCATGCCCTCCTCGCCGAAGCGGTGGACACTCTCCAGGATCGCGTGGCGGCTCTGCGGGTCGACCCCCACGGTCGGCTCGTCCAGCACCAGCAGTGTCGGCGCGTGCACCAGCCCGGCCCCGATGTTGAGGCGCCTGCGCATGCCGCCGGACAGTGAGTCGACGCGGTCGCCGGCCCGGGCCGACAGGTCGATGAGGTCCAGGACCTCGTCCACGCGGCGCTCCCGTTGCCGGCGCGGGAGCCGGTAGAGCCGACCGAAGAAGCGGAGGTTCTCACGGACGCTGAGATCGGGATAGAGGGCAACGTCCTGCGGTACGAAGCCGATGAGTCGCTTGGCGGGTCCCGCGCCCGTGCTCACCGGCTGCCCGGCCACCCGCACCGTTCCGGCGTGCGGCCGCAGCAGCCCGCAGACCATCCTGATCGTCGTGGTCTTTCCGGCGCCGTTCGGCCCGAGCAGGCCGTACGTCTCGCCGGGAGCGATGCTCAGGCTCACGTCGTCAACGGCGGTGCGGTCGCCGAACCGCCGGACGAGATGTGCGCAGTCGAGGACTGCCGGGCCGCTGTCCCCTGCGGGGTGGTCGCGGTGGCCGGGGGGCGAGGCCATGACGGTGGCCCGCTCACGGTCGGTCATGGGCGTGCTCCCTGCCTTTGGACGTCGAGGCACCGGGCGGGCCCGGCCGTCGAGTCGAGCGTCTTCCCCGTGCCCCGGCGGGGACAGGGACCGCACGGGCCCTTCATGGGGCCGTTGGACCCACTGCGCCGCCCTCTCCTCGTCCCGCGGAGCACGCTCACGGGGCGAGGGAGAAGTAGTTCTCCTCCTCCTGGGTGAAGTGGAGGCGCAGCACGGTGTGGAGTCCGTAGAGGCTGGCGCGTAGGTCGTCGAGCTGCTCCGGGGCCGGCCCCTCGCCGGTGTCGGCCAGTGCGAGGTGGGTGGCGATGCGCCGGGCGAGCCGTTCGATCTCGGCGTGGGCGCGGCTCATGGTGGCGGTCGACTCGGGACCGCCCAGGGCGGGGGCGAGCGCCGGGTAGAGCTGGTGCTCCTCGGCGTACTCGTGTGGCAGCAGCTGTTCGGTGAGCAGCCGGTGCACCTCACCCACCGCCGCCAGGGCCTGGGGACCGGGGGTGTCCGAGAGGCGGTCGGCGGCGGCCCGAACGGCTTCGAGGACGTCCTGCAGATCGTCGTGCTCGGCGGCGAAGCGGTGGATGAGGGCTTCCGTGGCGGGCTGAAGGGCGGGCTGCGCGGCGTGGTCGACGCGCAGGGCGCGCAGCGCGTTGAGGATGACCACGACGTCGATGCCCTCCTGGAGCAGGGCGCCCACAGCGGGCGGGAGCAGGCCGAAAGCCGCCGCGACCATGGCCGCGAGCGACATCACCATGCCGCCGAGCGCGCTCTGCACGGCGATGCGCCGCGCGCGGACGGCGATGCCGACGGCGTCGGCCAGGCGGTCCACGCGGTCGGTGGTCAGGACGACGTCGGCGGCCTCGGAGGAGGCGGTGGAGCCGTGGGCGCCCATGGCCACGCCGATGTCCGCGGCGGCCAGAGCCGGGGCGTCGTTGACGCCGTCACCCACCATCACGGTCACCGCGCGGTCGGCTTCGGCGCGCACTTGCGCCACCTTGCCGGCCGGATCGAGTTCGGCGCGTACGCCGTCGAGACCGAGGACGGCGGCGATCTCACGGGCGGGCTCGGGGCGGTCACCGGTGAGCATCACGAGCCGGTCGATGCCCGCCGCGCGCAGGCGGCGCAGGGTGCGGGGCGCGTCGTGGCGCAGCGGGTCACGCAGGAGGACCGCGCCCACCGGGCGGTCGTCGACGGTGAGCCAGGCGACGGCCGCCCCGTCCAGGAGCGCGCGATTGTCGACCGAGCGTGCCCAGGCCGCCTGTTCGGCGTGGGTGTCGAGGCGGCCGACGGTCGTCCGGTGCCCCTCGACGGTGCCGGTGGCGCCCCGGCCGGGCTCCTCGGACACATCCACGGGCACGGACAGCTCCAGCCCGCGCTCGCGGGCTGCGTCCACGATGGCCCGTGCCAGGACGTGCGGGGAGTACTGGTCGAGCGAGGCGGCCAGCCGCAGCACGTCGGCCGGCTTCCACCCCGGGGCGGCGGTCACGTCGAGGGCGCGCGGGTGACCGGTGGTGAGGGTGCCGGTCTTGTCGAGCATCAGGGTCCGGGCCCGGCCCAGGCTCTCCAGCGCCCCGCCGTCACGGATCACCACGCCGAGGCGGGAGGCCCGCGACAACCCGGAGACGATCGCCACGGGGGCCGCGAGCAGCAGCGGGCACGGCGTGGCGACCACCAGCACCGCCACCGCCCGCACCGCGTCACCGCTGACCAGCCAGGCCAGCCCGGCCGCCGCCACCGACAGCGGCAGGAACCAGGCCGCGTACCGGTCGGCCAGGCGGACGACGGGAGCGGACTGAGCTCCGGCCTGCCGGGCGAGCCGCACGATCTCGGCGTACGTGCTGTCCTGCTCGGTGGCCGAGGCACGCAGTTCGAACGCACTGCCCGCGTTGACGACGCCGCTGCGCACCGACCGGCCCGGAGCACGCTCCACGGTCAGGGATTCTCCGGTGAGCACCGATTCGTCGAGGACGGCCGTGGCGCCGGCCACGCGTCCGTCGACGGGGACGACCTCGCCCGGACCGACGACGAGCAGGTCACCGACGGCCACCTCGGCGAGCGGCACCGTGCGCACCTCGGATCCGGTGCGGCGCCGGGCGGTGCGGGGCGCGTGCTCCAGCAGCGCGCGCAGGTCGTGGGAGGCCCGCCGCTGGGCCGCGGCCTCCAGGGTGCGGCCGGTGGCGAGCATCAGCGAGATCAGGGCACCGGCCAGGTACTCACCGACCGCCAGGGTGCCGCCGAGCGCCAGCACCGCGATCAGGTCCACACCCGCGTGACCGCTCCGCAGCGCCGCCAGCACCCAGCCCACCGCGGGCACGACGGCCACGACCGTGCCGAGGCCCCAGCACAGGTCGGCGACCTCGGGAGCGCCGAGGAACCAGGCGACGACCCCGGCCGCCAGCGCGGCGGCCGTGACGACGAGGAGGGCTGGTTCGATCTTCGGGGGCAGGGACACCGCGGCGAACAGCCGACGCAGCTGCTTTCCCGGGACGGTGATGACGCGTTTCATGACGTTCCCCAGTCGCGTGCCCAGTAGCTTCGGACCGTGCCTGTCTCCATCTCAGCCTTGCGCGTGACCGAGGGTAAGGGGACGAACGGCCCGAACTGCCGCGGGCGCCGACCGGGCCGCACGTCAGCAGCCCGGGACGACGGCGACCGGGCACGGGACGTGGTGCGGTGTGCGGATCGCCGGCCCGGACCGTGACAGCGGGGCCACGGGGAAGGCCCGGACCTGTGAGAAAGGCGCTGGGGAAGCGTGCTGCCGTATGCCGCGCCGTCGCGGACTACCCGCCCCGCGGGCCTCGGAGCACGAGCATCCTTCGACAACCCTCCCGGGCGGACTTAGGGCCGACCGGCCCTGGGTCACGCCCGGACAGCCCATGGGATCGGCCCCCGATCCGCCGGATGCTCAACGTGTCGAAAGCCTTGGAGGACCGCCATGACCGACCCGTCCAGCCTCCCCATGGTCCACGCCCTGCTCATGGACGGCACCACCGTGTGCATCCGGGGGGTGGCGCGGGCCGACCACGATCAGCTGCAGGGACTGTACGAGGAGATGTCCCCGGAGAACCTGAGGCTGCGGTTCTTCGCGGCGAGCCGGCGCTCCGCACAGATGGCGGCCGAGCGGGCCTGCGCGCCGCCACACCCCGGGTACCGAGCCCTGCTGGCCGAGACACAGGGACAGGTCATCGGCCTGGCCGAGTACGAGACGGGTGAGGACGCGACATCGGCCGAGATCTCCATCGCGGTCGCCGACGGACTGCACCATCGCGGCGTCGGCACCCTCCTCGTCGAGCACCTGGTCTCGGCAGCCCGGGCGGAGGGCATCACCTCGTTCACGGCGGACGCGCTCAGCGAGAACCACGAGGTCCTCCAGCTCTTCGCCGACCTCGGCCTGCGCACCTCCCGCCGCTTCGACGGTCCGGAGGTGCGCTGCACCGTCGAACTCGACGAGACCGACACTTATCTCTCCGCTGTCGAGGCACGCGGCGGGGCCGCCAACATCGCCAGCATGAAAACCCTGCTGCGGCCGGGCACCGTCGCCGTCGTCGGCGCGGGGCGCAAACCCGGGTCGGTGGGCCGGGCCGTCCTGCACCACCTGCACACGGGCGGTTACACCGGGCGGCTCTTCGCGGTGAACCCCCGTGCCGGCTCGATCCTCGGCGTCCCGTCCTACCCGTCGGTCAGTGCCCTGCCGAAGACCCCCGACCTGGTGGTCGTCGCGGTGCCGTCCGCAGCGATCCCGGCCACGGCCGAGGAGTGCGGGAAGGCCGGCGTGCGGGCCCTGCTCGTCGTCTCCGCGGGCCTCGACAGCGCGCAGGCGGAGGCGCTGGTGGCGGCGTGCCGCGAGTACGGCCTGCGGCTCGTCGGTCCCAACTGCCTCGGCGTCTCCAACACCGACCCCGCAGTCTCCCTCGACGCGACCTTCGCCGTCGATCACCCGCGCCCCGGCACGGCCGGAGTCGCCGTGCAGTCCGGCGGGGTGGGCATCGCCCTGCTCGACGGCCTGTCCCGCCTGGGCGTCGGCGTCTCCTCCTTCGCCTCCCTCGGCGACAAGTACGACGTCAGCGGCAACGACATGCTCCAGTGGTGGGAGAGCGACGGCCGCACCGACCTCGCTCTGCTGCACCTGGAGTCCTTCGGCAACCCCCGGGCCTTCTCCCGCACGGCGCGGCGCGTGACCCGTCGTATGCCCGTCCTCACCGTGGACGCCGGGCGCACCGACGCGGGCCGCCGTGCCGCTGCCTCGCACACCGCGGCCGCCGCCACCCGGACGATGACCCGGCAGGCCCTGTTCACCCAGGCCGGCATCACCGCCACCCGCTCGGTCGCCGAACTCATGGAAGCCGCCGCCCTGCTGCACTCCCAGCCGCTCCCGGCGGGCAGCCGGGTCGCGATCGTCACCAACGCCGGCGGCGCGGGTGTGCTCGCCGCCGACGCCTGCACGGAGGCGGGGCTGGCCATCCCACCGTTCACTGCCGAGACGGTCGACGACCTGCTCGCGGTACTGCCCGAGGGCGCCGCGGTGGGCAATCCCGTCGATGCCAGCGCCGCGGTCACGGAGGAGCAGCTCGGAGCGTGCGTGGACCGGATCATGCGGTGTCCCGGCATCGACGCCGTCGTGCTGGCGCTCGTCCCCACCGCGGTCGCCGCCGCGACGGGCGACGACCTCGTCCGGGCCCTCACCCATGGTCCCGGAATCCGCACCCGGACCGCCGTGGTCGTACGCCTGGAGCAGGACCTGCCGGTCAAGCTGCTGCCCGCCGACGGAGGCGGCGCGATCCCCTCGTACGCCGAACCCCAGGCGGCGGCGCGGGCCCTGGCCCATGCCGCCCGCCGTGCGGAGTGGCTGAGCCGCCCGGTCGGCACGTTCCCGGACCTCGAAGGAGTCGAGACCGCACGCGCCCACGCGGTCGCCGAGGCCTTCCTGGCGGCACACCCGGACGGCGGCTGGCTCGACCCGCGCACCTGCGCCGAACTCCTCGGCTGCTACGGCGTCCCCCAGCTTCCCTGGGCCTGGGCCGAGACCGAGGACGAGGCTTCGGCCGCCGCCGAGCGACTGCGCGGCGCCGACGGCCGGGTGGTCATGAAGGCCCACTGGCCGGGGCTGGTGCACAAGAGCGAGCAGCACGCCGTCCACCTCGACCTGCGCGGCGACACGCAAGTACGCGCCGCCTTCCGGGACTTCGAGGCCCGGTTCGAAGGACTGCTCACCGGAGTGCTCGTACAGCCCCTCGCCGCACGCGGCACAGAGCTGTTCGCGGGCGTCGTCCAGGACGAGGTCTTCGGCCCGCTGGTCCTCTTCGGGCTCGGCGGAACGGCGACCGAGATACTGGCCGACCACGCCGCCCGACTCGCCCCGCTCACCGACCAGGACGTGCACGACCTGATCACCGCGCCGCGCTGCGCCCCGCTCCTGTTCGGCGCGCGTGGCAGCGGCCCCATCGACCTCGAAGGCCTGGAGCAGCTGCTCCTGCGGCTGTCCCGCATGGCGAGCGACCTGCCGCAGCTGGCCGAGGCCGACTTCAACCCCGTTCTCGCGACACCGGGCGGGGTCTTTGTGCTCGATGCGCGCGTACGGCTACTGCCCCGCCGGCCTCAGGATCCCTATCTGCGCCGGCTCCGCTGAGGAGGGATTACGGACATGAGGCACGACAAGGTGAGCTCGGTGATGACCACCGATGTGGTCCGGGCCGAGTACGGCACCCCGTTCAAGGAAGTGGCACGGCTGCTGGCCGACCACCGGATCAGCGGGCTGCCGGTGGTCGACGAGGACGACAACGTCATCGGCGTCCTCTCGGAGACCGACCTGATGGTCCGGCAGGCCGAGACCCCCGACCCCTACCGGCCGAAGCGCCGCTTCCGGCTGACCGACCTGACGCGCGGCGCCAGGAGCCGGGCCACGAAGGCGAAGGCTCGCACCGCGGGACAGCTGATGACCGAACCGCCGGTGACCGCACTCGCCGACGACACCATCGTCGAGGCCGCCCGGAGCATGGCGCGGCACCGGGTGGAACGGCTGCCCGTCCTGGACGAGGAGAACCGGCTCGTCGGCATCGTCACCCGGCGCGATCTGCTCCAGGTCTTCCTGCGACCCGACCGGGAGATCCGCGACGTGGTCGTCCGCGAGGTGCTGGAGCGTGCGCTGTGGCTGGCACCCCGGACCGTCGACGTCTCCGTCGCCGAGGGCGTGGTCACGCTCGACGGCCACACGGAGCGCAGGAGCGAGGCGGAGATCGCCGTCTCCATGACCCGTCAGATCGACGGCGTGGTCGCCGTCGTCGACAAGCTCGGCTACCACGTCGACGACTCGCGCCTCCAGCCCGGCGAGCCGGCAGTGCACGGCATCGCCGACGACTGGCTCCGCAAGCTGTGAAAGGAGGTGGACCGCCATGCCCGGCAGCGTGTTGGTCACCTACGGAACGACGAACGGATCCACCGCGCGGATCGCCGAAGCCATCGCCGACGTTCTGCGCAAGGACGGGCTGACCGTCGAGGCACGGCCCGCCCGGTCCGTCGCGAGCGTGACGTCGTACGACGCGGTGGTCGTCGGCGGCGGGCTCTACGCCGGGCGTTGGCACAAGCACGCCCGCCGCTTCCTCCGCCGTCACCACCGTGAGCTGGCCGAGCGGCCGTTGTGGCTCTTCAGCAGCGGCCCGCTCGACGCCTCGGCGTCGGAGCGGGACATCCCGCCCGTACCCGGGGTGAAGAAGGCCATGGCCCGCCTCGGGGCCGAGGACCATGTCACCTTCGGAGGCTGCCTGGAGGAGGGCGCCAAGGGATGGGTCGCCGGGATGATCCTCTGCAACGGCAAGGGCGGGGACTTCCGGGACTTCACCGCGATCGAGGAGTGGGCGGCGCGCATCGGGACCGAGCTGACGGGGGGAGCGGAGACAGGCTGAGCCGTCCGCGTGGGGCGGAAGGGCGCGTCGGCCGGCCCGGGTTCCTGACCCGAAGGAAGGGAGTCCGGGCCGGCCTTGGCTCCGGCCCGAGGCCGGAGCTTCGGACGAACCACGGCCCCGTCCCGCTGATGGCCGTGCGGTAGCCGCAGGGTGCTATGACGGTCACGGCGCCGGTGTACCACAGCAGGGTGTCGACGACGGAGCCCGGCCCGTTGCCGGACCTCCGTCCGGGTGGCAGAACCACTGGACACACGGCGCCGCCCCGACATGCACTCCGCTCGTTCCATCGGCGAACCTGTGCGGTCGACTTCGCCGTACAGGTCCGGGCCTGCCGGACAACGCCGAGCGACGGTGGGCGAGTTCGGTCCCACGCGACGATCCAGAGACGAACCGCTCTCGGGCCAGGGGCTCCTGAGCCATGACCAGGTCCAGGGCGGGGGCCGTCTTGAGTACAAGGTCGGCGCGTGACCCGGGCCGGGGCCGCCGACGGCGTCTCGGCTCCGAGCCGTCCCCACCCGGACTCCTGTCACCGGGACCCGAGCCGGCCGGGGCCGGTCGGTCCGGGCGCTGGTGCCAGGCGGCCCACTGACGTCGGTCAGGGGCACGGGAAACCCTGGAGTCCGGGGTTCCCGATCACGGGGCGAGAGCAGCGAGGAGATGTGTGATGGCGAAGGCGTATCTGGTGGGCAGCGGTATCGCGGCGATGGCCGCGGCGGTGTACCTGATCCGTGAGGGCGGGTTCGACGGGAGCGACATCCACCTCTTCGAGGAGCACCGGCTGACGGGCGGCAGCCTGGACGCGGGCGGGACACCGGAGACGGGTTACACCATGCGTGGCGGGCGGATGTTCGAGGCCGAGTTCCGCTGCACGTACGACCTGCTGTCCCGGATCCCCTCCCTCGACGACCCGTTCGTGTCGGTGACCGAGGACATCCTCGCCGCGTACGAGGACTTCGGCTGGGACGACGCCGCCCGTCTCGTCGGCGCGGACGGGACGATCACCGACGTACGGTCGATGGGGTTCTCCGAACACGACCGGCTGGACCTGGCCAGGTGCCTGGTGACGCCCGAGAAGAAGCTGGACGGGAAGAGGATCACCGACTGCTTCGGCGAGCGCTTCTTCACCACGAACTTCTGGTACATGTGGAGCACCACCTTCGCCTTCCAGCCGTGGCACAGCGCGATCGAGTTCCGCCGCTACCTCAAGCGCTTCATCCACCTCTTCCCGGCCTTCGCCTCGATGTCGGGCATCCAGCGGACCCGCTACAACCAGTACGACTCCGTCGTCCGTCCGCTCGGGAAGTGGCTGCGGGAGCGGGGCGTCACCGTCCACACCGGCTGCCGGGTGCGGGACCTGGTGCTCGCGGCGGGTCACGGCACGACGGTCGAGCGCATCCTCCTGGCCCGCGAGGACCACGACGAGCACGCCGAGGGACACGACGAGCACATCGAGGTGGCCCCCACCGACCTGGTCCTGGTCACCAACGGTTCCATGACCGACGCCTCCACGCGTGGCTCACACACCACCCCGCCCCCGCGCCCGCCGCGGTGCTCGGACGCGTGGCTTCTCTGGCACCGGGTGTCCCGCGGACGCGACGACTTCGGCGACCCGGGCGTCTTCGACAAGAGCGTCGGGGAATCCCAGTGGGAGTCGTTCACGGTCACCGCCGAGGACCCCGCCTTCCTCGACGCGCTGGAACGGTTCAGCGGCCGTGCGACCGGAAAGGGCGGGCTGATGACGTTCACCGCCTCCAACTGGCTGCTCACGATTGTCGCCAACCACCAACCTGTCTACCGGGACCAGCCGGAAGGCGTCACCGTCTGGTGGGGCTACGCCCTCTTCCCCGACAAGCCGGGCAACCACGTCGACAAGCCCATGACCGAGTGCTCGGGCGCGGAGATCCTCGAAGAGGTGCTGCACCACCTGCCGTTCGACGAGGACGCGAAGGAACGCGTACGCGCCACCTCCACGGTCGTCCCCTGCCTGATGCCGTACATCACCAGCCAGTTCCTGGTCCGCCGCCACGGCGACCGGCCGCGGGTCGTGCCCAAGGGGTCGGTGAACCTCGCGTTCATCGGACAGTTCGCCGAGGTCCCCGACGACGTTGTCTTCACCGTCGAGTACTCCGTACGCACCGCGTGGACCGCCGTCGCGGACCTCCTCGGCCTCGACCGCCGGCCACCCGAGGTCTACAAGGGCCACCACGATCCCCATGTACTGGCGAAGGCCCTGGAGACCGCACGGCGCCGATAGCCGGCCCGGAGCGGTTCCCGCAGGTCCGAGCCGGTGCGGTGAGCCGACCGGACGAGGGCGCCGGGGCCGCTCTCCGGCCGTCCTGGACCGATGGACCCTCGTCCCCGCCACCGTCGCCGCGCAGCATGGGACGTACACCGATGTTCCGCCTCAGGTTGGACCCTGTGATGAATCCCCACGACGGCTTCCGCGAACTCGACCGGCAGTGGTGCCTGTGTCTCCTGGCCAGAGCCTCCGTCGGCCGCGTCGTCCACACCCGTCACGCCCTGCCCGCGGTCCTGCCCGTGCACTTCTCCCTCGACGCGAACTCCGCCGTGGTGCTGCGCACCGCGGCGGATTCGGAGCTCTGCCGCGCGATCGACGGCGCGGTGGTTGCGTTCGAAGCGGACGAGGTCATCGCGGCCCCGCCGTCCGGCTGGAGTGTCGTCGTGACCGGCCGGGCCACGGTGGTGACCGACCCCGCCGAGCACACGCGGCTGTCCCGGACCGGTCCGCGGTGCTGGGGCACCTCCTCCGAGGAAGAGGACGTCTTCATACGCATCGAGCCCGAGCTCGTCACCGGCCGTGAACTCGTCGGCGGGCACACGATCCGCGGGGTGAATATCGCGTCCTGAGCGCCGGCCGGCGCCCCGGACACACGGCGTGCGCCCCGCCGGGCCCCGGGCACCGGCAGGGCGCCGGGCACCGGCAGGTTGTGTCGTCGCGCTGGGAGACGAGGGGCCCGACCGGGCCCGGTCACTCGGGCACATCGGCCCTGGAAGCGTCCTCCACCGAGGGCCGGACGGCATCGTACCGGGCACCCGAGGGCCCTGTCGGACGCCGCCGAAGCGGACGAGCATCGACAGCGGAGACGTCAGCGGGATCCCGTGGACGGTGTCGTGAACATATGCGGAGGCAGTGATGACCACGGTGGTACCGACAGGCGCGGAGGCACCCGAGTCCGCGTGGCGCGGCTTCACGGGCGAGCGCTGGCGTGACCGGATCGACGTGCGCGACTTCATCCAGGCGAACTACACGCCCTACGAGGGCGACGCGGGCTTCCTGGCCCGCCCGACCGACCGCACCCTCGCGGTCTGGCACAAGGTCAGCGCCCTGTTCCCGGAGGAGCGCCGAAAGGGCATCCTCGATGTCGACCCGGGCACCCCGTCCACCATCACCTCGCACCGGCCGGGCTACATCGACCGCGACCGTGAGCTGATCGTGGGCCTGCAGACCGATGCTCCGCTCAGGCGGGCGATCATACCGAACGGCGGCCTGCGGATGGTGGAGAACGGGCTGAAGGCGTACGGCTACCAGCCGGACCCGTTCGTCGCACGCGTCTTCGGTACCTACCGCAAGACCCACAACGACGGTGTCTTCGACGCCTACACCCCTGAGATGCGCGCGGCCCGCAAGGCGGGGATCATCACCGGGCTGCCGGACGCGTACGGCCGTGGCCGGATCATCGGCGACTACCGGCGGGTGGCGCTCTACGGCACCGACCGCCTCGTCGAGGCCAAGCTGGCCGAGCGCGCCCTGCTGGACGCGCGGCCCTCCGGCCCGGACGTCATCCGCGACCGGGAGGAACTCGCGGAGCAGATCCGGGCGTTGGGCGAGCTGACGCGGATGGCAGCATCGTACGGCTGCGACGTCTCCCGCCCCGCAGTCACCGCGCACGAGGCCGTCCAGTGGCTCTACCTCGGCTTCCTCGCGGCGGTGAAGGAGCAGAACGGCGCCGCGATGTCGCTGGGCCGTACCTCGACCTTCCTCGACGTCTACCTTCAGCGGGACCTGGACGAGGGGGCCATCGACGAGACCCGCGCCCAGGAGCTGATCGACGACTTCGTGATCAAGCTGCGGATCGTGCGGTTCCTGCGCACCCCCGAGTACGACGCGCTGTTCTCCGGCGATCCGACCTGGGTGACGGAGTCCATCGGCGGTATCGGCGCCGACGGGCGGACGCTGGTCACCCGGACCTCCTTCCGCTTCCTGCAGACCCTGTACAACCTGGGGCCCGCCCCCGAGCCCAACCTGACCGTCCTGTGGTCGTCCCGACTCCCCTCCGGCTTCAAGGAGTTCTGCGCCCGGGTCTCGATCGACACCAGCGCCGTGCAGTACGAGTCCGACGACCTGATGCGGCCGCGCACCGGTGACGACACCGCGATCGCCTGCTGCGTGTCCGCGATGGCGGTGGGCAAGCAGATGCAGTTCTTCGGCGCCCGTGTCAACGTCGCCAAGGCGCTGCTGTACGCGATCAACGGCGGGCGCGACGAGATCACCGGCGAGCAGATCGCCCCCGAGGCGCCCGCACTGACCCGCGAGTACTTGGACTACGAGCAGCTGTCCGCGGCGTACGACCACATGCTCGACTGGCTGGCGGCCACGTACGTCAACACGCTCAACGTCATCCACTACATGCACGACAAGTACGCCTACGAGCGCATCGAGATGGCCCTGCACGACCACCCCGTACACCGCTTCATGGCCTGTGGCATCGCCGGACTCTCGGTCGCCGCCGACAGTCTGTCCGCCGTCAAGTACGCGCGCGTCAAGGTGATCCGGGACGCGACCGGGCTGGCCGTGGACTACGAGATCGAGGGCGACTACCCCGCGTACGGCAACAACGACGACCGCGCCGACGCCCTCGCGACCGATCTCGTGACGTCCTTCATGGCGAAGGTGCGCGAGCACCCCACGTACCGCGACGCCGAACACACGCAGTCGGTGCTGACCATCACCTCGAACGTCGTCTACGGCAAGCACACCGGCAACACCCCCGACGGCCGCCGCACCGGGCAGCCCTTCGCACCCGGCGCCAACCCGATGAACGGGCGGGACCGGCACGGTGTGGCCGCCTCCGCGCTCTCGGTGGCCAAGCTGCCGTACGAGCAGGCCCGCGACGGTATCTCGCTCACCATGACGATCACCCCGGAGGGGCTGGGCCACGTGCCCGGCGAACGCGCGGGCAACCTGGTCGGCATCCTTGACGCCTACATGGCCGCCGGCGGGTTCCACATGAACGTCAACGTCCTGGACCGGGCGACGCTGGAGGACGCGATGGAACACCCGGAGAAGTACCCCGAGTTGACCATCCGGGTCTCCATGTACGCCGTGAACTTCGTGCGGCTGACCCGTGAGCAGCAACTCGACGTGATCAGCCGGACCTTCCACGGTGCACGGTGAGCACCGTGACCGACCGGACGACGGGCCGGATCCACTCCTGGGACCTGTCCACGGGAGTGGACGGTCCCGGGACCCGGTTCGTGCTCTTCGTCTCCGGCTGCCCGCTGCGCTGCCTGTACTGCGCCAACCCGGACACCTGGCACATGCGCGACGGCCGGGAGACCTCGGTCGACGAGGTGATGGCGGAGATCGAGAAGTACCGTGTCTTCATCACCGCGGCGGCCGGGGGAGTGACGATCACGGGGGGCGAACCCCTGCTCCAGCCCGCCTTCACCGGCGCGGTCCTGCGCCGCTGCAAGGCGGCCGGACTGCACACCGCCCTCGACACCTCCGGCTTCCTCGGCGCCCGCGCCACCGACGAACTCCTCACCGACACCGACCTGGTGCTGCTGGACAGCAAGTCCTTCGACGTCAACACCTACCGGAAGCTGACCGGCGGCGAACTTTCCCCCACCCTGAACTTCGCCACCCGCCTCGACCGGCTTGGCATACCCGTGCGCATCCGGTATGTCCTGGTGCCCGGCTGGACCGACGACGAGAGTGCCGTGGACGGCCTGGCCCATTTCCTCGCCGGGCTCGGCACCGTGGCACGCGTCGACGTCCTGCCCTTCCACAAACTCGGCGCGGCGAAGTACGACGCCCTGGGGATTCCGTTCCCGCTACGCGACATCGCCGCGCCGGACCCCGCTCTGGTGAGCCGGGTCTGCGAGCAGTTCCGCGCCCAGGGTCTCCTGGCGGACTGAAGGCGGACTGAAGACCCACGGCGCCCCTCGGGCCGAACGGCACCGCGTGTGGGTGCCGTTGGTCCCGGGATCAGGGCCCACCGTCCGCTGCCGTGCCGAACGCCCCGACATGACCATGGACTTGCAGGCGCCACCGCGCCATCGCACAAGGGAACAGAGCCTCATGGCTCTGCGGAACTCTGCGGAACAGGGATGTGGGGCATGAGGCAGTACGTGGACACAGCACCGGGCACCGGCTCCGGGCCGGAGCCGGTGCGGCGGAAGACCCACGGCGATCAGCTGTGGACGGCCATGAAGTGGGTCCTCCCCGTCGTGGCCGGAGTCGTCATCTTCTTCCTGCTGCCGAGGCCGGACGAGGTCAGGCCGGCCGGCTGGGCGGTCCTGGCGATCTTCGCCGCGACGGTCCTGGGCCTGATCCTGCAACCGCTGCCGCTGGCGGCGGTCGCGCTCGTCGGGCTGACAGCGACCATGATCACCGGGACGCTGGAACCCGATGTCGCCCTGGGCGGGTTCTCCGAGCCGACCATCTGGCTCATCGTGGCCGCGTTCTTCATCTCCATCGGCTTCACCAAGACCGGCCTGGGACGGCGCATCGCCCTGCTGTTCGTCCGGACGCTGGGCAGGAGCAGCCTCGGCCTGGCCTACGGCGTCACCCTCACCGACCTGGTGCTGGCCCCGGCCACCCCCAGCAACACCGCCCGCTCCGGCGGCGTCATCCAGCCGATCATCCGCTCGCTGAGCGTGAACGCCGGCTCGGAGCCCGGCGATGAGAGCAGATGCAAGCTGGGCGCCTACCTCAGTGTGACCGCGATGCAGGTCAACACCGTCACCAGCGCGATGTTCCTCACCGCGATGGCCGCCAACCCGCTGGTCCAGAAGTTCGCCGCGGAGGAGGGCGTCGACCTCAGTTGGACCCGCTGGGCGGTCGCCGCGTCCGTCCCGGGGCTCATAGCCCTCCTCGTCCTCCCAGCGTTGCTGTACCGGGTCTATCCGCCGGAGTTGCGGGACACCCCCGAGGCGCCGCGGCAGGCCCGCGCCGAACTGGCCGACCTCGGCTCCATGTCACGCCACGAGTGGATCATGGGCGGGACCTTCGTGCTGCTGCTCCTGCTGTGGTCCGTCGGCGGCCAGGTGTACGACCTGTCGGCGACCACCAGTGCCTTCACCGGAGTTGCGGTACTCCTGGTCACCGGAGTGCTGACCTGGAGCGACCTGGTCGCGGAGAAGGGCGCCTGGGCGACGCTGGTGTGGTTCGCCGTGCTGGTGATGATGGCCGGACAGCTTCAGGAGCTCGGCGTGATCGGCTGGTTCAGCGACTCGATCACTCACACGACCGAAGGCCTCGGCTGGCAACAGGCGTTCGTGATCCTCACCCTCGTCTACCTCTTCTCGCACTACCTGTTCGCCTCCAACACCGCCCATGTGGCGGCGATGTACGCGGCCTTCCTGGGCGCCGCGATCGCCACCGGCGCACCGCCCCTGATGGCGGCCCTGGTCCTGGGATTCGTCAGCTCGCTGTACGGCGGCCTGACCCACTACGCCTCCGGACCGGCACCGGTGCTCTTCGGCGGCGGCTACGTCACCCTCGCCGAATGGTGGCGCACCGGGTTGATCGCCGCCGCGGCCAACATCGTCATCTGGATGGGCGCCGGAGCCGCTTGGTTCGCTGTCCTTGGCTACTGGTGAGCCAGGAGGCTTCGTTCGCTTCGTTTGCTTCGATTCTGCCGATGCCCCAAGAGTTCACAGAGCTCTCGGATCGAGGAGTCGATGAGGCATTGGGAGGAACCGGGGGCCGGTGGCCGTTGAAGTCGCGCCAGCCGGGAACTGGCCCGGATATATCCCGGAACAGCTGGTCAGAGGTGGGATAGCGGTGGGAGATATCGGGAGCAGAGCCGTATTTCGACTCGTTGCCTAAGTGTAGGCTCCGGAGGGCGCCTGACGGGCATTTGCCCAGGTCAGGCGCCCTTTATCTGTGCCTAGAAGAAGCCCAGCTTCCTCGGCGAATACGACACCAGAAGGTTCTTCGTCTGCTGATAGTGGTCCAGCATCATCTTGTGGTTCTCGCGGCCGATGCCAGACCCTTTGTAGCCGCCGAACGCGGCGTGGGCCGGGTAGGCGTGGTAGCAGTTGGTCCAGACGCGGCCCGCGTGGATGGAACGGCCCGCGCGGTAGGCGGTGTTGGCGTCCCGCGTCCAGACGCCCGCCCCGAGGCCGTACAGGGTGTCGTTGGCAAGCTTGATGGCGTCGTCGAAGTCGTTGAACGAGGTCACGGAGACGACCGGTCCGAAGATCTCCTCCTGGAAGATCCGCATGCGGTTGTCGCCCTCGAAGATCGTCGGCTGGACGTAGTAGCCGCCCTTCAACTCGCCGTCATGCTCGATGCGTTCACCACCGGTGAGAACCTTCGCGCCCTCCTGCCGGCCGATGTCCAGGTAGGAGAGGATCTTCTCCAACTGGTCGTTGGAGGCCTGGGCGCCGATCATGGTGTCGGTGTCCAGGGGGTGCCCGGTCTTGATCTGCTCGGTGCGGGCGACGGCCGCCTCCATGAACTCGGCGTAGGCGCCGCGCTGCACCAGCGCCCGCGACGGGCAGGTGCACACCTCGCCCTGGTTGAGCGCGAACATCGTGAAGCCTTCGAGGGCCTTGTCACGGAAGTCGTCGTTCGCCGACCACACGTCGTCGAAGAAGATGTTCGGCGACTTCCCGCCCAGTTCGAGGGTCACCGGCGTGATGTTCTCCGAGGCGTACTGCATGATCAGGCGCCCGGTCGTCGTCTCGCCCGTGAAGGCCACCTTCGCCACCCGAGGACTCGACGCCAGAGGCTTGCCCGCCTCCACTCCGAACCCGTTGACGATGTTCACCACTCCCGGTGGCAGCAGATCCGCCACCAGGCTCAGCCAGACATGGATGGACGCCGGGGTCTGCTCGGCCGGCTTGAGCACGACCGCGTTGCCCGCCGCCAACGCGGGCGCCAGCTTCCACGTGGCCATGAGGATCGGGAAGTTCCACGGGATGATCTGGGCGACCACACCCAGCGGCTCGTGGAAGTGGTACGCCACCGTGTCGTCGTCGAGCTCCGCCAGCGAGCCCTCCTGCGCGCGGATCGCCCCCGCGAAATACCGGAAGTGGTCGATGGCGAGCGGGATGTCGGCGGCCAGCGTCTCGCGCACCGGCTTGCCGTTCTCCCAGCTCTCCGCGACCGCCAGCTTCTCCAGGTTCTCCTCCATCCGGTCGGCGATCTTCCGCAGGATGTCCGACCGCTCGGTCACGGACGTACGCCCCCAGCCGGGCGCGGCCGCGTGCGCCGCGTCCAACGCGCGCTCCACGTCCTCGCTCGTACCCCGCGCGATCTCCGTGAACGGCAGCCCGTTCACCGGACTCGGGTTCTCGAAGTACTGCCCGCGCGCCGGCGGCACGTACTCACCCCCGATGAAGTGGTCGTAACGCGACTCGTAGGAGACGACCGCGCCGTCCGTACCGGGCGCTGCGAAACGGGTCATGAATACCTGCCTCCCGAGAAGCGCCACCCGCCGTTGGGCGGCTCTCGCGAGGAGGCTAGGAACCCGAATGTTGCAACGACGTTGCGCGGCCACGCTTTCGCAGAGAAGCCCGGAGCACGTGCGATACCGGCGTCCTGGAGACAGCGCTCAGGGGCCCCGAAAATGCTCCCACCCCGGTGGTGCCGACAGCTCCGACTCCAACTCGCGCAACCGGGACCATACGGCCGGTGCCGGTCGTACGGCCGCGAGCGCTCGCCACACGTCCAGGTCGTCCTCGCCCCAGGGGCAGTGCGACCAGTCCGCCAGGAGATCGGGATCGCGGCGTGCTATCAGGGCGGTGCGCAGTCCGTCGGCGAGCCTGTGTCGCAGCCGTACGACGGCCGGCGCCTGCGAACCCGGCAGCAGCGGACCCCGGTACGCCGACACGGCCGCCGTCACCGCGCCCGTCTCCAGCCTCCGTTCCACGACCGCCACGTCGGACTCGACCGGAAGGGTGAGCCGATACGGCCGCGACCCGAGCAGCCCCGGCCCGAGCAGGCGACGCAGCCGCGCCAGTTCGGCCCGCAGTGTCACCGGCGTCACCGACTCGTCCTCGTACAGTGCGCACAGCAACTCGTCGCCGGAGAGACCCTCCGGGTGTCGGGCGAGCAGCACCAGGATCTCGCTGTGCCGAGGGCTGAGCCTGATCTTCCGCCCCCCGACGAGGAGTTGGGCCTCGTCGCGCCCCAGAGCGGCCAGTTCGAGCGCGTCGGCCGAAGCCCCGGGCGGGGTGAGCAGGGCGAGCTGGGACTCGGCTGCCCGGGCCACCGCCTGCACGAAGCCGAGGCTGTGCGGATGCGCCAGGCCGTCGCCGCCGGTGATGTCGACCGCGCCGAGCACCCGCCCGGTGCGCGGATCGTGCACCGGCGCCGCCGCGCACGTCCACGGTTGCACCCGCCTGATGAAGTGCTCGGCCGCGAACACCTGCACGGGCCGGTCCACGGCGACCGCGGTGCCCGGCGCGTTCGTCCCGACCGCGGACTCCGCCCAACGCGCCCCCGGTACGAAGTTCATCCGGTCCGCTCTCCGTCTGGTCGTCGCGTCCCCCTCCACCCACAGCAGCCTGCCCTGTGCGTCGCACACGGCCAGCAGATGCTCGCCGTCCGACGCGAACGTGCCCAGCAACTCGCGGACCAACGGCATCACCCGGGCCAGCGGATGCTCCGCGCGGTAGGAACCGAGGTCGCCGTCCGTCAGTTCCACGCACGCGGTGCCCTCCGGCCCGACACCAGCCCTCGCCGAACGCCGCCACGAGTCCGCCACGACGGAACGCACCGGTCGCGCCATCGTGCCCTGCTGCGTGAACGCCTCATGCGCGCGGCGCAGCACCCGCACTCGCTCGACGGGATCGGCTCCCGGCTCCAGAGCCACCCATGGATCGGTCAACTCGGCCTCCCGGGAAAGCACTCACTGCAGGAACCCATCGTCACCGCCGAAGGCACGCCCCGACAAGCCACGCGGTCCCCCTCCCCGGATCGGACGGTCCTGGATCGCTTGGGCCCGGACGACCTCGGAGGATGCGGCCCGGATCACCCGAGGCGGCGTCGGTCCCGACCGGGTCAGGCGGCGTTGACCAGGCGTATGTAGCGATCCCAGTCCCAGTGCGGTCCTGGATCGGTGTGGTCGGTGCCCGGCACCTCGTAGTGACCGATGATGTGGGCGCGGTCCTTCGGTATGGCGTACTTGTCGCAGATCGCCGAGGCGAGCGCCGCAGACTGCTCGTACATGGCACCGGTGAAGTACTCGGGCCGGTCGATCCAGCCCTCGTGCTCGATACCTATGCTCCGCGCGTTGTAGTCCCAGTTGCCCGCGTGCCAGGCGATGTCGCGCTCGCGGACGCACTGGGTGACCCGTCCGTCGGCCGACCGGAGCACGTAGTGCGCGGAGACCTGCTTCGCCGGGTTCCAGAAGACGGGCAGGGTGTTCTTGTACGTCGTCTGCGTCACATGGATGATCAGCAGATCGACGGGCTGGCCGGTCGGGCGGTCGGCCGCGGTGTAGTTGGCCGCGCTCGCCGGCTCCCACCGGCCGTGCGCGTAGTCGACGGCCGGCGAGTGGGCGCCGGCCCGGGGGTTCGGGAGCAACGCGTAGGGGATCGCGGCGAGGGCGGTGCCCTGCAACAGCCGTCGCCTGCTCGGCAACGGCCTGGCTCGCTCCATCTGGGTTCGCCTTTCGGGGATGGGGATTCCGCTCGGACGTCGTACGCGAAGACGCATCCGCTGGTCGAATGGCTGCGCCTCGCGTGAATCACGGTACGGCGATTGCCGATCGGGCCGTCCGAGCGTGTGGAAAACGGTGGCAAAGCAGTGAGTTGTGGATAACTTCGTCACCCGGAAGAGGGAAGCGGCCGACGCAGGCCCACGAACCGCGTAGGCCCACGAACCGCGTAGGCCCACGAACCGCGTAGGCCCACGAGCCGCGTAGGCCCATGAACGGTGGTGGGGTGCGGTGGCCGCGCTACGGTCGTACGCCGACCGTCGCCGGATCGTCCAGCACACCCCGCACCACCGAGTGGGCCGCGCCCAGCAGCGGTCCTTCGGAGCCCAGCCGGGACACGGTCACGGCGCAGGCCGGACCGGCGGTCCGCCGCGCCAGCTCCCGCTCCAGCGAAGGCAGCAGCCAGGGCGCGAGGGCGGCCAGGGCGCCGCCCAGCACCACGGTCTCCGGGTCCAGCAGATTCACCGCGCCGGTCAGCGCGATACCGAGCGCCGTGCCGGCGCCGCGCAGGGCCCGGTGCACATCCTGGTCACCGGCGGCGGCCCGCTCGGCGAGGAACTCGACACGGTGCTCTCCCGGTTCCAGTCCGGCCGCCCGCAGCACGGCCTCCTCACCGGCGTACTGCTCCAGACAGCCGCGCCCCCCGCACGCGCAGTCGGGGCCCTCCGGTCGTACGGGAATGTGCCCCAACTCGCCCGCGAAACCGCGCGTTCCGCGGAGCAGTCGACCGTCCACGACGACCGCGCCACCGATGCCGATCTCCGCGGAGACGTGCAGGAAGTCGTGCGGTGTGCCGTCCCCGAGCCAGAGTTCCGCGAGGCCGCCGAAGTTGGCCTCGTTGTCCACGGTCACCGGCAGGCCGCCGGGCAACAGGGCACCCAGGTCCGTGTCGTGCCAGTCGAGGTTGGGGGCCCGGACCACGGTCCGGGCATCGCCTGCCACCAGCCCGGGCACGGCGACTGCGAGACCCGCGGGCCACAGGCCCTCGCCCTCCGCCTCGGCGACGACCCGTCGGACGAGGTCGGTCAGTTCGTCGATGACCGGCTCGGGCGACCGGCCGCGGTTGGTGCCGTGCCGTACCGCGCGAGCCCGTACCTCACCGCGTAGATCCACGGCGCAGACCGCGAGGTGGTCGACACCGATCTCCGCGCCGATCCCGGCGGGGCCGCGACGGCTCAGGGCGAGCGCCGAGCCGGGCCGTCCGACGCGGCCGGGGCGCTCGGGCCCCAGCTCCTCCAGGAGCCCCGAGCGGATCAGCTCGTCCACCAGCGTCGACACGGCGGCCCGGGTCAGACCGATGCGCGAGGCGACGGCGGCCCGGGACAGTGGTCCCTCGGCGTTGACGGTGTGCATGACCCGGGAGAGGTTGCGGCGGCGCATGCCCTGCTGGTTGTCGGGCAGGCGACGGCCCGAGCCGCTCGGGTGGGCTTCGTGCAGCGGTGCGCTCATGCCTCCCTCGGCTCCCGTCGGAGTGTCCTGGTGGGTGTCCTGTAGATCATGGTCCTGTAGATCATGCCGGAATCAGATTTTCCCACTTCGGACACCCCCTGGCCCGGTCAGCTGCCGCCCGGTTCGCGCTCCAGCAGCGGTGCCGCGTCGGACAGTACCCCCGAGATCCTGGCGAGCGTCTCCTCGTCCCGCTCCACGGCCTCCAGCACCGGCCCCCGGGTGGTGTCCCAGCGGCGGGCGACCGCGGCCGGGTCCTCGCCCGTGAGCAGCCCGGCGGCCTGCGCGGCAGCGCCGAGCGCGACCAGTTCCTTGGCCTCGGGGACCTGCACGGCACGCCCCGAAAGGCGACGTACGGTCTGCTGCCAGGCGGTGCCCCGTGCACCCCCGCCGATGAGCAGCAGCGGTGCGGAGGTGTCCGCGTCGGCGTCGAGCACCAGGTCGAGGGCGCCGAGCAGCGAGTGGACGGCACCGTCGTACGCGGCCTGGAGCAGCTGACCACCGGTCGTGTCGTGGCGCAGTCCGTGCAGCAGGCCCGAGGCGTGTGGCAGGGCCGGGGTGCGCTCGCCGTCCAGGTAGGGCAGGAGAGTGACGCTCGCGCCGGGTTCCACGGCCTCGCGGTCCAGGCCCAGCAGGGCGGCGACCCGGTCGACGGCCTGGGTGCAGTTCAGGGTGCAGGCCAGGGGCAGCCAGTCCCCGTGCGCGTCGGCGAAGCCCGCCACCGTGCCGGTCGGGTCCGCGGGGCGGTGCCTGGAGACGGCGTACACCGTGCCGGAGGTGCCGAGGCTCAGCACCGGGGTGCCGGGTCGCAGCCCGAGCCCCATCGCGGCGGCGGCGTTGTCACCCGTACCGGCGGCGACCAGGGTGCCCTTGGCGAACGGCAGGTCGTGGGCGTCCCGTACGGTCCCGGCGACCTCGCCCGGCCGGACCACACGGGGCAGCAGCTCCGGGTCCAGCCCCACATGGGCGAGGACCTCCGCGTCGTACGCCTCGGTCGCCGACGCCCACCACCCCGTACCGGAGGCGTCGCCGCGGTCCGTCGTGCCCTGGCCGGTGAGGCGCTCGGTGAGGTAGTCGTGCGGCAGGCGTACGGCGGCGGTGGCACGGACCGCCTCCGGCTCGTTCTCGGCCAGCCAGGCCCACTTCGTGACGGTGAAGGACGGGCCCGGCACACTGCCGACGCGCTCCGCCCACGCCTTCGCGCCGCCCAGCTCCTCCACCAGGCGGGCTGCCTGCGGCGCCGAACGCACGTCGTTCCACAGCAGCGCCGGACGGACCGGCTCACCGCGGGCGTCGAGGGTGACGAGGCCGTGCTGCTGGCCGCCGATCGACACCGCCGAGGCCTCGCGCGCCGCATCCCCGCACTGGTGCAGCGCCTCGCACAGCGCGTCCCACCACTGGCGGGGGTCGCTCTCCCGGCCCGCCCCGGAGGACACGGTGTGCGGCGCCTGCCCGCTCGCCACCACCCGTCCGGTCGACGCGTCGACGACCAGGGCCTTGGTGGACTGTGTGGACGAGTCCACACCGACGACGAGCGGACCCTCGGCTGCTGACATCGGGCTCTCCCTCTCACACGGCTCGAGACTGCCGTTGACACGGCTGACGCCTCCGGCGGGCGACATCTTGTCTTCCCAGAGACGCGTCCGCATACTAATTTGTAAATCGCCATGACGAAATAGTCGGAGCGCAAGGAGCCGCGGCATGAACTACCAGCCCACCCCCGACGACAGGTTCACCTTCGGCCTGTGGACCGTCGGCTGGCAGGGAAGGGACCCGTTCGGCGACGCCACCCGGCGCGCCCTCGATCCGGTCGAGTCGGTGCAGCGTCTGGCGGAGCTCGGCGCCTACGGGGTGACCTTCCACGACGACGACCTGATCCCCTTCGGGTCCTCGGACAGCGAGCGCGAGGAGCACATCAAGCGCTTCCGTGCGGCCCTGGACACGACCGGCATGACCGTGCCGATGGCCACCACCAACCTCTTCACGCACCCCGTCTTCAAGGACGGCGCGTTCACCGCCAACGACCGCGACGTCCGCCGGTACGCGCTGCGCAAGACGATCCGCAACATCGACCTGGCGGTCGAGCTGGGCGCCAAGATCTACGTCGCCTGGGGCGGCCGTGAGGGCGCCGAGTCCGGCGCCGCCAAGGACGTCCGGGACGCGCTCGACCGCATGAAGGAGGCCTTCGACCTCCTCGGCGAGTACGTGACCTCCCAGGGCTACGACCTGAAGTTCGCGATCGAGCCCAAGCCGAACGAGCCGCGCGGCGACATCCTGCTCCCCACGGTCGGTCACGCCCTGGCCTTCATCGAGCGCCTGGAGCGCCCGGAGCTGTACGGCGTCAACCCCGAGGTCGGCCACGAGCAGATGGCCGGGCTGAACTTCCCGCACGGCATCGCCCAGGCCCTCTGGGCGGGCAAGCTCTTCCACATCGACCTCAACGGCCAGTCCGGCATCAAGTACGACCAGGACCTCCGCTTCGGCGCGGGCGACCTGCGCTCCGCCTTCTGGCTGGTCGACCTCCTGGAGAGCGCCGGTTACGCGGGCCCGAAGCACTTCGACTTCAAGCCGCCGCGCACCGAGGACTTCGACGGTGTGTGGGCGTCGGCCGCGGGCTGCATGCGCAACTACCTCATCCTCAAGGAGCGGGCGGCCGCCTTCCGCGCGGACCCGGAGGTCCAGGAGGCCCTGCGCGCCGCGCGGCTGGACCAGCTGGCCCAGCCCACGGCCGCCGACGGTCTGCAGGCCCTGCTCGCTGACCGTACGGCCTTCGAGGAGTTCGACGCCGAGGCCGCCGCCGCTCGCGGCATGGCCTTCGAGCAGCTCGACCAGCTGGCGATGGACCACCTGCTGGGTGCGCGCGGCTGATCACGCGCGCGTGGGGGCCCTTCCGCCGAGGCGGCAGGGGTTTCCCCCGGCTCGGTCGGGTTCTGTCTCGGCCGACCCGTTCGTCTCCCTCGGCCGATCCTTGCGCGGAATTCTCCGGAATCATGCGATCCGTGGCATGAGTCCGTATCAACTTCCGTGCAGGGGTCGCGCCTTGGCTGTTTCGAGGCGACTCTGGACGGTATGGGCATGCCGCCGCCACCGTCCCAGCCGCCCCGGCCCCCGGACGGCGCACCGCCGTCGAACGGCGGAGGGTCCGGGCCGCCACCTCGGGGCTACGACCCGCCGCCGGGCGAGCCGACCGGGGAATACACGCCGCCGCCCGGAGGCTTCGGTCCTCCTTCGTGGGGTGGTGGTCTGCCTCCGACGGGGCAGGGTGGTGGCCGGCAGCCCCCGAGTCAGGGCGGGGGCGGTCGGCCACCCGATCCGCCCGATGGCCCCTCTCCCGGTGGGCGTCGCACCTTCGTGCTCACCGTCCTGGCCGTGATCGTCGTCCTGGGCGCCGTCGTCGCTGCCGTGCTGATGGCCACCGGGGGTGCGGGATCGCCGGACGAGAAGCCGCCGGGTGAGACCGGCGGCGGTACGAGCCCATCGCCCACCCCGTCGCTGAGCCTCCCGTCCCGGCTGCCCAGCGACCTTCCGACGCTGCCCTCGGGTTTCCCGAGCGATCTGCCCAGCGAGTTCCCGAGCGGGTTGCCCAGCGACCTCGACTCGCTGTTCCCGGCCCCGGCCGGCGACGCCGAGTGACGCAGGTCGCCGAACCGCAGGCTGGACGAGGAGGCCCCGGGCGCGCGTGGACCGCAGTGCGGCTCACGCGCGCGTACGGCATCCGGCCTCGCTCGCCCAGGACGGCCTCAGGCGTCGGTCTCGGCGCTGACCGAAGCCAGAGCCGTCGCCGGATCATGGGCTGCCGGGCCCGCCGGTGCCCAGCGGCCCCGCTCCTTGCGGTAGGGCCACCAGCGGCCGTCCCGCCCGAGGCGCAACTGGGCCGATCCGCCGACGACGGTCCACCGGTTGTGCGCGGACCGCAGCGACGGCCGCTCGTCCTCGTCCCACGCCGCCTCCAGAGCGGCACGCGCGCGTGCGAGCGATTCCGCCTCTACGTGCCATTCCGCGTCGAGTACGGCGAGACCGGCCACCCCGCCGTACCGCCAGGCGCGGACGGCGAGCGCCAACCCTTCCGGGCCGCGCCCGGAACCCTGGGCGAGCCGTGCACCGATGCCCGGCCCGGGTCCACCGGCCGCCAGTCGAACCGCGTCCTGTCGGAGCGTCAACTCGACGTCCAGGGGCTGCTGCTCGTGTCCGGGGCGAAGAGCCTCGGCCAGCATCCGATGCGCCTCCCGGGCCGTCCGCGCCGCAAGGAACTCGAGCGCGGTCGGATCCAGCCCGGGTGCGGGCGCGGCCTCGGTGTCCAGGGAGGGCGGCAGGCCGGGCTCCACCGGCAGCCGGGGCGGCTCGGGGAGCGGCGGAAGGACCTCTCCCGCCGCGAACGCCTCGGCGGCGTCCAAGCCGTTGCGGCGACTGTCCTGGAGGCCTTCCGGCGCCTCCTGGCCGGCCGCCGCGGAGGCGACGCTGCGCACCTGCAGTTCGTCCAGGAGCGCGCGCTCGGAGCGCCCCCGCATCAGCAGCAGGACGAACGGGTCCTGGTCCAGCAGCCTGGCCACCTGATAGCAGAGGGCCGCCGTGTGCCCGCAGTGGTCCCAGGCACCACAGTCGCACTCCGCTTCCAGATCACCGAGCCCGGGCAGCAGTTCGACTCCGGCTGTGGCGGCGTCCTCGACCAGATGCGGTGGCATCTCGCGGTCGAGCAGGGCGGCGATGTGCCCGGCCCGTTCGGCCGCCATGTCCAGGAAGCGGTCCCAGTGGTCGTGGGACAGTTCTTGGAGCAGGACGTCGGCGCGGTGGGCGGAGCCGTCGCGATCCTGGACGACGGCGGTGACGCGCCCGGGGCGCACCGACACCGCGCCCACGGCTCCCGCCCGCGCGAGCCTTCGCCCCGCGTTCACCTGCTCCCCGTCCAGCGCCGCGTCCTCGAGCGCCTTCAGCCAGGCCAGACCCCACCACGTCTGCGCGAAACCCCGCCCACGCACAGGAGCCTGCGCCGCGAACGTGCGCTCTCCGTCATGGCCCATGCGTTCTGTCATCCCGCGCCCCCTCGAAGCTCCACCAGGTCGGCCAGTTCGGCGTCGGACAACTCGGTGAGCGCCGTGTCGCCGGCACCGAGCACCGCGTCGGCCAGCTCTCGCTTGCGCACCAGCATGTCCGCGATGCGGTCCTCGATCGTCCCCTCCGTGATCAGCCGGTGCACCTGCACCGGCCGCGTCTGGCCGATGCGGTAAGCCCGGTCCGTGGCCTGCGCCTCGACGGCCGGGTTCCACCAGCGGTCGTAGTGCACGACATGCTCGGCGCGGGTCAGGTTCAGACCCGTGCCGGCGGCCTTCAACGACAGCAGGAAGACGGGTACCTCCCCTTCCTGGAAGCGCTCGACCATGGCCTCGCGCTCGGGGATCGGTGTCCCGCCGTGCAGGAAGCGCGTGGGCACACCGCGCGCCGCCAGATGACGCTCCAGGAGCCGTGCCATCCGGACGTACTGCGTGAACACCAGAACGCTCGCCCCCTCGGAGAGGATGGTGTCCAGCAGTTCGTCCAGCAGCTCCGACTTCCCCGATCTGCCCGGGATCCGGGGCCGCTCCTCCTTGAGGAACTGGGCGGGGTGGTTGCAGATCTGCTTGAGGCCGGTCAGCAGTTTCACGATCAGTCCGCGCCGCTCCATGCCGTCGGCAGCGGCGATCTCCGCCATGGTCTCGCGGACCAACGCCTCGTACAGCCCCGCCTGTTCCCTGGTGAGCGACACGGCGTGGTCGGTCTCGGTCTTCGGCGGGAGCTCCGGCGCGATGCCCGGGTCCGACTTGCGTCGGCGCAGCAGGAACGGCCGTACGAGACGGGAGAGGCGCTCGGCCGCGGCGGGGTCCCGGCTGCCCTCGACGGCCTGCGCGTACCGGGTGCGGAAGGTGCCGAGCCTGCCGAGGAGGCCTGGCGTGGTCCAGTCGAGGATCGCCCACAGTTCGGAGAGGTTGTTCTCCACCGGAGTGCCGGTGAGCGCCACGCGCGCGCGTGCGCCGATCGTGCGGAGTTCCTTCGCCGTGGCCGAGTAGGGGTTCTTCACGTGCTGAGCCTCGTCCGCGACGACCATGCCCCAGGGCGCGTCGGCGAGCCGTGGCGCGTCGAGCCGCATCGTGCCGTACGTGGTCAGGACGAACTCCCCGTCGGCGAGCCCGTCCAGGTCGCGCCGGGACCCGTGGAAGCGGCGCACCGGCACACCCGGCGCGAACTTCTCGATCTCCCGCTGCCAGTTGCCCATCAACGAGGCCGGACAGACCACGAGGGTGGGGCCCGCCGACGAGGCGTCCGCCTGGCGGTGCAGATGCAGCGCGATCAGGGTGATCGTCTTGCCGAGGCCCATGTCGTCGGCGAGACAGCCGCCGAGCCCCAGGGCGGTCATCCGGGCCAGCCAGTCGAGGCCCCGCAGTTGGTAGTCCCGCAGCGTCGCGGCGAGTCCGGACGGCTGCCCGACCGGCTCCTGCCGCTCTGGGTCCGACAGCCGCTCCCGCAGTGTCGCCAGCAACCCCGTGGGCCGCACCTCGACCGTCCGGCCGTCGACCTCCGTCGAGCCCGTCAGAGCGGCGCTGAGCGCGTCGACGGGGGAGACCTTGCGGTCCTGCTGCGCACGGGCGAGGCGGATCTCCTCCGGGTCCACCAGGACCCACTGGTCGCGCAGCCGCACCATGGGGCGGTTCGCCTCGGCGAGCTGGTCCAGCTCCTGCCGGGTGAGTCGCTGGTCGCCGAGCGCGAACCACCAGTCGAAGGTCATCAGCGCGTCGGAGGACAGGAACGACGGGGTGTCCGACGAGGCTTTGTCGGTGCTCTGCTGGTCGTCCTGTGGGCCGATGACCGCGCGGGCGGTCAGCTTGCGTGCCAGTTCCTTGGGCCAGTGCACGTCGACACCGGCCGCCGCCAGCAACCGGGCGCCCTCCCCGAGCAGCTCGGTGACCTCCTCGTCGGCGAGTTCCACGGCATCCGGCACGGCTGCGGAGAGCAGCGGAGTGAGCGGGGCCCAGGCGCGGGCCGCCCGGCGCAGCGCCAGCAGGGCGTCCATCTGCGCGCGCGGGCCGAAGATCTCGGCTCCGGCCCACACGGCGGAGGCGTCCGCGACGAGCGCGGGGTCGCTCACACCGTGCACCTGCGGGACGACACGGAACGGCAGCTTCGTCCCGGCCGCCTCGTCGGCCCGGACCGAAGCGAGCCCAGGGATCTCGACGCGCAGCGAGACGCGGACCCCCGCGTCGTGCCCGGCGGCGACATCGGCGGCCCAGGCCCGCTGCGCGGGCACGTACTGCGGCTCCCGCGCGGCGAAGGCGGGGCCGCCCGTCGCGACGCCCGCGGCGGGGGTGCGGGGCAGCGAGTCCATGACGGCGTCGAGGAAGTCGCGCAACAGCCGCTCCGGATCGGGCAGCCACAGCGACTCGCGCTGGTCCAGTGGTGCCGCGTGTGCCTCCGGTGGCATCGCGGTGGCCAGCTCCCTGACCCGGTCCGCGTCCTCCGCCCGCAGCGGACCCGCCCGCCAGGCGTCGTGACCGCCGGCGGTCACGCCGGGCAACAGCAGTCCCCGTGCGGCGAATTGGAGCGCCAGTACGGCGGCCGCGCCCCAGAAGGCCGCCGACCGGTGGGCGCCCGTGGCGATACGCGCGCGTGTGAGCACCGGAAGCGCGGCGCGTACCGGAAGCGACACGGCCGGCACTGTCACCCGTTCGACGCCGTCGTCACCAGGTCGGACGACTGTCAGCTCCCCGGGGGAGCCGTGCGCGACCAGGGGCGGTGCCGGGCCGTCCACGCGCCAGAAGGCGACGTGGCCGGCTCGGGCAGGGTCCGCGGCCACGAAGACGGCGTGGCAGCGGGTCAGCTCGGAGACTTCGAAGGGGGTTGCCACGGGGTTCGACGGCACAGGGATGCTGAACTCCTCAAATTTGACTACCGTAGGCAGAATCGCCGAGGATACTGCACCTCAAACCTCCGATGGGTGCACTGTGGAGTGACGTGGGTCACTTTTCCCAGTCGGTGGTGGGGGCATCTCAGGGTTGTACGGGGGTTCGACTCAGGGACGTGTCAGGGTCGTGGTCCGGAACTGCGGGGAGCCCGATCCCGTTTTCAGGACAGAGAGCGGCAGTGGCCGCGAAGGAGGCGACGGAGATGTCGAAGAGCACGAAGATCGCCGCGGGGGGTGCGGCAATCGGGATCGTCCTACTGATCCTGTTGCCCTTCCCCTTCTGGGCCAATCTCCTGATAGTCCTGGGGATCCCCACGGCCGCGTACCTCGCACTGGACCCCTCACAGCGGCGCAGGCTGCGCCGGGCCGGCCGAAAGGAGATCGGCCGCTGAGGTGCCACCGGCCCGCGCGTGCGGGCCGGTGGGCGTGCGGGCTCAGTTCGGGCGTACGGCGATCTTGTCGAGGGACTCCAGGAGGCCCGGCAGTTCCGGGCCCCGGCCTACCGGCAGCACCTCGCCGGGTTCCTCGTCGAGAAGGACGAACGCGATGTCGTCGGTCCTGGCCACCATCGACCAGCCGGGACCGTCGGCACGGAGGGTCCTGGCGTCACCGGGCGCGAACGAGGAGCGGACGCGCCCGAGGGGTGGCGGGGACTCCACGTACGCGCGTGCCTCCGCGAGAACCCGGCGGATGCCCGTGCGAGGGGCGCCCTCGCCCTTCCCGGCGTCGGACGCCGCCCCGGCTTCCGACGCGTCACCGGTCGCCGTCCGGCTCGAACCGTCCTGCCCGGTGAACGCGGCGTCGTCGATCTGCTCCCGCCACATCGCCCACTGCAGCGCGATCTCGTCGGCGCCCAGGCGTCGCTGGGCGGGACCCCAGGTGCCGGTGTCCGGCGGGCTCAGTGGGGGCAGGTCCGAGACCTCCGGGTCGGGGTCGTGCGGCGCGGGCACCCCCGGGGCCGCCACGGCGACCGCGAGGGGCCAGCCGGGCAGCGCGGCCACGACCGAATCCTCGTCGGGCGACAGGTCGTACTCCATACCGCAGTCCCACGAGGCGATGGCCACGGCGACCAACGACACGTCGTCGACCGCCACCGTCCACCGGGCCCCGTCACCGTCCTGTCCCAGGACGATCCCGTACCCGTCGGCGAGCGGTGCGAGGCCGAGGGCCGCGCAGGCCTCCGGGTAGTCGTCGCCCAGCACGCTGGGGAAGTTCGCGGGCGTGAGCAGTACCGCCGTCAGCACATACAGCGCGTCGTCGTCCCCGGCGGTGACGGCGTCGTCGTCCGTCCCGGCCATGCCGGCCTCCCATCGCTCTCGCTCGTCCGTCGGCGCACCCTAATGCGCCCGGCGGGCCCTTGTCACGAGCGTGAACCCCGTGCGGAGCTGCGGATATCCCGGGCGAGCTGCAGGTATCCGGGTGGACAGGGGCGAATCGACCGGCAACCCTCACTCGTTCAGGCTGCGGGCAGCCCCAGAAGTGACCGCGCGACCGTCTCCGGAGACTCGTCCCGCTCCCGTGCGAGTGCGATGACCGCTCGACACGCCAGCTCACTGACTCCGAACGACAGGGCCTCGGGCGACACCCAGGTCACGGCCTCGTCGATCTGATCCTGGTCGTCCTCGGCGCACGCCGAGATGTAGACGGCGGCGGCCTCGAACAGATTGTGGGTGCGCTTCGCCTCCCGCGTGGTGGTCTCCGCGCGCAACGAGTCGAGGAATCTGTCGAAGGACTTGCGAACATTGCCGAACATATGGGCTACCTACCCCCCGCGTCGGTATCACAGCTCGTTCTACTCAACGTAGAGACGGAGGCGCGGCCACAGAAGGGGGAGGGTGAGGTGAAGCCACCGCGAACGGCGCATTCAGGACGTTGTGCGGGGCGGCCCTCCCGGGCGGCGCCGCTCAGCCGACGCGCGTGGCGAGCGCCAGGAAGCGCATGTCCTCGTCGACGTAGGACGACATGTTCCAGCCCGCACCGGCCAGCAGCGGACCGAGGTTCCCCTCGGCGCGCAGGTCCTCCGCGGTGATCTGCCGCCCCTGGCGCGCCGCGAGCACCGCCCGGCCGATGGGGTGGAAGAGCGCCAGCGTGCCGCCCGGCCGGACGACCCTCGCCAACTCCCGCAGATTCGCCGTGGGGTCCGGGAGGTGTGCGACGAGTCCTGCGGCGAACACCGCGTCGAGTGATTCCGTGCGCAACGGCAGCCGGGCGACGTCGGCGAGCAGCAGCTGCCCGTCGCGGTCGCGTCCGGCCCGTACGGCGGCCTCCAGCATGGCGGGCGTCAGATCGGCCCCGAGTACCACTCCGGAAGGTCCCACGGCGGCGCGCAACGGCTCCAGGGCCCGTCCTGTGCCGCACCCCGCGTCGAGTACCCGGTCGCCCGCGCGCAGGCCGAGTTCGGCGACCGCGGCGGCGTAGGCGGGCCCGTCGTCGGGGAACCGGGTGTCCCAGTGGGCGGCCCGTGCCGTGAAGAACTCCTGGACGTGTGTGTGGTCGTCGCTCATGCTCCGCATGATCCCTCACTCGAACGGTAGGAGAGGTGACGCGCATGTTCGGGCGGCAGGCGATCGTTCCAGTGCATATATGCGCCACATTCCAGCACCTTTCGAAATGCGCCCCCTCCGTGCTCCCGTGCCCCCGCTAGCGTCCCGGAGCCATGGGACACCTGGACCACGCCACCTTCGGCTGGCTGACCCCCGCGCTGTCGTACGTCATGGCCTCCATCGGCGCCGCGCTCGGCCTGCGCTGCACGGTCCGCGCGCTCGGCACCACCGGCCGGTCCCGCCGCAACTGGCTCGTCACGGCGGCGTCGGCGATCGGCACCGGCATCTGGACCATGCACTTCGTGGCGATGCTCGGCTTCGGCGTCAGCGGCACCGAGATCCGCTACAACGTGCCACTGACCATCCTGAGCCTTCTCACCGCCATGATCGTGGTCTGCGCCGGGGTCTTCGCCGTCGGCTACGGCCGGGACCGCGCCCGAGCGCTCCTCCTGGGCGGGCTCACCACCGGCCTGGGCGTCGCGAGCATGCACTACCTGGGCATGGCGGCCGTGCGGCTGCACGGCGACGTGACCTACGATCCGGCGCTCGTCGCGCTCTCCGTCGTGATCGCCGTGGTCGCGGCGACCGCCGCCCTCTGGGCGGCACTCAACATCAAGTCGCCCGTCGCGGTCACGGTCGCGTCCCTGGTCATGGGCGGAGCGGTGAGCAGCATGCACTACACCGCGATGTGGGCGGTGCGTGTGGAGGTCACTCCGTCCGGGGCGGTCCTGCCCGGGGCCACGGCGATGCAGTTCATCTTCCCCCTCGCCGTCGGCCTCGGGTCCTACCTCTTCCTCACCTCCGCGTTCGTCGCGCTGTCACCGACGGCCGGGGAGCGCGAGGCATCCGCGTCGGCCCAGCGGCCGGTCGAGAACGCCGCCGCGCCCTAGCCGCCGCCGACCGGCCGCGCGCGGCGGCCTTCGCGGCCCGCCCCCGAACCACTCCGATCGAGGAGGCCATGCGTACACCCCGCAGGACCCCGACAGCCGGCGCCGAGGCGCCGCCGCCCCAGCCATCGATACGCGGCCGCCGCGCCCACGCCGGACCTCCGGCCGACGAGCATCTCGGCCCCGACGAGACCGGAGCCCCCACGACCCGCCCGCTCACGCGCGCGGGACTCCGGCACCTACGGCCCCGCACCGTCCGGGCCAAGATCGTCTGCCTGTTGATGGTGCCCGTCGTCTCCCTGCTCGCCTTGTGGGCGTACGCCACCGTCACCACCGCCCAGGACGTCGCCCGCTTCCGGCAGGTGCAGCGCGTCGACGCCTCCGTACGCGGCCCCGTCGCCGACGCCGTCGCGGCGCTCCAGGCCGAGCGCGTGGCCGCCGTCCGGTTCGCCACCAAGCCCTCCACGGAGCACGAGAGCACGCTGCGGAGGCTGTCGCGGCGCAGCGACCGGGCGATCGACGCACTGCGCCTGGGTGACCGGCACACCATCGCCGACGGCACCGACCTGCCCACAGGGGTGTCCGAACGCCTCGCCGGGTTCGTCACCGGAGCCGAACAACTGCGTGCGCTGCGGACATCGGTGCTCGACCGCCGCAGCGGCTGGGCCGACACGTACGAGCGGTACACCACGACCATCTCCACGGCCTTCGGCGTGGGCGGCGCGCTCACCGGCATCCAGGACGCGGATCTCGGCTCCGACGCGCGCGTGCTGCTCGAGTTCTCCCGCGCGGGTGAGGCCCTGGCCCAGGAGGACGCGCTTCTGGCCGGCGCCCGCCTCGCCGGGACACTCGACCGAGAGCGGTTGCGCCTGTTCACGGGCGCCGTCGACACCCGCCGCACCCTGACCGAAGCCGCCGGTGTCGATCTGCGCGGCCCCGAGCGCGCCGCCTGGCGGGAACTCGCCGGAGGAAGTGCCTACGCGGACCTGCGCGCCGTCGAGGACGAGGTGCTCGCGAGCCACCCCGGAGCGCAGGCGCTCCACGCCGCCCCCGAAGCGGCCTGGAAGTCCGTCCACGCGCGCGTGCGGGACGACATGCGCGGCATCGAGGCCGACGCCGGACACGAAGTCGCCGACCGGGCCGACCCGTTCACCCGCGCGCTGCTCTCCCCGGCGGGGGCCGCGGTGCTCCTCGGCCTCGCGGCCGTCGCCGCCTCCCTGGTCATCTCCGTACGCATCGGACGCGGCCTGGTCGTCGAGCTGGTGAGCCTGCGCAACGATGCTCTGGAGATCGCCCGCCGCAAACTGCCCCACGCCATGCGCAGACTGCGTGCCGGGGAGGAGATCGATGTCGATGCCGAGGCCCCGCCCGGCCCACCCGCGGAGGACGAGACCGGTCAGGTCGCCGAGGCCCTCGGCACCGTGCACCGAGCGGCCCTCCGCGCGGCGGTCGAGCGCGCCGAGCTGGCCGGCGGCATCTCCGGGGTCTTCGTCAACCTCGCCCGCCGCAGCCAGATCCTCGTGCACCGCCAACTGAACCTGCTCGACAGCATGGAACGCCGCTCCGACGATCCCGACGAACTCAGCGACCTCTTCCGCCTCGACCACCTCACCACCCGTATGCGACGCCACGCGGAGAGCCTGATCATCCTCTCCGGAGCCGCTCCGGGACGTGCCTGGCGTATGCCCGTCTCACTGACGAACGTGGTGCGCGCCGCCGTCTCCGAGATCGAGGACTACGCGCGCGTGGAGGTACGGCAACTTCCCGAGGCGAAGGTCGGCGGTGCCGCGGTCGCCGACCTCACCCACCTCCTGGCGGAACTCGTGGAGAACGCCGCCCAGTTCTCGCCGCCCCACACGCGCGTGCGGATCACCGGGGAACCGGTCGGCAACGGCTACGCCGTGGAGGTCGAGGACCGGGGGCTCGGCATGGGCAAGGAGACCCTGGCCGAGGCCAATCGCCGGATCGAACAGTCCGAGGCCCTCGACCTGTTCGACAGCGACCGGCTCGGCCTGTTCGTGGTGAGCCGTCTCTCCGCCCGCCACGGCATCAAGGTCCACCTGCGAACCTCGCCCTACGGCGGCACCACCGCGGTGGTCCTCCTCCCCACCACCCTGCTGCACAGCGGCATGCCGGAACGTTCCCCCCGAGCCACCGCCGAAGCACGGCCGCAGCCCGCGGAACGCGAGTACGCGCGCGTGGCCGCCGCCCCGCACCAGGAACCAGTCGAACAGTCCGCGGACCGGCGCGCCCTCATGGCCCCCGTCGACTCCGCGAGGCAGACCAGCGTGGACGGCCCGTCCGAGCCGCCGCCGGGCGTCACCACCCTGCGGCCGCACCGCCCTCCGCCGGAACCGGAACGCACCGACGAACTGCCGCGCCGCGTACGCCAGGCGCACCTCGCACCCCAACTGCGCGAACAGCCCACCGGGCAGTCGGCGCAGGCGGCGACACCCCGGGCGGACGACGAGCGCACTCCGGAACTCGTACGGGACCGCATGGCGGCCTACCGCGACGGCTGGGCACGAGGCGGCGGCAGGGCACCCGGCCGAGGCGTCACCCACGGCCCCGCCACGGGCAGCGACAGCAGCGAAGGAGACCCCGCATGATCCAGGACCCGAGCACCCGGGCCACCGAGCGGTCCGGTGAACTCGACTGGCTGCTGGACGACTTGGTTCTGCGCGTACACGAGGTACGGCACGCTGTCGTGCTGTCCAACGACGGACTCGCGGTCGGAGCCTCCAGCGACCTCAGGCGCGAGGACGCCGAGCATCTCGCCGCCGTCGCCTCCGGCTTCCACAGCCTCGCCAAGGGCACGGGCCGCCACTTCGGCGCGGGCGGCGTACGCCAGACGATGGTGGAGATGGACGACGGCTTCCTCTTCGTGGCCGCCGCCGGAGACGGCTCCTGCCTCGCCGTTCTCACCTCCGTCACAGCCGATATCGGGCTGGTGGCGTACGAGATGGCACGGCTGGTGAAACGCGTCGGAGAGCACTTCCGCACACCGACCCGCGCCGGCGCGCGCCCGCCCACGAGCGGATGAACCACGGACAGGGCGTGCTCATGACCGAAGGCAGCAACACCGAAGCCTCGCACGAGCCGCCGGACAGCCGGTGGTACGACAACGAGGCCGGGCCGCTCGTCCGTCCCTACGCCATGACGGGCGGCCGCACGAGGCCCGGCCCGAACGGTGCCCACTTCGACCTGATCGCGCTGGTCTCGCTCGACACCGGCGCACCCGGCGTCGACGACGACACCTCGCTCGGGCCGGAACACCGCTCTCTCCTCGAACTGTGCCGTACCGAGACCCAGTCGGTCGCCGAACTCTCCGCGGGTGCCGACCTGCCCGTCGGCGTGGTGCGGGTGCTCCTCGGCGACCTCCTGGAGCTCGGTCATGTCGCCGTCAGCCGCCCCGTACCGCCCGCGCAGCTGCCGGACGAGCGGATCCTGCGCGAGGTGATCGAGGGGCTGAGGGCCCTGTAGATGAACAAGCACATGGGTTCATCCCGTACCGACTTGTGCATCCAACCCGGCACCGAACGCGCACAAGCGGTCGGTGACATGAAATAGCGGTCCAACGCCACACCGAGGAGTGGCAGTTGCCATGATGCTGACTCCGCACAGCCGAATCCATGTCGACCACGGCCGACACTCCCGAGAGAAGTGATCGATGGTCTCCGAGCACTCCGATGAGACAGACGGCGACACGGGCGCCCTGGCACTGAAGATCCTTGTCGCAGGCGGATTCGGCGTGGGCAAGACCACCCTGGTCGGCGCGGTCAGCGAGATCAGGCCGCTGCGCACCGAGGAACTCCTGAGCGAGGTGGGCCAGTCGGTCGACGACACCGACGGGGTGGACCAGAAGGTCACCACCACCGTCGCCATGGACTTCGGTCGCATCACCATCAGGTCCGGGCTCTCGCTGTACCTGTTCGGCACACCGGGGCAGGACCGGTTCTGGTTCCTGTGGGACGAACTGGCGCAGGGGGCGTTAGGCGCCGTCGTCCTCGCGGACACGAGGCGACTCCAGGACTGCTTCCCGGCAGTCGACTACTTCGAGCACCGGCACATCCCGTTCGTGGTCGCCGTCAACTGCTTCGCGGGAGCCCGCTCCTACGGCGCCCCGGACGTCTCCCGCGCCCTCGACCTGGATCAGGGCACCCCCGTGGTCCTCTGCGACGCCCGTGACCGCGACTCGGGGAAGGAAGTGCTGATCCGGCTCGTCGAGTACGCCGGACGGATGCACACCGCCCGGCTGCTCGACTCCGTGGGCTGAACCGGCGTCGACACGGCCGCTCCTGGCCGGTTTCCGTCCCTTGACACTGTTGTTTCGGGCGGGGAAGCGCCCGTTGTCGCCGTTCGCGAAGAAGGCCCGCCCATCCTTGTCGGTCATCTTCCTTGCCATGTCCCCATCCTGCTTGCTCCGACGGCAGCAGTGGGGAAGGCTGAATCGTCGGATCCTCCTTGGCAGGGGGAACGACGAAACGGGGAGTACGAACAATGGTGCAGAACGCGGGACTCGGTTGGCTGCTGGACGATCTGACCGAGCGCGTGGAACCCATACGGCACGCCTTGGTGCTGTCCACCGACGGACTCGTCACCGCGGCGAGTACCGGCCTGCGGCGCGAGGACTCCGAACACCTCGCCGCGGTCTCCTCGGGTCTGCACAGCCTCGCCAAGGGCTCGGGCCGCCACTTCGGAGCCGGTGACGTACGGCAGACGATGATCGAGTTCGACGACGCGGTGCTCTTCGTCACCGCTGCCGGACCGGGCAGCTGCCTGTGCGTCCTCAGCGCCGCGGAGGCGGACATCGGTCAGATCGCCTACGAGATGACGCTGCTGGTGAACCGTGTCGGCGAACACCTCCGCGTGGATGCCCGTAAGCCTGAACACTCGGCCGCGATGGACCGCTGACCTGGTCTTTCGTCGTTGTGGGCAGAGTTATCCACAGGGCCGCCACGACATGCGGCGAACGGGCTACGGTTTTTCCCGAGGCGAGCGCGAGACCAGCGCGAGCACCACACCGCACGGGGGAGAACCGCCATGTCCGGCGACACCATCACGCAGCCCATCACGCGCACCACGACCACCGAGCCCGGCACGCCCACCACGTCGAGCGGCGCCCCGGCAGCGGCCGGGGCGACCGGCCGCACCCTCACTCCGGGCCGTGCCGCCCGCGAACTGGGCCTGAAACGGAGCGAACTCGACCTCGCCGTACAACTGGGTTGCCTACGAACGGTCGTCGACGACGCGGGCGGAGGCCGTCGGGTCACCCGAGCGGAGATCGACCGGGTCCGTAAGGAGGAGGGCTTCCCGGAAGCTCTGCGGGAACGGGTCGAGGCCGTGGGCTCCCACGCGGCCGCCGAGATCCTGGGCGTGCCGACCTCTCGGTTCATGCGTCTGGCACGGCTGGGCCTGGTCACGCCGGTCAAGTGGCATCTCAACCGCTACCGCGCGGTGGTCTGGCTCTATCTGGCGGTCGAACTGAGGCAGTTCGTCGCCGACGGGAAGAACACCCAGTGGCTGACGGGCCGTATCCCGGAGGAACTGAGGCGTCAGCTCGACGCGGGGCTGGACCTGCGCGCACGGAACTGGCGAGGACGGCATCTCGGATTCCTGCTGCGGCAGGCCGACGACCCCTGGCGGCGCGCCGCCGCCCCGGCCTCCCTGCTCGATCCGATCCAGGTCGCGAGGACCGTCCAGGACCCCCACGAACGCGCCCACTTGACCCGCCACCTGCCCGAGCGGGCCGACCACGGCACCCCCGACTCGCCGGCCGCACGGATCACCACACGGATCATGACGGCGGACGACCCGGATGAGATCGAATGGCTGCGGACGGACCTCCAGCAGTCCCTCATCGAGGCCCGCGCCCACCGACTCGCGCCGAGGCCACGCCGGAAAGCGCCGGCGTCGACCGCCGCCGCCCGACACGAGACACCCGTCGTGGCTGCGCGATCTGCGCACTCACCCCAGGGCGGGCGGCGTCCCGGGAAACCGCGGCCGACAGCGGGCACGGCTCCCGAGAGGCGACGCGGCCTGTTGGGATGGCTCCGGAGCGGAAAGCACTGACCCGCCGGTCAGGCGCCGAGCTTGCGGAACAGCCCTTCCTGCACGACGGACACGAGCAGACGTCCCTCGAGGTCGTAGATGCGGCCACGAGCCAGCCCGCGGCCGCCCACCGCGATCGGGGACTCCTGGTCGTACAGGAACCACTCGTCCGTGCGGAACGGCCGGTGGAACCACATGGCGTGGTCCAGCGACGCCATGTCGAAGCCACGGGGCCCCCAGAGGGGCTCGACCGGGATACGGACGGCATCCAGAAGGGTCATGTCGCTGGCGTACGTCAGCGCACAGGTGTGCACCAGAGGGTCGTCGCCCAGAGGGCCCACGGCCCGCATCCACACCGCGCTGCGCGGCTCGGCGTTCTCGACCTCCTCGGCGGTCCAGCGCAGCCGGTCGACATACCGGATGTCGAAGGGCTGACGCCGGGCCATGCGCTCCAACTGCTCGGGGAGCGTGCCCAGATGCTCGGTGATCTCCTGCGTCACCGTCGGCAGCGACTCGGGGTCCGGCACCTTCCGGGCGGGCGGCAGCTGGTGCTCGAAACTCCCCTCTTCAGGCTTGTGAAAGGAGGCGGTCAGATTGAAGATCGTGCGGCCCTGCTGCACGGCGGTGACCCGGCGCGTGGTGAACGACCGCCCGTCGCGGACTCGCTCGACCTGGTACACGATCGGCACGCCCGGACGGCCCGGGCGCAGGAAGTACGCGTGCAGCGAATGCACCGGCCGGTCGCCCTCCGTGGTCCGCCCGGCGGCGACCAGCGCCTGGCCGGCGACCTGGCCGCCGAAGACCCGCTGCAGGGACTCCTGCGGGCTGCGCCCACGGAAGATGTTGACCTCGATCTGCTCCAGGTCGAGCAGGTCGACGAGCCGCTCGGCGGGGTTGGTGGTCATGTACTGGCCTCTCCTGTGCTCACAGCTGACCGACGTCGGTGACCTTGACGACGGCGCGTCCCTCGGTGTCGGAGGCGGCGAGGTCGACCTCCGCGCTGATGCCCCAGTCATGATCGCCGTTCGGGTCGGCGAAGGTCTGGCGGACGCGCCACAGTCCGTTCTGCGGCTCCTCCTCGATCATCAGCAACCGCGGGCCACGGGCGTCGGGACCGGTGCCGAGCTCCTCGTACTCGTCCCAGTACTTGTCCATGGCCTCGCCCCACCGCTCGGCGTCCCAGCCGGACTCGGCGTCCAACTCGCCCAGCTCACCCACCTGGTCGAGGGCGGCCAGCTCGACACGGCGGAACATGGCGTTGCGGACGAGGACACGGAAGGCACGCGCGTTGGAGGTCACCGGCTTGACCTGGTCGGCCCTCTCCTGGGCCTCCTCGGCGGTCATCACCTCGGGGTTGGCCAGTTGCTCCCACTCGTCGAGGAGACTGGAGTCGACCTGACGCACCATCTCGCCGAGCCAGGCGATCAAGTCCTCCAGATCGTCCGACTTCAGGTCGTCGGGGACCGTGTGGTCGAGGGCCTTGTAGGCGCCGGCGAGGTAGCGCAGCACGATGCCCTCGGTGCGGGCCAGCTCGTAGTAGGAGGTCAACTCCGTGAAGGACATGGCTCGTTCGTACATGTCCCGGATCACGGACTTCGGCGAGAGGGGATGGTCGCCGACCCAGGGGTGGCTCTTGCGGTACGTGTTGTACGCGTGGAAGAGCAGCTCCTCCAGGGGCTTGGGGTAGCTGACATCCTGGAGCCGCTCCATGCGCTCCTCGTACTCGACCCCGTCCGCCTTCATCGCGGCCACGGCCTCACCGCGTGCCTTGTTCTGCTGGGCGGCGAGGATCTGCCGCGGGTCGTCCAGCGTCGACTCGACGACCGACACCATGTCGAGGGCGTACGACGGGGACTCCGGGTCCAGCAGTTCGAACGAGGCCAGCGCGAAGGTGGACAGTGGCTGGTTGAGCGCGAAGTCCTGCTGGAGATCGACCGTCAGCCGGACGATGCGGCCCTCGGCGTCCGGCTGGTCGAGCTTCTCGACGATGCCGCCGTCGAGGAGCGAACGGTAGATCGCGATCGCCCGACGGATGTGCCGCAGCTGCTGCTTGCGCGGCTCGTGGTTGTCCTCCAGCAGATGGCGCATCGCCTCGAAGGCGTTGCCCGGCCGGGCGATCACCGACAGCAGCATCGTGTGGGTGACGCGGAAGCGGGAGGTGAGCGGCTCCGGGTCGGAGGCGATGAGCTTCTCGAAGGTGTTGTCGGTCCAGCCGACGAACCCCTCGGGTGCCTTCTTGCGGACCACCTTGCGGCGCTTCTTCGGGTCGTCGCCGGCCTTGGCGAGCGCCTTCTCGTTCTCGATGACGTGCTCGGGCGCCTGGGCCACCACGTAGCCCGCGGTGTCGAAGCCGGCCCGCCCGGCACGCCCCGCGATCTGGTGGAACTCACGGGCCCGCAGCGTCCGCACCCGGTTCCCGTCGTACTTGGTGAGGGCGGTGAACAACACGGTGCGAATGGGGACGTTGACGCCGACGCCGAGCGTGTCCGTGCCGCAGATGACCTTCAGCAGACCGGCCTGTGCCAGTTTTTCCACCAGACGCCGGTACTTGGGCAGCATGCCGGCGTGGTGCACACCGATGCCGTGCCGCACGTAACGGGAGAGGTTGCGGCCGAACTTGGTGGTGAAGCGGAAGTTGCCGATCAGTTCGGCGATCCGGTCCTTCTCCTCCCGCGTGCACATGTTGATGCTCATCAGCGCCTGTGCCCGCTCCACGGCCTGCGCCTGCGTGAAGTGCACGATGTACACGGGAGCCTGTTTGGTGGCGAGCAGCTCCGTGAGCGTCTCCGTCATCGGGGTCAGCACGTATTCGTAGGAGAGCGGCACCGGGCGGGTCGCCGAGCGGACCACCGAGGTGGGCCGGCCGGTGCGCCGGGTGAGGTCCTTCTCGAACATCGAGACGTCGCCGAGCGTCGCCGACATCAGGATGAACTGTGCCTGCGGGAGCTCCAGGATCGGGATCTGCCAGGCCCAGCCGCGGTCGGCCTCCGCGTAGAAGTGGAACTCGTCCATCACGACCTGGCCGACGTCGGCGTGCTTGCCGTCGCGCAGCGCGATGGACGCCAGTACCTCGGCGGTGCAGCAGATGACGGGGGCGTCGGCGTTCACGGAGGCGTCGCCGGTGAGCATGCCGACGTTCTCGGTGCCGAAGATCTTGCACAGCTCGAAGAACTTCTCCGAGACGAGCGCCTTGATCGGGGCCGTGTAGAAGGTGACCTCGTCCCGGGCGAGGGCCGCGAAGTGCGCGCCCGCCGCGATCATGCTCTTGCCGGAGCCGGTGGGCGTCGACACGATCACGTTCGCGCCGGAGACCACCTCGATGAGCGCCTCCTCCTGATGCGGGTAGAGGGTGAGACCGCGTTCCTGGGCCCACGACTCGAAGGCTTCGTAGAGGGCGTCGGGGTCGGCGGTCCGCGGCAGCTGATCGATGAGGGTCACGCCCCCATCTTGCCTGCCCGCGCACCTGATGGGGGAATCGGATGCCGGACCGAAGATCGCGAACGCTACGCTGTGGCGCCGACGCGGCGTCAGCGCACCTGGACAACTGGACAGCGGCACAAGGCGCCTGGACAGCGGCACGAACGGAATGGGACGGGGCACGGCCATGATGGGACCAGCACACTCACTGTCGGGAGCCGCGGCCTGGCTCGGCGTAGGGGCGGCAGCGGCCGCCACCGGGCACACCATGCCCTGGCCGGTTCTCCTGGTCGGTGCGCTGATCTGCGCGGGTGCCGCGCTCGCCCCGGACCTGGACCACAAGGCGGCCACGATCTCGCGCTCCTTCGGTCCGCTGTCGCGCTGGGTGTGCGAGATCGTGGACAAGCTCTCGTACGCCGTCTACAAGGCGACGAAGAAGCAGGGCGACCCGCGCCGCTCGGGCGGGCATCGCACCCTCACGCACACCTGGCTGTGGGCGGCACTGCTCGGTGCCGGCGCCTCCGGCATCGCCATCACGGGCGGCCGCTGGGCCGTGCTGGCCATCCTCTTCGTCCACTTGGTGCTGGCCATCGAGGGTCTGCTGTGGCGGGCGGCCCGGGGCTCGAGCAGCGATGTGCTGGTGTGGCTGCTGGCCGCGACGAGTGCCTGGATCCTCGCGGGTGTCCTGGACAAGCCGGGCAACGGGGCGGACTGGCTGTTCACGCAGCCGGGCCAGGAGTACCTGTGGCTCGGGCTGCCGATCGTGCTCGGCGCGCTGGTGCACGACATCGGGGACGCGCTGACCGTATCGGGATGCCCGGTCCTGTGGCCGATACCGATCGGGCGCAAGCGCTGGTACCCGCTGGGCCCGCCGAAGGCCATGCGGTTCAGGGCCGGCAGCTGGGTGGAGCTGCGGGTGCTGATGCCCGTGTTCATGGTGCTCGGGGGAGTGGGCGCGGCGGCAGCGCTGAACGTCATCTGACGCGCCGCGGCCACCACCGACGTGGCGGTCGTTCGGTCCCGGACGGCTCCTTCGAGGGTGGGTCAGCCCGGCTGGGATTCCTCGTCCACGATGTGCATCGCCGCTTCCTCGGCGGAGGCGGCCGCCCCGTCGATGCCCACGTCGGTGGCGATCAGCCCGCTCTCCTCGTCCTCGTGCGAACCCTCGTCGGGGGCGACGAGACGGCCGGAGCGGAGGTCTCCCACCTCGTTGTCCAAGGGCTCGCCGTCGGTGTCCCGGGAGTCGCCGATGCCGTCCCCGTCGGGGTAGGCGATGTCAGGGAGCTCCTCGGCGAGGCGCTGCTCCAGGGTTTCGCCGCGCAGTCGCTCCGCCGCCGTCACACCGGTGTGCTCCACAGCCCATGGCCGCTCCGGTGGGGACCAGCCCCGGTCGAGGGGGTCGGTCACACCGTCGGCGACCAGGGTGTCCTCGGCGTCCAGCAGCCCCGCGTCGTCCTGGATCTCGGATCCGTCTGGCTGGTAGACGTCGTCTCCCCATCCGCCGGCTCTGTCCACGGGTGCCTCCAGTGGTGGGACGGGCCCGGTGCCACCGCTCGGCGACGGTGGGCGCGCGGGCCGCTGGGCTGCGGCCCGAACCCCGCGAACCGGGCGGTTCACGGGCGTCCCCCGAATCAGTGCCCACCACCAGCCTTCCACTCGCGTTCGGCACCGCGCAACGGCAGGGGGCCGGAGACCGCCGGACCACCTGGCCGTCGCCCACCCGGACGCGGCCCTTCCGGGGCGCGTCCGATCCGGGTAGGGCGGCAGGGCACGGCCTGGGCGGCCCCGCAACCGCCGGTGGCCCGGGTTCGGGCCGAGGTCTCCCCGCCGAGGGGCACCGAACCCGCGACGGCTGCGGCGCCGAGCGAGTCGACCGGGCACGGGACCGTGACGGCTGCGGGCAGGTTCACCGGGCACGGGACGGTGGCCCCGCGTCCGCCGGTCACACCCGTGACGGCCCCGCCCCCGAGCCGGTCAGCCGTGCCACGACCTCCACAGGGCGGCGTAGGCGCCGTCGGCCTCGACCAGTTGGTCGTGGCTGCCCAGTTCGCTGATGCGGCCGTTCTCGACGACGGCGATGACGTCGGCGTCATGGGCGGTGTGCAGCCGGTGGGCGATGGCGACGACGGTGCGGCCGTCGAGGACGCGGGCGAGGGAGCGTTCCAGATGGCGGGCCGCGCGCGGGTCGAGGAGCGAGGTGGCCTCGTCCAGGACCAGCGTGTGCGGGTCGGCGAGGACCAGTCGGGCCAGCGCGATCTGCTGGGCCTGTGCCGGAGTGAGCGAGAAGCCGCCGGAGCCGACCTCCGTGTCCAGTCCCTCGTCCAGGGCACGTGCCCAGGTGTCGGCGTCCACCGCGCCCAGTGCCGCCCACAGCTCGGCGTCCTGCGCAGCCGTGCGGGCGAGGAGCAGGTTGTCGCGCAGAGAGCCCACGAACACATGGTGCTCCTGGTTGACCAGCGCCACGTGCGAGCGGACGTCCTCGGCGGGCATCCGGGAGAGCTCGGCGCCACCCAGGGTGATGCTGCCGTCGCGGGGCGCGTAGATCCCGGCGAGGAGCCTGCCCAGGGTCGATTTGCCCGCGCCGGAGGGGCCGACGAGGGCGAGTCGGGTGCCGGGCGCGACCTCCAGGGACACCTTGCGCAGGACGTCGACGCCGTCGCGGTACCCGAAGCGCACCTGGTCGGCGTGGACATGACGCCCCTCGGGGGCGACGGCCGGGTCGCCCGCCTCCGGCTCGATGTCCCGGACACCGACCAGGCGGGCCAGCGACACCTCGGCGACCTGCAGTTCGTCGTACCAGCGGAGGATCAGGTTGATCGGGTCGACGAGCATCTGGGCGATGAGCGCGCCCGTGGTCAGTTGCCCGAGCCCGATCCAGCCCTGCAGGACGAACACCCCGCCGATGATCAGGACAGAGCCGAGGATCGTGGTGTGCGTGAGGTTGATGACGGGGAAGAGCACCGATCGCAGCCACAGGGTGTACCGCTCCCAGGCGGTCCACTCGCGGACACGCTGGTTGGACAGGTCGATGCGACGGGTGCCGAGGCGGTGGGCCTCGACGGTGCGGCCGGCGTCCACCGTCTCCGCGAGGACGGCGGCGACGGCGGCGTACCCGGCGGACTCCGAGCGGTAGGCGGAAGGGGCGCGCTTGAAGTACCAGCGGCAGCCGACGATCAGCAGCGGCAGGGCAAGCAGTACGGCGAGGGCCAGTGGGGGTGCGGTCACGGCGAGTCCGCCGAGGAGCAGCGCCACCCACACCACGCCGATCGCCAGCTGGGGCACGGCCTCGCGCATGGCGTTGGCGAGCCGGTCGATGTCCGTGGTGATGCGGGAGAGCAGGTCACCCGTGCCGGCGCGTTCCAGGACTCCCGGCGGCAGTCCGACCGACCGGACGAGGAAGTCCTCGCGGAGGTCGGCCAGCATCCGCTCGCCCAGCATGGCGCCGCGCAGTCGCACCTCGCGTACGAAGACGGCCTGGATGACGAGGGCGACGACGAACACCGTCGCCGTGAGTTCCAGATGGAGCTCACGCGCATCGTCGGCGACCCGTTCGACGAGTGCGCCGAGCAGGTAGGGGCCCGCCATCGAGGCGACGACGGCGACCGTGTTGACGGTGATGAGCAGGGCGAAGGCCCGGCGGTGCCGACGGAACAGTTCGGCCACGTAGGCGCGTACGGTCGCGGGGGCACCGACGGGCAGGGTGTTCGCCGTCGTCGGGGCGGCCGGGTCGTAGGCCGGTGGCGCCACGCCGATCATGCGGTCTCCTCGATCTCTTCCAGTTCGTCCAGCACGTCGCTGAGGGCGGTCTTGCGGTCTTGCGGTCGGCTCGTGAGGGCAGCCTTCCTGGCGGGCCCGGCGGCCGGGGTGGCCTTCTCGTCGGGCCCGTCGGCCAGGTCGGCATCCTCGTCGGTCTCGCGGGTGACGACGGCCCGGTACCGGGGTTCCTTGTGCACCAGGTCGCGGTGGACGCCGACCGCCACGACCTCGCCGCCGTGTACGAGGACGACGCGCTCGGCGAGGTCGAGGAGGAGGGGCGAGGAGGTGAAGACGACCGTCGTGCTGCCGGCCCGGAGCGATCGGATGCCGTCGGCGACCCGGGCCTCGGTGTGCGAGTCGACGGCGGAGGTCGGCTCGTCCAGGACCAGTACGCCCGGGTCCGTGATCAGGGAGCGGGCCAGTGCGAGCCGCTGGCGCTGCCCGCCGGACAGGGATCGGCCGCGCTCGGTGATCCGCGCGTCCATCGGGTCCTCGGCCTCCAGCGACCCCTGGACCAGGGCTTCCAGCACATCACCGCACTGGGCGGCGGCCAGCGCCGCCTCGGCGGTGACCTGGCCCGAGGCGGGGACGTCGAGGAGTTCGCGCAGCGTGCCGGAGAGCAGCACGGGGTCCTTGTCCTGGACGAGGACGGCCGTGCGGGCGGAGTCGATGGGGAGCTCGTCGAGCGGTACGCCGCCGAGGAGGACGGAGGTGCCCTCCTCGGGGGCGTGGCCACCCAGCCGCTCCGCCAGCCGTCCGGCCGCGTCCGGGTCGCCGCACACCACCGCGGTGAGACACCCGGCGGGCGCCAGTAGCCCGGTCGCCGGGTCGTACAGGTCTCCGACGGGCACGGACGCCTCTCGGGACCCCTCGGTGTCCGTGGCCCGCTCCAGCGACAGCACCCCGGCGGCCCGCTTGGCGGACGGACGGGAGAAGGAGTACGCCATCGCGATCTCCTCGAAGTGCCTGAGCGGATACGTCAGCAGCATGACGGCGCTGTACACGGTGACCAGTTCGCCGACCGTGATGCGGCCCTCGCGGGCGAGACCCACGCCGTGCCAGACGACCGCGATCATCAGCAGCCCCGGCAGCAGCACCTGGATGCCGGAGATCAGGGCCCACATACGGGCGCTGCGGACGGCGGCGTGACGGACCTCCTGCGAGGCCCTGCGGTAGCGGTCCAGGAAGAGGTCCTCGCCGCCGATGCCGCGCAGGACGCGCAGACCCGCGACGGTGTCGGAGGCCAACTCGGTGGCACGGCCCGCCTTCTCGCGCTGGAAGTCGGCACGCCGGGTCGCGCGGGGCAGCAACGGCAGGACGGCCAGGGCGAGGACAGGGACACCCACGGCGACGACGATGCCGAGCGCGGGCTGGTAGACGACCAGACTGACACAGACCAGCACCACGGTGAGGGCGGCGGCGGTGAAGCGGGAGACGGCCTCGACGAACCAGCCGATCTTCTCGACGTCGCCCGTGGAGACCGCGACGACCTCACCTGCCGCGACCCGGCGCGTCAGCGCCGAGCCGAGCTGTGCCGTCTTGCGGGCCAGGAGCTGCTGGACGCGCGCGGCAGCCGTGATCCAGTTGGTGATCGCCGACCGGTGCAGGAAGGTGTCGCCCAGCGCGATGGTGAACCCGCACAGCACCAGCAGCACGCCCGCGAGGGCGAGCCGGGAGCCGGAGCGGTCCACCACGGCCTGGATGGCGAAACCGACGCAGAACGGCAGCCCGGCCACGGAGGTGAAGTGCAACAACCCCCAGGCCAGCGCCTTGAACTGCCCGCCGAGCTGATTCCGGCCGAGCCACCACAGGAATCGGGGACCCGAGCGCGCGTCCGGCACACCCGGGTCTTGATACGGAAGGTCTTGAATCTGCATGACGTCCCAGAGGCTCGTGTCAGGGTGGGGGAGAGTCGGGAGAAAAGGGGTGGCGTGGTCCAGCGACCGGCCGTGAAAGGTTCGCGTCGCAGCGTGGTCGGAAGCAAACGGTTTTCCGGCGCCGGGCAAAGTTTCGGCCTGGACTGTCCGGGTGGGGCCCGACGAGCGGGACGGCGGGCGCATGGGTCCGGTGCGCGGTGCGACGATGGACCGCATGCGAAGAGGCGGTACGAGGCGGGGACGAACCGGCGTGACGAGCGATGTGGATGCGGGCCGTGCGCACGACGAGGGTGTGATGAGGGGCGCGGCTCGTGCCGCGCTCGCGGCGGCGGTCTGTGGTGCGCTGGTGATGTCCCTGGCGGCGTGCGGCGGTTCGGGCGACACGACGGGCGGGGCCAAGGCCGACGCCACGAAGTCCGGGGACACGACCGACCGGGCCGAGGCGCGGACCGTGGACCCGACCCGTATCCCGGATGTCGGCGACCGTCTCCAGAAGCAGATCCCCGCCGAATCCCGCCAGGTCGTGGCCGTCTACGGAGAGGGCGAGAACGACGCGGACGCCACGGTCGTCCTGTACACGAAGAGCGGTTCCACCTGGAAGAAGACCCGCAGTTGGGACGGGCACAACGGCAAGAAGGGGTGGACCACCGATCATCGGGAGGGCGATCGGCGCAGTCCCGTCGGTGTGTTCTCGCTCAGCGACGCGGGGGGTGTCCTCGCCGACCCCGGTGCCAAGCTCCCGTACAGCCGGTCGGCGTCGTTCCAGGCGCCGCATTACTGGGCCAAGTCGCACTGGCACGACTTCGACTACGTCATCGCCATCGACTACAACCGGGTCAAGGGCACCTCGCCGATCGATCCGACGCGGCCCGAGGGTCAGTCGAAGGGCGGCAGTATTTGGCTGCACATGGACCACGGCAGCGGCACCTCGGCCTGCGTCAGCCTGTCCAAGTCGGGCATGGAGTACCTGCTGCGCACCCTCGACCCGGCCCAGCACCCGGTGATCGTCATGGGGGACAAGGCGGAGCTGAAGGCCTGAGGCGCCAGGTGCTCGCGCGCACTCTTGTGGCCGGAGATCTTATTGCGGCGAGGTGTCGACTCCCCGTAGAACTCCGGCCATGAGAAGCCGGATCATCATGTCCATGCTCGCCGGAGCGACCCTCCTGGCGAGCACCCTCCTCGCAGCCACCCCCGCCCAATCCGCAGTCGGCTCCGCCACCCTCGCCCGGACGGCTCAATCCGGCGAATCCGCCGACGTCCCCGCCGAGTTCGGCACCGACTGGCACGACCCGATCACCGCCGCCCCGCCCGTCACCCGACCCGACCACGCGAAGTCGTGCGAAGTGACCGTCGCCAAGGCGCAGTTCAAGGACTTCACGCCGTACCGGGGGACCTACGCGCCGCCGGGGGACTGCGGCACACGCTGGAGCAAGGTCGTCCTGCGATTCGACGGAAAGGTGAAGGGCCGCCAGTTCGACCGCCTCGGCCATCTGCACATCGGCGGCGTCGAGGTGTTCCGGACGTCCACGCCGCAGCCTTCGCCCGACGGCATCGAGTGGTCCGTGGAGAAGGACGTCACGCGCTACAGCGACACCCTGCGCACCACGCAGCCCGTGGAGATGCTCATCGGCAACGTCGTCGACGACACGTACACCGGAATCCTCGACGTCGAGGTCACACTGACCTTCTACGTGGGCAGGCCCGACGCGGAGACGGCGAAGGCCACCCCCGACCGCGTCGTCACCCTCCAGGAGGGCGACACGCTCACCACCCCGCGCAACAGCGAGCGCGTCATCGCCGAGGTGTACGCGACCGGGTCCGGCGGCGGCTGCGAGGAGTACTGGTATCTGACGGTTCCCGAGGAGGCGCCGTACTCCTGCAAGGCGGACGAGGGGCCGTACCGCGAGGTGCGGATCGAGGTGGACGGGCAACTGGCCGGAATCGCCGCGCCGTTCCCGACCGTGTGGACCGGCGGCTGGTCCAACCCCTTCCTCTGGTACGTCGTCCCCGGCCCCCGCGCCTTCGACATCCAGCCCCTCCGCTACGACCTCACCCCCTTCGCGGGTCTCCTCAACGACGGCCGCCCGCACCGGATCGAGGTCTCCGTCGTCGGCGTGCCTGAAGGGCAGACCGGCTGGAGCACCCCGGTCAACGTCCTCGTCTGGCAGGACGCGAAGAGGGAACACGTCACCGGCGCCCTGACGAAGGTCCAGGCGGGCGACCTCGCCAACTCGTCCACGTACACGCCCGGCGCGGAGCACCGCCTCGACACCGACGGCAGCCACCGGCTGACCGTCGCCGGGTACGTCGACACCTCGCACGGCCGGGTGACGACAACCGTCCGCCGGAGCCTCGCCAACATCTCCACGCACACCTGGTCGGACGGCGAGAACCCCGACGCGCTCGACGCGACATGGAGCGACGACGAGACGGTCACCGTCGACGGGCGCGGACCGGCCCGGACGACACGCGTCCAGCGGTCGTACACGATGGACGGAACGACCACGCTCGGCGCGGGCGACCGGCTGCGGACCGTGCTCACGCTCGGCGACCGGGCCACGGTCACCGAGACGCGGGGTGGACGCCGTACAGCGTGGTCCCGGCTCGACGACACCTACACCGGTGACGCCACGTACACGGCGAACGTGCCGCGCGACCAGCGGCATGCGGTCGGGACGACGAGTGAGCGCTACCGAGCGTACGGATCGGGCGGCTGCTACGACCGTTCGCTGGTCTCCGTACAGGGAGTGCTGGCGGAGGACCGAATGGGCTGTTGACGCCGTATGCGTGCGATGTGACGTCTGTTCGATGATTTACATCGGTGAAACGCGGGGGTCTTCCCCGTGAGCGACAACTCCTCGATAGTGATCGGCGCGGAAGCACTTTTCCGCATGACAGAAAGTTCCTTCGGAGGAGTGCCCCGTGCCGCAGTCCGTACCGTCCCTGCCGCGACGCGTCGCACGCATGCTGCGTACCTCATTGTTCGCACAAGTCGGTGTCGCGCTTGTGCTCGGAATCGTCGTCGGAAGGTTGTGGCCGGACACGGCCACGACCTTCCAACCGCTCGGCGACGGTTTCATCCGTCTCATCAAGACGGTCATCTCGCCGCTCGTGTTCTGCGTGGTCGTCGTCGGCATCGCCAAGGCCGGCAATCTCAAGGCCTTCGGACGGATCGGCCTCAAGGCGCTGATCTGGTTCGAGATCGCCTCCACGGCCGCGCTGCTCATCGGTCTGATCGCCGCCAACGTCTTCGGCCCCGGCTCGGGCATGAACGTCGACCCGTCGAAGCTCGACACCTCGGCGGTCGACGCGAAGACCGCCGGCGGCGAACTGCCGACGACCGGCGAGTTCATCCTGAACGCGCTGCCGCAGAGCGCGATCGGCGCGTTCGCCGAGAACTCCCTGCTCCAGGTGCTCGTGCTCGCCTGCCTCGTCGGCGCCGCGCTGCTGCACCTCGGCCACACCAAGGTGCCCAAGATCCTGCCCGCCATCGAGCAGGCCCAGGAAGTCATCTTCGCGATCGTCGGCTTCGTCATGAAGCTGGCCCCGCTCGCCGTGTTCGGCGCGATGGTCCACCTGGTGGGCGAGTACGGCCTCGGCGTGATGAAGACCTACGCCAAGCTGATCATCCTCTGCTACGCCGTCGCCCTCGTGTTCCTCGTGCTGCTGGGCGTCGCGCTGAAGCTCGTGACCGGGCTGAGCCTGTGGAAGTTCGTCCGCTACACCCGTGCGGAGATGCTGCTCGCGCTGGGCACCGCCTCCAGCGAGAGCGTCATGCCCCGCATGATGCAGAAGCTGCGGCAGGCCGGCGCCCGTGACGACGCCGTCGGTCTGGTGCTGCCCACCGGGTACTCCTTCAACCTCGACGGCGCGTCCATCTACCTCTCCATCGGCACGCTGTTCATCGCGCAGGCCGTGGGCGTGGACCTCAGCCTCAGCCAGCAGATCACCGTCATCCTGGTCCTCATGCTGACCAGCAAGGGCATGGCCGGCATCCCCGGTTCGGCCTTCCTCGCCCTGTCGGCGACCGCCTCCTCGCTCGGCGCCATCCCCGCCGGCGCCGTCGCCCTCCTCCTCGGCGTCGACCGCATCATGGACTCGATGCGCGTCGTCACCAACCTCCTCGGCAACTGCGTCGCCGTCTTCGCGGTGTCGAAGTGGGAGGGCGCGCTGGACACCGACCGGGCGAAGAAGATGCTTGACGGGGAGATCCAGTTCGTGGAGGAAGAGGACGAGGCCGCCGAAGAGGAGGTCGGGCCCCAGACCGCCGAGACCCCCGCGAAGGCAGAGGCTCCCGCGCTCTCCAAGGCTGAGGCGAAGGAGCCCGCGCACGAGGTGAGTTGACCGCTCCTTCTCCGGACTCCCGGATGCGAAGGGCCCGGCGCAGAACTCAGCGCCGGGCCTTTTCGCGCGCCTTCGGTCCGGACTGCCTTCGTGCGCCTTCGGTCCGGGCTGCCTTCGTGCGCCCTCGGTCCGGGACTGCCTTCGCGCTCCCTCCGGCCGGGCCCCTTCGTACGCCCTCCCACACGCCCCCCGGCTTCAGCAGCGCCGCTCCGCACCCGGCGCGCCGTCCACCAACGTGTCGAGCAGCCCCCCGAGCACCCCCCGCTGATCGTCCGACAGTGGCGCCAGGATCTCCTCCGCCGCCGACCGTCGCGCATGGTGAAGCTCCCGCAGGACCTTGCGGCCCTCGTCCGTGACCTCTATCCGGATCACCCGGCGGTTGGTGGGATCGGGCGCCCGGCGCACCCGGCCGCTTTCCTCCAGCGCGTCGACCAGGGTCGTCACGGCCCGGGGTACGACCTCGAGCCGCTCCGCCAGATCGGCCATGCGCGGCGGCGCGTCGTAGTGCGCGAGGGTGCGCAGCAGTCGGGACTGCGCCGGGGTGATCTCCAACCCGCTCTGCTGGAGGTGGTGCTTCTGGATGCGGTGCACACGGCGTGTGAGGCGCAGCAACTGCTCGGCGAGCAGACCGTCGGCGTCGGGGGTGGTCATACGGGAACAATATCAGGACCATGTTCATTGTGAGCATAGGTAACAATGAGCTAAGCTCCGTCAGTCCGATTCACCTCACCTCCCGTAGGAGCCCATGCATCCCGACCACGACCCCACCTGGGCACCGTCCGGTGAGGCGCAGGAACAGCCCCGACAGGTGCGCCGCATCCTGAAGCTCTTCCGTCCGTATCGCGGCCGGCTCGCGATCGTCGGCCTGCTCGTCGGCGCCGCGTCGCTGGCATCGGTCGCCACGCCCTTCCTCCTCAAGGAGATCCTCGACACCGCGATCCCCGAGGGCCGCACCGGCCTGCTGAGCCTTCTTGCCCTCGGCATGATCCTGAGCGCGGTCCTCACCAGCATCTTCGGTGTCCTGCAGACGCTCATCTCCACGACCGTCGGCCAGCGGGTCATGCACGATCTGCGTACCGCCGTCTACGGCCGGCTGCAGCGCATGTCGCTCGCCTTCTTCACCCGGACCCGCACCGGCGAGGTCCAGTCGCGCATCGCCAACGACATCGGCGGCATGCAGGCGACCGTCACCTCCACGGCCACCTCCCTGGTCTCCAACACGACCAGCGTGGTCGCCACGGTCGTCGCCATGGTCGCCCTGGACTGGCGCCTCACCGTGGTCACGCTGCTCCTGCTGCCGCTGTTCGTGTGGATAAGTCGCCGGGTAGGCAGCGAACGCAAGAAGATCACCACCCAGCGCCAGAACCAGATGGCCGCCATGGCCGCGACGGTCACCGAGTCGCTCTCCGTCAGCGGCATCCTGCTCGGCCGCACGATGGGCCGCGCCGACTCTCTCACCAGGTCCTTCGCCGAGGAGTCCGAGGGGCTCGTCGACCTGGAGGTCAGGGCCAACATGGCCGGGCGCTGGCGCATGGCCGTCATCACCGTCGTCATGGCCGCCATGCCCGCCGTCATCTACTGGACCGCCGGCATCGCGTTCCAGTTCGGCGGTCCGTCCGTCTCGGTCGGCACGCTCGTGGCCTTCGTCTCGCTCCAGCAGAACCTGTTCCGGCCGACCGTGAGCCTGCTCTCCACCGGCGTGCAGATCCAGGCCTCGCTCGCCCTCTTCCAGCGCATCTTCGAATACCTCGACCTGCCGATCGACATCACCGAGCCCGAGCGCCCGGTCCACCTCGACCAGATCAAGGGCGAAGTCCGCTTCGAGAACGTCGAGTTCCGCTACGACGGTGAGGGCGGCAGGCGCGGGGACGGCGTCCCGGGGCGCCCGATCCTCGACGGCATCGACCTCACCGTGCCGGCCGGCGGCAGCCTCGCCGTCGTCGGGCCCACCGGCGCCGGCAAGTCCACGCTCGGCTGCCTGGTGCCGAGGCTGTACGACGTCACGGGCGGCCGGGTCACCCTCGACGGGGTCGACGTCCGCGACCTCGACTTCGACACGCTGGCCCGGGGCATCGGCGTCGTCTCCCAGGAGACGTATCTCTTCCACGCCTCGGTCGCCGACAACCTGCGCTTCGCCAAGCCGGACGCCACCGACGAGGAGCTGCACGCGGCGGCGCGGGCGGCGCAGATCCACGACCACATCGCGGCCCTGCCCGACGGCTACGACACGATCGTCGGCGAACGCGGCCACCGCTTCTCCGGTGGTGAGAAGCAGCGCCTCGCCATCGCCCGCACCATTCTGCGCGACCCGCCGGTCCTCATCCTGGACGAGGCGACCAGTGCCCTCGACACCCGTACCGAGCACGCGGTGCAGCAGGCCATCGACGCGCTCTCTGCCAACCGCACCACCGTCACCATCGCCCACCGGCTCTCCACCGTCCGGGAGGCCGACCAGATCGTCGTTCTCGACTCCGGGCGCGCCGTGGAGCGCGGTACGCACGAGGAACTGCTGGAGAGCGGCGGGCGGTACGCGGCGCTCGTACGGCGGGACGCGCGGCTCAAGCCGGGCCGCGAACTGACCAGGGCGCCGAAACCGGTACCGACAAGATGAAGATATGCCGGGTTTGAGGTGATATGCGGGTTACCGTGCCCGCATGCAGATGAACACTCCGCCACGGAGCACGATTCGACTGACGCGCCGGGGCCGGGCCGCCCTCATCGCGACCGGAGCCGTCGTGGCGGCCACCGCCGTGGCGGTGCCGCTGCTGAGCGTGGAGGGCGGGGGTGGCGAGGCCGAGCGCCCGACGTCTCTGGTGATCCCGGAGGGCTGGCGCTCCGGCCAGGTCTACGAAGCCGTCGACAAGGCCCTCGCCCTGCCCGCCGGATCCACCAAGAAGTCCCTGGTCAAGGCCAAGCTGATGCTCCCGGCCGACGCCGAGGGGAATCCGGAGGGCTATCTCTTCCCGGCGACGTACCCCTTGAAGGAGAAGTCGACCCCCGAGTCCCTGCTGACGTCCATGGTCGAGAGCGCGAACAAGAAGTTCAACGGCGGTCAGGTCACGGCCGGGGCCCAGCGCAACGCGATGAACGTCTACCAGGCGGTCACCATCGCGAGCATCATCCAGGCCGAGGCGGCCACCGAGGAGGACATGGGCCGGGTGTCCCGGGTCGTCTTCAACCGCCTGGAGCGCGGGATGCCGCTGCAGATGGACTCCACCATCAACTACGCGCTGAACCGCTTCACGCTGGACAGCACCGCCGACGACACGAAGATCGACAGCCCGTACAACTCGTACCGGCGCATGGGTCTGCCGCCCACACCGATCGCCAACCCGGGCGAGGCGGCGATGCGCGCCGCCGTCAATCCGACGCAGGGGGACTGGCTGTACTTCGTCACGGTCAAGCCGGGCGACACCCGCTTCACGGCGGACTACCAGGAACACCTGCGCAATGTCGCCGAGTTCAACGAGAACCGGAGGAAACGGTCGCCGAGCGCCGGGGCGAGCACCGGGGCTCCCTCGCGGACGGCCGGCTGAGGGCCGTGCCGAGCCGGTTCGAAACTCCGTCGAGCCGGCTCGGGACCTCTGTCGAGTCGGCTCGGAACGTCAGGCGGCGGCGGGCTCGTTCGCCAGCAGTCGCCTGATGTCCCGCACCGCCGCGCGGCCGGCGCGGTTGGCGCCGATGGTGCTCGCCGAGGGGCCGTAGCCGACCAGGTGGATCCGTGGGTCGGCGATCGCGCGGGTGGCGTCGACGCGGATGCCGCCGCCGGGCTCGCGCAGCCGCAGCGGGGCCAGGTGGTCGACGGCGGCGCGGAAGCCGGTCGCCCAGAGGACGACGTCGGCGTCCACGCGACGGCCGTCGTCCCACTCCACGCCGTCGGGTGTGATCCTGTCGAACATCGGCAGCCTGTCCAGGACGCCGTCCGCGAGGCCCTGGCGGATCGCGTCGTTGAGCGGCAGCCCCGTCACCGACACGACACTCTTCGGCGGCAGCCCCTGCCGCACCCTCTCCTCCACCAGGGCGACGGCCGCCCGCCCCGCGCCCTCGTCGAACGGCCCCTCGCGGAAGACGGGCGGACGCCTCGTCACCCAGGTCGTCGCGGCGGCGTAGCGCGCGATCTCCAGCAGATGCTGCGTCCCGGATGCGCCCCCGCCCACCACGACCACCCGAAGCCCCGCGAACTCCTCGGGCCCCGGGTACTGGGCGGTGTGCAACTGCCGCCCACGGAACGTCTCCTGGCCGGGGTAGCGCGGCCAGAACGGCCGGTCCCACGTACCCGTCGCGTTGATCAGCGCCCGCGTCGACCACGTACCGTCCGAGGTCTCCACCAGCAGCCGTCCGCCCTCGCCCTCACGCACCGCGCGAACGTCCACCGGGCGCCGTACCCGCAGGTCGAAGGCGTGCTCGTACGAGTCGAAGTACTCCCTGACGACCTCGGCGGACGGCCGTGCCGGATCGGCCCCCGTCAGCTCCATGCCCGGCAGCGCGTGCATCCCGTGCACCTTGCCGTACGTCAGCGACGGCCAGCGGAACTGCCAGGCGCCGCCCGGGCCGGGGGAGTGGTCCAGCACCACGAAGTCGCGCTCCGGCTCGAAACCGGTGCGGCGCAGGTGATAGGCGGCGGCCAGACCTGCCTGGCCGGCGCCTATGACGACTACCTCGACCTCACGCGTGTTGTTCACGCTTCTACCAACGGGGAGGGTGCCTCGGATCTTCCCGTCTTCCCGGCGACCTCCGAAGGTCAGCGCCCGCCGGCCACGATAAGCGGCGCCCCGGCCGCAGTCGAGCCGGCGCCCGCCAGCAGTCCGCGCGCCGCCAGCTCCGGAATCACGCCTTCCCCGAACCAGTACGCCTCCTCCAGATGCGGGTAGCCGGAGAGCACGAAGTGCTCCACGCCCAGCGCGTTGTACTCCTCGATCAGGTTCGCGACCTCGGCATGGCGATCTCCTGCTCGGAGGCGATGAGCGGCTCGTCCACGGCGACCGGGACCCGGGTGGTGTAGGTGCGCTTCACCGCTGCCAGCGCCACGTCCTCGGGCAGCCCGGTGTCCTTCGCCCAGACCTTCGCCCACTCCTCCTCGTGCGAGTACACCCACGTGTAGGCGCGCCGCAACCGCTCCAAGTAGTCCTTGATCGCGGCGGACTTCTTCCCGTCCGCGAGCGCGGTGGGCGCCGCCACCTGGAAGGTGAGGCCGTTGGTGATCCCGTCCCCCGTCGTCAGGACGCGCCCCTGCTGGGCCTTGAGCACCTGCGAGGTGTACGGGTCCCACACCGCCCAGGCGTCGACCTTGCCGGAGGTGAACGCGGCGAGCGCGTCGGCCGGCTGGAGGTACTTGACCTTGACGTCGCTGAACTTCAGCCCGGCCTTCTCGAGGGACGCGACGGCGAGGGAGCGTTCGGGCCTGCCCGGCAGGCCGAGCAGGACGGTCCTCACCGGCCCGGAACAGCCCTGAGACCAGGGCGAGTCCGGTGCCGACGACGGTCTCGAACAGCAACCCGAGCGCGACCCGCTGCAACGACGTTCCCATCGCGGAGGGCAGCGAGCCGTCAGCGATCACGTCTCCGCCCACCTGCGCGATCCGCCCCGGAGAGGCCAGCACGTCGGCGGTCAACACATCGGTGACGCTGAGGAGTTGCCAGAGCGTGAGCAACAGGAGCGGGCCGGAGGTGCGCCGTAGCCAGCGGGGGACGCGGGTGCGGCGGGTGGAGCTGGGGACGACGGGGGCGAGGTCGGGTCCGAGGCGGAGAGAAACGGTGGAGCCGGGTGAACCAGGAGAGGCTGGAGAGGCTGGAGTGCTGAGAGAGCCTGGCGAGCTGTTCTCGGCACGGCCCATATCCGGAATATCCGTCTCACCGGAATCGGGTGGGGCATGACTGATGCTCATGAGAGCTCCACGGGAGGAGAGCGCCGGTGGGTGGGGGCGGACGTGCGGCGTCGCCGCGTCGGACACAGGCCGACGGATCGCTCAGTGGACCCGGCTGGTCAGAGGTGCGGGTGGGGCGGCGCGCAGGGCCGAGGGGGAGGTGAAAACAGGCGAAGAGGCGTCAGCAGCCGCGGCGACATGCGGCGGAGGCCACCCGCAGCAGGTCGATGTGACCGCGCGAAGTGAGCAGGGCTGAACGCAACATGCGGCGAAATTAGCCAGCTGGTCCGCACACGGTCAATGGTGTCTCGCGAAGTGGACGCCGTGTAGCACAGGGTGCGCCCGATCCCGGCTGTGGTGCGGGCGGTCGCTCCCGTGTGACGCCCACGCGGTGCGCGAGGATGGAAGCATGTCCGATGCCTTCACCACCCGAGTCCTGAACATCGCCTCCGGCTCCCGCGAGCGGGTCGTCGACCTCACCGGCGACTGCGAGGCGTTCCTCCGCGAGGCGGCCGCCGGCCGGGACGGTCTCCTCAACGTCTTCGTCCCGCACGCCACGGCCGGCATCGCCATCATCGAAACGGGCGCCGGCAGCGACGACGACCTCCTCGCCGCCCTCCGTGACCTCCTCCCCGCCGACGACCGCTGGCAGCACCGCCACGGCACGCCCGGCCACGGCCGCGACCACGTCCTCCCCGCCCTCGTCCCGCCGCACGCCACACTGCCGGTCATCGCCGGGCGGCTGGAACTGGGGACGTGGCAGTCGGTGTGCCTGGTGGATACCAACAAGGACAACGTCAACCGTCACGTTCGCCTGTCGTTCCTCGGGTAGTGGACGGTAGGGGGACTGTAGGCGGGGTGTCCGGCCGCACCACATGTCATTCCCCACCTCAGGTGGGTTCGGCGTCAGTCAAACGTGAGCGTCCACAACCGCAACGCATACGAGTTCAACCACGCTCCCCAGCACCGCCTCCTATCGCGGACGCCGGAGCGGGCGACGCGCGGCGGCCTCGGCGCCCTCCACCCACTGGAGGTACCAACGTGCGAATCCGACCGGCGTCTGTGGCGTCCCGAGGGGGCTGAACTCACCGTCCCCGGGGCGGTCGTCCCTCCACATGCCGCCACGCTCCGGGCCTGTCAGGACGAGCCAGTAGCAGTAACCGCAGCCCTCGTGACTGAGCTTCAACGCACCGCGGGTGACCCAGTCGAAGAGTTCGTCACCCGCTGTCATCCAGGCGCTGTATGCCGCGAAGTACGCCTCTTCGTCGTCGAAGGCGGAAGGCAGTGGCTGCCTGTCGTCGTGCTCGCCCAGAACACGCCATCGTTCGTCCCCCGTCAGAAACGGAAGCCCCAGGTAGTCGTGGCGCATGGCGAGATCCACATTGCTCCACAGCCATCCTGCTGCCGTCCGACGCAGGATGCTGAGCCCGTAGCCCGGCCCCGCACCGCCGGCACCGACTTCGAGAAGGAAGCCCCGGTACTCCGCCGGCAGCGAGACACCCCACTGGGCCTCCGCCTCGGAGACCTCCGCCTCCGACAGCGGATCCATGAACCGGAAGTGATGACCCGCTCCCCCGGACAGGCTCCGGGCCCCGAAGACCTGCCGTGCCTCATCCACCCCGGCCAGAGCCTCTACCCGCTCGCGGACCCCACTCCAGATCGTCGCCCCCATGAACCGAACTGTAGGCCAAGGGAACGGCACTCTCACCCGTTGAAGTCGGTCCGGCTGCGCTGCCGTTCCTCGGCGGCCTTGTTCTGTTCGCCTTCGTCGGTGCCTTTGTCGACCGCGGCGGAGAAACCAGGCGTGTGTGAGGCGAAGTGGTTGTACGCCTCCGGGCCGAAGACGGCGTAGGCGGCCGCCGCCTCACCGGGAGCGTACGGCTCGGTCCGCTTCGCCGGGTCCAGATGCGCGTGACGCGCCCGCGCCTGACGGACCGCCTGATCGCCGCGATCCGTCAGCACGGGCAGCCGCAGCGCGGCGGGGTTGTCGTCCGAGATGGTGAGTACCCAGGCGACCACGACCATCGCGATCGCCGTCCACGTCGCCACCAGCCCGTACCGCCAGTGCAGGAAGAGGAACACCATCAGCGCGGCGAGCGGCAGGGTCAGTACGGCGACCGTCCAGGACCACACTGGGCGAGGCGCCTTGAAGTCGATGAACACCCCTCTGCCCCGTAAGTACCCCTCCGCGTGAAGGTTCTGGGCAAGCGGGTGCGTGACGCTGTGCGGGGCCACGGCAGCGGGGTTCCGGTAGGACGCGAGGGACCATTCTGCCGCTCCGTGTCCGAGGCGTCGGGCGCGGGTGTCCGATGGGAGGCCGAGTGCCGCAGGGTCGGCTTTCCGTCGTACGTCGTGCCCGGCTCCAGGACCCCGCGTGCCACCGTGTCGATGATCACCGTCCAGAACGCGCGATGGGTTCCGCCGTCCCCCTGCACGAGGACGGCGACGCCGGCGATCCCCAGCCGGAGGTCGTCGTCCGGTACGGCGTCGGCGGGATCCGGTTTCGCGGCCTCGTAGCGGGCCAGCGCCTCCGCGACGGCCTTCGTGCGGACCCTGCCGTCGAGCGCCACGGCTCCCGCCACGAGGGCCGCATAACCCAGGACGTAACCGGCCCACGCAAACCAAGCGATCATCCCGACAGTCTCAAGGGCATGACCGGAGAGCGGCAAGAGACAGGCACCGCGCCTGGTTTGCGACTCGGCGGTGGCGTCCCGGTCGGGACGGAAGGCGTCCAGGGAAACGTCCGGGGCGGTGCGGAACATGGCGGCGAACTCGCCGCGCGGGACGAAGCGTCGGCGTCGGCGCAAGGGGATCAGCTCGCCGATGCGGTGGCCGTCGCGGGTGACGGTGAAGGACTGGCCACTCCGGACGGCGTCCATGATCTCTTTGGATCTGGTGCGCAGATCACGTGGGGTGTTCTCGGGTTGGGCGCTCATGGCTCCAGGACGGTCACCGGGTGCTACAAGGAGCCACGGTTCTCGTGCCCGCGGGCCTCGTCCGGGCTTCGGGCGCGACGTGTGCCAACGGTCGTACGGCATGGAGGCGACTCCTCGGCGCCAAGAGCAGGCAGTGTGTTTCCGCGTGCCGAAGCGACGGCGGAGGAGGTCAAGGCGACAGGCATCCATGGCACATACGTATGTGGAATACGTACTCCTACCGACGCGCCCCTGACACCTGTGCTGTTTCCTTGCGTTCATGACGACACCGGGCGTGAAAGCGCGGATGCCGAAGAATGGCAGGTCGGCGATGGTGGGGTACGGGTCCAGGCTGTGCTGAGCCTGGCGGCCGGCCCCCTGTTGCCGGCCGTGGAGAACGACGCGGCGGACCACGGTCAGGACGAGGGGTTCGGATTGCTCCGGTTCGTGGCGGTGTTGTCGCTGCTGATCGCGGGGGCGCTCCCGCTGTGCGGCGTTTTCGCGGGCGAGCGGTCGAACGGGGTACGTGCCACAGCCATCGTCCTCGATGCGCTGAGCCTGCTGAACGGTGCGCTGAGCCTGCTCCAGGGGGGCGGCATCTCGGTTGTCCCGGGCATCGCCCCGGGGCGGCAGGCTGCCACGACAACGAGGGGTGGACGGCCGAGGAATGCAAGGAGTGGGTTCAGCTCGTCGTCGACACACCCGGGGAGAACTACGAGGGCGACGGACTGAAGGTTGTCAGTCTGCCGGGGTGCAACGCCCGCCCTGCCGGAAGATCACCGTGCAGGTCGAGGTCTGGAAGCTGGTGTACGGAGTCGCGAACGGCGCCGACGGCGATCGGCGCCCGGCCGGGACGCGACCCGACTACTACTTCGGCATCCGCCGGGTGAAACGCGTCGAACTCCATGCGGACGCGAGCGCCGAGCGGAAGATCGCCCTGCCCGCGTCCCTCTACGCGACGGACCGCAGCCCCTGCGAGGGCTCCCTCCTCTCGGTCACCGCAGGCAAGCCGCTCAAGAGCAAGGAACTGCCCAAGGCGGTCGAGGTCGGGGAGGCGGCGAGGACCTCTGGGGTCGCGCCACGGTGGGCTTCCGGTCGCAGCCGGTCGCCGACTACGAACTGTCCGAGCCCTCGGCACCGCAGGTGTGCGGCCCGGACAACAAGCCCGCCGCCGACCCGGCCGATGTCCCCACACGGCGCTCCCAGCCGACGGACCTCTACCCGACGCCCGACTACAGCTTCGACATCAACGATGTCCTCCGCTCTCCCACGCCCTGAGCCTCTTCCGAGGGGGCCGGGCGTGCACCGACCTCTTCACCACCTCAACAGGCCCTGCCACAAGGACAGTTCGGCAGGGCCACCCGACCTCATCATGGGGGGAATCACATGCGTATACACACCACGGCCACCGTCCTTTCCGGCGCCGTCGTACTCTCGGCGCTCGTTCTTCCGGGTGCCGCCCAGGCAGCGGGGCACTCTGGGGCGGCGACGGATCTCAGAGCCTTCGCCTCGGAGAACGTCCAGCCGCAGGACGCGCTCGGCGGCACCACCTTCAAGGACGGGGTCGTCAACAAGGGCAAGGACATCGTTCTCGGGGTGACGGGCAAGAAGGCCGTTCCCGTCACGTTCACCGCCTTCGACGAGGAAGGCGTGGCCATCACCCAGGCTTTCCTGTGGCAGGGCACCGACAGTTCGAACACGGACACCATCACCGGCGCCCTGGAGTCGGACGCCTACCCCACCTGCACGGAGACGCCGGTCCAGGGCGGTTACAGCTACAGCTGCAAGACGGTCTTCACCATCGACCCCGCGGTCGCCTTCAAGGACGGCAACGGCACCGCGGGGACCTGGAAAGTCTTCCTTGGCGCCTACGACCTCTACGCGAACGCCAGTTACGACGACGACGTCGCCAGGACCAAGATCAAGCGTGCCGCCAAGCTGACCGCCAACGCCTCCCCGGAGCCGGTGAAGAAGGGCAGGACCATCACGGTCACCGGCAAGCTGAGTCGCGCCAACTGGACGACGGGCAAGTACGCGGGATACGCGACCCAGCCGGTGCAGTTGCAGTTCCGCAAGAAGGGCAGCAGCACCTACACCACCCTCAAGACGGTCAAGACCAACGGCACCGGCACCTTGAGCACCACCACCAAGGCAGGCTCCGACGGCTACTACCGCTTCGTCTTCGCCGGCACCACCACGACCGGCTCCGCGACGGCGCCCGGCGACTTCGTCGACGTCAGGTAGGCAGCTTCCCGGCCGAGACCGCGGTGCCGGTTCGCAGAGGCTCACTGATCACCGCCGAGGGCACCTGGACCACGCTCAGCCCTGCTCCGCGCGGGCGTCCCCGAAACGGCTCCCGCTGCGGCGGCGGGCCATCAGCGTGGCCAGGGCGGTACGCGAGGAGACCCCGGTCTTGCGGAAGGTGCGGGAGACATGGGTCTCGACGGTGCGCCGGCTGACGTAGAGCCGGTCGGCGATGGCCTGGCTGGTGAGCCCCTGCGCCACCAGTTCGGCTATCTCCAGCTCCCGGGCGGTCAGGGTGGCCAGCCGTTCGGTGAGTTCGGTGCGGTCCGGGGAACCGTACGGAGCCTCGGAGCCGCCACCGGGCGGACGGGTGGCGTCGGCGAGGCCGACCAGCATTCCGCTGCCGCCCGCCTCGGCGAGCCGGCGCCCCCTGAGCCAGGCGTGAGTGGCGCCCCGGCCGCGGCCCGCCGCCGCTTCCAGTGGGGCGCCGAGCAGCAGGGAGTGGGCCTCCCAGAAGACCGCGCCGCAGCGGGCGCTCTCCGCCGCGGCCTCCGCGAACAGGTCCGCCGCCGCTGCCGTGTCCCCCTGCGCCAGCGGCAGATGGGCGGTGCTGCGCAGCGCGGAGGCCCGCTGCATCGGCAGCCCCAGTTGTTCCGCCTCCTTACGGGCCCGCTCGGCCCAGCCACGGGCCTCCTCGGACATTCCCGTCACCAGGGCGGACGTGACCAGGATCTCCAGGTACAGCGGCCGCATCGAGGGCTGGATCCGCTGCAGTTCGGGGCCGCCCGCCTGGAGCATCGCGTCCCGGGCACGGACCGGATCGCCGGCCATGAGCGCGGCCCAGCCGAAGATGCACCAGGCCGTGGAGGCCCACCAGTCGACCCCGTTACCGGCCGCGGCCACCCCCTCCTCGGCGACGGCGAGGGGGCGCGGATCGCCCGGCGGGCAGACGGCGACGAGCGCCGCGGCCTTGCTCGCCAGTACGAACGCGAGCAACTGGTCGCTGCCGATCCCGCGGGCGATGTCCTCGGCCTGGTCGGCGAGTTCCAGCGCCGAGGGGATCCGGCAGGTCTGGATCCGGACATGGGACAGGCACAGCAGCAGATGGGGCACGACATAGAGCTGACCGCTTCGGCGGGCGATGTCGAGGCCGCGCTCGGCGTGCCGCTCCGCGTCCGGGTAGTGCTCCAGGAACGCCTCCGCCCAGCCGAGCCGGGCCAGTGGTTCGCACAGTGCGGTGAGGTCGTTGTCGGGCAGTGAGTCGACCAGGGCGGCGGCCTGCCGGGCGAGCCGGTGCGCCGCAGTCATGTTGCCCTCGTACGCCTCTCCCAGGGCGGCGACGGCGAGGACGCCCGCCTCCCCGACCTCGGCCCCCGTGGACCTGGCCGCCGCGAGGGCCGCCTCGACCTCGGTGCGCACCTGGGCGTACGAGGTGTCGCTGTCCAGGGGCGCGGCCGAGCCGAGCTCCAGGCCGAGCCGGACGACGTGGCTCGGCGCGGGGCCGTGGGCCAGCTCGCGGCGCAACAGCGCGACGGCCTCGGTGGAGCGTCCCAGATGACGCTCCACCAGCGCGCACAGGACGACCGCGCGCACTCTGAGGTCCTGGTCCTCGCCGGCGGTCGGGCCACCGGGGGACCGCTGCGGGGTGGCGATCAGCTCCTGGAGCAGATCGCGGCTCTCGCGCAGGCCACCGCACGCGGCCAGTGCGCGGGCCCGCCGCAGGACCAACTCACGCCGCCGGGCGGCGTGTTCCGGAGTGTCCGGAAGGTGGCGGAGTGCCACATCGAGCCAGTGGGCGCAGCTCGCCGGGGCCGTTCGGGCGGTTCGTGCGGCGGCCTCGTCGAGCACGGCCACCGCTGCCGGGTCCCAGGCGGTCAGCGACTGTTCCACATGGTGGGCTCGCTCGGCGGCCGAGGCGCCGACGCGGGCCAGTTCCCGCGCGGCGAGTCGGTGAATCTCGACGCGCCTCAAGAAGGGCGTGCTTTCGTGGACGAGGGTGCGCACGACCGGATGCCGCAGGGTCAACAAGCCTTGCGGGGCGGGGCGCAGCAGGTCGCGGCGGGTGAGAGCGTGGACGTCGTCGGTGAACGCGGTGCCGGAGCGGCCGGTCACCCGGCTCACCATCGCCGGGGTGGCGTGCTCGCCCAGTACCGCCACGGCCTCGACGATGCCGCGCCGGGAGGGGGCGAGCACGGCGAGTTCGTCCAGCAACAGGGTGCCGAGCCCGGGCGGCGCCGAGGACTCGGGCGTCGTACCCTCACGGTGGGCCTGAAGGAGGGTCAGGAAGTAGAACGGGTTGCCCTCGCTCGCGGCGTACAGCGCGGCCGCCTCGGCGGGCGGCAGGCCGGGGCCGGCCAGTTCGGCGCAGTCGCGTGCGCTCAGCGGTCTCAGGCCGAGTCTGACGACCGTGCCGGTGTCGAGTCCTCGGGTGAGCCTGGCGGCGAGGGACTCGGGACTCTGGCGGTCACGGCGTGTCACGGCCAGGACGACGGGAGCGTGCACGGGATGGCGTACGAGATGGTCCAGCAGCTCCAGTGACGCCGGGTCCGCCCAGTGCAGGTCGTCGAGGGCCAGCAGCAGCCCGGACGGGGCGGCGAGCCGGGCGAGCAGGACGGCCGTGGACCGGTGCAGTCCGAAACGGTCGACCGCGCCGCTCCGCTGAAGGAGGGGCGCCACCGCTTCGGTCTCCGGGAAGCCGTCCAGGGCGTGCGGGGCGAGGTGGGCGAGCGCGTCGGTGAACACCTGGAACGGCACCCGCCGCTCGTACTCCGTGGCTCTGCCGCGCAGTACCGTCATTCCGCGTCGGCGCGCCCGTGCGCAGACCTCGCCGAGCAGCCGACTCTTGCCGATACCGGCCTCACCGGTGATGTCGACGAGCCGGGAACGGCCGTCGTCATGGAACTCCTCGCCCCCGGCCGGGCCGCGCGCGTCGCCTGCAACACGGTCGAGCAGCGCGTCGAACCGGGCCAGTTCGACGGAGCGGCCCAGCAACGGAGCCCCGTTCCCGCCGCCCCCAACTACCCAGTCCGCTCCCACAGTTGCCCCCTTCTCTTTACATTTCCCCCGCATGTCATTCTCTCCTGCTGATCGTCGTAACCGCCGCGTCGGCGAACCGGAACGGACGGATCTCACAGGGCGAGCCGCTGGTCCTGTCGGAGACGGGTGGCTCCTCTGCAGAGGTCGCTTTCCGGGTGGCTGTCCTGGGCCATTGGCCGCACGGCCTGCCCCGTGATCTGGCTGCGTTCGATGGCCCCACCGCCGCCGCCACCGGGGCCGCGTCAGGCGATGCCGACCCCACCCCGCCGGCCTGCGCCTTGCGCACTCCGGTGGGACCAATTAGCGGGCCCCGCTCCGCTCCAGGTCGGCCAGGTCGCCCTTGCCGGTCCTGGTCGGCACGACCGAGCCCTCCGGCCCCCGGAAGCAGTCAGAGCCAACACGCCACCATCCGGCGAGTACCCCGCCGTGTACTCACCATCCGATACGCCGATCGCCTCAAGGCAGTTCGCGGCGTGCACGAAGGGCTCGAAGACGATCAGGTCCTCGGCCTCGTCCTCGTCAGAGACAGAGGACGGTATCGGAGGGGAGAGCCAAACTGGGCCGATCTGCCCATCTGTCCCGGGCCGCAACGGGCATCCCCCCGTCCTGAAAATCTTTGCTCCGAGCATTGACCCGAACGATCAAGGTGGCGTAAAACAGCCCCTGCTCGCCTGAAAGCGTTCACTCCTGTTCAATTCTGTTCGGAAAGGTGCACCCTATGGCAACCTCTGAAGGCCAGGACCTGCCCGACGGTCAGCAACCCGGGCATGCGGGGGCATTGTCACGCCGAGGGCTCCTCAAGGGCGCGGCGATCACGGCCGGGAGCGTGGCCCTCGGCCTCGGTGCCGCGGGTGCGGCAGAGGCGGCGGACGCCTCGATCACCGCCACCTCACCTGACGGCAAGAACAAGATCACGATGTCCCTGGTCGGCGGAGTGCTCCAGTGGTCGGCCAAGCGCAACGGCACGACCGTCGCCGGCCCCTCGGTGCTGGGCCTGCAGCTGAGCAACGGCACCACGCTGGGCCGGAGCAACACGACGGTGACCAACTACCAGCACTGGACCAGGGACTCCACCTGGACTCCCACTTTCGGCCGCAACGCGACCGTCCGGGACCACCACCAGGAGATGCGCTGGAATCTCCGGGACGACACCAGCGGCATCAACTTCAGCGTCCAGCTCCGCGCCTACAACACCGGTGTCGCGCTGCGCTACGTCCTGCTGGACACGGGCAGCGCCACCATCGCCGACGAGCTGACCACCTTCGTCTTCCCCTCCAACACCCTGGTGTACAGCGCCCGCGACGAGGCCGCCTACAGCCCGGTCGCCCCGGACGCCATCCCGTCCACCGGCACCTCCGGCACCGACACGGGCCCCCTCACCGACCTGCCGCTGCTGGTCACCCTGGACAGCGGGCTCGTCGCCACCATCTGTGAATCCTCCCGCGTGAACTACCCGCGCTCGATGCTCAGTTCGGTCTCCGGGCAGCCCAACACCCTGAAGACGTACCTGATGAAGAAGACGGCGCGGGGTTCGGGCACGGTGCAGAACACTTCGACGGTCACCACGCCGTTCACCACGCCGTGGCGGGTGATGCTGCTCGGTTCCGAACACGGCGAGCTGATCGACAACGCCGAGCTGGTCCTCAACCTGGCGCCGGGCAACGCCCTGACCGACACGTCGTGGATCAAGCCGGGCAAGGTGTTCCGCTGCGAACTGACCACCGCCGCCGGAACCGAGGGCGTGGACTTCGCCGTCGCCCGCAACCTTCAGTACATCGAGTACGACGCGGGCTGGTACGGGCCGGAGTTCACGACAACCGACGCCACCACCCCGATCAGCGCCATCGACCTGCCGGCCGTCATCGCCTACGCCACCCAGAAGGGCGTCGGCGTCTTCCTCTACGTCAACCGCCTGGCCCTCTCGGACCCCGAGTCGCTGTTCGCCCTGTACAAGAGCTGGGGCGTGGCCGGCATCAAACTCGGCTTCATCAACGACGGCACCCAGACCATGACCAACCAGATCATCACCTGGGCCAAGATCGCGGCCAAACACCGGCTGCTGATCGACATGCACGACAACGTGCGGCCCTGGGGCTACGAACGCACCTACCCCAACTGGATCAGCCTGGAAGGCGTCCGGGGCAACGAGCAGTTCCCGACCGCCACCAACAACGTGAACCTCGCCTTCGCCCGCAACGTGGGCGGGCCGATGGACTACACGATCTGCTACGGCCAGTCGCGCGACAAGACCACCAACAACCACCAGATGGCGATGGCCGCCGTCTATTACCAGCCCCTGAACTTCCTCTACTGGTACTCCAAGCCCTCCGCCTACGCCACCACCTCCAACTGGCCCGGCCTGGCCTGGTTCGACGCCGTCCCCACCAGCTGGGACGAGAGCACGACCGTGGCGGCGTCCATCAACGAGTACGTCGCGGTCGCCCGCCGCAGCGGCACCACCTGGTTCCTCGGGGCGATGAACAACGAGACCGCGCGTACCCTCTCCGTCCCGCTGTCCTTCCTCGACAGCGGCACCACCTACACGGCCACCGTCTACGCCGACGGAACGGCGGCGACCTCCCCGTACGGGACCCCCACCGTGGTCAGCACCCGGACGGTCACCGCTGACACCGTGCTGAGCGTGGCCATGACCAGTGCGGGCGGTCAGGCGGTGATCCTCAGACCGGCCAGCTGACTCCAGTTCGCGCAGTGGCTTCTCATCGATACGAGTCCTTCGTGCCGGGCCGCAGTAAGTGGCATGAAGCCTTCAACGGTATTTCGCGGTACACCGGCGGCTATTTCGCCGGGTTCCGGGTGGACATCCGATGGCAAGGGGCGACCTACTAGAGACGACCTACAAGTAGGCCCCGGGAGTTCGTCTTCTGACGTGCCAGGGCTTCGTACTGTCAGATGTCACCGCATCGAGCATGTGCGCGGCCTGGCCGGTCTTTATCTGCTTCCCTGCCCGTCGTCTCCCGGCCGCTCGCCGTCCGCCGGACGCGCGGCTTCCCCGTGCATGCGGATCACCATGTACGACTCGCCGTCCCTCGGCGGTCGCGTCCAGGAACGGGTGGTGAATGTGTGCAGCCGTCCGTTCACGACGGCATGACGTGGCAGAAAGGCACCCAACTCCCCGGTCACCGCTCGCAGCAGCGACCGTTCCACCTCGGCGCCGTCCTCCAGGTCACCGAAGAACCGGCTGGGATCCAGCGCCCCCGGTATCTCCCCGGTTGACCGGACCTCTCCGTCCGCGTAGGTGACCGCGTACTGCTCGGCACCGTCTCGCGCCACCGAAAGGTGGAAGAACGGCTCCCCGTGCCCCGCCCTCAGGCCGCTCCACACCACCACCGCGCGGGTGCCCGCGCTGGCGGCCGAGGCCGGTGAGACGAACCGCTCGCGGTTGAACGGGGCGGGATCGCCGTCGAAGGCGAAGCTCCAATCGGTGCCGGCCCGGCCGACCGCCATGAGAGCCCTGTCCTCGTAGGACGAGAACTCCCTCTTGTTGTGCAGCGATCTGCGGCGCGCCTCCCAGAGGGTCATCGGTTCGTTCAGCACGGTGCCGTCCCCGTCCCCGTCCCCGTCTGCGAGCCGTCCGGGCAACTCCTCCGGCTCCACCCCTTCCACCAGGACGAACCGGTAGGAGGTGCGGTTGTTGCCCGGGTCCGGCTCCGCGAGCCACGTCAGGTCACCCGGGTCGAGCCCGGCCGTCGGCCTCGGAGCCTCGCCGGCCTGACCGCCCCTCGGCGTGGACAGCAGCTCCCGGCCCCGCTCCGGGGTCAGCAGCGGCCCGAGCACGGGGTCGGCCACCCAGCCCAGCGGCGCCAGATGGTCCGGTCCCAGCGGCTCCCACAGGGGCACGGCGTCCCTCAGCGTCCCCCACGCCCCGTCGGTGTCCCCCCACCGTGCCAGCTCCCGCGCCCGCGCGACCGCTTCCCCGAACGGTCCGGCCGCCGTGTACCGGTACGTGCCGTTCCGCACCTGATCCAGCGTCGCGTAGGCCAGGGCCACCAGGTCGTCGTCGGCGCCCCGCAGGTGGTACGTCAGCGTGGAGTCGTCCCGGTACGAGTGCGCCGCATGCTCGGCGACCAGCGGTGGCAGCAGCTCGCGCGCGTATCGCGGGTCCGTCACCAGGCCGTCGAAGTACACCATGTAGGTCTCACCGAGTAGCCGGCGTATCTGGTCGCCCAGCCCGGCGGCCCGTGGTCTGCCGTACTCCTTGGCCTCGTCCAGAGCCTTCACGGCCCGTTCCCAGTCGCCGCGCAGCGCCTCCAGCCGGACCTCCTCCACCCGAGCGTCCAGCTTTCGCGTCGTGTCGTTGGCGAACACCGGCTCCCCGTCGCTCCGGTGCGCACGCAGGCTGTGGAACTCCCGGTACATGTCCCGCATGAACTCAAGGAAGTTCGCGTGCCGCTCGGGCGGTTCGGCCCGCCAGCTCGCCCACGTGTACACGGCCCACTCACCGTCCTCACCCACGTCCTCGGGATCCAGGAGGACGTGGGTGACGTCGGATTCGACGTCGAGCTGCAGCCCGCGCCGCCAGAGGTCCGCCTCCCGCCGTTCCTCGGGCCCGGCGTCCTCGTCCAGATACTCCTCGAACATGTCCGCGAGCCCCGACTCGTTGTGGTGCCAGTGCGCGTCCTCGGTCCCCGCCAGCAGCCACACGAACCCGCCCGCGTGCCGCCATCCGTCGCTGACCTTGAGGAACTCCCGGTACGACGGGGGCATCCGTCGGCCGAGGCGCTCCTCCATCGCTGCGATCCGCTCCTGCGACGCGGGTGGGAATCCCAGCCACCGCGCCCGTAGCGCGGCCTCGTCGTCCTCGCCCCGCGTCTCGCCGTCCGGCAGGGAATCTGCCCACTCGCCGCTCCACCTGAGCAGGAAGGGCCGCCAGTCGAATGCCGTGATGTCCGTCATGTGCCAGATGCTGCCACCCGCCACTGACAACGCCGCCCGGGTGTGTGCATGAGATGTGTCGCTTGCTGCTGCCGGCTGTGCGGGGGACCGGCAACTGTGGTGGTTTCGGCAAGCGGCCGTCACAGGATTGTGAAACTACCGTGTGATCTTGTGCTTTGTCAGCGCATTTAGTGCTTCACCATCGGGGGGGAACATCACCATGAGTACTGTTCGTAGAGCTGTTGTGGGTCTCGCCGTCGTGTCCGGCCTGGTCCTGACTGCCTGTGGCCCTGCCGAGGACGACGCGTCGAGCGGGGGCGAGGGGCCCACCGCGAGCACGACGGAGTCTGTGAAGCCGTCGACACCGTCGGCGTCCGCAGGCAAGGGCTCGCCCAGCGGCGGGGACGGCTCGTCGCCCGACCCCGACTACGACGTCTTTCCCTGCAGCACCTTCGACGTGAAGTTCACCGCGACCCTGGCGGAGTCCACGACCAGTAGCTACCTGCTGAAGATCACCAACAAGGGAACCAAGGCGTGCAAGGTGCTGGGCCATCCGGTCGTGACCTTCGGTGATCTGGATGGGCAGGCCACGGAGCGAGGCGAGGCCCCCGGTATCGAAGACGCGTCCAGGCTGGAGGCGGGCGAGTCGGCATACGCCGGGCTCATGGGCGGTGTCGACGACGGCACAGGGAAGACCGTCGACTCGATCGCGATGACCATGAACACCGAGTCCGATCTGGAGCAGACGCCACTCAAGGTGTCGACCCCCGGCCTGTACGTCTCCGACAAGAACTCCGTGACCGCGTGGGTGGGTAACGCGGAGGACGCGCTCAGCTTGTAGTCCGAGACGATGGATCAAGGCTGCGGCGAGAGCGATGCCTCCCGCCGCAGGTTGCGCGGCAGTCTGTGGGACCCGCTGGCGGACCTGGAGGCCGTGTCGGACCGGGTACGAAGGCGCTTCGCGGACACCCCGCCGCTGGCCGAACGGGTGGCACTGCTCGGCTGTTCCTTCGGCGGCAACATGGCCCTCGCGCACCTGGGCAGGCCGTCCGGCGCGGCACGCCACCCCGCCCTGATTCTCGACTCCACTCCGCTGGTGCGCTGGAAGGACATGCTCGGCGATCAGCTGCGCCGGGAGCGCCAGGGCGCCCGTTGGCGGACACCGCGGGCGCTGGCCGACCGGGCGACGGCGTCCGCCGTGTCGGCCTGGACGAGGTCACCGGCGCTGTACCGGCACGCGCGCCGGTCGGCCCGGCAGCAGTCCGGGGTGGCACTGCTGTACATCGTGGGCGAGCGGGAGTCGCTGTTCGACGCGCGGGTCAGCCGTCGATTCGTCGAGGACCACTGGGCCGGCCACGCGGAGACCTGGCGGGTGTCGAGGGGCCGGCATCCGGCCAGCCATGTGGTGGCACCGCAGGAGTACGCCCGACGCGTGAGCGAATTCCTGGCGAAGGACTACGGTGTCCCGCTGACCCGCGGGGAACAGGCCGAGGCGGGGAGCCATGGGGCCTGACTTGCTGAACGCCGACGGCGACCAGTCTGATCCGGTGGGCGAGGCCGCCGTTGCCCAGGGGGGCCGAATCGGCTGTCCTGGGCAACGGCGGCCCGGCGTACGCCACATGGCTGTTGTACTCGCGAAGTCCGCCGTGACCCCGGTGCCTTGGCGCCGTAGCGTCGGATCCGCCGTCGCGTCGGATCCGGCCGTCGTGTCCGATCCGGCGTCGTGTCTCAACTGTCGAAGTCGACGGTGAGTGTGGCGGAGCCGGTGTAGGTCTGGCAGGTGAGGACGTAGCCCGCGGCGACCTCCGCCGGTTCCAGCGCGTAGTTGCGGCGCATGTCGGCGGTGCCGTCGGTGACCAGGGCACGGCAGGTGCCGCAGACGCCGCCCTTGCATGCGAACGGCAGGTCGGGGCGGGCCTGTTGGGCGCCGTCAAGGACGCTGCGGTCGCGAGGCGCGGTGAACGTGGTCGCCCGCCCGTCGAGGACCACGGTGACCTCGCTCGTCGGCCCACGGTCGGTGGCGTCGTCGCGGTCGACGGTGGGTGTCGTGGGCGGTTCCTCGTCCGCGTGGAACAGTTCCTGGTGGACGCGGTCCGCCGGGACCCCGAGTCCGGTGAGGAGCGCGCGGGCGTCGCGCACCATGCCGTGCGGGCCGCACAGCCACCAGTGGGTGACCTCCCGGACATCGAGGAGGGCGTCCAGCAGCGCGGTGAGCCGCTCGGTGTCGAGACGGCCGGAGAGCAACTCGGCCTCGCGCGGCTCGCGGGACAGGACGTGGGCCAGCTGGAACCGGGCCGGGTAACGGTCCTTGAGGTCGGCGAGTTCGTCCGCGAACATCACCGTGCGGGTGCGCCGGTTGCCGTACAGGAGCGTGACGCGCGCGTCGTCGTCCGCGGCGAGGACGGACGCGGCGATGGACAGCATCGGCGTGATGCCGGACCCGGCGGCGACGAGTACCTGGTGGCCGAGGCCGCCGCCGGTACCGGTCAGATCCGGGGTGAACGCACCGGCCGGAGGCATGACGTGAAGGGTGTCCCCGGGACTCACGCCGTGCACGAGCCAGGAGGAGAACAACCCGCCCGAGACCACGCGCACGCCGATGCGCGGCGCCGTACCGGCCGGCGAGCAGATCGAGTACGAGCGCCGCTCGTCGCGACCGTCGATCTCACGGCGCACGGTGAGGCACTGACCGGGCCGGAACGCGAACTCGTCGGCCAGACGGTCGGGGATCTCCAAAGTGAGGGCCGCGGCGTCGGCGCACAGCGGTTCCACGGCTGCCACGCGCAGCGCGTGGAACGCCGGACGGCGGCGGGACCGAACGGGGGAGGGAACGGCGGGAACGGTCATGGCAGGTCCTTGACGTGGGGGAACGGCTCCAGGCAGGTGCGGCAGCGCCGAAGCGCCGTGCAGGCGGTGGCGGCGAAGTGTGAGAGCTCCTCCGTGTCGGCCGAGGCACAGCGCGGGCAGGCAACGGCGGGCGGCTCCTGGCCCGGATCCGGGTCCAAGGGCAGCTCCTGGTAAGGGACTTGGGCTTGGGCGGCCGGTGCGGTCGTCAGACTCAGCCATGTCCGGCCCGCCGCCGGACCGGGCGTGCGCCGAGGGCCCGGCGGCGCGATGCCGTGCTCCGTCAGTCTGCGCCGGCCCTCGTCGGTGATCCGGTCGGTGGTCCACGGCGGGTCGAGCACCGTGACCACCCGGACGTCGGCGAAGCCGGCGGCCCGCAGTCGGGTGGCCACCTCGGCGCGCATCTCGGCCACGGCGGGGCAGCCCGCGTACGTCGGGGTGAGCCGTGCGACGACGGTTCCGTCCGGTGTCACCTCGACGCCGTGCAGCACCCCGAGAGCGGCGAGCGTCAGCATCGGCAGCTCGGGATCGGGGACCTCGGCGGCGATCCGCCACGCCCGCTCCGCCCGTTCCACATGCTCCGACTGTTCCGCCCGCTCCGCCCGTTCCACATGCTCCGACTGTTCCGCCCCTTCGCCGTGGTGGCCGGTCTGCTCCCGCGACGCCGTCACCACGACGCGTCCGGGTGCGCGCGGGCGACGCTCTGCAGTTCGGCCAGGAGCGGTGCCAGATGCGGCGTGTGCTCGCCGTTCCTGCCGGAGCCCGGCACCGGGGACGCCGGTGTGTCGAGCGGGGACACGTCGCCGGGCCGGTTCAGGCCGGCCTCGGCCAGCACGTGGAACAGCTCCGGCCGAGTCCGCTCGGCCACGGCGGCCGGATCCGCGCCAAGACGCTCCGCCGTGCGGTCCGTCAGCAACTCGTCCACCCAGGTGGCGAGTTCGCCCCACGCGGCCCGTAGCCGTCCGGCGGACTCGGCGGTGCCGCCGCCGAGCCGTACCGTCCACTCGGCGGCGTAACGGCGGTGGTACGCCAGCTCCTTGACGCTCTTCGCGGCGATCGCGGACAGCACCGGATCGGGGGCCGCGACGAGCGCCTCGCACACGGCCAGCCTCCAGACCGACAGCACCAGCAGGCGGACGACGGTGAACGCGAAGTCGCCGCCCGGGAGTTCGGCGAGGCGGACGTTGCGGAAGTCCTCCGGGTCGCGGAAGTAGGCGTACGCGTCCTCGCCACGCCCGGTGCCGTCGGCCCCACCGGCTCTGGCGTACAGCAGGCGGGCCTGCCCGAGGAGGTCGAGGCCGATGTTGGCCAGCGCCAGCTCCTCCTCCAACTCCGGGGCGCGGGTGCACCATTCGGCCAGTCGCTGCGCGGACACCAGGGCGTCGTCGCCGAGCGCCAGACAGCAGGCGGCCAGCTCTTCGGCGTCGACGCCCTCGGGCACCGCCTGGTCGACGCCGTGCAGCGGGTCGGTGAACCCGGTGCCGAACGCCCAGCGCGCGCTGTCGCCGTCGACGTACAGGTCCTCGTCGGTCATGCGCTGCTCCTAGATGGTCATGGATGGGGGAGACGCCCTTGGACGGATCGCCTTGGACGGACGCCCTTGGACGGATCGCCTTGGACGGACGCCCTTGGACGGACGCCCTTGGACGGGCGTCCCTGGGTGGGCGTCCCTAGATGTGGGGGACGTCGTCGGGGATGTCGTAGAACGTGGGGTGCCGGTAGACCTTGTCGCCGCTGGGCGCGAAGAAGGGGTCCTTCTCGTCGGGTGCGGAGGCGGTGATGGTGTCCGAGCGCACGGCCCAGATGCTCACCCCCTCGTTGCGCCGGGTGTAGAGGTCACGGGCGTGGCGGAGGGCCATCTCGTCGTCGGCGGCGCGCAGGGAGCCGACATGGACGTGGTTGAGCCCGCGCTTGCCGCGGACGAACACCTCGTACAGCGGCCACCCGGTCCTGCTCGTGGCGCTCACGCCGCCGCTCCTTCCCGCGCGCGACCGGCCTGCTGCTTGGCGGCGTACGCGGTGGCGGCCTCCCTGACCCAGGCGCCCTCCTCGTGGGCGGCCCGACGGCGGGCGATCCGCTCGGCGTTGCACGGCCCGTCGCCGGCGACGACCCGCTTCAGCTCGTCCCAGTCGGGGGTGCCGAAGTCGTGGTGGGCGCGCTCCTCGTTCCACCGCAGCTCCGGGTCGGGGAGCGTCACGCCGAGCTTCTCGGCCTGCGGCACGGTCATGTCGACGAACCGCTGCCGCAGTTGGTCGTTGCTGTGCCGCTTGATCTTCCAGGCCATGGACCGGGCCGAGTTGGGGGAGTCGTCGTCGGGCGGGCCGAACATCATCAGGGACGGCCACCACCAGCGGTCCACGGCGTCCTGCACCATGGCCCGCTGTGCGTCGGTGCCGCGCATCATGGTCAGGAGCAGTTCGTAGCCCTGCCGTTGGTGGAAGGACTCCTCCTTGCAGACGCGCACCATGGCGCGTCCGTACGGGCCGTACGAGGTGCGGCACAGCGGGACCTGGTTGCAGATCGCCGCACCGTCCACGAACCAGCCGACGACGCCCACGTCGGCGAAGGTGCGGGTGGGGTAGTTGAAGATCGAGGAGTACTTCTGGCGGCCGTCGATCAGGCGCCGGGTCAGGTCCGCGCGGTCGGCGCCGAGCGTCTCGGCCGCGGAGTAGAGGTAGAGGCCGTGGCCCGCCTCGTCCTGGACCTTCGCGAAGAGGATCGCCTTGCGGCGCAGCGAGGGCGCCTTGGTGATCCACTCGCCCTCCGGCTGCATGCCGATGATCTCCGAGTGCGCGTGCTGCGCGATCTGCCGGACGAGTGTGGCGCGGTAGGCGTCGGGCATCCAGTCCCTGGGTTCGACGCGCTGGTCCCGGGCGATGGTGTCCTCGAAGGCGGCCTCGGGGTCGTACGGCCCCGAGGCCGCCGAGTCGGGGTTGTCCATGGTGTTCATGACGGCGGTGTCCTGTCGTGGTCTCGGTTCTGGTCGGTCTGTGGTCGGTTCGTGGTCGGTTCGTGGTCTTCTCGGGATCGAGGGGCGGGACCGGTCAGTGACCGCGGAAGACCGGGGCGCGGCGTGCCAGGAAGGCGCGGACGGCCTCGTGGTGGTCGTCGGTGGCGCCGAGCCGGCGTTGCACGACGGCCTCGCGCTCCAGGGCGGCGGGCAGCGTCGAGGCGGACGCGGACCGCAGCAGCGCCTTGGTCTCCCGGTACGCGGCGGTGGGGCCGTCGGCGAGACGACGGGCGAGGGCGAGTCCTTCGGCGGCGGCCCGGCCGTCCGGTACGACACGGTGCACCAGCCCCCAGTCCTCGGCGTCCCGCGCCGAGAAACGGTCGCCCAGCAGCATGAGTCCGCCGGTCCGGGACGGGCCGAGCCGGCGGACCAGGGCGCGGGCCACCCCGGAGTCGGAGGCCAGCCCGAGGCCGCCGAAGGCGGTCGCGAACCGGGCTCCCTCGCCGGCGACCCGCACGTCGGCGCAGAGCGCGATGCCGAGACCGGCCCCGACGCAGGCGCCCTCGACGGCCACGACGAGCGGCACGGACAGCGCGTCGAGCTCCTTCACCAGCGGGTTGTAGTCGTTGGGGATGTTCGCGAACGCCCGGGTCGGCGCGGCGGAGAGCAGCCGGGCGTGTTCCTGGAGGTCCTGCCCGACGCAGAAGTGCTTGCCCCGCGCGGTGAGCAGGGCCGCCCGGACACCGCGTGCGGTGTCCGTCGTCAGGCGCCGCGCGGCCAGCAGGAGCGCGCCGCGCAGGTGCGCGTCGAGCGCGTTGCCGCTCGCGGCACCGCACAGTTCGAGGACCGCGACTCCGTCGGTGACCTCGTACGTCACCCCGTGCGGGCGGTCCGCCCCCAGGGCCGTGTCGTCGTTCACCATGGGTAGAACCCCTGACCGGTCTTGCGGCCCAGCTCACCGCGGGCGACCTTCTCCCGCAGCAGCCGGGGCGGCGCGAAGCGTTCGCCGAGCGTCGTGTGCAGGTGCTCCGCGATGGCGAGCCGTACGTCGAGTCCCACCACGTCGGTCAGCCGCAGCGGTCCCATCGGGTGCCGGTAGCCGAGGCGCATGGCCGTGTCGATGGCCTCCGGGTCGGCGACCCCTTCCTCGACCATGCGGATCGCCTCCAGTCCGAGGGCGAGGCCGAGGCGGCTGCTGGCGAAGCCGGGGGAGTCCTTGACGACGACGTCCTCTTTGCCGAGGGCGTGCGTCCAGCGGACCGCCGCGTCGAGGGCCGTCGCGTCGGTGCCCGGGGCCAGGACCAGTTCCACGAGGTCGGACACGGGTACGGGGTTGAAGAAGTGCATCCCCAGGAAACGCCCGGGACGCCGCAGAGCCGCCGCGAGCTCGGTGACGGACAGGGAGCTGGTGTTGCTGGCCAGCACACATCCGTCCGGCACGACGTGCTCGGCGGCGGCGAGCACCTCTGCCTTGAGCCCGGCGTTCTCGGGGACCGCCTCGACGACGAGATCCGCGTCGTCGGGCAGTTCGGCGACCGACGACACGGCGATCACCCGGTCCGGCAGGTCGAGGTCCGAGGACCCGGCGAGCGTTCCGCGCTCGGCTGCCCGCCGAAGCCCTGTGGCGATCCGCTCCAGAGCGGCGGCCGCCGTGGCGCCGTCGCGTTCCACGACGACCACCCGCGACCCGGCGGCCGCGAACGACTGGGCGATACCCGCGCCCATACGCCCCCCGCCGATCACCCCCACCACGGCGGGCGCTGTTGCTGCCGAGCTCATGCCCGGGCTCCCTTCTTCTCCAGGAAGCGCGTCATGCGCTCCTCTTTGTCCGGGCTCTCGAAGAGCACCGCCTGGGCGAGGTCGTCGGCCACGGGATGGGCTCCCGAGGCGTCGGTGACGAGCTTGGTGAGCCGCAGGGCGAGCGCCGAGGAACGGGACATCCGGTCGAGCACCGCGTGCGCCTCGTCGACCAGCCGATCCGGCGGTACGACGTCCATGACCAGGCCGCAGGCGAGCGCGGCCGCGGCGTCGAGGCTCCGCCCGGCGAGCAGGACCTGCTTGGCCACCGACTCGCCCACCAGCTCCCGCAACCGCCAGCACGCCCCGGCGGCGGCGAGGATGCCGAGCCCCGGTTCGGGGTTGCCGAAGACCGCGTCCGGGCCGGCGATCCGGAGGTCGCAGGCGTACGCCAACTCGGCCCCGCCGCCCAGCGCCCAGCCGGGCACGGCGGCGATCGTGGGCAGGGGCAGCCTCCGCACCCGCTCGAACAGGCGGCTGTTGATCCCCTCCAGCGCCTCGTCCCGGCCGCGCCGGCGCAGTTCGCCGATGTCGGCCCCACCGGCGAAGACCCCGCCGTGCCCGGTGAGCAGCAGCAGCTTCGGAGAGCGCTCCAAGTCCTCGCACACGCGGTGCAGTTCGGCGATCATTCGGGCGCTGACGGCGTTGCGGGCGGCGGGCCGACGCAGGGTGACCACCACCCGGTCGGTGCGCTCCTCGACCGACAAAGTCTCGTACGAGCGCTCCTCGACCGACAGCGTCTCGTACGGGCTGCCCGCGGCTGTCGCGCTCATACGCGCTCCACGAGCATCGCCACGCCCTGTCCGACCCCGACGCAGAGGGTGGCCAGGCCCCGTCGGCCGCCCTCGCGCTCCAGGCGGCCGAGCAGGGTGAGCAGGATGCGGGTGCCGGAGCAGCCCAGGGGGTGGCCGAGGGCGATGGCGCCGCCGTCGGCGTTGACGCGGTCCGGGTCGAGCTTCAGGCGGCGTATCACCGCCAGGGCCTGGACGGCGAAGGCCTCGTTGAGTTCGACCGCGTCGAGGTCGTCGACCGTCCAGCCCGCCCGGTCCAGGGCCTGAGCGGTGGCCGGCACCGGGCCGAGGCCCATCAGGTGGGGCTCGACCCCGGCCGAGGTGGCGGTGACGACACGGGCCCGGGGAGTCAGCCCGTACCGCTCCACCGCGGCCCCGCTCGCCACCACCAGGGCGGCGGCCCCGTCGGACAGCGGCGAGGAGTTGCCCGCGGTGACGACGCCGCCCGGGCGGAACGCGGTGCGCAGGCCGCTCAGCCTCTCCAACGTGGTGGTCGGGCGGGGCCCTTCGTCCTGGGTCACCTCACCGTCGGCCACCGGCACCGGGACGATCTCCGCCGTGAAACGGCCCGCCGCCTGCGCGGCCACCGCCCGGCGGTGGCTGCGCAACGCGAAGGAGTCGGCCTCCAGGCGGGTGATGCCGTCCAGCGCCGCGACCTCCTCCGCGGTCTCGCCCATCGACAGCGTGGTCGTCGCGGGGAAGCGCGGGTTGGTGAAGCGCCAGCCGAGCGAGGTGTCGTGGACGTCCCCGGGCCGGGCCCAGGGCGTGCCGGGCTTGGCCATCACCCAGGGTGCGCGGGTCATCGACTCGACCCCGCCGGCCACGACGAGGTCGGCCTCGCCCGCTCGTATCGCCTGTGCGGCGGAGGCGACGGCGGTGAGTCCGGAGGCGCACAGCCGGTTGACGGTGTATCCGGGCACGGTGTGCGGAAGTCCCGCCAGCAGGACGGCCATCCGCGCGACGTCACGGTTGTCCTCGCCGGCCTGGTTCGCGGCGCCGAGGATCACCTCGTCCACGGAGTCGGCCGGGATCCCGGCGCGTCGCACGGCCTCGCCGACGACGAGGGCGGCCAGGTCGTCGGGGCGTACGGACGCCAGGGCACCCCCGTAGCGGCCCTGCGGGGTGCGGGCCCCGTCGATCAGATAGACCTCATCGGACATCGGAGTGCTCCTCGTGCTCCCCGGCGGGGGCGTGGCGGCGGGACTGGAGGACCGCGAACCGGCCCGTGACGAACGCCGGGTCGGTCAGGGTCGCGTTGGCGGCCGGGTTGGCCGACGTGCCGTGGAAGTCGCTGAAGGCGGCGGACTGGTTGGGGAACACGTCGGCGGTCAGGTTCTCCGACAGGTGCACGCCGGCCTCCAGGGCCGTCGCCCGCGCCGCCGCCAGGACGTCCTCGCCGGTCGCGTACACGCAGGCGGTGAGCGCGCCGTGGCGTCGTACGGTGTCGTGCAGGACGCGCAGCGAGTGCGCGGTGTCGTCGGTGGCGATGACGAAGGAGACCGGCCCGAACCACTCGCTCGTATAGGTCTTCTCGTCGGCCTCGGCATCGAGCCGGGCCACCAGCGGGGTGCGGACGACGGCGTCCGGATGGTCGGGGTGGGGCACGGCACGGGAGGGATGGGCGGTACGGCCCAGGGCGGACGCCTCCTCCAGCCGCGCGAGCACTCCGCCGTTCACGATGGCGCCGAGGGTGGCGGTGGCGCGGGCCGGGTCGGCGAGCAGGTCGTCGAGCGCGGAGCCCAGGTCGGCGGCGAACTCGTCGGCCGTACGGGCTCCTCGATCGGTGGGGAACCCGTCGCGGGGCACCAGGATGTTCTGCGGGGTGGTGCACATCTGGCCGCTGTAGAGCGACAGGGAGAACGCGAGGTTGCGCAGCAGCCCGGCGTAGTCGTCCGTGGAGTCCACGACGACGGTGTTCAGGCCCGCCTTCTCCGTGTGGACGACCGCCTGGCGGGCGTTGTCCTCCAGCCAGTCGCCGAACTCGCTGGAACCGGTGAAGTCCACGATCCGCACGTCGGGGTGGGTGGCCAGGGCGGGAGCGGTGCGTTCTTCGGGGCGCGAGGCGGCCAGCAGCACCACGTCCGGGTCGAAACCGGCCTCCGCCAGCACCTCGCGGGCGATCCGCACGGTGATCGCCAGCGGCAGCACGGCCCGCCGATGCGGCTTGACGATCACCGGATTACCGGTGACCAGGCTCGCGAAGAAGCCCGGATAGCCGTTCCAGGTGGGGAAGGTGTTGCAGGCGATGAGCACGGACACGCCCCGGCCGACCGGTGTGTACGTCTTGTCCATGACCAGCGGCCCGCCGCGCCGCCGGGGCTTGCTCCAGCGCGCGGTGGCGGGGTGACGCCGCTGTGCCTCCCAGGCGTACGCCACCGCCTCCAGGCCACGGTCCTGGGCGTGCGGCCCGCCTGCCTGGAACGCCATCACGAACGGCTGACCGGTGGTGTGCTGGACGGCGTGCGCGATCTCGAAGCTCGCCGCGTTCAGCCGGGCCAGGATCTCGGCCGCCACGCCAGCCCGGACGTCGGGGCTCGCGGAACGCCAGGCGGAGGCGGCCGACTTGGCCGTCGCCACGGCGGTCTCGGGCGCCAGGTGCGGGTAGCTGATGCCGAGGGGGAAGCCGTACGGCGACACCTCCGTGGCGGGGACGGTGCCGGTGGTGGGGTGCCCGTCGAGAGGGAAGGGGCGGTCGAGGAGGCCACGGAAGGCCGCCTCGCCCGCGGCGGGCGCCCCGGCTCCGTACGCGGAGGTGCTCGGGGTCTCCGGGTAGGGCGTCCAGTAGCCGCGGTCGGCCGTGCGGGCCACCGCCTGGTCGAGGAGGTCCGCGTGGCGGAAGAAGAAGTCGGGATGCTGGTCGGGGGACATGAAAGCTCCAGGCCGAACGTTCGGTCGGTTGGTGGGTGTGGTGCGCCCGGGTAGGGGGCACGGCGGAGGGGAGGCGGGTCGGATCAGACGTCGGCGAGCAGGATCGCCGGGCGTTCCACGCAGTCGGCCACGAAGCGCAGGAAGCCGCCGGCCACGCCGCCGTCGCAGACGCGGTGGTCGAAGCTGAGCGACAGTTGCGTGACCTTGCGGACGGTGAGCGCGCCGTCCACCACCCAGGGCTTGTCGACGATGCGGCCCACGCCGAGGAGGGCCGCCTCCGGGTGGTTGATGATGGGCGTGGAGCCGTCGACGCCGAACACGCCGTAGTTGTTGAGGGTGAAAGTGCCGCCGGTCAACCGGTCGGGCGGCAGGCTTCCGGTCCGGGCCAGCTCCGTCAACCGGGCGAGTTCGGCGGCCAGTTGGACCGTCGTCAGCCGGTGCGCGTCGCGGACGACGGGGACGACCAGCCCGCGTTCGGTCTGGGCGGCGAAGCCCAGGTGGACCTCGTCGTAGCGCAGGATCTCCCGACGCTCGGTGTCGACTGCGGAGTTCAGCTCGGGGTAGCGGCGCAGACCGGCGACGCAGATCCGGGCGAACAGGGCCAACAGCCCGACCCGGCGGCCGGGTTCGGCCGCCTCCAGCGCCTTCTTGGCCCGGAGCAGTCCGGTGGCGTCCACGTCGACCCACGTCGTGGCGTCGGGGATCTCGGTCCGGCTGCGGGAGAGCTTGTCGGCGACGGCTTTACGAACGCCTCGGAGGGGGATGCGAACGGGACCGTCCGAGACGCTCTTCGGTCGGGACACGGGTGCGAGGCCCGGTCGGGGGACGGGCGTGGGCGCCGGTCGGGGGACGGGCGCGGTATCCGGCCGGGACACGGGCGTGGGTTCCGACCGAGACGCAGGTGTCGGCTCCGTGCGGGTCCACCCGCCGGACGGCACCTCCGCGGGCCGCGCGCCCTGGGCGACGGCCTGTTCCACGTCCCGCCGAAGGACGACCCCGGCGGGGCCGGACGGCGTCAGCGCGGTGAGGTCGATCCCGTGGTCCCGGGCCATCCGGCGCACGAGGGGCGAGATGACCCGGGGAGCGTGCGGCTCGATCACCGGCGTCGCCTCGGCCACCGGCCCGGCGGGCGCCGCGGCGGCCCCCACGCGTCGGCGACGCCGGCGCGACGCCGGTTCGTGTCCGGTGCCGTAGCCGATCAGCACGTTGCCCGATCCGGCTTGCTCTTCCTCCCGGTACCGCTCTGCGCCCGGGTTGGCCGACGCCGGTCCCGTCATGGGCTCGCCGGATGGCAAAGACCCGAGGGCCTCGCCCATGCCGCCGCCCGGTCCGCTCGCCGAGCCGGATCGGCGAGCCTCGGTACCGACTACGCCGGGCGACGGATCGCCCGAGCGCTCACCCGTGCCGCCGCCCCCGCCGGAGGCATTCGCCCCCACCGTGATCAGCGGTTCCCCCACACCCAGCGCCGTACCCGCCTCCGCGTGCAGGCGCAGCACCGTGCCCGCGTACGGCACCGGCACCTCGACCGCCGCCTTCGCGGTCTCCACCTCGACCACGATCTGGTCGATCGTCACGGTGTCGCCGACGGCGACCTTCCACTCCACGATCTCCGCGTCGGTCAGGCCCTCGCCGAGGTCGGGGAGCCGGAACAGCTGCTCGTGCAGCGTCGCGGTGGTCATGCGACCGCTCCCTTCGACAGGTGCCGGGTGTCGGGCTCGTCGGAGAACTGCAGGCGGTCGACGGCATCGAGGATCCGGTCGACGCCGGGCAGGTGCGCGTGCTCCAGCTTCGGCGGCGGGTACGGGATGTCGAAGCCGGTGACCCGCAGTACGGGAGCGGCCAGCGAATGGAAGCAGCGCTCCTGCACCCGGGCGGCGATCTCCGCGCCGACCCCGGCGAAGCCCTGCGCCTCCTGCACGACCACGCAGCGCCCCGTCCTGCGCACCGACTCCGTGACGGTCTCGTCGTCGAAGGGCACCAGCGTCCGCAGATCCACGACCTCCAGCTCGGTCCCGTCCTCGGCGGCGGCCTCGGCCGCGGCCAGGGCCACCGGAACCGACGGGCCGTACGCGATGACGGTGGCGTCCCGCCCCGCCCGCCGGATCGCCGCCCGCCCGAACGGCAGCGCCCCACGGGTGAGAAGGTCGGTGTCCTCGCGCGACCAGTACAGCTTCTTCGGCTCCAGGAACACCACCGGATCAGGGTCGGCCACCGCGTCCCGCAGCAGCCAGTAAGCGTCCTCGGCCGTGGCCGGGGTGACCACCTTCAGGCCGGGCGTGTGCGCGTAATAGGCCTCGCTGGAGTCGCAGTGGTGCTCCACTCCGCCGATGCCGCCGGCGTAGGGGACGCGGATCACCATCGGCAGGTTGACCCGCCCGCGCGTGCGGTTGCGCAGCTTGGCGACGTGCGAGGCGATCTGCTCGAAAGCCGGGTACGCGAAGGCGTCGAACTGCATCTCCACCACGGGCCGGAACCCGCCCATCGCCATGCCGACCGCCAGCCCGACGATGCCGGCCTCCGCGAGCGGGGTGTCGAAGCAGCGCTGCTCGCCGAAGTCGCGGGTCAGCCCGTCGGTGATGCGGAACACCCCGCCGAGCGGGCCGACGTCCTCACCGAAGACGAGGACGCGTTCGTCCTCATGGAGCGCGTCGCGCAGAGCGGTGTTGAGCGCCTGCGCCATCGTGACCTTGGCCATGGTCGTCAGTCCTCCTGGGCCTGGGTGGTTTCGGCGAGCTCCGCCGCCAACTGGGCACGCTGTTCGCGCAGTTGCGGGGTCGGCTCGGCGTAGACGTGGTCGAACAGCTCCAGCGGGTCCAGGACGGTGTCCGCGTTCATGCCGGCGCGCACCCGCGCCGCCAGCTCCTCGGCCTCCTCCCGCAGCGCCGCCACGTCCTCGTCGGTGAGCGCCCCGCGCGAGCGCAGGTACGCCTCCAGCCGGTCGACCGGGTCGGCGGCCCGCCACCGCTCGACCTCCTCGTCCTCCCGGTAGCGGGTGGCGTCGTCGGCGTTGGTGTGCGCGTCCATGCGGTACGTGTGCGCCTCGACCAGCACCGGGCCCTTCCCGGCGCGGGCGTGCTCGACGGCCGCGTTCAACACCGCCAGCACCGCCACCAGGTCGTTGCCGTCGACCTGTTCGGAGCGCACCCCGTAGCCGATGCCCTTGTAGGCGAGGGCGGGCGCCGCGGTCTGCCGGGCCAGCGGCACGGAGATCGCGTACTTGTTGTTCTGCACGAAGAAGACGACCGGCGCGCGGAAGACGGCCGCGAAGTTCAGCGCCTCGTGGAAGTCGCCCTCGCTGGTCGCCCCGTCGCCGACGAGCGCCATGGCCACGCCGTCCTCGCCCTTGCGGCGCAGGGACTCGGCCATGCCGGTCGCGTGCAGGACCTGGGTGGCCAGCGGGGTGCACTGGGGCGCGACCCGGGTGGCGGCGGGGTCGTAGCCGCAGTGCCAGTCGCCGCGCAGCAGGGTCAGCACCTCGACCGGGTCGATGTCGCGGGTCACCAGGGCGACGGAATCGCGGTAGGTCGGGAACAGCCAGTCGTCCGGGCGCAGCGCGAGCACGGCGCCGATCTGACAGGCCTCCTGACCACGGCTGGACGGATAGACGGCCAGACGGCCCTGCTTGGTGAGGGCGGTCGCCTGGGTGTCGAACCGGCGGCCCAGCACCATCCGCCGCCAGGCCTCCCGCAGGGCCTCGACCGGCGGCTCGGTGTAGTCGGCCGGCCGCCTGGCGACCGGGGTGCCGTCCTCGGCCACGAACCGCACCGGGGACAGGGACGGCAGGAGGCCCTGCACCGTCTGGCGGAGGCTCTTCACAGACATGGAGGGCACTCGCTTTCTCTGGACACTTGACAGGAGAATGGTGGCCATTGCGGAATATGTGTTCAATAGCTCGGCTGAACCGGCGACCAATTGCCGATCGGAAAGCTCTGGGAGGGCAAAGTGTCCGAGGAAATCTCTCCGCAGGGGGCGGCGGCCGGACGAACTGCCGTCCCGCTCGACGACATCGACCGGCAGATCCTGACCCGGCTCCTCCAGGACGGCCGGATCTCGGTCCGCGCCCTCGCCGAACAGGTCCACATCTCCCGGGCCAACGCCTACACGCGCATCGGCCGGCTCGTGGCCGAGGACGTCATCACCGGTTTCACCGCGCAGCTCAACGCCCAGCGGGCCGGCCTCGGCACCAGCGCCTACGTCACGATGGGCATCGACCAGAACGCCTGGCGCGACATCTCCCGCGAACTGCGCGCCATCCCGTACGTGGAGCATGTCGCCCTCGTCACGGGCGATTTCGACGTCCTGGTGCTGGTGCGCGCGCCGGACAATCTGGCGCTGCGCAAGGTGGTGCTGGAGAGCATCCAAGGGGTGCCGGGCGTGCGCTCCACCCGCACCTGGCTCGTCTTCGACGAGGTGCGGGGGCGCGGCGCCACCTGGACGGACTGAGGACCGGCGCGGTCCTACGCCGAGCGGCTCGCGGTCACACGTCGAGCAGCGCGACGGTGGCGGCGGGGCTCCGCGCGGCGACCGTCGGCCGGTCCGGGGCCGCCGGGACGGGAGCCGTCGCCGGTGCGTGCCGCCGCGAGCGCACCACGCGGAACCGTCCGGTGATGAAGTGGGCGCCGGCGCCCGGCAGGTCGGCGCGGGCCGAGGACGGGTCGGCGGGCAGGTCGTCGAGGTTCTCCACCAGATGCACCCCGGCGTCCAGCGCCGCGGTCTCGGCCGCCGCCAGGACCAGCGGGTCGGTGGAGTGCACCGAGGCGTGGAGCGCGCCGTGCCGCGCCATCGTGCGGCGCAGCAGGGCGAGGCTGTGCGAGGTCGATTCGGTGCCCACCAGGAAGGACACGAGTCCGGGCCACTCGCGTGTGTAGATCGGCTCGTCACAGGCGCGCAGCCGCACCAGCAGCGGGCTGCGCAGGTCGGCGGGCGTCTGCCCGGGGTGGACGACGGGTCCGGAGGCGTGCAGGACGGGGCCGTACCGCGCGGCCTCCGCCAGAGCGTCGCGCACCTCGTCGGCGGTGATCGCGCCCAGCACCCGCGCCGCGCGTGCGGGATGCCCGAGCAGCCGGTCCACGGCGTCACCGAGGTCGGCCCCGAGGTCCCGCAGCGTCCTGTGCCCCTCGTCGGTGGGAAAGCCCCGCTCCGGCACCAGGATGTTCTGCGGTGTGGTGCGTACCGTGCCGCTGCACAGGCACGAGGAGAGGGCGAGGCCCCGCACCAGGCCCCGGTAGTCGTCGGTGGAGTCCACGACCACGGTGTTCAGCCCCGTCCGGTTGGCGAACACGGCGGCCTGGCGGGCGTGTCGCTCCAACCAGTCGGCGAAGCGTGCCGAGCCGGTGAAGTCGACGATGCGCACCGCCGGGTCGGTGGCCAGCCGCCGGTGCACCCGCCGCTCCGGTTCGGCCACCGCCAGGGTGACCACGTTCGGGTCGTGGCCGGCCTCCGCCAGCACCTGGCGCGCGACCAGAACAGTGATCGCCAGCGGCAGGACCGAGCGCGGATGGGGGGCCACGACGACGGGATTGCCGGTCACCAGGCCCGCGAACAGGGCCGGATACCCGTTCCAGAGCGGGAAGTCGGGACAGCCGACGAGCAGGGACACCCCGCGGGGCACCAGGGTGCAGGTGCCCCGCAGCGCCAGCGGCCGCCCACCCCGCTCGGCGCTCTCCCACCGCAGGTCGGCCGGGACGCGTTCCGACTCGGCGAGCGCCTGGGCCACGGCCTCCAGAGCACGGTCCTGGGCCCGTGGCCCGGCGGCCCGGAACGCCGCGTGCAACGGCTGGCCGGTCGTGTGGTGCACGGCGAGGGCCAGCTCGTGGCTACGGGTGTTGAGCCGGCGCAGGATCTCCACGGCCAGCCCGGCGCGCTCGTACGTCCCGGCGGCCCGCCAGCCTGCCGCCGCCCGCCCGGCCGCCGCGACCAGCTCCGCGGGATCGCAGCGCGGGTAGGCGATGGCCAGCGCGACGCCGTACGGCGACGACTCCGTGCGCACCTGCCCGAGTGCGCCGGGCTGCCCCAGAACGAAGGGCCGTCCCAGCAGCGAGCGGAACACCTTCCCCGCGGTGCGGGTGGACCTCATGCCCGCGTCGGCCGCGTCCTGACCGGTCGCCTCGGTGAAGGGGCGACGGCACTCACCGGCGGCGAGGGCACCGACGACATCGTCGAGCAGCTCGCGGTGCCGCTCGTAGGGACCGGGGCGCACGGCCGTCAGCCTCTCCGGATCGCGGCGAGCGCGAGCAGGGCGTCGTTCTCGTCCGGCAGCCCGATCGTCACCCGGACGCCCTCCCCGGGGAACGGGCGGACCACGATCTTCCCGTCCAGGCAGCGCAGGGCGAAGTCCGCGCTGTCCTCGCCGAGCGGCAGCCAGACGAAGTTGGACTGGGAGTCGGGCACCTCGTGGCCCAGCGCGCGCAGCCGTGCGGTGACCCGGTCGCGTTCGGCGACCGTCAGGTCGGCCCGCCGGGCGACCTCCGCGCCCTCGCCGAGGGCGACGACGGCGGCCCGCTGGGCGAGGGCGCTGACACTGAACGGCACCTGCGTGCGGCGCACGTGCGCGGCGATCCCGGGCGGCGCGACGCAGTAGCCGACCCGCAGCCCCGCCAGTCCGTACGCCTTCGAGAAGGTCCGCAGCACCGCCACGTTCGGCCGGTCGCCGAGCAGGGCGAGGCCGTCGGGGACCCGGTCGGGATCGGCGTACTCGCGGTAGGCCTCGTCGACGACGATCAGCACGTCCCGCGGCACCCGGTCCGCGAAGTCGGTCAGGGCCCGCGCGCCGACGGCCGTGGAGGTCGGGTTGTTGGGGTTGCACACGAAGACCAGCCGGGTCCGCGAGGTGATCGCCGAGGCCATCGCGTCCAGGTCGAGTGCGTGGTCGCGCAGCGGCACCCGTACGGCCGTGCCGCCCGCGACGGCGGTGAGGATCGGGTACGCCTCGAACGACCGCCAGCCGAAGACCACCTCGTCACCGGGGCCGACGACCGTGTGCAGCAGCTGCCCGCACACCTCGGAGGATCCGGCGCCCACCGCGATCCGGTCCGGCTCGACCCCGTGGTGCGCGGCCAGGGCCTCGACGAGCGGGGCGGCGTGCAGATCGGGGTAACGCGACACCCCGCCGGCGGCCTCCGCGAGGGTTTCGGCCACCCCCGGCAGCAACCCGTACGGAGACTCGTTGCTGGCCAGCACGATGGCTCCGGGCGATTTGCGGCCCGGGACGTAGGCGGGCAGCTGGGACAGGGACGCACGGACACGCACCATGCTGGACTCGCTTCTGCAGCGCTGGGGCCCGAGGCCTGGCCGTCGGGCACTTGACAGGGGAATCGTGAAGAGAGGACGACAGGCGCTCAACTGTTTGGCGAATTCGGCTACGAATCGCCGAAATCGAAGCAGGTGATCGGCAAACCGTCTTCGGGTGAGCCCCGCGGGGCCGTCGGCACGAGACGGACGGCAGGCCCTCCGCCGGACGCCGGTCACCTTCTTGATCACGGGATGGACACAGCGGGCCGTCGGCACCCCCGCCGCGGACAGCGCACCGGCAGACTCCTCGCCGCTCGAGCCGCGCGATGTCCGCGGCCCGCCCGTTCCGATCGAGGGAGACCATGCACAGCACCCGGACCCGCCTCCGCCACGGAGCCCTGACGGCGTGCGCGGCGGCTCTCACGCTGCTCGCGGTCGGCTGCTCGAAGGAGTCCGCGGGCGCGCAGGACGACGGCTGCCGCGACAACGGCCACTGGTCGCAACGGGAGCGGGCCGCGTGGTTGCGAACCGCGGTGGCCTTTCGCGGGACGGCCGCCGACGTGGCGGACCCGTCCTACGACAAGGCATCGGTCGTCGTCCGTGCGGGGCGCACCGGCGATGTCCGGGTGCTGTGCCAACCGCTCGCCGTGCAGGTCGAGTTCTGGACCCTCACGGCCACGACGACGGGAACGGAGACGTCGTTCGTCATGCGCTACCGGCTGTCCACGGACGGGAGCAGGGCCCGCACCGTCGGATTCCCCGCCGGCCTTCCCGCCGGACAGGACGGCAGCTGCACCCGGGTCCTTGTGGCGGCGTACCCGGGCGCGCCCCTGGCCGACGGGGAACTGCCGTGGACGACGAGGGACTTGGCCACTTCCGGGGAAACGGACGTGCGGTTCGGGACGGCGCGGATCGGCGCGTACCGCCTGCTCCCGCCGCAGGACTCCGCGCCGTGCGACGCGGGCCGGTCGACCACCAGCCCCTCACCCGCCGACTCGACGGCCTGGAACATCAACCATCCGTGACGCGGTCCGGACCGGGTGGTCGCCCGCGACCCCGGCCAGGTGTGCCGAGCGTGCGGCAGCCGCACGCTCGGCGCGGGAACCCGCCGGCGCGTCTCGTCCCGTCTCGTCCCGTCCGTACTTAATCGATCGCATGAACGGATCTTGCCGGGCAGAATCGGCGGATGCCGACCACCGCGGAGCAACTGCTGTCCGCCCTCGAACCGCTGCCGTTCCCCGCGCGCCTCACCCTGACGGCGCGGACCGCCAGCAGCCTCGCGGACGACGGCACGCTCGCCCCGCTCCTGACCGAGCTGGACGGGCGCGGACCGTACGAGCGGCGGCTCGCGGCGCTGGCGGCCCTCGTCGGGCGGGACGCGGGGTTCCTGGCGGAGCGGCTGGCAGACCCGGACCCGGTCGTCGCCGGGTACGCGTGGCGCGCCGCACGTGACCTGCCCGTGCCGGACCGGGCGGTGGAGGCGGCGTACGACGACGCACCGGCCGTGCTGCGGCAGCGCCTGGCCCGTCTGCTCGCCTCGGGAGGCCGCGGCGCGCTCGCCGAGCGGCTGGTGGCGCGACTGCGCGCGGAGTGGGGCGACGCCGAGGCCGCACGGCTGCTGCCGGCCTGCTCCACCCCGTTCGTGGCCAGGGAGTTGCCGGGACTGGCGCATGCCGTCGACGGCTGGACGCGGCTCGCGTGCCGACACCCCGACGCGGTGCTGGACCACGCGGAGAAGACCCTGGCCGACCGGGCCGACGGACAGCGGCGGGACGCCTGGTGGCGTCTGCACGCCACCACGGCCGCGGCGCTCGCCCGGCTGCGCCCCGAGCGGCTGCTGACCCTGCTGGAACGGCACGGCCCCTACAGCCTGCCGCCCGCGCTGAACAACGCACTCGGCCCGCTGGTCACCGCCGATGCCGAACGCGTGATCCGCTGGATCACCTCCCCCGACCGCCAGGAACAGCGCCACGAGCCGGTACCACCGCCCGGAGTCCTGCACAGGCTCGTGCGGGCCGAGCCCGCGTCGCTGACCGCGCTCGGCCGTCACTGGCTGAACCGGGGCGGCCACTTCACCGCACTGGTGAAGGCCATGGCACCCGGTCGGCGCCCCACGTTCGTGGACGCCGTCATCGGCGGCGGGACCACGGGAGAGCCGGCACTGCTCGTTCTCGACCTGCTGCCCCGCGAGCGTCGCTGGGCGGAAGTGCGGAGGGCGGCGGCCGAGTTCGACGGCACCGACTACTGGTGGGACGACCTGGACACCCTCGCCCACGGCCCGATCGAGGAGGCACGCTCCGAGCTGCTCGCCGCGATCGGGCGGTCCGACGCGGACGACCGGGCCGCCGCCTGGCCGCTGTTCGTGGCCTGCGCCGCCCGCGACGGCAGCCGCGAGGCCGTCGGCGAAGTGCTGACCACGGCGGGCCGCCGCCTGCGCAACGACCGGGACCCGGTACGCGCCGCGGCGCTCGGCGCACTCGCCGAAGCGCACCCTCGGCTGTTCGGCTCCGGACACGCTCCCCTGCTGGACAGGATCGCCGCCGACGCCCTGGAGGCACGGGACAGTTCGGCCGGCACCCTGGCGGCGCTGCGCACGCTCGCCGTACGACTGTTCGTCGAGCACGCCACGGACGACGAGACGGCCCTGCGGCACTGGGCCCTGCGCACCCTGGAGGGCATCACGAGCCGGGTCGGCGTCCCCGACTTCGGCCCGCTGCACCGCGTCCTGCGGCGGGGCCAGGAACACCAGGTGCTCGAAGCGCTGCGCCCCTGGCTCGACGCCGGCGCGGGGCGGGCCGACTTCCGGCTGCTGCTGGGCCTGGCCGCCGCGCTGGGACCGCGCGCCCGGCGGCTGCCCGAACTGCAGGACAGGCTGGCCACGGCCCTGGAACGCGGCGACGACGAGACGTTCCGGACGGCGGCCGAGCTGTGGCTGGCCGCACCGGCGACCCGGGACGAGCGGGTCGCCAGGATCGTCGCGCTCGAACCGTCGTCGGTCGTCCTCCCGGCCGTACGGCGGGTGCTGACCCGGCGGCGCACGGATCTGCTGGACACACTGCTCGACGAGACCCCGCCGTACGGCCGCTTCCTGGTGGACGGGGCCCGGCGCCCGCTGCCGGACCTCGGCGACAGCGACCGCTGGCTGCCCCGCCAGCAGCGGGCCACGGTCCGGCTGGCCGGACAGACGGTCGCGGACGATTCGCTTCCGCTCGACGAACGGGCCGCCCTGATCCGGGCCGCGGCCCCGGTGCCCGAGTTCGGGCGGGCCCTGGCGCTCGCGCACACGGACGACGCGGAGGTGGTCGTCGCCGAGGCGGCGCTCGGCGCGCTGCCCTGGACCGACCGGCCCCACGAGACCCTGCCCGCGCTGCTGGAGCACGCGGGCGGCGACCGGGCCCGGGTCGCCGTGTACGCGGCCGCCCGCGCCGCCCGCTTCACCGCCCCGTCCGAACTCGCCCTCGCGCTGGGCGCGTTGCTCACCGGGGAGCGGCCCGCGAAGGTGACCTCCCGCAAGGAGGCCGTACGGCTCGCCGCCCGCTTCCTGCCACCCCGGCGGGCCGTGGCCCTGCTGGCGCGGACCTTCCGGGCCCCCGACCGCCACCCGGACGTGCGGGCCGCCGTCGTCCGTGCCCTGCCACCGCTGCTCGGCGAGCCCGAGGCCCGGCACCTGCTCGAGGACGTCGCACGCGACGACGCCCGGCCCGTGCACGATGCCCTCCTGGCCGTCACCCCCTGGGAGTTGGCCGAGACGCACCGCCGCGCCTACGCCGCCGTCGTCCTCGCGGCGTACGACACCTCCCTCGCGCTCACCGAGGGCTTCGGGAGCGCCTATGCCCGGCTGCGCGCCATGGGGGTGTGGTGCCGCTACGCCCCCGAACTGGCCGACCGTATCTCCGGCACCGTCCGCGACCTCGGCGACCGTAGGCACTGGCAGTTCGCGGGGTGGGCGCTGCGCGACCTGGCCGTGTCCGAGCTGCCGCATCCCCTCGGCGGTGCCGCGCCGGGCAGTGTGTTCCATGGCACGGTGGCCGAGTTGCTGGCCGCGATGCACACGCCGGAAGGCGGCTGTGACGCGCTGGAGGGCCGGGACCTGCCGGCGCTGCAGCGGCTCCGGGCCCTGACGTCGTTCGGCTACGTCGACCGCGTGCGCCCCGAGTTGCTCGAAGCGGTCGCGGAACAGCTGGCGCCGGAACCCCTGCTGGCGGCGGAACGCGCCCACGTGCTGGGCCAGTTGGTCGACCGCGCCGTGGAGCCGACCGCTCTGCTCGAACGGCTGCGGGCCTTCGCGGACGCACTCGAGGATGGCGGGGTGACCGTCGCGGTCCACGCGTCCGACCGACTGCGGACGTTCTCCGCGTACCGCGCCCATCCAGGGCGCGCCGAGGCCCTGTTGACCGCGGCCGACCGTTTCGCCCACGACGGCGGCACCGCGACGGGCCTGCTGGCGGTCGGCCTGGTGAAGGGAACGGGCCCCGCCCTCGGCTGGCCCGAGGAGTGGCGGTCCCTGGTGCGTCTGCTCCGCGGACACGCGAACGCCGACGTACGCCACGAGGCGTACAGGACCACGACGGAGAACGAATGACCCTCGGCGCCGGGACGGGACGCGTCCCCGTGGCTTGAGGAACCATGAAGCATGAACCCGGACGACTGGCACCTCACCGAGGACCTCGACGACTTCCTCGCCCGAGCCGGAGACTTCCTGCGCTCGCGCCCCGCCCCGCACACCGTGCAGCTGACGGTCACCGAGACACTGCGCACCCGCGGGGCGGATGCGTACGGCGCCGGGGCGCCCGTCTTCGGCCGGCTGGAGCGAGCGGGCGAGGTCCGCGCCACCTTCTTCCGCACCCCGCCCCACCGTCTGAGCCTCACCCCGCTCACGCCCGAGCAGGCCGACACCCTCGCCGCCCGTCTCTCCGGCCTCGGCCACCCCCTCCCCGGTGTCGGCGCGGACCACGCCACCGCCACCGCCTTCGCCCGGGCCTGGCAGCGGCACACCGGCGCGACGCCGGAGCTCCGCGAACGGCAGCGCCTGTACCGCCTCGGCACGCTCACCCCGCCGCGGCCGCTCCCGGAGGGCCGGAGCCGGGTCGCGGGCGAGCAGGACCGCGACCGACTCGTCCGCTGGCACCACGAGTTCGCCGCCGACATCGCAGAGGCCCCCGTCGCCGACGCCGGCTCCCGGGCGGCCGACCGCTTCGCGGACAGCCACGTCACGTTCTGGGAGACCCCGGACGGCACTCCTGTCTCCATGGCGGGCATGACCCCGATGACCGCCGGCCAGATCAGGGTGACTCCCGTCTACACCCCGGCCCCTCTACGCGGTCGCGGCTACGCGGGCGCCGTGACGGCCGAGGTGAGCCGCGCCGCGCTGGCGGCCGGCGCGACAGAGGTCCTGCTGTTCGCCGACCTGGCCAACCCCACCAGCAACGCCCTCTATCGGCGCATCGGATACGTCCCGGTCACCGACTTCGCCGTGTACGACTTCTCGTAGGCCGGGGCGGAAGCCCGTTGAGGACCCCGGGTGGGAACGTCCGGGGTCACGGCTGCGGCTGGGCGCCGCACCCGGCCAAGGCTGCTTCGGGAGCGGTCGGTTTGCGGAGCATGAGCAGGGCCGCGTCGTCGTGCAGTCGGCCGCCCACATGCTCGAGCAACTCGTCGTGGAGGGCCGTGAGGGTGTGGGCCGGCTCGTCGGACAGGTGGCGTGCCAGCCGCTCCGTGAGCGGGTAGAACGCGCGGTCGCGGTCGCGTGCCTCCGTGACGCCGTCGGTGTAGAGCAGCAGCTGATCACCGTCGCCGAAGGGCAGCGTCTGGAGGCCGGGGGTCTCGCCCGTGAGGGCGCGCAGCCCGAGGGGCGGGGCCGGACGGGCGGGCTCCACCGGTACGACTCCGGAGCCGCGCACCAGCAGCGGCGGCGCGTGCCCGCAGTTGACCAGCTCCAGCCGTCCCGGCCGAGGGTGTCCGGCGATCACGGCGGTGACGAAGTCGTCGCAGCGGAGGTTGCGCGCCAGACTCCGCTCGATCCGGTCGACGACGGCGAGCAGGTCGGGCTCCTCGTACGCCGCCTCGCGGAAGACCCCGACCACCAGGGCGGCGACCCCCACCGCGGGCAGCCCCTTGCCGCGTACATCGCCGACGATCAGCCGCACCCCGTACGGGGTGGGCACCAGCGCGTAGAGATCTCCGCCGATACGGGCCTCCGCGGCGGCGGCGCTGTACCGGACGGCCACCTGGAACGGGCCGACGGTCGCCGGTACGGGCTGGAGAAGCGCGTGCTGGGCGGCCTCGGCGACCGAGCGGACGGCCGCGAGCACCCGCTCGCGCCGCCCCCGCAACGCGCTGGCCAGTCCACTGGCCAGGGTGACGGCCAGCAGGGCGGACAGGACGGCGGCCAGCTCGCGGCCCGGCGCCCCGCCGTGGACGCCGAGCAGCGTGCCCAGCCCCCCGGCGAGGAGGCCGACGCAGAGGACCCCGTGCGGCCCGCTGGTGGTGGCGGCCAGCGCGGGCCCCGCGGCCAGCAGCGGCAGCCAGGTCAGCCCGGCTCCGCCGGGGAGGCCGACGGCCACGATGACCGAAACGATCAGCACGGGCAGGACGGGCGTACGGGAGGCCAGCTGCGCGGCGACGCGATGGCGGGCCACCGTCCCCGGGGCGGCCGCTCGTTTCCTGGACGGCGGGACCGACCCGTGGTCGATGCCGCGCTCTCGGGTGTGACTCATGTCTGTGCCCGCAGTCCTCACCTGTGCGTGGAGCTCGCGCTCCGGAATTGTCCGTTTGATCCAGGAAAGGGGATGGGGTCGGGCACCACAAGGAGACGATTTTCAGATAGTGAGTGACAGGCCCCTGGTCACGCGGTTCGCGGTCGGGAGCAGCCGCGCCCGGACCTCCTCGAGCCGGGAGAGCCGGTCCGCCCGCAGCGACACACCGAGCGAGCCGAGCGTGTCCCCGCTGTACACGGGCACCGCGATGCAGACCGTGCCGAGGGCGTACTCCTCCAGGTCCGTGACGGCCGGCGCGACGGGGGAGGAGTCCAGTCGCCGGAGCAGTTCCGGGGCGTCGGTGATGGTCCGCGGGGTGAGATCGGCCAGCCGGTGCCGGGAGAGATAGTCCTTGCGGGAGTCCTCGTCCAGCTCGCGCAGCACCGACTTGCCCAGCGCGGTCGCGTGCCCGGCGTCCTCGAACCCCACCCAGAGATCGACCCGGGGAGCGCGTGCGCTGTCGACGATCTCGGCGACCCGGATCTCGCCGTCCTCGTAGAAGGTGAGGTAGGCGGCGCTGGTCAGCTCGTCGCGCAGCGCGGCGAGCGTCGGACGGACCCGGCTGAGCAGCGCCTGTCCCCGGCCCGTGGTGTGCAGCGTCTGCACCTTGTCGCCCAGGACGAACCCGCCGTCGCCCAGCTTCCGCAGATAGCCGTCGTGCACCAGGGTCCGCAGCAGGTGATAGGCGGTGGCGAGGGGCAGCTCCGTCTCGCGTGCCAGCTGTTTCGCCGGCGCGCCGTTCTCGTGCGCGCTCACCGCCTCCAGCAGGCGGAAGGCCCGCTGCACGGAGGTGATGAGCGTGGGGCCGGGGCCTTCGTGCTCAGCCATAGGACCAGCGTGCGCCGGGCGCGCGGCACGGGCAAGCGCCGCCCGGCGGGGCCCGGTGCTCGCGCGGCTCCTCGTACAGGCGGGACGGTCACTTCCACCCGTAGGCGTAGGCGGCGACCCAGGTGATGTCGAGTTGGGCGCTGCTGCCCGGAGCCGCGCCCGGCCCCTGCAGGGCGCTCTCGTTCTGCAGTACCCAGGACAGGGGCCGGTCCGGCACGTCCCGGGTGTCGTGACCCACTTGCCGGCCGTCCACGAAGAAGCGCACCTGTCCGGGCGTCCACTCCGTCGACACGGTGTGCCACTCGGTCCAGTCGTCGCTTCCGGGGAAGTAGCTCTGCTCGCCGCCGCCGCAGGGATGGTGGAAGGCGGTGAGGTCGCCGGTCCACTCGCCCTCGGGATGGTCCATCTCGCAGCCCCCGCCGTAGTGCAGCCAGGCGGACTTGTATCCCGGAGCGAGCTTCGTCACCTTGATACGGGCGCTGTACTTGCCGTACCTCATCTGCATGACGGCACGAGGTACCACTGCGGCAGCGTGCACGGGACCCCCGTCGGCGGGCCGCCACATCCGGATGTACATCCTGCCGTCGCCGTTCTCCGCAGGACCCACGCTCACGGTGTCCTCCGGGTGGTAGACGCCCACGACGTCCCGGCCCCGGTCGTTCGCCGTGTCGCGCCAACCGGTCGGATAGGCCCACCAGTTGTCACGGTACGTGCCGCGCAGGCCTCCGCAGTACGCGGCGGACGTATCGACCCGGTGATCGCAGTCGCCGAACGCGCCGAGCGGCACCCGGTCGCCGTCGAAGTCCTCCGCGAGGACCTGCCAGAAGGGCCCGCAGTCGCCTCGGGGCAGGTCGGTGCCCGAGGCGCGGCAGGCGTCGGCCGACACGGGCGCTCCCTCGGCCCGCGGAACACCGAGCAGAGCCACCAGGAGCATGAGACTCGTGGATGGCCACAGTGCGCGTCCACGACGTTTCGGTGCCGCGTGCGAACCCATCGGAAAGCCCCCTTTGACCCACTGCGGGATGGGTGGTGCGAGGGAGCATCCTGACCGTGGGGCCGGTCCGGCGCCATCCCCGGAACGGGGGGCCTACCGGAGGGTCCGACTCCGGCTCCGGTTCCGGCTCCGCGGTGCCGAAGCCTGCGCGCGCGAGGGCGTGCGCCGTGGTGCCGATGCCCGCCGGTCGTGCCGACCGGCGCGACGATGGGGACGGTCGCGGCACCGAGGTGTTACATCCGGCGGAACTCGGTACTCCGCACGGAGGCAGGAACGAGCCAACGGTCTCCGGAGGCGATCATGACTGACGAGAACATGGCGGACGACGCCTATCAGCCCACGGGCGGCAACGAGGAGCAGGAGGACGCCGCCCCGCTGGATCTCCAGGACGCGGTCGACGAGCGCACCTACGACGACATGCTGGACGAGGGCTACTCGCCGCCGGAGAAGCCGCTGGGTGTCACCAAGAGCGGCACCACGGCGGCCGAGCAGCACGAGGGGGAGTCCCTGGACGACAGGCTGCGTCAGGAGGTCCCCGACGTGGACGTGCCGGCCGGGGACGGTATCGGCGACCTGCCGGGCGGCGAGGGCGAACCACTCGACCCGGAGGCCGGCTGGGACCGCGCCGGTCGCCTGGTCGCGCCGGACGAGGGCGCGCGCACGGACACCACCAAGGAACTCGTCGCCGAGGACGAGGGCATCGACGGTGGAGCGGCGGGCGCGGAGGAGGCGGCGATGCACGTCGTCCCCGACGACCGACTCCCCTCGCCGGACGAGCGGGAGACCTGACACGCCCCAGCAGGTCGCACCACGCCGCACCGCACGGAGGCGGCCGGCCGCGTGGTCGGTCGGCCACCGGTTCCCTTACGGCCGCCGCGGTGGCCCGCACGGCCGCCGTCGGCACGGTGACGGGCCTGGCCGCGCCTCGACCGTCCGCCGCCTCCCGGGCCTCCCGCTGGTCCGCCGCCTTCCGCAGACCGGGCGGCGGCGGGCGGCGTGGTCGCTTCGCGCCGGCGCGAAGCAGCCGGGCGTCTCGGCCTCCATGCCGTTCATCCGGATGCTCCGGCGTTGTCGAATGCGGCGGTCCCCGATCGACGTGAGGGTGCAGGCAGTACATCCCAGACCTCAGGAGCACCCATCGTGACCGTGACCGCGGATATGGCCATCTCCCTCGACGGCTACATCGCCGGCACCGACGTCTCGCTCGACAACCCGGGAGGCGACGGCGCCGAGCCGCTGTTCGAGTGGATCCACGGGCTGGCGAGCTGGCGGGAGCGCCAGGGCATGACCGGCGGGGAGGAGAACCGCGACTCCGAGCTGATGCGCGAGTGGTTCGACGCCACCGGAGCGGTGGTCATGGGCCGGATGATGTACGACACGGGCGAGGAGTTCTGGGGCGACAACCCGCCGTTCCGGGCCCCGGTCTTCGTGCTCACCCACCGCCCCCGGCCCACCCTGGTCAAGGAGGGCGGCACCACCTTCACGTTCGTCACCGACGGCATCCACAGCGCCCTGGACCGGGCGAAGGCCGCGGCCGGGGACCGGAACGTCGACATCGCGGGCGGGGCGAACACGGTGCGGCAGTACCTCCGGGAAGGGCTCGTCGACGAGCTGCAACTGCACGTCGTTCCCGCGCTCCTCGGCGCGGGGCTGAGGCTCTTCGACGAGCCGGGTGCGGGGCGGCGCGACCTCGAACCGATCAGGGTGGTCCACACCCCTCTCGCCACCCACCTGAAGTACCGCTTCGCGAGGTGAACGGTTCGAACGAACCGTGACCGACGCGGAGCCGGCCGGCTGACGCTCCGCACACTCCCCGCATCCCCTACACCCCCCACATCCCCCACACCCCCCGACTGTGACGGGGATCACTCCCGATGGAAAACCCACCGCCCGGGCCCCGCGTCTAGCGGGTGTGAGATCAGTCAGGAAAGCACCCGACGAGCCGGACGAGGAGCGCCTCGTCCGGCTGGTGGCGAGGGGCGACCGCGCGGCGTTCGAAGAGCTGTACCGGCGCACCGCGCCATGGCTGGCGGTGCGGTTGCGGCGCCGCTGCGCCGACGAGCAGATCGTCGCCGAGGTCATGCAGGAGACGTATCTGGCGGTGTGGCGCGCCGCGGGCGCGTTCGCCGGGGCCGCGGTCGGCGGGACCGCCGTCGGCTGGCTCTGGACGATCGCGGCACGCCGTCTCGTCGACGCGTTCCGCCGCAGGGCCCACCACGCGGAGCCGCCGCCCGCGGCTGCCGCGCAGCCCATGGCACCCGCCGCCGAGGACGAGGCACTCGCGTCGAGCGTCGGCGGTGACGTCGGGGACGCGCTGCGGCGCCTCGCGCCCGAACTCAGACAAGTACTGCAGGCCATGGTGCTCGACGGACTGTCCGTCCGGGAGACCTCGGTCCTGCTCGGCGTGCCCGAGGGCACGGTCAAGACCCGCGCCCGCCGGGCCCGGACCGAGATGCGGAGGGCCCTGGCATGAGCGTGGAACACGCGTCGACGCGGCTCATCGACGGATACGCGCGCGGCGACACGGACATCGCCGCCGACGAGGTGTGGGCCCTGGAGGCCCACCTGGAGGGGTGCCCGGTCTGCCGGGACAGGCTGTCGGCCGCCACCGCGACGGCGCCCGCCGTGGCGGCACTGGTCGCCACCGTCTGGTCCGACCTCGAACCCCGGCTGGCCGCCACCCCCACGATGCCCCGCCGCCGACGCCGGTCGGCACGGTTGTCGAGGTGGCTGACGCCCACGATGGCGCCCTGGCTGGCCATGGTCATGAGCGTGACCCTGCTCGCGCTGCTGCTCGACCTGGCCGACAGCGGCACGGGGTACGGCTCCGGCCAGGTGTCGCTGGTGCTGCTCCTCGCCCCCGTCCTGCCCGTGCTCGGCGTCGCGGCGTCGTGGTCGCGCGGCCTGGACCCGGCGTACGAGCTGACGGCCTCCGTGCCCAGAGCCGGGCTCCCCCTGGTGCTGCGGCGCACCGCGTCCGTGCTCGCCGTCGTCGTGCCCGCGCTGCTGGCGGGCGGATGGGTGACGGGGGTGACGACCGCGCAGTGGCTGCTGCCCTGTCTGGCCTTCACCTCGACCACCCTGGCGCTCGGCGGAGTCGTCGGCGTGACCCGTGCCGCCGTCGCGCTGGTCGTGGTGTGGGCCGCCGTGGTCGTGGCGCCGACCCTGGCCACCAGCCATACGCCCTTCGCCCTGCGGACGGACGGCCTGCCCGTCTGGGGGCTGATCCTCACCCTCGGCATCGGTGTCGTGATCGCCCGCAGGGGCGCGTACGCCGTGCTGGGAGCCCATCGATGACCAACCGGAAGGAACACCACGTGATGTCCGCGGTGAGCGCGGCCGACCTCGCGCCGACGCCCTACGCCTGGGAGATACGGGCCACGGGGCTGAAGGTCAGGGTCGGCCGGAAACGGATGGCCGTCGACGGGCTGGACCTGTCGTTGGGCACCGGCGTGCACGGCCTGCTCGGACCCAACGGGGCCGGCAAGACCACCCTCATCCGGGCGCTGGCCACCGTGCTGCGCCCCGCCGAGGGCACCCTGGAACTGCTCGGCGAGTCGGCGGGCGGCCTGGGCGAACACCGGGCGCTGCGCCGCCGGATCGGCTACCTGCCCCAGGAGTTCGGCTACTACAAGCGCTTCACGGTGCGCGAGTTCGTCGAGTACATGGCGTGGCTGAAGGAGGTCCCCAAGGCGGACATTCCGGCGGCGGTGCAGCGGGCGGTCGAGCGGGTCGGCCTCGCGGACCGCGCCGACGACAGGATGAAATCCCTGTCGGGCGGCATGGTGCGGCGCGTCGGCATCGCCCAGGCCGTCGTCAACGACCCGGCGATCCTGCTTCTCGACGAGCCGACGGTCGGCCTGGACCCGGCCCAACGGCTCCGCTTCCGGGAGCTGTTGCAGGAGCTGGGCACGGACACCTGCGTCGTCGTCTCGACCCACCTGGTGGAGGACGTCGCCGCCGCCTGCACCGATGTGGTGCTCTTCGCCGAGGGCCGGCTGGTCTTCCAGGGCACCCCGGACGAACTGGCCGCGGCGGGCGGACCCGAACACGTGGGCGACAGCCCGCTGGAGCGCGGCTACTCGGCGCTGCTGCTCGACCCCGAACAGGCAAGGGGGACCTGGTGAACGTCCGTGTCCTGCGTATCGAGTTGAGGCGTTCCGTCGCCCCGTGGGCCGGCGCCGTGACGCTGACCGTCTCCCTCGCGTTCCTCTACCTGCTGAGCGGACCATGGTGGAAGGGCACCGCGCTGTGGACGACCCAGTGGACGTCCATGGCCCTGTGGACCCGCTTCCTGCTGGTCTTCCTGTGGCCGCTCGCCATGGCGCTCGGGGCGCTCCAGGGGCTGCGCGACCACCGTTCGCGGATGTCCGAGCTGCTGACAAGCACACCACGACCCGCCCGGCACCGCGCCGCCACGACCGCGGGCGCGACGGCGATCACGCTGGCCTCGGCCTTCGCGCTCCTCGTCCTCCTGGGCGCGGTCCAGGTGCTCGGCGCCACCGAGTACACGCACCTCGGCTGGCTGCCGATCTCGCTCGTCGGCGGACTCGCCCTCGTCGCGGGGGCCGTCCTCGGCATGGGGCTCGGGCGCAGCCTCCCCTCCCCGCTGACCCCGCCCGCGCTGGCCGTGGCCGCCTTCGTGTTCGTCAACCTCCTGCGGCTGTCGACGGGCTCGGGGATACCGACGGCCACGGCGCCGACCCGGGTCGCGCTGCTGTCACCGCCGGTGGACGAGGTACGCGACGTGTTCCTCACGCTCTCCGCCCCCGTGCATCTGGGCCAGACGGTCTGGCTGTTCGGCATGGCCGCGACCGGCTTCGCGCTGCTGGCCGCCGCGACCCCGCGCGCTCGCCTGCTCGCCCTGGCACCCGTCCTGGCGTGCGCGGCCGTCGCCCTACTCCTCTTCCCCTCGGACCCGCGCCGGGCGTACGTCGTCGACGAGGCCGCCGCGGCCCAGGTGTGCGACGGCCCGGTGTGCGTGGCGACGGCGCACCAGGACCGCCTCGCCGGCCTCGCGGGTCCCGGCAAGAAGGCGCTCCGCCTCCTGCGGGGCGTCCTCGGCGGCGAGGCACCGACGTCCGTCCGGGAGAGCACCGCCCCACGGGGGATCTTCGACCCGCCGGATCGGTCCCGCACGTCCGTGCTCGTCGACTTCGACGACTTCGTGATCGCCGACGCGAAGGGCGAGGAACTGACCCGGGTCCTGCTCGCACAGGGCATGGTGCCGCTCTGCTCCGCCCGCAGCGCCAACGAGAGCGGCACGCTCGGCGAGATCGCCGCGCAGAGCGTGGCGGCGGGCTGGGTCCTCGGTGACCTCAGGCCGTTCAACGGGGCCATGCACGCGTCGAGCGACCAACTCGCCGCGGCCCGCCCGGTGTTGACGGAACTCAAGGCGCTGCCCTGGTCCGAACAGGTCGCACGCGTCAAGTCGGCGCACACCGCCGCCGTCTCCTGCGAAGGCGACCCGCTCGACGTCCTGGACGGCGGTACGTCCCGGTGAGATGGCTGACGCTGTACGCCCGCTCCCGGCAGGTGCCCGCGTCGCTCGCCGCCGTGGTGATCAGCACGGTGGCGGTGTGGGCACTCGTCGCCCGGGACGGCGGCGGGGGGCCGGCCGATCCGAAGCTGCCCGTGTTCGTCCTGGTCGCGGGGGTGACGGCGGCCTCGACCGGGCTCGGTGGGCAGGACCTCGCGCTGGACCGCACGGCCGCGATCCGCTGGAGGCCCCGCAGAGCGGCACATGTGCTGCTCATCGGCATGGTCGTCTGCGCCGTGCTCCTCGCGGTACAGACGATGGGCGGGGAGGACCTGGCAGCCACCGCGTTCGTCGTCCGCGACAGCGCGGGGCTGATGGGCCTCGCCGCCGTCGGAGCGGTGGTGTGCGGGGCGCAGTACGCGTGGACCCTGCCGATCGCCTGGCTGTCGTTCTCGGTCTTCGCCCCGCCTTCGACGAGCGTGCCGATGCAGGTGGCGAACTGGATGCTGCTGCCGCCCGGCACGACGACGGCCACCTGGACGGCCCTGACCCTCGCGGTCACCGGCACCACGGCCTACGCCCTCGCCGGCCCGAGGCGGTAGCGGCCCGAGACGGTAGGAGCGGGTCCGAGAAGGTCGAAGCGCGAGCCGTTCCGTCACAAGATCGTCCATGGCGGCTTCATATCCAGGTGTCGAGCCACATGCGGATGTGCCAGTCGGGATACGGGATCGTCTGCCCCGTGTAGATCGGGAAGAAGTAGATGAAGTTCCAGGCGATGAGCAGGACGAGCGTGCCCGCCGCCACCGCTCCCCGATGGCGGCGTTCGGCACGCGCGCCCGGCGGTCCCAGCAGCGCACCGAGCGTCATCGCCACGGCCAGGCACAGATACGGCACGAACACGACGGCGTAGAAGGCGAAGATCGTGCGGTCCTGGTACAGGAACCACGGCAGATACCCCGCGCCCACGGCACACAGCAGGGCGCCCGCGCGCCAGTCGCGGCGCAGGGCCCACCGGAAGAGCAGATACACCAGGGCGCAGCACGCCGACCACCACAGCATCGGCGTGCCCAGGGCGAGGATCGCCTGCGAGCAGCCGGTGATCGCGTGGCAGCCTGCCTCCCCGGGTTCGGGCGACTGGTAGGAGAACAGCACGGGACGGCCGAGGACCAGCCAACTCCACGGGTTGGACTCGTACTTGTGGAACGCGTCCAGTTCCACGTTGAACCGGTAGACACCGTACTCGTAGTGCCACAGGCTGCGGAGCGGTGCCGGGATCCACGACCAGGTGCCGCCGCGGCCGTCCGCCCAGTGCCGCCCGTAGCCGTCGTCGGACAGGAACCAGCCGGTCCACGTCGTCACATAGGTCACCACGGCGACCGGGACGAGGGACAGCACCGACGGGCCGAGATCCTTGCGCAGCACCGCCCGGTACGGTCGGCGTGCCCCCGCGACGCGGCGGGCGCCGACGTCCCACAGCATGGTCAGGACCATGAAGAAGGCCAGGAAGTACAGGCCGTTCCACTTGGTCGAGGCGGCCAGACCCAGGCAGAGGCCGGCCGCGAGCCGCCATGGCCGCCATCCCGTCCCCGCACGGTCACCGGTGTCCCGGTCCGGGCCGACGTGCCCGTCCACGCCCACCGGCAACGCCGCGGCGAGCCGGGCCCGCGCATGGTCCCGGTCGATCAGCAGGCATCCGAAGGCGGCCAGGACGAAGAACATGACGACCAGGTCCAGCAGCGCGGTGCGGCTCATCACGTAGTGCAGGCCGTCCACCGCCATCAGCGCGCCGGCCAGACAGCCCAGGAACGTCGAACGGAACAGACGGCGTCCGACGCGGCACAGCATCAGCACCGACAGCGTGCCCAGGACGGCCGTCATGAAGCGCCAGCCGAACGGTTCGAGACCGAACATCCACTCACCGACGGCGATCACCCACTTGCCCGTGGGCGGGTGCGCGACGAAGCTCCCGGTGTCGGAGAGCGGGATCACCTGGGGGTCGCCCAGGACCTGCGGGTCGGCGACCTTGCGGTCCGGCCAGGTGCCCTCGTAGCCCAACCGCAGCAGGGACCAGGCGTCCTTGGCGTAGTAGGTCTCGTCGAAGGCGAGTTCGTGCGGCTGCCCGAGGCGCCAGAAGCGAATCGCTCCGGCCAACAGGGCGACGAGCAGCGGTCCCAGCCAGCCCATGGCCCTCGCGACGCGGTACGCCGACACCGGGCCGAGCCCCAGGCGTTCCCAGAACCGCGTCGCCGGCTCCGGGAAGGGCGGGACCAGGCGTTCGCGGATGTCGCTCCGGGGGCGTGCGGTGTACCCGAACCCGCGCAGACGGTCGGTCCAGTCGGTGGGCGCCGTCGTCGGACGGGGGCCGTGGAGCATCGCGGTGAAAGAGTCCTTCGAGAGTACGGGCTGTGCGGTGCCGGTGGTCGGTCCGCGGGGGTCGGGGCGCGCCCGGAGGCTAGCAGGGGCTCGCCGACGACGAACGTGTGCGTGCCGCTCACCCGGAGCGCTGCCGAGGGCCGGGTTCCTCGACGTCCTCCATCAGCACGGTGAGCAAGGGGCCCTCGACGGTGCTGTCGTCGAGCGCGACACCCATGTACGCGACGATCACCTCGATGACGGGGCCGAGCCCGGGGTGGTCCGCACCGGCCGCTTCCAGACGTGCCTGTACGGCGTCCCACCAGCGGCGCGCCGACAGCGTCCTGCTGACCGGCTCTCCCGGCTCGAACAACTCGGTGCACTGCCGGTCGGACCAGTGCTCGAAGATGTTCATACCGGTCCCGCCCAGGACGACGGAGAAGGTCTCCGTGCCCCGGGAGAGGACGGACAGCACTTCGGGCATCGCCCCGTCGACGCCCGATCCCTCCTCGTAGCAGAAGGACCAGTCACCGAGTGAACCCACGCGCAGGGCCGACCTGCTGACGTCGAGTGCGGTGCCGTCGTGGAGGAAGTCGCGCGCTTCCTCCAGGTCGAACAGCTCGGCATGGGCCGGATCTGCTCCGTACCGTTCCAGGACCTCTTCCGGCGAGATGCCGTGGGTGAACGTCACGCACCACGCCTCACCGCCGACCCAGCGCCAGGAATCGGATGGCAATCCGCTCACTCCCGCACCCCCGCACGTTCGCTTTCGGAGATCGTAAGGGGCACACGCCCGATCAGCTCGGGGCGGTGTGATCCCGCAGGTCGGTGCCAGGCCGGTGGACCGCTCCCTCTACGCCGAGGTGCAGCATGTCCCCACCGAGCGGGCGGCCGGCCGCACCGGGGCCGAGGACGGCCAGGAAGGGCCGCCGGGTGCGGCCTCGGGCGGCTCCTCTGCCGCGGTCCTGCCGCGGTCGCCGGTGACTCCTCGTCGCGCCGCATCGGGCCGCGCCGCATCGGGCCACGCGGCCTCGGGTCGCGCCGCATCGGGTCATCGTTGCTCACCGGTCCTCGGCCCCGATCCGGCCGCGGAGGAACCAGGGGCGGGCTCCGGTGCCCCCTCAGCCCCAGGTCGAGCGGATCGTCGGGCGGCCCCGGGGCAGCCGCGTGGCTGGGCCGTTCGCGGGTACTCGGGGTCGCGCCGAAAGGCCGACGGGGCCGACGGGTACGGATGCGACAGCGGATGCGGATGCGGATGCGTTTCACTCAGGAGAGGAGCGGGACATGGGCCACGGCGGAGACGTCATCGCCGAACTGACCACGGACCACGGGGAAGTGGAGGAGATGTTCGGCCAGCTCGAGGCGCTGCCCTCCGGGGACCCCCAGCGCAAGAAGTACGCGGACAAGGTCACCATCGAACTCGTGCGTCACTCGGTCGCCGAGGAGGCGTACCTCTACCCGGCAGTCCGCGAGCACATCCCGGACGGGGACGAGATCGCCGACCGGGAGCTGGAGGACCACGCCGAGGCCGAGCGCACCATGAAAGCCTTGGAGGGGTGCGAGGCCGACCACCCGGACTTCGACCTGCTGATCACCCAGCTGATGACCGAGATCAGGTCGCACATCCAGGACGAGGAGAGCAACCTCTTCCCCCGGCTGCGCGCGTCCTGTTCGGCGGACGTCCTGAACAGTCTCGGCGAGAAGGTCCGCACGGCCAAGAAGACGGCACCGACCCGGCCCCACCCGGCGGCCCCGGACACCCCGCCGGCCAACAAGCTGCTCGCCCCCGGCATGGGCCTCGTCGACCGCATGCGCGACGCGCTGACCGGCCGGGGCAAGGACGACTGAGACCCGTGAACGACTGAGACCCGTGAGAGAGCCGAGTAACCGTTCCCCGTGACCGACACCCGTACCGGACGGTTCTCCGTACCAGCAGGACCGGGTTCCGTACCGGACGGCGATGGGCCGGCAGAGACAGTTCCGTCTGTCTCTGCCGGCCCATCGCCGTGCCTCGCCCCGCTCGCCCGCGTCACCCGCTCGTCCGCGGACGAGCGGGTCAGTCGTCAGTCGTCACCCCTGACGATGTTCGAGTCCGTCTCGGCCCCCGTCATACGGGGTCCGTCCCGGTCCGGGAGGGCGGGAAGGCACATGCGCACACCCTTCCCACGCCGACGGCGGGCCTTGGCCCAGCCGCTCTCGCGGACGACGAGCTTCTCGACGGAGTGCGTGCTCACGGCGTCTCATCCACTTTCCGGTCCGGGGCCGGCCGTAACCCGGGGACGGGCTGTCACGGCACCGCTGCTTCGTATGCGCCCCACCGGGTGCCCTGCGCGCCGCAGCCCAAACCGCTGCCGCCACTCGCGTCGCAAGCCGCTCCCTCGGACGGTCGGGGCCCGGCCCCCCGGGGCCCAGGTGCCCCTGGGTCCCCGCCGGCCGGGGATCGTCAAGCTGATGTCGGCGGGGGTTTCCGAGGTGTGGGGAGGCCAGTCGGGGGGACTTGGTGGGCAGGCCGGATTCGGCGGCGTTCCCCTGGGGGTCGGCCCGGCCAGGCTTCTCTGGTTCTGACAACGTGCCGGAGGAGCCGTCCCCCAACGCAACCGTCAGAGGCTGCCCTGCTCGCAGACCCGGCGGGCGACCTCACGGAGCTTGATGTTGTTCTCCTGCGAGAAGCGGCGCAGCACGTCGAAGGCCTCCCCCTCGGTCAGGTGATGGCTGCCCATGAGGATGCCCATGGCCTCGCCGATCGCATGGCGGGTGGCGACGGCCTGCTCCATCTGGGCGTGGGTGCGGGCACTGGAGAAGGCGACCGCCGCGTGCGAGGCCAGCAGCCAGCCGGCCAGCTCGCTGACCTCGGTGAAAGCGCCGGGCTTGCGCGAGTAGAGGTTCAGGGCGCCGAGATCTTCGTCCTCGGTGAACAGCAGGAAGCCCATCATGCTGCCCACGCCGAGACGGTGCGCCCGTGGGGCGTAGGCGGGCCAGCGCGGGGGCTCCTCGGTGAGGTCGGCGATGCGGAAGACCCGTTCTCCGTCCGAGCTGAGCGCGGCGTCGAAGCAGGGCCCCTCCCGTAGCCGTTCCTGCAGCCGGTCGCTGTCGAGGACCAAGGGGTCGGTGGGGGCGAGTGTCTTCGCCGTCGTGCCGTTCAGCACGAGGATGCCGGCCGCGTCACAGCCTTCCACCAGCTCGGTGGCCGAGCTGGTGATCCGCTCCAGCGTGGCATCGACCGAGTGCTGCGCCAGCAGATCGCGAGCCATGGACGCCATCTGCTGTGCGAACCGGTCCCAGTCCACCCCGTCCTCCGCTCACGCTCGTCCCGGACAGCCCTCCTACCCAGCCTTGCACGCGCGCCCCGTGGAGACGCGGCTACGACAGCCGCCTTCCCGGGGCCGCGGCCGATTACGCCACCGCCGTCGCGTCGTACGGGCCGCGTGCCGCGGCCGCGTGCTGCGTGCTGCGGCCGCGTGCTGCGTGCTGCGTCACCGGGTGGCCCACCACGTCGATCACCGTGGAAGGTCCGGCCACCGTGCGATCGTGGTCCGTCGAGTCCGTCGAGTCCGTCGAGCTGCGTCGCATCGAGGTGCTTCCGTCGTGAATTCGCGGTCGGCGGGTGCGTCTCGCCGACGACGTGGCACTTGGTGTGTCATGGAGTGGACCGGCAGGGTGGTGCGGGAGGTGCGGCGGCGCGGTGCGGCCGCCGTGGAGACGGTGCGGTTGGCGTGGGCGGGGCCGGGCCGTGAGCGGGACCTGGTGGCGCAGGCCGGCAAGGCGGCGCTGGCCGCCTGGGTGGCGTGGGCGGTGGCGGGCTGGTGGCTCGCCGCGCCGATGGCGTTCGTGGCGCCCTGGGTGGCGGTCGTCCTGGTGGAGTCGACGGTGTACCGGTCGCTCGCGCACGGCCTTCAGCAGCTCGCGGCGATCGCGGTGGGCACGGTGGTGGCCACCGGGGCGGCGCTGGTGCTGGACAGCACGATGGTCACGATGGCCCTGGTCCTGCCGACGGTGCTGCTGCTGGGCCAGTGGCAGCGGCTGGGGAGCCAGGGGGTCTACGCCGCCACCGGCGCGCTGTTCGTGCTGACCGGCGGCCAGGCCACCGTCGCCGCGGCGGGCGCCCGGATCGCGGAGGCCGTGTTCGGTGCCGTGGTGGGCGTCGTCGTCAACGCGCTGATCCGGCCCCCGGTGTACCTGCGCGACACCCGCGCGGCGCTGCAGGACGCCGCCATCGAGGCCGAGGAGATCCTCGACGCGGTGGCGGACGGGCTGGCCGCCGGCGAGTGGGACGGGCATCAGGCGGGGGAGTGGCACGAGCGCGCGCTGCGGCTGGGCCGTCTGGTCGACCAGGCCCGGTCGGCGATCGGCTGGAGCCGGGAGAGCATGCGCGTCAACCCCCGGGGACGACGCAGGCACGCCACCGCCCCGCCCGGCAAGGCGTACGCAGACGCGCTGGCCGTACTCGACTACGTAGCCGTCCACACCTCGGGCGTGACGCGGACGGTGTGGGAGACCGCGGACCACGGCCGTAAGGCGGCACGACCGGCCGAGGCGATCGCCCGCCCGTACGCGGACTTCCTGCGCCGCACCGCCCAGGCCGTCCGGCTCTACGGCCGGACCCGATTCGCCCCGAGCGGCCACGACGACTCGGCCGCGGAAGAGCTTCGCGAGGCCGTCGGAGAACTCCACCGCTCCCTCGACGCATTCCGCCGGCGGCTGCCGGGCGCGGTCGCCGACGACCCCGACGCCCTGGTGACCTACGGCACGCTGCTGGCGCAGGCCCATCGCCTGGCCGATCAGCTCGTCCAGGACTGACACTCCGGCCGCTCACAGGGCGGCGGCGCGGCCGGTTCCGGTGGCCGGTTACTCGCCCGACGGCGCGGTCAAGGTGACGCCGAGGGGTACCGGAGCGCCGAAGTCTGGGGTGCCGTCCGCGTTCCAGGTGAACTTCTGCGCTCTGGTCGATCGGTTCATGTCGCAGCCTCCGGAGGCGGAGCTGTTGGCGTGGTAGACCATCCAGTCCTCGGTCCCGTCGGGCGACTTGAAGAAGCCGTTGTGACCGGGGCCGTAGACACCGTTGGCGTTGGACCGCTGGAAGACCGGGTTCGGGGACTTGACCCAGGAGGACGAGTTGAGCGGGTCGCCGCCGTTGTACGTGAGCATCCCGAGCTTGTAGTCGGGCGTGGAACAGTGGCTGGCGGAGTAGACGATGAAGGTCTTGCCGCCCCGTTGCAGGACTTCGGCGCCCTCGTTGACCGCGCCGCCCACCGTCTCCCAGCTGTAGGTCGGCGTGGACAGCACACGGCGGGTGCCGCTCGCGGTCCACGGGTTCGACAGCGGGCGGATGAACATGGGCTGCGAGCCGTTGTAGTACGTACCCAGGAGGTAGAGCCTGCCGTCGAGTTGCAGGATGCCGGGATCCAGCTCCCAGGTGTTGTCCTGGGTCGGGTCGAGCAGGTCGGCCTTGAAGCTGTAGGGGCCCATCGGGTCCAGGCCGGCGCTCTCCAGGACGTGGATCCGCTGGGTGCCCAGGTCGAACGGCTCCCGGCCGGCCGTGTAGTAGAAGTACCAGCGCTTCCCGTTGGGGCCGTCCAGGAGATGGAACTCCGGGGCCCACATCGTGCCCGCCCCGTTGGGCCGGGTCAGGTTGAAGATCACCTGTTCGTTGGCCGTGGCGAGTCCCGCGAGGGTGCTCGACCTGCGCATGGTGACCGTCGAGTTCCATGTCGTGGTGGCGAGGTAGTAGAAGCCGTCGTGGTACGTCAGCCACGGGTCGGGGCCGCGCTGGGCCAGCGGGTTGGTGAACGTCTTCGGAGCCGTGCCGCCGCCGGTGAAGCCGGGCAGCCGCCACACCCTGCCGTTCGCGGTGGCGCACGGCAGCTGCACCAGGTTGGTGTTCGAGGCCGACGAACCCCCGCTCGGCGCGACACACTTGCCCGAGCCGACGGAGACCAGGTTGAAGGTCTTGTCGGTGCCGGCGACCGACACCGGCGCGATCCGCCACTGCTGGTTGGTCGCGCCGTGGCAGGGCCACTGGATGACCGCGGCGTTGTCCGCGGTCGAGGCGCCGTACACGTCGACGCACTGCCCGGACCGGGTGGTGATCGTGTAGGTGTCGGTCGTCCCCGAGACCGGTGTGAAACTCAGGCTCTGGTTGGCCCCGCCGCCGCAGGCGAAGGCGCGGAGCTGTGCGCCGTTGGTGGTCGAACCGCCGGGAAGATCAAGGCAGTTGCCGCCGTTCTGGTTGACCCCCGTGGAGGTGAAGGAGACGGCGGCGGCAGCGGGTTGCGGTGCCACCAGGAAGGCGACCGCCATGGTGACCGACGCGAAGAACGCCGACAGGATTCTGGGACGAGTCACGGTCCGTACACCTTTGCTTCGAGGAGTCCGACGGAGTTCGTGCCGTTGCCGGTGAGCAGCACACGCAGTCGTGTGGTGCTCGTGGCGTTGAAGGAGACGGTGTTGTACTGGTTCTTGGCCAGCGGGTAGGTCCCGGCGCCCGGCACATCCACGTACGCGCCACCGTTCCAGTACTGGAGCTTCCACGAGGCGGGCATGTCGATGCCCTGGTCGTCGTCGAAGAAGTACACCTCGGCCTTGTTCAGGGTCTTCGCGGAGGGCCAGGTCAGCTCGGCCCACTGCTGGCCTGTCTCCGGCCACGTGCCCCAGCGCGGGTTCACGGTGTCGTTGGACGACGGCGGATCGATCCCGTCGTTGACGGCGGTGACACTCTCCCAGGAGGAGGTGTACGACGCCGACGCCGTGGCCGACGTCGCCAGGTTGCCCGGTGGCTGGACTCCGCCCCGGTTGAACACCTTGGCCTCGGTCAGGCCCGTCTTCGCGCCGGAGGCGTTGGTGGCCAGGACCCGGATGCGCTGGGCACTGACCGCCGGGAACCGCACCTGGTTGTAGTTGGCCCGTGGCGCCGCCGGACTCTTCGTCTGGTCGGGGACGTTCACCCAGGAACTGCCGTTGTGGTACTGGATGGTGTACGCGGAGGGCGCCCGGTAGGTGCTGTTCGCCGGGCGGCTGTCCTTGAAGTGCAGCCGGACCTCGTTGAGCGTGCGCGTGGTGCCGAAGTTCAGCTCGTACCAGTCCTGGCTGTTGGCGGAGCCGCCCGCGCCCCAGAACGGTTCGTTGGTGGGGTAGCCGTCGACCGCTCCGGAGACGTTGCCGCCGGACCCGGTGTGGGAGGCGGACGCGGTCGCGCCGGCGGCGAGGTTGGTGAGGTCGGCGGTCAGGTCGACGCCGGCCTTGGCGAGCATGTCGACCATCTGCGGGCTGTCCTGGACGACCTGGTGGGGGGCCTTCAGCCCGGACTTGGCGGTGTGGTGGGTGACCGTGCCGTTCGTGGTGACGTCACCCGTGGCCGGGTCCCAGGTCAGGGGCACCAGCGAGCTGACGGTGGCGACCCGGTCGCCGTCGACGTAGACCGAGTAGCCCTCCGGGATGCCCGGGTAGCGCACCACCCCGTCGGCGGGGTCGTCCCAGACGACGGACAGGTCTGCGCCCCGGTAGCGGAGGTTGTTGACGGTGAAGTGGCTCCAGCCGATGTCGATCGGGGAGAGCTCGACCTTGGCGTCGTTGCGGGGCCGCAGCCCGGCCACGTCCTCGATGACGGTCCAGTTGCTGCTGCCGAGGATGTTGTGGTGGATCCACGAGCGGTAGTCGATCGAGCTGCCGTTCCAGTCCGCCCAGAACTCGTTGGCGTCGGGCCACTGGATGTTGCCGCCGACGTACTGCGCCCAGGTGTTCCAGTAGAGGAGCTTCTTGTAGTCGGTCGCGTTCATCCAGGAGTTGGGGTAGTTGCGCAACACCGATGAGTACAGCCGGAACTGCACGGTCGAGTTGATGGTGGAGAAGTTGTTGGAGCCCGGCTCCCCGGCGTCGGCCGCGGCCTGCTTGTCGACCTGGTTGGCCGTGTAGAAGGGGAAGATCGGATACTGGGCCGGGTCGTCGTAGAGCCGCAGGGCCTGCCGGTACGTCGCGGTGTTGGGGACGGCGCCGACGGAGAACGGGTAGTAGTTGTTGATCTCCTTCCATGGCACCCACTCGTTCGTCGACTTCAACCGGTGCTCGAACAGCTGCCTGTTGGGGTTCCAGAGCACGTTGACGATCGCGTCCTTGATCTGCGTCGCCAGCGTACGCATCTCGGTGGCCTTGGCCGTGTTGCCGATCGCCTCGTAGGCCTGGGCGGCGGCCAGCGCGCCGCTGTACTGGTAGGCGGACTCGGCGCGGTCCATGTTGCCGGGCTTCCAGTGGAAGGAGACGGCGTCGGCGTCGTTGCCGGTCAGGGCGCCCCAGTCGTACTCGATGAGCTTGTTGTCGTCGTGGTCGTAGTACGCGAGCTGCCCCTTGACGTCACCCTCCGCGTACCGGGCCAGGTTGGCCGCGATACCCGGCTGGCCGCCGTGGATCTGATAGCTCTTCCAGGCCGCCTCGGCGATGTACTGGGTGTAGCTGTTGGACCAGTTCTCCGGGTCACCCGGGTTGTCGAGGAAACGGCCGCCCTTGGAGGTCTGGCCGACGCTCAGCCAGTCCCCGTACGCGTAGGCCGGGTTGCGCAGGTACTTGAGGTCGTCGATGTGCATCGGCTGGGTCAGCGCGATCGCGTTGTTGTAGCCGAGGACGCCCTCGGTGGAGGTCGGGAACTGGAAGGTCTGCCCGGGGATGTCCGCGTCGAGGCTGTTGAAGCGCATCAGCCACCAGCGGTAGTAGATGTTCTTCTTGATCGCCGGTTCGGGCACGTCGATGTACGGCACGTTCTGCGCCCACCACAGGTTGTAGGCCCTGACGTGGGTGGCGAACGCGGTCGCGGGCGAGTACCCCGCGTAGGCGGTGTACTCGGTCAGCGACTGCGGGATCTCGTCGGTGACGAAGCCCATGACGACCTTGGCCGTCACCGTGGCCCCGGCCGCGATCGTCACGGACCGGTTGAGGCCGCCGCTGGAGACGCCGAAGCCGTCGCCGGTGAGCCGGGGACGGAGCGTCGTGAGGTTGTTGTAGGCGTTGACCTGCCCGGTCAGCTCACCGCCGGTGCCGGAGGTGGCGTACGGCGAAGTCGCCCGCAGCTGAAGTGTCGTGGAACCGGAGCCGTTGTTCTTGATGGACAGGTTGGTCACGGCGACGTTGTTGTCGGTGATGAACTTCGTCTGGTCGACCGTGATCGAGCCGCTGGTGTGCACGCTCTTCCAGTGGCTGGGCGTCTGGCGGCGCTGGGCGACCTGTTCGGTGAAAGTGCCCGGCGTGATCGCCACGGTGTAGGCGCTGCTGTCGTTGACGCTCTCCCAGTAGGCGACCTTGCCGCCGAAGCCGAGTTGGGAGGGGGTGTGCTCCTTCATGAAGAGCGCCCGGCCACGGCTCATCAGCCAGGGCCCGGCGGGGTCGTTGCCGGAGCGGGCGAGCAGGCGGTCCATCCAGAAGTCGGTTCCCGAACTCTCCGCGTCGTAGACGGCCTTCATCATGTCGCCCGGTGTGTGGGCGACGGGTGGTGCGGGGATCGCGGGCCCGCCGAAGGTGGGGAACCCGATGGTCTGCGCCGCGGCGGCCGGGGGAGCGGCGACGACGGAACATGCGCTGAGCGCCAGGGCGGCGAGGAGACACCTCGTGCGCCGGCGTCGTACCAGGAGGACGTGCGGTCTTCTCATCGGATGCTCCCTGTCCCGTTGACAACACGCGTTCGCTCGCGATGGCACCGACGTTCGTGAACCGGGGAGTGCGGAAACGACCTAAAAGGTTTTCGCAACGTAGGAGCGGGCTGTTGAAGTGTCAAGAGAGGTGGGAGAGGCCCGAGTTCGTGGGCCGAGCGGTTCAGGACAGTGCGAGCGTCCCCTCTCCGGGCGCCGGGGCGATCGAGAGGGGCGCCGCAGCCCCCGGAAATCCTTTTCGGTTCCTTTCCGGGCGCGCGTCCGCGGGCACGGCGGCCGGGCTCACCGACGTGGCGAGCGGCGGACCGTCAGGACGGCGACATCGTCGTGCCGGCCTCCGCCGCCCGCGTACGCGCGGGCGTCCTCGTACAGGGCCCGGGGCAGCTCGGTGGGGGAGAGGCCGAGGCGCTTGGCGAGGCGCTCGTCGACCGGGTAGAACGTGCCGTCGGCGGCCCGGATCTCGGTGAGACCGTCGGTGCTCAGCAGCAGCGTCGCGCCGTCCGGGAACGCGAACCAGTCGACGGTCGTGGGTTCCAGGGCCAGCTCGGCGAGACCGAGCGGGACGCCGGAGTCCAGCGCGGGCGTGGTGACCGTGCCCTCGTGCATCACATGCGGCAGGACGTGCCCGCAGTTGACGGCCTGTGCTTCCTCGGTCAACGCGTCGATGCCGATCACCAGGGCGGTGACGAAGCGCTCGTCGTCGCCGGTGTTCTCGGCGTAGGAGTTGTGGCGGACCACGGCCGCGTCCAGGGCGTCGACGAGCGCGGTGAGCGTGGACTCGCGATGGGCCGCCTCGCGGAAGGCGCCGATGACGGCGAACGCGGCGCCCACGGCGGCCAGTCCCTTGCCCTGCACGTCTCCGATCAGCACCCGTGTCCCCCAGGGCGAGGCGACGACGTCGTAGATGTCGCCGCCGACGAGCCGGTCCTCCTGGAGCGGCTCGTAGATGCCGTTGACCAGGACGTCGTCGGTGACCAGAGGGAGGGGGTGCAGGATGTGCCGTTGCATGGCCGCGGCCGTGGAACGCAGCCGCAGCATCTCGTACTCGCGTCCGATCCGCCGGTGGCAGGCGTACACCGAGGCCACACCCAGGGCGAGGGTGAGCAGAACCAGCAGGAGGCGGTCGAGCCATCGGTCCGCGTCGACGTTGCGCACCACCGCCGTGGTGGTGACGACGAGCGTGGTCCACGCGGCGACGAAAGCCGTCTGCCGGACGGTGCACAGCGCCGACGCCGTCCCCGGCAGGAACACCAGCAGTCCGAGGAGCCACACCTCGGACCCGGACAGCACCCCGAGCGCCTCCACCAGGGCCGTCACCGCCAGCACGCCGAGGACCAGTTCGGCGTTGCCCGGCGGCTCGATGGCCTCGAAGGCATCGACGGCCTCGACAGGTCTCTTCCGGCGGCTACCGGCCATACGAACTCCCGGGCAGATCGTGATCTCCCCGTACGTTAAGCCGGGCCCCGTCACGTCCGAGAGACGCCCCGCCGATCCGGGCCCCCGGGGGGTCTGCCGAGCAGAGTTCTCGGGGTCTGCCCGTCGGCCTCTCCGGGGGGCTTGCCGAGCCGAGTTCCGGCGGGTGCGCCGATTCGGTCGCCCCGGAAGTCCGCCGATCCGGCCCCTCCGGGGGGCTTGCCGAGCCGAGCTGCGGCGGGTGCGCCGATTCGGTCGCCCCGAGGGTCCGCCGAGCCGAGCTCTCGGGGTCTGCCGATCCGGCCTCCCGGGGGCCTGCCGAGCCGAGCTCCCGAGGGTTTGCCGAGCCGGTCCTCAGCGGGCCGGTCGGGCAGGGGTGACGTGGATCTTCGGTCCGGCTCCCGCTCCGGCCGGGCGTTCACCCGCGAGCACCGGGCCGACCTCGTCGAGGGCGACCGTGGCGGCGACGAGCGGCCGGGGATCGACCGTGCCGGCCGCGTACGCGCGGATGGTGGCGTCGAGGCCGGGGGAGGCGGAGAGGATGCCGACGGCCGTGACGTCCTTGAGGACGAGGGCGCGGGTGTCGATCCGACTGGGCCCGGCGGCCAGCCCGATGTACACGACGCGGCCCCCCGGCTCCACCAACTCCAGGGCGCTGCCCGGCAGATGGGCGGCGTTCGTGGCGTCGACGACGGCGTCGAAGGGCAGGTCCGGGAGGGAGTCCTCCGTCCAGGTGTGCGCGAAGTCCAGGCCGCGTGCGAAGGCGAGGGAGTCGGCGGTCCGGCCCATGAGGTGGACCTCCGTACCGGCGGCGCGGAGGAACAACGCGACCAGCACTCCGATCGTCCCCGGCCCCAGGACCAGGGCGCGGTCTCCCGGCCGGGTCGCGGCGGCCTGCGCGGCGCGGAGAGCGTTGCCGCCCGGCTCCACGAGCGCTCCGAGCACGGCGTCCACGGAGTCGGGCAGGGCGTGCAGGGAGGAGGCCGGTACGGCGAGCCGCTCGGCCAGGGCGCCGGCCCGGCCCCCGCGTATGCCGACCTCCTCGCGCCGCTCGCACACGTGCTGGTCGCCCCGGAGGCAGCGGCGGCAGTCCCCGCAGCCGAGCATCGTGTCGCCCATGACGCGACGGCCGACCCAGCCGGGGTCGACACCGTCGCCGGCCGCCGACACCCGCCCGGCCCACTCGTGGCCGAGCCGCATCGGGTAGGCGGAGTGCCCTTGGTGGAGGTAGGCCATCGTGCCGGTGAAGAACTCCATGTCCGTGCCGCACACCCCGACCCGCTCGACGTCGACGACGACGTCACCGGGCCCGGCCACCGGCGCCGGAAGGTCCTGGACCTCGTACGCGCCGGGGGCGGTGAGGACGAACGCGCGCATGAGGTTCACCGGTCTTTCTCCAGCAGCGGGCGGGGGTGGGCGTGAGCCGGGTCTTCAGCGGGGTCTCATCGGTGCGGCTCGCCGAGGCGACCGAGGAGGCCGCGGATCTCGTCGAGCGCGTCGACCAGGGTCGCCAGGGACGTCCGGTAGGCCAGCGCGCTGACGCTCACGGCTCCGGACGGGGTCGTCGGCGAGGTGAGGAACACGGGCAGGGCGAGGCAGTTGGCCCCGGTCTCGGTCTCCTGGTCGTCGACGCCGTGGCCGCGGGCTCGGGTGGCCGCCAGCTCACGGTGCAGACCGGCGGCCGTGCACGGCGTCCGTGGCGTACGACGTTCCAGGGGCGAGCCGCCGATCCACGCCTCGACCTCCTCCAGGGTGGTCAACCGCCCGGCGAGCAGCAGCTTTCCGGCGGCGGTCGCGTGGGCGGGGTTGCGCCCGCCGATCGTCGACGTCAGCCGGACGGCACCGGCGGGCGGGTCGACCTCGGCGCGGTGGACCACCTCACGGCCGTCGAGCACCGTGTAGTGCGCGGTCTCGCCGAACCGGTGTGCCAGCGCTTCGAGCACCGGGCGGACGCGCAGGTGCTCGGGCCGTGCCTCGTGGTGGGCGAAGGCCATGCGCAGGAACTCGTCGCCGAGCCCGTAACGGCCCCGGGCGTCCTGGTCGGCGAGCCCGGCCCGGCGCAGCGCGCCCAGCGCCCGGTGCACGGTCGGCTTGGGACTGCCGATCGCCCGGGTCAGCTCCTCCAGGCCCACCCCGCCGGGGTACCGGGCCAGCTCCTTGAGGACCGCCAGCACCCGGTCCGATCCCACAAGCCGGCTGCCCCCGGCACCTGTCGGGCCGTCCTCACCGAGGTCTGTCGATCCCTCGTACGGCTGCGTATGCTTCATCGCGTTCCGGACTGTAGACCGCCGTACCGATAGCCGGAAGGGGCTCGGGGTGACGCTCCGCAGTGCGCAGTGGTACGGGGGACAGGACCGCAACGCCTACATCCACCGGGCGTGGATGCGGCGGGGTGTGCCGGGCGACGCCTTCACCGGCCGGCCGCAGATCGCCATCGCCAACACCGCCTCGGACCTGACCCCCTGCAACGCGCATCTGGACGAGGTCGCGGCCTCGGTGCGCAACGGCGTGTACGAGGCGGGCGGCATCCCCCTGGACCTGCCGGTGGTGTCGCTGGGCGAGACGAACGTGCGGCCCACCGCGATGCTCTGGCGGAACATGGCCGCGATGGCCACGGAGGAGATGCTGCGGGCCAATCCGATTGACGGGGTCGTGCTCCTCGGCGGCTGCGACAAGACGATCCCCTCGCTGCTGATGGCCGCCGCCTCGGTGGACCTCCCCGCGGTCGTGGTCCCGGGCGGCCCGATGCTCAACGGCACCTTCCGCGGCGGCCTGTTGGGCTGCGGCACCGGTGTGTGGCAGCTGTCGGAGGAGGTGCGGGCGGGCACGCTCTCCCAGGAGCAGTTCACCCGCTCCGAGTCGGCGATGATCCGCAGCCGGGGCCACTGCAACACGATGGGGACGGCGTCGACGATGGCCCTGGTGGCCGAGGCGCTCGGCACCGTGTTTCCCGGCGTGGCGGGCACCCCCGCCCCCGACAGCCGCCTCCTGGAGGCCGCGCACCACACCGGTCGGCTGGCCGTGGACATGGTGGGTGCCGACCGGCGGCCCGGCACCTTCCTGACCAGGGCGTCCTTCCACAACGCGATCGTGGCGCTGGCCGCGGTCGGCGGCTCCACCAACGCGGTCGTCCATCTCCTGGCGATCGCCGGCCGCCTCGGCATCGACCTCACCCTCGACGACTTCGACCGCGTCGGCTCCCGGGTGCCGGTCCTCGTCGACCTCCAGCCCGCCGGGCGCTTCCTCATGGAGGACTTCCACCGCGCCGGAGGGCTGCTCGCCGTGCTGCGCGAGGTCCGCGACCTGCTCGACCCCGACGCGCTGACCGTCACCGGTGAGCCGCTGGTCGACCACCTCGACGACGCCACCGTCTGGGACGCCGAGGTCATCCGCCCGCGCGCCGAACCACTGGTCGCCGAGGGCGGCATCGCCGTCCTGCGCGGCAACCTCGCTCCCGACGGGGCACTGATCAAACCGGCCGCCGCCTCCCCGCACCTGCTGCGCCACCGGGGCCGGGCCGTCGTCTTCGACTCCATCGAGGACTTCCGCGCCCGCGTCGACGATCCCGACCTGGACGTAGACGCCGACTCCGTCCTCGTCCTGCGCGGCTGCGGCCCCAAGGGCTATCCGGGCATGCCCGAGGTCGCCAACATGCCCCTGCCGAGGAAACTCCTCGAACAGGGCGTCCGCGACATGGTCCGCGTCTGCGACGGCCGGATGAGCGGCACGGCGTACGGCACGGTCGTCCTGCACGTCGCACCGGAAGCCGCGGCCGGCGGCCCCCTCGCCCTCGTACGGACCGGTGACGTCGTCGTCCTCGACGTCGAGGCCCGCCGCATCGACATCGACGTCCCCGCCGACGACCTCGCGCGCCGGGAGCCGGACCGCGCCACGGTCGACGGCTTCGCCGCCCCCCGGCGCGGCTGGGAACGCCTCTACGTCGACCACGTCCTCCAAGCCGACACCGGCGCCGACCTCGACTTCCTCATCGGCTCCAGCGGCTCCGAGGTGAGCCGCGAGTCGCACTGATCTCCTCGACCTAAAAGTCGGCAACGGCCGCGAAGACCGACGCAGCGCGCAGGCGCGGAGGAACCCTGGGATGCTGAACGGGGAAAACTGCCCCAGTTCTACGACCTGTGGTGGTGAGCGCCGTGGCAGGGTCCGGGAAGAGCGGTTCGGGGCCTACCGTCCCGTGTGCCGATCCCCAGGGCGACCCGTTCCTGCGCACCCGGTTCGCCGTACCGGCCCGGCCCGCCACGTTCCTGCGGCGGAACCGCCTCGTCGAGCACCTCGACCAGGCCCTGAAAACCCCGCTGACCATGGTCAACGGGGCCGCCGGGGCCGGCAAGACCCTGCTGGTCGCCGACTGGGCCGCGCGGCGGGACCGGCCGGTCGCCTGGCTCACCACCGAGGCAGGCGACCAGGGCCCTGGCATGTTCTGGGCGTACCTCCTCCAGGCGCTGCGCTCCGCCGGTGTGCCGCTGCCCGCCGGGATCGGCTGCCCCGCCGACGCCAGCCACGTGGACCGTACGCTGCTGACGCGGCTCGCCACCGAGCTGGGCGCCCTGGAGCGGCCGGTGATCGTGGTGCTCGACGAGTACGACCGGGTGACCGACCCGGAGATCGCGGAACAGCTGGAGTTCGTGCTGTACCACGGCGCGCCCGGCCTGCGCCTGATCCTCGTCACCCGCACCGAACCGCTGCTGCCACTGCACCGCCACCGGGCGGCCGGCGACATGACGGAGATCAGGAACGCCGAGCTGGCCTTCACGCCCGAGGAAGCGTCCGTACTGCTGGGCCTGCACGGCCTTCGGGTCCCGGTGGCCGTCGCGGAGGCGCTCGTGGAGCGCACCCGGGGGTGGGCGGCCGGCCTGCGGCTGTGCGCGCTGGCCGCGCGCGAGAGTCCGGATCCGCAGACGTATCTGAAACGGTTCGAGGCCGAGCGCACGGCGGTCGCCGACTTCCTGCTCGCCGAAGTGCTCAGACGGCAGACCCCCGAGACCCAGGATCTCCTCCTGCGGGTCAGCGTCCTGGAGCGGTTCTGCCCCGAGCTGGCGAACGCGCTGACCGAACGCACCGACGCCGAGGGCATCCTGGCCGGCCTGCATCGCGGGAACGCCTTCGTCGAGGACCTCGGGCACACCCGGTACCGCCTCCACCCGCTCTTCGGGGAGATCCTCCGCGCCCATCTGCGGATGCGCTCTCCCGGCCTGGAACCCGTACTGCACCGGCGGGCGGCGGAGTGGCTGCGCCGCTCGGGGACCCTCGCGGAGGCGCTCGACCACGGGGCCGCCGCGGGGGACTGGGAGTTCACCGCCGGCGCCCTCGTCGACGACCTCGCCATCGGCCAGCTCTTCACGGGCCTGCGCGCCGACGACCTCACCGAGCTGTTCTCCCCCATGGGCCCCGAGGCCACGAGCCCCGCCACGGATCTCGTACGGGCGGCCCGTGAGCTCTCCCGGTGCGAGGTCGACCGGGGCCTGGCCCATCTGCGGCACGCGGAACGGAGTCTGGCGGGGGAGGAGGACCGGGCGGAGGCGGCGGACGAACCGGGTCCGGCGGCGGCCCGGCTGAGCTGTCTCCTGCTGGAGGCGCTGGCGGCCCGGCTGACCGGCTCGCCGGAGAGGGCCGAGCTGGCGGCCGGAACGGCCGAGAGACTGCGCGAACAGGTCCCCGCCCACCTCCTGGACAAGCACCCCGAACTCACCGCCCTGCTCCTGGCCCATCTGGGGTCGACACGGCTGTGGGCCGGCCGCTTCGAGGATGCCCGTGCCGCCCTGTCCCTCGTCGCCGACTGCGCCGGCGGCGCGTCGACGGCACTGCCACGTGAGGACTCCCTCGGCCGGCTGGCCCTCATCGACTATCTGAACGGCTGGCTCGGCCGGGCGGAACGCAAGGCCATGGCGGCACTGACCGTCTCCGAGCGGTACGGCCTGCCGCAGCCGTCCGGCTTCGGCATCGGACGGCTGGTCCTGGCCGCCGTGGCCGTCGACCGGGACGAGCTGCGGCTGGCCCGTTCCCACCTCGACGCGGCGGCGGACGCCCGGCCCGAGACGCGGGACCCGGTGACGGAGGCGGGCCGGGCCCTGGCCACCGCCAGTCTGCTGCTGGCCCGCGGCGACACCCGGGCCGCCCTGGCGGCGACGGAACCGGCCGTGACCGCCGACGTGGCCTCACCCTGGGCGGAGGGTCACACGGCGCTGGTCGCCTCCGCCGCCCACCTCGCCCGAGGCCACCCCGAGGCCGCCGCCGAACTGCTGCACGCCGTGCCCGGCCACCAGCCGGCGTGCGCCGTGGGGGAGGCGCGGGCCCTGCTCGCCGCGGGCACGCCCCTCGCGGCGATCGACCTGCTGGACGGGTTGCGCCCCGAGAGCCGCACCGGCCCGGCCGTGACCGTACGGGCCCTGCTGGTCCGCGCCGGCGCCGCGCACGCCGTCGGGGACCGGGCCACTGTGCGCAGACTCGTCGCCCAGGCGCTCCACGAGGCCCGGCGCGAGCGGCTGCGCCGGCCCTTCGCCGAAGCCGGCGGATGGCTCCGGCCCGTCCTCGACACCGCGCCGCTCAGGGACCTCGCGGCCGGCTGGCTCACCCCGGGCTCCCCCGGCCCGCCGTCGCGTACCGGGCCGCCCCGGCCCGAGGACCGGCCGCCGGTCGTGGAGGAGCTGAGCGGCCGCGAACGCGATGTGCTGCGGCGGCTGGACCGCATGATGTCCACCGAGGAGATCGCCGCCGACCTGTGCGTGTCGGTGAACACCGTCAAGACCCACCTCAAGAGCGTCTTCCGCAAACTGTCGGTGAACCGCCGCAACGACGCCGTACGCCGCGCCCGTGAGCTGCGGCTGCTGTGACTCGCCCGCCCGTCAAGGTCTTCGACGAGCAGCTGATGAACACCATGGTTGAGTGCATCGACACCGGCCGCGAATGCCAGTGACCGTGATGCGCTGAACCACCGCGCGGGCCTGTCCGCGGCCACCACATACCGCGGGCAGGCCCGCGTGATCGAGGTCGTCGGTGCCGACAATCGGTGCGACGGCTCGATGCGATGCGATGCGATGCGATGCGATGCGATGCGGTGGGGTGCCAGGTGCCAGGTGCCAGGTGCCAGGTGCCAGGTGCCATCAGCGTCCATGTTCACGCCTGTTCGCGGGCCCGCCTGCGAGCCCTGCCCCAGCACGAGGCGGAGCTGCCGATCGCCTGCGTGGAGGGGTGGAGCAAGTCGGCGCGCTGGACGGGCGTGCGGGTCATGGACCTGGTGGAGTGGGCGAGAGCCCCGCCGCACGCGTGGGTGCGGGTGGTGTCGTTGCGGACCCGGGGCGGCTACCGGGTTTCGGAGAGGGGGGCACGAGCACGCCCGCGGCCCCTGACCCTGCTCGCGCTGCGCCTGAACGGGACTGCCATCCTGCCGGACCCCCACCGCGGGATCCGTGGGTGAACGCGCGGCCGTAGCGTCGGCCGCATGTTGATCCTGGGCCCTGGAGGCGCGGGCTTCACCGGCTCGCACCTCGTCACGGCCTTTGCCGGCGCCGGGCACGAGGTGCGCGTGCTCGACTCGCTGCCGTCCGCCGTCCGCCGTCCGCCGCCCACCGCACGGCTCCGCCGAAGGCACCGCTGCGGGCGCACTGACATCCCGGTGCGGCCACCGCGCTCCTGGGCCCCCGCAAGCGCAGGGCCGGCCCTGCGCCGGTGGGCCGCTCAGACAGCCGCGGGAAGGTGGACCTCGAAGCGGCAGCCACCCGGTACGTTGCTCACCGCCGCGCGTCCTCTGTGGGCCTCGACGATGCCGCGCACGATCGCCAGGCCGAGTCCGGCCCCGGCGGGCGGGGTGCGGGCGTCGGTGCCGCGCCAGCCGGTGTCGAAGACACGAGGCAGGTCCTCGGGCAGGATGCCGCCGCAGCCGTCCGTCACGGACACGACGACGCTGTCGGCCTCGCGGCGGGCGGACACGGCGACCGTGCCGTCGGTGGGAGTCCGGCGGATGGCGTTGACCAACAGGTTGGCCAGGACCCGGGACATCTCGCGGCCGTCGACCTCGATCGGCACGGGCTCGACCCCGTCGCCCACCAGCCGGACGCCGTATTCCCTGGCGAGGGCGTCGGCGCCCGCGAGGGCGTCACCGACCAGGTCGTAGACCGACATACGGGCGGTGTTCAGGGCCAGGACGCCGGCCTGGATGCGGGAGAGTTCGAACAGGTCGCCGACCATGTCGCTCATCCGCTCGACCTCCGTGCGGATCCGGGCGTGGTAGACACGCGGGTCGGCGACCATGCCGTCCTCCAGCGCCTCGGTCATCGCCTGCAGTCCGGCCAGCGGGGTACGCAGGTCATGGGAGATCCAGGCGACCAGTTCGCGGCGGGAGGCGTCCAGGGCCTGCTCCCGCTCCCGGGACGCGGCGAGCTTCGCACTCGTGGCGGCCAACTCGCGGCTGAGCGCGGCGAGTTCGGCCGTGGGTGCCGCGGCCGGCGGAGTGAAGCTGCCGCCGTCGCCGAGGGCGCGGGTGGCCCTGGTCAGGGCGCGGCTGCCCTTGACGACGCTGCGGCCGAGGAGGAGGGCGACGGCGAGTGAGACGACGGCCGCCATGGAGCACACCATCGTCACGACCCAGAGGTCGTGGTCGGAGAGGAACATCGCCCAGGCCACCAGCATCGTTCCGGCGAGCATCGCCGCGACCGTGACGGCGGCGACAACGGCCAGCGACAGTGTGACCGAGCGGTGGCGCAGCAGTCGCAGGGCGGCGGTACCGAGCAGCCCGGCGGCGGCTGCGCCGATCGCCGCGTACAACGCGATCAGGAGGGTGTCAGGCAGCATCGCCGCCTCCGTTCGTGCCGGGGACGTCGAAGCGGTAGCCCACTCCCCACACCGTGGTGATCAGCCGGGGGTGCGCCGGATCGTCCTCGATCTTCCCGCGCAGCCGCCGCACGTGGACGGTCACGGTCGACAGGTCCCCGAACTCCCAGCCCCACACCTGGCGCATCAGTTCCTCCCGGCTCGTGGCCCGCCAGGGATTGCGCAGGAAGAACTCCAGTAGATCGAACTCCCTTATGGTCAGCGCGAGTTCATCGTTGTGGCGGGTGGCGCGGCGGGCGGTGGGTTCCAGGGCGAGCGGCCCCGCCCGCAGCCATGCCCCGGCGGGCGCGGTCCGCGCGGCCGCCACCGCCCCGGCGCGGCGCAGTACCGACTCCACCCGCAGGACCAGTTCGCGGGGGCTGAAGGGCTTGGTGACGTAGTCGTCCGCCCCGACCTCCAGGCCGAGGATGCGGTCCTCCTCGTCGCCACGCGCGGTCAGCATGATCACCGGCAGCGGGCCGTCCCGCCGGATACGACGGCAGACCTCCAGTCCGTCCATGCCGGGCAGCATCAGGTCCAGCACCACCAGGTCCGGCGGCTGCGCGGCGGCCCCGGCCACGGCGGCGGGGCCGTCGGCGGCCACGTCGACGGCGAAGCCCGCCCGGTTCAGATAGCCGGCGACGACCTCGGAGACGGTGGGATCGTCGTCCACGACGAGTACGCGTTTCACGTTGGTGAGTCTCGCACCGGTGTCCGCTCGTCTGTGGGGAGCGGCTGTGGACGTCAGCGATCCGTAAGATCGCCAAATCCCTTATGTCCCTTTCGGGTTCGTAGGGTGAGTGGGGTGATCGAGACCTCCCCCTCCACCCCTGCCCGGGGCGACGTGGTGCTGCCCTGCCTCGACGAGGCCGGGGCCCTGCCGTGGGTCCTGGACCGGATCCCGGCCGGCCGGCGCGCGATCGTCGTCGACAACGGTTCGGCCGACGGTTCCGCGGACATCGCCCGCGACCTCGGAGCGTACGTCGTCCCTGAGTCCCGCCGCGGCTTCGGTGCCGTGTGCCACGCCGGGCTGACCGCCGCCACCGCCGACGTCGTCCGCTTCTGCGACGGCGACGCCTCCCTCGACCCCGCGTTGCTGCTGATGTTCACGGACTGCTTCGGTGCGATCCAGCGGTCGCGCCTGGCCGAGGCGGGACGGGCGGTGGCCGATCTGCCGGTACTGCGCGACGTGGACACCGCCGCCGACGCCGCGCAGGTCGCCGCCTGCTGTCCGCCCGGCTCCCGCTTCACCACCGCCCTCGCCCCGCTCGCGGAGGTCGCCCGATGAGCGGGACGGTGGCGACCGGTCTGGACACCGCCGTAACCGAGGGGACAGAGCCGGCCACAACGGGAACGCAGCCGCGGACCCTTACCGCGCGCACGGCGCGGATCTCCACGCCGACACAACCCACGGATCCGTTCGCACCCGGAGAGCCGGGCGAACCGTGGACCGACGACCCCTACGCCCACGCCCTTCGCGCCGGCCGCGGCCCGCTGTTCCTGCGCCGCCTGTCACCCCCTGATCACCCGGACGGCCTCCGTGAGGAGGTGCTGCCGCTGGACGTCGAGCGCTGGTGCGCACCCCCCGACGCCGCCGACACCAGCGTGCTGAGCCGCTGCACCGGTCCCGTCCTGGACGTCGGCTGCGGGCCGGGACGTCTGGTGGCCGCCCTGGCCGCCCGCGGTGTGCCGGCGCTGGGTGCGGACGTCAGCCCGGCCGCCGTCACCCGGACCCGGCGCCACGGGGGCGCCGCCGTGAGGCGGTCCGTCTTCGACCGCCTGCCGGGGGAAGGCGGCTGGGGCACCGCCCTGCTGATGGACGGCAACGTCGGTATCGGCGGCGACCCGCCGGCCCTGCTCACCCGGCTGCGAGAACTGGTCGCTCCCGGCGGTTGCCTGCTGGCCGAGGCCGCCCCGCACGACGTGGACGAACGCCTGACCGTCCGCGTCGAGGACGGCCGGGGGCGGCACGGCCGGCCGTTCCCCTGGGCACGTCTCGGCACCACCGCGCTGCTGCGCGTCGCCGACGCCACCGGCTGGGTCCTGACCGGCCGGTGGACGGCCGCCGGCCGTCCCTTCCTCGAACTCCACCGCCCGAAGCCGACGCACATCGACGCGCACCTGTGAATCCGACCGTCTGCCGACCGGTTACGCCGTGGCCCGGCCCCTGTTCGCCGCGGCGGCCCGGACGGCCCGCAAGGTCCCGGCCCGCGCCGCGACCGGTCCCGTGCTGGCCGGGTCGGCCGCCGTCGCGTCGGCCGCGCTGGGGGTGACCGGAGACGAACGGGCCCGTGACGCAGCGGACGCGGGAGGTGCCGACTCTGCATGGTCCTGGAGGCGTCGGCGGGGAGCGCCGGTGGACGACGATCAGCGCGGGCACCCGGGTGGCGGCGGGCGGGTGGGACCTCGCTCTGCGCTGATGTGTCGGGTCAGGCCTTCCTGACCACGCTGGACTTCAGTTGCATGGGGCCGAAGCCGTCGATCCTGCAGTCGATGTCGTGACCGTCCACGCCGTCGACGAGGCGGATGTCGCGCACTTTGGTGCCTGCCTTGATCCCGGTCGGGCTGCCCTTGACCTTGAGGGTCTTGACCACGGTGACGCTGTCGCCGTCGGCGAGGGTGTTGCCGACGGCGTCCCTGATCACCCTGGCCTCGCTGCCGTCCGCGTCCGCGGGCTCGGCGGACGCGGGCGACCACTCGTGGCCGCATTCGGGGCAGATCAGGAGTGCGCCCATCTCGTAGGCGTAGGTGCTGGAGCACTCGGGGCACGGCGGCAGGGTCTCGGTCACCGGGCGAGTGTACGCATGGAATGCTGAATTGCGTAATTTAGCAATTGGTTAGATGCTGTGAGGGATGTGCCCTGTCACCTGGTTGCCGCGGGCACCGCCGATTCGCGTGGTCCGGGGTGGGTGTCGTCGAGGGAAAGCTGAGGAGTTGTGTCCGTTCCGCTGTATCAGGCCAAGGCCGAGTTCTTCCGGATGCTGGGGCATCCGGTGCGCATACGGGTGCTGGAGCTGCTGCAGGACGGGCCCCTGCCGGTACGGGACCTGCTGGCCGCCATAGACGTGGAGCCTTCCAATCTGTCGCAGCAGCTGGCGATGCTGCGCCGGTCGGGCATCGTCGCCTCGGTGCGCGAGGGCTCACGTGTCGTCTACGAGCTGGCCGGCGGGGACGTCGCCGATCTGATGACGGCCGCGCGGAGGATTCTCACGGAGATGCTGGCCGGCCGTGACGAGCTGCTGGCCGAGCTGCGGGAAGCCGGGGCCGCCGCGCGATGACCACCTTGTTCGGCCAGGTGAGGGCCCGACTTGCCGCGCTGCTGCCCGGCCGCGCCGATCTGGCGGAGATGCGGCGCGACCCGCGCCGGGACCTGCTGGCCGGGCTGACCGTGGCGGTCGTCGCGCTGCCGCTCGCGCTCGGCTTCGGGGTCTCCTCCGGGCTGGGTGCGGCGGCGGGGCTGGCGACCGCGGTGGTCGCGGGTGCGATCGCCGCGCTGTTCGGCGGTTCGAACCTCCAGGTCTCCGGGCCGACCGGCGCGATGACGGTCGTACTCGTGCCGATCGTCGCCGAGCACGGACCGTCGGGCGTGCTGACCGTCGGGCTGATGGCGGGCGGGATGCTCGTCGCGCTGGCGGCGCTGAAGGCCGGCAAGTACATGCAGTACGTGCCCGCTCCCGTCGTGGAGGGGTTCACGCTCGGCATCGCGTGCGTGATCGGGCTGCAGCAGGTGCCGAACGCCCTCGGGGTGCCCAAGCCGGAGGGCGACCGCGTCCTGGTGGTGACCTGGCGGGCCGCGGAGGAGTTCGTCCGGCACCCGAACTGGACCGCGGTCGGCTTCGCGCTCGCGGTCGCCGTCGTGATGCTGGCCGGGGCCCGGTGGCGGCCGACCGTACCGCTCTCCATCGTCGCGGTGATCGCCGCGACCGTGGTGGCGCAGGCCGCCGGGCTGGACGAGGCGAAGCCGATCGGTGACCTGCCGTCCGGGCTGCCCGCGCCGTCCCTGTCCTTCCTCGATCTCGGTGCTCTGAGTTCGCTGCTCGCTCCGGCGGTGGCGGTCGCCGTCCTCGCCGCGCTGGAGTCGCTGCTGTCCGCCTCGGTGGCCGACGGCATGACGGTCGGCCAGCAGCATGACCCGGACCGCGAACTGTTCGGCCAGGGCCTGGCCAACATCGCCGTCCCACTCTTCGGCGGGGTGCCCGCGACCGGAGCCATCGCCCGTACGGCCGTCAACGTCCGTACGGGCGCGAACTCCCGCCTCGCCGCCCTCACCCACGCCGTGATCCTCGCGGTCATCGTCTTCGCGGCGGCGCCTCTGGTCTCGAAGATCCCGCTGGCCGCCCTCGCCGGCGTGCTGCTCGCCACGGCGATCCGCATGATCGAGGTCGGCTCGCTGCGGGCGATGGCGAAGGCGACCCGCTCCGACGCGCTGATCCTCGTACTGACCGCCGTCGCGACCCTGGCCCTGGACCTGGTCTACGCCGTGATCATCGGCCTGGTCGTGGCGGGCGCCCTGGCCCTGCGCGCCGTGGCCAAACAAGCCCGCTTGGACCAGGTACCCCTTGACCGGGCTGACCACAGCGCCGAGGAACACGCGCTGCTGGCCGAGCACATCGTGGCGTACCGCATCGACGGGCCGCTGTTCTTCGCCGCCGCGCACCGCTTCCTCCTCGAACTCGCCGAGGTCGCCGACGTGCGCGTCGTCATCCTGCGCATGTCCCGGGTGACCACCATCGACGCCACCGGCGCCCTCGTCCTCAAAGACACGGTCGACAAGCTCAACCGACGCGGCGTCGTCGTCATGGCTTCCGGGATACGACCGGGCCAGCGCCAGGCTCTGTACTCGGTCGGCGCGCTGGAGCTGCTGTGCCGGGAGGGCGGCGAGTACGCCACCACGCCCGAGGCGATCGAGGGTGCTCGCGCCTATTTGGAGTACGCAGGGGTCGTGCCGCCCCTCCCCGCCCGGAAGCACCGGCCGATCAGCGAGGAAGAAGAGGAAACCGTCGGATGAGCATGTCGCCCGTACCCCTGCGCATGGTCGAGGTCTCCGGTGCCGAGGCACTGTGGCTGCTGGAGGGCAGCGCGCTGGGGCGACTGGTCTACACGCACCGGGACCTGACCGTCGTCCGGCCCGGCCGCCACACCTGGGAGTTCGGCCGCGTGGTGATGCGTGCCCCCGTCCCGGCGTTCGCGATTCCGACGACGGCGACGTACCAGGTGGACGAGATCCGGGCAGTGGCCGGCACCGGCTGGACCGTCACCGTCGCCGGGCCGACCACAGTGATAACCGACCGCGATGAAGCCGCCCACTACCAGCGCACGCTGCCCGGCTGGACCCACGGCCCGCACGACACGCTGCTGCGCCTGAATCCCAAGACGGTGAGCGGATTCCGGCTCGCCCGCGCGGAGGTGGGATGAGTACCCAGCTCGAAGCCCTGCCCTACCGCCATGTGCTCACGCTGCCGATGATGCCCTCCGCGGTCCGCCTGGCCCGGGAGACCGCCGAGCAGGCCCTGGTCGAGTGGGGCATAAGCCTGCGCCATCCGGCCATCGGACCGGCTCTGCTGATTCTCGGCGAGCTGGTCACCAACAGCGTCCGGCACGCCGCGGTGCTCTCCCCGGAGGTGACCGTCATCTACGCGGCCGGCAAGGACTGTCTGGCGTTCGCCGTCCACGACCGCCACCCCTACCAGCCGTCCCTGTTCGGCGCGGTCACCGGGGTCGGCGGTCTGGGCACGGTCATGGAGCTAACCTGCGGTCTGGGCGGCACCGCGGTCGTCCGGGGGGACGCCGACGGCAAGGGCAAGAGCATCTGGATCTCTCTCCCGCTCTGAACCAACAGGCTGACTGTGCGAGGAAGCTGACCGGTGTCAGCGGGGGTCGGGGCCCCGCGGAATGTTCCCCAGGCCGCTTGCTCTCGACTGATGCGTCGTGAACCGGTTGGGCCGCGGACACATGCTCAGCCGACGACCGGCCCGGCTGACGTCGTTCCAGGCCACGGCGACATCACGGCGCTGATCACACGTGAAGCAAAGAGGATCAGCTGTGGTCGGCGTCCGGCGCGGGGGCGGCCGCCCGGTCACCGAAGGACAGCTTCACCATGCGGGCGGCGCCGCACCGTGGGCATCGTCCGTTCGCGCCGACCGCCGCAGGACGGCACTTCATTCGGCAGGCGGGGCACTTGAGCCAGACGACGCTCGCGCCACGCAGCGGAATGATTCTCACGCAGGCCTCCCTCGCATAATGTATGGAGTTGCTTATCTTAGCAATTGCTTAGGTCATCATCATGGGGTCTGCTGCGGTGGCTGCGTCGGGTTCCGGTTCCCAAGCACGGATTCGGCGCCTCTGGTGTCGCGGGCGAGGATGGGCAGCATGTGTGTGACGAGTGGGTGGATTCGATGCGCCGAGGAACGGCCGATACGGCCGCGCTGTTCCGTGGGGGAGGGGGTGGCACGATGAGTACGCCGCTATACCAACTGAAGGCCGAGTTCTTCAAGACGCTGGGGCATCCGGCGCGCATCCGGGTCCTGGAACTCCTGAGCGAGCGTGAGCACGCGGTCGCGGAGATGCTGCCCGTGGTGGGGATCGAGCCGGCGCATCTGTCGCAGCAGCTCGCGGTGCTGCGCCGGGCGAACCTCGTGGTGACCCGGAAGGAAGGCTCGGCCGTCTACTACTCCCTGACCAGTCCGCACGTGGCGGAGTTGCTGCGAGTGGCGCGCACCATCCTGTCCGGCGTACTGGCGGGACAGGCCGAGCTGCTCGCCGATCTGCGGACCGCCCAGGCGGAGGCCGAACCGCCGTCCTAGTGTTCTGAGTCGGGAATTCTGTTCAGATAACTGGCGAGGCGTTCGAGGATCTCGTCTGCGGTCTTCGTCCAGACGTAGGGCTTCGGGTCGGTGTTCCAGGCGGCGATCCAGTTGCGGATGTCCTTCTCCAGGGCTTGGACGGACCTGTGAACGCCGCGCCGTATCTGCTTGTTGGTCAGTTCGGCGAACCATCGCTCGACGAGGTTCAGCCAGGACGAGCCGGTCGGTGTGAAGTGCAGGTGGAAGCGGGGGTGGGCCGGCAGCCACTTCTTGATGGCGGGGGTCTTGTGGGTGGCGTAGTTGTCGCAGATGAGGTGGACATCCAGGTCGGCGGGCACCTCTTTGTCGAGCTTGGTGAGGAACTTCTTGAACTCCTCAGCCCGATGTCTGCGGTGCAGGGAGCCGATCACTTTGCCGGTGGCGACCTCGAGGGCGGCGAACAGGGTGGTGGTGCCGGCGCGGACGTGGTCGTGGGTCACCCGCTCGGGAACCCCGGGCATCATTGGCAGCACGGGCTGGGATCGGTCCAGGGCCTGGATCTGCGACTTCTCGTCGGCGCAGAACACCAGGGCCCGCTCGGGCGGGTCCAGGTAAAGGCCGACGACATCGTGGACCTTGTCGACGAAGTACGGATCGGTCGACAGTTTGAAGGTCTCCGACCGGTGCGGCTGCAGGCCGAAGGCCCGCCAGATCCGTGAAACCGACGACTGCGAGAGGCCCGTCTCCTTCGCCATCGACCGCGTCGACCAGTGCGTTGCGTTCTTCGGAGTGGATTCCAGCGTCTTGGTGACTACCGCGGCAACCTGCTCGTCCGTCACGGTCCTTGGGCCGCCCGGACGCGGCATGTCACCCAGACCGGCGATCCGGTACTGCACGAACCGGGCCCGCCAGCGGCCCACCGCATGGGGTGTGGAACCGAGCTGAGCAGCCACGTCCTTGTTCGAGGCGCCCTCGGCGCAGGCCAGGATGATCCGACACCGCAACGCCCATGCCTGCGGCGTGGAACGTCGCCGCACCCACTCCTCGAGTGCGGCCCGTTCTTCGTCCGACAGTGTCAACTCGGCCTTCGGCCGCCCCGTCCGTGCCATGGAGCAAGCCTATACATCTGAACAGAATTCCCGACTCAGAACACTAGCGACGGCCTCGTGACCGGTGGCCGTGTCCTGGGCGTCGGACGGCGCTCTGCTGCGAGGGAGGCGGCCACCTTCCCGACGGGCAGCGTGAAGCCCGCGATCTTCGTCCCCGACAGCGATGGTTAATTGCTGATCATGAGCGGTCATGAGCGACGCATCATCCGGCAATTCGGGGCTCCCTTGTTCAGTACCGGAACAACAGGGGTGCCGGGCATGGGTGGTTCGTAGGGTCCTGGCACCGGCGGAGAGGGCGATGCCCGGCCGCGCAATGTCCAGGAGGAGATGCTGGTATGAGCAATGTGGAGATTTCCCTGAAGGAGATCATGACGTCCATCGAGGGCGCGTTGGGGACCGCGCTCGTCGATTACACCAGCGGTATGGCGCTGGGCACGCTGGGGGGAGGCAAGGACCTCGACCTGACCGTCGCGGCGGCGGGCAACACGGACGTGATTCGTGCCAAGACCCGCACCATGGAACACCTCGGACTCAACGGTGCGATCGAGGATGTGCTGATCACACTCGGCAACCAGTACCACATCATCCAGCCGCTCAAGGGCCGTGGCGGCAATGGACTGTTCCTCTACCTCGTGCTCGACCGGGCGAAATCGAACCTGGCCATGGCCCGCCACCAGCTCAAGCGCATCGAGGTCGGACTCGAGGTGTAGAAGGCGCCGCGCTTCGTGGCCTCGCACGCCCATGACTTGAAGATTTCTTCAACTGGGCATATCCAGATCCGGTCAATCCCATGGGTGTGCGAGGCCGGATCCACGAAGATTGGTCTGCGCGGTACCGCCTGCGGCGGACGCACGGGCCACCGTGCCCGGAGAAAGCCCTCGAACGCGGCAGGGAGCGAGCGATTCTGATGCAGGTCCCCCTCTATCAGGCCAAGGCCGAGTTTTTCCGCATGCTCGGGCACCCGGTACGTATCCGGGTCCTGGAACTGCTGCAAAGCGGTCCTCTTGCCGTACGCGACCTGCTCAGCGAGATCGAGATCGAACCGTCCAGCCTTTCCCAACAGCTTGGTGTACTCCGCCGTTCGGGGATCGTGGTCTCCATTCGGGAGGGCTCTACCGTCAGTTACGCGCTGGCTGGTGGTGATGTGGCTGAACTCCTGCGTGCGGCTCGCCGGATCCTGACCGAATTGCTCGCCGGCCAGAGTGAGCTGCTCGCCGAACTCCAGCAGGCCGAACTCCAGCCGGCCCTCGCCCCCGGCGGAGCAGACCGACGACCTTGACTCCCCGGGCGCGATGGAGGCCGACCACTTCACCCGTGCCTACGGAATCACCCACCGCCCAGCCCCCGCGTCCCTCACCGCGGCCCCTGTTCGCAGGTCACCAGCAGATCCGGCGCTCGCCGCCGCGCGGCGAGCGCGGATGTCATACCCCCGGCACGCGCCGTCCTCCCCCGAGCGTAAGCATCGCCTCGGCGACCTCTCCGACCGCTGCTTCGGGGATCGCGGTGGCGGCCTCCTCCAGGACGAGCAGCCGCGCCCCGGGGATCTCGCGCGCGATCGCCTCGCCGTTGCCGACGGGGAAGAACCGGTCGCGGCGGCCGTGGACGACGAGCGTGGGGACATCGATCGCGCGCAGGCGCTCGCGCCAGCGGGGTTTGCAGTCGAGCCTGGAGAACACCATGCCCATCTGGTTGGCCATCTGGACCGGGGGTGCGGTGCCGGGCGTGCGGTCCCATATGCGCGCGGCGATCGCGCGCACGGCGACGGGGTCGTCGCCGCGGACCTCCGCGCCGTCGGCGGCGAACTCCGCCACCGCCTCGCGGTCGGTCCAGTCGGGCGTCGGATGCGCGAACAGTCGGCTCATCGTCGCTTGGTCATGGTCGGGGAGGTCGTCGTCAGGCGGGCCGGGCGCAACCGCGCGGGTGCCGGCCAGGGTGAGCGCCGAGAACGCGCCCGGATGGTCGAGCGCGGCCACCTGGGCGACCATCCCGCCGACGCCGATCCCCGCGAGGTGCGCGGGCCCGCCACCGAGCGCGTCAGCGAGGGCCGCCGCGTCGGCGGCGAGGTCGCGCAGGGTGTAGGCGGGTGCCTCCGGGTCCGCCGTCGTCGACTCTCCGCTGTCGCGCAGGTCGTAGCGCACCACGCGGCGCCCGCCGGCGGCGAGGTGCTCGCACAGCGCGTCGGGCCAGGAGAGCATCGTTGTCCCGCCCGCGAGCAGGACGAGGGGCGCGTCGTCGTCACCGAACGACTCGATGCCCAAGGCGATCTCATTGACGTTGACGGTGGTCATCGGATCACCGGACCACGTCGTAGGTCAGGTGCGTCGTGGTCGACGTCGAGGTCACGCTCCGCTGCACGAGCATGCGCGGTGCTCCACCGGTGAACAGTGGCGTCCCGGTGCCCAGCACGACGGGGGCGAGGTGCAGCGTCAGTGCGTCGACCAGCCCTGCGGCGAGCGCCGAGCCGATCGTGGCGCCGCCGCCCATGAGGACGACGTCGAGGTTCTTGCCGCTGTTCGACGACGCCGCCTCGGCGCGCTCGCGCGCGACGGTGATGGCGTCGGGCAGACCGGTGGTGACGAACGTCCAGTCGAGGCCGGTGAGCCGCACCGACTCCGGCGGCGAGCTCGTGACGACGACGAAGGCGGGCTTGCCGACCTCGCCGGCGCCGTAGCCGGTCTTGTCGTCCCAGCCGTGCGGCCCGTCGACCACGTCGAAGAGCCGGCGGCCGAGGACGACGGCGCCCGAGCGGGCGGTCGCCTCACGCAGGACCCGGCGGTCGTCGAGGTCGTCGGAGAATGCCCAGGTGTGCAGGGCCTCGCCGCCGGTGCCCAGACCGTTGTCCGGGCCGGGGTCGGGCCCGGTGACGAAGCCGTCGAGGGAGACCGAGATGTCAGCGATGATGCGAGTCATACCAGGGCAGACCCGATCCGCCGCCCAAACTCATCGCTGAAGCTGCTGGTGGACGGAAAGGTGCCGGAAAGGTGCCGGCAAGGTGCCGGCATCGGCCTGCGGCGTCACTCCGCGGGCAGGGCGAGCGCCACCTTGCCCGTGGCGCGGCCGGCGAGAAGGTGGCGGAGGGCCGCGGCAGTCTCGGTGAGCGGGTAGACGCGGTCCACGAGAGGGCTGAGCGTGCCTGTGTCGATGAGAACGGTCAGGTCGCGCAGCCCGTCGGCGTGCTCGGAGGAAATGAAGGTGCCCAGGTGCCGGCCCGTGAACGGGGACAGCAGCTGTGCGCGGAGCTGCCGGTCGGTGCCGCCGAGCCAGCGGCCGTTCGTCCCGCCGCCGGTGATGACCAGCCTGCCGCGGGGGGTGAGGGCGCGGCGCAGATCCCGCAGACCGCGGTTGCCCGCGATGTCGATGATGGCGTCGTAGCGCCGCGGGACGGCGAGGAAGTCCTCGCGCGTGTAGTCGATCACGTGGTCGGCGCCCAGCGCTCGTACGGCGTCGAGCTTGGGGGTGCTCGCGACGGCCGTGACCCGGGCGCCCAAGGCGTGGGCGAGCTGGACGGCGAAGGTGCCTACGCCGCCGGCGGCTCCCGTGATCAGGACCTGCTGGCCCTCCTGGACCTTGGCCTTGTCGCGAACCGCCTGGAGTGCGGTGAGCGCGCTGACGGGTACCGTCGCCGCCTCCTCGAAGGTGAGTCCGGTCGGCTTGGGAGCGATCCTGTCAGGACGGGTGGCGGCGTATTCGGCGAACGCGGCCACTGCCGTGCCGTAGACCTCGTCGCCGGGCGCGAAGCCGGTCACTTCGGGGCCGACCGCTTCGACGACACCGGCGAGGTTGCGGCCGGGGTTGGGGAGCTTCGGCTTGCGCAGGCCGCTCACGGGCCGGATCGCGTACGGCAGACCGGCCATCATGTGCCAGGTGCCCCGGTCCACGCTGGAGGCGAGCACACGTACCAATACGTCGCCCGGCCCGATGCCGGGCCGGGCGAGCCGTGCGGTGCGCAGCACGGCTTCCGGCTCTGCTCCGTACCGCTCCTGTACGACGGACGCCATGGTTGCGGTTCCACCGGTGGTTGCGATCGGCTCACTCATGTTCCGCATCGTCCCTGCTCCCGTTCCCACGCTCGCGTACTTACGCTGTAAGTCAGGCTTACGCCGTAAGTACAACACTTACGGCGTAAGCTCGTCAATGCTGGGAGACCGAAAGAGGAAGTGATGTCCACCGTGACCCGACGTACCGTCCGGCAGCCGACCCGCGAGACCCTCACCCGGCAGCGGGTGCTGCATGCCGCCGTCGAACTCGCCGACGTCGGCGGCCTGGAGACGCTCAGCATGCGCAAGCTCGGTGAGGCCGTCGGAGTCGAGGCGATGTCCCTGTACAACCACGTAGCCAACAAGGAGGACCTGATCGACGGCATGGTCGACCTGGTGTTCGGCGAAGTCGAGGTGCCCACGCCGGGTGTCGACTGGCGACAGGCGATGCGGCAGCGGGCCGTCTCCATGCGCCTGGTGCTGTCCCGCCACCGCTGGGCCATCGGGCTGATGGAGTCACGGTCGACTCCGGGCCCAGCCACTCTGCGTCACCACGACGCCGTTCTCGGCTGCCTGCGTCAGGGCGGGTTCTCCCTCACCCTGACCGCCCACGCCGTCTCGGTTCTCGACAGCTACATCTACGGGTTCGCCCTGCAGGAGAAGACCCTGCCCTTCGACTCCCCGGAGGAGACCGCCGAACTGGCGGATTCCATCATGAGCGGTTTCGGCGATGGCGAGTACCCGTACCTGACCGAGATCGCGACCGCTCATGTCATGCGTCCCGGGTACGCCTACGGCGACGAGTTCGCATTCGGACTGGACCTCATCCTCGACGGCCTCCAGCAAGCGGCGGGCTGACGAGCCGGCGGAGTGCCGCCGTTGTCACTGGCTCGCCCGGGAGATGGGCGAGACGCATGTTCGTCGCCGGCGAAGACGGTCGTGGGCCACGACTGCTGCTGCCAGGGTGTGCGTATGAATACGACACCGGATGGACGGCCCATCCCACCCGCGCATGCCGACGAGCGCGCCATGCTGGAGGCATGGCTGGACTTTCACCGTGCGACTCTGGTCCTGAAGTGTTCGGGCCTCAAAGATGATCAATTAAGGTTCACAGCGGCGTCACCCTCGTCGATGACGCTGCTCGGTCTCGTTCAGCACATGGCTGAGGTGGAGCGCAACTGGTTCCAGCGTGTATTCGCAAGTCAGGATGTGTCGCCGGTCTTCGAGGAGAGCAACCTCGACGGCTTTGCCCTTCAGCCGGAACGAGGACTCGACGAGGCGACGGCTGCCTGGCAGGCGGAGATCGCCCGGGGCCGTGAGCTGATCGCCGACGCGTCGCTGGACGACTCCGGCCGCCTGTCCGCACAGGAAGCGGGTCACGTCGGCGATCAGGGTGTCTCCCTGCGCTGGATCATGGTGCACATGATCGAGGAGTACGCACGTCACAACGGTCATGCCGACCTCATCCGCGAACAGATCGACGGAGTGATCGGCGCATGAGACGTGCCGGCGCGGTCGCAAGATCCGCGCCGGCACCCGGCCCCGCTCGCAGCCGGCGGCGGCCCGCCCAGCCAGAGCCTTGGTGTGGGCCAGGCGGTAGCGATGGCGATGGCGATGCGGTGCGCCGGGCGCGCGAGCTGCGGTCGGCATGTTCTGTTCACGGCTCCGACGGTCCGTGGTCACCAGCGGCGCGGTGGCAGCCTCGCCCGCAGCGGGTGAGGCGGCGACAGGGCTCCTGAGCTGCGATGGAGGTGGCGGCCGGTCGGCGGTGGTCGCTGCCCGGCCGGCGCCCACCGGCGTTCCGGGGCCGACTCGGCGAAAAGGCCGGGATCAGCTTCGTCCCCACCGACCGGGTGCGGACGGCCGCCGAGCGCGCCGGACTGCCGCCGTCCGAGGTCGACGCCATCGCCGACTCCTACGCGTCGGCCCGGCTGAACGGTCTGCAGGCGGCGATCCTCGCCACCGGCGGCATCACCCTCGCCGCCTTCCTGGTCACCGCGCAACTGCCGAGCGGGCGGACGGACCGTACGAAGCCGCCGGGGACGGACCGGCCGGAGCCGCCGGGGACGGACCGGCCGGAGCCGCCCGGGACCGGCGCCCCGGCCGTCGCGCGTCGCGCGTCGCTCGACGCACTCGGTCGGTGACCCGGACGGCGGGTGAGAACGGGGATCCGGCCGATCGCCGTCTCGGCCGCCAAAACCGGACGCGGGGGAAGCGCCGCTCGGCGCGCCGCCCCCGAGAGGAGGCCGCGACGATGTCCACCACCGGGCACGCCACGTCCCGCGCCGAGCGCCGGGCCCGTGCCGACTACACCGGCGGCGTCTACGGATCCATGCTCGCCTCCTCCGTGATCATCGGCGCCGGCGCCCCGGGGCCCTATCCCCGCCTGGAACTCGTCCTTCTGCTGCTGCTCACCGGCCTGGTGTTCTGGATCGCGCATGTGCACGCCCAACTGTTCGGTGCGCGGCTGGCGCACCGGGGTCTGGACCGCCGGGTGGTGCTGGAGGTGTGCCGCGACGAGTGGCCGATCGTCAAGGCCGCCGTCCCCCCGGCGGCCGCCGTCGCGGTCAGCCCGCTCCTCGGCCTCGATGTGTCGGGCGCCCTCTGGCTGGCGCTCTCGGTGGCCGTCGCGGGACAGGTGGGCTGGTCGGCGGCCGCGGCCCGCCGGGCCCACGCCTCGTGGGGGCTGATGGCCGCCACCGCCTCGGTGAATCTGCTGCTCGGCCTCCTCATCATCGGGTTCAAGCTCTATCTGACCCACTGACCCACTGACTCACTGACCCGCTGACCCACTGCCCCCTGGCCGCCTGACCCACTGACTCACCTTCCCGGGGTGAGGCCCGGCCGGTGGTCGGGACGGACGATCGCTAGGAGAAGGGGCGCAGCCCGCCCGCACCAGGCCCTGGGGGAACACCGCACATGCGCTACGAGATCCGCGTCGACGGACAGTTGTCGGAGGCGCTGACCAGAGCCTTCCCCGAGCTGGACCACGTGGTGATGTCCGGCCACACCGTCCTGTTCGGGCACGTCGTGGACGAGGCGCATCTGTACGGGCTGCTGGCTCGCTGCCAGTCTTTGGGCCTGCGGGTCCTGGAGATGCGCCAGCTGCCGGAGTGAGCCGAAGCCTGCACGCGGTCCGGCCCACTCCTGCACGCGGGTCCGGCCCACTCCTGCACGCCGGAGTGGGCCGGACCCGCGCGCCGCAGTGGGCCGGAGAAGGCCGTTTCGGTGTCTCAGAGGTTCTCGGCGTGGACCCTGCCCGTGTGGGCGGCGACGCCCAGCGCCTCGAAGTCCCGCTCGTTCCGGTCGGCGTAGGACTGCGCGAACTCGGCGAGCGCACGGTCGAAGCGGTCGCTGCCGCCCAGATAGGCGGCGATGGCGATGGGGTCGCCGGAGCGGGCGTGGGCCCGAGCCAGGCTGGCGCCGCACAGTCGCGCGAAGAGCCGCAGCAGGCCGGGATCCATGGTCTCCGGCCGAGCGATGCCCTTCCAGTCGCGCAACTGCCGTACGTAGAAGTCACGTTCGAGCCCGTCCAGACCGACGACGTGGGTCCAGCCCAGGAAGATGTCGCTGGTCGTCTGGATCAGCCGCTGCCCCGACACCACGCGGCGGCCCTGGTTGTCGTAGCTGTCGCCGCCGAGCTGGGCGGAGAGGACGGACTCCTGCGCCTCCTTGGCCTGCAGCAGCAGCGGGTCGGTGTCGTCGCGGCCGAGCAGGAGCACGATCCAGCAGCGCGTCCCCACGCTGCCGACGCCCACCACCTTCCGGGCGATGTCGACGACGTGGTAGTGGCGCAGCAGATGCCGGCGCTCGGACGACAGGGTCCGCACGTACTGGTCCAGCACGTTCTGGAGCTCCTTCTCCTGGCCCTCCGCGGCGGGGGCCGCCAGCAGGTCCCGGAGCGGTGTGATCAGTGGTGGGTCGGGCGCGATCAGCCGGCCCTCGGCCGTGACCCGGGTGAGTTTCTCGAAGGCCTGGAGATGGGTGCGTGTACGGGCCTTCGCCGTCGCCTCGGCGGTACGGCGTCTGCTCTCCTTGTCCATCGACGAGGCCACCAGCTCCCCCAACCGGTCGGCGTCGTCCTGCGCGTACCAGATGTCCAGGGTGCGCATCCCGGCGAACTCGCGCATCCGCCGCCGGTACGCCTTCACACACGTCCGCACCGCGCCGTTCTGCTCGTCGGCCGAGAAGCCGTTGGCCCGGCCCGCGATCGCGAAGCTGGCCGCCAGCCGCTTCACATCCCATTCGAACGGCCCGGGCAGCGTCTCGTCGAAGTCGTTGATGTCGAACACGAGATGGCGTTCGGGCGAGGCCAGCAGCCGGAAGTTGAGCAGATGGGCGTCACCGCAGAGCTGCACCGTCAGGCCGGTGTTGGGGAGAGACCCGAGATCCGACGCCATGATCGCCGCGGCGCCCCGGTAGAAGCGGAACGGGGACTCGAGCATGCGGCCGTAGCGGATGGGAACCAACTCGGTGAGCCGGGTGGCCGACTGACGCTCTATCACCTCGATCGGGTCGGCTCGCTCGTGGTCCTTGTCCGCCTCGAACCAGCCGTGGCAGGAGCGCGAGGCGCGCTTGCGCGCGTCCCGGCCGTACGCCGCCCTCTCGGCCACGGACAGCGACGCCGTGAATGCGCTCGATACGGTCATGACACGCACCTCCTGAACAGCCGGCCGGGCCCACCCCCACCCTCCCCGCCCCGGCGGTGCGCCGGGATCACCCGTCGGGGGTGATCCGGCGGCCGGCGGGTGGCGGGACGCTGGTCCGGTGAGATCACCGCACACCGCCGCGTGCCGGCGGTGCGGAAGCGGCCCGCTCGGCCGCGCGAGGAGGAGCCATGACCGAGTCCCATGGCCCGGCACCGCGTACCGGGGCGGACGACAGGCCCGGCGGCGCCGACGGAGTGCCCGGTGGGGCGGACCGCCGGCCCGGCGGGGCGGATCCCGGAGTGATGGGCGACCCGGCGGAGACGCTGGGGAGGGTCGGCCGGTCCTGGAAGTGGATCCTCGGCTCGGCGCTGGCCACGCTGGTGCCGGGCGTCATCGTCCTGGTCTGGCCGGACGGGACCCTGCACGTCCTCGCGGTCCTCATCGGTTTGTACCTGCTCGCGATCGGGGCGTTCCGTTTCGTCGACGTCTTCGCCCGGGAAGAGCGGGGCGAGCGGCTGTCCGGGCTGCTCCTCTCGCTGCTGTACGTCCTGGCCGGGGTGCTCTGCCTGAGGAACCCGCTGCAGACGATCGCCGCGCTCTCACTGATCGTCGGGATCGTCTGGCTGGCGACCGGCATCCTCACCCTCTACACCGCCCTCGCCTCCAGGGACCTGCCCCACCGAGGCTTCGTCCTCGGCGCCGCGGTGCTCGGCATCGTCGCGGGGATCGTGGTGCTGGCCCTGCCGACCGAGTCGGCGACGGCACTGACCCGGCTGCTCGGCCTGTGGCTCGTCCTGATCGGCCTGGCCGAGGCGGCGGTCGCACTCGCCTGGCGGGCCGCCCTCCACCGGGCGGGCCTCACGGGGTCCCAAGGGCAGGCCGCCGGAACCACCTGAGCCTGCCCTCGACCGGAGGACGAACCTCATGGTCTCGGGCAAGGACTCCACCGCCCCACTCCGGACCGGAAGACGGAACCGGCTCAGGCGGCGGAACCGGGCCGGGCGGTGCCGGCTCGTCCGGCGCGCGGCCGGACACACCCTGACCTCCGAGGAGCGCGCCGAGTAGGAGCGGCTCCGGCGGCACGCCGGCGTACGCCACCGGAAACTGCGCAAGGCGGGCGCCGCCGTCCTGCTGGTGGTCACCCTCCTGCTCGCGCCCCTCGCCGCCTCCTCCGTACGGCCCGGGGCGGGGCGCCCGCCGGGTGCGGGCCCTGGCCCGGACCGGCACCACGTCGGCCGGGCGGGCGCTGCGGAGCGCCGGGGTGAGCACCGGACAGTCCGGACGGCGGCTGGCCGCCCACCCCCACCCCCGGTGGACCAACGGCGTCGTCCTCGGGGCGGGCGCCCTGGCACTCGTCCTCCGGAACCGCCCCACGGTCGGCGCGGCCGTCCTCGTCGCCGTCCTCGTCGCCGTCCTGGTCATGGCCCTACTGGCGGTCGTGGCGGTACTCGCCGCCGCGGCGGACCCCGCGGCAGCCCCCGAGTCGGACGAGGCCGGGCTCACCCGCCCGGGGTGAGGCCGCCCGGCCCTTGCCGTGGGCACGCTGAAAACGGCGCCGAGCACGGCGCTGTGGGCGCGCCGCGAACGGCGGAGAACACCTGCCGGGCGGGCGCCCGGGACGGAGGAGAGACATGAGTGGTCAGACGTACCTCGCGTACGACTATCCGCTGCTGAGCGTTTTCTGGTCCATGCTGGTGTTCTTCCTGTGGATCATGTGGTTCGTGCTGCTCTTCCGGGTCGTCGTCGACATCTTCCGCGACGACGACATGAGCGGCTGGGCCAAGGCGGGCTGGCTGGCCTTCACCATCCTGCTGCCGTTCCTGGGCGTGTTCGTCTATGTGATCGCGCGCGGGAAGAACATGGGCCGTCGCGAGGTGGCACAGGCACGTGCGCAGCAGGCCGCTCTCGACTCGTACATCCGGGAGACGGCCCAGGGCGGGGACGGACGAGGCAGCAGTGTCGACGAACTCGCCAGGCTGTCCGAGATCCGCTCACGCGGCGACATCACGGACGACGAGTTCCGCCGCGCGAAGGAACTGGTCCTGAGCGGCCACGGAACCTCGGCGGGCGCGGGCACCGGCCCGTCCGCCCCGGGGCGCTGAGGGCACCGCACACGGAATCGAGGTATCGGTATGACCGCCACACACAGCGGGCACGTGCATCCGACCAAGCGGTCACGGCCCTTCGCCGAGGGGCTGACAGCCTTCGCCGCCGTCATGCTCATGATCGCGGGTGTCCTCGACGTCTGCCGGGGCATCATGGCCATCGCCGAGGACGACGTCTTCGTCGCCACCAGCGACTACGTCTTCCAGTTCGACCTCACCGGCTGGGGCTGGGTCCACCTCGCCCTCGGCGCCGTGGCCGTCCTCGTCAGCCTGGGTCTCTTCCAGGAGTCCCTGTGGGCGCGGGTCGCCGGCGTCGCCATCGCCGCCCTCATCATCATCGCCAACTTCCTGTCCCTGCCGTACTACCCCGTCTGGTCCATCGTGATGATCGCCTTCTCGGCCTTCATCATCTGGGCCCTGTGCGTGGCAAAGCGGGACGATTCCGGGGGCTCGCTCCGCTGACCCGGCGGCCGCGCGGCGAGTTCGCTCGGTCCGGACCCATCCGGACCCGTCCCTCCGGGCCCTGGCCAGCCGCGGGGCCCGGAGGGACGGGTCCTCGTTGCGGCAGCGGCAGCGGCGCGGGTGCGGCGCGGGTGCGGGTGCGGGCCGCGGTGCGACAGGGCCTGCCGCCGGGCCGGTCGAGTCTGGTCCGGTGGAGTGGGATGCGACGCGGGGGCAGGGTGTCCCCTCGGCGCCGTTCAGAACAGCGCGGTCGGCAGCCCCGGCCTTGACGGCGTCCCCCTCGTCGCCCCGCGTCTGGCTTCGGTCGCGTCCGTCCCATCACTCGCCGGTACGCCCGGCCCCGGCGGGCACGGCCGCGAGGTTGACCTTGACCGACTCGTCTTCGTCTTCGTCTTCGCCTTCGCCGTCACCGGCCGGGCCGGTGAGGTGGCTGTAGACGACGAAGCGCCCGTCGGAGAGCACCTTTGCGGAGGCGCGAGCAGTAGGCCGATGCGTCGATGTCGCAGTGCCCTGCCGGGATTCGGGATCTACAGAACTGTAGAAAGTGAGGGGCCCTGGGGCCGCTCTGCTTCTACAATTCTGTAGATCGTGATGTGGATACGATCGGGCACCGGAAGGAGACAGGGCGTGACGGACCAGCAGCGTCCCCGGCGGCGGGGGCAGGGCGAGCTGGAGGCACTCGTCCTGACAGCGCTGGGCGAGGCGGACGGCCCCGAGAGCGCGGGGTGGGTGCAGGAACGCCTCGGCGGAGACCTCGCCTATACGACGGTGATCACGATCCTGACCCGACTGCTGGCCAAGGGCGCGGTGACCCGGGAGCGCTCCGGCCGCTCCTTCGTGTGGACCCCGGCCTCCGACCAGGCGGGCCTGGCCGCGCACCGGATGCGCCGGGTCCTCGACGGCGAGCGCGACCGCGAGGCCGTGCTGGCCAGTTTCGTCACCTCCCTGGAGCCGGATGACGAACGGCTGCTGCGCGAGCTGCTCGATCGGGCGAAGGGTGAAGGGGACGGCTGAAGCGTCGGGGACGGCGCTGAAGTCTCGGGGACGACCGAACCCTCGGGGACGACCGAAGCCCCATGGGGTGTTCGTCTCGCTGCCGCTGGGCCTGCCGCTCACGGCGTGGCCGGGGTGATGGCGGTGTGCGGCACGGTGCGTCCGGGCCTGGCGATGGTGGTCAGCACAGGCCCAACTGCCCGCAAACCGCTGCCGGATGGCTGGTCCGACCCCGAGGTGCGCGCGGTGGTGCCGTCCGACGCGGTCGCCGGTCGGCCGGCCATCCCGCGTTGCTCGCCGCGCTGTTGGCGCCCGTGGCCGGACCCTGCGGCGGCACGGGCGGGTGCGCCGCAGCGCCACCGGGGCCCTGGCCGGACTGCCGGACACCGAGGTGGCCGTACTGCTGAGGAAGTGCCGTACGCGTACATCCCGCCGGAGCGGCGCCGCGACTGTGTGGTGGCCGCCAAGGTCATGCTGTCGTGCCGGGAACCGGCCGAGCGGCGCGCGCTGTTCGCCCATGAGCGTGCCCATCTCGTCGCCCGACACCACCGGTTGCCGCCGACCGTCCGGCCGCGCGCGATCGGCCGGGCAGCGCTCCTGTCCGTCGCCTCACCGGTGGCCACGCTCGCCGGCTTCGAGGCGTCGCGCCCGGTGCCGCGCCGCGTGGCGGCCCTGCTGGGCCCGGCGCCCGCGGTGGCCGACGGCCGTCGCCGTTCGCCTCGGTGGGGCCGGCAGGCGTGGGGCGCGGCCGTGTCGGTGAGGTCATCGGCCGCCTCGGCCGGGACGGTGGCCCTGATTCCGTACGCTGCGACCCCTCTGTGACGTCGGTGGGCGCGGGGCGTGATGAGACGTGTGTGGCGCCGATCCGTATATCTACATGCATGTAGAGTCCTGCGGGTTCGGTGATCACAACTACCGGACGCCCAGGGGGTAGTCGACCGGCCGGATGCGGCCGAGGTGGGGGAAGGCCGGTGAGCGGTACGGGAAGGCGGCGCGCGGGTGCCGTGGGCGGGGGGACGCGGCTGACGCGGCGGGGCCGGACGGTGAGCTGGTTCGCCGGCGGCGCGGCCGTGCTCGTCCTCGGTGTCGGAGGTGTCGGCGCCTGGGTCTACAAGGACCTGGACAACAACATCACGGGCGCCGACGTGGACGGCAAGCTCGGCGGGGACCGACCGGTCAATCTCAGCCCGGGTTCGAAGAACATCATGGTCGTCGGCTCGGACAGCCGTGACGGGGCGAACGCGAAGTACGGCAAGGACCTGACCACCATGCAGTCGGACACGCTGATGGTGCTGCACATCCCCGCCAACCGCGAATGGGCCACCGTGGTGTCGTTCCCGCGTGACTCGTGGGTCGAGATAGCGGCGTGCGACAAGGGTGACGGCAGCTCCTCCGGTCCGCATCTGGCGAAGATCAACGAGGCGTTCGCGATCGGCGGTACGAGCGGCGAGGTCGCCGGCGCGGCCGCCTGCTCGATCAGGACGGTCGAGGCCAACACCGGTCTGCGCATCGACAGCTTCATGTCCGTCGACTTCCAGGGCTTCAAGGGGATGGTCGACGCTCTGGAGGGCATCGAGGTCTGCCCCGAGCAGGCCATCTACGACGAGAACGCCCTGCTCGACATGAAGGCGGGCTGCCAGACCGTCAAGGGCGAGACGGCGCTCGGCTACGTACGGACCCGCTACGCCGTCGGCGACGGCTCCGACATCGGGCGCATCGGCCGCCAGCAGGAGTTCATGGAGGCCCTGGCCGCCAAGGCCAAGTCCAAGCTGACCAGCCCCACCTCGCTCTACGACTTCCTGCAGTCCGCCACCAAGTCCCTGACCACGGACGAGGATCTCGCCGGTATCGACCCGCTCTACGACCTCGCCTCCGAGCTGAAGGGCATCCCGAGCGACCGGCTGACGTTCCTGACCGTCCCCAACTACCCGCGCGAGGCCGACGTCCCCGCCGACAAGGCCAACATCGTCTGGCAGTACCCGCAGGCCGCCGACCTGTTCACCTCCCTCGCAGGCGACAAGGAGGTCGACAAGAAGCGGCTGCAGGCACAGGCCAAGAACGACCTGATCTACGCGTCCACCGTGCGCGTCCAGGTCCTCAACGGCACCGGTGTCAACGGACGCGCCGCCGCCGTCGCCGAGAAGCTGCGCGCGGCCGGCTTCACCGTCGTCGGCACGGGGAACGCGCCCGAGAACACCGACGCCACCACGGTCGCCTACCCGGCCGACCTCACCAAGCAGGCGAAGGTTCTCGCCTCGCGGCTGCCCGACGCCAAGGCCACGCGGTCCGCGGACGCCGCGGCGGGCGTGGTGACCCTGGTCGTGGGGTCGGACCTCGACCTGGAGAAGATGCGGTGACGTGACGGGGCTCCGGCTCGCCGCGGTCCGGTCGTGGCCGGTCCGCGGCGAGGGTGAGGTCCGTGGGGTCAGCTGCCGGTGAGGGAGATGGCCACGTCCGTGATGTTCAGGGGGAACTTGGACTTGGCGGCATCGTTCACGAGGGTGGTCTGCCCGGTGAAGACGTTGACGCTGTAGAGGGAGGGCGTGCTCGCGCCGTAGGGGGTGAGGGTGGCGAAGGCGGCGTTGTCGACCGTCTTGCCGCCGCTCAGGGTGCTGTAGATGTCCATGCCGGCGTTGATCTGGGCGTCGATGCCGAGGCTGCCGGTCGCGGCGAGTGTGCCGTTGTTGGCCGGGGACTGGATGACGACCTGGTCGCTGGTCGTGTTGATGTCGAACAGCGTGGTCGCGGTGGACCCGTCGAGGTCGTTGTTCGTGTAGGCGGCGGCGGAGACGCCCTTGGTCGTGCCCTCGATCGGCGGGGTGGTGAGGTTGACGTCCTGGATGGTCGTGTGGTCGCCCAGGTTGTGCCGCAGGTTCTGTCCGTTGTCGCTGATCACGCGCAGCCGGTCGGCCGCCGGGTTGAAGTCGACACCGAAGTTGGTGCCGTTCAGCGCGTACTGCAGCTGGGACACCTTGGTGACCTCGACGTCCTGGGTGGTGGCCGGCGGGTACTTGATCGTGTAGATGCCGCCCTTGTTGCCCACGCCGTACAGCACGCCGTTCTGCACCCGGAAGTCGATGCCGATCAGGGCCGTGTCGCCGCTGAGGCCGGTGATGGCCCGCACCCAGTTGAGCACGTCCGGCCGGTCGGTCGTGAACGTGGCCATCAGGGTGCCGTCGCCGCTGATTCCGTACGCGCGCAGGCTGGGGGCGGCGGCGGGGGCGGCCGATCCGGTGCCCGGTGTGCCGAGCATGAGCGCCGTCGACGTGACCGCGACCGCCATCGCCGCCGTGATTCTCTTTCGCGTGCCTGCTTTCATCGGAGTTTCCCTCCCGTTCGGGCGAGCGCCCTTGTGTGGCGCCTGACTGAGGTATTTCGGTACCCGTGCCCGTACTGATTGCCGGAGCCCTTCCGGAGTCGCACCGGAATGATTGGCCTCGGTCTTCCCCCACGGGCGTGTACGCGGCTCTCATTAAGGCTGTTTTACGACTCCTCCACAAGCGGAAGGGGTGACGGGAACGCCCTGATCCGGGAATTTTGCGCACTGTGACAAAAACCCTGTCGGCATAGTTGCCGCCGATTTATGCGGAGTGATGAACGCCGTCCGGATCTCGTCTGTCGGCCGGTTCGTCCGGAATGACATGCTCGCGTCCATGGGGAGCCTCTTCGCCGAACTGGCCCGTCAGGCGTCGACCAACGCCCGCCGGGAGGTAGAGACGTACACACGCGAGATCCCGGAGTTCGGGTTCCTGGACAAGGACCCCCGGGCGCGGGCCGAGACGCTGGACCACTCGGTCTGGTTCCGCCACCGGACCGTCGAACTGTCGCCGGACAACAGCGAGTTGAGCAGCAACGATCTTGGCTACATCGCGTCCATGGGCGAGCTGCGGGCCGGTGCGGGCATGTCGCTCGACGCACGGCAGCGGGTGCTGCGCGTGCACACCGCGCTCATGCTGCGCGAGATCAACGAGGCGACCGACGCCCAGCGCGGCGGCGGTGTCGACGAACTCATGCGGATGATGACCTGGTTCGCCCCGCAGGGCGAGCGCGGCATCGGCGCCTACCGCCGGGGATTCGTACGCGTACTGCGCCGCCGAATGCCGTACACCGAGCAGGTCGCCCTGCTGGCCCGGTCATTACTGAGCGGCGATCCGATATCGGCGGAACTCGCCGCGGCCGTCGACATGGAACTACCGGATTACTGCGCGGTGACCGTGTTCCGGCTGCCGGACCCTCCCACCGTCGACCGTTTCCTGGAAAACGAGATCGAAACGCTGGTGAAGAGTCACCGGGTGCCGGTCATGTGGGGGCCGGAGGACGCCGACGGGAGCGGTGAGCTGATCGCGCTGGTTCCCCTGAATTCCGGCGCCGCGGAAGCGGAGAACGTACCGGCGCACGCCGTTCCCGACCTCTTACCCGATCTCGCCCCCGACCACCTGCCGGAACTCGTACGGGACTTCGCCCGGGCCCTCGGCCGCCCGTGCGCCGTCGGCACCGCCACCGCACCGCTGCCCGAGCTGGCCGAGGCCCTGGACCGGGCTCGGCGGATCGGCCGGGCGGCCCCGCTGCGGCGCGCCTCCGCCCGGCTGCGGCCGCACGCCCTGGCGGACGTCTTCGTCGAACTCGCCGTCTCGGACGTGCCGTTCGTCGACGCATGGCTGCGCTCGCTGGCCCGCAGGCTGGACTCCGGCCCGGACCTGCTGGTCACCCTCGACGCGTACTACCGCCACGACATGCACCGCGGCGCCACGGCGACCGCCCTCAACGTCCACACCCGCACACTGGACTACCGCCTGCGCCGGGTACGGGAACTCACCGGCATCGACCCGGGCTCGACCCGGGGCGTGCGGACGCTCAGCGCGGCCGTCACCCGGCGTCTGTCGGGGGCGTGGCGCTGACCGGGCCGGTCGAGCCGGAGCGGGTGGCCGCCGTCCCCGGGCCGACGCCGATACGGCAGGCTGGGGCCGTGAGCAACTCCAGGGACTCCCTCTTCATCAAGATCTGCGGTCTGAAGACCGAGCAGGACGTCGACACGGCCGTCGAGGCGGGCGCCGACGCCATCGGCTTCGTCTTCTCGGCCAGCCCGCGCCAGGTCGACGCCGCCACCGCCGCACGGCTGAGCCGCCGCGTGCCGGAGCACGTCCTGACGGTCGGGGTCTTCCGCCAGGAACCCCTCGACGGCGTGCGGTCCCTGGCCACCGAGTCGGGGATCCGGGCGATCCAGCTGCACGGCCCCGAGGACCGCGCCTACTACGACGACCTGGCGACCGGCGACTGGACCCTGATCCGTGCCGCGGCGTTCGGCGACTCGGTGCCGCGCTGCGGGGAGTTCGGTGAGGACATGCTCCTCCTCGACGCGCCCGTCCCCGGCTCGGGCATCGCCTGGGACTGGGCGAGCAAGCCGCTGGCGGCCGCCGGGGAGAAGTGGCTCCTCGCCGGTGGCCTCACCCCGGAGAACGTGCGCGACGCCGTCGCCGCCACCGACCCCTGGGGCGTCGACGTCTCCAGCGGCGTGGAGCAGAGCCGAGGCGTCAAGGACCCCGGTCTGATCAGGGAGTTCGTCAAGGCCGCCCGCGCCGGGAGGTGACGGGCGGCGGTGCCGCCGCCGTGTCCACCTCTGTGAGTCACGGGGCCGGAGCTGTGAGTGGTGATGCCCGGCGTTCCCCCGGAAGTGACCCTGGGGTAGGGTCCCCACGTTCCGGCTACCGACTGAAGGTGGGCCGGTACGGGGAGTGTCGGAGGGGCGGCATGGTGAGGGAAACCCAGTCGGGTGAGGGCGTGTCCGTGGAACTGGACGGTGCGGGGTTGGAGGCGATGTCTCCCGAACCGCTGCTGACCCGGGACTACGAGACGCGCCCGTCGTTGGTGTACGAGCGGCTGAGGCAACGGCACGGCGCGGTGGCGCCGGTCGATCTGCTGGGCGTACCCGCCTGGCTGGTGCTGGGCTACCGCGAAGCGCTCCAGGTGCTCCAGGACGACGACGGATGGCCCAAGGGCCTGGAGAACTGGCGGGCCAGGACCGAGGGCAGGGTCCCGGCCGACTGGCCGCTCGGTCCCTCCCTGGAGGTCAACCACGTACTGATCCAGGGCGGACCCGGCTACCGGACGCTGCGGACGGCGTGGGACCAGGCGCTCAAGCCGTTCCAGGACCCGCGCAACCCCCAGGCCAAACGGCTCAAGATGGCCGTGACCGCCTACGCCGACGAGCTGATCACCTTGATGGGCGAGGCCGGCGGCACGGGGCTGGCGGACCTGTCCGCCCAGTTCTCCCGGCCCCTGCCGCTGATGGTGGCCAGCCATCTGCTCGGCTTCCCCGGTTCCCAGGGCGACGACGCCCTGATGGACATGTGGCGGGTACTGGACGCGGGACCCGACGCGGGGCCGGCCCTGGACCGGCTGCTGGGCGCGCTGGCGGAACTGGCGGAGCTGAAGCTGAAGTCGCCGGGCGAGGACTTCCCCTCCTACCTGTTGGCCGCTCACCCGGACCTGTCGCTCGACGAGCTGGCCCGCGAACTGTTCATGCTGCTCGGCATGACGTCCGACCACGTCGGCATTCTCATCTCCAACACGGTCGTCGAGGTCCTCTCCGGCGAGGACAGCGTGCGGGCCAGCCTCTCCGCCGGCATGGTCCGGGAGGCCATGAACCGGGTCGTCATGCGCAAGCCGCCGCTGGTGAACTTCGTGCCGAGGTTCGCGGCCAGGGACACCCAGCTCGGCAACTACACGATCCGCGCGGGCGACCCGGTCTGGGTCTCCTCCGCCGCGGCGCACGCCGACCCGCTCTTCGCCGACCACGTGGCACCCAGTACGACGACGGTCAGCACCCGGGCGCACCTGTCCTGGGGCGCGGGCCCGCGCCAGTGCCCGGCACGCGAACTCGCCTCGACGGTCGCCGCCGTCGGAGTGGGCCGGCTGTTCGAGCGTTTCGCCAACCTGGACCTCGCCCTCCCCGTCGACCAACTGCCCTGGCGCTCCTCGCCCTTCATGCGGGGCCTGCGTTCACTGCCCGTGCGGTACGAACTCGCGCCGATGCCCGAACGGCCGCCGGTGGACGACCCGGCGGCGGGTGCGGCGCGGCCGGTGACGCCGGACGTGTCCGCCCGGCAGCGTTCCTCGCTGTGGCGCTATCTCACGGGGCTGATCCGCTCCGGCCGCTGACGGACGGTCACCGTGCTCCGGGCGTACCGGCGTGCCACTCCGTCCCGGTGAGCAGTCGCCGTGGATTGGCGATGCGGAAGGCGTACGCCGCCGCCCCGCCCAGGCCGAAGCCGGGCTGTTGCGGGGGCTCGGCGTAGGGGCGGTCGGAGCCCTGGACGACGGCGTCCACGCCGAGGGCGCGGACCACCGCTTCGACGGCGGTCGGTCCGTAGGAGGACGTCTCGACGAAGACGCCCGGGTCCACCCCCGCGTCGCTCCCGCCGCCGCGGGCGGCGAAGCGCTCCCCGTGGAGCGGGGCGAGCCCGGCCAGCAGGGCGAAGCACACCCGAAGACGGGGGTGACGGGGCCGACCGTGGGCGCGGAAGGCGAACCAGGCGGAGTGCATCTGCTGCACGTAGGGCACCATCGCGGGCCACCAACCGGGCCCCTCGGCGCCGCCGGGCGCGGGCCCCGGGTGGACGAACAGCGGGAGGCCGCGTTCTTCGAGGAGGTCGAGGAGCGGGGCGCAGCGGGCGTAACCGGCCGCGTCGGCAAGGGCGTTCGCCGGGAGCTGGAGGCCGACGAAGCCCCGGTCGAGGTCCTCGGCCGTCGCCTTCGCGTCGACGTCCCGTACGCAGGCGGCGGCCCAGGCGCCGAACGGCTCGGGGAGCGCGGCCGAGCCGTCGTGGTAGGCGTCGAGCAGGGGGCGTGCCTCGGCCGCGGGCAGCCACTCCACGCCGATCGGGGAGGAGAGCGAGACGAGGGCCAGGCCGAGGCCGTCGGCGCCGGCGAGGTCCGCACGACGGGCGGTGTCGTGGTCGGCGGGCGGGATCTCGTAGGGCGGCTCCCCGTCGAGGAACAGGGTCCAGCCGTCCAGGAACGGTGGTTCGCGGCGTGCGCGCAGGGCCGTCACCAGCGAGGGGGTCCACAGATGCTGGTGCACGTCGCAGTTGGTCATGCCGTTCCTCTCACAAGGCCGACGCTTCCCCGGTCAGGGCGCGCGGTGTGCTCCGGACGTCGTCGGATTCCAGGATGGCGTGGCGCACCGCCTCCACGTCCACCCCGCACGGCCGGTCGTCCTCCAGGCGGGGAACAACTTCCCGGATCGCGCGCCGCAGGAACTCCGGTCCCCGCCCCAGTGCGGCCGGTGCCGCCGTATCCACCGCCTGCGCGGCGACCACGGCCTCCACGGCGAGCAACCGCCGCGGCCGGGCCGGCATCGTCGGCAGCCGCCGGGCGCCGAGCGCCGCGTTGGTCGAGTCGTCCTCGACGGCCGCCGCGCCCTGACGGGGGTCGGCGGAGACCGACGCGGTCTGCGCCAGCGCCGGCGCGAGGGTGTCGAGGGCGAGGGCCAGGGCACCCTGCCCGGAGGGAGCGCAAAGGGTGGAAGCTGAATGATCTGGACATTTCCGGTCCGGCTTGGTGTGAACGTAACGTGCCGTTCACGGAATCCCATTGACTGTCATTCAGTCACCGACGACTCTGAATGGCCATATGCAGTCGGGTAAGGGGCAGTCTTGATCAGATTCGACGCGGTGAGCAAAAAATATCCCAACGGCACGACAGCGGTGGACGACCTGTCCCTGGAGCTGGCCGAGGGTGGCATCACGGTCCTGGTCGGTCCTTCCGGCTGCGGCAAGACCACCACCCTGCGCATGATCAACCGCATGGTGGAGCCGACCGACGGCACGGTGAGCCTGCGCGGCCGGGACATCAGGGAGGTCAACGCGCCGGAGCTGCGCCGGGGCATCGGATATGTGATCCAGCACGCGGGGCTGTTCCCGCACCGCACCATCCTGGACAACATAGCCACCGTTCCGCTGCTGTTGGGGTGGGGCAAGAAGAAGGCGCGGGCCCGGGCGGCGGAACTACTCGAACTGGTGGGCCTGCCCGCCGAGATGGCCAAGCGCTACCCGAACCAGCTCTCCGGCGGGCAGCAGCAGCGCGTCGGGGTGGCCAGGGCACTGGGCGCCGACCCGCCGGTGCTGCTGATGGACGAGCCGTTCAGCGCGGTCGACCCGATCGTGCGGGCGGAGCTGCAGGCCGAGTTCATCCGGCTGCAGAAGGAGTTGCACAAGACGATCGTGTTCGTCACCCATGACATCGACGAGGCGATCAAACTCGGCGACAACATCGCCGTGTTCCGCACGGGCGGCAAGCTCGCCCAGTTCGACACCCCCGAGCGGCTGCTCGCCCGGCCCGCCGACGACTTCGTGGCCGACTTCGTGGGGCAGGACCGGGGCATCCGCCGGCTCTCCTTCGTCGACGCGGCCGAACTGCCGCTGCGCGACGGCCCGGTGCTGTCGGCCACCTCTCCCGTCGCCGAGGCCAGGGCGGTGGACGCGCCCTGGGTACTCGTCGTCGACGACGCCCGGCGCCCCCTCGGCTGGGCCGCGACCGACGCACTGCCGGACGCCGGCACCCTCGCGGACGCGCCCCTGGTCCCCCTCGGCCACACCTTCAGCCTCGTCGGTGACTCGGCACGGGCCGCCCTCGACTCGGCGCTCCTGTCACCCGCCCGCCTCGCGGTGGCCGTCGACGCGGAGGGCGCCGTCGCCGGAGTCGCGGACGCCTACGAGCTGTCCGCCGGCGCCGTCGCCGCCGAGCGGTCCGCGGGGGCGACCGCCGCCGGGTCCGCCGAAGACGCGTCGGCAAAGGGCAAGTCGACGGCGACCGCGCCGACCGAGTCCGCGCCGACCGAGTCCGAGCCGACGGGCCCCGCGCCCGCTGGGTCCGCGCCGGCCGAGTCCGCGTCGCCCGTGGACAAGACGGCCTCCGCCGACACCCCGGGCGGCGGTGACCGATGAGCGACGACGAACCGCTGGTCCGGTGGCAGTGGATAGCCGATCACACGGCCGAACTCGCCGAGTACACCGGCATCCATCTCCGACTCGGCCTGCTGCCGGTGCTGTTCGGGCTGATCATCTCCGTGCCGCTCGGCATCCTGTGCCACCGCTGGCGCTGGCTCTACCCGCCCGTGCTGACCGTGTCGAACATCCTGTACTCGATCCCGTCCCTCGCCCTGTTCATGATCTTCGTCCGCTACACCGGGCTGACCGAACAGACGGTGATGATCCCGCTGACGCTCTACACCCTGTCCGTACTGGTCCCCAACGTGGTCGACGGCCTCGCCTCGGTCCCCGAACCCGTCCGGCTCGCGGCCACCGCCATGGGATTCGGCGCCGTACGCCGGGTCGTCCAGGTCGAGTTGCCCATCGCCGTACCCGTCGTCATCGCCGGTGTCCGCGTCGCCGCGGTTTCGTCCATCAGCCTCGTCGCCGTGGGACAGCTGATCGGCCAGGGCGGCCTCGGCTACTACATCACCCGCGGCCTCCAACTCGACTTCCCCACCCCGATCGTCACCGCGATCGTCCTGATCATGCTGCTCGCGCTCACCACCGACGCGCTGCTGGTCCTGGCGCAGCGGCTGCTCACCCCGTGGTCCCGGAACAAGGTGACGTCGGCATGAACGATTTCCTGAACCAGATGGAGCTCGTGGGGGACTGGCTGACGTCCTCGGCGCAGTGGCACGGAGACGAGGGCATCCCGCGACGACTCGTGGAGCACCTCACCTACAGCGGACTGTCGTTGCTGTTCGCCGCCCTCATCGGCCTGACGTTCGGACTGCTCGTCGGACACACCGGCCGTGGCGCCTTCGCCGTGGCCAGCGTGGCGAACCTCGCCCGCGCGATCCCCACCTTCGGCCTGGTCGTCCTCGTCGTCACGCTCGCCGGGCTCAGCACCACGCCCGTACTGGTCGCCCTGGTGGCGCTGGCGGTCCCGCCGATCCTCATCAACACCTTCGAGGGGGTACGGGGCGTGGACCCCGCCACCCGGGACGCCGCGCGCGGGGTCGGCATGACCGAGTGGGAGATCCTGACCCGGGTCGAGGTGCCGATGGCGCTGCCGCTGATCCTCCTCGGACTGCGGGTCGCCGCGATCCAGGTCGTGGCCACCGCGACCGTCGCCGCCTACCCCGGTCTCGGCGGCCTCGGCCGCTACATCGTCGACGGACTCTCCCGCAACGACTACGGGTTGGTCATCGGTGGTTCCACCGTCGTCGTCGCCCTCGCGCTCGTCGTCCAGATCGCGTTCACCGCGCTCCGGCGCGCCGTCGTCTCGCCGGGCCTGAGGGTCTCGGCGTCGAAGTCCTGAATCCCCGGATCCCCGGATTCGTGGATCCCCGATCCCCGATCCCCGATCCCCGATCCCCGATCCCCGATCCCCGATCCCCGAATTTTCTGATGCCGAATCTTCCGAGCTCCCGGGCTCCCAGAGAGGAAAAACCCATGCGAGGCATGTACAGAGGCGCCGCTTTCGGTCTGATCACCGCACTCACGCTGACGGCCTGTGGCGGTGGCGGTGACAGCGACGACAACCCGCTGACCGGCAGCAGTGGCGACAGCGGCGGCAAGACCATCGTCGTCGGCTCGGCGAACTTCCCCGAGAACCAGCTGCTCGCCGAGATCTATGCGCAGGCGCTGGAGAGCGAGGGCCTGAAGGTGACGCGCAAGTTCGACATCGGGGCCCGCGAGGTCTACTACGACCAGGTCGTCAAGGGCGGCATAGGTGTCTTCCCCGAGTACAACGGCGCCCTGCTGTCGGTGGCGGTCGACAAGAACAGCACCGCGACCAGCACCGCGGACATCAACGCCGAACTGAAGGAGAAGCTCCCGTCGTCCGTGGAGATCCTCGACTCCGCCGCGGCCGAGGACAAGGACTCGGTGACGGTCACCGCCGAGACGGCCGCCAAGTACAACCTCAAGACGCTCGCCGACCTCAAGCCGGTCGCGGGCGACATGACCCTCGGGGCCGGGTCGGAGTTCAAGACCCGTACCCAGGGCGGCGTCGGCCTCAAGAAGGTCTACGGCGTGGACTTCGGCAAGTTCCAGCCGCTCGACGCGGGTGCCCAGACCACCCTGGTGAAGCTGCTGAAGGACGACAAGGTGCAGGCCGCCAACCTGTACACCACCGACCCCGCCATCGTCGCGGACAAGCTGGTGGTCCTGGAGGACCCGAAGAACCTGTTCTCCTCGCAGAACGTCACGCCCCTCGTCTACAAGGACGCGGTGAACGACAAGGCCAAGGAGGCGCTCAACGCCGTCTCCGCCAAGCTCACCACCGAGGACCTGCTGGAGATGATGAAGAAGCTCGTCAACGACAAGGAGGACGCGGACGCCGTAGCCGAGGACTGGCTGACGTCCACCGGCCTCGTGAGCTGACCGGCTCGGTCACGCCATCACCGTCGCCCCCACTCCTGCCCGGCATCACGCACCGGCCACCCCGCCGGGCAGGGGGAGGGGACCGAGCACGACGACCGGCTGGGGGACCAGATGACTGACGCTGTCGGCACCGAAGGACCTGACGTTGTCGGCACCGAAGGAAGTGGCGGAGCTGGCACCGAGGGAAGTGGCGGAGTCGGCACCGAAGGACGTGGCGGAGTCGGCACCGAGGGAACTGGCGGAGTCGGCGCGGCCGCGCGGCTGCAGCAGCTCTTCGAAGGCCGTCGGCTCACTCCGACACAGCGCCGCATCGCGCACTGCCTGGTCCGGCAGGCGGCGGACGTGCCCTACCTGTCGAGCGTGGAACTGGCACACCTGGCCGGGGTCAGCCAGCCGTCGGTGACCCGCTTCGCGGTCGCCCTCGGCTTCGACGGCTATCCGGCCCTGCGCGAGCACCTGCGGGCGGTCGCACCCACCGGGCACGGCTTCGACGGACGGTCGGCCAACCCGTACCAGCGCGCCGTCCAGGCCGAGATCGACAACCTGCGGCACCTGGCGTCCCTGCTCACCGACCCCGAACCCGTCGAACGCGCGGGCCGTCTGCTCGCCGCCTCCCGGCCCCTGCCGGTGCTCGGGCTGCGCGCCTCCGCCGCCCAGGCCCGCGGCTTCGCCTACTTCGCCGCGAAGGTCCACACCGACGTACGGCTGCTCGACGAGGGCGGCTCACTGCTCGCCGACCGCGTCGACGCGGCCCGGCAGGCCGGCGCGAGCGCGCTGCTGTGCTTCGCGCTGCCCCGCCACCCGCGCGAACTCCTCGACACCCTCGCCCATGCCCGTGCCGTCGGCCTGACCGTGGTGACCGTCGCCGACGGCACGTTCGCCCCGGTCGCCGCCCACAGCGACCTGCTGCTCCCCGCCGCCGTGGGCACCGGCCTCGTCTTCGACACCGTCAGCGCCCCCATGCTGCTGGGCCAGGTCCTCCTGGAGGCGATGTGCGACGCCCTCCCGGACGCCCAGGCCCACCTGGAGGAGTTCGACGCGCGGGCCGCGGCGCGGGGGCTGTTCGTCGACTGACCGAGGCGCGGCCCGGGCTGCCCGGCGGACGCCGGCGGACCGAGAGGTCAGTCCGTGCCGCGCAGCGCCGCCCAGGTGCCTTGCGCGACGACGCCGTCGGGGGCCAGCCCCTTGTCGCTCTGGAAGTTCCGCACCGCGTCCTGCGTCCCGGTCCCGAAGTCGCCTTCCGCGTCCCCGACGCCGTACCCGCGCCTGGTCAGCATGCACTGGACCTGCACCACGCGTTTGCCGCTGTTCCCCAGACGGGTGCGCCCGTTGCCGGAGTAGTACGTGCACTCCGAGAGCCAGGCCGGGGTGGAGGGCTCGGTGGGATCGTCGGTCGGGCTCGCCGTGGGCTCGGTGGGCGCGCTGGTCTCGGTGGCGGGAGCGGAGGAGTCCGCGTGTTCGTCGTCGCTCGCGGAACCGGAACCGGAACCGGAACCGGAACCCGATCCGGACTCGTCGGGGCGCGCGGTGCCGTCGTCGACCGCGTCCCGGTCGTCCTTGCCGGACACCTCCGAGACCCCCGATCCGCCGTCCGGGGCCGCCGCCGCACCGTTCGAGCCCGCGGTCGCCGACCCCGAGGCGGCGTCGCCGGGCCGTGCGTCGGCGGACTTCGTCATACCTCGCTGCGGCGAGGCAGTGGTGGTGGAGGGGCTTCGGAGGGTGAGTACGACGACACCGGTGGCCGCGACGCAGAGAGCCAGACCGGAGGCTCCGATCAGCACGCGCCTACGGCGGGTCCGGGTGCCGGGCGGCGTCGGGGGTAACGGTTGTGCCGAGGCGTCGGCGGACGGACCCGGCGACGCGGCGACGGCGGCCGGGGCCTTCCCCCGCGGTTCGGGGCCGGGCTGTTCGAGGGGGAGCCGGCACAGCGCCTCGTACGCCTGCTGCCGGGCCAGCACTCTGCCGCCCAGCGGGTCGGGCCAGCCGAACGTCCCGGACGGTCCGGTCGCCTCGGACCCCGGGGAGCCGGACGGGGCGGCCTCGATCAACTGCTCGGGCGTCGGCCGATCTCCGGGCTCCTTGGCCAGGCAGGCGGAGAGCAGTGCGGTGAGCCTCGCGTCGGCCGCCGAGATCTCGGCGAGCACCTCCGGGTTGGGCTCCTCGAACGCCACCCGGTGCATGACGTCGACGCCCGTGCCGTCGCCGAACGGCGCGCTGCCGGTCGCCGCGAAGATCAGGGTGCAGGCCAGGGAGAACACGTCCGAGGCCGTGTCGCAGGTGCCTGTCCGCAGATACTCCGGCGACATGTAGGCCGGTGTGCCGACCCGGTTGCCCGTGCCGGTGATCGCGCTCGCGTCGGCGGCCTTCGCGATACCGAAGTCGATGACGTGCGCGCCCCGGGCGGACAGCAGGACGTTGGACGGCTTCAGGTCCCGGTGCACGATCCCCGCGGCGGAGAGATCGGCGAGGGCCTGCCCCAGCTCCGCCACCAGCCGCCGGACGGCGACGGCCGACAAGGGGCCGTCCTCGTGCACGGCCGCCGCCAGATCGAGCCCCGGCAGATACTCGGTGGCCATCCACAGCAGTTCGTCCCGGAAGCCCGTGCCGGCCAGGCGCGGCATGCGCGGCGTCCGCACCCGGCTGTGCACCGACGCCTCCTGCTCGAACCGGCGGCGGAACCGGATGTCCTCCGCGTACTCGGGCCTGATCACCTTCACCGCGACGAGGTCGGGGCCGCCGTCCGTGGGGCGCGCCAGATAGACGCGCCCCATCCCGCCGCTCCCGAGCAATCCCACCGGCACATAGGGACCGATACGGTCCGGGTCGCCGGGGCGCAGGGGCAGCGCCCCCGCCTCTCGCAGCGCCGCGGCCCTGTCCGCCGTCGCACGTGGTGGCACCGGCCGCTGCTCTGACACAACACCCCCGAAGTGATTTTTGGCGTACATCAGTTCGCCCCCAGAAAACTGAGGCTAGCTCAGCATGGGCTCACGTTCCGGGTTATCGGTCACATCCGCCCCACCCGCGGCTCAGGAGGCCGCGCGTCGCACCTCCGTCGTGCCCGATCCCACCGGTCCGATCCGCAGCACCGTGCCCGTCAGATCGGTGAACGACTCGACCTCCACCCGACCTTGCCCGCCGGGCGTGGTGCCGTTCACCCGGTACGTCTCCGGGTCGGCGTCCCCGATCTCCACCTCCAGCACGGCACGGGAGTTCGGCGGCACCGTCACCCGGGTCGCGTGCGTGTCCTCGGAGCGGCGCACCCGGACCGAGACCGGCCCGCGCACGGAGGGCACCGTCCCCTCGACCTCGGTCAGGGACCCGGTCCTGGGCCGGATCCGGAACCCGGCCGCCCCGGGCTCGCTGACCTGCACGCCGAGGATGTGCCGGGCCACCGCGTTGGCCGGCGCGGACGCCCAGGCGTGGGAGAGCGTCATGTTGGACTTGAGTGCGGGGTCCCACGCCTCCGTGACGACGGTCGCCTTGAGCGCGTCCAGCATGTGCAGCCACGAGTTGGTGGCCGTGGAGGTGAGCAGGGCGAGCGCCGCGTCGGAGCGGCCCAGCCGGAACAGCGCGTCGAGCAGGAACTGCGACCCGTACACGCTCACCTTCATGCCGCCCGCCGCCAGGGTGTCGCCCAGCCTGGCCCGTACCTCCTCGTCCAGCGTGTCCGCGACACCCAGCGCCACCGGGAAGGCGGTCGCGTGCTGGGCGCTGTGCGTGGTGCCGACGCCGTCGAGGAACCGCCCGCCCGCACCGTCGAGGAGGGTGGCGCGCATGGCGGTGGCGAGGGTGTCGGCCCGGCCGCGCAGGGCGGTCGCGTCGGCGTCCTCGCCGAGGGCCGCGGCGCACTCGGCGAGCGCCTCGAAGGCCGCGTACTGGAAGGCGTTGACGACCGTGTTGACGTTGGTGAACACGTAACCGTCACGGCTGGCTGTCGGCCAGTCGACCAGATCGCCGAGGTTCTGGCTGGTGCCGCCGGGCGCCTTGCGGACCAGCCCGTCGGAGTCCAGGTACGAGGTGAGGTTCTTGGCGGTCAGCAGGTCGTAGTCCTTGGCGAGCTGCCGGTCGTCGCCGGTGGCGAGGTAGTCCTCCCACGCGGAGATCGCGCACATCAGCCGGTACTCGGTGGGCCAGGTGCCCTTCCGGACCAGATAGTCGTTCGACCAGCGGGCGAGCGCGTACGAGCGCTGCACCCCGTACTCGGAGAGCTGGTTGATCAGCGCGTCGCCCTCGTACGGGCCGCGTTCGCGGGTGGGCGTGTCCGTGTAGAGGTCGCCGCGCGTGGCCTCGATGGAGTACCGGCACAGCTCCCACACCCGGTCCAGGTCGGCGTCGGAGCTGCGGAACGAGGCGTGCGAGTCGTCCCAGTCGAGCTTCCAGGCGCGGCCGGTGACGACCGCCTTCGACAGGTCGAGTGTGGTGCGCAGCTCGGCCCAGCGGAAGCCGCGGTAGCCCCAGTGCTCGACACGCTGCTCGCCGTCGCGCAGGGTCCACACCTCGCGGTAGGCGTTGGTGGCGCGCAGCTGGTACCTGACCGTGCCGTCCGCGTTCAGCTCCTCGCCGAGCCGCACCTCGACCGTGTCGCCCGCGCCGCCGGTGACCTCCAGGGCCAGCCCGCCGACGATCTCCCGGCCGAGGTCGACCAGCCAGCGTCCGTCGGCGACCTGGGTGACGGAGGCGGGGGTGACGTCGTGCGGCCGTATCGCCTCGATCAGGGCCGGGACGAGACCGTCGATCGCCGTACGGACGACCGGCTTGAGCCAGTCGCCGTCGTCGAAGCCCGGCTTGGTCCAGCCCACCGGCTCGCGGCGCAGGTCCCAGTACTCCTGCGGAACGGTGAAGTAGCTGCTGCCCGCGCTGCCCTTCGACGGCAGCAACCCGGCCTGGCGGCGCGCCGTCCAGTGGTCCCCGGAGGCGACGGTCGACCGGCTGCCGTCGGTGTACGTGATCTCCAGCTGGGCCAGGAACTTCTGCTGCGAGGTGGTCCAGCACAGTGCGGCCAGCGCGTTGGCCCTGCCGTCGGCACGCAGCGTGGAGGTCACGTCGAAGGCCTGGTAGGCGGTCCCCTCGCCGGAGCGGACGGAGGCGTAACCGACCGTCGTGCCGTTGCTCCACACCTTCGCGACGTACTGCCGGGCCGGATCGGGCGAGGTGGCCGCCACATAGAGGATCGCCGCGGCTATCTCCTTGCCGGCCGCCGTGTCGTACTCGTGGCGCAGCAGCGCCCAGGTGTCGTCGGCTCCGTAGGAGGAGAGCGAGGACGCGCCGGCCGGGAAGGTGAGGACGCCGCCGGCGACCGTGCCGGTGGCGAAGGTGCCCTTGTCGGAGGCGAAGTCGTCGTCGAGGAGGACCGTGCCGTCGGCGGCCGTGAAGGTGACCCGGTCGTAGACCTGGGACTCGGTGCTGCCGTTGCGCAGACCGACGTTGCCGGAGGCGTAGCGGCTGTCGGTGGTGGTGTCGACGACGGTGCCGTTGACGGTGGTGGTGAAGGTGGCGCCCGCCATGGTGACGCCGAGGTCGACCCACTCCCCGGCGGTGACCGCGAACGGCAGCTTCACCTCGCCGAGCACGGTGTACGTGCCGCCCACGCAGACGTGCTTGCGCAGGACACCGGTGGTGCCCGCGCGCAGCTGCCACATGTAGTTGTTGGCGGTGTTCGTGGCCCGGAACCACAGCCCGGCAGCCACGGCGCTGATCTTCACGCGGACGGTGAGGGTGCCGTCGGTCATCACCGGCCCGGCCGGTGCCCAGATAGGCTTCGCCTCCCATTCGTCCTCGACCGACGTGGCCAGCAGGGTCGGCTCCGACCAGGCCGAACGCCGCTCACCCCAGCTGCTGACCCGCCACCAGTAGGCAGTACGGGGCTGCAGGGCGGGTCCGCCGTACGGTACGGCCGTGGAGTCGGCGGACTTCCGCTTCCCGGAGTCCCACACCAGCTCGTCGTCCTGGAAACCGCCCGGGGTGGCCGCCAGTTGGAGCTGGTAGGCGTGCTGCACGGTACCGGCACAGAAGTCGGGCACCTGCCAGCTGAAGCGAGGCTTGTGTCCGGCACTCGTGCCCAGCGCCCGCGGCAGCAGATCGGTGAGCATCCCGGTGGGCGCGGGCGGCTTCCCCGCGGCACCGACCGTGCCTGCCGGGCCGGGGGCGGCGAAGGCCCGGGGCCCGGACAGGACGACGGAGGCGGCTGCGGTGCCGCCCAGCTGGAGAAGTCTTCGCCGTGAGAAGTCCCGCGCCATGGTGCACCTTCGGGTCGATGTCGATGAGGTCGGCCGGTGAGAACGACCGTTCATGAAAGGTTTCAATGCGATTGCCCGGAGGTTAGGGTTCCGCGTCGAATCCGGTCAATGGGTGGGACGCACTTCGAATCCTGGTGAATGAAACGATTTAACCGACCCTGTGGGGGCGCTGTGCCGGCCCTGAGCGGGGGTGGGCTCGCCCGGCGTACGGCCGGCCCCTCCGTCGGCTCGCCCGGCTGGATCGTCGTCGGCGACAACGGCTGCGGCGACCGGATCGCGGTGGACCTGACGCCGGGGCCGCGATCGTCGACCTGGCCAACGAGATCCTCGCCCGCTGGGACCGCCCTCCGATCATCCGGACCGTCCTCGAAGGGGACCTCGGTCCGCCGGCCCGAACGACGGTGGTGCCCGGTGGACGAACCCGGCGTACCGGTGTCACCGGCCTCGGCTAGAGTCTCGCCTCACCTCGGTCGGACGTCCTGACCGGGGCTGTGCGCTGGGGGTACGGCAACATGGGGCCCGAAAGAACGGACCTGCCGGGTTACGAGATCCAGGAAGTCCTGGGCCAGGGCGGATTCGCCACGGTGTACCGGGCCCGGCAACTGGCCGTGGGCCGGGAGGTCGCGCTGAAGGTGGACAGCAGGGTGCTGACCACACCGCGCGACCGGCAGCGCTTCCTGCGCGAGGTGACGGCCGCCGGGCAACTGTCCGGCCACCCCCACGTGGTTCCGGTGTACGACGCCGGGGTCCTCGCCGACAGCCGCCCCTACATGGTGCTGGAGCTGTGCCCCGGCGGCTCCCTGGGCGACCGGCTGCACCGGCAGGGCGCGCTCCCGGCCAAGGAGGCACGCGACATCGGTGTGGGCCTCGCGGACGCGGTGGCCGCCGCCCACGCCGCCGGGGTGCTGCACCGCGACATCAAGCCCGGCAACGTCATGGTCAACCGGTACGGCGGCGTCGCCCTCACCGACTTCGGCCTCGCCGCCATGCCCCGGCCGGGCCGCGAACTGTCCGTGACCCGGGAGGCGCTGACCCCCGCGTACGCGCCGCCCGAGGCCTTCCACATGGCGGACCCCAGCCCGGCCGGCGATGTGTACTCCCTGGCCGCGACCGTCTACGCCCTGCTGTGCGGCCGCCCGCCGCACTACCCGGAGGACGGCACCCAGCTCAGCCTCGCCGAACTGATCGTGCGCCACACCTGGCCGTACACCGACCTCCCCGGACTGCCGCCCGCCTTCAACTCGGCGCTCCGCCACGCCCTCGCGTCCGACCCCGCCCGGCGCCTCTCCGACGCGGGCGCCTTCCGCGACGCCCTCGCCGGGGTCGACCTCGACACCGTCGACCTGGGAGGCGGCGGCGGTGGCTTCGGACCGCCGCCCAGCATGACGACGGTCCCGGCGTACCGGGGCGCGCCGCCCACGACGATGCCGCCGTACCGTGACACGCCGCCCGCGACGACGCAGTCGCCGTACGGGGACGCGCCCACGGGCGGGGGCGGCAGCACCGTGGTGCCCGGGCCGGGTGGCGACGGCGGGCGGAAGGGCGTGGCGCGGCGCCGGCCGGCCGTGATCGCCGTACTGGCGGCCGTGGCCGTCTCCGTGAGCGTGTCGGTCACCGTGGTGACGTACCAGAACGACGACAGGGACAGCGGGGGAGGCGACTCCTCCTCGACGGCCACGCCGTCCACCGGTGCCACCGCCGACGGCAAGGGCACCTCGGGGTTCGAGGTGGCGACCACGACGGAGAACTGCCCCGCCGCGGACGTCGGCGGCGTGGGCGGCCGGTGCGTCGCGACCCCGGAGTGCTGGAGCGGCATCGTCGACATCTCCGGCATCGTCACCGTCAGCCGTGCGGACTGCCAGACCAAGCACGTCTGGGAGACCTTCGCGATCGCGCCGCTGCCGAAGGACGGCATGACGAACAACGCGCGCGACCTGGTCAGACATCCGGACGTCAAGGCGCTCTGTTCGCAGAAGGTCATGGCCGCCACGATGACCTCCGGCGGCCGTGACGTCGCGGACGAGTGGAACGTCGACGTCGTCCCGCCGTCGGCGGTCGAGTGGGACAACGGGCTGCGCGTCTTCCGGTGTGTGGCCGCGGCGGTGACGGACGACGGCGAGAAGACGGGAAGCCAGTTCGCGGTGCGGAGCTGACAGAGGTCCGGCCGAGCCCCGAGCCCGGGCCGTACAACCTGCACGGGCCCGCGCGGCCCGCACCCGCTCCGTCACGTAGGCCAGACCTCCGATCACCTGTCAGTGACGGGACTCTCATGGCACGTCGGCCGCATTGCCGCGACCATGGTGTTCCTCACCAGGCAGGCCGAAGGGAACGGGAATGCTCCGCAAGGTACTGGTCGCCAACCGAGGCGAGATCGCGATCCGGGCGTTCCGCGCCGGCTACGAAGTGGGCGCGCGGACCGTCGCCGTCTTCCCCCACGAGGACCGCAACTCGCTGCACCGGCTCAAGGCCGACGAGGCCTACGAGATCGGCGAACCGGGGCACCCCGTGCGGGCGTATCTCTCCGTCGAGGAGATCATGCGCGCCGCCCGGCTGGCGGGCGCCGACGCCGTCTACCCCGGCTACGGGTTCCTGTCGGAGAACCCCGAGCTGGCCCGGGCGTGCGAGGAGGCGGGCATCACGTTCGTCGGCCCCAGCGCGCACATCCTGGAGCTGACCGGCAACAAGGCGCGCGCCGTGGCCGCCGCCCGCGCCGCCGGCGTACCGGTCCTGGGCTCCTCCGAGCCCTCCACCGACGTGGACGAACTGGTCCGCGCCGCCGACGACATCGGCTTCCCCGTGTTCGTCAAGGCCGTCGCCGGCGGCGGCGGACGCGGAATGCGCCGCGTCGAGGACCCCGCCGCGCTGCGCGAGTCCATCGAGGCGGCGTCCCGCGAGGCCGCCTCCGCCTTCGGTGACCCCACCGTCTTCCTGGAGAAGGCCGTCGTCGAGCCCCGCCACATCGAGGTGCAGATCCTCGCCGACGGCCACGGCGACGTCATCCACCTCTTCGAGCGCGACTGTTCGGTGCAGCGCCGCCACCAGAAGGTCATCGAGCTGGCCCCGGCCCCGAACCTCGACCCGGCCCTGCGCGACCGGATCTGCGCCGACGCCGTACGGTTCGCCCGGGAGATCGGCTACCGCAACGCGGGCACCGTCGAGTTCCTCCTCGACCGCGAGGGCAACCACGTCTTCATCGAGATGAACCCCCGTATCCAGGTCGAGCACACGGTCACCGAGGAGGTCACCGACGTCGACCTCGTGCAGTCCCAGCTGCGCATCGCCGCCGGGGCCACCCTCGCCGACCTCGGGCTCTCCCAGGAGACCGTCACGCTGCGCGGCGCCGCCCTCCAGTGCCGTATCACCACCGAGGACCCCGCCAACGGCTTCCGCCCCGACACCGGCCGCATCAGCGCCTACCGCTCGCCCGGCGGCTCCGGCATCCGCCTCGACGGCGGCACCACCCACGCCGGTACGGAGATCAGCGCCCACTTCGACTCGATGCTGGTCAAACTGACCTGCCGGGGCCGGGACTTCACCACCGCCGTCAACCGGGCCCGGCGCGCCGTCGCCGAGTTCCGTATCCGGGGCGTGGCCACGAACATCCCGTTCCTGCAGGCCGTCCTCGACGACCCGGACTTCCAGTCGGGTAACGTCACCACGTCGTTCATCGAGCAGCGCCCGCACCTGCTCACCTCCCGGCACTCCGCCGACCGGGGCACCAAGCTGCTCACCTATCTGGCCGATGTCACGGTCAACAAGCCGCACGGCGAGCGGCCCGCCCTGATCGACCCGTCCACCAAGCTGCCTCGGCCCACCGTCACCGAACCCCCGGCCGGCTCCAAGCAGAAGCTCGTCGAACTCGGCCCGGAGGGCTTCGCCCGCTGGCTGCGCGAGTCCCCGACCATCGGCGTCACCGACACCACCTTCCGGGACGCCCACCAGTCGCTGCTCGCCACCCGCGTCCGTACGAAGGACATGCTCGCCGTCGCCCCCGTGGTCGCCCGGACCCTGCCGCAGCTGCTCTCCCTGGAGTGCTGGGGCGGCGCCACCTACGACGTCGCCCTCCGCTTCCTCGCCGAGGACCCCTGGGAGCGGTTGGCCGCCTTCCGCGCCGCCGCGCCCAACATCTGCCTCCAGATGCTGCTGCGCGGCCGCAACACCGTCGGCTACACGCCGTACCCGACCGAGGTCACCGACGCCTTCGTCCAGGAGGCCTCCGAGACCGGCATCGACATCTTCCGGATCTTCGACGCGCTCAACGACGTGGGCCAGATGCGGCCCGCCATCGACGCCGTACGGGCCACCGGGACGGCCGTCGCCGAGGTCGCCCTCTGCTACACCTCCGATCTCTCCAACCCCGGCGAGCAGCTCTACACGCTTGACTACTACCTCCGGCTGGCCGAACAGATCGTCGAGGCGGGCGCCCACGTGCTGGCCGTCAAGGACATGGCGGGACTGCTGCGCGCCCCGGCCGCCACGAAGCTCGTGACGGCGCTGCGCCGCGAGTTCGACCTGCCGGTGCACATTCACACCCACGACACGGCGGGCGGCCAGCTCGCCACCTACCTCGCCGCGATCCAGGCCGGCGCCGACGCCGTCGACGGGGCCGTGGCGTCCATGGCGGGCACCACCTCGCAGCCGTCGCTGTCGGCGATCGTGGCCGCGACCGACTACTCCGACCGGCCCACCGGCCTCGACCTGCAAGCCGTCGGGGACCTGGAGCCCTACTGGGAGAGCGTCCGCCGGATCTACGCCCCGTTCGAGGCGGGCCTCGCCTCGCCCACCGGCCGTGTCTACGACCACGAGATCCCCGGCGGCCAGCTCTCCAACCTCCGCACCCAGGCCGTCGCCCTCGGCCTCGGCGACCGCTTCGAGGACATCGAGGCGATGTACACCGCCGCCGACCGCATCCTCGGCCACCTGGTGAAGGTCACCCCCTCCTCCAAGGTGGTCGGCGACCTCGCGTTGCACCTCGTCGGCGCCGGAGTGGCTCCCGCGGAGTTCGAGGCGACGCCGGACCGGTTCGACATCCCCGACTCCGTCATCGGCTTCCTGCGCGGCGAGCTGGGCACCCCGCCCGGCGGCTGGCCCGAGCCGTTCCGCAGCAAGGCCCTCCAGGGCCGCGCCGACGCCAAGCCCGTCCAGGACCTGAACGCCGAGGACCGTACCGGACTGGAGAAGGACCGGCGCGCCACCCTCAACCGGCTGCTGTTCCCCGGCCCGACCCGCGAGTTCGAGACCCACCGCCAGACCTACGGCGACACCAGCGTCCTCGACAGCAAGGACTTCTTCTACGGGCTCGGTCCCGGCAAGGAGTACGCCGTCGACCTGGAGCCCGGCGTCCGGCTCCTCATCGGCCTGGAGGCCGTCGGCGAGGCCGACGAACGCGGCATGCGCACGGTGATGTCCACGCTGAACGGCCAACTGCGCCCCATCCAGATCCGCGACAAGGCCGCCTCCTCCGACATCCCCGTCACCGAGAAGGCCGACCGCTCCAACCCCGGCCATGTCGCCGCCCCGTTCGCCGGCGTGGTCACCCTCGCGGTCGCCGAGGGCGACGAGGTCGCGGCCGGTGCGACGGTCGCCACCATCGAGGCCATGAAGATGGAGGCCACCATCACCGTCCCGAAGGCCGGACGGGTGTCCCGCCTGGCCATCAACAAGATCCAGCAGGTGGAGGGCGGCGACCTGCTCGTCGAGATCGTCTGACCCACCCGCGGGCGGCATCACGACCGGTCGACCGGAAAACCCGGTCCGCACGGAACGGTGCCGCCCGCCTCCGTATGGTCCGCCGCCCTCGCGACCCGCCCCTGCCCGCCCCGGGGCAGCGGCGGCCGACACCGACGCGGACGCCGCGCCCCGGCGGCCGCGAGGGAGGAACGCCTGCCATGACGGTGATCTACGAGATCAACACCCTCGTCTGGCTACGGGAGTTGAGCGAACGGTACGGACGCCGCGTCACCCTCGGCGACGTGCCCGGCGAGGTCTGGGACGAGGTCGCGCTGCCGGGCCTCGACGCCGTCTGGCTGATGAGGGTGTGGAACTGCTGCCGATGGAGTGCGTTCAAGTGCGTTCTGGTGAGCGGGAGTGAGTGCTGCTGGTCTGTGTTGTGTCACGCGCCTCGGTGGTGGTGTCGGTTTCAGCGGGGAACTGACGTTCTCTCATCGAATGCGTGACCTTCGTGGGTGGCGCTCGTTTTCCATGGCGACAGGGTTCTTCGGGTGGGGCCGGGCGGGAGTGACAGAGTGGGTGGACTGAGGAGCATCGCCGCGCCGTTCGTCGCGTCCGGTCCGAGTGGTGTGGCCGTGCGAACCCGCCTCAAGCAGCTGACGCCGGACGATGAGAAGGCGCTGCGCCAGGTCGGCGGACATCTGGGGTCGCTGGCTTCGAAGGATCTCAAGGCGCGGTGCCGGGTCGGCCTGGAGCATTCCGGTCAGGCGTGGGCGGTGCGTAAGCGGGAGCTGACGCCGCTGTCGTCGTCGCGGTGGGCGGGGGCGATCACCAAGGCCTCGCATGACCAGTGGGCGCTGGCCCGGCGCTGCCAGCTCGCGCACATCCAGGGCCTGGAAGCCGGTGTTCGCACCAACGAGGACCGGCTGTCCCGGCCGGTCGTGCAGAAGGGGACGAAGAAGGCGCCGGGGGGTTGCCGGTCCCGGCGGGAGTGGCATGCGAAGTCGAGGCGGCTGCGGGTCCTTGAGGACCGGCTGGCTGCCGCGCGGGCGGACCGTGAGGCGGGCGTCGTGCACGTGGTGCGCGGCGGCAAGCGTCTGGCCCGCTCCCGGCACCACCTGGAGGCGGCCGGGCTGTCCGAGTCCGGGTGGCGTGGGCGGTGGGAGGCGGAGCGCTGGTTCTGTCAGGCGGGACGGGGAGTCCGGCAAGCGCTCCGGCAACGAGACCATCCGCATCAGCCCCGACGGCGAAGCGAGTATCAAAGTCCCCGCGCCGCTCGCACATCTGGCGAACGTCCCGCACGGGCGGTACGTCCTGGCCTGCCGGGTCGCGTTCGCGCACCGGGGCGGCGAGTGGGCGGACCGCGTCGCCACCGACCGGGCGATCGCCTGTCGCATCCACTACGACACCGGCCGGGACCGCTGGTACCTGACGGCCGTCTGGCAGATTCCGACCGCACAGACCGTCCCGATGGACGCCGCGCTCGCCCACGGTGTGGTCGGCGTGGACATGAACGCCGACCACCTGGCCGCCTGGCGCCTGGACATCCACGGCAACCCGACCGGCAGCCCGCGCCGCTTCTTCCACGACCTGACCGGCACCGCCGGACACCGTGACGCCCAGGTCCGCCACGCCCTCACCCGCCTCCTGCACTGGGCCCGTACCTGTGATGTGAAGGCGGTCGCGGTGGAGGACCTGGACTTCGCCGCCGAGAAGACCCGCGAGAAACACGGCCGCCGCACACGCTTCCGCCAACTGATCTCCGGCATGCCCACCGGCAAACTCCGCGCCCGACTGACCTCGATGGCCGACGCCACCGGTATCGCTGTCATTGCCGTCGACCCGGCCTACACCAGCCGCTGGGGTGCCCAGCACTGGCAGAAACCCCTCACCACCACAAGCCGCACCACCACCCGCCACGACGCTGCCGCCGTGGCGATCGGAAGGCGCGCCCAGCAACACCCGATCCGGCGACGGACGACACCGCCCCCACAGCACCGGAGCGATGCGGTGGGGCATCGGACCGTCCAGGCCCGACCAGGTGTTCCTGGGCGTGAGGAACCCCGCCGCCGCATTCCCGGACCACGGACACGATCCGTGCTGCCCGGTTGCGGAGTGAACGCGGGCGACCAGAACGCCCAACACCGTCCGGGGCGTTCGGCCGAGCATGAGACCTGGCAACAGGACTCACTCCCGCTCAGTCCCTAGAAACGGTGTGGGAACGCAGCCCGGCCGGCGTATCGCCCTGCGCGACGAGAACCTGATGGCCGTCGTTCCGCGCGGCCCTGCCCGACCTCACGGAGGCGGACATCGCCGGATCCCCGTACTGCGTACGGAACTACGTCGTCGACCCCGGCGGCCACGTGCTGTCGGCTGCCGCCGCCGTACGCACGGGCGAATGGCGAGCCCTGACCCCGGTCGGATGGCCGGACGACGACACCCACCACAACTTTCTCGAGGCCGATGCCGGTCGGCTTGACGCGCGTACTCACGTACCGATACGTCTCCGACCCGCCAAGAGCGCCGCGTGTGCGATCGGTTCGCGCTCGTCATACCGCTGCCTGTGTCACACGTCCGCATGCGGAGAGATCGTGGGACGGGCTGCCCGTGTCGTCGTGGCGATGAGCGAGGCGGTGAAGGCGTGTTGCGGCGCTGTGAGAACCCTTTCGGCGGGTCCCTGTTCGACCAGTTCCCCGGCATCCATGACCGCGATGCGGTGGGCGACGGCAGCGGTGTCCAGGTCGTGGGTGATCAGCACCAGGGCCGGGCCCTCTCCCTCTACCGGTCCGCCACTGTGACTGCCGTCGTCGCCGTCGCCCAGCAGACCCGTGAGGACGTCGAGGATGCCGCGCCGGGTGACCGTGTCGAGGCCCGAGGTGATCTCGTCGCAGATCAGGACGCGGGGGTGGGCGAGGAGGGCGCGGGCCAGGGCGGCGCGCTGCAGTTCGCCGCCGGAGAGCCGGGTGGGGCGGCGGTGGGCCAGTTCCTGGGGGAGGCCCAGACGAAGGAGGGTGGTCAGGGCCTCGGTCTCGGCGGTACGGGCGTCGACGCCGCGCAGCCGAACCGCCGTACGGGCGACCTGGCTCAGAACCGGGCGGTGCTCGTCGAAGGCGGCGCGGGCGTCCTGGAATACGTACTGGACCGCCGCCAACTGCCCCCGGCCGCGGTCGCGCAGGCTGTGCGGCAGGGGGCTGCCATCGAGGAGGATCGCGCCGTCGTGATCGCGATGGAGCCCGGCGAGACAGCGGGCGAGCGTGGTCTTGCCGCTGCCCGAACGGCCGACGACGGCCATCGATTCGCCTGCGTACAGGGCGAGTTCGGGCACTCGCACGGTCACCGACGTGCCGCGTGATCCGTCGCGATGGCGGGCGATGAGGTCGCGGACGCGCACCACGGGGCGTGCGGCTCGCCCGGCCGCCGATCCGCTCCGGTCGCCCGACCCTGTCCTTCCGGGTGACCCCGTCCCTCCGGGTGACCCCGTTTCCGCGCCCGCTCCCGGCCCTGTTTCCGCGCCCCCGGCCGTCCCCGTGAACGACAGCTGCGCGGCGAGGAGTTGGCGGGTCCACTCGTGTCGGGGTGCCGACCACACCCGCGATGTCGGGCCCGACTCCACGACGCGCCCCGCTCGCATGACGTGGACCTCGTCGGAGAGCGCGCGGACGACGTCGAGGTCGTGGCTGAGCAGGACGACCGCGATGCCCTGAGCCGCGACCGCCGCCAGTTGCTCGACGATGAGGCTCTTGGTCAGCGCGTCCTGGCCGGTGGTGGGCTCGTCGGCGACGATGACCCGGGCACCGAGCAGGAGGGCCTGGGCGAGGACGACACGTTGCTGCTGGCCGCCGGAGAGCTGGTGCGGATAGCGGCGCAACAGGGTCGCGGGGGAGGGGAGTTGGGCATCGGTCAGGGCGTGCAGGACGCGTTCCCGCATCGCTGCTCGGCGGGCGCCACGGGGCAGGTGACGTACCCGCGCGTGGGCGATGTCGTTCAGGAGGGCGGTGATCCGGCGGGCGGGATTGAGGACGGCCGCCGGATGCTGGGGCACGTATCCGACGAGGCCGTCGGCCGCCGTCACGCGGACGTCACCGGTGACGCGTGCGCCCGCCGGGAACTCACCGAGGAGGGCCAGCCCCGTGGTCGTCTTCCCGCTCCCCGAGGCACCCACCAGTGCGGTGATCCTGCCGGGCAGCACCCGCAGACTCACTGCCTCGACGATCGCCCGGCCGCCCACCTCTACCCGTAGATCCGTGATCTCGGCCAGAGGTGCCAGGGGTGCCGGGGCGGCCGGGCCGGTCTCGTCGTCGAACCGCTTCACGACCGTCGTTCCTTCCGTACCCGGCGCTCGCCGCGCCGGCCGTTCCCGTCGCGTCCGCCGGGCTTCTCCAGCGCGGCGTCGAAGAGGAGATTCGTGCCCGTGGTCAGGGCGACGATCAGCAGGGCGGGTACGACCACGGCCCACGGCTGCACGAACAGACCCGTGCGGTTGCGGTCGACCATCACCGCCCAGTCGGCGGCGTCCGGGGCCACCCCGACCCCGAGGAACGCGGCCGTGGCGACCAGGTACAGCACACCGGTCAGCCGGGTGCCGGCGTCGGCGCCGAGGGTGCGCAGGATGGAGCGGCCGACGTAGCCGACGGCCGTACGCCACCAGCTCTCGCCCTGCAGACGGAGCGCCTCGACGACCGGACGGGCGGCGGCCTCCGTGGCGGCGGCGCGCACGAGGCGGGCCGCGTCCGGCACGTTGACCAGCGCCACGAGGAGGGCGATGCCCATGGCTCCCGGGGTGAACACGGAGGCGACCAGCAGGATCAGCAGCAGCGACGGGATCGCGATCAGCACGTCCAGGGGCCGCATCAGAAGTTCCTCCAGCCAGCGCCGGTGCGTCAGCGCGGCGAACAGACCCACAGGTAGCGCGACGAGGTAGGCCAGGACACCGGCGCCGAGCGCGGTCAGGACGACCGGTCGGCCGCCGTGCAGCACCTGCCGCCATACGTCCCGGCCCACGAAGTCCGTGCCGAGCCAGTGCCCGTCGCCGAGCGTGAAGGAAGCGGACCGCGCCCCCGGCTCACCCGCGAACACCGGTCCCAGGAGGGCGAGGAGGAGAGGTACGGCGATGATCGTGACGCCGAGCGCGAAACGGCCCGTACGCCGCCGCCGGGAAGGGGAGACGGGGCCCGTGTCGGCCGCGCTGATGTCCGCGCCCGCCGTCACGCCGCCACCCCCGCCCGGGGTGCTAGCCGCCGGGCCACCACGTCCGCGCCCAGATTGAGGACGACGGTCAGGACGCCGAAGACCACGGCCAGGCCCTGGACGACGGGCACGTCGCGTTCGGCTACGGCGTTGAGGAGGACGGTGCCGAGACCGGGGATCACGTAGAGGGCCTCCACGACGATGACGCCGCACAGCAACCAGTCGACGGTGCGGGCGAGTTGCTGCGCGGCCGGGGCGAGGGCGTTCGGCAGGGCGTGGGCGTAGCGGACGCGGGCGCCCGGGACGCCGTACCGGCGGGCGTGGGCGACGTACGGGGAGGCGAGGGCGTCGACCATGCCCGCGCGGACCAGGCGGACGAGGGAGCAGACCGGCCGGGAGAGCAGGACCAGGACGGGCAGGACGAGCGCGGCCGGGTGGGCGAGCAGGTCGGTGCCGTAGCCGACGGCGGTCGGCGGCAGCCAGCCCAGCTTCAGCGCGAACACGGTCACCAGCAGCACACCGAGGGCGAACTCGGGGACCGCGTACACGGCGAGTGTCAGGGAGCTGATCAGCCGGTCGACGAGTCCGCCCTCGTGGCGGGCGGCCAGTACGCCGAGGCCGAAGCCGATCGGCACGAGCAGGGCCACGGTGAGCGCGGCCAGCAGCAGGGTCGGCCCGAAGCCGTCGGCGATGTACCGGCCGACCGGGCGGCCGGAGGTCAGGGAGGTGCCGAAGTCTCCGTGCGGCAGGCCCAGCGCCCAGTCGGCCAGCCGCTCGTGCACCGGCCGGTCGAGGTGCATGGACTCGCGGATGGCGGCGATGCGCGCCGGGTCGGGCTGGTCGCCGGCGAGGGCGACGGCGGCGTCGCCCGGCAGCGCCTCGGTGAGCGCGAAGACCAGCAGCACGACGGCTACGGTCTGCGCCACGCCGAGGAGCAGCCGCCGGGCGACGAAGGAGCGAAGACCGCCTCCGCTCACGCCAGCCACACCTTGTCGAAGCGTGCCCAGTCGAGCGTGTTGGCGGGCGCCTTGGCCTCAACTCCCTTCACCATCTTGGCCGTTCCGATGATCCAGTCGGCGAACCCCCAGATCAGGAAGCCGCCCTCGGCGTACAGCCGACGCTGCATCCGCTCGTAGACGGCGGCCCGCTCGGTCTTGTCCCGCGTCGACTGTGCCTGCTGGTACAGCGCGTCGAAGTCCTTGTGCCGCCACTTGGTGGCGTTGGTGGTGGAGTCGGTGAGCAGCCGCTGCGAGAGGTGCGCCTCGATGGGCATGGCGCCGGAGCGGTAACAGGCGAGGGTGCCGGAGTCGAGGATGTCGCTCCAGTACGAGTCCTTGCTGCCCGTCCTCACGTCGATGGTGACGCCCGCCTTCGCGGCCTGGTCCCGGAAGATGCCGGCCGCCTCGATGAACCCGGCTGCCACGGCCGAGGTGTCCAGCGAGACCTTCAGCTTCTCGGCACCGGCCTGCTTCAGCAGGGCCCGGGCCCGGTCGAGGTCCTGCTCGCGCTGCGGGAGGTCGGCGGCGTAGTACTCGTAGCCCTTGCCGAACAGGTCGTTGCCGACCACGCCGGCGCCGGAGAGTGCCCCGTCGACGAGTTCCTGACGGTCGGCGATCAGGAAGAACGCCTCCCGCACCCGCTTGTCGTCGAAGGGCGCCCGGTCCGTCTTCATACAGAACGCCTGCATGGCGCTGTTGCGCAGCCGGACGATCTCGATCTGCCCCTTGCCCTCATGGGCACGGGCGGTGGTGGGGTTCAGCTCATGGGCGTACTCGACCTGGCCACCGAGGAGCGCGTTGACACGGGCGGACTCCTCGTTGGCGACGACGAATTCGAGTTCGTCGAGGTGCGGGGCGCCCTCCCAGTAGGCGTCGTAACGGCGGAGGACGGCCGAGCGGCCGGGGGAGAACGACACGAAGCGGAAGGGACCGGAGCCGACAGGCTTCTTGTCGAAGTCGGTGGCGTTCTTCCCGGCGTTCTCCGGCACGATGTACGCGCCGAACGCCGCCAGTACATTGGGGAATTCGGCGGTCGGCCGCTTCAGTACGAACTCGATGCCCCGCTCACCGGTGGCCCGGCTGGCGTCCAGGTCGATGGGTTCCAGGGAAGCCTTGGCGCGGAAGGCCTTCTCGGGGTCGGCGATACGGCGGTAGCTGTACAGCACGTCCTTCGCGGTGACCGGCCTGCCGTCGTGGAAGGTGGCCTCGCGCAGGGTGACCTGCCAGCGGTCCAGGGCCTTGTTCGACTCCCACTTCGCGGCGAGGCGCGGCTGCGCGGACAGGTCGGCCCCGTAGTCGGCGAGCTTGTCGAACAGCGCCTTGGCTCTGGCGACGTCGGCGAACAGATTGGCCAGGTGGGGATCGAGCGTCTCGCCGGCACCGCCGCCCGCGAACGCGGCCCGCAGCCGCCCGCCGCGCTTCGGCTTGCCGTCGCCGTCGGCCGCCTGGGTATCCGTACCGCCGCTCTCGCCGCACCCGGTCAGGGCGAGCGCACCGAGCGTGACGGCACCTGTGGCGGCGAGGAAGCCGCGTCGGCGCAGGCCGGGGAAAAGTTCGTCGTGCATGAAAGTTCCTTGGGTGAGGTGAAGTGCGGTGAGGTGAGGTGAGGTGAGCGGTGCGGTGGAGTGGGGCGGGTGTCAGAGGGAGCGAGTGCCGATGCCGAGGCGGGCGACGACATGCAGCCGGTCCGCGTCCGCCGTACGGCCGGGCAACTGCCCCTCCCGCCAGGGTGGTTCTGTGCGCGGGCCCGGACCGTCGTGGAGTTCGAGCACCTCGAAACCGTGCCCGGCCAGGACATGACGCAGTTCCTGAGGGAACAACAGCCGCCAGGCGGACCGCTGTTCGGCGGGCGGTGCGCCGTCGTCCGAGGTCCAGACGCGGATACGGCGCAGGAGCTGGGCGGCGCGGTCCACGGTGAGCGTGGTGGTGGACCGGTGGGCGGTGCCCTGCCAGGTGAAGGCGTTGACGGTCGGGGTGTCGAGGAGGTCGGTACGGCCCAGGAAGTAGGCGCCGTTGCGCATCTCGGCGACCAGCAGCCCGCCGGGTGCGAGTGCCCGGCGACAGGAGGCGAGGAAGCCGTCGAGCTGGGTGTTGGTGTGGCAGTACAGGAGCGAGCTGTCCAGGCAGACGACCGCGTCGAAGGCTGCCCGGCCCAGATCGAAGCCGTGCAGATCGGCCCGCACGTACGTGGGACCGGGGTGCCGGGCACGGGCATGGGCGAGCATCGCCTCGGAGAGGTCGGCGCCGGTCACCGTACGGCCGACGCCGTGCAGGTGGGCGGCGTCGCGACCGGTGCCGCAGCCCACGTCCAGGATCCTTGGTCCGCCGCCGTGGCGCCGCAGACAGTCCTCGGCCCAGCGCCCGGCCAGCCGCTCGGGATCGGGGAAGCGGGCCTCGTACAGCTCGGGGTTGTCGGTGAGGAGATTACGGCCCGGCACGGGGCCGGTCGCGCGACCCCGAGACCTGGCCGTCGCCGCGCCGGTCGGTCGTCCGGTACCTCTGTCCGTCCTCGTGGCGGGTGCTTCGGCCGTCGCTTCGCCGGTCGTCCGGTCGCTCACCTCGTCGGTCGCTCGGTCGCTCACTCCGGCCGTCACCTCGTCGGTCGCTCGGCCGGTCACGCGTTGCTCCTTTCGGAGGCCGGCGGGGCGGCGGCCGGGGCCGGGGGCGCGGGCAGTGCTCCCAGCCGGTGGAGCCAGCCGACGCCGGCCGCCGAGACCAGCCCGAACAGGGCGCAGCTCACCCAGGCCAGCCACGCGTGTCCGCCGCGCTCCCCGGCGTCCATGGCCCACCCGACGGCGGTGTTGCCGATGGCCGCGGCGACGCCCGAGACGACGTAGAAGATCCCGAAGTACGTGCCGGTCAGCTCGGGCCGCCCGAAACGCGGGATCAGCTCCATCACGAAGGGCGAGGCGACCATGAGGCCGAGGTAGAGGAGCAGTGCGCCGAGCAGGACCAGTGCGGCGGCCGGCCACCCGGAGGTGCCGAGTCCCGCCCCCACCGCCGGCGGCAGGAACGCCAGGCCCGTCACGGCGAGCCCCACACCGATCCAACGAGCCCTGTCGCCAAGCGACTTGAGCGATCTGGTGATGCGCAGCTGAAGCGCGAGGTTGGCGAGCGTGCCGACGAGGAAGACGAGACCGGCGGCGCCGTCCCAGCCCGTGGCCTCCCGGGCCCCGGCCGGCAGCAGCAGATACAGCTGGTTCTCCAGGGTGAACATGCCGACCATGGCGAGCGCGAACGCCAGGAAGGCCCGGTTCCCGAGAACCTCCCGCCAGTCCCCGAGGACACCGCCGCCGCTCGGCTCGGCCTTCCGCGCGGGCAGGACGAGGGCCTGCGCGACGGTGAGGACCGCGAAGATCCCGGCGGCGGTGAGCGCGGACGTACGGAAGTCCACGAGCAGGAGCACGCTCCCCAGCAGCGGACCGATCAGCGCACCGGTCGTCGCGAAGACGTTGAACAGCGCGAACGCCTCCGCCTTGCGCTCCCCGGCATCCTGCGCCAGATAGGCCCGCACCGCCGGGTTGAACAGCGCCCCGGCGAGCCCGCTGAGCACCGACGCGGCGAGCAGCACCGGCAGCCCGTCGCCGAGCGCGAACAGCCCGAACCCGACGGTCCGCAGCGCACACCCGGCGATGATCACGCCCCGCGCGCCGAGCCGGTCCGAGGCGGAACCGCCGATGATGAACAGGCCCTGCTGGCTCAGGTTGCGGACGCCCAGGACGATGCCGACCACGGCCGCCGACATACCCAGGTTCTCGGTGAGGTGCGTGGCGAGGTAGGGGATCAGGAGGTAGAAGCCGATGTTGACGCCGAGCTGGTTGACCAGCAGGAGGCGGACCGCGAACGGGAAGCGGCGTATCTCATGCCATGTCTGCACGACGTATCTCCCCCGCCTTCCCGGTCATTGCCGTCTCCGCCGTCTCCGCCGTCTCTGCCGTCTCCCCGGTCCTCTCGGTCCTCTCAGTCCTCTCGGTCTCCTTGGACTCGCGGAGCCGAACTCCCAGCCCCGGAAGGGCACTTGTTTGTACAAACCCGTCGGTGCCCCCGATGCCGGTCCACGGGTCGTCGGCGAGCAGGAGATGTCCGTCGAGGTCCACCCAGCGGGCCCGGTCGGCGAGATGGACGGCGGGCGCGAGTCCGAGGCTGCTGGCGGTGAGGCACCCGAGCATCAGCTCGGTGCCGCTGCCCTCGATCAGCCGGGCGATCCGGAGCGCGGCGTGGACGCCCCCGCACTTGGCGAGCTTGACGTTGACGCCGTGCACCCGCCCCGCCAGCCGCCGTACGTCCTCCAGCCCCACGGCGTCCTCGTCGGCGACGACGGGAAGCGGCGAGCGCTCCGCGAGGGCCGCGAGGGCGTCCGGATCGCCGGGGGCGAGGGGCTGTTCGACGGCCTCCACCCCGAGTTCCGCGAAACGCGGTAGCAGGGCCTCGGCCTGCGCCGGTGTCCAGGCACCGTTGGGGTCGAGGAGCAGCCGGGCACGGGGAGCGGCGTCACGGACGACCCGTACGCGCTCGACGTCGTCCTCGGGGTCCGGGGCTCCGGCCTTCACCTTGAGGACCTCGAAGCCGCTCGCGGCGAGCCGACGCGCCTGTGCCGCGGCACGCGTCGGCGAGGTGATGCCGATGGTCCGGGCGGTCGCGGCCGTCGGCGCGACCGGCGCGCCGAGGAGCCGGTGCACGGGGCTGCCCGCCCGCTTTCCGACGAGGTCGAGCAGCGCGGCCTCGACGGCGGCGGTGACGGCCGGAGGGACGGCGGTCGCCCGGCCGACGGCCGCAGGAGCGCTCGCCCCGGCCGACTCGCCGCCCCGCAGGGCCTCCAGCGCGCTCTCCGGATCGCGGAAGCGCGCGAGGTCCGTGGCGACGTCCGTGAACAGCCGCTCCAGGGCGTCGGCGTCGAGGCCGTAGTAGACGCTGGTGACGGCCTCACCGTGGCCGTGCGCCCCGTCGTCGTCCTCGACGGTCAACCACACGGCGTCACGCGCGGACATGGTGGAGCGGGAGATGCGCAACGGCTCGGCGAGTTCGAGGCGTACGGTGCGCTGGGTGACCTTCACAGTCTCTCTTCCGAACGGGGGGCCTTGAGCGGGTCGGCGACCCTGCCGCACCGGACCCAGCCGACGGCCTCGGCCGCTCCGGGATGGGGGATCTCGACGGGGCGGGTGGCGGCGGAGGCCGGGTCGAGGCCGTGGGCGGCGGCGAAGTCGTCGTCGTAGACGCTGCCGAGGTAGCGGTGCGGGCCGTCCGGGAAGACGGTGGCGACGACGGCGCCCGGGTGGACGCGGGCCGCCCAGGCGGCGACGAGCGCGACCGCGCCGGTGCTCCAGCCACCGCTGACGAAGCTGCCCCGCGCGAGGCGTCGACAGCTGTCGACGGCCTCCGCCGGGCCGACCCAGTGCACCTCGTCGAAGGCGTCGTAGGCGACGTTGCGCGGGTGGATGCTGCTGCCCAGGCCGCGCATCAGCCTCGGCCGGGCCGGCTGGCCGAAGATCGTCGAACCGGTGGAGTCGACGCCGACGAGGCGCAGCGCCGGCCAGTGCCGCTGCAGCGGGCCGATGATGCCCGCGCTGTGGCCGCCGGTGCCGACGCTGCACACCAGGACGTCCAAGTGGTCCAGCTGGACCGCGAGTTCGGCGGCGAGCGAGGCGTAACCGGCGGTGTTGTCGGGGTTGTTGTACTGGTCGGGCCAGTACGCGCCCGGCAGCACGGCGAGCAGCTCCCGCAGCCGCGCGAGGCGTGCCGCCTGCCAGCCGCCCAGGGCCGCCGGACGGTCCACCAGCTCCAGCCGTACACCGTGGGAGCGCAGCAACTGCCGCATGGACGGCTCCAGTTCACTGTCTCCGACCAGCACGACGGGATGGCCGAGCGCCTGCCCCGCGAACGCCAGCCCGATGCCCAACGTGCCGGACGTCGACTCCACCACCGGAGCGCCGGGCCGCAGTTCACCGCGTTCGCGGGCACCCAGCAACATGGACACGGCGGCCCGTGCCTTCATACCGCCCGCCGCGAGCCCTTCCAGCTTGGCCCAGAACCCCGGCTGCGGACCGGGCAGATCGGCGGTGATGCGCGCCAGCGGCGTCCGTCCGACCAGGGACAGCAACTCCGGGCGTGCGACGGCACGCAGGGCGGTCGGCGCGGTCACTGGCCGCCTCCCGAATCAGGACCCGAATCAGGACCCGAATCGGGAGACGAACCCGAACCGGCGTCCGCTCCGTTCAGGCGGTAGCGGTGCAGTGTGCCCGCGCCCGCGTCCAGCCAGAAGAAGGGATACGGCTCCGCGCACACCGCGCTCACCCCGTGACCGAGGAACCGGGGAAGCACCGCGCTGCCCGTCTGCGCGAACATCACCAACTGCTTGCCGTACGCCAGCGCGTGCCGCCGCAATGGTTCGAAGCTGCCGTTGCTCAACGTCATCCCGGAGGCCAGGAGCGCGTCACAGCGGTCGGCCGCGCCGAGCGCGTCGGTGACGACCTTCTCGCCCCACTCCGTGACCCCGCCCTTGAGATCGCACGGCACATAGCGGAGCCCGCGTGAACGCAGCGCCTCCAGCAGGGAGTTGACGACGCCGACCACCAGTACGTTCGCGCCCGGCGATAGATCGAGCAGCTCGACGACGGCCCGCGCCCGCGCCCTCGACTTCTCCAGCGACGTGCCGCCCGGCAGCGGGAAGGGCCGTGCCCCGTTCTCCGGTGTGTGCGGGTCGACATGCATCAGATAGGCGTCCAGCGCGGCCACCCGCACCGGGAGCGACGGATGCTCCAGGAGCCGGGCCACATCGGTGCCGACGCACTCGTCGATCGCCGCGTCCGGCAGGGCACCGGGTTCGACCGCGCAGGACCCCACGGCCCCGGCGAGACGCAGACTGAGCACCTCGTTGCGATAACCCGTGCCGCGCCCGTCGTGCCGCACGGCCTGCCGTGTCACGAACGCCACGGCGATGCGCAGCGTCCCGGGATCCGGGCCGAGCCGGCCGGATCTTGCACGCTCCACCAACTCCTCGTAGGTGGCCGCGCCGGCCACCGGAGCGAGGGCGGTCACCGGATCACCAGGCCGGAGCTCAACTCGCCCAACAGCGCCTCGACCTGTCCGCGCGCGCCCGGCCCGGCCGGGTCGCCCACCATGACGTGGCCGAGATACTCGTTGTTGCTGCCGGCCGCCTTGACCTGCCTTCCCGGCTCGGCGAGCTGCACCTCCAACACCCCTGCGACATCGACGAGTCGATCGCCGTCCAGTGCTTCGAGCGTGCCCGACCTCTCCGGTACGAGGAAGCCGACGGCGGCGCTGCGCAGCCCGGTCTCCCGGTGCCGCAGATCGGGCTCGCGGCCGAGGGCGACCTCCACGGCGGCCGCGGCGAGGTCGATGCCGGTGACATGGCGGATCAGCTCGGTGATGCGGTTCCCGGCGGGCCGGGGGTTCACCTCGACCACGCGCGGACCGGCCGGGGTCAGCTTGATCTCGGTGTGCGCCACGACGCCGTCGGTGAGACCGAGCGCCTTGAGCGCGCCCAGCGCGGTCTGCTCGGCGGCATCGGCGTCGGCACCGGACAGGGCGGCGGGGAACATGTGCCCGGTCTCGATGAACGCGGGCGCCCCGCCGATGCTCTTGTCGGTCACTCCCACGACGTGCACGGCCCCCGCGTACGACACGGTCTCCACGCTCACCTCGGGCCCGCTCAGCAGCTCTTCGAGGAGGACGGTGGGCACCCGCCGCTGTCCGCGCGCGTTCAGCGGGAAGTCGGCCAACAGCCTTACCGCATCCGCGAGTTCGGTCTCGTTGTCCACGCGCCGTACGTACATGCCCGCGCACAGGTCGACGGGCTTCACGACCAGCGGATAGCCGATCTCCCGTGCCGCTCGGGCGACATCGGCCCACTCCTCGTGGAGGGCGAAACGGGGGCCGGGCACGCCGGAGTCGGCGAGGACCCGGCGGGTGGCGTCCTTGCGGCAGGCGTTCGCGACGGCCTCCGGGCCCGGCCCGGGGAGTCCGAGGTGGCCGGCGATCCGGGCCACTGTCGGCAGGTAGTAGTCGCAGGACGAGATCACCCCGTCGAAGCCGAACACCGCGTGCAGGCGTTCCGCCTCCGGCAGGAGGGTGTCGATGTCGTTGGTGTCGGCCGTGACCACGTTCCGCGCGCCGAGCAGCGGATGGGCCGTGCCCTCGGGGGCGGAGCGCAGGTAGTGGTGCAGGTCGCGGGTGAGGAACGTGAACTCGTGCCCGCCCTCCCGGATGGCCCGTGGGAGCAGCCTGCTCATCGATCCGACCCAGCTCTCGACCACCAACAGATGAGCCACAGCTCCCCTTTTCGTGCGGTGCGTTCAGGCGTCACGGCAGCCCGGCGACACCTCGACAAGGAGGTGCCCGGCTTGGCATGTGCACCTTATCGATAATCGTTTTCATTGTCATGGGGAGGGGGTGACGGGGATGCGGGAGTGGTGTCGGTCAGAGTTCGCCGAACGGGTGTCGCGCCGCGAACTCCGGTGCGGTCATCCCGAAGAGCACCAGGTCGTGATGGCGTCCGGCGAAGAACTTATGGTCGCGCCGCCTGCCCTCCTCGACGAAGCCGAGCCTCCGGTGCAGCGCGAGCGACGCCTCGTTGTAGGCGTACACGCCCGTCTCGCACTTGTGATGGCGCCGCTCGCCGAACATGAAGCGCAACAGCAGCACCACCGCCTCGGACGCGTACCCGCGTCGCTGATGGTCGCCGCCGACCCCGATGCCGTACGCGAACCTGCCGTCGCGCGGCTCGGTGTCGTGCGTCGAGACGGCCCCGACCAGCTCACCACTGTCCAACGCCTCGATCGCCAGCCGGAAGACGTCCCCGTCCGGCTGGGCGACGGCCTGTTCCGCCGCCCAGCGGCGGTAGCCCTCCGCGGAACGCGGCGGAAAGAGCGCGTCCACCGACCGTTGGTGTCCCGAGTGCCCGTCGATCCGCATGAACGCCTGCCAGTCCTCGGGCTCGATCCCGCGCAGCCGTACCCGCTCACCTGTCCAGAAGTCGCTCATCCGCCCATGTCAGCAGGGCCTTCGTGGGGGCGTCCAATGATTTCCGGCGGTGCCCACGGGCCTACCCGATCTCGACCACACGGGCCCACTCGGGCGGTGAGTCCGGTACGTAGTCGGGGTCGTCCTCGTCCCACGAGGTGTGCCGGCGATGCCGGGGGAACAGGCCGACCACCGTCCGGCACGGTGGCCGGGTGCTGGGCCAGGGGGTCTGTCCGTCGGTGAGGGCCACGATGACGTCGGGCCTGGGGTGGCTGCGGAGCGCCTTGGCGAAGCCGGCGCGGAGGTTCGTACCGCCGCCGCCCAGCAGGGGGATGCCCTCGGCCCGGCACAGCGGGTGGGCGATCCGGGCCGCCGCGTCGCACGGTACGACGGTGACGAGATCACGTCGGCCGCCGACGGCACGGGAGATCGCGGCGACCTCCAGGAGGGCGCTGCCCAGTTCCGCGTCACTGACCGACCCGGAGGTGTCGATGATCACGGAGACATGGGGCGGGCGGCGCCGCAGACTCGGCAGCACGGTTCCCGGCACACCGGCCGAACGCCGTGACGGCCGGCCGTAGCTGTAGTCCTCGCCCGCGCCGGGCGCGGAGGCCGCCGACCGGACCGCGGCGCCCAGCAACGCCCGCCACGGCTGCGGCGGATGGAAGGCCTCCTCCGCCCAGCGCCGCCAGCCCTCGGGCGCGGACCCCGGACGGCCGGTGATGCCCTGCGCCACCCGGAACCGGACCGCGTCCCGTTCCTGGTCGCTCAGGCCGTGCGCCCCGTCCGGCCCCAGCTCCCATTCCCGCTCCAGGCCGTCGGCGCCGCTGCCACAGTCCAGCCACGCCAACTCCAGCGTGCGCGGCCCGAGTTGGAACTGGCGCAGATAGTCCTCCATCAGCTGTCCCTCCGGCAGCCTCAGGAACGCCGGATCGACGACCCCCTCGGGCTTGACCAACCCGTCGCCGAACACGTCGTCGTTGATCTCGCAGTCGGCGGCGATGTTCATCCGCAGCCGCTCCCCGGGGCCGGTCAGCTCACGCTCCCTGGCGACCCGGTCGCTGCGCCCGTGATGGTCGCGCAGCAGGTGCGACACCTCGTGCACCCATACGCCGGCCAGCTCCTCCACCGGCGTACGGTCCACGAAGGCCGGGGAGACGTAACACCGCCAGTGCCGGTCCACGGCCATCGTGGGCACGTGCCGAGACTCGACGGTGTGCAGCGCGAACAACGCCGTCGCCAGGTAGGGACGGGCCCGCGCCGCCTGCAACCGGGCGGTGAAGAGTTTGTCGAGGTCGAGGCTCTGGGCGCCGATGGCGACGGGACTCCCGTCGGTGCCCCTGGCCCTGCCCCTGCCCCCGGCCGTGCCCGTGGCGGTGCCCCTGCCCCTGCCCCCGGCCGTGCCCGTGGCCGTGGCCGTGGCGGTGCCCATGCCCCCGGCCGTGTCCGTGGCCGTGGCGGTGCCCGAGGTCGTCGCCGTGCCGATGCCGATGCCGCTGCTGCTGCCGCCGCTGCTCGCGGCCGTCGCTGTGCCGCTGCCGCTGCCCATGCTCGCGCTCGTCCCGGTGTTCGTGTCGGTGCTCACTTCGGCCCTCGCTCCGGGGTTCATGTCCCCACGCGCGCCCGTGCTCATCGGCGGCCCTTCGTCGCCGTCCTGGCGCGGGCCGCCGCCTGGTCCGCCCGCCGGGACAGGGTGACCACTCCGGCGAGGTTCTCGATCGCCGTCGGAACGTCCCAGTCGTCTCGGCGCAGTGAGGCGAGGGTGGTCGCGGGGACGACCACCAGGTCCGGGGCCCCGGTCTCCAGCGCCCGGACGAGCAGCGCCCAGGCCGCGTCCCAGCGGGCCCGTTCCGGACGCGCCCGGACCGCCGTCACCACCCCGTCGAGCACCGCCTGCCGCAGATCCCCTCGCTGTGGCAGTTCCGCCGCCGCCGGATCGGCGAGCAGCACCTCGGGATCCGGGAGGTCCAGCCGGTCCAGACTGGCCAGCAGCTCCAGCCCCGGGCCGTCGCCGACGGTGCCCCTGACCAGCAGGGAGAGCACATCGCGCGAGACACCGGAGGCGGTCGCGAAGGCGATCAGATGCAGGGTCATCTCCCAGCTGCGGGGCGACGGCCACGGCCCGCCCCGACGGGTCTCGCTGCTGGGCAGCTGATGCACGAGCTTGGGGCGCGCGGCCAGCAGCGCACACACCGCGCGTCGGGCGAAGACCACCGCCTCCGACAGCCGCTCCGGCGCGAGCCGCGGCAGGGTGGCCCGCGGCCAGGTCCCCCCGAGACCTCGTACGACGACCTCGTGGTCGTGCGTCCACTGCAGGTGCACGAACCGGTTGGCCAGCGGTGGGCTCAGCTCCCAGCCGTCGGCCGCCGAGGACCGGGGGTTGGCGGCGGCCACGATCCTTACGCCGGGCGGCAGTTGGAGCGCGCCGATCCGCCGCTCCAGCACCAGCCGCAGCAGCGCGGCCTGAACGGCGGGCGGCGCCGTGGACAGTTCGTCCAGGAACAGCAGTCCCCGGCCCGCCCGTACCAGTCGCACCGCCCAGTCCGGCGGAGCCATCGGCACACCCTGCTCGGCCGGGTCGTCTCCCACGATCGGCAGCCCGGAGAAGTCGGACGGCTCGTGCACGCTGGCGATCACGGTGGTCAGCGGAAGATCCAGGGCGGCCGCGAGCTGTGTCAGCGCCGCGGTCTTGCCGATCCCCGGCTCACCCCACAGCAGTACGGGCAGGTCCGCGGCGACGGCCAGGGTCAGCGCCTCCAACTGTGTGTCGGGACGCGGTTCGGTGGTCGTGGTGCGCAGCAGGCTCAACAGGTCACCGGCTACGTCGAGTTGGGAGGTGTGGTCGGAGGCGGCGGTATCGGAGAAGACGGTGGGCAGGACGGAGGGGGTGCGTGTGGGCATGTTTGATCACCTTGGGTGTGTAGTGGGCTGAAAGCGTCCCGGTGTTTCGGCGTGCGGCCCGGGTCCTCGGTCAGAAGAAGGTCGCCACGCGGGGACGGCGGTGGCGGGAAGGGCGGCGGCCCACGTGGGAGCGGACCCGGCCGGGGGCGGGATCGGCGAGGCCCGCCCGGTACAGGCCGTAGGCGATCCGCCGTCGCGCGGCCGACTCCAGCTCGTCCCGCAGAGGGCCGTCGCGCAGCACCGCCTCGGGGCCCAGGAGCCCTTCGACGACGGCCAGCGCACCGGCGATGTCCCCGTGGTCCAGCCGTTCGCGTACTCCGGACAGACAGTCCGGGCGACGGTGTGCCTCGTCGATGGCCCGCAGACAGGGGAGCGGGGTACCGGTCAGTTCGACCAGCAGCTCCTCCCGGCGGAGCTCGGCCGGGTCATGGTCCAGTGCCACCAGCACCCCGTCGACCAGGCCGATCCGGTGCCGCTCACCCCGGCACTCCACGATCCGCGCTCGCTCCGCCCGGTCCGCGGCCTCGGACGGTCCCGACCGTACGTGATCCGGCACCAGCGCCGACGCGACCAGCGGATGCAGCCGCTCGACCTCGATCGCGCCGGCACGGATCAGCTCCAGATCGGGCAGCACCCAGGTCGCGGCGTCGGGCAGGACCGGCAGCGAGCCGGTGGCACCGACGTCGCCGGACACGGCCCTGATCCGCAGCGCGGGTGGCCCGTTGCCGCCGTCGCCGATGCCCGTGCGGTCGCCCGCACCCGCACCCGCACCCGGGCTCGGGCCCGGGTCGAGGTCCAGGACGATTCGGCGTCGGGTGCCGCACCGCACGAGGACGGATCCGGCGGACCGTCCCTCGGCGCGCAGCACCGTCGCCGCCTCGTCCGCCCATCGCTCGACGGCACAACCGCGCTCCGACGCCAGCGTCCCCAGCATCTCCGTCCCCAGCATCTCCGTCCGCGGCACCTGCGGCACCTGCGGCACCTGCGGTTCCGGGCACGGTGGAGGCGGCCCGTCGGCGGCCGGCCGATCCGCTCCGGAACGCACCCGCAGTTCACCCGCCCTGCGGGCATCCCACAGATGACGATGCAGATCGAGCCGGTACCGACGGCTGGGCCGCGGATGCGGATGCCCGCGGGCACCGGCCTCGGAACGGGAGCCGTCCCACAGCGCGAGGCCGATCCGCTGCCCGGCATCCGCCCAGGCGGGTGGAGTCCGGGCCACGAGGTGCACGGCGTGCGGGCCGTCGCGCCCCGCCGCGGGGTACCGGGCCAGTGTGATGGTCAGGCCCGGGCGCAGCAGCCCGTCCGGAGCGATTCTCGGCATGTGCCAGCGCAGCAGATCCGGAGCCAGATGCCGTAGATCGGCGCGGACTCGGGCCGCCAGCTCCTGGCCGTGACCGCCTGCCAGGGAACGCATGTCGAAGTCGATGTCGAAGCCTGCGGCGGCACACGCCCCGGCCCAGTCGCCGACGGCACGGCGGGCGGTCGCAGTCTCGATCATGGAGGGTGGCACGGCGAACTCGCGCACGCGCGACCAGAAGGAAAGCCGGGAATCCCCGTTCGCGATGGGAGTGAGCATCAGCACTCACCTTGCGCGGACGGGACCCCCATTCTGCCAACGGAATGAGTAGTCATCGCGGGGATCGTAACGCCGCCCGCGCTGATCCCGCACATGTTTTTCGACAGCCTTCGACGACTGGCTCACCGGCCCCCGCGCCGCCCCTTTCCTGACCGACGCCAAGGTCACCCGTGACCACGGGTCGTGGTGGCTGAAGGAGGCGTTCCGCGGGCACTGAGCGCGGCCGGGCGGCACCGGCTGCCCAAGTGGTGAGGGCCGGGGCGGCGGCGTACGGTCGAACAGTGAACGCGGCGGTGGACGGAACCGTTCACCGAATCCTGCCTTTGCGATCTGCCATGAGCAACCCACACCCGACTTCCCCAGCGCGGACCACCACCCGGGAAACAGGTGGTGGTGGGAGTGCGATGGCGCTGTTCGTCATCGCGTCGTGTCAGTTGATGGTGGTGCTGGACATCACCATCGTGAACATCGCACTGCCGGACATCCAGCGGTCGCTGGACTTCTCGACGACGAGCCTCGCCTGGGTGGTCAACGCGTACACACTGACCTTCGGCGGGCTGTTGCTGCTGGGCGGGCGGGCCGGGGACATCCTCGGCCGGCGGCGGGTGTTCGTGTTCGGTGTGCTGCTGTTCGTGCTGGCCTCGCTGCTCGGCGGTCTGGCGCAGAACGCCGGCCAACTCCTCGCCGCCCGCGCCCTCCAGGGTGTCGGCGGTGCCATCGCGTCCCCGACGTCCCTCGCGCTGATCAGTACGACGTTCCGTGAAGGACCGGAGCGCAACAGGGCGTTCGGGGTGTTCGCGGCGGTCTCGGCGGGCGGCGGCGCGATCGGGCTGCTCGCGGGCGGCATCCTCGTGGAGTGGCTGAACTGGCGGTGGGTGCTCTTCGTCAACGTGCCGATCGGACTGCTGATCGTGCTGGCGACGCCCCGCTGGATCAAGGAGTCGGAACGCCACCCGGGGCACTTCGACATCACCGGCGCGCTGACCTCCACCGTGGGCATGGTGCTCCTGGTGTACGGCTTCATCCGGGCCGCGCAGGAAGGCTGGCGGGACGCTCTCACGGTGGCCTCGTTCGCCGGGGCCGTCGCCTTTCTCGCCCTGTTCATCCTGGTCGAGCGGCGTTCGAAGCAGCCGATCACACCGCTGCACATGTTCCGCGACCGGAACCGGGCGGGCACCTACGGCATCATGCTGTGTCTCGCCGCCGCGATCTTCGGCATGTTCTTCTTCCTGACGCTCTTCGTGCAGAACGTGCTGGGCTTCAGCCCGTTGCAGGCCGGCCTCGCCTTCCTGCCGGTCAGCGCGGTCATCGCGGTCGGCGCCGGCCTGGCCTCGAAGTTCCTGCCCACGTACGGGCCCAAACCGTTCATGGTGGGGGGCGCGATCCTGTCCGCGGCCGGGCTCGCCTGGCTGACCCTGACGGACGTCAACTCCACCTACGCCGGCAGTGTCCTCGGCCCGATGCTCGTCTTCAGCCTGGGCATGGGCATGGAGTTCGTCTCGCTGACCCTGATGGCGCTCTCCGACGTCCCCACCCCCGAGACCGGCGCCGCCTCCGGACTCCTCAACGCCACCCAGCAGGTCGGCGGTTCGCTCGGCCTCTCCATCCTCGTCACGATGTACGGCACGGCCAGCAGCAACGAGGCGGAGAAACAGGTCCCGGAGTTCCTGTCGCAGGCGACCCCGGCCGAGCGCCTGCGGTTCGAACAGACCGGGCAGCTTCCGCCGCCCTGGTCCCACGAGGTGCTCACCGCAGGCGTCTCGGCCGCCTTCGTCATGGCCGCCGTCTTCACGGTCATCGCCGCCCTGATCGCCGTACTGGCCATCCAGGTCCGGCCGTCCGACCTGGAGCGGCTCAAGGGCGGGGTCGGGCCGGGCCCGGGCTGAGGCAGCAGGGGGATGCGAGCGATCGAGGCGGTCAAGTCGACGTGCAGGCCGCCCCGTTGAGTGTGAACGCGGTCGGGGCCGGGTTCGTGGTGCCGCGCGTCGCGGTGAAGCCGAGGGTGACCGAGCCGGACGCGGGGATGTTCGCCGTGTACGAGGCGGCCGTGACGGTGACGTCCGCTCCGGACTGGGTCGCCGTGCCGCCCCACAGGTTGGAGACGCGCTGGCTGCCCGGGAAGGTCCAGCGCAGGGTCCAGCCGCTGATCGCCGAGGTGCCCGTGTTGCGGACGACGATCTCGCCCTGGAAGCCGCCGGACCACTCGCCCGTCACCCGGTAGCCGATGGCACAGGCCGCCGTAGAACCGCCGGAGGCGGTCGTGACGGTCACCGTGCCCGAGCGCGTAGAGCGGTTGCCGGCCGCGTCGCGCGCGTAGACGGCGAAGGTGTGCGAGGTGGCGGGAGTCAGACCCGTGAGTGTGGCGGAGGTGCCGGTCGTGGTCGTCGCGGCGGTCTCCGTCGTGCCGCTGACGCGGACCACGTCATAGCCCGTCACGCCGGTCGCGTCGGTGGCGGCGGTCCAGGTCAGGGTGGCCGACGAGGAGGTCACCGCGGAGGCGGTCGGGGTGCCGGGCGTGCTCGGGGGAGTGGTGTCGCCGCCGGAGGAGGAGTAGATGGCGGCCTCCTTGGCGGTGGCGGCGATGCCGTTCGCGCCGTTGAAGAGGCGTTGGCCCCAGCCGGTGAGCTGGTTCGGGTCGAAGTTCGTCACCATGTCCAGGTACTCGACACCGCCGCCGTTGCCGCTCCAGGACCAGCCGAGGTAACCGAGGCCGAGGCGCTGCGCGGTCGCGAGGATGGCGTCCTCGTCGGGGTTGCCGTCCGAGTGGTTGTGCCCGAACTCGCCTACAACGATGGGCAGTTCGGCAGCGACGAACCGGTTGAGGTAATCGCTCACCTCGGCCGCCGTGTCGAAGACGCCGTACATGTGGATGGAGAAGATCGTGTTGGCGTCCGGATCGGCGGCGAAGACCGACGCCGCGTTGTCGCGCATCGTGAAGGCCCAGTCCTGGCCCCAGTTGGGGGCGTCGACCATGATCGTGTGGTCGAATCCGGCGGTGCGCAGCTTCTGGATCGCCGCCTTGGTGTCGGCCGTCCAGCTCGCGTAGTTGGTGTTGCCGTACGGCTCGTTGCCGATGTTGACGATGACGTGGTCCTCCTGGCCGGTCAGCGCGCTCTGCACACCGATCCAGTAGTCGGCGGCGCGCGAGAGCGTGACCGCGCCGCTCTGCTCGCCGTAACCCGTCGTGTCGTGCACCTCCAGAACGCAGATGAGCCGGTTCCGCTTGCACTGCGCCACGACGTTCGCCACGTCCGCCGTGTCGTTACGGGTCCACCGGTCCCCGCTGGAGAGGACCACCCGCACGGTGTTGGCGCCCTTGGCCTTGATGTGGGCCAGCGAGCCGATCTGGTTCGGATACCAGGTGTGGGCGTGGTTCACGCCGCGCATCACGAAGTCGTTGCCCGAGCGTTCCAACAGCCGGCCGTTCTCTATCCGGAAACCGGCGGGCGCCGCGGGTGCCGCGTGCGCCGGCGCGCCGAAGGCGAACAGAGGGAGGAGCAGGCCGAGGAGGGCTGCGGCGAGCGCGGCCGCGCGTGCCGTCCGTGCTGTCCGTGCCGCGCGTGCCGTGCGTGCTGTCCGTGCCGCGCGTGCCGCGCGGGGGAGGGCGGGCGTGCGCCTACGGGATCTCATGGCGGCTCCAAGAGGGGGCGTGGGGAGGGGGTGATGGGGCGGTGTTCCGATGCGTTCGGGGCAGGGGGCCGTCGGTCCGTCGTCGCACGACGACGGCCTGGGGCGGCGGTCCTCGCCGTGCGGACGGCGGACACGACGGCACCCCGCCGTCCGTCACGAGGTGGCGGCCCTCGCCGTGCAACCGACGCTCGCCGACGGCGTCCCGGCCGTCGTGGACGTCGTGGCGACGAACCCGAACGTGGCGCTCGCGCCCGGCGCGAGCGTGCCGTTCCACGAGGCGTTGGTGACGGTGACCGTGCCGTCGGCCGCCGTGGTGGAGCTCCCGTTCCAGACCTGGGTGAGACGGGCCCCGTCCGCCGGTGCGACGGACACGGTCCACCCCGACACGGTGGCCGCCGACGTGTTGGTCACCGTCACCTCGCCCTGGTAGCCGCCCTGCCAGACGTTGGTGGCCCGGAAGACCGCCCCGCACAGGGGCTCCCCGCCACCCGGATCACCGGGGTCGCCCGGTACCCACGCGTCCAGCACCGCGCTCAGCGCCGGGTACCAGCGGGAGGCGATCCTGTCGTCGCCGGCGGCGTTCGGATGCACGCCGTCGTACGTGTCGGTCGCCGTGCTGAACCCCGTCCACTGGTCGACCACGGTCACCGGCGAGTCCCCGGTGCTCGTGGCCCGCGCCCAGTCGGGGATCCGCGCGTTGAAGTCGACGACACGCTGCGCGCACCCCGCACAGCTGCTGGGGTTCATGGGGATGAGCTGCGCGACGAGGATCCGCATGTGCGGGTTGGAGGCCCGCAGCTGCCCGACCAGCTTGGTGTATGCGGCGAGGATGCGGTCGGGGGCGATGCTGCTCCACACGTCGTTCGTGCCGAAGTGCATGACAACGATGTCGGGAAGCGTCGCGGCCAACCGGGCGGGCAGCAGGTTCTGGTCGGCGACGTTGGTCACCAACTCGCCGCCGTGGCCTTCGTTGTCGCCGTCGTGCTCCTGCCCGCAGCCCTGCGTGCCGAGCGTGCCGACGAAGTCGATGTCCGTGTGGCCGGCGTTCCGCAGCCGGTTCCACAGCACCGCCCGCCAGCAGCCGGGCGAGCCGGTGATCGAGTCGCCGAGCGGCATGATGCGCACGGGAGCCGCCGCGATGTCGGGCGCGGACGCGGCTGCGGCGGGCGGTGCGAGGGTCGGACCTAGGGTGAGGAGCAGGGTGGTCAGAAGGCCGAGAAGCGGCAGGTGCCGTGAGGGGGAGTGGCGGGGCTTGCGCATGGTGTGTCCCTTCCCTGGTGAGATGGGAGCGCTCCCAGGTGAACATGCCATCGTTGTCATTAACGCGTCAAGATGGGTGCGTGACTGGCTTGTTGTGCGCGCGGCGGCAGCGAGTCGGCGATGCCGGGCCGGCGCAGCCCCATCCCCCGCGAGGCCGTCTCGGGCGACTCGACCCCGGGGTGGTGATCGTTCAAGAGTAAGAACGTCTATCACGTGCATGGATATTGACGTGCTCGGGACAAGCCCCTAGCTTCCCAGATGGAAAGCGCTTTCCCTTCGGCTGCCCGGGAGACGAACCATGCGTCCACAGCGATTCACCGCGTGCGTAGGCCTGTTGAGCGTCCTGGCCGGCGGACTCCTCGCCCTGTCCGCCCCCGCCGCGCACGCCGCCACCAGCCTCTATGTGGCGACCAACGGCAGCGACAGCAACGCCGGCACGCTGGCTGCCCCGCTGCGGACCGTCCAGCGCGCGGTGGATCTGGCGCAGGCGGGCGACTCGATCCTCATCCGGGGCGGAACCTACGCGCCCACCGCGAATATCCAGCTGCTCAAGAGCGGTACGGCGAGTCAGCCGATCAGGATGGGCAACTACAACGGCGAGCGGGTCGTCATCGACGGCGAGGGGATGCCGTACACACCCGGCGCGGTGGGTTCCAGCATCCCCCGGGCCCAGCGGGGCGCGATCCACATCGAGGGGGAGTACTGGCGGCTGAGCGGGCTGGAGATCGTCAACGGGCCGTACGGGATCTTCGGCGTGGACACCAGCGGCAATGTCTTCGAGCGGCTGGTCACGCGGAACAACTACGAGTCCGGCGTGCACATCCAGGGCGCGTCGAGCGCCAACCAGTTCATCAATCTGGACAGCCACGGCAACCGGGACCCGCGCAAGAACGGCGAGAGCGCCGACGGCCTGGCGATCAAGGAAGGCTCCGGGACGGGCAACGTGGTGCGTGGCGCCCGGCTGTGGAACAACGCCGACGACGGGCTGGACTTCTGGGAGTTCCTCTCCCCGGTGACGGTCGAGGGGAGCCTCGCGTACGGGAACGGCTACAACCGCTGGAACCTGCCCGACTACACGGGTGACGGCAACGGCTTCAAGCTCGGCGGCGGCGGTGACGAGGACCTGCCCGCGGCGCACGTCGTGCGCAACAGCATGGCGTGGGACAACTCGGCCGGCGGGTTCATCGACAACGCCAACCCCGGTGCGCTGGTGGCCGAGCGCTGCACGGCGTGGCGCAACAAGGGCACCGGATTCGACTTCGCCGACGCCGACGGCACACTCACGAAGAACCTCGCGGTGGCCAACGGCACGAACGTCTCACTGGGCTCGAACTCCGGCGGCAGCGGCAACTCCTGGAACCTCGGCGGCACCTGGTCCTTCGCGAGCACCGACGCGGCCACGATCACCGGGGCCAGGGCGGCCGACGGGTCGATCCCGGCCTCGGCCTTCCTGCGGCCCGCGAACGGTGCGGACGTGGGGGCGCGGCTCTGACGGAGGCCGACCCCTGGCACGGCCCGTGCGCCGCCCGGCCGGACCGGGCGGCGCACTCACGTCCCGGTGAGCGGTGCCCTGGTGCGCAGGCCGTCCATCACGAGGTCGAGGAGGCGGGCGGCGCGCGCCTGCCAGTCCTGGGGGTCGATCTGCCAGAGGCCGGCTATCGCGAGGAAGAAGTCGTCCGGGGTGACTCCGGGGCGGACGGTTCCGGCTTTCTCGCCCGCGCGGAGCAGGAGCTCGGCGGCTTCGGCCACCGGGCCGTGACCCGGCTTGTCCGGGCGGTCGGGGCCGCAGGTGGCCTGGCGGATCGCGTCCGCGAGGCCCGCCTTGGTCATGGCGAAGCGGGCGAGGTGGTCCATCCACTCGCGCAGCGCCCGGTCGGGTTCACGGGTGGCCAGCAACTCGGCGGCGGAGTCGGCGACCTGTTGCATCTCGTGCCGGTAGACCTCCAGGACGAGGGCCTCCCGGCTCGGGAAATGGCGGTAGAACGTGCCCTGTCCCACGCACGCCTTCCTGGCGATCCTGCTCAGCGGTGTGTCCGCCGAGCGCGTCAACTCGATCAGCGCGACCGCCAGGATCCGTTCACGGTTCCGCTGGGCGTCCGAGCGCAGAGAGGCGTCCTTCTTCTGCCGCACGCGTCCTCCTCAGGGATCCGTGGCCGAAACCCGTTCTTGTTAACCGGACAACTGTCCGTTACGTTTTCCCGGAGAGGACAGCTGTCCGGTTGCTTCATCGTAGCGTCGGCACGACCGGCCCCGGCACCCCAGCTGTCCCGCATTCCCGATTCGACCGCCTGCCGGAGCGAGTCCCTTCGACATGCCCCGGATACGCGAAAGAAGGCTGATCATGTCCCCAGCCACCTCATCGACGTACAGCGCCATCACGTTGAACATCAACGGCGAGAAGCACACGCTCTCCGTCGACCACCGCACCACCCTGCTCGACGCCCTGCGCGAGCGACTCGACATGACCGGCACCAAGAAGGGCTGCGACCAGGGGCAGTGCGGTGCCTGCACCGTCCTGGTCGACGGCCGCCGCAACGTCTCCTGTCTGCAGTTGGCGGTGGCGGCCGAGGGGCGCGAGATCACCACCATCGAGGGCGTCGCCGACGGGGACGAACTGCACCCGGTGCAGCAGGCGTTCCTCGATCTGGACGGCTTCCAGTGCGGCTACTGCACCCCGGGCCAGATCTGTTCCGCCATCGCGGTCATCGAGGAGCATGCGGCGGGCTGGCCCAGCGCGGTCACCGACGACGTCCGTCCCGAGGCGGGCCCGCCCCCTCTCGGCGCCGACGAGATCCGGGAGCGGATGAGCGGCAACCTGTGCCGCTGCGGCGCCTACGTGTCGATCGTCGAAGCCGTCGCCCGCGCCGCCGCCGACAGCACAGCGAAGGCCAAGGAGGCCGTGGCGTGAAGGAGTTCGACTACCAGCGGGCGTACGACGTCTCCGGCGCGGTGGCCCTCCTCGGCGCCGACCCCGAGGCCCGCTTCCTCGGCGGCGGCACCAACCTCGTCGACCTGATGAAGACCGGCGTGGAGCGGCCCGCCCGCCTGGTCGACGTCCGTGAACTCCCGCTCGACGGGATCGAGTCGACCGAGGACGGCGGACTGCGGATCGGCGCCACCGTCACCAACAGCGACCTCGCCGCCCACCCCGACGTCCGCCGCCGCTACCCGGCGCTGACCCAGGCGGTCCTGGCCGGCGCCTCCGGGCAGCTGCGGAACATGGCCACCGTCGGCGGCAACCTCCTCCAGCGCACCCGCTGCGGCTACTTCGCCGACGTCACCAAGCCCTGCAACAAGCGGATCCCCGGCAGCGGCTGCCCCGCGATCGAGGGTGAGCACCACAACCACGCGATCCTGGGCGCCTCCGGGCACTGTGTCGCCACCCACCCCTCCGACATGGGCGTGGCGCTGGCCGCCTTCGACGCCGTCGTGACGTACGAAACGGCCGACGGCCCCGGCGAGTCGCCGCTCGCCGACTTCTACCTTCCGGTCGGAGACACCCCGCACCTCGAGACCGCCCTGCCACCGGGCGCCCTGATCACCGGCGTCGTCCTGCCGCCCGCCCCGGTCGCCGCCCGCTCCCGCTACCGCAAGGTCCGCGAGCGCGCCTCATACGCCTTCGCCATCGGCTCCGTCGCCGCCGCGCTCGACGTCCGGGACGGCGTCGTACGGGACGCGCGGCTGGCCTTCGGGGCGGTCGCGTCCCGGCCGTGGCGGGCGTACGCGGCGGAGCGGGTGCTGACCGGGGCGCCGGCCGACGCCGAGACCTTCGCGGCCGCCGCCGACGCCGAACTGGCCGAAGCCCGGCCGCTGCCGCACAACGGATACAAGGTGACGCTGATGCGCAACCTCGTGGTGGCCGTCCTGTCCGAACTCACCGAGGAGGCCACCCGATGACCACCGCCCCCACGGCGCACAAGGGCGCCGTCGGCACCGCGCACACCCGCGTCGAGGGCCGCGACAAGGTCACCGGAGCGGCCCGCTACGCCGGGGAGGTCCCGTTCACCGGACTCGTTCACGGCTGGCTGGCGCTGTCGACCGTGGCACGCGGCCGGATCCGCGCGATCGAGAGCGCCGACGTGCTCGCGATGCCGGGCGTGCTCGCCGTCCTGACCCACGAGAACGCCCCGCGCGTGGCGACCGACTACACGGGTCTCATGGGGATGACACCGGATCCGACCATCACCGTCTTCCAACACGACCGGGTGCCGCACCTGGGCTGGCCGGTGGCGCTGGTCGTCGCCGAGACCTCCGAGCAGGCCAGGGAGGCCGCCGAGGCGCTGGTGGTGCACTACGAGCAGGAGCCGCACGACATCGACTTCGCCGCCGAGCACCCGGAGGCGTACGACGCGGGCGGCTTCGGCCCGGCGGTCACCGGGAAGGGCGACCTGGAGGCCGAACTCGCCGCGTCCGCCGTCGTCCTGGACGCCGAGTACACCACCCCCGAGGAACACCACAACCCGATGGAGCCCCACGCGGTGACGGTGCGCTGGGACGCGGGCCGGCTCGACGTCGTCGACTCCAACCAGGGCACCATGTGGGTCGCGGGCGAACTCGCCAACCTGTTCTCCCTCGACCCCGCCTCGGTGCGGGTGCGTTCCGAGCACGTCGGCGGCGGCTTCGGCAGCAAGGGCGTCCGCGCGCACCAGGTCGCCGCGGTCATGGCCGCGACCGTCCTCCAGCGCCCCGTCCGGGTGGTCATGACCCGGCGCCAGATGTTCTCCCTGGCGGGTTACCGCAGCCCCACCACCCAGCGGGTCCGGCTCGGCGCCGATCCCGACGGACGGCTGCGCGCGCTGGAGCACCGCTCCCAGTGCCTCAGCTCGACCGTCCACGAGTTCGTCGAGCCGGCCGCCGGACCGGCCCGCGTGATGTACGACGCGGACGCCCACCACACGGCCAACCGGGTCGTACGGCTCGACGTGCCGACACCGACGTTCATGCGTGCGCCGGGTGAGGCACCGGGGTCGTTCGCGCTGGAGTCGGCCTTCGACGAACTCGCCGAGAAGCTGGGCATCGACCCGATCGAGCTGCGGGCCCGTAACGAGCCGGAGCGGGGCCCCGTCTCCGGCTTGCCGTTCGGCAGCCGCAATCTGCACGCCTGCTTCCGTGAGGGCGCCCGCCGGTTCGGCTGGGCCGACCGCGACCCGCGCCCCGGCCTGCGGCGCGAGGGCCGCTGGCTGCTCGGCACCGGCACGGCGGCGGCCTCCTTCGGCGCGGGAGCCGCTCCGTCCACGGCGTCCCTGACGGCCGAGGCCGACGGCTCCTTCACCGTGCGGATCAACGCGGCGGACATCGGGACCGGAGCGCGCACCGCGCTCACCCTGGTCGCCGCCGACGCGCTGGAGGTGGCACCGGAGCGGGTCCGGGTGCGGATCGGCGACAGCGACTTCGGACCGGCCATGATCGCCGGCGGCTCCATGGGCACCCGCTCCTGGGCCTGGGCGGTCACGGCCGCCGGCACCGAGCTGAGGGAACGGCTCGCCCTGGGCGACGGCATCCCCCCGGAGGGCATCACCGTCCGCTCCGACACCACCGCCGCCATCGGCGCCCTCGCCCAGCGGGAACGCCACTCCTACGGCGCCCAGTTCGCCGAGGTCGCCGTCGACCCCGCCACCGGCGAGGTACGCGTGCGCCGCATGCTCGGTATCTTCGCGGCGGGCAGGATCGTCAACCCCCTCACCGCCCGCAGCCAGTTCATCGGCGGTATGACCTGGGGCATCTCGATGGCCCTCCACGAGGAGGCGGTACGCGACCAGGCCTCCGGCGGCCACTACGGAGCCGACCTCGCCGGCTACCACGTGGCCGCGCACGCCGACGTGCCCGCCATCGAGGCCGACTGGGTGGACGACCCCGACCCCGAGGACCCCGTCGGCATCAAGGGCATCGGCGAGATCGGCATCGTGGGCGCGGCGGCCGCCGTCGCCAACGCGGTCTGGCACGCCACCGGCGTACGCCACCGCCACCTGCCCATCCGACCCGACCGCGTCCTGATGGCGGGCCGGGATGCTTGACCTGGCCACCGAGCTGAGCGCCTGGGCCGGGGAGGGCCGGGACTTCGCCGTCGCCACCGTCGTGGCGGTGAGCGGCAGCGCCCCGCGCGGCCCGGGCGCGGCCCTCGCCGTCGACAGCGCGGGCACGGCCATCGGCTCGGTCTCCGGAGGATGCGTCGAGGGCGCGGTGTACGAGCTGTGCCAACAGGCCCTGGCGGACGGCGAGACCGTGCTCCGGCGCTTCGGCTACAGCGACGAGGACGCCTTCGCCGTCGGCCTGACCTGCGGCGGCGTCATCGACGTCCTGGTCACCCCCGTCACCGCCGGGTCACCGGCCCGAGCGGTGCTGCACACCGCCCTGTCGGCCGCCGCCGAGGGTGAGCCGACGGCTGTCGCCCGCGTCGTCCGGGGCCCGGCCGAACTCCTCGGACAGGTCCTGCTCGTACGCCCCGACGGGTCCTGCGAAGGCGGTCTCGGCGGGCATCCCGACCTGGACCGGACGGCCGCCGCCGAGGCCCGGGCCCTGCTGGACGGCGGACGTACGGGCACGATCGAGCTCTCGGCGAGCGGAGCGGGACGGGGGTCCCCCCGGACGGAGTCCGGGGGAGGATCGCACTGCCCCGGTGGGCTCACACTGCTGGTGGAGACGAGGGTGCCGCCACCCCGCATGATCGTGTTCGGCGCGATCGACTTCGCGGCGGCACTCGTACGCGCGGGCAAGTTCCTCGGCTATCACGTCACCGTGTGCGACGCCCGCCCGGTCTTCGCCACGCGGGCCCGTTTCCCGGGGGCCGACGACATCGTGGTGGACTGGCCGCACCGGTATCTGCGGCGCACCGAGACCGACGGTCGCACCGTCCTGTGTGTGCTCACCCACGACGCCAAGTTCGACATTCCCCTGCTGGACACGGCTCTGCGGATGCCGGTCGCGTTCGTGGGGGCGATGGGCTCCCGCCGCACGCACGCCGACCGCGACCGGCGGCTGCGTGAAGTCGGCCTCACCGATCGGGAGTTGGCCCGGCTCCGGTCCCCGATCGGGCTCGATCTGGGCGCCCGTACGCCCGAGGAGACCGCCCTGTCGATCGCGGCGGAGATCGTCGCGGCCCGGCGCGGCGGCACGGGTGTGCCGCTGACCGGTTCGGGGACGCCGATCCACCGGGACGCGGGGGAGCGGGGAGCCGTGGCGGCGGCCTGAGTACGTCGGACGGGCCGACTGAGTACGTGCTCGGATGCCCCGCACCCCCGGCCGCTGGTGCACTGTCGTCATGGACACGAACACCTCGCGCCCGAGGCCCCTCCGGAACGTCACCGCCACGGCCACCGCCACCGGTTCGGCCCTCGCGGTGGTGCTGCTGCCGTTGGTGATCGGCGCGTTGGTGGCCCGGTCGGCCGGCGCCGACCCGATGGCGTCGGTCAACGCCCTGATCGCGGGCGGCGGCGAGCGGGCGAAGCTGTCCCGGAACCAGCTGCCCGTCCTGCGGGGCATGCGCACGGCGCCCCGCAGGATGGGCGAGCGGCTGGCACGGCGACGGCCGACGGCCGGCCGCCTGTCGCGGCGACGGCTACTGGCCGGCCGTGAGGACGTACGTGTTGAGGTTCCCCACGGTGGTGAGCGGTGACGGCGAGCCCAGCTCGTAGCGGTCCACGGCGAGGTAGTTGGGCTTCTTGCGCGCGGCCGGGGTGCAGAAGTTCTGCGCGCGGTTGAGCAGCTTGGCGTTGTCCGTCTCGGCCGTGCCGCTGATCGTGTAGTCGCGGAAGTGGTTCATCACGAACAGCGGATGGAAGGCGGACGAGTCCGCGGTGAGCGGTCTGCTCGTGCCCCAGCGGCTGTAGCAGGACCAGTCGGAGCCGCCGAGCCCGCCGCCCATCGACCAGTAGTTCTCCACGGTCCACTCGCGCTGGTACATCACACCGAAGGTGTTCCGGGTGGTCTGGCCGGCGGAGACGTCGCTCGCCCGTGTGCGGTCGCTGAAGATCAGCAACTGCTTGCCCCGGGCGGCGAGATCGGCCATCGTCGGCCAGCCGCTCGTCGCCACACCCTCCTGGTCCGGCCGGTACAGCACGTCGGACAGACCGCTCACGGAGGCCAGCGACGACTTGAGTACGTCGGACGAGGTGTAGTCCTCCAGGAAGACGGTGACGACCTGACCCGGGTTGGCCTTGAGGAAGTCGACCATGCGCTGGAGGCCGGTGGCGAGCGGAACCGGGCTGCCGACCCCGTCGCAGCTGTTGTGACAGAGCATCGCCTGCCCCGACACGGTGTATGTGTCGAGCATGAACCCCCGTACGCCGTCGGTGAGTTGTCGGCTCACCCCCCGCGACTGGTTGGGGAAGAGGCTCACGGGGAACGAGGCGAAGTTACCGTCGACGCCGTTGGCGTAGGCGTTGTGCGAGGTGAGGAACGAGACCTGGTCGAGGGTGCGGGTGTCGGTGGACGGCATGGCCGACGTGGCGTAGGTGGCCGGCGTGAGGTACCAGCGGGCCTGGTCGCCGCTCGACCCGATCTGGACGAGGGAGGAGTCGGCGGAGGCGCCCGTCAGATACTGCGAGGTCCCGGGAACGCCGATCGTGTACGTGCTGTTCGCGGCCTCGGTGATCGTCCAGGTGGTGCCGTCCTCGCCGCAGGTCGTGGTCACCGCCGACGTGCCACTGCGCCCGAGGCAGATCCCCGACCCGTCGGCGTTCCGCAGCTGGTGGCCGCCGCCGACGGCGACCGGCGTCCACTGCTGATGGTCCTCGTTGCCCTTGGGATTGTGCGCGGCGACCGTACCGCCGCTGTCCGCCGCGTTGAGCCCGGTGACGGAGTTCTGCAGATACACCGAGTACGTCGGGACCGCCGCGGCTGCGGGGCCGGAGAGCGCGACGGGCGCGCCCAGGGCGAGCGCGGCGACCGCGCCCAGCGCGCGGGCGCGAGCACGGGCATGGGCGCGAGGGCGCGAACGGGGACGGGGATGGGGACGGGACAGGCTCACGGGGTTCCTTCCACTCCGGCACACCGGGTTGATGTCAGAGGCATGACACACCCGGTGCCGGGTCGCGCACCAGCCCCGGCGCATGAAGACATCATGAGCGGCAACCGGTCTTCTCCGGACGGAACTTGGCCGGGAAAGGTTTGAGATTCAAGCAAGTCTTGGGGATTCTGTGCAGAAGATCTGTTTGAACTCTGGAATCCGCTCGAAGAGAGACCACGCGTGAGTGAACCGACAGCCCCTGTCTGCCCGCAGTGCGGTACACCCCGGGCGACGGACGGCACTCCGGCCTGTTCCTGCGGCCGCCTCGCGTCGGAGGCTCATCGGGACACACGTGCGGCGCAGGCGGAGGCCGCGGAGGACTTCGACCCGGTACGCATACGGCCGTTCGTGAAGGTCGGCGACGAAAACGAGCCGGTCGACGCCGCCGCCAAGGCCCCCATGGACGAACCACGGCCCAGCACCTCGGATGACGACGACGCACCGACGGCGGCCCTCACCGAGCCGCACCACGCGCCGGCCGCTCCCTTCGACGCATCGGCTCCCTTCGGCGAAGAGCCTCCCCTCGACGCACGGCCTCTCCTCGACGAACACCCTCCCCTCGACGAACAGCCTCCGGACGACGGTGCCCGGGGCGGTCGGCGACGGCGCCGAGCGGCGTTGGCCACGGGGGCGGGGATCGCCGCCGCGGCCGTCCTGGTGACGGGAGGGATCATCGGCGGACTCTTCTCGTACGACGCTCCCTCGCGGGACGGCTCGGGCCCCGACGACGTCAGGGCGGGACTCCCGGAGGCGGCGGCCGGCGCGGAGGCGTCGTCATCGCCGGCGACCCCGTCCCGCACGGCCTCCACGGCATCCCCGTCCCGGACGACGTCCGCCTCGCCGGAGGCGACCCCGACCGAGAGCGGGGCCACCCCCACCCGCTCCGGCACCCCGACCAGGACCCCGTCCAACAGCGACGCCACCGCCACGGCGGCCCCCGCGCCGACCCGGTCCGACGGCCGGCCCCCCGTCCTCGGCCTCGGCGACCAGGGGGCGGAGGTCACCGAACTCCAGCTCCGTCTGACCCAGATCGGCTACTACAACGCCGACGCCGACGGCGACTACGACCGCGAGGTCCAGAGCGCGGTCCGCGGCTACCAGCTGACCCGTGTCCTCCTCGACGACGAGTCGGGCGTCTACGGCGAGGCGACGCGCGCCTCGCTCGAATCCGAGACATCGGAGCCGTGACGCCCTCCACCACCTCGGCCGCAGGGGCGCCGAGTTCGACGAGGTCGTGATGCGGCCCGCCATTCCCCGCGGAAGTCGGCCCGGTTCGGTCGCTCAGCCGGTCGCCAGGAGGTCGAGGTGGCGTCGGGCCTGTTCGGCCGTGCCGCTGTGCGGGAACTGTTCGGCGATCTGCTGCCAGATGTCGCGGGCGTGGTCGACGCCTTCGGGATCGTCGCGGGCTTCGAGGGCCTGGGCGAGGTGGGCCCACTCCTGGGCATGGCCCCCGGAGTGTTCGACGGCGTCCTGCAGGAGCTCGACCGCTTCGTCGAGGCGCCCCTGCCGGAAGGCGACCCAGCCGCACGCGTCCTCGCACACGGCCATCCGGGTCGGCTCCAGCACCCGGCGCGCACTCTTCAGCGCCCCCTCCGCCAACAGGCGCGCCTCGTCGAGCCGGATCCCCTGCTCGGCGTAGAACATGGCGAGCCGCGCGGTGAGAATGACCAATGCGGCCCGCAGCGGAGGCTCCTCGTCCGTGCCGCGGAACGCGGTCAGCCGGGCCGCGCAGGCGTCCTGGGCCTCGATGAGCTCCTGCTCCACCTCCCACGGCTGCTCACGCCCGGCGATCAGATGCGCGATCCACTCGTGGTGCCGGCCGGCGCCCGACTGCCGGGCCGTTCCGCCGATCGAGCGCAGCGCGACGATCGCGTCGTCGCAACGCCCCAGCAGATCGAGGACGTTGGCCAGCTCCTCGTGCATCCGGGCGTCCAGGTCCGCGCTCAGCGACGCCTCCCGCGTGGCGTCGACCAACTCCTCCCGCGCCCGCTCCAGGAGTTCCGCGCGTTCGTCACCCTGCGAGGTCTCCGCCTGCCCGCGATGGGTGACGGCCAGTTCGAGACGGGCCAGATCCCGTTGCTCCCCGGCCGGAAGGAGCTCGATCAACCGCAGCAGCGTCTGCTCGGCGAGGTCGTACTGGGCCCGGTGGTCGCGGTACAGCCGCGCCAGGGTGAAGCGGGGATACGCGTACAGGGGCGCCAGCTTCAACGCGTCCCGGCAGTCCCGCACGGCGTCGCTCGTCCGCCCCTGCCGGACGTACACCGCCGCGCGCCCCGCCAGGGCCCGGGCCCGCGTGGGCAGGTCCGGCGGCTCGGCGGACAGTTCCGTCAGCCTCTCCTGCCCCCGGCGCCCCGAGCGGTAGCGGGGGCAGACGGTCTTCGGCGGCCGGTCGAGGACGATGTCGTACTGCCCGACGGCCTCCCGGTAGCTCCCCGCGGCGAACTGCCGGTGTTCCGCGTCGGACAGGGAGTCACCGAGGGCCGCGTGCGCGTCACCCAGTTCGACGTGCCACTGCGGCGGCGTCTCCAGTCCGGCGGGCAGACCTTCGGTGACCGCCCGGGTCAGCTCCTCGACCGCCGTCGCCCAGTGGTGACGCTGTCGGTCGGAGGGCCGGATCAGTCCGGCGAGCGAGCCGTGCAGCAGCCCGATCTCCCGTGCGGCCAGCGAGACTTCGGGCACCGACGCCCCCGGTGCGCACCGCAGCGACTCGATCTCGGCCAGCGCCTCCCGCAGACCCACCTCGTCGAAGTGCTGCTCCGCCTCCCGGGCATGGGCCCAGGCCCGCGCCCAATCCAGGATGAAGGGCTTCCGGTCCGCGCCGTCCGCGCCGTCGGGCGAAGGCCAGTACGCGTTCACGATCCGCCGTACGTCCTCCCGGCCGGGCTCAAGGGCCAGCGCCATGCCCGCGAGGGCCCGGGCGGCGGTCCGGTTCTCCCGCCAGAACATCTGGTTGACGGCGAGCAGGAGCCAGGCCTCGGCGTCGTCGGGGTGTTGGTGCGCGGCGACGGTGAACAGGGCGGTGGCCAGCTCGTGCGTGCCGTCGACGTCCGGGGAGCCGGCCGCGAACAGGCCGACGTCCCGGACCGCCACATGATGGTTCTGCGGGTCCCGCTGGATCGCCTCCAGACACGCGAAGAGCGCGCCCTCGCTGTTGTGCTTCTGCAGCATGCGGCCCCGCAGCGCGTGCAGTTCGGCCATGTCGGGGGCCCAGCGGATGGCTGTACGAAGGTACCGGTCCGCCCTTTTGCGGGCGCGGCGCCCCGGCCCGTCGTCCGCGCCCCGGGCCAGCCGGAACCAGCATTCGGAGCGCATCGCGATCACATGGGCGATCCGCTCGGTCAACGGCTGTACCGCGGTCTCGTCACCGTCCTCGACCAGTCGGCGGGCCCGTTCGTCGATCAGATCCTGCTCGGTGCGATGGAAGAGGCGGAGAGCTTCACGGACCTTGCCGTCCGCCCGTGCCTCCGCGGCCTCCTGACCCGGCCCCGTCTTCCGTTGCAGTTCGGCCTCCTGCCGTAGCAGTGCCACCCCGAGCCAGTACGAGGCAAGCGCGCCGTCCATGGGATGGCCGCCGACGGACTGGCGCAGCGCGCTGTGGGCCGACTGGGCCGCCTGGTCAAGGAGTTCGGCCCGTTTCGGGGCGTCGACGTCCGGATGCTCGGCCTGTTCGAGGGCGGCTCTGGCCAGTTGGATACGGGCGGGGGCGAGGGTCGGGTCGAGGGCGACCGCCTTCTGCCACATCAGCGTGGCCGCGCTGCGCACCACGGCCGACGCCCGGAGCCCGATGTCGGTGCGGATGCGGCGCTGCTCGCGGTAGACGAGTCCGAGGTTGTGGTACGCGGCCGCGTAGCCGGGGCTGTGCGAGAGAGCCGCGCGGAAGTGCTCCTCCGCCGCGTCGAGATGGTGCAGCAGGCCTTCCCGCTGGAACCGCTGATAGCTCTCCAGACCGTCCACCAGACGCTGGAAACTGTCGACGTCGGCACCGGACTCGGCGGCCCCGGGCCGCTCCAGTTCGATGCGGTGGGCCACCTCCCGGGCGAGCGAGGCGCTGGCCCGGCGGACGTCGGCGCCGGCGATGTCGGTCTGCGCGGACCAGGTGCGTCCGCCGTGGCCGGACTGTGAGGCGACGACCCGCAGGACCCCGTCCGCCTCCACCAGCGAACCCTGAAGGGTGCGGCCGAACGCGCGCTCCACGAGGGTGAGCAGGGTGCCGACCTGGAGCTGGAGCGGGCCCAGGGCGACCGTGCCGAGCTCCGTCTCCTTGATGTCGCCGTGCAGCCCGGTCGCCGCGACGCCGGACTTGAACGGCACCCGCGCGGACGACCGCAGCACCATCTCGCCCCGCTCCCCGGCCGGGTTGAGCACATCGGCGGGCGTGATGAACGGCTCCTGTCTGACCAGCTCCGAGATCCGCTCGATCTCGCTGTGCAGCAAATCGGCGAAGCCCGCCGCGACCTTGTCCAGCTCGCCGACGTCGTCGCCGGCGACCAGGTTCTTGAACGAGAGGATCCGCACGGGCCGCGAACCGCGTCGGCTGACCGTCAGCAGGACCAGGACCACCGCCACGACGAGCGCGACCCACCCCGCCACGGACCACTTCCCGGAGAATTCGTCGACCACGCCCGTCACGGCGAGCACGGCCAGCGCGGCGGCGAGCGGCAGGAAGAACGCGCTGGCACTGAGCGCGGCCCTGAGGAGCCGGGCGATCCGCCGCCCCCGGCGCGCCCCCGTCGGTGGCCACGACCACGCGACGCGGCCGGTCTCCCGGACGAGATGTTTGAGAGAGGGCATGACCCCGCGCCCTTCTTCCGGCGCCCACTGTCCGCCACCCCTCCTCGTTCCAGCCTGCGCCCGGAACCCCGCGGTGGCAATTCCGGGCCCGGCCAACACGCGCGGCAGGCGGAGGGGATGCCGGAGCCGCCGACCGTGCGGGCCCGCCGCCCCCTCTGTCAGACCCGGTCCGCGGCGATCAGCAGGTACTGGAAACACCGTCTGGGTGAGGGAGAGTTCGTACTCACGCGGCGCGAGGTCGTAGTCGACGAAGCCGCCCGGCAGTGTCAACTCGCCCACGTGCCCGGCCTCCAGGGGCACGTCGGCCTCGCCCTTGCGGTTCACGGGCTTGCGCTGCTGCTCGGTGAACGCGTCGAACTGGGCCGCCAGGGACGGTGTGCGCTCCACGAACGCCATCAGCACGTCCCAGTTGAGCGCCAGCACCACACCCGCGGTGTCGGCCCGCACCGAGCTGAGCCACAGCGGGTCGGCGTGGCCGATGGCCTCGTCGCCCAGACCGTCACCGTCACTGATGACGCCGAGGACCTCCTCCTCGCCGTACTTGCCGATGGTGTACCGCGTGAACCGGCCGTGTACCACGAGATACGCCTCGGTCACCGGCTGTCCTGCGTCCACCAGCACCTGGCCGGCGCGTACCTCCCGCACCCGGAACCGGGAGGAGATCTCCCGCAGGGCCGCGACGTCCAAGTAGCCGCGCAGCGCGAGGAGTTCGGTGAGCGTCTCCGGGATGACCCTGACGTCGTCGGCGCCGTTCTGGTCGAACTGCACCCGGCCCCGGCCGATGCGCAGCTGGAGACGGCGGTTGACTCGGTAGGTGCCGCCCTTGACGTCCACCCACGGCAGCGTCCTGAGCAGCCACCGGGAGGTGATGGCCTGCACGTGCGGTTCGGACTTGTGGTGGTCGTCGCGAGCTGCCGCGCGGCCCGGGTACTGAGGCTGGTGAACTGCCGTTCGTCGGCGGGCTCCGGTGCGCTTTCGGAGGAGCTTACGGGGGCGGTCACATTCCCTCCCGATCGGTGAGCGGAGGTGCGTGGACGTACGGGGCGCGGAGCAGAAGGAGGGCAGAAGAACAGAAGGAGGGCAGAAGGGCGGACGGCGTATGGCGCCGCCGCGCGAAAGAGGGGCCGCCCGAAGGCGGCCCCTGATCAGCGGTGATTCACCAGCGCGGCAGTCTCGGCTCGTACCCCGGCTGGATCCGGCGCATGTACCCGGTGTCGTCCCGGGAGCGCATGCCGGAGTCGACGTAGCGCCGGTGCAGCCGGTCGAGGGCGTCGTGGTCCAGCTCCACGCCCAGCCCGGGCCCGGTGGGCACCGCGACCTCCCCGTCCCGGAACTCCAGCACGCCGGGGACGATCACGTCGTCCGCCGAGTTCCACGGGTAGTGCGTGTCGCAGGAGTGGTCGAGGTTGGGGATGGCCGCCGCGACATGGGTCATCGCGGCCAGGCTGATGCCCAGGTGCGAGTTGGAGTGCATGGACAGGGCGAGCCCGAACGCCTCGCAGACGGCGGCCAGTTCACGGGTGCGGCGCAGACCACCCCAGTAGTGGTGGTCGGTGAGCAGCACCTGGATCGCGTTCCGCTCGACGGCCGGCTTCAGGTGCTCCCAGGCGACCACGCACATGTTGGTGGCGAGCGGCATCGGCGACTCCTTCGCCACCTCCGCCATACCGGGGATGGTCGCGGTCGGGTCCTCCAGGTACTCCAGTACGCCGTCCAGCCGGCGGGCGACGTACGTCGAGGTCTCCACGGTCCAGGCCGTGTTGGGGTCCAGCCGGAGCGGTTGCCCGGGGAACGCCTCGGCGAGCGCCTCGATCGCGGCGATCTCCTCGTCCGGCGCGAAGACACCTCCCTTGAGCTTGAACGAGCGGAAGCCGTACCGCTGTCGCATCAGCCGGGCCTGCTCGACGACACCGGCCGGGTCCAGGGCCTCGCCCCAGTCGTCCCCGACCGCCGGGCGGCCGTCGAGGGCGGGGTGTTCGGCCCATTTGTAGAAGAGGTACGCGGCGAAGGGCACGGAGTCGCGGACCCGGCCGCCGAGCAGATCACTGACCGGGCGGCCGAGCAGCTTGCCCTGTGCGTCGAGGCAGGCCACCTCGACCGCCGAGGTGGTCCAGCCGCGCTCGTGGGAACTGGGCACGGTCGGCAGCAGGGCGGCGTCGATCGCGGCCGCGACGGCGGTCGTGTCGAAGACGTCCAGGCCGACGACCGCCTTCGCGGCGGCGTCGAGCCGTTCCAGGCGGACGGTGCCGCCCGTGGACTCGCCGAGCCCCACCGTGCCGTCCTCCAGGACGAGTTGGAGGATCGTCCGCAGCGCGAGCGGCTCGTGGACGCCGCCCGAGTTGAGCAGCGGCGGGTCGCGGAAGGCGATCGGGGTGACGATCAGCTCCCGGATCCGGGTCCCCGGTGTGCCGGTCATGTGCCCATCCCCTTGAGGCCGTGAAGGTCGGGGCCGTGGGGGTTGCCAGCGGGCGGACGGCCCGGCTGTTTCGGCGTCACGCGCCCACCACCTCCAGTCCGTGGTCGATCAGCTTCGCCAGCCGGGCGAGGTGCTCCGGGGCCGGATCGATCAGCGGCGCCCGTACGCCGCCGACATCCAGGCCGCGCAGGGTCACCCCGGCCTTGACCAGCGCCACGGCGTATCCGGGAACCTCGTCGCGCAGTTCGACCAGCGGGCCGTAGAACTCGTCGAGGAGCGTGGCGACCAGCGTCTCGTCGCCCTCGGCGAGCGCCCGGTGGAAGGTGAGGGCGATCTCGGGGGCGAAGGCGAACACCGCGGAGGAGTACAGGCCGACGCCGATGCCCTGGTAGGCGGGCGCGGTCATCTCGGCGGTGGGCAGGCCGTTGAAGAACTGGAAGCCCTCCGTGCCCGGCACGGCCCGTACCGCGCGGACGATGCGGTGCATCCGCTCGATGTCCCCGATGCCGTCCTTGAGGCCGACTACGCGGGGCAGGGCGGCGATCTCGGCGGCGGTGTCCGCGGTGAGGCGGGCGGTGCCGCGCTGGTAGAAGATCACTGGCAGGCCGGTGGCCGCCGTGACCTCCGCGACGTAGCGCACCAGGCCCTGTTGTGGCGCGCTCACCAGGTACGGCGGCAGCAGCAGGATGCCGTCGGCACCGGCGCGTTCGAGCCGGGCGGCCTGGTCGCGGGCGACCGGGGGCGGGCCCCCGGCGGCGGCCAGGACGGGGACCCGCCCGGCCGTCGTCGCCACGGCGACCCGTGCGGCCCGCTCGATCTCCTCGGACGTCAGCGCGTGGAACTCACCGGTGCCGCAGGCGACGAACACGCCCCCGGCACCGGCCGCGACCCCGGCCTCGATGTGCTGTGCGAGCCGTTCCTCGTCCAGCGAACCGTCCGAGGCGAACGGCGTGACCGGAAAGAACAGCACTCCTTGGAACTTCATGTCTCCCTCAAACGTGGGGGGTTGGCTCAGCCCTTGGTGGCCCCGGCGGCGATGCCGGTGACCAACGAGCGCTGGAGGAGCAGGTAGACGACGAGGCTGGGCACCAGGGCGATGACCGCGCCGGCGAGGACGACACCCGAGCCGACCTCGGGGTCGGTGCGCAGGATGGAGAGGGCCACGGTGACCGTGTAGTCGGTCGGGTCCTTCGCGGCGATCAGCGGCAGCAGGTACTGGTCCCAGATCATGATGAAGCCGAGGACCCCGGCCACGCCGAGCGCGGGCTTGCACAGCGGCAGGACGACCTGCCACAGCATCCGCAGCTCGCCGACGCCGTCGAGACGGGCGGCCTCCTCGATCTCGCCGGGGATGTCCTTCATGAACTCGGTCAGCAGCATCACCGAGAAACCCCAGGCACCGAGCGGCAGGATGACGCCCCAGACGGTGCCCTTCAGGTCGATGCCGACCACCGGGACATGCCCGAGGACCAGGGACAGCGGGATGGCGATGACCTCCTCGGGGAGCATCATCGTCAGCATGAACAGCGTCATGACGATCGCCTGGCCGCGGAACCGGTGCCGGGCCAGCGCGTACGCGGCGAGCACGCACACCACGAGCTGCAGGAGCAGTCCGCCACCCGCTATGACGAGCGAGTTGGTGAAGTAGTCCCAGATGCCGCGCTCCCCGGCCACCCGGAAGTTGAGCAGCGTGCTGTCGTGGGGGAGGAAGGTCAGCGACGAGCCGCTGGGGTGGGTGGTGAGGGCGCCGGAGACGATGGTCAGGAAGGGCACGGCGAAGATGCCGAGCGCTGTCGCGCACAGCAGGATCCGCAGGGCCCACGAGACACCGGGCCGGTCGTTCCAGCCGAGCGCGGTGTCGAAGCGGGCAGGAGTCGTCCGGGCCTGCTTGCCGGTTCTCCCGGACGACGTGACGGCCTCGTCGGACGACGGCGTCCGGACGGGGTCGAGGGCGGGTGCGCTCATCGCACGTCTCCCTTCGTGCGGAAGTGGTTGACGGAGACGGTGAGCAGCAGCGTCACCGCGAGCAGGACGACGGAGGCCGCCGACGCGCCGCCGATGTCGTTGCGGGTGAAGCCGAGGGTGTAGGCGCGGGTCATCCACACCTCGGTGGACCCGGCGGGACCGCCGCCGGTGAGGACGTACACCTCGGTGAAGACGCGCAGACCACGGATGGCGGCCAGGGTGAGGACGATCCCGATGGCGGGGCGGATCGCCGGCAGGGTCACGTACCGCAGCCGCTGCCACAGCGAGACGCCGTCCATCGCGGCCGCCTCGTACAACGTGCGGTCCACGCCCGCGAGTCCGGCGAGGATGATCACCATGTTGTAGGGGGCGGTCATCCAGATGCCCATGACCATCGTCGCCCAGAGCGCGGTGTCCGGGTTGTCGAGGAACGGTGTCGGGCCGAGGCCGAGGAGCCCGAGGGCGCCGTTCACGAGGCCGTCGGAGGTCGGGTAGTACATCAGCCGCCACAGCTCACCGACCACGGCGGTCGCGGTGACGACCGGCAGGAAGACGGCCGTACGGATGATCTTCAGCGAGCGGGCCTGGCCTTCGAGGAGCAGGGCCAGGAGGAAGCCGACGACGATCGCGCCGAGCGACTGCCCGACGCCGAGGAGGAGGGTGTGGCCGACCGCGTCCTGGAAGCGGTGGTCGGTCAGGACCCGGGTGTAGTTGTCGAGGCCGACCCACTGGTCGCCGAGGAACGGCCGTACGTCGAAGAAGCTGAGCCAGATGCCCTTGCCCATCGGCAGGAACTTGAAGACGAGGGCGAGCAGCAGACCGGGGGCCAGGAACAGCCAGGGGAGGACGGCCTTTTTGGAGAGGGCCCGCCTGGCGTGCGCTCCGCGCCGGTCCGGCGCGAGGGTGGTCGCGGTGGTCGCGGTCATTTCAACAGGTCCTGGTCCTTGAGGTCACCGGCGAGGGTGTCGTTGAGTTCCTTGAGACTGGAGCCGACGTCACTGCCGCAGTACGTGAAGACCGCGTTGAGGGCGTCGGCGGTGTCCTGCTTGATCGGCGCGAAGTCGGGTGCGTTGGGGAACTGCTCGGAGGCGTCCTCGTACGCCTTCTGCACCACGCTCCAGCGCGGGTCGTCCCGCACCCGGGCCGCGTCGAGCGTTGCGTTGACGGGGATGCGGACCACGGGCTGGTTCTCGCCCGTCATGGCGAGCTTCTGGCCCTCGGGGGAGATCAGGAAGGCGGCGAGGGCCTGTTCCTGCCCGGTCTTGCCGGTCCTGGCGCCGAAGTAGACGTTCTCGCCGTCGGCCAGCACGGTGGACCCGGCCGGGCCCGCGGGGAAGGGGACGACCTCGTACGTGTCCTTGCCGGGCGTCGCGTCGTAGGTGGCGATGTTGTAGGGGCCGGTGAGGTACATCCCGGCGTTGCCGTCCTGGAAGTTGGTGGCGGTGCCGGTGACGGCGCTGATGGCGCCGGGCTGGATGACACCGTTGTCACCGCAGAAGAGTTTGTCCTTCATCCAGGTGACGGTGCGCACGGCGGCGGCCGAGTCCATGGCGGGGCGGTAGCCCCGGCCCTCGGGTTCGATGATCTTCGCGCCGCCGGACCAGAGGAAGCTGGCGCCCCACCAGGCGGCGTAGCCGTTCTGGGCGCTGCCCGGCACGACCATGCCGTAGGTGTCCTTCTTGCCGTCGCCGTCCGGGTCGCGCTCGGCGAAGGCCTTCGCGACGCCGATCATCTCCGCCCAGGTCGTGGGCGCCCGGAGCCCGAGCTTCTTCAGCCAGTCCGTGCGGATCATCAGGGTCTGGGCCTGGCGGGAGTACGGGATGCCGTAGTGCTCGCCGTCGATGCCCACGGTGGAGGCCCAGGTCTTGTCGGTGATCTGGTCGTGGCCCTCGATCGCGGCCGGATCGACGGGCTCGAGCAGGCCCTGGCTCTGGTAGCTGCCCATCAGTGCCGTGTCGTTGATCATCACGTCGGGGAGGTCCTTGGTGGACGCCCGGCTCTGGAGCTGCTGGTCGAAGTTGATGACCGGCTGGTAGTCGATCTTGATGCCGGTCTTCTTCGTGAAGGCGGCGAACACCCGCTCGTACGTGGCGGCCGGGTCCGGGTTGCTCCGGGTCCAGACCTCCAGCGTGTTCGGGTCACCGCTCCCGGCGCTGTCGGACCCCGGTCCGCAGGCCGCGGCCCCGAACGCGAGCCCCGCGACGGTGATGATGGCGGCCAGGCGGCGACTTCGTCGGCGAACGCCCATGGGCACACTCCGTTGTTCCTCCGGGCCGTCCGCCCGGCTGTTCATATCCGTGAACTCGCTTCACGAATCTAAATGATCGGCCAAGCTACGGAGCGTTTCGTTTGCATGTCAAGACATGGGTAGGAGATTTCACCGGCACCACACCTGGAGCTTGCGGGATCCTGTGGCACGCCGGGGAACATGAGATGGGGAGGTGGTCGCCGTGGCCGATCGCACGGCACCCGGTGCCCTGGCGGCGCGGCTCACCGGCCGCTCGGCGACCGGTGAACGCCGTCTGTCCGGGACGCTCGCCGAGGTCACCCTCGACGACGGCCGCCTGGTGCTCGTCAAGCTGGGCGACGGGCCCGGCGCGGCCCGGGCCGAGGCGGCCGGACTGCGCTGGCTCGCCGAGGCGGGCACGGTCCGCGTTCCGACGGTGTACGGCCACGACGGGCGCCGCCTGGTCATCGACCTGGTGGAACAGGGGGCACCGAGTGCCGCGGCGGCGGTCCGCCTCGGCGCCGACCTGGCCGCCCTGCACACCGCCGGCGCGCCCTCCTTCGGCGCCCCACCGCCCGGCGGCCCGAGCGAGGCGTACATCGGGCGCGCCCCCATGCGGAACGTCCCCGGCACCGACTGGCCGGTCTGGTACGCCGAGCACCGCGTACTGCCGTATCTGCGCCGCGCGGTCGACGACGGCACCGTCCGCCCGGCCGAAGCCGCCCTGATCGAGGACGTCTGCGTGCGGCTGCCCGACCTCGCGGGCCCCGACGAGCCGCCCGCCCGGCTCCATGGCGACCTCTGGAACGGCAACGTCCTGTGGGGCGCCGACGGCCACGCCCGGCTCATCGACCCGGCCGCCCACGGCGGTCACCGGGAGACCGACCTGGCGATGCTCGCCCTCTTCGGCTGCCCCCACCTGGGCCACATCCTCGACGGCTACCAGCGGGCGGCGCCCCTCGCCGACGGCTGGCAGGACCGCGTCGGACTGCAGCAGCTCTTCCCGCTGCTGGTGCACGCGGTGCTCTTCGGCCGCGGCTACGCGGAACAGGCCCTGGAAACGGCTCGGGCGGCGCTCGCGCGGTGAGCGCGGGCGCCGCCCGGAGCGACGTCGACGGCGAGGAGGGCGAGAGGACTCGTCGCGTTTAAGCCGCTTTCACGGCGGAGGAGAAGGAAGCCCTCTCATGGCCTCGCCGTCGGCAACGCTACCAGTCGGCCCGGGACCGGGTCGCGCCGATTTTCCGGGCGACGGTCCGGCGGCGCACACGAGAACCGGGAGGCGCCGCGCGGGCGCCTCCCGGTCGAAGTCGAGGGCGAGGAGAGCGAAAGGACTTGATTCATGTGAAGTGAAGGAGAAGGAAGCCCCTTCATGGCCTCGCCGTGCGCAACGCTAGCACTCAGCCCGGGATCAGGTCGCGCAGATTTTCGAGGGTGATGACCCGGGAGTCCGGGTGCAGCCCCTCGGGGCGTTCGAGACCGATGTACGTCACGGCTTCGTCCGGGACCCGCTCGCCGTCCCACAGGTCCATGACCGTGGTGTCCTGGGACATCAGGTCGATGAGGTACCCGACCGTCAGCTGCTCGCGCTCCACGAGGGCGCGCACCACCTTGGACACCGAAACCTGGTTCTCCTCGACCCGGTTGGCCTCCGAGATGCCCTTCAGATACAGATGCAGCCACTTCGCGTGCCACCGGCCGTCGTCCCCGCGCCGGAACACCAGCGGCAGTGCCACCCGGCCCACTCCGCGCAGCTCCGACTTCGTCCGGACCGTGCGCGGCTCGAACGGCCGGCCCTTCTGCTCACCGTCACGCACCATGAAGCCGAAGAACGACTCCTCGACCTCCTCGAAGCCCTCGCCGCAGTAGATGTTGACCTGCGGAACGATGAACGGGCCGCGCACCCGGTCCAGGGACAGGTTGATGAATTCCGACGCCCCGTCGGGCGCCTCGGTGACATCTCCCGAGTGCTCGCCCCCGACCGCCGTGAGGGACGTGTAGGAGAGCCAGGAGTCGGTGCTGTAGTCGGGGTGCAGAAGCAGCGCCGACAGGTCGTAGTCGGTCCGGTGCTCGGTCTCCTTCCAGTACACGAAGAAGCGCAGCTGTTCGCCCTCGACCGCCGAGACCGAACCCCGCGGCAGCACACCGAGCCCGGCCGCGGTCGCCCGGCCGCTGAGCGGGAGCGCCACGTCGAGGACGTCGGGGTCGAGCAGCAGCCGGTACGGCGCCGGGAGCCGGCGGCGCAGCTCGGCGTCGAGGGCGGCGATCAGCCGGTCGCGGTCGGCCGCCGGCACCGGCGGCCGGAGGTCGGGGGTCACCCAGGCGCGGCCCCGGCGGTTGACGAAGATGCGGGGTTCGTCGCTCTCCCGCTCCCGGTTGTGGAAGTGCTCGCGCACCGAGAGCACGACCCGGCCGGAGACGCCGGGTGCGACCTCCACCGCGGCGGCCACCACCGCGTCCCGCTCCGCCTGGTCGGCGGCGATGCGCAGCAGGAGGTCCAGGGCGCGGAACAGCTTGCCGGGAGCGGACTTCAGCAGCTTCACGGCACCGAGCACGTCGAACCCGTCGAGCAGCTTCTCGACCCGGCCGCCGAAGGACGGCGCCTCCTTCTCGCCCCGCGCGACGGCGAACACGTCGGCCGCGTGCGGCCAGCGCGGGTACTCATGCGGGTGGAGACGCTCGCCGAGCCGCTTGAAGGGCTCCCGGTGCGCGTGCACATCGGCGAGCTTGGCGGGGTTCGCCGCGACCACGGCGTCGAGGCCCGCGAGCAGCGCCCGGCGGACCGGCCGCGACAGCGCCCGGAACCGGGTCGGCTCCTGGAGCGTCACGTCGCCGCCCGACAGCGCGCAGGCCAGCCGCAGCACATCGGTGACGGTGTCGAGGAGGAGGTCCGCGCCGACGCCGAGCCGGGCCTCGTTGACGACCGCCCGGTTCTCCCGCACCGGGATCCGCTCCGGCTGGGGGCCGAGCGCGCACCGCCCGGCGAGCGTCCTGAGGTCGCGCAGGTGCTCCTCGCCCAGCGGGGTCGTGCTGCCCGCCAGCGACAGGTACAGGTCGGTGAGTTCGTCGTCCAGGTCCCGGCCGAGGTGTAGGACGGTCACCCGGTCGCCCGCCGAGGCGATCAGTTCGTCCTGCGCCGCGAGCATCTCCTCGTAGGTGTGCTGGTACCGGCCGTACGTGGGGAGGCTGAGCAGGTCCAGCACCCCGTTCGCCAGCTGCGTCAGCACGTTCTCGCGCGACTTCTCGTCGCCGAGGGCCTGCGCCACGCACCGCGTCCAGAACTCTTCCGTGTCCGGCACGTTCGCCGGGAAGTCGATGAAGTAGGAGTTGTGCCGGACGTGGTCGCCCACCATCTCGCCCACGATGCGCAGCGTCCGCCTGGCGGTGTGCAGGACAGCGGCCTCGGACAGCCCGGACAGCCGCTCCAGCAGCTCCGCCGAGAGCTTGAAGCCCACGTTCATGAGGGCGGCGTCGAACTGCCGCGCGGCGGCGGTGCCTTCGCCGACGGACCCCTTGGGGACGGGAAGGCGATGGGTGTGCCGGATGACCAGCGATTCGGGACTCTGCGCCATTCCGGGATGATCGCAGAGGTGTGCGAACCGGCGCACGGGAGTTTCCCGTACGCCGCCCGGTCCCGCACTCTGTACGCCGCCCGGTCCCGCACTCTGTACGCGGCCCGGTCCCGCACTCTGTACGCGGCCCAGTCCGGCACTCCGTACGCGGCCCGGTTCGCACGTGTCCCGCTACGCCCGCGCGTACGCCTCCAGCCTGCGCCGCGCGTGCGCGAGGAAGCCGTCTAGGGCGAGTGCGAAGGCGTCGTCCGCGCGACCGTCGCCCACCGCGTCCAGGGCCTGCGCCAGGCGCGGGGTCGCCGACTCGTCGGTGATCTCCCACATCGCCACAGGAGCGGCGAGGTCCAGGGCCGAGCCCAGGACGACGTTCTCCAGGGCGACCAGCACCGGCATCACGTCGGGGAGGGGGAAGCCGGCGTCGAGGAGCAGGGTGACGGCCCGCTCGTACTGTTCGAGGACGCGCGGGGCCCGTACCGGGGAGGTCATCAGCAGCGGGACGGCCCGGGGGTGGGCCGCGAAGGCGGCGCGGTAGGAGCGGGCCCAGGCGGCGAGGGCCTCGTCCCAGGGGTGCAGGTCCAGGGCGGTGACGTCGATGCCCTCCGCCACCCGCTCGCGCAGCAGTTCGACGATGCCGTCCCTGCCCTCCACGTGGTGGTACACCGAGCCGGTCTGCACCCCGAGCCGCCGCGCGATCTGCGGCACGCTGAACTCGCCCTGCGCGTCGAGGAGTTCCAGCGCGGTGGTGGTGATGCGCTCCCTGTCCAGCAGGGGTGTGCGCGGCCGTCCCATGGTGTCCGTCCCCTCCGGGGTCTTCCCAGTAGTCCGAGGAGAAGGCTACATTGCGAAAACCGAAAGCCTTTAGGTTTACGGGCTCGGTCATCCCGCACGGCCCGGTCCCCTCGTCCCTGCCCGCAGCCAGAAGGGTTTTCCCCTCATGACTGTCACCCCTGACGCGACCGCCACCGGCCCGGCGGAGAACGCCGCCGCCCCGGCCCCGTCCCTCCGCTCCGGCTCGCTCGGCACCACCGACATCGCCTTCTTCGTCGTCTCCGCCGCCGCCCCGCTCACGGTGATGGCCGGCGTCGCCCCGCTCGCCCTCCTGATGGGCGGCATCGGCGCCCCCGTCGGCTACCTGCTCGCCGGCCTCACCCTCGCCGTCTTCGCCGTCGGCTTCACCACCATGAGCCGCCACGTCCGCAGCGCCGGCGCCTTCTACGCGTACATCACCCGAGGCCTCGGCCGCCCGGCCGGCATCGGCGCCGCGCTCCTCGCGCTCATCGGCTACAACAGCATGGAGATCGGCGTCTACGGCCTCCTCGGCACCGCCACCCGGGACACCGCCCGTTCCCTGTTCGGCGCCGACATCCCCTGGCTGCCCGTCTCCCTCGCGGGCCTGCTGCTCATCGGCTGGGCCGGCTACCGGTCCATCGACTTCGGCGCCAAGCTCCTCGGCGTCCTGCTCGTCGCCGAGACCGGCATCCTCGTGCTGCTCGCCGGAGGAGTACTGACCAAGGGCGGCGCCGACGGCCTCTCCCTCGCCTCCTTCGCCCCCGACAACGTCATGGTGCCCGGCATGGTGGCCGTCCTGGCCTTCGCGTTCGCCGCGTTCACCGGCTTCGAGTCGACGGTCATCTACCGCCGCGAGGCCCGCGACCCGGCCCGCACGGTGCCCCGCGCCACCTACCTCGCCATCGGCTTCCTCGGTCTGTTCTACGCCTTCATCGTGTGGACCGTGATCCAGGCCTTCGGCGACGCCCAGGTCATCGCGGCGGCCGGCGCCAACCCCGCGGACCTTTTCTTCTCCGCCATCACCACCTACGTCGGACCGTGGGCGGCCGACCTGATGCGCGTCCTCATCGTCACCAGCGTCCTCGCCTCCCTGCTCGCCTTCCACAACGCCATCAACCGCTACGGCCTCGCCCTCGCGGAGGAGGGGATCCTCCCCAAGGCCCTGGCCCGCGTCCACCCGCGCCACCGCTCCCCGTACGTCGCGGGCCTCGCCCAGACCGTCCTCGGCGCCCTCGTCGTCCTCGCCTTCGCCGCGGCCGGCGCCGACCCGTACATGCAGCTGCTGCTGTGGGTGAACACCCCGGGCATGCTCGCCCTGATGCTGCTGCAACTGCTCGCCGCGCTCGCCGTGCCCTTCTACTTCCGGCGCGTCACCCACACCGAGGGCGTCCTGCGCACGGTCGTCGCCCCCGTCCTCGCCGCGGCGCTCCTGACCGGCGCCATCACCCTGGTCGTCAGCCACCTCGACCAGTTCACCGGCGCCTCCACGACGGTCAACACCTTCCTCGCGGCTCTCGTCCCGGCCGTCCTGGTCATCGGCCTCGTCCTCGCCCGGTGGCTGCGCCGTTCCCGGCCCGAGGTCTACGCGGGCTTCGCCGCCGAACCACCGGCCCGGACCGCCGACTGACCCCGCCCCAGCCGACCGCCGTCCCGCTCACCACCGGAGGAGACCTCTCCATGCCCACCGCCGACCTCGTCATCACCGGCACCCACGTCCGCACCCTCGACCCGCGACGGCCGTACGCCACCGCGGTCGCCGTCCGCGACGGGCTGATCGCCGCCGTCGGTGAGGCCTCGGACGTACGGGACTGGCGCGGGCGGGGCACGGAGGTGGTGGACCTGGGCGGCGGCCGGCTGGTGCCCGGCCTGGTGGACGGCCACAGCCACCCCGTGTGGGGCCTGGACATGGCCACCGGCATCGACCTCACCGCCGTGACCGACCTCGACGGACTGCGCGCCGCGCTCACCTCGGGGCGACGCGTCGACGGCTGGGTCATCGGCTACGGACTGGACCACAACGCCTTCGGCGGCCGGACCATCGACCGTGCCCTCGTCGAGGACGTCCTGGAGGGCGCCCCCGCCTTCCTGCGCCTGTACGACGGCCACTCCGCCCTCGTCAGCGGGGCCGCGCTGAAGGCCGCCGGCATCACCGGGCCGCGCGCCTTCGCCCAGCGGTCGCACATCGCCGTCGACACCGACGGGCGGCTGACCGGCCACCTCGTCGAACACGCCGCCATGGAGCTCCTCCAGCCCGTCATGCCCCGGCCGTCCTACGCCGAACGACGCGCCCGGCTGGCGGAGTTGCTGGACGGCATGGCGGCCACCGGCCTCACCGGCGCCCATGTCATGGACCTCGGCGACCTCGACCTGGTGGGCGAGGTCGCCGAGGAGTCGGTACTGCCGCTGCGGCTGCGCTTCGCACCCTGGTGCATGCCCGGCGCCGACGCGGACGACCTGGCGGAACTCGTCGCGCTCCAGGGCCGGGGAGGACGGCACTGGCGGGTCGGCGGGGTGAAGTTCTTCATGGATGGCACGGTCGAGGGCGGCACCGCCTGGCTCGACCATCCCGACTGCCACGGCCAGGGCACCGACGCGTTCTGGCCCGACCCGGCGGCGTACGGCGAAGCCGTACGGCGGCTGCACCACGCCGGGGTGCGTACGGCGACACACGCCATCGGGGACGCCGCCGTACGCCACGTTCTCGACACCGTCGCCTCCCTGGGGCCCGGCGGGCGGCTCGCGCATCGCGTGGAGCACGTCGAGTCGGTGCCGGACGAGCTGGTGGCGCGGTTCGCCGAGGTGGGGGTCATCGCGTCCATGCAGCCGCCGCACACCGACTTCACCCGGGCCGATCTGTCCGACGAGTGGTCGGTGCGGCTCGGTGAGGAGCGGGCCGTGCGGGCGTGGCGGCTGCGTGATCTGCGGGACGCGGGTGCGGTGGTCGCGCTCGGGTCGGACTGGCCGATCACCCACTACGACGCGCGGGTCGTGCTGGCGACGGCCAGGGAGCCGAAGGGCGCGGCGTCCTCGGGGGCGGGACTCACGGGGGTGCAGGCGCTGGAGGGCTGCACCAGCCATGCGGCGCTCGCGGCGGGCGAGGGGGATGTCGTCGGCCGTATCGCCCCGGGGCTGCGGGCTGATCTCACCGCCTTGGGGCTCGACCCCGTGGAGGCGCCCGCGGACGAGGTCGCCGATGCGCCGGTGCTGCTGACCGTGACGGGTGGGCATGTTGTGCATCGAGGGCTCTGAGCGCGGCGCAGCGGCGCCGCACGAGGGGAGAGCGCCGTTCCGCTTGCCGTCGGCCTGCCGACCGCGGGCCGTCGGTGGCCGGTCGCGCCGTTCCCCGCGTCCCTGACCTGGTCGGTGTGCTGCCCGGTCGTCAGATCTCGGCGTCGCGGAGGTCCTTGACCCGCTTGAGTTTGCCGACCGAGCGCTCCAGGGTCTCCGGATCGACGATCGTCACCTCCACCGTGACGCCCACACCGTCCTTGACCGCCTGGGTGATCACCGTGGCCGCCGCCTCCCGCTGGTCGGGGGCCGTCCCCGCCCGTGCCTCGACCCTGACCGTCATGTGGTCCATGCGGCCACGCCGCGTCAGCTGGATCTGGAAGTGCGGGGCCACGGCCGGCGTGCGCAGCACGATCTCCTCGATCTGGCTGGGGAAGAGGTTCACGCCGCGCAGGATGATCATGTCGTCGCAGCGGCCGGTGACCTTGCGCATCCGGCGGAAGGCGGGGCGGGCGGTGCCGGGCAGCAGCCGGGTCAGGTCGCGGGTGCGGTAGCGGATGACCGGCAGGGCCTCCTTGGTGAGGGAGGTGAAGACGATCTCGCCCTCCTCGCCCTCGGGGAGGACCGTGTCCGTGAGCGGATCGACCACCTCGGGGTAGAAGTGGTCCTCCCAGATGTGCAGGCCGTCCTTGGTCTCCACGCACTCCTGCGCGACACCCGGGCCGATCACCTCCGACAGTCCGTATATGTCGACGGCGTGGAGACCCGTCCGCTCCTCGATCTCCCGGCGCATCTCCTCCGTCCACGGCTCGGCCCCGAAGATGCCCACCCGGAGGGACGTGGAGCGCGGGTCCACGCCCTGCTTCTCGAACTCGTCGAGCAGCGTCAGCATGTAGGAGGGGGTGACCATGATGATCTCGGGGCGGAAGTCCTGGATCAGCCGCACCTGGCGGGCCGTCATGCCGCCGGAGGCCGGGATCACCGTGCATCCCGCGCGCTCGGCCCCGTAGTGCGCGCCGAGGCCGCCGGTGAACAGGCCGTAGCCGTAGGAGATGTGCACCTTGTGTCCGGGGCGCCCGCCGGCGGCCCGGATCGAGCGGGCGACCACGTCCGCCCACAGGGAGAGGTCGTTCTCCGTGTAGCCGACGACCGTGGGGCGCCCGGTGGTGCCGCTGGAGGCGTGGACGCGTCGTACGTCGGACATGGGGACGGCGAACATGCCGTAGGGGTAGGTGTCCCGCAGGTCGGCCTTCGTGGTGAAGGGGAACCGGGCCAGGTCGTCGAGAGAGCGGCAGTCGCCGGGGCCGACCCCGGCCGCGTCGAACTTCTTCCGGTACAGCTCCACGTTGTCGTACGCGTGCCGCAAGGTCGCCCGCAGCCGGTCGAGTTGGAGCTCCCGCAGTTGCTCCTGGGTGAGGCGCTCGCCGTCGTCCAGCAGGTCGTGGGGGAGCGGATCGCCCAGGCTGCTCATCGCGACTCCTTCGTGCCCACGACCCCGTGAGCCGACCGACCATTCGGTTGCTGTGCGTCACCTCATGAAATCCAGCGGGGTCGCCGCCTGTCAAGAAGGTGCTGATCGCGGGAGGGGCGTGCGGGTCTTGCCCGTCCGCGCGAATCGCGTCACACTGGTACCGAACGAATGGTCGGTTGGGAAGCTGGTTTCGATGACGACGACAGACTCCGCCGGGGCGCCGTCCCAGGACGCCGAGGGGACCCCGGACACCCAGGACGCGCTGCAGGAGCACTTCGACGCGACGATCGCGCGGGACCAGCGGATCGAGCCGCGCGACTGGATGCCGGAGGGCTATCGCAGGACGCTCGTCCGGCAGATCGCGCAGCACGCGCACTCGGAGATCATCGGCATGCAGCCGGAGGGCGAGTGGATCACCAAGGCGCCCTCGCTGCGCCGCAAGGCGATCCTCTTCGCGAAGGTCCAGGACGAGGCGGGCCACGGGCTGTACCTGTACTCGGCGGCCGAGACCCTCGGCGCGGACCGCGCGGACCTGACCCGGCGCCTGATCGAGGGCCGTCAGAAGTACTCGTCGATCTTCAACTACCCGACGGCGAGCTTCGCCGACGTGGGGGTCATCGGCTGGTTCGTGGACGGTGCGGCGATCTGCAACCAGGTCCCGCTGTGCCGGAGTTCGTACGGGCCGTACGCGCGCGCGATGGTGCGGATCTGCAAGGAGGAGTCGTTCCACCAGCGGCAGGGGTACGAACTGCTGCTGACGATGATGCGCGGCACCGACGCTCAGCGCGAGATGGTGCAGGACGCGGTGAACCGCTGGTGGTGGCCCTCGCTGATGATGTTCGGCCCGCCCGACGACGCCTCGCCCAACTCCGCGCAGTCGATGGCCTGGAAGATCAAGCGGCACAGCAACGACGAGTTGCGGCAGCGGTTCGTGGACATGACCGTCCCGCAGGCCGAGAAGCTCGGCGTGACGCTCCCCGACCCGGAGCTGCGGTGGAACGAGGAGCGTGGCCGGCACGACTTCGGCACCCCCGACTGGGGCGAGCTGAAGCGCGTGATCACCGGCGACGGGCCGTGCAACGACCAGCGGATGGAACGGCGGCGGACCGCCCACGAGGAAGGCGCCTGGGTGCGCGAGGCGGCCACCGCCCACGCGGCCAGGCAGAGCGAGCGAGCCCGGAAGGGGACGGCGGCATGACCGGCACGAACAAGGGCGACTGGCCGCTGTACGAGGTGTTCGTCCGCGGCAAGCGCGGCCTGAACCACGTCCACGTGGGCTCGCTGCACGCCGCCGACGACCAGATGGCCCTCACCCACGCCCGCGACCTCTACACCCGCCGCAACGAGGGCGTCTCCCTCTGGGTCGTGCGCTCCGAGCACATCGCCGCCTCCACCCGCGACGAGAAGGACCCCTTCTTCGAGCCCAGCGCCGACAAGGTGTACCGCCACCCCACCTTCTACGACATCCCCGACGACGTCCCGCACATCTGAGGAGCAGGGTATGAGTGACGACCACGTCTACCTGACCCTCGCCGAGGGACACGAGGACGACGCGCGCTGGGCGTACGGCACCGGCTTCGAGGACCCCCTGCACGGCGTGGACACCACGGTGCCCGAGGGCGTCGACGCCGGTGAACTGGCCGCCGTCTGCGTGGCCCTCGGCGACGACGCCCTGGTCTCCGCCCAGCGACTCGCCGAGTGGACCACCCGCGCGCCCGAGCTGGAGGAGGAGGTCGCCCTCGCCAACATCGGCCTCGACCTCCTCGGCCAGGCCCGCCTGCTGTACTCCCGCGCCGGGCAGGTCGACGGCACGGGGCGCGGCGAGGACGCGTACGCCTACTTCCGCGACCCGGAGGACTTCCGCAACGTCCGCCTCGCCGAACTCCCGGGCGGTGACTTCGCGTTCTCGATCGTGCGGCTGCTCGTCCTGTCCAGCTGGCGCCTCGCGCACTTCGAGCGGCTGGTCGCGCACCCGGACCCGGTGCTCGCGGCGATCGCGGCGAAGGGCGTCAAGGAGCTGACGTACCACCGGCAGTACGCCGCCGAGTGGGCCGTGCGGCTGGGGGACGGCACGGAGGAGTCGCACCGGCGCGTCCGCAGGGCCATGGAGCAGGTCGCCCCGTACTTCGGTGAGCTGTTCACCGCCTGCGACGTACGGGACGAGGTCGCCGCCGTGCTCCGCCAGGTCACCGAGACGGCCGGGCTGCCCATGCCGGTGTACCGGCCGCTCCCGGGCGCCGGCCGCGGCGGCGACCACACCGAGCATCTGGCGCCGCTGCTCGCCGAGTTGCAGAGCGTGGCCCGCGCCCACCCGGAGGCGACATGGTGACCACGGCGACCGAGGCGCGGCGCGCCCGGTACATCGCCGAGCAGGTGCCGGACCCCGAGCTGCCCATGCTGACCCTCGCCGACCTCGGCGTCCTGCGGGACGTCGAGCTGACCGAGGACGGCACGGTGGTCGCGAGCCTGACCCCGACCTACTCCGGCTGCCCGGCCATGGCCGAGATGCGCGCCGACGTGGCGGCCCGGCTGCGCGCGGCCGGCTACGCCCAGGTGGAGATCCGCACGGTCCTGTACCCGCCGTGGACCACCGACTGGATCACCGACACGGGCCGCCGCAAGCTGACGGAACACGGCATCGCTCCACCCGGCACGGCACCCCGAGGCGCGGTCCCCCTCCTGCTGTCACCCACCCGGCGGTCGGTCGGCTGCCCCCGCTGCGGCTCGGCGGACACCGAGGAGACCTCCCGCTTCGCCGCCACGTCCTGCAAGTCCCTGTGGCGCTGCCGCACCTGCCGCGAGCCGTTCGAGCACGTCAAGGAGATCTGATGAAGGGCCTCAAGGAAGAACCGACGGGAGGCCTGCGGGGGGAACCGGCGGTCGCGTCGGAAGGCCGGGCCACCTCCGCCGCTGCGGCCCCCACCGCCTCAACCGCATCCGATGTCTCCGCCCCGGCCGCCTCCGGCGGTCCGGGCTCGGCCCACGCCACTCTCGCCGCGGCGGTGCGCCCGCGTCGCCGCCCCGCCTTCCACCGCCTCCGCGTCGCCGGCGTACAGCCGCTCTGCGAGGACGCCGTCGCCGTCGGGTTCGAGATTCCGGCGGAACTGGCGCAGGAGTTCGCGTTCGTGCCCGGGCAGTCGCTGACGTTGCGGCGGGAGATCGAAGGACGCGACGAGCGGCGCTCGTACTCCATCTGCTCCCCGGCCGGTTCGGCGCCGCGTATCGGGGTGCGGGTGGTGCCGGGCGGACTGTTCTCCTCGTGGCTCGTCGAGGACGTACGGCCCGGCGACACCGTCGAGGTCATGGGCCCCACCGGGTTCTTCACCCCCGACCTGGGCACCCCCGGCCACCATGTGCTGATCGCGGCGGGCTCCGGCATCACCCCCATGGTCTCCATCGCCGAGTCGGTGCTGGCCGCCGACCCGCGTTCGACCGTGACCCTCTTCTACGGCAACCGCCGCAGCGGCACGGTGATGTTCGCCGACGAACTGGCCGACCTGAAGGACCTGTACCCGGCCCGCTTCCAGCTCGCCCACGTCCTGTCCCGTGAACCCCGCGAGGCCGAGGTGCTCTCGGGCCGCCTCGACGCCGATCGGCTCTCGGCGCTGATCGGCTCCCTGGTCGACGTCGACACGGCGGACCACTGGTGGCTGTGCGGCCCGCACGGCATGGTCCGCGACGCCCAGCGGGTCCTGGCCGGACTCGGCGTGCCCGCCGGCCGCGTCCACCAGGAGCTGTTCTACGCCGACGACGAACCCGTACGGGAGGTCCGGCACGAGGAGGCCGCCGTCGAGGGGCCCGTCAGCGAGGTCACCGTCACCCTCGACGGCCGCTCCACGACCGCCGCGCTCTCCCGCGAGCGCAGCATCCTCGACGGCGCCCAACGCACCCGCCCCGACCTGCCCTTCGCCTGCAAGGGCGGTGTCTGCGGCACCTGCCGGGCCCTGGTCACCGACGGCAAGGCCGACATGCGCCGCAATTTCGCGCTCGAACCGGCCGAGGTCGACGCGGGCTATGTCCTGACCTGCCAGTCGTTCCCGGTCTCGGAGACTCTGACGGTCGACTTCGACACGTGAGTTGTGCGGAGGCCCGCTGAGCCGAGGGCGGGTTGCCGGGTGCGGGTGGGTGGGGCTTCTCGCGCGGTTCCCCGCGGGCCGACAAGCACGGGGCGCAGCCCCTGCTTGTCAGGGGCGCGGGGAACCGCGCGACCAGCCCCCACCCACCCGCGGCCACCACACAGCCCCAACCCGCCGTCAGCCCCGATGCAACCGCTCCACCAAGACATCGATCACCAGCGGCGTACGCGGCCCGAAGCTGAGCAGCACCCCGTCCTCCAGGTCCACCACCCGGCGGTCCATCCCGGCCGGGGTCTCCCTGATGCCGGGGATCTCCACGAGCCCGTCGACACCGCCGACCGACTCGAGTCCCTTGCTCATCATGAGGATCACGTCGGGCTGGCTCGCCTCGTAGTAGTTCGGCTCGCTGTCCACGAGCGTTCCGTCGAGATCGAAGATGACCGTGGTGCCGCGGATGGTGCTCATGAACGCCAGGATGCCATCGGTCAGTTCCTCGCCGGTCTGCCCGCCGCCGAGCCGATCGACTCGACCAGCGGCGACAGCCGGTACGGCACGCGCTCCCTGAGCGCCACCTCCGTGCGCGTGCGCACGACGCCCGGCAGGCTGATCAGCGCCTGGATGACGTCCTCCAGGTGCGCGTTGTCCCGGGCCACGACCCGGGTCAGGAGATCGCCGCCGCCCGTGATCGAGAACGCCTCGATGATCTCCGGTACGGCCGCCAGCGCGTCGCCCACGTCGTCCAGGTGCCCCTGGGTCACCTCGATGTGCACGAAGGCGAGCACCGGGTGGCCGAGCGCGGCGGGGGAGAGTGACGGGCTCGTGCCGGTGATCACACCGTCGCGTTCCAGCCGGTCGAGGCGGGCCTGGAGGGTGCCCCGGGCGACGCCGAGGATGCGGGCGTACTCACGCACGCTGGTGCGCGGCTGGTCCAGCAGCAGCCGCAGGATGCGGGTGTCGAGCTCGTCGACGGCCATGGTCCGTTGGCCTCCCTCTGGCATTCGGTGATCATGGAAAACTGTACCAATGGCTCAGTGATTCGGGTGCCGGTTGAGCCATCAGCTCCTCTGGTGCTTTCCTACTGACCATCGATGGCGCCGCGCAGCGCAGGACGGCAATGAGGCCGGTCCGTGCCCGCGGCGCCATTTCCATGCCGGCGCGGCGTGGGCGAACGCGAAGGGCCCGTGCGGGCCGAAGCTGAACGGGAGAGGGGCGGGCGGCCGGCGGTGAAGAGGATGTTCATGGCTCCGGACCCGGGGCTGCTGCGGCTGCGGGTCTCGCTGCGGGCGGTGCTCGGCATCGGCCTCGCGGTGACGCTGTCGGAACTGGCGGGGCTGACGCTGACCGCCTCGATCACGGGCGGGCTCGCGGCGCTCCTCGCGCTGTTCACGGTCGCCGACCCGACGGTGCGCGGCCAGGCGGTCACCACCGCGCTGCTGCCCGCGGTGGGCTTCCCGGTCCTGGCCCTCGCGACGGTGCTGCACGACATGCCGGCGCTGCGGGACGCCACCTGGCTCGTCGTGATCTTCTGTGGCGTCCACGCCCGCCGCTGGGGACCACGCGGCCACGCGCTCGGCATCTTCGCGTTCATGACCTTCTTCGTCACCCAGTTCCTGCACGCCGTCCCCGGCCAGCTGCCCGAGCTGTACACGGCGATGACCCTGGCGCTGGCCGCGTCCTCGGCCGTGCGCTTCGGCGCCTGGTGCATCGAACGGCGCACCGCGCCGACGGCCGCCCCCGCCCCGGCCGACGGCCGCGGACTGGCCCGGGTCACCACCCGCCAGGCCTTCCAGGCGAGCGCCGCCTGCGCCTTCGCGATGGCCGCCGGGCAGGTCCTCTCGCAGGAACGCTGGTACTGGGCCGTCGGCACCGCCTGGTGGATCTTCGTGAACACCACCTCGCGCGGCGAGACCCTGGTCCGCGGCTTCCGGCGCGTCCTCGGCACGGTCACCGGCATCCTCGTCGGTCTCCTGGTCGCCGTCCCCCTGCACGGCGCCCCGGCGCCCACGGCCGCGCTGGTCGCCGTCTGCGTGTTCGGCATCTTCTACACGGCCGCCGTGTCGTACTCCTGGATGATGCTCTGCGTCACCGTCATGGCGGGCCTGCTCTACGGCCTCCTCGGCGTCCTGGATCCGGCACTGCTCGGCCTCCGCCTGGCGCAGACCGGGGTCGGCGCGCTCGGGGCCGCGCTCGCCGTGGCGCTGATCCTCCCCGTCACCACGGACGCCGTCACCGACCGATGGGTGCGGCGGGCCCTGCACGCGGTGCACGGCTGCACCGCGACGGCGGCCCTGCGCCTGGCGGGAGACGCCGACGCGGACCCGGCGCCGCGCGTGGCGGAGTTGGAGGCGCTCCTGGGGCGCGTACGGCTGTCCCTCGCGCCCCTGGTCCACCCGCTCAACCCGCTGCTGCCGCGCAAGGAACGGGCCCGCCGGGTGCTCGCGCTGCTCGACGACTGTGCCCGGGAGGCCCGCGGCCTCGCCGCCGTCGCCGCCGACCCGGACGCCTCCCACGACGCCCGTCTCACCGCCGCCTGCCGTCGTGTCGAGTCGGCCGTCGAGGCCCTGGTCGGCGCGGTGCCCGAGCGCCCCGCGCCGGCGCACGCGGCCACGTCCGGTCATCACCCGCGCGCCGACCAGGCCCTTGCCCACCTCCATGCCCTGGAAGGGGCCCTGGCGGAACTGGCCCACCCCCTGCACGGCTCCTCCCCGGCCCGCGCCTGACCTCAGGGTCCTGTCGCGCAGTTCCCCGCGCCGCTGAAAAGCATGGGTGGCGCCCGGAGCCTTTAGGGGCGCGGGGAACGGCGCGAGCAACCACACCCAACCCGCACCCGCCAACTCACCCCACCCCCCGAGCTCGATGGCGTGCGGGGTCGAAGGGGCGTCGGCCCCTGGGGGGATGGGACGGGTAGGGGCGGCGGGGGCGCAACCCCTCTGGTCTAGACCTACTGCTACCCTCGCCCGCACAAGAGCCACCGGTGAGGGGACGGACGATGGCACCAGCCACGACGACACACGGCAGGAGACGACGGGCCTACATCGGGTCGTTCACCTCGGCGGGCGGCCTCGGTGTCCTCGTCGCCGCCGTGGACGAGGGGAGCGGCGCGCTGACCGTCCTCGGCGGCGCGGACGACGTCCCCGACCCGTCCCACCTCGCCCTCTCACCGGACGGGGGCACGCTCTACGCGGTCAGCGAGCGACCCGAGGGCGCCGTGGCCGCCTACCGGGTGACCGGCGACAAGCCCGAGTTGACCGGGCCCCCGGTGGCGGTCGGCGGCGGTCCCACCCACCTCTGTCTGCACGCCGGCCATGTGCTGACCGCCGACTACGGTTCCGGCGGCGTCACCGCCGTCCCCCTGCGCCCCGACGGCACCCTCGCGGCCCCGGCGTCCGGAACACTCCGGCACACCGGATCGGGGCCCGACCCCCGTCGCCAACAGGAGCCGCACGCCCACCAGGTGCTGCCCGCCCCGAGCGGCCGCCGCTTCCTCGCCGTCGACCTCGGCACGGACTCGGTGCGGGTGTGCGCCCTGGAGGACGGCGTCCCCGTCGTGCGCCACGAGACGGCGCTGCCGCCGGGCTCGGGACCGCGCCACCTCGCCTTCCACCCGGGTGGGCCGGACGGGTCGTACGTCTATGTGCTGAACGAACTCGCCCCCACGGTCACCGTGTGCCGCTGGAACGCCCCTGACGGGCCGCTGGAGGCGCTGGGAGAGACCCCGGTGCTCCAGAACGCCCCGGAAGGCGACGCGTACCCCTCGGGCGTCGTGGTGTCCCCCGACGGGCGTTTCGTGTGGACGGCCACCCGTGGCACGGACGTGCTCTCCGTGCTCGCCGTCGTGGAGGACGGGCTGCGTCTGGTCACGACCGTGCCCTGCGGCGGCCACTGGCCGCGCGCCCTCGCCTACGCGGCCGGGACGCTGTACGTGGCCAACGAGCGCTCGGGCGACGTCACCTGGTTCACGGTCGACCCGGACACGGGTGTACCGGTACGAGGCGGTTCGATCGAGGCGCCCGCCGCCTCCTGCGTCGTCCTGGACGTCTGATCCGGACCCCTGCCAGTGGGCCGCGCGGTGCGGCACGCGTACGGCCGAGGGCCCGCTCCTGCGAGAGGAGCGGGCCCTCGGCCGTACGGGTCGCGGTCCGGGATCGGTGCACCGGGCTCAGCGGACCGGCATGCCCTGCGGCTGCTGCGGCGCGATGCCGAGTGCGGTCGTGTACTTGCCGAGCGCCAGCTTGCCGATCGCCGGGTAGGGGCCGAGCGCGTCGGCGGCGGAGCAGCCCGCCTCCGTCGCGGCCGCCTCGATCAGACCGGCGTCGATCTCCGGCCCTATCAGGTACGGCGCGAGCGCCAGCTGCTGGGAGCCCGAGGAGCGCAGCTGCTCGGCCACGGAGGTGATCGAGCCCTCCTGGTCGAGGGCGGCGGCCATCACCGGCACGGCGAGCCGCGCGGCGAGCAGCATGCCCGTGATCCCGGCGGCCTGCACGGCCTCCTCGCCGCCCACGGTGGCCAGGACGATGCCGTCCGCGGCGGTGGCGACGGTGAACAGCCGGGCCCGGTCGGCACGCGCCAGACCGGCCTCGGACAGGCGCACGTGCAGCGCCTCGGCGAGCAGCGGGTGCGGGCCGAGGACATCGGTCAGCTCGGCCGCGATACGGCTCTCCATGACGGCCTGGCGGACCTGGCGCAGCGTCGCGCTGTCCGGGCCGGCCAGCAGCGGCACGACGACGGCGACGGGGCCGTCCGGCTCCTTGACGTCCAGGCCGGCGGCGCGCGCCTGCTCGTATCGGGCGGTGCGCTCCTCGGCGGCGCGCGTGAGCACGGACTGCAGCGTGGGGAACTCGTCGGCACCGCCGTCGACGTAGCCGATGCGGGCGTCGAGGCCGGGCAGCTCGGAGCGCGCGATGCTCACGACCTCCTCGGCGAGGCTGCGCGTGGCGGCGCTGGGCGTGCCGGGCACCGCGAGGACGAGCGCGGGCGCGCCCTCGGGAGCCGCCAGCGGCTCGGGACGGCGGTGCCGCCCGGGCTGGCGGGGTCGCGGCATTCGTACTGGCAGGCCGGACGCGGGCCCAGTGGGGGAACTCATGGCGCCGCATGTTACTGGCTTCTTGGGCTCCCCTGTTCGGGGAGGGTGCAGGTGAGCGGTATCCGTCCTGATTTGTCTGATGAGTTACGTGCCGATCAGGACCGATCAATACCGCATTTATCTGCTGAGCGGTGTTCTTGGGGGTGCACGGTGATGTTTGTCCGACAGGCTGGATTGCTCCCTGTTTCAGGTACTACTTTTCGGCCACCGCGTACAACATCCGCTCGTCGTAGGGCAACCCGAGTCCGCCACCCGCCCAGGCGACCGCGATCCGCACGGCACCGACCAGCGGATCTCCTTCCGCCGGCACCAGCGGCGCGTGCGGCAGCCGCTTGGCCAACTCCGCCCTCAGGGGGACGAGGAGCGGGTCGCCGAGCTTGAACAGGCCGCCGGTCAGGGCCACTCGGGGCTCGCCCGAGGCCGGGCAGACGGCGGCCGCCGCGTCGGCCATGTGCCGGGCCGCCTCGCGCAGGATGCCGGCCGCCACCGGGTCGTCCTCGGTGCGGGCGGCCACCTCGGGCGCGAAGGACGCGAGGACCGCCGGACGGTCGGGCCTCGGGTAGACCCGGCCGGGAAGCCCGTCCATCGGGCCGAACACCTCCTCGGCGCGTGCCAGCAGCCGGGCCGAACCGCCGGTGCGCCCGTCGTACGCCCGCAGCGCCGCCTCCAGTCCGGCGCGCCCGATCCAGGCCCCGCCGCCGCAGTCCCCGAGCAGATGGCCCCAGCCGTCCGCCCGACGCCACCTGTCCAGGTCCGTGCCGATCGCGATCAGCCCCGTACCGGCGACGATCACCGCGCCCGGCCGCGCGCCGAGGGCGCCGGTGTACGCGGCGACCGCGTCGGCGACCAGCGCGACCCGGCCCACCCCCAACTCGCGCGTCAGCGCCGACGGCAGCTCGGCGCGCAGCTGCTCGCCGAGCGTCGCGAACCCGGCGGCGCCGACGGCCACCGCGGCCGGGCGCTCGCAGCCGGCGGCGTCGAGCAACCGCCGGGCCAGGGGGAGCAGCAGCTCCAGCAGATGTCCGGTGTCGATACCGCGCGCGCCGGTCGGCACCGCCTCCCCGGACGCGACCGGCTCGCCGAGCACCTCGGTGCCCCGGGCCAGCACCGCCCGCAGCCCGGACCCACCGGAGTCCACGGCGAGCACGACGGGGGGCGCGCCGCCCGTCATGGCAGACGCCAGTCCACGGGAGCGCCGCCCTGGCGGGTCAGCAGGTCGTTGGCGCGGCTGAAGGGGCGGGAGCCGAAGAAGCCGCGGTCGGCGGACATGGGGGAGGGGTGGGCGGACTCGATGGACGGCAGGTCGCCGAGCAGCGGACGGAGATTGCGGGCGTCACGGCCCCAGAGGATGGACACCAGGGGGCGACCACGCGCGGCCAGCGCTCGTATCGCCTGCTCGGTGACCTCCTCCCAGCCCTTGCCCCGGTGCGCGGCCGGCTTGCGCGGGGCCGTGGTGAGCGCCCTGTTGAGCAGCAGCACACCCTGCCGGGTCCAGGGCGTCAGGTCACCGCTGGACGGCTGGGAGAGCCCCAGGTCGGTGTTCAGCTCCCGGTAGATGTTGAGCAGGCTGCCCGGCAGCGGCCGGACCTCCGGGGCCACCGAGAAGGACAGCCCCACCGCGTGCCCCGGTGTCGGATAGGGGTCCTGCCCGACGATGAGGACGCGGACCTCGTCGAAGGGCTGCTGGAAGGCCCGTAGGACGTTGGATCCGGCGGGGAGGTAGGTGCGTCCCGCGGCGATCTCAGCGCGCAGGAAGTCGCCCATCTCGGCGATCTTCCCGGACACGGGTTCCAGGGCCTTCGCCCAGCCCGCTTCGACGATTTCATGCAACGGTCGTGGTGCCACGGCGTCACCCTACTGCCGTAACGGTCGTGACGATCAACCGGCGGTCCGCAGGTGATCGATGACGACCGTTCCGGTGCCGAACGCGGCCGTTTCCGGGCCGACTTGGCGGACGGTACGGGCGGCCCGCGGACGACGGAGACCGCCCGGAGAGCGACGCGAACAACCGGCTTCCCCCGTTCCCGGCCACTCAGCCGACGACCGTCGCGCGCACGCACAGCACGTCCGGCAGGTGCGACAGCAGCTGCCGCCAGCTGTCGCCGTCGTCGGCCGACGCGTACACCTCGCCGTTGCGGTTGCCGAAGTACACGCCGGCCGGGTCCGCGTCGTCCGTGCACATCGCGTCGCGCAGCACCGTGCCGTAGTGGTTCTCCACCGGCAGCCCCGCCGACAACGGCTCCCAGCTCTTGCCCGCGTCCGCCGTGCGGAAGACCCGGCAGCGGTGGTCGGCCGGGACGCGGTCGGCGTCGGCGTTGATCGGGAACACATAGGCGGTGTCCCCGCGGTGCGGATGGGCGACCGCGGCGAACCCGAACGTGGAGGGCAGGCCCTCGCCGATGTCCTCCCAGTGCGCGCCCGCGTCGTCGCTGCGGTACACGCCCCAGTGGTTCTGCAGGTACAGCCGGTCGGGGGTCGCCGCGTCCCGGGCCACCTTGTGCACGCACTGGCCGAACTCCGGGTTCGGGTCCGGCAGGAACACCGCGGAGACACCGGAGTTGGACGGCGACCAGCTGTCTCCGCCGTCCTCGGTGCGGAACACCCCGGCGGTGGAGACGGCCACGGTCATCGCGCGCCGGTCGCGCCGGTCGGTGAGGATGGTGTGCAGCCCCTCGCCGCCGCCACCCGGCACCCACCTGTCGCGGGTCGGGTGCTCCCACAGCGGCCGTACCAGCTCGAAGGTCTCCCCGCGGTCCTCGGAGCGGTACAGCGCGGCCGGTTCCGTGCCCGCGTACACCACGTCCGGCTCGGCGGCCGAGGGGTGCAGCTGCCACACCCGCTCCAGCGAGGCGCCGGTGTCCTTGGGGAACTTGACGGCGGGCCGGGCGGGTTCGGTCCAGGTGCGGCCGAGGTCGTCGGAGTGGAAGACGGAGGGGCCCCAGTGGGCGCTGTCGCCGCCGACGAGCAGCCGGGGGGTGTCCGTACGGGTGTCGATGGCGATCGCGTAGACGGCCTGCGCGTTGAAGTACGGGCTTTCGTCGAACTCCCAGGCGCCTTTGCGGCGCCGCCCGATGAACAGCCCCTTGCGTGTGCCCACGGTGAGCATTACGTCAGCCATCTCGGCCACCTCCCGGACATCGTCGTCCCAGTCACCGGCCAGTCTGCACCCCACCACTGACAGTCACCCTTCGGCACGCCTGCGCCGCAGGTCAGCGGGCGTGGACGGGTGTGGCGTGCGGAGCGGGGCCCGCTGGGAACGGGCAGGGTGACGGCAGGGTGACCCACATCGCATGAGCATCGGGGGGACCGCCGCCGTATGGGAGAGCGGTCCGGCAGTCCTGCGCGTGTGAGGGAGGGTGCCCCCGATGGTGGCATTCCGTGGTCCGAAGGTGTGGTTGTGGCGGTGGCGGCGCAACCCGCTCAGAAGGCGCGGCGATCGGCTGGAGTCCTGGGTCGTGCTGATCGCCTGGGCGCTGACGCTGCTCGGCGGGGTGGTCACGGGCCTGATGGCCGCCGACTCCGTGGAGTCGGGCCTCGCCCGGCAGCGCGCCGAGTGGCGCCCGGTCGGCGCCGTCCTCACCGAGGACGCGCCGGAGCCGCCCGGCCCGAGCGGTACGGGCACGGAGAAGGTGTGGGCGAAGGTCCGCTGGACGGCGCCGGACGGCTCCGCCCACGAGGGCCAGGCCCGGGTCGATCCCGCCACCCTGATGGGCGCCCCGGTCACCGTCTGGACGGACGCCGAGGGTCTCCTGGTCACCAAGCCCGCCGGCGAGTCCCAGGCGCGGCTGCGCGCCGTGCTCGTCGGCGCCCTCGCGGGCCTGTTCGTGGGCGCCGTGCCCTTCGTGGGCGGCCGGCTCGTGCGCGGCCGTATGGAGCGGCGGCGGATGGACCGGTGGGACGAGGAGTGGGAGCGGATCGCCCCGCTCTGGGAGCGCAAGATCTGGTGAGGACGGGCGGGGCGTGAACGTGACGGTGAGCGCCCCGCGCGCAACGGCCGACGGCCGGACGAGGCCCGTGGGGGGAGGCTCCGTCCGGCCGTCGCGAGCGGACTCACCGGTGAGTGACGAGCGGTCTCACCTGTAGGTGATGTCCGAGGTGGAGTACAGGCAGTTGGTGCTGTCGGGGCCCGTACCGACCGCGGTGGTGTTGTTGTACTTCTGGCACGGGACGACCTTGCGGCTGCTGTCGTTGAGGATCGTGATGCCCCGCAGGGTCGCCACGTCGCCGCGGTTGACGTTGATGCCGACGAGCCGCGCGGTCGAACCCGTCCCGGTCACCTCGATGTTGCTGAGGTTCACCTTGCGGGTGTACTGCGTGGAGCAGTCGCCGCACGAGCGGTACAGCGTCTTGAACTCGCTGACCGCGAAGTTGGAGATGTTCACGGTGCCGGGCCCGTTGTGCTGGAAGACCTTGTCCGCCGCCTTCTTGGCGCCGCCGCCGGTCACCGTGTAGGTGGAGCCGCCGCGGAAGGTCGCCGCGTCCTCGCCGACGTCCTCCCACCACACGTTCTGCAAGGTGCAGTTGCCCTCGCAGTGGATGCCGTCGGCGCCGGGCGCGCCGATGATGACGTTCTTCAGCGTCGCGCCGGCCGCGAGCTTGAAGATCGGGTCCTGGCCCTCCTCCTGGCCGTCGCCGGCCAGGGCGCCGCTGCCGTAGTAGCGGACCATGCCGCCGTCCCTCGTGCCCGACACCGAGATGGTGGAGGACACCGGCTGGCTGCTGCTGGGTGTCGGCCAGGTGGCGGCGTTGGCCGGAGTGGCCCCGCTAGTCATGATCATGCCAAACGAGAGGCTGAACGCGGCGAACGTGCCGGTCAGCGCGCGCGTGCGGGCACGCGGACGTGTTGCAGAAGTCATGTCCCGATTCCTTCTGTTGTCCGGGCGGATGGGGGGTGTCAGAGCTTTCCGGCGCCCGCGCCCGACGTCACCGAGGCGACGACGGAGGAGGCGGGCTCGGCGGTGTAGCCATAGGGCGGGGTGGTGAAGGTCCCCACCCGGGAGATCTCGGTGGCGGCCCCACCGAGGTCGTTGCCGCGCAGATTGGCGTAGCCGTCCACGTCACTGCTGCGGTTCGTGGTCACCGCGACTCCCGTGTTGCGGAAGACGTTGTTCTCCACGAGCATCTGCGCGCCCATGCGCGAGTGGCAGGCGGTCTCGGCGCCGTCCACGTAGTTGTTGTAGAAGTGCCCGGTGCCGAAGCGCAGGCTGGGGATGCGCGAGTAGACGTTGCTGAAGTGGTTGTGGTGGTACGTCACCTTCAGATGACCGGTGTCCTCGGAGGCGTTGTTGTCGCTGTGGCCGACCAGTGAGCCCTTGAAGTGCTCCTTGAAGGTGTTCCAGGACACCGTCACGTTGTCCGAGCCGTGGTTGATGTCCAGCAGACCGTCGTAGTGGTCCTTGTCGTGCGTGCGGTCCGCCGAGAACGAGTTGTGGTCGATCCACACCTTCGTGGACTCCTGGACGGTGATCCCGTCGGCAGGCGCGACCGGCTTGCTGATGGTCAGGTTGCGCACGACGACGTTGGTCTCCTCCTTGATCCGCAGGCCGCCGCCGGTGAACCCGGACGACGAACCCACGCCCAGCACCGTGGTGTTGGAGCCGAGGTCGACCTGACCGCTCAACGGGATCAGGCCGCTCACGCGGACGACCTTGGCCGCGTTGCCGGTGACGGCGCTCTGGAAGGCGGCGAGCGTCGAGACCGTGACAGGGGTGGCGCTGCCGCCGCCGGTGGTCCCGGCGCCGTAGCCGATGGGGGAGGTCTCCGCCGCACCCGCGGAGTGCGGCAGGACGAGGACGGCGGCTGTCGCCAGGGCGGCCGCGGCGGCCACCAGAGCTGATCTTTGCGCCTGTGTACGTGGGGGGACGGTACGCATGCGGGTGCGTCCCTTCAGGGAGAGCTGACGGGCCATGTACATGAACGTTGTTCATCGTGCTGATCGACGCGCGCGAGCGGACGCAATGCGGCGTGGACCTCGATGGAGCAGGTGGAGCGGTTTCTCAGGGGGTGTCGGACTCCGGAGTGCGGGGTCCCTGAGGCGGGTCGGCCGTAGCCGGTTCACACTGCTGAACGGAACGTAGGGGGCAAGCGCTTTCTAGTCAACGCTTTGCGCAAAAGACATTGGGTCGGGCCTGGTGGGGGAGGTGGGCCGCGCCCGCCGGGCGGGCCGAGGGGGCGCGGCGGCTCGGCGGGAGCGAATTCTTTCGACGCGTGGGAGCGCTTCCATGGCAACCATGTCCATGTCACGATGCTGCTCCTGCTGACCTGAACCGACTTCTCCCTTCCGCCGAACGCGTCACAGGAAGGCACGACGACGTGACCCTCACCCCCCACGACCGCACGCGTGGACCGCTGCGCTCGGTGCTCGTCGCGCTGCTGGGAGCGCTGGTGCCCTTGCTCGCGGCCACCACGCTCCTGACCGCGCCCACGGCCGCCGCGGCGGCCGCGAAGACCGAGGCCGCTCCCCGTGCGGCGCTCACCGAGATCACCGGCTTCGGCACGAACCCCAGCAACCTGCAGATGTACCTGTACGTACCGGACAGCGTCACCGCGAACCCGGCGATCGTGGTGGCCGTGCACTACTGCACCGGCTCGGGTCCGGCGATGTACAACGGCACCGAGTACGCCTCACTGGCCGACCGGTACGGGTTCATCGTCGTGTACCCGTCGGTCACCCGCAGCAGCAAGTGTTTCGACGTCGCCTCCCCGCAGGCGCTGACCCGTGGCGGCGGCAGCGACCCCGTGGGCATCAAGTCCATGGTCGACTGGACCGTCCGCACCTACGGCGCCGACACCGACCGCGTCTTCGCCACCGGCATCTCCTCCGGCGCGATGATGACCAACGTCCTCCTCGGCGACTACCCGGACGTGTTCGCCGCCGGTGCCGCCTTCGCGGGCGTGCCCTTCGCCTGCTTCGCCACCACCAACGGCTCCGAGTGGAACAGCGACTGCGCGAACGGCACCGTCACCCGCACCCCGCAGGCCTGGGGCGACCTGGTCCGCGGCGCCTACCCCGGGTACACGGGACCCCGCCCGCGCATGCAGCTGTGGCACGGCACCGCGGACGACGTGCTGCGCTACCCGAACTTCGGCGAGGAGATCAAGCAGTGGACCGACGTGCACGGTGTCGGCCAGACACCGGCCGCCACCGACTCGCCCCAGTCCGGCTGGACCCGCACCCGCTACGGCGGCACCGGTGACCGCGCCCCCGTCGAGGCCATCAGCCTCCAGGGCACCGGCCACAACCTCTACGCCTGGGGCATGGCCGAGCGCGTCCTCACCTTCTTCGGCCTCAACGGCTCCGGCCCCGCGCCCCAACCCCCGGCCGGCCCCTGCAAGGTGACCGTCACCACCAACGCCTGGAGCACCGGCCTGACCGCCTCGGTGACCATCACCAACACCGGTACGACGGCGGTCAACGGTTGGAAACTGGGCTTCACCCTGCCCTCCGGACAGACCGTCACCAACGGCTGGGGCGCTACGTACAGCCCGGTCAGTGGCACCGTGACCGCGACCAACGCCACGTACAACGCCGCGATCGCACCCGGCGCGAGCGTCAGCATCGGCTACCAGGCCAACCACACGGGCAACAGCGCCGCACCCTCGGCGTACACCCTCAACGGCACGGCCTGTACGCCCGCTTGACGTGTCCGACCGTCCGTCCGTCCGTCCGGGCGCCGAGCAGGCGCGCGCCCGGACGGCGTCGGTGATCGGCCCCGCTCGCCCGACCTCCGGAGAAAGGCACCGCCCTTGCACGCGCTCCGCAGCCCCCAGCCCGCCAGGCCGTCGAGCGGGGCGCCGCTCGCGACCGTGATCGCCACCTGTGTCCTCGCCCTGGCCCTCGTCGTGGCGTCGGCCGCCGTGGTCGCCCTGGTCAGGAGCCCGCAGCGGACGGACGGGGCCGGCACCGGCGACGCGGCGACGTCCGCCCGGCACTGGGTGAACACCTGGTCCGCGATGCCACAGCTCACCGAGCCGGCCAACATGCCACCGGCGCCGTTCACCGGGGAGCGCGCCGTGCTGGTCGACACGACTCTGCGGCAGACCGTACGCGTCACCACCGGCGGCGACCGCGTCCGGCTGCGCTTCTCCAACGCCTTCGGCGGCAGCGCCCTGCCGTTGACCGCCGTGACGGTGGCGCTCCCGCTGGGCGGGCGGGCGGGGGTGGGGGCGATCGAACCCGGCACCTCCCGGACGGTGACCTTCAGCGGCAGGGAGGCCACGACCGTTCCGGTCGGCGCCCAGGTCGTGTCCGACCCGCTGGACTTCACGCTGAGGCCGGGCACCAACCTGACGGTGACGGCGTACCTGGCCGCGGGACAGGCCTCCCTCGCCCTCACCTCGCACCCCGGGTCCCGCACCACCTCGTACCTCCGGCACGGCGACCACACCGAGGACGCGGACCTCCCGGGGGCGACCCCGACCAACCACTGGTACCTGCTCAGCGATGTCGAGGTGCTGTCCCGGCCCGCCACCACCGCCGTCGCCGTCCTCGGCGACTCGCTCACCGACGGCCGGGGCTCCACCACCAACGGCAACAACCGCTGGCCCGACCAGCTCTTCGACCGCCTCCAGCGGCAGCCCGGCACCCGGCACATCGCCGTGGTGAACCAGGCGGCCGGCGGCAACCGCGTCCTCAACGACGGACTCGGTCCCAACGCCCTCGCCCGCCTGGACCGCGACATCCTGGCCCACAGCGCCGTCGAACAGCTGATCGTCTTCGAGGGAGTCAACGACCTCGGCACCGCCGAAGCCACTCCCGCCGCCCAGCAGCGCGTCACCGCCGACCTCATCGCCGCCTACGAGCAGATCATCGTCCGCGCCCACGCCCAGGGCATCCGCGTGTACGGCGCGACCCTGCTGCCCTTCGGCGGCAACACCCCGTACGACGACACAGCCGGACACCGCGAGGCGGCACGGCAGGCCGTCAACACCTGGATCCGCACCAGCGGCCGTTTCGACGCGGTCCTCGACTTCGACCGCGCGGTCCGCGACCCGGGCGATCCGAGCCGACTCCTCCCCGACCTCCACGACGGCGACTGGCTGCACCTCAACCCGGAGGGCTACCGGACCCTGGCCGAAGCGGTTCCGGCCCGCCTGCTCCGACGGAGCTGACCGGCTCGGCCGGTGGTCCGAGCCCCGGCTGGACCGACCGGTGGTACTGCTTCGGGCACGTGCGCCTCGCCCCCGAGTTCACGGGCGGTCTGCCGGGCCCACGAAGGGGTGCGCAGCAGCTCACGGCCGAGCAGGACCGCGTCGGTCTCGCCGTTGGCGAGGATCCTCTCGGCCTGCTCGGCCTGCTCGGCTTCCGTGATCAGACCGACCGCGGCGACGGGCACCTGGTAGTCGGCACCGACGGGGATACGGACCCCGGAGGCGTCGCCGCCCGTGGAGACGTCCAGGAGATCCACCCCGTGGGTCTTGAGTTCGGCGGCGAGGCGGACCGTGTCGTCGGCCGTCCACCGCCCTTCTCCAGCCACTCGGTGGCGGAGACACGGAAGAACAGCGGCTTGTCCGCCGGCCACACCTCCCGCACGGCGTCGACGACCTCGAACGCGTAGCGGACCCGGTTCTCGTACGAGCCGTGGTGAGCTAAGCCATCAGCGAGGACGGTCAGACGTTGGGGACCTGCAGCTTGTCCCAACTGGCCTTGCCAGGGATGCCGTTGGCATCGTCCGGCCCGGGGACGGGGTGTGATTCCTTGAAGTGGTCGTACGCCTCCTGAGCCGCCGCGAGGACGTTGTCGTAGATCGTGTCCATGTGCGGGCCGGCGCAGACGGTCGCGGACCAGTGATGGTGGTAGAAGAGGTTGCTCTTGCTGGGGCGTTCGCCGATCACCTTGGCGAAGTGCCAGCCAGCGAGACGTGCGGCGCTCTTCCAGGTGACTTCGGCGACCGTCCAGCCGGGCGCGAGCGTCGCGTTCGCCATTTCGATGCTGATCGAGCTCTGGTTGCCGGCCATGTTGCCGACTGCCCAGGCGTACTCGTTCACCTTGACGTACTGAGCGACGGCACCGGCGGCGTCCACGTCGAAGTGGGCCGAAGCCGGACGCGTCGTCCAGACCTCGAGCACACCCTGGTGCGAAAGCCGGCCGGCGTTGTGGTGCAGGGTGACCGACGTCTTCCTGTAGGACTCGTGGGTGACGTGGCCCGTCGCGCTCAGCTCGTCGATGAGGTTCGTGACGGGACGGTCGTAAGCGATGGCGGGGGGCACCGCGTCGTTCTCGACGCCGTCCTCGGCGAAGGCGACGAAGTCGCTCTCCGGAAGGTCATCGAGATTGTCGATGCCGGGTCCATCGCCGGCGTCTGTCTTCTCGAGAGCCGCCTTCACGTCCTCGTCGTCGAAGTTCTTCTCAGACATGACGCCGTCCTTTCAGTTCCACAACTTTGTGTCGCCAGTGGTACTCAGGATCAGGAATTCTCACGTCACCAGTCGAGATGTCGTCAACCGTCATCGGATCCACGCGGTGGATGTAGATACGGTCGTGCCGCAGGACCCATCCTCGAGACGTTGGGGACCTGCGGCTTGTCCCAACTGGCCTTGCCGGGGATGCCGTTGGCGTCGTCACCTTCGAAGCCGAGCTTCCGCATATTCGGATCGAGGACCGTGAATTGGCCGGAATCCCCGACCAGAGAGGAGATATTGCCGAAATGTGATAACTGTGCCTGCGGGCAAGGGAGGGAATCCCGCTGCGAGCTTCCCCCTGATCGGCGCGTATGCACGTATGCACGTAGGAGATTGAGGATCCTCTTGGCCGCGACTCCACGGTGTGAGGCGGCTTTGTGAGGCGTGCAAGATCACTTATTGCCACGATATGACAATGTCAATGATTGGGCAAGCGGAGTGCATTGCGGTCGTGCGCAGTAGGCGGTGAGACGGGGTGCCGTGGCCGTCGGTGATCAGGTGGTGCTTCGAGCCGGCCCGGCCCCGGTCGACCGGCGAGGGGCCCGTGTGCTGCTCCCTTTTGGGGCTCTGGCGTGGGAGGAGTCGACCACGCAACGGGACCGGTCCAGCCGGGAGTCCGCGTTGAGTTCGGCGAGCAGGATCCCGCACTCGCCGCCGACGGCGACGAGTTCTCGTGTTCGTACTTCGACCTGCCGGTCACGAAGTCCACGGCCACCCACCACTTCCGGGTGCTGCGCGAGAGCGGGGTGATCCGGCAGGTCTACCACGGCACGGCCAAGATCAAGGGCCTGCGCCGGGACGACCTAGACGTTCGACCTAGACGGCCTCTTCCCGGGGCTTGTGGACGCCCCCGTGGGCGCCGCCGCCCGAGGGGTCGCCCGCCTCGGCGTTACCTGAACCGGACCTGGCCGGAAGGTGGTTGAAGAGCAGGTTCAGCGCGATCGCCGTCAGGCAGCCCGCGCTGATGCCGCTGTTCATCACCGTCTGGAACCAGTCCGGGAACTTCGCGTAGACCGTGGGCACCCCGACGGGCAGCAGCCCCACGGCCACCGAGACGGCCACGATCGTCAGGTTGTCGTTGCCTCTGAACTCGACCCGGGTGAGCGTGCGCAGGCCGCTCGCGGCGACCGTACCGAACATCACGAGTCCGGCGCCGCCCAGCACCGGCGCCGGGATCGCCGCGACCACGGCGCCGAGCTTCGGCAGCAGACCGAGCAGCACGAGCATCCCGCCCGCCGCCGCGACGACCCAGCGGCTGCGCACCCGGGTCATGCCGACCAGGCCCACGTTCTGCGCGTACGCCGTGTACGGGAAGGTGTTGAAGACGCCGCCGAGAACCGTGGAGAAACCGTCGGCCCGGAGTCCGTCGGCGAGGGAACGGGGTTTCACCTCGCGCCCGGTCATCTCACCGACCGCGATCAGGTCACCGGTGGTCTCGGTCATGGTCACCAGGGCCACCACCAGCATGGACAGGATCGCGGAGACGTGGAACGTGGGCGCCCCGAAGTGGAACGGCGTGCTGATGCCCAGCCAGTCGGCGTCCTTCACCCCGCCGAAGTCCGTGAAGCCCAGCGGCACCGCGACCGCGAGCCCCACGACGATGCCGATCAGCACGGCGATCCGGCTGAGGAACGCCGGGGCGAACCGCTGCACGCCCAGCACGACGAGCAGCACGAACGCGGCGAGCGCCAGGTTCTTCGGCTCACCGAAGTCCTCCGCGCCGACGCCGCCGGCCGCCCAGTTCCCGGCCACCGGCAGGAGGGACAGGCCGATGACGAGGATGACGGTGCCGGTGACGAGCGGCGGGAAGAAGCGGAGGAGCTTTCCGAACACCGGTGCCAGCAGCATGATCGCCAGACCGGCCACGATCACCGAGCCGTAGATCGCGGGGAGCCCGCCGCCCTCCGTCCCGATCAGCACCATGGGGGAGACGGCCGCGAAGGTACAGCCCTGCATGATCGGGAGCCGTACGCCGAAGCGCCACACGCCGACGCACTGGATCAGCGTCGCGATGCCGCAGACGAGGAGGTCCGCGGTGATCAGGTAGGCGAGGTCGGCGGGCGGGAGCCGCATCGCGCCGCCGACTATCAGGGGGACGGCCACCGCGCCCGCGTACATGGCGAGGACGTGTTGGAGGCCGAAGGCGACGAGGTGGCGGGTGGGGGGTACTTCGTCGACGGGGTGGGTGGTGGATGCCATGGGCGAGACGATAGGGGACTTGAACAGTTTGTTGATTTCTGGGGTGTTGCCTGTGTGTGCTCAGAGTGCGGGCCGGTGGGGGCCGATCGCGCGGTTCGCCGCGTCCCTCAAGGGGTGCCCCGGTGGGCGGCGGTCATCAGGGACTCCCAGTCGGGGAGTTTCACCACACCTCTGCCCAGGGAGGCGCCCAGCTCCGCCTCCGCCCGTTCGATCGCCTGCCAGCCCGGCCACTCGACCGGCCGGCAGCCCTCTGCCCTCAGTGCCGCCAGCGGATCGTCCGGCACGCTGCCGGACGCGAGCGCCGGGGCGTCCTCCAGAAGTGACGTCGCCGTCTCCTTGGCGCAGGGGCGGTTGGTGCCTATCACTCCGGTGGGGCCTCGTTTGATCCACCCGGCCACGTACTCGCCCGGGGACGGCACGCCCTCTCGCAGGACGCGTCCGGCGGTGTGCGGGACCGTGCCGTGGGCCGGGTCGAAGGGCAGGCCGTCGACGGGGACGCCCCGGTAGCCGACCGAGCGGAGGACCAGCTGGGCCTCGATCTCCTCGTACCGGCCGGTGCCCGTCAGGCCGCCGTGGCCGTCGGGTTCCGTGCGCTCCAGGCGTACGCCGCAGACGCGGTCGCCGTCGGCGAGGAGTTCGACGGGGCGGAGGAAGAAGCGCAGCCGGATGCGGTGGCGGCCGCCCGGGGCGGGCGCGGTGGCCCAGCCGCGCAGGACCTCGACGTTGCGGCGCTGGGCGGCGGGGAGTGACGACGGGTCGGCGTAGGCCGGGTCGAGTTCCAGCTCGGCGGGGTTGACCGTCACCTGGGTGTCCGGGAGGGTGCTCAGCTCGCGCAGCTCCTTGGTGGTGAAGCGGGCCTGCGAGGGGCCGCGGCGGCCCACCATGTGCACACGGGTGACCTCGCTGGCGGCGAGGGAGGCGAGGGCGGCCTCGGGCATGTCGGTGGGGCTCAGCTCGGTCGCGCCGCGCGCGAGCATACGGGTGACGTCCACCGCGACGTTGCCGACACCGATGACCACGGCGGATCGCGCCCCGAGGACGAAGCCGTCGGCCCTGGCATCGGGGTGCGCGCTGTACCAGGAGACGAACTCGGTCGCCGACCAGCTGCCGCGCAGCTCCTCGCCCGGGATGCCGAGCCGTCGGTCCCCGGCGGCGCCCACGCAGTACACGACCGCGTGGTACAGCTCCCGCAGCCGGGCCGCCGGCACCCCGTCCGGACCCACCCGGACGCCGCCGAGGAACCGCACCCGCTCGTGCTCCAGCACGGTGCGCAGATTGTTCTGCAGCGACTTGATCTTCTCGTGGTCCGGCGCCACCCCGTAGCGCACCAGGCCGTACGGGCACGGCAGCCGGTCCAGCACGTCGACGCGCACCTGGGGATCCTGCTGGACGAGGCTCTGGGCGGTGTAGCACCCGCTCGGCCCCGAACCGACGACGGCGACACGCAGCACGCGGAACTCCTTACCCGAGGAGATCGCTGATGCCTCCAGGATCCCACCACCGGGCCCACCGGGGGAGGGGCGCGGAGGCGAGAGAGGAGGGTGCTGCGCCGTCGGGGTGCCGTGCGCCCCCGGTATGCGTGGCTGTACGCAGAGAATGTGATCATGCGCTTACGTTGCGTATGTGCTGGAAGCATCCTTTCTCAATCTCTCTGATCGCCACTGGCAGGACGGCGCGGTGACCGTGCGGCCCGCGTGGGAAGTGCAGGAGCACGGCGGCGCCACGGCCTGGTTCAACGCCCGGCTGTCCTTCCCGGACGGCGCCGTGGTCGAGGTGCTCGTCGTCGTCTGCGAGGGCCGGCTGTCCCTGGAGGACGTACACGCCCAGCCGCCGCTGTCCCTGGAGGACCTGACCGAGCTCGCCGACTGGATCGAGGGCCCGCTGTTCGAGGCGTGCGGTACCGCGGCGGAGCCCCTCGACGAGGAGCCGCAGGACGACTCGTACGGGCCCGGGCGCCGGGCCAGGCCCGCGTGGCCGCGCGGTGTGGAGGGGCGGCGGATGGTCGCCGAGGAGTACCTCGCGGCGCAGCGGTCCGGCTACGACCCGGTCCTCGCGGTGATGTGCGCGACCGGGCACAGCCGCCGCAAGTCGCTCCGGCTGATCGCCGGGGCGCGCGACGAGGGCCTGCTCGGCCCCCGTCACGCCCGGCGCTGAGCCCTTGGACCGGGAGCGGCCCCGCGGTCACTTCGTCAGGTCGCGCATCCGGCTGATCTCCGTCGTCTGCTGGGCGATCACGTCGTCGGCCATTTCCTCGATCAGGATGTTGTTGCCCTGCGCCTTCACGTCCGTGGCCATGGTGACCGCCCCCTCGTGATGGGTGATCATCAGCTTCAGGAAGAGCTGGTCGAACTTCTCCCCGTCGAGCGTGCCGAGTTCCGTCAGCTGGGCCTCGGTCGCCATGCCGGGCATCGTCTCGTGGTCGTGCGAAGTGGCCCGCCCGTCACCGCCGTTGACCTTCAGCCAGCCCTCCATGGCCTCGATCTCGGGCTTCTGGGCGGCCGAGATGCGCTCGGCGATCCGCTTCACCTGGGTCGACTTCGCCTGGTCGGGGGCGAGTTCGGTCATCTCCAGGGCCTGGGTGTGGTGCGCGATCATCATGCGCGCGTAGTCGAAGTCCGCGGAATTCGGCGAGTCGTCCTCGGCGCGCTGCTTCTCGACTTCTTCCGGCGAGAGGGTTTGAGCCGCCTCACCGGGTTTTCCGGGGGCGATCACCGCGGGGCCGCTCGACTTGGCGGAGCCGCCGTCGGGGCCGGCGTCCGACCCCGAGTCGCAGCCCGCGAGTGCCAGCAGAGCGGCCGTCAGCGAGGCCGTGACCAGCGGCGCGCGGGATGTGCGGCGAACGAGCACAGTGACCTCCTGGGACACAGCAACGGGCGTACACCTCGTGAGTGTTGACGAACGTTCCTAACACGCTTTCGCGAGCTGGTGATCAAATTTGTTCGTTACAAGTACATTGCCGTCTGTTGATCTGTGCATGATGAAGACGATACTTCGGTGGTGCCTGAACCGTTCAACCGCGAACGGCTACAAGGGAGGACACAGTGACCCTGTTGAACAACCTTCGGACGCGGCGCAGACGTCTGGGGGTCGCCGCGACTGCGGCCGGCCTGCTGGCCGCGTTGCTCACCGCCGGACCGGCGGCCGCGACCCCCGACCCCGGGGACTCGCCCACCGTGCGGGAGAAGGTCTCCAAGAGTGATGCCGCCGAGGCGCGGGAGGCGATAGCCGCCGGCGAGATACCCGGCCAGGACGAGATCGTCCACTCCGCCAACATCCAGCACCTGACCAACATCCCGAAGGAGGCGCTGCCGGGCACCAACTCGGACCTCGCCTTCCAGGGCAAGTACGCCTACGCCGGCAACTACGACGGCTTCCGTGTCTTCGACATCAGCAACCCGAAGGCCCCGAAGACCGTCGCCCAGGTCCTCTGCCCGGGCTCGCAGAACGACATCTCCGTCTCCGGCGACCTGCTCTTCCTGTCCACCGACTCCTCGCGCAGCGACAACTCCTGCAACAGCACCACGCAGCCCGCGACCGAGAAGTCGTCGTGGGAGGGCGTCAAGATCTTCGACATCAGCGACAAGGCACACCCGAAGTACGTCGCCGCCGTGGAGACGCCCTGTGGCTCGCACACCCACACGCTGGTGCCCGAGCGCAGGAACATCTACGTCTACGTCTCCTCGTACTCGCCGAACGCCGCGTTCCCCGACTGCCAGCCGCCGCACGACGGCATCTCGATCATCAAGGTGCCGCGCAAGTCCCCGGAGAAGGCGGCCGTGGTGGGCTTCCCGGTCCTGTTCCCCGGTGAGGGCGCGGACGGCGGCGGCAACCCGGGATCGCCCACGAACCCCGGCGTCTCCAAGACCACCGGCTGCCACGACATCACGGTGCTGCCGTCGAAGGACCTGGCCGCCGGCGCGTGCATGGGCGACGGCATCCTGTTCTCCATCAAGGACCCGGAGAAGCCGAAGGTCATCGACCAGGTCCAGGACAACGTGAACTTCGCGTTCTGGCACTCGGCGACCTTCAACCAGAAGGCGAACAAGGTCGTCTTCACCGACGAGTTGGGCGGCGGCGGCGCGGCCACCTGCAACGCGGCGATCGGGCCGGACCGCGGCGCCGACGGCATCTACGACATCGTCGGCAAGGGCGACCAGCGCAAGCTCGTCTTCAAGAGCTACTACAAGATCCCCCGCTACCAGGCGGACACCGAGAACTGCGTCGCCCACAACGGCTCGCTGATCCCGGTCAAGGGCAAGGACATCATGGTCCAGGCCTGGTACCAGGGCGGTGTCTCCGTCTGGGACTTCACCAACTCCTCGAAGCCCAAGGAGATCGCCTACTTCGAGCGCGGTCCGATCTCCACCGACACCCTCGTCGGCGGCGGCTCGTGGTCGGCGTACTACTACAACGGCTACATCTACTCGAACGACCTGGTGAAGGGCTTCGACGTCCTGAAGATCAACGACCGGCGGACGGATCCGGCCAAGTGGGTCCACCTGCGCGAGCTCAACGTGCAGACCCAGCCGGACTACTTCGACTGGTAGAAGCGCCGCGGCAGATCCCTGTCACCCGTCCCGCCGGGCCCTTCGGGGTCCGGCGGGACGGACCACTCGCGAGCTCTTCATTGACCGGGGCACCGCGCGAGGACATCCTGTAACTCCCGCGTCGGCCGGCAGTCGGCCAACTATACTCAGCGCTTCCGGGCGGCGACCTTACGTGCTCCCTCCCGGCCGTTGTTCGTCCCGGGCCGCACGGGGGACGGTCCGGGACGGACGTCCAGCGGTGACGAACAGCCGATCGGCGAACGCGACTCGAGCACCCGGTCCGACTCGTCGGGCAGCGGCTGACGGCAGTTCAGTCCACCACATCCAGCACCGGTCGCAGCCCGTCCGGCCGTTCGGCGGCGGGCAGCTGGTCGACGAAGTGCACCCCGCACCCCAGAGCCGCGGCACCGCCGTCGGCCCGCCGGTCGTCACCGACCATCAGGGTGTTCCGCGCGTCGACACCGAGCGCCTCGCAGGCGAGGGAGAACAGCCTGGGGTCCGTCTTCCGGCCGCCGTGCTCGTACGACAGCACGTACTCGCCGACGTACGGATCGAGGCCGTGCGCGCCACACCGGCCGCGGATCCCACCCGATGCTGCTCACCACGCCGACGGCCTCTCCGCGATCCCGCGAGGCGGCGAGGTTCTACGGGTTCCTACAGGTGTGGTGGGAGGTGGTGCGGCGGGGAATCGGGATGCCCCGCCATATCAGCCGGTCGAGCCTCCGCTATGCCTTCCCCGTCCCTTCCACGGTCAGCACGATCTTGCCAGTGGTACGGCCGGTCTCACCCAGGGCGTGGGCCTTTGCGGCCTCGGCGAGCGGGAACGTGGCCTCGATGTGAGCGCGCAGGGCGCCGGTCTCGACGAGGTCGGCGATGGCCTGCATGCCGGCGCGGTCGGCCTCGACGAGGAGGGCCTCGTAGCGGATGCCCCGCTCGGCGATGTCCGCCAGCTCGTCGGCGTCGATGGGTACCGGAAGGATCGAGACGAGGGTTCCGCCCGGGCGCAGCACCGTGAGGGAGCGGGCGCGGGCGGCGGCGTCCAACGAGATCGGGTCGAGGAGCACGTCGATGTCCTCGACGGGCCTCGGTGAAGTCGACCGTGTGGTAGTCGATGGCCTCGTCCACTCCGATCGAACGCAGGAAGTCGTGCTTGGCGGCACTGGCGGTGCCGATGACGTACGCGCCGCGGGACTTGGCGATCTGGACGGCGAGATGGCCGACGCCGCTCGCGGCCGCGTGGATGAGGACGCGCTGCCCGGGCTGGACGTCGGCGGTGTCGACGAGTGCCTGGTAGGCGGTCAGGGCCGCGAGCGGGAGCGCGCCGGCCTGGAGGTGGTCGATGCCGGCGGGCTTGTGGACGAAGGCGCGGGCCCGGCCGGTCACGTACTCGGCGTGGGAGCCGACCCCGTGGGGGTATGAGCTGCTTGCCAAGGAGTGCGTATGAGGTCGAGTTAGCTCGATCGTGTGATGGTCGGTTTCCGGGCTTGCGGCGTCCTGGGCCGTTCGGGTTAGCGTGGCTGTGCGATCTGGGACGCGGGGTACGGCGTCAGCGTGTGGGGCCCCTGTTTCACCGGTGTGATGGTTCAGGGCCTCCCCGTCGCCTCTGGCCGTACCCAATTGGCCAGGTCGCGCAGGGAACTGGCCTCCCGGGCTCGGACCACGCACAGGATGTGTGTCGCCGCCCCGGGGTCGAGTACGCCGGGGACCAGCTCGCCCAGGACCGTTCGGGGCGCGCGGCTGAGCGGACTCACTCCCGCTCCGTCCACAGGAACGGTAGGGCAGCATGCCGAAGACCTCGTCGCTCGGCTTGAACAGGGTGACGCCGGTGCCGACGGTCTCGACGACTCCGGAGACGTCCCAGCCCAGGATGAGGGGCAGGCCGTTGGCGGTCATGGGCTGGGCGCGGTTCCACCAGTCGGTCGGGTTGACGCCGGCCGCGCGGACGGCGATCAGGATCTCTGCGGGCTTCTTCAGGCGCCCGGACGGACAGGCGGACAGGCCGCGCATCATCCTCAGGATCGTGCGGTCCGAACCCTCGGGGCCGCCTGTCCGCGACGGGCGGGCACCTCAGGCGAGCGAGGTCCACACGCTCTTGACCTCCGTGTACGCGTCGATGGCTCCGCTGCCCATCTCCCGGCCCCAGCCGCTGGCCTTGAACCCGCCCCAGGGGGCGGAGGCGTCCACGGGGTTGGGCATGTTGATGAATACCGTGCCCGCCCGGATGGAGCCGGCCACGCGGTGCGCCGCGCCCACGTCGCGGGTCCATACGGCCGCCGCCAGGCCGTACTCGGTGTCGTTGGCGCGGGCGACGGCCTCGTCCTCGTCGTCGTACGGCAGGACGGACAGCACCGGGCCGAAGATCTCCTCGCGGGCGATGCGCATGTCGTCCCGTACACCCGTGAACACGGTCGGCTGGTAGAAGAAGCCCGGCAGGTCGTCGACGGGGGCCCCGCCGGCGAGCAGCTGGGCGCCTTCCTGGACCCCGCTGCGCACCAGTGCGTGGACGTGGGCACGGTGTTCGCTCGTGACCAGGGGACCGAGCTCGGTGTCGGGCGCGTTGCCCGCGCCGAGTCGCATCCCGCTGACGGCCTTGGCACAGCGCTCGGCGAACTCGTCGGCGAGGGAGCGGTGGACGAGGAACCGGGTGTAGGCCGCGCACACCTGGCCGCTGTTGAGGAGCGCGCCCTGAAGACAGCCCGCCACGGCCGCGTCCAGGTCGGCGCCGGGCAGCACGAGGCTCGGTGCCTTCCCGCCGAGTTCGAGCGTGACACGCTTGAGGTTGCCCGCGGAGGCCCGGACGATGTCCCTGCCGGTCTCGGTCGAACCGGTGAAGGAGACCTTGTCCACGCCGGGGTGCTCGACGAGGGCCCGGCCGGCCTCGGGACCACCGGTCAGCAGGTTGATGGCGCCGTCCGGCACACCGGCCGTACGGCACAACTCGACGAGCCGCACCGTGGTCATCGGGGTCTGTTCCGCGGGTTTGACGATCACGGTGTTCCCGCAGGCGAGGGCCGGTGCGATCTTCCAACTCGCGATCATGAGCGGGAAGTTCCACGGGGTGATCAGCGCGCACACTCCCACCGGCTCGCGCTTGGTGTACTGCAGCACGCCGGGGAAGGACAGCGGCGCCGTCTCGCCGTAGATCTTGGTGACCCAGCCGGCGTAGTAGCGGAAGTGCTCGGCAGCCGCGGCGACGCTGACCGCCATGGAGATGCCGAGCGGCTGGCCCTGGTCGCGGGTCTCCAACTCGGCCAGTTCCTCGGCGTGTTCCTCGATGAGGTCGCCTATGCGCCACAGGATCCGGGCGCGCCGGGCCGGGGTGAGTCCCGCCCAATCCGGGTTCTCGAGGGCGGCGCGGGCGGCCCGTACGGCCGCGTCGGCTTCCGCGGCCCCCGCCAGGGACACCTGGGCGTGGGGCTGCCCCGTCGCCGGGTCCAGGGTCTCGAACTCCGCTCCGGAGGCCGCGGCTTGCCACTCGCCACCGATGAAAAGGGTGTTGGTCACAGCTGTGCTCCCAGGATGAGGTCGGCGCAGCGCTCGCCGATCATGACGGCAGGTGCGTGGGTGTTGCCGGAGGTGACGGAGGGCATGACGGAGGCGTCCGCGACGCGCAGGCCGGCCACGCCGTGTACGCGCAGCTGAGGATCGACGACCGCCATACGGTCGATGCCCATACGGCAGGTGCCCACCTGGTGGTGATAGCTGAGGAGGGTCCGCTTGATGTACGCGGCGATCTCCGCGTCCGTACGCACATACGGTCCGGGTGCGACCTCGCGGGCCCGCCAGTCGCCCAGCGACTTCTCCTCGCCGATCTCCCGCACCTGCCGCACGGCCCGCACCATGGCCGCGAGGTCCGACGGCTCGGAGAAGTAAGCGGGGTCCAGGGCGGGAGCCTGGGTGGGGTCGGCCGAGCGCAGCCACAGACGGCCCCGGCTGAGCGGACGGATCGTCCCCGCGAGGACCGAGAAGCCGTGGCCTTCTTCCGGAACGTCCATGTCGGGCACCGGCAGGGGCAGGTGGGACATCAGCGGCTGCAGGTCCGGCACGGCCAGCGCCGGGTCGGACTTGGCGAAGTAGTGGGCCTCCAGGTTGTTGGCCGTACCCTGCGGCACCGGACGTGCCGACTCCCACACCACCGGAGCGAGGGTGTGGTCGTGCAGGTTCGCGCCCACTCCCGGCAGGTCCGCGGCCGCCTCGATCCCGAGGGCCCGCAGCTCGTCCGCCGGCCCGACACCGCTGAGCAGGAGCAGCTGTGCCGATCCGATGGCGCCGCCGGACAGGATCACGTCCCCTTCGCAGCGGACCTCCGTCGTACGGCCTTCGCGCAGCAGCTCGACGCCCCGCGCCCGGCCGTCGGCCACCAGGACGCGCGTGACCGCCGCGCCGGTCATCACCGTCAGCTGCGCGCTGTCGAGCACCGGCTCCATGAAGGCGGTCCACGCGCTGACGCGCCTGCCGTCGCGGATGTTGCGGTGAATCAGGTTGACGCCGAGCTGGTCCTGGCCGTTGCAGTCGTCGTTGTACGCGATCCCGTAGTCCTGGCATGCCTCGATGAAGGCGGTGGTCACCGGGTTGGGGGAGTGGTTCCGGCTGACGGGCAGCGGGCCGCCGGCCCCGTGGTAGTACGACGCGCCGTCCTCGAAGTCCTCCGAGCGTTTGAAGTACGGCAGCACCTCGTCGTACGACCAGCCCGCCGCTCCCTGGTAGGCCCAGCTGTCGTAGTCGGCCCGGTTACCGCGGACGTAGATCATGCCGTTGAGGGCGCTGGAGCCGCCGAGGACCTTGCCGCGCGGCCAGAACACCTGGGTGCCGGAGGCGTGCCGCTGGGGTTCGGTGGTGTACGCGTGGTCCTGCGGGGAGTTCCACAGCTCCCACAGGCGCCCGGGGTCGTGGATGGCCGGGTTGTCGTCCCGGTCGCCCATCTCGATCAGCAGGACGGTCCGGCCGGCGTCCACGAGTCTGCGCGCGAGCGCACAGCCCGCGGACCCGGCGCCCACCACGATGTGGTCGTAAACGGTGTGTGTTGCTCGCATGACGGGAGGGTCACAGACGGACGGGCCGCCGGCTTGTGCCGTCGTGCACGGGCTGTTGCGGAGGCGGGCACGAACGGCTGTGCACGGGCGGACGGACGGGCCCGGTGGCCGGGCGCACGCTGCCCGCTGCGGGCCTATGGGCGACCTGGCAGCCGCCGTGGGTGACCGGGCCCGGCCGCGCGGGCGAGCGGCTGCGCCGAGGCAGCACGCGACGGGCCGGGACCACCGAGGTGGTCCCGGCCCGTCGCGGGAGTCGCAGAAAGGGGGGGCGGAGTCAGGACACGGCGGGTGCGCTCGGGACTCGCTCCGTGGCGCCGGCGCCGACCGCCGCCGCGTTCTTCCTGCGCAGGACGGCGGGAGCCGTCTCCTTCAGCCCGAGCGCGAGCAGGACGACCAACACGGCACCCGCCGCCGAGATGTACATGGCCGTCTGAAGCCCCCAGTTGTCGGAGGCCCACCCGGCGATCACCGGAGCGAGGAACCCGCCGGCGAGTTCCCCGATGCCCATGACCAGGCCCAGGGCGGTCGCCAGCGCGCCACGGGGGACGGTCTCCGCGGGGATGGTCGCCATGAACAGGGTGAAGCAGCCGAGACCCGTATACGTGAGCAGAACCACTGCGCCGAGCGCCAGAGGACTGCTCACATACACCACGGCCAGGGGGCAGAGCGCGGCCATCACCGTGAAGACGATCAGTGTGTTCTTGCGGCCGAACCGGTCCGAGATCGCCGGTGTGACGAAGCCCCACACGACCCACGCCACCCCGAGACAGGTCACGACGCCGCTCATCGTCGCGGGTGAGAAGCCCTTGACCGAGGTCATGTAGACAGGCGCGAACGTGATGATGACGAAGAACCAGGTCATGTACGCGCAGGCGATCAGCACGCAGAGGATGATGTTGCGCTGCCGGAGGATGCTGCCGATGCTCGGCTTGGCCGCGGCATCCACGGATTCCGCCGCGGGCTCCGTCATCACACGGCCACCCGGCGGTTCCTCCCGTACCGACCGCCAGATCCACAGGGCGAGCAGCAGGCCGGGGACGATGGTGATGACGAACGCCAGTCGCCAGGTGTACTGCGTGGCGATCCACACCACCGCGAGCGGGCAGAGGATGCCGCCCAGCAACCCGGCCGAGGACCCCTGCAGCAGGCCCATGTTCAGCCCGCGCCGGTGCTCCTGTGACGCCTCCACCATCAGGGATTGCGACGCCGGCAGAACGGCACCTTCCGCCAGCCCCATCAGCGCCCTGACTGCCAACAGCGCGGCGAATCCGGTGACCAGACCGCTCGACGCCGACAGGCTGGAGAAGAGCACCACCGCGATGATGACCACGGGCTTACGGCGGCCGAGCCGGTCGGACAGGCGTCCCGAGATCATTCCGGACAGGGCCCAGGTCAGGGCGAGGACTCCGGAGAGCGCGCCCAGGGCGGTGTTCGAGAGGGGGATGTCCTCGCTGATGAAGGGGACGAGGAAGAGAAGTGCCTGCCGGTCGAAGAAGACGAGGCCGAAGCCCAGGAAAAGGATGACGAGCAGCTTGTTCTCGTAGCGGCGGGCGTCGGGGCCGGCGCCACCGAGCGGAGGGGGCGCGGCGGATCGCTTTCTCAGCATGAATGCCTCATTCGTCGGACGAGCGGGAGCCGGAGAGGCAGGAAGGGGGAGCCGTGGGGAGAAGAGACGGCAACGGGGCTGTCGATCGGCGCGGTGACGCGCTTCGGCCCTGGGGGTGGTCGGGACGTCAGCCCGTTCCCGTGTCTGTGGACGTTCCTGCGTAAGCCGCTCACCGGCGCCCGCGAGGCGGGCCCGTGAGGCGTGTGCGGCTCTCTCTCACGACCGGAGGGTGCACCTCGGCGGCCCACTCCGGCTTGCGTGATGGTGCACCGGCCCTTGCGGGCGCGGGCACGATCGGCGGATCCGCCGTGTTCGGGACGTGCTACGACAGGCAGCGAAAGGGCAGCTACAGGGCAGCCAAACCGCGTGACCGCCACTGAGCGCTCGCTGAGCGGGATCGGTGAAGTCCGCTGCGCTACAGCGCCCCGCAAGGGGCGCGGGGAACTGCGCGACCAGCCCCCACCGGCCCGCGGTGAACAACCCGCATATTCAGCGGAGCGCTCAGGCGCCCAGCGCCGTGCGCCCGGCCCCGCGTGCCTCCGACGGGCTCATGCCGTAGGCGCTCCGGAAGGCGTGGCTGAAGTGGGCGGGGTCCGGAAAGCCCCAGCGGCTCCCGACGGTGGCGACGGGCATATGGGCGAGCGCGGGGTCCGCGAGATCGCGCAGGCACTCGGCGAGGCGACGCTCCCGGAGCCAGCCCGAGACCGTGTATCCCCGCTCGGCCAGCAGCTTGTAGAGGAAGCGCCGCGAGATGTGATGGGCGGCCGCGATCCGGTCGGGGCCGAGCCCCGGGTCGGAGAGCCGCTGTTCCATGTACGTGAGGATCCGCCGGGCCAGCAGCTCCCGCCCGTCGTCCTGCTGCGCCACCTGCACGGCGCACCGCTCCGAGAGCATCGCGCCGACCAGGTCGACCACGCTGTCCGCGAGCCGCTGCGTGCCGAGAGCGTCCAGTTGCCGGACCTGCCCGGCCAGTCCGCGCAGGAACGGGTGTACGACGGGCCCCAGTCCGTCACTGCACGACACGGTGGTGGCGATCACGCGGGTCAGGTCGCGCTCGGGCAGCCGGAGCATGACCCGCGGGAACATCAGCACGAGTGTGCGGTACCGCTGGTCGAAGTCGAGCGTGTACGGGTGCCGGGTGTCGTAGATGGCCAGCTCGCCCGGCTTGAGCAGGGCCTGGCGGTCCGCCTGGGTCAGCATGCACTGGCCGGCCAGCTGAAGACTCACCTTGACGAAATCGGCCGGGTCGGAGGCGATGTGCCTCCGCGTGTGGGCGACGCCGTGCGGATCCGCGGCCACGACGGACACCTGCACCGCGCCGAGCTGGGCGGTGTGCAGGGAGGCGCGGAAGTCGGGAACCTCGCGCGGCAGCGCTTCCAGCGGCACGAAACTCTGGCCGACCACGTCCCGCCAGAACTCGAAGCGTCCTGCGGAGGTGTCGTCCGACGGAGTCGTCATCGAGGGCATGGGTCTCCTCTGCGGGCCCTTCGGCAAGCCGGCAGGTAGGCGTGCCGCCGGATACTAACTGTCATATCCGGTTTTTACAAAGTGTGATGAATGGGGTGTATAGGAAGATTTCTTGTCTGTCGAGGGCGCGGCGAGGGGGCCCGGAAGGGGCGCGAAGCGCCTCCGGGTCCCCTACCCCCTACCCCCCCCGAATGATCAGCCGAGGCCGTCCGCACCCACCTGAACCGCGGACTCGTCGAGGACGGTGTCGGTCACGGGCTGCGGGCGTCCGTCCAGGTCGAGGACGGGGACGGCCTCCTTGTACCAGGACTCGATGACGGCGTTGCCCCAGAAGTCGCGGCGGCGGTCGTCGCGCACGTTCCAGCGGTACGTCTCGTGGTCCGGGTCACCGGTGTAGTAGTCCGAGGTGTAGATCTCCACGCGGTGGCCGTCGGGGTCCCTCAGGTAGAGGTAGAAGGCGTTGGAGACGCCGTGCCGACCGGGGCCTCGTTCGATGTGGTGCTCTTTGTGCAGTGAGCCGAAGATGTCGGCCGCGCGCAGTACCTGGTGGGACTCGTGGGTGGCCACCCCGAGGTGGTGCAGACGCGGCCCGGCACCCCCCGTGAAGGCGACGTCATGGACGGTCTGCTTGCGGTACATCCAGGCCGCGTACAGCTCGTGCTCGTCGCCCTCGATCGTTTCCGAGCAGCCGAAGCCGAGGGACCGGTAGTGGGCGTAGGCGGCCGGGATGTCGGGGGTGCAGATGTTGAAGTGGTCCAGGCGGGCGATCTCGGCGCCGTGGCGGATGTCGTAGCGCTGGATGAGGCGCTCGGCGCGCTCGATCTCGTGGAAGAACTCCACGGGGAAGCCGAGCGGGTCGATGACGCGGACCGCGTCGCCGACACCGTGTGTGCCCTCGCCCTTCTTCAACCGCTTGACCGGGCAGCCGAGTTCGGTGAAGAACTTCTCCGCCTTGTCGACGTCCTCGGGGGTGCGTACGCGGTAGGCGATGTGGTCGAGGGCCGCCAGGTCGCCCTTGCGCAGCACCAGCGAGTGGTGGGTGAGTTCGTCCGTGCCGCGCAGGTACAGCGACTCGGTGTCCTCGTACTGGATGTGGAAGCCGAGCATGTCGACCCAGAACCAGCGGGCGGCACCGAGGTCGGTGACGGCGAGCTGGGCGTAGGCGGACCGGACGACGTCCGGGGCGTTCGAGGCAGTCATGAGGTGGCTCCGAAGCGGGGGGTGTGCACCTCGGCGAGGGCGACGTGGACGATCTTCGATTCGGTGTAGAAGTCGATGCTGTGGGCGCCGCCCTCGCGGCCGACGCCGGAGGCCTTGACCCCGCCGAAGGGGGTGCGCAGGTCACGGACGTTGTGGGAGTTGATCCAGACCATGCCGGACTCGACCGCGTGCGCGATGCGGTGGCCGCGCTTGAGGTCCGAGGTCCAGACGTAGGCGGCCAGACCGAACTGCGTGGCGTTCGCGAGTTCCACGGCCTCGGTCTCGTCGTCGAAGGGAGCGACGGCCACGACCGGGCCGAAGATCTCCTCCTGGAAGATACGGGCGTCGCGTTCGACGTCGGCGAAGACGGTGGGCTGGAGGTAGTTGCCGTCCGCGAGGTGCTCGGGGCGGCTGCCGCCGGCGACCAGTCGGGCCTCCTTCCGGCCGATCTCCACGTAGTTCAGGACGCGCTCGTAGTGTTCGGGGTGTACCAGTGCGCCGACCTCGGTGGCCGGGTCGGAAGGGAGCCCGACCCGTACGTTCGCGGCCCGCTCCGCCAGTCGCCGGGTGAACTCCTCGTACAACGGGCGCTCGACGAGTACGCGTGAACCTGCCGTGCAGCGCTCCCCGTTGAGGGAGAACACGCCGAAGACCACCGAGTCCAGCGCGGCCTCCAGGTCGGCGTCGGCGAAGACGACGACCGGGGACTTGCCGCCCAGCTCCATCGACACCGTCTTCAGGTGCTCGGCGGAGGACCGGATGATGTGCCGACCTGTGTCGGAGGAGCCGGTGAAGGAGATCAGCGGCACGTCCGGGTGGTCGACGAGGGCCTGGCCGGCCTCCTCGCCGATGCCGTGGACGATGTTCACCACCCCGGCGGGCACGCCTGCCTCTTCGAAGATCTCCGGCCACAGCGACGCGGACAGCGGGGTCCACTCGGCCGGCTTCAGGATCAGCGTGCAGCCGGACGCCAGCGCGGGTGCCAGCTTCCAGCTCTCCAGCATGAACGGCGTGTTCCAGGGAGTGATCAGCCCGGCGACCCCCACCGGTGTGCGCACCACATAGCTGAACTGGTCGTCGCCCTGCCGGAACGCCTCCTCGCCGAGGGCCACGATGACATCCGCGAAGTAGCGGAAGTTCTCGGCGGCGCGCCGCGCCTGGCCGCGGGCCTGCGTGATCGGCAGCCCGGAGTCGTACGACTCGAAGGCGGCGAGCCGGTCATGACGGACCTCGACGGCGTCGGCGATCCGGTACAGGACACCCGCGCGTGCCCGGTTGGACAGCCCGGCCCACTCCGGGAACGCGACCCGGGCGGCCGTCACCGCCCGGTCCACGTCGGCCGCGGAGCCACGCGCGGCCTGCGCGTAGGCCGTGTTGGAGACCGGGTCGGCGACGTCGAAGGTGCGTCCGTCCGCGGCGTCGACGAAGGCACCGCCGATCCAGTGCGGGATCACGGCGGGAAGGTGCTCAGGGGTGGAGGGAAGGTGCTCAGGGGTGGTGCTCACTGCACGGCTCCGATCTGCTGGGTGAGGTCTCCGCCCTCGCGGAGCAGCGCGCGGATCTTGGACAGGCCCGCGTCGGTGGGGGAGGTGAGCGGCGGGCGGACATGGGGTGACTCGATACGTCCCTGCTGGTGCAGCACCCACTTCGCCGGCGCCGGGTTCGTCTCGACGAACAGGAGGTCGACGAGCGGGTGCAGGCGGTAGTGGAGATCGCGGGCACCGTCGAAATCGCCCGCCTCCCACAGCTCGTACATCCGAGCCACCGCACCGGGCGCCAGGTTCGCGACGGCCGAGACGAAACCCGCACCGCCGAGCGCGAGCAGCGGCAGGCACAGCAGCTCGATGCCCGACCAGACGAGCAGTGAGCGCCCGCAGGCGTGCAACACGCGCGAGAAGTGCTCGAAGTCCTTGGTGGTCTCCTTGACGCCCACGAAGTTCTCGAAGTCGGTGAACAGCCGCTTCACCGTCTCGGGCGCGATGTCGACGGCCGTGCGCGAGGGCACGTTGTAGGCGACGATCGGCAGGTCCGGGAACTCCCGCGCGACGGTCGCGTACCACTGGTACAACGCCTCCTGCGTGGGGCGCGCGTAGTACGGCGTGATGACGAGCGCGGCGTCGGCGCCCAACTCCGCTGCGGCGGCGGTGAGTTCGAGGGTCTCGTCGAGCTTGTGGGATCCGGTCCCGGGCAGGAACGGGACGCGGTCGTCGATCTCCTCGACCGCCGTCCGCATCCCCGCGATCCGTTCGGCCACGCTCTGCGCGCTGGGCTCGCCGGTGGAGCCGCCCAGCGAGATGCCGTGCGAACCGGACTCCAGCTGGAAGCGGATCAGCGCGCGCAGGCTGTCGTGGTCGACGGCTCCGTCCGAGGTGAAGGGGGTGATGGCGGGAGCGATGGAGCCGCGGATGGCGGACGGGTCGCTGCGGAATTTCATGTGGGCTCTCCTTGCGTGCTGTGCTGCTTGCGCCACCGCTCGTACATCTCGTGCCAGTCGGGACCGAGGGGATACAGGCCGTCGATGCCGTGCCCGGCACGCACCTGCTCGGTGATGAAGCGCTCCTTCTGTTCCTGCTCCCGGCAGTCGGTGATCAGGTCCTCGGCCAGGTCGGGCGGCACGACGACCACGCCGTCCGCGTCTCCCACCAGCAGGTCGCCGGGCTGTACGAGGGCTCCGCCACAGGCGATCGGCACTCCCGTGTCCCACGGCACATGGCGGCGGCCGAGGACGGAGGGGTGGGCTCCGCCGTGGTAGACGGGCAGCCCCAGTTCGGTGACGGCGACGCTGTCGCGCAGGCCTCCGTCGGTGACCACCCCGGCCGCGCCGCGCTGCTGGGCGCGCAGGGCGAGGATGTCGCCGAGCGTGCCGGCGGAGGTGTCCCGGCGGGCGTCCATGACCAGCACATGACCGGGTCGCAGCTGCTCGACGGCCCGCTTCTGGGCGTTCATGCCGTTGCCGTACCGCTTGAACAGGTCCTCACGCAGCGGCAGGTAGCGCAGCGTGTGGGCGACGCCGACCATCTTCGTGTCCGGCCGTGCGGGACGTACCCCGTCGATGGACATGTGCGGCAGTCCGCGCCCCCGCAACTGCGCGCTGAGTGTGGCGACCGCGACCGAACGCAGTCCGTCCTCGACGCGTTCGTCGAGCTGGGGGCACCTCCCAGCGGTAGCTGGGGGAGGCTCGGGGGTGAACGCGGCTCCGTGGGCGGCCTCGCGTTCGGCCGCGTCCGTCCTCGGCATCGCGCCGTACGTCTCCAGGGCGGGCCCGGAGGCGATGGGGTTGCGTAGCCGCCCGGTGGACTGTCCGCCGCCGGTGACCTCGACCTCCACCGTGTCGCCGGGGGAGACGACGGACGCGCCGGCCGGAGTGCCCGTAAGGATGACGTCCCCGGGCTCCAGGGTGACCAGTCTCGACAGATCGGCGACGAGCTGTCCGAAGGGGAAAAGGAGGGTGTCGGTGGTGTCGTCCTGTACGAGTTCGCCGTTGACCCAGGTACGCAACCGAAGTGCGGCCGGGTCGAGTTGGCGGGCGTCCAGCAGCCGCGGCCCGATCGGCGTGAATCCGTCGGCGCCCTTGGAGCGGAGGTTGGAGCCGCGGTCGGCATACCGCAGGTCGTAGACCCCGGCGTCGTTCGCGGCGGTCACCCACCGCACGTGCGCCCAGCCGTCCTCCGGCCGCACCCGCTGGGCCCGGCCGCCGACGACCAGGGCGATCTCGCCCTCGAACCCGAGCAGTTCACACCCCTCCGGGCGGACGATGGCCTCCTTGGTGCCCGCCAGCGACGAGGGGGGCTTGAGGAAGTAGGAGGGCTGGGCCGGGATCCGGCCGCGCTCCCTGGCCCGGCTGGGATAGTTGAGGTGAACAGCGATGATCTTCGACGGAGGGTTCCCCAGGGGGTGCGTCATCAGGAGCGCTCCAGGCTGCGCTGATTCAGGAAGTCCTGGACCTTCGCCTTGTACGGCTCACGGTCGTACGACTTCACGTACGCGCCCGCCATCCGGACAGGGTCACCGAAGAAGTAGTACTCGTACAGGGCCTGGCGGCTGGAGAAGGCGGAGATGCAGGTGTCCCAGACGAGACGGAAGAGCTTCACGCGCTCGGCGCCGGTGAGGGTGGCCGACTGGAGGTAGGCCTCGATGTCGGCGGCCGCCGGGCCGGTGATGTCCAGTTCGGTCGGGGTGGCCATCAGGCCGGAGGCGCCGAGCTTGCGCAGGATCTGCGGGAAGCGCTGGTACAGCTTGGGGTAGAGGTTGCGGGCGGCGTTGAGGGGGGCCCAGGCCGGGGTCAGCACCCCGTACTCGTTGACCTCGGCGTCGGCTTCCGCCGCGCGCAGGAAGGCGCGCAGCGTCTCCAGGGTGGTGATGATCTCGGCGATGTCCTCCTGGACGTGCTGGAACTGCTCGATGCCGATGGCCTCCGTGAGCAGGGTCACCAGTCCCAGGATGTACTCGGTCTTGGCGGTGGTGCGGGTGACGACCTGGTGGGTCATGTGCACCACGGAGGACGTCTGGGAGTAGAAGCCGTTGCACAGCTCGGCGTCACCGAGGGCGAAGCAGCGTTCGAAGGGCACGTGCACGTCGTCGAAGACGACCACACAGTCCGATTCCTCGAAGCGGGAGGCGAGGGGGTGGTCGTGGCGCGGGCGGTCGTAGTCGAGGGGCTCGCGGGCGATGTAGCGCAGGCCGGGGGTGTCGTTGGGGATGGCGAAGGCGTACGAGTACGGCTTGTCCTCGGGCGTGCCGCGGAGCACGGTCGAGGGGAAGACGAGCATCTCGTCGGCGAAGGGGGCGATGGTGGCGAGCATGCGCGCCCCGCGGATCACCACGCCGTTGTCGTCCTCCTTCACGATGCGTGCCGCGAGTTTGCCGCCCGCCTGCTGGGTGCCCGCCACCGCCCGGTTGACCTGCGGCGGGATCAGCGTGTGCGTGCACAGCAGATCCTCTTCGCGGGCCTTCTCGTAGTAGCGGCGGATGTTCTCGCCGAAGGCGGGATTGGCCTGGGCGAACCAGTCGGCGGCCGAGGCGAGCGCCATCAGGGAGCTGTTCATGTAGTCGCCGGTGCGGCCCAGCATGCCGTTGCCATGGTCGGCCCACACCTTGAACGCCTTACGGCGCTTGACGAGATCGTCGGGTGTGCGCGGAGTGAGGAAGGACGTGCCGACCGGCTCACCGGAGGTGGGGGAGGCGTACGTGAGGACGTCCTTGTGTTCGTCGCTGTGCTGGAGGTCGTACAGCTCGGCGTAGGTGCGCACCACGTTGCGGAAAGCGGGGTGTTCCTGAATTCCTCCGGTGAGCGTCTCGCCCTGGATGTGCACGGTGGGGCGGGACTGGGAGAGGCGATCGAGGAATTCCTTGCCGGTGCGTGCGGCCATGGCGGTTCTCCTGGGGAGTGCGGTGGGGCTCGGGAGGGGGTGGGACGGGCGGAAGAGCTTCAGAAGAGGTGCTCGATGCCGTCGGTCGACTCGGTCGTGGACGCGAAACGGCTCCAGGCGTAGGTCAGGGCGTCGCCGTCGCGGTGACCGAGGTCGGTGACGCGGCCGAGGACCAGGGTGTGGTCGCCGCCGTCGTACGCGCGCCAGGGCTCGCACTCCACCCAGGCGAGCGGGTCGGCCAGCCGGGGGACGCGCGCGCCCTTTGCCCAGCGGGGCTCCGCGGCGCTCCGGGCTCCCGCGAACAGCCGGGCCAACTGCTCCTGTTCGGCACCGAGGATGTTCACGCAGAAGGGCCCGTCGGCCAACTGGTCGTGGCAGCGGGCCCGGCGGGCGACGCTCACCAGCACCAGCGGCGGTTCGGCGGACACGGACGTGAAGGAGTTCATGGTGGCGCCCCGCGGACCGCTGTCGGTCGCGTACGACACCACTGTGACGCCGGTGGCGAAACGGGACATGCAGGCACGCAGCGCGCCGGGACTGGGGGGAGCGAGTGCTTCGGGCATACGAGGCTCCTTGGGATCGATCGCGCGCCGGACCGTGCCCGTCGACGGAGAGGGAGGAACGGCCGGGGCTACCCGGCCGCACATCGGGACGCACGGCCGGGAGGAGACCTGTCCCCTGACAGACCCAGGGGACAAAACAGGACGACTACTGCTCAGAGCATGTAATCAATGCTTTGACTAATTGGGGACCGTACCCCCGTCGGCATCTCTGGGGAAGCCCTCGACCGAAGGATTTTCTACGGTCCGGGAACCTGGACGGGGTGCCGACGCATGCCCTGCTTCCCGAGTGCGGTCCCATGAAGCCGTCCGACCTAGACTCCGACTGTGACCCAGGAACCGGAACCGCTGGACGCCGACCACCTGCACTTCTGGTCGTTCATCGACCACGCCGTCGAGCGGGCCTCGCGGGAACTCCCCGGCATCGACCCGCTCGCCATGCGGCTGGTGCTCACCCTCCACCGCGCGGCCAACATGCTCGTCTACGACCTCGAATCCGCCGTACACAGGCCTCGCGGCTGGTCGTGGCCCGGCTTCCGAGTGCTGTTCGCCATCTGGCTGTCGGGCCCGGTCGAGGCGAAGAAGGTCGCGGAACTGTCCGGCATGAGCCGAGCCGCCGTGTCGGCGCTGGTGAACACACTGGAACGGGACGGCCTGGTGAGCAAGGAGCGCGCCTCCTACGACGGGCGTGCGGTCCAGCTCGGCCTCACCGAGGCCGGCGTGCAGGCGATCACCACTGCCTTCCAGGCGCACAACGCACGTGAACAGGAGTGGGCGGGCGCCCTCAGTGAGGACGAGCGGCAGACCCTCATCGAGTTGCTCGGCAAGCTGACCGCGCACTCCGCGCACTTCGACGTCCGGCATCGGACCTAGGGTTTTCCCGACAACGAGCCCATGGCAGACGTCCTCCCTGGCGGACGGCGACTGCTTCGCCGCCCGAGCCGCCTACTCGAGCCGACCGCACGTGCGCCACGGGCGCTCCAAACCGTCGGCCGGCGGGGCCGCACACCTTCTCCGCGTCGCCCGTATGCGGCTCAGTGCTGAGCCGGGTGGGGTGGCCGGGCGTCGTTTATGGTGGGGAAAGGGTGCGCCTCGACGATGTGCCTCATGACGATGGTGAAGGTCGGTTTCCGTACACCCGGCAGTCTGGTCAGCTGCCCTTCGTGAAGCTTCCGCTAGTCGGCGAGGTCGGCGGCCACGCTGTGCACAAGGCAGTCGGTATCGCCGCAGCGGCGTTGCGCTTGTGGAACCTCGGGGATTGCGGCGACGGCCTCGTCGAATGCCGCCGACGTCGACTCGTCCTCCCGCGTCGCATCGGTCCGGCGTCTCGTGGCCGACCGTGCAAGCGGCTCGTCGACCAGGTCGCTGCGGGCTCGGGCGGTGGCGTCGCACTCGGCCGCGTCCGGTCAGCCCCTTCGATGTCGACTGGGGCCGGACCATCCCGCGCCCGCCGCGGTCGAGGACGCCTACGCCGGACTGTGTGGACTGGCCGAGCGCGCGGGCGACCTGAACATCGACATCGATCGCATCGCGATCGGCGGCGCCAGCGCCGGCGGCGGAATCGCCGCCGCCCTCGCGCTGCTCGCCCACGACCGGGCCGAGATCCGGCCGGTGTTCCAACTGCTCCTCTACCCCATGCTGGACGACCGCACGACGACGAGAACCGACCTGGACACCCTCAAGGTGCGCGTCTGGACGCCCAAGAGCAACCGGTACGGCTGGTCGTCCTACCTCGGCGACGCCGTCGCGGGCCCGGACGTCTCCCCGTACGCCGCTGCGGCCCGCCGCGAGGATCTCACCGGTCGGACGGACCCGGGGCGGCGGGGACGAACTGGCCCTGGCCTGCGATCTGCGCTACGCCAGCCGCGAGCACGCGGTGTTCGGCCGGCCCGAGGTCGGCGGCGGGATTCTTCCCGGCGGCGGGGGCACGGAACACCTGTCCCGACTCATCGGACGGGATCGGGCACTCGAAGCCATCCTCAGCAGCGATGACTACGACGCCGACACGGCGGAACGCTACGGATGGGTGACCCGCGCCGTCGCCGACGCCGAGCTGGACGGCTTCGTGGACGGTATGGCAACCCGTCCATGACCTGCCCAGGGTCCAGGCATTCCTGCCCCGGTTCGAGAAGCTCGCTGCCGAAAAGGGTCCCGAAGAGCTGGAACTCCGCTTGGGCCACTACCTCGGCGTCGCACGTCAGGAGAGCCGGTGAACACCGACTGCGACGACCCGTTCCGGACCAGCGGATGACGCCTCCGGGCTCACCTCCAGCGCCACGATCACGCCCCACGTTTCCGGACCTTTCTCAGATCTTCTCGGAGCTCCGGGCCTGACCACTTGCCATCGACCGACGACCACCCTATGGTCGTATGAACGTAAGACTTACGAACGTAATTCAAATAAAGGGGACCGTGATGGCGGCAACTCGGCCGGTGGCACTCGTGACAGGCGCTTCATCGGGGGTCGGCAAGGAGGCGGCCCGCACCTTCGCCGCGGCGGGCTTCGAGGTGATCGGAACCGCTCGCAACACCGCGCGAGTCACCGCGCCCGCCGGGGTGACCTACCTCGACCTCGACGTGACCAGCGACGAATCGGTCGCCTCCGTGGTCAAGCAGGTGATCGGCCGGTTCGGGCGCATCGACGTCCTGGTCAACAATGCCGGCGTCGGCGCCAACGGCGCGGCCGAGGAGTTCTCCGTAGCCCGGACGCAGGAGGTCTTCGACGTCAACGTCTACGGCGTCATGCGGATGACCAAGGCGGTTCTGCCGCACATGCGCACTCAACGGCGCGGACGCGTCATCAACGTCTCCTCCCTCAGCGGGTTCGTCCCCAGCCCGTTCATGGCCATCTACACCTCGACCAAGCACGCGGTCGAGGGCTACTCCGGGTCGCTGGACCACGAGGTCCGCGAGCACGGCGTCCGGATCCTGCTCGTCGAGCCCGGCCCGATCAACACCCCGTTCGGGGACCACAGCATGCAGGGCGACACCCCGTTGGCGCTCTACGCGTCGGGACGGCGCACCTTCGACGAGGTGCTGGCGAAGAACCTCAGCGGCGGTGACGATCCCGCCGTCGTGGCCAAGGTGATCGTCGCGGCGGCCACCGACCGGAACCCGAAACTGCGGCGCACCGCCGGCTCGACGGCCGCAGGCATCAGCGTGTTCCACCGCGTCCTTCCGCCCCGGATCTTCGACCGCATCGTCCGCAGGTTCAACCGGATGCCGAACTGACGCCCACCTTTCGCGTGCCCGAACCCGTCCGAAAGTGACGGCGCGTCTCCGACGGGGTGATGGCGGATGCGGTGAAGGACGGCGACGGCCCCACCTCGCCAAGGCGATCGTCACCGGCGGCCACCGACGAGAAGCCGAAGCCGCGCTACACCGCCGGCCCGCCGGCCTCGCGCGTCACCACGGCGCGCCGCCTCGTCCCCGCCGGAACGTTCGACCAGCGGATCCGCAAGAACAACCGCCTGCCCGGCTGACATCCCGGTCCGGCGACGTCCCGGTCCGGCTCCAAGGGTGCCGCTGCAGACCGAATGTCCCCCGACATCCCTCCCGACATCCCTGATGTCCCCAAAGCCCCTGACCCATCGATCAGTCACTCGCTGATGTACCGAGGAGAGTCATGCAGCAGCAACACCAGCAAACGGTCCGGCGCGGTGCGTCGAGCGCACGGCGTTTCCTGGAGAGGAACGTGGGCATCGCGCTGGCGGTCACCGCGACGGCGACCGTCCTGGTCTCGGCGCCGTCCGCGTCCGCAGGGACGGGACACTGGTATCGCGGCCCCATTGTCACCGACGTAACGACCGCGGCGACGTTCGACTACGCCGCCGGCGAGATCCCCGAGAACATCACCGTCAACCCCGACGGCTCGGTGACCCTGTCCCTGCTCGGCAGTTGCGCGGTGTGCGAGCGCACCCATGGGCCGCAGCTGATGCGTATTTCCCCGTCCGGAGAGCGCACGGTGCTCGTCACCGGGCAGGTGGGCGAGGCGATCAGCGGCAACACCCGTGGCAGTGACGGCACCGTCTACTACAGCGTGTGGGCCCCGGGCAACGCGGCCAGGAACGGCGTGTACGAGCTGCTTGTGGACGGTACCCCTCAGCGCATCGCCGCTCTGCCCGCCGACTCGGGCCCCAACGGGCTGGCCATCGACTCGGCCGGACACACCCTCTACATCGCCGACAGCCTGAAGGGCACCATCTGGTCCGTTCCCGTCTCGGGCGGATCGGTGACTCCGTGGCTGACCGATGCCGCTCTGGCGCCGGTGCCGACCGAGGCCCTGCCGATCGGCGCCAACGGGCTCAGGTTCCACAACGGCGCTCTGTGGGTCAGCAACTTCAACAAGGGCACCCTGCTGCGGGTACCGGTCACCGCCACCGGCTCGGCCGGTCCCATCCGCCTCGTCGCGGGCGGCCTGCCCAACATCGACGATCTCAGCTTCCTGACCCCCCGCTCCGATGTGGTCTTCGCGGCGCAGAACGGCTCCTCCTCGCAGAACGGTCCGGACAGGGTCGTGGTGATCTACCCGAACGGCACCTACAAGCCCGTCCTGACCAGCGCGGACGGTCTCGCCTCACCCTCCGCGACCGCGGTCCGCGGCGACCGGCTGTACATCACCGACGGCGGCGTCCCCGAGCCCCACGACCCGAAACTGCAGACCGCGAGGATCAACTTCGCCGCTCCCCTCGCAGGCGCGGCACACTGACCTGACCAGGGCGGCAGCCGGGGCGCAAGCCCCGGCTGCCATGGAGGAACACATGGCGCGGTATTACACGAAAGAACACAAACAGGAGACAAGGCAGCGGATCATCGCGACGGCCGGCCGCCGGCTCAAGCAGGACGGCATCGACGGCTCCGGAGTCGCGACCCTCATGAAGGACGCGGCCTCACCAACGGCACCTTCTACGCCTACTTCGCGTCCAAGGACGAACTCGTCGCCACCGCGGTCGCCGACCAGATGCGCGCACAGCACGCGAACATCGTCGCGCGGGCGGCGCCCGGCCGTGCCGGACTCGAACAGCTGGTGCGCTGGTACTTCTCCACCGAGCAGCGCGACAACATCGAGGACGGCTGCCCCAATGCCGCCCTGCTCGACGAGATCGCACGCTCCACGGATCCCACCAGGCAGGCATACACCGAGGGCGCGCTGGTCCTCATCGACGGCTTCGCCGCCCGCCTGGCACCCCACGATCCGCCGTCGGCGCGTCTGAAGTCACTCAGCCTCCTCGGCATGCTGGCCGGGACTCTGCAACTCTCCCGTGCCCTGACCGATCAGCAGCTCGCCGACGAGCTTCTCGAACAGGGCATCCGCACCGCCCTGGCACTGCTGGATGCCGAGCAGCACGGCTGATCGCTTCAGTCGGTGGCCTGTTTTCCATGTCGGGGACATTGACATCGATGATCCCGGCCCGGCGGGATGCCGGCGAAGATCACGCCGGTCGGGATCTGCCACACCGATGGCCGGGCCCGCCACGGCGGCCGGCCCGAGTACGAGACCGAGCAGCGTCTCACCCAGCCCATCGACACCGACCCCGGCGTCACGCCCTACCGCCGTCACGCCCTACCCGGCCGAAACCACCCGCCGCATCTGGGTGGTCCACACCTTCAACGCCATTCCGCTACGCCCGGCCTGACCATCCATCGACGCACAGGACCCCTTTGATCGTCATGCCGTCGATCCTTCGTGCCCGCCCGGACCCGGTCAAGTGCGCGTCGGGGCAAGCCACTTCTCGTACGTCAGCATCGCCAGCGCGATCGTCAGACCGCCCAGGAGCCAGCCGGCCACGACGTCCGACGCCCAGTGCACGCCCAGCCAGATCCGGGTCGCGCCGACACCCACGACGGAGACGGCGGCCACCGCCAGGGCCGTCCGTATGAGGACCGGGCCGGCGCCGTACCGGTGCAGGAGCCACACCAGCAGCCCGAGGACGACCGTGGCCGTCATGGCGTGGCCCGACGGGTACGCGGCGTAGTGGGCGGAGTCGACGGGGTCGGGCCACGCCGGCCGCTCCCGGCCGACGGCCGCCTTCAACGCCTGCTGCATCGCCGTACCCACCGCGCAGGTGACCGCCAGCCAGAGGGCGAGCCACCATTCCCTGTGGCGCCACACCAGCCAGACGGCGGCGGCCGCGGCCAGCAGACGCATCGTCACCGGGTCCCAGACCCAGTCCGTCAGGATGCGGAACGCGTGGGTGACGCCCCGTTCGTCGACGGCCCATCCGTGGGTGGTGTTCGCGATGCTCTCGTCCAGCGACATGAGCGGCTCCCAGGAGAGCGCGACCAGGACGAGCAGCAGGACGGAGGGCGCCGCGAAGGCCGCGGCGACGCGGGCGGTGCGGGTGGTCGACGGCCGGTGGGGCGGCGAGTCGACGGTGGGGGTGTGCATACAGCGATCCTGGCCGACTCGCGGGGCCTCAGGCCAACCCCGGGGCGTGAGATCACTGTCACGCGCCGCGACCGGAGCAAAGTCGTCGCGTCGTGCGTTGTCCTTGGGCTGAGCTTTGTGCCTTCTTTGCCATGTCACGACCTACCGAGTGCCCGCAACGCCGGGACGAAAGCCACCAACACCGGCACGACCGGAACCAGGGCGGCGCACGCGGTCAGCCGCAGCCGCCGCGCCGGAGTGAGGCGTTCCGGGGGAGCGAGCAACCGGTGGACCCGCTGCGGCACATGATCCTCGGGGGTCGGGCAGGGCCCGAACACACCCCGGTCCTCGTTGAGGCCGACGAGCGCGAGGGCGATGGTGAGGCGGCCGTGGCGGCGGGAGGCCGTGTCGTCGGCGGCGAGTTCGACCAGCCGGTGCATCTCGTCGCGGAACGCGGCGAACACCGGCACCCGGGGAAACCCGCCCGCCAGCGCCGCCGAACAGTGCAGCAGCCAGTGGTGCCTCGCCCGCGCGTGCCCCTGCTCATGGGCCACCACCGCGTCCACCTGCCGCCCCTCCAGTCGGCGCAACGCGGCCGTGGTGATGACCAGTCGAGGTGTGGGACCGGGCAGCCACCAGGCGTCCGGCCGCTCGCCCTCGACCACCACCAGCCGCTCGCCCTCCGGCTTCTCGCCGGGCAACAGCGGGGCGCGCAGGCGGAGTTCGGCGTGGCGTCGATGGTGCTGCCGCTGGGCCCGGACGACCTCGCGGACCAGCATCGCCCCGGTCCACAGTCCGCCGCACGCGAGTGCCACGGCGGTGGCCACGGCCCAGGGGCCCCCGCCGCCCAGCGCGTACGCCTCCACGACCCCGTCCGGCGCGGGCGCGAACATCCGCCCGCGCACCACCGTCCAGGCGGCGGCCGCGCTCAGCGCCATCGACAGCGCGCAGCACAGGAGCACGGCCGCGACCGCGCACTGCCACACCCACAGGGCGACCACAGGTTCACGGTCCGGCCAGTCGGCGCGGGCCAGCAGCCGCGGGGCGACGACGGCGGTCAGGGCGCCGAGCAGCAACAACGCCGCGGGGACCATCATGAGGCGCAGCCTATGAGCGGGCCGGTGCACGGCGACACGGGCCGAGCCACCGAAGTGACGCACCCCACCCTCACGTACAACCCACGGCCGGACGAACCGCTGTTCACAGCTGACAGCTCACACCTCACAGCTGACAGCTGACAGCTGACAGCTGACAGCTGACAGCTGACAGCTGACAGCTGACAGCTCACAGCTCACAGCTCACGGTTCACGGCTGGTGGCACACCCGTCCGGCCGCTCAGACCGTCAGCAGCATCGCCAGCATCCCGATGCCCATGGACAGCCGGCAGGCCCGCGCCAGCTCCGGCCGGTCGCCCCACCCCGTAGCCCCGGCGACCGGAACCCGCGCCCCCGTCGTGGCCGGTACGGGCATGAGCCGGACGCCCGCCCACACTACATAGCCGGCGAAGTACACCAGCAGCACGCCGGTCACCAGGGGGAGGCCCGCGCCGCCGTGGCCACCGCCCGGCGAGGCGACCATCACCGCGGCCATGTAGACCATCGCGAGGGCGCCCACCAAGTGGTGCAGATGGTGCGCGCTCGTGCGGGCCGACCACAGCGCGCGCACCGCCGCCGCGCCGAACACGACCGCGTAGGCGAGCCAGGCCCAGCGCGGCGGCGCGACGGCCGCGGCGGGCACGGCCATCACGGCCATGCCGAACCCCATCAGCGCCTCGCCGCCCGCGGCCAGGCGCTGCTCCTCGACGGCGCTGCGCATCCGCAGCAGGCAGTAGCCCCCGGTCACCGCGCACAGCGCGACCAGCAGCCAGCCGGCCGAAACCGGTCCGTGCACCGCGCACCTCCCCGTTCGACGACGTCGGTCAGTGCTGAGAGTGAGCTCGGACAGTCGGTCAGGGCATGCCCGGGCCCGATGGCGCGCATACGAGCGCAAGGGTGTACGCGGGGGAGCGTGCGGGAGTGCGCCACGGAGACGAGCCCACGGAGACGAGTGCCACAGTCGCGCAATGTATTTCACGAATAAAACACCAGCTAAGGTTATGGAATGCGCAGCGTCAGACCTCCCCGTGCCCGCCGCCTTCCGCTCTCCGGTGTCCTCCGGGCGAACCGCCCCTCCGAGATCTGGTTCAAGCCCGCACTCAGCGTCGTCGCGGCGACCGCCCCGCCGAACCTGACGCTGCTGGCCCTCCACCGCCTGGACCTGGCGGTGTACACGATGGCCGGGTCCCTGTGCGCGCTCTACGCCCACAACCGCCCCTACGCCGCCCGCGCCCGGACCCTTGCCCGGGTGGTGCTCGGCATGGTCGCCGGCCTGGCGGTCGCCCTGGTCGCCGCCGCGCTCACCCCGAACGCGGTGGTGCTGGTCACCGTGGGCGCGCTCCTCGCCGCCGCGCAGAAGGCGCTCTGTGACGCGAGCCGGATCGGGCCGCCCGCCAACGTGATCTTCACCTTCGTCACCTCGGCGGCCCTCTTCCTGCCCCAGACCCTCGCCCAGGTCCCCGGCCACCTCGCCGCGTCCGCAGTCGCGGGCGCCTGGGCCTGGCTCGTCTGCATGGTCCCCGGCCTCCTGCGCCCGCACGGGCCGGAGCGCCGTGCCACCGCCCAGGCCCTGAACGCGGTGGCCGCCCACATCGAGGCGGCACACGCGCGCCAGCCGGGGTCCCGCGCCGTCGCCGCGACCGCCGTGCACGCCGCCTGGCAGACACTGCTCACCGCCGGCGCTCGCACCGAACCCCGACGGGCCCTCGAAGCGCTCCTGGTCCGCGCCGATGTCGCGCTCGCCGCGCCCGCCGACGCCGACCCCGGCCGACTGCGGGCCCGGGCCCGCGAACTGCGCGGTGCCGGACCCCTCCCACGAGCCACCGCCCCGGCGGAGGCGGCCGGCGAACTGCTCGACGTCGAGTCTGAACTCGCGGGCGGGCGCGCCCCGTTGTGGAGCAGGCTCGGCCCGCTCACCCCCCTCGCCGTCCGCACCGCCGTCGGCTGCGCCCTCGCCGGGTACGCCTCCCTCGCGATCGGCGTCGGCCGTCCCTACTGGGCCCTGGTCACCGCCGCCTCGCTCTACCAGGCGAACCTCACCCTCACCTGGAGCCGGGGCGTCCAGCGTGTCGTCGGCAACCTCGCCGGGGTGCTGGCCTTCGCCGCCCTGGTCCCGCTCGCCCACCTCGGCCCGACGGCGCTCGTCCTGTGCTGCCTCGCCCTCGGCTTCGGCGCCGAGGCCCTGATCGGCCGCAACTACTGGCTCGGCAGCATCTGCGTCACCCCGATGGCCCTGCTCGTCACCGAGTTCGTCCGCTACGGCAACCCCGGTGAGCTGATCGCCGACCGGCTCCTGGACACCCTCGTCGGCGCCCTGGTCGGCTTCCTCGCGGCGGTCGCCGTCACCAACCGGCGCGCCGGGGACCGCGTCGCCCACGCCCTCGCCGCCGTGGAGCGCGCCCGCGCGCACACGGTCCGCACGGCCGCCGACCCGGACGCCGCGCCCGGCGCACTGCGTGCCGCCCGCCGTGCCCTCTCCGCCGCCCTCGTCGAACTGCGTGCCGTCACCGACGCAGCGAGCGGCGAATGGTGGCAACGCGCCTGGCCGTCGGAGCGGGTGACACACGTCGAGCAGGCCGGACACCGTACGCTCGCCGCGACGGTACGACAGCACGGGTTCCAGGCATCGGAGGGCGCACGGGCATGACGGCAGGCAACGGGCGGGCAGCGGGGAGCGGCGCGGCTCTGGGGGACACGGTGGCCAAGGTGGTGCGCCAGTGGCACACGGTGCACCCCGGTCTCGACACCGCCCCGATGGAGATCATCGGCCGGGTCAACCGCTGCGCCGCGCTCCTGCAACAGGCCGAGGACGCGCCCCTGCGGCACGCCGGGCTCACGCGCCCCGAGTTCGACGTCCTCGGCACCCTGCGGCGCACCGGCCACGAGCTGACCCCCAGTGAGATCGCCCGGGAGACCTTCGCCTCCGGCGCCGCCGTCACCAAACGCCTCAAGGTGCTCACCGAGCGCGGACTCGTCGAGCGACGCGGCGACTCCCGTGACCGCCGCGTCGCCCACGTCCGCCTCACCGACACCGGCCGCGACCTCGTGGACGGCGTCATGCCGGAACAACTGGCCTACGAGAAGGCCGTACTCTCCGGCGTCGACACCGACGACCGCCGCGAACTAGCCGTACTGCTCGGTGAGTTGCTCATCCAGTTGGAAGGCCGCCTGGGGCTGCCGCGCGCCTAGGACACGTCGTCGCGAGGCGGACGGGAACGCGAGGCGGACGGGAAGGGGACGACGGCCCCAGCTGGGGCCGTCGTACGCGGGTCGCGGATCTCGACCCAGCGGGCCTGCACCCGTTCCGTTCCGTTCCGGGGGATGACGGGCTCACGCAGGAAGTCGTGCGGGAAGCCCAGGTCGGGCGCGCCGGGGCGACCGAGCAGCCGGGCCAGGGACACCGCGCCGGGCGCCGGCCGAACAGCTCGGTGCAGAACCGCTTCGCCGCCCCCAGGTCGCCGGTCCCCAGCTCGGTCCAGCAGGGCCCACCGGTCGCCGGTCCCCCGCTCGGTCCAGCAGGGCCCACCGGTCACCGGCTCGTCGAGCTTCATGGTGTTCCTTCCGGACGGGGATCGGGAGGAATCGGGGACGGGAACCCCTTCCAGCACGCTATGCCCGAGCCCCTGCCCGGCCACCGGGGTGCGACGCGTCAGATGCCCGGCCGGTACCGCAGCGGATGGTCCGCCGGGATCTCCACCAGCACGATCTCCGTGCCGTCCGGGTCGGCGATCCACATCTCGATGAGCCCCCACGGCTCCCGCACCGGCGGCCGCCGCACCTCCACCCCGGCCGCCAGCAGCTCCTCGTGAGCCGCCGCCACGTCCGCCACCTGCAACCACAGCTTCAGCGCGGGCGACGGCGGGGTCTCCGAGCGGCCCGCGACCTCCAGGAAACCGCCGCCGAGGAAGTACACGACGCCCCGGTGGTCGCCCGTACCGAACTCTCGGTAGACGGGGAGTCCAAGCTTCTCGCCGTAGAAGGCGCGGGAACGCTCGGGGTCGGTGGGGCGGAGAAGGGTGCGGCTGCTCAGTACGTGGATCATGTGTCGAGCGTAGGCGTCGGAGACGCGGTGTTTCGGGTGCGGGTGAGTGGGGCCGCTCGCGCGGTTCCCCGCGTCCGTTTCGGGGCGCGGCTGCGGTTACCCTCGTGCGTGTTCGAGCCGCACAGACGCCCGTCAGGAGCAGCCCATGGAGACCGCCGCCACCGGCCTGACCTTCCGTGACGCGGGCGACGGTGACGTGGACGTCCTCGTCGCGCTGATCGAGTCGGCGTACCGCGGGGACTCCAGCCGGGTCGGGTGGACCACGGAGGCGGACATCCTCGAAGGGCAGCGGACCGACCCGGAGGGCGTCCTGGCGGTCATCAAGTCGCCCGACAGCCGGCTGCTCGCCATCGAGCGGGACGGCGTGGTCGTCGCCTGCTGCCAGCTCGAACACCGCGGTGACCACGCCTACTTCGGGATGTTCGCGGTGAGCCCGGACCTCCAGGGCGCCGGTCTCGGCAAGGTGATCATCGCCGAGGCCGAGCGGATCGTGCGCGAGGCCTGGGGCGCCCGGCAGATGCACATGACCGTGATCTCCGTACGCGACGACCTCATCGCCTGGTACGAGCGCCGCGGCTACCGCCGTACGGGACGGATGACCCCGTTCCCGTACGGCGACGAGCGCTTCGGCATCCCGCGGCGCGCGGGCCTGAGGTTCGAGCTGCTGGTCAAGGAACTCGTCTGAGACCTGGGCCTGTCCGGCGGAGCACGCCGCGGGCGCGGGGTCCTATGCCGTGAAGCGTCCCGTGCGTTTGATGTCCGGGTAGTCGGTCGTGGCGCCGTCCAGCTGGAGCGCGCGGACCAGGCGCAGGTGGTCCTGGGTGTTCACCACCCAGCCGATGATCCGCAGGTTCGCCTTGCGGGCCTTCTCGACGACCTCCAGCGTCAGCCGCCGGATGTTCAGCACGAGCGTGGCGGCGCCGACCGCCACCGCCCGGTCCACGACATCGGGGCCGTAGCGGCTGGCGACGAGCGCGGTGCGTACGCCGGGCACGAGCCGGGCGATCTCGGCGACCGCCTCGTCGTGGAACGACAGCACCTCGACCCGTCCCACCAGGTCACGCCGGTGCATGACCTCGGCGAGGGAGCGAGCCGCCGCCGTGTCCTTGATCTCGGCCTGGAGCGGTGCCCGTACCGCGTCCAGGACCTCCTCGAAGGTGGGGACGCGCTCGCCGCGGCCCGCGTCCAGGGCGCGCAGTTCGGCGAGGGTCTTGTCGGAGATCGGGCCCGTGCCGTCCGTCGTCCGGTCCACATCCGCGTCGTGCATGACGACGAGCGCGCCGTCCTTGCTCAGATGCAGATCGAGTTCGATGACGTCGAGGCCCGCGCGGTCGGCGGCCATGAACGAACGGAGGGTGTTCTCGGGTTCGACACCCATGACTCCGCGGTGACCGATGGTGAGGAAGTTCAAGGTTGACTCGCTTCCGTCGACGGCGGCTCGGCCCGCGTGACCGGGGGAGGGGCGGCACGCGGCTGGGGCGCAGCGTAGTCCTCCAGCCGTGCGATGGATCCGTATGTGCACGAGCCCTTTCGGGTCGTGTCATGCCGTGCCACGTCGCAGGACAGGACCGTTTCCGCGCCTGCCCCGTACCGACCGGGTCATCCGTGAGTGGGCGAGTCCGGTGCGCGTTGACCCCGGAGGCCTCCACGCGGGGAGCGAGGCGCACGAATTGTGATCTATGACGCGTGTGACAGGAGATTCAGCGGTTAGGTAGAGGGGGTGGCGGGAGGATTTCCGGCAGGACCGGTCAAGATCGGTCTTGCGGTGGGGAACCTCCGCTACGTACGGTGTCCTTACGAAAGTTTATCCCGTGGAGGATGGGTCATGACGGAAATTCTTGTGCAGATGGGCGCGGAGGACGTTGTTCCTTCGGTCGACAGGGTGGTGGAACACCCGGCCTGGCCCGTGCTCAAGGATGCCGTGGAGCGGATCCGGCCATGGCAGTCCAAGGACGGCTCGATCGACTTCGACGCCGAGGACGCCCCCGATCCGGCCGAGGCCGCGCTGGCGGTGCAGGGCGTCATCGGGGCCGTCGAGGCCCTGTCCCCGCTGCTGCCGCACGACGCCGCCTATCACGAGGCGCTCGTCAAGGACCTGCGGCGCTGGGCCGACGACGGTTTCGAGGTGCCCGACTTCCTCGACTCGCTGCTGGCCTTCCAGCCCGCCGCGAGCCGCGCGGACGGCCTCCAGCACCTGGTCGTGTTCCCGATGTACACGCAGAACGGCAACCCCGACCGCAACCTCGAAGCGGTCGTGCTGCGCATGGTCTGGCCGGAGTGGCTGGCCGAGCTGGAGCGCACCCGCTACGACAACCCGCTGTTCTGCGGCATCACCTTCGAGGACTTCACCGCCGGTTACGACACCAACTCGGCCGTCCTCTTCCCGGAGACCATCGCCGTGCGCGAGGCCCCGGCCCGCTTCTCCTGGGGTGGCATCTTCTGCGACCGCGAGGCCGCCCGGTTCCGCCGTGTCACCGACTCCGCCGTCGACATCCTCGGCCTCGACCTGCCCGAGGACGTCGCCGCGATGGTCCACGACCAGAAGCGCTGCGAGGAGGCCTTCGTCCTGTGGGACATGGTCCACGACCGCACCCACAGCCACGGCGACCTGCCCTTCGACCCCTTCATGATCAAGCAGCGGCAGCCGTTCTGGATGTACGGCCTGGAAGAGCTGCGCTGCGACCTCACGGCCTTCAGGGAGGCCGTCAAGCTGGAGGCCGACGGCGTCCCGCAGGCCCGTGACGTGCAGTACGCGGTCCTCTTCGACCGTATGTTCCGCTTCCCGGTCACCGGCGAGCGGGTCCGCAACTACGACGGCCTCGGCGGCCAGCTCCTCTTCGCCTACCTGCACAAGCACGACGTCGTCCGCTGGACCGACAACAAGCTGTACATCGACTGGCAGCGTGCCCCGCAGGTCACCAACCAGCTCTGCGCCGACATCGAGCAGCTCTACCGCGACGGCATCGACCGCCCGAAGCTCGTCCACTGGTTCGCCGGGTACGAGCTGGTCGCGACGTACCTCGCCCCGCACCCGGGATCCCGCTGGGCCAAGGGCCCGGACGCCCTGGATCTGACGCAGCCGCCGCGAAAACTCGTCGACGACGTGCTTCCGGACGAGTTTCCGCTCAGCATGTTCTATGAGGCGCTCGCCAAGAAGCTGAAGACAGTGATCGCCTCCACCAAGGGCATCACCGCGGCGAACGCCGAGCGGGTCGCCGCGTGAGCGCCGGATTCGCGGACGTCACAGACGCTGCTCAGGAGGCGAAGACCATGCAGAACGGCAACGGTGCACTGAGTGGCGCGGTGATCGCGGTGGCCGGCGCGGGGGGACCCGCCGGCCGGGCGGCCCTGCTGCGGCTGGCCGAAGCGGGCGCGATCGTCGTCGGCTCCGACAACGACCCCGAGCGGCTCTCCGAGGCCGTGGACGCGGCCCGCTACGCGCACGGCGGCGCCACCGTCGTGGGCGACACGGTCGACCTCCTCGACCTGCAGTCGACCCGGGACTGGGCCACCCGCATCGAGAAGGACTTCGGGCGCGTCGACGGCCTCGTCCACCTCGTCGGCGGCTGGCGCGGCAGTGAGACCTTCACCAGGACCAGCCTCGACGACTGGGACTTCCTGGAGATGCTGCTCATCCGCACCGTGCAGCACACCTCCCTCGCCTTCCACGAGGCCCTGCAGCGCAGCGAGCGCGGCCGGTACGTCCTGATCAGCGCGGCCGGCGCCAGCAAGCCCACCGCGGGCAACGCCGCCTACGCCGCCGCCAAGGCCGCCGCCGAGGCGTGGACGCTGGCCACGGCCGACTACTTCCGCAAGGCGGGCGGCCCGGACGGGCCGACCTCCGCGGCTGCCATCCTGGTCGTGAAGGCGTTGGTGCACGACGCGATGCGCGCCGACCGACCCAACGCGAAGTTCGCGGGCTTCACCGACGTCAAGGAACTGGCCGAGGCCATCGTCGGTGTCTGGGAGAAGTCCGCCGCCGAAGTGAACGGGAACCGTCTGTGGCTGACCGACAAGCCGTGAACCCTCCGAAGACCGACGCCCGACGCCATCACGACCCGGAGATCCGCGGCTTCGCCAGCGACAACTACGCGGGGGTCCATCCCGAGGTGCTCGCCGCCCTGGCCCTGGCCAACGGCGGGCACCAGGTCGCGTACGGCGAGGACGAGTACACCGAGAACCTCCAGCGGATCGTCCGCAGCCACTTCGGCGCCACCGCCGAGGCGTTTCCCGTCTTCAACGGCACCGGCGCCAACGTGGTCGCGCTCCAGGCGGTCACCGACCGCTGGGGCGCGGTGATCTGCGCCGAGAGCGCGCACATCCACGTAGACGAGTGCGGGGCGCCGGAACGGATCGGCGGGCTGAAGCTGCTCACGGTGCCCACGCCCGACGGCAAGCTCACACCCGAGCTGATCGACCGGCAGGCGTACGGCTGGGACGACGAGCACCGCGCGATGCCGCAGGTCGTCTCGATCACCCAGAGCACCGAACTCGGCACCCTCTACACGCCCGAGGAGATCCGCGCGATCTGCGAGCACGCCCACGCGCACGGCATGAAGGTGCACCTGGACGGCTCCCGGATAGCCAACGCCGCCGCCTCCCTGAACGTCCCGATGCGGACGTTCACCAACGCGGTCGGCGTCGACCTGCTCTCCCTGGGCGGCACCAAGAACGGCGCGATGTTCGGCGAGGCGGTCGTCGTCATCAACCAGGACGCCGTCCGTCATATGAAGCACCTGCGCAAGCTGTCCATGCAGCTCGCCTCCAAGATGCGCTTCGTGTCGGTGCAGTTGGAGGCCCTGCTGTCGAAGAACCTCTGGCTGCGCAACGCCCGCCACTCCAACGAGATGGCCCGGCGGCTCGCCGACGGCGTCCGCGCCGTCCACGGCGTGGAGATCCTCCACCCGGTGCAGGCCAACGCCGTCTTCGCCCGCCTCCCGCACGACGTGAGCGAACGCCTCCAGAAGCGCTACCGCTTCTACTTCTGGGACGAGGCGGCCGGCGACGTCCGCTGGATGTGCTCCTTCGACACCACGGAGGAGGATGTGGACGGGTTCGTGGCGGCGCTCAAGGAGGAGATGGCACGCTGAGTACTGCATAGATATACGGTCACTCGAAAAGTAATTGACTCTCGGGTGATCGTATTTCTATGCTCTCCAGGCATGGAGCTGATCCAGCAGAACCCTGACCTTTCCGCCTATTTGGTTGCTGACGAGGCCATAGACCATCACCATCCACGCGTACGACAGACGGCCGCACATCTCGCCAGGGGAGTGGCGGACTCGTATGGCTATGCGCGAGCGGCGTACGAGTTCGTGCGCGACACCATTCCCCACTCGGCCGACTCGGGCGATCCGCGCGTCACCTGGCGCGCCTCCGACGTCCTGGAACAGCAGACGGGCATCTGCTACGCCAAGGCGCACGCGCTCACCGCGCTGCTGCGCGCGGAGGACATCCCGACCGCGCTCTGCTACCAGCGGTTGGCGCACGACGACGGCGACGGACATGCCGTCCACGGCCTGGTCGCCGTGCGCTTCAACGGGGACTGGCACCGCCAGGACCCCCGCGGCAACAAGCCGGGAGTGAACGCCGAGTTCTCGCTGGAGGGCGAGGAGTTGGCCTGGGTGCCGGACCCCGACGCGGACGAGCTGGACTACCCGGTTCTCTACGCCGCACCGCATCCGGCGGTCCTCGACACGCTCAAGGCCGCCGCCGACCGGCCGCACCTCTGGCGAACGCTCCCCACGGAACTCTGAAACCCCTGCTGAGGCCTATGCCGCTGCCTGTGACGCTCCTGTTGCCGGAGGTGTGGCTTCCGCCATAGGCGCCGCCGAGTCGAAGTGATCGACTCGGCGGATGCGTGCAGCGGGGCGGGTCCAGCGGTTCCTGGTGAGGTCGGAGCGGCATCAGCGCGCGGACATCGGCGCGGCCGTGGTGCTGGGCGCTGTGGACCTCGTCGTCATCGGCTGGGTCCTGATACTCGGCACGGAGGGCGTCTTCACCGAGGACTGGCTGCCGTATCCGGGGATGACGGCCCCGGACGGGGAGACGTACCAGCAGGACTCCGTGGCCTTCCTCTACCGGTTGGCGGTCGGAGGTGTCGGTCTCGCCCTGGTCTGCCGGCTGTGGCTCACCGCCGTGGTGCACCTGGTCGTGCTCAACTTCGGGGCGGGCTTCATCGGTTCCCTGTCCACGTACTGGAACCCCTGAAGCCCGCCCCGGTCGAGCGCGTCAGCGTGCCTCGGCCTCGCGGACCTGCTCCGGGGTCGGGGCCGTGCCGCCGAGGTGGGCGGGCATCCACCAGGTGTCGTCCGGGCCCTTGGGTCGGACGGGGTAGGCGCGCTGGGCGGCCTCCAGCAACTCCTGCACACGCTCACGGAGCTGGCGGGTGATGGCGCCCGCGTACTTGTCCTTGGAGGCCTCTATCGCTTCGCCGACCCGGATGGTGATCGGGATGTGGCTGCGCTTGAAGTTGCGCGGGTGGCCCTTGGTCCACAGCCGCTGCGTGCCCCACACGGCCATCGGGATCAGCGGGACGCCCGCCTCCTGGGCCAGCCGGGCCGCGCCCGACTTGAAGCTCTTCAGGGTGAACGACTGCGAGATGGTGGCCTCGGGGAAGACGCCGATGATCTCGCCGGAGCGCAGCGAGTCCAGTGCGTGCGCGTAGGCGGCCTCACCCTGCTTGCGGTCCACCGGGATGTGCCGCATGTTGCGCATCAGCGGACCGGAGACCTTGTGCCGGAACACCGACTCCTTGGCCATGAAACGCACCAGACGCTTCTGCGGCAGCGCCGCCAGGCCGTCGAAGATGAAGTCCAGGTAGCCGATGTGATTGCTCACCAGCACGGCGCCGCCCGAGCGCGGGATGTTCTCCGACCCCTTGCAGTCGATCTTCAGGTCCCATGCCTTGAACAGGGTGCGGGCGAGACCGATCGCGGGGCGGTAGACAAGCTCTGCCATGGGCGGAGTGGACCCTTCTCTCTGCCTGGGAAGGGGTCTCCCGGCGGGAAGTTACGCAGCCGTAGGTTTACGGCATCTCGCAGATCGTGCCCCAAGAACGTGCGAGTAGCCAGTCCTGGTGCCGGGCGTCGGCGAGATTCTCGTCACGTCGGTCACGCGATCGACTGCCGGACGTTCACCCGTCCTTTACTCCGTGCGTACGGTGACCCGCCGGACGAGCAGGTACATCTCGCACCCCAGGCAGTACCCGAACACCGCGTTCAGGAAGGCCGCCGCGAGTGCCGCGCCGGTCGACGCCAGTCCCAGCCACTCGGGCCCCACCGTGAGACCGACCAGGCCGACCGCCGCGAAGACCAGCCCGACCGCCTGCGCGAACCGCGGCGGCTCCGGCGCCTCGAACTCCGTGGGCGGCCCGATCCGGGGCCGCACCAGCGTGCGGAAGGCCCGGCCGTACGGCGAGTTCGCCACCCCGCTCGCCGCGCCCAGCGCGAACGCGAACGTCTGCCAGGCCAGCAGCCAGGCGCTGCCGGTGATCAGCACGACCGCCAGCACCACGGTCGTCACGGCCGCCCCGAAGCGCGGTCCCCTCACATCGATGTCCATGGGTCAAGCATTCCGCAGGCCAATCTCCCTGGGGACCCGGGAATCTTTGCAGTCTCGTGAACGCTGAAGCACGCTGTGACCGGACTTGTGGTGTGTGGGCTGGTGCTCGCGGCGGCGAGCGCGTACGGAGTGCTGCATCAGCGGCGGAGCGGGAGAGTCAGGGTGCGCGGGCGGGACGGCGACAAGCGGGTCGGCGCGGCGGAGTTGGGGGAGGGACTCGGTGAACGGGCCACGCTCGTCCAGTTCTCCAGCGCCTTCTGCGCCCCCTGCCGGGCGACCCGCAGGGTGCTCGCCGAAGTGGCCGAAATGGTGCCCGGCGTCGCCCATGTGGAGATCGACGCCGAGAAACACCTCGATCTCGTGCGGCGGCTCGACATCCTCAAGACGCCGACCGTGCTCGTGCTCGACGCGGACGGCCGGATCGTCCGCAGGGCAACCGGACAGCCGCGTCGGGCGGATGTGATCGCCGCTCTCGGTGAGGCCGTGTGAAGCCGCACTCCGGGACGCGCTTGACTGTAGGCCTCGCCTCTCGTCAGCCTGACCGTATGCCCCGAGAACTCCTTCTCTTCGAGCGTGGCGCCATGCCGAGGTCGTTCCTGTTCCGCACGGCGAGTGCGCGCTGTCCGGGAACCTGAGCAACCACGGACCATCCCCCACTCTCGACTTCGCTCGAGCGGGCGGTGCCCCCATGCCGACTCCAGCAGAAGGACAGTTCCATGACGGCCACTTCCGGCCTCGGTTCGCCCCGGCTCGCCTCCCCCGAACTCCTGCGCTCCGTCTTCAGGCGCCACGCCGCCGGCGTCGCCGTGATCACCGCACAGGACGGCACCGGCCCGGTCGGCTTCACCGCCACCTCGCTCACCTCGGTCTCCGCCGAGCCCCCGCTGCTCTCGTTCGGTATCGGAACCGGCGCCTCCAGCTGGCCGGTGATCTCCGAGGCGGAACACATCGGCGTGCACATACTCGGGGAGCATCAGCGGGAGCTGGCGGCCACCTTCGCCCGCAGCGGCGCCGACCGGTTCGGGGCGCCCACCGGATGGCGTAGCGGCCCGGAGGGAGTTCCCGTCCTCGACGACGTGCTCGCCTGGCTGGTCTGCCGGGTGGTGGCACGCGTTCCGGCGGGCGAGCATCGGATCGTCCTCGCCGAGGTGGTCATGGGCGATCCGTCGGGCGCCGGGCGGCCGCTCTTGTACCACCAGGGCCGCTTCAACGGTCTGCGAGACTGATTCCCGCACGATTACGCAGGGTTGCCTAACTCACAGTTCAAAGCGGTTGCTTAGCGGGCACGGAATGCGGGAACGTAGGTGTCGTACTGGCGAGTAATATTTCGACCGGAGCGCAGGTCGCCCCGATCGGGATCGGCCGCTTCAGGCGCCTATGCTGCCTGGAAGAAGGCAGCCCAGAAATGACGATGCAGTAGGAGAGCCGGCGTGAGCTTGAGGATCGTTGTCACTGTGAAGTACGTGCCCGACGCCACTGGCGACCGGCACTTCGCCGATGACCTGACCGTCGACCGTGACGACGTGGACGGTCTGCTCTCCGAGCTGGACGAGTACGCGGTGGAGCAGGCGCTGCAGATCGCCGACGAGGCCGACGACGCCGAGATCACCGTGCTGACGGTGGGTCCGGAGGACGCCAAGGACGCGCTGCGCAAGGCGTTGTCGATGGGCGCGGACAAGGCGATCCACGTCGAGGACGACGACCTGCACGGCACCGACGCGATCGGTACGTCGCTGGTGCTGGCGAAGGCGATCGAGAAGGCCGGCTTTGACCTGGTGATCTCCGGTATGGCGTCGACGGACGGCACGATGGGTGTGGTTCCGGCGCTGGTCGCGGAGCGTCTGGGTGTTCCGCAGGTGACGCTGCTGTCCGAGGTGTCCGTCGAGGACGGGGTGGTGAAGGGCCGTCGTGACGGTGACACCGCCTCCGAGCAGCTTGAGGCGTCGCTGCCGGCGGTGGTGTCGGTCACCGACCAGTCGGGTGAGGCGCGTTACCCGTCCTTCAAGGGCATCATGGCGGCGAAGAAGAAGCCGGTGCAGGCCTGGGACCTGTCCGACCTCGACATCGAGGCGGACGAGGTCGGTCTGGAGGGTGCCTGGACGGCTGTCGACTCCGCGGCCGCGCGCCCGGCGCGTACCGCCGGCACGATCGTCAAGGACGAGGGCGAGGGCGGCAAGCAGCTCGCCGAGTTCCTCGCGGGCCAGAAGTTCATCTAAGGCCCTGTGGCCCGCCGCGACCCGTGGGTCCGGCCGAGGCCCGACCCGTCCCCGCCCCGCCCCGCCCCCTTTAGGCCTTCGCAATCCGCAGGAGAGCAATCCCATGGCTGAAGTTCTCGTCTACGTCGACCACGTGGACGGTGCCGTCCGCAAGCCCACCCTGGAGCTGCTGACCCTGGCCCGCCGCATCGGCGAGCCCGTCGCCGTCGCGCTCGGTGCCGGCGCCGCCGGCACGGCCGCCGCCCTCGCCGAGCACGGCGCGACCCGGGTTCTCACCCACGAGGCCGCCGAGTACGCCGACTACCTGGTCGTGCCGAAGGTCGACGCGCTGCAGGCCGCCGTCGAGGCCGTGTCCCCGGCCGCCGTCCTCGTCCCGTCCTCCGCCGAGGGCAAGGAGATCGCCGCCCGTCTGGCGCTGCGCATCGGTTCCGGCATCATCACCGACGCCGTCGACCTGGAGGCCGGTGACTCCGGTCCGGTGGCCACGCAGTCGGTGTTCGCCGCCTCCTTCACCACCAGGACCCGTGTCTCCAAGGGCACCCCGGTCATCACCGTCAAGCCCAACTCCGCCGCCGTGGAGGCCGCCCCGGCCGCCGGTACGGTCGAGGCGCTGGCCGTGACGTTCGGTGCGCTGGCCACCGGCACCAAGGTCACCGCGCGTACCCCGCGCGAGTCGACCGGGCGCCCGGAGCTGACGGAGGCCGCGATCGTGGTCTCCGGCGGCCGTGGCGTCAACGGCACCGAGAACTTCGGACTCATCGAGGCCCTCGCCGACTCCCTCGGCGCCGCCGTCGGCGCCTCCCGCGCCGCGGTGGACGCGGGCTGGTACCCGCACACCAACCAGGTCGGCCAGACCGGCAAGAGTGTCTCCCCGCAGCTGTACATCGCCAACGGCATCTCCGGCGCCATCCAGCACCGCGCCGGCATGCAGACCTCCAAGACGATCGTGGCCGTCAACAAGGACGCCGAGGCCCCCATCTTCGACCTCGTCGACTACGGCGTCGTCGGCGACCTCTTCGACGTCGTCCCCCAGCTCACCGAGGAGATCAACACCCGCAAGGGCTGACCCTCCTGAGTCGTCCGAGGCCCCCGCGACCGCCCGAACCCAAGGAACGGTCGCGGGGGCCTCGGCTCATCCCAGAGTCAGTGAGGCCTGCATCGGCAGATGGTCGCTCGGGAACATCCCGTCCATCGAGAAGGTGTTCATCGCCGCCCAGTGCGTGGTCACCCCGGGCGAGGTCAGGATCCAGTCGATGCGCCGGCCATCGGGCTCGGGCGCCCGGTAGCCGTGGTAGGTCCCGTACGCCGGGCCGCGGGAGCCGGCCGCGTCCCAGGCGTCCACGAGGCCGTGGTCCAGCATCAGGTCGTACACCCGGTTGTCGTGGGCGGCCGCGTTGAAGTCGCCGGTGACGATGACCGGCGACGACCGGTCCCATCCGGCGATCGTCTCGCCGATGAGCCCCGCGGAGCGCTCCCGGGCGTACTGGCTGACGCTGTCCAGATGGGTGTTGAGGACGTAGAACTCCCGCCCTCCGTCGGCGAGATCGGCGAAGCGGACCCAGGTGACCATGCGCAGCCAGTCCGCGCCCCAGGTGTTGGAGGCGATCGCGTACGGGGTGCCGGACAGCCAGAAGTGATCGAACTCGATCGGGTCGAGTCTGCGGGTGTCGTAGAAGATCGCCATGAACTCGTCCTTGCTGCCGCCCCCTCGGCCGGTGCCGATCCAGTCGTAGTGCCCGCCGAGATCCTTCTCGATCATGCGCAGCTGCTGGTACAGCCCCTCCTGGGTGCCGATGACATGCGGTCGCTCGCGGCGCAGCAGTTCCCGCATCACCGGCCGACGCACGGCCCAGCGCGGTGTCTTGTCGACGACGGTCGCGAAGCGCACATTGAACGTCATCACGTTCAGGGCCCCCGCGTGCTCACCGGCGGACGCCGGCTGTGACGCACCCGCTGTGGTCAGCAGCGGCAGGGCGATGGCGGCGGCCGCCGCGGACCTGAGTCCTTGGCGACGCGTCACTCCGACCTCTTTCGACACGCGATCTCCTCCCTTGGGAGTCAGGATGAACCTTGCCCCATGAATACGGAAGAAGAGGGCGGGTCAGCAGTGACCAGGGGGAAAGCATGGGCAATCCCACTTCGAGACAGTATTGACCGGGGTGAAGATCGACGCTTAGCTTCGTTATGCGGATTCTTGATTCCGTACTACGGAAAACGGAGGGTGTGGAATGGGGCAGGGTCGGCAGGAGAACGTGGCGACGAGTCTCGCGGGAGCCGTCAGCGAGGAGATCAGCGCCTCCCTCGCCCCCGTCGACGCGGAGCTGGAGCGCCGCTACCCGGGCGACCCCGGCACCCGCCAGCCCATACACACCGTCTACGTCCCCGGTGACGTCTTCGCCGCCGACACCGTCCGCACCTGGGGCGACCGGGCCCTCGCCGCCCTCGACGAGCACGCCCCCGACGCGGCCTCCTTCGCCGCCGTCCTCGACCTCGGCGACGACCTCGCCGGGCCCGTGTACGACCGCGTCCGCGCCAAGCTGGAGCGCGAGCCGATCGAGGACCTCCGCGTGGACTTCGAGGACGGCTACGGGCCGCGTCCGGACGCCGAGGAGGACGAGGCCGCCGCCCGCGCCGCCCGGCTGATCGCGGAGGCGTACGCCGCAGGCACGGCCGCCCCGTACATGGGCATCCGTATGAAGTGCATGGAGGCACCGGTCCGCGACCGGGGCATCCGCACCCTCGACATCTTCCTCACCGGCCTGCTGGAGGCCGGTGGCCTGCCCGACGGGCTGGTCCTGACCCTGCCCAAGGTGACGTACGCCGAACAGGTCACGGCCATGGTCCGGCTCCTCGAGGCCTTCGAGAAGGCGCGCGGACTCGTACCCGGCCGGCTCGGCTTCGAGATCCAGATCGAGACCAGCCAGGCCATCCTCGCCGCCGACGGCACCGCCACCGTCGCCCGCATGATCGACGCAGCCGAGGGCCGCGCCACCGGCCTGCACTACGGCACCTTCGACTACAGCGCCTGCCTCGGTGTCTCCGCCGCCCACCAGGCCAGCGACCACCCCGCCGCCGACCACGCCAAGGCGATCATGCAGGTCGCCGCGGCGGGCACCGGCGTACGCGTCTCGGACGGCTCCACCAACGTCCTGCCGGTCGGCCCGACCGAGAAGGTCCACGCCGCCTGGCGCCTGCACTACGGCCTGACCCGCCGTGCCCTCGCCCGCGCCTACTACCAGGGCTGGGACATGCACCCCGGCCACATCCCCACCCGCTACGCGGCCGTCTTCGCCTTCTACCGCGAGGGCTACGAACAGGCCGCCGCCCGCCTCTCCCGCTACGCCGGCCGCGTCGGCGGCGACATGATGGACGAGCCCGCGACGGCCAAGGCCCTCAGCGGCTACCTGCTGCGGGGCCTGGACTGCGGCGCCCTCGACCTCGACGAGGTCTCCGGCGCGACCGGTCTGACCCGCGCCGGCCTGGAGGGCTTCGCGGCGCCCCGGCGGGCCGATCCGACGCTCTCCGGCCAGTAGCGGGGTCGGCCGCACGGCGGACGAGTAGCGGTCCTGTGACAGCCGTTGCCGCCGGTCCGGAGCGCCCCTGCCCACGGCTTAGGCTGTACGCCATTCGTCGGTGTGTCACAGGAACGGGGCGCGGGTGTCTTCGGGGGCCAACGAACGGACGGACGGTGCCGGGCGGATCCTCGCCGGGCGGTACCGGGTCGTGGAGCAGCTAGGACGCGGCGGCATGGGCGTCGTCTGGCGGGCCGTGGACGAGGTGCTCCACCGCGAGGTCGCCCTCAAGGAGCTGCGCACCTACACGGACGCGGGCGCGCCCGAACTGGCCGACCTGGGGCTGCGGATGCAGCGCGAGGCACGGGCCGCCGCCCGCGTCCGGCACCCCGGGGTCGTCGCCGTGCACGACGTGGCCGAGGTCGACGGACGCCCGTTGATCGTCATGGAACTGGTCGACGGCCCGTCCCTGGACGACGTCCTGCGCGACCGGGGCCTCCTCGACCCGCGCGAGGCGGCCGCCATCGGAGCCAAGGTGATGGACGCCCTCGGCGCCGCCCACCGCGTCGGCGTCCTGCACCGCGACGTCAAGCCCGGCAACATCCTGCTGGACCGCTCGGGCCGCGTCGTCCTCACCGACTTCGGCATCGCCACCATGGAGGACCCGGGCGACGGCTCCGCGACCCACCTCACCCGCAGCGGCGAACTCGTCGGCTCCCTCGACTACCTGGCCCCCGAACGCGCCCAGGGCAACGACCCCGGCCCCGCCTCCGACATCTGGGCACTCGGCGCCACTCTGTACGCGGCCGTCGAGGGCGCCTCCCCGTTCCGGCGTACGTCGACCTGGTCGACGCTCACCGCGATCGTGGTCGACCCGCTGCCCGAACCCCAGCGGGCCGGACCGCTCGGGCCCGTGCTGCGACTGCTGATGGACAAGCGCCCGGAGCACCGCCCGGACGCCGCTCGGGCCCGCGAACTGCTGGAGGCCGTGGCCTGCGGGGACGGGCTCGACTCCCCGACGGCGGGGCCGGGCGGCGGCCCGGCATCGCGGCCGAGGGCGGAGACCGAGCGAAGCGTCCCGTCGGTGCCGCCGGGGTTCGGACCGCCGACGGCGGGCGCGGGCACCGGCGCCACGGATGCGGGAGCGGGTGCCGGGTTCGGCTCGACAGGACCGACCCCCGGCTTCGGCCCGCCGCAGCCGGTCCCGGGGCCCGGCACAGGGGCCTCGCCGGCGGTCGGCGGATCCGGTGCGGGCGCGCCACAGGCGCCGGTCCCCGCGTCGGGTGCCGTCACCGCCCTGTCCTCGACCGGCGGCAGTCGTCCACGCAAGGGCCGTGCCCTCCTCGCCGCCGTGGCCGTCACCGTGGTGCTCGCCGCCACGGGCGTCACGGTCGCGCTGCTCACCGCGGGCGACGACTCCGAGACGGGCGCCCAGCCCCAGGCCACCGAATCGAGCGGAGGCACTCCCTCCCCGGGCCGCAGCCGGGGCACGGTCGACCTCTCCGACGACTCCGAGGCCGAGGAGAAGGACGACAGCAAGTCCGCGAGCCCCGGCGAGAAGGCCACGCAGGAGGACGACAAGGAGACCGAGGCGTCCGCCTCACCGTCGAAGAACGCGAGCGACGGCACCACCACCGGCGGCGGCACGGGGGGTTCGGACAGCTCGGGCGGCTCCACCAGCGGGGGCACGACCGGCGGGGCCGGCGGAGGCGAGACCCAGGAGGAACCGGTCTGCCACTCGATCGGCGGCGGCAAGTACAACTGCACGGTCTGGACCACCGCCAAGTCCTACACGGCCTCCGGCACCGAGGTCGGCGTCCTCAACCAGGGCACCAACTACTTCTACTGCCAGCAGAACCTGGGCCGCCGCGAGACCTCCGGCGAGTGGACCAACGTCTGGTGGGCCAAGACCGACGACGACAGCGGCAACACGAACGTCTTCGTCAGCGACGTCTACATCCAGGGCGGCGACAACGACGCCCCGGTACCCGGCCTCCCGGTCTGCTAGCTTGACTCTGTCGGGGATCTTGGGGTTGGCGAGGTCAACTGCCCAGGGTTCGCCAGGATTTCAGCCGAGGTAACTCGCGCTGGTCGAGGTAGCTCTGGAAGGCAGTCGGTCGGCGGGGTATGGGGGCTTCCTCGGCCGGTGGCAATCCGCTGAGGCGCTCGATGTTGACGGCGATGGCCGTCAGGACGTGCTGGATGTGGGCCTTTCCCTGCCCTCGGTAGCGGCAGCGCCGCATGCCGTGGCCGTGGGCGAACTCGTTGACCGTGCCCTCCACTCCGGAGCGGACCGCGTAACGCGTCTTCCACTCGGGCGTCTGCTGCTCGGCGCGGACACGGAGTTGCAGGTCACGGAGCTCTCGTGGAGGAAATCCCACGGTGCGGGCGCTGTCGGCGGTGGTGGTGCACTGGATGCGGGCCGGGCAGGGGCGGCACTGGCTCTTGGTGAACCTGGCCACGATCAGCGGGGCCGCGGTGGGCGAGGAGGTCGGGTAGGGGCCGTGCCAGCCCGCACTGACCTGCCCCTGCGGGCATGTGACTTGCTGATGGTCGTAGTCGATGCGGAAGTCGTCCCGGGCGAAGCCCTCATTTCGGCGGTGTTGGCGGGTGGGGTTGCTCTTCAGCGGCCCGGAGACGGTGACCTGGTGTTCGCGGGTGGCCTGTTCCAGGTGGGGCAGGGAGGTGTAGCCGGCGTCGACCAGGTGCTCGGCGGGCAGCAGTCCGCGGCGGGAGAGGCGGGTGTGGATGCCGGGCAGGACCTGGCTGTCGTGGGTGGTGGCCGCGGTGGTGGCCACGTCGGTGATCACGTTGGGGCCGTCGGGAGCGCAGGTCTCGGTAAGGTGGGCGGTGAACCCCTTCCAGCTGATGATGTGTCCGTGCCGTGCGTAGCGGGCCGAGGTGTCGTAGGGAGAGACGACCGCCCGGGACGAGGGCGGCAGCCCGGGCCCGCCTTCCTTCTCGGCGGTGCGCCAGCGCAGATGTCCTGCGGCGTCACGGTGGTAGTTCTGCACCATGATCTGGCGCAGGGCCTGGATACGAGGACCGGATGTGCGGTCTGCTCCGTGCTGGTAGAGGTGTTCCAGGAGTCGGACGGCGTCGTTTCCGGTGGCAAGAATCCTGGTCTTGGGCTTGGTGGGGTTCCTGCCCAGGCGGACCGGCCGGCCGTAGCGGAGCCCCCAGTCCTCATCGACCAGCTCGTCCAGCAGGTGCGGGGATGTGCCGGCGACTTCTTCGAGTGCGGCGCGGACCGCCTCGGTGACCATCTCCAGGCGGGTCAGGTCGCGCACCGCGGCCAGGACGTGGGTGGAGTCGGTGCGCTGCGTGGTGCGCCCGCGCACCAGGCCGGCCTCCTTGAGGCGGGCCAGTGCGAGGTCGAGGAGGCGGTCGGCGCGGTCGTCTTCGGCGAGACGGTCTCGGAAGTCGGCCAGCACACTGTGGTGGAAGCCGGGATCGTCCAGCTCCATGGCCATGGCGTACTTGAAGTCAATGCGGCAGCGGACCGACTCGGCGGCCTGCCGGTCCGACAGGCCGAGCAGGAACTGCAGCACACAGACGGTGGCCAGTTGAGCAGGCGAGAGCCCCGGACGCCCATTCCGCGGGTACCAGTCGGCGAAGTCCTCGTCGCACCACAGCCCATCGAGGCGGTCACGTACCCATATCGCCGTCGTGCCGTCCGGGTTGCTCGCCCGCGCAACCTGCGCAGTCAGAGACGGGACCTGCTCACCGGAACGGGGACGAAGAGACAACGAGCACCTCGACAGCTGTATCGGTCGGCGGAACTACCCGAGCATGCCCGTCGATCTTGCTGCCGCACCGGGAAACTCCAAGATCCCCGACAGAGTCAAGCTAGGGCGTGTTTCGGAAGTTCCTTCGTCGCCCGAAGGGCGGCTCTGCGGCGTCCGGTGCGTGCTCTCGGCGCTGGGCGTACTTGGCCTTTCGTCCGGTGCGGCGGTGGGGGTCCCTCCCGCTCGAGCGGAGCCGAGAGTGGGGGAGCGTGCCGGGCGTCGCAGAGCAGAAGGGACTTCCGAAACACGCCCTGGGGCCGGGCCGCGCCCGGGTCAGGCCCGCGACTGCGGATGCGGTCGTACGTACTGCTCCAGACCCGACACCGTCGTCCACCTCTGCTCGGCGAACACCTCCCTGCCCTGGACGCACAACCCCCGGTTGCCGCGCGCGCGGGCGCAGAACTCGTCCGGTGTGGTGCCGAACAGCTCGCGCAACTCGGGGGACGCGGCGAGGAGTTCGGTGATGAGCGGCCGCTGTCGGCCCGGGTGGGGGCGTGGGCCCGGTCCGCCGTCGCGCAGAACGCCCCACCGGTTGACGTAGATCCAGGCCTGGTCGAGGACGTGGCCCGACTCCAGCTCGACACGGAAGTCGGCGGCGGGGAGGGCGGCCCGGTGGAAGTTGCCGGTCGGGGAGTCGACGCCCTCGCTCGCGTCGACCACGGCGAGCTGCGCCTCGTCGAGCCAGGTGATGAACAGTTCGCCGGTGGAGCCGGGGGAGTGGAACGGCGACGCGGACAGGTAGCCGAGCAGGCTGACGTGGGCGGAGACACCGACCCCGATGCCCGTGACCCTGGCCTTCACCATGGGGATCCGGCACCCGACACCGTGCTCCGCCATCTTGTGCACGAGCTGCGCGGGGCAGGCGTTGGAGCCGACGGAGAGGACGGGCACCCGGTCCTCGAAGACGAGCGTGTCCAGCGGCAGCATCCGGTTGCCGTCCAGGAGCGCCGACACGTCAGGCCACGCGCCCGGGTAGCTGAGCGGGTCCTCGCGCGGCGCCACGGCGAGGCCGAGCGCTTCGAGCGTACGGGGGTCGGGGGCGTCCAAGAGTCAGTCCGCGGGCGGGAGTTCGCCCGAGCCGCGGGCGATCAGGCGCGTCGGCAGCTCGATGCGCTCGGGGGCGACGAGGGAGCCGTCCAGCTGCTGGAAGAGCCGCTCGGCGGCGGTGCGGCCCAGCCGGGCGGGGTCCTGGGCGACCACGGTGATGCCCGGCCGGAGCAGATCGGCCAGCTCGAAGTCGTCGAAGCCGACGAGAGCGACCGGACGGGTGTGCTCGGCGAGGACCCGTACGACCGTCACCGTCACCCGGTTGTTGCCCGCGAAGACCGCCGTGACGGGCGACGGACCGGACAGCATGTCCTCGGCCGCCCTGCGGACCCGCTCGGGGTCGGTGACGCCCAGGGACATCCACGCGTCCTCGACCGGTATGCCGGCGTCCTCCATGGCCGCCCGGTAGCCGCGCAGCCGCTCGGCGGCGGTGTGGATGCGGGGCATGTCGCCGATGAACCCGATCCGGCGGTGGCCGTGGGCGATGAGGTGGGCGACGCCGTCGCGGGCCCCGCCGAAGTTGTCCGACAGCACGACGTCGGCGTCGATCCGCCCGGCCGGGCGGTCCACGAACACCGTGGCGACGCCGGCCCTGACCTCGGGTTCCAGATACCGGTGGTCGTCACCGGCGGGAATGATCACGAGCCCGTCGACGCGGCGGGCGCACAGCGCCAGCGCCAACTCCTGCTCGCGGTCCGGGTCCTCCGCGCTGGACCCGTTGATCAGCAGCGAGCCGTGGGCGCGGGACACCTCCTCCACCGCCCTGCTGAGGGGACCGTAGAACGGGTCGGCGAGGTCCTCCAGGACCAGGCCGATGGTGGCCGTACTGCCCTTGCGCAACACCCGTGCGCTGTCGTTGCGCCGGAAGCCGAGCGCCTCGATCGCCTCCTGGACACGGCGCTCGGTGTCCGGGGTGACACCCGGTTCGCCGTTCACCACCCGGGAGACCGTCTTCAGACCCACCCCGGCCCGGGCCGCGACGTCCTTCATCGTGGGACGGTTGCCGTAGCGGTTCTCGGGGCGGCGGGCGATGCCGTTGGCGGTCTCGGGCACTATGCGCTGTCCTGTCCTGTCGTCCAAGGGTGTGGCGGGTGGTGCCGTGTCGGAATTGCGCGGCTGTGGAGGATGTGGCGTCGAGCATAGAGCCTGGACAACGTTGTCACAGCCGGGGGAGACTGTCTATCGCATTCTCTGGCCGGCGCCCCCACCAGGCGAGCGTCGTGCTGCCCGTTTTCCGGCCGGAGATCCGGGTGCCGCTGGATTCGGGTACCCGGTAGGAGACTCGCAGCGGGAGAGCTGACACTGATGCAGACCGACCTCGTGGCCGCGCTCGACATCGGCGGCACCAAGATCGCCGGGGCGCTGGTGGACGGCCACGGCCGGATCCTGGTGCGCGCCCAGCGCCCGACGCCCGCGCAGGAGGACGGCGACACCGTCATGCGGGCCGTGGAAGAGGTGCTCGGCGAGCTGACCGCCGCGCCACTGTGGGGCAGGGCCACGGCCGTCGGGATCGGCAGCGCGGGCCCGGTGGACGCCTCGGCCGGCACGGTGAGCCCGGTGAACGTCCCCGGCTGGCGCGGCTTCCCGCTCGTCGAGCGGGTCCGGGCGGCCACCGGCGGGCTCCCCGTCGAGCTGATCGGCGACGGCGTGGCCATCACGGCGGCCGAGCATTGGCAGGGCGCGGCGCGCGGCCATGACAACGCGCTGTGCATGGTCGTGTCGACGGGCGTCGGTGGTGGCCTCGTCCTCGGCGGTCAGCTGCACGCGGGCCCCACCGGGAACGCCGGTCACATCGGTCACATCAGCGTCGATCTCGACGGCGACGCCTGCCCCTGCGGCGCCCGCGGCTGCGTCGAGCGCATCGCGAGCGGACCCAACATCGCCCGCCGCGCCCGGGAGAACGGCTGGCGACCCGGCCCCGACGGCGACGCCTCCGCCGCGGCGGTCGCCGCCGCCGCACAGGCCGGTGATCCGGTCGCGGTGGCCTCCTTCGAGCGCGCCGCGCAGGCCCTCGCCGCCGGTATCGCCGCCACCGCCACCCTCGTCGAGATCGACATCGCCGTCATCGGCGGCGGCGTCGCGAACGCCGGCGACGTCCTCTTCGCCCCCCTCCGCACCGCCCTCAAGGACTACGCCACCCTCTCCTTCGTCCAGCACCTCACCATCGCCCCGGCCGTGATGGGCACGGACGCGGGCCTGGTGGGAGCCGCCGCGGCGGCACTGGCGCGCCGGCCGAGCACGCCGGTGGCGTGACTGCGGGGGCGTTGTGGGAGCCGCGGGAGCGGGGAGGCCGGAATGCGATCCCGCATCGGCGGAAGCGGATGCGGGATCGCCGTGCGGCTTTGTCGCCCTGGGGGGTGCCGCGCTGTGGGGGGTGCCGCCCGGTGAGGGTGCCACCTCTTCCCACTCGTGGCCGCTCCGTGCTCCCGCCCCTGGCCGTGCCGCGCTCCAGGCCTGGTGGCCGTGTCGTCTTCCCGCCCGGGCCCGGGGCGAGCGGGGCGTTGAGCCGAAACGCCGGACGTCGGCCGTGACCCCGTGGGACGTTCCGCAGTTGAGCGGGGCATGAAGAAGCGCAGCATGCTCGCCATCGCCTCCCTCGCCACCGGTTTCGTCGTCGCGGCCATCACGCCGTCGCACGGTCTCGACGCCGGGGACACGGTCGGGAAGACGGACGCGCTGAGCAAACTGGACGTCGAGGGCACGCTCGGCGAGGTCGGCAGCACCGTCTCCAGCGACAGCCTGGCGGTCGACGAGGACGCCCTGGGGGGCCAGGCGGACCAGGAGGGCAAGGGCGGCAAGGAAGGCTGACGGCCGCGTAGGTGACAGCGGACTCCCGGTCCGCCTCTCCTCGCATCGCAGGCGGCGGGTCCCCCACTCGGTGGGGGACCCGCCGCCGTCGTATTTCGGCTCCTCATCAGCGGCTGGTTTCCGTGGCGGAGTGGAGGGCAAGGCTCAGGGGGCCAACAGAAGAGGGGGAACCGTGATCGTCTGGATCAACGGTGCGTTCGGTGCGGGGAAGACCACCACCGCACGGGAACTGATCGAACTGATCCCGAACAGCACGCTCTTCGACCCCGAGGTCATCGGCGGCGCACTGACACACCTGCTGCCGGCCAAACGCCTCGCCGAGGTCGGCGACTTCCAGGACCTGCAGAGCTGGCGACGGCTCGTGGTCGACACCGCCGCCGCCCTGCTCGCCGAGCTGGGTGGCACCCTCGTGGTCCCCATGACCCTGCTCCGCCAGGAGTACCGCGACGAGATCTTCGGTGGCCTCGCCTCGCGTCGCATACCCGTACGGCATCTGCTCCTGGCCCCGGCCGAAACGATCCTGCGAGAGCGAATAGCCGGGCGGGAGATACCGCCCGACCTCCCCGACGGGGAGATGCGGATGCGTCAATGGGCGTACGACCACATCGCGCCCTACCGTGCCGCGCTGGGCGGCTGGCTCACCGCCGATGCCCACCTCGTCGACACCGGCGCCCTCACCCCGTACGAGACCGCGCGGCGTATCGCCGACGCGGTGGCCACCGACGACGTACGCGTGTGCGACATCGTGCAGACCCCCGAGCCGACCGCCGAGACGGTCGCCGCGGGGGTTCTGCTGTTCGACGAGGACGACCGGGTCCTGCTCGTCGATCCGACCTACAAGGCCGGCTGGGAGTTCCCCGGCGGAGTGGTGGAGGCCGGAGAGGCGCCCGCGCGGGCGGGCATGCGGGAGGTCGTCGAGGAGACCGGGATACGGCTCGACGAGGTGCCCCGGCTGCTGGTGGTGGACTGGGAGGCGCCTAGGCCGCCGGGATACGGGGGACTGCGCCTGCTGTTCGACGGAGGTCGGCTCGACACCGGCGGGGCACAGCGGCCCGTGCTGCCCGGACCCGAGTTGCGTGACTGGCGGTTCGTGACCGAGGAAGAGGCCGCGGATCTGTTGCCGCCGGTGCGGTACGAGCGGCTGCGGTGGGCGTTGCGGGCGCGGGAGCGGGGTGCCGCGTTGTACTTGGAAGCGGGGGTGCCGGTGTGACGGGTCGCCGAGCCGCCGTTTCGGGGGAGGTCGTGGAGCGGCTGCGGGTGGACCGTGGCTGACCGCGCCCACGCGGCGGAGCCGTAGGTGGTACAGCCCCGCGCCCCTGAAGGGCGCGGTACCGCACCGGTGTTGGTCCGTTCGCTCAGTTGTGCGCGTAGTTGCGGAGGAACAACGCCTCCGTCACCGACATGCGCTCCAACTCCTCCGGGGACACGCTCTCGTTGACCGCGTGGATCCGGGCCTCGGGTTCGCTGAGGCCGATGAGCAGGATCTCGGCGTCGGGGTAGAGGGTGGCGAGGGCGTTGCAGAGGGGGATGGAGCCGCCGTGGCCCGCGTACTGCATCTCCTCGCCGGGGTAGGCGACGGCCATGGCCGAGGCCATCGCCTCGTACGCCGGGCTGGAGGTGTCGGCGCGGAACGCCTGGCCGTGGCCGATCGGTTCGCAGCTCACCCGGGCGCCCCACGGGGTGTGCGCCACCAGGTGGGCTTCGAGCAGCTTGATCGCCTGCTGCACGTCGACGCCCGGCGGGACCCGCAGACCGATCAGGGCGCGGGCGCTCGCCTGGATCGACGGGGTCGCGCCGACCACGGGCGGGGCGTCGATACCGAGCACGGTGGCGGCCGGGCGGGCCCAGATGCGGTCGGCGACCGTGTCGGCGCCGACCAGCTCCACGCCGTCGAGCACCTTGGCGTCCGCGCGGAACTGCGCGTCGGCGTACTGCAGGCCGTCCCACGTCCCGTCGCTCGCGAGTCCGTCGACGGTCGTCGTGCCGTCCTCGGCGCGCAGTGAGTCGAGGACGCGGATCAGCGCGGCCAGCGCGTCGGGGGCCGCGCCGCCGAACTGTCCCGAGTGCAGGTTGCCTTCGAGGGCGTCGATCTTCACCCGCATGAGGATCATGCCGCGCAGGGAGGAGGTGACCGTCGGCAGGCCGACGCGGAAGTTGCCCGCGTCGCCGATGACGACGGTGTCGGCGGCGAGCAGCTCGGGGTGCGCCTCCGCGTACTGCTGGAGACCGCCGGTACCCATCTCCTCGGAGCCCTCGGCGATCACCTTGACGTGGACCGGGACCCCGCCGTTCGCCTTGAGCGCGCGCAGGGCCAGCAGGTGCATGATCACGCCGCCCTTGCAGTCGGCGGCGCCCCGCCCGTACCAGCGGCCGTCGCGCTCGGTCAGCTCGAACGGCGGTGACACCCAGGCGGCCTCGTCCAGCGGCGGCTGTACGTCGTAGTGCGCGTAGAGGAGGACGGTCTTCGCGCCCTCGGGCCCCGGCAGGTAGCCGTAGACGGACTGGGTGCCGTCGGGGGTGTCGAGCAGCGCCACGTCCTGGAAGCCCTCGGCGCGCAGCGCGTCGGCGACCCAGCGCGCGGCGCCCTCGCTCTCGCTCCTCGGGAACTGGTCGAAGTCCGCCACCGACCTGAAGGCCACCAGTTCGGTGAGCTCCTCCTTCGCCCGGGGAATCAGTGAGGCGACGGTCTCGGCGACCGGGTTCGACGGCATGGGCACGCTCCTCGTGGGTGCGACGTTGTCCTTCTGGGGATGTGGCTGCGTACGCGCTGACCCGGTGTGTCGGTGTAGGGCGCATGCGCTGCCGATCCTCCCACAGCGGTCCTCGGCGTCACCCGCCGTAGGATGCGTGGGACAGGTGCGGCAGGCGGCTGGATCGGGAGCAGTAGACCATCGTGAGCAGCGAGAACTCTTCGGCGGACGACGTGCAGCGGGTGTGGGACGTCGTCGTGGTGGGTGCGGGCCCCGCGGGGGCCTCGGCCGCCTACGCGGCGGCGGTCGCGGGACGCAGCGTCCTGTTGCTGGAGAAGGCGGAGCTGCCGCGGTACAAGACGTGCGGCGGCGGCATCATCGGCCCCTCGCGCGACGCGCTGCCGCCCGGCTTCGAGCTGCCCCTCAAGGACCGGGTGCACGCGGTCACCTTCTCCCTCGACGGCCGTTACGCCCGCACGCGCAAGTCCAAGCACATGCTGTTCGGTCTGATCAACCGGCCCGAGTTCGACCAGCAACTCGTCGAGCACGCCCAGAAGGCGGGCGCGGAGCTGCGAACGGGCGTCACGGTCACCCGGGTCGAGCAGCACGGCTCGGCCGTGCCCGACCGGCGCACGGTCGCCGTCGTCCTGCAGAGCGGCGAGACGCTGCTCGCGCGGGCCGTCGTCGGCGCCGACGGCAGTGCCAGCCGCATAGGAGCGCACGTCGGGGTGAAGCTCGACCAGGTCGACCTCGGCCTGGAGGCGGAGATCCCCGTTCCGGAGACCGTCGCCGAGGACTGGAAGGGACGCGTCCTCATCGACTGGGGCCCGATGCCCGGCAGTTACGGGTGGGTCTTCCCCAAGGGAGACACGCTGACCGTCGGCGTGATCTCCGCGCGCGGTGAAGGCGCCGCCACCAAGCGGTACTTGGAGGACTTCATCGGGCGGCTCGGCCTCGCCGGCTTCGAACCGAGCGTCTCCTCCGGGCACTTGACGCGTTGCCGTGCCGACGACTCGCCGCTCTCGCGGGGGCGGGTGCTGGTCTGCGGCGACGCGGCGGGACTGCTGGAGCCGTGGACGCGGGAGGGCATCTCCTTCGCGCTGCGCTCGGGGCGGCTCGCGGGGGAGTGGGCGGTCCGGATCGCCGAGGCGCCCGACGCGGTGGACACCCGCCGCCAGGCCCTGAACTACGCGTTCGCCGTGAAGGCGGGACTCGGCGTCGAGATGAGCGTCGGCAAGCGGCTGCTGATCGCCTTCGAGCGGCGGCCCGGGCTCTTCCACGCGGCGATCACCGGCTTCCGCCCCGCCTGGCGGGCCTTCGTCGACATCGCACGCGGGTCGACCTCCCTGGGCGAGATCGTCCGCACCCACCCGATCGCCCAGCGAGCGCTGACCGCGTTCGACAAGTAGGCCCGGGGAACGTTTCGAAGAGCCGGCCCGGGAACCGCCGGACCGCACGGCCCGGCCATCCGTCGGCACCCCGTACGGTCACCGCTCGACGGTGATCCGGAAGACGGGGTGCTTCGGCGCGGCGGCGAGCAACTCCGCGTCGGAGGAGTCGGCGTTGACGTCGCCGAAGAACCGGCCCACCTCCCAGCCCCACTTCTTCAGGTAGGTGCGGAGCACGACGGGCTTCTCCTCGTCGGACAGCTCGACCGCCGTGAACTCCTGCACCCGGCGGCCCACCCGCAGCCGTCCACCGCCCGCCGCCCGCATGTTGCGCACCCACTCGGAGTGACCGCGCGCCGAGACGAGGTAGGGGCCGCCCTCGTACGGCAGCGGGTTGACCGGCAGCCGACGCCACTCGCCGCTCTTGCGGCCGCGCACCGAGAGCTCGGCCGTGCCGAGGAGGCTGACGCCGTGGCGGGCGAGCCAGCCGATGAAGCCGTTCAGCGCGCGGTCGAAGGGGTTGGACTTGATGTAGTGGGGCGACGACGGCATGGGGGGTCCTCCCGTTGTGGAGCTGCTCTCCGAGTGATTTGGAGAGCACTGCTCTCGCTTGAGAGCAGTGTGCACGAGATCGGTGCTCGCAAGCAAGAGCGGCGCTCTCGTTTGTGAGTGGCGCTCCGATTGGAGAGCGCTGCTCCGAAATGTGTGCAGTGCTCTGCCCTTGTGGCACACTCTTCGCATGAGCACAGCACGTGGGGCCCGTGCCCGCGCCCGGATCGAGGTCACGGCCGCCATCAAGGACGAGGCGCGCAGACAGCTCGCCGCCGAGGGCGCCGCCAAGCTGTCGCTGCGTGCGGTGGCGCGCGAGCTCGGCATGGTCTCCTCCGCGCTGTACCGCTACTTCCCGAGCCGCGACGAGCTGCTGACCGCGCTGATCATCGACGCCTACGACTCCCTGGGCGAGGCCGCCGAGGCCGCGCACGCGAAGGCCGCCGGTGAGAGCCCGGCGGGGCAGTGGGTCGCGGTGTGCGAAGGGGTGCGCCAGTGGGCGCTGGCGCGCCCGCACGAGTACGCGTTGATCTACGGTTCGCCCGTGCCCGGGTACACCGCGCCCGACACGACCCTGCCTGCCGCGTCCCGGGCCGGGCAGTTGCTGATCCGGATCGTGCGGGATGCCTACCGGGACAAGGGTGTGGCCCAGTGGAAGCTGCCCGCCGAGGTGCGGCCGGAGGCGCGGCGGATGGCGGAGCACGTCGCGCCCGATCTGCCGCCGGAGCTGGTCGCGGTGCTGGTCGGGGCATGGGCGCAGCTGTTCGGCCTGGTCAGCTTCGAGGTGTTCGGGCAGTTCAACCGGGTGGTCGAGGACCGTGCGGTGTTCTTCCGGCACGCGGCGGGCCAACTCGCCCACCACGTCGGTCTGGTGTTCCCGCAGTCCGAGGCGGCGGCGCGCTGATGCCCCCCGGCCCGGCGGGGCGTACTGCGCCGGGAGTAGGGGTGGTCACCTCGCTCGGGTGACGTCGTGCCCGGTGGGCGGCGTCCAGAGTGGCCGGTGTGGCGGAGCAGGGTGCGCAGGCGGGTGGCCCCCCCGGCGTGGGGCGGGCCACCGTGCCGGCGATGGCACGGGGCGGACCCCCGTGGTGGAAGCGGCGCGCCCGCGACCGTGCCCAACTCGTCGTGCCGGCCTACGAGTCGGGGTTGGTGCGGCCGGGCTGGCTGGGCTGGGCGGAGCGCGGCCGACCGGGCTCTTCGGGAACCTGTCGGCTGACCCGTGTGGCACGCCGGAAGCGGGTCAGCACGATCGTGACGACCGCGACGAACACCACCACGGTCACGGAGAGTGCGAGGGGCCCGAGCAGACTCCACCGGCCGCGCAGCGAGCCGAAGAAGTGCGGGAGGAGTTCGGTCACGCCGAAATAGGCCGCGCCCGCCAGCACCGCCCCCGCGAAGAACGCGAATCCGATCTCCGTGGTCATCGCGTCCCGCTCGGCCTGCGTTCGTCTCCCCATGGGGTGAGTGTGCGGGCGGCGGGCGTACCGGACAAGGCAACGGGCACGCCGCCGGGCCCGGTTCAGCCGATGCCCGAGGTCTCCCGCCACAGTTCCGCGAGTGAGGGGTCGCCGGTGGCGGCGGGCAACGGGAGCCGGTTCCACAGGGACAGGTACAGGCGGGGCGCCGGTCCCGCGATCTCGCAGTCCACGTCCCCGGCCTTCGACGCTTCCGCGCGCTCCGCCACGGGCGGCTCCGACGACAGTCGTACGGTCCAGACGGCGTCCGTGTCCGTCGCCCGCACCCGCAGGACACGCGGCGTCTCGGTGCGCACCCGGCTCCTGTCGCGGGCGTGGAAGCCGAGCAGGAGTTCGTCGATGCCGTCGACGGCGAAGTCCACCGCGGGCTCGCCGAGTTCGCCGCCGAGAGCGGACTGCGCGTCGGCACGGTGGACGGCCGTCTCGTGGGCCTGACGGCGTGCCCAGAAGGCCAGCGGGGACGGGGCGGGCAGGAAGTTCCAGCAGTCGACGTCGGCGGGTGCGGTGCGCAGGGTGTCGACGAGGCGCCGGTGGCCGTCCTCGAACCAGGTCAGCAGAGCGTCGCCGTCCAGCTCCGGGTCGCTGCCGAGGGGCCGGGGAGAGGCATGGCCCTCGGCGACGAACGCCGTGGCCCAGCGGTGCACGACTCCCGTGTGCCGTACCAGGTCCCGTACCCGCCACTTCGGGCAGGTCGGCACCTCGGCGTCCGTACCGGCCTTGCGGGCGGCCGCGGCGAGCAGTCGGCCTTCCTCGTCCAGGGCGCTGATGTGCTCGGCAGTCTCCATGGGGCGAGTCTGCCGGATGGAGCGTGCTCGAAGCGCCCGCCCCGGCCGGGGCGGGCGCTTCGGCTCACCGGTGGGTCGTCAGGGATGTCGGGGCGCCGCCCGGATCCGGCCGTCGCGGCGCGTTCCCGCCACCGGTTCCTCGTGTGCCAGCCACTCGGCGACGCTGTGGGCGATCGGCTGGCCGGTGTCCATCTCCACGAACCCGAACTGGCCCGACTGGTTGCACTCCAGGAACCACCAGATCCCGTCCGCGTCCTCCGCGAAGTCGAAGGCCCCGTAGGTGAGTTCGGCGTCACGGAGGTAGGTGCGCACGGCCGTGGCGGTGCGGGCCGGGACGTCGACCGGCTGCCAGGGCGCGGTGGAGGGGGCGAAGCGGACGTCGACCTCGTCGGGGTGCGCGTCCGGGGCGACGGCTTTGCGGGCGGCCAGCATGCGGTCGCCGACGGCGGTGAGCCGGATGTCGGCGGTCTTGGCGATCCGGCGCTGCAACAGCGTCGGGCCGAACGCGACGGCGGTGAAGTCGGTGCCGGGCGCGATACGGCTGGTGGGGACCGTCCGGGCGGGCTCCTGCGGATGGGTGCCGGAGACCGGCTTCACCACCAGGTCCGGGAAGCGTTCGGCGAAGTCGCGGGCGGCCTGCGGGAACGTGGTGATCAGCGTGGCCGGTACGGGGAGTCCGCAGCGCTGGGCGTGCCGAAGCTGCCACGGCTTGTGGCGAGCCCGCCGGGCGGCGTCCGGGTCGTTCATCCAGCGGGCGCCCGTGCCGCGGAGCATGCCGTACAGGGCCTGCGAGGACTCCTCGGTCAGCCATGCGGACGGCTCGGCGACCCGGCCGGCCGGAACCCCCGGTCGGCGCAGCCAGATCGACCGCAGCCCGCTCATGCTCACCAGGCGGCCCCCGGCGGACAGATGCCCGCGGAAGGAGCCGTGCACGTACTCCCCGGAGAGCGCCACCGCGCCGGGCAGGTCGGCGGGGTCGAGCCGGACCACCGGGACGCCGGTCCTGTTGAGTTGCGCGACCACTAGGTCCGCCGTCACATCCTGTTCGCAGGTGAGGATCAGCACCGTCATCGTCGCCGGTCCGCGTTCAGTCGTCGAAATGGGTCTTCGAGCCCGCGGTGGACGTCGTCGCCCCCAATTCCCTCATCAGGCCCTGGTCATGAGCGGCTATCCGCCCGTCGGCGAGCACGTTCAACTGCAGCCCGGAGTCGTAGGTGTACGGAGCGCTGAACTCCAACTGCTCAGCGGCGCGAGCGTAGTTGAGCACGAACAGTCGCATCGTTTCTCCTTGTTCGGGACCATCCGGAAAACCGGATGGTGACGCTCCGGCCGCCCTCTGTTCGGCCGGGTCGCAGTGCCTCCAGGGAGTTATACGAATCGAACGACTGAATGGTTGCCTCATGTTCTCGGAGGGCTGACTTCATGCACCGCGAGGTGTCACGGGGCAACGGTGAGTGGTCATTTCGCGGTCGAGTGGCGGGTGGTGAACGCGATGGCGGAGGCGAACGCGGCGAGTACCGCGACGCTGGTGAGCGCGGCGGGCAGGGAGAACCATTCGGCCATGAAACCGATCGCGGGTGGGCCGAGGAGCATGCCGAGATAGCCGAGGGTGGAGGCCGTGGCCACCCCGCTGGGCCCGGCCAAAGCGCCGGCGCGTTCGATGGCGACCGGGAAGATGTTGGCGAGGCCCAGACCGGTGACCGCGAAGCCGAGCAGGGTCGCCCACACGGAGGGGGCGAGGGCGCCGAGCAGCATGCCGGCCGTCGCGGTCGCGCCACCGGCCACGAGCACCGTGGTCCTGCCCAGGCGTTCCAGCAGGGTCGTCCCGGTCAGCCGGCCGATCGTCATGGCGAGCGCGAAACACGAGTAACCGATCGCCGCGACTCCGGGCGAGGTGTCCAGGTCCGCCTCCAGATGCAGGGCGCCCCAGTCGGCCAGCGCCCCCTCGCCGTACGCCGTGCATCCGGCGATCAGACCGAGGACGACGACCAGGCCGCGGGTACGGCCGTCGAGGCGGCGGTCGCCGGTCGCCCGGTCCTCCCGCTCGGCGGCGCGGTTCGGTGGTTCCGGGGGTTCGTGGCGCAGCAGGGTGGGAGCGGCAACGGCGGTCACCAGGAGGCCGATCACGGTGATGCCGAGCAGATGGCGCGTCGGGGAAAGGGAGTCCGCGACCAGGCTGCCGACCCCTGCCCCGAGCATGCCGCCGAGGCTGAACGCGGCATGGAAACCGGGCATGACGGGTCGCCCCAGCGCGGCCACCAGATCCACGGCGGCGCTGTTGAAGGCGACGTTGATCCCGCCGAAGGCAGCACCGAAGACCAGCAGTACCGCGCCCAGCGCCAGCGCCGAGTGGGTGAGCGGGGGCAGGGCCACGCTGAGGGACAGCAGGACGGCGCAGGCGACCGTCACCGGGTGGCTGCCGAAACGGCGGCAGAGCCGGCCGGTGAGCATCATCGTGATCACCGCTCCGGCGGACACGCCCAGCAGCGCGAGGCCCAGCGCGCCGGGTGAGGCGCCGGTCTGCTCCTTGATCGCGGGGATTCTGACCACCCAGCCGGCGAAGACGAAGCCGTCGAGGGCGAAGAAGGCGGTGATGGCGATGCGGAGGACGCGGAGGACGTGGAGGCGTGAGAGGTCGCTGTCGTGGCCCGGCACGGCGTTGTGCGTTCGGGTTTTGTTTATTCGCGGCACAAAACCAGGCTAGGTGGGGCCGAAGGCCGGGGCAAGGTCATCTGGGTGGCGGGGCAGGGCGGTCTGCGGGTGGGGTGAGGCCGCCCACGGTGTGAGGGTCCTCAGATACGAAGTGCTCCGGCGGGGTGGCCGTGTGCGCGGCCGCAGAGAGTGAGGGCGGGGGCCGAGGTGCCCCTGACCTGGGCGTGCGGCCCCAGGGTGCCGGGGGTGATCCCGAGTTCCTCCCTCACCGCCGACCGCCGACGAGAGGGCTGCCCCATCCCTGTTCCGTTGTTCCGTTTCCACGGCGACGGCCCGCTCCGACCGGGGGTGGTCCCTCGCCGTTCGCCGTGGCAGGTCAGGAAGCGGGGCCGTCTCGTCCCCGCGACCCGATCGGGTCCCGGCGGGGAACTCGACCGGCCGCATGCCGTGGGCCGTGCGGGCGAACGCCCGGCCGTGACGGCCACCGCCCTCGACTGACGCCCCGTCATGTTCGTGTGCGTCGCACCCCGGCGCTCCGCGCCCTTCCAAGGAGAGACGCATGCCCCGACTTCCCTATCTGTCCGGTGTCGCCGCGGCCACCGCCGTCGTCGCCCTGCTGGCCGCGGCACCCCCGCCGAGCGGCGAGGTGACCGTGTCCCGTCCGCGTGTCGTCGCCCACTTCGACTTCGCCCAGGGACAGACACCGGAGAACATCGCCCTCGAACCCGACGGCTCCGCCGACCTGACCTTCTCGGCCGCCCGCCAGATCGCCCATGTCACCAAGCAGGGGCACACCCGGATCCGCGCGACCCTGCCCGCCGAGGCGAACCCGCGGACACCGGTCGTCGGCGACGACATCGTCCTCGGCATCGCCCGCGCCCACGACGGCACGCTCTACGTCACCTACGCCACCGGAACCCGCAAGACCGGCGTCTGGCGCGTCGCCCCCGGCGGCGCGCCCCGCCAGATCGCGCAACTGCCTTCGAACGGACTGCCCAACGCCATCGGCCTCGACGAGCGCCGAGGCGTCCTCTACGTCGCCGACTCGGTGCTGGGAACCGTCTGGAGCGTCCCGCAGCAGGGCGGCACGCCCACGGAATGGGCCAAGGACACCGCCCTGGACCCCGTCCCCGGCTCGGAGGGCGGCTTCGGTGTCGGCGCGAACGGACTCAAGGTCCACGACGGAGCCGTATGGGTTTCCAACAGCGACCGAGGAACGCTGCTCCGCATTCCCGTGCGCCGGAACGGGTCGGCGGGCCCGATCGAGACCAGGGCGACGGGGCTCGGTGGAATCGACGACTTCGCCTTCACCGGCCGCGGGGACACCGTTCTCGCCGCCATGTTCCTCGACAACGAACTCGCCCTCGTGCGCCCGGACGGCACCCACACCGTCGTCCTCACCCAGGAGGACGGGCACTCCAACCCGACCTCCGTGGCCGTACGTCATCGAACGGTCTATGTGACCAGCGGCGCCTTTTTCACCATGCGGGACCCGAACCTGCTTCTCGCCGACCTCGGTGAGCGCCACGACCGGTGACCGGCCGCGTCGTATTTCTCCTTACCGCCCTCGACGGAATTGGCGCGGCGTGAGCAAGGGAAATTCGTCGACCTCGATCCAGTAATCCCGGAAAAGCGCTCGTCGGCGCAACCTCCGGGAGGTCTCCGTGGAACCGGCCGGGACACGCTCATCGTTTTCGTGGGAGTGTCCGGGTGGGGTAGATCGAGCCTGCCATTCGTCAGTATTTTCAGCGACGGGCAGCGGCGCCATGTCGAATCACTCTCCTTCTGTGTCCGTCAATTCCTCGGCCAAGGGACAATCCGATGTCGGTGTCGGCGAGTTGCTTCAGTCGGCCGCCCGGAACGACCGCAGGCGCAGGGAGTTGCCGACGACGAACACCGAGGAGAAGGCCATGGCCGCCCCGGCGATCATCGGGTTGAGGAGGCCGGCCGCCGCGAGCGGCAGGGCGGCCACGTTGTAGGCGAAGGCCCAGAACAGGTTGGACCGGATGGTGCCGAGGGTCCGCCGGGCGAGGCGGATGGCGTCGGCCGCCGCGCGCAGGTCGCCTCGTACGAGAGTCAGGTCGCCGGCTTCGATCGCCGCGTCCGTGCCCGTGCCCATGGCCAGCCCCAGGTCGGCCTGCGCGAGCGCGGCCGCGTCATTGACGCCGTCACCGACCATCGCGACCGAACGGCCTTCGTCCTGCAGCCGTTTGACGACGTCGACCTTGTCCTGCGGCAGCACCTCCGCGATCACGTCCTCGGGCGCGATACCGACCTCGCGGGCGACGGACTCGGCCACGGCGCGGTTGTCTCCGGTCAGCAGGATCGGGGTGAGGCCGAGCGCGCGCAGCCGGGTGATCGCCTCCGCGCTGGTCTCCTTCACCGCATCGGCGACTTCGAGCAGCGCGCGCGCCTCGCCGTCCCAGGCCACCGCGATGGCCGTACGGCCGGACGCCTCTGCCTCGTCCTTGGCACGCCGGAGGTCCGCCGGCAGTTCCATCGCCCAGTCGGCGAGGAGTCGTTCGCGGCCGACGAGGACCGCGTGACCGTCGACGATCCCCTGCACACCGAGGCCGGGTACGTTCGCGAAGTCCTCCGGCGCGGGCAGCGAGCCGAGCCGCGCCGACGCGCCCTCGGCGACGGCACGGGCGACCGGATGCTCGGAGGCGTGCTCCAACGCGCCCGCCAGTCGCAGGACTTCGGCCTCGTCGGTGCCGTCGGCGGGGCGCACGGCCAGCAGGGTCATGCGCCCGGTGGTGACGGTGCCGGTCTTGTCGAGGACTACGGTGTCGACCCTGCGGGTGGACTCCAGCACCTCCGGGCCCTTGATCAGGATGCCCAGCTGGGCGCCGCGCCCGGTGCCGACCAGCAGCGCGGTCGGCGTGGCCAGCCCCAGGGCGCAGGGGCAGGCGATGATCAGTACGGCGACGGCGGCGGTGAACGCGGCCGTGAGCCCGGCGCCGTTGCCGAGCCAGAAGCCGAGGGTGCCCAGGGCGAGGGCGATCACGATCGGCACGAAGACGGCGGAGATCCGGTCCGCGAGCCGTTGCGCCGCGGCCTTGCCGTTCTGCGCGTCCTCCACCAGCTTCGCCATCCGGGCCAGTTGGGTGTCGGCGCCGACCCTCGTGGCCTCGACGACGAGACGTCCGCCCGCGTTGACGGTGGCGCCGGTGACCGGGTCGCCGGCCACGACCTCCACGGGCACAGACTCGCCGGTGAGCATGGACGCGTCCACGGCGGACGAGCCCTCCACGACCGTCCCGTCGGTGGCGATCTTCTCACCGGGACGCACCAGGAAGCGGTCGCCGGCCTTCAACTCGGCCACGGGGACGGTCCGTTCACCGCCGTCCCGAGTGAGCACGGTGACGTCCTTCGCCCCCAGTTCCAGCAGTGCCCGTAGCGCCGCGCCCGCCTTCCGCTTGGAGCGGGCCTCGAAGTAGCGCCCGGCGAGGATGAAGGCGGTCACCCCGGCCGCGGCCTCCAGATAGATACTTCCGGCGCCGTCACCGCGGACGATGGTCAGCTCGAAGGGGTGCGTCATGCCCGGTGTGCCCGCCGTTCCGAAGAACAGGGCCCACAGCGACCAGCCGAACGCGGCCAGGGTGCCGATGGAGATCAGGGTGTCCATGGTGGCGGCGCCGTGCCGGGCGTTCGTCCAGGCGGCGCGGTGGAAGGGCCACCCGGCGTACGTGACCACGGGCGCCGCCAGTGTCAGGGACAGCCACTGCCAGTACGTGAACTGCAGTGCCGGGATCATGGCCATCGCGACGACGGGGACGGCCAGCGCCACCGCGGTGATCAGCCGCTGCCGGAGCGGCAGCAGCGCGTCGTCCGCCGCCTCGCCGGTGCTCCCGGGCTCGGCCGGTGCGGGCGGCGCGGGCTCGTGTGCCGTGTAGCCGGTCGCCTCGACGGTGGCGATCAGATCCCGCACCGCGACGTCGTCGGCATAGCTGACCTTCGCCTTCTCGGTGGCGTAGTTGACCGTGGCCGTGACGCCGTCCATGCGGTTCAGCTTCTTCTCGATGCGAGCCGCGCAGGAGGCACAGGTCATACCGCCGATGGTGAGCTCCACCTCGGCGGCGGGCCCGGTCCTGGTGATGGTCATGGCTGCTCCTCGTAGATCGTGGGCGGCGATCGAGCCTGATACGGGGCGGGGGTATCCTCGTCGCACTGCCTGTATACCCCCGGAGGGTATCAGTGGCAAGTCATCCGCAGCGCTTGACTGTATACCCCATAGGGGTATCGTGAGCTGTGCTGGAGACCCGGACCTCGAAGGAGACGGCCATGAACACCGGACTGAGGATCACCGCGTTCGCCGCAGCGCTGGCCGCGACGTTCGGCACCGCCTACGGCGTGGGCAAGGGCATCGAACCCGTCGTCTCGGACACCGCGGACACCGCGGACACCGCAGAGAGCGCGCCCGCGCACCACGACGGTCACAACGAGGAGTCACCGGATACGGATCGCGGAGAGGGCGAGGGCGGGCACGCGTCGGCCCCGGCCGGCGGGCTGCAGATCTCCGAAGGCGGTTACACGCTCGATCTGCGGACCCCGGATGTCACCGCGGGGCAGCGGACCGACCTGCGGTTCGTCATCCGGGACGAGGACGGCCGCGCCGTCACCGGGTACCAGCGCGAGCACGACAAGGAACTCCACCTCATCGTCGCCTCACGCGACCTGGGCACCTACCGCCACCTGCATCCCTCCCGCGCCGCCGACGGCACCTGGAGCACCCCCGTGGACCTCCCCGGGGCGGGCGGCTACCGCGTCTTCGCCGACTTCACCCCGGCCGGTGAGGACGCCGAGAACCTCACGCTCGGCGCCGACCTCGCGGCCTCGGGCACGTACAAACCGGGGAAACTGCCGGCGCCGAGCGGCACCGCCGAGGTCAACGGCTACGAGGTCGAGCTGGACGGCGGACTGCGCCCGGGCGCCGCGAGCGAACTCAGGCTCAAGGTCTCCCGCGACGGCAGGCCCGTCACCGACCTCCAGCCCTACCTGGGCGCGTACGGCCACCTGGTCGCCCTGCGCTCCGGCGACCTCGCCTACCTGCACGTCCACCCGAACGGCGAACCCGGCGACGGCAAGACCGACCCCGGCCCGGACATCTCCTTCACGGCCACCGCCCCCAGCGACGGCGCCTACCGCCTGTTCCTCGACTTCAAGCACGAAGGCAAGGTCCACACGGCGGCGTTCACGGTCCGGGCCGGAGAAGCGGCGCCAACGGAAGTACCGGCGGCGCCTTCGGCCGATCACACGCACTGACGGCGGTACCGCGCCCCATAAGGTGCCCGGGGAACCGCGCGACAAGCCCCCACCGGCCCGCGGACGTATCACCGCGCCCCCAGCGGAGCGCCTACGCGTCGGCCCTCACCACCGGCGGCCGACGCTCGCCGACCCGCGTCGCCCGTTCGAAGGCGTGCCCGGCCTTCAGGACCGACCAGTCCCGGCGGTGCGGGCCGACGATCTGCAGCCCGACCGGCAGGCCCTCCGGGGTGAACCCGGCCGGGACGGACAGGGCGGGGCAGCCCGTGACGGAGATCAGGTACGCCGAGCGCATCCAGTCGAGATAGGTCTCCATCGGGGTGCCGTCGACGACCGTCGGGTACGCCAGCTCGATGTCGAAGGGGGCGACCTGGCTGACCGGCAGCAACAGCAGGTCGTACCGTTCGAAGAACTCGCGGACCCGGTGGAAGAGGGCGCCATGCAGGGCCTGAGCCCGCCCCAGGTCGGGTCCGCCGAGCCTGCGGCCCTCCTCGATGTTCCAGATCACGTCCGGGGCCAGCCGTTCGCGGTGCTCGTCCAGCAGCGCCCCGTAGGAGAGCTCGACCTGCCAGGCGCGCTGGGCGAGGAAGACCTCGTCCGCGCCCGTGAGGTCCGGGCAGGCCTCCTCGACGTCGCAGCCCAGCGCGGAGAACGCCTCCACCGCCGGGCGCAGCGCGTCCCGTACCTCCGGGTCGACGGGCACCTGCCCGCCGAGATCGGGTGACCAGGCGACCCGCAACCCCCGTAGATGACCGTCGAGTTGCCAGGCGAACGTGGAGCCGGGTGTCTGCAGCGAGCGCGGGTCGCGGGGGTCCGGACCGGCCAGCACGGACAGGGTCAGGGCGACGTCCGCCACGGTCCGGGCCATCGGCCCCTTCACCGACAACTGGCCCCAGGGCGCCTTGTCGGGCCAGGACGGCACACGGCCGGGTGACGGGCGCAGCCCGACGACGTTGTTGAAGGAGGCGGGATTGCGCAGCGAGCCACCGGTGTCGCTGCCGTCGGCGATGGGCTGCATCCCGCAGGCGAGGGCCGCTCCCGCCCCACCGCTGCTGCCGCCCGCGCTGCGGGAGAGGTCGTACGGGTTGCGGGTGGCCCCGAAGACGGGGTTGACGGTGTGCGAACCCAGGCCCAGTTCGGGGACGTTGGTCTTGCCGAGGGTGATGGCCCCCGCCTTCCGCAGCCGCTCGACGACCAGATGGTCACGGCCGGGCACCCGGTCGGCGAAGATCGGCGAACCGGACGTCGTCCGGATGCCCGCCGTGTCGTGCAGGTCCTTGTGCGCGACGGGCAGCCCGTGCAGCGGACCGACCGGCTCCCCGGCCGCCATCCGGTCGTCCGCCTCGGACGCCTGCTCCAGCGCCTGGTCGGCCACCAGCGTCACGATCGCGTTCACCGCCGGATTGACCCGCTCGATCCGTTCCAGATGGGCGGTCACCACCTCCCGCGCGGAGATCTCACGGCGCGCCAGCGCGACGGAGAGTTCGTAAGCGGTCCGGAAGCACAGGTCGTCCGTCGGGTCCGCGTCGCCCGTCGGGTTCACGGGGTACTGCGCGGGGTGGTCGACGAGGTGGTTCACGAGGTGGTTCACGCCCCTCCCAGGGAGTCCTTGAGCTGGACGACCGCGAGCACTCCGAAGAGCACGAAGGAGCCGCCCAGCAGTACGTTCGAGGTGATGCGGTTGCGCAGCGCGGGCTCCACGTTCCGGCGGTTGAGCAGCACCAGCAGCGCGCTGGCGAGCAACGGCAGGATCAGCGAGCCGACGGCGGCGTAGGTGAGCACCAGGGACACCGGCCGGCCCAGGAAGGTGACGACGACCGAGGTGACGGCGCAGTAGAGGACGAACAGGCGGAACGGGCCGCCGTTCTGCGCGATGTGGGGCTCCGCCTCGGCGTCCGGAATGCCGCGCAGCGTCCGCAGCGAGTCGGCGAGCATGTAGCACAGGCCGTTGAAGCCGCCGACGAGCGCGCTCAGCGTCACCAGGAAGAACGTCCCCAGGAACAGCACCCGCGCCACCGACCCCAGATCGGCGCCGAGCGGATCGGCGAGCGCGGCCAGCCCGTCGCTGCCGGTGATGCTCCCGCCCGTGCCGTACAGCAGTCCCGTGCCCACCACCGTCGTGCACAGCACGAAGAGCAGGGTGACGCCGTAACTCACCGCCGAGTCCGCCCGCACGATCCGCAGCCGGCTCCGGTCCGCCCAGCCCTTCTCCCGCACCCAGTAGCTGTATGAGGCGATCCCGGCGGTCCCGCCCACGCCGCCGACCAGGGCCAGTACCGTCACCACGTCACCCTCCGGCAGCCTGGGGCGCAGCGTGCCGAGCAGGCCGGGCAGATCGTCGGCGGTGGCGAGCGTGGCCACCGCCAGGACGGCCATGCCGAGGAACTTGGCGAGCAGGAAGACGCTCATCACCCGCTCGAACACCGCGTACCGCCCGACGTACACGATCGCGGCGGCCGTCAGTGCGATCACCACGGCGACGGGCCTGACCGGCAGCACGGGGAACAGCGTGGACAGTGCCAGTGACGCCACCGAGCTGAGGGCCGCCCCGTAGAGCAGCCCGATGACCAGGACGAAGAGCAAGAACGCCGCCGGGAGCCAGCGGGCGGCCGACTTCAGGCTCGCGATCACGGTCTGCCCGGTGGCCAGATACAGGCGGCCCACCGCCTCGGTGAGCGTGTACTTGAGGACGACACCGATGACGATCGCCCACATCAACGCCATCCCGTACCCGGCGGCGCCCGCGAGCGACGTCACCATGTCGCCCGCGCCCACACTCGCGGCGGCCAGCACCAGACCGGGACCCAGGAGAGCCAGGCGGCCGCGCCGGGTGTCGGCGGGCCGCAGGGGCGCGGGCGCGGTGGGGTCGCTGGCCGGGGAACGTGGGGGACTGCCGGGAGTCGCGGTCACGTCAACCATCTCCGTATATCGGGGAGTTACGGGAGTCATGGGTTCGTGCGGCGTGTGCGGGTCGAGAGGGGGACGGTGGGCGCGCCCGCACGGCGGGGAGACCGTGCGGGACCATGCGATTCCACTTCACGGCAGGCTGGGCCACGGCGACGGAAGGGAACAAGAACCCCTGCGGAGTTGACGGAATCCGCCATACTCTGGGGCCGATGGACGCATCGCAGACCGGCCCCGTGACGGATTCGCTGGACCGGCGCATCATCAGCGCGCTGCAGATCGACGGCCGGGCCGCCTGGCACCGCATCGCGGCGGCCCTCGGCGAGCCCGAACGCACCGTCGTCCGCCGGGGCACCCGGCTGCTGGAGACCGGTCTGGTGCGGATCGGGGCCATGGCGATGCGTGGCCGCAGCGTGGTGGTCGGCGTCCGCTGCGCGCCCGGCCGGGCCCGGGTCACCGCCACCGCGCTGGCCCGCCGCCCCGACTGCGTCTTCGCCCACGTTCTCACCGGCACCCCGGACTGCCTCGCGGAACTGCGCTGGCCCCGCGAACGGCTGGCGGGCCTGGTACTGGACGAACTCGCCGGCCTGCCGGGCGTGTTGGAGACCCGCACCCTCCCGGTGCTGCGCCATGTCCGCACGATCCGCGAGTGGCACGCGGGCCTCCTCACCGAGGCCGAGATCGCCGCGCTGAAGGGCTCGGCCCCTTCCGGCGCCACGTCGCCGCCGGTCACCGATCCCCTGCCCGCCGGTGAGACATCACCCGAACTCTCCCGCGCCGACCGGCTGTTGCTGCACGCCCTGGCCGAGGACGGGCGCCGCACCTACGACGAACTCGCGCGCGTGTCGGGCGTGTCGGAGGCCACCGCGAGACGCCGCCTCGGGGCGCTGCGGCGCGAGGGCAAGGTCCGCATCCGCGCCGTGATCGAACCCGCCGTGCTCGGACTGCCGGTCGAGGCCGTCCTCTGGGCCCGGACACCCCCGGCCGAGGTCGGCTCGGTGACGGCGGCCCTCGCCGAGTCCGCCCACGTCCGCTACGCCAGCTTCGTCACCGGCGAACGCCAACTCCTCATCCTCACCGCGTTCCCCGACGAAAGCGCCCTCCACGACTTCGTCACCCGCTCCCCGTGGCTCCACGAGGTGGCGTCGATCGACGTCTCCCTCGTCCTCACCACCCTGAAGCGGGGCGGAATGCTGGCCCCTTGGCTGCAGGACTGACCCGCCCTCTCCCGGCGCATCGGGCCCCAGACGGCGACGGACCCGTACCTCGGCCTCCTCGAAGCCCCGTACCGTCTCCGGCGCCTCCGCCTCCGCCTCCGCCTCCGCCTCCGCCTCCGCCTCCGCCTCCGCCTCCGCCTCCGCCTCCGCCTCCGCCTCCACCGCGCCCGCGACCAGGGTGTCCACCGACCCGGTCGCACAGATCCAGGCGAAGGGCCGCCGCGCCGGCTCGCCGGAGTCGGCCGCGACCACGTCCGAGTTCGTACGACTGGTCGCGGGCCACCCCGCCCGTCACCACGATCCTGAACCGGTGCCGCACGGCCGACTCGCTCGCGATGCCGAGTGCGTTCGTCACGAGGGACAGGGCGGGCGCGCCGACTTGCTTGAAGATGCTTGAAATGTTGCTATAACTTGCACAATCAAGCATGAGTTCCGGTGTCTCCGGGAGGGTGACCGCATGACCCACGTCGAGGACGAGCTGAACACCCAGCCCGAGTGCTGGACCCGCGTCGCCGCCGAAGCGGTGGAGCACACCGGGATCCTGCCGGTGCCGGGGGAGCGGGTGGCCCTCGTCGGCTGCGGGACGTCGTACTTCATGGCGCAGGCCGCCGCCGTGCTGCGCGAGCGTTCCGGCCAGGGGGAGACGGACGCCTTCGCGGCCTCGGAGTTCCCGCACGGGCGGGCCTACGACCGCGTCGTCGCCCTCACCCGCTCCGGCACCACCACCGAGGTGCTGGAACTGCTGGACGCGCTCCGCGGCCGTACGCGTACGACGGCGATCACCGCCGACCCGCAGACCCCCGTGATGACGGCCGCGGACGACGTCGTCGTGCTGGACTTCGCCGACGAGAAGTCCGTCGTCCAGACCCGCTTCGCCACCACCGCCCTCACCCTTCTCCGCGCCCACCTCGGCCTGCACACCGAGGCCGCCGTCGCCGACGCGCGCACCGCCCTGGAGTCACCGCTGCCCGAAGGGCTCGCCGACAGCGGCCAGTTCACCTTCCTCGGCCGGGGCTGGACCGTGGGCCTCGCGAACGAGGCCGCGCTGAAGATGCGCGAGGCCGCGCTGGCGTGGAGCGAGGCGTACCCGGCGATGGAATACCGGCACGGCCCGATCAGCGTCACCACCCGGTCCACGGCGACCTGGATGCTCGGCGAGGCGCCCGAGGGGCTGGCCGAGCAGGTGCGGGAGACCGGCGGGACGTGGGTGGCCGGCACACTCGATCCGCTCGCCGAACTGGTCCGCGCCCAGCGGCTCGCCGTCGCCGTGGCCACCGCCCGAGGCCTCGATCCCGACCGGCCGCGCCACCTCACCCGTTCGGTGATCCTCGATACGAACGACCGCTGAGACAGGAGAAGTTGTGCCCCTCACGACGACCGGTGACCTGATCACCGCGGCCGCCGCCGCGCACTCCGCGGTGGCCGCGTTCAACGTCATCACCCTGGAGCACATCGAGGCGGTCGTCGCCGGCGCCGAGACCGTCGCCGCGCCGGTCGTCCTCCAGGTCAGCGAGAACGCCGTCACATTCCACGCCGGGGGCCTGCTCCCACTGGCCCGCGCCGCGTCCGCCGCCGCCGAGCGGGCGGCCGTGCCCGTCGCACTCCACCTCGACCACATCCGGAGCGACGACCTGCTGCGCCGGGCGGCCGACGCCGGGTTCAGCTCCGTGATGTACGACGCCTCCCGCCTGCCCTACCTGGACAACCTCGCCGCGACCCACGCCGCCGTCCAGTGGGCCCACGGCCAAGGCCTGTGGATCGAGGCCGAGTTGGGGCAGGTGGGAGGCAAGAACGGCGCACCGCCGCTCGACGCGCACACGCCCGGCGCCCGTACCGACCCCGACGAGGCGCGGGCCTTCGTGGCCGACTCCGGTGTGGACGCGCTCGCCGTGGCCGTCGGCAGCTCGCACGCGATGACCACCCGGACCGCCGCCCTCGACCACGCCCTCCTGAAACGGCTGGCCGCCGCCGTGGACGTCCCCCTCGTCCTGCACGGCTCCTCCGGCGTCCCGGACGACGAACTGCGGGCGGCCGTCACGGGCGGCATCGCCAAGGTCAACATCGGCACCGCGCTCAACATCGCCCTGACCGGCGCGGTCCGGGACTTCCTCACCGCCCGCCCCGAGGTGGTGGACCCGCGCACGTACCTCGCGGCCGGCCGGGCGGCGATGGCGGAGACGGTGGCCCGGCTCATCGGCGTGCTGCGGACGGGAGAGGCCGGTCCGCCCGGGTAGGAGGCCCGTACGGGTCCGTCCCGTGTGGGAATGCGACCGTCTCGCGAAGCGCGGCACCCGGAACCCGAGTGTGACGCCCGTCACTGATATTTTTCCGGTCATGCGGGAGACGGAGATCCACCTCGGTGAGCCGCCGGTCGTCGCCCTCATCGGTGTCGGCGTGCACGGCGTCGCGGGACGCACGGACGTGTTCCGGCTGCCGGAGCTGTGGCAGCTGCACCTCTACCAGTACGAGGCCGAACTGACCGTCGACGGCACGGTCCACACCATCCGCCCCGGCCGGGTCAGCCTCGTACCGCCCGGCACCACCGTCCGCTACCGCTACCGGGGCCGCTCCGAACATCTCTTCGCGCATCTGCGCATCGCCCCGGCCGGGCCGCCCCGCACGGTTCCGGTCGTGCAGGACGCCGGTCCCGAACTCCCTACGCTCACCGACCTGTTGCTTCAGGCGGTGGCAGCCGCCCCGAGCGAGCCCGACCGCACCCGGGCCGAGATCTGGACCACCCTGTGGCGCGTCGCCCATCTGACCCCGCCCGCCGCGGCCGGCCCCGGTCCGCACCCGGCGGTCACCACCGCCATCGCCCACATCGAGGCCCACCTGGCCGCCCCGCTCACCATCCCGGAGGTGGCCCGCGTGGCCGGCGTCTCCCACAACCATCTGACCCGGCTGTTCCGCGCGGAGACGGGCGGCACGGTCGTCGCCTACATTCGCCGCCGCAGACTCGAACGCGCCCACCATCTGCTGCGCGCCACGACCCTCTCCATTCCCGCCGTGGCCGCCTCCGTCGGCATCCCCGACCTCCAGGCCTTCAACAAGGCCTGCCGCCGGGAACTGGGCGCCTCACCGCGCGCCCTGCGCGGGGCCACCTTCTCGGCGGGGGGCCGCTAGTGTTCTGAGTCGGGAATTCTGTTCAGATGTATAGGCTTGCTCCATGGCACGGACGGGGCGGCCGAAGGCCGAGTTGACACTGTCGGACGAAGAACGGGCCGCACTCGAGGAGTGGGTGCGGCGACGTTCCACGCCGCAGGCATGGGCGTTGCGGTGTCGGATCATCCTGGCCTGCGCCGAGGGCGCCTCGAACAAGGACGTGGCTGCTCAGCTCGGTTCCACACCCCATGCGGTGGGCCGCTGGCGGGCCCGGTTCGTGCAGTACCGGATCGCCGGTCTGGGTGACATGCCGCGTCCGGGCGGCCCAAGGACCGTGACGGACGAGCAGGTTGCCGCGGTAGTCACCAAGACGCTGGAATCCACTCCGAAGAACGCAACGCACTGGTCGACGCGGTCGATGGCGAAGGAGACGGGCCTCTCGCAGTCGTCGGTTTCACGGATCTGGCGGGCCTTCGGCCTGCAGCCGCACCGGTCGGAGACCTTCAAACTGTCGACCGATCCGTACTTCGTCGACAAGGTCCACGATGTCGTCGGCCTTTACCTGGACCCGCCCGAGCGGGCCCTGGTGTTCTGCGTCGACGAGAAGTCGCAGATCCAGGCCCTGGACCGATCCCAGCCCGTGCTGCCAATGATGCCCGGGGTTCCCGAGCGGGTGACCCACGACCACGTCCGCGCCGGCACCACCACCCTGTTCGCCGCCCTCGAGGTCGCCACCGGCAAAGTGATCGGCTCCCTGCACCGCAGACATCGGGCTGAGGAGTTCAAGAAGTTCCTCACCAAGCTCGACAAAGAGGTGCCCGCCGACCTGGATGTCCACCTCATCTGCGACAACTACGCCACCCACAAGACCCCCGCCATCAAGAAGTGGCTGCCGGCCCACCCCCGCTTCCACCTGCACTTCACACCGACCGGCTCGTCCTGGCTGAACCTCGTCGAGCGATGGTTCGCCGAACTGACCAACAAGCAGATACGGCGCGGCGTTCACAGGTCCGTCCAAGCCCTGGAGAAGGACATCCGCAACTGGATCGCCGCCTGGAACACCGACCCGAAGCCCTACGTCTGGACGAAGACCGCAGACGAGATCCTCGAACGCCTCGCCAGTTATCTGAACAGAATTCCCGACTCGGAACACTAGGGCGTGTTTCGGAAGTCCCTTCGTCGAAGGGACTTCCGAAACACGCCCTAACTCCGCCTGACCGCCTTCAGCACCACGAACTTGGCATCGCTCGCGACGAGTTCACTGTTGCCGAAGATCCGTCGCAGCGTCACGTGATAGGCCAGATGACGGTTGCCGACCACCCAGAGCTCGCCGCCCGGCCGCAGCGCCCGTCGTGCCCCGGTGAACATCCGGCGGGCCGTGGCGTCGGTCGTCGCCTGGTGGGAGTGGAACGGCGGGTTGTTGAGGACGAGATCGACCCCCGCCGGCGCGAACCCCTCCAGCCCGTCGCCGACCCGGAACTCCGCCCTGCCGTCGGCGTCCGGCCGGTTCGCCCGGTACGTCGCCTCCGCCGAGGCCACCGCCTGGTACGACTCGTCGACGAACACCACCTCGGCATCCGGATCGGCCAGCGCGACCGCCGTGCCGACCACGCCGTTGCCGCACCCCAGGTCGACGACCCGCCCGCCGCCCGGATCCTTCGGCAGATGGCGCAGGAAGAACCGGGTGCCGATGTCGAGTCGGTCGGCGCAGAACACGCCCGCGTGGTTGACGACGGGACGACCGGCCAACAGGCCGGTGTCGTCCGGCAGTTGGTAGGTGTGCGGCCACGGATCGTTGCCCCGCGCGTCAAGGGTCCTCGCGTCCGGCGTGCAGAAGATGAGTCGTGCCTTCTGCCGGGCGAGCGAGGTGCGGGTCGGGCCGAGGACGCGCTCGAAGAGCCTGAGCGTGGAGGTGTGGATCTCCTTGACCATCCCGGTGCCGATCACGACCGTGCCCTCGTGCACGGCGGGCGCGAGCCGGTGCAGCTGGTCCTCCAGGAGCGCGAGACTCTTGGGGACCCGGACGAGGAGCACGTCGACGCGGTCCGGGGGCGTGTCCCGGGTGGTGAGCAGCCGTACGGTGTCCGCCTCGACGCCGGCCCGCTCCAGGTTCGCCCGCGTCGCCTCCCGGCTCAGGAACGAGTCGGTGATCTGCGTCGGCCCGTACCCGGCCAGCGCGGTGGTCAGAGCGCCCCAGCGGTCGCCGACGACCACGACCGTGCCGTCCAGCGGCGTCCCGCTCTCCGCGAGGTGGCGCAGCAGATACGCGTCGGACGCGTCCCAGGCGCGCAGCTGCTCACGCGGGTCATCGGGAAAGCGGGTCAGGGAGTATTCGCCCCAGGGCGCGGTCATACGGTCGCTCATCGTGTGCCCAGGCTAACCGAGCCCGGCTCACGTCCTTTCTCCGAGCGGCGATGCGCGAACATGGAACCCATGCCCCCTTCGGACGCCGAGCTGTTCCCCCGCGACCGTACGGAGATCGCGCCGGGCGCGGTCCACGTGCCGGACTGGCTGGACGCGGAAGAGCAGCGGCGGCTTCTGGAAGCCTGCCGTGAGTGGGCCCGCCCGCCCGCCGGACTCCGTACGGTCCGCACCCCGGGCGGCGGCACGATGACCGCCCGACAGGTCTGTCTGGGCCGGCACTGGTACCCGTACGCCTACGCTCGCACGGCCGTCGACGGCGACGGGGCGCCCGTGAAGCCGTTTCCGGACTGGCTGGGGGAGCTGGGCGGGCGCGCGGTCGTGGACGCCCTGGGACCGGAGGCGGCGACGGCCGCGTACGACATCGCCCTGATCAACTTCTACGACGGCGACGCCCGCATGGGGATGCACCGTGACGGCGAGGAGCAGTCGGACGCGCCGGTGGTGTCGCTGAGCCTCGGTGACACCTGTGTCTTCCGCTTCGGCAACACGCGGACCCGGGCCCGGCCGTACACGGACGTGGAGCTGCGCAGCGGTGATCTCTTCGTGTTCGGCGGGGCGGCACGGCAGGCGTACCACGGGGTGCCCCGGGTGCATGCGGGGACGGCGCCGCCCGGGCTGGGGCTGACCGGACGGCTGAACGTCACCCTGCGGGTCGGCGGCTTCGACGACGGCTGACGCCCGCCGGGCGGGGTTCGGTGCCGTGCGGATCATGGGAGACTCGCCCTCATGGACGGGAAGGCGGCCCCCAAGGCGGCGGGCGAAGGGACACCGACGACGACACGCACTCGGCTGGACCGGGGGAGGGGCGCGCTGGGTCCGGCGCTGGAGCTCGTGCACACCGGGCGGGCACCGACCCGGGCCGTGCTCACCGCCGAGCTGGGTGTCACCCGGGCCACGGCCGGCGCCGTCGCCGCCGAGCTGGAGGCGCTGGGGTTGATCCGGGTCGACGCGCATCCGGGCGCCGCCGCCGGTTCGCAGGGTCGGCCCTCGCACCGCCTAGAAGTCGCCGAGGAGGGTCCCGTCGCGCTCGCCGCCCAGGTGCACGCCGACGGCTGGCGGGCCGCGCTGGTCGGGCTCGGCGGACGGATCGTCGCCACCGCGCCCGCCTGCGAGATCGTGGACGCCGACCCGGCGAAGGTGCTCGGCTCGGTGGTCGACGCGGGCGCCGCACTGCTGCGGGAGACCGGCCGACGGTGTGTGGGCGCGGGTCTGGCCGTGCCGTCCGCCGTCGCCGAACCGGCGGGGCTGGCGCTGAACCCGCTGCACCTGGCCTGGCCGGCCGGAGCGCCCGTCCGGGAGATCTTCGCCGAGCGGGTCCGCGCGGCCGGGATCGAGGGGCCCGCGTTCGCGGCCAACGACGTCAACCTCGCCGCGCTCGCCGAACACCGGCACGGCGCCGGGCGGGGCTCCCGCGATCTGCTGTGCGTGGCGACCGGGCACCGGGGCGTCGGCGGCGCTCTGGTCCTCGACGGCCGTCTGCACACGGGCAGTTCGGGTCTCGCCCTCGAAGTCGGCCACCTCACCGTCAACCCCGAGGGCCGCCCCTGTCACTGCGGCAGCCGCGGCTGCCTCGACGTCGAGGCGGACCCGCGGGCCTTCCTCACCGCCGTCGGCCGCGACCCGGGGCCCGAGGGCTCCCTGCTTCAGCAGGCCAACGAGCTGATCCGCACCCAGTACGGCGACCCCGGCGTCCGCACGGCCGCCGAGGCCATCATCGACCGCCTCGGCCTGGGGCTCGCGGGCCTGGTCAACATCCTCAATCCCGACCGCATCATCCTCGGCGGCATGCACCGCACCTTGCTCGACGCCGACCCCGACCGGCTGCGTGCCGTCGTCGCCGACCGCAGCCTGTGGGGCCGGCAGAGCGGGGTCGCCCCGATCCTGGCCTGCACGCTGGACCACAACAGTCTGGTGGGGGCGGCCGAGTTGGCGTGGCAGCCGGTGCTCGACGACCCGCTGGGCGCGCTGGCCTGACGGCCTTTCACCGGGCCCGGGAACCCCGGAGCATGATCATGCGGGACACCGCGAACGTCACCGGAATCGCCGCGCCCGACGCGAGCAGCGGGGCGAACCGGTTCCCGGCGTGCAGGACGTCCACGATCACATACACACCCACCGTCGTGATCAGGAAGTTCGTGGCGTTGGTCAGCGGGAACAACAGGAATTTCCGCCAGGTGGGGCTGGTGCGATAGGTGAATCGCGCGTTCAGGAAAAACGAACCCGTCATGCTCAGTGCGAACGCGAGAATATGCGCGCCCAGATAAGGAAGCCCATTGAGAAACAACAGGTAAAGGCCGTAGTAGGTCGCCGTGTTGACCACGCCGACCAGAGCGAAGGAGATGATCTGTCCCGATATGTGGCGCTCTGGCATCGGGCGGGCCTCGGGGAGTGTCTGCGTACGCGTCGCCGTCCCCATCAGCGAATGAGGTCCTTCGTCGTGCCGCACGCCGCGTGCCCCTCCGTCTGCTCCACCTGCTCCGCCTGCTCCACATTGGTCGCCTTCACCAGGAAGTGCGGGCGCCCCTTCACCTCGTAGTAGATCCGGCCGGTGTACTCCCCGATCACCCCGAGCATGATCATTTGTACGCCGGCGAGGGCGGTGACGGCCATGACGATGGTGACATAGCCGGGTGTCTCCACGCCCTTGACGAGCGCGACGCCCACGATCCACGCCGTGTAGAGCCCCGCGCAGACCAGCAGGCACAGGCCGAGGTGGAGGGCGGCCCGCAGCGGCCGGTTGTTGAACGAGAGGAGCCCGTCGAGCCCGTAGTCGAGCAGCGACCGGAAACTCCAGGAGCTGCGGCCGTGTTCGCGCACGGCGTTCTCGTACTCGAAGGTCGTGCCCGGGAAGCCGACCCAGGCGAAGAGGCCCTTGGAGAAGCGGTTGTACTCGGTGAGGTCCAGGACCGAGTCGACCACGCGGCGGGAGAGCAGCCGGAAGTCCCCCACGCCGTCGACGAGTTCCACGTCGACGAGACGGTTGACCAGCCGGTAGTACAGCCGGGCGGTGGCGGTGCGCAGGAGGCCGTCGCCGGTCCGGGTACGGCGGGCCATGACCTGGTCGTAGCCCTGTTCACGCAGGTCGACCATGCGGCGGATCAGTTCCGGCGGGTGCTGGAGGTCGGCGTCCATGACGATCACGGAGTCGCCCGAGGCGTGCCGCAACCCCGCGAGCAGCGCCGCCTCCTTGCCGAAGTTGCGGCTGAACGAGACGTACCGGACGCGTGCGTCCAGCTCCGCCAGCTGCTTCAGGACGGCGAGCGTACGGTCGCGGCTGCCGTCGTCGACGTACACGAACTCCATGTCGTGGCCGAGCGGCAGCAGTTCCTCCGCGGCCTTCTGGATCTCTTCGTGGAAGCGCGCGACGACGGCTTCCTCGTTGTAGCAGGGTGCGACGATCGAGATGAGCATGCTGGTCCCCCAGGGATGCGGTTCAAGGAGCGGTGGTCACGCGCTCGCGTGCGGTCGGGTCGTCGGGCGATGGCCGGGCGATGGCCGGGCGTACGCGGGTGAGCGCCACCCGGGCCCGACGGCGGCGGACCGCGCCCGTCGCCCCGAGCAGCAGCACGGCGGTCAGCGAGACGGCCCCGACCGCCGTGCCCAGGCGCAGTCCGGGCGGGTGGAACGTGCAGGTCACGCTGCTGGCGGAGCCGTACAGGGGGACGGCGATCAGCCCGTGGAAGTTCTTGGCGGGTACGGCGGGCGCGCTGTCGGCGGCACAGCGCCAGCCGGAGATCCGGGGCGCCGCGACGACGGCGACCCCCGTGCTGTGGGCCGGGAGTTCGGCCCTGATGGTGCCGTCGGACACGCTCACGCGGGTGGCGCCCGTGGCCTTCAGCTCCTCGACCGCGGTGCGCAGCCGCGTGGTGTCCAGGCAGCCGACGGCGCCCTCCGGGACGAGGCTCGTCCTGTTCGGCGACAGCTCGATCCGGAACCGCCCCAGGTCGCCGACCCTGCCCAGCCGCTGCATGGGAGCGATCTTGGTGACGGGCTGGTCGGACCGGAACCGCCCGGTCGGCTCCGCACCGGAGGCAGAACCGTCGGCGAGCCGCGCGGTCCCCGAAAGGTGCGGCGCCCACAGATACAGCTCGGACCCTGCCGGGCAACCGCCCGTGATCGTCGGTTTCCGCGCTGCGCTCGCATACGGCAGCGGGCCCACCCGCACACCCGGCCGCCCGTCGTCACCGGCCGACGGCGGCTTCCCGGCGGCGGTGCGCACCGTGAGCCGGGGCACCGTGTACACCCGCGCGCCCAGCAGCAGTTCCTGGTTGCGGTACGGCGACGGCCCGAAGGCGGAGAGGTCCGTAGGGCCGTCGGCGCGGTCGGCGTGCGGCCGCACCGTCACCAGCGGTGGCACGTCCTGCCGGGTCACGGTCACCCGGCTGCCGTCCTGCGGGAACCAGTTCTGGTGCGGGTCCGGCGGGGAGTGCACGCGGGCCCCGACGGAGAAGATCGCGTCCGTGACGGCGTTGTCCAGGCTCTGCACACTGCGCCCGCGCGAGGTCCAGCCGCCCCCGAGGGCGGTGAGCGTCCGGCTGAGCACGTCCGAGGTGAGGCTGCTGTAGTACTGGGCACCTTGCCCGCCCACCAGCAGCGGGTCGTTGCCGACGGTCTGCTCCCGACCCGGGTCGATCCGGTAGCGGGGCCAGCCGTCGGCCCCGGCGATCGCCGCCGCCTGGTCCCGCTGGCGCGCGCCCCAGGGCGCGTAGTCGTCCATGTGCCCGAGCCGCAGCCGGGTGTCCGCGGCGGAGGTCACGGCGGCCTCGCCGAACTGCGTGCACACGAGCAGCGCCACGGCGAGGACCGCGAGGGGCCGGCCGCCCTCGCGCCTGACCCCGAGCAGGACCAGACCGCCCAGCGCGCCGACGGCGGCGAGCACGGCGAGCGGGAGACTGAAGGCGCGCAGCGTCCGCTCCCCGCCGCTCGCGAAGGCGATCACCAGCGCGAGCAGCGCACCCGCCGCGCCCAGCGCACGCGGGCCGGGGACGCCGTACGACAGCGTGTGCCAGGCGGTGATCACCAGCAGCGCGCAGAGCACGAAGGCCTGACGGTACGAGCTGCCCTGCGGGGTGGCGAAGGCGTGCCAGAGCAGATGCGTCGGCCCCCACTGCATCGACAGGGCCACCCCCAACACCAGCAGCGTCCACCCGGCGCGCACCCGGGCCGGGGCCGCCCGGTGGAAGGGCAGGGCGAGCGCGAGCAGCAGCGCGGTGGTGCCCACGAACACGGCCGGCGTCCCGTAGCCGTACGTCCCCGGCAGCAGCCGGGCGAGCAGGTCCTCGGTGGGGACGGGCACGAACTGCCGCTTGCGGCCCGGAAAGGAGTGCCGGGTGCCGAAGTACACGACTGTCACCAGCGGCGCGGCCAGGCCCGTGCCGAGGACGGTGACCAGGGCGGCGCGGCCCACCGCCCGCAGCCGCTGCCGGCGCGAGAGGTCGCTGAGCCACAGCCGGAGCAGCAGCACCAGGCCGGCGGCGAGGGTCGCCATGTACGCGGTGTAGAAGTTGGCGGTCCAGGCGAGCGCCACGATCAGCACACAGAGGAACGGACGCCGCCCCCGCCGGGCCCATTCGCCGACCAGGCACAGCAGCGGCAGGCAGATCAGGCCGTCGAGCCACATGGGGTTGTGGACCGCGTCCGCCAGGGTCCAGCCGCACAGTGCGTACGACGAGCCGAGCAGGCCCGCCGCCCACCAGCGGCCCGGGCGCAGGGCGAGCAGCAGCCAGGCCGTCGCGGCGGCGGCCGACGCCACCTTCAGCAGAGTGACCACGTACACCGCGAGGTCGATCTCGTCCCTCGGGAACACCGCCACGAGCAGGGCGAACGGGCTGCTGACGTACGTGCCGAGGTCGGGCAGGAAGCTGGAGCCGAACCCGGACCGCCAGTTGACGAGCAGACCGCCGTCGCCCCTGCCGTGCAGCAGGTCCCACAGGTGCGCGTGGAACGGCACGTACTGGTTGCCCAGGTCGTTGACGCTCCGGGTGCGCGGCCCGAACGGATGGCTGCGGGCGACGAAATCGGCGGCGCAGAGCACGGCGACGGCGAACGCGGCGGAGAACAGAGCGGCTTTTCCCTGCGGCCGTTGAGCGACCCACTTCATTTTCTTTGGACCCCGCCATTCCCCGTGCATCGTCGATTCGCCGAATTAGAGGTCTGTCGCTCGACGATGGTTGTGCCGCCGGTGAGAAGTGAAAGCGGTAATTCCGAATTCGGAGGGGGGCGGGAAATGGGCAATTGCATTGGAGGGGACGGAAGTTGTCCCTAGGGTGATCGGAAGGTGAACTCCGCCGTGAGACTCCACAACGCCGCCACCTGTGGCCGCCGCAGATCCGCCCGCCGCACGCACAGTCCGATCGGGAACGGCTCCGGAGGCGTGTCGGCGGCGATGGCCGTGAGCCGGTCGCGTACGGCGCTGTGGTCGAGCACCAGCCGGGGGACCACACCGGTGCCGTAGCCCAGCGCGACGAGGGTCAACAGCGCTTCGTGGCCCTCCGGCTCGGCCGCCAGGGCGGGTGCGGTTCCGCGGGTGCGGAACCAGCGGTCGGCGGCGTCGCGGACCAGACCGCGGTGGGGGAGGACGAAGGGGCCGTCGAGTCCGGGGTCCGCACGGTGGCGCGCGGTGACGAACACCAGGTCCGTCGTCGCCACCGTCCGGCTCACCAGCGGCTCCGGCAGCCGTACCGGGATGCCCGCGACCGCCACGTCCACCTCGCCTTCGTCCAGCCTGGCCAGCGCGGCAGCGGCGTCACCGGTGCGCAGATCGAGGCGGACCTGCGGATGGGCCGCACGGAAGGGCGTCAGCAGATCCGGCAGCAGCGCCTGACATGCCGTCACCGTCGCGAACACGGCCAGCCGCCCGGTGAGTTCGGCGGGGTCCGGATGCTCCTCGCGGAACGCGCGCCACAACTCCAGTGCCCGCGCGGCGTACTCCCGGAAGCGATGCCCCTCGGCCGTCAGCGAGACGCCCCTCGGCCCCCGGTCGAAGAGCCGGTGCCCGAGGTCGGACTCCAGCCGCTGCACGGTACGGGTCAGGGTCGCCGGGCTGACATGGCAGTCCAGGCTGGTCCGGCCGAAGTTCAGCGTCCGGGCCAGATGAAGGAACAGCCGAAGCTCGCGATGATCGTCCCGCATACCCGCCCACCTGGATCTTTCACCTTCTGCAACACTCCGCTGCAAAGGTTGCGCTTGTCGCAACACTCGCCGGGACCCTACAACTCCCCCATGACCACCTCCACCTCCACCTCCACCTCTACTGTCTTCGCCCTCGAAACCATGGACGTGCCCGGCGGCACCGAGAGCATCCTGCGTGGCGGCCGCCATCTCTTCCCACTGCTGCCGCAGGCCTTCGCCGGGGTGCGCCGCATCGGCGTCATCGGCTGGGGACCGCAGGGCCGGGCCCAGGCCCGCAACCTGCGCGACTCCCTCTCCGGCTCCGGCATCACCGTCGCCGTCGGACTGCGCCCCGGTTCCGCATCGGCCGCCGACGCCCGCGCCCACGGCTTCACCGAGGCGGACGGCACCCTCGGCGACTGGCTCGCCGTCACCGCCGAGAGCGACCTCGTCGTCCTCCTGATCGCGGACGCGGCCCTCGCCGCCCACCACCGGGAGATCTTCGCCGCCCTGAAGCCCGGCGCCACCATCGGCCTCTCCCACGGCTTCCTTCTCGGCCACCTGCGGGAGACCGGCGGCGACTTCCCGCCCGGACACGGAGTCGTCGCCGTCTGCCCCAAGGGCATGGGCGACTCGGTCCGCCGTCTGTACGAGCAGGGCGCCGACATCAACGGCGCCGGGATCAACAGCAGTTACGCCGTCCACGCCGACCCCGACGGCAACGCGACCGACCGCGCCCTCGCCTGGTCGGTCGCCCTCGGCTCCCCGTACACCTTCCGCACCACCCTGGAGAGCGAGTACCTCTCCGACATCGTCGGCGAGCGCGCCATCCTGCTCGGCGCCGTCCACGGCATCGTCGAGAGCCTGTACACCCGCTACCGGCTCGCCGGGGACGACGAACTGACCTCGTACGAACGCTCCTGCGAGAACATCACCGGCCCCATCGCCCGCACCGTCTCCCACACCGGGCTCCGCGCGGTCCGCGAGGGCCTCGACACGGTCGGCCGGGACGTCTTCGACCGCGCCTTCACGGCCACGTACGGGCCCGCCCGTGAGATCGTCGCGGAGATCTACGACGAGGTCGCAGACGGCACCGAACTGCGCAGCGTCATCCTGGCCGAACGCCGCCTCGGCGCCCGCCCGATGAGCGGGATCGGCGGCTCACCGATGTGGTCCGTGAGCGACCGGGTCCGTGCCCGCCGGGGCGAACGTGACCTGCCCGTCGACCCGTTCACCGCCGGCGTCTTCGTCGCCACCATGACCGCGCAGATCGACGAGTTCGCCGAACGCGGCCACCCGTGGTCGGAGATCGTCAACGAGTCCGTCATCGAGGCCGTCGACTCCCTCCTGCCCTACATGCACGCCCGCGATGTGGCGCACATGGTCGACAACTGCTCCCGCACGGCGCGCCTCGGCGCCCGCCGCTGGGGCCCGCGCTTCCAGACCGCCTACGAGCAGATCGCCTACCCTGCTGCCGAACACCCCGCCGACCAGGCCTTGTTGGCGTCCTTCGACACCCATCCCGTCCACGAGGCCCTCGCCTCGGCGGCAAAGCTCCGGCCGTCGGACATCTCGGTCGCCTGACGCCTGACGCCTGACGCCTGACGCCTGACGCCTGACGCCTGACGCCTGACGCCTGACGCCTGACGCCTCTATGCGACCGCCCGGCGGCGAGGTCTGGCCACCAGTTCCCCGCTGCAATCGGGGCAGACCTCGCCCATGGCCTCGCGCAGGACAGACAGAACGTGCACTCGTACGGGCAGATACGGGCCGGGGCGCCGACGGGCAGGGTCGTCGTCCCCCAGCGCTCGCAGCGGTCGCGCATCTCCAGTGCCAGGGGCGGGGCCTTTCCTCGGATCGGGGTACGGATCGGGGTGCGGTGACCTGTCACTTCCCAACGGCACCCCGCCCGGCACCGGCCGCCGCCCCCGCACGGCCACCCGAGCGGGGGAGCCGGCGGCGCCGCCCGCCTCGTACGCCAGCCCCGCAGCTCACGCCGCTTGCGCTCCTCGATGTCCTCGACGTGGGTGCATCTTCGCGCTGCGACCCGTGCGACTCGCGGCCGGAGCGCCCGCGGGGCCGCATCCGGCCCGGCGGGCGGCACGCCTGGACGTTCCGCTGGCCGTCGGCACCAAATGACGTACGGACAACCGCCATGTGTGAACAGGTGGCGATGCGCGACCTGTTGCCGATGGACGGCGAGTGGGTCACCGCCCGGTCAGCCTGCGACGGCCGACCGGGCGGGAGCGTGTTCGGGCCTGCGCCCACGCGCGGCGGGCCGACGTCCGGTGTCGTACGGCTGTCCGGCGTCGAGTGTCTGGCCGACGTCGAGCGTCTGTCCGGCGTCGTACGGCGAGATCTTCGGCACCGCGGCCGAGGACGCCGGCAGCGTGAACCAGACGACCTTCCCCGACTCGCCGTGCGGCCGCACGCCCCAGCTCTCGCTCACCGCGGCGACCATGGCGAGACCGCGGCCGCAGGTGGCGAAGGGCTCCGCGTCCTGGACGACCGGGAGGCGGGGGTCGTTGTCGTGCACCGAGACCGTGAGCCGGCCGAGGAGCAACTCCATCTCCACGGTGCACATCTTGTCCGGCTCCGCGTGCCGGTGGACGTTGGACAGCAGCTCGGTCACCCCGAGTGCGGCCCGCTCTATCAAGGGATCCAGATGCCAGTAGCGCAATTGCGCAGATACGATTCTGCGGACCTGGCCGATCCGCGACGGCAGGGCTTGGAGCTCCACCGTGCAGTGCCTGCTTTGCTGGCTGATCACGGCTGCGACTCCCCGAATTGAGTCCGGAAGAAGATCGGAGTACGGATCCAGCGAGGTGGCTGGGCGAAAAACGCCGCCTGCTGTGGTGCGGCCGCCTACGACTGCCGCCTGGTGTGGGCGGAAGCCGGGGCTGCCGCCTGTTCGTGGGGTGGCTGTCTACGACCGCCGCCCGCTGACGTGGCCGGCGGGCTGGTTCGCAGCGTTATCGCCGGTAAACCCAGAGTGACGTGAGACCAGAGTGACTCAGGGGGTCCGGTCCCGCAACTCGCGATCCGTCAGCCGCTGCGCCCCGCGGCCCGGCGCACCGCTTCTATGAACCGCCGCGCCGAGGGCGGACCGGGCTTCCCCGGAGCCGGGTCGTGCTCGTTCAGGGTGAGTGTGTACCTGGTGCCGTTGACGTCGGCCAACGCCCGGTCCTCGTTCGCGAACCAGGGCTTCGAGGCGCGCACCGCCTGCACCGGGGCACTGTCGATCTCGCTGCCGTAACTGGTCAGCAACTGCAGCCGGCCGCCCTCGATCCGGACCTGCCCCGCCCGGGTGAGCTGCCGCAGCCTCTTTCCGATCCGCACGCCCGTGGCCGTGAACTCCGGCTCGGCCATGTACCCCGCCCCCTAGTGCGCTTCGGCTGTCTCCGTCGTCTGGTCCGTCGCGGACCGTGATCCAGTGTGCCCGAGGTCGTTTCCCCCTGCGCGGCCCCGGCGGCGTCTACTGGCCCGTGCGGTGAAGTCTGCACGTCCCTCGCGTCGAGCACCAGTGCGCACGGTGGGTCGGGGGCGGGGTTCCGGCGCACGCGCGGCATGCGCCCCCCATGCGCCCCGCGCATGACTGCCACAGGAGTGCCTTTGAGGGGCTCAAAGGCATGTTTATGCAGGTGAGAAGCGTGCGGAAGGTGTTTATCATCGGGGTGTCCGACGCCGCGATCCGCCGTCGGCGCAATGCGTGAGGAGCACGCCGTGAGCACCCCCCGCCCCACCCGTCCTGGCGCCACCCTCGACGTCGATCACAGCGACCCCGAGTACCGCACCTGGCTCAAAGAAGCCGTGCGCAAGGTCCAGGCCGACGCCAACCGCTCCGCCGACACCCATCTGCTGCGCTTCCCGCTGCCCGAGAGATGGGGCATCGACCTGTACCTCAAGGACGAGTCGACCCACCCCACCGGCAGCCTCAAGCACCGCCTCGCCCGCTCCCTCTTCCTCTACGGCCTGTGCAACGGCTGGATCCGGCCGGGCCGCCCCGTCATCGAGGCATCCAGCGGCTCCACGGCCGTCTCCGAGGCGTACTTCGCCAAACTGATCGGCGTCCCCTTCATCGCTGTCATGCCCCGCACGACCAGTGCCGAGAAGATCCGCCTGATCGAGTTCCACGGCGGCCGCTGCCACTTCGTGGACGACTCACGGAAGATGTACGAGGAGTCGGCCCGCCTCGCGGGGGAGACCGGCGGCCACTACATGGACCAGTTCACCTACGCCGAGCGGGCCACGGACTGGCGCGGCAACAACAACATCGCCGAATCAGTGTTCCGCCAGCTCCGGCTGGAACGCTTCCCCGAGCCGGCCTGGATCGTCGCCACCGCCGGCACCGGCGGCACCTCCGCGACCATCGCCCGCTACGTCCACTACATGCAGTACGACACCCGCATCTGTGTCGCGGACCCCGAGAACTCCTGTTTCTTCGAGGGCTGGACCACCGGCGACCCCGACGTCACCTGCGACTGCGGCTCCCGTATCGAGGGCATCGGCCGCCCCCGCATGGAGCCCAGCTTCGTCCCCGGCGCCGTCGACCGCATGATGAAGGTGCCCGACGCCGCCAGCGTCGCCGCCGTACGCGCCCTGGAGAACGCCATCGGCCGCAAGGCCGGTGGCTCGACGGGAACGGGCCTCTGGAGCGCCCTCAAGATCATCGCCGAGATGGTCTCGGAGGGCCGCCACGGCAGCGTGGTCACCCTCCTGTGCGACCCGGGCGACCGCTACCTGGACAAGTACTACTCCGACGAGTGGCTGAGGGGGCAGGGCCTGGACATCGACCCCTACGTGGCAGCCATCGAGTCACTGCTGCACACAGGCGTGTGGGCAGCGCCCCGTTAGGGGCGCGGGGGACTGCGCCACCAGGCACGAACGACTCGCGGTTCGCGGACCGCCGTCGACGGAACGACGCTCAGGCATCCGCGTCGTCGTCGGAGTCCTCCCCGGCCACCACCAGCCGCCGCAGGTGCTCGGCGATCTCGGCCCGCGCCTGCGCGGGCAACCCCGCGTCGGTCACCAAGGTGTCCACCTGCTCGAGTGCCGCGAACGAACTCAGCCCCACCGTCCCCCACTTGGTGTGGTCGGCCACCACCACGACCCGCCGCGCCGACTGCACGAGCCGCCGGTTGGTCTCGGCCTCCGCCAGATTCGGCGTGGACAGCCCCGCCTCGACCGATATGCCATGCACCCCGAGGAACAGCACATCGAAGTGGAGCGCCGCGATCGCCTGATCGGCCACCGGCCCCACCAGCGAGTCGGACGGCGTCCGCACCCCACCGGTGAGCACCACGGTCGCCGCCCCCTGGCGGGGGCCGGTCGTGCGCTGGGCGGCATGGAAGACATCGGCGACCCGCACCGAGTTGGTGACCACGGTCAGATCCGGCACGTCCACCAGCCGGTGCGCCAGCGCGTACGTCGTCGTACCGCCCGACAGGGCGATCGCCGAACCCGGAGCGACCAGCTCCGCGGCGGCACGCGCGATGTCCTCCTTGGCGCTCAGCTCCAGCCCGGACTTCGCCTCGAAGCCAGGCTCGTGCGTGCTCGCCTCGGCCACCGGCACCGCGCCGCCGTGCACCTTCTCCACCGCGCCCTGGCGGGCGAGTGCGTCCAGATCGCGACGCACCGTCATGTCCGACACGCCGAGTTTGCGTGTCAGCTCGTTGACCCGGACCCCGCCCCGCCGTCGTACCTCGTCGAGGATGAGGGCTCGGCGCTGCTCCGCGAGGAGGTTCTGGTTCTCACTCACGCCCGCTCCGGTCCTCTCGCCCCATCACACCCGACACGCCTTCCATACCCCCTCCGACGAGGACATTCCCCCTGTCCCCGGTCCCGAGGACGCCCCATATTCGCACGCCCCACCACCGGTGACGCCACTACCTGCCCAGTCGCGAGCACATCACGCTCCGTTCCTCGCGCCCGCCACTATCACACGGATCGGGGAGATTCGGTGACCACAGGTGTACGAGGCCCCCGCAGGGGCGATCATCAGTGCCTGCACATCACACCTGACTTGCGGCGCATCACGGGGGAAGCGGAACAGTGGATCGTGCGAGGGAACATACGACACATACGGAACCCAGGGAACATCCGGAGCCCATGGAAGAGGGCGGGCAGCCGTATTCCGGCCGGTCCACGACGGACGGGAACGCCCTTGAGCTGCTCGTCCACGGCGTCGGTGGTACCACTCCCGAACGCATGCTGGACGATCCCCGAACGATCCGGATCACCGGCGACGACACGGCCGCGGTCTTCCGTCGCATCGACGACGCCGACGCGGAGAAACGTCCCGCCGACTACCGCGGCAAGCCCGTCCCCGAGGCCTATGTCTGGTGCAACCTCACCTCCGGGAACAGCTCGCGTGCCCTGTGGCTGTTGCTGCTGCCGTTCATGGTCGTCAACCTCGCCCACTGGATGCGCCCCAGCACCCGCGGCCGCCGAAGCACGGTACGCCTCTACGGCCTCATCGTCCGCCTGGCCGGCCTGACCCTGACCGTGCTGCTCGTCGCGGCGGCCTGCGAGGTCGCGCTCGACCTGACCGCCTGGCAGTGCGCGGGCGCACGCGCGTGCGCGGAGGCGCACACCTGGCTCGGCTTCCTCTCTCCGGCCGTCTCCGACGGCGGCTGGTGGAGCCAGCCCGGCCGCCGCCTCGCCCTGGCGGCCCTGGTGCCCACCGCGCTGACCGGCCTCCTGTGGTACCTCTCCCACCGCACCTGGAGCGAGTACGAGTCCCAGCGTCCCATGGACCGCGACGACGCCCGTCCCGACGACGAGAAGCCGGCAGGAGTCGCACCCGACGTAGAGGACTCGGCACGCGTCGCACTCGGCCGGCCCGGCTTCTGGTACGGGCGCCGCCTCGTGGCCAGACTGCGCGCCGCCCACGTGGCGGCCGGCTTCCTGACGGTCGCGGCGGCCGTCGGCACGTCCGCCGCCCGCCACGACCGCCGGGCGGGCGGCCCCGCCGTCCTGGAGCTCCTGGGCTGGCTGCTGAACACGGCACTCGTCCTGCTCGCGGTGAGCGTGGTGTGGGTGGTGTGCCGCCGGGGCCGCAGCGAGCGGCGCCTCGACAAGCACCTGGACGAGCATCTGATCCGCCGCCTGCCTGCCTGCTCGATCGCCCTGCTCGTCCTGTCCATGGTGTACGCCGGGTGGTCACGCCCCGGCTGGCGGTCGGCGGGGCGGCTGCCGGGCGACATGACCTTCGGCGGGATCACCCTGGTCCAGGGCCTGCTGGTCGTCGCGCTCGGCGTGGTCGCCCACATCCTGTACCGCTCCCGCCCCGAGCCGCGCACCGCCATGTACGGGCTGGCCGGCCCCGCCGTCGCGATGCTCGCCTGCGCCCTCGGCGGCGTGATGTCCGCCGGCGTCGCCCAACGCGTCGCCGACTGGCTGGGCGGCACCGACGACGCCCTGCCCGGCCCGCCCGTCCTCCTCACCTGGCAGGCCTCCGTCATCCCGCCCCTCCTCCTGGTCGTCCTCGGCCTCCTCGGCTGGCTGGCCCGCCGCACCTGGGTCCTGCGGCGGGCGGAGACGGCGGCGGTGGAGCGGGAGTACGGCCTCGTGGAGGGCCGGCACCAACACACGCACCGAGCGGAAGAGCGACTGAAGGAAAAGGAAGGGGACGGAGCGGCGGAAGGACGAGCGAGGCAGGAATCCGCGGACCCGCCGGCCGAGGAGCGCGAGTCCCAGGACGCCGGCCGCACCCGCCGCATCGCCCGGACCCGAGCCATGGCGGCCCTCACCGACCGGGCGCCCCGCATCATCGGCATCACCTCCACCGTGACCCTGCTGCTCGGTGCCGGAGCCCTGACCGGCGCCCTGGCGACGCGCCAGACACCGGCGAAGGCGGCGCACCACTCGTACGACGTCGTCGCGGGCGCCGCCCAGACCGCGCAGGCACTGGGGTCCTGGCTGATCGGCGTGGGTTTCCTGCTGTTCGTCACCTGGGGCCGCCGGGCCTACAAGGACGCCTCCGCGCGCCGCACGATCGGCATCCTCTGGGACGTGGGCACGTTCTGGCCGCGCGCCGCACACCCCTTCGCACCGCCCTGCTACGCCGAGCGGGCCGTACCCGACCTGACCTGGCGCATGGCCACCTGGACCCGCACCACGGGCGGCCGGCTCGTCATCTCCGGACACTCCCAGGGCAGTGTCCTCGCGGCGGCCGCCGCCTGGCAGCTGACCCCCTCGGTCCGCAAGCGGGTCGCACTGCTCACCTACGGCTCACCGCTGGAGCGGCTGTACGGGCGCTGGTTCCCCGCCCACTTCGGTCCCGAGCCGCTCGCCTCCCTGCACCGCGAGGTCGACTGCTGGCGCAACCTGTACCGCCTCACCGATCCCATCGGCGGCCCCGTGCACCTGAGCGGCGGTTGCGCGCCGCAGGTCGACGCGGAGCCCTTCCAGGACCCGCTCGCCTACGGCCGCACCGGCGCCCACCCGCTGCCTGCCCCGATCCTCGGCCACTCCGACTACCAGGCGGACCCGGCCTTCGCCCACGAGCGGCAACACCTGCTGGCGCGCATCGGCCCGGAGCTGCCCAAGCCCCGGCCGTCCTAGCACACGCTCCGCCCACGGCCCAGGTCAGTCGTCCGGGCACGAGACGTCCCGCGCCGGCCGCTGTCCCGTGCGGAGGAATGCCGTGACCGTACGGTCGCCACACGCGTTCCCCGTCCCGAGATACGCGCCGTGCCCGCCGCTCTCCACCGTGACGAGCCGGGCCCGGTCGCCCAGCGCGGCCCGCAGGTTCAGGGCACCGGCGTAGGGGGTGGCCGGGTCCCGCCGGTTCTGGACCATGAGGATGTTGGACGGCCCGTCGTCGGTGATCCGGGTCGGCTTCTCCACCGGCTCGTTCTTCCAGAAGGAACACGGTGTGATGTTCACGGGCATCCCGGCCGTGAGCGGATACCGCACCCGGCTGTCGGCCACGGCCCGCTCGTGCGCGTCCACCGACGCGGGCCAGCGCACGTCGTTGCAGATCACCGCGAGGGTCACCGCCGCGTCCTCGTCGCTCATCGGCCCGGCCACGTCGGGTGTGAGGACCGGTGTCGCCTTCGGGTCCATGGCCTGCCGTATCAGCCGGGCCAGTTCGTCGAACGAGGTGTCGTTGTAGAGAGCGGTCTGCACGGCCTGTCGCAGCCGGTTGCCGGTCAGGGGGACGCCCTTGGTGGTCGTCGCCCTCGGCGCGCGGTCCAGTTCGGCCACCAGGGACAGGAACAACGGCCTTACGTCCTCCGGCCGTTCGGCGAGCCGCAGGCCCGCGGTCTCCTGTGCCGGGTCGGCGGCCCAGGCGGCGAAGTCAGGGAACCGGTCCTCCGCACCCCTCGCCATGTTCGCCAGCCAGCCCCGCGCGACCCGCCGGGGATTCGGGTCGTCATTGCTGTCCAGCACCCAACGGTCGGTCCGCTCCGGGTACTTCTGCGCGTAGACGGCGCCCACATAGGTCCCGTACGACACGCCGTACGCCGACAGCCGGTCCTCGCCCAGTGCCTGTCGGAAGCGCTCGATGTCCCGTACCTCGTTGGCGGTGGTGAGACTGCGCAGCACCGCCCCGCCGTTCGTCGCACAGGCCTCGGCGATACGCCGGGACCGGGCCACGTTCTCGGCGATGTCGCCGTCGGGCGCCGGCCAGGACCGCAGCGTCGTCAAGTGCCGGTCGTTGGCGGAGAGTTCACAGCTCGTCCGCGTACTGCCGCCCACACCGCGCGGGTCGAGGCCGACGATGTCGTACGCGTCGCCGAGCTCCCGCTGCAGGGCCTTTCCCTGCTGCGTGAGCCGCCTGAGGCCGGAGCCGCCCGGCCCGCCCGGGATCACCAGCAGTGTGCCGCGCCGTGCCTCGGGGTTCTCGCTGCGCACCCGTGAGACGGCGAGGGTGAGCTGCGGGCCGTCCGGGTCGCGGTAGTCGAGCGGAACGGGCAGCTCCGCGCACTCCTGACCGGCGGGGCCGTCGGACTGGGGGCAGGGGCGCCAGGTGAGGGTGGGGGAGGAGGGGGTGGCCGTGGCGGCCGCCGGGCCGGTGACGGCGGTCAGCGCGGTGGCGGCGGCCGAGACGGAGAGGGCCAGGACCAGGGCTCGTCGGGTGCGATGCGTCATGGGGATCATGCTGTCCGCCGGATCACTCCGGTCCCATCCGGCCGACAGCACACCTGTGGTGGGGTTCGCCCCCTGGGGTTAACCCCAGGAACGTCCGCTACGACAGCTCCGGCAGGTCCTCCGCGTAGAGCAACGTCAGGTCGTCCGTGCTCGGTTCGTCGACCTGGGCCACCCGGCTCGCGTGCCGCTCGACCATCGCCTCGAACGTCTGCCGCGCGGTACGGCCGTTGCCGAAGGCCGGGCCCTTCGGGATCGCCGTGAAGTACTTCAGCAGCGCCTCGCCCGCGCCCGCCGCCAGCCGGTATTCGTGCTCCTCGGCCTGCTGCTCCACGATGCGCAGCAGTTCGTCGGGGACGTAGTCGTCGAAGGTGATGGTCCGTGAGAAGCGGGACGCCACTCCGGGGTTGACGGTGAGGAAGCGCTCCATCTCGGCCGTGTAGCCCGCGACGATCACCACCACCGCGTCCCGGTGGTCCTCCATCAGCTTCACCAGGGTGTCGATGGCCTCCTTGCCGAAGTCCCTCCCCGAGTCCTCCGGCGACAGCGCGTACGCCTCGTCGATGAACAGCACACCGCCACGGGCCCGTTCGAAGGCCTCCTGGGTGCGGATCGCCGTGGAGCCGATGTGCTCGCCGACCAGGTCCACGCGGGACACCTCGACGAGATGCCCCTTCTCCAGGACACCGAGCGAGGCCAGGATCTCGCCGTAGAGGCGGGCGACCGTCGTCTTGCCGGTGCCGGGGGAGCCCGTGAACACCAAGTGCCGTTTGACCGACGCCGCCTTGAGGCCGGCCTGCTGGCGGCGGCGGCCCACCTCGATCATGTCGGTGAGGGCGCGGACCTCACGCTTGACACTGTCCAGACCGACCAGCGCGTCGAGTTCACCGAGCACGGCCTTCGAGGCCCGCGTCGGCGTCTCGGGCTGCACGGCGGCCGGAAGCGGCTGATCGGTGGTGCGCTGGGCCGGGATCGAGCCCAGCAGGCCGGGCGACCGGACCGTGGTCTGGGTGGCGGTCTCCGGCGCGGCCGGGGGCCGTACCCCCGCGCTCTCGTCGCTGGTGCAGTCCTCGACCACCGGGCCACCGCCCGCGGGGCCGGAGCCGCCGTCCGCGAACTCGTAACCACCCCGCGCGCAACGCTCCGTACGGCACTTGCGCAGCGTCGCCCGGCAGCCGTCGATGATGTGGAAGCCGTAGCCACCGCTCCCCGTCACCCGGCAGTTGAGGAAACTGCCGCGGCCTTCGGCGGAGACATAGAACCCGGCCTCGGCGGGCGAGGTGACCGTGCAGCGCTCGACGGTCGGGTCGGCGCCCTTGGTGACGATCACGCCGGTCTGGGTGCCGTCCACGGTGCAGCCGTTGAGCGTGCCGCCGCTGCCGTGGTCACGGAACCAGGCGCCCGTGGCGGCGTCCCGGATCCGGCAGTCGTCGAGCTGGGCGGTCGCCCCGTCGCTCACCGACACGGCCGTGTTCCGCACCTGCGACAGGTCGCTGTCGACGACGTCCACGCGCGAGCCCCGGTCCAGCACGAACAGCGCGTCCGGCACGTCGTGCACCCGGCAGGACTCCAGCACCGCCGTCGCGCCGTCGCTGACCCAGACGGCCGGGTAGTCGCCGGTGCTGTCGAAGATCTCGCACTGGTTGGCGTCCACGCGGGTGCCCGGGTCCCACACCGACAGTCCGTTGCGCCCGAACTGCCGTACCGTCGTGCGGGTCAGGGTGAGGACGGAGCGCGAGCGGAGGTCCACCGCGTTCTCCGGGATGTCGTGGATACGGCAGTCCGCGAGGGTGAGTACGGCGTCCGTGTCGAGCGTGACCCCGTCGGCCGTCGTACGGTGCACATCGCAGTCGGTGAGATGGGCCGTGGCCCGCCCGGTGATCTGCACTCCGCTGCCGCGGACCTCGTAGACCTCGCAACCGACCGCTTCCAGCGCGGAGTTCTCCCCGGTCGCCGTCAGGCCCGAGCCCGAGGTGTGGTGGATGCGGCACCGCTCCAGGCGCGGATGGCCGCCGCCACGCACCGCGACACCGGCCTGGCCGGCCGCGACGACCTCGCACTCCTCGAACACGCCACCGCCGCCGTCGACCACGGCGATGCCGATCCCGGCCGGGTTGTCGACCGTGCAGCGTCGCACCGTGGGGCGGGCGCCGCCGCGCACCTCGATGCCGGCCGCGGACCGGGTGACGATCCGCAGGTCCAGGAGCTCGGGCGTGCCGTCCTCGACGAGCAGCGCGGGCGCCGCCGCGTCCTGGCCCTCGACATGCAGGTCCTGCACCACGGCCGAGGCGGACACGGTCAGCGGCACCCCGTCCACGGGCGCTATGCGGACCGAGCCGGGCGAGCCCTCGGGGCCGCGCAGCGTGACCCCGCGCTGCACGACGAGGTTCTCCCGGTACGTGCCCGGGGCGACGATGAGCACATCGCCGTCGCTCGCGGCCTCCAGGGCTGCGGCGAGCGATGTGTACTCACCCGTGCGGCGCCGCCACCGCGATGTACCGGTGTGCGTCACCTGGACCGTGCCCTGTGCCATGGCGTTGCTGTGCCCCCACCTCGTGGAACGCGGGTCGATGCCGAAGAGTTCGGCTGGTCGGTCCACCGTAGCGTGCGCGGGCATGGGGAGTTGACCGGAGTGGGAAGGCGGTCAGCTGCCCGTGCCCGTCCTGCCCCAGTCCGGCCCCGCCTTGTCCCATGCCCGGTCCCAACGGGCGTACCGGCGGCGGATCATGCGCCAGACGATCAGTCGTCTGCCGCCCTCGACGAGCCCCGCGGCGAGCACGGTGGAGCCGAATCCGGCCAGCACCGCGTGGGTCGTCGCGGTGGCGGTGTCCAGGGGGCGGCCCACTATGCGGCCCTGCCGGTCCGTCCACAGCGTGAAGTGGTCGCCGGGCTTCGGGATCTTGAGGTTCGCCATGACCGTGCCGTGCCGGTCGGTGCCGTCCGGGCCGGTCCAGTCGGCGACGACCCGGCTCTGCCGGTCGCGGTTCGTGGCGGTCTCGGGATCGGGGTCCAGCGGGGAGCCGTCGACCTTCTTGACGACAGTGGCCGTCACCCGGTAGCGGGTCTGCATCTGGTCGCGCACGGCCTGCTGCAGGGCGCCCTGGGCGGTGGTGCCGACGACGGCGCCGATCAGGGGTGCGGCGACGAGGATCAGCACGAGGGCCGAGAACGCCAGCCAGGCCTCGACCAGATCGGTCGTCCGCCGCAGCGGATTGTGCCGCCAGCGCCACAGCCCGCCGAACGCCCGTAGCCCACCGATTGCCCGCACAGCCCCACACCCCCTTCCGCGTCCGTGATAACCCCTGGCGGAGCCGTCCACGTGCGGTCCCGTTCAAGAGAGAGGGAAATCACCCTCCCACCGGCCTTCTCATGAACTTCTCACGAAGACTCAACGGCCGGACCCAGGGCGCGTGTTCCCTACACGCGAACCGAATCGTAGGAGATTGAATTTTCAAGTGGGGCACCGGGGTTGCCGCGAGAACGCCCAGATCTCATCGAGATCGAACTCGCTATTCGAGCACCCGGACCGGATCGCCGATCCGTACCGTGCCCCCGGATTCCGGAACGAGGTTCTGCCCGAAGACGAGCTTGTCGCCGAAGCGGCGGTGGCGGGCAAGCGTGCGCAGCGGCTCACGGCCGCGCTCGGCGGTGTCCTGGTCGGTGGTGGTCACCACGCACCGGCCGCACATCTTGGCGACCCGGAAGGTGACCTCGCCGATGGCGACGCGCCGCCAGTCGTCCTCGGCCCAGGCGTCCGTGCCGTCGACCACCACGTTCGGCCGGAACCGGCTCATGGGGAGCGGGCCCTCTTCGGGGTGGTCGCCCTGTGCGACCAGGGAGTTGAGTGCGTCCAGCGAGGAGAGTGCGGTGAGCAGCAGGGGGTAGCCGTCGGCGAAGCTGACGGTCTCGCCGGGGCGGGCGTACTCGGGGTCGATCGGGCGGCGGGTCGCCGGGTCGTCGAGGTGCACGAGCCGCACGGGGACGCCCAGGTAGTCGCTGAACCAGGCGTGCGCCGCGGCGTCGGCGGGGACCCCCTCCACCTTGTCCCGCCAGATCTCCACGGTGACCGTGCCGTCCGGTTCGGGCACGGGGACGGTGAGCGGCGTACGGCCGGACGCGGACAGCAAGAGACCGCCGTCGGGCTTCAGCCCGGCGGCGGCCAACGCCATACGCGGATGCGGACGTTGAGTGATGACCTTGCCCGAGTCGTCGACCAGCACCCAACGGCGGTCGCCCGCCAGTCCCCAGGGCTCCACGACGGCCTCGTCGGGGGCGAAGCCCCGGGCCGCCTTGAGCGGGTGGACATGGATCGAGTGCAGCGACGGATTCCCCATGGGGTCATCCTGCCAGCAGGCCGTGACAACCCCACACGAAATATTCCAAGTGCCTCAGTACCCGCGGTACTGCTGACCGTTGTACGGGTCCTGCTGGTACGGGGCCGCCTGGGCCGGGCGCGGAGCCGCCGGGCGCATGGCCTCGTAGCCGGCCATCGGACGCTGCTGCTGCGGCTGTGCGCCCGGGTAGCCGCGCGGCGCGGCGGCCTGTTGCGGGATGTACGCGTTCGGCGCCTGCTGGAGCGGCGAGGGCTGCTGGGCCTGCGGATAACCGTAGGCGGGGGACGGCTGGGAGGGGCCCGCCGGCAGCGCGGGAAGCGCCGACGGTAGCGCGGGCAGATTGCTGCCCGGGGTGTCGTACTGGGCGGGTACCCGGATCGGGGCGATCTGAGGGGTTCCCCGCTCGGCGACGAGAGAGTCGTAGATCGGGGTGTCCGCGAAGGACGAGGCGGAGTAGTAACCGCCGCCGTAGGTGGAGCGGGGGGAGGTCATGGCACATAAGTTAAGCCCACGATGTGCTGGTTGGGGAGACCGATAAGAGGGTTGTTTTCCGTGTCGGCAGTGACGCTGGATCCCCAATGCGAGCGAACTCGGCGAAAAGGGGCGGCAAAGTGCGTTCTGATCGTGTAAAGGCAGAGTTCCCAGTGGGTTACCGGCGGTTGGCCAAGGATCTTTCGGTACGGGTTCTGGGGGTTCCGGGCCCCGGGGGAATAGGTTTGGCCGACAGCGGATCCGGCCGGATCCGACGGACCGCAAGCGACGCGGCCTGGTGACGATCTTCTGGGTGACCTTCTGATGGGGGCGGACATGTCAATGCCGAAAGGATCGAACACCGCGGTGCCGACGACCGCGCTACGCGTGGAACTGGGCTGGCGCTCCGGACCGGGCGTGCCCGACACGGACGCCTCGGCGCTGTTGCTCGTCGGCGGGAAAGTGCGCTCGGACGCCGACTTCGTCTTCTACAACCAGCCCGCGCATTCCTCCGGTGCGATCCGGCACGACGGCAAACGCGAGGCCGGGGGCCAGGTGACCGACTCGCTCGTCGTCGACCTCGCCCGCGTGGAGCCCGCCATCGAAACCGTGGTGCTCGTCGCGTCGGCGGACGGCGGCACCTTCGGTCAGGTGCCCGGGCTGTACATCCGCGTGCTCGACGAGCGGGCGGGCACCGAGGTCGCGCGCTTCGACAGCGCGGACGCCGGCGTCGAAACCGCTTTCGTCCTCGGGGAGTTCTACCGCCGACAGGGCGCCTGGAAGTTCCGCGCCGTCGGCCAGGGCTACAGCAGCGGGCTCGAGGGTCTCGCCTCCGACTTCGGCATCACGGTGGACGAGCCGCAGCACACGACGACGGCCGCACCCGCGCCGGCGCCCGTCGCCCCCGTCGCGCCTCCCGTCACCGTGCCGCCCCCGGTGACGACCGCCCCGCCCCCGCCGCCCACCCCGCCCGTGGCACCCCCGACCCCGGTCCGCCTCACCAAGGTGACGCTCACCAAGGAGGCCCCGGCGGTCTCCCTGACCAAGCAGGGTGGCACCTCCGGCGCCCTGCGCGTGAACCTCAACTGGGAGGTGCGCAAGCAGTTCAAGGGGTGGGGCAGCAAGCTGGGCCGGGCCGTCGCCATGCACGCGGACCTCGACCTCGACCTGTGCGCGCTGTTCGAACTGGCCGACGGCAGCAAGGGCGTCGTCCAGTCGCTCGGCAACGCCTTCGGGTCGCTGCGCCAGCCGCCGTTCATCCACCTCGACGGCGACGACCGCACCGGCGCCGTGAGCAGTGGCGAGAACCTCACCGTCAACCTCGACCACATCAACGCCTTCCGGCGCATCCTCATCTTCGTCACCATCTACGAGGGCGCCCGCTCCTTCGCCGATCTGCACGCCACCGTCACCCTCCAGCCGCAGCACGGCGCAGCCATCGACTTCTCCCTCGACGAGTGCACCGTCCCCTCCACCGTCTGTGCCCTCGCCCTCATCACCAACCAGGGCGGCGACCTCATCGTCCAGCGCGAGGCCCGCTACCTCGTCCCCGACCGCGGCGTGAGCCCGCAGCGCACGGTCGACTACGCCTACGGGTGGGGGATGAACTGGACCCCCGGCAGGAAATAGCCCGCCGCCTCCGTACGGGCGGAGCTCCGGTGCGGGACTAGCCCTCTTCCGGCACCGATTGCGGGCGCGCGTAGGTGCGGCCCTTCCAGGCCGCACCGCGCCCCCGGTAGTGCTGCACCGCGGAGTCGACCGTCATCAGCAGATACAGGAACGCGGTGAACGGCAGCAGCGGAGCGAGCCGGAGGGACAGGCGGTAATAGCGGAGCATCGGCACGTACGTCGCCGTCATCAGCAGCCAGGCGAGCCCGCCGAGCAGTGCTGTCGGCCAGTCCCCCAGGGCCGGACCCGTCAGGAACGCGACCGGCGGGACGAGGTAGACCAGCGCGAGACCGAGGACCGTGCCGGCGAGCAGCAGCGGGTTGTGCAGCAGTTGGGCGTAGGCGCTGCGCGAGACCATGCGCCACAGGTCGTGCAGCCGGGGGTAGGGACGCACGCTGTCCACCCGCTCCGCCAGCCCGAGCCAGATGTGGCCCCCGCTCCTCTTGACCGCTCTGGCCAGGGCCACGTCGTCGATGACCGCCTGCCGGATCGCGTCCGGGATACGCGCCCGCTCGGCGGCCTCGGCGCTCAGCAGCACACAGCCACCCGCGGCCGCCGCCGTACGCGAACCCCGTACGCCGATCCGGCGGAAGGGATACAGCTGGGCGAAGAAGTACACGAAGGCGGGGACGACGAGCTTCTCCCAGACGCTCTCGGCACGCAGCCGGGCCATCTGCGACACGAGGTCGAACCCGCCGGTGCGCGCGGCCGCCACCAAGGAGCGCAGGCTGTCCGACCGATGCGCGATGTCCGCGTCCGTCAGCAGCAGGAACTCGGGTCCACGCGCGCGTGCCAGCGTGATTCCGTGCCGTACGGCCCAGAGCTTGCCCGTCCAGCCGGCGGGCGGCTCCCCGGGCGAGGACACGGTCAGGGGCAGCCCGCCGAAGCGTCGGGACAGCTCACGGGCCAGGTCACCGGTGCCGTCCGAGCTGCCGTCGTCGACCAGGAAGACCTCGGCCCGGCCGGGGTAGTCCTGGGCGAGCAGCGACGGCAGGCTGTCGGGCAGCACGGCGGCCTCGTCACGGGCGGGGACGACGACACAGACGTACGGCCAGTCGTCGGGATCCCGACGGGGCGGCAGGCGCACATCCGTGCGCCAGAAGAAGCCCTGGCCCAGCAGCAGCCACAGCCAGGCGGCGAGTGATCCGGCGGCGGTCCACGCGATGGCGCTCACGCCCGAAGTCTGCCCCACCGGAGCGGCCCTACCGAGGCCATCGTCTATCGTGGCCGGGTGAAGATCGCGCTCATGGACTCCGGTATCGGTCTGCTCCCCGCCGCCGCCGCGGTACGGCGACTGCGGCCCGACGCGGATCTGGTGATCTCCTCGGACCCGGACGGCATGCCCTGGGGCCCGCGCACCCCGGAGGATCTGACGGAGCGCGCCCTCGCCGTCGCCGAGGCGGCGGCCGCGCACCGGCCCGACGCCCTGATCGTCGGCTGCAACACCGCGTCCGTGCACGCCCTGCCCGCCCTGCGCGCCCTCCTCGAACCCGGGCTGCCCGTCATCGGCACGGTCCCGGCGATCAAGCCGGCCGCGTCCGGCGGCGGCCCCTTCAGCATCTGGGCGACGCCCGCCACCACCGGCAGCCCCTACCAGCGCGGCCTCATCGAGGAGTTCGCCGACGGTGTGGCGGTCACCGAGGTGCCCTGCTGGGGACTGGCCGAAGCGGTGGAGCACGCCGACGACGCGGCGATCGACGCCGCGATCGCCGCGGCCGCCGCGCTCACCCCCGACGACGTGACGACCGTCGTCCTCGGCTGCACCCATTACGAACTGGTCGCCGAACGCATCCGCGCGGCCGTCCAGCAGCCCGGCCTCCCGCCCCTCGTCCTGCACGGCTCCGCCGGCGCCGTGGCCGCCCAGGCGCTGCGCCGCATCGGGGAGCTGCCGAAGCCCGAGGCCGACTGGACCGAGTCGACGCTGACCGTCCTCCTCAGTGGCCGCGAGGGCGCGCTGCCCGCCCCTGCCCTGGCCTACGAGGAGGGCAAACTGCTCCAGATCACCAGTCTGGCGCTGGCCGCCCGCACGGAGCAGTAACGTTCCGCGACCAGGTGCCCGCGCTACGGAATCTGAGTAGTCTCAAAGCCATGAGGGAGCACCCCCACGGCGAGCCGGGCACCTCCGAAAGCCCGCACCCCGAGGTCTGGACCGGCCGCGCGACCAACCGCGGCCAATGGCTGCTGGCGGTCGGCGGTGCCGCCTGCATGGCACTGGGCATCGAACTCGCGGTCGACTCCGCGTGGACGTCCGGTGCCGCCCCGCTCATCATGGCCGTCGTCGGCTGCATCGCGGCCGGACTGCTCGTCCTCTTCGGCACGCTCGCGTTCGTGCACGTCTCGGTGAAGGTCGACGAGGACTTCCTCGAAGTCCGCTGCGGCCACATCGGCGTGCCGCGCCGCCGCATCCCCCTGTCCCAGGTCGCCGACGCCGACTTCGCCCCGTGCGTCACCCCCCACGAGTGGGGCGGCTGGGGCTACCGCTGGCGGCCCGAGAAGGGCACCGCCGTCGTCGTACGCCGTGGCGAGGCCGTGGTGCTGCGCCTGTGGGACGGCCACACGTTCACGATCACCGTGGACAACGCGGAGACGGCCGTGCGTGTCATCCGCGCCCGGCTGACCCCGAAGGCGTCCGGCGCCGCGCGCTGACGCACTCCGTCCTGACCGGCGCGTTCCCCTAGAAGGCCCAAGATCTTCATGGGCCTTCTAGTAGGACTCCGTTAGGTCTGTCTCGCGGTGCTGTTTGGGGGCATGGTGGGTGTGTGGATGCACATGAAGTGAACCGTGCCCGGGCGAAGTTGGCGTTGTTCGTGGCCGATGTGTTCGCGTCGGTGCCGCGCAAGGATCAGCGGGCCAAGAGTGACTGCTATCTGCGGGGACTGATGGTGGACGGTCGCCGCAAGTCCATCCAGGCCATGGCCTCGCGGCTGCCGGACGGCAACGAGCAGAACCTGCAGCAGTTCGTGAACCAGTCGACCTGGGATCCCGTGCCGGTGCGGCGGCGGATCGCGGAACGGATGGTGCCGAGAATCGGCCCGGATGCCTGGGCGGTCGACGATGTGTCGTTTCCCAAGGACGGGAAGATGTCGGTCGCTGTCGCTCACCAGTACTGCGGGGCTTTGGGCAAGCAGGCCAACTGTCAGGTCGCGGTCAGCGTGCACGCGGTCTCCGACACCGCGTCCTGTCCGCTGCAGTGGCGCCTGTTCGTGCCCCGGGAGTGGGCGGATGATCCGGTCCGCCGACGCAGGACGGGGGTTCCTGAGGAGGTCGGGCACCGGGAGAAGTGGCGCCTGGCCCTGGACGTCTTCGACGAGCTGGCCGGGTGGGGGCTGGTGCCGCCGGCGGTGGTGGCCGACGCCGGCTACGGGCAGAACGCCGACTTCCGCGACGGGCTGGAACGTCGGAACATCGGCTACGTGGTGGCGATCCGCTCGGACGTGACCGTCCACCCGCACGATGCGGTGCCCGCTGCCCCGCCCTGGTCCGGCAACGGCCGCAAGCCTCAGCCCCGCTACCGCGACAAGCCGTCCCCGGTGGCCGCGCTCGCGGCGGACCAGGGGCGGCAGGCCTTCACCGAGGTGACCTGGCGTGAAGGCTCACGCGGGCCGATGCGCTCGCGCTTTCTGGCGCTGCGCGTGCGGCCGGCCGGTGTCCGGTCCCGCCGCCTTGCCCAGGCCGCCGCCACCGCGCAGGAGGGTTTGTGGGACGGTGTCCTGCCCGACGTCACGCTGCTGGTCGAATGGCCCGAAGGCGCCGAAGCACCCACCGATTACTGGCTGTCGAACCTGCCGGCCGACACCCCGCACGCTGAACTGGTCCGCCTGGCCAAGATCCGCTGGCGCATAGAACACGACTACCGGGAACTCAAACACGGCCTCGGCCTGGACCACTTCGAAGGACGTTCCTGGACCGGCTGGCACCACCACGTCACCCTGGTCACCGCCGCCCACGCGTTCCTCACCGAACAGCGCCTGGCCCCAAAAGCCGATACAGCGGACTCACCCTCTACCAGATCCTCGACACCATCCAGGACCTGCTGAACTGCTGGACCGGCACCTGCACCACCTGCCACCGCCCCCTGCCCAGAACATCCACCACCAGCCAGAACCCAAGAGCCAGAGCAACTTAACGGAGTCCTACTAGCGGTCGTCGAGGTCCTGTGCCGCGACTCCGTCCTCCCCGTCCGTCAGGGGTCGGGCCGTCGCGATCCCCGCGAGCAGGCCCGCGCCCGCCGTCACCGTCGTGAAGCTGAGCGCGTTGCCGACCGCGGCGATCGCGGCCAGCGCGGTCAGGGCGGCGCCCGCGGTGAGGACCACCGGAGTGGAGCGCGGGCTCCGCCACAGGACGTACAGGACCCAGCCGAACACCGCGGCGAGCAGGGCGGCACCGACGAGCCCCTGCTCGGCCGCCAGCTGCAACGGCGCCGAGTGGGGCCTGTCGTCGGCCGACAGCGCCTGGGCGACCGTCGGGCTGAGTTCCCCGAAGCGGCCCGGGCCCGCGCCCAGCAGCGGTTCGTCGTGGACCAGACCGAGCGCGTCGTGCCACAGCAGGACCCGGTGCGGGGTGAGCTGCCCCTCCAGCGAGTCGGTCAGCCCGGCCGGCAGTACGTCCTCGGCGATCGCCCAGATCGTCGCCGTCACCAGGGCCGTGGCGAGCGCGAGCCCCGCGAGCCCCAGGCCCCGGGGGCGCATCCGGGCCGCCGCGAGCGAGCACAGCAGCACTCCGGCGCACGCGGCGAAGCCGGTGGTCGAGCCGAGCGCGGCCGCCGTCACCGCGATCACGCAGGCCAGCAGGCGCAGGGCCAGCCGCGGTCCGGGGGAGCGGGCCGCCCAGGCGGCACAGCAGGCGGCGCCGGTGGACAGGGCCAGCAGCGCGGCGGTCGCGCCGGTGTGACCGAACGGCGAGATCAGCGGTGAGCCCGCCGTGGTGTGCGGGGTGATGACCGCCAGACCGAGACCGGCGAGCGCTCCTGCGGACGGCGCCACCACCGGCAGCAGGGCCCCGCAGATCCGGCCCGCCGCATAACCGGCCGCCACCGCGAGCACCGCCAGCAGCACCCCCTCCGGGCGGCCGCCCCGCGCCGCCGCCGTGATCAACGACCAGGCCGCGCACACCCCGAGCATGAGCACACCCGTGACATCGGAGACGTTCCGTCTCTCCTGCGCGGCCGACGCTCCGGCCGCGGACTCCGTCCCCGTGGACCTCAACCCGTAGCCCCCCGACTGTGACGGGCCTCGACCGTCCGGACCCCATCCGGCCGCACGTCAGAGGCTCGCGCACACCGTAACGGGTGATGCGCCGGTTTGTGGACGAGTTGCGCAGGAACGTTACGGCTGGTGTGCGACAAAAGCCTCACCAGGGACGCACGGGCCGCGCTGTCGGCGGCGGGGCGACGCGCCGTACACTCCCCGAGTGACCGTCACCACCACTCCCGTAGACGAGCCGGAACAGCTCGAACCCCAGGCCGCGCCCGTGTCCCGGGCCTCCCGATGGGTCAGCCGGCTCCTTCCGGCCGCCGCCGCGGCGCTCTCCGGGGTGCTGCTCTACGTCAGCTTCCCGCCCCGGACCCTGTGGTGGCTGGCCCTGCCGGCCTTCGCGGTCTTCGGCTGGGTGCTGCGGGGGCGCGGCTGGAAGGCGGGGCTCGGTCTCGGCTACCTCTTCGGCCTCGGGTTCCTGCTGCCACTGCTGGTGTGGACCGGCGTGGAGGTCGGTCCCGGTCCGTGGCTCGCGCTCGTCGTGATCGAGGCGGTGTTCGTGGCGCTCGTCGGCGCCGGCGTCGCCGTCGTGTCGAAGCTGCCGGGCTGGCCGGTGTGGGCCGCCGCGTTGTGGATCGCCGGTGAGGCGGCACGCGCGCGTGCCCCGTTCAACGGCTTCCCCTGGGGCAAGATCGCCTTCGGCCAGGCGGACGGTGCCTTCCTGCCGCTGGCCGCGCTCGGCGGCACCCCGGTGCTCGGCTTCGCGGTCGTCCTCTGCGGCTTCGGCCTGTACGAACTGGTACGGCTGGTCGTCGAGAACCGGCGCACCGGTGAGGCCGTGCGCCGGGGCACCGCCGTCGTGGCGGCGCTGTCCGTGACCGTCCCCCTGGTGGGCGCCCTCGCGTCCCGTGCCCTGGTGAGCGACAAGGCCGAGGACGGCACCGCGACCGTGGCGGTCATCCAGGGCAACGTCCCGCGCCTGGGACTGGACTTCAACTCCCAGCGGCGGGCCGTGCTCGACTACCACGCCAAGGAGACCGAGCGGCTGGCCGCCGAGGTCAAGGCCGGCAAGGTCGCACAGCCCGACTTCGTGCTCTGGCCGGAGAACTCCTCCGACATCGACCCCTTCGCCAACTCCGACGCCCGCGCGGTGATCGACGAAGCGGCCACCGCCATCGGCGCCCCCATCTCCGTGGGCGGTGTCGTCGAGCGGGACGGCAAGCTCTACAACGAGCAGATCCTGTGGGACCCGGAGAAGGGCCCCGTCGACACCTACGACAAGCGGCAGATCCAGCCGTTCGGCGAGTATCTGCCCCTGCGGTCGCTCATCGGCGCCATCAACAGTGAGTGGACGTCCATGGTCCGCCAGGACTTCAGCCGGGGCTCCGAGCCGGGCGTGTTCACCATGGACGGCGCCAAGATCGGTCTTGTCACCTGCTACGAGGCGGCCTTCGACTGGGCCGTGCGCTCCGAGGTCACCGACGGCGCGCAGCTGATCTCGGTGCCGAGCAACAACGCGACCTTCGACCGCAGCGAGATGACCTACCAGCAGCTCGCCATGTCCCGGGTCCGCGCCGTCGAGCACAGCCGCACCGTCACCGTGCCGGTGACCAGCGGCGTCAGCGCGATCATCATGCCGGACGGGAGGATCACACAGCGGACGGGCATGTTCGTCCCGGACTCCCTGGTCCAGAAGGTGCCGTTGCGCTCCTCGGAGACACCCGCCACCAGGCTCGGCATCGCGCCCGAGATGCTGCTGGTGCTGGTCGCGGCCGGTGGGCTCGGCTGGGCGATCGGGGCCGGTGTGCGCGGGAGGCGCGCCGGTGGCGTGTAGCCGTACGCCTCGCGTGCGCGTCCCGGAACGGCGGGGGTGACGGAACCGGCCCGTTAGGGTCGGCTCCATGGCTACCCCTGATTTCATCCGCACACTCCGTGCTTCCGCCGGCCACCAGCTGCTCTGGCTCCCCGGAGTCACCGCCCTCGTCTTCGACGACGAGGGCAGAGTGCTGCTCAACCGCCGGTCCGACAACGGCAAGTGGTCGCTCATCGGCGGCATCCCGGACCCGGGGGAGCAGCCGGCGACCTGTGCCGTGCGGGAGGTCTACGAGGAGACGGCGGTCCGGTGCGTGGCCGAGCGGATCGTCCTCGTCCAGGCGTCGGACCCGGTGCGGTACGACAACGGGGACGTCTGCCAGTACATGGACACCACGTTCCACTGCCGGGCCGTCGGCGGGGAGGCGCGGGTCAACGACGACGAGTCGCTGGACGTCGGCTGGTTCTCGCTGGACGCCCTGCCGGATCTGAGCGAGTTCGCTCTGTTCCGCATCAAGCAGACGATGTCCGGCACGGTCACGTGGTTCGACCCCGTGGTCTGAGACGGAACCACGGGAGCCGGTCCTTCGGCGGAGGCCTCATGGTCCGCTGACGCCTGCCCGGGCGAGGCGCTTCCCCGGGCGCGTCACCGCTACGGCTGGGTGGAGGCCGTGGGGTCGTTGGTCTTCCCGGTGCCCCTGGCATCCGAAGAGTCCGTGTGGTCCGCGGCGTCTGTGGTGTCCGTGCGGGCCACGGTCAGCCGGAGCGTCACGGCGGCGGCGATCCCGGCCGGCAGGCCCCACGTGAGGGCCGCCGTGACGCCGCCGCCGAAGCCGGCGGTCACGTACAGGTCCCAGCGCATCTGCGTCCCCTCCACCAGCATCCGCAGGAACTGGCTCGCCAGCAGGCCCAGGACGGTCGCACAGACCGCGCCGACCGCCAGCGCGGGGACGGTGGCCCGGGTGAGCAGGCCGGGCAGCAGGCGCAGGGCCCACCAGACCACCGCGAGCAGCAGGACGTCGGCGGCGCGGTACAGCAGCCAGTCGCCGAGCGGTGTGCCCGCCGGGCCCGTCCAGGCGCCGAGCAGCAGCCACTGGCGCAGGAGGTCGCCCGGTTCGGAGAGCAGTCCGGCGCCGGAGAAGGCCGTCTGGAGGGAGGCCGCGACCGACTGGTGGGAGAGGACGACGAGAGACACGGCGACGACCACGGTTGCGGCGGTCGCGGCCAGTCGGGCGGCGCGTGCCGGGACGACCTCCTGCGGCAGTGGGCCGGCACCCTTGGCGGTGACCCGCGCCACCAGCACCGTCACCACGGCGGCGACCAGCGCCGTCGCCACCAGGACCTGCCGCCCGGACGAGATCACGTCCGCGAGTTGGGGCAGGAAGCGGTAACTGCCGTGTCCCTGCGAGGCGATCAGCCACGGCGCGGAGACGGTGACCGCGAGGGTTCCCGCCACCATGCCCCAGGCCCACACCGCGAGCAGCGCCGCCGTCAGCCGGCCGCGCACCGGCGGCAGCCTGCGGACCAGGAGCAGCGCCCCGGGCACGAAGAAGGCGAAGACGGCGGCGAACCGGATCTGGAGCGCGGTCGAGTACAGCGAGAGATAACGGGAGCCGTCGCTCTGTAACGGGTCCCCGCCCCCGCCCGACACCGCCGCGTCGCCGAGCTGTGACGAGGCCGGCGGGTCGTACGACCACGGGGCGAGCCAGCGTTCGAGATCGGCGGCGGCCTGGGCGCCCAGCACGTCCGTGGCCCCCCGCAGCCGCAGCGCGCTCTCGCTCGCCCCCGCCCACCACAACAGCGCGAGGAGCAGCAGCCCTCCGGCCACGGCCGGTATCGCCGCACGCCTGTATGTCATGTGTCATCCCCCCGGTTGACCGCGTACCCGGCTGAGTTCCCGGGCGAGGGGAGACTACGTCGCGCTGATCACATGGGGATCACGGGGTGCGGCTCGCACGCTCCGTCGCGGGGTCGGGGTCGGGGTCGGGGTCGGGGTCGGGGTCGGGGTCGACGCGGCGCAGGGAAGCAGGCGCGCCGCGCGGCTCTCAGTCCGTGCGCCCCAGCACCGTCTCGACCAGCTCCCTCCGGTACGCCGTGTATGTGGCCCGCAGCTCGGGCCCCGGCCAGCCCTCCGGGAGGAGCTCGGGGGGCAGGACGGGGTCGGCCAGCAGGTGCCGTACGGCGGCCGCGAGGGCCGTGAAGCGGTCGGCGGGCTCTCGGGTCCGCTCGATGTGGGCGAGCAGCGTCTCGGCGGTGGCGGCCCAGGCGTCCAGCGGCCACAGGCTCGTCGCCAGGTCCCTGGCGGCCGAGTGGGCGGCCGCTGATCCTCCGGCGGCCGGGTCCTTCGCGGTGTGGTCCGCGGGGGTCGGGTCCTCGGGCGTCAAGTCCCCTGTGCGCAGGCCCTTTGTGCCCGAGCTCCCGGCGGCCGGGCCCTCAGCCGCCGAGTTCTCGGTTTCCAGGTCCCCGGTTTCAAGGCCCTCGCCGACCCGGCCCCGGGTGGCCATGCCACCGGCGGGCTGGTCCGGGTGGCCCGTGAAGTACTGGACCGTCGGGCCGAGGCCCGGTGGCCGGGTGCGGTGCAGGTTGGCCGGGCGGAGCCAGACGCCTTCCCGCAGTTCGGCGAGCCGGAGGGCCGACAGGCGGGCGCGCAGGTCGGCGCGTTCGGCGGGCGCCCGGCCGGTCGCGGTGACGACGACCATCTCCCAGTCGCCGTGCCACGGGCGGGTCTCGGGGTGCACCGACTCGTCCTGGCGGCGCCGGCGGTCGAGGAGCCGGTCGCTGAGACCGTAGACAGCGTTGGCGCGTCGCAGGTCCCCGGCCGACACCATCCGGCTGAGTGCGGCCCGCAGCGTGGACCCGGCGACCCCGAACGCCTCCACGTGGCGCACCAGATCCTTCACGGGCAGTTCGGGCGGATCCATGCCCAGCAGCAGGCTCAGGACGACCGACCGCGCGGACAGCGGTCGCAGTTCCAGCTCGGTGGGCCGCCCGGACACGTTCGTCTGCATGACCCGGTACCTTACGGGCGCCCGATCACTGTTACGTCATGGCTACGGTTGCAGAAATAATGCAATACTCGCCTCATGGTCTCGATACTCGCGCACACGCAGCCGCAGTACGCCACCCACGACGTCACCAACCAGCCCCCGCCCCTCGCTCCGTACGACGCCTCCGAGGACGTGGCCCTGCTGGAGGGGCTGCGCAGGGAGGGCGCGGAGTGGGCCGAGAAGGACGTGCGGCGGCTCGGGCTCGTCGCCGGTGGCGTCGAGGCGCAGGAGTGGGCCGAGCAGGCCAACCGGTACGAGCCGGAGCTGCGCACCCATGACCGCTACGGAAACCGCGTCGACGAGGTCGACTTCCACCCCGGCTGGCACCACCTGATGCGGACCGCGGTGGGCGAGGGCCTGGCGGGCGCGGCCTGGGCGGACGGCCGGCCCGGCGCCCATGTCGCGCGTATCGCGGGCGCCCTGGTGTGGGGCCACACGGAGGCCGGGCACACCTGCCCGACCTCGATGACGTACGCCGTCGTGCCCGCGTTGCGCCGGCAGCCGGAGCTGGCCGCCGTGTACGAACCGCTGCTGACCGGCCGGGAGTACGACCCGGTCCTGCGGGTGCCCACCGACAAGCGTGGTCTGCTCGCCGGGATGGGCATGACCGAGAAGCAGGGCGGCAGCGACGTACGCGCGAACACCACGACGGCGACGCCCAGTTCAGAGCCCGGTGTGTACACCCTGCGCGGGCACAAGTGGTTCACGTCGGCGCCGATGTGCGACCTGTTCCTGGTGCTGGCCCAGGCGCCGGGCGGGCTGACCTGCTTCCTGGTGCCGCGCGTCCTGCCCGACGGCAGCCGCAACACCTTCCGCATCCAGCGGCTCAAGGACAAGCTGGGCAACCGCTCCAACGCCTCCTCGGAGCCGGAGTTCGACGGCACCGTCGCCTGGCGGGTCGGGCCCGAGGGGCAGGGCGTGAAGACCATCATCGAGATGGTCAACTGCACGCGCCTCGACTGTGTGATGGGCTCGGCGACGCTGATGCGCAAGACACTCGTCGAGGCGGGGCACCACGCACGGCACCGCAGCGCCTTCGGCGCGCGGCTGCTCGACCAGCCCCTGATGCGTAACGTCCTGGCCGATCTCGCGCTGGAGTCCGAGGCGGCCACCACCCTCACCCTGCGCCTGGCCGGCGCCGCCGACCGGTCGGTGCGCGGGGACGAGGGTGAGCGGATGTTCCGCCGCATCGCCACCGCCGTCGGCAAGTACTGGGTGACCAAGCGCGGCCCGGCCTTCACCGCGGAGGCCCTGGAGTGCCTGGGCGGCAACGGCTACGTCGAGGACTCGGGCATGCCCCGCCACTACCGTGAGGCGCCCCTGCTGTCGATCTGGGAGGGTTCGGGCAACGTCAACGCCCTCGACGTGCTGCGGGCGTTGACCCGGAGCCCGGGGACGGCGGAGGCATTGTTCGCCGAACTCGCCCTGGCCCGGGGTGCGGACGCCCGGCTCGACGCGGCCGCCGCCCGGCTGAAGGACGCGGTGCGCGAGGCCGACGAGACCGGTGCCCGGCGCCTGGTGGAGCGTATGGCCCTGACCTTGCAGGCCTCCCTGCTGGTCCGGCACGCTCCGGCCGCGATCGCCGACGCCTTCTGCGCGACCCGGCTCGACGGCGACTGGGGGCACGCCTTCGGCACCCTCCCCGGCTCCGCCGACCTGGACGGCATCCTGCGCCGAGCCCTGCCGGCCGGCTGATCCGACGGCCGTCGCCCCGGGTGCCGTAGGTGGACCTCGTGATTCCGGTCCCTCTCCGTCACGCCAGATCGATCACCATGGCGACGGTTCTCACGTGACGATGGTTCTCACGTGACGACGGTTCTCGCAGCGGTGCGCACCGTGAGAGCGCGTCCGCGCTGGTCGCGGCTCGCGGTAAGGTATGCCTAAGTAGACAGGTGTGCGTCAGTGCGAGGGGAGGGCGAGTGGTGTCGACGAGTCAGGCGGCCCAGCGGTCCGACGCGCAGCGGAATCGTGAGCGCATCCTGGAGGTGGCGCTGACCGAACTGTCGCGTTGCGCCGACGTCCCGCTCAGCACGATCGCCAGGAAGGCGGGAGTCGGGCAGGCCACCTTCTACCGCAACTTCCCCAACCGTGAGGCCCTCGTCCTGGAGGTGCACCGCCAGGAGGTGCGGCAACTCGTCGACAGCGCCGCCGAGTTGCTGCGCACCCGGGAGCCCGACCAGGCCCTGCGGGAATGGATGGACGGCCTCGCCCGCTACGCCACGGCCAAGGCCGGTCTGGCGGACGCGCTGCGCCGGGCCACGGCCGCGGCGGGAGGCCCGGCGAAACCCGGCTACCCGCTCCTGGTCGCCGCGGTCGAACTCCTGCTTGAGGCCAACCGTGAAGCCGGCACCATCCGCCCGGGCGTGACCGCCGACGACTTCGTCCTCGCCATCGCCGGCATCTGGCAGCTGGACCCCCAGGGTGACTGGCGACCCCGAGCCGCCCGCCTCTTCGACCTCGTCATGCGCGGCCTGCGCACGGGAGCCCCCGGACGGACGTGAGGTCGTCGCGCGGCGTTCGTGCCGCTTCAGGACCGGCTCGGGCGCGGCGGACGACGTACGGCGGGATGCCGCCGCGGCGGAGAGGGACGCGGCGAGCCCTCGGTGAAGTCCGGCGGCAGCATCCCCCTACCGATCAGGTTGCCGGCGGCGACGCCGAAGGCCGGGCCTCGTGTCAGGTCGAGCCGTCGTCCGTCGTCCGTCGTCCGTCGTCCTTCGTCCGGGGGCTGGGGTCCGGGGGCCGGGTCCGTCACATCGTCAGGGGAGGGTACGGAGGACGTCGGCGAGGGAGCGGGCGGGGTGGCCGGTGAGATCGGGGACGGCGCTGCTGACGCCGTCCATTTCGCCGGTCGCGATGGCCGTGTAGGTGGAGACCCAGGCGTCCACTTGCCAGGGCGGGGCGCCGTAGGAGGCACGGGAGGCGTACGCCTCCTCGATCGTCTCGGGGTGGTAGCGGACGGGGCTCCCGAGGTGCTCGGAGAGGATCGCCGCCGCCTCGTCCAGCGTGAGCGACTCGGGGCCGGTCAGGTCGTAGGTCATACCGGCGTGGTCGGCGGGCCGGGTCAGGACCGTCACCGCGGCGTCGGCGATGTCGTCCCGGGAGACGAAGGCGGCCCGCCCCTGCCCGGCGGGACCACGGATGACGCCGTCCTCTCCGGCCAGGTGGGGAATGACCTCCGCGTAGAGGTTGTCGCGCAGGAAGGTGTGGTCCAGGCCGCTCGCCCGGATGCGCTCCTCGGTGTGGAAGTGGTCGCGCGCGAGGGTGAAGGCGGCCTCGGGCGCGGCACCGAAGAAGGACACGTACACCAGGTGCCCGACGCCCGCCTCCACGGCCGCGTCGACGAAGGCCTTGTGCTGGTCGACCCGGTCGGCGCTCTCGGAGGCAGACACCATGAACACGGTCCGCGCACCGGTGAGGCAGCGTACGACGGCGTCACGGTCGCCGAAACCGCCGGGGAGCACCGTCGCGCCGGGCAGCTTCGGTGCCCGCTCGGGGCTGCGCACCAGCAGCCGCTGCGCTTCGCCCCGCTCGGCCAGGAGGCGGGCAACACGCCCGCCGAGGTGTCCCGTGGCTCCGGTGACCGCGATCGTCGCTTCCGAGAGTTCTGTCATGGGTGCATCACGTCCTGAGGGGTCGATGTACTCCGGGCACGACCGCGCGTCCTCACGTGGCGAGCGTGCCCAGAAGCAGGTCCGCCCCGAACGGTACGGCCAGGACCGGGTCCCCGAGGTCGGCGGGGGCCTCCGGGTGGTCGGGACTGACCCGCACCGGATGCACCCCGGCGGTGTACCGCACGGCGTTCTCCATGGGCCACCTGATCACGCCGGGGTATGGAAACCGGCGCCGGTCTCCAGGACGAGCTGACGGGCGGTGCCGGGCGCGTCGCCGCGCCGGTGGATCAGCCGGTCGTGCGCGGCGTCGTTCTGGACCGTCATCTGCCGAGATCCTTTCGATCCTGGACGGGGGCGCGGGGCACGGGGCACGGGCCACGGGGCACCGCAGGCGGGTTCCCCCTCGACCCGGGGTGGAGAGCCGCCGGGGCGCGGGTCTGATCGGGACCGGGTGAGGGCCGGAATCCGACAGGCGCCGTCGCCCTGGATGCTTCCAGGCGGCTCTCTCACCCGATGAGGTGCCGCCTCACTCGTTGTGCAGCACCTCCGCGATCGTGAGCCGCGCCGCGCGGCGTGCCGGGACGTACGCGCCCAGGACGGCGATGACGAGGCCCGCGAGGGCGAGGCCGGCCAGGGCCGGGGCGTGCCAGACGTCCGTCATGTACGAGGGCAGGGTGATGTCGACCGCGTCCGCCATGCGCGGTACGACCAGCTGATGGCCCGCCATGCCGAGCGGGATGCCGAGGAGCGAGCCGAGGGCGCCGAGCAGTGCCATCGAGGCCACCGTCATCACCGTGACCTGGCGTGGTGTCATGCCGATCGACTTGAGCATGCCCAGGTCGCGGCGGCGGTCGCGGGTGTTGAGGACGGCCGTGTTGAACACGCCGAGGGACGCGACCACGGCGAGCAGGAAGGTGAGTGCGGTGGCCGAGCCGATGATGGTCCCGGTGACGGAGTTGGCGCCGGTCGGCGACGGGCTGAGCCCCGGGTCGGCCGCACCGGCCGCCCGCGCGTAGGCGTTCTGGTCGGCGCCGTCACGGAGCTTGACGTGGTAGGCGATGGGCTTCTCCCGCGGGGCCACGGACCCCATGGTCGACCAGTCGACCACGACGACACGGGCGTTGGTCTCCATGAACTCCCCGACGACGACCACGTTCGCACCGCGATCGCCCTTCTCCACCCGGAGGTGGTCGCCGACGCGCAGCCCGTTCCGGCGCAGGAAGGCCGATCCGGCCACGACCTCACCGGTGCCCCGGATCCACCGGCCCTCGGTGAGCACGCTGTCCAGCTGTGACCGGTCGCCTCGGCGGGCTTCGAGCATCAGCTTCTCCGCGGAACCCGCCAGGCGGGCTTCCGTGTTCGCCCTGGCGGTGACCTCGCGCGCGTCGGGCAGTGAGCGCAGCAGGGAGTGCAGTTCGAGGTCGTCGTGGTCCGGCTTCCTCTCCTTGCCGTTGTCGTACCTGCCCACGTAGACGGTGACTTGGTAGGCGTCGCGGCCCGCGTTGCCGAGCCGGTCCATCGTTGTGGCCAGGCCGGTCGCGAACGTCACGGTGGTCACACCGAGGACCACGGCGGCGAGTGTGAGGGCACTGCGGCCGGGGCGGGCGAACGGCAGCCCCAGACCCAGGCTTACCGAGCGCGGCAGTCGGCTGGCCGCCAGCCGGCGCTGGACGCCGAGCGCCCGACCGGCGCGCGGCGCGCTGCCCGCGCTGATCGCCCGCGCGGCGGACAACCGGTGGGCGCGCACCGAGGGCGCGAGCGCGGCGAGGAGGCACACGGTGGGCATGCCGGTCAGAGCGAGCACGTTCACCCAGGGAGCGAGCGAGACACTGCTGTGGAAGACCCCCGCGTCCGGTCCCGTGAACGCGAACCGGAGCAGGGGCCGTGCCGCCAGATTGCCCGCGACGGTCCCGAGCGCGCAGCCGAGCACCGCGGGGACGGAGATCATCACGAGGTAGACGGCCACCACCTGTCCCGGCGTGAACCCCAGTGCCTTGAGGATGCCGATGTGCCGGAAGCCGGAGATCACCGCGCCGCTCACCACATTGGCGACGATGAGCACGGCCACCACGATGCCGAGGACGCCGAAGGCCAGCAGATAGGGGGCGTACGCCCGCGCCGAACTGCCTATCTGCTCCCTGAGGGTGAGGTACGACCGTGAGCCGGTCAGCGCGTTCTTCGGCAACTCCTCGGTGACCGTGGCGAGGTGCGTGCGGAGCCGGTTCTCCGACGAGGCGTCCGTGAAGCGGAACAGCATCTGGGTGGCGGTGGGGTTCAGGGCTGCGATCTGCCCGGGTGCCACCCAGGCGTCGGCGGTCCGGCTCAGGTCGAAGACGAAGCCGACGACGGTGAGGGCCGGACCCGAGGGCACCCGGAGCTTCTTGCCCAGGTCGTCCGCCGTCCGGTCCGACGGCCGGTTGAGGACGACCTCGCCCGGCCCGGTGGCCCAACGGCCCGCCCACACGTCCAACCGGTCCACCGGGCCGCCGGGTTCGGACCGGCCCACGACGGTGAGCTCGCCGCCGAGGCCGAAGTCCATGGCCTCCCTCGGCAGCTCCACGGTGGCCTGGGCGAAGGGACCGGCGGTCGCCGCCACACCGGACTGCCGGGCCGCCCGCGTCAGTCGGCCGTCCGAGACCTTCGCGGGATCGAACGCGGCGATGACATGCGGGCCGCGCTGCTCGCCGAAGGCCTTGTCGAACGGGGACGAGGCCGCGTCGACCAGACCGAGCGCCACCACGATCGCCGCCGTCGAGGTCAGCGTGACCAGACCGATGACCAGCGTCTGCAGCCTGCGCCGCCGTACCGCCGCGCGCGCGGCGCGCCACACCGCCCTCATGCGGACGGCTCCAGGGTGTGCTCGCCGGTCACCCGGCCGTCGGCGAACTCGACCAGACGGCTGGCACAGCGGCGGGCCAGATGCTCGTCGTGGGTCACCAGGATCAGCGTCTGGCCGATCTGGTTGAGGTCGAGCAGCAGGTCCATCACCTGTTCTCCGGACCGGCTGTCCAGCGCGCCGGTCGGCTCGTCGGCCAGCAGCAGGGCCGGCCGGTTCATCAACGCCCGTGCCACGGCGACGCGTTGTCGCTCGCCGCCGCTGAGGACCGCCGGGTAGGCGTTGCGCCGGTCGGCGATGCCGAGCTCGTCGAACAGTTCCAGCCCGCGGCGGCGGGCCTGCCGGGACGGGGTGCCGGTCAACTGGGCGGCCAGCGCCACGTTGTCGAGCGCCGACAGGTCGTCGATGAGCATCCCGGAGATGCAGGGGCCCGCATCCCTGGGCCGATGCGGAGCGGCGCACCGGTCTGCGAAGGTGAACCCCATGTGGGAGTGGGGGGTTGACGCGACGACAGCGGCGTTGGCGGTGGCGTGCGCGGTCGCGGCCTGGCTGGCGGTGGAGCTGGTGCGTACACGGCGGCGCTGGCAGAGGGCCGTGGGCGAGCGCGGCTGGTTGCTCGAACGGGAGCGGGAGAGTGCCGCGTCGGCCGCGGTCGTGGCCGAACGCGACCGTATCGCGCGGGAGTTGCACGACATCGTCAGCCACAACGTCAGCCTCATGGTGGTCCAGGCGGGGGCGGCCCGCGAGGTGCTGGGCACCATGCCGGACGAGGCCGCGGCGGCGCTGCTGGCCGTCGAGGACGCGGGGCGCGGCGCGATGACCGACCTGCGGCATCTGCTGGGTCTGCTGGCGCCCTCGCAGAACGGCGAGGAGACGGAGGAGAACATGGCCGGGGACGGGAACGCGGTGGTCGAGTCCGGCGCGGGCCGACTCGGCGGCGACTCGGCCGACTCGGGCGAGCTGGCCGAGTTGGCGCCACAGCCCGGACTCGACCGGCCCGGCCCGCTCGTCGACCGGATCTCGTTCGCCGGTCTGCCCGTCGAGGTACGGATCTCCGGTGACCCGCGCCCCTTGCCGCAGGGCATCGACGTGACGGCGTACCGGATCGTGCAGGAGGCGCTCACCAACGCGCTCCGACACGGCGACGGCGGCAAGGCCGAGGTCACCGTGCGGTACGCCGACCACGCGCTGCGCGTGGAGGTGCTGAACACCGGCCCCAGCGTGCTGACCGGCGGCGACCCCACCCGGCCGCACCCCGCACGGACCGCCCCGCGCCACCGGGACGGCACCGGGCGCGGGCTGCTGGGCCTGCGCGAGCGGGTCGCCGTGTACGGCGGCGACTCGGACGCCCGACGCCGTCTCGGCGGTGGCTACCGGGTCCGGGCACGTCTCCCTCTGGACCGGCCGTGACGGCGGCGGACACGGTCTCGGCGCCCCGGGTGCTGGTCGTCGACGATCAGACGCTGATCCGGACCGGGTTCCGGCTGATCCTCACCGCCCGGGGCATCGAGGTGGTGGGCGAGGCCGCCGACGGTGTGGAAGCGGTGACGATGGCCCGCGAGCTGGAACCCGACGTGGTGCTGATGGACATCCGGATGCCGAACATGGACGGTCTGGAGGCCACCCGCCGCATCCTGGACCGTGCCCCGGAGTGCCGGGTGCTCATGCTCACCACCTTCGACCTCGACCGCTACGTCTACGCGGCCCTGTCCCTCGGCGCCAGCGGCTTCCTCCTGAAGGACGTCACCCCGCAGCACCTGGCGGCCGCCGTACGGCTCGTCGACACCGGTGACGCCCTCCTCGCCCCCACCATCACCCGGCGACTGGTGGAGCGCTTCGCCACGGAAGCCGCCCACCCGGCCGTCGTGCACGCCGACCTCCAGACCCTGACACCCCGCGAACGGGAGGTCCTGACCCTCCTCGGCCGCGGCCTGTCCAACGCGGAACTCGCCGTCGAACTCACCCTCAGCGAAGCCACCGTGAAGTCCACGTGGCCCGGATCTTCTCCAAGCTCAACCTGCGCGACCGCGCCCAGGCCGTCGTGATCGCGTACGAGAAGGGGCTGGTCAGAGCCAGCGACTCCGGAAGCGGCGGGGAGCGCCGCGCCGGGTCCGGGTGATCGGGGATCGGTCGGCTGCGCCACGTCTGGTCCGGGCTGCTTCAGCCACACGCCCGAGGCTCCCTCCACGGGTGGCGGAGCCCGTGGAGGGAGCCCGTGGAGGGAGGCCGTCGCGGGAGCCCGTGGAGGGCGGCCGTGGAGGGAGGCCGACGGTCAGGCATCGGAGGGCTGGTGCCGCCAGGTGGCCTGGACCAGGGCGCGTTCGGTGCCGGCCAGGTAGACCGCGGTGGCGAGCCAGGCGCGGGCGTAGCGGTCCGGATCGGGGTCGGTGACGCGGCCGAAGACATCGCGGGAGCGGCGGTCGGCCTCCGCGGTGAGCGCGGTCGCCAGGTCGGCGGCCGCCCGGAACCCGCTGCGCCGCAGGGCCGCGCCGCCGCCGTTCCGGTCGCCGTCGCGGGCCGGCTCGGCGACCGCGCGGCGGCCCCCGGAGACGGCGACCTCGACCAGCCGGCGCAGTCGCCACAACGGGGCCTCGGCGAGCGGGTCGGCCGGGACGCCGGCGAGGCCGGCGAGGCCGTCCACGGTGGGCAGGGCGTCCGGCGGCGGGAAGTGCGCGCCCTGGAGGCGGTCGTAGCCCAGGTCGGCGTGGCCCTGCCAGTCGTCCGGCAGCCGCAGGGTCGCCTCCGCGTCCGGGGCCGGGCCGATCGCGAGGGGGCGGAGCGTGGCGGCGCGGTCGGGTTCGAGGCGGCCGAGCACGCGCAGCCGCAGACCGGGCCGGGCGGCGAGCTGACGGAAGTTGGCGGTGTGGGCGAGGTCGGGGTGGCCATGGGCCGGTGTCAGCCGGACGAGGAGGCCGTCGTCGGCCGAATTTCCGGCGGAGGACACTTCGCGGGCGAGCAGGTGGTCGCCCGCCGCGCCGACGAGGACCAGGTCGCAGCCGATCAGCCTGCGCGCCGTCTGCTCCGCCTGCTCGGGGTCGGCGCCGGGGCTGCCCGTCAGCCGTTCCGCGACCGCCTCCGCCAAGGGACGCGTGAACAGGGCGGCCAGCGGCCCCGACGTCCAGGACAGACCGGCGAGCGGCGTGGCCCGCACACCTTTGCCGGAGCCGAGGCGGCCGTCCGGTGAGAGCGTGGCGCCGGAGATCAACAGTCCGCCGCGGGAGAGCTGGGCGTGGTCGAGGGTCCCGGAGCCGAGGGCGACCGTGGCTGTGGCGGCACCGCGGGCGCGGGCCGGGCCCCCGGGCTTGACGTCGGCGATCGAGAACCAGCCCCCGTCGTCGGAGACGAGATGGGTGACGACACCGCCGTATCCGGTGGCCGAGATCACCGGCTCCCGGCACACGCCGTGCACCCGCAGGCTGCCGCCCGGCCGGTAGGCGCGGCGGGCCGTGCCGACGAGGGCGGGCTCGGGGTCCGCCGCCGACAACAGGCCGGTGGTGAGCAGCAGTTCGCGCAGGTTGGCGACCAGGTCGGCCAGCCGGTGGCCGTCGTGCCGGGCACGGGCGCCCCGCAGCCCGCGCACGACCCGCAGGGCGGCCGCCTCGGCGCGGTGCAGCCCGGCGAGCCGGGCGGTGTGCGCGGCCCGCAACAACTCCGCCTGCGGCACCGCTCCCGCCGCCGGGACTCCGGCGGCGAGCACGGCCGCGGTCGCCGCCCAGAGGCCGGCCGCGGCGGCGACCTGGGCGGGGGTGGGGGGTTGGGCTTCGGTGGTGCGGGGCGCGTCCGTGGTGCTCTCGCCGCGTCCCGTGCCGCTGGTGCTTCCGGAGCCGTCGGAGCCCTGGGCGCCGGTGGTGCCGATGGGGTCGGCTCCGGCAGCGCGGGTGGCTCCGACGGCGTGGAGCGGAGCTGTGCCCGCGATCGGTACGCCGGCTTCGACGGGCTCGCCGGTCGCCGGTGTGCCGATCGCGCCCGCGGCTTGCGGGCCGTCGGCCGACGGGGCCTCACCTCGGCTTCCGTGAAGACCCGTTGCCGTGCCGGACGGTCCGGGCTCGGTCTCCCCGTCGGCGTCCGCGTCGGCGTCGGCCACCGGGCAGGCGCTCAGGACGGCGGCGCGGTGCAGACAGCGGGGTGCGAGCAGGCAGCTGCACACCGCCCGCTCGGCGTCGGTCACCGTGCCCGTAGGTCCGGGCGTGAGTATCACCTCGGCGTCCTCGCCGCACCGGACGCGCAGGGCGCCGCCGTCGACGGTGACGGGCACGGCCGCGTACGTCTCGATCGCGGCGTCCAGCTTCTTGCGCAGCCGAGAGGTCAGGCTCTCGACGGCGGCGGCCACCACGTCGGGTGCCGCCGGGGGCAGTTCGGCGTTCATCGGGTCTCTCCGCGGAGGCGGTCGCCCACCCAGCGGGCGAGGGCGAGGGGACTGAGGGCGGCGACCGGCATACCGGCCGCGACGAGCTGCTGGGCGACGGGCACCGAGTAGCGCGGGGTGCCGGTGTCGTCCAGGGCGGCGCAGCCCATGAGGTGCACCCCGGAACCCGCGAGGGCCCGTACCTCGCCGAGGAGCCCGCCCAGCGGATACCCCTCCTCGAAGTCGCTCACCACCACCACGAGGGTCCGGCTGGGCACGGTCACCAGGGAACGGGCGTGCGCGAGCCCCGCCGCGATGTGGGTGCCACCACCGACCCGTACCTCCAGAAGCAGCGACAGCGGGTCGTCCACCCGGTCGGTCAGATCGATCACGTCGGTCGAGAACGCCAGGAAGTGCGTCGACAGCGTGGGCACCCCGCCCAGGACGGCCGCGGTCAGCGCCGACCAGATGACGGAGGCCTCCATCGACCCGGACACGTCGACGACGAGGACCAGCCGCCAGTCCGCCTCCTTGCGGGACCGGGTGCTGAACACCGGCCGCTCCGGTACGACCACGGTGCGGCCGTCCGCCGTCCGGCGTGTGTGGGCCAGGTTGGCCCGCAGGGTGCGGGGCAGGTCGAGCCGGCCGCCGGGGCGGCGGGTGGGGCGCGGAGTCGCCAGACCGGTGAGCGCCGGGCGCATACGGGTGGCGAGCTCCTTGGCCAGCTCGTCGACCAGACGCCGTACGAGCGGGCGCAGCCTGGCCAGTTGCTGTTCCGGCATCCCGCCGGCCAGGGACAGCACGGAGGACAGCAGGTCGACCGACGGGCGCACGGCCTCGGGGTCCAGCTCGGCCAGTACGTCCGTACGGCCCTGGTCGGCCGCCCGTGCCAGCACCTCCTCGCGGACCTCCGCGCCGAACAGGGCGTCCAACTCCTCGGCCCACTCCCGGGCCGTGGGGAAGGACGCGTCCTGGCCGCCGCCCCGACCTCGCCCGCCGCCCCGGCCGAGGTCCGAGGAACCCTCGCCGCGGCCGGTGCCGTACAACTCGTCCAGCGCGTGCGCGTAACGACGGGCGCCCTGCGGCAGCTTCTCGCTCTCCCGGCCGAGGAGCAGCCGCCAGCGGTCGGTGGGGGTGAGGTGGAGGAGGGAAGGGGGCGTGACGGGGGGCGTCTTCGCAGGACGGGGGGCCGTCCGAGGAGTCGCTGCGGCAGGGCGGGACGTGCCGACGAGGACCGGAGCGCCGGTGGCCTCGGTGATCACCGGGGCCTCCGGGACGCCGGTGCTTGTGGGCGGCTCCACGGTGTCCGTACCGGTCGGCAGCCGCAGGGAGTCGACCGCCGCCAGGCCCGCCGCGTCCGCCGCCGTCCACAGGGCGAGGAGCGTCGGTGAGGCGGTGAGGGACAGGTCGAGGCGGTCGCCGAGACGCTCGGTCACGGTGTCGAGGAGGCGGTCGCGGCCGGCCGGGGTGAGCGTGTCGAAGCCGCCGCGGAGGGCGGGCAGCCGGTCCAGGAAACCCTGGTCGGTGAGCGTGTCGATACGGTCGAGCAGCGGATCCAGCGCGGTCGGCGCGGACTGAAGGAGCGGGGCCGCACCGCTGAGCAGGCCGGTGAGTCGGCGGGCCAGCGCGAGGCGGCCTTCGGGGCCGGTGGCCGTGTCGATCCAGCCGGCGGCACGCGCGCCGAGGACGTCGGCGGCGTCGAGGTCGAGCAGGACCCGGGCGGCCAGGGCGGCACCCTGGATCAGCGGGGAGCCGGTGCGCGCGAGCGTGCCCAGGGCGTCGTCCATGCGCAGGCCGAGGCGGTGTTCGCCCGCCCGCGAGGCGAGCGCGACGAGCGCGGCGGCGTCCTCCGGTTGGTCGCTGCCCGCGAGGCCGGGCAGCGCGCGGACGGCTGCCTCCAGGAGATCGACGGCCAGTTCGGCGGCCGACCGCCTGCCCTCGGGCGTGGTGCCGGGCAGATGGCCCCGGCGCAGCGCCTCCAACAGGTCGAGCGCTTCGAGGAGTTCGGGCAGCGTGGCCGCGGCGGGGAGCACGGCGGCGGCGTCGGCCAGCCGGTCGGCGACCAGCGCGGGCAGGTCGCAGCGGGCCGCCGCCCGGAGCCCGGCGAGAACCAGGGCACAGGTGGGCCCGCCGTCCGAGGCCTCCCGGCGGAAGGTCTCCCGCAGGGTGCCCTCGGCGGCCAGGGCCGCCGTCACGCCCCTTATCCCGGCCAGGTCGAGCCGTACCGGAACCGCGGGCGTCCACGACAGCCGCCACCGGGTGGTGAGCGCCGTACCGTCGCCCGTGCCCGCCACCTCCACGGCCTCGCCGTACCCCGCGCCGCACACCGCGAGGCGCTGGAGCAGGATCTCGCGGCGGCCGTCGAGGGCGGAGCGGAGCAGGTCGAGCCGGAGTTCGCGCGCGGCGGGGTCGTCCGGGCCGGGCAGCCGCAGCGCGACCAACTCCGCCTCCACGGACGGGCCGAGACCGGAACGCGGCGTGCCCGGCGCGATCCGGCCCCGGTCGGTGCCCACCAGGACCACTTCGAGAGCCCGGGCCAGGGCCCGGCCACGGCCGAGCGGCTCGCCCTGGCCCATCACGGCCGTCAGCGCCTCCAGCACCTCGCCCCGGCCGGGGGCCGCGAGCCCCCGGAGACTGGCCAGGTCGCACGCCATCCGCAGCGTCTCGGTGGCCTCACCCGTCCCCGCGGTGTGCCCGGCCGCGCGCAGCTCCCGGCACACATCGGTGATCGCCCGCGCGGCGGCGCCGTGCAGCAGCTCGGGATCGCCCCCGGCCGTGAACACCGCCTGCTGCCAGCGCGGGTCCCGGATGCCCGCCGGGTACCCGGAACGGGAGTCCAGCAGGTCGAAGGCGTACGGCACGAGCGAGGTGACGACCGGCGGGTGCTCCCCGACGAGCCCTGCTCCCCGGGCCCCGGGCGAGGCGCCGACGGCGAGCGGGGCAGATGCCGCGCTCTCGGCCCCGGCACTGTCGGCGCTGGTCCCCACCGCTCCGGCCACGTCCGTCAGCGCCGGGGCGTGGAACGCGCCGATCACCGCCGCCACCCGGCGTCCGCCCGCCGCCGCGCGGGCGATCGTGTCCCGCATGTGGGCCTCACGGGCCAGGTCCACCGGCGGCACGCCGCCCGCCGACTCGGCGTCGCGACGCAGCGCCCATCCCACGCCGAGGGCGGCTCGGCGGATCGCTTCGGGGGCGCAGCCGGGGGCGAGCACCTCCACGCAGCGGTCCCACAGATCGTCCCCGTCGCGTCCCGTCCCGGCGGCGGTGAGCGCGGCCGCGAAGGCGGTGGGCGAGACGAGGGGAGCGGCATCGGCGAGTGCGCTCCGCGTGTCCCTGGCCGGGCCGGGCCCGTCCGCGGCTTCCTCAGGGCGGTCGGCGGCCGCTCCCGGGCGACCCGTGTCCGACCGCGGGCGGCCCGCGCCCGATTCCGCCGCTTCCGTGCTCTTCCCCGGGCGGCCCGCGCCCGACTCCGGATGGTCGGCGTCCGCCCCCGGCCCGCCCGGGCCGGGGGTCGGCCGGGCCGTGTCCTTCGACGGTCCGTCCGGGCTCGACGCCCGCCCGTCCGCGCTCGCCCCCTGACGGCCCGCGCCCGACTCCGCTCGGTCCGCGCTCCACGCCGGATCCGACATCGGCAGATCGCAGCACACCACCTCCACGCCCCGCTCACGCGCCCAGCGGAGCGCGGCGAGTTCGGGGGAGAAGTCGGCGAACGGGTAGAAGCCGAGCCGTCCGCCCTCACTCGCCCCGGCCAGGGCGACCGGGGCGAGGGTGCCCGGGGCGGCGAGGTGGGGGAGCCAGCGCTGGAAGTCGGCGGGGAGTTCCACGCAGACGACCTCCGCGCCGGAGGCGTCCAGCAGGGCGGGCACGGCCGAGGCGAGGGCCGGGCTGTGGTGCCGTACCCCCAGCAGATACGGCAGCCCGGAGTCGGCGAGGGCCGTGACGGCCGCCCGGGGGTCCTGAGTGGTCGTCACCGAAGGTTCTCCCGCAGGTCCCAGAGGCGACGCCACATCGCCGAGCCGTCCTCGGCACGGCGGCGCACCGGACCGTCCCAGTAGCCGAGGAGCCGGGCGTGGTCGGCGGGATCGTCCTTGCGGACCACGCCCAGGAGGTGACCCGGCACGAGGTCGAGCGCGTCCCCGCCGGGCAGGTACGCGGCGGCCACCCCGAGCGAGGCCGCGACCTGCACGGCCTCGGCGGTGGACATGACCGTGCCGGGCCGCTCCACGTCCCAGCCCTCGGCGGAGCGCCCTTCGCGCAGATCGCGGAAGACGGTGACCAGCACGTCGAGCACCGCGTCGTCCACGCCGAAGGCCGCGCCCGCCCGCTGGACGGCCGCCTCCGCCTGCCGCCGGACCAGGGCCGTCTCGGCGTCGACGTCCGCGATCGGGTGCACGGTCTCGAAGTTGAAGCGGCGCTTGAGCGCGGCCGACATCTCCGAGACCCCACGGTCGCGCAGGTTGGCCGTGGCGATGACGGTGAAACCGGGCGCGGCCGGGACCTGGGCGTCGTCCGTGCCGGACAGCTCGGGCACGCTCACCCGGCGGTCGGACAGGATCGACACCAGGGCGTCCTGCACCTCGGGCAGACAGCGGGTGATCTCCTCGACCCGCGCCACCCGGCCGGAGCGCATGGCGCCGAGCACCGGCGAGTCGACCAGCGCCGCGGGGGACGGGCCCTGGGCGAGTAGCAGGGCGTAGTTCCAGCCGTAGCGGAAGGCGTCCTCGGTGGTGCCGGCGGTGCCCTGCACGGTGAGCGCGCTGGTGCCGCTCACGGCGGCCGACAGCAGCTCGGAGAGCATCGACTTGGCCGTACCGGGCTCGCCGACGAGCAGCAGCCCGCGCTCACCGGCGAGGGTGACCACGCACCGTTCCACCAAGGCGCGTTCGCCGACGAACTTCGGCGCGATCACCAGCTTGTCGGGCAGTGTCTCGTGCGGCTTGGCCAGCTTCAGCGTCTCGCCGCCGCTGCCGCAGACGAAGGTGACCACGGAACGCGGCGTCAGGCGCCAGCCGGGCGGGCGCGGGCCCTCGTCATGGGCGGCGAGGAAGTCGAGTTCGGTGGCGTGGCGCTCCTCGGCGGGCAGGGTCTGCCGGGCCGGGAGGGCCGTCGCCGTGTCGGTCGGGGTCATGAATGTCCTTGCTCGGTAGGTCCGTCGGTCGTAGATGGGGAGGGAGGCCGGGGGCGCCCGGTGACCGGGCGCCCCCGGCTCCTCAGCGGCGGCGGCCCCGCCGCACCTTCAGCTCCTCGAACCGGGGCGCGTCGCCGTCCTGGATCCGCTGCCAGGCCCTGCGGTACAGGTCGGCGGCCGGTTCGGTCGGCACGATCACGCCGAACGTCGCGTGCTCGTCGCTCATCAGCTCGCCGAACAGCGGCAGCTTCCACCGCTCCAGCGGCAGTCGCGGCGCCTTCGGGTCGGCCCAGGCGCCGGGCAGGAAGAGCGAACGCCCGGCCCGGGTACGGCTGGCCTCCACCACCAGCTCGCCCCCGGCCAGTTCGGCACGGGCAGCCTTGAGCCGGGCCGGCTTCCACCCCGTCCAACGGGCCGTCATACGGTCGGTGGGGTCGGGCATGGCGAGCAGCATCAGATAGAGCGTGGCGGCGTCCTCGCTCACGCCGTACTCCTTCGCCACCTCCGTCACCAGCTCGGGCACGGAACGGCTCGGGTCCTGCGGCCACCAGGTGCCGTCCACGCCGTGCTCGCCCGCCGCCGGGTCGCCCGGGTCGGAGAGGAGCGCCGCGTACCGGGGGTCGCGGGCCAGGCGCAGTGCCACCTCGGCCGCGAAGGGCTGCTGGTCCTCGACGCGCAGCGCGGGCAGATACGGGTCCTGGCCGGCCTCGTCGAGCAGGGCGACCCGGAGGCCCGGCGCCGGCTGGTCGTCGTGGGTCGCCAGGATGACGGCGCCGTACCGCTCGAAGCCTTCGCCGACCTCGGTCGGGTGACCCGCGGTCTTCCGGAACCGGGAGAGGCCGATGTACCGCCCGAGGTCCAGCACCAGCCCGGGATGGGCCAGCCGCTCGCGTACGGCGGTGAGCGCGGCGGGCAGCGCGGCCCGGAGCGGATCGCCGGCGGGCAGCCGGTGGGCGAGCCAGGCGGCGAGGCCGACCGAGCCGACCAGTGTGTCTGCGGTGAACCCGACCGCGTCGTCGCCGACGGGCCGGACCCGGTCGCCGTTCACCGCCCACTCCAGATCCCGGGTGAGCCGGGGCTCACCGGCCGGGTGCAGAAGTGCGGGCAGGGCGCTCCGCACCGGCCACGGGGAGTGCTTGACCGCGCGGATCGCGTCGCCGAACAGCTCCTCGGGGACGGCCGTCCGCCGGCCCACCTCGCTGTTCCAGACCTCGGCCGCGGCGGCCACGTCCGGCCCCTCGGTCCACAGCCGGGCGGGGTCGGCGGGCAGCAGCGCGGCCACCACCGCGGCACGGATCCCGCCGTCGACGCCGCGCAGTTCGTCCTTGGCGACGGCCGCCGGGGCGGCCTTCACCCCGAGGGTGCCACGTGCCTCCGTGGTCAGGAACGTGCGCTCGTAGACGTCGATCCGCGGCAGCCCGGCCACGATCAGCCTGGCCATCGTCTCGGTGACGCCGGTGCGGCGCGCGAACTCCTCGGCGGCCTCCGGGAACCAGGGCGCCGGTCCGCGCGCGGCCAGCTCCGAGAGGAACGCGCCGAGCCGGGCCGCTTCCCCCTTCCCGCCCAGCGGAGAGGACTCTCGGAGCGTGTACGGCTCCGGTGCCTCGAACCGGCCCGCCGGGTCGTGGAAGAACCCGGTGAAGGCGCAGCCGTCGTCGTCCAGGGAGCGGCGTCCCACGATCGCGACGAAGGCGCCGCCGCCCAGCGGCAGCAGCCCGTTCCACGAGCCCTCGCGCCACTCGCCCGACGGGGTACGCAGCTGATCGGCCGTCAGGTGCAGGACCACCTTGCGCCACCGCTCGGACGCGGTGCCGACACCGAGCCCCAGCGCTTCGAACCGGTCGAGCAGGGCGCGCAGCGCCTCCCGGTGCTCCTCCGCGGTCGTGCCGGCCGCCGCTCGGAAGGCGATGGCGGCCACGCGGTCGGTCAGCGACGCCAGTTCCGGGTGCCCGGTCGGCAGCCCGGGCCCGTCCAGGTGGAGGCGCACGGTCGGCCCCTCCGGCGCGGCGGTACCGGGGAGGAGCCCGGCCGTCCTGGTCATCGCACGCAGGGTGCGGAAGACGGTGTCGGCCTCCGCGTCGCGGTTCCACCAGGAGCGCGTCGACTCGCCGAGGCCGCTCATCGCGTCCTGGAGCACGGTGTCCGCCGGCCCGGCGGGCCCCTCCAGCTCCTCCACGCCTCCGTCGAGCGCCCGGGTGAGGCGGGCCGCCGCCGCGTCGAGGACCGCCTGCTGGCCGGCGGCGTAACGCACGACTCCGGCGATGCCCGCGACGAGCGCGTCATGCGTGACCGGCAGGAGGGCGCGGATCGCGTCGGGCAGCGCCTCCTTGTCGTCCTTCGCGGCGGCCGCCAGGAGGGCCGCCGATGTCCCCCCGTCGATGCGGCGCAGCGCGGCGGAGCCCTCCGGGTCGCGCGCCGTCATGCACTCCCAGAACTGCACCGGCGGCAGCAGCAGCGTGCCCTCGCCGAAGACGCCCGGAGTACGGTCCGTCTTCGCGACGGAGGTGACGACGCCGTCCGTGTCGACGACTTCGAGCTGCCAGCCGTTGCGGACGACGGCACGGGCCCGGTCGGCGCCCGGGAACACGACGAGCGCGGACGGCCTGCCCCGGCCCGCGGGCAGGGTGACGGAGTGCCCGGCGAGATCCTGGGTCCGCCGGGAGCCGTCGGGCAGCTGGACCGTGCGGATACCGACCACGCCGTCCACGGGCGCGGAGACCGGCGCGTGGCCGACGGTCGGCGAGGGGCCGAGCCATCCGCTGTCGAAGGCGCTGCCCTCGGGGGCGTCGCGCAGCGCGTCGGCCAGGAAGGCGGGCATGCTCATGCGCCCGCGCTTGCCCGACCCAGGGTCGTACTCGTACCAGCCGTGCGTGTCCTGCTCGCCCTCCGCGTGCCACACCCAGTACGAGGCGCCGTCGAAGGCCAGCCACCGCTCGTCGGGGATCGTGGTGTCCCCGACGTGCAGGACGCCCGCGCCGGTGGTGCGGCCGCCGCCCGGCAGGGGCAGGGTGAGCTTCAGGTCGGCCTTGTACCAGTCCATCTCCGTGCCCCGCGTGCCGCCCGGGCCCTCCATGGTCTGGGGGTGGTCGGCGCGGGTGTGCCAGTAGCCGCGCAGGCCGCCGTTGCGGGACCGCCAGTAGACGAGCAGTTCGCCGTCCACGTGGTGGAATCCCGGGTCGCCCCACTTGTCGTCCGCCGGGATACGCAGGTCGTGCGTGAGGAGCGTGCCCTCGGCGCCGATCACGCGGGCCTGTGCGGCGCCCGCCACGACGAGGTGCGGCCAGGCGTCGGCGACGATCAGGTCCTCGACGTCGTCCTTCGGGACGAGGCCGGCGGTCGCGTCCTCCCAGGCGGGCCAGCCCAGTTCGTCGAAGAGCCCGGCGCGCAGCGTGCGCGACAGCACCGGCGCAAGGTCGGTGGCGACGGCCGCGCGCACCTCGTCCTCGGCGAGCGCCAACGCCTCGGCGGGCAGCCACTTCAGCCGGGTGAGCGCGTCGGGCAACTGGGGCAGACCCACGGCGGCGAACCGTCGGACGACCCCGCTCACCCACTCCGCCAGCAGCGGGCGCCCGCCCGGCGACGCGGCCAGCACACGGATCGCCCGCCGCCCGGAGTCGTCGTCGCTGAACCGGTCCGCACCTCGCTGGAAGGCCTCGTGGAACCGGGAGTCGGCGGTCAACGACAGCAGTTCGCGGTGCCCGTCACCCGAGGCCCACTGCTCCAGCGGCAGCCCGTCGCCCTTCCCCGGGGCGGCCACGGGCACGTCCAGGGACAGCAACAGGTCCATCAGGTCGATGTCGTGGGTGACCTTCAACTCCCGCCCGGACGAGGAGAGTTCGGTACGCAACTGGTCCGCCGCCCGCTCCACCAGCGGGTACAGCTCAGGCATCCGGGTGGAGCCGCGCCAGGACCGCGCCCGCTCCCGGTACGTCAGGAACCGCTCCAGCCAGCCCGCCGTGCCGTCGTGCGGCCGTTGCTCCTCGGGCAGGGAGCCGTCCCACAGCCCGGCCGTGGCGCCGGAGACCCGCAACATGTCCAGCCACATCGCGGGCATGTCGTCGTCGTGGGACGAGGGGAGCGTGTCCAGCAGGGTGCCGCGCATGCTCGGCTCGCGCACCGCGAGCGCCGCCAGCGCCGTACGGTGGCCCTTCCACCAGCCCGCCGCGGCGCGCAGCGTGGAGGGCAGCACCAGCAGCTCGGCCAGATAGGCCTGTTCGGTCAGGTCCGGGTCCCGGCCGGCGGCTCGCGCCAGCCGGCGCAGATCGCCCGCCATCTGCGCCGACGGCGGCAGACCGCCCGCCGTGCGACGCAGGCACAGTGTGGTGAAGCGCCGCAGCGCCTCCTCGGCCGGGACCCGCGCGGCCAGCTCCTTCGCGTACGCCGACAGCACCTTCACCGGGAGCGCCCCGGCCAGCGCGAACTCCAGGAACACGGCGTCGAGCCGCTCCTCCTCGACCGTCAGCCCGTGCTCCGCCTCGGCCTTGCGGGCGCGGGTGAACAACTGCGCCGCGTAGGTGGCGTTCTCCTCCTCGAGGAACACCCGCCCGGCCTGCTCGTAGAAGGTCGGCAGGAAGTGCGGCACCGACGCCGCCAGCCGCTCGCCGAGCTCCAGGTAGGCGTCCATGGCCAGCTTCGGCTTGGTCTTCGCCTGCCGGGCCGCCCGCTCCAGGTCCGGCACGACGCCCAGCGCGTGGTGCCCGTCCGCCGGGTGGTGCACCAGCACCCACTCGGGGAACCCCAGCGACTGGCGCAGCCCCAGCCCCACGACCGCGGGCTCCGCGTCCTGCTCCAGACCGAGGAACCCGGCGGCCAGATCCTCCGCCGCGCCCAGCTCCCCGGCGACCAGCCGCACGACCACCCGGTCGTCCAGGCCCGGATGACGGTACGTCCGCGCGGTCAGCGGCACCGCCCGCTCCCCGGCCTCCTCGGTGTCCGGCGGCAGCACCCCGCCCGCCGCCAGCAGTTCCTCGTACGACACCCGCGTCCCCCCGCTCATGCGTCCTTGCCCTCCTCGATCACTCGCCCGGCGTACAGCGCCGCGGCCATCCGCATCCCCTCCGACCAGGCGACCGGGCCCACTTCGCCCAGTGGCAGGGCACGGCCGTCCTGGTCCTGCCAGGTGAGGCCGCCGGTCTCCACCTCGTCGTCCCAGTACGGCTCCCCGATCCACACGGAGGCCTCGACGGTGCGCTCGCCGTCCCGGACGCGGGCGGTGGCGTAACCCCCGGAGACGCGGTACCCCAGTGAGGTGGCGCGCGCGGCGAGGGCGAAGCGGGAGCGGAACTGTCCCCCGGTGAAGTCCCGCACCTGCGTGGCCTTGGCGGCGAGGCCGTCCGGCCGCCGCCAGGTCGCCCGGTGTATCTGCTCGACGCGCTGGACGATGCCCAGCTCCGCCGCGAACTCCCGGATGTCGTCCAGGTCCGGCAGCAGCACCGGGTGAGGCAGGGTCACCGTACGCGGGGAGAGGCGGACCGTCTCACCGTCCAGGTTCACCACCCGCAGCTCGCCGGAGTCGGTGGCGCCCCGCAGGAAACCGACCTCGTCCGGGTCGTCGCCGACCACCGCGAGGTCGCGCAGCGCGGCCTGCCACGCCTCGTCCGGCCACACCCGGGCCAGCAGACCGGTGGGTACGGGCAGTGACGACACCATCCAGGCGTCCACCTGCGTGACGCACGCCGCCGCGTGCCGATCCAGCCACTCGGCGAACCGGCGCAGCCGGTCCACCTCCGGGTGGTCCTTCAGTGCGCGCGGCAGTGACTTCAACTGCCGTCCCGCCGCCCGGCCCGAGGTGGCTCGCGCCGCCACCCGCCCCTCCACAAGGGCGACTTCATACCCGTCACCCGCCGACAGCCAACCCACGCTCCCCAGCCCTCCGCGTCAGTTCCACAAGAAGAAAGCACAGTTCAGCCGGGGAATCCCGGCCCAAGTGCGACCATGTGCGGAACGCTAGCGGCAGGCACTGACAATCGGTCCGGGAGCCTCCGCGCGAGCCCCCTGCGACGCGCCGGGAACCCCGACGCCGAACGGGCACGCGAGAGGATCCCTCCGGCGTCCGGCAAGCCAATCGAAGCGAGCACGCCGACGCATCCGTAGACCTACGTAACCGGAGTACGTATTACCGGCCAGTCGCCGATCCCGGCGCCGTACGGTCGGCGTGCTCACCCTCCGCAGCGGCGCGCGGGTGAGGCGCCGCCGCGGAGGGGGTGCGCGCACCGGACGCGCCCCGGCTCGGAACAGGTGACGCGCCCCGGATCGGGGACGCGGCTCGGAACGGTGAGCGCCCGATCCTCGGCCGGGCGCTCACCCTCTGGCCCGGACGGGTCGGGTCAGTCGCACCTGCCGCTCGGCCGGGCCCGTGTCACCACCTGGCTGATGCCGGTGGTCGCGTCGAGCCAGACCACCCGGGTGCCGGTGGCCGCCGCAGCGGAGAGCTGCTCGCCCCGGTTGCAGGAGACGCGGCCGCGAGTGCCGTCGTCGCCGGAGAACTGCCAGAGCTTGGCCAGGGACTCGTTGCGGATCGCGGGGTCGCCCGTGCGGGCCCCCGCCGTGACCGTGTTCTCGGAGGCCGTCACATCGAAGACGTTGAGGGCGTTCGGGCCGGTCTCCGGGCTCAGGTCCACCACCCCGGAACCGTCCAGGGCGGCACGCCGCAGCAGCGTCCTGCCGTCGCCTCGGACCTCGTTGGCGAGCCAGTACGCGTACCGGCCGTTGACGGCGGTCGGGCCGAGGCTCGTGGTCGACTCCGACCGGTGGAGCAGGGTGTCCTCGCCGGTCGCGACGTCGATGATCCGGGTGGAGTACGCGTACGTCGCCCGTACGCGCCGGTAGTCCTGGTAGACGACGCGTCCGTCACTGAGCGACGGGAAGGACGCCCGGCGGTAGGTGCCGCCCCCGACGGAGACCTTGCCCGCCGGATTTTCGAGGCTCAGATAGGTCACGCCCCGGCGCCCGCCGTGGTTGTGGTGTTCGAAGGCCACCGTGTCGCCCTCGACGGCCATCGAGGACCCCACGTCCCGGCCGGACCACAGCTTCTGGACGGGACCGCCGGCCAGCGGCCGCGCGAGGACCTCCACGGGGCCGGAACCGTACGCCGCCCACACCACCGTCCTACCGTCGGTCGCCGGATTGACGTGGTAGCGGCCGTCGTTGGGGCTCATCAGCTTCAGCCGGCCGGTGCCGTCCGTGCGCCCGGCCCACACCGAGTACGCCTCGGTGCCCGCCTCGTTCGAGGACGAGGCCACCCACCAGTCACCGCCCGCGCCCAGGCGGGAGTCGCTGGTGTTGACCCGTTCGAGGAGCAGGTCGGAGTCGACGCCCAGGGCGAGCTCCCAGTTGGCCACGATGCCATGGGCGTTGAACGCGCGCACCACGGCGTTCAGATCCTGACCGTCGACCCCCGTCGCCCTGGCTGCGGCGACCACCGCGTCCCGGCCCTGCGTGAACCCGTCGAGCGGGGTGAGGTACTCGGTGAGCGCCTTGTACACGACCCTGTCGGTGAGTTCGGCACCGAGGTCCTCGCGGATGTCCCACAACGCACCCGAGAAGATGGTGGAGTTGAGGTGGACGCCACCGCTGTCCGTGCCGAACCCCACACCGAGGAAGGACTTGGCCGTGGTCCGCCCGTCGTTCAGGTCGCGGAGGGCGCACTCGCCCGGTGTCCTGGTACGGCAGAGCCGTTCGCCCAGCAGCCCTGCCTCCGGGTCGTCCATGGGGACGCCGTACACGTCCGTCTCGACGGCGTTGCCGAAGTAGTCCGCGATCGCCTCGTTCAGGGCGCCGGACTGGCCGGCGTAGACGAGGTCGGCGGAGTGGTCGATGACGCCGTGGGTCATCTCGTGGCCGACGACGTCCAGTCCTGCGGAGAGCGGGCGGTACTCGGCGTCGCCGGTGCCGTACACCATCTTCGCGCCGTCCCAGAAGGCGTTGACGTACGGCTGCCCGTAATTCGTCACTCCCACGAGGGAGTCGACCGACAGGCCGCGTCCGTCGAGGCTGTCCCGGCCCTGTTTGTCCTTGAACCAGTCGTACACCTGCCCGGCCGCCCAGTGCGCGTCCACCGCGCCCGCCTCGGTCGCCTCCGCGCCGAAGTCGGGGGTGGGCGAGGCGAACTCCTGCATGTCGGCGGGCCATTGGCCGGCCACGTCGGTGACCTGCCTGCCGCGCGCGTCCCAGGTGGAGAGGACGGGGCGGCCGGTCTCCTGGTCGGCCCGGGACCGGTCGCGCAGGACGTGGGCGCCACGCGTCTCGTCGAGGGTGACCTCCAGGCCCACGGTCCGGCCGTCCAGCTTGACGCCGGAGCCCGCCGCGTCGGCCCGCCGGGCGGGACGGTCGGCCGCGTTCCCCTCGACGGCCGTCCGGGCGGCCGTGCCCGGAGCTGTTCCCGCGGCCGTTCCGGGCGCGCCGAACGTCTTGATACCGCTGTAGTGGAGGACCGGATAGCCGGCCCCGGCGTCGACGTACACCTCACGCAGCACCGGTTCACCGCCCGCGGGGTGCTCGCCGCGCACGGTGACGTGCCGGGTGAGCACACCCATGCCGGTGGGCAGGACGACCAGGCCGTGGGAGGTTCCGGTGAACGGGGTCGCGTCCTCCGCGCCGTCCTCCGCGTACGCGGTGAAGTCCTGTGCGCCCAGCTCGGATCGCACGGCGTCCACGGCCCGTTCGACGGCGAGCGCGTCGTCGACCTCGGCGGTGGTGCCGGTCCGCAGACCGGTGAAGTACCTGCCGGAGGTGCCGGTGACGACCCGTTCGCCGTCCCGCTTCTCCATGCGGACGACATACTGCCCGCCCAGGACCGGTACACCCCGGTGCTCCTGCCGGAGCCGTACGATCTCGTGGCCGCCGTCCGTCGTGACGGTCCCCGCCGGTTCCAGGTCCCGTTCCGGGTTCGCGATCCGGTAGCGGCCCCGCTGTTCGGCGAGGTGGGCGCGGGCCGCGCCCACCGCGTTCGGGGCGTCCGGGGCGGGCTCCCGGATGCCCTCCACCAGCGCGGGTGTCGCCGTCCGTTGTCCCGGGATCAGCTCTCCCGGGGGCGGCGGCGGTGTCGTCCCCCCTGTCGCCGCGTCGGCGGGGACCGCCGGGACGACGAGCGCGGCGACGCCCAACAGCGCAGCAGCCGCACCGGACATGCGGCTTGGTCGTGCCCTGGACAACCCTGCCTGCCTCCGCGAAACGGCTCTCCCTGAAACGGCTCTCCCTGAAACGGCTCTCCCCGAACCGGCTTTCCCCGAGCCGGTTCTTCCGCTCGTCGTGGACCGACGCACAGTCCCCCCATTCCCCCAAGAATCGAAAAACCGGCGGCGGTCGACCGCCGGGCAGGGCCATGGAACAGGCGATGCGCCGACGCATCAACGGGGCGAGGGGTTCCACGGATGACTTCCGGCCCCGTGAGGGCAACGGGAGGCAGGGCAGGGGGAGGCGTGGTGCCGTAGGGCTGGGCGGCACGCGGTCGGGCGGGGCCGGAAATCGGTGGATGGCCGAGAAAGCGCGCACCACGCGGCGACGAGGGAGCGGCCCGCACGGTGCGATACGCGCCAATGCGGCCCCGTCCGCATCATGAGGCGGGCAGGCATCACCGCTCCCCTTCGCACCCCCCGTCACACAGCCGTTACAGTGCGCTTATGCGGGCCACCGAGTGGTCGACACCGATCCGGCACGCGGCCTTCACGTGGCATGCACTTCCGGCCGAGTGGCGTCCGTTCGGTGTCCGTCGGGGCAGACGGTGCGCTCGCCGGATGCCTAGCCTCCCGGCCCATGCGATCACCACTGATGAGACGCTTCGGCCTCGGTGCCGTCCTGGCCCTCGCCCTCGCCGTGTTCGGTATGGCCCCCAGCGCGAGCGCGGTCGCCGCGGCACCCGCCGAGCTGACGTTCGCCACCGACAGCGCCACCACCACGCCCGGCGGCACGGTGAACCTGTCGATGACGATCACGAACAACCACACCTACGACGTCTGGTTCATCTACCAGACCATCGAGCCCACCTGGCTGACCAACCAACGCCCGGACCTGAAGTACTCCTTCACCGGCTGCAGCCTCGCCACGGCCGCCGGCGCCACCCCCTGCTCCGGGACCGGCCCCGCCAACCTCGGCACCAACTACGGCGCCACCGTCCCGCCCGGCCAGAGCCGTACCGTCACGCTGACGCTCCAGGTCGCCGCCGACTCCGGCTGCAACGGGAACATCGGCTTCTACTCGTACTTCTACGCCGAGTTCAGCGACAGTACGAACGTCAGCGGCGGCCCGGTGTACACACCCGAGACCCGGGTGCTCTGCGGCTGACGGCCGCCGAGGAGATGGACGGCCGTGACGGGAGTGACCTGAAATGATCTGCGATCAGGCTTCCGTCATGGTCTGGACCACTGGCGACAGGGCCGGCGGACCCGGGCGGTCCGCCGGTGCGCCTCGCGGGGCCCGGACCAGCGCGCCGGGCCTTCGCGGTCGTCGCCCGCCACGCTCACCGGCGGATGAGAAAACGACCAATTCGGTTCCAGGTTCGCCCAGTTGGACACCTGCACTTTTCCGTCATGTTTCGCAGCATGACCACGAAAGCCACACACAGACACCACTATGTGACGCGACGGATGCGTCGACGACTGGGTTCTGGAGGGGGACGCCGGCGTCACGCAAGGGGGTGCGTCCGCTCCAGGAGAGGCGTGCTCACCCCTGCCCGGGGAGGGGACTTCACCGCATGAAGCGGACTTCACGCACCACCGTGCTCACGGTGGGCGCGCTCATCACCGCGCTCGGCCTGCCGGCCGGACCGGCCCGGGCCGACGACACCGCACCCCGTGTCGACCTGCGGGTTCTGGTGGTGAGCGACGGTGGCCCGGCCACCGACGCGATCGCCGCCGAACTGACCGCGGCCGGCACGCCGTACACCGAGATCGACCTGACGAGCTCCGACCGGCCCGTGATCGACGCCGGCTTCCTCGCGGACACCGTCGACGGCCGCCCACGCGCCAGGTTCCAGGCCGTCGTGCTGCCCAACGACAACCCGTTCCCGGCCGGTTCCACCGAGATGACGGCCCTCGCGGCGTACGAGCAGACGTACGCGATCCCCCAGGTCGACGCCTACACCTACGCGCGTCCAGAAGCCGGTTTGCAGTACCCGGTCCACGGCGGCTACTCCGGCAGCATCGACGGCGCCGAGGCCCAGGTGACCGACGCCGGGAGGACGGGCCCCTTCGGCTACCTCGACGGCGCGGTGCCCTTCGAGGACAACGACCCGGCCGTCGGCGAGAGTTACGCCTACCTGTCCAAGCCCGTGACGGGAGCCGACTTCACTCCCTATGTCGAGGCGGCGATACCCGGCCAGGCGACGCGGGGCACGCTGGTGGGCGAGTACCGGCACGACGGGCGGCGCGAACTCGTCGTCACCTTCGTCTACAACCAGTACCAGCAGCAGTTCCGGCTGCTGGCCCGCGGCATCGTGGAGTGGATGACGGGCGGGGTGCACCTGGGCGCCTCGCGGAACTACTTCGCCGTGCACGTCGACGACGTGTTCGCCGCCGACGACCGCTGGAACACCGAGCTCAACTGCACGCCCGGCGACGTCGACTGCGCCGACCCGACCGTCGAGCCCGACCCCATCCGCATGAACCCGGACGACGTCGGCCACGCCACCGCCTGGCAGACCGACAAGGGCTTCACCCTCGACCTCGCGTACAACGGCGCCGGCAGCGTCGACCACCGCGAGGACAACAACGGCGACGACGCGCTCACCGACCGGCTGATCGCGGACCGCAACCGGTTCCGCTGGATCAACCACACCTACTCGCACCCCTTCCTCGGCTGCGTCCAGGACACCACCGTGGTCCCCTGGAGATGCGCGACCAACGCCGACGGCTCCACCCGATGGGTGAGCCGCAACGACATCTCCGACGAGACAGCCACCAACCGGGTCTGGGGCGAGACGGCCGGACTCCCCCTGGAGAACGACGAGTTGGTCACCGGTGAGCACTCCGGCATGAAGGTGCTGCCGCAGCAGCCCGAGGACAACCCCAACCTGGCGCTCGCCCTCGACGACAACGACATCACCTGGCTCGGCTCCGACAACTCCCGCGAGCCCGCCCAGCGCCCGGTCGGCCCCGCCACGACCGTCCCCCGCTACCCGATGAACGTCTTCTACAACGCGGGCAGGGCGGCCGAGCAGGTCGACGAGTACAACTGGATCTACACCAGCCGCGCCCAGGGCGGCAGCGGCATCTGCGAGGACAACCCGGCCACCACCACCTGCCTGTCGGCACCCCTGGACACGGCCACCGGATACGAAGAGGTCATCGTGCCGCTGGAGAAGCGGATCGCCCTCGGACACGTCCTGGCCAACGACCCGAAGCCGCACTTCATCCACCAGTCGAACCTGGCCGAGGACCGCATCGCCTACCCGGTGCTCAGCGGCGTCCTCGACGGCTACGCGGCGCTGTTCGCCGAGAACACCCCCGTGGTCAACCTGAGGATGAAGGACATCGGCGCCGAACTGCGGCGCAGGGCCGCCTGGCGGGCCGCCCTCCAGGCCGGCGAGGTCACCGCCTACCGCATCGGCGACACCGTGACCGTCGAGGCAACGGACGGACTGGCGGTCACCGCGACCACGCCCACCGGCACCACCCTCGCCGGCTCCGCCTTCGGCGACGCCTACGCCGGCGCCGTCTCCGGCTGGACCCCCTCCGCGGGCGCCCCCCTCGCCCTCGCCCTGCCGACGTCCGCCGGCGCCCCGGACGCCGTCACCACCGAGTCCGTCGAGGCCACGGAGCCCGCACCGGACACCCGCGTCCCCGCGGGCGTGAGCGAGAGGGTGCCGTACTCCGCGGACAACTGACCCGCGGCGCCCGCCCACAAGTCGTTCCGGACCGCCCACCGGTGGCCGCGACGGCAGGGAACCACCCCACACCACGGCCGTGGAGCACACCGATGCCTGTTCCTCACGACGCGCGCCGACTCGGCGCGGCGCGCGTCACCCTCCTCACCGAAGGCACCTATCCCCACAGCCACGGCGGCGTGAGCGTCTGGTGCGACCAACTCGTCCAGGGCATGCCCGACCTCGACTTCGACGTCATCGCCGTCACCGGCACCGGACGCGAACCCGTCGTCTGGGACCTGCCCGCCCACGTCTCCCGCGTGCTGTCCGTCCCCATGTGGGGCGACCCGCCGGAGGGCCGCCCGCCCCGGGGCCGCGCCCGCCGTCGACTCGCCACCGCCTACGAGCGGTTCCTGACCGCGCTGCTCGATCCGCGGGCCGAGGACGAATTCGCGCCCGCCCTGTACGCGATGGCACGGGCCGCGGCGGACGGAACACTGAGCCCCTTCCTGCGCTCGGACCGGGCGATCACCCTGCTGACCGCCGTCTGGAACCGCCCGGGCCTGGCCGTGCGGGAGGCCCGCCCCACCCTGCACGACGCACTCACCGCGACCTCCCTGCTCGAACACGCCCTTCGCCCGCTGGCCTCACCGCCGCCCGAGACCGGCGTCGCGCACGCGGTCAGCGGCGGCGTCGCCGTCCTCCCGGGCCTCGCCGCCCTCGAACGGCACGGCGTCCCGCTGCTGTTGACCGAACACGGCGTCTATCTGCGCGAGCGCTACCTCGGCTACCGCACCGCCCCCTACCGCTGGCCGGTCAAGGCCGTCGTCCTCGGCTTCTTCCGCCTCCTCGCGGAGGAGACCTATCGCCGGGCCGCCCTGATCACCCCGGGCAACCGCTACAACCGGCTCTGGGAGGAACAGGGCGGCGCCGACCCCGAGTCCATCCGTACGGTCTACAACGGCGTCGACCCCGCCGCCTTCCCGCCCGCCGGGCCCGAGCCGGAGGCGCTCACCCTCAGCTGGGCGGGCCGCGTCGACCCCATCAAGGACCTGGAGACCCTCATCCGGGCGTTCGCCCTCGTCAAGGCCCGACTCCCGGGCGTCCGGCTGCGGTTGTTCGGCGGGACACCGCGCGGTGGTGAGGCCTACCGGGAGCGCTGCGAGGCCCTGGCCACCGAGCTCGGGCACGGGGACGCCGTCACCTTCGAGGGACGCGTCGACGACATCAAGGACGCCTACGCGGCCGGCAACGTCGTGATGCTCTCCAGCATCAGCGAAGGCTTCCCGTTCACCCTCATCGAGGCCATGTCGTGCGGGCGGGCCACCGTCTCCACCGACGTGGGCGGCGTGCGCGAGGCCGTCGGCGACACCGGTCTCGTGGTGCCGCCACGCGACCCGGAGGCGATGGCGAAGGCCGCGCTGGAACTGCTGGGCGACCCCGCGCGCCGCCGGGCGATGGGGGAGGCGGCGCGCCTGCGGGTGATCGAGCAGTTCACCCTCCGCCAGACCATCGACACCTTCCGGTCCATCTACCTCGAACTGCCCACGCTGGACAGGCAGTCGACGATCGGCTCGCTCCCGGCGGCGGCACCGACCCCGATCAGCACGGTGGCCGGATGAGCGGGCCCATGTCCCTCGAACCCGGCGGTGTCGAACAGGACACCCTCGCCATCCGGCTGGCCGACCGGCGCCGCCCGCGCCGACGCCCCAGCTGGGCCCTCGGCGACGACACGACACTCGCCATCCGGCTGCCGCGGCGGGGCCCGGACGAGGAGGCGGTCAGCGAACTCGCCGCCGAACTCGCCGACCGCGTCGGCCCGGCCGTCCACCCGTACGAGGTGGCCGCCCTGTTGGAGGCGGAGGGCCTGACCGCCTCCCTGATCAAGGAACGGTACGGTCACCCGAACCTGTTCTCGCTCGCCGCGGCCCTCTACGAACGGGTGCCACGGACGTTCCCCGAACCCGCGCCGAGCGCCGACCCCTGGCGCCCGGACACCGTGCGCTGTCTCCTGCGAGGCGTGCTCTTCGCCCTGCCGGGACTCGCCTATCTGCTGACCGCACCGCTGTGGAACCCCGGAGCACACGCCCCGGCCCTCGTCGTGGCGGGACTCGTCTCCTGGGCCTGGGGCCAGGCCCTCGGCCACCGCGCCCATCTGCGGATGGCGACCGGGCGGCACGAAGCGGGCCGTACGCTCCTGACCGGCGCGCCCGTCGGAGCGGCGGTGGCCACGGCGATCGCGGCGCTGCCCGCCGAGGGCGGCCCGGTGACCCTGGTGGCCGCCGCGCAGTCCGCGTACCTCGCGGCGGCGGGTGTCCTGCTGGTCCTGGGCAGGGAGCGTCAACTGCTCGCCGCGCTCAGCCCGTTGATCGTCGGCGCCGCCGTCCTGCCCTGGTGGGAACCGGGCCCGTGGCTGCGGGCCGGACTGCCGCTCCTCGCCCTGTGCGCCACGCTCGCCGTCACCGGCCGGACCCTGTGGGCCGCCCGCGCCGTCCCGGCCGTGCCCGGCGCCGGCCGTCCGCGTCTGCTGTGGTCCCTGCCGTACGGCCTCTTCGGCCTGGCCGCCGGCGTGCTGGTACTGCTGGAGGGCCGGGAGGAGCCGTACGCGGTGATCGTGCTCACCGTCAGCATGGGCCCGGCGGAGTGGCTGCTGTACCGCTACCGGGGGCTGTCGGTCGCCGCCCTGCGCGCCGTCGCGACGCCCGCCGGGTTCCTGCTGCGCTCGGCCGGGATCCTCGGCCTCTGCCTGCTCGCCTACCTGGCGCCGCTGCTGCCCGCGGCCCTGCTCACCGACGCCGACCCGGCCCCCCTGCTCCTGCTCGCGGCCGTCCTGTGGACCGCGCTGCTGCTCCAGGCGTTCGGGGCGGCCTGGCCGTCGGCCGCGATCTGCCTCGCGGCGGCGGGCGGCGCCGGTGCGGTCACCCTGCTGCGTCTGCCACCCGGCGACCTGGCGCTGCCCCTGTGCAGCGCCGCCGCCGCGCTCTGTCTGTCGGCGTGCGCGCTGCGGCTGCTGGGCCGGCCCGCGCCGCACGCCTGAGCCCCGCGCTCACCCACGACCACCGCGCACGCCCCACGTCCCACGTCCCACCCCTCACATCCGACCGACCGGAAGGACACACCAGTTGACCTCCGCACCGCTCGCCGCCGTCACCGGAGCCGAGGGCTTCATCGGCTCTCACCTGACCGAGGCGCTGGTCGCCTCCGGCCACCGGGTCCGGGCCATGGCCCAGTACAACTCCTTCTCCTCCTACGGCTGGCTGGAGACCCTGCACCCGGACGTCCTGGACCAGGTGGACATCGTCCTCGGCGACGTCCGCGACCCCGGCTCGGTCCGTGGCCTCCTCGACGGCGCCGACACCGCCTACCACCTCGCCGCCCTCATCGCGATCCCGTACTCCTACCAGGCTCCTCACAGCTACGTGGACACCAACGTCACCGGCACCCTCAACGTCCTGGAGGCCGTCCGCTCCCTCGGCACACCACGACTCGTCCACACCTCCACCAGCGAGACCTACGGCACCGCCCGGACCGTGCCGATCACCGAGGACCATCCCATCAACACCCAGTCCCCGTACGCCGCTTCGAAGGCGGGCGGGGACCGGCTGGCCGACAGCTACCACGCGAGCTTCGACACCCCCGTGGTGACCCTGAGACCGTTCAACACCTTCGGGCCCCGCCAGTCGATGCGCGCGGTGATCCCCACGGTGATCGGCCAGGTCGCGGCGGGGGAGCGGACCATCACCCTCGGCGACCTGCGCCCCACCCGGGACTTCACCTTCGTCAAGGACACCGCGCAGGCCTTCCTGGCCGTCGGCACCGCACCCGCCGAACAGGTCGTGGGCCGCACCTTCAACGCCGGCACCGGCGGCGAGATCTCCGTCGGCGACCTCGTCGCGCTGATCGGCAAGGTCATGGAGAGCGAACTGGACGTACGCGAGGACGAGGCACGCATCCGGCCCGCGGGCTCCGAGGTCATGCGGCTCGTCGCGGACGCGAGCAGGCTCACCGCCGCGACCCGCTGGCAGCCCGCCCACACGCTGGAGGAAGGCCTCGCGCACACCGTGGAGTTCTTCCGCGACCCGGCCAACCTCGCCCGCTACAAGACGGGCATCTACAACATCTGACCCCCGCCCGGCACGTCCCCGCGCATCCACGAAGTCCACGAATCCAACGAAGCAAACAAAGCCAACGAAGCAAACAAAGCCAACGAAGTTCACGAAGTCCGCGAAGTCCACGAAGGAGGAGCACATGCACGCAGTGATCCTGGCGGGAGGCAAGGGCGTCCGGCTGCGGCCCTACACGACCGCGCTGCCGAAGCCGCTCGTCCCCATCGGCGACCAGCACGCCATCCTGGAGATCGTGCTGCGCCAGCTCTCCACGGCCGGCTTCACCCACGTCACCATCGCCATCGGCCACCTCGGCGAGATCATCCGCGCCTACGTCGGCGACGGCTCCCAGTGGGGCCTGACCGTCGACTACGCCACGGAGGAGAGCCCCCTCGGCACCATGGGCCCGCTGCTGAACCTGCGCGACCGGCTGCCCGAGACGTTCCTCGTCATGAACGGCGACATCCTCACCGACCTCGACTACGCCGATGTCCTGCACCACCACCGCGAGTCCGGGGCGCCGCTCACCATCGCCACCTACGCCCGCAAGGTCCACATCGACTTCGGCGTGCTGACCACCCACGACGCCAAGGTCGTCGCCTTCACCGAGAAGCCCAGCATGGACTACCGCGTCTCCATGGGCGTCTACGGTGTCACCCGCGCGACCCTCGACGGCTACACCCCCGGACTGCCCCTGGGCTTCGACGAGTTGGTCCTTGACCTGATAGAGGCTCAGAACCAGCCGCACGCCTACGACTTCGACGGATACTGGCTGGACATCGGCCGCCCCGACGACTACGACCGGGCCAACGCCGAGTTCACCACCCGCAAGTCGCTTCTGCTCAAGGGAGCCTGAGCACCACATGCGCATTCTCGTCCTGGGTTCCACCGGCTATCTGGGCACCCACGTCGTCGAGGGGCTGCGTGCCCTGCCGGGCGTGCTGGTCCTCGGCGGCGGCCGCGCGCCCACCGCCGAGCACGCCATCGACCTCGCCACCGTTCGCCGTGAGGAACTGGCGAAGACCCTGGCGTCGGCCGCGCCCGACACCGTGATCAACTGCGCGGGCGCGACCGGCGGCGACCCCGTCACCCTCGCCGAGGTCAACGCCCGGGGCCCCGCGGTCCTGTGCGCCGCGCTGCGCGAGGCTGCCCCCGGCGCACGACTGGTGCACCTGGGCTCGGCCGCCGAGTACGGCCCCGGCGTCCCGGACGTCCGGGTGACGGAATCGGCGGCCACCCGCCCGCTCGCCCCCTACGGCGCGACCAAGCTCGCGGGCACGGTCGCCGTGACCACCTCCGGCCTGGACGCGGTGGTCCTGCGGGTCGGCAATCCCGTCGGCCCCGGGGCACCGCCCACCGGCCTCCCCGGCCGTATCGCCGGCCTGCTCCGCACGGCAGGCCCCGACCCCGACGCCGTGCTCCCCCTCGGCGACCTCTCCGCCCACCGCGACTTCGTCGACGTACGCGACGTCGCCCGAGCGGTCTCCCTCGCGGCCACCGCCCCCGGCCCCCTGCCGCCCATCCTCAACATCGGTGGCGGCCGGGCCGTCCCGGTCCGCGAGGTGGTCCGGGGCCTGGCCGACAAGGCCGGCTTCCGGGGACGGATCACGGAGAACCCGGCGGGCACGGGGGCGAGCGCAGGGACAGGACCGGCCGACTCGACGGGTGCGACCGATCCGGCGACGTCCCCTGCGGCTTCTCGTGCGGCTTCTCCCGCGTTTTCTCGTGCGGCCGACGCGGCCGACGCGGCGGAGCCGCCCGGCTCCGCCGAAGTGGTCGGATCGGTTCGCTCGGCGGACGTGTCGTGGCAGTGCTCCGACATCACCGCCGCCGAGGCGGCGCTCGGCTGGCGCCCGGTCCACACCCTCGACGACGCGCTCACCGCGCTGTGGGAGAGCGGCGGGGGTGGCAAGGTCGGCGGGGGCGGAGAGAAGGGTGACCGTACACCGTGAGTCTGTTGATCCCGCTGTACGTCCATCCGGCCGAGGACCCGGGCGCCTGGCACCGCCTGATCCGGGCCGCGACCCGCACGTACGGCGTCGTCCTCAACCCGGCGAACGGCCCCGGCGACGGCCCCGACCCCGCGTTCACCGCCGCGGCCGGGGCGCTCCGCGCGGCCGGGGCCCGGCTGCTCGGCTACGTCGACACCGACTACGGGGTGCGCGACCACGCCGAGATCGCCGACGACGTACGCCGTCACCAGGAGTGGTACGCGGCCGACGGCTGCTTCCTCGACCAGGTGACGGCCACCCCGGACGGTCTGCCCGACTGCCGTCGGCTCGTCCGGACCGTACGCCGGCTCGGCGCCGGGACCGTCGTCCTCAACCCCGGGGTCCATCCGGCCCCGGGGTACGCCCGCCTCGCCGACCTGACCGTCACCTTCGAGGGCCACTGGTCGACGTACGTGTCGGCGTTCAGCAGACCCACCTGGGCCGCCCGGCATCCCCCCGAGCGGCTCTGCCACCTCGTCTACGGCGTCCCCGAGGCGCTCGTACCCCTCGCCGTCCGCACCGCACACGACCGAGGCGCCGCGGTCTGCGGCCCGGTGACCGGCGAACCACCCAACCCCTGGGGGCGATTGACCCCCGCCCTCACCGGGACGGACCGATGAGGAGGCCGACGCTCGCGCACCTGGCCCCGCTGACGGTTCTGGCCGTGCTGACGGCTTCGACGCTGACAGGCTGCACGGGGGACGGCGGCGGGGACCGGTCGGCCAACTCGCCCGCGCCCTCGCCGAGTTCCGCGAAGGACCGGTGGAAACCCCGCCCCGGACTCGCGTGGCAGTGGCAGCTGGACGGGAAGGTCGACCCGTCGGCGGACGTGCCGGTCTACGACATCGACGGCTTCGAGAGTTCCGCGGCGGACGTGGCCCGGCTGCACCGGGACGGCCGGAAGGTCATCTGCTACATCAACGTCGGCGCCTGGGAGGACTTCCGGCCCGACAAGGACGCCTTCCCGCGGTCGCTGCTCGGCGAGGAGAACGGCTGGGCGGGGGAGCGGTGGCTGGACATCCGCCAGTCCGACGTGCTGCGGCCCCTCATGGAACGCCGTTTCGACATGTGCCGCGACAAGGGCTTCGACGCGGTGGAGCCCGACCTGGTGGAGGGCTACGGCAACGACACCGGCTTCCCGCTCACCGCGCGGGACCAGTTGACGTACAACCGCATGATCGCGGACATCGCCCATGAACGCGGCCTGTCGGTGGGGCTGAAGAACGACCTGCCCCAGATCCCCCAGCTGGTGGCGGACTTCGACTTCGCCGTCAACGAGGAGTGCGCGCAGTACGACGAATGCGGGCGCCTCACCCCCTTCATCGAGGCAGGCAAGGCCGTGTTCCACGTGGAGTACACGGAACCCCGGAGCGGCTTCTGCGCCGAGTCCCGCCGGCTGAAGCTGTCCTCCATGGTGAAGCGACTGGAACTCGGGGTGTGGCGACAGCCCTGCTGAGCCTCCGAGCCGTCGTCAGCGCCTCCTACTCCTTCGACACCGGCCGGGTGCCCTGTCGTCCGGTGGGCGGGGTGGCCGGCCGGGCCCGGCTCGGTTCGGTCCATGAGGGGGGACCTGGTGGAGTGGTTGATCGGGATCGAGGAGCGGGTCGCTCTGGTGAACGCGGCTCTCTGAGGCTGCTCCCCATGTCCGCCGTCGACCAGGGCTCCGACACCCGTGACGAACTCCTCGCACTGCGCGACCTGTGCGAGGACGTGCGGCAGGCGGGAATCGACATCGGCCCCTACCCGCGCGAAGCGGCGGAGTTGTCCAGCCGCGAGGACACGTACGGCGTGGGCTCCCTGCGGGACCGCGAGGTCAAGCGGGGCGCGGCGGCCTCCCCTACCGAGGCCAGCGCCCTGGAGACCGTCGACGACCGCTTCAGCCGAGACCCGTTTCGACCCGATAGGATCCCGCGAAACCCGCGACGCTGCGTCTCATAGCTCACAACCGTGCGTGACCAGCCTGTTTCCGCTGTACAGGACCGCGCTCCGACGGCTTTCGGCTCCTATGGTGGAGATCACAGGAAGGCGACCGACGCTGAGGCGGCGACCATGGAGGATACGGCGATCGACTACGCGGCGGTGTTCCAGGCGCTGCCGGGCATGGTGGCGTTGCTGACACCCGAGCTGGTGTACGCGGACGCGAACGAGGAGTTTCTGCGGATGTCGGGCCGCACCCGCGAGCAGGTGGTCGGTCGGTACCTCTTCGACGTGTTCCCCGACAACCCCACCGACCCGTCCGCGAACGGGATGCGGAACCTGGCGGCCTCCCTCAACCGGGTGGTGCGCAGCGGCGAGCGGGACGCGATGGCGCTGCAGCGCTACGACGTGGAGTCGGCGCAGCGGCCGGGGGAGTGGGAGGAGCGGTACTGGAGCCCGGTGAACGCGCCGGTCCTCGGCCCCGACGGCAAGGTGGTGCTGCTGATCCACAAGGTGGAGGAGGTCACCGAGCTGATCCGGGCCCGCGAGCGCGCCCCCGGCGACGGGACCCGGGTGATGGAGGCCGAGCTGTACACCCGCGCCCGTGAGCTGCAGGATGTCAACGAACGGCTGCGCGAGGCGCACGCCCATGAACGGGAGGTCGCGCTCGCCCTGCAGAAGGCGATGCTGCCCGCGCCCCACCCGCTCGGCGACCACCGTGCGGCCGTGCGCTACCAGCCGGCGACCGACGCGCTGAACGTGTGCGGCGACTGGTACGACCTCGTCGGCCTGTCCGGAGCCGACCGCATCGGCATCGCCGTCGGTGACGTGGTCGGCCACGGTCTGGCCGCCGCCGGCGTCATGGGCAAGCTCCGCAGCGCGCTGAGCGCCGCGTCCCTGGTGGCGGACGGCCCCGCCCAGGCGCTGGACGCGCTCGGCCTGTACGCACGCTCCGTGGACGGCGCCGAGAACACCACCGCCGTGCAGACCTGCATCGACTGGGAATCCCACACGATCACCTACAGCAGCGCGGGCCATCTGCCGCCCGCACTGCTGTGCCGCGACGGCACGGTCTCCTTCCTCGACCAGGCCACCGATCCGCCGCTCGGCGCCCGCCCGGAACACACCCTCCGCCCCGAGGCCACCCTCGGCTTCACCGAGGGCGACATCCTCGTCCTCTACACGGACGGACTGATCGAGCGTCGTGACGAGGACATCGACCTCAGCCTCGCTCGTCTGGCCGACGCCCTCGCCCGCCACCGCCGGTCCACTCCGGAATCCCTCGCCGACGCCCTCCTCCACGACCTCCTGCCTTCCGGCCGTGCCACCGACGACGCGGCCCTCGTGATCATTCGGCTGTGAGTCGCACGGCCGGGTTCGCGGCACAGATCCGCCATGGGTTGACCAGGTGCGAGCCGGACCGCGCCCCGCGTGGTTCGGACGGACCTTCGCGCGTACGGGATTACCGCGGCCGGGCGGGGAACCTGCCCTGCCTGCCTACGTGGAAGCTCCACACCTGGTGCGGGGTGTGGAGCCCGGCTCACTCAGCGGAAGGGACCGTCGGTCGCGAAGGCGTGGGCTGCGAAGCGCTTGCCCATGTGACGGTATGCGGCGGCGGTGGGGTGAAGGCCGTCGGCCAGGTCCTCTGCCTCGTCGGGGCCGAGCAGTTCGCGTCCGTCGAGATAGTGGAGGTGGGGATCGGACGCCTGTCGTGCCGCAGCGATCCGGGGCAGCTCGGCACGGACCACCGCCAGCGACAATGCCGGAGCCGTCTGACGAAGCTGTGCCATACGGGTGTGGCGGCGGCCGGCGTAGCGGACTATGGCCTGGTCAAGGTCTTCCGGTGAGTCATCGATTCCCAGTGCTCCAGGGTGCGGATGCGCAGCCCGCCCGGGACCCTGGCAGACGTCCGCAGCCATGCCTGGCCGGGGGCCAGGCCACCACGGCGATCCGCTCGATCTCCGACCAGACGTACACGATCTCCAGTGTGCCCCGGGTCAGGGTCAGCCCGGCCGGTCAGCGTGGACACGGCCCTGCAGCTCCTCAGGGAGGCGCACGGTGGGCTGGACACCGGCCCAGGCCGCCCGCGGCCTTTCTGGACGCCTCCGGCATGGTGGCCCCGACCGCGGCGTACACCGCGGGCGGGGAGCTGTCGCCGGCGCAGTGCGTGCTGTACGCGGGCGTTGCCGGGCCCTGCGCTAGTAGGACTCCGTTAGGTCTGTCTCGCGGTGCTGTTTGGGGGCATGGTGGGTGTGTGGATGCACATGAAGTGAACCGTGCCCGGGCGAAGTTGGCGTTGTTCGTGGCCGATGTGTTCGCGTCGGTGCCGCGCAAGGATCAGCGGGCCAAGAGTGACTGCTATCTGCGGGGACTGATGGTGGACGGTCGCCGCAAGTCCATCCAGGCCATGGCCTCGCGGCTGCCGGACGGCAACGAGCAGAACCTGCAGCAGTTCGTGAACCAGTCGACCTGGGATCCCGTGCCGGTGCGGCGGCGGATCGCGGAACGGATGGTGCCGAGAATCGGCCCGGATGCCTGGGCGGTCGACGATGTGTCGTTTCCCAAGGACGGGAAGATGTCGGTCGCTGTCGCTCACCAGTACTGCGGGGCTTTGGGCAAGCAGGCCAACTGTCAGGTCGCGGTCAGCGTGCACGCGGTCTCCGACACCGCGTCCTGTCCGCTGCAGTGGCGCCTGTTCGTGCCCCGGGAGTGGGCGGATGATCCGGTCCGCCGACGCAGGACGGGGGTTCCTGAGGAGGTCGGGCACCGGGAGAAGTGGCGCCTGGCCCTGGACGTCTTCGACGAGCTGGCCGGGTGGGGGCTGGTGCCGCCGGCGGTGGTGGCCGACGCCGGCTACGGGCAGAACGCCGACTTCCGCGACGGGCTGGAACGTCGGAACATCGGCTACGTGGTGGCGATCCGCTCGGACGTGACCGTCCACCCGCACGATGCGGTGCCCGCTGCCCCGCCCTGGTCCGGCAACGGCCGCAAGCCTCAGCCCCGCTACCGCGACAAGCCGTCCCCGGTGGCCGCGCTCGCGGCGGACCAGGGGCGGCAGGCCTTCACCGAGGTGACCTGGCGTGAAGGCTCACGCGGGCCGATGCGCTCGCGCTTTCTGGCGCTGCGCGTGCGGCCGGCCGGTGTCCGGTCCCGCCGCCTTGCCCAGGCCGCCGCCACCGCGCAGGAGGGTTTGTGGGACGGTGTCCTGCCCGACGTCACGCTGCTGGTCGAATGGCCCGAAGGCGCCGAAGCACCCACCGATTACTGGCTGTCGAACCTGCCGGCCGACACCCCGCACGCTGAACTGGTCCGCCTGGCCAAGATCCGCTGGCGCATAGAACACGACTACCGGGAACTCAAACACGGCCTCGGCCTGGACCACTTCGAAGGACGTTCCTGGACCGGCTGGCACCACCACGTCACCCTGGTCACCGCCGCCCACGCGTTCCTCACCGAACAGCGCCTGGCCCCAAAAGCCGATACAGCGGACTCACCCTCTACCAGATCCTCGACACCATCCAGGACCTGCTGAACTGCTGGACCGGCACCTGCACCACCTGCCACCGCCCCCTGCCCAGAACATCCACCACCAGCCAGAACCCAAGAGCCAGAGCAACTTAACGGAGTCCTACTAGAAGGTCAGGTTCCAGGCGTCGATCTTGCCTGTGTCGGAGGCGGCGTTGTCGTTGACGCGCAGCTTCCAGGTGCCGTTCGCGATCTCCGAGGAGGCGTTCACCGTGTAGGTCTGGGCGATGTTGTCGGCGCTGCCGCCGGCGTGGTTGTGCAGCTTGTAGACGGTGCCGTCCGGCGCCACCAGGTCGACCTTCAGGTCACCGATGTAGGTGTGCTTGATGTCCACACCCACCTTGAGGGTGGCCGGGGCGTTGCCGGTCACGCCGGTGACGGCGATCGGGCTCTCCACGGTCGCGTTGTCGTTGACGGCGAAGTCCGCGAGGTTCTCGAAGTACTTGCCGGGCGGCGGGGTGGTCCCCACGGCCTTGAGGGCGTCGACCTGTCCTTCGCCGAAGAACGAGTTGTTGGCCGTCGTGCCCGTGCAGCGGCTGTCCGAGGGGCAGGTGATGTCGTTGGCCTGGGCGGCCAGCTTGGCGCGGATCTGCGCCGGGGTGATGCCCGGGTCGGCGCCGGCGATGAGTGCCGCCACGCCGACCACGTGCGGGGTAGCCATCGAGGTGCCGCTCTTGCTGCCGTAGCCGCCGCCGGGGACGGTGGAGTACACGTTGCTGCCCGGCGCCGCGACGTCGATGACGCCCTGCCCGTAGTTGGAGAACGAGGCCTTGGTGACGCCCGTGCCGTTGGCCGCGACCGTGACCACGCCCGGCAGCTCGGTCGGGATGTCGAGGCAGGCGTTGGTGATGGTGCGGGTGACCGGCGTCGAGTCGTTCGGGCTCGCGGAGTCGGTCGTCTTGTGGGCGAGGTCGTAGTTCTCGTTGCCCGCGGCGGCGATCTGGAGGGAGCCCTTGCTCTCGGCGTACTCCTGGGCGCGCTTGACGCCCTCGATGATGGCGGCCTGGTCGATGTTGTCCGGGCAGTTGAACTGCCACGGGTCCGTGTAATAGCTGTTGTTGGTGACCTTGAAGCCGTGGTCACCGGCCCAGACGAAGCCGCAGATGGTGTTCTCGGCGAAGAAGAAGGAGTTGCCCGGCTCGGCGACCCGGACCGCGGAGATCTACACCGACGCCTCCATGGCAATGACCCCACGTGCTACAGCCAGCTGATCGCGGATGCAGGCAAGGTAGGTATTCGATCAGGGTCCCCCACGAAGGCCTCGCCCGACGCAACTTCGCAGATCGCGAAGCGGATGGTCATCACGATCGACCAGAAGGTCATCCCACCCAGTCAACCAACGTGACAGCGCCCATGAGCGGGCTCAGCGGTGGACGAGGCGTAGCTGCAGCCACAGCGAGAGCCTGTCGTCGGCATCGTCCAGTGAGATGTCGAAGAGTTCGGCGGTCCGGCGCAGCCGGTAGCGCAGGGTGTTGGAGTGCACACCCAGCCGGGTCGCGGCTTCGGCGACGTTGCCCACCGCGTCGAGCCATGCGAGGACCGACACGACGAAGTCCGTACCGTGCTCGGCATCGTGGGCGGCCATCGCGGCGACAGCGGGATGCCCCAAGCGCGGTTCGCGGCTGAGCTCGTCGGCAACGCGAGCCAGCAGGAGCCGCGCGTGTACGTCGGTCAGCCCGGCCACCGGCGGTGCGTCGGCGTGGGCTGTCGTCACGCGCAGGATGTCGTCGATCTCCCGGCGCATGGCCGGCAGGGCCGCCGGATCCGTTTCCGTGGAGGCGACCGCTGCGCGGACGCTGTCACCGAAAGCCCCGCGGATCGCGGTGAGCGCGTCTCTCGCGATCCGCCTCGCAGCCTGTGATCCACCGCCCGGCAACAGGACGTAGACCGCACGGGACGTCGTGGCAATACTCGCGTCCGGGCGGAAGGGGACGATGTAGCGGGACAGCGCGTGGCTGAGGTAAGCGGTCAAAGCCACAGAACCCGTCGCGTCGGTTGTCGCGGCGAATCCGAGGAGCCCGAGGTCGACTCCTGACGGAATGGAAAGACGAAAGACTGTTTCGTGAGCCGCCCAGGATCCTTCCAGTGCCCCGAGCAGCGCGCTCTCGCGTTTTTGAAGCTCCAGTTCATTTGCATTGCGGCTGCGAAGAATGTGCAGACTGGCCAGGCGTGCACAATCGACCAGCGCCTGTTCACCGTCTCCGCCGAGGCCGTCGGTGCTTTCGATGGCCCAAATAGTGCCGAGCGGCTGGGTCCCGGCCCTGATGGCTATGGCCGCGCGGGGCAGCGCTCCGAGCGCATCGGGAAAGCGCACGACCTTGTCCGAACCGAGCACGACCCGATACCGCTCGAGGTTGTGATCGATCTCCGGGACACGGCGGCTCAGAATTCCTTCGCGCCGCAGGGCGTCGATGCGCTGGTCCGGCGATGACGAATAGGCCATCACGCGCCGGTCCAGGTCCTCGATGGCAACAGATCCGCCGATGACGGCGCTGGCGGCGTTCGCCAGGATGAACAGTCCGTCCCCGGATCCGGCCTTCGGGTCGCCCCCGCCCCCCTGGGAACCCAGGGCGGAGAGCAGCAGCGCGTCGAGGTGGCGCCAGGAGACCTCGTCCGCCGCGGCGAGCAGGGTGAGGCCGCCGGCCGACGATTCCGCGACGAGGGCGCTGGTATCCGTCCCCCTGAGCTTGAGGACCATCGCGCAGTATCCGCGGTGGGCGGCCTCCCGTACGAGCTCGGCGGCGCCCGCTTGGTCGCCCTGAAGCCCTGGCAGCAACAGGAGCTGGTCCACGCCGGACGGCAGGGGGTCGTGGGGGTCGTGCAGGACGGTCCCTCGAACCGTCTGTTCCAGTCCTCGTGGCGCGGTCAGTACCTGCAGGACCGGCGATCCGATGGTCGCGACGAGGTGCCGGACCGTGGTGGCCGGTGCGTCGGCGACGATCTCACCGCTTGGGTGATCGGACAAAGCCATAGCCAGATCCTAGTCCAATCGGATCAGGACGAGTGATGCGGGCGGGGACAACAATCGCCGCAATGACCTTTCCGCTCCGGGACTCCGCACGGAAAGACTCGTCGAAATTCTTCAACCGGTCGGACACCTGACGCTGACCTGGACCCGATTTCTTCGAATGGAGACACACGTGACCAGAAGTCGTTTCACCATCGCGGCACTCGCAATGGGGACCGTGGGAATTCTGCTCAGTGCCTGTAGCGGCACGTCGGCCACCGGCGACACTGCGACCCCGGCCGCGAGTGGAAGCAGGATTCAGCCGTCGATCACCGTTGACGCCAAGGTCGCGGCACTGCTTCCCAAGCGATTCCAAGCCGGGATCGACGTGGCCAGCGGCGTCTACGCGCCGATGGAGATGCTCGACTCCAACCAGAAGTGGACCGGATTCGACTACGACTTGGGACAGGCGCTCGGAGCAAAGCTCGGCGTCTCGTTCAACTTCAAGAACCAGGCATTCGACAGCATCATCCCCTCACTGCAGTCGGGCAAGCACGACATCATCATGTACGGAATGAATGACACGCCGGAGCGGGAAAAGACTCTGCACTTCGTCGACTACTTCCACGCCGGAATGGAAATCGTCGTGAAGAAGGGTAATCCGGAGAAGATCAGCAAGGTGCTCGACCTGTGCGGCAAGTCCGTCGCGGTCGCCAAAGCCACCACTCAGGCCGACCTTATGAGGGCACAGGAGCCGAAATGCAAGGCCGCCGGAAGGAAGCCGGTCACGGTGATCGAACTGCCCACCGAAGGCGACGCCCTCCTCGCGGTTCGCGCCGGAAAGGCGGTCGCGGACGTGCTCGACGCGGCACCCGCCAGGTACAACGCCGCCACGGCAGGAAGCGGCACCGTGTTCGAAGTCGTGAGTGACCCTGCGCATCCCACAGGATTCGGTCCGGTGTACACCGGCATCGGGGTGCTCCGAAAGAACCACGATCTCGTCCTGGCTCTGCAGGCGGCGCTGAACTCGCTGGTGAAGGACGGCACTTACCAGCAGCCGATTCGCGCCGGACGAGCGGGCCGCCGCAGGCACGCACGACGTAGCTGCCACGCCCCTGCGGCACCCGGGGCGATGGGTGGCCGCCACGGTGCTGATCGCCCTGTGTACCGGCTGGATGTTCTCGCTCTGGCACAACCCGAACATCGAGCACCTGACGATCGCCGATTTCCTGTTCGACGGGCGGATCGTCCAGGGCGTCCTGTTCACGGTCGCACTGACCGGCTGCGCGATGGCGCTGGCGACGGCTCTCGCCATCCTGCTGGCGGTGATGCGGCTGTCCGCCAACCCGGTGCTGCGCGTGATGTCGTGGGCGTACACGTGGTTCTTCCGTGGCACCCCTCTGCTCGTCCAGATCGTGTTCTGGGGCTACCTCGGCCTGCTGTACCAGGAGCTCACCCTGGGTATCCCCTTCACCTCGATTCAATTCGCCTCCGCGGACACCAACGCGATCGTGACCCCCTTCGTCGCCGGCTTGCTGGCTCTGGGGATGAACGAGGCCGCGTACGCCTCCGAGATCGTCCGCGCGGGACTGCTCTCGGTCGATCACGGCAACGTCGAGGCGGCCCACTCGCTGGGGATGTCGCCCGCGTACACCCTGCGGCGCATCGTGCTGCCCCAGGCGATGCGGGTGATCATCCCGCCCATGGGCAACGAGACGATCTCCATGCTCAAGAACACGGCCCTGCTTCAGCTCATCGCGGTGCCGGAGCTCTACACGCAGACCAGCTGGATCTCGGCACAGAACCTGCGCCAGGTCGAGCTGCTGATCGTCGCAAGCGTCTGGTACCTGGTCCTCACCTCCGTACTCTCCGTGCCGCAGTACTACCTGGAGCGCAGATACGGCCGCGGCACCAACCGAAGCCTGCCGTTGACTCCCTGGCAGCAGGCCCGCCGCCTGGTGGGCCAGATGCGGACCCGTGTCACACAGGTCGCACACACCGACGCGAGGACGGAAGGAGACGCATGACAACGCAGGCCCTCGACGGATCGAAGCCGTTGGTGGAGGCGTGGGACGTCCGCAAACGCTTCGGCGCGAACCTGGTGCTCAAGGGGATCGATCTCCGTGTCGAGCGTGGGCAGGTGATGTGCCTGCTCGGGCCCTCTGGCTCCGGCAAATCGACATTCCTGCGCTGCATCAACCACCTGGAGCGGGTCGACGGCGGGCGTATATACGTCGACGGTGAGCTGATGGGCTACCGCGAACACGGTGGTCATGCCCGCGAGATGAGACCCAGTCAGATCGCGGCCCAGCGCCGGAGTATCGGCATGGTCTTCCAGCGGTTCAACCTGTTCCCCCACCTCACGGCGTTGGAGAACATCGTCGAGGCCCCGGTCGGTGTGGCGCGCCGGAGCAAAGCCGACGCTCGCGCCAGAGGCATGGAACTACTGGAGCGGGTCGGTCTCACCGATCGTGCGGGCATGTATCCGGCGCAACTGTCGGGTGGCCAGCAGCAGCGGGTGGCCATCGCCCGGGCGCTCGCGATGGATCCGAAGCTGATGCTCTTCGACGAACCGACGTCGGCCCTGGATCCGGAACTCGTCGGCGATGTGCTGAACGTGATGCGCGATCTGGCGAAGAGCGGCATGACGATGATCGTCGTGACCCATGAGATCGGCTTCGCCCGCGAGGTGGCGGACCAGGTCGTCTTCATGGACGACGGCGTCGTCGTGGAATCCGGTGCCCCGACCGACGTGATCAGCAACCCGCAGCACGACAGAACGAGGACATTCCTCGACAGCGTCCTGTAGGCCGCTACCACTCCGGCATGTCCGGTCCGGGACCACGACCGCTCGCCGACCACCTTGTGCCACGAAGAGAGGGACACCCCCTGTGTGTAACGTCGTCCGTCGACCGCTGATCGCGGTCACCCTGGGACGGGACCTACCTGACCGTCCGTCCGTCTTCAGGCTGGCCGACAGCTACGTACAGGCTCTGACGAGTCCGGGAGCGATACCGATCGCCATCATGCCCGGCATCGACGACACGGCGATCCGGCATGTGATGGAAGGCGTCGACGGCCTGTTCCTCCCCGGCGGAGTCGACCCGCACCCCCGCCACTTCGGAGAGGAGGTGCACCCCAAGACGGTCATCGACGAGGACCTCGACGCTCTGGAGATGAACGCCATCGCCGCCGCGGCCGACTTGGGCATGCCGATACTCGGCATCTGCCGAGGCTGTCAAATCCTCAACGTCGCCCTGGGCGGCAGCCTGGTCCAGCACCTGGAGCCCGGCGGCCCGGTCGACCATCTCCAGGTTCTGCCGCTGGACTCGGAGGTCCACGAGCTCCGGATCGCAGCCGGCTCCCGCCTCGCCGGACTGTCCGATGCCCGGTTCCTCCGGGTGAACAGCCTGCACCATCAGGCCGTCGCCACACCGGCACCGGCGCTGAGGGTGGTCGCCACAGCGGAGGACGGCACCGTTGAAGCCGTCGAGGCCACGGACCCCGACCGCTGGATCGTAGGCGTCCAGTACCACCCGGAAGAGCTCATCGACCAGCGAGCCCACCGCAGTCTCTTCGACGACTTCGTCTCGTCCTGCAGCCGGTTCGCAGCCGCTCGGCAGAATCCGGAAGGATCCGAATGACCACCTCCCCAGCAGCCGAACGACGCGAACGCATCCTGCGCGCGGCCGTACGCGAGCGGCTTCTCGACCCCGACCATGCCGTACTGGCGGCGTTTGTCGACCTCGACGGCGTCGCCGCGAGCGTCGAGGCGCTGCACCGTGCCTTCCCGTCCTCGGTTCAGGCCCTGCACACGTTCGCGGCGAAGGCCAACTGCCTGGTGCCGGTGCTGGAGGAACTGCGGACGCATGGCATGGGCTGCGAGGTCGCCAGCACTGGCGAACTCGCCCAGGCGCTGGCCGCCGGCTTCGCGCCCGAACGGATCGTCTTCGACTCCCCGGCCAAGACCCGCGCGGATCTCAACCGGGCCCTGGCCCTGGGTGTCGCGGTCAACGTGGACAACTTCCAGGAACTCCGGCGCGTCGACAAGATCCTCGCAAGCCGTTCGTCCACCTCCCGGATCGGTGTGCGGATCAACCCTCAGGTCGGCAGCGGGGAGATCGCCGCGATGAGTACGGCCACCGCGACCTCCAAGTTCGGCATACCGCTGGAGGACGACGCCAATCGGGAGCAGCTCCTCCAGGCCTACCGGGACCGTCCATGGCTCACCTGGGTCCACGCCCACGTCGGGTCGCAGGGCTGCCCGCTGGATCTGATCGCCCAAGGCATCGCGAAGGCCGTGGCCTTCGCCGACCAGGTCAACGCCGACCTCGGCCGGCGCCAGGTGACCGGTATCGACATCGGCGGCGGACTGCCCGTCAACTTCGGCAGCGACGAGCCGACGCCGGGCTTCGACGAGTATGTCGCTCACCTCCGGGCCCACGCGCCGGCCTTGTTCAGCGGCGACTACCGGGTCGTCACCGAGTTCGGGCGGTCCCTGCTGGCCAAGAACGGCTTCACCGCCGCGTATGTCGAATACACCAAGACCTCCGGCGGACGCCCGATCGCGATCACCCACGCAGGTGCCCAGGTGGCCACACGTACGGTGTTCATGCCCGAAGCCTGGCCGCTGCGGATCACCGCACATGACCCTGCTGGCTCCCTCAAGGACGGGGAAGCCGTACCCCAGGACATCGCAGGCCCCTGCTGCTTCGCGGGCGACCTGGTCGCCCAGGCCCGTCCGCTGCCCAGGCTCGCACCCGGCGACATCGTGGCCCTCCTCGACACCGGCGCCTACTACTCCTCCACACCCTTCCACTACAACAGTCTTCCCGACCCCGCGGTCCACGGCGTGCGCATCGCTGCCGACGGAAGCATCCAATTCGGGCTGCTCCGCCGCGCAGAGACGATCCAACATGTCCTCGCCCGAACCGGAGGTGTCAGGCTTGGCGCCGACGAGGCGGTCTGAGGAGCCGTTGCTCTTCTGAGCAGTGCTCTTGTCGGTCGACCGAGGATTCCTGGCCGGGGGCTTCCGATGGCCCCTGACAGCGTGTTCCACTAATTGGTCGTGCCGGTTCATTCGAGGAAGTCGGCGACGAGGGCGGCGAACTCGTCCGGATCGGCCAGGCGGATGCCGAGGGTCTCGGCCTTGGCGCGCTTGGAGCCGGCGTTCTCGCCCGCCACGACCAGCGACGTCTTCTTGGAGACGCTGGAGGAGGCGCGCCCGCCGGCCCGTTCGATGAGTTCGTTCATCTGGTTGCGGCTGAGCTTCTCCAGGACGCCGGTCATCGCGCCCGTGACCACCACGGCCATCCCGGCGAGCGGACCGCCCGCGGGCTCGGCGCCGCCCTCCGTGTCGGCGGCTTCCTCGTCCGCCGGGGCGGGCGGTGTGGCGCCCGGCTCGGTCATGTTCACCCCGGCCGCCACGAGCTTGTCGATGAGCGGGGCGAGTTCGGCGAGTTCGGCCACGATGGAGGGGGCCTTCTCGGTGCCGATGCCCTCGACCCGCTGGATCGCCTCGGCGTCGGCGGCGCGGATGTTGTCCATGGTGGCGAAGTACCGGGCGATACGGCGGGACATGGAGCGTCCGGTGCCCCGGACACCCAGCGCGCACAGCACCCGAGACAGCGGCCGCCCCTTGGCCGTGTCGAGCGCGGCGAGGAGATTGTCGGTGCTGGTCTCACCCATGCGCTCCAGGCCGAGGAGCTGCTCCCGGGTGAGTACGAACAGGTCGGCGAGATCGGCCACCAGGCCCGCCTCGACGAGCTGCACGACCCGGGTGTGGCCGAGCCCCTCCACGTCGAGCTGATCGCGGCCGACCGCGTACGAGAGGGACGCCACCAGATGGCAGTTGCGGCCGTTCTCGCAGCGCCAGCGCTGTTCCCCGGTGTCGATGCCGGAGCCGCATCTCGGGCACACCTCGGGGAAGACGATGGGCTGTTCGCCCCCCGTGCGCAGATGGGCGACGGGCGCCTCCACGCGGGGGATGACGTCACCCGCGCGGTGCACCATCACGTGGTCGCCCAGCCGCAGGTCGCGGCGCGTGATGTCGGCGGGGTTGTGCAGGGTGGCGTACGTGATGGTGGAGCCGTCGATCTCGACCGGCTCCAGCACGCCGCGCGGCGCGATGATGCCGGTACGGCCGACGTTCCACTGCACCTCCAGCAGCCGCGTGATCTTCTCGACGGCGGGCAGCTTGTAGGCGATCGCCCAGCGCGGGGCGCGTGAACCGGACCCGGCGGCCTGCTGGTCGGCGGCGAGGTCGGCCTTGACGACGATCCCGTCGATCCCGAACGGGAGCTCGGCCCGCAGCGCGGCGATCTCCTTCACCCGGGCCAGGACCTCCTCCACGGTGCCGGCGGTGACACCGGGCACGGCCGTACTCGCGGTGGTGTTCACCCCCAGTTCGGCGGCCCGCGCCATCAGTTCGCTGTGGGCGAGCTCGCCCAGCCGCGCGGCGGAGTCGGCGTCCGTGCCCGGCAGCGCCAGCAAGGCGTAGCCGAAGAAGGTCATCGGCACCGTGTAAGCCCGCTCCTTGGCACGCAGGGTGCCCGCGGCGGCGTTGCGGGGATTCGCGAACGGTTGCCCGCCGTGTCCGGTGCGCACCTCGTTGGCGTGCTCGAACTGGGCGGTCGTCATGAGGACTTCGCCCCGCACCTCCACGGTGACCGGCTCGGCGAGCTCACCGGGCAGCCCCTCGATGGTGCCGATGGCGTGCGAGACGTCCTCCCCGGCCGTTCCGTCGCCACGCGTGATCAACTGCGTCAGCCGCCCTCGCGTGTACCGGGCGGCGACCGCCAGCCCGTCGAGCTTCGGCTCCACGCTGAACCGCTCCACGTCGTGCCCGATCCGCCGGGCCAGCGACGCCGTCCACGTCGTGAACTCCTCGCCCGAGAACACGTTGTCCAGGCTCAGCATCGCCACCGTGTGCGGCACATCCCCCTCGACCGCCCCACCGGCCACCTTCCCGGTCGGCGAGTCCGGCAGTATCTGCTCGGGATGCTCGGTCTCCCACAGCGCGATGCCCCGCACGAGCCGGTCGTAGGTGTCGTCGTCCAGCACCGACGTACCGCCCGTGTAGTAGGCGGCCGAGGCCTTGGCCGCGTCCTCGACGGCCTGCGCGTAGGCGGCGGCATCCACGATCACTGCAACTGATGTCGTCATGCGGACCATCCTGCCTCCCACCACTGACAACGCCCTCGGACGGCGCCCTCGGACGACGCCTGGGAGGCTAGTCCCACCAGAAGGACCAGTGGTCCCGTCCCACGAGGTCGGCCGCGTAGTCGGGGAACGGGGTCGGCGGGTCGTCGACGATGTTGTTCGCCGTGCTGAGCACATGTTCGAGAGCGAGCAGGTCCGCGTGTTCCGCGGTGCGCGGCGGCCGGGCGACGGAGATGTCCAGTGTGCCGCCGTGCACGGCCACCAGGTGGGCACCGAACCGTTCCTCCCAGCTGCGCAGCAGCGCACAGAGCAGAGGCAGGGGCGCCTCGGAGTTCCAGCCGAGCAACGCCAGGGCGTCGCTGCCGCGCCGGGCCGGGACGAGCACGAGACGGCAGTCGAGCACTCCGTGATCCGTGCGTGCGATGCGCGCCGGTGCTCCGGAGGCCGCCTCCTGCGGCGTCGGGCCCGTGGGCGCGACCGGCATCGCGGGCGCCAGGCCCGGCCACTGTGCGAAGGGCGGGCCGGGATCGTGCGGCCACGGCTCGACGTCCTCGGGCACCGGCTCCGGCTCGGGCGTCGGGTTCGTCCAGAGCGGGAGTCGCCGACGGCGGTACTCGGCGAAGCCCGTCGCCAGCACCTCCTCCAGACACAGGTCATCGACCAGCCCCGGGTCCAGGGGCTCGCCGATGACGTCGCCGCGGTAGAGGACCGGCAGCAGACCCGTCGTCCCGTGCTCGCTCAGCAGCCGGGGCCACAACTCCCGGAGGGCGCGCGGGAATTCGTCCGAGATCCAGATGTGCGACGGCCCGTGCGGGGTGAAGCGGCCGGCGGGCAGTCCGTGAGTCAGGGAGAAGGGCATGGCGGAACCGTAGATCCCGCCACCGACAACGCGGCTACGTTCGGCGGCCGCGCGTTCGCGCGGCCCATGGCGTCCCGGGCGCGCGGCATGCGGCGGTCGGACTCTTCTCAAGCTCGGCTCACGGCGCCGTCCCACCACGGGCACACCCCGGACCCACCACGGGCCGGACGAGCGGATCGCTCGTCCGGCCCGTGGTCGCGGGTACTGCGGCGCGACGGTCAGACCGCCGGGGACGGGTACGTCGGGTACTCCACTCCGGAGACGTGCTGGACGACGCGGATGACCTGGCAGGAGTAGCCGAACTCGTTGTCGTACCAGAGGTAGAGGATCGCGTTGTCGCCGTCGACCTTGGTGGCGCCGGCGTCGACGATCGAGGCGTGCCGGGATCCGATGAAGTCGCTGGAGACCGAGTCGGGGGCGTTGGTGAAGTCGATCTGGCGCTTGAGCGGCGAGGTCAGCGAGACGTTGCGGAGGTAGTCGAGGACCTCCTCGCGGTCGGTCTCGCGGCCGAGGCGCAGGCTGAGGATCGCGATCGAGACGTCCGGGACGGGGACACGGATCGAGCTGCCGGTGATCGGTGCCTTGAGGTCGGGCAGCGCCTTGGCGACGGCCGAGGCGGCACCCGTCTCGGTGATGACCATGTTGAGCGGCGCGGAGCGGCCCCGGCGGTCCGACTTGTGGTAGTTGTCCAGCAGGTTCTGGTCGTTGGTGAACGAGTGGACGGTCTCCACGTGACCGCGCAGCACACCGAACTCGTCGTCCATCGCCTTCAGCGGCGGCACGATCGCGTTGGTGGTGCAGGACGCGCAGGACAGGATCTGTTCGTCCGGCTTGATCGTGTCGTGGTTGACGCCGTGCACGATGTTCGGGACGTCACCCTTGCCGGGCGCGGTCAGCACGACCTTGTCGATGCCGGGGCGCAGGTGCGTCGACAGACCTGCGCGGTCGCGCCACTTGCCGGTGTTGTCGATGAGGATGGCGTTCTTGATGCCGTACTCGGTGTAGTCGATCTCGGACGGGTCGCCCGCGTAGATCACCTTGATCTCGTTGCCGTTGGCGTTGATCGTGCTGTTCGCCTCGTCGACGGTGATCGTGCCCTGGAACTGGCCGTGGATGGAGTCCCGGCGCAGCAGGGAGGCGCGCTTGACGATGTCCTCGCCGGCTCGCTCCCCGCCGCCGCGCACGACGATGGCGCGCAGCCGCAGGCCGTTGCCCGAGCCGGCCTTCTCGATCAGCAGTCGGGCCACGAGGCGGCCGATGCGGCCGAAGCCGTAGAGGACGACGTCGCGTCCCTCGCCGCCCTCGATCTTGTTGGCGCCCGTGGCGCCGGCGACGGCCTCGGCGGTGAACTCCGCGATCGACAGACCGCGGTCATCGGCCGGGTAGGCCTCGGCGAGCAAGCCGATGTCGATCTGGGAGGGGCCGAGGTCGAGCGTGGTGAGGGCCTGCAGGAACGGCAGGGTGTCGGTGACCGAGAGCTCCACACCGGCGATCTGGCGGGCGAACCGGTGGGTCTTCAGGATGCTGACCACCGACTTGTTCACCAAGGAGCGGCTGTGCAGCAGGACCGTCACGTCCCGCTCGCGGTGCAGCTTCCCGATGATCGGGATCATCGATTCCGCGATCTCCTCGCGGTTCTTCCATTGGGTGAACGAGTCCTCGTTGACAGTCACAGATTTATCTTTCGAGCTAGGCGGCGCTCATATGCTAACCACCCCGCTCGGGGAGACGCACCGAGGGGTGCCCATCGCACTCGCCCCTTGACGGCGCAGCCGTACCGCCCCATGTCCGTCATGTCTATGCCAGTTCAGCATTCTGCTTGAAGTTCGATATGCCGAACTTGCGTGGAGCGTGAGAGAGCGTCAACTCCTCGCGCGGACCGCGCTCCTGGCGACCAGGGAGCACGTCCGAGTGAGGTGTCGGCCGACCAGCGTTCACATGGTGAGCTGCGATTCGGCGGGGTGTGCCAGAACGCGCACGTCTGGGGGGGACTGGAAACACCTGGGATTCCATCTCTACGGCTTCCCATACTTCACTTCGCCTACGACCTGGCCCCGTACCTCGATCCGACGTGCCCGAACGTCGGGGGCGTGCTCCTCGTCGACGGCCGTGCGTGTGAGGGGCCTCGACTCGCGCGGGAGGACCGTGGCCGTACGCCGGGCGCCCACGCGGAGCGTCGAGCCCGGCGCCACGGCCGTCTCGACGCCCGACCTCCCCCGACAAGCGCCGGTGCGGTGCGGGCCGCCTCGCCCCCACCGTGAGGTCCTCGGGTCTGCGCCCGGCGACCCTCGCGTCGCCGGTCCGCCGCCGACGCGCGTGAGGTCCGCCACCGTGACTACGCGCCGCCGACGCCCAGTTCGCCCCGGACCTGCAGGGCGGCCAGCGCCGCCCGCGAGGCGACGCCCGTCTTGCGGTAGATGCGCGAGAGGTGCGTCTCGACCGTGCGCGGACTGAGGTAGAGCCGCTCGGCGATGGCGGGACTGGTCAGACCCTCCGCGACGAGGGCGGCGATCTCCCGCTCGCGCGGGGACAGCACGGTCGGTTCCACGGGCGTCGGCGCCGGCGCCGGCGCCGGAGACGGAGACGGAGACGGAGACGGAGACGGAGACGGAGACGGTATGCCGACGCCTGCGCCCGACTCCGGCCCCGCGCCCGTGCCCGCACCCGCGCCCGGCCCCGCGCCCGCGCCCATGCCCGCCCCCGGGCCGGGACCCCTGCCCGGCACCCCGCCCGTCGGACCCGTTTCGCCGAAGACGGCCGGGCGGATCACCTCCGCGAGGCCGGCCAGCAAGTGGGCGTCGCCCTCGGTGCTCAGGCGCAGAGCGCGCTCCCACATGGCGCGAGCCCGGGCCGTGCGCCCCACGGCTGCGCTCAGAGGCGCCCCCAGCAGCAGGGTCTGCGCCTCCCACAACCGGCCACCGCCCCGGGCCGTCTCCTCGGCGGCCTGCTCGAACAGGTCGGCCGCGGCGGTCATATCCCCCTCGGCCAGCGGCACATGCGCCCAGCTGCGCAGCGCGGACGCCCGCTGCGCCACGAGACCGAGCCGCTCCGCCTCCTTGCGGGCGCGTTCCGCCCAGTGCCGGGCCTCGACGTGGTCCCCCGTGGCGACGGCGGCGGTGACGAGGATCTCCAGGAACAGCGGCCGCATGCTCGGCTGAAGCCCGTCGAGGTCCTCCCCGCCCGCCCGGAGCAGGGCGGCCCGCGCCCGCGCCGGATCACCGGCGTGGAGCGCGGCGTACCCGAGCATGCACCAGGCGATGGACGCCCACCAGCGGGTGCCGGCGCCGGCCCGGGCGACGGCCTCCTCGGCCACGGTCAGCGCACCGCCGTCACCCGGAGGCAGCGCGGGGATCAGCGCCTGGGCCTTGGACGCCAGCACGAAGGCGAGCAACTCGTCGCTGCCGATGCCCCGGGCGATCGTCTCGGCCTCCTCGGCGAGCTCGACGGCCGACCCCAGCCGCAGCGTCATGACCTGGATGTGGGAGCGGCACAGCAGCAGATGAGGCACCACATAGAGCAGGCCGCCCCGGCGGGCGACGGCGAGGCCGCGCTCGGCATGCCGTTCCGCGTCGGCGTACCGTTCCAGGAACGCCTCCGCCCAGCTCAGCCGGGCCAGCGGTTCGCACAGGCCCGCGAGATCCTGGTCGGTGAGGGAGTCGATGAGCGCGGAGGCCCGGTCGGCGGCCTCGGCGGCAGCCACCGTGTCGCCCTCGTACGCCTCCCCGAGCGCGGTGACGGCCAGCGCCCCCGCCTCCGCGACCTCGTCGCCCAGTGACCGGGCCAGTTCCAGGGTGCGGGCCACGTCGTCGCGTACATCCGGGTAGGAGCTGGCGTGCGGGGCGGACGAGCCCAGTTCCAGGCCGAGTTGGACGGTCTCGGCGGGGGAGAGGTCGCGGCCCCGGGCCAGTTCGCGGCGCAGCAGGGCCACGGCCTCCGCGTACCGGCCGAGGTGGCGCTCCATGACCGCGCACAGGGTGACGGCCGAGGCGCGTACGCCGTCGTCGGTGCCCGGTGGCGACAGGCTGATCACCTCGTGGAGCAGGTCCCGGCTCTCCCGCAGCCCGCCGCAGGCGCCGAGCGCCTCGGCCCGCCGCAGCATCAGATCACGGCGCAGCGGGCCGTACGCCGGCCGCTCGGGCAGGTGGGCGAGGGCGACGCCCAGCCAGTGGGCGCTGCTCGCGGGCGCGGTCGCGGCGGCCTGCCGGGCGGCCTCGGTGAGGACGGTCACGGCGTGCGGGTCCCAGCCGGTCAGCGACCGCTCGACGTGGTGCGCCCGCTCACTGACCGGCGCACCGACCCGCGCCAGCTCGGCGGCGGCGAGCCGGTGCATACGGGTGCGCAGCAGGGGATCGGTGGTGTCGTGGACGAGGGAGCGCAGCACCGGATGCCGCAGCGCCCAACGGCCGTCGGCCCCCGGCCGGGCGAGATCGCGGGCGGTCAACTCCCTGAAGTCGGCGTCGAGTTCGACTTCCAGGCGGCCGGTGACCGCCGCCACCAGGGCGGGTGCCGCGTGATCGCCGAGCACCGCCACGGCCTGGACGGTCCCGCGCTGACCGTCGGTGAGCGGCGTCAGCTCGTCCAGGAGCAGCGAGCTGAGTCCCGCGGGTCTGCCGGCCTGGAGCAGGGCGAGGAAGTACAGGGGGTTGCCCTCACTGGCCGTGTACAGCTCGGCGGCCAGCTCGGCCGGCCGGTCGGGGGCGAGGGCCGCGAGGCAGGCGTTCCGGTCCAGGGGGCCGAGTTCGAGGCGGAGCACCGTCCCGGCCTCGACGCCCCGGGTGAGCGAGGCGGCGAGCCGGGGTGACGTCTGCCGTTCGCGGCGTGCCACCACGATCACCACGGGGGCGCGCCGCGGCGGATGTCGTACGAGGTGGTCGAGGAGTTCCAGGGACGCCGGGTCCGCCCAGTGCACGTCGTCGAGGGCCACCACGAGGCCGTTGCCCGTCCGGGCGATCCGGGCCAGGAAGGCGGCCGCCGCGCGTTGCAGGGCGAAGCGGTCCATGGTGTGGACCTCGGCGAGCGGGGACGGTATCCCGGCCTCGGCGTCCAGGTCCGCGAGGGCGTCGGCGAGGGGCTGGTAGGGCAGATGCCGCTCGTACTCGGTCGCCCGGCCGCGCAGCACCGTCATACCCCGGTCCCGCGCCCGGGCGCAGAACTCGGACACCAGCCTGCTCTTGCCGATCCCCGCCGCGCCGGTGACATCGACGACCGTCGGGCCGTGGCCGGTCCCCGTGAGCCCGTCGAGCACCCCGGCGAGCCGGTCCAGTTCGGTCTGCCGGCTCACCAGCGGAGCCACGTCCCACGGCAATGCGATTCCCCCTGAAGCCGGCCCCGGGCCGTCCCGGGCCGATCCGGACGTTCGTGAACGCGAACCCTCCGGCCGATTCCCGAAGATTGTACGTAGGGCCCGACATTGTCGGCGGCCCGCTCTCCGCACCCGGACGAATGCCACCTTGACGCCCCTGACCGGCGCACCTAGGTTCCCCTCGACGCGATCAGCATGATCGGACGGACAGGTCCGCGATCAGACAGGCAGGTCGACGATGACGGACTCCCGCGCCCCCGACGGCACTTCCGCCCCCGACGGCACCTCCGCTTCCGACGGCACCGCAGCCGTCCGACCGCTCCGGGTGGAGACCCACGGTCTGGACGTGATCGGCGACGCGGACCGCAAGGGCACCCCACGCACCCTCTTCTGGCCCTGGTTCGGGGCCAACGTCTCCATTCTCGGCATGAGTTACGGCGCGTTCGCGCTCGGCTTCGGCATCTCGTTCCAGCAGGCCCTGGCCGCCGGAGTCGTCGGCATCGTCTTCTCGTTCCTGCTCTGCGGCTTCGTCGCGGTCGCCGGCAAACGCGGCTCGGCCCCGACGATGGTGCTGAGCCGGGCCGCGTACGGGGTGCGCGGCAACCGGTTGCCCGCGGTCGTCTCCTGGCTGCTCACGGTCGGCTGGGAGACCGTGCTGTGCGCGCTCGCCACCATGGCCACCGCCACCGTCTTCCGCCGGCTCGGCACGGGCGGCGGCAGCGAGACCAAGGTGATGGCCCTCGTCCTGGTCGCCGCACTGGTCGTGGTGGTCGGCGTGATGGGCTTCGACCTGATCATGCGCTTCCAGACCGTCATCACCGTGGTCACCGGTGTGCTGACGGTCGTCTACGTCGGACTCGTCGCCGACCATGTCCACTGGTCGGCCGTCAGCGCCGTACCGGCCGGATCCACGCAGGAGTTCATCGGCGCCCTCGTCTTCCTGATGACCGGATTCGGCCTCGGCTGGGTCAACGCCGCCGCCGACTACTCCCGCTATCTGCCGCGCGGCTCCTCCGGCCGGGGCGTCGTCGGCTGGACCGCCTTCGGCGCCTCGCTCGCCCCGCTGCTCCTGCTGGTCTTCGGACTGCTCCTCGCGGGCTCCTCCGCCGACCTCAACGAGGCCATCGCCCTCGACCCCATCGGCGCGTTGACCACGCTCCTGCCCACCTGGTTCCTGATCCCGTTCGCCACCGTCGCCGTGCTCGGCCTGGTCGGCGGCGCCGTCCTGGACATCTACTCCTCCGGACTTGCCCTGCTCGCGGCCGGCCTGCGCGTGGCGCGCCCGGTGGCGGCCCTCGTCGACGGCGTGCTGATGATCGCGGGCGCCGTCTACATCGTCTTCTTCGCCGACGACTTCCTCGGCCCCTTCATCGGCTTCCTCACCACCCTCGGCGTCCCCATCGCCGCCTGGTGCGGCGTCATGCTGGCCGACCTGCTGCTGCGCCGGCGCGACTACGCCGAGGCCGACCTGTTCCGCCCGAGCGGCCGCTACGGCGACATCCCGCCCGGCCCTCTCCTCCTCACCCTCGCCGCCACCGCCCTCGGCTGGGGCCTCGTCACCAACTCCGCCGCGGGCTGGCTCGACTGGCAGGGCTATCTCCTCGGCCCCCTGGGCCTCGGCGGCAAGGGCGGCGACTGGGCCTACGCCAACCTGGGCGTCCTGATCGCCCTGACCATCGGCTTCCTCGGCACGCTGCTCCTGTCGCGGGGGCGGGTAAGGGCTCAGGAGGAGCGGGCATGAGCACCGACCGCTCGCCCGGCCTCCTCGCCGTCATCGACATGCAACGCGTGTTCGCCGAGCCCGACAGCCCCTGGGCGGCCCCGCGCTTCGACGAGGCCGTGGCAGGCGTACGGCGTCTGCTCCCGGCCTTCGCCGGACGAGCGGTGTTCACCCGCTTCATCGCGCCGGAGCGGCCCGAGGGAGCCTGGCGGGCGTACTACGACCAGGCGCCCTTCGCGCTGCGGCCCCCCGACGCGCACCTGTGGCACCTGGTCGACGAACTCGCCGACGACGCGAGGGACCTGGTGGACGCCCCGACCTTCGGCAAATGGGGCCCGGAGCTGGCCGCCCGCCTGGGAACGGACGGGCGGCTGGTCCTGGCCGGGGTCAGCACCGACTGCTGTGTGCTGTCCACGGCCCTCGCGGCGGCCGACGCGGGTGTCGAGGTGCTGGTGGTCGCCGACGCCTGCGCGGGCGCGGGCGACGAGTCGCACGCCAAGGCCCTGTACGTGCTGGACCTCTACCGGCCGCTCGTCCGGGTCGTGACCGTCGACGAGGTCCTCGGTCAGTCGCGGCCCGAACCCCGGTAGAGGTCCAGCTCCCCGTCCAGCTCCAGGGCGAGCACGGTCGCGTACGGGTCGAGGTCGGCCTCTTCGGGGGCGTCGATCCAGGTCACGCCGGGCACGGCGTCCAGGCCGCCGATCACCCGGTGGCCCAGCTCCGTACCCGTGCCGAGGACGGTGACCTTCTTGACGGGATTACGCAGCCCCCGGACCGCCAAGGACTCACGCGGCACGTCGAAGCACGTCAGATACAGGGTGCGCCGGTCGGCGGAGAGGGTACTGGGGCCGTAGTGGTGCCCGGCGGGCAGCCCGGCGACCGTCCCGTACACGGCGTCGGAGTGCCGGCCGATCCACGTGCCGAGCCCCTCCAGCCGCTCGACCTGCTCGGCGGGGATCGTCCCGTCCGCCCTCGGTCCGACGTCCAGCAGCAGATTGCCGCCCATGCCGATCGTCTCGGCGAAGTAACGCACCAGCTGACGCTGCGACTTGTAGTTGTCGTCCTGGTGCTGGAAACCCCACGAGTCGTTGATGGTCAGACACAACTCCCACGGCCCGTCGGGCGCTTCGAGGGGCACCCCCTGCTCCGGGGTGGCGTAGTCGCCGTGGCCGAGCATGCGCGCGTTCAGGACGGTGTCCGGGTTCTCCGCGAGGATCAGCTCTGCCAACTCACGTATCCGCCACTGCTGTTCGGTGCGCTCCCACTCGCCGTCGAACCACAGCAGATCGGGGCGGAACCGCTCGACCAGCTCGCTCACCTGGCCGTCACGGTAGGCGAGGTAGCGGTCCCAGGCCGCGGGGTCCTCCTCGCCGGGTGCGGCATGCGAGTAGGGGTTGGCGTCGTTGCCGCCCGGGTGGGTGTTCGACCACTGGTCGATCTCGGGGTGGCGGACGCTCGCGTAGTCCGGGTGGTTCCAGTCGGAGTGCGAGTAGTAGAGGCCGACCTTGAGGCCGTGCTCGCGCAGCGCGTCGACGTATCCGGTGATCAGATCCCGGCCCGCAGGGGTGCGCCGGACGACGCCCAGGTCGCCCTGGGCGGTGTCCCACAGGGCGACGCCGTCGTGGTGGCGGGCGGTGAGCACCGCGTACTTCGCGCCCACCCGGGCGAACAACTCGGCCCAGGCCGTGGGGTCGTACGCGGAGGCGGTGAAGCCGTCGAGCTGTTTCATGTACTGCTCGTGCGTCACCTCGCCCCAGTAGAAGGACCAGGACTCCGGCACCCCGTCCACGGCGTAGATGCCGTAGTGGATGAAGATGCCCAGTTTGGCGGCGGGAAACCAGGGTTGCATGGTCATACGGCCACGCTAGGCGGAGGGCCCTGGCGGGCGCGTGGGCGCGGGTCACCACTACTGGTTGGTTCTCACCCTCAGGAGCTCCGGCGATTCGTCCGCCGCGCGATCGATCAACCCGGCGCCGGTTCGTGTCGTTCCTCAAGGTGATCGGCTTCTCGGCGGTCTGGATCACCCCAGTGGTCCTGAATCGCTCCGACGACGACCACCACGGCTGTCGTCCGTACCTGAAGTGAGCGGCGCCTGGCGTCGTCCGGTGAGGTCAGGCGTGTCGGCCGCGACCGTCGCCGCCTGCCCTCGGACGGCATCCCCCTCACCACCCGACCCTCCGACCCCGCCCTCCTGGTCCCTCCCGCCCCCTCCACACCCATCACAGGACACCTCACATGCATCGGCCAGGCACAGGAATGCCCGCGTCCCTGTCGGGTACGCGAGGGGCGCAGCGCCCGGGACGGACGCCGTCCCGGGCGGCCTTTTCCATCACTACTTGGGATCTTCCATGGACATATCTCCCAACGGCCACCACGCGCCCCAGGCCTCCACACCGGCCCAGCGCGCGCTGACCGCGCTCGCCTTCGACACCCACGACACGGCCGCGCTGAACACGCTCGCCGACAGTGACGTGCTGATTCCCGTGCCGGACGACGCCGACGAGGCGGCCGTGAGCGATCCGACGGCCGTGGCGCTGCCCGTCCTGGAGCAGCCGGGCGGCGAACAGATCGTGCCGGTCTTCACCTCGGAACCCGCGATGGCCGAACTGCTGCCCTACGTGTCGCGCTACCGTGTGGTCCCGCTGGGAGCCCTGGCCTCCCAGTGGCCCGCCGACGCCGACCTCTCCCTCACCATCGACGCCGGCTCCCCGCACGGCCTCACCCTCGACGCCCATGACGTGGGCACCCTCCTGGGAGGCCACGGAATCTGACCGCACGGACCACGGACGAGGGAACGGCCCTCACGGCCCTCACAACCCCTTGCCGGGGTTGAGGATCCCGTGCGGGTCGAACACCTCCTTGATCCGCCGCTGCAGCCCGTGGGCGGCCGGACCCAGTTCCTCCGCCACCCACTGCCGCTTCAGCACCCCCACCCCGTGCTCCCCGGTCAGCGTGCCGCCCAGCCGCAGGGCCAGCGCGAAGATCTCGCCCGCCGCCTCCCAGGCCGCGTCCGGCAGCTCGGGCAGGGCCGGGTCCACGACGACGATCGGGTGAAGGTTGCCGTCGGCCGCGTGCGCGATGGTGAACACCGGCACGTCGTGCCGTGCGGAGATCGCGCGGATCTCCCGGACCGCCTCCGCCAGGCGGGAGCGCGGCACCGCGATGTCCTCGATCAGCGGCCGCCCCAGCCGCTCCAGTGCGGGCAGGGCCAGTCGGCGCGCGGCCAGCAGGGACTCCGCCTCGACCGGGTCGGAGGTCCTCTCCACCGTGGCCGCCGACGGCGCGACCGCCCGGGCGACCGCCTCCGCCTCCGCCTCCGCGCCCGCCCCGTCGCACTGCACCACCAGCAGGGCCGCGCCCCGTTCCCGCAGCGCCGGATCGATCGCGTGCAGCACCGGCCCGTCGACCAGCTCCGCGAGCGCCGGTACGACACCGGCCCGCTGGATAGCGTACGAGGCCTCGGCGGCCGCCTCGAAGGTGTCGAAGCACGCGGCGAGCGTGGCCGTCGCCACCGGCACGGGCCGCAGCCGCAGCGTCGCCGACGTGATCACCGCCAGAGTGCCCTCCGACCCGGTGAGCAGGGCCGTCAGGTCGTAGCCGGTGACACCCTTGACCGTACGACGGCCCGTGCGCACCACCGTGCCGTCCGCGAGCACCGCCTCCAGGCCCAGCACGCTGTCGCGGGTCACGCCGTACTTGGCACAGCGCAGCCCGCCCGCGTTGGTGGCGATGTTCCCGCCGATCGTGGAGATCGCCGCGCTCGCCGGGTCGGGCGCGTACCGCAGGCCGTGCTCACCCGCTGCCCGGTCCAGCTCGGCGGTGATCACCCCGGGTTCGACGACCGCGAGCTGGTCGTCCGCCGACAGCTCCAGGATCCGGTTCATCCCGGAGAGATCCAGCACGAGCGACCCCTCGCCGGCGCCGGCCCCGCCCGACAGGCCCGTGCCCGCGCCGCGCGGCACCACCGGCACCCGCAGGGCGTGCGCGTGCCGCAGACTCACGGTGACGTCCTCGGTCCGCCGGACGTGCACCACGGCCGACGGACCCCCGTCCGGCCGGGTGCCGGAGCGGTCGGTGGCGTACGCGGCGAGCCCCGCCGGGTCGGTGGTGAGCCGGTCGAGCGGCAGATCGCGGGCGAGCAGCCCCAGCAACCGCGCCGATACGGTCGTCTCCGGTGCCGCCGTCACAGGCCCAGCGCCTTCGACCCGATCGCGAGCAGCGCGATGTCCGCCTGCGGCGCGTGAACGGGCGCGCACTGGATGTCCCGGAAGTGCCGCTCCAGCGGATTGCCCCGCGCCAGTCCCGGATTGCCGAGCAACCGCACGGCCAGCTCCACCGCCCGCACCCCGTGCCGGTCCGCCAACACCCTTGCCCCCAGAGCCTGTTCAGGCGTGTACGAAGGATCGCCCGCGTCGACCTTCGCGGCACCGCCGAACACCAGCTCCTCGGCCGCGGTCAGCAGCACCTCGATCTCCCCGGCCGCCGCCCGGAAGCGTTCCGTGCGGCCCACCGGGTGCCCGAGATTGGCGGGCACCCGCTCATGGGCGAAGGCGCGGAAGAACGCCTGCGCGGCGCGCGCCACCCCCAAGTACAGCGCGGCCAGCGGGAGATGGATCGCCGCTCCCGCCCGGTTGTCCTGCTCGGCGGCGGGCCCGTACGGGGCGAGACCGATGACCTGCTCGTACGGCACCTCCACCTCCCGGAACGTCACGTCGTGGCTGCCGCTGGCCCGCAACCCCAACGGGTCCCAGTCGCCGGCGACGTCCATGCCCGGTGAGCCGCCGGGCACCAGGAACGTGCCCACCCGCGGCTCGGCCTCGTCGGTGGTCGCCCAGACCAGGAACCAGCTCAGTCCCTCCGCGCCCGTCACGAACCGCTTGGTGCCGCTGATCGCCCAGCCGTCGCCCGTTCGCCGGGCACGGGTGGCGGGCAGCCCGCCCCGCGCGGGGGAGCCCAACTCGGGCTCCACACGGGCGTGGTTGATCAGCACCGGCCGCTCGCCGGACTCCTTGACGACCCGCGCGTACAGCTCCTCGGGCCAGTGCGGTCGCGCCGCCTGGCGGGCGTGCGCGACCAGCGTCATCGCCGAGATCAGGGCCACGGACGCGTCGCCCTGCCCGAGCGCGTGCAGGATGCGGGCCGTCTCCTCCACTCCGGCGCCCCGGCCCCCGTACCGCTCCCCGACGGTGGCGGTGAGCAGCCCGGCTGCGTGGGCGACCCGGAGGGACTCGGCCGGGAAGTCGCCGGACCGGTCGTACGCGGGGGCCAGTTCGGCGAGGCGGTCGATCACTCGTCGGTGGCTGCTCACAGGGCCTTCTTCAGATCGGCGTCGAGTGCGGTCGTCCAGAACGACCTCACATCCAACTTCTCCTTCAGCGCGCCCAGTTCGGTGAACGCGTCGGCGACCTGCTGCTGCGAGGCGATCGTGTCGTCGCCGACCGTGCGGGCCACCGTGGGCCGCTGCGCCTGCGCGTCGAGCAGATCCTTCCTCGCCTGCGCGAGCGGCTGGTGGGTGGCCTCGGCGGTGATCTTCGCGAAGCCGTCCTCGTGCCCGTCCCGTACGTACGCGTACGCCCGGGTGATCCTGGCGATGAGATCAGCCACCGCCGCCTTCCGCGCGGGGCTCCTCAACACACTGTCCCTGGCCGACCACAGGAAGTTGCCCGACAGGACGTCCTCGCCGGAGCCGACCGTCGTGGCGCCCTGCTGGTGCGCGGTGATGATCGAGGTGCCGTAGGAGGCGAAGGCGTCGATGCCGCCGCCGTTGAGGGCCGCGAGGCCGTCGTTGGGCAGCAGCGGCTTGGCGTCGATGTCGGACCACTTCAGGCCGGCCTGCTCCAACAACTCGTACAGGAAGTAGTGGGCGGTCGTGTTCTGCACATAGCCGACCTTCCTGCCCTTCAGGCCGGCGATGTCGGTGACCTCCGACCCCTTGGGGACGACGACCTCCTGGTTGAGGGTCGCGGCGCGCTGCACGGCGACGACCTCGAAGTTCGGGTCGCCGTCGGCGGCAGCGAAGATCGGCGGGATCTCACTGGAGGACGCCAGGTCCAGCGCACCGGCACGGATCGCCTGGAGCTGCAGGTCACCGCCCTGGAAGAGGTTCCACTTGACCTTGTACGGGGTGTCGTCGAGGCCCGCGTACTTGAGGATCGCCTCCTCGCTCTTCCAGCCGGTGGCGCCGACTCTCAGGGTCACGGACGACAGGTCCGACGAGGACGAGGACGAGGACGAGGACGACGACTCGGCTTCGGCGGAGGCGCCGCACGCCGCCGTGAGCGTCAGGACCACAGCGGCGGCGGACGTGCGCAGGGTGCGCTGGAACACGGGATCTCCATGGGGGTGTGTCGCGGACCGGCGGAAGGTCAGGCGGCCTGGGCGCCGACGGCGCGGTGGGCGAGCTCCTGCCGGACCAGGGGCAGGACATGGCGGGCGTAGTCGATGGCGTCGTTCAGCGGGTCGTAGCCCCGGATCGACAGCAGGTCGCAGCCGATGTCGACGTAGTCGAGCAGCGCCTTCGCGACGGTCTCCGGAGTGCCGACCAGGGCGGTCGAGGCCCCGGCCGCGTTGGTGGCGACCGCCGGCGCCGTCCACAGGCAGCGGTCGTGCACCTCGCCCCGCTCGGCGATGTCGAGCAGCCGCTGCGAGCCCACGTTCGCCGGGCGCCCGCTGGTCGGGTAGTGCCGGAACGCGTCCGACGAGGCCGACTCCGCCTTCAGCACACCCAGGGTGCGGTGGGCCTTCTCCCAGGCCAGCTCCTCGGTGGGCGCGATGATCGGCCGGAACGACACCCAGATCCGCGGATGGGGGCGCCCGGCGGCGTCCGCGACCGCGTTCACGGCGGCGATCTGCTCCGCCGTCTCCTTGAGCGGCTCGCCCCACAGCCCGAAGATGTCGCCCTGCTGCCCGCCCACCCGGTAGGCGTCCTGCGAGGATCCGCCCACCGAGACCGGGATCAGCCCGTTCACCGGTTTCACATCGGAGTGGTAGCCCTCGAACCGGAAGTACTCGCCCTCGTGCGAGACGGGTCCGTCGGCCGTCCACACCTTCCTCAGGATCTGGATGTATTCGTCCGAACGCTCGTACCGCTCCGCCTTGTCGAGGTAGTCACCCTCCCGCCGCTGCTCCTCGTCACTGCCCCCGGAGATGATGTGCAGCGACAGCCTGCCGTCGCTGATCTGGTCGAGGGTCGCGAGCGCGCGTGCCGCGTGCGTCGGGAAGATGACGCCCGGCCGGTGGGCCAGGATCGGGCGGATCCGTTCGGTGTGCGTGGCCACGAACTGGGCCAGTTGGAGGGCGTCCGGGGACGCCGAGTGGTAGGCGACGAGGGTGTGGTCGAAGCCGCCGTCGTCCAGGGCGCGGGCGTACTCGCGGACGTAGTCCGGGTCGAAGCCGGTGCGGGCGCTCGCCGCGGGCCCGTTGACACCGGGGGCGGTGTGGACGGCGCTGATGAATTCCACGGGCATGGTGAACTCCTGTCAGGGAAAGTCGCTTGAGGTCGTCGAAGAGCGGTCACTCGAGGACGCTGGTGTCGGCGGTCCCGGCCACGTCGACGTTCGGTTCGAGCACCCCGATGCCGTTCATCAGGTCGGCGACGCCCTGGACCGTCTTCGTCACCTCGGCGTCGATCGGCAGCACCTGGCTGTACGCGGCCGAGGCGAGGGTCTTCGCCACGGACTCGTCGGCGCCGTTGCGTTCCACGATGGCCTTCGCGTACGCGTCCTCGTGCGTGTCGGCCCACTTCAGGGCCGTACCGAGCCGCTTCAGGAAGTCCCCGAGCGCGGCCTTCTTGCCCGCGTCGGCGAGGGCCTCGTCGGAGGCCCCGATGAAGCCGTACCCGCTGACGCGGCCGTCGGCGCCGTCGACGAGCAGCTTGCCGCCCTGCTCCAGACCGACGGCCTGGTAGACGCCGAAGGTCGCCCACGCATTGATCTTCCCGGAGGCGAAGGCGGCCTGCGCGTCCGTCGGCAGCAGGTACTGCACCTTCACGTCGGAGTACGTCAGCCCGTTCCGCTGAAGGACGTTGGCGAGCAGATACTCCGAGATGCTGCCCTTGGCCGAGGACACCACGACCTTCTGGCCCTTCAGGTCCTTGACGCTGTCGATGCCGGACCCGTCCCGGACGACGATCCCGACATGCCGCCCGTCGTTCTTCAGCGCGGCGACCTTCTTGAAGCGCACCCCGCCGCTGAGCGCCTGGAGGGCGGGCAGATCGGCCGAGTACGTCGTGTCGGCGGCGTTCGCCTGCACGGCCTGGTAGAGCGGGGCCGCGCCCTCGAACTCGGCCCACTTCACCCGGTAGTCGGCGCCCTTGAGAGCGCCGGAGGCGGCGACGATGGTCTGGAGGGTCTTGGCCTGGTCGCCGATGGTCAGCGTGACCCGGCCGTCCTCGGCGGAAGCCCGCGCCGAGGAGTCGCCGCCGCAGCCGGTCAGCGCCAGCAGGGCGGTGAGGCTCAGCGCGGCGGCCGCGATCCGGCGTACTGCTGGGGGTGTCACGAGGGGGTTCCTTCCAGGGTGCGGTTCACGCCGAGCCAGGTCAGCAGGCGGGCGCGCAGGGAGACGAACTCGGGGGCGGTCAGATCACGGGGCCGGGGCAGATCGACGGTCAGCTCGTGCGCGATACGGCCCTGGTCCATCACCAGCACGCGGTCGGCGAGCAGCAGCGACTCCTCCACGTCGTGCGTGACCAGGAGGATCGCGCAACCGTGGCGCTGCCACAGCTCGGCGACCAGTTGCTGCACCCTGCCCCGGGTGAGCGCGTCGAGAGCGCCGAACGGCTCGTCCAGCAGCAGGAGTTCGGGTTCACGGACAAGGGCGCGGGCCAGCGAGACCCGCTGGGCCTGACCGCCGGACAGCGTCTTCGGCCACACGGTCGCGCGGTCCGCGATGCCGACCTCGTCCAGCGCCTTCGCGGCCAGCGCCCGGTCCGCCCGGCCCGGCAGACCGAGGACCACGTTGCGCCACACCCTCAGCCAGGGCAGCAGCCGGGGCGACTGGAAGGCCGCACTGCGCCGGGCCGGCACGGTCACCTCGCCGCCGATCTCCTCGTCCAGTCCGGCGAGGATCCGCAGCAGCGTCGACTTGCCGCAGCCGCTGTGCCCGAGGAGAGCCACGAACTCGCCCTCCCTGATGTCGAGATCGAGCTCGTGCAGCACGGTATGACCGTCGAAGGCCCGCGAAAGGCCGCGTATCTCCACGCTGTTGGACACACCGGTGGCGGTCTCGGACACGGTGGTCATGCCTCCCCCTCGAAGTTGGCCCGCCAGGTCAGCAGCCTGCGCGACAGGACACGTACGGCGAAGTCACAGGCCAGCCCGAGCAGCGCGTACACGGCGAGGCAGAGCACGATGACGTCCGTGCGGAAGTACTGCTGGGCGTTGCTCATCAGATGGCCGAGCCCCGCGTCCGCGTTGATCTGCTCGGCGAACACCAGTGCCAGCCAGGCCGTCGACAGCGCGTACCGGAGCCCCACGAGAGCCCCGGGCAGCGCGCTCGGCAGGATCACGTACGTGATCAGCCCCAGCCGACCGAGGCCCATCATCCGGGCGGCCTCGACGAGTTGGGCGTCCGTCGACCGGATCCCGCCGTAGATGTTGAAGTACAGCGGATACGTCACACCCAGCGCGACCAGCGCGATCTTCGGCGTCTCCTCGATGCCGAACCACACGATGAACAGCGGGATCAGACCCACCCAGGGGATCGCCCGGAACATGCCCATCGAGGAGTCGATGACGTCCTCGCCCAGCCGGAACAGGCCGGCCAGCAGCGACAGGCTCAGCGCGACGGCCGCCCCGATCAGGAACCCGGTGGCGGCCCGCCTGCCCGAGGCGGCGACGGCATCGGGGAGTTCGCCGCTCTTCGTCAGTTCCACGGCCTGCTGGACGACGTCCACGGGGGAGGCGAGGACGGACTCGGGGAGCAGTCCGGTCGCCGATGTCAGGAACCACAGCAGGACCAGACCGACAGGCCCGCAGGCGCGGCGGACGGCACGGGGGACGGTGAAACGGCGCGCTGTCCTCGCGGTGCCCCGGATGGTGACGCGGGCCGGCGTGGGCGCTGTGCCCTCGGTGGCCGGACGCCGGGGGAGCACAAGTGGTTTCGTCGTCATGGCCGGCTTCCCTCCACGGCCGGGCGGGCCGGATCGGCGGACCAGGCTGACCAGGAGCCGGGGAAGAGCGTCGCCTCGAAACCGGCGAGGGCGAGCGCGGCGATCTGATGGGCGGCGGTGACACCGGAACCGCAGTACACGCCGATGCGCTCCACCCGGTCGGTGCCCTTCGCCACGAACCGCTCCCGCAGCTCCTCGGCCGACCGGAACGTCCCGTCGGCCGCCAGGTTCTCCCCGGTCGGCGCCGACACCGCCCCCGGAATGTGCCCGGCCCGCGTATCCACCGGTTCGACCTCACCCCGGTACCGCTCGGCCGCCCGCGCGTCCAACAGCAGCCCCGACAGAGCGAGTTCGGCGGCCCCGTCGGCATCGGTCACCGGGAGCCCACCGGGTCGCAGAACGACACCACCGGGCGCCGGAGCGGCGGGCACCCCCGACTCCAGCTCCAGCCCGGCGGCCTTCCAGGCCCCCAACGCCCCGTCCAGCAGCGTCACATCGGCCACCCCGGCGAACCGCAGGAGCCACCACGCCCGTGCCGCCGCCGTGTTGCCCAGATCGTCGTACACGACGACCGGCCGCCCCTCCTCGACACCCCAGCGCCGCACCGCGGCCTGGAGATCCGCGAGCTCGGGCAGCGGATGCCGCCCGCCCTGCGGACTGGGCGGCGCGGCCAGTTCGGTGTCGAGGTCCACATACAGCGCGCCCGGGATGTGCCCGGCCGCGTAGTGCTCGCGGCCGTGCGGGTCACCGAGCGCCCACCGCACATCGAGCAGTACGGGCGGACGCTCGGAGCGGAGCCGTGCGGCGAGTTCGGCGACGGAGGTGGTGACCCGCCCGTGCGTGTCCCGCCCGCCACCCGCACCCGTCCCGATGTCCGTCCCCGTGTCCGTGCCGGCGCTCATACCGCACCCTCCGCGATGGCGGGCAGTTCGGCGGACAGGCGCAGTCGTTCGAGGAAGAGGACCACCGTGGCGGCGGCGGTGCGGTGCAGGGCGTCGTTCAGTACGTCGTGCCGACCGCCGTCGAAGGTCACGGTCCGTACCCCGGGGTGGCCCGCGTACGCGTCGAGCGCCCCGTCGAGCGGGCTGACGGCGTCGTCCGTGCCGTGCAGGGCGAGCACGGGGACGTCCACGAGGTCCAGGCGCAGCTCCGGCAGGTCGTCGGGGCTCTCGTCGAGCACGCCCCGCCGGAAGTCCGGGTCGTTCGCCAGCCGCCCCTGATGGGTGGGGCAGGCGGTCCGTGCCGCTGCCTCGGCCTCCCAACTCCCGGACGTCCAGGACCCGATGGGCAGCCCGGCGAGGATCAGTGCGTCGAGTCCCGCGGCCCGCTCGGCGGCGAGCTGTACGGCGTACCGGGCGCCCGTGTCGGAGCCGACCAGCACCTTGGGGCCGGGCAGCGACTCGTCGGCCAGGAGCTTGGCCGCCGCGTCGAGGACCGCGGGGTCGGCGGTCGGATCGCCGAGGGCGCGGACACGGTAGGCGTCGAAGGCGAGACGGCGGCCGAACCGCTCGTACACGCCGCCGTGCTCACCCCGTCCGGCGAGCACGACGAGCGTGCCGCGCGCGGCGAGGCCTTCGGGTTCGTCCCAGGAGGACAGTGCGGAGGAGGGCATGGGGAAGCAACTCCCGTTTCAGGGCAGGGGAAAGGAGCGAGAGCGCACGTGGGCGAGAGCCGGACGGACACGTGTGTCAGTTCAACGGAGGATCACTCGACGTGCGCGCGGAGAGAGCGCCGCCGTAGCGGCGGCGGGGGAAATCAGCGGATCAACGACAACGCGCGCTGCACGCCACGCCGAAGTCGATGACTCGGCGCTGCGTCAGAAAGGCAGCAGAGGCGGTCGCGGGAATCATGCGTTCATCATGACCGGCGATGCCGCGTCACGTCCAACGACGATTCCGCATCGAAACCGATCAGGAATCGCGATCGATGCCGGGCGGCGGCTACCGTCGCCGCATGCCCCAACCTGTCCTCGACATCGTGGCCCTGCGCAGTCTGACCGCGATAGCCGACTGCGGCGGCTTCCACCGCGCGGCCCGCTCCCTCGCCCTCAGCCAGTCCGCGGTGAGCCAGCACGTCCGCAGGCTGGAGAAGACGCTCGGCCGCGCGATCGTCGAACGCGAGGGGCGCGGTACCCGCTTCACCCCCGACGGACGGCTCCTCGTCGAGCAGGCCCGCCGCATCCTCGCCGTCCACGACGAGGCCGTGCGTGCCCTGCTCGACACCGACGGCGACGCCGTCACCATCGGCTCCACCGAGCACGCGGCCGACCAGTTCCTGCCACGGCTGACGGCGGCCGTGCAGGAGGTGCGCCCGGGCTGCCGCGTGCGGTTCCGCATCGACCGCTCGGCACGGCTCGTCGAGGCCGTGGAGCGGGGGAGTGTCGATGTCGCGGTGTACGTCACCGAGGCTGCCGCGACCGAGGGCACCCCTGTCGGCGGTCTGCCCCTGACCTGGCACGCCCCGCCCGGCTGGGAGGCGCCGACGGCCCCCGTCCCGGTCCCGTTGGTGGCGGTCGAGGACCCGTGCGCGATCCGTCGCCGGGCCATCTCCACGCTCGCCGCGCACGGTGTCGCCGCCACGGTCGTCGGCGACGCGGGCTATCTCGCCGGCGTCCTCGACATCGCCCGCACCGGCCAGGGCGTCGCCCTCCTCGCCGCCGTCGGCCCCGCTCCCGACGGGCTCACCCCGTACGACGGACTCCCGCCCGTCACCCCCATCCCCATGAGCGCCCTCGCCCGCCCCGGCGCCGACCCGGCCACGGTGGAGGCCGCCTTCGAGGCCGTACGGGAACTGCTGCGCTGAGGGAGCGGTGCGCGGAGAACCGGGTGGGGCCCGGCCGTTCGCTCTCGCGACGCCCTGGGTCAGCCCTGCCGCAACATGCGGGCCAGGACGTCACGCTGCAGGGGCAGGACCTCCGCGTGCAGGTCGCGGCCCTTGTCCGTGAGGGTGACCCACACCCCGCGCCGGTCCTCCGCGCAGACGGACCGTTCCACCAGGCCGTCCTTCTCCAGCCGGCCGATCAGCCGGGAGAGCGCGCTCTGGCTGAGGTGGACCTTCTCCGCGATGTTCTGCACCCGGCACAGGTCCCCGGCCGCCGTGGCCGCCGCCATGCCCGACGCGAGGATGTCGAGCACCTCGAAGTCGCTGGCGCCCAGGCCGTGCGGATGCAGCACGCGGTCGATCTCGCACATCGTGCGGGCGTGCACGGACAGGATGCCCCGCCACTGCTCCTCGAGCCGGACGTCGGCCGTGTTCGCTGCCATATGTGCACGGTAACAGAGGGCGAGATGATCGTTGTCCGTGCAACTTGTGCAGGCGCAACGATCGCCCTCGCGCTACTCCGCCGCGGTGTCCTCCACGAGCCCGATCAGGTTCCCGTCCGTGTCCTTCACCGAGGCGATCAGCCGGCCGCCGCCCACGTCGTGGACGTCCTCCAGCGTCTCCGCCCCGGCGCCGAGCAGCCCCGCCAGCGTCGCCCGGATGTCGGTGACGTGCCAGTACGGCACCGGACCCGTCATCCCCTTCGCGTGGCCGTTGGGGTCCAGCCCCACGTCCTGCCCCGCGTCCTTGAACCCGACGTAGTACGCCGAGTCCGCGTACGGCTCCACCTTCAGCAGGGCGCTGAACAGGGCCTTCGCCCCGGCCAGGTCCTTGACGGGGTAGATGATGGTCTTGAGTCCGGCGGTCATGGCGTATTCCTCCGAGGTCGTTTCCGGTCGTTGGGATCTGCGGTCCACGCTAGGACGCGAGGGCCCCGCCGGGCTTCTCCGATCCTGACCAGAAGGGGCGCGGCCCCTGGGGACGGGAAGGGCGGGTGCGGCGGGGGCGAGGACGTCACGCCGGGCGGAACCACACCGTCGCCAGCGGAGGCAAGGTCACGCGGATGCCGGCCGGACGACCGTGCCAGGCGTGGGGCTCGGGTGTCACGGGGTGCGCGTTGGAGACGTCGCTCCCCCCATAGACCGCGGCGTCCGTGTTCAGCACCTCGCGCCACGCCGAGATGTCTCCGGGCACTCCCAGGCGGTAGTCCGCGCGGACCACGGGGCTGAAGTTGGAGACGGCGAGGAGCGGTGTGCCGTCCGCGTCGAGCCGCAGGAACGCGAAGACGTTGTCCTCGGCGGCGTCCCCGCTCACCCACTGGAAGCCGGCCGGGTCGGTGTCCCGCTGCCAGAGGGCGGGGGTGTGGCGATAGGTCGTGTTGAGGTCGCGGACGAGGTCCCGCACCCCCCGGTGGTCGGCCTGCGCGACGTATTCCGGATCGAGCAGCCACCACTCGGGTCCGTGGGCCTCCGACCACTCCGCCCCCTGCGCGAACTCCTGCCCCATGAAGAGGAGTTGCTTGCCGGGGTGGGCCCACATGAACCCGAGATACGCCCGGTGGTTCGCCCGCCGCTGCCACCAGTCGCCCGGCATCTTCGACACCAACGCCTGCTTCCCGTGCACGACTTCGTCGTGGGAGATGGGCAGGACGTAGTTCTCGCTGTACGCGTACACCATCGAGAACGACATCTCGTTGTGGTGGTACTTGCGGTGCACCGGCTCGTGCTCGATGTAGCCCAGCGAGTCGTGCATCCACCCCATGTTCCACTTCAGCCCGAAGCCCAGCCCACCGCTGTCCGTCGGGCGGGTCACCCCGTCCCAGGCCGTGGACTCCTCCGCGATGGTCACCACACCCGGCGCCCGCCGGTACACGGTCGCGTTCATCTCCTGCAGGAACGCGACCGCGTCCAGGTCCTCGCGTCCGCCGAACACATTGGGCGACCACTGGCCGGAGTCACGCGAGTAGTCGAGGTAGAGCATCGACGCGACCGCGTCCACCCGCAGCCCGTCGACATGGAACTCCTCGCACCAGTACACGGCGTTCGCCACAAGGAAGTTGCGCACCTCGGTGCGGCCGAAGTCGAACTCGTACGTCCCCCAGTCCGGATGCTCGGCCCGCCGGCTGTCCCCGGGCTCGTAGAGCGGCTCCCCGTCGAAGCGGCCGAGTGCCCAGTCGTCCTTGGGGAAGTGGGCGGGCACCCAGTCCACGATCACACCGATCCCGGCCCGGTGCAGCGCGTCGACGAGGTATCTGAAGTCGTCGGGGGTGCCGAGCCGAGCCGTGGGCGCGTAGAAACCGGTGATCTGGTAGCCCCAGGAGCCGCTGAACGGGTGCTGGGCGACCGGCATCAGCTGGACGTGGGTGAAGCCGAGGTCGCGGACGTACTCCGGGAGTGCATCAGCGAGTTGACGGTACGTCAGCCCCGGCCGCCAGGACGGAAGATGGATCTCGTAGACGGAGAACGGGGCCTCGTGCACCGGGATGTCCCCGCGCCCGGCCATCCACTCCGCGTCATCCCACTCGTAGTGCGAGGCCGTGACGACGGACGCCGTCGCGGGCGGCACCTCCGCCTGGCGTGCCATCGGGTCGGCCTTGAGGAGACGGTGGCCGTGCCGGGAGGTGATCTCGAACTTGTAGTGGGCGCCCTCGCCCACCCCCGGCACGAACAGCTCCCAGACGCCGGACGAACCGAGGGACCTCATCGGGAACGCCGTCCCGTTCCAGCAGCCGAAGTCCCCGACGACCCGCACCCCTCGGGCGTTCGGCGCCCACACGGTGAAGCGGGTGCCGGTCACGCCCTGGTGGGTCATCGGCTCGGCGCCGAGCGCCTTCCACAGCTGCTCGTGCCGCCCCTCACGGATCAGGTGCAGGTCCAGTTCACCGAGCGCGGGCAGGAAACGGTACGGGTCATGGACCTCGTGGTCGGTGTCCTCGTAGGCGACGAGCAGCGTGTACTCCGGGACGGCGTCCAGCGGGAGCAGGACGGAGAAGAGACCGTCGCCCTCCGAGGCGAGATAGGTGCGCTCGCCGTCGATCACGACGCTCACGGCATGCGCGTACGGACGCAGGGCCCGCACGGCCACCCCGCCCGGCACCGGATGGGCGCCGAGCAGGGCGTGCGGATCGTGGTGGGCGCCGGAGAGCAGCCGCGCACGGTCGTCGGGGGCCAGGGGAGGGGCGGCCACGGTCAGCCGGGGCCTGCGCGGGGGCGGGCCCGCCGCCTCGGGGGAAGTGGTGTCGCGCAGGGCCACGGTCAGTCTCCTCTCACGGCGAGACGCTCGATCGCCGCCATCGGTACGGGAAGCCAGTCGGGGCGGTGCCGGGCCTCGTAGAGGACCTCGTACACGGCCCGGTCCGTCTCATAGGCGCGCAGCAGTCCGTGCTTCTTGCGCGGGTCCCAGCCGGCGTGGGCCGCGTAGCCCGCGCAGTAGGCCTCCCGGCAGCGGCGGGCCCACTCCGGGCGCCAGGGGCGACGCTGCCGGGCGGCGTAGTCGAAGGAACGCAGCATGCCGGCGATGTCCCGCACCGGCGACTGGGTGCCGCACCGTTCGGCCAGCGGACGGGACGGCTCGCCCTCGAAGTCGATGACGAACCACTCCCGGCCGGCCCGCAGCACCTGTCCCAGGTGCAGATCGCCGTGGACACGCTGCGCGGGCGGCCCGACGTCGCAGGAGAGCAGGGCACGGAAGGCGGTGCGCAGCCCGGGGACGAACGGCCGCAGCGCCGGTACGCAGCGCGCTGCCGCGTCCAGCCGCTCGGTCATCGCGGCCGCCGTCCGTCCGTTCTCGTCATGGGCCCCGGAGGGGAAGGCCGAGGCCAGTGCCAGATGCACCTCCGCCGTGGCCCGGCCCAGCTCACGGGCCTGCGCGGTGAAGTCGTGCCCGGCGGCGAGCGCGCCGAGCGCCAGCGTCCAGCCGTCGGACGCGTCGGGCAGGAACGGCTGCAGCACGCCGAGTGTCGCCGGGAACGGATCGGTGGTCCTGAACCAGGCGACCGGCGCCGGTACCCGGCCGCACCCCTGCCCGGCCAGCGCGCCCGGCACCTCCAGATCGGGGTTCACGCCCGGCTGGATGCGCCGGAAGACCTTCAGGATGAACGCGTCCCCGTACACCAGCGAGGAGTTGGACTGCTCGGCATCCAGCAGCCGAGGCGCCAGACCGGCCGGTACCCGTACGTCCGGGTCCGCCTCGAAACACAGCGGGCCCGTCGTACCGGGGTGCCGCAGCCGCTCGAGGAGCAACTGGGCCGAGCGGGGGTCGTACAGCGCGTCGTACACGGTCAGCCCCGCCAACGGACCTTCGTGCGCCTGCCCGATGAGCGCCCGGCCGAGGCGCGGCACCACCTGCTCGCGCACCCCGAGCAGCAGCTGATAGCAGTCACCTGCCGGGGCGGCGCCACCGGGCGCGGGCACCCCGCTGTGGCCGGTGTGGCTCGGCTGACCGGTGTGCACGAGCAGATGCAGACAGCCCGGATACAGCTCGGTCATCGACAGCAGGGCGAGGTCCGTGACGGGCCGGTCCTTGCCGGCGAACCAGCGCTGCCGCGGCAGCCACGCGCGCAGCAGTCCGGCGAGCGAGGTCATGAGGTCGGCGGCGACCCCGTCGCTGCTCGGCCGGAGCAGTGCGGTTGCGGTCTTCGACATGGTGACGCGTCCTTTCGCCGGCCCGCGCTTCAACGCCCTCGGGCAGCGCGGGAGAGGACTCGGGAGAGCCGGAACCAGTAGAAGCCGTGGCCCGCGAGGGTGAGCAGATAGGGCAGTTCACCGATGGCGGGGAAACGGACGCCGCCGATGAGTTCGACGGGGTGGCGTCCTTCGTAGGCGCGCAGATCGAGTTCGGTGGGCTGCGGAAAGCGGGAGAAGTTGTTCACGCACAGCACCAGGTCGTCCCCGTCCTCCTCGATCGAGGGGGCCTCCCGGAGATACGCCAGCACGGCCGGGTTGGACGACGACAACTCGGTGTAGCTGCCGAGGCCGAACGCCGGGTTCTGCTTGCGGATCTCGATCATCCGGCGCGTCCAGTGCAGCAGCGACGAGGGCGACGACATCGACGCCTCGACGTTGGTGACCTGGTAGCCGTAGACGGGGTCCATGATCGTCGGCAGGTAGAGGCGGCCGGGATCGCAGGAGGAGAAGCCCGCGTTGCGGTCCGGCGTCCACTGCATGGGGGTGCGTACGGCGTCGCGGTCGCCGAGCCAGATGTTGTCGCCCATGCCGATCTCGTCGCCGTAGTAGAGGATCGGCGAGCCGGGCAGGGACAGCAGCAGGGCGGTGAACAGTTCGATCTGGTTGCGGTCGTTGTCCAGGAGCGGGGCGAGCCGGCGGCGGATGCCGATGTTGGCGCGCATGCGCGGGTCTTTGGCGTACTCCGCGTACATGTAGTCGCGTTCTTCGTCCGTGACCATTTCGAGCGTGAGCTCGTCGTGGTTGCGCAGGAAGATGCCCCATTGGCAGCTGGAGGGAATGGCCGGGGTCTTGGCGAGGATTTCCGAGACCGGGTAGCGGGATTCCCTGCGCACGGCCATGAAGATGCGTGGCATGACGGGGAAATGGAACGCCATGTGGCATTCGTCGCCCCCGCTCGCGAAGTCGCCGAAGTAGTCGACGACGTCCTCCGGCCACTGGTTCGCCTCCGCGAGGATGACCGTGTCCGGATACAACGCGTCGATCTCCCGGCGGACGTGTTTGAGGAACGTGTGGGTGGCCGGGAGGTTCTCGCAGTTGGTGCCTTCCTCCTGGTAGAGGTAGGGGACGGCGTCGAGGCGGAACCCGTCGATGCCGAGGTCCAGCCAGAACCGCAGGGCGGCCAGCATTTCCTCCCGGACGGCCGGGTTCTCGTAGTTGAGGTCCGGTTGGTGGGAGAAGAACCGGTGCCAGAAGTACTGCTTGCGCACCGGGTCGAAGGTCCAGTTGGAGGCTTCGGTGTCGACGAAGATGATGCGGGCGTCCTGGAACTGCTTGTCGTCGTCGGCCCAGACGTAGTAGTCGCCGTAGGGCCCGTCGGGGTCCTTCCTCGATTCCTGGAACCACGGGTGCTCGTCGCTGGTGTGGTTCATGACGAAGTCGATGATGACGCGCATGCCGCGCTGGTGGGCGGCGTCGACGAATTCCACGAAGTCGGCGAGGTCGCCGAACTCGGGGAGGACGGCGGTGTAGTCGGAGACGTCGTAGCCGCCGTCGCGCAGGGGCGAGGTGAAGAACGGCGGGAGCCAGATGCAGTCGATGCCCAGCCACTGCAGGTAGTCGAGTTTGGCGGTCAGACCCTTGAGGTCGCCGATGCCGTCGCCGTCGCTGTCCTGGAAGGAGCGGACGAGGACCTCGTAGAAGACGGCGCGTTTGAACCAGTCAGGGTCCCGGTCCTTCTGCGGAGTGTCCTCGAAGGTGTCCGGGATGGGTTTGTTCGTGGTCATGGCGTGGCTGACGCTCCGATCTGCGACGAGGACGACGTGCTCTCGGCAGGGAGCTGGACGTGGAAGACGTGCGCGGGTGCCCGCCCGGGTTCCAGGCGCACGTAGTTCGTCCTTCCCCAGCGGTAGGTCTCTCCCGTCAGCTCGTCGCGCACCGGCACGTGCTCGCCCGGGCCCAGGCCGAGTTCCGCCATGTCGAGCGTGATCCAGGCCTCCTGGATGTGGTGGGGGTCGAGGTTGACGACCACCACGACCGCGTCCGAGCCCGTGCGCTTGCCGTACGCGATCACCGCGTCGTTGTCCGTGTGGTGGAAGCGCAGGTTCCTGAGCCCGTGCAGTGCGGGGTGGCGCCGTCTGATGTCGTTGAGCGCCGTGATGAGGGGCGCGATCGTACATCCGTCTTGTTCGGCTGTGTCCCAGTCGCGGGGGCGGAGTTGGTACTTCTCGGAGTCGAGGTACTCCTCGCTGCCGGGTTTGAGGGGGGTGTTCTCGCACAGTTCGTAGCCGGAGTACACGCCCCAGGTGGGGGAGAGGGTCGCGGCGAGGACGGCGCGGAGTTCGAAGGCGGGGCGGCCGCCTTCCTGGAGGAAGGCGTGGAGGATGTCGGGGGTGTTGACGAAGAAGTTCGGCCGCATGTAGCTCGCGGCCTCGCCGGCGAGTTCGGTGGCGTACTCGGTGAGTTCCGCTTTGGTGGTGCGCCAGGTGAAGTAGGTGTAGGACTGCTGGAAGCCGGTGGCGGCCAGGGTGTGCATCATCGCCGGGCGGGTGAAGGCCTCGGCCAGGAAGATGACGTCGGGGTCGGTGGCGTTGACGTCGGCGATCACCTGTTCCCAGAAGACGACCGGTTTGGTGTGGGGGTTGTCGACGCGGAAGATCCGTACCCCGTGGTCCATCCAGTGCCGCAGCACCCGTGTCGTTTCGGTGATGAGGCCGGGCATGTCGGCGTCGAAGGCGATGGGGTAGATGTCCTGGTACTTCTTCGGCGGGTTCTCCGCGTAGGCGATGGTGCCGTCGGGGCGGTGGTGGAACCACTCGGGGTGTTTGTGCACCCAGGGGTGGTCCGGGGAGCACTGCAGGGCGAAGTCCAGGGCGACTTCCAGGCCCAGTGCGCGGGCTTCGGTGACGAAGTGGTCGAAGTCGTCGATGGTGCCCAGATCCGGGTGGACGGCGTCGTGGCCGCCCTCCGGGGAGCCGATCGCCCACGGCACACCCACATCGTCCGGGGTGGGGGAGAGGGTGTTGTTGCGGCCTTTGCGGAAGGTGGTGCCGATGGGGTGGATCGGGGGGAGGTAGACGACGTCGAAGCCCATCCGGGCGATGGCGGGCAGGCGGCGGGCGGCGGTGCGGAACGTGCCGTGGGGCTGCTCGGGGGTGCCCTCGGAACGCGGGAAGAACTCGTACCAGGAGCCGAACAGGGCCCGTTCCCGTTCCACCAGCAGCGGCAACGGCTCCGACGACGTGACCAGTTCCCGCAGGGGGTGGCGGGTCAGGACCTCGTCCACCTCCGGCGCCAACGCCGCCGCCAGACGGTCGGCGACCGGGAGGGTGTCGTCGCGGAGCTTTGCGACGGCCGTCACCAGGGCGGCGTGCGGGCCGGCCTCCGGCACTCCCGCGGCGGCCCGCGCGTGGAGTTCGGCGCCCTCCTCCAGGACGAGTCCGGTGTCGATGCCGGCCGGGACCTTGATGCGGGCGGTGTGGCGCCAGGTGGCGATCGGGTCGCTCCAGGCCTCCACGCGGTACGTCCATCGGCCCACGGAGGTGGGGGTGACGCAGGCGCCCCAGCGGTCGGTGCCGGGGGCGAGTTCGCGCATCGGGGTCCACGGGGCGGGGCGGCCCTCCGGGTCCTTGAGCACGACATTGGCGGCCACCACGCCATGCCCTTCCCTGAAGAGCGTCGCGGTGACCTCGAAGGTCTCGCCGACGACCGCCTTCGCGGGACGCCTGCCACACTCGACGAGCGGGCGGACGTCCCTGACGGGGACGCGGCCGACGGCCGGTGCCGGGGTCGGGCTCATGGGGTCTCACCTCCGCCGTGCTCGGTAGTCGGCGCTGGGCCGAACGGGTGCTGCAACGGGTCCTACCGCCCCGCCGTGGAACGCCGCCCGGAGGGCGGACCACGCCGGACGGAACGGGTCTTGCCGGTCCGGTCCTTACGGGTCTTGCCGGTGCGCTCCTCGCGGGTCGCGCCGGTCGTCTCCTGCTTGCGCACGCCGGTCTGTTCCTGCAGGTAGGTGGGCAGGCTCGTCTGCAGGTAGCGCTCGGCGGCCGCCACGGCCTCGCGGGCGCAGCGCTTGCCCATCAGCACGCACAGCGTGTAGCCCGAGTTCTCGAAGTTCTCCCGGGCCGCGCGGTCGGTCGGGGACGCGAGCATCGCGCGTTCCCAGGTGCGGTAGCGCCGCAGATGTCTGGCCACCTCGTTCTTGGCGGGCAGCAGCATGTGCTGGTCCCTCCCGGCACTCTCGGCGGAGCACGCTTCCCGGGGGAGGTCGTGCACGGAGGAGCACCGACCCCTTACGGAGCCGATGACTTCACTCATGGTGCACGCGCAACCACCAGGCGTCTTGTTAGTTCTTCAACTACCTCGGGAGTCGCTCGTGTTGCACGAATGGCGTAGCCCTCCCACTCTGGAGCTGACTCAGAAGTGATCGGTGCTCACGCTTGGTGCATGTGGGCGTGAGCTTCGCCGGTGAGGAGCCAACGACGATGAAGACCGCAGTGCCTCGCTACTACCACCTCGACGTGGAAGTCAGTCCGGAGCGGGTCGAACGGGTCAGGCGCATCCTGGCCGCTCACCTCCGGTTCTGGGACCTGGAGACCCTCGTCGAGCCCGTCTGCCACAGCGCGGAACTGCTTCTGCGCGCGATCGAGGAGCACGCGACGGACAAGAACACGTCGATCGAGATGTGGTGGAACGGTCAGCACCTCATCGCTGCGGTGGCCGAGAACGACCGTGAGCTGCGCCCGGACCGTGAACTGCGCCCCTGCCTGACCCGTATCGCCGCCCTGAGCAACGGCTGGGGCTGCTGCACCACGGACACCGGCAGCACGGTCATCTGGTTCACCCAGCGCGCACCGGTCGACCAGAGCGTGCGCCTGATCCCGGCGGTGCCCGAGCCCGCCCTGCGCGAAGTGCTCCAGGTACCCCGCGAGATGCCCGTGGCCGTCCTCGCCGGTGTACCCGCCGGTGAGGCGCCGGACGCACGCGAAGACGCGCGGTGACCGCGCGGCGTGACCGGAAAGGGGCGCCCGTGTGGAGCGGGCACCCCTACCCGCTGGGTGCGTCCTTCGACGGCACCGGCACCAACTTCGCGCTGTTCAGCGAGGTCGCCGAACGCGTCGACCTCGTCCTCGTCGACGACGGAGGCCGCCACCGCTCCGTCCCGCTCACCGAGGTCGACGGTTTCGTCTGGCACGGCCATCTCCCCGGCGTCGGACCGGGGCAGCGCTACGGCTACCGCGTGCACGGCCCCTGGGATCCCTCCGCCGGCCACCGCTGCGACCCGGCGAAACTGCTGCTGGACCCGTACAGCACGGCCGTGGACGGGCAGATGGACAACCACCCCTCCCTGTACGAACCCGGCGCCGACAGCGCGGGGCACACCATGCTCGGCGTGGTCACCGACCCGTTCTTCGACTGGGGGGACGACCACCCGCCCCGGCGGCCGTACGCCGACACCGTCATCTACGAGGCACACGTCCGCGGCCTCACCCGCACCCACCCCGACGTCCCCGCCGAACTGCGGGGGACCTACGCCGGGTTGGCCCACCCCGCCGTCGTCGAGCACCTCACCTCGCTGGGCGTGACCGCGATCGAGCTGATGCCGGTCCACCAGTTCGTGCAGGACGGTGTCCTCCAGGACCGGGGCCTCGCCAACTACTGGGGCTACAACACCATCGGCTTCTTCGCGCCGCACCACGCCTACGCCGCCCACGGCACCCGCGGCCAACAGGTCACCGAGTTCAAGTCGATGGTCAGGGCACTGCACGCGGCCGGCCTCGAAGTGATCCTCGACGTGGTCTACAACCACACCGCCGAGGGCAACGAGAAGGGCCCCACCCTCTCCTTCCGGGGCATCGACAACAGCTCGTACTACCGCCTGGTGGACGGCGACTGGGGTCACTACTACGACACCACCGGCACCGGCAACAGCCTGCTGATGCGGCACCCGTACGTCCTCCAGCTGATCATGGACTCGCTGCGGTACTGGGTCACCGAGATGCACGTCGACGGTTTCCGCTTCGACCTGGCGGCCACGCTGGCCCGGCAGTTCCACGAGGTGGACCGCCTCTCGGTGTTCTTCGACCTGATCCAGCAGGACCCCGTGATCAGCCGCGTCAAACTCATCGCCGAACCGTGGGACCTGGGCGAAGGCGGCTACCAGGTCGGTAACTTCCCACCGCTGTGGTCGGAGTGGAACGGGAAGTACCGGGACGCCGTACGGGACTTCTGGCGCGGCCGCCCGCACACGCTCGGCGAGTTCGCGTCCCGGCTGACCGGCTCCTCGGACCTGTACGAGCACAGCCGGCGCCGCCCGCGCGCCAGCGTCAACTTCGTCACCGCGCACGACGGTTTCACCCTGCGCGACCTGGTCTCGTACAACGACAAGCACAACGAGGCCAACGGCGAGGGCAACCGGGACGGCGAGAGCGTCAACCGCTCCTGGAACTGCGGAGCCGAAGGCCCCACCAAGGACCCGCGCGTCCGAGCGCTCCGCGCCCGCCAGCAGCGCAACCTCCTGGCCACGCTGCTGCTGTCCCAGGGCATCCCGATGCTCAGTCACGGCGACGAGTCCGGCCGCACCCAGCGCGGCAACAACAACGCCTACTGCCAGGACAACGAGGTCTCCTGGCTCGACTGGCGGCTGGACGACGAACGACGTGCGCTGCTCGCCTTCACCCGCGACCTCATCGCGCTGCGCGCCGCCCACCCCGTGCTGCGCCGCCGCCGCTTCTTCCGCGGTGACACGCCGACCCGCGCGGACCAGCCGCTCCCGGACCTGGTGTGGCTGCTGCCGGACGCCGAGGAGATGACCGACGCCGACTGGGACCGCTCCGACGCCCACGCCGTGGCCGTCTTCCTCAACGGCGACGCCATCGCCGAGCCCGACCCCCACGGCGGCCCGGTCGTCGACGACTCCTTCCTGCTCCTGCTGAACAGCCACTGGGAGCCGGTCGTCTTCCGCCTTCCCGGGGCCGCGTACGGCGAACGCTGGACGACCCGCGTCGACACGGCCGCGGAGCCGGACGATGTTTCGGACGAGTCCGAGCACAAGGCGGGCACGGAGATCACCGTCGAGGCCCGGGGGCTGGTCCTGCTGTCGCGGCCCTCCCGGGCCGGCTGACCCCCGCCGCTGTCACGGCCGTCACGGGCCCGCGGACTCCGCCGGAGTCACCCGGCGGCGGTCAGCGTTCGCTGCGCGACGTGATCGTGAACTGGGCGCCGTCCGGGTCGCGGAGCACCGCCTCGGACGCGTTCTGGGCGAGGACCGTGCCGCCGTGGTGCTGGGCGGCCTCGACACGATCCGCCACGTCGGAGACGGAGAAGTGGACCTGCCAGTGCGGGCGGATGGTGGGATCGGGCGCGGCTTCCAGCGCGCCGGAGGTGATCCGGGCCACCGCCTCGCCCTCGCTGCGCAGAACGACCTCGTTCCCCTCGTAGCGGACCTCGCAGCAGCCGGGCTTCTCGGTGGCCCACTCCAGCACCTCGCCGTAGAAGATCGCGGCGTCGAAGGCGTCCCGGGTGTGGAGCCGGATGAAGGCCGGGGCGGCCTTGCGCCAGGTGTCCCAGTCGGTGAAGAGCGCGCCCTCCCAGATCCCGAAGGAGGCCCCGTGCCGGTCCGCCAGCAGGGCCGCCCGGCCGGGCGGGAAGGAGAGGGGACCGACCGCCACCGTGCCGCCGCGCTCCCTGGCCCGGGAGGCCGCCGCGTCCGCGTCGGACACGGCGAAGTACGGGGTCCAGGCGACCGCCATCTGCCACAGGGTCGCCACCCCGGCGATCCCGGCGACCGGCACACCGTCCGCGAGCGCGATCCGGAAGTGGTCGCCGAGCTTGGCCGTACGCCACTGCCAGCCCAGCACGGCGGCGTAGAAGTTCTCCGTGGCCGGCAGGTCCCGGCTGGTGAGGCTCACCCAGCAGGGCGCCCCGAAGACGGAATGGCTGGAGACGACGGTCTCCGTGCCCCGGTGATTGCTGTCGCTGTTCATGGCAGTCGTGTCCTGGTCTCGTCCGTCGGCACACCCCGGCCGCACTCCAGTCTCCAACCGGATGCCGGGCCGGTGCGCGTCGAGTACCCCCACGTCGGTGTTCCGATCCCGGTGGCGACGCGATCTTCGGACGACTGTTCGGGTGATGACCAGGCGTCCCCGCCCCTTACGGTGGGCCACTCGCGCATGCGCTGCGTGCCGGACGAAGGGAGGATTCCCTCCAGGGCCGACCAGACGGAAAGGCCCACGTCCGGGCCGGCCGCGACCGGCTCCGCTTTCCGCCGCGCCAGAGCGTGGCACGCGCGGCGATGCTGTCCGCCGTGTCGATGACGTTCGGCCGGCAACCGGACGAATCGGCGCGAGAGGCGTGGGAGAACCCGCCCTTCACGCCGTGCGGTGCCTCACGTCGACTCCCGCCGTACCAGCTCTGTCGGGAGGATCACCGCCGCCGGGTCCTCGCCGCCGATCTGGGCCAGCAGGACCCGCACCATCTCGTTGCTGATGCGGTCGTACGGCTGGCGGATCGTCGTGAGCGCGGGGACGGCCTCCGTCGCCGCGGCCGAGTCGTCGAACCCGCCCACCGACACGTCCTCGGGGACCCGGCGGCCCGCCCGGCGCAGTGCCGCGAGCGCGCCCTGCGCCATCAGGTCGGAGGCCACGAACACGGCGTCCATGTCGGGAGCCCGCGCCAGCAGGTGTTCGGTGCCCGCCTCGCCGCTGGCCCGGCTGTAGTCCCCGGAGACGATGAGCCGCTCGTCGATCTCGACGCCCGCCTCCCCGAGCACCTCCTTGTAGCCGGCGAGACGGTCGACGCCGCCGGGGGTGTCCAGCGGGCCGGTCACGACGCCGATGCGGCGGCGGCCCAGCGACAGCAGATGGCGCACCATGTCACGGGCGCCGTCCCGGTCGTCGGCGGCCACGTAACTCACCTTGGAGCCGGGCGCCATGGGCTTGCCGCACTGGACGAGGGGGATCCCCGCCTCGCGGAGTTCCTGGGCGACCGGGTTCCCGGAGTGGCTGGACACCAGCAGCACCCCGTCGACGTGGCCCGCCGTGATGTACCGCGTGATCCGGCGCCGCTCGTCCTCCGTGCCGGCCACCATCAGCAGCAGCGGGATGTCGTGCGCGGCCAGCGCCTGGGTGCAACCGCGCAGCAGGACATTGAAGTTGGGGTCCTCGAACAGCTTCTCCTGCGGTTCCGTCAGCAGGAAGCCGATCGAGTCGGAGCGGCCCGTGATCAGCGAGCGGGCGTGCCGGTTCACGACATAACCCGTCCTGCGGATCGCGGCGTTGACCGCCTCGGCGGCCGTCGGGCTGACGTAGTGACCGCCGTTGAGCACGCGTGAGACGGTTCCCCTGGAGACTCCCGCCTCGCGCGCCACGTCGTGAATGGTCGGCGGTTTGCGCCTGCCCCCCGTACTGCTCATGGTCATGACTTTACGGCTCCGGACAGCAGATCGAGGCTCCAGAACCGCTGGATGACCAGGAAGAGCGCGATCAGCGGGATCACCGCGAGCAGCGCACCCGTGATCACCAGGGTGTAGAGCGCCGGAGCGTTCGCGCCCTGTTCGAGGAGCGTGAACAGGCCCAGGGTGATCGGGAACTTCTCGTCGTCGCTGAGCATGATGTACGGCAGCAGGAAGTTGTTCCAGACGGCGACGAACTGGAACAGGAAGACCGTCACCAGACCCGGCACCATCATCGGCAGCGCGATCCGGGTGAAGATCCGCCACTCGCCCGCCCCGTCCATCCGGCCGGCCTCGACCACGTCGGAGGGGACGGCGGCAGCGGCGTAGATCCGGGACAGGTACACGCCGTACGGGGAGAGGACCAGCGGCAGCAGCACCGACCAGTAGCTGTCCGCCAGGTCCGCCTTCGCCATCAGCAGGTACTGCGGGATCGCGAGGATCACCGGCGGCATCAGCACGCCCGCCATCAGGACGTTGAAGACGGCCTCGCGGCCCTTGAAGCGGTAGATCGCCAGCGCGTAGCCGCTGACCGCGGAGACGGCCGTCGACAGGAGGGCGCCGAGGCCGGCGTAGAGGGCGGAGTTGCCCATCCACTGCCAGTAGACGCCGTCGCGGTAGGCGTTCAGGTCGGACAGGTTGTCCCCGAAACCGCTGCCCGGCAGGAAGGTGAAGGTGGAGAACAGTTCGCTGCCCGACTTGGTGGCCGCGATCAGCACCCAGGCGACCGGGAGCAGACAGTAGATCGCGCCCAGCAACAGCGTGAGCGTCGGGACGAGCGCGATCCGGCGGCGCAGCGGCGGGCCCTGGGCGGTTCCCGGGGTCGTCCCCGCCGCCGGGGCCGCCTTGTGTACGGCAAGAGAACTCATTGTGCTGCCTCCTGCTTCTGACGGGAGTTCGCGGCCCTCAGGAAGCCGAACGAGAGGACCAGGGTGGCCACGGCGATGATCACCGCGCCGGCGGCCGCCGAGTAGATGTCGCCCTCGCCGAAGGCGTCCCGGTGCACCTTCATCAGCGGACTCCACGTCGTGGACACGGAGTTGGTGAGGGGCTTGAGGGTGGTCGGCTCGCTGAACACCTGGAGCGTGGCGATGATCGAGAAGAAGAAGGTCAGCACCAGCGAGGGCGCCACCATCGGGATCTTGATCCGCAGGGCGGTCTGCAGCGGTGTCGCGCCGTCCAGCTTCGCGGCCTCGTACACCTCGACGGGGATCGCCTGCAGCGAGGTGTAGATGACGATCATGTTGAAGCCGGTGCCGCCCCAGATCGCGATGTTCGACAGCGCCGCGTACAGGCCGCCGCCGTCCAGCAGGTCCGGCTGGGGGAGCCCCAGCTTCTCCAGGACGAAGTAGAAGGGGCTGACGTCCGGGAGGTAGAGGAAGCCCCAGAGCAGGGCCGCCACGACACCCGGGACGGCGTACGGCAGGAAGATCGCCAGCCGGGTGAAGGGGGCCAGCCGCACCTTGTCGCTGTCCAGCATCAGGGCGAAGACCAGCGCCAGGCCGAGCATGAGCGGGACCACGATCGCGCCGTAGCCGAGGACGCGCAGGGTGCCGTCCAGCAGCTCGGAGTCGGTCAGCGCGTCGGTGTAGTTCTCGAAGCCCGCCCACACTTCGCTTCGTGCCCCCGAGCCGAGGCCCAGGCCCTTGACCTGCACCTTGTGCAGGCTGAGCCAGACCGCGTAACCGATGGGCAGCGCGAAGAACAGGGCGAAGAGAAGCGTCGCGGGGAGGAGGAAGGCGTACGGGGCCCCCTTGACCCCGTACGACCTCCGGCGTGCCGTCGTCACTCCGCGACCTCGAAGCCCTGCTTCTTCATGTCGGCGACCGTGTCGTCCTGCATCGTCTTCAGGGCGGCGCCGAAGTCCGACTTGTTCTTGGCGGCGGCGCCGAACGCGTCCTTGAAGGTGGTGTACGCGACGTTCACGTTCGGGCCCCACGCGGAGGGCGCCGTGGTCTTCGCTATCTCGGAGGCCGTGGTGTAGAAGTCGGCCTGGTTGGAGAAGAAGGCCGGCGGCTCGGCGAACGCGTCACTGGTCTGCGCGGTCGTGGCGGCCGGGTAGATGCCGCCCTCCTTGGCCAGCGCGGTCAGCGCGTCGGGGTCCGTGTTCAGCCAGGTGGCGAACTTCGCGGCGGCACCCTGGTTCTTCGAGTCCGTGGTGACGGCGGTCGAGGAACCACCCCAGCTGCCGGTCGTGTTCTCGGAGGACGACCACTGCGGCAGCGGCGCCACCTTCCACTTGCCCTGGGTGTCGGGCGCGGCGGTGGTCAGCGTGCCCGGCGCCCACACGGCGCTGACCCAGGCGATCTGCTTGCCGGTGTTGAGCGCCTTGTTCCAGGCCGGGGTGTACATCGGCTGGTTGTCGACGGCGCCCTCCTTGACCAGGCCGCCCCAGAAGTCGGCGACCCGCTGCGTGGCCGCGTCGTCGATGCCGACCTTCCACTTCTGGCCCTCGGTGGTCCACCACGCGGCGCCGGCCTGCTGGGCGAGACCGGCGAAGAGACCGGAGTCGTTGGCGGAGAAGGTCGTCAGATCGACGTCCGGGTCCTCCTTCTTCAGCTTCCGCGCGGTCTCGGCGAACTCGTCCCAGGTCTTGGGGACCGTGAGGTCGTACTTCTTGAAGAGGTCCTCGCGGTAGTAGAACATCATCGGCCCGATGTCCTGCGGGATCGCGTAGACCGCGTCCGAGCCCAGCGTCGTCTGCTGCCAGACACCGTCGGCGAACTTGCCCTTGGCGTCCTGCGCCTCGTCCGCGATGTCGGCCACCGCGTCATTGCTGACCAGCGTCGGCAGTGCCTGGTACTCGGCCTGCACCAGGTCCGGGCCCTTGCCCGCCTTGTGCGCGGTGAGGATCTTGGTGACCAGGGTGTCGCCGGAGGCCTGCTTCTTCACCGTGACGGTGATCTGCTGCTCCTTGCCGGGCCCCTTGTTCCACAGGTCCACGACCTTGTCCATGCCCGGCGTCCAGGTCCAGTACGTCAGCTTCGCCGGCCCCGACTGGGCCTCGCTGTCGTCGTCGGACCCGCCACAGGCGGCAAGTGTGGTGGCGCCGAGCGTGACGGCGACGGCAGTGGCCACAAAGCGCCGGTGCTTCGTGATGTTGGGCATGGATCGTTCTCCCCTGACCTGGGTCCTCGCCTGCTGCGAAGACCATGCCATGCTCTGTGAGCGTTCACAGGTAGTGCGTCTGTGAGCGTTCACAGTAGAGAAACATCCCGGACACTTGTCAATGGTTGTTGCTGTGCGGTTATGTTGGGCTCGCACCGCCGCCGCTGTGTGTGCACGTTCCCAGATGATCGACGCAACGGGAGAAATCCATGCCGGAGACCACCCCCACGGGCCTCACCAGGCTCGCCTTCGGTGGGGACTACAACCCCGAGCAGTGGCCGGAAACCGTCTGGCACGAGGACGTCCGGCTGATGCGCGAGGCCGGCGTCACGATGGTGAGTGTCGGCATCTTCTCGTGGGCCCTGCTGGAGACCGAGCGCGGGGTGTACGACTTCGCCTGGCTTGACCGCCTGCTCGACCTGCTGCACGAGAACGGCATCCGCGTCGACCTCGGCACCCCCACCGTCGTCCCGCCGGTCTGGTTCTACCGCGAGCACCCCGAGGCGCTGCCCGTGACCGCCGACGGCACCCGCTACGAGTTCGGCTCGCGCGGCGCCATCTGCCACAGCAACGCCGACTACCGGGCCGCCGCCGCGACCATCACCACCCAGCTCGCCGAGCGCTACGCCGACCACCCCGCGCTCGCCCTGTGGCACGTGCACAACGAGTACGGCGTCCCCGTCTCCGCCTGTTACTGCGATTCCTGCGCCGCGCACTTCCGCCGCTGGCTGGAGCGCACGTACGGCACGGTCGAGGCGGTCAACGAGGCCTGGGGCACCGCCTTCTGGGGCCAGCACTACACCGGCTTCGCCCAGATCAACCCGCCGCGCGTGGCCCCCACGGTCGGCAACCCCGGCCAGGCGCTGGACTACAAGCGGTTCGCCGACGAGACCATCCGCGAGAACTTCGTCGCCGAGCGGGACATCCTGCACCGCCTCGCGCCCGGCATCCCGGTCACGACGAACTTCATGACCGCGCTCAGCCAGTGCGACTCCCTCGACTACTGGGCCTGGGGCCGCGAGGTCGACCTCGTCACCAACGACCACTACCTGATCACCGACGGCCGCCGCACCCAGGTGAACCTCGCGATGGCCGCCGACCTCACCCGCTCGGTCGGCGGCGGGGCCCCCTGGCTGCTCCTGGAGCACTCCACTTCGGGCGTCAACTGGCAGGCCCGCAACCCCGCCAAGGCCCCCGGGCAGATGGCCCGCAACTCCCTCGCCCATGTGGCGCGCGGCTCCGACGGCGCCATGTTCTTCCAGTGGCGGCAGTCCCGGCGGGGCGCCGAGAAGTTCCACTCGGCGATGCTGCCGCAGGCCGGCACCGAGTCGAGGGTCTGGCGTGAGGTCGTCGAACTGGGCGCCTCCCTCGACTCGCTGAGCCAGATCCGCGGCAGCCGGACCGTCGCCGACGTGGCCGTCCTGTGGGACTGGCACTCCTGGTGGGCGCAGAACCTCGCCTGGCGCCCCAGCGAGGACCACGAGGCCCGCGAACGCGCCGACGCGTTCTACGAGGCCCTCTACGACCGTCATCTCACGGTCGACTTCGCCCACCCGGAAGCCGACTTGTCGGCCTATCCCCTTGTCGTCGTCCCCGCGCTGTACCTGATGACGCGAGCGGCGGGCGACAACCTCAAGGCGTACGTCGAGAACGGCGGCACCCTCGTCGTCTCGTACTTCTCCGGGATCGTCGACGAGCACGACGCCGTCCACGAGGGCCCGTACCCCGGCGCCCTGCGGGACGTACTCGGTCTGACGGTCGAGGAGTTCTCGCCGCTGCTCGGCGGGGAGAGCGTGCGGATCACCGGGCCCGACGGCTCCGAACTGACCGGTGACGTGTGGACGGAGTTCGTGGTGCCGCACGGCGCCGAGGCCGTGTGGACGTACGCCGACGGGCTCGCCGCCGACCGGCCCGCCGTCACCCGGCACCGGCTCGGCGAGGGCTCCGCCTGGTACGTGTCGACCCGCCTCGACGCGCACGGTCTGGACGCGCTGCTCGGCTGGGCGGCCGACGACGCGGGCATCGCGCCCCGCGCCGACCTGCCGCGCGACGTCGAAGTGGTCCGCCGCGCGGGGGAGTCGGGCGACTTCCTCTTCGCGATCAACCACACCGCCCTCGACACGAAGGTGCCGCTCGACACCGACGGCACCGAACTCCTCACCGGCGAACGCGCGGCGGGCCACCTCGCCGTACCCGCCGGCGGCATCAGGGTCGTACGCCTCGACACCTGATCACCAGATGTGGGCGGCGGCCGGTCACCGAGCCGTAGGAGGTGACGGCCGCCGCTCCCCGCCCGGGGCCGCCCCCCAGCCTCGGGCCATCCCCGACACCGGCCGGATCTCTGGGGACATCCGGCCGGTAACGGTGGCGCCGCGCCCACGGCCTTCGGGCGCGGCGCCACCACAGCACCGCGCAACCAGGTCCCCACCTTCGTCGAAGGGACGACGATGTTCCACGCGAGACGCGCCCTCAGGGCCCTGCTCATACCGCTGTTCGCAGGCCTGGCGCTCACCACCCTGCCCGCCACGTCGGCATCCGCCGCCTCCACGCTCACCAACGGGGGCTTCGAGTCCGGCGGCACCGGGACCGCGACGCCGGCCGGCTGGTCGACGTACTCGGCCGGCGGGCAGAACTCCGCCTCCTTCACCGAGTCCGGTGGCCACGGCGGCAGTTACCGCCTCTCCCACTACTCGGCCTCGGCCTACAAGGTGGAGACCTACCAGTACCTGTCCGGCCTGACCAACGGGAACTACAAGCTCACCGCGTGGGTGCGCTCCGGTGGCGGCCAGAACTCCGCCTACCTCGCGCTGAAGAACTGCGGCAGCGCCGAGCAGCGCACCGACATCCCGGTCTCCTCCAGCGGCTGGATCCGGATCGTCACCTCGATCGCGGTGACGAACAACCAGTGCACCATCAGCGTCAACTCCGACGCGAACGCCGGTAACTGGATCAACGTCGACGACCTGACCTTCGCCTCCGGTACGACGGGCCTGTCCATCAAGGGCTCCGACGTGTCGTCGCTCATCAAGAGCGAGGCCAAGGGCGGCGTCTACAAGAACAGCTCCGGCACCACCGGCGACGCGCTCGCCATCCTCAAGAGCGCCGGGCAGAACTACGCGCGCGTCAAGGTCTGGGTGAACCCCGCCGACGGCTACAACAACAAGACGCGCGTGCTCGCCGCCGCCAAGCGCATCAAGGCGCAGGGCATGAAGCTGCTGGTCGATTTCCACTACTCGGACACCTGGGCGGACCCGGGCGCGCAGACCGTGCCGTCTCCGTGGACGGGGCATTCCTACAGCCAGCTGAGGACGGACGTCTACAACCACACCTACGACGTCCTCAACGCCCTCAAGTCCCAGGGCACCACGGCCGACATGGTCCAGGTCGGCAACGAGATCAACGGCGGCATGCTGTGGTCCGCCGGCTCCACCTCCAACTGGTCGCAGCTCGCCGGTCTGCTCAACTCCGGCTACGACGCGGTCAAGGCGGTCAACTCCTCCACCCAGGTGGCACTGCACCTCGCCAAGGGCGGTGACCTGTCGGGCACCCGCTGGTGGTTCGACAGCGCGGTCTCCAACGGCGTGAAGTTCGACGTCATCGGCCTGTCGTACTACGGCTACTGGCACGGCACGCTCGCGGACTTCCAGACGACCCTGGACGACGCGGCATCCCGGTACTCCAAGCCGGTGTTCCTCGCCGAGACGGCCTACCCCTTCCGTCTCGACAGCGAGGACTCGCACGAGAACATCATCGACCTGAGCAGTGAACTCGTGTCCGGCTACCCGGCCACGACCGCCGGTCAGACCCGCTGGATGAAGGACGTCGCGAGCATCGTCGAGGCCGTCCCGAACGGCCGTGGTCTCGGGATCTTCTACTGGGAGTCGACCTGGACCGCACGCACCGGCAACGGCTGGGACCCCACCGACGCGTCCTCCGGCAACGGCTGGGAGAACCAGGCGCTGTTCGGCTATGACGACAGGGCGCTTCCTGCGATGGCGTGGTTCAGCCATCGGTAGCGCTCAGCGTCCCTGACAGGGGCCACACGCCTCGGCGTGTGGCCCCTGTCGGTCGTCAGGAGCCGACCGTCGTGTCCAGGAAGCCGTGCAGCGAGGCTGTCATGGCGTCCACGAACGAGTCCCGGACCGGCTCGGGCACGCGGTCCAGCGACAGATACGGGTTGAGGTCCTCCAACTCGACCAGGAGCAGACCCCCGTCCCGGGTACGGCAGGCGTCCACTCGCTGGATGCCGTGGTCGAGGGTGTTCCAGCCGATGAAGCGCCCGGCGAAGTCGAGGTCGGCCCCGGAGGCGTCGTAGGGCTCCAGCACCCAGCGCCGGTCGGGGTCGGGCGCGTACAGGGCGTACTGGAAGGTGTCGTCGACGTAGTAGAAGGACACCTCGTAGCGGAAGTCGACGCGCGGTTGGACGAGAACGTCACCCCAGGTGAGGTCTGCCAGCTCGGGCCCGGTCAGGAAACGCAGGCCGATGGAGTCCGCGCCGGCCTTCGGCTTCACCGCGTACGCGACGCTCTCGGGCAGCCGTCCCCGGTCCTTGGGCCGGTCGACGGTGGGGATGACCGGGTACCCGGCCCCGGTGAGGTCCAGCAGGTACTGCTTGCCGGCCATGTCGGCGCGGCCCGTCAGCGGGTTGTAGACGCGGGTCGCGAGAGTCGTCGCCCGCTCACGGAAGGCCTCGTACGCCTCCTGGTAGTGCAGGACGGGCCCGCTGTTGCGCACCACGACGGCGTCGAAGCGGTCCATCAGCGCCGCCGCGTCCAGCGGGTGGCACAGGGCGAGGTCGAAGTCCGCGCGCAGCCGGGAGGTGAGGAAGATGTCCTCGTCGCCGTAGCGCCGCCCCCGGGCAGGGTAGGCGAGGTCGGTGACGTACAGCAGGCGGGGGCGGGCGGGCACGGCGGTCTCCCTGGTCGGTGACGGCCAACCTAACCCGAGGTCGTGAGGGAGGGCCCGGTGCCCTGCCAGGGGCCGGGGGAGGCCGGGCCCGGTCAGGGCCGCAGTCGGTCAGCGGTGATCGCCGGTCCATCCCGGCCAGGGTCCGGCGCCCGACGAAGCCCGGACGCGTGGAGCCCTCGCCCCGCCACGGGCCGAGTACGGGTGCGGAGGGCGGTCGCGTTAGGCTGTCGACCGGCCGCGATCTGCTCGCGGCGCGGCGGTGGGGCCCGCCGTACCCGAACCGCGGCACCGGCGCCGACAACGGTCCCTGCTTGCGACGGAGCGCGCCCGGCGGACGCCCGGACCCCGGCGAGTAGGAGACGCACGCCCATGCCAGCCCCGCACCCCAACGGGCCCGAAGCTCGGAGATTCCCCTCCTCCGGCGGGGCCGCAGCCCTGGAACCCTCCGGCACGCCCGAGGCACCGCGGTCCCCCGACGCCCCCGTCGCCGACCCACCCCACCCCGCCCCCTGGCACGGCCAGGCACCCGTCGTCGCGGTGGTCGCGGTCGGTGGTGGCATCGGCGCGGCGGCCCGCTACGGCGCCTCCCTGCTCTGGCCCACGGGGACCGCCGGGTTTCCCTGGACCACGTTCTGGGTCAACGTCGTCGGCTGCTTCCTGATCGGTCTCGTCATGGTCGCGATCACGGAGAGATGCGCGGCCCACCGCCTCGTCCGCCCCTTCTTCGGAACCGGAGTGCTCGGCGGCTTCACCACGTTCTCGACGTACGCCGTCGACATCCAGCGCCTGATGGAGGAGGGCCGCCCCGCCACCGCCCTCGCCTATCTCGCCGCGACCCTCCTCGCCGCCCTCACCGCGGTCTGGCTCGCGGCGACGACGGCGCGGCCGGCTCTGCGAAGCCGGCCCCCACGGGCCGGGTTCGCAGAGCCGGCCGCAGCACGTGAGAAAGGTAAGAGGTCGTCGTGAACTGGGTGCTCGTCATCGTCGGCGGAATGGTCGGCGCCCCCCTGCGCTATCTCACCGACCGCGCCGTGCAGGCACGCCACGACACGCACTTCCCCTGGGGGACGCTCGCGGTCAACGTCGCCGGATCCCTGGTCCTCGGCACTCTCACCGGTGCCGTCGCGGCCGGTGCCGCCAGTTCCGACCTGCACCTTCTCCTCGGCACCGGACTCTGCGGGGCACTCACCACGTACTCGACCTTCTCGTACGAGACCCTGCGGCTGGCCCAGAGCGGTGCCCGCTTCCACGCCGCCGCCAACGTGGTCGCGAGCGTGACGGCGGGGCTGGGCGCGGCCTTCGTGGGGGTGGCGGCGGCGCAGGCCCTCTGGTCCTGAACGACGGACCCTTACCCGGCTGTAGTACGACTGCGTCCCCGGCGCGATCACGGTCGCCGTGACCGTGGTGACCGTGGCCGGCCGTACGTCGGTCATGCCCTTGTCGGTCATGCCCTCGCCGAGCAGAACTGGACCCCATGAGCACCATCAGCGTCGGTCAGGCCGTCGTCCTCGGAGCGGTGGAGGGAGTGACGGAGTTCCTGCCGGTGTCCTCCACCGGTCATCTGAAGATCACCGAAGGGCTCATGGGGATCCAGGTCGAGGACAAGGCCGTCGTCGGGTTCTCGGCGGTCATCCAGGTCGGCGCGATCGCCGCCGTCCTCGTGTACTTCCGCAAGGACATCGCGCGGATCGGCTCCGCCTGGTTCCGGGGCCTCTTCGACGCGGGGGAGCGGCAGGACCGCGACTACCGGTTCGCGTGGTGGGTGATCGCCGCGACGATCCCGATCGTCGTCGTGGGGCTGGCCGCCCGGTCGCTCATCGAGGGGCCGCTCGCCTCCCTGTGGGTGGTGGCCGGATCGCTGATCGTCGGCAGCGGTGTGATGTGGGTCGCGGAACAGGTGGGCCGGCGCAGGCGCGCGGAGGAGGACACCCGGTTCCGGGACGCGATGCTCGTCGGCGGTTCGCAGATCCTCGCTTTGCTCTTCCCGGGCTTCTCCCGCTCCGGCGCCACCATGTCCACCGCGCTGCTGCTCGACCTGGACCGGGTCGCGGCCACCCGGCTCTCCTTCTTCCTCGGTATCCCCGCCCTGACCGGCGCCGGGCTGTACGAACTGAAGGACGCCCTCGGTGCGGGGGTGGGCGCGGCCCCGCTGATCGCCGGCACCACCGTCTCGTTCGCGGTCGCATACGCCTCGGTCGCCTGGCTGCTGAGGTTCGTGACCAGGCACTCCTTCAACGCGTTCGTGTCCTACCGGATCGTGGTCGGGGTGCTCCTCTTCGGGCTGCTCGGCGCGGGCGGGCTCAGCTGACAGTGCTCGGCCCGGGCAGGGCCGGTGGCACCGGGCTGATCCACAACCGCCCGTGACCTGGAAGATCGAATCCGGGACCCCTTGACAGCCCCCGCCCGTCACCCGCAGGATCACCCCCGTGAACCTGTCAGACAGCCAGACAGGTGGCTCGGCACCCCGGCGCATCAGCGCCATGGAAGCGGTGCTCACCCACCTCCGCGGCGCCATCGAGCGCGGCAAGTACGCCATCGGCGACAAGCTCCCCTCGGAGGCGGAGCTCTGCCGGCAGCTCGAAGTGAGCCGTCCGGTACTGCGCGAGGCGCTGCGCGCGCTCCAGGTGATGGGCCTGACCCAGTCCCGCACCGGCAAGGGCACCTTCGTGATCGCGAACACCGTCGAGGACCCCACCTTCGGCGACTACGCGGCGAGCGACCTGCTGGAGGTGCGCCGGCACGTGGAGATCCCGGTCGCCGGGTACGCGGCGGTGCGCCGCACCCCGGAGAACCTGGACCATCTGGCCCACCTCCTGGACCGGATGGAGCGGGAGACCGACACCACCGCCTGGGTCGCGATGGACACGCTCTTCCACCTGGCCGTGGCCGAGGCCGCCCAGAACCCGGTGTTCCGCCGGGTGATCGAGGAGATCCGGGACGCACTGGCCCGCCAGTCGGCCTTCCTCAACGAGCTGGGCGGCCGGCGCGAGCAGTCCAACCGCGAGCACCGGGCCATCGTCGAGGCGCTGATCGACGGTTCCGAACACGACGCGGTGGAGGCCATGTCCCACCACCTCGACCGCGTCGAGACCACCCTCACCGACATCGTGCGTTCCCCGCGCACGGACAGCTCCACGGAAGGCGGACGCGAGACGTGAGCGAGCAGTCCCTCGAAAAAGACGTCGTACAGGCCGGACAGACCCCCGGTCACGTCGACGCCGGAGACGCCGGCTACAGCAAGTCCCTGAAGTCCCGCCACGTCAACATGATCGCCATCGGCGGCGCGATCGGCACCGGCCTCTTCCTCGGCGCCGGCGGCCGTCTCGCCGACGCCGGTCCGTCCCTCTTCATCGCGTACGCGGTCTGCGGCCTCTTCGCCTTCCTCGTCGTCCGCGCCCTCGGCGAACTGGTCCTCTACCGGCCCTCGTCCGGCGCCTTCGTGTCCTACGCCCGGGAGTTCCTCGGCGAGAAGGGCGCCTACACGGCCGGCTGGATGTACTTCCTGAACTGGGCCACCACCGGTATCGCCGACATCACCGCGGTCGCCCTCTACACCCACTACTGGGGCATGTTCTCCGACATCCCCCAGTGGGTGATCGCGCTCATCGCGCTCGGGGTCGTCCTCGCGGTGAACCTGATCTCGGTGAAGATGTTCGGCGAACTGGAGTTCTGGTTCGCGATCATCAAGGTCAGCGCGCTCGTCATCTTCATGCTGATCGGCATCTTCCTGCTGGTCACCCAGCAGCCCGTCGACGGCCACACCCCCGGCCCGTCCCTGATCACCGACAACGGCGGCATCTTCCCCAACGGCCTGCTGCCCATGCTGCTGATCATCCAGGGCGTCGTCTTCGCCTACGCCTCCGTCGAACTGGTCGGCGTCGCGGCGGGCGAGACCGAGAACCCCGAGAAGATCATGCCGAAGGCGATCAACTCGATCATGTGGCGCGTCGGCCTGTTCTACGTCGGCTCCGTCCTGCTCCTTGCGATGCTGCTGCCCTGGTCCTCGTACAAGGCCGGCGAGAGCCCCTTCGTCACCGTGCTCTCCAACATCGGTATCCCGGCGGCCGGCGGCATCATGAACCTGGTCGTGATGACCGCGGCCATGTCCTCGCTCAACTCGGGCCTGTACTCCACCGGCCGCATCCTGCGCTCGATGGCGATGGCCGGCTCCGCCCCGAAGTTCACCGGCGTGATGAGCCGCAGTCAGGTCCCGTACGGCGGCATCCTGCTCACCAGCGGTATCTGTGTGCTGGGCGTCGGGCTGAACTTCGTGGTCCCGGCCGACGCGTTCGAGATCGTGCTCAACTTCGCCGCGATCGGCATCATCTGCACCTGGGGCATGATCATGATCTGTCACCTGGTGTTCTGGCAGAAGACCGAGAAGGGTGAGCTGACCCGGCCGAGCTACCGGCTGCCCGGCTCCCCGTGGACCGAGCTGGTGACGCTGTTCTTCCTGGCGTCGGTCCTCGTCCTGATGTACGCGGACGGCGGCGCGGGCCGCACGACCGTGCTGTGCCTCCCCCTCATCGTGTTGGCGCTGATCGCGGGGTGGTTCGGCGTCCGTCGCCGGGTCGCCCAGCAGTCGGCCGGAGTGAAGAAGTGATTCAGGCAGTGATGTACGACCCCACGACCACCGGCGCCGCGGCGATCCCTGCGGCTCCGGTGGCCGCGGCCCCCGCGATCCGGGAACCGCTCCACGCCCCCGTCGCCCACCTCGTACGCGGAGGTGTCATCGAGGGCATCCACTACGGCTCCGTCGTGGTGCTGGGTGCCGACGGGGAGGTGGAACTCCAACTCGGCGACATCGAGGCTGCGTTCTACCCCCGGTCGGCGCTCAAACCAGTCCAGGCCGTGGCAATGCTGCGCGCCGGACTGCCCCTGGACGGCGCACTGCTGTCCCTGACCGCGGCCAGCCACTCCGGCGAGGAACGCCACCTCGCCGGAACCCGGCAGATCCTGGAGCTGGCCGGGGCGACCGAAGACGATCTGCGCAACGTCACCGACATGCCCTACGACCCGGCCGTCCGGGACGAGTGGATACGCGAGGGGAGGCAGCCCTCCCGTCTCGCGCAGAACTGCTCCGGCAAGCACGCGGCCATGCTCTACACCTGCAGGCTCAACGGCTGGTCGCTGGAGGACTACCTCGACCCGGCCCACCCGTTGCAGCAGGCCATCGCCGAGATCGTCGAGGACCTCACCGGGCAGGCCATCGCCCGGGTGACCGTCGACGGCTGCGGCGCCCCCCTCTTCTCCGTCTCCCTGCACGGCCTGGCCCGCGCCCTCGCCCGGATCACCACCGCCACCGAGGGCACCCCCGAGCGCACGGTCGCCGACGCCATGCGCGCGCACGCCGAGATGGCGTCCGGCGCCGGGCGCGACGTGGCCGAGCTGATGCGGGCCGTGCCCGGACTGCTCACCAAGGACGGCTTCGAGGGGGTCCAGGTCGCCGCGCTCCCGGACGGCCGGGCCGTCGCCGTGAAGATCGCCGACGGCGCCAACCGGGCCAGGATCCCCGTCACCGCGGCGGCCCTCACCCGCGCCGGCGTCGACCCGGTCGTCCTCGCCGGCTTCGCGGGCGCCCCGCTGCTCGGTGGCGGCGACGTCGTCGGGCACATCCGGCCGGCCAGGGCTCTCGATCCGCTCGCGGACACCACGGACATCTGAACCCTCGGCTCCGCAATCTCGTCTCCCTTCGAACCGCCTTCGAAGGCGCGGCCCCACAGGAGCCGCGCCCGACGAAGGCGGCCGCCCGCACCCGCCTCAAAGAAGAGGACCCGCACCGCCATGACCGCCGCAGCGACCCGCAGCGAACACGATCTGCTCGGAGACCGTGACATCCCCGCCGACGCGTACTGGGGCGTCCACACCCTGCGCGCCACGGAGAACTTCCCCATCACGGGCACCCCGATCTCCGCCTACCCCCATCTGATCGACGCCCTGGCCGCCGTCAAGGAGGCCGCCGCCCGCGCCAACGAGGAACTCGGCCTGCTCGCCCCCGAGAAGGCCGCCGCGATCATCGAGGCCTGCCGGGAGATCCGCGACGGCAAGCTGCACGACCAGTTCGTCGTCGATGTCATCCAGGGTGGCGCCGGCACCTCCACCAACATGAACGCCAACGAGGTCGTCGCCAACCGGGCGCTGGAGCTGCTGGGCCACGAGAAGGGCCGGTACGAGTACCTGCACCCCAACGAGGACGTCAACCTCGGCCAGTCCACCAACGACGTCTACCCGACCGCCGTCAAGATAGCGACGGTCTTCGCGGTGCACGGACTGCTCAAGGCGATGGCCGTCCTGCAGGACTCCTTCGCCCGTAAGGCCGTCGAGTTCCGCGACGTGCTCAAGATGGGCCGTACACAGTTGCAGGACGCGGTCCCCATGACGCTCGGTCAGGAGTTCTCCGCATACGCCGTCATGATCGACGAGGACCGGTCCCGTCTTGACGAGGCCGTCGAGCTGATCCATGAGATCAACCTCGGCGCCACGGCGATCGGCACCGGCCTCAACGCCCCCGCCGGATACGCCGAGTCGGCCCGCCGCCACCTCGCGGCGATCACCGGCCTGCCGCTGGTCACCGCCGCCAACCTGGTCGAGGCCACCCAGGACTGCGGCGCGTTCGTGCAGATGTCGGGCGTCCTCAAGCGGATCGCCGTCAAGCTCTCGAAGAGCTGCAACGACCTGCGGCTGCTGTCCTCCGGGCCGCGCGCGGGCCTCAACGAGATCAACCTGCCGCCGGTGCAGGCCGGTTCGTCCATCATGCCCGGCAAGGTGAACCCGGTGATCCCCGAGGTCGTCAACCAGGTCGCCTTCGAGGTCATCGGCAACGACGTCACCATCACCATGGCGGCCGAGGCCGGACAGCTCCAGCTCAACGCGTTCGAGCCGATCATCCTGCACTCCCTGTCGGAGTCCCTCACGCATCTGCGGGCCGCCTGCCTGACCCTGGCCGAGCGGTGCGTCGACGGCATCACCGCCAACGAGGACGAGCTGCGCGCGGCCGTGGAGAACTCCATCGGCCTGGTCACCGCCCTCAACCCGTACATCGGCTACACGGCGGCCACCGACATCGCCAAGGAAGCCCTCGCCACCGGCCGGGGCGTGGCCGAACTCGTCCAGGAGAAGGGCCTGTTGCCCGCCGAACGGCTCCGGGAACTGCTGCGGCCCGAGGTGCTCGCGGGCAGCGTAGGCCCCCTGGCCTGACGTACCCAGGGCCGGCTCATCCCCGCACCGGCCCACCCACTGACCTGCGACGACGCGCCAGGACCGGCGCGGAAGGCACAATGGTGATCATGACAACGACGTCGTCCCTCACCTTCCAGCCGGTCCTGGAACGCATCGCCGAGGAGATCGAGCGGACCCCGGGCCGCGGCCGGCCCGCCGACTACATCCCGGCGCTCGCCGCACGCGATCCGCGCCACTTCGGCATGGCCGTCGCGGAGCTCGACGGCACGGTGTACGGCGTGGGGGACTGGCGCGAGCCGTTCTCCACGCAGTCCATCACCAAGGTCTTCACCCTCGCTCTCGACCTGGCCCGGGAGGGCGACGCCCTCTGGGAGCACGTGGGCCGCGAGCCCTCCGGCAACCCCTTCAACTCCCTGGTCCAGCTGGAGTACGAGAGCGGCATCCCGCGCAACCCGTTCATCAACGCGGGCGCCCTCGTCGTCACCGACCGCCTGCACACTCGTACCGGCGACGCGGCGGGCGAACTGCTGTCCTTCCTGCGGTCGGAGAGCGGCAACCCCGACCTGGACTTCGACACGCAGATCGCCGCCTCCGAGTCGGCGCACGGCGACCGCAACGCGGCCCTCGCCCACTTCATGGCGGCGTACGGCAACATCGACAACCCCGTACCGGCCCTTCTCGACCAGTACTTCCGGCAGTGCTCCCTCACCGCCTCCTGCGCCGACCTCGCCCTCGCCACCACCTTCCTCGCCCGGCACGGCGTCCGCGCCGACGGCACCCGCCTCCTGACCCGCAGCCAGGCGAAACAGGTCAACGCGGTGATGCTCACCTGCGGCACCTACGACGCGGCCGGCGAGTTCGCCTACCGCGTGGGCCTGCCCGGCAAGAGCGGGGTGGGCGGCGGCATCATCGCGGTCGTCCCGGGGCGCTGCACGCTGTGCGTGTGGAGTCCGGGGCTGGACGAGCGGGGCAACTCGGTGGCGGGAGTGGCGGCGCTGGACCGGTTCACCACCCTGACGGGATTGTCTGTTTTCTGACAGCAGTCCGCCAACGAGGAGTTGGTCCGCCCGGCATCGGCGGGCGGTCATCACGAGCGCTTGAGCGCGAGCCGAAGCCGTCCCCGGCGGAACATCGCCTCGATGTGCGGGAGTTCGGCAGGGGACCGGATCAGACAGGTCCGCGTGGTCGGTCAGCGGGGCGGTGCTTCGACGCCCGTCAGCGCGAGGCCCGCCGGCGAGAGCCGGGCACCGTGGATGGTGATGCTCGCGACGGCGGCGTTCAGTTCCTGGAGTTCGTCGGGGCTGAACCTGACCTCTTCCGCGCCGATGTTCTCCAGGAGGATGGGACAGCCGAGTGGTGCTGGGGATCGGTACGATCCACGGCTTCTGGGCCAGCAGCCAGGCGAGGTCGATCTGGGCGGGCGTGGCGCCCTTGCGTACGGCCCAGTCCTGGAGGAGCTGTACCAGTGGCATGTTGGCGGCCAGGTTGTCCCGGCTGTTGCGGGGCATCGCGGTCCGGCGGTCTCCCTCCGCGAACGGGAAGTACGGGCTCATCGCGCCGGTCGTGAAGCCCATGCCCAGCGGCGCCCAGCACACGAAGCCGATGCCGAGTTCCTCGCAGAGCGGCAGGACGTTCTCCTCCGGTCCGCGCCACAGTGCGGTCACAGTCCAGGAACACCTCGTCGAGGTACTGGCTGCGGTTCTCGCACCGACCGGCGCCTTCACGACCTTCGCCTATCGCCACGCCGCCCCTCTGGTCTCAGCACGCCGATTCCGCGACCTGCTGTCCGACCGCTTGGAAGAGGTCGTTCCCGGCCGCACCGTCTGGCGGAACTCGCCGTCGGCCTACGTCCTGCACGCCCGCAGGCCCAGGCCGTAACCGGATCACCTCGCCCCCTCCCCGTGTCTGCGGTCCTGCAGGTCTCTGCCCATGTCGGGCCGCGCAACGAGAAGTTGCTGACCGAAGCTCTGCGATGCACTGCGAGGGAGCCGTCACCGGCGGTCGGCTGCTGCCGCGAGGTGGGTGCAGAGCGGACGTTCACCACAAGGAGACACTCGATGGGATACACACGCCTGGGAACCTCGGGCGTGAAGGTCAGCCGGATCGCACTGGGCCGCATGAGCTTCGGCATCCCCGCGGCGGAGATGCCGTGGCTACTCGACGGCGAGCGGGCCGAGCCGGTCTCCGGCAGGCGGCCGAGCTCGGCGTGACGTTCTGGGACACCGCCAACATCTGCTGCGGGGCTCCTCGGATGAGATTGTCGGGCGCGCGCTGCGCACGTACGCCCGCCGTGAGGACATCGCCCTGGCGACCAAGGTGTTCTATCCGATGCGCCAGGGCCCCGGCGGTGGAGGGCTGTCCCGCAAGGCCATCCTGGAGCAGGTCGGCGCGTCCCTCGCCCGCCTGGACACCGACTACATCGACCTGTACCAGATCCACCGCTTCGACCCCGAGACGCGGGTGCTGCACGACGTCGTCAAGGCGGGCAAGGTCCGCTACCTCGGCGCGTCGTCGATGCTCGACGGCGTCGACCGCGTCTGCATCACGCACCCCGACCAAACGCAGCCGAACGCCGCCTTGGAGCCCGCTCGCCGCAGGGCTGGTCACCCGGCCATGGGGGGACAACGCACCAGCCGCGCCCGCAGCAACCCCGCAGTCGACGAGCAGGGCCGCCCGCTGTTCCTCGACACGCGCGACGGCACGGTCATCGAGGCCCCCCGGCGACACGATCCACACCCCGCCGGGCGAGGAGACCTCCGAGACCGAGTGGCTGGAGAAGGTCTCGGAGGAGGAGTACGACGCCCCGCGCAGCAGCACCCGCCGAGCGATGGGCCCGCGGCCGGGCCGGAGCCTACTCGACGAGCTCCCAGTCCTGCGAGCCGTCCGTGGCCGCGTTCTGCAAGGTCAGCGGCGCACTGGCGGACGCGCCAGTCAGGTACAGGTTCGTGTTCTTGACCGACTGCAGTCTGTAGAAGCCGTCGTCGGTCTTGATGAGGTTCCAGCTGCCGGTGGCGCTGTTGTCGACCCACTGGCCGATGCGCTGACCGACGGTCGCGTTCCCTGTCCAGATGGCTGCCGCGCGTCCGCCCGCCTTGTTCAGCAGCGTCTTGCCGCCGTTGGGCTCGGTCACCACGTGCCAGAACTGGGTGTCCGCGTTCGCCGCCGAGCCGGGGGCCTCCAGACGGACGTCGGGGACGTCGCCGTTGCCGAGGTTCGCGTCGTTGGTCTTGTTGCCGGTGCCGATCACCTGGTCCGTCTTCCTGTTCACCAGCTGGTAGTAGGCGCCGTCCGAGTGCCCGAGATCGACCTCGGCGAACTTGAGTGTCGAGGTGCCCTGGTTGTTGAGGATCGCGATGCGGCCGGTGCCCTCGACGTACTGCAGGTTGCGGCTGTAGCCGCCCTGAGATGTCGTCTGATACTCCTTCCACGTACCGTCGCTGCGGCCGCTCTCGTTGACCCAGACGTTGCCGCTGCCGGCCGCGTTGTAGACCAGGCGCCCTCCCGGAAGCCTGATGATCACCGGACTGCCGCCTCTGGCGAGCGGACGAGAACCGGAGTCGACCGGCAGCGAAGCGACGTCCGTGCCGGTGGCGGAGCCCTTGTAGAACTCCAGCGGGCTGTCTGCCAGCACGTACCTGGTGTTTGCCCCGCCGCCCCAGTACTCGAAGGGAAGCATCCACTTGCCGTCCGTCGTGCGGACGACGTTCGTCATGCCGGGCCGGCCGCCGCCGATCTCCGTCTTGCCGCCGCCCATGTCCTGGGTCAGTCCGGCGATGTCGACGACGGGCGCGCTCCAGTTCGTGCTGCGGCCGTCCCAGGTCTTGTGGACGAGGATCTGTCCGAGGGAGTCCTTGGCGGTGTCGTTCGCCGGGTCGAGGGTCGGGACGCCGGTGGTCGCGTTGAAGCCGAGATAGTCGTTCTCGTCGGAGTAGTAGCAGACGAGCTTGCCCTTGTGGACCATCAGGTACGGCTCCCAGAGGGGATCGACCTGCTTGTTGGTGTTGGCGTTCGCGATGTTCTGTCCGGTCGCGCCCGCGCTGCCGCCCTGCCAGCCGCCGGTCGCCACGACGTTCAGGATCTTCCACGTCGCACCGTCGTCGGTGCTGGAGTACAGGGCGATCGCGAGGTCCTTGCGGTCGCCGTCGTTGGAGGGCGTCCAGTTCGGATCGGCCGCCTTGTGCTCCTTGTAGTAGTAGTCGTCGCCCGACACCACGGTCGCCAGGAGCAGTGTGCCCTGCTTCAGGTCCCCGACGTCCTGCGGAAGCGTGTAGAGGTAGGGGTTGGTCCAGTTGCTCGTGTACTTCGCGTACTTGGAGTCGCTGGAGATGTACGCGGGCGCCTTGACCTCCGACAGCGGCTGCCACGACGTGCCGTCGTCGTCGCTCTTGTAGACCGGGAGCGTCTGCTTGTCGGCGCTGCCCGTCTCCGTCACGACCGTCGACTTCTCGAAAGCCGCGACCAGACGTCCGCTCGGCAGCTGCGCCGACTTCGGGTAGATCGCGCAGTTACCGCGTCCCTTCAGACACGGTTCGCTGCCGAGCTGGTACAGGGTCCCGCCCGTCGGGTTGTACGCCTGCGCACCGGACGCGGGTATGGCCAGCAGCGCGGACGCCGCGACGAAAGTTCCCAGCGCTTTCCCTGCTCTTCTTCTATGCATGGTTTCTCCTCGGGGGATGATCAAGGTGATACCTGTCCGGGTCGGATCAGGAGACGAACACGCGTACTTCCCAGGCGCCGAGGTCAAGTGCCGCGCCTGCGGGGAGTGACGTGCCGTTCAGGGCGTCGGAGAGCTTCGCGTCCTCGGCCCGCGCACACGGGTACTTCTTCTCGAAGAGCGCGACCTCCTCGGTGATGTTCGGAACCCAGGTCCAGAACTCAGCCCGGTCGGCGTCTTCATCGCCCTGTCGATGTCGGTCTGACCGGCCGGCTCGGCGGAGTCGGAGGAGCTGCTCCCGGAACCACCGCCGCCGCAGGCGGTGAGGGCCAGGGCCGCCCCGGGCGACAAGGCACCCGTCGTGGTGAGGAACAGAGGAACAGGGGATGGCTCATGGGGGAGGAGCCGGTGAGGGATCCGGATGTGGGCATGGTGAACTCCCGCCGATGGCGAAGGGGACGGCACGCCGGGGGAGGGCGTGTGGCAAGGGGGTGACGAGGAGAGAGCAGGCGTGGGCGGGACGATCTGGACGTCGAATCCGGACGGGTTCGGGAAGCGCGGCTGCGCGGGCTGCGACCGGTGTACGGCACGCAGGCGTCTGCGGGACGGGCCGAGGAGCGCTGCGGCCATGCGGCCATGCGGCCATGTGGCCAGGTAGCCATGTGGCCAGGTAGCCATGTGGCTCGAGAGCCGCGGGGCGAAGGGGAATGCGCGCGTCGTCCGTGGTGCGGGGTCGTCCGCCGTGGCGGGGACGCGGTCGGGATGGACAGGGCTGAACCATGGCCGGTACGGCGGGCGGCCCCTGGGCTCACACGCCGGGTCCGGGCTCTGCGGCCCAGACCGATCGGCGCCGTTCAGTGGTGGGTGGACGGGCCTTTCTTCGGGAGCGAGGGACTGGACGCCTCTCCTCGGGATCGGGAGCCGCTATGTCGTCGACGTCCCGGGGGCGTCCGGGGCGTCCGGAGCGGCGGGGGCCGGGTCGAAGCACGGACAACGACGTCGACCGGTGGGTCGCTCGCCGGCACGGCCTCTGCCTGCGGGTTCTCGATGGCGTGCACGAGTCGCTTGAGCCCCTCCTGCGCCACCGTGTCGAACGGCTGCCGCACCGTGGTCAGGGGAGGTGTCACATAGGCGGCGACCGGGTTGTCGTCGAAGCCGACGACACTGACGTCCTCCGGCACCCGGCGCCCGGCCTCCGTCAGAGCCCGGATCAGGCCGATCGCCATGTCGTCGTTGGCGGCGAACACCGCCGTCGCCTCGGGGTCGGCGGCCAGTTCCCGGCCCGCCGCGTAACCGGAGGCGGCCGACCAGTCGCCCTCGATGGCCGGCGGCTCGTCCCTGCCGTGTACGGCCAGCGCCGTCCGCCAGCCCTCGAGACGGTCCTTGGCGGCGTACCACCGCTGGGGACCGGCGAGGTGATGGACCGTCGGGTGCCCCAGGTCCAGCAGATGCTCGACGGCCGCCCGGGCCATCAGATCCGAGCCGCCTCCCCCGAACAACACGGTGGAGGCCGCGAAGGGCGGTGGCGCGCCGAGGACCAGAACCGGCACGCTGACGCGGACAGAGAGGTCGGCGCCCCCCTCCTCCTCGATCGGCTCGGAGATGACGATGCCGTCGACGCCCTGGTCGAGGAGCTCGACAGCGCCGGCGAGGCCCGCCGGGTCGCCTTCCATCGTGTTGACCACGCGGAGCGCGTAGCCCGTGTCCCGGACCACCCTCTCCACACCCATGAGCAGTGAGGCGGGACCGTACAGGGTCGTGCCCAACGTCACCACGCCGATCGAGCGGGTCCGTCCGGAGGCCAGCGCCCGGGCGGCGTTGTTACGCCGGTAACCGAGCCGCTCAGCGGCTTCCGTGACCCGCCTGCGCACCTCGGCGGAGACGTACGGCTCGTCGTTGAAGACCCGCGACACCGTCTTCTGCGAGACCCCGGCCGCACGGGCCACGTCCACGCTGCGCGGCGCGCCGGGGATTTCGTCCCGCCCCGTCCCTCGCGTCATGACGTCTCCCGATGGCCGCACGATCGAAGCCCGATGAGGTCAGACGCCGTTCGTCTGACTGCGCGGTCATGTCTACGCAGTCATATGGCAGTCGTCAAGAGTTTGGGAACGTATCCGCGATGTTCGGTTGAGCTGTGCCGCTGACAGGACCGGGGCGCGGCGGCGAACAGCGGGCGCTCGTGGGGCCCTCATGCGACGGTTCGTCACCCGGCGCGGCCGGTTCACTGTCGGCGGAGACACCATCACGGCGGCGCCGACAGCGATGTGGGGGGCCCTGTCACACCCTGGAACGCCGGCTTCCGGCATGGCACGGTCTGCCGTGATGCGAGCACGGCGACCAGGCTTGAAGATCTTCCCGCGGTGAGGGGAGTCCCCTCCCGCCTCGCCCTGTTCGAGCCCGCCCTGCGGTAGCAGTCATCCGAGGACCGAGGAGATGAACCGATGACCAGCACTGCTCCCTGGACCGACGACGAACTCGATCGGGTCGGCGCGGCCGAGGAACTGGAGGTCGCCTCCCGGAGCCGGGACGGCCTACTGAGCGGTTGGCGCACGATCTGGGTCGTACGCGTGGACAACGGCATCTACGTCCGCTCCGTCAACGGCCCCACCTCCGCCTGGTTCCGCGGCACCCGAGCCTGCCACGAGGGCCGTGTCCAGGCCGGCGGGGTCGAGAGGGACGTGGCGGGGGAACGCCTCCTCGCCGAGACGACCGCGACCGAGGAGGCACTCAAGGCCCTCCCCACGCTCGCCGAGGAACTGGACACGGACCCGGCGGTCGCCGAACGCATGCGCCAGGAGTACGAGACCCACCTGCTCGTCGTCCGCGCCGGCGGCGACACCGCTGCCTCCGACGAGACGGACGCCCTGCGCCACCACCGGCACTACACCGCCCTGCGCCTGGCCCTCCTCGCCCACAAACGTTCCACCGTGCTCCGCCTCCGCGACGACCACGAGATCGACGACACCGTGCTGCGCCACGTCCAGCGCCATCTCGACCTCGAAGAAGTACGGCTGCCCCGACGCCAAGCCGCCGAATGACCCCGAACAGGACAGGAGCCACCATGAACGCACCCTTGGACGTGAACGCCCGCGAAGAGGTGCTCGCGGCCTACCGCGCCCACCTGCGGGCGATGACCGACGGCGACACCGAAGCCCTGGACGACCTGCTCGACGACGGCTTCACCCTCACCCACATCACCGGGTACCAGCAGCCCAAGGCCGAGTGGCTGTCCCAGATGCGAGCCGGCCGGTTCGTCTACCACGGCGTGACCGAGAAGAACGTCACCGTCGACGTGGAGGGCGACACGGCCCGCCTCGTCGCCCGCATCGTCACCGAGGCAACGGTCTACGGCACACACGCCGACTGGCCACTGCGATTCACCATGGACTACGCCAGGGACGGCGACACGTGGACCGCGCTGCGCTCAGTGGCCACGACCTGGTGACCCACACGCGGTCGGCCGCCGCGGCCGGGACCACGGAGGAACGTCGCGCGTACGGCGGTCGAGCAGACGTGCGGCGAAGGACGCGCGGTATCCGATGATCCGCAGCTCACCACGACAGTGGGTGAACCGGCGGTGCGGCACCGGGAATTCCGGCTCCGGTGGGTCGACCCTCGGACGGTCGGCCGAGGCGCGGTCACCTATGGTGCCTCGTCGGCACGGCATTAGAGTGAGACGATGACCTCTGTGCCGGAAGACCTGCCGTCACTGATCAGCGAAGACGACCGCGACATGGCCGTGCAGCGCTTGCAGGAGGCCTACGCCGAAGGGCACCTCTCACACGAGGCGATGGACGAACGCCTCCACCGGGCCCTCACCGCCAAGACGCACAGCGAGCTCGTGCCGGCTCTGGCCTCGCTCCCGGAGAAGAATGCCGGCACCACGTCCACGATTGCCGCCGCCGGCGGACGGATCAAGCGGCGAGGCGCATGGCGGGTACCTCGCACCCTCAAGGTCGAGTCCGCATTCGGAAGGGTGCACCTGGACTTGTCCCGGGCGGTCATCGAGCATCCGGTGGTCGACATCGAGTTGCACCTCGGCACCGGCAGGGCAAAGATCACGCTGCCTCGCGACGCGATCGTCGACTTCGAGGATCTGCGCACCGGGTGGAAGGACACGCTCTACAAGCCCCCACGGCGCCCCCCGGCCGGCGGGCCGACGATCCGGATCTCCGGGGCCATGGGGTTCGGGCGGCTGAAGATCCGCCACGCGCGGCGTTGAGGCCCCGTCCGGCACCAGGACCAACGGTCCGTCACTTCTTCGTCGTCACGTCCCGGTACCCGTCAGGAAGGTGCCGCGTCGCCTCCGCGCCACCCGGCGTTGACACGCTGACCGAGTGTTGGCCATCGCTTTTCCCGTCGATCTCCGCCGCTGCCAGGCGCTCGGCCTGGCCGGATCCGCCTTTCTCGCCCTGGGAGGTGAAACTGCCGGTGCCCTGCCGGTCCAGGACCTGCTCTCGCCGACCTCGGGGCGCGGTGCGCTGGGTCTGGTCGGTGTCTACTTCGGCGTCGTCCTGCTGACAGCAGCCTGGGCGCTGTTGGGAAAGGTGATACGCGGACCCGAACCACCCACACCCCGCGCCCTGCTCCTCGTGCTGGCCGTCTGGGCGGCACCCCTGCTCCTCGCGCCACCGCTGTTCAGCCGGGACGTCTACAGCTACCTCGCCCAGGGCGCCATGGTCGACGCCCACATGGACGTCTACCTGCACGGGCCCGCCCACCTCGGCGGTCCGCTCGCAGACGAGGTGGCACCGATGTGGCGGCACACGGCGACACCGTACGGCCCGGTCTTCCTCGTCATGGCCTCCGGGCTCTCCGGCCTGACCGAGGGGCGGATACCGGCCGGGCTCATCGGGATGCGCCTGATCGCCCTGCTCGGAGTGGCCCTGATGGCCGTGGCGCTGCCCCGCCTCGCCCGGCACGGCGGAACCGACCCGGCCGTCGCCCTCTGGCTCGGCGCGCTCAACCCGCTCGTGCTCCTGCACCTGGTGGCCGGGGCTCACAACGACGCGATGATGCTGGGGCTGCTGGGCGTCGGGCTGGTGCTCGCGCGAGGACGCTGGTACCTCCTCGGCGTCGTCCTCGTCACGCTCGCCGCCCTGGTGAAGGCACCCGCCGCGCTCGGCCTGCTGGCCTTGGTCGTGATGCGCGGCCGTACCCGATGGATCCGGACGACCGCGGCCACCCTGACCGTCGCCTCCGCCACCACGGCGGCCGTGACCGCCCTGGCCGGCACGGGATACGGCTGGATCGCCGCCCTGCGCACCCCGGTGTCCCCGCAGAACTGGTCGCCCACCAGCGTCCTCGGCCGCGCCACCGGCACCCTCCTGCACGGCCTCGGCAGCGACCTGGCCCCCCTCGCCCTCCCGGCCTGGCGCGCCGCCGGACTCCTGCTGACCCTCGCCGTCGTCCTCTTCATCTGGCTCCGGCTGAGGCCGGGCCCCGTGTACGCGCTCGGCCTCAGCCTGGCCGTCGTGGCCGCACTGGGTCCCGCGGTCCGCCCCTGGTACGCGCTGTGGGGCCTGTTCCTCATCGCCGCCGCCCGGAACGCCTCGGTGCAGCGCCGGGTCGCGGCCGCCAGCGGGGTGCTCGCCCTCGCCGTCCTGCCGAGCGGTGATCCGGCGGACACCGCGCAGATCGTTCTGGCGGTGTGCGGGGGAGTGCTCGCGGTGGTCGTGCTGTGGCAGGCCGAACAGGCCTCCCGGGCGCCGGCCCTGGAGCGCACGGCATGAGCGAACCGCGCCAGAGGTGGTTCCGGCCGCGCACCGACCGCGCCCGCGTCCTCCTCGTCCTCGCCCTGGCCGTCGCCGTCACCGTCTTCACCGCGACCGTCCCACTGCTGCGCGACTGGTTCGACCTGCGCGTCTACCACGGCACGATCGACACCTGGGTCCACCACGACGGCCGTATCTACGACTACCTGGTGCCCGGCACGACCTACGGATTCACCTATCCGCCCTTCGCGGCCGTCACCATGCTGCCGATGGCGCTGGTCGGGCTGCGCACCGCGATCGTGCTGTGCCTGGGGCTCAACCTGGCGGCGCTCGCGGCCGTCCTGTACGTGCTGGCCGGGCCGCTCCTGCGCCGCCACGGCTGGTTCGGCGCCTCCCTCGCCCTCTGCGCGCTCGCCCTGTTCGAACCGCTGCGGGACACCTTCAGCTTCGGCCAGGTGAACCTCCTGCTGCTGGCCCTGGTGCTCGGCGACGCCTGGCTGCTGTCCACCGGCCGGGGCCGCCGGGCAGGCGTGGGCATCGGCCTGGCGGCGGCGATCAAGCTGACGCCCGCGATCTTCATCGGACTGCTGCTGCTCGCCCGGCGGTGGCGGGCCGCCGGGCTCGCGACGGCCGTCGCCGCGGCCGCCACCGCGGCGGCGGCCTGGATCGCCCCGGCCGCCTCCCGCTTCTACTGGACCGAGGCCCTGTGGGACACCGGCCGCATCGGCCGTCTCGACTACGTCTCCAACCAGTCGCTGCAGGGCGTCCTGGCCCGGCTCGGGGCACCGCACGAACCGGGCCGCGTCATATGGGCGTTGCTCGTGCTGGCGGTGCTGTGCCTGTGGGTGCGGCGGGTCCGTGCGGCGGTGCGTGCCGAGGACTGGGCGGCCGCGTTCGCCCTCACCGGGCTGACCGCGTGTCTGGTCAGCCCGATCACCTGGGTGCACCATCTGGTCTGGCTGCTCCCGTCCTTCGCCGTCCTGGTGAGACACCGCCGACTGCTGCCGCTCGCGGCGGCGCTGTACGGGGTGCTGTGCAGCAGCGTCGTCTGGCTGTGGTTCGACGACGCGTCCGGCCTCGGCGGCTTCGTGGGCAGCAACACCTATGTGTGGATCACCCTGGGCCTGCTGCTGTGGCTGCCGGTCGGTCAGCCGCGGGAGAACCGGCCCCTGCTGAGCCGCAGGATCAGTGCCACGGCCGCGGCGCCGAACCCGGCCGCGCCCGTGATCGTGCCCGCCACCGGCCAGCCGGGGGCGGTGACCTCGGCCTCGTCCTCGCGGGCGGGTGGTGACCCGGGGGCGGCCTGAGGGCCCGCCGCCGGACGCGGCGGCAGGAGCGAGCCCACGGCGTCGACGCGCCCGGCGGCACGGAAACCCCAGTCGAGAAGGGAGCGCGCCTCCTCGTAGACGGCGTAGCGGCTACCCGACCGGGGCCGCATCACCGTCGCGACGAGGGTGCGCCCGTTGCGCCTGGCGGCGGCGATCAGCGTGTTGCCGGCGTTGCTCGTGTAGCCGTTCTTGACGCCGATCAGCCCGGGATAGCGCTCGACACCGGCGCCGGTGAGCAGGCGGTTGGTGTTCTGGATGGCGTACGACCAGCCTCCCGCAGGGAACTTCGCGGTGGCCGTGGCGCAGTACCCGGCGAACTCCGCGTTGCGCAGCCCGGCCCGCCCGAACACCGCCAGGTCGTACGCGGACGACACCTGGCCGGGCGCGTCGTAGCCGTCGGGCGAGACGACGTGGGTGTCCCGGGCGCCCAGGGCGCGGGCCTTGTCCTGCATCTGCTCGGCGGTGGCCTTCCAGCCGCCGTTGAGGGCGGCCAGGACGCGCACGGCGTCGTTGCCCGAGCTGAGGAAGACCCCGCGCCACAGGTCGGCGACGCTGTAGGTGCGGTCCTCCTTGACGCCGACCAGGCTGCTCCCGGCGCCGATGCCCGCCAGCTCCTCGCGGTCGACGGTGTGTCGGAGGCCGGCCGGGAGTCCCGGCATCACGGTGAGCGCGAACAGGGTCTTCAGCGTGCTCGCCGGCGGGAGTTTCCGGTGCGCGTCGTGCGCGGCGAGCACCTTGCCGCTGTCGGCGTCGGCCACGAGCCACGACACCGCGGAGACGTCCTGCGGCACCCGGGGCGCCCCGGCCCGCGGCCGTACCCGCGTCCCCGGCCGGTGCAGCGACGGCGTCTCCTGCGCGGCCTTGGGGTCCTGCGCGCCCGCCTCGACCGGGAGGCCGGCACCTTCGGGGTTCGTCGCGACGGCCAGGGCCCCGAGCGCACAGACGAGGGAGCAGCTGACGGCGGCGCGGGCAACACGAGGGACGCGGGATGAGAATCCGATGGTCATATCGCAAACGTAGGAACGGTCGTGCCGTGGAGCGGGGTGCCAGGGCCGAGCGCGCGGATCGAGCACCCGGATGCCTCATGTCATGCCGCCGGGAGCGTGGGATGCACCTGCCGCAGGAAGGTCGCGTTGTCAGGGGTGGCGCGCATCCGCTCCAGGAGCGTTTCGAGGTTCGCCTGCCCCTCGCGCGACCGCAGGGCCCGCCGCAGCCCGCGCACGGCCGTCAACTCGCCCGGCGTGAGAAGGAGTTCCTCGCGGCGGGTGCCGGACGGGGTGATGTCGACGGCGGGGAAGACACGCCGGTCGGAGAGGGCGCGGTCCAGGCGGAGCTCCATGTTGCCGGTGCCCTTGAGCTCTTCGAAGAAGAAGTCGTCGGCGCGGGACCCGGTCTCCACCAGGGCGGTGGCCAGGATGGTGAGGGAGCCGGCCTCCTCGGTCAGCCGGGCGGCGCCGAAGAGCCGCTTGGGGCCGTGCAGCGCGGCGGCGTCGACACCACCGCTGAGGGTGCGGCCACCGGAGGCGGCCGCGTTGTTGTGGGCCCGGCACAGCCGGGTCAGGGAGTCCAGCAGGATCACGACGTCCTCGCCCTGCTCGACGAGCCGCTTGGCGCGCTCCACGACGAGTTCGGCGAGCGCGATGTGCTGCTTGGGGGACTGGTCGAACGTGGAGGCGTACACCTCGCCCCGCACGGAGCGCCGCATGTCGGTCACCTCCTCGGGCCGCTCGTCGACCAGCACCACCATCAGGTGGGCCTCGGGGTGGTTGGCGGCGATCGCGGCGGCCACCTGCTGGAGCAGCACCGTCTTGCCGGTCTTGGGCGGGGCCACGATCAGCCCGCGCTGCCCCTTGCCGACGGGTGCCACGAGGTCGACCAGACGGCCCGTCAGACCGCTCGCCGGGTGTTCGAGCCGCAGTCGCTCGCGCGGGTGCAGCGGGGTGAGGTCGTGGAAGTGCGGGCGGCCGCGCAGCTCTTGGGGCGTACGCCCGTTGATCCGCTCGACCTCGGTGAGGGCGCGCCGGCCGTCGCGTACGCCCTCGACGGTGTCGCCCTTGCGCAGCCCGTACCGGCGGATCAGCGCGGCGGGGACCTGCGGGTCGGACGGGGTGGGCAGGCCGCGCTCGGCGCGCAGGTGTCCCTGCCCGCCCTGCGCGATCTCCAGGACGCCGGTGACCCGGGCCGGAGGCTGCCGATCGGTGGAGGTGCGTTCGAGTGTGGTGGTGGTCATGGGTGGTGGTCCTTTCGAGGACGTCAGGGAAGGGGAAAACGCATGCGGAAGGGGGAGGGGAGGGGCATACACCCGGGGTACGGCGGAGCCGTGCACGGCAGCGCGGAAGAGGGCGGGCCGAAAGGTGGCGGGTGGTGCGGGGAAGCCGACGGCCTGTCGCGAATCGACGGGCGGTTCGGCGAGAGGGATCTGACGATCCGAGAGAGTGGCACCGGAGCCCGAGAGTGGGCGATACACACGTGCCAAGGCGAGTGTACCACCACCGGTGGCCGGTCGTTGGGGAGTTCCTTACCGATGGCTTACCCGTGGTCTTTGAACTGATGCCGTCGGCCCCTCGTACAGAGGGGGGCACCACCAGCGGTCTTCGCACGGAAGGAACGTCGCGTGTCGCTCTTCACGCGCTCCAGCCCATCACCGGACACGGACGAGACGGACGAGGCGAGCGAGTCGTCGGCGGAGGACCCGTCGCCGGCGGAGGACCCGTCGGTGTCGGACACCCCCGTCGAGGACACGCCGGCCAGGACCGGTGAGCCCGTCCGCCGATGGCGGAGATACCGGACGGCGTTCCGGACGAAGTACCCGGTCGCCGCACGCGTTCTGTCCTGGAGCGTCACCGCGCTGGCCGCCGCCCTGGTGTTCTTCGCACTGCTGATGCCGGGCAAGGCCGAGTTCTTCGAGGCGCGTCAGTTCCTGCGGATACCGGTGGAGCCGATCCTCGCCGCCGCCCTGCTGATGGTGCTGCCGCGCCGCCCGAGGCTGGCCGCGGCGGTCGTCATCGGGGTGGGGCTGGCCGCGCTGGTGGTCGTGAAGGCGTTGGACATCGGCTTCAACCAATTCCTCGGCCGTGGCTTCAACGTGGTCCTCGACTGGGGCCTGCTGGACGACGCCGAATCGTACGTCCAGGACACGTTCGGCTCCACGGGCGCGCTGGCCGCCGTCATCGGTCTCGTGGCCCTCGTGCTGCTGCTGTTCGTCGTCATGTCCCTGGCGGTGGTGCGGCTTGTGAACCTCCTGGTCCGTGACCGGGACCGGGCGACCAAGGGTACGATCGTCGCCGGAACCGTGTGGATCACCTGCGCGGCGCTCGGCCTGACGCCGATCCAGAACACCGCGGTCGCCTCCAGGAACACCATCGGTTTCGTGCAGGACCGCTGGGGCCGGGTCCAGGAGACCCTCCGGGACGAGGCCGCGTTCGCCAAGGAGGCCAAGAAGGACAAGTTCGCCGATGTGCCCGCCGACCGGCTGCTGACCGGGCTGCGCGGCAAGGACATGATGATCACCTTCATCGAGAGCTACGGCCGCGCCGCCCTGGAGGACCCGGCCATCGCGCCCGGGGTGAACGCGGCCCTCGACGAGGAGGGCGAGGCGCTGGGCAAGGCCGGGTTCGCGGCGAGGAGTGGCTGGCTGACCTCGGCGACGTACGGCGGCAGCAGCTGGCTCGGCCACTCCACGTTCCTGACCGGCCTGTGGATCGACAACCAGAGCCGCTACCGCACCGTCACCGCCGGGGAACGCCTCACCCTGCCCGGCGCCTTCGGCAAGACGGGCGCCTGGCGGACCGTCGGCATCGTGCCCGGGGTGCAGAAGAACTGGCCGGAGGGCGACTTCTACGGCCTCGACAAGGTCTACGACTCCCGTGATCTCGGCTACCAGGGGCCGAAGTTCAGCTGGTCGACCATGCCCGACCAGTACGCCCTCACCGCGTTCGAGCGTCTGGAGGCCGCCAAGAAGGGCGACAAACCGCTGATGTCGGAGATCATCCTGACCTCCAGCCACCAGCCGTGGGCGCCGCTGCCGACGATGGTCGGCTGGGACGAGGTCGGCGACGGCTCGGTCTACCAGGACATCGAGAAGGCGGGCAAGGACCCGGCCGACGTGTTCACCGACCCGGTCAAGGTGAAGGAGGAGTACGGCAAGTCCGTCCAGTACTCGCTGCACAGTCTTCTGCAGTACGTGGAGAAGTACGGCGACGAGAACACGGTGCTGGTCTTCCTCGGCGACCACCAGCCCATGGCGAGCGTCAGCGGCAACGGCGCGGACCACGACGTACCGGTCACCATCGTCGCCCACGACCCCGAGGTCCTCGACAGGATCGACGACTGGGGCTGGTCCGACGGACTGCGGCCCGGCGACGACGCCCCGGTCTGGCGCATGGACTCCTTCCGCGACCGCTTCCTCACGGCGTACGGCGAAGAGCCGAACGTGGCCGCCTCGCCCGCGCCGTAGAAGTCCGCGTAGGCGTCCGCACGGTACACGGGGGATGCCCGGAGCGGGGCTCCGGGCATCCGGCCCCGACGGCTAACCGCCGAGCTCGAAGATCCCGTATCCGAAACCCCGCGCGGTGATCGTGCCGTCCACGAGGGCCACGCCCTGCCCCTCCAGAGCGCTCCGCACGGCGGGAGTGTACGGGTGGCAGGCCTCGTGCCGCTGCGGGTTGATCACCACCAGGTACCGCCCGCCCCGCACGTACACGAACGGATATCCGGCGTGCAGGACCTCCACCGAACCGCCGGAGCCCAGCTCGGGTGTGCGCCTGCGCAGGGAGATGAGGCGGTGTACGAGGTGGAGGAGCGCGGTGTCGTCGGCGCGCTGGGCGGCGACGGTCGGGCGGTCGGGGGAGGGGTCGACGGGGAGATAGAGGCGGTCGGTGGGGGCGGTGGAGAAACCCGCGTTCGCGGTGTCGTCCCACTGCATCGGGGTGCGGGAGCCCGCGCGATTGTAGCGGGGGCCGAGGACGCTGCCCTCCTTGTCGGGCAGTCCCGGGACGTAGCGCATACCGATCTCGTCGCCGTAGTAGATCGCCGGGAGCGTCGGCCAGGTCAGCTGGAAGGCGAAGGCGGCGGGGAGCTGATCGGCCGTGCGGGGGCCGCAGTTGAGGCGGGAGAAGTCGTGGTTGGCGGTGGGCAGGGAGATGGCGCCCGTATCGGCGACGGCGGCGGACGCCTGCTGCCAGGCCTCGACGAAGGGCCGCGGTGAGCCCCGGCCGCTCGCGTCGAAGAAGCAGTCGAGGGGGTCCCAGTTCTCGTGGACCGTGCCCTCGCCGTTGCTCCACAGCGAGCGCAGGGCGAGGCCGTCGGCGGGGCCGCCGAAGTGGAGGAAGAAGTCGGCGTGGAAGCCGGCCGGGATGGACACCTCCGGCTCGCCCCATTCCGCGAGCAGCACGGCGTCCGGGTGGGCGGCGTCCAGCCAGTGCCGCAGTTCCGTCCAGACGCGGGTGGTCTCGGTCTTGTCCGGGTCGTCCTTGACGAGCGACGCGGCCATGTCGACGCGGAAGCCGGAGATGCCCAGGCCCAGCCAGTGGTCCATGACCGTGCGCAGGGCGTGGCGGTTGGCACGCGGGCCGTCGGCGTCGACGGGCAGTCGCCAGGGTTCGGCCGGATTCTCGCGTGCGTAGCCGAAGTTGAGGGCGGGCTGGGAGTCGAAGAAGTTCGGGAGATACGCGCCCGGGCGGGTGCCGGGGGACGCCACGAAGCCGTCGGGCCGGCCCTCCGTCGTCCAGATGTAGCGGTGGTCGTCCGGGTCGTTCGCGGAGGCCCGGAACCAGCGGTGGTCGATGGACGTGTGGCCGGCGACGAGGTCCAGCAGGATCCGGATGCCCCGGCGGCCCGCCTCGTCGACGAGCCCCGCGAGGTCGTCGTTCGAGCCGTAGCGCGGGGCGACGTTCAGATAGTCGGCGACGTCGTACCCGGCGTCCCGGAACGGGGAGACGAAGCAGGGGTTCAGCCAGACGGTGTCGACGCCCAGCCAGGACAGATGGTCGAGGTGGTCGGTGATTCCGGCGAAGTCCCCGATGCCGTCTCCGTCGGAGTCGGCGAAGGACTGCGGATAGATCTGGTAGAAGACGGCGTCGGCCAGCCAGGTCGGGGCAGGACGGAACGAAGTCATGCCCTGGACCATAGGCGAGGGTCCGCGCCCGCCGCTGCCCCGAGCCAAGGCCTAAGCTGACGTGATGTTCACCCCGCAAGGCCCCAGCCTCCGCGAACTCGCCGTCCAGGCGCTCTCGTCCGTCGAACACGGCTACGACCTGCTCGCGCCGAAGTTCGACCAGACGCCGTTCCGTACGCCCGACTCCGTCCTGGAAGCGGTCGAGGCGGCCCTGTCGTCGATGGGCCCGTTCGAGCACGGCCTCGACCTCTGCTGCGGCACCGGAGCCGGGATGGAGGTGCTGCGCGAGGTGTGCCGCGAGAGCGTCACCGGCGTCGACATCAGCGCGGGAATGCTGGCGGTGGGGAGGGAACGGGTGGGCTCCGGCACCACCCGCTCCGCAGACCCGGTGGCCGCATCCGTCGGCCCCGAAGCCCTGAGCCCGGCCACACCTGGCGCCGGTGGCCCCGGTTCTGCCGCCCCTGGCTCCGAGGGTCTGGTGTCGGCCACGTCTGGCTCCGAGGGCCCGGGTCTGGCCCCGTCTGACTCCGAGGGTCCGGCTCCGGTCACCCCTGGCTCCGGTGGCCCGGGGTGGGCCACCACCCGCTCCGGCGGCCCCCGCGTCTCGTGGGTGCGCGGTGACGCCCTGGCGCTCCCCTTCGCCCCCGTCTTCGACCTGGCCGTCAGCTTCGGCGCGTTCGGGCACTTCCTGCCGGAGGAACTGCCGGGCCTGTTCGCCGAGGCGCACTCCGTGCTGCGGCCGGGCGGACGCTTCGCGTTCCCGCTGCCGGCTCCCGCCCCTCCGAACTCCCCCTGGTACTGGGCGGCCCTGGGCTTCGACGCGGCGATGCGCGTGCGCAACGCGGTCTGGCGGCCGCCGTTCGTCATGTACTACCGGCCGTTCCGGCTCGGCGTCGTACGGCGTGAGCTGGAACGCGCCGGGTTCGAGGTGGAGCTGTTCGCGCTGCCCGAGTTCGGGCGGCGGCCCGACGGCAGCCCACGCTGCCGGATGGTCGTGGCCACCCGCAAGGGGTGACCGGGTGGTGTGGTCGCCGGGGCCCGGCATGGTTGCCCGGCCCGGCGGAGCGGGTCAACGGGCGGCGACCACCGCCGACTTGACCGGCGAGGTGACCGCGTCCGGGTCGGACAGGGCCTTGGACATCGCGTCCATCTTCTCCGCGTCGGCCTGCTACAGCTGCTTGGCGGTGATCGGCGGTGATCGGCGGTGATCGGCGGGCAGCAGGGCACCACGGCCCCGACGTCAGGGACCGGCAGCTCCACAGGCTCTGACTTCGACATGCGCCTGTGTCGACGCTCCCGGAGGAGCGGACTGCGGTCCGGTCGCACCGTTCCCCCGTTCTTCGAGGCAGTCGTGCAGAGCGGATCAGGGCGTTTGCGAACGCTGAAGTCCCCGGCGGTTCGGGGCGGTTGGTCCCGCCCGGTGCCCCTGAAGCTGTCATGTGGCTGGGTTCAGGCGATGTTCTTCCGAGGTGGCGCGCCGGGGCGCGGTGATCAGGTTAGGATCACGACGTGATTACGGACTGGTCTCCCTCTCGCATGCCGAGGAGCCGCTCATCAGCGGCTCTGTCGCGTGTGCTTGGGCTGGGCCTGTTCCTCTTCGGCCTGCTGTATACGCATGCCGTCAGCCCGGACGCGACGATGAGTCACCTCACCTCCGCCAAGAGCGTCGTGGCGTCGGGCGGGCATTTCGAGCCAACTGTCGGACCCGTGAACGTTGCGAGTGCCACGTGGGTGCAGTCGGCGGGGAAGCCGGAGGGCCGCCACGACGGCCACGGACAGCCGCACGCAGGTGAGACCTGTGCGGTCGGGCAGCCCTCCCAGGGGCCCGCTGTGGCTGTGCCCTGTCTGTCTCGGCTGAGTTCTGAGAGCGGAGACGAGGCGCCCGGCTCCGGACCCGCCCGGCACTTGGCAGAGGCACGGGACTTCGCGGCCCCGAGAACGCGAGCGGCGGACTCCGCGATTCTTCGCATCTAGGTCGGCGCTTTCCCGACCGGTCGACCCTTCCCGGGACTTCTGGACTCGGCCCAAGGCCGCGTCATGCCTTCCCCGGTGACCGGTTCCACGGCGTCCGACCTCCTGCGCACAGCGCCCCACCGCGCCCCACCGCGTGGCGCGGGGAAGGTCGACCGCTCTCTTCCCCGACCCCCACCGATCCCTGCCCTGACCGGGAGAGTTCCCGCACGGGCAGGGACCGCCGCGCGGAGGACCTGTGCCGCCCACCCCTGCCCTTTCCCTTGCCCCTCTCTCCTTCGTACGTCCCCCGTGGAGGAGCCGGCTCGTCCGCAGCACGGCGTACGCCCTGCTGTTCGTGCTGCTGACGTGCCTCGGCGATCAGCGCCATGCGCCGGAGTCGCCGGCTCGTTCGGCCGCTGCGGCGACTGAAATCCCGCTGTCTGCGGAGGCTTCGGACGTCGAGAAGCTGGATGCCTCCGAGTCTCCCGACCGTTGCCACGGCCTTCGCCTCGGGCAGGCAGCCTTCCCGCTGTCGTCCCCGCGGATTCCACCGCCCGCCGTCGCCGCGCTGTCGCTGACGGATGCCACAGCAACTCCCGTGCGTCACCACCCCGGCGCCGCTCGAAGACCGCTTCCCAGCGGCGGCAGATCCGCTCTCACTGCCATCTGCCGGTGGCGCATATAGGAGCCCCACCGCGGTCGGCCCTGGTTGCCCCGCCCACGTGGCGCGCCTCGACCGTCTCGCGGGACGAGCATCCGCACGCATCCCTATCGATATGAGAGCGAAGACGAAATGCACTCCATGACCAAGAGTGACCTCACTCCTGCCGGCTCCGCCCTACGGGGGCTTGTCGGCAACACCCCGCTCCTCCACGTCTCCCAGCCCTTCACCGAGCCGGACCGCGGCTTCTGGGCGAAGCTGGAAGGCTTCAACCCCGGGGGCATCAAAGACCGTCCGGGCCTGCACATGGTCGAGCGCGCCCGCGCCCGCGGCGAACTCCAGGCGGGTGCCAGGATCATCGAGTCGACCAGCGGCACCCTCGGACTGGGGCTCGCCCTGGCCGGGATGGTCTTCGGGCACCCCGTCACGCTGGTGACCGACCCGGGTCTGGAGATGTCCATGACCCGGCTGCTGACCGCCTACGGGGCTCAGGTCAATCTCGTCTCCGAACCGCACCCCACCGGGGGCTGGCAGCAGGCCCGCCGCGACCGGGTCGCCCAGCTGATGCGGCAGCATCCCGGTTCGTGGTGCCCTGATCAGTACAACAACCCCGACAACACCACCGCGTACACCCCGCTCGCCCTCGAACTGGCCACCGAGCTCGGCCACATCGACGTGCTGGTGTGCAGCGTGGGAACGGGCGGACACTCCGCCGGAGTCTCCCGCGTACTCCAGCAGCTCTACCCGGACCTCAAGCTGGTCGGCGTCGACACCATCGGGTCGACGATCTTCGGCCAGCCCGCCCGTCCCCGCCTGATGCGGGGACTGGGCTCCAGCATCTACCCGCGCAATGTCGCCTACGACAACTTCAGCGAGGTGCACTGGGTCGCCCCGGCGGAGGCGGTGTGGACCTGCCGTCAGCTGGCCGCTTCCCACTATGCCACCGGCGGCTGGAGCGTCGGCGCGGTGGCGATGGTCGCCGGATGGCTGGCCCGCACTCTGCCCGCCGACACCCGGATCGCGGCGATCTTCCCCGACGGCCCGCAGCGGTACCTCGGCACGGTCTTCGACGACGACTACTGCGCGGCTCACGGACTGCTCGACGCCCAGCCCGCGCCCGAACCCGAGGTGATCGGCCGCCTGGACGAGAAGGAGGTCACCCGCTGGACGCGATGCGAGAACGTCATCGACCCGCTCACGCCGGCCGACTCCGCGCCGCGGTCCGACGTGGCCGGTCCGCTCGACACGTACGACGCGGACGCCGGGGCGTCCGCGGACGGCGACGTCGCCGAACGGCTTGACGGCAGCGATGTACTCGCGGAGGGGAACAGGTGAGGACGACCATCGCCCAGGTTCGTTCCTACGAACGCAGCGTCCAGTTGTTGATGGTGAACCAGTTCACCATCAACCTGGGGTTCTACATGTTGATGCCCTACCTGGCCGCGCATCTGGCAGGCCCCGTGGGGCTGGCGGGCTGGCTGGTCGGGCTGATCCTCGGCGTACGCAACTTCAGCCAGCAGGGCATGTTCCTGCTCGGCGGAACGCTGGCCGACCGGCTCGGGTACAAGCCCATGATCATAGCCGGGCTGATGCTGCGCATCATCGGCTTCGCGACCCTCGGGCTGGTGGAGTCCGTACCCGCCCTACTGGCCGCTTCGGCGGCGACGGGACTGGCCGGCGCGCTGTTCAACCCAGCCGTCCGGGCCTATCTGGCGGCGGACGCGGGCGAGCGGCGGGTCGAGGCGTTCGCGCTGTTCAACATCTTCTACCAGGCCGGGATCCTGCTCGGCCCGCTGGTGGGCATGCTGCTGACCGGCGTGAGTTTCCGCGTCACGTGCCTTGCCGCGGCGGGGATCTTCGCGCTGTTGAGCGTCGTTCAGCTCAGGGCCCTGCCCGACCGCCGGGGCGACGACGCCGAGAACGGCAAGCGAGGTCAGGGAGAGAGCGTGCTGACGCAGTGGCGCGGCATCTTCGCCAACCGGCCGTTCCTGCTGTTCTCCATGGCCATGATCGGCTCGTACGTCATGTCCTTCCAGGTCTACCTCGCGCTGCCGCTCGAAGTGCGGCGGCTGGGCGGGGAAGGGACCTTCGGAACGGCCGCGGTGGCGGTGCTCTTCGCGGTGTCGGGGTTGAGCACGATCCTCGGCCAGACGAAGGTGACCGCCTGGTGCAAGGCCCGTATGGAACCGGGCCGCGCACTGACCTGGGGGCTGCTGACGATGGGGCTGGCGTTCGTCCCGCTGTTGTCGGCCACCGCGGTCCCGGTACCGGACGGCGGCGTGGGGCTGTGGATGCTCGCGGCCGTGCCGCCGGCACTGTCCGCGCTGCTCCTCGCGATGGGGACGATGATCGCTTACCCCTTCGAGATGGACACCATCGTCCGGCTCTCCGGCAACCGCCTCGTCGCCACCCACTACGGTCTGTACAACACCATCTGTGGCGTCGGCATCACCCTCGGAAACCTGCTGACGGGTGCGGCGCTCGACGCCGCACGGGCCGCGGGGATGTCCGCGCTGCCGTGGGTGGCTCTGTTGGTAGTTGGTCTGGCGTGCGCGGCCGCCCTCCACGGGCTGCACCGCACGGGCCGCCTGGCACCACCGGTGCGCGAGGCGCGGCCGGAACCGGCGAACGCATAACACGACGTCGTGTACTGGAGGGGGCGGACGAGTTGACGTCCGTCCCCTCCGGTGGGCCACGCACACGCCCACGCCGATGGCCGGGCGTGTGCACCCACGGACTTCAGCACGGGCCGGGCGTTGGGGCGTGGCTTGTCGTAGGCAGAGTCCGCGGTGCCGTCAGCGGGCCGGTGACCGCGCCGACGATCGCCTCCTGTGCCTCGCGCACCTTGAACGTGTGCCCCTCCCGCGTACCGACGCCACGTACCGGCTGTCCGGCCGCTTGGCGCGGAGTCTCCCGCCCGGGCCGCGCCGCCCGAGTCACCGCTGCCCCGGGCCCTCGCCCATGACCGAGCCCGACCTCACCACCGCCCGGATCGCACACGCCCACGGCATCGCCGTACGCCTCCACCCTGGCCCCGCCCGCCCGCCGACCGCGCACGCACCATCCGCTCGGTGGCCCGGGCCCGGGCTCTCACCGGCCCGAGCCACGTCACGCGGCGCTTCGAGGAGGTCTACGGAGGGGCACCGCAAGGAGTGGCGCAGGGCGCCTCGGCCAAGCCTCGGGTGGGTCACAGCGCGCTGTACAGGGCCTCGACGAGCGCCATCTTGCGCGGGTCGTCGGCGATGTGCGGGCCCATGCGGTTCATGACGTAGCCGAGGGACACGCCGGCCTCCGGGTCGGCGAGGCCGCTGGAACCGCCGTAGCCGTCGTGGCCGAAGGCCCTGGGGTTCGGCCCGTACGAGCCGTGCGGGCCGCTCAGCCACAGTCCGAGCCCGATCTCCGTGTCCCGGCCGAACCCGGCGCCGAGCACCAGGTCACGGCAGGCGCCCTGGCCCTCGCGGACCCGCTCGGCCGCCTCCGGCGACAGCACCCGCCGCCCGCCCCAGGTACCGCCCAGCGCGAGGATCCCGTACAACGCGGCGACCGCCCGCGCGGTGCCGTGGCCGTTGGCGGCCGGGACCTCGGCGGCCCGCCACTCGGGGGTGTTGGCCTCGGCGGCGCCGACGAGCGGGTTGGCGAGCGCGGCCAGCGCGGTGGGCGTCAACTGGGCGAAGACAGCGGCCTGTTCACTGGTCGTAGCGGCCGGCGGATGGACCAGTTCGGCCGCCCTCGACGCCTCTGTGTCCGGCAGGCCGATCGTGAAGTCGATGCCGAGCGGCCCGGTGACCTCCCGCGCCAGGAACGCGCCCGGCAGCAGCCCCGACACCCGCCGGACCACCTCGCCGACGAGGAAACCGAACGTCATCGCGTGGTACCCCGACTGCGTGCCCGGCTCCCACCAGGGCTCCTGCGCCGCGAGCCGTTTGACGGTCAGCTCCCAGTCGCAGAGCTGCTCGAACGAGAGCGGCTCACGCGGCCCGGCGAGCCCCGACCGGTGCGACAGCAGATGCCGTACGAGGACCCGCTCCTTGCCGGCCGCCGCGAACTCCGGCCAGTACGCGGCCACCGGGGCGTCCAGGTCGAGCAGCCCCCGGTCGGCGAGGATGTGCGCGCACAGCGCGGTCGGGCCCTTGCTCGTCGACCACATGTTGACCACGGTGTCCCGCTCCCAGGGGCGGGTCCGCGCCGCGTCGGCCCAGCCGCCCCACAGGTCCACCACGGTCTCCCCGCGCAGCGTCACCGTGACCGCCGCGCCCAGCTCGTCACGCTCGCCGAAGTTCTCCTCGAAGGCGCTCCGCACGGCCTTGAACCGACCCTCGCAGTGACCCCGCACCTGAGACTGAGACATCAACCCTCCGTCGTCCACCGCCGTTCGCCGGGGCGCGGCCGCCCGGCCCCCCGAACATACCGACTGGTCGGACAGGAGGGAACCCGTGCGGCGGCCCCGCGCCTACCGGCGAGGGGCCCGAGGCAGGAACATCGGCCGGGCGGGCTCCGTGCGGACCGGGACCAGGTGCCAGTAGTCCCGGGTCTCCACGGCCAGTCCGGCCGCGTCGAACCGGACGAAGACACAGCCCGCGAGTGTCTGCGGCTCCTCGTCGACCTCGGACAGCACCCGGAACTCGGCGACGGCCAGACCGTCCTGGCCGATCACCGGCTCCGAGAACCGCACGTCGTCGACCCGCTCGTCGGCGAACGACCAGCGCAGGTACTCGGCGAGTTCGTCGCGGCCCCGGTGCGGCTCCCGGAAGGGCATCGAGCGGTGCACGCAGTCCTTCGCGTACAGCTCCAGGATCGCGTCGACGTCATGGGCGGCCCACGCCCACCGCCACACCTCCACGAACCGCTGTGCGGCCTCGGCCGTGTCCATCCCGTCGGGTCCTCTCAGAGCCGCGAGGCCAGCCAGCGCAGCTTGACCGCCTCCTGGAAGGGGCCGCCGCCCTCGTGGTCGTTGAAGTCGTAGACCTCGATGCGCTTGTTGGCCTCGGCCCAGGCGTTGTAGGCGGCGAAGACCGTGGACGGCGGGCAGGTCTGGTCTTCCAGAGCCGCCGAGAACAGGGCGGCGGCCCGGCCGCGCGCGGCGAAGTGCACGGCGTCGAAGTAGGCGAGGGTGCGCCCGACCTGCTCGGTGCGGCCGCGGTGGGTCTTGAGGTACTTGCCGATCTCGCGGTAGGGGTCGCGGTCGGTGATGGTGGTGGAGCGCGGGAAGTCGCACAGGAACGGCACGTCGGGCGCGACCGCGACCAGGTCGGGGACGAGGCCGCCGACCGCGATGGAGATGCCGCCGCCCTGGCTGGAGCCGACGACCGCCGTGCGCGCGGCGTCGGTCAGCGGGTGCGAGCGGGCGGCCTCCACCGCGCGTACGGCGTCGGTGTAGACCCGGCGGTAGTAGTAGTTCTCGGGGGCGTCGATGCCCCGGGTCATGAAGCCGGGGAAGGCGGGGGCGCCGGCCACCGGGTCGGGGGTGTCGCCGCCTCCGCCCCAGGCGCTGCCCTGGCCACGGGTGTCCATGACGAAGTGGGCGTAGCCCGCCGAGGCCCACAGCAGATAGGTGTGGGGCAGACCGCGTCCGCCGCCGTAGCCGATGAACTCCACGACAGTGGGCAGCGGTTCGGTGGCGCCTGCCGGGAGGACCAGCCAGCCCTTGACCGGGTGTCCGCCGAACCCGGAGTAGGTGACGTCGTACACCTGGACCGTCTTCAGGTGGGTCTCGACCGGCTCGAACCTGGCGTCGAGGTCGTGCTCGCGGGCCTCCTGGAGCGTCTTCGCCCAGAAGGCGTCGAAGTCCTCGGGCTCCGTCGAAGCGCTTCGATAACCACGGAGCTCGTCCAACGGCAGGTCGAACAGGGCCATGAAGGACCACCTTTTGAGTTCTGAGGTGCGGATGATCACACCGTACGTGGGGCGTCGCGGGCCCGCCAAGAGGCTTTTCCCGGCCCGCGACGCCCCACGGCTCACCCTTGGTCGGCCCCGACCAGGGCCCGGACCTCGAAGTCCTCGTACACGCTCTCCTCCTGCCGAGGACCGAGACGGGAGCCGAGCCAGCCCAGCAGGAAGCCCGCGGGGATCGAGACGATGCCCGGGTTCTGCAGAGGGAACCACGCGAAGTCTGCGTCCGGATAGACCGAGCCGGGGGTGGAGGAGACGACCGGTGAGAACAGCACGAGCAGGACCGAGATGACCAGTCCGCCGTAGAGGCTGAGCAGGGCGCCTCGGCCTGTGAACCCCCGCCAGAACAGGCTGTAGACGATGGTCGGCAGGATCGCGGACGCGGCGATCGCGAAGGCCAGGAACGCCAGGGTGGCGGTGTTGGTGCCCCAGGCGAGGAGGGCGAACATCATGCTGAGCACGCCCAGGATCACCGCGGCGATCCGGGCGACGCCCAGCTCCTGCGTCTCCTTGGCCCTGCCCTTGCGGATGACCTCGCCGTAGAGGTCGTGGGCGACGGACGAGGCCGCGGCGAGCATGAGACCGGCGGCGACGGCGAGCAGGGTGACGAAGGCCAGGGCCGAGACGATCGCCGTGAGGACCTCGCCGCCGAGTTCGTTGGCGAGCAGCAGGACGGCCGCGTCGCCCTTGTGGTCGATGTCCGAGATGGTCTCCCGGCCCACGACGGCCGTGGCGCCGAGACCCAGCACGCCGGCCATCAGACACACGAACCCGACCAGGCCCACGGCCCACACCACCGAGGCCCGCAGCACCCGGGTCCGGCGCGGCGCGAGCAGCCGCGTCATCACGTGGGGGAGCGCGGCCAGCCCGAGCACGATGGCCAGTTGCAGACTGAAGAAGTCGATCTTGCTGATGGGGCCCGCCCCGTAGCGCAGACCCGGTTGCAGGTACTCGCTGCCCAGTCCGCTGCCCGCGGTCGCGGACGCCAGCAGTTCGTCGATGTTCCAGTCGAAGCGGTTCAACACCAGCACGGCGACCACCGTGACACCCGCGACGAGCATCACGGCCTTGACCACCTGGATGAACGTCGCGCCGGGCATGCCGCCGATGGCCGCGTAGATGGTCACGATGGTGCCGATGATGATCACGGTCATCGTGCGGGTGGTCGGGCCGGGTTCGCCGACGAACTGCGTCATCAGCGCGATGCTGCCGACCAGTTGGGCCACCAGATAGAGGGTGCACACAGAGAGTGTGCAGATGGAGAGCGCCAGCCGGACCGGCCGCTGTTGCAGCGGGAGCCGTCGGGCCAGGGCGTCGCCGAGCGTGAACTTCCCCGCGTTGCGCAGGGGTTCGGCGATGAGCAGCAGCACCATCATCCAGGCGACGACCGTGCCGCCGAGGTAGAGCAGACCGTCGTATCCGGTGAGGGCGACGAGGCCGGTGCTGCCGAGCAGCGTCGCGGCCGAGAGGTAGTCGCCGCACATGGCGAGGCCGTTGCGCAGCGGCGACATGTCGCGGTTGCCGAGGTAGAACTCGCTGATCTCGTCCCGCTGGGGTGCCGTCAGCAACGCGGTGAACAGGGTGATCACGACGACGGACAGGAACAGCACGAACGTCAGCCGCAGGCCGAACGCGTCGGCCACACTCGCGGAGAAGGTCACCATGCGCGGAACCGCCGTCCGGCCGGAACCCGACGATGCTCGGTCTCACGGTCCTCCAGCTGGGACCGGAGCCGGCGGACGACCGGATCGATGTTCCGGCGCATGTGCCGTACGTACAGGAACGCGGTCACACCCATGACGGCGAACTGCGCCAGACCGAGGGTCAGCCCCAGCGTCAGATGTCCGAACAATCGCTGGTTCATTACTCCTGGTACGAAACTCGACAGGAGGACGTACGACAGGAATCCACCGACGGACAACGTGGTCGCCCCTACCCCGAATCTGCGATATGCGGCGCTTATTGAACGAAATTCAGGGTGTGCGTGTATGGGCTGTCGACTTGTCCGTGTGGGGGGATACGGGACGGAACTGTCGTACCGTGCCGTGGAGTTGGACACAATGCACCCTCTTCGCTGCCTCATGCCTGTGGGGGAGAAAGCGGAGTATGGCAGCAAGGCAATTGAAGTATCAACTGCGTTGGCGGGATGAATTTTGTGGATGTTCTGGGGTTGTTCGACAGGTGGTGCACGGCCTTTAGCTGAGCAATGTTCTTGTTTACTGTCACGCCCAGCGATGTCCCCAGTCGGGTCCTGTCCGCGCCCACTCCTGTTCCCATTCGGCCAGTCGATGCCGGGTGGCGACCCTGCGGACCACGAAGTGCCCGAGCAGCACGATGCCGACGACTCCGCCGGTGGCGCAGGTCCCCATGGCCAGCGCGTGCTGCCAGACGGCCGTGTCGGTCGGCGGTGGCTGGACGCTGCGGCCCGCCTCGTCCAGCCAGACGTCGGCGCGGTCGCCGCGCTCGGTGCCCGCCGGCACGCGGGCCTCACCGGTACGGGAGCCGCCGTCGGGCTCGGTCCAGCGGGCCCGCACCCAGTAGGTGGGCTGCTTGTCGCCGTGCGCCGAGGGCACGGAGGCCGGGGCCTTCTCGGCGACCACGGCACTGACCCGGTCGAGCGCGGCCCGCTCGGCCACGGCGTGCGCCTGTGCGTCCCCATGGGCCCACCGGCCCACCGCGAACCCGGCGGCCGGGGCGACGAGGACGAGCAGCAGAACGACGCACAGCACCGTCCACGCCTCGACGACGTCCGAGCGTCGGCGCAGCGAATTGGAGCGCCAACGCCACCCGAACACCTGGCCTCGCATCTCGCCCTCCCTCACCGGCACGGCCCTCGTGTACGAGAACCCCGGTTAGGACTGGTCCGCACTTCCGGTGTACCCGAAAGAGGACGCGATGGCATGGTTTGCGCCAGAAATCATGGAAGTCCGGACCGGCGGCACGGTGAGGTGTCCGGGCCGGAGGGTCAGCCGAACCGCTCGATGCGGATACGGTCCACCGGCTGCCCGGCCGCGACCAGCAGCCGTGAGGCGTGCTCGGCGAACGCGTTGGAGCCGCACACATAGGCCTCCCACCCACCGGGCGGCCGCTCGGCCAGCAGTGGCGCCACCTGCGCCGCCGACAGCCGCCCCACCGGCACGCCCTCGGGCGCCCGCCGCGTGAACACGGCCGTGGTCTCCGCGCCGTACTCCGCCGCGTAGATCAGCTCCTCGGGCCCGCGCGCGGACACCAGCAACCGCAGGGGTACGTCGAGCCCGCGCGCCCGGTGGTGGCGGAGCATCGCCATCAGCGGTACGACACCGGAACCGGCGCCGATCAGCAACGCGGGCCGGTCCCCGGGCCAGGCGAAGAAACCGCTGAGCGGGCCGCGCACCTCGACCTCGTCGCCGGGCCGGGCCTCGGTGTGGAACCACCCGGAGACCTCGCCGCCCTCGACATGGTCCAGAGTCAGCTCGATGTGCCCGGCGTCGTCCGGCGGGGACGCCAGCGAGTAGTGGCGCTGCGCCGTGTAGCCGTCCCCGGCGGTCAGCCGCAGCATCAGATGCTGCCCCGGCAGATGCCCCGCCCACCCGGGCACCGCGAACCGGAACGTGGCCACGGCCGGTGTCTCCCGCCGGATCTCCGTCAGCGTCGCCGTCTGCCAGAGCGCCGCCGCCCGGTCGCTCACCGCGATACGGCCGGGCACGGCGAACCGCGTGGGCGGCGTGAAGGCGAGTTCGGTCCGTGCCGGCCCGGGCTGTGCCGGATCGGTCTGTGCCGGCTCGGATCCTGCCGGCACGGTCTGTGCCGTCTCAGTCGCTGTCGTCTCAGTCACCGGAGTACCGCTGCTCCTCCCACGGGTTGCCCCGCGCGTGGTAGCCGTTCTGCTCCCAGAAGCCGGGCTCGTCGTGGTCGAGGAGCCGTAGGCCCGCGATCCACTTGGCGCTCTTCCAGAAGTACAGATGCGGCACCAGCAGCCGCGCCGGACCGCCGTGCTCGGCGGGCAGTGGCCGGCCGCCGTACTCCCAGGCGATCCAGGCGCGCCCGCCGGTGAGGTCGGCGAGCGGGAGGTTCGTGGTGTAGCCGCTGTGCGAGTACGCCACCGCGTGGGTGGCGGACGCGTCGGGCCGGACCACGTCCAGGAACGCGTCCAGCGATACGCCCCCGAACCGCACCCCGAACTTCGACCAGCTCGTCACACAGTGGATGTCGCCCTCGTACACCGACGCGGGCAGCCCGTGCGCCTCGTCCCAGTCCCACGAGCGCGGCTCGGCGACCAGGCCGTCGATCCGGAACGTCCAGTCGGCGGGCGCGAGGTCGGGGGTGACCTCGGCCGACAGGACGGGCCAGTCGTCGCCGGCGTCGTACTGGCCGGGCGGCAGTCCGGGAAGGTGGACGCGGGGGCGTCCGGTGAAGCCTCGGGTGACGTTCATGGGGTCCCACGTGACGGCGGTGATTGCTGAGCCGTCCAACCGTACGTGTCCGGGGAGGGTGCTCCGGCCCCGGGGCGGGCGGCGATCATTGCGGCCGCGTGAACTCTCCGCAGGCCCGGGAATAGAGGCCCGGCGATCTCCCTTGCCGCCTTCAGCCGGTGCCGACGGACCTGGCGGACCCGGCGGCCGACGACCGGAACGACCGCGCAGCAGAGTGGGAGAGCGCATGACCGAGTACGCGAGTGGCGGCAAGGGCGCGGGCACCGTGCCGCACGTCCTGGACAACCCCGCCCGCGCCTCCCTCACCGGGCCGCACGCCCACTTCGCGGAGCGGCGCGGCCGGGTGCTGCGCTACCCGCTCGACGTCTCGCCGTGGCTGGGCCTCCCCGACGACCTCGACGCGGACGACTGGGCGGATTTGGCGGCGCTGGCCGGCCCCGGCGCCGAGGTGCCGGTCCCGGCCTACAGCAGGGGCTTCCCGGCCGGCTGGGAGGTGACCTTCGACCTGGCGGGCGTGCAACTCGTCGACGACGGGGTCGCCGCCGCCCCGGACGACGAGGCCGTCCGCCTCGGCCCCGCCGACGTGCCCGAGATGCTCGACCTGGTCGAGCGCACCCAGCCCGGCCCCTTCCTGCCCCGCACCGTCGAACTCGGCACCTACCTCGGCATCCGCCGGGGCGGAGCCCTCATCGCCATGGCCGGCGAGCGGCTCCACCCGCCCGGCTGGACCGAGATCAGCGCGGTCTGCACCGACCCGGCCTTCCGCGGCGCCGGGCTCGCCACCCGCCTCATCCGTGCCGTCGCCCACGGCATCCGCGAACGCGGTGAAACCCCCTTCCTCCACACCGCCGCGACCAACACGAGCGCCATCCGCCTCTACGAATCCCTCGGCTTCCGCCTGCGCCGCACCACCCGCTTCATGGCGGCCCGCGTGCCGGTGGTCGAGGCGGGGGAGGAGCGGGTGGGGGTGTAGCGGACGCGCGGCGGGCAGCGTGCCCGAGTACCGGAGCCGCGCCCAGAGCGTCGGCCGGGCGCGGGGAGCCGCGCCGAGACCGCCGACGCGGCGGTGTGGTGGGGAGGTGCGCCGGGTGGGCCGGTCGTGTGGCTGGAGGGTGTGTCGGGGTGCCGGGTCGTGCGCCTCGGAACCGAGCCCGGAGCGACGGCCGGGTGTGCGACGCGGTGCCGTGCCGAGACCGCCGACGCGGCGGTGTGGTGGGGAGGTGCGACGGGTGGCTGGCCGTGCGGCGGGGAGGCGGCCGTGCGGCCGGGAGGCGGGCCGGGTTGGCCGGTCGTGTGACGAGAAGGCGGCCCTGGGTGGCCGGCGTGTGGTGGTGGAGTGTGCCGGGAGGGCCCGCCGTGCGCCTCGGAGCCGCGCCGGGAGCCTCGGCCCTGCGCATCGCACCTCGGCCTGCGCATCGCGGCCCGGCCCTGGCGCTCCTTGCTCGCCGCCGACGCGCCGATCACCTCGGTACGGCCCACTGGGGGAGCCCTGGGCTCCCCCAGTGGGCGGAGATCGTCGCCGCCGCGCTCGACATGCCGCTGGAGATCACCGACGACGCGGCGGGCTCGGGCTTCGGCGCGGCGCTGCTCGCTCGGCACGCGCTCGGATTCCTGCGCATCGCACCTCGGCCTGCGCGTCGCGGCCCGGCCCTGCGCGTCGCAGGTCGCCGGAAGCATCGGAAACGAGCGCTCGAAGCGCGCCCCGGCGGAGGCGCTCGCGTCCTTGAAGGCGGGCCGTGACCATGGGGTAGGGTTGCCGGGCCAGTCAGCTCGTCGACCGAGGAGGTGGGACCCATTACCGCTGTGTCAGGTCGGGTGCTCTCACCTCAACGCGGCGCGGTGCATCGCCGATAGGCCACCGCGGGAGCGCCCTTCGGCCCACCGAAAGGCTCTCGGCTGTCATGCCACTTCTCTCCACCACCTCTGTCGTCACGGCACTTCGCGCCGCCGGTTGCGTCTTCGCCGAGGACGAGGCGGAGTTGATCCTCACCACCGCACGCACCCCCGACGAGGCCGCCGCCATGGTCGCTCGGCGCGTCGCGGGCCTGCCCCTCGAACTCGTCCTCGGCTGGGCCGAGTTCGCGGGCCTGCGCATCACCGTGGAACCCGGCGTGTTCGTCCCCCGCCGCCGCACCGAGTTCCTCGTCGAACAGGCCCTCGCCACCGTTCCCGGCGCCTCGGTCGTCGTCGACCTGTGCTGTGGCTCCGGCGCGGTGGGCGCCGCCCTGGCCGCCTCGCTCGAAGCGGCCGAACTCCACGCCGCCGACATCGACCCGGCGGCGGTCCGCTGCGCCCGCCGCAACATCGCCCCCCGCGGCGGTCACGCCCACGAGGGTGACCTCTTCGAGGCGCTGCCCGCCCGCCTGCGGGGCCACATCGACATCCTCGCGGCGAACGTGCCGTACGTCCCCAGCGGCGAGGTCCCGCTCCTGCCGAGCGAGGCCCGCGACCACGAACCGCTCGTCGCCCTCGACGGCGGCACGGACGGCCTCGACGTCCTGCGCAGAGTCGTCGCCGAGGCCCCCGGATGGCTCGCCCCGGGCGGCCATCTGTTCGTCGAGACGAGCGAACGCCAGACACCGCTCGCCCTCGACGCCCTCCGCCGCTCCGGCCTCACCGCCCGCGTGGCCGTCTCGGAGGAGATGTACGCCCACGTGGTGACGGGCACCAGACCCTGAGGCATCCCGCACCTCCGGGCGACCCCTGTCACGGGACTCGCCGCGCCCCGATGTGGCCTTGCCCTCAGCCGTTGTGCAACTAGTTGCACAAAGAGCGTGGCGTCGTCTACAACGGTGGGGACGACGCCACGCACGGAGGGCCCCATGAGCCGTTACCCGCACCTGCTGAGCCCGCTCGACCTGGGCTTCACCACACTCCCCAACCGCGTGCTCATGGGCTCCATGCACGTGGGCCTGGAGGAGGCCGAGCGTGGCTTCGAGCGCATGGCGGAGTTCTACGCGGCCCGGGCGCGCGGGGGAGTCGGCCTCATCGTCACCGGCGGCATCGCGCCCAACGAGGCCGGACGCCCGTACGAGGGTGGGGCCAAGCTCACCACCGACGCCGAGGCCGAGCAGCACCGGCAGATCACCGACGCCGTACACCGCGAGGGCGGCCGGATCGCGATGCAGATCCTGCACTTCGGGCGGTACGCCTACCACCGCGACCTGGTCGCGCCGAGCGCCCTCCAGGCCCCGATCAGCCCGTTCGTCCCGCACGCGCTCACCGACGCCGAGGTCGAGCAGACGATCGACGACTACGCGAACGCGGCCCGCCTCGCCCGGCGGGCCGGGTACGACGGCGTCGAGATCATGGGCTCCGAGGGCTATCTGATCAACGAGTTCATCGCCGCCGGCACCAACCACCGCGGCGACCGCTGGGGCGGCTCGTACGAGAATCGGACGCGCTTCCCCGTGGAGATCGTGCGCCGGGTGCGCGAGGCGGTCGGTGAGGACTTCATCGTCGTCTACCGGCTGTCGATGCTCGACCTCGTGCCCGGCGGCTCCAGCTTCGACGAGGTGGTCACCCTGGCGAAGGCCGTCGAGGGGGCCGGGGCGACCATCATCAACACCGGCATCGGCTGGCACGAGGCCCGTATCCCCACCATCGCGACCTCGGTGCCGCGCGGCGCGTACACCTGGGTGACCAAGAAGCTCATGGGCGCGGTCTCGGTGCCGCTCGTCACGACCAACCGCATCAACACCCCCGAGCTGGCCGAGGAGTTGCTCGCCGACGGCCATGCCGACATGGTGTCCATGGCCCGCCCGATGCTCGCCGACCCGGACTTCGTCAACAAGGCCCGTGAGGGCCGCTCCGACGCCATCAACACCTGCATCGGCTGCAATCAGGCCTGCCTCGACCACACCTTCAGCGGCAAGATCACCTCCTGCCTGGTCAACCCGCGCGCGTGCCACGAGACGGAACTCGTCCTCTCCCCGACCCGGCGGCGCTTGCGCGTCGCGGTCGTCGGCGCGGGGCCGGCCGGCCTCGCCTGCGCCGTGAGCGCGGCCGAACGCGGCCACGAGGTCACGCTGTTCGACGCGGCGAGTGAGATCGGCGGCCAGCTGAACGTGGCCCGCAAGGTCCCCGGCAAGCAGGAGTTCGACGAGACCCTGCGCTACTTCCGCACCCAGCTCGACGCGCACGGCGTCGACGTCCGCCTGGACACGCGCGTCGCGTCCGACGACCTCACGGCGTACGACGAGGTCGTCGTCGCCACCGGCGTCACCCCGCGCACCCCCGAACTCCCCGGCGTCGACCACCCCAAGGTCCTCGGCTACCTGGACGTCCTGCGCGACGGCGCGGCCGTGGGCGACCGCGTCGCGATCCTCGGCGCGGGCGGCATCGGCTTCGACGTGGCCGAATTCCTGACCGACGGCGGGGAGAAGGCGAGCGAGGACCCGGCGGCGTACTTCCGGCAGTGGGGCGTCGACATGGACTACCGCGCTCCCGGCGGCCTCGCCGCCCCCGAGCGTCCGACCCCGCCGCGCTCGGTCCACCTCCTCCAGCGCAAGACCTCCAAGGTCGGCGCCGGACTCGGCAAGACCACCGGCTGGATCCACCGCACCGAGCTCAAGCACCGCGGCGTCACCATGGTCCCCGGCGTCCAGTACGACCTGATCGACGACGCCGGACTGCACGTCACCGTCGACGGCGTCCGCCAGGTCCTGGAGGTCGACACGGTCGTCCTCTGCACGGGGCAGGACCCGCGCCGCGACCTGTACGACGACCTGGTCGCAGCCGGGCGCTCCGCGCACCTCATCGGCGGCGCCGACGTGGCGGCCGAACTGGACGCCAAGCGGGCGATCAAGCAGGGGACGGAGGTGGCGGCGGCGCTGTAGAAGGCCTGGCCACAGGATGCGTGCGGCTGTCGTGATCCCGGGCCCTTCCTAGGATGAGCCCATGTCACTCCCGCACGCGATCCTCACCGCCCTGCTCGAAAAGCCGTCGTCCGGCCTCGAGCTGACCCGGCGGTTCGACAGGTCGATCGGCTACTTCTGGTCGGCGACGCACCAGCAGATCTATCGCGAGCTGGGGAAACTGGAAGGCGAGGGCTACATCAGGGCCCTGCCCTCCGAGCGGTCCGCCCGGGGCGGGAAGAAGAGCTACGAGGTTCTGCCGGCCGGCCGCGACGAACTGGCCCGCTGGACCTCCGCGCCCCAGGACCCCAAGCCGTGGCGCGACGCGCTCTTCGTCCGGCTCCGCGCGGCCGCCGTGGTCGGCACGAACGGTCTGGAAGACGATCTGCGGCGCCATCTCAGCCTGCATCAGCGGCAGTTGGCGGAGTACGAGGAGATCGAGAGGCGGGACTTCGGACCCGGCCGGGACACGGCACAGGACCGGCTCCAGCATCTGATCCTGCGGGCCGGGATCGACCTGCAGACCTTCTGGACCCAGTGGCTGACGAACGCCCTCGAGGAGTTCGAGACGCTGCCGGGGGACACCGGCAGCGGCGGAGGACGTGGGGGCAACGAGTAGGCGGCCGTCCGCGTCACGGGGCGACCGCTCACCCGGTGCTCACAGACGGTGCGGCTTCGCGCGGCGACGCAGGTACCAGACGGCCGCCCCCGTGCCGACGGCCACCAGCGCCCCGCCGCCCACGAGGGTGACGGTGCCGTACTCCCGGGTCGCTCCACCGACACCGCCCATGACACCCCGGGAGGGCCCCCGGGAGGGCGAGGCCGTCGTGGAGATGGTGGGGGTGGCGGCGGTGACGATGACGGACTGGGTGCCCGCCGTGGTGCCGTCCTTGCACACCACGATCACGGTGTACGTGCCCGGGCCCACGTTCGCCCAGGAGGCGGACTGCGTGGTGCTCGTGCCGGTGAGGGTCACCTGACGCCCCTGGGAGAAGTTCGCCTGCCCGCTGGAGAGCAGCGAGGCGGTGCCGAACGTGCCGTTGGTGCTGGTGGGGCAATCGCTGGTGGTGACGGTGACCGAGGAGCCCGTGGTGCTCACCGAGATCCCCGTGGGGAGGGCGACGGCCGTCGGCGCGGTCAGGGCGATCGGCAGCGCTGCGGCGGCCACCGACAGGCCGGAGCGGAGGAGTAGCTGAGACGTACGCATGGTCTGTCCTCCAGCGGCACGGTGGCGGCACATCCCTTGCGTCGCCGAGGATAGGGAGACCCGTGCTGCCTCAGGGTGAGCCAACGTGCCGTTCGCGCCGTCCGCATGCGGACGGCCCCCGGCCAGGTGACGGATTGCGCCGTGCGGGGGACCGGGCTCGGTCCACGGCGGTCGAGCCGGCGGTGATCCGCCCGGCGCGCCCTTCAGTGGTCGACCCGCCTCACCCGCCGGTGGTCACCGTCCGCTCCGCCGAGTACCCGCCCCAGGTTCCGTCCGGCAGCTTCGCCCGGATCCGCACCCGGTACGACACCCCGGTCTCCCGGCCCACGTAGAAGCGGTGGGCGGCCCGGCCCCGGGGTGGGGTCGCGCCCCAGACGAGCGTGGTCGCCGGCCGCCCGTCGAGCTGGATCTCGTACTCCGTGATGACCCCGTCGACCGACGGTGGCAGCCAGGACAGTTCGATGGAGTACGCCCCCTCGTCCCGGCGTGTGACGGCGCGGAACCCGGTGGGCGCGGTGCCCCGTCCGTCGTCCGTCCCCGGGGCGGTGGTCAGCCGGACCGACCGGCTCACGGGTGAGACGTTGTCCGCCGCGTCCCGCGCCCGCACGGTGAAGGAGTACCGGGTGCCGGGCCGCAGCCCCGTGACCACGGCCGCCGTCTGCTCCCCGCCCACACCGTGGATCTTCGAGTCGCCCTGCAGGATGTCGTACGACACCACGTCCCGGTCGTCCGTCGACGGCTCCCAGGACAGCTGTACCGCCCTGCTCCCGACCACCTTTCCGCCGAGGCGCCCCGGGCGGGCAGGGGGCCTGTGGTCCGCCACCCCGGAGGCGGGCGTCGTGGCCCGGACCTCCGCACTGGGCGGCCCGAGGTCCCCGGCGGCACTGCGGGCCCGGACCGTGAACACGTATGTGGTGGACGGCCGGAGCCGGGTGACGTCCACCATGTGCTCGCCGCCCGGCACGTCCTTCACCTTCGTACGGCCCCGGTAGACCTCGTACCCGGCGATCTCCGGCTCGCCGGACGCCCGGTTCCACATGACGTGCACGCTGGTGGCGCTGCCCGCGGTGGCGGTGACACCGGGCGGGGCCGGCGGTGGGCGGCGACCGGGGCTCTCCCGCGTCGCGCAGGCTGCCGTGAGGAGAAGCGAGCCGCAGAGCATCGGCACCAGGACGAGTGCCGGCACGGGAACGCGTCGCACGATCCGGCCCCTTCGGTCGTCGAGCCATGACGGGATTGGTCTGTACCTGTCTCCCTGTATGACATGACTGACGCGGTCACATCAAGAGGTGGGCGCGGAGTGAACGGATGCGGGCCGGATGTTCCGCCCCGCGACGGTGCCGGTCGGGACACGGTTCACGGCACGGCGTGCGGCTACGTATGCTGGTGCTCCGACACGGCATGAACTCGCCTTCTTGCCAGGTCAGTTCATGTCGTACGGCGCGGGCCGCTGTCGTCGCCGATCCCGCGCCGACGAGAGCGGCCGAGCGGCCGGGGCCGAGTGGGGCCCGGGCCCTCGGCCGCACACCTGTGCGGCGGTCGCCGTGATCCGTCCGGCCCTCTCCCGGTGGCCGTCCTCTCCGCCCCCCACCACCTTTGGGTGAGTGTCCGTCATGTCCCCCCAGGAGAGGGTCCCCATCGTGCGTGTCCGCTCGTTGACGCTGGCCGCCGTCGGCGCCGCTCTGCTGGCCCCCGTCACCCTTCCCGCCCTGGCCCACCAGCAGGGCCCCGCACAACGCGAGGGCGGTGTGAGCGCCGCCGAGCTGCTGGCCAAGGCACGCGGCTGCGTCCGGGTCTCCGAGGGGCTCTACAGCAGCGACGCCGGCACCCCCGCCGTCATCCCGGTCTGCGGTGTCGACGGCGCGGTGTACTGGAAGGCCGACATGGACATCGACTGCGACGGCCGGCCGAGCCCGCGCTGCAACAAGAACACCGACCCCTGGTTCCAGCCCGCCACGTCGTTCCTGCAGTCCGACGGCCGGTATCTCCGCTCCGAGAGCCTGCCGTTCATCGTCGTCCCCGTCGCGAGCCGCACCTGGGACTACCGGGTCCACGGCATCAAGGGCGGCTCCGTCGCCGCCGTGGTCCACGGCGACCGGGTCCAGTACGCCGTCGTCGGCGACACCGGCCCCAAGAACATCATCGGCGAGGCCTCGTACGCCACGGCCCAGGGCCTCGGCATCCGCCCCGACCCGCGCAGCGGCGGCACCGGCTCCGGCGTCACCTACATCGTCTTCGAGGACTCCCGGGTGACCCCGATCGAGAACCACAAGGCAGCGGTGGCACAGGGGGAGGAACTGGCGCGGGCCTGGGTGGAGGGGGTGACGATGCGCAGAGGCGCGACGATGCGGGGCGGGGCGGCGGGCTGACCGAACCGTCCGGGGCCTGCCGTCCGATCGGACGGCAGGCCCCGGAACGCGGGCCGGGTTCCGTGAAGGATCACTCCTTCCGGTACGCGTACGCCTCCGTGGCGGCGGCCGCCACCGCCGCGAGGTCCGCGCCCGTCGAGGCCGTGACGACCGCGGCGACGGCGCCCTCGACGAACGGGGCGTCGACCAGAAGGGTGCCCGCGGGGAGTTCGTCGCCCTCGGCGAGGAGGGCCTTCACGGTGAGGACCGCGCTGCCGAGGTCGGTGAGGACCGCGACCCCGGCGCCCCGGTCGACGGAGGCGGCAGCGGCCGAGATCAGCTCGGCGCTGGTGCCCAGGCCGCCGTCCTCGGTGCCGCCCGCCGGAGCGACGGGAACGGCGGCACCCGCACCGGCGAGCCCCTTCGCCAGCTCGGCGACCGAGGCTGCGACGGCGGCGCTGTGCGACACCAGCACGATGCCGACCGGCTTCTCGTCAGACATCGGCGGCCTCCGGGTTCTCGACGGTGGCGAGGGCCGCGATCAGCAGCGCGGCGGACGTGGCCCCGGGGTCCTGGTGCCCGATGCTCCGCTCGCCGAGGTAGCTGGCCCGCCCCTTACGGGCCTGCAACGGCGTCGTCGCCAGGGCGCCCTCCTCGGCGGCGGCCCGCGCGGCGGCGAACGACTCGGCGAGCGCGGCGACCGCCGGGACCAGCGAGTCGATCATGGTCTTGTCGCCCGGCGCGGCCCCGCCCAGCGCCATCACCGCGTCGACCCCGGCACGCAGCGCGTCCGTCAACTGCGCCTGGCTCACCTCGGCCGCCTCGCCGAGCGCCTTTCCGGTACGGCGCAGCAGGGTGCCGTACAGCGGGCCGGACGCGCCGCCGACGGTCGAAATCAGCTGCCGCCCGGCGAGCACGAGGACGGCGCCGGGTGTGCCCGGCGCCTCCTTCTCCAGGACGGCCACCACGGCGGTGAAACCGCGGCGCAGATTGCTGCCGTGGTCGGCGTCCCCGATCGGCGAGTCGAGCGCCGTGAGCCGCTCGGCCTCACGCTCCACCGAGGCCGCGGTAGCCGTCATCCAGCGACGGAAGAAGTCGGCGTCGAGCACGGAATCTCCTTGCGTGGTACGTGAATTGACTGACCGTGAGGGATGGGGCCGCGCGGCGCCGCCAGGCGCGGCGACCGTCGGCTCCCTCACACACCCCAGCGCAGTCCCGGCGTCCGCACCGGGGCGTCGTACAGCCGCAGCAACTCCTCGTCGACCTGGCACAGCGTCACCGACGCGCCGGCCATGTCGAGCGAGGTGACGTAGTTGCCGACGAGGGTGCGGGCCACGGCGACCCCGCGTTCGGTGAGCACACGCTGCACCTCCGCGTTGAAGCCGTACAGCTCCAGCAGGGGAGTGGCACCCATGCCGTTGACGAGCAGCAGCACCGGGTTGCGCGGGCTCATGTCGTCCAGGATGGCGTTCACGGAGAAGTCGGCGATCTCCCGCGAGGTCATCATCGCGCGCCGCTCACGCCCCGGCTCACCGTGGATGCCGACGCCCAACTCCAGCTCTCCGGCGGGGAGATCGAAGGTGGGGCTGCCCTTGGCCGGAGTCGAGCAGGCGCTGAGAGCCACGCCGAAACTGCGGGAGTTGTCATTGACCTGCCGGGCCAGCGCCTCGACCCGCTCCAACGGCTGCCCCTCCTCGGCGGCGGCCCCCGCGATCTTCTCCACGAACAGGGTCGCGCCCGTGCCGCGCCGCCCGGCGGTGTAGAGACTGTCGGTCACGGCCACGTCGTCGTTGACGAGGACCTTGGCGACGCGGATGCCCTCGTCCTCGGCGAGTTCGGCCGCCATGTCGAAGTTCAACACGTCACCGGTGTAGTTCTTCACGATGAACAGCACCCCGGCACCGCTGTCCACGGCCGCCGCTGCCCGCACCATCTGGTCCGGTACGGGCGACGTGAACACCTCACCGGGACAGGCCGCCGACAGCATCCCGGGCCCCACGAACCCGCCGTGCAACGGCTCGTGTCCCGAGCCGCCCCCGGAGACCACTCCCACCTTCCCGGCCACCGGCGCGTCCCGACGCACCACCAACCGGTTCTCCACGTCCACGGTCAACTCGGGATGCGCCGCCGCCATACCCCGCAACGCGTCCGCGACAACGCTCTCGGCGACGTTGATCAGCATCTTCATGGGTACCTCCTGGTGAGACGATGAGACGAGCCTCCGGCCTGGGCCTTTGCAGGTCATCACAGGTTCGGCCAGTTGTCGACCTTGGTGGTTCGTGGCGCTCGTGGGCGGACTGCGGCGGATACGGATGTCGGCTCACTACCGACCTTGATGACGGGGCGTCAGGTGTCTGGAGAGGTCGGGCAGGGGTCGGCGGAGTCGCATCTGCTGGAAGTATCGACCTTGCGGTAGCGAAGGTCACGCGCATGGACCCTCATGAGCGTGCCAGGGTGCCTGAGGCTCTGCGCCGATTGCGCCATGGGCGGTCCAGCATGAGGGGGCGATGCGTGAGCGTGCCCCCGACCTGGCGCCCGTCGATGCGGCGGCAGTGAAGAGGAGGGGACTCTGTCAGGAAGTTCAGGAAGAGGATGCTCGAATCACTGGGCGAGCCGGTGCGGGCGTGTTCGGTGAGCCTGCGCACGGCGTCAGGCTCCGTCACGACGCTCGCGGGGCCTGCGCGGAAACTCGGCCGGCGAGGCCCTCGACCCGCCGCCCGCGACCAGTCGCCACCGTGATCCTCGCGTGAGTCACGGCCGACACCTGGCAGTGCCTCGCACCGACAGCCGGCCCCGCCCCGAAGTGCAGCGCCCGCCCCGGCCGCGTCCACGTCGTCCAGCACACTGCGGCCGCTGCCGAGGGAGCCGTCCGAGACGGGACGCTGGTTCGCCCCTGGGCGAGTTCATGGGACGAAGGGCGCGCGGATGCCTAGAACCCCAGCACTTCGCCGTACTTGATGGCCCCGTTGGGCAGCGCGAAGCCGAACGGGGTCAGCGACTTGCCCAGCGGGTACGTCTCCTCGGTGCTGCTCGGCGCGAACCAGACGCCACCCGACCTGGGCTCACCGGCGTTCTCCCCGGGCGCGCTCACCGCGGTGTCCCACAGGCCGTCGCGGTTGTAGTCGCCGACGGCCACCTGGGCACCGAAGCGGTCGCCGGCCTCGGCCGTGCCGGGCATGTTCGGGGTGCTCTGGCTACGGGCCAGCCCGCCGTAGAGGCCGTGCTCCGTGCCGTTCATGACGACGTATCCGCCCGCGTCCTTCACGGTGCCCACGTCCTCTCCGGGCACGCCGACCACCAGTTCCGGGCGGTTGTCGCCGTTCAGGTCGCCGGCGGACAGCGTGGCGCCGAAGTCGTCGCCCTCCTCGGCGGCACCGCCGACCTCCGGATTCGACTGGGTGATGCAGTCGTCCTCGGTGCCGAACTGCGCGGTCTTCGAGCCCTTGAACAGGAGCAGCGCACCGCCGAGCCGGTCCTGGCAATGCGTCGTCTCCGACTCGGGATTGGGCTGTACGAGGCCGACCGCGAGGTCGTCGGTGCCGTCCCCGTCGAAGTCGGCGGCGGCGAGCGCACTGCCACGGTCGGCGTCGGCCCACCAGCGGGCGGGCTTGGCCTGCTCGTCCCAGCGCGTGATGAAGGTGCCGGAGTCGTCCAAGGCCTGCCAGGCGGTGGCGAGGTCATCCCGGCCGTCGCCGTCGAAGTCGCCGGTGACCAGGTCGCGGGTGCTGCCGCCCATGCCGTAGTTGCGCAAGGTGGTGGTGGTCACCGGGGCGGCGGTGAGTGGACCCGGGCGGAACCGGAGCGCGCCGCCCTCCTCGTCGTTCTCGCCGTACGCGAGGTCTGTGTCGCCGTCGCCATCGTAGTCACCCGTGGTGATGGTGCGGCCGATGCTGCTGTACTCGGACGTGCCCCTGGCCACGGTGGTGCCCTTGACGTTCCACTCCGAGCCGTCCACGACGGTGATGGTGCCCTCGTCCTTGAGCTGCTCGGAGGTGAGCGACTCGCCGCTCGCGCCGACGACGAGCTCGAAGACGCCGTCGCCGTTGACGTCGACGGGTGCCACGGAGGAGCCGAAGCGGTCGCCGGCCTCGGGCGTGCCGGGTATGCCGGCCTCAGCCTGGCTGATGACGCCGGTGGACTGGCTCGGGCTCTGCGGACCGCCATAGATCACGCTGATGTAGCCGGCCCTGGCCTTGCCGTTCACCGTGGCGTTGGGCATGCCGACCGCGATGTCCGCGTATCCGTCGCCGTTGAAGTCGAATCGCGGAGTCGGTGCAGCCGCAGCGCTCCCGGCGAGCGGCAGGGTCAGGCCGGCTGCGGTGAGTGCCGCCACGACGGCGGTGGCGGCCAGGGTGCGTGCGCGCACGGTGAACTCCCATAGTCAAAAGACGAAATGAGGGCAAAGGTTTGTGGAGGTGTGACTCACGAGGTGTGCGAACGGTTGTGTGCAGGTGACCGCCCGGTGGACACGACTTGAGCCGTGCCGGCGCCCGCCCTCGAGACCAGCACGAGCCGAACCGGTCAGCCCGCATCCCTGATTGAGCGGCGACGCCCTGCACGCCTACGCGGCGCTCACTCTGATCACCGACAGCGACACCGCACCGGTTCCGCGCCCCACTACGCCACGCACCCCGAAGACATCGAGGTCTCGCTCACCGAGTACGAGCCGACCATGTTCCCCCGCAGCACCGAGGTCGCCACTGTGGAAAGGAGGGGCTGCGACCTGACGCCCTTGACACGCGACATGGCCCGTCGGGCGCCATCGAGCGCCCGACGGGCCAGAGGTCAGTAGCGCCCTCGCAGTGCCTGGTGGACCCCGTACGCCTCGATGAACCCCTGAATCGTCTGCAGGTCGTTCGCGAAGGATGTGGATCGCCACTTGTCCTTCCGGCCGTCGCGATAGTTGAGCTCCACCCATACGTCAATGTTCGCCAGCATGCTGTCGGAGGTGGTTCTTGCGGTCGCCTTCAGCGTTATTCCAGCTAGATCGTAGAAATTGACGATCTTCAGCGGCTTGCGTTCGTCTTTGTACTCGATGACCTCGTCAGGGGTGATGACCAGCAGCGGATCCGGATCATCCGATGTCCCGCGCAGGAAGCCGGACAGTTTCCCCCGCTTCTTGGTGAAGACCCGCCAATTCTCCGGGACGGGACCTTGGCTCGCCTGCATCAGGACGGTTCGGGGATTAGTCATGCCGCCTCCGTTCTTGCGACCGCGCCCAGCGAGAGCTTCTGAAGCGCCAGGAACCTGGGCCGGCTGAGATCCGCTCGCTGCGCGCGAGGTGAACAGAATCGTCCAGGACCAAGAAGAATTCTCCGTTCCCTGGCCGGTGTACGCCACTTCGGCGGGGTCGGAATGCCGAATGACCGGGTGTTTCGAGCGGGGCGGCCAGGGGCGGCCAGGAGCGGCACTAATGACCAGATGTACATTAAGGGGGTGAGTAGCGAACGTCCCAGCGCCCCTGCCGTCGTCAGGAAACGCGTCCGTGCCCCCGAGGTCCACCGCGAGGCGATCCTGGAGGCGGCGCGGGCCGCGTTCGCCGAGCGGGGTTACACCCGTGCCACCATCCGGGAGATCGCGGGGCGGGCCGGTGTCACGCACGGTCTGGTCATGCGGCACTTCGGCTCGAAGGAGCAGCTGTTTCTCGCGGCCGTGCCCGGCCCCCGGGACCTGCCCGAACTGCTGCCCGGCCCGCCCGAGACCCTGCCGGACCGGATCGCACGGGCCTTCGTCGAACGCATGGAACACGCCGACGGCAACGATCCGTTCCTCGCGCTGATCCGTAGCGCTGCCTCCGACGAGCAGGCCGCGACCGGCCTGTACGCGGCGATGCGGCGCAGCAGTGCGGAGGCATACCGCACGGTGCTGAGTGGGCCCGACGCGGACGAGCGCGTCGACCTGCTCGCCTCCCAGCTCATCGGCGTCATCTTCAGCCGGTATGTACTGCGCGGCGGCCCGGTGGCCGAGATGCCGCCGGAGCGGCTCGTGGCCTACCTGACGCGCACCCTCCGGTGCCTCCTTGAGCCCCTCGATCCCATCGATCCCATCGATCAGGCCGAGCCTGTCGATCCTCCCGAGTCCTCCGAAGGGACCTATCCATCATGACGGAACAGAGCCTCACCCACGTCGCGTTACCCCCGTCCCTCACCGGCCGGACGGTCCTGCCGTCCGACGCCCGCTACGAGCGGGTGCGCCACGGATACGTGCACCGGGGCGCCCCGGCCATGGTGATCTTCCCCGAGAGCGTGGAGGAGACGGCCGTGGCACTGGCGTACGCCCGCAGCAGGGGAACAGTGGTGTCCGTGCGCAGCGGCGGGCATGGCATCAGCGGACGGTCGACCAACGACGGCGGTGTCGTCGTTGACGTCTCCCGCCTCGACGACGTCGCGGTGCTGGACCGGACGCGACGCCGGGTCCGGATCGGCGCGGGCGCCCGGTGGGGGAGAGTCGCGCAGCTCCTCGCCCCGCACGGGCTCGCCATCAGCTCCGGAGACACCGGCGGCGTGGGCGTGGGCGGGCTGGTCACCGCGGGCGGCATGGGCTGGTTCGCGCGGCGGGACGGGCTGACCATCGACCATGTGACGGCGGTCGAAATCGTCCTGGCCGACGGCACTTTCGTCCGCGCCGACGCGGAGCACCACCCCGACCTGTTCTGGGCGGTCCGGGGCGCGGGCGGCAACTTCGGCGTCGTCACGGCGGTGGAGTTGGAGGCGTCCGAGACCGGCGACGTCGTCTTCGCCAACCTGATCTTCGACGCGCGGGAAACCGCGCCGCTCGTCGAGGAGTGGGGAGCCGTCCTCGAGGCCGCGCCCCGTGAGCTCACGAGCTTCCTCACCCTCATGCCCGCCGCTCCGGGCCGCCCGGCCATGGCCCACGTCGCCGCGGTCTACGCCGGAGACCGACCGGACGCCGCCCAGCGGGTGTTGACCCCCCTGCTGGGCCTGGGCCCGCTGCTGCGCCAGGAGGCGGTGCTCGCCTCGTACCCGGCGCTGGTGCCGGTCGGCGGCGCCCCGCACCAAGGGCAGGGCCTGGGCGCCACCCGCTCCGGACTGCTCGACCGCGTCTCCCCGCACACCGCCCGCTCCCTCGAGGAGGCGCTGGCGTCGGGGCAGGTACTGATGGGGCAGTTCCGTTCGGTGGGCGGCGCGGTCAACGACGTCAGTCCCTCGGCCACCGCCTACACCCACCGCACCCAGAACTTCCAACTGCTCTCCGCGACCGTGCCCGAGCGGGAGCACTCCCTCGACGCCCACTGGGCAAGGCTCGCCCCCGAGGTGAACGGCGTGTATCTCAGCTTCGACACCCGCCGCTCCCCCGAGGTCCTCGCCGAGGCGTTCCCCGAGCCGGTCCTGACCCGGCTGCGCGCGCTCAAGGCCCGGTACGACCCGGAGAACGTGTTCGACCGCAACTTCCCGCTGCGGTGAGAGCGGCTTCCGGGGCGTACCGGGGACTTACCGGGCGCCTACCGGGGGCTGTCAGGCCTCGCCGTGCGTGCGGGCGCCGTCGATCGCCGCCTGGTACGACGTGGCCGCCATCTCCTTGAACTGGGAGAGCCGGGGCACGTGCGCCGACTTGGTCAGCTCCGCGTGCAGGAACGTCAGGTCGGAGGCGAGGCCCACCATGCTGAGCGCCGCCTTCAGGTACGGCTCCTGGTGGTCGAAGTCGTGGCGGGGCGTGCCCGGCCCGTAGGCGCCGCCGCGCGCGGAGGCCACCACGACCCTCTTGCCGGAGAGCGGGCCCTGACCGGTGGCCGGGTCGGCGATCAGCGGCGCGATCAGGACGCGGTCGAACCACGCCTTGAACGTGGACGGCACCGAGAAGTTGTACATCGGTACGCCGAGCAGGATGGTGTCGGCCGCGAGGAGCTCCTCGATCAGCGGCCAGGTCACCGCCCAGCTCGCCTCCTCCTCGGGCGTCCGCGTCGCCCCGCGGGCCACCGCGAGGTCACGTATGCCCTCCGTCTCCAAGCGGTGCATGACCTCGATCTGCGCGTGGTCGACATGCGGGACGGAGTCGGCGGCCAGGTCGCGGTAGACGTAACGGCCGTCGGGGTTGGTCTTGCGCCAGGTCTCCGCGAATTCGCCCGAGATCTGGCGAGAGACCGAGCCCAGGCGAGGGCTGGAGTCGAGATGAAGCAGTGTGGGCATGGCGGAAGTCCCTTGTCTGGTCGGCGCGTTGGAGGGGTATTGATCTCCATTGAAGTCGCCGTCAGGACCGTTGTCCCGTAATCTGGCGTGGCACTTCTTAACCAGAAGCGTTAGCGAGGATGACGGTGCTGGACGTACGGAAGCTGGTGCTGCTGCGCGAGGTCGGGGCCCGGGGCTCGATCGCCGCAGCCGCGCAGGCACTCAACTACACGCGTTCAGCGGTCTCCCAGCAGCTGTCCGCCCTGGAGTCGGAGACGGGCGCCGCGCTGCTGGACCGCGGCAGCAAACGGGCCGAGCTCACCGCCGCCGGACGACTGCTGGTGGCTCACACCGAGCGTGTCCTCGCCGAACTCGAAGCTGCGGAGGCACAGTTGCTCGCCCGGGACGGCAAGGTCACCGGCGAGCTGCGGGTGGGCGTACCGCTCCACGAGGGTCCGGCCCTGCTGGTGCCGGCGTTGAACCGATTGCGCGCACGCCATCCGGAACTGCGCATCACCCTGCACGGCGTCGATCCCGACGAGGGCCGGCAGACGGTCCGGCTCGGGCGGCTCGACGCCGTCCTGGCCTCCGGCTACCCGCAGGTGCCCGAGCCACGGGTGCCGGGGCTGTACGAGGAGGAGGTGATCAGCGACCGCATCCGCCTGGCCATCGCGCCCGGTCACCCGCTCGCCCGGGGCGAGGGGCCGCGTGCCCTCGCCGAGTTCGCGGAGCAGCCGTGGCTGCTGGACCGGACGTCCCGGCTCGGACAGCTGGTCCTCCACCTGTGCGCCGACGCCGGTTTCGTCCCCGACATCGTCTCCGACATCGGGGACATGCAGGCCGTGTTCGGGCTGGTCTCGCTGGACTGGGGCGTCGCGCTCGTCCCCGACCTCGTGCCAGACCGGCCGGGGCATCCGGTCGCCCGCATCGCTCTGAAGGGGATCCGGCCCATCCGCCGGATCACCCTCGTGGTGCGCGAGGGTGCCCTGGACAGCCCGCCGGTGGCGGCCCTGCTGCCGGCCGTACGGGAGGCGGCCGACGAACTGCGACGGTCCTCGGCGGGCCAGATCAGCCACCCCGCGACAGACTGACTCCGCCCCCTGGGGGCCGACGAGCTCCGCCGAGGGGAGTCCGGCCGTCACCCCGGCCCGCGCCCGACGCGTCGCGTCGGCCGTCGGCCGACGGCCGAGGAAACCTCCCCGGACCACGGTGTGACGGCCTCGTCAGCCGTCGGCTGACCGACCGCGTCCACGCCGCCCGACCAGCCGCTTCCGCCGCAGCGACCAGCCGCTTCCGCCCCCAGCGACCGTCTCGCTCCCACCGCCGACGGCCGACCGCGTCAGCCGGCTGCGGCGGACCAGCGTGGATAGCTGCCCAGGAAGCGCACCTCCAGGCCCCGGGCCTCGACGGCAGCCATGGCCAGGCGCAGCGGGCGGGTGTCGATGTGGGCGTCGACGTCGAGGAACAGGTGGTAGCTGCCGAGCGCCCGGCCCGTCGGCCAGGACTGGATCCAGGACAGGGCGATGCCGAGGGTGCGGAACTCGTTGAGTACGTCGGGGACGAGGTCCGGGCCCGCGGTGCCCAAGGACACCAGCAGGGAGGTGCGTTCGCGTGCGGTTCGGGCCGGGTGGGACCAGCGGGGAGCCACCGACACGAACCGGGTCACGGCCCCCGCCTCCCGGCCGAGGCCGGTGGCGAGGACCCGCAGCCCGTACAGGCCGGCGGCCGGCGCGGCCGCGATGGCCGCGTGGCCGGGGACGCCCGCCTCGGCGACCTCCCGGGCGGCCGCGGCGGTGGAGGCGGCGGTCCGGGTGCGGGCACCGGGCAGCCGGGTGCGCAGCCAGTCCTCGCACTGGCCCAGCGCGTGCGGGTGGCTGTGCACCACGGTCACGTCCTCCACGTCGCCCTCGGGGGCCATCAGCGCGAAGGACACCGGCACCTCGACCTCGGCGTTGATGTGCATCCTCGCCGAGGCCAGCTGGTCCATGGTGGCGGGTACGACGCCGCGTACCGAGTTCTCCAGCGGCACCACCGCCGCGTCGCACTCACCCCGGAAGGCCGCCTCCAGCGCGGCGGCCACGCTCGGGAAGGGGCGGTGCGCCGGTTCCCGGTCCGGAGGGACCGTCGGCAGCAGCCGGCGCAGCGCGGTCTGCGTGAAGGTCCCCTCCGGACCAAGATAGGCGTACGTCATCGTCGCCCGTCAGCTCTCGATCACACGGTGGAACGCGACGGTGTCGAAGATGTCCTCCATGCGGACGGCCCGCCCGTCGCGCAGGACCCAGGAGTGCACGAACGGCTGCGTCTCCGTGTGGCCGCTCAGGGAGGTGATGTCCCGGCGGCCGAAGACGACCACACGCTCGCCCTCCCGGATGAATTCGCCCGGGTGCAGCCGCATGCCGCCGAGGACGGTGGGCACGTGCGCGAGGAACGCCTTGACACCGGCGTGCCCGTACTTGGTGCCACCGAGGCCGTACTTGTCCATCCCCTCGGGGTGCACCCACTCGATGTCGGGGTCGAAGGCATCCAGGAGCGCGCCCACGTCGCGGGCCGCGAAGGCGGCGTAGGCGGCGTGGATCGGTGCCAGTGGATCTGTGCTGTCCGTGGGGTCCGTGCTGTCCGTACTGCCGCTGCTGTCGGTCATGACGGGAGTCGCTCCTCTCACTTCTTGAGGTGTTCGGGGTGCAGGGCCGCGAGGGTGCGCCGGATGCCCTCGCGCCACGGCACCTTGCACGGCCCGGTGAGCGAGCGGCGCAGCGTCGGGTCGAACTGGTAGGTCTCGCGGGTGACTTCGCTCGGTACGAGGTTCGCCTCGACCCCGGTGAGCTCCTCCAGGTAGCGGACGCAGTCGGTGACGCCGACGGACTCGTCGCCACCCCAATTGGTCAGGGTCACCGGGACGCTCGCCGCGCTCCACAGGTGCGGGACCTGCTCGACGAGGTCGTCGATGTACAGCAGCGAGGTCCAGTTCTGGCCCTCCAGCGGGACCGGGATCGGCTCGCCCGCGAGCATGCGCTTGAAGTAGAGCATCGGCACACCGCCGTAACCGGCCGGCCCATAGGCGATGTTGAGGCGGGCGATGACGGTCGGCAGGCCGAGGGTCTGCGCGAAAGCCCGGACCGTGCCCTCGGCCGCGATCTTGACCACGGGGTAGGCGGGCAGCCAGTCGGCCTTGCCGTCCAACGGGTCGGTCTCGGTGTATTTGTGGTCGAGGGTCTGGCGGGCGTACAGGGCGCCGGTGGACACGTACAGGAACGCCTCCGCGGTACGGCAGTGGGTCATCAGGCGCCCCGCGGCCACCGAGTTGGCCTCGACGGCCGCGTTGAAGTCGCCGTCCTCGCCGCGGTTCACCGCCGAGTGGAAGACGTGGGTGAAGTCTTCCGGCAGGCCCTTGAGGGAGCCGGCGCCGGTGTCGTCCATGTCCCAGCGGAAGGTGCGGATGCCGTGGCGGGTGAGCTTCTCTTCGGCCCCGGGGGCGCCGAAGCGCCCCAGCGCCCACACCTCGTTGCCGTCGGCCAGCGCCTCGGCGACCGGTCCCGCCACCAGTCCTGTGGCACCGGTCACCAGGATCTTCTTGCGGTTCACGTACTGCCCCTCCTTGGGGTCCGGGGTCGGGGATCGGTGCGCTTCAGACGTCGCCGAGGGCGCGGTCGAGCTCCTTGCGCAGGATCGACTGGAAGGCCGCCACGTGGGTCGGGCCCATCAGCGTGTAGTGCTCGCCGGGTACGTCGATGTAGTGGTTCTCGCCGGTGGCGTGTTCGTCCCAGCGGCGCAGCTCGTTGTTGAGCCAGTCCTCCTTGGTGCCGCGCAGTGGGATGGCGTAGAAGACGCTCATCGAGCGGACTGTGCCGGCGGGCGAGTATCCGCGTCCGAGGTTCGTGAGGCCGTCCGCGAGTTCCGCCCATGCCTTGAACCTCTCGAAGGTGAGGTCGAGTTCGGCGAGGCGGCCCTCGGGCGCCTGGTCGATGAAGTGCGCGAGCTGCTCGTCCTTGGACAACGACCGCAGCTGTGCGGGCAGTTCGAGCGACTGCTTCTTGTCGATCAGCTCCAGGAAGAACGCCAGGTTGGCGGCAGTCTCGACGAAGTCCAGCTCGTTCATGCGGTACTTGATGTGCGGCGGCAGGTTGAAGCTGCCGACGAAGTCGACGCGCTCACCCTGTGCTTCGAGCACCTTGGCTATCTCGAAGGCGACCGCCCCGCCGTACGAGTACCCCGCGACGGCGTACGGGCCGTGCGGCTGGCGGGAGCGGATGGCATTGACATACGTGTCGACCATCTCTGCGAAGCTCTCGAAGGGCCTCTCGCCGGGGTTGAAGCCGCGGGCACGCAGTGCGTAGAACGGCCGTTCGCCGACGAAGTACTTGGCGAGGTTGACGAAGACGAGGACCTCGCCGACGCCCGGATGGACGCAGAACAGCGGGGTTTTGTCGCCGGTGACCTGCATCGGCACGATCGGGTCGTACTCCCCCTCGCCGTCCGCGGCCCCGTCGAGGTGAGCGGCCAGGGCACGCACGGTGGGTGCCCGCAGCACGGTGATGATCTGCAGGCCGTCCGCGCCGAGGCGCTGGGCGACCAGGGAACGCAGACGCAGGATGTCGAGTGAGGTGCCGCCCAGGTCGAAGAAGTTGGCGGTGACACTCATCCGGTCGGAGCCGGTGTCGAACATCTCGGCGTAGATGCCGGCGAGGACTTTCTCCGTGTCGCCCTTGGGCGCGGTGTAGCCGCCGAGCCGACGCAGAACCAGGTCGTCGACGGCACCCTTCACCTCGTCGTACGCCCCGGCCTCCAGCCGCTTGCGCATCAGCGCGCGCTGGATCTTGCCGAGGCTGGTCTTGGGGAAGGCGTCCTTCGGCAGCGGCAGGATGAGTGCGGGCCTGAAGCCCCAGTGCATGACGACGCTGCTGCGCACCGCGCTCAGCACCCGGTACAGGGCGAGCTCGTCGCCGTCGGCGCACTCCTGATGGAAGGCGACCACGAGTTGCTCGGTGTCGCTGCCGGGGGCGCGGGTGGGGAAGGCGGCGACAAAGGAGGGGGCCACGTCGTCGAGGCCTTCGAGGAGGGTCTCGATGTCGTGGCTGAAGTAGTTGACACCATTGACGATGACGCTGTCCTTGGTGCGCCCGACGAGGGTGAGTCGACCGTCGTCGATCCTGCCGAGGTCACCGCTGCGGAACCAGCCGTCGGGGGTGAAGGCGTCCTGTGTGGCCTGCTCGTTGTTGTAGTAACCGGCCGTGATCATCGGGCCGTTGAGCTGGAGCTCGCCCACCGCGCCCGCGGGCAGTTCGCGGTGCGCCTCGTCGGCGACGCGGATGCGCAGCCCCTCGACGGGCTGTCCCAGGTTGGCGAACTCCTGGCCCTGGTCGGCGGCCGGGAAATCGACGGAGTAGATGCTGCCGGCGCAGGTCTCCGACATGCCGAACGCGGGCCACAGGGCGTCGGCACGCAGCCCGTACGGGGCGAAGCGGCTGAGGAAGGTCTCGCCGGTGGTGCGGACGACGGCCTCGCCGCCACTGATGACGTGCCGTAACCGCGACAGGTCGATCTCGTCGCCGTTCTCCTCGTCGAGTCGGTCGGCCTGCGGATTGATCAGCCCCAGCAGGAAGTTGGGGGTGAAGGTCATGGTGACGCCGAAGCCGGAGATGATCCGCAGGAAGTTCAGCGGCTCCTGGAGCACCACGGGTGCTTCGACGTGCAGTTGGGTGCTGCCCGCGTACAGCGGCAGCAGGTGGCATTCGAGGAGGGCGGCGACATGGTCGAAGGAGACCCAGTTGAGGCTGATGTCCTGGGCAGTCAGCCCGTGGTAGCCGTTCTTGGCGGCCATGGAGGCGAGCAGGTTGGCGTGGCTGAGCATCACGGCCTTGGAATTGCCGGTGGAGCCGGACGTCAGCACGAGGACGGCGTCGTCCTTGGGATCGGCCTCGTGGAAGGAGTCCGCCAGGTGCTCGGCGCGCAGATCCTCCAATGGGACGACGGACAGGCCCTCGACACGCGGGAGTTCGGCGGCGAGGGTGGCGCTGGTGACGATCAGCGGCTGGCCGAGGAGGGTGTCGACGTGCGTCAGCTGGGCCGCCCAACGCTCCGGGTCGCCGCCCAGGGCGGCCATCGGGCATGGGACGAATCCGCCGAGCTGGCAGGCCCAGAACGCGGCGAGGAACTCCCGCGGTTTCTCCAAGAGCAGGACGACCTTGTCGCCTGGGGCGAGGCCGCGTTCCCGAAGGCCGGTGAGGACCGAGCGGGCCTCGTCGAGGAGGCCGGAATAGCTCTGCAAGGGTGCGTCCTGGTCGTCCGCGCCCCGGGGATAGCGCAACCCGGACTCCGTGTGGTCCCGGGCGGCGTCGCACAACAGGTCCACGATGGTCCGCGTCCTCGTCACGGCTGTGGTCATGCGGGATGCCTTCTTCCTCTTCGTCGGCCGTCGTCCCCGGGATCACCGGAACGGCGTGCTGAACGGTGTACGGAAAGTCGTTCGGATGTGCTGGTGAGTCACACTCGACCGCGCGCGGAAAGGGTGGCGGTGACGGTGGCCGGGAAAGCAGGGAGGCGGCGCGGCGGGCGCGGCCCTCACCCGAGGGCTAATAAGCGGAAGAGCCGGATCCGATTTCCGCCGGCTCATCGGGCAAGCACCTGTTCATCGTCCCCCGTCGACCAGGCCAGTCCCTGGAGCCACGACATCGGGGCTCCGAATATTCGCCGAGAATAAGAACCGACGGTCCGGCTTGTCAAAGGACTAAAAAGGGGGAGCAGAAAGTGCCGGAAAAGAGGAAAAAACCCTGCCAAACCTCACTGGGTGTGGGGGAGAGCACACCGGCCGGACGGAGTTCTGCGGCAAATCAACAAAGGAGTCCAATTTCTGACCTGCGCGTTATCGAGCAGGCAACTTGCGCGTCACATGGTGACTTCCGGATGTGCCGATAAATAAGCCGGTGCCGTTTTTCCTGACGGTAGGCGTAAGCAATCGAGACATGTACCGGAAAGAGGTGGCGCGGTATCCGGATCCTTCTCTTCCGAGCGCCGGCGACAGACCTCCGGAGCTGACGCTCGGCAGCCGTCCGAGGCGCGATCGCGGGCCTCGTCGGGAGCGTCGCGGCTTCGGGCGGGGCGCCGCGTCCCCGCCCGGCCGTCACCCCGACCGGCAGGCGTCGAGTTCGTGCTGCCAGGCGGGGGTGGGGAATGCCTGGGGGAGAGCCGGGCGCAGGTGGCGAGATGGTCGCGTAACGCGTAACGCGTAACGCGTAACGCGGAACGCGGTGCGCAGGCGGGCCGCAAAGTGGGCGCACAGCCGGCCCGCCGGGGTGCCGGCGGCCGCGGAGTCGATCACGGTGGCGGCCAGGACGGCCGTACGCAGGGCCTGAGCGGTACCGGTGCCGCTGAGGGGGCGTAGCGGATGGCCCCCGCGCCGTCATCGTGCGGGGGCCGTGCCCTTGCGGTGTGGGCGATCGCGTCCGGGGCGAAGGCGTCCGGCCCCGCCGCTCATGCGGCAGGGCCGGCACCCGGACGTGCGCCCGTTGGTTAGGAGACGTACAGCCGTGTCGGCTTCGGGTAGCTCGACCGGTAGCTCTTCAGCTCACGCACGTCGGCCGGCTTGAGCTTGACGCAGCCGTTGGACTTGTAGTCGCTGTTGCCGTCCCAGCGCGTCGACTCCGTGGAGCCCTGCTTGCCGTTCGACTTCATCTCGCTGTGGATGAACAGGGCGGTGCGTTCGGTCTTGGCCTTTCCCGTGCACCTCTTGTTGCTGAGCTGCCAGACGATTCCGTTGATCTTGCCCGAGAAGTTGCTGGAGAAAGTCGTGATGTTGTACGTGCCGCTGGGCAGCCAGCCCACATTGCTCTTGCAGCCGTCGCGGCCGATCTTGTTGTCGGCGGTGCCGAGGCCCGAGCCCGCACGCCAGCTGGCGACCCGCCACGTGCGCGTCTTGTCCGGGGCGACCTGCTGCACGAAGTAGAAGGAGAGACGCGAGTTGGACGGGTCCTTCTTGTTCTTCTTGAACGACAGGTAGGTGCTGCCCTTCGCGGCAGCCGCCTCGACCGACGTTTCCTCGGCCGCCGACGCCCCCGCTTCCTGCGCCCCCGCCGCCGACGGCAGCAGGCTCACCGCCACGGCTGCCACGCCCGCCGTCGCGATGGCCTTCAGCCTCCGGCGCAGGGGGCGTGATGTACCTGAGTTCATGATCTGTTCCTCCCGTTGGACCGCCCCTGACAGAGCGGTGTCCGGCCTTCGACCGGGCCGGCAACACCGAGTTCACCAGCCCGGTCGGTTGTTCGGCAGGCCCCCTTCGCCACACCGAACAAAACATAAGTGGCCGGTCAGCGACCGCGAACGCTTGCCAGGCGGCCGGGTGGGTTCCTAACGTGGCCGCACGCACGGGGAGTTGTCCGCGTGCCGGGCGCAGGGATCTGTGCCGGGGGACGGGGGACAATGCGGTGGGGCGTCGAGAGAGACCGGTCGACCCGAACGCGGGACCGGTACAGCGCTTCGCGTACGAGTTGCGGAAGCTGCGGCGCGAGGCGGACGGCATCACCTATCGGGAGATGGCGCGGCGCGCCCACTACTCGGTGACCTCGCTCTCCCAGGCGGCGGCCGGCGAGCAGCTCCCCTCGCTGGCGGTGACCCTGGGGTACGTCGGTGCCTGCGGCGGCGACCCGGTGGAGTGGGAGCGGCGCTGGCGCGCGGTGGAAGGGGAGATGGCCGTCCAGGTCCGCGAGGACGAGGACGCCGAGCCGCCCTACCAGGGCCTCGCCCGGTTCGAGCCGGAAGACCACGACCGGTTCTTCGGTCGCGGTGAACTCACCTCCGCTCTACGGCAGTCGGTCGCCGAACACCGCTTCACCGCCGTTTTCGGCCCGTCCGGCAGCGGCAAGTCCTCCCTGTTGCGTGCCGGGCTGATCCCGTCCCTGCGGCGCGACGGCGGCAACGGTGACAGCAACCACAGCAGGGACGGCGACGAAGGCCACGGCGGCAGCGGCGTCCAGCTGGCCGCCATCCGCGTCCTGGCCCCGGGGGAGCACCCTCTCACCACACACGCCGACGCGCTCCGGCCGCCCACGGACCTGCCCGGAACAGGGAGAGACATCCTCGTCGTGGTCGACCAGTTCGAGGAGGTTTTCACGCTCTGCCAAGACCAGGCCGAGCGCACCGCGTTCATCGACCTGCTGCTCACAGCCCACCGCCCGGACAGCGGGTTGAGGGTCGTCATCGCAGTACGCGCCGACTTCTACAGCCGCTGCGCCGAACACCGCGGCCTCGCCCGTGCTCTGCGCGACACCAGCGTGCTCGTGGGTCCCATGAGTCCGGCCGAGTTGCGCGAGGCTGTCGTCAAGCCTGCCCAGGCGACCGGCCTGATGGTCGAACGCTCGCTCACCGCCCGCCTGGTCCGCGAGGTGGAGGGCCGCCCCGGCGGCCTGCCGCTGCTGTCGCATGTCCTGCGAGAGACCTGGCGCAGGCGTCGGGGGCGGGCGCTGACCGAGGACGCGTACCAGGCGGCGGGCGGGCTCGACGGCGCCATCGCGCAGACCGCCGAGGACATCTATACCGGGCTCTCGCCCGCACAGGCCGAGCTGGCCCGGCTTCTGCTGCTCCGACTGATCGCGCCCGGCGAGGGCTCCCAGGACACCCGCCGCCCCGTTCCCCGCACCGAGCTCGACGTCGCCGCCCCCGACGATGTCGAACTCGTCCTCGACCGCCTGGCCCGCGCCCGCCTCCTCACTCTCGACGACGACACCGTCAGTCTTGCCCACGAGGCCCTGATCACCGCCTGGTCCCGGCTCGGCGCCTGGATCGACGAGGACCGCGAACGCCTGCGCGCCCACCGTCACCTCACCGAGGCCGCCCGTGCCTGGGACGACCTCGGCCGCGACCCGGGCGCGCTGTACCGGGGCGCCCGCCTGGCCGCCGCCGGGGAGCACTTCCGGGGCACCTCCGGGCGCTCTGCCGCGCTCACCTCCCTCGAAGACGCCTTCCTGACCGCCTCCCTCGCGGACCGCACCCGGGAGCGCCGCCGCCGTCACGTCCTCGTCAGCGCCCTGTCCTGCCTGCTGGTCCTGGCTCTGGTAGCCGGTGCCATCGCCTGGCAGCAGAGCAGTACCAGCGATCGCCGGCGAGTCGAGGCGGAGGCCGGCCGCCTCGCCGCCCTCGCCGCCACCCTGCGTCTGACCGATCCGGAGCAGGCGATGCGCCTCAGCATCGCCGCCTGGCGGCTCGCGAGGACCACGGAGACCCGGTCGGCTCTGCTCGGTTCCCTCGGGCAGAAGGAGCAGGACGTCTTCACCGTCCCCGCCGGCACCGGCGCCGAGAGCGCCGACGACCACCTGAGCGCCGACGGCCGGACAGTCCTGTCGATCACACCGGACCGTATCGACACCTGGGACGTACGCACCCACCGCCGCACCCGCACCCAGCCCGGCGTCGGCGGGAGTCCGGACGACCAGGCCGAGGAATGGATGGCGGTCAGCCAGGAAGGGCGCACGCTCGCCCTGTTGGACGAGGGAGCCGTACGGCTGTGGGATGTCCGCACGGCCCACGAGACCGGCAGGCTCGCCGTGGAGTCGCCCATGGACGCGCAGTTCGGGCCGGGCGGGCATGTTCTCGTTGTGGAGAGCTGGGGACCGGACCTCGACGGTCCGATGAACCTGCAGGCGTGGGACCTGCGGCAGCGGCGGCGGCTCCTGCGTCTCCCGATCGGGGAGTCCGAGACGGTTCAGGACACTGCCGTCAGCCCGGACGGCCGATGGCTGGCCGTCTGCACCGACGCACGGCCGCTGGAGATACGGAACCTCGGCGGTGGGGGCCGCAAGCTGCCGCTGCCCTGGCTGGACCGTGCGGGGAAGCGCGACTGCTTCGCGGGCGAGTTCGCCTTCACCCCGGACAGCCGCGGTATCGCGCTCATGAGCGACACCGGTATCCGTCTCTGGGACTTCGGTTCCGGCCGCGCCCTCGCTCAGCTCAAGGCCGAGGGCATCGAGGAGTTCCGGTTCAGCGCCGACGGCCGTTTCGTCGTGGCGTCCACCCCTGACGAGATCCTGCTGTGGCGGGTCGCGGCGCCCGGCGCCCCTGTGTTCCGCTACATCCTGGTCAACGAGACTCCGCAGGAACTCCGGCTGGACCTTGCCGAAGGCGTCATACGGTACATGTCGGGCAGTGGCGCGATCGTCCGGTCGCTGAGGCTCGGGAGCGCGGTGACCGACCGCTGGCAGAACCGGGAGACGGGCGGCGCGAAGTGGAGCGGCGACGGCCGGACGCTGGCCACCGTGGGCCGCACCGACGACCTGGCCGGGTATGAGCTGCTGGACGCGCACGGCAGCCTGGTGGCGAAGCTGCCGGGTGAGCCCTGCCCTCCGCCGGAGCCCGACCGGAGGGGTCCGGGCGAACAGACGCTTGAGGACGGGGCCTTGGAGGAAGAGGTCGAGACGTCCGTGCGCCGACTGCAGGCCGCGGCGGTGCGCCTGTACAACTGCTCCGACGGCATGGCGTTCAGCCCCGACGGCGGGTACTTCGCGTACGGCCGGATCCGGCGGGACCACGACTCGAGTTCCTCCGAACGCCAGTTGATCACTGTGTGGGACGTACGCGCCCGCCGCGTGCTCGCCACGGTCGACCTGGGCAAGGGCGGTACGCCCGTGCCGGACGGCGAAATGCCCCTCGGCGTCTCCGGATTCGCCCTCAGTGCCGATGGCCGCACCCTCGCCGTGTCCCGCGCCGCCGAGCGGGAGGTGCTCGAACTGTGGGACGTACGCGCGGGAAAGCGTCTGCGCACGCTGCCCGGCTTCGCGGGCGAGGAACTGGTCGTGCGCCCGGACGACGGGGTGGTCGTGTCGTGGCAGGACTCGGTCGCTGACCTGTCGTCCGGACAGGTGACGCAGCGCGTGCTGGGCGGGGACGATACGAACGCCCTGGCGTTCAGTCCGGACGGCGCCCGTCTGGCGGTGGGCGACGGGCTGGGCCGGGTCACGGTCTGGGACGGGGACCTCCGCGAACGCCTCGGCGTGCTGCCGGGTACGTACACCGAGTCCCGTCGCGCGGAGAACGAGGGAGTGGGCGCACTGGCCTTCTCGCCGGACGGCGAGACCCTGGCCGTCGCGGGTGACTTGGGCACGGTGCAGCTGTGGGACACCGACTCGCACCGGCTCCTCGGATCAGCACTGTCCACGCCGGGCGACATGATTCACTCGCTCGCGTTCGGCCCGGACGGCGGCACCCTGTACGGGGCGGGCGCGCACGTGCCGGTACAGGCGTACGACATCGACCCCGACCGGGTCGCCGCCCGCCTCTGCGCACGGGCGGGCTCCGGACTGTCCCCGGCGGACTGGCGGACATACCTGCCGGGGATCCCTTACCGGGCGACCTGTCCATCGGCACCGTCCGGCCGGTCGGACGGAACGGCGGACGGATAGAGCCACCCCACCTGCCGTCGGCGCCGCCGTGCCTCGCGGCCGACAGGTGGCGTCGCACCGCCGTGTTGCCGTGTTGCCGTGAATCCGACAGCGCCGTGCCGCGGACGTAGTCAAGCTAGGCGCGCCTCAGCGTCGGCATGAGGCGGAGCGCGTTGTCGCGGTTGATGCCGCGACGCTGGCGGTGGGTGAGGACGGGGTCGGTCTCGATGGCGGGCACCGTGAAGTCGGTGATGATGTCGGCGGAGGCGGCCGGCCAGTCGGTGCCGAAGAGGATCCGGTCTGCACCGGCGGTGGCGACCAGAGTGCCCGAGGGGGCCAGCGGGCCCGCCGTGTCGTAGTAGAAGCGGTGGAGGTAGTCCTGGACACGGGCAGCATCGAGCGGTGGGGTGCAGAAGTCGGCGAAGGCCTTCATGCGGGTGGCGATCTGAGGGAGGAATCCGCCGGCGTGTGGCAGAACGACTGACAGGTGCGGGTAGCGGTCGAGTGTCCTGGTGCGGATCAGGTTCACAGCGGCACGCGTGGAATCCAGCAGGAAATCGCACATGAAGTTCGGGATTCCGGGGACGGTGGGCACGCCGGGTGGTCCGCCCGGGAGGTCGAGCGGGTGGGTGATAAGGACTGCGGAGCGTTCGTCGAGTTCTGCGAGGAAGCGGTCGTACGAGGGATCGCCGAGGTAGACGCCGTCGTAGTTGGCTTTCACGCTGACTCCAACGGCACCGAGCTCGTCGAAGGCGCGTTGGAGAGCCCACGTGGTCACTTCGGGATGGTCCAGGACGGCAGGGGCGAGGATGGCGAAACGGTCCGGGTGTACGGCCACCAAGTCGGCCAGCGCCTCGAAGAGGACGGTGAGGCCTTCCCTGGCCTGCGCCGCGGAGCGGTACCGGTCCTGCATGGTCGGGTTGAGGACCGCGGTAGCGATTCCCACCCGGTTCATCAGCGCCAGAGTGGAGTCCAGATCCCAACGCGCCCACCACGGCAGCTCCTGCCGTCGCACCAAGCCCTCACGCTCGGCCCAGTCAACCCATGCCGGAGCGGTGAAATGGTGGTGGAGGTCAATCCTCGCCCGGCCGGCGTCATCACCCTTCTCCGAGCCTCGCAGCACGGCTTCCTCCCCGGCCAGAGCGCTGGCCCCGCCCGTTGCGGCGACGGTGGTCGCCACCGCCCCACCGGTGATCAGCAGACTGCGCCGACTCATGGCCTGCGTCGATTCCGACATTCGCGTATCCCATCCGTAGCGCCATCCGGTTTGCGGCACCACGATGGCCCGGTGGCGGGCCCGCGATCGCCACGGCGTGCCCTGTTCGAGGTCGATTACCCCGGACGGACGCGGTCCGGAGAGAGGGGCCTCGCCAGCTCCCGCCGTCGTCCGGCTTCAGGACGGAATGGTCCTCCAGGGGCCTCCACGGTCCTCCACGCTGCCCTGGTGGCCTTGCCTCCGCCGCCGTGATCGGACGCGGCGTCGCGTTGGCAACGCAGCGGCGGGCGGGGCATCCGCTGCGAACCGCTGACGGAAGGGTCAGGCGGGAGCGCACCCCGGCGGGGGTGTCTCAGGTGAGGAGTTGGAAGAGGTACAGGCCTCGTTCGCCCCCCACCGCGAGTTCGTGATCTGTCCCCCAGGCAGCCGAGAGCAGTGCTCCTTCGGTTCGCGCGACGGCCACGACGTCCTGTCCCGTGGCAGCCCAGATCCGCACCGTCCCGTCGACGCCGCAGGCGGCGAGCCAGCTGCTGTCCTGCGCGATCGCCACCGAATTCGCCCCGGTGGCGACGACGCGGGGGAAGGTCCAGCCGGTCGACCGGCCCTGCTGGTATCGCTCCCACACCCACACCCACCCGGCGCGGCAGACGGCGGCCAGCCAGGTGCCGTTCGGGGCGATCGCCACCGAGCGCAGCGAGTCGCGGGTGGGCACGGTGAGGGTGACCCTCCGGGCCCGGTAGGCCCAGTCCCAGATCTGCACCGTCCCGTCGTCGCCGGCGGCGGCCAGCGAGGTCCCCTCCCGGGCGACCGCCACCGAGGTCACCGGGCTGGTGGGGCCGGTAAGGGTGGTGGTGCAGGCTCCGGTGACCCGGTCCCAGATCCGCACGGTCCTGTCGTCGTCGCCGCTGGTGGCGAGCCAGGTCCCGTCCCGGGCGACCGCCATCGAGTTCACCCGGACAGTGGGGCCGTCGAGGGTGGCGGTGCAGGCTCCGGTGGCCCGGTCCCAGATCCGCACCGTCTCGTCGTCGCCGGCGGTGGCGAGCCAGCTGCCGTCCGGGGCGAACGCCACCGACGTCACCCGGGCGGCGGGGATGGTGAGGGTGGCCGTGCAGGTCTCGGAGGCCCGGTCCCAGATCCGCGCTTTCCCGTCGGCGCAGACGGCGGCCAGCCAGGTGCCGGCCGAGGCGAACACCACGGTCTTCGTCCGGGCGGTGTGGCCCGGGCGTGAGGACGTCGGAGTGATCGACGCGTGATCCCAGATCCGCACCGTTCCGCCGTCATGGGCGGTGGCGAGCCAGCTGCCGTCCGGGGCGATCGCCACCGAGTTCACCCCGTGGGTGTCGCCGTCGAGGGTGGCCGTGCAGGCTGCGGTCGCCCGGTCCCAGATCCGCACGGTCCTGTCGTCGCCGGCGGTGGCGAGCCAGGCGCCGTCCGGGGCGATCGCCACCGACGTCAGTGAGTAGTAGGTGGGCACGGTAAGGGTGACGGTGCATCCCCCGGTGGCCCGGTCCCAGATCCGTACCCGGCCGTCGTTGCCGGCGGCCGCCAGCCAGGTCCCGTCCCGGGCGACCGCCAGCCCGTTCACCGAGCCGCTGGGGCCGGTGAGAGCGGCTGTACAGGCCCCGGTGGCCCGGTCCCAGATCCGCACCGTCCTGTCGCCCCCGCTGCTGGTGGCGAGCCAGCTGCCGTCCGGGGCGATCGCCACCGGGCCGGTGGGGCCGTCCAGGGTGGCGGTACAGGTCCCGGTGGCCCGGTCCCAGATCCGTGCTCTCCCGTCTTCCCCGGCGGTGGCGAGCCAGGTGCCGTCCTGGGCGACGGCCACGGAGTTCACTGCGTTGGTGTGGCCGTTCAGGGTGGCTGTGCAGGTCCCGGTGGCTCGGTCCCAGATGCGCACTCTCCCGTCTTCCCCGGCGGTGGCGAGCCAGGTGCCGTCCTGGGCGACGGCCACGGAGTTCACTGCGTTGGTGTGGCCGTTCAGGGTGGCTGTGCAGGTCCCGGTGGCTCGGTCCCAGATGCGCACTCTCCCGTCCTCTCCGGCGGTGACGAGCCAGGTGCCGTCCGGCGCGAACACCACCGAGCACACCCGGCCGCTGTGGCCGGCGAGGGTGCGGAGCAACGCGGGTGAGGGGGCGTCGGGCAGGGGCCATCGCGTTGCCAGACAGGGGCGTTGGGCGGGATCACGCCGACGCGCGGTGACCGGGGGCTGCCAGAGCGGATGGGTGTCCAGGCGGGTGTGCAGGATGCCGGTGAGGACATGGGACGGGCGGGTGGGGGTGAGGAGGTGAGCGGTCTGGGCGAGGCTGCGGGCCAGGAGCCGGGTGTGCGGGGTGTCGATGCGGGCGAGGTCCGTCCAGGGCGCACCGGGTCCACGCTGCACGAGGCGGGCCTCCACCCAGCGCAGGTCACCCGCCACGGCCTCAGCCGACGCGGCGCGCCCGGCTGCGAGCAGGTGGTCGATGAGGTGGTCGAGGAGATAGCCGTCCTGGAGCTGCCACCAGGCGCGTTCGGGAGCGGGTGCGGTGGGGACGAGGGGCTGCGCCGGGGGCAGGGTGGCGGCGATCGCGTCGATCAGGCGGCCGTTGAGGCTTACCAGGCCGACAGGACCGAGATCACCGCGGAGGTAGTCGCGGATGACGTCGTGCAGACTGATGGTGCCACCGCGCCGCGGGTCGACGGTGCACAGGGACAGACGTTCCAGAGTCCGGCACAGTACGCGCGTCTCGTCGTCCGCCAGTCCGCCGCCCGCCTGCCACAACAGGGCGACGACGGATACGGGAACGGACTCGTCCTCGGCGAAGATGCCGAGCTCGGTGAAGCGGTCGGCGCCACCGGACGGCAACAGGGTCGTGGCGGCCTCGACCGATGCCTTGACGGCCTGATTGCGCAGGACGGGGTCGTCGAGGTCCCAGACGGCGTCGGGAGCGTCGACGGCGGCAGGCCCGATGCTGCGCAGCCGCTGGAGGGTCCGCGCGGCGGTGGCTGCGGGATCGGCCCCGGCGGCGCACTGTTCCGCGATCAGGCGATTCGTCAGGCGCAGCAGCAGAGCCCAGCGGCCGGTGGCGTTCAGCAGGGCGTCCACGAGGGCCGACGGCAGCGGGGGCAGGTCCCAGGTCAGTACGGCCTCGGCCTGGTCGTACGACATCTGGTCGACCTGGATGCGGACCGTGCCGGACGGCAGCAGGGAGGGGTTGCGCGTGGTGACCAGCCGGACACAGCGACGGCCCCCTGCCAGGAAGGGGGCGAGTTGCTCCGATTCCCACGCGTCGTCGAGAACGAGCAGGGTGCGGGGGCGCTGGTCGAGGAGCCTGCCCAGGTGGGCGCCGGCCAGGTTCGGGTCGTCGAACTCGGTGGTGTCGCCGGTGATGAACCGGGTGACCTCCGCGACCTTGGCCGCCACGGCCGCACGTCCGCGGACGTCCCGTCCGATGGTGACGTGGTAGATCCGGGAACGGAACCGCCACCGCACGCGCCTGCGGGCGCACACGGCGGTTGCGAGTGTGGTCTTTCCGAACCCTCCCGCTCCCCACAGGGAGGTGGTGATACCCACGGCGCGGCCGCCGCGGCACACGGCTGCCGCGGTGGCGCGGGTCTGGGCCCGGTCCACGAACCAGTCGGGAACGGTCACGGGCGGCGGGAGCGGCGGATCGTCCCGGCCCGCCGGTGGACGCACCTGCATCCACATCAGGACTCCGGCCGACAGGAAGGTCAGCGCTCCCAGCACACCGACCCACGGCCACGGATGTCGGCGAAGCTCATCCAGCACGCCGGGCCAACGCGCGGTGGATGTGGCGGCGTTCCCCGCCAGCGCGAGTAGCACCGCGAGCACCGCACTCGCCGCGGCCAGCGTCACCAGAACCGGTGTCCACACCCGCACCCGCACGCCCCAACCCCCCGGTCACGAGACCCTGCCCCGGAACACTAGCCACAGACCATCCGCACCAGCAGCAGAACGCCACAATCCCGCACAGGCACCACACTTGGGAATCGGTCACTCGATCCGCGCATTTCTGTTCCCGCGACGAAGGGGCTATTGACCGGTCAATTGGGTGATTGTACGGTCTAGGCATGGACGTGCCGCTCTACGTACAGATCAGGCGAGAGTTCGAAGCGAAGATCCGGGACGGGGGGCTGCCGCCCGGCTCGCGTCTGCCGAGCGAGATGGATATCTCCGCCGAGTACGGCGTCAGTCGTGCCACGGCCCAACGGGTCCTCAACGACCTGGCGGAAGCGGGACTGGTGATCCGCCGTCGGCGCCACGGAACGTTCGTCGCGGACGTGACGCGGCAGATCAACCTGCTCAACTTCGTCACTCCCTCGGCCGCCGCAAAGGGCTTACCGGGCAGACACGACGTCGTTTCCGCCCGGATCGTCAGGGCCGCCGACGCCGTCCTGCCCCTCCCCGGCGCCTCCGCCGACACGGCCGTGGTGGAACTGGTCCGCCGCAAGCTGAACGTACGCGAGGAGCCCCAGTCGGTCGAGCGGCACGTCGTGCTCTTCGCAGCCGCCCCCGACCTGCTGAACGAGAACCTCGAAGACCTCGTCACCCTCCCGTATCTGCAGCGCAGGGGAGTACCGATCGACGCGATCCGGCTCTACCTCGACCCGGTGACCCTCGACGAGCACGACGCCACGCTGCTGCACAGCGAGGCCGGAACGCCCGCGCTGATGAGGCGCAGGGAGTTGCGTGCCGACGACGGCAGCACCGTCGAGGTGGTCACGACCCTCGTCCGCCCGGGTACCGCCGAGTTCTTCCTGGAGCTTCCGGTCCCGGCCACGTGAGCAACGTGTCGCTTCCAGAAAGGGGACACGCAGACAATGAAGGTCATCATCATCGGTGCCGGCGTGCTCGGCGTGAGCGTCGCAAGGCAGCTTGCCCTCGCCGGCGAGAACGTTCTCCTGCTCGATCAGCGGGGAGCCGGCAGGGGAACGACCGCGACCACCTTCGCCTGGACCAACTCCAGCCGGAAGCCCGACCCGGACTACCACCGCCTGAACCTCGCGGGGATGGAGGAGCACGCCAGGCTCGCCGAGCAACTGCGCGGCGCACCGTCGTACTTCCCCAGCGGGGCGCTACAGTGGGCGGACGCCGCGAACGAGCGGCGGCTCGCCGACAACGTGGAACGACTCCGGGCCCTCGACTACCCCGCACACTGGGTCACCCCCGACGAAGCAACGCGGATCGCAGGCGGCCTCCGCGTCCCGGCGACCGTCACGGCCATCGCGCACTTCCCCAGCGAGGGATACGTGCTGCCGGACCTCTTCGTGAACAACCTGCTGGCGGACGCCGAGCGACACGGAGCCACGTACGCGATCGGCGAGGTCGTAGCCATCGACGACAGGCCTGACGGAGTGTCCGTCACCCTGGCCGGAGGCGAGGTCCGCACGGGTGATCGAGTCGTCCTGGCGGCAGGCCGCTGGACACAACGGCTCGCCGCGCGGGCCGGGATCGACGTTCCCATGGTGACGGACACCGGTCGCGGGGCGCAGACCGTCGGCCTGCTCGGATACGCCAGGTACCCGGAACTCGACCTGCGCTGTGTGATCCACAGCCCCGGCCTCAACCTCCGCCCCGAGGCCGGCGGGCATACCGTCCTGCAGGCGCTCGATCTGAACGCCGACGTCGATCCGGCAGATCCTCCGTCCGCGGACGGGGACATCGCGAGCACCCTCGCGCGGCGATTCTCCGCACTGCTGCCCGACCCGGGCCGGGCGGCGGAGATCGTCCCGCGCATCGACCTGCGCATCGGCTTCCGGTCACTGCCCGCGGACGGCCACACCGTCGCCGGCTACGCCTCCACGCGGTCCCGCGTCTACTGCCTCGTCTCGCACAGCGGGGTCACCCTGGCACCGATTCTGGGACGGCTGGTCGCGACCGAGATCACAACCGATAGGGAACAGGACCGCCTTGGGCCCTTCCGGCCCACACGATTCACCGGCGTACGGCGCTCGGACATCGAGGTGGATCAGCACGCCACCGGTCTGGGCGAGCAGTAGCCGACCGACCTCGCCGTCACCGAGAGACCTCGGGGTGGTCCTGCGCAGCGCAGCCAACGTGCGGGCGCGTCCGACGAAACCGAGGTCACGCCGAGCGGGCGGGGTCTGCTCGCTCGGCGTCGGGGCCTTCGAGGCGTACGACGTTCAGCGTCTCGGCGACCGCGCTCACGGCGGCGTCGTACTCCTGCCGCCGCGGGGTCTCCTCCGTGGTGCCGATGGCGCTCTGCCAGGCAGCCAACGCCTGGTGGGCGCCGTCGGTGCGGCTCAGATACGTGACGTACGCCGCCCGTCGCACCGCCCGCTGGTTCGCCAGCGTCTGTTCGGTGAGGGTGCGGCGGGCGACGTCGAGCTGGGCGGTGGCCTGGAGTTGGCCTGCGTCCCAGGCCGCGGCGGCCTGTTGCCGTCCGGCCTCTCACGCGGCGGCCGCCTGGCGCTCGCCCGCCGCCCAGGCGGCCGCGGCCTGGCGCTTGGCGGCGGCGAGCGTGAACACCCTCGTGAGAGCTCCGCCGCCGATCGCGGCCCCGGCGGCGATCAGTGCCGTCACCGCGGCCTCGTCCGCGTCAGGCGCCCAGCGCCGTCAGCACCACGGACCTGGCCTCCTCCTGGACCTGCCGCAGATGGTCCGGCCCGAGGAAGGACTCGCCGTAGATCTTGTAGACGTCCTCGGTGCCCGAAGGGCGGGCCGCGAACCAGGCGTTGGCGGTGGCGACCTTGATCCCGCCGAGGGCGGCGCCGTTGCCGGGGGCCTCGGTGAGCACCGTGGTGACCGGCTCGCCGGCGAGGGTGTCGGCGGTGACCTGGCGCGGGGACAGCTTGGCGAGCAGCGCCTTCTCCTCGCGGGAGGCCGGGGCGTCGACGCGCGCGTAGGCGGGGGTGCCGAAGCGGTCGGTGAGCTGGGCGTAGTGCTGCGACGGGGTCCTGCCCGTGACCGCCGTGATCTCGGACGCGAGCAGGGCCAGGGTGATGCCGTCCTTGTCGGTGGTCCACACCGAGCCGTCGCGGCGCAGGAAGGACGCGCCCGCCGACTCCTCACCGCCGAAGCCGAGGCTTCCGTCGGACAGGCCGTCCACGAACCACTTGAATCCGACCGGGACTTCGACCAGCTGCCGGCCGACGTCCGCGGCGACCCGGTCGATCATGGTGGACGACACCAGGGTCTTGCCGATCCCGGCGCCCGCGGGCCACTGCTCCCGGTGCGAGAAAAGGTACGAAATCGCCACGGCCAGATAGTGGTTGGGGTTCATCAGGCCCCCGTCCGGCGTGACGATGCCGTGCCGGTCGGCGTCGGCGTCGTTCCCGGTGGAGATGTCGAACCGGTCGCGCCGCTCGATGAGCGAGGCCATGGCGTACGGCGAGGAGCAGTCCATGCGGATCTTGCCGTCCCAGTCCAGCGTCATGAAGCGCCAGGTGGGGTCGGTGAGCGGATTGACCACCGTGAGGTCGAGCCGGTGCTGTTCGGCGATCCGGCCCCAGTAGGCGACGGAGGCGCCGCCCAGCGGATCGGCGCCGATGCGCACGCCGGCGGACCGGACCGCCTCCAGGTCCAGCACGTTCGGCAGGTCGGCCACATAGGTGCCGAGGAAGTCGTGGCGGCCGGTGCCGGGTGCTGCCAGCGCGCGGGTGTACGGGATGCGCCGTACGTCCTTCAGGCCGCCGGTGATGATCTCGTTGGCGCGGTCCTGGATCCAGGAGGTCGCCTCCGAACCGGCGGGGCCGCCGCTCGGCGGGTTGTACTTGAAGCCGCCGTCGGCGGGCGGGTTGTGCGAGGGGGTGACCACCACGCCGTCGGCGAGGCCGGACGTGCGGTTGCGGTTGTGGGTGAGGATGGCGTGCGAGACCGCCGGGGTGGGCGTGTAGCCGTCCGCCTGGTCGATCAGGACGGTCACGTCGTTGGCGGCGAACACCTCCAGTGCCGTGATCCGCGCGGGCTCCGACAGGGCGTGGGTGTCGGCGCCGAGGAAGAGGGGGCCGTCGGTGCCCTGGGCGGCGCGGTACTCGCAGATGGCCTGGCTGGTGGCCGCGATGTGGTCCTCGTTGAACGCCGCCGCGAGGGACGAACCGCGGTGTCCCGACGTCCCGAACGCCACCCGTTGCCCGGGCTCGGCCGGGTCGGGGTGCAGCGCGTAGTACGCCGTGACCAGACGGGCCACATCGATGAGGTCCTCGGGCCCGGCGACCTGCCCCGCTCGCGCGTCCTGCATTTCCCGGCTCCTCCGCTACGGTCGACCGTTGGGTACGGCCCTCATTCTCCCCTGCCCGGTCCGCCGTGACGCTCATAGGGCGGCCTTGACGGTGAGCGTCCGGCGGCCGCGAAGCCGCGGGCCGGCGGGCGGGAGGGCACCGATGCGTGTCGTGGAGGCCCAACGGCCGTCAGCCGCCGCGCTGTTGGACGCGTGCTGGGCTCTGACGCCGGGAATGCGTCGACCCATGCCTCCACCCACCTGTCCGCGTGGGATCCGGGCCGTTCGAGCGGTGCGGTCCGCCGCGCGGACGCCGGACGAGGGCGCGTGACCCGGCTCGGGCAGGGGGTGGGGTGGTCAGCGCGTGAGGAGCACTCCGGTCGCGCCGAAGTCGGGTCAGGCCGTCCGGTCCCACCGCACATGCAGGGTGGCGGGCTTGCGGAACACCAGGCCGTACGGGGCCGCGGGGCGGTCGGGGTCGAGGCGCAGGGCGGGGAGGCGTTCGAGCAGGTGGTGGAGGGCGATGCGGGTTTCCAGGCGGGCGAGGTGCGCGGCGAGGCAGTGGTGCGGGCCGTGTGCGAAGGCCAGTTGCAGACGCGCGTTCTCGCGGCGGACGTCGAACACGTCGGGGTCGGGGAAGACGGCCGGGTCGCGGTTGGCCCCGGTGAGGGAGACGGTGACGAGGTCACCACGGTGGATGGTGGCCGGGCCGAGGACGGTGTCACGGGTGGCGTAGCGGTCCACGACCGCCGCTCCCGGTTCGAGGCGCAGTGATTCCTCGATCGCGCCGTCCAGCAGGTCGGAGTCGGCCCGGACCAGGGCGAGTTGGTCGGGGTGCCGCAGCAGGTGCAGCAGGGCGTTGGTGATCATCGCCTCGGTGGTCTCGATGCCTCCGAACATCAGCACCGCGGCATTGGAGGCCACCTCGGGCACGGACAGCTGCCCGGCTGCCGAGACGAGGAGGGAAGAGGCGTTCCGGTCGGCCACGGTGGCTTCCACGGCGGTTCGCAGCCGCGCGTACGCCGCGACGCCCGCGGGGCCCGCCTCGTGGCCGGCGGTGATGTCCGAGACCGACTGCACGATGGAGTCGTACCAGGCGAGCACCGTGTCCCCGTCGGTGCCGACCAGCCCCAGTGCCTCGGTCACGACCGCGACGGCGAGGGGTCCGGCGAAGGCCCGTCGCAGTTCGACGGCGCCCGTCGGCTCCAGCGCGGTGACGAGCCGGTCGGTCTCCCGCTCGATGAACGCGGCGAAACCGTCACGCACGGCCCGTGGGCGGAAGGGGGAGTTGAAGGGCTCGCGGTGCCGGGTGTGCTGGTCGCCGTCGAGCGACAGCATGCTGGGGCCGACGACCCGCGCGGTCGAGAACCGGGAGTCGTCGACGGTGAAGGTCTCGGCGTCCCGCATCACGCTCAGGGCGAGATCACGACGGGTCACCAGCCAGCCGTCCAACTCGGGGACCCAGGACACCGGCTCCCGCGCACGGAGCAACGCCAGTCGCGGATGCGGGTCCCCGGCGAGTTCGGCGAGCGTGGTCGCGGCACCGAGCGGGCAGGATTCGGCGACCCTCAGGAGGTGCCTCGGGCCTGGCAGGGAGGAACTGTTCACCCACGTGAGGCTAACAACGCGCTCCGAAGGTGAGGAGGCGGCCGAACGCTGTGCGATGAAGCCGGTCGAGGCCGCGACGCGTGTACGCGGGGCGCGCGGCACGGGCGGCATGGATGTGCGGACCGGCTTCGCTGGTGTCGACGGCTGGACGGGGGATGCGGGCGGTGGTGTGGCGGCAGGGCGCCGAGCAAGGGTGCGGTGTTCGGGCATGCGGTCACGTGGTCGACGAGGCGGTCCCCTGCCTAGTCCTTGCGGGCGAGCAGTTGAACCTCCTTGAACTGCCTTCGGTCGGCGGGCTGAGGCTCGCGGACCATCCTGGCCACTTCGGCCAACCCGAACTCGCGCAGCGTCGCGGCGAGGTGATCAGGCCACCACCGATAGGCCGGCGCGACGGCGTGATCGAAGACCTGCGTCGGCTGAGACGGGTCGTCGCTTGCCGAAAAACTGACCAGCAGGTGGCCGCCGGGCGCCAGCACACGATGGAACTCCGCCAGGATGACGGGGAGTTCCCGTGGCGCAGTGTGGATGATGGACCAGCGTGAGAGCACGCCGCCCAGCGCGCCGTCGGCGATGTCCAGCGCGGCCATCGAGCCCACGTCGAACCGCAGGTCCGGATAGGCCTGTCGAGCCAACTCGATCATCGCAGGAGAGGCGTCGACGCCGAACGCCGCCAGCCCCAGCTCGTCCAGATGAGCGGTGATCTGGCCGGGTCCACACCCCAGGTCCGCGACCCGACCGTCCCCACCCGCACGGACGACCTCGGCGAAGGCGCCCAGGATCGCGCGGTCCAGGGGGCGGTCACGCAGCGTGTCGCGGAACAGCTCCGCATAGGTGGGGGCAACGGCGTCGTAAGCCTCGCGGGTGGCGTCGAGGGCATCGTGTTCGGCCATGCTCGCGACAGTAGTGCGTGGTCCCGGGGCGAGCCGAGTGAATCACGATCTTCCCGCCTGTTCGCCCGGGCCGTCGCTGGTTCACTCAGGACGAGTGGGAAGTGGCCCTGGGGCTGCTGGAAGACCGGCGCTGCCACGCGAAGGGCACCGGCCCCTCCCGCACGGTCTGGGAGGGGCCGGTGCACCTGGCCGTGGATGAAGTCGGGCATGAAGTCGGGGATGAAGCGGGGCGGGTCGCGTCAGCTCGACTCGACTCCGACCGTCAGGGGCCCGGCGTACCCGGCCGACTGAAGAGCTCCTGGCCGCCGGTGAACGAGCCGTCGGGGGTGAGTCGCACGATGACGTGCACCTTGAGGTGGATGTGGATGCACCGGCGGCGGTACCGGAGAATCCGGAGTACTCGCCGAGTACATCGGCGTGCCAGACCTCCACCAGGGCGTTGCTGATCGGGACGCAGGTGTCGTCGTCGACGACGGTGAGAGTGGTCAAGTCCCTCCCGGGGCATGGAGGTTGAGGATCGATGCCCTCCCGGAGCGCCGGGCCGGACGGCCTGCGCGGGCGGTCAGGGCTTGATGTAGGTGCAGATGGCCAAGGGGCTGTGCGGGCCGTACGGGGACGTGTCGGCGGGCCAGTCGCCGAAGCGGCGCTCGGGTAGGAGACCGGCGTCGCGCGCGTAGGCGTCCAGTTCGTCCGGGGCGGTGAGCCGGGAGACCTCGGTGCCGACACGGGTGGTGCCGTCGGACTCGTACCAGACGTGGGAGAGGTGCCACAGGGACCCCTCGGGCAGGAGGAGGGAGTGGCTCTGCAGTCCGGTGCCGGGTTCCGGGTAGGGAGTGAAGTACGTGGCGCGGGCGCGGCCTTCGTGCAGGGTGAGGATGGCCGGCTTGTTGTGGGTCTCCACGACGAGTCGGCCGCCGGGGGTCAGCAGGTCGGCGGCGCGCTGCACGGCCTGTCGCTGTTCCTCGGGGGTCAGCAGCATCGACAGGGTGGCGCAGACGGCGTAGACGAGCCCTACGGTGCGGTCGGCGGTGTACGTGCGGATGTCGGCGTGCAGAGGCTCGACGGGGGTGTCGTCGGTCAGGTTCCTGCGCAGAAGTTCGAGCATCTCGGGCGAGGAGTCGACGCCGGTGATCCTGCCGACGCGGCGCGACAGCGGGAGCGCGATCCGCCCGTTGCCGACGCCGAACTCGACGGTGCCCGAGGCCGGGTCGGGGTGGAGGGAGACCAGGCTCTCGACCTCGGCGGCGACGGACGCGTCGTCGGGGAAGAGGCGGTGGTACCAGTCGTCGAACTGCCGGCCGTAGCCGATGTCGTCGATGATGCCGGTCGTGGTGGAGTGGGCGGCCGTGGGCAAGGGGGTGGACGGGGCGGATGGGGTGGACGGGGCCGCGGTGGTGGGCGTGGCGGGTGTGCTCATGGGTGGTGCCTCCGCTTCTTGGTCGGTGTGGTCCTCGGATGGGCGTTCCTTCTGGCCTGTGAGCAGGCGCCGAACAGCACCACGAGGGCGGCGCCGATGACGGCGGGGGTACTGACGGCCCGGGTGGTGATCAGGAAGCCGACGATGCCGAGGGCCACCACGAACGGGATCAGCAGGAAGTCGTTCATCAGGTTCTCCTGTCGGGAATTCGTTCTCCTGTCGGGTTTTCTGGGTCAGGACGCCATGTCGCTGAGTTCCTGCAGTCGGGCGAGCCGGCGGTAGAGGTCGCTGTGCCGGTGGAGTTCGTCGTGGGTGCCGACGGCGTGCACCCTGCCCCGGTCGAGCACGACGATCTGCTGGGCCTCGGTGACGGTGGACAGCCGGTGGGCGATGGCGATGACCGCGCAGAAGCCGGAGATCATCGCGATGCTGTCGCGCAGCGCGTTCTCCGATTCGGTGTCGAGGTTGGCGGTGGCCTCGTCCAGAAGCAGGAACCGGGGCGCCTGCAGCAACGTACGGGCGATGGCGAGGCGTTGCCGTTGACCGCCCGACAGACCGGCGCCCCGGTCCCCGAGTTCGGTGTCCAGGCCGTGGGGGAGCGCGGCGATCACCTCGGTCAGGTTGGCCATGCGCAGCGCCTCGGCGATGTCCTTGTCGTCCGCGTCCGGCGCGCTGTAGGTGAGGTTCTCCCGGATGGTGCCGCGCAGCAGGGTGTGGTCCTGGTCGACGTAGCCGACGATGGACCGCAGTTGGTTGAGCGGCAGGTCGGTGATGTCCGTGCCGTCGATGCGGATCGCCCCGGACACCGGGTCGAAGAGCCGCTCGATCAGCTGGAAGACGGTCGACTTGCCACCGCCGGAGGGGCCGACGACGGCGGTCAGACCCTCGGACGGGACGGTGAAGGAGACCCCGTCGAGGACGACCTTGTCGCTGCCAGGATAGGAGAACCGGACGCCGTCGAAGGTGAGTCCGGGTTCGTACCCGCGCCCGAACGGGCGGGCGGCACGCGGCCGTTCCTCCGGCCGGCTGCTGTCCGGGTCCGTCTCGACCTCGATCTTGCCGAGCTCCGCGAGCCGCTCCACCGACGCTCTGCCGATCTGGAACTGCGCGATCGACTCGAACAGCGTCAGCAACGGCGCCACCAGGTAGAAGAGATAGAGGATGAACGCCGTCAGGTCGGCGGTGGGCATCGCCCCGGTCGCGGTGCGCGCCGCGCCCAGACCGATGACGACCGTCAGGGCGAGCTGGGTGCCGATGCTCATGGTCGGGTCGAGCAGCGACGACATCACCGTCACCTTGATCCCCGACTTCCGCGCCCGCCGGGCGATGGCCGCGATCCCCTCGGCCTCGCGGTCCTCGGCCCGGGAGGCCTTCACGGTGGGCATCGCCCCCAGCACCCGCAGCAGGGCGGAGCCGAAGGTGCCCAGGTCGGTCTGGTTGCGCACCGACACCTTCCGCACCCCGCGCGCCAGGTAGAGCGAGACGACGCTGGTCGCGCCGAGGCAGACCAGGGTGGCGGTCAGCAGCACGGTGTCGATCCAGGCCATCAGGGCGATCCCGCCGATGACCAGGAAGCTGTTGTTGAGGATGCTGTCGATCGCGTGCGTCATGGTGGAGCGGGCGAGCATGGTGTCGCTGACCATCCGGGAGAACACATCGCCCTGCTGCAGGCCGCTGTACGCCTTGAACCGGGAGCGCAGCAGCCGCGAGGCCAGGGTCCTGCGGATGTCGTAGACGATGTTCTCCCCGGCCAGCCCGATGACGTACGAGTGGAGTGCGCCCAGGGTGGCGTCGGCGAGGAACAGTGCCGCGCCCACCATGATCGGCCCGGTCAGCGAGCGCCCTTCGCCGACGGCGGCGACCAGTGAGCCGATGACCGCGGGCTGGGCCAGGGACGTCGCGGCTCCCAGCAGGCCGAGGACGATGCCGAGCAGGACCAGGCGGCGGTGCCGGCCCATGGCCCGCCAGGGTTTCGCTCCCTCGCCCCACAGCAGGTGCAGGTTGAGCTGGGGAACCGCCCGGTGCATGGCGCGCCGCCCGTCACCGGGCCTGCCCTCCTTCTCCAGGTTCACCGGCGGGGCCTGCGGGCGTGTGTGCCGTCCCCGGCCGGCCGACCGGTCACTCATCGCGCGCCCTCGGCCCCGTGGCGGCCGTCCGCGCCCCGTTCACTCGTGCTCCCTGCCGTCCTCTTCCGCTTCCGCCCGGTCCCTGGTGAGCCGCAGGCCCGCCTTGAGGAGGCCGACCGCGAAGATCAGGATTCCGAGGAGGATGAAGGGGGTGGCGATGTCCATGATCACACCTTCGCTGGAGTCTTGGCCGGGGTCCGCGTCAGCGGGGTGCCGGGGGCCTGCGGGTCGAGGGGGACGAACGGGGAGACGAACACGAGCTCAGGACGGTGGCGCGTGTCGTAGCCGGTGGCGCGGGCCAGGGCGAACTGGAAGCCCCGGACCTCCTCGGCCACGGGGCCCCGGGACCTGATGAGGACGCGCAGATGCTCGGTGACCATCCGGTACCCGGGAGTGCGTGAGGCGGCCTCGAAGCCACCGAACTCAAGGGTCGGGAGGATGTCGGCGCACGCGTCGAAGACCCCTTTGTCAGCGCGGCGCGTGGGGAACCACACGATGTGCTGGGGCTTGCGCGTCTCGGTCGTGAACGCGTCGTGCCACGGGGAGGCGTTGCCGTCCGCGTCCACCGTGCGGTACAGGAAGTGGCTGTCGTGCATGCAGGGATTGGGGGCGAAGAACCTCCAGTTCGGCACCAGGGACAGGATGTCCTTGGAGCGGAACCTGGAGAACTGCTCGAAGGGGTGCTGGCCCGCGACGGTGACGACCAGCATGGCGGCTCCGGCGATCCGCCAGGCCGCGCCTTCGCCGGTGAACGGATTCTCCAGCGGGAAACGTCGCAGGGTGCTCACCGCGCGGCCTCCTTGTCGAGCGTGACGGATCGGGTGGACCGCGGTGCCCGGGAGCGCTCGTCGACGCTCTGGAAGAACGCGAGGACGCGGTCCGTGACCTGGTTGGCGAGACGGCTGTTGATCAGCAGGGTGTCGTGTCCCGCGCCTTCGATGACCACCGTCTCGCTGGGCGCCCGGCGGTGGGCCTCGGCCAGTTCCCGGTGCATCAGCAGTTGTTCGGGGTCGCGGTCCACGGTCCGCTGGGCGGAGATCACCAGGGCGGGCACGCCCTCGATCGGGTCGAGCCGCCCGGGGAAGGCCTTGAAGTCCTCCTGCAGCGCCTTCCACTCGCGGCGTGCCGCGTACCACATCCGCGCGTCCGCGTACTGGGCGAAGACCTTGTCGTGATAGGCGGCGGGCAGTTCCTTGATCCACCACGGGCGCGTGAGGAGCGCCCCGGTGCCGAGGCGCAGTGCCCGGCTCATGGACGCGAAGGTGCCGCCCAGGCCGGCGCCGGACACCCTCTGCTGGGCCGAGCGGTTGAACTGGTCCGGGTGCGAGGAGTCGAGATACACGACGCCGTGCACCCGGTCGCCGAGGTGATGGACGGCTCGGCGGGCGAGTTCCCCGCCGATCGAGTGGCCGACCAGGATCACCTTGCGGTGCGGTGCCACGGCGCCGTTCACCAGGTCGACGAGGTCGTCGACGGACTCCGACAGCCGGTAGGCGGTGGTCGCCCCGCGGCGGCTGCCGGCGTATCCGGCGCGGGCGTAGGCGATGACGCCGTACGTGGTCTCGTAGGACAGGCGCTCGCTGATCCAGGCGTAGTGCTCGCTGGTGGACAGCAGACCGGCGGCGAGCACGAAGACCGGCCGCCCGGCGTCCCCCACCGACATCTCCTCGTACTGCAGCCGGTTGCCGTGCCGGGTCGTCAGCACGCGAGAGGTCCGCCAGCCCTCGGTGGTGCGGATGCGTCGCTGTACGGCGGTGACGGCAGCGGCCGCCGTCGCCCCCGCGAGCACGGTGAGGGCGGCCGGCAGAGCGCGGTCGTCGCGTCCCGCGACGGCGGGGTGAGTGCGGGGAGCCGAGGTGTAGGCGACCAGGGGGTGCATCGCGGGGAACGCGGTGGCGAACCTGCCGAGCCCCATGAAGTAGCCGTTGGCCAGGTGGAACGCGGCGGCGCTCGCGAGGACGGGACGGGTCAGCTTGCCGTCTTTGAGATAGGCGAGCGGGAAGAGGCACTCCAGCGCCAGCACGCTGTGGGCGAGCAGTTTGGCGGCCCGGGGGTTGTTCCGGATCCACGCGTGCATGCCCTCGTGGCCGTATGTGTGGGTGCGCATCACGCCCGGAAGTGCGGAGCCGTCGCGCCAGTCCGGGCCGAGCAGCTTGACCCAGCCGGAGATCAGGTAGGAGAGGTTGGACTGCAGGGCGACGTACCACAGCAGGGCGTCCTTGGCGGCCGGCGAGGGCACCAGGCGGGCGCCGCCGGTGGCGAGTTGCACGAGGGTCGCCACCTGGTCGGCGCCGTCGCTTCCGTAGTGCTGGCGAGGGCCGAGGAGGGCGGAGGTCGCACCGAGGAAGAGGCTGCCCGCCCCGCGCCAACCGGACTTGCCCGGCAGCAGCATGGCGGAGGCGACCGCGGCCCGTGTGACGTGCAGTGCCGTCGTGGTCCGGGTTCCGCTGGCGATGTCGACCAGTCGACGCAGCAGAGGATGCGCGTGCGCGATGCTGTCCTTGGCGATCTCCCAGTCGTTCATTCCCCCCTTGCCCATCTCGTGGCGCTGGGTGAGGTATTCGAGGGACGAGGTGAGGCTCGTCGCGGCGGCCAGCCGCTCCGACAGGCCCAGCGCACGGTCCCGGCCGACCGGCATCGGGCTGAACACCGCGGAGGCGACCCTGCCCGGCACCGCGGAAGTGATCCTTCGGACGAGTTTCATGGAACCTCTTTTCCTGGTACTTTTGAGCACGTTTTTTGCGTGCGGCGAAACCCGCTGCCGGACCAGAACAGCCCTCTGGTCCGACAGCGGGTTCCTATGAGTTCACCGCCGGTTGTCAGACCGCGGGCGGCGGACCGCCGGCCGCGGCGAGCGCGGCCGCGTTCTGGGCGTTGGCCTCCGCCGCCAGGTTGTTGGCCTCCGCGGCCTGCGCGACACCGACCGTGGCGCCGATGCCGGCCAGGGTGGCGCCGACGCCCTCGGCCGCCTGGGCGATCCTGCCGATCCGGGCGATCCGCGGGGTGCCCAGGGTCGGGCGAGCGGCGACGTAGACGACACCCTCGACGGGGATTTCCACGCTGTTCAGCGCGTTCTCGATGCTGCTCATTTCTTTCATCCTCTCGCGTTCGGGACTTCGGAAGTTCTTTTCTTCCGGTGCCCTTCTGGAGAAAACATTAGGCTCTCGCCGGCCGCCTCCGCATCGATAAAATTACCTATTGTTGAGCGCTGCCTTTCGCTCCGGAAACAGACTCCTGCGGGCACGGAAAAGGCCTGGACCGAAGAGGTCCAGGCCTTTTCCGGGACGGTGCGGGCCGCGGCGCCCTCCCGGTTCATCCTTTCCCGCGTCGCCGCCCGAGATCGCGCAGGGCCGACGCGGCGGCGTTCGCGCCGCACATGCCGTGGGCGCCGGCGCCCGGTGGTGATGCCGCGGAGCAGATGTACGTCCCGGGGACCCCCGTGCGGTACGGGTCGAGCGCGACGCGGGGACGCATTGCCAGCTGGAAGGCGGTGTTCGCCCCGGTGACGATGTCCCCGCCGACGTAGTTCGGGTTGTAGTCCTCGAAGGCGGCCGGCGGGCGGACGGCCATGTCGAGGACACGTTCACGGAACCCCGGGGCGAACCGCTCGATCTGCCCGACGATCGCCTCGGTCGCGTCGCCGTCGTAGCCGTGCGGAACGTGTGCGTAGGTCCAGAGGGGGTGGAGGTCGCCCTTCGAACGCCGTGGATCGGCCAGATACTGCTGCCCGACCAGGACGAACGGCCGCTCCGGCATACGCCCGGCGTGGATCGCCCGCTCGGTGGCGGCGACCTCCTCGTAGGCCCCGCCGAGGTGGACGGTGCCGGCCCGGCGGGCCGCCTCGTTGGCCCAGGGCACACCGTCCTGGACGGCGAAGTCGACCTTGAAGGCGCCCGGGCCGTGGCGGTAGCGGCGATAGGCCCGGGCCACCCGCCCCGGCAGCCTGTCGCCGAGGATGTCGGCGACCGCACGGGGGGCGAGGTCGAAGAGGACCAGGTCGGCCGGGGGCAGATCGGCAGGGGAGAGCACCCGTACACCGGTCTCGATCCGGCCGCCGAACTCCGTGAGCTGCGCCGCGAGCGCGTCGCCGATCGCCCGGGAACCACCCGCGGCCACCGGCCAGCCATACCGGTGACCGGCGGCGATGATCGTCAGGCCGACCGCGGCGCTGGCCGGCCGGTCGAACGGGCGGAACGCGTGCGCGGCCACCCCGGCGAAGAGCGCGCGGGCGCTCTGCGACCGCCAGCGCCGGGCCACCACGGCGGTGGGCAGCAGGGCCTGCGGACCGAACGCGGCCAGGCGCAGCGGATGGCGCGGCCGATGGAGGAGCGGCTGCATGAGGTCCTCGGCGAGCGCGTCGTAGCCGTCCGCGAGCGGCCGGAAGACGCGCCGCCACCTCCGGCCGTCGCCGTCACCGAGGCCGTCGGCCGTCTCCTCCACCGACCGGTGCAGGACCCCGGCCTCGCCGGAGTCCAGCGGATGCACGCAGTCGATGTCCGGCAGGCGCCAGGTCAGGCCGTGGCGGCCGAGATCGAGGCCGCGCAGGAACGGGGAGCCGACGGCCATGGGGTGTGTGGCGGAGCAGTGGTCGTGCAGGAGGCCCGGGGTCAGTTCGCTGGTGCGGGTGCCGCCTCCGATGGTGTCGGCGGCTTCGAGGACGGTGACCTCGACGCCCTCCCGGGCGAGGAACACGGCGGCCGCGAGACCGTTCGGACCGCTGCCCACCACGACGGCCGTAGTCATACGTCTCCTGCGTCTCCTTTACGACGGGCGCCGGTCCACCGGTTCGCGAAGTGGCGTACGGGAAAAGCGGTGGACCGGGCCCTCGAAAAGGCCCGGTCCGGGCCGATTCACCACTCTGCGGGACGTGAGAAGGCCGTCCCGGCGCCTCTGGGTCTTCGACATTAGAGGGTGGGCCGTCCCGGCGCGATGCGCAGAATTGCCTAATTCCCGCCCCGGACCGCCTAACTCGCGTCCCAACTCATGTCCGGCTCGGGCTCCGCATGCGCATGCGGTTTGGCATGGCGTCCGGATGTCCGGCGGGACGCCGGACCCGCGTCCGCGGCCCCTTCCGCGTCCTGCGGCGCGGCTTCCGGGAGTACCGGGAAATGGGCGATGACCCACCAGCCGCTGTCGTCGGCGGGGCCCGCCGCCAGGGAGCCGCCGACCGCCTCCGCCCGCTCGCGCAGCCCGACCAGGCCGTAGCCGCCACGGCCTCCCGTGGGGCGGGAGACCCGCCGCTCGGGCGCCTTGTTGTACACGTCGACCCGGAGCAGGTCGCCGCGGGTGCGGTGGACGCGCACGGTCGCCTGGGTGCCCGGTGCGTGCCGTCGGACGTTGGTCAGCGCCTCCTGCACCACGCGGTGGACCGCGGAGCCCACCTCGGGCAGCAGTCCGCTCCGCCGGGCGGCTCCGGTGATCTCCAGTTGGGCCGTCGATCCGTCACCCTGGTCGCTGAACGCCGAGACCAGCTTGGTGAGTTCGGCGTACGGCTCCTCGGGGCGCTCGATGGAGGTCTGCTCGCCGTCCTCGCGCAGCACCCGGATCAGGCGGCGCATGGAGTCCATGGTCCGCTGCCCGGCCTCGGCGATGTTGCCCAGGATGGGGCCGACCTGCTGGGGCGCACTCTCGTGGATCACACCGGCGGCGTGTGCCTGCGCGATGATGCCCGTCACATGGTGGGCGACGAAGTCGTGCAGTTCCCGGGCGAGTTGAATCCGCTCGGCGAGCCGGACGGCGGCGATCGTACGGCGACGCCGGGCGTCCAGGGTGCGCAGATAGCAGCCCGCCCCGACGGCCCCGCCGACGGCGAACGTCAGCAGGAAGGGGTAGGTCAGGGTGATTCCCGTACCCCCGGTGCGCAGGGGTTCGTCGATGACGCTGGCCCCCATCGCGCCGGCCAGGGCGAGGGCGACGCCGGGCCGGGTGACCTTGCGGCAGGTGCGGGCGAGCAGGACCAGCATGCACGCCGTCTCCAGCAGGCCCCATGCGGGCAGGGCCAGCCCCATCAGGGAGGTGCCCAGCGTCACCGTCGTCGAGGCGGCCGCGGAGAGCCCCGCCCGCCACTCGATGCTCAGCCTCGATTCCGGCACCAGCACCAGCGCCAGGGCGACGGGGCCGGTCAGGAGCGGTAGCCAGTCGAGGGGGCCCTGGTGCTGCGATCCGATGATGCCCACGTCGAGCAGCCACAGCACGCCCAGCGCCGGGTACAGGGTGCGGTGGTTCAGCCGCTGCGCGGGTAACCGCGGAGGGCCGAGGTGCGGCTGGGTCGCTCGTGCCGAGAGTGCCGCGAGTGACGAAGTTGTCATGGAAGGGCAGGTTAGGCATGGGCATGCCTCCCCGGCAGAGGGTGGATCGATCTGTGGGGAGCGACACAGATCAACTACAGGACATTCACGGAATCACCGTCAACGCCCGGGCCGGACCGTTCCGTTGGCCCAGGCCCACGCGGCCACCTCGACGCGGTTGCGTACGCCCAGCTTGTGGTGGATGTGGCCCAGGTGCGTCTTCACGGTGGACAGGGACAGACACAGTTCGTCGCTGATCTCCTGGTTGGTGCGGCCCACCGCGACCAGCCTGGCGACCTCCAACTCCCGTGCGCTGAGGGCTGATTCGGGCACACCGCAGCCGTCCGCCGGGGTCGACGCCCGCTCCTCCAGCTGCTTCAGCAGCCGGACCGTCACCCCGGGCGAGACCAGCGCGTCACCACGCGCCGCCGCCCGCACCGCCTCGATCAGCAACGCGGGCGCGGCGTCCTTGAGCAGGAAGCCGCAAGCTCCGTTGCGCAGGGCGATGTTGAGGTAGTCGTCCTGGTCGAAGCTGGTGACCACCACGACCTGGGTCGGGTGCGTGGCCCCCGGTCCGGACAGCAGCCGGGTCACCTCCAGCCCGTCCAGCTTCGGCATACGGACGTCCACCAGGCACACGTCCGGCCGCAACGTGCGCGCCAGTTCCACGCACGCGAGTCCGTCGGCGGCCTCTCCGACCACCTCGATGCCTTCCTGGGCGTCGAGGATGAGCCGGAAACCGGCCCGGACCAGATCCTGATCGTCGGCGATCATCACACGCGTGGGGGTGCTGCTCACGCGGCCGAGCATGCCATGGATCACGTGGCCGGTCCGGCGGTCCGCAGAAGCCGAAGGTCGAACGGCCGTATGCAAAGGGGCGGTTGGTGCTTTCCCGGCGAAGGATCCGCCGTGGGCGGAAGGGTGCAGGCCGATCGGCCGATGACTACTGCCGGGTATCGGTCGAATGGTCGATGACCGGGGGCCGGGTGTCACGGAAGAGTCACAGCGCACCCGACGGACGACACGGGGTTTCTCGACCCCCTTTCGAACAAGGCAGGCACCCATGACAGTGGACAGCTCCGGCCGACTCAGCGCCCGGGAACTGGAGATCCTCCTTCTGGCAGCCCACGGGATGTCGGACGCGGACATGTCCCATCAGCTGTCGATCTCACCCCGCACGGTGGCTTCCCATATGCGCAGCATCCGGGAGAAGTTGTGCGCGAAGAACCGCACCCATCTCATCGTGACGGCCCTGCGTGCAGGGATCCTCGCACTGCGGACCGACAGGCCGGACGGGTTTGGTCTTCCGGACAGGTCGGACAGGTCGGACAGGCCGGTCCGTGTGGATCGCTCGGGGTGGCCGGACCGACTCGACCGCTTTGACGAAACGTTCCGCTTGACGGGGCGGAGCGGGGTCAGGGCTCGGCCCGTCGGCGTCGCGTAACGCGTGACCGAGTGCCCCGGGCCGGACTCGGCCCGGGGCACTTCGGGCCGACGCCGTGGACATCGCGAGCCTGTCCTGCGATCGGGCCCCCGACCGAGCCCGACGGGTGGTCGGGCCGTGAGGGGCGGCTCGCTGCCGCAGGCCAGCCCCGGGGCGGCTCATTGTGCTGCGTCGACCGGCAGCTCCAGACGCAGCTCGTAGCCCCCGTCCCCCAGGTGCCGGGACGTGACCGTTCCGCCGAGGAGTTCGGCGCGCTGGCGCAGGCCGATCAGGCCGTGGTGGGCGCCCGGGAGGGAGAGGGCCGGGCGGCTGGGCGCGGTGTTGGTGACGGTCGCGCGGAGGGTGCCGTCCCGCTGGCGGACACGGATGGTGGCCGTGGCGCCGGGGGCGTGCTTGCGGATGTTGGTGAGGGCTTCCTGGACCGTGCGGTAGACGGCGCGCTGGACGGGCGGCGGGAGGCCGTCCGGCAGGTCCGTCCGCAGGTCGGTGTCGATACCGCTGCCGGTGACGAGCCGGTCGAGGTCGGCGAGGGAGGGCTGCGGAGTGAGTTCGGTGGGGCGACTGCCGGAGGCGCGCAGTACGCCGACCATGTGCCGCAGCTCGTCCAGGGTCTGCACGCTGAGCAGCCGTAGCGTGGCCGCGGCCTCCTTCGTCTCCGGGTCCCGGCCGGCGACCTGGAGGGCTCCGGCGCGGACGGCGATCAGACTGACCTGGTGGGAGACGGCGTCGTGCATCTCCCGGGCGAGCTGGGCGCGTTCCTGCGCCAGGACGCCCTGCGCGATCAGCAGCCGCTCGTGCTCACGCGCCTCGGAGACCTCCACGAGACGCAGTGACAGCTCCCGACGGGCCTGGACGAGCTGCCCGAGGAAGAGGGGCGCGGTCGCCTGCGCCAAGCTGTAGGAGAGCGGGATCAGGGCATGGCGGTCGGACAGGTCGGCGAACTCCGGTGAGGGCCAGGACCACCAGGTGAGGTCGCAGACCGTGAACCCCAGCGCGCAGACGGCCAACGGCACTCGGTGGTGGGTGCGCGAGGCGAGGGTGTACAGCGCCACCAGCGTGGCGAACACCGCGTCCGTGAACAGGGCGGTCGGCAGGGTGAGCAGGAAGGTCGGCAGCGGCAGACTGCGGCGCATGACGAGCGCGAAGGCCGCGAGCAGGGCGGCGGCCAACTCGTGGGGGTGATGGGTGCCCACGTCATGGATCCACACGTCCAGCAGCGACGTCGTGACGAGCACGGCATCCGTCGTCGGCCCGTGCGGGGTGCGGGTGGGGGGCCTCATCCGTCCTCCCGTCCGCGGCCGACGGGGCGCGACGGCCTGAGCAGGCCCGCCCGCTCGGCCAGCAGCGCCGCCTGTACTCGGCTGCCCACCTCCAACTTGGTGAGGAGCGCGCTCACATGGTCCTTGACCGTCCCCGTGCTCAGGTGCATCCGGTCACCGATGTCGGTGTTGGACAGCCCTTCGGTGATGAGGACGAGAACGGCACGCTCGCGTTCGGTCAGCCGTCCCACGAGCCGTACGGCGGCCTCCCGGGGGCCGTTGTCCAGGTAGCCGTCGACCACGGTGCGGGTCACCCGGGACGACAGCACGACCCCGCCGGCCGCCAATGTCCGTACGAGATACGGCAGTTGTTCCGGGTCGGTGTCCTTGAGCAGGAAACCGGCGGCCCCCGAGCGCAGGGCGGCCGCCACGTACTCGTCCATGTCGAAGGTGGTGAGCATGGCCACCACGGGAGGGCGGGGGAGTCTGCGGAGTTCGGCGAGGACGGTGAGCCCGTCCACGTCCGGCATGCGGATGTCCAGCAGGACGACCTCGGGGCGCAGCTCCCGCACGGCCTGGACCGCCCGGCCGCCGGGGACCGCCGCCACCACGTCGAGGTCGTCCGAGGAGTTGAGGATGTGCTGGAAGCCCGTACGGATCAGGGCTTCGTCGTCGACCACCAGTACCCGGATCACCTGTGCCCCGCTCGCCGTCGGACCACCACCGCACTTCTCCTGGAACCCCTACGACGTCCCGGGCCGCCGCGAGGTTCCTTTCCTCCCGGTTTCCGGTCACCTGGCGGGGGTGGCCACGGCTGGTCGGCGGGGAGCTTCCAGCCACCCGCCGGATGGGAACGCGCCCCTCGCGCCCCCGACTTTGAAGGCCATGACACCAGACACGTCACCGGACCTGTCGTCCAAGCGGGCCCCCCTACCCGCCCCACCCGCCGCCCCGTCCGCTGCCGCCATCCCGTGCGCCGCCGCCCCGTCGGCCGCTACCGCCACGTCCACCGCCACCGCCACCGCCACGTCCACCGCAACCGAGGCCGCCCATAAGGTCATTGCTCCGGACATCGCCCCCGCCACCGAAGCGGGCCGTCCCGACGCAGCCGGCCGTCCCGACGCAGCCGGTAGTCCGGACGCAGCCGGCCGAGGGCCGTCGACCGGGCGCCTGGTGGGCATCGATCTGGCCCGTGGGCTCGCGGTCTTCGGGATGTACGCCGCCCACGTCGGCCCGGACCCGGCGGTCGGCGGACCGCTGGGCTTCGTCATGGAGCTGGCACGCGGCCGTTCCTCCGCGCTGTTCGCGCTGCTCGCCGGCTTCACCCTCGTACTGATCACCGGCCGCCCGCACCCCCGCACCGGGCGCGCCGGACGGCAGGCCGTGGCCCGGATGGTCATCCGTTCCCTCGTCCTCATCGCCCTGGGGTTCGCCCTGACCGCCCTCGACACCGAGGTCGACGTGATCCTCGCGTTCTACGGGCTGACCTTCCTCGCCGTCCTCCCGCTGTACCGGCTGCGCGCCCGGACGCTCGCGCTCCTCGCCGCCGCGGGCGCATTCGTGATGCCCCAAGTTCTGTACGTGACAAGGCTGTCGATCGATGAGGACAGCTGGGCGGACACGGTTGTCGCCTGGGACCCGCTGGCCCGGCTCGGTGACACGGACGGCTTCATGGAGCTGCTGTTCACGGGCGAGTACCCCGTCCTCACCTGGATGTCGTTCATGCTCGTCGGCATGGCGGTGGCCCGTCTCGACCTCACCCGGAACGCCGTCCGCACCCAACTAGTCCTCACCGGCGGCGCGTTGGCCGTACTCGGCTACGGCGGATCCTGGCTGGCACTCCGCCTCGTCCCGCACGCGCGGGCGAGCGTCGCCGCCGCCACCGACGGTGATTCGGGAGCCTCGGCCTGGTGGTCCGACACCGTCGGCTACATCGTCGACGACACCCCGGCGGCCTGGCTCCTGGTCGGTGCGCCGCACAGTCAGACGACCTTCTCCATCCTCGGCAACACCGGTGTCGCCCTCCTCGTCGTCGTGCTGTGCGTGACGGCCACGGACCGGCTGCCGCGCTTCCGGCGCCTCGCCACCCCGGTCCGCGCCGTCGGCATGACGGCCCTGACCGCGTACGTGCTGCACATCCTCGCCATCCGGGAGTTCGGCATGGCGGACGAGACCGGACCGGCGCTCGTCGACCTCCTGGTCCACAGCCTGGTCGCGATGCTGCTCGCCACCGCCTGGACCCGATGGTTCCGCCGTGGGCCGCTGGAGCAACTGCTCCACCTCAGCACCCGCCCGGCGCGCTCCCTCAGGTGAGGACCGGGCGAACTTCGGCCAAACCACCGTCGTTTCACCATGACGGCATGGACAGGTCACGTCCGCCTGCGCGCAAGCTTCTCTCCGCACCATCTGCATGTCCCCAACAACCAACGACATTCAAGGGAGCGCGTGTGAGAACGCCCCGTACTGCTCGAAGAGTTGCCCTCCTCGCCTCGGGCACCGCGCTGACCACGTTTCTCGCGGCGTCCCCCGCCGGAGCGGGCCCGTCCGGCCTCCCGACGGTGACCGCGACGAGCGAGTCGGCCGCGCTCCACGACGACGAGGCCGGTGGCGACTCGGACGCCGACGACCCCGCGATCTGGCGGAACCCCGCGGACCCGGGCCGCAGCCTCGTCGTCGCCACCGCGAAGGAGGGCGGCCTGCGCGTCTACGACCTGGACGCCCGCCTGGTGCAGTCCCTGGCCGCGCCGAAGCCGCCGACGGAGGGCGACGCCCCGGGCCGCTACAACAACGTCGACCTCGTCACCGGCCTGCGCACCTCCCCGGGCCGGGCCGACGTGGCGGTGGTCAGCGACCGGGGCAACGACCGGCTGCGGATCTACCGCATCGACCCCTCCCGCCGGAACGGCCCACTGACCGACGTCACCGACCCGGCCGCCGCCCCGGTGTTCTCCGCCGACCAGGCCGAGATCAACGACCAGCGCACCGCGTACGGCCTCGCCACCTGGACGGACAGGACCACCGGCCGCACCTACGCCCTGGTCAGCCAACGCGAGCGCACCCGTCTCGCCCTCCTCGAACTCCTCCCGGCGGCGAACGGCAAGGTCGGCTACCGCAAGATCCGCACCCTCGACCTGCCCTCCTCCTTCCGCCTGCCCGACGGCACGACGTGGAGCCCCTGCGGCGAACCCGGTGAACTCCCGCAGGTCGAGGGCATGGTCGTCGACCCGGCCACCGGCACCCTCTACGCCGGCCAGGAGGACATCGGCATCTGGCGCCTGCGCGCCGACCTCACCGGCAAGCCCGCCCTGGTCGACAGGACCAAGGAGTACGGCGTCCCCGGCACGTACGACGAGGAGACCGAGGAGTGTGTGCCGGGCACCGACCCCGGCTACGGCGGGAAGCGGCTGTCGGCCGACGTCGAGGGACTGACGCTCTATCAGGAACAGGATGGGGACGGCTACTTGCTCGCCTCCAGCCAGGGGGACGACACCTTCGCCCTGTACGACCGAGAGGTGAGCGAGGGCAACGAGTACGAGGGAGGTTTCCGGATCGGCGCCGCCTCACCCACGCTCGACGGCGTGGAGGAGTGCGACGGCGCCGCCGTTCTCAACGCCCCGCTGGGCAGCCGCTATCCGCGCGGCCTCCTCGTCGTCCAGGACGGCCACGAGACGCCCGAGGTCCCGGACGGCGAGGGCGGCACCCGCACGGCCACCGGCTTCAAGTTCGTCGACCTCGGCGAGCTGGTGGACGCCACCGATATGTGAGTGCCCGTCACGGCCACCGGGTCGCAGGCTCCTCGCCGGGCTTGCGGAGGTCCGGTGGCCGTGACGGACCTCCCCCGGTGGCGTGACGGACCTCCCTCGGCGGCCGTGACGGGACCTTCGTCGACCTGCGGTCAGCCGTCGATCGCGCCGAGGGGGTCCTCGTCGAGCCCCGCCGCCAGCCACTGTTCCACGGCCGCCACATGGACCGTCGCGGCGGAGACGGCCAGCGCGGCGTCGCGGGCCCGCAGGGCACGGAGGATCTCCTCGTGCTCGCGGTGGGCGTGCTCCACGGACCGCTCGGTGCGTGTGCCCCGGACGATGCGGGCCCGCTGGGTGCGGGTGGAGAGCACCCGCAGCAGCATGGACAGCACCGGGTTGCCGACCGCCTCCACGATCCGCAGGTGGAAGGTGATGTCGTGGCCGACGAACTCCTCGACCGTGGCGGCCGCCCGCGACCGCTCCAGGATGGCGCCCAGCTCGTCGAGGTCGTCGGCGGTGAGCAGGGCGGCGGCCGCCCCGGTCGCCTGGGGTTCGAGCAGCCGCCGTACCTGGAGCAGTTGCAGGGCCGTCTGCCCCTGGGAGACGTCCGAGGCGAAGGAGAGCGACTCCAGCAGGAGATGCGGCTCCAGACTGGACACGTACGTGCCGTCGCCCTGCCGGGTGACCAGGATCCGCATGGCCGTCAGCGCGCGTACCGCCTCCCGCAGCGAACTGCGGGACAGGCCGAGCTGGGCGGCGAGGATCTCCTCCTTGGGCAGGCGTGAGCCCGGCGCCAGCTCACCGGCCACGATCATCGCCTTGATCTTGTCCATCGCCTCGTCCGTCAGTGCCACGAGGTGCCTCCTTGTACCGGAGCTACTCCTGCTTCTCGCCGGAGGCGAAGCGGGAGATGATCAGTGCGACGATGATGATCGCGCCGTTGAGGAACTGGTTCCACAGCGGCGGCACACCTGCCAACGTCATGACGTTGACGACGAGTTGCAGCGTCAGGACGCCGGTGAGCGCGCCGAACACCGAGCCCTTGCCGCCGTTGAGGCTCACTCCGCCGATGACGGTCGCGGCGAAGACCTGGAAGATCCAGCCGCTGCCCTGGGTGGCGGAGATCGAGCCGTAGTGGCCGCTGTAGAGGATGCCGGCGAACGCGGCCAGCACACTGCCGAGGATCAGCACCGCCCACACGATCCGGTCCACCCGGATACCCGCCGTCCGGGCCGCCTCCGCGTTGCCGCCGATCGCGTACAGCGCCCGGCCGTGACGGAGCCAGGCCAGGGCACTGCCCCCGATGGCGAACAGCACCACGCAGATCCAGATCGCGGCCGGCACACCCAGCCAGGACGCCTTCCCGAGGTAGGTGAAGGAGGACGGCAGTTCCACGATGGACTGGCCCTCCGAGAGGGCGACCTGGAGTCCGCGCAGCATGGTCAGCATGCCGAGGGTGACGATGAAGCCGTTCAGGCGCAGCTTCAGGATCAGGAAGCCGTTGACGGCTCCGATGACCACGCCCACCAGCAGACAGAGCGGTACGGCCGTCCACTGGGGCAGCAGCCCGAGGCCCGTGAACCGGGCGCCGCTGGTCGGCAGGACGAGCCAGACCGCGATGACGGGCGCCACGCCGATGGTGGACTCCAGGGAGAGGTCCATCCGGCCGCAGACCAGGATCAGCGCGGTGGCGAGCACCAGCAGGCTCAGTTCGGTGGACTGCTGGGCCACGCCGATGAGGTTGTCGGCGGTGAGGAAGGCCGGCGAGACGATGAACCCGATCAGGCCCAGGACGAGGATCGCCGGGACCAGGGACAGTTCACGGAAGCGCCCGAGGCCGAGTCCACGGCGGGTGTCCCCGGTGGTCTCCCGCGCCACGCTCGCGGCGGGGTCGGTGACATCAGTGGTGGCGGACATGACTACCTTCCGTGCTCTTCGGTGGTGTCCGATGCGGGGTCGGAGGCGGGATCGGAGGTGGTGGGGGAGGTGGTGTGGGGCGGTTCGGCCCGGTCGGCCACGCCCTCCATGGCGGCGACCACGTGCTCGTCCTTCCAGCCGCGGTCGAACTCGGCGACCGCCCGCCCGTGGAACATCACCACGAGTCGGTCGCACACCTTCAGGTCGTCCAGCTCGTCGGAGACGATCAGTGCGGCCTTGCCGCCGTCGGCGATCTGGCGGATCCGGCGCAGTAGGAACTCCTTGGACTTGACGTCGACCCCGTTGGTGGGGCGGATGGCGACCAGTACGTGGGGGTCGGTGGCCAGGGCGCGGGCGACGACGACCTTCTGCTGGTTGCCGCCCGAGAGGGCCGACACGGGGGTGGCCCCGCCTGGGGTCTTGATGTCGAGGTCCCGGATCATGCGCTGGGCGAAGGTCCTGGTCCGGGCGGGCAGCACGGTGCCGTACGGGCCGAGCTGGTCGGTGACGGTGAGCGTCGCGTTCTCGGCCACGCTGCGGTTGTTGACCAGTCCCTGGAGGTGGCGGTCCTCGGGGACCAGCCCGACCCCGACGGCGAGCGCCGACGGCACACTGCCGCCGCGCACCCGCCGTCCGCCGACCGAGATCGTCCCCCGCTCGGGGCGGTGCAGACCGGCGATGGTCTCGCCCACCCGCACGTTGCCGCTGGCCGCCGCCCCGGCGAGGCCGACCACCTCGCCCGCGCGCACCGTGAGCGACAGGTCCTGGCAGGCGCCGGGCAGGGTGAGGTCCTCGACCCTCAGGAGTTCGGGAGAGTCGCTCCGCACCGGCGGGCGGTTCTCGACGGTTGCCGCCGCTGTGACGGTGGTCTCCCCCGTCATGGCCTCCACGAGTGCCTGGTGGTGGAGTTGGGCGACGGGGGCGGTGAGGATGTGGGCCGCGTCGCGGTAGACGGTGACGGTGGTGCAGAGGTCGTAGACCTCTTGCAGGTGGTGGGAGATGAAGAGGAAGGCGACGCCTTGGCGTTGGAGGTCGTGGAGTTTGTCGAAGAGGCGGTTGATGCCGCGGGCGTCGAGTTTCGCGGTGGGTTCGTCGAGGATGATGAAGCGGGCGCCGAACGACAGGGCCCGTGCGATCTCGACGAACTGCCGCTGCTCGACGGTGAGATCCCGCGCCCGCGCGTCGGCCTTCACGTCCACGCCGAATCCGGCCAGCAACTCCTCGGCCCGTGCCCGCAGTTGCTTCCAGCGGATGGGCCGCAGCGGACCGTCGCTCTGCCGGTTCAGGAAGAGGTTCTCGGCGACGGTCAGGTCCTGGAGGATCGTGGACTTCTGGTAGACGCAGGCGACCCTGGAGCGCCAGGCGTCGATGTCGCCGACGGCGGGCGCCGCCTCGCCGGAGAAGCGCAGGGTGCCGGTGTCGGCGTGCTGGAGGCCGGTGAGGATGGATACGAGCGTGGATTTGCCGGCGCCGTTGCGGCCGACCAGGGCATGGGCCTCGCCGGGGGCGATGGTGATGCGGGCGTCGCGCAGCGCGACGGTCGCGCCGAACCTCTTGCTGATGCCGGTGGCCTCGGCCACCGGGGCGGGGCTCCCGGGGGCGGGGGGCCCGCCGCCGTTCGCCGCGGCGGTCGCGGTGTCCGCCATGGTGGATACCGTCCTTCGTGGGGTGGATACGAGGGGGTGCGGGCGGAGGGACGGGCCGCGTCCCTCCGCCCTGGCGTCGGCCCTTGCGGCACTAGCCGACGTTGTTGCCCCACAGGGTCTTGTCGTCCACGTTGTCCTTGGTCACCAGGGGTGCGGGCAGCTGGTCCTCGAGGCCGCCGGGGATCTCGATGATGGTGGAGTCGTGGTCGGTCTTGCCGGGCTTGAAGGTCTTGCCGTCGGCGGCGGCCTGCGCGTAGTGGAGTGCGTACTTGGCGTAGAGGTCGGCGGGCTGGGAGACGGTGGCGTCGATCTGGCCCTTGCGGATCGCGTCGAACTCCTGGGGGATGCCGTCGTTGGAGATGATGGAGATGTGGCCCTTCTGTCCGGCGGGCTTGAGCAGGCCCTTCTGTTCGAGGAGGGCCAGGGTGGGCTGGAGGAAGACGCCGCCGGCCTGCATGTAGATGCCGTTGAGGTCGGGGTGCTGGGCGAGCAGGCTCTGCAGCTTGGCGGAGGCCACGTCGCCCTTCCAGTCGGTGGGCAGCTCGAAGACCTTGATGTCGGGGAACTTCGTCTTCATGCATTGCGCGAAGGCTTCGGAGCGGTCCCGGCCGTTGATGGAGTCCAGGGCGCCCTGGAGTTCGGCGACCTTGCCCTTGCCGCCGAGTTGTTCGCCGAGGAATTCGCAGGCCTTGGTGCCGTAGGCCCGGTTGTCGGCGCGGACGACCATGTAGACGTCGCCCTTGTCGGGCCGGGTGTCGACGCTGACGACGGGGATCTTCTTCGATGCGAGGGTGTCGAGGGTGGAGGCGATGGCGCCGGTGTCCTGGGGGGCCATGACGATGGCTTTGGCGCCGGTGTTCTGGAAGACCTGCACGTTGGCGACGAGCTTGGTGATGTCGTTCTGTGAGTTGCTGAGCGGCAGCGCGTTGATGTCCTCGGTCTTGACGTCCTTCTTCAGGTACTCGGCGTAGGAGTTCCAGAAGTCGGAGTCGGAGCGCGGCAGGTCGATCCCGATCGCGGGCTTGTCACCGCCCGAGGCGGCCGTCCCGGAGGAGCTGTCACGGTTGCACGCGGTGAGGAGGGTGAGGGCCGCTAGGGCGCAGGCCGCTGCGGCGGTGGAGCGGGTGCGAGCGAACTTCATGGCCGGGTTCTCCTTAGCCAGGACGGTGAGGCCGCCCTCCGGTACAGGCATGCGTGGACCGTCGGAGGGGAGGGATAGAGGGTCAACCGGTGAACGAGCAGCGGAGTTTGAACGGCCACTACGTTGTCGAGGACGAGCGATGGCGGCGGTGCGATTCCTCCGATGTATCTCGGACGTCGAGGACGTTACGACGGCATTGCCGGGGTTGACAAGAGGTCGATCCCGATGAGTTTGCCAACCCGATCATGGGGCGCGGGCGACGCTCAGGTCGAGATGATGTCGTACATGCCGGATCCGTGAGCTGCGGAAAGCCTGACGTCGATCAAATACATCCGAGGAATACGTTGTCAGGGCGCCGAACTGCCCATAAAGTCACGGTGCGCTATTCCTCCGATGAATGAACGAACCCATGGCAAGGGAGCTGCCCCAGTGAAACTGCTACGCGTCGGCGCCCCGGGAGAGGAGCGCCCCGCCGTGCGTACCGACGACGGCCGGTTGCTGGATCCGTCCTCTGTGGCCTGCGACATCGACGGCGCTTTTCTCGCCTTTGGGGGAGTGGCCCGGGCCCGGGCGGCGGTCGAGACGGGCGGACTGCCCGAGCTCGACCTGGAGTACTCCTCGCAGTGGGACCTGGGCACATCGTGCGAGACCTTCAATCCGATGGGTCCGTGGCTGGTCACCGGTGACGTGATCAACACCGGTACCCCCGCGGGTGTGGCCCTGGGCCTGCCCGGCACCTCCTTCCTGTGCCCCGGTGACACCGTCGAGCTCTCCATCGACGGGCTCGGGAGCCAGCGCCAGATCTTCGGCCAAGCGTGAAAGGCATCCCCGTGACTGCAACCCCGGCCCGGATCACCGCGGTCGACACCTACGACATCCGGTTCCCCACCTCGCGGGAGCTGGACGGCTCGGACGCGATGAACCCGGACCCCGACTATTCCGCTGCGTACGTGGTGCTGCGCACCGATGCCGGCGACGGCCTCGAAGGCCACGGCTTCACCTTCACCATCGGCCGCGGCAACGACGTCCAGGTCGCCGCGATCGGTGCCCTGCGGCCCCACCTGGTGGGCCGCCTGGTGGAAGAGCTGTGCGCTGATCCCGGCTCGGTCAACCGCGACCTGATCGGGGACAGTCAGCTGCGCTGGCTCGGCCCGGAGAAGGGCGTGATGCACATGGCCATCGGTGCCGTGGTCAACGCCGTGTGGGATCTGGCCGCCAAGCGCGCCGGGCAGCCCCTGTGGCGGCTGCTGGCCCATGCCGAGCCGGAGTGGCTGGTCTCCCAGGTCGACTTCCGCTACATCGCCGACGCCCTCACCCCCGAGGACGCCCTCGACCTGCTCCAGCGGGGCCGGGCGGGCCTCGCCGAGCGCGAGAGCACGCTGCTGGAGCGCGGATACCCCGGTTACACCACCTCGCCGGGCTGGCTGGGGTATTCGGACGAGAAGCTCACCCGGCTGGCCAAACAGGCCGTCGCCGACGGCTTCACCCAGATCAAGCTGAAGGTCGGCGCCGACCTCGCCGACGACGTGCGCCGCATGCGCACCGCCCGCGCCGCGGTCGGTGACGGGATCCGTATCGCCATCGACGCCAACCAGCGCTGGAACATCGGCGAGGCGGTCGAGTGGACCAACGCGCTCGCCGCCTTCGATCCGTACTGGATCGAGGAACCCACCAGTCCCGACGACATCCTCGGCCACGCCGCCGTCCGCCGGGGCGTCGCTCCCGTGAAGGTCGCCACCGGCGAGCACGTGCAGAACCGCATCGTGTTCAAGCAGCTTCTCCAGGCGGGTGCCATCGATGTCCTGCAGATCGACGCGGCCCGAGTGGGCGGTGTCAACGAGAACCTCGCGATCCTGCTGCTCGCCGCGAAGTTCGGGGTCCCGGTCTGCCCGCACGCCGGGGGTGTGGGCCTGTGCGAGCTGGTCCAGCACCTGTCGATGTTCGACTACCTGGCCCTGTCCGGCACCACCGACGACCGGGTCATCGAGTACGTCGACCACCTCCACGAGCACTTCACCGCCCCCGTGGTGATGCGCGACGGCCACTACACCGCGCCGCTCGCTCCAGGCTTCTCCGCCACCATGCGGGAGGAGTCCATCGCCGAATACCGTTACCCGGACGGCACGTTCTGGGCCGCCGACCTCGCTGGACGGGAAGAAGTCGCATGACCGAGCCGACACGAGACCTGATTGAGCCGACAGGTGAATCGACCGAGCCGACAGGTGAACCGACCGGACCGACAGGTGAACTGACCGGTCTCAAGGCGGTCGTCACCGGGGGCGCGTCCGGCATCGGACTGGCCACCGCCCGACTGCTGGCCGCGCGGGGCGCCACGGTGGCCGTGCTCGATGTCGACCCCTCCGGGGCCTCGGCCCCGCTGCTCGGTCTGAAGGCCGACGTCACCGATGACGCCTCGGTGCGCGCCGCCGTGGAACAGGCGGCCGAGCGGCTCGGCGGTCTGGACATCCTCGTCAACAACGCGGGCATCGGCGCGCAGGGCACCGTGGAGGACAACCCGGACGAGCAGTGGCAGCGGGTGTTCGACGTCAACGTCCTCGGCATGGTGCGCACCAGCCGGGCCGCGCTGCCCCATCTGCGCGGCTCCGCCCACGCCGCGATCGTCAACACCTGCTCCATCGCCGCCACCGCGGGCCTGCCGCAGCGCGCCCTGTACTCCGCCAGCAAGGGCGCCGTCCTCTCGCTGACCCTGGCCATGGCCGCCGACCACGTGCGCGAGGGCATCCGCGTCAACTGCGTCAACCCCGGCACCGCCGACACCCCGTGGGTCGGTCGGCTCCTGGACGCGGCCGACGACCCCGAGGCCGAGCGCGCCGCCCTCAACGCCCGCCAGCCCCTGGGCCGCCTGGTCACCGCCGACGAGGTCGCGGCCGCCATCGTCTACCTGGCGAGCCCCGCCGCGGCCTCCGTCACCGGCACCGCCCTCGCCGTGGACGGTGGCATGCAGGGACTCCGGCTCCGCCCGGCGAACCGGCCATGAGGACCAGGACCCTCGGCCGCACCGAGGTGCGTGTCACCGAGCTGGCCTACGGCGCCGCGGGCATCGGTAACCTCTTCCGCCCGGTGGCCGACGAGGAGGCCGCCGCAGCGGTCGACGCCGCCTGGGACGCCGGGATCCGCACCTTCGACACGGCACCCCACTACGGCCTCGGCCTGTCCGAACGCCGCCTGGGCGCCGCCCTGCGCGACCGCCCCCGGGACACGTACACCGTCTCCACCAAGGTCGGACGACTGCTGGTGCCCGCCGACACCCAGGGCGACGACCTCGCCAACGGCTTCGCCGTCCCGGCCACCCACCGCCGCGTCTGGGACTTCAGCGCCGACGGAGTGCTGCGCTCCCTCGAAGCCAGCCTGGACCGCCTCGGCCTCGACCGGGTGGACGTCGCCCTCCTCCACGACCCCGACGTCCACGCCGAACAGGCCCTCGACGAGGCCTACCCGGCACTGGAGCGGCTGCGCGCCGAAGGCGTCGTCGGAGCCATCGGCGTCGGCATGAACCAGTCCGCCCTGCCCGCCCGCTTCCTGCGCGAGACCGACATCGACGTCGTCCTCCTCGCCGGCCGCTACACCCTCCTGGAACAGGAAGGCCTCGCCGAACTGCTCCCCGAGGCCACCGCCCGAGGCCGCAGCGTCCTCATCGGTGGCGTCTTCAACTCCGGCCTGCTCATCGACCCCAAGCCGGGTGCCACCTACGACTACGCGCCCGCCCCGGAACCCGTACTCGAACGGGCCCTGCGCCTGAGGGCGATCACCGAACGCCACGGCGTGTCCCTGCGCGCCGCAGCCCTCCGCTTCCCGCGCGGCCACCCGGCCGTCGCGAGCGTCCTCACCGGCGCCCGCTCACCGGACGAGGTCCGCGACACCGTGGAGCAGTCGCGCCACCCCGTGCCGGACGCCCTCTGGGACGAACTGCGCGCGGAGGGCCTGCTCGCCCCGGAAACCCCCGTACCTCTCGAAGAAAAGGAGCCGTCGTGAGGGTCGCCCTGCACACCAAGGTCCGCGCCGACCGCGTCGAGGAGTACGAGGCGGCCCACCGCGAGGTCCCCGAAGAGCTGACCACCGCCATCCGCGCCGCCGGGGTGAGCGAGTGGACGATCTGGCGCAGCGGCACCGACCTCTTCCACCTGCTGGAGGTCGAGGACTACGCGAGGATGATCGCCGAGCTGGAGAAACTGCCGGTCAACATCGCCTGGCAGGCCCGCATGGCCGACCTGCTCGACGTCGTCCACGACTACTCGGCGGAGGGCTCCGAGGCCGGCCTGCCCGTGGTGTGGGAACTGTGAGCGGCGCGGACCGCCCGGGCCCGGTGAGCGGTCCGGCATCCGTGGAAGCGGGGGCCGACACGGACCCTCCTCCCTTGATCGTCGACGCCCACCACCACGTCTGGGACCTCTCCGTCCGCGACCAGGACTGGATCACCGGACCCGAACTCGCCCCGCTGCGCCGCGACTTCACCCTCCGCGAGCTGGAGGCGGCGGCCCGCTTCGTCGGTGTCACCGCCACCGTGCTCGTGCAGACGATCACCGTGCCCGAGGAGACCCCCGAGTTCCTGGCCCTGGCCGCGGGCAGCGACGTGGTCGCGGGGGTCGTCGGCTGGACCGACCTCACGGCGCCCGACGTGGCCGAGAACCTCGCCAAGCTGCGCGAAGGACCCGGCGGCGAGCACCTGGTGGGCATCCGCCACCAGGTACAGGGCGAACCCGACCCGAGCTGGCTGGTGCGCCCGGACGTACTGCGGGGTCTGACCGCCGTCGCCGACTCGGGACTCGTCTACGACCTCCTGGTCAAGCCGCGCCAGCTCCCGGCCGCCGTGGAGGTGGCCGGGCGGCTCCCCGGACTCACCTTCGTCCTCGACCACTTGGGGAAGCCGCCCATCGCCTCCGGCGAACTGGAGCCGTGGGCGGGGGAGGTGCGTCGACTGGCCGCCCTGCCGAACACCGTGTGCAAGCTCTCCGGCCTGGTCACGGAGGCGGACTGGAACTCCTGGTCCGTCGCGGACCTCGTCCCGTACGCCGACACCGTGCTGGACGCCTTCGGTCCCCGGCGGCTGATGTACGGCTCCGACTGGCCCGTCTGTCAGCTCGCCTCCGACTACGTCGAAGTCATCGACGTGGTCGAGTGTCTGGTGTCCCGACTCGGCCCGGCAGAACACCGGGAGGTTTTCGCAGGCACCGCCGTCCGCACGTACGGCCTTCGGATCTGAAGCGGGCCTCGCCGAAGACTCCCAAGGTGTGTCAAGGTCAGCCGTCAGCCGTCAGCCGTCAGCCGTCAGCCGTCAGCCGTCAGCCGTCAGCCGTCAGCCGTCAGCCGTCAGCCGTCAGCCGTCAGCCGTCAGCCGTCAGCCGTCAGCCGTCAGCCGTCAGCCGTCAGCGGCGGAGCGACGCGTGCCCCCGCCATGGCGGCCAGCTCCTCCGGTGTGCGCGGGCCGGACTCGCCGTCGGACAACAGGCTCTGCTCGCGGAGCAGTTGAGCGACGGCGATGCCCCAGGGCAGCCGTAGCCCCGCCTGCTGGAGGAGATCCGTGCGGGCCAGCATCGCGGCCACCGGGCCCGTGCGCGCGCCGGACGGGGTGAGCAGCGCCGCGTCGTCGGCCCACCGCAGGGCGAGGTCGACGTCGTGGGTGGCCATCACGACGGTGGTGCCGGACCGGCGCAGCTCGTCCAGCGTGGCGAGGAGCCGCTCCTGGCCGTCGGGGTCGAGCCCGGCGGTCGGCTCGTCGAGGATCAGGACCCGGGGGCGCATCGCGACCGCGCCGGCGATGGCGGTCCGCTTGCGCTGGCCGTAGGAGAGCAGATGGGTGGGCCGGTCGGCGAGGGCACCGATGCCGAGCGCGCCGAGCGCCTCGTCCACCCGGGCCCGCACCTGCGCGTCGGGCAGCCCGAGGTTCAGCGGCCCGAACGACACGTCCTGCGCGACGGAGGCCGCGAACAGCTGGTCGTCCGGGTCCTGGACGACCAGCTGGACCGTCGTACGCAGCCGGGTCAGGCCCTTGCGGTCGTACGTCACCGGCTGCCCCTCCACCGCCAGCTCGCCCGCACGGGGCCGCAGTCCGCCGCTGAGCAGTCGCATCAGCGTGGTCTTGCCGCTGCCATTGCGGCCCAGCAGGGCGAGCGCGCGCCCCTCGGCCACCTCGAAGTCGAGATCGCTGAGCACGGCCGGGCCGTCCTCGTACGCGAAGGACGCGCCCCGCAGGGCGACCAGCACGGGCTCGCTCATGTCAGCGGCCTTTCGAGGACGAAGGTGAGGGTGGCCACCGCGGCGAGGAGCACGACGCTGATCACGGTGAAGCGGGCGGAGATCCGGGCCTCGGGAACCAGGACGCGCAGGGTGCCGTCGTACCCCCGCCCGGCGAGCCCGGTCTGGAGCCGCGCCGCCCGGTCGAAGGCCCGTACGAACGCGGTGGCGGCGAGGCCGGCGAGGGAACGCCAGGTGGCGGCCCGTGTGGTGTGTCCGAGCCGGGCCGCCTGCGCCTCCCGGATACGGCGCACCGAGTCCAGGAGCAGAAAGCTCATGCGGTACGTGACCAGCGCCACGTCCACGACCGGCGCGGGCACCCCGGCCTTCACCAGGCGCGGCAGCAGGTCCGACATGGGCGTGGTGAAGGCGAACAGGAGTACGCCCAAGGAGGCGGCCGAGGTGCGCAGCATCAGCTCCCCGGCGCGGACGGGTCCGCCCTCGGCCAGGGCCACGAAGCCGTCCGGTCCGCCGACCTGGACGAGCAGCGGCAGCGCGCCGGTCACGCAGAAGCCCAACGGCACCCGGTAGGCGCGCCACAGCCGGCGGCCGGGCACGCCCGCCGGGCCCAGCAGCACGACGAGCGCGGTCAGCAGGACCAGGGCCGCGCCGGGCCAGGGCGGCAGGGAGATCGCGAGCACGGTGAGGCCGAGCCCGAGCACGGCCTTGTCCACGGGATGGCGGCGGCGCCAGCGACTGCTGTGCGCCGCCGCGTCGATCGGCAGCACGGGGGATCAGACCCTCCCGGCGGGGGACTCCCCGGTACCACCGGACGAGCCTTCGTCACCGGCCGCGGCCTTGGGGGCCGTCGCGGCTGCCGTGGTGGCCGCGACCGTCGCGCTCACCGGGGCCGCCGAAGCCGCAGGGGCCGCCGTGTCGGTGTCCCCGGCCGCGTCCAGGTGCGCGCGGGCCCGTGCCTCGCCCTGGCGCCGGCCGCGGCGGATACCGAAGTAGTAGGCGAGGACGCCCGCGCCGAGGGCGGCCTGGAGGGAGAACAGCGCCGACTCGATCTCACCGGAGGGCGGCTCGTACAGGGGCGAGAACCACGGCTCGTAGTCCGGCTCGATCTCCGTGATCGCCGTCTCCGCCTCGCCGTCGGACCCCGTGAAGGGCTCCTCCTTGTGGTCGCCGAGGCCGAGGGCCAGCGGCAGGACGGCGAGCGCGGCCACGACGACCAGCAGCAGAAGGTTGATCTTCGTGTTCCGGTTCATCGGGCCACCGTCTCCGTCTCGGTCTCGGTCCGGTTCCGCTTTCCGCCGGTCAGGAGCACGCCGAGCCGGGTCAGTTCGCCCTTGCTCGACTGCACCAGCAGACGCATCACCAGCACGGTGAGGAGACCCTCGCTGACCGCGAGCGGGAGCTGGGTGACGGCGAAGATCGAGCCGAACTTGCCGAGCGCGCCCAGGAAGCCGCTGCTCGGGTCGGGGAACGCGAGCGCCAGCTGCACGCTGGTGACGCAGTAGGTGACCAGGTCGGCGACGAACGCGCCGAAGAACACCGTGACCATCAGCGGCACGTCGAAGCGCCGCAGCAGCCGGTAGACGGCGTAACCCGCCCAGGGGCCGGCGATCGCCATCGAGAAGACGTTGGCGCCGAGCGTGGTCAGACCGCCGTGCGCGAGCAGCAGCGCCTGGAAGAGCAGGGTGATGGTGCCCAGTACCGCCATGATCGGCGGACGGAACAGGATGGCGCCCAGTCCGGTGCCCGTGGGGTGGGAACAACTCCCGGTGACCGACGGCAGCTTCAGCGCGGACAGGACGAAGGTGAAGGCCCCCGAGGCACCGAGCAGCAGCGTGCTCTCGGGATGCTCCCTGACCTCACGGGTGAGTGAACGTACTCCGTGGACGACGAACGGCGCGGACGCTACGCCCCAGGCGATCGCGTGCGCCGGAGGAAGGAAACCCTCGGCTATGTGCATGGCTCAGCAGACCCTCTCCAGCACCTCGTGGATGGTTGACGCGCCTTGGCCGGTCTCCTGGCTTACGGGTACCACCGCCCGTGCTCCGCCTTCCCGGGTCACAAGGACCCAGTGGCTGCCCGCGAGGGCCGGAGCCGGACTTCCCGATCACAGTGGCGAGGGCCGCACCGGCATGACACCGGATTTCCCGTTCACCAAGGCGTGGTGACAGTAGTGCCCACATAAGGACGCTGACAAGCGGAGCCGAGGGGCGCGCGGGCGCCGTGCAACAGCTCACACCCCGGCGCACGCCTCGCGGACCTCACACCCCACACGAGCGCGCACGACGACGGCAGGTGGCCGGAACCGCTCGCACACCTGGTCGCCCTTGGCCACGGGTCCCGCCCTGCGCTTGAATTCATCCTTCACGCCGCCGGCACAGGGAGTCGCAGTGCACCGCCCGACCTTGATACACCGTTCGCGCCGTCTCGGCGTTCTCACCGCAGCCGCGTTCGCGCTCGCCGTCGCAGGCGCGGGTCCGGCCGCGGCCCATACGGAGGTCGAGGCGGAGGGTGCGCGTGCCCTGGACCAGAACGTCGAACTGACCTTCTTGGCGGAGTCGGAGTCCTCCGCCGCCGGCATCACCAAGCTGGAGGTGATCCTGCCCGAGGGCCTCGTCCCCGCCGACATCACCTACAAGGAGGGTCCCGACGGCTGGAAGTTCACCCCCACCGGCCGGGGCTACACCGTCTCGGGTGCGAAGCTCGCGGTGGGGGAGGACGCCGAATACGTCGTCACCGTACGGCAGTTGCCCGACGCCAAGTCGCTGGTCTTCAAGACCCTGCAGTCGTACAGCGACGGCAAGGTGGACCGCTGGATCGAACTGGAGGAATCCGAGGGGGACGGCCACGGCCACGGTCACCCGGCGCCCCGCCTGGACCTGAAGGCCGCGGCGCCCGGTGCCGAACTCGTCAGCCCCACCCCCTCGGCCGAACCCACGACGGCCTCCCCCTCGCCCTCGCCCGAAACGAGCGCCGAGACCTCCACGCCGTCGGCCGAGCCCGCGGCAGACGGCACCGACGGGGACGACGGCCTTCCCGTCGCCGCCCTCCTCGGCATCGGCGCGGCCGTCCTCCTCGCGCTCGGCGGTGGGGTGTGGTGGTTCCGGTCCCGCCGGGGCGGCGCCGCCTGACAGGTCCGCCCGCGCGGGGCTCGTGCGACCGCACCGTCCTCCGGGAGACCCTGGCCTGACCGAAATGTGGCACGGGCTTTACTGCGACCTGCTTGCAGCTGCCAGCCCGCCGCACCAGGCTGATGGGGTTCGACGACACGGACGCGGCACGACGAGTAAGGCGCATGCCCCATGGCTCCTGTTACCGACACCGCCCCCTCGGCCACCGCCGGGACGGGCGGTTTCCCCTGGCGTCGGATCCGCGCCTCGATGACACCCGGGGAGCGGGCGAGCCTGGGCGGGATGGCCGGGCTCATCCTGGCGCTGCATCTCATCGGCTGGTTCACGCTGGTGGTGATCGTCGCCCCCGAGCACTACGGCGTCGGCAGCAGGACCTTCGGAATCGGCATGGGCGTCACCGCCTACACCCTGGGCATGCGGCACGCCTTCGACGCCGACCACATCGCCGCCATCGACAACACCACCCGCAAACTGATGGGCGAGGGACAGCGCCCGCTGTCGGTCGGCTTCTGGTTCTCCCTCGGACACTCGTCGATCGTCCTCGCCCTCACCTTCCTGCTCACCCTCGGCGTCAAGACGCTCGCCGGACCGGTCCGGAACGACGACTCCGCACTGCACGACATCACCGGCTGGATCGGCACCACCGTCTCGGGGACGTTCCTGTACGTCATCGCGATCATCAATCTGGTGATCATGGTGGGCATCTGGAAGGTGTTCCGCGAGATGCGCTCGGGCGCCTTCGACGAGGCCGCCCTGGAAGAGCGGCTGAACAGCCGGGGCTTCATGAACCGGCTCCTCGGACGGCTGATGAAGTCGATCACCAAGCCGTGGCAGATGCTCCCGCTGGGCCTGCTCTTCGGACTCGGCTTCGACACGGCGACCGAGGTCGCGCTCCTCGTCCTGGCCGGTTCGGGCGCGGCCTCCGGGCTGCCCTGGTACGCGATCCTGTGCCTGCCGATCCTGTTCGCGGCCGGTATGTCCCTCCTGGACACGATCGACGGCTCGTTCATGAACTTCGCCTACGGCTGGGCCTTCTCCCAGCCGGTCCGCAAGGTCTACTACAACCTGATCATCACCGGCCTCTCGGTGGCCGTCGCCCTCGTCATCGGCACGGTCGAACTGCTCGGCCTCGTCGCCGAGAAGGCGCGTCTGCACGGCACGTTCTGGGACCGGGTCTCCGGCCTCGACCTCAACACCGTCGGCTATGTCGTCGTCGGCCTGTTCTTCGTCACCTGGGCGGTCGCCCTGCTGGTGTGGAGGTTCGGGCGGATCGAGGAGAAGTGGACGACGGGCTGAACACCCACCCGCGCCCCAACCGCGCCCCGCCCATGGCCTCGGCATACGAATCGGTCTCGATCCGTGGCACGACCTGGGGCGCCGATGACGATCACGCCATCATGAGGCCATGAACCGGCCACCGCACCGCCTCCACACCCCCGACTGGTGCACGGCCGACAGTTCGACCCTGAACGTCGCGCTGGTCTATCCCATGCAGGGGCCCGCCGGGATCTTCGGCCCCACCTGCGGGGCGTGCGCGCGGCTGGCCGCCGAGGAGGTCAACAAGGCCGGGGGAGTGCTGGGCAGGGAGCTGCGGCTGATCGAGGTCGACGGCGGGGCCGAGCCGTGGCGGGTCGCCGAGGACGTCGAAGCCCTGGTCGCCTCGGGCGCGGTCCAGGGCGTCACCGGCTGGCACATCTCCTCCGTCCGGCAGGCGCTGGCCCCACGGATCGCGCACCGGGTGCCGTACGTGTACACGGCCCTGTACGAGGGCGGGGAGCGCACCGAGGGCGTCTTCATGACGAGCGAGACCCCGTCCCGGCAGCTGCTGCCCGCCATGCGGCTGCTCGCCGAGTCCCGGGGCGTGCGCCGCTGGTTCGTCGTCGGCAACAACTACGTGTGGCCCCGGCACACCGCCCGGTCGGCCCGGGGCTACGCCCGCGAATGCCGGGGCCGGGTCTGCGGCGAGGCCTATCTGCCGCTCGGCACCGAGGACTTCGAGGACGTCCTGCGACGCATCGAGCGCGCCGACGCCGACGGGGTCCTGATGCTCCTGGTCGGCAGCGACGCGGTCCGCTTCAACCGGGCTTTCGCCGCCTCCGGCCTCGACCAGCGGTGTCTTCGGCTGAGCACGCTGATGGACGAGAACATGCTGATGGGAAGCGGCCCCGAGGCCACCCGCGACCTCTACAGCACCGCCGGGTTCTTCGCCTCGCTCGCCGACCGGAACACCCTGGACTTCCACGGCCAGTACGCCGGACGCTTCGGCCTGGAGGCGCCGACCCCGGGCAGCCTCGGCGAGTCCTGCTACGAGGGTGTCCTGCTGCTCGCCGCGCTCGTCGAGCGGGCGCGCGCCCTGGACGTGACCGCGATCGGGGCGGCCGCCGACACCGTCTCGTACGAGGGGCCGCGCGGCCTGCTGAGCCTGGACGGACGGCATGTGCGCCAGCGCATCTACCTCGCGCAGGCGGACGGCTACGACTTCAACGTCCTCGCCCAGTTGCGCGCTCCGTACGACCCGCGCTGACCCTGCCCTGACCGTCGGCGCTCCCGCCGCCCTCCAGGGTCCGGGCCAGCCGGTCCAGCAGGAGTCCCAGCCGTCTACCATCCTCGTCGGTGAGCGGCGCCTCCAACTCGGCCCAGTCGGCGCGCACTTCACGGGCGAGCAGCTGCCATCGCCCCATACCGCGCGGCGTGAGGTGGGCGAGGACGCGGCGCCGGTCGGCGGGGTCGACGCGGCGGAAGACCAGGTTCTGGTCGACGAGTTGGTCGATCAGCTTGGTCAGGCTCGGCGCCGGCAGGAAGGCGTGTTCGGCGAGGGCCGTCATGTTGTGGCCCTCTCCGTCGGAGAGCAGGTCGAGGACCCGCCACGCCTCGACGGAGCAGTCGAACTCGTCGAGCACGGACTGGACTCGGCGCACGGACAGGCGCTCGGCACGGGTCAGCAGATGGAGCAGTTCCTGCGGCCGCCTCGCCATCGCTCTCCTCAACTCGCGTTCACACGACCCCGCGACGGGGATGCCCGGAGCCTACCTTCGACCACCGCCCACCTGACTGCGGAAACCAGGAAACATATCCTTTCCGAGGGAAGTAATAAAGCTTTCTCGGCCTCGGAAAATACTTCCCCTGGAAACTGTTCTTCAATTGCCTTGAAACGCGAGGGAAACAGTTCCCTCGCAGGCTGTGGTCGCACTTCCACTCCTCTTCGCAACGCCCCTCGCGGGCAAGGAGGTATTGCATGTCCGGCCTCAGTATGAGCAGACGCGGTCTCCTCACGGGCGCGTCGGCGCTCGGCGCGACCGCCGCCCTCAGCTCGTGCGGCGCCAAGACCGGCGGCGACACGTCGTCGGCCGCCGGAGCACAGGCGGACACCTCCGGCGACACCGTCAAGGTGGGTCTGCTGAACTCGCTCTCGGGCACCATGGCCATCAGCGAGGTCACCGTCCACAACGCGCTGCTGCTCGCGGTGAAGGAGATCAACGCCGCCGGCGGTGTCCTGGGCAAGAAGCTGAAGCCCATCAGCCAGGACGGCGCCTCCGACTGGCCGACCTTCGCCGAGAAGGCGGAGGCCCTGATCACCGACGACAAGGTGGTCGCCACCTTCGGCTGCTGGACCTCCGCCAGCCGCAAGGCCGTCAAGCCGGTCTTCGAGCGCTACAAGTCGCTCCTGTTCTATCCCGTGCAGTACGAGGGCCTGGAGCAGTCCCCGTACATCTTCTACATCGGCGCCACCACCAACCAGCAGATCGTCCCGGCCCTCGACTACCTCAAGAAGCAGGGCCTGACGCGGCTGTACCTGGTGGGCAGCGACTACGTCTTCCCGCGCACCGCCAACAAGATCATCAAAGCGTACGCGGAGGCCCAGGGCATGAAGGTGGTCGGGGAGGACTACGCGCCGCTCGGCTCCACCGAGTTCAGCACGATCGTCAACAAGGTCAAGGACGCCGGCGCGGACGCGGTGTTCAACACGCTCAACGGCGACAGCAACGTGGCGTTCTTCAAGGAGTACAAGTCCGCCGGGCTGACCGCGAAGAGCCTGCCGGTGCTGTCGGTGTCGATCGCCGAGGAGGAGGTCAAGAGCATCGGCACGCCGTACCTGGAGGGCCAGTTGACCGCCTGGAACTACTACGAGACCACGCCGGGCGCCGCCAACACCGAGTTCGTGGAGGCCTACCAGGCCGCGTACGGCAAGGACAAGCCGACGAGCGACCCGATGGAGGCCGCGTACATCTCCGTGTACCTCTGGAAGGAGATGGTCGAGAAGGCCGGTTCCTTCGACGTGGCGAAGGTGAAGAAGGCTTCCGCGGGCATCGAACTCGACGCACCCGAGGGCAAGGTCACCGTCGACGGGGCGACGCAGCACGTCTACAAGACGGCCCGCATCGGCAAGATCGGCTCGGACGGCCTGATCGAGGAGGTCTGGAATTCCGGCAAGCCGATCAAGCCGGACCCGTATTTGAAGGGGTACGACTGGGCGGCCGGTCTCTCGTGAGTCCGCGGGCCCGGTGGGGCTTCTCGCGCAGTTCCCCGCGCCCCTGAAAAGCAGGGGCTGCGCCCCGTGCTTTTCGGCCCGCAGGCCCGCCGTCTTCCAGGCCCGCAGGGCCTGGTCTTTCAGGGGCGCGGGGAACTGCGCGACCAGCCCCCACCGGACCCGCACCCGCCGACGCACCCCCGCCCCCCACCCCCGCCCCGGAGCCGCTCAATGACGGTCGTCCTCAATCAATCCTTCACCGGCATCAGCATCGGAGCCGTCCTCCTGCTCATCGCGCTCGGCCTGACCCTCACCTTCGGGCAGATGGGCGTGATCAACATGGCGCACGGCGAGTTCATCATGGCCGGCGCCTACACCACGTACGTGCTGCAGAAGTCCATCAGCGGCGCCGGCGTCTCCCTGCTCCTCGCCCTGCCGCTGGCCTTCCTCGTCGCCGGAGCCATGGGCGCGCTGCTCGAATGGCTGCTCATCCGGCGCCTGTACACCAGACCCCTGGACACCCTGCTGGTCACCTGGGGTGTCTCCCTGATGCTCCAGCAGCTGGCCCGTGACGTCTTCGGCGCCCCGAACGTCCAGACCCGCGCCCCGGACCTGCTCACCGGCAACATCTCGGTCGGCGGCGTCACCTTCGCCACCAACCGGCTGTTCATTCTCGGCCTCGCCCTGCTCTGCGTCCTCGGCCTCACCCTGATCCTGCGGCTCACCCCGCTGGGCCGCCGTATCCGGGCCGTCGTGCAGAACCGGGACCTCGCCGAGGTGTCCGGCATCGCGACCGAGCGGGTGGACCGTACGACGTTCTTCATCGGCTCGGGCCTCGCGGGCGTGGCCGGAGTCGCGCTCACCCTGGTCGGCCCGATCGGCCCGACGATGGGCACCAACTACATCGTCGACGCCTTCCTGGTCGTGGTCGTCGGCGGCGTCGCCCAGCTCAAGGGCGCCGTCATCACCGCCTTCGCCCTCGGCGTCCTGCAGTCCGTACTGGAGTACTCCACGACGGTCAGCGTCGCCAAGGTCGTCGTGCTCGTGGCGATCGTCGCGTTCCTGCAGTGGCGACCCCAGGGCCTGTACACCCTGCGCACCCGGAGCCTGGCATGACGACGACAACGTCCCCGCCCGAGAAGACGGCCCCCCTGGCAGAGCCCTCGGTCTCTCTCCTGGACCGCTTCCGCGTGCCCGGCGCCTTCCTGCTCGGCGCCGTCCTGCTGTTCGGCGTCGCCCCGCTCGCCCTCTCCGACTTCCGGCTCAACCTCCTCGCCAAGTACCTGTGTTACGCGATCGTGGCGGTCGGCGTGAGCCTCGCCTGGGGCCGCGGCGGACTCCTCGTCCTCGGCCAGGGCGTCTTCTTCGGCCTCGGCGGCTACGCCATGGCCATGCACCTCAAGCTCGCCGACGCCGCCGACACCGGCCAGACCCTGCCCGACTTCATGCAGCTGTACGGCACCGGCGACACCCTGCCCTGGTGGTGGCAGCCGTTCGCCAACCCGCTCTTCGCCCTCGCCATGACCGTCCTGCTGCCGATGGCGGTCGCCGCGCTGCTCGGCTTCTTCGTCTTCCGACGCCGGGTGAAGGGCGCGTACTTCGCGATCCTCAGCCAAGCGCTGGCCGCCGCCCTCGCCATCTGGCTCGTCGGCCAGCAGGCCACCACCGGAGGCACCAACGGCCTCACCGACATGCAGGGCTTCTTCGGCTACGACCTCAACGACCCGGTCAACCAGCGGATGGTGTACTTCGTCATCGCCGCGGTGCTCCTGCTGCTGATGGCCGCCGCCCGGCAGCTGTTCGTCAGCCGCTACGGCGAACTCCTCGTCGCCGTACGGGACTCCGAGGAGCGGGTCCGCTTCCTCGGCTACGACCCCGCCAACGTCAAGCTCGTCGCGTACGTCGTGGCGGCCGGCATGGCGGGCCTCGCGGGTGCCCTCTTCGTCCCGGCGGTCGGCATCATCTCCCCGGCACTGATCGGCATCGTCCCGTCGATCGGCTTCGTCATCGGCGCCGCGGTGGGCGGCCGGGCCTCGCTGGTGGGTGCCGTACTCGGCGCGATCGCGGTCGCCTGGGCGCAGAGCACGCTCTCCGACGCCTTCCCCGCCGCGTGGACCTACCTCCAGGGCCTGCTGTTCGTCCTCGCGGTCGGCTTCCTGCCCGGCGGCCTGGCGTCCCTGGCGAGCGTGGTGCGCAGGCGCCGTACCCCCACGACCACGACGACCACGGACGTGAACCCGACCACCCCGGCCCCGACAGGAGGAACGGCATGAGCGGCGAGGGACTGACGGTCCGCGACCTGCGGGTGACGTTCGACGGCTTCAAGGCCGTCGACGGCGTGGACCTCGACATCCGCCCCGGCGACCTGCGCTTCCTCATCGGCCCCAACGGCGCGGGCAAGACCACCCTCGTCGACGCCGTCACCGGACTGGTGAAGTCCACCGGATCGGTGCGCTTCGGCGGCGAGGAGCTCATCGGCAAGCCGGTGCACCGGATCGCGCGCCGGGGCATCGGCCGGACGTTCCAGACGGCCACGGTCTTCGAGGAGCTGACCGTCCTGCAGAACCTCGACATCGCGGCGGGCGCCGGACGCGGCCCGCTGACGATGCTCCGGCGCCGCACGTCCGTGCCGGAGGCGGTGACCAAGGCGCTGGAGACGACCGGTCTGACGGAGCTGCGCGACCGCCCGGCGGGTGTCCTGGCGCACGGCCAGAAGCAGTGGCTGGAGATCGGCATGCTGCTCGTCCAGGACGTGAAACTGCTGCTGCTCGACGAGCCGGTCGCCGGTATGAGCCACGACGAACGCGAGGCCACCGGCGAGCTGTTGCAGCGGGTCGGCGAGGACCATACGGTCGTCGTCATCGAGCACGACATGGACTTCATGCGCTCCTTCGCCCGCAGCGTCACCGTCCTGCACGCCGGCAGGGTCCTCAGCGAGGGCTCCGTCACCGAGGTCCAGGCCGACGCCAAGGTCCAGGAGGTCTACCTCGGCCGCGCGTCCGAGCCCGAACCCGCCGCCGGACCGGCCGCCGCTCCCGTACCCGTCGCCGAGGAGGCGTGACCCCCATGCTGGAGATCAACTCCGTCCAGGCCGGCTACGACCGTACGACCGTGCTGCACGGTGTGACCGTCTCCGTCCCGGGGGACGGCGTCGCGACCGTCCTCGGCCACAACGGCGCCGGCAAGAGCACCCTCCTGCGCGCCGCCATGGGTCTCATCAAGCCGAAGGGCGGGACCGTCCTGCTGGACGGTGAGGACATCACCCACCTCGCCCCGCACCAGCGGGTGGCCAGGGGCATGGCGTACGTCCCCCAGGGCCAGCAGTCCTTCCCGCACCTCACCACCGCCGAGAACCTGCAGCTGGTCGCCGACGGCCGCCCGGACGGCAAGGTGGCCGTCGCCGAGGCCCTGGACCTGTTCCCCGTCCTGCGGGAGCTGTCCGGCCGTCGGGCAGGTCTGCTCTCCGGCGGCCAGCGCCAGCAGCTCGCCCTGGCCCGCGCCCTGATCACCCGCCCCAGGCTTCTCCTCCTCGACGAGCCGACCGAGGGCATCCAGCCCTCCGTCGTCGCCGAGATCGAGGAGACGATCCTCGCCCTGACCGGCCGTGGCGGCCTCTCCGTCCTCCTCGTCGAACAGCATGTCGGCTTCGCCATGCGGGCGGCCGAGCGGTACTACGTGCTGGAGGCGGGCCGGGTCACCTCCTCGGGAGCGGGCGGAACCGGGGCCGAGCAGACGGTCCGGGCGGCGCTCAGTGTCTGACGGCTCGTCGTCGTCCACAGGGCCCGCCGATACGGCCGGCCCTGTGGCCCCCTTCTACCTGGCGTGCAGCCCGTCCGTGAGGTGGCCGTGGCTGTGCCGCCAGCCCGTCGGCACGCGCCGGGCACCCGCCAGATGGGGGTGACCGAGAGGAAGGTCCGCGTGCACGTGGACCGCCGGAGCGGGCACCGCGTGCACGTCGTCCGTCGAGCGCGCCGGCCATAGCCGTACGGCCAGCAGCGCCGCACCCAGGGCGATCGAACCCAGGGCGAACACCGCCCAGTTGAGCCCGGCCGCCGCACCCAGCCAGCCGGCCAGGGGGTACGTCAGCAGCCAGCAGCCGTGCGAGAGGGAGAACTGCGCGGCGAACGCGGCCGTACGCTCCCCGGGCGCCACCGAGCGGCGGACGAGCCGCCCGGTCGGGGTGAGCACCGCCGAGCACGCGGCACCGAACGCGGCCCAGAGGACCAGCAGGAGTGGCAGCCGCCAACTCCCGTCCCGCGCGGCCGTGACGGCCCCGAGCCCGGCGAAGACGACGGCCAGCGACAGCGCGCCCGGCAGCATCACCGCCCGGTCCGGCACCCGGTCCAGCAGACGCGGCAGCACCAGCGCCACGGCCATCGACCCGGCCCCGTACGCCCCGAGCGCCAGCGCCACGGTGCCCGCCGACAGACCGAGCACATCGCGGACGTAGACGACGGAGTTCACCGTCACCATCGCACCTGCCGCCGCGACGGCGAGGTTCAGGGCGAGCAGGGCCCGCAGTTCGGGGGCGCGGAGGAAGAGACGGGTGCCGGCCGTGGCCTTGGTGTACGCCCTGCCACCGCACGGGACGGTGGCGGCGGCCCGCGCGGGCAGGGCGGTCGAGACCACCAGCGCGGCCGAGGCGAGGAAACCGAGGACGGTGCCGGTGAACAGCCAGTTGTAGGTGACGACCGACAACAGGGCGGCCGCCAGCGCGGGGGAGAAGAGGCTCTCCAGGTCGTACGCCAGCCGTGACATCGACAGCGCCCGCGTGTAGTCGCGTTCCTCGGGCAGCACCTCCGGGATGACGGCCTGGAACGTGGGCGTGAACGCGGCCGAGGCGGACTGGAGGAGGAAGACCAGGACGTACACCTGCCAGACCTCGCCGACGAACGGCAGGGACACGGCGATCCCGGCGCGCACCAGGTCCGCCGTCACCATGAGGGCCCGGCGCGGCAGCCGGTCGGCGATCGCGCCCACGGCGGGGGCGATCACCACGTACGCCACCATCTTGATCGCGAGGGCCGTACCGAGGACGGAACCGGCGTCGGCGCCCGCGAGGTCGTAGGCCAGCAGCCCGAGGGCGACGGTCGCGAGCCCCGTGCCCACCAGGGCGACGACCTGGGCGGCGAAGAGGCGCCGGTAGGCGCGGTGGCGCAGGACGGCGAGCATACGGGCGGCTCCCCTCGGCGTGGCGTTCGGTGTCCGCACAGCCGAGTGTAGCCATCATGTGCGCAGATGCGCACATGATGGTTTGGGGCGCCCGAAGGCAAGCGGGGGCTGTGACAAGGCGGCTCCGCCGCGCGGACGCGACGAGCCACGGCGGCGCCGCGGCCGACGGACGGCGCCCCGCGGTTCGAGCGGAGCGCCTACGCTGGGCTCATGCCTGAACGCCACGCCGTCTCACCTGCGTCCGGTGCGCATCTGCGCGCCCCCGACAGCGCGCGGCTCACCGAGGCGACCGGAGTGTTCGCGATGCTCTCCGATGCCACCCGGCTGCATCTGCTGTGGCTGCTCGTGCAGGGCGAGTCGGACGTCGGTTCACTGGCCGACCGCTGCGAGGCGTCCCGCACGGCGGTCAGCCAGCATCTGGCGAAGCTGCGGCTCGCCGGGCTCGTGGACACCCGCCGCGAAGGGCGTCACATCTACTACAGCCTCGCCGACGGGCATCTGCGGCGCCTGGTCGTGGAGGCGCTCAGCCACGCCGACCACCGGGTCAGCGGGCAGGCACCGCACGACTGAGGAAGGCCCATGACCGCTGGTCTCATCCGCTACCGCACCTCCGGCGTCGAGGGCCTGCCCCTGGCGCCGGGACCGATCGGCGACCCGGGGGAGGAGGTCGGAGTCGTGGTCGCCCATGCCGCGAGCGTCATGCCCGGCCGCGGGGCACGCGCCTTCGGCCGGTACGCGCGCGCGATCCTGGCGACGGCGGCCGCGTGAGGCCGGACCGCCCCGGGACCGGACGGGTGGCCGCCGTGGTGGCGGTGCTGACGGCCGGGCTGCTGCTCTTCCCTCGCGCGGTGCCCAACTCCGCGGGCCGCGTGGGCAGTCTGCTGGAGGCGTTCCTGCCCTGGCTCGGCCTGGTGGTCGTGGTCCTGCTCGGCCTCGGGCTGCTGCACCGCTCGGCTGTCGCGCTGGTGGCCCTCCTGCTGCCGGCGGCGGCCTGGACGTACGTCTTCGGCGGGCTGCTGTTGCCCGGGGCCGGGCCCGGCGCGCGCGACCTGGTCGTGGTGCAGCACAACGTCAGCGACGAGAACACCGACCCGGCCGGGACGGCCCGCGCCCTGACCGACGCCGAGCCCGATCTCATCGCCCTGGAGGAACTGGTGCCCACGGCGTTGCCGGTCTACGAGAGGACTCTCGCCGCGGACTACCCGTACCACGAGGTCCGCGGCACCGTCGGACTCTGGTCGAAGCATCCGCTCACCGAGGCCCGGCTGCTGGACATCAAGCCCCGGGGGATCACGGAGGAATGGAGCCGCGGGCTGCGTGCGGTGGTCCGCGCGCCGCACGGTGCGATCGCGGTGTACGTCGCCCATCTGCCCTCGGTCCGCGTCGGAGCGGGCGGACTCGCGTCCCAGTGGCGTGACGAGAGTGCCGACCTGCTGGGCAAGGCCGTCGCCGCCGAGAAGCGGAATCCGGTGATCCTGCTGGGCGACCTCAACGGCACGGTCGACGACCGTGGGCTGGCCCCCGTGACCTCACCCATGAACGTGGCGGAACGGGGCTTCGCCTTCAGCTACCCCGCCGGCTTCCCGCTGACCAGGATCGACCAGGTGATGGCGCGTTCGGCGACCGTCGCCGACATCCGCACGCTGCCCGCCACCGGCAGCGACCATCTCCCGGTGGCCGCCCGCATCACCCTCGGCTGACCACCGGCCCGATGGACTCCAGCGTCGGTACGACCTCCTCGATCGAGCCGTCCGCCGCGAACACCAGCCGGTCCAGGGTGGATTCGCGGCGCATGCCGTCGCCGCGCGGAGTGCCGGGGCCGGGAATCGCGAACCGGTGGTAGCAGATGAACCAGTCGTCGGTGCCGGGCACGTTGACCACCGTGTGGTGGCCGGTGGCCAGGATTCCGTACTCCGGCCGCTTCCGCAGGATCACCCCCTTCCCGGTCCATGGCCCGAGTGGTGAGGGTCCGGTCGCGTAGGCGACCCGGTAGTCCTCGCTGCGGGTGTCGTCCTCCGACCACATGAAGTAGTAGACGCCCCGCCGCTTGATGACGAAGGCCCCTTCGCGGAAGCCGTCCGGCGTGAACCGCCGTACCAGCGCCGGATCGAAGGACACCATGTCCTCGTTGAGCGGTACGCCGTACGCCTCGCTGTTGCCCCAGTGGAGATAGGCCGTGCCGTCGTCGTCCACGAAGACGGCCGGGTCGATCATCTGTCCCTCGTAGTCGTCGCGCCCGATGAGCGGCCGGTCCAGGGCGTCCCGGAAAGGGCCGGTCGGACTGTCGGCGACGGCCACGCCGATCTGCTGGTTCGCGCAGAAGTAGAAGTAGTACGACCCGTCGCGCTCCCCGGCGGCCGGTGCCCAGGCGTAGCGGTCCGCCCAGCTCACATCGGACTCCAGGTCGAGGACGACTCCGTGGCCCTCCCAGGTGACCAGGTCGTCGGAGGAGTACACCTCGAACCGCGTCCCGCCCCAGCCCTCGAAGCCGTCCGTCGTCGGATAGACGTAGTAACGGCCGTGGAACTCCTGGATGTTGGGGTCGGCGTGCAGGCCCGGCAACAGGGGGCTGCGCATGTGCACGGCCTCGACCGTCCAGGTGCGACCGGTCCCGTCGGGCGTGGTGACGGTGTACGACCGCGGGGTGCGCAGGTCGCGCGGGGTGCCGGAGGGCGGGTCGATCCGGGCTTCCACCGACAGGTCGAACTCCGGTGCCAGACCGTCGAGTTCGGTGCCCGGGTACACCGGCAGGACGACCTTCGAGGCGGCGTCGTCGACGATCGCGTAGGCCTTCAGACCTCCCGGGACGGTGGCGTCGACGACGGACGCCTTCGGCGCGTACGCGGCGAGGAGTCCCTCGTACTCGGCCCGCGTCACCGGCAGCACCGAACCGTGCCGGGCGCCGGGCGGCAGCGCGTAGCCCTCACAGGGCGTCCAGGTGCCGGAATCCAGGTCGCCGGTCTCGAAGGGGACATAGCCGCGCCCGCTGAACTCGTCGATGAAGAGGTACCACTTGGCGTCGTCGGTGTTCGACCGGAAGACGATCGGCCCCTCGCCCTGTTCGACGGCCCCCTGACCGATCCGGTCGGCCACGAAGGCGTACGAGGCGGCGCGCAGCCCGGCCGACTTCTCGACGGTGATGAACTTGCCGCCGGGCGTGGCGGGGGAGTTGCCGCGTTCGTCCTTGGTGAAACGGTAGTAGGCGCCGTCGTGCCGGACGACGGTCGAGTCGATGACCGAGTGGCCGGGGTCGTTCCAGAGCCGGGGCTCGCTGAAGACACGGAAGTCGCGGGTGGTCGCGTACAGCATCCTGTTGTGGGTCTCGGCGGTGTGGTCCGGGTCGTCCTCGGCGTAGAGCCTCGACGCCCAGAAGACGACGAACGCGCCGAGCTCGGGGTCGTAGCAGGCTTCGGGAGCCCAGACATTGCCGGCGGTGTCGGGGGCGACACGTACCAGGCGGCGGTCGGTCCAGTGCACCAGGTCGGTGCTCTCCCAGACCATGAGCGAGGTGCTGCCGGTGCGCTGCACCTGCTCCCAGCCGCCGTCCTGCTCGCCGTACATCCTGAGGTCGGTGGCGATCAGGTAGAACCTGTCGCCCTCCGGGGCGCGGACGACGAAGGGATCGCGCAGCCCCCGGGTCCCGAGGTCCGAAGTGAGCACCGGCGCACCGCCGTTCAGCTCGCGCCAGCGCAGCGGGTCGTCGCCCCGGCTGAGCGCGAACCTGATCTGCTCGCCGTCCGGGCTGCCCTCGCCGGTGAAATAGACGAAGACGTAACCGGCGTACTCCTGCAAGCCGACCTCCAGTGCTGTGACCTTTTGAGGTTTCCCGTTGGAAACCCGTCGAAGAGTGTTGCTATCTGGGGTGAGCGGCGTCAATCGCCCCGTGGCTCCGGCGCGGCATCGAAAGTTTCGGCGAGCATGCCTTTCGCGCAGGTCGCGGTCGCACCGGTCGCGCGGTCAGCCCTCCAGCCGGCGCAGCCGTTCCGTGTCGCAGGTGCGGGGGCAGGTGGAGCAGGCCTCGGCCGGGCGGATCGTGTAGTAGAGGCAGCAGCCCATGCGGGTGCGGGTCGGATGCTCGCGGCCGTCGCTCGTGCGGAGGGAACGGAAGTCGGCGCCGCCGGGGAAGGGCGCGTGGGCGCTGGGAAGGACCGCGGAGGCGGCCCGGACGCCGGAAGCCTCGTCGCCCCGCATCCGACCGAGGTACCAGAGGCCGGAGACCAGGTCGTCGCCGACCAGGCCCCACAGCGCGCGCGAGCCCCGGCGGGCGTACGGCCCGATCGCGTCCAGCACGGGGCCCATGTGGTCCGCGACGGCGGCCCTCAACTCGGCGCGCAGCGCCTCCTGATGGGCGACGGTCCGGGTGCCGGGCAGGGCCGTCGCCGCGTCGTCCGGCAGGCACACGAGGTCGGTGCCGGGGGTGATCTCGTACATGCCGGTCGTGAGGTCGACCCGTATGTCGGACGGTGCGACGTGGGGCACGCGCCGCTCCAGGTACCAGACACCGCTCATCAGCAGACCGACCGACCAGGCGTAGTCGTGCAGGGCGCGGGAGGCGGCGACATGCCGGGGCGCGGAGTGGTCGTGGCGGTCCTGGATGCGGGCGGCCTCCGCCTCGACGAAGGCCTCCACGCTTTCCTGACCGTCCATCAAGCCGATCGTGTGCGCGGCGGGTCGGGGTGCGCGCGTGGCGCGGGAGAGGGCCGGCCGCGTGGTGCGGGACAGCGGCTGCCGGGTGGCCGAGCGGCCGGGTTCCGTGACCCGTACGGACAGCGCCTCGCACACCGCGTCCAGGCGGCGGTAGGCGGCGGAGAGGAGTGCCGGGACAGGCGTGGCGGTGTCGGCCTGGGCGGTTTCCAGGTGGGCCACGGTCATCGGTAACTCCAGAGCGTGAAGAGGTTTGGCGAGCGGAGGAGGTAAGGCTTACCTTAGCTGCAAGATCGCGTACTGATGACCAGGCGGGGTGTGAAGCAGTCGTGTGCGTCGTTGACCAGCGAAGTTACTCGCGAGTTGATCGAGGGCGGTGTGGATCACAGTGAACCCGCAGCCGTTGAAAGCTAAAGCATGCCTAACCTAAGCTCACGTTTCGTGACTGCGACCGAACGGGCCGCGCCGACCGGCGTGCCCCCGCGTGCCCTGAGGCACCTGCCCCTGTTCCTCGGCGGAATCGGCGCGCTGGCGCTGTGCGCCGCGCTGAGCCTCGCCCTCGGAGCCCGCTCCGTGCCCCTGGCCACCGTGCTCGACGCGCTGTCAGGTCACGCGGAGGGCCGGGACGCACTGGTGGTGACGGGGCTTCGGCTGCCGCGCACGGTCATCGGTCTCGCGGTCGGCGCCGCGCTCGGCGTCGCGGGTGCCGTGGCGCAGGGGATCACCCGCAATCCGCTCGCCTCGCCAACGACCCTGGGAATCAACGCGGGTGCGGGCTTCGCGGTCGTCGTCGCCATCTTCGCCCTGAAACTCACGGACCCCGTCGAGTACGTGTGGTTCGCCTTCGCCGGGGCCGCCGGCGCCGCCGTCCTCGCCCAGGCACTGGCCCGCCGCGCCGGCGACATCGACCCCGTACGCCTCGCCCTCGGCGGCACCGTGCTCCAACTGGTGCTGCTGTCCTGGACGTCGGCGGTCATGCTGGCCAGTCAGCGCACCCTCGACGAGGCACGCTTCTGGCTGGCGGGCTCCATCGCCGGACGGCCACTCGACACGCTGTGGCCGGTGCTGCCGGCCCTCGGGCTCGGCCTGCTGCTCGCCGGAGCCGTCGCGCCCGCCCTCAACGCCCTCGCCCTGGGCGACGATTCGGCCCAGGCGCTCGGCGTGCCGGTCACCCGCATCCGGCTCGCCGGAGGCATCGCGGTCGTGCTGCTCGCCGGATCGGCGGTCGCCGTCGCCGGGCCCGTCGCCTTCATCGGACTCGCCGCACCCCACCTCGTCCGCCCGCTCCTCGGCGGCGACCACCGTCTCCTGATCCCCGGCTGCCTGATCGCCGGCCCTCTGCTCCTGCTCACCGCCGACGTCCTCGGTCGCTTGGTCATCCGGCCCGCGGAACTGGAGGTCGGCATCGTCACCGCGTTCCTCGGCGCACCCCTGCTGGCCCTGCTCGCCCGGAAGGTCGCCCGATGACGCCGACCCACCAGGCGGCCGTACGCCATGACACGCGCCGCGCACCCGGCCGCGCCCGCCTCCTCGTGTACGGCGCGACCGGCGTCCTCGCCCTCCTCGTGCTGCTCACGGTCTCCGTCTCCACGGGGGAGATGGGCATGCCCGCGTCCACCGCGCTGCGGGCGCTGGTCGGGCTCGGCGATCCGGGCGATGTGCTGGTGGTACAGGAGTTCCGGGCGCCGCGCGCCGTCGCCGCCCTCGTGGCCGGTGCCGGTCTGGGCGCGGCCGGCGGTGTCCTGCAACGGCTGTTCCGCAACCCCCTCGCGTCCCCGGACGTGATGGGCGTGACCGGCGGGGCCTCGCTCGGCGCGGTGGCGCTGTTGGCCGCCGGAGCCTCCCAACTGCTCATCCCCGTCGGCGCGTTGGCCGGTGGCACTTTGGCCGCCCTGCTGCTCGGCGTGTTCGCGTGGCGGTCCGGGCTCGCCGTCACCCGCCTCGTCCTCACCGGCCTCGCGGTCCAGGCGGGTCTGGCCGCCGCGGTCAACCTGATGATCGTGCGGTTCCCGGCCGAGCTCGCGGGCTCGGCGCTCCAGTGGACGACGGGGTCGGTGTACGGCCGCACCTGGACGGAGGTCTGGGGCGGGGCCGCCGCCGTGGCGCTCGCCCTGGCCGCGGCGCTGGTCACCAACCGCCGTCTGGCCGTGCTCGACCTGGGCGACGACTCGGCGGGCGCCCTCGGCCTCAACACCTCCGCCGCCCGTCTCCAACTCCTCCTCGTCGCCGTCACGTTGGCCTCCCTGGCGGCCGCCCTCGCAGGCCCGGTCACCTTCGTCGCCCTCGCCGTCCCCCACATCGTCCGCTCCCTCACCGGCCCGCCCACCGCCGCGACCCTCGCCCTGGCGGCCCTCACCGGAGCCGTCCTCCTCCTCGCCGCCGACCTCGTCGTCCAACACCTCCTTCCCGTCGAGGGCCTCCCGGTCGGAGCCGCCACCGCCACGCTGGGCGCCCCCTGGCTGCTGGTGCTGATGTTCCGGCAGAGCAAGCCGGTGCGGGGGAGTGGGGCATGAGCGGCCGCGGCTCCTTGCGTGTGATCGCGCGGTCCGTGGGGTTCGCCCGGGGTGCGTTGGCGGGTGCGGGTCCGGTGGGGGCCGGTCGCGCAGTTCCCCGCGCCCCTGAAAAGCAGGGGCTGCGCCCCGTGCTTTTCAGGCACGTCGGCACGTCGGCACGTCGGCCCGGGCCCGTCAGGCCTGCGGGGCCGTGGTCTGTCAGGCCCGCAGGGGCCTGGTCTTTCAGGGGCGCGGGGAACTGCGCGACAAGCCCCACCGGACCCGCACCCGAAGACCACACCCCACCGCCCCCGTCCCCTCGTACCGCCACCCACGCTCGCCCCAGGAGCCCGCATGACCCCCACCAACCAGCTCTCCACGCAGGGCCTCGACCTGCGTTACGGCGACCGGCTCGTGGTCGGCGGCCTCGACCTGACGTTGCCCGGCGGGGCCGTTACCGCCATCGTCGGGCCCAACGCCTGTGGTAAATCAACCCTGTTGAGAGGGCTGAGCCGACTGCTCGCACCCGCCGCCGGGACGGTCACGCTCGACGGCTCCGACATCCACCGTCTGTCCGCCAGGGCGCTGGCCCTCCGGATGGGGCTGTTGCCGCAGCAGCCGGTCACCCCGGAGGCGATCACCGTCGAGGCGCTCGTACGGCTCGGCCGGTACCCGCACCAGCGGCTGCTGAGCCCCTGGTCGACCGCCGACCAGCGGGCCGTGGACGACGCGCTGGAGCGGACCGGCACGGCGGTGCTGCGGGACCAGCCCGTCGACCGGCTCTCCGGCGGCCAGCGCCAACGCGCCTGGATAGCCCTGGCGTTGGCGCAGGACACCGAGCTGCTCCTGCTCGACGAACCGACCACCTTCCTCGACCTCCGGCACCAGCTCGACGTCCTCGACCTGGTCGCCGCCCTGCACGCCGAGGCCGGCCGCACCGTGGTGATGGTGCTGCACGACCTCGGACAGGCCGCCCGTTACGCCGACCACATGGTCGTGCTCAAGGACGGGCGCCTCGCCGCCGCCGGCCCACCGGCCGAGGTGCTCGACGCGGACCTGGTCAGGTCCGTGTTCGACGTGGACTGCCGGGTCATCCCCGACCCGGAGACCGGCACACCGCTGGTCGTCCCGAAGGGCAGCGCGGTACGGCACACCACCGCGCCCGCGACCGCCTGACCGCACATCCCCTGTCCAACCGACCGCTCCTCCAGCAAGGAAGACCACCCCCTCATGCCCAAGCGATCCCCCCTGCGCGGATTCGGCCGCCCCGCCGCCGCGCTGCTCACCGTCGTACTCGGTACGGGCCTCCTGGCCGCCTGCGGCGACGACTCGACGAAGGCGAGCGACACCGCGCAGGCCGGCGCCGACAGCGCCGCCTTCCCCCGCACCCTCAAGACCGTGATGGGCGACGTCAAGATCCCGTCGCAGCCGAAGAAGGTCGTCGTCCTCGACACCGGCGAACTGGACGACGTCACCCTGCTCGGGATCGACCCGGTCGGCGCCGTCGCCCCGCACTTCAAGACCGAGGGCGGCTTCCCCACGTACCTGGAGGGCGACCTCAAGAACACCACGGACGTCGGCCCGCTCCTGGAGCCGAACCTGGAGAAGATCGCCTCCCTCGCGCCCGACCTGATCCTGTCCTCCAAGGTCCGCCACGAGAAGGTCTACGACAAGCTCAGCGCCATCGCCCCGACCGTCTTCACCGAGACCACCGGCGGCGTGTGGAGGGAGAACCTGAAGGTCCACGCCGAGGCGCTGGGCCTGGAGGACGAGGCCGCGGCCAAGCTGAAGGAGTACGAGACGCGGGCCGAGGCGCTCGGCGCGGCCATCGAGAAGAAGGACGGTGCCATGCCGACCGTCTCCGTGGTCCGCTTCGTCGCCGGCCCCACCCGTCTCTACGCCTCCAACTCCTACAGCGGTGTCGTCCTGAAGGACATCGGTTTCCAGCGTCCGAAGTCGCAGATCTCCGACGACCCGGCCGTGACCATGAAGGACGTCGGCCCCGAGGAGATCGACCAGGCCGACGCCGACCTGATCTTCGTCACCACCGCCGACACCCCGGACAAGACCCAGCGCAAGCAGGTCACCTCCAACCCCGTCTGGAAGGACCTGCCCCCCGTCAAGGACGGCAAGGTCTTCGAGGTCCCGGACGAGACCTGGATGTCCGGCATCGGCGTCCAGGCGGCCGAGGAGATGCTCGCCGACGTGGCCGAGGCCACCGGCGTCGAATTGCCCAAGCGGTAACTCCCGCCGTACCCGGGGCGGGCCCCACCACGAGCCGGGCCCGCCCCGCCGAACCCCCCACCCGCTAGCGGAAGTCGTGCACCACCCCATGCGCCTGTACCTGCTCGCCCTCAACCCCACCGATTCCGTCACCGAGGGCTTCCTGCCCGCCGCCGCCCGGCTCGGCCTGGACGTCACGATCCTCACCGACCAGCCCGGCGCCCACCGCACCGCGTATCCGGAGCACCCCGGGACCGAGATCCTGGAGTGCGACGTACGGGACCACCGTGCCGTCGTCACCCGGGTCTCCACCCACCACCGGCCGGGCGCGGTCTTCACCAACAGCGACCACCTCCAGACCCAGGCCGCCCTCGCCGCCCACTACTTCGGGCTTCCCGGCAAGGACTGGCGGGCCACGCTGCGCAGCAAGGACAAGGGCGAGATGCGCCGCCATCTGGCCGCCGCCGGCGTGGACACCGTCTGGTCCGCCGAGATCACCGAGCCGGCCGACCTCACCGGACCCCTCGTCGCCGACGCCCCGTACCCCTGTGTCGTCAAGCCCCGCGAAGGCGTCGCCAGCGAGGACGTCGTGCTCGTCGACACCGCCGAGGACCTCGTGGCCCGAGGCAAGGAGATCCTGAGCCGTCGCCCGGGCGTCATCCTGGTCGTCGAGGAGTACCTGCCCGGTGAGTTGTACACCTTGGAGACCCTCGGTGACGGCCACGTCCGGCACGTGCTCGGCGGCTTCCACACCGAGTTGTCCCCGCCGCCGTACTTCATCGAGGAGCGGCTCGGCTTCGTCCCGGCCCACCCCGAGCCGGTCGTCGCGCAGATCCTCGCCCAACTCGACGCGCTGGGCGTCGGATTCGGTGCCTGCCACACCGAGTTCGTCGTGCACGACGGCCGGGCCCGCATCATCGAGGTCAACTACCGTGCCATCGGCGACCAGTGCGACCTGCTCCTCGCCCAGCTCCTCGACCTCCCGCTCTTCGAGCACATCCTCCGCACCCACCTGGGCGAGCCGCTGCCCGCCGAGCTGGACATCCGACGCGACGGCGCGGCCCGCCTGGAGTACCCGTGCGCCGACCGGGCGGGCACTCTCGTCGCCGCCCCCGCCGCGACCGAACTCGCCCTCGACGGCGTTCATCTGACGTACCGTCCGTTGCGCGAGCTCGGCGAACGCCACGACCTGTACCGGACCAACCGCGACTACCTCGGCGTCCTCCGCGCCATCGGCACCGACCGGGAGACCGTCGACCGTGTGGTGGCGGACTTCCTCGCCGCACAGCGCTGGGAGATCCAGCCGTGACCGCCGTCGCTCCGGTAGATGCCGCCGTGACCGGCGTGGCCTCCGTGAACACCGCCGTGACCGTCCCCTCGCCCGCGCCCACCGACACCACCGAAGCCGCACTCCTCACCCGCGTGCTCGGCGCCCTGCTCCGCGAGGACGTCGTCGGCCTGCGCACCCGCAGCACCCTCGTCGACCACCCGGACGGCCCCTGGCTCCGCCTGCTCACCACCGACGGCGACGACGCCCTGCGTCTGCCCGTCACCGAGGACGGCTTCCAGCACACGTACGCCGCACGACTGCCCCTGCTCGTCCGGGAGTCGGACGGCACATCCCTCACCACCTGCGACACCGTGCTCGCCGCACTACGCGCACTCGCCGACCCCGTCGACCGCGACGGCTTCGACGCCTTCGCCGAGGAGTGCCGCCAGACGCTCGCGACGATGCGGCTGCACGAGGCGACAGGAAAGGAGGTGGCCGACGGGCTCACCGAGCTCTACGGCACCGACCTCGCCGACTGGACCGGCCTGCGCGGCGGCCTCGCGTACGAGACCCTCGCCGCACGCCTCGACCACCCGGTCTACCCGACCGCCCGCGGGCGCTCGGGCCTCGACGAGGACCAACTACGCCACCATGCACCGGAATTCCACCCGAGCTTCGCACTCCAGTGGCTGGCCGTGCCCCGGGAGTCCCTCACCGTCACCGGGTCCCTCCCGGACGGCTGGCCCACCCCCTCCGGGCTCGGTCTCACGGACCTCGACCGCACCCATGTCGCCCTGCCCGTCCACCCGTTGACCGTCGGCGCGCCTCTCGACGCGGCCCTGCGCGAGGCCGGGCTCGCGGATCGTGCGGTGCTCGCCGACCGGACGTACCTCTCCGTCGTGCCCACGCTGTCGATGCGTACGGTCGCGCCCGCCGCCGCCCCTTCGCTGCACCTCAAACTACCCCTGGCCACCGCCACGTTGGGTCTGCGCAACAAGCGCTCCATCAAGCCCGGCACCCTCGTCGACGGCGCCGCCGGACAGCGGCTGCTGGCGGCGGTGATCGACCGCGAGCCCCGCTTCAGGGGCCGGGTGCTGCACGCCGACGAGACGGTGTACGCGCACGCCGGGCACGAACTGCTCGCCGTCCTGTGCAGGAGGTACCCCACGGACCTCGACGACTGTGTGGTCGTCCCCCTGGCCGCCCTGCTCGCCGAGGCACCCGACGGGTCACTGGTCGTCGACCACCTCGCCGACCGTTTCCACGGCGGCGACCCGACCGCCCTGCTCGACACCGTGCTCACCCTGCTGTTCGACTGGCAGACCACGCTCTTCGGCTACGGCATCGCCCTGGAGTCGCACCAGCAGAACGTCTCCCTGGTGTTCGGCCCCGAGCCCGGCGACCTGCGGCTGCTGCTGAAGGACAACGACGGGCCGCGCATCAACAGCACCCGCCTGTCCGCCAAGCTCGGGGACGGCGGTGGCGGCTGGGGCTTCGACGACACGCGGACCTTCGGCCCCGACGACCGGGCGGTGGCCGACGTGTTCACCACCATCACCGTCCATCTGTGCGCGGGCGCCTACGCGTTCGGGCTCGCCCGGCACGGCCGCGCCCCGCTGCCGGAGCTGCTGGACCTCGTACGGGACCGGCTCACCGAGGCCGTCGACCGCCTCGGCGGTGACGCGGCGGCCGTCCTGCGTGAACGGGTGCTGACCGCGCCCGAGCTGCCGGTGAAGGCGATGGTGACCGCCGGGACCCTGCTCAGCAAGGAGCGGTCGGGCGCCACCGACATCAACAAGCACTACACCACCGGGCCCAACTACCTGCTCCGGGAGGGTGGTTCGGAATGACCGCCGAGGCGCTCGCGCTGTCGCGCCCCGCGTTCGGCCGCCGTCAGGTGCACGCCGTGGCCGCCTGCTACTTCGTGGCGTCGTTCGCCGCGCTGGGCCTGCCGCCGTACTTCACCGAGATACTGCCCGGACTCGGCGACGGGGCAGCCCGCTGGGCGGGGGTGCTGTATGTGATGCCCACCGTGTTCAGCGCGGTCGCGGCACCCCTGTGGGGGCGGCTCGCCGACCGCTTCGGGCGTAAACGGCTCTTGCTGCGGGCCCAGTTGGGCCTCGCCCTGTCCTTCCTGCTCGCCGGCTGGGCCGACTCGCTCACCATGTTCACGGTGGCGCTGGTGCTCCAGGGCATCCTCGGCGGCACGTTCGCCGCCTCCAACGGCTATCTCGGCGCCGCCCTGGAGGGGCCGCGGCTGTCGAGGGCGCTGACCCTCATGCAGGGCAGCGCGCGGGCCGCCCTCGTCCTCGCGCCGATCGTCGTCGGCGCGCTGGCGCCGTGGATGTCCCCGCACCGCCAGTACGCCCTCCTCGCGCTGCTCCCGCTCGCCGCCGCCCTGCTGCTGGCCGCCCTGCCCGAACCGGCCTCGACCGGCGAGACCGGCGAGACCGGCGAAACCGAACAGCGCGAGACGGAGACCGCCGACCTCGCCCCCACGGCCGCGCTGCGCAGGCTCTACGCGCTGGAGTTCGCCTTCGTGTTCTCCACGGTCATCTCCTTCCCCTACCTGATATCCCTCGTCGAGGAACGCCTCCCCGGCGCCTCCGCCGCCCTCTCCGGCCTGCTGTTCGCCCTGCCGCACCTCTGCTACCTGATCACGGCGATGGCGGTGCACCGCGCCCTCCACAGCCGCCCCCGGCACGGCATGGCCCTCGGCTTCGCGCTGATCGCCCTCGGCCTGGCGGGACACGGCGTCGCCGACACCCTCTCCACGCTCATCGCCGTACGGCTGCTGCTCGGCGCGGGCCTCACCCTCGGCATGGTCGGCCTGTCGGTCCTGGCCGCCGACTGTGCCCGGGGCCGCGCCCCCGGCGGGATGTTCGGCTCGCTGGAGTTCTTCTCCAAGGCCGGCGCCGTCGCCGCCGGGGTGACCGCCGCCGTGGGCAGCGCCCGGTTCGGACCCACCGCGCCGGTGCTGATAGGCGGCGGCATAGCCGCCCTCACCGTCTTCGCGACTCTCCTACCCCCACGTCCGCGTACCCGCTGGAGCCACTGAATGCCCCCGCTCACCGACTCGCTCGGTACCACCCACCTGCCCACCGCCGACGACGCGGTGGTCCACACCCTCCTCAACTGCCTGCTGCGCGAGGTGTCCGGCCCCGAACACCAGACCGCCGTCATCGACGGTCGCCTCCTGCTCCGCCTGCCCCGCCGCGGCCTCCTCCTCCGTGTGGCGCTGCGCCGTACGTCCCTGCTGGGCGCCCACCGCTTCACCGGCCCCGTCCAGGAACAGTCCGAGACCGGCTGGACGGAACTCGACTGGCGTCGCCTCGCCGAGTACACGCACGACGAGCTGTCACTGCGCACCGGCGTCCGCAACGACGAGTTCCTGCACCAGGTCGACTCCAGCCACCGCACCCTCGCCACCGCGCTCGCCGCCCGCGAGACCACCGCGCTCGCCCCTGACACCACCACCGCCCCGCACGGGCTGCCGGACTACCTCGCCTCCGAGCAGTCCCTGCTGTTCGGCCACCGCTTCCACCCCACCCCCAAGGCCCGCACGGGGGACGCGGACGCCTGGCAGTCGTACGCCCCCGAGGCCGGCGCCACCTTCCCGCTGCGCTACCTCGCCGTCCGCGACCATCTGATCGCGGAGGAGAGCGCGGAGGCGGGCGCCACCGCCGTGCTCGACCGGGAACACGGCGACGTCCCCGAGGGCTACCGGCTGCTGCCCGCCCACCCCTGGCAGTACGAGATGCTGCGCGAACACCGGCTGCTGCGCGAGGCTCTCGGCCGCGGCGACATCCTCGACCTCGGCCCCGGCGGCCGGGAGTACGCGGCCACCGCCTCCGTCCGCACCCTCTTCGACGGCGACTCCTTCCTGAAGTTCAGCCTCAACGTCCGCATCACCAACTGCCTGCGCAAGAACGCCAGTTACGAACTCTCCGGCGCCGTCGCCCTCACCCGTCTCCTCGCCCCGGCCCTCGCCGACCTGGAGACCCGCTTCCCCGGCAGCGCGATGCTCCGCGAACCCGCCTACCGCAGCCTCGCCGTCCCCGGCCCCGACGGCACCCCCGACCGCGCCCTCCTCGAAGGCTTCGGCGTGATCGTCCGCGAAGGCCTGTCCCGACGGCTGCTGCCCGGCACGACCCCGCTGCTCGCGGCCGCCGTCGCCGACGAGTACCCGACCAGCGCCGCCCACATCTCCCGCCTCCTCGACGGCGCGGGCCCCGAGACCGCCCTGAACTGGTGGAAGGCCTACCTCCGCCTCCTCGTCCCGCCCGTGCTGTCCGCCTACTTCGACCACGGCCTCGTCCTGGAACCCCACCTCCAGAACGTCCTGATCTGCGTCGACACCGACGGTATGCCCGCCCAGGTCCTCTTCCGTGACCTGGAGGGCACCAAGCTGGTCCCCGACCATCACACCGACACCCTCGCCGCGCTGCCGCCCGAGGTCGCCGGCCCGATGTCGTACGACGCCCAGCGCGGCTGGGACCGCGTCGTGTACTGCCTGCTCGTCAATCACGTCGCCGAGCTGCTCGCCGCCCTCGCCGACCTGCACCCCGAGATTGAGGCCGACCTGTGGGCGGCGGTCCGCGCGACCCTTCGGGCCTACGCCGACGAGGAGGGCTGCCCGCCCCGCCTCTCCGCCCTCCTCGCCGGGGTCCCGCTGCCGGCCAAGACCAACCTGCTCACCCGCTGGGAGCGCAAGGCCGACCGCGAGGCCGGCTACGTCCGCCTGCCCTCACCCCTGGCCGAGGACGTCCTCCGCTGGAGCCCTCGATGAGCCACGAGCCATAAGCCGCTGCTGAGCCATGAGCCATAAGCCATGAGCCGTGCCCAGCCACGAGCCGTTGCCGAGCCCGGAGCCCTCGACGAGCCAGGAGCCTTCCATGACCCACCCGACCCCCGCCGTACGCGACCGCGTCCTGTCTCTGACGCCCGCCGAACTCCCCGCGTACGTCTACGACGTGACAGCCCTGCGCGAACACGCCGCACAGGTGCGCGCCGCCCTCCCCGAACGGGTCGAGCTGTACTACGCCGCCAAGGCCAACCCCGAGCCGGAGATCCTCGCCGCGCTCGGCCCCTACGTCGACGGCTACGAGGTGTCCTCCGGCGGCGAACTCGCCCACGTCGCCAAGGCCGTACCGGGCCGTCCGCTGGCGTTCGGCGGCCCCGGAAAGACTCCGGACGAGATCCGGGCCGCCCTGGAGCAGGGCGTCGAACGCTTCCACGTCGAGAGCGAGCACGACCTGCGCATGCTCGCCGAGCTGACACGTCAGGCGGCACCGGCCACGCGGGTCGGGGTGCTGCTCCGCTTCAACCTCGCGGTGGCGGACGGTTCACTGGCGGGCAGCTCGCTCGCGATGGGCGGACGGCCCACCCCGTTCGGCCTGGACCCCTCGCAGGCGCCGGACGTGCTCCGCCCCCTCACGGACGGCACGTACCCGCACCTCGAACTGCTCGGAGTCCACGCCCACTTGGCGAGCGGACTCGACGCACCCGAACAGCTCTCCGTCGCCCGCTCGATCGTGGAGTGGGCGACGGGCCTGGGCGTGCCGCTCGCCGAGGTGAACGTCGGCGGCGGTATGGCCGTCGACTACGCGCTCCCCGAGAGCCGCTTCGACTGGAAGACGTACGGCGAGGGCCTCGCCCGACTCACCGCCGCCCACCCCGAACTGACGCTGCGCATCGAACCCGGGCGGGCGCTCACCGCGTACTGCGGCTGGTACGCCACCGAGGTGCTGGACGTGAAGCACAGCCACGGCGAGGAGTTCGCCGTGGTCCGGGGCGGCACCCACCATCTGCGCACCCCGGCGACCAAGGGGCACGACCAGCCGTGCTCGGTGCTGGCGACGGGGGAGTGGCCGTATCCGTGGCCGCGCCCGGCGGCCGAGGGGAAGTACGTCAGCCTCACCGGACAGCTGTGCACGCCGAAGGACCTGCTCGCCCGCAACGTCCACGCGCCGGGGCTCAGGGCGGGGGACCGGGTGGCCTTCGCCCTCGCGGGCGCGTACGCGTGGAACATCTCGCACCACGACTTCCTGATGCATCCCCGTCCCGGTTTCCACTTCCTCGACTGATCCTCCCGTTCGCCGACTGATCCTCCCGTTCGCTCCTCGACGGACGGAACCCGACTGTCCGCCCGACCCTCTGGGCGAGTGTGACCGTTGACAGGCGGGCAGACCGGGCGCAGACTCATGTGGACAGATTTGTGAAATGAATTTCACCAGACGAACAGGGTCGGCTCGCCCGGGGCCGGGACGCGGCTCGTCCTCAACGACGAGGAGTACTCAATGCACACCACTGTCGGCATCATCGGCGGCGGCCCGGCGGGGCTGCTGCTGGCCCGTCTGCTGCACAACGCGGGAATCGACAGTGTGGTTCTGGAACGCAAGGACCGCGCCTACGTCGAGCAGCGCCAGCGCGCCGGAATCCTGGAGCAGGCCACCGTCGACGTCCTGCGCTCCGCCGGCGCGGGGACCAGACTGGACGCCGAGGGCATCCCCCACGACGGCATCGAGCTGCGCTTCGACGGCCGCGCCCACCGCGTCGACTTCCCCGAGCTGACCGGCGGGCGCCGGGTGTGGGTCTACGCCCAGACCGAGGTCGTCAAGGACCTCATCGCCCTCCAGCTCGCCGACGGCGGACCCCTGCTGTTCGAGGCCGAGGTGCACGCGGTGGAGGGTGCGGACAGTGATCGCCCGCGGATCCGGTACACCCACGAGGGGCGCGAGCAGACCCTGACCTGCGACTACGTGGTCGGCTGCGACGGCTTCCACGGCGTGGCCCGGGGGGCGGTGCCGGACGGCGTTCGGACGACGTACGAGCGGACGTACCCCTACTCCTGGCTGGGCATCCTCGCCGACGCCCCGCCCGTCTACGACGAACTGATCTACGCCCACTCCGAGCGCGGCTTCGCGCTGGCGAGCATGCGGTCGCCGTCCGTGAGCCGCCTCTACCTCCAGGTCCCGAACGGCACCGACCCGGCAGACTGGTCCGACGACGAGATCTGGGACGAGCTGGACGCCCGTTTCGCGCTGACCGCGAACCCCGGCTGGCGGCTCAAGCGCGGGCCCATCACCTCCAAGGCCGTCCTGCCGATGCGCAGCCACGTCACCGAGCCGATGCGCTACGGCCGGGTCTTCCTGGCCGGTGACGCCGCCCACATCGTGCCGCCGACCGGCGCCAAGGGGCTCAACCTGGCCGCCACCGATGTCATCGTGCTGGCCCGCGCCTTCGCCCGGCTCAAGGAGACCGGCTCGACCGAACTGCTCGACGCCTACTCCGACACCTGTCTGCGCCGGGTCTGGCGGGCCGAGCACTTCTCCTACTTCATGACCACGACCCTCCATGCCGACCCGGACCAGTCCCCGTTCGAGACGCGGCTCCAGCTCTCCCAGCTCGACCGCGTCGCCACCTCGCGCCACGCGGCGGCCGAACTCGCCGAGAACTACACGGGCCTGCCGCTGGACGCCGGCCTCTGACGGGTCACATCGCGTGACCGCGCCGGTGCGCGACCGCACGGCTGAGGGCCGTCCCCCGTCTCGGGGGACGGCCCTCAGCCGTGCGCGGATGTCAATGGGCGCCGAGGCCGCCACTGCCGAAGCCGCCACTGCTGTTCTTGCCCCAGCGCGGCCGCTTCTTCTCCGGGCTCGGCCGGGTCCCCTGGTTGCCGTGCACCTCGTACGGTGTCAGCCGGTAGTCGCTCTTGGGGATCTCGTCCGGTTCGCGGCTCAGCTGCTCCTCATGGACAGGGCCGCCCTCGGGGATCCGGGGCTGCTCGTCGGGGCGCGGCCGGCGCGGCTCACGGGCGCGTACGCGGGCGCCCAACCAGAGTGCGCCGATGAGCATGGCCACCACCACGACGCCGGCCAGGAACGGTGCGATACCGCCCAGGACGCTTCGTTCTGCGGCTATATCAGTCCATTCCATGTTCATATGGGATGAATACCCCCAATAGGTCGAGTAAACCGACCCCATTTTCGACCGAGCGGGTCGGGAGCGGACGGGTGCCCTGTCCTGCGGCAGGGAAAACGGAACCCGGCGGACCGTGTGCGGGCGGATGCGGCCCCGCGGTGTTTGGTCGGATCTCCTCCGGCTACCCGCCCGTCGTGACCTCGATGACGACATCCCAACAGGAGCTCATCCGGTTCCTCGAGGACCGCTTCGCGTGTGCGCAGGCCTGCACCGAATGTGCGCGGGCCTGCGCGCTGCGGGCGAGCCTCGCCGATCCGGACGGGCCCGAAGGCCAGGAACAGATGCGACGCAAGGGCATCATGTGCGCGGAGGTGTGCGACGCCACGTGCAGGGTGCTGTCCGAGGAGGCGAACCTCGACGAGGCCGGCATTCGCCTCCAGGTGGAGTGGTGCCGAACCGTGGCCCTGGAATGCGCGCGTGTCTTCGACGATTCCCCCGGCGCCGAGGACGGTGCCAAGGCCTGCCGCGAGTGCGCCCAGGCCTGCACGGACTTCCTCGCCACCCTCCGCTGAGTCCCGGGCGCGGGGAAAGGGTCCCGCTCCCGCCTGTTCCCAATTACTGGAACACGTTCTAGCGTGTGCGCCGTCAGGTCGGCCTTGGGGAGCCTGGAGGCGCCGTGCACCTCGAATACACGCCCGAGCAGCAGCGGTTGCGCACCGAACTACGTGCCTACTTCACCGAGTTGGTCCCGGCGGGCTCCTACACCCGCCATGCCGACCCGGCGGCGCAGAAGCGGTTCTACCGCGAGACCATCCGCCGTCTCGGTACGGACGGCTGGCTCGGCGTGGGGTGGCCCAAGGAGTACGGCGGACGCGGCCTGACCGCCATCGAACAGTTCATCTTCTTCGACGAGGCCGCCCAGGCCGGCGTCCCGCTGCCGCTGATGGCGCTCAACACCGTCGGCCCGACGATCATGCAGTACGGCACCGAGGAGCAGAAGTCGTACTTCCTGCCGCGCGTCCTCTCCGGTGAGATCGACTTCGCCATCGGCTACAGCGAGCCCGACGCCGGTACGGACCTGGCCTCGCTGAAGACGCGCGCGGTGCGGGACGGCGACGAGTACGTCGTCAACGGCCAGAAGATCTGGACGACCAACGGCGACACGGCCGACTGGGTGTGGCTCGCGGTCCGCACGGACCCCGACGCCCCGCCCCACAAGGGCATCACCATGCTCCTCGTCCCGACCACGGAACCCGGCTACTCCTGCACCCTCATCAACACCCTCGCCTCGCACGACACCACCGCCAGCTACTACGAGAACATCCGCGTCCCCGTCTCCCGCCGCGTCGGCGAGGAGAACAAGGGCTGGCGCCTGATCACCAACCAGCTCAACCACGAACGCGTCACCCTCGCCGCCCACGGCACCATGGCGATCCGCTCCCTGCACAACGTCCAGCGCTGGGCCATGGAGACCAAGCTCGCCGACGGCCGCCGCGTCATCGACCTGCCCTGGGTCCGCCGCCGCCTCGCCCAGACCCACACCAAGCTCGACGCCCTCAAACTCCTCAACTGGCGCATGGTCAGCGCCGTCCAGGAGGGCACTCTCACCCCGCAGGACGCCTCCGCCGTCAAGGTCTACGGCTCCGAGGCCCGCCGCGACGCCTACGCCTGGCTCATGGAGATCGTCGCCACCGCCGGCGCCCTCAAGGACGGCTCCGCGGGCGCGGTCCTCCACGGCGAACTCGAACGCGGTTACCGCTCGGCCGTCATCTTCACCTTCGGCGGCGGCAACAACGAGATCCAACGCGAGATCATCTCGTGGATCGGCCTGGGGATGCCTCGGGTGCGGCGTTAGCCCGTTGTGACCACAGACGTTAGTTGTCACATGCCGAGGATGGTTGGCACCATGATCAATCAAGCAATCCGGCGTGTTCCAGGCCTAGCCGATCGGGTCTCGATGGCTTCGTCCACCTTATCTGCAAGTGAGTCATGCCGATCTCGCGCAGCAGTCGTGGTGGTGCTCCACCAGGTGTTTGGGCGACGTCGGTGCGCGGAGCGGGTTCAGTTCCGCGCTCAGGGCTTCGCGGCCGGTCATCTCTAGCAGACCGCTCGGCTCTGGTTTGCGGCGGCGTTCGTGTTTGTAGGTTGGCCCATGACGTGGATCGGGTGCGGGAGGTCTGGTGGAGTGCGGCGACCTGCAGTAGCAGGTCGCGGTGCGTGAGGTGATCGTCGTGGAGGGAGTTCAGGGCCCTTATCTCCACGACGCGTTCGGCGACCGGTCTGCTGGGATGTAAGTGGCCCCCGACCCTGCACGGCAGTCGGCGGTGAGGCCAGGGCAGTGCGATGCCGTCCAGCTTGCCGGCTTGTGCGTCGTCGACCAGGTTGGTGAACTGGTCGAAGCTCGTCTGAACGCGCGACGCCGGCTACGTCCTGACCTGCCAGGCCTACCCGGTCTCCGAGATGGTGACCGTTGACTACGACAGCTGAGGCGATGATGACCCTCGTTTCGAAGTCGCCCAGTCATGGGCACGCCGCGCCGGGACCGACAGCACATGAACACGCTGGACACCGCCGCACAGCACCGGCGAAAGGAGCTCGCGAGGAGCAGGACGCCTTCGCCCTGCGCAGCCATCAGAACGCGGCACGCGCATTCGCCGACGGCGCCTACGCGGCAGAGATCATCGGTGTGCCCGGTGTCCACCTCGACCGCGACGAGGGCATCCGCGACGACACGAGCATGGCCGCCCCTGCCGCGCTCAAGCCGGCATTCCTCGCGAACGGAAGCGTCACAGCGGGCAACTCCTCTCCCCTCAACGACGGTGCCTCCGCAGTACTGCTCGGAGCCGAGAACGCACTGCCCGGAGCACAACCCCTGGCCCGCATCACCGGACGAGGAGTGGCCGGCAACGCCCCGGACGTCTTCGGCATCACCCCGGTGGAGGCAGCCAACCGCGCCCTCGCCCGCGCCGGCAGAACCTGGTCGGACGTCGACCTCGTCGAACTCAACGAGGCATACGCCGCCCAGAGCATCGCCTGCATGCGGCTCTGGCCCGAACTCGATCCCCAGAAGGTGAACGTCGACGGCGGCGCCATCGCCATCGGCCACCCCCTCGGCGCCTCCGGAGGACGCATCGTCGGACACCTCGCACACGCACTTTCTGCACGCGGCGGCGGTATCGGCGTCGCCGCCATCTGCATCGGCGTCGGCCAGGGACTCGCAGTAGTGCTCGAAGCATGACCGGGCACACCACAACGGATAGCGGCGAGGTTTCCGCCCACTGTGTGCAGCGGGATCCTTTAGCTGGCGGCGACGCCGATACCGCCGCCGCGTGCCTGCTGGCCGAGGCGACCGCTTTCGCCCGCAAGGCCGCCCAGGGTCCCACCCGCGCCTACGCCGCGCGCAAGACCCTGCTGCACGCCTGGGCCGTCGGCGGGATCTCCGCGGCTGACGAAGAGCGGCCTCCCCTCCTGCACGGACAGGTAAGCCTCTGTAGAGGGCAGCGATAAGTCCCGTGAATCGCGCAACAGGACCCTCGGCGTGATCCTCAGCCTTCCGCCCTTGCAGGAGCGATAGGGCCGGCTCGGCACGGTCCGCGTCGCCACCGAGGCTTGGGGATCAGTGCTGTTCGCCGTCACGTCAGTTTCGAGATCGGGCGAATCCCGGCTCGACCAGGGCACTGCGTTGACGGTACTGCAAGACAAAGTCGGTCGTCATATCCCTGGACTGAGCCGGAGAGCCCTGTTGCGCAGGCGTCTGGACCTTCACCGTGGAACGGTGCGAGGGGATACGCACGACCGGCCCGCCGGGTGCGGAGGAACCCGGCGGGCCGTCCGTGTGCCGTCAGCCGCCGCCGTACGGGTCGAAGGGGATGCCGGCGGCGGCCTGCTTCTTGGCCCTGCTGAGCTCGTCGTTGAAGCGGCCGTCCTTCAGCGGGAAGTTCGCGTCGCCCCACGTGGCGTTCTGCATGCGGTCCTGGAGGTTCACGCCGTTGTTGCCGGCCGGGAACCTGGTCCAGGTCACCAGGCGCGGGAAGTCCCAGCCGCCGTCGCCCCAGGCCTCCGCCACCTCGCCCGCCCTGGCGAAGCGGAACGAGTGGGTGTCCCACAAGTTGCCCTCCTTGTGGTAGACGACCTTGAGGCGGACCCCGTCCCTCGGGACCGCGCTGAACTGCGAGGTCGTGTAGTCGCCGTGATGGGAGACGGACGCGTACGAGGGCGTGCCCGAGCCCTGCCGCACCCAGATCACCGCCGACTCCCAGTCATGGCGGTGCGACGTTCGCGTGCAGTCGCGGCAGCTCATGTCCTTCTCGAAATAAAGGGTGTAGATGATCGCGCACCAGCCGTTGTTGCACTTGGCCCGCGAGTACGTGTTGGCGTTGCCGAGGTGGCCCGAGCGGCACTGGCCGGTGACGGATCCGCTGTCGTCGAGACCGCCGTTGAGCTTGCCGTTGATGTCGATGGCGGCGACCGGGAGACAGCCGTCCGAGTCGTAGTCGAAGACCGGCTGGAACGTCCTCTGGAACGGGGTGGTGCTCTCGGGCAGGGGAGTCAGTACGCCGGCGTGGGCACTGCTCGTCATACCGATGAGCAGCGCGGCGGCGCTGACCGCGACGACTGCGGCACGGCCGAATCGGCCGAGAAGGGACGTGCCGCGGTTCTTGCCGCGGCTCATGACTGCGTGGGACATCAGCGTTTTCTCCACTCGCTACGCGGGGTGTGCCGGTGATCCGGATCGGCGCAACAGACGCTGGCAAGTGGAGAGTTGATCCACACCTGATTCCACCAGGGCAATCAATCCGGGTGAGGGGTGGTCGGTTGTTCGGCGGCGTGTCCCGCGGTTGTCATCAACACCACACTCCGTGCGGCCAGAGTGCCGATACTTGAAAGTACAAGCTATTTTGATGGGGGTGCGCAGTGAAGATCGTTTTCGTCCGATGTTCAGTGTGAATGGGTGGACCTATGGGACGTCCCGAGAGACCCGTTGACCCGGCTGCCGGCCCTGTGCAGCAACTCGCCCATGCATTACGGGAGTTGCGCAGGACGGCCGGCAGCCCGTCGTATCGGGCCATGGCTCAGGAGGCGGGGTTTTCCGCGACGACGCTGTCACAGGCGGCCGCCGGGGAGCGGCTGCCGTCGCACGCCGTGGTCAAGGGATATGCGCGTGCCTGCGGGGGCGACCCCGGCGAGTGGGAGACGCGGTGGAAGGAGGCCGAGGCGGCGGTCGCTGCCGCTCTCGTCCCCGACGAAGGGGACGGGCCGGCGCCGTACCGGGGCCTCGCCCGGTTCGAACCGGACGACCACGAGCTGTTCTTCGGCCGTGACCGGGCCCTGACTGAGCTCTGCCGGCTCGTGTCCGTGCACCGGTTCGCGGCGGTGCTGGGCGCCTCCGGTAGTGGCAAGTCCTCGCTGCTACGGGCCGGGTTCCTCCCGCGTGTCAGGAAGGAGATGGCAGGAAGCGAGGGTGCGGTGCGCGTCCTCACGCCCGGAGCCCGGCCGGCCGAGACGTACGGGCATCTGCTGACACCGGCGGAGGGCGAGCCGGAGCGCTGGGTGGTGGTGGACCAGTTCGAGGAGGTCTTCACCCTGTGCCAGGACGAGGCGGAGCGCGCCCGCTTCATCGAGCTGCTGCTGACCGCCCGCGACCCCGCGTTCCGGCTACGGGTGGTCATCGCCGTGCGCGCCGACTTCCACCGGCGCTGCGTCCACCACCCGGAGCTGGCGGACGCGCTGCGCCGCGCCGGGCTGGCGGTCGGCCCGATGACCGCGGACGAACTGCGGGACGCGGTGGTGAAGCCCGCGCTGGTGGCCGGCGTCCTGGTGGAGCGGTCGCTGGCCACGACGATCGTCGAAGAGGTGCTCGACCGTCCCGGCGCGCTGCCGATGCTCTCGCACGCCCTGCTGGAGACCTGGCGGCGGCGCAAGGGCCGCATGCTGACGACCGCCGCGTACGAGGCGGCGGGCGGGCTGAGTGGCGCGATCGCGACGACCGCCGAGGAGGTGTACGGGCAACTGTCCGCATCCCAGGCCGCCGTCGCCCGGCTGCTGCTGCTGCGGCTGGTCGAGCCGGGGAGGGGCACCGTCGACACAGGGCGCCCGTTCACCCGGGCCGAACTCCGGGAGTGCACGCACTCCGAGACACCGGTCGTGGTGGAGCGGCTGGCCCAGGCCCGCCTGCTGACCGTCGACGACGAGGGAGTCCGGTTCGCCCACGAGGTACTGATCACCTGCTGGCCCCGGCTGCACGGCTGGGTCGAGCAGGACCGCGAACGACTGCGCCATCACCGGCAGCTCACCGAAGCCGTCCGCGCCTGGCTGGAGCACGACCGCGACGCCGGCACCCTCTACAGGGGCACCCGTCTGGCCCGTGCCGAGGAGATGTTTCCCGGCCACGACAACCACCCCGCCCTGGGGGCGGCGGAACGGTCCTTCCTCACCGCCGCGTGCGAAGCCCGCGAGGCAGAGAGGCGGGCCGCCGCCCGCTCCACCCGGCGGTCCCGCCAACTCGTCGGCGCCCTCTCGGCCGTCCTCGCGGTGGCGCTGGTCACCGGCCTGGCCGCCTGGCGGCAGCACGACCACAACCAGCGGCAGCGCACGGAGCACTCCGCTCGGCGGATCGCCGCCGTCGCCGACGGACTGCGCACCACCGACCCCCGCGCCGCTCTCCTCCTCAGCGTCGCCGCCTGGCGCATCGCCCCGCTCCCGGAGACCCGCCGCGTCCTCCTCGGCTCCCTCCTCCAGCCCGAGTCCGACTCCTTCAGCGACCCGGCCTCCGGGTTCCGATCCCAGCGCTTTTTCGCAGACTCCGGTCGCACCCTCCTCAGTGTCGACGACCGAGCCTGGCAGACCTGGGACCTCGGCACCCGCCGCAGCACCGGCTCTGGCCGCCTTCCCGAGGGCGAGGTCCTGGCCGTGGGCCCCGACGCCCGTGTCCTGGCGATCTCGGGCGCGAGCGGGGACGGGCACGTACGACTGTGGGACAGGAGGGCGGGCCGGTGGACGGGGGGTGCGCCGTCGGCGCCGGGGCGGAAGGATATCGCTTTCGGGTCGAGTGGGCGCAGTTTCGTGATGGGCGAACCCGGTGTGGACGACGGCGGCTCGGGTGCCGGCTCCGACTCCGGCGCGGACCTCGTACGCGTGCGGGCCGTGGCCGATGGTGCCGTGCTGTTCGAGACGCGGGGGGCGACCCCTGCCAACGTGGCGCCGAGCGGTGACGACCGGCTGGTCGCGGTCTGCCCGACGGGGAAGGTGCCGCAAGTTTGGGAGGTCGGCGGAGGGCGGGCGCCGCACGGGGAGTGGGAGCGGGACCAAGGGGTCTGCGATGCTGACTCGGCGGTGGTGTTCGGGGCCGACGGACGGTTCGCCGTCGTTGCCGGGGACCGGGTGCGGGTGTGGGACGTCCGTACCGGCGTCCGGGTCGCCGAGGTCCGTGACCCGGGGGTGCGGTACGCCTCCTTCAGCCGGGACGGACAGTTCCTGGCGACGGCGGGCTCCGCCGACGAGATCCGGGTCTGGCGGCTGTCCACCCCGGCCGCCCCCGTCCTTCGGCACGCCCTCGACAACCAGCACCCGCACGGCGGCCTCGCCTGGGACCCTGGCCTGCCGGTGCTGCGCTACCTGGAGGGCGGTACCGTCCACACCCTCGACCTGACGACCACTGTCACCGCCGCTTGGTGTGACCACCCCATGGACGCCGTTCTCATCAGCCCGGACGGCCGTCGATTTGTCACCGCCCGACGCGCGACCGACGGCCACGTCTTCGAATTGCGCGCCACCGACAACGGCCGGCTCGTCCGCACACTGCCGCGCCGACCCTCGCCGGTCGCCGCCGCTGGCGGACGGGGCGGGACGCCGCTCGCGCCCCCGGACACCGCCGCCCGAATGGCGTTCAGCCCCGACAGCAGCCGGTTGGTCTACGGCGTCACCGCGCCCGGCGGGCGGGCCGTGTCACAGTGGTTCACCGTCTGGGACCTGACCCGCGACCGGGAACAGAGCACGCTGGACGTGGGTTCGACCCGGTCCGGCACGGCGGTGACCGCGCTCGCTCTTACCCCCGACGGCCGTATTCTCTTCACCACCCGCACCCCGCCCGGCGGCGAACCCGCGAACGAGATGTGGGACACCACCACCCGCCGACGGACGGAGTCACTCACCGGCTCCGGCCTGGTCAGCTCCCGCCTCGCGCTCAGCCCCCGCACGGAACTGGTCGTCGGCGACAACCGGGTGGCCCGCAAGGCCACCGGCAGCATCGGCGCGCTGGACCTGGTCCAGGGCGACCGCATCAGCGCGCTGGCGTTCAGCCCCGACGGCAGCCGTTTGGCGGCGGGCGACCGTACCGGCCGCGTCGCCCTGTGGGACGGTGACCTGCGCCGCCGCGCGGGCGTCCTGCCCAATGTCTTCCCGGCCCCGCTCGGCAACACCCCCGAAGCGGTGAGCGCCCTGGCCCTCAGCCTCGACGGCCACACCCTCGCCGTCGGCGGCGACGCCGGCACCATCAAGCTCTGGGACATCACCACCCAACAGCTCCTGGGCCCCCTCCCCACCCCCGGCGAGCCGATCACCTCCCTCGCCTTCAGCCCGGACAACGCCACTCTCCTCGTTGCCGGAAGCCACGTCCCCCTCCGCCGCTACACGGTCGACCCGAGCCGCGCCGTGGCCCAGATCTGCGCCCGCGCGGGCAACATCGACCTCACGAGAGCGGAATGGAACACGCACGTATCCGACGCGCCGTACAGAAAGGTGTGTGGCCGGCAAGGCCGCTTCTGACATCGGGCTCCGTCCCCGCCGAGCCGGTCCTGGCTCCCTCGTACCCCGCCCCGCACCGGACGGTGCGGATGAAGGTGATCGTGCGTCGCCGATCCGGGGTGCAACCGCGGCCGCGGTCCTGGTTTCTGCTCAGTGACGCAACCACTCGGCCGACTCCGCCGCCGCTACCTGTCAGCCCGGGACCACCGGCAGGACGATGCGGGAGGGCCGGGTGGGGTCGTGGAAGACGTGCTGGCGGGCCACTCGGGCCGTGGTCGCGCTCTCCTCGGGTTCGCCCGTGTTGAGGTTGCGGTCCCAGCGGGGGAAGTTGCTGGAGGTGATCTGGACCCGTATCCGGTGACCGGCACGGAAGACGATGCTGGTCGACCACAGGTCCACGACGTGCTCGGCCGGCTCGCCCGGTGTCGCCGCGCGCACCCGCACGATGCCGTCGGCCACATTGCGGGAGACGCCGTTCTCGTCGACGTCACACAGCCGTGCCACCCAGTCGGTCGAGGGCCCGTCCGTGGCGGCGAAGAGCACGGCCTTGACGCGGCCGGTCACCTCGACGTCCTCGGCGAGGGGTTCGGTGGTGAAGACCAGGACGTCCTCGCGCGCCTCCACGTCCCTCTGGTCGAGGGGCCCGGGACGGAACTCGTCGGTCATCAGCAGCGCGCCGCCGGTGGTGGGCACGGGATCCGCCGGATCGTAGGTGAACTCCTCGGCCTGCTCGGCGACAGCGGGCGGCTCCTGCGTCAGGCGTCCGTCCGCGCGCAGGTGGAAGTCCGTGTCCACGGCCCGCGACAGTGGCCACTCCGTCTCCTCGCGCCACTGGTTGACGCCCATGACGAACAGCAGCACGTTGCCCGTGTCCGGCTCCAGAGCCTCGCCGTCGCCGATCGTGCGCTGGAACCAGTCGAGCTGGAGGCCGTTCAGGGGTCCACGCATGCCCATGAAGGCGGAGTTCGCGCTGAACCCGAAGTTGACGTCGCCGATGACGTGCTGCTGGTTGGCGTGACTCCACGGACCCATGATCAGCGTGGCGGACCGGCCGGCGCGGCGCATGGCGGTGAAGTTGTCGAGTGTGCCCTGGGTGAAGATGTCGTACCAGCCGCCGACCTGGAAGGTGGGCAGGTCGACCTCGTCGTGCCGACCCGCGACACGGGAGGAACGCGCCCACTCGGGCTCCCGTCGGGACCTTTCGTAGCCCAGCTCGGGAAGGTCGTGCCGGGCGAACGCGGGAAACCGCCCGGCGGGCAGTTCGCCGTAACCGCCGTCGGCCAGGATGTCGAGGTCCTGTACGAGGCCGACGAGGCTGCCGCCGAGCGCGGCGGGGTCGGCGCTGTGCCGGCGCATCAGCGCGTCGGCGCCCATCATGAGGGACCAGGGCGCGGTGATGCCGAGCTCGATCGCGCCGCCGCGCGTCCACAGCCCGTCGTCCGGGTCGGACCAGGTGACCATCGGCGCGATCGCCTTCAGCTCCGGCGGCTTGGACAGCGCCGCCATCCACTGCGTGTTGCCGAAGTAGCTGGCGCCGATCATGCCGACGGCGCCGTTCGCTCCAGGAAGGGCAGCAGCCCACCGCACGGTGTCGTACCCGTCGCTCTCCTCGTAGGTCCATGGCTCCCACGCGCCCTCGGAGGCGAACCGGCCGCGGGTGTCCTGGATGACCACCATGAAGCCACGCCGAGCCGCCGCCAGGGGATCGAGGAGGGCGATCGCCAGGGCCATCTGCTTGCCGTACGGCAGCCTGCTCAGCAACACCGGCCACGGCCCCGTGCCCCCGGGGCGGTAGACATCGGCGCGCAGCACGGTGCCGTCACGCATCTCGGCCGGAACATCGAACTCGATCTGAATCTCTGCCACGCGCTGCTCCTTTGCACGCCATGACGCTGTCAGGCACATGGTGGAACCTGGTCCCCGTCCCGCACTACACCCGAACGGGGGTGGCTACGGCGTTCCCGGGGCGGTCACGCCACCGCGTTCAGCAGGTCGGCCAGTAGATCGGGCCGTTCCAAGGCGATGAAGTGGCCCGCGCCCGGCGCCTGCGTGAAATCGGCGGCGGACAGCAGCTTCTTGTCGGCTTGCCGGTCCGAGGGTCGGGACCAGTCGTTCTCCCCGTAGACGAGGTGGACGGGTGCCTTGACCTCGGGGTAGCGCGAGCGGGCGGCCATGAGACTGGGCAGGCTCCGGTACACGGCCCGGGCGACGGCCGGGTAGCCGGGGCGGCTGCCCACCTGGAGGGGCTCGTCCACGTAGTCCTCCCGCAGCGCGCTCTTGTCGACCAGCCCGCCCTGCAGGATCCTGCGGAAGGCGGCCTTGGACTCCACCCGGGCGACCACATGGCCCACCCCCGGAGTGAGAACACCGCCGACCACCACACGGGCGAGAAGACTGGATCGGGCGATCCCGCCGGTCAAGTCGTACGTGTTCACAGCGACGACGCGCCGTACCCGCCCGGGCAGGTCGGCCGCAGTGGTCAGGGCGAGCACCGCTCCCATGGACTCCCCGACACAGCGCCTCGACGCCGATGCCGACACCGTCTCGGTAGGTGAGCGTGGCCGCCGCCTCCAGCAGCCGCTCTCTGGTACTTGGCTTCAGCCTGTCCACGGATGACCGCGCCGCCCCGCAGCGAGCAGGTCGGCGACCGCAGCACCTGCCGCCTGGGCGAGGGCGGTGGTGCGGCCGACGTACTGAAAGCGGCCTTCGGTGTCGTACCTGCCGAGCAGCAGCGTGCTGGGAACGGCCAGAGAGCCGGTGATCGCCTCGCTCGTCTCGCGGACCTTGTATTTCTGCCAGCCCCTCACCGGCGGGCGGTAGGCGTCGTCCAGCCTCTTGAAGACCACCCCCTCCATCCCGACCGACGCCCACGTCAGCCACTCGCGCACGACGTCGACCTCAGTGGTCGACGGACACAACACCCGCGGCGCCGTCAGCCGACGGGCGGCGAACACGGACTCCCGCGCGGTCCTGCGCCGCCGATACGGCCAAGAGGTCGTGTCCGTCCCGGACAGCCGCAACAGATCGAACGCGAAAGCGGGCGGGATCTCAGATTCTGGGTCGCCTCTGGCGGTGAACCCGCGCGCCCGCAGCCGCAATGCGCTGTTTCGGCGGCAGGTTCGTATGGCAGACGCTCGGCAATTGCGTCGGCCTTTGACTTCGTGGCTGGGGACCAAATCTGGTGTACGGCACTCAGTAGATCGTCCTGTAGCTCATGGCGGTGGATGCTGTCGATCAGCCGGGAGACCCCGCTGAAGAGCAGCCCTCCTCCGGCCGTCGTGACCACCTGCCGCACCGGTGTGGGCGCGGGGCCGCAGAGGACCGATCTCTCCTGGAACCAGATTGGATCAGACGCCGAAGCCACTGCGGATGACGAAGTCGAAGGCGCGGTCCGGCCGCAGCCAGCGCAGGAACATGGTGGGGGCGGCCCCGAAACCCACCCGGTAGCGGGTGCGCGGGCGGCGCGCCCTGGCGATCTTGACGATGGTCTTGCCGATGACTCCTGGCCGTCGATCAGGATCGTGTCGCCCTCGAGAGGGTCGGGGACTTCCAGGCCCCAGGTGGCGAGTTGGTCGGATGCGTGGGTGCGGGGCTGGACGAATGCGGTCAGCTCACTGGATCGACTCGGTGCATCAGGTGCCCGAACAGTCCGCCGTCGAGACCGCCTGCCGCTACCTGCCCGGCGGATCCCGGGCAGGCGTGGGCGGCGACTGGTACGACGTGATTCAACAAGCCGCTCCGGACTCCAAGCCCCGTGCGACACGGCAGAGTTACTTGAAACTTCACATTGACGCGGGAGCGGTAATCCCACAAGCTGATGATCTATCGCATCCCCACTACGCGAAGGAATCAGTACAGCCATGCAACGACTCATCACCAAGGCCCTGACCACGGCCGTGGCCACCGCAGCCCTGATCGCCACAGCCTTCGGCATCGCCTCCGCCGACAACGGCCAGAACAAGCTCCCCCGACAGGCATCGTCAAACGTCCACACCCTCTCCGCGTGCTGGCCGGGCCAGGAATGCTGGGGAAGTTGGGCCTGACCATGGACTCCGGCAGCGACACGCTCGGCTTCTCCGACCGCTCCAGCTGATGCGCCCCAGCTGATACGACGGCGAGGGGGCGGCCGGTGCACAGCCTCCCCCTCGCACAGGGCTCAGTGGTTGCGCGGGACGCCCAGGTCGACGCCCGAGGGGGCGTCGGCCGGGTCGGGTCAGCGGGTGGTGACGACCTTGCCGCGGGTGTAGAAGTGGGTGCCGTCGTTGCCGTAGATGTGGTGGTCACCGAAGAGAGAATCGTTTCAGCCACCGAAGAAGTGGTAGCCGACGGGGACCGGGATCGGGACGTTCACGCCGACCATGCCGGCCTCGATCTCCATCTGGAAGCGGCGGGCCGCGCCGCCCTCCCGGGGTGAAGATCGCGGTGCCGTTGCCGAACGGCGAGCTGTTGATGAGGGCCACGCCGTCGTCGTACGTGTCGACGCACAGCACCGGGCCGAAGATCTCATCCTGGTAGGCCTTCGCCGTGGTCGGGACCTTGTCGAGAAGGGAGATGCCGATCCAGTGGCCGTCCTCGGAGCCGTCGACCGTGTAGCCGGTGCCGTCCAGCACCACTTTGGCGCCCTCGGCCGCCGCGCCCTCCACGTAGGAGGCCACCTTGTCGCGGTGCACGGCGGTGATCAGCGGGCCCATCTCGGAGGTCGGGTCGTTGTCGGGGCCGATCTTGATCTTCTCGGCGCGCTCGCGGATCTTGTCGACCAGTTCGTCGCCGATCGCGCCGACCGCGACGACGGCCTAAGCAGCTCCGGCGAAGTCACGTGTTGATTCTTCGCGGCGTCCGAGCGCTCGACCAGGCCGAACGGAGAGGGACCAGCAGTGCGCTTCACGTCATCCGCTCAGCCGGCCTCGCCCGCCCGAACGCGCTACCCGCCCCCGCGCCCTCCACCTCGTCGGCATCAGCGCCCGCCAGGGTCTGTTGCGAAAGTGGATTTTGGTCGTGAATGATCACATTGCGTGAGGCGGGGCGATCTGACCAACGATCAGTGGGCCCGGCTGGAGCCGTTGTTACCGCAGTTCACCAAGCCGGGCCGGCCGCCCATGTGGGGTCGTCGGCAGCTGATCGACGGAAGACGGTGGCGGACCAGGACCGGTGCCTCCCGGATCCAGCGACGCTTCCTCCACCCTACGAAAATCGACGAATGCGCCGTGGCCCCGAACCACCTGATGTCCCAGGCCAGTTGATGAACCGGGCCGACATCGGGGGCGGCCGGGTCCTCGCTCTCATCAGCGCCTGTTCAGCCCTGTGGGACCGACAGCCCCTGTCAGCTTGAGGGGCAGGTGGAGTTGGTGTCGATGCGGACGCCGGTCACCGTGGCGTTGGAGCTGAAGTTGGAGGTTTGGTTCGGTTTCAGGCACGTGTAGTACGTCACACCGTACTGGTCGTAGTAGCGCAGATAGACCCGGTCGTCGTTGCGGGTGTTCCTGATCTTGTTGGCGCCCCGGCTATTGGATCCGAGGTCCTGGTAGGAGCTGGTGACGTCCTGGTACGCGGCCGTGGGCTTGCCGTTGTTCCAGTCGCTGTCGGTCAGGTAGAAGCAGACGCGGGGCCAGCCGCATCCGTTGTAGTCGTAGGCCGAGGCGGTGGGGGCCGTGGCCAGCCCAGCGGTGGCGAGCGCGGCGGCCGCTGTCGCCACGACAGCCATCCGCTTGGCCATTTTCACGTGAAGGCGCACAAGGAATCAGCTCCCCGATTTTGTCCCAGTGGGGTACGTGCCGGTCGGGCACGCCTGACTGTCTCCCGGATGCAGGTGCTGGGGTGCCTGCAACTGTTCAGGTTGCGCGCGTCGCTGTGCTCTCGATGACCGCGGCCGCTGCAGGAGTCGCGGTGGCCACGACGCCCGCACCGGTCAGTGCAACGGTGCTCAGCATGAGTGCCGCCGTGGCACGTGCAACTCGGTTCTTCAGCACTCGGAGGTCTCCCATCGACTGGCTGGCAGTGCTACCGGGCTGCGAGGCCTCGTCCGACCGGGCAACCTAGAACCTTTTAGGGTCGGACGGAACATTGATCGCCAGCCTGGCTAAGCGGATGCCGTGCAGTGTGCTGCTGGTACCTCGCAGTTCGGCCTGGTCGAGCGCTCAGAGGCCGAAGGATCAGCACGTGACTTCGCCGGAACCGCCGCCGCTCCGCCGAGGTCCGCTGCCTGATCCGCACCTGCGGTACAAACCTGGCCGCCCCTGGTGAACGGGGTCTGGGGGCGAAGCCCCCAGGAACTTATTGTTCCCGCACCTCAGCGGAGCTGCTTAGGGCCTGTCTCGAAGTCGGGTGTGAGCTCGTGACAAGATCGCGGGATGCTGCGACTCACCGATTTCATTATCGACTGCCCGGACACGATGAAGCTGGCGGCTTTCTACTCCGAGGTGACGGGCCGTCCGATCAAGGAAGGCAGCTCCGAGGACTGGGCTGGCATCCAGTTCGGCGAGATCGAGCTGGCATTCATCCGGGTGGACGACTACCGCGCTCCGCAGTGGCCCGACAGCGAGCACCCCAAGCAGTTCCACCTCGACTTCGAAGTGGACGAGATCGAGTCCGAGCAGCGCCGCGTCCTCGACCTCGGCGCGACGCTAAGGCAGGACTTCATCGGCCCCAACGGCTACGGCTGGCAGATCTACACCGACCTGATCGGCCACCCCTTCTGCCTGTGCCGCAACAAGGGCGTCATCTGGACCGACCAGGGCCCGATCTGGCCCAAGCGCGGCTAAGCGGCTTGGATGCGGTTCGTTGCTGACTGTCGGATCCGGTCGCGTTGATGGTTCATGGCCTGGTCGACGGCCTTGCCGATGGCGTCGGTGCTGGTCTGGGCGCGTTGCGGGTAATCCTGGTACTTCGCCTGACGCCAGACCAACTCGATGTCGTTCAACTCCGGGCTGCGCGGTGGCAGGTAGAACAGCTCCACCCCGATCTTGGTCAGCTGCTTGCGGCGGCCCTTGAACGCCTTGGCCGTGTGCGCTGAGGCGTTGTCCAGCACCACGGTGCACGGCCGCGAGCGTGCCCAGCCGGGCAGCTGTCCATCGAGGCCGTCGGCGGCCAGCTCCAGGGCTGCGGCCCCACCGGGCAGGCCGGCCAGGTCCGCGCAGACGAACTCCAGCAGCATCCCGGCGTCGATCTTCCCGCAGGTGGGCTGCCAGAGAAGGTCCGGCGTGGTGCCCACGATCTGGGCGCCGAGCACGTTGACCCGGCGGTTCTTGGTGGCCTCGCGGGGCACCACCGCCCGCTGCCCGATGCGCGAGTAGGTGTAGCCGGTGGGCAGGGTCGGGGCGAAGCCGGACTCGTCCAGGAAGATCAGGTCGCGTTCGCCCGCGTGCGCCTCCATCCGTAAGTCCGCAAGTCCTCCAACCGGGCCCGGGCCGCTTGCTGGAGGACGGGGTCGGCCTGGTGCCGCACCGTGTCGCGGGTGCGTTTCCAGCGGAAGCCGTCACGGCGCAGCAGCTCCCACAGCCAGTCAGCGGAGATCTCTACTCCGCGCTGTTCGCGCAGCCAGTCGCGCAGTGCCGGGACGGTCCAGGTGATCCCTTCCGCGGCGGAGACGTCCAGCAGCCGTGCCAGCGCGGCGCGGTCGTCGTCGCCGAGCACCCTGGCCGGACGCCCCGGGCGTGGGGCGTCCGGCAGTACCTTGACCCCGCCGTCGTGGAGGCGGTGGGCCGCCGCGCGGACCGTGACCACGTTGCACTCCAGCAGGTCGGCGACCTCGGGGGCGGTCTTGCCGCGGTCGAGCGGGCGGATGCACTCCGCCCGCTGCCGGGTGTAGCGGGTCAGATCCCGCCGAGCCAGCAGTTCGCGCAACTCGCGACGCTGATCGGCAGTCAACTCGATGCGGAGGATGTTCGACATGGCGTCCCTCCCACAGGAGCCCTACCCAACCAGCAGCCAACTACGGTGACCTGCTCCGGCCTCAACCACGGACTGCACGCCCGCATCAGGCAGCTCTCCGGTCGGCAGAAAGCCGTCGAACTCCTGGAGCGGCTCAACGGGGAGCCGGTGCGACAGAAGGAGAGCTTCGCCCCGATCGACGCATTGGGCGGCGAGGCGGCCGAGAGTCCGGCTCCGGCGCCTGGAGCGCCTCTATGTGCCCGGCCACCCACACCAACCAATACTCCACCGGACTCGCACCGGCCCAGAACGTTCGCTTCCTCTGAGAGGGCTCGCTCCTTTCAGAGGAACCGCCGCCCCAGGTCGCTGCCGCTGTCCCGGGCGGGGCCTTCGTGGACCCGGCCCCGGACAGTGAGGTCACGCGTGCCCCGCGGGGCGTGGGGCGTCGCGGGGCTGCGGCGGGACGGGCCGGTTGTTCAGGTCCACCGACAGGAAGATGTCGTTCGCGACGGGGTTGCGCATCTCCTCGGCGAGCTGGCCGATGAGTCCGGCCGTGCGGGCGAGCAGGGCGAAGGCGCGGAGCAGGTCCAGCGGAAGACCGAGGTCGGCGAGTGCGGCACCGCAGACCCCGGCGCCGTTGAGCGGCAGGGTGCTGCCCAGCACCTGGGGGTGGACCCGGCCGATGGCCGCGAACAGCGACAGGTGCGGGCCGAACAGCCCTTCCTCCGTGGCGAGTTGGAACAGCCTCGGAGTGCGGGGGTCACCTTGCTTGTGGACGTGGTGTCCGAGGCCGGGGATGAGCTCCCGGGCTTCTCTTCGGGAGCGTACGGTGGCCAGGGCGAGTTCGTCCCAGCCGGCTTCGTCGGTCGGGTGGCCGTTCTCCAGCGTGGACAGGGCGTCATGCAGGAAGCGGCCGCAGTCCTCGGTCACGCCGAGGAAGCGGGAGCCGCCGCCGAGGAGCCCTGCGGCGATGGCTCCCTGTATCGAGTCGGGGGCTGATAGGTATGTCAGCCGGGCCGTTATGGCGGTCGGGGTGAAGCCGTGGTCGGCGAGTGCGGCGAGCACCGCCTCGAACACCCGTGTCTCCCCGGAGGTGGGGCGGCGCTGCGTGGCCAGCCAGAACGCCAGCTCGCCGAATCCCACCTCGCCCATCACATCGGCCGCTAGGTCCTGGCCGAGCAGGGTGATGCTGTCCAGGGAGGACGCACCGAGGGCGGTCGGGTACTCGGGCGCATTCGGTTTCTCAGGCATTCTCGTCCTCCGGATCATCCCCCACTCCGTCCTCCAGTCACTTGCGGAGTTCGGTCCGGTGCTCGTCCAACTCGGGCGGGGGCAGGCGGTAGGCGGCGGGCGTCTCGGAGAAGCGGATCGGGTGCCGTGTCGTGGGTACGGCCCGGTCTCCCTCGCCGACCTCGACGACCGGGTCGAGTCCGAAGCGTTCGGCCATCGCGAATCCGCCGGCGATGGTGTTGATCGGTCCGCAGGGGACCCCGGCGTCGACGAACAGATCGAACCACTCCAAAGCGGTCCTCGTCTTCAGCCGTTCGAGCAGGAGGGGCCGGAGTTCCTCCCGTCGCTCGGTACGGTCGGCGTTGTGCCGGAAGCGGGGATCGTCGGCGGTCTCGGGGATCCCGAGTACTTCGCACAGCTTGCGGAACTGGCCGTCGTTGGCCGCGGGGACGATCAGGTCCTGGTCGGCCGTCGGCAGCGGTTCGTAGGGGAAGACGCTGGGGTGCGCGTTGCCCATCCGGTAGGGCACGGTGCCGCCGGCGACGTAGGAGGAGCTGTGGTTGACCAGCCCGGTCAGTGCCGAGGACAGCAGGTTCACCTCGACGAGCTGTCCCCGGCCGGTCGCGTCGCGGTGCCGCAGCGCGGCGAGGATGCCGATGGCGGCGTGGTTGCCCGCCATCACGTCGAAGACCGAGATGCCCGCCCGGTACGGCGGCCCGTCCGGATCACCGGTGAGGCTCATCAGCCCGGAGATCGCCTGCACCATCAGGTCGTAGCCAGGCACCTTCCGGCCGGGCCCGGCGCCGAAACCACTGATCGACGCGTAGACCACGCCCGGATTCCCGGCGCTCACCGAGGCATGGTCCAGGCCGTACCTGGCCAGCCCGCCCGGTTTGAAGTTCTCGATCACGACGTCCGCGCGCCGCGAAAGCTCCCTGGCCAGCCGCGCGTCGCCCTCGTCGCGGAAGTCGAGAGCGATCGACCGCTTCCCGCGGTTGATCCCGAGGTAGTAGGTCGACATACCGTCGCGCACCGGCGGCATCCAACCGCGAGTGTCGTCCCCTCCCGGGCCCTCGACCTTCACCACGTCGGCGCCGAGGTCAGCCAGCAGCATGGTCGCGTACGGACCCGCCAGGATGCGGGAGAAGTCCGCCACCAGCAGCCCGTCCAGCGGCCCGGGTGAAGCGCCGTTCATGGGCTACGCCCCCTCGTTCTGCACGGCGACGCCTTCGCTGCGGTACTCGCTGTAGGTGTAGGGGTTGGAGATCACCTCGGTTGTCGGGATCTCCGGCTCGACGGCCTCCCGCCACGCGTCCTCGCCCATGGTGGTCCGCGCGTAGTCCACGGTCGCGGCGACGGCGGTGCGGGCCCGCTCCAGGTCAACGCCGACCAGTTCGTGCGCGTACTTCACCACGGTTCCGTTGACCAGCACGGTGTGCACGTCCGTCCGCCCGCGTTCGGTACAGCGCGCGCAGCCGGGCCTCGTCGATCTCCGGCAGCTGCGCCTCGTAGGCGCCGTCGGCGTCGGCCTGCCATACGTCCAGGACGACGTCGGGCAGATGCGTGCCGTCGAGGTCGAGGACCCGGCCGGTGATGAACACCGGCGTGCCCGGGACGCCGTCCGACATGTCGGCTCCGAATCCCGCCGTCGGAGAGCCGTCGATGTGGAAGGGACCGAGCACCGTCGCCGGAGTGGCCTTCGCCGAGAAGCGGTGGTTCAGCTGGACGACGAGCGTGCTCAGACCGAGGACGTCGGAGGCGAGGATGAACTCCTGGCGCTTGTCGTCACTGATCCGGCCGGTCGCCGTGAGCCACTCGACGGCTGCCGCCCACTCCTCCTCCGTCAGCCGGACCTCGCGGGCGTACGCGTGCAGGTGCCGCACCAGCGCCGTCATCAGCTCGGCGAGCCGGGGCGAGTGAGCGGTGGCCCACCGCTTGACCGCCAGGTCGCTGAGGTTGTCCTCCGTCACGAAGGCCATGGAATCCTCCTCGATTCGTTCCGGGCTCGACCGCTGGACGGACGATCGTCCGTACAGCGGACACAGTGGTGCAGGAGTGGCTGGTAAATCAAGCCCTTGGATGGCTACATGCAAAGCTGCAATGGGGTGACGCGGTCGGAGTTATGTCCGCTGCCGAGAAATGAGTGGCCCGTCACCGACCGGTGACGGGCCACGGGACCGCGAGGATCGGAGAGGTCAGAACATCGTGTTGTCGTTGGCGGAGGTGGCCGGGACGTCCTGCAGGACGTCCCAGTGCTCGATGATCTTGAGCTCGCCATTCTTCTGCTTCTTGACCCGGAAGATGTCCACGACGGACTGCCCACGGTCCTCGGGACTGAGGCGGTAGTGCGCGTGGATGGCGACGTAGTCCTTGTCGGCGATGACGCGCTTGCGTTCCACGATCAAGTTCGGGAACTGGCGGAAGAAATTGGTGAACTGCTCACGCAGGCCGGCCGAGCCGCTGGGGATGGTCGGGTTGTGCTGGTAGTACTCCGGCGCGAGGAACCTGACGGCGTCGGGGTTCTTGTCGACGAGGAGGGTGTCGAAGTAACGGGTGGCGATCTTCTCGCTGAGAGGTGTGCTCCAGCGGGGGCCGCTGGGCTGGTTCGTGTGCGGGTTGCTGACCGTACCGAACATGTCGTTGCCGTTGACGGTGGTCGCCGGCACGTCCTGGACCGTGTCCCAGTGCTCGGCGATCATGCCGCTCTTGGGGTCGAAGCGGAAGATGTCGACCACGGCCGCGCCACGGGTGCCGGGCTCATAGACGGGGTTGGAGTGCACCAGGACCAGGTTGCCCTGGGCGAGGACCCGCTTCACGTTGTACTGGTGGTCCGGGAAGCGCGCGGTCCAGTCGCGGATGAAGTTCTTGATCGCTTCCCGGCCGTTGGGGGCGGCCGGATTGTGCTGGATGTAGTCCGCGCGGATGTACCGGTCGGCGACCTTGAGGTTGCCCTCCTCGAAGAGCTGGGTGAGGACGTGAACGGCGACGCGCTTGTTGCGCTCCTGTGTGGCGGGGCTCGTGTGCGGGGCGTCGAGGCCGAGGGTCAGTCCGCTGTGGGCCGGTGCGGAGGCGGTGGCGGCGGGTGCGAAGCCGGCCACTGCTCCTACGGTCGCCACGGCCAGGAGGGTGGCTACGGCCTTACGGGTCGTCCGGGTGGTGCTGTTCGACCGTGTGGTGCCGTACATGGGGGGTCTCCAATGCTGTGCGGACGGCGGTGAAGCGCGTCGTTGGGTGTCTGGTGAGAGATCGGGCGTGAGCGAGGGGTGGTAGCTGCTCGCCAGGAGTGCGTATGAGGTCGAGTTAGCTCGACCGTGTTTCCGGGCTTGCGGTGTCCTGGGCCGTTCGGGTTAGCGTGATGGTGCGATCTGGGACGCCGGGTACGGCGTCGGTGTGCGGGGCCTCTGCTCCACCGGAGTGATGGTTCAGGGCCTCTCCGTCGTCTCTGGCCGTACCCAATTGGCCAGGTCGCGTAGGGAACTGGCCTCCCGGCCCCGGACCACGTACAGGATGCGTGTCGCCGCCCCGGGGTCGAGTACGCCGGGGACCAGCTCGCCCAAGACCGTTCGGGGCGCGCGGCTGAACGGACTCACCCCTGCTCAGTCCACAGGAACGGTTGGTGTAACCCTCTGGCCCCGTATGGGCTCAGGCGCGGTCGAAGGTGAGGAGGAACTCGATGTCTCCCTCGTCCTCCACTGCGATCCCGCCGAAGTTGGGTGCGTCGATGCCGTAGTCGGCGAAGGTGACCGGAATGGAGCCGTTGACCCGGAAGCCGTCGGCGGTGCGCTGGGCGTCGAGGTCGAAGGAGACGGGGTTGGTCTCGCCGTGGACGGTCAGCTCGCCCGTGGCCTCGGCGCTGACCTGCTCGCCCACCTCCGGCGTCAAGCCGAAGTCGACGGGCTCGGTGAGCTCGAAGGTGGCCTCGGGGTACCGTTCGGTGTTCATGACCCGGCCGCGGAACTGGCCGTCGCGCTGGTCGGAGTCGCTCTTCACCGAGGCCAGGTCGACGGTGAAGGATCCGCTGACGGCCCGGTTGCCCTCGATCTCCAGCTCGCCGGTGACCTCCTCGGTGCGGCCCACCGCCGTGACGTTCTGGCCGAAGAGGACCTCGTCGACCCGGTAGCCGGCCTGCGAGCCGCTGCCCACCCGCCAGGCGCCGTCGACACCCTCCTGCCCGGCCTGCTCCCCGGAGCCTGAGGAACTGCCGGAGGAATCTGAGCCTGGCGGGTTGTCGAGCGAGAGGGCGGCCGGTGGCTTGTCCTGGACGTAGTTGATGTAGACGTAGGGGCCCGCCGTGCCCAGCACGGCGGCGGTTGCCGCACCGGCGATGAGCCAGCGCTTCCAGTGCCTGCGGATACTGCCTGTCATGGTGTCTCCCTAAGTATTTTGGACTTTCAACTGAAGTTTCAAGTATTTGATTGAGGGTCGGCCTGGGCGGAAGGGCTGCTACGGGTGTCCGCGGGCTCAGTCGTGGTCGGCGAGCGGCGTGAGGTCAGTCCAGGAGCTGCTCGGAGACCTGCCAGAGTCGCTCGGCCGCCTCCGGGTCCAGGGCGTGCGGCGCGACCCCGGTGTTGGTGCCCGGCTGGTGCGGTGGGGCCTCGTCGCAGTCCTCGAAGTACCGGCCGCTGATGCCGTCGAGCAAGGGTGAGGCGGCCAGCAGGACGGAGGTCGCGGCGCCCTGTTCGACCGATTTGAAAGACATCTCGGGCAGGGGCGTTCCTTCACCGAGGAGGGCTTGCAGGTGGGTCATGAACAGGCCAATCTGCGCTTCGTCCATGTAGCGCCCTAGATTGGTCTGGATCCCGCCGGGCATCAGCGCGTTGGCCGTGATCCCGTCGTCGGCCCATCGCCGACCGGCCTCGACCGCGAACAGCACGTTGGCCGTCTTGGACTGCCCGTACGCCAGCCACGGGTCGTAGGGCCGCTCGGTGAAGTGGAGGTCGTCGAAGACGACGGGCGAGAACAGGTGCCCGCTGGAACTCACGGACACCACGCGGGCACCGCCGGCCCCGGCGAGCGCGCCGTGCAGTCCGGTGGTCAGGGCGAAGTGCCCCAGGTGGTTGGTGGCGAACTGCAGCTCCCAGCCCTGGGGTGTGCGGCTCTCCGGGGCGGCCATGATCCCGGCGTTGTTGACAAGGGTGTGCAGCGGACCCTGCCACGCGGCCGTGAACGCGCGGACGGATGCCGGATCGGTCAGGTCCAGCGCGGCGACCCGTACGCCTTCGTTGCCGGTGGTGGCCCGGATGGCCTCGGCGGTGCGGTGGCCGGCCTCGGTGTCCCGTACGGCGAGTGTGACCTCCGCGCCGGCGCCGGCGAGCGCCCGGGCGGTCTCCACGCCGATGCCGGACGCGGCCCCGGTGACGACGGCGCGGCGGCCCGTGAGGTCGATGCCCGCGATGACGTCGGAAGCCGTGGACCGGCTGGTGAACGGAGTGGTGATGCCTGTCCTCGTGGCCATTCTCGCAATGCTCCCTGTTTGCTACGCTTGAAGCGGAGGTGCCTCCGGTTGTTTGAACTTTAAACGGAGGGTCCTCCGGTTGTCTAGAAGGAAGGAAAGCTGTGACCAGCACCACACGTGGACTGCGTGCCGACGCGAGACGCAACCGGGAACGCCTGCTGGAAGTCGCGGGGCGCGCGTTCTCCGAGGTCGGCACGGACGCGTCCCTCGAGGCCATCGCCAAGGACGCCGGCGTGGGCATCGGAACGCTCTACCGGCACTTCCCCACCCGCGAGGCCCTGCTCGAGGCCGCCTACCGCAACGAACTCGCCCGGGTCTGCGACAGCGCCACGGAACTGCTCGCACAGCTCCCTCCCGACCAGGCCATGCGGCAGTGGATGGACCTGTTCATCGACTACCTGGCCACCAAGCAGGGCATGGGGGACGCGCTGAAGGCCGTCATCGCCTCGGGCGACGAGGATCCGTTCGCCGAAAGTCTGGAACGGATCAGCACCGCCATCAGCACCCTGCTGCACGCCGGGGCCGAAGTGGGAGTCCTGCGCTCGGACGTGGACCCCCTGGACGTCGGCTTCAGCCTCGGCGGTGTTCTGCTGATCACCAGCGACAAAGGGCTGCGCGACCGCGCGGGCCGCATGCTCGACCTCCTGCTCGACGGGCTCCGCTACCGCTCCGGCTGACGCACCCCGGTGCGAAGGGTGTCCAGGACAGGCCTCGTCGCGAGGCACACCCGTGCCGGGAGCGGTAGGGCCGTCGGGCTCCGTTCGGTCGCGAGACCCACACCGGAGGAAACCCGGCCCGCGGTCCACGCCGGACCAGGTCACACGCGTCTCCCGCCACAGCGCCGAGCGACCTGCGTTCTTCCCTCGTCGGAAGGGGCTCGGCGTGCGCTCCCGCAGAGGCGGAACCGACTCCGGACGCGTCCGACAGCGCACCAACCACTCAGGAAACGGCGAACCGGAGAACACCGAGCGGCTGGGCGTACACAGCAAGCACCGCGAGATCGCCTCCATGGACGCGGGGGCGGTTGCCCATCGTCGTGAACCGCGCCGGTCAGCCACGATGCCGTCGTCACGCCGCCGTTCGGGGCTCCGACCAGCGGATCGAGCGTCATGTCGATCACGCCGGGTGAAACCCCGAGCAGTCGATCCAGCACCCTGTCGCTCCCACGTCACCAGCGTCGGCCGGTCAGGACTGCGGTGAATCACCGGCTCAGGTTCTCGAACAACACCATGCCGGCCGCCGTGTTGGACGCGGGTACGTGGTAGGTGGCGTGCACGCGTCGGATCCGGGGTCCCAGCGCGCCGCGCATGATCAGCCACATGATGAGTTCGATGCCCTCGGAGCCGGCCTCGCGGATGTACTGCTCGCGCGTCAGTGCGGCCAGTTTCTCGGGGTCGTGCTCGATGGCGTCCAGGAACATCCGGTCGAAGTCCTGGTTGATCAGTCCCGCGCGGGCACCGGCGAGTTGGTGGGACATGCCGCCGGTGCCGAAGACGGCCACCTTGAGGTTCTCGGGGAAGGAGCGGATGGCCTCGCCGAGCGCGCGGCCGAGGGCCAGGCAGCGGGCGGCGGTCGGCTGCGGGTACTGGATGACGTTGACCAGAAGGGGGACCACAGCACAGGGCCAGCGTTCGCCGGGGTCGGGGCAGTACACCGACAGGGGAACGGTCAGGCCGTGGTCGACGTCGAGTTCCTGGTAGACGGTGAGGTCGAAGGAGGCGTCGATCAGGCTCGTGACGAGGTGGTCGGAGAACTCGGGAGCGCCCGTGACAGCGGGCACCGGGCGGCTGCCCCACCCCTCGTCGGCCACCCGGTACGACTCGGCCGTCCCCAGCGCGAAGGTCGGGGTGACGCTCATGTCGACAGCGTTGGCGTGGTCGTTGTAGATGACGACCGCGATGTCGGGGGTGTGCCGGGCCATCCACTCCCGCGCCGGCGTGTATCCGTCGAACAGCGCTTTCCAGTACGGGTCCTGCGTCTTCCCGTGGTCCATGGCCGCACCGATCGACGGTACGTGCGAGGTGGCCAGACCCCATGTCACCTCAGCCAAAGTTCCGCCCTCCCGCTTTCAGCGCCTGCGTGAACTCCTCGGTGGTCATGCCCGTGAAGACCCCGCCGAGGTACTGCATGGATCTCTGGTCGACCATGGCGAGCTTGAAGATGTAGAAGATGGAGCCGCCCAGTTCCATCATCCGGTTCCAGTCCCGTCGCAGGACGGCGTCCCGCTGCTGGGCCGTGAGCCCGTACGTCTCGCAGTACGCGGCTTCGTCGGCTGTGAACCTCTCCCGGTTCTCGGCCTCCTTGAGGGAACCGCAGAGCCGGTTGAGGGCCCGGGCGCGGCGGCTTTCCGCGGCGTCGAAGACGTAGGTGCCGGGGACCTGGGGCGTGGTGCTGGACATGCCGTTCCTCTCCTCTCCCGTGTTGTTGCCGGTCAGTGCAGGAGGCCGCCGCCGTCGCAGACGAGCGTCTGGCCGGTGACCATGGCCGCGTCGGGGGACGCGAGATAGGAGACGAGTCCCGCGAAGTGCTCCGGGGTGACGAACTCCTTGATCGCCTGTTGGCGCATGGTCGCGGCGAACACCTCGTCGTCGGAGTGCGCCCGGGTGCCCGGCGTCGCGACCTGCGCGGGTGCCACCGCGTTGACGGTGATCCGGCGCTCGCCCAGTTCGCGGGCCATCACCCGGGTCATGCCGATGAGTGCGCCCTTGCTGGCCACGTAGGCGATCTGGCCCGGCGCTCCCGTGAAGAAGGTGCGGGACCCGACATTGATCACCCGCCCTCGATGCGGGCTTGCGCTCAGCCAGGGCACACAGGCCTGCACCATGAGCAGCGGGCCGACGGCGTTGACGGCGAAGAATCGGTGCAGTTCCTCCGGGGTCGTCTCCAGCAGTGGTGCCCGGCCGGAGAGCAATCCTGCGTTGTTGACGAGTACATCGATCCGGCCACCGCCGTACGTTTCGGCGATCTCCGTCACGGCCTGGCGGGTCGCGGCCGGATCTGTGACGTCGCAACGCCAGGCCCGGACACCCGGAGTCGGGTCCGTGTCGTCGGGTTCGGCGATGTCCAGGGCGGCGACCGTGAATCCGTCCTCGGCCAGTCTGCGGGCGACGGCGAGCCCCAGGCCACCGGCGGCACCTGTGACCACCGCGACCCGTGGGCTTCGACCGTCAGGGCACACGGTCATGGCGCCTTCTCCTGCGGATGGGTGGCGAGCGCCTCGACGGTGATGTCCATCCATTTCCACATGGGCAGGGAGACCAGAGCGTCGTGCAGTTCCGCCGGATCGGCTGCCTCGTACAGGCCGATGGTCGCGTTGCGGCCCGGGACCCGCCACAGCCGCTTGAGGATTCCCGACTCCCTGAGCTGCATGGCCCGTTCGCGCTCGCCCTTGCGCAGGGTCTCGCGTACGTCGTCAGGCGTGTCCGGGGGCAGCGTGTTCTCGGTACGGACGAGGAATTCCATGGGGCGTTCCTTCACGGGTCAGGCTGCCGCGATCTCCAGCAGCAGTTCGGCCAGTCGGCCCGGGGCGGTGACCATGGCCTCGTGGCCGGTGGCGATCTCGTGGACCTGCCAGCCACGGGCGGCGGCACGCTCGGCGTGCGGGGTGAACACCCGCATCCAGTCGGTGCACTCGATGAAGGCGCCGGGTACCTGGTCGGCCTTCCCGGTGAGACGGAGGGGTTCGGTGTAGGTCAGCCAGGGGTGTGGGGTCAGCCGGGGGCCGAGCCAGTCCAGGTCCGCCTGGTCCTCGACGCCGAGCACGCTCAGCGAGCGCACCGGGATGAGCCAGCCGAAGCCGGGTCCGGCCACGGACTCCCGGTAGTGCCCGGCGATGTGTTCGGGAAGGAGGTCGATCGCCGCGTCTTTGTCGTCGCCGACGAAAGCATCGAGGTGCACGCGCTGGGCCAGCCGGTCGGGGATCCGGTCCGCGACCCCGGTGACGACCTGGCCGGCGTAGCTGTGCCCGACGAGGACGACGTCCCGGGCGTCGTGGGTCTCGATCAGCGCCACGACGTCCTGGATGTGGGTGCTGAGCCCGACCTGCGGGCTGAGCAGATGGGCACGGTCGCTCACCCCGGTCAGCGTGGGAGAGTGCACTTCGTGCCCGGCCGCACGCAGCAGAGGTGTGACGTGCTGCCATACCCATCCGCCGTGCCAGGCTCCGTGGAGCAGTACGAAGACGGGGCGGCCGCTCATACGGACGCCCTGCTGTGAGGGACGCGGGCGTCCTGCTGTGCGCGCTGTTCACGGGCGAGCATCTTCGCCACCGCCCGGCGTCCGCGGAGTGCGGCGAGGTCGGACTTGATGCTGGACTCGGCGCTGCCGCCCGGATCGGTGGCGTACATGATCTCCTGCGCCTCCAGGGCGTCGACGTCCTCCTGCATCACGGCGAGTTGCTGCTCGTGCTGGAACTTCGTGAGCTCCTGGTCGTCGATGAGGTAGTCGCGGCCCAGCGCGTAGAAGTCGTGCGTCTCGTTGCCGCGCCCCGGTGTCATCCCGTAGAGCACCTTCATGTGGAAGCCGTCCGGCTCCTCGGTGCCGGTGGCCGCGACGCGGATGTTGAGGACGAAGATGCCCGGAGGGTAGAAGTCGCCGTCCTGCCAGCGGTCCACCGGAGAGGTCAGTCCGCAGGACTTCTCGTAGAACGGAGGGGCCTCGATGCCGATCATGCGGCGGCTGAAGCCGACCCGGTCGCCGTCCACGGTCACGTCGATCGGGGTCGCGGCGACGGCGGCGTTGCCGATGCTCGTCGGATGCAGGAACGTCTCATGGGTGAGGTCGAGCAGGTTCTCCAGGAGCAGCATGTGCCGTGCCTTCAGCGGGACGACGCCGTGCACATGGGTCCAGCTCGGGTCGGTCAGCCACGAGGTGTCGGGCAGGAGGCTCTCGTCGGCCAGTTCGGGGTCGCCGGGCCAGATCCATATGGCACCGTCGCGCTCGACCAGGGGGAAGCGGCGCAGTGCCGCCTTGGGTCGGTCGGCCTGCTCGGCGACCCCGACGCACACGCCCTGGCCGTCGAAGCGGTAGCCGTGGTAGTCGCACTGGAGGGTTCCCTCGTCGTCCAAGTGACCCAGGGACAAAGGGTACTTGCGGTGGGGGCAGCGGTCCTCGACGGCGGTGACGGTCTGGTCGGGCAGCCGGTAGAAGCAGACCGGGATGTCGGTGATCCAGCGCTGCTTGAGGGTTCGGCCGATCTCGTCGGACCAGGCTCCCAGGTACCAGCCGTTGCGCACGTGCTGTGTCAATGTCATCGCGGGTCCTTTCTTCGGCGTCGGCCGTCCGGCTCGGGCGTGTGCCGGGTCGGTGACGGGTACTGAGGTGAGCCGGTCCGCTTGCGACCGACAGGGCGCTGTCCGGACCGAGCTGGGGGTGTCAGAGATCCAGGACGAGGCGTCCGCCGCGCGCCCGGGAGACGCAGATCAGCATCGTGTCGTTCGCGGCGCGCTCGTCCTCGGTGAGCAGTGAGTCGCGGTGGTCGACCTCGCCCTCCAGGACGGAGGTCTCGCACGAGCCGCAGATGCCTTCCTCGCACGAGGACAGGACAGGGACGCCCGCCTGCTCCACGGCCTTGAGGACCGACAGGCCGGGCGGCACGGTCACTGTGGTCCCGGACGCCCGCAGTTCCACCTCGATCGGCTGCTCGGCCGTGTCGTCGGCGGGCTGCCGGACGGCCGCCGCGGCGAACCGCTCGATGTTCAGCGCACCGGTCGGCCAGTCGGCGCAGTGCGCTTCGACCGCGTCGATGAGCCCTGCGGGGCCGCAGCAGTACACCAGGGTGGACGGGTCGGGATCACCGAGGAAGCCGGCGAGGTCGAGCAGTCCGTGCTTGTCCTGCGGCCGCACTGTCACGCGCTCGCCGTGGCCCTCCAGTTCGGGCAGGAACGCCATGGAGGAGGGTGTGCGGCCACCGTAGAGCAGGGACCACTCGGCCATGGCGGCATCGGCCTCGGCGATCATCGGGAGCAAGGGGGTGATGCCGATGCCGCCGCCGACGAACAGGTATCGGGTGGCGGGCCGCAGCGGGAAGTTGTTGCGCGGGCCGCGCACCCGAAGTTCGCCGCCCTCCTCGACGTGGTCGTGGATCCACTGCGATCCGCCGCGCCCGTCGGGCTCCCGGAGCACCGCGACACGCCAATGAGCCGTGTCTCCCACCGGGCCGCACAGCGAGTACTGCCGGGTGGCGCCCGTGGGCAGGACGACGTCGATGTGCGCGCCCGGCTGCCAGACCGGCAGCGGTTCGCCCGAGCTCGCCGCGAGCTCCAGCGACACGACGTCGTCCGCCACCGCCTGCCGGGTCAGCACCGTGACGGTGCCTTCGAACTCGGTGCCGCGCCGGGTCCCGGACGGCGTTCCGGCCGCGGCGGAACCGAGAGGGCGCGTGTCCGGGGCGGTGGCTGATGGGCTCGTCACGTTCGTCATCTCCTCGGTACGGTCGGCAGGGCGGGCCGCCCGGTGTCGGTGGCGGCACGATCGACGCTAGCCACCGCAGGATGCCCAGGTCATCGCTCGAATGACCGGACCGGGGCGGCGTATGGTCGTGGCCCGGACTACGTCATCCGTCGCGCGGGCCGGGCATGTCGTCGTCCCTGCCTGCCTGCGGGGCCTGGTCGAGGTGGATCCGCACCTGGCGGTCGTCCTCGTTCCAGAGGGCTTCCACGACGGCGTGCAGCCGTTCGACGTCGGTGCGCCACATCACCACGCCGTAACGGTCGTCGCGTGTGAGTGCGTCCTCGGGGACGGCCTCGGCCAACAGACTCCGGGGGGCGTACGTTCTGGCCGTTCCGTGCACCCTGTCGGTTTCGTCCGTGAACTGCACGTACAGGGACGTGTCGAGGAAGGGAACCCAGACGTGTGTGGCCTCGCGGGCACCCGTCGCGTTGTGCGCCGTCATGCCAGGACATCCGTCGTTTGCGGGTAGAGCCGCACGTACGCCTCACCCATGGTCCCGTGTGCGAGGCCGAGGTTGGGTCCGGCGTTGCGCTTCAGCTGAACGCCGCGCCGCTTGGCGAGGTCGGTGTAGTAGTCCCACATGTGCTGCTGTGCGGCCAGGCACTCCATGGCCTTGCGCTTCCTGTCGAAGACGGGGGTGATGTCCAGCAGGACGTTCGGCTTGAAGTCGCACTGCTCCGGCTGGTGCGGCTCGAAGAAGAACACCGGGGGAGCGCCGAGCGGTTCACCGGGCGCGTCGTAACCGACCGCCTGGGCGAGCACGCGTGCCTGGAGCGCCATGCGGGCGGCGGCCGGATGGTCGCCGTTGTAGGGGTCCGTAAGGGTGTGGGTGAGGACGACCGCGGGATCCACCTCCCGGTACACGCGCACGACGCGGTCCACCAACTCCTGGGTCTCCAGCAGCGGGTAGTCCCCGGCGTCCAGGAACTCGATCTCCGCACCCAGCGCGGCAGCGGCGTTCGTGGCCTCGGTGCGGCGGAGCGCCTTGATCTCGTCCAGGCGCAGGCCGTCCCGCCAGGCACGGGCGGACTCGCCGCGCTCGCCGAAGCTCAGGCACAGCACCTTCGCGCGCTGACCGCGTTCGGCGGCCAAGGCGATGGCGCCGCCGGCCCGCCAGACGAAGTCGCCCGCGTGCGCGCTGATCACCAGCAGCGTGCCTTCGGACGTAGTGGAGGTGTCGTGGCTCATCAGGACTCCTTGGGTCGAGTGGGGTGGGTGGGTGAGCAGAGGGAAAGGCACGTGGGCCCCGGATGTGGGCCGGAGACGGCCGGGATCGCTGTCGGCGTGCCGGGGCGGAGAGCTTGGATGTCGGCCGAACTCCCATGCCTTCGCACGGACTTGACCGATGTTGCGATGAAATGGATCAGCCAAGTTGATGTCACCCGGATCATCGCGGCGATCGTCACCGAGGACCCGGCGGCGGCCGAAGCCGCCGTGCGGGACCATGTGGCCGGTGTGGTGGAGACACTGCGGACGCTCGAAGCCCGCCAGGAACGCGCGAGCTGAGCCCGGCCGTGGCAGCAGACCACGGCGGACCCGCGGCACCCCCAGTGCCTTCCGCCTTCCGGGAGCGGGAACGAGGCCCTTCCGTCCATCGGCTCGGGACCGAAGCCGTACGCCTCCTGCGGACCGACGCTGCCGCTGGAACGCCGCGTGGACCGCCGTACGGGCCGCGCGGCGGCGTGATGGTCGGCCATGGCTGCTCGCACCCGACTGTCACACCCTGTCGCCCGCGTCGGACTCCTGGACGGTCTTCTTGGCCCAGGCGACTTCGAGCTTGCCGGTGGGGGTTCGGGGCAGGACGTCCGTCAGGACCACGGAGCGCGGCACCTTGTAGCCGGCGAGGCTCTGCCGAGCCCAGTCGCGCAGCTCCTCCCCGGTGACGGTCGTGTCCGCCCGGACAGCCACGACGGCGGCGACCCGCTCGCCCCAGGTCTCGTCAGGGACGCCGACGACGACACAGTCGGTCACACCGGGGTGGGAGAGCAGGGCATTCTCCACTTCCTGCGGGTGCACCTTCTCCCCGCCCGTGTTGATCACGCCCGAGCCGCGTCCGAGGAACCGGATCGCGCCGTCGGCCTCAAGACGGGCGAGATCACCGGGGATCGCGTACCGGACCCCGTCGATCGTGCGGAACGTCGTCGCGCTCTTCTCGGTGTCCTTGTAGTAACCGAGCGGCATGGGCCCGCAGTAGGCGAGCTTCCCGACGTCGTCACTGCCGGGTTCGACGAACCGGTCGTTGTCGCCGATCACCCTCGTCGCGGGCACGGGGAAGAATCGGGCGGGCAGGTCTCTGAGGGAGGAGGTGATCGCGAAGGCGAAAGGCCCCCCTTCGCTCGACGCGATGGCATCGATGACCGTGATCTCGGCTCGCTCGTGCAGTCGCCGCTTGAGTACGTCGCTGAGAGCCGTGCCGGAGCTGAGGACCCTGCGCACAGAGCGCAGAGCGTGCGGCATCCCCGCCTGCTCCGCCCGCACGAGCTCGTCGACGAGCGGTCGGCACACGGCATTGCCCGCGACGATGACCGTCGCGACCCGCTGCTCGGCGACCGTGCGCCAGACGTGCTCCGGGTCGAGCCCGCCCTGCCGCGCGGTGACCGCCCTGCCGCCCACCATCAAAGCGCCCATGGTGTTGAACAGTCCGGTGGCGTGCATCAGCGGCACAACGGGCATCGTGGTCGGCGCGCTGCCTTCGCGGTGTGCCTCGACCGCGATGGTCACAGCCTCGTCGAGCGTCGCCGGCAGCTCGGTGACACCGAGCGGATGGAAGATCGGGACCACCAGGGAGTGCAGCAGATCGCTCTGTCGCCACACCACGCCCTTCGGCTTGCCGGTGGTCCCGCCGGTGTACATGAAGAGCCGGTCGGATCCGGGGCGTGGCTGCGGCTTACGCGGTTCATGCTCCGCCAGCAGTTCTTCCAGCTCGGGTACGACAGGCCCGGCCGGGCCGTCGGCAGGCTCAGCGCCGTCCCTCACGAGCAGCTTCAGCGTGCTCACATGGTCGGCGGCATGCGTGACCCGGGCGGCCAGGGCGCCGCTGAAGACGACCACTGCCGCGTCGGCGTCGGTCAGGAGTTCGGAGAGCTCCTCGCCGGTGTAGCGGTAGTTGGCGTTCACCGGTACGGCACCGAGTTTGAATGCGGCGAAGACCGTCTCCAGGTAGGTGGCGCCGTTGTACAGGTAGCAGGCCACGGTGTCGCCCTCGCCGACCCCGGCCTCTTCCATCGCGGTGGCCAGCCGTGACGCCCGCTCGTCGAACTCACGGTAAGTGATCTCGCGCCCGGGCTCCGTGATGGCGACGGCGTGGGGCAGCGCATGGCACACCGCCTCCCAGATCGTGCCGATGGACACGTCCACGTCTCGGACCTCCTCGTCCTCGATGGCTCGCGCGGACCACATGATCGAGCAGGCCGCTCGTGCGGCCCCGCGGACCCTTTGGGGGGAGTAACGGTCCACGGGGCGCTCTTCCAACCTAGGCAGCCGCCCTCAGGAGGGGGAACGCGAGCATTGACTGAACCTGATCGGCGCTTCGTCCCGCCGATGAACAGGTCGAATGACGTAGGACCGCCCGGAATCCGCCAGGCTACGATGCTGTGACCGGCCCTGAGTCGGCTTCGTCCCCAGGCCGACCGACGCCTGCCGCGCAGGTACCCGGTTCCACGCCGCGTCCGCCTGGCAGAGCGGGCTTCCGGGCAGGTTCATCGTTCGTCGACCATGAGGAGATCGGTCATGTCCGCGTCGCCGCTCGTGGGGTGGGACGACATCGCCGCCGCCGCGCCGGACGGCCTCGCCGTTCTGGACTGCGTGGGCCGCTTCGTACGGCTGAACCCGGCGGCCGTCGCGCTGCTCGAGGCGGACTCGGAGGGTGAGCTGATCGGTGGGCCGTCCCCGTTCACGCCGGCGGAGGGGGTCGGCGCATGCCGGGCCGGGCTGCTGGAAGCTCGATCGGACGAGCAGGTGGCCCACTGGGAGCCCGCATCCGGACCCCGTCGCGAGTTTGCCTACCGGACCCGCAGTCTGCCGACCGACCCGAAGTTCACGGTGGTGTCGTTCCGCGACGTCACCGACGAATGGCATCGGCAGCGCAGGATCGCGGCGATCGCCCGGACGTCGATAGCGCTGGCTTCGGAAGGCTCGCTCGGCTCGACACTGGACGCCGTGGCCCAGCAGATCGTCCAGGCGGACGGCCTGGCCGGCGTGCAGATCCTCACCCTCGACAGCACCGGCCGAGAACTGAGGCTGATGGGTTCTGCAGGGCTGCGGCACTGGGACGGGTTCCTCGACCGTCTCCTGGAGTGTCGTGACCGGGGCGCCAGGCTGCGCATGCTGGACACCCTGAGGGAGCGCAAGCCGATCGTCGTGCCGCACCGATGGGCCCAGATCCTCGAGGACCCCGCCTGGGAACCGCTGCACGCGTACCTCGGGGAGCTGAACTGGGACTCTTTCGTCAGTGTGCCGCTGATGGCGCGCGGCCGTCCCGAAGGGGTGCTGAACGCCTACTTCGCCCCCGGCCAGGAGATCGGCAGCCGGACACTGGAGTTCCTCGCCGCCATGGCGGAACAGGCCGCCCTCGCCGTCGACCACGCCACGCTGCTCCAGACGGAGCGTGAGGGTGCCCGCCGCAACGAGCGTCAGCGCCTCGCCCGCGACCTGCACGACTCGATCGTCCAGCAGGTGTTCTCCATCGGCATGCAGGCCAACGCCGTGGGAGTGCTGGGTGCGCGGGGCGAAGCGGTTTCCGCGGTGGCGGTCCGGAACTTCGCGGACGAAGTCGGGTCCCTGTCGCGGACCGTCCTCGCCGATCTCCGGGCCATGGTGCATGAACTCCGTCCGTCCGACTCCCTACGGCTCGGGCTGGAGGACGCGGTGACCACGCTCGTCAAGAGCACCGAGAACCGGACGGGTCTCAGCATTCGGCTGGAGTGCGGGCAGGAAGTGGACGCGGTCGAACCCGAACTGGCCGAGGACATGTACCGGATCGTCGCCGAGGCCATCCACAACGTGGTCAAGCATGCGGAGGCCACCGCCGTCACCATCCGCCTCGGCATACGTGACCACACACTGACCGCCGTGATCCGCGATGACGGCTGCGGATTCGCGGACTCCGGCGGACGACGGGACGCGCCGGACAGCGAAGGGGGCCGAAGCACCGGTCCCCACCGGCACCACGGCTACGGACTGACGACCATGCGCGAAAGGGCGGAGCGATGGGGCGGCACCATGAGGATCAGATCCGGCGCGAGGAGCGGCACGACCGTACGGGTCGTCGTACCCCTTCCGGTACGAGTGCCCCAGGCGCCGCCCGCGGACTCGGAGCGCGGCCGGAACGCTCCGTCGGCAGTCCCGCTCACGGAGGCGGAGCACTCCGCCCGGTCCGGGTCCTGATCGTCGACGACCACGCCGTGGTACGCCGCGGAATCCGCGCCTACCTCGAGGTCCTGGACGACATGGAGGTGGCTGCGGAGGCCGCCGACGGCCAGGAGGCGCTCACCAGGCTGGACGCGATGGCCGTGCACCGGGAACTGCCGGACGTGGTGCTGATCGACCTGCTCATGCCCAGGATGGACGGGGCCACGGCGATCGGAGCGATCAAGCAGCGTCACCCCGGTGTCCGGGTCGTGGTGCTCACCAGCTTCGGCGAGATGGAACGCGTCCACGCGGCGCTCGCCCAGGGAGCCGCCGGCTACCTGCTCAAGGACGCCGATGCGGGTGAGGTGGTAGCCGCGATCCGCGCGGCCGCCCGGGGCGAGGTCTTCCTCGACCCCGCGGTGGCCAGGGGACTCACCCAGGAGATCGTTTCGCCACCGACCGGGCTCGCCTCGCTCACCGGCCGGGAACGCGATGTCCTCGTCCTGGTCGCCGAAGGACGGTCGAACCAGCAGATCGCCGACGAGTTGGTGATCAGCGAGCGCACCGCCCGCACCCACGTGAGCAACGTCCTGCGCAAACTCCGGCTCACCTCCCGGACCCAGGCCGCGCTGCTCGCGGTACGGCAAGGGCTGGTGCCCCCGAAGGGCTGACCGCTCCGCCGACCGCGACGGATGTCCCGGACCGGACGGGACAGAGGTCGGCCACAGGTGCCGTCATCAGCGGGATCCTCACGGGCCCCGGCGTTCCTACGCTCAGAAGGACGCCGTATCGACCAGCTCAGGAGGACATCATGCTCGACGGCAAAGCCGCCATTGTCACAGGTGCGGGCCGAGGCCTGGGACGTGCCTACGCCCGTGCCATGGCGGCGGCGGGTGCCTCCGTCGTCGTGAACGACCTGGACGCCGACGTGGCCAAGGAGACGGTCGACCTGATCACGGACGCGGGCGGAGCAGCTGTCGCGCACGTCGGGGCGGTCGGCGGTTCCGAGTTCGCCGACGGGCTGGTGCGGCGCGCGGTCGACGAGTTCGGCCGGCTCGATGTGATGGTCACCAACGCCGGTGCGCTGCGTGACAGGACCCTGCGCAACACCACCGACGACGACTTCGACGTCGTCGTCGACAGCCATCTGCGCGGTACGTTCACCTGCGGCCGCGCGGCGGCGGCCCACTTCCGGGAACAGGGCGAGGGCGGTCGGCTCATCCTGGTGGGATCGCCGGCGGGGCAGCGCGCCAGCTTCGGCCAGACCGCGTACTCGGCCTCCAAGGGCGCGATCGTCGCGATGGCACGCACCTGGGCGCTCGAACTCGCGAAGATCGATGTCACCGTCAACGCCATCGTGCCCACCGCGCTGACCCGCATGGTGGCGACCATGCCCCGGGTCGGTGACCTCGTGGCGAAGGTCGACGCGGGGGAGCCCGTTCCCGACGCCGTCCGGCGGCAGGGGCTGGGATCGCCGGACGACGTGGCACCGGTCATCGTGTATCTGGCGTCGAAGGAGTCGGCCCACATCACCGGACAGGCCATCGCGGCGGGGGGCGACCGGATCGCTCTGTGGACGCACCCCGGTGAGGTCGAGGAGCGGTTCCGGCAGGACGGCTGGACCGCCGGATCAGTCGCGGAACTCTTCTCCGGCACCTATGCGGACCGGCTTCAGGACTTCAGGCCCACGCCCCTCGATCTGGCGGCCTTCGAGGAGGCGTGACGCGCACGCGGCCCCTCGACGGCCCTCAGGTCCGTGCAGGGGGCAGTGGCTCCTCAGGCCTGCGGCACCGCGGCGACGCGGGCGAAATCCGCGCTGATGTCTCCCGCCGTCTGCAACAGCGGTGGCAGATGCTCCTCGACAAGTCGCTCGACCGATGTCTCGGCCGCGTGACAGTTGACATTGAGCGCCGCGATGACCTGGCCGGAGCCGTCACGCAGCGGGGCCGCGACCGACCGGATACCGGGCGCCAACTGCTGGTCCGTCAGCGCCCATCCCCGTGCTCGCACCTCGCGCAGGGCCGCGTCACGTTCGCCGAGGTCAGGCTGCCAGCACGGCGTCAGCCCCGAGCGGGAAGGCTCGGCGAGCACCTGCTTCAGCTCATCGGCCCGCAAGGCTGCCAGCAGTACCTTTCCCAGAGAGGTCTGCAGAGCCGGAAACCGTGTTCCGATCTGCACCGACAGGGTCACGAGCTTGGGGACAGCCACCCGGGCCACATAGATGATGTCCGATCCGTCCAGCTGAGCCACGGAGCACGACTCGCCGGTTCGCTCCACCAGGCGCTCCATATGGGGCCGCGCGATGTCCCACAGACCCATGGAGCGTACGTAGGCGACCCCGAGTTCGAGCACCCTGGGGGTCAGCGCGAACCCCGCCTCACACGAGCGGACATAGCCCAGTTCCTCCAGGGTCAGCAGAATCCTGCGGGCGGTCGGCCTGGCGAGCCCGGTGGCGCCGGCGACCTGAGCCAGTGACATCTGTGGCTGCCCGGGCGGAAACGCGGCAATGACCCCGAGCCCTCGGGCCAATGCCTCGATGAAATCCGGTCCTGTTCCCTGGCGTGGCACGCGACTCCTCGGCTGCGGTCGAGCTATGGATTCCCGCCGTCACCCTAACGCGTGTCCGCGCTGCGGACATGAGTTCAGGCGGGGCTTCCCAGCGAAGGGGTTGACACCGGAAGGGTCCGAAGTGACGCTGACCCAAAGCTGTCCGTCAGGTGGATGATTGTCCGACAGGCGTCATCGCCCCTTCCTTCCCGCGCTTCCTGGTAGCTCGTCCAGGGCGCTTCCCTGACCAGCGGCCAGGTCTGCATGGCGGTCAAACGGGTGTACGTCCATCGCTCCCGCTACGACGAACTCGTCGACGCGCTGACCTCCGCCCTCGACACTCATTGCGTGGGCGCGGGAACCGATCCCGCCTCGACCATGGGCCCGCTCAACAGCGCCGCCCAACGCGACACAGTCACCGCCATGCTGGCCGAGGCCGCCGACGCCGGAGCCGAGGTGCGTGAACGGGGCACCCTGGCCCCCGGCGCCGCCACCTCCGCGGGCCACTTCCTGCGTCCCGCACTCGTCCTCGACCCCGACCCCCGCTTGCGGATCGTCACCGAGCAGCAGTTCGGCCCCGCCCTGCCGATCCTGCCTTTCGACGACGTCGATTCCGTGGTGGACCGGGTCAACAACGACTCTCCTTCACCGAAGCGCACACCATCACGACGCACGGATAGAAACGGCGAGTGCGGCTGTACCCCGCCGGCCTTGAGCGGGCGGGGTACAGCCGCACTCCGGCCGTACGTCAGAGCAACGGACCCCGCCCGCTTCGAGCGGACGGGGTCCAGTCGTACTCCGGCCGTACGTCACACCAACGGCACGGACACCGCGTTGTAAGGGGTGTTCTCGTCCCGGTCCGGGGTGGTGAAGCGGGAGTTGGGCAGGTAGAGCCGACCCTTGTACGCGGCGGCCGTGGTGGGCAGGTCGAAGCGGTCGTCCCTGATCACCCCGATCGCGGTGCCCCTTGTGCCCGACCGGTTGAGCCGGATCACGTCCACCTGGTTGGGGTTGGGCTGGACCACGTAGAGAGTGCGGCCGATGAGCACCAGCCCGTCGCCGCTGGGCAGCGCCGTGTCACCCAGGTCCACCTTGCGGGCCACGCCGGTGCGGGGGTTGACGCGCATCAGTGATCCGCCGTCCGCGGCCGCGTTGGTGACGAGCAGGGCGCTGCCGTCGGGGGTGAGCGAGATGCCGTTGGACGTGAAACCGGACTGCACCCAGTCACCGCTCAGCGTGAGGCTCTCCGGGGCGCCGATGCGGCCCTGCCGGCCCAGGGGCAGCTTGAACAGCTGTGCGCTGAACGACTCGGTGAACCAGGCGGCGTCGCGGGTGAGCAGGACGTCGTTGACGAAACTGTTCTCGCCGGCGACCACGTGGTTGGCGCGCAGCGCACCACTGTGGGCGTCGACGACCCGCAGTTCACCACTGCTGCCGCCGGCCAGGAACAGCCGGCCCCAGGAGTCGACCTTCAGGCCGACCGTCATGCGTCCCAGGCCGCGGTGGACGACCTTGCCCTTGCCGTTCGTGAGGTTCACCCGGTACACGCCGCCGGTGGCGATCGATCCGAAGTAGGCGTACGGCGCGGAGCCGATCGCGACTCCCTCCGGCCCCCAGCCGTTGGGCAGCGAGAACTCCCCGGGCCAGGATCTGGCGGTGCCCGGGGCGGCCTGTGCCGTACCACCGATCAGGGCCGTCGCTCCCAGGGCGATGCCCGCGCCGAGAATCTGCCTGCGTGCGAGAGAACTTGTCATCGATCGTCCTTCCACGGAAAACAAGACGGGCCGTGCCGGTCCGGCTGGGCTCCTGGATCAATTCTTGAGAGTTCAAGTACATGTGCACAGCGACGAATGTCCTGACTCTCCTCGGCCCATCGGACGGAACGCTGCCGGGCCGGTGGGAGCACGGACCGCGAAGGCGTGCCACTCGACACCAGACCGACCTCGCAAGGCCGAACGTCGCGCACGAGATACGTCATTCGTCCTTACTTCCAGCGCTCGCCTCCCGGCTCTCTGTCCAGTGCCGTCACCGCTGGGCCATCATCCGAAAACCTGCCGGTCGCAGTGGCGCGACCGGCGTGAGTACGGTGATGGCTTCGCGCCGCACCGGGAAGGCGAGCGGGCATGAGCGTGCAGCGACCGCACATCGAACCGGGCAGGCTGTTCATCGGCGGAGAGTGGCGGGACGCGGAGTCCAAGGAACGGCGCGACGTCATCGACCCGTCCACCGGCAAAGTCGTCACCACGGTCGCGGACGCCGACGGGACCGATCTCGCCGCCGCGGTGGCCGCTGCCCGTGATGCGTTCGACGCGGGGCCGTGGCCCCGGACACCGGCCCGCGAGCGCGCCCGTGTGCTGCACCGGGTGGCCGATCTGGTGCGCGAACGGGCGGACGAGATCGCCGCCGTGGAGAGCCTCGACGTCGGCAAGCCCGTCTCGTTCAGCCGGGGGGTGGACGTGGAGACCGTGGCCGAGACGTACGAGTACTACTCGGCGCTGGCGCAGAGCCTCGACGGGGCCACGCGGCAGCTCCCCATACCCTCCCACGCCTACACCCGCAGGGAGCCCATCGGCGTGGTGGGAGCGATCACCCCGTTCAACTTCCCGTTGATCCTGAGCACGTCGAAGTTCGCCCCCGCCCTGGCGGCCGGCAACACCATCGTCCACAAACCGGCCGACGAGACCCCCCTCAGCGCGCTGCTGATGGCGGAGATCCTCGCCGATGCCGGCGTTCCCTCGGGAGTGGTGAACGTCGTCACCGGCAGCGGCCCCGTCCTGGGAGAGGCACTGGTGCGTCACCCAGGCGTCGACAAGATCGCCTTCACAGGGTCGACGAGGGTCGGCCGCCTGGCGGCGAGCACGGCCGGCGAACAACTCAAGCCCGTCACCATGGAGTTGGGCGGCAACGCGCCGCACATCGTCTTCGAGGATGCCGACGTCGGGAAAGCGATCGGCGCGATCATCAAGGCCTTCGTCTTCAACACCGGACAGTTCTGCATGGGCGGACCCCGGCTGCTGGTCCACCGGTCCCTGTACGACACCATGCTGGGCATCCTCGCCGACGCGGTTCCGGCGGTCCCCGTCGGCGACCCCTTCGACCCGGCCACCGTCGTCGGGCCGATGGCCGGCGAGCGGCACGTGGAGAACGTCGAGCGCTTCGTGAAAGCGGCCGTCGAGGACGGCGGCCGCATCGTCGTCGGCGGTGAGCGCTTGGAACTCGACGGCGGTTACTACTTCAAGCCCACCGTCATCGCCGGCCTGGACAACGACGCCCGCACCGTCCAGGAGGAGATCTTCGGCCCGGTGCTGACGGTTCAGCCCTTCGACACAGAGGAAGAGGCGATCGCGCTGGCGAACAGCACGCCGTACGGACTCGCCGCCGGTCTGCAGACTTCCGACCTGGCGCGCGCCCATCGGGTCGCCGCGCGACTGGACGCCGGCATCGTCTGGGTCAACGACTGGGCCATGCTCGATCCCGCCGTGCCCTTCGGGGGCGTCAAGCAGTCCGGCTACGGACGCGAATCCGGCCCGGAGGCGCTGCAGGCGTACACGAGGACCAAGTCGGTCGTAATTTCACTCGTCTGACCCCTCGTCTGACCCCTCGACGGGGCCCGCTCCGAGCGCCCGGCCGCCGCCGGCGGGCCCTCCCGGCCGGATCGGCCGGGTGAACTCCGTCCCCGGCTCTTAAGAGCCGGAGGTGAGCCGGGGGCATGGCGGCCTGGCAGCAGGCGTTGTCGCCCGGGCCGTGGACGCCACCGTTGAAGGTGACCCGGTACGGGCGGTTCGGCGCGAAACGGCGGGCGGTGGTGAAGCCGACCGCGTCCTCGTCGTGCATGCCGTTGACGACCCGGGCGCTCAGGTGCCAGCGCAGACCGTGGTCGGTGCTCAGGTCTGAAGAGGGGATGGGCGGTGAGGTCGGCGCGGGACCAAGGCGGTGGACCGAGGCGGTGGACCGAGGTGGTGGACCGCCCTCGACGGCCTCAGCACCTGCCTGAGCGGCGTCACTTTGCAGGAAGGTGAGCCCGCAGCTATCCTCATACTCAACAATGCGACTAGGTGCCTAGTTGTTTAGCGATGGCCGTGTGCCACTGCCATCAGCAGCGTTGACGAGAGGCGGTCGGCCCCGTGTCGAGCAGCGGGTATCTGCGCTATGTCGCCCTGGGCGACAGTCATACCGAGGGGCTCGGGGACGGCGACGATGTCCGTGGTCTTCGGGGCTGGGCGGACCGGCTCGCCGAGCAGGTCGCCCGCCACAGCCCCGGCCTGCTCTACGCCAACCTCGCGGTGCGCGGCCGTAAGGCCGGTCAGGTGCGCGCCGAGCAGCTGGCTCCGGCCCTCGCGATGCGGCCCGACCTCGCCACCGTGGTGGCTGGGGTCAACGATGCGTTGCGCCCGGGCTGCGACCTCGACGAGGTGGCCGGCCATGTTGAGGCGATGTTCGCCGCCCTCACCGCGCAGGGCGCCACCGTCGCGACCCTCATGTTTCCAGATGTCGGGCGTATCACGCCGTTGGCTCGCCCGATCGGTCACCGTGTTCTCGCACTCAACGCGCGCATCCGGGAGGCCGCCGACCGCCACGGCGTAGTAGTGGCGGAGACGGCCGCGCACGCGGCGGCGACCGATCCGCGGTTGTGGAGTGCTGACCGGCTGCACGCCGGCCCGCTGGGACACGCGCGCATCGCGGCTGCCGTGGCCCAGGCGCTCGGTCTGCCGGGCAGCGACGACAAGTGGACCCTTCCCCTTCCGGTCGAGGGGACAGACGTCTCTGTCTGGAGGACCGTGGGTGCCGAAGTGCGCTGGGCCGGCACCTTCCTCGGCCCTTGGGTCGGCCGCCGCCTGCGTGGCCGCTCCTCCGGCGACGGCCGCCAGGCCAAGCGGCCGGCGCTGCTTCCGGTGGCCGCGTCCGCTGGGGACATCTCCCCATCGGTGTGATGCTCTGGCTCGCGACGACGCCAGGCGGCTCCTCGTGCTGAACTGCTCTTCACCGGACGGGAGCTGGAATGAGTGACATCCATCCCTTCGCCTACTGCGCGCGAAGCGTCTGCGGATCGTCAACGACGTGGTCGTAGGCGTCGTGGCACTGCTGTTCACCGTGTTCTACGTCAGTCCAACATCGACCCGCCAGTCACCTCCACCCAAGATACCCACTCTGTTGACTACCTGTATGAGTGGGACCGCCGCCGTCAGCCGTCAGCCGTCAGCCGTCAGCCGTCGGCCCGGAGCGCGGCCGTGCGCTGTTCGAGCCTGCGCAGCGCCATGTCCCCCCACTGGAGGTTCTCCCGCTCGAACGACATCCCGCGCAGCAGGGTGAGATACGGGCCGATGCGCTCGGCCTCGGCGAAGTACGCCTCCTCGGAGCGCCCGTCGAGCAGGCGCTGCCGGAGCCGCTCGTAGCGGGCCAGCTTGGCGGTGGCCCACTCCAAGCGCTCGGTGATGGCGGTCCGGACCGCTTCCATGTCGCCCGCGTCCAGGCACTGCACCTTGACAAGCAACTCGTCCCGGATCACCGCCGGTTTACCCAAGGGCTCGGCGGTGTAGGCGTGGACGGCCTTCTGCCCGGCCTCCGTCAAGGAGAACAGTCGCTTGTTGGGGCGGCGCTTCTGCTCGACGATACGGGCCGTGACGAGTCCTTCGGCCTCCATGCGATCCAGCTCCCGGTAGAGCTGCTGAGGCGTCGACATCCAGAAGTTGGCGACCGTCGCGTCGAACGCCTTCGCGAGGTCGTACCCGGACGCCTCGCCCTCCAACAGTGCGGCCATCACCGCGTTCCGCAAAGCCATGGATTGCACGCTAGCAGATTAATCAACTAAGTGACTAATGATTACCGCTTTCCTGTGGACAAGCCCTAACGGGCCCTCTAATCTCCAACACACCTATTCACTTTTCTGAGTATCAAAGGTGGGCTCATGCATCCCTTCCGTAAGGCCGTCGAGAGCGGCGACCTGGACGCTGTGGCCGCTCTGCTGGCCGACGACGTCGTCTTCACCAGCCCCGTCACCTTCAAGCCGTACCCGGGCAAGGCGATCACCGCGGCGATCCTGCGCGGCGTGCTCCGGGTCTTCGAGGACTTCACCTACATCCGTGAGATCGCCAATTCCGACGGCCGCGATCACGCCTTCGTCTTCACCGCCACCGTCGCCGGCAAGCAGCTCCAGGGATGCGACTTCCTGCACTTCGACGACGAAGGGAAGATCGACGAGTTCACGGTGATGGTGCGCCCGCTCTCCGCCGCCCAGGCGCTCGGCGAGGCCATGGGCGCCCAGTTCGAGCAGATCGCCCGAGAGGCCGCCGAACAGTAACCACGACGACGGCCTTCGACGCGGTGGTCATCGGCGCGGGCAACGCCGGACTGACCGCCGCCACCCTCCAACGCTGGGACTGCGCACCCTCCTGGCGGAGCGCCACAACGTCCCCGGCGGCTGCGCCACCTCCTCAAAGCGCCTCTCGATTGGCATCGCCACTGCCCCGCCCATCAGCCCGGTGAACCATGCCGGTCGCAGCACCAGCTTCTCGCGGCGCAGGCCGGGTGTGCGGCGGTGGCCGACCTGGGGCAATCCGGCGGCTGGGCTGCCCGGGTGCGGCGGATGCGTAGGAACCGTCCCAGTGCGTCGCCGTCGCTGAGCTCGGGAGCCGTGACGCCTGTCTTCCCTGTCGCCACTGTTGTACGCCCGGAGGTTCGGTCGGGAACTGCCGCACGTGGGCCGGGGATCCCGGTTCGAGGAAGTACAGGATGTGCCGCTTCCCCCGCGAGCGACGACCGGATCCTGTTGCTTCATGTGTGCGTTGTCAGGAGGCAGACCCGCTGAGTGAGGCCGTCAGACCTGTCAGCAGCCACAGGGCTTTCCGGGACGTCGAGCCGGGCTCGGCGTGATGGACGACGAGGGTCTGGTCCGCGTCGCCGGGTAACCCCATGGCTTCGAAGGAGAGGGCGAGTTCGCCCACCACCGGGTGGCGTAGCCGCTGGACGCCGTGGCCCCTGCAGCGTACGTGGTGGCGGGCCCACAGCCGTCGGAAGTCGTTGCTCTTCTCCGCCAGTTCGCCAATCAGAGCGGCGAGTTCCGTATCCTCCGGGTGTGTGCCAGCGTCCACGCGCAGGATGCTGACGATGTCCAGCATCTTGGCTTCCAGGTCGGCGAAACGGTCGCGTGCCGCGGGGGAGAGGAACACCAGCCGGGACAGGTTGCGCTCCCGAGGTGGGAGCCGGGACCAATCCCCGAACACGGTGGTGGCGAGCCGGTTCCAGCCCAGGATGTCCAGGCGCCGGCCGCAGATGTAGGCGGGGACCCCGTCGAGCGCGTCCAGCAGCTGCTGGACGCCTGGCCGCAGCCTCTGGGGCAGGGCTTGCCGATTCCCGTGAAGTTCCGGCCGGGCAAGGCGAAACAGGTGCGCGTGCTCGTACCCACTCAGGCGCAGGGCGCGAGCGACGGAGTCGAGTACCTCGGCTGACATGGTGTCGCCGTGTCCCTGTTCCAGGCGGGTGTAGTACGCGAAGGACACCCCGGCCAGCTGCGCGAGCTCCTCGCGGCGCAGTCCCGGCACTCGGCGTCGCCCGGATGACGGCAACCCCACGTCCTCGGGTCCGAGACGGGCCCGGCGGGATCGGAGGAACTCCCGCAGTTCGGCGCGCCGGTCCAGTTCGGGCTCGAAACCTTCGCCGACGGGGTGGCGCGACGGCGGATGTGCGCTGGTGGGTGTGACGTCAGGAGGCATGTGATCCGTCTGGGGTCCGGGTCCGGGGCTGTCAGAAGTTCGTGGGCATGCGCGTGGCGTACGGCTGCTCCAGGGAGCGGATCTCGTCATCGGTAAGGACGATGTCGATGGCCGTGACAGTGTCGGTGAGGTGTCCGGCTCGGGTCGCACCGACAACGGGTGTCGTGACGACCGGGTTTTTCAGCCGTCCGTCACGCGTTCTCGATGGTTTGGCTGTCGGGCGAGAGCCTCGGCGTGTGCTCGGCCTCGGCCGCGGCCAAGTCGAGCAGAGTCAGCGCGTCGTGTTCGGGTGTTCCGGACTCGGCGTGGTACACGACCATGCACTGGTCCGGGGTGCCCAGCAGTTGCATGGTCTGGTAGCCCAAGGTGAGGTCCCCGACCTCGGGGTGGTGGAAGGTCTTGCGACCGTAGGTGTGGCCCTTGACGTCGTAGCGCTCCCACAGGCGCGCGAACTCGGGGCTTTTGAGCAGGAGTTCGCCGACGAGTTGCGTCAGGTCGGGTGCGTCCGGCTCCCTGCCGGCCAGGGCGCGCAGTCCGTTGACGCAGGTGCGGACCTGGATGTGCCAGTCGTCGAACAGGCCTCGGGCGGCGGGGTGCAGGAAGACGTAGCGGGCGATGTTGCGCTGCTTCGCCGGCCAGTCGTCCAGGCCGGCGAGCAGCCGCAGCCCGCCCGGGTTGTACGCCAGCACGTCGCCGGTACGGCTGAACACGTGCGCGGGGTAGGGGCGCAGACTCTCCAGCAGCAGCTTGACGCCGGGCCGCACGGTGCGGTTGGGCGCCGACGGCGGCTCGGGCGTCGACCGGGCCGCGAGAGCGGCGAGAGCGCGTAGGTGATCGCGCTCGTCTTCCTCCAACTTCAGCGCGCGGGCGAAGGCGTCGATCACGGACGGGCTGGGCCGGGTCTCCGTGCCGCGCTCCAGCCGCGCGTAGTAGTCGATGCTGACGCCGGCGAGAGTGGCCAGCTCCTCCCGGCGCAGTCCGGGAGTCCGGCGTCGCCCACCGCCGGCCACCAGGCCCACCTCTTCGGGCATCAGCCGGGCACGGCAGGCGCGCAGGAAGCGCCCCAGCTCCGTACCGCGGGTGCCGCCGCTGTGCTGCTCACGATCCATGTGTTCGAAGTGTGGGGATGTCAGGACCTGGGCGGAAGGCGCGTGGGGTGCCCTGCCACAGCACCGAACACGGCTCCAGGGCACAGCCCGGCCTGCCACATGTCGCCGCCGGCCCGCACGCTGGACGCGTGTGGAAGAGGGCCTTGCCCGCGCGGCCGGCAGCGTGGTCCCCGCTCTGAGGTGTCCGGCGCTTCCCTTCGTTCCATCCGTCACAGAAACCGAGCCGTTCCCATGTCTGCACGTCACACTCCCGCCGGTGCCCCGGCAGTCGATCCACGGCGCTGGAAAGCGCTGACAGTCATCGCCATAGCGCAGCTGATGGTCGTGCTGGACGCGACGGTCGTGAACATCGCACTGCCGCACGCCCAGGCGGACCTGAACATCTCCGACGGCGACCGGCAGTGGGTGATCACCGCCTACAGCCTCGCCTTCGGCGGTCTGCTGCTGTTGGGCGGACGGATCGGCGATCTGTGGGGCCGCAAGCGGGCCTTCGTCGTGGGCCTGGCCGGCTTCGCCCTGGCCTCCGCGCTGGGCGGCGCAGCCGTCAACCTCGGCATGCTTCTCGCCTCCCGCGCCCTCCAGGGCGTGTTCGGCGCCCTGCTCGCCCCGGCCGCTCTGTCCCTGCTCACCGTGGCGTTCACCGAGGCCAGGGAGCGCGCCAAGGCGTTCGGCATCTTCGGCGCCATCGCCGCGGCCGGCGGTGCGGTCGGCCTGCTCCTGGGCGGTGTGCTCACCGAGTACATCAACTGGCGCTGGTGCATGTACGTCAACATCGTCTTCGCCGTCGTGGCCGCGGCCGGTGCCACCTTCTACATCAACGACCGGGGGGACCAGCGCAACCGTGACCGGCTCGACGTCGTGGGCACCCTGCTGGCCACCGTCGGACTCGTCGCCCTGGTCTACGGCTTCGCCCGGGCGGAACAGGACGGCTGGGACTCCGGCCTCACCATGGGCATGTTCGTCGCCGCGGTCTTCCTGCTCGCCGCGTTCGCGCTGGTCGAGTCCCGGGTCAAGGCACCCCTCCTGCCGCTTCGTGTGATCACGGACCGCAACCGTGGGGGCGCCTACCTCTCCCTCGGGCTGGCCATGATCGGCATGTTCGGTCAGTTCCTGTTCCTGACCTACTTCCTGCAGCTGAACAAGGGTTACTCGCCGGTCCTGTGCGGGATCGCCTTCCTGCCCCTGGTCGTCTGCCTGGTGATCGGTTCCACTCAGATCGGCACCCGACTGGTCAACCGTGTCCCGGCCCGATTCCTGATGGGCCCCGGTTTCCTGCTGGCCGCCATCGGCATGCTGCTGCTGACCCGGCTGGAGGTGGACAGCTCCTTCGCCACCCACGTCCTGCCCTCCGAGATCCTGCTCGGCCTGGGCATGGGTACGGCCTCGATGCCGGGCATGAGCCTGGCCACCTCCCGCGTCCGGCCGCAGGACGCGGGCGTCGCCTCCGCGATGGTCAACGTCTCGCAGCAGGTCGGCGGTTCCATCGGCACCGCGCTGCTGAACACCATCGCCGCCAGTGCCACCAGCAGCTGGATCGCCGCACGCGCGTTCTCCGGTTCCGTCCCCGAGACGGCCGCCCAGCAGGCCGCCGTCCACGGCTACGCCGTGGCCTTCGGCTGGGGCACCGCCATCATGGCGCTGGCCGCGCTGATCGCCTTCGTCCTCGTCAACGGTGGCGGCCGCGGCAGGGCCGACTCCTCAGGTGAGGCCGCGGAGCAGGCCCAGGTTCCGGTCATCGCGCACTGACGGCCGGAGCACGACGGGCCCCCGGCACAGCGGGGGCCCGTTCCCCGGGGTTCGGACCGCTCCCATACAGCCACTTTCCCGTTCGCACGATCGCACTCCACTCCACTCCACTCCTAGGGAGAACGCACGATGGAATACCGCCGACTCGGCAACACGGGCACGGTGGTGTCGAACCTCGCGCTCGGCACCATGACGTTCGGTGACGAGACCTCGAAGGAGGAGGCGTTCGCCCAGATGGACGCCTTCCTGGAAGCGGGCGGAAACTTCTTCGACACCGCTGATCTCTATAACCGCGGCGTGACGGAGGAGATCATCGGCCGGTGGCTCGAGAGCCGTCCGAGCGAGGTCACCGACCGGGTGGTGCTCGCCACCAAGGGCCGGTTCCCGTTCACCGACGACGTCAACGACGTCGGCCTGTCCCGGCGCCATCTCTCCCGGGCGCTGGACGGCTCGCTGCGCCGACTGGGTGTGGACTGCGTCGACCTGTACCAGGTGCACGCCTGGGACCCGCTGACCCCGATCGAGGAAACCCTGTCGTTCTTCGACTCCGCCGTCCGGGCGGGCAAGATCCGCTACGCGGGCCTGTCGAACTTCACCGGTTGGCAGCTCCAGCTCGCGGTCTCCACCGCCCGCGCGAACGGCTGGCCGGTCCCGGTGACCTTGCAGGAGCAGTACAACCTCGCCGTCCGCGAGGTGGAGTGGGAGGTCCTGCCGGCGGCGGCGCACAACGGCCTCGGCGTGCTCCCCTGGTCGCCCCTGGCGAGCGGCTTCCTGACGGGCAAGTACGCGCGCGGCGTCCAGCCAGGGCCCGACACCCGGGCCGGGGGAGACAACCCGCTGTACCAGTACACCTCGGCCAACTACGCCAACGCCGACCGGACCTGGGCCGCGGCCGACGCCGTCGTCCAGGTCGCTGAGAAGACCGGCGCCTCGCCCGCCCAGGTGGCGCTGAGCTGGGTCGCCGACCGGGACGAAGTCACCTCGGTCATCATCGGTGCCCGTGACATGAAGCAGCTGACCGACAACCTCGGCGCCGCCGACCTGCACCTGGACGTGGGCGCTGTGGCCTTCCTCGACAAGGCCAGCGATCCTGGCCCGGCGCCTTACCCCTACGGCCCGTTCGGCCTCGCGCAGAGCGCCCGGACCGTCAACGGCGGCGCTGAGCTGGACTGACGTCGTCCCAGGCAGGCCGGCAGGCCGGGGTGCCACCACCGTGCTGCCTCGATGGGGCGACGGGGCTCTCACCTCACTTCGGATGGCCGGCCGAGGCCACGCGCACCCGCAGCAGTCACCCACCGAACCGAGCGGAGCGGCAATCGTGCACCACATCACGCGCCACCCTGTCGAGGCCTCCGGGACGGCAGCCCCGGGCGGACCGGCAGCCGAGCACAGCCGGTTCACGTTCGACGCCATCGGCACCGACTGGCAGATCGACACCGACGAGCCGCTGAGCGGGAGCTTGCGCCACCGGCTCCTGGACCGCATCCAACAGTTCGACGCCACGTACTCGCGCTTCCGTCCCGACTCGCTCGTGTCCCGGATCGCGACCGCTTCGACAGGGGGCCGGTTCGAGTTCCCGGAGGACTCACTCACCCTGTTCGACCTCTATGACCGCCTCGTCACCGCGACCGGCGGTGCGGTTGACCCGCTTGTCGGCCGTGATCTCGAACTCCTCGGGTACGACGCCTCGTACTCCCTCATGCCGGTCCCGGACGCGGTCCGGGCCGAGGAGCGCGCCCGGGGCCGGGCGACCCGGGCGGCGGACATCGTAAGGGACGGCAGGACGCTGCTCACCCGGCGGCCGGTCGTGATCGACGTGGGAGCGGTGGGCGAGGGCTACCTCGTGGACATCGTCTCGGCGATCCTGCGGGAAGCCGGGATAGCCCGCTTCGTCGTCGACGCCGGTGGCGATCTGCGCCATGTGAGGGAACGCGCCATCCGAGTCGGCCTTGAGTATCCGTTCGACCCGCAGCTCGTGATCGGCGTGGCGAACGTGCGGGGCCGTGCGTTGTGCGCCTCCGGGGTCGGTGCCCGCACCTGGGGCGACGGGCTGCACCACCTGCTCGACGCGCGCACCGGTCGCCCCGCCCGGAAGGTGGTCGCCACCTGGGTCGCGGCCGACAGCGCCGCTCTCGCCGACGGACTGGCGACAGCGCTGTTCCTCACCGACGCGCGCCGACTCGCGCAGAGCTTCGACTTCGCCTACGTGCGGATGTATGCCAGCGGTCACGCGGAGATCTCCCGGCAACTTGCTCGCGGAGCTGGCCAACCCCACCGTCGCCGGACTCGAACGCCACGGCGACACCCAGCTGTACGTGAGCCGTGGCGCCGGTGCCTGGGGCCCACCCGTCAAGGTGGGCGCGCCGTCCGACATCACCGTCGTCGAACTCGCGTCGCCCCAGGCATAGTCGTGAAGCACGACCGCACGCGGGTGTTCAGGCCAGGTTCGCGACCATCCTCGGCAGGTCGAGGGTGGTCCTGATGCCGGGCTGCGCCTCGCAGACCAGGGGTACGGCGTTGACGACGATGTGGGCCGTGTAGCCGGGTGAGACCGCGGTGGAGTTCTCGGTGGCGACGCGGATGTCGATGGCGAGCGGGGCGTCGCCCTCGACGACGACGCGCCAGCCGCTGTCTCGCACCTCCCAGGCCGGTTCGAGGTCCCTGGTCACGTACCAGGTCGGCCGGATCACCATGAACGGCTTGCCGTCCCGCAGCCCGGTGACCTCGAACCGCCACGCGGCGACCGTGCCGGCCTCGATCGCCACCGAGCCGACTTTCACTGTCTTCGCCGCGACAGCCACTGACGCCGTCGTGGTGATGTCATCAAGAGGTGTTGAGTGCCCGTCGGCGAGTTGGCGCAGCGAGTTGCCGAATCCGTCCTTGAGGCGGGCGGTCAAGTAGGTGAGGTCCATCGCCGCGGGATCGCCGCCGAACATCTGGGAGAGCAGTTCCGGCGAGTCGCGCGTCGACATGTCGGCGAACTCCTCGATCGTCAGGCGATCGAGCCGACGCTGGAGGGCGGTCACCGCGAGAGGGAGAACTTCGGTGATCCAACCCGGGCTCGAACCCGTGGCGTAGAGCGACGCCCCACCGCGCCGGCACGCTGCCTCGATCTGTTGCTGCGCGTCAGGGGTGAGGTCGGACGCGGTGACGGACGTGACGATGTTGGCCCCCGACTCGAGGAGCCGGCACATATCGTCGATCTTGACGCCTTCAGGTGCCGGCATGTAGAGCACGCAGTTCGGTTCGGCGGCAAGGATGTCCTCGATATCCCCGGTGGCACGGACGCCGGTCGGCTCGGTGCCGCACAGCTCACCGGCATCGCGACCGACCTTCGCGTCGGAGTGCACATACACGCCGACCAGGTCGTACTGCGGGTGCTCCAGGACGCATCGAAGGGCTCGCGTCCCGATGTTGCCCGTTGCCCATTGCGCGACTCGGTAGCGGCTGTTGTGCGACTGCTGATCAGGCATCTTTCTCCCTGTGGTGAGTGGTGAGCGGTGAGTGGTGCGGCGGGCAGGCGGGAAATCGGAGGCCCAGGCGCGCTGTCCACCGGGGCCGAGCCTGTGCCCAGGGCTCGGGTGGCTTTGTCCGCCCTGACCATGGATCGGCCTCGACCGGTCAGACACGGCTTCCGTCAGTCGAGGTGGGCCAGCCGCCGCGCTGCGGGCGCGGCGCGGTCGTCGATCCACCGGGCCGACCGGCGAGCGGAACAGAAGCGATCACGGTTTCGATGCCGAGTTCGGCATGGTCGGCCATCGCCCTGGCGAAGCCGCCGATGTCGCTTCCCCGGAGTACATGGCCACTTTCGGATCTGTGTGTAGTCCCGGCCGACGTCGTCGAGGTGACGGCTCGGCACATCGAGCCTGTGCGACTTCGGCAGGGGTGGGGACGGTCAGGTTGCAGGCGTGCGCGTACTGGGCCACCGGCCTCAGGATCTTCTGCTCACCGCTTCCGCCGATCATGAGCCCCGAGTCGCACGGTGGAGGTGTGCGCGGCGAGGTAACCGAGCGTGGTGCAGCACTCCAGCATGGCGCTGTCGGCGCCGCCCATTACCTCCATCTGGAAGTAACGGTCCGTTGTGGACAGCCGGCCCACCCCCGCCGCCTCGGCGGCGGCCCCGACTGCGGCCGGCTCCGGCCCCAGCCCACCGTGTCTCGTCAGGTCGCCCGGAGGATCGTCGAATCCCACGATGTTGATGGCCAGTCGCATGTCAGCCTTCGGCCGCAGATCATGGCCCGCGTCTCCTGGTTCACTCCCGGGCGAGGGTCGCGCGGGCGTCGCCCGCTGAGCGTCGGACGGCGGTGTCGGTCAGTTCCCTCACCGTGGCGGCAGGCACCGGGACAACCGAGGCCTCGAAGAACCAGCGCCACTTCTCCTCGTCTGTCAGTCCCTCGGGCTGCGCCGGCAGGTACGGCTGGACGTAGACCGGGGTGCCCGGCTCGCTGCGCCAACTGTCGGCGAGGGTGCCGATGTCCACGGTGTCGTAGCCCAGCGAATCCAGCAGCTCGGCCACCTGCGCCTTGGCGGCCGTGTCGTCACCGGCGATGGGCAGGGCACTGCGGTCGTCGGCGTCGGTGGGCCGGGCTGAGGTGAACAGGCGCACGAAGTCGATGCTGTTGAACGCCTTGACCACCCGGGAGTCGGCCAGGTGCTGCTGCACCAGAGTGCTGGAGGTCAGCCCACCGGCGTCCAACTCGGCGATGTGGCCGATGCGATCGGGGTAGTAGTTCATGGTGTCGATGACGGTCTTCCCGGCCATGGCGGCGGCCGGAAGCTTGTCGTAGCTGCTCAGCGGGATGGTCGCCACCACCAGGTCGCCGGCCTGCGCGGCCTCGGCGGGGGTGGCCGCGCGCGCTTGCTCGCCGAGCTCGGCGACGAGTTCGGCGAGGGTCTCCGGGGCACGTGAGTTGCTCAGTACGACATTCAGGCCGGCGGCCACGGCCAGGCGAGCCAGCGCACTGCCGATGTTGCCGGCGCCGATGAGTCCGAGGGTCTTGGTCATGGGGTCACGTCTCCGGTCAGTTGACATAGGTGAACGGGAAGGGCGCATGGGGTTCGTGGAGGGAGCAGATGCGGCGGAGCCGCAGCACCTGCTTTCAGCCGCGCACACTCATGCCGCCGTCGATCGACCAGGCCTGGCCGCTGATCCACGCCGCGTCGTCGGAGAAGAGGAAGGCGACGGCGCCGGCCAGGTCGGCGGGCTCGCCCAGCCGCGGGCTGCGGGCGTACTGCAATGCCATGGCCTGCAACGGCTGGTCGTCCTGGCGTTGTTGGGTCTCGCCCATGACCAGGCCTGGGGCGACGGCATTGCAGCGGATGCCTTCCTTGCCCCAGCGGGAGGCGATGTGGCGGGTCAGCGCGTTGATCCCGGCTTTGGAGGCGGCGTACGCGGGCCGCGTGGGCTCGCCGCCCCAAGCCGCGCCGGAGGAGGTGTTGACGATGACGCCGCCGCCCTGACCCAGCAGGTGCGGGAGGACCGCGCGGCAGGTCAGGGCGTAGCCGAGCAGGTTCACGTCGTGGGTGCGGCGCCACACGGCCGGGTCCATCTCCAGCAGGTCGACGTCACGACCCAGAGTGGCCGGCGAGAGGTCGGCGCCGACGTTGAAAAGCCCGTCGACCCCGCCGAACTCGGCGACGGTCCGGTCGACCAGCGCTTGAATCGTGGCCTCGTCACCGAGGTCGAACTCGACGGCGATCGCGGTGCCACCCGCTTCGGTGATGCCCTTGGCAGTGGCCTTTGCTTCAGCCACATTGATGTCGCCGACGACGACCGAGGCCCCCTCCTCGGCGAGCCGCCCGGCCGTCGCCGCACCGATGCCGGTCGCGCCCCCGGCGATGACGATCCTCTTGCCCTGCAGACCCCTCATGACTTGCCCCTTTGTTGAGTAGAGGTGCCATCATTGCGTCACCCACTGCATTGTGAAACTCAGTGTCACTCTAGCAACTGTAGCTCAACACTGCGGGTCGGCATCAAATGAGAGTTAGGATCGACGAATGACTGGAGCGGTACGTCCGAGCACGAGAGACATCGCCCGGGCCGCCATCCGGTCCGAGTTGGCGCAGGTGGCCTTCGACCTGTTCCGTCGCGACGGCTTCGACAACGTCACCGTCAACGACTTGGCCGCGGCCGCGGGAGTATCCCGCAGCACCTTCCTGCGCTACTTCGGCAGCAAGGAGGATGCCGTCCTCGGCGCCGTCGACGCCCGGGGCGAGCAGGTCGCCGATGCTCTACGTGCCCGGCCTGCCGATGAGGATGACTGGACGGCCCTGCGACGTGCGCTGGACGCCGTCACCGAGCCCCACCGCCAGGATCCGGACGGCACACTCGAGATGTCCCAGCTGATCATGCGCACGCCCGCGCTGGGTGCCCGCACGCTGGAAAAGCAGAACGGTTGGCGCCCCGTGATCGCCCAGGCACTCGCCGAGCGCGCCGACCCCTCGTGGCCCACACTCCTGGTGCCGTTGGTGCGCGCGGCCGCCGCGTTGGACTGCCTGAACATCGCCGTCGACCGCTGGAGCGCTTCGGACGGCCGCCTCGACCTCGAGGCTCTGCTCGACGAGGCTTTCGCCGCCTTCGTGCCCCGGTAGGAGTGGCCGCCGCCTGGCCTGCAAGAACGTCCCGCGGCCAGGCTGTCATCGGGGATGCCGCCGGTCTGAAGGGTCTTCCCTGGCGGAGGTACCGGCTCTGGCCCCCAGTACGCCACCGGCCTTCGGCGGACCTCCGGGTGGCAACCGCGGAGTGGGCGTCGGCGCCTCTGGTGCGGGCGGCGTGCGTCTGCTCGGTCAGAAAGCATGTGGCGGGGTCGGTGGTTCGCCGTGATGCCGGACAGCCAGGACGACCGAAGATCTTCGTCCATGAAACCGGGTGTCATACTGGCACCTGGCAGACAATGTTGGGGTTGAGTCGGCTTAGGGGATGGGATGGGGACGCGGGTGGATGTGGCAGTCGGGCGCTCGAAGACCCGTGACATCGCCCGGGCCGCCGTACGAGCCGAACTGGCCCAGGTGGCGTTCGACCTGTTCCTGCGCGAAGGATTCGACAAGGTCACGCTGGATGATCTGGCAGCCGCGGCAGGAGTGTCCCGCAGCACCTTCCTTCGGTACTTCGGCAGCAAGGAAGAGGCAGTCCTCAGCGTCTTCGACGCGCAAGGCGGGCAGGTCGCCGACGCGGTACGCGCCCGTCCGGCCGACGAGGACGACTGGACGGCGCTGCGTCACGGGCTGGACGTCGCCCTCAAGCACTACCGTCAGGACCCGGACCGGGCTCTGACGATGACCCGGCTCGTCCGCGACACGCCCGCCCTGTGCGCCCGGCAGATGGAGAAGCAGCGCGGCTGGTGGCCTGCCCTGGCCAATGCGCTTGGCGAGCGCGCCAATTCCCCACGGCCTCTGCCGCTGGCCGCCTCTGTGAAGGCCGCCGTCGCGCTGGACTGTCTCAGTATCGCTCTCGACCACTGGACCGCCTCCGACGGTCGCCTTGACCTCGTCGACCTGCTGGACCAGGCATTCGCCGCGCTCAGCCCCCGCTGATGCGATGAAGCCCGGGCCGACCGAGGCCTTGGGGAGTTCAATCGCAGCAGCAGCAGTGTCACTGTCACCTTCCGCGCAACAGTGATGACGGCTGCGCCTGCCCCTTCCGCGGCGCCCGCCTGTCAATGGCGTTGATTCCCGCTGGACAGCAGCTCGCCGCCCACCTTGTGCAGAACCGCGTGCTGTCGCCGGTCGATGAGTCGCTGGCTCAAGGCGGCCGAACGGTGTCGTCGGCCTGGCATCGCGTCAAGCAACTGATGACCAGACCCTTACTTGACTCATGTTTACGTGTTTGAAATCCAGTTGCTAGTCTGACACTCAGTTCCACGCATGGAAGCGTGAGTTACTTCCCCCCAACGCAGGCTGGAGTTGCGATGTCCACCCCACTGAACGGCAAGACCGCACTGGTCACCGGGTCCACGAGCGGTATCGGCCGCGCCATTGGCGACGTACTGGCCAACCGTGGTGTCCATGTCATCGTCTCCGGGCGCAATACCGAGCGCGGCGCGCGAGCCGTCGCCGAGATCCGGGAAGCAGGTGGCAAGGCCGACTTCGTACAGGCAGATCTGACGTCTGCGGACAGCGCGCGGACCCTGGCCGAGCAGGCGCGATCAGTCACAGGCCAGATCGACATACTCGTCAACAACGCGGGCGTGTTCCCTGAGGGCGCCACCGCCGATACGACGGAGGAGCTCTTCGACGCGGTGTACAACACCAACGTCAAGGCGCCGTTCTTCCTGGTGGCCGAACTTGTTCCGGGCATGGTTGAGCGCGGCGGCGGCGCGGTGGTCAACGTCAGCTCGTTCGTCGCGGACAAGGCCGCTCCGGACCGTGTCGCCTACTCCTCCAGCAAGGCCGCTCTCAACAACCTCACCAAGGCGTGGGCGAAGCAGTACGGTCCGTCAGGCGTGCGTGTGAACTCGGTCGCACCCGGCGCTGTCGTGCCCGAAGAAGTGCAGGCCGCGATCGCCGATGATCCCCGGGCCGCCGCAGCAGTGGACGCTGTTCCCGCCCGTCGTTTCGGCCTGCCGCGCGAGATCGCCGAAGCCGTCGCATACCTCGCCTCCGATGACGCCGCCTTCGTTCATGGCGCGTTCCTGAATGTCGACGGAGGCGCAAGCGTGGCCTGATCGGCGTCAGGCGACCTGCGCCGCCGTTCGACGTCTACGACGCAGGCGCCACGATCCTGGTGAACACCTTCGCCGCGCCCGGGCTCTGGCTCGTCGACAGTGCGAACATCTCCCGTACGCGGCGTTGGCTGCGTCTGGTCGCCGGCATCCGAAGCAGGTGGTGCGGCGGATGCCGGCTGCGGCAGGTTCAGGAGGTCGGGCCGCAGTTCAGTGCGGCGGGGTCGATCGTTCCGCGCTGCACCTTCGCGTCGTGGGGCTCGTTGAGACCGGCGTTGGTGATGTAGAGCCGGTTTCCCCGTACCGCGGTGGAGGTGGGGGAAGCGAGGCCGTCCTTGGCCGTCAGGACGGTCTCGGTGGTCCCCTCGGGGTGGACGAGCGCGACCTGGTTGAGGCCGTTCTGCGCGGCGAAGACCACGTCGGAGCGGTCGTTGAGGAAGGTGAAGTCGTCAACGCCGGTGAGGCTGCTGGTGACGGTGTGGATACGGCCGGGGGCGCCGGGGGCGGTGACCGGGATCCGCAACAGGGTGCCCTTCGCCAGGTTGGAAACCCAGACGGCACCCTTGTGGAAGCGGAGCCCGTTCGCACCGAAGGGGGCGGACGGGTTTGCCGCGAGGGCGGCGTCGGTCAGCCATGCGGTCGCCGTTCCTCCGGAGGACGGGACAGACCATACGGTGGCCTTGTTGCTGTCGGCCGCGTACAGGGTGCGTCCGGTCGGGTCGAGGGCCAGGCCGTTGGGGAGGCCGTCGGTGGGCAGGGCGGCGACACGGCGCGGGGTGCCGCCGGGAGGCAGCTTCCATACGCCGGCGCGGGATGCGTCGGACGAGGCCACGTTGTAGTAGATGACACCCTTGCGGTCGCGCGTGTTGCCGGTGAATGTGTCGCCCTGCTGCCCGGCGACGATCACCTTGCTGCGCCCGGACGGGTCGATCCGCACCAGCGCCGGACGCTTGCCCGCCACGCTGCCCAGCATGGAGACGGTCAGCGAGTTGTCCGGGTTGGCGGTGATGTTCTCCGGGGAGTCGCCGGCGGTGAAGTCGAAGGAGGCGAGGGTCTTCACGTCGGTGACGACCGGCTTCGGGGAGGTCGCCTCCGTCTCGGCGGACGCGTACGGCGCCGACATGAGGACGGTCGCACTCACGACGATCGCCGTCGCGAGTCCGAACCGCTTCTGCAGGGGGGTTGCTGCGGTGGTTGATGTGGAGATTTCCATGTGGTTCATCGCACTCTTCTTTGAGGGGCGCACAGGTGGCCGCGCGTGAGGTGGGACAGGAGAAGGGATGGCGTCGGGTCAGTCGCTCAAGTCGGCTCCGGACAGGCGTACTTCCTCGATGTCGAGGTAGGCCTGCACCTGGCGCAGCACGGTGTCGTCGATATGGTGCTCGTCGCGGAGTCGGACGACCGTGGCGCGCTTGCGGGTGAGGAGCGCGAGGCGCAGCGCGGTGTAGTCCTCCTTGTGTCGCAGGACCACGCCGTCGGTGTCGTCGCCGGCGGCCCGCACGACGCGCAGGTGGGTCTCGTACTCGCGGCGCGACCATTCGGCGACCTCCGGGGCGGTGCCGAGGTCGGCGGCCACGTCCGGCAGCGCCTTGAGGGCCTCCTCGGCGGCGGTGGTCTCGGCGAGGGAGTGCTCCTCCTCGGCGGAGGTGTCGTGGGGCAGGCGGGCCCAGCGGACCACGCGGGGCAGGAGCAGGCCCTGCACCACCAGGGTCAGCATGATGACGCCGGAGGTCACGAAGACGATCACGTCGCGGTCGGGAAAGGGGGCGCCGGAGTCGAGCGCCTCCGGTACCGACAGCGCCACGGCCAGTGACACCGCCCCCCGGAATCCGGTGACCCCGCCGACCACCCGGGCCCGGTGACTCATGCGGCGCAGCCGCTGCTGCGGACGGCGGTCCAGCAGGCGGATCAGGTACACCGCACCGAACTGGAAGGCGAAGCGCACGACGACGAGCACCACGGACACGCCCCCGACGGTGACCAGAGCGTGGGTGAGGTCGTCGCTGGTCAGGTCGCGGACGGCCGACTGGGCCTCCAGGCCGACGAGGACGAACAGGGAGGCGTTGAGCAGGAACGTCGACAGCGACCAGAACGCCTGCGCCTGCCGCCGTGTCGCGGCCCCGGGCAGGCGTGGGCCGACCTGGCTCATGATGAGCCCGGCCACCACGACGGCCAGGACGCCGGAGGCCTCGATCTGCTCGGCGACGAGGAACGCGGTGAAGGGGATGCCGATCGTGACCACGTTGCCCAGCAGGGGGTCGTCCAGGCGCCGGCGCAGCTGGATGCCGAGCCAGGCGGTCACCGCTCCGGCCGCGGCCCCGCCGGTGTAGGCGAGGAGGAAGAGCCACCCGACGTGCGGCACGCTGAAGTGCTCCTCGCCGACGGTGATGCCGACGGCGAGTCCGTAGACGACCAGGGCCGTGCCGTCGTTGATCAGGCTCTCGGCACGCAGCAGGGTGATGCTGCGGCGGGGCAGCATACGGGCGAGGACCCCGACCGTCGTCGCGTCGGTGGGCGCCACGGCGGCGCCGAGCACCCACGCCGGCCCCCACGGCAACCCCAGGGCGTGCGCGACGGCTGCCACGGCCCAGGCGGTGAGAATGACCAGCGCGGTGCTCATCAGCATGATGCCGCGCAGATCCTGTCGGATCCCGCGCAGGGAGGTGGTCAGGCTCTCCCAGTACAGGAGCGCCGGGAGGAACAGCAGCAGCATTGCCTCGGGCGGCAGACGCACTTCACGCAGGGCCGGGACGAAGCCCAGCAGCGCCCCTGCCGCCAGCAGCAGGACGGGCGGGGCGATACGGAGGCGGTCTCCGGCGACCTGGCACACGAGCACGGTCGCGCACAGGACCACGACGAGTTCGAGACCGAGCACGTTTCATCTCCTGGACGGGTGGTGCGAGCGCGACGGGCGACAGGTGGTGCGAGCGCGGCGGGCGGCGGCGCAGTGCGCGGGACGGTTCTTGTATCTGGGCTCGGAGTGCGGGCCGCTTCGGGAATCCGGGCTCAGCGCTGCACGAGCCGCATCGTCGTGGAGGACGCCTCGGGGCTCGTGATGGCCTTGATGATCTCCGCGGCGTAGTTGCCGTACTTGCTGCGGTACGCGGCGTCCACCTGGCCATCGATGTCGTGGTCGGCGTCCACGAAGGAGACGTCCCTGTCCACGCCGCCGGCCCGGATGTGGCCCTCCTGACGGGTCCGCGTGGTGCGGAACCAGTCGGAGGCGGGCCCGTACACCGAACGGACGTAGATCCCGTCACCCACGCGCACGACCCAGATCGTGCGTGGCGTGCTCAGTGCACCGTCGCGTCGCACGGACGCGATCACCAGTTCCTCCGCGGCCCCGACCCTGTCGAGCTCGTCGTTCGTCCATGCCGTCACCAAGTGGGTCTCCCTCGTCCATGCGGATGTGGTCCATGCGGATGTGGTCCTCGCTGCGGGTGGGTGGCTGTCGAGGTCACGAAGACCAGGGCCGTCACGCTCGGCAAGCGAGCGCGCAGCCTTCGGGGACCGTCACCCCGTACGCCGTGAGCACGCCGCGGACCTGGGGACATCCGCGAGTCCTCAGCTTGACGGGTGGACTCGCCGGGTGACAGACCGCGCTGTGCCAGGCAGTGGTGTTCAGTGCTGTGACAGGGCACCCCTCGGCGTCGCGCGCAGCGCCACACCGGTCCCGGGGCTGCCACACTGAAAGACATGGCACGTGAGCAGCACAGCGGTGGTAGCGGTGGCACCGAGCTGGGACGTTTCCTGAGAGCCCGCCGCACTCGGGTGACGCCCGAAGACGTCGGTCTGCCGGCCGTATCAGGGCTGCGCCGTACACCCGGGCTGCGCCGAGAGGAACTGGCCACCCTCGCCGGCATCAGCATCGACTACTACGCGCGACTGGAGCGCGGGACCGAGACCCGCCCCAGCTCGTCCGTGATCGACGCCCTCGCCCGCGCTCTGCGCCTGGGGGAGGCCGAGCACAAGCACCTGCGGGAACTGGCCGCGATCGCCGACGGGGCCGTGGCCGCGTCGGCGAAGGTACCGAGCCGGTCCGTGCCTCCGGGCACCGAGCTGATCCTGGAGAGCCTGCGGCCCAACCCCGCGTACGTGGTCGGCCGCACCTTCGAACTGCTCGCCGCCAACCCCGGCGGACTTCGGCTGTTCGCCGGGATCGAGGACTGGCAGGGCGAGCAGCGCAACCTCGCCCGCTACGTGTTCCTCCACCCCGCGGCCCGCGCCCTGTTCGACGACTGGGACAACGCGGTCCGCAGCGCCGTCGCATGGCTGCGCGGCCTGGCCGGCATCGAGCCGGACGCCCCCGACCTCGTTCTCATCGTCGACGAACTCCTGAGCAAGAGCCCCGAGTTCGCTCGCATGTGGGAACGCTACGACGTCAAGGGAAACACCAGCGGCAGCCATACGTACCACCACCCCGACGTCGGCCAACTCACCCTCGGCTACCAGGGCATGACACTGAACGGCACTGACAGCCAGCACCTGGTCGTCTTCTACGCCGAGCCCGGCACCCCCGAGTTCGACGCGATGGTCCTCCTCGACAGGGCGGCGCAGGAGCAGGCGACGAAGCCGTCGACATCGTCTGCGCAGTAGCCGACCTGCTTCCCGTCCATCTCTCCCGGGAGACGTGAGCCCGATCTCCGCACCGATTGCGTCAGGCACGCCGTCGCGCCGGCTGCTGGCTGGAACTGGCTCCTACTGCCAGACGTAGGCACGGGAGTCGTACGCAAAGTACTCCCTGGCGTCTCTCCGGCACCCCGCACAGGCTGGACCATGCGCCGAGATCACAGCCGTCACAGCGGCCTTACGGCGCATCTCGGCTCACTGCCGGAACGGCGAGAGCTCGCCCCACAACGGGCTTTCACCGAGGCGTTCGGTGCTGGTCACATCCGCCGGGTGCGGGCGGACAGGCACTTCAGCGTGCATTCCGTACACCCGTGACCGGATGGGTGGGGTCGCACCAGCCCGAGCGGCCGATCTTCCGCTGAATCCCCCCAAAGCGAGAGAGTGCGTATGACCACCGAACTCCCGGACTCACCCCTTCACCTGTCCGAAGAACCCGCGCCCGCGCCGTCACGGCGTACCTTCATCGCGACGACAGCCGCCGTCGGTGGTGTGGTCGCGGCCGGTGGTCTGACCGCGGGCGCGGTTCCGACCGACCAGGAGCCGCCGGCCGCCGAGGCCCCGCCCAGCGGTCGGCTCTCGCTGACCGTCAACGGCGAGCGCCGCACGGTCACGATCGACAACCGGACCTCGTTGCTGGACCTGCTGCGAGAGCACTTCGGGCTGACCGGCTCCAAGAAGGGCTGCAACGCCGGTGCCTGCGGAGCGTGCACGGTTCTGGTCGACGACCGTCGGGTCAACTCCTGTCTGACACTGGCGGTTCGTCTGGAGGGCGCCGAGGTCACCACGATCGAGGGGCTCGCCGACGGCGACCGACTGCACCCGCTGCAGGCGGCGTTCGTCGAACAGGACGCGTTCCAATGCGGCTTCTGCACTCCCGGGCAGATCATGTCCGGCGTCGGCTGCATCGAGGAAGGCCACACGGACTCCGCCGAGGAGATCCGGGAGTGGATGAGCGGCAACATCTGCCGATGCGGCTGTTACGTCAAGATCGTCAAGGCGGTCGACCAAGCCGCCCACGGGAAATGAGGCCCGGCTCCCATGCATCCCTTCTCCTTCACCAAGGCCTCCGACACCGCTGAGGCGCTCACCGCAGGCCGACGTGGCGGGCGCTACATCGCCGGGGGCACCACTCTGGTCGACCTGATGCGCGAGACCGTCGAACGCCCCGACATGCTGGTCGACATCGGTGATCTGCCGCTGCGGGAGGTGACCGTCACCGAGCGTGGAGGCCTGCGCATCGGCGCTCTCGTGCGGATGACGGAGGCCGCCGCCCATCCCAAGGTCCGCACCACCTACCCGGTCATCTCCCAGGCCCTGGAGCTCAGCGCCTCGGCCCAACTGCGCAACATGGCCACCATCGGCGGCAACATCATGCAGCGCACCCGCTGCACCTACTTCCGTGACGTGAGCGCCGCCTGCAACAAGCGCGATCCAGGCTCGGGTTGCGCGGCGCGGGACGGCTTCAACCGCACCCACGCGATCCTCGGCACCTCCGAGTCCTGCGTGGCCACGCACCCCTCCGACGTCGCCGTGGCCTTCGCGGCGCTGGAGGCGCGCGTGCACCTGCTGAGCCCGGACGGGAGTGAGCGCAGCCTCGCCTTCGCCGACTTCCTGCTGCGGCCGGGCAGCACCCCGAACCGCGAACAGGCTCTGCGAAGAGGCGAGTTGATCACCTCGGTCGAGATTCCGGCCCTTCCGCGTCCGCTCAGGTCCGGCTACCTGAAGGTGCGGGACCGGCAGTCGTACGAGTTCGCGCTGACCTCGGCCGCCGTCGCCCTGCACATCCGCGGCGGCGTGATCCGCGAGGCGAAGGTCGCCGTCGGCGGCGTGGGCACCGTGCCCTGGAAGCTGCCCGCTGTCGAGCGTCACCTCATGGGCGAGCGTCCCTCGGACGCACTGTGGGCCGAGGCGTCCAAGGAGGCGTCGGACGGGGCCCGCCCGCTCCAACACAACGGTTTCAAGGTCGAGTTGCTCCAGCGGACCGTCGAACGCCAGCTGCGCATCGTAGGAGGTACCAAGTGAGCCCGCAGCCGCAGGCAGCCGTCGGCGCACCGCTCTCCCGCGTGGACGGACGACTGAAGGTGACCGGTCAGGCGAAGTACGCCGCCGACCACGACCCCGAAGGAGTCGTCCACGCGGTCGTCGTCGACAGCACCGTCGCCCTCGGACGGATCACCGGCATCGACACCCGCGCCGCGCTCGCCCAGTCCGGCGTACTGACGGTGATCAGCCACCTCAACGCACCCACGCTCGCGTACCGCGACAACCCGGGCGGCTACAACCCGCCGGGCAGGCGGCTGCGCGCCTTCCAGGACGACCAGATCCTCTTCCACGGGCAGCCGGTCGCCGTCGTCGTGGCCACCACCCTGGAGGTCGCGCAGCACGCCGCGGACCTCGTGGAGATCGAGTACGACTCGCGGCGGCCCACGACCGACATGAATGGCAGCCCGGCCGGCGGTACGCCCCAGAACTACGCCCGGGGCGACGCGGCGGCGCTGGACTCCGCGGCCGTACGCATGGAGGCGACCTACCGGCTCGCCCGCAACCACCACAACGCGATGGAACCGCACGCCACCGTCGCCCGCTGGTACGGCGACAAGCTCACCGTCTGGGACAAGACCCAGTGGGTGCAGGGCACCCGCAACGAACTCGCCGCCGTGTTCGGCATCCCGCAGGACTCGGTACGCGTCCTCTCGCCCTTCGTCGGCGGCGCGTTCGGCAACGCCTCGCGGGTCTGGCCGCAGACCACCATCGCGGCCCTCGCCGCCCGCGAGACGGGCCGTCCGGTGAAGCTCGCGCTGACCCGCGAGCAGCTCTACTTCCACGTGGGCTACCGGCCCACGTACGAGTACCGGGTACGCATGGGCAGCGACCGGCGCGGCCGCGTGACCGCGATGATCCACGACCTCAGGTCGGAGACCTCCCGCTACGAGACGCACGGGGAGCCCATCCTGAGTCTCGGGCAGATGCTCTACGACACGCCCAACGTCCGTATGACGCAGCAGTCGGTGCCCCTGGACGTGAACACCCCGACCTGGATGCGCGGCCCCGGCTACTCCACCGCCTCCTACGCCGTCGAGTCGGCGATGGACGAACTCGCGTACGAGCTGGGCGTCGACCCGATCGAACTGCGCCTGCGCAACGAACCGGAGCAGGACCCGTCCGACGGGCTGCCGTTCTCCACCCGGCGGCTGCGCGAGTGCCTGGCCACCGGCGCCCGCGAGTTCGGCTGGAACCGCCGTAACCCCCGGCCGCGCTCCACCCACGACGGCGACTGGCTGATCGGCACGGGCATGGCCGCCGGCGCCTACCACACCCGGCGGGACCCGGCCCAGGCCTCGGTCCGGCTGGACGCCGACGGCACCGCACTCGTGCAGTCCGCGGCCAGCGACATGGGCCCGGGTACGTACACCTCCATGACCCAGGTCGCCGCCGACGCCCTCGGTCTGACCATGCGCAACGTGACCTTCCGGCTCGGTGATTCCCTCATGCCACCGGCTCCGCTGCAGGGCGGTTCGAAGACCATGGCCAGTGTCGGATCCGCCGTCCAGGACGGCTGCGACAAGCTGCGGCGGCAGGCGATCAAGCTGGCCGTCGAGGACGAGGAATCGCCGCTGTACGGCGTCGACCCCGCCGATGTCGTCGTACGGGGAGGCCGGCTGCACGTGAAGGACAACCCGGTGCGTGGCGAGACCTACCGGCAGCTCCTGGCCCGCAACAACCGCGGCCGCCTGGAAGCGAACGGGTCCTACGCGCCGGGTGAGGAAGTGGAACGGTTCTCCACTCACGCCTACTGCGCGACGTTCGCCGAGGTCGCCGTAGACCGGCGGCTGGGCCTGGTCCGGGTACGGCGGATGCTCGGTGTCTACGACGTGGGCCGCGTCATCAGCCCCAAGCTCGCCGACAGCCAGGCACTCGGCGCCATGGTGGGCGGCATCGGCACCGCCCTGCTGGAACACACGGTCACCGACCACCGCGACGGACGGATCGTCAACGCCAACCTCGCCGACTACCTCGTCCCCGTCAACGCCGACATCCCCGATCTGCGAGCCGTCTACCTCGAAGGGGAGGACACCGAGGCCGACCCGCTGGGCGTCAAGGGCCTCGGCGAGGTCGTGCAGGTCGGGGTGGCGCCTGCCGTGGCCAACGCGGTGTTCCATGCCACCGGACGCAGGATCCGCGAACTGCCCATCACCGCCGAGGCGCTGATCTGAGCCCGAGGCCCGAGACGAGCCCTCGGACGGCCGGTCGTGGTGAGACGGCCGTCCGGGGTGCTCCCCGAACCGTCCGGCGGCCGACCACGCACAGCCGCCGGACAACAGGGCCGCCGTCGCATCCCGTCGCCCCACGGCCGGCGGCCCTCATACCCCCAACGGAGACCCGCCCATGTTGAACATCGCGGACACGCTGTACGACTGGTGCCGCGAAGCCCATCCCTTCGCCCTCGCCACCGTCATCCACGTCAGCGGAAGCGCACCCCTGCCGCCCGGCACCGCGCTCGCCGTGGACAGCGACGGCAACGCGGTCGGCAGCATCTCCGGAGGCTGCGTCGAGGGGGCCGTCTACGAACTGTGCCGCCAGGTCCTGGCCGACGGCGGCGCCCCCGCACGGGCCCGCTTCGGCTACTCGGACGACGACGCCTTCGCCGTGGGCCTTACCTGCGGCGGTGAGATCGACGTACTGGTGCAGCGAGTGGAACCCGTGGACCGGCCCCACCTCGCCGTCACCCTCGACGAGGTACGGCGAGGCCGCCCTGCCGCCGTCGCGCAGGTGGTGGACGGGCCGCGCGAGCTCCTTGGCCTCACCCTGTGCGTTCGCGGCGACGGCAGCGCGTACGACGGATCCCTGGGCGGCGCGCGGGAGGACAGGAGGGTCGCGGAGCAGGCCCGCGCCCTGCTCCGGGCGGGACGCACCGCACTGGTCGAGGTGGGAGGGGATGCCGCCACCTGCCCCGAGAAGCTGTCCGTGCTCGTCCAGACGTCTGCCTCCCGCCCCCGCATGCTGATCTTCGGCGCCGTCGACTTCGCGTCCGCCCTCAGCCAGGCCGGTCGCTTCCTCGGCTACCGGGTCACCGTCTGCGACGCCCGCCCCGTCTTCGCCACCGCCGCACGCTTCCTCTGCGCCGACGAGGTGGTCGTCGACTGGCCCCACCGCTACCTCGCCGCCACCGAGACTGACGCCCGCACCGCCATCTGCGTCCTCACCCACGACGCCAAGTTCGACATCCCACTCCTGCGCCTGGCCCTGAGCCTGCCCGTGGGGTACGTGGGCGCGATGGGCTCCCGGCGTACCCACGACCACCGCATGGGCCTGCTGCGGGAGGTGGGCGTACCCGAGACGCACCTCGTTCGCCTCAACTCACCGATCGGCTTGGACCTCGGCGCCCGAACTCCCGAGGAGACGGCCCTCTCCATCACCGCGGAAATCATCGCCCGCGCCCACCACGGCACGGGACTGCCTCTCTCCCAGGGCACCGGGCCCATCCACGCGCCCATGGTCGCCAGGGGTGCCCTGGCAGGTCACTGAACACCGCTACAGGGCACAGCCCGGTCTGCCACATCGCGGGCCCGCGGACCAGGCTGAATGCTCGTAGGAGATCCCCTCCTCGGCATTGCCCCCTTATTTTCGATCACAGGAGACAGACGATGGACAAGGACGTAGCGGTCATCATCGGTGCGGGCGGCATCGGCTTGGCGATCGCCCGTCGTGTGGGCATCGGCCGCCTCGTGCTGCTCGCCGACCACAGCGAGAAGGCACTGGGCCTGGCCGCCGAGCAGCTTCGCGGCGCCGGTTACGACGTGACCACGCACCTTGTCGACGTGTCCGAGCACGAAGCGGTCGCCCGGCTCGCCGACGCGGCCGCGGAGCTGGGCCCCGTCACGCAGGTCGTGCACAGCGCCGGGGTATCGCCGGTGCAGGGAAGCACGGAGCAGGTCCTGCACATCGACCTGCTCGGCACCGCGCTGGTCCTCGACGAGTTCGCGCGCGTCATCGCGCCCGGCGGCGCCGGTGTCGTCATCTCCAGCATGGCCGGGCACATGGCGGGCGCGTACCCGTACGACACCGAATACGCGTTGGCGAGCACCCCCGTCTCCGAGCTGCTGGCCCTGCCGTTCCTGGCCCCCGAGGAGGTGGGCGACTCCGGCGCCGCCTACGCCCTGTCCAAGCGGGGCAACGCGCTGCGTGTACAGGCCGCCGCCGTCTCGTGGGGCAGGCACGGCGCCCGCATCAACTGCATCAGCCCCGGAATCATCTCCACGCCGCTGGCCCAGGGCGAGATGTCCGGCCCCGGCGGCGAGGGGTACCGGCAGATGATCGAGACGTCGGCCGCCGGGCGTGTCGGCACCCCCGACGATGTCGCCGAGGCGGCGGCCTTCCTGCTCGGGCACCAGGCCGGCTTCATCACCGGGTCCGACCTCCTGGCCGACGGCGGAGTGATCGCGGCTCTGCGGGCCTCGCAGGTGTGGCCCGTGGGCCGGGCGCAGAGCTGACCCGCCGCCGACGCGGGCCCGCGGGAACGTCGGCCCGCCCGGATCAGCGACCGACTGTGGAGTTCAGGGGCACAGGGGTGAGCCCTGCCCTCCCCAAGCCACTGTCCCCTGGCCGCGCCACCATCCGCATGCATCATCGAGAGGAACCCCGCCGTGTCCCGTCCCACGCCGAAGACGCCCTGGGCCGCAGCCTGCGCCGTCGCTGTACTGATGCTCGCAGGCTGCACATCGGGGAGCTCGGGCGGCGAGGAGGAGCCCGCGTCGTCCGCCGGAACGGACGACGCGGGCTCGGGTTCCTCTCGCGTGCGCGTCCTGCGGACCGTGACGCAGGGACTGAACACCCCGTGGGGCATGGCCGCGCTGCCGGACGGCGACCTGCTGGTCTCCTCCCGAGACGACGGCACGATCACCCGCGTCGACGCGGACAACGGCCGGAAGACCGAGGCCGGCACCGTGCGCGGAGCGCAGGACCTGCCGGGCGAGGGCGGCCTGCTCGGGCTCGTCGTCTCCCCGGACTTCGCCTCCGACCGCCTGGTGTACGCCTACCTCTCCACGGCCTCGGACAACCGCGTCGTCCGCATGCGGTACGACACCTCGCGCCCGCGAGGTGAGCAACTGGGCCGTCCGGAGACGGTGTTGGAGGGAATCCCCACCGGGACGTACCACAACGGTGGTCGGATCACCTTCGGTCCGGACGGCATGCTCTACGCCGGCACCGGCGAGACGTGGGACAAGCCGATCGCCCAGGACCGGGACTCGCTCGGGGGCAAGATCCTGCGCATGACCCCCGAGGGGCGGCCCGCGCGCGGCAACCCCGAACCCGACTCGCTCGTGTACTCCTCCGGCCACCGCAACCCACAGGGCCTGGCCTGGGACGACGGCGGACGGCTGTGGGCGTCGGATTTCGGCCAGGACAACTGGGACGAGCTGAACCTGATCCGCCCCGGACGCAACTACGGCTGGCCGGAGGTCGAGGGCAGAAGCGACCGAGCGGGCTTCACCAATCCGGTGGCGCAGTGGACTCCCGCGGAGGCCTCGCCCAGCGGCATCGCCTACGCCGAGGGCGCCATCTGGATGGCGAGTCTGAGGGGCGAGCGTCTATGGCGCATCCCGCTGGACGGTGCCAAGGTCGCGGGCGAGCCGTCGGCCGTGCTGGAGGGCTCGTACGGCAGGCTGCGCACGGTCGTGGCGGCGGGCGGTGACAGGCTCTGGCTGGTCACCAGCAACACCGACGGCAAGGGTTCACCGGAAGGCAGCGACGACCGGATCCTGCTGCTCCAGGTGTCCTGACGGCATACCACGGCGGACACATCGGGTCCGCCCCCGACCACCGGCCGGCATCGCGGGGCAACTCCCGGAACCTGGACATCCGGCCCACCATCTCCCCGGCCCATTCCCCCGCATGCCCACAAGACCGGCTCCCACTCCATCGAACCGGGGCCACGGCAGGCGCCCTGCAAGGCTGTTGCAAGTCTCGTCTTCTGCGACACGAAACGAATACCGGCAGCGCCCTCCAGCCCCCGGCCGAACATTCCGTAGACGTACGGGAGTTCGGTCGGGGACGGAGGGCGCTGTGCCGCGTTGTTCGGTTTGTGTGGCCGATCAGCGGGGCGGTGCTTCGACGCCCGTCAGCGCGAGGCCCGCCGGCGAGAGCCGGGCACCGTGGATGGTGATGCTCGCGACGGCGGCGTTCAGTTCCTGGAGTTCGTCGGGGCTGAACCTGACCTCTTCCGCGCCGATGTTCTCCAGGAGGTGGGACAGCCGAGTGGTGCTGGGGATCGGTACGATCCACGGCTTCTGGGCCAGCAGCCAGGCGAGGTCGATCTGGGCGGGCGTGGCGCCCTTGCGTACGGCCCACTCCTGGAGCAGCTGTACCAGTGGCATGTTGGCGGCCAGGTTGTCCCGGCTGTTGCGGGGCATCGCGGTCCGGCGGTCTCCCTCCGCGAACCGGGTGTACGGACTCATCGCGCCGGTCGTGAAGCCCATGCCCAAAGGCGCCCAGCACACGAAGCCGATGCCGAGTTCCTCGCAGAGCGGCAGGACCTGCTCCTCCGGTCCGCGCCACAGCGTGGAGTACTCGTTCTGGATCGCGGTGAGCGGCAGGACCGCGTGGGCCCGGCGGATGGTCTGGAGCCCCGGCTCGGACAGGCCCCAGTGCAGCACCTTGCCCTGGGCGATGAGGTCCTTCACGGTGTCGGCGACGTCCTCGATCGGGACGGTGGGGTCGACGCGGTGTTGGTAGAGCAGGTCGATGTGGTCCGTCCGCAGGCGCTTCAGGATGCCGTCGACGGTCTGCCGGATGTGGTCCGGACTGCTGTTCAGACCGGTGTTCGCCCCGGTGTCAGGGTCGATGTTCCAGCCGAACTTGGAGGCGATCACCACGTCGTCGCGGACGGATCGCAGGGCCTCGCCGACGATCCGTTCCGACTCGAACGGCCCGTACGCCTCGGCCGTGTCGAAGAACGTCACCCCTTGATCGACGGCTGTCCGGACGAGGGCGACCATGTCCTTGCGGCTGGTGACGGGGCCGTACAGCTCGCCCGGCATGGTCTGGGTGCCGAGGCCGATGCTGGAGACCTTCAGGGACCCGGGCCCGGACCCGAGCCGACGGTGACCGGTCTGCGTGATGGCTGCGGTCACCGGGTTACGACGGCCGGCGGGGCCCCTGGAACCCGTGGCGGACGATGCCGCTTGCGCCTGTGCCAGCGTGGCCGGCGCGGCCACCGCCGCGGTGGCCGCCAGCCCGGCCGCGCCCATCAGGAAGCCGCGACGGCCGCGACGGCCGCGGTCGGTCGGGGTCCCGTTCGGCGTGCTGTCCTGTTCGTGCATGAGTTACATCCCTCATGGTCGTAGATCGAGAGCGCCCTCGGTGCGTCACCGCGTCACAGTCGGCGGCGAAGAAGCAGACCGCGCCGGAGAGGAGTACCGGGGCACTTCGTCCGGCGGCATCGGCCCACCACGTCCGTGACTTCGGACGGTGCCCCGACCCGTCCGGTGAGGGGCGGGTCCTGTGGTGCCGATGTTGCCGGGCGGTCAGTAAAATTCAAGCAGGGCACCCATCGAGGTGGGAGGCCGTGCTGTTCCACGCCATGCCAGTGCCCCTCAGAAACCGGGCAAAGAGCCCCCTCGGGCCGGGCTTTGCGGCGTTCCGGGAATTCCCGGTGGTCAGGGGCCGTACGGGGCGGTCCGCCATGCACCGCGCATCAACCATGAGTGCGCGGGAGTTCCACGCTCGCCAAACCCACGTTGCCCGAAGGGCTCACCACACGACAGGCCGTGCTGTGCCAGGGAGCGCTGATCAGGGCATTGACAGGGCACTCAACATGCCGCCCAAGCAGATCACTTGTCTGCTATCGGTGGGCCCACCACGACGCCGGAGGCTTGGGCCACGAGCTGAGAGCACTGCAGCACGGCCCGGGCCGTGACCGGAGCCGGACGGGATCATCAAAGGAAGAGCCGCCGGGTCGGTGCGCCGACCGCAAGAACGGAGCGAACGCCGCAGGTCCTCACGTAAGACCATGTCTGCCGGCAGGCGATGTTCCACCAGGTCATGGCCCGGATCGCGGGCCGGTTCGGGTGGGTTGAGCCCCGGGCGACGCGCCCAACTGCTCGGGTTGGTGTCGGGGTGTCGGGGTGTCGAGCGCAAGAGCTACTGGTGGCCGGCCGAGCAGACCGGGCACACCCGGCCCGGGGCGGATGTGGCACCTGCTGTGCTACGCCCGCTGGGACGCGGATGCGTCGGAGACGACATCCGCGTCGAGGGAGACCCCCACCGGTCAGCGACACCCGGAGTCCCACGTCGGGTTTGAGGCGAGCCCCGCAGGCGTGCAGGAACTCTCGCGGCACGCCGACGATCGAGTACGGGCATCGATTCGGTACGCCGCCGGGTGCCGACCGGTCAGGAGAAGAAGATGGGCATGCGCGGAACATACGGCGCCTCAAGGGTGTCGACCTCGTCGTCGGTGAGCCGGATGTCGAGCGCCGCGACGGCGTCGGCCAGGTGGTGCGGCTTGGTGGCGCCCACGATCGGGGCCGAGACCACCGGGTTCTTGAGCACCCAGGCCAGCGCGACCTGTGCCATGGACACCCCGCGCCCCTCGGCGATCTTCTGCACGGTGTCGACGACGGCCTTGTCGCTGTCGAGGAAGAGCGGCCGGCCGTTCATGTCGACCTGGCGTCCTCCTCCGACCTGCGTGTCGTGCCCTGTTCACCCCAGGGGCGGGTCACCCTTCCCCCGGCGAGGGGGCTCCAGGGGATGCTGCCCACGCCCTGGTCCGCGAGCAGGCCGAACATCTCCCGCTCCTCTTCGCGGTGGATCACACTGTAGTGATCCTGCATGGACACGAAGCGCGTCCAGCCGTTCGCCTCCGCGGCGTGCTGCAGCTTGGCGAACTGCCAGGCCCACATCGACGAGGCGCCGATGTAGCGGGCCTTGCCCGCCTTGACCACGTCGTGCAGCGCCTCCATCGTCTCCTCGACCGGAGTCTCGGGATCGAAGCGGTGGATCTGGTAGAGGTCGACGTAGTCGGTGTCCAGGCGCCGCAGAGAAGCGTCGATCTGCTCCATGACGGCCTTGCGCGAGAGCCCCGCGCCGCCCGGCCCTTGGTGCATGGGCTGGAACAGCTTCGTGGCGAGGACGATGTCATCGCGCGGGGTGTACTTCCGCAGCGCGCGCCCGACGATCTCCTCCGAGCTGCCCATGCCGTAGATGTTGGCGGTGTCCCAGAACGTGATGCCGAGTTCGACGGTCTGCCGGAAGACCGGCTCGGCCGCCGCGTCGTCGAGCACCCACGGCATCCGCTTCGCCGGGTCGCCGAAGCTCATGCCGCCGAGCGCGATACGGCTGACCTTCAGGCCCGAGGTTCCCAGGCGCGTGTACTCCATGACCAACTTCCTCTATTCCTCTGGCTGATCTGTGGTGGCTGTTCCGTTGTGGTGCTTCGGTCGGCGTCGGCTCAGTAGGAGCGGCCGCCGTGTGGGGTGGGCATGGCGTCGAGTTCGGCGAGGTCCTCGGTGCTGACCTGGACGTCGGCTGCCCCGGCGTATGCAGCCCAGGCCGTAGCGTTCCCACAGCCGAGTGAACTCCGGGCTTTTGAGCAGGAGTTCACCGGCGAGCTTGATGAGGTCGGGGGCGTCCGGGTCGGTGCCGGCCAGGGCCCGCAGGCGGGCTACGCAGCCGCGGACCTGGTTGCCCCAGTCGTCGAAGACGTCGCGGGCGGCAGGGTGGAGGAAGACATAGCGCGCGATATTGCGCTGCTTGGCCGACCAGTCCTCCATTCCGGCGAGCAGCCGAAGCCCGCCCGCGTTCCAGGCCGGCAGATCGCCCGTACGGCTGACCACGTGCGCGGGCTGGGGCCGCATGGCCTCCAGCAGGAGCCTTGCTCCGGGCCGCACGAACCGGCTGGGCGCGGTGGCCCGTTCCGGAGCGCTACGGGCGGCATGTGCGGCCAGGCTGCGCAGGTGGTCGTGTTCCGCCTCCTCCAGCCGGAGGGCGCGGGCGAGGGAATCGACGACGGACGGGCTGGGGTGAGTCTCCTTGCCGCGCTCCAGACGGGTGACGTAGTCGATGCTGATTCCGGCCAGGGTGGCCATTTCCTCGCGGTGCAGTCCAGGCGTGCGGCGCGGGCCGACACCGGACGGCAGACCGGCTTCCTCGGGAGTCACGCGGGCCCGTCGAGCGCGTAGGTAGCGCCCCAGTTCGGTGCTGCCGCTGTGCTGCTCACGATCCATGTCTTCCGAGTGTGGGGACGCCACGACCTGGGTGGAAGGCGGGTGGGGTGCCCTGTCACGGCACTGAACAGCACTCCGGGCTACAGCGCGGTCTGCCACATCGCGAGCCGTAGGCGCAGGCTGATGCTCGTGGAACAACCCCGTTCCCAGCAGCCGCGCACCACCACGCTGCAGCCGGTAGTCACTCGCCGCACGACGCTGGTCACCGTCTCTCGGGATCACCGGACGAAATGGAGCAGCAGACATGAGTAAGGGAACCGCCCTCATCGTCGGTGTCGGCCCCGGTCTCGGCCTTGCGATCGCGGAGGCTTTCGCCCGTGACGGTCACCCGGTCGCGGTCTTCGGGCGTGACGCGGACCGCCTCGGGAAGCAGACGGCGGAGCTGACCGGCCAGGGCTTTGTGGCGGCCGCATACCGAGCCGATGCGGGAGACCCCGAAGATCTACGGGCTGCGCTGGACCGGGCGGTGGACGACCTCGGCGCGCCGGAGGTGCTCGTCTACAACGCAGCCGTGATGCAGGCTGACACCCCCACGGGACTGGACGCCGCGGCATGGACGCAGGCCCTCGCGGTGAATGTCATCGGGGCCGTGGTCGCCGCCCGGACGGTCCTTCCTCTCCTGCGGGACGGCCGGGGCAGTCTGCTCTTCACGGGCGGCGGCTTCGCCCTCCAGCCCTCGCCCGAATACACCACGATGTCGGTGGGCAAGGCCGCCCTGCGCGCCTACGTCCAGGCCCTCCACGAGGACCAGCGCGGCTCGGGCGTGCACGTGTCCACGGTGACTGTCGCAGGCAACATCGGCGGCGAGGACCCTCGCTTCGCCCCCGACGTACTGGCCGCGGCTTACCTCGACCTCCACCACCAGCCGCAGGACCAGTGGCAGGCCGAGCTCGTCCATGCCTGACCGCATTGTTCTCCGGCATGAGCCCGGGGGAGACGGAGGCTGAGAGGTGTTCTGGGCGCATCCCTGACCTCCGTTCCCCGGCATGACCCGCTTCCCGCTCTGCCATCGGTGAGCGCAGCGAGCACGCTGGGCGTGAACTGACCGTCCCCTTCCGACCGACTTGCGGAGCACTGGAGCCATGAAGCACATCAAGCTGGGAGACCTCGACGTCTCCCGTATCGGCCTGGGCACCATGACGATGTCCGGCGTCTACCTCAGTCCGGGGGAGACCCCGGACGACACCGAGTCCATCCGGGCGATCCACCGGGCGCTCGACCTCGGGGTCACCCTGCTCGACACCGCGGAGGCCTACGGTCCCTTCGTCAACGAGGAACTCGTCGGCCGGGCCGTCAAGGGCCGCCGCGACCAGGTCGTTCTGTCGACGAAGTTCGGCATGTATTCACACACCAACGGCGGCATGGGCCACATCGACGGCACCCCGGCCAACCTGCGCACCGCGCTCGAAGGCTCCCTCAAGCGGCTCGGCACGGACCACATCGACCTCTACTACCAGCACCGCGTCGATCCCGACACGCCCGTCGAGGAGACCGTCGGCGCCCTCGCCGACCTGGTCACCGAGGGCAAGATCCGCCACATCGGCATGTCCGAGGCGGCGCCCGAATCGATCCGCCGCGCGCACGCCGTACACCCGATCGCCGCACTGCAGTCTGAGTACTCCCTGTGGACGCGGGACGTGGAGGCGGACATCCTGCCGCTGCTGCGGGAGTTGAGCATCGGCCTGGTGCCCTGGTCTCCGCTCGGCCACGGCTTCCTCACCGGCAAGATCCGTGCCACGGAGCACTTCGAGGCGAACGACTGGCGTGCGAACAACCCCCGCTTCACGGAAGAGAACCTCAAGCGCAACCTGAGCATCGTCGAGGAGGTCGAGGCCGTCGCCGCCGAGGTCGACGCCACCCCCGCGCAGGTCGCCCTGGCCTGGCTGCTGGCCCAGGGAGACGACATCGCCCCGATCCCCGGCACCAAGCGTGTCTCCCGCGTCGAGGAGAACACCGCCGCCGACGCCATCGCGCTGACCGCCGAGCAGCTCACCCGCCTGAACAACCTGGCCCCCGCCGCCGGCGACCGCCTCCATGAGGCGGGCATGCGGCTGGTCAACCGCTGACCGGCTCACCCAACGATTTCCGGAAGGAACACATGCGTACGACCACACTCGGCCCCGACGGACCCGAGGTCGGCGTCGTCGGCCTGGGCTGCATGGGCATGAGCTTCGGCTACGACCTGGCCACCCCGCGCGACGAGGCCGAGCTGGTCTCGGTGATCCACCAGGCTCTCGACCTGGGGATGACCCTGCTGGACACGTCCGACGTGTACGGCCCGCTCACCAACGAGGAGTTGCTCGGCCGTGCTCTTGCCAAGGGCCACCGGGAGCGCGCTGTACTGGCCACCAAGGCCGGCGCCCTCACTCGTAACGCCCAGGGGAAACCCGTACCCGGCCTGAACAACCGCCCGGAGCACATCCGCCGCTCGATCGACGAGAGCCTCGGGCGCCTGGGCACGGACTACGTGGACCTCTGCTACCTGCACCGCGTCGATCCGAGTGTGCCGATCGAGGAGAGCGTGGGCGCGCTGGCGGAGGCGGTGGAAGCGGGGAAGGCCCGGGCGATCGGCTTGTCCGAGGTGAGTGTCGAGCAGATCAAGCGGGCCCAGTCCGTGTATCCGGTCACGGCGGTGCAGTCCGAGTTGTCGCTGTGGACGCGGGACTGGATGACGGAGGTGCTGCCCTACTGCGAGGAGCAGGGCATCGCGTTCGTGCCGTACTCACCGCTGGGCAAGGGCTTCCTCACCGGCCGGTTCTCCTCCTTCGACGACCTGCCACAGGACGACTTCCGGCGCGGCCTGGCCCGCTTCCAGCAGGGCGCCCTGCGCGCCAACTTCGCCCTCGCCGAGAAGGTCCGGCAGCTCGCCGAGCGCATCGGTGCCACTCCGGCGCAGGTGGCGCTGGCGTGGGTGCTGGCCCAGGGCGAGTACGTGGTCCCGATCCCCGGCACCAAGACCCCCAAGTACCTGCTCGACAACGCCGGCGCGGCCGACGTGCAGCTCAGCGCCGAGGACCTCGCCGAACTCGACGCCCTGCCCACCCCGCAGGGCGGCCGCTACTACTGAGCCGACGCCGACCGAAGCACGACAGTAATCAGTCAACAGGTTCAGCCCGACACTCCGCAGAGCACATCGATCCACCGGAGGTGGAGATCATGACCGAGACCAGCCCCTACGTTCCGCCCGCCCACATCGTCGGCAGCGGCGCCGACAAGGTGATCGTGCTGCACTCGCTGTTCGCCGGACACGAGTCGTTCAGCCCCTGGTGGCCGTACCTGGACGGCACCCGTTTCAGCTACGCGTTCATGGACGCCCGCGGCTTCGGCGACGCCATCGACGTCACCGGCTCCTACACCTGCGACGAGATCGCCTCGGACGTCCTTCTGCTCGCCGATCCCGTCGGGACCCCGCGCAGGTCTGGCTGCCCGGCACCGACGCGCACGAGACCGTCGCACACGGCGAGCATCGCTGGGAGTTGGCCGCCCCCTTCCCGACCTCCCCTGAGCCGCAGACGCCGGTCACCGTCCGCGATGTGCTCGACGAACCGGCGACCTGGTCCGCGGTAGCCGCTGCGGTTGTCCGGACCGGTGTGGCCCCCGGCGGCGACGTGGAGGTGGCCTGTCGGCTCGCCGCGCACCTCGACGCGCCCGCGACAGGTCTCGCTCGCGCCCGCGCCGCGCAGGAGTTCTCACCGGGCGCAAGCGCCTCTCAGCATGAGGTCGACGCCACCTTCACATCGCTCCCTGACTGACTGCTCGCGGCCACGACCTGACTGCTCGCGGCCACGACGCATGCCATAGGAAGGGATGGGCTTCGTGGGCGGGTGCGGGTTGTGGGTGGTTTGATCGCGCCCACACGGCGGAGCCGCATATGTAGCCCCACGTCCCTTTACGGGGCGAAGGGGCCGCCGGCTCGGAAAGCCAGGTCCGCGAAACGTTCGCCCATGTGGCGGTGCGTCTCGGCGTCCGGGTGGAGGTCGTCCGGGAGGGGGAGGGTGGTGGCCTCGGACTCGCCGTAGAGGGCGAGGCCGTCGAGGTAGTGGAGGTGGGGGTCGTCCTTCGTGCGCTGGGCCACCAGGGCGGAGAGTTCGTCGCGGATGACGCGGAGGGTCAGCTTTCCGGGGGTGAGGTCCTCCGGGTCGCCCATGGCGCGGTAGTGGACGCGGCCTTCGGCGAGTTCGGTGAGGTCGGGGGTGCTGGGGCCTGGGGTGTCCTCGTGGATGGGGCAGAGGATCGGGGAGACGACGAGGAGGGGTGCGGTGGGGTGGCCGTCGCGGAGGGTGTCGAGGAAGCCGTGGACGGCGGAGGTGAAGGCGCGCAGCCGCATCACGTCGTGGTTGACGAGGTTGATGCCGATCTTGACGCTGATCAGGTCGGCGGGGGTGTCCCGCATGGCGCGGGCGGTGAAGGGGTCGAGGAGGGCGCTGCCGCCGAGGCCCAGGTTGATCAGTTCGACGCCGCCCAGGGAGGCGGCGTGGGCGGGCCAGGTGCCAGTCGGGCCGGCGGCGTCGGAGCCGTGGCTGATCGAGCTGCCGTGGTGCAGCCAGACCCTGCGGCCCCGATCGGGGGCGGGCTCGACGGGGGCGTCGGTGCGCAGGGCGACGAGTTCGGTGGTCTCGTTGTGCGGGAGCCAGATCTCGATCGTCTTGAGGCCGGCGGGGAGGTCCGTGAAGGTGACGGTACCGGGCGGGCCCGGGCGGTGCTCCGCCGTTCCGGTGGTCATGTCGATGGTGATGGTGTTGCCGTCCGGCACGCTGGCCCGGCCCGTCAGGCGGCCGTCGACGAGGAGGTCGTACAGACCGTCCGGGCGGGCCGGGGTGCAAGGGTCCGCTTGGTGCGCAGGGCGTCGAGCTCGACGGCGGTGGCGCGGCTGCGGAAGACCAGCCGTACGCCGGAGGGCTGGGACTCGACCATGGCCAGCTGCGGATCGGCGCACTGCGCACGGGCCCGGGCGGGCAGCCGGTGCGGCAGCACGCCGTGCTCGGTGCGCTCCAACTCCAGGGCGCCGCGCAGGAGATCGGCAGTGATGGGGGTGGTGATCCGGTGGGGGGGGGTGGTGTGCATCGCTGCCTCAACTGGTTCGTCGGTGGTAGAGGGGCGGTAGGGGATCAGAACATCAAGATCATCCCGTGGCGGCTTCTGGGCTCACCTTGGCCGGACCCCGGTGGCGGCACCCATGAGCGCGTCAACTGGCTCGGTGCATGGGGGCGATGACCGTCGTCATCGGTAGGCATGACCATGATGGTGCGCGGCAGGAGTGATCGCCGAAAGCCCTCCCGGCGACGGCCATGGGAGGACGGGCCTACCTGGTGAGCACTGCGGTGCGCCGGGACCAGGAGCCCTCGGCGGCGGTGCTGAGCAGGAACGCGGCGACATCGGCCCGGGAGATCCGGGGCACGCCGGGCAGGCGGTCGAGCTGCTTCAGGTCAATGGCCTGGACAGCCGTGGCCGGCTTGTTGGTCAGCAGCACCGGGTAGACGAGCGTCCAGTCCAGGGCGGAGGTGGTGAGGATGTGCTCGCCCGCGGCCTTGTCGGCGAAGTTCGCCTTGCCACCCTTGTAGAGGAACCGGAGGATCCCGGAGGCCTTCGCCAGGGACTCGCCGACGCCGAACGCCGACATGATCACCACTCGCTTGGTGCCGCCGGCCTCGGCGGCCTCGACGAGCGCGCGAGTGGTATCGGTGATCAGGTTCGCGGGGTCCTTCGCCTTGCCGATCCCGAGGGTGCTGACCACCGCGTCCACGCCGCGCATGGCCTCGGCCAGCGCATCGGCGTCGCGGACGTCACCAGCGACCGCGGTCACCCGCTCGCGCTGGGCGAGCTTGGCCGGGTCGCGTACGAAGGCGACCACCTCGTGTCCGGAGGCGGTGGCCGCGTCAGTGAAAAGGCCGCCGGTCGCCCCGGTGGCGCCCAGGAGGAGAAATCTCATTGCAGTCAGTCCTTTCGAGGAGCCTCGACGGCTCTCGTTCTACGAATCTGGTCGCGCGGTGAGGGAATCGGTTCCTGCTCGTGGGACAGCCCGGGCAGGTACATCCACTGCCGACGGAACTGCTCCGCACAGCTGGGTACGTCGTGTGCGGTCAGCGTCCCGCCCCAGCGGAGGCCTTGGCCTCCACCCGTTCCTTGAGGGGCTGGTTCATCCGCTCGAAGTTCTCCAACGTGCGGTCGATGATGCTGCTCATCACGGGGACCAGTAGCCCCGAGAACCTCTCGTCCTGGACCACCCGCGTCCCGCCGTTGTGCGGGTTGAGGGCGAAGCCGTGGTCGCCGCCGAAGAGGCCTGGAATGGGTAGCCCACCGGCCCAGCGGATCTCGACGCCCTCCGTTACGGCTGTCACCCGTGCCTTGAAATTGACCGGGCGGCCCTTTGCGGGCTGTGTCTGCAGGGCCAACGTGGCACCGACCTGAATCTCTCCGGTCACCGCACGGATGTAGGGATTCCAGTCCGGATAGCGGGTGAAGTCCGTCAGGACCTCCCACACCAGCCCGGGGCCGGCATCGACATCGACGTACGTGCTGATCTCTCGCATGGACACTCCTCGCTGGTCACGGCGGCGACGGCTCGCTCGCCCAGGAGCGCACGCATGGCCCGTTGCGCGCTCGGCGGCACGACCGATGTGTCGCGCCCACCGAGGCCAGCCTCTCGTGGACCCGCCGCTCAATGATGCCACAGGTTATTAAATGTGAGACTCAGTAGCAAGTAAGAGTCCGTCGATCAATATCGGAGACGGGTGTTGAATGCTGCTCGATGGGGTCCTGCGGTGCGGACCGGTGCGAGAGCGAGCCGGCCGACGGCACGGAGAACGTCCCGGCGCGGCGGAGCGAGCGCCGCTCAGCGGCGTATGGCTGAAGGCGCGGAGCCCGGCGCCCCGGGTGGTGAGTCGTGGAGCGGCCGCGTCTACCGTGGAGACGGCTGGTCTCCCGATCCCGATAGGGGAACCTCCGGAGTCGGACCGGTACGGGCGGCCGCTGTCGTTCTTCTGCCTCTCCAGCCGCTGACGCTACTTGGCATCAGTGCAGGTCACGAACGTTGCCTGGTGCCACTATCGATCCTGGTCACACTGACGCCGACGAGGTCGGCGAGGTGGTCGGCACCGACGTCCGCCGGTTCCTGCGCGGTGAGGGTGGTGTCCAGGCGCTGATCGAGCAGCCCGGCGTGGACGAGCCGATAGACGCGAAGGAGCTCGCTGATCCGCACCCTTGTTCAGCGCGTCGGCGGGCGAACTCGATGGTGGAGGGTGGCGTCCTGGCCTCGGTCATGCCAAGGCCGCGCTCGAGGAAATCCAGAACGGTGGCGATGTGTCGGACAACGGCACTGGTGCCAGGGTGGCGATGTCCTCGTACTTCCACACCTCGGGAAGCTCACCGAGCAGGTTGTTGCAGCACCACGTCGCCCCATTGATCCGCTCGGGGTGCGAGACCCCGAGCGAGATCGCTGAGGAGGACATGGGCGTCAGTTCCCATGAGCACACGAGGTGCCCCCGCCCGGCCCGCCCCGCCCGGCACGGCCGTGCGGAGTCCGGTGGCCCCACCGTCGGTCAGGGCGCTGTCAGCCCGTCACGGGGTGTGACCGGCGCGGCGGAGGACGGGGCGCAGGACCTCGATGACGCCGGGGTCGTCCACCGTGGACGGGATGGGTTCGTCGCGGCCGTCGGCGATGCCGCGCATGGTCTTGCGCAGGATCTTGCCCGAGCGGGTCTTGGGCAGGGCGGCGACGACCGTGACGTCCTTGAGGGAGGCGACGGCGCCGATGCGTTCGCGCACGAGCTGGACGAGTTCGGCCTCGACCTCGCTCGGTTCGCGGTTGCTGCCTGCTTTGAGGACGACGAAACCGCGCGGGATCTGTCCCTTGAGTTCGTCGGCGACGCCGATGACGGCGCATTCGGCGACGTCGGGGTGGGCGGCCAGGGCCTCTTCCATGCTGCCGGTGGACAGCCGGTGGCCGGCGACGTTGATGACGTCGTCGGTGCGGCCCATGACGAAGACGTAGCCGTCGTCGTCGATGTGTCCGCTGTCGCCGGTGAGGTAGTAGCCGTCGTAGGCGGAGAGGTAGGAGGCGACGTAGCGGTCGTCGTCCTTCCAGAGAGTGGGGAGCGCGCCGGGCGGCAGAGGGAGCCTCACGACGATCGCGCCGTCGACACCCGCCGCTACCGGCTCGCCCGAAGCGTCGAGGACGCGGACGTCCCAGCCCGGCAGCGGGCGGGTCGGGGAGCCGGGCTTGAGGGGAGCGGCTTCGATGCCCACGGGGTTGGCGACGATGGGCCAGCCGGTCTCGGTCTGCCACCAGTGGTCGATCACCGGGATGCCCAGCAGGGCGCTCGCCCAGTGATAGGTCTCGGGGTCCAGGCGCTCACCGGCCAGGAAGAGATAGCGCAGGTGGGAGAGGTCGTAGCCGGTGGTGAGCGCCCCCTTCGGGTCCTCCTTCCTGATCGCCCGGAAGGCGGTGGGCGCCGTGAACATGGTCTTGACCCGGTACTCGGCGGCGACGCGCCAGAACTGGCCCGCGTCCGGGGTGCCGACCGGCTTGCCTTCGTACAGGACCGTCGTGGCGCCGGCCAGCAGGGGCGCGTAGACGATGTAGGAGTGCCCGACGACCCAGCCGACGTCGGAGCCGGTGAACATCGTCTCGCCCGGGCCCACGTCGTACACGGCGCCCATCGACCAGCGCAGGGCCACCGCGTAGCCGCCGCAGTCACGCACGACTCCCTTGGGCTTTCCGGTCGTTCCGGATGTGTACAGGATGTAGAGGGGGTCGGTGGCGGGGACGGGAACGCAGTCGGCCGGCGGCGCGGCGGCGACCAGTTCGGCCCAGTCGAGATCGTCCGGCCCCAACGCGGCCGGCTCCTGCGGGCGTTGCAGGATCACGCACTTCTCCGGCTTGTGGACGGCGAGTTCGATCGCCCGGTCCAGCAGCGGCTTGTAGGCGATGACCCGCTTGCCCTCGATGCCGCAGGAGGCGGAGACGACCACCTTGGGGGCCGCGTCATCGATACGGAGGGCGAGTTCGCGCGGCGCGAACCCGCCGAAGACGACCGAGTGGACCGCGCCGATCCGTGCGCAGGCCAGCATCGCGACGACGGCCTCGGGAACCATCGGCAGGTAGATCACCACGCGGTCGCCATGCCCCACACCGAGCTGCGCGAGCGCTCCGGCGAAGGTCGCCACCTCGTCCCTCAGCTGCGCGTAGGTGTAGGTGCGCCGGGTGTCGGTCACGGGGGAGTCATAGACGAGCGCGGGCTGTTCGCCGCGGCCGGCTTCGACGTGCCGGTCGAGCGTGTTGAAACAGACGTTGAGCCGACCGTCGGGAAACCAGCGGTAGAACGGCGCGCCCGAGGAGTCCAGGGCGCGTTGCGGAGTGACATCCCAGTCGATGCCCTCCGCCGCCTTCAGCCAGAAGCTCTCCGGGTCCTCGGTACTGGCGCGGAAGACATCCTCGTACGTTCCCATCGCGCACTCCTTCGTGGCATCGAGGGACGGTGGTGGGGCTGTGTGCGGAACGGTGTCGGACACAAGTACCGCATACCGCCGACCTGGTCGAGCAGGATGCCGGAGACCGGCGGACCGGTCACCGGCATGGCGGGGTGGTGCGGCGGCCTGGGGTCAACAGGCCCGCCGTCAGGTGCAGCCGCTGCTCACGCGCCAAGGTGCTTGCGGAGCCACTGCCCCATCTGCTGGATCGCCTGGTCCACCTCGGGTACGCGCCCCGCGCCCAGGACGAACGAGTGCTGCCCCTCGGGCAGCGAGTGGACCTCGGAGGTGACCTTGAAGTCCGCGAGGCGGCGGCCGAGCTGGGCGCCGTCGTCGGCGAGGGTCTCGTACTCGCCGTAGTGGACGGTCGTGGGGGGCAGGCCGGTCAGATCGGCGTTCGCGATGCTGATGCCGGGGTCGGCGAAGTCCAGGCCGGGGTCCTGCAGCCAGGCTCCCCGGAAGAGTTCCAGCGTGCCCCGGCTGAGCATCTTGTCGCTTTCCTCGTTCTCGTCCACCGACGCGTTCTGCATGGTGAGGTCGGTCCACGGTGAGACGCTGACGATCGCGCCCGGGGCCGCCTCGCCCTTCGCGAGCAGGCGCAGCGGCAGCAGCACGGCGAGGGTTCCGCCGATCGAGTGGCCCGTGCTGCCGATGTTCCGCGGCTCGTAGCCCTGGGAGAGCAGCCACCGGTAGGCCGTCTCGGCGTCGTCGAGCTGTGCGGGGTGGGGGTGTTCGGGCGCCGGGCGGAAGTCCACGACGAGCGAGCGGGCTCCCGCCGCCTTCGCGATGTGGCCCGCCGCCTTGCGGTCGGAGTGCATGGAGGCGGTGACCGATCCGCCGAAGTGGAAGTGGAGCAGCGCCCGATCGGGGTCGGCGCCCTCGGGTATGGCCCACAGAGCAGGGACGCCGTTCGCATCCACCTCGGCGTAGGTGACGCCTTCCGGCTCGGTCGACGCCTTGTGGTTCGAGTCGACGATGTCGCGGACGACGGCCAGGTCGAGGCCGGGCGTCGACGCCTTCGCGCTCACGCTCGCGAGGAACTCCGCGAACTCGTGTGCCTCTGGGCTTACTCCCATGGTGGTGCTCCTTCTCAGACGATGCGCTGGTCGTGACGCTACTGGCTGAGTATATGAAAGTAAACTTAGACCGGCTTGGAATCACCTCCCGGTTGTGGAGGTCCTCCAGGGCGTCGGCGTGGATCCCGTCCCAACCGGGACATGTGGCGAGGTCGGACTGAGGGTCCCGAAGGGAGGGTGACGCCCCGGAGTCGCCGCCCCGGCTCTGGGCTCGGACGGTCGCGGTGCGGCCTCGCCTGTGGGGTCCAATCTTGTCGGTGAAGGCGGCTGTCGACCGCCGGCCCCCTGCTTGCGTCGGGTCGGTGGGGCGGCGTAGCAATCACGAGACGGAACGTATCGTCTAGTTTCGCGTAAAAGTCGGAATCGTCGGGGACAACGGCTCTGGGAAGTCCACGCTCCTGCGGCTGCTGGCAGGGCAGGAGCCTGTCGACAACGGCAGCCTGACCGTCATGGCACCGGGCGGGATCGGCCACCTTCGCCAGACTCTCGACCTGCCCGGTTCGGCGCGCGTGGGCGATGCCGTGGACCACGTACTGGGCGAACTGCGCGCCCTGGGGCACCGTATTCGTGTCGCCGAGGCCACACTGGGTACGGCCGGTACCGCTGAGTTCGAGCGCTACGCCGCACTGCTGGCCGAGTTCGACGCGCGGGGCGGGCACGAAGCGGATCGCCGGGTCGAGGTGAGCCTGCGCCGGCTCGGCGAGCACGCGCCACTGGACCGGGAGCGTGTACTGAACACCCTCTCCGGAGGGCAGCGCTCCCGGCTCGCGCTCGCCGCGACCCTTGCCTTGGCCCCCGAACTCCTGCTCCTCGACGAGCCGACCAACGATCTGGACGACGAGGCCGTGGCCTGGCTCGAAGGACATCTGCACCGTCACCGGGGCACGGTCATCGTGGCCACGCACGATCGGGCGTTCCTGGAACGCGTCACCGACACCGCCCTGGAAGTGGACCACGACCAGCGCACGGTACGGCGCTACGGCAATGGATACGCCGGCTTCCTCGCCGCCAAGGCGGCGGCCCGGGCCCGGTGGGTGTGGGAACACGAGCGGTGGCGCGATGAGGTCGCCCGACAGGAACGCCTCGCCGACTCCGGTATCGGGCTGCTGGCCGAGATCCCCCGCAAGGGGCCGTGGGCGTTCAGCGGCGCCGGTGCCTTTCGAGCGCGCTCGCGGGCGCACGGCGCACAAAGCCGCATCCGGAACGCGCGCGAGAGGTCGCAGCGGCTCACGGAGCACCCCGTGCCGCCGCCTCCGCAGCCACTGCGGTTCGCAGGTCGCGTCGAAAGCGCGCCGACCGCCGAGGAAGCGTCAACGGCGGTTCACCTGGAAGGCGTCCTGGTCAGAGGGCGGTTGTACGTTCCGTCCCTGAAACTCGCCCCTGGCGACCGACTCCTCGCCACCGGCCCCAACGGTGTCGGCAAGAGCACCCTTCTCCAGTTGCTGGCAGGGGAACTGACGCCTGACGCCGGTATCGTGCGCCGACCGCGCCGGGTTGGATTCCTACGTCAGCAAAGCGCGCCCGACGAGGCCTTCGATGCTCGAACGCTGCTCGCGGCATTCGCGGCCGGCAGGGCGGGCCGGCCCGACGAGCACGCCGACGCACTCCTGGCGCTCGGCCTGTTCCACGCCGCCGACCTCGCTCTTCCCGTACGGAACCTGTCCGTCGGGCAGCGCCGCAAGCTCGAACTGGCCCGGCTCGTGACGGCCGGCCCACTCGATCTGCTCCTGCTCGACGAGCCGACGAACCACTTGGCCCCCGCCTTGGTGGAAGAGATCGAGGCAGCCCTGGCCCGCTATACCGGCACGCTGGTCGTGGTGTCGCACGACCGGCTCCTGCGTGAACGCTTCAGCGGGCCCCGCCTGGAACTACCCGTGGCCGCCGAGAAGACACGCCAGAACTGACGACCTTGCGCCGCCCGACCGTCCCGCCGAACGGCCGCTCAAGGGCGAGACGTACGCGACCTGGCGGGAGCTCACCGGCACGGGAGGGATCCTGGCGGTCACGGCACCGGAATCTCCTGGGCGTTCATTCCGGGAGCAGTCGGCGGCCCGTTCGGCGACCGTCGTGAGCACACTCCTGACACGCGTCGGGTGCGAGGGCTCGACCATGGCTCGGGGCGGCGTAGAGCCGTGTGGCGCCCTGTGTCGCGAGCCGTAGGGCATGCGCAATGGCACCGAGACGACGCCTGCGGCGGCGGCTCCGCGCGAGCGTAGTCGCCATCGGGTCGCCGACGGCGGCGTCGCCCCCTCCGGTGACCGTGCCGGACGGAGGGGCTGTGGCCGGCCTGGTCTCAGTGGTTGTCGGGCTCCATCGAGACCACGACCTTGCCGGCCTTGGTGCGGCCCTGCTCGACGTGCGCCATCGCCTCGAGTGTCTGGTCGAACGGGAAGGTGCTGTCGATGACCGGGCGGAGCTTCCCGCTGTCGTAGAGGGCGCTGAGTTTACGCAGTTGGGAGCCGTTGGCCTGCATGAAGAAGAACTGGTAGCGCACACCCAGTGTTTTGGCCTGCTTACGGATCTTGCGGCTGAGCGTGTTCATGACCAGACCCATGAAGGAGGGGGTGCCGAGCTGCTTGGCGAAGCCGGCGTCCGGGGGGCCGACGACACTGATGGCCAGGCCGCCGGGCTTCAGCACGGTCAGCGATTTCTCGAGGTTGGCTCCGCCCAGGGAGTCCAGCACCAGGTCGTAGCCGGACAGTACCTTCGAGAAGTCTTCCTTGGTGTAGTCGACGACGATGTCGGCGCCGAGGCTCCTGACCAACTGCTCGGTCTTGGTGTCCGTGGTCGTCGCCACGGTGGCGCCGAGGTGCTTGGCGAGCTGGATGACCGTCGAGCCGAGGCCGCCGGCGCCGGCGTGGATGAGCACCTTCTGACCCGGCTTCACGTGGGCACGGTCGACGAGGACCTGCCAGGCGGCCAAGGCCACCAGCGGCACGGCGGCTGCCTCTTGGAGGGTGAGCGAGGCCGGCTTGGGCGCGACATCGTCCATGTCGATCGCGATGAACTCCGCGAAGCCGCCGATCCGCAGGTCGCGCGGACGGGCGTAGACCTCGTCACCGACTTCGAAGCCGCGTACGGCGGAGCCGACCCGCGTCACGACGCCGGCCACGTCGTGGCCGAGCGTGAAGGGGCGTTTGTACTTCATGAGCTGTTTGAACTCCCCGTTGCGAACCATTTTGTCCAACGGGTTGATACTGGCGGCGCTCACGCTGATCAGGACGTCGCGGTCCCCGACGGCGGGCTCGGGTACCTCTGCGGCGCGCGCGCCGTCCTTGCCGTACTTCTCGACGACGAATGCCTTCATGTCGGCCGCCCTTCTGTGTGGGTGTTCTGGTAGTCGATCTGATTCTTCGCGCAGGTCCCCCCTGCGCGCCCGTTTCTCGCGTGCGGCCGGGTTGATGTGCTGGTCATGACGCTATCGGCTGAGTGTAGAAAAGTAAACTCAGGTGGAGTTGGGGTCACCCTCATGGGTGCGAGGACTGAAGCCCTTCAGGGCGCCGGTATGCGGCGCGCACGTCGACACCCGGATCCGCCGCGAACGGGGTCACGCCGTGCTGGGGGAGGGCATGGAGAGTGCCCCCGGCCCCGCATTTCGTATGGGGCCCGCCGGGCGGGCTGAGCGTGGTTGCGCCAGAAGTTCGTGGTGAGCTCGGTTCGTCCCTGGGTGCTTGAGCCTGTACGGGGCGAGTCGAGGGCTGTCGAGCCGGAGGCCGCGCTGCTCGCCCCCAAGCGGCCGGGGGGTGATCCGACACCGGTCGGAGGGGGCTCGCGGCGTGTTCGGCGTATCTGCAGCGTGCGGGTCTCCGTAGAGGTGTCGTTCGCCGTGCCCGCGCGCGCCCGCTGTGAGGGCGGTTCGCGAAACCGTTCACGGTGATCATGCGCCCGGGGGGTCTCCGTCCGAAGCTGATCGGCCGCCGGCCCTGTAGCCCGCATGCACGTCGAGCAGTCTCCGGCCGCGGGCGGTGGCTGACGGTGGCGGGCCGTTGACTGGATCGTTTTAGATGTCTATCGTAATCTAAAGCGAGGCCGACGCTTTGGCCCCTACTCATCCGCGGGGCAGGCAGCCCGCCACCCCGCAATTTCCCTCACCCTTTATTCTGAGGAAACATCCATGTCGAACGCCCTGTGGGACCCGATCGTCGTCGGGGAGATCTCCCTGCCGCACCGGCTGGCGATGGCCCCCCTGACGCGGGACCGGTCCACACCGGAAGGCGTACCCACCGAGCTGAACGCCGAGTACTACGCCCAGCGTGCCTCGCACGCCCTCATCATCACCGAGGGCACCCAGCCCAACGCCGACGGCCAGGGCTACCTGCTCACCCCCGGCATCTACTCCGAGGAACACGTCGCCGGGTGGCGCAAGGTCACCGACGCCGTGCACGAGGCCGACGGACGCATCGTCATCCAGCTCATGCACGCCGGACGGATGTCCCACCCCGACAACACCCCCCACCACCGGCAGCCGGTCGCCCCCTCCCCGGTCCAGCCGGCGGGCACCATGTTCACCCCGTCCGGCCCTCAGGAGATGCCGGTACCGCGTGAGCTGTCCACCGAGGAGGTCGCCGCGACGGTCGAGGACTACCGGCGCGCCGCGGCGGCCGCCATCGCGGCCGGCGCCGACGGCGTCGAGATCCACGGCGCCAACGGCTACCTCGTGCATCAGTTCCTCGCCACCAACACCAACCGGCGCACCGACCGTTACGGCGGCTCCCTCGACAACCGCATCCGCTTCGCCGTCGAGGTCGCCACCGCCGTGGCCGAGGAGATCGGCGCCGGCCGCACCGGCTTCCGGATCTCTCCCGGCAACCCGTTCAACGACATCGCGGAGAGCGACACCCACGAGCTGTACCCGGCACTCGTGCGCGCCCTCGCCCCGCTCGACCTCGCCTACCTGCACATCGTCCACGGCGGCGACGACGAACCCCTGCACACCCTGCGCAAGTTGTGGCCGACCACCTTGGTTCTCAACCGGGCCGGCACCGACATCGCCACCCGCGCCAAGGACGTCGAAGACGGCATCGCCGACATCGTCACCGTCGGCACGATGGCACTCGCCAACCCCGACCTGGTCGAGCGCGTACGCACCGGCGCCCCCCTCAACACCCCCGACCCCGCCACCTTCTACGGCGGCGGCGAGGCCGGCTACACCGACTACCCCACCCTCACCGCCTGACAAACCCCGGCCATACCGGTCCCGGCGGGCCGGTATGCCCAGACGGCCCCATGGAGGTACCACCTGTCTGAGCACACTGCCGCTGAACTGAGCCCGGAAGCGATCGAGTTCGCGGACTTTATGGCCGGACTGGCGCTACCCGCGTCCGAGTTGGATGCGATGCGCATCGTGTCGGAGGGCGTCCATCTCACCGCCCGGGAGCCGGAAGGCGTCACCTATCGGGAGGTGGACGCGGGTGGCGTGCCGGGAATCTGGTGCGAACCCGTCGACGCCGACACCGACTACGTCCTCCTGCACGGTCACGCCGGGGGCTCCGTTCTGTCGTCGGCGTTCGTCGACCGAAAGCTCGCCGGCCACATCGCCAAGGCCGTCGGGGCCCCGGTACTGGTCCTGGACTTCCGGCGGGCACCGGAACACAAGTACCCGGCTCAGGTGGACGACGCGGAGGCGGCCTTCAACTGGCTGCTCTCCGAAGGGTATGAGCCGGGGAACATCATCACGATCGGCCACTCGATCGGCGGGTTCATCGCCGTCGCCCTGGCGCTTCGCCTCCGCGACAAGAAGCAGCCCCTGCCCGGCGCCATCGTGTCGATTTCACCCTGGTGCGACCTCGAGATCGCCAACGAGACCATGGTGACCAACGCCGGGACGGACAAGATTCTCAGCAAGGAACTGCTGGAGTTCTTCCGGGACGCCTGGATCGGCGGCACGGGCATCGAGGTCACGGACACCCGGATCAATCTGAACCGGGCGGACCTGAGCGGTCTGCCCCCGACTCTCGTCTCCTGGGGCACGTACGAGGTCCTGGCCGGCGAGGACGAGGAGTTCGCCGCCCGCGTCAAGGACGCCGGAATCGACACGGCGACCGTGGTGGTCCCGGGAGGCCAGCACTCGTACGTCTACGGTGCCGGCCGGGTTCCGGAGGTCGACGCCGCCCTCGCACGGATCGGCGCGTGGGTCCGGGAGAAGACGAAGATCTGACCGAGCGGGTACGGGCGCGGTGGACGCAAGCTCCGCGCGCCTGCCGGATCGGGACGGTGGACGGACGCCGACATGGCCTGCGGTGGCGCGCAGGTTCGCGACGCCCGCGATCTCGTCCCGGTCCGGCCTTCGCCCAGGAACGCCAGGACAGGACGGCGGCGACGGCGAAGGTGCAGGACCTGCGAGCGGAGCGCCCATCGAGTTCGGTTCGGCGGCGCGCCGAAGTCGATCGTGTCGAGGGGCAACGGGCGGCGGCGTACACGGCACTCGGCTGATGTCTCACCGCAGTCTGGCCGGCGACCGAGAGGTCGATGACTCACGAGCGGAGGCGGGCGCCCTTCCCCAGCCGGGCGGTGACTTCACGGGGAGTCAGGGCGGAGTGCTCCACGGAGCACTCGACGACGACGCGGACCGGGGCGTCGCAGTCGGTGTGGCGGACGTCCAGGACAGGACCCTCCGAGCCGAGGGTGTATGCCTCGCCCCACTGGGTGAGGGCCATCAGGACGGGCCACAGGTCCCAGCCCTTGCGGGTCAGGCGGTATTCGTTGCGGGAGCGACTGCCGGGCTCCTGGTAGGGGACCGTCTTCAGGATGCCGGCCGAGGTCAGCTTGCGGAGGCGGTCGCTGAGGACGGCCTCGGACAGGCCGATGTGGCGGTGGAAGTCGTCGAAGCGGCGGACCCCGTTGACGGCGTCACGCAGGATCAGCAGCGTCCATTTCTCCCCGATCACGTCGAGCGTGCGCTGGACGGGGCAGTTCTCCGTGCTCGCCTCAAGCCACTCCATACCGCCATCGTAAGGGTCTGCCTTCGGCATTGACAGTCAGGTGGACAAAAGTCTAGCTTCGCTTGAAAAAGTCAGCTGACAGTCAGAGGGAAGGGCGCTGGACCGTGGGGCGAACGCGTACGTATCACTGGGACGATCCCGCGATCTCGGCGGAGGCCGCCGGGAGCATGGCCGGGATCGACTTCCTGCGCGAGGTGCAGGCGGGGCGGCTGCCGAGGGCGCCGATCAGCCACACCGTCGACTTCGCCCTGGACGAGGTGGAGCCCGGCAGGGCGGTCTTCTCGCTGACGCCGGGGGAGGAGCACTACAACCCGATCGGCAGCGTCCACGGCGGTATCTTCGCCACCCTGCTCGACTCGGCGGCGGGCTGCGCCGTCCAGTCCACCCTCCCGCAGGGCATGGCGTACACCTCGCTCGACCTGACGGTGAAGTTCCTGCGGCGGGTCACCGTGGACACGGGCCCGGTGCGCGCCATCGGCACGGTCGTCAGCAAGGGTCGCCAAACCGCCCTCGCCCAGGCCCAGTTGGTCGATGCGAAGGACCGTCTCCTCGCCCACGCCACCAGCAGCTGCATGCTCTTCCCGGTGCCCGCCCCTCGGGTGTGACTCCGCGTCCAAGAGGCGCAGAGCGCAGCCGCCTGCTCCGCAGACGCGTACGCGTCGGATCTCGGCGGACAGGAGCAGGGCGCTGGCGACGAGGCGGCGTCGGCCGTCACCGCTGTCGACTCTTTGGATTACGTTCGCAATACCATAGACTGGTGGAGTCGGTGAAGGGCAACCGGCCCTACCGGGCGGCGAAGGAGCATGCGCTGTGGTGCGGTACGCGAAGGAGCACAAGCAGGAGACGAGGCGGCGGATCATCGAGACGGCGGGCCGCCGGTTCAAGCAGGACGGCATCGACGGCTCCGGGGTCTCGACGCTGATGAAGGACGCGGGGCTGACCAATGGGGCCTTCTACGCTCATTTCGAATCCAAGGACGATCTCGTCACCACGGCGATCGCCGACCAGTTGAAGGCGCAGGCGGAGAGCGTCGTCGCGCGCGCTGCGCCCGGCCGCGCCGGACTCGAACAGATTGTGCGCGCGTACCTGTCGCCCCAGCACCGTGAAAGCCTTGGTGACGGCTGCCCCAATGCCGCGCTGCTCGACGAGATCGGGCGCTGCACCGACACGACCAGGCAGGCGTACACCGACGGCGTGCTCGTCCTCATCGACGGCATTGCCGCCCGTATGGCGCCCGAGGCCCCGTCCTCCGCACGTGTGAAGGCGCTCAGCCTCCTCGGCCTGATGGTCGGGACGCTGCAGCTTTCCCGCGCGTTGACCGACGTTCAACTCGCCCATGAGCTCCTCGATCAGGGGATAGACAACGTCCTCGCCCTGCTGGACGCCGGCGGGCAGCGCGTCTGACGAACCACATCCCCAGCCCCTGCTGGGCCTTCCAGGGGAGCAGCCCGACGCCGCCGTGATCGCGCTGATCGGCCCGAGGCCCGACCTCGACCTGGTCGCGGGGGAACCGGTCGGTACGGTCGCCTCCGCGCAGGCCGCCGTCGACGCCCTCAAGGGGATCGGCGCCATCACCTCCTGCGCCGCCGAGGTCGCGCTCCCGGTGGAGGGCACCTGGAAGAACTCGCGATCGGCGGCGCCCGCGTCGACGTCGTCGTGATCGCCCCGGCCGACGATGTGCCGCTGCTGTTCGTCGAGGTCGGCAACTGCACCGAGGAAGCCGCCCTCATCGCCGCGAAGTCCGACGAGTGCGCCTGGTTCTTCCAGCGGAAGGAGAGGGGCACCGACGGCATCGAGAAGCCGAGGTGCCGCACGCGCTGGTCCGCACCCGCCTGGGAGGGATACGAGCGTGTGCGCCCGCCTGTTCTGCTCGTCTTCCACCCGGTCGGCAAGCACTCCGCCAGGAGTCGGAGGGCGAAGGTCGCCGACCTCACCCGTCCGCACTGGCAAGGCGGTTGGGACCGCGAGGGCGGCTTCTACGTGAGACAGCACACCTAAGGCACTTCATCCCGCCATCGCTGTCACTGACTCTGACTTCATCATTGACAGTCAGAGGGTGCGTGGCTAGGTTCATTTCTCGAACTCAGATGGAGAAGGGCAGGATCGTGGGACGGACGCGCACGTATGAGTGGCAGGATCCCGCGATCGTGGGAGCAACCGCCGGCCGCACCTCCGGCGTTGAGGTGCTGCGCGACCTGCTCGAGCGACGCCTGCCCCCACCGCCCATCGTGGCCGCTCTGGACTTCGTCCTGGAGGAAGTGGAGGAGGGGCGCGTGGTCTTCTCGCTGGTCCCGGGCGAGGAGCACTACAACTCCATCGGCAGTGTGCACGGAGGGGTCTACGCCACCTTGCTCGACTCGGCGGCCGGCGGGGCAGTCCAGTCGACCCTGCCGCAGGGCATGGCATACACCTCGCTCGACCTGACCGTGAAGTTCCTCCGGCGGATCACCGTGGACACAGGCAAGGTCCGCGCCATCGGCACGGTCGTCAGCAGGGGACGCCAAACCGCTCTCGCCCAGGCCCAGTTGCTCGACGAGGCGGACCGCCTGCTCGCCCACGCCACCAGCAGTTGCATGCTCTTTCCCTTCCCCGCGCCCTGAACCGCGACAGGCATGTTCACCGCTCGCACCGGGCAGCGCTCCCGACCGGTTCCGGTTCCGGTTCCGGAACCGCGACCTCGGCGGACGGCCGTACCACCGCACGTACGCATCAATTCGCCCTGGCCGCATGCGGCGAGCCGCGCGTTCCGTACGCGGCCGCAGCCTTCCTGGTGACCGCCGTCCCTGCCGTCCCTGCCGCACCCGCCGTCCCCGGCTCAATCCGAAGGACTTCGAACCCATGAGCGCCGGCATCGGCAGTGCCCCCGTCCACGACTCCGCCCCCGCAGGGCGGCACTGGAGCGAGAAGGCCATCGTCTTGGCGCTGAGTCTCGCCGCCATGATCGTGTCGATGATGCTGACGCTGGTAGTGCCCATCCTCAGCCTGATCCAGAACAGCCTGCACACCACCGCCGCAGGCGCCAGTTGGGTCACCACCGCCACCCTGCTGTCCGCCGCCGTCTTCACGCCCCTGCTCGGCCGCTTCGGCGACCAGCACGGCAAAAAACCCACCCTCGTCGGGGTACTGCTGGTGCTGATCGCCGGCACCGTACTGGCAGCCACCACGCACTCCCTGCTGTGGCTGATCACCGGCCGGGTGCTGCAAGGCGCCGCCACCGCGATCTTCCCCCTCGCCCTGTCCGTCCTGCGCGATGAGGTCCGCCCGCAGAAACTCCCGGCGGCGCTGGCGATGGCCAGCGGTGCGTTCGCCTTCGGCAGCGGCTTCGCCCTGGTCGCCGCAGGTCTGCTCACAGCGGGTTCCCACCCCGACTACCGCAGCGTGTTCTGGCTGGCCACCGGGCTCGCCGTCGTCGTCCTCATCGCTGTCCTGACCCTCGTGCCGGCCACTCGCCACACCGCCGGTGGCCGAAGCGACATCCTCGGCACCCTCACCCTCGCCACGACTCTCGTGCTGCTTCTGCTGCCGATCACCCAGGGACACGAGTGGGGCTGGTCCTCACCGAGTACGATCGGCTGCTTCGCCGGTGCCGCCGCCATGGCCGCCGTATGGGTGCTGGTCGAGCGGCAGGTGCCGGAACCGCTGGTCGACATGCGGATGTTCGCCCACCGGCCGGTGCTCATCGCCAATCTCGCCGGGCTCCTGGTCGGCTACGGCACGTTCGTGTTCATCATCGGCGTGTCCTACCTGGTCCAGATGCCGTCGAGGGTCGCGGGTTACGGATTCGACGCGAGTGTGCTGCGCGCCTCGGTGGAGTACCTGCTGCCCAGCACCGTGGTGTCGCTGCTCGCCGCGCCCGTCGGCGGACAGTTGGTCCGCCGGCACGGTCCGCGGGCCGTCCTGGCGCTGGCCTCGGCGAGCGGCACCGCGGGCTTCGCCTGGCTCGCCCTGGACCACGGCCGTACTCCGTCAGTCATCGCGGCAGGCGCCTTCGTGGGCGCTGCCATCAGTCTCGGTTACGCGGCCATGCCGGCGATCATCGTGGCCGCCGTGCCGCAGCGCGAGAGCGGCATAGCCAACGGCATCAACTCCATCTCCCGCTCCACCGGCAGCGCCATCGGCAGCGCTGTGATCACCACCGTGCTGGCCTCCAAGAGCGTCGGGCACCTCCCTGCCGGCTCCCCTGCTCTGCCCGCCGAATCGCAGTTCACCCTCAGCTTCGTCCTCGCCGGGGCGGCCTTCGCGCTGATAGCACTGGTCGCCTGGTTCGGCCTGCGCCACATCCAGGTGGCACAGCACCATGCCGCCGAAGCAGCGGCGGACCGGGGTGCCGTGACCGAGTCAGAGGTGCTGCGGGGGAGCAGGTAGGAGGCCAGCCCGTACGGAGCGGAGCCCTGGCGCGGTGACGTCAGAGCAGGGCTTTTGCCTTTGACACCGCCTCTTCACCGCCTCTACACCGCTCTACACCGCCTCTGACGTCGCTGCGGACACCGTTGCTGCGAACCGTTCCTGCCGTGGCTGGCCGATCATCGTGCACCGCCGGGGCGGACCCTCCTTCGCGACCGGGGGCTGCCGGCGGAATGGTGCGGAACAGGGCGGGCTGTCAGAGAGGTGTGCGGTGTCGGCGCCGACGTGTCTGGACCGGCCCTTGCGGATTCGCAGATGAGGAACGTCGAACTGAGTCGCCGGCCGGCGGCGTTCTCCTGGTACGGCAGGTTCCGGCGGCCGACGAGCCGCACTCCAGCGAGCGCCGGCACCCCACGCCCGCGAACGCCCCCTTGCGGGGCCTCGTCACCTGCGAAGTGCTGCGCACGCGGGTCCCGGCGTCCCGGCGTAGCCGGGCGGGGACGAGTTGCACCGGCGTCGCGGGCTTCTCCCGGGCAGGCACAGGTCTCACAAGAGGGCGGGCGAGCCGAGGCCGAGGACGCGCGGCGATCGGGGACCGGCGCACCAGCGCACCCTCAGGACAGCGCCGGTGCCGGGAAGAGCACGGACACCTTGACGCCCGTTTCCCGTGCCGGCGCCGGGCTCATGGCCGGCACCGTGGTCCGGGTCCGGCCACCGGCGAAGACGAACACACGCAGCACCAGGAAACGCCCGATACCGGCGAGCCCGGCGGCGGTGAGGTAGACGACCTGCTCGTAGAGCACTCCGGCCGACGGCTGCACGAGGTGCAGGACGAGCACCGCGGTGGAGGTCACCCCGTAGGCGGCCATGGCCGACCCCGCTGACTGCCAGTGCCGCCGCCATCCTGCTCGCCCTGCCTCGAAGGTGAAGTGCGCGTGGAGCTCCGTACTGAGGAGAGTCGAGGCGACGGTGATCAGGGCATTCGCCACAGCCCAGGGCATCAGTCCGGCGAGCTCGACCACGGCAGTGCTGGACGCGGCCCCGACACCGCCGCCGAACAGGACGAACCGGGCGAAGGAGGCGAGTGGACCGGGAGCACCCGGGCTTCGTCGTGCGGCGGCCGTATCGGTGTCCGTCCGTTCCGCACCCCGCGCCTCGTCCGCTGCCCCAGGCGTCGTCTTCGGCAAGACCAGCGACTTCATGGGAAGTCCCCTTCGGCTGAGAGAGTTGCTGGGCCTCTTTGGTCGGCGGCTCCGCAGGACGCTGCGCACGCACGCTCGTTGAGACTTTTACATTACGATCGTACGATAATAAGCAGGGGGTCGGTCCACGGGCAAGGGTCTGGCCGGCTTTGGGATTATGACCGTACTCACATAAGTGGCGGGGGGAGCAGGCGCACCTCGGCGCACGCGCTCGGTGCGATGACCACTCCGCTGCCGCGAGGCCACCGACCCGGGGGAGAGACCGGTGGCCCGGCTACGGGGTGGCCGTCGCCTCCCCGATGTCGGCCATGGCCCGGCCCTCTCCCACCGCAAGCCCTCAAGCGTTGCCAAAACTCACAGACATCGCCCTCCGGCCAGACGCGGCGTTCTCGGCCCTGAGCGACAAGTGGTGTCGGGTTCCCTCAACAAAACCAGCTGGTCGTGCGGGTCTGACCAGTCCGATGTCGTAGGCGAAGATCACTGCCTGAACACGGTCCCGGGCGCCGATCTTGGCGAGGATGTGGCTGACGTGGGTCTTCACGGTGGATTCGGCCAGCGACAACCGTTCGCCGATCTCGAGGTTGCTCCAGCCGGAGGCGAGAGCGGTCAGCACCTCGCGCTCGCGCTGGGTGAGGGATGCACGTTCGCGCTGGGTGAGGGACTCGCGTTCGCGCTGGGTCAGGAAGGCGAGGCGCTGCTTCTGGCCCGGGGCGTGGCCGGGCAGACGGTCGGAGAGGACGTCGATGAGCTCGCGAGTCAGGCCGGGGGCGATGACCACGTCCCCGGCGGCCACGGACCGGATACCGGCGACGAGTTCGTCGGGCCGCGCGTCCTTCAGCAGAAATCCCCTGGCACCGGCGCGCAGGGCATCGCAGGCGTGCTCGTCGATGTCGAAGATGGTCAGGACCAGGACGTGGGAGCGGCCTCCGGACTCGATGATGCGGCGGGTGGCCTCGATGCCGTCCATGCCGGGCATCCGTACGTCCATGAGTACGACGTCGGGGCGAAGTTCGGCTGCTTTGCGGACCGCTTCCGCGCCGTGGGCGGCCTCGCCCACCACGGTCAGATCGGGGTGCTGTTCCAGAAGCATCCGGAATCCGAAGCGCTGCAGGGCGTGGTCGTCGACGATGAGAACGGTGGTCATGTCAAGTCTCCGTGTGGGCGGTAGTGGGGGTAGTGGGGGTGGTGGGGGTGGTGGGGGTGGTGGGGGCGAGAAGGGCAGGGACGGTCCTGTCGCCGCGGGAGCTGGGGCCCGCGGTGACCTCTCCTGGCAGAGGGCGGCCCGCTCACGTATGCCGACCGGCCTCTGGTCACCGCCGTCATGACCGTCCACCCGTGGGGTGCGCGAGGGTCGGGTGTCCTCGGCGGTGACGTCTACGGCGTCGAGGGCGGGGGCGACGATGACGTGCGCCGCGGTGTGCGGGGGCGGCGTACTTGACGATGTTGGTCAGGACTTCCTGGACGACGCGGTGGACGGCGAGTTGGAGCCCTGGGTGAGGCCTGCCGCGTCGCCCTCGGTGTGTGGGGTGGCGGTGGGTACGGCGGCGCGGGCCCGCCGCGACAGGGCGACGCGGCCGACCAGGCTCGACTGGGGTGTGTATGGATGTCGTCCGGCTTCCCGCCGTCATCGCGGATGACGGCGTCAGCGGCGTACTTCTCCTTGCTGCCGTTCCTTCGAGGTCTTGGTGGTTGATTCACGGTCGACAGTCGGCCGGCCGGTTGAGTGTGCGGAGTCGCCTGTCGAAGTCCTGGGCGGGAACGACTTGGTGGAGCCTGCTGATGCCTCCGTTGGTCGGGCCGACGGCGTAGCCCAGTTCCGCGAACGCGCTGATCACGTTTTCGACGCTACGGATGAAGGGACGGCAGCGAATCCGTCACCGTATCGGTCATGGAACTGCCAAATCGGGTGGAACGTGGGTACCGGGAGTGGCTCGGGGCGATCGCAACCCATTAAGCTTTCAAGCAAATGGACCTGTACGGACGGCGCCAGGAGCAGGCAGCCCTTGACCGGATCCTTGACGGTGCTCGGCAAGGCAACGGGGCAACGCTGGTGCTGTGGGGTGACCCCGGCATCGGCAAGACCGCCCTGTTGGAATACGTGACCGAGTCCGCCGCTGCGGACTTCGCTGTCTTGCGTTGCGGGGCACTCGCCTGGAGTCGGGGCTGACGTTCGCCGCGCTGCACGAATTGCTGTGGCCGGTGACGGAGCGGATCAGTACGCTTCCGGAGCCGCAGGCCAAGGCCCTGAACGGGGCGCTCGGGATGAGCGGCGATGTGGCGGACCGGTTCCTGATTGGCGTGGCCGTACTGACGCTCGTCGGCGAGCTGGCCAAGGAACGGCCGGTGCTCATCGTCGCCGACGACGCCCAATGGCTCGACGAGCCGTCCGCACAGTGCCTGGCCTTCGTCGCGCGCCGACTGCGCAACGAGCCCGTGGTCATGCTCCTCACCGGACACGACGACCCCGTCGACGGCCCCTGGGAGAAGCTGGCGGCGATGGAGGTCCGGGAGCTGGGCGACGAGGATGCCCGGCTCCTCGCCCGTGCCGTCGCTCCGCACGCGGACGAGGCGGTCATCCGCCGCACGGTCCGCGCGGCGGCCGGCAACCCCCTCGCGCTCCAGGAACTGCCCACGTCCATGGCGGCCGGCGACATCTCGACGCACCCTTTTGCCGGTGGGCGGATCGCCGTCGGGCCCCGGCTGCGCCGTGCCTTCCGCGCCCGGATCGAGAGGTTGTCCGCGGCTGCCCGCACCGCGCTCCTGGTCACCGCCGCCGATGACCGCAGCGACCGAAACACCGTGCGCCAGGCCGGACTCGTGCTCGGCCTCGACGCGGTCGCGTGGGACGAGGCGCTGCACTCGGGCCTGCTCACCACGCGCTCGGACGGGCGCATCCGCTTCCGTCACCCACTGATGGAGGCGGTGGTCTACGAGGAGGCGCCGCCCGCGAACCGCCAGGCCGTTCATCACGCCCTCGCGTCCGTACTGACCGGTGAGCACGCCGACGAGCTGCGGCCCTGGCACCTCGCCGCGGCCTGGGATGCCGTGGGCCGACCCGACGAGGAGGTGGCCCGGCTGCTGGAAGAGTCGGCCCACCGGTCCTGGGCGCGCGGTGGCTGTGCCACGGCGGCCCGTGCCCTGCGGCGTGCGGCGAAGCTGTCGCCCTCGACGGACGAAGCGGCCAGACGGCTGGCTCACGGAGCGAGGGCGGCCTGGGAGGCCGGCCACGTCGACGTGGCGCGCGGGATGCTGGAGCGGGCCGAGGGGTTCTCCTCCGAAGCCACGGTCGCGGATCTCAGCGAGGGGCTGCGCGGGCTGATCGAGTTCGCGCACGGCGATCTGGAAACCGCCTGCCGTCAGCTGACCCGGGACATGGAGCGGGTGGCCGACCCCGGACAGGCGTTCAGGCTCGGCAGCATGGCACTGCGGGCGGCATGGGCGGCCAGTCATGGCCCACTTCAGCGCGAGGCGCTCCAGCGGCTCGAACGGCGGCTCCCGCAAGGGAACTTCCCCAACGCCGATCTGCTGCCGTTGCTGCGCCAGTGGTGGACGCAGGAACGGGGCGGTAGCGCCGATGACCGCGACCAGGTCGTGGCCCCCGTCGCTGACATCCTCACCAAACTCAGCGGCAGTTCCTGGCTCCTGATGCCACCGGCACCGCTGGCGGTGGCCTGGGGCATCGAGTCGGCCCTGCATGAGGCGCTCCGCCGCGAGACCGACATGCTGCGGCACACGGACCAGGTCACCGCCCTGACCCAGGCACTGGCCCAGACCGTGGCGCTCGACATCGCGGAAGGCTCCTGGACCTCGGCCGCGGCGAACGCCCTTGAGGGCATCCAAGTGGCCGAGGGGACCGGCGACGACCACCTGGCGGCGCAGTGCCGCACCGGTCTTGGATGGCTGGCAGCCGCGCGAGGCGACGAGCAGACCGTCGCGGACTTCGCCGCCCACACCGTCGAGGTCTGGGTGCCGCGTGGGGTACGCGTCTTCAGCGCCTGCGCGGAGTGGAACCTCGGCATGTCGGCGCTCTTCGCCGGCCGGGCCGAGGAGGCGCTGGACCGCCTGGTCCGGCTGAGCGAGCACGGGCACCACGCGGCGAACGCCACCATCGCCGTGCTCGCCGCACCCGACGCCGCCGAGGCCGCCCTCCAGGCCGGGCACCGGGCCACGGCCGAGGAACAGGCGCGGCTGCTGCGGCAGTGGGCCGAACGGACGAACGCGACGTGGGCGATCTCCGCGACGCACCTCCTCCACGCGCTCCTGGCATCCCGAGCGGATGCGGACAAGCAGTTCCGGCTGGCGCTGGAGGTCCCCGGAGCCGCGTCGCGGCCCTTCAACCACGCCCGCACGCGCCTGCTGTAGGGCGAGTGGCTGCGGCGGACCGGCCGCCGTACCGACGCCCGGACGCAGTTGGCCGAAGCCGCGGAAACCTTCCAGCGACTCGACGCGGCGCCCCTGCTCGCCCGCACCCGGGCGGAACTGGAGCTGACCGGGCAGCACCCGCGCCGCGACTGGGCACCGGCCCGGGACACCGCGGCCATCCTCACGGCGCAGGAGCTGAGAGTCGCACGGCTGGCCGCGCAGGGACTCACCAACCGGGAGATCGGGGCACAACTGCTGATCAGTCCCCGCACGGTGGGTCACCACCTGACCAACGTCTTCCCCAAGCTCGGCATCGTCTCGCGCGCTGACCTCACGCGCATCGACTTCGAGGACGGGCTGCGTTTGATGGGGTGACCGGCGGTGTTCCGGGGCTGCCCGGGTGGCTCGCCGATGCGGAGGAAGCCGACCGCCCGGAAAGGGCTTACATCGTCTCTCCGTATCTTGCCCGCAAGCGGACGGGGCGCTGTTTGTCCGGCCTTCCCCGGTCATGCACATTATGTGTATGGGGTTTTTCTGATCTTTTATGTCATGCGGTGCCGGTGGGTCGTGTGCGCCGCTCTCGTGGTGGGCGCGCGGCGCCGGTCGGCGGCACGAGCACTTCGACCATGTCGCGCACCGGCTCACGGGCGGCGGCCCCTCGGTCTCCGAGGTGGCGGCGCAGGGTGTGCGAATGGCGGCGGACGCGCTGTCGGCGGCCCTCTTCGGTGAGGTGTAAGTCTGGTCCTCCGCGCCGGAGTCGGCCACGCCATGACCTTCCGGTACGCCGAGGCCTTCGCCGGGCAGGTGGCCGACGTCCTCGCCGCCTGACCGCGCCGACCCGCCGCCGCTCGGGCGACGCGGGGTGGCGATCGGTTGGTCCCGGGGGTAGGTCGTGACGTGAGGCCCGGCCGATGGTCGGCGCGCTCCGGCGGAGTGGCCTCGTGTGCTGTCGTGACATCGAGGGTCTGCTCCCCGGGGGAAGGGGGCGGACTTGCGGCGGGGTCGAGTCGCTGTCGTGGCCTCACCGTCATCGCGTGCGGCGCGTCCCTTGCGGAGCTCATGGAAGTATGGTCATACTTCAATTGTTGGCGGATGCTGAAGGAATCGACCGACCAGGGTTCCCACTCCTACGGGCCTTCTGCTGCCGACCGGACCGACTGCCGCCGCAGTATGGAAACCCCATGCGGAAGGGCACTGCCATGAACGACGCACAAGGAGTACGAGGCGACGTGGTGACCTCGTACAAGGACGCACCGACCCGCACCCTCACCGCCGGGGGAGTGACCTTCGCCTACCGTGACCTCGGTCCCCGGACTGGCGTGCCGGTGGTCTTCATCACCCACCTTGCCGCTGTCCTCGACAACTGGGACCCCTGGGTCGTCGACGGCATCGCCGCCAAGCGCCGGGTCATCACCTTCGACAACAGGGGCGTCGGCGCTTCCAGCGGCTCGACGCCGAAGACCATCGAGGAGATGGCGAAGGATGCCGTCACCTTCATCCGGGGACTCGGGCTGGCGCATGTCGACATCCACGGCTTCTCGATGGGCGGCATGATCGCCCAGGTGATCGTGGAGGATGCCCCGCAGCTCGTTCGCAAGCTGATCCTCACCGGCACCGGCCCCGCGGGCGGCGAGGGCATCAAGAAAGTGAGCCGGCTGTCCCATCTCGACACCCTCCGGGCCCTGTTCACCCTCCAGGACCCGAAGCAGTTCCTCTTCTTCACCCGCACCGCAGGCGGGCGCCGTGCCGGAAAGCAGTTCCTGGCCCGTCTCAAGGAGCGCACCCACGACCGGGACAAGGCGATCTCCCTCACGTCGTACTTCTCCCAGCTCAAGGCCATCCACCGCTGGGGGCTCGCGCAGCCCCAGGACCTCTCCGTCATCCAGCAGCCCGTGTTCATTGCCAACGGCGAGAGCGACAGAATGGTGCCGACGAAGAACTCGTTCGAACTGGCCCGGCGACTGCCGAACGCCGACCTGGTCGTCTACCCCGACGCCGGCCACGGAGGCATCTTCCAGTTCCACGAGCAGTTCGTGGCGGAAGCCCTCGACTTCCTTGAGCGGTAGTGGGTGTCAGTAGTGGGTGTCAGGGGCGGGCGGTCCGTGCGCCGGGGGCATTGGAGGCTTCTCCGGCCCGGGTGGTCCACGCCCGTCCACCGGTCATGAGGCGAGGTGGGAGAGGCCGCTTCACCAGCCCGCGCGTGGTCGCGAGGGTCCATGCTCGGACGCGCGGAACGGTTGGCGCATCCAGGCTCGGTTCGATGCCCTGGCGTATCGCCCGGCGACGGAGGGCGACCACCACGCTGTTGCGGCTCGGTCGTTTCCTCTCGGCGCATGAGCATGTGGGCGTTCTCGATTCCCCGCTCGAGGACCTCGTCGGCGAACTTGCGGTCGACTCCACGAGGGCGCTGGACAGTTGCAGCGTCCCCACCATCACGGATGAAGAGCCCGATGGCCTTGCCGCGAGCGGCTTGCGGATCCGCAGGCGCCAGGCGGGCGGCGATCTCGTCCACGATGGCCGTCGCGCCCTCGGTGTACGCCTGCTTGGTGGGGTCCGCGCAGCGGCCGATCTCGTCGAGCAGTGCGGCGGAGGGGCATCCGGTGCTGGGCTGGTCACGGTGCTCGGGTGACAGATAGCCGCGAACGAAGTCCTCGAGTCCCTGTCGGCCGGGCCGCAATGTGTCGTATCCGAGCAATGTGTCGTATCCGAGCTCGGTTCATAGTCTGACGCACATAATATTATGCCCGCGAGGCAATGTGTGTGGCTTACGACCCGAGATGAGTGTCCGACCCCAGGCGAGCCGTGACCTCCTCACCTCCTCATTGGTGAGGGCGTGCGCTCCGCCCGGCTCCTGGGTATCTAAAAGTAAACTCAAACTCGGTTAGTATCGCTCCCATGGATGCGTGGACCGAAGTTCTCCAAGACACCGGCATGGACCCCCGACTCGACCGGGACACGTCCAACTGCTCGATCGCGCGGACTCTTGAGATCGTGGGCGAGAAGTGGACGATCCTGATCCTGCGCGAGGTCTGGTACGGCTCGTCCCGCTTCAGCGACTTCGAACGCGTCCTCGGCTGTCCTCGCAACCTCCTCGCGGCGCGGCTCCGGATGCTCGTGGGGGAAGGAATCCTGGCCACCGAGACGTACAAGGAGCCCGGTTCGCGGAGTCGGCCGAAGTACGTGATCACCCCGAAGGGTATGGATCTGGTGCCGGCCGTGATGGGGCTGCTGCAGTGGGGTGACCGGTACCGTGCAGACCCGGAGGGGCCGGCGGTACTGGCGCGACACCGCGAGTGCGGTGGGCACGTCGACGTCCAATTGCGCTGCGAACGAGGGCACCCGGTGCAAGCGAAGGACCTTGACAGCGTTCCAGGCCCCGCCTTTCGTATGAGGTCGCCCGAGTGAGCTGAGGACTCCTCCGTCAGCTTTCTGTACTCCGGCCGCTCTCTCGTGTACGCGCCTGATGGAGGCGGACCTTGGTGCGGTTTCCGCAGCGGGACATCGAGCACCAGCGGCGGTTGCGGGCCGGGGAGCGGTCCAGGAAGCGCAGCGCGCAGCGGTCCGCTCCGCAGACGTGTACGCGCCGGATCTCGGCGGATAGAAGCAGGTCGACCGCGTCCTGGGCGTGGCGGGTGCCACGTGGCCGGCCTCCTCCGCCACGGCTCCACATGCGCCGGGGAGGGGATTGGGGTACTCCTCGAAGGAGAGAAGCACCGCGCTCGGCATGTCGGCGAGGTCCGGAGCATGCGCGCCATCGGATTCGTTCACCGTCATCCACCGTCGTATCCAGCTTCGTACGAGACGGAGGCCGCTGCCATGCAGCCAGTCGTCACCGTGGGCCTCGACGGCTCACCCGAGAGTCTCGCTGCCGCCCGTTGGGCCGCCGACGAGGCCGAGAAGCGCAGGGTCACGTTGCGCCTGCTGCACGCGTGGCCCCTGCTCGCGCCGGAACCCGCCCACGCCTCCTCCGAGGTCGATCAGAATTACTGGGCGAAGCGCCTCGTGCACACCGCGAAGGCCGAACTGCAGGCTCGCCACCCGGGCCTGACCATCATCGGGAGCCTGGTGGCCGACGACGCCCAGAACGCCCTGATCCAGGCGGCGTCGGAATCCGAGATGATCGTGCTCGGCTCCCGTGGGCTGCAGCCCGAGAGCCACTTGCTGGGCGACGTCAGCATGCCGGTCATGGCCCACGCGGCGCGGCCGGTCGTACTCGTCCGCGCCGAAACGCGGCAGGATGGAGCGCAGCCGCAGCCGCAGCCGCAGCCGCAGCCCGCGAGCCGTGTGGTCGTGGCCCTCAAACTCCACGGATCCTCCGACGACCTGCTCGACTTCGCGTTCCACACCGCCGCGGCCAGAGGACTTCCGCTCCTGGCCGTTCACGGCCGAAGCGTGCCGCTCCACGCGCGCGTGCCCTGGGGGGTGGACCACGCCGCCACGGACGAGATGACGCGGGACGCGCAGACGGAGTTGAGTAAGGCCCTCCGCCCGTGGCACGAGAAGTACCCGCAGGTGGACGTGGCCGACATGATTCGTCTCGCGAGCCCCGCCAAGACCGTCGTGCAGGCTGCCGAAGGCGCCGCGCTGCTGGTGGTCGGCCGACGCGCACACCGGCACGGTGTGGCACACCATCTGGGTCACGTCGCCCACGCGGCTGTCCACCACGGCAGCTGCCCCGTTGCCGTCGTCCCCCATGACTGAGCCCGGCCACCACGGGCCACCCCCCCCTCGCGGCCTGGGCGAGTTCAGCAGCCCGGACGACGAAGGTCCCGAGCCCCTCGTGGTGATGCGACGCATGCCCGCGGACCGGCGACTCTCCCGCCTGGCACGAGAGGGGGCCGTCCCGGGCGACGTCCGGAGGACGTCGCCCGGCACCTCGTCGCCCGGCACCTCGTCGCCCGGCACCTCGTCGCCCGGCACCTCGTCGCCCGGCACCTCGCCGCGTGGCACGTGGACGCGCCCGTGGCCGGGATGTGGACGAGCAGGGCGCGCGGGACGCCCTGTCGTCGCGGTGGGAGGCCGGCTTCGCGCAGATCCACGCGCCGGCTGACGACGCTCCGTGCCCGAAGGGATGACGGAGACGGAACAACTGGTGCGGCGCTTTCTCGCAGGCCGCGAGCGGTAGTTCGCGTCCCGTATCGAGCATGGGCGGGTGATCGACGGCCACGGTGACCTGCTCGCCGAGGACAGGTGAACGGCGATGTCGGCGTTGGTGTCGCCCCGGGCCAGCAGGGCGAGCACGTCGCGTTCGCGCGGGGTGAGTCGCTCCAACCCGGCCCGGGCCGCGGTGGCCCGGGGCTGGTTGGTGGCGTGGTAGTGGTCGATGAGGAGACGGGCCGCAGTGGGGTGGAGCATGGCCGACCCGGCGGCCACCAGGTGGACGGCGCGCAGTATTTCGGCCGGGTCGGTGTCCTTGAGGAGGAACCCGTCGGCTCCCGCGGCAAGCGAGTTGTAGACGTATTCGTCGAGGTCGAAGGTGGTCAGGGTGATCACCTTCGGCGGGTGGGGGAGGGCCCGTAGCCGGGTGGTGGCCGTGATGCCGTCCATGCGCAGGTCGAGCGCATCATGGCCCCGCTACATGGAACTCCTCCACCCCGGCGGCACGCTGACCTACTTCGCCTACCTCGGCACCCGCAAGGCCCGCGCCCTGACGGCATCGCGAGCGGAAGCCCGCCGCCACGCCGCCGTGGACGAGATCATGACCACCTACCAGCGCACCCACGCCACGAGCCGCTGGACGGTATGGGCCAACCTTCCTCCCGTCTACGTCTGGCATCTGCGACGCCCCCTCGTCTCCGCCGACCTGATCGAGACGCGGTCGGACGGGGCGAGTCGGTGAACCGTTCTCGCGCTGGGCGGCCCTGCCCTCGCCCTGGTCGTACTGATGGCGATCGGGGGCTCGCTGCTGTGGCGAAGAAGGGTGCCGCCCGTCTCCTCCGCCCCGGGAACGGGCGTCCGAGCCCGTCACGAAGTCCTCCGGCCGTGCTCAGGCAGACCGGACGAGGCCGGCGTCGTAGGCGAAGATCACGGCCTGGACCCGGTCCGGGACCCCGATCTTGGTGAGGATGCTGCTCACGCGTGACTTGACGGTGGACTCGGCGAGGGAGAGGCGTGCGGCGATCTCGGTGTTGCTCCAGCCGGTCGCGATGGCGGTGAGTACTGCGCGTTCGCGGTTGCTGAGGCGGGCCGGCTGCCGTTGCTGTGCGGGCGTGTGGCAGCGGCAGGCGGCTGTTGAAGGCGTCGATGAGCTTGCGGGTCGGACCGGGCGAAATGACGGCGTCTCCGACGGCCCCCGCGCGGATGCCGGAGACGAGTTCGTCGGGCAGGACTCCGGAGCGGCGGCGAGGGTTTCCCTCGGGTCCGCGAGGCCGCTTCTCTACTTCGCGCGTGCGGCAGCGGCTGCGGCTGCGGCTGCGGCGGAGCACGGCTCCAGGCCGATCGCAGCCGCCGGCAGGTGCTTCTCCGCCCAGGCGGCGAGTTCCTGCAGGGCGGGTTCGAGTGCCGCGCCCGCATCCGTGAGCCGGTACGAGACGCGCAGCGGAGGGCCCTCGTCCACCTCGCGCACGACAAGAGTCGCCGCGCCCAACTCGGTCAGGCGGTCCGAGAGCATGCGCTCGCTGATGCCCGGGATGGCGCGGCGGAGGTCGGCGAATCCCATGGGGCGGTCCATCAGCACGGACATGATGGGGCCGCTCCAGCGCTTACCGAGCAGCGCGAAGACGCGTGTGATGGTGCCGTCGACCGTCTTGCAGGGATCTGAGCCTGATGCCGCCATGACGTCAGTGTACTGCGCCCACCCTCGTGACTGAAAAAAAGTAAGCACCTGTGCTATCAATAGGTACGAACGGAATGACACGCAACTCTTCCCTGTCGCAGACCGCGCGATTCGCCCTTTTGGAGATCTCTCATGGCAACGCTGCTGCACCTGGACTCGTCCCTCTGGCCCGAGGCCGCGTCCGCCTCCCGCGCGGTCACGGCCGCCTTCCGCAAGGCCTGGGAGGAGCAGCATCCCGACGGCACCGTGATCTACCGGGACCTCGACGCCCACCCGGTGCCGCACCTGGACGGCCTCGCCGCGTCCGCCGGCTACGCCGCCCCCGCCGACCGCACCCCCGAGCAGGCGGCGGCCTTCGCCGAGCGGCTGAAGCTGATCGAGGAGCTGGAGAACGCGGACGCCGTCCTGATCGGCGCCCCGATGTACAACTTCGCGGTTCCCTCCACGCTGAAGGCGTGGCTCGACCAGGTGATCCTCGTGGGCCGCAACGCGGCCGTCGAAAACTCACCGACCAAGGGCATCCCCGCGTACGTCGTCGCCAGTCGCGGCGGCTCCTACGCTCCCGGGACCCCGCGCGAGGGCTACGAATACGTGCAGAACTATCTGGGGGCGGTCCTCGGCGACATGCTGGGCCTGGACGTCGACTTCATCGTTCCCGAGCTCACCCTGGCGCACTCCAACCCGGCCATGGCCGAGCTGATCCCGCTCGCCGAGGCATCCAAGGTCAAGGCCCACGACGACGCGACGAGCAAGGGCAAGGCGGCCGCGCTGAACGCCGCTGCCTGATGCCCATGGCGCTCGGCCTGGTCATCCACCGGGACCGGGTGCATGCCGCGAGAGGGGCGGAAGACCTTCGTGTCGGCCGACGACGTGCGCGTACCGGCCGTTCAGCGTGACGCACCGCGATGCGACGATTGGAATGATCATGTCTGATTTCTCCCTCCGTGACGGCACAGGGCCGGGCGTGGAGCCCACTCCCGGCGGACCGGACACGATGGTCGAGGACCCTCCGGGGGCGGGCACCGCCCCGCTCCTCGGGGACCTCGGCTCGGACAGCGCGCCCGTCTGCGCGGACGGGGTGTGTGTCCTGTGAGCTCGCTGCGCATCGACATCTGGTCCGACGTCGTCTGCCCGTGGTGCTACATCGGCAAGCGACGCCTGGAGACGGCACTGGGCCGGTTCGAGCACGCCGACGAGGTGGAAGTGCACTGGCACAGCTTCCAGCTCGACCCCTCCCACCCCAAGGGCCACCGCCGGCCCGTCTTCGAGACGCTGGCGAAGAAGGTGGGAGCCCCGCTCGCCCAGGTGCGCGCGATGACCGGGCAGGTCACCGAACTCGCCGCCGCCGAGGGGCTGAGGTACGACCTGGAGCGGTCCGTCTCGGTCAACACGATCGACGCCCACCGCCTGAGCCATCTGGCCGCCGCCCACGGACTGGGCGACCAGATGCACGAGCGGCTGCTGCGCGCCCACCTGTGCGAGGGCGAGATCGTCGACGACCCCGACACCCTGGTGCGGCTCGGCGTCGAGGTGGGCGTTCCCGAGGACGAGAGCCGGCGGACGCTGAACAGCGACGCGTACGCGGACGCGGTGCGGGCGGACATCGACGAGGCGCGGCGTATGGGCGCAACCGGCGTGCCGTTCTTCGTCATCAACCGGGCCTACGGTCTCTCCGGCGCCCAGCCGGCCGACACCTTCTTCTCCGCCCTGCGCACCGCCCACGCGGACCCCGCCCCCGCCGGCCGCTGAGCCGCACCACCCGCAAGGCGCGCCGAGCCGACGCTGTGCCGCCGACGCTCCAGGACCGCGAAACCGCCCTGGAGCGTCCGCCTATGCCGTCGATCGCCGACGAGCACGTCGTCCTGGACACCGTCGACGACCTGAAGAAGGCACTCGCCCGGATGGCGGGCTGACGGTTCACCTCTCGCGCACCGAACCCCGGGGTCGCAGGCTGCCTTGCCCCGCGCCCCCGGGGTTCGGTGTGGTGCTCCTCGGTGCGGGCCACCGACGGTCACAGGCCGCGGCCGATTTCCTGGGCCACCGCGAGCAGGGGCTGCGCCAGCTCCGCGAGCCGGGCGCGAGGACAGCGGGAGGTCGGTGCCGCCACGGCGACAGCGGCGACGGCGGTGCCCGTCCGGTCGCGGACACAGGCGCCGACGGCGTTCACACCACGCTCGCTCTCCTGGAGGTTGTACGCGTAGCCGGTGCGCCGGACGGCCGTCAGCTCGGCGGCCAGGCGTGCGAAGTCTCCGGGCGCTTTCGCTCCGTCGCCCGGGAGCCCGTTGGGGTAGAGGGCCCTGAGCCGGTCCAGTGGAAGTTCGGCGAGCAGGGCTTTGCCGCCGGAGGTCACGTGGGCCGGCAGGAGCGTGCCGGTCCGGTGGCTGACGCGCAGAGCCTGGGGGCCTTCCACACCGTCGAGAAACCGGGCTCCGTTGCCCTCCAGGACCATCAGGTGCGTGGTTTCGCGGACCGTGGCCGCCAGCTGTATCAGGTGACGGTGGGCACGGGTGATCAGGTCGGGTGGCGGGGCGGCGTGAGTTCCCCTGATCGCCCGCAGGGCCGGTCCGGGCCGGTAGACCTTGTGGCGGTCCTGTTCCGCGAAGCCGTGGAAGACGAGCATCGCCAGGATCCGGTGGGCGGTCGAGCGTGCGACATCCAGCTGCGCGGCGACGTCGATCACGCGCAGTTCGTCCCGCTCGTGCAGCAGGCGCACGGCGCGCAGGGCGTTGCCGGCAGCGCTCACCGGATACGACGGATTCTGCATAGAAGAATCCTAGCCTTCGAGGATTCCTGTCCTGGAAATCCCGGCGTAACGTCTCCATCAACGCCGAACTGTACACACTTTGGGCGGAATGATGGGTGTGCGATCTGGAGGTTGCCGTGACAGACCCAGCTAGAGCTGAGATCGAGCAGAAGCAGCTCGACGAGCTGTATGCAGACTTCGAGGACGCGGGCCTGATACCGCTGTGGACCCAGCGCGAGGACCTCATGCCGATGACGCCGCAGCCGGCCGCGGTGCCACACCTGTGGCGGTGGGCGGAGCTGCTGCCGATCGCGGAGCGCTCCGGACAACTGGTGCCCGTGGGCCGAGGCGGAGAGCGCCGGGCGATGGCGCTGTCGAACCCGGGCCTGCCGGGGCTGCCGTACGCCACACCGACGCTGTGGACCGCGATCCAGTACCTGGGTCCGCGCGAGGCCGCTCCGTCGCACCGGCACAGCCAGGGCGCCTTCCGGTTCGTCGTCGACGGTGAGGGTGTGTGGACCAACGTGGACGGGGACGCGGTGGCGATGCGCCGCGGTGATCTGCTGCTGACGCCGAGCTGGGCCTTCCACGAACACCACAACGTCACCGACGAGCCGATGACCTGGATCGACGGCCTCGACATCCCGCTCGTCTCCCAACTGGACGCCTGCTTCTTCGAGTTCGGCCCCGACGAGCTGTCCACCCGGGCCACGCCTAGCCGTTCGCGCGGCGAACGGCTGTGGGGCCACCCGGGACTGCGCCCGATCGGGCAGCCCACCCGCCCCAACTCCCCACTGGCCGCCTACCGCTGGGAACACACGGACGCCGCGCTCACCGCACAGCTGGAGCTGGAGTCCGAGGGGGTGGCCGGGGCGATCGAGCCGGGACACGCCGGAGTCCGCTTCTCCAACCCCACCACCGGCAGGGACGCCCTGGTCACGATCCGGACCGAGATGCGCCGACTGCGCGCCGGCACGCGGACCGCCTCCGTGCGTTCGGTCGGCTCGGCGGTCTGGCAGGTCTTCGACGGCGAGGCGGTCGCCGAGGTCGGCGACAAGGTCTACGACATCACCAAGGGCGACCTGTTCGTCGTCCCGTCCTGGTGCGAGGTCACGCTGACCGCCCGCACCCAGGTCGACCTGTTCCGGTTCAGCGACGAACCCGTCTACGAGGCCCTGGGCCTCGCCCGTACCTCCCGAGGAGAACAGAAGTGAAGCTCGCCACCATCCGGGTCAACGGCACCACCCGCGCCGTCCGCGTCGACAAGGACAAGGCGGTGGACCTCGGCGAGAGCGACCTGGCGGTCCTCCTGCGCCACCCCGACTGGTCCGCGCGTGCCGTGGCCGCCGACGGCGAGACGTACCCGCTCATCGGCCTGGACTACGCCCCACTGGTTCTCGCCCCGGAGAAGGTCATCTGCGTCGGCCTCAACTACCGCAACCACATCCTGGAGATGGGCCGGGAACTGCCCGAGTACCCCACGCTGTTCTCCAAGTACCGGCGGGCACTGGTCGGCGCGTACGACGACGTGATCCTGCCCGCCTCCTCCACGCAGATGGACTGGGAGGCCGAACTCGCCGTCGTCATCGGGGCCGAGGTCCGGCACGCCGACCCCGACGAGGCGCGTGCCGCGATCGCCGGGTACACGGTGCTCAACGACGTGACCGCCCGGGACTGGCAGTTCCGCACGCCCCAGTGGCACCAGGGCAAGACCTTCGAGGCGACGACACCCGTCGGGCCGTGGCTGGTGACCGCCGACGACCCCGCGGTGGCCACGGGGAGTCTGGACCTGACCTGCGAGGTCGACGGCGACACGGTCCAGAAAGCCGACACCGGTGACCTCGTCTTCGACCCGGCCACGCTCGTCGCGTACCTGTCCGAGATCGTCACGCTCGCCCCCGGCGACGTGATCGCCACCGGCACCCCGGGCGGGGTCGGCCATGCCCGCAAGCCCGCCCGCTATCTGGCGGACGGCTCGGTCCTGGTCACCCGGATCGAGGGGATCGGCGAGTGCAGCAACATCTGTCGCCGGGAGCGGCGGTGAGTGCCCAGCCGGAGGCGATGCTGGAGTGGGTCGCCAAGGGTACGGCCGTCTTCGAGGCCGCCGTGCACTGGGTGACCGACCCTGGCCTCGCCAGGCCCTCATACCTGTCGGGCTGGAGCCGGGCCCACGTCGTCGCCCACATGGCCCGCAACGCCGACGCGCTGGTCAACCTGCTGACCTGGTCCCGTACGGGGGTCGAGACGCCCATGTACGCCGGCGCCGACCAGCGCGCGAACGAGATCGAGGACGGCGCCCGCCAACCGACCGGAGCGCTGCGCTCCGACCTCCTCACGGCCGACGGACGACTGGCCGCGGAACTGGCCACCCTGCCGGACGAGTGCTGGGGCGCGACCGTGCGGACGGCACGGGGACGCGAAGTACTCGCCTCGGAGGTTCCGTGGATGCGGGTGCGGGAGGTGTGGGTACACACCGTCGACCTGAACACCGGCACCACCTTCGACGACGTTCCGCGTGAGGTGTGCGCGGCACTCATCGACGACGTGGCTGCCGCCTTCCGGGCTTGTACGGACTTTCCGCCTGTCGAACTGCGGGCCGAGGACGGTGGCCGGAACTGGCTCTTGGGCGTGCCCGGCACCGCGGACCAGGTCGTGGTGGCCGGCGACATCCCGAGCCTGGCCGCCTACGCGACGGGGCGCCCCGTACCCGGCCCCCTGTACCCCGCCCGCGGCGGACCCGTACCCAAGCTGCCCGCGTGGCTGTGAACACGACGGAAAGCTCCGGCACCAAGATGGCCATGGAGGACGCGGTCGCGCTCGCCGAGGCCATGGGGGAGTCGCCGTACACAGCGTGCCGGCGCCCTGGAGATCTACGAGGAGCGTCGATCTCCGCCGTCGCCGAAGGCCGTCACACCGCACCACCCGCTCTACGGCTGCTCCAGGTCGGCGGCGCCCGCCTCGCCCCCGAGGTCGCCCGCCGCGTCGAGCCCGTGCTCGGCGGCAAGCGGTAGTCGACGGACAGTTCGACGATCGTGTCGGCTCCGTCGGCCCACTCGTGCAGCACCGTGTGGTCCAGGCCCTCGATGGTGGTGATAGGACCCCTTCACCCCGGCCTCGATGGCGTCGGGCCCCGTCATCGGCTCGTTGTTGGCGAACCGCAGGCGCCCCTGGAGCGCGAACAGTCGGTGAAGCCCGCCGCGTCGGTGGTGTCGACCAGGGCGAAGACTCTGCCGGCGAAATCACCGGCCATGGCCGGCCCCCTATTCCGCTGTGTCGGAGGCGACGGCGACGCGGTCCCGCACGGCCTTGAGTGTCGTGCGCACCGCGTCCAGGTAGTCCGCCTCCATGCGCTCGGCGAAAACCTTCTCCACCGGGCCGCCCGGCTCGACGCCGTCCACCACGATGCGGAAGGTGAAGGTCAGCTCCGGCCGGCCGGTGTCACCGAGGCCGATCTCGTTGTCGATCGTGCCCCGGGCCGTGCCGTGCGTACGCACGAAGTGCACGCGTTGCTTGGGGTAGAACGTGACGAGCTCGCGCACCGGCCGACGTGCACGATGTCGCGCACCAGACCGCCGTCGAACCGCTCGGTCACGGTGTATTCGCTGATGCTGGCGACGTACGGCAGGGGGTTCTGGGCCTTGTCCACCAGGCCCTCCCAGACGTCGTCCACGGTCAGGACCGGGCCGTCGCCGTCGTTCACGACAAGCGTGCGGCTCACTTCGATCATGGTGCTCCTCCACGGATCCGTAATCCGCCGACCATCGCTGCGTGACCCGTCGTCGATGGCCTGTGCCATGCAAGAGTGTGCGCACTTTTGGTACTTCAGTAATGGGGGAAGCGCGAATTTATTGTGTTGATGGCTCACCTGATCTCATGTGTGTATGCAGTTGGAGGGGAAGTGGGAGGGGGGTGACCGAGTGGGGCGCATCCCGGACCCCGGCGGCGACGTCCGCGTTGGTGATCAGCGGCATGAGCATGTCTTTGGGGCGACGTCGGCGCGCAAGGTGCCCACGGCCCGGTCGCCCCTTCGTCCTCGACACCCTCGGGCTCGGTGCCGCCGAGGCCGGAGTGCACGAAGTCGACGGGGTGTCGGCCCGCCGTCGATGATGGCTGCGCGGGCATAGATCACGGCGCCGGGGCGCTGAAGCGAACGTCCGGGGGAGCGCCGGCGAGGCGGTGGGCCGTGTGGCCGCCTTCCTCGTCCTCCAGCGGTTCCCCCGCGGCGGGCGGTGGCCGACGCCGCTGTCGAGTAGGTGCGAAGGTTGTTCGATCGGGAGCGAGCCGGCCCCTCGGGGGAGCCGGCCCCAGCGGAAAGGAAGCCGTCCATGGACGAGCAGGGTGAACGCTTCGACGTCGTCGTACTAGGCGCGGGCCCCGGCGGCTACGTCGCCGCCATCAGGGCCGCCCAACTGGGCAAGAGCGTCGCGGTGGTCGAAGAGAAGTACTGGGGCGGCGTCTGTCTGAACGTCGGCTGCATCCCCACCAAGGCCCTGCTGCGCAACGCCGAGCTCGCGCACATCTTCACGCGTGAGGCGAAGACCTTCGGTATCAAGGTCGAGGGTGAGGTCTCCTTCGACTACGGGGAGGCCTTCCGCCGCAGCCGGAAGGTCGCGGACGGCCGGGTCAAGGGCGTCCACTACCTGATGAAGAAGAACAAGATCACGGAAATCAGCGGTCGCGGCTCGTTCCTCGACCCGCACACGCTCCAGGTGGCCGACTACGAGGGCAACACCCGCACCATCGGCTTCGACCACTGCGTCATCGCCACCGGCGCGACCCCCAAGCTGCTGCCCGGCACCCGCCGCACCTCCCGGGTGGTGACGTACGAGGAGCAGATCCTCGCCGAGGACCTCCCCCGGTCGATCGTGATCGCCGGCGCCGGGGCCATCGGCATCGAGTTCGCCTATGTCCTGAACAACTACGGCGTGAAGGTCACAGTCGTCGAGTTCCTGGATCGCGTCGCCCCGTTGGAAGACGCCGAGGTCTCCGCCGAACTGGCCAAGCAGTACCGGAAGTTGGGTATCGACGTCCTGACCTCGACCCGCGTCGAGTCGATCGACGAGTCCGGTCCGCAGGTCCGCGTCACGGTCACCGGCAGGGACGGCACCCAGCAGGTCCTGGAGGCCGACAAGGTCCTGCAGGCCATCGGCTTCGCGCCGAACGTCACCGGCTACGGCCTGGAGAACACCGGCGTGCGCGTCACCGAGCGCGGCGCGATCGACGTCGACGGCCGCTGCCGCACCTCGGTCCCGCACATCTACGCCATCGGGGACGTCACCGCGAAGCTGATGCTCGCGCACGCCGCCGAGGCGATGGGTGTGATCGCCGCCGAGACACTCGCGGACGCCGAGACCATGGAACTGGACTACGCGATGATCCCGCGCGCCACCTACTGCCAGCCCCAGATCGCCAGCTTCGGCTACACCGAGGAGCAGGCGAGGGAGAAGGGATACGACGTCCAGGTCGCCAAGTTCCCCTTCACCGCGAACGCCAAGGCCCACGGTCTGGGCGACCCGAGCGGCTTCGTGAAGCTGATCAGTGACGCCGAGTACGGCGAACTTCTCGGCGGCCACCTCATCGGCCCGGACGTCACCGAACTGCTCCCCGAACTGACCCTGGCCCAGCAGTGGGACCTCACGGTCCACGAGGTCGCCCGCAACGTCCATGCCCACCCCACCCTGGGCGAAGCGGTCAAGGAAGCCGTTCACGGCCTCTCAGGTCACATGATCAACATGTAGCAGGGCGCTCGACGTAGCGGCAACAGGGCCCGTTGGTGCTCGGATCGGTTTCGCGACCTCGAGCTGCCAAGGGGCCCTGACGCCTTGTTGCGGGACATCCGAAACAGGGTGGTTCTCGCTCGCCGCTGAAGCCGGTGGGGATCAGTGCGGGCCACGAACGTGGCTTGATGCCGACAGACGAGCCCGGTCACACTGGCTGCGTGGATGCCCCCAGCGACCCCCTCACAGGCGACCCCGGACTGTTCGGACCGGCCTCCGTGACGTGGCAGGCCCATGGTGACCCCGTGATGTGGATCGCCGGGATCAGGGCCCTGTACCTCCAGGCCCTGCACCCGCGCGCGGTGCGCGGCGTCATGCAGAACTCCGACTTCCGCAAGGACGCGTGGGGCCGGCTGATACGGACGGCGAACTTCGTCGGCACGACGACGTACGGCACCACGGAGGCCGCCGAGAAGGCGGGCGCCCGCGTCCGGAGGATCCACAGCCTGCTGTCGGCGACCGACCCGGACACGGGGGAGCGGTACGGCGTCGACGAACCCGGCCTGTTGCTGTGGGTGCACTGCGCCGAGATCGACTCCTATCTCCGCATCCTGCGCGGCTCCGGCTACCCCCTCACCGAGGCCGCCGCCGACCGGTACGTCGGCGAACACCGCGTCAGCGCCCGTCTGGTGGGCCTCGACCCGGCCGAGGTACCCGGGAACCGGGCGGAGCTGGCGGCCTACTTCGAGACGGTGCGGCCCGAACTGGCCGCCGGACCCGAGGCACAGGACGTCGACGACTTCCTGCGCCGGCCGCCCACCCACCCGTTGCTCGTACCGGCACGTGAAGCACTGTGGCGGCGCGCGGCGAACCTGGCGTACGCCTCTCTGCCGCCGTACGCCCACGAGCTGTACGGCAGACCGGGCCCCGCACCGGCCGTGGTCACCCGCCGCCTACGGCTCACCGGCACCCTGCTGCGCTGTGTTCCCGCACGTCTGCGCTGGCAACTCCCGCCCAAACACATCCTCCGCGCCATGTCACGGCTCGGCCCCGGCTCCCGCCCGGCACCGTACAAAGTCGGCAGATAGGTCGCCATACTGGACGGGCCAGGGGAGGGCGAGGCGGGTCCGTACGGACGGGGGCGATCGTTGGCGATGGCGGACACCAGGCTGATCCAGGGCCGGTACCGGCTGATCGATCTGATCGGGCGCGGGGGGATGGGCGAGGTCTGGCGCGCCAGAGACGAGTCGTTGGGACGGCAGGTCGCGGTCAAGTGTCTCAAGCCCGTCACCACCCAGCCCGACCAGTCCTTCACCCGTGTCCTGCGGGAACGCTTCCGGCGCGAGGCGCGCGTCGCGGCCGGCCTCCAGCACCGCGGGGTGACCGTCGTCCACGACTTCGGCGAGTCCGACGGGGTGCTGTTCCTCGTCATGGAGTTGTTGGAGGGCCGCAACCTCAGCCAGCTGCTGGAGGACAACAAACACCATCCGCTGGCCCTCCCCGCGGTCGTCGAGATCGCCGACCAGGTGGCCGCCGCCCTCGCCTACACCCATCAACAGGGCATCGTGCACCGTGACCTGAAGCCCGCGAACATCATGCTGCTCACCGACGGCACCGTGAAGATCTGCGACTTCGGCATAGCGCGCCTCGGCCGCGACGTCACCTTCACCTCCCGGCTCACCGGCACCGGCATCGCCATGGGTACCCCGCACTACATGTCGCCGGAACAGATCAGCGGCGACCAGGTGGACCGGCGCAGCGACCTCTACTCGTTCGGCTGTGTGCTCTACGAGATCGTCACCGGGGTACCGCCGTTCGACCTCGACGACGCCTGGGGGGTCCTCCTGGGCCACCGCGACACCGCCCCGACGCCCCCGCGCACCCACCGTGACGAAGTGCCCGAGTACCTCGACCGGATCATCCTGGACCTGCTGGCCAAGGAACCCGACGAACGACCGTACGACGCCCGCGAGTTGGGCCGCAGGGTCAGCGAAGGGCGGGCGGCGACGGCCGGCGTGGCCGCCCGCGCCCATGTGCCGACCGCCGTCTCGATTCCCCCCGTCGCACCCGAAGCCGCTCCCGGCGCGCCCCGGTCCCGGACACGCCCCGGGCAGCCGCCGTCGCGAGAATCCCGGCTGCCCTCCTGGACCCGTGGCATGACCACCGGCCACAAGGCCACCGGGACCGGACTGAGCCTCACCCCGCCGGACGCCTCCGCCGGGCTCACCGGAGAGTGGATCGCCCGCCCCGCCACGGGCCGCGTCGAGCGCCCCGTACGCTCCGAACGGCCCACCCCGTCACCGGAGTTGATGACCACCCTGGCCGGTCGGCACAACGCCGGCCTGAGCCTGGGCCGCCTCGGCCGCTGGACGGAGGCCGGCGAGGTGCACCGCGCGGTCGCCGTCGAACGTGAGCACGCCCTCGGTCCCGACCACCCGGACACCCTGTCCAGCCGCTACGAGGTCGGCTTCACCCTCAGCCGCACCGGCCGCCCCGCCGACGCGCTGCGCGAGTTCGCCCACGTCGCCCGCGCCCGTGAGCACGCCCTGGGCCCCGAGCACCCAGACACACTCGCCGCCCGGCAGGAAATGGCTTACGTACTGGGCCAGTTGGGCCGACACTTCGAAGCCCACCAGGCCTACACGTCCGTCCTCGCCGCGCGGGAACGCATCGCCGGGCCGGACCATCCGGACACCCTGCGCTGCCGCCACAATCTCGCCTTCAACCTCAGCAGGCTCGGCCGGCTGGAGGACTCGTACCGCATGGCGAGCGAGGTCGCCGCCGCCCGAACCCGGGTGCTCGGCGCCCAGCACCCCGACACCCTCGTCACCCGGTACGAAGTCGCCTACGCCCTTGGCCAGTTGGGCCGGTGGCCCGAGGCGTTGCAGACCTACGGGGAGGTCGCGGAGGCCCGCGCCCAGGCCCTCGGCCCCGACCACCCCGACACCCTCGCCGCCCGCCACGAGGTCGGGATCAGCCTCGGCCGACTCGGCCGCAGCACCGATGCGCTGACCCTGTACCGCGCCCTGGTCGACGACCGCATCCGCGTCCACGGCCCCGCCCACACCGAGACCCTCCGTGCCCGCCACGGCCTCGGCGTCAATCTCGGCCGTCTCGGCCGCTGGGAGGAGGCCCTCGTCGAGTCCCGCGACGTGTGCGCCCTGCGCGAGCGTGTCCTCGGCCCGGACCACCCCGACACCCTCGTCAGCCGCCGCGAGGTCGCCGTCGGCCTCGGCTGGCTCGGCCGCTGGGCCGACGCCCTCACCGAGTACCGCCTCGTCGCCGACGCCCGCGAACGCGTCCTGGGCCCGGACCACCCCGACGCCCTGGCCAGCCGCAACGACGAGGCCCACTGCCTGGAACAACTCGGCCGAGGCCAGGAAGCGGTGGAGCTGTACCGGCGCGTGGCGGCATCACGGCAGCGGCGGGCGACCGGTGGGCGCTGAGCCGAGGGCGCCTCACTGGGGCCGGTGGGCCGTCGTGGAGGGAGGGCCTTCGCATGGCTCTCGACCCGCCTTCAAGTGAAGGGAATGGATTGGCATGACCCGGTCAGCACTGTCAGGTGCTGGGCGACGACGTGGGAAACCAGCGGCCCGCGTCGCCCCGGGTGCGCCTGCTCCGTCGGCGGTCCGGCCGGTTCGGCCACCTGACCCGCACCCCTGGCCGACCCCGATCATCGCGTGTTACGAAGAGCCATGCCTGCCACCCCCGCACACGCAGCACAGCCCGGACGCCCGAGCGGGCCCCGGCCGCACGACTCGTACGATGCCGTGATCGTCGGCGGCGGCCACAACGGCCTGGTCGCCGCCGCCTACCTCGCTCGCGCCGGGCGTTCCGTGCTCGTGCTGGAACGGCTGGACCACACCGGCGGCGCCGCCGTGTCCACGCGGCCCTTCGCCGGGATCGACGCCCGGCTGTCGCGCTACTCCTACCTGGTCAGCCTGCTGCCCCGGAAGATCGTGCGGGACCTGAACCTCGACTTCCGCGTCCGCGGCCGCACCATCTCCTCGTACACCCCCGTCGAACGCGACGGTCACCCCACGGGCCTGCTCGTCGGCGGCGGCGAGCGCCGCACCCGCGAGGCGTTCGCGCGACTGACGGGTTCGGGCCGGGAGTACGAGGCCTGGCAGCGCTTCTACGGGATGACGGGCCGCGTCGCCGAACGGGTGTTCCCGACGCTCACCGAACCGCTGCCCACCCGGGACGACCTGCGTCGGCGCGTCGACGACGAGGAGGCGTGGCGGGTCCTCTTCGAGGAGCCGATCGGGGCGGCCGTCGAAGCGACCTTCACCGACGACCTCGTCCGCGGTGTCGTCCTCACGGACGCGCTCATCGGCACCTTCGCGGAGGCCCACGACCCCTTCCTCCGCCAGAACCGCTGCTTCCTCTACCACGTGATCGGCGGCGGCACGGGCGCCTGGGACGTGCCCGTCGGCGGCATGGGCGCCCTCACGGACGCGATGGCCGCGGCCGCGCGGGAGGCGGGTGCCGTGATCGCCACGGGGCACGAGGCGCGGCGGATCGCGACGGACGGACGGTCCGCCGAGATCACCTACCGGACGGCCGACACGGAGGGCACCGTCGCCGCACGGCACGTCCTGGTGAACGCCTCCCCGCAGGAGCTGGCCGCGCTGACCGGCGACGAACCGCCCGCCCCCGCCGAGGGTGCCCAGCTCAAGGTGAACATGTTGCTCAAGAGGCTCCCGAGACTGCGCGACGAGTCCGTCGACCCGCGCGAGGCCTTCTCCGGCACCTTCCACATCGCCGAGGGATACGGCCAACTGGCGGCCGCCTACCGACAGGCCGCCTCCGGCGCACTGCCCGAGGCCCCGCCCTCCGAGATCTACTGCCACTCCCTCACCGACCCGACCATCCTCGGCCCGGACCTCGTCGAGCAGGGCTACCAGACACTCACCCTGTTCGGCCTGCACACACCCGCAAGGCTGTTCGAGGCCGACAATGACGCCGTGCGTGAGGACCTCCTCAAGTCGACCCTCGCCCAGCTGGACGCCCACCTCGCCGAGCCTCTCGCCGACTGCCTGGCCACCGACGCCGACGGCCGCCCCTGCATCGAGGCCAGGACCCCCCTCGACCTGGAACGCGACCTCGGTCTCCCCGGCGGCAGCATCTTCCACCGGGACCTCGCCTGGCCCTACGTCCAGGAAGGCGTCGGCCGCTGGGGCGTCGAGACCCGCCACGCCAACGTCCTGCTGTGCGGCGCGGGCGCCGTGCGCGGCGGCGGAGTGAGCGGAGTCCCCGGGCACAACGCGGCGATGGCGGTTTTGGAGGAGTACGAGACGGGTGGGCTGTCGTAGGCGGGTGCCGCCCTTGTCCGGTCACCGGAACACCCCTGCCGAACAATGCGGCCTCCGCTGAAATCCTCTCAGGAGCGGCGAGGGGGACCGTTCCCGGGGGAAGCGCCCTGCTGGTTGCCCGCGATCAGCAGGGCGCTCTCCCGCCAAATCTGACGGAGCATCAGAAAACCTCTTCCCTCGTCCCGAGGACTACGGCATCCTGCGCACCATGCAGACGGAGCTGAGCAACAAACTCGGAGTCCAGCACGCCGTGTTCGGCTTCACGCCGTTCCCCGCCGTCGCCGCGGCCATCAGCCGGGCCGGCGGCTTCGGGGTGCTCGGCGCGGTCCGCTACACGGCCCCCGACGACCTCAAGCGCGACCTCGACTGGATCGAGGCCCACGTCGACGGCATGCCCTATGGCCTGGACGTCGTCATGCCGGCCAAGAAGGTCGAAGGGGTCACGGAGGCCGACGTCGAGGCGATGATCCCCGACGCGCACCGGCAGTTCGTCCAGGACACCCTCGCCAAGTACGGCGTGCCCGAACTCGCCGAGGGGGAGATCTCCGGCTGGCGCATCACCGGCTGGATGGAGCAGGTCGCACGCAACCAGCTCGACGTCGCCTTCGAGTACCCGATCAAGCTGCTCGCCAACGCGCTCGGCTCCCCGCCCGCCGACGTCATCGACCGCGCCCACGAACAGGACGTACTCGTCGCCGCGCTCGCCGGCAGCGCCCGCCACGCCCGCAAGCACGCCGACGCCGGTATCGACATCGTCGTCGCCCAGGGCTACGAGGCCGGTGGCCACACCGGCGAGATCGCCTCCATGGTGCTGACCCCCGAAGTCGTGGACGCCGTCGACCCGTTGCCGGTCCTCGCCGCCGGCGGCATCGGCAGCGGACAGCAGGTGGCCGCCGCCCTCGCGCTCGGCGCCCAGGGTGTCTGGCTCGGTTCCCTGTGGCTGACCACCACCGAGGCCGAACTGCCCTCACCCCGGCTGATTGAGAAGCTGCTCGCGGCCGGTTCCGGCGACACCGTCCGCTCCCGCGCCCTCACCGGCAAACCCGCACGCCAGCTCCGTACCGAATGGACCGACGCCTGGGACGACCCCTCCGGACCCGGCACCCTTCCCATGCCCCTCCAGGGCCTGCTCGTCGCCGAGGCGGTGTCCCGCATCCAGAAGCACGAGGTGGATCCGCTGCTCGGCACCCCGGTCGGGCAGATTGTCGGCCGGATGAACAGCGAACGCAGCGTCCAGGCCGTCTTCGACGACCTCACCCGCGGCTTCGAGGAGGCCGTGGACCGCGTCAACCGGATCGCCGGAAGGAGCGAGGGACAGTGAGCCAAGCCCCCCGAGGCCAAGCCCCCCAGGGTTTCTGGGCCCAGGCCACCGCCGACCCCGACCGTACGGTGCTCATCGCCCCCGACGGCGAGGAGTGGACCGCCGGACGCCTGCACGCCGAGGCCAACCGGCTGGTGCACGGACTGCGTGCGGCCGGACTCGAACGCGGCGACGCCTTCGCGGTCGTCCTGCCCAACAGCGTCGAGTTCCTCACCGCCTACCTGGCCGCCACCCAGGCCGGCTTCTACCTCGTCCCCGTCAACCACCATCTCGTGGGCCCCGAGATCGCCTGGATCGTCTCCGACTCCGGCGCCAAGGTGCTCATCGCCCACGCACGGTTCGCCGACGCCGCGCGGCACGCCGCCGACGACGCCGAGCTGCCCGTGAGCCACCGGTACGCGGTCGGCACGGTCGAGGGCTTCCGTCCGTATGCCGAACTCCTCGACGGACAGCCCGAGTCGGCGCCCGACGACCGCACCCTCGGCTGGGTCATGAACTACACCTCGGGCACCACCGGACGCCCCCGGGGCATCCGCCGCCCGCTGCCCGGAAAGCTCCCCGAGGAGTCCTATCTGGGCGGCTTCCTCGGCATCTTCGGCATCAGGCCGTTCGACGACAACGTGCATCTGGTCTGCTCGCCGCTCTACCACACGGCCGTCCTGCAGTTCGCCGGAGCGTCCCTGCACATCGGGCACCGGCTCGTCCTCATGGACAAGTGGACGCCGCAGGAGATGCTCCGCGTCATCGACGCCCACCGCTGCACGCACACCCACATGGTGCCCACCCAGTTCCACCGGCTCCTCGCCCTTCCCCAGGAGGTGCGCGCCCGCTACGACGTGTCGTCCATGCGGCACGCCATCCACGGGGCCGCGCCCTGCCCGGACCATGTGAAGCGGGCCATGATCGAGTGGTGGGGCGGGTGCGTCGAGGAGTACTACGCGGCCAGTGAGGGCGGCGGCGCCTTCGCCACCGCCGAGGACTGGCTGAAGAAGCCCGGCACGGTCGGCAAGGCCTGGCCCATCAGCGAACTCGCGGTCTTCGACGACGACGGCAACCGGCTGCCACCCGGCGAACTCGGCACCGTCTACATGAAGATGAGCACCGGTGGCTTCTCGTACCACAAGGACGAGGGCAAGACGCGGAAGAACCGCATCGGCGACTTCTTCACCGTCGGCGACCTCGGCCTCATCGACGAGGACGGCTATCTCTTCCTCCGCGACCGCAAGATCGACCTCATCATCTCCGGCGGCGTCAACATCTACCCCGCCGAGATCGAGGCGGCCCTCCTCACCCACCCCGCCGTCGCGGACGCCGCCGCCTTCGGCATCCCGCACGACGACTGGGGCGAGGAGGTCAAGGCCGTGGTCGAGCCCGCCCCCGGATTCACCGAGGGGCCCGTCCTGGCCGAGGAGATCCTCGCCCACTGCGCCCGCCAACTCGCCGGGTACAAGCGTCCGAAGAGCGTCGACTTCACCGAGGCGATGCCCCGCGATCCCAACGGCAAGCTCTACAAACGGCGGCTGCGGGAGCCGTACTGGGAAGGCCGGGAGAAGACCGTCTGAGGACTCCATCGCCCCGCCACCGAGGACGGCGCGGGTCTCACGGCTTGCGCGCGACCCCGCCCAACGCGATCACCTCGCCGCCTTCGGGGGTCGAAGGGCCGGGACGCCAGTCGTTCAGTGGCACGACCCCCGGCTCCAGCAGCTCCAAACCGGCGAAGAAACCGGCGAGTTCGGCAGGGCTGCGCAGGTAGTAGGGGACCGCGCCGCTCTCGTTGTAGCCGCGGGTGGCCTCGGCGTTCGCCTCGTTGGTGTCCACGCTGTCGTTGAACGCGAAGTAACTCCCCGACGGCAGCGCGGCCATCAGGGCGCCGACGATGGCGCGCGCTTCGTCGTAGTCGGCGATGTGACCGCTGACCTGCATGAAGGTCAGCCCGACCGGCTGGGAGAGGTCGAGGGTCTTGGCGGCCTCCCGCAACACGGTCTCCGGGTCGTGCAGATCGGAGTCGATGTAGTCGGTCGCCCCCTCGGGGGTGCTGGTGAGGAGCGCCCGCGCGTGGGTCAGGACCAGCGGGTCGTTGTCCACGTAGACGACCCGCGCGTCCGGGGCGACCCGCTGGGCGATCTCGTGCGTGTTGTCCGCCGTCGGCAGGCCGGTGCCGATGTCGAGGAACTGGCGTATCCCCGCCTCACCGGCGAGGAAGGTGACCGCGCGACCGAGGAAGGCCCGGGAGTCGCGGGCGAGGTCGGTGATGCCGGGGAACACCGCGCGGAAGGCGTCGCCCGCCGCGTGGTCGACCGGGTAGTTGTCCTTGCCGCCCAGCCAGTAGTTCCAGATACGGGCCGAGTGCGGCACCGTCGTGTCGATCATGGTGGTCGAATCCGTCTCCGGACGTAACGAGTCCTGCGCCACCGGGCGGCCTCCTCATGAGGAACGGTTATATGCCAAGGGCATGGTGCCGCCCTGAACGGGGGCGGCACCATATCCCTTGGCTCATTGGCTCATTGGCTCACACGGACCACCTTCAGCTTCGGCGAGGACAGGATGTCCTTCTCGCAGAAACGGGACGTCACCCACTTCTCCGCCGAGAACAGCCGCGTCTGGTCCCGGTAGTGGGGTGAATTCGGGTTGGAGGACTGCGAGTACGTCAGCAGCGTGCGGGCCACCGGGCAGCGGCCGCCGTCCCAGCCGACCGCCTGAATGTGGCTGGAACCCGACGAGACCTCCGGATAGCCACCCTCCGCCGGGCGCCAGGGCGACTCGATCTTGTTCCACACGCCGAGCGATTCCGTACCTCCGGGCACGGGGATGCGCTGACCGTTCCGGACGACGAACTGGTGGTCGCCGAGCTTCGCGCCCAGGGCCGTGCCGGCCGTCCGCAGTTCCGTCACCGTGTCGGCGAGGGCCGTGGCGAATCCGGGCGCGGTGGTGTTGAGCGTGTGCGGGGTGTTGACCGGGTCGGCCGCCGAGAAGGGCACCTTCCACAACTGCCCGCGCGGCACGACCGCGTTGAGCCGCCGCCAGAACCGGTCGAAGAGCAGCGCGCCCCGGCTGTCGGTGTCCGTGGTCCGGTCCCACGCCTTGAACACGCCGCACGCCTCGGCGACGTCGACGACCTTGCCGTCACTGCCCGTCGCCGTACCACCCGGCAGCGCGGCACATGCCTCGGCCACGTCGTCGACGGTGAGATCGGCCGCGGGCACCCGGTTCGCGAACTGCTGCCGCTGGAGGTCCCGTACGGTGAGGCCGCCCTGGTCGGCCATCGCCGCCACGTCCTCGACCGCGCCGCGCGTCCGCATCGAACGCTGGGTGCCCACGTTGCCGAAGACCCGCTCGTACCCGGTCAGCGGCCGGTCCGCGTTGGCCAGCCACGCGCTGTCGTTGGAGTTCTCCGCGTACGGCGCGTCCTTGAGCGTCGGCATCTTCGCGGGCCCGAATATCCCCGGGTGCACGGCGTCGGCGTCGCTGCCGAGCGCGCAGTCGGAGCGGGAGCCGTCGAGGATCGCGACACCCGCCGACGGATACGTGGCCCTGCCCAGCGGGGTCGAGCAGCGCGCCGCCAGTTCGTCGGTGATCCGGGGGAGCGTCTGCGACTGGGTGAACAGGGTGTGCCCCGCGGAGTCCGCGGCGACGGTGTTCACCCAGGGCAGGCCCTGGTGCCGGGCGAGGGACGTGAGGACGTCCGCCGTGCCGCCCGCCCTGGCGAAGCCCAGCGAGGTGTCGGTGAAGCGGATGTTCGCCGCGTTGGGATCGTTGAGGGCGTAAGCGGTCCCGGCCGTCCACGGCAGCGGAAGGTCGGCGCCGAGCGAGGTGACCACCGGGCCGTACCGCGTCCACCACTGGGCGCGGGTGACCGGGGAGCCGTCCTTCACGGCGACGGTCACGGTCCGCTTCGTCATCCGCTCCGGCTTGCCGTCCACCAGATACGTCGTCGGGTCGGCCGGGTCCAGTGTCAGCTGATGGATGTTCATGGGGACGCCGGTCGCCACGGTGTGGCTCCACGCGACCTTCGCGTTGAACCCGATCTGGGTGATCGGCGAGCCGAGCAGCGACCCGCCGGAGACGTTCAGCTCACCGGGGATCGTCTGCTGCGCCTGCCAGAAGCGGCGCCCGCCGGCCCACGGATAGTGGGGGTTGCCCAGCAGCAGACCGCGGCCGTTCGCCGTGGTGTCACCGCTGAAGGCGACGGCGTTCGAGCCCATGTCCGCGTTCGTGGCGTCGAACAGCTCGCTCGCGGCTCGGGCGGCGGTCCTGGCGTCCGGGGTGGCGGGGGCCGTGTCCGTGGCGCCGGAGGTGGGCGGCTGCGCGGTGGTGATCGTGTCCACGAGCCGCCCCTCGCCGCCGAGTACGGCCAGGGCGTACGCCCGGGAGAACACGTCGAGCGTGGTGACCGGCCGTACCCAGGCGGCGCCCTGGCAGGCGGGGTCGGTGATCCGGTTCTTCTTCAGCCAGGCGTTGTAGCCGGCCGCCCAGCCCCGCATCAGGTCCTTGACCGCGCGGCTCGGTCCCAGGGGTTCGGGTTGGTCCAGCAACCGCCGCACGGTGCCCTCGTCCCGGACACCCTGGAAGTACAGGTCACTGGTGAGGTTCCTGGAGGCGGAGGAGAGTGAGAAGTCGGGGGCGGCGTCGGGCCCGAAGTGGCGGGAGCGCTCCCCCTTCACGGTCACGAAGCCGTCGGCGAGCACACACACCTGGTCGGCGGCCTGCGCCCAGCCGGTGCCGAAGCCGAGGTTCGCGTAGTCCTTCGCGACGATGTGCGGAACGCCGTACTCGGTGTAGCGGATCACGGCGGACAGACCACCATGGGACGGGTGGTGCCCACCGGCTCGCTCGTCGGCGGCGGTGGCCGAGGGCAGTACGGCCGAGGCGGTGAACAGGGCGACGGCCGAGACCACGAGCTGTCTCAGGCGGGTGCGCATGGAGCCTCCCAACATCATTGAGGGAAGGGACGGTTGAGCGTGTCAATCCATCGGTGCGTAGTCCATACGTGTGATGGATCTTCGCTCTTGTTGACTCGCGCCCCAGGGGTCGACGTTGAGCCACTTCACGCCATGTGTGCCGGATTCCGGCCACGGGGGTGGTGCGCTTGACCTCGCTCGCGCGACGGAACGAGGATCGCGTCGGAAACACGGACGAAGGAGCGGGAATCATGACGGCTGGCCGCAGTGTGACGGTCGACGGGACGTTGCGACGCAGCGCCCGGCGCATCCCCGCCCGCGTCGCGATCCACTACGGCGAACGGTCCTGGACCTATGCCGAGCTGGACGACGCGGTCTCCCGCGCGGCCCGCGCCCTGCGTGACACCGGACTCCGGCCCGGCGACCGGGTCGCCGCCTACGGCCACAACTCGGACGCCTACCTCATCGCCTTCCTGGCCGCCGCCCGCGCCGGCCTGGTGCACGTCCCGGTCAACCAGAACCTCACCGGCGACGACCTCTCCTACCTCCTCGACCAGTCCGGCAGCACGCTCGTCCTCACCGACCCGGACCTGGCCGGAAACCTTCCCGAGGGCACCCGCACCCTGCCGCTGCGCGACGCGGACGACTCGCTCCTCGCGCGCCTCGCCGACACCGAGCCGTACGACGGCGAGGAGCCCCGCGCCGAGGACCTCGTCCAGCTCCTGTACACCTCGGGCACCACCGCGCTCCCCAAGGGCGCGATGATGACGCACCGCGCGCTGGTGCACGAGTACCTCAGCGCGATCGCCGCCCTCGACCTCCAGGCGGGGGACCTGCCCGTGCACTCCCTGCCGCTGTACCACTCCGCGCAGATGCACGTCTTCCTGGTGCCGTACCTCGCGGTCGGTGCCACGAACACGATCCTCGACGCACCCGACGGCGACCGGATCCTCGACCTCGTCGAGCAGGGCCGCGCCGACAGCCTCTTCGCCCCGCCCACGGTGTGGATCGCCCTCTCCAACCGCCCCGACTTCGCCACCCGTGACCTCAGCGGTCTGCGCAAGGCCTACTACGGGGCGTCGATCATGCCGGTGCCCGTCCTCGAACGGCTCAAGGAGCGGCTGCCCAAGCTCGCCTTCCACAACTGCTTCGGGCAGAGCGAGATCGGTCCGCTGTCCATGGTCCTCGGCCCGTACGAGCACAAGGGCCGCATGGACTCCTGTGGACGCCCCGTCATGTTCGTCGAGGCCAAGGTCGTCGACGAGGACGGCGAGGAGGTGCCCGACGGCACCCCGGGCGAGATCGTCTACCAGTCGCAACAACTCTGCGAGGGCTACTGGGAGAAGCCGGAGGAGACCGCCGAGGCGTTCCGCGACGGCTGGTTCCACTCCGGTGACCTCGCCGTGCGAGACGCCCACGGGTTCTTCACCGTCGTCGACCGCGTGAAGGACGTCATCAACTCCGGCGGCGTCCTGATCGCCTCCCGCCAGGTCGAGGACGCCCTCTACACCCACGACCACGTCGCCGAGGTCGCGGTGATCGGCCTGCCCGACGACCACTGGATCGAGGCCGTCACGGCGGTCGTCGTACGTCGGGGAGAGACGACCGAGGACGAACTCATCGCCCACGCCCGCGAGAGACTCCCCCACTTCAAGGCACCGAAGAAGATCCTGTTCGTGGACGAACTGCCGCGCAACGCGAGCGGGAAGATCCTCAAGCGGGAGCTGCGGGACCGCTTCGCGGAGGCCTGACCCAGCCCGTCCCGCAGAAGCCACCCCGCTCGCGCCGCAGAGGCCACCCCGCCCTCGCCGCCGAGGCCCGCCTTCGCCGCTGAACTCCATTGCGGTGGTCCTCCTCCGACACGAAGATCGACGCCATGCCGACCTTCACCGCACCCGACGGAGCCGAACTCGCCTACCACCTGTGCGGCGAGGGCGACCCGCTGATCGTTCTCCCCGGCGGAGCCATGCGCGCCTCCGCCTACCTGGGCGACCTGGGCGGCCTCACCGCCCACCGGCGCCTGGTCCTGCTGGACCTCAGAGGCACGGGCGACTCCGCGATCCCCGTCGATCCGGCGACGTACCGGTGCGACCGGCAGGTCGACGACGTGGAGGCACTCCGCGCCCACCTGGGCCTGGACCGCGTGGACCTGCTCGCCCACTCGGCCGGCGGCAACCTCGCCACGCTCTACGCGGCCCGGTACCCGCAGCAGGTGTCCCGCCTGGCACTGATCACCGCCACCCCCTGGGCGGTGGGACTCCCGGTGACCGTCGACGACCGCCTCACCGCGGCCCGCCTGCGCGAGGGGGAATCGTGGTTCGCCGACGCGTATCCCGCCTTCGAGGCGGCCTGGACCGGGCGAGGCCCCTTCGACGACGCCATGATGCCCTTCTTCTACGGCCGCTGGGACGCCACCGCCCGCGCCCACACGGCCGCCGAGGAACAGCAGACCAACGACGACGCGGCCGCCGTCTACGGCTCGGCGGGCGCCTACGACCCGCCCGCCACCCGAGCCGCACTCGCCGAACTGTCGGCCCCGGTCCTCGTGTACGCGGGCGAACTCGACACCGGCCCGACGCCCGACCTCGCCCGCCGCGCGGCCGGCCTCTTCCCGGACGCCCGGTTCGTGGTCCAGCCCGGCGGCGGGCACTTCCCCTGGCTCGACGACCCCAAGGGGTTCGCCGAGCGGGTGACGGCCTTCCTCAGCGGCCGCTGACGCGGTTCCGGGGCCGGCTCACGCGTCGGCCACCGCCACCGACCGCGCCCAGCGGTAGTCCGCCTTGCCGCTGGGGGAGCGCCGGATGGCGTCCGTGAGGACCAGCTGGCGGGGGATCTTGTAGCCGGCGAGGCGAGTACGGCAGTGGCTCTGGATGTCCTCCAGGGACGGCTGGGCGGCGCCCGCGCGCAGCTGCACCACGGCGGCGACATGGTTGCCCCAGCGGGCGTCCGGCACCCCGGCGACCAGCGCGTCGTACACGTCGGGATGGGCCTTGAGGGCCTGCTCGACCTCCTCCGGGTACACCTTCTCGCCACCGGTGTTGATGCACTGCGAGCCCCGCCCGAGGACGGTGACGACGCCCTCCTCGTCGACGGTCGCCATGTCGCCGAGGAGCACCCAGCGCTCGCCGTCCCGCTCGAAGAAGGTCTCGGCGGTCTTCCTCGGATCGTTGTAGTAGCCGAGCGGAACATGGCCGCACTGCGCCACCCGGCCCGGCACCCCGACGGGCACGGGTTCGTACGTCGCCGGGTCCACGACCCGCGTACGGGAGTGGACGCGGATACGGAAACCGTCGCCCGCGCCCGAGTCCTCCGTCGCCGTGCCGTTGAAGCCGGACTCCGACGAACCGAAGTTGTTCAGCAGCATCGCGTTCGGCACCAGGGCCTGGAACTGCCGCCGGACCGTCTCCGACATGATCGCGCCGGAGGACGACACGCTGAACAGGGACGAGCAGTCCGTGCCCCTCATCGGGCCGTTGAGCGCGTCGATGAGCGGCCGCAGCATCGCGTCGCCGACCAGCGACACACTGGTGACCTTCTCCTTCTCGATCGTCCGCAGGGCCTCCTCGGCCACGAACTTGCGGTGGATGACGACCCGTTGGCCGAAGTTGAATCCGATGAAGGCGGTGAGGGTGGACGTCCCGTGCATGAGCGGGGCCGTGGGGAAGAACGTGATCCCGTCACCGCCGGCCGCGACCCGCTCGGCCAGCTCCTCCGGCGACTTCACCGGCTCCCCGGTGGGGGCGCCACCGCCCAACCCCGAGAAGAACAGGTCCTCCTGACGCCACATCACGCCCTTGGGCATGCCCGTCGTGCCGCCGGTGTAGATGATGAACTGGTCGTCGCCCGAGCGCGCCGGGAAGCCCCGCTCGGCGGACGCGGACGCCTCCGCCTCGGCGAAGTCGACCACGTCGAGCGGGGGTGCGTCCGGTGCGGGGGTCCCCACCCGCACCAGGTGCCGCAGCTTCTCCGTCCGCGGCAGCGCGGCCGCCACCCGAGCCGTGAACTCCGTGTCGAAGACCAGACCGGCCAGATCCGCGTCCCGGTAGAGGTAGACCAACTCCTCTTCCACATAGCGGTAGTTGACGTTGACCGGCACGATCCGGGCCTTCAGGCACCCGAGCGCGGTCTGCAGGTACTCGATGCCGTTGTAGAGATGCAGCCCCACGTGCTCACCGGGCTCGATCCCGCTGTCGAGCAGATGATGCCCGACACGGTTGGCCGCCGCGTCCAGCTCCGTGTACGTGAGCCGGTGTTCCGCGCCCGTACCCGGGATGTCGAGATAGGCGAGCGCCGCCCGGTCGGGGACCACGTCGACGACCGACTCGAACAGGTCGGCAAGGTTGTACTCCACCGCGCTCCTCCTGACCCCGGACGTGCCCAACCGATGTGCGGTACGCGTTGGTTCGTCGGTCATCAGAGCAAAGGGCGCCGTGACTGTGAAGGGTTCGCGCAGAAGAAATCTGACTGTGTGTCAGAAAACCCTTGTACTGGCTCCGCGCCTCCTGCAACCTGTTCTCGTTCCGGAGACGGAACCCGTGCTCGCTCTGCCCGACGGGAGGAAGCGATGGGTGGTACGGAACACCTGACCGTGCGCCGCGAAGGCGCCACCCTGGTGCTCACGCTCAACAGGCCCGAGGCCAAGAACGCGCTCTCGCTGTCGATGCTCGTCGGCCTCCATGACGGCTGGGCCGAGGCCGACGAGGACGACGAGGTCCGCTCGATCGTCCTCACCGGAGCCGGCGGTGCCTTCTGCGCCGGGATGGACCTCAAGGCCCTGGCGGGCAAGGGCATGGAGGGGCAGCAGTACCGGGACCGGCTCAAGGCCGACCCCGATCTGCACTGGAAGGCGATGCTTCGCCACCACCGGCCGCGCAAACCGGTGATCGCCGCGGTCGAGGGGTACTGCGTCGCGGGTGGCACGGAGATTCTCCAGGGCACCGACATCCGGGTCGCGGGCGAATCCGCGATGTTCGGCCTCTTCGAGGTCAAGCGCGGGCTCTTTCCGATCGGCGGCTCCACGGTCCGTCTCCAGCGGCAGATTCCGCGCACTCACGCGTTGGAGATGCTGCTCACCGGGCGGCCGTACAGCGCGCGCGAGGCCGCCGGGATCGGGCTGATCGGGCATGTCGTGCCCGATGGCACTGCACTGACCAAGGCTTTGGAGATCGCCGAGCAGATCAACGCGTGTGGGCCGTTGGCCGTGGAGGCGGTGAAGGCGTCCGTGTACGAGACGGCCGAGATGACCGAAGCGGATGGGCTGGCCGCCGAGTTGAAGCGGGGGTGGCCGATCTTCGACACGGACGATGCCAAGGAAGGGGCTCGTGCCTTCGCCGAGAAACGGCCCCCTGTTTACAAGCGGGCGTAGGCGTACCGCCCGGGGATGTCGTGTGTCGGCTGCGGGTGGTCCGTGGCTGGTCGCGCGGTTCCCCGCGCCCCTAAAAGACGGGCGTGTGCCTGTGCCCTCTTCTGAAGGAGGCAAGCTTCGATGTCCGCAATCCTCACAGCACCCCTCACCGTCGAGTTCCCGTTCACCCGGTCCGTGGGCCCCGTCCAGAGCGCTTTCCTCACCGGCCTCCGCGAACAGGTCCTCCTCGGTGTGCGTACCGGCGACGGAAGGGTTCTGGTCCCCCCTGTCGAGTACGACCCCGTCACCGCCGAGGAGATCCGCGATCTCGTCGAGGTCGCGCCCACCGGCACCGTGACCACCTGGGCCTGGAACCACGAGCCGCGCCGCGGGCAGCCCCTCGCCACCCCCTTCGCCTGGGTGCTGGTGAAGCTCGACGGCGCCGACACGGCCCTGCTCCACGCCCTCGACGCCCCCGGACCCGACTCCGTACGCACCGGCGCGCGCGTCCGTGTCCGGTGGGCCGAGGAACGGTCCGGTGCCATCACGGACATCGCCTGCTTCGAGCCGTACGACGGCGAACCGGTGGAACCGGCGGGCCACACCGGCGAGTTCGCCGACGCGATCACCGGCATCGTCGCCCCCGCCCGCCTGGACTACACCTACTCGCCCGGCCGCGCCCAGACCGGCTACATCAACGCCCTCGGCGGCCGTCGCATCGTCGGTGAACGCTGTCCGTCCTGCCGCAAGGTGTACGTCCCGCCGAGGGGCGCCTGTCCGACCTGCGGGGTGGCCACGGCGGAGCAGGTGGAGGTCGGTCCGGGCGGGACGGTCACCACGTTCTGCATCGTCAACATCAAGGCGAAGAACCTCGACATCGAAGTCCCCTACGTCTACGCCCACATCGCCCTCGACGGCGCCGGGCTCGCCCTGCACGGCCGTATCGCCGGCATCCCCTACGACCAGGTGCGCATGGGCCTGCGCGTGGAGCCGGTGTGGACGGAAGGGTCCCGCTATCCCGACCACTACCGGCCCACCGGCGAACCGGACGCGGACTACGAGACCTACAGGGAGACGCTGTGACGCGCGAGGCACCACGAGCCGCAGGCGTACGTGACATCGCCGTCGTCGCCTTCGCCCAGACCGACCACCGGCGCACCAGCGAGGAGATCTCCGAGGTGGAGATGCTCATGCCGGTACTGCACGAGGTCATGGAGAGCACCGGGCTCAAGACCGCCGACATCGACTTCACCTGCTCCGGCTCCAGCGACTACCTCGCCGGCCGCGCCTTCTCCTTCACCCTCGCCCTCGACGGCGTGGGCGCCTGGCCGCCGATCTCCGAGTCGCACGTCGAGATGGACGGGGCCTGGGCGCTGTACGAGGCCTGGGTGAAACTGCGGACGGGGGACGCCGACACCGCGCTCGTCTACTCGTACGGCAAGTCCTCGCCCGGGTCGGTGCGGGACGTCCTGACCCGGCAGTTGGACCCGTACTACGTGGCTCCGCTGTGGCCCGACTCCGTCGCCCTCGCCGCCCTCCAGGCCCAGGCGCTCATCGACGCGGGCACCGCGGACGAGCCGGCACTGGCCGCCGTCGGGGCGCGCAGCCGCGCGGACGCCGCCGCCAACTCCCACGCCCAGCTGCGGGGTCCGGTGCCCCAGGGGGACTATCTCGTACGGCCGCTGCGCACGGGGGACTGTCCGCCCATCGGTGACGGGGCCGCCGCCGTGGTCCTCGCGGCGGGGGAACGGGCCCGTGACCTGTGCGAGCGGCCCGCGTGGATCCGGGGCATCGACCACCGCATCGAGGCGCACGGCATCGGCGTACGCGATCTGACCGACTCGCCGTCCACCCGCCTCGCCGCCGAACGGGCCGGCGCGTACGAACGGCCGGTGGACACCGCCGAGTTGCACGCCCCCTTCAGCTCCCAGGAGGTGATCCTGCGCGAGGTGCTGGGGCTCGACGACGGCGTGCGGGTCAACCCGTCGGGCGGGGCCCTGGCAGCCAACCCGATCATGGCCGCCGGGCTCATCCGGATCGGCGAGGCCGCCGCCCGTATCCACCGGGGCGAGTCCGACCGGGCGCTGGCACACGCCACGTCCGGCCCCTGTCTGCAGCAGAACCTGGTCGCCGTACTCGAAGGGGATCCCCGATGAGCAAGGAGCCCGTGGCCGTCGTAGGCGTCGGCCAGACCAAGCACGTGGCGGCCCGCCGGGACGTGTCGATCGCCGGGCTCGTCCGGGAGGCCGCCCAACGGGCCCTCGACGACGCCGAGTTGACCTGGGCCGACGTCGAGGCCGTCGTCATCGGCAAGGCGCCCGACTTCTTCGAGGGCGTCATGATGCCCGAGCTGTACCTCGCCGACGCGCTCGGCGCGGTGGGCAAGCCCATGATGCGGGTGCACACGGCGGGCTCGGTCGGCGGATCGACCGCGCTGGTCGCCGCGAGCCTGGTCGCCGCCCGTGTCCACGGCACGGTGCTGACCCTCGCCTTCGAGAAACAGTCCGAATCGAACGCCATGTGGGGACTGTCCCTGCCGATCCCGTTCCAGCAGCCGCTGCTGGCCGGCGCGGGCGGCTTCTTCGCCCCGCACGTCCGGGCGTACATGCGGCGCAGCGGCGCCCCCGACACCGTCGGCTCCCTGGTGGCGTACAAGAACCGCCGCAACGCGCTGAAGAACCCGTACGCCCATCTCCACGAGCACGACATCACGCTGGAGAAGGTCCAGGCCTCGCCCATGCTGTGGGACCCGATCCGCTACTCGGAGACCTGTCCGTCCTCCGACGGGGCCGTGGCGATGGTCCTCACCGACCGCGCGGGCGCCGCCCGGGCGCCCCGGCCCGCCGCGTGGATGCACGGCGGCGCGATGCGCAGCGAGCCGACCCTGTTCGCGGGGAAGGACAGCGTGTCGCCGCGCGCGGGACGGGACTGCGCGGCCGACGTGTACCGGCAGGCGGGCATCGCGGATCCGCGCCGGGAGATCGACGCGGTGGAGATGTACGTGCCGTTCTCCTGGTACGAGCCGATGTGGCTGGAGAACCTCGGCTTCGCGGCCGAGGGCGAGGGCTGGAAACTCACCGAGTCGGGCGTCACCGAACTGGACGGGGATCTTCCGGTCGACATGTCCGGCGGAGTGCTCTCCACCAATCCCATCGGCGCCTCCGGCATGATCCGTTTCGCGGAGGCGGCGTTGCAGGTGAGGGGGCTGGCCGGAGAGCACCAGGTTGAGGGCGCCCGCCGGGTGCTCGGGCACGCCTACGGCGGCGGATCGCAGTTCTTCTCGATGTGGCTCGTGGGCGCCGAGCCGCCGACCTCCTGAACCTCCCCCTCACGTGGCCTGTCGGCGGTGGGGGGCGATCGCTAGTCTGGCGGGCGGACGACGAACCGGGAGGAGCACGGACGTGGCCGAGACCATCATGGAGCAGCGATCCCTCGACGGCTGGCACAAGCCGGCGGAACTGGACCTGAGCAACGCGGACTGGCGGTCGAGCAGCCAGGGGCGGGGAGATGTCCAGATCGCCTTTGTCGAGGGGTTCATCGCCATGCGCAACAGCGGCAGCCCCGAGAGCCCCTCGCTGATCTTCACCCCCGCCGAATGGGGTGCCTTCGTGTCGGGGGCCCGCGAGGGCGAGTTCGACCTGACCTGAGCGGCCGTGCGAGCCCTGTCGGTGGGCGGCCGGGAGCCGCCCACCGACAGGGCTCGGATGCCCGCGACGAGGAGACGGCCGCGCGGTGGCTTCCCTCGGGTTAATGGATGACGACTCGCCTATCATTAGCCTCATGGAGTACTCGATCAGTGCGGACGCGCGGCTCGCCCTGGACCTCGCATCGACCTTCCGCCATGACGGCCACGGCGGAGTCGCCGACGACCTGACCGAGCCCGTGGGGCTCGCCACCTGGGTCCGGGCGCATGCGGACGTCCTGCCGGCCACCGTCGGCCACACCGTCGACGAGGCCGCCCTCACCTCCGTACGCGAGCTCCGCGGAGCCGTGCGGGCCCTGTTCGCCCGCGCCGTCGGCCCCGGCGAGCCCAGCCCCGCCGACGGCACCCGCCCGGTGCCCGTCCCCGAAGCCCTGGCACGCCTCAACGAGGCCGCCGCCCTCACCCCGACCGTCCCTGTGCTCACCTGGGGTCCCGGCGCCGAACCCGTCGTACGCCATGAGCCCGCCACCGGCGAGGACCCGCTCACCGCCGCCCTCGCCCGCTCCGCCCTCGCCTTCCTCGCGGGCCCCGAACGGCAGCGGCTGCGCGCCTGCCACGCACCACGCTGCGTGCGCTACTTCCTCAAGGAGCACCCCCGCCAGGAATGGTGCAAGCCGTCCTGCGGCAACCGCGCCCGCGTCGCCCGCCACCACGAACGGCACAAGAAGGCGGCGAGCTGACCATCGCCTCGGAGAGCGACCCCTGCCCCCCACGCTCCCTCGGCCCCACCGCCGGACGGCACGCCGTACCATTGCGGCATGTCCTTCCTCCGCCGCCGCAGCGCCACTCCTGCCGGTCCCGACTTCGACGTACTGGCCATGGACCCGGGCGACTGGCCGGGCAATCTCGGTGCCGGCCTGCTGCCGGCCCCCGACGGCAGCTGCCAGGGCGTCTTCCTGCGCTACGACCTCTACGGCGGCCGCGGCCCCGCGATGATCATCGGCAACCTCCCGGAGGGCTCCCCGGCGCGCGAGGTCGCCGACGGCGAGATCCCCTTCGAGGTGGCCCAGCTGCTGATCGCGCTGGAGAACGAGGAGGAGATCACCGTCGTCGGTGCCGAGGACATGCCGGTGATGCAGGGTGACAACCTTCTGATCGTCCGCCGGCTCAAGCTCTCCGAGTCCCGGATCTCCTGCGTCCAGTTCGACCGCAGCGACAACGTCCTGGTGACCATCGCCGCCTGGGACCGCCCCATCACCGACGACCTGTACGCGCTGCTCAAGCCGCTCCCGGCGGAGCTGTTCCAGCAGGGCTGAGAGCGGCAAAGCACGAAGACGAAAGGGCCGGGTTCACACCCGGCCCTTCTTCGCGCCCTCAGGCGGCCTCGTCCTCACGCGGCCGGCAGCACCCGCACATCCGCCGCCCGCACGAACGCCACCCGATGGCCGAACTGGATCTCGTAATACAGGTCTTCACCGACCACGACCCTGTGCCCGCTCGTGTCGAAGGAGACGGCGTAGTAGTACTCGCCGGGCACCCGGTCACCCGCGACGTACTTCTGCCCCTTGAGGAGCTTGTACGGCCACGGGGACACCGCCTGGGCGGGCACACCCGCCGGGTACGCCGCCGCCTCCGGGTAGGCGCGGCCGTACACCGGGATCTCCGCCAGGCCCTCCCGGGGCGTCACGACCAGTCCGGCCGCGCCGACCGCCGTCGGCTTCGCCTTGGGGTTCTGGAACCAGGCCTTCTGCCCCAGATACCAGATCGCCGTCCAGTCGCCCTGCCGCCCGGCGACCGCGTACTGCTGCCCGGTGGAGACCCGCGAACCGAGGTCGTTCACATCGATCGTCGAGTCGTCGCCGCCCGGCCGCAGCCCGATGTCCTTGATCAGGGGTGAGGTCACAGCGGGCTCGCTGTACAGGCGTACGGCGCTGGAGCCGTGCACCGCGCAGGGCTCGCCCCCGCTCACACAGCCGGTGAACTCGGGCCGGTTGTCGGCGTACTTCGGGAGGATGGTGACCATGGCGCTGTCCTTGCCGGACGTGGCGCCGAAGGGCTTGCCCAGCAGCTCGAAGTAGTGCCGCCAGTCCCAGTACGGGCCCGGGTCGGTGTGCATCCCCGGGATCGTCGCCGTCGTCGGGCCGGGTACGGTGTCGTGGCCCAGGATGTGCTGCCGGTCCAGCGGGACGCCGTACTTCGCGGCGAGATACTTCACCAGACGGGCCGACGCGCGGTACATCGCCTCCGTGTACCAGGCGTCCGGCGAGGCCAGGAAGCCCTCGTGCTCCAGGCCGACCGACCCCGCGTTGACGTACCAGTTGCCGGCGTGCCAGCCCACGTCCTTGTTCTTGATGTGCTGGGCGATGTGACCGTCCGTGGAGCGCAGCGAATAGTGCCACGACACATAGGTCGGGTCCTGGACCAGTTCGAGAGTGGTGTCCCAGTAGCCCTCGGTGTCGTGGACGACGATGTACCGGATGCGCTGCGAGGTCGGCCGGTCGGCCAGGTCGTGGTTGCCGTAGTCGTTGTCGCCGAACTCCTCGTACGGAGCCGGGATCCACTCGCAGGACACCGTTGTCGGACACTCCGCGCCGTCCGCGGCCGCCGCGCGCAGCCCCGCCCGGGACAACTGCCCGGTGTCGGGGCGCAGACCCGGCTCGGCGGCGAGCGCCACCCGCTGACCGGCGTCCGTGACCCGCCCGGCGCCGTCGCGGATCACGGCGAACACCTCGTTCGCGTACGCCGCCGCCGTCGCCCGGTCGTCGGCGCCCGAGAAGCGCGCCACCGCCCCGTACCAGTCCGCCGGATCGGCACTCGGCTCCGCGCCGAGCTCCCGCTGCGCGGCGGCGAGCAGCGCGGCCCCGCCCGCCACATTGGCCTCGGCGTCCGTGCGCAGCGTCCGCGCGGGCAGACCGGTCAGTTCGGCCGCCTTCGTCAACGTCCGCAGCCGGGACGGGAGTTCGGACGACTCGGGCAGATCCGCCTCGGCCACCAGGGGCGGCCGGGAGTCGTCGCCGCGCGCGTCCTCCGTGCCCTCGCTGTGGTGCGGGGCCTCGGCCAGGGCCGTGCGCGCGTCGGTGAGGTGCATGGGGCCGTAGCCGCCGGTGACGCTCGGCGCGCCGCCGTGGGCGTCCCAGCGGGACTGCAGATAGGAGACGCCGAGCAGAACGCTGCGCGGAACGCCGTACTCGGCGGCAGCGGCGCCGAACGCGCCCTGCAGACGGACCGACGCGGCGGACGACTGGGCGGCGGGCGGGGCAGCCCCCAGCAGGGGCAGCAGCAGGACGGCGGGGGCTGCGGTGAACGCCGTTCTGCGCAAACGTCCGGGCAGTGGGGTGGGCCTGCGGTCGGTGGGGGATCCTCGCAAGGCGGCCTCCTGGAATGGTGGGGCGATGGCGGGCCGGGCGGAGCCTGGGGACACCTCCCACGCTGGGGGGAGAAGCCGAGCGTGGGGGAGTGCACCAGTGCTATCGGTCGGCCGACGATCCGTCAATCATGCCCGGAGGAGGCCGTTTCCCCGGTGATTGGCTGCCCTGACATGACGAAGGTCCGCGGCGCGCCCCTGTCCAGGGCGCACTGCGGACCTTCCTTTCCTCTCAGCGAGTGCCGACCGCCGCCCGTACGGCCTTGCGGGCCATTTGGCAGTCGTCGTGCAGCCGCCTGAGCAGCAGCCGCTGTTCCTCGCCGGACGGCGCGGCGGCCGGGTGGGCCGGGCCCGGTGCCGCCGGGGTCGAGTCGTGCATCGAACGCTGCACGGCCGTCTCGTAGGTACGGATCTCACGGGTCAGTACGAGCATCAGGTTCACCAGGAACGCGTCCCGTGAGGCCGGGCCCGCCGACTGCGCCAGCTGACTGATCTGCCGCCGCGCCACCGGTGCGTCCCCGAGCACCGCCCACAGCGTCGCCAGGTCGTACCCCGGCAGATACCACCCCGCGTGCTCCCAGTCCACCAGCACTGGACCGGCCGGTGAGAGAAGGATGTTCGACAGGAGGGCGTCGCCGTGACAGAACTGGCCCATGCCCTGACGGCCCGACGCGTGCGCGATGCCGTGCAGGAGCTTCTGCAGATCGCCCATGTCCCGGTCGGTGAGCAGACCCAGCTCATGGAATCGGGAGATCCGCTCCGCGTAGTCCAGCGGGGCGTCGAACGTCCCCGCCGGTGGCCGCCACGCGTTCAGCCGGCAGATCGCGCCGAGCGCCGCCCGGATGTCGGCGCGCGGCGGCGCCTCCACCGGATGCCGCTGCAGGGCTGCCACCCGGCCCGGCATCCGCTCGATGACCAAGGTGCAGTTGTCCGGGTCCGCCGCGATCAGCTTCGGCGCCCGCACCGGGGGGCGGTGCCGGACGAACGAGCGGTATGCGGCTATTTCGTGCCGGAGCCGCTCCTCCCAGATGGATGAATGGTCGAGTAAACACTTGGCGACGGCCGTGCTGCGCCCTGTCGTACCGACGAGCAGCACCGAGCGGCCGCTGCGGCGCAGCACCTGGACCGGAGTGAACTCCGGACAGATGCGATGCACCGAGGCGATCGCCGTGCGCAGCTGCGCGCCCTGGGGGCCGGACAAGTCGAGTCTCCCGCTGAGCGGTTGGGTGCCGAGCCCCGGCACACGCCGAGCCCGGCCGCCACCGAGCATCGGGGCCGCCGTACGCGTGGGGTCGAGGTAGGGGCCGCCGCTGCCCGGCTGGCGGGGGTGCAGGGACCGGGGAGGAGCGGACACGGAGGACGATGCTGCGTACATGGGGGAAGACAGATCCCTTCGTGTGCCGGCGAGGTCACGCGCTGCCCGCCCCGGCCGATCCGAGGACACCCTGGGGAGTGCCCGTCGGGGCGACCGGGTCGGGGTGGCGCTTTCCTACCTGACACCGGATGGCCCATGGCACACCATGTAGCGCACCCTGGCGAAGCCTGGCGAATAGTCCCCCAGCAACTGACAGCGGGCTACATTCAACTCAGCCGAGAACCTGGGGGCTTGACGTGAGCGGACAACCCAATACCCGACTCGCAGACCTGTTCGGCCTGGCCGGCTGGTCCAAGGGAGAGCTCGCGAGGCTGGTCAACCGGCAGGCGGCGGCCATGGGCCACCCCCAGCTGGCGACCGACACCTCACGGGTGCGGCGGTGGATCGACATGGGAGAGATCCCGCGCGATCCCGTGCCGCGGGTGCTGGCGGCGTTGTTCACCGAGCGTCTCGGCCGTGTCGTGACCATCGAGGACCTCGGTCTGGTCCGGCACGGGCGTACGGGAAGACGGCAGGACGGCGGGAATGTGGAACATCCCGACGGTGTGCCGTGGGCGCCCGAACGGACTGCTGCGGTCCTCACCGAATTCACGGGAATGGACCTCATGCTCAACCGACGCGGCTTGGTGGGTGCGGGCGTCGCGCTCACCGCGGGATCCGCACTCAGCAGCGCCATGCACGACTGGCTGCACACCGATCCGGCCCTCGCGGCCGACGCACCCGATCTCGACAACCCCCTGCACGCCGACCCCGCCGGGTTCGACCGTTACGAGGCCGCCCCCATCGGGGCGCAGGAGATCGAGGAACTGGAGCGCTCGGTCGAGGTGTTCCGGGCCTGGGACGCGGCCCGCGGCGGCGGGCTGCAACGCAAGGCTGTCGTGGGACAGCTGAACGAGGTGGGAGGCATGCTCTCCTACCGCCACCCCGAGCATCTCCAGCGCCGCCTGTGGGGCGTCGCCGCCAACCTCGCCGTCCTAGCGGGCTGGATGTCGCACGACATCGGCCTGGAACCCACCGCCCAGAAGTACTTCATCATCGCCGCCCACGCCGCCAGGGAGGGCGGTGACCGGCCCCGCGCCGGAGAGGCCCTCTCGCGGGCGGCCCGACAACTGGTGCACCTCGGCAAGCCCGACGAGGCGCTCGACCTGATGAAACTCGCCCAGTCCGGCTCCGGCGAGCAGGTGCTGCCGCGCACCAAGGCCATGCTCCACACCGTCGAGGCCTGGGCCCAGGCCTCCCTGGGCAAGGGCCAGGCCATGCGCCGCACCCTGGGCCAGGCCGAGGACCTGTTCGTCTCCGACCGGGGGGACGTTCCGCCGCCCAGCTGGATGCAGATGTTCAAGGAGGAGGATCTCTACGGCATGCAGGCCCTGGCCTACCGCACGCTCGCGGAGCACGAACCGGCCGCGGCCAAGCAGGCCCAGCACTACGCGCAGAAGGCTCTGGAACTGCGCGTCGACGGCCGGCAGCGGTCGAAGATCTTCGACTTCCTGTCCATGGCCTCGGCCTCCTTCATCGCCGACGACCCGGAACAGGCGGCCAGTTACGCCCGCCTCGCCCTGGCGGCGATGGGCTCCAACTCCTCCCACCGCACCTGGGACCGGCTGCGTGAGATGTACCGGCTCACCGGTCAGTACTCCAGCTATCCGAAGATCCAGGACCTGCGGGAGGAGATCAAACTCGCCCTGCCCAAGACCCAGCCGAAGAACAAGGGCGACATCGCGCCGGCGTGACCCCTCGGGGGCAGACTCCTCAGGAGCTGACCCTGGCGACGAGTACGCAGGCGTCGTCCGCACGCTCGGTCTCGCCGAACTCTTCCACCACTGTCCGTACACATTCCTGGGCCGTACGCGCCGCGCCGATCCGTGGGGCCAGGTCCAGCAGCCGCTGCACGGCTGCCTCTCCTCCCCGCCGGGGGACCAGTCCATCGGTGTGCAGGAGCAGCAGGTCGCCCTGTTCGAGCGTCACTTCGGCCTGCCCGTAGACGGCACCCGAGGTCGCTCCGAGCAGGACGCCGTCCGGCGATGTCAGCACACGCCCCGTCCCGCCGCGGAACAGCAGCGGGGCGGGGTGCCCCGCCTGCGCCCAGACCAGGGTGCGGGTCGCCGGCCGGTAGCGGCAGCAGACGGCGCTGCCGAGGGCCGGTTGCACCGTGGCGTCCAGTAACTGGTTGAGGCAGGCCATCAGCCGGCCCGGCTCCGTGCCCGCCATGGCCAGGCCGCGCAGCGCGCCGATCAGCATCGCCATGCCCGAGGTGACGGTGACTCCGTGACCGGTGAGGTCGCCCACGCTCAACAGGCTCTCGCCGCCCGGCAGTTCGAGGGCGTCGTACCAGTCGCCGCCGATCAGCGCACTAGTCGAGCAGGGCAGGTAATGGGCGGCCAGGTCCAGCCTCTCGGGGCCCTGGTGCGGGAGCCGCAGGGAGCCGCGCCACGGCGGCAGCACGGCCTCCTGCAGCTCGACCGCGACCCGGTGCTCGGTCTGCGCGAAGTGCCGCTGACGGTGCAGCGAGTCACGGGTCTCGCTCACTGCCCGCTGGCTGCGCCGCAGTTCGCTGACGTCCCGCAGGACGGCCCACATCGAGGCCGTACCGCCGTCGTCGTCGAGCACGGGCTCGCCCATCATGTGCACGGTGCGCACTCCGCCGTCGGGGAGCAGGACTCGGAACTCCCCGTCGATGCGTTGTGCGTCGATCAGACAGTCCGTGACCATCGCCGTCAGCTTCGGCCGATCCTCGTCGAGCACCAGCGAGGGCAGTTCGTCGAGGGTGAGCGGCGGGGCGGCGGCGTCGCGGCCGAGGATCTGATACAGCTCCCCGGACCAGCTCGCCTCGTCGGTCAGCAGGTTCCACTCGGCGCTGCCGACCCGGCTGAGCAGCGATTCACGCCGGGGCGCCGGGGGCGGCGCGACCGGGAGCCCGGCCGGGGCCGCGGGGGTCGGCGGCAGGGCCGGACCGTCCCGCAGCTGGGCCAAGTGGCCGTCCAGATCGCTCAGTTGATTGAGCGCCAGATCATAGAGCGCGCGCTGCCAGCGGACCTCCGGGTCCGCTTCGTCGGCGGGCGCGTCACGGCGTACGGCGTCCACGTCGCCCCGCAGTCGCCGCGTCTGCGAGATGAGCGCGTCGACCGTGCCGCGTCGGGGCGGCTGGGCGGCGGGGCGATCCGCAGAGAGAGGGGACGGCATCACGTACTCCGATGGGGGACGGTACGACCAACGCTGACGTAAGGGCCGATTACGACTGTTGCACAGCCCGCGACGCGCTGTAAGGGATTTGGCAAGACACGATACGGTGGTGCTTCTGGCATATGCCACCGTCCTTGCGGTCGGGGTTCTCCATCGCACGCGGGTACGCGTCCTGAGGGTCCAAGTCGTAGGAATCGTACGTGACTTGACGGACCGTCGACCGCATTCACCTGTCTTTCATTCCCCTGTTCGAGGGGCATATGTACGAGCCCCTCGATTCCATGGAACGGCCTCTGTGAACCCGGCCTCGTCGACGCCTCCGCGTGAGCCCGAAGGTCGCGGCGCGGGTGACATGGGTCACAGAGGTGAATCCAGGGAGCCGTCTCATGCGAAAGCCCTCCGCGAGGTCGAGAAGGCACGTCGGCGCACCCGGTCGGCCCGCACCGCAGGAAGAGCTTCACCCGAAACGGAGACCGTTCATGACCGTCACGCTGGAACAGCCCGCCCGCGCTCTCCTCATCACCGCCGAGGACCGGGAGGTCCCGGTGCCCGCGAGCCTGCGCTATTCCTCCGACGATCCGCTGGCCGTGCACCTCGACTTCCCGGCCGACATCTCGCTGAACGGTTCCATGGTGACCTGGACCTTCTCCCGCGAACTGCTGGAGGAAGGCGTGCGGGCCCCCGCCGGCGCCGGCGACGTGCACATCTGGCCCTGCGGCCGCTTCCGCACGGTGGTCGAACTGCACTCCCCGTACGGCATGGCCCTGCTCCGGTTCGAGAAGGCGGCTCTCCAGCGCTTCCTGGTGCGCAGCTACGCCGTCGTCGGCGCCGGGAGAGAAGAGCTGGGCCCGGCCCTCGACCGGGGCCTGACGACCCTCCTCGGCGGTGTCTGACACCCGTCCCGAGGTGTGCCGGCGTGCGACGGCCGGGGTTCAGTACCGCAGGACGCCCGCGATGCCCCGGGCGTCGCCCAGCGTGCCGTCGGGGACGAAGCGGACCTCGGCGCCGGTGTCCAGACACCGCTCGACGATCTCGTCCACGATGTCCTCGCGGACGTCGAGGTCGCCGCTCTCGGCCGGGACGAGGTGCCCGCCGCCTCCGTCGGCGCGGACGGTCGTCCGGTAGTTCTCCTCCACGGCCAGAAGCTGGATGCGGCCCTGCTGGGCGTTCTGCCGGACCTCGTCGACCCCGGCGGCGAACGCCTTGTGGCCGCGGGCCGCTTCGAGCCGCCGGGCGACGGTGTCGACGTTCCTGCGGTCCTCGGCGGCGATCAGGGGCCCGACCGCCTGCCACACGGCCTCCGGGGTGCCGTGCGCGAGACCGCCGTGCGGGATGTGCGTGGCGTCCCTGGTGACCGTGCCGATCTCGTCGAACAGGGACAGCGCGGCCGTCTCCCCGGTGAGGTACGCGGGCCGGGGCCGAGCGCGCAGCAGCCGGGCCAGCGCGGTGTCGGCGTCACGCAGGAAGCGGCGGGTGTCCTCGTCGCGGAAGGCGGACGGCAGGTCGCCGATCCGCTCCTGCCGCTCGGCGTCGAAGTTGTCGCGGTCCCTGGTCAGCGGGAACCCGCCGGTGTGCGCCTCGGAGACGCGGTCGCCGCCGCCGTTCCACAGGGTGACCCGGTCCGAGGAGACCGAGAGCACCCAGAACGGCCGCTCGGCGGCCTGCGCGGCCACCAGGTTCCGGGTGAGGAAGGTGTCCGCGAGCACCACCCGCTCCGGCACCGGACGGGCCAGCGACCACACCTGGTGCTCACCGGGCGCCGCGAAGATCGCCAGGCCGTCCTCGGCGTGCGTCAGATCCACCTCGGACAGGGCCTGGTCCAGCTGTTCGACGACGTCGTGGCGCCGCTCCCGCGTGACCGCGGGATCGTGCTCCAGTCGCTTCTTCGCCTCGGCCACCACATTGCGCAGCCGGACCGGATCCTGGGTGTTCTCGGGTTCCCGGCGGTGGGTCGGCGTCAGCACCGACACCGCGGGGTAGGGCCGCGGGCGGCGCAGTTCGGTGAGGGTCGTGGGACTGAGGGCATGCTCCATGACTTCACGATAGGACTGATTCGCGTGTCGGGCATTTGGGGTAAGAAGGCTCCCGCCGCAGGCGGCCTCGGCGGTCGCAGGAGGGCAGCGAAGGAGCCCGTCGGCGCGCACCGGTGATGGGGCGCGCGCCGACGGGCTCGTCGATGCCGTGCGGCTGCCGTGAGGGTCAGCCGACTTCCTTCTTGAGCGCCTTGTCGGCGGCGGCCTTGGACGGCTTCCACCAGGTCGTCACCGGCTCCCAGACCTTCACCTTCTTGCTCGCGCCCAGCTGCTTCGCGGTGAAGGTACGGCCGTTGAGGTTGGGGTTGGCCGACACGGTGATCGTGCCGACGCGACGGGCGTCCGGGTCCTTGAGGTCGGCGATCGTACGGACGGCCGCGTACACCGTCTTCCCCGAGCCGACCTTGTACGGCCCGCTCTCGCCCGACGGCACCGGCAGGGCCGCCCCGTCGAGGTCGCCGAAGGTGACGACGGGAAGGCGGTCGATCGTGCAGGTGCGCGTGCCGGTGTTCTTGACGCTGATGTGCACGACCCGCGCGTCCTTGGACTGCTTGGCCCCCAGCTTGAGGACCTTCGCCTTGCAGACCGGGGTCTTCGCGGCGGGCTGGGCGGCCAGCCCCTGCGGGGCGGCGGTGAGGAGCAGAGCGGCGCCGGCGGCCGCCGCGGTCGAGACGGTGAGGAAGGAACGGATACGCATCGGTGGAATCCCCCAGTTTTGGTCACGTACGGGTACGGCACGCGCAAAGGCGACGCCTGCCCAGTGTGACGCGCCGAGTGCGCGCGGGGTTGTACCCGACCCGTGCGTGTTACACGCCCGATGCTCAATCGTCGGCTCCGCAGGAACTTCCGTCGTCCGGCAGCGTCCCGAACAGCAGGAAGTCGTCGACCTTCGCGTGCACGCACTTGGACGACCCGTACCCAGTGTGCCCCTTGCCCTTGTTGTCGAGGACGACCGCCGAGGAGCCGAGCCGCTCAGCCGTCTCCACGGTCCAGCGGTACGGGGTGGCCGGGTCGCCCCGGGTGCCCACGAGCAGCATCTTCGGGGTGTCGACGTCCCGCACCTCGTCGCGGATGTAGTCGGTGCCCGCCGGGCGGCCGTGGCACATCAGCACCTGGGTGAGCCGGTACCGGCCGAACACGGGGGAGGCGTCCTCGTAGGCCGCGCGCAGGTCCTTCAGGTTGTCGGTGATCTTCTTGGCGGTGGGCCGGTCGGGGTCGTCGGCGCAGTTGATCGCCATGAGCGCGGCCGGAAGGTTGTCCGGCGGGACCTCCCCGGCGTCGACGAGCCCGCTGTGTGGGGTCGGGGTGCCGGACGCGCTGGGCTCGGGAGGCTCGTGCGGGCGGGCCGGCGCCGAGGACCGGTACGGGACGGTCGTCGGGGCGAAGCCGCCGCCCGTGAGTGCCACGACGCCCCGGGTGTCCCCGTCGTGGACGAGCATGTTGAGCGCCTGGGTGAGCATCGGCCACATCTGTTCGCTGTAGAGGGCGTGGCTGATGGCGCCCACCAGGTCCTGGCCCGTGAAGTCCTGCCCGAAGTCCGACGGCACGGGGTACTCGTCGAGCGAGTCGACCAGCGCCACGACCTGCTCACGGGCGGAGCGGGAGTCCTGTCCGAACGGGCACGTCAGCTCCTCGGTGCACGCGTCGAGGTAGTCCTCCAACGCGGTCTGCTGGCCCGCGGCACCCACCAGACCCTGCTCGGCCAGCGGCTCGGTCAGGGTGTCCACCCCGTCGAGGACCATCCGGCCCACCTTCTCGGGGAACTGCGCCGCGTACACCGCGCCCAGCCGGGTGCCGTAGGAGAAGCCGAGGTAGTTGAGTTTCTTGTCGCCGAGGGCGGCGCGCATCACGTCCAGGTCGCGGGAGGCGCTGGCTGTGCCGATGTACGGCAGCACCGGGCCGGAGTGCTTCCTGCACGCGGCCGCGGCCCGCCGCAGCTGCTTGAGGGCGGCCTGCGGGTCGTTCGCGTCCTCGCCGCTGTCGGTCGCCTCGAGTGCCTCGTCGGTGCCGTCGCCGCAGCTGACGGGAGACGATCGGCCCACGCCGCGTGGATCGAAGGTGACGACGTCGTAGCCGTCGGTGAGATCCATGAAGTCCTTGCCGCCGTAGGCGAGTTCGGGGACGCCCGGGCCGCCGGGGCCGCCGAAGTTCAGCAGCAGCGAGCCGCGCGAGTCGCCGGTGGCCCGGTAGCGGGCCATCGCCAGGTCGAGGGTTCCGGCCTTGGGCCGGGTGTAGTCGATCGGCACGGTGACCTTGCCGCACCGCAGATCCTTGGGCATCTCCGTGCCCTCGCACTTCGACCACTTGATCTTCTGCTGGTAGAAGCGGGTCAGATCGGGCTGCTTGTCGTCCTGCTCGTCGTCGGCGCCCGCCGCCGTGGCCGGCAGTCCGGCCCCCAGCAGGGCCAGCACCGCGACCGCGGCTCCGGCGAGCGGGCGCCGTCTGTGCGTGGACCGCATGCGCGCCTCCAGGGACACCCGGCCGGGGCGGCCGGGGACAACCCCCGGATCACCATAGGCGGCCCCTCGCGGCCCCGCCTCCCGGCGGGCGGGCCGGGCGGGAGTGCCGTACCCTGCGCCGCGACGAGGCCGTGCGACGGCCGTGAGCAGGTCGCCCGTACGCGTGAACCGGGGCGTAGGACGGGTCAGGCGCCCGGCGATGTCGGCTGTTTCCCGCGTCGCGGGCACGATCGGGCGTCGGCGAGGATGCTGCGGGGTGCGGCCTACCACGCACCCGCGGTCGCCCGGCGACCGCGCACCCGTGACCTCAGCGAAGGAGCGCAGAGATGACCTCTCCGGGGCATCAGGACCTCGTCGTCACCCGGGCCACGCTCGACGACTGGGCGGTGGTCGCCCGGTGGGCGGGGGACGAGGGCTGGAACCCGGGGCTCTCGGACCCGGCGTGCTTCTTCGCGCAGGACCCCGAGGGCTTCTTCATCGGCCGGCTCGACGGGGAACCGGTCTCGTCCGTCTCCGTCGTGAACTACGGCGACGGATACGCCTTCCTCGGCTTCTATCTGGTCCGCCCGGATCTGCGGGGCCGGGGCCACGGCCTCGCCACCTGGAAGGCCGCCCTCGCCCACGCGGGAGGCCGCGCGGTCGGCCTGGACGGCGTCGTCGCGCAGCAGGACAAATACCGGCAGTCCGGCTTCGAGCCCGCCCACCGCACCTTCCGGTACTCGGGCGTCGTGCCCGGGACACCCGTGCCCGACGGTGTCCGGCCGGTCGAGGACGCAGCCTCCCTCGCCGCGTACGACAGTGCCTGCCACCCGGCCGACCGCCCCCGTTTCCTGCGGCACTGGCTCACCGCCGACGGACACCGGGCCCTCGCGCGCGTCGTCGACGGGCGGCTCACCGGCTACGGCGTCATCCGTCCCGGCCGGGACGCCCTGCGGATCGGCCCGCTGTTCGCCGACACCGCCGCCGACGCCCGTGCGCTCCTCGCCGGACTGGCCGCCGAGGCCGCCGGCCGCGAGCTGGCCGTCGACGTGCCGGAGCCGAACACGGCCGCCGTGGCGCTGGTCGAGGAGTACGGTCTGACACCCTCCTTCGAGACGGCCCGTATGTACACCGGCCCGATCCGGCCGTACGCGGCGGAGCGCGTCTTCGGGGTCACGACTCTGGAGCTCGGCTAGGCGCAGGGGCGGCGTCGCCGGCGACCCCGGCCGGGGGAGCGGCCTTGGTCGGCGGGGCGTCGCCCTTCCTGAACGCCCACTCCATGCGCGGCTCGACGACACAGCGGAGCGCCGCCCGTACGGGCGCGGTGCACAGCAGGGTGATGCCGCCGACCGCGAGGGCCGTGACCGCGAGTTCCCCGAGCGGGGTGTGCAGCCACTCCACGGCGTACCAGTCCCGGAAACGCGCCCACTTGATCACGAAGCCGTGCAGCAGATAGCCGTACATCGTGCCCGCGCCGAGCGCCGTGAACCACAGCTGCCGGCGCGGCACCCAGGCCAGGAAGCAGGCCGTCAGCAGCACCGCCAGACTGAACAGGGCGGGCGTGGTCAGCACCCCCGCCCAGCGGGACACGCCCTGGCCGGTGACGCTGCCCCGGTGGTAGAACCAGCCGGCGTCGAACCACGGCGCCACCCCGTACGCCACCACGAGCGCTCCCAGCCCGACCGGGAACAGACACAGCCGTACCCGGCGGGTGCGCAGCCGCTCGAAGTGCTCGGGCCGCAGGGTCAGGCCCAGCACGAAGAACGGCAGGAAGCCCAGCACGCGCTGGATGGAGACGTCGCCGCCGAGATCCGGTGACACCGCCGCCAGCATCGCCAGACCCAGCGCCACCGGCAGCGGGTGGCGCAGCATCAGCCACAGGGGCGTGGTCAGCCGCCAGATGAAGAGAGCGACCAGGAACCACATCACGTACCAGGGATCCAGCAGGCTCAGCGGATAGCCCGGATCGTCCTGCGCCCACCGGTAGAACAGCGTGTACGCCGTCTCGAACACGACGTACGGCAGGACCACCCCCGTCATCAGCCGCTTCAGCCGGCCGGGCGCCATGTCGAAGCTTCGCGAGAAGTACCCGGAGATCAGGGCGAAGGCCGGCATGTGGAACGCGTAGACGGTCAGATGGGCGGCGGTCGCGGCCCGGCTGCCGTACGTCAGCGGCTCCCACGCGTGCCCGCAGGCCACCAGGACGATGGTCAGGTACTTCGCGTTGTCGAAGTACGGGTCCCGCGAGGCCCGCCTCGCCCGTGGCTTCTCCCGGTCGGGAGGGGCCGTGGGGGTGGGGCGGGTGTGCTGCACCACGTCTTCGGGCATCGGTGAAGGCTCTCCGGACTGCGACGACGGAACCCGGACCGCCTGCCCCGTCCCGCGGCTGTCAGTCATCGTCGGCGACGGCACCGACGGTTTTGGCGTGGAACCGCCGGTGCAGGGCCCGTACCTCCCCGGCCAGCTCCGGCACCGGCCCCTCGACCGCCACCCCGGGTGCGATCTCCCGTACGGGCAGCGTCCGCACCGGTGGCGCGGGTACCCCCAACTCGCCCAGCCAGGCGGCCAGTTGCTCGGACGAGGCGACGTACACGATACGGCCGAGACCCACCCAGGCGTGGGCGGCGGCGCACATCGGACAGTGCTCGCCCGAGGTGTACACGGTCGCCGCCGCGCGTTCCCCGGGGGTGAGCCGGGCGGCCGACCAGCGGGCCAGCTCGAACTCCGGGTGACGGGTGCGGCCACTGCCCGCCACCCGGTTGTGGTCCTCGGCCAGGACCGTGCCGTCACCGCCGACCAGGACCGAACCGAACGGTTCGTCTCCGGTCTCCAGTGCCTCGGTCGCGAGCTCCACGCAGCGTCGCAGGTACACCAGTTCGGACTCGTTCACCATGCTCGTACGCACCCTCCTCGTGGAGCGCTCGGCCGCGTTCCGCGGGGTGCACCCTACGGCGTGTGTCCGGGGCACACGTCCTTTCGCGAGCGACACCCGTACGGCCCCACCGGCCGGCTCAACGCAGGGCGCGGGCGAAGGCCCGTAGCGCTCCGGTGCGTGAGACGGCGGGTGAATTCCGTTGCCAGGGCGAACGACTGATGATGGAGTGAGCAGCATGGATCACGCTGCTGTGCTGGCACTGTTCGACCGGGACATGCGAGAGGGCGCCCGCCCCGACGGGCCCGGAGCCCGGATCGAGCGCGTCGGCGGGGTGGTGCGCCAGGTCGGCTTCGAGAACGGCTGGAGCGGCGTCGTCTGGTCCGACCTGGACGAGGCCGGAGCGGACGCGGCGATCACCGAGCAGATCCGGTACTTCTCCGGCCTCGGACGCGACTTCGAATGGAAGCTGTACGGCCACGATCTCCCGGTCGACCTGGGACAACGCCTGCGCGACGCCGGCTTCACGGCCGCTCCGGAGGAGACGCTGATGATCGCCGAGGTCGCCGACCTGACCCTCGACGTCGAGCCGCCCGAGGGCGTACGGCTGCTGCCGGTCACCGACCGTGAAGGTGTGGACATGGTGGCCGACGTCCATGAGAAGGCCTTCGGCACGGACAGCACCCGCCTGCGCCACCAGCTGCTGGCCCAGCTCACCGGGGACACCGAGTCGGTCGTGGCCGTCGTGGCCCTCGCCGGGGACGAACCGGTGAGCGCCGCCCGGATGGAGCTGCTCCCCGGCACGCGCTTCGCCGGCCTGTGGGGTGGCGGCACCGTCGAGGGCTGGCGCGGTCGCGGTGTCTACCGGGCCCTCGTCGCCCATCGCGCCCGCGTCGCCGCCGACCGCGGCTACCGCTACGTCCAGGTCGACGCGCTGGCCCTCAGCCGCCCGATCCTGGCCCGCCTGGGCTTCGAGCCGCTCACGACGACGACGCCGTACGAGTACGCGGTCGGGGGCGCGGCGGAGTGACCGGTTGCGGCGTCGCCGGGGGCCGATAGGTCGCCCAGAAGGTCGCGCCCCGGTGCGTCACAGGTCGAGCTGGTACTCGATCGCCGTGTGCGTGGGCCGGTAGCCGAGCGCGTCGTTGACCTGGCGCATGGGGATGTTGTTCTCGGCGGTGTCGGTGAGCAGCGCCAGGTCCGGGACCAGGCGGTGGGCGTGGAGGACCGCCTTCGCCTTCATCCAGAGCCCCAGCCCGTGACCCCGGTGCTCGGGCAGCACGGCGGTGCCGTAGTGCTGCCCGTCGCCCTTGCCGTCGCCCGGGAGGACGAGCTCCGAGAAGCCGACGATCGTGCCGCTTGACGTGTGTACCGAGGCCACGGTGTACAGCGAGTCGCCGCGCTGCGCGATCGCCTCGGCGGCGGCCACGACCCGTTCGACGTCCCAGACGACGGTGCCGTAGTCGGTGTCGCCCATCGGCATGTCGTCCATCGCGCGGCGCGACGCGGCGTAGGTTCGCGCGAGTTCGGCCGGTACGACGCCCGCCCAGCCGGTCAAGTGGTAGCCCGGGCGGGGCTGTTCGACGATCCGGGTGACGTGGTCCGGGTCGATCCCGGCGAGTTCGAGTCGGGCGTATGTCAGGGTCAGCACCCGGCGGAAGCCTCGTGCCGCGAGGAACGCGTCGCCGGGGGAGCCCTGTTCGGTCTGGGCGATGACCGCGCGGCGCCCCTCGTTCCGTGCCGAGGCGACCGCCTCGTCGAGCAGCGCGGCGCCGACGCCCTGCCGCCGCTCGGCCGGGTGCACGGTGACGTCCAGCTCCGCGAGATGCGTCTGCCCCTCCTTGGTGAACAGTCGCAGGAAGGCCGAGCCGAGGGGCGTGCCGTCCGCCCCGGATGCCAGCCAGGCCAGCCGGTGACTCGACGGAGTGGCGGCGGGGTCGGTCAGCTTGGTGAGGCGCGGGGGCAAGGGAACTCCGGAGCTGGTCGGCGGGCGAACGACGAGGGCCCGCCGACGCTAGCCGCCGGGCAGGACGACCCGCAACGGATTTCGGGCACGCGCGGTCTCCCGGCCCGCCGCGCTTCGGACGTACGCGAGCGTCGATCACCGTTCGGGAGGTACGCGAGCGCGAATCACCGTTCGGGACGTACGCGAGGGCCACGCGTCGTTCAGGACTTGTGCGCGCGCCGATCGCCGTTCGCGCCACATCCGTCAGCGCCGGGGGGCACCCGGGACGTACGCGCTCGCCGGCCGGTCGTCCCGCGGCCCTCAGCGTCGTGCCCTCGTGCGGTCCAGGGCCGCGATGCCCAGTGCCGCCAGACCGATCTGGATCAGCCACTCGGCCCAGTCGACGCCGTCGGTGTCGGCCACGCCGACCCCCGCGGCGATCGCGGAGCCGATCAGCGCGGCGACGATGCCGACGAGGATCGTCAGCAGGATGCCGATGCGCTGCCGACCCGGCACGACGAGCCGGCCGAGTATCCCGATGACGATGCCGATGATGATGGCACTGATGATGCCGTCGATCTCCATTGATCTCCGCCCCTGTTCGTCGGTTCCCCGCACCCCTGCGAGTGCCCTTCGAACGCGAGTGCAGTCCGCCCCCGTTTCACGTTCTTCACGAGAGCGTCACCCATCCCGTGACGGCCGGCACGTCCGCCGCGATGTCCATGACGGCGCATCCGTCGGTCGCGCCCCGGACGGTGTACGCGGGGGCCCGCTCGTCCAACACGCGTGCCTTGCGCGCACTGCCGGCCGGCTCCCGTTCCAGTTCGGAGCCGATCTCCCGTCCTCCGAGCCGCCGTTCGGCCGCGTCGTCGGAGGCGGTGAGGAGGACCGTACGATCCGTGCGTCGGCGCCCAGGGCCCGCTGGAAGGTGCCCGCGGTCTCGGTCAGTACGCTGAGGGTGTTGGTGTGGACGAGCCACCGGTAGCCGAGGTCGGCGTAGTTGCCCATTCAGCGGTGAGGTTCCGTCGGCGATACCTGCCGACCCCGGCCCGCCCGCCGATGAGCAGGACCTCCGCGCGGTCCGTCTAGCCCGCCACCTCCCCCGCCACCTCCAGGGAGTCGAAACCCGGCTGCGCGGCGGACCACAGCGCCCTCCGGATGACCGCCGCCGGATCCCCCGCGTGATACGGCCGCTCGGACGCCTCGATACCGTCGAGGAACTCCTGGTAGCGCACCGCGTACGAGAGGTGCGCCAGTGGTTCGGCCAGGGCGAGCGCGCGGGCGGGATCGCTCGCCGGGGCGTGGGTCTTCCAGGCGTCGACCCAGACGCGGACGGCCGCGGGGCGGACCGCCTCGGTGAGGAAGTCGTACAGGCGCAGGCAGTCCAGCACGGGGTTGCCCCAGTGGGCGTCGGCGAAGTCCACGACGACGGGTGGCCTGCCGTCGCTGCGCCAGTTGCCGGGATGGAAGTCGGCGTGGACCAGGGTGTCGGGGAGCCCGCAGGCGGCGAGTCGATCCCAGCGGGCCGTCAACTCCCGTGCGTCGTCGCGTTCTTGGTCGCTGATGTCCAACTCGACCCGTCCGTCCAGCAGTTCGTGGACCAGACCGCCGAGGACCCGGTCCCGCCGGTCCCGGAGTCCGGGCGGCCGTCGGCCGGCCAGCGCGGCCTGCGCGGCGACGAAACGGCGTACCCCGGCCTCGACCGTGGCGGCGTCGGCCGCCCAGCAGTCCTCGCCGGGGATGTGCTCCAGCAGCACCCGCCGCTCTCCGGAGGCGAGAACCGTCGGCACCAGTTCCGCGTCCACCCGGGCGAACGCGGCGATGACCGCGGCCTCGTCCGTGGCGAAGCGCGGGGTCGCCTTGAGCCAGACCGGCCCCTGCCCGGTGGGTAGTCGGAAGAGGCCCGCCAGGTTCCAGGTGCGCCGCTGCTCGACCGGTCCCGTCATCGGCCGCCCCAGAGCGGCCAGCGTCTCCGAGGCCCAGTCGATCAGTTCCCGCAGCCCGTCGGCCCGCCCCCACGGTGAGCGAAGAGCGTCGTCCATGTCCAACAGCCCCTGATGCACCGGGCGTTGCTCCAGCGCCCCGGGCACCGGCCGCTCCAACGCCTCGACGTGGTACGTCACATGCCCGTCGCGCCCGCTCTCGCCACCGTCCACCTCCAGCAGCCGCAGTACGAGCACGGGCACCCCGAGCGTGCGCCGCAACCGCCCCACGACGGGCTCGACCTCGGCCCACCACGGGACGTCGACGGGGAAAGGGCCGGTGACGCCGAGGAAGTCCGCACCCGATGTCACCCATGCGCTGAAGGTTCGACTCACGGCGACAGCCTGAAGGGCGTGACGGATGGCGGCCAACGAATATCGAAGCGGTCGCCGATTGACATGCAGGTAATTGCCTGCATAACGTGGAGTGTGCGATCAGAGGGTGACCCGGACATGGACAAGGTCTTCAAGGCGCTGGCCGACGAGACGCGCAGGAGGCTGCTGGACCGGCTGCACGAGCACAACGGGCAGACGCTGGGCGAGCTGTGCGAGCGGATCGACATGGCCCGGCAGTCCGTCACGCAGCACCTGTCCGTCCTGGAGGCCGCCCACCTGGTCACTACGGTGCGGCGTGGGCGGGAGAAGCTGCACTACCTCAATCCGGTCCCGCTCCACGAGATGCAGGAGCGGTGGATCGACAAGTTCGAGCGCCCGCGGCTGAGAGCGCTCGGTGCCGTGAAACGACGAGCCGAGGAAGCCAAGGCCGACAAGCCCACCTACGTGTACGTCACCTATATCGCGAGCACGCCCGAGAAGGTCTGGGAGGCGCTCACCAGCGCCGATCTGACCGCCGACTACTGGGGCCACCGCAACGAGTCGGACTGGCGGCAGGGCTCACGCTGGGCCCATGTCCGCACCGACGGCTCCGGCGTCGAGGACGTCGTCGGCACGGTCGTGGAGAGCGACCCCCCGGCCCGGCTGGTCACCACCTGGGCCTCGCCCGAGAACGAGGGCGAGGGGGACGCGTACTCACGGGTGACCTTCGACATCGAGCGGCACGCCGACATCGTGCGGCTCACCGTGACCCACGAGGACCTGCCGGACGAGGGCGCGCTCGCCGAGGTGTCCTTCGGCTGGCCCGCGGTGCTGTCCAACCTCAAGTCGCTGCTGGAGACCGGCAGTGTGCTGCCGCAACAGCCGTGGGAGGTGCCGCGCACCCGGTGAGGGTCCGGTCGGTGCGGCCGGTGTGGGGCCCGGTCCGGTGGGCCGGGGCGCGGCGACGGCCGACCCGCCGGAGCGGATCGGCCGCCGTTACCCCTCGCGGGCGTTCCTGTTTACACCTATGGCGTGCGGCCCGCACGTGTGCCGCCCTTGGCCGAGACGCCGGCGCACATCAGTCCCAGCATCAGTGCCAGGCAGCCGATGATGATGTTGTTGACCACGACACCGGCGTCCGGGCTGTCACCGACGATCCACGCCGAGACGATCATCCAGACTCCCAGCGCGCACATGGCCCAGCTCAGGCCGTACATCCTCTCCGGTGCGGCGGTGAAGCCGAGGGCCAGCAGGCCGATCGCGATGCCCATGATGAGGTTGTGGGGCGCCAGCGCGGGCTGGCTCGTCGTGTAGTGGAGTATCCACGGGGACACGGCGCAGTACAGACCGAGGAGGAACACCGGTCCGTCCACGAGCGCCACATCGCGACCACCGAGCATGCGGGCATACCGGGCCTGCATTTCGGGTGCGTCGGGGTGGCTGGAGATGTCACTCCTGTGTGAGACGTTGGCCATGACTCGACTCCTTTGAACTCAGCAGGCCTGACCGCGTCTGGTGGGGTATGCGGTAAGCGCCGCGTATGTTCATCATGCGCTTATTTTGTCTTTATGTGTAGTGGTCGGAGGCGAGGGAAGAGCCGGGGCGGAATTCCTCTTCCAGGCGGCTGCGCAACCGTCGCAGTCCCCGCCGGGTGTGGCTCTTGACCGTGCCCAGGGGCAGGCCGGTGCGTTCCGCGATCTGGGTCTGGGTGAGGTCCTCGTAGAAGGACAGGTGGAGTACCTGCCGCTGGGGCCCGGGAAGCCTGGCGAGTTCGGCGCGGATCAGTGCGCGGTCGAGGACGGCCTCGGGGTGCGTGCGGCGGGAGTGGTCGGTGAGGGCGAGCGCGGTGCCCGCCGAGGTCACCAGGTCGGCCCGGCGCGTCCGCGCGGAGAGGGCGTCGGCGATCCGGCGCCGGGCGATTCCGACGATCCAGGCGCCCAGCGCGCCGCGCTCGCACCGGTAGCCGTGCCGGCCGCGCCACACGCCCAGGAACACCTGCTGGGTGACGTCCTCGGCCTCGCCCGCGTCGCCGAGACTGCGCCGCGCGAGCGCCTGCACCAGTGCCGACCAGCGGTGATAGGTGGCGGCCAGGCAGTCGTCGTCGCCCGCCACCAGGCCCCGCGCCAGCTCCTCGTCGGAGGGTGCGGTGCTCGGACACACAGGGCTCATGAGGGCGGCTCCTCACGGGAGGCGGTGCGCATGCCGCCATCGTGCGAGCCCGCGAGATCGGGCTTCAACTCGCATCGCTTCTGCATCGTATAGTCACCCTCATGGGTGCGTACGCGGAGGAGAACCCCGCCGAACCGGGGCTCACCAGCGGTGCCCTGGCCCGTCGACTGGGCGTCTCGCCCACGACGCTGCGTTCGTGGGACCGCCGCTACGGCATCGGACCCGCGGTCCGGGCCGACGGCCGGCACCGGCGCTGGACCCCGCAGGACGTGACGATGGTCGAGACGATGTGCCGGCTGACGTCCGCCGGGGTGCCACCGGCCGAGGCGGCACGTGTGGCGAAGGAGGGTGCCGGGACCCCGAGTGCGAGGGACGTGCGGGAGAGGGCCGGGGGTGCGCGGGTGCCGGACGGAGATCGTCCGCAGCGGTCACCCGTCTCCGGCCCGCCGTCTCCGGGAGACATCCGCAAGGAGTGCCGGGGCCTCGCCCGCGCCGCCGTACGCCTCGACGCTGCTGCCGTGGAGGAACAGTTGGCCGGAGCCGTCGAGCGGCACGGGCTCACGGTCGCCTGGCAGGAGGTGATGGTGCCGACGCTGCACGCGGTGGGCCGCAAGTGGGCGTCGTCCGGCGACCGCTACGTCGAGGTCGAGCACCTGCTGTCCTGGCACGTCTCCACCACCCTGCGCCGCCACGCCCGGCCGCCCGTGCCCCGCCACGACACCACCACCCCGGGCCCGGTCGTCCTGGCCTGCGTGCCCGGCGAACAGCACACCCTCCCGCTGGAGGCCCTCAACGCGGCACTCGGCGAACTCGGCCTGCCCGCCAGGATGTTCGGCGCGGCCGTCCCCGCCGAGGCCCTCACCGGGGCGGTCGACCGGCTCGGCCCGGCGGCCGTGGTCCTCTGGGCCCAGGCCCGCTCCACGGCGAGCCTGCCCCTGGCCCGCCATGTCGCCGCCATGCGCTGGGGCGTGAAGGGCGCCCGCCGGCAGCCGCTCCTCGTGCTGGGCGGCCCCGGCTGGCACGGGTGCCCCGCCCCGGGCACGGTCCGGCCGTCCTCGCTGGACGAGGCGACGGACGTGCTGTCCGGCCTCTACGGACGGGCGGCCCGACCGGTCCAGGACTTACGCCCCCGCAGGAACCGCTCCCGCCCCTCCGCCAACTCGACGATCGGCTCCGGATAGTCGAGCGCGGCACGATCCAGTCCCCGCAGCTTCCATGGCTCGTGCACCGCCGATCCCGCGACGTCCGCCAACTCCGGCACCCAGCGCCGTGCATACTCCCCCTCCGGGTCGTACCGCTTGGCCTGGGTGACGGGGTTGAGGACCCGGTTGGGGCGGGTGTCGGTGCCGGTCCCGGCCACCCACTGCCAGTTGAGCTGGTTGTTGGCCATGTCGCCGTCGACGAGGAGGTCCAGGAAGTGCCGGGCGCCGACGCGCCAGTCGACGTACAGCGTCTTGGTGAGGAAGCTCGCGGTCAGGAGCCGGCCGCGGTTGTGCATCCAGCCCTCGTGGCGGAGCTGGCGCATGGCCGCGTCGACCACCGGGTAGCCGGTACGGCCCTCCCGCCACGCCTCGACCTCGTCCGGAGCCGACCGCCAACGGTCGTGCCTGGCCCGGTAGTCCACGAACGCGGCCTCCGGTCGCACGGCCAGCACCTGGCGGTTGAAGTCCCGCCACGCGACCTGCCGTACGAACGCCTCGGCGCCCGGACCGCCCGCCCGGCGGGACCGGTGGACCAGCTCGACGGGGGAGAGGGTGCCGAAGTGCAGATGGGGCGAGAGCCGGGAGGTCGCGTCGCCCGCCAGGTCGTCGTGCCGGTCCCCGTACGCCTCGATGCCCGACCGCAGCCAGGCGGAGAGCCGTGCGCGGCCCTCCGTCTCACCGCCCGTCGCCAGCTCCGGAGAGAGTCCGGACAGCCGGTCGCGCGAGGGGAGTTCCTCCGAGCCGATGCCGTCCGGCACGCGCACGGCCCGCGGCGCGGCCAGCGCGTCGCGCAGCCGCTGCCGCGACCAGTGGCCGAAGTACGGCGTGAACACCGCGAAGTGGTCCGAGGAGGCCGGCGCCACCGCGCCGGGGTCCACGGCGGACGTCACCGTGTCGTGGACGTGCAGGCGCACGCCCTCGGCCTCCAGCGCGCGCCGCAGCCGTTCCTCGCGGTGCTGGGCGTACGCGCTGACGTCGGCCGCCAGGTGCACCTCGTCGGCGTCCGCCTCGGTGGCCACCTTGCACACCTCCTCCACCACGTCCCCGGAGCGCACCACGAGCCGGCCGCCCCGCTGACGCAGTCCCTCGTCGAGGTCGCGCAGACAGTCGGCGAGGAACGCCAGCCGGTTGGGTGCGGCGAACCCGGCCCCCGCCACGGCCCGGTCGCGCACGAACAACGGGACCACCTGCCGTGATCCGTCGAGGGCGGCGCGCAGCGGCGGATGGTCGTGCAGCCGCAGGTCGCAGGTGAACAGGACGACCGAGACGTTCATGGCGGACTCCGGGGAAAGGTGAAGACGGATCATGCACGCTTCCGGCCGGAGGCGCCCGGCGGATGCGCGGGCCGGAGGCGGAGGACCGGGACACGGGCCGCCGCACGGCACATTTCCGGGAAGGGGGCGCGGGCCCTCGCGCGGCGCGGATCAGGGGCGGATCAGGGGAGGGGCGCCCCCTCTCGCGCCTGGGCGGGCGCGTCCGCCACCGCCGCCCGTGCGGGCGATGTCGCGTGCCATGCCGCCGGTCCGCCGCCGGCGGCTCCGGGACGCGCCACCCGCCGATGCACCCGGTCGCACCGGTCACCGGGCAGAGCGGTCCGCTGCCGCGTTCGTCGTCGGTCATGGGTTCCTCGGTTCTTCGCGTTCGGTTCTCCGCGTCGGCGTGCCCAGGAATCACTTCCACCACGAGAGCGGTCATGGATGCGCCGGAGGGGCACCGCCGCGCGATCGGGTGATCGGTACGGCGGCTACGCTGACCGCGTGGCCACAGTGAACGACCCCGAGCGGCGGGCGGGGGAAGACGGGTCCGGCCGCCCCACGGCACCGACCGACCTGCACGCCTTCGCCGTCGCCCTGCGCCGGATGAACGGCGAGATCAACCGGCTGGTGCACGCGTTCGCGGGTGACCACGGACTGCACGCGACGGACGTCCAGGCCCTCGCGGCGATCCTGGACGCCGACGCGCCCATGACACCCAAACGTCTGCGTGAACACCTCGGACTGACCTCCGGAGCCGTCACCGCCTGCGTGGACCGGCTGGAGCGCGCCGGACACGTTCGCCGCGTCCGGGAGAGCGCCGACCGCCGTGTGGTCCACCTGTACTACGCGGCCGACGCGCGCTCGGCGGCCCGCACCTACTTCCGGCCCCTCGCGGAGGCGACCGAGGCCGCCCGTACCCGGTTCACCGGAGACGAACTGGGCGTGGTGCTGCGGTTCCTCGCGGCGATGAACGAGGAACTGGGCGCGGGCGCCGACCGTTCTCGCTGACCGGGTCGACCGGGTGCATCCAAGGACAGGGTGCATCGTGCATCCAAGGGACAGGGTGCATCCAAGGGCCGGGTGAGGACGGAAGACCAGGCGGCGTCTATGATCACGCCCGCCAACAAGTTCAATCATTGAGATTGTTTTTCGTTGAGATACATCCATCCGGAGCCTGGAGCACCATGTCCACCACCCCCCGGCGCCCTCGCCGGCTCGTTCCCTTCGCGCTGATCGCCGTCTGGCTCGTCATCGGAGGAGTCCTGGGCCCCTACGCCGGACGCCTCGGTGAGGTCGCCACCAACGACCAGGCCGCGTTCCTGCCGCGCAGCGCCGAATCCACCGAGGTCATAGCCGCCCAGCGGGCCTTCCGGGAGGACGAGGCGCTCCTGGCGATCGTCGTGTGGACGGGCCCGAGCCTTGCCGAGCGGCGCACCGCGGCCGACCGTGCCCTCGCCTCCCTCGACAGCACTCCCGGCGTGACGGGGCGGGTCTCGCCCGCACTGCTCTCCGAGGACCGCGAAGCCCTCCGAGGAGTGGTCCCGCTGCGGCCCGGCCTCGACGACGATCTGCCCGGCACCCTGGACCGGGTCCGCGCCGCCGCCGAACGCGTTCCCGGCACCACCGTCCGGATGGCGGGCCCCGCCGCGAGTCAGGCGGACCTCTCCGACGCCTTCGCCGGCATCGACGGTCTGCTGCTCGCCGTCGCGCTCCTCACCGTGCTGGTGATCCTGCTGCTCGTCTACCGCAGCGTCCTGCTCCCGCTGGTGATCATCCTCGGCGCGGTGTTCGCCCTCGGCCTCGCCTGCGCGGTCGTGTACGCGCTCGCCGACCACGGAGTCGTCCGCGTGGACGGACAGGTCCAGGGCATCCTGTCCATCCTCGTCATCGGCGCCGCCACCGACTACGCCCTCCTCCTCACCGCCCGCTTCCGGGAGGAACTCGGCGCGCGCACCGACCGTTTCGAGGCCATGCGGGCCGCGCTGCGGCAGTCCTGGGGCGCGATCGTGGCCAGCGCCGCGACCGTCGCGCTGGGCCTGCTCGCCCTGCTGCTCAGCGACCTCACCAACAACCGGGCGCTCGGGCCGGTCGGCGCCATCGGCATCGGCTGCGCCGTCCTCGCCACGCTCACGTTCCTGCCGGCCGTCCTCGTCGTGCTCGGCCGCGCCGCCTACTGGCCCGCCAGGCCGGGTGGCCGATCGGCCACCCCGCGCACCGGTGAAGGGGTGTGGCGGCGCGTCGCGGGCCTCGTCGACCGGGCGCCGCGCCGCGTGTGGGCGGCGACCCTGGTCGTCCTGCTGGCCGGGGCCGCCTTCTCGCCCGCGCTCACCTCCAAGGGCGTCCCCCTGGACGAGACCTTCGTCAACGACGCCCCCTCTGTCGCCGCCCAGAAGACGCTCGGCGAGCACTTCCCCGGCGGCTCGGGCAACCCCGCCGTGGTCGTCGCGGACGCGGACCGGCTGGACCGGGTGCTCGCCGCGGCCCGTGCGACCGACGGCGTCGCGACGGCGGCCGCCGTCGGCGGGCCCGGGCGACCCGGCGGTGCCCCCCTGGTCGTCGACGGACGTGTCCGGGTCGACGTCACCCTGGACGCCGCCGCGGACAGCGACGCCGCGAAGCGGACGGTGTCCCGCCTACGGGCCGCCCTGGACACCGTGCCCGGCGCGGACACCCTCGTCGGCGGCTACACCGCACAGCAGTACGACACCCTGCGCACCGCCGAACGCGACCGCACGCTGATCGTTCCGGTCGTCCTGGCCCTCATTCTGCTCATCCTGATTGGCCTGCTGCGTTCCCTGCTGCTGCCTGTCCTCCTGGTCGCCACGGTCGCCCTGAACTTCCTCGCCACGCTGGGCGTCTCCGCACTCGTCTTCCCGCACGTGTTCGGGTTCACCGGCACCGACCCGTCCGTGCCCCTCTACGGGTTCGTGTTCCTGGTCGCGCTGGGCGTCGACTACAACATCTTCCTCATGTCCCGGGTCCGCGAGGAGTCACTGCGGCACGGCGTACGCCAGGGCGTGCTGCGCGGGCTGGTCAGCACGGGCGGGGTCATCACCTCCGCGGGCGTGGTGCTCGCCGCGACGTTCGCCGCGCTGGGCGTGATCCCGCTCGCCTTCCTCGCCCAGATCGCCTTCATCGTGGCCTTCGGAGTCCTCCTCGACACCCTCGTGGTGCGCTCCCTGCTGGTGCCGGCGCTGGTACGGGACCTCGGCGAGCGCGCCTGGTGGCCGGGGAGCATGGCCTCCGGCGAGGCACGCGCCCACGACGAGCGGTGACCGTCCCGCGCCCGGGTCGGGACGAGGCCCGGGCGCCCACCGCCCGGGCCCGGCGGACGAACGCCTCGTGCAGGTCCCCCGCGGCCTGCGGCACGGAGTCCGCCCTGCGGCGCTGGAGCATCAGCAGGACCCGGGTGGTGTCATCGACGATCGGCCGGTGGACGAGCGCGCCCCGCCGCTCCAGAGGGTCGCCGATCACGCTGAAGTCCGGCAGGACCGTCGCCCCGAGCCCCTCCGCGACCAGCAGCTTGCCCATCTCGGCGCCGTCGGTGGAGTACGCGAAGGCCGGGTCGCGGCCGTCGAGGAGCCGGTGGACGAAGCGGTGCATGACGTACCCCGAGCGCATGCCGATCAGCGGTACGTCGAGCAGGTCGTCCACGGCCACCGCCGCCCGGGACGCCAGCGGGCTGTCCGGGCGGACGACCACCACCGGGCGGCCCCGCAGCAGCTCGGTGGCCTCGAACTCGGCGGGCACGTCGTCGCCGTCGAGGTGGTTGACGAGCCCGAGGTCGAAGGAGCCCTCCAGCAGGCCCCGGTGGATGTCGGTCTGCTGGGCGCCGACCACCTCGACCTGGGTGAGGGGATGCGTGGCGCGGAAGTCGCGGATCACCGGGATGAGCAGCGGCACGGTCGCCGCGTTGACCGTGCCCAGGCGGACCATACGGCTGATGCGGTGCTGTTCGCCCGCCGCGGCCCGCAGCCGGTCCACCGCGTCCAGCACCCCGACGATGTGCGGCAGCAACTCCCGGCCCGAGGCGCTCATCGTCGCGCCGGAACGCTTGCGCTCCAGCAGATCGACCCCGAGTTCGCGTTCCAGGTTCCGCACGGTCTCGCTCAACGCGGGCTGGGAGAGCCGTAGTTCCTCCGCGGCCCGGCGCAACGAACCGAGCCTGGTCACCGCCGTGATGTATTCCAACTGTTCTGTCCGCACGGCAGCAGAATGCGTGCCGATTTCCGGCCCGTTCAAGGGTTTCCCTGTCACACCTTCGTGAAATTCAATGGTCCGGGATTCGAGACCGGTCGGGTTCTCCTTGACGGTCGTCGACGACGGCTGTCACGATCGACGGCATGAAGATGCGACTGGACCTCACGCGGCGACGCCATGTCGACCTCGCGCGCCTCTCCAGCGCCTCCTGTCGCGCCGCGGCCTGATCACCTCCCCGCGATCCGCCGCGCGTATTGGCTTTTCCTCGCCTGAATTCCCCGCGCCCGCACACCCCTTGAGATACACGCGCCTCTCTTGGAGCGCCCGCGCACCCCCTTGAATTCGGCGTGCCCAAAACATTCCGCAACAGGAGTTCCGCATGCCCGCCGCGCCCGTGAAATTCGCCTATTGGGTCCCCAACGTCAGCGGGGGACTCGTCACCAGCAAGATCGAGCAGCGCACCGACTGGGGCTGGGAGTACAACCGCGAACTCGCCGTCCTCGCCGAGAACAACGGCTTCGAGTACGCCCTCAGCCAGGTCCGCTACATGGCCGGCTACGGCGCCGAGTATCAGCACGAGTCGACCGGCTTCAGCCTCGCCCTGCTCCTGGCGACCCAGCGTCTGAAGGTCATCGCCGCCGTCCACCCCGGCCTCTGGCATCCCGGCGTCCTCGCCAAGTTCGGCGCGACCGCCGACCACCTCTCCGACGGCCGCTTCGCCGTCAACGTCGTATCCGGCTGGTTCAAGGGCGAGTTCACCGCCCTCGGCGAGCCCTGGCTGGAGCACGACGAACTCCCCCAGTTCTCGGCTTCGCTCGAACCGGGGGGACCCCCATCCGCCGCTCCGAGGAGTTCATCCGCGCCCTGCGTCGGATCTGGACCGAGGACCACACCGAACTCGCCGGTGACTTCTACCGGTTGCGCGACTTCTCCCTCAAGCCCAAGCCCCTCAACACCCCCCAGCGCCCCCACCCGGAGATCTTCCAGGGCGGCAACTCCACCGCCGCACGGGCCATGGCCGGCCGGGTCTCCGACTGGTACTTCTCCAACGGCAAGGACTTCGACGGAGTCGTCGAACAGATCGAGGACGTACGCGCCTCCGCCGCCCAGATCGGCCGTGCGGCGCCGAAGTTCGGGCTCAACGGCTTCCTCATCGCCCGCGACACCGAGGCCGAGGCCCGCGACACCCTGCGGGAGATCGTCGCGAACGCCGACCGGGAGGCGGTCGAGGGGTTCGGCGCCGCCGTCAAACAGGCCGGACAGTCCACCGGCGACGGCAAGGGCATGTGGCAGGACTCCGGCTTCGAGGACCTCGTCCAGTACAACGACGGCTTCCGTACGGGGCTGATCGGCACCCCCGAGCAGATCGCCGAACGGATCGTCGCCTACAAGAAGCTCGGCGTCGACCTCTTCCTTCTCGGATTCCTCCACTACCACGAGGAGGTCGAGTACTTCGGCCGCCGTGTGCTGCCGCTCGTACGCGAGCTGGAGGCCCAACTCCCCGACAGCGAAATCGAGTCCGAGCCCGCGTCCGTTCCTCTGCACGTCTGACCGCTCCCACCGCCACCGCAACACCCCACTGCTTGCGCACCGCACTGCGAAAGAGGTCATCACGCATGAGCACCGCCACCCCCACCGACTGGAAGACCGGCCCCGCGCCGCGGACCGCCCAGGAGTGGATCGCCCGCGCCGGCGAGGTCGCCGCCGTCCTCGCCACCGACGCCGCCGAGCGCGACCGCGCCGGAGCCACCCCGTACGCCGAGGTCCAACTGCTGAAGGACTCCGGCCTCGTCACCCTGCTCGGCCCCACCGAGCACGGCGGCGCGGGCCAGGACTGGCCCACCGCCTACCGGGTCGTCCGCGAGGTTGCCAAGGCCGACGGCTCCATCGGCCAGCTCCTCGGCTACCACTACCTCTGGAACTGGGCCGCCCGGCTGGTCGGCACCCGCGAACAGTGGGAGCACGTGGAGGCCGAGGCCGCCCGGGGCCGCTGGTTCTTCGGCGGGGCCGTCAACCCGCGCGACAAGGACGTCGTGGTCACCGAGGACGGCGACGACCTCGTCTTCACCGGTCGCAAGTCCTTCTCCACCGGCAGCAAGGTCTCCGACGTCACCGTCATCGAAGGCGTCCTGGAGGGCACCGACAGCCACGTCTTCGCGATCGTCCCCTCCGACAGCGAGGGCCTGACCTTCCACGACGACTGGGACAACATCGGCCAGCGGCTCACCGAGAGCGGCGGCGTCACCCTCGACGGCGTCCGCACCCCGTGGTCCTCCGCGGCCGGCTACGTCGACAAGGAGTTCCGGCCCCGCACGTACAACACCCTCAACGTCCCCACCATCCAACTCGTCTTCGTCAACTTCTACCTCGGCATCGCGGCCGGCGCTCTGGAGACGGCGGCGACGTACACCCGTACGAAGTCCCGGCCGTGGCTGCACGGCGGACACGAGCGCGCGGTCGACGAGCCGTACGTCATCGATGTCTACGGCGATCTGACCGCCAAGCTCTGGGCGGTCGAGGCCCTCGCCGACACCGTCGCCGCCGAGGGACAGCGACTGCACGACGACCCCGACGCCGTCACCGAGAAGACGCGCGGCGACTTCGAGGTCAGGGTGGCGGCCGTCAAGGCGCGCGCCACCGATGTGGCCCTGGAGATCGCGAACAGCGTCTTCGAGGTGACCGGCGCCCGCTCGACAGCCACCTCCGAGGGGCTCGACCGCTTCTGGCGCGACATCCGTACCCACACCCTCCACGACCCGGTGGCCTACAAGCGCCGCGAGGTCGGCCGCTGGGTCCTCGAAGGCGAACTGCCCGAACCCACCTGGTACTCCTGACCACTCCCTTCCGGGGTGCCCGTCCGTACGGGCACCCCGGGCTCCCAGAAAGAGGACCCATGGCCACCGTCCTGTCCGTCTCCGGCAGCCCCTCCGTCTCCTCCCGCACCGCGAAGCTCGTGCGCCACCTGGACGCCCGTCTGATCGCCCAGGGCCATGAGGTCGTGCCGCTCGACATCCGCACCATTCCCGCCGAGGCCCTGCTCGGGGCGGACTTCAAGCACCCGGCCATCGTCGAGGCCACCGCACTCTTCGAGCGCGCCGACGGCATCGTCATCGGCACGCCCGTCTACAAGGCCGCCTACTCCGGGGTCCTCAAGGCCCTGCTCGACCTGCTCCCGCAGTACGCCCTCACCGGCAAGACCGTGCTGCCCCTGGCCACCGGCGGCACCACCGCCCACGTCCTCGCCATCGACTACGCCCTGCGGCCGGTGCTCAGCTCCATGGGCGCCCGGCACATCGTCCCCGGCTGGTTCACCCTCGACAAGGACATCACCGTCGGCGAGGACGGCAAGGTGTCGGTCGCCCCGGCCACGGCCGAGGCCCTCGGTCAGGTCGTCGACCAGTTCCTCACCGCGCTCGGCCCCGCGCCGGTCCTGGCCGCCGCGAGCTGACCCATGACCGACGCCCCCACCGACGCCCCGGCCGGCTCCCTGTCCGATGCCACCGCCGATTCCCCGGCCGCCAAGGTCATCGCCGACGACGTCGAGGCCCTGACCGTCGCCGCCGCCGCGCTCGCCGAGGAGTTCCGTGCCGGGGCCTCGGAGCGGGACGCCGAACGGCGGCTTCCGCGCGCCGAGTTGGACCGGCTCTCCGCCTCCGGGCTGCTGGCCGTCACCGTGCCCGCCGAGTACGGGGGAGCGGATGTGCGCCAGGAGACCCTGGCGGAGGTCTTCCGACTGCTCGCCTCCGCCGACGCGAGCCTCGCCCAGATCCCGCAGAGCCACTTCGCATACGTCAACGTGATCCGACGCCAGGGAACGGCCGAGCAGCGCGAGTTCTTCTTCGGGGAGCTCCTCGCCGGGCGTCGCTTCGGCAACGCCCAGTCCGAGGCGGGCACCAGACACATCCAGGACATCCGCACCCGGCTCACGCGACAGGAAGACGGCTCGTACCTCCTCAGTGGGGTGAAGCACTACGCCACGGGCGCCCTGTTCGCCCACTGGATCCCGGTGCTCGCGCGGGCGGAGGACGACGATCTGCACGTCGCGTACGTGCCCGGGGACGCCCCGGGCGTCACGGTCGTCGACGACTGGGACGGCCTCGGCCAGCGGACGACCGCCGGCGGCACGGTCCGGCTGGAGGAGGTATCCGTCCCGGCGGACCGGGTCCTGCCGCACCACCTCACCTTCCGGGGTCCCCAACTCCACGGTGCTGTCGCCCAGTTGCTGCACGCGGCGATCGACGTCGGGATCGCCGACGGCGCGCTCGCGGAGGCGGTCGCGTTCGTGCGCACCAAGAGCCGGCCCTGGTTCGAGAGCGGCTTCGAGACGGCGGCCGAGGACCCTCTGCTGATCCAGCGCTTCGGTGAACTCGTTGTCCAGGCACGGGCGTCGAGGGCTCTGCTGCGGGAGGCGGCCCGTGAGGTCGACGCGGCCCGCGCCGACCTCACCGACGACTCCGCGGCCGAGGCCTCCATCGCCGTGGCCGCCGCGAAGGCGCACGCGGCGCACACGGCCGTCGAGATCTCGGGCGCCCTCTTCGAGGTCTCCGGCACCCGCTCCGCCCTCAACTCCGCGAATCTGCACCGTTATTGGCGCGACGCCCGCACCCACACCCTGCACGACCCGGCGCGCTGGAAGGTCCAGCACATCGGCCGGTACGTGCTCAACGGCACCCGACCCCCACGCCACGGCCTGCTCTGAAGGGCGACCCCGATGACCTGTCGCCGCGGGCCTTCCTGATCGGAGACCCCACGTGTCCCTCACCTTCCACTGGTTCCTGCCCACCAACGGCGACAGCCGACACGTCGTCGGCGGCGGCCACGGCACCCCCGCCACCGAGTCGGGCCGGGACCGACCGCCGACGGTCGCCTATCTGAGCCAGATCGCCCGCGCAGCCGAGGACCTCGGCTTCGTCGGCGCGCTCACCCCCACCGGTGCCTGGTGCGAGGACGCCTGGCTGACGACCGCGATGGTCAGCCAGAACACCGAACGTCTGAAGTTCCTGGTCGCCTTCCGGCCGGGCTTCGTCTCGCCCACGCTCGCCGCCCAGATGGCCTCCACCTTCCAGCGGCACACCGACGGGCGGCTCCTCCTCAACGTCGTCACCGGCGGCGAGGGCCATGAGCAGCGCGCCTATGGCGACTTCCTCGACAAGGACGACCGTTATCGCCGTACCGGTGAATTCCTGGAAGTCGTGAGGGAGTTGTGGGAGGGCAGGACCGTCGACCTGAAGGGTGAGCACCTCCGGGTCGAGGACGCGAGGCTGGCCCGAGTGCCCGATCCGGTGCCCGAGGTGTACTTCGGCGGCTCCTCACCCATCGCCGGGGAGATCGCCGCCCGGCATGTCGACGTCTACCTCACCTGGGGCGAGCCGCCGGCCAAGGTCGCCGAGAAGATCGCCTGGATCAAGGGGCTGGCGGCGAAGGAGGGCCGCACCCTCCGCTTCGGTATCCGGCTGCATGTCATCACCCGTGACACCGCCGAGCAGGCCTGGGCGGAGGCGAACCGGCTGCTCGACGGCTTCGATGCCGAGACCGTACGGTCCGTCCAGGCCGGACTGGCCCGCAGCGAGTCCGAGGGGCAGCGGCGCATGCTCGCCCTGCACGGCGGCAACCGGGACGGCCTGGAGATCCACCCCAACCTCTGGGCCGGCATCGGCCTGGTGCGCGGCGGCGCTGGTACCGCACTGGTGGGCAGCCACGAAGAGGTCGCCGAGCGCATCAAGGAGTATCACGCCCTCGGCATCGACGAGTTCGTCCTCTCCGGCTACCCGCACCTGGAGGAGGCGTACTGGTTCGGCGAGGGCGTCCTCCCTCGCCTCGCCGCCCAGGGCCTGTGGCGCCACCCTTTCGCCAAGCCGACGGTCCCTACGGCACAGGTGCCGTTCGCGAGCTAGTGCCGGGGCAGGCAACGTTTGCCCCGTCGCGACGCCCGGCACGCTCCCCCGCTGCCTCAAGGGCGCGGGAGGTGCCCCCACTCGCCGCACCGGACGCAAGCCCAAGTACCTCCAGTACGAGGACTTGCGCCCGGCACGCCGAGAGCACGCACCGGACGCCGCTCCTTGACGGGCAAACGATGCCTGCCGCGGCTAGAGGGCACAGCGGCGAAAGCGAGTGGCCGGGGGCGGGCGGTGGGCGGCAGCGGGCCGCACCGGGCGCTCGCACCCAGCCGCACCAGGCGCCGGCACAGCGTGACGCTCACACCGCGCGCTCCATGCACACCAGTTGCTCCCGCTCGTCCCATGACGCGGTGACGCCGAAGCCCTGCCGTTCATAGAGGGCGATGGCCCCGGTCCGCCAGTTCCACACCGACAGCCGCACGGTGGGTGGATTCAACTGGTCGTCGCAACACTTTGATCTCGGAGGTGTGCGACGTGGCCACGGCGGACTGGAGTTTGAAGACCAGCGATGTTCCGGAGGGTCGGCGTCGGCAGTGGCGCGCTGATCGTGCGTTGCGGCCGGCGATGCGTTCGCCGGGGCGGCCTGATCCGTCTCGAGTCGTGCAGCGCCAGTTCTGGCGGCTGATCGCCACGGGGGTCACGACGGTGGAGGCGTCGTTGGCGGTCGGCGTGTCGTGGCCGGTGGGTGCGAGGTGGTTTCGTCACGCTGGCGGCATGCCTCCGATCTCGTTGGCCGAGCCCACGGGCCGGTACCTCGCGTTCGAGGAGCGCGAGGAGATCGCGATCCTCAGGGCGATGAACAAGGGCGTGCGCGAGATCGCCCGCGCCCTGGGGCGTGACCCCGGAACGATCTCTCGCGAACTGCGCCGCAACGCCGCCACGCGCGGCGGCAAGCAGGAGTACCGCGCGACGGTCGCCCAGTGGAAAGCACAGCAGGCCGCCAAGCGCCCGAGGACCGCGAAGCTCACAGGCAACGACAGGTTGCGTGAGTACGTGCAGGACCGGCTCGTCGGCAGTGTCCGCCGCCCCGACAACACGATCGTCGCCGGGCCCAGGACGCCCGCATGGAAAGGGCTGAACAAGCCGCACCGGCAGGACAGACGATGGGCGACGGCATGGAGCCCGGAGCAGATTTCGCACCGTCTCCATGTCGACTTCCCCGATGATGAGTCCATGCGCATCAGCCACGAAGCGATCTACCAGGCGCTGTTCATCGAGGGCCGTGGCGCGCTCAAGCGGGAACTGGTCACGTGTCTGCGCACCGGCCGGGCGCTGCGGACTCCCCGTGCACGGTCACAGAACAAACCGCAGGGGCATGTCACCGCGGACGTCATCCTCAGCGAACGCCCCGCCGAGGCCGCAGACCGCGCGGTCCCCGGACACTGGGAAGGCGATTTGATCATCGGGACGGGTCGCTCCGCGATCGGCACGCTGGTCGAGCGCAGCAGCCGCTCCACGCTCCTGGTGCACCTGCCCCGGCTCGAGGGCTGGGGCGAGAATCCGCCCGTGAAGAACGGCACCTCACTCGGGGGCTATGGCGCGATCGCGATGAACGCGGCGCTCACGACGTCGATGACGCAGCTGCCCGAGCAGCTACGCAAAACCCTCACCTGGGACCGCGGAAAGGAACTCTCCGGCCACGCCCAGTTCGCCATCGATACCGGGACGAAGGTGTTCTTCGCCGATCCCCACTCACCCTGGCAACGACCGACGAACGAGAACACGAACGGGCTGCTGCGTCAGTACTTCCCGAAGGGCACCGATCTGTCCCGGTGGTCGTCCACGGACCTCGAAGCCGTCGCCATGGCGATCAACAACCGGCCCCGCAAGACCCTCGGCTGGCGGACACCCGCCGAGGTCTTCGAAGAGCAGCTACGCTCGCTGCAACAGCCCGGTGTTGCAACGACTGGTTGAACTCGCCGTGTCCACGCCGTGCTCCGCGGCCTGCGCGAGCGCGGCGTCGAGGAGGCCGGAGGCGATGCCACGGCCCCGGAACGCCGGGTCCGTCCAGAGTCTCTTGATCTCCGCCCGCCCGTCGGCGGGGGCGGTCACCACCACACAGCCCACCGCGGTGTCCCCGCTCACGGCCACCAGCACGACATCGCCGGCGAACGCACTCCCCGGGTCGGAGATCTCCGCCCGGTAGCGATCCGGCAGCCCGTCCACCTCGGCGACGGGGCGGCCCTTCTCGGCCTCCGTCCGCAGATGGTAGGCGGCCAGCAACGGGGCCGGCCCGGCCTCGACGTGAAGGGGTCCGGCCGGACCAGCGGACGATGGAGATCTCGCGCCGAGCAGTCATGACGCCAGCATCACACGACACCGGCCGGGGGCCGCTCGACCCCGCTGCGCGTGGTTTCCGCGAGGGTCAGTACGCGGCCGAGAGCGCGCCGAGGTGGGCCCGGCGCACCTCGGAGGTCTGGCCCTGCACCAGCAGGAACAGCGCCTCGCGGGCCAGCCGTTGCGCGCGGCTGTCCAGGTCGAGGGCGCGTCCGCCGCCCGCGACGACCGCGGCGGTCGTCGCCGTGCGCATCAGGTCGAACGCCTTCGTCTTGAGGGCCAGCCGCTCCTCCATGTGCTCGTGCGGCGCCGGATGGTCGGCCAGGGCGTACGCCTGGCGCCGTACCTTGTCCAGCCGCAGACGCAGCCCTTTCGTCGTGGGGTCGTCCTGTTCCAGCAGGCCGAGGGCCGACTCGGCGACCCCGAACACCGCCGGCGAGGCGTTCGTGGGCTTGGGACGGTCGCTCGCGGCCCAGGACTCGTACGGCGCGTGCAGCGCCACCGCGTCGTCGGGGATCCACAGCCCGTCGAGGTGGAGCGAGACCGTACGGGCGGCCGTGAGCGCGGCGAGCCGCATGGGTGCGGAGGCCTTCAGACCGGACTGCTGCTTGGCCTCGGTGAAGGCGAACACCACCTCGTCGGCGTCCGTCACGCCGGCCAGCAGCATCACATCGTTGAGCCCCCACCCGGTGTACCAGGGGACCGTGCCGTGGAACCGCCAGCCACCACGCTTCGGCACGGCACGGACCGGCACCTGCGGGTACCGTCGCAGATGCGCGTAGGCGACGCCGGACAGCAGTTCGCCGGTGGCCAGCTTCCCCAACAGGCTCTCGCGGGCGGGGAGTTCGCTCTTCACCAGGGTCAGTACGGGTGTGTAGTGCTGGGTCTGCACGAACCACGTGGAGCAGCAGGCCCCCGCCAGGATCTCGGCGGTCTCCCGTGCCACGGAATGGGGGGCGCCCGACCCGCCGTAGGCCACCGGCGCGCTCACTCCGAGCAGCCCCGACCGCTTGATCGCCTCGATACTGCTCGCGGGTACCCCCTCCTGGTCGACGCGCTCCGCCTGAGGCGCGAGCACCTCGGCGGCGAGTCTGCGCGCCTGGACGACGAGGGGGTGCGGTGACGTGGTCATGGGGTGATTCTCCCCGGCTCCGGCCCCAAAGATCACATCGTCGGGGCCGGCGGATCACCTCGTCCTCGTCCACGATCTCGCCTCGACCTCCATGGACTCGGCCGGACCCCTGGGCGCGGGCGCCGTGGGTGTGACCTGCGCCACGTCGGTCCGATGTCAGGTCGCAGGGCGCAAGCGGTCAGGCCGCTGCGCTTGCATGTGATCGTCGGGGCCGCGCCCCCGGCGGCTCCACGAGCGACGGTTCGCTCCACCCCCCACCGGGGCGTTCTGCCCCGTAAGGAGAAAGACCATGAAAGACCGGGCCAAGGTCGAGGATCTCCTCGTCACATCGGACCTCCAGGTGCAGACCTCGGCGGTCGCCTGGAAGCACGTCAAGGCCGAGTACGTCGACATCGTCGAGGACATCCTGGCGACGCTCGCGCCGAGCGGGCCCTACGCGTACACCGTCGTCCCGACCCTCGAAGAGGGCAAGGAGATTCCGACGCAGCGGATCGTCGACACGTACGAGGCCATCGAGAGCAGCTACCGCAACATGCACCGGTTCGCCGCCGTGGTCGGGATCCGGCCCGTGGCGGAGATCAACACCTCCTGGTACACGTTCGTGAGCGGCTCGGGCCGGGGGCGTGACAAGAACACCGGTGCCGAGAGCGAGCGTCCCATCATCGTGCTGTTCCCGACGATGGGTTCCGAGGGCATCACCGGCGAGCTCTTCTGGGGCCGTACGCAGCGCGAGTCGCTGCCGGGCGACCCGGCCGACGGGGCGCTGGCCAGCAGGTTCGCCGTGGCCAGGGTGCACGACGCGCTGCTCGACGCCTATCGCAAGGGCGATGTGGACGCGATCGTCGAGCGCGCCCACCCCGAGATCCAGACGGGCGTGCGGGACTACGCGGCGGGTGTCGGCACCCTGGTGGAACTGCACACCAAGGACGAACTGAGGGCCCACCTGGAGGAGTTCTACGCCCACTACGAGGTCCGGGAGATCGAGGTCGTCAAGCAGCACTTCGACGACTGGTTCTTCTTCCACGAGTTGCGCTGGACGGTCGAGGCCCGCAGGGGGCCCGAGGCGGGCGGCGTCTTCCGTCACCACACCGCCGAGTACGCGGAGGTGTCCGGCGCCGGGCTGGTCGTCGCGCACATCGGGCACGGCACGGACCAGCTGAAGCTCGGCTGACACGAGGACCCGACTCCCGTACGCCGGCGCCCCGGACGACCAGGTGTCGTCCGGGGCGCCGACGCGTGTGGGGCGACCCCTGCAACGTTGCTTGACTTAGGCAAATGTCTGCTACGGTGGCCGCATGTCCACACCGCGCCCCACCGAAGCGGCCGCCCTCGCGGACGTGACCGAGATCGAGCGGTTGCTCACCCGTGTCGCGTATCTGGCCGGCCGGTCTCGTCAGCACGAGCGTCTGATGTCCGACAGCGGACTGTCCCTGGACCGTGCCTCCGTGTCGATCCTGCGGCACATCGCCGAGAGCGAGCCGCTGCGCCCGGGGGTGCTCGCGGTCCGGCTGTCCGTGGAGGCGTCCCATGTCACCCGGCAGCTGAGGCAGTTGGAGAGCGACGGCTATGTCGTCCGCGTCCCGGACCCGGAGGACCGCCGGGCGCAGCGCGTCCAGATCACCGACGCCGGTCTCGCGGCCTTCGACCGCGTCAGGGAGGCCAGCCGCCGGGGCATCGGGGCGGTGCTGGACGAGTGGTCGACGGAGGACCTGCGGCAACTCGCCCACCTCTTCAACCGGTTGGTCGACGACTTCGTCGAACACGCCGAGATGGTCGTCGAGCCCCGGCCCGCCGACTGATACGGCGCGCCGCGCGATCCCCCCACGCAAGCCCTACGCGAACGGTCTTGTCATGCGCAGTCTGCTCACCGGGAAACCGTCGTCGCCGCGCGGCACCGCGCAGCACGTCCTGCTGGTCGTCGACGACCTTGATGTCACCGAACTCCTCGCCACCACCATGGAGTTGGCCGGATACCGGGTCGCGACGGCGGTCACCGGCGCCGAGGGGGCCCTGCGGATCGCCCATGGCGGGTACGACCTCGCCGTCTGGGACGCCGCGCTGCCGGACCCGGAGCGCTTCGGGCGGGGCCGGCGCGGCGCGCCTGCGGACCGGCCCGCGCTGCTGTTCCTCACCACCTGCGACACCCTCCACGACCTGCTTCCCGGCCTGCGGCCCGGCGACGAGGACTACGTCGTCAAGCCCGTACGCATCGCCGAAGTCCTCGACCGCGCCCGGGCGTTGCTGCGCGGCCGGGGCGGCCCCGAACGGCCCGAGGGCATGCCCTGCTATGGCGACCTGGTCCTGGACGACGCCGCGTGCGAGGCGCGGCGCGGCACCAGGCCGCTGTGCCTCACGCCCGCCGAGTACCGGCTGCTGCGGTATCTGCTGGCGAACGCGGAACGGGTGCTGTCCAAGGAGCAGATCGGTCGGCACGTCTGGGGCGAGTACCGCGCGCACGGCGCGATCGAGAAACTCGTGGCCAGGCTCCGGCGCAAGACCGATCAGGAGGAACCCGCGCTGATCCATACCCGGCGCGGCTTCGGCTACTGGCTCGGCTGCCCCGACGACTGACCTGACCTCGTGTCAAACGAGTCGACTGGTCTACACCCTTGACTGGTACAGACCAACGCGGTTGAGTGTGCCCCACACCCCCCACCACGGCCGCCCCCACGCCGTGGCCGGTCCCGCCGGCGCGTGCGCGCGAGGTTCTGTCCCAGTCATGCCCTTCGGGCCCTTGCCCGGGTGCGGCCGTGCTCCACGAAGGAGTTGGTCCCGTGTCGAGGCGTCGTATCTCCGCCGTACTGACCGCGCTGGTCATTGGCGGTTCCACCCCCTTGCTGCTGCCCGCCCAGAGCGCGTCGGCCGCCCCCTGTTCGAGCTACGCGAGCTGGACGGCCGGCCGGTCCTACGTCACCGGCGACATCGTGCGCTACACCGACGGCAAGGCGTACATCGCCGAGCACGACAACCCGGGGTACGACCCCACCATCAGCACCTGGTACTGGGAGCCGTACGCCTGCGAGAACGGCCCCACCAACCCCTCCGGCTTCGTGGTGAGCGAGGCGCAGTTCCAGCAGATGTTCCCGAACCGGAACTCGTTCTACACGTACAGCGGGCTGCGGGCGGCCATGAGCGCCTACCCGGCGTTCGCCACCACCGGCAGCGACACCGTCAAGAAGCAGGAGGCCGCCGCCTTCCTCGCCAACGTCAACCACGAGACCGGCGGACTCGTCCACATCGTCGAGCAGAACACCGCCAACTACCCCACCTACTGCGACTGGAGCCAGTCGTACGGCTGCCCGGCCGGACAGGCGGCCTACTACGGGCGCGGCCCCATCCAGCTCAGCTGGAACTTCAACTACAAGGCGGCCGGCGACGCGCTCGGCCTGAACCTCCTGGGCAACCCCTGGCTGGTGCAGAACGACGCGGCCGTCGCCTGGAAGACCGCCCTGTGGTACTGGAACACGCAGACCGGCCCCGGCACCATGACCGGCCACAACGCGATGGTCAACGGCGCCGGCTTCGGGCACACGATCCGCAGCATCAACGGCTCGCTGGAGTGCGACGGCAAGAACCCCGCCCAGGTGCAGAGCCGGGTGAGCGCGTATCAGCGGTTCGTCCAGATCCTCGGCACCTCGGCGGGCGGCAACCTGTACTGCTGACACCGGCATATTCTGGATGTCATGCACCTGACTTCCGCCGGGGGTGCGGCCGGCCACGGCCGTACCCCCGTGCCCGGCGCGTGCGAGACTGCGGTGATGACCTCGGAGACGATCACCGCGACCGCCGCCGGCACGTGGACGCTGGGCGACCTGCCGGTCAACCGTGTCGGTCTCGGTGCGATGCGGCTCACCGGCAGCGCCGCCTTCCATCTCGGGACGCCGAGGGGGCGCGAGGGGGCGATCTCCGTGCTGCGGCGCGCCGTCGAGCTGGGCGTCAACCACATCGACACGGCCGCCTTCTACTTCTCCTCCCTGCGCTCCGCCAACGAGCTGATCAACAGCGCACTGGGCGGGCCCTACCCGGACGACCTGGTCGTCGTCACCAAGGTCGGGCCGCACCGCGAGTACTCGGGGGAGTGGGGCACGGCCGCGCGCCCCGACCAGTTGCGCGGCCATGTCGAGGAGAACCTGCGGCAGTTGGGCCGCGACCATCTCGATGTCGTCAATCTGCGCCGGATGCGGCAGGACTCCATCGCCGAGCACTTCGGCGCGCTGGCCGAGCTGCGCGAGGCCGGGCTCATCCGGCATCTCGGGATCTCCGCCGTCGAACCCCGGCACCTCGCGGAGGCCCAGGCGATCGCACCGGTGGTCTGCGTCCAGAACCAGTACGGACTGCGCGGCCCGGACCCCGCCGCCGACGACGTGCTCCGTATCTGCGGTGAACAGGGCATCGCGTTCGTACCGTTCTACGCGATCGCCGGCGAAGCGGGACCCGAGGGCGCGAGCACCGCGCACGACGACGAACTGCTCGCCGTCGCCCGCGCCCACGACGCCACGCCCGCCCAGATCCGGCTCGCCTGGACCCTCCACCAGGGGCCGCACGTCCTCGCCATCCCCGGCACGGGAAACCCGGACCACCTGGCCGAGAACATCGCCGCCGGTGCCCTCCGGCTCACGGCGCAGGAGGTGGCCCGGCTGAACGCCGTGCACCGAGGCGAGGCGTCAGGGCAAAGCGACACCAACAGGTTCATATAGGCTGCCAGTTCTGCCCCTGCCGTTCGTCACCACCCGGGAGAGTCACCCGTGAGCGTAGCCACCGCCCACTCCGCATCGGCCGTACCGCCCGCCGACGAGACGCCCGCGACCGGCGGAGCGCCGTCGCGGGACGAGGAGTTCTGGGTCGAGCCCGGCGCGGCCGAGGGGCAGGCCCGCGAGAGCACGTCCGGCGTCGAGGTGCCGGCGCAGCCCTCCGGCGAGGAGGCTTCCGCGGAGCCCTCCGCCGAGGTGGCCGCGCCGGCGTCCGCCGAGGTGGCCGCGCAGCCATCCGTCGACGAGGTCGCCGCGCAGGCGCCCGCCGGTGTTCCCGCGCAGGCGCCCGGCGGCGACGCGCCGGTCGACGCCGTGCACGAGCAGGTCGCCCGCGACGCCCGGGAGTTCGGGGTGTACGCGCGCACCGGAGGCTGGGCCTTCGCGCTGAAGGTGGCGCGCAGTGTGCGGCCCGGCGGGGAGGCGGCGGGTGAGACGCCGAAGGTGTCGGCGAAGCGGTTCGCGGAGCTGGCCGGCTGCTCGCCGGAGCGGGTCATGCGGTACTACAAGGCGTGGGACAAGGCGGCCGACGACGGCATGGTCCCGCACTTCGAGGCGCTCACCCCCGGCGAGGAGATCGACCTCCCGGACTCGGACGTCTGGCTGTCGTACTACAGCTCCCGGTCCGGTGCGACCTCCGACCGCGGCACCGCGATCACGGCGGCGGCCGAGGCCGAGGGCATCCGCCCGACCAAGGCGCTGGAGGTCGCCGAGAACCCCACCGCGCTGCGCGCCGCGATCCTCGCCGACCCCTCCACCGCGCAGGCGGCCCGCACCGCCCTCCTCGACCGTCTCAAGGAGGACCCCTCCCTCCAGACGGAACTGGCCCGCGACATCGCCCGCACCGACGAGCTGAAGAAGGCCGTCGCGAGCGAGACCCAGGCGGCCAGCCGGATCGGCTACGTCCGGCAGATCGTGGAGAACGGTCAGGTCAAGACCCCGGCCGGCCAGGTCATCGACGCCACCGCCGAACTGCGCGCCGAAGCCGAGCGGCACCTGTCCCTCATCGACGAGCTGGACGACGACGAGGACACCGGAGAGTGGGCGACGGAGGCGTACGACACCGTCAAGGAACTCGTCGTCCAGACCGTGCAGGCCGACCCCGAGCTGCGGGTCCAGGAACGCCGTACGAAGTTCTACAGCAGCCTCCAGAAGGCGACCAAGGTCTTCGAGGAGCTGACCCTGGACGACGCCGTCGACCTCGACGCCATCTACGAGGACGACATGCTCCAGCGCCTGGAGGAGCTCCAGCAGGCCCTCCACACCTGCATCGCCGCCCTGCGCAAGGCGGGGCCGGGCGAGTGATCCCGGGCTCCGGCCCTCCCTGATCCTGAGGCCCCCCGCGCGGCGGGGGGCCTCAGCCGTGCCCTGCGGGCACCCCCCGCGACGTACGACAAAAATGCCATTTGCCGTCCGGCGCGTGTTACGTATAACCTCCCGGGAACCCCGAGCGAGCCTCGGACGATCACCGCACGCTCTCCGTGCGATCTCCGCACGGTTCGCGCCCCACCCGAGAGGCCCCGATGAGACGCATGGCCCTGGTCACCCTCGTGGTCGACGACTACGACGAGGCGATCCGCTTCTACACGGAGGCGCTCGGCTTCCGGCTCGTCGAGGACGAATCGAGGCCCGACGGCAGCCGCTGGGTCGTCGTCGAACCGGGAAGCGACGGGCGCGGTGGCGGACTGCTGCTCGCGAGGGCCAAGAACGAGGCCCAGCGCGGCCGGGTCGGCGACCAGACCGGCGGACGCGTGGGCTTCTTCCTGCACACCGACGACTTCGCCCGCGACCACGCCCGGATGCGGGCCGCGGGCGTCAGGTTCCTGGAGGAGCCGCGCCACGAGCCGTACGGCTCGGTCGCCGTCTTCGAGGACCTGTACGGGAACCGCTGGGACCTCCTCCAGCCCGCCACCGGCTGAGCCACCCGACCCTCTGTCCCCACCCCAACCACCGCACCACCTTCCGAGGAACGAACGCCATGACCGTGCCCCGCATCGACGCCGACACCATCCGCCGCCTCCCCAAGGCCGTCCTGCACGACCACTTCGACGGCGGTCTGCGCCCCGCCACACTCGTGGAACTCGCGGCGGAGGCCGGTCACGCCCTCCCGGAGACCGACCCGGAGGCCCTCGCCGCCTGGTTCTACGAGGCCGCCAACTCCGGTGACCTGGTGCGCTACATAGCCACCTTCGAGCACACCCTCGCCGTGCTGCAGACCCGCGAGGGCCTGCTGCGCACCGCCGAGGAGTACGTGCTCGACCTGGCCGAGGACGGCGTCGTCTACGGCGAGGTCCGCTACGCCCCCGAGCTGATGGTGGGCGGCGGGCTGGCACTCTCCGAGGTCGTCGAGACCGTGCAGGAGGGCCTGGCCGCCGGTATGGCCAAGGCGGCGGCCCAGGGCACCCCGGTCCGCGTCGGCACGCTGCTGTGCGGGATGCGCATGTTCGACCGCGTCCGCGAGGCCGCCGACCTGGCGGTGGCCTTCCGGGACGCCGGCGTCGTGGGCTTCGACATCGCGGGCGCCGAGGACGGCTTCCCGCCCGCCGACCACCTGGCCGCCTTCCAGCACCTGCGCCGGGAGAGCGTCCCCTTCACCATCCACGCCGGAGAGGCCCACGGCCTGCCCAGCATCCACCAGGCCCTCCAGGTCTGCGGCGCCGAGCGCATCGGCCACGGCGTCCGCATCACCGAGGACATCGTCGACGGCAAGCTCGGCCGCCTCGCCTCCTGGGTCCGCGACCGCCGTGTCGCCCTGGAGATGTGCCCCACCTCCAACCTCCAGACCGGCGCCGCCACTTCCATCGCCGAGCACCCGATCACGGCCCTGCGGGACCTCGGCTTCCGCGTCACCCTCAACACCGACAACCGTCTGGTGTCGGGTACCACCATGACCCGGGAGATGACCCTGCTCGTCGAGGAGGCCGACTGGACCCTCGACGACCTGCGCACGGTCACCGTCAACGCCCTCAAGAGCGCCTTCATCCCGTTCGACGAGCGCAACGCCCTCATCCAGGACGTCGTCCTGCCGGGCTACGCGTCCGCCTCCTAGCGGTCCCAGCGGTCCCAGCGGTCCCAGCGGTCCCAGCGGTCCCAGCGGTCCTAGCGGTCGTCGCGCTGGACCAACCCCCGTACGTACGCGGCCTGGCCGACATGCTGGAGATCGTCGGCCAGGACACTGACCAGGCGTACGCCGAGGGTGACGGCCGGCGTCCACCGCTCGTCCACGATCCGGTCCAGGTCGTCGGCCACGAGGCCGCGCACGAACTCCAGCGTCTGTTCGTGCACGGCGTCGTGGTAACCGGTCAGCAGGTCGCCCGAGGCGACCCGTACCTCGGCGACCTGCGCCGGGCTGTGTCCGTAGCCCGTGTCGCGGGCCGGCAGACCGAGCCCGAAGCGCTTCTCCCAGCCCTGGGACGGCCAGACCTGGGCGAGCCCGGAGGCGTCGGCCACATGGTCGTCCTGGATCCGGGTGAGGTGCCAGACCAGCCAGGCGACGGAGTTGGCGTCGGGAGCGGGGCGGGCGTGGAGGTCCGCCGGGGACAGTCCGTGCACGGCGGCGTGGACCTCCTCCTTGATCCGCCCGAACGCGTCGATGAGAACGTCCTTCACATCCATACGTCCACCATCGGGCATCGGGGCCGTGCCCGCACCGCTCCCCGACGCGCGCCGCGGGGAACGCGTCAGCTTCCGGCGGCGCCCTTCGTGCCGATGTGGCAGATCTTGAAGTGGCGGGTCATGTCGACGACCAGTTCGGTGGTCCTGCCGTCGCCCCGGGGCAGGGTGATGCCCCGGGGTTGTCGCGTGGCCGCCCGACCGACCCCCCTCGCGCGGGCGGGCGGCCACGCTTCTCGCGGTGGTCTGCGGTCAGTGGAGCTTGTTGACGGCGGTGGTCGTCGTCTTCTTGAAGGCCTTGACCGGTGCGTCCTTGAAGCCGCCCATCTGCCCCCAGTCCACGACGGTGACCGTCCGGCCGTCCCGGCCCACCGACAGGAGCCGGATGTCCATGGCCCCCCAGGACGCGACGGTGGCCACACCGTGGACGTGGGCGCCCTCCTCGACGGGGAGCGTCCCGAGGTCCCGGTACTCGGCCTCGACGTCCGGGTCGGAGGACTCGCTCACGCACTCCCGGAAGTCCTTGTTGAGCCGCGTGGCGAGAGCCTTGGCCTTGCCGGCGCTGCCGGCGACCACGACGAGCTGCCTGGCACCGGTGTCCAGGTCCGTTCGGAACGAGCGGTGGCGGCCGTCGTACGCCAGGAGCGCGTCGCCCAGGCAGTACTGCAACTCCTCGGGGACGCCGTCCTCGATCCTGCCCGCGGTCCAGGATGACGAGGGGTGCGGCGGGAGTTCGGACGCCGACAGGAACTTCGGTGCGCTGCTCGCCTTCGCGGCGGCCGCCGGTACGGCGCCCGCGGCGAGTGCGGAGCCCGCGGTGAGACCCGCGACGACGAGTGCGGTGAGTGCGCCTGCTCGGGTGCGCTTGGGCATGGGTGTCCCCCGTGAATGAGTGTGTGGATGAGTGCGAGGTGTCTCTTCGTCGCCGACGCCGGATGGTCCGTCCGGCCTGGTCGGTGCGACACCAAGAGCATCGGCCGTCATCGGGTGCGGCCGCAACGGCCGGCGCCCGATTCACGGCCATGGAACCATCCCAGCCCTTGTGACGTGCCCTTATATGGAGTCCTGGGATGCCGTCCCGGGGCGGGGAGAACCCGGGGGAACAGTGTCGGCAGCACCGGATGACGTCCAGGAGTTCGCGGCGTCGCTCACGCGGCTCAAGGAACGCACGGACCGGAGCTATGGCCAACTGGCCCGCCGCCTCAACATGAACACCTCCACGCTGCACCGCTACTGCGCGGGGGACACCGTCCCTCTCGACTTCGCGCCCATCGAGCGCTTCGCCGCGCTCTGCGGAGCGACGGGGGAGGAGCGGCTGGAACTGCACCGGCTGTGGCTGTCGGCGGTGGCGGCGCGGCAGAAGACACGGACGGCCGGGGCAGGGGCGGGTTCCTCGACGACGACGGAGGCGGGCCGGCGGGCCGAAACGGTGCAGTCGGCCGAATCAGCCGATCCCGCCGAGCTAGCCGGTCCCACTGATACCGCCGGTCCCACTGATACCACCGGTCCCACCGATCCCGCTCAGCCGGGCGAACCGCCGCGACCCGTAGACGCCGCCGAACCGGGCTCGTCGGTTCCCGCGCAGGACCCCTCGGTCCGACTGACCGCGGCCCCGGCCCCGCCCCGGCGCCCCTGGCACCGCCGTCGACGCACCCTCGTCGGCGCGGCCGTCGCCGCGGTGCTCCTCGCCACTCTGGGCAGCCTCGCCGCCCTGCCGTCCGGCCGTCCCCCGGCCGACAGCACCGTGCGGGGCGGCGACCCGGCACCATCCCGTACGACATCAGGAGCCCAGCGACCGTCGACCGCCCCCACGAGCCCGTCCCCCTCACCGGCGGACACCACGAAGACCCCTTCGGACACACCCACACCCACCGAGCCCGGAAGCAGCCCCACGAAGGACGACGACCCCGCGGAGCGCCGGGCCCCGGCCACCGGAGCGCCCCTCACCTGGACGGCGAATTCCCAGCTCTGGCTGCTCGGCTGCGGTCACGACTACGTCATCGCCAAGCCGCCGAAGGAGGTGCCCCCGCCACCGGCGCCGCAGGACGCGGGCGCCTGGGCCGCGACGCAGCAGGCGGTACACGGGCGGAACACGATCGTGGAGATCACGGTGCAGGGGCGGAAGTCCGCGGCCGTCGTCCTGACGGCGTTGCGGGTGCGCGTCGTCGGACGCACGGCTCCCGCCGGGGGCAACGTCTACGCGATGGACCAGGGCTGCGGAGGACGGGTCAGCCCTCGGTACTTCGACGTCGACCTGGACAAGGACCGGCCGATCGCCCGCCCGGTCGACGGTGCCGACCTGGACATACCGATCCCCGCCGTGCGGTTTCCGTACAGTGTGTCGGCCGGGGACCCGGAGGTCCTGAGGGTCAGCGCGCAGACGGTGACCTGCGACTGCCGCTGGTACCTGGAACTGGAGTGGTCCTCCGAGGGCCGTACCGGCACGGTCCGGATCGACGACGACGGCCGCCCCTTCCGCACGACCGGGATCAAGGGAGTGCCGCGCTACGAGTACGACACCTCGAAGCACCGGTGGGCGCCCGTCACCGGCTGACCTCGGGACACGCGACCGGCGGGTCGAGCAGTCCCATCAGGGCTCGGGCCGCCGGGCTCGTGGCCTGCGGGGGCGGCAGCAGGGCGACCGTCTCGTACACGGTCTCGCCGGTGCCCTTCACCGCGAGGGCGGTGAGGGAGTCGCGCTTGTGGCGGAAGTGGCGCGGGACGACGGCGATGCCGAGGTTCTCGTCGACGAGTTCGAGGAGGCTGTGCACGTCGTTGACCTCCAGGGCGACGGCCCGGCGCACACCCGCGGCGGCGAAGACCGCGTCGGTGGTGCGGCGCGGGCCCCAGTCCGGGTGGAAGTCGACGAAGACCTCGCCGCCCAGCTCCTGCGGAGTCACGGGGGCGCCGACGGCCGCGAGGCGGTGGCTGGGGTGGCACAGGACGGTCATCGGCTCGCTGGACAGCGGTACGACCCGCAGCTGGTCGGTGTCCTCCTGGGCCGTCCGCACGGCGAACGCCAGGTCGAGCCGCCCGCTCGCGACCTCCTCCGCGAGCGCGCCCGAGCCCGCCTGCCGCAGACAGATCTCCACATCCGGGTGCAGGCGACGGAATGAGGCGAGCAGCCCCGCCACATGCAGCCCCGCGACACACTGTTCGGACCCGAGCGCGAGCATCCCGCGCAGGACGCCCTGCACGGCGGCCACCGCCTCACGGGCCGACCGCACCTGCGCCAGGATCCGCTCCGCCTCGGTCAGCAGCGCCCGCCCGGCCGGCGTGAGCATCACCCGGCGGGTCGTGCGCACGAACAGCGGTGTCTGCAGCTCGCGCTCCAGGGCGCGTACGGAGGCGGACAGACCCGACTGGGAGACCAGCAGTCGCTCGGCTGCCCGGGTGAAGTGCTCCTCCTCGGCGACCGCGACGAAGTGCTGGAGATGACGGAGTTCCATGACTGAGAAGCGTAGGTGCTGAATCCCATCGGATTCTTCTGTTGGACCAATGCCCCCAGATCGCGAAAGAGTGGACACCGGTTCTCAGGGACTCCGGTCCCACCGTGCCAACCTCTCTGGAGTCGCGTTGTACACCGCACACCCCGACCGCTACGCGGACATGCCCTACCGGCGCACCGGACGCAGCGGTCTGAAACTGCCCGCGCTCTCGCTCGGCCTGTGGCACAACTTCGGCCCCGACCGTTCCGTCGAGACGCAGCGCGCGATCCTGCGCCGCGCCTTCGACCTGGGCGTCAACCACTTCGACCTGGCCAACAACTACGGCCCGCCGCCCGGCTCCGCCGAGTCCGCCCTCGGCGAGGCCCTCAGGGCCGACTTCGCGCCGTACCGCGACGAGCTGGTCATCTCCACCAAGGCCGGCTATCTGATGTGGCCCGGCCCGTACGGCGAGTGGGGCTCCCGCAAGTACGTGCTCTCCTCGCTCGACCAGAGCCTGAAGCGCATGGGCCTGGACTACGTCGACATCTTCTACTCGCACCGCCTCGACCCGGAGACTCCGCTGGAGGAGACGATGGGCGCGCTGCACTCGGCGGTTCAGCAGGGCAAGGCGCTGTACGTCGGCGTCTCCAACTACTCGGCCGAGCAGACCCGTGAGGCCGCGCGCATCCTGGGCGAGCTGGGCACCCCGCTCCTCATCCACCAGCCGCGCTACTCGATGCTCGACCGGCGCCCCGAGAGCGAGGGCCTGCTCGACGCCCTCGACGAACTCCAGGTCGGCTCCATCGTCTTCTCCCCGCTGGAGCAGGGTCTGCTGACCTCCCGCTACCTCGACGGCATCCCGGAGGGTTCGCGCGCCGCGAGCGACAGCCCCTTCCTGAACTCCGAGGCCGTCACCGAGGACCTGGTGGGCCGGTTGCGCGCGCTGGACGAGGTCGCCAAGTCCCGCGGCCAGACCCTGGCCCAGCTGGCGCTGGCCTGGACGCTGCGCGGCGGCCGGGTCACCTCGGCGCTCGTCGGCGCGAGCAGCGCCCGGCAGATCGAGGACAGTGTGGGCGCCGTCTCCCGCCTCGACTTCGAGGCGGACGAGCTGGCCCGCATCGACGCGATCATCGAGGGCAAGGGCTGATGATCCAGCCCTCGATCCGCTCCTCCAGCCGTACGGTCACCGACGCGCCCGCCTCCTTCCCGATCGCCTTGCGTACATCGGCCTTGACGGGCAGCTTGTGGGTGCCGTCGCCCAGGGCCATGAAGGAGCTGCGGAAGGGATGGCCGTCGATGGTGCCGCGTACCTTGACCGGGCCGCGGGTGCCGAAGAAGGCGGCGGACCCGGGCCACACGAGGTAGGTCCAGCCGCCTTTGGCGGGGCTCTTGCGCAGCTGAGCCGTGAACTGTTCGTCGAGCGTGCTCATGGTGTCGTCCTCGCTCCCGGTGGTGCTCTACGAACAAGAGACCACCGGGAGCGGAGAAACTCATCGCGAGGCGGCGGGTTCCGGCACCCCGACGGCTACGCCGCCGCGGGCACCCGGTCCAGGAAGCCGTACACGCCGCGGATACGGCCCTCGGCGTCGAGCGTGATCACGTCGAACCCGGCGCCCGGGGCGCCGCGGCCCGCCTCGTCCACCGGCTCCCAACCGAAGCGGGCGGTGTCGTGGTGTCCGTCGACGGCCGTGACCAGGTGGAAGGCCGGGCCGGGGAACCGTTCCCGGGCCGCCGTGATCAGGGCGGCGATCTCCGCGTGCCCGCGCACGTCGGCCGGCGGGTCGGTGTAGCCGCCGTCGGCGGCCCAGGCGGCGACCGCCTCGGCCGGCGCCTCCCCGCCACCCGTGTTCCAGGCCTGGAGACAGCGGGCGACGGTGGTCTCGTAGCGGTCTGGGCGGTCTTGAGCCGCGGGCATGATCGTTGAACCCTCCGTCGAGGACATACGTATGGGGCGGTGACCGGGTGCGGAGTCGACTGCTGCCTCCTCGTTCCGGCACCGCATACGACGCCCGGACCTGCCGGAGGGCGTCGATCACCTCGGAGGTCATGCCGAGGAAGGCCCGGTCGGAGGGCCCTTCGAGCCGTTTCGGCCAATCGCGCCCTCGCATATGCCAGGAGACTGGCCGAATTGGCATGGTGACAGAGTGTCAGGAGTGGCGATACTCGAGTGACAGGGCGATTGAGTCATGAACGAACGCGCACCCATGCGCGTTCCTCACGTCACTGTGCGTGACGATCTTGTCGTCGGAGTGCGCACGACCAGCAAGTCTGTGAGGCGGGAGCGGGTCCGCGCGGCGAATGGGACCGGGCGGACATCGGCGGTGCGATCGGGGGAGTGAAGCGTGCACGACGAATTCCTGTGCCATGTCACCGCGTACGGCTGGTGCGGCGGCCGGCGCGTCGGCGTCCCCCTCGGTACCTATCGCGCCCCCACGTTGGCGCTGGCGCTGTGGTGGATGCGCGACCGCGCGTTATGGATCGCCGAGCGCCTCGACCCGCGACCCGAGAACCCGAACTTCCCCCCGAATGCGGTCGTTCCGGTCGCCGACACCGTACCGGACGTGCCGAGCCTGCTGCGCGCCTGGTCCACCGACGACGGACAACAGGTGCTGGTCGCCGAGGAGTTGGCGGCAGGGAACCTGGTCCGGATCGCCACCAACGACGACACCACGGAGTACGAGCTGCTCGCGGAGTCCGTCGACGCCGTGCGCATGCAGCGCATCGCCCAGAGAATCGCCGCTCCCGCTGCCTGACCCCCCCGGGCCCGGGATCGCCGTGGTCCGCCGGTCCGCGCCGGAGCGGCCGGGCGCATATCGGGGTGAATCGGTAGAATTTTCGGCATGGCAGAGCGGTCCCTCGCACCGACTCCACCCGAACTCGTGCTGGAAACCGAGTCGGGCTCCACCGTGATGACCCCGAGCCACGCCTACCACGTGGGGCGCGACCCGCTGAGCGACGTCGTCCTCGACGACGACCGGGTCTCGTGGCACCACGCGGTGCTCCGGGCCGAGGCCGGCCACTGGACGATCGCGGACGAGAACAGCACCAACGGCACCTACGCCGACGGCCGGCGCGTCCACGAGTGGGACGTCGGCCCGGGCACCGTCATCCACTTCGGGAGCCTCCCCGACGGCCCCCGGGTGGTACTCACCGGCCTCGCCCCCGAGCGCCCCTCCGGGGTCTTCCACCCCGCCTCCACCGGCACCTTCCGGCAGCCCACCAGCGTCCGTCCGCTGCCCGAGCGGACCGTCCGGATCGGCCGCGCCGCCGACAACGACCTGGTCATCGACGACCTCGTCGTCTCCCGACGGCACGCCGAGCTGCGGGCGCGGCCGGAGGGCACCTACGAGATCGTCGACCTCGGCAGCCACAACGGCACCTTCCTCAACGGCACGCCCGTCGACCAGGCGCCGGTCACTCCCGGTGACATCGTCGGCATCGGGCACTCCGCGTTCTCCCTGGTCGGCGACGAACTCCAGGAGTACGTCGACACCGGCGAGGTCTCCCTCGACGTCCAGGAACTGACCGTCGCCGTCGACCGCGGCCGGAAGACGCTCCTCGACAAGGTGTCGTTTCCGGTCGGCGAGAAATGCCTCCTCGCCGTGGTCGGCCCGAGCGGCGCCGGCAAGTCCACCCTCCTGAACGCCCTCACCGGTCAGCGCCCCGCCGACAGCGGCACGGTCCTCTACGACGGCCGCGACCTCTACCGCGACTACGCCGAACTGCGCCAGCGCATCGGCCTGGTCCCGCAGGACGACATCCTGCACGCCCAGCTGACCGTCCGCAGGGCCCTCACCTACGCCGCCGAACTCCGCTTCCCGCAGGACACCGCGAAGGCCGAGCGGCAGGCGCGAGTGGACGAGGTGATCCGCGAACTGGGCCTCGAACAACGCGCCGCCCAGCCCATCCACAGCCTCTCCGGCGGCCAGCGCAAGCGGGTCAGCGTCGCCCTGGAACTGCTGACGAAGCCCTCGCTGCTGTTCCTGGACGAACCGACCTCCGGTCTCGACCCCGGCATGGACCGCTCGGTGATGCACATGCTGCGCGGCCTCGCCGACGACGGCCGCACGGTCATCGTCGTCACGCACAGCGTCCTCAGCCTCGACGTCTGCGACCGCCTCCTCGTCCTCGCGCCCGGCGGAAAGGTCGCCTACTACGGGCCCCCGGACGACACCCTCGCCTTCTTCGGGTTCGAGCAGTGGCCGGAAGCCTTCGAGGCCTTCGAGCGGGACCAGGAACGGGACTGGGCGGGGGAGTACCGCGACTCGCCCTTCCAGCGTCAGTACGTCACCGCCTCCCCGGGGCAGCCGTATCCGCCCGACCTGGAGCCGATCGCCGTGGCACCGCCGCCCAAGCCACAGAGCTGGGGCGCCCAACTGAGCACGCTCGTGCGCCGGTACGCCGCCGCGCTCGGCGCCGACCGCACCTTCCTGGTCATCATGATCGCCCTGCCCTTCGTGATGGGCGCCATGGCCAGGGCGCTCGCGGGGAGCACGCTGGACCGGGAGACCGCCATGAACGCGCTGCTCATCCTGTGCGTGGGCGGCGTGCTGACGGGCGCGGCGAACGCCGTGCGCGAACTGGTCAAGGAACGGGTGATCTACCGGCGCGAACGGGCCGTGGGCCTGTCCAGATCCGCCTATCTGATGTCCAAGGTCGTCGTCCTCGGCACCGTCACCGTCCTCCAGGCGGTCGTCCTGACCCTGGTCGCCCTGCTCGGCGTCGATCTCAACGCCCCCGGCGGCGAAGGCGTGTTGTTGCCGCCCCTGGTCGAGATCACGGTGGCCGTGGCGCTGCTCGCGTTCACCGCGATGATGCTCGGTCTGCTCGTCTCCGCGCTGGTCCGCAAGGAGGAGGTCACCATGCCGCTGCTGGTGCTCCTCGCGATCATCCAGGTCGTGTTCTGCGGCGCGCTGCTGGACGTGCGGGGCACGATCGTCCTAGAACAACTGGCGTGGCTGGTGCCGTCGCGGTGGGCGTTCGCCGCGATGGCCGGCACGATCGACCTCGAACGGATCGTCCCCGACACCTCGGACCCGCTGTTCGAGCACTCTGCGGGGGTGTGGCTGCTCGACCTGGGGATGCTCGTCGTCCTGTCGCTGCTCTTCGGCTGGCTCGTCGCCCGGCTGCTGCGCCGCCGCGAACCCGCGGTGATGCGGAAGTAGCCGCGATGACGACCCCGGGCTTCCTCCCCACCCATGTCGTCCCACCGGGCGGACTGCCCGCCTGGGACGACCCCGACCCGTCCCGTCCCACCGTGGCCCTCGACGCGCTGCTGCCGGTCCAGCTCCTGGAGCGGCGCGGCGACTGGGGCCACGTCCTGTGCGCCAACGGCTGGTCCGCCTGGGTCGACGGCCGCCTCCTCGTCTCCGTGCCCCAGGACCCCCCCGCCGCCGGCACCGCACCCGCCCGTACGGCCGACCCGCGCCCGCTGCTGGCCCGCGCCGAGGAGGCCCTGACGCGCTACCGCACCGAGGCGGAGGCCCTGGCCGCCGGGCATCGGGGAGGGGAGTCCTTCCACGACCGTACGAAGGGGCTGCGGATCGGCGTCGTCGTCGACGGCGAGTCGCTGTGGCTGTTCGACGCCGCGCACGAGCGGTGGGTGTACTGCGACGGGGCGCGGCTGAGCACGTTCGCCGTGGGGGAAAGGCCGCGCGAGACCCCGGCCGCCCGACGGTTCCCACCGGCCGCCGCCCCGACCCCGGAACCGACGAGGGTCGTGGGGGAACCCGAACGGGAACCGGCGCAGGACCAGGCGAACGACCCCCGGCCGGCCGGCCGGCGGCCGGCGGACCACAAGCCGAGCGACCACGAACCCACGCGTCTGATCCCACCGGTGACCCGCGATGAGTGAGACACAGCCGTACGCGGGCCGCCCCTCCGAGCTGGTCGGACGGCAGATCGCCAGCTACCGCATCGAACGCGAGATCGGCCGCGGCGGCATGGCGGTCGTCTACCAGGCCATGGATCTGCGCCTGGAACGCACGGTCGCGCTGAAACTGCTCGCACCGGAACTGGCCCGCAACGACACGTTCCGCCGCCGCTTCACGCACGAGTCACGGGTGGCCGCCGCCATCGACCATCCGCACATCGTGCCGGTCTTCGAGGCGGGGGAGACGGACGGCGTCCTCTACATCGCCATGCGGTACGTCGCAGGCAGCGACCTGCGGCATCTTCTGGACCGGGAGGGCCCGCTGCCGGTCGCGACCGCCACCCGGATCGCCGCCCAGGTCGCCTCCGCGCTCGACGCGGCACACGACCACGGTCTGGTGCACCGGGACGTGAAGCCCGGCAACATCCTGGTCGCGAAGGGAACCGACAGCGACCACCCCGAGCACGTCTACCTCACCGACTTCGGCCTGACGAAGAAGTCGCTGTCCCTGACGGGCTTCACCAGCGTCGGCCAGTTCGTGGGGACGCTCGACTACGTGGCGCCGGAGCAGATCTCGGGCAAGCCCGTCGACGGCCGCTGCGACGTCTACAGCCTCGCCTGCGTCGTCCACGAGACCCTCGTCGGCCGGCCGCCCTTCCAACGGGACGACGACATGGCCCTGCTGTGGGCGCACCAGTACGACGAGCCGCCCCCGCTGACCGGCGGGCGCCCGGATCTGCCTCCCGCCATGGATCAGGTCATGGCGACGGCGCTGGCCAAGTCCCCGGACGACCGGTACGACTCCTGCCTGTCCTTCGTGGCGGCGCTCAGGGCCGCCGAGGCGTCGCGCGGTTTCCCGCCGGGACAAGCGCCGACCAGGACTGCCGCGCCGAGGGCGTCCGGAGCGCCGGAAGCCCCGCCCGAGCCGCCGCTGTGGGCCAGACCCGTCTTCATCCGGTCCGGCCGGTACCCCGGCTGACGTCGAGCCGCTCGACGCGGGCCACGTTCTCCCGGTCGTCGGCGTCCTGGCTGGCCTCGGCGCCGAACCAGGCGTCGAGGATCTCCTTGAGCAGCGGCTCGGAGGTCAGCCGCAGCCCGATCGCCAGCACGTTGGCGTCGTTCCAGCGGCGGGCGCCGTCGGCCGTGTACGCGTCCGTGCACAGCGCGGCCCGTACCCCGGGCACCTTGTTCGCGGCGATCGACGCGCCGGTGCCCGTCCAGCAGCACACGACGGCCTGGTCCGACACACCCGAGGCGACTTCACGCGCCGCCGCCTCCGAGCAGACCGCCCACCGGGGGTCGTCCCCGGCGCGCAGCGCGCCGTGGACCAGCACGTCGTGACCCCGGCCGCGCAACTCCGCGAGGAGGAAGCGCGCGACGGGTTCGTCCATGTCCGAGGAGACGGAGATCCGCATGCCCCCGAGGCTACCCGGCGCGCGGACACCGGCTACGGGCGCGGCCACGGCTTGCCGTGCAGGCGCTCGATGCTGGTGTTGAAGCGTTCGAGGTAGTCGGCGAACCCGGCGATGTCCTCGTCGGACCAGCCGGACAGCACCATGGCGAGCGTACGGACGTTGCCCTCGCGCTCCTCGTCCAGGCGGCGCTCGCCCTCCTCGGTGATACGGAACTTGCGCGCCACCCCGCCCTCCGGGTCGAGGGTGTACTCGACCAGCCCGGCCCGCAGCGCGGCGGCGGTCTGCCGACGCAGGGTGGAGGCGTCCAGACCGAAGGCGTCGCTCAGCTCGCTGATCGACATCGGCCCCTCGATACGGATGCGGCTGAGGAGGATGTACGCGCTGCGCTCCAGCGTGGAGTCCTTGCGGCGCCCCTTGCTCTTGCTCAGATGGTGGTAGCGCCCGAGCAGCATGTTCTCGTACTCGACCCGGCGCGTCGGCTCTTCCACGGTCGCCTACCTCCTCGTTGCGGATACCACCAGGGCGATCCTTCCATCCCGACAGGCCGACTCCACCGGACCAGGCAGCGTACCCGGCATGTGCATCATGCACGAGGCGTGTGTCATGCATGGGGCAGGTATGCTGCACGCCAGGTGCATGACGTATGCCCTGTCACCGGTTCATCGCACGGAGGAATCCCTTGACGGCCAACCCCCCGACCGCCGCCCGCCCGGGTGGCGTCATCGCGACGCTGGCGCTCGCCGGCATCGTCGCCGCGATCATGCAGACACTGGTGACACCGCTGCTCACCGAGCTGCCCACGATCCTCGACACCAGCGCGGCCAACGCCTCCTGGGTGATCACCGCGACGCTGCTGACGGGAGCGGTCTTCGGCCCGATCGGCGGGCGCCTCGGCGACCTCCACGGCAAGCGGCGCATGCTCCTGGTGTGCTGTGCCCCGCTGATCATCGGCTCGGTGGTGTGCGCGCTGTCCTCGACCGTCGTGCCGATGATCGTGGGCCGGGGACTGCAGGGCATCGGCATGGGCGTGGTGCCGCTCGGCATCAGCCTGCTGCGTGACGTCATGGCGCCGGAGAAGCTCAGCGGCTCCATCGCCCTGGTCAGCGCCTCCCTGGGGATCGGCGCCGGCCTCGGCCTGCCGATCGCCGCCGCGGTCGCCCAGTACGCCAGCTGGCGGGTGCTGTTCTGGGGCGCCGCCGGCCTGGCCGTCGCGGTCACCACCATGATCTATTTCCTCGTCCCCGAGACCCCCGCCGGTGCCAAGGGCCAGCGCTTCGACTTCGTGGGCGCCTTCGGCCTCGGCGGTGGTGTGGTGTGCCTGCTGCTCGCGGTGTCCAAGGGCGCGGACTGGGGCTGGGGTTCGGCGACCACGCTCGGCCTGTTCACCGGTGCCGCCGTACTCCTTCTGTCCTGGGGCTTCTGGGAGTTGCGGACGCGCGAGCCGCTGGTCGACCTGCGTACCACCGCTCATCCGCGCGTGCTGCTCACCAACATCGCCTCGGTCCTGGTCGGCTTCGGCATGTACGCACAGGCGCTGATCACTCCGCAGCTCCTGAGGTTGCCTGAGGCCACCGGCTACGGTCTGGGCCAGTCGATGCTGGCGATGGCCCTCTGGATGGCTCCGGCGGGCCTGATGATGATGGCGCTCTCCCCGCTCGGCGGAAAGCTCACCAACGCCCGCGGGCCCAAGTTCACCCTGGTCACGGGCTCCCTGGTGATCGGCACCGGCTACGGTCTGTCGCTCGCGCTGATGGGCTCCGCCTGGGGTCTGCTGATCGTCTCCCTCGTCGTCAGCTCCGGTGTCGGCCTCGCATACGGCGCGATGCCCGCGCTCATCATGAGTACGGTGCCGCTGTCCGAGACCGCCTCCGCCAACAGCTTCAACACGCTGATGCGCGCCCTGGGCACCTCCACCGCCGCCGCCGTGGTCGGTGTGGTGCTCGCCCAGATGACCACCACGCTCGGCGGCTTCAGTCTGCCCTCGGAGGACGGCTTCCGTACGGGCCTGATGATCGGCGGCGGTGCCGCGCTGGTCGCCGCCGGGGTCGCCGTGTTCATCCCCGCCGCAACGGTCGCCGACTCCGGCTCCGGTCCCGAGGAGCAGAACCCGAGCACGGTGGAGGCGCCCGCTTCCGCCGCGTAGCGGCGCGCGGAGAAAGGGCTCGTGGGGCCCGTGACCGGTCAGGAAGCGGGGGTGGCCGTCACGGCGGGGCGGGGGGCTTCAGGAGCCGCACGTCGATGGACCACGGGCCGTCGGAGCGGGCGTAGATGAGGCAGGGGCCGGTGAGGGGGGCTTCGCCGTGCCAGGGGCCGACGTGGTTGGCCAACTGGTCGAGGAAGCCGGTGCCGTCCGGCTCGAAGGTGTCGACGAGGAAGTAGCCACCGTCGTCGGACCGCGGATCGCCCTCGTACCGGAGGGTCGCGATCCCGGGGCCGCCGGTGTGGCGCAGCACGTCCGACGCGGGGCGCCGCGTGGTGCCCTCACAGGCCAGCGCACTCGACACCGGGCTCACGTCGACCGTCCACGGGCCGTCCGCCTGGATGCGCAGCGCCCGCACCGGCCGGTCGTCCGCGTTCACCAGGGCACGGCACGAGAAGGGCCCGTCGGTGTAGACGAGTTGGCTCTGGGAGTGCAGCCTGCCGTCCAGGGTGTCCACGACGAAGTGCCCGGCCCCCGTGTGCGTGATGTCGAGGACGACCGGCCCCGTCCCGGTGGTCAGTTGGGTGACCCTGTCGCCGTCCCCGCCGATCCGCTGGAGTGCCGGCCCGCCCGCGGTGAGCAGCGGGGGAGCCTGCCGAGGTGGCTCGTCGCTCTTGCCGACCCCGGAGAGCGGCACCACCTGGGCCTGTCGCTTCGCACGGTCGCGCTGAAACCACTTCATGGAGTCCCCCTGGTGACGTGTGCGCACAGTATTGGACGTCCGGGTCTCGGCGTATACAACGAGGACCGCACTTCGGTAACTGCCTTTGTGACCTGGGAGGTTGTGGCGTTCATCATGGTTTGAGGGGGAGTGGGAGGCGGCGGGTATCGTCCTCGTCCCGACCGGGCATGGTGAGGGGGCGGAGGGCGGGGTCGGGTGTGCGGCGGCGCCGGTGCCGCCCGTGCCGTCCTGAGTGAAGGTGGTCCACGCGTGGTGCGCACGTGTGGTGCGTGAAGGGGGAACCATGGCGCTGCCGGTCATGCCGGAGGACGTCCTGCCGCAGCCGATGCTCGGCCCGCTGACACCCGCCGCGGTCTTTCTGGTCGTCGGCGTCGCCCCGGGCGGCGAGTCGACGGCCCGTGGGGTGCTGGCCGGACTCGCCGGGCTGGAACGGGCGGTGGGCTTCTCCAGCCCCGACGGCGCCCTGGGCTGTGTGGCCGGGATCGGCGCGGAGGCCTGGGACCGGCTCTTCGGCTCGCCCCGGCCCGCCGCCCTGCACCCCTTCCGGGAGCTGGAAGGCCCCCGGCACCGGGCCGTGTCCACGCCGGGCGACCTCCTCTTCCACATCCGGGCCACCCGCGTGGACCTCTGCTTCGCACTGGCCGCCGAGATCATGCGGCAACTGCGCGGCGCGGCCACCCTGGAGGACGAGGTCCAGGCCTTCACGTACTTCGACTCCCGCAACCTCCTCGGCTTCGTCGACGGCACCGAGAACCCGGTCGGCCGCCTTGCCGCCGACGCCGTGCTGGTCGGCGACGAGGACCCCGACTTCCGCGGCGGCAGCTACGCGCTCGTGCAGAAGTACCTGCACGACGTGGACTCCTGGGAGAAACTCCCCGTCGAGGCGCAGGAGAAGGTCATCGGCCGGACCAAGCTGACCAACCTGGAGCTGGACGTGGAGGGTTCCCACGTCGACGTCAACACCATCCTCGGCCCCGAAGGCACCGAGCAGCGCATACTGCGTGCCGCCATGCCCTTCGGCAGGCCCGGCCAGGGCGAGTTCGGCACGTACTTCATCGCCTACGCCCGCGATCCCTCGGTGCCGGAGGCCATGCTGCGGAAGATGTTCGTCGGCGAACCACCGACCGGTCACGACCCGATCCTGGACTTCTCCCGGGCCGTGACCGGGACCATGTTCTTCGTGCCCTCGGCGGACTTCCTGCGCACCGTCCCGGTCCGTCGCCCGCCGAACTGACGCCCCTGCCACGGGCGTCGGGCCGGAGGGGATCGCCGACGAGGGGCTGCCCCCGTCCGGCTCCTCGTCAGAACTCGTCCTCGCCCTCGACGAACGTCCGCACCACCTCGATCTCCCCGATGCGCGACACGTCCACCCGGCGAGGGTCGTCGCCCAGCACCACGAGGTCGGCCCGCTTGCCGGGGGCGAGGCTGCCGGCGTCGCTCTCCCAGTGGCAGGCGCGGGCGGCCTCGGTGGTGTACGCGCGCAGCGCCTCCTCGACCGTGATCGCCTCGTCGGGGCCGATGAGGCGGCCGGACTCCGAGGCCCGTTCCACCATGAACTGGATCGCCCGCAGCGGGGCGCCGTTCGCGACCGGGCGGTCCGAGCTGCCGGCGACCCGGACGCCGTGGTCGAGGAAGGCCCGGCCCCGGTACAGCCAGCCGGCCCGGTCCTCGCCCATGATCGTGGCGTAGTCGTCGCCGTAGTAGCGCAGAAAGCTCGGCTGGATGACGACGGTGACGCCGAGCGCGGCCAGCCGGGGGAGCTGGTCGGGGCGGACCAGGCCCGCGTGCTCGACGCGGTGACGTGCCTCCGGGCGCGGGCTCAGCTTCCGGGCCTTCTCCAGTGCGTCCAGGGCGACATCGAGCGCCCGGTCGCCGATCGCGTGCACGGCGAGCTGCCAGCCGGCGAGGTGACCCTCGACGATCGTGCTCTCCAGCACCTCGGGTTCGTGCATGAGCTGACCGGAGCCGTCGGTGCCCAGATAGGGGCTGGTGAGGGCCGCCGTGCGGGCCATCATGCCGCCGTCGGTGAAGATCTTGAGGGCGCCCAGGGAGAGGGCGCCGTCCCCGAAGCCCGTGCGCAGGCCGAGGTCGATCGCCCGGCTCGTGGTGTCCTCGGGGTCCGCCCCGACCGGGCGCAGCGCGTCGGCGGCCACCATCAGCCGTACCCGCACCGGCAGTCGGCCCGACTCGTGCGCGAGCTGGTACGCGGCGCCCTCGATCGGGCTGTGCCCGAAGAGCCGGGCCCCGACCCCCGCCTCGGCGCACCCCGTGATGCCCTCGGACCGGCAGACGCGCGCGGCGTGCTCGATCGCCGAGGCCAGTTCGGTGAGCGAGTGCGGCGGCCTGGACTGCAGCGCGGCGCCCATCGCGCCCTCCGCGAGGAAGCCGTCGGGCCGGGCGACCTCCGCCGGAAGTCCGTTCAGCACAGCCGAGTTGACCAGGCAGGCGTGCCCGGAGAGGTGGCCCAGGTACACCTTGCGTCCGGCGCTGACGGCGTCGAGGTCGCGCGCGGTGAGCGGGCGGTCGAGCGTGCGCTGGTCGTAGCCGCCGAAGTCCACCCAGCCGCCGACGGGGGCCTGCGCCACCGCCTCCGCCACCACGCGGAGCACGTCGTCGGCCTGTCGGCTCGGCGCGACACCGGGCGCCTTGGCCTTCAGGCCCGCCCACGCCAGGTGCACATGGGCGTCGATGAACCCCGGGAGGACCGTGGCGCCGCCCAGGTCCAGCGTCCGGCGCGCCGGACGCCCCGCCACGTCCTCGTCCAGGCCGACGACACGCCCCCGCCAGATCCCGAGCTCCCGGGCGGCCGGGCGGTCCGGGTCCATCGTGACGATGCGGGCGTTGGTGATCCTGGTGCTGAGCACGGACAGGTCCTTCCGGTCGGGGCGGCGCTCGGTGCGGTCTCGTATCGGTGAACCGGCTTGATTCGTCCGCCAGTTGGCGGCTCGGTCGGATAACGTCCCGGCGTTCGGGGGAGATCGGTTCGGTCTCGGCGACGGTTCGGGGGCTGGTCCAGGAAGACAAATGTAGTTAGCCTTACCTAAGTTTTCTTGTACCTTTCCTGTGTTGGCGAAACCGGTCCGGAGGACTGCGTGAGAGAAGCGGACCCGCCGGGACGGAACGTCCTGTGGCGCGCGGTCGGCGGACAGCGTCGGGACGTCGCGCTGGGCTCGGTTCTGGGGATGGGGCACCAGACGGGCGAGGCCCTGGTGCCGGTGCTCATCGGACTGGCCATCGAGCGCGGAGTCGTGGACGGCGACGTCCCCGGACTGCTGCTGTGGCTGGTCATCCTGGCCGCCGTGTACGTCGGACTCTCCTTCAGCTTCCGCTTCAGCGCCCGGGCGGGAGAGCGCGCCTCCGTCACCGCGGCGCACCACCTCAGAACCGAACTCGTCGGCCGTGTCCTCGCTCCCCAGGGTGGCGCCGAAGAGGGCCGTCTGCCGGGCGAGTTGACGAACATCGCCACCGAGGACGCCAAACGGGTCGGTGCCGTCGCCATGGCCCTCATCGTCGCCTTCGCGGCCACCGCGGGCCTCGTGGTCAGCGCGGTCGCCCTGCTGCGGGTCTCCCTCGTCCTCGGCCTGCTCGTCCTCCTGGGCGCCCCGCTGCTGCTGTGGCTGGGACATGTGCTGAGCAAGCCCCTGGAACGGCGCAGCGAGACCGAACAGGAACGCGCCGCGCGGGCCTCCGGCGTCGCCGCGGACCTGGTGGCCGGACTACGCGTCCTCAAGGGCATCGGCGCCGAGACGGCCGCCGTCGCCCGCTACCGGCGCGTCAGCCGGGACTCCCTCGCCGCGACCCTGCGCGCCGCCCGCGCCGAGGCCTGGCAGAACGGCGTCGTCACCATCCTCACCGGTGCCTTCATCGCCCTCGTCGCCCTCGTCGGCGGACGCCTCGCCGCACGCGGCGACATCGGCCTCGGCGAACTCGTCTCCTCGGTCGGGCTCGCCCTGTTCATCGTCGGCCCGCTCACCGAATTCGCCTGGGTCAACACCGAGTTGGCCCAGGGCCGCGCCTCCGCCACCCGTATCGCGCACGTGCTGGACGCCCCCGCCGCCGTAACCGGGAAGCCGTCCGCCGACACCGTCCCGCCGGGCGGCATCGAGGGACGGCTGACGCTCCGCGCCCTCACCTACGGCCCCCTGCGCGGCGTCGACCTCGACATCGCCCCCGGCGAGACCGTCGGCGTCGCCGCCACCGACCCCGCCGACGCCTCCGCGCTGCTGCGCTGCCTCGGCCGCCACGCCGACCCCGACGACGGCGCCGTGGAACTGGACGGCACGGCACTGACCGCGCTCGGCCTGGACGACGTACGCGCGGCGATGCTCGTCGCCGAACACGACGCCGACCTGTTCGAGGGCACGGTCCTGGAGAACGTCACCGCGGCGGTCACCACCGCCACCGGGGCGGACGACACGGCCGCACCGGCGGAAGTCATGGCCGCGATGGCCGCCTCCGGCACCGACGAGGTCGCCTGCGCCCTGCCCGACGGCGTCGACACCGCCGTCACCGCACGCGGCCGCTCGCTCTCCGGCGGACAGCGCCAACGGGTTGCCCTGGCCCGGGCCCTGGCCGCCGACACGCCGGTCCTCGTCGTGCACGAGCCCGCCACCGCCGTCGACGCCGTCACGGAGACCCGGATCGCCGCCGGGATCAGGGAGGTCCGCAGGGGACGCACCACGCTCCTGGTGACCAACAGCCCCGCCCTGCTCGCCGTCACCGACCGCGTCGTCCTCCTCCACGACGGCCGGGTCACCGCGACCGGCGCCCACGAACGCCTCGTCCACGAGCGCGCCGACTACCGTACGGCGGTCCTCACATGACCGAGCACGCCGACGCCGTCGAGGCCGGGTCCCCCGGCGGCGACCACACCGGCCCCCGACTGCTGCCCGTCGCCACCCCCGCCCGTACCCGGGCCGCCGTCGCCGAACTACTGCGCCCGCAACGACGGTTGGCGCTGTCCGCGTTCACCGTCATGGTCGCTTCCACCGCCGTCGGCCTGCTCGTGCAGCCCCTGCTGGGACGGATCGTCGACCTGGCCGCCGACCGAGGGTCCGTCGACGCCATCACGGCCACCGCTGTGCTCCTCGTGGCCGTCGCCGTGGCTCAGGGCGTCACCGCCGGATTCGGGCTGTCGCAGATCGCCCGGCTGGGCGAGACGACCCTGGCCCGGCTGCGCGAGCGCTTCGTCGAACGCGCCCTGGCCCTCCCGCTGGACCGGGTCGAGAAGGCCGGCGCCGGCGACCTGACCGCCCGGGTCACCGCCGACGTCTCCCTCATCGCCGACGCCGTACGCAACGCGCTGCCCGCACTGGGGCGTTCGCTGCTCACCATCGTCCTCACCCTCGGGGCCATGGCCCTGCTCGACTGGCGGTTCCTGCTGGCCGCGCTGCTCGCGGTCCCCGTACAGGCCGCCACCGCACGCTGGTACGTGGCCCGTGCCGTCCCCCTCTACGCCGAGCAGCGGGTGGCCGCCGGCGCTCAGCAGCAGCAGATGCTCGACACCATCGGCGGCAGCGCCACCGTGCGGGCGTTCCGGCTGGGCCGGGAGCACACCGAGCGGGTCACCGAACGATCCTGGTCCGTGGTGGCGCTGACCATGCGGGGCGTACGACTCGTCCTCGGCTTCTACAGCCGGCTGCACATCGCCGAGTACATCGGGCTCGCCGCCGTCCTCGTCACCGGCTACTGGCTGGTCCGCGAGGGTTCGGCCGGCATCGGTACGGCGACCGCCGCCGCCCTGTACTTCCACAGCCTGTTCGGGCCCGTCAACGCGGCCCTCGCCCTCCTCGACGACGCCCAGTCGGCCACGGCGGGCCTCGCCCGGCTCGTCGGCGTCACGGACGAACCCGTGCCCCCGGAGCCGGAGCACACCGTCGCGGCCGGCGGCGCCGACGTCACCGTCCGCGGCCTCGGCCACGCCTACCGGCCCGGCCACCCCGTCCTCCACGACATCGACCTGACGATCCACCACGGGGAACGCGTGGCGCTCGTCGGCGCCAGCGGGGCCGGCAAGACCACCCTGGCCCGACTCGTCGCGGGCATCCAGCCGCCCACCACCGGCACCGTCCTCGTCGGCGGGATCCCGCCCACCGACCTCGGCTCCGCCGCCTCCCGCACCATCGCCCTGATCACCCAGGAGACCCACGTCTTCGCGGGCCCCCTCGCCGACGACCTGCGACTGGCCAAACCCGACGCCACCGACGACGAACTGCGCGCCGCGCTCGACCGCGTCGACGCCCTCGCCTGGGCCGAGGCCCTGCCCGACGGGCTCGCGACGGTCGTCGGCGACGGCGGCCACCGGCTCAGCGGCGAGCGGACGCAGGCCCTCGCGCTGGCCCGGCTGATCCTCGCCGACCCGCCCCTGGTGGTCCTCGACGAGGCCACCGCCGAGGCGGGCAGCGCCGGAGCGCGCGCCCTGGAGAAGGCCGTCGCCCGCGCCGTCGACGGCCGCACCGCGCTGATCGTCGCCCACCGCCTCAGCCAGGCGTCCACCGCCGACCGCGTCGTAGTCATGGAGGCCGGCCGCGTCGTCGAGAGCGGCACCCACGACGAACTCCGCGCCGCGCGGGGCCCCTACGCCGCCCTGTGGGCGGCCTGGTCGGACGCCCGCGACACCGGCCCCCGGCCGGCCCCCGAGACCCCCACACGTACCGCTCCACAGGAACCCGAACCGAAGGACCGCTGATGTTCCGCTCCCGCAGAGCGCCACGGCTCGCCGTCGTGCTCGCCTCCGCCACCCTGCTCCTCGCCACCGCGTGCGGTGGCGGCGACTCGGACTCCGACGCCTCCGGCGCCGGCGCGGAGGCGAGCACCTCCTCCGGCGAGTCCGCGTTCCCGGTCTCCGTCGCCCACAAGTACGGCAGCACGACGATCAAGGCAGAGCCGAAGCGGATCGTCACCGTCGGCCTCACCGACCAGGACTCCGTCCTCGCCCTCGGCGAGGTCCCCGTCGGCACCACCGAATGGCTCGGCGGCTACAAGGGCGCCATCGGCCCCTGGGCCGAGGACAAGCTCGGCTCCGCCGAAGCGCCGACCGTTCTGAAGGACACGGGCACCGGCCCGCAGGTGGAGAAGATCGCCGCCCTCAAGCCCGACCTGATCCTCGCGGTGTACGGCGGACTCACCAAGGAGCAGTACGAGTCCCTGTCCACGTTCGCGCCCGTGGTCGCCCAGCCGAAGAAGTACAACGACTACGGCGTCCCGTGGCAGGAGCAGACCGAGATCATCGGCAAGGCCCTCGGCAAGCCCGAGGAGGCCGCCGAGGCGGTCGCCGCCACCGAGGCGAAGATCAAGGCCGCCGCCGACGAGCACGCCGGCTTCAAGGGCGCCACCGCCGTCATGGCCACCCCGTACGAGGGCATGTTCGTGTTCGGCAGCCAGGACGCCCGCTCGCGTCTGCTGACCGGTCTCGGGTTCGCCCTGCCGACGGACCTGGACAAGGCGATCGGCGACCAGTTCGGCGCGAACATCAGCAAGGAGCGCACGGATCTGCTCGACCAGGACGCCATCGTGTGGATCGTCGGCGACCCCGTCAAGGACGCCGCGAAGCTGCACAAGGACGCCTCGTACAAGGACCTGACGGTCGTCAAGGAGGGCCGCGAGGTCTTCGTGAACGAGACCGGCGACTACGGCCACGCCACGTCCTTCGTGTCCGTCCTGAGCCTGCCGTACGTGGTCGAGCGGCTGGCACCGCAGCTGGCGGCGGCCGTCGACGGCAAGACGGACACCAAGGTGGAGCAGCCCGCGTCCTGACGGGCAGCAGCCCGCGTCCTGACGGGCGGTTCGGGGTTTGTGAAGGAAGGAGGGGGGCCGGTCATCGACCGGCCCCCCTCCCGCATGTCAGCCGTCCATCGACTCGGCCAGACTGCGCGGCCGCATGTCGGTCCAGTTCGTCTCGACGTGGTCCAGGCAGGCCTGCCGCGAGTCGGGCCCGTGGGCCACCCGCCAGCCGGCCGGCACGTCCACGAAGTCCGGCCACAGGCTGTGCTGGTTCTCGTCGTTGACCAGCACCAGGTAGGTGCCCTCGGGGTCCTCGAACGGGTTGCTCATGCCACTCCTCTTCCTCACTTCGGATTCCGCTCCGCCCACGCGAGCAGCCCTCGCAGGGCCCGGAACCAGGTCTCGGCGAGATCCTGGACCGTCTCGCGCGGCACCAGTCCTTCCAGGTACGACCAGTGCGCGGCCAGCACCGGCCCGTCCGCCCGGTCCTCGGTCACCACGTTGATCTCCAGCGCGTGCCCCTCCCGCATCGAGCCCTCCGGCCCGATGTCCGCCGCGTCCTCCTCAGGTGCGTACGACCAGTCCGTCTCCTCCGGGATGCCGAACCGGCCCAGGTAGTTGAACTCCACACGCGCCGGCTCGTGGGCCGCCAGCACCTCGCGCGTACGGGGGTTGAGGTGCCGCAGCAGTCCGTACCCGACCCCGTTCGCGGGCAGCGCCGCCAGATGCTCCCGTACCAGTCGTACGGCCTCGGCCGCCGCCCGGCCGCCCGCGAAGGCCTCGGCCGGGTCGGCCGGCCCGGGATCGAGCCGTACCGGGAAGACGCTGGTGAACCAGCCGACCGTACGGGACAGATCGACGCCGTCGCCCCCCAACTCCTCCTCCCGGCCGTGCCCTTCGAGGTCGACGAGGACCGAGCTGTCCGCACCGCCGTCCCGTCGCCTCCGGTCCGCGAAGGCGAGACCGAGGCCGGCCAGCAGCACGTCGTTGACGCCGGCCCCGAACGCCGCCGGCACGGCCGACAGCAGCGGACCGGTGTGCTCGGCGGGCATCCGGAGGACCACCTCGCGCCGGGTCGTGGTGGTGTCGCGGTCCGGGTCGGGCTCCCGCAGCAGCGGGAAGGGCTCGGAGCCACCCTCCAGGATCCCGGCCCAGAGGGGGAGTTCGGCCTCGCGGTCCGGTCCCTGCGCCCGCTCGGTGAGCAGCCGCGACCAGCTCGCGAACGACGTCTCGACCGGGTCGAGACGCACCGGCCGCCCGGCAAGGACGTCCCGCCACGCGGCGGCCAGGTCCGGCAGCAGCACACGCCACGACACGCCGTCCACGACCAGGTGGTGGGCCATCAGCAGCAGCCGCCCGGGCGCGTCGCCCGCGTCGAACCACACGGCCCTGACCATCACCCCCGCGTCGGGAGCGAGGAGCGCCCGGGCCGCGCGTGCCCGCTCGGCCACGACCTCGCCGAGAGCCGCCGCGTCGAGACCGGCCACGTCCACCCGGTCGATCCACCCGGCGGCCTCGACCGCCCCGACGGCCGGCACGTGCAGCGACCAGCCGTCGGTGGCCTCGGGCGACGGCCGCACGAGGGTCGCCCGCAGCAGGTCGTGCCGGTCGGCGAGGGCCTGGAGGACGGCGGTCAGGCCGGGCAGGTCCAGTTCGGCGGGGGTGCGGACGAGCGCCGACTGGTGGTACGAGGCGAAGGAGCCGCCCAGTTCGCGCAGCCAGTGCATGACCGGGGTGAGGGGCACGACGCCGGTGCCGTCGTCCTCGGGGCGCCGGGCGGCCGTGTCGACCGGCTCGGCGACGGCGCCCAGCGCCGCCACCGTACGATGGCGGAACACCAGCCGCGGAGTGATGCGCACGCCCGCGGCCCGCGCCCGGCCCACGAGCTGCATCGCGACGATGCTGTCGCCGCCGAGGGCGAAGAAGTCGTCGTCCACACCGACCTGTTCGAGCCCGAGCACGTCCGCGAAGACCTCGCAGAGCGTCCGCTCCACCTCGGTGGAGGGCGCGCGGCCCGACGACAGGGCGGAGAAGTCGGGCGCGGGCAGCGCGGCCCGGTCGAGCTTGCCGTTCGCCAGCTCCGGGAACCGGTCCAGGGCCAGCACGGCCGCCGGGACCATGTGGTCGGGGAGCCGGGCGGCGACATGGGCGCGCAGCGCCGCCGGGTCGGGAGCGGAGCCCGCCGACGACGGGATGACGTAGGCGACGAGCAGCTTGCGCGGGCCCTCTTGACGTACCGTCACCAGCGCTTGTCCGACGTCCGGATGGGTGGCGAGCGCGGACTCGATCTCCGCCGGCTCGATCCGGAAGCCACGGATCTTGACCTGGTCGTCGGCCCGGCCGAGGTAGTCCAGCCGTCCGTCAGCGGTCCAACGGGCCAGGTCGCCGGTCCGGTACAGCCGCGAGCCGGGCTCCCCGAACGGGTCGGCCACGAACCGCTCGGCCGTCAGCCCGGGGGAGCCCAGATACCCACGGGCGAGACCACCCCCGGCCAGGTAGAGCTCACCGGTGACGCCGGGCGGCACGGGCTGGAGGAGGTTGTCGAGGACGTAGGCCCGGGTGCCGGCCACCGGCCGTCCCACGAGCGGGCGTTCGCTGTCCCCGACACGTCCCACCAGGGCGTCCACGGTCGACTCGGTCGGGCCATATAGGTTGAACGCCTCGGTGCCGCGCAGCGCGGCCAGTCGCCGCCACAGCGCGACCGGAACGGCCTCGCCGCCCACGCCGACCACCGCGAGAGGGCAGTCGTCGCCGTCCAGCAGACCACTGTCGGCCATCTGCGCGAAGAACGACGGGGTGACCTCCAGGAAGTCGAAACCGTGCTCGACCACGGCCCGGGCGAGCAGTTCGGGGTCGCGTCGCACCTCCTCGGACACGATGTGCACACAGTGCCCGTCCAGCAGCCACAGCTGGGGCTGCCAGGAGGCGTCGAAGAAGAACGACCAGGCGTGCCCCGCCCGCAGATGCCGGCGTCCCGCCGTCTCGATCGCCGGTGCGTAGAGCGTCTCGCGATGGCTGTGGAAGAGGTTGCCGAGGGTCTCGTGGGTGATCACCACACCCTTGGGGCGGCCGGTGGAGCCGGAGGTGTAGATGACGTACGCCGGGTGGCGAGGCGTCAGGTCCGCGGTCCGGTCGGCGTCGGTGAGGTCGGTGGCCTCCCCGGCCGCGATCCGGTCGGCGGTGGCGGGGTCGTCGAGCACCAAGGGGACGGCGTCCGGCGGCAGGGTGCCGCGGAGTTCCCGGGTGGTCAGGGTCAGTACCGGCCGGGCGTCGTCGAGGACGTCCGCCGTACGGTCCGCCGGCGCGTCGGGGTCGAGCGGCAGGTAGGCCGCGCCCGCCTTGTGCACGGCCAGTACGGCGACCAGGAACCGTGCGGTGCGCGGCAGCGCCAGGGCCACGAACCGTTCGGGCCCGGCACCGCGTTCGACCAGGAGACGGGCCAGGCGGTTGGCCTCGGCGTTGAGCTCGGCGAAGGCCAGCTCGATGCCGTCTGAGGCCACGGCGGGCAGGTCGGGGTGGAGCCGCACCCGCTCCTCGAAGAGCGCGGGCACGGTGGTCGGGCCGGCGACGGGCGGCCGGCTTTGCCATCCGTCGGACAGCAGCCGGAGTTCGTCCGCGTCGAGGATGCCGATACGTCCGAGGGTCAGGTCAGCGTCGGCGACGACGGCCCGCAGGACCCGCCGGAGCCGGTCGGCGAAGGACTGCGCGGTCGCGTGGTCGAACAGGTCGGCGCTGTACTCCAGCACACCGTCGACGCCGCCGTCGCCGCGCTCCACGAAGTCGAAGGACAGGTCGAACTTCGCGGTGGTGTTGACGACGTCGTCCCGGTGGGCCCGCAGACCGGGAAGTCCGGTGTCCTCGTCGCCGGCCGCCAGATACACCACCATCACCTGGAACAGCGGGTGCCGGGCCAGGGAGCGGGCCGGGTTGAGGACCTCCACCAGCCGTTCGAACGGCACGTCCTGGTGGTCGAAGGCACCCAGATCGGCCTCCCGCACCCGGGCCAGCAGCTCCCGGAACGTCGGCTCGCCGGACGTGTCCGTCCGCAGCACCAGCGTGTTGAGGAAGAACCCGACCAGGTCCTCCAGTGCCGCGTCCGTCCGCCCGGAGATCGGGCTGCCGATCGGGATGTCGTGTCCGGCACCGAGCCGGGTGAGCAGGGTCGCCACGGCGGCCTGCATCACCATGAACACACTGACGCCGTGGTCACGCGCCAACCGGTGCAGGTCCGCGGCGAGTTCGGCGTCGAGCGACAGATCGGCGGCGCCGCCCCGATAGGTCGACTCCAGCGGACGCGGCCGGTCCACGGGCAGCGCCAGCTCCTCCGGCAGCCCGGCCAACGCCCGGCGCCAGTAGGTGACCTGACGTGCCGCCAGGCTCGAGGGGTCCTTCTCGTCACCGAGGACGTCCCGCTGCCACAGCGTGTAGTCGGCGTACTGGACCGGCAACGGCTCCCACTCGGGCGCCCGCCCGGCCGCACGGGCCGCGTAGGCCACCGCCAGGTCACCGTGCAGCGGCCCCTGGGACCACTCGTCACCGGCGATGTGGTGCAGCAGGAGCAGCAGTGTCCATTCCTCCCGGCCCGTGCGGAACACATGGACGCGCAACGGCGGTTCCCGGTCCAGCGCGAAGCCGTACGCGCCCGCCAGGGCCAGCCGCCCGGGGAGCCGCTCGGCGTCGGTCTCCTCCACCTCGAACGGGACGCGTATCTCGGCCGCGTCCAGCACCCGCTGGAAGGCCCGTCCCTCCTCGTCGGGGAAGACCGTGCGCAGCGTCTCGTGCCGTACGACCACATCGTGCACGGCCGCCCGCAGCGCCTCGACGTCCAGCTCCCCGCTCAGCCGCCAGGCCGAGGGGATGTTGTACGTCGCGCTCGGGCCCTCCACCTGGTACAGCACCCACAGGCGCTGCTGCGCGGACGACAGCGGCAGCCGCTCGGGCCTCGTCCGCGTGCCGAGCGTCGGCCGGTCGTGGACCTCGGCCGGGGAGCCCTCCGCCAGGTGTCGCGCGAGACCGGCCACCGTCGGCGCGTCGAAGACCGTACGCAGCGACACCTCGGCGCCGAACGCCGACCGGACCTTGGCGACCAGTCGCATCGCGAGCAGCGAATGGCCGCCCAGGGCGAAGAAGTCGTCGTCCACGCCGACCCGGTCCACACCCAGGACGTCCGCGAACAGACCGCACAGGATCTCCTCCCGCGGATCACGTGCCCGGCCGCCCGTGCCACCGCCCGCCGCGAAGTCGGGCGCGGGCAGCGCCCGGCGGTCCAGCTTGCCGTTCGGCGTCAACGGCAGCCTGTCGAGGACGACGACGGCCGCGGGAACCATGTGCTCGGGCAGGGAGGCGGCGGTGTGACCCCGCAGGACGTCCGGGTCGGCGACCGCTCCGGCGGCGGGGACGACGTAGGCGACGAGCCGCTGCTCGTGCGGGACGACGACCGCGTGGGCCACCGACCCGTGCCGGGCGAGCACGGCCTCGATCTCACCGGGCTCGACGCGCACCCCACGGATCTTGACCTGGTGGTCGGTGCGGCCCAGGAAGTCGAGCGTGCCGTCGGCCAGCCACCGGGCCAGGTCGCCCGTGCGATACATCCGGGCCCCCGGGCCGCCGTACGGGTCCGCGACGAACCGCTCGGCCGTGAGACCCGGCCGGTCGAGATAGCCACGCGCGAGCTGGACGCCCGCCAGATACAGCTCACCCGCCACACCCGGCGGCACCGGACGCAGCGTCGCGTCCAGGACATAGGCACGGGTGTTCCACACGGGACGCCCGATCACCACCCGGTCGGCGCCCGGCACCACCTGGCCGGCCGTGACGTCGACCGAGGCCTCCGTCGGCCCGTACAGGTTGTGCAGCTCGGCCGACAGCACCTCGTGGAAGCGTGCGGCCACCGGCGACGGCAGCGCCTCACCGCTGCACATCACCCGGCGCAGACTCGTGCACCGCGCGGCGGCGGGCTCCTCCAGGAACACCTGGAGCATCGACGGCACGAAGTGCGTGGTCGTGACGCCCTGCGCGCGGATCAGCTCCGCCAGATACGCCGGGTCCTTGTGGCCCTCCGGCCGGGCGACCACCAGGGCGGCCCCGGTGATCAGCGGCCAGAAGAACTCCCACACCGACACGTCGAACCCGGACGGGGTCTTCTGCAGCACCCGGTCGTCGGGGCCCAGCCCGTACGCGTCCTGCATCCACAGCAACCGGTTCACGATGCCCTCGTGCGGCACGACCACTCCCTTGGGGCGGCCGGTCGAGCCGGAGGTGTAGATCACATGGGCGGGGCTCGACGGGTCGTATGCCGTGGGCAGTTCACCCTCCGGGCCCTGGGGCAGCGTGTCCTCGACGACGCACACCGGCCGGGCCTCCTCCAGCATGAGCGCGATCCGCTCCCGGGGCTGATCGGCGTCCAGCGGCAGATAGGCGCCGCCCGCCCGGTGCACCGCCAGCAGGGCCACGACCAGATCCGCCGAACGCGGCGCCGCCACCGCCACCGTGCGCTCCGGGCCCACCCCCATCCCGGCCAGGACCCGAGCCGTCCGCTCGACCCGTGCGTCCAACTCCGCGTAGGTCAAGCGCTGTTCGCCGTCGACGAGGGCGAGAGCGTCCGGCGTCCGCGCCACCTGCGCGCGGAACAGCTCCGGCAGGGTCGTCGCGGGTACGTCGTGCCCGGTGTCGTTCCACCGGACGAGCACCGACTCCCGCTCGGCCTGCTCCAGGACCTCCAGCTCCCGTACGGGGACGTCGGGTTCGGCGGCCACCTGGTCCAGGAGCCGCGCCAGCAGCCTGCCGAGCCGCCGGGCCGTCGCCTCGTCGTACAGGTCGAGCGCGTACTCCAGGAGCAGCGTGAGACGGTCCCGGCGCGCCTCGTCGACGAAGGTGAAGTGGAGGTCGAACTTGGCCATGCCCGTGTCCATGTCGAACCACTCGGTGGGCATGCCGAGCACCTCGGGGTCGCCGTCGGGCCGGTAGTGGTAGCCGAGCATGACCTGGAAGAGCGGGTTGCGGCCGGTGACCCGGGGCGGGTTCACGGCCTCGACGACGTGGTCGAAGGGGAGATCCTGGTTCCCGAACGCCTCCAGGGCCGACTCCCGGACCCGGCCGAGGAGTTGCGTGAACGTCAGGCCGCTCTCCCCGCTCGACAGGTCGGTGCGCAGCACCAGCGTGTTCACGAAGAACCCGACCAGGTCGTCCAGCGCGTCGTCCGTACGTCCCGCGATGGGCGCCCCCAGCGGGATGTCGTCCCCGGCGCCGAGCCGGTGCAGCAGTGCCGCCGTGGCCGCCTGGAACAGCATGAACATGCTGGTGTTGGTGGCGCCGGACAGTGCGCGCAGGGCCCGGGCCGTGGCGGGGGAGAGATCCAGACGGACCTTGCCGCCCCGGCCGGTGGGCTCCGCAGGACGGGGCCGGTCGAGAGGCAGGGACAGCTCTTCCGGCAGCCCTCGCAGGGCCTCGGTCCAGTGGGCGCGCTGCGCCTCGCCGACCTCGCCGAGCAGCGTGTCCTGCCACAGGGTGTAGTCGGCGTACTGGACCGGCAGCGGCGTCCACTCCGGTGCACGGCCCTCGGTACGGGCCCGGTACGCGGTGGTGAGATCACCGAGGAACGGCCGGTCCGACCACTCGTCGGTGGTGATGTGGTGCAGTACCAGCGCCACGACCAGGTCACCGGGCCCCAGCCGCAACACCTCGGCACGGACGGGGAGTTCGGTGCTCAGGTCGAACGGACGCCGCTGGGCCGACTCGATCCGGGCCGCGAGCTCGTCCTCGCTCACCTCGGACACCCGGAAGTAGGGCTCGGCCGCGCCCGGCGGCACGATCCACTGGTACGGCTCGCCGCCCTCCTCCGAGAATCGGGTGCGCAGCGCCTCGTGACGGTCCGTCACATCACCCAGCGCTGCCCGCAACGCGGCGAGGTCGAGTTCGCCGCGCGGTCGGAAGACGAGGGGGAAGTTGTAGGCCACACCCCCGCCGGTGAGGCGTTCCACCAGCCACAGCCGCCGCTGAGCCGCCGACAGCGGGATCCGCTCGGGCCGCTCGGGCACCGGCCGCAGCGGGGGACGCGCAGGTCTGCCCGCTTCCGCCCGCAGGGCCAGGGCCTCCGGGGTGGGCGCCTCGAACAGGTCACGGATGGCCAGCTCGGCGCCCAGTTCGGTGCGGGCCCGGCTGATCAGCCGGGTCGCGAGCAGCGAATGGCCGCCCAGGTCGAAGAAGTTGTCCTCGGCGCCGGTGCGGGGCAGCCCCAGCACCTCGGCGAAGAGCCGGCACAGCACCTCCTCGACGGGGGTGCGCGGGCCGCGACCGGCCGACAGGGCGACCGCCGGCTCGGCGTCCGGCAGAGCGCGCACGTCGAGCTTGCCGTTGTCGTTCATCGGCAGCCCGGGCAGGACCACGAAGGAGCCGGGCACCATGTAGCCGGGCAGCCGCTGCCCGAGGTCGTCGCGGAGCCGCCTGATGAGCGCGGTGTGCCCGCGCCCGGCGGCCGGGGTGTTGGCGAACGGGACGTCGCCCCGGTCGGCGCGCGGCCGGTACAGGCCGGCCGTGTGCGGAACCTCCGTGCCGGAGGCCCGGGTGCCGGGGACGAACACCGCGTCGTAGCGGCCGGGTTCGTCGGACCAGGTGGTGAGCAGCCGGTAGCCCCGTGCCTCGGCCGCCTCCCGCAGATCCTCCGGTTCCACGCCCGTCGCGGCGACGGGTGACGGCCGGCCGGTCTCCAGGGCCCGCAGACCGGCCAGGTCACCGGCCGTGCGGGCGTCCGGGACGCCCCGCATCCGAAGGGATCCGGTGCCGTCGAGACGGGCCACAAGCGCGTCCCGCCCGGTCCAGTCGACGGTCGGGACGCCGTCCAGGGAGAGCACCGGATCGCCCTCGTACAGCACCACGTCGTACCGGTAGCGGGTCAGCTCGTTGTGGTGGCGGCCCGCCTTGGTGCGCAGGTCGACGCCGACGCCGAGAGTGGTGAACCAGTCCGGGTCGACGAGGAGTTCCTTCTCCAGGGCGAGGCCACGCTCCACGGCGCGGCGCACGGTCTCGGGTTCCGTGTCCGCGTCGGCGCGGGCGGCCTGGATGCCCGCCTGGAAGACGCGGGCCTGGCGCAGGTCGCGGACGTCACCGAGGAACAGGGCCCCGCCGGGCGCGAGCAGACCCAGCGCGCCGCGGATCACCTGATGGAGGTGGTCCAGGCTCGGGAAGTACTGGACGACGGAGTTGATGACGACCGTGTCGAAGAAACCGGTGGGCAGGCCGTCGGTCACCTCGGCTGCCTGGCACCGGAGTTCGACCTTGCCGCCCAGTTCGGGGTCGGTCCTGATGCCCTCGCCGAGCTTGCGGATCACGGGCGCGGCGAAGTCGGTCGCCCAGTACGCCTCGGCGTCCGGGGCCAGCCTGGACAGCAGCAGGCCCGAGCCGACGCCGATCTCCAGGACGCGCCGGGGCCGCAGCTCACGGATACGGGCCACGGTGGCCTCACGCCACTCCCGCATGTGCGCGACCGGGATCGGCGTGCCGTCGTAGGAGCTGTCCCAGCCCGCGAAGTCCTCCGTGAACAGGGCGGTGCCGATCTCGGTGTACTCGGCCGAGTAGATCTCCTGCCACTCGCCGATCTGCTCCCGCTCGGCCGACTCCCGCGCACGCGCGTCGGGTTCGGCCGGGACGACGTACCCCACGAGCCGCTTCGTACCCGGCGCGGAGGTGTCGTCGCGGGCGATCACGGCGGCCTGGGACACCTCGGGGTGCTGCGCCAGCGCGGTCTCGATCTCGCCCAGCTCCACCCGGTAGCCCCGGATCTTGACCTGGTCGTCGGTACGGCCGAGGAAGTCCAGGTTGCCGTCCGGACGGCGTCGTACCAGGTCACCGGTGCGGTACATACGCTCGCCCGGCCGCCCGTACGGGTCGGCCACGAACCGCTCGGCGGTCAGGCCCGGCCGGTCGAGATAGCCGCGCGCCAGACCCACACCCGCGATGTACAGCTCACCCGCCACAGCGTCCGGCACCGGCCGCATCCAGGTGTCGAGGACGCGGGCCCGGGTGGCGCGGATCGGGCGCCCCACGGTCGGGGTCGCGCTGTCCTCCGTACCACCGCCGAGCGTGTTGATCGTGTACTCGGTCGGGCCGTACAGGTTGTAGCCGTACGTCCCCTCGGTGTCCCGCAGCGTGTTCCACACCGTCTCGGTGACGGCCTCCCCGCCGAGCAGCACCAGCGGCGGCCGGTGCCCCTCCAACAGGCCCTCCTCGATGAGGAGATGGGCGTAGGTCGGCGTCACGTTGACGACGTCGACGCGGTGTTCCTCGCAGTACGCCACCAGTGCGGTGGCGTCCCGCCGCAACTCCTCGTCGCAGACGTGCACCTCATGTCCCTCGACGAGCCACAGCAGCTCCTCCCAGGACATGTCGAACGCGAACGACACGGTGTGCGCGATCCGCAGCCGCCGCCCGCCCGCCGATGCGATCGCCGGCGCGAAGATCTCCTTCTGGTGGTTGAGCTGCATGTTCGTCAGGCCGACGTAGGGCGTGACGACACCCTTGGGGCGTCCCGTCGAACCCGAGGTGTAGATGACGTAGGCGGGGTGGTCCAGGCTGAAGGACACCGACACCGGGCCGGCCGGGAGGTCCGCCAGCTCGGCCGCCACCGCCGGGTCGTCGAGCAACACGCGCGGCGTGTCGCCCGTCAGCGTCCGCGACACGCCCTGCGTGGACAGCAGGAGCAGCGGGCGGGCGTCGGCCAGCATCAGCGACAGCCGCTCGGCCGGGTGGTCCAGCTCCAGCGGCAGATACGCCGACCCCGTGCGCAGGACCGCGAACAGTGCCACCACCATGTCGATCGAGCGTGGCAGCCCGAGCGCGACGACCCTCTCGGGCCCGGCACCCCGCGCGATCAGCAGCCGTGCCATGCGGTCGCAGCGCGCGTCGAGTTCGGCGTACGTCAGGGTCTGTGCGCCGAAGACGAGAGCGGTCGCGTCCGGGGTGCGGGCGGCCTGCGCGGCCAGCATGTCCGCCACCGTCTCGTGCGGCACGGGCTGCCGCTGCCCGGCCTCCTCGTGGGCGAGCGCGGCGGCCTCGGCGGGCAGCAGGGGATCCAGCGAGCCGACGGCGGCGTGCGGGTCGGCCACCAGCCGGTCGACCAGCAGCACGAAGCGGTCCAACAGGCGTTGCGCGTAGGCACCTTCCAGCAGGTCGGGCCGGTAGGCGAGCGTCACCCGCACCCGTTCGCCCGGCGTGACCACCAGGTTCGCCGGATAGTGCGTGGCGTCCACGTTGGCCACGGCCGTCGCGCCGTGCCGCTCGCGCAGCTCGGCGAGCCGCTCGTCGGTGTCGGCGTTGCGCAGCACGAACAGCGTGTCGAACAGTCGCCGGTGACCCGTGTCGGCCTGGAGCACACCCAGGCCCAGGTACTCGTACGGCATGACGTCGAGCCGCTCGCCCTGGATGCGGCGCAACAGGGCGAGGACCGGCTCACGCGGGTCGAAGGTGATGCGCGCGGGCACGGTGTTGAGGAACATGCCGATGACGTTCTCGACGTCCGGAACCTCGCTGGGCCGCCCGGCGACCGTGGTGCCGAACGCGATGTCGGTACGGCCGGTGGCGCCGGCCAGGACCAGGCCCCAGGCCGCGTTGAGCACGGTGTTGAGGGTCAGGCCGTGGCCCCGGGCTATGCCGCGCAGCCGCTCGGCGACCGCCGCGTCGAGCACGGCGTCCAGCTGCTCCGGGATCACCGGTTCCCGCCCCCGGTCGGAGGCGGCCGGCACCAGCAGCGTGGGCTCCTCGAAACCGGACAGGGCCGCCCGCCACGCGCGGGTGGCCTCGGTGTCGTCCTGCCGCTCCAGCCAGGTCAGGTAGTCGCGGTAGGAGCCGGGACGGACGAGACCCGCCGGGTCCCCTCCGCTCTCGTACAGCGCGAACAGCTGGTCCAGGAACAGCCAGGCCGACCAGCCGTCCCACAGGATCAGATGACGGCCGACGATCAGCCGGTCGCCGCGCTCCTCACCGAGCCGTACGAGCAGCATCCGGAAGAGGAGGGGGCGGGTGAGGTCGAAGCGCCGCGACCGCGACGCGTCCAGCAACTCCCGCATCCGACGGTCCTGTTCGGGCGTCGACAGTCCCGTCAGATCCACTTCCGTCAGCGGGACCTCGGCGTCCCGCACGATGAACTGCACCGGCTGGCGCAGCCCTTCGCTCGTGAACCCGGCGCGCAGGCTGGGGTTGCGGTCCAACAGGGTGCGCATGGCCACCGACAGCCGCTCGGCGTCCACGCGTTCGGCGAAGTCGAAGGACTCGTGGACCGTGTAGACGTCCAGGGAGCTGTCGTCGAAGTTCGAGTGGAAGAACAGGCCCTCCTGGAGGGGGGCGAGGGGCCACACGGCCTCGATCCGGCCGGGGGCGAGCCGCTCGACCCGCTCCCGCTCCTCCTCGGTCGGCGTGAACGCGGACACGGCGGGCGTGTCCTGCGAAGCCGCCTCCTCCACGTGCGCCGCCGCGGCGAGCGCGGCCGGGGTGCGGTGCTCGAACACGTCACGGGGGCCGATCACCAGGCCCGCGCGGCGGGCCCGGCTGGAGACGGCGATCGAGCTGATGCTGTCACCGCCGAGCAGGAAGAAGTCGTCGTCGACACCGAGCTCCGTCAGCTTCAGCACGGCCGCGAAGATCTCGACGAGCAGGTGCTCGCGGGGACTCGCCGGGGCCCGGGTGACGGTGCCGCGCCCAGCCTGCGGGGCGGGCAGCGCGGCCCGGTCCAGTTTGCCGCTGGGGGTGAGCGGCAGCGCGTCGAGGGCCACCCAGGCGCCGGGAACCATGGGGGAGGGCAGGGAGCCGGCCAGGGCCTCGCGGAGGCCGTTCACCTCGGCGCCGCCGTCCGGCACCACATAGGCGACGAGCGCGTCGTCCCGTACGGTCACGGCGGCCTGCGCCACTTCCGGCAGCCGTACGAGCGCGGCCTCGATCTCGCCGAGTTCGATCCGGTTGCCGCGCAGTTTGACCTGCCGGTCCGTGCGGCCCAGGTACTCGATCACCCCGTCCGCGCGTCGCCGGACCAGGTCACCGGTGCGGTACATCCGGCTGCCGGGCGGTCCGTACGGGTCGGCGGTGAACCGCTCGGCGGTCAGCGCCGCACGGGCGTGGTAGCCGCGGGCGAGCTGGACGCCGGTCAGGTACAACTCGCCGGGGACGCCGTCGGGGACGGCCCGCAGACAGGCGTCCAGGACGCGCAGGCCGGTGTTCCACACGGGACGCCCGATGGGCACGGACGCGCCGTGGTCCTCACCGGAGGCGTACGGGTGGTACGTGACGTCGACGGCCGCCTCGGTCGGGCCGTACAGGTTGTGCAGCGGCACGCCCGTCAGCGCGTGCCAGCGGCTCGCGGCGGTGACCGGGAGCGCCTCACCGCTGCTCAGCACACGGCGCAGCGACGCCGACCAGGTGGGGTCGCCGGTGACCTCGTCGTGCTGGAGGAAGGCCTCCAGCATCGACGGCACGAAGTGCATGGTCGTGACGGCCTGTTCGCGGACGAGCCCGGCCAAGTAGACGGGGTCGCGGTGGCCGTCGGGGCGGGCGAGCACCACGGTCGCGCCTTCGAGGAGCGGCCAGAAGAACTCCCACACCGACACGTCGAAGCTGGACGGTGTCTTCTGCAGCACCCGGTCGTCCGGGCCCAGTCCGTACTCGCCCTGCGTCCACGCCAGCCGGTTCACGACGGCGCGGTGGGTGACGACGACGCCCTTGGGGAGGCCGGTCGAGCCTGAGGTGTAGATCAGGTACGCGGGGTCGTCGGGGCGTGCGGCGACGGGGGCGGTGGGGTCACTGGCGGGCTCGTCGTCCGGGGCATCGAGCAGCAGCACCGAAGGCACCGAAGGCACCGAAGGCACCGAAGGCACCGAAGGAAGCGAAGGAACGGTCCGCTCGGGCGTGTGCGACGGTCGGGACGCCTGGGGCAGCCGGTCGGCCGTCGCGGACAGCGTGACCACCGTCGTGGCGCCCGAGTCGGCGAGCATGTGGGCCACCCGGTCGGCCGGGTAGTCCAGGTCCACCGGCAGATACGCGGCACCGGACTTCAGCACGCCCAGCAGCGCCACCATCAGCTCCGCCGAGCGCGGCACGGCCACCGCCACGAACGCCCCCGGCCCGGCACCCCGGCCGCGCAGCCGTACGGCCAACTCCTCCGCGCGGGCGTCCAGTTCGGCATAGCTCAGCCGTTCGCCCTCGAAGACGACGGCGGTCGCGTCCGGCGTCCGGGCGACCTGCGCGGCGAAGCCCTCCGCCAGGGTGGACTCCGGTACGAGGCGTTCCTCGCCGGTGGGATGGGCGTGCAGGGCCTCGTCGGGGGACAGCAGTTCGACGGAGGCGGCCGCGCGGTCCGGTGCCTCGGCGACGGCCTCCAGGACGCGGGCCAGCCGGTCGCCGAGGGCGCGGACGGTGTCGCCGTCGAGGCGCTCCGCGTGGTGCTTGAGCCGCAGGTCGAGCCGGCGGCCGGGCTTGACGACGAGGGCGAGGGGATAGTGCACGGCGTCGTGGAAGGCGTCGCCGGTGATCCGTACGGTGCCCGAGGCGTCCCGGAGGTCCGTCTCGGCGGGGTAGTTCTCGAACACCACGAGCGTGTCGAAGAGTTCGCCGGAGCCCGCGTGCCCGGTGAGCCGCTGGATCTCGGCGAGGCCCAGGTGCTGGTGGTCCAGCAGCCGTGCCTGCTCCTCCTGCAGACGGACGAGCAGCTCCCCGAGGGACTCGCGCGGCGCCCAACGGAAGCGTGTCGGAAGGGTGTTGATGAACAGGCCCACCATGGAGGCGATGCCGTCGACCTCGCCGTCGCGCCCGGAGACCGTGGTGCCGAACACGACGTCGTCCCGGCCGGTCAGCCTGCCCAGGAGCAGACCCCAGGCGCCCTGGACCACCGTGCCGAGGGTGACCCCGTACGCACGGGCCCGCTCGGCGAGCCGCGCGGTGGTCCGCTCCGACAGCTCCACCCGCACATGCTCCGGCCGTAGGGGCGCTCCGTCGGCCGGTGTACCGACCAGCCGCGTCGGCTCGTCCAGCCCCGCGAGCGCGTCACGCCAGGCGTCGCGGGCCGCGTCGCCGCCCTGCTCGGCCAAGCGGCGCAGGAAACCGCGGTAGGGGGCGACTTCGGGAAGCGGGGGAACGTCGGTGCCGTAGTACGCCATCAGTTCGCGGTGGAGGACCGGCAACGACCAGCCGTCCGCGATGATGTGATGGAACGTCAGAATCAGACGGCTGCGCTCCTCGCCGAGCCGGACCAGGGCGCAGCGCAGCAGCGGGGGCGCGGTCAGGTCGAAGCCCCGGGCCCGCTCCTCGGCGGCCACGGCGTCACCGAGCGTTTCCCGCACCTCCCCGTCCCGCGCCGAGAGATCGACCTCCCGCCACGGCAGTTCGGCGTCCCGTGTGATGATCTGCACCGGGGTGCCGTCCGGGCGCTGGCGGAAGGCGGCCCGCAGCGGCGCGTGCCGGTCCAGCAGGCGTTGCGCGGCCCGGCGCAGTACCGGGCCGTCGACCGGCCCGGCGAGGTCCAGGACCTGTTGGACGACATACGTGTCCCCGTCGGCGCCGACGGTGAGGGAGTGGAAGAAGAAGCCCTGCTGGAGCGGGGTGAGCGGGAGCAGCTCCTCGACCGGCAGCGGGCGCGAGCCCTGGATCTCGGCGAGCTCGGCCTCGTCGACCTCCACCAGCGGGTCGTCGGCGGTGTGCTCGGCGACGCGTTCGACGGCGGCCTTGGCCAGCGCCTCGACCGTGCGGTGCCGGAACACCTCACGGGTGGTGAGCTTGAGGCCCGACTCCCGTGCCCGGATGAGGAGTTGGATCGCGCTGATGCTGTCACCGCCGAGCGCGAGGAAGTCGTCCTCGGCTGTCACCGTGTCCAGCCCGAGCACCTCGGCGTACAGCGCGCACAGCAGCTTCTCGCGGGTGGTGCGCGGGGCGCGGCCGGAGCTCATGGTCGCGTAGTCCGGGGCGGGCAGCGCTCTCGCGTCGATCTTGCCGCTGGGGGTGACCGGCAGGGCGTGCAGCGGGACGAACGCCGAGGGGACCATGTGGTCGGGCAGCCACTCGGCGGCGTGCCCGCGCAGGGTCCGCATCAGCGCGCCGACGTCACGGAAGGGCGCGGGCCGGTTGGCGTGCGGATAGGTGTCGGCCGTCCGGTACAGGGGGCCGAAGGGCCCGTCGAGGACGAACACGGCGTCGAAGGCCCCGTCGTCGGCGCTCCCGTTCCAGGTGAGCGCCGCCCGGTAGCCGTACTCCGCCGCCAGCACGTGCACGTCCTCCGGATCGGTCCCGGGAGCCGCCTCGCGGCTGCTGCCCTCCAGCCGCCGCAGATCCGCCAGGTCGTCCGCGAGGCGGGCGTTGGGCACACCGGTGACGCGGAGCGCGCTCGGCCGTTCGGCCAGCCGTTCCGCCAGACCGCCGAGACCACCGACCGTCGCCCAGTCGACCTCCGCCGACTCCCGGGTGACCGGCGCGGCGCCCGGGCGCAGCACGACGTCGTACCGGTACCGGCTCAGCTCGTTGTGGTGCGCGGCCCGCTTGATCCGGATCTCCGAGGCGAAGCCGTCCAGGCCGGCGAAGAAGTCCGGGTCGAGAAGGAGTTCGCCCTCCCAGCGCACCGACCGCTCGACGGCCGCCCGCAGCGCGCTCTTGTCCTCGCCCTCACCTTCGTCACCGGTCGCCCGACGAGTCTCCACGGCCGCGCGCAGCGTGCGCAGCAGCCGCAGATTGCGGACGTCGCCGACGAAGATCCGGCCGGCGGGGGCCAGCAGCCCCGACACCTGGCGCAGTACGTCGACGAGATACTCCCCGCTGGGGAAGTACTGGGCGACCGAGTTGATGACGACCGTGTCGAAGTACCCGTCCGGGAGCCCGTCGGTGTCGTGGGCGGCCTGGGTCCGCAGCTCGACCTTCGCGGCCAGCTCCGGATCGGTGTCGACCTGCGCGCGGAGCGCCGCGACCGCCGCCGCCGAGAGATCGGTGCCCCAGTACGCCTCGCAGTCGGGCGCGATCCGGGACAGGATCAGGCCACTGCCGACGCCGATCTCCAACAACCGCCGGACCGAGCCGAGTTCACGGATGCGCTCGACGGTCGCCGCCCGCCACTCGCGCATCTCCTCGACGGGGATCGGTGTGCCGTCGTACATGCTGTTCCAGCCCGCGTAGTTCTCGCGGAGACCCGAACGGTCCGTGCCCCGGCCGTCCGCGTCCTCGGCCCCGGCCGCCCCGTAGAGGAGTTCGTGCAGCTCCTTCCACTCCTCGACCCGCGTGTCCGGGTCCGCGTCCCGCGGTGCGTCGAGGGCGGGGACGACATAGGCGGCGAGGCGGCGGTCGCCGGGCCGGTCCTCGCGGACGACCACCGTGACCTGTTCGACGGCCGGGTGGCCGCGCAGCACCGACTCGATCTCGCCCGGCTCGATACGGAAGCCGCGGATCTTGACCTGGGCGTCGGCGCGTCCCAGGAACTCCAGCCGGCCGTCGGACCGCCGGCGGACCAGGTCACCGGTGCGGTAGAGCCGGCCGCCGGGCTCCCCGAAGGGGTCGGCGACGAATCGCTCGGCGGTGAGATCCGGACGCCCGAGATAGCCCCGGGCCAGGCCCGCGCCGCCGAGATACAGCTCACCGGTGACCCCGGCGGGCACGGGCCGCAGGAACGCGTCCAGGACGTACGCCCGGGTCCCCGGGTCGGGCACGCCGATGGGGACGATCGCCCCGGCCGGGATGTCCGGATCGCACAGCCCGAGCGTGGAGTTGGTGGTGGCCTCGGTCGGACCGTAGGCGTTGAACATCATCCGCCCGCGCGCATACCGTCCCACCAGCTCCGGCGAGACACGCTCGGTACCCGCCAACAGCGTGGCGTTCGGCGGGAGTCGGACGTCGTCCGGCATGGCGGCGAGCAGCGCGGGCGGCAGGATCATGAAGGTGATGCCGTGCGCGTTCGCGTAGTCGGCGAGCGGAGCGCCGGGCACCCGTCGCTCGGCCGGTACGACGACGAGCCGGCCGCCGGACAGCAGCCCGAGACACAGGTCCCAGAAGGCGACGTCGAAGCTCGGTGAGGCGAACTGCAGCACCCGGCTGTGCGGGCCGATGCCGAACCGCTCGCTCTGCGTGGCCACCAGCTTCGCCACTCCGCCGTGCGCGAGGACGACACCCTTGGGGCGGCCGGTGGAGCCCGAGGTGTAGATCACGTAGGCGGCGTTCAGGACGGTGAGGCGCGCCCCGCGGTCCGTGTCGGTGGGGTCGTGGACCGGCCGCCGCGCCAACTCGCCGGTGGTGGCCGCCGAGTCGAGCTCCAGGAGTGTCACGCCGTCGACCGGGTCGGGGAGGTCCCGGGCGGTCTCCGCGGTGGTCACCATGCAGACGGGCCGCGCGTCACCGAGCATGTACGCGATGCGGTCGGCCGGGTAGTCGTGGTCGATCGGCAGATAGGCGGCGCCCGACTTCAGGACGGCCACCTCGGCGACGATCAGCTCGGCGGAACGCGGCAGGGCGAGGGCGACGATCCGCTCGGGACCCGCACCCCGCGCGATCAGCGCGTGCGCCAGTCGGTTGGCGCGCTCGTCCAGCTCGGCGTAGGTGAGTTCCTCGTCCTCGAAGACCAGTGCCACGACGTCCGGGCGCTGCCGTACCTGCTCGGCGAACATCGCCGGCCAGGTGTCCGAAGGCACCGAGTGCGCGGTGTCGTTCCAGTCGAGGACGACCTGCCGGTACTCCTCCGGGCCCATCAGATCCAGTCGGGCCACCGCCGTGTCGGGCCGGGCCACGGCGTCGGCGAGGAGGGTCCGGTAGTGGCCGAGGAGCCGCTCGATCGTCGTACCGTCGAAGAGCCCGGGGTGGTACGACACCCGCGCCGAGTCCCCGTCCACCTCCAGCAGCACGTCGAGCGGGGCGGGCGGCTCACCGGCGGGCCGTGCGGCCGTGGCGAACGCCGTGTTGAAGAACAGTCCGCCGCCGCGCGTCGGCCGGGGCCGCAGCTCCTCGACCAGGAGACCGACGGGCACCCGATGGGTCTCCGCCTCCTCCCACGCCTGCGTCACCCGCCGCACCAACTCGGCGAACGTCGGCTCGTGTTCGACGGACACCCGCAGGGGGAGCCCGTCATGGCCCACGGTCAGGTCCGTCGCCCCGGAGTAGCGGTGCAGCAGGGCGACGAACGCCGCGAGCCGTACGGCGTCGGGGGCGTCCGGGACATCCGACAGCGCGCGTGTGTCCCGTTCGGGAAGCGGCTGCGGCGGATGGGGCCGATCGGCGGGCAGTGAGATCTCCAGCGGAAGCGGTGTCAGCAACCGCCGCCAATGGGCCAGGACTTCCTCGGAACCGCACACAGCAGTGAGCCTCCCCAGCGGGTCGGGGTCCCGGCCAGGGCCGGGGTCGCCGACATACTAAGGTAAGGGTTACCTAATTCACAGGGTGCTCAAAGAGAGTCACCCCGGGGGCGGGGCGGCAATCGGAGGAAGACCTACAGATCAACCCGCCTTCGCCCTACAGTTAAGGTAAGCCTCATCAAAGGAAGTTGAAGACGTGGGGACCTCGACGGTCCGGGCGGCGAAAGGCCCCCGCGCGGTACTGCTGTTGACGCTCTCGGGCGCGGCCCTGCTCACGCTGTGCGCCCTGTCGATGGCGTTCGGCGCGCTCGGCGTCCCCCTCGACCAGGTGTGGCACACCCTGCTCGGTGACGCCCCCAACTCCCGTATCGACAACGTCATCTGGTCCGTGCGCGTGCCACGCACCGCCCTGGGCCTCGCCACCGGCGCCGCCCTCGGTCTGTCGGGCGCGCTGATGCAGGCGCTGACCCGCAACCCGCTCGCAGACCCAGGCATCCTCGGTGTCAGCGCGGGCGCGGCCTTCGCGGTGGTCCTGTCGGTCGGCGTGCTCGGCATCGGCTCGGTGTACGGGTACATCTGGTTCGCCTTCGGCGGCGCGTTCGTGGCCAGCGTCCTGGTGTACCTCCTCGGCGGGCTCGGCCGGTCCGGTAGCACCCCGGTCAAACTGGCGCTGGCCGGAGTGGCCGTGACCTCGCTGCTGTTCTCGCTGACCAGTGCCATCGCCCTCACCGACCCGGACGCGCTCAACCGTTACCGCTTCTGGAACGCGGGCTCCCTCGCCAATCAGGACGAGGAGGTCCTCCTGCGCGTCCTGCCGTTCCTGGCCGTCGGCGCGGTCCTCGCCCTCGCCTGCGCGCCGGCCCTCAACAGCCTCGCGCTCGGCGACGACGTCGCGAAGTCGCTCGGGCTCAAGCTCGGCCTGGTCCGCGTCCAGGGCGTCGTCGCCGTCACCCTGCTCACCGGGGGAGCGGTCGCCGTCATCGGGCCCGTGGTCTTCGTCGGCCTGGTCGTCCCGCACATCGCCCGCGTCCTCGCCCAACTCGCCGGCCTCGGCCCGGATCACCGCTGGCTGCTGCCGCTGTCCGCCGTCCTCGCCCCCTGCCTCCTCCTGGCCGCCGACATCGCCGGCCGCCTGATCGCCCGCCCCACCGAGGTCCAGGCCGGCATCCTCGTGGCCTTCATCGGCGGCCCGTTCTTCATCGCGCTGGTCCGCCGCCGACGCCTCGCGGAGCTGTGAACCATGACTTCTCGACCGGGGAGGCGCGGACCCGTGGCCGGTGAACAGCGGGGTCCCTGTCCCGTGAACGCCGAGCTCCCGGGGGCGCGGTCCGTGCCGACCGAGCCGTCGGGGGCGCGGTCTGTGATCACCGAGCCGTCGGGTCCACCGTCCGTGCCGACCGAGCCGTCGGGTTCGCGGCCCTTGACGACCGAGCCGTGGAACGGCGGGCCCATGGCCGGCCGGCGGGGCATCGCCGATCCGCGGCCTTCGAAGCAGTGGCGCCGTCGGCCCGTGACGACCGAACCCATGGAGCTGTGGGCCCATGACGACCGAACCCATGGAGCGGTGGGCCCATGACGACCGACCCCCATGGAGCTGTGGGCCCATGACGACCGAACCCGTGGAGCGGTGAGCCGATGACGACCGATCTCGCGTCCGGGCCGCCCCCGAAGGGCGCCGTGGACCCGACGCCGAAGCGCCCTACGGCCGACCGCCTCGCCTTCCGGCTGCCCGCACCGCCCGTCTCCGGTGTCGTACGACCCCGGCTGCTGGCGGTCTGTCTGCTGCTCGCGGCGGCGGCCTTCCTGGCGTTCGCCGTGGAGACCTCCGTCGGCGACATCGACCTCCCGCTCACCGAGGTGATGAAGGCCCTGGTGGGCACGGGCGACCCCGGCACCGAACTGATCGTCCACGAACTGCGGCTGCCGCGCGCGCTGGCCGGGCTGCTCGTCGGCATCGCCTTCGGTATCTCCGGGGCCCTGCTCCAGACGGTCACCCTCAACCCGCTGGCCAGCCCCGACATGATCGGCATCACGCAGGGCGCCGGCACGGCGGTCGTCGCCGGGATCGTCCTCGGCTGGGACGCGGGCCTGAGCACCCAGGCCCTGGGTCTGCTCGGCGCGCTGCTCGCCGGGCTGCTGGTGTACGTCCTGGCCTGGAAACGCGGCACCACCGGATACCGCATCGTCCTCGTCGGCATCGGCATCGCCTGGATCTGCACCAGCATCACCGACTACCTCATGGCCCGCGGCCAGCGCTTCCAGGCACAGGCGGCCCTCGGCTGGCTCGTCGGCAACCTCAACGGCCGCACCTGGGAACAGATCGGCCCGCTCGCCGTCACCATGGCCGTGCTGGTGCCCCTGGCGGTCCTGCTCGGCCGGCAGATCCGCGTCCTGCAACTCGGGGACGACGTGGCCAGGGGCCTCGGCACCCGCGTGCAGATCGTCCGGGTGGCCGTGCTGCTGATAGCCGTCGGCCTCGTCTCCTTCGGCACGGCCACCGCGGGTCCCATCGCCTTCGTGGCACTCGCCGCGCCCCAGGTCGCCCAGCGCCTGGCAGGCACCCCGTTCCCGCCCCCCGTCGCGGCGGGGCTCACCGGCGCCGTGATGGTGCTCGTGTCCGACCTCGCCGCCCGCTCGATCGTCCCGGACACGGAACTCCCGGTCGGGGTCGTCACCGGGGTGCTCGGCGCACCCGTACTGCTGTGGCTGCTCATCCGCGCCAACCGCGCCGGTTCAGGAGGCTGAAGACGTGTCATCGAAGTACGAACCGGTCACGAAGCGCGACGCCCGTGCCGACGCCCGTGTCGACGCCCGCCCCGACGCCCGTGCCGTCGGCCGTGTCGTCGACCGCACCGGCGGTTCCGTCGACGGCCCGGAGCTGCGCGCCGAGGGCCTGCGTCTGGCCTACGACGACCGGATCGTCGTCGAGGATCTCGACCTGGTCGTCCCGACGGGCCGGGTCACCGCGATCGTCGGCGCCAACGCCTGCGGCAAGTCCACCCTGTTGCGCGCCCTGGCCCGCCTGCTGACGCCCAAGGCGGGCACCGTCCACCTCGACGGCCGCTCGGTGCACTCCATCCCGACCCGCACCCTCGCGCAGCAGCTCGGCATCCTCCCGCAGACGCCCGTCGCGCCCGAGGGGCTGACCGTCATCGACCTGGTGGGGCGCGGGCGTTCACCGCACCAGACGTGGTGGCGGCAGTGGTCGCAGAGCGACGAGGAGGCCGTGCACGAGGCGCTCAGGGCCACCGACATGACGGATCTCGCCCACCGGTCCGTCGACGAGCTCTCCGGCGGACAGCGGCAACGCGCCTGGATCGCCATGGCCGTCGCCCAGGGAACCCCGGTGATGCTGCTGGACGAGCCGACGACGTACCTCGACCTCGCCCACCAGATCGACGTCCTCGACCTGGTCACCGACCTCAACCGGCACCAGGGCCGCACCGTCGTCATGGTCCTGCACGACCTCAACCAGGCCTGCCGGTACGCCGACCACATCATCGCCATGAAGAAGGGGCGCATCGCGGGCGAGGGCGCCCCCGCCGACGTCATCACCGCCCCGATGGTCGAGGACGTCTTCGGACTGCGCTGTGTCGTCGGCGAGGACCCCGTCAGCCGCACCCCCATGGTCATCCCGATGGGCCGCCACCACGAGGGCACGGACGCGGACGCGGTGCCCGTGTCGGGCGCCGCCGGCTGACACACGGCCGACGGTGCCCCGGCTCACGGGCCCGCGACGGCGACGGGCCCGTGAGAGGTCACGGAAGGGCAATCATCCGTGCGGGGCACGGACGGGACGGGTGGCCCGTCACCGGGCGAGATCATGGACAGGCCCGTCACCGGGCGAGATCATGGACAGGCCTGTCACGGGGCGGGATCACGGACGGGCCGTCAGGTAACCGCCCATCGTGCGGAAGTAGTCCGTCGCCGCGTGCTCCGTGCCGTCCTCCGTCCGTACCCGCCTGACCACCAGCCCGGGCAGCCGTCCGGAGCGCGCCTCGGTGCCGGCGACGATGACGACGCCGTCGCCCTCGCGGATGAAGATCCGCCCCGGCGTGCCGCCGTAACGCCCCTCGGACACGGCGGCCGAGACGATCCGGACGCGCTGGCCGCGGTGGTGGGTGAACGCGTTGGGATACGGGTCGGACTGGGCCCGTACGAACCGTTCCAGGTCCTCGGCGGGCCAGGTCCAGTCGATCCGGCTGTCCTCCAGGGACCGCTTGTGGAAGAAACTCGACCGGGAGCGGTCCTGGGGTGTCCACACGGCCCTGCCGGACGCGATGAGTTCGAGCGAGTCGGTGACGAGCGGGCCGATCAGATCGACCGTGCGGTGGAACAGGTCCGTCGCCGTGTCCTGTGGCCCCACCCGCACGGAACGCTGCAACAGAACGTCACCCATGTCGAGTTCGGCGTCCATGCGGTGGGCGGTGACCCCGACCTCCGGTTCGCCGTTGATGAGCGCCCAGATGAGCGGGGAGAACCCCGCGTAGGCCGGGAGCAGCGAGTCGTGGATGTTCAGTGTGCCGTGCGGCGGCAGGTCGAAGATCTCGGGCGGCAGCCAGGTGCGCCAGTTGTTGGCCACGATGAGATCCGGATCGACCTCCTTGAGCGCGCGCAGGAGTTCGTCGTCGCCCGGCCGGTTGCGCAACAGCACCGGTACGCCGTGCTGTTCGGCGAGATCGGCGACCGAGTCGCTCCAGATCTTCTCGTACGCGTGGTCGCTCTTCGGATGGGTGACCGCGAGGACCACCTCGTGTCCGGAGTCCAGCAGAGCCTGCAGCGTTCGGTGTCCCCAGGTCTGGTACCCGAACATGACGACCCGCATATGAGCCCTCCTCAGCCGTTGCTAGGTAAGGCTAACCTTATCTAACATGTGTCTGCTTGGGGGAGGCTGTGTTCCAGCTTGGGAAACTCTATGACCCCTGTTATGGGAGGCGATGACGCGGTGACGACGCTGCAGACCGGGCCGGATTCCATCTACGACGTACTGGGTATCGGGTTCGGTCCATCGAATCTCGCACTCGCCATCGCGCTCCACGAACACTCCGGCGCCTCCGGGCCGGCGGACGGGCTCCGCGTCGGATTCCTGGAAAGACAACCCCGGTTCGGATGGCACCGGGGCATGCTCATCGACGACGCCACCATGCAAGTGTCCTTCCTGAAGGACCTGGTGACGATGCGTGACCCCACCAGCGACTTCAGCTTCCTGTGCTACCTGCGCGACCGGGGCCGCCTCGTCGACTTCCTCAACCTCAAGACCCTCTTCCCGCTGCGCATCGAGTTCCACGACTACTTCGAGTGGGCCGCCGCCCGCGTCGCGCACCTCGTCGAGTACTCCGCCGAAGTCGTCTCCGTACGCCCCGTCACACGGGACGGCGAGATCCGCTACTTCGACGTCACCAGCCGCGTACCCGGCGACCCGGAACGCCTGACCGTCCGCCGGGCCCGCAGCATCTGCCTGGCCACCGGCCTGGAACCGCACCTCCCGCCCGGCGCCGCCCTGTCCGAACGCGTCTGGCACAACAGCGAGTTGCTGCCCCGCGTCGACCAGGTCCGGCGCTCCGGGCGGCCGGTGCACCGCGCGGTCGTCCTCGGCGCCGGCCAGAGCGCCGCGGAGGCCGTGGACTACCTCCGCCGCAACTTCCCCGAGGCCGAGATCTGCTCCGTCTTCGCCAAGTACGGCTACACCCCCGCCGACGACAGCCCCTTCGCCAACAAGATCTTCGACCCGGAGGCCGTCGACCTGTACTACGGCGCGCCCCGCGAGGTGAAACAGTCGCTCTTCGACTACCACCGCAGCACCAACTACTCCGTCGTGGACATGGACTTGATCGAGTCCCTGTCCCGGGCCATGTACCAGGAGCAGGTCCAGGGCCGGGAGCGGCTGCGGATGATGAACGTCTCCCGGCTGCGCGAGGTGGAGGTGGGCACGGACGACGTCAAGGTGACCGTGGAGTTCCTGCCGACGGGGGAGCGCGAGATCGTCTCCTCCGACCTCCTCGTCTACGCCACCGGCTATCAGCCGCGGGGCGTCGGCGACAACCTCGGGGAGATCGGCAAGCTCTGCCTGCGCGACGACGAGGACGCGCTCCGGGTCGGCCGTGACCACCGGGTGGTGACCGCGACCAATGTCTCGGCCGACATCTACCTCCAGGGCGGTACCGAACACACCCATGGCCTCACGTCGACACTGCTGTCCACCACCGCCGTACGCGCCGGGGAGATCAGTGCCTCGCTCCTCGCCCGCCGTGCGTCGGACCTGACGGCATCGGAGGGCTGAGGGCCGACGCCTGTTCGCCGTGAGGGTTTCGTCCGTGGGCGTCCGTGGGCGTCCGCGGGGAGTGCGGGGGAGTGCGGGGCCGACCGCGCGGTTCCCCGCGTTCCATCTCATCGGCGACGCCCGCGCGGCTCAGGCGTCATCGCTCGCGAGGTGAACCGGTCATCACCTACCGGCGGTCGGCGTCCGCGTCGACCGCACCCCGCCGCCGCACCCCTCTCGCCAGCACCCCGCCCACGAACCCGGTCACGAGCCCCCACAGCACGGCGAGCCCCAGCGCGGACCACAGGCGGGGCCGCAGGAACAGCTCACCGCCCAGGTCGCCGCCGAGGTCGCCGATACCGATGACCGACAGCCCGTAGTGTGCGGAGATCCGGGCCACGAGGCAGATCATCAGGACGGTGAGCACCAGGGCGGCCGCCATGTGCACCGCGTGCTGCCACAGCCGTACCCGGGCCGGGGAGCGCGCCGCCAGCACGAACGCGGCGACGATCAGCAGCACGGCGTCCACGACCACCAGCCACCACACCCGGCCGTCGTACTCGGCGAGCGAGCCCAGGTTCAGGGTCGACACGTCGGGCCCGCGCACGACCTCGTCCAGGATCTTCGGCATCGGCAGCCCGAACGGCCCCTCGACCTGGCTGTCCCAGGTGGCGCCCAGACCGATCGTGAAGACCAGCCACACCACGTTCGGCAGGCCCAGCAGGATCACCGCGGCCGTCTCGGCGGCATGCCCGCGGGTCAGCGCCACCACCACCGCGATCACCAGCCCGAGACCGACGTACGCGAGCAGCAGCCCGACCATCGCGTACGCGGCCGGGCGCACCGACTCCTGGAACCGCAGCAGCCGCGCCGGAAGCGGCGCCCCACGCGACACCAGCAGTGCCAGGACCAGGACCCCGGCGAGCCAGAGCAGCCCGAAGAACACGGTCGGCGCCATGGCCGTCTCGAACCCCACGTCGGCGGAGGTCCCGAAGAAGTCGCCCACGTCCCCGAGAGGGATGTCGAAGGTCTGCCGGGCCGCGAGCGCGAGGCTGATGAGCGCCGCGAGCCACAGGACGGCGATGCGGGCGGCCCAGCCCGCGAGTTCGGTCGCCCCCGCGACCGCCCGGTGGCGCAGGGGCCGCAGGAACCCGGCGGCGATCACCAGCGCGCCGACGAGGGTCACCGACAGGGGGATCACGGTCAGGCCCGCCTGGGTCTCGGCGATGGACCCGGCGCCGCCGGAGAGCTCGATGGTGCCCCCGACCGCCGTCACGACGGTGGCCGCGACGACCCGGGGGAAGGCGCCGTCCGGGAGGTCCGCCGCGCCCGCCGCCCAGAGACCGAGGCACGCCGTCACGATCATCGCGATCAGCCCGGCCAGCACGGTTCCGAGGGCCTGGAGCCAGCCGTGGCGGGCGACCGGCCGCTCGGGTGCCGCGGTCTGCCGTGGACGCAGGGTCTGAGGACTCACTCTTGCCACGCTAAGCACGGCGGAGGCACTGCGCGCGTCGAGCTCTCCCGGCCCGCGGGCGGGGCCCGCGGGCCGGGGCCTTCGGCTTGCGGACGGCACGGGACCAGAGCACACAATGGGCCTGTTGTGGCGGAAAACATCATCAAGCTGGTGAATCGCCGCAGAATCCCTACGGCGGGAGAAGACCCGTGAGCGCCGAACAACCGTCCTCCGGCCGCCCGACAGGACCGCCCTCCGGTCCCCTGTCCGGGCCGTCGCAGCCCAGCCCCACCCCGCCCGATCCGACGCGGCCGAGCGGCCAGGTGCCCCCGGAACCGCCGAGCGACGCCTCGGGCCCGGGCGGCACCGGCGGGGCGGGAGGAGGCCCAGGTGGGCCAGGTGGGCCAGGTGGGCCCGGCGGAGGCTCCCGTGATGCCGGGCAGGGACCCGGAGGCCCCGGCCACCCGTGGTGGCGGTCGGCTCCCCGTATCGCCCTCATGGTCACCGCGGCCGTCGTCGCCGTGGTCCTGATCGTCGTCCTCACCCGGTCCGACGACTCGGGCGGCTCGGCCGACGGCGAGGTCTTCCTCCAGGCCGCCGGAAAGTCCGGCCCCGACCCGTTCACCGAGTCGACGGCGAAGGACAGCTCCACCCCGCCCGAGACGCCCACGGCGACCCCGAGCAGTTCGGAACCCGACAACGTGACGCGGGCCGTGGACGGTTCGGCCCCCGGTCTTTACGGCGGCACCCGCAACGTCTCCAGCTGCGACGTGGAGAAGCAGGTCACGGTGCTCCGGGCGAACCCCGCCAAGAACGACGCGTTCGCCTCCGTCGTCGGCGTCGAGTCCTCCGACGTGCCCGCCTATCTCCGCTCGCTCACCCCGGTGCAGCTGCGCATGGACACCCGGGTCACCAACCACGGCTACCGCGACGGCGCCGCCACCAGCTACCAGGCCGTCCTCCAGGCCGGCACCGCCGTCCTCGTCGACGACCGGGGCGTGCCCCGGGTGCGCTGCGCCTGCGGCAACCCGCTGAAGCCGCCGGTCGCCCTGAAGACGACACCCGAGCCGAAGGGGGACTCCTGGCCGTCGTACCGGCCGCAGAACGTGGTGGTCGTCGAGCGCTCGACGGTGATCATCAACGTGTTCGTCCTCTACGACCCCGAACGCGACGACTGGTTCACCCGGCCGAGGGGCGACACGGGCGGGAAGGACAAGAAGACCACCCCGCCCGTCAACCAGCCCTCCCCGTCGGCGTCGACGTCGTTCTCCGAGGAACCGCCCTCCGAGTCGCCCGAGCCGTGTCCTTCGACTCCGGGCGGAGCCACGGACGCCGACAAGGGCGGCAGCCCGTGCCCTTCGTCGTCCTCGGTGACACCGTCGACCTCCGCCCCGACGGAGACGAAGACCTCCGAGCCCGAGCGGGAGAGCCCCGAGACGGCCGACTCGCCGCCGGACGACACCACGACGAACGAGTCGGCGTCCCTCCACGGCACTCCGGAGTCGATCACCCCGGGCTCCTGACCCCGAAGGGGCCCGAGCCCGGGCGCCTCACTCGTCGATCGCCGACCCGAACCGCGCGTCCACGTAGGGCGCCCCGAGCGAAGCGCCGTTGTACGTCCACGACCCCGATGCCGTGATACCGCCCGCGCCCGCCGAGAGCACCCAGACATGATGGGCCCGGACCACGGACAGGATCCGTGTCGCTGCCCCAGGGCTGAGTACGCCGGGGACCAGTACGCCCAAGACCGTTCGGGGCGTGCGGTTGAGCGGAGTCACTTCTGCTCAGTCCACAGGAACGGTTGTACGGGAGTTCACGGACGCCGACGGACCGTGTCGCGAGAGCGTTTGTGCCCACGAGGAAGACCCCGAAGAGCGAGGACAGTGGTGCGGGGTGTGAAAAGCAGTGGCGGACCGTCGCCGTGACAGCCGATGCTCCTGCGCATGACTGACCATCGTGAGACGCGGCCCGACGAACAAGCTCTGCCGGAGAGGCAGCCCGGGTGGGGCGACCGGTTCGTCGGCCCCGAGGGCGACCCGCGCGGGGAAGGAGGGTTCGAGGGGGAGCGGGCCACGCTGGTCGGGTATCTGCGCAACCAGCGGCTGACCCTGGAGCTGAAGTGCGCGGGGCTCGACGCCGAGGCCCTGGCCCGCCGCTCGGTGCCGCCGTCGAACATGTCGCTGCTCGGGCTCGTACGCCATCTGGCCGGCGTGGAACAGTACTGGTTCCGCGAGGCGTTGGCGGGCGAGCCGGCACCGCGTCACTACCGCGCCGGCGACGACCCCGACGGGGACTTCAACGACGCCGTGGCCGACCCCGAGGCCGTCGCCGAGGCCTGGAAGACCTGGCGCTCCGAGGTCGACTTCGCCGAGCGGTTCGTGGCCGCGGCCCCCGATCTCGCCGTCACCGGCCGCCACGACGGCGAGCCCATCGCCCTGCGCGAGGTCCTGGTCCACATGATCGAGGAGTACGCCCGCCACAACGGCCATGCCGACTTCCTGCGCGAACGCATCGACGGCCGCATCGGCGAGTGAGGGCCCCGGACCTGCTTGCCCCGAGGGATTTTTCTGAGGGCGGAACGCGGCCCTCTTCCCCTCGCGCCCGCAGTTCCTAGGCTGAAGAGGTGAGCCAACAACCGTCGAACGAAGCCCGAGTCATCCCCCTGCGCCCGGCGACGGCCCGCCCGGCCGGCCCACCCGCCAAGGAACCCCTCTGGCGCGATCTCGTCGGCGACGTCCTCCGCCGCGAACGGCTCGCCCAGGAACGCACACTGAAGGACGTCGCCGACGAGGCCCGCATCTCGATGCCGTACCTCTCCGAGGTGGAGCGGGGCCGCAAGGAGGCCTCGTCGGAAGTCCTCGCGGCAGCCGCCCAGGCTCTGGGGCTGGGCCTGGGCGACCTCCTGTCCCTGGCTCAGACGGAACTGACCCGCCACGCCACCCGCTCGGCGACCAACGTTCCCTACAACGGACTGTGCCTCGTGGCCTGACGCTCACTCCCCGCGCCCCTCGGGGGCGCGGGGAACCGCGCTGCTCAGACTTCCACCAACCGCCGGTTCAACACCTCGTCCGCCAGCCCGTACGCCACCGCCTCTTCCGCCGTGAACACCTTGTCCCGATCCATGTCGGCCCGCAGATCCACCACATCGCGCCGCGTATGCCGCGCGAGCACCCCCTCCACCTGCGCCCGGATCCGCACCATCTCCTTGGCCTGGAGGGAGAGATCGGAGACCGTCCCCTGGCGGCCGCCACTCGCCGGCTGCCCGAGCAGCACCCGCGCGTGCTCCAGCACGAACCGCCGCCCCGGGTCCCCGCCCGCCAGCAGCACCGCAGCCGTCGAGGCCGCCTGCCCCACGCAGAACGTCGAGATCGGCGCCCGCACGTACGACATCGTGTCGTAGATCGCCATCAGCGAAGTGAAGGATCCCCCGGGCGAGTTGATGTAGATCGCGATCTCGCTCTCCGGTGCCGACGACTCCAGATGGAGCAGCTGCGCGATGACGACGTTCGCCACCCCGTCGTCGATCTCCGTGCCGAGGAAGATGATCCGCTCGGACAGCAGCCGGCTGAACACGTCGTACGACCGCTCGCCCTGCGGGGTCCGCTCGACCACGTTCGGAATCGTGTACGTCCCCATCACTGAAGCCCCATCCGTCGGCGTGAGGAGGCCGGCCGTACGTCGTCGAGCGACTCGACGACCCGGTCCACCATCCCGTACTCCCTGGCCTGTTCGGCCGTGAACCAGCGGTCGCGGTCGCCGTCCCGGGAGATCGTCTCCTCGCTCTGGCCGGTGTGCTCCGCGGTGATCCGCTCGATGGTCCGCTTGGTGAACTCCAGGTTCTCCGCCTGGATCTCGATGTCGGCGGTGGTGCCGCCGATGCCCGCCGACGGCTGATGCATCATGATCCGCGCGTTGGGCAGCGCGAACCGCTTGCCGTGTGTACCCACGCTCAGCAGGAACTGACCCATGCTCGCCGCGAAGCCCATCGCCAGCGTGGACACGTCGTTCGGGATCAGCCGCATCGTGTCGTAGATGGCGAGACCCGCGGTCACCGAGCCGCCCGGGCTGTTGATGTAGAGGCTGATGTCGGTGCGCGGGTCCTCCGCCGACAGCACCAGCAACTGGGCGCAGACCCGGTTCGCGGAGACCTCGTCGACCTGGGTGCCGAGGAGGACGATCCGTTGTGCGAGGAGTTGCGCGGCGAGGTGGTCGTCGAAGCGCGACGGCGGAGTGTCGCCCTCCTCGCCGCGTGGGGCGAGCGTCGGGGCCCGGCCGGTGATCAGTGGAGCCACGGTTCCTCCCTCTGGATGGACGCGACCGCGGTGGCCGCTGCCTCAACTCTCCCCGGGAACCGCCCCTCACCTGGCCTTTCTCTGCCCACGGCAGATTCGCCGACAGCAGAGCGCCCACGGCCCGCCCCATCCTCCGCATCACTTGCCCGAGCCACCGATAAGTTTCCGGACCAGGATCGGTCGACACAGACGACGACACACCCCGCCGGAGGAGGCGCACATGTCCAGCGACGGATTCAACACCTGCCTGTGGTTCGACGGCCAGGCCGAGGAGGCGGCCGCCCACTACGTCTCGGTCTTCAAGAACTCCCGGCTCGGCCGGGTCACCCACTACGGCGAGGGCGCGCCCCGGCCGGCCGGCTCCGTGCTCACCGTGGAGTTCGTGGCCAACGGCCAGACGTTCGTCGCCCTGAACGGCGGCCCGGAGTTCAAGTTCACCGAGGCCATCTCCTTCCAGATCCTCTGCGACGACCAGGACGAGATCGACTACTACTGGAAGAGCCTGACCGAGGGCGGCGAGCCCGGCCCGTGCGGCTGGCTCAAGGACAGGTTCGGGGTGTCCTGGCAGGTCGTGCCCACCGCGCTCATCGAGATGATCAGCGACTCCGACCCGCGGAAGGCGTCCCGCGCGACGGCGGCGATGATGTCGATGGGCAAGCTCGACCTCGCCGCCCTGCAGAAGGCGTACGCGGGCGAGTAGCCGACTGCGGAAGCACCCCTCACCCTGGTGGGCGGTCCCCGTGACGGGGCCCCTCACCAGGGGGCATGCCGGGTTTTCGGCCAATCTTTACCTGGGCCGGGTAGCGGTCGTGACGGGCGCCGGTGAGGCTTTCCCGTGCACCGCCTGTTACCCGGAGGAACAGTGAACGTCTCCCTCACCGCCTGGCTGCTCACCATCGTGGCCCTGGGCGTGCTGGTCGCCGTCGACTTCTTCATCGGCCGCAAACCCCACGATGTGTCGATCAAGGAGGCCGGCATCTGGTCGGCCGTCTGGATCGCCCTGGCGATCGCGTTCGGTCTGGGTGTGCTGGCCGTCGGCGGGGGCAAGCCCGCGGGAGAGTTCTTCGCGGGCTTCATCACCGAGAAGTCCCTGAGCGTCGACAACCTCTTCGTCTTCGTCCTGATCATGGCGAAGTTCGCCGTGCCTTCGCAGTACCAGCAGCGTGTCCTGATGGTGGGCGTCCTCATGGCACTGGTGCTCCGCGCGATCTTCATCGCCGCCGGTGCGGCGATCATCTCCAGCTTCTCCTGGGTCTTCTACATCTTCGGCGCGTTCCTGATCTACACCGCCTGGAAGCTGGTGGAGGACGCCCGCAAGGACAGCCACGAGGAGGAGTACGAGGAGAACAAGCTCCTTCAGGCCGTGGAGAAACGCTTCGGAGTGGCCGACCGGTACCACGGCACCAAGCTGTGGATCGAGGAGAACGGCAAGCGCGTCATGACGCCGATGCTCGTCGTGATGCTCGCGATCGGCTCCACCGACGTCCTCTTCGCCCTCGACTCCATCCCCGCGATCTACGGCCTCACCCAGGACCCGTACATCGTCTTCACCGCCAACGCCTTCGCCCTGATGGGCCTGCGCCAGTTGTACTTCCTCATCGGCGGCCTCCTGAAGAAGCTCGTCCACCTCTCCTACGGCCTGTCGATCATCCTCGGCTTCATCGGCGTCAAACTCGTCCTCCACGCCCTGCACGAGTCCGGCGTCCACGTCCCGGAGATCTCCATCCCCTTCTCCCTCGGCTTCATCGTCCTGGTCCTCGCCGTGACGACCGCGACGAGCCTGTGGGCGTCGAGGAAGCAGGAGAAGCAGGAGAAGCAGGAGAAGCAGGGGGAGGAGACGACCGGCGCGGGGGACGACGAGCCCACGTCCCAGCGGGTCTAGGAACGCGCGTCGGCGATCGCCCGGGTGATCTCCCTGGCCATCCGGGTGATGCCGGGGGACAGCACCGGGCACGGCTTCGGCTTGGAGGTGGTGGGGGCCAGGCAGAAGTGGAGGTAGTCCTCGTCGTGGTGGAGGGCGGTGCGGGCCCGGCCCGGCTGGGTGCAGTAGCCGTCGTGCTCACGTTCGTACGGGGTGCACGGCAGGTACTGGGTCCAGGTGTAGCGGTCGGCGGCCGGGCTCACGGCCCTGCCCGCGTCGGCGACCATGTCACCGGAGGCCTTGGCCTGCTTCTCGTACAGGGCGTTCACCCGCCGGACCCGGTCCGGGGTGATCGGGTCCGGGCCCTGCAGTACCCACACGATCGTCGGCCGGTGCGCGCCGCCCGCGTTCGCGATCTGGTCGGTGAGCTGCTCGGCGGCCGCCGTGTACCGCTGGAAGTACTTGGTGCGGGCCTTGCCGTAGGTGATGCCGTCCATGCAGGGCGTGTAGTCCCAGGCGTTGCCCCAGAACTGCAGCACGACGTAGTCCGGGCTCAGCCGCCGTACCAGCGCGGCCGCCTTGTCCTTCGTCGGGACGAGCGACCGGTCGGCGGTGCCCTCCAAGTAGTCGCACAGAGTGGTGCCCGAGTAGGGGGCGCTCGTGTAACGGGCGCCGAGGTCGTCCTTCAGGAACGTGCCGAGGACCGTCTGGTTCTCCATGGCGAGCGAGTCCCCGAGATAGAGCACCTTGGGCGCCTTCGCCGCCTTCGCCGCGTCGGCGTCGGTCTCGGCGTCGGGGGCAGCCGTGGCGGCCCGCTGACGCGTGGTCGGTGACGCGTCCGGCCCCGCGACCGACGGCGGGGCCTCCTCCGGCGCGGACTGCGGATCCCCGCACGCGCCGAGCAGCAGCGCGGCGAGCACCGCCCCCGCCACTCCCACGATCCACGGCTTGCGCATACGGCGACTCCAGCCCCGGCCATCGAAACGGTTCCCCAGGCAAGCACAGCCCGGGACAAGGCGGAAGACCCGTCTCGGCCACGAGGGGCGCCCGGTCCTGCCGGACGCCCCCACCGGTCAGCTCACGGAGTCATACCGCCGGTGCACGCGGCACCCGGCTCCGGTGTCTGCTCGCCCTGCACGTACTTGTCGAGGAACTTCTGCACCCGCGGGTCGGACGCCTTGTCCACCTTCAACTGGTGCTCCCACGCGCTCAGCACGATGGGCGAGGACTGGTCCTCGTAAGGGCTCATGAAGGTGTACGTCGTCTTGTTGACGAGCCCGGTCAGCGACGTGACGTCCGCCTTGGCCGCCTTGTCGTTGTACGTGATCCAGACGGCGCCGTGCTCCAGCGCGTGCACGGCGTTCTCGTTCGGCAGGGCCTTGGTGTACACCTGCTTGTCGCAGTTGACCCACACCTGGTTGTGGTCGCCGCCCACGGGCGGGCTCATCTTGTAGTCGACGGGCTCGGAGACGTGGTTCTGGGTGAGCTTCGACCAGCTCTTCACGCCGTCGACCGGCGCGGCCTTCGCCTCCTCCTTCTCCTGGGCGGAGTCGATCAGAAACCAGCCGCCGCCGACGAGCCCTACGAGGATCGCGGTGGTGACGCCGAGTGTGAGCACACGCATGCGCCGCTCACGGGCCTGCTCCGCCTTGCGGATCTCCTCGACGCGGGCGCGCCGCGCCGCCTCCCTGGCCTTCGGGCTGTTGCTCCTGCCCGTCGGTCCGCTGTTCTTGGCCTTCGACTTGGATGAAGCCATGGGGATCGTCCTTCTTCTCCCTGCCGTGCGCGCACGGGCACGGCGGTCCTGCGAGTCGTCTGGGGTCTGTCGTACGGGGGCCGGTGGCCGGCCTAGACGCGGAGCAACTGCAGTTCGTGGAGATCGGGAGGGCGGGCCCGCCCCGGCTCCAGGGATCCGGCGGGCGCGACCGGGGCCGATGCGGGCGCGGGCGGCCAGGGTGCGGCGGTGTGGTCCGCGCCGGGCAACGGCACCTGGCCGAGCACCGCGGCCGGGTCGGGGGAGTGGCAGTCGTGCTCACCGGGACCGTGCTCACAGGGGTCGCGCTCCACCTGGCTCGCCCGCGCGGCGACCGACCGCTCCTGCACCGGCCCCGCCGACACCGCATGCGGACGCTGCGCCGGAGCCTCACCGGGAGGCGATCCCGCGCAGAACAACAGGAACGTGGCCAGGGCCGACGAGACCACGAGCATCAGGCGCGCCGACCGGCCCCGGACGCACGGCAGCGCCGTACGTCTGAACGGTCGGCCGGACATGGAGGCACCTCACGAATCGAGGCGAACGGGAGTGCGAGCGTCGCTGAAATTATCAGACGACGCACAGCCGCGGTCCCGTCCCATGGATCCCGTGCCGGTTTCACACGGTTCGTCCCCTTCGGCGCGCGTCCGGGACCGGTCCTGGCTAGCGTGAGATCCGGGGAATCCGCCTGGAGAACCGAGGAGAGTGGCAGCCATGGCCGCACATCCCGAGGGAGCGCCCTGTTGGGTCGACGCGATGTTCAGTGATGTCGAGGGGGCGAAGCGTTTCTACGGCGACGTACTGGGCTGGACGTTCGGGGAGTCGTCCTCCGAGTACGGCAACTACACGCAGGCGTACGCGGACGGCAAGGCGGTGGCCGCCGTCGTCCCGCCGATGCCCGGGCAGGAGGGCCAGTCCGCCTGGTGCCTGTACTTCGCCTCGTCCGACGTGAACGCCACCGCGGCCAGGATCCGCGACAACGGCGGCGAAGTGCTGATGGAACCGATGCGGGTCGGCGAGTTCGGCTCCATGCTGCTGGCCCGCTCCCCGGACGGCGTCGTCTTCGGCGGCTGGCAGGCCGGCGTCCACGAGGGCTTCGAGGCCATGGGCGTGCCCGGCGCGTACGTGTGGGCCGAGATCTTCACCCGCGAGCCCGAGAAGTCGGACGCGTTCTTCCCGGCCGTCTTCTCGTTCCGCACCAAGCAGATGGACGACCCGGACAACCCGCACATGGACTTCCGGGTCTTCGACCTGGGGCAGAACCCGCTCCTCGGCCGGATGAAGATGACACCGGAGGACTTCCCGCCCGAGGTGCCCTCGTACATCAACGTGTACTTCACCGTCCCCGACTGCGACGACGCGGTCGCCAAGGCCACCAAGCTCGGCGGCGTCCTGCGCTTCGGCCCGATGGACACCCCCTTCGGCCGCTTCGCCGCGCTCAGCGATCCGCAGGGCGCGTCGTTCTCGGTCATCGACGTCACCAACACACAGGGTGAGATGCCGGCGCTCACGGACGTCGACTGAGCGGACACGGCGATGCGCGGGGGCGTGGGACCCATGGACGGTCCCACGCCCCCGCGCATGGCATGATCGAGCGCATGCCGGAACGTGTTGTGGCCGCCTGCGACGGAGCGTCCAAGGGAAACCCCGGACCAGCGGGCTGGGCCTGGGTGGTCGCCGAGGACGATGAGATCCCTACGCGTTGGGAGGCCGGCCCGCTGGGCAGGGCCACCAACAACATCGCCGAACTCACCGCGCTGGAGCGGCTGTTGACGGCCACCGACCCGGCCGTGCCGATCGAGATCCGGATGGACTCCCAGTACGCGATGAAGGCGGTCACCACCTGGCTGCCCGGCTGGAAGCGCAACGGCTGGCGCACGGCCGCCGGCAAGCCGGTCGCCAACCAGGAACTCGTGGTCCGGATCGACGAGTTGCTCGCCGGCCGCTCCGTGGAGTTCCGCTACGTCCCCGCCCACCAGGTCGACGGCGACCGCCTCAACGACTTCGCCGACCGTGCGGCGAGCCAGGCGGCCATCGTCCAGGAACCCGCCGGTACCGAGCTGGGCTCCCCGGAACCGCCGGCCGTGCCCGACACGGTCCCGGCCCGCCGCGCCTCGGCGAAGAAACCAGGGAAGTCGGCCCGCCCCGGCGGCCGTACCGGCTCGTCCGCCGCCTCGTCCTCCTCGTCTCCCTCGTCCCGCACCATCAAGGCGAAGTTCCCCGGCCGCTGCCTGTGCGGCCGCCCCTACGCCGCCGGCGAGCCCATCGCCAAGAACGACCAGGGCTGGGGCCACCCGGAGTGCCGTACGGCGGCGACGACCGGAGCCGAGTAGCCGCCGACGGGACGGAGCGGGAGGGGTGCGGGCGTCACACGACGGTGCCGCGCCACTCCCCGGTCTCCCGGCCGCGCTCCTCCATGAACTTCTTGAAGCGCTCCAGGTCACCCTTGGTCTGCCGCTTCACGACCCCCAGCTTGTCGGCCACCTTCTCGGCGGCTCCCGTGGGCTGGAACTCCATCTGCAGCATCACCTTCGTGCGCTCCTCCGAGAGGTGGTGGAAGGTGACGACACCGGCCTGCCGGGCCTCTCCGGCGACGGTCGTCCACGCGACCCGCTCGTTCGGGATCTGCTCGGTGATCTCCGCGTCGAACTCCCGGTGCACGCCGTCCACCTTGGTCACCCAGTGCGTGAGCGTGTCCGAGCGCTGCTCGATCCGCTCGACCCCGCTCATGAACGCGGGGAACGTCTCGAACTGCGTCCACTGGTTGTAGGCGGTCCGCACGGGGACCTGGACCTCGATGGACTCCTCGATCTGGGTCATCGTTCGCCTCCTCACATCGGTTGCGTCGCGGTCGCGTCCGAGTCGCCTCGGCCGCGTCCGACGCGGCGGGTACCCAGGTCTCTCGTGGATCAACGTGGTCAGGCCGCGTCGAACGTGTAGTGCGCGGTGTGGTCCAACAGTGCCGCCGGGGCCGTGTCGTTCCACGGCTTCATGGTCTCGTCCAGGTCGACCACGTTCGGCGTGCCGGCGGCGGGCAGGTACGGGGAACCCGGGTGCAGGCGCTGCCAGTCGGCCCACAGCTTGTCGATGAACGCGTGATGCAGCCAGAAGACCGGGTCGTTGGGGGAGACACCGGTGCCCATCTGGCCGCCCACCCAGACATGCACCCGGTTGTGGAGGTTCACGCCGCGCCAGCCCTCCAGGTGATTGCGGAAACCGTCCGAGGCACTGTTCCAGGGCGCCATGTCGTACGTGGACATCGCGAGCACGGAGTCCACCTCGGCCCGGGTCGGCAACTGCCGCACCGCGCTGCCGAGGGACCGCCGGAGATAGGTGCGGCCGTCGATGCGCACGTTGATCGGCCAGTTCCCGGTGGACGCCGCGAACGGTCCGTCCATCACCCGCCCGTCGCGGCTGCGCCCGGTGCCGCCGAGGAAGTCCGGCGCCCACAGGGACGAGCGCGCCGTGCGGTCGGCCGTCCAGTCCCAGTAGGGCAGCGCGACGGTGGCGTCCACGGACTGCAGGGCCCGTTCGAACTCCAGCAGGAATCTGCGGTGCCACGGCAGGAAGGACGGCGAACGGTGGCCCGTACGTTCGCCGTTGTCGGTGTCGCCGAGGATGAACGCGTTGTGCGTCGTGACGAACTCGTCGTAGCGGCCGGAGCGTTTCAGCGCGATCAGCGCGTCGACGAAACGCCGCTTCTCGTCGGCGGTCAGGGTCGCCTGGTTCTTGCGTATGGTCATGGCTCTGCGGCTCCTTGCGGTGTTTCCTGTGGTGCGGGTGCGGGTGCGGGTGCGGGTGCGGGTGGCGGTGCGGGTCAGCTGAAGGGGACGAGACGGGCGCCCTGGAGCTCGTCGACCGCGGCGCGGGCGGCGGCGCGCGGGGTCGGCACGGGGGAGTAGTGGCTGACGACGCTGATCCAGCTGCCGTCGGCGTTCCGCATCACGTGCAGCTCGGCCCCGTCGACGAACACGGCGTACCCGGTGCCGTGATGGTGACCGCCGCCGTCGGTCGCGTGGCCCTGTATCCGGCGGCCCCGGTAGACCTCGTCGAAGGCCTGGGGGTCATGAGGGCCGGCGTGGCCGCCGTGGTCGTCCGCGACGGCGGCGGTGAGCGGGGCGCCGACGGTCGCGGCGAGGGCGGCCGCGGCGCCGAGGGCGTGGCGGCGGGTGATGTCGGGCATGCGGGAGCCTCCTGGGAAAGGGGGGATTGATGACCCGTCATGCCTATCGATCAAGTGGGGAACGGGAGAAATCCCAGGAAGTCGGTTGGCTGCGATCCGGACAATTAAGTAAATGTCGTGCAAGCTTGAACAAAGATGATCTTGCTGTGGCGGCACTCCGGGTGAAGGTGGAGGGGGATATTCCGCCCGGAGCCGGCGGTAGTGCCGATGATCTTGCGGTGTCGACGTGGATCGCGTGGTCGGGGTCACGCGGGCAAAGTGACGTGAATCCGGAGCGCACGCGCACTGCTACTCTTCGTGGTCAATTGATCGCTTTGCGCAGCGAAATGGGAGTGTGCGTGAAGATCGCGTGCGTCGGCGGCGGACCCGCAAGCCTGTACTTCTCGATCCTGATGAAGCGGCAGGACCCGTCCCACGACATCACCGTCCATGAACGGAACACGGCCGGATCGACCTACGGCTGGGGTGTCACCTACTGGTCCGAGCTACTGGACAGGCTCCGCGAGAAGGACCCCGAGACGGCCCTCGCCATCAGCGAGAACTCCGTCAACTGGAACAGCGGGGTGGCGTACGTCCGTGACCGTACGACGGTCCAGCCCGGCGACGAGGGCTTCGGCATCGGCCGGCGCCGCCTGCTCGAACTGCTCGCCGAACGGGCGCGGACCCTCGGCGTCCGCGTGGAGTACGAGGACGAGATCACGGCCGACGACCTGCCGGACGCCGACCTCGTCGTCGCGGGGGACGGAGTCAACAGCACGGTGCGCGAGCGCCACGCCGACCGCTTCGGCAGCGACATCACGCTCGGCCGCAACGCCTACATCTGGCTCGGCACCACCAAGGTCTACGACGCCTTCACCTTCTCCTTCCAGGAGACCGACCACGGCTGGATCTGGGCCTATGCCTATCCGTTCAGCGACGAACAGAGCACCTGCGTCATCGAGTGCTCCCCGCGGACACTGAGCGGCCTGGGCCTGGACCGCCTGGGCGAGGCGGACGGGCTGGCCCTGCTGGAGAAGCTCTTCGCCGACATCCTGGACGGCCACCCGCTCCTGGGCCGGGCCCAGGACGACGGCACCGCCCAGTGGCTCAATTTCCGCACCCTGACCAACCGTGCCTGGCACCACGGCAACCTCGTCCTGCTCGGCGACGCCGCCCACACCACGCACTACTCCATCGGCGCCGGCACCACGCTCGCCCTGGAAGACGCCATCTGCCTGGCCGAAGCCCTCGGCGCCCACCCGGACACGCGGGCCGCGCTCGCCGCGTACGAGCGGCGGCGCAAGTCCGAACTCCTGCGGCTGCAGAGCGCGGCCCGCCACAGCGCCCAGTGGTACGAGAACATCCAGCGGTACATCGACCTGCCCCCGGAGCAGATGTTCGCGCTCCTCGGCCAGCGGCACTCCCCGCTGCTGCCGTACGTGCCGCCGCAGCTCTACTACCGCCTCGACCGCGCGGCCGGCCGCCTGGAGGCCCTGCGCCGCCTCAAGCGCTGGCTGGGCCCGAAGCTGGCCCGCTCGTCGCAGTCGCGCGCCCTCGCCGACCGGAAGTAGCCGGCCCCTGGGCGCCCCTACCACGCACCTCTACCGCACGCCCCGGGGCCGGAACTGGATGCTGATACGCGGCCCCACCGCCCGTGTCGACTTGGGGATCGCGTGGTCCCAGGTGCGCTGGCAGGAGCCGCCCATCACGATCAGGTCGCCGTGCCCCTGCGGGAACCGCAGGGTCTCCCCGCCGCCGTGCGGGCGCAGGGCCAGATCACGGGGGTCGCCCACGGACAGGATGGCCACCATGGTGTCCTCCCGGGCGCCCCGCCCGATCCGGTCGCCGTGCCAGGCAACGCTGTCCCGGCCGTCGCGGTAGTAGCACAGCCCCGCCGTGGCGAACGGTTCACCCAGCTCGGCGGCGTAGTGCGCGGTGAGCGCCTCCCGGGCCTCGTTCAGGACGGGGTCCGGGAGGGTGTCCTCGGCGCCGTAGTACGCGAGCAGTCGCGGCACGTCCACGACCTGCTCGTACATCTGTCGTCGCTCCGCCTTCCAGGGCACCTCCTCGGCGAGCCGCGTGAACAGCGCGTCGGCCCCGCCGAGCCATCCGGGCCGCAGATCGACCCAGGCCCCGGCGCCCAGATCACGTCGGCGCAGACCGTCGAGGGGGCCGAGGCGAAGGTCGTCGGACTGGTCGAAGAGGGAGCCCTGGAGGTGCATGGCCATACCTGCAGCGTACCCCCGGATTCGAAAACCTGTTCGTTCAGACCCGTCGGTGGTCCGTCGGTGTGTCCGTCCGTGGTCTGCCGCTGGTTCCCGGTGGCGCGGGCTCCCTCGTCGCCCGTCGTCTCAGTGCTGCTGAGCCTTCTGCGGGGTCAGCTCGCTCGGCCGGACGACCACGAAACCCTCGCCCTCCAGCTTCAGCTGCACGGCCTCACCGGAGCCGCCGCGGATCATCGAGCCGAAGGACTGGGAGCGGTGCAGCGAGGTGTTGAGGTGGGCCGTCCAGCCCACGACCGCGTCCGTGTCGACGAACACGGGCAGCTGCGGCGAGACCGGGATGACCAGCGGATTGCCGTCGCAGACGAGTCCGAGCCTGCCCTGCCCCGTGAAGACGCTGTTGAACAGGCCGCCCCCGGTCATGCCGGCGCCCTTCACGGTCTTGATCTCGTACGACAGCGAGGCGTCGAAGCAGAGCACGTTGCGGCCGTTGACGGTGAACACGTCGCCCGGCTCGATGTCGACGATGAAACAGTTCTGCGCCTCGTGCGCGAACCAGGCCTCGCCCTGTCCGCGCACCGCCATCAGCGGCAGCCCCTCCCCGGTGACCGCGCGCTTGAGCATGCCGCCCATGCCCTGGCCCTTGCGCTCGAACTGCAGGTTCCCGCGATAGGCGATCATCGCGCCCTGCCGGGCGAGCATCTCGCCGTTGACGGCGTACTTGATCGACTTGGCGTTCTGGACGCTCATCCCCGGCGCGTACGCCGGCTGAACCATGTTCTCGTTCGAGAAAAGATCGCTCTTCATACGGGCATGCTGTCCCGGACTGCCCGATTCCGCCAAGCGACGCGCGCGGTAGGTGAATTGAGACGCCTGACACCGTCGCGAGCGGAATGGTAAAAGCGGACATGACCAACAACACCGTCGGCGTCGACCTCCCGGACCGCCGGGGCCGCACCGGGCTCGACCGCACCGGCCGGGACCTCACCGGCAACCCGCGCGTCAAGGTGCGGGACGTGCGACTGCTGTCCAGCCACTGGTACGTGGAGCGCACCACCACCTTCGACTTCCAGCACGCCGACGGCACCTGGAGCACCCAGGAACGCGAGACGCACGACCGCGGCAACGGCGCCACCGTCCTCCTCTACGACGCCGAACGCGAAACCGTGCTGCTCACCCGGCAGTTCCGCTACCCGGTGTACGTCAACGGCCACCCCGACGGGATGCTGATCGAGACACCGGGCGGCCTGCTCGACGAGGAGGACGAGCACCCCGAGGTCGCCGTGCGGCGTGAGGTCGTCGAGGAGACCGGCCACACCATCGGCGAGATCCAGCACGTCTTCGACATCTACATGAGCCCCGGCTCGGTCACCGAACGCGTCAGCTTCTACGCCGCCCCGTACGGCCCGACGACCCGCACCCACGAAGGCGGCGGCCTGGACGAGGAGGGCGAGGACATCGAGCTCGTCGAACTGCCCTTCCGTCGGGCCCTGGAGATGATCCGCGGCGGGGAGATCGCCGACGCCAAGACCATCATGCTGCTCCAATGGGCGGCGCTGGAAGGGCCGTTCGCCGCAGGGGGCGGTTCCTGAGGCGAGGGCGGGCGGGCTCGCGCCTCAGGGGTCGAGTGCCTCGGCGGCCTCGGCGGCGACCGCCTCCGCCACGGCCGTCAGCGCGGGGGAGTCGAGCTTCCACTGCTGCCAGAACAACTCGGCGTCCATGGTCCGCCCCGGCCCCAGATCGACAAGCCGTCCGGCGTCGAGCAGCGGCTCGGCCTGGACGGCGGGCACCATGCCCCAGCCCATTCCGGCGACCACGGCGTCGACGAAGCCCTCCGACGTCGGCACGTAGTGCCGTCGGGAACTGGCAGGTCGCCCCCGCGTCAGCCGCCGGACGAAGGCGTCCTGGAACTCGTCCCGCCGGTCGAAGAACACGACCGGCGCGTCCACGATCACGTCCTTCAGCGGCACGCCCGATCCGACGCCGAGCCACCGCTCCGCGAAGGCGGGGGCGGCGCAGGGTACGTACCGCATCCGGCCGAGCGGACGGACCGAGCAGCCGGCCACGGCGTCCGGTGCCGAGGTGACCGCGGCCATCACCAGCCCCTCGCGCAGCAGCCGGGCCGCGTGCTGCTCGTCCTCGCGGAGCAGCTCGTAACAGGGGCGCAGTTCCTCCGGCACCCGGGTCAGGGCGGGCAGGAACCAGGTGGCCAGCGAGTCGGCGTTCACCGCGATCGACAGGCGTGTGGTCTCCCCCTCGCCCGTCAGGCCGAGCGCGGCGTGCGTGTCGTGTTCGAGGCGGGCCAGCTGGCGCGCGAACCGGACGATCGCCTCGCCCGACTCGGTCGGCCGCACCGGCTTCTCCCGGATCAGCAGGACCCGGCCGACCCGCTGCTCCAGCGCCTTGACCCGCTGGCTGACCGCCGACGGCGTCACCCGCAGGGCACCGGCCGCCGCGTCGAACGTGCCCTCGTCCACCACCGTGAGCAGGGTGCGCACCAGATCGAGCGGAAGCTGAGGCATCACGATCGCTAATGATACGTAAGAATCTTTAGCTGTACGCATGGCGGGACATTTCCTAGCGTTGTGGGTGTGTTCAACGAAATGACCGCCCTCGCGGCCGGATTCGGCACCGGCCTCTCCCTCATCGTCGCCATCGGCGCCCAGAACGCCTTCGTCCTGCGCCAGGGGCTGCACCGCGCCGCGGTGCTCCCGGTCGTGGCCATCTGCGCCCTCTCCGACGCGCTGCTGATCGCCCTCGGTGTGGCCGGGGTCGGTGCGGTGGTCGTCGCCTGGCCGGGCGCGCTGACCGCGGTCGCCCTGGTCGGCGGCGGCTTCCTGCTGGTCTACGGCGCCCTGGCCGCCCGCCGCGTCCTACGGCCGGGCGACGACGCGCTGCGCGCGGAGAGCGGATCGGCGGGCTCGCGGCGCCGGGCCGTCCTCACCTGTCTGGCACTGACCTGGCTCAACCCCCACGTGTACCTCGACACCGTGTTCCTGCTCGGCTCCATCGCCTCCGACCGCGGGCCCCTGCGCTGGACCTTCGGCCTGGGCGCCACGCTCGCCAGCCTGTGCTGGTTCGCCGCCCTCGGCTTCGGCGCCCGGCTGCTCAGCCGCTTCCTGGCCCGCCCGGCCGCCTGGCGCGTCCTCGACGGTCTGGTCTCGGTGACGATGCTCGCCCTCGGCGGGATGCTGATCGCCGGAGCGTGAGCCCCGGCCGTTCCCGGTGCGGCGACAGCATGTGAGACGGCGGCGAAATCGCCTGTCCCGGCGGTGGCGATCTCCGCGATAGTGGTGCCCGTATCGAAAGATGTATCGAGCATCAGGATGCCCGTGGACACCACCAAGAGCAGCGCCGGCGACGACACGGCACCGGAGGGCGACTCACCGGCGCCACCTCGCCGGGGCCGGCGCCGCTGGGCGATGGACACCCGCCCGCTGCGCCGCCCCGCCTACCGTCGCCTGTGGTCCTCGACCATCGTCACGGCCGTCGGCAGTCAGCTGACCGCCGTCGCCGTGCCCAAGCAGATCTACGACATCACCGGCTCCTCCGCCTGGGTCGGCTACGCGAGCCTCGCCGGCCTGCTGCCCCTGGTGGTCTTCGCGCTGTGGGGCGGCGCCGTCGCCGACAGCGTGGACCGCCGCACCCTGCTGCTGGTCACCAACACCGGCATCGCCGTCACCTCGGTGCTGTTCTGGATCCAGGCCGTCACCGGCCTGGAATCCGTGTGGGCGCTGATGGCCCTGCTCGCCCTCCAGCAGGCCTTCTTCGGCCTCAACTCACCCGCCCGCAACGCCTCCGTGGCCCGGCTGGTCCCCGCCGACGAACTGGCGGCGGCCGCCGCCCTCGGCTCGACCGTGATGCAACTCGGTCTGGTGGCCGGGCCGTTGCTCGCCGGCGCCCTCATCCCGGTCATCGGCCTGCCCGAGCTGTACCTGATCGACGCACTGGCCCTGTGCATCACGCTCTGGGCGGTCTACAAGCTGCCCTCCCTGCCTCCCCTGGACACCGCGAGGGCCAGACGGGCCGGCTGGCGGGAGGTCGTCGCCGGCTTCCGCTACATCGCCCTGCACAAGGTGCTCCTGCTGTCCTTCCTCGCCGACATCATCGCGATGGTCCTGGGCATGCCCCGCGCCCTCTTCCCCCAGCTGGCCGACACCACGTACGCGCCCTACGGCGAAGGTCTGGCCCTCGGCCTGCTGTTCGCCGCGATACCCGTCGGGGCGGTCGTCGGAGGCCTGATGTCGGGCACCTTCTCCCGCTCCCGACGACACGGCCTCATGGTCATCGTGGCCGTCATGGCCTGGGGCGCGGCCGTCACGGGCTTCGGGCTGAGTACCAGCCTGTGGTTCGCCGTGCTGTTCCTCGCCGCCGCCGGGGTCGCCGACATGGTCTCCATGATCTTCCGCGGGGCCATCCTGCTGTCCGCCGCGACCGACGAGATGCGCGGCCGGATGCAGGGCGTCTTCACCGTGGTCGTGGCCGGCGGCCCCCGTCTCGCCGACGTCCTGCACGGCACCGCCGGCGCGGCCTTCGGCGCCCGGACGGCCGTCGCCGGCGGCGGTCTGCTGGTCATCGCCGCCGCACTGCTCCTGGCGACGGCGACACCGGCACTGCGGCGCTACCGGATCTGATCCACCGGCACATCCGGTCTTCCGTACGCTGGGCAGCCGCACACCCCACAGGCAGGAGTTGCAACGATGCAGTACGTGAAGCTCGGCTCGACGGGTCTGGACGTGTCCCGGATCTGTGTGGGATGCATGAGTTTCGGGCTCCCCGACCGAGGCACGCACGAGTGGACCCTGGACGAGGAGGCGTCACGCCCGCTGATCCGTCAGGCGCTGGACGCCGGGATCAACTTCTTCGACACCGCGAACGTCTACTCCGACGGCACCAGTGAGGAGATCGTCGGCCGTGCGCTCGCGGAGTTCGCCCGGCGCGAGGAGATCGTCGTCGCGACCAAGGTGAACGGCGCCATGCACCAGGGCCCCAACGCCTGGGGCCTGTCCCGCAAGGCGATCATGACGGAGATCGACGACAGCCTGCGGCGCCTCGGCACCGACTACGTGGACCTCTACCAGATCCACCGCTTCGACCCGAACACCCCGGTCGAGGAGACGATGGAGGCCCTGCACGACGTGGTGAAGGCGGGCAAGGCCCGCTACATCGGGGCGAGTTCGATGTACGCCTGGCAGTTCGCCAAGATGCAGCACACCGCCCGTCAGAACGGCTGGACGCGGTTCGTGTCCATGCAGAACCACTACAACCTCCTCTACCGCGAGGAGGAGCGCGAGATGCTCCCGCTGTGCGAGGACCAGAGCGTCGCCACGCTGCCCTGGAGCCCGCTCGCCCGCGGTCGCCTCACCCGTGACTGGGACACCGTCACCGCACGCACCGAGACCGACAACTTCGGCAGGACCCTCTACCAGGAGGGCGACCGCGAGATCGTCGACGCCGTCACCCGTATCGCCGGCGAGCGCGGGGTGCCCCGCGCCCGGGTCGCCCTCGCCTGGCTGCTGAGCCGGCCCACCGTGACCGCCCCCATCGTCGGCGCGACCAAGCCCCACCACCTCGACGACGCCGTGGCCTCCCTGGACATCACCCTCACGGAGAAGGAGACCGAAGAGCTGGAGCGGCCCTACACACCCCGCGCGATCAGCGGTCACTGAGCCCGGCGGCGCTCGGCTTCGAGCGGCGGGCGCCCGCGCGGGGCCGCGCGGGCGTCACGGCCGGGCGTACTCCAGACGGACCGTGGTGGCGAGGCGGGCCAGGGCCTCCTCGGCCCCCTCGCGGTCGGTCTTGTCGAGCAGGGCGAGGGCGTCGGCGGCGGCCACGCGGACCCGCTGCGGCACCTCGTCGAGTGCGGCCATGCGGTAGGCGATGGTGCGGCGGGCCGCCCGCTCCTCGGGGCTGACGCCGTTCGGCCCGGTACGCGGGAAGACGGCGGCCTCGTAGGCGGTCACATGGATGAGCACGCCGTGCGCGATGCCCTCGGCGTAGCCCCGCTGACCGGCCTGCCGCTGGGCCATGGCGAAGTGCGCCATGGCCCGCCGCCGCACGACGAGCGAGCCCACCATGCCGACGAGCCCGGCGCACACGGCCGCTCCCAGGGCGACGAGACCGCCGCCGATCAGCGCGCCGATCAGGGCACCGCCCGCCATCAGCAGACAGGTCAGCCCGGTGGTCAGCATCAGCAGGGCGCGCGCGGGAGTGAAGGAGGCCATGACGTGCAGTGTCTCAGCCCTGGCCGGGTGCCCGAGCGGTGGGCCGGTGGGGGCGGCGGCCATGCGGTCCGTGCCGGACGGCCGGTCGGCGCCCGTGGTGACGGGTCACTCGCCGCCGGAGGGGTCCGGATGTTCCCCGCGGGACAGCCAGGTCGTGAGCACCGTTTCGGGTGACTCGGCCTCGGCCGACGTCAGCAGATCCGGCAGCCGGTGTTCGTTCCGCGCAGGTGCTCGGACTCGAAAGGAGCGGAGTAGTACCGGCGATCGCGCCGCGGACATCGCGCGATGCCACCCGCTCGCATTCCTCGGTCTCGCCGCCAACTACCCTCCGCCGTACGAAGATCAGGTGTCTGCATAGGGTGGGGCCCGTGAGAACCAGCGACACCGGTGAGGCAGTCGCGTATCCGAACGCGACCGAGGGGGAGACCGCCGTCCGATGAACCAGATCCTGTACGCCGGGGCCATCGGCCTGTTCCTGACGCTGATCGGCACACCGCTGCTGATCAAGTTGCTGGCCCGAAAGGGCTATGGGCAGTTCATCCGTGACGACGGCCCACGCGGCCACGCCGGCAAGCGCGGGACGCCCACGATGGGCGGTATCGCCTTCATCCTGGCCACCCTCGTGGCCTACGCCTCGACCAAAATCATCACCGGTGAGAGCCCGACGTACCCCGGTGCCCTGGTGCTCTTCCTGATGGCGGGCATGGGCGTGGTCGGGTTCCTCGACGACTACATCAAGATCGTGAAGCGGCGCTCGCTGGGGCTGCGGGCCGGGGCGAAGATGGCCGGTCAGCTGATCGTCGGCATCGTGTTCGCCCTTCTCGCCATCCGGTTCGCGGACGACCGGGGCCAGACGCCGGCCTCCCTGAAGCTGTCGTTCGTCACCGACTTCGGCTGGACCATCGGGCCGGTGCTGTTCGTCGTATGGGCCCTGTTCATGATCCTGGCCATGTCGAACGGGGTGAACCTGACCGACGGTCTGGACGGGCTCGCCACCGGCGCGTCGGTCATGGTCTTCGGCGGCTACACCTTCATCGGTCTGTGGCAGTTCCAGAACTCGTGCGCCAACGCCATGGAACTCACCGACCCCGCCTCCTGCATAGAGGTGCGCGATCCGCTCGACCTCGCGGTCGTCGCCGCCGCGCTGATGGGAGCCTGCTTCGGGTTCCTCTGGTGGAACACCTCGCCCGCCAAGATCTTCATGGGCGACACCGGGTCCCTGGCGCTCGGCGGCGCCCTCGCCGGCCTCGCCATCTGCTCCCGCACCGAACTGCTTCTCGCCATCCTCGGCGGGCTGTTCGTCCTGATCACGCTGTCGGTCGTCATCCAGGTCGGCTCGTTCAAACTGACCGGCAAGCGGGTCTTCCGCATGGCCCCGCTCCAGCACCACTTCGAGCTCAAGGGCTGGTCCGAGGTCCTGGTCGTGGTCCGCTTCTGGACCATCCAGGGCATCTGCGTGATCGCCGGCCTCGGTCTGTTCTACGCGGGATGGGCCGCGGGCTGAGACGGACGACTGCCCGGTGAGGTGCCGGCCGCCGCGCGTACACCTCGGTCCCGATCTTCCACGGGGTCGGCCAGGCCGCACACGAGCCTGGCGGCCCGGCCGTACCTCTGAAGAAGACCGACAGTCAGGCCGCCCGTCTGCGCGAGGGCTCACGCGGCGGACGGCCACCCCGTCCTACTCCGACCGGACTTCGGTGTTCTGGCAGGCGTGCAACAGCCAGGTGCCGTCATCCTGCTTGGTCATGACGTAGAGCGGGGCGCCCTCTGTGTCACCCTCTGCCGAGTGGTAGACCTGCCGCACCTTGACGGCTGCCACGTCGGGCCGCAGGAACTGCGTGTGGATCGCCTCGTACGTGACCTCGCCGTCCCAGCCGGTGCCGGGCAGCACGGCACGGGTGAACTCGGCGATGGCGTCGAACCCGACCAGGACCTTGCCATGGCCGGTCGTCCAAAGGGCCTCGGGGTGGAAGAGCGCGAGGAATCCCTCGGCGTCTTTGGCGCGCTGGGTGCGTTCGACGGTGGCCACGACCTCTTCGATGGCCTTGATATCTGCGGCTTCGGTGTTCATGCAGATCACTCTGCGACCTCAAGCGAACTTGAGGTCAAGGCCACCGTCGGGATCGCCCGGACAGGTCCCAGGCGTCGCGCGGCCCCCGTTGGGCCTGCCGGTCCGCCGCCCGGAGGACAAGGACAAGGTCGGCCACATGATGCTCCGTCCGCACGCCGACGGACCGGCGGCGGCCCGGTCCATCGGCGATGCCGCCCAACGAACAGTCGGCGTCTGCCAGTTGACGCAGACCGTCTGTTCCCTGGTCGAAGTCGGCCTGGGCGTCGTCCTCTCTTCCTTGCCCCGGTCGGCATGGGACGCATCCGACGCCAGGGCGTCGGGAGGAAGCCCGGCGAGCCGAGCCCGCCTGCGCTACGAGGTGCTCACCGCCAGCCGGAACACCACGTTCCGCCGCAGTGGCCCCTCCGGCACGGTCGGGTCGTCGAAGTCGTCGGCCGGGTCTCGGGTCATGCCGAGACGGCGCATCACCGCCCGGGAGCGGAGGTTGGTGGCGGTGGTCACCGCGAGGATCTCCGGGAGCCGGAGGTGGTCGAAGCCGAAGTGCACGACGGCCCGCGCGGCCTCGGTGGCGTAACCGTGGCCCCACGCGGTACGCGCCAGCCGCCAGCCCGCCTCCACTCCGGAGAACGGCATGCCCTCGTCCACCGGATCCAGTCCGGCGAAACCGATGAACTCGCCCGTGGCCCGCACCTCCACCGCCCACCAGCCCCAGCCCCGTCGGTCCAGGTCGGCCTGGAAGCTCGCGGTGGACGCCGCGCTCTGCTCGCTCGTGAGGACGCCCGGAAAGTACTTCCGCACCTCCGGATCGGCGTTCAGGGCCGCCCAGGGGACGAGGTCGGACTCCCGCCAGTCGCGCAGGAGAAGACGATCGGTTCGCAGTTCGGACATCGCGCCAACGTAACGCGATCACGGGACGGGAGCGATCGGATATCCGAGCCGGAAACGGCGGAGCGCCCTCGGCGCCGGACGAACACCGCGCCGCCGCCATCACCCCGACCGACCTGACCGACGACCGATTTCATCGCGGTCGACGACATCCTGCCCCACGGCGTTCCGGCGCCCGTTGCGCCGAGGCCTCCTCACCCGGATCCGACGACCTGGGGACTCCTCGGGTCGAATCCACCCCGCCGTCGAACCCGCAGCGGGTCGAGCCCCTTGCCTACAGCCCGCCGCTCGCACCCAACCCGCACCGCACCGCCCGCAGATGTTCGGCGAGGGGGCCGAGGCCCACGTCGTGGCGGCGTTCGTCGACCGTCTCCGGGTGGCGGACGGGGTACGGGAAGAGGGTGCCGGGGTTGATGCGGGTGCCGTAGAACTGGGGCTGGTTCAGGGCTACGGCGCAGTGGTCGGCGATGTAGGCGTGGTGCACGGCCGGGCAGCGGCCGTCCGCGACGGCCTCGGCGATCAGGTCGCGGCAGGTGAGCTGGAAGCCGAGGTCGGGGGAGTGCAGAAGGATCATCAGGGCCGCCGTGGAGGCGGGTTCGCCGACGGACTCGGCGGTGGGCCAGCCGTGGCGGCCGACGATCGCGCGCAGGGCGTTCCCGTTGCCGGCGCGGCACGCGGCGATACGGTCGCGGGCCCCCGCGGTGGGTGTGGAGCGGGCTTCGTGGGCAAGCCGCCGCTCGTCCTCGGCCCGGCGGATCAGCTCGGCGGCGAGCACCCGTGCGCGGGGCGGCGCGGTGTCGGAGGTGGGTTCCACGGCAGGGGCGCCCTTCACATCGGCTCCCCGGCGGCGAGCGAGAACCACACCGTCCCGCCCACGTCACCCGGTTCCGGTGGATCGGTACCCCGGTCGTCGCCCGGCGCGGCGACGACACACAGCCCGCGTCCCGACTCGGCGACCGGGCCCACGGTCCGTGACGGGGGCGACCCGGGCGAGGGCTCGGCGAACGTCACGCGCAGGTCGCGCCCGGCGCGTACCGCCCTCGGGAAGAGGCGGGGTCTCCTGAGGGGGATCAAGGCAGCCTCACCCCGCCCAGTGGTCGGTCGGCCCCGCCGGACGGGGCGTCAAGGACGCTCCACCCGGGGTCGTGTGCCGCTGCGGCAGGGATCCGTCGGCGGGATGTGCCGACACTGACCGCCGTCATCGAGTGTCCTCCGAGTCCTTGGGGGTGCTGTTGTCGAAGACAACAGCACCGGGCACACACATCACCAGGTGGTGGAGGGGTTGTGCAGTTGCGGGCGGGTAGTGGCGCGCGCTGTATAGGTTCCCGACCATGGTGAACGTCGACGAGAACCCGCTGCTTGGCGAGCGGTACGTCCCGGCCGGCTGGCCCGGCATGCGCGGCAAGAGGGTGGTGGTCACCGGGGGCAGCCGGGGTCTGGGCGCGGACGTCGTACGGCTTCTGCTCGCCGAGGGCGCCCGGGTGGCGACCTGCGCGCGGGAGGAGGCGGGGCTGAGGGCATTGGGCGACTCCTTGACGGGGGAGGAGCGGGACCGGCTCTTCACCGATCGACTCGACGTCACCGAGCCCGGACGACTGGAGGACTTCGTCACGGCAGCGACGAAACGTTTCGGCGCAGATGGAGGCGACGGAGTCGATGTACTCGATGGAGTCGACGGGCTCGAAGGTGTCGATGGACTCGACGGCCTCGTGGCCTGTGTGGGCGGCTCCCGAGGTGGCGCCTTCGAACAGGCGGACGGCGCCGACTGGGCGGCGACCTGGGAACTGAACGTAGGGGCACACCGCCCGTCTCGTCCGTGCCGCGCTGCCGCGTCTGCGCGCGGCCGGCGGCGGTTCGATCGTGCTGATCGGCTCGATCTCGGGCTGGAAGCCGGGACCGCCCGCCCAGTACGGCGTGGCGAAGAGCGCCCTGATCCACCTGGCCGCCTCCCTGGCCCGCGAGCTGGGCCCGGACCGCATCCGCGTCAACGCCGTGTCACCGGGCTCGATGCTGACCCCGGGCCGTCGCTGGGACCGTATGCGCCGCGAGGACCCGCAGGCGTACGACGCCTTCGTCGGGGCGGAGCTGCCGACCGGTGCCCCCGTCAGCCCGCACGAGGTGGCGCGCACGGTGGTGTTCCTGCTCTCCGACTGGGCCACCGGCGTCTCCGGCGCCCACCTGCCCGTGGACCGGGCCCAGAACGCGCCCTCGCCGGACGGCTATTGAGGCAGTCCTGGGCCGAAGCGGTCCCACCGTCAGGCCGCCGCCCCCAGCACCATCCGCGACCGGCGTTCGAAGTCCGCCACGAGGGGCTCGTGGCGGCGGGACGCCAGTCGGCCCCGGAAGTCGCGGAGGGCCTGGATGGACCGTTCGCTGTGCACACCGCTGAGCGCTTCGAGCGCGTCGGTGGCCGTGGCGATGGCTTCGTCGAGGCGGTTCTGCTGGAGATGGGCGGTCGCGAGGACCGACCGGCTGATGGCCTGGCGCCGGCGGCGGTCGGCGTGGGCTCGCACCGACTCGCGCGCGGTGTGCTCGGCCTGCGCGGCGAGGCCCAGGTCGCGGAAGCAGACGGCGGACTCGGCCTGGAGATAGTGGTGGTCGAGGAACCGGACCCAGGGCGACTCCTGGGCGGCACCCCGGCTCGCGTCGAGCTGCTTCTCGGCGGCGCGCAGCGCCTCGGCGGTCTCGCGGGGCCGGCCCAGCGCCGCGTGTCCGCGCGCGGACATGGCGTGCAGCCGCATCAGGCCGAGGGGGCTGCCCGCGTCCTTGGCGGTGGCGACCCCGGCCCGGGCCAGGGCCACGCCCTCGTCGGGGCGGCCCAGGCTGGTCGCCAGATGGGACAGCCCGGCCAGGATCTGCCCGCCCAGCACATGGTCGCGGCCCTCCGCGCAGAGCCGGAGCCCCTGCGTCATGTACCGCTGGGCCAGGCCGTACTCCCCGGCGTCGTACGAGCTCCAGCCCGCCATGGCGGCGAGCCGGGCGGCGGCGGCGAACAGCTCGCGCCGGTGGTGCGGCGGCATGCCGCGCTGCTGGAGCAGGGGGATGACCTCGGTGGTGAGGTACTGCACGATGCTCGTGCGGATACCGCCGCCCCCGTAGTGGTTGTCCATCTCGTCGAACATGCGGAGCATCGCGTGGACCTGCTCCACCGGCCCGCCACCCGACACCGGTGCGAGGCGGGGGGCGTCCCGGCTCTCCACCAGCCACAGCAGCCAGGCCCGCTGAGGGTTCGTCAGGGCCCCCGGAACGAACGGCACCGAACCGAGCAGACTGCGCCGCGCGATGTCGGTGGAGCCCAGCTCGGCCAGGGTGTGCAGCGTCTCCGCCACGTTCTCGACGTACATCAACGCCCGTCCCGTCACCGGTCGTCCGCGATCGAGCGGGAAACCGAGGTCGGCCGGAGTGAGCGCGCGGCCCAGCCGTTCGCCGAGGACCGCGGCGATCAACTCCGGTGTGTTGCCACGTGGTTGCTGGCCCTGGAGCCAGCGGGTGACGGAGGCCTTGTCGTAGCAGGTCTCCGTGCCCTGGCAGCGGCCCAGTTCATTGACCCGGAGGGCGAGGGACGCGTACGAGCAGCCCGCCTCCTTCAAAGCCGTCGCCAGCGGCTTGTTGGGCCCGCCGGTCCCCTTGACCGGGCTCCTTGGTAATCCGTTCGTCACGGCGGCCATCCAGATGTCGCATCGTGTCGGCGCACGGCTTGACCCGCGCCCGCCGTGGCGCCAACTCCTGGGCGGGCCGGAGGAGTTCGAGGGACGCTGCCCGCGATGTGCGGCAGGTCGCTCGATCACTATGGTGGCCGAACAACGCAGCCCGCAACCTGCGTTCTGATAATTTCAGAATGAACGGCGAGAGCCTGTCCGTGTCAACGGATCGCGTGGCACACTGCACGCTGTGAATCCCGCCCGGGGAGGTTGCACGTGAGTGAGACCCGCTCAGGAGGGAGCGCTCCTGCGGCGCCCACGGTCCTGCGCATGGTCCTCGGCAAAAGGCTCCGCCAGCTGCGGGAGCAGGCCGGAGTCTCCTTCGACGACGCCGCCCGCGCCATCGAGGTCACCGCCCTGACCGTCCGCCGCATGGAGAAGGCCGAGGTCGGTCTCCGTATCCCCTACGTGAAGGAGCTGCTACGCACCTACGGGGTCTCCGGCACCGAGATCGAGGGCTTCCTCTCCCTCGCCCGTGAGGCCAACCAGCCCGGCTGGTGGCACAAGTTCCGCGACGTGCTGCCGGAGTGGTTCAGCGCGTACGTGAGCCTGGAGAGCGAAGCCGCTGTCATCCGGCTCTACGAACCCCAGTACGTCCCCGGTCTGTTGCAGACCCACGACTACGCCGCCGCCCTCATCCGGGTCGGCTTCCCCAACGCGAGCCCCGAGGAGGTCGAGCGCCACGTCGAGCTGCGCCTCAGGCGCCAGGACCTGCTGGTCAAACCCGAGGCACCGGCCGTCTGGGCCATCCTCGACGAGACCGTACTGCGCCGGCCGGTGGGCGGCCCCGAGGTCATGCGGGCCCAGATCGACCGGCTCGTCGAGGCGACGGAACGGCCCAAGGTCAGGATCCAGATCATGCGGTTCGCGGCCGGACCCCACCCGGGGGCGTACGGCCCCTTCCACTACTTCCGCTTCGGCTTCTCCGAACTCCCCGACATCGTCTACACCGAGGGCCTCGCGGGCGCCCAGTACGTCGACCAGCCCGTGGACGTCGTGACCTATCTGGAGGTACTGGACCGGATGTCCGTGCAGGCGGAACCGGTGGCCCGGACCAGGGACATCCTGGCGGCACTACGCAAGGAGTTGTGAACATGGCAAGGACACCCGACGGCCCCGTCCACAGCGGCATGCCCGCTCCCGAACTCGGCGCCGAGGGCTGGCGCAAACCCTGGAGCGGCACCAACGGCGGTTCCTGCGTCGAGGCCAAGCGCCTGCCCGACGGCAGTGTCGCCTTCCGCCAGTCCACCGACCCGGACGGCCCCGCCCTCGTCTACTCACGGGAGGAGATGGTGGCGTTCCTGGAGGGCGCCAAGGCCGGCGAGGCCGACTTCCTCATCGCCTGAGGCCGCCGCTCCACCGCACCCGACGGCCCCGCGGACGCTCCGCTCGACCTGACGACCGATACGGTCGCCGCGCGGATCACTACGCCCGCACAACCGGACAACCCGCACACGCGCTCCCGTCACCTGTCGGCCGCGCCCAGACTGGGGTCACCTCCGGGCCGCGCACGGGTCCGGGGGGCCGACACCCGCCGCGCACCACCCGAAGGGAGCGGCATGCGTACGCCGCCTCGTGTCCCGGGTCGAGCCATGCCGTCCGCCGGACACGCCGGCCGCCCCGGCCGGGCCGCTCCCGAGGGGCGGAGATGACCTCGCCCCCGACGCTCACCCGGTATCGGACCCTGATCATCGAGGGGCACGAAGGACCCGGCCGGACCCAACTGGTCGCCGAGCTGGCCCAGCTCGGCTTCGAGGTCCGCCACATGCCGACGTCCCTCCACCACCTGGACCCGGCCCTGCCCTACCGCGAACTCCTCGCCGGGCCCGGACGCCTGGCCGTCGACGGGAACCTCATCGCGGAACTCGTCCACGGGCCGCTGTGCCGGGGCCGCTCCCGGGTCACCTGGATGCAGGCCCTGGATCTCGCCGACGCCGTGGCCGAACGCGACGGAGCCATGCTCCACCTGACCACGTCCGAGGCCACGGAGGCCGCCACCGCTTACGCCCGGGTGTTCCGAACCCTCGCCCAGCATGTGCCGGTGGTGACCCTCGATGTCGGCGAGTCGGGCGGCCCCATCCGTGCTCCCGCTTCTCGTTCATCACAACTCTGGCGAAACGCACGGCAGTTGACGATAGGTTAGCGACGACCACGCGATGTGAGGCAGGAGAGTTCCCATGGCAGACGGCCACCCCACTCCCGATCAGGAAGCCCTGTCGAAGATCGACACCACGGTGCCGCACTCGGCCCGCATCTGGAACTACTGGATGGGCGGCAAGGACAACTACGAGGTCGACCGCGAGGCGGGCGACGCCTACCGCGAGATCGCCCCCAACATCGAGACGATGGCCCGCGCCTCCCGCGTCTACCTCATCCGCACGGTCACCTTCGTGGCCCGCGAGCGCGGAATCCGCCAGTTCCTGGACATCGGCACCGGCCTTCCGACGTACGACAACACCCACCAGGTGGCCCAGAAGGTCGCCCCGGAGTCCCGCATCGTCTACGTCGACAACGACCCGCTGGTGCTGCGGCACGCGCAGGCGCTGCTCACCAGCACACCCGAAGGGGTCACCGACTACGTCGACGCCGACCTGCACGACCCCGACACCATCCTCGAGGCCGCCGGGAAGATCCTCGACTTCAGCAAGCCCGTGGCGCTGATGCTGATGGGTATCCTCGGTCACATCCAGGACTACGAGGAGGCCAAGGACATCGTCCGCCGCCTCCAGGCCGCCCTGCCGCCGGGCAGTTACTTCGTCCACTACGACAGCACGGACACGGACGCCGAACTCAAGCGCGCCCAGGACGGCTACGACGACACCGGCGCCGTCCCGTACGTCCTGCGCAGCCCCCGGCAGCTGCACGCCTACTACGAGGGCCTGGAGCTGCTGGAGCCCGGCATCGTGTCCTGCCCGCTGTGGCGTCCGGAGCCGGGCACGGACCCGGAGCCGACGGACGTGTACGGGGGAGTGGCCTACAAGGCGTAGCGGCGCCGGCCCGGCGCGGGAGACCTGGGCGGTCGGTGAGCATCCGGTGACTGCCGTGTACTCCCGGGCACTTCGGGTAGGCCCCCCGCATGACCGGCCCCGCCGACTTCGACCGGCAGGTTCTCGACGCCGTGGAGAACCTGGTGCCGCTCTGGTTCTCGGCAGTCGAGGACGTCACGCCGAGGCTGTCCCCGAGACAGATACTGGCGCTCAGAGCGGTGCGCCATCGTCCCGAGCTGAACCTGACCGCCCTGGCGGAGCAGCTCGCCGTCGGCCTGCCCACGGCCAGTCGGCTCTGCGACCGGCTCGAAGCGGCCGGTCTGCTCCAGCGGTACGTCCGGCTCGACGACCGGCGCGAGGTCCGCCTGGTGCTGACGGAGGGCGGGCACGGGTTCCTCGCGGACGTCACCGAGCGTCTGTCCGCGCGTCTCGGCGACGTCCTGGCGGCGATGCCGCCGGCGCGACGCGCGCGTGTCGAGCAGGTGTTGCGGGCCCTGGGGGGATCCGGTTAGGCGAGCTGCGCCGTGACACGCCCCGCGGCACTGTGCACATGGCAGAGCAGCAGGCACACGTCGTCCTCGTGCTCGTCGTCCAGCAAGGGGTGGAGGAGCTGGTCGGCGGATTCCTCGAGGTCGTCGTCGAGCGTGGCGGGCGGCAGCCCCCCGAGGACCGTGGCCAACTGTTCGATGCCCGGGTCGATGCCCTGGGCACGGCGTTCCACCAGCCCGTCCGTGTAGAGCGCCAGGGTCGAGCCGGGCGGCAGCGGGGCGGTGTGGTCGGCGATCTCCTGGTGGATGGGGATGCCGAGCATCGCGCCGGGCTTGGCGTCCAGGATCCGCACCTCCCCGTCGGGTGAGCGCAGCACCGGCGGCGGATGTCCCGCGGCGGCCCAGGTGAGGGTGGGTTCGTGCGGATGGAACCGGGCTATGACGGCGGTGGCGTACAGGTCGGGCTGCAGATGGTGCAGGAACAGATGGAGGTGGGTGAGGAGCTGACCGGGGGTCTTGCCGTCGACCGCGTAGGCGCGCAGCGCGGTGCGCAGCTGGCTCATCATCACCGCGGCGTGCAGACCGTGCCCGGTGACGTCGCCGATCACGGTGATCAGGCCGCCGTCGGGCTGGCGGAAGGCGTCGTACCAGTCGCCGCCGATGTTCAGGCCCCGGGTGGCCGGCAGATACCGCGCGGCCAGCCGTAGCCCCGGGGTGGTGGGCAGCTCGGTGAGCAGGGCCCGTTGCAGGGTCTCGGCGATGTCGCGGTTGTGCTCGAAGCGCCGGGCGTTCTCCAGGGCGACACCGGCCCGCCGGGCAAGCTCGATCAGCATGAAGGCGTCGTCGGCGTCCCAGCGCTCGTCGTGGGGCGGTGACAGCGTCAGCACGCCCAGGGGCGCGCCCCGGGTCATCAGGGGCACGCACAGCAGTGGCCGGGCGGGGTCGAGCGCCGAGGGCGGCTGGTCGTCGACTCCGGGGAGGCCGCCGGGGTGGTCGGCGGCGTACTGGGGGCGCCCGCGGCGGGCCGCGACGACGGCGGCGGCCGGACGGGGGCCGCCGCGGGCCACGTCGCTTTCCCCGTCGAACAGCCATACGTCGGCGGTGCGGGCGTACCGGGGCACCAGGAGGGTGGGCAGCAGCCGCGTGATCGCGTCGGGGTTGAGGGACGCGGTCAGGGCGGCACTGGCGTCGGCGAGGAAGGTCAGACGGCCCCGCGCGTTCTCGGCCTCCTTGCGGGCCTTCTGCTCGGCGGCGAAGAGATCGCGCTGCGCACGCCCGGCAGCGTCCAGTTCGGCGTGCAGGGCGAGGACGCCCTGGTTGGTCTGGTGGAGCTCCTCGCGGTGGAACGCGACCAGCGCCTCCTGCTCGTCGAGCTTCTCCAGCAGCAGCGCGGTGTCCTCGTCGGCCCCGAACAGGGCCTCCGCGAGCGTCGTCGGATCACCGGACACGTACTCGCTGTCCGGCAGCCGGCCCTCCTCCGAGCAGGCGACCGTCAGCCGCCAGGGCTGCCGGAACTCGCCCGGCCGCCGGTTCGGCGACGTCACCTCGACCAGGAACCGGGTACCGCCGGGCCGCGCCGTGGTGACCCGCGTGGTCAGCAGCCACGCGCCTCCCTTGGTGAGGCACTGCCGCAGCTGCGCGGTGAGCATGGACACCAGCCGGGCCCGGTCGGTCGGGGAGACGCCGTGCGCGGTGGCCAGCCGTGCGGTGGCGATACGGGCCCGGGCGGCGTCGGTGACGGAACTGACATGCCAGGTACGGGTCATGGAAGGTGGTCCGGCGGGGAGGGGCTCAGTACGGCGACGGTGGTGTCGTCGCGTACCGGCCGGGCGGGGCTGCTCGCGTCGCGCACGATCACGGCGGCGATCACAGCGGGGTCGAGGGAGGGGCTGTGGGCGGCGGGCCCCGGACTCCAGCGGCTGGGCAGGCCGTCGCTGTGCAGCACGAGCAGGCAGTCGTCCTCCCAGGCCGCCTCGTGCTGCGGGAGATGGGCGGCCCGATGGGCGCCGACTATGCCGGGCCGCGACAGCAACGGCTGCCAGTCCGCGCCGGTGCGCAGCCGGGCGCCGATGTTGCCGATGCCGGAGAACAGCAACCGCCGTGCGCCTACGTCGAGTTGGGCGACGGCGACGGCCGCGCCCCGGGTGTCGCGCAGCGCGCCCTCCAGCCGTCGCAGCAGCTGTGCGGGGGGCAGTTCGGGCGCGCGGTACAGCTGCTCCACGGCCGCCGAGGAGGCCCGCGCCGCCGCCATGCCGTGGCCCAGGCCGTCGGCGAGCATCAGCGTGGTGAGGTCGCCCGCCTGGACCCAGGCCCAGGCGTCGCCGGAGAACTCCGCTCCCGCGAAGGGCACGTTGACGCCGCCGGCGCGCACGGCCGGCGCGGGGGAGGGGGACGGACCGGAGCGGCGTTCCGGTCGGGCGCCGAGCCGGGCCAGGGCGATGGTGCCCCGGCCGACCGTGCTGTGCAGGTCGAAGTCGTCGGCGACCCGTCGGCAGGTGCCGAGACCGGCGCCGAGCGAGGACGTCGTCGAGAAGCCGTCCCGCAGCGCGCCCGCGACGTCGCGCACCCCCGGCCCGTGGTCGATCGCCACGATCTGCACCATGGGGGCCGCGCCGTCCGCCCGCTCCGGGGCGGGGCGGGAGACGACGTCGAGCAGTATCAGCCCGCCACCGGCGTGCTTGAGCAGATTAGTCGCCAGTTCGGTGGCGACCAGCGCGCAACCGGCGGCACGACTGTCGTCCAGCCCGGCCCGCGCGGCCGCGGCCTCGGCGGCCACCCGGGCGTCGCGCACCCGGGTGGAATCGTGCACCGGAACCTCCCAGACGCGTGGCATCACCGCTCCTCACGCGGGCGCGGCGCACCCGCCGGCCAGGACGTCACCGTGACCGTCGTGCCCGAGCCGGGGCGGCTGTCGATCGCGAACTCGTGGACCAGCCGCCGGGCGCCGCCCAGACCCATCCCCAGGCCCTCGCCGGAGGTGTAGCCGTCGATGAGGGCCTGGTCGAGGTCCGCGATGCCGGGCCCCTCGTCGCTGAACGCCAGCCGAAGCCCCCGTGCGCCGCCCTTGTCCACGGGAGCGCACTCCATCTGGCCCCCGCCTCCGTGGACGAGGGTGTTGCGGGCCAGCTCGCTGGCGGCGGTGACGAGTTTGGTCTGCTCGACCAGACTGAAGCCGAGCTGGGCGGCCGCCTGGCGCACATGCTGACGTACCCACACCAGATCGAGGTCCGAGTGGATCGGCAGGCAGGCGGAGATGCCGCCGGCGGTCTGCATCACGGACTCTCCTGGCGGGCGTGCCCTCGGCGGGAAAAGGTCGGGTCCGGTTCGCCGAGGAGGCGCAGCGCGTCCTCGGTGCTGAGCGCGGTACGCAGCCCCGGCAGGGTCAGACCCAGCTCCACCAGGGTGATCGCCACGGCCGGACGCATGCCCGCCACCACCGTTCCGGCGGCGAGCAGGCTCGTCTGGGCGGCGATGTCGCCGAGCACCCGGCCCAGGAACGAGTCGACCATCTCCACACCGGAGAGGTCGATGACCACGCCCGTGGCGCCGCTGCGCGCGACCGTGTCGCTGATGTCCTGCTGGAGCTGCTCCGCCGCGCCGTCGTGCAGATCGCCCTGGAGCGACACCAGGAGCACGTTGCCGAGCTTGAGCACGGGCACGGGCGCCCCGTACGAGGACGGTCCGCCGTACGCGGCGAAGAGTTCGCCGCTCACCTGTGCCCCGAACCGGTGCCGTCGCGGGACACGATGTCCGTGCCCAGCTTCCGCAACGCGTAGGCCAGGGCGTCCGCGAGGCTGGTGCGGGTGAGCACCGAGCTCAGGTCGATGCCCAGATGGACGATGGTCTGCGCGATCGGCGGCCGGATACCGGAGACGATGCACTCGGCTCCCATCAGCCGCGCCGCCGCCACGGTCTTCATGAGGTGCTGGGCCACCAGGGAGTCGACGGTGGGGACCCCGGTGATGTCCAGGATGGCGAACCGGGCGTGCTGCTCGACGATCGAGTCGAGGAGCCGCTCCATCACCACCTGGCTGCGCGCGCTGTCCAGCGTGCCGATCAGGGGGACGGCGACGATGCCCTCCCACAGGCTGATCACCGGCGTGGCGACCTCCATCAGCTGCAGCCGCTGCCGGTGGATGAGTTCCTCGCCCTCGCTGAGCGCGGTCTCCAGCACCACCAGCCGCAGGGTGCCCATCAGGACCGTCAGGGTCGTGGTGCACTCGCGGAGGTGTGTGGCCGGCGCGGCGGCGAACTCGGCGACGAGGAGTTCGGTGACGGGCGGCCGCAGCGCGTCCACCTCGGCGGAGATCTGCGTCACGGTGGAACCGGCCCGGGCCCGGGAGGCCGCCGTCCGCGCGAGCTGTTCGCGCACCACGTGGAAGCCGCCGGACTCCGCGTCCTCGACGCTGTCCGCGGCGGCCACGGCGGCGAGCGCGTCCACGACGGCCCGGCCCGCCTCCACCGCCTCGTCCCGGGAGTGGGTGAAGACGGTACGGAACAGCGCGGCGTCGGCCCAGCGCTGGGCGATCTGTTCCTGGCGGTTGCGCAGGAAGTCCGCCACTTCCTGCGCCGGTGTCAACTGCTGGCCTGCCGTGTCCTGTTCCGGCACGGGTGTCTCCTCATGTGCTGTCGTGCGCCTCCCCGCATCGGGAAACGGCTGGTGGACGAATTCATCGGTGGGACCGGCCGGCCTCCTCGCGGCCGAACCAGTCGAGGCAGACCACGAGCGCGTCGTCGTCCGCCACGGGGGTGCCGCGGTGTCCGGAGAGCTCTCGGAGCACCGCGCCGGGGACATCGGCGGCGGGCAGCAGACGGGTGGCGTTGACCGCCCGGGCCAGTGCCCGCTCCCCGTAGGTCTCCCCGCCGGGTGTGGCGACGGAGTACACCCCGTCGCTGACGAAGACGAGCCGGTCGCCCGGTTCGATCGTCAACTCCTGGGTGGTGTAGTCCGTCTCCTCGAACATGCCCAGCGGCAGCTGTGCCTCCAGGGCGACGGAGCTGACGCTCCCCTCGCGCAGGAGCAGCATCCGCGGGGAGCCCGCGTCGACGACCTCCAGGTGTCCGGTGGCCAGGTTCAGATCCAGCAGGAGCACCGCCAGGTGGAGGTCGCCGCCGTACTGGGCGTGGAGGGCTTGGTCGGCGAGAGCCGCCTGGTCCGCGATGGGGATGCCGGCCCGGCGGGCGTTGCGCAGCGCGTTGATCCCCAGATGGGTCAGCAGGGAGGCCTCGATGCCCTCGCCCATGCCGTTGGTGATGTACAGCAACAGGTGGTCGGCGTCGGCGGACCAGTCGAAGTTGTCGCCGAAGATGGCGTAGGCGGGCTCCAGTTGGCCACCGAGCGCGTACTCGGCCCGGGTGGAGGACCGGCCCGGCAGCAGCTGCCACTGCATCTCGGCCGCCAGGGTCAGTCGGCTGGAGCGACGTGCCCGGACGTACACGTCGGTGTCCCGCTCCGCGACGACCAGTTCGTGTCCCAGTACCTCGGCGAGCTCGGTCAGTTCGGCGAGGCTCTCCTCGGCGTGCGCGGCGGACGGCAGTGTCAGACGCAGCACGCCCAGCCGGTCACCGCGGACGGTGACCGGAAGATGCGCCCGCACCCGGCCGTCGCCGCGCTTCTCCACGTACGGCTCCTGCGCCCCGAACGCCCGGCCGGTCGGACCGTCGTGCATCGGCAGGGGCTCCGGCGGGTTCGGGCGCGCGGGCACGGGCCGCAGTGCGAGGAGCGCGTAGTCGGCCAGGTAGAGCTCGACGTCCCGCGCCGACCAGTCGTCGTGCAGTACGTCGCGGACCACGTCCACCAAGTGGTGCGGAGCAGCGGAACGAAGTGCTCGTTCGGCTGCCACGAATCTGTTCACGATGTCGGATACGCCATTCTTTCCACGGTGACGGTGTGGCGCCCGCGCTGCCGCGGACGCCGTCTGCCGGTACTTGTGTACCTGTTTCGGATTTCGTGCGTGGTTTGTCCGCCCTCGCGGGCTGACAGTGTTCGAGAAGCCTGCAAGAGTGGGTGCGTGACTTCCTCCGCCTCGCAGCCACGGCCGGACGAGGTGGCGCGAGTGACCTCCGAGGCGGCCGAGCTGCTGGAGGTCCTGTGGGGGCGCGCCTCGACGGCGCCGGTGTCCGCCTCCCAGATCCGCGTGCTGTTCATCCTGGAGCACAACGACGGCATCAATCTGCGGATGCTCGCCGACGCCCTCGGCTCCACACCGCCCTCCACCAGCCGGCTGTGCGACCGCCTGGAGGCGGTGGGCTTCGTCGAGCGCCACGCCAGCACGGCCAGCAGGCGCGAGCTGTGTCTGCGGCTGAGCCGGCGCGGACGGTCCTTCCTGGTGGACCTGCGCGCCCGCCGCGAACGCGCCCTGCGGACCGTGCTGGAGCAGATGCCGGCCGTGAAGCGCACCGCGCTGCTGGAGGGGCTGGAGGCGTTCTGCGTCGCCGCGGCGACGCAGATCCACGAGGGCGACGCCACCGACGCCCGGAGCGCCTGACCGCCGCCGACCCGATCCCGGTCCGACAGCCTCATCCCAACCCTTTCCATGCTCTTGGCCCCGGCTCACTCTGTTGCTTCCCGGCCATAGTTGTCAAACGACAACTGTTGGTCATGTGTGTGCCCCGCACGCCGACGGAACGCACCGAGTGGCGCTGCTCATCGGCGCGTCGACGACGGCTATTCCTTCGCCGTGGGTTCGTCCGGATGCCGGGCGACCTGACCGGAATCCACGGCGGCCAGCGCCTCGTCCACGCTGTCCACCGTGGCCACGGTGATGCTGACGCCGGTGAGATCGAGTATGCGCCGCACGGCCGGCGTAGGGGCGATGACGTACACGCCGCCCGGGATCCTCCGCACCTCCTGATACGTCCGCAGGATGATGTTCATGCCGGACGAGTCCATGAAGGGGACGGCCGACACGTCCAGCAGGAAATGCCGCCGCCCGTGGCGCAGTTGGTTCGCCAGGTGATGTTGCAGCTCGGTGGCCGTGTCGATGTCCAGTTCGCCCTCGATCGTGAGCAGCACGGCGTCGTCCCGGGGCAGGTCGACCTTGATCGACAGGGGATTCTGGGCAACGGACACGAGAGCCTCCAAGGCGCTACCGATCGGGACGGGTGCCCCGATTCGCGGATTCGACGCATCGCCCGGCGATGCGCCCGTGCGCATACCCGCGAATCGTCCGGACACACGGCCCCGATCAGGCGACTCCGGGTTCCAGGAGGCCCGCGCGCAGCCGCTTGATGATGCGGCTGATCAGCCGGGACACATGCATCTGGGACACCCCGAGCTGCTCGGCGATCTGCGACTGGGTGAGTTCCTCCACGAACCGCAGATGGAGGATCCGCCGCTCACGGTCGTCGAGTTCGGCGATCAGCGGCGCCAACGAGTGGAAGTCCTCGACGAGTTGCAGCGACGGGTCCTCCTCGCCGATGAGGTCGCCCAGCGCGGTGTCGCCGTCCTCACCGCCGTCGGAGGTGAGCGCCGCGTCGAGCGAGGAGGTGTTGTAGCCGTTGGACGCCTTGCGCGCCTCGATGACCTCCTCCTCGGACAGGGACATCAGCTCGGACAGCTCACGCGTCGTCGGCATGCGGCCCAGCCGGGACTGCAGTTCGTCCGTGGCGCGGGCCAACTCCACCCGGGCCTCCTGCAGCCGCCGCGGCACATGGACCGCCCAGCTCGTGTCCCGGAAGAACCGCTTGATCTCGCCGACGATGTACGGCACGGCGAACGTGGTGAACTCCACCTCCCGGGACAGCTCGAACCGGTCGATGGCCTTGATCAGCCCGATGGTCCCGACCTGGACGATGTCCTCCAGGGAGTCCTCACGGCCGCGGAAGCGCGATGCCGCGTACCGCACGAGCGAGAGGTTCATCTCGATGAGGGTGTTGCGCACGTACTGATACGCGTGCGTGCCCTCGTCCAACATGGCCAGCCGGTCGAAGAACTGCCGCGACATCTCCCGCGCGTCCTTCGGCCTGACCCGCGACGGGTCCTCGATCAGGGGCAGGTCCACCCCATCCGCCGTGACCCTCCCCCGTGCCGTGGCCGTTGTGCGTGCCGTCACGGCTGCCATGCTGTCCACCCCTCTCGCCCGAAGCCTTGTTGCCACCCCACGCTTGCCCCGCAACCGGCGACTCAGTCCCACTTCGCCGGGAAAGGGACCGTGTCCCTCCCCACTCTGGCCAGAAGTCGCCGCCGATCCCGGCAACGGGAATCACCGCCGCCGGCGATCCGTCACCGCGGATGCGGGCAGCGTTGTTTGTCCCTGGAATCGCGGGGCAAGCGGAAGTCCACGCCTCCGGATCGGAGGCACGCCGGCGGGAACGGTGTTCCGCGCCCGGGCCTTGGTCGCCCGCCCACCGTTCCCCGCCGCAAGTCCCTGAAAGCGTCGTTCAGGAGCGATTTCCCATGCTGGTCAATGTGTCCGCAAACGGTTCAGGCACCTCCGTCCGTCCCGGTACCCCCGACAGGAGGACGCACGACGACGCCCCCGACACCGCCCCCGCCTTCGCCCGGCTCGCGGCGATGGAGCCGGGACCCGAACGTGACCACGTACGAGACGAACTCGTCCGGGCCTGGCTGCCCATGGCGCACCGCATCGCCGGCCGCTTCCGCAACCGCGGCGAGTCGCTGGAGGATCTGCGCCAGGTCGCCGCGATGGGACTGGTCAAGGCGGTGGACCGCTACGAGCCCGAGCGGGGCGCGTTCGAGAGCTACGCCGTGCCCACCATCACCGGCGAGATCAAGAGGCACTTCCGCGACCGGATGTGGACGCTCCGCGTCCCCCGGAGGGTCCAGGACCTCCGCAACAAGGTGCGCGTGGCACGCCGCGAACTCAGCCAGACCTCCGGCGGTGCCGCCGAGCCCTCGGTCGCCGACATCGCCGCCCTCGCGGGGCTCACGGAGGAAGAGGTCAACGCCGGCATGGAGGCGCTCGACAGCTTCAGCGCCCTGTCGCTCGACGCCGAGATGTCCTCGGGAGACGACGGCTACAGCCTCGCCGACACCCTCGGCGCACCCGACACGGCGTACGACGTCGTCGTGGACCGGGAGGCGGTCAAGGAAGGGCTGCGCCGACTGCCCGAGCGCGAACGCGCCATCCTCTACATGCGCTTCTTCGAGGACATGACGCAGAACCGTATCGCCGACCGTCTCGGCATCTCCCAGATGCACGTCTCCCGCCTCATCAGCCGCAGCTGCGCCCGTGTCCGTGAAGAGGCCCTCGGCCGCACCACACCCTCCGCCTGAACCGTCCGCCCTACGCCGTCGTCCCGGCCGACCCCTCCGCCCGGCGGCCGGACCCCGTCGTCCCGAACACCCAGGCCCGAACACCCAGGCCCGAACACCCAGGAGCGAAACAGATGCTGATGCCCCATCCCGCGACCCTGCGCAGGCTCGTCGAGGAGTACGAGTCACTCGTGGCCCACGAGGGTGAGCGGAGCGACCCCCAGACCGCTCGCCGCGCGCAGGACCTGGCGTACACGCTGTGCGTGTCCACGGGGACCCGGGACGTCCAACGGGCTCTGGAGGCGGCGCGCGGGCAGCTCGCCGCCGCGCAGGCGAGCGCGACCGCCGAGCTGTGCGGGAACCGGGTGATACTTCCCGCCGACCTCGGCAGCCATGGTCCGGGCGCGAGCGGGTATGCGGCGCTCCATGAACAGTGATGAGCGGAGCTGTCCCGAGTCGTCGACCCCGCACACGCCATGACATCGACGGAACGTCACCCCCTCGTGGACCACGACACCGCATCCGTGGAGGGATCGTCCGCCCGGGCGGCGCGGCCGCCGGGCGCGATCACCACCGCCGCGGCGGCCCGCCGTCATGTGCGGGAGTTCGTGGGGGAGAGGTGGCGTTCCTCGGGCGGGCCGCCGACCGAGCAGTCGATGATCGATCTCATCCTCGTCGTCTCCGAACTGGTCACGAACGCGGTCCGGCACGGCGGCGGCATCGCCGAGTTCGATGTCGCCCTCACTCCTGAGGGCGTGCGCCTGAGTGTGCGGGACCACAGCGCCGCCGTGCCCGTGGGCCTCCACGGGCCCGGCGTGCTGCCCCGCGCCCACGAGGGCAACGGCTACGGATGGCCGCTGATCAACAGGCTCTCCAGCGAGGTGGACGTCGAGCGCCGCGCGTCCGGCGGCAAGACGATCAGCGTGCTGGTGCCGCTGACCTGACGCCTCCCCCTGACGCCGCACCGGGGCAGGAAGGACGCCTCACCAGGGCAGGAAGACGTGGACGTCCTTGCCGTGGTCGTGCACCACCACGCTCACCTCGTCGCACAGCGTGTGGATCAGATACCAGCCGATACCGCCGCCACCCTTGCTGGGACTGAAGGGGCGCGGCGCGGGCGGCGTCGTGCTCGTGTCCCCCAGCGTCACATGCACACCGTCCAGGGTGCGGCGCATCGTCAGCTCGAAGCGCCCCGGGGCGTACTGCACCGCGTTGGCCGCCAGCTCGGTGACCACCAGCAGGATGTCGTCCCAGTGCTCGACCGCCCCAGGCGGTGACGTGTGGGCGAGGACGCCCAGGAACCCCTCGGCGGCCGTACGGGCCCCCGTCACGTCGCCGAGCTCTCCGTCGAAGGCGGCGTGGCTGTCGTAGATCTCCTCGGCAGGCAGTTTGTCGTCCCTACGTGGCTCTGTTGCCATCTCGTCTTCCCCGGATCGGCTGGTTGAGGCGGACGCGATGTCGCGTTCTCCTCCGACGCTCGTGTTTCCCGTGCGGGGAGGGGCTACGCGTGCGAAAGCGCGGGGAAGTGTGGGGCCTTGGGGAAGAGAGTGGCCCTCCGGGGTCCTCGCCGGGCGTCGGCGCTCTACCGGTCACCCGCCTCACCGTCCTCGGTCGGCATGCGGAAGACCAGCAGGGCGATGTCGTCGTCGTTGTCGACGGGACGGGTGCGCTCCAGGAGCAGGTCGCAGAACACGTGCAGGGGCCGGTGGGCGAGCGCCGCCGCGTGCTGGCGCAGCCGGGCCAGGCCCCGGTCGAGGGTGTACCCCGGTGACTCGATCAGGCCGTCCGTGTACAGCACGAGCGTGGACCGCGGCGGCAGCGGGGTGAGCGTGTCGGTGCGCGCCCGTATCAGCCCCGTGCCGAGCAGGTGGTCGTGCTCCTCGTCCAGGAACCGGGACCGGCCGTCGTGGGTGATCAGCAGCGGCGGCGGATGCCCCGCGTTGGTCCACCGCAGGGCCCACGCGTCGTCGCTCTGCTCGATCCGGCCGAAGATCAGGGTCGCCATGGACGCCTCGGCCACGTTCACCACGGCCTGGTCGAGCCGTTCCACGATCGCGCTCGGCGGCTCCTCCAGAGCCCAGGCATAGGCCCGGAGCATGTTGCGGACCTGCGCCATCCCGGCTGCCGCGTCGATGTTGTGCCCGACGACGTCCCCGATGGCCACCGCCGTGGACCCGTCGGCCAGCGAGAACGCGTCGTACCAGTCGCCGCCGACCTGAGAGGACTCCGACGCCGACTCGTAACGCGCGGCCGTACGCAGCCCCGGCACCTCCGGCATCTGGGGCAGCAGATGGCGCTGCATGGTCTCCGCGATGTGCCGCTGGCGCTGGTACAGACGCGCGTTCTCCAGTGCCAGCCCGGCCCGGCGGGCGATGTCCTCCAGCAGGGACAGTTCGGCGTCGGTGAAGGCCCCCGGCCGGTCGCTGAGGCCCAGCGTGAGGGCGCCGAGCACCGCCCGGGGCCCGCGGATGGGCGCGATCGCCGCCGAGCGCATACCCGTCTCCTGGAACAGCTTCTGCTGCGCGACCGCGATCCCCGAATCCGGCGGCCCCTGGTAGGTCGCCGGCCCGGCCAGGGCCGACGCCGCCCCGCGCAGCGCCCGGGACAGCGGCATGAACGACTCCTCGTGCACCGGCGGCAGCGGGCCCTCCAGCTCCTCGCGCCGCACCACGACGCCGTCGCGGTGGGTCGCCACCGTGGTCCGCCAGACGTCGTCGCTCTCGGTGATCAGGTCCACGATCGCCCAGTCGGCCAGCCGTGGCACCACCAGCCGGACCAGGCGCGCGACCGCCTCGTCGGCGTCCAGCGTGGAGGTCAGCCGGGTCGTCGTCTCGGCGAGCAGCGCCAGCCGCTCCAGCTGCGACAGCGTCGTCGACTCGGTGGTTCGGAGCGTGCCCTCCTCCGGGTCGCACTCGTAGAAGAGAACCGCCGCGCCGGTCACGGTGTCGCCGAGCCGGCACGGTGTGACCAGCCAGGTCACCGGCAGCAGCGTGGCGTCACCGCGTCGGAACCACACGCGGGCCCCGCCGCTCGTACGGCCGCTGAGGAACGCCCGCATCATCGAGCACGCCGCACGGGGCACGGTCTGCCCGAGATGGTCGCGGTGCAGCAGCTCGTGGGCGTCCCGGCCGACGAGTTCGTCGGCCGGGCGGCCGAGCAGGGTCTCCGCCCGCGTGTTCACCGTGACGATCGCGCCGTGGTCGTCCACCACGTACATGCCGGCGTGTACGAGATCGGGCAGCCCGTCCGGCGACCGCACAGCCGGGGGCGGCTGCCGTTCGGTGTGATCCGGACTCCACGCGCTCATGCTCGGGGTTCCTCCGACTCCGGTCGCGGACGGGTCTGTCGCACGTGCCGACCGACGGGTCCGCGGTACGTGCTGCACGCATTACCCCGTCTCCGACGACCTACGCTCACAGGGTCCTCGACCGCAGGTGGGAGCGTGGCTCGTCGCCGTGCGGCCCGCCGCCTGCCGTGCGCGAACGGCGACGCCCCGGTCACCGTCCGCGTCCTACGCGAGTGGTGCCGGACCCGGGCCCGTCGGGCTCACGCCTGCGTGTGCCGTACGCACGCGGTGACCACGTCCCGCAGACTCCCCGTCCGCTCCATCACCTCGCGCTGCACCCGGGCCCCGTTGCCGCGCCCCATCAGCTCCGCGACGGCGTCACGGGCGCGGTCGGCGTCACCGCTGTCGACGAGGGCCTCCTCGACGTGGTCGAGGAGCGCGCGGATCACGTCGACGGCGGGCCGGGGCCGCATCGTCACGGGGTCCAGGAGGTTCTTCGACATACCGGAGCGGGCGGCCCGCCAGTTGGCCAGCCGCAGCATTCCCGCCCTGTGTCCGAGCGGCTCGGCCCCGGCCCGCCACTCGCGCGCCGCGGTCTCCACGAGCCCGCGGACGAGGGTCGCGACGAGGACCGCGGTGTCGGGGTGCAGACAGACGTCCGCGACCCGGATCTCGACGGTCGGATAGCGCCGGGACAGTCGCGCGTCGAAGTAGATCATGCCCTCGTCGCGCAGGACCTCCGTGGCGATCAGGTTGGCGACGTAATGGTGGTACCGCTCAGCCGAGCCGAAGACGTCCGTCGGCCCGGCCATCGGCCACCTGTCCCACACCTGGCTGCGGTAGCTGGCGTACCCGCTGTCGTGGCCCTGCCAGAAGGGCGAGTTCGCGCTCAGGGCCGTCAGGACGGACAGCCAGGGCCGCATCCGGTCCAGGACGGCGACACCCTCCTCGTCGGACTCGACGGACACGTGCACATGGCAACCGCAGACGAGCTGCACCTGTGTGTGCAGGCCGAACTCCCGCGCCATCCACAGATACCTGCTGTTCATGGTGATCGTCGGGCTCACCGGCAGCGGCGACGTGGCCAGCGCCACGACCGCGCTGCCGAGCCCCTCGGCATGGCGCGCCGCGTCCTTGCGACAGCGGATGATCTCGGCTCCCAGGTCGGCCATCGCCGACTGCGGGTGCGTGGCGAACTCCACCTGTTCGTCGTGGAGCTCCTTCTCGAACACGTCCTGCCCCGTCCCCTCCTGCGCGGCCCGCGCCAGCACCGCGGCGGCCCGCGCCTGCGGCTCGCCGGTCTCGGGGTCGACCAGGAGGAGTTCCTCTTCCACTCCGACGGTACGCACGTCATCCGGCCCTTCTGCGCTAGGTGGTGAGAGCCGTGTGCCCTCGGACGACGCCGGGACACCTCACCGGGCGGCGTGCGACGGAGGAGGACGCGGAGCGCGAGAGGGATACCGAGGTGGTCGAGCTGTTCCGCAAGGCACAGGCCGACAGTCGCAGGGGCGCCGACCTCGGCAAGCAACTCCTGCGCCGACGTCCGAACGACTGGCGGCCCGCCCCCGGGCCGCCTGCGGTTCGGGAGAACATCGGACACTCCGTTCCCGGCACAGCGCCATTGTGGGCACGGTCCGGGCCGTCACGCGAACCGGCGGGAGCGGACGTGGCGGGGAACGGGGTGTCCGTCCACGGCGGACCGGAAAGGGCGCCGGGAACGACTCCGGGAAAGGCGCCGGAAAAAGCACCTGGAACGACTCCGGAAATCCGGAAACGACAAAGGCAAGGAGTTCGACCACTCCTTGCCACTCTCAACGTATAGCGCACCAGGGGGCTTGCGGCAAGGCCCGGCCCGTGCCGCAGAATCGCCGACCGAAGCGAGAATCTGCGCACATGGGGGATTGAGATGATCGACGTGATCGTCGTCGGCGGCGGACCGACCGGGTTGATGCTGGCGAGCGAGCTGCGGCTGGCCGGCGTGGACACGGTCGTGCTGGAGAAGCTGACCGAGCCGACCGGGGAGTCCCGCGGACAGGGACTGCACGCGCGCAGTGTCGAGGTGATGGACCAGCGCGGCCTGCTGGACAGGTTCCTCGCGGTGAGTGAGACGTTCCAGGTCGGCGGCCTCTTCGGCGGCATCATGAAACCCTGGCCGGACAGTCTGGACACGGCGCACGCGTACGGCGTGGCCACCCCGCAGCCGGTCACCGAACGCCTGCTCCACGAGCGCGCCGTCGAGCTCGGCGCGGACATCCGGCGCGGCAGCGAACTGGTCGGGCTGAGCCAGGACGAGAACGGTGTGACCGCCGAGCTGGCGGACGGCACGCGGCTGCGCGCCCGCTACCTCGTCGGCTGCGACGGCGGCCGCAGTGCGGTGCGCAAGCTCCTCGGCGTCGCCTTCCCCGGCGAGCCCGCCACGGTCGAGACGCTGCTGGGCGACATGGGAGCGACCGAGGACCCGGCGACGATCGCCGCTGTCGTCGAGGAGGTCCGCAAGACCCAACTGCGGTTCGGCCTCGCCCCTCTCGGCGACGGGAACTACCGCGTCCTCGTACCGGCCGAGGGCGTGTCCGAGGACCGTACGACCGCACCGACCCTGGACGAGTTCAGGCAGCGGCTGCGCGCCTACGCGGGCACCGACTTCGGGGTGCACTCGCCGCGCTGGCTGTCCCGGTTCGGCGACGCCACCCGGCAGGCCGAGCGCTACCGGGTCGGCCGGGTGCTGCTGGCCGGCGACGCGGCGCACATCCACCCGCCGACCGGCGGACAGGGGCTCAACCTCGGTGTGCAGGACGCGTTCAACCTCGGCTGGAAACTGGCCGCCGCGGTCAACGGCTGGGCGCCGGAGGGGCTTGTGGACAGCTACCACGCCGAGCGGCACCCGGTGGCCGCCCGCGTGCTGGTCAACACCCGCGCGCAGATCACCCTGCTGGGGTCCGATCCGGGTCCGACCGCGCTGCGGGAGCTGTTCTCGAAGCTGATGGACTTCGAGGAGGTGAACCGGTACGTGACCGGGATGATCACGGGGGTCGACATCCGCTACGACTTCGGCGAGGGCCACGAGCTGCTCGGCCGCCGGATGAGGGACGTACAGCTGAAGCGGGGGCGCCTCTACGAGCTGATGCACGACGGTCGCGGCCTGCTGCTCGACCGGACCGGCCGGCTCTCGGTGGAGGGCTGGGCGGACCGGGTCGATCACGTCGTCGACGCCCCCGAGGACCTGGACGCGCCCGCGGTGCTGCTGCGCCCCGACGGCCATGTGGCGTGGGCCGGCGAGGAGCAGCGGGAGCTGCTCGACCGGCTCCCGCGGTGGTTCGGGGCCGCAGCCGGCTGAGCGCGGTCGTACGGGGGAGGCGTGGTCGTACGGGGGAGGCGTGGTCGCTCCGACGGTTGTGGGGAGCGTCCCGCACCACGCAGGATGCTGCGATGACCTCGCCTCCCGCAGTACGTTCGTACCGCCCCGAGGACCACGACGCCCTCCACGACATCTGCGTCCGTACCGCCCACAACGGCGGCGACAGCCGCCCCGCCTACACGGACCCCGACATCTTCCCGGCGACCTTCGCCACCCCGTACGCCCACCTGGAACCGGAACTGACCTTCGTCCTGGACGACGGCCGGGGACAAGCGGTCGGCTACATCCTCGGCACCGCCAACACCGCAGCCTTCGTCGAGGGCTTCCGCGAGAAGTGGCTCCCTCTGGTGGCGGAGCGTTTCCCGGTGCCCGACGGCCCGCCGGTCACCCCCGACGAGGCGGTCATCGAGCTCCTGCACCACCCCGAACGCATGCTCCTCCCCGAACTCACCCCGTATCCGGCCCACTTGCACATCGACCTGCTCCCCGCCCGGCAGGGCCGGGGTCACGGCAGGGCCCTGATGCGCACCTTCCTCCGAGCCCTGCGCACCGCATCCGTCCCGGCCGTCCACCTCTCCATGCTCACCACCAACACCCCGGCTCGCGCCTTCTACGACCGCCTGGGCTTCCACGAGATCGACGTGCCGAACCCCGGCCCCGTGACCTACCTGGGGCGCACGACGAAGGAAGAGGAACCCGACACCCATCGGTAGCGGTGACGATCCGGTCCGGGCGGTGGCGATCCGGTCCGGGCGGTGGCGACCCGGTCCTGGCGGTGGCGACCGGTCCCGGGCGGTGGCGATCCGGCCCCGCCCTTCCAGACCGCTCACCGGGGCGGCCCATCCGGCGCATCAGGGACGCGCGGCGGCCCGGTGCGCGGCCGCCTGCCGGACCTCCGAAATTCGCTTGCGCGCCTTCGCCGCCCGGGTCAACGTCACCTGACACCCGACGAAGGCAGAGACGATGACCACGCGGATCCACCCCATCGACCACGTCGACCACGACCTCGTCCAGGCCGCGGCGCACGTCGCTCGTACCCGCTGCCGGGGCGACAACCACACCATGGCGGCCGCGGCCCGCGCCCGGGACGGCCGGATCGTCACGGCGGTGAACGCCTACCACTTCACCGGAGGCCCCTGCGCCGAGCTGGTCCTCATCGGCACGGCGGCCGCCCAGGGCGTCCACGAGCTGGACACGATCGTCGCCGTGGGCGACCGCGACCGGGGGGTCGTTCCGCCGTGCGGCCGGTGCCGGCAGGTCCTCCTCGACTACTTCCCCGCCCTCAAGGTCATCGTCGGCGCCGGCGACCGCGTCCGGACCGTCCTCATCACCGACCTGCTGCCCGAGAGCTATGTCTGGGCCGACCACCAGCTCGACGCCGAATGACCGCGTCACTCGACGCGAGCTCGCACCGCCGACCGACAGAGGACGGAGGAAGGACCCATGGCTGTCTTCGGGTGTTCGCGCTGCGGTGCCGCGCTCACCGCCTCCGTCGTGCGGGTCGCGCTCCCCGTGCAGGCGCATCACCGCTACGGGCACGCGCTGCTTCCCGCGCTGATGGAGGCGGGGACTTACGCCGTCGACCCGGAGCCCTCCGGGCAGCCATGGCGGCCGTGGAGCGAGGTCGGGGCGCAGGAGGCGGCGGAGCGTGGGGTGTTCGCACCGGTGGGCGCCCTGTCGTTCGGGCCGCCGGGGGCGGTCGCGGTCGCGCCGGGCGACACCTGCGGCACCGTGCTGATCCCCGAGCGGTGCGACGGCTACTGCAGGGGCCTGGACGGCAGGGACGGCCCGAACCTGGCCTGCGCGCGCTGCGGGCAGGCGGTGGCGACCCGGATCGACGACTGTTCGTACTGGCAGGTGGTGTGGCTCGACCCGCGTGCCGTACGCAGGCTGCCCGACGACGGGCCCGCGCCCGAAGTGGCCGACTGGGACGCGCTGGTCGAGCGGGAGCAGGGCACGCCGCCCGTCGAGCCGAACGGCCGATGGAGCTCATGGTGGGAGGCGGCGGTCGGAGCGGCCCTCGCGCATCTGCTGGTGGCCTCGGAGGGCGGACCGGTGGCCGTCCCCGACGGCGTCCTCGCGGACACGTTCGGCCGCGCACTCGGCGCGCTGCTCCCGTCGGGGACGCCGGTCAGGCAGGCTGCGCCGGCCGGACCGGGGGTTCCTCCCGCACGTCCCGCCCCGGACATCGCCCTGGTCCCCCGGCATCCGCGGACGGGCCGGAGCTGGCGGCCGCCCGGCGCCCCGGCTGTCGTGTCGCTGCCGGCCGACGTCTGGACGCACATGGTGTCCCCGCGCGTGCGGTTGCCCGTGCCCGCGACCGGCGGACTGCCCGACGGCGTCCAGCGTGACGACCCGCTGCCCCTGCGCCCATGGTCACCTTTCCGGCCCGACTCCGCCGTGTTCCTCCACACGCTGGCCCGGCTGCCCGCCGTCCGCCGGCCGTGGCTGCGCGAGATCTACGACCGGGTGCGGGCCCGCCCGTACGATCGCCCCTTCTGACCTGCCCGCTCCGCGCGGCTACGGCTTCGCCCTGACCAGCCCCGCGTCGTACGCCATGATCACGGCCTGGATGCGGTCGCGGGCGCCGATCTTGGCGAGGACGCGGCCGACGTGCTTCTTCACGGTGGATTCGGTGAGCACGAGCCGCTCGGCGATCTCCGCGTTGGTCCAGCCCTGGCCGATGGCGACCAGTACCTCGTGTTCGCGGTCGCTGAGGCTCTGCAGCCGGGGGTCTGCCGGGAGGGGGGCGCCGCTCGGGGCGAGGACCTGATGGGCGTAGGCGTCGAGGAGCCGCCGGGTGAGGCTGGGGGCGACGACGGCGTCGCCGGTGGCGACCGCGTGGATACCGGCGACGAGTTCCTCGGGGCGGGCGTCCTTGAGGAGGAAGCCGCTGGCGCCGGCCCGTAGCCCTTCGTACGCGTACTCGTCGAGGTCGAAGGTGGTCACGATGAGGACGCGGGTGCGGCCGCCGGAGGCGACGATCCGGCGGGTCGCCTCCAGGCCGTCCATGCCGGGCATGCGGATGTCCATGAGGACGACGTCCGGGCGCAGCTGCGCGGCGAGACGGACCGCTTCGGCGCCGTGCTCGGCCTCGCCGGCCGGGGTGAGGCCGGGGGTGCCCTGGAGGAGCATGCGGAAGCCGAGGCGTTGCAGGGGCTGGTCGTCGGCGATCAGCACGGTGGTCATGGCAGATGGTCTCCTGAGGCCGGCACGGTGGGTGGTGCGGGGGGTACGTCCAGCAGGACGTCGACGATCCAGCCGTGGCCGGTGTCGCGGGGGCCGATGCCGACGGTGCCGCCGTACATGGCGGCCCGCTGCCTGATGCCGACCAGGCCGTGCCCCGGGTGGTCGGTCCCCGGCCCCGGCTCCGCGCGGCGGTGTGTCCCCTCGGGGACGCCGGTGTCGGTGACCCGGACGCGTACGGTGGCGGCCTCGGCGGTCACGCCGACCTCGGCCGCGGAGCCCGTACCGGCGTGCTTGAGGGTGTTGGTCAGGGCCTCCTGGACGATGCGGTACACGGTGAGCTGTACGCCGCTGCCCAGCGCGTCGAGATCGCCCACGGTCCGGTAGGTGACGGGCAGGCCCGCCGCGCGGACCCGTGCCAGCAGGGGGTCCAGGTCGCGGATGCCCGGCTGCGGGCCGAGCAGCCGTTCGTCGTCCGGGCCGTCCGGGTCCGCCCGCAGGACGCCCAGGACGCGGCGGAGTTCGCCCATGGCCTGCCGGCCGGTGTCGCCGAGGAGGCGCAGGGCCTCGGCGGACCGCTCGTTGTTGTGGGCGGCGAGGGTGGCTGCGCCGTCGGCGAGCCCGACCATGACGGAGAGGTTGTGGCCGACGATGTCGTGCATCTCGCGGGCGACCCGGGAGCGCTCGGCGGCGGCGGTGAGCCGGACGCGCTGGTCGCGTTCGATCTCCAGGCGGGTGGCGCGGTCCTCCAGTGTCGCCAGGTACATCCGGCGGATGCGGAGGGTGAGGCCGAGGGTGACGGCCGCCGTGGCCGTGCCCAGCAGGAAGAAGAGGCCGAGCAGCGGATGCTCGACCTGCCCCAGGAGCCAGACCGCGAGGGCCAGTTCGCCGACGGTCACCGCGACCGCCCAGCCCAGCACCCGCAGGGAGCCGTGCAGGGCCAGGCTGTACAGGGCGACGAGCATGCTGACGCCGGCCTGCTGCCACAGGTCCAGCGACCACTGGACGAGGGAGACCGTCGCGATCACGAAGTACGTGGCGGCCGGGGCCCGGCGCCGCCACCACAGCGGGATGACCAGGGCGGCCGCGAAGGCGACCTGGACGGTGACCGGCAGGTCGCTCCGGTGCTCCGCCTCGCCGAAGGGGCCGCCGTCCCTGTCGTCGGTGAGCAGGTCCGGGAGGCTGAGCAGCGCCACGACCAGCACCACCGCGGTGTCGAGCAGCCAGGGGTGGCGCCGGTCCAGCAGCTGCCGCCGGTGCTGTCCGTGCAGCATGCGGCCCAGGACCGGGTGCCAGGCGGCGTCGAACCCCGGGGACGGCGGGAGCGTCGTCCCCGGGGTGGTCTCCGCGGCGGGTGTCGCGCGGTGCGGACTCATGGTCCTCATTGTCCTCGGTCTCGGAAGTCAGGGGGCCGTGGTCTCGCAGGTCAGGCGTCCGTGCGGACCAGCCGGTACGCCGCCCCCGCCAGGGCCAGGGCCACCCAGCCGGTGAAGACCCCGAGCCCCTGGCCGGGCGAGAGGGAGTCCGCGGACTCGGTGAGGGCGTAGATCGCCGACCCCGCGTTGCTGGGGAAGTAGGGGGTGATCGTGTCGTACCACGAGTCCGGCAGCAGCGTGGCGAGGCCGGGGAGGATGAGCAGGATGCCGACCAGGGCCGCGATGGCTCCGGCGGAGGAGCGGAGCAGTACGCCCAGGGCCACCCCGAACACGGCGACCAGACCGAGGTAGACGCCGGCGCCGGCCAGGCTGCGCAGCACCCCGTCGTCGCCCAGGGAGAGCGAGATCTTCTCCCCGTCCAGGCCGGGAACGCCCAGTTGGAACGCGGCCAGCGCGCCGAGGGTGGTGAGGGCCAGTGCGATGACACCGATCACGGCGCTCTTCGACCACAGCACCGGCAGCCGCCGCGGTACCGCCGCGAGCGTGGAGCGGATCATGCCGGTGCTGTACTCGCCCGCCGACAGCAGCACCCCGAGGACGCCCACCGCCAGGGACGCGAAGGTCACGCCGGTCAGCGCCAGACTGACCGCGTCGCCGCCGCCGGAGCCCGGCCCGGGCGGCCCCGCGTCGGCGGTGACGTCGGGGCTGTACGTGTAACTGGCGATGGCCCCGAAGAGGACCAGCAGCACCAGGGCCACCCCGAGGGTGATCCAACTGGAGCGCAGCGACCAGAACTTGGCCCACTCCGAGCGCAGCACCCGGCGGCCGGTCACCTTGAGCACTCTCGTGCGGGCGGGGACCAGGGAGAGATCGGTGGCGGTCATCAGGCGGCCTTTCGCGCGGGCTCGGCGGGAGCGCTCTGGTATTCGACGGCGTCGGCGGTGAGTTGCATGAAGGCCTCCTCCAAGGAGACGGCATGCGGAGTGAGTTCGTACAACGGCACCCCGTGCTGGGCGGCGATCGCCCCGATCTCCCGGGCGTCCCGCCCGGCGACGATCAGTTCCTCGGTGGCGGAGGAGCTGATCGTGACGTCCGGACCGGCCAGCAGCGAGCGCAGCTTCAACGGTTCGGTCGTCGCGACCTTCACCCCACCGCCGCCCGCGTCCCGGACGAAGTCGTCCACGGTCGTGTCCGCCAGCAGCCGCCCCCGCCCGATGATCACCAGATGGTCGGCGATCAGCGCGGTCTCGCTCATCAGGTGCGAGGACAGCATCACCGCCCGGCCCTCGTCGGCCAGCGAGCGCAGGAGGTTGCGCACCCACAGCACACCCTCCGGGTCGAGACCGTTGACGGGCTCGTCGAGCATCACGACCGCCGGGTCGCCGAGCAGGGCGGCGGCGATTCCGAGCCGCTGTCCCATGCCGAGGGAGAAGGCGCCCACCCGCTTGCCGGCCACACTGGTCAGTCCGGCCAGCTCGATCACCTCGTCCACCCGGCGGCGGGCGATGCCGTGCGTGTGGGCCAGCGCCATCAGATGGTTGAACGCGGTCCGCCCGGGGTGGACCGACCTGGCCTCCAGCAGCGAGCCGATCTCGTGCAACGGCGCCGCGTGCCGGGCGTAGGAGCGCCCGTTGACGGTGACCTCGCCCGCGGTGGGGGAGTCCAGCCCGATGATCATGCGCATGGTCGTGGACTTGCCCGCGCCGTTGGGTCCCAGGAAGCCGGTCACCTCACCGGCCTTCACGGTGAAACCCAGGCGGTCGACCACCGTCTTGTCCCCGTACCGCTTCGTCAGCTCACGCGCTTCGATCATGGCAGTGGGCCTTTCTAGCCTCGAACCGGGCCGCGATCCCCCGCGACCTCCGCCTTCGAAACTACGAGTCCAGTGGCCCGCGCCCTTGGGACCGCAGGGGACACTTCGGCGTCCCACTGGTACCGCGGTACCACTCGGAAGTCCTACCTTGGTATCCGGTCGAGCGGACCCCGCCGCCGCTGAAGCCCGTGATCCCCCTCGGCGGTGTCCGGTCCACCCGCGTCCTCGGCGAAGAAAAGCACGCTCGTACGCCGTCTAGGCCCGCTGGATCCGGTCTTCCTCACTCATCCGCCCCACCCCTGGTCTCCCGCCCTCTCGGCGCCCCCGTGACCTGACCGCTCAGCGTCGTTCCCCGCGAGCCCTTCGGCGCGCACCCAGCAGCACCCGCAGCGTTCCCGCCGCCGGTGGGGACGCGGAGCCGCGCAGCAGCCGGGCACCACGCCTGAGTGCCGCGTTCGCCGTCAACAGCTCGATCTTGATGACGGCGTCCAGCAGCACTCCGCCGGGGCCGTCCGTGAGAACGGGCAGAGCGCAGGCCGCTCTGAGGGAGACGCGGGCCGCCTCGACCTGATCCTGCACCAACTCCCGTACGCCTGCCGACTCCCGGCCCTCCGCCAGGTCCTCCACCGTGACCGAGAAGCGTTCCAGCGTCTCCGTCGGGATGCCCAGGCGGCCTTCCGGGAGGTCCTCGGCCAGGTCGTTGACGAAGTCCAGCCGCTGACTGCCCTCGATGAGGGTCCGGCAGCCCGCGCGGAACCGTCCGTCGTCGTCCTCCGGACCCAGCAACGACGCGACCAGCATGAACGCGGGCAGCGAATAGGCTTCCACATAGGCCTGGTAGTCGGCCTCGGTGGCGAAGCCGGTGAACTCCAACTCGGCTGTGGCGGTGGACAGGTACTCCTCCACAGCCTCCCGCAGCCGCGGATACGTCCCCGTGGTGTGCACCAGTGCGCGGATCAACGGATCGTCGCTCAGCCCCGTGTCCAGCGCTTTGCGTACCTCCTGCTCCCACGACGCCCACGCCGAGGCCCGCTGCGGTTTCGGGCCGGTGTCCAGGAGGTCGTCCCCGTGGTGCATCACCGCCGTCGCCGCCACGACGTGGGGCAACACCCGTCGAGGCAGCAACAGCCGAGCCGCGAGGTACGAGGTGCGCCGGGAACGCGCCACCAAGTCCCGCTGCCTGTCGTAGTCCCTCCGCAACCCCGGCTCCCGGACACCCGCGCCGTCCAGGCCCTGCTTCCAGACGCTCATGCGCTGATCGTAGGGGGAACGCCGAGGCAGGGCCGATGCCCATGGACCTGCCCCTTCGCCTCTTGCACCGGGCGGATGCGCCGGAACCGCGGAAATCTCCGCATGTAAGGATGTCGGCGCGAATGCCCGACGGGGACATCGGAGATGGGACGCAATGATCGGGACCGTGTTCCGCAGCGAGGACGTGCCTGCGGGGGACAGATTCGACTACTGGCGAGAACTGATCGGCGGGACACGGACGAGCGAGGTGATCAGCACCCACTCCGCCGACTTCCGGGCGGAGTTGCGGCTGATGGAGCTGGGTCCGGTGACCGTGTGGCCGGCGTCGTTCCTGCCCACCCGCTACTGGCGCAACCAGCGGATGGTGCGCCGGTCCGATCCTGAGCTGTACCACCTGACGCTGCTGCTCGACGGGGGCCTGACCCTCGATCACGCCGGCCGGTACGAGACGTTCGGCCCCCGCGACCTGCACCTGGCCGACAGCTCACGGCCCTACGACGTCCGGTCGGCGGACGGCCGGGGGGCCGGCCTCATCCGGGGCGTGGGTGTCGACTTCCCCAAGGCACTGTTGCCGCTTCCGCCGCACCGGGTCCGGGAGTTGCTGTGCCGAGGACTGTCGGGGCGGGAGGGCCTGGGCGCCCTGCTGGCGGACTTCCTCACCGGCCTGGAGCGGCAGGCCGAAATCCTCCAGCCGTCCGACGCGCCACGTCTGGGCACGGTCCTGCTCGATCTGCTGGCGGCCTGGTCCGCCCACGTCCTGGAGGCCGAGGCCGCCCTGTCCCCGGAAACCCGCCTGCATGCGCTGACACAACGCATCCGGGCGTTCATCCGGCAGAACCTGCACGACCCGGAACTGACGCCACCGGTGGTCGCCGCCGCGCACCACATCTCCCTCAGCTACCTCCACCGCATCTTCCAGCAGCAGACGCAGGGCGAAACGGTCGCCGCCTGGATCCGAGCCCGGCGCCTGGAGGGTGCGAGCCGCGACCTGGCGGACCCCTCCCTGCGCACCACGCCGATCCATGTCGTCGCCGCCCGCTGGGGCATGCCCCGCGCCTCCGACTTCACCCGCGCCTTCCGCACCGCCCACGGCGTCTCACCCAGCGAGTACCGGCTGCGGGCGCTGTCCGAACGACAGTGAGCCCGCAGGCTAGGTTGGCCCCATGTACTCGACGCGGGTCTCCCGACAGGTGAACGCCTCCCGTGCGGCCGTGTACCGGGCGCTGGTCGACGCGGACGCGATCGCGCGATGGCGGGTTCCGGCCGGCATGAGCAGCCATGTGCACGAGTTCGACGCCCGTGAAGGAGGGAGGTTCCGTGTCTCCCTGACCTACGACGCGCCGACCGGCACAGGCAAGTCCGCGTCCCACACCGACACGTACCACGGCCACTTCGCGAGGCTCGTGCCGGACGAGGAGGTGGTCGAAGTCCTCGAGTTCGAGACCGAGGATCCCGCGCTGCGCGGCACGATGACGATGACCACCACGCTCACCGACGCGGACGGGGGTACCGAGGTCCTCGTCGTGCACGAAGGGATCCCCGACGCCGTGCCCGCCGCCGACAACGAGACAGGCACACGCATGGCACTGGCGAACCTGGCCCGGCTCGTCGAGAGTTAGACCATCCGGACTCGGCACCACGCTGCTGGACGGCCCCCTCAGACGGGGGTAGTGGATTATGTGCGTCCGGTTCAGGGTGAACGGCATGACAGAACTGCAGACCTTCGTACTGCCCTCGACGGTTGACGGCAGTGACACGGACCAGGCACTCGGCCAGGCACTGATCGCCGCCTGGCAGGCCGACGGCATCTTCCAGGTGCGGGCCACCCCGGGCCAGGAAGCTGTCACCGAGCGGGCCCTCGACGCCTCCCGGGGCTTCTTCGGCCGCCCGTTCAAGGAGAAGGCCGGGCACGTGTCCGACCTCACCTACAGCGGGTACGTCGCGTCCGGGGAGGAGGAGACGGCCGGGGAGAAGGACGGCTCGGAGATCTTCACCGTCTGCCCCGACATCCCCGAGGACGACGCCCGCGTCATGGACAGGTGGCCCTGCCACGGCCCCGCGCCCTGGCCGTCCGAGCAGTACGCCGCGGCCATGAAGGACTACATGGGTGCCGTGGGCGACATCGGCGAGCGACTGCTCCGACTGGTCGCGCTGGGCCTCGGCCTGGACGACATCGAGCACTTCACGAAGCTCACCGAGAACGGCTGGCACCACATGCGGGTCCTGCGCTTCCCTCGGGCGGACGCCACCTCCGAGCGGGGCATCGGCTCCCACACCGACTACGGTCTGCTGGTCATCGCGGTCCAGGACGACGTGGGCGGCCTCTACATCCGGCCCCCGGTACCGGGCGAGACGCGCGGACGCAACTGGCTGCCCGACGAGTCCATGGCCGGGCGGTACGAGAACGAGGAGCCCTGGACCTTCGTCACCCCGGTCCCCGCGGTATTCACGGTCTTCCCCGGTGACATCATGCAGTTCATCACCGGCGGAACCCTCCTCTCCACGCCGCACAAGGTGCGTCTGGCCGACCGCGAGCGGTACACCATCGCGTACTTCCACGAGCCGTCCTTCCAGGCTGTCGCTCGACCGCTGGAAGCGGGCGGGGCGGACGAGTTCATCCACTACGGCACGCACTTCACCAACATGTTCATGCGCTGCTATCCCGAGCGCACCGCCACCGCGCGCATCGAGAACGAAGACCGGCTCGCCGTCCTCGAGCGCCTCCGAAAGGAAGCCCTCACCTCCTGAACCGTCGCCCTGGGACGGGCCGTTGGGGCCCGCGTACGGCGAAGTCGCCCGGCGACTGCCGGGCGGCTGCGGAGCGTGGCGAGGAGCGTCGGTCGGGCCCGGCACCAGGAGAACCCGCCGCCGCGATGCTCAGGGCAGCAGCCCCAGGCGGCGGGCCGCCACGACGGTCTCCATCCGTGAGTGGCAGCCCAACCTGCGCATGGCGCTGCGCAGATAGCTCTTCACCGTCTCGGCCCGAAGGCCGAGTTCATCCGCCACGTCGGCGTTGGTCCGTCCCAGCGCGACGCACGACAGCACATCGAGTTCCCGTGACGAGAGGCTGGAGAGGGCGCTCAGGTACCGAGGGGCCGGAGCCCCGGCGCCGGCCAGCGTGTCGCACACACCGGCGACCCGGTCGCGCAGGTCGTCGTCGGTGAGCTGCTGGGCGAGGATCCGCAGCTCCGCGTATGCCTCGCGAATCGTCTCCCATCGGGGGGCCACGGGGGAATCCGGCGGCCCGGCGCCCTCCGTGGGCTCGTTCAGGGCGTCGAGACGGCGCAGCACCTCGTCCCGCACCGCCATGTTCTGTTCCAGATCCCGGGCGGCCCCCATGACCGCGTCGACCGTCCGGTCGCCCAGTGCCACGGAACGGCGGACCGCGCCGTACATGACCGCCCGCACCGTCCTGTTCACCACCACGGGCGCCGCCACGACGGCGTGAATGCCCTCCGCGGCGACCATGAGGTCGTAATGGTGGCTGATCTGCTTGGAGTTCGCGTAGTCGTTGACGGCGATGGGGCGGTGCAGGGCCACCACCTTGCCGCCGAGCCCCATGCCGAATCCGAGGGTCAGCCCGGACAGGGCGTTGGTGGAGTTGCCCGTGAACTCGGTCAGTTGCGCGTGCCGGCCCCTGACCACGACACCGCCGAAGGCGAGGTCCACCCCGGCGGTGTCCCGTAACGCCGTGATGCCACGCTTCACTTGGCGGTCGTCGTCCGAAGTGGGGGGTGATGTCACTGTCATGCGGTTCCTCGATCTGCCCGGGGGCGAGATTGCGCCCCCTGCCCGGGACAAGCACGGGCGTCGTGCGGGAGTGGTGCTGGTACTGCGGCTGCTGCCATCGAGCGCGGTGTCGTATACGTCTTCGTGGAGCTGAGAGCACCACCATGAGACAAACCCGGCCGCCCAGCTACCCCCGTCTGAGGGTGATGTGCGGGGACCGGTCATGCGGGCACGTGTCACCCCCGTAAGAGATGATGTTCCGTCAATTATGTTCCACCTGTGCGCTCTTGACGCGATCCAGTCGCTTGCAGAACTGTTCTCCTGACGACGGGGGAGTCGGCTGTGGCAGCGCGTCCCCGCTGCCGGTCAGGTAGGGAGACGACCCGGTCGTGCTACCGGCGGAAGACAGCGAAGAGGCAGCGGCCACCCGTGCCGCCGTTCTGGCCCTGCGCAGGGAGAGCGGGATGCCCGTCGCCGGGGCGGCCTGGGTCGTCGGTCCGCGGCAGTTGCGGATCAGCGAGACGAGCGGTGTGAGATCACCGGACCGCCGGGGGCTGTCCGTGCCGGCGGGGGCCGGACTGATCGGCAAGGTGCTGACGACCGGTCGGCCGGCGGCGGTGAGCGACTACCGGTCTGCTCGGCGGATCAGCCATGAGTACGACTCCTTCGTCGCGGCCGAAGGGGTGCGGGCGATGGCGGCCGCACCCGTGATCGTGGGGACCGCCGTCCGAGCCGTTCTCTTCGTGGGATCGCGTGACGCGGTGCGTCTCGGCGACCGGGTACTGACAGCGATGACGCAGGCGGCGCGCGACCTGGAGCAGTTCCTCGCCTCCCACGAACAGGTCCACCGGCTGCTCTCGGAGGCCCGGGCCGTACGCGACAACACCGCGCCCCGTGACGGCGCGGCCCTGGAACGCGTCCACGAGGCCCACGCCGACCTGCTGGACCTCGCCGCGTCACTTGAGGACGGCCACCTCAAGGACCGCTTCCACGAGGTGTGTTCCCTGCTGGAACAGGGCTGTTGCTCCGAGGGGCCCGAGCGGGCGTCCTCGGAGAATCCGGCGCGGCTGTCGCCACGCGAACTCGACGTGCTCACCGCGGTCGCCGCGGGCTGCACCAACGTCGGCATCTCCGACCGGCTCGACATCGGCCTGGAGACCGTGAAGGGCTATCTGCGCTCGGTCATGCGCAAACTCGGCACCACGACCCGCTTCGAAGCCGTCACCGCGGCACGGCGGGCGGGGCTGCTGCCATGACCCCGGCCGATCCGGGAGTCCCACGACGACCGGGCCGTACCCGTCAACTCGGGTGCGTGATGCTCACCTTCACGGTCAGCGTGCCCCTGTTGTCCTCGGAGCAGGCTCCGGCGTCGTCGTTCATGCCCAGTTGCAGAATGCCGTTTCCGCTGGCCTTGAAGGTCGTTTTGCGGCCGACGACGTGGACGGGGAACTTCTTGCCGCCCGCGAGGACCGCCAGCAGAGTGCCGAACGGCGCTGCGGCCTTGACCTTGCAGTCCTTCGCGCCGTCCAGCAGCGCGTCGGTGGCCGCGTCGTAGCCGGCCGGCCCGGTCATGGGCATGTTCCGGTGGTCCGCCGTCCACTCGCCCGAGACGAAGCGCACGGTGACCCGGTCGCCCCGCCGGACGGTGACCCCGGCCACGGGCTGCCAGCCGGTCGCCGACTGCACGACGTGGCTGACGGTCGTCGTCGTCGGATCCTCCTTGAACGGCAGCACTCCGGTCAGGAACAGACCCCCCACGGCGCCCGCCGCCACTACCGCCGTGCCGGCCAACGCCCACCACAGCGGCCTGCGCCCCGCCGGACGCGGCGACCGATGAGGTGAGGGGGCGGGTGACCCGGTGTGCCCCGCCGTCGGTACGGTCTGCCCGGCCCGCACGAGCCGATCACGGCCGCTGGTCACGGTGTCGACGTCGGCCAACGGGGACGAAGGCGGAGGGACGCGTACGGTCGCCGAGGGCAGCGGCCCGGCCTCCGTCCCGCCCGCCGCGACGCGCCGCAGCGCGGAACGCGCACCGGCCGCCGAAGGGCGCTCGTCGGGGGACTTGCGCAGCAGCGCCTCGACGACCGGCCGCAGCGGGCCGAGCCGCTCCGGCAGGACGGGTTCCTCGTAGGCCACCGCGTGCAGCGTCGCGGGCCCGCTCGGTCCGCGGAACGGGGACCGACCGCCGCAGACCGTGGCGAGGGTCGCGCCCAGCGACCACAGGTCGGAGGCCGGGCCGCTCTCCGCCCCCGTCACCCGCTCGGGCGCCATGTACTCGAGGGAGCCGACCAGTTGGCCGGTGCTGGTCAGGAACTCGCCGTCGTCGAGGGCCGCGATGCCGAAGTCGGTGAGGACGGCGTTGCCGTCCCGGCGCAGCAGGACGTTGGCGGGTTTGACGTCACGGTGCAGGGCGTCGGCCGCGTGCACAGCCTCCAGCGCGTCGAGCAGCTGCATCCCGAGGACGGCCGTGTGCTGAGGAGTGAGCGGTCCGCTCTCGGCGAGGTGGTGGGCCAGCGAGGGGCCCTCGACGAGTTCCATGACGATCCACAGCCGGTCCTCCGCCTCGACCAGGTCGTGGACGCCGACCACATGAGGGTGCGGTACCCGGGCGACCGCACGCGCCTCACGGATCGCCCGGCGCATCCGTATGCGGTGCTCGTCGTCGCCGTGGGTGAGGGTGTGCAGTTCCTTGGCGGCGACCGGGCGGTCCAGCAACTGGTCTTGGGCGCGCCAGACCGTGCCCATGCCGCCCCTGCCGAGGACCTCCTGGAGAAGATACCGACCGGCGATCAGCCGTTCCGAGCCGCGCTGCGAACGCGTCGCCGTCTGGTCGTCGCCGTCTCCGGATATCACGTGTTCGCCCACGTTTCCTCCCGGAGGACGGGATGTCCGCCGGTCGTCGCTCGTTCGGTCGGTCGTCATTCGTTCGAACGGGGCTGAGCATAGCGGAGCGCGGGATGGTCACATGCCGTCAACTGCGTTGTGGGAAGGCACTTTGCATCCCAGACCCAGGCCGACCGAGACGGGACGAGCGCTTCCCCGGACCGTGGTCCGTTGTCACGCGTTCCGCTCGGACGTCAGGCCCGCAGGCCCCTTCCGGGTCCGGTCGCGCTGTGGCGTCGGACCCGGAAGGGGCCTGCGGCTGTCGTGGCGCCGCTACTTCTTCCAGGCCCAGTGCAGGCGGTCGAGCCCGCTCTGGTTGTTCACCTTCAGGCTGAGGCGGGTGCCCGTGCCCTGGAGGATGGTGAGGGAGTAGGTGTCACCGTTGCGCAGGCCGGGCCAGTAGACCGAACCGAGGCCCAGCTCCCGGATGGTGTCGGTCGCGGCCTGGATGTAGGCGACCTCGTTGGAGCCGTTGACGGGACCGTTGTAGTTCAGGCCGGTGGTCATGGAGGCGCCGAACTCGTCGAGGACGGTCCGCGAGGCGCAGGTGCCGATGCGCTCCTTGAAGTCCGCCTTCCACTGCTCGACGCTGGTCCAGTCGGTGTGCCAGAAGCCGTAGTTGTGCAGGGCGATCCGGGTGCCGTCGAGCCGGCTGTCGGCGCAGACCGGCTTGACGTCCTCGCTGTACTTGATGCCGCCGATGAGGACCCGGTCGCGGGGGATGGACCGGTGCGTGGTCAGCCAACGCGCGGCCACGTCGCGCCACTCCTCGGAGGTGTAGCCGAACGGCTCGTTCATCGGCTCGAAGTACACCTTGGAGTTGTGGCCGTAGGCGGAGGTGGTCCGCGCCCACATCCGGTCCCAGGAGGCCTGGTCGTCGATCTTGCCGTCCTTGGTGTTGTCGGCCTCCCAGTACCCCAGGATGACCTTGAAACCCTTGGCGGTGGCGGCGTCGATCGCGCCTCGGTACGACGTCCAGAACGGGCCGTTCACGGACGTGGGGTTGACCGGGAGGCGGACCGTGTTGGCGCCGAGCCGGGAGAACCCGCCGATGATCGCCCGGGACTTGGCGTAGGTCGTGGCGTAACTGTCGGAGGTGGACAGGCCCGAGGGCACGACCGCGTCGTCGGCGTAGTTGTCGCGTGGGTCGGCCCAGTTGACGCCGCGGAAGTCGCTGACGGGCGGCGGCGAGGCGTGGCGGGCGGCGGCTGCGGGAGCGGCGGACGCGGGGGAGCCGAGGACTCCGCCGAATACCGTGACACCGGCCAGCGACGCCGCGAGGCAGGCTGTCCCGCGATGGTTCTTTCGTGGCACCAGATCCCTTTCAGGGCAGTTGCGTCCGCGAAACCTCGAGGCGCAGGTCGGCGGCTCTTTGGCTTCCGCAAACTAGAAGAGATCTCGAACAGAGGTCAACACATCTGCACACCAAATTTCATCAAGAACACAGGATCACGAGCTGCCCACGGCCAACTCCGAACCCGTGAGCCGCACTCGGATGCCGTCCTCCTCGACGCGGACGTCCCGCAGCCGCATGGTCCCGTGCTCCGGCTCCGGCAGTTCGAAGGACAGGGACAGCCGGTCGGCGAGGACGGGTCGGGTGAGCCGGGACAGGGCGTCGAGGAGGTCGGGGTCGAGGCCCAGACCGCGCAGCACCGCGGGGTTGTCCAGGGCCAGGTCGATGAGGTTGAGGCTCTGGGCCTGGCGGGCGAAGCGCGGAGAGCCGGTCAGTTCGGCGAGTTCACCGTCGTCGCTCAACGCCTCGCGCGCGGCCGCGTCGGACACCCCCAGCCGCCGCACGATCGCCGGGACCGACAGCAGTGCCTTCGCCTTACGGGTCTCCCGGGCGAGGTCGGCGGAGGCATGCGGCGTCAGGTGCAGGCCGTCCGAGGCGCGCGTGCCGGGGCGGTACGTGGCCAGGTCCCCGATGTCCAGGCGCATCCCGCCGATCCGGGTGGCGATGCCCCGCTCGCCCTGCCGCTGGATCGTGGCCTCGGCGCGCAGCCGCAGATCGCGCCCGGCGACCGGCAGGGTGCCGCGCGCCCGGACCCGGTCACGACCGTCGCCGGTGAACGTCACCTGGGACGCGCCGAGTTCGCGGTTGAGGTCGGCGAAGGACAGCAGGACGTCGCCGTCGAGCCGGGGGACGCGGGCGCCGCGTACGGAGGTGAGGCCGTCGGCGTCCAGTCGTATGTCATGGGCCGTGGCCGACACCTTCGCCAGCGACACGCGGTCGGCGGCCACGTCCGGCACGGTCACCCGCACGGAGTCCAGCCGCTTGCCCGCGAGTTGGGTGAGGAAGGGGAAGCCGCCGATCTCCACCTCGGGCGCCGCGGCCAGGTCCAGCCGGTCCTCCAGGGTGTCAGCGGCCTCGTGTTCGGCGTACAGCAGTGCCCAGCGGTCGCCGAGGGCCACGAAGGAGGCGAGGACGACCAGGCCCACGACCGCCTTCACCGCGAGCGGCAGCCCGGCGAAACGGCCACGCCGACGCCGGCCGCCCCGGCGATGGACGGGCGGCGTCCACTCCGGCTCCTGCTCCGGCTCGTCCCTCCGCTCGGCGGTGTCCTTGTCGAAGAACTCCTCAAGAGAGGTCACTTCCAGCGGGCCGTCGTCGAGAGTGCCGAGTTCGTCGTACGGATTGCGGGGCGTGTCGGAGCGGTCGTGGCCGTACTGATGCGGATCTGTGCGGTGGGGGGAGCGCATCGTCTCATCCGAACATGTGCACCACCCCCGTCCGCAACCTGAACCCCGGGTATGCGATGTAGTTCACGATCGCGATCGCGCCGCTTCCCCGGCGAGGGAGGACGGCGGTGGCGCGAGGACCGTGCGAAGGCGGTTGAGCATCGCCCGCCACTGCTTCGAGTCGTCCGGGTCGTCCGGGTCGACCCGGTCCGAGGCGGGGCCGTAAGGCGTCTCGGCCGGTTCGCCGCCCGGGTATTGCGCCGCGAGCAGAGCGGCGGCCACCGCTTCGTCCGCTTCCCCGAGGTGGCCGGTGGCGTCGACGGTGCGGGTGAGGACGCCGCGGATCAGGGCCTCTCGCCCCTCCGGCCCGGTGGCGTCGAGTGCGTCGGCGAAGTCCGCGGCCGTGGCGTTGCCGAAGGGGTCGGTGCCCCAGGTGCCCCAGGTGCCCCAGGTGCCCACGGGGATCTCCCTGCCCGGCTGGGCGGGGATCCTCGCATCAGGCACTGACCACACGATCGACGCGAAGGGCCGGACTCACCCGGCAGCTGTGAAACGGGCCCGCCACAGGTCGCGGAGCAGGGCGATCTCGGCCATGTGGTGGATGAACTCGAGGTTGGCTCCTGCCAGGACGGCGGCGAACGGGTCGTCGGGGGCGGAGCCGTACGGGTACTGCGAGAAGCCGACCGTGTCGAGTTGCTCGTCGGTGACGGCGGCGACGCTGTCGCGCCAGCGGTCGACCAGCGGCCAGAACCGTTCGAGTGCGGAGGCGGCGGACGGGGTGAAGTCGACCGACAGCTTCGGGATCCTGCCGCCGTTCACCGAAGGTCCACTCCCAACCGCCCGCGAACTGGACGTGCAGGTGCGCCAGCCGCCACGCGATGGCCGTGACCGGCGTCCTGTCGGGCTCCGGCACACCGGTGTGGGCGAGGACCTGCTCGACCCGCTCCACACTCACCCTCCAGTCGTCGGCGATCCGGGCGACGCTCATGCCGTCGGCGGCCTGCCGGGCGACCTCGGCGTACTCGCTCGCCGGGATGTCCGGGGCGCCCAGGTCGAGCACCCACTCGCCCGGCCCGAACGCCCTGGGCGTCGTCGCCTCGCCCCGGCGCCGGATCGACCAGCAACCGGGCACCGGCTCCCACAGGTACTCGTCGTCGCCCAGCCCCGTCAGCCGCACCTGGGCCATCTCCCTGGCCTGGTCGAACTGGTCGAGCGGTAAGCCCAAACGGTCGGTCCGCACGCCTGCGGTCTCCATCTACGGCTCCCTCCGCGCTCGCGCCTCGTAGCTCACTGCGCTCAGCCGGAAGCTGACGGCTCGCCTCACGGGGCGCGACCGAATTTCCCGCCGCGACAACGGTGCGGCACCACCGAGCCGGACGGGCGTCACCACACCCGCTCGGGCCCTGCGCGCCGCGATCGACTGTCACCGAATGTGCCGATTCCCGTACAGTCCGTGCTGTAGTGCTCGGCTCATGGCCGACTGGCCGACTGGCCGACCGGGCGGTCGAACAGGGGGAAGACACATGGACACCGAAGCCGGTCTCGGATCTCTTCCGTACGTGCCCGGGGCGGCGTGCCCGGTCCCCGAGGCCGATCCAGGGCTGGTGGAGCGGTGGCGGTCGGAGGGAGGCGAGCTGGTCGCCCTGCTGACGCGGGTGCGCGAACGGCTCGGCGGTGTCGCGGCGTTCCGCCTCGGGCCCCTTCCCACCGTTCTCGTCACCGACCCCGAGGCGGTCCAGCACGTCCTCGCCCGCCGGCCGGAGCGGTACGTCAAGCGCTCCCACCGCGCCCGTCTCCTGATCGGCGACGGGGTCATGGCCGCCACCGGCGCGGCGTGGAAGGGGCAACGCCGGTTGCTGCAGTCCCAGTTCACCGGTACCGGTATGCGCCGCTACGAGCAGCGGATCACCGAGGCCGCCCGGACCACCGCGGAACGCTGGCACGCGTACGCCCGCACCGGGCAGACCTTCGACGTCGGCCAGGAGATGCACCGCTTCGCCCTGGACGCCATCTGGCGCTCCCTCACCGGACACCCCCTCGACGACGAGACCCAGCGCGAACTGTCAGCGGTGGAAGCCGTGGGGGCCGCCCTTCCGACCCTGCCCGCCGACGCCACCGACGCCCGGGACGCCGTCGCCGCCGATCTCGACCGGATCGACGCGGTCGTCCGGCACGCCGTCGAGGCCGCTCGCAGCGGGGCGGCGGGCCCCGACGGTCCGGGCCTGCTGCACGTCCTGACCGACGCCGCCACCGAGCGGCCCGAGTACACCGACCGGCTGATCCGCGACGAGTTCGTCACCCTGCTCGCGGCCGGGCACGAGACCACCGCCACCACCCTGACCTGGCTCTATCTGCTCCTCGACCGGTATCCCGCCGCCCGCGAACAGGCTCTCGCCGCCGGTGACGAGGGCTCCGCGCAACGCCGTCAGGCCATTCAGGCCCTGGTCCACGAGACGCTCCGGTTCTACCCGTCCGCCTGGATCCTGCCGCGCCATGCCGGCCAGGACGACACCCTCGCCGGCTACGCCATCGAGGCGGGCACCGACATCCTGGTCTGCCCCTACCTCACGCACCGCGACCCGGAACTCTGGCCGGACCCCGAGCGTTTCGAACCCCGCCGCTTCACCACCCCGCAGGGCCGCCCCACCCACCCGGGCGCCTACTTCCCTTTCGGTATCGGCCCCCGCGCCTGCCTCGGCCTGCAATTCGCGCTCCGCGAATCGACCGTCCTCCTCGAACACCTGCTGCCGGCCCACACCCCGACCTTCCACTCCACCCCCACGAACGCCGTACACGGCATCACCGTCCGCCCCGACGGCCCCACCCCCGCGACGCTCTCCGCGGTCACCTCCGGAGCAGCCTGAGCCCCATGTGCTGCTCGCCTCCCGTGCCCGGAGCGGCCCGATCGCCGGGCACGCGGTCCTTGTCGACGGAGGTATCGGCGTACGCGGCCTCGCCGGTGCCGCCGGTGGCAACCACCCGTGACGCTCGATCCTGACGCTCGATGAGGAGCCGCTCGTGACCACACCCGACGCGATGAGACCGCACCCACGCAACTCCGGCCTGCGGGTCGACCTCAATCCGGCCGCCGCCGTCGCGCGCAACGCCCGCTACCAGGGCGCCTCCGCCGCCATCCGCTACGCGGGCGGCGACCTCACCTACGCCGCACTCGACGACAGGGCGGCCCGTCTGGCCACCGTCCTGGCCGACGGCGGCATCGGCGACGGGGACCGGGTCGCCCACCTCGGGCTCAACAGCAGCTCCTTCCTCGTCGTGCTGCTGGCGGCCCACCGGCTGGGTGCCGTGTTCGTCCCGGTCAACTTCCGGCTGGCCGCAGCCGAGTTGGAGGCCGTCCTCGTCCGCAGCGGCGCCTCCACCCTGATCTGCGAGGAGGGCCACCGGGAGAGCGCCGACCAGGTACGTGACAGGACCGCCCTCGCCCGCTTCCTCCTGGTGGACGACGACCCCGAGGTGCCGACCGAGGGCGCGGCGGGCTGGGAACCCTGGGCGCCCCTCCTCGCCACCGCCGTACCCAGGTCCGCCATCGCCGCCAAGTCGGCGGACGACCCGGCGGTCCTGATGTTCACCTCCGGCACCACCGGCACGCCCAAGGGTGTCGTCCTCACCCACGGCAACGTCTTCTGGAACTCGGTGAACGTCGAGCTCCGTCTCGACACCCGCCGTGGCGACGTCACCTACGCGGCCGCTCCGCTGTTCCACATCGGCACCCTGAACAGCTTCGTGCTCCGCACGCTGGTGCGTGGTGGCACGGTGGTCATCAGACGCGGGTTCGACCCGCGGATGTGTCTCGACGACCTGGTCACCCACCGGGTCAACTCCATGTTCGGCGTCCCCCAGATGTTCGCCGCCCTGGCGAGACAACCCGGCCTGTTCGACCAGGATCTGAGCCACCTGCGGTCCATCGTGGTGGCGGGCGCGCCGGTGCCGCCCTCGCTCATCGAGCTCTACGCCCGGCACGGCGTGCTGCTCCAGCAGGCGTGGGGCCTGACCGAGACCGCCCCGTTCGCCACCCATCTGCCCGTCGAGCACACCCTGGACAAGATCGGCTCCGCGGGCATCGCGATGCCGTTCACCGAGGTCCGGGTCGTCGACGCGGTCACCAACTCGCCCCTGAAGCCGGGGGATCCGGGGGAGGTCGTCGTCCACGGCCCCAATGTCACCGCCGGCTACTGGAACAACCCGGAGGCCAACCGCGCGGCCTTCGACGATGAGGGCTGGTTCCACTCCGGCGACATCGGCCATCTCGACGTGGACGGCTGTCTGTACATCGTCGACCGGCTCAAGCACATGATCATCAGCGGGGGCGAGAACGTCTATCCGGCGGAGGTCGAACGGGTCCTCGCCGCCATGCCGGGTGTGGTCGACGTCGCGGTCCTCGGCATCCCCGACGAGCAGTGGGGCGAGAGCGTGCAGGCCGTCATGAGCGTGGACGGCACGACGGAGATCACCCTGGAGGCCGTCCACGCGTACGCGGCGGGAAGGCTGGCCCGCTACAAGCTGCCAACGCGCCTGACGATCGTGCCCGCCGTCCCGAGGAACGCCTCCGGAAAGCTGGACAAGGCCGGCGTCCGGCGACTGGCCGACGAGGGGAACTGACGGTGCGCAGGGTGCCGACCCTGCCCGCACGCGACATCCACGCCCCCTGACGGGTCGGTGCGGAGTCGTGGACGCGCTTACCGGGCCGCCTGCGCCGGGGCCGGGCGGGATGCCGAGGCCGTCGTCGGAGTGCGGCGCTGCGCAGCGCGACCGGCCGGCTCCGCGAGGCCCACCCAGCGGGCGCCCGGGCCGTGTCGGGGCGGCGGAGGCCGCCGCTATCGCCCTCGCCCTCGCTATCGCCCTCGCCACCGACGTGGATGCGGACCCGGACCCGGACCGGGCGAGCTGACCGCCTGTCACCCACCTGTGCACGGCGCTCACCGCCCCCGCCTTCTCCAGCGGCCGACCGGGGCCGAGGCCGTGGACTATTTCAGCCACGGTTCGCCGTCGCGAGGCGTCGCTCCGGTTCGGAGGGGGGCGGCGTCCACGAGGGCAGCGGCGTGGCCGGCGGCCAACCTCGACACGGCACCACAGCACCGGTGGCAACCGCGCAGCTGACGCCCCGCCACGCGCGGCCGCCTCCAGGGCCGGGAGGCCGACGGGAGCCGGCCCGGTGTGGCTGTGGGCCGGCTCCTGTCGCTCCCTTCGCTCCTTTTGTCTCCGATCAGAAGTCGTCCGGTGTCCTGACGCGGTCGCGGATCCAGACGCCTGCGGGCTTGAGGGAGGAAGTGCCGTTCCAGGAACCGTTGTTGGCACAGGTACCCGGCTTGAAGACGGCGCCGCTGCGTTCGTCGTCGGAGAAGTTCCAGTTGACCCAGCTGATCTTCTTGGCCGCCAGCAGATCGAGGTAGCGCTGCGACATGGCGAAGTCGTTCGCGCCCTCACCGGCGTAGTTCTGGGTGCCGAACTCGGTGACGAAGACGGGTATACGGTCGGCCGCGCGGGCGAGAGTCCGCAGGTACTCGTCCCGGTGCGAGTACGCGTAGAAGTGGAACGTGTACATGATGTTGGCCGCGTTCACCGGGTTGTTCACCACCTCGGACTCGTTCGCGCCGTCCGATACGCCGAGCGAGGACCATGCGCGGGTGCCGACGAGGATCGGGGTGTTCGGGTCCTTGGCCCTGATGACGGGGATGAGCTGCTCGGCGTAGCTCTTGATGCGGGACCAGCTGACCCCGCTGGGTTCGTTCGCGATCTCGTACAGCAGGTTGTCCTTGTCGCGGTGGCGCTGGGCGATCTCGGAGAAGAAGGTCCTGGCGCGGGCGAGGTTCTCGTGCGGGTCGCCGGGGTCGAGCATGTGCCAGTCGACGATGGCGTACATGCCCCGGGCCGTGGCCTGCTCGATGGCGGAGTGGACGAGGTCGGTGAAGCGGCGCGGATCGGTCTCGTAGCCGCCCTCCTGGACGTACATGGAGATGCGCAGGACGTCCGCCTTCCAGTCGGTGGCGAGGGCGTTGAGCGAGCCGCCGGTGACGCACTGGCTGTACCACTGCAGACCGTGCGTGCTCATACCTCGGAGCTGGATCGTTTTTCCATGCTGGTTGCAGAGCTTGGTGCCGCAGACCTTGAGCTGTCCGTTGGCGGCGACGGGTGTGGCTGCCGTCGGGGCCGCAAGGCCTGCCTGTGCGGTTCCCGGGGACAGGACGAGGCCGAGAAGGAGCAGCACGGCGACGAGCGGAACGGATCGTGCCGGTCTCATGGGGGACTCCTGGCGGTCAAGGGTGACGTTCGACCATCGACGGAAGTCGATCGAGCCGTCTCACCAACTGGTAGGAAACTTTCCTAACAGAAAGGGAATTAGCAGTTGGTCCGGACCTTTGCAAGAGATGTGACAGGACCGCCCCGGTGAAGCGCGGGGTGTGGCGGAGGTGTGGCGGAGGTGCTGGCTCGACCGGGTGATCCGGCGGCACCGGAGTACCGGGCCACGCCGTCGCTGCCCCGCAGATCTTGACGACGAGTTCAGGGCGCGGGTCGCCGCACCCCTCGGATGAGGCGCTCCTCGAACATCATGAGCGCCAAATGCGGTCGGCGCAGAGCCGGAAGGGCGGCGCGGACTGAGGCGACCGTGCAGGGCGCAGTCCTCAACGAATGGCTGTGACCAGGACTTTCCCCGCAGCCCCTAGTGTTCTGAGTCGGGAATTCTGTTCAGATAACTGGCGAGGCGTTCGAGGATCTCGTCTGCGGTCTTCGTCCAGACGTAGGGCTTCGGGTCGGTGTTCCAGGCGGCGATCCAGTTGCGGATGTCCTTCTCCAGGGCTTGGACGGACCTGTGAACGCCGCGCCGTATCTGCTTGTTGGTCAGTTCGGCGAACCATCGCTCGACGAGGTTCAGCCAGGACGAGCCGGTCGGTGTGAAGTGCAGGTGGAAGCGGGGGTGGGCCGGCAGCCACTTCTTGATGGCGGGGGTCTTGTGGGTGGCGTAGTTGTCGCAGATGAGGTGGACATCCAGGTCGGCGGGCACCTCTTTGTCGAGCTTGGTGAGGAACTTCTTGAACTCCTCAGCCCGATGTCTGCGGTGCAGGGAGCCGATCACTTTGCCGGTGGCGACCTCGAGGGCGGCGAACAGGGTGGTGGTGCCGGCGCGGACGTGGTCGTGGGTCACCCGCTCGGGAACCCCGGGCATCATTGGCAGCACGGGCTGGGATCGGTCCAGGGCCTGGATCTGCGACTTCTCGTCGACGCAGAACACCAGGGCCCGCTCGGGCGGGTCCAGGTAAAGGCCGACGACATCGTGGACCTTGTCGACGAAGTACGGATCGGTCGACAGTTTGAAGGTCTCCGACCGGTGCGGCTGCAGGCCGAAGGCCCGCCAGATCCGTGAAACCGACGACTGCGAGAGGCCCGTCTCCTTCGCCATCGACCGCGTCGACCAGTGCGTTGCGTTCTTCGGAGTGCAACACCGTTGCGTTAGCCGTCAGGCCCGGCGTCAATGTCTCCGTCCTTGACCATCTTGAAGTCCAGCGTGTACGCCTGCACGGTGCGCGGATGTTGGTCCCGCTGGAACTGGTACTTGCTGGACGTCTTGCGGTAGCGGGCTTTCAGGCGCTGGCGGCGCTGTTCGGGGAGGAGGTTGGCCAGCGCGGCCCGGCCGATGGCCCCGATCAACGATGCCGTACTGCCCCGGGCAGGCCCCGGGGCGGCGATGATCTGGTCCGCGGCGGCCTGGAAGAGAACGGTGAAGCTCACCCGCTGAACAGACAGTCCCGGCGTGGCCGTCGTGACATCGCCGGCCATGCGGACCAGCGCCTGGTAGACCGTCAGCAGTGCGAAGATCTCCTGCTCAAGACCGGGGACACTGCGGGAACGCAGCACTCGCCCGTCCAGGATCGTGGACTTCAGAGAGAAGTAGCAGGTCTCCGCCTGCCAGCGCCGGTGGTAGAGCCGCAGCAGGTCGTCTGCGGGGTGGCGTTCGGCATCCAGAAGATTGGTCAGCAGCCGCCACAGCTCCGTGCGCCGCGTGCCGTCGGCGAGGACGACGGTGAGCCACGCCTCGACCACCCGCACTTCCACCCGCTGCCCGCTTGCCCTGGCACGGTGGCGGCGCGGCAGGACCGCGGTGAGGTAGGAACCGTCGGGCAGGGGGCGGCGCACGGTCGGGCGCCGCTTGCGGGTCGAGCGGAGCACGAAACGGGCCCCGGTGTCCTGCACGGCTTCAAGGAAGTCGAACGCGTCGTAGTAGGCGTCGGCCAGCAGGAGCATCGATGGGTCCAGATGTCCCAGCAGGCGGCGCGCGTAGGCGAGTTCGCCGACGTCGTCGGGTCCGAAGACCGCGTCCACCAAAGCCCGTGTGCCGCACTCCACGAGGGCCACCAGGCGCACCAGCGGGTAGCCGAACGAGCGGACCCTGCCGATGTGTTTGCGAAAATGCCAGGTCACTGCTTCCTCGTCGGGGGCGGACAGGGTGGTGCCGTCCACGGCGACCAGGCGCAGGCCCTGGTAGAAGGCGCAGGACTGGCGGTGGTCGGCCACAGGTCCAGCCAGGATCGAGAACAGGTGGCGCAGCGGTCCGCTTCCCAGCCGGCGCCGGGCACGTGCCAGCGACGAGGGGCACGGGCGGGGCACGGGCACGCTGCCCAGTCCCGCCGTGAGTTTGGCCCATACCGCCTGATAGGAGGATCGCTCGAAGAAGGCGAGGGCCAGCACGAAGTACACCACGACGCGCGCCGGGAGCAGCCGCAGCCGCTGCGTGCGGACACCGGTGTCCTCCAGAACCGCGTCGACTAACTCGGGGTCGATGATCTCGGTCAACTCGCCCAGATGGCCGGGCGCGTACACGTCCAGGGCTGTCGCGCCGGAGCTGACGCTGACAGAATTCTGAGGCAACGGGACCTCCGGGACACTCGCAATGGCTTCGACACCATGCGAACTACCAGAGGTCCCGCCCTCTTGACAGAGCGCACACATCCTTAACGCACTGGCGTTGCTTCGGAGTGGATTCCAGCGTCTTGGTGACTACCGCGGCGACCTGCTCGTCCGTCACGGTCCTTGGGCCGCCCGGACGCGGCATGTCACCCAGACCGGCGATCCGGTACTGCGCGAACCGGGCCCGCCAGCGGCCCACCGCATGGGGTGTGGAACCGAGCTGAGCAGCCACGTCCTTGTTCGAGGCGCCCTCGGTGCAGGCCAGGATGATCCGACACCGCAACGCCCATGCCTGCGGCGTGGAACGTCGCCGCACCCACTCCTTGCGTGCGGCCCGTTCTTCGTCCGACAGTGTCAACTCGGCCTTCGGCCGCCCCGTCCGTGCCATGGAGCAAGCCTATACATCTGAACAGAATTCCCGACTCAGAACACTAGGGCGTGTTTCGGAAGTCCCTTCGTCGCCCGAAGGGCGGCTCTGCGGCGTCCGGTGCGTGCTCTCGGCGCGCCGGACGAAAGGCCTCGTACTGGGCGTACTTGGCCTTTCGTCCGGTGCGGCGACAGAAGGGACTTCCGAAACACGCCCTAGCTTGACTCTGTCGGGGATCTTGGAGTTTCCCGGTGCGGCAGCAAGATCGACGGGCATGCTCGGGTAGTTCCGCCGACCGATACAGCTGTCGAGGTGCTCGTTGTCTCTTCGTCCCCGTTCCGGTGAGCAGGTCCCGTCTCTGACTGCGCAGGTTGCGCGGGCGAGCAACCCGGACGGCACGACGGCGATATGGGTACGTGACCGCCTCGATGGGCTGTGGTGCGACGAGGACTTCGCCGACTGGTACCCGCGGAATGGGCGTCCGGGGCTCTCGCCTGCTCAACTGGCCACCGTCTGTGTGCTGCAGTTCCTGCTCGGCCTGTCGGACCGGCAGGCCGCCGAGTCGGTCCGCTGCCGCATTGACTTCAAGTACGCCATGGCCATGGAGCTGGACGATCCCGGCTTCCACCACAGTGTGCTGGCCGACTTCCGAGACCGTCTCGCCGAAGACGACCGCGCCGACCGCCTCCTCGACCTCGCACTGGCCCGCCTCAAGGAGGCCGGCCTGGTGCGCGGGCGCACCACGCAGCGCACCGACTCCACCCACGTCCTGGCCTCGGTGCGCGACCTGACCCGCCTGGAGATGGTCACCGAGGCGGTCCGCGCCGCACTCGAAGAAGTCGCCGGCACATCCCCGCACCTGCTGGACGAGCTGGTCGATGAGGACTGGGGGCTCCGCTACGGCCGGCCGGTCCGCCTGGGCAGGAACCCCACCAAGCCCAAGACCAGGATTCTTGCCACCGGAAACGACGCCGTCCGACTCCTGGAACACCTCTACCAGCACGGAGCAGACCGCACATCCGGTCCTCGTATCCAGGCCCTGCGCCAGATCATGGTGCAGAACTACCACCGTGACGCCGCAGGACATCTGCGCTGGCGCACCGCCGAGAAGGAAGGCGGGCCCGGGCTGCCGCCCTCGTCCCGGGCGGTCGTCTCTCCCTACGACACCTCGGCCCGCTACGCACGGCACGGACACATCATCAGCTGGAAGGGGTTCACCGCCCACCTTACCGAGACCTGCGCTCCCGACGGCCCCAACGTGATCACCGACGTGGCCACCACCGCGGCCACCACCCACGACAGCCAGGTCCTGCCCGGCATCCACACCCGCCTCTCCCGCCGCGGACTGCTGCCCGCCGAGCACCTGGTCGACGCCGGCTACACCTCCCTGCCCCACCTGGAACAGGCCACCCGCGAACACCAGGTCACCGTCTCCGGGCCGCTGAAGAGCAACCCCACCCGCCAACACCGCCGAAATGAGGGCTTCGCCCGGGACGACTTCCGCATCGACTACGACCATCAGCAAGTCACATGCCCGCAGGGGCAGGTCAGTGCGGGCTGGCACGGCCCCTACCCGACCTCCTCGCCCACCGCGGCCCCGCTGATCGTGGCCAGGTTCACCAAGAGCCAGTGCCGCCCCTGCCCGGCCCGCATCCAGTGCACCACCACCGCCGACAGCGCCCGCACCGTGGGATTTCCTCCACGAGAGCTCCGTGACCTGCAACTCCGTGTCCGCGCCGAGCAGCAGACGCCCGAGTGGAAGACGCGTTACGCGGTCCGCTCCGGAGTGGAGGGCACGGTCAACGAGTTCGCCCACGGCCACGGCATGCGGCGCTGCCGCTACCGAGGGCAGGGAAAGGCCCACATCCAGCACGTCCTGACGGCCATCGCCGTCAACATCGAGCGCCTCAGCGGATTGCCACCGGCCGAGGAAGCCCCCATACCCCGCCGACCGACTGCCTTCCAGAGCTACCTCGACCAGCGCGAGTTACCTCGGCTGAAATCCTGGCGAACCCTGGGCAGTTGACCTCGCCAACCCCAAGATCCCCGACAGAGTCAAGCTAGTCCGCGGTGGTGTCGAGGCCGTTGACCAGGCCGCGCAGGACGGGGCCGTACTCCGGGTGGGACAGGGCGAAGGCCATCTGGGCGACCAGGTAGTCGGCCGGGTTGCCGGTGTCGTACCAGCGGCCCTTGATGACCTGCCCGTACACCGCGCGGGTGGCGGCGTAGGCGTTGATGGCGTCGGTCAGGTAGACCTCGCCGGTCCGGTGCTCGTACCAGCGGCGGGTCTGCTCGCGCAGTTCGTCGATGATGCCGGGGGTGACGACGTAGCCGCCGATGGCCGCGTACGCCGACGGAGCGGCCGCGGGCTCGGGCTTCTCGACCAGGCCGGTGATGCGGAGCTGGCCGTCGCCGAGGTCTTCCTTGACTATGGGCACGCCATAGCGCTGGGATTCGGTGGGGTCCATCGGCAGCAGGGCCAGCACCGGACAGCCGGTCTGCTCGTACGCGCGGATCAGCTGCTGCGCGCGGGGGATCTCGGCCACGAAGACGTCGTCGGGCCACAGCACCAGTACGGGCTCGTCACCGAAGGACCGGGCGGCGTTCAGCACCGGCGTGCCGTTGCCGTACGGGCCGTACTGGTCGAGGTAGGTGATGTGGCCCTGGCGGGCCAGCTCCGCGACCTCTTCCACGGCGTCCGCGTAGGCCGTCTTGCCGTCCTCGCGGAGTTGCTCGACGAGGGCCGGGTTGGGGCGGAAGTGGTCCTGGATGAGGCTCTTGCCGCCGGAGACGACGATGGTGATGTCGGTGATGCCGGAGTCCACCAGTTCGCGCACGGTGTGCTCGATGACCGGCTTGTCACCGACCGGCAGCATCTCCTTCGGTGTCGCCTTCGTCAGGGGCAGCAGACGGGAACCGAGGCCGGCGGCGGGGATCACAGCCCTGCGAATCGTCGGGGACATCATGTCTCTCTCGGTCGAGCGGCACACCGTACCGGTTGGTACGGAGCCCCGGGCGCACACGGTCGCGCGGCTCCGTAAGGAAAGCCTACCCAGGCGCTCCTCGGTCGCCGCGCGCCCGCCCCCGCCCGAGCCGGCGCGAGGCGTCCTGGACGGCTTCCATCCGCCCGTCGAGGTCCACGAGCGCCGAACCGGTAGTTCCCGGCGATGCACGACTACCGACCGGGGTGGCTCGCCGATGGGGGGCCGGAAGGCGGGTGGGGTCCGATGGCGACGAAGACGGGACCTCGGTCCGGGCGGGGCCGTCCGTCGCCCGCGGTGTTGTGCAGCAGTGCCCGGGCCACGGCGTGCGCCTTGACGACCGCTCGGTCGGACACCGGTCCCGCGTGACGTCGGCGTACGACGGCGGTCCACAGGTCCAGCCAGCGATCGAAGTACTCGGCGCGCAGCGGGCTCTCGGCGTGCAGGTCCCGGTGCGCGCGGAGGGCGTTGCGGCGGTAGACGCCCGGGGTGAGCAGAGCACTCTCCCAGAAGTCGGCCATGACCGGCAGGTGGGCGGCCATGTCGACTCGCGCCACCTCGGTGAACAGCCGCCCGATGAGCGCATCGTCGAGGACCTCGTCGTAGAACGCCTCGACCAGCCGCTCCACGTCCTGGCGGTCGTGGATGTCGCGCAGTCGCCCCGGCGCGGCGGGCGACCGCTGCGCTTGGTCGTCCCGGGCCGTGCGGTTCCTCGGGAACCGGGTTCGACGCATGGTGTCGTCCGCTCCGTCCCTCACTGGTCGAGCCAGAGGTCGGGACCGAAGACCTCGTAGTGGATGGCGGAGGGGTGCAGCCCCTTCGCCAGCAGTTCGCCGCGCACCATGCGCATGAACGGCAACGGTCCGCAGAGATAGGCGGTGGTGTCGGGGGCGGGGGTGAGGTGGTCGAGCGTGGCGAGGCCGGCGAAGACGTTGGTGCCGGGGGAGTGGTGGGCGTCGTTCTCGTACCACAGGTGAAGATCGGCGCTGTTCAGACGGCTGACGAGGTCCGCCTGCTCGTCGCGGTGGACATGGTCGAGGGGAGAGCGGTCGGCATGGACGACGGTGACCGGACGCGCGGAGGAGGTGAGGGCGAGATGGTCGAGCATCGACAGCATGGGGGTGATGCCGATACCGGCGGAGGCGAGGAAGAGGGGGGTGTCGGCCTCGGGCAGTACGAGGTCACCGGCGGGCAGCGAGACATCCAGGATGTCGCCCACCTCGGCGTGGGCGTGCAGCCAGGACGAGACCTCGCCGTCGGGAACGGTACCGCGGGCGGCCTTCTCGCGCTTGACCGTGATGCGCCAGGTCTTGTGATCCGGTGCGGTGGACAGGCTGTACTGGCGGATCTGGCGGGCGCCGTCGGGCAGTTCCACGCGGACACTGACGTACTGCCCGGGCCGGAAGGGAGCGGTGGGCCGACCGTCGGTCCGGCGCAGTACCAGGGACACGGCGTCGGCGGACTCCTGGCGGCGCTCGGCCACCTCCATGCGCCGCCACACGTCACCGTCGGCCACGCCGGCCTCGGCGTACAGACGGGCCTCGATGGCGATCAGGGCGTTGGCCATCAGCCAGTAGACCTCGTCCCAGGCAGCCCCGACCTCGGGGGTGACCGCGTCGCCGAGCACCTCGGCGACCGCCCCGAGCAGGTGGCGTCCGACCAGGGGGTACTGGTCGGCGGTGATGCCCAGCGAAACGTGCTTGTGGGCGATGCGCGACAGGACGGCGTCCGGGCGTTCGTCGGGTCGCTCGACCAGGAGCGTGGCGAAGGCCGCCACCGAGCCGGCCAGTGCCTCGCGTTGGGCGCCGGTGGCCTGGTTGGTCCGGTTGAACAGATGCCGCAGCAGTTCCGGACGCTCCTCGAACAACCGCCGGTAGAACACCTCCGTGATTGTGGTCAGCGAGGCTCCCACCACGGGAAGCGTCGTCCGTACGACGGGGGCCGACTGAGCGGAAAGCATCAGACACACTCCTGGTTCGATGTCGGTTGGTTGAATTGGTATGTGGGACTCGAATTTTTGCTCGCACGTCTGCCGGGCGCGCACGATCCCGCGATGTGGTCGTTGCATCGACAGTCGGGCGTCAGTCGGGCGTCAGTCGGGCGTCAGTCGGGCGTCAGTCGGGCGTCAGCCGGGGGGAGTACCCAGTGCCAGCAGTACCGGGCCCGTCGGTGACGTCACCAGATCGTCCACGGTCGCACCGTTCAGCGAGGAGTAGAACGCCTCCTGCGCCTCCCGCAGTGCCCGCCGCAACCGACAGGCGCCTGCGAGGGGGCAGGGGGTGTCGCCCTCGCACACCACGGCTTCCCGGTCCCCTTCCAGCGTCCTGACCAGATTCCCCACCCGAGTGCTCCGGCCGGAGTCGGTGAGGGTCAGCCCACCGTTGCGCCCGCGCCGCGCCTCGATCACACCCAAATGCTGCAACTGTGCGATCGCCTTCGCCATGTGCGTATAGGGGACGCTCATGGAATCGGCGATCTGCCTCGTGGTCAGCAACTCCTCGCTGTCCACGACGGCCAGGCGCATCACTGCCCGAAGTGCGAGATCCGTGTATCTGGTCAGCCTCACGGAGGCAGCGTATCAATGTTGCATCGCAGATACGTATTTAAGGGGGGTGTGGGTGAGTGTCATACGTCTCGTCGGCGCGGCGGCGGCGCCGACGCCCGGCCGTCACGCTGTACGCGCCCCGCCTTGCGGACGGAAGCTGACCGCAAGGCTCCCTACGGTCGTGTCATGACCCAGCCCCAGCCCCAGACACATCCCCAGACAGAGACGCAGGCGCAGGCGCAGAGGATTCTTGTCACCGGCGCCACCGGAACCGTTGGGCGTCAGGTCGTCGCCGAGCTTCTCGCCCGCGGTCATGCTGTCCGCGCCCTCACCCGGGATGCGTCGAGGGCCGCGCTCCCGGCCGAAGTCGAGGTGGTGCAGGGCGATCTGGACCACCCCGACAGTCTGATCCCGGCCCTGGAAGGTGTCACCGGCGTCCATCTGATCACCTTCGGTGGGGCATATTTCGCCCCGCTCGAGACCGGTCCGCAGATCCTGAAGCCGGCCCGCGCGGCCGGCGTACGCCGGGTCACCGTGCTGCATGGCGGCGGGCCGTCCCCGCTGGAGGACGCTGTGCGTGCCGACGACCGTGTGGACTGGACCGTGCTCATGCCGGTCGAGTTCATGGCCAACGCCCTGGAGTGGGCGGACGGCATCGTGGGCGCCGACGCAGTCCGCGAGCCGTTCGTCTCCCGGCTGAGCGCCATGGTCCACGAAGGTGACATCGGCGCTGTCGCCGCGGTCGCGCTCACCGAGGAGGGCCACGCGGGCCAGGAGTACGTGATCACCGGCCCCGAGCTGCTGACCGTTGGCGACAAGGTGGCGACGATCGCCGCCGCTCGGGGCCGCGAGATCACCCTGATCGAGCTCACCGAGGAACAGGCCGTCGCGCAATGGCGGGCGGCGGGCCACCCGGAGGACGTGATCGGCTTCCTGCTCCAGGCGTACGGGAACACGCCGGAGGTCGGCCGCACGGTCCTCGACACCGTCGAGAAGGTCACCGGCCACCCGGCCCGCACGTTCGCCCAGTGGGCCGCGCGGCACGCGGACGCCTTCACGACGCGGGCCTCTTGAGCCGACAGTCGGACTCAACGGATCAGGGAACTCCCAGGCCGCTCAGCGCCTGCATGGCCTCGCGCTCGATGCGTGAAAGATCGAGAAGAACCGTGCCGGCCTCCTGGAGGCACTGTTCCTCGCCCGATTCGCCGGCCTTCTTGATCAGCGCTGCCACTTCCGTCCACAGGGTGGCTGCCTCGGCGTACAACGTGTGACCGGTACGCAAGTGGCCGCTGTCGAGCACTGCGCCGCATTCGGCGAGGAAGTCGCGGTAGAGGTTGCGGAACAGGGCGCCGCCGGTGCCGGCCTTCTCCATCAGCAGGGCGGCCTGCGGCAGATCCCGGCCCGGGTTGTCGGTGCGCTGAAGCCAGGTGCGTACGAGCTTGGCGGCCTTCTCGATGCCCCGGTGGCCCAGGTTGGCGATGGGCGGGTCGAGGAAGGCGTCGGCGCAGGCGGTGATGGCCGGAACGATGCGGTCCCGTGGGGAGGGCGGGCTTCCTGGTGGTGTGGTGAGGGTGAACGAGCGGTGCCTGGCGCTCATCGGACCGCGTGCGGCTCTGGCCCGGGCGAGGCCGGCCAGGCTGGTGGTCACGGCTCCACCTTGCTGGTCGGTGTCCACCAGGTAGGCGTCGTGGTCGTCGTAGCCGTACAGGGCGACGACATGACCGCCGAAGTGCACCTTCGATCCGAAGTAGTCCAGGTGGTAGCTGTCGAGCTGCAGTCCGACCGGACGGCCGGCGTCGATCGGGGCCGTCACGTTCTCCCAAGCCCTGCGAGGCGAGCCGGTCTCCTTGACCAGCAGTTCCAAGCCGAGTCCGGCGGCCAGATTTCTGGTGAGGTCGAATGGCTTGACCCGCCCCCCGAGGAAGGGGAAGGCCATGTTCTTGCTGTCCCAGTAGATGAAGGACAGGCCCGAGCCGAGACCGAAGAGCATGGGCTCGGACAGATCGAGCCCTTGGTGGCGCAGCAGCACCCCCAGGGCAGTCGTCTCGCAGTGCTGCGTACCGCGAGGCTCGATGTCTCTCACGTGGGTCATGCCGCGCTCTCCTGGACAGGGACGATCGGCCGGGTCATCGGTTTGGGGCGCAGAGGCCGATGCGCAGGGTCTCGGCCACGGTCCTCCGGGCGGAGCACCTTCCGCCGACCGCTTCAGCATCTTCGGTGAGGAGTCCGTCGCGCACGCCATCGAGGAAACTTCTCCCACCGCGGGAGAGTTCATCGCCGTCCCCAAGGGCTGCGAGGCCGCCCTGGTTCCGGGACCGGTCCGTCCGCTACCCGACGGGACGGGACAGGCGCTTCACTTCCTGGGCGGCCTCGCGTGCCGCCTGTTCGGCCCGGGACACGCCGTCAGCCGCCGCCTCGTACCGTTTCTGCGCTTCCCGCTGTTCCTGGTCCGCCTGTTGAAGGTCCTCGCGTGCCTGCCGCAGCCGCCGCTCGGCGGCGGACACCTCTCGTCCGGCCTGGTCGTGCCGGTCACGTGCCCGTTTCAGCAGCGCGTCGGCGTCCGCTCGCGCGGTGCGCAGCTCACGCAGCCGTCGGTCGGCGGCCCGGGCCGCTTCGCGGGCCTGACCGAGTCGCTCCTGCTTCCGGCGGCGCCGCTCGGCGACCTCGTCCTTTCCGCGAGTCCGTGCGGCAGGTGGCCTGTCAGCCGCTCGAACCTGCTCTCGGGGTGTGTCGGGCGTCGCGGCCGTACGACTGGGAAAGTCCGCCGGCGGGGTGAGGACGCTCTCCAGACGGCCGGTGGCCCACCGGTCGGCCGCTTCCTGGTCGGCGAGCACGGCACGCAGCGTGGCCTCGACGTCTCGCTGCATCGTGTCCGACAGCCGGTGGCCTGCCTCGACGGCGAGCTCGGCGGCCTGGCGGGACATCGCGGCGACGATGCTCCGGCGCTGCTCGGACAGCTCCTTGACCCCGTCGGCATCCAGACTCCGGTAGGCGTCGCGCAGCGCCCGTCCCAACTCCAGGAACCGCCGGCTCTCCTCCGGCTGGGAGCGCAGCAGCAGATTCGCTGCCCAGGCCGCGAGCGAGGGACGACGGGCCGCGTGAATCCGGCGTGCGTCCTCCACGCGTCCGGCGGCTTTGGCCTCGGCCGCCATGTCCTCGCGGCGGGCGACGAATTCGGGCGGCGGCGTGGCGTAGAGCTCGTTCAGAGCCCTTTCCATGTCGTGGCCGTCACTGTCTCGCGCACCTTTACGCCGCATGATCATCAGATTGGCTCGGGCCGCGCCCCCGCGCACCTCGGGGCCGAACCCCGTCTCTTCACGGCGCCCTACGATGGCCCGCTCTCCGGGTCGGCCGACGGCCCCTCCGGGACCTCGGGCGAGCTTGCTGCCGGGCAGCCCCACTTCACCGTGCACACGGCCGACGCGTCGCACGCGGTGCGCCCGGAACGCCCTGTCCAGGTCGCCGAGCCCATCCGTTCCTTCGCCGCCGGCCCGGGCCTGCCTGCCCTCATGACGCGCCGATGCCTGCGCTGAACAGCCGTCGCACGCCCGTGTGTGCCCCTCGAACGCCGCACGCCCGTGTGTGCCCCCGAACGCCGCACGCCCGTGCCGCCGCACGCCCTGTGCGTCGCCGGCCGTTCGCGCACCCGCAACCGCCGGGCCTCCTGGAAGAGACGGTCGGTGTGGTCGGACAGTACGCCGCCCAGGAGCAGCTCCGGGGTGTAGAAGGACCGTGCGGCGGCCGCCACCTGCCGTGCGGACAGGGCGATTCGACAAGCGCCGTGCGAACCCTGCGACGAACCCGGAGCCCGGCAGCAGCCCGGAGGGCGACCACCTCACCGTGCAGCACCGGGCCGTCCGCCCCGGAGCTGACCCCGCTCCCCAGGACCTCGCCGGTACGGGTGTCGACGATCACCGCGCCGAACGGCCACTCGGGGTTCCGCCGAGCCTGAAGGCACCCGCGCCAAGCTGAAACGACTGGGCAAACTCGGCATCCTCACCGAGGCCGACGCCGGCGACTTCGCCAGGAAGCAATAGCCGACAGAACCCCCACCAGCAACCTTGCCCCCACCTCAGCCAGAAACGGACATCGACTGATGAAGCGCCCACTCACATGCCTCGTCGGCCAGATCGGCGACATACACGGGCGCTTACAACCGGATCTCACCGAAACCGAAGGTGCCGCCGGTACAGCCGAGATCTGAACCGATACCAGGAATCAGGCCGCGACGAGCTCCTGCTCGCTCATGCGCTCCGGGTGTCGCATGGGCATCTGCTACGGCTGCGTTGCGACATCCGGCCGGAGTCCCCTGCCGGGCTACCAGGACGCCAGTGAGCCATCCGTGTTGCGCCAGACCGGGTTGCGCCAGCGGTGGCCGCGTTCGGCGGCGGCCCGGACCGCGTCCTCGTCGATGGTGATGCCGAGACCGGGTGCGGTCGGGCGGTCGATGTAGCCGTCGCGGAACGTGAAGGGCGTGGTGTCGGCGAGGTAGTCCAGCAGTCCGCTGCTGTCGCCGTAGCCGATGCCCAGCGCCTGTTCCTGGATGAGGAAGTTGGGGATCGCGAAGTCGAGCTGCAGACTGGCCGCGAGGGCGATCGGGCCGAGCGGGCAGTGCGGTGCCACCAGGACGTCGTACGCCTCGGCCATCGCGGCGATCCGGCGGCTCTCGGAGATTCCGCCGGCGTGGCTGATGTCGGGCTGGGCCACGGCGATGCCGTCGGAGAGCACCGAGCGGAAGTCCCAGCGGGAGTACAGCCGTTCGCCGGTGGCGATGGGGATGGAGGTGGAGCGCACCACGGCGCCGAGGTCCTGGGAGAACTCCGGAAGCACGGGCTCTTCGACGAAGAGCGGCAGGAGCGGCTCGAGGTGGGGCAGCACGCGGCGGGACATCGCCCCACTGAACCGGCCGTGGAAGTCCAGCGCCAGGTCGCGCTCCGGCCCGATGGCATCGCGAACCGCGGCCACTCCGTCCACGATGGCGTTGATCGCGGCGGGGGCGGCGAGTGGCTCCAGCTGGCCGCAGGGGTTCAGCTTGACCGCCGTCATGCCCTTGGCGACCTGCTCGGCGGCCGACTCGGCCAGCTCCTCGGGGGTTTCGCCGCCGACCCAGCCGTAGACGCGGACCCGGTCGCGCACGTGGCCGCCGAGGAGCTGGTGGACCGGGACGCCGTGTGCCTTGCCCGCGATGTCCCACAACGCCTGGTCGATTCCGGCCAGGGCGCTGTTCAGGACGACTCCGCCGCGGTAGAAGCCGCTCTTGGCGAGCACCTGCCAGTGCTCCTCGATGCGGGCGGGGTCCTGGCCGAGCAGGTAGTCGAACATCTCCTCGACGCAGCGGGCGACGGTGTGGGCCTTGCCCTCGACTATGGGCTCACCCCAGCCGGAGATTCCCTCGTCGGTGTCGACGCGCAGGAAGAGCCAGCGCGGTTCGACGAGGAAGAGTTCGTATCCAGTGATCTTCATGGGCTGGACCTCCGGGTCCTGTGCTGTGTATGGCCCGGTGTGGGCCGAGGCTCGGTGGGTGGTGGGTGGTGGGTGGATCGGTCGTGGCCGAAAGCGAGCGCGGGGAACTGCCTGCTCGCGGGGACGGAAGGGGCGTTGGTACGGGGGAGGGGCTTGCCGTCCGGGGGGAGGCGCGGGAAAGCAGGGGAAGGGGCAGGGCGCATCGGCCGACGCCCGACGCCCTATTCCTGGGAGCTGATGCTGCGGCCACCGTCCACGAGCAGGTTCTGGCCGGTGATGAAGGAGGCGTCGTCGGAGGCGAGGAACGCCACGGCGGCGGCGATGTCCTCGGGGGCACCGAGCCTGCCGACCGGCGTGCGCGCGACGGTCTGCGCCTTGTACTCCGGGGGTGTACCGGCCCACAGGGCGGTCAGCACGGCCCCGGGCAGGACGGAGTTGAACCGGATCCGCCCCCCGTACTCGACGGCCAACTGCCTTACGAGGGCGTCGATTCCGCCCTTGGCCGCCGCGTAGGCGGGGAAGCCCTTGAAGCCGATGGCCGCGTGCACGGACGAGGTGATCACCACCGCGCCGCCGGCCGTCCTGAGGAGGGGAACCCCGGCCCGGACGCCGTAGAACACGGAGTCGAGGCAGAGCCGCAACTGGTCGTGCCAGGACGCGTCGTCGAGTTCGTGTGCCGCTCCGTGCAGGTTGCGGCCCACGTTGAGGTGGAGCACGTCGAGGCGCCCGGTCCAGGACTCGGCCTCGGCGACGGCCGCGGCCCACTGACCCGGGGAGGTCACGTCGAGGGGCCGGTCCCGTGCCCGCCCGCCCCCCGTGCGGATGTCCTCGGCCACGCGCTGGGCGGCCTCGGCGTCCACGTCGGTGACGAGGACGGACGCCCCCTCGGCCGCCAGCCGCCGGGCGGTGGCCGCCCCGATGCCGGAGCCGGCCCCGGTGAGCAGGGCCGTACGGCCGGTGAAACGTGCCGGTGCGGCGGCGACGGTCATGGCGTTCCTCCTGGTTCTGCCGGTCCGGCCGTGGAGCCACGCAGCACCAGCCGCGGCTCGGTCGGTACGACGACGTCTCCCACCGGCCTGTTCTCGATGGTGGCCACCAGGGCGTCCACGGCAGCGGTCCCCAGTTCGTACAGGGGCATCGCGACGGTGGTCAGCGGGGGATGGAGATGCGCGGCCACGGGCAGGTCGTCGTTGCCGACCACGGAGACGTCCTCCGGGATCCGGAGGCCGAGGTTTCTGATCGCGGCCATGGCGCCTATCGCCTGGGCGAGCGAGCTGGTGTAGAGGGCGGTGACCGGCGGGTGCGCACTGCCGGCGGCGGGACGCAGCAGTTCCCGCGCGGCCGAGCCGCCGCCGTCCTCGGTGAAGTCCCCGGACGCCACCGGAGCGGCGTCCAGCCCCAGGGCGTCCGCGTGGCGCAGGAACGCTTCTTTGCGGACCTCGCTGGGTGTGATCCCGGCGGGACCCGCGATGTGGCCGACCCTGCGGTGGCCGAGCCCGTGCAGGTGGTCGAGCGCGGTCACGCTGGAGCGGGCGACGTCCATGGTGACGTTGCGGCCGGACCCCTCCACGGCGCGGTTGAGGAAGACGTGGGGGACCGGGCTGTGGTTCAGGGTGTCCAGCAGGGGGTGGCCGGGGCGGGCGGAGGCGATGAGCAGTCCGTCGACCCTGCCCTCCTGCACCAGGTCGTTGAAGGAGTCGTCGGCCTCCTGCCCGTCGAAGTCCTCCGCCAGCAGGGAGAGATAGCCCAGCTCGCGGGCCCGCTGATAGGCGCCGCGGGCGATGGTGACGTACGTGGGGTTGCCGAGGGCGGGGATCAGCAGGGCCAGTGCGTGGGTGCTGGCGCCGGCCAGGGCACGGGCCCCGGAGTGGGGGCGGTAGCCGAGTGTCTCGGCGGCCTCGTGGACGCGGCGGCGCGTCTCCGGCCGTACGGACAGGTCCTGTCGGCCGTTGAGCACCTTGGACACGGTGGCCTTGGAGACCCCGGCCGCGTGTGCCACATCCACGAGCCTGGCCCTGACGGGCTGTTCCGGCACGTGCTCCCCCTCCCATTAGACGTCGCCCGGGTCCACTGGTGCGGGCCGAGAGTGACTTGTTCGTAGCTCTTGACACTTCCTGGAAACGCAACTTAACGTTCGCGAAAGTTTCAGTCAACCGGTTTCCCCAGACGGAAATAAGCGGTAAATCTATGCAGAGCCCTTTAAACCGGCCATAGAGACACTGCTAGCTATCGGCCAAATCTGACGCGGAGTCAGCTGGCCGAAGGTGCCCCGAGCTCACCGCCGACGCGACCACCGTCGCACCCGCGGTCCGCTGGATCGGTGCGCGCACTCGTCCACGCCGACGGATGCGCCGCGACCAGGGCATCAACACCACTGCCGAGCGAGCCGGTACTCCACCGGCCGCCGTGCCTCTCTGTTCGCTCGTTGCGGCAACCCCTCATGCCGCAATGGGCCCCCTCGTACATCCCGTAGCCGCGTACGTCCGCCACGAAAGGCCCATCAGCATGCCCATGTCAAAGATGACATCCCTTGACAGACGCCGCTTCCTCGCCGTCTCCGCCGGAACCGCGCTCGCCGCGACCGGTCTGTCCGCCTGCGCCGGCTCCGTCGACAACGGCACGAACGGCTCGGGGAGCGGCAAGACGACGCTCACCGTGATGACGGTCGAGAACGAGTGGGACAAGAAGGGCCTCAAGGCCGCCGAAGAGGCGCTTGGGATGGACCTCAACGTCATCATCTGGGACGCCACCAAGCTCAACGCCATGCTCGCCGCCAAGAATCCGCCGGACGTCGTCCGCGGCTTCGGCGCGACCGAGACCCCGTACTTCGCCGCCCGCGGCCTGATGACTGACCTGGACCCGTACTTCGCCAAGAGTTCGGTGCTGAAGCCCTCCGACCTCGACCCGGTCAACGACGTGTGGCGCTACGACGGCAAGAAGCAGGGCGCGGGCCCGCGCTACGGCATGGCCAAGGACTACTCCCAGGACTCCATGTTCTGGTACCGCACCGACCTGTTCGAGGCCGCCAAGCTGGACGTGCCCGGCGCGACCGACCCGATCTCCTACGACGAGTGGCTCGACCTGGGCAAGAAGCTGGTCAAGCGCCGCCTGGGCAAGGTCAAGGTGTACGGCCTGAACGCCACCGGCATGGGAGTCTTCCCCCAGCTCATGGGCATGACCGCCTCCGCCGGCGGCAGTCTGTTCGCCGAGGACCTGGCCACGGTGGACTTCTCCTCCCCGGAGGCGCTGAAGGCCCTGCGGTGGTACCTGGACTACGCCAAGGCCGACATCGGCCCGAGCGTCGTGAACCCCAACCCGGACGGCTGGGACGGCCCCACCTACCAGGCCAACCGGATGGCGATGAGCTGCAACGGCTACTGGTTCGGCGGATTGATCGGCGCCGATCCCAAGCTCGCCGAGGTCTCCCGCTTCGCGCCCGCCCCGCAGCTCGGTGGCAACCGCGTCAGCTCCTGCTTCGGCGCCACCGGCTTCTGGATCCCCAGGGACGCCAAGAACAAGGACGCGGCCTGGAAGTTCTTCGAGTGGTACTTCGCCGGCAAGCCCGCCCAGGACCGGGCGGCCAGCGGATGGGGCATACCGTCCCTGAAGTCGCTGCGCCCGAACATGCCGCAGACCAACGCCTTCCAGAAGCAGGCGTTCCAGGTGCAGGAACAGGAGCTGCCGCACTTCTCGGTGCTCAGCTTCACCCCTTACGCCCAGCAGGCCGCCCTGGAGGGCGTGCTGAACAAGGTGCTGCCGGGCGCCGTGAAGTCCGGCACGTCCGCCGGCAAGGTCGCCGATCAGCTCAACTCCCGGATGAACGAGGCGCTCGCCCAGGGCAAGGAACTCGTGGGATGAGCACCGAACAGATCACCGCGCCGGGCGCGCCGTCCCCTTCCGGGGGGACGGCCGCCCGGCCCGGGCCCCGCACCCGCGCGCACGCCGGTCGCGGGCCCCGCTCGCTGACCACCCGGCGGGCCTGGGCCTTCTACGTGTTCGCCGCACCCTGGGTGCTGGGCTTCCTGGCCCTGACGGCGTTCCCGCTCGGCTACGCGTTGTGGCTGAGTCTGACCAACGCCGACGGGCTGTCGCAGAACTCCCGCTTCGTCGGTCTGGAAAACTACCGGGAGGTCCTGACCGACCCGGAGACGATGTCCTCCCTGGCCCGCACCGGCGTCTTCGTCGCGATCACCGTGCCGCTGTCCATCGCCGCGGGGCTGCTGCTGGCGGTGCTGGTCAACCAGCCGATCCGGGCCCGCGGGCTGTTCCGCACCCTGCTGTACCTGCCCGCGATCGTCCCGCCGGTGGGTGCCGCTCTCACCTTCAAGCTGATCTTCGACCGGGACTCGGGCGCGGCCAACGGTGTCCTGGACGCCCTGCACGTCAACGGTGTGAGCTGGCTGATGGACCCCTACGCCCGCTGGGTCCTGGTCACCCTGACCCTGTGGGGCGCCGGCAACACCATGATCATCTCACTGGCGGGGCTCCAGGACATTCCCAAGGAGCTGCACGAGGCCGCCCGTGTGGACGGGGCGAACGCCTGGCAGTCCTTTACCAAAATCACCGTGCCGATGCTCTCCCCGGTGCTGTTCTTCCAGGTCATCACGGGCATCATCGCCGCCGTGCAGAGTTTCCTGCCGCTGCTGATCTCCCTCGACCCCACCCCCAGGGGCGTCACGTCCGTCCCCGAGAGCAACTACCTGTTCATGATCAACGTGTTCGCCCAGTACTTCGCCAACGGCCGTTACGGATACGCCTCCGCGATGCTCTGGCTGCTGTTCCTGATCATCGTCGCGATCACCTTCCTCGTCTTCAGACTCAGCAAGGGCGCGGTCTTCTACTCCGTCGACCCGGAGGCGGCCAAGCCGTCCAGACAGCGCACGATCGGAGGCAAGTGATGGTGTTCCCTCGTAGAAGCGCCGTCTACATGCTGCTCGTCGGCGCCCTCGTCCTCTTCCTCGGCCCGTTCGGCTGGCTGCTGAACACCGCCCTGAAGAACCCCTCCGAGCTGCGCGCGCTGCCGGTCCACTGGTGGCCGCACGACCCCAGCCTGAACAACTTCTATGACGCGCTGACCCAGATCGACTACCTCGGCTACGCCCGCAACTCCCTGACGATCGCCACCGTCTACGCCCTGCTGGTCACGCTGGCCTCCGCGTGGGCGGGTTATGGATTCGCCCGCCTCGACGCGCCCGGCAAGCGGCTGATCTTCTCCGTGCTCCTGTCGACGATGATGCTGCCGCAGGTTCTCACCCTCATCCCGACCTACCTGCTGTTCGCCAAGATGCACCTCACCAACACCTATGTGCCGTGGGTGCTGTGGGGCCTGTGCGGAGCCCCGTACCTGATCTTCCTGTTCCGGCAGTTCTTCTCGAACATGCCCAAGGAACTGGAGGAGGCCGCGATCGTGGACGGCTGCGGGCAGATCCGCATCTTCTGGCGCATCTTCCTGCCACAGTCCTGGCCGGTCATCGCCACCAGCCTGATCCTGTCCTTCAGCTGGACCTGGGGCGACTACATCGCGCCCGCCCTGCTGCTGGACGACGCCCACACCACGCTCGCGGTCAAGCTCGCCTACGGCTACGTCAACGAGCACGGTGCCCCGCTGGGGAACCTGGTCGCCGCAGGCGCGGTGATGTACGTCGTCCCGGTGCTGGCGTTGTTCCTGATCGTGCAGCGGGGCTTCGTCGCGGGTGCCGCCACCTCCGGACTCAAGTGACCCCACGTTCACCAACTCACCTTCAGGCAAAGGAACTTCGCATGACGCACACCCAGGGAGCTCTCACGTCCCCCGCGGCGGTGGGGTCATGACGGAGCGTCCCGCCCTCACCCCGCAGCTCGGCCGGACCCGGGTCATGGCCATCCTCAGGTCGGCCGACGCCTCCGGGCTGCCCGCCGTGGCCCGGGCCCTCGCCTCCGGCGGCGTCACCTGCCTGGAGGTCACCCTCACCACCGCAGGAGCGCTCGACGCGCTGGCCCGCATCCGGGCGGAACTCGGCCCCGACGTAGCGGTCGGCGCGGGCACCGTGATCACCGGCGACCAGGCCAGGGACGCCCTGGCGGCGGGAGCGGAGTTCCTGGTCGCCCCCGTCGTGGACACCGAAGTCGTCCGGAACGCGGTGGACCGGGGTGTCCCGTGCTACCCGGGGGCCTGGACACCGACGGAGGTGTCACAGGCGTGGCGGGCCGGCGCCGCCGCCGTCAAGCTGTTCCCCGCGAGCACGGGCGGCCCCGCTCACCTGCGCCAACTGCGAGCGCCCCTGCCCGACATCCCACTCCTCGCCGTCGGCGGCGTCGGCATCGACGAGGCGCGGGACTACCTGGACGCGGGCGCCTGTGCGGTCGGAATCGGCTCCCCGCTGCTGCGCGGGACGGACCAGGACCCGACTCCGCAGGCACTGGGCGCCCTCACCACGAGGGCGCGCACCCTGCTGGACGCGGTAGGGACCACCGCACGGGCCGGGGAGGCGAACGCGTGAGCATATCCGCACCCCCGCCCGGCGAGCCCTACCTCGTCACCCTCGGCGACGTGCTCGCCGTCATGGCGGCCCGGGCCCCCGGCCCGTTCGCGCTCGGCACCACGCTGCGCCTGGGCATCGCCGGCGCGGAGTCCAACGTCGCCATCGGGGTCAGCCGGCTCGGCGGATCCGCGACCTGGATCGGCCGGGTGGGCGACGACGAACTCGGCGAACTCGTCCTGCGGGAACTACAGGCCGAAGGGGTCACCACCGTCGCCGCGCGCGACGCCGCCCCCACATCCCTGCTGCTCAAGGAGCGTCGCACCTCCACCCGGAGCCGTACGCGCTACTACCGCACCCACACCGCCGGCGCGCGGCTCACCGCCGACGACATTCCCGAGCACGTCGTCGCGGGGGCGGCGGTCCTCCACATCACGGGCATCACCCCGGCGCTCGGTGAGGGCCCCGCCCAGGCCGTGACCCGGGCCGTGGACATCGCCGCCGACGCCGGCGTGACCATCTCCCTGGACGTCAACTTCCGCTCGCTGCTGTGGAGTGAGGCCGAGGCCCGGCGCACCCTGCTGCCTCTGCTGCGCAGGAGCGACCTGGTCTTCGCCGGACCGCACGAGGCCGGGCTCGTGGTGCCCGGTGCCGAAGGACCGGAGGAACTCGCCCAGGGCATCTGCGACCTCGGACCCGACGGAGCCGTGATCAAGATCGGTGCCGACGGGGCGTACGCCCTCCTCGACGGACGGCCCCACCGGCAGCCCGCCGTACCGGTCCAGGTCCACGACTCGGTGGGCGCGGGAGACGCGTTCGCCGCCGGCTACCTGGCCGAACTGCTCGCGGGGGAGCCCCCGCAGCGGCGGCTGAGGACGGCGGCCCTGCTCGGCGCCTTCGCGGTGAGCACCGCCGGCGACTGGGAGGGCCTGCCCCGGCGCTCCGAACTGGGACTGCTCGACCACCACGACGACATCGTCCGCTGACACCTCCTTCCGCCCCGGCACAGCGACTCTCAGGACCACCCATGCCCACAAGCCCCTCCACCGGCGCGATCCCCTTCCTCACCGGCTCCTACACACCGGACTCCGGCGGGGACGGCCCCGGCATCGCCGCCCTGCTCCTCGACCCCGCCACCGGCCGCATGACGTACGACGACCAGGTGAAGCCGCTGCCCGTCAGCGGAGCCTCCTTCCTGGCCGCTCACCCGTCGCTCGACGTCGTCTACAGCACGAACGAGACCGGGGCGGGCACCGTCAGCGCCGTCGCCCGCGACCGAGACGGCACCCTGTCCCCGCTGGGCGACCCGGTGAGCGGCGGCGGGGCGAACCCGTGCCACCTCACCGTCCACCCGGGCGGTGAGTGGCTGCTGACCGCGAACTACGGCAGCGACACCGCGCCGGGCACCGTCGCGGTGCACCGGCTCGGCGCGGACGGACGCCTGTTGGAACCGACCGACCTCGTCGTCCATCAGGGCTCGGGCCCGGTCACCGGACGCCAGGAGGGAAGCCACGCCCATCAGGTCCTCCTCGACCCCGCGGGCCGTTTCCTGCTGGTGACCGACCTGGGGGCGGACGCGGTGTTCACGTACCGGCTGGACACCCGCACCGGCACCCTGGAGCGGGTCGCGGTGAATCCGACGCGCGCCGGATCCGGCCCCCGCCACCTCGCCTTCGCCCCCGGCGGTGACCTGGTGTTCAGCGCCGACGAGCTGTCCTCGACCGTCACCTGCCACCGCTACGACGCCACCGACGGCACCCTGACGGCCGTCTCCTCCGCTCCTGCCACGACAGCCCACGACGTCGTCAACCAGCCCGCCGGAATCGTGGCCTCGCCCTGCGGACGCTTCGTGTGGGTGAGCAACCGGGGCGCCGACACGGTCGCCGCGTTCCGCCTCACCGGCACCACCCTGGAACCGGTCGGCGAGGTCCCCGCCGGCGGCACATGGCCCCGCGGCCTGACCCTGGCGGCCGGCCACCTGCTCGTCGCCAACCAGCACAGCGGCACCCTCGCCGCCCTGCGGGTCCTGGACGACGGCACCCTCACCCGGCCCCACCCGCCGGTCTCCGCCCCCTCGGTGGTCTGCGCGCTGGCGCTCTGATCCCCCTCTCCCGTCGCCCCCCTCCCGCCCTCCTTCTTCCTTGTCACACCTGAAAGGCAGTCATGTCCCAGCCCGGCACCACGCCCGCCGCCCGCTTCACCCTCGATCCGGCCTTCGCGGTCGGCAGTGTCAACCCACGTGTGTTCGGATCGTTCGTCGAGCACATGGGGCGCTGCGTCTACACCGGCATCTACGAGCCCGGCCATCCCACCGCCGACGCGGACGGACTGCGCCAGGACGTCCTGGAGCTGGTCCGTGAGCTCGGTGTGACCACCGTCCGCTACCCCGGCGGCAACTTCGTCTCCGGCTACCGCTGGGAGGACAGCGTGGGCCCGCGCGAGGAGCGGCCGGCCCGGCTGGACCTGGCCTGGAAGTCCACCGAGACCAACCAGTTCGGCCTGGGCGAGTTCATGGACTTCTGCGGTAGGACGGGCATGGAGCCCATGATGGCCGTCAACCTCGGCACACGAGGCGTGGAGGACGCGGTACGGCTGCTGGAGTACGCGAACCACCCCGGCGGCACCGAGCTGTCCGACCGCCGAGCCGCCCACGGCGACAAGGAGCCGTACGGCATCCGGATGTGGTGCCTGGGCAACGAGATGGACGGCCCCTGGCAGACCGGCCACAAGACACCCGAGGAGTACGGCCGCCTCGCCGCCGAGACCGCCCGTGCCATGCGGCAGGTCGACCCCGGTCTGGAACTGGTCGCCTGCGGCAGCTCCAGCTCCTCCATGCCGACCTTCGCCTCCTGGGAGTCGACCGTCCTCCAGGCCACTTACGACCTCGTGGACTACGTATCCCTGCACGCCTACTACGAGGAGATCGACGGCGACCGGGACTCCTTCCTGGCCTCCGCCGTCGACATGGAGCACTTCATCGAGTCGGTCGTCGCCACCTGCGACCACGTGCGCGCCCGCCTCAAGGCGAAGAAGCACATCAACCTCTCCTTCGACGAGTGGAACGTCTGGTACCAGAAGCGGCCCAACCCGCACGCCGTGGAAGAGTGGCAGCAGGCGCCGCGCCTGCTGGAGGACGTCTACACCGTCACCGACGCCGTGGTCTTCGGCTCGCTGATGATCGCCCTGCTGCGGCATGCCGACCGGGTCACCGCGGCATCCCTCGCGCAGCTCGTCAACGTCATCGCGCCGATCATGACCGAGCCGGGCGGCCCGGCGTGGCGGCAGACCACGTTCTACCCCTTCGCCCAGGCGTCGGCGTACGGACGTGGCCGGGTGCTGCGCGTCGAGGTGGACAGCCCGACGTACCCGACCGCCCGTTTCGGTGACGTACCGCTGCTGCACGCCACCGCGGTCACCGACGACGAGACGGGCGCCGTCACCGTCTTCGCCGTCAACCGCGGCCAGACGCGGGCCCTGCCGCTGACGATCGACCTGAGCGGCGTCGAGGCCCTCACCCTCGCGGAGCACCTGGTCCTGGCGGACAACGACCCGGAGGCCACCAACACCGCGGACAGGCCCGACCGCGTCACCCCGCACACCGCCACCGGCACCACCGTCGGCGACGGCGTCCTCCACGCCGAACTCGAACCGATGTCCTGGAACATGATCCGCCTGACGCGCCGTCAGGACTGAGGGAAACACCGATGACAGCCATTGACCGCCCCCTGTTCCGCGACCCCATTCACGACGGCGCGACCGACCCCACCGTCGTCTTCAACCGGCACGCCGGCGAGTGGTGGATGTTCTACACGAGCCGCCGCGCCGACGCGCCACCGATGAACGACGTGAGCTGGGTCCACGGGACCGACCTCGGGATCGCGTCCTCCGCGGACGGCGGGGCCACCTGGCTGTACCGGGGAACCGCCGAGGGGCTCGACATCGAGCCAGGGCGCCACACCTACTGGGCGCCCGAGATCGTCGACGACGGAACCGAGTACCACATGTTCGTCAGCGTGATCCGCGGGGTCCCGACCCAGTGGGCGGGCCACACGCGCGTGATCCGTCACTACACGAGCCACGACCTCTTCTCGTGGACCTACCGTTCCACCTTGCCGCTCTCGTCCGAGAGGGTGATCGACGCCTGCGTCCTGCGGCTCCCCACAGGCGGCTACCGCATGTGGTACAAGGACGAGGCCGATCACGCGCACACCTACGCGGCGGACAGCGACGATCTGGCACGGTGGACCGTCCGGGGGCCTGCCGTCGAGTGCTCGAATCACGAGGGCGCGAACGTCTTCGAGCTCGGCGGCAGTTACTGGATGCTCGTCGACGAATGGCATGGACAGCGGGTTCTTCACTCCCGGGACCTGGAGACATGGGAACCGCGAGGACTCGTCCTCGACCGTTCCGGCCAGGGCCCGGACGACGGGGGATACGGCTACCACGCCGACGTCGTCACCAGCGAACTCGGCGCCTACGTCTTCTATTTCACGCACCCGGGGCGGTCCGACGACGGCGCCGTACACCGCAGCGACGACAACGACCGCCGGAGCTCGATCCAGGTCGCCCGCCTGCGGGTGAGCGGAGACACTCTCGTGTGCGACCGCGACGAAGCCCTTGAGGCACCCATCCTTCCTCTCGAAGGGCCGGTCCGGTGACCGGGATTCGAAAGGCGACGAAGGGGGCCCGTCGCACGGGGAGGGTCCCGTTCGTCGGCGTGCTCCTGCTCGTCCCCGCGCTCCTGCTCGTCACCGCCTGCCAGGCCGAAGAACGACCGGCCGGCTCCGGGGTGACCCTGCTCGACGGGAACCGGATCGCCGTCTCCGGGCCGACCCTCATATCGGCCCTCCCCGTCGACGACCAGGGAAACGTCGGAGCAGCGCACGCGCGGAGCCAGATCCCGTCGCTCAAGAGCGTGGCGCTGCAGTACCCCGACGTAAGGGTCCTCATCGCCGACTCCGACGGCCGCACGACCGACGGCGCGCTGAAGAACTTCGCGGCGAACTGGTCCATCCCGCCCGGCCTCGTGGTCGCCGCGGACTCGGCCTCCGCCGGCACCCGGCTGTCCATGGACGGACAGCTCCACACACTCCTGATCGGCGCCGACGGACACGTGGCCGCCGATTGGGCGAACCAGCCCGCTCCGACGCAGGCGATCGTCGCCGCGCTCCGCAAGAGCACGGCGAGCCCAACCACCCAACCCGACAATGTTGTACGGGGAGAGGCACCATGAGACATGTCACCGACATAAGACGCTTCATCGCAGGCCTGGTCGTCACCATGCTGCTCGCCTGCGCCGCGGTAGTGCTCACGCCGGCCGTCCAGGCCCACGCGGCGGGCACCTCCTACTACGTGGACTGCTCGGCGGCGACTAACGGGACCGGCACCTCCGGCTCGCCATGGAACTCGTTGGCCGGCCCGAACGCGAAGACCTTCGCCCCGGGGGACCAGCTGCTGCTGAAGAGAGGAACAACCTGCACCGGAACCCTGCACCCGCTGGGCTCGGGCAGCGCGGCAGACGGATCGATCTCCATCGACGCCTACGGCACGGGCGCCCTGCCGATCATCGCCGGAGGCGGCGGCACGGACGCGATCTACCTGCACAACCAGGAGTACTGGGAGATCTCCAACCTGGAGGTGACCAACACCGGTGCCGTGAAGGGCGCGAACGCGCGGCGCGGTGTCTACGTGGTGCTCGAGAACTACGGCACCGGCAACCACTACAAGATCAGCAACCTCAACATCCACGACGTGAACGGAAACAACTCGAAGGAAGTCGACGGCAGCGCGGGCATCCTCTTCTCCGTTCTCGGGACCACGACACCCAGCGCCTTCAACGACGTCGTCATCGACGGCAACACCGTCGCCGACATCGCCCGCAGCGGTATCAACATGTCCAGCACATGGCTGTGCCGGCCGTCCATCGGATGCAACAACCCCGCCTGGACCCCCTGGACGGGTGTCGTCGTCAGGAACAACACCGTCCATGACACGGACGGCGACGGCATCGTGGTGCAGATGTCGAAGGACGCCCTCATCGAGCACAACGTGGTCTACAACGCGGCGAAGGCCCCCAACGCGGCGAACGCCGGCATCTGGGCCTGGGACTCCGACGGGACCGTGATCCAGTACAACGAGGCGTACGGGACCAAGAAGCTCACCGGGAACCCCGACGGCCAGGGCTTCGACGTCGACTACGGGCAGGACGGCACGATCGTCCAGTACAACTACAGCCACGACAACGAGGGAGGGTTCCTCCTCTTCTGCGGCTGCGGCGGAGGGTCACGCCTCAGCAGCAACGCCGTGGTCCGCTACAACGTCAGCGAGGACGACCGCCTCCGCGTCGTCAACATGCTCGGCTCCCAGGACTCCACGTTCTACAACAACACCATCTACGTCCCCTCCGGGTCCACCGCGAACATCTTCGAGGTCTCCGGCGCCTGGAACGACCTGACGCTCGCCAACAACCTCATCTACAACCTGGGCAGCGGCGGCTACGTCTACACCAGCGGTCAGCCGGCCTCGAACTTCGCCTGGCGGAACAACCTCTTCTACGGCAACCACCCGGCGAGTGAGCCGACCGGCAACGGGAACATCACCGCGGATCCCCTGCTGGTCTCGCCCGGCAGCGGCGGCACGGGCATCGACTCCGTCGACGGCTACCAGCTGACCGCAAGCTCCCCGGCCATCGGCGCGGGAGTCGTCATGCCCGACAACGGCGGCAAGGACTACTGGGGATCACCTGTTCCCGCGGTCTGCGCACCCGACATCGGCGCCGACCAGTTCAGCACGCCGTCCGACGCGACCTGCCTCGCGAACGAGAACCTCGGCTTCGAGAAGGGATCGCTCACGGCGTGGAGCGCGTGGAACTCCGCCTCGGTGGTGAACTCGGGCGCCCACAGCGGAACTTACGCGGTCCGGGTCGGCCCGTCGCCCGCCTCCGTGGAGAACTACGTCCCCGTCGCGCCCCGGACGACGTACCGTGTCTCCGGCTGGGTGAAGTCCGCCGTCGCGGGTGAGGTCATGAACATCGGCGTCAAGAACACCGGTGGCCTGGAAACGGTGGCGAGCGCCAGCGGCACCGCGTGGACGTTCGTCTCCGCCGACTTCACCACCGGCGCGGCGAACAGCACGGTGCGCCTGTACTGCTACAAGAGCTCGGGCAGCGGCAACGGCTACTGCGACGACCTCGCCGTCACCCCCGTCAAGAACCACGTCATCAACGGCAACTTCGAGTCCGGCCACACCGTGCCCTGGCGCAACGGTGACTTCTCGCTCACGGGCACGTCGTCCAACGGCAACGCCGCCGGACTGACGAACTCGTCCCTGAGCGGTGGCACCCTGTGGCAACTCGTCTACACGCTCAAGCCGAACACCACCTACCGGCTGAGCGGCGCGATCGCGAGTCAGACCGCCGGCACCACAACTGCACTGGAGGCCAAGCTCTACAACGGCTCCGCCGTCACGAGTGCCTCGACCACGTCGAGCACCTACTCGAAGCAGTCGACGACCTTCACGACAGGGGCAGGTGTGAACACCGCTCGCATCTACTGCCACCTCGTCTCCGGAACCGGCGACGGCTACTGCGACGAGGTCACCCTGACCGAGCAGTGATCGACGACGCCCGCGGCCGGTGACACCGGCCAGGGCCGACTCGGTGAGCGTGGGCGTGCCCGGCTGATCACGGACCGAGTCCGTGCGGGACGCCCACGCTCTCCGCCTGATTCCCCACGCCGGCCCCTCGCGCGACTCGTTCAAGGGAGAGATGTACTGATCATGGAAACGTCACCACGTCAGGAATAGCCCGACCCGCACGGAACCGCCCGCCCCGGAGCGCTGTCCCGGCGTGGAATCCTCAAGGGAGCGGCGGTCACGGTGGGGGCCGCCTCGCTGGGCCTCGTCGGCGCCGGAGAGGCCGCCGCGGCCGACGCCGCCATGACCGCCACGTCGCCGGACGGCAGCAACAAGATCACGGTGTCGCTGGTCGGCGGGGTGCTCTCCTGGTCGGTCAAGCGGGCCGGCACGACGGTCGTCGACACCTCGGTGCTCGGACTCGCGATGAGCGACGGCACCACGCTGGGCACCGCCGACACCGTGATGACGACCTACCAGCACTGGACCCAGGACAGCCCTGGACCCCGGTGTACGGCCGCAACGCGACGATCAGCGACCACTACCAGGAGATGCGCTGGAAACTGCAGGACAGCGGCAGCGGCGTCACCTTCGGCATCCAGATACGGGCCTACAACAGTGGAGTCGCGCTGCGCTACACGCTGCTCGACACGGGCAAGGCCACCATCTCGGATGAGCTGACCAGCTTCGTGTTCCCCGGCGGAACCCTGGTCCACAGCGCCCGGGACGAGAACGCGTACAGCGCCGTCGCACCGGACGCGATCCCCTCCACCGGCACGTCCGGCACCGACGTCGGCCCGCTGACCGACATGCCGCTGCTGGTCACCCTGGCCGGCGGGCTGCGCGCCTGCACCTGTGAGTCCTCCCGGGTGAACTACCCGCGAGGGATGCTCACCTCGGTCTCCGGGCAGAGCAACACACTCAAGGCGTACCTGATGAAGAAGACCGCCCGGGGCAGCGGCACGGTGCAGACCACCTCGACCGTCACCACGCCGTTCGCCACGCCCTGGCGGGTAGGCGATGCCCACGGCCACGCCGTGATGTGCCGTCTCGGCGCGCAGGGTGTGGGTGAAGGCTTCCACGCCGGATTTGGAGGCGCAGTACGCGCTCATCATGGGGGCGGCGCCGATCGAGGCCAGCGAGGCGATCTGCAGGTGGTATCCGCCGGTCCGTATCAGGTCCGGCAGGAACGTCCGGGCCGTCTCGGCGCTGCCGATCAGATTGACTTCGATCACCCGGCGCCAGGTGGCGGGGTCCGACTCGGCGAAGGGGCCGCCTTCGGCGATTCCCGCGTTCGCCACGACGACCGAGGGCGGGCCCAGACCCGCGCGGACGGCTTCGGCCGCGTCGCCGAGGGCCGTGCCGTCGGTGATGTCGGTTCGCAGGGCCAGCACCGGGCCGGGGAGGGTGGCGGCGGTGGCCTCCAGTGCCGGTTCGTCGTGGTCCAGGAGGGCCAGCCGTACACCTCGCCGGGCGAGCGCGTTCGCCAGCGCCGCTCCGATGCCGCGTGCCGCCCCGGTCACCACGACGGTGCGGTCCTTGAGAGGGCTGTCGTCCACGGCTCGTCCTCCCTCCGGGTGCCTCTTCTGTGCCTCTTATGTTCCTCGTGCAGGGGGCGCGCTCCGTGCTCACGGGCGACCCGGCTGCCGTACGGGCGAGGGGGGTATCAGCGGGGGAGGCCCGGTTTTCCGCCGGTGCGGTCCCGGTGGGCGAGTACGCGTTGGGCGCGGGTGAGGCCGGGCAGCCGATGTCGGCGCAGCGCGGCGCGGGCCGCGTTGGCGCCGGGGGCGCCGTGGACCCCGCCGCCCGGATGGGCGGACGCGGAGGCGAGGTAGAGGCCGTCCACGGGCGTCTCGGGACGGCCGGTGCCGGGGGCGGGGCGGAAGAACAGTTGCTGGTGCAGGGCCGCGGTGCCGCCGTTGAGGGCGCCGCCGTACAGGTTGCGGTCGAGTGACTGGAGGGTGGGCGGGGCCAGCACGCGCCGGGCGCGGATACGGGAGCGGAAACCGGGCGCGAACCGCTCGACCTGGCGTTCGACGCGGTCGGCCATCACCTCCCGCTCCGTGGTGTCCCAGGTGCCTGTCAGGCCCTCGTCGCCCGCGTCGGATCTGATGACGTGCGGCACGTGGGTGTAGGCCCACGCGGCTTCGGTGCCCCGGGGGGAGCGGGAGGGGTCCGCGGTCGTCATCTGGCCGAACAGGGCGAAGGGACGGTCGGGTACCTGGCCCATGGCGATCTGGGCGGCACAGCGCGTGAGTTCGTCCACTCCGTCGCCCAGGTGGACGGTTCCGGCCCGAGCCGCCGCCTCGGCCTGCCAGGGCACGGGCCCGTCGCAGGCCCAGTCGACCTTGAACGTGGCGAAGTCCCACTGGAAGCGCTTCAGGTCGGCCATCAACTGGGACGGGAGGTGTTCCGCCTCGACGAGTTCGCCGTAGAGGGCCGGCGCGGACACATCCGCCAGGACGGCGCGGTGCGCGGCCACCGTCTCGCCGTCGGCGGTGAGCACCCCGGCGGCCCGTCCGTCACGCACCAGGACGCGGCGGACCCGCTGCCCGCAGCGGACGCTGCCACCCTGCGCCGCCAGCCGGCTCACGAGGGCCGCTGTGAGGGCGCCGGCGCCGCCGGCCGGCACGGGGAAGCCGTAGGTCTGTCCGAGCATGCACAGCAGCCAGCCGAAACCGCCGCTGCCCGCGGCCTCCGGCGCGAGGTCGGCGTGCAGGGCGTTCCCGGCCAGCAACAGCTTGCCGCCTTCCCCCTGGAATTCCTCGTCCCCCATGCGGCGCACCGGCGTGACCAGGGTGCGCGCCATCCGCAGGCCGCCGGCCGCCCTCAGCTTGACGGCGAGGCGGGCTGTGGCGCGCAGCGGCGGGAAGGGGGTGAACAGCGCGTCCACGATGTCGGGGCCGAGCCGTTCCCATGTGGCGTGCAGTCGTTTCCAGGCGTCCCCGTCGCCCGGGTGGAAGGCGTCGAGGGAGTCGGCGGTGGCGTCGATCCCGCGGGAGAGCACCGCGCACCTGCCGTCGCTGAGGGGGTGGGCCAGGACGTGTGGCGCGTGGCTCCAGCGCAGGCCGTGCTCGTCGAGACCCAGTCGTGCCACCACCGGTGACGCGGCGGCGAGGGGGTAGAAGGAGCTGAACAGGTCGCTGACGAAGTCGGGGTCGACATTCCTGTCGTGGCGTACCGCGCCCCCGGGCTCGGGTTGTTCCTCGAGGACCGCCACGCTCCATCCGGCGTCGGCCAGCAGGTTGGCGGCCACCAGCCCGTTGGGGCCGGCTCCGACGACCACCGCGTCAGGCATGGCCGCCGGTGCCGTGTGCCGCCCTGCGCCTCCCGTGCAGGCTCGTGGGCTGTTCGGCCCTGGCCCCGGCCTCGGCTTGTGCCTCGCAGAGCCGGGCCAGCCGGGCCAGCATCGTGCGGTGCCGCAGTTGGATCAGTGCCTCCACACCCATGTTGTGGAGTGTTCCGCCCACTCCCTGCAGCGGGTGCTCGTCCGCGATCACGAGGCAGTACCGTCCCCAGGGGCGGAGTTCGATGAAGATGCGCGCCGTTCCCAGCGCGCCTGCCTGCGCTTCCAGCTCCAGCTCGGAGCCCTCCACACAGTGCCGGACGACGGTCTCGTTGCTCAGCCGCACGGGGCCCACGCGGACCTCGTAGGCGATCGCCGAGTCCACCTGTGGCCACTGCCCCCGCACCGGCTCGGAGGCCGACGTTCCCACCACCCACTCCGCATACCGGGTGCCGTCCGCGAGGACGGCCCACACGGCCTGCGGACTCACCTTGATCAGACGATGCCGTACAGCCATGCCGCACCTCCAGCCCGTACCGCCTCGGTCGACAGCCGAGTGCCCGGCCCGGTGAGAACCACACCGACTCGCGAGCGTGCGAGCGGGGCGCCCCGTGGCGGCTGGTCGGTCGCTGGGCGCGTAGGCCGGATGCGGAGGAGAATGCCGACATCAACGGCGGGGGGACGCGTTCAAGGGGCGCCTGAAGCTCTACCGGACGATGTTCATCAGCGAGGCCGTCGCCATCATGGAGTGGAAGGGAAAGGCCGGAGCCACGGAGGAGCGGCTGAAGACGGAGAGCCAGGACGGCGCCGGGATCGCGAAGCGTTTCCGTGACGCGGTGGCGGGTGGCAGTGACCCGGTCGGGGTCATGCCATGCCCGTGAGCAATCACCTGGGTGACGAGGGCCAGGCCGCCGATACTCCACATCAAGAAGACTCGTGAAGCGGAAACCGGCAGCGAATTCCCGAAGGCCGCGGCAGGCGAAGGGAAACTCGCGGGCTATATCGGCCTGAAGCCCGAGGCCAAGGAGCCGTTCAGCTTCTCCATCGGCGACAGCGACATCACACGCCTGCTCTTTCAGCTGTTCGTGGAGGACGTACGAGCGGTCAAGGGCGACAAGAACGTGTAGTCCGGGGCGGCCGCGTGACGGATACCTCACCGAACCTGGTGCGGAGGAGTGGACCCGCCACCTCGTCCGAGCCGATCATGGACACCATGCGTGACGTGCCTGGAGCCGAGGAGACCGGTAAGGTCCGCCGTTTCTGGGAGTCGCTCGGTCTTCCCGGACTGGTCGACGTCCACACCCACTTCATGCCCGAGCGTGTCCTGCGCAAGGTGTGGCAGTACTTCGACGGACTCGGACCGCTGACCGGCGGGATGGAGTGGCCGATCACCTATCGGCAGGAGGAGGCGGAACGGGCGGGCCTGCTCCGGGAGTTCGGTGTGCGGGCCTTCACCTCGATGCTGTACCCGCACAAGCCGGGCATGGCCCGATGGCTGAACGGCTGGGCGGCCGACTTCGCCCGCCGCACCCCCGACTGTCTCCACACCGCCACCCTCTACCCCGAGCCGGGCGCCGAGGAATACGTCGGGGAGGCCGTAGAAGCGGGCGCGCGCGTCTTCAAGGCGCATGTTCAGGTGGGGGCGTACGACCCGGCCGACGAACTCCTCCAGCGGCCATGGGGGTTGCTGGCGGAGGCGGGCATCCCTGTGGTGATCCACTGCGGTTCCGGACCCGCGCCCGGCAAGCACACCGGCCCCGAGCCGATCGCCCGGGTACTGGCGCGACATCCCCGGTTGCGGCTGGTCGTCGCACACATGGGGATGCCGGAGTACGAGGAGTTTTTCGGCCTCGCCGAGCGGTACGGCGAGGTGCGGCTGGACACGACGATGGCGTTCACCGACTTCAGCGAGGGGTTCATGCCGTTCCCCCGCCGGGCCCTGCCTCGGCTGGCCGCCCTCGGTGACCGCGTCCTCCTCGGCTCCGACTTCCCCAACATCCCCTACCCGTACGTCCACCAGCTCCAGGCCCTGGAGCGGCTGAACCTCGGGGAGCCGTGGCTGCGGGCGGTGTGCCACGACAACGCGGCGGGGTTGTTCGGACTGTGAGAGCCCCTTCGTGATGTCTCACGGGGAACGGCTCCGATGTCGCCCGCCGGACGCCGTAATTCGGCGGCACGGTACCGGCGTCGTCCGCCGGCCGTCCGTTGGCCGCCCGTCTGCCGTCCGCCGGGTGTCGCCGCGACGGCGGCAGCGGCTGCCCCGTTCGCGGCCATGGCTTTGGCCATCGCGCTCGTCGGCGTGCCGCCGCGAGACGTCCGCGAAGCGATCCTCATCACTGGCACGACCATGCGCCTCGTCCCGGCGGCCGGCGGCCGCACGTTCTTCGAGACGGCGCCCCCGGCGGATCCGCCGGGTAGGGCCCGGTACGGCGCGGCCTCGGCGGCCCGCGCCGACACCTCGACGAGGCGTTCACGGCACTCGGGCTCCCCTCACTCCCGACCGGCTTCGGCCACCATCCCGAGCGGCTGGCGGGGGTACCGGGTGCGCAGCTGGTCGAGCGTCGGTCCTTCTTCCGGGCGATGCAGGAGTCGAGAGCGATGCCGCCGTCGGCGTCGGTGTCGGTGTCGGTGTCCTGATCTCCATCGGTGGCGGGTGGGCCGGATGCGGATCGGCAGGGCGCGGGCGCGTGTGACTTGATAGGCACGTGACTTGATAGGCAAGTGAAAAGTTGCCTATCCTGGGGAACGTGGCCGACGACCTGTTCAAAGCCTTGGCCGACCCCACGCGCCGCATCATTCTCGACGAGCTCACCGAGAAGTCCGGACAGACACTGTTCGAGATCTGTTCGCGACTGAGCATGAAGCATCAGCTCGGCATCTCGCGCCAGGCGATCTCCCAGCACCTCGCCGTGCTGGAGGCCGCCGGGCTCGTCGAGACCAGGCGGGAGGGCCGCTACAAGTTCCACGACCTGAACACGGCCCCGCTGCGGCAGATCGCCGAGCGATGGCTCGTGGCCGACCCATCCGGACCGCAGGAGAGCACCCCATGAAGATCCATCTGACCAGCGTCTTCGTCGACGACCAGGCCAGGGCCGAGCACTTCTACACCGAGATCCTCGGCTTCGTGAAGAAACATGACGTCCCGGTGGGTGAAAAGGACCGGTGGCTGACCGTCGTCTCGCCCGACGAGCTCGACGGCACCGAACTCCTCCTGGAACCCGCAGGCCATCCCGCCGCCCGGACCTACCGCGACACGCTCGTCGAGGACGGCATCCCGCTCGCCCAGTTCGCCGTCGACGACGTGCAGGCGGAGTACGAGCGGCTGCGTGGCCTCGGTGTGCGCTTCATCCAGGAGCCCCTGGAGATGGGCCCCGTCACCACCGCCGTCTTCGACGACACCTGCGGCAACCTGATCCAGATCGCGACGCAGCCGCAGTAGCCACGGCCACCGCCAGGGTGTCGCCGCCGTCTCGTTCGCTGGTGAGAGCGGTGCCGTCCAGGAAGAGCACCGCTCAGGGCGCGCGGCATGTGTGTTTCTCCGCTTTTCGCGCCTGCGTCCACGCGTGCCCCGTCCCCCGGACCGCCCCCGTCCGGTACGCGTACAAGGACTCGTCGGTTCGTGCGCGGTCCGGCCAAGCGGGCAGTCGTGGCACGCGCGCGTACAGGCCGATTTCCGCGGAGATGTGACAGCGGCTTAGGTCCATGTGCCGAGACCGGTTCGGGCTGGGGTCGGGTCCCCGTCCCGGGCCGCGTCGCTAGCGTTGACGATCCAACACGATCACACGCGTGACGCTCCTGGCCCTGGGCGGATGTGCCCTGTGTACCCCTGTGGAGCCGAAGGCCGACCCCTGTGTCATGGACACATCGAGGAGAGCGATGCCCGGCAGCGGCTACACGTACCTTTGCACGTTCGACGTGTTGCAGGAGGGCGTCCCCCGACGGTTCGAGGTGGAGGGCGTCCCGGTCTCCCTGGTCCTGACGGAGCAGCAGGTGTTCGCGATCTACGATGTGTGCTCGCACAGCGCCGTATCGCTCTCCGAGGGTGAGGTGGACGGGTGCACGGTCGAGTGCTGGCTGCACGCCTCCCGTTTCGACCTGCGGACCGGAGCCCCCCTCGATCCGCCGGCGTCGCGTCCCGTCCCCGTGTACCCGGTGCGGGTCCAGGACGGTCGCGTCTACGCACGAGTGGGACCGCGGAGCGAACGGTGACGAGGACGCCGGACGACGCCACCGCGGAGCGGGCCGACGCCGCCCGCAACCGCGCCCGATTACTGGAGGCGGCTGCCCGCTTGGTGGCCGACCGGGGAGCCGAGCACGTGACGATGCACGAGGTCGCGCGGGCGGCGGGGGTGGGAAAGGGCACGCTCTTCCGCCGGTTCGGTGACCGTGACGGGCTCCTGCTGGCCCTGCAGGGCGACGCCGAGGCGGAATTCCATGAGGCGTACACATGCGGTCCTCCTCCACTCGGGCCGGGAGCACCGGCGCGGGACCGGCTGATGGCGTTCGGCTGCGCCCTGATCGAGCGCATCGCCGACGACGAGAACCCGGGCGCCGCGCTGGCACGCCAGGTCTCCGTCGACCGGCGCCATGACTCGGACACCTGCCGGGCTTTCCACCACCACATCGAGTGCCTCTTGCGTGAAGCGGAGGTCGGGGGTGATCCCACCCTGCTCGCCCACGCCATGCTCGCCTTCGTGAACCTCGGGACCATGGACCACCTGCGCGACGAGAACCAGGTCGCCGCCGCACGCCTGCGGACCGCCTGGGCGGACCTGGTCCGGCGGGTGACCGGAGCCGACGGACGAGACGACCGGAGGGTCGAAACCACAACCGGCGCAGCGAGGCCGCGACGTACGCCACGGTAACAACCTGACATGTAGTCAGAGAACCGGCCGATGGCCCCTTACCCGCAGGTGAGAAACCCAAGGGGGGATAAAACCCGCCCGTCAACGGCGCAAGCGGGCTGCCCCTGTCCGACCTCTCCGGCCCCATCCACCGGGAGCGGGCGCTCGTGGCCCCGTAGCGGCTGACGGCGCGACGCCCGTGGCCACGAACACGATCGAGGCCGGTGTCCTAGGTGTCGTGCTGTCGGCGCACCATCTCGGTGATCCAGACGGGTGCGAACGGAGAGGTGCAGCCCGGGGAGGTCGGATAGTCCTTGAGCACCTCCAGGCGCTCACCGATGTCGATCGCACGGGCGCGGTGCTCGGCGTGGTCGATGCCGATCCGGGCCAGGCAGTGGTTCATCGCCCACTGCAGGCGGTCCGGGGCGTCTTGCATCTCCGTCTCGACGACGTCGAGCAGTCCCACGAGATCGAGGCCCTCGGGATTCTTCGCCACGCGTTCGGTGGTCAGCGCCCAGCCGGCACTCGCGACCACGGGATCCGGATCGGCGGACCAGGCCAGGCGGAGCTCTTCCGCGTGCGGGTTCTTCTTCACCACGTAGTTCACGAGCCAGTCGTGCACCTTGGGTGTGCGCGCCTCGCGCACCATGACGTCCAACTCGTCCCGCCCGAACGCCTTCGGGCGGCAGATCAGGAGTGCCAGCAGCCTTGCCGCGCTGTCACCCGTCTCCCAGAGCCGGCACGCGAGTTCCTGCTGCGTCTTCAGCCGCTTCGCGAGCGCGCGCAGCTTGCCAAGGTTCACACCGTGGTCGTCACCGTGTCTCTCGTTCACCTCGCGTGCCTTCGGGTCCTCCAACCCGGCCAGCTCCGCCATCACCTCGGCGACCGTCGTCCCGGTCAGCGTCGTCTCGGCCACCTCGGCCCCCTGTCCCTCACGTGGAGATTCAGCCTAGCGGTGCCGGAACGTCGGCCGTCATCCGTCGGTGGTCATCCGTCGAGGACGCCGAGGGCGGAGGAGGCCGGTAGGTGCTGGTCGGCGGTCCGGACGGTGAGGTGCTGTGCGGCCTCGGGCTCAGCCGCTCTTGCCCGGCGCCGGTGCGGTGGGGCCTGCCGGCCCGGCGCGGAGCATGGCGTTGTAGAGGGCGTCGTGCGCGGGTGAGGCGGGCAGAGGGCCGCGGGCCGGTGCTTCCAGGGACTGGATCATGAGGGCCACGACACGGCGCCAGGCGTCCGGGGCGGCGTCGCCGGTCGCGTTGACGACGCCGGCGTTGGCCATGTGGATCAGGACCAGGTCCGAGGGGTCGAAGTCCTCCCGCAGACGACCGGTGGCCTTGGCACGGCCGATGAGCTCGACCATGGACTCGTACGCCTCGTCGCGGCGCTTCTCCAGGGCTTTGGCGGTGGGGAAGGTCATGGTCAGGACGTCGGCGAAGCCGTAGTCGGCGGCCTGCATCGCGCAGGCGGTCTCGATGTAGCCGACGAAGCCGTGCCAGGGGTCGGGGTCGTCGAGGGCGACGGCGACCGCGTCGGCGTAGGCGTCCATCCGGTCGGAGAAGACCGCGGCGACGAGCGCCTCCTTCGCGGGGAAGTGACGGAGGATCGTCGCGATCCCCACACCCGCCTCCCGTGCCACCGACGCCATCGAGGCGTTCAGGCCGTCGCGGGCGAACACCGAGCGTCCGGCGGCGATGATCCGCCCCCGGTTGCGTTCGGCGTCACTGCGCAGCCGAGGCGCGGTGGGTTCGTCAGGGTGTCGGGCGCCAGGGGTCATGCCGATCATCCTAGCAATCGGATCACCCTATCCACTTGTGAGGGGATGCCGTAGATCTTGTTGCCCCAAGCGCCCACCTGCCAGGCGCCGGTGGGCAGGGCGGCCAGGTTCGGGTACCTTCTTGATCTTGTCCCCGGCCGGGTACGGGGTGAGATCGGCGAGCTGGGTGCCGGCCAGACCGCCCGTGTTGAAGCCGGAGTTCCACCAGGCCGGCAGCTGGATCCAGTCCGGCAGCTTCTTGGCCGAGGTCATCGTGGGGACGATGGTGCGGTAGTTGTTGCCGTCGGTGGGCTTGACCGTGAGGTCGATGCCCAAGGCCTTGTTCATGGCCCGGTTGAACGAGTTGCCCGGGGCCGGGACGGTGCCCCACAGCGGAGTGACGGCGGTGTAGCTGCCGCCCCGGCCCGGAACGCCGTCGACCGTCCTGGCCGCTGGGCGGGGTAGTTCAGGAAGCCGGGGTCGGTCGCGATGTCGGAGCCGCCGCCGACCGACGGGATGTCCGGCTGGACGGCGCGGCTGGGCACATGGGCTGGGAGTGCGGCCTTGAGCCCCTTCCTGGTGTTGGTTCCGCCGGTGTTCGGTCCGCCGCCGCCGCACGCGGACAGCAGTGGCGCCACGGCGGCGGTACCGGCCACGGCGGCGGCCGTGCTCAGGAGGGTTCTGCGGTTCATGCGGTTGGTCATGGGCGGGCTGCTTTCGCCGATGCGACTGGGAAGGGAAGGCTCGGGACCGCGCGGCCGGTGCCCCGGCCGCGCGGCGGTGGTACTCAGGGGACGCTCAGGGGATGCTCAGGCGGGCGAACCGGTCACGGAGGTTCCCGACTTGGTGACGTGGTACGTCGTCGTGGCACCGCTCCAGAAGTGGAAGGTGAGCGTCACCCGGGCGCCGTCCCGCAGGGAGCTGAAGAACTCGGCGGTCAGCTTGACGGAGTCGCCGGTGTACGCCGAGAACGCGGTGTCCCACTGCTGGTACGAGGTCCAGCTCGCCGGGCCCGCGTTGCTCCCGTCGTCGTACTTGGCCTCCATGGTCGCGAGCATGTCGCCCCGGAACTGCGTGGGGACGGACAGGCCGCCGGTGTTCCCCGAGGCGTTCGACAGGACCGGTCTGTCGTAGGTGATCACATCGATCCGCCACGGGACGCCGCGGGAGAACCTGGCCTCCAGTGTCGCGTTGACGCCGTACGCCCGGTCACCGGCCAGTTCCGTCAGGGCGGTGGCCGTCAGCGTGAGCCGGTTGCCGGAGACCGTGTAGTCCCTGTCCCTCAGAAGATTGCGGGAGCCGTGCCGAAGTCCCTGGAAGTCGGTGCCGTTGGTGTTCAGCGTGAGGTCCTGGCCGGTGATGGCGCCCGACTTCGGGAGGAACACCATGTCGCTGGAGGCGGTCCCGGAACGGGTGGTCCAGCTCGACTTGATCTGGCCGAACAGCTCCGGGTCACGCCATTGCAGGGTGTTGCGGTTCAGGAACTGACCGGCGTCCCACAGCATGGTGGTGAGGTTCCGTCGGCGGGCGTAGTCGCCCAGGAACTCGAAGTACTTGCGCTGCTCGCCCCGCTGGATGATGCCGGGGCGGTTGTGGTCGTAGGCCAGCAGGGCGTACTCGCCGATGACGACGGGGATGCCGCGCGCCGTGAAGGTGTTGTACACGCGGTCGAAGGTGGCGGTGAGGTCCTGCTCCGAGGTGGCGTCGAACCGGGTGTACCCGGCGATGTTCACGCTGAACGGCCACCAGCCGTAGAAGTGGACCGTCGTGGCCACCATGGGATCGCGCAGGTCCGCCAGCTCGGTGGCCAGCGCGTCGAGCCGGCCCTGGTCGGCGTTGGTGTACAGGGTGGGCAGCACGAGCAGACGGTTCGTGTTGCCGCCGCCGGACTCACGGACGATCCGATGCGTCACCTTGTTGAGCTCGGCCAGCAGCCGGTAGTTCTCGTCGTCACCGGACGTGTTGCTGAACGTGGGCTCGTTGATGCTCTCGAACGCCAGCTTGGGCGACCTGTCCCGGAACTCCGCCGCTATCTGGGTCCAGGTGGCGCTGTAGCGGGCGAGGACGGCGTCGTGGTCCGTGGACAGGGTGTTGACCCACATCCACGAGTCGTGGTGCATGTTCAGGAGCACGTACAGGTCTTCGGCCAGCGCCAGGTCGACGACCTGGCGCACCTTCGCCATCCACGCCGGATCGATCGTGTGGCCGGGGGCGGAGCCCTGGTGGATGCCCCAGGTGACGGGCAGCCGGATGCTCTTGAAGCCCTGTGACTTGACCTTCTGGAAGAGGGCCCGGGTCACCGGAGGGTTGCCCCAGGACGTCTCGTCGGGAATGGCGTCGTAGGTGTTGCCCAGGTTCCATCCGGGCTGCATGGCCGCGACCGCGCTGCGGGCGGCCGGGGAACTCGCCGGCGGGACGGGAGGATCGGCGGCCTGCGCGGTGGCGGGCAGCAGAGGGAGCAGGACGAGCGCCAGGACGAGTGCCGTCAGTCTCCGTGGGGGGCGCGACGACCGGCGTCGCGGAAGCAGTCTTGCGAGTCTCCTCGTCATCACGTGCACCTTCTCGTTGGGGGGTGTGCGACACGTGGGGTCGGCCGGAGGCCGATAGAGATACAACGCAGAGAGAGAAAGTTTCGCTATTCGCGCCGGAGAAATTAACATGAAGAGGTGCCGGAGACCACAGATGCGGCGGTAAGAGATGCCAGAATGAACCGGGCACATCCACAGGACGGGCGGGCGATCTTGGCTGATTACGCGGCTGACGGGCCGGTGGACAGGAACGACGGGCAGGGCGACACGTCCCGGCCGGTCACGATCGCGTTCATCGCCGAGTCGGCGGGGGTGTCGGTTCCCACCGTGTCCAAGGTGATCAACGGCAAGTCCGGCGTCTCCGCGGACACGCGGGCGCGTGTCGAGGAGCTGGTCAACAGGTACGGCTACCGCAAGCCGACGGGTGCCAACCGGAACAACGTCGTGGAGCTCGTGTTCCGCGAGCTCAAGCACATGTGGGCGGTCGAGATCATCCGGGGTGTCGAGCGGGTGGCCCGTCAGCACCGCGTGGGCGTCATGGTCTCCGAGTTCGGGCTGCACGACGCGGACCTGCCCACCTGGGACGACACCGTCTCCCGACGGCCGAACTGCGTGCTGTCCGTGGCCCAGCTCTCCGAGGCCGAGCGGGAGCAGCTGAAGGCCAAGGGCATCCCCTTCGTCGTCTTCGACCCGGCCACGGAACTGCCGGACGACGTCCCGTTCGTGGGCGCCACCAACTGGTCCGGCGGCCGGGCCGCCACCCGCCACCTCACCGAACTCGGGCACCGCCGCATCGCCATGATCAGCGGCCCCGAGGACCAGCTGTACTGCTGCGCCCGGCTGGACGGATACCGCTCCGCGATGCAGTCCGCCGGCCTGCCGGTCGATCCCGAACTCGTCACGTACGCGCCGCTCACCAGTGAGGACGGCTACGAGGCGGCGCGCTCCCTGCTGGATCTGCCGGAGCGCCCGACGGCGATCTTCACCGCCAACGACCTGCAGGCACTCGGTGTCTACCAGGCGGCGCGCGAGGCCGGTCTGCGGATCCCCGACGACCTGAGCGTCGTCGGATTCGACGACCTGCCGGTCGTGGCCTGGGTGGATCCGCCCCTGACCACCGTTCACCAGCCCCTGACCGAGATGGCCGTGGCCGCGACCGAGCTGGCGCTCACGCTCGGGCGCGGCGAGGACGCACCCCAGGCCGGGCTGGAGATCGCGACGACCCTGACGGTCCGGGCCAGTACGGCCCCGCCGAAGGGCTGACCCGCGAGGTCATTGACCGCCCGGACGGGCCGTGGCTAGCCTGCTCGAAGGGAAACTATCCATCGTTGGATGAGAAACTTTCGTAACAGCGAAAGGACCCGATGAGGGTGACGAGCGTGTCCGAGGCGGGAAACACCATCAGCAACCCGGTGATCCCCGGCTTCTACCCCGATCCGTCCATCTGCCGCGCGGGCGACGACTACTACATCGCGTGCTCCAGCTTCGAGTACTTCCCCGGCGTCCCCATCCTCCACAGCCGCGACCTGGTGCACTGGACCCAGATCGGCAACGCGCTCGACCGCCCGAGCCAACTGCGTCTGCCGCTGGACACCGCTTCCTCCGGGGGGATCTACGCGCCCACCCTGCGCCACCACGACGGCCGGTTCTGGCTGATCGTCACGAACGTCAGCGGCGACGGCAATCTGCTGTTCACGGCCACCGACCCGGCCGGGCCCTGGTCCGATCCGATCAGGCTGCCCGGAGTGCACGGCATCGACCCGGACATCGCCTGGGACGAGGACGGCACCTGCTGGTGCACCACCGCCGGAGTGGGACAGATCCGCCTCGATCCCCACACCGGGGAGACGTTCGGTGAGCGCCGGCAGCTGTGGTCGGGGGCGCCCGGCGCCAAGGCCCCCGAAGCACCGCACCTGTACCGGATCGGCGACTACTGGTACCTGCTCATCGCCGAAGGCGGCACGGAACGGGGCCACGGGGTATCGATCGCCCGCGGCCACACCCCCACGGGCCCGTTCGAGCCCTGCCCGGCCAACCCGGTCCTGACCCACCGCGGCACCGACCACCCCATCCAGAACACCGGCCACGCCGACCTGGTCCAAGGCCCCGACGGCTCGTGGTGGATGGTGCTGCTCGGTGTACGGCCGGGCGGCGGCACCCCCGGCTGGCACGTACTGGGCCGGGAGACCTATCTGGTGCCGGTCGAGTGGGTCGACGGCTGGCCCGTCGTCGGCGAACTGTCCTGCGTCATGCCCGCCCCGCCCTGGCCCCTTCAGCCACCCGCCGCCGCGCCGGAGCGCCGGGACGACTTCGACGTGACCGAGCTGGCCCCGCACTGGATCTCGCCGCGTCAGCGCCTCTCGGAGGACTGCACCACGAAGGAACGGCCCGGCCGGCTGACCCTGCGTGCCCGCGGCGGATCACTCGACGACGCCGACGTGACGTTCGTGGGCCGCCGGCAGCAGCACCCGTCGTGCCGGGTGCGCACCTCGCTCGACGCGGCGGAAGGCGAGGGCGGCCTGGCCGTTCGCCTGGACGAGAGCCATCACTACTCCGTGGAGGTCACGTCCGGACAGGTGCGGGTCCGTGCCCGCATCGGCCCGTTGCACACCGTCGTGGCGTCCCGGCCCGCGCCCTCGGGGCCCGTGGTTCTCCGTGTCGAGACGGTCCCCGTGGACACCGTGAAGGACGCGCGTACCGGCCCCGACTTCGTCGCGCTCGGCTTCGAGGAGCCGGACGGCGCCTTCGTCGAACTCGCCTCGCTGGACGGCCGGTATCTGTCCACGGAGGTCGCCGGCGGGTTCACGGGCCGGGTGTTCGGCATGTTCGCCTCCGCCGACTCCGTGCACTTCGACTGGTTCGACTACGAGCCGCTCGACCACTGAGGCGGCCGGTCTCGGGCCGGCCCGAACCGCTGTCACGAGGTCCCCGTGGTGTCCGTCATGCGGTCGCCTTCATCTCCAACCGCTGCCGGCGGCGCGTGCGTTGCAGGTCCGGGTCGGGGACGGGGGCGGCAGCCACCAGACGCCGGGTGTACTCGTGCCGCGGCCGGTCGCACACGTCGACGCTGCCTCCCTCCTCCACGATGCGTCCGTGTTGCAGGACCAGGGTGCGAGCCGCGAACTCCTTGACGACCGCGAGGTCGTGCGTGATGAACAGGTACGCGCACCCGAGCGTGTCCTGGAGCTCGGAGAGGAGGTTCAGCGCGGCGGCCTGGGTGGTGACGTCGAGGGCACTGGTCGGCTCGTCGCAGATGATGAGCTTCGGCTTGCGGGCCACCGCCCGGGCGATGGCGATGCGCTGGCGCTGGCCTCCGCTGAACTGGGCCGGGTAGCGGTCGGCCGCGTCCTCCGGCAGCCCGACGCGGCGGAGCAGATCCCCGATGTCGTCACGGACCTCGCGGGGCGAGCGGGCCGAACCGACGAGCAGGGGCTCGGCCAGCGTCCGGCCCACGGGCAGCGCCGGGTTGAGCGACCCGTACGGATTCTGGAAGATCGCCTGGAGATCGGAGGACAGCAGCCGACGGGCCCGGCCGGTGAGGCGGGTGATGTCCCGCCCGTCGAGCAGGACCCGTCCGCCGCTGACCGGGGTGAGTCCCAGGACCGCTCTGCCGATGGTGGTCTTTCCCGAGCCGGACTCACCCACGAGGGCGACCGTCTCGGCGTGCCCGACCTCGAACGACACGTCCTCGATGACGGTGGTCGGGGGCTTGCGGAAGCCACGGGCCGGGTAGCGGACCGCGAGGCCGTCTATCTGGAGTGCGGGTGTTCCGGTCACGTGATCCTGCCCTCCGTACGAGCGATGCTGGGTGTGCTCTCGATGAGCTTCTTCGTGTACGGGTGCCGGGGCCGGTAGAAGATGTCCTCGACCGAGCCCTCCTCCACGATCCGGCCGTGCTCCATCACGATCGCGCGGTCGCAGCTGTCGGCCACCACGCCCAGGTCGTGGGTGATCAGGATGATCGCCATGCCGTGTTCGTCGCGCAGCGACCGCAGCAGGTCCAGGATTCCCGCCTGCACGGTGACGTCCAGTGCCGTGGTGGGTTCGTCGGCGATCAGCACCTTCGGAGACCCGGCCAGCGCCATGGCGATGACGACGCGCTGGAGCATGCCGCCGGACAGTTCGTGCGGGTGCCGGCGCGCGATGTCGTCCGGATCGCGCAGGTGGACGCTGGTCAGCAGCTCGCGGATCCGCTGTTGTACGGCGTCCTTGCCGCCGCGCCCGGCGTCGATGCGCCGGATGACCTCGGCCAGCTGGGAGCCGATGGTGAAGTACGGGTCGAGCGCCACCATGGGTTCCTGCGAGACGAGAGCGATCTCGCTGCCGCGGATGCGCTGCAACTCGCGTTCCGGCAGGCCGCTGATGCGGGTGCCGGCCAGCCAGGCCGCGCCGCTCGTCACCGCCCCGTTGGGCGGGAGGAGCCCGAGCAGGGACAGTCCCGTCACCGTCTTTCCGCTGCCGGATTCGCCGACGAGTCCGAAGATCTCACCGGGGCGGACCGTGAAGCTGATGGAGTCGACGACGTCGCGTGGCCCCTGCGCGGTGGCGAAGGCGATCGAGTAGTCGCGCACGGCGAGCACCGCCCCGTCCAGCGATGTGTCCGACGGCTTGGCGGCGGTCTGGGAGGCCGCCGCGGGAACCGGCCGTCGCGACCGGCCGCCCGTTGCCTGCCGCCGGTCCTGTTCGAGGTCGCGCAGTCCGTCGCCGACCAGCCCGAAGGAGAGGGACATGAGGCCGATCACGCCACCGGAGACGAACAGCAGGTAGGGGTCCTGCTGCATGATCTGCGCGGCCTCCCCGACCATGCCGCCCCAGCTGGGGGCGGGCGCGGGAGTGGCCAGTCCGAGGAATCCGAGGCCGGTCTGGATGGCGAGGGCGTTGCCCGAGAAGAGGAAGATCGGGACCAGCAACTGCCCTGTCAGCCGGGGGAGGATGTGGCGGGCCATGATCCGTGCCGGGCCGAGCCCGGACACCCTGGCGGCGTCCACGAACAGCTCCTCGCGCAGCGCGATGCATGAGCTGCGGATGATCCGGGCGAGGCCCGCGGAGGCGAAGAAGCCGAGCGTGAGCATGGCGGCGACGTTGCTCTGGTAGAAGATCGCGAGGACGGCGAGCGTGATGATGACCGCGGGGACCGAGAGCATGACGTCCAGCAGGGCGACGATGACCCGGTCGGTCCAGCCGCGCAGGTAGCCGGCCAGCACGCCCAGCGACATGCCGACGACGGCGTAGACGAGTACGGCCACCCCCACCCCGATCAGGGTGGGCCGTCCGCCGTGGAGCAGTCGGCTCAGCACGTCGCGGCCGAGGACGTCGGTGCCCAGCGGATGGTCCGCCGACGGACCGGACAGCGTGTGGAGCAGATCCTGCGCCAGCGGCGGGTGCGGTGCCAGGAGCGGGGCGAGCACCACCGCGACGGTGATACCGACGACCACGACGAGCGATGCGGCGGCGACGGGACGGCGCCATATCCCGGCGAACGGGTTGATCCGCGCCCGCGATCGCGCCTTCAAAGGCGCCTCGACAGTGGTCATTCCGTACGTACCTTCGGGTTGAGGAGGCTGTAGAGGATGTCGACGAGAAGGTTCACCACGATGACCATGACCGTGAAGGTGATGGTGAGGCCCTGCACGACCGGCAGATCGTGCTGGTTGGTCGCGTCCACGACCGTGGTGCCCAGACCGGGCAGGGTGAAGACGTTCTCGACGAGGATCGTGCCGGGGATGAACGTGATCATCATGAGGCCGATCGTGGTCACCACCGGCAGTCCGCAGCCCCGCAGGGCGTGCTTCCAGATGATCGACGAGGGCCGGATGCCGGAGGCCCGCAGCGTTCTGATGTGGTCGAGGGCGAGGGTGGACAGCATCGCGTCGCGCGTGACCTTGGAGATGAAGGCGACTCCGCCGATCGCGAGAGAGATCACGGGCAGCACCAGGCCGGACGCCCACTGCCCCGGCGACTCGGCGAACGGGGTGTACCCGGTGGCGGGGAAGAGCGAGAACTTGACGGCGAACACGGCGACCAACACCAGTGCGATCCAGAAGTTGGGCACCGCGCTGCCCAGCAGGGACACGATGTCGAACAGCCGGCGGCTGACCCGGCCGCGCGTCGCGCTGTACACGCCGAGCACGACACCGACCAGGGTCGCGAGCACGGTCCCTCCGATCACCAGCGCCAGGGTGACCGGGAGGCGCTGCCCGATCAGCCCCAGCACGGATTCACCGGAGAACAGCGAGCTGCCGAGATCGCCCCGCAGGACGTCGCGGAGATAGAGCCAGTACTGCACGACGACCGGCTGGTCGAGATGCATGGCGGCTCTGAGCGCGTCGTACTGCTCCTGCGGAGCGTTGATCCCGAGCACCGTTCGTGCCGGATCTCCCGGCACGAACGATTCCAGGAGGAAGGTGATCGCCGAGACGATCACAAGGAGCGGGATGGACAGCGCCAGCCTGCGGAGAATGATGGGAAGCATCGGCCCTCGTCAGCGGGTGGTCCACAGGGTGTTGGAGGTCAGCTGTGCGCCACCCTCCGGGAACTTCACCCCGCGCAGCTTGCTGTTGTACATGGCGATCGTGTCGGTACCGGAGATCGGCAGGGCGAGCGCCTTGCGCACGATCACGTCGGTGAGGTCCTTGGACGCAGCCGCGCTGGACTTCGGGTCCGATCCGGCGAGCCGGGCGTACGCGGCTTCCACCTCGGGGTCGGCCACGCCGAAGAGGTTCATGATGCCCGTCTTGGTGAAGGGCGGCTGCTGTGCGTAGAAGTTGGGCTCGCCGCCCGTGCCGGGCGAGAGGACGGTGGCGGCGTACTTCTTCGTCAGCAGGTCGTTGATCCAGCCACCGAAGTTCGTGGCGGCCCTCAGCTTCAGCTTGACGCCCACCTTGGCGAGTTGCCCCTGCACGGCCTGGACCATCTTGGCCGTCGAGGGGTCGAACGACCCGTAGTTCACCGGGATGGTCAGGCCCTTGGCGTATCCCGCCTCCTTCAGCAGCTTCTTGGCCTTGGCGGGGTCGTAGGGGTACATGTCCGCGGCGGCGGTGCTGTAGCCGTCGTAACCGGGCATCTGGGGCTGCGAGACCGGGGTTCCGTAGTCCCCGTAGACCGCCTTCGTGATCGCGGAGCGGTCGACGGCGAAGTTCAGCGCCTGCCGGACCCGCTCGTCGCCGAGCCCCTTGACGACGGTGCCCTCACGGTCCAGGAGGAACAGGCCCGCCCAGGTGGTGGGCTTCTGCAGCGTGGTGATCCCTTTGGTGCCCTTGACGGTCGGCGCCACGTCCGGGGTGCCGTACATGAGGTCGATCTGCCCGGACTTCAGGGCCTGCACCTGGGAGTTGACGTTGGGCATCACCCGGACGGTGATCTTCTTGAAGTGGATGGCGGACTGGTCGTAGAAGTTCTTGTTCGGGACGTAGACGTAGTGGTCGCCGGAGACGGACTGCTGGGCGCTATAGACGTAGGGTCCGGCGCCGAAGGTCGTGGAGGCCAGCTTCTTCGGGGCCTTCAGCCCGGCCGGGCTGATGATGGCGCCGCCCATGTACGGGGGAGTGAACAGGGTGCCCATGTCGGGGTTGGGCGTGGGGCTGGTGATCAGGACGGTCGAGCTGTCGGGCGTGGCGAACTTCAGGGGACGGAACCAGGCGGCGGCGGGTCCGCTGCCCTTCTGGAAGTACGTGAAGGAGTTGACGACGTCGGCGGCGGTGAGCGGTGTGCCGTCGGCGAACTTCAGGCCCTTGCGCAGGTGCAGCTCGAACTTGGTGTTCTTCTTGCCGACGTAGCCCCACTTGTCGGCCAGGCCGGCGCCCAGGGTGCCGTCGGGCTTGCGGGTCAGCAGCGTGGCGTAGGCGGGGTCCATGTAGTTCAGGAAGGGCCCGACGGCGACCTGGGCGGGGTCCAGGCTGTTGGGTGCCGAGGACAGGGCGATGGTCAGGTTCACCGGGCCGGCGCTGCCGCCGCTGCCGCTGTCGGTCTGTCCACCGCCGCAGGCGGCGAGCGTGAGCGTGACCACCACGCCGATGGAGGCCTGGAGGGCGGTTCTTCTCTTCATTGAGGGTCTCCGAAGGAAAAGGTGGGCCGGGGTAGGGAGAAGCGAGCTGTTCTCGTGGCTCGCGGAGGGGGCCCTGGAGGCGGACGCCCGGCGAGCGGATGCGTACGTGTTCAGATGAGGGCCCGGCGGGGAGACCGCCGGGAGCCCTTGCGACGTAGCCGGAGGATCACTCCGTCTCGTGGGCGTCGCAGGCCGTCTGCTTCAATGTCGGCGATCGGATGAGTCGATAGGGCGTCCCCATCGCACAACCTCGCATCATGGCTACTCGGAGTTGCTTTAACGTGTCGCTAACACGTTAAAGTGAGTGCCCGTAAACTAACTGTGTCTCCTGCGTTGCGCAAGAGGTTCGTGGAAGGTGGTCGTCGATGGCACCGCGGAGCGAGCGAGTGACGAGTGCGGACGTGGCCCGCGAGGCCGGTGTGTCGCGGGCGACGGTGAGCTTCGTCCTCAACAACACCCAGCATCAGAAGATCACCGACGCGACACGTCAGCGGGTGCTGGCGGCGGCCCAGAAGCTCGGCTACGCCCCGTCGGCCGCGGCGCGGACCCTTCGGTACGGACGTTCCGACGTGGTGCTCGGCCTGCTGCCCGACTGGCCGCTCGGCCACGCGACGGGCCGCCTCGTCCAGGAGCTGACGCTTGCGTTCGCGAAGCGCAATCTCACCTTCGTCGTCCACTCCGGCATCCGGGGCGCCCGCTCGCTGGGCGAGATCTGGAAGGCCCTCACACCGGCCGCCGTGCTGGCCTTCGCGCCGTTCTCCGACTCCGACGCCACGGCGATGCGGGCCGCCGGCATCGAGGTGATCGCCGCCCTGTACGACGACAAGGGGATCGGGGCGGACGAGGGCATCACCAACGCGAACGCGATCGGTGCCGCTCAGGCCCGCCACCTGGCCGCCTCCCACCGGCGACTGGGATACGCGTACCCCGACGACGAGCGGGTCGCCGTCTTCGCCGGACCGCGCCTGGAGGGTGTCCGCAAGGTCTGCGCCGAGCTGGGACTGCCCGCTCCCGATGTCCGGACCGTCCCCCTGACACCGGACGCCGCGGCCGACGCGGTACGGTCCTGGCGCGCCGCCGATCCCCCGGTGACCGGCATCTGCGCGTTCAACGACGACGTGGCCATGAGCGTGCTGGCCGGGCTGCGCCGGCTCGGCCTCGAAGCCCCTCGGGACATGGCGGTGGTCGGAGTCGACAACACCCCTGCCGCGGCGGTGTCCAGCCCTCCGCTGACCAGCGTCGTCCAGGACCTCCCCGGAATCGCCGAGCTGTACGCGGACTCGGTGCGGGCCGCGCTCGACAGCGCGGAAGCCACCGGAAACCAGGTGCAGCCGCACATCCGGCTGGAGGTACGCGAGTCGGCGTGACCGTCCGAGCAGCCCCGGCCAAGGCCTGACTCAGGTGACCGGCACCGGCTGCGTCCCCTGTGGGCCACCACGGTTTCGGCGTGCCCGCAGGTGCGCCCGCCGCCCCATGTCCAGACGTCACGGAAAAGAGGTCACCATGCCCCTCGACCCCTATCTCGCGGAGAGGCTGCACCTCCTCGCGGGCATCACGTTCGCGGATCTCGCGGACCCGGACGCGCAGTCCAGGTTCGGCGCGTTCATGCGGGATCCGGCGCAGTGGGTGCACCCCGATGTCACGGTCGCGAACCGCGAGATAGCCGGCCCTCACGGCCCGGTACCGGTCAGGACGTACACCCCGCCGCGCCCCGGTTCCGCGGCAGTCCTGTGGGCGCACGGCGGCGGCTTCCTCGGCGGCGACCTCGACATGCCCGAGGCACACGTCGTCGCTGCCGAACTGGCCGCGCGGACCGGGGCCGTGGTGGTCTGCGTCGACTACCGGCTGGCGGTCGGCGGCGTCCGCCACCCGGTCCCGGTGGACGACGTGTGCGCCGCGTGGCGGTGGCTGAGGACCGAACTGGCCGCCGACGCCGATGCCGTGGCCCTCGGCGGGGCGAGCGCGGGCGCGGCGCTGGCCCTCGCCACGGCCCTGCGGGACCGGGAGGAGGGACGGCGACCGGCCGATCTCCTGCTGCTCGCCTACCCGTTCGCGCACTTCCCCGTCCCGGCCCTGGACAGCACCATGGCGGCCGAGATGGCGGCCCTCCCCCCGACGATGCGGTTCACCACGGCGGACGTCGAGTTCATGGTGGAGAACTATGTCGGCCGGCTCACCGACCTCCCACGCGACGCACTGCCGGGCGCGGCCCCGCTGCACGGCCTCCCGCCCGTTCACCTGCTGGTCTCCGAGTACGACGACCTCCGGCCGTCGGCGGAGCTCCTGGCGCGGCAGTTGACCGCGTCCCAGGTCGAGGTCAGGACCTACCTGGCCCCCGGCATGCCGCACGGCCACCTCAACCGGACCCCGGCTCTCACCGAGGTCGACCGGTCACTCGACTTCTTCGCCGACGCACTGCGATGAGGATGAGAGGGACGTCGCCGACGAACTCCGCGTGCCCGGACGGCCTTTCCCGAGGCCTCGGCATGGTGTAGGTCGGCCCCGAGGCCCAAAAGGAGGCGGCCCGCCGCGTGTCAGGGAGCAGCGGGCCGCCGTCTGTGAGCCCGGTTTCCAGGACCGGGTGCGAAGGGAGCCGATGGCGACGGGCTCCGGTTGCGGGTGGCTTCAGGGACCGATGACCGGACGCAGGGACAGGAGGTGGCTGCCGGATGCGAGCCCGTCGACGGCCTCCGCGCAGCGCCAGCCCTCGGGCGGGCTGAAGCGTCCCGTGGTGCCGGGCGGCAGTACCGCCTTCACCGTGAGGGTGTCGCCGCTGATCGACCAGGCGACGGACGCGGTGCCGTACGGGGTGGTGATCGAGGCCTCGGCGGAGGTGAGCGTGGAGCCGGGGCGTGGGGCGATGTCGAGGGTGCGGTAACCGGGCGCGGTGGGCCGTAGACCGGCCACGGATCGGTAGAGCCAGGCGGCGACCGCGCCGTAGGCGTAGTGGTTGAACGACAGCATCGTGCCCGCGTTCTCGACATCGATGGTGCCGTCGGGGCGGATCGCGTCCCACCGCTCCCACATGGTGGTGGCACCCCGGGCCACCTGGTAGAGCCAGCCCGGGCACTCGGGGTTGAGCAGCAGCTCGTACGCCTCGGCCGTGTGGCCGGTGCCGCTGAGGGCGGGCAGTACGAACGGGGTGCCCAGGAAGCCGGTGGCGATACGGCCGCCGTTGGCGCGCACCAGACCGGCGAGGGCCTTGCCCACGTCGGCCCGCTCGGTGTCGGGCGCGATGCCGAAGGACAGGGCCAGCGCGCAGCCCGTCTGGGTGGTGCGGGCGTGGTCGCCCCACTTGCGCCAGGCGGCCTCGGCGGTACGCCCGTGCAGGGCCTCGTACCGCACGGCGTCGTCGAGACGGCCCAGCTCACGGGCCGTGTCGGCGAGCAGGCGGGCGCTGTGCGCGACGAAGGCGGTGGCGACGTAGGCGGAGTCCGTGGTGGCGCGCGCCGGGTCCTCCGGAGGCGCGGCGGGGTCGAGCCAGTCCCCGAGTTGGGCGTTGCCGCTCCAGGTTCCGTCCTCGTCCAGGTGGTCGACGGTGAACTCGACCCACGCGCGCATGGCCGCGTAGTGGCGGTTCAGCATGTCCCGTCGGCCGTAGGCCTCGTAGAGGGCGGTCGGTACGACCGTGGCGGCGTCGCCCCAGCCCGCGGCGGCACCGGCGAACGGCAGCTCGGCCGGCGGCAGTTCCCCGAGCGGTACATCGGGGATCACCATCGGGACCGCGCCGTCCGGCCGTTGCTCGATGCGGAGGTCGGTGAGCCAGCTGTCGAGGAAGGAGCCGCTGTCGAACGTGGCGCACGCCGTCGGGGCGAAGGCCATGATGTCCCCGGTCCAGCCGAGCCGTTCGTCCCGCTGCGGGCAGTCGGTCGGCACGGCGAGGAAGTTGCCGCGCTGGGAGCGTACGACGTTCGCGTACAGGGTGTTCACGCGCTCGTCGGAGCAGCGGAACTCGCCGATGCGGCGCAGGTCGCTGGCGACGACCTCGACCTCGATCGCCTCGACGGTCACGTCCGGTGAGGTGCCGATCTCGGCGTACCGGAAGCCGTGGAAGGTGAACTCCGGCGTCAGTTCGGCCGTGCCGCCGGCCAGGGTGTACTGGTCGGTGGCACGGGCGCCGCGCAGGATGCTCGTCAGCAGCCGGCCGTCGCCGTCGAGGACCTCGGCATGCCGGACGGTGACGGTGCTTCCCTTCGGGCCGTCGACGCGGAGTCTCAGCCAGCCGGTGATGTTCTCGCCCGCGTCGACGGCGATCGAGCCGTCGGGCAGGGTCCGCCGCTCCGGCCGGATGACCTGGACGACCCGCACGGGTGGGTGGGCCCGCTGCGTCAGCCCGGTGGGCAGGGGGAGTGTGGCGGCGGGTTCCCAGTCGGTGTCGACGAAGCCCGGCAGCCGCCAGCCTTCGGGCTCGTGGCGGAGGTCGCGTTCGCAGCCGTCGTACAGGTCCGCCGCCAAGAGGTCGCCGTAACCGCCCTTCCAGTGGCCGTCGGTGGTGACCGTGACCCTGGTCCCGTCGGCCAGGTCGACTTCGAGCTGGGCGAGCAGCGCCGTCGTGTCCCCGTAGACGTCGCGGTTCTTGTGCCAGGTGAGATGACCGCGGTACCAGCCGTCGCCGACCGCAGCGGAGAGGGCGTTCGCGCCGGTGCGGAGCAGGCCGGTGACGTCGTAGGTGGCGTAGAGCAGCCGGTTGGGGTAGCTGGTCCAGCCCGGTTCCAGCAGGTCCTCGGAGACGGCACGGCCGTTGACCGTGGTGCTGTGTACGCCGAGCGAGGTGACGTACAGGCGTGCGGATACCGGCTCCGCCGGGAGGTGGAACTCCCGGCGGAGCAACGGCACGGGGCCGGGGGAGGAACGGCCCCGGTCACTGGGCAGGTGGACGGGGCGGGCCGCCCAGTCCACGTCGTCGAGCAGCGCGGCCTCCACCCGGGCGGCGTCGCTCCATTCCGTCCACCCGAGGTCGGTGCGGACACGGACACGCCAGTACCGGGTCTCGCGGCTGTTCAGCGGTTGCGCCGGCCACGGGTGGTCGGTCACCGTGTCGGACTCGACGTCTCCGCTGGAGGTGGTGTCGCTGAAGGACGCGTCGGCCGACACCTCGATCTCGTAGGCGTGTTGGAGGATGCCCGGCCGTTCGCCGGTCAGTGACCACGACAGGCGCGGCATGGGGTACGGGGTGGCGACGAGACCGGAGTCGTCCGCGGTCCGCAGGCCGGTGACCGAGGTCGTGGTGTCCGTCGCGTGGCGTGGCACAGGGCTCGACGTCTTCATCGCTGGAGGTGCCTCCGGAGGAATCGCAGCGTGGAGTGATGCAGCGTGGTCCGGTGGGGGACGGTCCCCCAGGCGTGGTCCGCGCCTTCGACGATCTCGAGTTCCGCGTTCCCGTCGTAGTGCTCCAGGTAGCGGCGTACGTACTCCAGGGGTGCGATGTCGTCCTTGTCGCCGTGCAGGATGTGGACCGGCCCGGTGTACGCGCCGGACCTCCCGTAGACGTCGAGGCCGGCTATGTCCTCCACGAGAGCGGGACTCATCCGGTGGCCGTCGGCGTCGACATAGCCCTTCTCCTCGATCTCCGGGGCGAGTCTGCGGCCCTTGAGATAGCCCCTGCCGATCTCGAACGGGGCGACCGCCGCCGGGGACCACAGGCACAGCGCGCCGATCCCGGTCTCCTCGGCGGCCGTGATCCCGGCGACCACGCCTCCCATGCTCATGCCGACCAGGCCGATGCGGTCGGGGTCGACGAAGTCGAGGGTCCGGACCGTCCGCAGGATCGCGCGGGTCTCGGCGATCTCGCCGGTGATGGTCACGTCGAAGAAGTCGCCGTCGCTCTCGCCGTGGCCCGAGAGGTCGAACCGGACCGAGGCGATGCCGTTGGCGGCCAACAGCCGGGACATGGCGACGAAGTTCGGCAGTTCGATCCGGTTGGAGGTGAAGCCGTGGACGAACACCACGGTCGGATGGCGGGTGTCCGCCGGTCCTTCGGGGATGTGCAGTGTGGAGCGCAGCGTCAGACCGTGGTGACGGAAGTCGTGATGGCGGATCAAGGAACAGCCTTTTCGGTCGTCTCGGGTGTGGGAGCGCCACTCAGGTCGGCAGGCGCCTGGGGCGGGGAAGCGTCGGCAGGCTCCTCGGCCTGCGGGGTTTTGGGCAGGCGGGGCACCCAGGCGAGGCCGATGACCGCCGAGATCACCGTGACGCCGAGGAGCAGGCCGAAGAACAGCTCGGTGTGGCCCAGGGCGAAGGCGGGCGTGGCCAGTGCGGCCAGGCCGGCCAGGGCCCGGGTGAAGGCCATGGTCACGCCGGTCGCGGTCGCCCGCAGCAGGGTGGGGAAGAGTTCCTGGGACCAGATCTTGTAGACGGACTCGCCGGCGAAGGAGTTGCCGAGGCCGGAGACGAGCATGACGGCGACCAGGGTGAACTTCCCGGGTCCGAGCAGTGCCGGCAGTGCCCAGGCGACGACGATCAGGGCGGTGCCCGCGGCGAACCAGGCGTGCCTGGCGGGGCGGTCGACCACGCGTATGAACACCAGGCCGGCGACGAAGCCCACCGGAAGTCCGAGGAGGGTCAGCTGCGAGTACTGCGCGACCTCCCCCTCGGCCAGGGCGGTCCACAGGAAGGTGCCGAACTGACCGAGGGTGTTCGCGCCGAGGTTCCAGGTGGCGTAGTAGAGGCCCGTCGCGAGCAGGGCGTAGACCGTCGGTGCCCGGAAGAGATCCCGGACGCGGCTGAACTCGATGGTCCCGGAGGCGGCGTTCGGGTGCGCGTCGGCGGCCCGGCGGGCGGCGGCCCACTCGGCCGACTCGCTGAGGGTGAGGCGCAGGAGCAGCACGACGACGGCCACGACCAGCAGGTGGGCGAAGAGGATGCGGCCGCCGAGCAGGCCCTGTGCTCCCATGAAGGAGCTGAGCAGCAGCACGGCCACGATGCCGGCCAGCCAGAGCATGCTGGAGAACACCACCATGGTGGCCTTCTTGCCCGGCGGTGCCTCCTCGTTGACGAGCGCGAGGGACACGGGGAGGTCCGCGCCAATGGCCACGCCGGTGGCCACGACACCGGCGTACAGCAGCGCGGGGCTCGCCGCCACGAGGAGCAGCAGGATGCCGGCCGCGTACAGGACGAGCGAGAAGGTGAAGATCGTCCGACGGCCGAACCGGTCGCCCAGCCGACCGCCGAAGAGCGCACCGACGGCGAACGACAGGGTCTGCAGTCCCAGCAGGGAGCCGATGCTCTCGGGGCTGAGCTGGAGCGGCGCGGCGTAGTAGCCGCCGATGGCGATGCCCGACGTCACCAGGGCGGCGGCGTCCAGGTAGGAGGCCATGCCGGCGAGTGTCGCGGTCTTCCAGGGGTTGCTCGTGGTGCTTGTCAGGCCAGACATGGGTCCTCTTCGTTGAGTACCGGAGGGGGACGGGACGGTGGGGACCTGAAGCGTGGCGCGTGGGGGGAGTTGCCGAGTGCGGCTACCGAGCGTTACTTAAACGCGCCACTTAAACGTGTAGGTTGACTGAGCGGGTAAGCTAGCCCGCAATCGCGGGGTTTGGCAAGGGGTCTGTCGGAGGGGGATGCATGGCCGGGACGTCCAGGGGCAGACGGGTGACCAGCGGGGACGTCGCGCGGGAGGCCGGAGTCTCACGGGCGACGGTCAGCTACGTCCTCAACGACACCCCGCACCAGAAGATCGCCGAGGCGACGCGCACCCGGGTGTGGGAGGCCGCCGCCCGGCTCGGCTACGCACCCTCGGCCGCGGCGCGCGCGCTGCGGACGGGGCGTTCGGACATCGTGCTCGGCGTGCTGCCGGACTGGCCGATCCAGCATGTGCTCGGGCGCCTCATCCAGCAGCTGACCAACGCCTTCGCCGAACACGAGCTCACCTTCCTCGTGCACTCCTCGGGCCGGCCCGCCCGGCCCCTGCGGGAGATCTGGCGGGCCCTGACACCCGCCGCGGTCCTCGCCCTGAACGAGTTCCCCGCGACCGACGCCGAGGCCATGCGAACGGCCGGCATCGAGGTCGTCATGACGCTGCACGGCTCGGCGTCGGGGGACCTCCGGTCCCCTCTGGTGTCCGAGGAACCGATCGGCGCGCTGCAGGCCCGCCATCTCGTCGGCTCGCACCGCCGACTCGGCTACGCCTACCCGGACCTGCCCCGACTCGACGTCCTGGCCCAGCCGCGGCTGGACGGTGTCCGCAAGGTCTGCGCCGAACGCGGTCTTCCCGAGCCCGTCGTCCGGGCCGTCCCGCTGGAACTGGGCGGTGCCACGGAGGCGGTGAAGGCCTGGCTCGCGGCCGATCCGCCGGTGACGGGCATCTGCGCGTTCAACGACGACATCGCCATGGCGGTGCTGGTGGCCCTGCAGTCCCTCGGGCTGCGCGCCCCGCAGGACCTGGCCGTCATCGGTGTCGACGACATTCCGAGCTCGGCCCTGCTGCGCCCCGCGCTGACCACGGTCGTCCGCGACACCGAAACCCTCGCGCGTGGTCTGGCCCGGCGAGTCGTCGACGCCCTCGACCGGAAGGAGGTGTCGGCCGACCCCGTCGAGGACCCGCTCAGGGTGGAGGTGCGGGACTCGGCCTGAGGTGGCGCCCGCCGGATGTCGGGGCCCGCGTCTGTGAGATGCCACGGCCGGCCGCTGCGGGATCCGTCGATCGTCGCGCTCCGTGAGGGGGCTGGACGGTGAACGGGGCGTCCGGTTACGGTTCCGCTCGTCTTCCGTGGCGCGAGGCGTCCGGGACCCTCGAACGAACGACGAGGTCGCAACCCGATGTTCGGCCTGTTCGGCCTGTTCGGCCTGCTCGGCGGGAGACATACGATCCCGCACGGCTTGGAGGGAACGAGCGCCCGCGCCCGGCCCGTACGACCCGCCGTCCGGGGTCTCGGCCCCGCCCGCCTCGACGGAAACCGCTCTTCCTCGCGGGCACCTCCGCGCTCGGCGAGCGGGCACCCTCACCGCACTGCTCCGCCCCGGCACGACGGCTTTTCCGACGGGCCGCAATGACGTCGACGATCCCCCAGGAGGTCCAGATGACCACGCCCCCTCCGCCGTTCGATCCGGAGCTGGCCGCCGCTCTCGTGGAACTCGGCGATGCGGCGCCGACCACGGCGACCCCGGAGAGCATTCCCATGGCGCGTGAGCAGGTCGGCGCCCTGGTCGCGCTCATGACGAACGAGGAGCTGAGCTGTGGCGGGCTCTTCGACGTACAGGAGCGGGCGGTGCCCGGTCCGCCGGGAGCACCGGACGTCTCGCTGCTCATCTGCCGGCCCACCTCCGTGCCGGGCCCCCGCCCGATCGTCTACTTCACGCATCCAGGGGGCATGGTCGTGGGCACCAACCGGCTGGGCCTGCCCCTGGACTGGGCCGAGGAACTGGGCCTGGTCGTGGTGTCGGTGGAGTACCGGCTCGCCCCCGAGCACCCGCACCCCGCGCCGGTCGAGGACTGCTACGCGGGACTGCTCTGGACGGCGGCACACGCCGAGGAGATCGGCGGCGACCCGGATCGCGTCATCCTGGCGGGAGGCAGCGCGGGCGGCGGACTCGCCGCGGCCCTGGCCCTGCTCGCACGCGACCGCCAGGGCCCTCGTCCCATCGGCCAGCTGCTGATGTGCCCGATGCTCGACGACCGCAACGACACCGTGTCCGCCCATCAGATGGCCGGGCTCGGCGTATGGGACCGCACCGCCAACGAGACCGGCTGGAACGCGCTGCTGGGCGAGGCACGCGGCACCGACGACGTCTCGCCCTACGCCGCCCCGGCCCGCGCGGCAGACCTCTCCGACCTCCCCCCGGCCTTCATCGACGTCGGCTCCGCGGAGACCTTCCGGGACGAGGACGTCACCTACGCCTCCAGGATCTGGCAGGCCGGGGGAAGCGCCGAACTGCACGTGTGGCCGGGCGGTTTCCACGGTTTCGACGGCCTCGTGCCCCAGGCCGCACTCTCGGCCGACGCCCGTGCGGCCCGTCTGGGATGGCTGCGACGGCTGCTGGGGGAGTGACGGCTGCTGCTGGGGGAGCGACGGCTGCTGGGGGAGCGACGGTGGGGTGACGCTGTCCACCCGCACCCCGTGGGGCCGCATCCTTCCGGCAGGGACTTCCGGAGTGAGACCCGGGGAGCCTTCGCCGAGGTCGGAGAGAGCCGATCGCGGCGGCGATCACGCGGGTCAGGTGAGTGGCTGGGACGCGGAGAGGTGTTGCTCGGTGGCCCAGGAGGTGAGGATGCGGAGCCGTTCGTGGGTGGGGGACCCGGGGGCGGCGGTCCAGACGGTGAGGTGCTGGTCGGGGTCGGTGTTGGCGGTGAGGGTGTCCCAGTCCAGGACGAGCTCGCCGACGACCGGATGGTTGAGGGTCTTCGTGCCCACGGTGCGGGCGGCGACGTGGTGATCGCCCCACCACCGGGCGAACTGCTTGTCCCGCAGGGACAGTTCACCGATCAGCTTGATCAGGGCGGGGTCCTCGGGATACTTCGCCGCTTCCATCCGCAGCTGGGCGACGGAGATGTGGGCCGAGGTCTCCCAATCGGCGTACAGGGTGCGCATGGCCGGATCGGTGAACTGGATCCGGGGGTAGTTGCGGTGCTTCTCCGGGATGCGGGAGAAGTCGGTGACCAGGGCGGCGGCCAGCGCGTTCCAGGCGAGGATGTCCCCGCGTCTGCCCTGCACGATCGCGGGGGTGGCGCTGAGGTCGTCCAGGACCCGCTGCAGCTGCGGCTGGACCTTCTGCCTGCCGCGCCGCCGGGTGCGGGTGGTGGTCCTGCCCGCGAGCTGGAAGAGGTAGCCCCGCTCGTCGTCGTCCAGGTGCAGGACCCGGGCGAGGACGTCCAGCACGGGCGCGGATGCCTGCATACGGCCCTGTTCGAGGCGGGTGTAGTAGTCGGTGCTGATGCTGGCCAGCTGGGCGACCTCCTCGCGGCGCAGCCCGTCCACCCGGCGGGGCTTGCCGGTTTCGGGCAGTCCGACCGTGCGCGGGCTCAGCTCCGAGCGGCGCTTCTTGAGGAACTCTCCCAGCTCGTTGAGGGGGGTATTGCTGGTCATGCCGCCCAGCATGACAGCGATCACGGGGGAAGAAGGAGGGGGAATTTGCTCCCAGGCTGTCGGTCGGCACCTGGTCGCGACCCGACGACAGCCCACGGAGCGTACGCAGCCTGCCTGCCTGCCTGCCTGGCCGGGATCGGGTGGCCACGGCCCGTGGCCACCCGATCCCGGAGACGCTGAACGTGCGCACGAGACCTGACCGGTTCGGTCAGTCGCTCATCGCCTCGCGGACGAGTGCGGTGTCGACGAACTGTTCGAAGCGGACGATGAGGCCGCCGCGTACGACGAAGTGGTGGGCGACGCGGACGTCGACGGGCTTGCCGGTGGCTTTGTTGGTGGCGGTGTAGCGGGCGAGGACGACGACGTTCTCGCCGTCGACGACGTAGGTGTCGTCGTGGGCGGTCCAGCCGTCCCAGTCCTGGCCGAGTCTCTCCATCACGTGGGCGGTGACACCGTCGGGGGTGCGGTAGGTGCCGGCGAGGGGGAAGCCGGCCATCTCCGTCCATTCCACGTCGGGGGCGAGGGTGGCGCGCAGGGCTGCCAGGTCGCCGGCGGCCGAGGCGAGGTACTGACGCCGTACGACGTCGGCGGGGGCGGCGGCGGGGGCGGCGTAGGTGGTGGAGGGGATGGACTCGGTCATGTTCAGCCCCACTTCATCTCGCCCTTGGCGACCTTCGCGCCGATCTGGGCGGCGATGAGCATGCCGTTGTCTGGGTAGCGCTTGACGAGGGCTTCGGTGAGGGAGGCGCCGTCGGCGGCGTTGTCGAGTTCCTCTTCGAAGGCGAGGAGGTAGGCGCGGGTGGCGGCGATGGCGGAGGCGTCGGCCGGGGTGCCGGGCAGGCGGTGGCCGGGGACGACGAGCTGCGGGTCGAGGGCGGTCATCTCGTCGAGCAGGTCGGTCCAGGCGGCGCGGTCGCCGGGGGTGGGGGTGTCGGCGACCCAGACGTGTTCCTGCTGGAAGAGCAGGACGCCGCCGAGGAGGGCGCGGTGCTCGGGCTGCCAGAGGTAGTGGCGGTCGGGCAGGCCGGCCGGGCCGCCCCTGAGTTCGAAGCGGTGGCCTTCGAGGGTGAGGTCGCCGGTCAGCGGGGTGAGGTCGACCAGGCGGGTGGGGAGGTTGGGGCCGAGTGCGGCCCAGGCCTTGAGCTTGCCCTCGTAGGTGTGCTGGATGTGGTCGATGACGATCGGGGTGGCGACGAAGACGGCGTCGGGGAAGGCGTCGGCGATCACTTCGGCGCCGAAGTAGAAGTCGGGGTCGGCGTGGCTGATGAAGACGGTCGTCAGCTGCTTGCCGGAGTCGAGGATCTCGGCGGCCAGCCGGTGGCCGTCGGCGCGGGTGAAGGCGGCGTCGACCAGCAGGGCTTCGGTCTCGCCGGTGACGAGGGTGGCGGTCTTGTTCTTGCTGCCGGCCGGGAAGTCGAGGTCGAGGACCTTGAAATCGAGCGTGCTCATGCGGAACTCCTTGAGGGGGATGGGGATGGGCAGGATCAGGAGGAACGGGTGGCCGTGCGGGACGCCAGTCGTCGGTCGACCTCGTCCGCGGTGGCGCGGCCGTAGGCCACGGGAGCGAGGGACGCGCCGTCGACGGCCAGCAGGGTGGGGAAGCCGGTGACACCCAGCTCGGCCGTGCGGCGGAAGTCGGCCTCGGCGGCAGCCCGAGCCTCGGGTGATGTGAAGGCGGCGACGACGGTGTCCGCGTCCAGTCCGGCGGCCTCGGCGACGACACGGTACGTGGCCGGGTCGGACAGGCTGAGGCCGTCGACGTAGAAGGCGCGCTGGAGGGAGGCGGCCAGCTCTGCCGCGCGGTCGGGGGCGGCCTGGCGCAGGGCGGCGACACCGCGGGCGGCGGCCTCGGAGTCCATGACGAACGAACCGTCGGCGATCAGCCGCTCGTAGCCCTCGCCGAACTCGGCCCCGGTCAGCTCCGCGATCTGCGCGTTCGCACCCTGGACGTAGCCGAACTCACGGATCGGCACCCGGCGCGCCCCGGTGAACAGACCGCCGGAGACCACCTCCACCGGCAGCCCGGGGTGGCGGGAGACCACCTCGCGCAGCGTGGCGGAAAAACCGTGCGACCAGCCGCAGTAGGCGTCGAAAACGTAGACCAGCTTCATGGTGACCTCGACAGGCGTGTGATGGCCCACCCGGTGCGGGCGATCACCTGACAGAACAGTAGCTGACTCGTCAGTTATTCCACGATGTGTGTGAAGGTGCCATAGGTGTGGCGCCCGTCAGGGCATCGGGGAAACGCGGTGGCTCGTGGATCAAGGCATTCGGGGGAGTGTGTCCCCGAGCCGTATGGCTGGGATACGAAGATCCTCCGCGAACCGCTCCCGGTCTGCCACCGGGAGCGGGTTCAGGAAGCGCCTCTTGATGTTCTCCCTATTGCTCAGGGTGGCGCGAACCGTCGTCTCCTCGCCCGGCGGGGGCGGCCGTACCGGCTTTCCGCGCCGCTCGGCGGGGGACTCCGCCCGGGTCACGAGCCCGGCCGCGCCCATGAGCGGGCTTGCCCCGGGTGAGGGAGGCTGCAGTCGACGCGGGTGTGCCGTAGTCGGCCTCGGGGCCCGGCGTCAGCACGCAGACGACGAACCGATCAGGGGACGGCGGTGGACATCGGGAGCAGTGCATGCCGCCCGCTCGCGGCCGAGCCGGCCGGTGGCACCACCCGCCGCTATGCCCGCGGGTGGAGTCCGAGCCGGCCGGGCGTCGGGTCGCCCTTGACCTCGACGAAATGCAGGGTGAAGGTCTGCTTCCAGCGCTCGCCCACGGCGCGGTCGGCCATGAAGCGGGGGAAGCCGTCCATGTTGGCGTGGGGGTGCTTCCGGATCGGCTTCAGGCCGGCCGGCCCGTACGGCGGGAGGTCGCAGGCGAGGCCGCGGCCCGACTCGCCGCGGCGGCGAGCGCCCCGACATCGAGGCCACCGGCGCCGGCGCCGGTGGCGAGGGCGTGCCGTCTGCTGAATGCCGTCTGCTGAAGCGGGACAAACCATGGTCGCAGGGCGCGCCTCATCGTGGCGCCGTGACCGCGGTATGGGCAACGTTTCCCAAAGATTCAGTTCCACCTTCAACCGAACGGTTGAACACCTGCCGGGCCACTCGATGGCGACGGTTCACTCCGCCGGTCGTGCCGTGGACCTGCGCGGCACGAGCGTGGGGGAGAGGGTGACCTTGGCCGACGGGCGGTCATGGTCGGTGATTCGTCGCAGGAGGAGTCGTACGGCGTCGCGGCCCATCTCCTGGCCGGCCTGGTCGACGCTGGTGAGCGAGATCGGGCCGAACGCGGCGAACGTGGTGTTGTCGTATCCGGCCACCGACAGGTCGCCGGGAACGGACAGGCCGGCCTCGGCGACCGCCTCGAGCACGCCCATGGCGACGATGTCCGCACCGGCGAAGACGGCCGTGGGCCGGGCGGAGGCGGGGCGGGCCAGCAGTTCCAGCGCCGCCCGGTGGCCACCCTCCTGGGTGTAGCTGCTGGTGGAGAGCACGTCGATGCACTCCTGCAGCCCGTGCGCCCGCATGGCCTGCCGGTATCCGTCGGCGCGCCGGGCGTTGGGCATCTCCGCCAGGCGTGTCGGGTCGGTCTCGTGATGCTCGATGTGGGCGATCCGGCGATGCCCGAGACCGGCGAGGTGGCGGACGACGAGGGCCGCGCCCTCGATGTCGTCGTCGGTCACGGTGTCGTATACGGCGGAGGAGCCGTGGCGGCCGACGACGACGGTCGGCACCGAGGAGGCGACGTGCTCCAGGTGGGCGCGCGAGGAGACCGGTGCGACCAGGACGAGACCGTCCATGCCGCGGTCGATCATCGCCTCGGTGACGCGGGCCTCCGCCTTCTCCCCGTTGCAGCCCGGCCCCAGGAACACCTGGTACTCGGTCTCCTCCAGCGAGTCGGTGATGCCGTCGAGGATCTCGGGGAAGAACGGGTTGCGGATGTCGGGCAGCATCACGCCGATGGTGTACGTCTGCCCCCGCAGGCCTCTGGCGCCCGCGTGCGGCCGGTAGCCCAGCTCTTCGATCGCGCGGCGCACTTTGGCCTGCATCTCGGGGCTGGCCCCGTAGGCGTTGCGCAGCACCTTCGACACGGAGGTGACGGACACCCGGGCGTGTCGCGCGACGTCGACGATGGTGATCCTGCGACGTGATGCTGTCGGCTCCATCCGGTCCTTGCCTCTCGGGGAATCGTCCGGCCGAGTCTAGGGCGGATCCCGTGGCTCGAACGATGGCGCGGAGAGCGGGCGGCGCCGTCCTCGTCGCACCGCTGTGGTGTGCGCGGCATCTTGACGTCATGCGGGACGCTCCCTAGGGTCTGGCCACACCCTTTGGGAAACGTTACCCACAGCCGCGCGACTCCTGCGGCCCGGGCATCGGGCCGCCCCATCCCCGAGACGGACTCCGACGAGACAACCGGCCGCGCCTCCACGTGGCGCAGGCCGAAGAGTTGATCCAGCAGGCCATTTGAATCGTTTCAAGAAAGGGGGTTCGTCGGTGGCTCTGGCCCCGCACAAGCAGCTCCTGGACGACGACCGGCCTCCGGACACGGAACCGGCCGCACGCATCCGGCCCGCGCGCACGACTCCGCCGTGGTGGTTCGCCCTGCCCGCGATGCTGCTGTTCGCCTTCGTCGTCCTGGTGCCGAGCGTTCGCGGCGTGTACTACGCCTTCACCGACTGGGACGGTCTCGACCCCGACTTCTCCTTCGTCGGCCTGGACAACTTCGCCGACATGCTCAGCGACCCGGACGCGACGCAGGCCATCTGGCACACCCTGCTGATCGCGGTGTCGATCACGATCGTGCAGAACGCGATGGGCCTGCTGCTGGCCCTGGGGGTCAACTCGGCCATCAAGTCCCGCAACGTTCTGCGGGTGTTCCTGTTCGCGCCGGCCGTGATCACCCCGATCGTGACCGCCTACCTCTGGCGCAATCTGCTCGGCCCGGACGGCGCGGTCAACAGCCTGCTCGGCGCGGTGGGTCTGGGGGGATGGCGGCAGGACTGGCTGGGCAGTCCGAGCCTGGCCCTGTGGTCGGTGGTCGGGGTGATCGTGTGGCAGTTCGCGGGCTACTCCATGGTCATCTTCCTCGCCGGACTGCAGTCGGTGCCCAAGGAGGTCCATGAGGCGGCGGCCATCGACGGGGCAGGTCCCGTACGGCGCTTCTGGTCGGTGACCAGGCCACTGCTGGCCCCTGCCTTCACCATCAACCTGATGCTGTCGATCATCGGCGGGATCAAACTCTTCGACCAGGTGTACGCGTTGACGGGCGGGGGACCGGGGCACGCCACCGACACCATCTCGACGCTGATCTACAAGGACGCCTTCACGCTCGGCGAGTTCGGCTACAGCGTCGCGCTCGCGGTCGTCCTCACGATCATCGTGGCGGTCGTCTCGACCGGGCAGTACCTCGTGCTGTCCCGCAACGAGAGGGCGGCGTCATGAACCGCTACCGCCGCCGCACCCTCGCCCTGGAACTGGCGATGATCGCCGCCGCCGTGTTCGTCGGTTTCCCGGTGTACGTCCTGGTCAACCTCGCGGTGCGGCCCGCGTCGGACCAGTCCTCGCCGATCAGCCCGACCGGCTCACCCACCCTCGACAACTTCACCCAGGCCTGGCAACAGGGCGCCCTCGGCGGGGCCTTGGCCAACAGCGTGCTGGTGACCGTGTGCAGCGTCGTCGTCGTACTCGCCGTGTCCTCGCTCGCGGCGTACCCGCTGGCCCGCGCCACGGCCCGCTGGTCCCGGGGAACGTATCTGACCTTCCTCCTCGGCCTGGCCCTGCCGTTCCAGCTCGCGTCCCTGCCGCTGTACCAGACCATGCGCGACATGGGCCTGCTCGGCACACCCTGGGCGCTGGTCCTCTTCTACTCCGGCCTGCAGGTGCCGTTCACCGTCTTCCTGTACGTCGGTTTCCTGCGCGCCCTGCCCCGCGACTTCGAGGACGCGGCACTCATCGACGGCTGCACACCTCTGCAGGGCTTCCGGTACGTGGTGCTGCCGATGCTCAAACCCGTCACGGTGACGGCTCTGGTGCTCAACGCGGTCGCCGTGTGGAACGACTTCTTCACCCCGTTGCTGTACCTCAGCGGCAGCGCCCGGCAGACCATGCCGGTCGCGATCGCCGGCTTCGTCGGTCAGTACGTCACCGACTGGAACCTCATCTTCGCCGCACTGGTGATCAGCATCCTGCCCGTCCTGCTCGTCTACTTCCTGCTGCAGCGCAGCATCATCAACGGCTTCGCGGGAGGGCTGCGGGGATGACCTCCGACGCCCGACCGTCCCTCATGTCCGGTGGCTCTTCCCCGAGGGGGACTTCATGAAGACACGCACACTCCCGGTCCTGGCCGCCACGGTCACGTCCATGGCCCTGCTGGCCGCCTGCGGCGGCGGCACCGAGGCGGGCTCCGACGGCGGTTCGAAGGACTCGAAGACGCTCACCCTCGCGTCGATCGACCAGGGCTCGGTCGAGGACGTCGTCAAGGCGTTCGAGAAGGCCAACCCGGGCGTCAAGGTCCGTTACACCACCAGCGGCGCCGACCAGTACCAGCAGCAGATCCGCACCCAGCTGTCCTCGGGCACCGCCCCCGACGTGTTGTCGGTCTGGCCCGGCAACGGCAATCCGGGGGCCACCTACGTCCTGGCCGAGCCGGGTTATCTGCGCGACCTGTCGGACCGGCCGTGGGCCGCCGAGCTGCCGGACGCGATGAAGTCCGTCGCCCAGTACGAGGGCAAGACGTACACCGCGGTCTTCGGGCAGAACGGCATCGGAGCGGTCTACAACGAGCAGGCCGTGGCGAAGGCCGGACTCACCCCGCCGGACACCTGGACGGAACTGCTGGACTTCTGCAAGGCCGCGAAGGCGAAGGGAACCCCGGCCTTCGCGCTCGGCAACCAGGACAACTGGGTGACCCAGCTCGTCGCATACGCCCTGGTCGCGACGACCGTCTACGGCGAGGACCGGGACTTCGACAAGAAGATGCAGGCCGGCGACGCCACCTTCGCGAAGTCCCCGTGGGCCACCGCCCTGGACAAGTACGTGACGATGGAGAAGACCGGCTGCTTCCAGAAGAACCCGCTGGGCACCACCTACGAAGCCAGCCAGCAACTCGCCGCCACCGGCAGGACCCTCGGCATCGTCCAGGGCAACTGGGTGATCGCCCTCCTCAAGCAGAAGAACCCGAAGGGCACGTTCACGCTCAAGGCGCTGCCCGCCACCGACGACCCGTCCGAGACCCTGATACCCGCCGCCGCGGGTGCCGGGTACGGTGTCAACGCGAAGGCGAGGAACGAGGAACTGGCGATGAAGTTCGTGGACTTCGTGATGTCGCCCGAGGGCATGAACACGTTCGTCGAGAAGCAGGGCGGCCTGCCCTCCCTCCCCGACACGGGCTTCGCCGCGGACCCGTCACTCGCCGAACTCTCGGAGTTCATCGGGTCGGACCGCACGGTGCCCTTCATGGACCAGCTCTGGCCCAACCCGAAGGTCCAGCAGACCATGCTCAGCGGCCTGCAGGAGATCTTCAGCGGGCAGTCCACGCCGGAGAAGCTCCTCGACGAGATGGACGCCGACTACAAGGCCGGCAGCTGACCATCGAGCCGTCGGCCACCGCGCGTGGCGGCCGACGGCTCTCCTTCAGCATCTGAATGAAACGTTTAAATCCACCATGGTGTGATCGATCGGAGGTTTGGTATGCCCGACGTCCCGAAGGAGGCGTTGAGCCGGCGACAGGTGGTCGGCACCATGGCTGTCTCGGCGGCCGGGCTGGCTGTCCCCGCCGTCCCCGGGCCCCCTGTGCCGGCGGCCCACGCCGACGAGGTGGGCGACAGACGGGGAGCGAGGGTCACCGGTCTGGCCGTCGACGGCCGCGAGGACAGTCCGCTCGGTGTCGACGACCCGGCACCGCGACTGAGCTGGCGGGTGGTGGGGGCCGACGGGGCATGGACGCAGTCCGCCTACCGGCTCCGCGCGGCGCGCACCCGGAAGGATCTCGACCGGGGCCGTCTGCTGTGGGACAGCGGCAAGGTCCGCTCCCCGGCCCAGACCGATGTCGCCTGGCACGGTCCCGCCCTGTCCTCGCGGGACCGGGTGGTCTGGCAGGTGCGGGCGTGGAGCACCGGCGGCGACGCGACACCATGGAGCCGCCCCGGCACCTGGGAGATGGGGCTCCTCAAGCGTTCCGACTGGGGCGAGGCCCAGTGGATCGAGCACCCGGGCCGCACCGTCGAGCAGCCCCTGCCCGTGTTCGCCCGTGCCTTCCGGGTGGACGGCCGGTGGGGGAGGGTCGTCAGGGCGAGGCTGTACCTGTCCGGCGTCGGACTGCACGAGGCCAGCCTCAACGACAGGCCCGTCACCGACGAGGTGCTCGCCCCGGGCAACTCCAACTACCAACTCTCCACCGAATACCGGGTGTACGACGTCACCGGGCTCATCCGCTCCGGTGACAACACCCTGGGTGTCGAACTCGGTCACGGCACGGCGCTCGTGACCCGGTCCGTCACCCGTCCCACCACCGGCCGCACCGCCCCGTACAGCTGGTGGCAGAGCCAGTTCAAAGGCAGCGGCAGCCTGGCCGCGCCCGCCGCGCGGGGCACCACCACCGTCAAGGTGAGCAGCGTGGCCAACTACCACGTCGGCGGCACGGTCAACATCGACACCGGCGACGGCGGCGAGCGCCTGGAGACCCGCACCATCACCGCCGTCGGCACCGCAGGCGCCGACGGCACCGGCATCACCTTCGAGCCCGGCCTCTCCTCCGGGCACGCCGGCGGCGCGGCCGTCACCGGCTCCGGCAACTCCCTCGCGAGCACCGACCCGAGCGCAGGCGCCGCCGTCTCCCCGCGTCTGATCGCCCGCCTGGAACTCACGAAGGCCGACGGGACGGTCGAGACCGTCGTCAGCGACCGCTCGTGGAGGACGGCCCTCGGCCCGACCGTCACCGCCAACTGGTACTCCGGCTCCGACCACGACGCGCGCCGCGAGCAGCCCGCGTGGACCGCCCCCGGCGCGGATCTCGGCGGGTCGGCGAAACGCCGCGACGGCACGGCCATGGGCTGGACCGACGCCGGAATCGCCCCGCCGCCCAATCTGACCACCGAGTTGGTCTGGCGGGTGGCCGAGCCGCTCAGGATCGTCGACCGGCTCCGCCCGGTCGCTGTCACCCAGCCGCGGCCCGGCGTGTGGGTCTTCGACTTCGGGCAGAACTTCGCCGGCTGGCCGCTGCTGGACCTCGACGGCCCGCTCCCGGCCGGTACGACGGTCAGGCTGTCCCCCGCCGAGTCGCTGAACGCCGACGGCACCGTGGACCAGGCGTCGATCATGGGCGGCGGCGCCGCTCGCGGCACCCAGGTGTTCGCCACCTACACGACGTACGGCGACGAGCGGAGCGAGCGGTGGCATCCGCGGTTCCACTACTTCGGGATGCAGTGGCTGCAGGTGACCGGCCTGCCCGAGGGCTATGTACCGACCCGGGACACGGTGACCGGCCTGCAGATCCACGCGGACGTGCCGGTCGCCGGCTCCCTGCGGACCTCCGACGACCGGATCAACCGCGTCCACCGCATGGCCCGTTACTCGATCATGAGCAACGTCATGTCGACCTTCACGGACTGCCCCGGCCGTGAAAAGCTCGCGTACCCCGCCGACTACGTACAACCCTTCGGCTCCCTCCACCGCACGTTCGGATACGCGGCCTACCTGCGCACCATGCAGCGCCACCTGGTCGAGGGCCAGTCCAGGGCCGGTGACGGCATCGGCAACGTGGCGCTCAAGGCCCCGGTGTACGACTGGGGGTACACCGGCCGGTTCGGCGACGAGATCAACTGGGGCAACGGCATCATCCTGGTGCCCTGGCTGCTGTACGAGACGTACGGCGACACACAGACGATGAGCCGCCACTACCCGCGGATGCGGGCCTTCCTCGACTACATCAGGACCAGGAAGGCCGGCATTGGCGCGGACGCCTGTCTCGTGGACGCGGCCCTGGGCGACTGGATCGCGAGTGAGAACACCTCGGGCCGTATCACCGGAACCTGGGGCTACCACCAGATCGCCGACCGCATGGCCCGGATGGCGGCCCTGATCGGGCGTGACGCGGACGCGGCCGAGTACCGCAACCTCGCGGCCACCATCAAGGACGCGTTCAACGACGCCTTCTACAACACCGCGCTCGGCCGGTACACCGCCGAGGGCGACCGGGGCGCCGCCGGAGCCACGCAGGCCGCGCAGGCGCTCGCGCTCGACGAGGGCCTCGTACCGGAGGGCGAGCGCGGGAAGGTCCTCGACGCGCTGGTGGAACTGGTTTACGCCCACCGGCCGTTCGGGGGCGGGCCGCACCTCAGCGGCGGCACCATCGGTCTCGCCCCGATCGTCAGGGCCCTGCACGAGGGCCGCCACGACGACGTCCTGTGGGCCGTCCTCCAGGAGGACACCCGCCCGGGCTACGGCCACTTCATGGCACCCACCACCTCCCATCCCGAAGGTCTGACGACCATCCCCGAACAGTGGGACATGGGCAACTCCAAGAACCACATGATCCTGTTGCAGATCGAGGAGTGGTTCCACAGCGGCGTGGTGGGCATCCGCCAGGCGCGCGGCAGGGCCGGATACCGCGAGTTGGTCATCGACCCCCGCCCGGTCGGCGACCTCACCCATGCCGAGGGCAGCTATCGCACCCCGTACGGCGTGGTGTCCGCGCGGTGGACGCGCGAGAAGAACAGGTTCCGGCTCCATGTGGAGCTCCCGCCGAACGCCACTGCGGAGATCCGGCTGCCCACCGGCGACCGCGCCACCCATGTCGTCGGTTCGGGGCAGCACACGTTCACCACCCGCGATCTGTGACCGATTCCCCCGGCGAACCGAAAGGACCACGGCGTGAGCCATGCAGAGCGCGGTGCGGACGATGCCGACCGCGATGGCCGCGAGGGGTTCTCACCTCGCGGCCACGGACCGGCATGACGTCGCCGAACCGTGCTCACAGCGAGTACGCGTACACGGCCGGCATCGCCCGCGACCCGGACAGCCCCGGCTTCAGGCGCTTCGTTCTCCGGCCCCACCTCGATCCCACGGGGCGGATCACCCAGGTCCGCGGCACCTACGAGTCGCCGTACGGTGAGATCCGAAGCGAGTGGGAGGTCCAGGGCCGGGGCCGGACCCTGGCGTACGAGGCGGTCGTGCCCGCGAACAGCGAGGCCACTCCGCGCCTCCCGGCCGCCTCGGCGGATGCGGTCCGTGCGGGACGGACCCCGCTGACCCGCGTGGACGGCGTGCGTTTCCTCGGCCACGCGGACGGGGTGTCCTCGTACCGCCTGCCTTCCGGCCGGTACCGACTGACCGTCGACCTGCGCTGAAGCCGTGGACACCGGCTCGCGAGAAAATCGGTCGGCGCTCTTGACGCACGCCCCTGCGACTCCGTAGATATGACCGCGCGGTCACTCGCCGCGCGGTCATATGGTGGGCCTCGCTCATACAGGCTCACGCTCGCCGGGAGAATCGATGACACGAGTGGCGGCGCGCGGTACGGCTGCGGCCGCACCGCGCAGCGCGGATGTGGCCCGCCTGGCCGGGGTCTCGCGCAAGACGGTGTCGCGGGTCCTCAACAACGAGCCGTACGTCTCCGACGAGGTCCGTCGACGCGTCCTCGAAGCCGCGGAGGAGCTCGGCTACCGCCTGAACCATGCGGCGCGGGCGCTGGCCTCCGGCCGGAGCCGGTCCATCGGTGTCGTGGCCCTGGGGACCGCCGGATACGGAACGGCCTCGCTCCTGGTGGGCATCGAGAGGGCCGTACGGGACGCCGGCTACGCCCTGCGCATGGTCAACACGGTGGACGGGGAACCGGACGGCATCGCCGGCGCCGTGACCTCACTCCTCGAACAGGGCGTGGACGGCATCGTCGTCTCCGAGCCCATCGTGGAGGGGGAGGTGAGGGTCGGGGTCGACGTGCCGCTCCTCTTCCTGGGCGCGCCACCGGCCTTCACCTCCGCCCAAACCCTGACCGTGGGCGTGGGCGCGTACGACCTGGCGAGGGCGGCCACCGAGCACCTGCTGGATCTGGGCCACACAACGGTCCATCACCTCGCCGGTCCGGGGCAGTGGTACGCCTCGAAGGACCGTATCGAGGGCTGGCGGGCGGCGCTCGCGGCGAGAGGAGCGCATGAACCTCCCGCGCTCGAAGGCGACTGGTCACCCGAGTCCGGCTACGCGGCGGGCCGTGAGCTGGCTGCGGACGGCTCGGTGACGGCGGTGTTCGCGGCGGGCGACGAGATGGCGATCGGTCTGATCCACGCGCTGCGGGAAGCCGGCCGGCGGGTGCCGGAGGACATCAGCGTCGTGGGCTTCGACGGCAACCCCGTCTTCGCCTACGTCACCCCGCCCCTGACCACTGTGCGACAGCCCTTCGACGAGGCGGCACGAGAGGGAATCAGGCTCCTCGTCCACGCCATCGAGACGCCCGACACCGATCTGCCTCCCGCGAGCGAGCTACCGGTCGAACTCGTCCTCCGCGGCTCGACCGCACCCCCGCCCTCCCGCCCCGACCTGTAAGCAAGTAGCTGGAGATCACGGGACGCGCCTCAACAAGAACAGGGACCGCTCCCGGGGCCCTGCGCGGTGGCGGGTCAGAACGTGAGGAGCACCTTGGTGGCGCGCCGTTCGTCCATGGCCTTGTAGCCCTCCGCGGCCTGCTCCAGCGGCAGGGTGAGGTCGAAGACCCTGCCCGGGTCGATCTCGCGGTCCCAGATGAGCTGGATCAGGTCGGGCAGGAAGCGGCGCACCGGGGCGGGACCGCCCTCCAGGTGAATGCCGGCGAGGAAGAGGTCGAAGCCGGGGATGGAGACGTCGTAGTTGACGCCGACGAAGCCCATGTGCCCACCGGGGCGAGTGGCGCCGATCGCCTGCATGGTCGACTGTTCGGTTCCGACGGCCTCGACCACCGAGTGTGCGCCGAGTCCTCCCGTGAGTTCCTTGATCTTCGCCACGCCCGCGTCACCGCGCTCCTCGACGATGTCGGTCGCGCCGTAGAACCGCGCCAGCTCCTGCCGTTCGGGGTGGCGGGACATCGCGATGATCCGCTCGGCGCCCAGCTGCCTGGCGGCGAGGACGGCCATCAGACCGACCGCGCCGTCGCCGACGACCGCGACCGTCCTGCCCGGGCCGGCCTGGGCGGCGACGGCGCCGTACCAGCCGGTGCCGAGCACGTCGGAGGCGGCGAGCAGCGAGGGGATCAGCTCGGGGTCCGGCTGTCCCGGGGTCGGGACGAGAGTGCCGTCCGCGTGGGGGATGCGGGCCTTCTCCGCCTGGGTGCCGACCGACTGCGCCACGAACTCCCGGTGCACGCAGCCCGACTGGTAGCCCGAGCGGCAGATCTCGCAGGTGTTGTCGGAGATCACGAACGACCCGACGACGAAGTCGCCCACCTTGACGTTCTTCACGTCGGAGCCGACTTCCTCGACCACGCCCACGTACTCGTGCCCCATGGCCGTGTGGTCGACGGGCTCGATCCCCCGGTAGGGCCACAGGTCCGACCCGCAGATACAGGTCGCGGTCAGCCGGATGACCGCGTCGGTGGGCTCGACGATCTTCGGATCGTCACGCTCCTCCACCCTCACGTCGCCGGCCTTGTACATCACCACTCCACGCATACCTGACGCTCCTTGCCTTCCTTGCTCCACGTGCTTCACTTGCTTCACTTGCTTCGCGTGTACCAGCGCCTGCGGCGCCGAATCCTCTTCGGGGGAACCGCACCGTCCAGGTGTGGAGCGCTCGTCGTCACCGCTGTTCGGGTGACGGCGACTCGTCAGCACCACGGCGTCCAGGCAACCCCCATCGCGTGAGGGCAGCCAGTTACTGATGAGGGGTGTACTGGCAGTACATCCCAATCCGCCGGACTCGGTCGTACGGTCAGGGTGTGGACAACCGTGACGAAGTCCGCGAGTTTCTGACCTCGCGGCGAGCCAAGATCACTCCGCAGCAGGTGGGGCTGCCGGCCGGTTCCCGGCGCCGGGTGACCGGTCTGCGTCGTAGCGAGGTCGCCGCGCTGGCCGATGTGAGCGTGGAGTACTACGCCAAGCTGGAGCGCGGGAACCTCGCCGGTGTCTCGCCCAACGTGCTCGAAGCCGTCGCCCGAGCCCTCCGGCTGGATGACGCCGAACGCGTCCACCTGCTGCACCTGGCCCAGGCCCAGGAAGGTTCCGACTCCCTCGCCCGCCCCCGACGGCGCTCCGGCAAGGAGCGGACCCTGCGCCAGAGCCTGCAATGGACCTTGGATGCCGTCACCGCCGGCCCCGCGGTCGTCATCAACGGCCGCCTGGACCTGCTCGCCGCCAACCAGCTCGCCCGCGCCTTCTTCGGTGACCTCTACGACGGCGGCACGAAGCCGCCGAACTTCGCCCGCTATCAGTTCCTCGATCCCGCGGCCCGGCGCTTCTACCCGGACTGGGACCTCGCCTCCGGCATGACCGTGGACATCCTGCGTACCGAAGCCGGTCGCGATCCCCACGACAAGGAGCTCCACGATCTGGTGGGGGAGCTCTCCACGCGGAGCGACGCCTTCCGCTCCCGCTGGGGCGCCCACAACGTCACCCACCACGGCACCGGCACCAAGCGCTTCAACCATCCGGTCATCGGCGAACTCACCCTGTCCTGGGAGTCCCTGGCCCTGACCGCCGAACCCGGTCTCACCCTCACCGTCTACACCGCCGAACCCGGCTCGCCCTCCGCGGAAGGCCTCCACCTGCTCGCTTCCTGGGCAGCCACCCACGACACCGCCACCGTCTCTGCCCCTCGGCCTCCGAGCGCCCCGCCGAAATGACCGAGAAGGAGCCCGTCACCCTGCTCCCCGGCTGCTGCCCGGACTTCTACCGAGCGGTCGAGGAGACGAACCGGAGCGAGTGCGCACCACCGGTGATACTGGGGGAGGCCGCAGCCGTTCCGGACGTCGTCGAGACGGCGATCCGGAGTGGCCGGACGGGCGCCGTCGTCGACGCACATGCGGACGGGAGATGACTGACATGGCACTGGTTCTGGTGACCGGGGCATCCAGCGGACTCGGGCGCGACACGGCGGAGGCGTTGGCCGGCCAAGGGCATGACGTGGTCGCCCATGTCCGCGACCCGGCCCGCCTCACCGGCGGCGGTGAGACCGGCTGGTGGAAGGGCGTCGTCACCGGGGATCTCGCCGAGGTCGACGAGATCCGCGACGTGGCCCGGCAGGCCGCCGAGTTCGGCCGCTTCGACACCGTCATCCACAACGCCGGCGTCCTGAACTCGCCCGAACAGGTCACCGTCAACACGGTCGCGCCCTACCTGCTGACGGCTCTGATGGACAAGCCGGCCAGGCTCATCTACCTCAGCAGTTCCATGCACCGCACCGGCTCCACCGACCTGCGCCGACTGACGGCGGGCACCGCTTCCTACGACGACACCAAACTGTGGGTCACCGCCCTCGCGCTCGCCTGCGCCTCCCGCTGGGAAGGAACCACCAGCCACGCGGTCGACCCCGGATGGGTTCCCACACGCATGGGCGGTGCCGGCGCATCGGACGACCTGGCGGCCGGGCACCAGACACAGACGTGGCTCGCCACCCACCATGACGTGACCCCGCACACCGGCGGCTACTGGTACCACCGACGGACCCAGACACCACACTCCGCGGCGCGGGACGAAGCCTTCCAGGCACGCCTCGTCCAAGCCCTGGAGCACCACACCGGCGTCCCGCTCGACTGAGTCGGCAGACGGAGGGACGGGCCCCTCGGAAACGGCGTCATGGACGAGCCCCTCGGAAACCGCGTCGTCGACCGCAACCGGAGTCATATCTCCGCAACCGTCCATGCCGCTCTGCGTGTGCACGCCGGTGCTCCGCCGGACGGCGTGGCGCCGACGTTCAGGCCCTCCAACTCGCAGGACGGTCCCCCTGTTTGAGGCCCCCCACGCGAATGTGGACCGGGATCGAGGGCCGGCCGAGTAGCGCTGCGATTCCGGACTGGGCGGACTTCCCCTTCACGCCTGGACGACTTCCGCCGATGGACGGGCGGAGTGACCGGTGAGGTTCTCCGGGCGGAGGATCGTGTCCAGTTGGTCGGTGGTGAGCAGGCCGGCCTCGGCGGCGAGGTCCTTGATGGGACGGCCGGTGGCCAGGGCCCGGCGGGCCAGCGTGGTCGAGGCGGCGTAGCCGATGTGCGGGGCGAGCGCGGTGACGAGGCCGATGGAGCGGTGGACGCTGTCGTGGAGGTGTGCGCGGTTGGCGGTGATGCCGGGGACGCAGCGGGTGGCCAGGGCGTCACAGGCGGCGCGCAGATGGGTCAGGGAGCGCAGCAGGCTGTAGGCGATGACGGGTTCGAAGGCGTTGAGTTGGAGCTGTCCCGCTTCGGCGGCCATGGTGACGGTCAGGTCGTTGCCGATGACCTCGAAGGCGACCTGGTTGACGACTTCGGGGATCACCGGGTTGACCTTGCCGGGCATGATCGACGAACCCGCCTGCACCGGCGGCAGGTTGATCTCGCCGAGTCCGGTGGTGGGGCCGGAGCACGTCAGGCGCAGGTCGTTGCAGGTCTTGGAGAGCTTCACGGCGACGCGCTTGAGGACGCCGGAGAGCTGTACGAAGGCTCCGCAGTCCTGGGTGGCCTCGATGAAGTCGCCCGCGGGCCGCACGGGTTCGCCGCTGATCCCGGCGAGGTACGCACAGGCGAGTTCGGCGTAGCGCGGGTGGCCGTTGATTCCGGTGCCGATCGCGGTGCCACCGAGATTGGACTCCAGCAGCAGGGCGGCGGCCTCGGTGAGGCGCTGGCGGTCCTCCTCGATCATGACGGCGTAGGTGGTGAACTCCTGGCCCAGCGTCATCGGGACGGCGTCCTGGAGCTGGGTGCGGCCCATCTTCAGGATGCCGCCGAACTCCGCCGCTTTCTCGGTGAAGGCCGTGGCCAGAGCCCCCAGGGAGTCCCCGAGCCGGCGCAGTGAGGTGACCAGCGCCAGACGTACGGCGGTGGGGTAGACGTCGTTGGTGCTCTGGCCGAGGTTGACGTGGTCGAGGGGATGGATCACGTCGTAGAAACCGCGGGGATGGCCGAGGATTTCCAAGGCCCGGTTGGCGATGACCTCGTTGGCGTTCATGTTCGTCGAGGTGCCGGCCCCGCCCTGGACGGGGTCGACGACGAACTGGTCGTGCAGCCGTCCGGCGCGGATCTCCTCGCACGCGTCGATGACCGCTCCGGCGATGTCCGGCGGCAGCAGGCCGAGTTCGCGGTTGGCCTGTGCTGCCGCCTGTTTGACCGAGGCCAGTGCGGCGATCAGGTCGGGGAACCGGGCGATGGTCGATCCGGTGATCGTGAAGTTCTCCACGGCCCGCACGGTGTGCACGCCGTAGTAGGCGTCGGCGGGCACCTCCTTGTCTCCGACCAGGTCGTGCTCGATGCGTGTGGTCCGCGCCATCTGATGCTCCTCGTCTCCTGCCGCCGGACATGAGGCGGGCTGCCGACGTGGGACCCCTTGACAGGCCACCGCCTCCGGCTTCAGTGTTACCGACCAACATGCAGAACGCAATATATTGCGTATGGCAGGAGGTCTTCTCGTGAACACCGCTCGTCCCCGCCCCGCCGACCCGGCCACCCCATCGCCCCGGCCCTCGGGATTCCTGCGGCGATGTCTGCGGATGCCGATCGGGATCCAGTCGATCGTCGCCGTCGGTCTCGGAGCCCTCATCGGATCCCTCGCCCCCTCCGCGGGCGAGCAGATGAAGATCCTCGGAGACGTGTTCCTCAACATGGTGCAGGTCGTGGTCCTGCCCCTGGTCTTCCCGTTGATCGTGCTGGGCATCGCCCGCATGGAGTCGGTCAAGAAGGTCGGCCGCATCGCCGGCAAGGCGATCCTCTACTTCGAGATCGTCACCACCCTCATCCTGCTGATCGCGGTGGGCCTGGCCAAGTTCACGGGCATCGGCAAGGGCGCCCCCGTCGAGGGTTCCGACGCCAAGGACCTGGACGGCCTGAGCCAGGGCGTCGACTTCCACGAACTGGTCCTGCACGCCTTCCCGAAGAACATCTTCGCCGCGTTCGGCGAGGGCAACCTGCTCGGCGCGATCGTCTTCGCCCTCCTCGTGGGCGTCGCGATGGCCGCGATCGGGGAGAAGTCCGAGCCCTTCGCCGCCGTGCTGGAGTCCGTCGCCTCGGTGATGTTCAAGGTCGTCGGCTACGTCATCCGGATCGCCCCGCTCGGTGTGCTCGGCTTCATCTCCTACGACGTCGCCCACTACGGCTTCGGCAACCTGCGCAGCCTGATGGGCTTCATCGCCGTCGTCTACGCGGGACTGGCCATCGTCGTCGGCGTGCTCTTCCCGCTCATCGCCGCGATCTACCGCGTCCGCTACGTCCACCTGCTGAAGTCCATCGCCGGTCTGGCCGGGATCGCCTTCGTCACCCGCAGTTCCGAATCGGTGCTGGCCCCGCTGATGGGCAAGCTGGAGGCGTTCGGCCTCAGCCGCTCCACGACCTCGTTCGTCGTCCCCCTCGGCTACTCCTTCAACACCGACGGCTCCGTTCTCTACCAGGCCGCCGCCCTGGTCTTCCTCGCCAACGCCTACGGCGCCGACACCTCCCTGCCCGCCCTGCTGCTCATGGTCGGCGTGCTGGTGATCCTCTCCAAGGGCATGGCCGGCGTCGCCTCGGCCTCCATCGTCGTCCTCCTCGCCGCCGGCAACTCCATCGGCCTGCCCGCCGAAGGCGTCGCACTGCTCCTCGGCGTGGACTTCATCGTCGACATGGCCCGCACCGGCGTGAACGTCATCGGCAACTCCCTCGCAGCCGCCGTCGTCGACAGCTCCGAGAACCGGCGCGAAGCCAAACGCGGCACCGGCGAGGCCGCCCCTACCCCGGCCCAGCCCGAGGTCGAGGCCCTGCAGAAGGAACCCGTCCAGTGACTGCCCCCACCAGCGCCCCCGCCCACACCCCCGCCCGCGCCACTGAGATCATCGGCATCCTGGGCGGCATGGGCCCGGCCGCCACGGCCGACTTCTACGCCAAGCTGGTCTCCATGACGCCCGGTTCCAGCGACCAGGACCACCTTCGTGCGGTCATCTGGTCCGACCCGACCATCCCCGACCGCACCGAGGCCCTGCTGGGTGACGGCCCCGACCCCACTCCCTGGCTGCTCGACGGCAGCCGTGTCCTGCGCGAGGCCGGCGCCACCGTCATCGCCATCCCGTGCAACACCGCGCACGCCTTCGTCCCGCGCATCGCCGACCATGTCGGCCTGCCCATCGTCCACATGATCGGAGAAGTCGCCCGGCATCTCACCCTGCTGAGCCCGCGCATCCACACCGCCGGACTGCTCGCGACCACGGGCACCGTCCGTGCGGGCCTCTACCAGGAGTGGCTGGACCGCTTCGGGATCCGCCTCATCCTGCCCGACGACATTGTCCAGGAACATGAGGTCATGACCGCCATCCGCGCGGTGAAAGCAGGCGCCCGCGACGACGCGACGACCGCGTCGCTGGCCCGCGCCGCACAGCGCCTGACCGAGCAGGGCGCGCAAGCGGTGATCGCCGGCTGCACCGAGATCCCCCTCGGGCTTCCCGTGGACGCCGTGGCCGTACCCCTCGTCGATCCGGCGCTCGTGCTGGCCCAGGCCCTGGTCCGCCGGGCCTTGGCCGAAGGCGGAGCCGTACAGGAAGTCGTACAGGAAGCCGTACAGGACGCCTTACGGCGAGAGACCGTACGGGGCGAGTGAGTGGCGATGTACTGTACGCAATATGTCACTTGACCGCCCTGTCTCTCGCCGCCTCCTCAGCGACGAGGTGTTCCACCGCCTGCGCGACTCCATCGTGCGCGGTGAACTTCCCCCGGGCGAGAAGGTCAGGGACGGTGAGCTCGCCGAGCGCCTCGGCCTCAGCCGCACTCCGGTGCGCGAGGCGCTCGCCCGGCTCGCCGACATCGGCCTGGTCGAGTCCAAGCCCGGCGTCTACACCCGTATCACCACCCTCAACCGCCGTGATGTCGAAAAGACCCTCGCCGTCCTGCGCTCCCTCGATCAACTCGCCATCGAGACAGCGGTTCCGGTTATGACCGAACAGGACCTGCGGCGGATGCGCGAAGCCAACCGCGCGTTCGAACGTGCGGTCGCCGCCAACGACACCACCGCCGCACTCGCCGCCGACGACCGCTTCCACGCCATCCCCATCGCGGCTGCGGACAACCCCGTGCTCAGCCGGATCGTCGAGCAGCTCCACCCGCAGATCCACCGCATCCTCTACCGCAAGTTCTCCACGCTGCTCGGCGGCCGCAACACCATCGAGCACCACGACGAACTCATCGACGTCTGCGCCGGCGGTGACGCCCGCGCCGCCGGCGAACTCTCCGGACACCACTGGTCCGAACTCGGTGGCCACATCAACCAGCTCTTCGACACCAACCAGTTCGCCGAAACGGCCACCTGATCGTCGACTACTTGGCGCTGCCGGGTGTCCGTGCGGGTTGGTACGTCCTGATGGCCTTGGCGGTCACAGGTGCGGAACCGGCGGTCGTACCGCCGGACGCCGAAGACGCCGAAGACGTCGAGGACGCGGCCGTCACTGGAGCGAAGGCCGCCAATCTGGCGGGTGCCGCCGTCGCGGGGCTGCCCGCTGCCGGGTTCGTGCTGGTGCCCGTCCATCGGGCGCCCCGGGCGGCCGCCGGGGATGACGCCGTGCGCGCCGCCTGTCGGGCACTGGCCGGCCCCGAGGGGCGGGAGCGCCCACTGGTCGTATGCTCCTCCTCCGTGTACGGGGCACCGAGGAGTCCTCCATGGCGGGGCGGTTCGAGTCGTTGCTGGATGTGCGCGGCCGGGACGAGTGCTGCTCACCGCCTGACCCGACTGCAGGGTCGGCTGGAGCAGTCCGACGCCCGCATCGAGGAAGTGCGCAAGCGGCTCGAACAGCCCCGTGACCCGGTGCCGAGGCTGCGAGCACCACCGTGGTGTTCCGTGTCGAGACCTACGGCGACCAGAGCCCCCGGGCTGTGCAACTCGCCGCGGCGGACCTATGGGAGACATGCCGCCGCTCCAGCGCCGCCCGGAACGAGGACGCCACGCTGAGCCGCGTGGACGACGGTGTCTCCACCACACTCATCCGCCCCGCCCTGCCGTCCCACGACGTGCTGCGCCTGCGTGGCTGCCTGCAGGACGCCCACACCAACCGCACGAGCGCCGTCGTCCTGAGCGAAGGCCAGGCCGGACACCGGAGGTGACCAGCTACCGAGAGCCCTGCGCCCCGGGGCCTCCCCGTGGCGCACGGCTCTCGGCCACCTCGCGATTGCCTCCCCGGTAAGCGGATCGCGCTACCCGTGTACGTCGGCGCGACCGTCGTCTTCGGTGGGGTCGGCCTCGCGATCGGCGAACCAACTCGTTCTGGGGGCGCGTGCCCCGACCGGGGTGGAACGATTGCGGAATGACGATCACGTATGAGTGGCGAGGCGACTTCGCCAACAGCGCCCTCAACGCGCTCCACGCCGACGGCTTCGGCCACCCGGTCGCTCAGACCGACTGGCGAGGACGACTTGAGCGCCACAGCCTCGGCTGGGTCTGCGCGTGGGAGGACGGCTCCCTGATCGGCTTCGTCAACGTCGTCTGGGACGGTGGCGTCCATGCCTTCCTTCTGGACACGGTGGTCGCCCGGCATCGCCGCGCGGAAGGTGTGGGCGCCGCGCTGGTCGCCGCCGCAGCTCGTGAAGCCCGTGCCGCACAGTGCGCATGGCTCCACGTCGACTTCGAGGAGCACCTGCGGCCGTTCTACGTCGATGCCTGCGGTTTCAAGGAGACGACCGCCGGTCTGATGGCCCTGTAGCGCGGCGGGTCAGGGCCGGGTGTGTTCGGCCCTTACTCACCAAAGCGTCGGGTCAGCGGTCACGTACGGCCGCGTAGACGCCGCCGTCGACCAGGATGTCGACGCCGCTGAGGAAGCTCGCCTCGTCCGACAGCAGGAAGGCGACGACGGAGGCCATCTCCTCCGACCGGCCGGTGCGGCCGAGGGGCGTGGCGTCGATCAGCCGCCGCATCGACGGATGGTTGGCCGCCTCCTGCCGGCCCTGCGGGGTGTCGACGACGCCGGTCGGTGGTCCAGGACGAGACGGCGACCCCGGGTGAGATCCTTGTTCTCCGGCAGAGTGGCGTCCCAGACCATCAGATCGAACCCGGCCCGCCTGAGCCGTGCCACCCCCTCGGCGGCACCGCCCGCCGTGTCGACGCGGTAGCCCGCCGGCTCCAGTACCCGGGTGAGTCCCTCGACGTCCTGGGGATCGCCCGCCACGACGAGAACGCTCGGCCGGTCCCCTGGGGACGTCGTCGACCCCTCATCGTTACCGCGCATGCTCGGAACCCTTGTCGCAGCAGGTTGCGTGACTTACGCGAGCATACGGCCTGCTCGGTGCGGCCCCAGGCCACTTCTCCGGGGAGTGGAGGGCCCAGCCTCAGCCCTTCGCTTGCGCGGACTCGGACTCGGACTCGGCCTGGGGTGATGTGCTCGGCTCCTGTGCGTCGGGAGCGGTGTAGTAGACGGACGAACCCTGCCTGGTGCGCTGGGCGTTGCTCTTGGCCACCAGCCCTTCGAGGGTGGTGCGCACGACGTTGGTCTGGATACGGCGGTCGGGGTGAGCCTGGGTGAGCGCGGCGGCGACCTCGGCGGCGGAGCGCGGTTCGCTCTGTTCGGTGAGGTGGCGGCGGATGAGCTCGACGAGGGTGGGCTGGGCCTTCGTGGGGGCCGTGGTCTTGGCGGCGGCGGACTTCTTCGTCTGCTTGCCGCCCTGCGGGGGAGGGGGAGTGGCCTTCTTCGCGCGGGTTCGCTTGCCTGTTTCCGAGGTGGTGGCGGCCTTCTGCCGGGGTACGGAAGGTGCCGCGACCCCTTCGGCCTCGGGAGCGGCCTCAGGTGTCACGACACCGAGGGCCTGCTGCATGTTCACCAGCACGCTCTGATCCCGCTGCATGCCCTGGAGTTGCTCCTGCAGGGCGTCGATCTCCGCACGGAGACGGTCCTGCTCCTTGGCGTTGCGCTCAAGGTCGGCGGCGACCTGGGCGGTGTACTGCGCCTTGAGATCGGTTGTCTCCGACGGTGTTTCGGTCATGGCAGTTCCTCCCGGCAAACGAATGACGCTGTGTGCGGATGGTACTCACCATCGCGTCTCTTTCGGCGCGGACAGCACCTTTCCTTGCGACCGCCGACGGCGACGATGTCCGGGCCACGACCGTCGGACCCGGCCGCACAGGTCTTCCGCCACCACCGAACGCCCCGTACGTGGTTGACCCCGGGCGGGCGGTCACACAAGTGTGCGCGCGGGCGAACCTCTCACAGGAACAGCGGCGCACACATGTCCATCGGCACCACGTCGGGGTGCGTACGGCGGCCTCGACGCCTCGACGGCCGTAGGCGGCCTCACCCATCACGTCGATGTCGCCCTGCGCGGCCGGCAGGACGGCGAACACCGAGCGCACCATGTCCTGGTCGTCGACGAGGACCACGCGGATCGTCATGCGGCCCTGCTCTCACTCGTCCTCCGGCCATGCGCCCCTGCACCGGGGTGAGGTCCGGCGCCGCCGTCGGCGCGGCGCGGTGCGGTGGTGTGCGCGGAGCCGGTCACCGGCGTTGTCCTGTCCTGGCGGAACCACGCGGCCAGGAGCAGTGGGTAGACCAGGTATCCGAAGCGGGTGGCCGGCATGAGGCACATGGCCAGGCCGAGTCCGAGCGCCAGCCGGTCCGCCGCGGCGACGACGGTGCGCGGCGGACGCACGACCAGTGAGACCGCCATCGCTACGGCGGTCGTCACGAGCGCCGCGACCGCGACGGCACGCCCACCCCGCACATACGTGGCCAGCAGATACCCGGGCAGCGGACTGGTCGCCGGCGATGTCACGCCGGCCGCGCCGAGGGGAAAGAGCACCACGTGCTCGGTGAACGCCCGGGGATTGACCAACGCCACGGGCACCACCACGAGACCCGCCACACCGAGGGCGACGAGACCCGCGCGGGCGGCGGCCCTGCGGCCCGCCGTGACCGCGACCAGCGCCAGGCCCACGGGCAGCAGGGGCCAGGCGGTCCACTTCAGCGCCGCCGCCGCTCCCATGGCCAGACCCGCCGCCGTCCCGGATCCACCGAGTCCCGCGAGCGCGAGTGCCAGACACATCAGTCCGATCACCGGCAGGTCGACCCCGCCCACCGCCAGCGGCAGGGCGACCGCCGGAAAGCCCACCAGCAGCAGCACGGTGTTCGGTCGCCTCGTCCGGCCCGCCGCGACGGGCCCGCGCCCGGCAGCTCCATGGCGGACGGCGAGCGCCATGGTCACCAGGAAGGCCCCGGCGAACCAGAACCGGGCGTCACCGAGCGGTGTCCCGCCCAGCAGCACGTGAGGCAGTCCGAAGATCGCCATGCCCGGCAGATACGGGTTGAAGTCGTCGACCCGCAGCGGGTGCGCCGCGTAGGGGCTGCCGGAACCGAGGAGCAGACCGGCCGAGTGTTCGACGACACCGACCTCGGGCTGAGCCACCCCCAGCACCATCAGCACGGCCAGCGGAACGCCCACCGCCCCCACGAGCGCCGCGATCGCGCCGGTCCTGCTCCAGGAACGCGGGGCCCGACGGGTCAGCAGGGCCGCGGCGCCGTAGCCGACGGCCGCGCACCCGCCCCACACCCGATGCTCCTGGATCGTCGTGACCACCGCCAGCATCAGCGCGAACCCCGCGCACACCGACCAGTAGACCCAGTGGACACGGTCCCGGCGCACCCCCTCCCACCGACCTCTCCGACCAGCGGCCGGTGCGCCATCGCCCGAGGAAGCACCGGAAACGACCGGACGCGGGGGCGCGGCGAGGGGTGGCTGAAGCGGCATGGCCGTGCTCCTGACGGACGGGAAGGAAGAAGGCTCCAATCTCCCGTCGCGCCCCGGGCCCCGACCTCGGCCGATCGGTCAGGACTCGTCGGTTCCGGCGGGGAGCGGTCGGCCGAAAGTCCGAGGCTGGGACGTCGGCCGATGCATCGGGGGGCCGATGCCCGGCACCCGGGCCGGAGTGGCATCGGCCGGAGTGGCATCGGGCGACGTGGCTCCGGGCCGGAGCGCACCCGGGCCGGTACCAACGGGACTGGCCGTCGGGCTGCGTGGGCCGGTGATGAGTGCCAGGCTTGGCTGCGTCTCGGCGTTCGTCGGGGTGGCCGGCATGCCGGGTGGCGGCGAGGACCGTCACACGTCCCCGGGCACGGTCCTCGCTGACCGGAAGGTGGCAGACAGTGAGTGTGAAGCCCTTTTCCGAGGAGTATCCGCGTGTCACGCCGTACATCTGTGTCGACGGTGCGGCGGCCGGGATCGACTTCTACGTCGCTGTCCTGGGCGCCACGGAACGCATGCGGATGGCGGGACCCGACGGCAGGGTCCATCACGCCGAGCTGGGGATCGGCAACTCGATCGTCATGGTCGCGGACGAGTTCCCGGACCTGGGGTTCCGCGGGCCGAAGTCGCTCGGCGGCACGCCGGTGAACCTGTACGTGTACGTCGAGGACGTGGACGCGGTCTTCGCCGAGGCCCTCGCCAGGGGCGCGACGGAGCTGAGCGCGGTCAAGGACGAGTTCTACGGCGACCGGGTCGGGCAGTTCGAGGACCCCTTCGGTCATCGGTGGCACGTCGCCACACATGTGGAGGACGTCCCCCCGGAGGAACTGGAGAAGCGGGCCGGGAAGGCCATGTCCGGCTGAGAGGCCGGCCCGGCTCACTCGGTCGGCGCGCCGATCCGTAGCCGCTCGCCCCGGGGATCCCGTCGTGGCCGGTGGCGGCCTGCTGCGGTCTCATCGTCGCAGGCCGCCACCAGCCACCATGACGCCGACCGGTGCCGGTGGCGAATCTCTGTTGCCGAGGTGGCGCGCCGCCCGTGACCCGGAGGGCATGAGGCACTCCCTGTGCGGCTGAGGCTGCGTCAGTTCAGGCCCCGGATCGGGGCCGCATGAGCATCGTGTCGTCCAGTGCTCAGAGGTGCCGCATCCAGATGTTGGGCTCCACATAGGTGCCCTGATCGTCGGAACGGTCGATCCTAAGCGGACTCAACCCGTCTGGGATGACGTAGTCACCCGATTCGGGAAACACCATGCCGGTCCACCGCTCCCACTCGGCGATCGTGCCGGTCATGGTCTGCGACTCGGGAGCCGCCGCGAGGATGCGTGCTCCGAGACGCTGGTGCGTCCGGACCCATGGATCGAGGGCCGTACCATCCTCGCGGGTCCACTTCATGAACGTCTCGATGGAGGTCAGGGGATAGCTGGCCTTCGACGTCGGGCGTACCGGCGCGATGACATGTGGCCACCCGGCCTCCTCGGCGAGCCGACGCAGTGCGGTGAGTGTCTCCCCGGCCAGGCCGCGACCTTTGAGTGACGGGGAGACGATCGCCCCGCAGATCACCAAGGTGTCGGGGGCGATGCCCTGTTCTCGGCCCTCCACGGCGCGGATGGTCGCCTGGGTGTAGCCCGAGGGGAGTGTCTCCGTACGCCCGTCCCAGCGGATCGGTATGCCCCAGCCGGCCGCGACAGGAATGCCGTGCTCGTCCACCAGCGTGAGGTCGAGGTCGGCGAACCACTCCCTGATCCTTCCGATGTACTGCTTGGCCAGCCGATCGGCTGTGATGAACTCCGGGAAGCCCTCACTGAAGAGCTCTCGTATCTGCTCGTCGGGCCACGTACGTGCGTCGGTTCGCTCAACGATCAATGTCACCGGCCTGTTTATAGCGCACGCACGATCCACACAACAGGCATGGACCGGCCTCGCCGTGCCGTCACAACGGTGTGTCCGGCGAGGTGGCGATGGGGGCGTCCGGCCAAGACGAGTCGGGGTGCCTCGCGTCAACCCGCTCGTCAGGTCGACCGCGTCGCTGAAGACCAGCACACCGCCGGGCGCGATGTGAGCGGCTGTCCGGAGAGCGTGGCCGGTGGGCCGCCCGAAGCCCAGAACCCGGCCGGGGTGCTGGACGCCCGTCAGGTGTCGAAGCGGTGGCGGGCGTTCTCGATGTGGCCGAGGTGCTGGTGCGTCCAGCCGCAGAGGGCGTCGACGGTGGTGCGCAGGGCGCGGCCCGGCTCGGTGAGGGTGTACTCGACCCGTGGTGGCACGGTGGGGTGCACCTTGCGGTCGACCAGGCCGTTGCGTTCGAGCATGCGCAGGTTCTGGGTGAGCATCTTGTGGCTGACGCCCTCGACCTCGTTGCGCAACTCGCTGAAGCGCAGGGTGCGTTCGCCGAGCGCCTCGATGATCAGGAGTGCCCACTTGTTGGCGACATCCGAGAAGATCTCCCGCGCCAGGGAGTCCGCGCGCCTGAGGTCCGCGTCCTCGGGCAGGCCCTTGAGCTCTTGCTTGGTCCCCATCACGTTCCCCAGTCACCGAAAGTGCGTTCGTCCCGTTCGGCAGCCACTCTCCGACAGTTCCCGAGTAACCACAAGAGAGTAGAGCGGAGGTCGAGCAGCACGGGGTCCCCGCACTGGCCGACGTCGGCGTCGCCGCTGGCGAAGCAGTGGCGGGGACCCGACGGAGCACCGCCAGGTCCCCCAGGAGAACAGCCCGGCAACGGCCTGGACGGAGCCAGCACCTGACGCTGACGGGAGTCCGCTCAGGCGCGTACCGCGTGGAAGAAGTGGGTCGGCTGTCGCACGGCGACGCTCTCGTGGACCTCGGCGCAGACCGCCGTGCCCGGCCGCTCGAAGACGCCGGGCGGGGCCTCCGCGACCTTGATCACCGAGCGGCCGGCCTCCAGCAGCCGTGCGGCCATCGCGAAGTCGCCGACCAGCGCGGATCCTGGCGCCACATGCCGGTGGCGGCAGACCATCACCTGCTCGCGGGCGAGGTCGGCGAGGAGGCTGCCGGCGCCCACCAACTCCCCGTAGTAGTCCTGCGGGTTGATCATCAGGGCGTGGCCGGTGCCGCCCTGCTGCTCTATCTCGTTGAAGGCGGCGAGCACCCCGGCGGCGTAGGAGCCGGTGTACGGCAGCGTGGCCACATCCGGGTGGTCCACGATGTCCCGGGTCAGGGCGCGGTTCTCCGCGGTGCCGAGGCGGACCATGAGCCGGTGGTCGATGAACTGGGCCAGCGCGTCGGGCTGTCCGGCGAGTGCCTCGGGTATCTGCACCCAGGCGGTGATCGGCCGCACTCCGTAGGTGGCCGCCTCGAAGCGGTACGCGCTCTCCCGCAGTCCGCCCGACGCCCCCGGCACAGGGGGCCGGGTCTCGAACCACGACCGGACGGTCTCCGTCGTGACACGCTGCTTCTTGAACAGATTGCGGGCGGTCAGCCGCGGCCGGTCCTTCCCGGGCTGGAAGGAGTCGGTGATGGTGTAGTCGAACCGGACCTCGGCCTTGTCCGGGTCCTCGGCGAAGGCCCGGGCGAACTGCTCGCCCGGGGAAGCGGTGGTCGTCGAGCCGGTGGTCGTCATCAGGGCGTACGTCCTTGGGATCGGGGTGGGCATCAGAGCGCGTGCTCGACCAGGCGCTCGTAGTACGGGAGATGGTGCTCGTAGAAGCCGCGCAGCCGTGCGTCGTTGTCGACGGTGACGGCGTACTCCTTCTCCGGAGCGCGGAACCCCGCGCTGGCGATGGCGTCGAGGTGCCAGCGCCGGTTCTGCCGCCACTCGGAGCGCTCTCCGGGTTGCCAGTTCAACGCCTGGGGCAGGAACGGCAGCCCGACCCGCTCGCAGTACGCCGAGACGACCGCCGCCGGGTCGGCGAGCAGCCGCTCCGCGGTGACGACCACCGGGCGTCGGCCGGTGATCTTCCAGGCCAGCTCGTAGAGGGCGTACTGGTGCTCGTAACCGACCTCGTGGCACGCCAGTTCGGGCTTGACCGCGTGGTGCGAGGCGATGGTGCGGGCCGGATGGCGGACGATGAAAGTGTGCTCGAACCCGGCGATCCGCTCCGGATGGTCGAAGAGATGCCGGTAGTGGTATTCGAGGGTGTCCTTGAAGAACACGGGCCGGCGCGTGCCGAGCCGCGCGAGGTGGGCCAGCAGCTCGCCGGGGTCGCGCAGTGTCGCCTCCCCGCCGTCCGGGTCCGGGACGGACACTTCGCCGTGGTCGGTGAGCAGCACCAGCGGTTCGTGCACGACGGTGAGGTCACCGCGCTCGATCATCATGCGGAGGAAGGCGGTGGAGACCGCGCGCGGGTGCGCCCACATCGCGATGACGGTCGGGCGCGGCGTCGCTCGCGGGGCTGGGGTCCCGGTCACATCGACCATGCCGTCGGCTGCCGGTCCCAGCGGTGCTCGCGCAGTTCCGCCAGCAGCGCCGGGTCGAGCGGCGGGGCTCCGGAGACGGCCAGATTGGCGCGTGCGTGCTCGGGGGTGCGCATGCCCGGGATGACCGTGCTGACGGCGGGGTGGTGCAGGATGAAGCGGAGCGCGAGCTCGGGCAGGGTGACGCCGACTGGGAGGATCTTCTTGAGGAGATCGGCGCGTTCGACGGTCGGGCCGAGGTTCTCCGGGCCGAAGTAGACGGCGCGCCAGTCCTCTTCGGGGAACGTCGTGTCCCGGGTGAGCCGGCCGGTGAGGCCGCCCTCGTCGAAGGGGACGCGGGCGATGATGCCGATGTCGTCGCGCAGCGCCCGCTCGAACAGTTCGTCCTCCGGGGCCTGGTCGAAGATGTTGTAGATCACCTGGATGACGTCGACGAGTCCGGTGTCGATCGCGCGCAGGCAGTTGGCCGGTTCCCAGCGGTTGACGCTGATGCCGAAGCCCTCGATGACGCCCTCCGCCTTGAGGTCGGCGATGACTCGCTGCCACCGCTCGTCGTCGCTCCAGCGGTCCTCCCAGACGTGGAACTGCAGCAGGTCGATACGGTCCGTGCCGAGGTTCTCCAGGCTGCGGTGCACGTATTCCCGGATGTGGCCGGGCGGGAAGACGTCGTCGAGGGTGTCCTGCGGGCCGGGCGGCCACTCACGGTTGAGCGGCGGGACCTTGGTGGCGACGCGGAGGCGCCGGTCCGGACGCCGGCGCAGCAGGGCGCCGAGCAGTTGCTCGCTCACGCCCCGGCCGTAGACCCAGGCGGTGTCGAAGAAGGTGCAGCCCTCCTCCACCGCCAGGTCCAGACAGTCGGGCGCCGTGTCGTAGTCCCAGCCGGTGAACCCGCCGGGGCCGCCGCCGATGCCCCACATGCCGTAGCCGATCTCGCTGACCTGCCAGCCGAGCCGGCCCATGGTGCGATGGCGCATGTCGTCCTCTCGTTTCAGTGGGTGAGGGTGGTGCGGTAGGCGGCCAGGGCCGCCTCCAGCGGCGGTTCCCGCACGCCGTGCCGGGCATCGAGCGCCGTACAGGAGTCGCGGGTGAACAGGCCGGGGTTGTCGGTCAGCAGCCGCCGGAAGTCCGGCGTGCCGTCGCGCCCGGAGGCGGGCAGCATGGTCAGCACGGCGGCCAGCACGGCCGCGGCGGAACCCTCGTCCTCGTCGGCGGCGGCCCGCAGCGCCGCCATGAACTCCGCGGGCGGCACGGTCCGTTCGCCCCGCGCGAGACCGATCGCGGCGAAGTCCACACCGCCGTCCCGGAACACATGGTGGACGGCACCCTCGGCGGGTTCCGCGAGCCCGGCCACCAGCCGCGCGGCCGTCTCGTCCACGGGCGTGTAGTCCGACCGCATGGGCACGTCGGGCCGCAGACCCAGCCGGAGGAACGCCGACAGCAGCAGATGCGTCAGCGCCTTCGGATTCGGTACGCCGTTGTCGGCGGCCGGCATGATCTCGCCGAGCCGGTAGAGGGTCACCGGCGCGCCGAGCCGCCCGGCCGCGAGCACCAGTCGCTCCGCGACCCACTTCGAGCGGCTGTAGCCGCTCGTCGGCGGGACCGCCTCCGTGGGATCGAAGTCCTCGCCGAGGCGGCCCCCCGCGCGGGCCGCCTGCCGGTCGAGTACACCGAGGGTCGAGACGTGGTGCAGCGCCTTGGCCCGCCCGGACAGCGCGAACCGCAGCACCTCGACCGTGCCGGCGACATTGGCCGGGCGGTGGGCCCGGTAGTCGAGCAGGAAGTTGACGAGCGCCCCGATGTGCAGGACGGCGTCGCACCGGTCGGCGTACGACTCCCAGACCTCCCGCGTCCAGCCGAACCGGGCCCGGGCGAGGTCGCCGCGCCGGGCGTCGAGCCGTCCGGCCATTGTCTCGTCCCACAGGCCCTGCGCGCGCAGGGCTTCGACGAGCCGAAGTCCGGCGTGCGCGTCGTCGCGGGCCCGCACCACACACACCACCCGCGCCCCGGTGGCCGTCAGCAGTCGGTGTACGGCCCTGGCTCCCACGAAGCCGGTGGCCCCGGTGACCAGCACGGTGCGGGGTGGCACGGCCGGGCGGCTGCCCGTTGCCCGGCGGGCCGACGCGGCCAGCTCCTCCGGCAGTTCGGCGTCGCGCTCCATCAGGGCGGCGTCGTCGGCGGTGGAGGTGTCCGGGGTCCGGTCGTCCGGGACGGCGGCGGCGAGCGCCAGCGGTGTGCGGTGCGCGTAGAGGTCGGAGATGCCGACGCGCAGGCCGAGCGTCTCCCGGATGCGCAGGGCGGCGGTCAGCGCGGTGAGGGAGTCCCCGCCGTGGTCGAGGAAGTCGTCCCGGACGCCGAAGCCGGGCAGGCCGAGCACGGCGCCCATGACCCCGGCGACCCGCTCGGCGCGGGTGGGCCCGGCCGTGCCGCCGGGGTCGGAACCGGGGCCGGTACCCGCGCCGGACTCCAGCTTCTCCTCCACGATCGTGCGCAGCGCCCGCAGGTCGACCTTGCCGTTGTCGGTGAGCGGCAGTGCCTGCAGCACGAAACAGTGTTGCGGCACCTGGATACGCGGCAGCACGGACGCAAGATGCCCGCGGAGCGTCGCCGGGGTCGTGCCCTCCTCGGACGCTGCGGCCACGACCAGCCGGGTGCGGCCGGACCGCCGCAGCGTCAGCGCCTTGGCCTGGATGACGCCGGGACAGGCCTCGGCGGTCGTCTCGATCTCGCGGAGTTCGATCCGTACGCCGTCGACCTGGGCCTGCCGGTCCCGGCGCCCGGCGAAGCGCAGGAGCCCCGCGTCGTCGAACCATCCGAGGTCACCGGTGCGGTACAACCGCTCGCCGGGGACGCCGGGGGAGGTGTTGGGGACGAACGCCTCGGCGGTGCGGTCCGGATCGCCGAGGTATCCGGCGCCCAGGCAGGCACCCCCGATGAGGATCTCCCCGATGCCGTCGGCGTTCGCCCCGTCGATGACGGCGTAACAGTTGTCGATGGGCCGCCCGAGCGGGATGTGGTCGCCCTCGGTGCCGTCGACGCGGTGGAAGACCATGCCGATGCTCGCCTCGGACGGCCCGTACCCGTTGGTGATGCCGAGCCCCGGCACCAGTTCCCTCAGCCGGTGCACGGCGTGCGGGATGATCTCCTCGCCGCCGACGACCAGATGGCGCAGCGAGGCGATCTCGGCGACATGTGCCGGCTCGGCCTCCAGCAGGGCCACCAGCATGCCGAGGATCGCCGGCACGAAGTCGGTGACGGTCACCCCGTACCGGGCGATGGTGTCCACGGTCCGTTCGAGATCGAGGAACTCGCCCTGCTCGGGGATGATCGTGCGGCCGCCCGTCGTCAAGGGCCACAGCAGTTGCCAGATCGCGGAGTCGAAGGTGTGGCGGCTGTTCTGCAGCACCACTTCGTCGCCGGTGGCGCCGAAGTGGCGGGACATGAAACGGAACCGGTTGGTCAGTCCGCCGTGCAGGTTGACGGCGCACTTCGGGACGCCGGTGGTGCCGGAGGTGAAGACGCCGTACACCGGACGCCCGGCGGCGGGCCGTGGCCCGGGGCGTTCGGTGCGTGGGGTGATGGTCCGGTGGGAGACGACACGGGACGGCCGGTCCGTGCGGACGACGGGCCCGGTGGTCAGTGACAGCGGGGGATCGAGTACCTTCAGGACGGTGCGCAGCCGCTCCTCCGGCCAGGCCGGGTCGCAGGGGACGAACACCGCGCCCAGTTTCATCAGGGCGACCATGCACAGCGGGAGTTCCACACTGTTGCCGATCAGGAGCGGGACGAAGTCGCCGTCACGCACACCGGCCGACGTCAGCTCCGCGGCGAGCCCGTTGGCGAGCGCGTCGAACTCCGCGTAGGTCAGGGTCGTCTCGGTCTCGCCCCGGTGGACGAGGGCAGTACGGCCTGGGGTGCGGTCGGCCTGCTCCTCGATGAGGGCCGCCACCGGACGGTACGGTCCGTGGTCGACCTCCGCGCCGGCGACCTGCCAGTTCGCTTCCGACATATCCTCCGAGCTCTCTGCTGATGCTGATGTGGGATGGGGGCGCCAGAGAGGTGGCTGTCACGACCGGCCGGTGCGGGCAGGGGTGACGCCCGCGACGGCCGTGGTGAGCCCGGGTGGTGGCTCGTGCCCCGCGATGAGCGCGGCGAGCAGCGCGCCCGCCGCGGGGGCTGTCTGGATCCCGTAGCCGCCGAGTCCGGCGAGCCAGCAGAAGCCGGGCGCGTCCGGGTCGGGGCCGATGACGGGGGTGTCGTCGGGCGTCGAGGTGCGCAGCCCGGCCCAGGCCCGGCGGATGTGCCGCACCGGCAGCGCCACCACCGCCCGGAACCGTTCGAGGGCCAGCGCCACGTCGTGGTCGTCGGGCCGTACGTCACCGGGCGGGACGGGCGTGGCATCGGCGGGCGAGATCAGCAGCCCACCGGACTCCGGGCGGGCGTAGAACGTGTCCGCCACGTCGGCGATCATCGGCCAGCCCGCGACGCCGGCCGCCGTACCGCCGGGCGGGCCCTCGGCTCCCGGGCGACGCGGGTGGGGCGGCCCCGGGTGGCCGCGGCCCAGCTCGTCGCCGGAGCGGTCCGCCGGTGCCCGGTAGGCCGACGCCCGGTCCTCCGGGACGGAGGCGAGCGCCGCCGTGCGCCGGTACGACACCAGGCCCTGGACGGCGACACCGGCCGACACCGCCACCTGATCGGCCCAGGCACCCGCCGCGTCGACCACGACCGGCGCGGAGAACTCCCCGGCCGCCGTGGCGGCGTGCCACCGCCCTCGGCGGAAGGTCAGGCCGTGCACCCGTGCGCGGGTCACGACAGTCCCGCCGGCTGCCTTCAGACCACGCAGGAAGCCCTGGAGTACGGCGTCCGTGTCGATGTCGCGGGCCCCCGGCTTGTACAGCGCGCGGTCGAAGGCACCGGGCCGCAGCGCCGGGCACAGGGCGAGCGCCTGGTCGCGGTCCAGCTCGACCACCGGCCGCGGAGCGGTCGCGCCCGAGGCCTTCGCGGCGTCGAACTCCCGCCCGGTGTCCGGGGTCCCGAGGGCGAGGACACCACGCGGCCGCAGCAATGCGGTGACGGGCGAGAACCCCGCCGGAGGTCTCTCGTAGAAGGCGCGGGACGCCACGGTCAACTCCCGTACGACGGTGGTCCCGTAGTACTCGGAGAAGAGCGCCGCCGACCGCCCCGTCGCGTGCGTGCCCGGAGCCCGCTCGGCCTCCAGCAGCGTCACCCGGCCGCCGGAGCGGCCCAGGAAGTACCCGGCCGCGGCGCCCGCGATGCCTCCCCCGACGACCAGGACGTCCGACAAGCCGCTCACCGGCCCTTCCTGGGCAGGGTGGCGGCCGCCACGCACAGTGCCAGCAGGGTGAGACCGGCCGCCACGGCGAACCCCCGGGCCACCCCCGTGGACAGTCCGGCCCCGGCCTCGCCCGACCCCCCGGCCCCGGACGACCACGCCACCGCGCCGAGCACCGCCAGTCCGGTCGCGCCGCCGATCTGCCGGGCCATGTTGACCAGTCCGGAAGCCGCGCCCGAGTCCTCGTCGGCGACCCTGGAGAGGGCGGCCAGAGTCAGCGGCACCCCGGTGACGCCCAGACCCGCGTACGTCAGCACGGTCGGCACCAGCATCCCGGTGGCGTAACCGTCCGACTCGCCGATCCTCGCCAGCCACAGGATCCCGGTGGTGGCCACCAGTAGACCGCCGCAGACCAGCGCGCGGGTGCCGAACAGTGCGAGGAGCGGGGAGCCGGCCTTGGCCCCGATGACGAGCAGGCAGGTCAGTGGGAGGTAGACGAGCGCGGTACGCAGCGGACTGTAGTCCCAGACCTGCTGCAGGAAGAGGGTGAGGAAGAAGAAGATGCCGAACACGGCTGTGCTGATGAGCGCCGTCACGGCGTAGGTGCCCAAGCGGGTGCGGTCGACGAACAGCCGTAACGGCACCAGCGGTTGGGCGCTGCGCCGCTCGATCAGCACGAACACGGGCAGCAGCACGGCCGCCGTGCCCAGTGCGCCCAGGACCGGGGCCGAGGACCAGTTGCCGCCCCCCGAGGCGCCGTCGATCAGCCCGAAGCACAGCAGGAGTGCGGCGAGGGTGCCGGTGACCGCGCCCAGGACGTCGAACGCGCCACGTGCGCGGGGTGTTTCGCGCAGCACCCCGGCGCCGACGGCGAGAATCGCCACGCCGAGCGGGACGTTGACGAACATCACCCAGCGCCAGGACAGATACACCGTGATCAACCCGCCGGCCAGCAGCCCCACGCCGCCGCCGGCCGTGGCCACGGCCGTGTACCAGCCCACGGCCCGGTTGCGCCCCGGCCCCTCCGGAAAGGTCACCGCGATCAGCGACAGCGCGGCGGGCGAGGCCGCCGCGGCGCCCACCCCCTGCGCCGTACGGCACACGGTCAGCAGCCACGCCTCGGTGGCGAACCCGCCGAGCAGCGAGGCGACGGTGAAGACCGCCACGCCGGTCATGAACAGACGCCGCCTGCCGAGGATGTCACCCGCCCGGCCGCCCAGCATCAACAGCCCGCCGAAGGCGATCGAGTACGAGGCCACGACCCACTCCAGGGCGGAGCCGTCCAGACGCAGCGACTCCTGGATGTCGGGCAGCGCCACATTGACGATGGTCGCGTCCAGCAGGAACATCAGCTGCGCCGAGGAGATCACCGCGAGCGCGACCGACCGCCGCCGGCTGCCGTTGTCGTCCTCGGGGGACTCCGAGGTGTCGGCGGCGGTGCGCGCGGACGCCGTCATCGGCGGGCGGCGTATTCGATCTCGAGACGATCGCGCAGGGGGTGCCGCAGCACCTTGCCCAGCGAGTTCTTGGGCAGCTCCCAGACGAACTGGACCCGGTCGGGCCAGAGCACCTTCGCCATCCGCTCGTCCGCGAGATGGCCGTGCAGCGTCTCCAGGGTGGGCGGCTCGCCCTCCGGCACGATGACGGCGCAGACCAACTCGCCGCCCGGGATCCGCGGGTCGGGGTAGCCGACGAGCGCGACCTCCTTGACGGCCGGATGCCGGGTCAGCACGGACTCGACCTCCAGGGTGGAGACCTTCTGGCCGCTGCCCCGGGTGATCTGGTCGACGCTGCGGCCGACGATACGGATGCCGCCCCGGCCGTCGTCACGGGCCAGGTCGCTGGTGTCGAACCAGCCGTCCTCGTCGAGACAGGCCTCGTAGACCTCGCGCCGGCCCAGATACCCCAGGCACTGCGAAGCCCCGCGCACCAGCAGCCGCCCGGCGTCGCCGCCCTCCTCGACGGCGATCCGCAGCTCCATCCAGGGCTCCGCGCGGCCGTCGCTGCGGCCTGCCCAGCCCTCCGGGTCGTCGTCCCGGGTCACCGTGACGGCCCCGTTCTCGGTCATGCCCCACAGGGCGCGCACGGGGATGTCGAAGACCTCGCGCACCTGGGCGATCAACTGCGGCTGGATGGGGGCGGATCCGGACACGATCTGCGCCACGCTCGCGGTGTCGCGCGGCTCCTTGCGCTGGGCGGCCAGCAGGTCGACGAGGTACGCGGGAGAGGCGTAGGCCCAGGTGACACGTTGGGCGGCGATGAGATCGAGAAGCAGTTCCATGTCCCGGTTGGCCTCCTGCATCACACAGGTGGCGTGCAGGAGCAGCGGCATGTAGCAGGCGTAGGTCAGCCCGGCCATGTGTGTGGCGAAGTTGGGGATGGAGATGACGTCGTCCCCGGTGAGCCGGTGGGGCTCGCAGACCGCGAGCACCGCCGCGTGCAGGGTGTTCTGGCTGTGCACGACACCCTTCATCCGGCCGGTGGTGCCGGAGGTGTAGAGCAGCAGCGCCGGGTCGTCGGGGCCCGACTGCTGTGCTGTCGGGAGGTCGTGCCGCTGCTCCCACGGCATCCGGACGAAGAACTCGTCGAAGTCGACCGCGCCGGTGGCGGCGGCGTCGCCCACCACGACCCGATGGGCGAGGGACGCGGGGGCCGCCTCGGCCAGCCGGGCGCCGTAGTCGATGTCGTCGAAGCGGTCGACCGTGACGCAGATCCGCGCGGCGCTCTCCTCCAGCACCTGGGCCAGTTCACGCACGTCCAGCGCGGGGATCACCGGGCAGGCGATGGCCCCCACCCGGTGGCAGGCCAGGTACAGGGGTGTCAGGACCCAGCGGTTCGGCAGGTAGAAGGCGACCACGTCGTCGCGTACGACGCCGAGTTCGGTGAGCGCGGCGGCGAACCGCTCGACCAGGTCGGCCAGTTCGGCGTAGCTCACCACCCTGGCGAGTTCCCGGCCCTCGTAGGCGATGACGGCGGGATGGTCCGCTTTGGTACGGGCCGCTTCGGCCAAGTCGGCCAGAAACGTTTCCTCCCGCCACCAGCCGGCTGCCCGGTATTTCGCGGCCGTCTCGGGTTCCGGAATAACCAACGTGTCCCATTTACCCACTGAAGCGCCCCCGCTCTCCGTACTTCGAGTCTTCGTACTTCGAGATTGATACGTGAGCACGAATCCGGTGGCCGAGCCTAGAGGATGACCGAAGGCCGCGGTAGGCGGAACGGGGAAATCCGATTCTGTTTATCAAACACACAGCGCCCTCACCCTTCGTTCAAAAGCGTGCAGTGTCCACGATTGCGGCGATCCGCGTCCCGTGCGCTTTAGCGATAAAGCACTTGACAGGCGGAGGCGGAGAGCGTGAGGCTGCCACGGCGTCCGCTCTGTCTACGGCAATGCGCGAGAGCACTGGAGGCACGGTGAAGATAGGCCTGCTCGGCTGGGACTATTCGGGAATCGATCCCGATGGCATAAGCCTGGTGGAGTACGGTCGGGAGCGCGGGCATGAAATGTCGTTCTTCACGCTCGAGGAGATCGCCTATCGCCCCGGCCCGTCCGGCGTGGCGCTCACCCTGGGCGGGGAGCCCGCGGAGGCCTTCGACGCCGTCATCAACCGCTCCAAGCTGTACGGCGACGACTGGCAGGACCGCGTCGAGCGGCTGACCATGCTCAGCGACGTGCCCGGCCTGCGGCTCTTCGACCCGGCGGACGTCTGGGTGACGGGATACAGCAAGTTTCTGATGGCCCAGCGGCTGGCCGCCGCCGGACTGCCCGTGCCGCCCATCCGCTCGGCGACCTCGCTCGCGGATGTCGAGGAGGCCTGCCAGGAGTGGGGCGAGGTCATCCTCAAGCCCTCCTTCGGCTATCGCGGCACCGACGTGGAACGCGTCGCCGACTTCGCCGCCGACAAGGCCGTCGCCGAGGACCTGCTGTCGCGCTACCCGACCCTGGTGTGCCAGCGCTTCTATCCGACGGCGGGCGGCGAGTACCGGATCACGGTCGCCGGGGAGGCCACCCCGATCAACATGCTCAAGCTCCCGGCGCCGGGCTCCTGGCGCTGCAAGACCATGGAGGGCGCGACCTTCGAACGGTTCGAGGCCCCCGACGAACTGGTCGAACTGTCGCTGCGCGCCACCCGGGCCATGGGCATCACCCTGGCCGGCCTGGACATCCTCCCCGCCCCGGACGGCTATGTGATCCTCGAAGTGAACCCGGTCCCCGGCTACCTCTCGATGCTGGGCAGAGAGCAGCACCGCGAGGTGCTCGGCGGTGTCTTCGACTGGGTCGAGGCGAAGACGTCCGCCTAGGCCCTGCCCCGTCCCGCCACCAGCTCAGTACTCGCCAGGACCCCAGGAGAGCCATGCGCTACATGACCTTCGGCCGGAACACCGGGCTGCGTGTGTCGGAGTTCGCCCTCGGTACGGCCAACTTCGGCGCGGGCGTCGGGGCACATCCCGAGGCCGCCGGACTCATGTGGGCCAGACGAGGCGACGGCGCCGGACGCGAGGACGCCCGCAAGGTCTTCGACCGGTTCGCCGAGGCGGGCGGCACCTTCATCGACACCGCCGACTGCTATCAGTTCGGCGAGTCGGAGAAGCTGCTCGGAGAGTTCCTCGCCGCCGACCGCGACCACTTCGTCCTGTCGTCGAAGTTCACCAACAGCGACTCCGTCCGCCCGGGCATCTCCGACACCGGCAACAGCCGCAAGAACATGATCCGTTCCGTCGAGTCCAGCCTGAAACGCCTGAGGACCGACCACATCGATCTGTACTGGGCGCACTTCCCCGACACGCTCACCCCCGCCGAGGAGATCCTGACCGCCGTCGACCAGCTCGTACGCGGCGGCAAGATCCTCTACGCCGGTCTCTCCAACTTCCCCGCCTGGCGCGTCTCCCGGGCCGTGACCATCGCGGAACTGCGCGGCTGGGCCCCCGTCATCGGCATCCAGACGGAGTACAACCTGGTCAACCGCACCGGCGAGCGCGAACTGCTGCCCATGGCGGAGGCGCTCGGCCTCGGCGCGGCCCTGTGGTCACCGCTGGGCGGCGGACTCCTCACCGGCAAGTACCGGCGTACGGCGGCCGGCTGGGTCAGCGACGAGAACCGCCGCCACCCCCGCAACGACACCGACCGGATCGAGGCGGTCGTCAACACCGTCCTCGCCGTGGCCGAGGAGACCGGACTCTCGGCCCCCCAGGTTGCGCTCGCCTGGCTGCGCGGCCGCGCGGCGGGCTCGACGACCGCGTTCGTACCGGTCATCGGCCCGCGCAGCGCCGACCAGCTCGAGGAGTACCTCACGTCCCTCACCGTCACGCTCACGGAAGAGCAACTGGCCCGTCTGGACGCGGTGAGCGCCGTAGAGCTGGGCAGCCCGCACGAGATCGGCCGTCTCGTACGGGACTCCCTGATCGGCGGGGACCCCGGCCGGGTGGTCGCTCCGGTCGTGCCCGTGGCCTGAGCCGCCGGGTTCGGACCGTGGGTCCGGTCCGAGGGGTCCGGCTTGTGGGTGCGGACCGCGTGGGCCCGTTCCGGGGATCGGCTTGTGGGTCCGGGAGTGGGAGTCGGTCCGGGAGTTCAGTCCGTCCACTCCGGGTGATGGTGGACGGGCGTCGGCTCCAGGAACGGCGCGGTGTAGAGCTGTGCCTCCGCCGCCTCCATCGGTTTCTCGCTGATCAGATGCGCGGCCAGCCGCCGCCCGGCGTACCCGAGGATGAGCGTCGGATCGCTGAGGGCCTTCAGACGCAGGACGAGATCGGCCTCGTCGGAGGCCTGGGGATCGGCGCACTCGTGGGAGGGCACCGCGCGGAACCCCAGCCCGGTCTTGAAACGGAGCAGCCCCGGCTGGGTCAGATGGCCCATCAGATTCGGCTCGTTTCCCAGCGTCGCCCGCGCATACCCCCTGGCCCGGGCCGCCCGCAGCACGGAGAAGTAGATGACGCGGGGAAGACTGGACCGCCGGTACGCCGCGCTCACCGCGGAGAACCGGAGCACCAGCGTGTTCACCGCCGGGCATTCGAGCGCGAGACAGCCGCCGACCAGCTCCTCCCCGTCGTACGCGAAGACCCCGAAGAACTTCCGCGGCCCGTGCAGGATGGCGTCCCGGTGGTCGAGCGCGAACGGGACGCCGTACCGCATGTCGGCCACCCGTTCCTGGTAGAGCGCGAGGAACCGGTCGAGCGTGTCCGGTGTCACCGGGTCCTCGACCGTCTCGCGCACGCCGGCCGCGGCTGCCTGGCGCCGGGCCCGCCGGACGGTCTGGCGCGCCGAGCGGTCGAGGCCGGCCAGGAACCCGTCCTCGTCCGCGCCGAGCTCCGCCACCCAGGTGAGGAGGGACGGCTTGCGGACGAACCCCCGGCGCGCGAGTTCGTCCCAGGTGTCGGCCGGGGGGTTGGGCAGTCGGACGACGTCGATGTACTGATCGGACCTGGTCCAGGGTTCCCCGGCCAGCTCCGAGGGCTCGATCAGGGCGAGCGCCAGGCCGTAGCGGTCCACGATCTCCATGGGCCGGGCAGGTCAGGCACGCGCGGCCACGGAGTCCGCGGCCCCGGGAGAGCCGACGGACTCGGGCGGGACGTCGGTGAGACAGCCGGCGAAGCACGCCAGAGCGCGGGACCAGTTGGCGGAGTACTCCCTGGCCAGGACGAGGAACTCGGCCGCCTGCGCCGGGTCCGTGACCACCCAGGTCATGCCGGTCTCGTCGTCGCTGACCTGCGCCGCGTGCACGGTCTCCGCCTTGATGTGGGAGTCGATCCAGGCGAACTGGTCGTTGTCGGCGAAGACCCGCTCCCCGTCCACCGAGACCTTCGCGTAGAGCCGACGGAAGGCCACGGCGATGTCCAGCGCGATGGTCTCCACCACCCGGAGCTGGATCGCCGCCCCGAGCGGGGAGCTCGCGAGCCGGTCCATGTTCGCCAGGAGCTCGCCGATGCCCTCGGGCAGCTTCGCCGCCTTCCGCAGCTCGTCCTCGCCCAGCCGTGCCGCCAGCGGGGCGACGATGGTGTCGTCCCACCACACGTAGTGGATGCCGGCCGGACCGCGCGGCGCGACGGCCCGGAACTCCGGGGCAGCGTTGTCGAGGTCGTCGCCGATCACCCGGTAGACCGTCTGGAAGGCGCCGAGGACGTCGTGCGTCGGCGCGTCCTGCGCCGAGAAGGCCCGGGCCATCTCGCCCATTCCGGCGATGGTGCTGAACATGAAGCTCTTGGTCATCGCCCGCCACCACACGCCTATGGTGAGCGCGGCCTGTGGGGAGACGGACACGGCGGTGCGTGCGGTGCCGAAGAACTCGTTGTCCGCCCGCCGCAGTCCCGCCCGGTCGATTTCCTGGTCCACCCGCTCGTCGAGTTCGGTCCGGTCGGAGAGGGAGAACTCGGTTGCAGCAGTCACGATCACTCCAGAGAAGTGTGAGTATGACGAGGTTCGCTGAATCGGCCGATACGTGGCCGGGGTCAGACGCCGAGTCGTTCTTTCACATCGGCGAAGAACGGGATGTAGCGGTAGTCGCGGGCCACGGGATCGTAGTCCGTGTACCGGTTGGTGAATTCCAGCAGCCGCTGACGGACGGCGGCGACCGGCTCCTCGTGGATCCTGCGCTCGATGTCCTGGATCGCGCCGAGGAACCGTGCCAGGACCACCGGGAGGTCCGGGCTCAGCCCGATCGTGCCGCCGGTCACCCGGATCCCGTCGTGCTCGCTCAGGTACCCGAAGAGCAGCTGGGAGGCGACGGCGTCGTAGTTGGGCCGCGGGATGCCCTCGACGGCGTAGCGCAGCAGCCGCTCGGCGAGGATGTACTCGTACGCGGTCCGCGCCTGCTCACGCGGGAGCTTGTGGTCGTTGAGCAGGACCAGCATCGCGGAGACGTCCACGCGCAGTTCTTCGAGTCCCGCCAGGGGTTTGTACTTCTTCGCCGACAGGAATTCGGGGATCGGCATGTCGCCCTGCCGGTGGTGGTATTCGTGCAGTCTCACCCACCAGGAAGAGGCCTGCTCCACCTGCTTGTCCGTCGCTCCCTGAAGGAGCGGGAAGCTTCCCTCGGCCATCACCGCGTCGATCATCTTCCGGGTGATCCGGTTGTGCCGTTCGACGAACTTGTCGATGAAATAGAAGATGAGGTCGTCCGGATCCTGGATCCCGTCGAAGTGGTTCTCCGGGAACAGGGCCACCACCACCCGCGACCGGAAGCCGTCGGACTGCCCTGTGACAGTGACCGGAGCGGTGTTGCTGTAGTACCGCTCGGCGAGGTGCGGGTCGGAGGGAAGGACCTCGTAGGTGAGGTAGTCGAGCGACAGGGACGGAAAGTACGAGGCGTCGAACAACGAGAAGATGTGGTTGTCCCGACGGCTGTTGATGTGTTCCTTCGTGGCCCGGAGTCTGGATCCGGGAACGAAGGTGCCGAGGTCCTCCAGAAAGGCCTGGACTATCGGCTGTCGCCGTAAGTGAGTGGATCCTTCGAGCCGGCGGGCCAACTCCTTGAGGGTGTCCGCCTCGCGGAACGAGGAAGGCGGTCCGAGCTCTCCCCGTAATTCATTGACTTCCGCGAACACCGAGCCCATGTCGACGTCGATCAACAAATGCCCCCTCCCCGTTAACTCCGGAGCACGCTACCACGCCCGGATGTTCGAATCTTTGCGTTTCCGGCATTGCTACGGCCGTTCACTTCTGCCGTTCTCCGCAATTCAGCAGGAATCGGGGCGCGGTACGGAGAGGGCCTTATGCAGGACGGAGTAGGGCGGGTCGGCGATGAGGTAGAAGTGGTTGCCGGGGACGCTGACCTCCTGGACGGGAGCCGTGCTCAACGCGCTCCACGGGCGGCGGTCCGCGTCGTCGTCCCGGTCGCCGACGATGGTGGTGACCGGACAGCCGAGCAACGGTTCGGGCGCCATGGTGTAGTCGTGGAACATGCGGCCGTCGGCGATCAGATAGGGCAGGACCACCTCCTGGAAGATGGGGTCGGCCGCCATCTCCGCGTCGGTGCCGCCCATCCTGACCAGATCGTCGAGCAGCCGGTCGGGGTCCTCCTCGGCGACGAGGCCGGTGGGCAGCGGGGCGTCACGGGAGCCCGAGGCAAACAGGTGCTCGATGTGGATGCCCCGGCGCTGCAGCGCGCGCGCCGTCTCCAGAGCTATGGGAGCGCCCAGGCTGTGTCCGAAGAAGGCGAGCGGGAGATCAGCCAGCGGTTCGAGCGCTTCGGCGATGTCGGCGGCGAGCCGGACGAGATCGTGCGGAGGTTCCTCGTCGAGCCGTTCTGCGCGCCCAGGGTACTGGACGGCATGGACCTCCACCTCGGTGAGTGACTGGCCCCAGGAACGGTAGAAACCGGCCGACCCCCCGGCGTGCGGGAAGCACACCAGACGTATAGGGGCTTCGGGCCGGGCGGTGTCGCGCGTGAGCCAGCGCGAGGTGTGCGCGGTCACTGGCGGGCCCCCTTCCGCGCGCGCTGCTGGCGGAGCCGGGCCGTACGGGCCCGGCGGGCCGCCTCGGCGGAGGTGGACGGCGACGCGTCCTCCCCCTGCTCACGACTGGTCCGGATGAGCGTGACCTGTGCCGCCACGGTGGTTTCCTGGAACAGGGCGACGATCGACGGCCGCAGCCCGCAGTGCTGCTCCAGCGCGTCCTGCAGCTTGAACATGGCGAGCGAATGGCCGCCGAGATCGAAGAAGTTGACGTCCGGCGGCACCGTGGCCACGCCGAGCACCTCCGACCAGGCGGCGGTCACCTGGGTGGTGAGCGGTTCGTCGGGGAGGGGCGCGGCCGAGGGGCGGGTGGTGAGCGGTTCGTCGGAGAGGGGCGCGGCCGAGGGGCGGGGGGTGAGCGGTTCCGCGGCGAGCGTCCGCAGCAGCGCGCGGTCGAGTTTGCCGTTGAGGTTGCGCGGCAGTTCCGGCAGGACCCGCAGTTCGCCGGGCACCATCACGGAGGGCAGCTCCCGCGCGAGGGCGCGGCGCAGCGCGACCGGGTCCGCGCCCTCCCGTGAGGCGACGAAGCCGATCAGGCCCGATCCCCGTGCGTCGGGCAGGACGACCGCGTCCTGGACGCCTTCCAGCGGGCGCAGCGTCGACTCGACCGCACCGAGTTCCACGCGGTGGCCGCGGACCTTGACCTGGTCGTCCGCGCGGCCGATGAAGTCCAGCCCGTGGTTCGTGTTCCGGCGCACGATGTCACCGGTCCGGTACATGCGCGCGCCGGGCTCGCCGGCGAAGGGGTCGTCGAGGAAGACCGCCGCCGTGGCCTCGGGGCGGCCGAAGTATCCCCGTGTCACCCCGGCCCCGCCGATGAACAACTCGCCTTCCGTGCCCGGCGGTACGGGCTGGAGCCCGTCGTCGAGGACGTGGAGCAGCGTGCCCGGGACCGGGCCGCCGATGCTGACCGGTTCGGCGCCGGTGAAGCGGTGGAAGGTGGCCCACACGGTCGTCTCGGTCGGGCCGTACTCGTTGACCAGCTCCACCTCGGGGGAGTGGAGCGTGAAGTGTCGGTCGACCAGTGACCGCGGCAGGGCCTCGCCCGCCACGATCACCTGGCGCAGGGAGGCCAGTGGACCGGTACCGGCGCGTTCGGCGGCGTCGAGCAGCAGCCCGTAGAGAGTGGGCACGCACAGGACGCGGGTCACACGGTGACGGCTGACGAGGGAGACCAGCCGATCGGGGTCGCGCAGTTCGTCCGCGGACGCCACGACCAGGCAGCCGCCCGCCTGGAGCGTCCCCCAGATCCCGGCGACCGACGAGTCGAAGGCCAGCGGTGACACCAGGAGGAAGGTCGGGTTCCCCGGGTATAGCATGAGGCGGGCCCGGGTGGAGGCGGCGAGATTGCGGTGCTCGACGACGACGCCCTTGGGTTCGCCCGTACTGCCCGAGGTGTAGATGAGGTAGGCCGGGTCCGCCGGTCCGACGGGGGCGGCGAAGGAGCCGGAGGCCGTGGTGTCCGCTTCCTCGTCGGGGATGTCCGGGACCGTCACGACGGGCGTGTGGGAACCGGTCGCCCGATGTCGCGTGTGTGCCGTGGCCACGACGGCCTTCACCCGCGCGTCGTGGAGGATCGTGGCGACGCGGGCATCCGGCTGGGCCGGATCGATGGGCACATAGGCGGCGCCCGCGCCGAGGACGCCGAGCACGGTCGCGATCATCGCGGCGGAGGGCTCGGCGAGGACGGCGACCCGGTCGCCGACGCCCACGCCGGCGGAGGCGAGGCGGTGGGACAACCGCCGGGACCAGGAGATCAACTCGCCGTAGGTGACGGCGACGCCGCCGCAGCGTACGGCGACTGCCGCGGGACGGTCGGCGGCCAGGCGGGCCACCACTTCGTGTGCGGGTACGAACGCGACTTCGGGCAGTGGTTCGCCGGTTGCTTTCATGTGTGGCAGGGCCGACAAGAGATGAACTCCCCCATGCAATAAGCGGAATTGGGTAATCCGTGTTGCGGGGCAGTCGAATTGTGTTCGCCTGCCCATGACGAGGATTCTGATTAGCGGTCGGTTTCGTCCCGGATTCGGTGGACCACCGCGATATGGCCGTTCAGCGTTCGCCGGGCCAGCATCTCGCGTACGGGGACACGCACGTCGAACTCGCTGTTGACCCTGCGAATGAGCCGGGTGATCAGCAGCGAGTCGCCGCCCTCGGCGAAGAAGTCGGCGTCCGCCGGGAAATCGTCACGGCCGAGCAGTTCCGCCCAGATCCGTGTCACTCCCTCCGCCGGGTCGACGGGGGCCGGGATCTCGGGTTCCGGGTCTTCGCCCGGTTGTTCCGGACGGGGCGCGGGAGCGGGCGAGTCCGGGGGAGGGGCCAGCGCTTCCGGGGCCACCGAGCGCGGCCCCGAGAAGGGATAGCCGGGCAGCCTGGTCCTGCGGCCGCCGCCGGTCAGCGCGTCCCGCGCGATCGGCTGCCCCAGGGTCCACAGGGCGCCGACGCCGGCGAGCGCGGTCGTTCCCGGCGCGTCCCTGGCCCGGTCCAGGGCGACCGCGGGGAAACCGGCCGCCTCCGCCGCCGGTGAGAGGGGGCGCCCCGGACCGATCTCCACGGCCAGGGCGCCCGGCACGTGTTCGGCCAGCGAGTCCAGGGCGGCGCCGAACAGCACGGACTGCCGGACCTGCGTGACGAACATGTCGCGCGGGAGGCGGGTGCCGGGCACGACGACCCGTCCGGACACGTTGAGCGCGATCGGAAGGTTCGGCGGCCGGAGTTCGATCCGTGCCATCGCCCCGGTGAGCGCGGGCAGCGCGGGCTCGATCAACCGGGAGTGGCCCGCGTGGGAGTAGCGCAGGCGCCGTACGAAGCAGGTGTCGCCGACGCGCCGCAGGTACGCGTCGACCTCCTCGGCAAGCCCGCCCAGCACACAGGAGTCCGGGCCGTTGACCGCGGCCACGTCGAGGTCGAGACCCCACTCCTCGGCGAGGCCGAGGGCCTGCTTCACGTCCGCCCCGACGGCCAGCATCGCGCCCTCCGGGCAGTCCTGCATGGCCCGGCCGCGCTCCGCGATGAACGCGGCCGCGTCCTCCAGACGGAAGACCCCGGCGACCGTGGCCGCGGTGATCTCGCCGGAACTGTGTCCGCACACCGCGGCCGGCCGGACCCCCAGTTCCATGAGTGCGGCCGCCGCCGCGTGGCCGACGGCGAAGAGGGCCGGCTGCGCCAGTGCGGGCCGGTTCAGCTCGTCGGCGGGGAAGTCCGGGTCGAACAGCGCCTGCCGGATCCGGTCCGCCGACGGGGCGGCGAAGGCCGCGAGGCATCGGTCCAGCGCCCGGCGGAACCCGGGGAGGGCGATGAACGGCTCGGCCATGGCCGGGCGTTGGGTGCCTCCGCCGGGGAAGAGGAAGACCACGGGAGCGGGGCCCGTCACCGGCACGGTGCCCCGGGACACCCCGGTCCGGCCGACGAGGCGCTCGGCGACCTCGGCACTCGTCCGGCCGGTGACCGCGAGACGCTCGCCCAGGGCGGGGCGGCCGTTGACCAGAGTGCCGCAGACTTCGCCGAGATCCGGGTCGTGGGTCCTGAGGTGGGCGGCCAGGCCGTCGGCCACACGGCCGAGCGCCTCGGGGTCCGCCGCGGACAGGAGCACCAGGCGTTCGCGGGGAGCCGGTGCCCCGGGTACGGGGGAGGGGACGGCCTGCTCGCGCGACGCCCCTGCCCCGGAGCCCAGCGGCTCGCGCGGCGGCGCCTGTTCGATCACGACGTGCGCGTTGGTGCCGCCGATACCGAAGGCGCTCACCCCGGCCCGCCGCGGACGTTCCCCGGTCCAGGGGACGGCCTCGGTGGGTATGTACAGGGGAGAGTCCTCGGTCTCCAGCAGGGGATTGCGCTCGGTGAACCCCACGAGGGGAGGGATCACACCGCTGCGCACCACGAGCAGGGCTCTGATCAGCGACGCGACGCCCGCGGCGGCGTCCAGGTGGCCGATGACGGCCTTCAGCGCGCCCACCGCGACACTGCCCGGCCGGGCTCCCGCCCCGCGCAGCGCGGTGCTTGCCGCCGTCCACTCGATCGGGTCCCCGATCCGGGTGCCCGTGCCGTGGGCCTCCAGATAGCCGATGGACCCGCCGTCGACGTCCGCCGCGCTCAACGCCGCGCCGATGACCCGTTCCTGCCCGGCGGAGGAGGGCGCGTAGTAACCGGCCTTCGTGTGCCCGTCGTTGTTGATCGCGCTGCCCAGGATGACGCCGTACGGCTCGGGGTCGTCCCCGGTGACGTCCGACAGGCGGCGCAGCACCACGGCACCCGCGCCGGACCCGGCGATCACCCCGTCCGCGTGCCGGTCGAACGGCCGGCACGCACCCGTCGCGGACAGGACGCCGCCCGGCTGGTGCAGATGGCCCGCCTGGGGGTAGCCGAAGCCGGCTCCCACCACGAGGGCCTGGTCGCAGTCGCCGCCGAGCAGTGCCTGGACCGCCAGGTGTACGGCCACGAGAGAGGAGGAGCAGGCCGTCTGCACGGCGAAGGCCGGTCCGGTCAGACCGAGTCTGTACGCCACACGGCTCGCCATGAAGTCCGGCTCGGTCCCGTGGATCACATCGTCCAGCAGGCCCGCGTCGAGGTCTCCGCCACGGACCATCGCGCGAAGGTAGCCGCTGCCCGTCATGGACGCGTAGACGCTGGTCACCTCCGTGCCGTCCCGGGGCGGAACCCCCGCGTCCTCCAGGGCGTTCCAGGCGACCTCCAGCATCCAGCGATGCTGAGGGTCCATCAGTTCGGCCTCGCGCCCCCGGATCTGGAAGAAGTCGTGGTCGAAGCGGTCCCAGTCGTCGAGATGGCCGCGTACGGGCACATAGTCCGGGGCGGCGGCCAACGCGGCGGGCACTCCGGCCGCGAGCAACTGCTCTCGCGTGTATCTCCTGCTGTGCACGCTCCCTTGGAGTTGGGAATCCCACCAGTCGTCGAGTCCACGGGGGCCCGGTAACCGCGCCGCGATGCCCGTGACCGCGATGTCCAGGGAACGATCCCGACTCGTCACAACGTCCCCCATCATGCCGTTGGAAATCGGATATTTCCATCTCATGCTGCGCTGATGCCGTGTCGCCCCGTGATCATATTCATGATGCAGTCATCCTCAACCCCTTTTTATGAAAAGGAGGCTGGCAGGAAACGATCAGACATGGCAACGTCGTACGCTCCTGATTGCGAAGGGAGCCGACGAGTTGCAGTCGAATGAATCACCGGGGGAAGGACTGCACGATGTCTTCGCCGCGCACGCGCGCGCCCAACCGGGGCGCATAGCCCTCATTGCCGGTAACACCCGGGTGTCGTACGGTGAATTGGACGACCGCGCCGAGCGATTAGCCGGCCGACTCGCCGCCGCCGGTGTCGGACAGGGCCATCTCGTGCCGATCCTGATGCCGCGATCCGTCGACCTGGTCGCCACCGCGCTGGCCGTTCTCAAACTCGGCGCCGCGTACGCGCTGCTCGATCCGGACTGGCCGCCCACCCGCCTCGACGCGGTGGTGGAACAGCTCCGGCCGCCCCTCGTCGTCGCCCGGCCGGGCACGGCGGTACAGCTGTCCGCGCCGCTGTGGACACCCGCCGAGGACGGCACGGGGGAGCGCCCCGCCCGCGCCGCGGTGGCGGTACGGGGTTCCGACGCCTGCTGCGTGTTCTTCACCTCGGGCACCACGGGCCGGCCCAAGGGAGTGATCACCCCGCACCGGGCGACGGCACGACTCTTCCGGCCCGGCACCTTCGCACGTTTCGACCGGGACACGGTCATCCCCCTCGCGGCCGCGCTGCCGTGGGACGCGTTCTCCCTCGAACTCTGGGCCGCGCTGTACAACGGCGGCACCTGCGCCCTGATCGGCGAGCCGTTCCTGACGGCCGAGGCCCTGCGCGCGCTGGTCGCCGACCACGGAGTGAACACGGCGTGGCTGACCAGCAGCCTGTTCAACCTGATCGTCGACGAGGACCTGGCGGCGATGAGCGGCCTGTCCCAGGTCGTCATCGGCGGTGAACGCCTGTCCGCGCGCCACGTCGCCCGCTTCCTCGACCGGTTCCCCGACACGGCTCTGATCAACGGCTACGGCCCGGTCGAGAGCACGGTGTTCACCACCACGCACCGCATCACCGCCGCGGACTGCGCCCGGCCCGGCGGCATCCCGCTGGGGCGGGCGGTACCCGGCACCTCCGTCTTCGTCCTCCGGGGCGAACGCCCCTGCGCGGCCGGGGAGCCGGGGGAGATCTGCGTCGCGGGCGACGGCCTGGCCCACGGCTACCTCGGTGAACCGGCTCTCACCGCCGAGAAGTTCACGGACGCCGACATCGGCGGTGAGCGGGTCCGGCTGTACCGCACCGGCGACCTGGGTGTCCGGGACGAGAACGGGATCGTCGAGTTCCGCGGGCGGATCGACCGGCAGGTGAAGGTCTGGGGCAACCGCGTCGAACCCGTCGAGGTGGAGCGGCAGATCGTGCGCCTGGTCCCGTCCGTCGCCGACTGCCGGGTGGTCCCGCGCTGGAACGCACTCGGCGGCGCCTTCGAACTCGTGGCTTTTTGCGTGCCCCACCGCGCCGCCGGCGGCGCGCCTGCGGACGTACCGGCGATCCTCGCCCGCCACCTGCCCGCCTACCAACGCCCGGTCGACGTCGCCTTCGTCGACTCCTTCCCCCTGACCGGCAGAGGCAAGCTGGACGACCGGGCGCTGCTGGCGAGCGTGCCCGAGGTGTCCGTCGGGGCGTCCGTCGAGCCGTCCGCCGAGCCGTCTGTCGGGGGCCACCACGGTCCCGTCGGCGACCCCCTCGTCCGACTGGTGGCCGAGACGTTCGCCGCCGTGCTGGGCAGACCGGCCGTACCGCCGCACCTGTCGTTCTTCGCGCTGGGAGGCTCCTCGCTGCAGGCCGCCCGTGCCTGCACGCGTATCGGGAAGCAGGCCGGGCGGCCGGTTCCGCTGTCACGCCTGTACGAGCACGCGTCGGCCGAACACCTCGGCTCCTGGCTGCGGTCGGCGCGGGACACGGACGCCGCACCGCGGCCGACCGGTGACGTCCCGCTGACCGCCATGGAGTCGGTCTTCCTCACCCGCCATCTGACGGCGCCGCAGGACCGGTCCCCGTACTGCCTGATGACATGGCACCTGGACGGCCCGCTCGACCAGGACCGCCTGGAGGCGGCCGTCGCCGCCGTGCACGAGCGGCACCAGACGCTGCGCACGGCCTTCCGGCCGGATCCCCGGCCCCACGCCGAGGTCACCGACATCTCCGCCCCGCCCCTGGAACTCCTGGACGCCCGGCCGACCGTGGACGAGGCGGTCCGCGCGCTGCGGCGGCTCTTCGAGGAGCCCCTCGAACCCCAGGACGCCGACCTGTGGCGCACCGCGCTGGTGCCGGTGACGGAGACGGGCGGCCGGCTGTTCGGGGTGCTCGTCCACCACATCGTCTTCGACGGCCGGTCGGAATCCGTCCTGGCGCGAGACCTGTCCGACGCCTACGCCGGACGCGAGCCGCGATACGCCCCGCCCACCCTGGCCGAGCGCGCCCGGCTGACGGCGGCGGCCACCGCCGGGACGGACGCGGCGGGGAGGACGGCGCGGGTGACGGCGGAGTTCCAGGACGTGCCCGAGATCCGCTGGCCCGAACGGCCCGGCCCCGGGGAGACCGGGACGGGGCACCTCCACATGTCCGTTCCCGCGCCCGTCACGGCACACCTCGACGCACGGGGCGCGGCGCTCGGGGTGAGCCGGTTCGTGGTGCTCCTGTCGGCCTGGGCGGACACGATGGCCGAGGTCTGCCGGCAGCGGGACTTCGCGGTGGGCGTGCCCGTCGCCGAGCGCACCGTCCTGGAGCTGGAGCAGGCCATCGGCTGTCGGATCAACATGGTGCCGGTGCGCCTTCGCGGCGCCGCCCTGCGCGGTGGCGAGGACGGCATCCGGGAGACCGGCGGACGGGTCCACCGGGCCTTCGGCCGCAGCGATGTCCCTTTCACGGCCGTCGCGCAGGGCGTCGCGACGACGACGCCCGGCCGGCCGCCGGTGTTCCAGTCCCTCTTCGCCCTCCAGGACAACGCTCCGCCCCGGCTCGACCTGCCCGGCGTCGTCTCCACGCATCTGCGCCGGCCGTACGCGGCCCTTCCCCTGGAACTGCACCTCGAAGTGTGGCCCGACGAGGACGGCGCCCTCGACGTGGTGCTCTCCTTCCGGTGTGACGCCGTCGCCGAGGCCACCGCGCCGAAGCTGCTCAACGGCTTCCATGACCGTCTTGCCCTGATCGCCGCGGGAGCCGCGCCATGACCGTCATCGCCTTCACCCCCGCCGACGTCGTCGACCCGGAGCTGCACGCCTCCGGCGAGGTGTACGGGCTGTGGCGCTGGATGCGACGGCACGCCCCGGTCCACTGGCACGAACCGGGCGACCTGCCGGGCTTCTGGTCGCTCACCCGGTACGAGGACATCCGGGACGTGTACCAGAACCCGGCCGTCTTCAGCTCGGCGCGGGGCGTCCTGCTGCGGCCGACGGAGCTGGGGGAGGACCCCGGCAGCGGTCTGACCATGGCCCTGACCGATCCGCCCCGGCACCGCGCCCTGCGGGGGCAGGTCGCCGACCGGTTCAGCGAACGGTGCGCCCGCTCCCTGGCGGACGAGATGCGCGCCGAGATCCGCTCGGTGGTGACCCGCGCCGTCGCCTCGGGGACCTGCGACGTGGTCCACGACATCGGAGCCCGGCTCTCCAGCCACAACATCGGCAGGCTGCTCGGTGTACCGCCCAAGGACCGCGAGCGGCTGCTGAGGTGGACCACGGAGGCGTTCGAGTCCGGCAGACCCCTCACCAGCCACCTCATGCTGATGCGCTACTTCATCGACCTGATGTACGCGCGGATGGAGGCGCCCGCGGACGACGCGATGGGCATGTTCGTCAACAACGAGGTGCAGGACGACCTGCTGACCGAGACCGAGATCCTGCTGGGGGTCGAGAACCTCGTCGGGGCGTCGGAGAACGCGGGCCTGTCGATGGCCTCGGGGATCCTCGCCCTCGCCGCGCATCCGCGGCAGTGGCAGCGGCTGGTGCGGGAGCGGGACGACGAACTCGTCAGGACCGCGGCGGAGGAGGTGCTGCGCTGGACGAGCAGCGCCACGCACAGCATGCGGACGGCCACCACGGACACCCGCATCCAGGGCCGGCGCATCGCCGCCGGGGACCGGGTCGTGCTGTGGATCCCCTCGGCCAACCGGGACGAGTCGGTGTTCCCGGAACCCGACCGGTTCGACCTCGGTCGGCAGCCCAACCGTCATCTGGCCCTGGGCACGGGCGAGCACGTCTGCATCGGGAGCACCATGGCCCGCCACCAGACGCGGATGCTCCTGGAGACACTCGCGGAGTCGGTCGCCGTCGTCGAACCGGCCGGAGACACGGAACCGCTGCGTTCGATCACGGTGAACGGCCCGGCGCACGCCACCGTGCGCCTCGTCGCCCGCTGAGCTCACACGGGCCCTGCGGCTGACGCGTTCTCCGCAGGTTCGGGGTGCGTCCGCCGGGCGTGCTGCGTGCGTTGCGCCCAGCGGACGGCGAGCGGCGCCGCCAGGCCCGTCAGGGCGAACAGGGCTCCCACGACGTACCACCCGGGGCGGCCCCAGGTGATGCAGAGCGAGATGATCAGAGCCGGCCCGAGGGCGTCGGCCAGTCCCGCTCCCAGGCCGAACACGCCCAGGTACTGGCCGGTGGCGTGCTGCGGGGCGAGGGCGAAGGACACCTCGAAGCCCGCCGCGGAATACCACAGTTCGCCGATCGTGTGGATCACCGCAGCGGTGATGAGCAGGGCCGCGGCGGCCCACGCCGGTATGCCGGCGGCCAGGGAGATCAGCGAGCAGGAGACGAGGAAGGCGACGCCCGCCCTGCGATAGGCGTCTCCGCCGGCCGCCGGGGAAACGATGCTGCGGCTCGCGCGCACCTGGAACGCGATGACGATGACGGTGCTGGTGAGGATCGTGCCCGAGATGAGCCAGTGCGGGGCGGTGGTGGCACCGACGAGCCAGAGCGGGATGCCCACGGTGAGCACCTTGAACTGGACGGCCATGACGCCGTCGAGGGCGGTGAGGAGCAGGTAGGGGCGGTCGCGGAGGGCGGTCCAGCGGGGGCCGCCGACGCCGGGGAGCGGGGCGACCGGCGGGAGGAGGACCAGGACCACCGCGGAGACCAGGAAGGCGATCGCGTTGCCGACGACCATCAGTTGATAGGCGGTGAGCGTGCCGACCTGGACCACCCAGCCCGCCAGCACGGCACCGAGCGAGATGCCGAGGTTGGTCACCGCACGGAGGTAGGCCCGGAACTCCTGCGGCCGGTCTCCTCCGTAGTGCCTGATGAGCGGGGAGCGTGCGGCGGTTCCGGCCGTCTTCGCCCCGGCGGCCGCGCAGACCGCGAGCACGAACGGCCAGAAGCTGTCCGCCAGTACGAAGCAGGCCGTGGCCAGTGCCTGGATCACCAGGGTGACCGTGTAGACCCCGCGTGCTCCATGTCTGTCCGCCAGATGACCGACCCCGACACCCAGGGCCAGCGCGACCAGACCGGCTAAGCCCAGGCCGAGTCCCACCGTGCCCGCCGGAAGGTGAACCGCCTGGGTGAAGTACAGCACTCCGGCAGTGAGATAGAGGCCGCTGCCCATGGTGTAGACGAAGTTCGAGGCCGCGAGGACGCGCTGCGGCCGGGTGTCCGGGATCAGGCGGGGCATGGCAGGACTCCAGGTCACAGGCGGCGAGCAGGGACCACGCAAGCTTTGTCGTGCACCACACGCCTTAGCAAGAGCCCCGCTTTGGCCGAACGGCCCCGACGGCCCCGACGGCCCCGACGGCCCCGACGGCCCCGACGGCCCCGACGGCCCCGACGGCGCCGACGGCGCCGTCGAGCCCGTACGTCTCGCCCGTGCCCCGCCCGGCAGGCCTCCTGACCAGACCGGTCGTGGTCGGCGTCGTGCTGCCGGAGACCGCAGCGACGACTCCTCGCCTCAAGGGACGCCATCAGGCCGCACGTTGACAGACGTGGGTCGGACGACGTCGACCGGCTGGAGCACGTCACCGATGCCGGGCACGGCGGCCGACGCGGCAGCACCCGCGCCGCCCGACCCGAGCGCCCCTGCGCCACCCTCGTGGCACGCCGCCGGTGCCGTCCTCGAACGCGTCGCTCCTCAGCATGTGATGCGCCGGGCCCTGGACGCCCCAGGCCCGGCGGCGACGCAGGTCCCCCAGGCAGGGCCCCAGCACCAGATGCCCGAACGCTCGGTCAGCGCACCCTGTCGGCCTCCGGCGCCGGAACCGGCCGCCGGAGCAGATAGACGCCTGCGGCCGAAACCGGAACAGCCATGCACGCGATGAACACCAGCCCGGCGTCTTCCAGGCCGATCGACTCCGACAGGAGCCCCACGCCGATGACCGGCACCGAGATACCCGCATAGGCCACCACGAACAGCGCCGAGATCACGGCCGCGCGCCGGTCCGCCTCGGACACCGAGGCCACGGCGGACAGCGCTCCCCGAAACGCCAGCCCCTGCCCGGCCCCGCCGACGACGGCGCTCAGCACCACCAGCGGCAGCAGTTCCCAGCGCAGCGCGCCCGCCAGCAGAGCCAGCCCGGCCAGGAGGCCACCGCAGCCCAGCGGAAGTGACCGGCTCACGCCGACCCGGCCGACGGCCAGCTGCCCGACGGTGGAGGCGAAGAAGGCCAGCGCGACGACCAGCCCGCTCACCGCGTGGTTGTGCACGTTCAGGGACTGGGAGAGGAGGGCCGGGCTGATGGATGTGAACACCCCGAACAGGGCGAACCCCGCGAAGGAGGCAGCCGCCGCCGGTCCGAAGACCGCCCGCACCGGCGGGGGCAGGCTGGGCCGTCGCGGCCGTACGGTGCTCAGCGGCCGACGTTCCCGCACCGTCTCCGGAAGCCGCAGCAGGACGATGGCCGAGCAGGCCACCAGGGCGAGGTGGACGGCGAACGGCAGGTACAGCGGCCAGTCGGCGTACTGCGCGAGCACCCCGGCGAGCAGCGGACCGCAGCCGAGCCCGCCCATGTTCGCGGCGGTCGCCACGAAGGTGGCCCGTGAGGCGCCGCCGTGCGGTGCCAGCTCCAGTACGTAGGCCGTGGCAGCCCCGGTGAACAGGCCGGCCGACAGCCCCGACAGCAGCCGCCCCGCGTACAGCCAGCCCAGCGCGGTGGCGCACAGGAAGCAGACGGCGCTCGCGGCCGCGAAGCCCAGGCCCCACCACAGCACCGGACGCCTGCCCACGGCGTCCGAGACGTTGCCCGTCAGCAGCAGCACCGCGATGACGCCGACGGCGTAGACGGCGTAGACGACGGTGACCGTGAGCTCGGAGAAACCGAACTTCTCCTGGTAGAGGCCGTAGAGGGGGGTCGGCAGCGTCGTGCCGGCCATGCATACGGCGAACACGGACCCGCTGAGCACGCACCAGCGCCAGCGTCCAGGATCACCGTCCATACCGCTGAAGGTAACCTGGCCCGCGCAGGCCCGCGTCCTGACGCCGCCGGCCCACCCGCCGGGAGCGGCGACGGGGCTCCTTCACCTGTGTCTCAACTCCGACCTCACCCACACCCCCGCGCGGACCGGGGAAAGGCAGACTGTCCGTATGACCCTCCACTGCGCTGTGCTCGACGACTACCAGGGCGCCGCCCTGACCCTGGCGGACTGGAGCCCTCTCGCCGACCAGGTCGAGGTGCGCACGCTCCGCGAGAACGTCACCGACCGGGACAAGCTCGTGGCCGAGCTGGCCGACTGCGAGATCGTCGTCATGATGCGGGAACGCACCCCCTTCGACGCCGACCTCCTGCGCCGACTGCCCCGGCTGCGCCTGCTGGTGACCACCGGCATGCGCAACGCCTCCATCGACCTCGCCGCGGCGCGGGCCCAGGGCGTCACCGTGTGCGGTACGGCGAGCAGTTCCACCCCGCCCGTCGAACTGACCTGGGCGCTCCTCCTCGGCCTCGCCCGGCACATCACCGCCGAGAACCGGGCCCTGCGCGAGGGCGGCCCCTGGCAGTCCACCGTCGGCCAGGACCTGCACGGCCGCACCCTGGGCCTGCTCGGACTCGGCAAGATCGGCACCCGGGTGGCCCGCGTCGCCACCGCCTTCGGCATGGAGGTCCTCGCCTGGAGCGAGAACCTCACCACCGAGCGAGCGACCGAGGCCGGAGCCCAACCGGCCGACAGCAAGGACGATCTGCTCCGCCGCAGCGACTTCGTGTCCGTCCACCTCGTCCTGTCCGACCGCACCCGCGGCCTGCTCGGCGAGCCGGAACTGCGCGCGATGCGTCCGCACGCCCACCTCATCAACACCTCCCGCGCCGCCATCGTCGACCGTACGGCTCTGCTGCGCGCCCTGCGCGAGGGCTGGATCGCCGGAGCGGGCCTCGACGTCTTCGCAACCGAACCCCTCCCCGCCGACGACCCCCTGCGCTCGCTGCCGAACGTCCTCGCCACCCCACACCTCGGCTACGTCACCGAGCGGAACTACCGCACCTTCTACACGGAAGCGGTGGAGGACATCACCGCGTTCCTGGCCGGTAGCCCGGTCCGCCGGCTGACGGGCGCCTGATCCGACCGTCATGGCCCCGTGGGCAAGGCAAGGTTCGACGGTATTGGGCTTGGGCCGCCGCGCCGGCCGTACTGACGCCGACGGTGAGGGCGAGACGACAGCCTCCGAGGCCGTTTCGCGAGGGCTTCACCGAGTGACGATGCTGTGCCGCCCTGTCTACTTGAGGGAACCGCCTCCCGCGTAGGCGATGTTCGGCCGGGGCGGCCGGGCCATGCCGGCGCCGAGGAAGTAGTCGACGTGGTGGGACTGCAGGTAGCCCTTGAAGGTCATGGCGTTGCGGTAGGCGGGGTTGTGGGCCGGCGTGTACAGCCGGGTGGTCGTGGGCTGGTTCGTGGTGAAGATGATCAGCTCGTTGTAGGAGGCGTTGGTGTACACGGCCTCCTCGCGCCAGTCGCCGAGGATGTCGCCGACGAGGGTGGGCCCGCCCTGCGCGGCCGTGACCGCACCGTGGTTCCAGGTGCTGACCAGCCGGGGCAGGCTGCCGCTCGACGTCGGGTTCAGCGGGTTCCACTTCTCGATCTTGCCGTCGTTGAGCAGTTCCATGGTGAGGTCGCCGTCCCACCACAGACCCAGCTGTGGCCACGGGCGCAGTGAGGTGTTCGGCTCGGTGAGCCTGTTGGAGGGGGCGTTGTACAGGCCCGAGAAGGACCAGACCTCCATGCCGGGGTGGCGTGGGTCGACGTCGCCCGCCATGCCGCGTCCGACGTCGGAGGGGCCCCCGTTGTGCTTCCAGATGACGGAACCGGTCGCGGCGTCGTAGTAGTACTCCAGCAGCCCGCTCGGGTTGTCCTGTTGCACGCCGTAGCCTTCGAGGCCGGGTCGGCCGGGGTCCATGTCCGCGAGGTGGAAGCGGTCGCCGTGGATGATGCCCTGGGGTGCCATCAAGTAGCGCAGGGAGCCGTCGCCGTTGAGGACGAACCCGATCTCGGCGACCTCGTCCCTCCCGTCACCGTTGACGTCGATGGCGCGGGTGTTGTGCCCGTCGGGTGCGTTCTGGCTGCCGCGCAGCCACGTCCACTCCTGCCTCAGCGCACTGCCGGTGAACCGCCAGGAGGCGACCATCAGGTTGAAGGAGCCGTCGTCGCGCCGGTTCTTCATGTAGGCGACCAGGCTCGGCGTGGTGCCGTCGAGGTACGCGACCCCGAGGCGCCCGCCCATCGGGCCGTCGCCCAGGTAGGTGGTCGGCACCGCTGCCCAGTTGCGCAGCGCCCCGGTCCGGCCGTCGAGGACGGCCATGAACTGACGCGCGTCGTCCGCGTGGGTCCAGGTGGTCCCGTCGCCGAACCTGACTCCGTCGGCGATCTTCAGGGCGACCTCCGCGCGGCCGTCGCTGTCGAAGTCGTACACGGTGACGCCGTCCCAGTGGCCCACGTCGATCGCGGACGAGCCCGGTTCGATGTTGTCCTGGTTCTGGCTGTTCGGCCCCATGTCGACCTCCCAGAGAAACTGCCCGCGGCCGCTGTACGCCTCGAGCTTCTGGGGGGAGGTCTGCCGGTCCAGTACGTAGTCGTACTCGCCGTCGCCGTCGAGGTCACCGACCCAGACGAACTTCACCGGGCCGCCGGAGCGCAACGGCACGCGGACCACCGGCTCCGTGGCGTGATCGGCCGTCAGGGTGAAGGCCCCGCTGGGCGCCTGCTCCTGCCCGCCCACCACCGGAACGACCCGGTAGCTGTTGGACCGCGTCAAGTCGGCCGTGGAGTCCGTGTAGTTGGTTCCACCCGTCAGTACGCTCGCGTTGAGTTTGACGTACGCGCCGCCGCCGGTGGACCGGTACACGTCGAAACCGATGCCCTCCGGGTCGAGTCCCAGCAACCGCCAGGAGACCAGCACCTGGGTGCTGCCGGAGCGCACCGCCACGACCCCGCGCCCGAGGTTCTCCATCACGCGCGCGGCCTGAAGCGTCGGATCGTCGGCCACGGCCGTGGTCACGCCGGGCGAGGCGAGGCTCGTCGGCCCGGTGGCCAGCGCGGCGCAGACGGCCAGGACCGCCGAGGCGCCGAGGGACCTCCGACGGGCAACCGAGGGACCAGACCATAATGCCATGCGCATGACAACCTCCTGTGGCTCGCGGTGGCGGTACGAGGCGTACGGCCTGGGTGTCCGGTTCCGACCCGGAACGGAAACCCTGACGAGTTAAACCGTTTACACGCTTGCGATGGAAGCACCGCGAGGAGGGCGCGTCAAGGCGGTCGGAGTCACAACATCCCTGGAGTTCATGGGTGTTGAGGCCTCGGCCTGCTCGCTCGCCGATCGACTGGAAACGCTTCCAGCCGTGACGAACCGCGACCCGCCCCGGCCCGTCGGCGTGCTCGACTGCCGTCGGGTCACACGGCGGCGAGGGCGACCTCGGTCGACTTGATCAGCGCCGTGACAGGGGAGCCGACCTCGAGGCCGAGGTCGCTGACGGCGTCCCTGGTGATGACGGCCGTCAGTTCGCCGCCCTCGACGGTGACCTTGACGGAGGCCATCGCGGCACCGGTGGCGATGTCGCTCACGGTGCCGGGCAGCCGGTTGCGGATGGACAGGCCCTCCACCGCGCCGGTGGCGAGCGAGACCTCTGTGGACTTGACCAGGGCGTTCACGGCGGAGCCCGCGGCGAGTCCGAGTTCCTCGACGGCGTCCAGGGTGATCGCCGAGGTGAGGGCCTGGCCACCGTCGAGGCGGACCTTGACCGTGGCCATGGCTTCGCCAGGGGTGACGGAGGTGACCGTGCCAGGGATCTGGTTGCGGATGCTCAGACGCATGGGAGGACCTCACGGGGAAGGGTTGATTTGCCGGTATCGCTTACCTCTGCGGGGATAAAGGTAGCCGGGTCGGCCGTGAATGCTCCGCTGCCGCTCGCATCCGCGACGGGCGCGACGGGCGCGGCGCGGTGATCAGCTCCCGAGCCGAGGGCGCGAAGGGGCGGTCCACGGGTGCCGTCCCGGACGGCCAGGGCTCCCCCCGAGCGCAGGTGACCGCTCAAGAGCCCGGTGTGAACCCGGCGCAACCATTCGTGCCGTTCGACGGTCACCTGGAGTGGGAGCAAAGTGCTCTCATGGATGCAAGGGGGAAATATGGGAATCATGCGTAATGTCGCGGCAGTTGGGGCGTTAACCGCGCTGGCGGTGGGCGGCTCGATCGCGCTCGGCACGACCGCTTCCGCCGCACCCAACGTCACCCCGCAGGGTGTCTGCGGCAGTGCCTACAAGACCGTGAACTCCGCGCCCGTCGGTTCGTTGGGCACCGTCTACCTGACGTACAACTCCTCGAACGGCAAGAACTGCGTCGCGACCATCCGCACCAACCCGGGCACTCTCAAGTACATGTCCGCGTACATCTACGTCCCGGACACGGAGGAGTGGGCCGAGGACTCCGAGAGCTACACGTCGTATGCGGGACCGGCATACGTCTACGGCAAGGGTCACTGCGTGAGCTGGGGCGGCAGCATCGACAACGTGTACGTGTCGGTGAACAACTCCAACTGCGCCGCCCTGAAGGAGCACCGGGTCAACGAGATCCGCTGATCCGGCACCGCACCCGGCCGCGAGTTCCCGCGCCACCGCCCTCCCGCAGTTCGACGCCGCGGCCCTGCCGCCGACGGACACCGGGAAGGCGTTCATGAGCCGCAGGTGGCGCGGGATCTCGACGGCGGATGCTTTCATCCTCAGCGGTTCAGCCCTGGTGAGGGAAGCCCTGAGCCCACCGGCTGTCTCGGTGCAGTCGCGGCCGGTGAACCGGTGGTGCGCGAAGAACGGGGCCGAGCCCGCCGACACCGACACCGACACCCGCGCCGGACTCTCGGCGGCCGGGGGCTGGTGCTCGTAGGTTGCGGGCGCTGAGCCGGCCTGACGGCCTGACGGCCTGACGGCGCCCGAGCCGAGGGTCAGCCGCTGGGTGCCGTCGGCCTCCGCCGGGTCCCGGGCGGAATGCCGGTGTCTCGTCGGCGCGGTCCTCGGCCGAATATCGCGTGCGCCGGCGTCGGTGGACGTAGCAGACTCCCCGGCATGGTCGACATGCGCATGTTCCGGGACGAGGTCACAGGCTGGGCGGCCGGTGGCTCCGGCGGGTCGGCGAAGGCGATGGCAGAGCTGCTGGGGGTGCACACGGCGGTCCTGCTGGAGGGGCTGAGCGATCTCGCGGCCGTCGAGGCGCTGGCCAGGGGGCGGGGGCGTGACCTGGCGGCGGAAGGGGTGTGCGTACTGTCGATGGGCGGGGCGATGAGCGTCGGCCGCTATGCGGGACTCCTCGGGCAGTCCGGTCTCGGCCTTCGCCTGGCAGGTCTGTGCGACGAGCGTGAGAAACCCTTCTTCGACCGGGGCCTCGACCCGGCCTCCGCCTCGCGCCCGGGTGTCTTCGTCTGCACGGCGGACCTGGAGGACGAGCTCATCCGTGCGCTGGGCCCGGCGCGGGTCGAGCAGATCGTCCGGGCCGAGGACGAGATGCGCGCCTGGCAGACCTTCCTCCAGCAGCCCGCCCAGCACGGCCGGCCCCGGCACCAGCTGCTGCGGCGCTTCATGGGCACGAAGAAGGGGCGCAAGATCCGCTACGGCCGCCTCCTGGTCGAAGCCCTCACCCCCTACCAGGTGCCCGCCCCGCTGGACGACCTCTTCGCCAGCCTCTGAGTCCGACGAACGCTTCGGGGAGGCCGTCGCCGTCGTAGACGTAGACGGACACGTGGTCGCGGTCGGCCGGTCGTACCCCGCCGAGCGGGCCGGGGCCCCAGGAGCCGGCCTCGCCGCGACGCGTTCGCCCGGCTCCACCCGGCCGATGCGGGAGCCGCCTCCTGGGGCCCCGGGCACATGGACCTGCTGTGACTTCGCCCACCTGCTCTTGCCGGGGCGAGGAGCGCTTACCTACGTTCGGTCGCATGTCCCACGATGGCCGCGCCCTTCCTGGCGAACCGGACGGACCCGCCGCAGAGAGCGATCCTGCCGCGGACCGTACGGGCGCCTCCCCGACGGTCGACCTGGTCGTCGACCTGAGCGCACACGAAATGCTCCGGCGCGCTCATGTCCTGGACGCTCTCGGCGCCGACTGGGACCCCGTGGACGCACTGCGCGGCGAGGAGGCGGCGTACGAGCTGCTGTACTCCGGCCTCAGCGCGGAGCAGCAGCGCGTGTACGACGAACTGGTCTCGGCCGGTGTGCTTCCCAGGGGAGGCGGCGGCCATGCTGCCGCTTGACCCGCAGGCCGACATCGGGCGTCGCGCCTGGGTGGCCTGCCCGAACTGCGACGACCGGCGCGGGTGCGCCACCTGCGAGCAGGGCCGCACCTGTTCCGAGCACTGGCGCTACCTGCTCTCCAACGCCGGCAGCCTGCTCCATCTGCAGTGCCGGTCGTGCACGCACATCTGGGCCCACGAGACCCATTTCGGGGCCACCCGCACCCCGTGGGAGCGCATCATCAGCGGCCTGCGACGGCGTTGACCGTACGCGGCGGCCGGCTCGGTGAGCCGGGTCGCCGGTGCCCTCGCGGGCGAGAGCCGGTGAGGCCGGACGGCGGATGGGCGCCCGCTTTCGGATGACCTCACCGTCTGTCGCCGGGGCCGGCGGGCCTCCATGGCCGAGGCTCTCGGTCGGCGGCCATCCCTGCCTGCCGTTCGTCCGCCCGGAGGCAGCCGTGCACATCCTGCTCCTAGCCAGCGCGTTCAACAGCCTCACCCAGCGCACCCACGCCGAACTGCGCGACCGCGGCTACACCGTGGCGGTCGAACTCGCCCTGCCCGGAACCTCGTTGCCGGAGGCCGTGCGGCGGCACGCACCGCGGCTCGTCGTGGCGCCGATGCTGAAGACGGCGATTCCCGAGGAGGTGTGGACCGCCTACACCTGCCTCGTCGTCCATCCCGGGCCCGTCGGCGACCGGGGACCGTCCTCCCTGGACTGGGCGATCCACGAGGGCGTCGAGGAGTGGGGCGTCACCGTCCTGCAGGCCGACGCGGAGATGGACGGCGGTGCCGTGTGGGCCTCCGTACCGTGCCGGATTCCCCAGGTGCCCAAGAGCGAGCTGTACCGGGGCGAGATCGCCGACGCCGCGATCGAGGCCGTCCTGCTCGCGGTGGAGCGCTTCGCCGGGGGCACGTACGTACCGCGCGAGCAGCACGCGGCAGGGACGGCCGACACTTGGCTGCGTCCGCGTCCGTACCTCGACCAGAGCGTTCGGCGGATCGACTGGGCCGAGGACTCCACCCAGGACGTCCTGCGCAAGCTGAGGGCGGCGGACTCGCAGCCCGGTGTGCTGGACGTGCTGCTCGGCGGTGAGTGGTACCTGCACGGCGGCCATCCCGAGAGCGTGCTGCGCGGCCGTCCGGGCGAGCTGCTGGCCACCCGGGCCGGGGCGGTCTGCCGGGCCACCAAGGACGGCGCCGTGTGGATCCCCGAGCTGCGGCCCCGGCGCGCACCGGGGCAGCCGCCCACGTTCAAACTGCCCGCCGTGGCGGCCCTGGGCGACCGGCTGCCGCCGCTGCCCGAGCACGCCCTGCCCCGGTTGCCCGAGGTCGGGCACCTCGCCTGGGCGGACATCCGCTATCGGGAGGACGGGAACGTGGGCTTCCTCTCGTTCTCCTTCCCCGGCGGCGCCATGAGCACCGACCAGTGCGGGCGTCTGCTCGACGCCTACCGCGAGGCGTGCGCACGGCCCACGTCGGTGCTGGTGCTGGGCGGCGAACGGGACTTCTTCTCCAACGGGATCCACCTCAACGTCATCGAGGCCGCCGCCGACCCCGCCGCCGAGTCCTGGGCGAACATCAACGCCATCGACGACCTGGTCGAGGCGGTCCTGACGACCACGGACCGGCTCGTGGTCGCGGCGGTCGCGGGCAACGCCGCGGCGGGCGGGGTGATGCTCGCCCTGGCCGCCGACGAGGTGTGGTGCCGCTCGGGCGCCGTGCTGAACCCGCACTACCGTCTGATGGGCCTGTACGGCTCGGAGTACTGGACGTACACGCTGCCGCGCCGGGTGGGTCCCGCGACGGCCGAACGGCTCATGCGTGAGGCCCTGCCGGTGAGTTCGGCGAGCGCACTGCGCCTCGGACTCGTCGACCGGGTGCTCGACTGCGGGCCTGACGCCTTCGCACGCGAGGCGGCCGGTCTGGCCGCGCGTCTGGCGTCACTTCCGGCGACGGCGAACCGCGTCGCCGCGAAGAAGACGGAGCTGGACCGGCTGGAGAGCACGACCCCACCGGCCGGCTTCCGTGAAGAGGAGCTGGCCCGGATGCGCCGGACCTTCGACGACGCGGACGCGCCCTATCACGCTCTGCGTCGCTCCTTCGTCCACAAGAGGCGGCCCCCGCGCACCCCGCCGCACCTCGCTTCCGCCCCGGTTGCGCACCTCGCCCGGACCCCCTCCGTCGCCGATGTCACCGGAACGGCCCTCGATGGCGTCTCGTCACGGCCGACCGGCTGATACGAAGAAGAGCGACGTTCGAAATACAGGCTTTCATCCCTTACCTCCCCAGGAGGCGGTCCCATGACTGAGGCGACGCCGGGCACGGTCGATGCCGTGGACGCGGGCGACACGCCCGCCGACGAGACACCCACGATCCACATCCTCTGGATCAACGCGGGGCTGAGCTGCGACGGCGACTCGGTCGCGTTGACGGCGGCCATGCAGCCCAGCATCGAGGAGATCGTGCTCGGCGTGCTGCCGGGGCTCCCGAAGATCGCCGTCCACTGGCCGCTCATCGACTTCGAGTGCGGTCCGGTCGGCGGCTCGGACACGTTCATCGAGTGGTTCTTCAAGGGGGAGCGGGGCGAGATCGACCCGTTCGTGCTGGTCGTCGAGGGCTCCATCCCCAACGAGGCGATCAAGCCAGAGGGCTACTGGTGCGGCTTCGGCGACAACCCGGAGACCGGCCAGCCGATCACCACCAGCGAGTGGATCGACCGGCTCGCCCCGAAGGCGCTGGCGGTCGTCGCCATCGGTACCTGCGCCACCTACGGCGGCATCCACGCAATGGCGGGCAACCCGACCGGCGCGATGGGTGTGCCGGACTACCTCGGCTGGGACTGGAAGTCCCACGCGGGCATCCCCATCGTGTGCGTCCCGGGCTGTCCGATCCAGCCCGACAACTTCTCCGAGACGCTCACCTATCTGCTCTACCAGGCGGCCGGCTCCGCCCCGATGATCCCGCTGGACGACAAGCTGCGCCCCACCTGGCTCTTCGGTGCCACGGTGCACGAGGGCTGCGACCGCGCCGGCTACTACGAACAGGGCCAGTTCGCCCTGTCGTACGACTCGCCGACCTGCCTGGTCAAGCTCGGCTGCTGGGGCCCGGTCGTCAAGTGCAACGTGCCCAAGCGCGGCTGGATGAACGGGATCGGCGGCTGCCCCAACGTCGGCGGCATCTGCATCGCCTGCACCATGCCCGGCTTCCCCGACAAGTTCATGCCGTTCATGGACGAGCCCCCCGGCGCCAAGGTGTCGAGCAACGCCAGTGGGGCGTACGGCGCCGTGGTGCGCAAGCTGCGGTCGATCACGGCCAAGACGGTGGACAAGGAGCCCAAGTGGCGCCGTACCGGAGACAAGATCACCACCGGATACCGACCCCCGTGGTGAGCGACCGCCGAAGGTAACCCGCTCCCCGCTTCGTGCACCCCCCCACATGAACCGACCGCGCAACGAAGGGCACGGCACAGACGATGGCACCGAGGACGAAGACGGCCGGCGACGGCAGTGGCCTGGTGGAGATGGCCTGGGACCCGATCACCCGGATCGTGGGCAGCCTGGGCATCCACACGAAGATCGACTTCAAGCAGAAGCGGGTCGCGGAGTGCTACAGCACCTCGTCGGTCTTCCGCGGCTACAGCGTCTTCATGCGTGGGAAGGACCCCCGCGACGCCCACTTCATCACCAGCCGCATCTGCGGGATCTGCGGCGACAACCACGCCACCTGCTCGGTGTACGCGCAGAACATGGCGTACGGCGTGAAGCCCCCGCACCTCGGCGAGTGGATCATCAACCTCGGCGAGTCCGCGGAGTACATGTTCGACCACAACATCTTCCAGGAGAACCTGGTCGGGGTCGACTACTGCGAGAAGATGGTCAGGGAGACCAACCCCGGCGTCCTCGCACTCGCCGAACGCACCGAGGCCCCGCACGCCGCCGAGCACGGCTACCGCACGATCGCCGACATCATGCGCTCGCTCAACCCCCTGGAGGGCGAGTTCTACCGTGAGGCCCTCCAGGTCAGCCGCTACACACGCGAGATGTTCTGCCTGATGGAGGGCCGCCACGTCCACCCCTCCACGCTCTACCCGGGCGGCGTCGGCACCATCGCCTCCGTACAGCTCTTCACGGACTACATGAGCCGCCTCATGCGGTACGTCGAGTTCATGAAGCGCGTCGTGCCCCTGCACGACGACCTGTTCGACTTCTTCTACGAGGCTCTGCCCGGGTACGAGGAGGTCGGCCGCCGCCGGGTCATGCTCGGCTGCTGGGGCGCGCTCAACGACCCCGAGTACTGCGACTTCACCTACGCCAACATGACCGACTGGGGACGGAAGATGTTCGTCACCCCCGGCGTCATCGTCGACGGCAAGCTCGTCACCAACGACCTCACCGAGATCAACCTCGGTATCCGCATCCTGCTGGGCAGCTCCTACTACGAGGACTGGCAGGGCCAGGAGCAGTTCGTCACCCACGACCCGCTCGGCAACCCGGTGGACCCGCGCCACCCGTGGAACCAGCACACCATCCCCGCCCCGCAGAAGCGGAACTTCGACGACAAGTACAGCTGGGTCATGTCCCCGCGCTGGTTCGACGGCAAGGACCACCTCGCCCTGGACACCGGTGGCGGCCCCATCGCCCGCCTGTGGTCCACCGCCCTGTCCGGGCTCGTCGACATCGGCTACATCAAGGCCACCGGCCACAGCGTGGTCATCAACCTGCCCCGCACCATGACCAAGCCGGAGACCACCTTCGAGTGGAAGATCCCGCGGTGGTCCAACGCGCTGGAGCGCAACCGCGCCCGCACCTACTTCCAGGCGTACGCCGCCGCCGTCGCCCTGCACTGCGCGGAGAAGGGCCTGGCGGAGGTCCGCGCCGGACGCACCCAGACCTGGGAGAAGTTCGAGGTCCCGGACGAGGGCATCGGCGTCGGCTTCACCGAGGCGGTCCGCGGCGTCCTCTCCCACCACATGGTGATCCGCGACGGCAAGATCGCCAACTACCACCCGTACCCGCCCACCCCCTGGAACGCCAGCACCAGGGACACCTTCGGCACGCCCGGCCCGTACGAGGACGCCGTGCAGAACACGCCCATCTTCGAGGAGAACACCCCGGACAACTTCAAGGGCATCGACATCATGCGCGCCGTCCGCAGCTTCGACCCCTGTCTGCCCTGCGGCGTCCACATGTACGTCGGTGGCGGCAAGACCGTGAAGTCGATGCACGTGCCCACCGGCCTGAGCGGACTGGGCGGATGAGCGCGGCGACGGCGACGGCGCCGATGAACGCGGAGCAGACCGGACGCCGCGTCGAGGAGGTGCTGGACCGACTGGCCGCGAGCGGCGACCCGGCCGCCGCCACGGCGGCCGAGGAACTCGTCCGGTCCCTCATGGACTTCTACGGCGCGGGCCTGGCCCGCATCCTCCACCTGCTGGCCTCCTCCGCCGGCTCACCGTCGGCCGCACTGCTCGGTGACGAACTGGTCGCGAGCCTGCTCGTCCTGCACGACCTGCACCCCGAGGACTGCGACACCCGTATCGCCCGGGCCCTCGACAGCGTCCGGGAACACACCCTGGAGGTCGTGGACTTCGACGAGGAGAGCGGCACGCTGAGGGTCCGGGCCCGGGAGGCCGGAGGCTGCGGTTGCGGCTCCGGCGCGGATGTCCGGCAGGCCGCGGAGGCGGCGCTCGCCTGCTTCGCCCCCGAGGTCAGGGCCGTCGACGTGGAGACCGCCCCCGAGGGGCCCACCCTCCTCCAAATCGGTACCGCACCGACGGGGACCCGATGAGCGCGACCACCGCGCCCCCCGCCGGCCTGCGAAGGTTCCTCACCGAGCGACCGCCGCAGCCGGAGCGGTGCGAACTGTGCGCGGCCGTGGTGCCCGAGGACCACCGCCACCTCGTCGACACCGAGAAACGCGCCCTCGTCTGCGCCTGCACCGCCTGCGCGCTGCTGATGGAACAGCCGGGTGCCGCCGCGGGCCGCTTCCGCGCGGTCCCGGCCCGCTACCTCACCGACCCCGGACACCGCCTCGACGACAGCGTGTGGGAGGCGTTGCAGATCCCGGTCGGCGTCGCCTTCCTCTTCCGCAACGCGGCGCTCGACCGACTGGTCGCCCTCTACCCGAGCCCGGCCGGAGCCACCGAGAGCGAACTCGAACCGGCCACCTGGGCGGAGGTCATCGGCGGCAGCCGCCTCGCCGAACTCCTCGAACCCGACGTGGAGGCACTGCTGTTGCGCCGCACCGACGGACACCGAGAGTGCCACCTCGTACCGATCGACATCTGCTACGAACTCGTCGGCCGCATGCGCCTGTTGTGGCAGGGATTCGACGGCGGGGCCGAGGCCCGTGCCGCGCTGGACGCGTTCTTCGCGGACGTCGCGCGACGGGCCCGGCCCGTGGGCGAGGCGCAGGACGCGTCGGACGCGGCGGGCCACCTGCCCAACGAGGCGGTGCGCCCGTGACGGAGTTCTCCTTCGGCTGCGTCGGCGTCCGCGCCGACCGGTACGCCGCCGGACCGACCCTCGTCTTCCGGCTGCGCGTCACGGCCGCCGACAACGCCCGCGTGCACGCCCTCGCCCTGCGCTGCCAGATCCGCATCGAACCCGCCCGCCGGGCCTACGAGCCCGCCGAGGCCGACGGACTGGCGGACCTCTTCGGCGAGCGCTCACGCTGGGGCAGCACGCTCCAGCCGGTGCAGTTCGCCCAGGTCTCGGTCATGGTCCCGAGCTTCACCGGAGAGATCGAGACCGACCTCGTCGTGCCCTGCACGTACGACATGGAGATCGCCGCCACCCGCTATCTCACCGCCCTCACCGACGGCGAGGTACCCCTCCTGATGCTGTTCTCCGGCACGGCCTTCACCGGCGCCGGCGGCTTCCGGATCGAACCGGTCCCGTGGGACCGCGAGGCCTCCTTCCGGATGCCGGTCGCCACCTGGCGGGAGATGGTCGAGCAGCACTTCCCCGGCTGCGGCTGGATCCGGCTGCCCCGCGACATCATGGACGCCCTCCTCGCCTACCGCTCCCGGCACGCGCTGCCCTCCTGGGAAGCGACCCTCAAGGCCCTGCTCGACGGCGGCGGCGCCGCGGACCCACCCCGCAGCGACCCGTTCCGCACGCTCACCGGCACCACCGGAAGGACCGACCCGTGACCGTGACCGCGTTCGCCCCCGAGACCGAGGAGCGGTTCGCCGTCGCCCGGCAGGTGGCCGACGCCGTCCTCTTCGAGGGCTATGTGCTCTACCCGTACCGCGCCTCGGCGGCCAAGAACCGGCTGCGCTGGCAGTTCGGGGTGCTCGTGCCGCCCGGCTGGGGCGCCGAGTGCGAGGAGCACGACTTCCAGCACACCGAATGCCTGATGGAACCGAAAGCGGGTGCGACCCTCTCGGTCGAGGTGCGCTTCCTGCACGCCCGGCGGCGCACCGTGCAGCGGGTCCGCCCGGACGGCGGCTTCGACACCGTCACCGAACTCGACCTCGACGACCGGGTGCTGGTGCCCTGGGACGAGGGGTTCGAGGAACGCGTCGAGGTGATCGCGCCGGTGGACGAACTCCTCGGCGACGGCGTCACCCACACCTTCCGACTTCCCGCCCGGGAGGACACCGCACCGGCCCTGGACGCGGCCGGCCGTACCGTGGGCCGACTGGTCCGGCGGTGCGAGGAGATCAACGGGAGGGTCCGGCTGTCCGCCCGCGAACTCGACGGCCCCTACCGGACCCTGCGGCTGACCGCCGTCGTCGAGAACACCAGCGACTGGACACCGCCCGAGGGGCGCGGCGCCGACCGGGACGCGGCGCTGCCGCACTCCCTGGTGGCCACCCACCTCCTCATGGCCCTCAGCGCCGGATCGTTCCTGTCGATGACCGATCCCCCCGAGTGGGCCAAGGGCGCGGTCGCCGCCTGCCGCAACCTGCACACCTGGCCCGTACTCGCCGGTGAACCCGGCCGCTCGGACCTCGTGCTGTCCTCGCCGATCATCCTGGAGGACCATCCGGCCATCGCACCGGAGAGCCCCGGCGCGCTCTACGACGCCACCGAGATCGACGAGATCCTCGCGCTGCGCACGGCGGCCCTCACCGACGAGGAGAAACGCGAGGCCAGGGGCACCGACGAGCGGGCGGCCGCCGTGATCGAACTCGCGGACTCGATGCCGGCCGAGGTACTGGAGCGACTGCACGGGGCGGTACGGAGCCTGCGCGAGGTCACCGGCCCGGCCCCCGTCGCCCCGGACCTCGGCTTCCCCGACGAGTTCGGGGTGCGGCGGCCGGAGACCCCCTGGTGGGACCCCGCGAGCGACACCGGCTTCGACCCGGCGCAGGACCGCGTGGTCGTGGACGGCCGGTCGGTGGGCAAGGGCAGCCGCGTCGAGCTCCACCCGGGCCTGCGGCGCACCGACGCACAGGACATCTTCCTGCGGGGCCGCACCGCCAAGGTCGAGGCGGTGCTCCACGACGTCGACGGCGGGGTGCACCTGGCGGTCACCGTCGAGGGCGACCCGGGCGCCGACATCCGCCGCGAGCAGGGCCGCTTCCTGTACTTCCAGCCCGACGAGGTCACACCGCTGGAGGACGACGCATGAACCCTTCCCCACCGGCCGGCCCACGGACTCTCGTTGCGGGCATCGGCAACATCTTCCTCCGCGACGACGGCTTCGGCGTGGAGACCGCGCGCCGACTCTCCGAGCGTGACCAGCCAGAACACGTCGAGGTCGTGGACATCGGGGTACGCGGGGTGCACCTCGCCTACCAACTCCTGGACGGCTACGACACCCTCGTCCTCGTGGACGCCACGGCACGCGGCGAAGCCCCCGGCACGCTGTACGTGATCGAGCACGAGGTCGCAGGCCCGAGCCCGGCGCCCGGTGCCCCCGCCCTGGACGGCCACCGGATGACCCCCGACACCGTCCTGGCGCTGCTGGGCACCCTCTGCGCCGGGACCGGCGGCCGGCCACCACGCCGTGTCCTGGTCGTCGGATGCGAACCGGCCTCGGTGGACGAGGGCATCGGGCTCAGCGCGCCGGTGTCCGACGCCGTGCCGGAGGCCGTCCGGCTGATCGAAGAACTCCTGCGGAACGGCGAACCGTCCGTGGCGCAGGTCCCCACCGCTGAGGCTTCGACATGAGGAGAGACGGGATGAAGAAGATCGTCATTGGAGGAGCCGCCGTGGCGGCCCTGGTGGCCGTCGCCGCCGAGGTGCTTCCCGACCTCAGGCGCTATCTGCGGATCCGACGGATGTGAACCGGGGTGCCACCCCGGGGTGCCCTCCGGTTGCGTCGAACGGCGTACCTGCCGACGTGTGACGGCGTGCCGGGCCGTGCGCCCCGGGTGTGCGCGCCTCTAATGAACCCCGGTCAGGGCAGGCGGCGGAAGGACGGATACCCATGCACGAGATGTCCGTCGCGCTGGAGGTCGTCGACCAGGTCGCGGAGGCCGCCGACCGGACCGAAGGTGTCACGGCGGTGCGATCGGTGCGGCTCCAGGTGGGCGAACTCGCCGGTGTCGTACCCGACGCACTCGCCTTCTGCTTCGAACTGGCCTGTGCCGGAACCCTGCTGGAAGGCGCCGAACTCGTCACCGAGGCGGTGCCGGGGCGGGCCCGCTGCACGCCCTGCGCACACGAATGGGCCGTCGGTATGCCTCCCCGGCTGACCTGCCCCGCGTGCGGCGGGACGCGTACCGACCTGCTCGCGGGCCGGGAACTGCAGATCGTCGACGTGCACTGGGAGGACGGCGACCCCGCGCACCCGTCCACCCGCGAACCGATCTCCGAGGAGCGCTGAACCATGTGCCGTGTCACCGACCTGCGCCAGGCCGTACTCGCGAAGAACGACGCGAGCGCCCACGAACTGCGCGCACATCTCACGGCCCGAGGCACCGCGGTCGTCAATCTGCTGTCCAGCCCGGGCAGCGGCAAGACCGCGCTGCTGGAACAGGAGCTGCTGCGGGCACGGGAGCGGTCCGTGGCCGTCGCGGCGCTGAGCGCCGACCTTGCCACCGAGAACGACGCGGTCCGCCTGGCGCGTTCGGGTGTCCCGGTCAAGCAGGTGCTCACCGACGGACTGTGCCACCTGGAGGCGGGGATGCTCGCCGGGCACCTGGACGGGTGGCTGCCCGACGACACCCGGCTGCTGTTCGTGGAGAACGTCGGCAACCTCGTCTGCCCTGCCTCCTACGACCTGGGGGAGACGCTGAGGGTCGTCCTCGCCTCCGTCACGGAGGGCGAGGACAAGCCGCTCAAGTACCCCACCGCCTTCGGCCTCGCCCAGCTGGTCGTGGTCACCAAGACCGACCTCGCGGCGGCCGTCGAGTTCGACGCGATCACGTTCCGCGCGAACCTGGAGCAGGTCAACCCCGGAGTCGAGGTGGTCATGACCTCGGCACGACGGGGGCAGGGGATCGGCGTACTGCTCGACAGGGCCATGGCCGCCGCGGACGGTGCCCCCGTCCACTCGCCGGTCATGGCCGGGCACTCCCACCACGGTCACACGCACGGACACACCCACGCGCACCCGGAGGCCACCGGCACGATGGCCCACACCCACTCGTGAGCGCTTCGCAGGCCCCGGCCGCCGTCGCCGAGGACACCCCGCTACGCCGCCGGGTCACCGTCCGGGGAGTGGTGCAGGGCGTGGGTTTCCGGCCGTACCTGTACGGCCTCGCCGCCGAACTCGCCCTGGCCGGACATGTGACCAACACCCCGGAGGGCGTCGTCGTGGAGGTCGAGGGCACCGCCTCGGCCGTGGCCCGGTTCTGCGACCGGATCGCCGCCCAGGCGCCCCCGCTGGCCCGCGTGGAGTCCGTCGACCACACGGAGATGTCTCCCGCCGGCGGCACCGCGTTCACCATCCTCGCCTCCCGCGCCGACGGACCGGCACGCACCCTGGTCTCCCCGGACTCCGCCACCTGCGCCGACTGTCTCGCCGAGTTGGCCGACCCGGCGGACCGGCGGTACCGCCACCCGTTCGTCAACTGCACCCACTGCGGCCCGCGCTTCACGATCGTCACCGCGGTGCCCTACGACCGGGCCAACACCACCATGGCCGGCTTCCGGATGTGCCCCGACTGTGCCCGGGAGTACGCGGATCCGGCCGACCGGCGTTTCCACGCGCAGCCGGTCGCCTGCCCGGCCTGCGGGCCGCGTCTGCGGCTGGTCGTCGCCGAGAAGGAGGGGCTCAGGGGTGTCGACGGGGCGGATCCGGTCGGCGAGGCGCGCGTACTGCTGACGCGGGGCGGGATCCTCGCCGTGAAGGGCCTGGGCGGCTACCACCTGGCCTGCGACGCCACGAGCCGGGCGGCGGTCGCCCTCCTGCGACGCCGGAAGGCGCGGGGGGACAAACCGTTCGCCGTCATGGCCAGGACCCCGGACGATGTCCGCCACCTCGTGCGGCTGAGCCCCGAGGAGCGGAGTCTGCTCGAAGACCGGGCCCGGCCGGTCGTCCTGCTGAGGCGGCACCCGGACCCGTCGTACGCCGCCGGGGATCCGAAGCCCGCCGAGGCCGTCGCGCCCGGCAGTCCCGACCTCGGCGTGATGCTGCCCTACACGCCCCTGCACCATCTGCTGCTCGGCCTGCCCGGCGACGCGGACGGCCCCCGGCTGCTCGTCATGACCAGCGGCAACGTTTCCGGTGAGCCGATCGTCACCGACGACACCGAGGCGCTGGAGCGGCTCGCGCATCTGGCCGACGCCTGGCTCACACACGACCGGCCGATCCATGTCCCGTGCGACGACTCCGTGGTCCGGGTCTGCGACGGGAAGCCGCTGGTGATCCGCCGCTCGCGTGGCTACGCCCCGTTGCCGCTCACCCTGCCGCTGTCCGTGCGGCCGGCCCTCGCGGTCGGGGGAGACCTGAAGAACGCCTTCTGTCTGGGGTCGGGCCGCCGCGCCTGGCTGTCGGCGCACATCGGCGACATGGACGACGTCGGCACGCAGCGGGCCTTCGAGCGCGCGGCGGCGCAGCTGGGGTCCATCACGGGAGTGCGGCCCGAGACCCTGGCGTCCGACCGGCATCCGGGCTACCGCTCCGCCCGGTGGGCCGACCGGAACGCGGCGCACCGGCCCGTCGTGCGCGTCCAGCACCATCACGCGCACGTCGCCGCCGCGATGGCCGAGCACGGGCTGGACGGCACCCGGCCGGTGATCGGCGTCGCCTTCGACGGCACCGGCCACGGCGACGACGGCGCCGTGTGGGGCGGGGAGTTCCTGCTCGCCGACTACGACCGCTTCACCCGGTTCGGGCACCTCGCGTACGTCCCGCTGCCCGGTGGCGACGCCGCGGTGCGCCGGCCGTACCGCATGGCACTGGCCCATCTGCGGGCGGCCGGGATCCCCTGGTCCGCTGACCTCGCCTGTACGGCCGCCTGCCCGCCCGACGAACTGCAGGTCCTGGAGCGGCAGTTGGAGCGAGACCTGAACTGTGTCTCCACGTCCAGCATGGGCCGCCTCTTCGACGCCGTGTCCTCGCTGACCGGTGTGTGCCACCGCGCCGGATACGAGGCACAGGCCGCCGTCGAGTTGGAAGGCGCGGCTCTGCGGGCGCCCGCCGAGGACACCACGGCGTACGCCTTCGCCCTGCACGCCTCGGAGAAGAGCCGGGGCGGCGTCGTACGGGCCGATCCGGCACCGGTGTTCGCGGCGATCGTCGGCGACCTGCGCGCGGGCGTCGAGCCGGCCGTGGTCGCGGCTCGCTTCCATCGGGGTGTGTCCGCTCTGGTGCGCCGGATGTGCGAGCGGGCGCGGGAGCGGCACGGGCTGGACACGGTCGCCCTGACGGGAGGCGTGTTCGCGAACACGCTGCTCTCGTCGGCCTGTGCCGCCGGCCTGCGCGAGGACGGCTTCACGGTCCTGCGGCACCACCTGGTGCCCCCCAACGACGGCGGTCTGGCGCTGGGCCAGCTGATGGTGGCCGCCCGCGCCACTTCCACTCCCACGCCCACCGACTGAGCGACGCGCGACCCACAGCGAGGAGAGGCTCATGTGCCTGGCGGTACCCGGCAGAGTGCTGGACATCGAGGAACGGGACGGCACCCGGATGGCCACCGTCGACTTCGGCGGCGTGGTCAAGGAGGTGTGCCTGGAGTATCTGCCCGACCTCCGGGTGGGCGAGTACGCCATCGTCCACGTCGGGTTCGCCCTGCAACGGCTGGACGAGGAGTCGGCGCGGCAGACGCTCGAACTCTTCGCCGAACTCGGCCTGTTGCAGGAGGAGTTCGGTGACCCCTGGGAGATGGCGGCGGTGGAGGCGGGCATGGACCCGGTGGAAGAGGTGCGCAACCAGTGAAGTACATCGACGAGTTCCAGGACCCGGAGCTGGCGCGTCGGCTCCTCGACGACATCCACGCCACGGTGACCAGGCCATGGGCGCTGATGGAGGTGTGCGGCGGCCAGACGCACAGCATCATCCGGCACGGCATCGACCAACTCCTGCCGGACCAGGTCGAGTTGATCCACGGTCCGGGGTGTCCGGTGTGCGTGACCCCGCTGGAGGTCATCGACAAGGCGCTGGAGATCGCCTCCCGGCCGGAGGTGATCTTCTGCTCCTTCGGGGACATGCTGCGCGTGCCCGGCACGGGGCGGGACCTCTTCCAGGTCCGCGGGGAGGGCGGTGACGTGCGTGTCGTCTACTCGCCGCTGGACGCGCTGCGGATCGCACAGCGGAACCCGGACCGTGAGGTGGTGTTCTTCGGCATCGGCTTCGAGACGACGGCACCCCCCAACGCCATGACGGTCCATCAGGCCAGGAAACTGGGCATCGAGAACTTCAGCATGCTGGTGTCCCATGTCCGCGTACCACCGGCCATCGAGGCGATCATGTCCTCGCCCCGCTGCCGGGTACAGGGCTTCCTCGCTGCCGGGCACGTCTGCAGCGTGATGGGGGTGGGGGAGTACCCGGAGCTCGCGCGGCGCTTCCGCGTGCCGATCGTGGTGACGGGCTTCGAGCCACTGGACATCCTAGAAGGCGTGCGCCGGGCCGTCCGTCAGCTGGAGCGCGGCGAGCACACCGTCGACAACGCCTACGCCCGCGCCGTGCGCCCGGAGGGCAACCCGGCCGCCCGGGCCATGCTGGAGGACGTCTTCGAGGTCACCGACCGTGCCTGGCGCGGTATCGGGGTGATCCCCGACAGCGGTTGGCGGCTGTCGTCGAAGTACCGCGACCACGACGCCGAGCACCGCTTCGCGGTCGGCGGGATCCGGACGGCAGAACCCGCCGAGTGCCGCAGCGGAGAGGTCCTGCAGGGGCTGCTCAAGCCGCACGAGTGCGAGGCCTTCGGCACCCTGTGCACCCCCCGTACGCCGCTGGGAGCCACCATGGTCTCCAGCGAGGGCGCCTGCGCGGCGTACTACCTCTACCGGCGGCTGGACCTGCCCACGACCAAGGCCCGGGAGGCGAGCCCCGTTGTCTGACACCACCGATCTCCCCGTCCCCACCGCCCTGGACATCGAGGGGTGGACGTGTCCGGCGCCCGTGCGGGACCGGCCGCGTGTCGTCATGGGGCACGGCGGTGGAGGAGCCCTCTCCGCCGAACTGGTCCAGCAGATCTTCGCTCCGGCCTTCGGGGGCGAGGTGCTCGCCCAGATGGGTGACGCCGCCGTCCTCGCCCTGGGCGGAGCCCGGCTGGCGTTCTCCACCGACTCGTACGTGGTGCGGCCGCTGTTCTTCCCCGGCGGCAGCATCGGCGACCTGGCGGTCAACGGGACCGTCAACGACCTCGCCATGAGCGGTGCCCGCGCCGCCTACCTCTCCTGCGGATTCATCCTGGAGGAGGGCGTCGAGCTGGACGTGGTCACGCGGGTGTCCCAGGCGCTGGGCGCGGCCGCGCGCACCGCCGGGGTGGAGGTGGCCACCGGCGACACCAAGGTGGTGGAGGCCGGCCACGGCGACGGGATCTTCATCAACACGGCGGGCATCGGGCTGGTTCCGGCGGGCGTCGATCTGCGTCCTCAGCGGGTCGTCCCCGGCGACGTCGTGATCGTCAGCGGCGCCATCGGTGTCCACGGAGTGGCGATCATGAGCGTGCGCGAGGGCCTGGAATTCGGCGTGGAGATCAAGAGCGACTGCGCGGCGCTCGGCGGCCTGGTCGACGCCATGCTCGCCGTCACCCCGGATCTGCACGTCCTGCGCGATCCCACCCGAGGTGGCCTGGCGGCGGCGCTCAACGAGATCGCGGAGGCCTCCGGCACCGGGGTCGTCATCCGGGAACGCGAGGTCCCGGTCCCGTCGGCCGTGGCCAATGCCTGCGCCATTCTCGGACTGGACCCCATGTACATCGCCAACGAGGGCAAGCTGGTGGCCTTCGTCCCGCGCGAGCACGCCGACGCCGTCCTCGAGGCGATGCGCGCCCATCCTCTGGGTACGGATTCCGTGATCATCGGTGAGGCCGTCGAGGCGCATCCCGGCATGGTCGTGGCCCGCACCGGCCTGGGGGGAACGCGGGTGGTCGATCTGCCGATCGGGGAGCAACTGCCGCGGATCTGCTGACCTGGACCTCGCGGCCTCGCGCGTCGACGAAAATGGCGGGCGTCCGGGCGCCGACGGGACCCGATCCCGTCGGCGGCCGGACGGCGGGTCCTGCGGGTCCTACGGGTCCTGCGGGTCCACGCCGGTCTCGGCGGAAGCGTCCCTGGTTCCGCTGGGGCGCTGGGAACGTCCCTTGCGTCCGGTGTCGCGTCGGCCCTTCTCGTCCGCGTCGCCGTACTCCTCGCCGCGCGCCCCGTGGCTCTTCGCCGTGTCACCCGGAACGGACTTCGACTCCTCGGCGGACTTCGTCCGGCCCCGGCCCCCCTCGCCGGCGTGTTCCGCCGTACGGAAGGAGCGGTGAGCGCTCGGGTTGTCCTGCTGATGCGTCTCGTCCACATCGGGTGACCAGCCGTGCTGACCGGTGCCCTGGTGACGGCTGGGGCCCTTTCCGTGCGGTGGCTCGGACGAACGTGGTTTCTTCGGCATGGTCCGACCTGCCTGTTCGTGGTCCATGGGGACGCCGCTCATGCGTCACCGCGATAGATGAATTATCCCTTCTCGTGACACTTCGGGCATATCGCGATCTTTCAAGTGCTTTTGGTCTTCCTGGTTCTCCCGGCCTCGGCCCGTCAGCGGCGTCGGCGGGCGTTGAGCCTGGCGGCCTGGCGGGTGAGGTGGTCACGCTCCGCGAGATTGGGTGCCTTCCGGGCGGCCTCGGCGTACAGGCGTGCCGCCGTCGCCAGGTCGCCGTCGCGTTCGTGGAGGTACGCCGCCACGGCTGCGTGGCGGGGGAGCGAGTCGTCCAGTGCCGCGAGCGCCGCCAGACCGGCGCGCGGCCCGTCGGCCTCGCCGACGGCGACCGCGCGGTTGAGCCGGACGACCGGGCTGTCGGTCAGGCGCGCGAGCTCGTCGTACCACTCGACGATCTGCACCCAGTCCGTCTCCTCGGCGGCGGGCGCGTCGGCGTGGAGGGCCGCGATGGCGGCCTGCGCCTGGAACTCGCCCAGCCGGTCGCGGGCCAGGGCCGCCTGCAGGATCTCGACCCCCTCGGCGATCGACTCCGTGTCCCACCGGCCCCGGTCCTGGTCGGCGAGCGGCACCAGGCTGCCGTCGGGCGTGGTCCGGGCGGCGCGCCGGGCGTGGTGGAGCAGCATGAGGGCGAGCAGTCCCGCCACCTCGGGGTGGTCGATCCCGGCCGCGAGCTGCCGGGTGAGCCGGATGGCCTCGGCGGCGAGGTCGACGTCACCGGAGTAGCCCTCGTTGAAGACCAGGTACAGGACGCGCAGCACGGTCGCGACGTCGCCGGGTTGGTCGAACCGCACTCCGGAGACGGTGCGCTTGGCCCGGCTGATGCGTTGCGCCATGGTCGCCTCGGGCACCAGATAGGCCTGGGCGATCTGGCGGGTGGTCAGCCCGCCGACGGCGCGCAGCGTGAGCGCGACCGCGGACGACGGCGTCAGGGACGGATGGGCGCAGAGGAAGTAGAGCTGGAGCGTGTCGTCCGCCGCGGGCGCGGGCCCGGGCGTCGGCTCCTCGTCGACGAGAGCCTCACGCCGACGGCGGGCGGTGTCCGCGCGGGTCGCGTCGAGGAACTTGCGCCAGGCCACGGTGACCAGCCAGCCCTTCGCGTCCCGCGGCGCGTCGGCCGACCAGACCCGGATCGCCTCGACCAGTGCGTCCTGCACGGCGTCCTCGCCCGCCGCGAAATCGGCTCCGCGGCGGACGAGGACGGCGAGCACGCCCGGTGTGAGGCTCCGGAGCAGGGCCTCGTTCATCTGGGACACCTGCGAGGTCACTCCGTGATGGTGGGCGGCGCGGTCAGGAAGGGGCGCAGTTCGAGCCACTCGTGGATGGGCTTCCCGCCCGCCCCGGGGGCGGCCGAGAGTTCCCCGGCCAGCTCGACGGCGCGCTCGTAGCTGTCGACGTCGATCACCATCCAGCCGGCGATGAGGTCCTTCGTCTCGGCGAACGGTCCGTCGGTGACCGGCGGGCGCCCCTCACCGTCGTACCGGACCCACGTTCCCTCGGGGGCGAGTGCCTGGCCGTCGACGAACTCGCCGGTCCCCTCGAGCCGGGCCGCGAAGTCCCGCATGTACTGCACGTGGTCCGTGATCTCCTCGGGTGTCCACTGGTCCATCGGCACGTCGTTGACCGCGGCCGGGGCGCCCCGGTAGTGCTTGAGCATCAGGTACTTGGCCATCGTGGTTCTCCTCGGTCCTCGTGCGACCCATTCTGGTCGCGCTCACACCAGGGACGGAGCCGGTCGCGGGTTCTCGACATGGCCGGCCGATCTTTTTCGGATTTTCGTGGATGAGTGGTCGCGGTCGGGCGGTGAGCGGGCGAGGCGCGGTCCCTGTGGGCAACGCGCCCTCGGGCAAGGCCGGTGATGCCCCGCCGCGCGGTGGGTCCCGTCGATCCCGAAGGTGTCCGTGCGGCTCTAACAAGCGGCGATGCCGAATCTGCCCGAGTGCCCCGCGACCGTCCGTCCATTCGGCCCAGGGCGGTATCTTTTCGGGGCGAACGAGATCTCCGCACCAGGCTTTGGTTGTCGGACGACAACTGAGTTAACCTTCACCGGATTTTCTCATCAGGCCGATCCGTGAACTGCGGAAATGCGGTCGGTGAGCGGGCCTCTCACGGCCCGGCGCGGGTTCCGAGCCCTCGGCGCGAGGGCTCTTGGGGAGCGGAACGAGGGTGCGCATGAGCAGCAAGACGATCGAGGCCGTCGACCGGGCCCCGGGGGAGCAGGAGCTACGGCAGCTCCTGGCCGGCCTGACCGCCGTACGGGACGGCGACTTCGGCACCCGGCTGCCGTCCGACGGCGAGGGCCTGCTCGGCGACATCGCGACGGTTTTCAACGGCATGGTGGACCAACTGTCCGTGTTCACCTCGGAAGTGACCCGGGTGGCGCGTGAGGTGGGCACCGAAGGCACGCTCGGCGGACAGGCCGAGGTGCCGGGGGTCTCGGGCACCTGGGCCGATCTGACCGACTCGGTCAACGCCATGGCGGGCAATCTGACCACGCAGGTGCGCGACATCGCGCAGGTGGCGACGGCGGTCGCCAAGGGCGACCTGTCGCAGAAGATCGACGTCCCCGCGCGCGGCGAGATCCTGCAGCTGAAGGAGACCGTCAACACGATGGTCGACCAGCTCTCCGCCTTCGCCGACGAGGTCACGCGCGTCGCCCGCGAGGTCGGCAGCGAAGGCAGGCTCGGCGGACAGGCCCAGGTGCCCGGCGTCGGTGGCGTCTGGCGCGACCTGACCGATTCGGTCAACTTCATGGCGGGCAACCTCACTTCCCAGGTCCGCAACGTCGCCCAGGTGACCACGGCGGTCGCTCAGGGAGACCTGTCGCAGAAGATCACGGTGGATGCCCGTGGTGAGATTCTGGAGTTGAAGAACACCATCAACACGATGGTGGATCAGCTGTCCGGTTTCGCCGACGAGGTCACCCGCGTCGCCCGCGAGGTCGGCACCGAGGGACGGCTCGGTGGACAGGCGGACGTCCAGGGCGTGAAGGGCACCTGGCGCGACCTCACGGACTCCGTCAACTTCATGGCGGGCAACCTCACCGCGCAGGTCCGCAACGTCGCCCAGGTGGCCACGGCGGTGGCTCAGGGAGATCTGTCGCAGAAGATCACGGTGGATGCCCGTGGTGAGATTCTGGAGTTGAAGAACACCATCAACACGATGGTGGATCAGCTGTCCGGTTTCGCCGACGAGGTCACCCGCGTCGCCCGCGAGGTCGGCACCGAGGGCAATCTGGGCGGACAGGCGATCGTCCGGGGCGCGTCGGGGACCTGGAAGGACCTGACGGACAACGTCAACGTGATGGCGTCGAACCTGACCGGCCAGGTCCGCTCGATCGCCCAGGTCGCCACGGCCGTCGCGCGCGGGGACCTGTCACAGAAGATCACGGTCGAGGCCAAGGGCGAGGTCGCGGCCCTGGCGGACGTCATCAACACGATGGTCGACACGCTCTCCGCGTTCGCCGACGAGGTCACCCGTGTCGCCCGCGAGGTCGGCACCGAGGGACGCCTCGGGGGCCAGGCCCACGTGCCGAACGTCGCCGGCACGTGGAAGGACCTGACCGACAACGTCAACTCGATGGCCAACAACCTCACCGGCCAGGTCCGCAACATCGCCCTGGTGACGACGGCGGTGGCAGGCGGCGACCTGTCGAAGAAGATCGACGTCGACGCCCGCGGCGAGATCCTGGAGCTGAAGACCACCATCAACACGATGGTCGACCAGCTGTCGTCGTTCGCCGCCGAGGTCACCCGTGTCGCCCGCGAGGTCGGCAGCGAGGGCCGGCTCGGCGGACAGGCCGAGGTGGAGGGCGTCGAGGGCACCTGGAAGCGGCTGACCGAGAACGTCAACGAACTGGCCGGGAACCTCACCCGCCAGGTCCGCGCGATCGCCGAGGTGACCAGCGCCGTCGCCGAGGGCGACCTGACCCGCTCGATCACCGTGGAGGCGTCGGGTGAGGTCGCCGACCTCAAGGACAACATCAACTCCATGGTGGAGTCCCTGCGGGAGACCACACGGGCCAACCAGGAGCAGGACTGGCTGAAGACCAACCTCGCCCGGATCTCCGGCCTGATGCAGGGCCACCGCGACCTCCCCGTCGTCGCCGAACTCATCATGGACGAGCTAGCGCCGCTGGCCTCCGCCCAGTACGGCGCCTTCTACCTCGCCGAGGACACCGAGCGCGGTCCCGAGCTGCGGCTGGTGGGCTCGTACGGCTATCCCGAGGACACCGACCGGCCCGAGCGCATCCCCGTCGGGCGCTCGCTGGTCGGGCAGGCCGCGCGCAACCGCCGTCCCATCAGCGTGGAGGAGCTGCCACCGGGCTACGTGACCATCTCCTCCGGTCTCGGGCAGGCCGTGCCCAGCGCCCTGGTGGTGCTGCCCATCGTGGTCGAGGACCAGGTCCTCGGTGTCATCGAGCTGGGCTCCGTCACCCCCTTCACCCAGATCCACCAGGACTTCCTCGCCCAGCTGATGCCGACCATCGGCGTCAACCTCAACACCATCGTGGCCAACGCGCGCACCGACGAACTGCTGGGGGAGTCCCAGCGGCTGACCGCCGAACTCCAGGCGCGGTCGGAGGAGTTGCAGGTGCAGCAGGAAGAACTGCAGCGCTCCAACGCCGAACTGGAGGAGAAGGCCTCCCTGCTGGCCTCGCAGAACAGCGACATCGAGGCCAAGAACCTGGAGATCGAGCAGGCACGGCAGGAGCTGGAGACGCGCGCACAGCAGCTGGCGCTGGCGTCGAAGTACAAGTCGGAGTTCCTGGCGAACATGAGCCACGAACTGCGCACCCCACTCAACAGTCTGCTGATCCTGGCCCAGTTGCTGGCCCAGAACCCCTCGCGCAACCTCACGCCCAAGCAGGTCGAGTACGCGGGCATCATCCACTCGGCGGGCTCGGACCTGCTGCAGCTGATCAACGACATCCTCGACCTGTCGAAGGTCGAGGCGGGCAAGATGGACGTCGCTCCGGAGCGGGTTCCGCTGCGCAAGCTCCTTGAGTACGTCGAGGCTACGTTCCGCCCGATGACGACGCAGAAGAGCCTGGACTTCACGGTGGCCACCGCGCCGGGCACGCCCGCAGACCTGCTCACCGACGACTCCCGGCTGCGTCAGATCCTGCGCAACCTGCTGTCGAACGCGGTGAAGTTCACCGAACAGGGCGGCGTCGCCCTGCGCATCGAACCCGCCGCGGACCGGGAGGTCCCCACGGGCGTCCTCCGCGGCGGTCCCGTCGTGGCCTTCCGGGTGAAGGACACCGGTATCGGCATCCCCCAGCAGCAGCTGGAGACGATCTTCGGGGCCTTCCAGCAGGCGGACGGCACCACCAGCCGCAAGTACGGCGGCACCGGTCTCGGCCTGTCGATCACCCGGGAGATCGCCCATCTGCTCGGCGGCGCCGTCACGGTCGACAGCACGCCCGGGCAGGGCAGCACCTTCACCCTCTACCTTCCCGTGGCACGCGCCGACTTCGAGGAACTGCTCGACGGCGGCGGCCGGCCGGCGGACCAGCCGCACACCACCGGCCGGGAGCTCCCGCCGGCCTCCCGGCCGGAGATCGCTCCCGTCGCGCCGCCCGAGCAGCGCCGACGCCGCCTGCTCGTCGTCGAGGAACGCCCGCGCGGACTGCTGACCCTCGTCGCCGAACGGGCGGTCGCCGACCTCGCGCCCGCCGACGATCCCCTCGGGGCGATCGACATCATCACGGCGGTCGGGGCGCAGGAGGCGGCGAGCACGCTGGCCGCCGAACCCTGCCACTGCGTCGTCCTGGAACTCGGCATGCCCGACGACGAGGGTGCGCGTCTGCTGGAGGCCATGGAGGGCGACTCGGCGCTGGCCAGCGTGCCCGTACTCGTGCACACCGGTCATCGCGTGGACCTGGCGCACGAGCAGACGCTGCGCTCCCGCGCGGACGGCCGCCCGCTGGACTTCCTCTCCAGCCTGGACGAGCTGCGCGAACGGATCACCCTGCATCTGTCCGCCGAGGAACCGGGGGACGTACTGTCGCTGGTCCGTGCGGAGGAGTCCCAGCGCCCGGCCGCGCAGGTGGTCGACGGCGCCTTCCTCGGCCGTACGGTGCTCGTGGTCGACGACGACGCGCGCAACCTGTTCGCGCTCAGCGGGATGCTGGAGCTGCACGGCTTCCACGTCCTGCACGCCGACAACGGCCGCAGGGGCATCGAGATGCTGCTCGCCCATCCGGACATCTCGCTGGTCCTGATGGACGTGATGATGCCGGAGATGGACGGTTACACCGCCACCTCGGAGATCCGGGCGATGCCCCAGTACGCCGAACTGCCCATCATCGCCGTCACCGCGAAGGCCATGCCCGGCGATCAGGAGAAGAGCCTCGCGTCGGGCGCGAACGACTACGTCACCAAGCCGGTCGACACCGACGACCTCATCGGCCGCGTCCGACGCTGGCTGTCCGTATGACGGGGCGTCACACCCCGGTGCGTACCAGCCGACCGCGTGGCGTCCCCGGACGCCCGAGCCGAGGAACAGGCAGACCGTGAGCAATCCCCAGCAGCCGGCCGAGTCGCGGGACGCCGGCGCTTCGACGGGCGAGCCGCTCGCCGACGACCCGACGGCGGACATCGACCTGTGGTCCACCGACCCACCCGACACGCCGCCCGTCTCCCGTGGCGACGATCCGGCCGTGGCGGGTACGGCAGGAGCGGACGACAAGGGGCAGCCGTCCCCCGTCGGCCGCCTCGCCGCGACCGTGGAGCGATTGCGCCGGGAGGTGCAGGCGGCCCAGGCGGAAGCGGACGGGCGTGCCGTGATCGAGCTGGCCAAGGGCATCCTTGTCGAGCGGCTCGGGTGCGGCCCGGCCCAGGCGGCACGTCAGCTCGCCGAACTGACCGAGCAGGCGGGCATGACACCGCTCGAATTCGCCGTCGAGGTCATCAACCAGGCCGCGCGCGACCGGCTCTCCGAAGTGACGACCACCTTCCTCGCGACCACCGCGAACGATGGCGACCCCACCGACCCGTCGGGGAGCGGCTCCCCCGCCGTACGGTTGCGGACCGCCGAGAGCGGTGCGCTGGCCGCCGACGACGCACAGGCCGTGGCCGACTCCCTGCTGGAACACGCCCTCACGCCGCTCGGCGCGGAAGCCGTGGCCATCTGGGCGCTGGGCGCCGACGGCTCCCTCACCCTGGCGGGAAGCGCCGGATTCTCGGCCGCGGAGGCGGCACGCTGGCGGTACGTGCCGCCGGGCGTGGTGACGGTCGCACGGCGCGGGCTCGGCGAGCGGACGGGCCAGTGGATCGGCTGCCTGTCGGAGACCGGCCTGCCCTCCATCGGCCGGAACCACCACCCCGAAGGCGGCCGGGTCGCCGTACCCGCGGGCACCGGAGGCCGGATCCACGGAGTGCTGGAAATCGTCTGGCCCACACGGCTGGAAGCCCAGCCTCCGCAGATCGTCCGCCAGATCGAGGCCCTGGCCGAGCTGTGCGCGCACACGCTGGAGATCTACGCCCCGCCCCACCCCGACGGCGAAGCGCGGCCCGGGCCCCTGCCGGACGTCGCCGAACTGATGGCCCTCACCGACGGCCTCCATGACCCCGCGCTGGTGCTCGTCCCGCACCTGGACGCCACCGGGGAGCTGATCGACTTCCGCATCCACCATGTCAACAGCCGCTTCCTCGACCCGGGAGGCCGGCCACGCGGTGTCGTCAACGGGGCCCTGCTCCTGGAGACGTACCCGATGGCCGCCGGCGAGAGCGAGCTGTTCGAGCAGATCGAACGTGTCTACGCCACGGGCGAGCCGTTCCGCGCCCGCCGCATGCGGCTCACGGCCCTGGTGGAGGATGTCCCGCTGGCGGCGGTCGCCGACGTCAACATCAGCCGGCACGGCGGCTGCGTCCTCCTCATCTGGCGCATGGAGGACGAGACCGCACGGCTGGCGAACCTGTTGCAGCACGCCCAGCGCCTCGGCCGCATCGGCGGGTTCGAGGAGAACCTCCTCACCGGCGAGATCACCTGGAACGGCCAGCTCTACAGCCTCTACGGCAAGCCCTCAGTCAGCGGCCCGGTCCCGCTGGAGGACCTGCCCGCCCACGCCCACCCCGACGACGCCGTCGCCATCGGCAGGTTCCTGCGCACCCTCCTGCACCACCGTCGCCCCGCGTCCGCCGCCTTCCGGCTCCAACGGCCCGACGGCGTGACCCGGCACATCCGCGTGGTGGCCGAGCCGGTCCTCGACTCCGACGGCCGGCTGTTCGTCGTCCGGGGCGCCTACCAGGACATCTCCGCCCACCACTGGACGGAGGTTGCCCTCGCGGCCACCCGCGACCAGCTCGCCCACTCCGAGCAGCAGGCGAGCGAACGCAACCGGCTCACTCTCCAGCTCCAGCACGCGATCATGCCCCCGGCGCAGGCCCCGTTGGAGGCCCCCGGACTGCGCGTGGCCGTTCGCTACCGGCCCGCGGAGACCCAGCACCTGGTGGGCGGCGACTGGTACGACGCGGTGGTGCTGCCGTCCGGGCTGGTGCTGCTGTGTGTGGGAGACGTCGCCGGACACGGCATCGAGGCCGCCACCAGCATGGTCGTCCTGCGCAACGCGCTGCGCGGGCTCGCCGTGACGGGGGCAGGACCGGGGCAGTTGCTGTCCTGGCTCAACATGGTGGCCCACCATCTGACCGGAGCCGTCACCGCCACGGCGGTCTGCGGCCTGTACGACCCCGACCGCCACACCCTGCGCTGGGCCAGGGCGGGCCATCTGCCGCCCGTCCTGGTGCGCGCCGGCGAAGCGACACAGCTGCCCTTGATCAAGGGCCTGCTGCTTGGTGCCCTGCCCGAGGCGACGTACGAGGAACACGAGGCCCAACTGGCCGTCGACGACACCCTGCTGATGTACACGGACGGCCTGATCGAACGCCGTGACCGGTCCGTGGAGGAATCCCTGGCCCAGCTGCTGACGGCCGCGCGCACGGTGCCGCCCACACTCGACCAGCAGCTGGACCGCCTGCTCACCTACAGCAAGTCCGACACGGACGACGACACCTGCCTCGTGGGCGTCCGGGTGGCCTAGATTCCCTCATCGCCGTGCTGAACGAGCTCTGCCCGCACGTGGCGGACGGCCCTCTGCCGGTAGGGGTGCGGAACCTGGCCGCCACAGGCCTTCGGGGCATCCGGCGGGCAGCCCGCAGCCGTCCTCGCAGCGTCGTGACGGCAGGGACTTGGTCGACGGGACGTCTGCGAACACCGTGGGCGGGCACACGGTGTGTAGGAGTCGGCCTTGGACGGGAGGACGGAGGAACCGGTGGCGATCAAGGCGATGGGCTGGGCACATTCGTTTCCCGTGTCAGGAGGTGTGCACGCCGGTCGGCGGTGGACGCGAAGGCAGCTGGAGTCCCTTCCGTGGACCGCGGCTGAGCCCGAGACGGTGGACGCTGTCGTCCTGACGGTGTCCGAACTGCTCACCAACGCACATGTCCACGCGCACAGCGACGCGCATCTGATCCTCACCTGGGACGGGGACTGCCTGCAGGTGAGCGTCCACGACGAGGACCCGACACTGCCGCTCCAGCGCAACCCCCAGGCGGGTGAGACCTCCGGTCGCGGAGTGGGGATCGTACGGATGCTCGCCGACGAGCTGGAGATGAAGTGCCAGCGGCACGGCAAGACGGTCTCGGCGTGCTTCCGCCCGGCCGGTGCCGACCGGCCGCGCGACAGCTGAGCGCTCCCGGGTTCAGTTCGTGGTGAGCATGCCCCGGCGCAGGCGGGTCAGGGTGCGCGAGAGCAGGTGGGAGACATGCATCCGGGAGCAGCCGAGGTCCTCGGCGATGAAGTCCGCCGGCGCCGCCTCCCCGGTCTCGTCACCGTTGACGGCGGCGTCGAGCGAGGAGGAGCGGGCATCCCTGACGGACAGGCGGGCACACGATCCCCCTTGCGCCGGCGGGCTATACGATGACGTGTCCGTAGCCCGCCGTCCCGTAGGCTCGGTACGGCGGAGAGACGGGGAGCGCCGTTCAACGGCACTGAGGCAGGGGAGAGAACGTGGAAGCCTCCCACGACGTGGACAGGCTGGTCTTGGCGGCGTCGCGCGGCGGCGCCGTGCTGGAGATCCGCTCTCTGTCCGGTCGCCCTGGGATTCGTGCCGCTGGAGAGATCAACGTGATCACCCGTTCTTTTTGGGAACAGGCCTTGGAGGATTTGGCGAACGCCCACACGGACGTCTCCTTCGTGGAACTGTCCGACCTGATGTCCATCGATGTGGGCGGCGCGGCGGCGCTGGCGGTCACCGCCCAGCAGTTGGGTACCGGGCGCATCGTCGTGGACCGTCCGCCGCCGGAACTGGAACGGCTCCTGGACATGTTCTGGCCCGGCCTTGCGATGATTGAGGTGGCGGGGCGATGAGTACGGCCAGCGACAGTGATCCCTTTGTGCACCCCGCGCTGTTCTACCGGGGCACGGAGCAGTACACGGCGGGCACGGTGCCGTTCCTCGAGGAGGGTCTGGCCGCCGGAGAGGCCGTCGCGGTCGCCGTGCCCGGTCCCAACCTCGAGCTGATCAAGGCCGAACTGGGAGCGAGTGCCGCCGAGGTCACGCTCCTCGACATGACTCGGGCGGGCCGCAACCCGGGCCGGATCATCCCCGGTGTGCTGCGTGCCTTCGCCGACGCCCACCCGGCCGGCCGGGTGCGGATCATCGGGGAACCGATCTGGGCCGGCCGTTCGGCCGTGGAGTACCCGGCGTGCGTCCAGCACGAGGCTCTCATCAACGCTGCCTTCCAGGGCCGCGAGGTGACGATCCTCTGCCCGTACGACGCGGACGGCCTGGCGGCGGAGGTGCTCGCCGACGCCTACGCCACCCATCCCGTCGTCATCGACGCCGGCGTCGAAATGACCAGCGACGCCTACGATCCCGAGCGGGTCGTCGCCCACTACAACCAGCCGCTCACCTACCCGCCCGGAGCGGCGTCCCTGACGTTCGACGCGGAAGGACTCCCGCAGGCCCGCTCTTTCGCGGTCCAGGAAGCCAAGCAGTTGGGCCTCGCCGGTGACCGGCTGCAGGATCTGACGCTGGCGGTGGCGGAGCTGACCACCAACAGCGTGGTGCACGGCGGCGGTTCGGGGACGCTGCGGATCTGGGCCGAGGGCGAGCAGATCGCCTGCGAGGTCCGCGACGGCGGTCGGCTGGCCGATCCACTGGCCGGCCGTCGGCCGCCGGCACGCGACCAGCTGGGCGGACGCGGCCTGATGCTCGTCCACTACATCTCCGACCTCGTACGCCTCCACACCGCCCAGGACAGCACCACCATCCGCTTCTACCTCGGCCGTTGACCGCCCCGCCCCGCCGAAGCGGGCCGCCGTTCGTGGCGGTGGCCTCCCTCAGCGCCACGAGGGAGGCCGTCGCGCGCCGGACCCGTCGACGGTGGGGGAGCACGGCGAGACGGGTGAGCGCACCGGCTCGATAGAACCCTCCGGACCTGGGCAGACGCTTCTTGATCTTCATTGGCGTCCTAGGGGAGGAAGCATCACCATGGCCGTACCCGCACGAGGTCCGCGTTCCGTGCGCCGCTCCCGCCGGTTCGAACTCCGGGCGACGGCCCTGTACTTCGTCCTGCTCGCCGTCCTCCTGACATTGGCCGGTGCGGTCGCCCGTACCGTGACGGCCGTCGTGGAACGCCGTCCCGCCTGGGCCGTGGTGCTCGTCCTCGTGGGTGCCGCCTGTCTCGTGGCCGGGTTCCGCAGGGGGCGCCGGATATCGGCGGCGAGGCTCGCGCGCCGTGCCGCGGAAGCACTGGACGAGGCCACGGAGACGGCGGTCGAAGCCCTCGACTCCGCTCCGACCGCGCCGGCCACCGGCCCCGCGACAGCTCGGACCGAGCCCTGGGACGGCCGCCTCGACGGGGAACGGACCGTGCTCCTCCCCGGGACGGTGGAGGAGATGTCCGCGGACACCCGGGAGATCGGCCACGAGGCGCTGGACCCCGACGAGTTCGAGCAGGCCGTAGCCGAGCTGTGCCGCCGTGACGGCTGCCTCGATGTGGACGTCGTGGGCGGGGCCGGTGACCTGGGCGCCGACGTCGTGGCGAGGACGCCCGACGGACGCCGGGTCGTCATCCAGTGCAAGCGGTACGGCGACGCCAACCGAGTCGGCTCCCAGGACATGCAGCGGTTCGGCGGCACCTGCTTCACCGTTCACGAGGCCGATGTCGCCGCCGTGGTCACCACCAGCGACTTCACCACTCCCGCGATCGAGTACGCCGAGCAGTGCGGCATCGTGTGCGTCGACGGGCGACAGCTCCTGCGCTGGCAGGACGGCGTGGGGCCACGACCGTGGGAGCCGGAGTTCGTGGCCGACGGGCGAGCGGCGGAGCATCCGGATGCCGACGCGGACGCACCGCGGCGCGCCGACGAATGACGTGGGGGCGGTCTACCGCCGCGTCCCCGCCCCTTCGGCGCCGACATGGCGCTCGATCCAGTCGGCGGCCGTCCGGCGGAAGAGCTTCCGGCTGTCCGCGCGCAGGAAGTCGTGGCCCTCGTCGCGCAGCATCAGCAGTTCGGCCTCCAGACCACGCTCGCGGGCCGCGCGCACGAACTGCTCGGATTCGCCGAGCGGCACATTGGTGTCGTGCTCACCGTGGACCGCGAGGAGCGGCACGCGCAGTGCGTCGACACGGGTCATCGGGGACAGCGCGCGCAGCAGCTCACTGTCGTGTTCCGGGTGCCCGTACTTGTGGGCGGCCGATTCCGCGATCCACGGCTCCGTGCCGGCGTAGAAGGTCGCGAAGTCGGACATGCCGCAGGCCGCCACGCCGGTCCGGAAGAGGTCCGGGTGCCAGACGAGGGAGGCCATCACCAGATAGCCGCCGTACGAGCGTCCCATGACGGCCAGCCGCCGCGGATCGGCGAGACCGGCCACGACGACGTGGGCCGCGCAGTCGGCGACGTCCTCGATCGCGGCGAACCGACCCGTGCCGAGGTCGGCGTCGACGAACGACCGGCCGTGCCCCGACGAGCCGCGCACATCCGGAGCGAAGACATCGAGCCCCCGGCCCAGCAGTTCGTGATAGAGCGGGTTGAACACCGGACGTTCCTGCTCCTCCGGCCCGCCGTGCAGATGGATCACGCAGGGCGCCGGCTCCCCGGAGCCCCGGCCCGGCGCCCGGTAGTACCAGCCGTTCAGTGGCAGCCCGTCGCGCGCCGTCAGCCGCAGCGGTACGGGACGCACGGGTGGGCGGCCGGGCGGGACGGCGTCCTCGTCCCGCGACGACCACTCGGTCCGCCGCGCGGTGCCCTCGGACCACCACCACACACCGGGGCGGCGCTGCGAGCCGGACAGTGCCAGCACCAGCCCCTCCCGGCCGCCGACCTGCGGGATACGTGTCACCACCTCATGCGGAAGCGGCACCGTCCGCGGCGGACCCACCCGCGCGTCCCCGGCGGATGCCGCCGTGACGGCGGTGACCTCCAGCTCGCTGGCTCCGCGCACGTTCCAGGCCAGGACCGCGGTGTGCCCGTCGCGGCCGAGGGCCAGCAGCTCCAGTCCGCTGTCCGCGCGCTCCGCGGCGACGGTCAGCGCCAGTCGTTCCCCTCCGGGATCGAGGCGGACGGCGAACAGCGCGGCGAACTCACGCGCCGCGTCGCTGCGCAGCCACAGCGTCGTGCCGTCCGGGGAGAACCGGCCGATCCACGGATCGCCGTCGGCGACCGGCAGGGCGAAGGTGGTCCGCAGATCGGTGGTGCGCACGACGAGGGCTTCGCGGCGGCCACGCGGCCCCCGGCGCAGAAGTGCCAGCCGTCCGTCCCGGCTGATGTCGCACACGCGCAGGGTGGCGGCGTCGCGTTCGACGGCCAGCAGAGCGGGAGCCGCCACGCCCAGGGGATCGACGAGGTAGGCGGCCAGCCCTCCGCCGGCTGTCCCCTCCGGGGCCACCTCGCCGACTTCCTCCTCGCGGGGCCCGGGCACCCCCCTGCCACGGCGGAACTCGTCGTCCGTGCCGACACGTTCGGGGGGCGCGTCTCCCAGGAGCCCTGACTGCCCGCCTCCGGACGTGTCCACCGGCAGGGGGACGCGGGCGGTCCCGCCCCCTCCTCCCGGGACGCGGGCGGCGGGACCGGCGTCGCCGTGGTGCGGGCCGCCGAGCAGCACGGCCCGGCCGTCCCGGGTGGCCCAGCCCGCGGGACGGCGGACGGTGTACGTGTGCTGGTCGGCGAGGCCCGGCTCCGCATGGGGGAGCCACTCCTCCGTCTCCGCCCCGCCCGGCGCGAGAACCGGCTCGGCGACGGTCACGGCGACAGCCGAGCCGTCGTGCTGCCAGCAGCCCAGATAGGCGGAACTGCCGGGCTCGGCACCGGCGAGGAGGCGCCGTCCGGTTCCGTCGGGGCGCACACACAGCACCCGGGTGTGTTCGCCGCCTCCCGGGGCGGTGGTGTAGGCGATCCAGCGTCCGTCGGGCGACCAGGCCACCTCCTTGACCGGGTGGGGATCGGAGTCCAGCAGGTGGACCTCGTGTCCGCCGACCGGTCCGGTCCACAGCTGGGGAACCCCGCCGCGGTCGCAGATGAAGGCGACGTACCTGCCGCTCGGATCCACCGACGGATACCAGCAGCCATGGGACTTCAGCGGCTGCGGTGTGTCCAGCGGTCCGGCGGTGTCGGGCAGCGGGACCGGCACCGGGGCCATGGAGGCCGGCATCGGCGCTGTGGCCGTCCCCGCGCGACCCCCGGCCGGCACCGCGGAGGCGGCGTCGTGGTCCTCGGGCAGCCACGGCAACCCGTCGACGACGTCTTCGCCGGCGGGGCAGTGGAAGCGGGATCCCGTGCGCGGGTGCGACGGGGCCTGCGTCGTCGGGCGTGGGGGAGGGGTCCCCTGCGCCCCCGTCACCTGATTCCGTGCGTTTGCAGCCATATCTCCAGCAAAGCTACCTGCCACAGTTCGTTCGCCCCACGCTTGGTGCGGTGCTCGTCCGGCGCCGACAGCAGTCTGGCCACGTACGCGTCCCGGAAGACACCCCGTGACCTGGCCTCGGGCGCCGACAGAGCCTCACGGACCCGCCCCAGGACGGGGCCCGCCATGTGTTTGACGGCGGGGACCGGGAAGTAGCCCTTCGGCCGGTCGACGACCTCCGCGGGCAGGACCCGGCGGCCGGCGGCCTTGAGGACTCCCTTGCCGCCGTCGGCGAGCTTCAGCTCCGGCGGGCAGACGGCGGCCAGCTCCACGAGGTCGTGATCGAGGAACGGGACGCGGGCCTCCAGCCCCCAGTCCATGGTCATGTTGTCGACGCGCTTGACCGGATCGTCGACGAGCATCACCTGGGTGTCGAGCCGCAGCGCCGCGTCGAGAGAGGTCTCGGCGCCCGGGTGCGCCATGTGCTCCCGTACGAAACGGCCGGACACGTCGTGATCGGGCATCAGGTGAGGCTGCAGAATGCCGGTGAGGTCGGTGTGCGGCCGGTCGAAGTAGGTCTCGGCGTACGCCTGCGGTGCCTGCTCCCTCGGGACGGCGGCCATGTCCGGATACCAGTGGTAGCCGGCGAAGACCTCGTCGGCGCCCTGGCCGCTCTGGACGACCTTCACCTCCTTCGCCACCTGCTCCGCCAGCAGATGGAAGGCCACCACGTCATGGCTGATCATCGGCTCGCTCATCGCCTCGATCGCGGCGTCCAGCGCCGTCGACACCCGGTCCGAGGGCACCATCAGCTGGTGGTGGTCCGTGCCGAAGTGCCGGGCGACCAGGTCGGAGTAACGGAACTCGTCGCCCTCCTCGCCGCCCTCGGACTCGAAGCCCACGCTGAACGTCGCAAGATCGCGCTGCCCTTCGTCGGCCAGCAGTGCCACGATCAGGCTGGAGTCCAGGCCGCCCGACAGGAGGACACCCACGGGCACGTCGGCGACCATGCGCCGGCGTACGGCCGTGCGCAGCGCGTCGAGCACCGCGTCACGCCAGTCGTCCGCGCCCAGCTGCGCGTCCTGAGGCCTGCGGGTGTACGACGGCTGCCAGTACCGGATGTCGCGGTGGCGGCCGTCCGGCTCCACGACGCGCACCGTGGCCGCGGGCAGCTTGTGTACTCCGGCGAGGACGGTGCGGGGCGCGGCCACCGTGGCGTGCCAGCTCATGTACTGGTGCAACGCGACCGGGTCGAGCGAGGTGTCGATGCCGCCGCCCGCCAGCAGGGCCGGCAGCGACGAGGCGAAACGCAGCCGCCCCGGTGCCTGAGCCAGATACAGCGGCTTGATGCCCAGCCGGTCGCGGGCCAGTACGAGGCGGCCGGTGGCCTGTTCGACGATGACGAAGGCGAACATGCCGTAGAAGCGGTCGACGCAGTCGGTTCCCCACTGCTGGTACGCCTTGAGCACCACCTCGGTGTCGGAGCCGGAGAAGAAGCGGTGGCCGAGAGCGCGCAGCTCCGCGCGCAGCTCTTTGTAGTTGTAGACGCAGCCGTTGAAGACACCGGCGATCCGCCCCGCAGGGTCGGTCATCGGCTGGGCTCCGCACCCGGACAGATCGATGATCTTCAGTCGCCGGTGCCCCAGGGCGACGGCGTCCTGCGACCACAGGCCCCTGCCGTCGGGTCCGCGGGGGGCGAGTCGGTCGGTCATGCGCTCGACGGCTGCCAGGTCGGGCCGTCCGCCGTCGAAGCGGATCTCTCCGCTGAGGCCGCACATCAGGCCGCACCTCCTCGCAGGGGGCGGTTGTCGGCCGTGCTCGGAGGCGGAGCCTTGGGCGAGCATGAGCCGGTCGGTTTAGTGTCCGTGTCGGTATCGCTGCTGGGCATACGAGCCACTCCTTGATCACGGATGGCACCGGCGCCACGGGGCGGACGACGGTTTCTCCGTCCGGGTTCTCCGCGCTGTGGGCTGCTGCGGGTGACGGCCGGTGCCGGCCTGTCTGCACTGCCGCGCGGGTGTCAGCCGCCGATGGTCTCCACCGAGAACCCTGCCGAAGCCCCCGCCGGGCCCGCACCGGCTGCCGCGACGGGCCGCCGGCGCACGGCTCCGGGACCGACGCTCCGCCCATGCTCGCCCCGGGTCTCGGCGGCCATCGTCGCGACACAGGCGGGCAGGCCCGCTTCCTCGGCGACCTCGCGCAGGCGGTGGGCCGCGCTGCCCCGAGCCAGCGCCTCTTCCATGAGCACGCGTACGGTGTCCCAGTCGCCGAGGGCCTCCAGAAGCGGGCGCAGCCTTCGGAGCATGGCGCGCAGGACGGTCGGGGCCGGCGCGGCGACACGGGTGACGGGGTCGACCAGCGTGCCCTCCAGACCCGCCTGGGCCGCACGCCAGACCGCTGCCCGGAACCATTCGTGCCTGCCGTCACAGATCCACCCGTGCTGCTCCAGCCGGATTCGTGCCTCCTCGACCAGGGCGCGGAACAGCCCGGCGACGAGGACGACCGTCTCGGTGCGCGGGCAGGCGTCGCAGATGCGTAGCTCCAGGGTTCGCTGGTGATTGCTCGGCCGTATGTCGTAATAGACCATTCCCGGGTCCGTGATCACGCCGGAGCGGATCAGGCCCTCGACCGCGGCGTCGTAGTCGGCGGCTCCGGCGAAGCAGCCGACCGGGCCGGAGGTCGGCCAGCGCTGCCACAGCATCGTGCGCCAGCTCGCGTATCCGGTGTCCGCGCCGAGCCAGAACGGCGAGCTGGCGGACAGGGCCAGCAGCGGGGCCAGCCACGGCGAGACGGCGCACATGATCCGGACGGCCGTGTCACGGTCGGGTACGTCGACATGGACCTGCGCGCTGCAGACGAGATGCTCGTCGGCGACCTGGCGGTATTCGTCGACCATGTGCCGATAGCGGAAATCAGGGGTCGCGTCACCGGGCGTCACCCGCGCGAACGGCACGGTCCCGGCCGCGACGACGGCCAGCCCCAGCCCGGATGCCGCCCGGTCCAGCCGCCGCCGCGCCCCGGACAGATCGGCGTGCAGGGATTCCAGCGACTCGTGCACCTGGCTGTTCCACTCCACCGCCGACCGCTGCAGCTCGGTCGTGAACTCGGATCTGTGCAGGCGACCGAGGACCGTACCGGCACCCGGGACCAGCCGCCCGCTCTCCGCGTCCAGAACATGGAACTCTTCCTCTACGCCTACACGAACGGTCACGGCCTCTCCCTCATCCGTACCCGAGATCGTCCGCCGGGCCGGAGCCCTGCGGCGACCGTTGCGGAGGCCGAGTTCCCGGCAAATGCGTAGATAAGCCTCACCGGTGGACTTCCGCCGCCGTCGTGCCCCGTACGAGCGCTTTCCTGGCGTGCGGCGGCCCGGCAACCGCAAGGCCTGGGGCCCGGGCGAAGGCCGGGGCGGCATCTCGCTCGGGCGGGTACCTCGGACTGGTCCACCCATCCTCTTGACCTTGGAGAACAGGCTCAGGGGGCTGGTTCAGGTGTGGTCGGTGCAGGGCGGGCGGTAGTCGAGACCGGGGAAGTGGCGGGACCACTGGGCGCGGCTGATGGGGGTGCGGACGTGTGTGCAGGCGTGCGTGTGCGCCCTGCTCAGGTCGGTGTTCCAGATCTCGATGGTGTGGTCGTTGCTCAGGGTCACGATGGTGCCGTGTGCGGTGAGAGGGAGTACGGTCGCGAGTCCTCCGGAGAGGCCGGTGAGGGAGGCGCGTTCGGCGGGGCGCGGACGGTCGGCTGTTTCCCAGAGGCGTACGGTGCCGTCCAGGGCGGCCGTGACCGCCAGGCGGCTGTCGGGGGTGAATTCCACCGACGTGATCACGTCGGTGTGGCCTTGGAGTCTGCCCAGTCGTCGGGGATGGAGCGGATCGGTGACGTCCCACAGGAATGCCGTGTGGTCGTCGCTGCCGGAGAGGAGGGTACGGCCGTCGCGGCTGTAGGCGAGGGCGTCGACGAAGTTGTCGTGTCGCTCGAGAACGGCGATGACGGACGCACGGCGGGGGTCGGTGACGTCCCACAGTCGGACGGTGCGGTCGTCGGAGCCGGAGGCCAGGGTGGCGCCGTCGGGGCTGAAGGCCACCGGTTTGACGTTGAGCGTGTGGCCGGTGAGCTTGTTCAGGAGGCGCGGCCGGGCCGGGTCGCCGACGTTCCACAGTCGGACGGTGTGGTCGTAGCTGCCGGTGGCGAGCGTCCGGCCGTCCGGGCTCACGGCCAGCGAGAAGATGAAGTCGGTGTGGTGCGTCGGCGTACGGGAGAGCGGGCGTGGCTCCTGCGGGTCGGTGACGTCCCACAGCCGGATCTCACGGTCCTGGCCGGTGCCGATCAGCGTGTCCCCTCGTGGGCTGAAGGCCAGGTTGACGGCACTGCCGGAAGGGTCGTCCACGGTTCCCAGGACAGCGGGGTGCTGGGGATCGGTCAGGTCCCACAGCCGGAGACTGCCGTCGTCGCAGGCGGTGGCCAGCGTGCGGCCGTTGGGGGTGACGGCCAGGGCGTGGACATGACGGTCCAGCGTGCGTGGCGCCACGCTGAGCAGTCCGTCGCGGGTGGCCTGGTTCGACTCCAACTGGTGTGCGGCCAGGGCGAGCTGGGCAGCGAGCGAGCGGTCGCGGGCACGCAGCGCCGTCGAGGCGTCGGCGGCTTTGAGAGCGAGGGCGTGGTTGCGCTGCGAGGTGACGATCCGCTGGGAGCGCACCGCGAAGCCGACGGCGGACGCGGCACAGAGCAGCAGGACGACGAGGGCCGCGACGAGCCGGCGCCGACGGCGGACGCGGTGACGAGCGCGCAGCGCCTGGGCCCGTTCCGCGGTCTCGCTCGCGTCGAGGAAGGCGCGTTCCCGGGCGGTCAGCGCCTCTTCGGGAAGATCCTTGGCGGCGGCCAGACGCGTGCCCCGGTAGAGGGTGTCGGGATCACGGTCCAGGGATTCCCAGACCGCGGTGGCCTCGGTGAGGGCGCGGTGCAGCCGCAGGCGGTCCCGGTCCTCGTTCAGCCAGCGGCCGAGGCGGGGCCAGCAGCGGATCAGGGCCTCGTGGGTGATCTCGACGTGGTCCCGGTCGACGGTCAGCAGACGTGCCCGGGTGGCCTGTTCGAGGACCAGCGCGGTGTCACGGGTGTCGTCGAGTTCCTGCCGCGGTACACGGCGCTTGGTGTCCTCGGTGCCCTCGCCCAGGGCGATGAGCCGCAGGAAGAGCTGTCGGGTGATGCTCCGCTGGGTGTCGCTCAGGTCTGAGTGGAAGGCTTCGGCGGTCTGGGCGAGGGCGCCTTCGAAGCCGCCCGCCGCCTGGAATCCGGCGAGGGTGAGGGCGTTGCCGCGCCGGCGGTGCCAGGTCTCCAGAAGCGCGTGCGAGAGCAGGGGCAGCGCCCCGGACCGGCCGTGGGCGTCGGTGGTGAGCGCCGCGAGGAGGGCCCCCTCGACGGTCAGTCCGGCGCGGGCGGCGGGCCTGACGATCGCCGCCCGCAGTTCGTCGAGGGTCATCGGGCCGACGGGGAGGTGAGCCTCGGCCAGGACGTCGACGAGGGCGGGCAGCCGGGTGCAGTGCGTGTAGAAATCCGACCGCACGGCCAGGGCGACCCGGCAGCGGCTGCCGGAGGTGTGTGCGGCGTGCAGGAGTGCGGCGACGAAGGCCTCGCGTTCCTCCGCGTCGTGGCAGAGGGTGAACACCTCCTCGAACTGGTCCACGATGACGATGAGTTCGTCGGCCGGGTCCGGCGAGCCGGTCAGGATCTGGCGCACCACGCGGTGCAGCGTGCGCGGCTCCGAGGCGAGTTCGGCACACACCGACCCCGGTGTGAGATGCGCGCGGGCCGCCAGCTGGATCGCGCATTCCTCCAAGGGATGGGGGCCGGGCGTCATCACCAGGGCGGGTTTTCCGGAGAAACAGGGGAGAACCCCGGCGCGCAGCACCGAGGACTTTCCGGATCCCGAAGCCCCGAACAGAACAAGGAATCTCTTTTTATTCAGGTGTTCGACCAGTCTGGTCGTCAGATTCTCACGGCCGAAGAACGCGTCCGCGTCAGCCTGTTGAAAAGAGGCCAGACCCACATAGGGCGCGGAAGTCGTGTCGTCGGCCCGGTCCGGGACCGCGCCCACCGTCCCGGCGGCGCATTCGGTGGCCGTCCTGCGCCAGATCGACTCCCATTCCCGCTCGTCACCGCCGCAGGCGCGGACGTAGGCGAGGGTGACGGCCAGGGTGGGCAGTCGGCGTCCCGCCGCGGCGGCGGAGAGCGCCGCGATCGAATAGTGCGCCCGCCGCGCGAGGTCCCGGTAGGTCGGACTACCGGCCTGCTCCCGCAGCTTTCGTAATTGCGCGGCGAAATCCGACAGCGGACCGCCTTCCGCTTCCAGTGGACGCTCTCCACGTGGCACCTGCACGCACCTCCCCGAGCCATTCGGGATTGTTCACCATGCGTTTGTTCAGCGCCAGTCCGCCGATCGTGAACAACGAACAGCGGATACAAACGGTGCATCAGGTCCCGCACCGAGGCCGAAAAGCCCTTGCATATCGGATATCGGCCCGCGCCGCAGCCGGGCGGTGCGCGGCACCGGAGTGCGCGACTCCGGTTCCACGACTTCGATGCCACGACGCCGACGCCACGACACCGATGCGGACCCGGACCTGCCGAGAGGCAGCACACAGATCCGCGGCAGACACGACACATCGCGGCGAGCACGACCGATCCGCGAGCACACCCGAATTGGGAGGACACATGAACGCATACACGCGCCAGTGCGCCGGACGGCCGGCCGGGGCCGTGGGCACCCCGCCCCCGCTGACCGGCCCGCTGCGGGCCACCGGTCCGGACGAGAACACCGCGGGGCGCCGCGATCCGGACCGGCTGGGCGGATTCGCCGCCGAGCAGCTGGGACGGCTGTGCGACGTCGCCGGGATCGACGCGCAGCGACGAGCCGCCCACCAGCGGGTGCTGGTCGAACTGCTGGGCCCGGCCGCCGCACAGTCCTTGGCCGGCCCGCCGCCTTCACCGTCGTTCGTCTCCGACGATCACACGCCGGTGGAGTACTCGCTGACCTTCCCCGCCGGAGCCGCCCCCGTACTGCGGGTGCTGGTCGACCCGGGGTGCGCCGCCCGCGCCCTGCCGGACAACGCCCGGACGGCATGGGCCGCCGTGGGGCGGCTGGCCGCGCGACGGGGGGTCGGGCTCGACGGGCTGACGCGCGTGAGCGACCTCTTCCTGCCGCCGGTGCCGGAGGGGCCGCTGACCCTGTGGTGCGCCCTCGAACTGCGGCCGGCCGGCCCACCGGGACTCAAGCTGTACCTGAACCCCGGCGCGCGGGGCGCCGAGCGGAGCATGGAGACCGTCGGCGAGGCCATGGCGAGGCTCGGCCACGCACGGGCGTTCGAGCCCGTGCGGCGTTACCTGGAGCCCCGCTTCCCCGAGCGCGCCACCTTGATGTTCTTCGCCCTGGACGTGGGCCCGTGGGCCGAGCCACGGGTGAAGGCCTACGTCGTCCACCAGCACGCCACGGCCGCCGACGCGGCGGACGCGGCCGGCCTCGTGCCCGGGGCGTGCCCCGACCGTGTGGCGGATCTGTGCCGCCGGGTCAACGCAGACGAGCCCTTCAGCCGGCTTCCCCTCATCTCCTGCTACTCGTTCACCGGCGCGGACGCCGGCCGTCCCACCGGCCACTGCATCCATGTCCCCGTCCGCGCCTACGTCCGCGACGACCGGGCGGCACGCGACCACGCCGTGCGGCTCCTGCGGCAGTACGGCGTCGACAGCGCTCCGCTCGACCGAGCCCTCGCCGCGCTCACCGACCGGGACCTGAGCGCGGGGGTGGGTCTCATCTCGTACCTGAGTCTCGTCCAGGCGGGCCGTCAGGCACCGCGGATCACCACCTACTTCTCCTCCGAGGCGTACCACGTCTTCCCGCCACGGGAGGACACCGGATCCAGCGCCCCGGCCGATGGCCGGCCGGCCGCAGCCCGCACCGGCCAGATCCGCACGAGTTAGTCCCGCACCGGCCAAGTCCCGTCAGTCAAGTCCGATCAGTCAAGCCCGCACCGCTCGGCCGACCCGTCGGCCGACGGATACCCGAAGGGAAAACCGACCGTGGAGCCGTACCGGATCAAGGTCGTCGAGCCGATCCCCGTCACCACCCGCGAGCAGCGGCAGGCCGCCCTCGACCGCGTCCACTACAACCTCTTCGACCTGCGCGCCGACGAGGTCACCGTCGACCTGCTCACCGACTCGGGAACCGGCGCGCTGTCCGCCGCCCAGTTGTCCGCCGCGATGAACGGCGACGAGTCCTACGCGGGCTCACGCTCCTTCCACCGTTTCCACGACACCGTCCGGGAGCTGACCGGCTATCCGCACATCCTGCCGGTGCACCAGGGACGGGCGGCCGAGCGGCTCGTGGCCTCGACGCTCCTCGGCCCCGGCAAGGTCTTCGTCAGCAACACGCACTTCGACACCCTGCGGGCCAACGTCGCGCTGCGCGGGGGCGAGGCCTGGGACCTGCCCTGTCCCGAGGCTCTGGACCTGGACAGCACCGAGCCGTTCAAGGGGAACATCGACACCGCCCGCCTGAAGGCCGTCCTGGACGGACCGGACGGCTCCCGTGTCGCCGCGGTGATCATGACGCTGACCAACAACGGCGGCGGGGGCCAGCCGGTGTCCATGGCCAACCTGACGCTGGCCTCCGCGCTCTGCCGGGAGCACGGCGTGCCCCTGCTGCTGGACGCGGCGCGGTTCGCGGAGAACGCCTGGCTCGTCACCCAACGGGAGGCCGCCTACCGCGACCACAGCCCGCGGCAGGTCGCCGAGGAAGCCTTCCGGCTCGCCGACGGCTGCATGATGAGCGCGAAGAAGGACGGCATCGCCCACATCGGCGGCTTCCTGGGCCTGCACGACACCGGCCTCGCCCGGCGCTGCGAACTGCTGCTCATCGCCACCGAAGGCTTCCCCACCTACGGCGGACTGGCCGGACGGGACCTGGACATGGTCGCCCAGGGCCTGAGCGAGGTCACCGATCCGGGGTATCTGCGGGCGCGGGCCGAGGACACCGCGTACCTGGCGGACCTCGTGCGGTCGGCGGGGGTCGACATCGTCGAGCCGCCCGGGCTGCACGCGCTCTACCTCAACGCCGGCCGTCTGCTGCCGCACATCCCGCCGCACCGGTTCCCCGGTCAGGCGCTGGCCTGTCGACTGTATCTGGAGGGCGGCATCCGCGGCGTGGAGCTCGGCTCCCTCTACCTGGGCACGGAGGACGAGCACGGCAACCCGCTCACCAGCGCGCCGCACGAGTTGCTGCGACTGGCGATTCCGCGCAGGACGTACACCCGTGGCCACTTCGACCACGTCGCGCGGACGCTGGCCCGCACGGTCCGCGACGCCCACCTCATCCCCGGTCTGCGGATCACCGAACAGCCCGACTCCCTACGGCAGTTCCGGTCCAAGCTCGCCCCCGTCGCCCTCTAGGCGCGGCCTCGCCGGCAGCCCTCCTCGGGCATCCCCTCACGAAAGGCCCTCCACCACATGGGACACGAGCAGCGAGTACGCACCTTCTACGACTACGCCGGACCCGCCTACGAGGCGCTCACGGACGACACCTGGCACCACGGCGACCCGGCGGCGGAGGCACGCGGCCTGCCGCCCCGGCAGGCCGCCCGGGCACTGGAGGAACGGCTGGTCCGCCTGGCCGGGCTGCGGCCGGGCGACAGGGCACTCGACTTCGGCAGCGGCGTGGGCGGCGCCACCCTGCACATGGCCGCCCGCACGGGGGCGACCTTCGTCGGGCTGTCCAACAACGAATGGCTCTCCCAGCGCGCCCGCCGACTGGCCGCCGAGCGGCAACTGGCCGACCGGGTGCAGTTCCTCACCGTCGGCGACGAGGACTACACCACCCTCGCCGCCTGGCCCGACATGAGCTTCGACGCCATCACCTTCTACGAGTCCGTGTGCCATCTGCCGCGCAGAGAACGCTTCTTCCGATCCGCCCACCGGCTCCTGAAACCAGGAGGGACCCTCGTCGGTGTCGACTGGCTGCAACGCCCGTTCGGCCCCCATCGCACGCCGGAGGCGATCGCGCACTTCATCGACCCGGTCAACGACACCGTCTGCCTCGCCGGCCTCGGCACCCTCCACGACTACGAGTCGATGCTGGAGGACGCCGGATTCCTCGTCACCCTCGCCGAGGACCTCTTTCCCGGCATCCCCTGCTGGGGCAGCACCCCGCCCAAGGACCGGCCGAAGTGGCTCGGTTACGACGGCCCCGGGGCCGAACGGATCCAGGCCGGCAAACACGCCCTCGACGCCGCACGAGGCGCCGGCGTCTTCACCGTCGGGGCCTTCGCCGCCCACCGTCCCGATTCCGTGACCTGAACGCCGTCCTTCCGGGTGGGGGAGGGGCGGCCGGGGCGGTCAGGATCCGCACGTGAACGGCTGTCGGTGCCGAGGATCGCGACGAGGACGAGGCGTCGGAGCGACACGTCAGGCCGCCGAGGACGACTGCGACACCCGGCTCCCGTCTCTCGCCTCGCTACTCGGCGTCGGCGACGACCGAGCCCACCCGCTCGGCCAGCCCGGGATCACGGCGGACCAGGACGGCCGCGTAGCCCACGGCCGCGACCAGGGCGGCCAGTGCCGCGTACGGGAACCAGCTGTACGGGGCGGGCTGGCCCGGCTTGGCGAGGTAGTACAACGGCACGAGGATGGCGAGGGCGCCGATCGAGGGCAGTACCAGGTGCCGTACGGTCCGGAACTCCTGCGGGCGGTATCTGCGGTAGTACAGCGGCAGGGCGATGTTGGACGCGAGGTAGACCAGCAGGATCAGGATGGCGCCCAGGCTCGAGGACTCCGTGAAGAAGACCACGGGGTTCATCGAGCCGCCGTCGGAACCGAGCAGGTGACCCAGTCCCCAGCCTCCGATGATCAGCAGCGCGGTGACGGTGAAGGTGACGATCGCGTTGTTCGGCGTTCGGCGCGTGGGGTGCACATAGCCGAAGAAGGACGGCAGCAGCCCCTCGCGCCCCGCGTTGAACACCAGGCGGGCCTGGGAGTTGATGCCCGCGATCAGTACGCCCAGCGTGGAGGTCAGGCCGCCGACGTAGGCGAGGATCGCCAGTGCGCCGAGGGTGTGCTGGGCGACGTCGATGAAGGGGATCCGGGAGGCGCCGAGCCGCTCCACGTCGTAGCCGAAGCCGGTCACCGTGGCGTAGGAGAAGAGGATGTAACTGACGGTCATGATCGCGACCGAGGAGAACACGGCGCGGCCGACGTTGCGCCGCGGGTTCTCCGTCTCCTCGGCGAGCGCCGCCGAGTTCTCCCAGCCGATGAACAGGTACACCGCCAGCGGGAAGCCGGCTGCCAGCCCGCTGAGACCGTGGGTGAGGTGGCCGGGCATGAACGGGGCGGCGGACAGATCGCCGCGGTGCTCGACGATCGCCGCGACCGAGACCACGACGAGCACCAGCATCTCCACGCCGAAGAAGTAACCGGCCCACTTGGTGGAGACCACGATCCCGCGCAGCATCAGCACCACGGACAGCCCGGTCAGCAGCAGCGTCCAGATGATCCACGGCAGGTCCACGCCCGTGTAGTGGTGCAGGGTGATCTGCACGAAGCCACCCGAGATCGCGATCACCGAGGCCATCGCGATGATGTAGCCGAGTCCGGCCAGCAGGGCCGTGGTCACCGCGCTGACCGGCCCGAACGTCCGGCCGACGAAGGTGATGAAGCTGCCCGCTGAGGGGTGCGCCCGGGAGAACTCGGCCAGTGTGTTGCCGAGCAGCGCGACCGCCACCCCCGCCGCCACGATGGTCAGCGGGGACGCGACCCCCGCGGTGGTGGCCAAGAAGGCGAAGCCGAAGAAGAAGCTCATCGCCGGGCCGACGTTGGCCATCGTGGCGGCGGCGATGTCGGCCATGCCCAGGACACCGCCGCGCAGACGCTGCGGCGGGCCGTCGGCGGGGCCCGACGTCGACGACGGGCCGACAGGTCCGGGGTCAGGCATGGCGACAGTTCCTTTTGCGAGGTGGCGGTCCCGGCGGGAGACGCGGAGACGGGGACGGGGACGGGGGCGGGGGCGGGGGCGGGGTCAGTTCGGTCCGGCGTGCCGGTGTGCCTTCACCGCGTGCACCGCCGGGTCCATCGCGCCACGGGCGAGTTCGACGAGCAGGTCGGCGTGGCAGCGGTTGCGGGCCCGTACGACCGAGGCATCCGGCGCGGGCCCCAGCAGGCACTGCCGACCGAGCAGGTCCGCGGCGAACTCACGGATCCCGACGCCACCGAGGGCCTCCGCTAGGTCGAGATGGAAGCGGGTCTCCAGCTCCAGCAGCCGGGCCGGATCCTCGGCATCGTCCATCTCCTCGACCAGCGCCCGCAGTCCGTCGAGCCGCCCGTCCGGGACCTCGCCGGAGCTGTGGGCCACGAGTCCGCATTCGAGCAGCAGATGGAAGGAGTCCAGCGAGGCCGCCTCGTCGACGTCGTGCAGCACGGCGACGACCGTGTCCCAGTCCGGCGCGACGAAGGTCCCGCCCGCCCGGCCCCGACGACGGTCGAGCAGACCGTCCTGACACATGGCCTCCAGCGCGCGGCGCACGGTGATCTCGCTGATCCCCAGTTCCTCGGCGAGGACGCCCGCGTCCGGCAGTCGGTCGCCCGGCGCCACGGACCTCAGACGCAACCGCAGGGCGATCCTGGACCTGACCAGTTCCGCTCCCGTGGGTCCCCGACCGGCCAGGACGCGGGTGTCCCACGCCCCGCCGAGCGGCGCGGGCCGCGCGGGCGCCGGCTGGTTGTAGGGACCGAACTTGCCCGCTGCATTCACCACGACGCCACCTTAACGGCCTGCTGGGCGTGGGCACGGCGCACGGCGACGGCATCCGTTCGTAAGGCTCTCGCGACCATGCCGCGGTGTGGTGCATGGGGACTCCCCAGGGGACCGGAACACGGGGACGACACGGTGGCAGCCACGGAGGACGGAGGACGCCGTCCGCGCTGCACGAAAAATAGAGCAAGGTGAACAGTTAAACAAGTCTTGTTCTTTTCGATCGTACTGAACTAATTTCCAGACGCCCTGGTCCGCACTCCCTCCATGGATGTCGAGATGACCACAACCGTCCCCAAAAGCCCTCCCACAGAGCCTCAGTCCGGCCTCCAGGCCGGACTGAAGAGCCGCCATCTGTCGATGATCGCCATCGGCGGTGTCATCGGCGCCGGCCTGTTCGTCGGCTCCGGCTCAGGCATCGCCGCCGCCGGCCCCGGCATCCTGATCTCGTACGCCCTCGTCGGCGTCCTGGTCGTTCTCGTGATGCGCATGCTCGGCGAGATGGCCGCGGCCAACCCCACCTCCGGCTCGTTCTCCGCCTATGCCGACCGTGCGCTCGGCCGCTGGGCCGGCTTCACCATCGGCTGGCTGTACTGGTTCTTCTGGGTCGTGGTGCTCGCCGTCGAGGCGACCGCCGGAGCCAAGATCCTGGCGGGCTGGATACCGGCGGTCCCCCAGTGGGGCTGGGCCCTGATCGTCATGATCGTCCTCACCGCCACCAACCTCGTCTCGGTGAGCTCCTACGGCGAGTTCGAGTTCTGGTTCGCCGGCATCAAGGTCGTCGCGATCGCAGCGTTCATCGTGGTCGGCGGCCTCGCTCTCTTCGGCCTGCTGCCCGGCTCGGACCACCCGGCGTCCGGCTTCTCCAACCTCACCGCGCACGGCGGCTTCCTGCCGAACGGACCCGGAGCGATCCTCACCGGCGTCCTGATGGTCGTCTTCTCCTTCATGGGCAGCGAGATCGTCACCCTGGCGGCGGGCGAGACCGCCGACCCGCGGGCCGCCGTCACCAAGTCCACCAACAGCGTCATCTGGCGGATCGCGGTGTTCTACCTGGGCTCGATCCTGATCGTGGTGTCGCTGCTGCGCTGGGACGACCCGGCGATCCTCAAGGACGGCTCGTACGTCGCCGCCCTGAGCTCCATCGGCATCCCGCACGCCGGCCAGATCATGAACGCCATCGTGCTGACCTCGGTGCTGTCCTGTCTCAACTCCGGCCTGTACACCGCCTCGCGCATGGCCTTCTCCCTCGGCCGGCGCAGCGACGCCCCGGCCGGCTTCGGGCGGACCACGGGCAGCGGAGTCCCGCGGGCGGCCATCCTGGCCTCGGTGGTCTTCGGCTTCGTCGCGGTCGCCTTCAACTACCTGTGGCCGGACACGGTCTTCCAGTTCCTGCTCAACTCCTCCGGCGCGATCGCCCTGTTCGTCTGGCTGGTCATCTGCTTCTCCCAGCTGCGGATGCGCAAGATCATCGAGCGGGAGTCGCCGGAGAAGCTGGTCGTCCGGATGTGGCTCTACCCCTACCTGACCTGGGCCACCATCGCCCTCATCACCTTCGTCCTGGGCTACATGCTCACCGACACGGCCGACGGCGGCGGCCGTGACCAGGTCGTCCTGTCGACCCTGGTGGCCGTGGGTGTGGTGGTCCTCGCCCTGATCCGCCGACGCCGGTCCGCCCGAAACGAGACAGGGACGCCGGACCGCGTCACCCTGTCGTAGGCGGACCTGCTCCGGTTCCGACCGCCGTGGTGGTGGCACGCGTCCTTCCGGCCGTGCCACCACCACGGCATCGGTCCGGTCCCAGGCGGACGGCCCGGACCGGGCAGGCCGTCGGTCGCGCAGGTCGCGCAGGTCGCGCAGGTTGCGTCGGGCGCGTCGGCACCGTGGTGCCCGGTGTCAGGCGCGGCGGCCGATGGCGACGTAGGTGTTGCCGAAGAAGCGGAGGTCGGTCAAAGCCTGTTCGACCTCGTGGAACGCCTCGTCCCATCGGGCGATGTCGTCCGGCGTGACGAGGCCCTCGGCGAGCAGGGCGTCACGGGCGGCCCAGGCGGGACCGCGCATCCCGGGCGGGGGCGTCATGACGTTGATGTGGCCCTCGTAGGCGATGACTTCGAGACCGGCGGCGGTGAGGAGCTCGTCGAGCCGGGTGCCGACGGCGAGGTCGTTGCCCCGGCGTCGGTGCAGTTCGCGGTAGCGCTCGTCCATCTCGTCGTACGTGGCGGGGGCGCCCCGCAGCCGGAAGCCGGTCGCGTCGACGTCGACGAGGTACACCGTGCCGCCGCCGGGCCTGGCCAGCTCGGCGAGATGGTCCACGATCGCCTGCTCCCGGCCGCCGTTGTGGGCGAGCACGTGCCGGAGCATCACCACGTCGAACGAGCCCTCGGCCAGCCCGGTGGCGTCGGCGGATCCGGTGCCGGTGTGCACGGGGACGCCGGAGCGTTCGGCGAGCGCGGCGGCGACGGCCAGCGCGTCAGCGTCGCGGTCCACGGCCCAGACGGCACCGTCGGGGGCGACGATGTCCGCAAGCCGCACCGAGAGCGCGCCCGGCCCGCACCCCACGTCAGCGATCCGCGCCCCGGGAGCCACCCCGGCGGACGTCCACAGCTCGCGTTCACGCCGCTCGGCGATGTCGGCCATGAGCCGGTAGCGCGCGATCTCCGAGTCGTCGAGGGTCAGTGAGTAGTCGGCCACTGGGGTTCCTCCCATGGTTCGTCGGTGGCCCATTGTGGGCGGCCGGCCGCCGTCGCAGAGCATGACGTACGCGGCGTTTCGCCGGTTGACGGCTGTGAGGTGAAGTGAGGTGAGGTGACTGCGCCGAAGCTTCTCCAAGGGCTGGCTCAGGGCGGGGAACGCGGACCGTGCTGATTGCCCTGGCCGAGGCGTTGTCGGATGGGACGTTCGTCAGCGGATGTGCCGTGAAACGCCGTTGATCCGCTCGTTGTCAGCCGCGTAGGTTCGCCCCTATGACAAACGTACGGATCGGTGTGATGCACGACCGCGACTGGGCCCCGGAGGGGTTGCCCGAGTTCGCGCGGCGGGCCGAGGCGCTCGGTGTGGACGATCTGTGGGTGGTGGAGGACCTCGGCTGGAACGGCGGCGTGTCGGCGGCGGCCGTGGCCCTGGGCGCGACGCACCGCCTGCGGATCGGTATCGGTATCACCCCGGCCCCGCTGCGCAGCCCGGCGCTGCTGGCGATGGAACTGGCCACACTGGCCCGGGTGTTCCCCGGCCGGCTGGTGGCCGGCATCGGGCACGGCGTGCGGGACTGGATGGTCCAGGTCGGTGTCGCGCCCCGCTCCCCGCTGGCTCTGCTGGAGGAGACGATCACCTCCGTGCGCGCGCTGCTGCGCGGTGAGCGTGTCGAAGTGACGGGGCGTGAAGTGAAGCTGGACGGGGTCGAGTTGGTCCATCCGCCGGCCGAGGTCCCGCCGGTCGTCGCGGGCGTGGTGCGCCCGCTCTCCCTCGAACTGTCCGGCCGGGTCGCCGACGGCACGCTGATCGCCGAGGGCCACGGTCCGCGCGATCTGGAACACATCCGTGAGCTGACCGCCAAGGGCGGCGCCACCGCCGACCACACCCTGACCGTCTTCGCCTTCGCGTGCGTCGGCGACGACCCCGACGAGGTGGCGCGCACCCTCCACCCCCACACCGAGGGCCACGGCGCGTGGCTGGGCCGCCCCCAGGAGGAGGTCTTCACCGTGTCCGGCGACGCCGCCCGGGCCGCCGACGGCATCCGCGCCCTCGCGGCGGCCGGCGCGGACACGGTCGTCCTGCGCTTCGTGGGCGAAGATCCGCTGGGGCAGTTGGAGGCCGTACTCGGAGCCCGGTAGGCGCCCCCGCCCGAGACGCGTCGCCCCCGCCCACGCGACGACGTGACGGAGCGGCGTCGACGAGTTGTTTTCGACCGCCCCGGACGGGGACCCGGGCCCCATGGTGCACATCGGATACACGATGATGACCGAGCAGGCCGGTCCCCGTGAGCTCGTCGACCATCTGGTTCGGGCCGAGAGCGCGGGCTTCGACTTCTCGGTCACCTCCGACCACTACTTCCCGTGGCTGCGCTCGCAGGGCCACGCTCCGTACGCGTGGAGCGTGCTGGGCGCGGCCGCCCAGGCGACCTCGCGCATTCCGCTGATGACGTACGTGACCTGCCCGACGTTCCGCTATCACCCGGCAGTGGTGGCGCAGAAGGCGGCGACGATGCAGTTGCTCTCGGAAGGACGGTTCCGGCTGGGGCTCGGTTCAGGTGAGAACCTCAACGAACACGTGGTGGGCGGCGGTTGGCCGTCCGTGAACGTACGGCACGACATGCTCGAGGAGGCGGTGGAGATCATCCGCGCACTCTTCGAGGGCGGCCACGTGAACCACCACGGGGCGCACTATGACGTGGAATCCGCCCGGCTGTGGGACCTGCCGGACGAGCCGCCGCCGCTCGGCATCGCCGTCTCCGGCGAGCAGTCGTGCGCCCTCGCGGGCAGGCTCGCCGACCTGGTCATCGCCACCGAGCCCGAGGCGGGGCTGCTCCAGGCCTTCGACCGGCACGGCGGCACGGGCAAGCCGCGCGTGGGCCAGCTGCCGGTGTGCTACGACCCCGACCGCGACACCGCCGTGCGGCGCGCTCATTCCCAGTTCCGCTGGTTCGGCAGCGGCTGGAAGGTCAACTCCGAGCTGCCGCACCCGGATTCGTTCGATTCGGCCACACAGTTCGTCAGGCCCGACGACGTCGCCGCGTCCATCCCGTGCGGCGACGATCCGGAAGCCTTCGTCGAGGCCGTACGCCCGTACGCCGAGGCCGGGTTCACCGAGATCGCCCTGGTGCAGATCGGCGGCGAGTCGCAGCCCGCGTATCTGGACTGGTCGGAGAAGACGCTGCTGCCCGCCCTGCGCGACGCCTTCGCATGACGCCACACCACCGAGCGGGAGCGCGTTGACCGGCTGCTCGCCACCGCGGGGCGCCGGACACGGTCCACGACCGGGACACCGGCGTCGTCGTCGTCCGGTCCGAGTCGTCGTCCGGTCCGAGCTCGCCGCGGAAACCTCGGCCGCCACTCGCTAGCCGTCCGAGCCCTTCGGCCCGGCGTCCGTGTCCTCCTCCTTGTCCTGGCCCGTGGCGGCGGGGCGCAGGGCCTTGGCGCCGCCCTTCAGACGCTCCAGCGTGCGCGTCAGCTGCTGGAACGGAGACGTCGTCCTCGCACCGGACGGCTGCTGTCCGGCGGGAGCGGCCCCGGCGGACTCGCGGTAGGCGGCGAGCGCCTCATGGGCCCGTTCGGTCGCCTCCCGGTACAGGTCCCGGGACTGCGTCATGGCCTCCAGCGCCTCGACGTACATCGCCACCCGCTTCCGTTCCCGGGCGAGTTCCTCCTCGAGAGTGAGGAGGTGCCAGTCCTCCCGCAGTGCGGTGAGGGCCTCGCCGGCACCGTCCGGAAGCGGCTGCGGAAGCGCGGCGAACCGCGTCACCGCCGCGACGAGGTCGGCCGGCTCCGAACCGTCCAGGAACACCGTACGCACGGTGAAGTCCTCGGCGTCGTAGCCGGACGGGGCCGGGGTGCCGGGCAGCACCACCGCGCCGCCGCGTGGCACCTCCACGTCGAACTCCCGCAGCGCCCAGTTCACGACCCGCAGCTGATGCGGCGCGGCCCGGTGTTCCACGACGCGGTGGCGCAGGGTCGCCGGCAGCCATCGGGTGAGAGGCAGCCGACCGCGCTCGTCCGTGGTCATGGCCTCGTGGACGACGACGTGGACGCACCATCCGTCGTGCCCGGAGTCCCTCAGCAGGCGCCGTACGTCCTTGTCGTCCTCGGGCAGGGTGGTGATCCGGCTCAGCGAGAGGCCGGTGGCGGCGTCGTGGTCCCAGTCGCCGTACTCCGGCCAGAACCGGGTGACGGGGGAGGGCCATGCCGGGTCCCACGGCTGTTCCGCCTCCGCGAGCAGGGTCCACTCCCGCCCGCCGCCCAGGTCGGGCGCGAGGCTCAGCCGGGCGCGCACGGTCACCTCGTCGGGAACCCGCCATCGCGCCTCGAAGACCCGCTCAGGGGAGTCGCCCCCGGAGTCGGCCCCGGAATCGGGCACTTCCAGGAAGTCGTCGATGGCCTGGCTGTCCTTGAGCTGTCGCAGGGTATGACGGAGTACGCCTTCCGCGTCGGGTCCGACGTGGCGGCCGCGAGCCGGCCACACCGTCGGGGGAATCGTGGGACGGGCTGAGGGGGAGGTCGGCATGAGTCCATCGGGAAGCAGGGGCATGTGCGCCTGCCAGTATCGTCGCTGCGGCCCGGCGGAGATCACCCGGGGTCCCGTCGGCTTCCGCCCCTGCCGTGCGACCTGCCCGGACGTGGCCACGGCTGCTCACCTCCCCGGTCGGGGCGGGACACCCGTCCCGGGACCACGTCGGCCACGCCCGACTCGTCCGCCGCGTCGTCACCCGTACGGGGTGCACTCCGTCCGCCGACGGCCTGACCGCCACCGGTGCTGCCGTGGCCGCCCAGCACGCCGGAAACGCCCCCGCGCCGCCTGTTCGCGGCCGATGCGGGCGGGTGGCGCGCACACCGGAGCACCGTTCGGGGCCGTCCGCGAGCCGTCCGCGGGCCGTGCGGGCGCCCGCGGACCATGAGCCTTCTCGGACACCGCGTGGCAGGCTCGTGCGGACAGACCTGCGCCTCCCGATGACCCGAACGACACACCCCCAGCGGAAGCCGTGCTCGGCGGCGCCCGGCTCAGCGAGCGAACACGTCCGCGAACTTCCGGCCCGACACCACCGGGTACCCGAAGTCCGTCGCGTTGAAGGACGTCACCGAGGTCGTCGTCAGGCCGGCGGCCGCGCCCCGCAGCACCCACGCCGCGCCGTCGTCGTAACCGTCCGGCAGGACGTCCTCGCCGAACGCGCCGACCGCGAGGTCGGCCTTGCCGTTGCCGTTGATGTCGCGCAGCCGGAGCGAGGAGCCGAAGTGGTCCCCGGCCTCCGCGGCGCCCGGCACACCCGTCGTGGCCTGGTGGAAGGACTGGGCGCCGGTCGTGGTCAGGCCGTCGGCACCGCCCTTGAGGAGCACGACGTCGCCGACGTTGCGCTTGCCGTTCACGTCCTCGTACGGAGCACCGACCGCGAGATCCGCGCGGCCGTCGCCGGTCACGTCGCCGAGGGCGAGCGCCGAACCGAAGTCGTCACCGACCTCGTCGGTGCCCGGGACTCCGGGGCTGTCCTGGTGGTACGTGCGGCCCTTGAGCGGCAGACCGGTCGCCGAGCCGTACCGCACCATGAACGAACCGCCCTCGACGCCCGCCTCGTCGGCGGTGACCAGGTCGTCGTACCCGTCGCCGTTGATGTCGCCCGTCGCGACGGCCGACGACCACCACGCGGCGGAGCCCGTCGTCCCGTCGTCGCTGAGGACCGTGTGGGAGGAGCCGATGTCGCCGGGGCCGCCGCGCAGCACGCCGAGGTAGCCGGGCATCGGGGAGCCGTCCGCCTCGTACTGGCGGCCGTGCAGGACGTACTCGAAACCGTTGCCGCCGTCCTGGGAGGAGAAGTGGGCGGCCACGATGCCGTCCAGTTGTACGCCGTCCGGCAGGAACTCCATCTCCGGGCCGAACGCGCCGTCCTGGGTGGGCTCGCCGTCGGCGTACCACCAGAAGGTGTCGGTGCCGACGACGGCCAGGTTGCCGGTGCCGTCCCCGTCGAGGTCGGCGAAGGCCGCGCCCTCGCCGAAGCCGGCGGCCTCGGCGGTCGGCGCGGTGAGCGCGATTCCACCGGACGTGAACGGCTGCGCACCACCCCAGACGATCGTCACCGAGCCGCGCGGCTTGCCGGTGACCTCCTCGCCGGGCGCGCCGACGATCAGGTCGGCGTAGCCGTCGCCGTTCACGTCGCCGCCGGTGACGTTCTCGCCGAACCTGTCCACGCTCTCCGAGGCGCCGGGCACGCCGGGGGTGTTCTGGGTGACGTTCACGAAGCGGGTGCGGCTGACGCCGGCGGCGGAGCCGAAGAGGACGGTGACCGTGCCGCCGCTCGCCTTGGGTGTGCCGATGGCGAGGTCGCGGTAGCCGTCGCCGTTGAAGTCGTCCGCCGGACCGGAGGGCGCCGCGACAGCCGTGGGCGCCCCGATCCCGGTGACGGCAAGGGCGAGTACGGCGGCAGCCGTGGCCACGGGCAGGGTACGTATGCGCAACGTGATGCTCCCGTTTCGATGATCCGACGCCCGTACGACGTTCTCGGTGCACAAAGGGTTGTACGGGGTGGAAGACGGGGTGAACGAGGAGGCGCCCGGCGCGTCGACCGGGAAGACGCGGACGACATCGCGGCCCGCGAACTCCGCGCCCGTCGGGCCCCCGTGGGCGACGAGAGCCTGGTGAAGGGTGAGGAGCATGGTTGGTTGACAGACTCGTCCCCTACTCTCGGGTGGGGAGACGTCAGGTGCCGTGGGGATCCAGGTCGGTGGATCCAGGTCGAGGAGACGATGGTGCTGGGAAGGAACACGCGGTTACTCGCGGGTGCCGTGGCCGTGGCCTGCATGGTTCTCGTCGGCCCCAGTGCGCCGAGCGGGGTCCTCTTCGCCAGGTCGCTGCCCGTCGATGCCGTCAGGGACGTCGTACCGAACCGGGTCATGACGTGGAACATCTGCAACCCCTGCGACGAGAGCGACGTCGACCGGGCAGCGGAGATCGCCACGTACGCGCCCCAGGTCATCGGCCTGCAAGAAGCCTGCGTGCGTGACGTCGAGAGGATCCGGGACCATCTGGAGAACCTGCACGGGCTGGTCTACCACGTCGAGTACGGGACGGTTCTTCGCAACTGGGGCCGCTGCGGGGGAGCGCCGTGGAGTCCGGGAGGCTACGGCCAGGCAATCCTCTCGGCGGCACCGATGACGGACCGCGTCAACGTGGAATACCCCGACGGCGGGTCGGAGGACCGCGGCTACCTGGCGGTCACCACCACGGTGGGCGGCCGATCCGTCCGGGTCTTCAACACACACCTCGCCCAGCGACGGCAAGAAGCGGTCCGGGCGGAGCAGACCGCCGTGCTCGCCGCGGACTTCGCCCGGCACGACCGCGCGATCCTTCTCGGTGACTTCAACGCCGTGCCGGACGCTCCCGAGCTCACCCCTATATGGAAGCTGGCCGCGGACACGGACCCCCGGTGTCGTCCCTCCTCCGCCGGCCCCTGCGGGCTGACCACCGACTGGAACAGCAAGTTCGACTACGTCTTCCTGCGAGGCATCGCCCCGCTCGAGCACCGCGTGCACCTCACCCCGTACTCGGACCACCATCTGGTGCGCGCCGACCTGGACCCGACCTGACAACGCTTCCGCTGCCGCGTGGCCAGGTCCTCACGGGCGTGGGGCGGCCGACGCCCGTTCAGGCGTCGTAGGTGTGGAAGCCGCGGCCGCTCTTGCGGCCGAGGTGGCCCGCGGCGACCATGCGGCGCAGCAGGGCGGGCGGCGCGTACAGCGGCTCCTTGTACTCCTCGTACATCGACTCGGCCACGGCCTGGGCGGTGTCGAGGCCGATGAGGTCGAGCAGACGCAACGGCCCCATGGGGTGGGCGCATCCGAGTTCCATGCCCCGGTCGATGTCCTCCGGCCGCGCGGAGCCCGACTCCACCATCCGTACCGCGCTGAGCAGGTAGGGCACGAGGAGGGCGTTCACGACGAAGCCGGAACGGTCGGGCGCCTCGATGGCCTGTTTACCCAGCCGTTCGGCGAAGCCGCGGGTGCGCCGCACGGTGTCCTCGCTGGTGAGAAGGGTGGGGATGAGCTCGACCAACTGCTGCACGGGCACGGGATTGAAGAAGTGCATGCCGATGACCTGCGCGGGCCGCCCGGTGACGACGGCGAGATCGACGACGGGTATCGAGGAGGTGTTGGTGGCCAGGACGGCCGCGGGGTCCTCGACCGCCTTGTCCAGGGCACGCAGGACATCGGCCTTGATGTCGCGGTTCTCGGCGACGGCCTCGATGACGAACTGACGGTCGGCCATGTCGCCGAGGTCATGGGTGAAGGAGAGCCCGGCGAGGGCCCGGTCCCGCTGCTCCTCGCTGAGCTTGCCACGCCGTACGCCCATGTCGAGGGAGGCGGTGAGCCGGCGGCGGCCCGCCTCGACCGCGTCCGGTGTGGCTTCGGCGACACGGACGTCGATGCCGCTGCGGGCGGCGACTTCGGCGATGCCGGAGCCCATGAGGCCGCAGCCGACGACGCCGAGACGGTTGACGGGATCCATCGGAGGTCCTATCTGAGAAATCGCTGCGGGGTGGTTTCGGGGGTGGGTCAGACGTTCCGGCGGTACTGGCCGCCGACCTCGAAGAAGGCTTCGGTGATCTGCTGAAGGGAGCAGAACCGGGTGGCGTCCATGAGGACGGCGAAGACGTTGCGGCCACTGGTCGCCGCGTCCTTGAGAGCGGCCAGGGCCTCGTGGGCCGGGTCGCGGTGGCTGCTCCGGAAGTCCCGCACCCGCTCCAGCTGGGACTGCTTCTCCACCTCGGTGGCCCGGGCGAGTTCCAGCTCCGGGGGCCGGCTGTCGCCGCCGGGGCGGAGGAAGGTGTTGACGCCGATGATGGGCAGGGTGCCGTCGTGCTTGCGCTGCTCGTACAGCATCGACTCGTCCTGGATACGGCCCCGCTGGTAGCCGGTCTCCATCGCGCCCAGCACACCACCGCGCTCGCTGATGCGCTCGAACTCCCGGAGTACGGCCTCCTCCACCAGGTCGGTGAGTTCGTCGATGACGAACGATCCCTGGAGGGGGTTCTCGTTCATCGCCAGGCCCCACTCGCGGTTGATGACGAGCTGGATCGCCAGTGCGCGCCGTACCGACTCCTCGGACGGGGTGGTGACGGCCTCGTCGTAGGCGTTGGTGTGCAGCGAGTTGGCGTTGTCGTAGATCGCGGTGAGGGCCTGCAGGGTGGTGCGGATGTCGTTGAAGTCCATCTCCTGGGCGTGCAGGGAGCGTCCCGAGGTCTGGACGTGGTACTTCAGCTTCTGACTGCGCTCGCCCGCGCCGTACTTCTCCTTCATCGCGACGGCCCAGATACGGCGGGCGACCCGGCCGAGGACCGAGTACTCGGGGTCCATGCCGTTGGAGAAGAAGAACGACAGGTTCGGGGCGAAGTCGTCGACGCGCATGCCCCGGGCGAGGTAGGCCTCGACGTAGGTGAAGCCGTTGGCGAGGGTGAAGGCGAGTTGGCTGATGGGGTTCGCGCCGGCCTCGGCGATGTGGTAGCCGGAGATGGACACGGAGTAGAAGTTGCGGACCTTGTGGGTGATGAACCACTCCTGGATGTCGGCCATCATCCGCAGGCTGAACTCGGTGGAGAACAGGCAGGTGTTCTGCCCCTGGTCCTCCTTGAGGATGTCGGCCTGCACGGTGCCGCGCACGTTCGCGAGCGTGTGGGCCCGCAGCTCGGCCTCCTCCTCGGGCGACGGATCCCGGCCCTCGGCGGCTCGGAACCGTTCCGTCTGCTGGTCGATGGCGGTGTTGAGGAAGAACGCCAGGATGGTGGGGGCGGGCCCGTTGATGGTCATGGAGACCGAGGTCGTGGGCGAGATCAGGTCGAAGCCGTCGTAGAGGGCCTTCATGTCCGCCAGCGTGGCCACCGACACTCCGGACGTGCCGACCTTGCCGTAGATGTCGGGGCGTTCGTCCGGGTCCCGGCCGTAGAGCGTGACCGAGTCGAAGGCCGTGGACAGGCGGGTGGCCGGCTGGCCCTCCGAGAGCAGCTTGAACCGCCGGTTCGTACGGAACGGATCGCCCTCGCCGGCGAACATCCGCGCCGGGTCCTCCCCGTCGCGTTTGAAGGGGAACACCCCGGCCGTGAAGGGGAAGTGACCCGGCAGGTTCTCCCCGCGCCAGAACCGCACCAGCTCCCCGTGGTCGGTGAACCGGGGCAGGGCGACGCGCGGGACCTTGTTGCCGGACAGGGACTCGCGGGTCAGGCGGGTGACGATCTCCCGGTCCCGGACCTTCACCACCAGCTCGTCCCCGGAGTAGGAGGCGACGACGGCGGGCCAGTTCTCGATCTGCTCCGTGATGTGGTGGGGGAGCTGCCTGCGGGCGTCCTCGAGGAGCGACCGCACGTTCGTCGGGTCGGAGTCGGCCGCGACGAGGTCGTCGCCGACCGCCTCCAGGCGTTGCACCCGCCGTGCGGCATCCGCCAGTCGGCCGGACTCGGCGTGGTAGGCGCGGACCGTGTCGGTGATCTCGGCGAGGTAGCGCACCCGGTCCGCGGGCACCACCTGCCGGATGCCGGCGGAGTGGCGCACGTGGACCGGTGCCAGCGCGCCCTCGGACAGCGGCAGCCCCTTCTCGGCCAGGCCGGCCTTGAGATGCTGGTAGAGCGCGGTGACACCGTCGTCGTTGAAGGTCGCCGCAGAGGTGCCGTACACCGGCATCTCCTCGGGCCTCATGCCGAACGCCTCGCGGTTACGGACCAGTTGGCGGCCGACATCGCGCAGCGCGTCCTGCGCGCCGCGCCGCTCGAACTTGTTGATCGCCACGACGTCGGCGAAGTCGAGCATGTCGATCTTCTCCAGCTGTGAGGCGGCACCGAACTCCGGTGTCATCACATACAGCGAGGTGTCGACGTACGGCACGATCGCCGCGTCCCCCTGGCCGATGCCCGGCGTCTCCACGATCACGAGGTCGAACCCGGCGGCCTTGACCACGTCGATCACGTCGGACAGGTGCTCGGGCAGCTCGTGGCTGCCACGGGTGGCCAGGCTCCGGAAGAAGACCCGGTTCCCGTCGAGGGAGTTCATGCGGATCCGGTCACCGAGCAGTGCCCCGCCGCCCCGGCGGCGGGTCGGGTCGACCGCGATCACCGCGATGCGCAGCTTGTCCTGCTGGTCGACGCGGAAACGCCGCACCAGTTCGTCGGTGAGGGAGGACTTTCCCGAGCCGCCGGTGCCGGTGATGCCGAGCACCGGCACGACCTGTGCCGCGGCGGCGGAACGCAACCGGTCCAGGAACTCCGTCGGCAGCTTGCCCAGTTCCGCGCCGGTGATGGCGCGGGCGATCGCGAAACGGTCCCCCGCGAGGACCGCCGCCGGGTCGGCGGGCCTGTCGTCCCAGAGGTCGAAGTCGCAGTCCTTCACGACCGAGTTGACCATCCCGGCCAGCCCCATCCGCTGGCCGTCCTCGGGCGAGAAGATGGTCACCCCGCTGTCGCGCAGCCGGGTGATCTCCTCGGGCACGATGACGCCGCCTCCGCCGCCCACCACGCGGATGTGCCGCGCTCCCCGCGAGCGCAACGACTCCACCAGGTACTCGAAGTACTCCACGTGCCCGCCTTGGTACGACGAGACGGCGACACCGTGCGCGTCCTCCTCCAGCGCCGCGTCCACGACCTCCCGCACCGAGCGGTTGTGTCCGAGGTGGATCACCTCGGCGCCCTGGGACTGGAGGATCCGCCGCATGATGTTGATCGACGCGTCGTGTCCGTCGAACAGGGCCGAAGCCGTGACCAGGCGGACGGGGTGCACGGGTCGGTGCAGGTCGCTCATGAGGGCCTTCCCGGACGGGGCGGGGGTACTGCTGTCCGTAGAGATAGTAGGACGTCCTAGTAAATTGCTGGGAGTGATCGCCGTCACAGGTCCAGGACCAGGCGTGGCCCGCACGAGCGGGAGACGCAGATGAGCATGGTGTCGCCGGCGGCCCGCTCGTCCTCGGTCAGCAGCGAGTCGCGGTGGTCGGGCCGGCCGTCGAGGACGTCGGTCTCACACGTGCCGCATGTGCCTTCCCGGCAGGAGAAGACCACCGCGACACCGGCCGCCTCCACGGTTTCGAGCACCGAACGGTCCGGCGGCACGGTGAGGGTGAGCCCGGAACGGGCGAGCTCCAGCTCGAACGCCTCGGCCGGGCCGGTCTCGGCCGTCCGTACCGGGGCGAACCGTTCGACCCCCAGCGTGCCGGGGGGCCAGCCCGCGCACTGCTCCTGCACCGCCCGCAACAGGGGTTCGGGACCGCAGGCGTGCACCAGGGTGCCCTCTTCGGGGACGCCGAGGTGGGCGGCGAGGTCCAGCAGGCCGTACTCGTCCTGCGGACGGACGAGTACCCGGTCCCCGTGCCGGGCGAGGCGGTCCAGGAACGCCATGGAGGTACGGGTGCGCCCGCCGTACAGCAGACGCCAGTCGGCTCCCGCGGCCTCGGCGGCCTCGACCATGGGAAGGATGGGTGTGATGCCGATGCCGCCGGCGATGAACAGATGGCGGGCGGCGGGTCGCAGCGGGAAGTTGTTCCGCGGTCCCCGGACCCGCACGGTGGTGCCTTCGCGCAGACGGTCGTGGACGTACGCGGAGCCGCCGCGTCCCCGCGGCTCGCGCAGCACGGCGATCCGCCAGGCCTCGCGGTCGGCCGGATCCCCGCACAGGGAGTACTGACGGATCAGAATGCCGTCGCCGTCACCGCTGTCCAGGAGTACGTCGATGTGGGCGCCCGGTGCCCAGGCGGGGAGTGTCCCGCCGTCGGGGCGGCGCAGGGAGAGGGAGACGACGCCTTCGGCGGCGAGCGTACGGGTCGCGACGACAAGGGTCGTGTCGACCGGGGGTGGTTGGTAGTTCATGGTGGTCGGCTCCGGGGTTCAGGCCTGTGTCGGCACATGCAGCAGCAGCGCGTCGCCCTGGCCGCCGCCCCCGCACAGGGCCGCAGCTCCGCTGCCGCCGCCCCGCCGCCGCAGTTCCGCCGCGAGAGTCAGCACCAGTCTGGTTCCGGTCATGCCGACCGGGTGTCCGAGCGCGATCGCTCCGCCGTTGACGTTCACCCTGTCCAGCGGGATGTCCAGCTCCCGCACGGATGCCAGGGCCACTCCGGCGAACGCCTCGTTGATCTCGAACAGGTCCAGGTCGCCGGCCTTCAGCCGGCCGTCCCGGGACAGGGCGTCGCGGACCGCGCCGGCCGGCTGGACGAGCAGTGAGGGGTCGGGGCCCGCGACCGTGCCGTAGGCGCCGATCTCGGCGAGCGGGGTCAGGCCCTCGCGTCGGGCGCGTTCCGCGCTCATCACGACGACGGCCGCGGCACCGTCCGAGAGCTGTGAGGAGTTGCCCGCGGTGATGGTGCCCGTGCCGGAGAAGGCCGGCTTCAGGCGGCCCAGGCTCTCGGCGGTGCTTCCCGGTCGTACCCCCTCGTCGGTGTCCACGACCGTCTCGCCCCGGCGTCCGGCCACGGTGAAGGGGGCGATCTCCTCGGCCAACGCGCCCGACTCCTGGGCGCGGGCGGCCCTTTGGTGGGACAGCGCGCTGTACTCGTCCTGTTCCTCGCGGGTCAGGCCGAACGGCCGCTGGTGGCGCTCGGTGGCCGCGCCCATGGAGACGCCGTCGAACGCGCAGACGAGGGCGTCGCGGTCGAGGGCGTCCTCCGCCGCGGCCGCACCGTACCTCCAGCCGCTGCGAGCCCCGCGCAGCAGGTGCGGGGCGCCCGACATGGACTCCATGCCACCCGCGACCACCACCTCGTGACGGCCGGAGGTGATCATGAGGTCGGCCAGGGCGATGGCGTGCAGACCGGACAGACAGAGCTTGTTGACGGTGCTCGCGGGGACGGAGAACGGAACGCCGGCGCGGATCGCGGCCTGCCGCGCCGAGTTGGGGCCGGCCCCCGCCTGGACGACATGGCCCATGACGACGGCTTCCACGGCCGCCGGGTCGAGGCGGACGGCGGCCAGTGCCGCGCCGATGGCGTGGGCGCCGAGGTCGACCGCGGACGCGGTGCTCAGGGCACCCATCAGCCTGCCGAGGGGAGTTCGCGCTCCGGCGACGATGACGGATCCGGGCATGGCCGGGACCTCCTGGGGAGTGGGACGAGGTCAGGCGACCGCGCCGACGGCGCGTTCGGCGATCATGTGGGCCGACTCGTTCACCGAGTGCGGAACGATCCGGCCGCCGGGCATGCGCCGCACCCGGCTGACGGACGTGTAGTCGGGGTGGAACCAGAACATCGAGGGCAGGCCGAGCACCGTCGCCAGATAGGTGTTGGTGATGCCGCCGTGGCACACGGCCGCGACCCGCCCGCCGGGATGGGCGTCGAGGATGGTGTCCATGGCCCGCACGGCTCGCGCGCGAAAGGCGTCCCAGTCCAGATCGGGTACGAAGTCCTCGTAGCGCCCCTCGGCGAGCGCCACCGCCCGCGGATCGTCCGTGCCGATCTGCTCCGGTGGGGTATAGGGCTGGGACACGTCGGTGTCCCACTCGCGCAGGTCGTCGAGGACGGTGGCCGTCATGCCCGTGAGCCGTTCCAGGGGCGCCGCCGTCTCGCGGGCACGCCGGAACGGGCTCACGTACAGCGCGTCGACGGCTTCGTGCACGAGCCAGGCGGCGAGGCGCTCGGCCTGAGCGGTGCCCTCCGGCGACAGCCCCGGGTCGAACACGCCCGCCAGGGGGAGGCCGTGCCGGATGAGGAGGAGTTCGGTCATGGGTGATCCTTCGTACGCGGGAAGGCGGGAAAGGCGGAAGGGGCGGGCGGATCGGCTCAGCCGGCGATGGTCCGCTCCGAGCTCCAGTAGGGGCGGCGCATCGCGCGCTTGTCGAGCTTGCCCATCGCGTTGCGCGTCAGCTCGGGAACGAACTCGTACGACTTCGGGCACTTGTGGGTGGCGAGGCGCTCGCGGCAGAACCCGTCCAGCTCATCGGCCGGCGGCTCGTCCCCCGTCACCACGACCAGAGCCCGCAGCGACTCGCCGAAGTCCGGGTCGGGCACGCCGATGACCGCGACCTCGGCGACCACCGGGTGCTGCCGCAGTACGGCCTCGCTCTCGGCCGGGTAGAGGTTGACGCCGCCGGAGACCACGACGTCCGCGGCCCGGTCGGTGATGAAGATGTAGCCGTCCGCGTCGACGTAGCCGATGTCGCCGAGCGTGAAGACGCCGGGGGCGACATAGGCGGCCTTGGTCTTGTCCGGATCAGCGTGGTAGCGGACGCCCTGGTCGTCGGGTGCCCGGAAGGCCAGCAGCCCGCGTTCGCCTCGCGGCAGTCGCCGGCCGTCGTCGTCGGTGACCAGGACCTCGAACGGGGGCCTGGCGCGTCCGACCGAGCCCGGGTGCGCCAGCCACTCGTCGCTGCTGATGCGGGCCACGGTTCCCGCCTCGCTGGCGCCGTACGACTCGGTCAGCACCGGACCGAACCAGTCGATCATGGCCCGCTTCACGTCCGGCGGACACGCGGAGCCCGTGTGCGAGACCTGCCGCAGGCTGGAGACGTCGTACCGGGCGCGGACGTCCTCCGGCAGGGCGAGCAGCCGTTGGAAGTGGGTGGGCACCATCACCGTCGAGGACACCCGCCACCTCTCCACCCGGCTGAGGAACGTCTCCGCGTCGTATCTGCCGAGGACGACCACCGGCTGACCGGCCGCCAGGTGTCGCAGCGAGGTCAGTGGCGCGTTGTGCTGCAGGGGGCCGCACACCAGGTGCGGTCCCGGCGGGAATCCGGGCCGGGCGGACATCGCGGTGAGGTAGGCGGAGCTGTCGGCGACCGGTCCGCTCACCCAGCGCACCTCGGTGCCACGCGCCCGTCCGGTGGTTCCCGAGGTGTAGACGAGCGGAGGCCGGGCGGGCCGGTCCGTCGGGACGGTGCGCCCGGCGGGCGCCGCCGCCAGCCACAGGTCCCAGTCGAAGGCGTGCCCGATCGCCGGGGTTCCGTGCATGACCAGCGGCAGGCCCAGTTCCCGGGCCGCGTCGAGGGCGGCACCCGCGCCGACGGGGCCGGCGACGATCCCGGTCACGCCCGCGTCGATGATCTGGTCGACGAGCTCGCCGGACGTGAGGTTCCGGGCCGTGGCCACGGTCCCCACTCCGGCACGCAGGCCTGCCAGATGGGCCACCAGCGTGGGGATCGCGTTGTCGCCGAGGACGGCGACACGGTCGTCGGGACCCGGAGCGAACTCCAGCAGCCGCGCCGCCGCCCGTGCCACCTGGTCGGCGAGGCCGGACCAGGACAGCACGGCCAGGTCGTCCACCAGGGCGGGCTCATCGGGTGTCTCCTGGGCGCGACGGTCGAGTGGCAGCAGCGACATGGCTCCTCCGGCGGCTCCTGGGGCCTCTCCCGATTCGAGGGGAGAGGGGATGCGGAGACTGTAGCGTTTATCAAGAAAGTACGGAACACTCTGGTCCCGAGAGAAGCCATTCCCGCACGCTCAAGGGGTCGGGTGGACGCCCTCTCTGTTACCCGTTACTGAATCTTCCGTCTGGTAAGTGCCCCGAGGAGGAGCCATGTCGCAGCCCGATCCGGACGCATGGCGCACACAGGTCCGGCAGTGGCTGGCCACCGTGCTCGAACCGGCGCGGCCGCCGGAACCCGACCAGGACGCCGACCTCGCCGTGTTCCACAACCTCCCCGAGGACGAGGAACGCCTGCTGCTGGAGCGCTGCCGCGCCTATCAGCGAGCCCGCTTCGACGCCGGCTACCAGGCGCTGACCCTCCCCGTGGACAAGGGGGGTGCGGGCCTGACCGCCGCCCATGTGGCGGCCTTCGCCGAAGAGGAGTCCGCGTACGAGGTGCCGCCGTCCACCGAGCTGATCAGCGTCACCGTGCGCCTGGTCGCGATGGCCGTCTCCCTCTTCGGTACGCCCGAGCAGCTCCACGAGCACGCACGCGCCTTCCTGCGCACCGACCTGCTGGCCTGCCAGCTCTTCAGCGAACCCGGTGCCGGATCCGACCTCGCGGCCCTGCGCACCCGCGCCCGGCGGGACGGTGACCACTGGGTGATCGACGGCCAGAAGGTGTGGACCTCGGGCGCCCAGTTCGCCGACTACGGGCTGCTGCTCGCCCGCACCGACCCGGACGTCGTCAAACAGGCCGGCATCACCGCCTTCCTGGTGCCGATGGACGCCCCCGGGGTGGAGACGCGCCCCATCCGGCAGATGAGCGGCGGCGCCTCCTTCAACGAGGTGTTCCTCAGCGGCGTACGCGTCCCGGACGGGCTTCGGCTCGGACGCCCGGGCCAGGGCTGGGAGGTCGCCACCACCACCCTCGCCTTCGAACGGACCGCGTCCGGCAGCGGCAACCGCCGCAAGGGCGGCACCTTCTCCGACGTCCTGGCACTCGCCCGCTCCCTCGGCCGCACCTCGGACCCGCTGGTCCGCCAGCGCCTCGCCGACCTGTATGTGCGGGCCGCCCTGCGCGCGGCCACCGTGGACCGCGTGGCCAGGACGAGCGCCGCCGGTGGCCGGCCGGGACCGGAGGCGTCGCTGACCAAACTCATGGCCTCCGACCTGCTCACCCGCACGGGGCAGGTGGCCGCCGAACTGATGGGGGCGCGGATCACCGCCGACACCGGGGAACCGGGCACGTTCGCCTGGACGCAGCATCTGCTCGGCGCCCCCGGCTACCGGCTGGCCGGAGGCACCGATCAGATCCAGCGCAACCTGATCGGCGAACGGGTACTGAAACTGCCGCCGGAGCCGAGGGCGGACCGGGCGCCCTTCTCACAGCTTCCCGGTAACTGAGCCACCGGCACAGTTCACCGGTCACACACGGACCGTTTCGGCAATCACGAAGGAGTGACAGCGATGGATCTGGGACTGACAGGCGCCAAGGCACTGGTGACGGGGGCGAGCCGGGGTATCGGCCGCGCGGTCGCCGCCACCCTCGCGGCCGAGGGCTGTGCGCTGGCGCTGTGCGCCCGGGGCGAGGAGGGGCTCGCCAAGGCCGCCGCCGAGCTGCGTGGCGAGGGGGCCACGGTGTTCGCGGAACCGGTCGACGTCACCGACCCGGCCGCCCTCGCGGGTTTCGTGGAGCGGGCGGCCGCCGAACTCGGCGGGCTCGACCTGCTGGTGTCCAACGTGTCGGCGGGCAATGTGAAGGGCCCCGAGTCCTGGGAAGCGAGCCTGCGCGGCGACCTGATCCCGTTCGCGGGACTCGTCGAGGCGGCCCTGCCGCACCTGGAGGCCTCCGACCGGGCCGCCGTCGTGGCCATCGGCACCACCAACGCCTCCGACACCGCGCGCCCGGCCGGAGCGAACTCGTACTCCGCGCTCAAGGCGGCCGTCGTCCAGCACGCCTCGGCCCTCGCCCACGCCCTCGCGCCGAAGGGCATCCGCGTCAACACCGTCTCGCCCGGCCCGATCGACTTCCCCGGCGGCGCCTGGGAGACCATCCGCACCAGCCGTCCGGAGGTGTACGAGGAGGTGCTCGCCAAGCTGCCGATCGGCCGCTACGGCACAGCGGAGGACGTGGCCGCGGCGGTGGCGTTCCTGCTCGGGCGGACCGGCTCCTTCTGTGTCGGCGTCAACCTCGTGGTGGACGGCGGGCTGCTCACCCGCGTCCAGTACTGAGCCGTGGCGGGCCCGGCCGGACGCCTGGACGCCGTACTGGTCTGCGGCGGCCGGTGGCACGACTTCGACCACGCGCGGCTGCGACTGCTGGAGCTGCTCGGTGAGCATCCACGGGTGCGCACCACGGTGTACCAGGACTACGACTGCCCGGCCGCCCTCGACAACGCCGATCTGCTGGTCACCTACACCTGTGACGTCCGGCCCCGCCCGGCGCAGCGGGCCGCACTGGCCCGTTTCGTCGAGCGGGGCGGGCGCTGGCTCGCCCTGCACGGCACCAACGCCGTGATCGAGCCGTCGACGAGCGACGGGCCGCGGGAGTTCACGACTCCACGGCTGCTCGGGGAGCTGGCCCAGGTGCTCGGCAGCCAGTTCGTCGCCCACCCGCCGATCGAGCCGTACGAGGTGCTGGTGACCCGGCCCGACCATCCGCTGGTCGCCGGGATCGCACCGTTCACGGTCACCGACGAGCTGTACGTGTGCGAGCTGCACGGGGAGCTGGAGGTGCTGCTGCACGCCGAGTACACGGGGCCGTGCCGCGGTTTCGCCGAGGGGGACACGGCGGCCCGCGACGACGCGCCCCGACCGGTGCTGTATCTCAAGCGGCACGGAGCCGGCGAGGTCTGCTACTTCACCCTCGGCCACTGCCGGGGGCGCTACGACGTGCAGGACCTCGGGGTGGACGACACGGGGCGCGTGGACCGGGGCCCCTGGCAGACACCGGAGTTCCTGACGGTGCTGCGGCGGTGCGTGGAGCGGACGGTGGGTGTGCGGGGGGCGGCGGGCGGTTGAGCGCGGCGGGGGCGGCCGGAGGATTTCGCCCCCGCCGCCCCTACCCGTTCCCATCCCGGGGGGCTGTGCCCCCAGACCCCCGCTCCGGCCCTGGACGGGCCTTGTCCTCAAACGCCGGACGGGCTGAGTGGGCCGTGCGGCAGTACCACCGCGCGGCCGCTGATCTCCCCGGCGTGCAGACGCTCGTACGCCTCGGGTGCCTGGTCCAGTGTGAAGGTCTCGACGTGGGAGGACACGAGACCCTGCCGCGCGAGCTCCAGGATGTCCATGAGTTCCGTCCGGCTGCCCCAGTAGGGGAAGGAGGCCGTCACCTCGAAGGGCAGCCCTCCCCCGAAGCCGACGGCCAGCGTGCCTCCGCCGAGGCCGACGACGGTGACATCGCCCTCCACGGCCACCGACGCGGCGGCCACGGCCAGGGTCGCCTCGGCCCCGACGAAGTCCAGGACGACCTCCGCGCCCGTGCCGCCGGTGAGTTCCCGGATCCGCGCGGCCGCCTCGCCGTCGGAGAGCAGCGTCTCGTGCGCGCCCACCGTGGCCGCCAGCTCCAGCTTCTCCTTGCTCACGTCGAGGGCGATCACCCGGGCCGGGGTCAAAGCGCGGAGCAGCTGCACGGCGAGATGCCCCAGGCCGCCCACGCCGATCACCACCGCCGTGCTGCCGGGCAGCAGCTTCGGCATCGACCTGCGGATGGCGTGATACGGGGTGAGCCCGGCATCCGTGAGGGGCGCGGCCTGCACGGGGTCGAGCCCGCGCAGCGGAACCAGGTGGCGGGGCGAGTTCACCACGACGTACTCCGCCAGGGCGCCGGGTGAGCCGAGCCCCGGCGGCAGGATGCCGAGTCCGGCGGCGTGCGGACAGCAGTTCTCCTTGCCCTCGGCGCACTTGTGGCAGCGTCCACAGCCCCACGGGCCGTACACCGCCACCGCCTCGCCCTCCGCGAGGGCGCCGACACCGGCGCCCACCGCGGCCACGGTCCCCACGCCCTCGTGACCGAGTGTCATCGGCAGCGCGTAGGGGAACCGGTCCTCGGGCCAGCCCATCACCGCCAGATCGGAGTGGCAGAGCCCCGCCGCCGTCACCTTCAACAGAACCTGACCCGGGCCCGGCTCGGGCACGGGCACCTCCACGACCTCGGGGGCATGCCCCACCCGCCGGTACTGAACAGCCTTCATCCTCAGACCTCCTTGCCCGTAGTGATATCCGGTCGAGGCCCCGATCGGCGGCGCAGAACGGCGGGCAGGGCGATCCGGCCACCCGTGAGGACCAGTGCCACGATGAGGACCGAGCCGGTGAACAGGCTCGCGGCCCACTGCGCGCTGGTGGCGAGCCCGAGTCCGGTGATGCCGGTGCCGAGCAGCAGGACCGCGAGGACGGTGCCCCAGGCGTTGAAGCGGCCCGCCCGCAACTGGGTCGCCCCGACGAACGCGGCGGCGTACGCCGCCAGCAGATACGGGGTGCCCGCGGTGGGCGAGCCGGAGCCGACCGACGACGCGAAGACGACGCCGGCGAAACCGGAGAGCAGCGCGGAGGCCACCAGGGTCAGGAAGCGCAGCCGGTCCGTGCGCACCCCCTGCAGCCGGGCCGCGTCCGCGTTGAAGCCGGTCGCGTACAACCGGCGCCCGGTGGCGGTGTGTTCCAGCAGGAACCAGATGGCGACGGCGGCGAGCAGCAGATACAGCACCGGCAGCGTGATGCCGCCCGCGTCCAGCTGGGCGATGCTCGCGAACGGCTCGGCGAGCAGCTGCACACCGGTGATCGAGCTGTCGTTGGTGACCATGGTGATCAGCGACTGGATCAGCGCGCCGGTGGCCAGGGTGGCGATGAACGAGTCGACGCGCAGGACCACCACCACGATGCCGTTGACGACCCCGATCAGCAGCGCGGCGGTCATCGCCAGGGCGATGGCCGTGCCGGGCCCGAGCCCGGCGGAGACCATGAAATAGGCGGTCAGCACGCTGGTGAGCGACATGGTGTAGGCGATCGAGAGGTCGAAGACCCGTGCCGCCAGCGGCGGTACGACGCTGAGGGCCACCAGGCCCGCCACGGCGTTGCCGTTCAGTACCTGCTTGACCGTGATGGCGGTCGGGAACGTGTTCGGCGCCCACACGGAGAAGAGCACGACGATGACCAGCCACACGTACACGGCGCCGATGTTCCGGAACGACAGGGCGGCCACCGCCCGTCGGACCGCTGTCCCCGGTACGGACACCATGGATCTCTCCGGTGCGGACGGCGGGAGCCCCGCCGCCCGGGTCGGGGTGGACGTCATGTCACTCGGTTCCTTCCAGGGCACATGTCACTCGGTTCCTTCCATGGCGTGCACGAGCGCGGACTCGGTGATGTCCCGGCCGCTGATCTCCCGTGCGATCCGGCCGTCCCGCACCACCAGGACGCGGGTGCACAGCGCGAGCAGGTCCTGGGTGTCGGTGGAGGACACGATGACGCCCATGCCCTCGTCGGCCTGCCGCTCTATCAGGTCGTACAGCTGCAGACGGGTGGCGATGTCCACGCCCGCCGTGGGTTCGCACAGCGCCAGCACCGGCGGGCGCTGTGCCAGACAGCGGGCCATCACGACCTTCTGCTGGTTGCCGCCGCTCAGCGTGGTGATCCGCGCCCCGCGGCCGGCCGTTCGGACACCGACCCGCCGGATCCAGTCCTCCACCAGGGCGGACTCGCGGCGTCGGCGCAGCCGCCCGGAACGGGCGCGCAATCGGCCCAGGAGCGGCAGGGTGAGGTTCTCGCCGACCGAGAAGTCGCCGATCACGCCCTCGCCCGCCCGGTCCGCGGGAACCAGGGGAAGGCCCAGACCGTCGGCGTCGCGCGCCTGCGTCCACCGCTCGGAGCGCCGGGGCAGCCGCAGCCTGCCGTTCACCCGCCCGGCATGGGCCCCGCACACCGCGTACGGCACGATCTCGTGGCCGGAGCCGGCCAGGCCGGTGATGCCCAGACGCTCGCCGCCGGCCAGGTCGAACCCGACGCCCCGCAGGGGCCCGGCCCACAGGTCCCTGACCTCCAGCACCGGGTCGGCGCGGCTCGCAGGGGGCGGTGGTCGGTGGTCGGTCTCCATCTCCTCGCCCGCCATCAGCTCCGCCAGCGCACGCGGGGTGAGCTCGGCGACCGGGCGGGTGGCGATCCGGCGTCCGCCGCGGATCACGGTGACCCGGTCGGCGAGCGCGAAGATCTCGTCCATCCGGTGCGAGACGTACAGGACGCCGGCGCCCGCGTCGCGGACCTCCCGCACGATGTCGAAGAGGCGGGCCACCTCGCCGGGCGGCAGCACGGCGGTCGGCTCGTCGAGCACCAGGACACCGCGCCGGCCCTCCCAGCCCTGCAGCGCGGCGGCGATGGCCACCACCGTGCGCTGGACGGGGGTCGCCGTCGCCAGCGGCCGGCGTACGTCGATACCGAGGCCGAACCGTTCGACGAGGGCGCTCGTGCGCCGCTCCATCTCCGGCCAGCGGATGTTGCCGAAGGCCGTTCTGGCGAAGCCGTGGCTGAGCGCGAGGTTGTCGATGGCGCTCAACTCGCCCACCAGCCCCAGCTCCTGGTGGACGAAGCGGAGCCGGTCGTGCCGGGAAGCCGTGACCTGGCCGAGGTCGAAGGGCTCACCGTCGAGTTCGGCCACGGCGCCGGGCTCCGCGTGGTGGTAGCCGGCGAGGATCTTGATGAGGGTGGACTTGCCGGAGCCGTTGGGCCCGATCAGGGCGTGGATCTCGCCCGGCGCGACCTCCAGATCGACGTCTTCGAGCGCTTGGGTGCCGCCGAATCTCTTCGACAGGGCGGCCACCCGCAGCACCGGGCCGGTCAACTCAGCCCCCACAGCGCCTTGAACTGCGCCTGGTAGTCCTCGACGATCGGGAAGTCGCCGTCGGCCGAGGGCAGGTTGTCCTTGGTGACGAGCATGTTGGGCAGTGCGGCCTTCTGGTCCACGTCCATGGGCTGGCCGGTGAAGTGCCGGGCCAGCGCGTCGGCCTGGAGCCAGGCCGTCTCGTGGGAGTTGAGCGCCATCGCGCCGTCGGTGAGACCGCTCTGGATGTACTGGTAGTTCTGCGCGTCACCGACGTTGACGACGATGTGCTTGCCGGTGATGCCGGCGGTCTTCAGCGCGGTCGGCACGCCCACGTTGAGCAGGCCCAGGGAGAAGACGACGTGGGTCACCTTCGGGTGCGACCGGAGGTACGACACCACGCGGTCCGGCATGTCCTTGCCCACGGCGGTGATCGGCACATCGACGTTGTCCAGCCCGCAACCGTCGCACCACTTCTTGTACTTGGCGGCGAAGGAGTCCTTGACGGGCTTGAGGATCGTGTAGGCCGGAAGGTCGAAGTAGACCGTGTTCGCCTTGGCGTCACTGTTCGACACCACCCATGAGGCGAGCATCTCGCCCTGGACGCCGACGTCGTCCGGCCCGTTCTTGAGCAGGGAGATGCCGTCGCCCAGCAGGTCGTCGGCGTTCGACTGGATGACGGGGATCTCGGCGGCCTTCAGCCGGGCCAGCTGCTTGGCGTAGACGGCACGCGGGAAACCGGAGGCGATGACGGCGTCCGGCTTGTCGCGCAGGGCCTGTTCGTAGGCGGCCTGGACGGACTCCGGGGTGCCCTGGGTGGCGATCTGCTTCACCTCCCAGCCGAGTTCCTCGGCGGCCTCGGTGAAGAAGTCGGCGAGGTCCTTGCAGGACTGGACGCCGCAGAGGATGAAGTCGATCTTCTTGCCCTTGGGGATCTTCTTGCCGACGGGCTGGGTGACGGAGATCGACTCCGGGCGCTCGGAGTACTTCGCCAGGGCCTCGCGGGCCGCCGTCAGGCCGGGGGAGCCCGGTGCGGCCGCCTGCGTGGAGTCGGCGGCCGGAGTGGTGCCGGTACCGCACGCCGCCAGGGCGAGCAGTGAGGCGACGGAGAGGGTTGCGGTGAGGGCACGGCGGACCGCGCGACGGGGTCTGGAACTCATCGTTGAGTACTCCCGAGAGGTGTCGCCTGCGCTGCCGCGACCCGCGTCGCTCCCGCGTCCGCGGCGGTCGGGCTCCGGTCAGGCGGATCGATTCTGTGTCGCCCCGGGGCGAGGACGCCGCGGCGCTGGGGCCGGGACGGCGGAGACCGTCCAGGAACGGAGAAACTTTTGAGGAACTACAGCCTCAAGTGGGTCGGAGTGTGACATGCCCCAGCGGTCTTGGGGAGAGGGCCGCCGTAAGAAATTCCGGTCTCAGCGGTGAATGTCGTGGTGGGCGAGGAAAACGCGAGGGGTCGGCCACCGGCATGAGTGTTGCTCCATGCCGCCACCCGTAACTACACTCACTCTAAAGTTTCTGCCGGAGGAGAGATGATGGACGAAACGTCGGAGCCGCCCACGGCGCGGTGCCCCGGGCCCAGCGTCCAGGACTACCTCGACCGGGACAGCCGCCCCGTTCCCCCCGCCCTGAGGTACGAGCGCAACGACTACCTCGGCAGCGAGGACATCGACACCGCCCGCTTCACTTCCCGCGAGTGGGCCGAACGCGAGATGCGGCAGGTCTGGCGGCGCGTCTGGCAGTTCGCCTGCCTGGAGAGCGAGATCCCCGAGGTCGGCGACCACGAGGTCTACGAGATCGGTGACGACTCCCTCATCGTCGTCCGCACGGCCCCCGACGAGATCCGCGCCTACGTCAACGTCTGCCTGCACCGCGGCCGCAAACTGCGCACCGGCGGCGGCAACGTCAGCGAGTTCCGCTGCTCGTTCCACGGCTTCGCCTGGAACCTCGACGGCACGATGCGGACCCCGCCCTGCGCCTGGGACTTCCCCCACGTCACCCCGGAGAAGTTCGCCCTCCCCGAGGCCCAGGTGGCCACCTGGCGCGGCTTCGTCTTCATCAACATGGACCCGTACGCCGAGTCCTTCGACAGCTACCGCGGCACCTTCGACGACTACTACATCTGGCCGCTGGAGAACCGCTACAAGTCGCTGCACATCGGCAAGGTGCTGCCCTGCAACTGGAAGGTCGCCCAGGACGCGTTCATCGAGTCCTTCCACGTGATCGCCACGCACCCGCAGATGCTGCCGTGGCTCGCCGACGCCAACTCGCAGTACGACGTCATGGCGGACCAGCCGAACTGGAACCGGATGATCAACATCCAGGGCGCGCCCAGTCCGCACGTGGCGGACTCCGTCACGGAGGAGGACGTCCTGGAGACGTTCTACGACTCGCGGTCCTTCTACGCCGCCGCCCAGGGCCGTGACCTGGTGATGGGGGAGGGCGACGCACTGCCGGCGATCCCGCCCGGTGGCACCGCCCGGCAGGTCCTCGCCGAGCGGATGCGCGCGCAGTTGGAGGCCACCTCGCAGCAGGACTTCTCCAAGACCCCCGACACCGAACTGCTGGACGCCATCAACTACCTGCTCTTCCCCAACTTCAACCCCTGGGGCGGCGCCAAGTCGAACATCATCTACCGGTTCCGGCCCCACGGACTCGACCCCGACTCCTGCACCGCCGAGATCATCTTCATGTCCTCCCCGAAGCAGCCCGGCGAGACGCCACCCCCGGCGAAGATCCGCTGGGTGCCCGAGGACATGCTCTTCGCCGACATCCCCGAACTCGGTGTGCTCGGCCCGGTCTTCGACCAGGACTGCGAGAACCTGCCCTACGTCCAGCAGGGTCTGAAGGCGATGCGCAAGCCCGGCATCACTCTGGCCAACTACCAGGAGAGCCGCATCCGCCACTTCAACCAGACGCTCGACCAGTGGATGAACAAGTGACCCACCGGGTGGCGGTCAGACCCTCCGGCGTCGAACTCGAAGTCCTCGACGGCGAGGACCTGTTCACCGCCGCCCAGCGGCTCGGCTACCGCTGGCCCACCGTCTGCGGCGGCAGGGGCACCTGCCGTACCTGCTTCGTCCAGGTCGACGAGGGCGCCGAGAACTGTTCCCCGGTGGGCCCGCTGGAACGCGAGGGCATCGAGTCCCTGCGCAGACCGGTGGACGGCCTGACCCGGCTCGCCTGCCGGCTCCGGGTCGACGGCCCGGTGACCGTGACCAAGCGCGGCGTGCGCCGCCGAGTGCAGGAGTGAGGCCACCATGTCCAAGCAAGTGATCCACCCACTCACCGGGCACGTGTACCGGCTCACGGAGGACGGACTGGTCGAGGTGACCGACCCCGGGACAGGGGCGCAGGGCGTCTTCGACTTCCAGGCCCGGTGGCAGTCGGGCGAACTGCGCCACGCCGACCTCCAGATGGCCGGCTGGGTCGGCCGCCTCGCCCAGCGGCGTACGCCCCCGCAGCCGGAGCGGTGAACCCCGTGACGCCCCGTACCACCCGGGTGGTCTGTCTGGTGCGCCGACCCGACGGTGAACCGCTCCCCGGCGACTTCGCCGTGGAGGACCGCCCGCTGCCGCCCCTGGGCGAGGGACAGCTGCTCGTGCGCAACCTCTACATGAGCGTCGACCCGTCGATGCGCGGGCGCCTGGAGAGCACCGAGAAGCACTACACGCACAACTTCACCCCGGGCTCGCCGCTCGACGGCCGCGCCCTCGGTGTCGTGGAGGAGAGCCGCTGCGCCTCGGTGCCGCCGGGCACGTACGTACGCCACCAACTCGGCTGGCGGGAGCGGGCCGTGCTCGACGCGGCGGACACCGACGGCGCAGGCCGTATCGATCCCCGGCTCGCCCCGCTGCCCACCTGGCTGGGCCTGCTCGGCCAGACCGGGTTCACCGCGTACGTGGGCCTGACCCGGATCGCGGAACTGCGTCCGGGCGACACCGTCCTCGTGTCGGCGGCGGCCGGCGCGGTCGGCACCGCGGCCGGCCAGTTCGCGCGTCTGCTGGGCGCGGACCGCGTCATCGGGACCGCCGGAGGCCCGGACAAGTGCGCCCTGCTGGTGAAGGAGTTCGGCTACGACGCCGCCGCGGACTACCGCGCGGAGCCCGTGCGGGACGCGCTGGCCCGGCTGGCGCCCGACGGCATCGACGTGTACTTCGACAACGTCGGCGGTGAGCAGCTCGCCGCCGCGCTGCACGCGCTGCGCACCGGTGGCCGGGTCGCCCTGTGCGGCATGATGTCGCAGTTCGGCGGCGACCGACGGTCCGCCGACCTCAACCAGTTGATCCAGGCGGTCCTCAAACGGCTGACCCTGCGCGGATTCATCGTCCGCGACCATGACGACCTGCGGCCGGAGTTCGAACGGCGGGTCGCGGGCTGGCTCGCCGAGGGCCGGATCACCGCGCGCGAGACGGTCGTGGACGGTCTGGACAACGCGGCACAAGCCCTGCTGTCCCTGCTGCGGGGCGGCAACATCGGCAAGATGCTGGTCCGACTGAATGACTGAATGACTGAATGACTGAATGAATGGCTGAATGGCTGACGACTGGCGGCGCCCGCGACGCGGGCCCCGCCAGTCGCATGGGCCGGGACCACGGTCAGCGCATGGGCCGCGACGCGGCGACCGTATGTGCCTGCAGGGAGACCCCCAACCGGGTCAGTCCGGCCACGGCGGTCCGGAAGTCCTTGATGTGCGGGGTGGCGAAGTGCTCGTCGAGGGCCTGCTGGGACACCCACCGCTCGAACACCCGGATCCGGCGGCCGTCCGTGGGGTCCGCCGTCATGGCGTAGTCCAGGCAGCCGGGCTCTTCCTCGCGGGTGCGCTTCCCGACTTCGACGAGGTGCCTGAGCATCGTGTCGCGGTCCGCGGGCTCGTAGTCCATCCAGCCGGCGACGATGATTTCCTCTGACACGGTGGTCCTTTCCCCTTCCACGGTCATGGCTCATGACCGTGGGCCCGCCGCCCCTCTGTCAGGAAGGAGCGACGGGCCCATGGTTGCTCAGATGCCGAGTGCCGCCGGGACGCCGTCCACGGTGACCGTGCCCTTCTCGCCGTCGACCGTGATCACCATGCCGTCCCGCAGCCGCCGCGTACCGCCCTCGACGGAGATGACGGCCGGGATGCCGAGTTCGCGGCAGACCACGACGGCGTGGCTGTTGAGCGCGCCCACGTCCACGACGGCTGCTCCCGCCACGAGGAACAGCGGGGTCCAGGCCGCGTCCGTGATCGGCGCCACCAGCACCTCGCCCGGCTCCAGCGCCTCGCACGAGGCCGGGTCGGTGACCACCCGCACCCTGCCGGTGTAGGCGCCGTGGCTTCCGCCGACGCCCGTGAGCACATCGCCCTCGGCGGCGGTCGCGACGCCATCCTCGCTGCGCCGCGGCCAGCCGTCGATCTCGGTCTGTGCGTCCTGTGCGACGAAGAACGGCGGTTCCAGCTCGCGCAGCCCGGCGTATTCCTGAAGCCGCTGGGCGATGACGGACTCGAAGCCGCCGGGGTCGGCGACATAGTCGTCGAGCTCCGTCTCCAGCAGCATCATCACGTCCTCGGGCTCGGCGAAGCGTCCCGCCTCGACTCCGCGGCGCCCCAGCTCCCTCACCGTCATGCGGATTTCGTTGATGACGGTCACACAGTTGGCCTTGGTCCGCTCACGTGCCGGGATCCACACCTGGGAAGCGTGCATGCCGGCGTCGAACACCGGCCGAGTGTCCTCGGGGAGGGCCGCTCGGATCTCCGCCGCGAGTTGTTCGCGGCGCTCGGTCAGCCTGCGGTGACGCGCGGCCGGAGAGTTGTCGTCGGAGGTGTGCCGGATCCGATCGACCAGAGCCAGCGCCTGGACCGGCGCCGCCTCCCAGGACAGCGCGTGGATGTCCCACTCGTTGGGGCCGCGGTCGCCGGACTCGGCGATGAACTCGTCGAAGGAGTCACGGAACGCCTTGACGTCTCCGGTCGCCCCTTCGAGGGCCTGCTGCACCGCGGCCGGACCCCGGTCGAACAGAGCTGTCAGCTCCGCCGAGGCGACCACCTGGCGGGACAGCGTCCACAGCCCGGTTGACGGAGAGGCGGAGTCCACGCCTCCCAGCCCGCCGATGAGGTCGAGCATCGCGCCGGGACGGTCGACGCTCGCGCACAGCGGTCCGAGGATCGCCGGCCCGACGGACGCGGGCAGCGAGGACTCGACATGCCGTTGGAAGGTCGTCTCCACGTCGGCCAGCAACGAGCGGGCGTAGGCCACCAACTCGACGTCGGACAGGAGCGTCAGGTCGGGTCGCTCGCGCCTGATACGGCGCAGCCGCTCATGGTCGGCGTCGCCCTCCGGGTAGTCGGCCTGGCCGAGCATCCCCTGCAGCGTCGCTGTGGCCTTGGCCGTCAGCTCCGCGTCCAGGTCGTCGGGGTGCGGCACGTACACCGGCGTGTCGGAGCGCTGGCCCACGAAGGCGGTGTCGATCTGGTCCGCGGTCTGCCCCATGCGGATGCCGAACAGCCGCAGGTGCGACAGGTTGAGGTAGAAGTAACCGCCGAAGATTCCGACGAACGGAGGGCGAGGGCCGCTGATCTCGTCCCCGCGGTAGACGCCGAACTCGATGAAACCGCGACGCCAGCCCTGCAGGCCGCGCCCCCATACCAGGGTCCAGCCCAGCGGGCTGGCCGGCTCCGGCAGGGTTTCGCCCGCGTTGGCCCGGGTGTAGTGGGGCAGCCGCTCGCTGCGCTGCCAGTCGGTGATCCAGTGCTTCATGGCGAGGGGGCTCCCGCCGTCCGTTCCGGCGCTCACCACTGCGCCGTTCCGCCGTCGACGCTGATCAGGGTGCCCGTGATGCCCGCGCCGGCGTCGCTCGCGAGCAGCGAGGCGACGCCCGCGATCTGTTCCACGGTGGTGATCTTCTTGGTGGCGGCGTGCTCGGCGAACCGAGCCAGCCACTCCTCGTACGAGATGCCCTCGGCCTCGGCCGCGGCCGGCCCGGCGGCCCGCATCAGGTCGGTGTCGACGGCGCCGGGGCAGATCGCGTTGCAGGTGATGCCCATGGTGCCGTACTCGAAGGCGGTCGCCTTGGTCAGACCGTGGATGGCGTGCTTGTTGGTGATGTAGTGGCTGATCGCGGGTTTGTTGGCCTGCTTGCCCTCGACCGAGGAGATGTTGATGACCCGGCCCCAGCCGCCTTCCAGCATGGGCCTGAGCGCACGGCGGGTGCCGTAGAAGTAGGCGTTGAGGTTGAGGTCGAGCGCCTTGTGCCACGCCTCGTCGCTCAGCTCGTGGACCGGGGCGAAGCCCTCGGTGCCTCCGACGTTGTTGACCATGACGTCCAGTCGACCGAAGCGCTCGACCGTCCAGTCGACCAGCGCCTCGATGTCCGACTGGCGGCTCGAGTCGCAGGTGTGGAAGACGGCCTTGTCGCCGGCCTGGAGTTCTTCCAGGGCCTGCTTGCCCTTGATCTCGGAGCGGCCGCTGAGCACGACCGTGGCTCCGTCGGCCAGGAAGGCCTCGGCGATGGCGCGGCCGATACTGCGCGTGCTGCCCGTGATCACCGCGACACGTCCGTCGAGGCTGCCCGTAGCCACCATGTTGTTCTCCTGCGGTTTCTGAGGGTTCGTCATCTGGATGCTTCGTCCAGGAGGCGGTGGATGGTGCGGTGGAAGTGCTGCAGTCCGGGTTCGTTGCGTCCGAAGACGAAGTCGGTCCCGGCGAGGGCCTTCAGCCCCCGTTGGACTCCGTAGGTGGTCGCGTAGTCCTCGTCGCGGACCACCTCGTAGAACCACTCGCCGAACTGGTCCGCGGCGTGGCGCTCCTCCTCGGTGACGGCCGGTTGGCGCAGCAGGATGATCTGCTGGGTCACCGATTCGGTGGCCGTCCGGGGGATCACGATGGAGACGGCGATCTTGTTGCGCCACGTGCCGGCGATGGCCAGGCCGGGGAAGAGCCAGTAGATGGCTCCGACGATGTCGCCGGGGTCACGCTTGTCCGCGGGCAGGTCCACCATGTCGGCGATGGGCCGCAGGGCCGCAGCGAGACGCTGGTGGGGCCCCCAGGTGTCGTGGGCCATCATGTTGGAGAAGTTCGTCTCGAAGACCGTCTTCGTGTGCAGCGAGGCGAAGTGGTACGTCTCCAGGTACCCGTCGAGGGTGACCTTCCAGTTCGGGCTGGTCAGCTCTCGGGTCGCGTAGTGGTGGCAGTCCGCGAAGCGGAGCCCCTCCAGCAGTGGCTGCAGATCCCCCAGCCAGGCGTCCAGGTCGTGCTCGGCGTTCGGATCGAGCGATACGAAGACGATGCCGGCGCGCTCACCGACGGGGAGCTGTATCAGGCTGCGCTTCTCGCGTGGTACGTCGCCGAAGGTCTTCTCGGCGTACACGCCGCGCAGTTCCCCCGACAGGTCGTAGGACCAGGCGTGGTACGGGCAGGTGATCCGCTTCGCCACGCCGCAGCCCGGCTCGACGAGCTCGGCGCCGCGGTGCCGGCAGGCGTTGATCATCGCGTGGACCACACCCTGGCGGTCCCGGGTGATGAGGATGGGGGTGCCGAGCACGTCCAGTGCCTTGTAGGTCCCGGGCTTGGGGAGCTCGGACGACATGGCGAGCGGCAGCGGGACGCTCCGGTGGACGGCGTCCATCTCACGCAGCCAGCGGTCGACGTCGAGGTAGTTGTCGACGGGCTCCGTCCACTGCTCCTCGGCCTCGTGGGTCGTGTTGTTCCGGTAGTGCTCGATGACACGCTCGGCAAGGTCGGCCGCATCCTGCCGCATCGCCTTGCCCGCGTCATCGCTGGAGCGGTCCTGGCCGATCCATGAGTGGTATTCCGGGGCGGGGGGCGGCAAGGGGCGCTCGTCGCCTGCCGCTCGGGTCTCCGGTGAGATCTGGACCACGATGTCCTCAATCCTCCCAGTCGCGAGCTGATGAAGGGTTCCTGTGCTACAGCTCCGCTGTGACCGCCACAACAACAGGAGTTAGTGTTGTGTGTCAATAGAAAGTCCCGAAGTTCGGCTGTGCGGCATTCCGCAGGTCACCTTCGCTTTCTGCTGCGAGGGTAACCCCCGCTCAGGTCGATCTTTCTGGGGATCGACTCCAGCCGAAGGGTGGGTGCGGGTGGCGAGTGGGTGGAAGGGGTCCCGTGGTCGATGAGATGGCCGAGCCGGCTCGGGTGTCCCGAGAAGTGGCGATGACCAAGCCCTTCGAGGTCGGTGTCGTGGTGCGGGACCTGGAGGTGTTGGAGCGCTTCTATCGCGAGGTGCTCGGCTGTGTCCCGGTGCACCACTCGCACATCCCGCACGCGATCGGCGGCCCGGCCGGATTGGGCGGGCCCCTGCTGGTCGTCTGGCTTCAGGTGCCGTCCGGGGGCCGGATCAAGCTGATACGACTTCGGGCGGATGCGGATGCGGATGCGGGCGCGGCTGCGCGGCCGTCGGCCGTACCGCTGGCCGCACGCCGCGGCTTGTCCTATGTCACCTTTCACTTCGACGACATCGTGCCGGTGGTCGCCGCACTGCCGGCCGCCGGTGCCCGGCCGCTGTCGTCCCCGATCGTCGTGGTGGCGCGGGACCGGCGGATCAGCTTCTGGGCGGATCCGGAGGGCAACGTCCTCGAACTGGTGGACCGGCGAGGCGGTGACCAGGAGACCCGTTGAACCCGGCCCATAGTAATTAGAGAACCTCTTCAGTAAGGTGCGCCCTGCTGGTTACTGTAGACCGGCAACAGAAAGTCCGATCGGTTGGAAACCTCGCAACGGGGCGAAGGGGCGGACGATGGTTCAAAAAGCACCGCGGAAGTCGGCCGCGAAGACCACACACCAAGCATCCGCGCAGGTCATCAGGGACCTACACGAACGCATGGTGCGCATCCGGCTCTTCGAGACCGAGGCGGGAAAGCTCATGGAGGCCGGCAAACTCCCCGGCTTCCTGCACCTCTACGTCGGCCAGGAAGCCGTGGCCGCCGGCGTGATGGCGGCCCTGCGCGACGACGACCAGATCACCTCCACCCACCGAGGTCATGGGCACGCCGTGGCCAAGGGCGTCGGCTTCCGCGAGATGTACTCCGAGCTGTACGGCCGGGTCACCGGCGCCTGCCTCGGCCGCGGCGGAAGCATGCACATCAACGACCTCACCCGCGGCATGCTCGGCGCCAACGGCATCGTCGGGGCCGGCGTCCCGATCGCCGTCGGCGCGGCCTTCGCCGCCCGGTACAAGGGCGAGGACAACATCGCGGTGACCTTCTTCGGGGACGGCGCCACCAACATCGGCGCCTGGCACGAGGGCGCCAACATGGCCGCGATCCTCGGCCTGCCCGTGGTCTTCGTCTGCGAGAACAACGGCTACGCGGAGTTCACCCCGCAGTCCGCGCACATGCTGATCACCGACGTCGCCGACCGGGCCGCCGCCTACGGCATGCCGAGCGTGATCGTCGACGGCATGGACGCGGTCGCCGTGCACCGGGCCGCCACCGAGGCCGTCGAACGGGCCCGGTCCGGCGCGGGCCCGATGATGATCGAGGCCAAGACCTACCGCTTCTTCGACCACCAGGGCGTCAAGGGCCTGCGGCACCCCTACCGCTCGGACGAGGAGGTCGCCGAGTGGAAGTCGCGCGACCCCATCGACCTGATCGAGGCTCGCGCCGTCGCCGACGGTACCGCGACCCGCGCGGAGCTGGACGACGTGTGGCAGCGCACGCGCGACGAGATCGCCGAAGCCATCGCGTACGCGGAGGCGAGCCCCCTGCCCGACCCCGCCGACCTGCTCCTCAACGTCTATTCGGGATGACCGCCATGACCCTCACCACCGAAGCACCGGCCGGCGCCCCGGTCGCAGCCGCCCGCAAGCTGTCCTACGTCAAGGCCTTCAACGAAGGTCTCGCGCAGGCCATGCGCGAGGACGAGAACGTCTTCGTCGCCGGCGAGGACGTGGCCGGATACGGCGGCGTGTTCCGCATGTTCGACAACCTGCTCGACGAGTTCGGCCCCCGCCGCATGATCGACACCCCGATCTCCGAAGCCGCCCTGGTCGGCCTCGGGGTGGGAGCCGCCGCCCGGGGTCTGCGCCCCGTCGTCGACCTGATGTTCATGGACTTCATCGGCGTCTGCCTCGACCAGATCGTCAACCAGGCGGCCAAGATGAAGTACATGTTCGGCGGCGGGTTGTCCGTGCCGCTGACCATCACCACCGCCTCCGGCGCCGGCCTCGGCGCCGCCGCGCAGCACAGCCAGAGCCTGGAGGCCTGGCTGGCCCACGTGCCCGGCCTCAAGGTGGTCATGCCGAGCGACGCCTACACCGCCAAGGGCCTGACCGTCTCGGCCATCCGGGACGACAACCCGGTCGTCGTCATGCTCAACAAGGTCCTTCTCGGCAGCACCAGCGAGGTGCCCGAGGAGATCTACGGCATCCCGCTGGGCCAGGCGCACACCGCCCGGCAGGGCTCCGACGTCACCGTGATCGCCCTCGGCCGCATGGTGGGGGAGGCCCTCGCGGCCGCCGACGAACTCGCCGCCGAGGGCGTGGAGATCGAGGTGATCGACCCCCGCACCGTGCAACCCCTGGACACCGAGACGATGTTCGCCTCCGTCCGCCGCACCAACCGGGTGCTCGTGGTGCACGAGGCCGTCACCTTCGGCGGGCTCGGTGCGGAGATCGCCGCCCAGATCCAGGACGTGGTCTTCGACTACCTGGACGCGCCGGTCCTGCGCATCGGCGCCCCTTTCTCCCCGGTGCCCTTCTCGCCCGTCCTGGAGAAGGCGTACGTGCCCGATCGCGCCCGTATCGCCCAGGGCTGCCGACGTCTCCTCGAAAGGTCGTGACCGACGTGGCGGTCGAGGTTCTGCTGCCGAAGATCGGCCTGACCATGCAGGAAGGCACGATCGACGAATGGCTGGTGCCCACCGGCGCGGCCGTCGCGGAGGGCGACGCACTGATGCGGCTGGCCACCGACAAGGTCGACGTGGACGTCGAGGCGGAGGCCGGGGGACTGTTCCACCCGGTGGTCCCGGCGGGCGCCACAGTCCCCGCCGGGGCCCTCATCGGCTGGCTGCTCGCCGAGGGCGAGCAGCCACCGGACCCGGGGGGTACGCCGATGCCCGCCGGGTCCGGCTCCGGCGCGGGTGTGGCGGTCGTGCCCGCCCTGGACAACGGCGGTGGAAAACCGGCCACCGTGCCTGCCCCCGACGGCCGCGTGGGTCCGGGCGTCCTGCCGACGCTCACCGGCACCGGTGCGGCCCCCGACGCCGGGGTGCCCTCCGTCAACGGCACCGCCGACCGGCTGCCGTCCTCACCGAACGCTCGAAGGGTCGCCGCGAACGCCGACGTGGACCTCGCCGCCGTACACGGCACGGGGCCGGGCGGCCGGATCGTCTCCGAGGACGTGGAGGAGTTCCTCGCCGCCCTCGCCGACGACGTCGTCATGTCGGCCCCGTCGGCCCCGTCGGGCGGCGCCCCCTCCTCGCCGCTGGTCCGCAAGCTCGCGAAGGAGCGGGGCATCGACCTCTCCGGGGTGAACGGCACCGGCCCCGGCGGCCGGGTCCGCCGCTCCGACCTCGACGCCGTCGCTCCCGCGCCCGTTCGCCGGAACGCGGCCCCTCGTCCCGGCGACGTCCTCCCGCTCACCGGGATGCGCGGGACCATCGCGCGCCGGATGCACGCCAGCCTCCAGGAGATGGCACAGCTGACGCACGGCTACGAGGTGCGCATGGACGCCGTGGTGTCCCTGCGGGAGCGCCTCAGGGAGGAATGGGCCGACAGCGACCTGCCGGTGCCCAGCCTCAACGACTTCCTCCTGAAGGCCGCCGCCCTGGCCCTGCGTGAGCATCCGCTGCTCAACGCCACGGTGCGGGAGGACGGCATCCATCTGCTCGACGGCATCCACCTGGGCTTCGCGGTGGCCGTCCCGGGCGGCCTCATGGTGCCCGTGATCGAGGACGCGGTGGCACTGCCGCTGCCCGAGATCGCCCGCCGGACGAGGGCCCTGGCCCACGCCGCGCGCGAGGGGCGGATCTCCCCCGCCCAACTGGAAGGGGCCACCTTCACCGTCACCTCGCTCGGCGGATACGGCGTCGACTTCTTCACCCCCGTGATCAACCCCGGCAACGTCGCGATCCTCGGGGTGGGCAGGCTCAGGGACGGCGTCGAGTGGGACGACGACCGACCGCTGCGGACACGGGTGCTCACCCTGAGCCTCACCTTCGACCACCGTGCCGTCGACGGGGCACCCGCCGCCGAATACCTGCGCACGGTCGGTGAGTTGCTGCACAAGCCCCTCCGCCTCCTGGTGTGAGGTGAGGGGCAGAGCCACTCCTCACGCCGCCCGCGCGCCGTCTGCGCTGCTGTGCGCCCTGTGGCGATGGGGCGTGGCTCGTCAGAATGTCACCCCTCGGCTCACGGAGATCGGAGCCGGTTCGGCACGGGGGACACGAGTCTCCCGGCCCTTGCCGCGTCCGTGGCCGCGCCCCGACCGTCGGTCATGGCTCCCGGCAGACGGCGCGGCTGTCTGTGGGGACGTCGACGGACGGGTGAGGGTGCATCGTGGTGGAGCCGCTTCGGCATGGTACGGATCCTGGGCGTGTCGGCCCGTTCGAGCTGATGGGCCGTCTGGGCTCCGGCGGCATGGGCAGCGTGTACCTGGCTCGCCGTACCGGCGGAGGTCTGCTCGTGGCGCTCAAGACCATCCGGGCCGAGCTCTCGGCGGAACCGGGTTACCGCGAACGCTTCGCCCGTGAGATCGAGATCGCCCGGGCGGTCCGCAGCGTGCACACGGCGCAACTCGTCGACTTCGACGCCGGGGCGGACGTGCCCTGGCTGGCGACGGAACTCGTCCGCGGCCCCAACCTCGCGGACGTGCTCGCCGCGCACGGCCGACTGCCCGAGGGCAGCGTGCGTGTCCTGGCGGCCAGTCTGGCGGAGGCGCTGACGGCGATCCACACCGCGGGCATCGTGCATCGTGATGTGAAGCCGTCCAACATCATCCTCGCCGAGACCGGGCCACGCCTCGTCGACTTCGGGGTCGCACGGCCCGTGGGACAGGTCGGGCTCACCTCCACGGGACAGTTCGTCGGCAGTGTCGTCTATGCCTCCCCCGAGCAGTTACTCGCCCAACAGGTCGGTCCGCGGAGCGACATGTTCTCGCTCGGGGTCGTGCTCGCCGAGGCGTCGGGCGAGGCGGTGCTCTCCGCGCAGGGCACCCCGCTCGCGGCCGACGCCGTCGACGGCCGCACCCCCTCACTCACGTCCCTGCCGCCGGACCTGCGGACGATCGTGCGGAAGTGCCTCACGCGGAACCCGGACGCCCGGCCGTCGCCGGACGAGGTTCCCGGCATGCTGGCCGAACTCCCGCGTCCCGACGGCCATGGCACCTACCGGTGGCTTCCCGACTCCGTCTCCCGTTCGGTGCGCCGGAGTTCGGAGGGGCTGCTGGCCGTCACCCACCCACCGACGGCGCTCGACCCGCGGTCCGCGGGCGCTCACCAGCAGCCCACGGCGACCGCGCACGCGCACTCGGGAGGTGGGGCGTCCACGCGGGTCCCCACCAGCCCGACCGGCCGTCCGGCAGGTTTCGTTCCCCCGCCCGCCTCCGGGAAGAGGCTCGCTCTCACCGTCGCCCTGGTGCTGGCGGCGAGCCTGCTCGTCGTGACGGGTGTGTCACTGGCGGGACAGGACAGCGGGTCCGGGGCCGAGGACGGAGTACCGGGTGCCGCGCCCGGCACGACGGTCACGGCCTCGGCCGAGCCGTTCGACGACGGGAAGGCGTCGAGCGGTACCACCCCGCCCCCGGACACCGCCACGCCCGCGGGCACACCGGCGGAGCCCGCCCGCGCTCCGTCGGCCGCGGCACCCGAGCCGCCCACGTTCACGCGCGGGACACTGGGCGTGTCCCGCTACCAACACCCGGGCTACGCGGCCACGGTGACCTCCGTGGAGGCGCACGGCCATCGGCTGACGGTCGCCCTGCGGGCGAGAGGCGAGGCGGACCTGCGGGCGGCGGACACCACATGTCTCGTCGTGCGGGGACCGGACGGGACGTTCACGGTGCGTCCGTCCGAACAGAACGCGGAGACGGCCCGGCCCGGTGTCTTCGACGGGACGCTCACCTTCCCGCTGCTCGTGTCGGGCAGCTACGTTCTCCGCTACTCCTGCCGAGACGACTACTCGGACGTCGCCCTGGGCACAGCGACCGTGCCCCACATCGGCATCTCCATCTACAGCGACGAGTTCTTCGCCGTCGTCCTGTCTGCGGACCGTACGTCCAGCGGTCTGCAACTGGTGTTCGCCTCCGCCGGAGATGCGACCTTGCGCAGCCCCCAGACGTCGTGCCTCGACCAGGGCGGCGCGGAGGAGTACCCGGAGAACGTTCGACTGGACCGCAGCGACACGACGCTGAACCACTTCCACTACGGCGTCATGGACTTCCCGTCAGGTGCCGTGGGCAGCACCTTCACCTATTCGTGCGCCGACGACTACAGCGCCGTTTCTCTGCCGTGACCCTGACTCCGTCCAGACGCTCGCTAGGGCGTGTTTCGGAAGTCCCTTCTGCTCTGCGGCGTCCGGCGCGCCGAGAGCACGCACCGGACGCCGCAGAGCCGCCCTTCGGGCGACGAAGGGACTTCCGAAACTCGCCCTAGTGTTCTGAGTCGGGAATTCTGTTCAGATGTATAGGCTTGCTCCATGGCACGGACGGGGCGGCCGAAGGCCGAGTTGACACTGTCGGACGAAGAACGGGCCGCACTCGAGGAGTGGGTGCGGCGACGTTCCACGCCGCAGGCATGGGCGTTGCGGTGTCGGATCATCCTGGCCTGCGCCGAGGGCGCCTCGAACAAGGACGTGGCTGCTCAGCTCGGTTCCACACCCCATGCGGTGGGCCGCTGGCGGGCCCGGTTCGTGCAGTACCGGATCGCCGGTCTGGGTGACATGCCGCGTCCGGGCGGCCCAAGGACCGTGACGGACGAGCAGGTTGCCGCGGTAGTCACCAAGACGCTGGAATCCACTCCGAAGAACGCAACGCACTGGTCGACGCGGTCGATGGCGAAGGAGACGGGCCTCTCGCAGTCGTCGGTTTCACGGATCTGGCGGGCCTTCGGCCTGCAGCCGCACCGGTCGGAGACCTTCAAACTGTCGACCGATCCGTACTTCGTCGACAAGGTCCACGATGTCGTCGGCCTTTACCTGGACCCGCCCGAGCGGGCCCTGGTGTTCTGCGCCGACGAGAAGTCGCAGATCCAGGCCCTGGACCGATCCCAGCCCGTGCTGCCAATGATGCCCGGGGTTCCCGAGCGGGTGACCCACGACCACGTCCGCGCCGGCACCACCACCCTGTTCGCCGCCCTCGAGGTCGCCACCGGCAAAGTGACCGGCTCCCTGCACCGCAGACATCGGGCTGAGGAGTTCAAGAAGTTCCTCACCAAGCTCGACAAAGAGGTGCCCGCCGACCTGGATGTCCACCTCATCTGCGACAACTACGCCACCCACAAGACCCCCGCCATCAAGAAGTGGCTGCCGGCCCACCCCCGCTTCCACCTGCACTTCACACCGACCGGCTCGTCCTGGCTGAACCTCGTCGAGCGATGGTTCGCCGAACTGACCAACAAGCAGATACGGCGCGGCGTTCACAGGTCCGTCCAAGCCCTGGAGAAGGACATCCGCAACTGGATCGCCGCCTGGAACACCGACCCGAAGCCCTACGTCTGGACGAAGACCGCAGACGAGATCCTCGAACGCCTCGCCAGTTATCTGAACAGAATTCCCGACTCAGAACACTAGGTGGTCGGGTCGGCGATCCGTTCCGCCAGCTCGCCGACCTCGCGGACGAAGGAACGGTGCCCCAGCGACCGGTAGACGTCGTCGCCCCGGACCTGTGAGATCGCCGCGGTCTCCAGCAACGCCAGCAGGCCCAGGCCGATCACCGCCGCCTCGGCGTCGGAGACGGACTCGCGGGCCTTGCGCATCAGCCGCATCAGCTCGTCGAGCAACTCGCTACGGCTTTCCTGGCGCAGTGCCTCCGCGTCCTGGCTCATGCCGGCCGACGACACGAAGAACACGGTGGCGGCGGATCGGTGCTCGCCCATCCAGGCCAGCAGCGTGGTGACCGCCGCCGCGATGTCCGCGCCGGGTTCGTGGGCATCCGTGAGCGCCTGCAACTGCTCGCGCAGCGCTGCGGCGAACACCCGCATCCCCTCCGCCAGGACCTGGTCCTTGGAGGAGAAGTGGTAGTACACCGCTGCCGAGGTCATCTCCGCGCGAGCGGCGATGTCGGCCACCGTCACCTCGTCCGGCGGCTGGGTGGCGAACAGCTCGGTGGCTGCTTCGATCACCCACTGTTTGCGCGACGGACGGTGAGCGGCGCGGGTCCGGGAGGTCGTCATGCTGTCAAGTATGCCGGGACCCGAGGGCCTCGGATCCCCATCCGTAACAGGAATTATGCCGACCGGTGGTTGGAGTTACTGCATAGAATGGTCAGTACGCAGGGACCACGGACGAGGGTTCACGGCAGTCGGCAGGGAGCATGATGGCCACCACGAAGAACGGCAAGCAGCCCGCCCACCGCCCCTCGCGGCGGCAGCACATCATCACCGCCGCCGTCCGGGTGTTCGGCCGCAACGGGTTCGCGGAGACCAGCATCCAGGACATCGCGGACGAGGCGCAGGTGGTGCCGACGGCCGTCTACTACCACTTCGACGGCAAGGAGGAGCTGCTCGAACTGGCCATGCGCCGGGTCTTCGACCAGCTGAACGCGGTCGTGGAGGCGGCCCGGCCGGAGTCCGAGCCGGGTGACCAAGAGGGTCTGATCCGCGTCATCGACGCCGTGTGGGACTGGGTGGAGAAGAACCCGGACGAGGCCCGCCTCTACCAGGTCCAGGTCGCCTCGGCCAACGGCAGCGTCAAGGTGCTGCGGGACGAGTTCGAGCAGCGGCACATCCAGCGCGGCTACGACTATCTGCCGGAGAGCACCACCCGCAGCCCCCGGGCGGCGAAGGCCCGGCACGCGGCACAGGCCCTCGCGGTCCGCACGCTCATCAGTACGACCGTGCTCGTCACCGCGCTGCGGGCGGAGGGAGGACCGCTGTCCCAGTTGCCCTCCCGGTCCGTGCTGGAGGCGGTCAGGGAGCTGGCGCTGCGCATCGTCGCCACCGAGCAGAACCCGGCGAAGCCGGCACCGGCCCCGGCCACGTCCCCGAGCTGAGGCGGTTCACCAGGGAAGTGGCCCGCGCTCGGCGAACAGCCCGCCCGTCGTCCGGTCGCCCTCGGGGAGGGTCGCCAGCCAGACCGTGGTGTCCGCACCCTCCTCCGGCCCGCGCGGGGCGGACGGACCGCCCATGCCGCTTCGAGTCCAGCCGGGGTCGGCGGCGTTGACCAGGACACCCGTGTCGGCCAGCTCGGCCGCGAGCATACGGGTCAGGGCGTTGAGCGCCGTCTTGGAGATGCGGTAGGCGGGGTGCCGGCCGGAGTCCATCAGCGCCAGCGAACCGTACGAGCTGGTCACGTTCACGATTCGGCCGTAGCCGACCTCCACCATGCCCGGAACGACGGCCTCCGCCACGCGCCAGGCGCCGGTGAGGTTCGTGTCCAGCGTCGCCCGCAGAATGTCCTCGTCGACGTACGGGGGCCGCAGTTCCCCGTCGAGAGACACTCCCGCGTTGTTCACCAGGACGTCGATCCCGCCGGTCAGCTCCCGTGCCTCCCGGACCGCTTCGGCGACGCTCTTCGCGGAGGTCACGTCCAGCGCCAGCGGCAGTGCCGCCCGGCCGATGGCGCGGCACGCCTCCTCGGCCGCCGCCCGTTGCCGCGCCCCGACCAGGACCCGTAGCCCCCGGTCCGCGAGCTGTCGGCCGATCTCCAGACCGATGCCGCGTGCCCCGCCGGTCACCAGCGCTGTTCTGCCGCCGTGCCGCATGACGTGCTCCCCGCCTCTCACACCGTCAGGACCGAGCAGGCGCTGATCCCGGGCGCCCCGTACACATGGGTGAAGCCCACCCGGGGGGCGCCCGGCACCTGCACACCGGGCGCCCGGCCCTGCAACTGTCGTACGACCTCGTGGAACTGGCGCAGCCCGGAGGCGCCGACGGGCTCCCCGCCGGCCAGACAGCCGCCGTCGGTGTTGACCGGTATCCGGCCCGTGGGTTCGGTGGCCCCCGAGGCCAGCAGCTCCTCCTGCTCGCCGTGGCCGCACAGCCCGGTCTCCGCCAGGTGGATCAGCTCCGAGCCGCTGTCGGTGTCCTGCAACTGCGCGACCCGTACGTCGGCGGGCCGCACCCCCGCCGCGCGGAAGACCGCCTCCGCGGCGTCGACGCTGGGGCTGCGGTGCGGCCCCGGCGGCAGCCAGGGCGAGAACACCTCGAACGAACCGAACCGCCTGGTCCGGAAGGCCAGCGACGCCAGCCTGACCGGTCGGTCGCACAGGTCGAACGCACGGTCGCCGAGGGCAAGGACCAGGGCCGCCGCGCCCTGTCCCGGGGAACAGAACATGTACTGGGTGAGCGGGGGACTGACCTCGGCGGAGTCCAGGATCTCCCGCTCCGTCAGCGGTTTGCGCCGCCACGCCAGGGGGTGGTGCGAGCCGTTGCGGAAGGCCCGCGCGGCCACCATCGCCAGCGCCCGCTCCGAGATCCCGTGCTCGTACAGATACCGCTGGGTCTTCAGCGCGAAGAACTGCGTCGTGAGCATCATGCCGGTCTCGGCGTACCAGTCGCCCAGACCGTAGCGGGCCGCGGAGACGTGGAACGCGCCCCGCTCGTGCTTGTCGAACCCCACCGCGAGCCCCAGCGAGGCCTCGCCCGCGCGCAGCGCGTTCGCCACCGTGAGCACGGTGGAGGCACCGGTGGCGCAGCCGTTCTGCACGTTGACGAACGGCACTCCGGTCAGGCCCAGCCGGCCCACCAGTGTGTCGGGCTTGCCGGACACGTCGGACCCGCCGGCCGCGTAGCCGATGTCCTCCCAGGCGACACCGGCGTCGGCCAGCGCCTCGCGCACCGCGCGCTCGGCCATGTCCATTCCCGTGACGCTCTCGTCCCGGCCGAAGGCATGCATCCCGCACCCGACCACGTACACGTCGTCCGACCCGCTCATCGCTCTCCGTCCCGCTCCGGGCGGAACGCGAAGGTCACCACCTCGGTTCCGTCCTCGTCCTGGTAGGCGGGCACGGTGGTGAGCCGGACCGGCAGTCCGATCCGGATCTCCGCGCGGGGCACCGCGAGCCGCGCTTCGACCAGCACCTCACCGAGGTCCACATAGCCCACGTGGTAGGGCCGGTGGCCGCCGGCCGGCACCCGGTACGGCGACTTCGGCGGGAACGCCTGAAGCGTCCACGACCACACCCGCCCGCTCACCGGCAGCACCCGCGGCGTCATCGTCCCGTCCGAACACCTGGGGCACGAGTCCTGCCGGGGGAAGACGACTGTGGCGCAGCCGGAGCAGCGGGCGCCCACGAGACGCGGTGGATCCCCGTCGCCGTACTCCCCGTTCTCGAACAGGGACTCGTCGATGAGTCTGGTGGCCATGCCGTCCCGCCTTCCATGTCACCAGCCGAGCAGCCCGGCCAGCCGTTCCCGATGGTGTGCGGCGCCGCCCAGCAGGACCGCGTCCGACTGGGCGCGCCGGAAGTACAGGTGCGCGTCGTGCTCCCAGGTGAAGCCCATGCCGCCGTGGAACTGCACGCACTCGGCGGCCACGGAGACGAACGCCTCACCGCACCACGCCTGCGCCACCGCCGCCGCCTCGGCCGACGCCTGAGGCGAGCCGTCCGCCAGAACCGCGCGCACCACGGCCGACCGCGCCGCCTCGACCTGGAGCAGCATGTCGGCGCAGGCGTGCTTGACCGCCTGGAAGCCGCCGATCGCCCTGCCGAACTGGGTACGGTCACGCACATGGGCCAGCGTCATGTCCAACGCGGCCTGCGCACCGCCCAGTTGCTCGGCGGCCAGCGCCACCAGGGCCACGTCCAGGGCACAGGAGACGACATCCGCCCCCTCACCTCCGGCGGTCAGCGCCCGGGCCCGGACCCCCGAGAAGGTGACCACCGCCTGGCCCCGGCTGAGGTCCAGCGTGGGCACGCGACGCACCGTGACCCCCGGCTCGCGCGGGTCGACGAGGAAGAGGTCCACGCCGTCGGCCCCGGCCGCGGCCACCACCAGCGCCTCGGCGTCGGCGCCGTCGAGGACGAACGGCGCGGCGCCGTCCAGCAGCGGAACGCCGCCCCGCCAGGAGACGGCCACCGGCACGGCGTCGGCCCGCCATGTCCCGTCGGGCGCGGCCACCGCCAGGGCATGCACGACGCCCCCGGCCAGCTCGGCCAGCGCCTTGTCGGCCGTACCGCAGCCGGCCAGCACCTGCCCGGCCAGCACGGTGGAGGACAGCAGCGGGACCGGGGCCAGCGTCCGGCCCAGCTCCTCGCAGACGACGGCGATCTCGGCGAGGCCGCCGATGCCCCCCGCCGACTCGGGCAGGCCGAGGGCCGCGAGGCCGACCTGCCGGCCGAGGGCGTCCCACAACCCGGCGTCGATGCCGGGAGCCTCCTCGGACATCCGGCGTACGGCGGCGGTGCCGCCGGCGTCCGCACACACCGACCGAACGGTCTCGCGCAGGTCCTCCAGCTCGGTGTCCGACAGGGCCGTGCCCTCGGTCGCGGTGCTCGTCATCGTGCGCTCCCGCCCTCGTCGTGCCGCTCCTCGTCCTGCCGCTGCTCGTCCTGCCGCCGGCGCAGGACACTGTGCGCGGCCGCCATCCGGGCCACCGGCACGCGGTGCGCGGAACAGGAGACGTAGTCGAGACCGAGGTCGTCGCAGAACGCGATCGACTCGGGATCCCCGCCGTGCTCACCGCACACGCCCAGCTTGATGCCGGGCCGAACGCTCCGTGCCCGCTCGGCCGCCAGGGCGACCAGGGCGCCCACCCCGTGCGGATCGAGCCGGGCGAACGGGCTGGCGGTCAGGAACCCGCGCTCCTGGTACGAGGCGAGCACCTGGCGTTCGACGTCGTCCCGGGAGAACCCGTAGGTGAGCTGCGTCAGGTCGTTGGTGCCGAAGGAGAAGAACTCGGCGTGTTCGGCGAGCTCGCCGGCCAGCAGCGCGGCCCGCGGGGTCTCGATCATCGTGCCGAGCCGGTACGGCACCTCCACCCCGGTGCGGGCGGCGACCGCGTCGGCGGCACCGCGTACGTACGCGGCCGCGGCGGCCAGCTCCTCCGGCATGCTGACCAGCGGGATCATCACCTCCAGCTCCGGCCGTACCCCGGTGGCGGCGACATCGGCCCAGGCGGTGAACAGCGCCTCGGCCTGCGCCGGGTAGAGCCGCTCGTGCAGCAGCGCGAGCCGCACTCCGCGCAGCCCGAGCATCGGGTTCGCCTCGCGCAGCGCGACGGCCCGCTGCTCCTCGGCCGCGTCCAGGGCCTGCCCGGGGGCGGGCAGGAACTCGTGCAGCGGCGCGTCCAGCAGGCGCACGGTCACCGGGCGGTTCCCCACGGCGGCCAGCAGCGCGGTGAAGTCCTCGTGCTGGGCGCGCTCCAGTGCGAGCAGCGCCTCGTCGCGGGCGGTCGGGTCGGCGGCCAGCAGCACCCGGCGGATCAGCGGCAGCCGCTCGCCGAGGAACTGGTGCTCCGTACGGCACAGCCCGACCCCCTCCGCGCCCAGGGCGAGGGCGGTGTCCACCTCGGCGGCCGTGTCGGCGTTGACCCGCACGCCCAGTCGGCGCACGCCGTCCGCCCACTCCAACAAGGTGGACAGCTCGGGCGGCGGCCCGGCCACACTGACGCTCAGCGTCCCCGCGTAGACGGCGCCGGTACGGCCGTCCAGCGAGACCGGGTCGCCCTCGCGCACCACCCGCTCCCCGAAGCGGACCGTCCCGGCGGCCAGCTCCACGCGCAGCCCCTCGGCGCCGCACACGGCGGGCTTGCCGGCGCCCCGCGCCACCACGGCGGCGTGCGAGGCGATGCCGCCACTGCCGGTCAGTACGGCGACGGAGGCCAGCATCCCGGGGACGTCCGCCGGGGTCGTCTCGGCGGCCACGAGCACGACCTGCGTACCGTCCGCGGCCAGTTCGAGGGCACGTTCGCTGGACAGCACGACCGCTCCGGTCGCCGCCCCCGGCGACGCGGGCAGCCCTCTCACCAGGAGCTCCTCCCCGCCGGTCAGCCGGAGCTGGGGGTGCAGCAGTTCCTGCACCTGCGCGGGGGTGATCCGTCGTACGGCCTCCTCGCGGGCGAGCGCCCCGTCCCGGGCCAGGTCCGCGGCCAGACACACCGAGGCCCGCAGCGGCGGGCGGAGTTGCGCCGAGGCGGCGAGCAGCGAGATCTCGTCGTCGCGCACCTCGAAGTCGACCGACACCGGTGCGCGCAGGTGCCGCTCCAGGGTGAGCAGGGAGTGCTCGAGCAGCGCGGTGCCGCCCGCGAGCCGGTCCAGCGGTTCACCGGTGTCCGGCGGCGGGGCGCTGCGGCGCACTCCCCGGAAGAAGGAGCCCCGGGGGGAGAGGCGCCCGGTCTCGGGATCGCGGCTGACGGCCGTGCCGTAGCCGGAGTGGTCCGCCGGACCGATCCGCAGCGCCTGCACATGCAGGGCGAGGGCCAGCTCGGCGGGGAGCCGCTGGGCCCGGCGGGATCTTCGCGCACGCGGTGAGTCCCACCGGCCGAGAAGGGCGCGGGCGGCCAGCGCGAGCTGCTGCGCCGGGTCGTCGGGGAAGGGGTGGGAGCCGTGCTCCGCCACGAGGGACAGCAGCACCTCCACCCGTGCCCGTGGCCCGGGCGCGTCCAGGAGGGCGTCGTCGAGCACCGCGCCGGGCACGTCGAGGGCGTACTCGGCGATCATGCGCACGGTGGCGGCCCACACCTCGTGCAGTGCGTCCGCGCGTCCGATGACGGCGCACAGGTCGTCGGCACGGGCCGGGGCGATGCCGAGACAGGCCAGGTCGGGCGGCAGTCCGGCGATCTCGGTCGGCGCGCTCGCCGACAGGCGCAGCAGCAGCGGCCGGGCCGTGTCCCCGATCCGCCGCCCCGCCAGCTGTTCGACCAGCTCCACGGCGGCTTCGGCGGTGTCGGAGTCGCAGAGCGACGCGGCGGCACCGGCGGGCACGGTGAGCCCCGGCACGACCGGCAGCCCGAGGGCCACCAGCCGGTCCATCGCCGCGCCGTGCGCACCCAGCTCGTCGGCGTCCAGGCCCCGGATACGTCCCTGCCCGTAGGGGACCAGGATCCGGCCGGGGGCTCCGGAAGGCGTGAGGGGAGCCGCCTCGGCCCGGGGGAGAGGGGCCTCGGCCTGCGCGAGGGGAGCCCCGGACCGCGTGAGCGGAAGGCCGGACTGTGCGCGCGGGTCCGCCTCGCGGTCGGTGACGCTCAACCCCGGCTCCCCGTGACCAGCTCCTCTTCACGGGCCTCGTCCTCGGCCCGGCTGATGTCCAGCACCAACAGCAGCTCCTGGTGCAGCCGCATCCACACCGTGTGGTACGAGTCGCACAGCGGCGAGGCCAGCCACTCGGGTGCGCCGTCGTCGAAGCGGTCGAGGGCCTCCGCCAGGGCCGTCAGGTAGCGTCCGCTGCCCGCGAGGACCAGGTCCAGCCTGCGCAGCACGGGCTGGATGGCCTCGTGCACGTCTTCCAGCGACTCGCGCACCCCGGCGTCGTAGACGTCGTCGGAGTGGTCGTTGACGGTGCCGTCGGGGCGGCACTGCCATGCCGTGCACACATCGCGGATCTTCCGGTTGACCGGCAGGAACGCCTCGTACGCGGCGGTGATCCGTTCTTCCTGCTCGGATCCTGCGGGAACCCGCAGGATCCGCGCGGCGACGGCCTTGGCGGGCTCGGTCGGCAGCACCACCGGCCCCTTCACCATGGCCAGGCCGGCGTCGACCAGCGGACGGTGCTCGGACTCCGGCCGGCCGCGCCACATCCCCCGCAGAACGAGGTCGACGACGGCTTCGGTGAGGGGCCCGTCGAGAGTGTCCGGAAGGCCTACGGCAGCAGATTGCATCGCCACACCTTTTCCCCGGTTCTGTGGTGACCGGTTCCATCGGTTCTGTGTTGCCCGGAGGTTACGCCTCGGCGGACGTGTTAGTGAAGAGGGTCTCAAGAAACACTTTCGGATTCCCTGTCCGCGGCCCGGTCGTCGCCCGCCTTCGGGCGGCCCCGCGCGGTGAGGAACGACGCCATGCGGTCCTGCGCCTCCGGGCCGTCCGCCAGCGCGGCGATCGACCGTGCCTCCTCGTCGAGGTGACGGCGCAGGTCGTCACCGGCGCCGGCGCGCAGCAGACCCTTCGCGGCGCGTAGCGCGTCACCGGCGCCGGCGGCGAGATCGGCCGCGGCGCGGTGTGCCGCGTCGTCCAGTTCCCCGTCGTCCACGCACCGGGAGGCCAGGCCCCATCGTTCGGCGTCGTCGCCGGTCAGGACCCGATTCGTCAGAATCAGGTCCGCCGCCCTGCGGGGGCCCACCAGGCGCGGCAGGAACCAGGAGGCCCCGCAGTCCGGCGTGAGGCCGATCGCCGTGTACGCCAGCCGGAACCGCGCGGACCGGGCCGCCAGCACGATGTCGCCCACGAGGGCGAGACCGATCCCGCCGCCCGCGGCCGCGCCGCGCACGGCGGTCACCAACGGCACCGGCAGGTCGTACAGCGCCTGTATCGCGGCGTGCGCGGCGCTCGCCACGGCGTGCACGTAGGCGCCGGTCCGGGCGCCGCGACCGGCGAACGCGCGCAGGTCACCGCCCACGCAGAAGCTGCCGCCCGCGGACCGCAGCAGGACGGCGCCGCCCGGGTCCGCGGCCACGTCGGCGGCCTTGTCCCGCAGTGCCTCGGCCGTCCTCAGGTCCAGGGCATTGCCCCGCCCCGGATCGTCGAGTCTCAGCTCGACGACCCCGCCGGGATGGCGGACGATCCGGACCGGCTCGGTGCTCACGGTCGGACTCATTGGCGTTTCTCCTGTCGTCTTCCCGTCGCCGGGTGCTTCCCCGCAAGATACTGAAGACGCTATACAGTTTCTAGGACGCGACGGGCACCGATGCCCGTACGCCTGCCGGCGGGAGGCCCCGTGCCCATCCAGTTCGATATCGATCCGACCGTCGCCCAACTCGCCGAGTCCACGGCCGCGTTCGTGCGCGAGGTGGTCATTCCGGCCGAGCGTGAGTGCGGCGGTTCCGTGCACGACGCCCCCGAGGCGCTGCGGGAAACCCTGCAGAAAGCCGCCCGCCAAGCGGGCGTGTTCGCTCCGCACGTGCCGACCCGCTGGGGCGGACACGGGCTGGACCTGCGCGGGCAGGCGGTGGTGTTCGAAGCGGCGGGCTACTCGCTGCTCGGACCGCTGGCGCTGAACTGCGCGGCCCCGGACGAGGGCAATATGCACCTGCTGGAGAAGCTCGCCACCGAAGAGCAGAAGCAGACGTATCTGCGTCCACTCGCCGCGGGCGGGACGCGGTCCTGCTTCGCCATGACCGAACCGGCTCCGGGCGCGGGTGCCGACCCCCGTTCCCTGCGCACCACCGCGACCCGGGTCTCCGGCGGCTGGCGCCTCGACGGACGCAAGTGGTTCATCACCGGTGCCCAGGGAGCCGGTTTCGCCATCGTCATGGCCCGCACCTCCGGCAGCCCCGGCGACCCGGGCGGCGCCACCATGTTCCTGGTCGACGCCGACACTCCCGGCATGCGCCTCGTCCGCACCATCGAGACGCTGGACGAATCGCTCTTCGGCGGGCACAGCGAGATCGTCTTCGACGCGTGCGTGGTGGGGGAGGAGCAGGTGCTCGGTGAGGTGGACCGAGGTTTCGAAGGTGCCCAGGTCCGGCTCGGCCCCGCCCGGATGACCCACTGCATGCGCTGGCTCGGGGCGGCCCGCCGAGCCCAGGACGTCGCTCTGGAACGGGCGGGCAGCCGGATGGCGTTCGGCTCGGCGCTGGGAGACCTCGGCATGGTCCAGCAGATGCTGGCCGACTCCGAGATCGACATCGAGGCGAGCCGCGCCCTGATCCTGCGGACCGCCTGGGAGCTGGACACCGGCTCCGCCGCCGCCTCCCAACTCACCTCCGTGTCCAAGACCTTCGTGGCGGAGGCGGTGAACCGGGTGGTCGACCGGGCCGTGCAGATCTGCGGAGCCCTCGGCATCTCGGCCGACGACGCCCCGCTGGCCCGACTGTTCAGGGAGGTACGGCCGTTCCGGATCTACGACGGCCCGTCGGAGACGCATCGCTTCGCCATAGCGCGCCGCGCGGTACGGCCCTACCGGCAGCCGCGCACGGCTGCGGCCAACGGCTGAGGCGGCTGAGGCGTAGGCGTAAGGCGGCTGAGATGGCTGAGACGGCTGACGACGGGGGTCGACGGGGGAGGTGTCCCGAGTGAATGCCTGTGTGAACCGTTGACTCGGAAGCGCTTCGACTCTACCGTCCGTCCGAATTCACGAGCACAGTTCGGCATTTCGGACGACTGAGGGATGGGCCGTGACCGATGAACCACGCCTGAGCAGAAGGAAGTTACTCGTCGGCACCGGAGGGCTGGCGCTGGGCGCGGCGGGATGTGCCGCGCCCTCCTTCGGTGCCGAGGGGAAGGCCCGGCTGCGTTACTGGCACCTCTTCGGTGGAGGCGACGGGGCCAATATGACCGCGCTGGTCGACGCGTTCGCCGAGGAACACCCTGATATCGGCCTGGAGGCGACCCAGCTTCAATGGGGTACGCCGTACTACACGAAGCTGGGCATGGCGGGGGCCGGCGGACGGGCGCCCGAGGTCGCGGTGCTCCACCTCGCACGGCTCGCGGGGTTCGGGCCCGGGCGGCTCCTCGACCCCTTCGACCTGAACCTGCTGCGCGAACTGGGCGTGGGGGCCGACCAGTTTCCCGAGGCCATCTTCGAGCGCGGCACGGTCGACGGGCGGCAGTACGCGATTCCGCTCGACACCCACCCCATGGTGCTCTACTACAACACCGACGTCTGTGCGAAGGCCGGGCTGCTCGGCGACGATGGTCAGCTCCGCCCCGTCCGCGGTGCGCGGGAGTTCATGGACGCCCTGCGCACGGCCAAGAAGACCACGGGCGCGCCCGGGCTGTGCGCCGAGACGACCGGACCGGACTGCGTCACCCCCTGGCGGCTGTTCGCCACCTTCTACGCACAGCTGGGCGGCACGGTCCTGTCCCCGGACGGCAAACGCCTCGCACTCGACGACGCCAAGGCCCTGGAGATCCTGGAGTTCATGGCCCGGCTCACGGCGGAGGGGCTGATGGCGCGCCGCCTCGACTACCCCGGGTCCATCGGGGTGTTCAACGCCGGCAAGACCGCCTTCCACCTCAACGGCGAGTGGGAGGTGTCGACCTTCACCGCCGCCGGGCTGCCGTTCTCCATGACCCGCGTACCCGCGCTGTTCGGGCGTCCCACCGCCCAGGCCGACTGCCACGCCTTCGTGCTCCCACACCAGGACGGCCGCTCGGACGGGGCGAACGAGGCGGCCCACACCTTCGTCGCCTGGATGCTCCAGCACTCCGTGGACTGGGCCAAGGGCGGCCACGTACCGGCGTATCTGCCCACGCTGACGCGACCGGACTATCTGGAACTGGAGCCACAGTCCGCGTACCGGTCCGTCATCGACGACGTGGCCCTCGACCAGCCCGCCTGGTTCGCGGGCTCCGCCTCGCCGATGTGGATCCAGCTGGGCGCTGTCTTCTCCGGGGTACTCACCGGATCGCGCACGCCGTCGGGCGCCCTGCGCGAGGCGAAGAAGCGGCTGCGGAAGCTGCTCGACACGCCCGATCCGCTCGACAGCGGCCCCGGCGGCCCCGGCGGTCGTGCTCTCGGCAGCGAGGCACTGGTCGGCGAAGGAGGTGCCGCGTGACCACGACGACGACCACGACCGTGGTCCCGGTCCCGGCGGAGCAGCCGACGCAGAAACCCGTCACCGTCCGCCGCAGGTGGACCGAGCACGGTCTGGTGTTCATCGCTCCCTTCTTCCTCACCTATGCGCTGTTCCTGCTCTGGCCGCTGGTGTCCGGCATCGGCATGAGCCTGCGCAGCGACAACATCACCGGTGAGGGCGGGGAGTTCGTCGGTTTCGACAACTACACGGAGGCCTTCCGGGATCCCCATGTCTGGTCGTCGCTGGGGAACACGATCTGGTTCACGGTCCTGTCCACGGTCCCGTTGGTGGTGACGGGCCTGGTCCTCGCCCTGCTCTCGCACCATCTGCGGTTCGTCCAGTGGCTGTGGCGGCTCTCCTGGTTCGCGCCCTTCCTCCTGCCGTCGGGCGTGATCGGGCTGCTCTTCCTCTGGGTGATCTTCCCCTCCGACTTCGGCTTCGCGGACCAGCTGCTCGCCTGGTTCGGCCTGCACCCGGGGATCGGCTGGCTGACGGACGAGCGGTACGCGATGCTGTCGATCGTGGCGGCCACCGTCTGGTGGACGGTCGGCTTCAACTTCCTTCTCTACCTGGCCGCGTTGCAGTCGATTCCGCGACACCTGTACGAGGCGGCGGAGTTGGACGGCGCGGGCGCCTGGCAGCGGCTGCGGCATGTGACCCTCCCCCTGCTGAAGCGCACCACGGGAGTCGTCCTGGTCCTCCAGATCCTGGCCTCCCTCAAGATCTTCGACCAGGTGTACATCATGACCGGAGGCGGCCCCGACGACTCGACCCGCCCGATCCTCCAGTACGTCTACCAGTCCGGCTTCACCGGTTACCGCATCGGCTACGCCTCGGCGGTCTCGTACCTCTTCTTCGCCCTGATCGTGATCGTGTCGCTGGTGCAGCTGCGGTTCTCGCGGCGGAGTGGAGAGTCGGCATGAGCGCCTTGCTGTCAACGGACGAGGGCCGCAAGGTCCGTTGGACCCCGGGCCGACGTGTGATGCTGGCCGCGGCGCTGCTTCTGGCGGTGGTGTGGGTCCTTCCTCTGGCCTGGGCCCTGGCGACGTCCTTCAAACCGGAAGGCGAGGCGACACGGACACCCCTGCGCTGGCTCGGCTCCCACTTCACCTTCGACGCGTACCGGAAGGTGTGGGAGGCGGGCGACATCGGGCGCTGGATGTTCAACACGGCGTACATCTCGGTGATGACGACGATCCTGACGGTCCTGCTGTGCGCGATGGCGGCGTACGGCTTCTCGCGCACGGAGTTCCGTGGCCGCAAGGCGCTGTACGCCGTCGTCCTGGCCGGGATCATGGTCCCGCCCCAGGTCCTGATGGCCCCGTTGTTCGCGGAGATGGTGCAGCTGGGCCTGGTCGACACGTACTGGGGTGTGATTCTGCCCCAAGTCGCGGTGCCCGCCATGGTGTTCATCCTGGTCAAGTTCTTCGACGGCGTCCCCCGTGAACTGGAGGAGGCGGCCTTCGTCGACGGCGCGGGCCGCTGGCGCGTCTTCTGGACGATCGTGATGCCCCTGTCCCGTCCGGTCCTGGCGGCGGTCGGCATCTTCACGTTCATCTCGACCTGGAACAACTTCCTCTGGCCGTTCCTGGTGACCACGGACCCGGGCGGCATGACGCTCCCGGTGGGCCTGGTCAACGTCCAGACGTCCTACGGCCTCCGCTACGAGCAGATGATGGCGTCGGTCGTCATCGCGGGCCTGCCGCTCCTGATCGTCTTCGCGCTGTTCCAGCGGCAGATCGTGCGGGGGGTGGCGCACACGGGGTTGGCAGGGCAGTGAGGGGCGCCGCGGCCCGTGTGGCAGATGAGTCGTCGAACGCGGTTCGACGACCGTCGTGACGGGAGTCGCTGCGCGAACCGTTGACGCGCAAGGGGTTCGATTCTACGGTCCCGTTCGAAGTCGTGACCGGCGTTCATCATGTCGAACGTCTTCGAACGGGTTCGTCCCTCCCTCCGCCCCCACACATGGAGGATCCGCGTGAGCCGCACCTCCCGCAGAACCGCTCTCCTCGCCGTCCCCGCGGCGATCCTGCTCGCACTCGTCCCGAGCTCGGCGTCCGCGTATCCGAACCCGGGCACCGTCACCGGCTCGATCGTGGTCCACGACCCGACGATGATCCGCACCTCGGCGGGCCAGTACCTGCTGTACGCCACCGGCGGCGGCATCGGCAACCGCGCCTCCACCAACCGCATCGCCTTCACCGGCGGCGCGGACGCCTTCGCCGGCAGGCCGAGCTGGTGGCGCACCTACTCCTCCGTGCCGGAGGCCTGGGCGCCCGACATCTCGTTCCACGGCGGCAAGTACCTGATGTACTACTCCGTCTCGTCCTTCGGCTCGCAGAACTCGGCCATCGGGCTGGCCACGTCGACGACCGGCCGGCCGGGCAGCTGGACCGACCAGGGCATCGTCTACACGTCGAGTTCGTCGAACGACTACAACGCCATCGACCCGAACCTCTTCGTGAACGACGACGGCAAGTGGTGGCTGTCCTTCGGCAGTTGGTGGACCGGGATCAAGATGATCCAGATCAACCCGTCGACCGGGAAGCAGCTCTCGTCCAACACCACCCGCTACTCGCTCGCCTCCCGCCCCACCGGCACCAAGGCCGTCGAGGCCCCCTACATCGTCAAACGGAACGGCTACTACTACCTGTTCGCCTCGTACGACACCTGCTGCGCCGGCACCAGCTCCACGTACAAGGTCAAGGTCGGCCGGGCCACCAGCGTCACCGGCCCGTACCACGACAAGAACGGCGTCGCCATGATGAACAACGGCGGTACGCCTGTGCTGGAGTCGCACGGCCGGTACATCGGCCCAGGCGGACAGTCGATCATGAACGACGCGGACGGCGACCTGATCGTCTACCACTACTACGACGGTCAGGACAACGGCACCCCGAAGCTCGGCATCAACCTGCTGAACTGGAGCAGCGGATGGCCTGTCGCCTACTGACCCTGCAGGCTGCCCTGCCGCTCGCGGCGCCGCCCCTGATCGACCCTCGGTGAGCGCGGCCTCCCTTCTCCTGGTGCCGTGGGCGTGTGAGGCGGCGGTCGATCGCCGGCACCGACAGACGTGGGCCGCAGCCATGTGGCACCGGAACGAGTGCCGGGGGAACCCTGCCCGCGAGCGAGCCTCTCGGGCGCTCCAGGGTTCGCCGCCCCGGCTGTCGGCCGGACGCGCGGAAGGCCGCATGCCCCTGGCGTAAAATCGCAGGGTTTGTCCCTGCTCGGCACCAGACCCGTACGGAGCCTCCACCATGCCCGGTCCCCATGACCCGTACGTCCGCGTCCGCGGCGCTCGCGAGCACAACCTCAGGGGAGTGGACGTCGACATCCCACGCGACGCGCTCGTGGTGTTCACCGGCGTGTCCGGCTCCGGCAAGTCGTCGCTGGCGTTCGGCACGATCTACGCCGAGGCGCAGCGCCGCTACTTCGAGTCGGTGGCACCGTACGCCCGCCGTCTCATCCACCAGGTCGGCGCACCGAGGGTCGCCGAGATCACCGGTCTGCCGCCCGCCGTCTCGCTGCAGCAGCGGCGCGCGGCGCCCACGTCGCGCTCGTCGGTCGGGACGCTCACGAACCTGTCCAACTCCCTGCGGATGCTCTTCTCCCGCGCGGGCGCCTACCCACCCGGCGCGGAGCGCCTCGACTCGGACGCCTTCTCCCCGAACACGGCGGCCGGAGCGTGCCCGAAGTGCCACGGGCTCGGCCGCGTGCACCGTACGACCGAGGAGTCACTGGTCCCGGACGCCTCCCTGTCCATCCGCGAGGGTGCCATCGCGGCGTGGCCCGGTGCGTGGCAGGGCAAGAACCTGCGCGACATCCTCGACGCGCTCGGATACGACGTGGACCGGCCCTGGCGCGACCTGCCCGCCGACCAGCGGGAGTGGATCCTGTTCACGGACGACCAGCCGGTCGTCACGGTGCATCCGGTCCGGGACGCCGACCGCATCCAACGCCCCTACAAGGGCACGTACATGAGCGTCCGCCGGTATGTGATGAAGACGTTCGCCGACACCAGGAGCGCGGCCCTGCGAACGAAGGCGGAACGCTTCCTGCACAGCGAGCACTGTCCGGCGTGCGGCGGAAGCAGGCTGCGGCCCGAGGCCCTGGCGGTGACCTTCGCGGGCCGCACGATCGCCGAACTCGCCGCGTCACCGCTGGCGGAGCTGGCCGACCTGCCGGTCGGCACCTCCCCGACGGCACGTGTCCTCACCGACGACCTCAGGTCCCGCATCGAGCCGATCCTCGAACTGGGTCTCGGCTATCTCAGCCTGGACCGTGCGACGCCCACCCTGTCGGCGGGCGAGCTGCAACGGCTACGGCTGGCCACGCAGTTGCGGTCCGGACTGTTCGGCGTGGTGTACGTCCTCGACGAGCCGTCCGCGGGACTGCATCCGGCGGACACCGAGGCCCTGCTCACCATGCTGGACCGGCTGAAGACGGCGGGCAACTCGGTGTTCGTGGTGGAGCACCACCTCGACGTGATGCGCGGCGCCGACTGGCTGGTGGACGTGGGCCCACTCGCCGGCGAGCACGGCGGGAGGGTGCTGCACAGCGGGCCGGTGTCGGAGCTGGCCTCGGTCGCGGAGTCGGCGACAGCCCGCTTCCTCTTCGGGCACTCTCCCGCACCGGCCCGCCACAACCGTTCCCCTCGGGGACAGTTGAAGGTCGGGCCGGTGACCCGGCACAACCTGCGCGGAATCACGGCGGAATTTCCGCTGGGCGTGTTCACCGCGGTCACCGGGGTGTCCGGATCCGGGAAGTCCACGCTCATCGGTGAACTCAGGGAGGACGCGGCGGGTGTGGGACGGCTGGTGTCGGTCGACCAGAAGCCCATCGGTCGCACCCCGCGCTCGAACCTGGCGACGTACACCGGCCTCTTCGATGTCGTACGGAAGGTGTTCGCGGCCACTGACGGGGCGCGCGAGCGCGGTTACGGCGTCGGGCGGTTCTCCTTCAACGTGGCGGGCGGGCGCTGCGAGACCTGCCAGGGCGAGGGCTTCGTGAGCGTGGAGCTGCTGTTCCTGCCCAGCACCTACGCGCCCTGCCCGGAATGCGGCGGCTCCCGCTACAACCCTCGGACACTGGAGGTGACCTACCGGGGTCACACCATCGCGCAGGTGTTGGACCTGACGGTCGAGGCGGCGGCGGAGTTCTTCGCGGACATCCCGGCCGCCGCCCGCAGTCTCGGCACGCTGCTCGACGTGGGCCTCGGCTACCTGCGCCTCGGCCAGCCCGCGACCGAGCTGTCCGGCGGCGAGGCCCAGCGCATCAAACTCGCCGGCGAACTGCGACACGGGCGCCGCAGCCACACCCTGTACGTCCTCGACGAGCCCACGACCGGCCTCCACCCGGCCGACGTGGAGGTCCTGATGCGCCAGCTGCACGGCCTCGTCGACGCCGGGCACACCGTGGTGGTCGTCGAGCACGACATGGCCGTGGTCGCCGGCGCCGACTGGGTGATCGACCTGGGACCGGGCGGCGGCGACGCGGGCGGGCGGATCATGGCGGCGGGAACGCCGGCCGAAGTGGCACGGGCGGAGGGGAGCGCGACCGGACCGTACCTGGCTCGAACGATCACGCCGACAGGCTGAGACCGTGCGCCGCGAGGTGGCGAGCGCCTTCATCTGCAGCGGTGAGCACGCGGAGGTGTCGGCCGCCCTGCGGGAGGCGGTCGACGATGCGGCCGGAAAGAAACGCGATCGGACAAAGTCGATCGGTGGACGCGTCGAAGAGTGAGCTCTCCGAGGGTTCGCTGTCAAGGCTCTGCGGAGAACGCGTCGAGCGGACCTCTCCGGCCGGGGCCGTCCGGCCTGTCGAGGCAAGAAATGCTGTGCGTTCTCTTGACGCGGGAGTATGCGGCTGCGTAGACATGACCGCGCGGTCAGTGACCGCGCGGTCATACGGTTGACCTCGTTCGATGCATTCGGCCGTCGGGAGCTCTCATGACACGAGTGGTGGGGCGTGACGTGGGTTCCCCCGCGCCGCGCAGCGAGGACGTGGCTCGTGCGGCCGGGGTCTCGCGCAAGACGGTGTCGCGGGTCCTCAACAGCGAGCCGTACGTCTCCGACGAGGTCCGTCGACGCGTCCTCGAAGTCGCGGAGGAGCTCGGCTACCGCCTGAACCATGCGGCGCGGGCGCTGGCCTCCGGCCGGAGCCGGTCCATCGGTGTCGTGGCCCTGGGGACCGCCGGATACGGAACGGCCTCGCTCCTGGTGGGCATCGAGAGGGCCGTACGGGACGCAGGCTACGCGCTCCGTGTGGTCAACACGGTGGACGGTGACCCCGAAGGCATCGCCGGCGCCGTGATGTCGCTCCTCGAACAGGGAGTTGACGGTGTCGTCGTCTCCGAGCCCGTCGTGGAAGGGGAGGTGCCCGTCATGATCGACGCGCCCGTCCTCTTCCTGGGCGCGCCACCGGCCTTCGCCTCCGCCCGGACCCTGACCGTGGGCGTGGGCGCGTACGAACTGGCGAGGGCGGCCACCGCTCACCTGCTGGATCTGGGCCATGCAACCGTTCACCACCTTGCCGGTCCGCAACGCTGGTACGCCTCCACGGACCGTGTCGAGGGCTGGCGGGCGGCTCTCGCGGAACGGGGTGCGCCCGAACCTCCTCTGATCGAGGGTGACTGGTCACCCGAGTCCGGCTACGCGGCGGGCCGTGAGCTGGCTGCGGACGGCTCGGTGACGGCGGTGTTCGCGGCGGGCGACGAGATGGCGATCGGTCTGATCCACGCGCTGCGGGAAGCCGGCCGGCGGGTGCCGGAGGACATCAGCGTCGTGGGCTTCGACGGCAACCCCGTCTTCGCCTACGTCACCCCGCCCCTGACCACTGTGCGACAGCCCTTCGACGAGGCGGCACGAGAGGGAATCAGACTCCTCGTCCACGCCATCGAGACGCCCGACACCGACCTGCCTCCCGCGAGCGAACTACCGGTCGAACTCGTCCTCCGCGGCTCGACCGCACCCCCGCCCTCCCGCCCGGGCCGGACGGCACCCGGTACCACCTGAGCCCAGCCCCGTCGCGCCCCTCCCTCTCCCTCTCCCTCTCCACCTCCACGTCGTCCGCCCGGTCGTACCGGTCGACGTCACCCCTCTACTCCGCCGTTCTGTGCCTGGACCCATCCGGTGCGCGGCGGGCCGTGATACACATCCCCATCCCTTCCCCCGGGAGCCGCAATGTCCCCTGCGCAGACAGACGCCAGACCTGGCGCCGTTCCGCGTTCCCGTCCCTTCTCCCTCCTGACGTTGATGGTCGCCCTGCTCGCAGCGGTGGCGACGCTGGTCCTGCCGGGCGCCGGCCGGGCGGACGCACTCTCGCGTCCGTCCCAGACGATGTACACGCCGCCGTCGAACGCGCCCTCACCCGGGTCGTACTATCCGCGGGCGATGCGACTGCAGTACAACGGCTCGGCCAACGGCACGATGCTCGCCACCTTCGAGCAGTACACCTCCGGCACGCCGGTCTTCCCGATCTACCGCAGCACCGACAACGGCAACTCCTGGACGAAGATCTCCGAGGTCGCCGACACCCAGAACGGCTGGGGCATGCGCTGGCAGCCCGAGCTCTTCGAACTGCCCACGGCGATGGGCGGCTTCCCCGCAGGAACGATCCTCGCCGCCGGGGCTTCCGTTCCGGCCGACCGCTCGGCCATCAAGATCGATGTCTATGCCAGCACCGACCGCGGACAGACCTGGAGCTTCGTCAGCAACATCGCCACCGGCGGCCCGGCATACGACCAGAACGGCAATGGCAACACTCCCGTGTGGGAGCCGTTCTTCCTCGTCGCCAACGGCAAGCTGATCGTCTACTACTCCGACCAGCGCGACCCCGACCACGGCCAGAAGCTCGTCCACCAGGTCTCCACGGACCTCCGCAACTGGGGCCCGGTCGTGGACGACGTGGCGATGCCCACCTTCAGCCAGCGCCCCGGCATGGCCACCGTCGCGAAACTGCCCAACGGCAACTACGTCATGACGTACGAGTACGGCGGCTCCCCTGCCGGCAACTTCGCCGTCTACTACAAGATCTCCTCCGACCCGGAGGCGTTCGACTCCGTCACGGGCATCCCCCTGCGGTCCACGGACGGTGTGGTTCCCACCAGCACTCCCTACATCACCTGGCTGCCCACCGGCGGCCCGAACGGCACCCTCGTCGTCGGCGCCTACAGCACAGGCGACCTGTTCCTCAACACCCAGAACGGCGCCGCCAACACCTGGACCCGCATCAACTCCAACGTCGCCCCCGGATACAGCCGGGGCATGCTCCCGCTGGCCGACGGCCACAGCCTGCTGGTGCTCAGCGGGGGGAGTGCGCGAAGCACCGGCGTCAACCCGGTCACGTACAGCACCATCGATCTGGGCGGCGGCATCTCGGACGGTGCCACCTACACCCTGTCCAACGCGGGCAGTGACCTGAGGCTCACCATCGCCGGCGGTTCCACCACCAACGGCACCGGCGCGACCCAGCAGAACTCCACCACCGCCACGGATCAGCGGTGGCGCTTCGTCCAGCAGTCGTCCGGCTACTTCAAGATCTTCAACGTGGCCAGTGGCAAGGTCCTCGGCGTGGAGAACCAGTCCACCGCCAACGGCGCCAGGATCCTGCAGTGGGACGACAACGGCACCCTCGACCACGAATGGGCCGTCGCCCCGCACCCCGCCGGCGGCTACACGATCACCAACCGCGTGAGCGGCAAGCACCTGGAGATACCCAACGCATCCACCGCCACCGGCACCAACGCCGTCCAGTGGAGCGGCACCAGCTGTGACTGCCAGCGCTGGGACTTCACCCAGACCGCCCTGCCGCCCCTGGGCACCGGGCAGTACATCCTCGTCAACAAGAACAGTGGCAAGTACCTCGACATCCCCCAGGGTTCCACCGCCACCAACACCGCCGCCAACCAGTGGCAGAACTCCGCCTGCGTCTGCCAACTGTTCACCTTCCAGTCCGCCGGCGGCGGAGCCTGGGCGATCAAGAACGTCAACAGCGGCCTCAACCTCGACATCCGCGACAGCTCCACCACCGCCGGAGCCGTCGTCGTCCAGAACACCCCCTCCGCCGCCGATTCACAGAAATGGACCCTCGTCGAAGCGGGCGACGGCTACTACGAACTCAAGAACGTCAGGAGCGGATTCCACGCCGGCGTCGCCCAGTCCTCCACGAGCAACGGCGCTCCGGTCGTCCAGTGGAACGACGTGAGCAACGACGACCAGCTCTGGAAGATCGTCCGCATCAACTGAACGGCCGTCAACCCACTCTGACCGGCCTCACGAAGGGCCCCTGCCGGCTCGGGATCGCGATGCGAACCGAGCGTCAGGGGCCCTTGCCACGCGTCGATCACGACGACTTCCAGCGGCTTCGAGCAGCAGAGAAGAATCTTGTTCCGGGTGATCTCGCGGGGCCGGATGCCTCCGTTGTGCGCGGCGATGAGGTCGATCACCCATTGACCCGTCCCGTTCACCGATCTAACCTCCATCTGCATACGTGGACGGCATCTGCATATGGGGATGAGAGTGATGGCAGGCATCAGCGCGGAGATCGCAGGGGTCGCCCAGCGGCTCCGTGACGGAATGACGAACGGGGTGCTGTCCTTCCCCCTCACGGGCTTCCGGGACGACGGCGGCCTCGACCTGGACGCCTACCGGGCGTACCTGGCCGACCGGTTGGCCACCGCACCCGGCGCGGTGTTCCCGGCCTGCGGGACCGGTGAGTTCTTCTCGCTGGACGAGGACGAGTACCGGGCGGTCGTGCGGGCGACGGTCGAGGTCGCCGACGGGCGGCTGCCGGTCGTCGCGGGCGTCGGCTACGGCTGGGCGCAGGCGCTGCGGTTCGCCCGTATCGCGGAGGAAGTCGGCGCGGACGCCGCGCTGGTACTGCCCCACTACCTGGTCGGAGCCCCACAGGACGGTCTGGTGGAGCAGCTGCGCCGCATCGCCGCCGGGACCCGGCTACCGCTGATCGCGTACCAGCGCGGCCAGGTCACGTTCACCGCCGACGGCCTGCGCCGGATCGCGCGGATCCCCACCGTCGTCGGACTGAAGGACGGACACAGCGACCTGGACCGGCTCCAGCGCCTCACCCTCGCCGCGCCCGAAGGCTTCCTCTTCTTCAACGGCGCCGCCACCGCCGAGATCCAGGCCCGCGCCTACGCCACCGTCGGTGTCCCCGCCTACTCGTCGGCCGTCCACGCCTTCGCGCCCGAGATCGCGAACGCCTTCTTCGCCGCCCTGCGGGACGGGGACGACGCCAGTGTGACCACGTACCTGCGCGAGTTCTACGTCCCGCTGGTGGAATTGCGCGACCGGGTGTCGGGGTACGCCGTCTCCCTGGTCAAGGCCGCCGCCAGGCTGCGCGGCCTCCCGGTCGGTCCGGTGCGTGCCCCGCTCACCGACCCCGGCCCTACCGACCTCGCCGACCTGGAGAAGGTGCTGGACCACGGCCTGAGCCTCGTCGGCGCCGTACGGCGATCCGCCTGACAGGCGCGGGCACGCTCCGTGCCCACCCCGACGAACCCGCGGGCGCCTGTCGCGCCGCCGGATGACCCGCGGCCCGGACCGGCCGCGGCCCCGGACCAACCGTGGCCCCGGACCAACCGTGGGCCGCACGCAGAGCCGCCGGAGCCTTCGACCGTCAACAGTTCAAAGGAGAACTGTCATGCCCCTGATCGTAGTCGGGATCAGTGTCCTGATCCTGCTGCTGCTCATGACCAGGCTCAAACTCAACGGCTTCGCCGCCCTCCTGCTCGTGGCCGTCGGCGTCGCACTGGTCCGGGGAATTCCGGTGGCGACCATCCCGGACGTCCTCTCCGAGGGCATCGGGGGCCAGATCGGCGACACCATGCTCACCATCGGCCTCGGCGCCATGGTCGGCCGAGTCATGGGGGACTCCGGCGCCGCGCAGCGGATAGCCGGCAAGCTCCTCGACGCCTTCGGTCCGCGCTGGGTCCAGGTGGCCATGGTGGTCACGTCCATGCTGATCGGCGTGACCATGTTCTACGAGGTCGCCTTCATCATCATCGTGCCCATCGCGTTCACCCTGGTCAGGGTCACCGGGGCGAAGCTGCTGTGGGTCGGTCTGCCGATGTCCATCGCGCTGTCCACCATGCACAGCTTCCTGCCGCCGCACCCCGGCCCCACCGCCGTCGCCGCGACGTTCCACGCCTCCGTCGGACTGACGCTGTTCTACGGCCTGTTCATCGCCGTTCCCGCCGGTGCGTTCATCGCCCTGACCTGGCCCCGTCTCCCCTTCGTCGGGGCGATGGACCCGGCCATCCCCAAGGGCCTGGTCAGCGAGCGCGAGTTCACCGACGAGGAGATGCCCGGCCTCGGCTGGTCGCTGTTCGTGGCGCTCTTCCCCGTGGTGCTGATCGTGGCCGCCGCCGTGACCGACATGGCCACCTCCGCCGAGAGCCCGTTCCTGAACGTCGTCGCCTTCATCGGCTCGGCACCGATCGCGCTGCTGCTGACCCTGTGCCTGGCGATCTGGGCGTTCGGGCCGCGGATCGGCCGGAGCCTGGAGGAGGTCGGCGCCTCCTGCACCTCGGCGGCGAAGGCGATGGCGATGATCCTCCTGGTGATCGGCGCCGGCGGGGCCTTCAAGAACGTCCTCGTCGAAGGCGGGATCTCCGACTACATCAAGGACACCACGGACAGCTGGTCCATCTCGCCGATCGCCCTCGCCTGGCTCGTCGCCGTCATCCTCCGCATCGCGCTCGGCTCGGCGACGGTCGCCGTCGTCACGGCCTCCGGCGTGGTGCTGCCGCTGTTGGCGGGCAGCGGGGTCCACCCGGAGATGATGGTGCTCGCCGTCGCCTGCGGCTCCATCGCCTGCTCCCATGTCAACGACCCGGGATTCTGGCTGTTCAAGGAGTACTTCAACCTCTCCGTCATCGAAGCGATCAAGGTCCGTACCACCTATACGACGGTGCTCGCAGTCCTCGGCCTGGGCGGCGTCCTGGTGGCCGAGTGGGCCCTCGACATCCTCCACCTCTGAACGCGCGACATTCCCGACCACCCGCACCACCTCACCGCAGAAGGGCACCCGATGAGCATCGGACAGCCGACCGTCACGGCGTTCTCCGTCTACCCGGTCGCCGGGCGGGACAGTATGGAGCTGAACCTGTCCGGCGCGCACGGCCCCTACTTCACCCGCAACATCGTCGTCCTCACCGACTCGGAGGGGCGTACCGGGCTGGGGGAGGTGCCCGGCGGCGAGAAGATCACACAGACGCTCCGTGATGCCGAACCCCTCGTCCTCGGGGCGAAGGTGGGCGACTACAAGCGCGTCCTGCGCGAGATCGGCGACCGGTTCGCCGACCGCGACACCGGCGGACGAGGCGCCCAGACCTTCGACCTGCGGACCACCGTCCACACGGTCACCGCCGTCGAGTCGGCGCTGCTCGACCTCCTCGGCCAGCACCTCGACGTGCCCGTCGCGGCACTCCTGGGCGACGGCCAACAACGGGCTTCGGTTCGGGTATTGGGCTACCTCTTCTACGTCGGCGACCCGGACCGCACCGACCTGGAGTACGTCCGTGAACCCGACTCCCCGGTGGAGTGGTACCGGATCCGGCACGAGGAGGCACTGACCCCGGAGGCGATTGTCCGCCAGGCCGAGGCGGCCTACGACCTCTACGGGTTCCGGGACTTCAAGCTGAAGGGGGGTGTCCTGGAGGGCGCCGAGGAGGTCAGGGCCGTACGCGCCCTCAAGGACCGCTTCCCCGAGGCCCGGATCACCCTCGACCCGAACGGCGCGTGGTCGCTGCGCGAGGCGATCGAGCTGTGCCGGCCACTGGTGGGCACGCTGGCCTACGCCGAGGACCCCTGTGGAGCCGAAGGCGGCTACTCCGGACGGGAGATCCTCGCCGAGTTCCGCCGCGCCACCGGCCTTCCCACCGCAACCAACATGATCGCCACCGACTGGCGCCAGATGGCTCACGCCCTGACCCTCCAGTCGGTCTCCATTCCGCTGGCCGACCCGCACTTCTGGACCCTGCAGGGCTCCGTGCGCGTGGCGCAGCTGTGCCACGCCATGGGCCTGACCTGGGGTTGCCACTCCAACAACCACTTCGACATCTCCCTGGCCATGGTGACCCACTGCGGCGCCGCGGCCCCAGGCGAGTACAACGCCCTGGACACCCACTGGATCTGGCAGGAAGGGCTGGAACGGCTCACCACCACCCCGCCGTGCATCGTCGGCGGCGAGATCGCCGTCCCGGACGCCCCCGGGCTCGGCGTCCACCTCGACATGGACCGGCTCCTCGCGGCCCACGACCTCTACCGGGAGAAGGGCTTGGGGGCACGCGACGATGCCGTCACCATGCACTACCTCGTCCCTGACTGGGAGTTCGACAGCAAGCGCCCCTGCCTGGTGCGGTAGAGGACTGTTCGATGCCCTGCCTTCGCTCGGGGCACGGTGAGCGCGACGGCTCCGTCCGACCGGGTGGGGGGCCGGTTGCGTCCTCCCCAGTCCTTCCAGCCCTTCCACCCCTTCCTCACTGTTCGAAGACGATTACCTCACTGTCGAACACGCAGAAATCTATGGTGGTCAGAGTAGACATTGGCCGGTGCTGTGGTTATGGTTTCTCTCGTAGCCCAGAAAGACAACAGGGCCCGGCAGACACGAACTGCCGGGCGGCAGTACGCAGTTGCAGTTCGCAGGGCGGTGCGGTGGTGGACTTCCGAAGCCAGCGTTGATGCAGGACGGCGACGGGAGTGACGACCGCACCGGGTGGCCCGCAGTGATCAGGGGCCGCCACGAGCAGTACCGCAGTTCACGCAGTGGCAGTACCTGTAGGTGCAGTTCGCAGTACCCAGCAGTACGCAGTACCCCGCTTGTCAGCAGTTGATCACCGAGGGAAGAACGGAGGAGCCGAGCGCCATCAGGATCGCCCGGACGGAAGTCTTGAGCCCGGGTACCGCAGGACATCGATAGTGAGGTGGTCTCCGGTCGAGCAACCGCGATCCCAGCACCCCCGACAGCGACTTCGTCGGGGCTGCGGAAACAGTAGGCCGGCGCAGTACCAGGGCCGGCCGATGGTGTAGCCAGTTCCTTCGGGGCTCTGGTGCCGTACGGCACCAGAGCCCCTCCACGCGTTCCACAGAGAGGTGCAATGACAGCAGATGACTCGTACGGCCGGCTCGACGATGACGACTATCCCGCCTACACCATGGGCCGGGCCGCGGACATACTCGGCACCACCCCCGCCTTCCTCCGCGCCATCGGCGAAGCGCGCCTCATCACCCCGCTGCGCTCCGAGGGCGGCCACCGCCGCTACTCCCGATACCAGCTGCGCATCGCCGCCCGCGCCCGTGAACTCGTCGACGCCGGCACCCCCATCGAGGCCGCCTGCCGCATCGTCGTCCTCGAAGACCAACTCGAGGAAGCGCAGCGCATCAACGCCGAACACCGGCGCACCGCATCCCCGCACACGGCGGGCATCTGACCCGCGGTCCGCGGCAAGGATCCGATGCCGCACCCTTCCGCCGATTTCTGATGTGAGCGCATGACCGCCGAAGACGCCCAGCCGTCGGCACGCGGACGGAAGTCCACGCCCCGCCCCGGCACCACGCCCGACTCCCTCCGCACCCCGGCGGCTGATTCGCCTGCGGGCACAACCGGCCGGCTGGCTGCCGCGCGGACAGCCGCCGACCTCGAAGACGGGGTGGAGCGCGCGGCCGCCGCTCTGAAGCCGAGGATGCGGGGCTGGCTGCACGCCGGGATGTTCCCCCTGTCTCTGGTCGGCGGCATCGTCCTGATCGCCCTTTCGCGTTCGGCGGCGGCAGTGGCGGCCTGCACGGTGTACGCGCTGTCGACCTGCCTGCTGTTCGGTACCAGCGGGGTCTACCACCGCGGGACGTGGGGGCCGCGCGGGGAGGCGGTCCTGCGGCGGCTGGACCACGCGAACATCTTCCTGATCATCGCCGGCACCTACACCCCGCTGGCGGTGTTGCTGCTGCCCGCGGGCCGGCAGCTGGTGCTGCTGGCCCTGGTGTGGGCGGGCGCCCTGGCCGGCATCGCCTTCCGCATCCTGTGGATCGGGGCTCCCCGGTGGCTGTACACCCCGTGCTACATCGCGCTGGGCTGGGTCGCCGTCTTCTACCTGCCCGACTTCGCACGCACCGGCGGCACCGCGGTCGTCGTACTCGTCATCGCCGGCGGTCTGCTCTACACCGCGGGCGCCGTCGTCTACGGACTCAAGCGCCCCGACCCGTCACCGGCCTGGTTCGGCTTCCACGAGGTCTTCCACGCCCTGACCATCGCCGCCTTCACCGCGCACTACACGGCCATCCTCCTGGCAGCCACATGACCGCGTTCGGGGCATGCCGAAGCGCGGGACCCGGGCGCGTGCCCCAGGGGAGCTGTGGGGTTCTGGCCACCGCTCCGCCGGTCTGCCCGGCCGTCACATCCACAGCACGCCGTCGTCCTGGTGTTCGCGCACACGGAACGCGATCATCCGGCGCAGCAGGTCGTGTGGCACGGGCCGGCCGTACGGGAGCTTGACCGAGCCCTTGCCGGTGGTGAAGTCGGCCAGATCGGCGTCGAACGCCTCGCGGGTGCTGGGGGTGAACACGACGTTCGCGTGCTTCGCGTGGCCGCTGACCATGAACAGGATCGTCCCGGACGGGTGAACCCACGCGGGATGGCCCCACTTGACCGCCTCACTCGCCGCGGGCACCGCCTCGCCGGCCAGCGCCCGTAGCTGCTCAAGGATCTCGCGGCCGGGCCCCGCGAACCCCTCGATGTACGCGTCGATCGTCTGCGGCTTTCCCATGGCGCCAGTGTGGCACCGCCCGCCCTGGGGGGGGGGCGGCACTCGAAAGGTGCCTGTGTTCTGTGCGGCCCCGGGCCGCGCTCGTGGTTGCGGGAGTCCTACGGCACGGTGGGCCTCCGGAGGGGGCCGTGTTCGGCCGAATGCCGTCTGTTCACGGGTGGGTGAACGCCCATAGCCTGTGCGACCTTCGCGTACTGGGGGGTCCCATGAACGGTCTCCGTACAGTCCTTGTGTGCCTTGTGATCGCTTGTGTCGCGGTGGTGTCGCCGGCCGCGGCCGTGACGCCGAGCTGGTCCGCGCTGCCGGTACCGGCAGCGGCCCCGCCGGTGACCGTGTCCGACCTCGCCGCCCGCGGGCCGGGCGAGGCATGGGCGACCGGGTACGAGCAAGCCGCCGATGGACCGCGGCCGATGTTGTACCGGTGGGACGGAACGGCGTGGAGCCGGGACACCACCTTCCCCGGCGCCGACGAACTGGGCCGGCTCGGCAAGGTGCAGTTCGTCGGCAAAGAGGTGTGGATCTTCCACGAACGGGTCGGGGCGGGGGAGATCCTGCGCCGGTCGGCGGGCGGCTGGAGTGCCGTCCCGCTGCCGCGGCCCCTGTGGACCTACCAGGACTTCACCGCGGTACCGGGTGCCGCGTGGGTGGTCGGCGAGGACGACACCGGGCTGAAGGTGTTGCACTACGACGGCTCCGGCTGGACCACACAGTCCGCCCCGGACGGCGTGCTGTATCTGATGGGGATCACCGCGCGTACGGCCACCGACGCCTGGGCCTGGGCGGACACCAGCACCGGGACCACCGTCCTGCGCTGGGACGGCACGGCGTGGCGGGACGCGCGGGTGCCGCTGCCGCCGAACAGCAACGTCCACACGATCCTGCCCGAACCGTCCGGCCGGGTGACGATCGGCGGCAGCCAGTACACCGACGGCGCGGCCCGCACCTACCTGATGACCTGGAACGGGCACGCCTGGCGCACCACCTACCCGCCGCTGGGCGACACCTACACCGAGGACATGGTGCGCGGCCCGGACGGTGCGCTGTGGCTGCCGGTGCGCAGCGACCGCGCGTTCCAGTCGAAGTACGCACGCGTGGACGGCCCCCGCACCACCTTCTCCTACGGCCCGGAGCGCACGAACGCGATCGACGTCAAACCGCGTGCACTGTCGAAGGCCGGATTCTCACTGCTGTCCTTCGGGACCGTCGAGATCTACGGCTCGAAACCGAATCTGATGAGCGAGCGGCTGGGAGGCTGACCATGGCACGCAGACTTGTCGTCGCGGCCCTCGCTGCCGCCATGGCCTTCATGACCCTGATGGCCTCGGCGGCGGCGGAAACCCTGTCCTGGCAACACGTTCCGGTCCCGGCGCAGGTACGCCCGCAGGCCGGGCTGAACGAGGCCGTGGCGTTCGGGCCGGACCGGGCGTGGGCGGTGGGTGCCGACGCCGTCGGTCGCGAGGCACCGGGCTTCCCGCTGGTGCTGCGCTGGGACGGGACCGCGTGGCAGCGCCAGCCTCTGCCCGGTATCGGCTGGCAGGGAGAGCTGGTGTCCGTCGCCGCGACCTCACCGACCGCGGTCTGGGCGGTCGGCCGTGACTCGGCGGGCGGCGCCCACCTGCTCCGCTTCGACGGCAGATCCTGGTCCGAGAGCCGGCCGCCGGGCGGTGTCGTACTGACGAAGGTCGTCGCCGGCGGCGGTGAGACCTGGCTGATCGGTTCGCGGGACGGCGCGCAGGCACTGCTGCGCTGGGACGGGCGCGGCTGGCGGGACGTGCCGGTGCCGCCGGGAGCCGTGTACGGCCTGCACAGCCTGGCGGCCGACGACGTCTGGGCCGCGGGCGCCACCGGCTCGGGTGCGGCCGTGTCGCACTGGGACGGCCAGGCGTGGCAGCAGACGATCGTGGACGGGTTCCCGCGGTCGGCCGTGGGCAGTGTGCTGGCCGTCTCGGCGACGGAGGTGTGGGCGGGTGGCACCGCCGGGTTCGTGGGCGGCCCCGTGGGCCGGCCGATTCCGCCCCTGCTGGTGCGCTGGGACGGGCAGGCGTGGAGCCGGGTGACCATGCCCACCGACTTCGGCTCGGTCACCTCACTGGCGCCCGACACCTCCGGCGCGCTGGCCTGGGTCTCGGTGGCCCGCTCGCAGAAGTGGGGCCCGCCGGGCAGCTATCCGCCGTTCGTGCCCGGCCCGGATTTCCTCGCCTGGAACGGGGAGTCGTTCACCGGGTACGGCGAACCGGCGGTGGCCGGGGAGGGTGACTCCTCTCGGCTGCAGCTGGCACCGGTACCCGGCACGGCGACGGTGTGGTCGGTCGGCCGCGCCGACGGCCCCGAGGGAACCTTCGCCCCACGCATCCTGCGCTGGGGCTGAGAAGACGCACGGGGCTCCGCCGGAGGGACAGGCCCCCGGAAGGTTGCGCCGGGGGCCTGTGTCGGTCAGCAGGCCGAGTTGGTCTGGGTGAGGAGGCCGAGCCGCCACGGGAGGGTGTTGTAGTCGCCGCTCGCGTTGGGGTTCATGCCCTGGTAGAGGTACTGGAGCCGGCAGGCGGGGATGGTCAGTGTCTGGTCGTAACCGGCACGGATCATCTCACCGTGGCTGACGTCCCTGGTCCAGGCGCCCGACGGGAAGGTGACGTTGTTCGACTTGGCGAAGGGGTTGCTCTCGGACGCGGCCAGGGGCGTCCACGAGCCGGCGAGGCTGCTCGTCGTCCAGGAGCGGAAGTAGCGTCGGCCGTCCGATCCGATGGCCTCGACCAGCAGCACATACTGGTTGGATCCCTGCACCTTGTACACGTTGCTCGCCTCGAACAGGGCGTATTTGGAGTCCTGGGCCGCGATGACGGTGTTGGTGAAGCCGTTCGGGAACTGCCCGACGGTCGTCTGGGAGCGGTACAGATGCCCGTTGTCGTCGGAGGAGAACAGATAGCAGTTGGCGCTGTCGCAGATCACCCACATGTCGACCCAGTAGCCGTTGCCGATGTTCTGCCTGATGATGTCGGGCATCGACGAGTAGAAGTTGCGCGGTGCGCTCCACCCGTTCGGATTGCTGATGTCGGGGTTGGTGGAATAGGACGCGTTGCCCGTCTGGTACACGAGGTACCACAGGCGTTGCGGCGCGTAGTAGAAGACCTCCGGCGCGGCCCGGTACCCGGCTCCGATGGCGCCGCGGTCCAGGTAGTGGTGCGTGGCCGAGCCGGCCTGTGACCAGTCGCTGAAGTTCAGATACACCAGGTTGTATCCGGAGGAGCTCGCCGTACTGGCGAACACGTGGTACTTGCCGTTGTACTGGACGACCGTCGGATCCTTGATTCCGGCGATGTTGTGGGTGGCGTCCGACTTCGGTGAGATCAGCGCTCCGCTGGAGCTCCAGGAGAAGCGGGAGGGCAGCGCGGCGGCGGACCCGGGCGAACGGGAGTCGGCCGGCCGGGCGTCGCTCGTTGCGCCCGTCGCCGACGCGGATGCCCGTTGTGTCGTCGGCGTTCCGCCCATGGTGGTGAGGGTCGACTGGTAGGCCGCCTTCTTGTTCCCGTTGCGGTCGAACAGCAGGGGGTTCTCCCCGCTGCGCCAGGAGTCGCTGTCGCGGATGCCCCAGACGGTGATGCCGGTGCAGCGCGCCACGTTCATACAGGCCCTGACCGTGTTCGCGTACGCCGTCGTCGGTGCCTGCGCGATGTCCAGCTCGGTGATCTGTACGTCCACGCCGAGGGCGGCGAAGCTCGACAGCGTCGTCTGGAAACTGGCGGGCGGACCGCCGGCGCCGAAGTGGGCCTGGAGGCCGACGCAGTCGATGGGCACGCCGCGCGCCTTGAAGTCGCGCACCATGCGGTACACGCCCTGGGTCTTGGCGGCGTTCCAGTCCTCGATGTTGTAGTCGTTGTAGCAGAGCTTGGCCGCCGGGTCCGCCGACCGCGCGGTGCGGAAGGCCTGCTCGATGAACCCGTTGCCCAGCAGGTTCTGGAACACCGAGGGGCGGTGCTGGCCGCTGCCGCCGTCGGCGAAGGCCTCGTTGACCACGTCCCAGGAGTGGATCCGGCCCTTGTAGCGGTTCGCCACCGTGGTGATGTGGTTGTTCATCACGCTGCGCAGCGTGTTCGCGTCCGTGATCGAGCTGACCCAGCCGGGCAGTTGGGAGTGCCACACCAGCGTGTGGCCGCGCACGCGCTGACCGCGGGCCGTCGCGCGGTTCACGATCTGGTCGGCGGGGCCGAAGGTGAACGAGCCGCGGGATCGCTCGGTGGCGTCCCACTTCATCTCGTTCTCGGCTGTCACCGAGTTGAACTCGCGGTCCAGGATGCCGGTGTACACGCCGTCACCGAGCTTTCCGGCGGCCACCGCCGTCCCGAAGTACCGTCCGGACTGGGCGGCTTGCGCGCCGAGTGCGGAGGCCCGGACGGCGTCGGGCGAGTCGGGCGCGGCGGTCGCGGCCTCCGGCGATACCAGGGTGGCCACGGCCAGCAGGGATAACACCGAGGCTCGGCGACGGCCGAGCCGTTTCAGCGGGTTCATGGTTCTCCTCGTACGGTTGGCGGGGGGTTGGGTGGTGCGATCGGTGGGGTCGGGTCAGGGCGTGGACAGCTCGAACCGCGGGAAGCGGACCGCGCCGCCGAGTGCCTGGGTTGCGTGGTTGAAGAGGGCGAATCGGTAGCCCATGAAGAACCGCCAGTCGTTGCCCATGGAGAAGGAGGGGCCGAGGCGGGTGAAGTTGATGCCGTCGACGTTGTAGGAGAAGGTTCCGGGGCGGGCCGCGCCGGGGCGGATGTCCGCGGTCGCGCGCAGCCGCACACGACTGCCGGACACGGTCGCGCTCGCGACCTCGGTGCCGGTGCCGGTGGTGTTCCAGTTGCCGTCCATGGTCAGCCCGTTGACCATCACCACCCGCGTCACGCCACCGTCGCGTTTGACACCGATCCAGGCGGAGGAGTCACGCAACAGCGCGAGTCCGGCCCGGTCGCCGTCCCGCATCGCCGAGAAGTCGAGCTCGACCGTGGCGGTGGAGGTGGGCCCCTGGATGCGGTGGGTGAGCGTGTTGCGGGCCCAGTACAGGTCGTTGGTGACGGTCGCGGTCCGCAGGGTCAGCCCGTTGCCGACCGACCACTTGGTGTTGTCCGGGTTGTGGTTCCACTCCCACTTCGGCTTGAGGGTCGTACCGTCGAAGGTGTCGACACCCACCATGGGGGTGACCTGGCGGGGTGGGGTGGGCACGGTCGGGTGGGGATACGAGGTGCCCCACGCGCCGTTCACGAGTTGCACGACGGGCCAGCCGTCCGGGGTCCAGCTGACCGGCGCCAGCGCGGGCACCCGGCCGCCGGGGTACGCGTCCACGAAGGCCAGGTAGTACCAGGCGCCGCTCTGCGTCTGCACCAGCCCGCCCTGGTGCGGAACGCCACCGCCGGGGATCGGCCCGCGCAGGTCGAGCAGGACCTGCCGGAGCGTGTACGGACCGAAGGGGCCGCTCGACGACTTGAGGATGTACTGGCCGTTGGCCGGCCGGGTCAGGAAGATGTAGTACTGCCCGTTGATCTTGTAGAAGCGGGAGCCCTCCAGGGTGCCGACACTCGACGGGGTGGTGAACACCTGCTGCGTGCGGACCTGGGTGCGGCCGTCGCGCGAGAGCTGGGCCACGCTGATGGTGGTGTTTCCGTACGCCACGTACAGGGTGTCGTCACTGTCGACGAGCAGGCCGGCGTCGTAGTACGGCGTGCTGATCGTGGTGAGTCTGTTCCACGGCCCCTCGACCGCGGTGGCGGTGTAGAGGTACGTCCTGGCGAAGTCGATCTGGCCGAGCCAGTAGAAGGTGCCGTTGCTCGGGCGGTGGGCCAGCGACGACGCCCAGATGCCCCGGACGTAGCCACGGCCGCCGCTGAGGTCGTACTTGGCGCCGAAGTCGAGGGTCGGCACCGAATGCCCGGCGATCTCCCAGTTCACCAGGTCGTACGAGCGCAGTACGGGGGCGCCCGGTGAGTAGTGCATCGTCGAGGCCGAGGCGTAGTAGGTGCCGCCGACGCGGATCACGTCGATGTCCGCGAAGTCCTGCCAGATGACCGGGTTGGTGTACTCCGCAGCGGCCGCGAGGGCCTGCCCTCGGGCGACGCCGGAGGCCGCGGTGCTCCGGGACGCTCCCACCAGGGGAAGGGAGGCGCTCGTCAGCAGACCGGTGGCCGCGGCCAGCGCTCGACGGCGACCCATCGGCTGATGAGGGCATGACATATCCATGTCGTTCTCCTTGTACGGCCGAGCCGTTGTGGGTGGCACGTGCAACCGCCGTGAGTCTCACGGCTGAGGAGTGGACGCTGTGCCGACGTGCGTGGGGCGGGGGGTCTGCTTCTTCTCGCGGCGCGCGGCGGCCGGGTCGGTCGACCCCGGTTCGCCATCTCGGACACCCATCGGCACATCGAGCATTCTGGATGATAGGAGGCTGACGAACCCCGTCAATACCTCTCGCATGATTCGCTCCCGACATCGAAACATTTCGCTCTGCCGGTGCGCTCCGAGCGGTCGGGCGCCGATCGCTTCTCGGGGGTTCGCGCGCCTGGTCCAGACCCTTCCCGGTGACGGACCGCCGCGGTCCCGTTCTTCTGCCGCTCTTCAGCTGAGCGGGTTGCTGCAGGTCGTGGCGCGGTTGCTGGTGGGGGCATCTCTTCGTCCCTCGAACCGTGACCGGCGTACGCGGGGCCGGTCGGCAGGCCGTGGCGCCTTCTCGGGGTGTCCTGATCCCGCGGCCGATGAGTCGAAAGCTGTTGACAGGGTGGGCTGCATCTCTATGATCCGGAACTGCCTGGCGATCCGAATGACGTTCGATACTACGAACGAGCCCTGACGGGAAACCCGCGCCTCTTCCGCGACCGCACCCCGATGGCCCGGCCCCGAAGCACGTCCTCATGAGCTTGCTCAGCGCGCAGTCGGACCTCTGTCCGCACACGGCGATGCTCCGAAAGGGAGTTGCATGATGACCAGCACAAGACCTCTCTATCGAAGCGGACCTGTGTGTGGACACGACCCAGCGCTTCGCTCTCAGATTCAGCTACAGCGCCGCCATGTCGTACGCGCTCGCGTGTTTCCGGGCGACGGTCTTCCGTGCGGTCGCGGTCCAGAGCGGCGGGCAGCTCAGCGGAGCGGTGGCACCCGGCCCATCGCCTACCTCGGGGTGCACGGCCTCCGCGACAGTGTCCTCGGCATCTCCGGCGGACGGACGATGCGGGACGGGTTCGTCAGGAACAGCGGCTGCACCGTCCAGAACTTCGGGCTTCCAGGCCACCCACACCGGCGATACCGCCCCGCCGAGTTCCTGCACCCTCAACGGCACGGCCTGCGCCGTCATGGGGAGTTCGCCGAAGTGACCCGGTGATGGCGGCAGGTATCCGCCCGGTGGAACGGTGCGGCAGCCACCTGCGGCGGCCGCACCGCACGGGTGCGGTCGCGGCAGGTGTGGTCGACTCCGGTGACGACGTCCTTCGCGTCCGACAGGAGCGTGTAGCGCGCCGTCGCCGAGCCGCCCATCTATCACACGGCGATGATCTGCCACTGCTGCTGGGGTGCCCGGTCGTACGTCTCCTGCTCGAGGCCGGCGCCGTTGGCGGTGGAGGCGCGGTCGACGTCGAGTGACAGTGCGCTGAGCCGGTTGGTGAGGTAGGAGTAGCCGTCGCCGGTGGGTGTCACGGCCCAGTGCTGTTGGAAGACGCTGTCGTCCGACCAGATGCCCACCTTGCCGCCGCTGGCACGCGAGAGGCCGGCCACTTCCATGAGTTTGCCGCTGCTGACGCTCTTGATCTTGTAGTAGCCGTCGCCGGTGGAGGTGAACGTCCACTTCTGGTTGGCCTGGTTCAGCCAGGGCCACTGGAGGATGCTCGTGCCGTTGGCGGTTCGGTTCCGGTACACGTCGGCGACCAGGCCGCTGTCGCGGTTGACCAGGCGATAGACGGTTCCGTCGCCCGGCAGGACACGCGACACGAGGGCCGGCTTGGCGGTCCTGCCGCCGATCCGGAGGCCGCCCACGTTGACGTATCCGCCGGTGCCGGCGGTGGCCTGGATCCGTATGAAACCGGCATTCCTGGCGCTCCACTCGGCCACCTTGGTGACGCGGTCGCCGGCCCAGGAACCGGTGGCGACCTGGGTGAAGGTCGTGCCGTCGGTGCTGGTGGAGACGGTGTACGAAGTGATGTCGCCGTCGGTGGAGTTGCTGCGGTTCCACTGCTTGGGCAGATACTCCAAGGTGGAGACCCCGCTCCACACCCCGCCCAGGTCGATCGTGATCGAGTGGGGGAGGGACGGGGAAAGTCCCCAAGTCGACCAGCAGGTCTCGAAGCCCTTGTCGCTCAGCCCGTCGATCGCGTGCATCGGGCCCTCGCCGGTGTGGAATCCGCTCGCGTAGGCGCTGACGGGTGTCACCGGGTGCTCGGCGCGTGGCATCTGTGTCGGCAACGGCGCCCTGGAGGTGTCGGGGCTCCATGCCGCCCCGACTTCGGCGAGCCGGTTGACGGCATTGGTGTCCAGCTTGCCGTTGCGGTTGGGCGGGCAGTTGAGGATGAACGAGGTGTACTTCGGTTCCAGGTCAGCGAGGTGCGACAGGATCGACGCCTTGCTCATCAGGCCTTCGGTCGGCGTGGACGGATGCCAGAACCATCCGTTGCTGATCGTCTGTCCCTGCATGGAGGCGTAGGTGTTTCCGGCCGGCGAGGTGATGCCCAGCGGCTCCTCGAAATAGATCGCGTCGCCGAGGAACGGTACCGACAGCCCACCGTGGTCGATCATGACGATGTCCGGCTGGAGCGCTTTCACATGCTCGCGGATCCGCTGGTAGGAGACGGCCTGCTGGCCCATCTGCCACGCGTAGCCATCGGTGATGAACATGTCGATGGTGCCGTAGTCGGTCAGCAGTTCGGTGATCTGGTTCAGCATGTAGGTGAGGTCGCCGGGCTGGATCGTCTGGTCGGCGGCGACGCCGTGCCGGGTGTCGTACGCCTGGACGCTGTAGGTGCGGTCCCAGATCGAGAAGTACAGGCCCACCTTCAGACCCTTGGCCCGGAACGCGTCGACGTACTGGGCGACGATGTCCTGCTGGTAGGAGCTGTTGGCGACGTTGTAGTCGGTGTACGCCGTCGGCCAGAGACAGAAGCCGTCGTGGTGCTTGGTCGTCAGCACGCCGTAGCTCATCTTCGCCGCCGCGGCGGCGGCCGCCCACTGGGCACAGTCCACGGCAGTGGGGGCGAACAGGGCGGGGTCGTGGTTCGGGGCGGCCCACTCCTCGTTGGTGAACGTGCCCATGTTGAAGTGGTTGAACATGCCGAACCGCATGTTCACCATGTCGTTCAGGTTGGTCTGGGGATCGGCGGCCACCGCCTCGGACACCAGGCCCGAGAAGCCGGGGACCACGGGCAGCACCGTCGCGGCGGCAGCGGCGCCGGCCCCGAGCAGCGTACGGCGGGACAGGTTTCCTGACGGCATGCTCTCACTCCCATTTCGGTGGCTTCAGCGCCACAGGACCGTTCCGAAGGAGCCGAATCCTCTCCGGCTGCGGGGAGGGGAACAGCGCAAGCCCGCCGAAGTGCGTGAGGGCATCCTTGGTACGGAGAAGACACACGGGTGCTGCGGCACTCACGAGTCTCGGGCGCCAGACGTTACGCATGAAGTTCAGGCAAGCAACACCGGAATGTCAACGGTGTGGAGGGATGAAAGGCCGCACGCAGAGGGCACTTTGAGGGCTATACAGCCTTTCGAGCCATTCATTCATGGTCAGACATGGCATGTCTTCCTACCCGTCAACGGGCGGTCGTCGAGTTCTCCGAACGGAGCAACCTGTCGAGGTTGGTCATGGAGGTGCGCATCGCGGAGCGCATCCCCGGCTCCTGGACGCGGTTCAGCAAGTCCCCCAGCGGTCCCAGCCCGATGGCGTACTCGACCTGGTAGGTCATCTCTGTCATCTCCCGGCCGTCCCCGCTCCGGATCGGCCGGAACGCGAAGACGTTGGTCACGTCCTGGAGCGGGGCGAATCCGGTGCCGGTGTCGACGCGACGCTCGTACGGCTCGCTCTCTCTGACCGTCCAGACCGAGTCGGTCTTGAAGGGGCCGAGCGTGCGGTTGCGTTCGGCGTAGGTCTTGCCGACGGTGGCGATGCCGTGGTGGTCGGTGACCTCGATCGCCCCGGCGACCCACTCGGCGTACCGGTCGGTGCGGGAGATGACGTCCCAGACGTGTCCCACGGGTGCGTTGATGACGGCCTGCTCGGTGACCACGTACTTGTTCATCACGGTGTTCCTGTCCTGTCCTGTCGGTGCTCGGTGCTCGGTGCTCGGTGCTCGGTGCTCGGTGCCTGGTGCCTGGTGCCTCTGGTCGGTTGGTCGGTGTCTGTTGCGCTCAGTCCCGACCCAGGACTTCGGTGGCGGTGTGCTTGCCGGAGCGGACGGCGCCGTCCATGAAGCCGTTCCAGTACGGGGAGAATTCGGCGCCCGCCCACCGCACACGGCCGAAGGCCCGACCCATCCACTGGCCGAAGTCGCTGAGCACGCCGGGGGCGGCGACGGAGGTGGGGCCGCCCTGGGTCCACTGCTCGGCGGTCCAGTCCTGCTCGACGTAGTCGACGGTGTCGAAGGCCCGGTCCCCGACGACCTGCGCGAAGGAGCGCAGGACCGCTCCTCGGCGCTCGGCGGCCGGGCGATGGGCCCACTTGCGCCATTCCCGGCCGCCGAGGAAGCCCATGAGGACGCCCGGTCCACCGTCGGGCGGGGTGTTGTCGAACATCTCGCGGATGGGGGAGCCGCCACGCAGCAGACCCATGCCGGACAGGCCGTCCTCGCGCCAGAACGGCTTGTCGTAGACGGCGACGCACTTCATGAGGGTGCCGAACGGCAGCCGCTGGAAGAGCTGGTCCTGCTGGGGCGGCAGCAGCGGGTCCCACACGATCCGCGCGGCGAGCAGCGGCGGGATGGCGACGATCACCTGGTCGGCCCGCCAGTCACCGGCGTCCGAGACGACGGTGGCGCCGGAGGAGTCCTGGCTGATGCGCCGTACCGGGGCGGACAGGTGGACGCGGCCGTCGAGTTCCTCGGCCAGCCGCTGGGCGACGAGCTGCGAGCCGCCGACGAACCGGCTGTCCTGGGCGCCGCCGGTGGTGCCGGTGCCGCGTTCCATGGTGCCGGGGTGGGTCTCGTTGCCGAAGGTGGCGACATACCAGAGGCTGAACAGGGCGGACGCGTCGCGTGCCTCGCCGCCGTAGGCGGAGTTGAGGAAGAGGCTGATCATGTCGACGGCGTCGCCGGTGAGTTCGGCCCTGCGCAGCCAGGTCTCGTAGGTCATACCGTCGAGTTCGCGGGCGTGGGGGGCCCGCCACGGGGCGGCCGGGTTCAACTTGGCGGCCTCCTTGGCGATGCGAGCCAGGGCGATGCCCATGTCCGGCAGGGCGAACAGGTCCGGAGGGGTGTGGCCGGAGAAGCGCTTGGCCCTGCCGTCGTGGACGTAGACGGTCTCGCCGGGGACGGCTGCCTGGTAGGTGTCCACACCGACCTCCTTGGCCAGCGCCAGGATGTGGTCCTGGGTGGGACCGACGAACTGCCCGCCGATCTCCGTGACTTGGCCGTCACCGAGGTCGTGGTTGAGCAGTCGGCCACCGACCCGGTCACGGGCCTCCAGGACGGCCACGGACTTGCCCGCCGCGATGAGTTCCCGCGCCGCGGTCAGTCCGGCCAGCCCCGCACCGATCACCACGACGTCCGCCCTGCGGCTCTGACGTGACGTGGTGACGTCCGTGGTCCGCGTGCTGCTCATGGTCACTCCCTGCCGTCAGTGGTACCGGGTGCCCCAAACCATACAGGCGACATTGTCAGCTGACAATGTCGCTCGTTCATGTCACTTGATTGAGGTGCCTGGTCTCAATGCAACGGCACTGAGCCACAGCGCGCTGGACGCACCCGACGTGGACACTGCCCGGCGATCGCCCGCCGCGACGGCCCGCGCGGAAAGCCCGCGGAACGGGTCGGGGGCGGCTCCGGTGCGTTCATGGCGCGGGCCCGAACCGGACCGGGCGCCGCCCCCGAACGGATGCGGGGGGACGCGGCGCCGGTGCGTTCCGGGCATGGCGCCGCCACCCGGTCGGGGCGTGGGAAGGGGAGACCGGATGGCGGCGGGGGTGGGGGGAAGCGCGAGGTCAGTCGTCGATCGCCCGTATCGGGTCATCGGTCAGACTGGTGGCCAGCCACTGCTCCACGGCGGTGATGTGGACGGTCGCCGCGGAGGCGGCGAGCACGGCGTCGCGTGACTGAAGCGCGCTGAGAATCTGCTCGTGGTCGTGGTGGGCGTTGTTGAGGGCGTGACCGGTCTGACTGCCGCGGACGATGCGAACACGCTGGGTGCGGGCGGAGAGCACTTGCAGCAGCATCGACAGCACGGGGTTGCCGACGGCTTCGGGTTGCCGACGGCTTCGACGATCCTGAGGTGGAAGGCGATGTCATGGGCGACGAACTCCTCCACGGTGGTGACGGTCCGGGACCGGTCCAGAATGTTCCGCAGTTCCCGGAGGTCCTTCTGCTTCAGCAGCGCGGCGGCCAGCCCTGTCGCCTGCGGTTCGAGCAGTCGTCGTACCTGGACCAACTGCAGAGCCGTGTGTCCCTGGGAGACGTCGGCGGCGAAGGAGAGGCTTTCCAGCAGGAGATGGGGCTCAAGGCTGGAGACGTACGTGCCGTCGCCCTGGCGGGTGATCAGGATCCGCATGGCGGTCAGTGCCCGGACGGCCTCGCGCAGGGAGTTCCGGGACAGGCCGAGCTGTCCGGCGAGGGTCTCCTCCTTGGGCAGCCGGGAGCCGGGCGCGAGTTCGTCGGCGACGATCATCGCCTTGATCTTGTCGATCGCCTCATCCGTCAGTACGTGTTTCTGAACCTGATCGGCCACCCGAACGGTGCTCATCGTTTTCGGCCTGGACCTGGCTCTGTCCGAACGATCGGGATCGGGATCGGGACCGGGATCGGGATCGGGACCGGAGGAGCATCAACCTCAACGCGGCGATGTCCCATGGTGTGGTTATCCCCACCGCCAGGGGGTGGCTTACTGGATGGGCAATGACATCGGTGCGCGGCGATCGTGTGTCACAGAGACGGCTTGATGCCACGCATGACGAAGGGACACCTCATCGATGCGCATCCTCCTGATCGGGCCGCCCGGAGCCGGCAAGGGCACGCAGGCAGTGCGTCTTGCCGCGCATCTGTCGATCCAGCACATCTCCACCGGTGACCTGTTCCGAGAGCACATCGACCAGGGCACCGAGCTCGGGCAGTACGCCCACACGCACATACGCGCCGGCCTTCTGGCACCGGACGAGGTCACCATCGAAGTGATCAAAGAACGCCTTGCCCGCCCGGACACCGAGCGTGGATTCCTGCTGGACGGCTTCCCCCGCAATCTTGCCCAGGCGGAGGCACTGGACGGCATCCTGGCCGACTCGGAGTCGAGGCTGGATGCCGTGCTAGACCTGGAGATTCCGAGCGCGCTGAGGACGCGGTGACGCACGCACGAGGCCATCGCGGCCTCGTCCGGGCCGGGGAAGCCGCGTGCGGCGCTGCTGTCGGCGGGCGGGGTGCAGGACTCCACCATGGTCGTGAAGCGGTGCAGGTAGTCATGCACGCGGGGCGGGTGGTAGCCCAGCTCGCTCCAGCGATGTCCGCTCGCCGCGAGTGCTGTGGCACGCAGCACGAAGTCCTTCGCGCGGGCGCGTTCCCGCTCCGTCGCACGTCCTGCGGGGTCAGCAGCGCCGCGAAGCGGAAGTCCCAGTCCTCGGAGGCGAGATCGGACACGACCGGCATCAGCACGTCGATGAACACCACGGTGGCGCCATTGGACCGGTCCAGGTCGTGGCTACCGCCGGAGAAGATGTTGCTCACCGACCTATGATGCGATCCCGGCCCTCCACCTGCTTGGAGAAGACGCATGACGGATGCGAGCACCGGCAAAGTGGTCGTGAACAGGGTGATGTCCCTCGATGGGTTCATCGCCGGTCCCGGCCACACGATGGACTGGATCTTCGAGCACATGACGTCGGCGACGTTCCCGGAGGTCATGGCGGCCACGGGCGCCATGCTCATCGGCCGGGGCACGTACGAAGTCGGCAAGCGCATGTCCGACGAGAACACCGACTACGACGGCGGGGCGCAGTTCGTCCTCACCCACCGCCCGCCCGACGAGCCGGACCCCAACGTCACCTTCCTCACCTGCGACATCGAGGAAGCCGTGGCCACGGCACGCCGCGCCGCCGGCGACAAGAACCTGGAGATCCTCGGCGCCGACGTGGCCGCCCAGTGCCTGCAGCGCGGCCTCGTCGACGAGATCCTGGTGTACGTGCTGCCGGTGCTGCTCGGCGACGGCGTCCGCTTCGCGCCGCCGGGCCTCGACCGGATCGACCTGGAACCGTTCAGCAACGTCCAGTCGGGCGGGGTCACCATGCTGCGCTTCCACGTGCGCAAGTAGGCACGGTCGCCACTACTGGCCTGTTGTCATGGCCCCCATCCCGTGGGGCAAGTTCCCCACTCTCGCTGAACATCAACTGGCCCGCCGGTGGCTGCAGTTAATGGCGAACATCGGTCGGGCTTCCAACACGATCGACGCGTACGGGCGGGCGGTCGAGGACGACCTGCGGTTCTGTGCCGTTGAAGGCACGGATCCCGTACTGGCCGGTGCGGACACGGTTGCCGCCTGGATCGGGGACATGCTCGACCGTCCCCGCCAGCGATCAGCGAAGGCGCCGCTGCATCCGGAGACGGGACTGGCGAACGCGACCGTCCAGCAACGTGTGGTGGCCGTGCGGTCCTTCTGCGCGTACCTGGTGGAAGACGGGCTGCGCGAACGGAATCCCGTACGTCGAGGGCAGTCGAGCCGCTGTGGCCGTCCTCCTCGGCAGGGGCTCGTGCGGCGCCTCGAGCATGCACCCTGGATCCCCAACGAGGACGTCCGCACTGACCGGGGAAGCCGCACTGACCGGGGAAGCCGCACCGACCGGGGAAGCCATGCCGACCGGGGAAGCCAAGCCGTCGACGAAGCCGTCATGACAGCCGCCCTGCCCACCTAGGTCCGCGCCGACCGGACCCGGCACTACGAGGCCGCGCATCGAGGGCACCCGAGGAACTCACCGCTGTCATCCGTGCCGTGGGGTGAGGGAACGGACGGTTTGCGCAGCGGCACGGACTTGTTCCCTGCCCAAAACCGTGCCCGGCATCGTGGACGCCCACCACCAGGCGTGCGCCTGGCCCGTCTGCCGGCTCGCCGCCGCGTACGCCGAAGTGATCGCCGCCGCGAGCGAGTTGACGGCCGGAGTCGGGCCGGCCGAGCGCCATGACGTCTTCACCGGCACGGCCGTGCGGACCTGCGGGCTGCCCGTCACCGCACGGCAGGCCCCGCCCCAGGAAACCCCATGCGCATGGCTCCGAAGAACGGCCGCGAGACCGTCCTGAGCGCGATGCGGGGAGCGTTGTCCGGCGAGCCGGTACCGAGCGCCCCGACGACCTACCCCCTTCGCACGGTCACCGCCGTGTTCCGCCGACCGAACGTCCTCTTCCACCACCGGGCAGCTGGATAGACATCCTATCTCTTCTATCTAGGAATTTGAGCTACGGGGCCACGAACAGGGATGTCCTGAATTATTTGTCAGCGCGCTGGACACGGGGTGAGGCTGTGCCTATTAATACATCCGATGTCCCTGGGGGCTGCTCAAGTCCCCGCCGGGCCCGGACCGCCGTACTCGTACTCCGCTGTCTGTGCGGTGCCGCGGACAAGCAGTTGCCGACACCCTGAGTCCTTCACCCTCCAGGAGCCGCACGATGTCCTCCGCTCCCCTCAGCAGGCGCTCCCTCATCAAGGCCGCGGCCCTCGCCGGCGGCACCGTGGCCTTCGGTCTGCCGCAGGCCCTGTGGCCCGCCACGGCCGAGGCCTACTCCGTCGACGCGAAGATGAACTGGTGGTACCAGGCCCGGTTCGGGATGTTCATCCACTTCGGGTCCTACTCCTACCTCGGCCGCGGTGAGTGGGCGTTCAGCGCCGATTCCAACCCTCTTTGGACCAAGGCCAGTTACCAGGCCGACGTGACCTCGAAGTTCAACCCGAACGCCTTCAACGCGGCCACCATCGCCCAACTGGCCCAGAGCGCCGGCATGAAGTACCTCGTGATCACCGCCAAGCACCACGAGGGGTACGCGATGTGGGACTCCAACGTCCCGGGCTTCACCGATGTCACCGGCACCAAGTTGTACAACCTGCGCGACTACAACAACTTTCAGCCCGACCTGCTGGCCCAGCTGAAGACCGAGTGCGAGAGCCGGGGCATCAAGTTCGGGCTCTACTACTCGATCCTCGACTGGAGCCACCCCTCCCAGACCATCGATCGCGGCGCCTACTTCTCCGACATGTCGTCGCTGTCCGCCCGCACGGCCTACATCAACGACATGAAGGCCCAACTGCAGGAACTGCTGAACCGCTACGACCCGGCCGTCCTCTGGTTCGACGGTGACTGGTGCGCCAACCCCTCCACCCCCAACCTCGACGACTGGTGGACCCAGGCCGACGGCGCGGAGCTGTACAACTGGCTGATGGCCCGCAAGCCAGGCCTCGTCGTCAACGAGCGCGTCAAGCGGGACCACGGTCTCGGCGACTACGCGGTCGCGGAGTTCGGTATCCCCGACGCGCCGCTGGAGCGGCCGTGGGAGGCCTGCGCCACCATGAACGACGCCTGGGGTTACAACGAGTGGAAGGAGAACCAGTACCGCTCGGTCCAGACCATCATCCGGGAGATGGTCACCGTCGTCTCGCGGGACGGCAACTACCTGCTCAACATCGGCCCCAAGGGCGATGGCTCCGTGACCGCCGGGACCGTGACCGTTCTGAACGGCATGGCCTCGTGGATGGCCACCCACGGCGACAGCATCCACGGCACCAGCGGCAGCCCCTTCGCCACCGAACCGTCCTGGGGCAGGATCACCAAGAAGAACGGCAAGCTCTTCGCCCACGTCTTCAACTGGCCGACGGGCGGCACCCTGCAGATTCCGGCGGTGTACAACACGATCAACCGCGTCTACCTGATGAACAACCCCGGCACCAACCTCACCTACTGGGTCAGCGGCGGCCAGATCAACGTCCAGGTGCCGACCACCGCGCCCAACGCGAACGACTCCGTGGTCTGCGTGGAGGTCAACGGCATGCCGGCCGTCCTGGCCCATGGTGTCTACCGGCTGGTCTGCGCCCGGAGCGGCAAGGCTCTCGACAACGGCAACGTCGGCGGCGACGGCACCCCGATCATCCAGTGGACCGTCAACGGTGGCTCGCCGCAGCAGTGGACGGTCACCGACCTCGGCCACGGCTACTACAAGCTGGTCTGCGCCCGCAGCGGCAAGGCCCTCGACAACAACAACAGCACGTCCGACAGCGCGGTGATGGTGCAGCGGACCGACAACGGCAGTCGTCAGCAACAGTGGGCCGTCACCGCGCTGGGCGGCGGCGCGTTCCGGCTCATCAACCGGCACAGCGGAAAGGCGCTGGACAACGCCAACAACGGCGCGGACAACACCCAGGTCATCCAGTGGACCCCCAACGGCGGTGCCCCGCAGCAGTGGAACATGACCAAGGTCGGCTGAGCATCCCCGGGGTGGCGCGCCCTGGTCCGCCACCCCGGCTCACCCGGTACCGATGCGGTGGTCATCCTGCCGGTCCCGGCCGACCCTGCGGGTGATCACCACCCCGCAGAAGCAGTGAACTGCGCAAGCAGGCCGTGCTCCCACCCGAGAGACGTTGGGTGGGAGCACGTGGACGTCGCGGAGACCGTCCCAGCGTCTCCATCCGCGGCACATGTCCCGGCATCCGGTCCGACCGAAAATCGGCGGCAACCTTTTCGCCACCTGCGGCCACTGAGCAGTGCAACACCGAAACGCGCTTCCGAACGGATGAACATGCAAGAAACACGCCAGGCCGCGCGGCAGCGCAGACGCAGACGCCGGCTGATGGTGGGCACCACCGCGGGGCTGGTCGTCACAGGTCTTCTCGTCTGCCTGGTCATGACGATGCAGCCGGACCGCGAGGAGGATGCCGGGCGAGCCCCGGCCACGGCCGTCGCCAACTCCCAGGAGAGTCACCCGCCGACATCGTCCGGGAAGAAGAAGTCCCTCGCACCCTCCCCGTCCGAGATCTCCGCGTCCCCGTCGGCCGGCGCCAAGAAGCCGAAGGCCTCCCCGTCCCCGTCCCCGTCCCCGTCCCCGTCATCGGCCTCTCCGCGGAAGGCTCCAGCCACGTCATCGCTGGCCGGACGGATCCGCCCCAAGAGCACGTATCAGGGAGTCGCCACGGTCTACAAGGCCGGCGTAGGGGACGGTGCCTGCTCGTACGGCCCGAGCGGCGACATGATGATCGCGGCGATGAACACCACCGACTACGAGACCTCCGCGGCCTGTGGGGCCTACGTGCTCGTCCGCGCGGCGAACGGCGCTTCCGTCACGGTCCGGATCACCAACGAATGCCCCCTGCCCTGTGCGCCGGGGCAACTCGACCTCAGCGAACAGGCCTTCGCCGAACTGGCCCCCGTCTCGACCGGCCGGATCGCGATCACCTGGAGCCTGTTGAGCCCGAGCACGCCGGGCACGATCTCGATCCGCTACAAGAACGGATCCAGCCCCTACTGGTGCGGCATTCAGGCAATCGGCCACCGCAACCCGCTCGCTCGGCTGGAGGTCCGCACCGGTGGCGGCTGGCGCCAACTGACCCGTACCGACTACAACTACTTCCTTTCCCCCGACGGCAGCGGGTGCGGCGGCGCGATCAGGATCACCGACATCTACGGAGAACGGCTGACCATCGACGGGATCGCTCTGCGGCCGGAGGTTGTGCAGCCGACGCGGTTCCAGTTCGCACGGCACTGACCCCGCCGCCACCAGTGGGCCCCCTCCGAACCACCCGCCGACCGGGGCCGGCGCGGGCGCGAAGGCCGAGCCGAGCACGGCGTCGGCTTTCCCGGAGGGGGGAAACACGGTGGAGCCGGGGACGCCGTGCGGCCTCCGGGGACCCGCCGGTCGGTGTGGAGGGACCGGGCGGGCCCCGGAGGGTGAGCGGGTGTCACCCGGTGGTGCAGGCGGTCCCGTTCAGGCTGAAATCGGTGGGCTTGGCGAAGGTGCCGCTGGAGGTGCCCTGGAACCCGAAGGTCGCTTGGCCGCCGGCCGCCAGCTCCGCGTTGTGGACCACGTTGCTCGCTGTGACAGCTCGTGACGACCCGGACATGTTCGCGTTCCAGGCATGGGTGATCTGCTGCCCGGACGGGAGGGTGAACGCGAGCTTCCAGCCGCTGACGCGGGAGGATCCGGTGTTGGTGATGGTGACGTCGGCGGTGAAGCCGCCCTGCCAGGAGTTCGCCCCGTACGCCACCTTGCAGGCCGCAGTCTGGCTCGACCGCATCGCCGCCATCAACGGAGTCAAGGGCGGCATGGGTCTGCGCGCCCACCTCGACGAGGCCTTGAAGCAGAAGGGTTCCGGCGACCTCGTCGTCCAGCTCGTCATCTACGACCTGGCCGGCCGCGACTGCGCTGCCCTCGCCTCCAACGGCGAGCTGGGACCCAACGATCTCGACAAGTACAAGTCCCAGTACATCCACCCGATCACGGCGATCCTGTCCGAGTCCAAGTACGCGGGCCTGCGGATCGCCACCGTCATCGAGCCCGACTCGCTGCCCAACCTGGTCACCAACGCAGGTGGAACCCCGACCACCACCGACGCCTGCGTGACCATGAAGGGCAACGGCAACTACGAGAAGGGCGTCAGCTACGCCCTGGACAAGCTGGGCGCCATCCCCAACGTCTACAACTACATCGACGCCGCCCACCACGGCTGGCTCGGCTGGGACAGCAACCTCGGTCCCGCGGTGCAGCAGTTCCACAAGGTGGCGACGACGAACGGCGCGAGCGTGAACGACGTGGCCGGCTTCATCGTCAACACCGCGAACTACAGCCCCACCAAGGAGCCGTACCTCAAGGTCACCGACACGGTGGGCGGACAGACCGTACGTCAGTCGAAGTGGGTCGACTGGAACCAGTACGTGGACGAGCAGTCCTTCGCCCAGGCGCTCCGCGACAAGCTCGTCGCGGCCGGATTCAACTCCGGACTCGGCATGCTGATCGACACCTCACGCAACGGCTGGGGCGGCTCCGCCCGGCCCGGCGGTCCCGGAGCGCAGACCACCGTGGACGGCTACGTCGACGCCAGTCGCATCGACCGGCGCATCCACGCCGGCAACTGGTGCAACCAGAGCGGTGCGGGCATCGGCGCACGACCGACCGCGGCTCCCGCCGCCGGCATCGACGCCTACGTGTGGGTCAAGCCGCCGGGGGAGTCGGACGGCAACAGCACCCCCGTCCCCAACGACGAGGGCAAGGGCTTCGACCGGATGTGCGACCCGACGTACGGTGGCAACGCCCGCAACGGCAACAACCCTCCGGGCTCGCTGCCGGACTCGCCGCTGGCCGGACACTGGTTCTCCGCCCAGTTCCAGCAGCTGCTGCGCAACGCCTACCCGCCCCTGCCGTGACCTGCTGACGCGGTGTGACCGCCGGGGTCGGTCCGATCGGCAGGACCGAGGGACGGATCCCGGCGGGCATGCCCTGATCGAGTCCGGCCACTGCGTCGAGGTCGTCCCGACCGCGAGACAGATACGGCCGCGTCGCCGGCACAGCATCCCGGTCAGGTCAGCCCGTCACCCGGAAGGTGGCGTCGCCGCGTCCTGCGGCGGTGGTGATCGTTTCGAGCCGCAGCAGGTATGCGTAGTGGCGGATGTAGCAGTCGGGGTGGTTGTAGGACTGGAATGACGACCAGGGCAATCAGGCACGCGCGCGTTGTGCGGGCGCGGGGTGCTCAAGCGCCCCGCGCCCGCAGAGGGCCGTCACCGCCGCTCCTCACAACAGGCCGGGAAGTCGGCGGAGGAGGGCAGGATCAGACGGGGACGATCTGCCATTGCTGCCGTGTCTGTGACGCGTACGGCTGTTGTTCGATGTTGGCTCCGTCGGCGGTGCTGCCCTCGTCGACGCCGAGGCAGAGGCCGCTGTAGCGGTTGATGAGGAAGTAGTAGCCGTCACCGGTGGGCGTGACGGCCCAGTGCTGCTGGGGGACGTTGGAGTCCGCATAGATGGCCACATTGCCGCCGTCGTCGCGGGAGAGCCCGGCCACTTCCATGAGCTTGCCGCTGCTGACGCCCTTGATCTCGTAGTAGCCGTCGCCTGTGGAGGCGAAGGTCCACTTCTGGTTGTTCCGGTTCAGCCAGGGCCACTGGAGGATGTTGGTGCCGTTGGCGGTTCCGTTCCCGCTCACGTCGGCGACCTTGCCGCTGTTGCGGTTGACCAGCCGGTACACGGTGCCGTCGCCCGGCAGGACCCTCGAGACAAGGGCAGGCTTGACCGACCGGCCGCCGATCCTGACGCCGCTGATGTTGGCGTAACCGCCGGTGGCCGCGTTGACCTGGATGCGTACGAAACCCACGTTCCGGTTGGGCCACTCGACCAGCTTGTACTTGCCGTTGCCGGCCCAGGTGCCGGTGGCGACCTGGGTGAAGGTGACGCCGTCGGTGCTGGTGAGGATGGTGTAGGAGGTGATGTCGCCGTCGGTGGAGTTGCTTCGGTTCCACTGTTTGGGCAGGTACTCCAGGGTGGAGACGTTGCTCCACACGCCGCCCAGGTCGATCGTGATCGAGTGAGGCAGGGCCGGGGACAGGCCCCAGGTCGACCAGCAGGTCTCGTAGCGGACGTCGCTGAGTCCGTCGATGGCGTTGAGTGGTCCCTCGCCGGTGCGGAAGGCGGTGGCGTACGCGTTTACCGGGGTGACGGGGTGTTCGGCGCGCAGTGGCTGGGTGGGCAGCGGCGGCCGGGAGGTGTTCGGGCTCCAGGCCGCGCCGACCTCGGCGAGCCGGTTGACGACGTTGGTGTCCAGCAGGCCGTTGCGGTTGGGCGGGCAGTTGAGGATGAAGGAGGTGTACTTGGGTTCCAGGTCGGCCAGGTGGGAGAGGATCGCGGCCTTGCTCATCAGGCCCTCGGTCGGGGTGGAGGGATGCCAGAACCAGCCGTTGCTGATGGTCTGTCCCTGCATGCCGGCGTAGGTGTTGCCCGCCGGCGCCGTGACGCCCAGTGGCTCCTCGAAGAAGATCGCGTCGCTGAGGAAGGGCTCCGACAGCCCGCCGATGTCGATCATGACGCAGTCCGGCTGCAGCTCCTTCACCAGTGAACGGATCCGCTGGTAGGAGACGGCCTGCTGTCCCATCTGCCATGCGTAACCGTCGGTCATGAACATGTCGATGGTGCCGTAGTTGGTGAGCAGCTCGCGGATCTGACCGAGCATGAAGGTCATGTGGTCGGGCTTGATGGCATCGGTGATTTCCAGCCCGGTCACCTTGTGCCGGCTCTCCCACGCCTCGACGCCGAAGGTACGGTCCCAGATCGAGTAGTAGAACCCGACCTTCAGTCCCTTCGCCCGGAACGCGTCGCAGTACGCCCGCACCACGTCCTGCTTGTAGGAGCTGTTCGCGACGTTCTGGGTGCCATGGGCGCTCGGCCACAGGGCGAAACCGTCATGGTGCTTGGTGGTCAGGATGCCGTAACTCATCTTGGCGGCGGCCGCCGCGTCGGCCCACTGCGCGCAGTTGACGCTCGGGGGAGCGAAGAGGGTGGGGCTCTGGTGGGGTTCGGCCCACTCCTGGTTCGTGAACGTGCCCAGGCTGAAGTGGTTGAACATGCCGAACCGCATGTCGACCATCCTGCTCAGGTTGGTCTGCGTGTCCGCGGCGGCCGCCTGCGACAGAAGACCGGAGAAGCCGGGGACGATCGGCAGGGCGGTCGCGGCGGTCGCCGCACCCGCCGCCCCGAGAAACGTACGGCGAGACATTCTCGATGAGGACAAGGTCCACTCCTGTGGATCGATGGCATTGCTTGTGGTGACGGCCTGCTGGGACGGTCGGCGGTGGCCTGGGTGCCGGGGTGTGCCCGGCTGCAGGCGACAGGGCTGCCCTGGCCGGCCGCGCCGTCGTCGCCCGGGAAGAGAGAGCCGCTCGCAGGGCAGCACGTGGTGTCATGACGGCCTTGCGTGCAGCGGGTGTTCGGCTAAGCAACATCGGATGTATTAGTAGATGCCGGCTAGGGGCCTGTCTATAGTCTCGACAGAAATCGCCAGATCAATACCGAGGTAGCGGCGGTCAGGCGCGTTCGACCCTCAGGCCAGCCGACCCGATACGTAGGATGTGTTCGGAGCGACGGGTCGAGTGAAGACGGCGACTTGGCTCAGCGGGTCCGCACCCGGACGGTCGTCACGCCGCGCGCCGCCGGAACTTCTTCCGCCTCCCTGGTCCTGGAACTGCTGGTGCCGGTGGTGCTGGTGGTGCTGGTGGTGCTGGTTCACGAAGGCACCGTCGGCGGGGGAGCCGTTCGCGCGCCGACAGTGCTCGCGGGCCGGCCCCGCGTCGTGACTCGGGTCAGCCGGACTCTGGCGGTTCGGACACAGAGGCCCCCTTGATGTGAACTGGGACTCGCATTGAGTCGGACGGCAAGCTCACATACCGCCGCATCGACCGTCCAGGGCCGCGCGCACCTCTCCGTGAGAGGGGAATCCGGGCTCAGCGCCCTTCCGGGGTCCCGAGGAGGTAGGACACGACGGCGGTCTGGAGGTGGCAGCGCAGTTCGTTCCAGGGCAGCGGGCGGTCGGACTCCAGGAACTCGCCCTGGGTGATGCGGTGCGCGACCGTGGCGTAGATCAGGCGGTACGCGAAGTCCAGCGCGACCTCGGGGTCCGGATGTGCGACGGGTGTGTGACGCAGTGCCTCGGTGAAGTGGCGATTGCCCTCGAGGCTCACTCGGGAGCCCTCGGCTCGTACCGCTTCGTGGCGGGTGCCGAGCAGCAGGAAGACGCGCAGCAGGGCCTCATGTGCCTGGAAGCTGTCGGTGATCGCGCCCACCGCCTCGGCGACCGCCACGGCCGGATCGCGCAGGATCCGCAAGCGCTCCGCGGACATGCGCCCCGTGATCTCGGCCTGGAGGTTCTCGGTGAACGCGCGCTGGATGGCCAGCAGCAGGCCTTCCTTGTCGCCGAACCGCCGGTAGATGCTGCCGACCGCCATGCCGGCCCGCTCGGCGACGGCGGCCACGGTGAGCGCGTCCACTCCGCCCTCCGCGAGCAGTGCGTACCCGGCCCGCAGGATGTCCTGCTGCGAACGGCGGCTGCGTTCCTGGAGGGCGGCAGGTCTGCCGGTGGAGGGCTCGGTCACCCGCGCAGTTTATCGACCGACCTCTTGACGTCCATGTCGCTGGTATGTGAATCTCCACTCACATTAAATGTGAATCGCGCTTCACATGCGGACCTCGGCGTGAACGGCCGAGCCGCGCCCCTCTCTCTTCCCACCTCACCCCTCGCCATGGCGCGGGGCTGTTCCTGGAGGTGTCTCATCGCTCCCCTCTACGACATCGCCGTCGTCGGCTACGGACCGACCGGCCTCACCGCCGCGTCCCTGCTCGGCCGGCTGGGCCACCGGGTGGTGGTCTGCGAGCGCTGGCCCGGCCTCTACGGGCTGCCCAGACTCACCCACATCGACGACGAGACCGCCCGGACCGTCCAGGCGGCCGGTGATGTCGACGAGGCGCTGCGGGACTCGTCGATGTGCCAGTACGTGTGGGTCAACGGCAAGGGCGAGAACCTGGTGACCATCCCGGCGAACCCCGAGGGCCCGATGGGGTATCCGGATCACATCTCCATGTACCAGCCGGATGTGGAGAACGCGATCGACAGGCGGTTGCGCGGCTACGGCACGGTCGACGTCCGTCAGGGCTGGGCGGTCACCGGCATCGACCAGGACGACGACGGTGTCGACCTGCGTCTGCGCGGCTGGAACACCGACGCCATGTGCGCGGACGGACCGCACGACAGCGTCCGGGCCCGCTATGTGATCGCCGCCGACGGCAGCCGCAGCGGAATCCGCGAACTGCTCGACGTGGAGCGCCAGGACTTCGGCTTCAACGAGCAGTGGGTCAACGTGGACGCCGAGTGGCTGTGCCCCCAGCCCGCCCAGTTCGCGTACGGCACCCAGTACTGCGATCCCGCGCGCGGGCACATGACCATCAACATCGGCGCGACCCGCCAGCGCTTCGAGTTCGCCCTCCTCCCGGGCGAGAACCGCGAGGACATGAACACCCCGGAGACCGCCTGGCGGCTCCTGCGCGAGTACCACGACCTCGGCCCGGAGGACGTGCGGATCATCCGGCAGCTGGTCTACGGCTTCGAGGCCCGCATCGCCACCCGCTGGCGGACCGGCAGGGTCTTCCTGGCCGGCGACGCCGCCCACACCATGCCGCCGTACCTCGGCCAGGGCGCGTGCAGCGGCCTGCGCGACGCCACCAATCTCGCCTGGAAGCTGCACCTCGTGCTCGGCGGCCTGGCGCCCGACGCACTCATGGACACCTACGAGAGCGAGCGCCGCCCGCACGTCACCGCGATCACCCACGCGGCGATCGGCCTCGGCAAGGTCGCCAACATGCACGACACCGAGGCCGCCGCGGCCCGGGACGCGGCCTTCTTCAGCGGCAAGGTGCCCCCGCCGCCGCCGTTCCCCCCGCTGAGCGGCGGAGTGCTGCGCAGGGAAGCCGGCACGCCGGTCGGCACCCTCACCCCCCAGGGCCGCATCCGTCTGGCCGACGGCCGCACCGGACGACTCGACGACCTGACCGGATACGGCTTCACCCTGGTCACCGCCGAGGATCCCGCCGACGCCCTGGGGCCCGAGCGGCTCGCCCGGTTGGAGCGCCTGGACTGCGCCGTGGTCCCCCTCGACACGGTCGAGGACCTCGACGGACGACACCGGGAGTACCTCCACCGGCTCGGCGTGGTCGCGTATCTGGCACGTCCCGACTTCGTGCTGTTCGGTACGGCGGCCGACACCACTGACCTGGGCGCTCTGGTGGACGACCTCGACGTCGCACTGTCCGGGACAGTGGGTGCGGCCGTATGACGACCGGAGATCCCGGCGCGGGGGCCCAGTTGCCGCCGCTGGTCGCCGCCCAGCACCGGGCCATGCCCTTCACCCGGCTCACCGACTGCGGCATGGACCTCGCCGACGCCCGACGGCTGCTCGCCGACACCAGCGCCGGAATCCCGTGGCAGGATGCCGCCGCGCTGGTCGCCGACGTACAACTGGAGCGCGCGCGGTCGGCGGAAGCCTCCGGGCACAGCACCACCGCCTCGCAGGCCTACCGGTTCGCTTCCGCGGCGCTGATGTTCGCGCAGATGGCCTACCAGAGCGACACGGCGGAGAAGCGGGAGCTGTACGCCCGCCACACCGCCGCGACCGCAGCTCTCGCACCCCGCGTGGAGCGGGTGGAGATCACTCACCGAGGCGGCGTCCTCGGCGGCTGGCTGTCGCTGCCGGAGGCCGCCCCGCCCCGGGCCACCGTCATCGTGTGGGGCGGTCTGAGCGGTTGGGGGGCCGCGTATCTCGCCCTCGCCGACGCGTACACGGCGCGCGGCCTGGCCTGTCTGCTCGCCGAAGGCCCCGGTCAGGGCGAGTCACGGCTGCGCCACGGACTGTACGTCGACGAGCACGTCACCGACGGCTTCGCCCGCTTCGTCGACCTGGTCGAGGCCGATCCCCGCCTCGACGGTGCCATCGGAGTCCAGGGCGTCAGCTTCGGCGGCCTGTTCGCCGCCCACTTGGCCGCCGCCGATCCGCGCGTCGGCGCGGTGGTCGTCAACGGTGCTCCAGCGGTCCCGACCGTCCCGGAATTCCGTACCGCCCGCGAGCAGATGGCCGCCGTGGTCGGCACCGACGACCTGGTGCGGGTGGCGGAGGTCATGAACGGCCTGCGCTTCGACCCGGACAAGCACCGCATCGGCTGCCCGCTGCTCCTGCTGCACGGCGGCCGTGACCCCCTCGCCCGCTACGAGGACCAGGAGCCGTTCCTCCACGCCGCCGACCCCGCCACCTCGACCGTGCGGATCTGGCCCGACGGCGAGCACACCCTCTACAACCACGCGGCCGAACGCGACGCGCTCACCGGTGACTGGTTCAGCGACCTCCTCGTCGGCCAAGCCACCCCGAACCGTTAGGAACACCCAGTGGACTTCACCGTCGAGACCGCCACCGACGCGGTGGTGGAGAGCTTCCGGCAGACCGAGGATCAGCGGCTGCGGCAGGTCATGGAGAGTCTGGCCCGCCACCTCCACGACTTCGTGCGGGACATCGAACCGACCATGGAGGAATGGGAGGCCGCGATCGGTTTCCTCACCGCCGTCGGCCAGACCTGCGACGACACCCGCCAGGAGTTCGTCCTGCTCTCCGACGTCCTGGGCGTCTCCATGCTCGTCGAGACCCTGAACGGGGCCGAGGAGGGAACCGAGAGCACCGTCCTCGGACCCTTCCACATGACGGAGTCACCCCGCCGCGAGCTCGGCGCCCGCATCGACCTCCTCGGCACCGGCCGCCCGTGTGTGGTGTCCGGCCGCGTGCTCGCCGCCGACGGCACCCCGCTGCCGGACACCGAACTCGACGTGTGGCAGTGCTCGCAGGACGGCGTCTACGACGTGCAGCAGCCCGACGTACAGCCGCCGGGCAACGGCCGCGGGCTCTTCCGCACGGACGGCGAAGGCCGCTACTGGTTCCGTACCGTCGTCCCCTCCCACTACCCGATCCCCACCGACGGCCCCGTCGGCCGTCTCCTCGAAGCCACCGGCCGGCACCCCTACCGGCCCGCCCACATCCACTTCATCGCGAGTGCCGGGCACCACCGCCCGGTCACCACCCACGCGTTCGTCGCGGGCAGCCCGTACGTCGACTCCGACGCGGTCTTCGCGGTCAAGCGAGGCCTGATCACCGACTTCACCGCCTCGTACGAGGAGCGGGAGGCCGAGCGCTTCGGTGTGAGCGTCCCCTTCACACACGCCCGGTTCGACATCGTGCTGGCCTCGGAAGCCGAGGCGGCAGGATGACCTTCACCTACGAAGCCTTGCCGATGCGGGTGGTGTTCGGCACCGGAAGCCTGCGCCGACTTCCCCAGGAAGTCGAGCGGTTGGGCCTGCGACGGCTGCTGGTGCTGTCCACCCCCGGCCAGCGCGCTCTCGCCGAGCACGCGGCCGGCCTGCTGGGCGACGCGTGCGTCGCACTGTTCACCGGGGCCCGGACGCACGTGCCGGTCGAAGTCGCCGAAGCGGCCCGTACGGCCGCACACGATGCCGACGCGGACGGCTGCCTGGCCATCGGCGGCGGCTCCACCATCGGTCTGGGCAAGGCGATCGCCCTGAGCTCGGGCCTGCCCGTGATCAGTGTGCCGACGACCTACGCCGGCTCGGAGATGACCACCGTATGGGGACTCACCGAGGACGGACGCAAGCGCACCGGCCGCGACCGCGCGGTCCTGCCCCGCAGTGTGCTCTACGACCCCGAACTCACCGTCGGCCTCCCCGCGGACCTGTCGGTGACCAGCGGCTTCAACGCCATCGCCCATGCCGTGGAAGCCCTGTACGCGCCGGACGCCTCACCGATCGTGTCCCTGATGGCCGAGGAAGGGGTGCGCTCGCTGGTCGCGGCCCTGCCGGTCGTCGCCGCCGACCCCGGCGACCTGCGGGCCCGCACCGACGCGCTGCGTGGAGCGTGGCTGTGCGGGGCGTGCCTGGGGGCCACGACCATGTCGCTGCACCACAAGCTGTGCCACATCCTGGGCGGCACCTTCGACCTGCCCCACGCCGCCACCCACACCGTCCTGCTCCCGTACGTCGCCGCCTTCAACCTCCCCGCGGCACCCGCCGCCGAGCATGCCCTGTGCCGCGCGCTGGCCACCGACGACGTACCGAAGCACCTCGCGCGAGCGTCCGCCGAACTCGGCGCCCCGTGCTCCCTGGCCGAACTGGGCCTCACCGAGCGCGACTTCGACGAAATCACCGCCCAGGCGCAGGCTCAGCCCTACGCCAATCCACGACCGGTCACCGAAGACGTCCTCCGCTCCCTCCTCGCGGACGCCCTGAAGGGAACCCTCGCCCCCTGACCGGGCCGTCACGGACATCCGCCACATCCATCTGCCCCACCTCGCCACACCAGGAGAATCAATGATCAAGTTGGTGGCCGCCGTACGGCGACGCCCCGGCATGACGCACGCCGAGTACGCCGAGTACATCGAGAACGTGCACGGCGGGATAGCTCTCGCCGACAGGCTGACCGTGCGCAAATACGTCCAGAACCATGTGCTCGACGGCGCCTATGGCGCGCTCGGCGATGTGGGCTACCAGGTGACGCTGCCTCGCGACTCCGTGACCGAGCTGTACTTCGACGACCTCGAGTCCATGGGGCAGACCTTCGCGGACCCGTACACGCGCGAGGTGGTCGGCCCGGACGCGGTCAACTTCAGCGACCAGCCCGCCGCACTCGCCCCCTCCCGGACAACACCGGGAGGGGGCGGGTGACACAGCCCGGCGGGGGCGGCCGCCTACTGGCCGTCGCCGGCGAGCTGCTGTTCCAGCTTGCGGGCCCGCTTCACCACACTGGGCTTGACCCGGCGGTTCTCCAGGGTCCGGGCGAGACCGCTCACCAGCCGGGTGGCGGGCTCGCTCTTGCCCTGCTGGTCGAGCGACCGGGCGAGGTGCTCGATGTCGCGGGCCAGACGGATGTGGCCGAACGTCTCGGCGGCGGCGTTCAGGTCTCCGTACGCCTGCTCGGCGCGCTGCCGACCCGACTCGGTGTCGGCCGTCGTGAGCTCCAGGCGCGGACCCGAACCGTCGCCACCACCCCGCATGACCTTGCCAGGGACGGTCTCTGCCAGCGCCAGGCAGGCGGCGGCGTGCTTGGCGACGGCCTCGCCGGGAATCCGGTCCACGACCTCGCGCAGCACGTCGTTGGCCGCGTGCAGCACCCGGCTTCCGCCCAGCGCCAGCACACGTCCCACGGCGTCCGTGCAGACGTCGTCCGCCAGCCGCTCCTGCTCACGGCTGGCCGGGCGTTCCACCCGGAGCATGAGCGGCGCGGCCATGACCTGTCCGGCCGAGGCACCGGCGACGGAGGCCGCTGCGCCGCCGACGGCCGTGCGCAGCGCGGCGTACACGCGGTACGTGCCGGGTTCGGCGATCTGCCAGCCGCCGAGTCCGGAACTGAGCACGATCTGCTCGTAGAGAGCCTCGCCGGGCTGCAGCACGATGGGTTCGGGGCGCATGCAGTACTTCAAGTACGGCCGGTGCATCCGGGCCTCGGCCTCCCCTTCGCGCTGGATGACGATGCCGATGCCGTCGCCCATCAGCTCGTTGCCGTCGACCATCACCGGGTCGGTGGAGGTGTTGGCCAGCTTCAGCTCCCCGATCACCGGCTCGAGCATGCCGTAGCGGTACGCACCCTGGTGGTCGGGGTTGCGGCTGGCCCGAAGAGAGAGCGTCAGCGGGCTGGGGGCGGAGTACTGGCGGACCTGCTCGAAGGCATGGTGGTCGAACCAGGGGATGTTGCCCATCTGCGCGAACCGCTCGGGCGCGTGCCGCAGGAACCGCAGTTCGTTCTCCGAGAAGAAGTACTGGAAGTCGCGGAAGAACGCCGGCTCCCTACCGTTGACCTTGGACGGGTAGTTCATGAAGCTCCGGGACTCGGGCTCGTTGGCGAGCGGGATCCACGGAGTTCCCCACTCCGATTCCTTGTCCCAGGCGTGCGCGAGGTTGAAGCAGTGCCCGATCTCGTGCACGGCAGTCCAGAAGCGCATCCGGCGGGCGAACGCCTCGGGCGCGGGGTCGTTCGGCGGGAGCTCGGAGATGAACGAGTCGGAGAAGATCGCGCAGCCCTGCCGCTGGGCGGTGCCGATGTCATCGAACATGATGCCGCCGAGCCTTCGGCCCAGGTCGTGAAGGCCCGCGAACAGGGTCCACACCTGCCACTGGGCGACGCCCTGCCCGCCGGGCCCCGGCTTCCACTCGGACCAGTGCTGCTGCATCGCGTCGTGCATCTCGATGTCGGACCACTTGTCGTTGACGGAGGCCGAGCGCGGGATCACGTTGCTGCCGCGGGTGCGGGTGACCTTGATTCCCTGGCGGGCGTAGGCGTCCTCCACCGTGAGGGTGATGTCGGGGAGGCCGGCGGGGCGCACCGGGTGGTCGTGCAGCGCGTACGCATCCGTCTGCTCGGCTCCCTCGACGCGGTCGAACTCGATCCCGACCTCGCGGAACGCCGACCGGGCGAAGGTGTAGCCGAGGACCAGATCGGCGGCGCCCGGGCTGCTGAAGGTCACCCGCGCGGCGGGAGGCTGCAGCGGTGGCCGGCCGGAGAGCTGCACGCGGATCCTGGTGGCGGACCGCAGGGCGGCGTTGCCGTCGCGGTGGGTGATAGGGCCGGTGTACGAGCCGTCCGGCTGCTTGGTCACCTTGGCGATCCAGGTGAGACCGCCGGTCATGAGGCGCCAGACACGGCCCGAGACGGTCATCGTGGGGGCCGGCCCGTCCACGTCCACGCGGAGTTCCTCGAACAGTCCGAGGGCGGCGCCGGGCGGGATCGTCTCCGCCGGCGGCTGACCGGTCCGGGGCTGCTCGACCGGGGTCCCGTTCTCTTCGGGAAGGACACCTCCCGGCATCGCCGAACCGGTCGGCCGCACCTCCGGCGCGACGGTCGCGGCCATGCCGGGCATCGCCGGTACGCTCTGCACGACCTGCGCGCCGTCGTGCTCGGGGGTGGGGACGATGGGCAGGTCAGTGCGGACGTACACGCCGCTGCGCCGGACCAGGAGGGCCGCTGCCGCTCCTGGTTGAGCGTCGGCCGCCGTGTCCCAGCGGTCCTGGACGCCCTCGGCGTACGGGCCCGAGCCGTACCCGGCTCGTTCCCGGCCGTCACCGGCGAGGCGGGAGATCTCCTCGACGACGGCGCGGACGAGCTCGTCGAGCCCACTCGGCGGACGGTGCTTCTGTGTGGTCATGCCGGCCTCTCCTCAGCCCGGGATCCGTCGCCCGGGCGTGGTGGTGCAGCGGAAGGGGTGGGTGTCCGGCCGCTTCGGGACGCGTTGACGCGCGGTCTGCGGGCGTCTGGCGTGCCGACATGGCGTGCCGCGTCAGGGCAGGGAGCTGCAACGGTGGGCACGCCTGAGCGCGATGCGGACGGCTGCCGAACCGGGCCGGAGCGTGTGCCCCGTCCGGTTGCGCCGCTGAGCGCACACACCCGCCGTCGGAAGGCCGGACCCCTTCAAGTGGAAGCCCGGCCACCCCGGATCGCAATTCGACCACGCCCGATCGAGCCCGTCCGTGGAGCGCCTCGCCCGGCAGACCTCCCCGTCCACACGTAACGCTCCCCGGTCACACGTAACCGGGGAGGTCTCCGCTCGCGCGGACGATGAGGGCGTTGTCGGCGTCGAGGTCGACCAGGACCGCCTTGCTGACGGTGGTGTCGATCTCCACGCTCTCGCGTGGCCCTCCCCGGACCGAGACCTCCACCGTGACCCCGCCGTCCCGCACCGGAACCTCGAGGGAGCGGGCCAGGCCGATCTGCCGTCTGGTGTGCACCGAGGCATCGTCCAGGACGACGGTTCCGTCCACGGCGACCACGACGTGCTCGCCCTGGAAACCTTCCTGCAGTGCGATCTGAAGCACGCTCATGGCATCAGCCTCACTTCGTCGGCTCGCCGACAGGCTTCTGACGCCCCGACGATACGGCGGCCGGCCCGGCACGGCCTTCCGACGCCGACCCGCGGCTGATGCCCGCAGACACCGAGGGTCGGCAAGGGTGTGTGACCGCCTCGCACACCTGCGCCCCGGTCGAAGCAGCCCCGGGCCGCACGGCGAGTTGTCTCACTCCACCCAGCGGGCAGCCGCGGCGACGACCGGTCCCGCCGCGAGCCGAGGGTCTCAGCGCAGTCGGCGCACCCGCAGCACCAGGTCGTCGGCATGGTGCGCGCCGGCACCACCCTCTGGTGCCACGCGCGGCCGTTGCTCGTCCACCTCTACCTCCCAGTCGTCGTCGAGGAGATCGGCGACCATCGAGGGCCAGACGTAGTCAGCCGGGTCGAAGCCGTTGTCGTGCGCCTGCTGGGTGTCCATCCCCGCGTGGTGGACGAGCAGCAGCACGCCGCCGGGCGCGACGGCCGCGAGCAGCGCTCGCTCGGCGGCGGCGTCGGGGGTGCGCAGCAAGGCCGGGTACTGCGCGGAGACCAGGTCGAAGGAGGCCGGCGGGAGCGTCGCCTCGGTGAGTGCGGCGTGTACCCAGTGAACGGCGACGCCGGCGTCCCGCGCGTGTCCGGCCGCCCGCTCCAGCGCCACGCCGGAGACCTCGATCGCGGTCACGTCCCAGCCGCCGCGCGCGAGCCAGACGGCGTCCGCGCCTTCGCCGCAGCCGACGTCGAGCACCCGCCCGGGTATGAGCCCGTCGATCTCGGCCACGAGCGCACCATTGGGCCGGCCGCTCCACAACTGTGGTCGGTCGGCGTACCGGTTGTCCCACTCCGCCCGAACTGCGGGGTCTCCGACGTATCCGTCGGCAGGCGACGGGATGTCGGACGCGGGCGATCCTGCTGCGATGTTGTCGGTCACGGGCCCACCGTCGCCCACCGCGTTCCGGTCTGCCACTCCTGTTGCCGGTCCGGCAAAACGGCGTCCGAAGGGCGTGGCATCGGACGTCATCGAGACCCGGTGGGCGGTCGAGGGCCCCCTCGCCCGACCCGGCGGTTCAAGGGCTACGCCTCGGCCATGAACGTCGCGTCGGCCTCCACCACGGGTATCTGCAACCGGCGTGCCGCATAAGCGGGCGCTGACACCTCGTCAGCTGCACTTTCCGCCAAGTCTGCTGGCAGGGAAGCCGGGAGGCCGAGCCTGGTCGTGCGTCATCGACTCACGGAGCACCACCGCAGCCGGCCTGCTCCTGGCGGTGCTGGATCGCGGCCGCGAGCGTGCGGGACGCCGTCGCCGGCCAAGCCTCCATCGAGGAGGTGGCCCCTCCGAGCACCCCACCACTGCGAAGCCATGGCCCAACTGGCAATGATCAAGCAGGACATGAAGGGCTGACCAGTGGGGAAGGCGGCCCTCTCGGCCCCTCGTGAGGTGATCTGCGCCTCAGGGGCAACCACCTTGGTGCACATGACGTCTTGATCGGCAACAGATGATGCCGAGGCCCCCGGGCAAGCGTTCATTTCCGACGCTCTATACACATCATGTATACACGCTATGTATAGATCGCGTGTATAGACGGCATGCGTACGGACCGAAAGGCAACCATGTACGGCAAGGCGTTCGCCCCCGAATACCAGGGCGCCCTGACCACCCTGTCCGTGAACTCCTCTCTTCCAGAGGTACTGGCGGCCGGCACGCGGCAGTTGAGAGAGGCCGAGCGCGCCGGGGAACACGGCGAGGCGGCGCGCTCCGGGCTCGCGGTGGCCGAGGCGCACCGGCGGCTGGGACAGATCGGGGAGGCCGACCGGGCGTGGAAGGCGAGTTACCGGGCGGCCCGGGTGGTGGGAGACAAGGGGGCGATGGCCTGGGCGCTGTGGAGCGGCGGCACTCTTGCCCGGCAACGGGGCTCGTTCGCGCTGGCCCGGCGCCTGCTCGGACTCGCGGCCGGGCTGGGTGAACAGGGAGGTGATGTCGTCGTGCGCGGCTACTCCCTCGCAGGGCTGGCTGAGACGGGCAGGATCCAGGGCGACTACGAGGCCGTCGCCCGGCTGCACGAGCAGTTGCTGGCCGAGGCCCGGCGGCGCGGTGAGGCCCGGCACACGGTGTGGGCGCTGGAGGGCATCGCGCAGATCCACCGCCAGCGGGGGGCGTACGACAGCGCGTACGCGATGTTCGAGGAGGCGGCCGGAATAGCCGCGGGCGCCGACGATCGGCGCGGCCACGCCTGGGCGCTGCGCGGGCTTGCCGACATCGTCTCGGCGCGGGACGGGGACGTCGAGCGGGCACTCGCCCTGCTGTCGGAGGCGGAGGCCACCTGCCGGGCGATGCGGCTCTCCAGCGCGCTGGCCTACAACCACAAGATGCGGGGCAACGTCCTTTACCGGGCCGGGCGTTACGCCGAGGCGCGCGACACGTACGAGCGTGCACTGACGGAGTTCCGCGAGATGAGCGAGCCACGTGGGCAGGCGCTGGCCCGGCTGGGGCTGGCCAAGTCACTCGCCCGCCTGGGCCGCGACCGCGCCGAGACGGCTGCCGACCTGGCCGATCTGGCACGAGAGTTGGAACGGATCGGGCTACGGCACGCCAGGGAGATGGTGGGGCGGGCGCAGGACGAACTCGGTGTGCGGGCGCAGGACGAATTCGGTGTGCGGGCCCGGGGCGAACTCGGTGCGCGGGCCGCCCAGGAGGATCGCGGCGTCCCGGCGGAGGTCGCACGGTGACGCCGATCTCCTCGGCGCTGCAGGCTCCGGTCGAGGTCCCCCTCGTCCTGGAACGCTGCCGTGAGATGGTGCGGCCCGCGCTGCTGGAGGCGGTCGGGCGGATGCATCCCTGGGTGAGTGAGATGGCCTCGTACTCCTTCGGCTGGTGTGAGGTGGGCGGCGCTCCCGCTGCCTCATCCGGTGGCAAGGGGGTGCGGCAGGCACTGGCCGTGCTCGGGGCCGAGGCGGTGGGTGCCCCTGGCCGGGCCGGGGTACCCGCGGCGGTCGCGGTGGAACTGGTGCACGCCTTCTCACTGCTCCACGACGACATCATGGACGGCGACCAGGCCCGGCGCCGTCGCCCCGCGGTCTGGAAGGCATACGGCACCGGGCCCGCGGTTCTCGCGGGCGACGCCCTGTTCGCGCTGGCCGTAGAGACGCTCGCCGCCACCGAGGGGGGTGCGTCCGCGTTGCGGATGCTGTCGGCGGCGCTGGGCGATCTGGTGCGCGGGCAGGCGGACGACCTGCTGTTCGCCGCACGCCCCTGGACGGGGCCGGGGCGTGTGCGACCGGCGGAGTACCGGACGATGGCCGAGCGCAAGACAGGCGCGCTGCTGGGCTGCGCGGCCGCGCTCGGCGCCCTGCTCGGCGGCGGCCCGCCGTCCGCGGTCGCCGCTCTCGACCGGGCCGGCCGCCGTCTCGGGCTGGCCTTCCAGATCGTCGACGACCTGCTGGGCATCTGGGGCGACCCCGAGGTCACCGGCAAACCCGTTCACGGCGATCTTCGGGAGCGCAAGAAGACCTTCCCCGTGCTGGCTGCGCTCGACTCTCCATCCCCTGAGGCGCGGCGTCTGGCCGCGCTGCTGCAGTCGGGAGCGGACCCACAGGAGGCGGCCGTACTCGTCGCGGCGGCGGGCGGCCGGGCGGCGGCGCTGGACGAGGCACGGGGGCACATCTCGGCGGCGCAGGTCGCACTGGCGGACGTCTCGGTGCGGGGCACGGTCGGCGACGAGCTACGGGCGCTGGCGGCGTTCCTCGTGCGACGCGACCTCTAGGGGCGTGTGGGCCCGCGTTCCGGGGCCTTCCCACCGGGCCTGGAGACAGCCGAGTGCCCCCACGGACGCACCGGAGAGCCCGAGCTGGTCTTCGCCGCGTCCCCGGGGCAGGGTGCAGACGGTGCCGACCGTCTCCGTACCGTAAACGTCGCCGTCGCCAACGGCCGGATGCCCGGCTGAACACGGGCCGGGCATCCGGCGGTTCACACTGAGCACGCAACCGCCGAACACGCCCTCGTCGACACAAACGCTTGCGGCAACCGACCCGCTGGACCACCGCCGAGACCGGCTGCCCGCCGCCTACCAGGCCATCGCAGGCCTCGTTCCGGACCGCAGTGGGGCCTCTTGCACAACGACCAGCGCACAGGGCCCGCACGCGTCATCCGCCTTCACACACCGACTCTTTGGTTGGCGAGCAGAGCACCGCGGCTGGTGAGCGAGCTGATCTCAGTCTGGCGACGGTGCTTGCGAAGGTCATTGCAGAGCGGGCGCAGAGGATCGCAGGCAGGGCACTGCAACCTGTTCTGGTGCACATAGAGGCTCTCGATGCCCCGGCGGTCGGCCGGTGCCGGGGAAGGAGGAGGCGCTCGGCTGGTGTGCCATCGACGAGGAACCCGGCGTGATCGCCGTTGAACCCGTCGGCTTCGACTGGCTGGACCCTGCCACTGTCTGCGTCGATGTCGTTGCCGTCCCGGAACTCAAGACGACAAGGAACCCCTTGCACCTCGATCTCGCCACCACCTCTGTGGCCGATCAGGCGGAGCCGGTCGCGCGCCTGCGGTCTTGCGGTGCGACGCCTGCCGCCGTGGGCCAGGGCGACGTCCCGTGGACGTGCCTGGCCGACCCGGAGGGCCACGCGTTCTGCGTCCTCGCCCCGTCCTGACGCGGAGCCTTGACGACACTCCGACACGTGAACCCTGGCTGCTCACACGCCATGACTCCGGTGGGCCGGGCTGGGGCGTCTCGGCAGATACGGGCGTCCTCACCAGCCCCATGAGATGGCTGGTAAGTCATACCGACGCGGGCGCGCAGACGGCGGCCTGAGTGCCTCAGTCGGTGGACGAGCGCCTCAGCCGACGAGTTGGTTCGCCGGAGGCCAGCCATCGCCAGCGTCGGCGCTCCGTGACGAGGGTGGCGGCGGCCAACAGGGTCACCAGACACGCCGCCCACGCGGGCCAGGCCAGCCACGAGGAAGCCACGGCCGAGGCAAGCTGGAGAAGCACCAGAAGGATCGTGACCCAGCCCGGAACTGGGATGATCACATGTGCCTTGTCACCCGGAGTGGACAGGCACGTGGGAAGGCCGATCAAGAACACCACGGACAGGGCGGCAAGCAGCCATGAGTGGCCGGCCAGCGCCCAGGGGGTCGCCACCCAGGCGACGAGTTCCACCGCGAAGCGCAGGCCGGACGCACCCCGGTCGTCCGGTCGTGCGGAAATCGTTTCCCCAGCAGCGTCGGTCACCTCCGGACGATCTCACTTGCCGCGCCCAACGGCCAAGAGCCTGCGCGCCGTTGTCCGCCCACCGGCTTCCTCGCGACGGCCGCGATGGTCAGCCTGCTCGACCCCGAAGCCTGAGCGTCGAGGAACAAGCTCGGTTTCGAGGGCGTCGCGTACCGGTGACGGGGGTAGGCCGGGTGATGGTCGCGTCGGACCTCGCCGAGCGGATACTCATGGCCCCGAAGTCGCTGATCATGCCGACCGCCGAGTTTCCCACTGGCCCTGCCGCGCGGCCAGGCCGCCGTTACCCCACCAGCCCGCGCCGCGTCAGTCAGTCAGTCAGTGGCAGAGCCACGATCATCGGAACCGCTTACGCGTATCAATGTCAGTGGCGGCTGGAAGGCTGGACGCCATGAACGGCGACGAACAGCTGCTGCGCGGCCGGGTCTACGGCCACGACCACGACGACCCCGACCCGGGCCCACGCCCGTGGCAGACCTACGCCACGCTCACAGGCGGGCCGCTGGACGGCCTGCTGCTGGACATCACGGGCTGGCGGCCAGAGGAGGTCGACGACGGCGTCGCCCTGCCCACCGAACTGGGGAAGTTTCCCGGCGGGCGGGCGCTCTACGACCCACGCCCCGGCGATCCGCGTACACCGGGCCCGGGGGTGAGCTGCCGCTTCTACTATTCCGGTGACACCCCCTGAATCGTCGCCCCGACCAACAGCCCGACCACGGTGATGGGACACCCCATGACCCCGACCACGGCAGGTCGCGCCTCGGCATGCCTGGCCGACCGCTCCCGCGCCCACCCGTTGCGGCGGACCGCCGTCGCGCTTGTGCCGCAGGCCCGTTCACCACCGTCGGCAACCCGAAGCAGGGGTGTACCCGGTGGGGTGAGGACACAACGCCGGGTGAACTCGCTGCCTCCGCCCGTCGTCCTGGGTAGGGAGCCGCTCCAGGAAGTACGTGTGGCACGGCCGGCCTCGTGGTCGTGGACATCGCGGCCGCCGCCGACGCGACCGCGGGCGCCCTCCAGGCCGTTGTCGCCGACCAGTGGGCGATCGCCGCCGGCGACCGTACGACCGGGGGGCCCGGGACAGCGCGGCGTACGGCTGCGCCTGTACGCCCACTTGGCGCAGACACTTGCCCACGGCAGCGCGGACCGGCTCGGCGAAGTCGCCGCCGCAACAACCCGGTTCAGCCGCCTGCCGCCGCTCCGAACCACAGCCATCGGGACATGCAGTTCCTGCCGCAAGCCCGACCAGGTGCTCGCTCGCGCAGGTTGAAAGTGGACCTCACCAGCTATCGGACCGGGTCCTCGTCAGTCAGCGAAGGCATCGCTCGTGGACGCAGGACCATGAGCGAGCCTTCCAAGGTCGCCACCATGGCAAAGGGGAACCGGTCCACCTCAAGACAGAGCGCAACGTCATCAGGATGGACGCCTTGGCGCACCCCCTCCGTCAGTTCGGCGGCAGCGCGCGACTCTGCAGCGCGGCGGAGAAACCCGGCAGCATCCGTCCCAGACCCGGTGGCCCTCCGAGCGATGTACTGAGCACACGCCATATCTTCATCGGCCTGCCCATCGTCGCCAGTGACCACGAACGTGACACTGTCGCTCTTGCGCGTCCGCAAGAGCTGCGCCGTTGCCTCCGCCACCACGAAACTGGCGCACAGCACCAGCGGCGCCTCCTTGACCGCAAGGGCGCCGACCGTCCCTGCCGTCGTCTTCTGCACAACGGTCCGTCCGCCGAGGTCAACAGAGCGCAGCAGGCCCGGCGAGTTGACCATGTCGAACCCGGGCGCGGGCGGCCCGTCCTTGAGCGCCACCCAGTCCGGGTGGCGAGCCTTGAGGGCCCGGGCGTCGTCCAGCGACTCAGCTAGAACGATCTTTTCCGCCCCCTGAGCAAAGGCCCAGGCAGCCACGGTGAAAGCACGCATGACGTCGACCACGACCGCGACCGACGGGGTTTCCACCAGATCAGCGATACCAAGAAAACGAGACTCCATTCAGATCATGATCGCGCATGCCCGACCCCAAGCACCCGGAGAGTGGTGCGCATCACGTCGATGATCTCGGAACGCAACATCTCCGGCTGCCTGCGTCGCGAAGTGGTCCGTAATGACACGCCTGCTCATCGCCACACGGGGTCACCCGCACACGACCTCTGCGGACACCAGCCATCGCGCGCACGTGCCGTACGGTCGCCGGCAGAGTCGCGATCACCCTGGTCTGAAACGCACGCGGGGCGGTGTGACAGCGCCCATGATTGATCCATGGGAACCGTGACGGCGTTACGCCGGTACCCGGTGAAGTCCATGCTCGGCGAGGCTCTGACAAGCGTGGCGGTCACCGAACGCGGGCTGCGCGGAGACCGGGTGTCCGCCGTTCTCGACGATTCGGGCACGGTCGGCAGCGCCAAGCACCCCCGCAAGTGGGGCCCGCTGCTCCGCTGCCGCGCCACGCTGAACGGCACCGACACGGTCATGGTCGAGCTGCCGGACGGAATCGTCCAGTCGGCCGGAGACCCTGACCTGGACGCGCGGCTGTCCAAGCTGCTGGGTCGCCACGTTTCCTTGTCGGACACCCCACGGGAGCACGGCGGCGTGCTCGAACGGGCAGTGCCCGAATACGAGGGTGGTGTCCCAGACGCCCTCCGGAGCACAGCAACCACCGACGCTACCGGCGCGGCCATCACCTCCGGCCAGGTCGCACCGGGGACCTTCTTCGACTACGGCACAGTCCACCTCGTCACCACAGCTGCCCTGGCACGGCTGCGCGCCACGTACCCCACGGGGGACTTCGACCCGCGCCGCTTCCGCCCCAACCTGGTCGTCGACCCGCACGACGGGCCAGGATTCCCCGAGGATGCCTGGATACATTCCCATCTGCGCATCGGCGAGGCTCTCTTCCGGGTCGTGGTGCCCACACCCCGGTGCGTGATCCCCACGCTCGCTCAGGAAGAGTTGCCAGCCGACCCCGGCATCATGCGTGCCGTCGCCCGCGAGCACCGCATACCGGTCTTCGACCTGGGCCGGCTGTCGTGCGTCGGGGTATATCTGGACGTCCTCGAACCCGGCACGGTACGGATCGGCGACCCGGTCACGAGACTGGGCAGCTCGTGATCAGTCGTGTGACGGCTCGCCCAACGCGGCGACAAGCACGCTACGACGGCCACCTCCTGGCGCCGATCGACTCGTTCACGAGGGACCTCGAAGATCATTGAACGGGGCCACATGACCCGTTCCGCCGGGCCATTCCACGCGTTCGAGGCCATGAGGTCCACGGTTTGGGAACGGGTGTCGGCGTACTCCTGAAAATGCGCACCTGGGTACGGATGAACGTGCTCAGGCCCTGGCGATTCAACGGAAGGCGTCGGCGTTCTCCGAAGCCCACTGCCGGAACGGGCGAGCTGGCGTTCCGGTGACCTGAGAAACCGTGTCGCGCACCATCAGCAGCTCGGGGTTCACGTCTCCACCAGTGACGTCGAGCACCGCGTCCGCGGCCTTGACCCCGAAGACCGCGACCATCTGCGCGTGGGCCTGCCGACGGCTGATCTCGGCGAAGGGAACCTCCCGACCCAGTACTGCCGCGATGGCCTCGACCTGCTGTCGGGCGGTTATCGGCTCTGGCCCGGTCAAGGCATACGTGCGTCCGTGGTGGCCGGGCTCGGTCAGTGCCATCCGTGCCACCGATGCGATGTCCGCGGGGTGGATGGTCGGCAGCGCGGTCTCGGCGTACGGCGCGCGGACGGTCTCGCGGCCACGGATGGACGCAGCCCACATCAGGGCGTTCGACGCGAACTGCGTCGGCCGCAGGATCGTCCAGGCCATGCCGGTTTCCTTGAGCAGTTGCTCCACCGCAAGGTTCTCGTCGGCGGGGCCGAGGTGCGGGTGGGTCTGGACGGTGATGGACGACACCAGCACGATGTGCTCCACTCCCGCCTGCCGGGCGGCTTCGAGGGTGTCGGCGTCCGAGCCCAGACGCGACACAAGAAACAGCGAGCGCACCCCCTGGCGTTAAAGGTGGGTGCCGCCGCTGGCGTCGAGGTGTTGGCCGGTGATCCAGCGGGATTGGTCGGAGGCGAGGAAGGCGGTGATGTCGGCGATGTCGGTGGGTTGGCCGAGGCGGTTGAAGGCGGACTGGTTGGCGAGGTGAGTGGTGGCTGCAGGTGTGGTGCGTTTGCGTTTGTTCATGTCGGTTTCTATATATCCGGGGTTGATGGTGTTGACGGTTATGGCGCGGGGGGCGAGTTCTTTAGCGAGGGCGAGAGTGAAGGTGTTGAGGGCGCCTTTGGTCATGGAGTAGACGATGGATTCGGGGTAGGCGATGCGGGTCGCTGCGGAGGAGATGTTGATGATGCGGCCGCCGTTGGGGATGTGGGGGAGGGTTCGTTGGACGAGGAAGAGGAGTGATTTGGTGTTGATGGTGAAGAGGTGGTCGAAGAGTTCGGGCGTGACTTCGTGGATGCGGGCGGATCCGCTGGCTGCCGCGTTGTTGACGAGGATGTCGAGTTGGTTTTTTTTCCCGTGTTGAGTGAGGCCGTTTTGGAGTTGGGTGTAGAGAGTGTTGATGTCGTTGGGGGTGCCTAGTTCGGCGCGTATGGGGAAGGCGTGGCCGCCTTCTTGGGTGATGAGGCGGAGGGTTTCCTGGGCGGCTTGTTCGTTGGTGCCGTAGTGGACTGCGGTGAGGGCTCCTTCCTGGGCCAGTTTGCGTGCGATGCCCCGGCCGATTCCGCGGCTGGCTCCTGTGACCAGGGCTGTTTTGCCGGCCAGTCTTTTCATGTTGGGGCCCTCTTGGTGGTCGGTGGCGGGGGAGTTGTGGGTGCAACCGGCCAGTGGGCGCCGGCGCCGTGGGGTCCGCTGGGTGAGGGTGTGCCGGTGTGTCCTTGAAGTGCGCGGGCGGGGTGTTTGGGGTTCAGCGGGCTGTGGTTTGGCTAGCTGGTTGTGGTTGTGGTTGTGGGTTGGTTTTGGGGTTGTTGGGTTTCTTGGTGGACGTGGGCGCCGCGGGTGGGGGTGAGGTGGAGGTTGGTGATGATGGGGGGTTGGGTGATGGTGGGGAGGAGGTGGCGTAGGAGGTGGGTGGCTCGGGTGGTGAGGTCGTTGTAGTCGGTGAAGGCTTGGGACATGGATTGGATGCCGGCGAAGGAGCCGACGATGACGTCGGAGGTGGTGGGGGGGTGGATGTGGGGGAGGAGTTCGCCTTGGGTTTGGGCGTTTTCGAGGATTTCCTGGATGAGTTGGCTCCAGCGTTGGAAGGGGCCGGTGCGGTCGAGGGTGGTGGCCATTTGGTCCATGGCGAGGCGGACGCTGGCGCGGACCATGGGGTCGGTCTGGAGGCGGTGGGCGTGGAGCATGACGATGTCGACGAGTTCTTGTGTTCTGCAGGGTCTGCGGGGGATGTGGAAGTGGTTGTCCTGGGCGTCGAGGACGCCGAGGGCGAGTTCTTCTTTGGATCGGAAGTGGAAGTAGAGGGCTCCTTTGGTGACTCCGGCGCAGTTGAGGATTTCGGAGATGGTGGCGGCTTGGTAGCCGCGTTCTTCGAATACTTTGGCTGCGGCGAGGAGGATGGTTCGGTGTGTGCGGATGGCCCGGTCCTGTTTTGCCATGCGGTCTCCCCGTGTGTGTCGTGGCTGACGGGCTCCGGTAAAGAAACCGCCTAGTACGTATATTACAGCGGGGGTGGGGTGGGGGGTGGGGTGGTCCGCTGTGCCGGGTGCGGTGAGCGGGGGGCCGGGGTGCGGGTGCCGGGGGTGGGTGCGGGCTGGAGGGGGAGACCGGCTGGGGTGCTGGGGTGCTGGGGTGCTGGGGTGCTGGGGTGCCGGGGTGTTGGGGTGCCGGGGTGCCGGGGTGCCGGGGTGCTGGGGTGTGGGGTGGTGGGGTGGTGGGGGTGTGCTTTCCCGGGTGGTGTGGTGGGTTGTCCGGGGGTGGGGGTGCGGCCGGTTCGTGTGGGTGATGTCCGCCGCGCCGGTCTGCTCCGGGCTGCCCTGGCCTGCCTCGGCCTGCCTCGGCCTGCCTCGGCCTGCCTCGGGCTGCCCTGGCCTGGGTCGGGCTGGGTCGGGCTGGGTCGGGCTGGCTCGGGCTGGCTCGGGCTGGCTCGTGTGTGGTGTGTGTGGTGGTGGGGTTTGGGGCTGTCGTAGTGGCTGGTTTGTTCCTGGCTGGCGCTGTTGTTTTGTTGCCGTGTCTTTGGGGGTGTGTGCCTGCGGGGGTGTGGGGTTCTGCCCGCGGGGGTGTTGGGGGGTGTCGGGCCTGCTCCCGGTGTGTGTGGTCTTGGCGGGCTTGGGTGGCGGGGGTTCCCCCGGGGTGCCTGACCTGCGCCCGCGGGTGTGGGGGGCTCCCGGGGGTCCGGCGGGCTTGGTTTTTCGGTGGCGGGGGTTCTCCCGGGGTGCCTGACCTGTGCCTGGGGGGTGTTGGGTTCCCGTCCCGGGGGTGTTGGGCCTGCCCTGAGGGGTGTTGGGTCCGGCTTCCGGCAGCGGGGGGTGGGGGTGCCGGGGGTGTCGGGTCTGCCTTGGGGGTGTGTCTGTGGGGGTGTTGGGTCCGGCTTCCGGCAGTTGGGGCTGGGGGCTGGGTGCGGGCTGGAGGGGGAGACCGGCTCGGGTGCTGGGGTGCTGGGGTGCTGGGGTGCTGGGGGTGTGTCTGTGGGGGGGGGTGGGTTGTTGGGTGTGGGGTGGTGGTGTGGGTGCCTGGTGTGTTGGTTGGTGTCTGTGGGGTGGGGTGGGGTGGTTTGTGCTGGTCAGTGGGGGGTGGGGGTTACGGTGCAGTGGAAGACGGGTTGGCCGTTTTGGTGGCCGGTGATCTGGACGGGTGTGTGGGGGCCGGGGTTGGGGCCGGGGTTGGGGGTGGGGGTGGCTTTGATGATGCAGGGGGTGTGGAGTTCGGCGTAGCGGTGGAAGGTGCTGGTGAGGGAGAGGGGGAGGAGGGGGTGGGGCAGGACGGTTGCGGTGGCCTGGCGGGCGGCTTCGATCAGGACCATGCCGGGCACGTGGTCGACGGGGTGGTCGAAGAGGACGGGGTGGCGGGTGTCGAGGCGTAGTTGCCAGTGGTGGGGTGTGGTGAGGGGGGTGAGGACGACGTCGGTGGGGGATGTGCGTCCGACGGTTTGTGGTGCGACGGGGGCGGTGAGGGGGAGGCGGGGGTGTGTGGTGGGGGGTGTGTGGGGGGTGCGGAGGCGCTGGTAGACGGTGGGGGAGGCGCAGGAGTAGGAGGCGCTGCCGGTGGCGAGGGGTTGTCCGTCGCGTCGGATCACTGCTTCGTAGCGCAGGGCTGCCAGGGTGCGGCCGCGGCGTTTGATGTCGGGGCAGGTGATGTCGAGTTCCAGGGAGGCGGGGGCGGCGCCGATGTGGAGCTGTTCGGGGTGTACGGCGATGTTGAGTTCCCACATCAGGAAGTGGTGGCCGAGGGGGACGCCGAATTCTGCGTGGGCCAGGAGTGAGCCGACCTGGCGGATTGTTTCGGCTGCGATGAGCGGGTCGTGGCGGCCTTCGACGGCGGTGAAGAAGCTGTGGGCGCGGGGCCATTGGGCTCTGACGGTGAAGCGGGTGTCGTCGGTGCGTTCCCAGCCGGTGAGCAGGACTTCCGCGACCGCTGCGCGGTGGACGAACTCTTTGGGGACGGTGGTGGTGAGGGCGAGGTGGTCGAAGGCGCCGGGGAGGCTGGAGGCCCCGGTGAGGGCTTTCGGCGGTGCTGTGCGGAGCGTTGGGTGTTCGACCTGGAATGTGCTCGCGGTCATTGATCCCCCTTGAACACGACTGTGGGAGGTGGGCCGTCCGGCCCCCTGGCGGGGGCCTTGGGGCCCTCTGGGCGCCCCAACATACATACCAACCGGTTTTGTTTCTAGCGGTAGCCGGGACTCCGCTAATCCGGAACGGGGGGGTGTGCGGTGGGGTGTGTCCGGGGGGTGCGGGCGGCGGTTGCCGCGCACTTGGGCGGGGTGAGGGTGCGGGCGCGGCGGGCCGGGCGGGGCTCAAGCGGAACCAAGGGTTTTCTCCAGGGCGGCGGTGGAGCATGGCCGGCGGGAGGGATCCATGGACGGGCGTGGTGGAGCGGCCCCGGTGCTGCGGGTGGAGTGCGGTGGGGCCGGTGGGAGGGGACTGGCGGCCGTTGCCGTGGTGCTGTTCGTGCTGTTCGTGCTGTGCGGCGGCCCGGCTGTCCGGGCGGCGGGGCCGGCCGGCGGTGCTGGTGCGGGGGGCGGGCCGGGCTGGTGCGGGGGGCGTGATGGCTGCCGGCCGCCGGGGAGTTGGCGGTGAGGGGGAGCGGCTGCGCGGTACGGCGGAGCGTGCGGCCGGCTGCCGGGCCGGGAGCGGGGGCGGGATCTCCTTCGGTCTGTCGCGGAAGGGGTCTGGCGTGGCGGGTGCCGTCCGGTGTGCGGGGGCGGCACCGGGGGCCGGTGTGCGGGCTTGGGCCGCGTGCGGCGGGAGGGCGGGCGCGGCGCGGCAGGTGGGGGGCGGCGCGGCGGCCCGTAAGCGGAGCGGTCCGCCCCGCGTCCGGGTCCCGGCGGTGGGGCCGGGCGGCCGCGCGGTCCGGGTCTCTTCGGCGGGGCCAGGGCGGTCCGGGGCGGCGTGTGGCGGGTGCCGGGCCGGTGGGGGGACGGGCCGTACCCCGTTGGTGTGATGGCCGGGCGGGGGCGGGGCGGGGCCTGCGGGCGGTGTCTGCCGGTGTCCGGGGCGTGGGTGTCCTCGGTGGCGTGCCGGGGTTTCGCGGGCGGGGCCGGGCGGGGGCGGGGCGGGGCGGGGTTGGCGTGGTGCCGCTGGGTGTGTGCCGGGGCGCGGGCCGGGGGCGGACTCCTGCGTGCGGCGCGGGCGGGGGCCCTGCGCCGGCTGGTCGGTGGCAAGGCCTACGGTGGTGGGTGCGTCGTGAGGGACGGTGTGCCCGCCGGTACGGGCCTGGCGCGCGCGTGGACGCACCTGCGGGGACGCGGGTGCGGGGACGGTCTGCCAGTGCCAGTGCCAGTGCCAGTGCCAGTGCCAGTGCCAGTGCCAGTGCCAGCGTCGGCGTCGGCGCGGTGCCGGAGCCGGGGTTCCCCCGGGCGGGCGGGCGGTCACGGTGTGCCGGGCCGGGGCGGGGTGCCCCGGCCGCGCGGCCGGGGCACGGCCTGGCCGGCCACGTCACCGGCCGGTGACACGGCCGGTGACGTGGCCGTGTCGCCGGGCGGCGGGCTGTCGGCGTCCGGTGCGTGGCCGGTCCGTCCGGGTCCGGTGCTGCGCGGGTGGGGCGTGGCGCGCCGGCCCGTGCGCGGACACGCCCGACCCGCCCTCGTGTGATGAGCGAACCGATGATCCACCGGACGCCGCACGCCCTGTTGCCGGGGGTGCCGCGGGACCGCAGTGCCAGCCAGGAGACAGCCGATGGTCAAGCAGGAGCGCGCGGCCCGTACCCGCGGGGCACTCATCCGTGCCGGGGCCGAAGTGTTCGCGCAGGAGGGCTTCGCGCCCGCTTCGCTGTCGGCGATCAGCAGACGGGCGGGGGTCAGCAACGGTGCGCTGCACTTCCATTTCGCGAGCAAGAAGGCGCTGGCGCAGGCGGTCGAGGCCGAGGCGCTGGAAGGGATGCGGCAGGTCGTGCGTGATGCCCTGCGCCAGGACGGCGGCCCTCTGCGGGTGCTGGTGGAGGCGACGTACGGCCTGATGGGCCGGATCGCCGATGACGTCGTGGTGCGGGCGGGGTTCGAGCTGGGCGGCGGTCCGCGCCGCCGGGAGGGTTCCTCGCTGCGGGGGGAGTGGCAGCGCTGGGTGGAGGAGACGCTGCTGCGCGCCGAACGGGACGGCTGGCTGGCCGAGGGGGTCTCCGCGGATGACGCCGCGACCGCCGTCGTGGCCGCCACGGTCGGCTTCGAGGTGCTCGCCGGCACGGACCGGGCGTGGCTCTCCGAGCGGAAGGTCACGGGGCTGTGGGGCCTGCTGCTGCCCCGGCTGACCGCCCCGCACGCCCTGGTGCCCGGGGACGCCGGCGACAGCGGGCCGCGGCGGTAACACCCTGCCGGACCGCTCCGGCCCTGCGCACTCCACCCGCACACACCCGGACACCCGTACCTCTCCCCGCCGGGAAGCCCCCTGCCCGTACACCCGGACACCCGTACGCCTCCGTGCGGTGAAGTGCCCGCGCTGGTACGCCTGTGCGTCTCCGCGTGCGGTGAAGTGCCCGCGCCGGTGCGCCCGTGCGTCTCCGCGCCGTGAAGTGCCCGCGCCGGTGCGCCTGTGCGTCTCCCCGCCGTGAAGTGCCCGCGCTGGTACGCCTGTGCGTCTCCGCGTGCGGTGAAGTGCCCGCGCCGGTGCGCCTGTGCGTCTCCGCGTGCGGTGAAGTGCCCGCGCCGGTGCGCCTGTGCGTCTCCGCGTGCGGTGAAGTGCCCGCGCCGGTGCGCCCGTGCGTCTCCCCGCCGTGAAGTGCCCGCGCCGGTAGGCCGGTGGGTCTCCGCGTGCGGTGAAGTGCCCGCGTTTGCCGTCGGCCGTCCCGGTGGCCGGGGGGTTTGCCGGGGCGTGTCTGCGGGGTGGGGCCGGAGGCGGTCGCGCGAACAAAAAACAGCACGGACGGTTTGATATTGACAAACCGTCCGTGCCGTTTTTTACTGGGGGGCATGCCGGCAGCGGCTCCGCCGGGACCAGGCGCGAAAAGGACTGACCACTTGCTCGCACTCGTGCAGGACTTCATGCAGCAAATGAGGGGGACGGCATGGACATCGCTGTACTGGGCGCGCTGGACGTCCGGGAGAACGGGGTCTCGGTGACTCCCACGGCGCCGAAACCGCGCCAGGTCCTGGCGCTGCTGGCCCTGCACGCCGACCAGGTGGTGCCGGTCGCCGCGCTGATCGAGGAACTCTGGGGCGAGCGGCCCCCGCGCAGTGCGCGCACCACGCTGCAGACCTACGTGCTGCAGCTGCGTGAGCTCATCTCCGCGGCCCTGGCGCGCGACGCGGCGGGCGCCCCGGCGCGTACGGCCAAGGATGTGCTGGTCACCACGCCGGGCGGGTACCGGCTCGACACCTGGGGCGGTGCCAGCGATGTCGGGGAGTTCGAGCGGCTGGCCGGCAGCGGGTACCGGGCCATGGACGCCGGTGACTTCGCCGGCGCGGCCCGCCACCTGCGCGAGGCCCTCGCGCTGTGGACCGGCGCCGCTCTGGCCGACATACAGACCGGCCCGCAGCTGGGGATGGAGACCAGGCGGCTGGAGGAGACCCGGCTGTGCGCGTTCGATCAGCGTATCGAGGCCGATCTGCGGCTGGGCCGCCACCGCGAACTGCTGGGCGAGCTCACCGTCCTGGTCAGCCGCTACGCAACCCATGAGAAGCTGCACGGCCAGTTCATGCTGGCCCTGCACCGCTCGGGCCGGCGCAGTGAGGCCCTCGACGTCTACCAGCGGCTGCGTAACGCCCTGGTCCGCGAGCTGGGCCTGGAGCCCTCGGCCGGGCTGCGCCGGCTGCAGCGCTCGATCCTGGTGGCCGGTCCGGAGCCGGCGCTCGATACGCCGGTGCGCAACGAGCGCCTCACCCGCGTCGGCTGACCGGCCGTCATGCCCTCAGCAGCGCGTGACCTCTCCCGGGGCAGGCGGGCGGGATCCGGGCCGGGGGCGGTACGGGCGCCGCTCCGGCCCCCGGGGCGGACGCACGGATGCGCGGGCGGCGGCCCGCGCCGGTCCTGTCCGGCAGCGGCCTACGTCCTGCCCCCGGCTCCGGCGCGACGCGGGCGGGTGGCGGGAGGGCCTGCCGCCGTCCCCGGCGGCGGAGCATCCCCGGGGACGCCCACGGCCGCCCCGCCCCGCCCCGGCCCGCCCCGGCCGGGGGCGGGGCCTTGGTGAAGCGGCCCTGAACGGCCACGCCCCTCGGCGCGGTGCCCGCCGCCCCCGGCGGCCGCGTCCGGCGGCCGCGTCCCGCACCCCCAGCAGCGTCCGTCGCCGGCCGGCCGGGACGGACCGTCCCTTGGAGTCACACATGATCGATGACAGCCGGCCGCTCCCGGCCGCCCCGCTCCCCGCCCCGCCGGCCGATCTGCTGACCGGACTCGTGGAGATCCTCGCCGCCGTGCTGCGGCTGAAGGCCGAGAAGATCGACCCCGGGCAGACGTTCCGGTCGCTGGAACTCGACTCGCTGCTGACCGTCGAGTTCGTCGCCACCGTCAACACCCGCTACGCCACGGACGTCAAGGCCGACGCCCTGTTCGACCACCCCACCCCCCTCGCGTTCGCCCGGTACGTGGCGGGCGAGCGGCAGACCCCGCACGCGGCTCCCTCCGGCCCCCCGGCCCGCGGCCGGCAGGCTCCCGCTCCGGCGGCGCTCCTGTGGCCCGGGCCCGCGTTCACGAAGCAAGCGGTCCTCGACGTGCTGCGCGAGGAACTGGCCCGCACCCTGTGCTGCGACCCGTGGGACATCGACACCACGGCCGCCTTCAGTCTCCTGGGCGTGGACTCCATCCTGGGGGCGGAGTTCGTGGCGGAGGTCAGGCGCATCTACGGTCTGCGGGAGCGGCCCGTCACGCTCTACGACCACACCAGCCTCGCGGCGCTGGCCGCCCACATCGCCGCCACCGCCACCGCCACCGCACCCGCATCCGCATCCGTCCCGGCACCCGTATCCGCATCAGTCGCCGCCCCCGCGGCCGCCATCGTCCCCGCACCCGCGGCCATCCCCGCACCCGCGTCCGCCACCGTCCCCGTCCCCGCACCCGCACCCGCCCCCGCGTCCGTGTCCGCTTCTGCACCCGCGTTCGCACCCGCGTTCGCGGCCGCTTCTGCGGCTGTCCCCGCGGTCTCGCTTCCGGTACAGGTCCCGGTGTCCGGTACGGCCGCCGGGGCGATCGGACTCGCTGCCCTCCTCGACGCCGTGTCCGACCACCGGATCTCCGTCGACGAGGCGCTCGAACTGCTGCCCCGGCGCGCCTGACGGCCGCGGACGATGGACGAACGCGAGATCCTCACCCGGCTCAGGGCCGGAACCCTCGACCGCGAGCAGGCCACCCGCCTGCTGACGCGGCAGACACGGCGCGGACCCGAAACCCCCCGGCCCGCACCCCCGTCCCCGCCCCCACCGGTGTCCCCTGCGGTACCCCCGGCCGCGCCCCCGTCCCCGGCCCCGCCCCTGTCCCCGGCCGCGCCCCTGTCCCAGGCGGCACCTGTGTCCCCGCCCCCACCGGTGTCCCCTGCGGTATCCCCGGCCGCGCCCCTGTCCCAGGCGGCACCTGTGTCCCCGGCCGCACCTGTGTCCCCGGCGGCACCGGGGGCATCGGTGTCTCCGCCCGCACCGCCCGCACCGCCCGCACCGGGGGCACCGGTGTCCCGGCCTTTTCCGCCCGTCGTGGCGGAGTGCGGGCCGGTCCTTCCCTCCGGGGCCGGGGCCGGGGCCGTACCGGCGGCGGGCGGTGACATCCCGGGTGTGGAGGACGGTTACGCCGTCGTCGGCCTTGCCGGGCGCTACCCTGCGGCGGCGGACCTGAACGTCTTCTGGGACAACCTCCGCGAGGGCCGTGACACCTCCTCGGACGCGCCCGCCGGCCGGCCCGGCCCTTCCCCCCTGGAGGAGGGGCAGCGCGGGCACTTCCTGGACGGTGCCGCCGACTTCGACGCGGAGTTCTTCCAGTTCGCCCCCGAGGAAGGCGCTCTGACGGACCCGCAGGAGCGGCTCTTCCTGGAGACCGCCTGGGAAGCGCTGGAGGACGCGGGCTGCACCGGAGCCCGGCTGGACGCGCTGCGCGGCCCGGACGGCACCCCGCGCGCGGTCGGTGTCTTCGTCGGCGCCAGCGCCGGCGACTACGCGCTGCTGGCCGCCGCGTCCTTCAGCCGCGGCCGGCCCGCCGTGCCCCGCAGCGGCCACTGGGGCCTGCCCGGCAGGCTGGCCGCGCTGCTCGGCCTGAGCGGGCCCGGGCAGGCCGTCGACACCGCCCAGTGCTCGGCCCTGACCGCCCTCCACCTCGCCGTGCAGGCCCTGCGCCGCGGTGAATGCGCCGCCGCCGTCGTCGGCGCCGCCGAACTGCTGCTGCACCCCTCACGGGCCCGGGACGCCGCGGGGGAGGGCGTCGGCGCGGCCGTCGTCAAACCGCTGCGCCGGGCGCTCGCGGACGGGGACCGGGTGTATGCCGTCATCCGCGCCACCTCCAGCGGATTCGCCCCGCCCCCCGCGCCCGCGCCTGCCGCCGGCCTGCACGAGACCCGCGAGGCGACCGTGCGCCGCATCGGCGACGCCGGGGCGGCCACCGGACTGGCGGCCCTGACCGCCGCCGTGCTCCAGCTCGGCCACGGCACCCTCGCCCCCGCGGCCAGCCGGCCCACCGCCCGGCCGTGGCCGCGCCCCCGCGACGGACAGGGGCGCCCGACGCCCCGTACCGCCACGGTCGAGGTGGCGGCCGACGGCGGCTTCACCGCACGCGTCGTCCTCCAGGAACACCTCGCGCCCCCGCCGGCGCACCGCCCCCCGGCACCGGAGGACACCCCCGGCCGCGAGGAACTGGTGGTGGTGTCCGCGCCCACGCCCGCCCACCTCGCCGCCACCGCCGCCAGGCTCGCCGACTGGCTCACCCGGCCCACCCCACCGCCCGACGGCGACGGCGACGGCGGAGGCGGAGGCGGAGGCGCGGCCGGCGGGCCGGTCCTCGCCGACGTGGCGCGGGCCCTGCGCACCGGCCGGGCCGCCCTGCCCTGCCGGATCGCGCTGCTCGTCACCGACCTGCCCCGGCTCGTCGCCGGGCTGCGCCGCTTCGCCGGACACCCGGCCGCCGGCGGCGACGTCCGCTACGCCGACCTGCGCGGGCACGGCGGCGACCCGATGGGCCTGGGCGCCCTGCCGGAGACCGGCGCCTACCTGGCCGCGCTGTGGCGGGGCGGACACCTCCGGCAGCTCACCGGGCTGTGGCTGTCCGGGCTCGACGTCGACTGGGCCGCGCTGGAACCGGGTCCGGGTGCCGGGACACCGGCCGCCGTACCGCCGCCCTCGGCGTTCCTGCGCCGGCCGCTGTGGCTGGACCCGGCCCCCGGCACCCCGGCCCCCGGCACCCCGGCGTCCGGCCCGGCGCCCGCCACCCCGGCGTCCGGCCCGGCGCCCGCCACCCCGGCGTCCGGCCCGGCCCCCGCCACCCCGGCCCCCGCCACCCCGGCGTCCGGCTCTCCGGTGTCCGGTACCCCGGCGTCCGGTACGGAGCGGGCCGGATGACCGGCCAGGACCCGGGGCGGCACACCTCTGCCCGGCAGGGGCCGCAGCCGGTGAAACTGTGGTTCTGCCCCAACGAGGAACTCGCCCCCGGCATGACCGCGATCCTGGCCGCGCACTGGCTGGACGAGCACGAGCGGGAGACCGCGGGCCGCTTCCTCTTCGAACGCGACCGGCGCCAGTACCTCGTCGCCCACGCCCTCGTACGACGCGTCCTGGCACTGGAGAGCGGTATCCCGGAGGCCGAGGCGGTGATCTGGCGTTCCTCGCGCGGCCGGCCGTTCCTGCACAAACCGCCCGAGGGGCTGCCGCGCGGGGGCCGGGAGCTGGACTTCAACCTCTCCCACTCGGGCGGCCACAACCTGCTCGGCGTGGTGCGCCGCCACCGCATCGGGGTGGACGTGGAGCGGCTCGACCGCGGCGGCCAGGGCTTCGACGCCGTCGTGGCGTCCTTCGCCGAGGACGAGCGCCGGTGGGTGGCGCGGGCCGCGCCGGGCCGGGCCCGCGACCGGCGGGTGCTGCGGCTGTGGACACTGAAGGAGGCCTACTCCAAGGCCCGCGGCCTCGGCCTCGCACTGCCCTTCGACGCGTTCTCCTTCACCCTGGCCGAGGACCTGGGGGTGACCGGCTTCCGGCCGCCCGACAACGACGCCGACCCGCGGTGGCGCTTTGTGGAACTGGAGCCGGTGCCCGGCGTGCTGGCCGCCGTGGCCGTCCTGGCCGACACCGGCACACAGGCCGTGCTCCACCTGCACCACGGATTCCCGTGGGGGCGAGCCGCTCCCCGGCTGCTGCCCCTGCCCGAACCCGCCCGCGCCCGGGTGTAGGCCGGGTGCAGGACCGCAGAGGGACAGAGGGACAGAGGGACAGGGCAGGCAGGGGGGGCAGGGCGGGCGGGGCAGGTGTCCGGCCCGCTGGCCTGCCTGCCTGCCTGCCTGCCGGCCGTGGGCCGGGCGGCGGGCCCACGGTCACCGAGGTGCCCGGCCCGCCGGGCGCGGGCGCGCAGCCGGTGCTGTCACCGGGCCGTGTGGGGGGCCGTGTGGGGTGGCTTGCGTATGCCGCTTGGCCAGGGCGAGGGTGGCGGTGGAGTTGTGGCCCAGTGCCCGGCGCAGGCAGCGGCGGGCCTGTTCCACGGTGGTGCCCTCGCCCAGGACGGGCCCGATGGCCTCCTCCCGCAGCAGGACCGTGTGCCGGGAGGTGACGGTGACACCCGACGCGTCCGGGACGACGGACCACTGGCCGGTGTGGGAGTGCATCAGCGCCGGTGTGCGGGTCTGCTTGTAGACGATCCGGCCGCTGTCTGGGAAGCAGACGCGTACGGACTGCGTGGTGTGCGCGGCGCCGTCGGCGGTCCGCGTGTCCATGGTCATGACCTGCACGCCGGGGGTGTCCTCGGCCACCTCCAGGCGGGCGACGCGGGGCAGGAGCCGGGGCCAGTCGGCGACGCGGTGGAGGAAGCCGTAGACCGGCTCGGGCGGGCCCTGGACCCGGATGCTGTCCTCGAAGGACAGCACCAGCTGATCCAGTCGCTCCCACCGCTCGGCGAGGTCCTTCAGCCGGCAGAGTTCCGCCCTGCTGTTGGTGTCGGTGGCCCGGCGGACCCACTCGGCGTCCTCGGCGCGGTCACCGCCCACGGTGAAGTCGTGCAGCAGGACCAGCCGGCACGCCCCGCTCCCGCGCTCCTGGACGGTCCACCGCCCCGCACCCCGCACCCCGAACCCCACGCCCCACGCCGCGTGCCGCGTGCCGCGTGCCGCGTGCCGTCACGCCGCCTCCGGCTTGCGGCGAGCGGCTACGTCGTCCCCGGCAGCCGGGTGGCCAGGGCGTCGAAGCGGCGCAGCAACACCTCCTGGCGGCGGCCCAGTTCCTCGACACGCTGCTGGAGCCGGGCGATCTCGGCGCCCAGTTCCAGCGCCTGCGCCTGCGCCGGTGTCGTCGCAGCGGACGGCAGGTCCGGGCGGGCCGGGACGGACAGGTCGGGGGCATGGTTGAGGATCGCCTCCAGCCGGCCGCGCAGCACCGGACCCGGCTCGATCCCCAGGGCCTCCACCAGACGGCGCCGGGCCCGCTCGTAGACACCCAGCGCCTCGGCCTGCCGGCCGCCGCGGTACAGGGCGACCATCAGCAGGTCGTAGAACCGCTCGCGCAGCGGATGATCGGCCGTCAGCTTCTCCAGCTCGCCGGTGATCTCGTCGTGCTGCGCACAGCGCAGACACACCTCGTACAGCGTCTCCAGCACGCTCAGGCGGTTCTCCTCCAGCCGGTCCGCCTCGCTCGTGCAGATCGGCCCGTACCGGCTGTCCTGGAGCGCCGGCCCGCGCCACAGGGCCAGCGCGCCGCGCAGCAGCCGGGCCGCGGACCGCGGATCGGTGGCGGCCGCCGCCCGGCCCTTCGCCGAGAGCCGGCAGAACCGTTCGACATCGGTGGTGGCGCGGCCCAGGCTCAGCAGATAGCCGGTCGGCAGCGTGGTGATCCACTCGTGGCCGGGCACCGCAAGGCGCGGCTCGGGCAGCAGCCGCCGCAACCGGGCCACATGCGCCTGCAGCGCGTTCCCCGCGTTCGACGGCGGGTGCCCGCCCCACAGCTCCTCGGTGAGCTCCTCGGCGGACAGCAGCCGGCCGGCACACAGCACCAGCGCCGAGAACAGGGCGCGCTGCTTGGACCCCGGCGGCACGATGTCCTCGCCCGTGCGGCCGTCGTGTATCTCCACCGGCCCCAGCAGCCGGAACTCCGTCCCCCCGGCGGGCACGGCAAGAACCCCGGCGCTGTCCGCTCCGGCGGCGGACGCCGCGCCCCCGCCCGGCACGCTCACCGCGCCACCGCGCGGTGCGGTCCGGCCCGGCGGACGCCCCCGGCGATCCGCGAGCCGCCGGGGAACCGGCGCGGCCGCTCACGGCAGGCCGCAGGGGAACCACCGGCGTGGCGAAACACCAACAGCCGCAGCTCCATCGTGACTCCCCTCCTGGCCGACAGCCGACAGCCGACAGCCGACAGCCGACAGCCGACAGCCGGCAGCCGACAGCCGACAGCCGGCAGCCGATGGCCGGGCGGCTGGCCATCGCCATCGCCATGGCCATGGCCGTCGGCTGCCGGCCGGGCGGCGGTGGCCGTTGGCGGCCCCGCGGTGCTCGTCGCCCGGGCACCTGGTGAGCGCGGGTGAGGCGCCCGGCCGGTCGGACGATATCCGCCCGGCCGGGGCGGCGGCCGGGCGCACGAGGCAGGTTCCACCATCCGTACAAGCGTTCTTGAGCGGACCGGCCCGGCGGGGCGGGCCCCGGCTGTGGAAGGTCACTCGAACTTGGCTGGAGCTACCGAGGGGGGTGGCGGGAACGGGGCTAGCGTGCTGAACGGCCGACGGCTCTCAAGCCATCGAGGGAACTCGATCGATACGGGGAGGAAACCATGGAGTTGCAGGTCCTGGGACCGTTGAGCGCTGAGGTCAACGGGGTGTCGATCGTCCCGACCGCGGGCAAGCCGAGGCAGATGCTCGCCCTGCTCGCCTTCTACCCCAGCCGGGTGATGCCCGTGTCCATGCTCATGGAGGAGATCTGGGGCGCCCACATGCCCCAGAGCGCCATGACCACCATGCAGACGTACATCCTCCAGCTCCGCCGCCGCCTGGGGACCGCGATGGGCCCCGACGCCCCCGGAACGGCCAAGGAGGTGCTGGCCACCCGGCACGGCGGCTACGTGCTGCAGATCCCGCCCGAGAGCGTCGACGTCCACCGCTACGAACAGCTGGTCACGGCCGGACAGTCGGCCTGCGAGGAGGGCCAGGACACACGGGCGGCGGACCTGTTCCGCGACGCCCTGGCCATGTGGCAGGGACCCGCGCTGGTCGACGTACGCGTCGGTCCCATCCTCGAGATCGAGGTCATGCGGCTCGAGGAGAGCCGTCTGGTCACCGTCGAGCGGCGCATAGACGCCGACCTCAGACTCGGCCGGCACACCGAACTCATCGCCGAACTCACCGACCTGACGGCACGTCACCCCAAGCACGAGGGGCTGCACTCCCAGGCCATGGTGGCGTTCTACCGCTCCGGCCGGCAGGCCACGGCACTGGACGTCTACCGCCGGCTGCGCATGCGTCTGATCGAGGAACTGGGCATCGAGCCCTCGCCGCAGCTGCAACGGCTGCACCAGGCGATGCTCACCGTCGACCCGGCCCTGGACGTGGTGTGCGGGCCGCGCCGCACCTCCACCTTCAACCTGTACGCGGTCTGAACCCCAACGGCACTCCAGGCGCCGGCGCCACCCTCATCAGGCGCGGACCCACCAGGAGGAACGGCCGATGCGCGACGAACAGCCGGGCGGCCCCTTCTTCGTCCGCGGACCCGCACCACCCCGGCCGCCGGGAGAGGCCTGCCGCGTCGCTGGGCGCCTGGCACCGGCCCCGCCCGCGCCCCCGGCGCGCTGCGGCACCGCCGGCCCGCCGGCGGGCATCAACCTCGCCCTGCAGGACGCGGCCGCCGCCCACCCCGTGCTGCTCGACGCGCTCCACGCCGGCGACACCAGCCGGATGCGGCTGCCGCCCTACCAGCAGCGGCGCGCCCGCACGGCCGCGGCCGTGCACCGCATGGGAGCGGATACAGGCCCAGGGCACCGCTCGGCCGCGGCGGACCCGTGACCGCACAGCTGCGCTCCGGCGCCGCCGCACTGCTCACCCGCTCCCGGCTGGGCGAGCACCGCACCCACCGCATCGCCCACGGCGCCGACGCCGTCACCGTACGCACCGACCTGACCGACCTGTTCGAAAAAGGCCCCCGGACAGAGCACACCTGACACCCCCGCCCGCGGCGGCCCGGACAGGCCGGCCCCCACCGGCCCACCGGCCCCGCCGCCGGACCGCCGGACCGCCGGACGCCTCGGCGGCAGGCCGTCACGGAGGCCGTCACGGAGGCCGTCACGGAGGCCGTCACGGAGGCCGTCACGGAGGACGCCGTACCCGGGTGCGCCAGGGGCCGCGAGCGCTCTTCGAACGGTCCTCGAGCGCACAGGCAGAACGTGAGAGCCCCCAGCGGTGCACGCGCCGCCCGCCGAGACCCGGAGGACACCAGCCGTGGCGCACCTGACGTACCCCGGCCTCCCGGTGGACGGCCTGCTGCGCACGGCCGCCGCCCGCAGCCCCGACAGCGTCGCCGTCCGCGCCGCGCGCACGGCGCTGTCCTACGGCGAACTGGACGCCCAGGCCGGCCGGATCGCCGCGTTCGTGCAGCAGGAGACCGCCGGCCGGCCCGGCGTGCATGTCGCCGTCGCGGGCGTCCTCGACGACCCCGTCTTCGCGGCCGCCTACTACGGAGTGATACGCGCCGGTGCCACGGTTGTCCTGGTCAACCCGCTGACCGGCAAGGACGGGCTGCGGTACGTCCTGGCCGCGGCCGCCGCCCGGATCGCCCTGGTGTCCTTGGCCACGGCCCGCCTGCCGGCCAGGACGCGGGACGCGCTGCCCGCGCTGCGCACCCTGGTGGTGATGGGCCCGCCCGACGGCACGGTGCCCAGCGGATGCCTGCCGCTGCGCACCGCCCTGGACACCGCGCCCGACGCCCCCGCCGAGCACCGCCCCCGGCCGGGACACCGTCGCCTGCGCGCAGTTCACCACCGGCACCACCGGCCGGCCCAAGGGTGTACGCGTACTGCTCACCCACCGCGATCCGGTCGCCAACGCCCGCCAGACCGCGCTCGCCCACCTCGTCCGGGCGGGCATCGTCCTGCGCGAGACGCCCGGGAACCACGACGGCGACGGCCCCCTGCACGCCATCGCGGCCCGCGCCGACGAACGCCTCGCCCCCTTCGGGCGGATCCGCCTCACCGAAGCCTGCGACGCCGTACCCCGCACCCCCACCGGCAAGCCGGCCCGTGCCCTGGTCCGCACCCGGCTGCGGGCACGGGCCGCCGTCGGGCCGTTCACCCCCACCCCTGACCGAACCCGCCAGGAGCAGACCATGGTGACCTTCGTCAACAAGCTGACCGTCAACATGGTGACCTTCGTCAACAAGCTGACCGTGCACGGCGGCCTCGGCCGCTTCCTGGAACCGGCCCTCCGGCAGGACACCGCCGCCCACCGCCGGGCCGTGCGCGGCCAGGAGTTCCAGACCCTGCTCCAGAGCCTGCGCCCGCCGGCCACGCCCGACCGGGGACGGTACGAGACGGTGGAGGCGAGCGCGTGAGGGCCCACCCCGGCCGGCCCCGGGCGATGGTCGTCGGCGCGGGCCCCGTCGGACTGACCGCCGCCTACGAACTGGCCCGCAGGGGGCTGCGGGTGCGGGTCGTCGACGCCGCGGCCGGGCCCGCCCGCACCAGCAGGGCCGTGGCCGTGCATCCGCGCACACTGGAGACGTTCGCGCAGATGGGCGTCGTCGACGCCATGACGGCACGCGGGCGCAAGAACCGGGCCTTCACCATGTACGCCGGCGGACGCCGGCCGGTCCGCCTGGAGGCCGACTACTCCACGATGCCCACCTCCTACCCGTACACGCTGGTCATCCCCCAGACCGAGACCGAGGCCGTGCTGCGCGAAGCGGTGGCCCGGTGCGGGGTCGACATCGAGTGGGGCGTACGGCTGACGGGACTGGAGCAGGACACCGAGCGGGTGCGCGTGCGGCTGGCACGGGCCGACGGCGGCCAGGAGAGCGCCGAGACCGGCTGGCTGGTCGGCTGCGACGGGGGACACAGCACCGTGCGCCGCCTGCTCGGTCCGGAACTGCCCGGCCACAGCAGCGAGACGTGGATGCTCGCCGACGCGCCCGCAGGCACCGACCTGCCGCCCGACACCGTCTACTGGACCCACACCGGCGGCCAGGCCCGGTTGACGGTGCCCTACGCCCGCGACGGGCACTGGCGCCTCCTCGACACCGCCCCGGCCCCCGGCGCATCCGGCGAAGACGGTGCCGCCGAGCGGCTGAGCGCCAGGCTGCCGGCCGGGTTCGGCCGCCGGGTCCGGGTCGGCGAACCCGTGTGGACCTCCGTGTTCACCTTCCGGCAGCGGATGGTGCAGCGCATGCAGGACGGCCGCGTCTTCGTGGCCGGGGACGCCGCCCACGTGCACAGCCCCGCCTCCGGACAGGGCATGAACACCGGCATCCAGGAGGCGTACAACCTCGCCTGGAAACTCGCCCAGGTGGAACAGGGACACGCCGGAAGCGAACTGCTGGCCACCTACAGCCAGGAGCGGGTGCCCCTCGGCGAGGCGCTGCTCGGCTCCGCCCGCACCGCCACCTTCCTCGTCCAGCTGAAGAACCTGCTCGCCGCGGCCGCGCTGCCGGCCGTCTTCGCCGCCGTACGGGCGCTGCCCGCGCTGCGCCGCGCCGTCCAGCGCAAGGTGCTCGGCGGCATGTCCGGACTGCGCATCGGATACGGCGCGTCCTGCCTGACCACCACCGCCTGCGACGAGGACGCCCAAACCGGCTTCCTGGCGATGTCCGTGCCCGTGCGGATCCCCCCGGCCACCCCCGCCCCCGGCACACGGATCACGGCGGCGCCGGTCCACCACCCGCGCGCGCCGGGCTGCCGCGCCCTGCACGACGAACTGCGCGATCCCCGCTGGTCGCTGCTGCTGGCCGCGGGCGGCACCGGCCCCGGCGACACCCCCGTCGGCGTGGCCCTGACGGCCGCTGTCCAGTACGGCGAGTGGCTGTCGGTGCGGACGGTGGGCGGTACGGGCCCCGACGGGCCCGCCCCCCTCGCCGACACCGGCGCCCGGCTGCGCGCCGCGCTCCAACTGGCCCCGGGCTGCTGGCTGCTGGTGCGCCCGGACGGCTATGTCGCCGCACGCGGGGACCGGCTCACCCGCGCCGCGCTGAACCGGGCCCTGGCCCCGCTGCGCCCGGCCGCCCCGCTGGCCGGGCAGGCACCCCCCGAACCGGACGTCGCCCGGCCCGCCTCCACATACCGGCCCAGGGAACACTGACCGCGGCCCGCCACCCGCCGCACCGGTCACCGACGGAACAAGAACGAGACCGAACGGAACGGAACGGGACCGGGCGGGACCGGGCGGGACGGGGGAGGGGGCGGGGGCGGGGCGGGGCGCTCCGGGGCCGGAGGTCTCCCGGCAGCCGGACCGGCGCCTCCCGGGGCCTCGCGCCCGGCGTCGCCCCCACGGCCGGGCGGGCTCGGCGGGCTCGGCGGGCTCGGCGGGCTCGGCGGGTTCGGCGGGTTCGGCGGGTTCGGCGGGTTCGGCGGGTTCGGCGGGTTCGGCGGGTTCGGCGGATGTGGCCGCGGTGCCGACCGCGGCCGAGGTCTCGACGACGAAGGGAAGGGTGCTTGTGGTGACGGGTGAGCGCGTGCACCGTACGTCGCACTCGATCGAGGTGGCCGCACCGGCCGGTGTCGTGTACGGACTGATCTCGGACGCGGTCCGGTGGCCTCTGCTCCTGCCCTCGACCGTGCATGTGGAGCGGCTGGAGTTCGACGGGACCAACGAGCGGCTGCGCATGTGGGCGACCGCCGGCAGCCAGGTCAGATCCTGGATCTCCACGCGCGTGCAGGACCCGCGCACCCGGTGCGTGCAGTTTTGCCAGCAGCACCTGCAGGCGCCCGTGAGGACCATGAACGGCACCTGGGTCGTCGAGGAACGTCCGGGCGGGAGCAGCCTGCTGACCCTGCTGCACGACTTCACGGTCCACGGCGACCGGGCCGAGGACGTCGCCTGGACGGAGCGGGCCCTGGGCGTCAACTCCCCGGCCGAGCTGGGCAGTCTGCGCTCGCTCGCCGAGCGGTGGACACGGTTCGACGAACTGGTGCTCTCCTTCGAGGACGCGGTGGCGATCGACGCGCCCGTCGAGCCGGTGTACGACTTCCTGTACCGGGTCGGCGACTGGCCCCGGCGGATCCCGCACGTGTCGCGGCTGGAGCTGACCGAGGACACCCCCGGGGTGCAGGTCGTGACGATGGACACGCTCACCGCCGACGGGCTGGTCACCACCGCCTCGCTCCGGTTGTGCTTCCCGCACGCCGGCCGCATCGTCTACAAGCAGACCGTCACGCCGGCCCTCATGCAGGCGCACACCGGCGAGTGGAACGTCCTGCACGGTGAACACGGAGTGATGGCTGTCGCGCAGCACAGCGTCCTGCTCCGCGAGGAGGCCGTGCGGCGCGTCCTGGGCCCCGACGCGGACCTCGCCCAGGCCCGCCGCCACGTCCGCGAGGCCCTGGGCCGCAACTCCACCGCCACCCTCCACCTGGCCCGCCGGCACGCGGAATCGGTGACCGGGCCGCGATGACCGGGCCGCGATGACCGGGCCGCGATGACCGGGCCGCGGTGACCGGGCCGCGGTGACCGGGCCGCCCGTCGCCGGGCAGGAGGCGACGGCACGCACCGGGCGGGAGCCTTTCCGCCGTGCCGTCGACCGCGGTGAAGGGCCGCGACGGTGCCGGCCCGCGCATGCGCAGGTCCTCAAGCGGCCGCCGGAGGCGCGCGAAACGGTGCTCCGGCCGAACCCGGGCGCCCGATCGAGCCGCCCTCCGAGCCGCCTCCGAGCCGCCTCCGAGCCGCCTCCGAGCCGTCTTCGAGTCGTCTTCGAGCCGCTTTGGAACCGCTTTTGAGCCGCCTTCGTCAGGATGTCAGCCATGACCACCACCGCCATCGGGACCACGCCCGCCGGCCCCGGTCAGTGGGAGGCCGACACCCGGGGCCGCGCGGCCCGGCTCGAGGCCCTGCTCGGCGACCCCTACGACCCCGCCAACCCGCACGGGCTGCGCGCCCTGTTCGCCGCGGACGAGCGCCGTCAGCCGCCCGCCGCCACCGAGGAACTGCTCACCGGGGCCGCGCTCGCCGCCGAGTTCGTGCCCGCCGAGTACGGCGGCCGGCTCACCCGGGCCGATCTCCTCGCCCGCGTCCTGCGCCCGGTCTTCCGGCGCGACGTCGCCCTCGGCTTCGGCCACGGCATCACCTCGCTGTTCGCCGCCGGCGCCGTCTGGGCGGCCGGCACCCCCGAACAGCGCCGGCGCCTGGCCGGCCTGCTGCTCGCCGGCGGCCGGGCCGCGATCCTGCACCACGAACTCGCCCACGCCAACGCGATCCTGCGGCACGAGTTCACCGGCCGCGCCGTGCCCGGCGGCGGTTACCGGCTCGACGGACGCAAGGACGTCATCATCAACGCCGCACGCGCCACGGCGCGGGTCGTCTACGCCCGCACCGGCAGCGGCCCGCGCAGCCACTCGGTGCTGTTCGACGCCGGGCCGCCCGGCGGCGAGGGCGTGCGCCACCTCCCGCGGGTGCCCACCTCCGGCATGCGAGGGGCGCTCTTCTCCGGGCTGGAGTTCACCGGCCGCCCCGTCCCCGGCGACGCCCTCGTCGGCGGCACGGGAGACGGCATCGCCCTCGCCCTGCGCACGTTCCAGGTCAACCGCAGCGTGATCTGCGGGGTCCTCACCGCGGCCGCGGGCACCGTCCTGCACTCCGCGGTCCGGGCCGCGACCGACGGCCGCAGCGGCCCCGTCGCCCGCCGCTGGGGCAAGCCGCTCACCGGGGTCTTCGCCGACCTGCTGGCCTGCGACAGCATGGCCACGGTCGCCCTGCGCGCCCTGGGGCTGCTGCCCGAAGCCGCCCATCTGTTCGCCGCCGCCGTCAAGTACGTCGTGCCCGACCTGCTGCGGGAGGACCTGGAGGAACTCGCCACCGTGCTGGGCGCCCGCGGCTACGAACACGGCAGCCCCCACTACGGCGCCCTCGACAAGCTCCTGCGGGACCTGCCCGTCGCCGGACTCGGCCACGCCGGCACCGCCGCCTGCCAGGCCGTGATCGTGCCGCAGCTCAGGACCCTCGCCGAGAGCTCCTGGTTCATCGAGGAGGAGCCGCCGCCCGCGCTGTTTCGCGAACGCGCCGAACTGCCCCCGCTGGACTACCGGCTGCTGGGCATCGCCGGCGGCGGCGACTTCATGGCCGCCTCCCTCCTCGGATCGGCCGCCCGGCTCGCCCCCGCCCGCCGCGCCGGCGGCCAGATCACCGCGCTGGCCGCGCTGGCCGAGGTGTTCGTCACCGAACTGCGGGCCCTGCGCGAGGCATGCCGGCGGCTGCCCGGGTACGGGTCCCCGGCGCTCGCCGATCCCGCGGTGTGCGTACTCGGCGACCGCTACAGCCTGATCGTCGGCGCCGCCGCGGTCCTCGGCATCTGGGAGGGCCAGGACGGCAGCGACCCCTTCCTCTCCGACCCGGCCTGGGCCGTGCTCGCCCTGTCCCGGATCGGCCAGCGGCTCGGCGTCCCCGTGCCCGACCTGCCCGACGGCTGTGCGGCACGGGTACTGGAAGAACTGCTCCGCCGCTACCGGACCGGCCTCAGCTGCGACCTGGACGCCACGCTCCTGGCCCAGTGACAGCACCCCCGCACGCGCGCCGGCCCGACGGATGGCCCCGAAAACCCAAGGCGCCGGCCGCCCAAGGCGCCGGCCGCCCAAGGCGCCGGCCGCCCAAGGGGCCGGCGGCACAGACAGGGCAGAGCAAGGAAGGGCAGAACGCGGAACAGGAAGGGCAGCCAGGGTGAACCCGTTGACGCACACCGAACCGGCCGCGGCGGCCCGGCCGACCGGCGCCGCCCGCATCCCCGAACCGGTCCACGTCAGCGGCCCCGACGGGCCCTGGCACGGGGTGCGCGAGGACATGGACCTGCGGGGCAGCGCCGTGGTGTACACCACCTGGGGCGAATGGCTCACCGCCGCCGTCACCGACCCCACGCTGCGGCACCTGCTCGGCCGCGACTGGCAGCGCTACCGGCATACCACCGAACCGGTCGTGCGCCTGCGGTTCGTGGCCTCCCGCATGGCCACGAAGTTCACGGCCGCCGCCGCGCTGGGCACACAGCCGGCCGCACTCGACCTGGCCTACAAGATCGGGGGACGCCCCTATCTGCGCGGCCTGGACCAGATCGACGTGAGCCTCACCCACACCGACGACCTGATCGCCGTCGGCGTCAGCCGCAACGGACGGATCGGCGTGGACGCCGAACCCGCCGGACGGCCCATGTCGTTCGACCTGCTCCACAGCCACGTGTGCACACCCGCCGAGCGCGCCGAACTGCAACAACTGCCCGAAGCCCGGCGAGCCGCCGAACTGCTGCGGCTGTGGACCCTGAAGGAGGCCTACACCAAGGCCCTCGGACAGGGAATGCGGCTCGGTTTCACCGAGTTCGGCTTCGGCGTGGGCGGCAACGGCCTGCTCACCCCCGACGGCCGGCCCGCGGCCCGGGACGAATGGGCGTTCGCGACCCACCGCGTGCTCGGCCGCTACCTCATCAGCGTGGCCTGCTACGACACCGGCCTCGACACCTCCCGCGACACCGCCCCCCACACCATGCTCGACGAGGGCTTCATAAGCGCCGTCGCCGGCCTGCTGCACCCCGACGACCCGCCCCGGCGCTGACCCCTCTCTCTCGCCCCCGGGCGCCGGGCTGCCCCGCCCCGGCTGGACGGCACCGCCACGCAGGGCCGGTAATTCCGCCCCCGACCGGGGCGACAGGCGAGGGCACGCGCCCGCCGGTTCCCGGCCCAACGGCGAGCGGCCGGTGCACGCGCCGCTCCCGCCCACCCCAGGACGAGCCGCGCCTTGGGGAGGGCACCTGCGCCGCTCCCGCCTGGCCGCACCGCCAGGACGAGCCGCGCCTTGGGGAGGGCACCTGCGCCGCTCCCGCCTGGCCGCACCGCCAGGACGAGCCGCGCCTTGGGGAGGGCACCTGCGCCGCTCCCGCCCGGCCGCACGCCAGGACGAGCCGCGCCTTCGAAACGGCACCCGCGCCGTCGCCTTGGGGGAGGGCACCCGCGCTGCTCCCGCCCGGCCGCACCCGCGCCATCCCGCCGTGCCCGGCCGGGCACGCCGCACCCGCGGGGCCACCGCCGGACCACCGCCGTGTCAGCGCCGTGTCAGGCCCGTATGGGCCGGCCTTCGCATACTCGTTGCGCGCTCGCAGAGAGGGGAGGCAGGGGGTTCTCCGCAGTCGTCCGCACAAGCCGTGCACACAGCCGTACGCGTCCAGGGGCGGCGTACGCGCGGCCACGCGGACGTGCGCGCCCCGGACAGCCGATGACCGCCGACCACACCTCATCCACGCCGCCCGAGGAGATGACGACCGTCGTCGTCGACCTCGGCCGGCCCCCCTATGACACCCCCGCCCTCGAACTGCGCGGCCCGCTGGGCCCGGCCCGGCTCGAGGCCGCCCTGGACCACCTCGCCGCCGACAACCCCGACGCGCCGGTGTGGCGTCACCGGATCGACCGCCTCGGCCACGAGCACCACGCGCTGCGGCTGGCCGCCGACGACGTGCACACACCGGGCGACGCCTTCCCCTACGGCCTGCTCGCCGACCTGCTCACCCGCTCCACGCCCGCACGGCCCGCCCCCACCCTGGTGCCCACCCCGCTGCAGCGCGAGCTGCTCGCCGACGCCGACGCCCTCCCCGGCCGGCACCTCGCCCAGCTCGCCTGGGCCTGGCACGGCCCCCTGGACAGCGAACGCTTCCACACCGCCTGGCAGTCGGTCGTCGACCACGAGAGCGTGCTGCGCACCGCCTTCGACGACAGCTGCGAACCCCTCCTCGTACGGCACGAGCACACCGACGCCGAGGTGCTGTGGCTGCCGCACGGCACCGCCCGCTGGCCCGACGTACTGGAGGACGACCGCCGGCGCGGCATCGACCCGCGCCGGCCCGGCGCCCTGCGCGTCACCGTCCTCGCCGGCGCTCCCGCCCCCACGCCCCCCGCCGAGCCCGCCCGGGTCCTGCTCACCTACCACCACGCCCTGCTCGACGACTGGAGCGCACGCCTGCTGCTGCGGGCGTTCTACCGCGCCTACCTGGCGGACGGCCGCCTGCCCGGCGGTGAACGGCGCCCCGATCTGCGCGACTACGTCCGCTGGCTGCGCCGTCAGGACACCGCCCCGGCCAGGGACTTCTGGACGCGGGCCGTACCGCCGCGCACCGCGGCCGCCTGGCCCGCCCGGCACACCGCCCCCGCCCCGGCCGGCCCCGTCGGACGCACCCGGCTGCGCCTGAGTGCCGCCCAGACCGAGCGGCTCGCCGCCTGGGCGGCACGCTGGGGCAGCACCGAGAGCGGCGCACTGCAAGCCGTCTGGTCCCTGCTGCTGTACCGGGCCGGCGGGGCCCGGGCCGCGGCCCCCGTCCGGTTCAGCGTCACCGCCTCCGGACGCGGCATCCCCTTCGAGGGCGCCCCCCGCATGCCGGCCGCGCTGAGCACCGCCTGGCCGCTGTCCGTCGAGGTCGCCCCCCACTCCACCGTGGCGACGCTGCTCAGCGATCTGCGCGACCGGATCCTGGAACGCTCGGCCTATGAATGGCTCTCACCGGGACAGATCCGCTCCTGGACGGCCCCGCAGCACCACGCGGCCAACGGTACGCACAGCCCCACCGGCACCGAGGACGGTACGCACAGCCCCACCGGCACCGAGGACGGTACGCACAGCCCCACCGGCACCGAGGACGGTACGCACAGCCCCACCGGCACCGAGGACGGTACGCACAGCCCCACCGGCACCGAGGACGGTACGCACAGCCCCACCGGCACCGAGGACGGTACGCACAGCCCCACCGGCACCGAGGACGGCACGCGCAGCCCCACCGGCACCGAGGACGGTACGCGCAGCCCCACCGGCACCGAGGACGGCACGCGCAGCCCCACCGGCACCGAGGACGGCACGCGCAGCCCCACCGGCACCGAGGACGGCACGCGCAGCCCCACCGGCACCGAGGACGGCACGCGCAGCCCCACCGGCACCGAGGACGGCACGCGCAGCCCCACCGGCACCGAGGACGGCACGCGCAGCCCCACCGGCACCGAGGACGGCACCCTCCTCGTCTTCGAGAACAGGTTCCGCGACCCGGACGACCTGACCGCCGCCCTCGCCGCCCGCGGCATCCGCGTGGAGCACCCCGAGACCCTGGGAACCCCCACGGCCTTCCCCCTCACGCTCGTCGCCCACCACGACGGCGACGAACAGCTCGTCCTGACCGCCGTCCACGACCGCTCCCGGATCGCCGACGCCACCGACGTCCTGACCCACAGCGCCCTGCTCCTGGGCGAACTGCCCTACGTGGCCGACGACTCCACGACCGTGGCCGACCTGCTGCGGCTGCTGCCCGCCGCCGACACCACCACGACGCCCGCGTCACCCCCCACCCCACCCACCGGCGCCGCCCACCGCGCGGACACCCGGCCACACGCCCAGGCGCAGCCCCCACTGCTGCCGCTGCGGGCCGCCGCCGACGCCCGGGCGGGCACCGTCTGCCTGCTCCAGACCCCCCACGTCCCCCGCGCCCGCTACGACCGGCTCGCCCGCGCCTACCAGGGCCCCGAAGCGGTGATCCTGCTGCGCGCGGTACCCGGCGGGCCGCACGCCCGGTACACCGCGCTACGCCCCCTGGCCCGCGCCGGCCGGCTCCTGGTCCTGGGCGGCTTCTCCGGCGGCGGAAGCACCGCCTACGAGATCGCCCGGCGTATCGCGGCGGCCGGCGGCCGGCCCCCGCTCACGGTGCTCACCGGCGCCGCGACCGGCGCGGACCGCCTCGCCCGGCTGCTCGAAACCGCCGCCGCCCAGGCCGGGCACCCCGGACGCACCGGATGACCGGCCCCGGCGGCGCCGCCATGAGCCAGGGACGGCCGGCCGGCCGTCACGCGACCCCCTACACCCCTGGAGAGACATGTCCCGTCGCCTGTTCACCTCGGAGTCCGTGACCGAGGGCCACCCCGACAAGATCGCCGACCAGATCAGCGACGCCGTCCTGGACGCCCTGCTGCGCCAGGACCCCCACGCCCGTGTGGCCGTCGAGACACTGATCACGACCGGCCAGGTCCACATCGCCGGAGAGGTCACCACCACGGCCTACGCGCCGATCGCCCAGATCGTCCGCGACACCGTCCTGTCCATCGGATACGACTCCTCCGCCAAGGGCTTCGACGGCGCCTCCTGCGGCGTCTCCCTCTCCCTCGGCGCCCAGTCGCCCGACATCGCCCAGGGCGTCGACACCGCCTACGAGGCCCGGACGGCCGGCGCCGACGACGCACTGGACCGGCAGGGCGCCGGCGACCAGGGCCTGATGTTCGGCTACGCCACCGACGAGACACCGTCCCTGATGCCGCTGCCCATCGAGCTCGCCCACCGGCTGTCCCGCCGCCTGGCCGAGGTGCGCAAGAACGGCACCGTGCCCTACCTGCGGCCCGACGGCAAGACCCAGGTCACCCTCGAGTACCGGGGCCACACCCCGGTCCGCCTGGACACGGTCGTCGTCTCCTCGCAGCACGCCGCCGACGTCGACCTCGACACACTGCTCGCGCCGGACATCCGCCGCCACGTCGTCGACCACGTGCTGGCCGGCCTGGCCGAGGACGGCATCAAACTGGACACCGAGGACCACCGCCTGCTGGTCAACCCGACCGGACGCTTCGAGATCGGCGGCCCCATGGGCGACGCCGGCCTGACCGGCCGCAAGATCATCATCGACACCTACGGCGGCATGGCCCGCCACGGCGGCGGCGCCTTCTCCGGCAAGGACCCCTCCAAGGTCGACCGCTCCGCCGCCTACGCGATGCGCTGGGTCGCCAAGAACGTCGTGGCCGCGGGCCTGGCCGAGCGCTGCGAGGTGCAGGTGGCGTACGCGATCGGCAAGGCCGAACCGGTCAGCGTGTTCGTGGAGACCTTCGGCACCGGCGAGGTCCCCCAGAACCGTATCGAGGACGCCATCGCCCAGGTCTTCGACCTGCGCCCGGCCGCCATCATCCGCGACCTCGACCTGCTGCGCCCGATCTACACGCGGACCGCCGCCTACGGCCACTTCGGCCGCGAACTGCCCGACTTCACCTGGGAGCGCACCGACCGCGCCCGGCACCTGAAGGACGCGGCCGGCCTCTGAAACGGCCGGCCGCCCCAGCCCGAGGGAGGCGTAGTGAACACGACCCGGACGGACGCCCTGCGCGAGGCGCTGGCCACCCGTGTGGTGGTCGCCGACGGCGCGATGGGCACGATGCTGCAGGCGCAGGACCCGACCATGGAGGACTTCCAGCAGCTGGAGGGCTGCAACGAGGTCCTCAACGCCACCCGCCCCGACATCGTGCGCTCGGTGCACGCCGCGTACTTCGAGGCGGGTGTGGACTGCGTGGAGACCAACACCTTCGGCGCGAACCACGCGGCCCTGGCGGAGTACGACATCCCCGATCGTGTGCACGAACTGTCCGAGGCGGGGGCGCGGATCGCCCGCGAGACGGCGGACGAGTACACCGCCCGCGACGGCCGGCAGCGGTGGGTGCTGGGCTCCATCGGCCCGGGCACCAAACTGCCCACCCTGGGCCACATCGGGTACACGACGATCCGGGACGGTTTCCAGGCCAACGCGGAGGGCCTGCTCGCCGGCGGCGCGGACGCGCTGATCGTGGAGACCACGCAGGACCTGCTCCAGACGAAGGCCGCCGTCCTGGGCGCCCGCCGCGCGATGCGGGCGGCGGGCGCCCAGGTTCCCCTGCTGGTGTCGCTGGCGTTCGAGACGACCGGCACCATGCTGCTGGGCTCGGAGATCGGCGCCGCGCTGACCGCGCTGGAGCCGCTGGGCATCGACATGATCGGCCTGAACTGCTCGACCGGCCCCGCCGAGATGAGCGAGCACCTGCGCCATCTGGCCCGCCACTCCCGCATCCCGCTGCTGTGCATGCCCAACGCCGGCCTGCCGGTACTGACCAGGGACGGCGCCCACTTCCCCCTCGGTCCCAAGGGCCTGGCCGACGCCCAGGAGAACTTCGTCCGCGAGTACGGTCTGTCCCTGGTCGGCGGTTGCTGCGGGACCACGCCCGAGCATCTGCGGCAGGTGGTGGAGCGGGTCCGTGGCCTCACGCCCGCCCCGCGCGAGGCGCGTCCCGAGCCGGGTGCCGCCTCCCTCTACCAGAGCGTGCCCTTCCGCCAGGACACCGCGTACATGGCGATCGGGGAGCGGACGAACGCCAACGGGTCGAAGAAGTTCCGTGAGGCGATGCTGGAGGCCCGCTGGGACGACTGTGTGGAGATGGCCCGCGACCAGATCCGTGAGGGCGCCCACATGCTCGACCTGTGTGTGGACTATGTGGGCCGTGACGGTGTGGCCGACATGGCCGAGCTGGCCGGCCGGTTCGCCACCGCCTCGACCCTGCCCATCGTTTTGGACTCCACCGAGGTGCCCGTCATTAGGGCCGGGCTGGAGAAGCTGGGCGGGCGGGCGGTCATCAACTCCGTCAACTACGAGGACGGTGACGGCCCCGCCTCCCGCTTCGCGAAGGTCACGCAGCTGGCGCGGGAGCACGGGGCGGCGCTGATCGCGCTGACCATCGACGAGGAGGGGCAGGCCCGCACCCCGCAGAAGAAGGTCGAGATCGCCGAACGGCTGATCGCGGATCTGACCGGGAACTGGGGTATCCACGAGTCGGACATCCTCATCGACACCCTGACCTTCACGATCTGTACCGGTCAGGAGGAGTCCCGCGGGGACGGTATCGCCACCATCGAGGCGATCCGTGAGCTCAAGCGCCGCCATCCGCAGGTGCAGACCACGCTGGGGCTGTCGAACATCTCCTTCGGTCTGAACCCGGCCGCCCGGATCCTGCTGAACTCCGTCTTCCTGGACGAGTGTGTGAAGGCGGGCCTGGACTCGGCGATCGTGCACGCCTCGAAGATCCTGCCGATCGCCCGCTTCAGCGAGGAGGAGGTCACCACCGCTCTGGACCTCATCCATGACCGGCGGGCCGAGGGGTATGACCCGCTGCAGAAGCTGATGGCGCTGTTCGAGGGCGCCACCGCCAGGTCGCTGAAGGCGGGCAAGGCCGAGGAGCTGGCGGCGCTGCCGCTGGAGGAGCGGCTCAAGCGCCGCATCATCGACGGTGAGAAGAACGGCCTGGAGGCCGACCTGGACGCGGCCCTGCGGGAGCGGCCGGCGCTGGACATCGTCAACGACACGCTGCTGGACGGGATGAAGGTGGTCGGTGAGCTGTTCGGCTCCGGCCAGATGCAGCTGCCGTTCGTGCTGCAGTCCGCCGAGGTCATGAAGAGTGCGGTGGCGCATCTGGAGCCGCACATGGAGAAGACCGACGACGAGGGCAAGGGCACCATCGTGCTGGCCACGGTGCGCGGTGACGTCCATGACATCGGCAAGAACCTCGTGGACATCATTCTGTCCAACAACGGCTACACGGTGGTCAATCTCGGTATCAAGCAGCCGGTCTCGGCGATCCTGGACGCCGCCAAGGAGCACCGGGCCGATGTGATCGGGATGTCCGGGCTGCTGGTCAAGTCCACGGTGATCATGAAGGAGAACCTTCAGGAGCTCAACCAGCGCAAGCTGGCCGCCGACTACCCGGTCATCCTCGGCGGGGCCGCCCTGACCCGCGCCTATGTCGAGCAGGACCTGCACGAGATCTACGAGGGCGAGGTCCGCTACGCCCGGGACGCGTTCGAGGGGCTGCGGCTGATGGACGCCCTGATCGGCGTCAAACGGGGCGTGCCGGGCGCGAAGCTGCCCGAGCTCAGGCAGCGCCGGGTACGGGCGACGGCCACGGCCACCGCGGTCGAGGAGCGCCCGGAGGAGGGGCACGTCCGCTCCGACGTGGCCACCGACAACCCCGTCCCCACACCCCCGTTCCGGGGCACCCGCGTCGTCAAGGGCATCCAGCTCAAGGAGTACGCGGCCTGGCTCGACGAGACCGCGCTGTTCCGCGGCCAGTGGGGCCTGACCAAGGAGCTGGTCGAGACCGAGGGCCGGCCCCGCCTGCGCGGCCTGCTGGACCGGCTCCAGACCGGCAACCTCCTCGAAGCGGCCGTCGTCCACGGCTACTTCCCCTGCGTCTCCAAGGGCGACGACCTGATCATCCTGGACGAGCAGGGCAACGAACGCACCCGCTTCTCCTTCCCCCGCCAGCGCCGCGGCCGCCGGCTGTGCCTGGCCGACTTCTTCCGCCCCGAGGACTCCGGCGAGATGGACGTCGTCGGCCTCCAGGTCGTCACCGTCGGCTCCCGCATCGGCGAGGAGACCGCCAGGCTCTTCGAGGCCGACGCCTACCGCGACTACCTCGAACTGCACGGGCTGTCCGTGCAGCTGGCCGAGGCACTCGCCGAGTACTGGCACGCCCGGGTGCGCGCCGAACTCGGTATCGCCGCCGGCGACGCCCGCTCACTGGACGGCCTGTTGCGCACCGAGTACCAGGGGTGCCGCTACTCCCTGGGCTACCCGGCCTGCCCCGACCTGGAGGACCGCGCCAAGATCGCTGAACTGCTGCAGCCGGAACGCATCGGTGTGCGCCTGTCGCAGGAGTTCCAGCTGCATCCCGAACAGTCCACCGACGCCCTCGTGGTCCACCACCCCGAGGCGGGCTATTTCAGCGCGGGGGGCCGGCCTTGAGCACCCTGCGGGAGATCCTGGCGGGCGGCGCCCACTCCGTCTCCTTCGAGTTCTTCCCGCCGAAGACACACGCCGGGACCCGGACGCTGTGGAACGCGATCCGCCGGATCGAACCGCTCGCCCCCACCTTCGTCTCGGTCACCTACGGGGCCGGCGGCTCCTCGCGGGAGCGCACGATCGAGGTCACCAAACGCATCGCCGCCCAGACCACGCTGCGGCCCGTGGCGCACCTGACCGCCGTGGGCCACTCCGCCGACGAGCTGAGACACATCATCGGCCAGTACGCGGACGCGGGCGTGCGCGACGTGCTCGCACTGCGCGGCGACCCGCCGGGCGACCCGAACGCGCCCTGGGTCCCGCATCCCGGGGGCTTCACCCACGCCCACGAACTGGTCTCGCTGGTGCGCAGGTCGGGCGGCTTCAGCGTGGGCGTGGCCGCCTTCCCCGAGCGCCACCCCCGTTCGCCCGACTGGGACACCGACATCCGCCACTTCGTGGCCAAGTGCCGTGCGGGCGCCGACTACGCCGTCACCCAGATGTTCTTCCGGGCGGAGGACTACCTGCGGTTGCGCGACCGGGTCGCGGCGGCGGGCTGCGACACCCCGGTCATCCCCGAGATCATGCCCGCGACCGACGTCCGGCAGATCGCGCGGTTCGCCGAACTGTCCCACGCCACCTTCCCCGACGACCTCGCCCGAAGGCTGGACGCCTGCCGCGGCAACCCGGCGGACGGACACCGCGTCGGCGTCGAGCACGCCACCGCCATGGCCGAACGGCTGCTGGCCGAGGGCGCTCCCGGCCTGCACTACATCACTCTCAACCGGTCCACCGCGACCCTGGAGATCCACCGGAACATCCACCGCGCCCTGCGCGGTCCCCACGCCCTCTCGGCCGCCCGCTGACACCGGATCGGCACGGGCGGCGCGCACGGCAGGCACCGCACCCCGCCGCACCGCACCGCACTGGACCGGCCGCACCGGACGGGGCGGGACGGGGCGGGGCGGGGCCCGCAGGACCGCTTGAGCCGCGCTCGAGATCCGTGGCCCCTGCCACGGGCCCGGGGTTCACTTGGCGCCATGGCCCTCCACGCGCAGCTCCCGCCGTGCCCGATGCTGTCCGAGCCCCGGCTGCGGGACGCCCAGGCCCTGCTGCTGTCCGGCGACCCGCGCCGGGCGGCCGACCGCTGCGCACACCTGCTCGGGGGTGCCCCGCACGCCAGGACACCCGGCTGGCAGGCCGCGTTCGGCGCGCTGCGCGCGGAGTCCCTGCTGTGCCTGGGCGACGCCGGGTGGGCCGAGCGTGAGGCCGCCGCCGCGGTACGGGCCGCCCCGCCCGGCGGTGCCCTGGTGCTGTGGCCGGCGGCGGTCCTGGCGCAGACACTGACCGAGACGGGCCGGTACGAGGAGGCGGACCGGCAACTGCGCGACGCCGCCCGCGGACCGCTGCCGTCCACGGCGTACGCCCTGCCGTACCTCAGGGCCCGCGGCCGGCACCGCCTGGCCGTGCGGCGCCCCGCGGAGGCCCTCGCCGACTTCCGGCGGACCGGGGGAGGGGTGAACCGTCCCGACGCGGGCCTGTTCTTGCACCTTCCCTGGCGGACCGACGCGGCCGAGGCCCTGCTGGGGCTGGGCCGCTGCCGGCAGGCCGCGGAACTGGTCCGCGAACAGCTCGCCCGCACCGCCGTCCTCGGCCCCAGGTACCGGGGCGTCGCCTTGCGTCTGCTGGCGGCCACCGAGGAACCGGCCCGGCGGCCGGCCACGCTCGCCCGGGCGATCGTCGAACTGCGCGCCTGCGCCGACCGCCCGGAGCTCGCCCGTGCGCTGGCCGACCTGGGGGACTGCCTGCACGACCTGGGGGACGACTTCACCGCCGGCGGGGTCCTGCGGCGCGCCCGGCACCTGGCCGCCGACTGCGGAGCGCCACCGCTGCCCGCACGCGTCCTGCCCGGTACCGTCCGCCCGGCCCGCTACCGGGCCGGCACGTCCCCGCGCCGCCTGCCCGCCGCGCCCCGCGACGACCGTCCCGCCGCCAGCGGCGTGTGAGCGCCCGGCCCTCGGCGCCGGCACCCGGCGCCGAGGGCCGGGCGTCCGTGCCGGAACCCGTGCCCGCGGCCGCGTTTGCGCCGGCCCCCGTGCGCGGTCAGTCGTCGGCGCCGAAGTAGTCCGGCTGGGTCTGCACGTTGAGCTCGCGCAGCCGGATCTTCCGCGCGGGGTCGGTCCGCCTGTCGTTGATCTTCAGGACGTCGAGCCCCTTGACCAGGTCGCTCGAGTAGATGTGGCCGTTGTAGTAGTACGCCGACCACGAGCCGCCCCATGCGACGGCGTCCGTGGTGAGCGGGCCGCGCTCGAAGTAGGCGATCTCCCTGGGCCTGGCGGAGTCGGTGAAGTCCCAGACGGAGACACCGCCCTGGTACCAGGCCTGGACCATGATGTCCTTGCCCTTGACCGGGATCAGTGAGCCGTTGTGGGCGACGCAGTTCTCGGTGGCCGTCTGGTGGCGCGGGATCTTGTAGTAGCTCCTGAAGACGAGCTTGCGCCGGTCGCCCTTGCCGACGATGTCGTAGATGCCGTCGGCGCCTCGGTCGGGTCCGATCTCCGCGTTGCAGGTGGCCGCGCCGCCGCCGCCCAGCTCGTCGGTGAAGACGACCTTGTCGGCTTTCTGGTTGAAGGTCGCCGAGTGCCAGAACGCGAAGTTGACGTTGTCCTGGACCTGGTCGATGACCCGGGGGCGCTCGGGGTCGGCGATGTCGAGGAGGACGCCGTCGCCCATGCAGGCGCCTGCCGCGAGGTCCTCGGAGGGCAGCACGGTGATGTCGTGGCAGCCGGTGGTCTTGGTGACGCCCGGGTGGGTGGGCTCGCCCGGGTTGCCGCCGCCGTCCGGTCCGTCGCCGGGGAAGAGCACCGGGAAGCCGACCACGGCGGCCTTGTGCGGGGCGCCGCGCGGCACCTTGATGACCGAGATGCCGTCGAGCGGCGGCCGGCAGTCGGGGTAGGTGGCGCTGGGGCCGTAGGAGGAGACGTAGATGTAGACGCTCCGGCGCTCGGGCACCAGGGTGTGGGTGTGCGAGCCGCAGGGGGTCTCGACGGCGGCGACGTACTTCGGGTTCGCCTTGTCGCTGATGTCGAAGACCTTCATGCCCTCCCAGGAGGACTTCTCGGTCTCCGGCTGTTCGGTGCTGGCGCAGGAGTCGTCGCTGCGCGAGGAGTCGGTGGACAGGAAGAGCAGGTTCCCTGAGACGGATATGTCGTTCTGCCAGCCCGGGCAGAAGACCTGGGCGACGGTCTTCGGGGACGCGGGCACGCTCATGTCGAAGATCCGGAAACCGTCGAAGTTGCCCGCGAAGGCGTACCTCCCCTGGAAGGCGATATCCGTGTTGAAGCCCGGCAGCGCCTGGTTGGGGAGACTGGCCACGGGTTCGATGTTGGCCGAGTGGACGATCCCGTCGGGAGCCGGGACGCCGCCCGGGGACGGCGCGGTGGTGCCGGGGCCGGGGGCCGCACCCGCCTGAGTCGTCGTCAGGAGCGTGCACAGGAGCCCGGCGGCGGCCACGAGCGCGCCCAGGCGTCTGCGCCGCGCTCGGGGACGGGGCAGGGGACGGGTCAACAGGGGCACCGCGGCCCTCCCTGGTCGAAGTGGTCGCCGTGCACGGCGGAACGGTGCACGGACATCGGCAGTATCGGTCCGGTCACGACCGCGCCGGTCGAGGCGGGCTTGACCGTCCGTGGAGCCGCCGGACCCGCACCGCGCGGGAGCGCGGTGCGGGCGGCTAGGGGGCTTCTGATGGATCTCCGCGGCGTCGCGACGCCCGGCACGCACTCTCGCCGCACCGGACGAAAGCCCGACTAGCTCCGCTACGAGGACTTCCGCCCGGCACGCCGGGAGCACGCACCGACCGCCGCTCCTTCTTCCACGGAGCTCCGTCAGAAGCCCCTAGGCGTCGATGTCGCGGAGCTTGAAGGCCGAGGCGAGTTCCGCGACCGGAACGGTCCGCCCCGCGTACCGGTCGAGGTGCGCGCTCTCGAACAGCGCGTGGATTGCGCGGCCGGGGAATTCCAGCGAGTCGGTGTCCGCCGGAATCCGGTCCGCGCTGGTCGCCGCCATGACCGCCTCGGTGCGGGTGAACCCCGGCGAGAGCGCCAGCGCCGTGGCGCCGTGCGGGCGCAGGTCGTGCGCGACGGTGCGGGCGAGCCGGCTCACGGCCGTCATCGCCAGGTCGTAGAACACGTGCCCGCCCAGGACCTCGGAGCCGGGATCGGTGTAGCCGGTGAAGACCAGCAGGCCGCGACGCTCGATGAGCAGCGGTGCGGCGTGCCAGGCGGAGACCATGTGGCTGCGGACACCGACGTCGACCATGTTCGACCAGTGTTCCAGCGGCAGTGTCCAGAACGGCCCGCCCACGAAGGGCAGCGCGTTGCCGTTGAAGGCGTTGGCGACCATGAGGTCGATGCCGCCCTGTTCGGCACGGATCCGGTCGAACAGGGCGGCCACCGCCTTGTCGTCGGCGTGATCGACGACCACCCCGATCCCCGTGCCGCCACGGGCCGTCACCTGCTCGGCCGTGTCCTCCACGGTTCCCGGCAGGTCGCTGTAGCGCCGCCCGCGGGACTCCCGGTCGGTGACGTAGACGGTCGCGCCGGCCTCGCCGAGGACGAGCGCCGTGCCCCGGCCGATGCCGCGCGCCGCACCGGTGACGACCGCGATCGTGCTGCTGTCCATGTGATCCTCCCCTGGCATGCGTCGCCTGGCACGCTACGTGCGTCACCCCGGGGGGAGGCGGTCCCACACGGGACAGAGGAGGACATCCGCCGCGAATTCCGCGCCGTGCTCGACGGATCCCCGAGCGAAACTGCACCGCTGGTGCAGCGGGGCCGGCGGCCACCGCCGGCCGATGGTGACACGGCCACCGCCCGGCCGACGTCCGTGTCCTGGCCGGCCGGACGCGCCCCCGCCCCGTGCGCCCCGTGCGCCCCGTGCCCTCCAGGATCGCTCGAGCCCCGGTGGGGGACCGTGGCCCTGCCGGGCGGACCCCGCTTCACTTGGGGAACCAGCCCCCCCCGCGACCGCCGGCCGCCGGCCCTCACCCCCCCGGGGCCGGCGGCCCGGCCGCGGCGTCCGCCACCGGGCCCCGGGCCCCGGCCCGCACGCGAGAAGAAGACGGAGCCGACCGTGCACCCACCCGCCCCTGCCGAGCCCGGCCGCCTGACCGCCGTCCGGGCCGCGAACATCTTCGACGGTGACCGGGTGCGCGGACCGGGCACCGTCTTCATACGGCAGGGGGTCATCACCGGCGTCGAGACGGCCAACACCGCTCCCCCCTGCGACGCGGCCGTCCATGAACTGGGGCCCGGCTCCTTCCTGCTGCCCGGGCTCATCGACGCCCACAGCCATCTGTGCTGGAACGCCGGGCCCGACGCCGTCGCCGCCGTCACCGCGGACCCGCAGGCCACCCTGCACGCCAACGTCCGGGCGGCCGCCGCCCGCGCCCTGCGGGCGGGCATCACCACCGTCCGGGACCTGGGCGACCGCGACTACGCGGTCGTGGCGGTACGCGACGCCGCCGCACCCCGCCGGCACGAACTGCCCGAACTGCTCGCCGCCGGGCCCCCCTTGACCACGCCCCGGGGCCACTGCCACTTCCTCGGCGGCGGCACCGCGGGGGCGCACGCGCTGCGGCGCGCGGTGCGCGAGCGGTTCGACCGCGGCTGCCACACGGTGAAGGTGATGGCCAGCGGCGGCAGCGTCACCCCGGGCAGCGACCCCTCCCTGCGGCAGTTCACCGCGGACGAACTGCGGGCCGTGGCCGAACAGGCGCACGCTCTGGGAATGAACACGGCCGCGCACGCGCACGCCCCGGCCGCCATCCTCGACGCGGCGCGCGCGGGCTTCGCGACGGTCGAACACGTCTCGTTCATGACGGGCGACCGCTTCCGTCCGCGGGCCGCCGTCATCGACGCGCTCGTGAGCGCCGGGACCTTCGCCTCGCTGACGGCCGGGGACGTCTGCGCGGACCGGGCCGCCGCGCCGCCGCTGGCCGCGAAGATGCTCCAGTGCCTGGCGACGGTGCTGCCGCCGCTGAGGGCGGCGGGCGCCCGGATCGTCCTGGGCTCGGACGCCGGGATCGGGCCGACCAAGCCCCACGACGCACTCGTCGAGGGCGTGCGCGATGCCGTGCGGCTCGGCGTCGACGGTGCCGCCGCGCTGCGCATGGTCACCGGCGAGGCGGCCGAGGCCTGCGGGGTCCAGGGCCGCAAGGGACGCCTCGCGCCGGGCGCCGACGCCGATCTGCTCGTCCTGGGGGCCGACCCGGTCCTGGACATGGCGGCGCTGACCGAGGTGCGCGGCGTCTACCGCCTGGGACACCCGGTGCACGGCCACGACGCCGCCCCCCTCTGAGACGCCCCCGCCGGGCAGGCATCCGGCGGCCCGCTGGACTTCCGCTCGACGACCGCTCGAGTCCGGGCGGAAAACGGCGTTTTGCCCCGCGCGGCCCGTTACGGTGCTCAAGGCCGACGGCCGGCGAGGAACCCACAACCGGCCCTGCGCCCCGCCTGTCCCACCCGCACCGCCCTTTTCCGCACCACAGCCGACAACCGGGGGAGAACCATGATCAACCGCAGAGGAGCCGTCCGCCTGGGCATAGGCGCCGGCGCCGCCACCGCACTCGGCGGTGCCCTGTCCGCCCCCACCGCGGGGGCCGCGCCGTCCGGCCGCCGCCGCGCCGCGGGCCCCGACTGGAACGCGCTGCGGCGCCACCTGTCGGGGGACGTCGTCCTGCCGGGGGAGGCGGACTACGACCGCGCCCGCAAGATCTACATCGGCTACTACGACCGGGTCAGACCGCAGGCCGTCGCCTACCTGGACAACACCGAGGACGTCCGCACGGCCCTGAAGTTCGCGCAGGACCACGCGATCCGGCCGACGATCCGCAGCGGCGGCCACAGCTTCGGCGGCTACTCCGTCTCCGACGGCCTGGTGCTCAACCTCTCCCGCCTCGATACGGTCCGCCTCGGCACGCGCACCGTCCACGTGGGCCCCGCCGCCCAGCAGGTCGACGTCCTCCAGCAACTCGCCCCCCAGGGCATCGCCGTGGCCAGCGGCATCTGTCCCGGGGTGTGCCCCGGCGGCTTCGTGCAGGGCGGCGGCCTGGGCTGGCTGACCCGCCAGTACGGCATGGCGTGCGACACCCTCGTCTCCGCGCAGGTCGTCCTCGCCGACGGGCGCGTCGTGCGGGCCTCCCCCAAGGAGCACCCCGACCTGTTCTGGGCGATGCGCGGCGGAGGCGGCGGCAACTTCGGTGTCGTCACCCGCTACGAGATGCGGGCGTTCGACGTGCGCTCCATGGTGAACTTCCAGCTCACCTGGCCGGCCGACGCCGCCCAGCGGCTCATGGCCGCCTGGCAGAACTGGGTGATCGACGGCCCCCGCGAACTGGGGGCGGCCCTGGGCCTGCAGATGACCGACGCCGGCAGCGACGCCGTCGACCTCATGGTCTACGGCGCCTGGCTGGGCGCGCCGGACAGGTTCCCGGCGGTCCTCGACTCGCTGATCTCCATGGCCGGTTCGGCACCCGCGACCCGGGACATCAAGGAACTGTCCTACCGCGACGCCATGATGTCCTGGTACGGCTGCGCCGACCTGACACCGCAGCAGTGCCACACCGTCGGCTACACCCCCGAGGCGAAACTGCCCCGGGAGAACTTCGCGCTCGACCGCAACCGGATGTTCTCCGGCCCCGTCCCCGACCAGGGCCTGCACGACATGCTGAACGTCTTCTACGCCGACCGGCGCCCCGGGCAGTTCCGCTACCTCAGCCTCTTCGCCTTCGGCGGCGCCGCCAACGACGTCGAGCGCACCGCGGCGGCGTACGTCCACCGGGACACCGAGTTCTACACCGGCTTCTCGGTGGGGCTGTCCGACCCCAGCCCCACCCCGGAGGACGAGGCGGCCGCCCGCGCCTGGGACGACAAGGCCTTCGCGGTCATCGACCCGCTCTCCAACAAGGAGAGCTACCAGAACTTCATCGACCCCGCGCTCACCGACTGGAAGTCCTCCTACTACGGCGAGAACTACGAGCGGCTCACCACCGTCAAGCGCACCTACGACCCGCACCGCCTGTTCTCCTTCGCACAGGGGATCGTGTGAGCTCCAGGCACCCGCTCAAAGGCCGCGTGGCCGTCGTCGCCGACGGCCACGCGGCTGCGGCCGCGGCATCGCCACCGGACCCGGCGCAGCCGGCGCGACCGTGTACGTCACCGGCCGCACCTGTGCCGGGCACCCCCTTCGAGAGGGGCCGCCCGGAGACCACCGAGGAGACCGCGGCCCTGGTCCAGGAGGCCGGCGGCACCGACGGCCACCGCGACGACCTCTGCTGCGACCCGGCCGAACACGCGGTGGTCCGGCTCGCCCGCGCCCAGGCCGCGGAACTGGCACGGCACCACGTCGCGGCCGTGGCCGTCACCCCGGGACTCCCGCGCTCGCAGGCGATGCCCGACCACGTCGGGGTGAGCGAGGAGAACCGGCGCGAGGCGATCGCCGCCGACGCGCTCTTCGCGTTCTCCGCGAGCCCGCGCCACCTGCGGCGCGGTGTGGCGCGGCCGGCCGCCGACCCGCACGCACCCGGCAGGTCGGGAGACCTGTACGCCAGTTGGGAGCTCGCCGAGGAGCACGGCTTCACGGATGTGACCGGCGACCGGCCCGACTGGCGCCACCGGAGCCGGTGAACGCCCCTCCGGTGAACGACCCCCGGTGGAAATCCGATACCCGACCAAGAAGGTGACACACATGGCCGACCCACGAGCCGGCACGAGCAACGGTGCGGGCAAGATACTCCTCGCACTGCTCTGCATGGCTCAGTTCATGCTGATCCTGGACCTCGCCGTCGTCGCGGTGGCCGTGCCCTCGATCCAGTCCCAACTGGGCGTCTCCACGGCGGACATCCAGTGGGTCTCCACCGCCTACGGCCTGGCCTTCGGCGGCTTCCTGGTCGCCGCGGGCCGCGCGGCCGACCTCTTCGGACCCAAGCGCATCCTCCTGGCCGGCCTGGCCGTCTTCGCTCTCGCCTCCGCCGCATGCGGCCTGGCCCCCGGCGGCGGCCTGCTCTTCGTCGCCCGCGCCGTACAGGGATTCGGCGCCGCCCTCGTCTCCCCGGCCGCGCTGACCCTGGTCACCACCAGCTTCGGCGAGGGCGAGGACCGCAACAAGGCGCTCGGCATCTGGGGGGCCGTCTCCTCGGGCGGCGCGATCGCCGGACAACTGCTCGGCGGAGTCCTCACCGACCTGGCCGGATGGCGCTCCATCTTCCTGATCAACGTGCCCATCGGCATCGCCGTGATCGTCGCCGTGGCGGCGTATGTGCGCAAGGACCGGCCCCGCGCCCAGGGACGCATCGACCTGCCGGGCGCGGCGCTGCTCACCGCGGGCGTCGTCCTGCTGGTGACCGCGGTGACCCGGGCGGCCGAACACGCCCTGGACACCAGTGTCCTGGCCACCGGCGCCGGCGGGCTGCTCGTCCTGGTGGCCTTCACCCTCCACGAATCCCGGGCCGCCCACCCCGTGGTCCGCCTGTCGATGTTCCGCAACCGGTACGTGGCCTACGGCAACCTGGTGTGCATGCTCACCTCCGGCGTGGGCACCGTCTCGGTGTTCCTCACCACCCTCTACCTGCAGCAGGTGCTCGGCCTGAGCCCGATGACGGCCGGCCTGGGGTTCGTCCCGGTCACCGCGCTGATCCTGGTGGTGTCGATGCGGATCCAGCCGCTGGTGAAGAGGTTCGGCGTGCGGACGCTGCTGCATGTCTCCGCGCTCTGCCTCGTGATCGGGGCGCTGCTGCTCAGCCTGGTCACCGTCGACGGCTCCTACTGGGTGCAGGTGCTTCCCGGGCTGCTGTTCAGCGGCCTGGGCGCGGCGCTCAGCTTCACCCCGGCGATGATCCTGTGCACCACCGGCGTCGCCGACGAGGACCAGGGGCTCGCCTCCGGGATCCTGGGCACCTCGCAGCAGATCGGTGCGGCCGTCTTCCTCGCGGCCCTGAACACCGTGGTGGCCGCGGTCGCCGCCGGCGGCGGCCCGCAGGCGCTGACCGACGGGTTCCGGGCGGGTTTCCTGTGGTCCCTCACACTGCCCGTCCTCATGGTCGTCTGCGTCCTGGCGCTGCCCCGCGAACGGGCGGGGCAGCCGGACGGCGCAGGCACCGGCGACGGCGGCTCCGCGAAGCCGGGCCCGGCCGAGGAAGCCGTCCGCTGACCGGCACGGGCCGGCCATACCGGCCGGCCCGTGCCTTTGCTCGCCGAGCGGGCCCGAAGGCGAGGGGCACCGCACCGGTGGGTCCTCACGCCGCCGCCTCAGGCGGGGGCCGTCCCCCCGCGGGCGCCGGCGCCCGCCCGGGCGCCGCCGCCCGGGCGGGCCGGGCCGCACCAGTACCGCAGGCTGTGCCGCAGCTGCCCGGTGCCACCGCCGTGACCGGCCCAGGCGATGTACCCGTCCGGCCGCACGAGCAGCGCCTCGGCCAGATCGGTGCGCTCCGCCCGGCCCCGTACGACGGTGACCCGGTCGGCCCACCCCTGGGCGGCACCCGCGCAGACACCTCCCGCGGACTGGTCGAGCAGGACGAACGTGCCCTCCCGGAACAGCTCGTACAGCCGCCCGGCCCCGGGCCCGGGGCCGGCCCCGGCCGGCCGCAGCGCCGCATCCGGCAGCCGGCGCCCCACGAGCCGGTGCACCGGGCCGTCAACGGCGCCGGGCAGCGGCGGATACCGCAGCGTGAGACCGGACAACTGATCGACGACCGCGGACTGCACCAGGGGCAGCCCCATCAGCCGGGTGCTCAGCGAACGCACCACGCGCGCGGCGGGCGACCTGGACACCTCGAAGCGGTAGAGCAGATCCGTCGTGCGCAGCGTGGCACGGGCGATGGGGCGGCGCTCGCGCTGGTAGGTGTCCAGGACATGCGCGGGACAGCGGCCCCGCAGATGGGCCGCGAGCTTCCAGCCCAGGTTCAGCGCGTCCTGGACACCCGTCTGCAACCCCTGGCCGCCGGAGGGGATATGGGTGTGCGCGGCGTCACCGGCGAGCAGCACCCGGCCCAGCCGGTAACGCTCGCTGAGCCGCTGCTCGCTGCGGAACCGGGACATCCACAAAGGGTCGTGCAGACCGAAGTCGGTGCCCAGGACCGACCGGCAGCTGTCCCGCAGCTCCGCCACCGTCACCGGCGTGTCCACCGGCACCGCCATCCGCTCACGGTCCAGGACGATCAGCCGGAACGTGCCGTCACCGAACGGGAAGAGGACCACCATGCCGCGCCGCCCCATGCGCGCGTACACCACCGGGTCGGGCTCGACGGCGAGCCGCACGTCGGCGACGATCAGCGAACTCTCATAGGCCGACCCCTCGAACCGGATACCGGCCAGCCGCCGCACCGTGCTGTGCGCCCCGTCGCAGCCGACCACGAAGTCCGTGTGCAGCACCGTGGTGCCCTCCGCGGTGGTGAGGTCGGCGCTCACACCGCCGGCGTCCTGCCGCAGCCCGGTCAGTTCGACACCACGCCTGATGCGGGCGCCGCGCTCCACCGCCCAGCGGCGCAGCTGCTCCTCGGTCCGGTGTTGCGGGATGACCAGCATGTACGGGAAGGGGGTGTCGGCCCTGCCGTAGTCCAGCCAGCCCTTGCCGTCGCCCAGGGCGGCGTGCGCCCACGGCAGCCCCCGCTCCACGAACGGCTCGGCGCGGCCCCGCAGGTCGAGCAGTTCGAGGGTGCGCGGGAGCAGACCGAAGGCCCGGGAGCGGTCGGACGCCGCCGGCCGCTTGTCGATCACATGGCAGGTGAGGCCTGCCGCGCACAGCTCCGCGGCAAGCGTGAGACCGGTGGGCCCGGCTCCCACCACGAGGACGGACGGGGACGTGGACATCGGCGCTCCTGAAGGTGCCTGTCGGGCCGCAGCGGTCATACGGGGCGTACGGCGTGGGTGACGACGAAGACGCCCGGGTGGGTCTCCGCCCGGCGCGGGCAGAGGCCGGCCCGCCGTACCAGGGCCCGCATCTCCTCGGCGCCGTACAGCCGGGGCAGCCGGCCCAGAGCCTTCAGGACCACGGTGAGCAGCGCTCCCGGCGGGGCGTGCTCGGCGATCAGGACGGATCCGCCCGGGCGCAGCACCCGCCGCACCTCCCTGAGCCCCGCCTCCGCGTCCGTCCAGTGGCCGAACGAGGTGGTGCTGAGCACCAGGTCGACACCGCCGTCCGGCAGCGGCAGCCTCTCGGCGCGGCCGGCGTGGAGCGAAGCGGCGGGCAGCCGCTTGCCGGCGATGGCGAGCATCGCCTCGGCCGGGTCCACGCCGTGCAGGCGGGCGCCCGGCCACCGCTCGGCGGCCGCGGACAGCAGCTGCCCGGTGCCGCAGCCGATGTCGAGCACGGTGTCCGGGGCGAGACGGGCCTGCTGGGCCCAGCCGAGCACCAGGTCGTGGGCGGCCACGCAGTCCTTGCCGAACTTGGCGTCGTAGCGCGGCGCGATCCGGTTGAAGGTGCGCACGTGTCCGGGGTCTGCCATGGCTTGCTCCGCCTTTCCGGCGCTGTCGACGCAGGGCACATCACCAAGACGCAGGGCCCATCACATGAAGGGGGCCCGCCGCTCCCGTGAGGGCTGCCCGCCCCGCCGTGGCCGGGCCCAGGCCCAGGCCCAGGGCAGGGGCCGGGGCCGGGGTCAGGGGCTGAAGTCCTGGCTCTCCTTCAGCACGGACCGGGCGATCTCCTCCAGCCTGTCCCACTGGATCGACTCCGGAGGCGTGAGCCCGCGCGCCTTGAGGTAGCGCGCGGTCTCACGCTCCATGGCCTCGGCGACGCCCGCCCAGCCCTCCGAGCCCAGACCGGGCCCGGGAATGACCCGCTCGGGCGTGAACCCCCAGCCCTCGCCGTGCCGGGCCAGGCGGCCGGTGACCGACAGCAGCTGGATCGAGCCGAGCCGTTCGTCGTGGCTGTGCCAGAGCAGCCACGCCGGCCCCTCCGCGGCCGGGGTGCCCTCCGGCAGCGCGAGCACCATCACCGAGGACTCCCGGTCCTGGCGCGGCTGCACCCGCAGGCTGAACGGGTACCCGTCGAGGTCCGCGAAGGAGAGCACCGGACGGCTGAACAGGTGCAGGTACTTGTCGAGTTCGGACCACGCCGTCATGCCACACGCTCCAGGATCTGCTCGCCCGTCTCGTTCTTCGAAAAGGTCCACACCCGCTCGGGGGTGACGGTGATCCGCACCCGCCACCAGTAGCCCTTGGGCGTCATCTCCCGGCTCTCGGGGGACAGGACGCCGTGCAGCGAGTCGGGCTGCCTGCGGAACAGTTCGGCCCAGAAGTCCTCCAGGCCCTCGGCGGTGTGCAGCTCGTCCGGCGCGGTGGCGCGGCCCTGGACGAGCACCGGAGCCGTGGTGGAGGGCAGACCGCTGCCGGTGAAGTCGGAGAAGAGCAGGGAGACCCGGTCGTCGCGGTGGATGTGCTCCAGCTTGCGCGGATAGGCCACCCCCGTGCTCAGCACGATCTCGTTCTGCTCGGGCTTCCACAGATACGCCAGGGGCCAGGCGACGGAGCGCCCCTCCTTGGAAAGCGTGGCGAGCTCACAGACTCGTACTCGTCGCAGAACGTCGGTGACGTCTTCGGACAGGTTGGCGAGCATTGGTCTCCAAACCCTTTCGTGGCACGGGCGTCGAATTTCCTGCTGTGCACTTCTTACGCCGCCCGTCACCATAACGGGCCATACCGGCAAGCCACTTGAGAATTACTTGAGGAACACTTTCGCCGTCAGCGCGGCAGGGCGACCAGCTCGGTGAGCGAACCGGATATCGGGACACAGGCCGGCGCCTCGGCTCCCGGCGCCGTGACCAGGGCCCGCACCGTGCCGCCGGGGACCGTGGAGATACGCACGACCGGGTCGATGACCGTGCCGGCCGGAAGGACGACGGGCGCCCGCTGCATGATCCGGGTCAGCACCAGCTGCATCTCCAGGAGCGCCAGGTTCCGGCCGATGCAGTTGTGCCGACCCAGCCCGAAGGGGAAGTACTCGTGCTGCGCGGGCCTGGCGTCCTCCCAGCGCTCCGGGCGAAAACGCAGCGGCTGCGGGAACGTCGCCGGGTCGCGGTGCGTCACGAAGGAGCTCACCACCGCCATCGCGCCGCGCGGCACCGGACACCCGTCCACCTCGGCCCCCTCGTCGGCGTAGCGCACACCGAACGACGCCGGCGGCATCAGCCGCAGACTCTCCTTCACGACCCGGCCGAGCACCGGCATCCGGGCCAGCGTCGCGGGCGTCGGCGGCGCCTGCCCGGCGACCTGGACCACCTCCTCGCGCAGCCGCCGCCACCACGGGCGGTGCTGGTCGAGCAGGACCAGGGTCCACAACAGCGAGGAGGCCACACTGTCGTGGCACAACGCCGTGTACGCCTCGCCGAGCAGCTCGTCATCGGTGAGCCGCTCCCCCTCCTGCCCCTCTGGCCCCGCCAGCCTGCCCAGCAGGTCACCGCCCGCCCCGCCGGCGCGACGGTCGGCGACCAGGGCGCGCAGGATCTCCTCGATCTCGGCCGCCAGCCGGGTCATCCGCGCGTACGGCGTGCCCGGCAGCGGCACCTGCACCAGCGCGGTCAGCGGATGACCGGCCGCCGCGGCCAGCCGCACCATCTTGTCGTTGAGGCGCTCGGCGGCCACCGGATCCTCCAGCCCGGCCATCGTGGCCAGGGAGATCCGGGTCACCAGCCGCGCCAGCTCCTCGTGCAGCACCACCTGCGCGCCGGGCCGCCACCGGTCGAGCATCTCGTCGGTGAACCGCACGATGGCATCGCTGTAGGCGTTGACGTACCGCGGCGAGAAGGCCCGCTGCATGGCCTGGCGGTGCCGCCGGTGCACCGTGCCGTTCAACCGCAGGAGCCCGCTGGTCAACAGCATCATCGGGGAGCCCGCGGGCAGCCGCAGGTGCCGGAAGGAGTCCGACACGAAGCCCGCGCCGGTCAGGACCTGACGCGCCTGCTCGGGACCGAACGCGAACAGCGTGCGCGGCCGGGACGCGGGCAGCGCGCACACGGCACCGTACTCGCGCCGCAGCCGGCACAGAAAGGGCAGCGGACGGCGCAGCAGGTTCAGCCCCGCCGCCATCCGGCGCAGCCCCAGCACATCCGCCGGTCCGGCAAGCCGTCCCGCCCCGGCCGGGGCGGGAGAAGGTCGAGGCATGGCGATTGTCCTCTCGAAATAACGTGCCGAAAAACGTGCCGAAAAAAGTGCCGAACGACGTGCCGAATGACGTGCGTTCGTGATTTCGGGTGCCCGCGTACGGAAGCCGCGTGTCCCAACCCGTCAAACCATCACCCGAAAACGGTGCGCCGAACAGAATTCCCCGGAAAAGAAACATGCGGTGCACCGAGGCTCAGCCCCTCGTCCAGCGACGCCCTAATTCCACTCAGGGACCGCGCAAGGCGGTTCAGGTGTCCTGGGTCCCGGGCCACGTCCGAACGCCCCCTTCGCGTGGGCCGCGACGACCGCGAAGAAGCATCGAGGAAAGGGCGAGCGCCTTGCATGCGCGTACGAACGAGCAGACGGTGCTCGCCGCCATCCGGTCGGCGTGCGACCGCGACCCCGGCGCGGTGGCCGCGGTGTTCCCCGCCCAGCCCGCGCTCGGCCGGCCCGACGAGACCCGCTTCACCCGCGCCGGCCTGGACCGCGCCGCCCGCGCACTCGCGGTCGGACTGCGCCGCCACGGCGACGCGCCCGTCCTGCTGCTGATGCAGCCGGGCCCCGACTACCTCACCGCCTTCCTCGCCACCACCTACGCCGGGCTGCCCGCCGCGCCCGTCTACCCGCCCAACCCCGCAGACGTACGGCGGGACTTCACCCGGCTCGGCGCGATCCTCGCCAAGCTCCCCGACGCCACCCTGCTCACCGAACCGGGCCTGCTCCAGCCGCTGCGCGCACTGTTCGCCGAGCGGCTGCCGCACATCGACCCCGCCCGGCTCCTCGACACCGCGGCCGACGACGCGCTCGCCGACGCATGGCGCGAGCCCGCCGTACGCGCCGACGACCCGCTGTTCATCCAGTTCACCTCCGGGTCCACCGGCACCCCGCGCGGCGTCGTCGTCGCGCACCGCAACCTGCTCGCCAACGTCGCCGCCATCACCGGCCGGTTCGGGCTCGGCCCCACCAGCACCGGCGCGCTGTGGCTGCCGCCCTACCACGACATGGGGCTCGTCGGCGGCATCCTCACCCCCCTGCTCACCGGCTTCCCCGTCCACCTGCTGTCGCCCCTGTCGTTCCTCGCCGACCCGATGAGCTGGCTGCGGCTGCTCGACCGGACCAGGGCCACACACACCGGTGCCCCCAACTTCGGCTACGCGCTGGCCACCCGGCGCGCCACGCGGCAGGACATCGCCGCCCTCGACCTGAGCGCCCTCGAGGTCGCCTTCTGCGGCGCCGAACCCGTCGACCCGGCAACCCTGCGGGCCTTCGCGCACACCTTCGCCCCCGCCGGCCTGCGCCCGGACGTCTTCCTGCCCTGCTACGGACTGGCCGAGGCCACCCTCATCGTCAGTGGCGCCCGGGCCGGCGCCGGGCCGCGCACCGTACGCGCGGACACCGACGCGCTGGCCCAAGGCCGCGTCCAGGAGCCCCGGGAGGGCGCCGCCGTCACCGAACTGGTCACCAGCGGCCCCCCGGTCGCCGGCACCGACGTGCTGATCGCCGACCCCCTGGACGGCAGCCGCCGCCCGGCCGGCACCGTCGGAGAAATCCTCGTCGCCTCCGACGGCGTCGCCACCGGTTATCACGACGAACCCGAGGAGAGCGCACGGGTCTTCGGCGTGCGCGTCGCCGGATCGTCCAGGACCTGGATCCGCACCGGCGACCTCGGCTTCCTCACCGACGACGGCGAACTGGTGCCGGTCGCCCGCGTCAAGGACGTCATCGTCGTACGCGGCCGCAACATCCACCCGCAGGACCTCGAACGCACCGCGCAGGACACCGACCCGGCGATCCGCAAGGGCTGTGTCGCCGTCAGCGCACTGCCCGGCCCCGACGGCAGCGAGGAGATCCTCCTCGTCGCCGAACTGCGCAAGGAGGCTGCCGGCGACCCGGCCGCAGCCCGCCGCACCGCCGCCGCGGTGCGTGCGGCCCTGGCCCGCGAACACTCCGTGCCCGTCGCCGCCGTCCACCTCATCCGCCCCGCGACCCTGCCCAAGACCTCCAGCGGCAAGGTGCGGCGCCGGGCCGCCCGCGCCGCACACCTCGACGGCTCCCTCGACACACTGTGGTGCGACACCGCCTCCCCGCCCCCGCCCGGTGTTGCCTCTCCGCCCCCGCCCGCCCTCGCCTCCTCGCCCCCGCCGGGTGCCGTCTCCTCGCTCTCGCCCGGTGTTGCCTCTCCGCCCCCGCCCGCCCTCGTCTCCTCGCCCCCGCCCGGCGCCGCCTCCCCGCCCCCGCCCGGCGCCGCCTCCCCGCCCCCGCCCGGCACCGGGCCCCGGCCGGCCGGGAACCCGGCGGCCCCCCACACGGCCGACGGCGACCTGCTGCACGCGCTCGCGGCCACCGTCATCGCCCACTTCGGCGGCGGCGACGCCCCCACCGGGGGCCCAGGCGGCGACGCCCCCGCGTGGGCCCCGGACTCCCTCACCGCCGCCCGCCTGGCGGGCGAGACCTCACGGATCTTCCGGATCCTGCTGCCGCCCGCCGACGTGCTCGCCGGCGTCGACGCCGGCCGGCTCGCCGAACTCATCCGGTCCGCGCCCACCGCCGGCGCACCCCTCGCCGCCCCGGACGGGCCGGCGCCCCTCACCCCGGGCCAGGAGTCCCTCGCCCTGCTCCACGAACTCGACCCGGCCGCCCCCGGCCTGTCCCTCGGTATCGCCTTCGCCCTGCCGCAGGCGATCCCCCCCGAACACGTCGCCCGCGCCCTGAACGCCCTGGTCGCCCGCCACCCCGCGCTGCGCAGCCGCCTGCTGCGCCGCGGCCAGGAGTGGACCCGCGTCATCGACGCCGCCCCCGACCCGGCCGCAACCTGGGGCCGCTACTGCGCGCTCACCCGCCTCCTCGCCACCGGCGAGGACGAACTCCTCGGCCTGCTCGACGAACACTGCCGCCGCGTCCCCGACCTCACCGAAGGCCCGCTGTTCCACGCCGAGATGGTGCTCTGCGGCACCTACGGCGCCCACCTCGCGGTCACCGTCCACCACGCGGTCGCCGACCTGTGGTCGATCGGCGTGCTCGCCACCGAACTCGCCGCCCTCCTCACCGAGGTGGACCCCGCCACCGCCGCGGCGGCACTGCCCGCCCCGCCCGCCACCCCCGCGGCCCGCCCCGACCCCCGGCGCACCGCTCGCGCCTGGCGGTTCTGGCGCGAACTCTGGGGCCACGGCGTCGACCCTCTCCAGCTCCCGCCCGCCCAGACCCGCCCCGAGAAGGACACCGAAGAGGGCAAGGGCCTGGCCCGCACCGCCGTCCACGCCCCGCTCACCCTGGACGCCGCCCGCACCCGGGCCCTGAAGGCCCTCGCCAAGGAATGCGGCGCCACCCTGTACGCGGTCCTGCTCGCCGCCCAGTCCCTCACCCTGGCCCGGCTCACCAACACCGCCAGGGTCCCTGTCGGCGTCCCGATGCACGGCCGCACCTCCGGCACACATCACGCCGTCGGCTTTCTCGTCTCCACCGTCCCCGTGCCCCTCGACACCGCCACCGGCACCGTCGGCGACCTGGTCGCCCGTGCCTCCCACGCCCTGCGCGGCGCCCTCGCCCACCACACCGTCGGCCACCCCGAACTCGTCGCCCTGTCCGCCGCCGACAACGGCCCCGACATCCCCGCACCGGACGCGGCCCTCCTGCTGCAGCAGGACACCCCCGGCGCCCCCCGCGGCCTCGGCACCGGGCTCCTCGGCGCCGGCGTGCGCCTCGGCGACCTCCACCTCGGCGTGACGGTCACCCCGCCGAGCATCGGCCCGTTCGGCCTCACCACCCTCCTCACCGAGAACGACGGCACCCTCACCGGCCGCGTGGAGGCAGACCCCGCCCGGTACGCCGACTGGCTGGCCGGCCAGTTCGCCACGGCCTTCACCGCCGTCGTCGACGGCCTGAGCGCCGGAGCGGACCGGGCCGTCGACGACATCAGCGCCGTCGACGACGAGCAGCGGGCCCGCATGGCGCGCTGGTCCCGGCCGGCACTGCCGGAGAACGGCGAGTCGACGCTGCACGAACTGGTGCTCGACACCGCCCGCCGCCACCCGGGGCGCACCGCCGTCGTCGCCTACGACGGCAGCCTCAGCTACCGGGAACTCGCCGACCGCTCCGCCCGCGTGGCCGCCGCCCTCGCCGCGGCCGGATGCGGCCCCGGCAGCACCGTCGGCGTCCTCGCCCCCCGCGGCCGCGACCTGCCCGCCGCACTCCTCGGTGTGCTGCGCGCGGGCGCCGCCTATCTCCCGCTGGACCCCGCCACCCCGCCCGACCGTGTCGCCGCCGTCCTCCAGGACGCGGGCTGCCGCCATGTCCTCACCGGCTCCGTGGCCGTGGAGCGCGACCACCTCCTGCCCGTCACCCTCGTCGGCCTCGACGCCGCCCTCCGCGACGCACACCGGACCCACATCCCGGTGCCGGAGACCGCCACCGGCCCCGACGACCCGGCGTATCTGCTGTTCACCTCCGGCTCCACCGGACGCCCCAAAGGAGTCGTCATCCGCCACCGCGGCGCCGTCAACCTGGTCCGCTGGGCCGGCCGCGCCTACCGGGACGACGAACTGGCCCGCACCCTCGCCGTCACCCCCACCACCTTCGACCTGTCGGTGTTCGAACTGTTCGTGCCGCTGGCCCGCGGCTGCCAGGTACACATCCTCGACAGCGTCCTGGACCTGTCCGACGCCCCCGCCCACGCCCGGGGCGCCACCCTCCTCAACACCGTGCCCTCGGCCGTCGCCACCCTCGCCGAGCGCGGCACCCTGCCCGCCTCGCTGCGCACCGTCAACGTGGCCGGCGAACCCCTCACCGCCGGCCTGGTGCGCACCCTGCACGACACCCTCCCCGGCGTCCGCGTGGTCAACCTGTACGGGCCCAGTGAGACCACCACCTACTCCACCTACGCCGAACTGCCGCCGGGCACCACCGACCCGGTGCCCATCGGCCGCCCCGTCGGCGGCACCACCCTGGCCGTCGTCGACGCCGACCTGCGCCCGGTGCCCCCGGGCGGCACCGGTGAACTCCTCATCGGCGGCGCCGGAGTCGCCCGCGGCTACGCCGGCCGCGCCGACCTGACCGCCGCCCGCTTCCTGCCCGACCCCGACAGCCCCGGCCGCACCCGGTACCGCACCGGCGACCTGGTGCGGTGGCGGCCCGACGGACAGCTGGAGTTCATCGGCCGCACCGACCACCAGGTCAAGGTCCGCGGATTCCGCATCGAACTCGGCGACGTGGAGAAGGCACTGCGCACGGTCGCCCCCCTCAAGGACGCCGCCGTCCTGGCACTGGGCGAGGGCACCGGCCGCCGCCTGGCCGCCTACCTGGTGCCCGAACAGCCCCTCGACGGCGACCCCGCCCCCTGGCTGCGCGGCATCCGCCGCCGGCTCGGCCGCGAACTGCCCGGCTACATGGTGCCCGGCCAGTACGCCGTCCTGGAGGAACTCCCACGCAACCGGCACGGCAAACTCGACCGCCACCGCCTCGCCCACATCCCGGCCTCGGCACTGCGCACCGGCAGCCGGATCGCCCCGCGCGACGAGCCCGAACGGCGCGTCGCCGCCTGCTGGCGGCAGGTCCTGCCCACCACCGAAGTCGCCGTGAGCGACGAATTCCTCGACCTCGGCGGCCACTCGCTGATGCTCAGCCGCCTCGCCCACCTCCTGGGCCGCGCCTTCGACGTCCACGTACCCCTGACGGAGCTGCGCACCCGCACCACCGTCGCCGAACAGGCCGCCTACCTCAGCGAACTCGCCCGGCAGCCCGCCCCGCCGACCCCCGCCACCCCCGGCTCCCCACGCCGCCTGGACCGCAGCCGCTACACGGCCGCCGGCCGGAGCCGCGGCACCCCCTGACCCGCGTCCCCGGCCTGGCCGCCTCCCGCCGCCCGCCCGACACCGCCCGCCCGCCCCGATTCGGCTGCGACGCCTTGGAGCCCCAGTGAAAGACCGGATACCGCCAGACGCGCACCTCTTTCCCGCCTCCCCGGGCCAGGAGCGGCTGTGGTTCCTGGACCGGATGAACGCCACGGCGAGCCGGGCCTACACACTGGCCCTGCGGCTGGACCTCAAAGGCGCCCTGGAACACACCACCCTGCAGGCCGCCCTCAACCGCGTCATGGAACGCCACGAAGCACTGCGCACCGCACTGCGCCAGGTCGACGGCCGGCTCACCCAGGTCGTCGTGCCCGGCATCACCGCCGGCCTGCCCCTGGTCGACCTGACCGACACCGCCGCAGACGACGACGAGTGCCGGCGCCGCGAACTCGACCGGCTGCTCGGCCAGGAGACCCGCCGCCCCTGGAACCTCGCCCAGCCGCCCCTGCTGCGCTGCCTCCTCGCCCGCCTGGCCGACGACCACCACGTGCTGCTGCTGACCGTCCACCACGCCGTGTGCGACGGGCTCTCCCTGCAGATCGTCCTGCGCGACCTGCTGCAGGCCTACACCCAGGGCGGCCTCGACCCGGACACCGAACCCCTGCAGTTCGCCGACTACGTCGTCTGGAACAGCGGCGCCCCCGACGACGACGGCACCCCCGACCCCCAGTGGGCCGCGCGCCGCCGGCGGGCCCGCGACCACTGGACCGACACCCTCACCGGCGCCCCCCACATCCTCGAACTGCCCACCGACCGCCGCCGCCCCGCCCTGCAGTCCCACGCCGGCGCCCGCGTCCCCGTACGCCTGGCACCCGCCTACGCCGACCGGCTGCGCGACTGGTCCGCCGCCCACGGGGTCACCCCCTTCACCGCACTGCTCACCGCGTACGTCGTCGTCCTGTCCCGCACCAGCGGCTGCGACGACCTGCTCGTCGGCCTGCCCGTCGCCGGACGCGGCCACCCCGACCTGTCCGGCACCGTCGGATACCTCGCCAACACCTGCCCCCTGCGCGCCGACCTGCGCACCGACCCGACCCTCGGCGACCTCAGCCGCACGCTCTACACCACGCTCACCGGCGTCCTCGACCACGCCGACCTGCCCTTCGGTGAACTCGTCGACCTGCTCGCGCCGCCGCGCATGCCCGAACGCAACCCCCTCTTCCAGGTGCTGTTCGGCCTCCAGCAGGACGTGCGGCGCAGCTGGGACCTGCCCGGACTCCACGTCGACGTCACCGACGCCGACTGCGGCAGCGCCCGCGTCGATCTGTCGCTGTTCCTCTTCGAGGACCGCTCCGGGGCCTTCGAGGGATTCCTGGAGTACGCCACCGCGCTGTTCGAGCACTCCACCGTCGAGCGGTTCGCCGACCAGCTCCACCGCGTGCTGAACCAGCTGCTGCGCGACGCGGACGTGCCCGTCTCCGCGGTCGACCTCACCGGCGTCGGCGGCGACACCACCGCCCGCATCGACGGCGGACCGCTGGAGCAGCCCTGGCCGCTGGTGTGGCCGCGCATCGTCGAGATCGCCGGCCGGCACCCCGACGCCGAGGCGGTCCGCGACGAGCGCCGCGCCCTCGACTACACCACCCTGCTCGCCCGCGTCGAAACGGCCGCGGCCCGGCTGCACCGGGCCGGAGCGGGCGCGGGCGACCGCGTCGCGGTCTGCGTCGAACGGGACGCCGACACCGTCGTGGCCCTGCTCGCCTGCTGGCGGCTCCGGGCGGTGTACGTGCCCCTCGACCCGGCGGCCCCGCCGCCGCGGCGCGCGATGATCCTCGACCAGGCCGCCCCCGCCGTCGTCGTCGCCACCGACCCGGCGACCGTCCCCGACGCCCACCGGGCCCGCACCCTGCCCGCCGCCGCCCTGGCCCCCGACCCCGCCCGTCCGCCCGCCCGGCCCTCACCCGCCGCCGCCCGGGCAGCGGTCGCGTCCGCGCCGCTGCCCGCCGGCGGTGCCCGCCCGCCCGACACCGCCTACCTGATGTTCACCTCCGGCTCCACGGGACGCCCCAAGGGCGTCGCCGTCAGCCACGCCAGCCTCACCTCCTTCCTGCACGCCCTCACCGGCCGGATCGAACTGGGCCCCGGCGACCGGTGGCTGGCCCTGACCACCACCGCGTTCGACATCTCCCTGCTCGAACTGCTCGGGCCCCTGGTCACCGGCGCCACCGTCGTCGTCGCCCCCGCCTCCGCCCAGCGCGGCGCCGTCGAACTCGCCGACCGGCTCAGCGCCGCAGGCATCACCGTCGCCCAGGCCACCCCCGCCGTGTGGCGGCTCGCCCTGTCCGCCGGCTGGCAGCCCAGACAGGGCTTCACCCTGCTGTCCGGGGGCGAGGCCCTGCCGCCCGACCTGGCCGACGCCCTGGCCCGCACCCCGGCCGACGTCCACAACCTGTACGGGCCCACCGAGACGACCATCTGGTCCTGCGCCGCCACCGTGCGCCCCGGCGAGCCGGTCACCATCGGCCACCCCCTGCCCGGCACCCGCGTCCTGGTCGCGGACGCCGCACTGCGCCCCGTCCCGGCCGGCGTCTGCGGTGAACTCCTCATCGGCGGGCCCGGCGTGGCCACCGGCTACCTCGGCGACCCGCGGCGCACCGCCGCCCGCTTCGTGCCCGACCCCGACCGCACCGGCGAACGCCTCTACCGCACCGGCGACCTGGTGCGGGTCCGCCCCGACGGCCTGATCGAGTTCGTGGGCCGCGCCGACGACCAGGTCAAGGTGCGCGGCCACCGCATCGAACTCGGCGAGATCGAGGCCGCCCTGCACGCCCTGCCCGGCATACGCCACGCCGCGGCCACCGTCCTCGATCCGCGCGGCGCCGCCCGCATCGCCGCCTTCCTCGTCGCCGACGGCGACGCCCTCGACGCCCCCGACGCGGCGACGGCCCTGCGCGGCCGCCTCGCCCAGGTGCTGCCCGCCGCGTATCTCCCCACCGAGCTGTACGCGCTCGACGCCGTGCCGCTCAACCCCAACGGCAAGGTCGACCGGCGTGCCCTGCCCGGCAGCGGACGGCGCCTGGACGGCGGCCACGAGCGCGTCGCACCCTCCACCGGCGCCGAACGCGCCGTCGCCCGGCTGTGGTGCGAACTCCTGGGCCTGCCCGAAGTCGGCATCCACGACGACTTCTTCGGCCTGGGCGGCCACTCCATGCTCGCCGCCCGGCTGCTGCAACGCATCGACGACGACCTCGGCACCCGCGTGCCCGTGGCCGAGTTCTTCATCGAACCGACCGTCGCCCGGCTCGCCCGGACCGTGGGCCAGCTGCACGGCGACGACACCGCACTCCACGGCCCCCACGGCCGAACGCCACAGCACACCGAGCCCGCGTCCCCGGGGCAGCCGGCCCCCGCCGACGACTGGGACTTCCCCGCCGTCCGCCGCACCGTGCCCGGCCAAGTCCCCGTTCACCAGGAGGTTGTGCAGTGAGCAAGCAGGACGCCCCCTCATTCGGCCAGACCCTGCAGCAGGTGCTGGCCGAGCGCGGCGCGGACGCCGCCGCCCCGCTGTCCGCGGAGCAGAAACGGCTGTGGCTGCTGGGCGGCATCGCCGACGGCGCCTGGGCGGTGGTCAGCGCCCGCTACCGCATCCCCGCCGCCACCGACCCCGCCGAACTGCAGCTGCGCCTGGCCACCCTGGTGTCCCGGCACGAGACGCTGCGCAGCGTCTTCGTCGACGTCGCCGGCCGCCCCGCCCGCCTGGTGCTGCCCTTCGCCCAGCCCCTGATGCGCACCGTCGACGACACCGGCCGGCAGGACCCGGCCGCCGTCGAGGAACTCGTGCGCCACACGGTCCAGGAGGAGTTCCCGCTCGGCCACGGCCCGCTCCTGCGCGTCCTGCTGCTGCGCTCCGCCGGCACGGACAGCGAACTCGTCCTGGCCGGACACCGACTCGCCCTCGACGCCACCTCCCTGGACCTGCTCGCCGCCGAACTCCTCGGCGCCGACGTCACCGAACCCCCCGACGCCCTCTCCACGGCCCTGGCCGCGCAGCGCACCGCCCTGGCAGACGAGGGCCTCAAACCCCGGCTCACCGCCTGGGCCGGGCAGCTCGCCCGTCCCGCCGCCACCGACATCCCCGGCCACGGACCCCGCCCCGAGGTCAAACAGAACGCCCACGCCCGCGTGGAACTGCGGCTGCCCGCCGCCCTCGCCGCCCGCGCCGCGGACACCGACGACCTCGACGCGCACGCCGCCACCGCCTGGCTCACCGTGCTCCTGCGCAACCAGGCCACGGGCGCCGCCCAGTGCGGCGTCCGCACCGGCCGGCCCGCCGAACTGGCCGCCGTGGCCGGCCCGCTGGACACCCTGCGCCCGGTCCGCGTGGACGACGCCGCCGACCGCCCGCTCGGCGACCTCCTCACCGAGGTCGCCGCACAACTGCGCACCCCCGCCGCCGACGTGCCCTTCGCCCACCTCGTGCAGAGCGCGCCACCGCGCCGCGACCTCAGCCGCACCCCGTATCTGCAGACCGTCGTGCGCACCCACCGCGCCGGGCGCGGCGCGGCCCGCCCCGTGCCGGGCGCCGCGGGCGGCACCGAATACGACCTCGAACTCACCCTCCGCCCCGACCAGGACGCCCTGCACCTGCGCATCGACTACGACAGCGCCCTGCACCCCGAAGAGCGCGTGCGCGGCCTCGGCTCCCAGTTCGCCGCCGTCCTCGACGCCGTACTGCCCGGCGGCGACGCCCGGCTCACCCCCGCCACCGTCGTCCTGCACGACGACGCCGCGGCCGCCCGCGCCGTCCGGGCGGGACGCGGAACACCCATCGAGGACTGCGGCAACTCCCTGGTCGACCTGGTCCGCGACCGCGCCGCCGAAACCCCCGACGCCCTCGCCCTGCGCCAGAGCGACACCCACCTCACCTACGCCCAGCTGTGGGCCGGCGCCACCCGCCTCGCCGACGAACTGGCTGCCCGGGGCGTGCGCCCCGGCGACCGCGTCGCCGTCTGGCTGCACCGCACCCCCGCCACCGTCACCACCCTGCTCGCCGTCCTCGCCGCGGGCGCCGTGTTCGTACCCGTCGACGCCGCCTACCCCGAGGAACGGGTCCGCTACCTCCTGGCCGACGCCCGGCCCGCGCTCGTGGTGAGCGACAGCTCGGTGCCCGGATCCGCCGACCCCGGCGTGCCCACCCTCCTCCTGGACCGGCTGCCCGCCACCCCCACCCAGGGCCCCGCCAGACCCGAACGGGTCCCGGCGCACGCCCCCGCCTACATGATCTACACCTCCGGATCCACCGGCCGCCCCAAGGGCGTCCTCGTCCGCCACTCCAGCGTGGTCAACAACCTGCGCTGGCGGCAGCGCACCTGGCCGCTGAACGCCGACGACCGGGTCCTGCACAACCACAGCTTCAGCTTCGACCCCGCCATCTGGGCGGTGTTCTGGCCCCTGGCCGCCGGCGCGTGCGTCGTCCTGGCCGCACAGGAGCAGATGACCGACCCCAACGCGATGCTGCAGACCCTCCGCAACGAGCAGGTCACCGTCCTGGGCGGCGTCCCCTCCCTGCTCACCGTGCTGCTCGACCACCGCGACGCCGGAGCCTGCACCCGCGTCCGCCTCGTCCTGTCCGGCGCCGAGCCGCTCACCGACACCCTCCTGGAGCGGATCTCCACCACCTGGTCCGCGGACGTCGTCAACCTGTACGGGCCCACCGAGGCCACCATCGACGCCACCGCCTACACCGTGCCCGCCGGCGCCCGCACCATGCCGCTGCCGATCGGCCGCGCCGTCGACAACACCGGCGTCCACGTCGTCGACGCCCAACTGCGGCCCGTACCCGACGACATACCCGGCGAGATCGTCGTCACCGGCGCCGGCCTGGCGGCCGGCTACCACGACCGGCCCGAGCTGTCCGCCCGGCGCTTCCTGCCCGACCCCTTCGACACCCCCGCAGGACGCCTGTACCGCACCGGCGACCTGGGCCGCCGGCTGCCCGACGGAAACATCCAGTTCCTCGGCCGCATCGACGACCAGGTCAAGATCCGCGGCCACCGCGTCGAACTGTCCGAGGTCGAGAGCGCCGTCACCGCCGTACCCGGCGTCCTGGACGCCTGCGTCACCGCCCTGGACGCCGGCACCGAGCACGCCCGGCTGGCCGCCGCCGTCGTCCTGCCCGGCCAGGACGGCCAGGACGGCCGTCCCACGCCCGAGCGGCTCCGCGAGGCCCTCGCCCAGCAGCTGCCCGCCCATCTGGTGCCCGACCGGTTCCTGGTCGTCGACCAGCTGCCGCGCACCCCCAACGGCAAGGCCGACCGCCGCCGCGTCGCCGAACTCCTCGCCGACGCACCCGAGCCGGGCCACGGCACACCCCAGGGCACCACCGAGCCCCGCAACGCCGTGGAGCGCTCCGTCGCCCAGGCCTTCGCCGAGGTGCTGCGCGTGGACGCCGTCGACCTCCACGCCGACTTCTTCGACGCCGGCGGCACCTCACTGATGCTCGCCCGGCTGGCCTCCCTGCTCGGCGACCGGCACGACGTGGACATCCCGCTGCACGAGTTCTTCCGCACCCCGACCGCCGCCGGCGTCGCCGAGACCATCGAGGTGTACCGGCGCGAGGGCATCGCGGGAGTCCTCGGCCGCAAGCACGCCGCGACGCTGGAGAACGACGGCACCCTGGACGCGTCCATCACCCCCGACGGGCTGCCCCGCGCCGACTGGGACAACCCCCGGCGCGTCTTCCTCACCGGCGCCACCGGCTACCTCGGACTCCACCTCCTGGAGCAGCTCCTGCGCCGCACGGACGCCGAGGTCGTCACGCTGTGCCGGGCCCGCGACGCCGAACACGCCATGCGGCGGCTCCGGGACGGCTTCGCGCTCTACGAGATCGACATCGACGACCAGCTCCACCGGGTGACCTGCGTGAGCGGCGACCTCGCCGAGGAACGCCTCGGCCTGACCCCGCGGCAGTGGCACGACCTGGCGGCCACCGTCGACGTCATCTACCACAACGGCGCCCTGGTCAACTTCGTCTACCCCTACTCCGCGCTCAAGGCCGCCAACGTCGGCGGCACCCAGCGGGTCATCGAACTGGCCTGCACCACCCGGCTGAAGAGCGTCCACCACGTCTCCACCATCGACACCCTGCTCGCCACCCACATGCCCCGCCCGTTCCTGGAGACCGACGCCCCGCTGAACTCCGCGGTCGGCGTCCCGGCCGGCTACACCGGCAGCAAGTGGGTCGCCGAGAAAGTCGTCAACGAGGCCCGCAAACGCGGCATCCCCGTCTGCGTCTACCGCCCCGGCCTCATCCTGGGCCACACCCGCAACGGCGCCACCCAGACCATCGACTACCTGCTGGTCGCCCTGCGCGGCTACCTGCCGATGCGGATCCTGCCCGACTACCCCCGCATCTTCGACGTCATCCCCGTCGACCACGTCGCCCGGGCCATCGTGCACATCTCCGGCAAACCCGAAGCCCTCGGCGGCTTCTACCACCTGTTCAACCCCGCACCGGTGCCGCTGCGCACCTTCTGCGACTGGATCAGAAGCTACGGCTACGAGTTCGACACCGTGCCCTTCGAGGAGGGCAGGCGGCGGGCCCTCGGCGTCGGCCCGGGCCACCTGCTGTACCCGCTGGTACCGCTGATCAAGGACGCCGAGGCCGAGCCGCACCGGGCCCTGGACCCCAAGTACCTGCACGAGGTCCGGCCCGCCCTCGAATGCGCCCGGACACTGCGCATGCTCCAGGGCAGCGACGTGCACTGCCCGCCGACCACCGAGGCCGACGCGCACGCCGTCCTGGACTACCTGGTCCGCACCGGTTTCATGCCCGCGCCCGCCGACATCGTGCCCGACGCCTGGACCGCAGGGGAGACCCGATGACCGACCTCGACCACACCGCGCCCTCAGGCCGGCCCGACTACGTGGCCCAGGTGGCCACGGTGCCCTTCCTGCTCGGCCGCCCCGAGGAACTGCCCGCCACCGGCCCGCGGATCCGCGACGCCGCCGCCGGCCGGGCGGCACAGGTACTCGGCCGGCTGTCCGGGCCCGGCGCCCGGGACAGCCTCGCCGGCCTCCTGTCCGCCGCCCGCACCGCCCGGGACGAGCTGACCCCCACCGGCACCGGACCGGTCGGCGAGGACCCCGAGGAGTCGGAGGCCAACGGGGACAACGACCTCGCCTTCGGCATCGTCCGCACCCGCGGCCCGGCCGCCGAACTCCTCGTCGACGCCGGCGTCCACGCCCTCATCGGCATCCTGGAGGTGGCCGCCGACCACGGCAGCGACCTCGACGCCCCGACCTGGCAGCGCTTCCTCGGCGGCTTCGACGCCCTCTTCGGCTGGCTCGCCGACCCCGGCCGCGCCCCCGCGGTGAGCGCGATGCCCGCCGCCGGACCGCCCGCGGCCCCCGCACCGCAGGACGCGCTGCGCCGCTGGGTGCGCGGACACCACGTGTTCATGGTGTTCGCGCAGGCCGCCACCACCGCCGCCCGCGTCCTGCAGAACAGCGCCGAACACGCCGACCCCGGCGCCGCCGCGGCGGCCGCCGCCGCCACCGTGGAACTGATGCGCGGCTGCCACGGCGCGCTCGCCTACGCCGGCAGCGCCAACCGCGACCAGTACAACGAGCAGATCCGGCCCACCCTGATGCCGCCCGTCGCCCCGCCGAAGATGAGCGGCCTGCACTGGCGCGACCACGAGGCGCTCATCGTGGAACTGGGCCGCAGCGGCCCCGCCTGGCAGTGGCTGGAGGCCCGGCGCCCGGGCCTGCTCGGCGAGTTCCGGCACGTGCTCGGCGAGGCCTACGACGCGCACCGCGGCGTGTGCGGGCACTTCGTCGGCGACATGGCACCCAGCCTGCTCGCCACCCAGCGCTCCTCGCGTTCCGCGGTCGGCGTCCTCTCCCAGCTGCGCCGCGTCCGCCTCGGCGCCCTGCCGACACCGGCCGACCCGGACGCCACCGCCCCCAACACCGCATCGCACACCACCGCCCCTGCCGCCCCCAACACCGCATCGCACACCGCCGGCCCGGACGCCGCATCGCACACCACCGCCCCTGCCACCGCCGACCCGCACACCGCCGCCCCCAACACCGCATCGCACACCGCCGGCCCGGACGCCGCATCGCACACCACCGCCCCTGCCACCGCCGACCCGGACGCCGCATCGCACACCACCGCCCCGGACGCCGCCGCAGCACCTCACGCGTGCCCGGCCGACTCCGGCACCGGCGCTCCCGCGTCCACCCCGCCCGCCCCGCCCGCCGCGCACGGGGAACCCACGTGAGCCGCCCGACCCACGCCCTGCGGCGGGCCCTGACCCGGTTCGGCCCGGCCGCGGCCGCCACCGCCGCCGCCGCGGTGGCCGCCACCGCCCTCACCGCGCCGCGCCCCCGCCCCCAGGACGCCCCCGACCGCGACTTCTCCGCCGCCCGCGCCCTGCGCCACCTGCGCGAAGTGGCGTCGGAACCGCACCCGACGGGCTCCCCGGCCGCCGACCGGGTACGCGCCCACCTCCTGGCCGAACTCAAGGAACTGGGCCTGGAGACCGAGGTCCAGGACGCCGTCGCCGGCCACGCCGTCGGCCGTACCCCCTACGGCCCCGAGTACCTGGCCGCGGGCCGCGTACGCAACGTCATCGGCCGCCTGCCCGGCTCCGTGCCCGGCAGGTCCGTCCTGCTCATGACGCACTACGACTCCGTGCCGCAGGGCCCCGGCGCCAGCGACGCGGGCGTGCCGGTCGCCGCCCTCCTGGAGGCGGTGCGCGCACTGCGCGCCGACGGCCGCACCCTCCTCAACGACCTGCTCGTGGTCTTCACCGACGGCGAGGAGGCCGGACTCCTGGGCGGCCGGGCCTTCTTCGACCAGCACCCGCTCGCCGCCACCGTCGGCGTCGTCCTCAACTTCGAGGCGCGCGGCACCCGCGGCCCGGTGCTGATGTTCGAGGCCGGGCCGGGCAACGGCCCCGTCCTCGAACACCTCGCCCGGACCGGCGTCCCCGTCTTCGCCAGCTCCCTGTTCGACGCCGTCTACCGGCGCATGACCAACGCCACCGACTTCTCCGTCGCCAAGCAGCACGGCCTGCCGGGCCTCAACTTCGCCCACATCGGCGGCTTCTCCCGCTACCACGGCCCCCTGGACGACCTCGACCACGTCGACCACCGGGCCCTGCAGCACCACGGCGACCTGGCCCTGGCACTGGCCCGCCGCCTCGGCGACGCCGACCTCGCCGAACTCACCGGCGGCGACGCGGTGTTCTTCCCCGTCAAACGCGGCACCCTGGCCCGCCTCCCGGCAGCCGCGGTGCCCGCGCTGACCGCCACCGCAGGACTTGTCTGGGCCGGCGGCCTGCGCAGCGCACTGCGCCGCGGCACCCTCGACGGCCGCCGCCTCGCCGGTGACGGCGCCCTGCTCGCCGCCAAGGCCCTCGCGGGCGCCGCCGCCGGCACGGCGTTCACCGCGGCGCTCGGCAGGGCCGCCCCCGAGTTCCGCCGGCACGGCGACTTCCACGGCTCGGGCGATGTGTACGCGGCCGTCCTCGGCCTCGCCTCGGCCGCGGCCCTCGCCCAGCGCGGCGACCGCTCCCGCGCCGCTTCACGGGCCGCGGCCGCCACCCTGCCGCTGACGGCCGCGTCCGCCGCCCTGGCGGGCGCCCTTCCGGGCGGCAGCTATCTGACCCTGTGGCCCTGGCTCGGCGCCGGCACCGGCCTGTGGCTGCTGACCGCCGACGACACCGGCCGGGCCGCCGATCTGCGGCACGCCGCCGGCGCCACCGCGGCCGCCGTGCCCGCCGCCGCGCTGCTCCTGCCGCTGACCCGGCTGCTCTTCGACGGGCTCACCCCGCGCCTGGCCGGGACCGGTGTCGTCGCCGTCCAGCTCGCCGGGGAACTCGCGGCACCCGCCCTGGCCGGACTCGACCCCCGGGTGCGCCGCACCGCCGTCGCGGGCGGACTGCTGCTCGCCGCCGGCGTCGCCGCCCGGCGCCTGGCCCGCCGCGGCAAAGGCACCCCGCCGCCCGAGACCCTCAGCCATCTCCACCTCCCCGAGCGCGGCGAGGCACTGTGGCTCAGCAGCGACGCCACCCCCACCCCGCGCGCCCGGGCCGCCCTGGGGGACACCCCCGAACACGGCCCGCTGCCCGAGCTGTTCCCCGGCTGGAACTACTCCTTCCACCACGCCCCGGCCCCGACCGTCGACCTGCCCGCACCACGGGCGGACATCGAGGGCGAGGCTCCCGGCGAGGCGGGCTGCCGCAGCGTACGGCTGCTGCTGCGCTCCCCGCGGGGCGCCCGCCAGCTCTCGCTCGCGGCCCTGGACACCGGGGTACGGCGCTGGCGCGTCGAGGACGGCCCGTGGAGCGAACCCACCGCCCGCACCCCGTCACCCCACGCGCCGGCCGGCCCCCAGGACGGCGGCTGGGAGCTGTGGCTGCACGGCGTACCCGACTCGGGCATCCGGGTCGAACTCGAACTTCCGTCCGCTCCGGTGCGGTTGAGGCTGCTCGACCGGGTGGACGGACTGCCCCGGGAACCCGCCGGCCTGCCGGCGGGCGGCACCGGCCCCGGGGAGCACCACCCGGCAGCCGCCCTGCACGTCGACACCTGGGGCAACGCCTCACTGGTGGCGGCCACCGTGCGGATACCGGCCCGGACTCACCCGCAATGACAGTCGACCCAGACTCGAGAGGAACGCAGAGGGTGCCCACTTTCCTGGGAGAAGACGACTCCGTCGCATGTGCGGTGGTCGTCAACGACAAGGGACAGTACTCGATTTGGCCGCAGGAGCGCGCGATCCCCGAGGGTTGGCGCGCCACCGGTGTCAGCGGGCCGCGCGACGCCTGCCTCGAGAACATCGCGTCCGTCTGGCCCGAACCGACGGCTGCCACCTGACACCGCAGGAACCGACAAGGAGATCACATGACCCTGAACGCCCCGGACCTGTCCCCGCTCACGGCCGCCGCCGGCGGCCCGCCCACCGGCAGGACCCCGCTGGACATGGACGGCCTGGCCTGGATCCTCTTCGGCCACGCCGCGTTCCAGTACCTGAACGCGGCCTGTGAACTGAACCTGTACGAGCTCCTCGAGGCGAAGCCGGGTCTGACCGGCGAGGAGATCGGTGCCGAGCTGGGCCTGGCCGAGCGGGCCACCGACATCCTCCTGCTCGGCGCCGCCTCCCTGGGCACGCTCACCGTCCAGGACGGCCGCTACCAGGTGGCGGCCGTCCTCTCGGACCTCGTCAAGACCCCCGACTGGCAGCGCTTCAAGGACACCGTCGCCTTCGAGCAGTACGTCGTCTACGAGGGCCAGCTCGACTTCACGGAGTCGCTGCGCACCAACAGCAACGTCGGTCTGCGCCGTGTCCGCGGCACCGGCCGCGACCTGTACCACCGCCTCAGCGAGAACCCGCACATGGAGTCGGTGTTCTACAAGTACATGCGGTCCTGGTCGGAGCTGGCCAACCAGCACCTGGTGGAGAAACTCGACCTGTCGGGCAGCCGCCGGCTGCTCGACTGCGGCGGCGGCGACGCGGTGAACTCCATCGCCCTCACCCAGGCCAACCCGCACCTGTCCGCGACCATCCTGGAGATCGCGGCGACCGCCCCGATCACCGAGAAGAAGATCGAGGAGGCCGGTCTCAGCGACCGCATCGACGTCAAGCCGGGCGACATGCACGCCGACGAGTTCCCCACCGGCTACGACACCGTCATGTTCGCCCACCAGCTGGTCATCTGGACCCCGGAGGAGAACACGGCGCTGCTGCGCAAGGCGTACGAGACGCTGCCCGAGGGCGGCCGCGTCATCATCTTCAACTCCATGTCCAACGACGAGGGGGACGGCCCCGTCGTGGCCGCCCTGGACAGCGTCTACTTCGCCGCGCTGCCGGCCGAGGGAGGCATGATCTACCCCTGGAAGACCTACGAGGAGTCCCTGCGCAAGGCCGGGTTCGACGAGTCCGCCTTCGAGCGGATCGAGTTCCCGGGCTGGACTCCGCACGGCGTCATCATCGCCACCAAGTAAGCACCGCGCCCCCGGTACACCACCGGGTCCGCGCACCGCCCGGCCCCCGGACCGCCAACGCCCGGGGGCCGGGCCCCTTCGTGTGCGGGGGCCGGCCCCCGGGCGTGGACCGGGGCGCCGCGCTGCGGGCCGAAAGGCGTGCCTACGAAGCCGTCCGCACCGGCTCCGGCTTCTCGGCGCCGGGAGCAGGGGAGGCGCCAGGGGAGGCGGGGGAGGAGGCGCCGGGGGCGGGGGCGGGGGGAGGCGTCGGGTGGTCGCGCAGTACGGGCCAGCCGCGCCGCACGCGCAGCCAGTCGCCCAGCGGGTCGGCGGCGGACGCCTGCACGGACAGGACGGCGATGCCCGTCGGGGAGGCCGGGGACTCCTCGATCCGCAGATCCTCCACGTTGACCCCGCGCCGGCTCACATCGGCGAGCAGCCGGGCCAGCTCACCCTCCTGGTCGGCCAGCGGCACCCGCACATCCTGGTAGGAGCGGCCCTGCGCACCGTACTTCTGGGGGATCAGCGCCTGCCCGGCGCGCCCCTGGTCGAGCAGGTGGCGCAGCAGTTCGCGGTAGGCGGCCCCCTCGTCGGCCGGCCCGTCGGGGGCACGGCCGGCCAGCGCGGACAGCGAGCGCCGGACGAGACCGAGATCCTCGACGAGGATGTCCAGGGCGTCCAGGACCGCCGAGGCGTTGGAGCCGAGGATGTCGGTCCACAGCTCCGCGTCACCGGCCGCGATCCGGGTGAAGTCACGCAGACCGGACCCGCACAGGCCGAGCGTCTTGCTGTCACAGGAGCGCAGCATCCGGGCCGTCACGGCACTGACCAGGTGCGGCAGATGCGAGGTGACGGCGATGGCACGGTCGTGGGCCTCGGCCTCCATGGTCACGGCATGCCCGCCGCACAGCTCGACCAGCAGCAGGGCGGCCCGGGCGGTCTGGGCCGAGGTGCTCGCCGACGGAGTGAGGATCCACGGCTTGCCGCGGAAGAGGTCCTCGCGGGCGGCCCCGGGGCCGTGCAGCTCACGCCCCGCGATGGGGTGCCCGCCGATGAAGAGGGAGGCCTCGACATCCGCCCCGCCCCCCGCGAGAGCGGCCTTCACGCTGGCCACATCGGTGTAGTGGCGGGCGATACCGCGGCGCTGCGCCTCGGCGACGGCGGTGTACACCTGGTGCGGGGGCACCGCGAGCACGGCCAGATCCGTCGGGCGGCCGGGGGCGCGGGCGGTGCCCGCGCCCATGGCCTCGGCGATGCGCAGGGACTCGCGGCGGACATCCTGCAGATGCACTGCGACGCCCTGCCCGCTGAGCGCGAGCGCGATCGAGGTGCCGATCAGGCCGGCACCGATCACGGTGACGGTGTGCAGGGACTCGACAGGCTCAGGGATTCCGATCACCTTGGCAGGACTCCGTCTCGGGACCGGGGCCGGGGCCGGGGCCGGGGCCGGTCGGTACTGGGTGGTCTGGGTCGGTCGGTCGCCGCCGGGCGGATCAGTAGCGGTACTGGTCCGACTTGTAGGGGCCCTCGACCTCGACACCGATGTAGGCGGCCTGCTCGGGGCGGAGCGTGGTCAGCTTCACGCCGAGCGCGTCGAGGTGGAGACGGGCGACCTTCTCGTCGAGGTGCTTGGGCAGCGTGTAGACGCCGATCGGGTACTGCGACTGCTTGGTGAACAGCTCGATCTGGGCCAGCGTCTGGTCCGCGAAGGAGTTGGACATCACGAACGACGGGTGACCGGTGGCGTTGCCCAGGTTCAGCAGACGGCCCTCCGACAGCACGATGAGGACCTTGCCGCCGGGGAACGTCCAGGTGTGGACCTGTGGCTTGACCTCGTCCTTGACGATGCCCGGGATCCGCGCCAGACCGGCCATGTCGATCTCGTTGTCGAAGTGGCCGATGTTCCCGACGATCGCCTGGTGCTTCATCCTGGCCATGTCCGAGGCCATGATGATGTCCTTGTTGCCGGTCGTGGTGATGAAGATGTCGGCCGTCTCCACGACCTCGTCCAGGGTCGTGACCTGGTAGCCGTCCATCGCCGCCTGCAGCGCGCAGATCGGGTCGATCTCGGTGACGATCACCCGGGCGCCCTGCCCCCGCAGCGACTCCGCACAGCCCTTGCCCACATCACCGTAACCGCACACGACGGCCGTCTTGCCGCCGATGAGAACATCCGTGGCCCGGTTGATGCCATCGATCAGGGAATGCCGGCAGCCGTACTTGTTGTCGAACTTCGACTTGGTGACCGCGTCGTTCACATTGATCGCCGGGAACAGCAGCACACCGTCACGCTGCATCTCGTACAACCGGTGGACACCCGTCGTGGTCTCCTCCGTCACACCACGGATCTCCGAGGCGAGCTGGGTCCACTTCTGGGAGCCGTCGGTGATGGTGCGGTTCAGGAGTTCGAGGACGACGCGGTGCTCGTCGTTCTCGGCGGTGTCGACGGCAGGGACCTTGCCGTCCTTCTCGTACTCGACGCCCTTGTGGACGAGGAGGGTGGCGTCACCGCCGTCGTCCAGGATCATGTTCGGGCCGCCGGTCGGGCTGTCCGGCCAGGTCAGCGCCTGCTCCGTGCACCACCAGTACTCCTCCAGGGTCTCGCCCTTCCAGGCGAAGACCGGGACGCCCTGCGGGTTGTCCACCGTGCCGTTCGGGCCGACCGCGATCGCGGCGGCGGCGTGGTCCTGGGTGGAGAAGATGTTGCAGGAGGCCCAGCGGACCTGGGCGCCGAGGGCGACCAGGGTCTCGATGAGGACGGCGGTCTGCACGGTCATGTGCAGGGAGCCGGTGACGCGGGCGCCGGCGAGAGGCTGGGCCTCGGCGTACTCCTTGCGGATCGCCATCAGGCCGGGCATCTCGTGCTCGGCGAGCGTGATCTCCTTGCGGCCGAACTCGGCCAGGGACAGGTCAGCGACCTTGAAGTCCGAAAAGTGGGCTGTGGGCGAGGGCATGGAAGAACTCCTAAGGTTTCAGGCCGATGTGGGCCGGGGCGGGCGGGTGTGGGAGCAGCGCGCCTCCAGGCGGTGGACGCGACGGCGCCCGGTGCACCGCGCCAGGTGGCCGCAGGAACTCCCCCGAGAGCCGACGCCGGTCCGCCGGGGCACGAGGAGCCGGGCGCTCGCGCGGCACGGCCGGTACGGAGGGCGGGTACGGGTGGCCGCGGCAGGAACCGGCAGCCGCACCGCACCGCACCGCGCCGTGCCGCGGGAGCCGGTGACAGCGATGCGGCGCATCACACCCCGGTGGCCTCGGCGGGAACGGCGCGGATGACATTCATGCCACTGGGCAGGGCGTCGACCCGGCTGACCCGGAACCCGGCCTTGGACAGCAGGGACTCGACCTGCGCGGTGGTGCGTTCCTGCCCGCCGGTGCCGCCGAACAGCGAGAGCATGTAGAGGTCCATGACGGCCGCGGTGCGCAGCCACTCGTCACGCTGTCCGAGGCCCGCCCCGATCAGATCCACGATCATCACCGTCGAGGAGTCCGTCATGGCGGCCCGGACGGTCCGCAGGATGTGCACGGCCTTGTCGTCGTCCCAGTCGTGGAGGATGTGCGACAGCAGATAGAGATCCCCGCCGCCGGGGACGCTGTCGAAGAACGAACCGCCCACGACGCGGTAGCGGTCGGCGAGCGGATCGGGTTCCGCCCGCTGGGCCTGCAGCGACACCGAGCCCGGCAGATCGAAGCAGATGCCCCGCGTCTGCGGATGCTTCTCCAGGATCCGGCGCAGAAACGTGCCGTCGCTGCCGCCGACGTCGACGACCGTCCCGTACCCGGAGAAGTCCACGTACCGCAGGAGCTCGTCGAGTTCGAGCACCAGCCCGCGGCCCTGGGAGTCGTCGAAGACACGGCGCAGCTCGTCGTCCCGCTCCATGAGCGTGAACAGGGACGCTCCCCGCGCCCGTTCGAGCGGCGACGTGCCGGTGCGCACCGTCTGCAGAAGGTCGTCCCAGGCCGACCCGAACACTCCCGCCACCAGCTTCGCCGACGGCTGCACGGAAGCCGGGTGGTCCAGGGTCAGGGCCCTGCCGAGCGCGGTGAGCCCGTAGACCCGCTCGGCGACTTCCTCGAAGGCACCCAGAACGGCCAGAGCGCGCAGCAGCCGGTTGAGCGCGGCCGCGTCGGTACCGGTACGCTCCGCGATCACGTCGACGGCCAGCGGGCCCTCGGCGAGCAGGTCCGGAACGCCGATCTGGACCACGACGACCAGCGCCCGGGACGGAAGCTGGTCGTAGAGCATCCTGCGGGAGGCAACCGCCGCCTCCCGCTGCTCGCCGTTGAGTTGCCGCACGGTCGCCTCCTGACGTCAGGCCTGCCGGTCCCGGGCGCCCGCCCACGGTCCACCCGGGGCAAGCACATGGTCACGATTCGACGGCACCGCCCCGGAATCCTGGTCGAGCACGGCTCGCACGTCCCGCGGACCCACCCGCCCCATGCGGGAAGGGGAGGCGTTCCGCGACCCCGGCGGCAGCGAACCTCGAGCATCCTTCGACGCGCCTTCGAGCAGCCGCCCGGACCATGACGACAGGGCGAACCCGAAAGCCGACCACGGTGCACCCCCCCGGCCCGGGACCGCCCCCCGTGTCCTCGCCCTTTGGCGTGGTCGCGGACCCGGCCGGCCCGACCGCCACGCACCACCCGTCCGAAGGGGACCGCGCGTCCGGACCGGCGACCGCGCCCGCCTCCGCCCGCCACCACGCCGGGCCGGGACGGCGTCCTCGGGCCGCACCCCTGAAGATCCTCGACCGGAGGGGCCCCGCCCGGCGCCCAGGCTCCCCCCACAGTCCTCGGCGCCTTCGTCACGTCCCACCGCCAGAGAACCGGAGACCTCCCATGTGGCCGATGCTGGGTTGGATACGGCGCCTGAACAGCTCCTCCACGCCCCGCTACGACAACCCCCACGTGCACCCCAGGCGCCCGCGGCGCGGCCTCTTGCGGCGTGCCCCGGCGGCCGGCCGCCGGAAGGACGGTCGAGCCCGGCTCGACGTTCCCTAGCACCCCTGCGCGTGGGCCTGTCCCTCCTCCCGCCGGTCAGGGCACTGTGCGGGTATGAGGTCTGGCGAAACGGTACTGCTCCGCGGCGCGCCGGCGAACCGGCGGCCGGGGCGGGTGCGTCGAGCCCGGCTCGACCGCCCACCGGGCGGCCTGGCGCCCCCCGCGCACCGCCCGACCGGTACCAGCCCCTGACTCCCGCATGCGCCAAGGCGGCCGACAGCCCCAAAGCCCCGGGCGGCCGGCTCCTCTCTCTTCGACGAATCGTGGAGGCCCAGCTTGCCGACCCACACGGGAAACTCCCCTCAGCCGTGCGGCCACCCCCTCGCGGAAACCGACGACACCGGCCGCGACATCTCCTTTGGCATCCTCGGCCCCCTGCAGGTCGTCATCGACGGCAAGCCGATCCGCATGGGCAGGAACCGCCAGCGGACCGTCCTGGCCGTGCTGCTCCTCAACGCCAACAAGATCGTCCCCGTCGGCTCCCTGGTCGACGCGGTGTGGTGTTCCGAACCCCCGGCCACCGCCGACAAACAGATCCAGACCTGCATCTGGCGGCTGCGCAACGCCTTCGCGGCCGCGGGCGCCCCGGCCGGGCTCATCGACACCGCCCAGGGCGGCTACCGGATGCGGCTCACCGACGAGGACCTCGACGTCCACGTCTTCGAGACGACCGTGCGCCAGGCCCGCGAACAGGCTGCGGCCGGCGACCTGGAGAGCGCCATGGCCCGCTACCAGAGCGCCCTGTCCCTGTTCCGGGGCAAGCCGCTCGCCGACCTCACCGGGCCGCTCGCCTACAGCGTCGCGGCCCACTGGGACGAGCGCCGCTTCACCGTCCTGGAGGAGTGGCTCGACGTCTCGCTCGCCCTCGGCCGGCACGCCGAGCTGATCAGCGAACTCAAGCCGCTGGTCGCCGAGTACCCGATGCGCGAGCGGCTGTGCGCCCAGCTGATGACGGCGCTGTACCTCTCCCAGCGCCGGGCCGAGGCACTCGCCGTCTACCGCAACAGCCGCACCACACTGATCAACAAGCTCGGCCTGGAACCCGGCGCCCGGCTCCAGGAGGTCCATCAGCAGATCCTCGCCGGCGAGCCGGTCGCACCACCGCCCACCGCACCGCGGCGCACCCCGCGGCCCGGCCGTCCCCCCGCCCAGCTCCCCGCCCGGATAAGCGACTTCACCGGCCGGCACGATCTGATCCACCGCATCACCCGGGACCTGCGCGCGGTGGGCGGACCCCGCGTGGTCTCCCTCGCGGGCTGCGGCGGCAGCGGCAAGACCGCACTCGCCGTACACGCGGGACACAGCGTCGAGGAACACTTCCCCGACGGCCAGCTCTACGCGGATCTGCGCGGCCAGAGCGAGCCCGTGCCGCCCCAGGAGGCCCTGCGGGGCTTCCTCGACGCCCTCGGCGTGCCCGAGCACCGGATTCCGGCCGGCCTCGCCGCCCGGGCGGCGCTGTTCCGCAGCACCACCGCCGGCAAGCGCCTGCTCATCGTCCTCGACGACATCGCCGAGTCCACCCGGTACGAGGCCCTGCTGCCCAGCGGGGAGAGCGCGGTGCTGTGCACCGGCCGGGCCAGCCTCCTGAAGATCCCCGGCCTGATCGAGTACCGCGTCGACGGGCTGCCCGCCGAGGAGGCACTGGACCTGCTCGCCTCGGTGGCGGGCGTCGAACGGGTCCTCGCGGAGGCGGACAGCGCCCGGCAGATCACCGAACTGTGCGGCCGTCTCCCGCTGGCCATCCGGGCAGCCGGAGCGCGCCTGCGGACCCGCCCGCACGGCACCCTGAGCAGCTTCGTGGACCGCCTGGAGGACCGGCACAACCGTACGGCCGAACTCTCCATCGGCTCCCTGGACGTGGGCGCGCGCCTGGCCTCGACCCTCGACCAGCTCTCCCCGGCCGGCTACCAGCTGTGGCTGCGGCTCAGCCAGTGCGACCTGGAGGCCGTCCCGGAGCGGACGGCCTCAGCCCTCTCCGGCCGGCCCGCCGAGGACACCCAGCGCATGCTCGACACCCTGGTCAACCAGCACCTGCTGACCGTCGCCCCGGGCGACGCGGCCGACGGCCCCACCTACGGGTTCAACCCCCTGGTGCGCGACTACGCCTGGCAGCGCGCCGAAGCGGAACTCGGACCGGCCGCACGCGGCACGGCCGACCGGATCGCGCGCCCCCTGCGGCCGGGACAGCTGTCCGCCGCGGGCACCGGCCGCCACCACCCGAACGGAAAGTCAAGGAGCTATGGCAGTCAAGTGGTTTGAGCCGCCCGCGCTCCGGCGGCGGACACCGCGCCCCGCGCCCGCCGCCGCGGGCGACGGCCGCACCACGGCGCCGAGGCCGTGGTGGCCGCTGTCCGCCACCCTCGTCCTCGCCCTGCTGTGCCTGGCCCTGGCCGCGTGGGACAGCCGGATGCCCGGGCCGCGCGGACCCGACGCGCCCGCCGGAACCTTCTCCGCCGCGCGGGCCACCGCGCACGTCCGCGCCATCGCACAGGAACCGCGCCCCCACGGGTCCGCCGCGCAGTCACGCGCCCGCGATCACCTCGTACGCACCCTGACCGGCCTCGGCATCGACACCCGGGTCCACACGGGAGCCGCCGCCGCCCACATGCCCGATCTGTCCCCCACCGGAGCGGACTCCCGGTACGCCAGCCTGCGCCTGGACAACATCGTCGCCCGTATCCCCGGCACGGACAGCACCCGCCCGGTCGCCCTGGTCACGCACTACGACTCCGTGGAGGCCGGCCCCGGCGCCAACGACGCCGGGGTCCCGGTGTCGGTGCTCCTGGAGACGGCGCGCGCGCTGCGATCCGGCCCCCCACCACGCAACGACGTGCTGTTCATCCTCACGGACGCCGAAGAGAGCGGCCTGCTGGGCGCGCAGGCCCTGGTGAACTCACCCGACGTGCTGCCGCGCGACGCCGTGGTGCTGAACTTCGAGGCACGCGGCAGCAAAGGGCCCAGCCTGATGTTCGAAACCGGGCCCGACGCCGCCTGGCTGGTCGACGCGCTCGCCGACCACGCCCCCGACCCCCGCACCAGTTCCCTGCTCGACGCCGCCTACGGCTATCTGCCCAACCTCACCGACTTCACCGTGTTCAAAAGGGCCGGCCACCAAGGACTCAACCTGGCCTACCTCGACGGCTACACCCACTACCACGGGCCGGACGACAGCCCCGAGAACGTCGACCCGGCCACGGTCCAGCACCAGGGCGACCAGGCCCTCGCCCTGGCCCGCGGCCTGGGCGCCGCCGACCTCGCGCACACCCCGCGCGGCGACTCCGTCTACTTCCAGGTCGCCGGACGGCTCCTCTCCTATCCGGCGGCGGTGGCCCTGCCGACCGCCCTCGCGGTGACCGGCCTCGCCCTGGCCCTGTTCCTGCGGCTCCGCGCCCGGGCGACGGTCACCGTCAAGGGCACCGCCCGCGGCCTGACGGTCGTCCTGGGCCAAGTGCTGCTCGCCTGCGGTGCCGCCTTCGCCCTGGCACCGCTGACGGCGTCCGGGCACGCCGAGTTCAGCCACTACGGCGACATCCCCGGCCACGGGCCGGCCGTCACCGGGTTCCTGCTGCTCGCGCTCGCCCTCGGCACGGCACTGGCGCTGCTCACCCGCCGCTGGGCCGGCCGCCGCGACCAGGTCACGGGCGCGATCGTGCTCTGGCTGCTGCTCGCCTGCGCCACGGCGGCATTCCTGCCCGGCGCCAGCCACGTGTTCACCTGGCCCGCCCTCGGCCTCGTCGCCGCCGCGCTGCTCACCTCCCGCGCCGGCGCGGCAACGGCGGACCGGATCCTGGCGGCCGTCCTCGGCGTCCTCCCGCTCGGCCTGCTCGTCCTCCCGCTCGTACTGCTCCTGCCGACCGCGCTCGGGCTCGGCCTGGTGGCCGGACCGGTGGTGTTCGTGGTCCTGATGAGCGCACTGCTGCCCGCCGTGCTGCCGCCCGCGCCGCGGCCACGGCTGCTGCCGCTCGTCCCGGCCACGGCCGCGGCCGTCAGCGCCGCGCTCCTCGCGGCCACCGCCCTGTTCCCCGTGCGGGACGACCACCCCGGCCGGGCCGACCTGCTCTACGTCCTCGACGCGGACCGGCGCCGGGCGCACTGGCTGAGCGGCTCCCCGCCGGACGCGTCCAGCGAGCGGTTCCTGCCCCAGGGGGCCGAGCCGGCCTCGGTGGCCGACCTGTGGCCGGGCTGGCAGGTACCGGTCCGGCGCGGCCCGGCCGCAGTGCGCCCGCTCGCCGCCCCCAAGCTCACCACGACACTCGTCGGGGACGACGGCGCCGACGGGCGGCGCGTGCGCGTCACCGCCGCATCACGGCGCGGCGCCCGGGAACTGGTGTTCCTGGTGACGGGCGCGGCCGTACGCGGCTACACCCTCACCGGCGTACCCGGACACCACCGGGACACCCCGGCCGGCAACCCGCCGTGGGAGCTGTGGGTCCGCCAAGTACCCGACCGCGGACTGCGGTTGGAACTGGAGCTGGCACCGGGACCGGTGACCGTCCGGGTCATCGACCGCACGACGGGACCGCCGGCCGACCCGGGGGACCAGCCGCGGTCCGAACCCCGCCCCCCGGCCCTCGGCGTGGCCTCCTTCAGCGAGGCCACCATGGTCATGACCGCCCGCACACTCGGCTAGAGAGGCCCGCGACGGCCGAGGCCACGCCGGGCCGTGAAGCCTCCCCGCGGGCCTCCCCGACCCCGGCAGCGCACCGACATCGGCGGACCCCACCCCCGGTGCGCGCAGCCGACAGCGTGCGCCGGCGCCGAAGTTCCCGCCGCCGGGCAGAAGGTGTGGCCGCCGCCGGGCCGCCGGCCGGCCCACACAGAACGGCCCGGGCCGGATCACCCGGCCCGGGCCGTTCCTGCCTCACGCGCCGCACGGGCCGCACGGGCCGTCGTGGGGCGGCGACGGGTCAGCCCGTCTGCTGCTGCGCGGGCAGGCGGCCGGCCAGGACGCCGGCCGCCTTCTTCACGTCACGGCAGATCTGCGGGGTCATCGCCGTGGTCCGCGACAGGCGCAGCTCGACGCTGGACCGGTCCCCGTCCGCCAGGAAGACCTTGCAGACGCCGTTGAGGGCGCCCTCCAGCATCACGGCGTCCCTGCCCTTGATCTCCATCTTCGTGCGCTTTCCGTCGCCGGAGACGGCGGCGTCGAGCGGGCGGTCCTCCGGCCTCAGGGTGAGCGTGCCGTACTCGTGCTCCTGCGCGGTGCAGCCGTCCTCGGCGATGGAACTGACGGCGGGCTCGCTCAGGCCCAGCTCCTGCGCGACGGGCCGCAGCATCGTGCAGGCCGGGGTGTCGGAGGCCGGCGGCTCCGTGGCCGAGGAACTGCCGCACGCGGCAGCTCCCCAGGTGGCGCACGCCAGCGCCGCGGCCGCGGCCAGGGCACGCCGAACGGGGTGACGGGTCATGATGTTGCGCTCCGATCTATCCGGTGGTCATCGGCTCGGCACGAGAGACGAAGAGAGGAAAAGGGGTCCCCGGCAGAAGCCGGGGCAGGGGTCAGCGCTGGAGGATCGCGCACGCCCAGTGCATCCCGCGGCCGTTGGCGGCGAGCGCCACGAGGTCCCCGGCCGCCAGCTCGCCCGCCTCGTCGAGACGGGCCAGGCAGAACAGGTGATCGGCGGCGCCCAAGTGTCCGTGGCGGGCCGCCAGGCGGGCGTTCGTCCGCTCCACCGGCACCCCGATCAGCTCGGCCTGGGCGCCGAGCACCCGGGTGTTGTCGTTGAGCAGCACCAGCCGTGCCAGGTCCTCCTCCGTGCACCCGGCGTGGCGGCAGGCGCGGTGCACCGCGCGCGCGGTGCGCTCGTCGATCTCCTCGGCGAAGGCGGCCATCCGGTCGGCGTCGTGGCCGAAGTGCTCGACGATGTCCCAGGCGTCGCGCACCGCGGGCATCTCGGTCCCGGGCACGAACGGGTGCCGCCCGCCGCCGACGTCCATCCGGAAGAAGTCCGCGTACCGCCCGTCGCTCTCCGCGTAGGAGGCCCGCCAGCGCAGACCCGGCGCGCCCCGCACCGCGAGCGCCGCGGCGGCGCCGTCGGAGAACAGCAGCGAGTGGGTGTCCAGACGGTTCCAGTACGCCTCGACGGTGCGGTTGGCGCCGATCACCAGGGCCGTGCCGTAGTCGGGGTGGGTGGCGAACCGGCCCGCCAGGGTGTCCAGGGCGGTGACGCCGCCGACACAGCCCTGGTCCACGAGCACGGCCTCGGCACGGACCAGGCCCAGCGCCTGCTGGACCCGGGCCGCGGCGTCCCAGTACAGGTGGTCGGCCAGGTCGGTGAGGGCCACCACGACCAGATCCACATCGCGCGGGTCGACGCCCCGCAGGGCCCGCGCGCCCGCCTCCACGGCCAGGTCGGTGACGCTCACCTCGGGCAGCGCACGGTGGAGGTACTCGTAGCCGTATCCCAGGACGCGTTCGATGTCCTCGGTGTACTCGGCCACGATGTCCTTCACGGCGATCTCTTCGCCCAGGGCGACGCCGAAGGCACTCAACCCGTAATCCATTGGCGCACCTCACGGTAGGTCGACGAGTCGCTCGAGCTGTTCGGGGTCGCTGAGGGAGTCCGAGACGGCCCGCAGGAACGCGACCGCCTCCCGGCCGTTGACCACCCGGTGGTCGTAGGCGAGACCGAGGGTGACCACCGTGGCCGGCACGGGCGCCCCGTCCGCCAGGACGAGCCGGGTGAGCGGGCCGCCCACCGAGACCATGCACAACTGCGGCCACATCACGATCGGCTGGACGACGACGACTCCGGGCTCGACGTTCAGCGACACCGTGATGGCCCCGTCGGCGAGCTCTCCCGCGGTGAGCTCGCCCCGGAACGCCTTGAGCCGGAAGTCCATCAGGTCGTCGGCGAGTTCGGTCAGCGGCCGGTCGGCGCAGTCCCGCAGCACCGGGGCGTACAGGCCGTTGCCGACGTCCACGGTCACCGCCACGTCCGCGCCGTCGGCCAGCTCCACGGTCCGCTCGTCCAGGAGCGTGCCGAACAGGTGCGGGAAGACGGGCTGCGCCGCGGCCACCGCCCTGATGACCGCCTCCGGCAGGCCGACGTCCGCGCCGGACTTCTCCGACAGCGTCCGAAGGCGCGCCAGCAGGGCGTCCACCTGGACCTCGACCGCCGAGAACGCAGCGGGCACCTCGCGGTGCGCACGGGAGACCACGGCGGCGGTGCCCTGCTGGACACGGTCCAGGACATGGATACGCCGGCCCGGCCCGGCCGCGCGGGCGGCGGGTACGGCTTCCTCGGCCGCCACGGGAGGTACGGCTTCCTCGGCCGCCGCGGCGGGGGAGGGGCCGGGGGGCGGGGCGAAGGCCGGGCCGGGGGGTGCGGTGAACAGCTCGGCGAGGAACTCGCCCACCCCGATCTCGACGCCGGCCGGGGCGTGCACCCTGAGGTACCCGGACGCCGGTGCCTCGATCTCCTCCACGGCCTTGGAGGTCTCGACCTCGACCAGCGGCGCGCCCTGCTCCACGTACTGTCCGTCCTCGGCCTGCCAGTCGAGCACCAGGTAGGCGGTGTCGTTGTTGTTCAGCTTGGGCACCGCGACCGGCACTCCGGCCGCCCGCGTGTCCGGCTCGGCCGCCTGCGTGTCCGGGGCGGCTGTCCGCGTGTCGGGGGCGGTCTGTCGCGCCGCCGGTCCGGCCGGCCGCGTGTCCGGCGCGAGGGCCTGCGTCACCGCGTCCACGATCTGCCGGACCCCGAGCAGCACCTGGGCCTCCAGGTGCGGCGCGGTGGGAACCACGGAGTCGGCCGACGACAGCAGCAGCACCGGGGCGTGCAGCTCGCGCCAGGCGAGCTGATGAATCCGGGCCGCCACGTCGGCCCCCCAGGTGCCGCCCTCGGTGCTCTCCTCGGCCACCGCCACGAGCCGGGCACCCGTGATCAGCGGCAGCACCGGCTCCAGGTCCAGCGGATACAGCCGGGCGGGCACGAGCAGCCGCACGCCCCGTCCCCGCTCGCGCAGCTGCCGGGCGGCGTCCAGGGCACGGTGGGCGACCCCGCCGGGGCAGAGCAGCACCACGTCGGCGCGGCTGTCGTCCGTGGCGCTCACGTGCGCCCAGCCGGTCGGACCGTCCAGCAGGGAGAACCGGTGGGCCTCGTCCACGACACCGTGGCGGAACAGGCGCCGGGTGTAGAGGACCTTGTCCTCGAACAGCATCGCGGGCCCGTCATCCAGCCCCTGCGACAGCAGCGCGTAGGGATCGTGGAACGGCGTCGTCTCGTACAGCGCCAGATTCGGGATGCCGAGGAAGTGCTTCTGCACGCTCTGACTGTGGGTCGGGCCGTAGCCCCGGTTGCCGCCCACCGGACAGCGCACGACCACCCGCATCGGCACCCGGTCGCCGTACATGGTCACCGACTTGGAGATCATGTTGAGGATCTGGTCGAAGGCGAGCGCGGCGAAGTCGCCGAACATCATCTCCACCACGGCCTGATCGCCCGCGAGCGCGAGGCCGGCCGCGACCCCGGAGATGCCCGCCTCGCTCAGGGGGGTGGTCAGCACCCGGTCCGGGTGGCGGGTCGAAAGACCCCGGGTCACCTTGAAGGCGCCGCCGTAGGGATCGTGTACGTCCTCGCCGAGCAGATGGAGGGCCGGCCGCTCGTCGAAGAGCCGGTGCAGGGCGCTGTTGAGGGCCTCCACGACCCGGGGCGCGGGCTGCGTCGTCACCCTGTGCTCCCCTTCTCCTTCTCCTTCTCCCTCTCCTTCTCCGCGAGGATCGCCCGCAGCCTGCCGACCGACCGGCAGGCGCGTGCCTCACGGGCGGTGAGCCGTATCCCGTACCTCTTCTCCACGTGGGCGACGATCTGGACGTGCCGCAGGCTGCTCCAGGCCGCCGTGGTGGCCGGACCGGTGTCCTCGGTCACCTCCTCGGCGGGCACCTGCAGGACGTCGGCCACCAGCCGGGTCAGTTCGCTCATGAGCTCACCATCCTCGTGTCGCTCGGGCCGGCCGCCGTCCACTGGGCCGGCGGCCGCGCCTCCACCTCCTCGGCCACCCTCTCCATCTCCGTTCGTATGCGCGCGTCGAGTTCGAGGAACGGCCGGCCCAGACGGGCGGCCAGCTCCTGATGCCAGTCGGCCGCCCACAGGGCGTCGACCTCGTCGCGGGGGCGGGTGTCGTCGCCCTTGCTGTGCGGGCCGAGGCGGCGCGTGGTGAACTGCACCACCGCCGGGCGGTGTTCCTCGCGCACCCGCCGCACCAGCGGCGCCATCCGCTCCCGGATCTCCGGTATGCCGTGGCCGGTGATCTCCAGGAAGTCGATGCCGAACGCGGCGGCGCGGTCCGCGAGGGAACCGGCCATCTCCAGGTGCGTCGGCGTGGACTGGGCGATGCCGTTGTGCTCCACGACGACGAGCACCGGCACCTGCCACAGCGCGGCCATGTTGAGTGCTTCGTACACCGCGCCCTCGCCCCAGGTGCCGTCACCGGTGAACGCCACGGCGATACGGCCGGACCCGGTGCGCTTGCAGTGCAGGCCGAGCCCCACCGCCAGCGGCAGGCTCTGCCCCTGGACACCGGTGGAGTGGAACCCCTCGCGCCGGATGTGCTGGCTGCCGCCGACACCCGAACACACCGCCCCGGCCCGGCCCATGATCTCCGCGAGCAGGCCGGCGGGGTCGCGGAACAGGGCCAGGTAGTGGCCGTGGCCCCGGTGGTTGCTGAGCACGAAGTCACCCGCCAGGAGCGGCGCCAGGGCGACCGGGACGTACTCCTGCCCCAGGCAGGTGTGCGTGGTCCCGTTCAGCCGCCCCTCGGAGAACATCCTCAGCAGCACGGTTTCGAAGTGGCGGATGCCCAGGAGGGCTTCGAGGTCTCGGGCATCCGGTGCGCGGAACGGTTCCCGCCCTTCAGCGGTCATACCTGACGCCTCCCAGCGGGCTGGACAACGGAATTCTTCGCGGGCGGGACCGACCCTCCGGAGGCCCCCTGGACGGGAGGCCCCAGCGGGCTCGGGACAAGGCGCGGCCTCGTCGGGGCGTGACGCTAACGAGCCCTGTTCTCAAACCGGTATCACCGCCAGGCCGCCCGCTCTTAGGGGCCTCTCACCCCGTTCTCACCTGCTTGCGGCCGCCGCGCGCCGCACCCTTAACTGGTCGTGCGTCCCGGAGAAAGCGGCCCGCGTACCGCCCTTTCGCCTGCCTCGCGCGCCGTCGTTTCCCAGCGCGTCTCCCGCCCCATGGCCGTACCAAGCCCGCACCCCCGCACCCCCGCGCCTTCGCGCGCCGCGGCCCGCCGGCCCCGCGCTCCAGGCGGGACACCCGACCGAAGGAGTCAGCAGATGCCGCACTCGCCGCAGGTGCTCATCGTCGGCGCCGGCCCCACCGGACTCGCGCTCGCGGCGGAACTTGCCGGGACCGGCGTCTCCTGCCTCGTCGTCGACCGGCACACCGAGCGCGGCACGCTCTCCCGTGCCTGCACCGTCGAGCCCCGCACCCTGGAACTCCTCGACATGCGGGGGCGGGCCGACGACGTCCTGGCCGCGGGACTGGAGTGCCCCAACCCGCCGCTCGGCAACGAGGACGGCCACCTGGACTACGGCCTCCTCGACACCAACTTCCCCTTCAGCCTGTCGATTCCGCAGTCCAGGACCGAGGATGCGCTGCAGAAGGCGGCAGAGAAGGCGGGCGCGGAACTGCTCTTCGGCACGTCCGTGACCGGCCTGGAACAGGACGACTCGGGCGTCGAGGTACGCATGGAAGGACCGGCCGGTCCCCTCACCGTGCGGGCGCGGTACGTCGTCGGGTGCGACGGCGTGTACAGCACCGTGCGCGAGGCGATCGGGGTGGAGTACGACGGCTGGAACTACGAGCAGTCCCTGATGATGGCCGACGCCCGGCTGAGCAGCCCGCCCGGGCCGGCCGAATACGCCCGGATCACCCGGCGCGGCATGGCGGCCTTCTTCCCCTTCAAGGACGGCACGTACCGGATCATCGTGCTCGACCGCCAGAAGTTCACCGTCCCCGCCGACGAGCCGCTGACCCTGGAGGACCTGAGCGAGAGCTGCGCGGCCATCCTCGGCCTGGACGCCGGCATCCACGACCCGCTGTGGCTGTCGCGGTTCCGCAGCTCCCAGCGGCACGCCAAGCACTACCGGGCCGGCCGGGTCCTGCTCGCCGGGGACGCCGCGCACACCCACATCCCCTCCGGCGGCCAGGGGCTGCAGACCGGCATCCAGGACGCGTTCAACCTCGGCTGGAAACTCCGGCTGGTGATCGAGGGCGCGGCGCCCGACGCCCTCCTGGACAGCTACGAGGCCGAGCGCTACCCGATCGCCGCCGACACCCTGCGCAAGACCGACCTGTCCTTCCGCTTCGAGACCTCCGACGGCCTGCCGGCCCGCATCCTGCGCAAGGTCACCATGTGGTCGATGCGGATCAGGGCGGTGCACCGGCTCAACGTCGAGCACCTGTCCGGACACGCCCTGCGGTACCCGCCCGACCGGGGCGGCCGCTGGGTGGGCCGCCGCGTGCCCGACCGCCCGCTCGCCGCGCCGCAGGCAGCGGGCCGGCTCTACGAGCTGTTCCGTGACGGCCACTTCGTCCTGCTCGGCCCGGACGACCGCGTACCACCGGCCGCGACCGCGTGGTCGGCGCGCCTGCGCACCGGTGTGCTCGCCGAACCGATCGGCGACCGCTGGCCGCGTCACGTCCTGATCCGGCCGGACGGATACGTCGCCTGGGCCGGCCGGACCCCGGACGCGGGCCTGGAAGGCGCGCTGCACCGCTGGTGCGGCGCCCCGCGACCGGCCGCCGGCTGACCCGCGCCGACCGACGGCCGGGCCACGCCTGCGCCCGGCCTTCCGCGGCCCACGACGGGCCCTACTGCCGTGCGGTCCGTCCGGGCGCGCGGCTGGGAGAACATCTGCGATGTCCGCGCTCTTCGTAGCCCTGATGCTTCCTCTCCTCGCCGCCGTCCACTACTACGTGTGGCGGCGCACGGTCCGTGACACCACGGTCCGCGGCTCCCGGCCGCGCCGCATCGGCACCGCGGTGATCATGCTGCTCGGGCTGTGCCTGGTCCTCGCGCCGCCGGGCGAGTGGACGCTGCCGAGGCCGCTGGCCGTCGCCGTGGTCTGGGCGGGCTTCCTGTGGGCGGCCGTGCTCCTCTACCTCACCCTCGCGCTCCTCGTCGGCGAGGCCGTACGCCCCCTCCTGCTGCGGGCGGCGCGGCACCGGCCGGCCGCCGCAGCCGAACCGGCCCAGGTCCCCGCCCCTGCCCCCGCTGCCGTGCCCGGAACGGGGACGGGGACGGCAGCGGAGGAGGGCACGGCGGCCGCGGGCACGGCGCACACGGCACAGGCAGCCGTCCCCGATCCGTCCCGGCGGCTGTTCGTCGCCCGGGGCATCGCCCTGGCCGCGGGGGCCGCGGCGGCCGCGACGGTCGGCCACGGCGCCCGCACCGCGCTCGGCCCGCCCCGGCTCAAGCACCTCACCGTGCCGCTCACCCGGCTCGACCCGCGGGCCCACGGCTTCCGGATCGCCCTGGTCAGCGACATCCACCTCAACACCATCGCCGGACGCGCTCGCACCGAGCAGATCGTGGACCTCATCAACGGGACCGAACCCGACCTGGTCGCCGTCGTCGGCGACCTCGTGGAGGACGGCTCCGTACGGGACATGGGGCGGGCCGCCGAACCGCTCGCCCGGCTCCGGGCGGCCCACGGCAGCTTCTTCGTCACCGGCAACCACGAGTACCACGCCGGCGCGGAGCAGTGGCTCGACCTGGTACGGGATCTGGGCCTGCGCCCGCTGGAGAACGAGCACGTCGCGCTGGAGGGGTTCGACCTCGCCGGAGTCAACGACGTCACCGGCGAGGAGCACGGCCAGGGCCCCGACTACGACGCCGCCCTCGCCGGGCGTGACCCGGACCGGGCCGTGGTCCTTCTCGCCCACCAGCCCGTGCAGGTCCACGAGGCGGCCGAGCGTGATGTGGACCTGCAGTTGTCCGGCCACACCCACGGCGGGCAGTTCTGGCCCTTCACCTACCTCCCGGCCCTGTCCCAGCCCACCGTCGCCGGCCTCGACCGGTACGGCGACACCCAGCTCTACGTCACCCGGGGCACCGGTTTCTGGGGGCCGCCGGTGCGGGTGGGCGCGGACCCGGACATCACGGTCGTCGAACTGGCGTCGCCGCGCGCGTGATCCACGCCGGTCCGGCGCGGCGAGGACGACGAAGACCCGGCCCGGCCCCTCCGTGCCGCGCGCCTTCGGGCCCCTGCGGCAGGGGCACGCCCGCGGCGGGGCGCGGCGGGGCGGGGGCGGGAGTGGAAGGCGGCTGCCTGGAGTACCGGCGCCGGTGAGGGTGCCGCCCGGGCCGAGGAGCACATCGAGGGCGTCCACCCTGCGCCGGATGCCGGATGCCGGATGCCGGATGCCGGATGCCGGATGCCGGATGCCGGATGCCGGATGCCGGATGCGGGGTGCGGGGTGCCGGAGGGGCGCGGGCCCGGGGCGGCCTCGTCGAGCACGGCCGTCAAGCGCACGCCGACCGGCCTGCGGCCGTAACCGGCGCGGCTCTCGCGGGGGAGATCCCGGCCCGGGACTCCCTCCCCGACCACCTGCACCCGACCACCTGCACCCGACCACCCGCACCCGACGACCCGTGCGGCGCGGCCCGTCCCGGCCCCGCGACGTCCCGTACGAACCCGGTCACGTCCGTCCGCCCTCTCGCCACGTCTCAGGGCAGGGGCACGGAGGTCCCACCACCCCGAACGGATCGATCACATGGCCGTGCGGCGCCCGTGCGCAGCGCACGGTGGCCTCATCACCGGCCGGCGATCGCCATGGACCGCAGGGCGAGCGCGTCGACCTTTCCCCCCGCCGTCCTCGGCAGCGCGGGCAGCACCTCGATGTGATCGGGGCGCATCGCGTCGGGCAGCGTCTCGGCGATCTTCCGGCGCAGTTCCGCGTCCGCGACCTCGGTGTCCAGCGCCACGAAGGCGACGAGCCGTTCGCCCGCCTTCTCCTGACGCAGCAGCACCGTGCAGTCGGCGACCGCCGGATGCCGGCGCAGCGCCGCCTCGACCTCGCCGAGTTCGATGCGGAACCCGCGGACCTTCACCTGGTGGTCGACCCGGCCGAGGATGTGCAGCCGCCCGCCGGGCGACCACAGGCCGCGGTCACCGGTGCGGTAGAGGCGCCGGCCGGCCTCGAACGGGTCGGGCAGGAACCGCTCGGCGGTGAGCGCCGGCCGACGGTGGTAGCCGTGGGCCACGGCGGGACCGCCGAGGTAGATCTCGCCCGGCACGCCCGGCGGTACCGGCCGCAGCCGCGCGTCGAGCACGTAGGCACGGTAGTTGGGCACCGGGCGGCCGATCGGGATGCCCGCGCCGGCCGGCTCCGCGGGCCCGCAGCGGTGCGTGGTCGCCCATACGGCGCACTCGGTGGGCCCGTAGTCGTTGAACAGCGGCGCGTCGGGGCAGTGCCGCAGATGCTCGGCGACGGTCTCGGGTGTCAGCTGCTCCCCGCCCACGGCCACCATGGCGAACCGGCTCAGCACCGTCGCGTCCGCGACCTGGAGCACGATCCGGTAGTGCGAGGGCACGGCGTGGACATGGGTGATGTCCGCGCGCTCCAGCAGCCGCAGCAGCGCGATCGGGTCGTGCGCCTCCTTCTCGGTGGGCAGCACCACGGTGCCGCCACCGGTCAGTGCCCAGTACATGCCGCCCGCCGCACCGTCGAAGCACAGCGGCGGCAGCACCAGATCACGGCCCGGCGCGGGCCCGGCGGCGGCCCGTGCCGCGGTGGACGCGACGATCGCCCCGTGGTGCACGGCGATGCCTTTGGGCACCCCCGTGGAACCGGAGGTGTAGATGACGTACGCCGTGTCGTCGGGGCTGACCCGCACTCCGGGGCAGTGGCCGGGCAGGCCCTCCATGTCGGCGGGCAGCAGCACCGGCACCGGCACGTCGGCCTCGGGCGGCCGCGGGGCGAGCAGCGCGTCGGCGCCCGCGTCGCGCAGGATGTGCCGGATGCGCTCCGCCGGATAGGTCGGCTCGATGGGCACGTAGGCCGCGCCCGACTTCAGTACGCCGAGCATCGCGACCACCGACTGCGCGGCGCGCTCGGTGAGCAGAGCCACCAGGCGGCCCGGTCCGATGCCCTCGGCGCGCAGCCGGTGGGCCACCCGGTTGGCGGCGAAGTCCAGTTCACGGTAGGTGAGTTCGGTGTCGCCGCACACCACGGCGACCGCGTCCGGGGTGCGGCGGGCGCACTGTTCGACCAGGGTGTGCAGGCACACCTCTTCCACCGGGCGCGCCGGGCCGCGTGACCACGCCTGGAGCGCGGCCCGCTCCGCGCCGGTCGGCGCGTCGATGTCATGGACCGGGGTGTCGCCGAGCAGCGCCTGAAGGACGCCCGGCAGCCGCGCGGCGAACGCGGCGACCGCGTCCGGCTCGAAGAGCCCGGTGTCGTAGTCGACGCGCAGCCCGTCCCCGTCGGGGTCGAGCAGGACCAGCAGGCCGTGCCGGGCCACGGCGTCGGGGAGCCGTACCCCCGCCACCGTACGGTCGCCGACGCGCTGCGCCCCCAGCCGCCCGCCCGGGGCCACGGCGAGCGTCGCCCGGGTCTGCGCGGGCACGGGGGTGCCCGCGTCGACCGCCCGCTCGGCCCGCCGCAGCAGTGCGGTCCCCTTGAGCGTCTCGTCCACCCGCAGGGACACCGCCGCCGGGTCGGCGCCCGCGAGGAGGAGTCGGCTTTCCTCCGGGCCGCCGTACCGGGCGAGGAGTAGGTTCACGGCGGCCGCCAGGGCCGCCTCGGCGGGCATCCCGGCCGCCCGCAGCCGGTCGGCGACCGGCCCGGCCGGGATGTGCACCGTCGCCGCGACCCCCGACGGCGAACCGCCGGACCGCAGGGCGGCCGGCAGCTCTGCCGCCAGGGGTGCCGCGACGTCCCCGGCCCCCGCCCGCGGAAAGGGGGAGCCCGGGGTGAACAGCCACCGCATGACCGCGGCCGGCGGCAGCGGGGCGGCGGTGACGACGACCAGGAGGAACCGCTTCTCGGTGAGCCGGCCCAGGAGCACGCGGGCGTGCCCGGTGTCCGCGCGGGCGGCGGCCACCTCTTCCCGGACCAGCTCGCCCCACGCCGACTCGTCCGCCACGCCCGTCAGGTCGTGCACGGTGAGCGTGACCTGCGGCCGCTGCGCGGCGAGCCGGGTGCGCAGCGCCGGCACGTCCGCCGGGCCGCCGACGAGCCAGGCGTCGGCGAGCGGACTGTCCGCCACCGGCCTCGTGTTGTCGGACACGGTTCCTCCTGCTCTCGTCACGGGCGTCAGATCAGGACGCGTTCCCGCGCCGTGCGCCGGTGCGTGCGGGACTTGCGCAGATCCCGGGTGACGACCACCTTCTTCAGCCAGCGGTCGGTGCCGTCGAACCGGGCCTTGAACGCGCTGCGCCCGTGCACCGCCTTGAAGTTGTCGACCACCAGCAGATCCCCGGCACTGAGCGGCACGTCGACCAGGTTGCGCTGCAGCTCCCGGCACAGGGCGTCCAGCGCCTCGGTGGCCTCCCCATCACCCGGCAGGGCCGACATGAACTCCGGGTCGATGCGCAGGTACGGCTGCTCGGGATGGCCGAACAGCACGGCGCACGGCTCCGGATCGTCCTCCATCAGATGGATGGAGTGCGCCGTACCCTGGTGCTCGGTCAGCTGCTGCGCGTTCTTGAGCTGCAGCGTGTCCGGGCGGATGAGGAACCGGGGCTCGGACAGCACGGCACGCTGACCGTCCGTCAGTTCCACATCGTCCACACTGGCCACCACCGTGGGCACGGCATCGTGATTGCGCAGCCCCAGGAGCATCAGGTAGTCGCAGCGGTACGGGTGGAAGCCGTCCTCGGTGTGCCAGGCGAGCTCCACCGTGCCGTGCCCGCTCTGGGACTCCTCCTGCCCCGGCATGGGCAGCACGTCGTGCACGAGCCGGCCGCCCTGCAACGTCGACCATCCGAAGACGTCACCGAGGTGTGCCGAGGCCAGCAGCAGGAACACCGCGTGCGCCTCGGCCTCGGTGTCCCGCGGTACGTCGTGCCAGTGCTGCGGGGTCGGACCGATCCGGTCGTCGCCCACCGGCACGCCCCGCACCACCAGGGCCGACGCCGTTTCACCGGCCCGGAACTCCTGTAACTCCTTGACCAGGGACGACGGCAGCCGGTGGCCCTGGGACGGCAGGTCGTCGAACAGTTCCGGTGCGCTGCTCGACCCGTACCGGGCGAGCACCGATGCGGTGAGCGTGCGCAGCGCGCTCCGGTCGGCGTCGTCGAGGTTCACGTAGCGGATCACGCGCACCCCCCCGGCCCCGGCACACGCAAGCATTCTCGTATGTTCATCACATCCCCTTTCGCCGCGATCAACTGGCGGCGTCCTGCGGCACGATGTCCTCGGGTGCCGGCAGATAGCCGGCGTCGACCAGGAAGCGGAAGCAGGAGTGCGCCCACTCCTCGCTGACCGGAGGGCAGCTGATGCCCGAGCCCTCGAGCGCCTCGGTGAGCATCCGGCACTCGTCCATCGGGTTGATCTGCTTCTGCAGTTCCGGGTCGAGCGCGGCGTGGCGCATCGTGGCCACGCGCAGCAGCGGCGTCATCGGGAACAGGATGTGGTCCTCGTCGACGTTCAGGGCCTGCTGGCGGGCGTCCTCCTCGTCGATCACGTTCAGGTCGTAACCGAACGAGCGCAGCCACTGGTAGCACTGCGTCATCGTGGTCGGCGCCGGGTTGGTGATGTTGAAGTTCTTGCCGAAGTTCTCCTCCCGCAGGGACGTGTAGACGATGGCCTCGGCCGTGAAGTCCACCGGCACCGCGTTGATGACGTCGTTGTAGAGCGGCAGCACCCCCAGGTCCAAAAAGCCCCGCAGGTAGACGTACAGGTAGTCGGTGTGGTGCGAGGCACCGGTCTCGGTGTGGCCGGTGATCATCCACGGGCGCTGCATGGTGACCGGGATGCCGCGGTCCCGCGCGATGTACATGATCTTCTCCGCCAGCCACTTGCTGCGCGGGTAGCCCGTGGGGATCTTGATGGGCCGCGGGTCCAGGTCCTCCTCGGTGAACGGGCGCTCCGTGGCCGTGCCCATGAACACGTCGACACTGGAGACGAAGTGCACCGACTTCAGCGTCTCGGTGGTGGCCAGCCGCAGCACCTCCTTGGTGCCCTCGACGTTCGCCGGCCGCGCCGCCTCGTACGGATAGGTGAAGTTGACGACGGCACCGCTGTGGTAGATCACGTCGATCTCGGACGCGCAGGCCGCGAAGTCCTCGTCGTCCAGGCCCAGACGGGGCTTGGCCAGGTCACCGATGACCATCCGCATACGGGAGCGGTAGGACTCGTCCCAGGCGTGGTAGGTGCGCAGCGTCTGCTCCATGCGCTCCCACGCGGCCTCCTCGTTCTCCGCGCGGATCAGGCAGTGCACCATCGCCTCGGTGCGCTTGATCGCCTCCACCACGATGAACGCGCCCAGGTAGCCGGTGGCACCGGTGACCAGGACATGGCGCGGGTTGAACAGCTCGGCGCGCGGCAGATTCCCGGGCGTGATCTCCTCGGGAAGCGTGATCTCCGCGTGCAGCTCCTCCAGCTGCTGGGCGTACAGGACCTCGCTGTCGACGTTGTCGCGCTGGCGCCGGTCCTCCTCGATGGCCTGCGCGACACCGGCCACGGTCGGCACCCGGAAGATCTGCTCCACCGGCAGCGTCACCCCGTGCGTCCGCGACAGCTGCGCGGTCAGCCGCGCCACCAGCAGCGAGTTGCCGCCCAGCTCGAAGAAGTCCGCGGTGGCACTGACCGTGGCAAGCCCCAGCAGCGAGCAGAACGTCTCGGCGATCTCCGCCTCCAGCTCGGTGCCCGGCTCGACGAAGTCCTCCAGACCCAGGTCCGGGGCGGGCAGCGCCGCGGTGTCCGTCTTGCCGTTACGGGTGAGCGGCATCTTCTCCAGCGTCACGAACGCGCTGGGCACCATGTAGTCGGGCACCTGCTCCAGCACATGCTTGACCAGCGCTTCCTTCGTCACCACCCGGCCGATGACCGGAACGACGTAGGCCACCAGACGGGGCACACCCGGCTGGTCCTCGCGCACCATCACCGTCGCGGCGGCCACCAGCGGATGGCGCCGCAGCACGTTCTCGATCTCGGTCAGCTCGATACGGAAGCCACGGATCTTGACCTGCGTGTCGGCGCGGCCCAGGAACTCGATGGTGCCGTCCTGCCGGAAACAGGCCAGGTCACCGGTCCGGTACAGACGCGCCCCGGGCTCCTCGGAGAACGGGTCCGGCAGGAAGCTCCCGGCCGTCATCGCCGGCCGGTTGACATAGCCGCGCACCACACCCGCACCACCGATGTACAGCTCACCGGGCACCCCGGGCGGCACCGGGTTGAGCGCCTTGTCGAGCAGATGGATACGGGCGTTGGGGATAGGACGGCCGATCGGCACCCGGCTGCCGCGCGCGTCCTGGGCCGACACCGCGTGCACCGACGCCCACACGGTCGCCTCGGTGGGACCGTACTCGTTGAACAGCGCGACCCCCGGCGAGCGACGGAAATGCGTCTCCACCAGGCCGGGCGGCAGCACCTCACCGGCCAGGACGGTGGTGCGCACCGACGCGAACGCCTCGTCGTCCGTCTCCAGCAGCACGGCGTACTGCGAGGGCACACCGTCGACGTGCGTGACCTGCTTGGCACGGATCAGCTCGCTCAGCAGCCGCGGGTCGAGCACCTCCGTCTCGTTGGGCAGGACCAGCGTGCCGCCGCGCCGCAGCGTCCAGTACAGGCCACCGCCGGAGGCGTCGAAGGTGAACGGGGCGAGCACCAGATAGCGCTCCGGCAGCCCCGGCTGCTCGCACGCCGACCGGGCGAGCGTGGAGTGCACGATGTGCCGGTGTTCCACCGCCACACCCTTGGGACGGCCGGTGGAACCCGAGGTGTAGATGATGTAGGCCAGGCCGTCCGGGGCGACCTCCACCGCGGCCCGCTCGACCGGCTGCTCGGGGTCGGCGACCGGCAGCGGCACACCCCGCACGCCGGGCAGCTTGCCCGACAGGGCCTTAAGCGCGCTCTCGGCGCCGACGACGCACTCGATGCCCGCGTCCTCGGTGATGGCCGCGATCCGGTCCGCCGGATAGGACGGGTCGATCGGCACATACGCGCCGCCCGCCTTGAGCACACCGAGCAGGGCCACCATCGTGTGCACCGAACGGTCGGCGAGCACACCGATGCGGCTCTCCGGACCCGCTCCGTGCTCCGCGAGCCGCGCGGCCAGCGCCTCGGCGCGCAGGTTCAGGGAGGCGTACGTAAGCTCCGCCGTGCTGGAGGTGAGCGCCACCGCGTCGGGGCGGGCCGCCGCGCTCTGCTCGACGAGCTCGTGCAGCAGAGACGGACCCCCGTACGCGGCACCGGTGGCGTTCCATGCGGCCAGCCGCTCCTGCTCGTCATGGCTGAGCAGCGGGAAGTCCGCCAGGGCACGCTCGGGAGCGGCGGCCGCCGACTCCAGCAGCAGCAGCATCCTGCCCAGCAGCCGCTCGACGGTGTCCCGGTCGAACAGGGCGGTGTTGAACTGCGCGCGCAGCACCAGCTCCCCGTCGCGCACCACCGCGTACAGGTCGATGTCGTGCGCCGTCCAGGTGACCGGCAGGTCGACCGGGCGGGCGGTGGCGCCCGGCAGCTCGCGGACCGCCCACTGCTCCTCGAAACCGAACAGCACCTGGAACAGCGGCGTGTGGCTCAGGTCGCGGGCCGGCTTGGCCGCGTCCACGATCTGCTCGAACGGCAGCCGCGCATGCCCCAGCGCCTGCGACAGCACCGACTGCGAGCGCCGCAGCAGACTCGACAGGGACTCGCCCGCCTCGAGTTCGAACCGCAGCGGCAGCGTGTTCTCCAGTGGACCCACCAGATCGGTGGCGCCCTCCTGCCAGGTGGGCGGCACCGGCACACCGACCGCGAAGTCGCTCTGCTGGGCATGGCGCGAGAGCACCGCCGCGAACCCGCTCAGCAGCACCCCGGACAGCGTGCCGCCGCCCGCCGCCGCGACCCCCTCGAGAGCCGCGTGCAGCCCGCGCGGCACGGAGACGCTCACCACGTCGGCGTCGATGGTCTTCACCGGCGGACGCGGCCGGTCCGTGGGCAGCTCCAGGGTGTTCAGACCCGACGTCCGCCCGCGCCAGAACGCAACGTCCCGCTCCGCGTCGTCACCGCCGAGCCACGCCTGCTGGGCGGAGCCGAGGGCCTGGATGTCCGCGACACCGGCGCCGGCCGCACCGCCGCCGCCGAGCTGCCCGGCGTACCCGGACAGGATCTCGTCGGTGAGCCGCCCGACCGAGGGACGGTCGGCCACCAGCTGATGGACGGTCAGGAGCAGGATGTGGTCCTCCTCCCCGAGCCGCAGCAGACTCGCCCGCACCAGCGGGCCCTGCGCCAGGTCGAACCGGCGGCGGGTCTCGGCCGCCGCGATCCGCTCCAGCTCCTCCTCCAGACGGCCGGGATCGACCTCGACCACCGGAAGCCGCAGCGACGCCACCGGCTTGACGGTGGCGAGCGCGTTGCCGTCCACCGTGCGGAACGTGGTGCGCAGCACCTCATGGCGCTGCACGACCGCCGCCAGCGCCTGCTGGAGCACGGCCGGGTTGATCCGGCCGGACAGCCGCACCGCGGTGCTGGTCTGCCACGGCCGCTTCTCGTCCAGCTGGATCAGCAGCCACAGACGGCGCTGCTCCAGGGTGAGGTTGCTGGTGAACGCCGATGCCGAGCCGTCGAGAAGACCGGCCAGGGCCGCGCGCTTCTCGTCAGCGGACAGTGAACTGATCTCATGCGCCGTGCTCATGTGCGGACTCCCGTCCTCGCTGTGGTGGTGGTCAGGCAGCGCGCTTGCGAACCGAGCGGGGACGCATATCGGTCCAGACCTTCTCGATGTGCTTGAGGCACTCCTGCTTGCTCCCGGTCCGGCCGGTGGCGGACCAGCCCGCCGGCACCGCCCGGTCGGCGAACCAGACGGAGTACTGGTCCTGTTCGTTGATGACGACCTGGAAGACCGTGTCGGCGTCGTCGATACCCATGCGTGGCTCCTGGTGATGTGAGGTGGTCGGTTGTGCGAATGTGGCTCGCGCGGATCACTTCAGCTGCCGCAGCAGCTGGTCGATCTCGTCGTCGGACATCCCCGCGAGCTGGCTGAGCACCGCCTCGTCGACGGTGGGCCGCCGCTCGCGGGCCCGCTCGAGTTCCTCGACGGCCGCGGCGAGACCGGTCGGGGTCGGCTGACGGAAGAACTCCCGGACGGGCACCTGGAGACCGAACTCCTCCCGTACCCGGCTGAGCAGCTTGGCGGCGAGCAGGGAATGACCCCCGAGGCCGAAGAAATCGGAGTGCACACCGACCTGCGGCAGCTTCAGAACCTCCCGGAACAGCTCCAGCAGCTGCCGCTCCACGTCGTTGCGCGGCGCGGCGTCCTCCAGCCCCTGCGCCGGCTGCTCCGGCGGCGCGGGCAGCGCCCCGCGGTCCACCGCCCCGTCGGCACCCAGCGGCAGTCCGTCGACCACCACGAACACCTCGGGAACCTCGCAGGCGGGCAGCGCGGCCCGGGCCCGGGCCCGCACCTGGGCGGCGAACGCCTCCCGCTCCGCCCGCCCGGCCGGCGTGCCCTCCGCGACGAGCCAGGCGACGAGAGCGCCACGCCGATCGGCCGTCACGGCCGCGCCGCGCACGCCCGGGAGGGCACACAGCCGCTGCTCGACCGCCGCCGCCGTGATCACCTGATCCCCGGCGAACAGCCGTCCCTCCGCGGGCCCCAGGACCTCCAGGGCACCGCCCCGGGATCGACGGCAGAGCAGCCCGGCCGAAACCGGAGGATGCGCGGCGTCGGCCAGATGCAGCTCGCCCACCACTCCCTCGGGCACCGGAACGCCTCGCACGTCGAGCACGCTGCGGACGGTGCCCGCAAGGGCAGGCCCCAGGTGACGGCCCCGCGAGCCGTCGAGCGGCGCCAGAGCCAGCGGCGTGGCCAGCGGCCGGGGAGCGGGACGGCCCAGGAACACCTGACAGCCGGTGCGCGCCAGCATGTCCACCAGCTCCGGGTCGAGGACCCCGCCGACGCAGACGAGCCGGGACCCCGCAGGCGGCGTCCACCCCGCGGTCAGCGCCCGCTGCCACGCCGGGGGAGCGGCGAGCACCAGCGCCCCGGGCGGCCCGCCCGGCGCCGGCGCCGGCCCCGACAGCATCAGGCTGCGGCCGTGCACCAACGGCATCAGCAGGTCCAGCGGGGACGGCGGCACGTCATCGCCGAGCAGCAGCACGTCGTCCTCGGCGCTCACCGACAGCCGCTCGGCCACCGCGGCCACCGCGGCGGCCAGCGCCCCGTGCGTCCACGCCGGCCCACCGCCCGCCCCCCGCCACGCGGGTGCGCCGGGGCCCGGCACGGCACCGGCCCCCACCGGATCGAAACGCGGCCCGGTGGTGATCAGCCACCCACCCGGCTCGCCCTCGTCCCGCCGCACGAAGGCGCCGTCGCGGTCGTGGCGATCGCCGTACGCCACCACACCCCCCACCTCCCACACCGCGAGGACGACGGCGAGCAGACCCGCCGACGCCTGCGGGGGAGTGGTGACCACGGTCCCCGGACCGGCGATGCCCTCCGCGCGCAGCGCCCGGGCCAGCGCGGCGGCCCAGTCACGCAGTTCACCCAGACTCACCACGGCGTCCGCGGCGGACACCGTCACCTCCTCCGCGCCGCGCCCCGCAAGCAGGTCAAGAACCGTGCGCCCGGCACCGGGAACGGGAACGGCGTCGGGAACGGGAACGGCGTCGGGGACGCGCCGGGCGACGCCTTCGCCCCCGCCCCCGCCCCCCGACGGCAGCGCCCCCACCGGCGTCTCCGGCTCCCGCACCGCCTGGGTGAGGATCTGCCGGTGCAGCTCCCCGATACGGGCCGCGGTCTCCTCGTCGTACAGCCCCTGGCTGTAGTCGAGCTGCAGGCGCAGCCCGTCGCCGTCCGGCAGCACCGTCAGCCACAGATCGAACTTCGCCGCCGTGCCGGTCAGTTCCACCGGGCTCATCGTCAGACCGGGCAACTCCACCGCCGTACCCGGTGTGTTGGGCATCGAGAACATCACGTCGAACAGCGGATTGCGGTCCACAGCACGGGCCTGCCCGACCTCCCGCACCAGCCGGTCGAACGGCATCCGGTCGTGCGAGAACGCGCCCACACACACATCACGGACCACGGACGCGGCCGCACCGAACCCCTCCCGCATCGGCAGCCGGGCACGCAGCACCAGCGTGTTGGCGAAGAACCCCACCAGATGCTCGGCGTCGGGATGGTGCCGCCCGGCCACCGGCGTACCCACGGCCACGTCGTCCTGCCCCGTCACCCGCGCCAGCGCCACCATGAACCCGGTGAGCAGCACCATGAACAGCGTCCCGCCCGACTGCCGGGCCAGACCCTCCAAAGAGGCCACCACCTCGGGAGCCAGCCGCTGCTCCACCCGGCCGCCCGCACCGCCGGCCCCTTCACCACGGGGCCGGTCCACCGGCAGCCGCAGGGGCTCCGTGCCCGCCAGGGCCTCGCGCCAGTACCCCAGCAGCCGCTCCATCCGCTCCCCGGCGACCTCCCGCTCCAGCCAGCCGACGTAATCCGCGTACTGCACGGGAAGCTCGGCCCAACCGGCACCGCCGCCCTCGCTCAACCCCCGGTAGGCGGCCGCGAGATCGGCATAGAACACATCCATCGACCAGCTGTCACACACCAGATGATGAACCGTCACGATCAGGGTGTGCCGCCGCGGCCCCTCCTTCACCAGGACCAGACGCACCAACGGCGGCGCGTCCAGGGCGAACGGCTGCTCCGCCTGCTCCCGCGCCAGACGCTGCACCCGCGCCCCGGCCTCCCGCGACGGCAGGCCCGAGCAGTCGACCACCGGCACCGACACCAGAGCCTCGGGCAGCACCAGCTGATGCGGCACCCCGTCGACCAGACCCACGCCGGTGCGCAGACTCTCGTGCCGGGCCACCACCTCGTTGACCGCCTGCTGCAGCAGCACCACATCCAGGTCACCGGCCAGACCGACCGCACTGACCACGTTGTAGGCGGCGTTGCTCTCCGGCGCGAGCTGGCACACGAACCACAGACTCCGCTGAGCCGGCGCCGCCGGCAGCACGAAGTAGTCGCTGTAGTCGCGGATCTCCCCACTGCTGACACCGCCGACATACGAGGAACTGCTCATCGGCTCCACGCCTCCCTTCCCAGCAGTGCGCCGACGGCTGTCTCGATGTACGCCACGACACTCCTCTCGTGGTCCTGCACGAAGAAATGACCGCCGGTGAACTCGCGTACGTCACAGTCCACCGACGTATGCCGGCTCCAGCCGCCGTCACCGCCCCGCACCAGCGGGTCCCGCGATCCGCGCAACACCCGCACGGGGACGGGCAGCGGCGGCCCCGGCGTATGCCGGTAGGTCTCCGCGAGCGTCAGATCGGCCCGGATGGTGGGCAGCATCAGCTCGATCAGATCGGCGTACTGCGGCAGAACCGGAACATCCAGCCCCTCCCAGGCCCGCAGCCGGCCGAGCAGCTCCTCGTCCGGCAGATGCCGGATCTCCTCGGCGTCGCCGTAACCCGGCGCATCCCGGCCGGAGACGAACAGCGCCACCGGCAACGGCAGTTCACGGACCTGCAGCCCACGGACCAGCTCATACGCCGCCAAGGCACCCATGCTGTGCCCGTACAACGCGTAACGCCGCCCCGTCAGCGGCCGCAACACCGGCACCACCGCATCGACGAGCGCGCCCACCTCGGTGAACGCCGGCTCCCGGATCCGGGCCTCCCGCCCCGGCAACTGCACGGCGGTGACCCGCAGCGCCGACGTATGACGGTGCCAGTTCCCGAACACCGACGCACTGCCCCCGGCATGCGGCAGACAGACCAATTCGCAGAGCGGCTCCGTCACTTCACCGAAGGATCTGAACCACCTCGAACTCAGCCGGACCGGGCCCACGCGTACCTCCACAGGAGATGACGAACGTAAATCGCGAAAAGCACTGCTCCCACACCACCGGATCAGGCCCAGGAATCAGATCTCCCGACCGAGTCACAACGCGGCCATCAATGCCTACCAGTTCCAAGGGAGGGCACGTCAATGACCCATCGCCCGCCTGATAGGCGAGCGATAAGAAACTGAGAGCCGAGTGAGAAACGAAGTGAGACCCGAACGAGAGACACGGCCCCTTTGATGGTGCGGCGGCACGTCCGGCGCCTTCCGTGCTGCCGTCCCACGGTCCCCGCTCCACCGAGACACACAGGGCCCCAGCGGCCAAGGGAAATGGAGTCCGCCGATGTCGACCCCCGCTCGCTCCACACTCGTGCACACCCTGGCCGGACACGCCGCCACCCGCGGCGACCGGACGGCCTACGAGTACCTGCACGACGACGGCCGAGTGGACACCCTCACCTACCGACAACTCCTCGACCGGGCGGCCAGGGCGGCGACACGACTACGGGCGGACACCACCCGCCCCGGCGGGCCCGCCCTGCTGCTCTACCCGCCCGGCCTGGACTTCGTCATCGCCGTATGGGCCTGCTTCCTGGCCGGCGTACCCGCGGTGCCCTGCTACCCGCCGCTGTTCGGCCCGACCGAGCGCATCGCCGCCCGCTTCGCCCGCATCCTCGACGACTCCCGCGCCACCACCCTGCTCGCCGACCCCGCCGTCCTCGGCCTGCTGACCGCCGGCCTCCCCGCCGGACGACTGCCCCGCGTGGTGACCCTCGACAGCACCGGCGAACCGGAGAAGGACCAACCCCCGCAGCGGGACATCGACCACCTCCTCGACACCGCACCCGCCCCCCACGACGTGGCCCTCATCCAGTACACCTCCGGCAGCACCGGGCAACCCAAAGGCGTCGTCCTGGAACACCGCAATCTCCTCGCCAATATCAAGGCGATTTCAGACGTGTTCCGCCTCGACGAAACAGCACGGGTGATCTCCTGGCTGCCGCCGTATCACGACATGGGACTCATCGGATTCATCCTCACCCCGGTCCACGGCGCATTCCCGGTACGCCTCATGTCCCCCATGCATTTCCTCAAAAAGCCCCTCGACTGGCTGCGACAGATCAGCGAACTCGGCATCACCCACACCGGCGGACCCAATTTCGCCTACGACCTGTGCCTGCGCCGCGCCGAAACCGCCGACCTCTCCGGCCTCGACCTGAGCACCTGGCGCCTGGCCTTCAACGGCGCCGAACCGATCCGGCCCGCCACCCTCACCGACTTCACCCGGCGCTTCACCCCGCACGGCTTCCACGCCACCTCGTTCCTGCCCTGCTACGGCCTGGCCGAGGCCACCCTCATCGTCACCGGCCGCCACTGGACGGGCCCCGAAGAGACCGGCGAGGACGGCCGCGTCGACTGCGGACCGGTCATCGACGGCCACCACCTCGCCGTGGTGAACCCCGACACCACGCTCCCCGTACCGGACGGCACCGAAGGGGAACTCTGGATCAGCGGCCCCAGCATCAGCACCGGCTACTGGAACACCACCGGCATCCCCGACAGCGACCTCTTCGGCACCCTCGACGGCACCCGCTACCTGCGCACCGGCGACCTGGGCCGACTCCACGACGGCCACCTCACCGTCACCGGCCGGCGCAAGGACGTCCTCATCCAGAACGGTGTCAACCACCACGCCCACGACCTGTGCGCCGCCGCCGTCGAGGACAACCCCGCCGTCCGCCCCGCCGCAGCGGCGTTCAGCGGCCCGGACGAGGAGATCATCATCGCCGTGGAAGTGGCCGGCAAGGACCACGACCCCGCACAGCTCGCCGCCGACATCCGCGAACGCGTACTCGCCGCCACCGGAGCCCGCGTACACACCGTCGTCCTCTGCCCGCCCCGCACCATCCCCCGCACCACCAGCGGAAAAATCCAGCACTCCCTGGCCCGCACCCGCCACCTCACCGGCGACCTGGGCGGCCACGCCGTCACCGCCCACACGACCCTCGCCGCCGAGGAGGACGCCGGCCTGATCACCGCCTTCCTCTCCTCCGTCTTCGCCGCCGTGTGCCAGGTCCCCGCCTGCGGCCCCGACGACACCCTCACCTCCATCGGCGGCGACTCCCGGCGCGCCGCCGAGATCGCCGCCGTGGTCGAGGACGCACTCACCCTCCCCGTCCCCGTCGAAGAGGTCCTGCGCGCCCAGTCGCCCCGCGAACTGACCGCCACCCTCTCCCAGCAGTGGGCCGAGGACGGCATACGCACCCAGCACGCCCTGGAACGCGTCAAGGCGCTGCTCCCGCACGGCGCCTGACCCCCCCCACCACCGGTACCGCACCAGCCTGCGGCGGACCGGACCGCACCTCGACCAGCCACACCGCAGGACGACGAAAGGGAGGGCCACGACCGTGTCCGAGACCAACCAGTTCCCCGCCGAACTCGGCCGCTCCCTCGTCGACCGCTGGCGCACCCGCACCGCCGGCCCCGCCACACCCGACACCCCCGACGGTGCCGCCCGCGTCAACCCCATCCAGCTCGGCCTGCGGCTCTTCGAGGAGATCCACCCCGGCACGGCGGCCAACGTGCTGCGCTTCGACGCCGAGGTCGAGGGCCCCCTCGACACCGACCGCCTCGCCACCGCACTCGGCGAACTCTCCCGCCGCCACGCCGTCCTGCGCACCACCTTCCCCGACGGCGACCCGCACACCTGCGTCGTCGCCCCGGCCCCCGGACCCGACCCCGACCTCACGGTCGTCGACCTGACCTCCCACGACGCGGAAACCGGCCGGGACACCGCCCTCAGCCAGGCGGACACCCGCGCCGCCGCACCCATGAACCTCGCCACCGGCCCCCTGTGGCGCGTCGCCGTCTGGCACCTGTCCGACGGCACGTCACTGCTTCAGCTCCTCGCCCACCACATCGTCGCCGACGGCTGGTCCCTCGGCGTCTTCCTCACCGAACTCACCACCCTGTACGAGGGCCGCACCCCGGCACCGGCCACCCCGCTGCCCACCGTCGCGGCCACCCCGAGCGAGGCCGACCTGGCCGCCTGGCGCGAACGGCTCGACGGCGCCAAACCGCTGTCCCTGCCCACCGACAGGCTCCGACCCCGCACCCGCCGGTTCCGCTCCGCACACGTCGACCTGGCCGTCGACACCGAACTCCTGCGACGCGTCGAAGAACTCGCCGGCACAGCCCGCATGACCCCCTTCATGGTGCTGCTCTCAGCCCTCCACCTCACCCTCGCCCGCACCGCGGGCCACGCCGACATCACCATCGGCTCACCCATCGCCACCCGCGAACGCCACCGCGCCCCCGGCGCGGTCGGACCGCTGGCCACCATGCTCGCCCTGCGCACCGACACGACCGGCTCCCGCACCGTCCGGGACCTCCTCAACACCGTCCGCGACACCTGCCTGGACGCCTACAGCCGCGCGCACGTGCCCTTCGAGGCCCTGGCAGGCCAGGCCGGCCAGAGCGGCGAGTCACTCTTCGACGTGCTGTTCGTGCTCCAGCCACAGCTCACCGAGACCCGCCTGGGAGAACTCCCCGTACGCCCGCGGCTCATGGCCCCCTCCACCATCCGCAACGACATCGAGCTGTACCTCTGGCAGGGCGACGACGGCATCACCGGCTTTCTGGCCTACGACACCGACCTGTTCGCCGCCGAAACGGCCACCCACCTCGCCGAACGCTTCCGGACCGCCCTGACCGCGATCGTCACCGACCCCGACCGCGACCTCGCGGACGTGAGTGTGGTGTCGGGGGGTGAGTGGGGGCGTTGGCGGGAGTTGTCGGTGTCGCGGGTGCCGGCGTTGATTCCGTCGTCATCGTCATCGTCATCGTCATCGTCATCGTCGTCTTCGTCGTCGGTGGTGTCGGTGTGTGGGTTGGTGGAGGCGCAGGTTGATCGTGTGCCGGGTGCGGTGGCGGTGCGTGCGGTTGATGGTGTGTTGACGTTTGGTGAGTTGGAGGTGCGGGCGAATCGTTTGGCGTGGGGTTTGAGGGGGTTGGGGGTGGGGCCGGGTGATCTGGTGGGGGTGTGTTTGCCGCGTACCGCTGATCTGGTGGTGGCGTTGTTGGGTGTGTTGAAGTCGGGTGCTGGTTTTGTGCCGGTGGATCCGGGTTATCCGGCGGAGCGTGTCGCGTTCATGCTGGAGGATTCCGGTGTGTCGGTGGTGTTGCGTTCTCTGGACGACGTTCCGGGTTTTGCTGGGGGTGCTTTCTCTTCGTCTCGTCCGCCGGTTTTGGGTGGGGGTGATGATGTTGCGTATGTGATTTATACGTCGGGTTCGACGGGGCGTCCTAAGGGTGTGGTGATTGAGCATCGTCAGGTGGTGGCGATGTTGGGCTGGGCGGGTCGGGTGTTTTCGGCGGGGGAGTTGTCGGGGACGCTTGCGGGGACGTCGGTGTCTTTTGATCTGTCGGTGTTCGAGATTTTTGCGCCGTTGTCGGTGGGTGGTTCGGTGGTGTTGTCGCCGGGGAGTGTGCTGGATCTGTTGGTGAATCCTTCGTTTTATGAGGGGGTGACGTTGGTTAATACGGTGCCGTCGGTGGTGCGGGAGTTGTTGGCGGCGGATGCTTTTCCGTCGGGGGCGCGGACGGTGAATTTGGCGGGGGAGGCTTTGTCGCCGGGTTTGGTGCGGGATTTGTATGCGCATCCGGTGGTGGAGGTGGTGAACAATCTTTATGGGCCGAGTGAGGATACGACGTATTCGACGCATGCGGTGACGTGTGTGGGGGATGAGCGGACGCCGATCGGTGTGCCGGTGGACGGGACGTCTGCGTATGTTCTGGATGGGGGTCTGCGGCCGGTTCCTTTGGGTGCGGTGGGGGAGTTGTATTTGTCGGGTGCGGGGGTGACGCGGGGTTATCTGGGGCGTGCTGCTCTGACGGCGGAGCGTTTTCTGCCGGATCCTTTCGCCTCCGGTGGTGGGCGGATGTATCGCACGGGGGATCTGGTGCGGTGGCGTTCGGACGGTCAGCTGGATTATCTGGGGCGTGCGGATGGTCAGGTGAAGGTGCGCGGTCACCGGATCGAGCTGGGTGAGGTGGAGGAGGTCCTGCGCCGGCACGAGCGGGTCGGCGAGGTAGTGGTCGTGGCGGGTGAGGGCGCGGCCGGCACGACCCGCCTGATCGCCTACATCGTCGCGGCCGACACCGACACCGACGCCGATGCCGATGCCGAAAGCACGCTGGACGTGGCGGTGTTGGGTGCGCATGCGCGGCGGTGGTTGCCGGACTTCATGGTCCCGTCGGTGTTCATGACGCTGGATGAGTTCCCGCTGCTCCCGAACGGCAAGATCGACCGCTCCGCACTGCCCGCCCCTGACTCCGAGGCTGCCCGGGCGGTGTTCCGGGACCCGCAGACGGAAGCCGAAAAGCTCATCGCCGGGATCTGGCAGGAACTCCTCGACGTCCCCCGCGTCGGCGCGGACGACGACTTCTTCACCCTCGGCGGCCACTCCATCCTGGCGACCCGGGTCACCCACCGGCTCAGCGAAGAACTCGGCACCCACATACCCCTGCCCCTGCTCTTCGAGCACCCCACCCTCACCGACCTCGCCGCGCACCTCCCCCAAGCCGGCGAGCGCCACCTCCCCATACCGGTGGCGACCCGCACCCCCAACCGCGACGGCACGATCACCCTCCCCGCGTCCTCCGGGCAGAAGCGCCTGTGGCTGCTGTGCTCACTCGACCCACGGGCCCATCTCGCCTACCACCTCAACGGAGGCGCGAAGATCACCGGACCCCTCGACGCCCAGGCCCTGGCGGAGGCCATCCGCGACGTCGCCCGCCACCACGAAATCCTGCGCACGACACTGCGCGAGGAGAACGGCGACATCGTCCAGGTCGTCCACCCCACCTGGCGCTGGGACCCCACCACGACCCCCGACGAGGCCACGACCCCGGACGAGGCCGAACTCATCGAAGAATGGCGCCACTCCACGGCCGACCTCGCCGAAGGCCCCCTGTTCCGGGCACACGTGGTGCGGCAGGCCGACGACCAGCATCTCCTCCTGCTGAGCCTGCACCACACCATCGCCGACGGCTGGACGCTCACACTCCTGCTGGACGAGATCGCCCGCCGCTACGCCGAGCTGTCCACAGGCCAACCCCCCGCCGCCGAACCCGCCCTCCAGTACGGTGACTTCGCCCACTGGCAGAGCAGTACGCCCACCCCCGAGACCGGGCTCGCCCACTGGCGTGAACGACTCGCCGGAGCAGCCGAACTGGACCTGCCGACCGATCACCCCCGCCCCGCCCGCCCCACACACCGCGGCGCGGCCGTTCCCCTCGAGCTGCCCGCCGAGGCCATCGCCAAGGCCGCCCGGACAGCGGGAACAACCGAGTTCGCCGTGGTCGCGACCGCCGTCACCATCACCCTGAGCGCCCTCTCCGGCAGCCACGACATCACCATCGGTATCCCGACCAGCGGCCGTACCCACCCGGACACCGCGGGCATCCTCGGCTTCTTCACCAACACCCTCCCGCTGCGCCGCACACTCGACCCCCACGCCACCCTCGCCGAGGCCCTGCGCGGCACCCACCACGCCCTCATGGAGGCGCACCAGCACGCCGACATGCCCTTCGAGGAGATCGTGCGCCACGTCGCGCCGGCCTCGCAGGGCCCAGCACGCAGCCCGCTCTTCCAGGTCATGCTCGCCCTGAACGAAGCCCCCTCGCGCACCCTCGGCCTCCCCGGACTGCGTGTCACCCGGCTCGACATCCCCCCGGCGGAAACCCAGTTCGAGCTCTCGCTCCACCTGGAACAGACCGACACCGCCGTCACCGGCTACCTCACCTACAACACCGACCTCTACGCGGAGACCACCGCCCGCCTCTTCCCGGAACGCCTCGCCGTCGTCGTCTCCGCTTTGGCGGAGCGTTCGGGTGTGGTGCTGGGGGAGTTGAGCGTGGTGTCGGGGGGTGAGTGGGGGCGTTGGCGGGAGTTGTCGGTGTCGCGGGTGCCGGCGTTGATTCCGTCGTCATCGTCATCGTCATCGTCATCGTCATCGTCATCGTCGTCTTCGTCGTCGGTGGTGTCGGTGTGTGGGTTGGTGGAGGCGCAGGTTGATCGTGTGCCGGGTGCGGTGGCGGTGCGTGCGGTTGATGGTGTGTTGACGTTTGGTGAGTTGGAGGTGCGGGCGAATCGTTTGGCGTGGGGTTTGAGGGGGTTGGGGGTGGGGCCGGGTGATCTGGTGGGGGTGTGTTTGCCGCGTACCGCTGATCTGGTGGTGGCGTTGTTGGGTGTGTTGAAGTCGGGTGCTGGTTTTGTGCCGGTGGATCCGGGTTATCCGGCGGAGCGTGTCGCGTTCATGCTGGAGGATTCCGGTGTGTCGGTGGTGTTGCGTTCTCTGGACGACGTTCCGGGTTTTGCTGGGGGTGCTTTCTCTTCGTCTCGTCCGCCGGTTTTGGGTGGGGGTGATGATGTTGCGTATGTGATTTATACGTCGGGTTCGACGGGGCGTCCTAAGGGTGTGGTGATTGAGCATCGTCAGGTGGTGGCGATGTTGGGCTGGGCGGGTCGGGTGTTTTCGGCGGGGGAGTTGTCGGGGACGCTTGCGGGGACGTCGGTGTCTTTTGATCTGTCGGTGTTCGAGATTTTTGCGCCGTTGTCGGTGGGTGGTTCGGTGGTGTTGTCGCCGGGGAGTGTGCTGGATCTGTTGGTGAATCCTTCGTTTTATGAGGGGGTGACGTTGGTTAATACGGTGCCGTCGGTGGTGCGGGAGTTGTTGGCGGCGGATGCTTTTCCGTCGGGGGCGCGGACGGTGAATTTGGCGGGGGAGGCTTTGTCGCCGGGTTTGGTGCGGGATTTGTATGCGCATCCGGTGGTGGAGGTGGTGAACAATCTTTATGGGCCGAGTGAGGATACGACGTATTCGACGCATGCGGTGACGTGTGTGGGGGATGAGCGGACGCCGATCGGTGTGCCGGTGGACGGGACGTCTGCGTATGTTCTGGATGGGGGTCTGCGGCCGGTTCCTTTGGGTGCGGTGGGGGAGTTGTATTTGTCGGGTGCGGGGGTGACGCGGGGTTATCTGGGGCGTGCTGCTCTGACGGCGGAGCGTTTTCTGCCGGATCCTTTCGCCTCCGGTGGTGGGCGGATGTATCGCACGGGGGATCTGGTGCGGTGGCGTTCGGACGGTCAGCTGGATTATCTGGGGCGTGCGGATGGTCAGGTGAAGGTGCGCGGTCACCGGATCGAGCTGGGTGAGGTGGAGGAGGTCCTGCGCCGGCACGAGCGGGTCGGCGAGGTAGTGGTCGTGGCGGGTGAGGGCGCGGCCGGCACGACCCGCCTGATCGCCTACATCGTCGCGGCCGACACCGACACCGACGCCGATGCCGATGCCGAAAGCACGCTGGACGTGGCGGTGTTGGGTGCGCATGCGCGGCGGTGGTTGCCGGACTTCATGGTCCCGTCGGTGTTCATGACGCTGGATGAGTTCCCGCTGCTCCCGAACGGCAAGATCGACCGCTCCGCACTGCCCGCCCCTGACTCCGAGGCTGCCCGGGCGGTGTTCCGGGACCCGCAGACGGAAGCCGAAAAGCTCATCGCCGGGATCTGGCAGGAACTCCTCGACGTCCCCCGCGTCGGCGCGGACGACGACTTCTTCACCCTCGGCGGCCACTCCATCCTGGCGACCCGGGTCACCCACCGGCTCAGCGAAGAACTCGGCACCCACATACCCCTGCCCCTGCTCTTCGAGCACCCCACCCTCACCGACCTCGCCACCCATCTCCCCCAACCGGCGCGGGCCAGGACACCGACGCAGAAGCAGCCGCATACGGGGACAGGCAACCGGCACCGCACCTCCCCGTCGTCGACCGGGTCCCCGAACCCGACGGCACCCTGGTGTTCCGAGCGTCCCCCGGCCAGGAACGGCTGTGGGTGCTGTGCCGCCTGGACGAGCAGGCGAACCTCGCCTACCACATCAGGGGCGCCGTCCACATCGAGGGAACCCTTGACGCGGACGCATTCCACACCGCGCTGCGGCACCTCGCGCACCGCCACGAAGTCCTGCGCATGTCCCTGCGCGAAGTGGCGGACCACGTGTCCCAGGTCGTGGCACCCGACCCCGAAGTACCGCTGACCCGAATCACCACTCCCGACTGGGAATCGGTGATCGAGGCCGAGAACCAGCGGGCGTTCGACCTCACCACCGGACCGCTGTGGCACGTGACGCTCGTCCGCGTCGCGCCCGAGCACCACGTCCTGGTCATGAGCCTGCACCACGTGATCGCCGACGGCTGGTCCCTCGACCTCCTCCTGCGTGAGATCGCCGTGCACTACGGCTCCGTACTCCAGTCCCCGACCACCGAACCGGCTCCGCCCCCGCCCGCGGCCTTCCAGTACGCGGAGATCGCGCACTGGCAGCGGGAGACCGCACACACCGAACTCGACTTCTGGCGAACCTACTTGGCCGGCGCCTCGGCACCCGACCTGCCCACCGACCGGCCCCGCCCCCCGAAGCAGACCTACCACGGCGCCGCAGTACCCCTGGCCCTGCCGCACGAGGCGCTCACCACCGCGGCCCGGGCCGCGGGAACCACCGCGTTCACGGTCCTTGCCACAGCACTGTCCGTCGTCCTGGCCAAGCTCACCGGCCAGTACGACGTCACCATCGGCACCCCGGCCGCCGGCCGCGACAACCCGAGCACGGCAGACGTGGTCGGCTACGTCGTCGACACCCTGCCCCTACGACTGCGTATGAACCCGGGCCACACGCTGGCCGAGACCCTGCGCGAGGCGCGGGACGCCGTGAACGCGATCCGCGGCCACCAGCGGATTCCGCTGGAGGAACTGATCCGCGCACTGCGCCCCCAACGCGACCGGAGCCGCAGCCCGCTGTTCCAGGTACTCCTCGCGGTCAACGGCACCCCGCCCCAGTACCACTTCCCCGGCCTGCGGATGCACCCCGCACCGATGCCGATCGGCACCACCCCCTACGACCTCGTGGTCCAGGCCGAGGAACGCGACGGCCGCATCACCGGACACCTGGTCTTCAACACCGACCTGTTCGAGACGTCCACGGCCCAGCTGATCGTGGACCGCCTGACGGAGACCGTGTCCGCTTTGGCGGAGCGTTCGGGTGTGGTGCTGGGGGAGTTGAGCGTGGTGTCGGGGGGTGAGTGGGGGCGTTGGCGGGAGTTGTCGGTGTCGCGGGTGCCGGCGTCGTCATCGCCGGTGTCGGTGTGTGGGTTGGTGGAGGCGCAGGTTGATCGTGTGCCGGGTGCGGTGGCGGTGCGTGCGGTTGATGGTGTGTTGACGTTCGGTGAGTTGGAGGTGCGGGCGAATCGTTTGGCGTGGGGTTTGAGGGGGTTGGGGGTGGGGCCGGGTGATCTGGTGGGGGTGTGTTTGCCGCGTACCGCTGATCTGGTGGTGGCGTTGTTGGGTGTGTTGAAGTCGGGTGCTGGTTTTGTGCCGGTGGATCCGGGTTATCCGGCGGAGCGTGTCGCGTTCATGCTGGAGGATTCCGGTGTGTCGGTGGTGTTGCGTTCTCTGGACGACGTTCCGGGTTTTGCTGGGGGTGCTTTCTCTTCGTCTCGTCCGCCGGTTTTGGGTGGGGGTGATGATGTTGCGTATGTGATTTATACGTCGGGTTCGACGGGGCGTCCTAAGGGTGTGGTGATTGAGCATCGTCAGGTGGTGGCGATGTTGGGCTGGGCGGGTCGGGTGTTTTCGGCGGGGGAGTTGTCGGGGACGCTTGCGGGGACGTCGGTGTCTTTTGATCTGTCGGTGTTCGAGATTTTTGCGCCGTTGTCGGTGGGTGGTTCGGTGGTGTTGTCGCCGGGGAGTGTGCTGGATCTGTTGGTGAATCCTTCGTTTTATGAGGGGGTGACGTTGGTTAATACGGTGCCGTCGGTGGTGCGGGAGTTGTTGGCGGCGGATGCTTTTCCGTCGGGGGCGCGGACGGTGAATTTGGCGGGGGAGGCTTTGTCGCCGGGTTTGGTGCGGGATTTGTATGCGCATCCGGTGGTGGAGGTGGTGAACAATCTTTATGGGCCGAGTGAGGATACGACGTATTCGACGCATGCGGTGACGTGTGTGGGGGATGAGCGGACGCCGATCGGTGTGCCGGTGGACGGGACGTCTGCGTATGTTCTGGATGGGGGTCTGCGGCCGGTTCCTTTGGGTGCGGTGGGGGAGTTGTATTTGTCGGGTGCGGGGGTGACGCGGGGTTATCTGGGGCGTGCTGCTCTGACGGCGGAGCGTTTTCTGCCGGATCCTTTCGCCTCCGGTGGTGGGCGGATGTATCGCACGGGGGATCTGGTGCGGTGGCGTTCGGACGGTCAGCTGGATTATCTGGGGCGTGCGGATGGTCAGGTGAAGGTGCGCGGTCACCGGATCGAGCTGGGTGAGGTGGAGGAGGTCCTGCGCCGTCACGGGCGGGTCGGCGAGGTGGTGGTCGTGGCGGGTGAGGGCGCGGCCGGCACGACCCGCCTGATCGCCTATATCGTCGCGGCCGACACCGACACCGACGCCAAAACCGACGCCGATGCTGATGCCGATGCCGAAAGCACGCTGGACGTGGCGGTGTTGGGTGCGCATGCGCGGCGGTGGTTGCCGGACTTCATGGTCCCGTCGGTGTTCATGACGCTGGATGAGTTCCCGCTGCTCCCGAACGGCAAGATCGACCGCTCCGCACTGCCTGCCCCTGACTCCGAGGCTGCCCGGGCGGTGTTCCGGGACCCGCAGAGCGAGGCGGAGAAACTGATCGCCGGGATCTGGCAGGAACTCCTCGACGTCCCCCGCGTCGGCGCGGACGACGACTTCTTCACCCTCGGCGGCCACTCCATCCTGGCCAGCCGCGTAACCAGCAGGCTCGCCACGCGCACGGGCATGGACGTCCCGCTGAACCTGCTGTTCGAGTACCCCGTCCTCGCCGACCTCGCCACCCAGCTGCCCGATCCGGCGACATGGCCGGCCCAGGCCGCCATTCCCCGCGTACGCCGGGTCCTGGGACGTGCCGGATCGAGCTGAACGAACCCCACGGCCAACAGGACCACCACGGCCAACAGGACCACCACAGCCAACAGGACCACCACGGCCGCCACGGCCAACACAGCCATCAGCAGGACCACTGGAACACGCGAACCAGGAGAAAACGATGAGTCAGACAGAGCACATACTCCACACCTCCCCGGTCGGCGCGGGCGTCGGTGACGCCAAGGCGACCGTGCCCGCAACCTCCGCCGCACCCAAGCCGGATGCCTCCACCGGCCTCTACGCGCCGCAGCCCGCGATGCTGGGATTCGCCGGCTTCCTGCTCGGTTCCCTCTCGCTGGCGTTCTACCTGAAGGATGTCAGCATCCCGGCCAACTCCCTGGTCGCCCAGTTGCCGATCATGGTGTTCAGCAGCGCCATCCTGCTGCTGATGGCCGCCGGCTGGGCCATGCGCCTGGGAGACGGGGTGTTCGCCGCGGTGTACGGCCTGTTCGGCACGTTCTGGCTGAGCTTCTCGGTGCTCAGCATCGCGCTGAACAACAACTGGATGGGCGAATTCGAGAACATCGAACAGCGCAGGGCCACGGCCAACTTCGTCCTCGTCTGGGCCATTGTGATCATTCTGCTGACCCTGACGACCCTGCGCCTGCCCAAGGCGTTCACGTTCCTGTTCGTGGTGGTCTCCACGACGCTGCTCGTCCTCTTCGGGTCGATCGAGCAGGCCATCGACCAGATGATCAACAACCCGGCGAAGCCCGACGACCCGTGGCTCGTCTACGTGGGCATCGGCACCATGTTCCTCTTCATCGCCATCGGCATGTACATCTTCGCCAGCGCCGTGCACAGCGCCACCGGCGCCAAGCGCATACCGCTGGGCAAGCCGTTCATCAAGTCCCGGTAGTCCAGGCCTCGCAGGACCCCCTCGGCCGGGCACCGAACCGCGGCAGGTCACGCCGCCCCCGGTGCCCGGCCCTCCGGCCCCGCCCGCAGGCCGGGAATCGCCGGCCCTCGACGCCGGCCGGCCTGTCTGGGGGCACGTTCACTCTCACTGACTGGGCTCTCCTCGATGACTCCACAGGAAACGACCGTCTCTTCCCCCGCGCGCGCCGGAAAACGTGAATGGACGGCTCTCGGTGTTCTCGCTCTGCCGGCGATGCTCATCACCCTCGACAACACGGTGCTGCACCTGGCCGTGCCGCACCTGAACGCGAGCCTGAACCCCAGCGGTCTGCAACTGCTGTGGGCCGTCGACGTCTACAGCTTTCTGATCGCCAGCCTGCTGGTCGTCGCGGGTACGTTGGGCGACCGGATCGGGCGCCGCCGGCTGCTGCTGATCGGCGCGGTGGGCTTCGGTGCCGCCTCGCTGCTGACGGCGTTCTCCACCAGTGCCGAGATGCTGATCGTCAGCCGTGCGCTGCTCGGCATCGCCGGGGCGACCTTGACGCCTTCCTCGATGTCGCTGATCCGCAACATGTTCCACGACGCCCGGCAGCGTGCCGTGGCCTTCAGCGTCTGGATCGCCTGTTTCCTGGTGGGCGGCGCCATCGGCCCGCTCGTCGGTGGCGCGATGCTGGAACACTTCTGGTGGGGCTCGGTCTTCCTGCTGAGCGTGCCGGCCATGGTGCTCACGCTGATCCTCGGTCCCGTGCTGCTCCCCGAGTACCGCGACCCCGAGCCGGGCCCCCTGGACTGGGCGAGCGCGGGCCTGCTCGTGCTCTCCCTGCTCGCCACCGTCTACGGTCTCAAGAAGCTCGCCGGCGACGGCATGGCCGCGGTCCCCGTCCTGGCCCTCCTCGCCGGTCTCGCCCTGGGCGTGGCCTTCGTCGTGCGCCAGCGCAGGCTCACCCACCCGCTGATCGACATGGGGCTGTTCCGCGAGCGGACCTTCTCCGTATCCCTCGGTGCGATGGGGCTCGCCCTCTTCGTGATGTCGGGATCGCAGTTCTTCATGGCGCAGTACATCCAGATGGTGGTGGGACTGTCGCCGCTGGAGGCCGGGTTGGCGTCGCTGCCGGGCAGCGTCGGGGGTGTGACGGGGGCGTTGCTCGCCCCGGTGGCTCTGCGGTGGACGCGTGCGGCGCATGTGATGACCGTGGGCCTCGCGATCACCGCGGTCGGCTTCGTGGTCCTGGCCCAGGCAGGTGCCGACAGCGGGCCGGTCACGGTGATGGTCGCGCTGGGGCTGCTGAACTTCGGCGTCGGTCCCGCCATCGTGCTCGGCACCGACATGATGATCAATTCCGCGCCGCCGGAGAAGGCCGGAGCGGTCTCCGCCATCTCGGACACCTCTCACGAACTGGGCCTGGGCCTGGGCATCGCCGTACTCGGCAGCATCGGGAACGCGGCATACCGCGGTCAGGTCTCCGGCGAACTGCCCGCCGGGCTGCCCGAGGAGGCCGCTGCGGGGATCCAGGACACCATCGGCAACGCTGTCGACCAGGTCTCCCGTCTGCCGGAGGACCTCGGCACAGCCGCGCTGGATGTGGCACGGGAGGCGTTCACCCACGGGATGGTGCTGGTGAGCGTCATCTGCGGGGTCCTGACGGTGGTGACCGTGTTCATGACGCTGGGCCTGCGCAGGGTGCCCGCGGTCGTCGGGAGCGATGAGGCGGGCGAAGCCGACGAGGCCGGCAGGGCCGGCGCGTCCGAAGAGCCCGGCAAGGCAGGCAAGCCCGGCGAGGCGTCGGCGGAACTGCAGGAAGCCGGCGGCCGCACCACCGACTGACGCTGCGAACTGCGAACTGCGAACTGCGAACTGCGCTGCGAACTGCGAACTGCGAACTGCGAACTGCGCTGCGAACTGTGACTGCCCGACACCCGCAGCGGGATGTCGGGCAGCACCCGCACGGCAGGCCGAGGTCAGGAGCCGGATGCCGGGTCCAGCGTCGCGGCGATCACGAGGTATCCGTTGTCCGGGCTGGCCGCCGCGCGGCGCATGAGGTCGATGTACTGGTCGACCGGTTCCGGGCCGTCGAGCCGGGCCAGTTCGTCGCGCCGGGCCTCGACGACATCGGCCATGATCATCCCTGTCCGGACCACGTGGTCGCTGATGTCACGGATCTCGACGTCGACGAACCCATGGGCGGCCAGCAGCTCGGAGTACTCGGCGGCGGTGGCGAACGGGCTCACGTGGTAGGCGGCGCAGATGTCGTCGAGCACCTTGCGGCCTTCGGGACTCACCGGCGGGCGTTCGACGGTGTCGGCGATCACCAGCCGCCCGCCGGGGCGCAGCACCCTGGCCGTCTCGGCGAGCGCCCGGCCCCGGTCCGGCACGTGGAGCATCGACTCGATCGCCCACGCGTCGTCGAACGAGTCGTCACCGAACGGCAGCGCCATCACGTCGGCGTTGTGGAAGGCGGTCACGTCCGACCGGCCCGCCTCCACGGCGCGTTCGGTGGCCTGCTCCACCTCGACGTCGCTGATGGCGATGCCGGTGACGTGCGCGTCCCTGGCCGCGACGAGCTGCAGCGCGGGTTTGCCCACACCACAGCCGATGTCGAGGACCGCGGCGCCGGGGGCGGGGTCGAGCAGGGTGATCAGCAGGTCGGTCAGCCGGGCCGTGGCGACCTCGACGCTGCTGTCGTCGGCGTCGTCCTCCCAGTAGCCGTAGTGCAGGTTCTCGCCCCAGGCGGCGTTGAGAACCTGGCCGAGGCCTTCGTAGAAACCCGCGACATCGTCAACGCCGGATAACAGCTTGTCAGCCATTTCTGATCTCCCTGTCGTGTCTGCGACACCCTGCCCCTGGCCGCTCGACCGGCCGGACCACCGCAGAGGCCATGAGGACCACTGCGGAAAGAACGGGGCCGGCCGGCAGTATTTCCCGGGGTGCTCGATACATGGTGCTCTTACGCGTAAACAAACATCACGGCCGGCATCGGCTGTCAAGGCATTCCGTATCAGCCCCGGCCGAGCCGGTCCGGCCGAAAGCGACCGGCCAGCGGCATGAGAAAGGCCGGCCCCCGAGAGACGGGCACAGACCACCCCGGCCCGCTCCTGCCGTCCGGCCGCGGGTTTCCCGACGCCAGACGCATACGCAGCCATCCAGTCCCGCCACACCCCGAACGGTCCGGGATTCAGAATCGGGGGCTTCATGTGAAGCCCCCGATTCCACCTGGCGGAGAAAAGCTCCCGTGGCGGCACGCCCTTGACACCGGAACGGATACCGAAACGGAACCGAAACGGATACCGAATCGAGAGCGCCCACGCCGCCTCCGAAGACGGGGCACCCACCGGCCGGGACATGAACCGGCCGGTGAGCGCTCCGTACCGATGCCGGATCAGGCGGGGCGTATGGACAGTGCGTGACGGAACACGTCACGCGGATCGTAAGCCTTTTTCACCTGCTGCAGCCGCGCGTAATTCGCTCCGTAATACAGCGTGTGCCACGGTGTGTCGGAGGTATTCCACGCCGGGTCGGCGAGATCGACGTCCGGATAGTTGATGTACGCCCCGGCGTTGATGTCGTTGGGCACCGGAACACCCCCGGTCGTGCTGTAGACGTCCCGGTAGAGCTTGCGCACCCACGCCACGTGCGCGGCGTCCTCGCTCTGCGTTCTCCATACACCGGGGGTGAAATAGACGCGCAGGACCGAGTCCCGATGCACATAGGCGGTCGCGTCCGGGCGTATGGTGTTGATCTTCCCGCCGAGAGCGGCCAGGTTCACCTGGGCGCCCGGATTGCTGATGGAGTCGTCGTTGAGATAGCGGTAGATCGTCGCTATCTGCTCATCGGTGTAACTCTTCCGCAGATCCGAGGTCTTGTCCTTCTGGCGCCCGGGGGGACCCCAGTACCAGTTGTCCCGGTCGAGCCACGGCAGCTCGTGCCTCGTGTCCGACGCGACCTTGACACCGGCGCCCGAGGTGACGTCCGCGAACAGCCTGTCGAGCAGCGCCTCCCCGCCCTCGACCGTGTCCTCGACACCGGCCATCAGGCCGATCGTGCCGGCCGACCGGTGCGACCCGGAGAACGTGGCCCAGATCTGGGTCTCCTTCGCCCCGGGAGCACTGTTGCGCTCGAACCACTGGCAGTAGTTGCGGATGAGCGTGGTGAACGACTGCTGCGACAGGGACTCCCACGACCACTGCACCGTCCGGACCCGCTGATTCCCGGCCCGGGGAAGGAGTGTGCCGGGATCGGTGGAGACCACCCCCGGCGTACGCAGCCAATACCGCGTCACGACACCGAAGTTGCCGCCGCCACCGCCCGTGTGCGCCCACCACAGGCCCCGGTTGGGGTCGTTGGCCTCTCGCGTTGCCACGACGGTACGGGGTGTTCCGTCGGCACCCACCACGACCACCTCGACGGCATAGAGGTGATCGACGGCGATCCCGTGCATGCGGGAGTAGAAGTTGTAGCCGCCGCCCAGGATGTGCCCGCCCAGACCCACCTCCGAGCAGCCCGCGGAGGGAATCATCACGCCCCAGCCCTTGAAGAGCGTGTTCTGCGTCGGAGCCACGATCGCGCCCGGCCCCACGGAGAACGCCTTCCGTGACTCGTCGAAGTAGACGTCCGACATCTGGGAGAGATCGATGATCTCTTTGACCTCGGAGGACGCCGTGAAGTTCTCCAGGCAGTGGCCCCCGGAGCGCACGGCGACCCGTCGACCGGCCGCGACGGCCCGGCCGAGCGCCTCGGCGACCTGGCCGGGGGAAGTCGCGATGGTTATCTGGTCGGGCCGGCCCGTGAAACGGGTGTTGTGCCCGCGCAGGAAACTGTCGTACCGGGTGTCCCCGGGCTGCACGGTGACGGAGCCGAACGCCGGTGTGCACGCTCCGCCGGCCGCCCCCGCCGCGGCCGCGGCCGCGGGCCGGGCACCGGCCAGGACGTCCGCCGACACCAGACCGGCCCCGGCGACTGCGGCACCGGTGAGAAATCCCCGGCGCTTCAATTCGGACATGGATGAGACTCCTTGCTGTTGACGATCATTGGCAGGCGCCGCGACAGGTCGTCGTGGGGAGCGGCGCCGCGGCGGGTCGGCCCGCCTTCTGTTTCACGGGCAGTCGGACGGCCGGCACTCCGGCCCCCTCTTCACATCACGGCGGACCCGGGACGCACCGAACCCCGGGGGCGCGGCGCCCACGGGCCACGATCCCTGCCGCCGGCCCGGATGCTGTACCCGGCGGCAGAACCCCAGCGCCCCGCCCACGGGCCACCACGATCCCTGCCGCCGGCCCGGACGCCGTACCCGGCGGCAGAACCCCAGCACCCCCTGCACCCCTTGAACGGGGCCCGTCCTCACACCCGGGACCGGCCGGCCGCCGCCCGCACCTCCAGCAGCGGCAGGCCGGCGGCGTGCCGGCGCAGGAACGTGGCGGTCGGGGTGTCGGCGTCGGCGACGGTGTCCACAGTGCCCTGCGCGACCACGGCACCTCCGTCGGGGCCGGCTCCCGGCCCCAGGTCGATCACCCAGTCCGCGGACGCGGCGACGGGGATGTCGTGCTCGGCCACGACGACGGTGTTGCCCGAGTCCAGCAGCACATCGAGTGCGTCCACCATGCGCTGGATATCGGAAGGATGCAGGCCCGAGACGGGCTCGTCGAGCACGACCAGACCGGCGCCGCGGCCTGCCGCGCCACGCTGGATCGCCGATGCCAGCTTCAGCCGCTGCGCCTCTCCGCCCGACAGTTCGGTGGCACTCTGCCCGAGCTGGAGATAACCGAGCCCGACCCGGTTCAGGGCCTCCAACGTTTCCGCGAGCTGCCGCGGCGCGGGAAACCGCTCCACGGCCTCGGCGATGGTCAGCTCCAGAACCTGATCGATGGTCAGCCCCTGGTAGGCGATCTGCAGAGCCTCCGGCTTGTAACGCCGGCCTTCGCACGCGTCGCACACCACCCACACGTCCGGCAGGAAGTGCATGTCGACCAGCTTGCGGCCGTAACCGGTGCAGGTCTCGCAGCGGCCCCCGCCCGCGGTGTTGAAACTGAACCAGGAGGCACTGACCCCGCGCCCGCGGGCCGCATCGGTCTCGGCGAACAGCCTGCGGACGATGTCGAACGCCTTGCTGTAGGTGGCCGGATTGGACCGCGGGGTCCGGCCGAGCGGCTCCTGGTCGACGACCGCGACCCAGCTCAGCCCGCCCAGACCGGTCACCTTGCGCACCGTGTCGGTCGCCGTCCCGTTCAAGGCGGCCTCCACACCCGCCCCGAGCGCGCCGAGCAGACTGCTCTTGCCACTGCCGCTCACCCCGGTCAGACAGGTGAGCCGGCCGACAGGAAAACGCACCCGCTCCGCGGTCACATTGTGCGCACGCAGGCCGTGCAGCTCCACCCAGCCCGTGCCGTCCCCGACCGGCCGGCGCCCGCGCCGCAGCCGCGGCCCGTCACCGGCCAGATACCGCCCGGTCAGCGACGTGGGATGGGCGGCCGCGTCGGCCGGCGGACCCGACACCAGGACCTCACCGCCGAGGCGGCCCGCCCCCGGCCCCATGTCGATCACCCAGTCCGCCCGGGCGATCAGCTCGGGATCGTGCTCGACCAGAAGCACCGTATTGCCCGCCTCGCGCAACTCCAGGGCGATGTCGAGCAGATGCGCCTTGTCCGCCGGATGCAGCCCCGTCCCGGGTTCGTCCAGGACGAAGATGATGCCGCTCAGTTCGGTGCTGAGCTGCGCCGCGAGCCGGGTGCGCTGCAACTCGCCCCCGGACAGCGTGGCCGCGCTCCGGGACAGCTGCAGATGGGCCAGACCGAGCCGCTCGAGCACCCCGAGCCTGCGCACCAGATCCTGCAGCAGCGGCTCACCCACCTCACGCTGCCCGGCACCCAGGTCGTCCGCCACATGCTCCGCCCAGCTACGCACCTCCCGCACCTCGACCCCGAGCAGGCCGGGATACGTCATCCCGCCGAGCCGCACGGACCGGGCCACCTCGTCGTACCCGCTGCCACCGCACGTGGCACACGGCTGCTTACGCATGTACGGCAGATAGCGCTCCTTGGCACTGGGCGTCTGGGCGTTCACGAACACCCGCTCCACCTCGGCGAGCGCGCCCCGCAGCGGCTGGGTCGAGCGGTAGGTCATCGACGCCGTCTCGTTCTTGTTCGGCATGTCGATGGTCGCCTCGATCTTCTCGTCCCCCGTGCCGTACAGCACGCAGTGACGAAACTCCTCCGGCAGCGACTGCCACGGCCGGCCGAGGTCCACGCCCCGCTTCTCGGCAAGCGCCGGTACGAACGCGTGCTCCCCCGACCGCCACTTCGCGAACCAGGGCGAGGCCCCCTCGAAGAGCGGAAGCTCCGGCCGGGTGATGATCAGCTCCTCCTGCGCCTGCCAGCGCCCGCCCACCCCGTGACAGTCGGGACAGCTCCCCTCCGGCGAGTGCCGGTCGAAGTGCGCGGTCGTCAGAAGACCGCCCCCGCTCACCGCCACCGGGTCCGCGCCCAACGCGGGAAGCCGCGAATACAGCAGCCCCAGATGCCCGTCGATACCGGTGATCGTCGCGACCGTGGAACGGGGGTTGCGGTTCAGACGGCGCTGGTCGACCGCGAGCGTCGGGCCGAGCCCCAGAATACGGTCGACCTTCGGCCGGTTGCGCTGGGTGATGTACTGCCGGACGAACGGCGAAAGACCCTCCAGGTACCGCAGTTGGGCCTCGTTGTGCAGGGTGTCGACGGCCAGCGAGGTCTTGCCGCTGCCGCTCACCCCGGTGAAGGCGACGAGCTGCCCCTTGGGGATGCTCAGCGACACGTCCCGCAGATTGTTGGTACGAGCCCCCACGACGTCGATGGTCTCGCGGCCCATGCTCGCGACGTCCCGCACGAATTCAGTCAAGTCCCGCCACCCTCTCAGACGTTGCAGGGCATGAGCGGGGAGGTCACCCCCACGCACCCCGAACGGATCGATCACGCTACTACGGGCGATTCGCAGCCCGGTTGCCGTCGGGTCGAGGACGGCTCGAGACCCTCTCGAACCCGACTTGAGTCCCACTTGAACACGCCGGATGACCAGCCCCGTCCGGCGTGCGACGACGAGCCCCCTTCCGGGGCGAAAGCGGGGCCGCGGGCACCGCATCCACGAGCGGTTTCGCCGCGGGCCCCAGGTGACGGCACCCCAGCCGACGACACCGACCACGCGATCCGTCACAAAGAACCCGGCGCCGGCCGCCGCGCGCGGCGAGAGCCAAGGCCCGCAGCACCGGCGCCGCGGACCGTCCCCCCCGTTACCTTCTTCATGACCCCGCCCCCGGGCCCCCGGCCCTGAAGGAGCGACGTGATCGAAACCAGCGAAACCAGCGCCACCGGCGGCAGCACCATCCGCACAGCCCTGACAGCCCTGACCGTGCCCATCGCGCTGCGCCTCCACCGAGCACCGACAGCGGTACCCGCCGCCCCGCCCGGGACAACACCAACCACCACCGACAACGGCCGCCTCCCGTACCAGGGGCCAGGCAGGAGAACAGAGCGGGCCCGGACCCACAGGTCCCCCGCCCGGCTCGCACACCCGACCCGACATCGAATGAAATGAACTATCCAGTCCTCTATGCTGTACCTCGCTCGGCCGTCCTGAGCGCCTTCACGACGCCCCCGGACCGCCGCCACCACTCACAGACCCCCACCACACTCCGAGGCAGGCCATGTCCCTCTCGCTCACCGTGTCCGACGAGGTGCGCACCCTCGCGCCCGGCTTCACGCACGTCGCCGTCGAGGCACACGACCTCACCAACGGACCCAGCACCGATGCCAGCTCCGTCCTCCTAGACGACGCCGCCCGCCGCCTCGCTGTACGCCTGGACGGACGCGCCCCGCACGAGGACCCGCACATCGCCGCCTGGCGCGAGGTCTACACGGCGTTCGGCTCCAAGCCGTCCCGCACCCGCAACTCGGCGGAGGCGCTGGCGAAACGAGCCCTGTCGCCGGCGGGACTGCCCCGCATCAACCTGCTCGTCGACCTGTACAACGCCATCAGCGTCGCCCACCTCATCCCCGTCGGCGGCGAGGACATCGACCACGTCCAGGGCGGCATGCGCCTGGTACGCGCCACCGGCGACGAGGACTTCCTGACCGTCACCGGCGGCGAGGAGGTCATCGAACACCCCGACGCCGGCGAAGTGATCTGGCGGGACGAGACCGGCGTGACCTGCCGCCGCTGGAACTGGCGCCAGGGCCCGCGCACGAGGCTCACCGAGAAGACCACCTCGGGCATCTTCCTGCTGGAGAGCCTGGCGCCGATGCCCGTCACCGACGTCGAGACGGCCGCAGCCGAACTCGCCGAACTGCTCGCCAAGTTCAGCCCCGGCGCACACATCACCGTGCACGCCCCCCACCCCGACCGATGAGCGAGCCCGCCCGACTCCGCCCGGAGCGCGACCAGGCGGCGCTGACCCCGTCCCCGACCGCCCTGAAGCAAGAAGGCAATGCCCGGCCGGCTCGACGGCTTCCGCACCCCCGGCCACCAGCCTGCGCGTGATGAACCACTGAGCCACCCACCACCTGGCCGCACCCACCTCGCGGCCAGGTGAGACGACCAACCCGCCCCGGGCGGACCGGACATCCCCGGCCGGCGAAAGGGCACAAGGCCGGGCCCGGCGTGCTCGTCACAAGCAGCGACAGCAACGGCGCCGCACGCACAGCCCACGAAGACCGCCGAGGCCACGAACCCACCGGTCATCCCACCGGTCATCCCACCGGCCTGCCGAGACCGTGACGAACGTGACCGAACGAGGGAACCGCCCACGGACAGCGCGGAGCTGACAGCACCGAAGACCGCGCCCGCCCCCACAGGCACAAGGGCTCACCCGGCCACGACCGCGCAGGCACCGCCGGCGGGCCGCAGCATGGTCACCGCGGCCCGCCGACGGTCCGCCCCTCACCGATACCCGGTCGCATCCGCGGGCTTACCGGCGTCGTCGACCTCGACCAGGTAGCGCCAGCAGTCCGGACGCGAACCATCGAGGTCGGTGAAGCCGTACTCCTGGGCGAGCTGCCCGCTCGACAGCGACTGACCGTTCCAACGAGCGACATCAACATCACCGGCCAACGCCGCGACCGCACGCCCGACATACGCCGGACTCTCCGAGATGCAGAAGTGCGGCACCGTGGCCAACGCGTCCCGCCAGTTGTCCTCAGCAACACCGAACGCGTCGAGCATCATCTCCGAACGCAGCCAGCCCGGACTCAGCGCCACCGCCGTTCCACCATGCGGCTTCAGCTCGTGAGCGAGCACGAACGCCATACGCAGCACACTGTTCTTGACCAAGTCATAGAAGTACGAGTTGCGATAGTTCACCCCGTTGTACGCGGACGTGCCATCGGTCATCTCCACCACGAGACCACCCGGTTGCCGCACCAGCAGAGGCAGCAGGAAGTGGCTGGTGATCGCATGGGTCTCCACCCCCAGCCGCAGCAGCCGCAGCCCGTTGTCGAGGTCGTGCTCCCACACCGGCTTCTCGAACTCGAACAGCCGCTCACCACCCCAGACATTGTTGACCAGCACATCAAGCCGCCCCTGCTCGGCGCCAATGCGCTCGGCCAACGCACGGACCTGCTCCGGCACCAGGTGGTCGGTCGCCACCGCGATACCGGTTCCGCCCGCGGCACTGACGAGTTCCGCGGTCTCCTCGAACGTCTCGGCCCGGTCATACTCCGAACGCCGTTCCGCAGTCGTACGGCCGGTGACATAGACCGTCGCACCCGCCGCCCCGAGCTGGACGGCGATGCCCCGCCCGGCGCCCCGCGTGCCCCCCGCAACCAGCGCGATCTTTCCGCGGAGGTCCGGTGTCGATGTGTCGGGCGTCAATCCCATGAAAGTCCTTTTCTCTCTGTACGGCCGGCCCACGTCCGCCATCGACGCCAACCGGTGACACCATCCTCACCCCCATACCCGACACCTTGTGTCGCCTTTCCGCACCCATCTCACCGACACCACCGAAAGCGGCCGACCCGATGCCACACGCGACCTCACCCCTCCCGCACCAGGCCTTCCACACCAGGCGCCCCCTCACCCGTCGACCGCACCGGACCGGCCTGAACCCAGCGCATACCGATGGCGGACAACTGCTCCATCCGCTCCGGCGAAAGCGCCCCCGCCCGGCTGCGCTGGTTACCGATCTGACAAATCCACGAAGGACCACTGCATGGATGCCGAATCTGGCGATCTCGAGGTCATCGCTTCAGCTGTCCTCGGCCGGTCCGGACGCACGGGCTACAGTGCCGCGTTCGAGAAGGCGGTCACTCATCCCGTCGGTGATCTGCTGATCCTCGACCGTGTCCATCTCGACAAGGCATGGAGGGGCTTCGGACCAGGACTGATCCTGGCGGCCGAGGCGATCCGGCGGCTGTTGCGCGGTGGGGCGTACCCGGCCATGGGCGAATACCTCGAGGACCGCGAGCAGCTCACCTAGGCGTACCGGCGCCAGGCGAAGAAGAAGATCGCCGCGCTGTGGGAGAGCATCGGCTTCCAGCGATGGGGCGGGGACCCGGCCGGGGCGGCCCCAGCCGACGTGCCGGAGGCCAAGCGGCCCGGTATCCGCCTCACGCTGCTTGTGGCGCTGGTGCTGTACCGGATCACCGACGCCGACGTGGCTGCCTGGCGAGCGGGCCGAGGCGAGCGGACAGGCAGCACAGTCGGTGACCTGACCCGCGGCCTAGCCTTCGGCGCGATCACGGCGGTGCTGCGGCGTCCTGGATCAAGGCGCCGTGGATCGCTGAGAGGCGGGCGGCCCGGACGGGCACGGGCCGGAGTCGCGGAGACCAGCCCGTCGGGATCGGAGGGCTGCGGGCCGAGGGGACGGCGGCCGAACGCACTGCCGAGTTCCGGCCGTCCGGATGCTGTGGCAGGACGGGGCCGATCGGCCTTTACTGGAAGGTGAGGATCACCGGAACAGGCGACCGAATCGTTTCGCCCGACGCCGGATGCTTCGCCAAGGCAGGAGGTCGTGCCATGGACCCTCCTCCGCGAGAGCGCGACCTACCGCACCTCGTGGTCGACCGCCCGGACCGGCTGCGCGGCCGGGTCTTCGTCCTCGACGACCAGCCGATGCTGGTCGGGCGGGACTCCGACTGCCAGATCCAGGTGGGCGATCCGGGCGTCAGCCGACGGCACGCGGTGGTGTGGCGGGCCTCGGGCCGGACCACCGTCGAGGATCTCGCCTCCACCAACGGCACCATGCTGAACGGTCACCCGGTGCTCGGGCAGCAGGTGCTGCACTCGGGTGACGTGCTGGATTTTGGTCCCTTAGAGGTGCATTACGAAGAGCTGCGCTCCGCCGACCGGACCGTTCAGGCCCCGAAGCCCGGAGCCGGCGGCACCCCGGGCGGTACCTCGGACACCATGCCGGGCTGGGGCCCCGCCCCCGAGCCCGGGCCCACGCCTCACGGCGCTCCCGCCGCAGGGCCGCCGCCCTCCGGCCCGCCGGGCCGCCAGGCACCGCGCGAGGCCGGCCGTACGCCGCCCGGCGGCGAGCGGCGGTTCGACATCGGGGAGCAGCAGGCCGACCGGCTGAGCAATGTCGCCGGGGACCAGTACAACTACGTTCAGCAGGCGCAGCGCGAGAGCTTTTTCAGGGAGATCGCCGCGACCCGTACCAGGGCGCGACACCTGATCATGCTCGGCTTCCTGCTCTTTCTGGTCGGGGGCGGGATCTACGGCTGGGTGATCATTCGATTCGTTTCCGGGACCAACGACGATATTTCGTCGGGGAGTTCGACCTTCGACTCTTCCCCGGAGCTGCTCGGACCGAAGGTGGCCGGGGTGCCGGTAGGGGCGGTCGGGTTCGCGATGGCGGCTATCGGGACGGTTCTGACGGTCATCGGGATCGTTCTGCACATCGTGACGACGTCCCGGCGCCGCCGCTTCGAGGATGCCGAGCGGCAGGCGTCCTGGCGGCAGCGGTGAGGAGATGGGGAGCCATGGCCTTCAACATTGGCAACCAGCAGGGCGGCGTGGTCAACAACGTCGCCGGGAACCAGACCGTTCACGGTGGCCAGTCGGCCGTCTTCACGGCGGGCGGGCAGGAGGTGCGCGGCCTGGTCCGGGAACTGAGGGCGTCGATCGAGCGGACGGCGCTGCCGCCGGCAATCGAGCCCGAGGTGCGGGCCGAGCTGGACTCGCTGGACGAGGAGGTCGCCCGGCCGGAGCCGGACCGGGAGGCAGTGGCGGGCCGGCTCGGCCGGATCACCCGGCTGCTGTCCTCGGCGGGTGCGCTGGTCACGGCCGGCACCGGGCTGATCGGGCCGCTCGGAGCGCTCGCGGGCTGGCTTGGCGCACTCGGCCAGCCGATCTTGCGGGCGATCGCAGGCTGATGGGAGGAGGCTGACGGAGAGGGCCCTGACCCCGGAGTTGGACACGGGCCACGCGGGTCCGACAAGGCCCGGCCTCAGCCGCTCACCACAGGGATCACCATCTGCCACCACCGAAAACGGAATAAAAACCTCGGTAACCACTACTGGGGTGCGAGATTCGGTGTCGTCAGCCCGTCCTCGCAGGGTCCCCGGCGCCTGTGCCGCTCGAAAAGTCGTGGCTGCACGTCACGCGGTATATCCGTCGTACTCGTTGATGAGGCCACCGGTGATCCGGGTGTGCAGGACTTTGCGGGTGTCGAGGTCGTGCACGGTGGCGGGCTTTTCGCGGGCGTCGGGTGGTAGCTGGTCGCGGGCCTGGTGGGGCCGGTGCCCGTTGTGGTGGAGCTGGTAGGCCGCCAGGTCGATGGGCGGGCACCCAGGTCGTCCGGCGTGCTCGGATCGGAGCGGCTTCATGCCGTCCTGCAGCCCTGTTTCGCGGCCCGGAAACATAAGTGGATAGCTTATCCGATTGCGTGTTACGGTCCCCGGTAAACGGATGAGCTATCCGCATAACCGGGTGGAGGGGCACATGACGAAGAAGACAGCCGTGGTCACGGCGGGGACAGCCGGTATCGGACTGGAGACAGCCCTGGGGCTGGCCGACGCCGGGTTCTTCGTCACCGTGGTCGGACGCAACGCCGACAGGGGTGCTCAGGCGGTCGACCGAATCAACGCGATGAACCCGTCCCATCCCGCGCGGTTCCTGCCCGCCGACCTCGGCTCGCTCGACCAGGTGCGCGCGCTCGCTGACCAGATCGCCGCCGAACATGCCACTTCTGGCGACCCCCTGACCGCGCTGGTCAACAACGTCGGCGCGATGTTCTCGCAGCCACAGACCCTGGACGGGATCGAAGCGTCGTTCCTCGTCAACCACCTCTCGCCGTACCTGCTGACGGAACTGCTACTGCCCACGCTGACGGCCGACACCCCCAGCAGGATCGTGAACGTGACATCGAGTGCAGTCGGGCTTGCGAAGCGGTCCTTCGACACCGTTGAGCCGCCCGGCGGCTACTACGGCTTCCATTGGTATGGCCGCGCCAAGCTCGCCAACCTCGCCTACACGCTCGACCTTGCCACCCGGCTCCAAGGCACGGCCGTCTCTGTCTTCGCCGCCGACCCCGGAGGCGCCGCAACCGACATGACCAACGGCACCATGACCGATCCGAAGATCGTCTCACCAGCCCTGCGGCTGCTCTGGCCGCTGGTACGCCGCAAGTTCGAACGCTCTACTTCGGGTCCGGCGTCCCTGGCTGCCCGGCCCTCGATCGTCGCCGCCACCGACGCCACCCTTACGGGCCGGACCGGCATCGTCATCGGAGCCCAGACCCACCCGGTGAAACCTCTGCGCGCAGCCACAGACCCCCGCGTCGCCCAGGACGTGCGCCGGCTCAGCGAACGGCACGCGCCCCTCACGACAACCTGACCCGCCGAGCGGCACGGGTACCGGCGGCGACATCATCCGGATGGGTCATCCGATTAGCATGTCCCCCATGACGACGCCCCTTCGCAAGGACGCGGCCCGCAACTGGGACCGGATCGTCGCTGTCGCCCGTGCCCTCGTCGACCAGGGCACACCCCTGCAACTGAACGACGTCGCCGGCCGCGCCGGACTCGGAGTCGGCACTGTCTACCGCCACTTCGCCACCCCCGAGGCGCTGCTGGAGACCGTCGCCACTCCCTGCCTGGAAGCCCTGGCCGCCCACGGCCGGCAGGCGCTGGCCGACACCGATCCCCGGCGCGCGCTCGAAGCCTTCTTGTTCCGCACCGTCGAAGCGCAGGTCACGGACGCGTCCCTGGCCCCGGTCGCCGCCGCAGCCACCGACACCTTGCCGCGCACCACGGAACTCAAAGAGACGCTTCAGTCGGTCGGCACCGCACTCCTCGACCGGGCGCGCGACGCCGGGGCGGTTCGACGTGACCTGGCCGCCACCGACCTCGTCCCGCTCATGTGCGGCATCGCCTACTCCGTCAACGTCCATGGCGGCACACCTGCCGACCGGCTCGACACCGCACACCGCTACTTGGCCGCACTCCTCGAAGGACTGCGGGCCACGCCACAGCACCCGTGAGAGCACCGCCCGCACACCAACCGGGGGTGCTTCGGGTGCCCTCCGCCGGTGTGGGCAGTCCGATCGCCAGCAGGAGACGGCTGCCCGCCCCAACGACGACTGCATGGCGCACAGGTCCGCGACCGCCGTCCCCATGGGGAACCGTGACCACGAAGGCGGGGAATCTCGTGACGCGGAACCGGCCGAAAGCGGAGAATTTCGTGACCGTTGACAGGCGGCGAGCTCGGCCAGGCGGGCTTCGGTCTCGGCGAGGGCGGTGGTGAGCCGATCGATCTGCTCGCGCAGGTTGTCGGCGCGGGCTGCGGTCTCATCGTGTTCGGTCTGCAGCAGCCGCAGGAGTTCGCTGGCGTTCACGCGGCCGGCTCCACGTCGTCCCGCCCGGTGGGGGTAGGGGTGGTGAGGCGGCGGAGCATGCCGGCGGTGGAGGCCCAGTAGACCCGGTAGGCCGCGATGTCGGGTCGGTGATCGTAGTTGCGGGCGAGGCCCCGGTGCAGCATGAGGGTGCCGTTGACCTGCTCGACCACCCACCGCTTCGGTTGCGGGACGAAGCCCTTGCCTTCGTCGTCGGGGTTGCGTCGGACCACCTCGACGGTGATGTCCTTCACCGCCCCGTGGATGATCACTGGTGCGGTGACGCTGACTGGAGAGTACGGAGCGCGCCGCCGCCGCCCGGGCCAGGAGGCGCTCGCGGCCACCGACGCCGCACCCACCGCCGAAAAGCCAACGCCATCCTCAAGACCTGGCGCGCGAGGATGCGTTCCGCCCGCGCCGCCGTCCGCCGCATCACCGGCCACAGCATGCGTCGCGGCTGGATCCAGCTGAACGCCTCGCTGACGGCGTTGTCGAAACAAGATCCGACCCGGCCCATGGACTGGAAAACGCCCAGCTTGCGGCAGGACCGGCGGAACCTCCGCGAGGCGTACTCGGCGAGTTCAACCAGTCGTTGCAACACCGGGCTGTTGCAGCGAGCGTAGCTGCTCTTCGAAGACCTCGGCGGGTGTCCGCCAGCCGAGGGTCTTGCGGGGCCGGTTGTTGATCGCCATGGCGACGGCTTCGAGGTCCGTGGACGACCACCGGGACAGATCGGTGCCCTTCGGGAAGTACTGACGCAGCAGCCCGTTCGTGTTCTCGTTCGTCGGTCGTTGCCAGGGTGAGTGGGGATCGGCGAAGAACACCTTCGTCCCGGTATCGATGGCGAACTGGGCGTGGCCGGAGAGTTCCTTTCCGCGGTCCCAGGTGAGGGTTTTGCGTAGCTGCTCGGGCAGCTGCGTCATCGACGTCGTGAGCGCCGCGTTCATCGCGATCGCGCCATAGCCCCCGAGTGAGGTGCCGTTCTTCACGGGCGGATTCTCGCCCCAGCCCTCGAGCCGGGGCAGGTGCACCAGGAGCGTGGAGCGGCTGCTGCGCTCGACCAGCGTGCCGATCGCGGAGCGACCCGTCCCGATGATCAAATCGCCTTCCCAGTGTCCGGGGACCGCGCGGTCTGCGGCCTCGGCGGGGCGTTCGCTGAGGATGACGTCCGCGGTGACATGCCCCTGCGGTTTGTTCTGTGACCGTGCACGGGGAGTCCGCAGCGCCCGGCCGGTGCGCAGACACGTGACCAGTTCCCGCTTGAGCGCGCCACGGCCCTCGATGAACAGCGCCTGGTAGATCGCTTCGTGGCTGATGCGCATGGACTCATCATCGGGGAAGTCGACATGGAGACGGTGCGAAATCTGCTCCGGGCTCCATGCCGTCGCCCATCGTCTGTCCTGCCGGTGCGGCTTGTTCAGCCCTTTCCATGCGGGCGTCCTGGGCCCGGCGACGATCGTGTTGTCGGGGCGGCGGACACTGCCGACGAGCCGGTCCTGCACGTACTCACGCAACCTGTCGTTGCCTGTGAGCTTCGCGGTCCTCGGGCGCTTGGCGGCCTGCTGTGCTTTCCACTGGGCGACCGTCGCGCGGTACTCCTGCTTGCCGCCGCGCGTGGCGGCGTTGCGGCGCAGTTCGCGAGAGATCGTTCCGGGGTCACGCCCCAGGGCGCGGGCGATCTCGCGCACGCCCTTGTTCATCGCCCTGAGGATCGCGATCTCCTCGCGCTCCTCGAACGCGAGGTACCGGCCCGTGGGCTCGGCCAACGAGATCGGAGGCATGCCGCCAGCGTGACGAAACCACCTCGCACCCACCGGCCACGACACGCCGACCGCCAACGACGCCTCCACCGTCGTGACCCCCGTGGCGATCAGCCGCCAGAACTGGCGCTGCACGACTCGAGACGGATCAGGCCGCCCCGGCGAACGCATCGCCGGCCGCAACGCACGATCAGCGCGCCACTGCCGACGCCGACCCTCCGGAACATCGCTGGTCTTCAAACTCCAGTCCGCCGTGGCCACGTCGCACACCTCCGAGATCAAAGTGTTGCGACGACCAGTTGAATCCACCCTCGCTGCCGCGGTCCGTGTGGAAGATGACGCCCCGCACGTTTCCGCCGCGGGTGGCTGCGGCCATGTGCAGGGCGGCCACGACTAGGCCCGCGTCGTGCCGCTCTCCCATCGCGTAGCCGAGCAGGCGGCGGGAGAACAGATCGATGACCGTGGCCATTCTGTGGAATCTGTGACCTGCGACTTCAGTTCTGGGAGCTTTGCCGGACTTCGATGATCGGTAGCAGTTGGGCGGTGATGGGTCCGCTCAGCTCGCGGGGGCTCGGGCCGGCGGGTGTGGGGGTGTCGGCGAGCCGGTCGAGGAGGGAGTCGAGGGCTGCCTGGCCGTCGTCGACGGCGGCGCGTTCGTCATCGGTGAGCGGGATGGAGACGAGTATCCGCTGCAAGTTGGCTTTGGCTTCCAGGAGTTGAGCCCGGCTGGAGTCCTTGGGCGTGTAGAAGTCACAGCGTGCGCAGGCCATGCGGTGCTGGCACTGCTCGAAGAAGCTGTAGGTGCAGTAGCCGTGGCCGAGATCGTAGTGCTGCCAGGGCTCGCCGCCTGCGGCGGCGCCCGAGGCGACCGCGTCGCGGTCGACGAGGACCTCGATGGTCCGCAGGTTCCGGGAGAAGTATCCGGCCTCGGTGTATGCCCTGGTCAGCGTGTTCGGTGTGATCTTCGCGTAATGCTGGGTGCTGGTCGGGCTGCGGTGCCCGAGCCATGCCTGCAGTTCGAAGAGCGTCATCGGCTCCTTGGCGTTGTAGAGCTGGCTGGCGATGGTGGAGCGTGCCCGGTGACTGGTGATGTTGCCGCGGACGTCGGCGGTGGGCACTCCGGCCTTCTCGCAGAGCGAGGGGATCAGGGTGCGGTTGATGTAGTTCTTCGCGACGGGGTGGGCCCGGACGGAGAAGAGCAGGTCAACGCGCTCGTTGGTCTTGGCGTCGAGGCGCTTGGGCTGGGTGGGCCGCTGGGCCTGCCAGGCTTCGATGGCCTGGCCGACGATCGGGTCGACGGGCTTGGTGAACGCCGTACTGGTCTTGTTCACGGGGACATCGAGGAGGCAGACAGCCTGTTCGGCCAGGACCTCACGGGAGGCACCGTCGATGGGGTGTCCGTCGTGCTGCCAGCGGACGCAGCCGACCCGGAGCCGGGAGATCTCGTCGCTGCGCAGGCCGGAGAAGAGCCAGGTCAGAGCGAGAGCGCGGATCAGTTCCAGGGGGTAGTAGCTGCCCGCTGAGGTGCCGGGGAGGTCGCTGGCCTGGAGGTTGAGTCCGGCCCACAGCAGTTTCGCCCAGACCTCGTCGGCGATGACGCGAGGGTCGGTGGAGATCAGGGCGGCGATCGTGCGGGGCACCGCCAGGGCTCGGTTCGTGTCGAAACGCCTGGGGATCCATTCCCATTCCTGCAGGTCGCGCAGGAACGTGCGGGTGCCCATCAGGATGTGGGATTTGGTGCGTGGGGCGATCGGGTCGCCGAGACGCTCGTGGAGGTGGTCGGTGCGCTGGACGTAGTCTCCGACGGCCATCTTGTCGACTGCGGCGACCCAGTTCGCGCAGGTCGACCGCGTCCAGTGGGCCGGATCGACGGCGTCGGGATGTTCGGCAGCCAGCCAGCGGCCGGTCTTGGCCATGTTCGTACGGATGTTGTTGCGAACGGCCGTGGTGAGCGTGGAGGTGTCGTACCAGCGTTGCAGATAGCCGGCCCACGGCTCGGGCACTCCGGCCAGGCCCGGAGCGTGGTTGAAGCCGGGTCGGACCGGGACCCGGCAGTGCCCGAGATCGGCCAGGACCTTCTGCAGTGCGTAGAACCCGGAGGCATAGCGGGGGCCGGTGGCCGGGTGGGCCTGCAGGCGGGCGAACGCCTCGGTGGTCAAGTCCTCGAGGCGGGGGCTGCGGTTGATCAGCAGCGCCTGGGCCAGCACTCCGGGCAGCCGGTAGCGGCCATCCTCGCGGCTCTGGCTGCGGTAGCCCCAGCCCTCCGAGACCTTCGCGACCTCGGCCATCGCCGTCTGCAGCATCTGTGGCCCGAACAGCAGCTCGGCCAGGTAGAACCGGTTGAAGTAGCCCAGGTGCTGGTAGTCGGTGAAGCCGCCGAGGAGATGGGCCAGGGCGATCAGGAACGGGCGGGTTGCGGTGTCCGTCGGCAGTGGCTGGGCTGTGCGGAACGCGGTACTGCCGGTGGAACACAGCCCGGCCCAGTCCCAGGGCGTCCACCCCCACCAAGAACGGTCCAGGGTGCGGCAGTTGGCCAGTACGATCGCCACGGCCTGGGCTCCGGCCCGGCGGTGGCTGACCTCACCGTCGTGGTGCAGGACGCCGCGGGCCTGGTCGAGAGGGTCCACCAGCCGGGTCAGGGCCCTCCAGTGCACGGCGGTCCGACGCGGAATCCCGCCGTGAGCCCGCTGCCGGCGCAAGGCCCGCAGGTCCATGGCCGCCAGCGCATCCCGCTCCCGGCCGAGCAGCTGCGGACGGCAGTCGAAGCCGTCCAGCGCGAACACCCTCAGCCGCTGCGTCCCCACCTCGGGTGTCGAGATCAGCGGCCTGACCTGGGACGGGATCACCACGGGGACCTTCCCGCAGTGGTGAGTGTCTCGACCCGCCAGGCGTGCAGATGCGACATCGAGGCGTTCAGTCGGGCGGAGAGCTCCCGGCCCGAGAGGTGGATGTAACGCAGGGTCGACTCGGTGCTGCGATGTCCGGCGAACGAGGCGATCGCGTGCACCTCCCAGCCCATCCGGGCCAGATCCGTCAGACACAGGTGCCGCGTGGTGTGCGTGGAAAACCGTGTCACCTCCGCGGTGAGCGCGATCCGGCGTACGACCTTGGACCACGTCCACAAGGTCAGTGGCTGGGCCGCGTTGCGCCGCGACTCCGACAGGAACAACGGCCCCCGCGCCCGCGACAACGAAGCACGGTGCCGCAGATACTCGCCGAGCAGCACGCCGGTGGACGCCGAGTAGGGCACCACCCGTTCCTGACGCGTCTTGGTCGTTTCCGCCCGCACCCGCAGTGTGCGGTGGGCCGGATCGATGTCGTCGGTCCGCAGCGAGCACAACTCCTCGCGGCGAAGCGCCGAGTCGTAGGCGAGAGCCAGCATCAGCCGGTTGCGCACCGGCTCGGCCCGGAAGACCTCCAAGATCCGCAACCACTCGTCCTCCGACGGGATCCAGGGCAGCTTCACCATCCGCGGCACCAGCCCCCGCGCCGTCCCGCCACCGGTCCGGCCGGGGGTGTAGCGGCCGCGGCCCACCGGATTCGACTCCCGCACGCCCTCCTCGACGAGGAAGTCAAAGAACAGCCGCACCGGCACGAGCCGCTGCTGCAGGGTGGCGTTGGACAGGCCCGCTCCCGAGTCCAGGGCCAGAACGTTCGCACCACCGCGACTCGGTCGTGTCCTCAACTCCCGTACGAACGCGGCAACATGGACGCGACTGGCCGCCTCCGGGGCGATCCCCTCCCGCTCACAGACCAGCAGGAACTCACCCAGTCCCCGGGCATAGGCGTCGATCGTCCGAGGCGCCCGCCCCAGATCCGACCAGATCTGCAGCCACTCGGCCGCCCGCTCATGCCGCCCCAGGACCGGCCACTTCTCCGACAACACCGTCACGGACACGTTCAACGCGACACTGGCACCGTCGTACCGCCCCGGCCGTAAGGTCCATCCGTCAGCGTGATTCCACGTAACTTATAGATACACCTTGCCCTCGCCGGTCTCGATCTCCGTCATGTCCCCGCACCACACCAGGTCGGGCGCTTCGGCGGTGAAGTCCCGGTTGACGAAGTCCGGGGCGGCCGGTCGTCTTCCCGGCCGGGTCAGTCCGCGCCGGTGGCTGACCTTGCGGGCGACCAGGCCGAGTTCGGCCATGAGCTTGGCGATGGTGTTCACCGAGACCCGCCAGCCCTGCCGCACCAGCTGGATCCAGATCTTCGGCGAGCCGTAGGTGCCACCGGAATCGATGAACTCCTCCCGTACCGCCTCGGCCAGCTGCCGACGGCGTACTTCACGCCGGGTTGGCCGACGGGTGCGGTGCTTGTAGAACCACGACTCGCTCACGCCCAGGGCGCGGCACGAGACTCGGTGCGAAATACCGTGCTCGGTCCTGAAGTCGCTGATCACCCCGACCACTTGGGACGGGTCCGCCACGGCTACTTCACCCACGGGACCATGCAGCGTTTGAGGACATCGCGCTCCATGACCAGTTCCTTGTTGTCCCGCTTGAGCTGGGCATTCTCCCGCCGCAACCGCTCCAGCTCGTCACTCCCGCCGGCCGGCGCCGTCCCTGCCCGGCGAGCGCGCGAGACCCAGCTGGCCAGCGTGGTCTCGTTGATGCCCAGATCCTTGGCGACCTCGGCAATCGGCTTCCCGGTCTCCGTCACGATCCGTACCGCACCTTCACGGAACTCCGGATCGAACTTCCGTCGCTTCTCCGCCATGACTCCCAACTTCCCCTGCAGTCACGGTCTTCACGCTACGAGGGGAGGGACAGGCGCAGATCGAGGTGTTCCAGCGGCTGATCGGCGTCCGCGTCCAGCAGCCAGCGCCCGTGCTTATGGCAGACCCGATGCCAGCGTGGCAGGTAGCGCACCGCTCGCAGTGCCTGCCCGGTGCGCCGCGCGGTGCACAGCCGGCAGCCGAACGCGGCCGGACCCGCCATCGTGCCCGCCGCCCGCCACCGTGCCTGTGCCACCCCGGCCTCCCGGCCGGTGCTGATCTTGGGGTCGTCCATGGTGAAGGCAGGCAAAGCGCGCGCCAGTACCTTGGGCTCCACCCTGCACAGCTCGGCGAGCACACCCCGCCCGGCCCCGTTGAGGACGACCTCCGCGTCCGCCCGCGCACCGCCGCCGTCGTGCCGGGCGGGAGAGTTGCGGCATGTCCACAGCCGCAGCACACCGGCGGTCGGGAGACCGTAGCGGGCCGCCACACGGCTGATCAACGATGCGGTCAGCTCCCCGGCCAGCGGCACGGTCCGCAACACGCCCGCTGCCACACCACACCCCCGATGCCGTTTCCTGCTCCTGCTCAGTGCCAGCCCCCCACGCGCCTCACAACCAGCCTGCGGGCCCCTGCCTGGGTGGCTCGCGTCCGGCGGGCTGGCCGGGTTCCGAGGGCCGACTGCACAAGGCTAGAGGCCACCTCCCAACTTGCCGCCCTCGTCCGCCGCTGAGTCACAAAGCAGGTGTTGGCCTGCGGCCAGCGTCACGTCAGTAGTCGAGGTCGAGGTAGTCGATGTCGTTGAGGGTGACGTCGGAGAGTCCTGTGGCGCGGGTTCCGCCGTCTTGGAAGTAGATCTCTTTGAATCCCTCGGCGATGATCCCGCGCATCTGTTGGTCGCTGGCGCCTGTGTTGCGGGCGTCGAACAGGCGTTGTGCGTACGCCGGGGGGAGGTGCACCGTCAGGCGCCGGAATCTTCCGTCGTCGGTGGTGCCGACGGGTGCGGTGTACCCGAACCGGGCCCGGGTCTCCACGGTGATCCCGGTCGCGGTGGCGGCCTGCTTCTGTCGGCGCTTGCGGACCTGGGGCTGCCAGCGGGTCCGTACGGCAGCGTCGATCCGTTCGGCGATGGCGCGTGGCGGGTGCTTGCGTTCGCCCTTGCGGTAGCGCTCCACCGACCGCTGGCTGACCCCGATCTCCTCAGCGACAGCCCGGGTCGTCTTGAGCTGCTTGATCAGGTAGCCGATCTGCCCTTTGAGTGTCTTGGGCGGCTGGCGGGTGAAGGCTTCCCGGTCGGCGCGTTCGATGGCGTCGTCGATCTCTGCCACGGCTCAGCCCTTCTCGACGGTGGGGGCCTGGCCGCTCGTGTCGGCCGGCGGGGTCCGGGTCGTGTGCGTCGGGCCGGTGTCGGGCACTGGCCTACTCTCCTTCGTCGTGGACGGCGTCGCCGCCCTTGATGTGGCGGGCGGGGTTGTGGCCCTGTTCCATGAGGTCGACCGCCCAGAGCATCGACTGGACGCCTTCGAGCTTGGCCAGGCCGGGGGTGGGTCCGAGGCGGAACCCGCCGGGCTGGGGCTTGCCCGATGCGGCGTAGGGCAGGAAGTCCAGCGGGCTCTCCCCTGGCGAGGGGTAGACGACGCAGTCGGAGAGTACGGCGAGCGGGTACAGCCCCGTCATCGTGGCCATGTTGCGCAGTTTGCGGTGCATGTTGACCCGTGCTTTGGAGATGACGGCGGCGCGGATGTCGGGGCGCCAGGTGGGGCGTTGGAGGGCCGGCCACCGTTCGCCCTCCTTGTATTTCTTGCCCTGGGGGCGTTCGCGCAGTTTGCCGATGCCGCCCTTGACGGTGGCCTTGATGGCGGCCAGCACCGCCGCCATGGCCGGGTCGGTGTCCTTGTGCCGCTCCATCGCCGCCAGGAACTGCACGTCCGTGAGTTCCTTGGTGACGCCGAGGTCGGCGAGGGTGTCGATGTACGCCTCCTTGAGGCGGTCGTGCCACGGGTCCAGGTAGGCGCCGGTCTCGCGGCGCAGGTACCCCTCCAGGGGCTGGACGTTGTGGCCGAGTTCCTGGGCGTAGGCGACGGTGTGTGTCTGGTACCAGGCAGGTCCGGTCGGCCGGGTGCCGTCCGGGGTGAACGGTGAGGGCAGGCGCGGGTCCACCTCGACGTGGGACAGGTCGACCAGCCAGCTCCCGGGGATCTTCGGGTTGAACGTCGGGGCGTGGAAGTGGTCGGGGCCGGACAGGCCGACGACCAGGCGGGCCGCGGCGGCGAGGAACGCCGTGTTCAGGTCCAGGCCGACCGCGAAGGGCAGTGTGCACTCCTCATCGCTCAGCAGGTCCACCGGCCGCACCCACTGGTACGCCTCCTCGTTCAAGAACCCGCCGCTCCAGCCGCTGTCCACGACGACCGGGTGCTCGGGGGTGGCCTCCGGCGGCGCCGGGTCCATCGGCTCGGTGCCAAGGCTGCCGGGGTTGTGGCCGGGCACCCAGTTCCCGCTCGCCTCGTCGCGCACCGCGCGGGTGGGCGGGCGCAGCGCGGTCATCAGCTCAAGGCCCGATACGGCTGTGGAGCCGCGCGGGGTGATGACCCGGGTCGCGTACACGCCGAGGACGCGGGCGACGTCGGCCGGCTCCATCTCCGCCACCCCGGGCCAGGACCGCTCATCGAGCGCGTCCCAGGACAGGATCGCGAGCTGCACGCACTGCCGGTCGCGGCCCTGGGCCTTGCGGTAGATCCTTGCCCACGGGCCGAACCCGCGCTGGGTGAGCCGCCACTTCGCCTTCACCACCTGTTTGACCACCGGGTGATCCTCGGGAAGGCGCAGGGAGCGGCGCTGTTCGTGGCCTTCCAGGCGCTCGGGCAGTCCGAGTTTCACGGCGGCTGCGGCGGTGAGGACGATCAGCGGGTCGGAGTCCTTGCCGTAGCGGTTGAGCTTCGCGGCACCGAGGCCGGACTCGCGCAGCGTCCACTCCACCAACTCCGGAACGGTGGCCGCCGGGCAGTCCAGCACGATCCCGCCCGTGCCGTACGCGCAGCCGTCACCGTCCAGGACCGCGAGCGGGCCGTGCGGGAAGCGCGGATCTGCTGCCGGCTGCGCCGCCCTCTTCGTGGCCGGACGCCGCGATGCGGTGGCGGGCCGGGGGGTGGCGGGGCGTGCCGGCGCCGCAGCCGGAACGGCGGAAGCCTGCGGGGCCGGGGCATCTGCCGTCTCCGCCCTGGACGCACCCGGTTCGGCAGACGCCGCAGGCACGGTCGCGGCAACCGGAGCTGTCGGAGCTGTGCCGGGGGCGGGGTACTTCGCCGCCCACCCGTTCAGCAGCCGCTGGTAGGCATCCAGGCGCGGCGACTTCGGCTCGCTGCGGCCGTTCTCCCAGTTCTTCACCGACTGGGTCGTCGTCTTCAACGCGGCCGCCAGGCGGGCCTGCGTGATGCCGGCGGCCTCACGCAGCCGGGCACGCTCCGCCGGTGGCGGCAGGTGCGGCTCCTCGTTCAGCAGAGCGTCAACGGACGCGAACAGCTCTTCCTCGGATGGCATGACCCTGCACCCTTGCTCCAGGCAGTCCTTAACCACAAACTTATCCCACTCCTTAACCTTTCTGCGCCCATTCCAGCGCGGCGGGTGCGGTGAGTTTGCCGGCGGTGAGCTTCGCGCAGCGTGCTTATGGCCGTCGGGGGAGGGGAAGTGTGATCGCCATGACGAGCGTGATGCAGCACTACGGTCTGCTGTGGACCGACCCTGACGGTGCCCCGCAGGCGTCGGCCGGCAGGTACGACAAACGGTCGGCGAAGTGTCGCCGCACCGAACTCAAAGCTGTGGGCTGCACACGTGTCGAGATCGTGCCGGTCAAGCCGGGTGACGTTCCCGAGCCGGTTTCCTGAGCGAAGCGGGGACGTAGACAGAACTCTGCGATCAGAAGTCCCGTCCAGCAGCCCCCCGCCACGCAGCGCGTCGACCAGCCACTGAGCCATCCCTCAGTCGAACAGACCGAGGTCCGCGAGCAGCTGGCGCCGCGTATCGGGCAGCGAGTCTCGCCTGCTGCGCATGTTGCTGCGCCATACCCCGAGTCGGACCTCGGTTCCGTCTTCCAGCCACTCTGTGTGCCCGCGTGGGACGGTCACGGTGCCGGTGCGGGCTCTGTACTGCGCGAGGGCCGCGACGCCCCGCTCGAACGTCGTAGAAGCCCTTGCGGGCTCCTCCGGCTCCGGGGCGAGCGGTGTGATGCCGAGCTGCTCCAGGCGCTCGCGCTGTCCGTCGGTCAGGGCCTGCCAGACTGCCGGTTTCCGCTGTCGGGCCAGCCATTTCCCGATGTCCATGCCGTGGACGGTGAGGCCGGGCAGGACGTCGGCCTGTCCGTCTTCGTCGCGTACGAGCTCGCGCAGCGCGGCGTAGTGCCGCTGCCACTCCGCCGGCCACTCCGGGTTCCAGTCCTCGTCCACGGCCTCCAGCGCCGCCTTCCACTCAGGGTGTCCGTCGAGTGCACCTGGCCGCCTCAAATTCGCGAGCCACATCCCCAACGGCCGGTCGAGCATGGTCGCGGGCCGGGGCGCGCACAGCGTCCAGTGCTGGTCGTAGTAGGCCTTCGCGGCTTCCAGGTTCTCCTGGAACCGCTCATCGGCCAGGGACCACACCATGCCCAACTGCTCGAGTCGCCTCGCGCGCTGGCCGGTCATCTGCCCCGCCCCGTAGGCCCGTCGTTGTTCCGCGACCCATTGTCCAAGCGGTGTCGCGCCCTCGCGGTGTCCGTAGGGCACGCGGGCGTGCCGCTCCCGTTCGGTGAATTTTTTGAGTGCGGCCCAGCCGCGGGCCCAGTCCTGGCGTTCGGTGTCGATGACGTTGAAGGACACCCAGTCCGCGACCATCACCGGATCCCTGGGGGCGGCGAAACGGAGCAGCAGCCGGGATTCTTCCTCGCCCTCCTCCGGCGCGACACCGATGTTCACGGACGGCTGCGCGACGTCTTTCTGCGGCTCCTGCGGAATCGCAAGCAACTCCACGGCCTCTTCGTCGTGAGCCCGTAGACCTTCCAATACCTTCACCAAAGGGCGATACGACCCCGAGGTGAACATGTCCTCCGGCTGCTCGCCCGGCTGGAGAAATACCGGCACGATCAGAGAGGCGAGCTTGCCCTGCCCGGGTTTTTGCCGGAGCGCCCGGCCGATGGCCTGGACGATGTCGTGCGGCGCGCCCTTGGGGTCCAGGAGGGCGACTGAATCCACGCTTCGAATATCGACACCCTCGCCCAGGACCCGACAGTTGGAGAGCACGGCCCGCTGCGCCGTGGTCCCGAACGAGCCGAGGACTTCCCGCCGGCGTTCGGGGACGTGCTCGCCGCACAGCCAGTTGGCCCAGATCCGCTTCGGGTATGTCTCGGGCTGGTCGGCGTGCAGCTTCGCCGCGACGCGCTCCAGGCCCTCGGCGTACGCCTGCGCCTCGATGGTGCGGTGGTGGAAGGTGATGCACGTCGACAGGTCGTGCTGCGCCATCGTGTGCAGCAACGCGGCCTGCAGCGCCCCGAGCCGCTGACCGCGGACCTCCTCGCTGTGCCGCTCCTCGCCCATCAGCCGCTCCGGCGTGACGACCGGGTCCTTCAGCTCCAGGACGATGATCTGGTACCGCGCCAACAAGCCCCGGGAAACGGCAGAGGCGAGCGAGAGCTTGTACAGGACCGGCCCGAAGACCCTCTCGTCGTCCATGGACGCCGCCATCTCACGCGGCAGCGGATCCCGCACCCCTTCCGTAACCTCGCGGTTCAGCCGCTCCTCCCAGATCCGCGGCGTCGCCGTCAGGTACAGCCGCCGGTAGGCCGGGATGACGCTCTGGTCGTGGATGTCCGCCCACGCCTTCCCCATTGAGCCACTTGTCCGGTGCGCCTCATCAACCACCGCAAGGTCTACTGGATCAAGCTTCTGACCGTAGACACCCTCGAAAGCCTCCGCCAGGACACCCAAGCTGGCGTACGTCGCGTAGATGGTCACCGGCCCCTGCCCGTGCCACAGCGCCAACTGGATCGGGTTCGTCGTGGAGCGCACCTTCAACGACCACAGCCCCGGATCGTCCTGGAGCGAACACACCGTCACCGCCGGCCCCTTGTGTCCAGCCTCGTGCCACGCCCTCACCGTCTGCGCCAAAAGATCCAGCGTCGGCACCAGCACGAGCACACGCCCCCTGGGCACAAGCCGCCTCGCCGACGCGGCAGCCATGATGGTCTTCCCCGTCCCACACGCCGCGTGCACCTGCCCACGAAGACCATTCCAGGGAATACCACCCGGCGGAACATCAAGACCCCGCACAATAGCGGCAACGGCCTCGATCTGGTGATCACGCAACTTCACGGCCATGCCCCGTGCTCTCCATTTCGCGGAATGCGGCGCGTAATAACAATTGGAATCCAAGGCGCAAGGTGCGCGACGGTAGGGGTGTAGCATCTGATCCCAGACTCTACACAGTCACGACTCGTGATGCATCACTCGCACACCAACTTCGCACCCGAAGGTGGCACAGTGACTCAATCTCACTCACGAACGGCCGGTTGCCCTGTATGCTGACAGGCCATTGGTGAACACGTCGGGACAGGTTAGACAGTGGGGGGAGGGGTTCAGGGTGGAGCGCAGCGGAACCCGTCACTACAAACGAGGCCGGCACTCCGTCAGGCCGACGACCCGTCACATCCGTTACAGAGGTGGTGACTGGGAATCCCAAGCCCTACACAGTCCCGCGCGCGATGCACCCACCCCTTACTGCCAGCCTCAGGAATCCCGCTTGCGGGATTCCCTCAATTCGCGCTGCGCGAATTGACATGCACTCAGAATTCCGCTTGCGGAATTCGATTCCCCCGCTTGCGGGGGAATCTGGCGGAGCGTCAGCGGAGCCACGCCCGAAGCGAAGCGGAGGGCGTCACTATGCAGCGCGCCAGCGCTGC